>NZ_WNKG01000010.1 GCF_010119245.1 Cyclobacterium salsum
CGGGAGGGTCGTGGGTTCAAATCCCGCCTCCCCGACGAGTGTTGAGCCAGGCTGGTTTCCCAGTCTGGCTTTTTTTATTCCATACCAACAGCCAGGTAGCGTATCCCGACTGAGGTCGGGAGGGTCGTGGGTTCAAATCCCGCCTCCCCGACGAGTGTTGAGCCAGGCTGGTTTCCCAGTCTGGCTTTTTTTATTCCATACCAACAGCCAGGTAGCGTATCCCGACTGAGGTCGGGAGGGTCGTGGGTTCAAATCCCGCCTCCCCGACGAGTGTTGAGCCAGGCTGGATTCCCAGCCTGGCTTTTTTTATGGAAAATTTTGTATACATACTGTACTCCGCTTCACTGGATCATTTCTACGTAGGCCAGACCCAGGACCTTGAAGCGCACCTTCAGCGTCATAATTTCGGCCGGAACAAGTCCACCAAAGCAGGTATCCCTTGGATAATGGTCCATTTTGGAAAAGTTGCCGATCGTGTAGCAGCAGTAGCCAAAGAAAAACAAGTAAAAAACCTGGGTAGTAAACGGTACGTTCAGACAATCGGAAAACCTTAAGATCCCAAAAAGTTCGGTAGCGTATCCTGACTGAGGTCAGATGTTCAAATAGAGCGGACCCTGCCCCAAGTCAGGGCACTCCGAGGAGAGTGAAGCCAGTGGATAAGGCCTGCTGGCTTTTTGGCCGTTCAAAATTACACTTTTCAACCAATAAGCCGAGATAGGTGGTTAGTCCTAGCCGTTAAACGCAAACATTGATTTAATGAAACATCTTTTCTTCTTGAAAGGTAGAAATGAAATAACCCCCTCTTTTTGACCGATCTACTATTCTGATGATATAGTTTCTGCTCATTGATATTCAGAAGGGATGTTTGTATCTTTAATGAAGGCAACAACCTCCAAAACAATCCTTTTAATGCCATGAAACCCGCTGATAATCTAAGCCAGAACGATGCCCTGCTTCAAAAAATCACGCAGGTGGTACTCAATAACCTGGATAATGAGCAGTTCAGCGTGGAAGAATTATCAGAACAGATCGGGATGAGCCGATCTCAATTGCATCGCAGGCTGAAGTCCCTAAAAGGTAAATCGGTCAGCCAGTTTATCAGGGAAGTACGGTTGGCAAAAGCCATGGAGCTACTTCGCAAGGATGTGGCTACTACCTCCGAAATTGCTTACCAGGTAGGTTTCAGTAGCCCTTCGTATTTCAATAAATGTTTTCATAATCGTTACGGATACCCGCCGGGGCAAGTAAAAATAAAATCGGTGGATGAGGAACAAAATCTGCAGGATAAAACCCCTGCCGTTTCAAGAAAAATGCTAACCCCTCACTCCTTCCGAACAGGCCTATACACCCAAAAAGCGGGGTGGATCGTTGGTATCGCCCTCCTCGCAGTCCTTTTGGTAGGATACTACTTTTCCCCTGGCAAGCAAACCCACACCTCTATAGCGGTATTGCCTCTACATAATTTTACAGGTGATCCTGAACAGGAATATTTTGTCAAGGGTTGGCATGATGCCCTTATTGGAGCATTGGGTCAAATTTCTTCCCTAAGAGTAATATCCAGAACCTCAACCCTGCGCTATCAGAAGGATAATAGGTCCACGCTGCAGGAAATTGCCCGGGAATTAGGGGTGGATGTTGTGGTAGAGGGATCGGTATTGGGTTCGGGAGATCAGGTGCGCATTCAGTTACAACTAATAGAAGCATTTCCCGACGAACGCCACCTCTGGGCCAAAGAGTACCACCAAGACTTTCGGAATATACTCGTGCTTCAAAGCGAGGTGGTACGGAACATCGCCCGGGAGATCCATGTGACATTGACCCCACAGGAAGAAACATTACTGGCCAAAACTCCTACTATTAATCCCGATGCTTACAAGGCCTACCTCAAGGGAATGTTTCACTGGGATAAGCTCACCGAAGATGATCTTAACACTGCCATGCAGTACTTTGAATTAGCCATTGAAATAGACCCGGATTATGCCTTGTCCTATGCTGGCGTATCTTTGGTCTGGGTAGGCCGGCTCCAACAGGGATTGACTTCCTATGCTGAAGGCGGGCCTAAATTGAAATCGGCAGCACTCAAAGCCCTGGAGCTGGACAGTACGCTATCAGAAGTCCATTATATGTTAGGCGCATCTTACTGTTGGGTAGATTGGCGCTATCAGAAATCCGAAATAGCATTCAGAAAAGCCATCGCCCTCAACCCTAACTATTCAAAAGCCCGCGCCTATTTATCCCATGTGTTAAACATACTGCATCAACCGGAGGAAGCCATGGCGCAGATAGAGATGGCCCTGAAATTAGACCCGTTTAATCCCTTATACCAGGCCTTGTATGGCATGGATCTGATGTACGCCCGTCAGTTCGATAGGGCTATTGATCTGCTTGGAAACACGCTGAAGACGGCTCCTACCGATCCGGTAGCCTTGTCCACCCTGCGTACAGCCTACCATATGAAAGGCAGGTATCCGGAAGCCCTGGAAATATGGAAAACGTCTTACGCAGCCAAGGAAGATCATCAGGCCATTGAGGCTTTACAGCGGGGGGAACAGCAAGGCGGCTACCAGGATGCTTTGGAGAATCTGGCTGAGTTGTTAATCGCCCGTTCGGATACTACCTATGTTACCCCCTGGCAAATAGGCACCCTTTATACGCGAGCCAACCGGAAAGAGGAGGCCCTCACCTGGTTGGAAAAAGCCTATGATGCCCATGATTCTAATATGCCCTATATTGGGGTGGACCCGATTTTTGACATTCTCCGGGATGAACCTCGCTTTCAACGTTTATTGGAAAAGATGAATTTGCCCCTTGAAGAATACCCCCTTGCCAATCTGTAAAATTAAAACAGTATTGTATATCCACGCTCGTTAGTTCCTTTTTTTGCAACATGCGTTCGGTGTGCAACATTCCTTAGCAAAAACTTACACTTTTTTGCAACATATATACTAAGTCACCCTTTCTTTTTTAGCTCACCTTTATACAAAGCTTTCTACGCAGACAGTGGCCACTGCTGCCTATTAACCGAAGAGCCATTAACATTCTGACTCTCCGAGTCCACATTGATATTATAAACCCCAAAAAATTTTACAATCATGAAAACTTCAAATTTATTATTCCCTTCATCTCTGAGCAAAATATTAATAAGCCTGTTCTTTTTACTGACCATAAGTTGTCAAGACCCGCTTCAGGATGATTTAACTGTTAGATTCCCTGACGAATACCAGGGCATTGAGGAATGGCAGGATGTATTGGAAGACCTGGTTTTTGAATCGAGTATGATTGTACGGCATCCCGGTTCTATTCAGGACGCAGTGAATGTAGCCATGCCCGGAGACGCAATCTACATCGAGCCGGGTATTTACAAAGAGGCCATCACCATAGACAAATCAGACATCAAGCTGGTGGGTATAGAAGGGGGCAACGGTGAAAAAGTAATACTGGACAATCCTGGTGGAAAAGAAAGAGGTATAAACCTAACCAAGCAGGCCACTGGCGTTGAAGTGCTCAACATACAAATGCAGCATTTCACCAACAATAGTCCCCCTATTTCCACGCTGCCAACCAAGAAAAATGCAAGACACAACCGGTTCTTCAAAATGACACGGACCCAACTCGATAACAAGATAGCCCACTACCAATTTGAGATTCGTTTAGGCAAACGAGAATTCGACGTAGTGCGTATCCACCGGGTTGTTCGGGAGTACCGGCCCTATCGCCCTATCCGTACCCACGGTGAAGTCTTCATGGTGCATGGAGCCTCCCAGGATTTTGATGATATATTCTTAACGGCTGGTGCCGTAAATAATATCAATCCGCAAACATCCTCACCTGCCTTTTTAGCATCTAAAGGGATAGACGTATGGGGGATTGACCTGGCCTGGACATTGGTACCGGCGGAAACAAGCGATTTTAATTTTATGAAAGACTGGGGGGTGAAGCGTGATGTAGATCATACCTTAGCTGCCATGTCCCTCGCCCGTCTGATCAGAGGCCTAACCGGACAGGGCTTTGGCCGTCTGAATCTGCTCGGTTTCAGCTATGGGGTGGGCGTTGCCTACGCAGCGGCAGGACAGGAAACCCAGCAACACCCGATATTGCGCGATATCAAGGGCATCATCCCAGTAGAAGGAGGCATGAAATACGATAAAAGTGATCCTGTGCAGGAAGAATTTCGAAATTCAATGTGCGAGGTGGCTGCTGGTATGAAGGCGTTGATCGATGGCGGTACTTATGAAAGCAGGCTTGGTCTTGATATAAAACCCTTTGGTAACCTGGCCATTGCAGCCCCCAACGACCTATCTCCCATCATCCCAGGACTCAGTAATTATCAGGCAGCACTATTTGCGGGTGCCATTCCGGGTGCCAGTCCTCCGGCTCCCTTCTGGCATTTCGTAGGAGGCGATCTCAATGAGGATAATATTCCCATGGGATTACTTTATACAGCACCTTCCCGATGGTTTTATTTACTTACTACCCTGGCTCCCTACATGCCTCAGCGAACCCCGTACGAGTATAGGGTATGCCAGTGCGATGAAGAAAATGTAAAGATTGATGACCATCTGGATCAGATTTCGGTGCCCATCTTGTATATAGGAGCAGGAGGTGGTTTTGGTGAGTTCGGTGATTACACCAGCAGTTTAACATCTAGCACTGACATTACCAATTATACCGTAAGCCTGCAAGCAGCAGAAAACCGCATCATCGACTACGGCCATGCCGACGTTTTTATGGCCACAAATGCACCCGATCTGGTTTGGGAGCCATTGCGGAAGTGGTTGATAGATCATAGTGGTTATTCTTTCCGGTGAGTTGTCCTAATATCGATACAAACGGAAACGTCCCGGCGAAACTAAAACCTGGCTTTATCGGATTAATTAAAGAATAGCTTAATTTTACAGGTATTTCGGGAAGGGTAATTAATTTACTTACTGAAGTTCTAAGGTCTATTCCAATTAGGGAAGGGGGGTATCTCTTTCCCTTTTTTCACTTCTCTTCCCTTTTTTCACTTCTCTATTTCGGCTGTTTATACAGACTATTGGATTAAACTAGTTTTTCATGTTTCGATCCCTTTTCATCGGATTGTTATTTCCGTTAATCAATTTTAAACTTTGAATTGGGCCGGTTTTATGGAAGTCTTCCCGGGGAATATACCATCAAGCTTACCATTTCCTACTTGAGCTGAACCAACTTGGTGCTGAGAACGACCTAATCGCCGAATTTAATACACAATTTTTCACTCTTATTCGCTCTATATCAACTTATCGTATTTCCATTTTGAGTATTAACATTAATATTTGTTTTGTAAATTAAACCTTAGTAGCAGACAATTGATGATATTTTTTCAAGGTACTACCGGTATCGTTTTTACTACCGATGGAAAGGGTTCAAGCTCCCTCAACCATCTTTTGGTGTTTCTACTACTCACAATCAGCCATAAAAAACAACCCAAAATGTCAGAGCGTAAACCTCAAGAGACAAAAAAACTCAAAAAGACGCTCAGTTTATCCTTACTGATTTTTTTGGGGCGGGACAATTCTCGGCTTAGGTATTTATGTACTCTTTGGTAAAGTAGGCGGTTAGGTGGGCATGCTAGCCCCTTTTGCGTTTTTAGTTGCAGCAATTTTGGCAGGTTTTACACGGGCAGGTCTTATGGGGAATTGTCCTCCCGTGCTGTATTTTTTATACGTGTTTCTCCAACAGCAAGACACCAAAGAGTTTCAACAGGACCAAAAAGAAATAGCGGACCATTCTGGAGATCCAAAACGCATACGCACAGAATGGATAAAATTGCTTGTTAGTTTGGTATTAATTGTTGCTGGGGTAGAAGGCTTATTGCGATCGACCATCTTTTTTGGGGATTATTTTCTTTTCTATACTCAATTAGGTCAAACGGCTTGGCAATGTGCAGTAGTCCTTTGCTTGATGGACCGCCAGCTACGAGGCCCAAACCCCAATGGTATATCAGGCGCTCCCCGTCAGAAGAATCTGGCCGGGCCGTCTACACCATTAGCGGTATATTTCTATTAGTGGTGATTAGTTTCATTTCAGCACTTTTCATACGCTGTTCTAAAATCATTATACATAGAAGTTACAATATGTTTGGGGTCGCCGTCGGTCAAGCTTTCAAAAGAAATGTAACCCGTATAGTTTACTTCTTTTAATATTTTTGCAATTTTTTCCATATTAACAGGTTCCGCAATCCCATCCACATAAACCAATTCTTTAATAAACCAGTAATTTGCATACGGTGCCAATTTTTGAATTTCTTTATACGGATCGCCTCTTCTTAAACTACCAATATCCAAAATTAATCCAAACCAATCCGAGTCTACTCTTTTTAAAATATCGATAATTTCATCCGCTTCGTATAAAAAATCATTATGGTGTTGCATGCCTACCAGAACGCCTGTTTCTTCAGCATATCTGGCACAGGCTTTAAAGTCTGACACCATCCATTCTTTAACCTCTTCTCTGGAATATCCTTCGTGTTTTCCATTTCCGGCAAAAATGCGCATAATGGAAGCTCCAAGTTTTGATGATACCTGCAACCAATTATTTATCAATTCAATATCAGATGCTCTTGAAGCTTTATCTGGATTTACAAAGTTATTCCTTACCCCGGTCCATGAAATATTTAATCCTAATTGTAATGCTTTCTTCTTTAACTGAAACAATGTTTTATCGTCTGGTATTTCAGGATAATCAGTAAAATAATAGCCTGTTAAGTCAACTGCATTTAAACCGAGCGTAGCGGCAAACTCCATCATATCAAAAAAGGTCATTTCACCACTTCTTAGCAAGGAATTGAACGTATAAGCATTGATGCTATATTGTAATCTGGACGGGGCTAAGGTTTTAATTAATGGGCTTGCGAAAAGGCTGCGAGAACCTACTAAAATCGGTGCAAATGCCGCGCTACGTAGTAAATTTCTTCTTTTCTTATTCATATTTACGGTTCCTTTTAGGGTGCTAAGCAAACATTTCCGCTAACGATTAGTATACGAAATTAAGCGATTGGGAAGCACCAAACCTTCTGTTAAGCACAGCGTTTGATACGAGCTAAGACACTTCGATTTACGGATATTTGCCTATTTCTTATATTCAATGTGCGCGCCTTGTATGGTGAATATAGGTCAAAAACTTGACCGTTCCAACGGGTGAAACCTGTGCCGAAGCATTTTGCCGATTTCTTTCGGAATCCCTAAGCGCGGGGATAACCCTGATGCTATCGGGGTAGCCTGTCCGGTAGCCAAGCAAGTGGCAATGCCTTTCCATAGGGATCGGATTTTTAGTATCCATGGACAATGCAATTGCACCAGCTTCCCCTTCATTCAGATTATTTTACCATTCACCATTTATTTCTCGTCGTTTCCAACTTTCTTACCCCAGATCGAAAAACCTGCCGATGAGATGCCTGCATACGTAACCGTTGTACGTCTCGGAGAAGCTTCCCAGTCCCAGGCACTGTCCACCAATAGTTCCGTGCCATTTAACGTGAGTGTTTGGGAGCCCTCATCAAAAGACCAGGTTCCATTCGGGTACCCCTCTACTGAATAATCTTCATGTAAAGTGATATTTTTAGAAAGCTGCATAACCTGGTATTCATATCGGAGGGTAATTTCTTCCCATTTACCTATGAGATCCGCTTCCGTTATGGTAACATCCGGAACATCCGCATAACGTTCGGGAGCAACCACAGGCCAGCCATCTTCCGTCCAGTATATTTCCCGCACATGCCCCATCATAACGGCATTAGAAACATTAATTCCTGCAATATCCGGGGGTAAACGCCCTTGCGATGAATAGAACCATTTTCCAGAATCCGGATCCTGAAAAATGGAGGGGTGTGAAATTCCAACCCATCCATAACTGCCTGCAAATTTATAGGGATGTGTGAGTATAGGATAGGCTTCCGCTCCCTCTGTGACATTTCCGCCATCCAAACCAAAATAAGGGCCGGTTATATTTTCTGACCGGGCCACGCGTGTATTATACGCCTCTGCTAACTCATCGTAGGACAGAAACAGGTAATAATACCCTGTATCCTCATTATAGATGATTTCAGGCGCTTCAAGTGCCTGCCACCTGTTAGAATGTACACGACCTCGGCCGGCTATTCGGACGCCAAAATCGGGAAGGGTATTCAGCTCCTTGGGCTTGCCCGTGACAGGGTCCACCTCTACTGCTGCCAACCCTGAATGCCAGGAACCGTAAATGAGCCAGTGTTCACCTTCCGGAGTAACTACGTAGGAGGGATCGATCGCATTGAACTTAAAATACCCGCTCCAGTCGGAACCCCCATCACGCGCATACGTTTCTTCACCATCAGCCACCGAGTGGATCACCATTCCTTTATCCTCCCAATTATTGCTAGAGAGATCGGTAGATTCGGCAAGGCCGATAAAGGCACGTTCTGTCCAATATTCATTTCCGTCATTTCCCAAAATCGGGTTAAGAACCACTACACAGTAGTACAGCCTGAAGGTATTTCCAACTTTTGTGATGTGCGGAGCCCAAAACCCGTATTCCGGATTCTCAAGGGGTGGTAATGGCGGGTCCATAGTAGCCCTGATGGTATTCAGGGCATTTTTTACCCAGGCAGGATCGGAATCAAAGACAGCACCAAGATACTCCCAATTAACCAGATCTGTGGAACGCCGGACGAGATAATTCCCACCAGCCTCATGAACATTTCCATAGGAGGCATTTGTTTGATACATATAAAAATAGTCGTCATCCTTTATCACGGTTGGGTCATGAACATTTGCCAGGTTCCAGATGAAACGATCACTCCATGACGAAATAGGGGTATAATCGTCAGAATAGGTCGGACCCTGAAAATCCGGGATCAACCCTTCATAGGGTTCGTTCTGTTGTTCTTCATGGTCATCCGGACCGGGACTATTGAAATCGCAACCGGTTAAAATGCCAAGAGTTGTTAAAAGAATGAAAACAGGGTATAAGGTCTTGAGGCTTTTCACATTCCTAAAGATACTGATTTTTATATTTATTCGGTTCTGCCCGCCTGCGGAAGGCAGGCTGTATGCAAGGTGAAGTGTGTGCCCAGCATGGGCATCTAGTATCGAAGATACCAGAATATTCCAGCGGGTGCAAGTCCCTTGCAGGCAAGTTGGTATAGCCTGTTAGTAAGCCGCAGTGCCTGCCCTGTTTTTTTTACAGGGCAGGTTTTCCTTGGGGAATGCAGTGAAGAAAGCGGGAGACTTTTTTTACCATCAAAAATAAAATCTTACCCCTTTACGCAACTCGATTCTATATTTTCCCATCCTATAGGCGATACACATTATTCACTTACTTATGAAACTTACACAATGAAATCGTCAATAATTCAGGCAGCATTTCTGCTATTTGCTCTTTTCGCTTTTTCGGGTTGCGAAGAAGAAGACTTAAATCCCATCAATCCACTAAATGCTGATGCAGGTGACCCAACTTCCGGATTTGTGGGGCACTCGACGCTACTTGATGGCAGCCTATCAACCAACGCTGCCGGAAAGCCCTTCACATATAATTGGGAGATAAGTTCCAAACCTACCGGTTCCGAATTCACCATCGAAGATCAGGATGAAGTGTTGGCCAGTTTTTATGGAAGCATTTCCGGGGAGTATGTAGTCAAACTCACCATTTCCTATTTGAATTGGCAGGATACGGACAATGTGACCATAACCCTGAGCGATGATCCCGAACCAAGCCTTTTGGCAGTGGCAGGTGAAGACCGGATCCAGGAAATCGGTGAAGCTTTGGCCCTCAACGGTTCTGCTTCCATTTTGGGAGGAGAGGGAGTTCAAATCCTTTGGGAAAATGTATCCAAGCCCGAAAACAGCACAGTTACCATCCAAAACCCTACTTTCCTTGAAACTACTTTTAGCCCAAATAGAGCAGGTGAATATGCTTTTAAGCTGACCCTGACTTTTGGGGAACTAAAATCCCAGGATATGGTGAAAATTACCGTTCAGGAAAGCACATCCAATCAAGGTCCAATTATTATCCAATCGGATATCTTGGAAGATAAAACATTGGTAAATGTTTTTGTATCGGATCCTGACAAATTGGACTATTTGGTCACTACTGATGTGGCAGTAAGGGGGGCAAAATTGACCATCGAACCCGGGGTACGTGTAGGTTTTGAAGATGGCGCGGGGTTGGTCATTGCGGAAAACGCATCCCTAAAGGCCTACACCATGCTGACTGAGACCTTACCTATCATTTTTCAGGGAAAAGAAGCCCAAAAGGGATATTGGGACGGGATCAAAATACTTTCCCAAAACCCACCTGAATATCTGGCCGGTATAGAAGTGAGAGATGCCGGAAAGCTTGGATACGGGATTCAAGTCGGTCCAGGAGCAAAATTATTCCTTTCAAACTCCACCATTCACCTGAATGATGGAATAGGCCTTGATTTCCTAATCAGCTCACAGATAGCGGAATTCAAGCATAACAAGATCAAAGAAAACACCGGCGCTCCACTGCAGATCCCTGCCGGTTTGATGACACAGGTATCTGTTGACAATCAGTTTCAGGATGGAGCCATACAGATCGTAGAGGGCAAAATCCTAAGCGGGGTAGACAATTATTGGCCGACCTTTCAGGTGGAATATGATGTACTGGATGAATTGGTCATTTACAACGGTTCCACTTTGGTGCTTTCAAATGGCGCTCACCTAAATATGGGTAATGATCAGGGGATCCGTGTGATTTCTGGTGGAAAACTCCGGATCCTCGGTGCTGAGACTTCTCCGGTAGTCATCGAAGGAAAAACCAAAACGAAAGGTGCTTGGAGAGGTATCTATATCAATGACTCCCAAGGCGCAGTTAGCAGTATCCTGTTTGCCACCATTAGACATGCTGGTAGCCATCCCATCGCAGGACAGGATCCGGCTACCATCAAACTGGGCAATGGGGCAGGACTAAAAATGTTCAAAACCACCCTTGATGAAGGCAAAGGCCATGGGTTAGAAGCTTCCGCTACCAATCTTAATATAGAGTTCAGCCAAAACACCATCATAAACCACCTGAAAAACCCGCTTTCTGTTTCTGCCCAAGTAGTAGAACACCTGGGTTTTTTCAATAGGCTAGAAAACAATGGAGAAAATGAAGTCCTCGTAGATGGATTTCATCCATTGGCAAAAGATGGGGGAGAAATCGTCTGGAAAGGTTTCCAACAGCGTGTCCCCTATGTGATCAAAGGATTGAGCAAGGACCTGGTCATCCAATCAGGAATGCGCCTCAAAGAGGGGGTAGTTATCAAAATGCAGCCAAACTCGCGTATAGACGTACAGGACGCAAATGGAAGACTAGGCTATTTAAGAATCGAGGGAAATGCAGGCAATCCCGTGATTATTCGCAGTGTTGGTGAGGAGGCTGGCTCATGGCATGGGATTACCTATTCAACTAATCACGCACAAAATCACATTCAATACGCTGAAATCTTACATGCTGGAAAGTTGTTGGCAAATAATTTCTCTGCCGCAATCACCGTGGACAATGTCCCACAAGGATCCTTGCTCATTCAAAACTCAAGGATCGCCTACTCAGGGCAACACGGAATCGCAGTCGCTAAGCAGTTTTCAGACTTTTTGCGCACGTCCGATCTAACGTTTGAAGGAATCACTGGCAGCGATATTTCTGCATGGGAGTAATTATTTGGATTTTTGTTTTGAGAGTCCCCCGCCGGTAGTTGGCGGGGGATTATTTATAAAATCAAGTCCCAATTTGAGCTTTAATTCTACCCTAAGGACCTTTTTTTCACCTCACTTATAAAAAAATAAGTTTATGGAAACCTTACATTTAAGAAAAGCCACAATCAAATTGAAATGGGGGGGCTGACTTTTTTAATTGACCCCTATTTCAGCGGATTATTCGTGAACCACCAACCAATCGGTGGGAAGTCAAAAACCCCCACCTTAGCGCTTTCTTTCCATTTGCAAAGGACATAGTGGATTGGATTTCTTTTTTTATAGCCATTCAAATAAAAAATTCTCCTTCGGAACCACCGGCGGCATTCCATGCATTTCAATTATTCCTTGGTTCGATTTGTAAGAGTCGCTGCAGATGGATTCTTGCACGGCTCAACTGAGATTTGGAGGTGCTTTCGGAAATGGAAAGTTGCTTGCCTATTTCCTCATGACTCAAACCTTCAAAAACAAACAACTCAAAAACCTTTCGATAACCCCTCGGGAGCCGCTCGACAGTGTGGATTAAATCATCCCAATGGAGTGAGGTATCCGGACCATCCTGATTTGCCGTTAGATTAATTCGCTCCAGGTCAGCCTCCTTTCGCCATTGAGAAGCTTTTTCCAAATGCATCAGACATTCATTGACCACAATACGCCGGATCCAGCCTTCAAAGCTCCCGGTTTGTTTAAATTGTCCGATCCGATCAAAGACCTTTTGAAAAGCTACCAAAAGCACATCCTCGGCAGCAGCGGAATCTTTGATATACCTGAAACAAATGCCGCACATTTTAGTGTAAAGCCGATTGAACAGCTCACGCTGTGTGCGGGGATTTTGGGCAAGGCAGCCCAGATAAAGCTGCTCGATTGGGAGTCCACAAGCCGAGACTTCCGAGGATGGGTTGAACAATGTAGGTTTCATATTGGATTATTTTCAAAAGTTGGTTTAATTCTCAAAAAGGGACATGGGTTGATGGTACTATCACTAGATTTCACCGGTAGGGGATATTATTATGACAGCACATGAATGTGTGGTTACCTTGGGCCATACTTTCAACTGCAACTTCAGCTGAAAATGAAGGCCCAACTTTCTCTTCACCGAGGCAAATAGTCATCGCCCACAGGAGGAAGATGATTTTCCAAAAAGTCTTCATCATTTTGATTATCAATTAGTACAAGACAAAATTGCTTCAAAAAGAAATGCTATTAAATCACATAAAGGGGTGGAATCAAGAGGCTTAAAGGCGCTAAAAGCTCAAAAGATGTGAGTCGGATTAGGGTAAAAAAAAAATACCTTTCTGGTCTTGAAAACCGGAAAGGTATGGAGCAAACTCAGAAATTGCTCAAACAATCTTATCCCGAAATGCTTTTGCCACAGCCTCGCTCTTCGAATTGACGTGAAGCTTCTCGTAGATCTTTTTGATGTGGGATCGCACCGTATCTATGGCTATAAACATCTCAGCCGCGATCATCTTATAGGAATAACCCTTGACCAGCCATTGCAGCACTTCTTTTTCACGATCGGTAAGGTTATAATCGTTTTCTACAGCAGGCTGAATTTGGGAAAACATTTTCAGCACCTGGGCCGCAACAGACGAAGTCATCGGGGCCCCACCTGTCGAGGCCTCTTGAATGTATTCCAATAGTTTAGCAGGAGGTGTTTTTTTCAGGATGTAGCCATTAGCCCCACTTTTTAATGCTTCGAAAATATTTTGATGGTCATCAAAAACAGTCAGCATCAGCACTTTGATTTGTTCATCGGCTTTGCGAATAATTTTCAATCCTTCCAGACCATTTACTCCCGGCATATCGATGTCCATCAGGACCACATCCGGCCGAAAGACCTTGATCTCATGAGCCACGTTGGAACAGTTTTTAAAAGAAGCCAACACGCTGAATCCCTCGCTGCCGTCGATCAGCATGGTAAGTCCTTCTCGGAGTTGGGGGTTGTCTTCATAAATTAGGAGCTTGATCATAATTTCGGGAGTTTAGCAACACAAAAATAGCTTTGCCTATAATGGTTATCAATCACATATTGAGGTTGTTTTTCAAAGCAGGACTTTCAGAATCAATTCCGTTCCTTTTCCTGGATTGGTGTCGATTTCCATATTTCCACCAAGGTTTGATGCTCTTTTTTTCATGTTTTCCAGGCCGTTACCTTCCTCCAAGTCATCCATATTAAATCCTTTTCCATCATCCTTAATTCGCATGGTAAATAGTGCTCCATCCAACCCAAAATCAATAAACACCCTTGATGCACCGGAGTATTTTGCGGCATTGTTAACTCCTTCTTTGAAGATCAGAAACAAATCTCTTCGCGCATCCATACTGAGTTTCAGGCCCAGAATCCGTTGGTGTACCTCCATGGAAAATACCATATCTTTACTTTCAAGCACCTGATTGGCAAATTCACGCATGCGGGCGATGAGCTTTTCCATGGAGTCATTTTGAGGCTTGATGCTCCACACGATGTCGTCCATGGATTCCATCATCCGCTGACTGTTCTCAGAGATTTTGGAAATGTAGTCGCTGGTTTTGGCAGGATCGGTTCCCAATTTGGTTTTTGCCATGGAGCTCAGGATATTTATTGTACTGAGTGTAGATCCCATATCATCGTGCAGATCTCTCGCCAATTGGCTACGAAGTTTGACCACGGCCATGATCCGGTTTATATTCATGCGGTAAATCAATACCACAATTCCCAGGAAAAGCATTCCCAACAATGCTTTGAACCACCAGGTCTGAACCAAACCTGGCTTGATTTCGAAAGCATAAGCAGCGGCTTCCGAGAAAACTCCAAGTTCATTGGCGGTCTTCACCTCAAACCGATAGGTTCCTGGCGGCAAAAGGGAATAGACCGCCTTAAAATCGCCCCTGGCCTTTTCCCAATCCTGACCTGCCCCTACCAATCGGTAGTAGTACCCAAATCGGTCTTGCAAAAGGAAATTCAATATATTGAAATCAAAGGTCAGGTTGTTTTGATGAGAAGAAAATACTCGTTGGGAGTTTTCTACTGTCCCATCCCCAACATAGATACCGAAAAGACTCACACTGGTGACGGTAGGCCGGAGAGGTGGGAGATTTCGCTCAAACTGCAACGGATCAAAAATCAGCAAGGCATTATTGCTCACAAATGCCAATGCTCCATTTGATAATCGGGTTCCTGAGTATCCGTCAGTCGGTAGCTGAGAGAAAAAGTGATTCTTTCCAAAAGACGAAAAGGTATTATTATTTACATCAAATTGCGTCATACCGTTGGGTGTGTAGATCCAGGCAAGTCCGGTCAGGTCTGATTCAATGTGGGAAATAACATTACTTACCATACCATCGGAGTAGGAAAAAACCTGGTTTTTTCCGGTCAGCGCATTGAATTTATTGAGCAATTCATAGCCCATGAGAAAAATACTGTCATTGAGTTGATGAATTTTCTCGATTTTGTTGGAGCTAAGAACACGGTCATCGAGATGCTGGATGATTTTTCCGTCGCCAGGGTCAAACACATAAACACCTTCATTGATGGTTGCAACCCAGATTTTCTGGTCTTTACTCACCAGCAACTTCGGGATGGTACCGCCCACTTTACGAAATCTGCGAAATCCACTCTCTTGAATCCCTTCTCCTGTGTAATGAATCACTGCACCATTTTGAGTTCCAAACCACAAGTCACCTTTGGCATCCTGGGCAATGGCCCGGATAGTCGAACCCCCAAACACATCTGGACTTAGAAGAAAGGATTTTCGGGTATCCAAATCAATGACTTGAAGATTTCCTTTTTGAAGAGCCACCCATACCAGCTCTCTTTTTTTGTCGTGAAAAAGATCCCAGACTTGCTTAAATTCTGGGCCCGAAGGTAGGTTTTTTCGAGACCAATCCGAATCTTGCTCCCCATAAATCGGTTTGTAGATTTTTATACCTTTTCCCCAACTACCCATCCATAAAGTGGTATCTCCCTGGTAGATGACTTCTTCGACAGTTTGAAGTTCGTTGTTCCCATTCTTGTTGTCAAGATTGAAAAAATTAATATCCGGAGTATCCAAATGCAGGAAATACAGCCCTTGATCAGTTCCCAGCCAAATACCTTTAGAAGGGTCCCAAATCGCTTTGGTTATTTTGTCAAACAGGATATCATCCTGTACTACCCTTGTGAACTGTTGACTTTGCCGATCATAGTCTGCTAAAGTCTGAACCCCATATCGCCAAAACTGACCATCCGGCAACTCCAGTATCCCGTAGACTTCCTGATAATTATCATTCCCATTCCGCAACTCCTCCTTGTGGTCTTTCCATTGGTTGGTTTTGGACTCGTAGGAAAGTAAAATTTCATCGGGATCCCAATAATTTATCCAGTAGATGTCTTCTTGATCTTGATAGACATTGATGACATGATGAAAATCTGTCCGTTGTAATAAAGGCAGGTTCTCAGGATTGTGAAAGGCAGTGTACACTTGATCTTTTGCCGGGTCATATACAGCGATTCCCTCCACACAACTCAACCAGTACTTTCCTTGCCGATCTTCAAAAATCGAATTTGGCCTCCAGCCGTCAGGAAGTTTTATCGGCAGATTTTGATCCGTTATATGTCCCTTTAGCGGATCAAACCATAAAATTTTGTTTTCTTTGAAAATAATAAAGAGATTTCCCCTTTGGTCCATCCAAAGGAATTCCCAACTGGACCGAACCTGTTTTTTTTCAAACGGAAATGGTGTAAACTGCTCCTTTTCAGGTATATAGTACCCATATTCATTTCCGATTCGCAACCACATATTGCCTGCCTGATCCTCCTGTATTTCATAGACAGGAAGACTGGGCTGCCTCACACCGTCCTTTTTTACTTCATAGGTCATGAATGTGCGCCCGTCAAATCGCTGCAATCCATTGGGTGTACCGATCCAAAGAAATTGGTTTCGGTCCTGATGGATGGTCAAAATCTGATTGGCTGAAAGTCCTTCGGCCAGCCCAAACCGACTGATAAAAAATCGTTTGGCCTCTGCCTGAATATTCATGCAGTTGAATAAAAAGAGAAGTATGAAAAACGATTTTTTCATATGGACGACTAAATATAGGTGATTTGAAAAAATATCCCGCTTACTTTTACCCCAAATCACATGTTTATGTGGGCGATAGGAAAGCAACGCATAAGCCTGTTATGGCATCTAAAAAAAAATGGTACCAAAAACAAAATATCTGATTTATGAAAAGACTACATAATAAAACAGCCTTGATCACTGGTGCGGCTCGTGGAATTGGAGAAAGCATCGCCCGGATTTTTTTACAAAAAGGGGCAAGGGTAATCCTCTCAGATATCCGTGATGAAATGGGAAAAACGCTAGCCAGAGAACTCGGAGAAATGGCCTGCTATACCCATCTCGATGTAAAAAATGAAGGTGAGTGGAAATTGGTTTATGAAAAGCTTCTGTTGGAATTTGGCGGACTGGATATTTTGGTGAATAATGCCGGAATCACGGGCTTTCTGGAAACCAAAGGCCCTTTTGATGCCGAAAACCTCGATATGGAATCCTTCGAAGAAGTGGTACGGGTCAATCTCAACGGGACGGTTCTGGGCTGCAAATACGCAATCCCTCTGATGAAACGTAAGGGAAGTGGCAGCATCATCAATATTTCTTCACGCAGTGGACTGGTTGGTATTCCAGGTGCGGCAGCATATGCAGCCAGCAAAGCAGCCGTAAGAAATCATACCAAATCCGTTGCCCTTCTCTGTGCCGAAAAACGCTACAACATCCGCTGCAATTCCATCCATCCCGCCGCCATCATGACGCCAATGTGGGATGCGATGCTTGGAGATGGAGAAATCCGGAAAAAAATCATCAAAAATGTAGAAGCTGGAATTCCTTTAGGCCATTTTGGTAATCCAGAAGATGTGGCCTTTGCTGCCTTGTATTTGGCATCGGATGAATCCCGGTATGTGACAGGAATTGAATTGAATGTGGACGGAGGGATTTTGGCAGGATCGGAAGCACGACCCGAATAACGTTTCTATAATCAATACTAAGTAGCTTTCTCATAACAGCCGATTGTCCTATTAAAGGCTGACACCATAACACTTTTTAAGACGGCCTTTTCATTTTTTCCAATTGTGGTTTTGGAGAATTAAAAGAGTTTTTATCACCCTTTTATGTGAGTTGATTTTTCAGATTTCCAAGCAACCAGTTTAAGGGAAACACCATCCTTTCAAGGCCGGAAGATTCAATTTCTCTGGCCTTACCTAACTTTAATGTCTGTTACTATGAAAACTGCTTGGATTTACTTCTTACTTTCTCTCCTTTTTATCGGATGCAAAAATGAAATTGAGTTGCCGTTCCGGATTTTTGAAATCAAAATGGACCGTCAAGTTTTTGGAAACTTTCTTCGGTTTGAGGTTTTGTCTGATCCCGAAACCCCCAAATCCGACCTGACTTTTTTCATTGGAAATCTTGAAGTTTTCCCTGAAAAAACGGAATACGGAAAATGGGTTCTGCATTTAGAGGAATATCCGGCAGGCACTCATCAGCTCAAGGTAATGCAAAAGTCCAATCCTAAAAATTGTAAAATCAGCAACTTCGAGAAAGCAGGTTTTCTACTTGAACTGGCCGTAGACCCAAGCCTGATGGAAGATGGAGTAAGGCATCATTTGATAGTTTGGAATGAGGCTGGCCGAACAATATGGGTTGAAGAGCTGACCCAGGCTGGAAATTATCGGGTGGCATTAGGCAGCTATGAATCTGATCATTTCTCCATGGGAATATTTACCGAATTCGAGAATTTTTCTCAGGGCTTGGGACAGGTCTTTGATCAAGTTCCTCTTGGTTATTATTTTCCCCTGAGTGTGGAAAATAAAGACTTGCCTCCTTTCGGAACTGCTACGCTAAAGTTCCAGCAGATTCCCGCTCATCAGGGATACTGGATCGGAAGTCGGGGAAGCTTTTCTCATGGACAGACTTTGCCCAGTACTCTGCCACTGTTTCTGGATGTGATTCCAACGCGGTTTTTTATTCGGGTAAAACAAGGGCAAAAAACTTATGCAAGGTTATTT
Source organism: Cyclobacterium salsum (assembly GCF_010119245.1). Taxonomy (GTDB): domain Bacteria; phylum Bacteroidota; class Bacteroidia; order Cytophagales; family Cyclobacteriaceae; genus Cyclobacterium; species Cyclobacterium salsum. The sequence goes on from NZ_WNKG01000010.1 coordinate 18,718, forward strand.
GCAGAGGAGGCCACCTTTTCAGGGGCACAAGTGAACTTAAATCTGGGAGCAATGGATTTGATGACTCCTCACACCATCAGCTTTTCCAAAGCCATTTCCGGATCTTATTCCGTATATGGATTTGAGTCTGCCACCGATCTCAAAACCCAGATTCCTTTGGATTTGGGTTCGCTAAATGATTTGCAACAGCTCGATATGGTGGATTACGGTACCCTTTACCCCAAAGTAGAATTTCAACTTAACTATGCCGAGGAAGGTTTTCAGGGGTTTTCCAGATATAGAGCAGCCCGATTTCCTACTTCCGTGCAAATTTTTGATGCAGATTTTTCCATCCAAAATGAAGATAAGCTAACCATCAAAGGAACTGTGGATCTGGTGTTTTCTACCTGGTCAGGAATGGATTCAAATGGAACGGATTGGCTCATTTTCCGCGTACAAGAACCTGATCAAACCCGCCTCCAGGCCCCACTAATCTCCTCCGAAATAATCAATCTTGAGGACGTTTCCTTGAGGTCAGTAACCTTGGAAGAGAGTGACTTGCTGGAAAATTATTCTGATTTTATCGCCGATTTTTCCCAGGGGAAAAACAAGGATTATTTCCTTAAATCCAGCAGGTTTCACTCCAAATCTAAACCCTTGACTTCCGCCAGAACCTTAAAAAATGAACAAGTCTTGGAGTCATTTTCTAAATTTTCATACACCCATCAATTCCTTAAATGATTTGACCTTTGCGACACTAAAATCTATTGCAATAAAAGGCTCATTGGAATCTGTAATTCAAAAACCAGAGGCTTATCCATGGATTTAAACAGCTACCCTTTTAACAGAAATATTCCTGGATTACCTTGGGAAAAAGTGGAATCCTCTTTAAAATCCTCTCTTGGAAATAATTTGATTTATTCCTGGAAATTAGACCGAAGCGAATCGATAAGATCTTTGGAATATATTCAAATCGACTCGGTCGGATTGATTTTTTCCCGATTTATAAAACGAAAAACCGCTTTGTAAATAATATACAAAGCGGTTAGTGAAGACTGGGTATGTCTCTTACAAACCCTCATTCAAAATAAATTTCTGCTGCCTTCTTCGGAAATTAAGGACCAACCAAAATCCAAATCCGATCAGTGCCATTACCGATTCTATTAGCAGCCATTGACTTCCAAACTCTCCTAAAGGCCCATCTGCAATCAGTGTAATCAGGCGGGAGAAGGCATAGGCTCCCCAAAAGATGCTCAAAAAAGCCGCACCTTTTTCGGGATGCCTGATCATCAGATAAAAAATGCTCATACAAATTGTGATCCCTACGCCTCCATACACCCCACGAATCGAACTGAGTGCATCGGTATTCCCGAGCTGAACCCCCACCATGTCCATAATGGTTTGCGGATTTACAAGTGCCATCACACTAACGGCAAGCAGCGAAAACAAGGAAAAACCAAGGTAAATCCGGGTGAACAGCACCCATTTATTACTATTCTTTTTCATGGTCCTGTTTAATTTAGGTTACAGTAATTTAGATAAAGCGCAATATGGCTTCCGAGGTCTTCAATTTTAGGTTTTCTTATCTCTGAAAGCACCAGTGGACAATCTCCAAAGAGGCTTTCAAAAATCTTCTTGTAATTGCCCTTTTTCACTTTTACCAATGTACCACCGTTTTTAGAGATAAAATAAGCACGGTGCTTGTCTCCCGTCCAAGTGATGTGTTTCCCCTCCAAGGCTGTTGTCTTTCTGGCAAAAGGATCATAAAATACTTCAAAAATCTCATCAAAACCGGGATTAAGAATCTGAAGCAGTAGCTCTTTTTCACCGTTGATGCTTGTATTCCGATAGATAATAAAGTCTTGAGGCTTGCCAGTTGGCTGATCTCTGGACAAGAGCTTTTTAACTGAAGACCCTCGCTCCATTGTATATTGGAGTCTTACCGCACCATTCATAGCGATGGCAAACTCAAAAATGTCCTCTGCTTCAAGATCATGTGTTATCCCGGATTTGTCTTCCAAGCTCACTTTTATGATTCCACGCGTACTGACATAATTGTTGATTTTACCTTCGATTACTTCCCCAGACTTGGACAATACATATCCTTTATTGGAAAGAGGAATATCTTCCAGAGGTTGCTGGAGCTGTTGGCCTTTTAGTTGGCAGGTCAGAGCCAAGATGAATAAGGTTATTCCAGATATAAGTTTCATAGTTGGTCCGGTTTATAGGAATTAATTTCTGCCAGAACTAAGGGGAGGCATGGGTTGAGGAACCACATTATCGATAGGAGTGGTACTTTTAAGATACGCGAAGACGGCACTGATCTCCCCATCTGTCATCTGACCAATCATTTCATAAGGCATGGGAGGAAGTATCTGCCGATTTGTGGCGATGCCTTTGGACTTGCCTTCACGAAGGGCTGTGAAAAACTGCTCCTCGGTCCAATTGCCTATTCCTGTAGCATCCGAAGTGAGATTCGAGGAAAAAGACACCCCCCAGGGACCTAGCCATGCAGTAAGACTTTGGGTAGCTGCTACTCCTTTTGATTCCAGCTCATTTCGATCCATATCTGGAATAGGCTGCTGAGCGGGATGTCCGGAGAGCGCGCGTTCCATGTCCATTTCAGGCCCCATGGGACCCATTTTTTTGGGAGTATGGCAATCGTGACAGCCAGCAATGACCACTAAGTGCTTCCCTAGGGCGACCTTTGCCTCCAGATCCACTGGAGCACTCGATTGATCCTCAGTTGAAGTAAGTTTATTCTCCGCACTAGATTGACAGGAAAATAGGTGGGCAGCAACCAATGCTGCTACGGCAATAGAGATTATTTGATTTTTCATTTGAATTTGGATTTGATTTTTCCAATAGATGGGAAAAAGATAGGAAGGGTTGCATTGGCAAAATTATTTGTATGAATTATTTCATCTGTTTATATTTTTTTTTTCAACGGTCAGATGGAATCTCGCATGCTTGATAATCATCCCTCTGTGTGTCGCCTCCGTCATGCTCGATTTCATGTGAATGTCCACAATTGTACCTGAGAATAAATGGCGTGATCTCTATAAGGAATTTTCAAAACTAGTCGGACTAGTTTTCCTCCAAACTCACCTGAAAACACCACAGAGAATGGCGGTCTGATCAACAAATATTGCTTCTATAACACGCCTCTGACAAAGTAGCTGGTAATCCTGTTTTTTCAATAAAAATTTCTATCCATGCAACCCATCCTTTATGTTTTCCATCCTGTTGGTGTTAAAAAAAATTATTAAACACAAATACTATTTCTACTATGAAAACATTTGAAAAAACAACCTTATTACTAACTGTAATCAAATCATTGATGATTATGATGGTCGCAAGTTCCTGCGAACTTTTAAGAGAGGATGACCCATTGATTGTGAAAAACAAAAAAACAGCAGAAACTACCTACTATGGACCTGCAGTAGCCATGGGCAATGGCAAAGCCCAAACGTTTATTGCCATCAATAAGGGAGGAAGCCCCACTGTTATGGGGGTTGCACTAAATGAAAAAGCCTTGGAAAATTTACCGTCTGGTGATGAAGGCACACATCCCGGGGTCAGCCATGCTCGTTCATTTGAGACTATTTTGCAGTTTCCTAAACAAGCCGAAATCACGCCCTATAAATTTATGACCATAGATTGGGCACCAGAGGGCCATGAACCTGAAGGAATCTATAATCTGCCGCATTTTGATTTTCATTTTTACATGATTTCCAATGAAGAAAGACTAACGATTACTCCCTTCGATGGCATGGATCCCGAAATACCTGAGGCCAAATACATGCCTGTACCTTACATTCAATTACCTGGACGGGTACCAAATATGGGGGTGCATTGGGCAGATCCAACAAGCCCGGAGCTTGGGGGGGAAACTTTTACGAGAACTTTTATCTACGGGTCTTTCAAGGAAAAAGTAATCTTCATGGAGCCGATGATTACCCTGGATTATATCAAAAGCAAACCAACCACTGTGAATGATCTGAAACTTCCTACCCATTTTCAGGTAAACGGTTTTTATCCTTCCGAATACGAGGTGAAATATAATCCGGTCAGAAAAGAATATCTGATCATGTTCAGTGATTTCAATTTTAAAATGGCTGATCAGTAAAGTTTGTATTAATTGGAAATAAAAAAGTCCCCAGAAATTCCGGGGACTTTTTCTTCGGTTGAAACAGGCCCTATTAGTTAAGTGACTATGTAAATTTCAGAAGAGTAAAATGAAAATATTGATGGCGACATCAACGAAAAAGATTATATTTAAAAGGGTGGACATATAGGTATTAAGATTTTTACTTAAAAGCATACGATTTCGATCCCCTTTTTTAAATCAAATTTCAAGTTCTTGACAATACACAGCTCGAAGGCAACTTAACCAACTTGGTGCTGAGAACTACTTAATCGCCGAATTTAGTAGATGATTTTTCACTCTTAATCGCTCCATAACAACTCGTAGTATTTCCATTTTGAGTGTTTTTTTAAATTTTTGTTTTGTAAATTAAGGCTTACCAGCAATCAATTAATGATTTTTTTTCAAAATACTGCCGGTACCGTCTTTACTACCAATGGAAGGAGTTCAAGCTCGCTAAACCATCCTTTGGTGTTTCTACTACTCACGATCAGCCATAAAACTACCCAACATGTCAGAACTTAAACCTCAAGCGACAGAAAAACTCAAAAAGACGCTCAATTTACCCCTGCTAATTTTTTATGGCGTTGGGACAATTCTCGGCCTAGGCATTTATGTGCTTTTAGGAAAGGTTGGCGGTGAGGCGGGCATGTTAGCCCCCTTTGCCTTTTTAGTGGCGGCAATATTGGCGGGGTTTACAGGTCTTTCCTATGGGGAATTGGCATCCCGTATCCCAAAAAGCGCCGGGGAGGTAAATTATGTGGATGAAGCCTTCGGTAAAAAATTCCTGTCCATGGCGATGGGTTGGTTAATTGTATTATCAGCCATGGTTTCTACTGCTACCGTGGTGAATGGATATGTGGGTTATGTGCATGTATTTATAGAACTACCTGATTGGCTCATTATGATAGCTATTACCATCATGTTAGGTGCTGTGGCGGCTAAAGGAATTTCGGAATCCGCCTTTTTGATTACGGTGATAACCATTATCGAGATTGCGGGACTTTTCTTGGTGATCTTCATTGCGGGAGATAACCTCGTATCCTTTTCAGCCCGGTGGGAGGAATTGATTCCCTCGGCCACTACCACCGACTGGGAAAAGATCTTGCTGGGGGCCTTTCTGGCATTCTTTACGTTTATCGGCTTCCAGGATATGGTGAATGTGGCCGAAGAAGCCAAAAATCCTAAAAAAGACATGCCCACCGCTATAATGGTCTCACTTGTTGTTTTAACAGTACTTTACATCATCGTAGCAGTGATCGCGGGCCTGGGATTAACCCCACAGGAATTGAATCAAAGTGAAGCTCCTTTGGCAGATATCCTGGCCAAAGAAGGCGAAAATTACCCCAAAATCATCAGTGCTATCGGATTAATTGCGATTGTTAATGGGGTTCTGGTGCAAATTGTAATGAGCGCCCGCGTCATGTACGGCATGGCAGAGAAGAAAATGGCTCCCAGCCTCTTTGGTAAAGTTAATTCGACGACCAATACACCTATTTGGTCAACTATTTTCGCTACGGTATTCATCCTGCTGCTCAGCCTTTCCTTTGACCTTAAAAATTTAGCTATCGCCACCAACTACATTTTGATCCTAGTTTTTATTTTGATCAACCTGGCCCTGATAGCCATCAAAAGAAAAGTACCTCATCCGGAAGGAATCAAAACCTATCCTATAGCTATTCCTATTTTAGGGGCTATTTTCAGCTTGGGAATTTTAATTTTTCAAGCCTGGTCATCGATTTCAGGAATATAAGTTTTTGAAGGATGCAGCGTCCTCTGTTTTATGTTATTATAGTTCTGCTCGGTATAGTTCTGCTCGGTTCTGCAGTAGGGTGGAATGCGAGCGGCTTATTGAAAAAATCCGCTCAGTCGTTATCCACATGGTATCAGCTCCCCCTTTGGTACAGGGCACCCTCATTACTGCCGTGGGCTCCAGCTTTCCGGAACTCTCCATGACCTTAGTTTCCACACTTATTCACGGAGAGTTTGACCTCGGTGTTTCGGCCATCGTGGGCTCCGCAATTTTCAATATCTCTTTATTCCCGGTCTTTCCGGAGCCATGGCCGGCAAAATTTCAATTAATTGTTGCCGGGGTAGAGGGCTTATTACGATCGGCCATTTTTTTTGGGGATTATTTTCAGACACCCAACTTTATTTGGGGGGGTAACGGTCGTGGCAGCCGCAACTAGTTTACCAGTTGCGCTTGTGAGTGTTCGGGTTGCCAAGCTTGACAAAGGCAATGTGAGTATTGGAAATGTGCTGGGGAGCAATATTTTTGACCGGCTGGTAGCCATTCCTGCAGGCGTTTTAATTGCCGGGTCTTCTGTGGTGAATTTTTCGGTAGCTGTTCCGATGATGCTGTTTCTCACCCTGGCAACCATCGTGCTGTTTGCTTTTTTACGCACGGGCCTCTATCTCAAAAAATGGGAAAGTTGGATGCTGTTATTGCTTTATGCCTTTTTTATCCTCGGGATGGCACTGGAAAATTTCGATGTCGTCAACTGGGTCCCCGATTGAGGTATTTTCATTGATCATTTGATATTATTTAATGTTGTAGCGTAGAATAAAAAGAAGAAAATGAATGGGAGGGGCTATTGGATTTATATTGGATGCGTTGACCACTACCAGCGCGCAACTATTGGGATGTCGTTTTAGATAAATAAAATAAATTATGAAATCGATTATAAAAATCGTATTCAGCCTACCCTTTGACATCGTTTGGATGTCGATAATGTTTATGGGACTCATGCCTTTTGGTACCTTTGATTATTCACAAGTAGGATTTTATTTGTGCATCGGACAGGCCACCATGGTATCAGTAATCATCAGGATATTATTAAAGAGATACCAAAAAGATTATAGGGGTAAAATAAAGTAAATCCCAGGAATGAAAAACCCGCCAGATCTTGAACAACTGGCGGATTTTTTTAGCTATTTTGCCGGGGACTTTTCTAAAAACACCATGTTTAGATTTCTATTGCTTTCTGCGCTTGTGCTCTGCCTTTCCTGTGAAGTCGCCAAGAAAAACAGCATGATGGCACAAAATTCCTCTCCCATGGAGGAACATATCCGCCCGCATGAGCGGGTGGACGGATCGGGCTTTGAAGGGAAGAAAATCTCCCTACCGGGCATTTTTGAAAAAGACCCGCTGCTTTTGATGGGAAATGCTACTTCCCGGGATTCGGTAAACCTGTTGATTCATTTTCACGGGGACGAAAGCGTGGTGGCCCATGCGCTGGCTGAAAACGAAGGTTGGGTAGCCGTGGCGGTAAACCTGGGGAATGGATCAAGTGCCTATAGCGGACCGCTGACCGATACCGAGCGTTTTGACTCCCTGCTTCAGGCCGTCCGGCAACACCTGCAGCAGCCCATTAGGAAGCTCTACCTTTCCGGCTTCAGCGCCGGGTACGGGGCCATTCGCTCCATCCTGAAAACCATAAATTACAACCTAATTGACAGCGTCCTTTTGCTGGATGGACTACACGCCAGTTATATTCCGGCTCAGACCCCTGTTGCACAGGGAGGGCAGATAGACGAGAAAGACCTTGCCGTATTTAAGAAGCTGGCGGAGGATGCCGTGTCGGGAGCCAAAGTATTTGTATGTACGCATAGCAGCATTTTTCCCGGTACCTTTGTTAGCACTACGGAGTGTGCCGATGCCCTTCTGGAATCAACAGGCGTCTCTCGCAGGCCGGTACTGAAAAAAGGTCCACTTGGAATGCAGCAAGTCGGCGAATCAGTAGAAGGAAACTTTAAAGTCCTGGCTTTTGCCGGAAATACCGCGCCGGATCATGTCGACCATCTCCACGGCCTGTTCCATTTTATCAAGCTCCTTGAAAACGAAGAGTCCGTGCTATGGTAGCCTTACCAGGGATCATGCACACGTGTTTTTGGTTCATCCGCCAACCTTATTCTTTTATTTTTAGGGTATTGGTTACCTGTACCTTATCACATTCTTTCATGCGTAATATCATCTTTTTTATTGGCGATAAATCCCTTATCTTTATTGTGTAATAGTAATAGCGTAGACCTACCTAACCAGCGTCGACGAAAACTTCCCGCTACATAAACCAATACTACACCGTACCAGGATTTCTCCGGAAATCTCCACAATCACTTTACCGGCATCGTCCGGCATCGGGAGTTTTTTATTCAATTGGGTTGGAAAAAGTGTTTAATCCGTAGAAAGGTCTTTGTCGGCACCTACCATATTGGGATACCCCCCCTTGTCCACTAAATCCGACATACCATGAAACGAATTTTACACACACTGATCGGAATAATCGTTGCGTTATTCCCCCTCCTGGGGCAGGAGATTCCTATTGACCCTACCTTCCATTACCTGGACAGGGGTGCAGGAATTGGATTTGATGGCACCATGGCTGATTTGCTAATCCAGGAAAACGGCAAGCACCTGGTTGGAGGCCGATTTACCAGCTACAACGGCAAATCTGCTAATGGACTGGTCCGTTTACTTCCGGATGGCCAAGCAGACCCATCCTTTTCTATTGGTACGGGTTTTCAAACTCAGAGCAGTGGTGATTATGCAGTAAATTCCATTCAGGTCCAGCCGGATGGAAAATTGTTGGTGGGTGGAGGTTTTATTGCCTATAAAGACAGCGAGGCTAATAGGTTGATACGCTTAAACCCGGATGGCAGCAGGGATCCCTCCTTTCAGACCGGTAGGGGCTTTGATAAGGGGGTAACATCAGTAACGCTTCAATCAGATGGGAAAATCTTGGTTGGTGGCTATTTCGCCTCCTACCAGGATGTCCCTCTTCCCTCCCTGGTTCGGATTAATCCTGATGGCTCCCTAGATAGTTCCTTTAACGCTGAGGGAATAGCTGGAAGTATCGTAAGAGAAGTTGCACTTCAGGAAGACGGAAAAATATTGGTGAATGCCGGCGATAATTTCGTCCGGTTGGATCCAGATGGCACCACAGATAACAGCTTTCAACTAGCGGATCCCTTTGGTAATACATTTAATGATCCCGATTACGGGACGTATACTAATACTTTCCATGTTTTTTCCGTTTTTATGGAACAGGATGGCAAAATCCTGCTTCGTGGAGATATGCGAAGGAACCTGAAGGAATCCGTTGCCTTTTTGCGCCTAAATCCTGATGGATCCCTTGACAAGTCATTCCAATTTTATGAAGAGGAATTAGGCTTCGAACTAGTAGGCAATCTGGCCAAAAACCTAGATGGGGAATTGTTCACCGTTGGTTTAGGCCAGATAGGTTTTGATCGCTCCATTCAGCGCCTGCTCCCAGACGGGACCCTGGATAAAACCTTTCCGCCACAGGAAGATTTAAGCGATGAAGAGGTGTATTTATCGGGTAGTTTTTTGGAGGCCCTGCAAAACGGCAAATTCCTGGTAAGCGGAAGTATTGGAAAAATTAGCGGCCTTTTCCGGATCAATAGTGACGGATCACGGGACCTTAGCTACAATCCTACACCTGAATTTAACCAGGAAGTTCACACCCTGTCCCTACAGCCTGATGGAAAAACACTAGCCGCAGGTAAATTCACAGGATATAACGGTAAGGTCGTTAACGGTCTGGCCCGCGTTCATTCCGATGGTACCCTGGATGAGACCTTTGAAGCGGGAACAGGCCTGGATCATTCTTTTTACAACCCGCAGCTATCTATTTTAATGCAGCACGATAACCGAATTCTGCTTATCGGAAACTTTATTGCTTATAACGACATCCCTGCCGGAGGAATTGTCCGGCTACTCCCAGATGGCCGCCAAGACACGAGTTTTCAACCGGGCACTGGATTCAAAGCTGGTTCCGACCTACCCGCGCTGCTACAAAAGGATGGAAAAATTGTTGTAGCCGGAACGCTTTTCAATGGAGAACCATTTCCTGGTTTGATCCGTCTAAACCCCGATGGCTCCAAGGATATTTCTTTCGAAATCGGATCAGGATTCGATCGGTCAGTATCCTGCCTCGCCGCCGCCCCCGGAAACAAAATACTGGCAGCGGGAAATTCTACTTCCTTCAATGGCAATCCGGTAAACCTGCTGATTAGGCTGAACCCCGACGGCAGCCGGGACAACTCTTTTAATGTCAACATGGAACTGGACATCCGGCCTGAAAATCTTCTCGTACAAGGAGACGGCAAAATCCTGGTGGCCGGTTCAGATGGTCCAACAGGTAACGAATCTCGTCTGATCCGCCTCCACGCGGATGGCTCCCTCGACACGGGGTTTAAGGCAGGAATACCTTCTACTTTTGACATGGGTACAATGTTGCTCCAGCCTGATGGAAAAATTTTACTCAGCCTGGGCAAATACTTTCCACCAAGCATATTGGCCCGATTGATGCCGGATGGGAGCGTGGATCCTACCCTCAAATTGGATTATAGTTTTAATGGTGAAATTCAGACGATGACGGTTGATTCGAAGGGAAATCTCCTGGCGGGAGGTTCGTTCACCTCTTTCGAAGGTATAAATGCCTACCGCATCGCACAAATTCCGGATATAGTGAATCAGCCCCCCGCACTGGAAAATGTATTTCGAATCAATGCCGGTGGTCCCTACCTTTATCGTGGAAAGGAGGTATGGCTGCCCGACACCCGTTTTTCAGGAGGAAATAAATATTCCAATCAGGTTCCCATTTCCAATACCGAAAACGATGCCTTGTACCAAACCGAGCGCAATGGTGATTTCAGCTATGAAATACCGGTACCGAAAACGGGGCAGTATACATTGGAACTGCACTTCGCAGAAATTTATTGGGAACAATCAGGAGCACGTTTATTTGACCTCAAGGTTGAAAATGACCTTTTTAGAACCAATATCGATTTGGTTAAGGATATAGGCGTGAAAAAGGCCAACGTTGTCCGTATAGAAAATCTGGAGGTGAAAGACGGCAACCTGAGCCTGGAACTGATCACCCAAAGGGACCGGGCTAAAATTTCAGGCATTGCCCTATTCAAAGAAACCCAAACGGAAACTCCGGAAGATATCCGGATCAATGCCGGAGGCGATGCGCTTTACTACCTGGGAGAAGAGTGGTTGTCTGATCGGTATTACCTGGGCGGGAAAACCCATTTTGATGATACCAATCCCATAAGCGGTGACAGGGACGAATTGCACCATTCCGAGCGGTATGGAGAATTCAGCTACCGCATCCCTGTTCCAAAAGCCGGAAGGTATTTTCTGGTGTTTCACTTTGCAGAAATCTTTTGGGAAAAAGAAGGAGAAAGGGTATTTGATGTGCTGATGGAAAACGGACAAGCAAAACTGGAAAACCTGGACTTGATTAAACTTATAGGCGAACCAAATCATGCGTACATGCTGCAAGGAGGAACCTTGGAAGTCATGGACGGGGCATTGGATTTGGAATTTATCCCCAGGGTGAATGAAGCGAAACTCTCCGGGTTACGCCTGGCGCTATTGAAGCCTGATGCCAATGCTCCGGTAATTACGCAACCGGAAGACCTGAACCTGAATGAAGGACAGAAATGGACCTATCAGGTGGATGCGTACTCACCAGTGGCCGGAGAAACGCTGCAGTATTTTGCGGAAGGTCTTCCTGATGACATTAATCTGGATCCGGATACCGGTGCTATCAGCGGAAGTTTTCCTTCGGCAGGCCGGTACGAGGTCGCACTCAAAGTGACCGACCAGCAAGGGTTGGCCGGCTACACAGATTTTTCAATCACCGTAAATCCGCTGACAGTCGTAAGACGGATCAATGCTGGAGGATTCTGGCTGGAATCAGAAGACATACAGTGGCAAAGCAATTTGCGCCATCCAACCGGTCGCATCTATTCTACCAATGCCGCCATTTCAAATACCGAACTGGATACAATTTACCAGTCCGAAAGAAATGGCGACTTTTCCTTCGAAATCAAGGTTCCGGCAAGAGGATACTATACCGTAGAACTTCATTTTGCCGAGATCCACTGGACCCGGGAAAATGCCAGGCTGTTCCGCTACCAACTGGAAAATGAACCCTTAAGCGAAATCATTGACCTGTACAAAGATTATGGAGGGGCCAATCATGCCTACGTCCGTACGATTCACGATGTTCAGGTAACCGACGGATTCCTTAGCCTTGAAATGATCACGGTGAAAGACCGGGCCAAACTATCGGGCATCGTAGTGTACCGTCAGGGCACGTTGGCTTCTTCGGCCAGAATGGCTACGGAATCCCAAATGGGAGAACAACAAGAATTCGGGCACCCAAACAGCGAAGAGGAGATTGAAGCCATCAACCTGTATCCAAACCCCGCCAGGAACCACCTTAACCTGGAATTTGAAGCGAAAGAATCCGGGGTATGGAGCTTTGTGCTGGTCAATTCCTTGGGTGTAACCACTTACCTGGATCGGCTGAACCTGGAACAAGGCAGGTACCATCTGGAGTTTGACCTGTCCGCTTACCGATTTAGTGCCGGAACGTATTACCTGCGGATGGAAAGCGAACGGGAAGAAAGCAGGGTACTTAGGGTGATTCTTTATTAAGGATAATCTCAAGCATCCCCGCTAGCATCCGCAAAAAAAGAGGCGGCTGCTAACGGGGATTTTTGGTAAATACCGATTCATTTTATACGCTACTGTCTGAATATTCAATAGCCGATGGAGAGAAAAAGAGCTTCCCATGTCTGAGAAGCTCTATTTTGCCAAATTTTGTACCAGGAGCGGGACTACATTTTTTTAAATAAATCATTGATTATCAGTGTCTAATTTCTTAGAGGTGAAATTTCACCCTTTACTTTGCTCCAATTTTCCCATCAAAAGCTTGTTGTGTTCTTCCAGCAGTTCGATGTACTTTTTCTGCCACAGCTCCTTTTCTTTGATGCATTTCGCCAGGTCGCTGCTGCTGTAGATTTCACTTTCTTCCGGAGAAAAACCGTACTCCGTAAGCATTTCCGGAAACTCCTTCGAAAAATCGTGGCCTATCGCACGGCCATATTTGTGAATAATATTAAAACTGAGGTCATCCTTTTCAAAATGCCTGTATGCGCTGGATGGGTGATAGGAAGCCTTTTTTGCTATCGCCAATATGCTTACCGCATGCTCTTTGGCATACTCGTCTAGCTTTTTTCTGAGTATCTCTCCCCTGTGAAACTTCATGTAAACAAAGTTCGGGATAATTTTTTTCTCATTTTGAGATGAAAAATATTGCATTGCTATATTTTATATCGCATATTTACCGCATAGTTATAGCACTTTAAGAAAACATGCAATACCAAAAATCCAGTATGCTATCCAAAAAGGAGTTGAAAAAATTGAAAAAGAAGATGCCATATGGCTACTTCTCCATGATAGAAAAGCGGGTTAAAGTATCCTCTAGAACCATTTCCTACTTCTTCTCAGAAAAAGAGCACCGCTATAACCTGGAAGTTCATCAAGCAGCTCTTGATGTGATTGAAGAATACCAACTTTCTATAAACAAGATAAAAACGCGACAAAAAACCATCTTAAATGAGAAATAAGGAACTCATATCCAGAATGAAAACCTGTGTTTCGGGGAAATTGCCTGCTGGAATCATCGATCAAAACGTCGAATTCTTCGCAAAAGGAGAAAGCGTTTTCGCAATTGTGCAATCCCAAATGCTCCCCCCTGCAGAATGGCCAAACTGGCTGAAAGAGTCGATTCTTCAAGATATGCAAAAGCATCCTTCTGCAGTCCAGGCGCTGGTAGACGCTGATTTCGTGACGGAGGAAGAAATGGTTGTCCAATACATCAAGTGCCGGTATTCGGCTTTGGACAATCAACCCGATATGATCGAAGGCCGACTGCAGGATACCGAATACGTCGACTGCAGCCTGAGAGGCTCCTGCCCATTTGAAGGTCGACTGTGCGAATTGCTGGCCGCCCGATACGGGATTCTTACACCCAGAGAAATCGAAGTTTTAAAGCTAATCCCTGAAGGACTGCTGGACAAAGAGATCGCAGACAAAATGGGCATATCAGTCCTTACCGTGGGTGTGTACATGAAAAATTTAAGAGAAAAAACAGGCTATAAAAATAAAGCCGAACTGGTTCGCTTCGCTTTCGAAAAGAACCTGATATGACATTACCGGAAAGTTCATTCCACGTTTGAGCGACAACCATTCCGGAACCGTACCGGTAGCGGTTCCGGAATTTAAACACAAAGCCATGAACCCATTCAAACTATTACTCGACCACAACATTGCCCGGGTCAAAAAGAAACATTATGCCGAACGGGCCAAAGGCCTTAAAGGCATCTTCGAGCCAGTCAATAACCTGCATGCCCATAACTGGATCCGGAGGGAAATAGCCATCCGGACCAACCTTTACCAGGTGATGGATGAGCTTATCTCAAATGACCAACTCTATAAAGATCTCAATTATGAGCCCACGAAAAGAACTTAGAGACTACGAGGAACTGCTGGAATTTGCCAGGCAAGAGCTTCGCCAAAGCCAACAACAGCTGATACGCATGCGAAACCTGGAAGCCGATCCGGATCAATTGGAAAAACTGGAAAAGGAAATTGAACTGCTTATCAAGGCAGTAGACCGATATCAAGTCAAAATTAAAGTGCTACAAAATGCCCTACGAGAAAGTGAAAATCAGTCCTAAAGTTCGTCATGAAAACATCCCTTGCACATCCGACCACTTTGAAAAGCACCTTCGGGACAAAGCCCTCCCCATTATCCACCAGGGAAACATGTACATCCGTGTCCGGGATGGCTCCGGAGAGGAATGGGGATTATTCAGAGGCCAGTTTGTCTCGTGCCGGTAGAAAACAGAAAATCCGCCAGCGACGGTATTACTTTATCCGCAAGCTTCGCGAAATAGGCTACCAGATCCACACGGAAAAGCGAAGCATTCAGACCCCCTACACCTCCGTAAATGACATCCCCCCGCCGGAAAGGTATTACGTCCGGCAGCTCCTTAAACTCGGATTTCAGCAAGAACTCACTTTTTTCTGATGTACATCGAACAGCAAAAAATATTGGACGGGACCGATGGCGGTCTCAAAATTATCCTGCATTACTACCCTCAGGCAGAAAGAGCCCTGCAGCGTAAAGGGACCAAGTTCAAACTGCGGACCAGTGAAAAAACCGCATCTGCTACCCTGAAACAACTATCTGATGGCAACTGGGTGGTGACCGACTTTGGCGGGGATCAGAAGCCCAAAAACGGCATACTGGTTTGCATGGAGGAAGAGGGAGTGGAATTCAAAGAAGCCCTGGAGCTTCTGGCCTCCCGATACGGGATAGACGGGCAGGAACCGCCCGAGGTCCTGAAGCCGGAGATTACCACCAGAGAGGCAAGGGCAGAGGAGAATGAAGGAGAATGGTACTTTGAGGTGCGGGAAGGATTTACCGAGCTGGACGTTACGACTGTCCTGGCAGATAAGGCCATCCCTTATCAAAAGGACGAACAGGGAAAGAAAATCATCAACTGGGAGAAAATCGAAAAGGTCTTCAAGCGGTACCATTTTTATTCCCTGCACAGTTATTCCATTGTCAAAAACCGGAAGGTCATCACCATTGCAGCGACGGACCGCTATCCGATTTTTATGTGGGATGAAGGATCCTTCAAAAAGATCTACCAGCCCCTCAGTCCGGATAAGGGCCGGCGCTTCATGTATTACGGCAAGCGGGACAAGGATTTTCTTCACGGCCTGGCCGAATGCCATATGGCTTTTGAATCACTGCAGGAAGGGGAAGACACCGACGAGGAGACCGGAGAGGTTCGCTCCAAAAAGAAAAAGAAGCTTCCGGAAATCCTTTACTGTAGCGGTGGTTCTGATGGCATGAACCTGGCCATGATCGGCTACCAGGTGGTTTGGCCCAATAGCGAGACGGCCAAACTCTCCGATAAGCAATTTAAGAGCCTGGCCAAGCTGGCCGATAAGGTGATGAACATGCCGGACATTGACCATACCGGTCTCCGGGAAGCGCACCGCCTGGCCATGGAGCACCTGGACCTGTACAATATCATGCTGCCTGCAGAGCTCCGGGAGCGTGCGGACAAGCGGGGAAATCCCTCCAAAGACGTTCGGGATTACCTAAAGTACCATACCTATTACGATTTCAAACAGCTGGTCAAAACAGCGCTTCCTTATCGTTTTTGGGATGAGATCTACTACGAAGACAAGGCCGGAAACTGGCGATCCAAGTTTGAGGTGAAGAATACCCGTCTCTATAATTTCCTAACCAAAAACGGCTTCTACCGCCTGCAGAACAAAAACGAAAAACAGGGCTTTATCTACATCCAGATCAAAGACAACATCGTCCGGGAGATTGAAGTCAATGAAGTAAAAACCCACGTGCATCGCTTCCTGGAAGAACAGTATGTGGACGAAGACCTGAGGGATGTATTTTTTCGCAGTACCCAGCTAAAGGAAGCCTCCATGTCCAACCTGCCCATGACGGAGGTAGACTTTTCCGACTTCGACCGGGACCGGCAGTTTTTCTTTTTCGAAAACAAAACGGTGGAAGTCACCAAATCCGGAATCAAGGTTCACAAACTGGGTGAGATCAAGCGGTACGTCTGGGAAGATGAAGTGATCAAGCACCGGTTTAAAGAGCAGGAACCGCATTTCAAAATCAGCAAAAACGAGGATGACCACTGGCACATCGATATCCTGAAAAAGGATAACATCTTCCTGAACTTCCTGATCAATACCAGCCGCACCCACTGGCGCACCGAGCTGGAAGACAACCTGGATGCGCTGAGTCCGGAGGAGCAGAAAGCCTACAAGAAAAAGCACTTGTTCGATATCGCCGGGGAGAACCTCTCTCCGGAAGAGAAACGGGAGCAGATGCACCAGCTCGTCAATAAGATCTACGTCCTGGGCTACCTGCTGCACCGGTACAAGGATCCCTCTCGCCCTTGGGCCATCTGGACCATGGACCACCGGATAAGTGATGAGGGCGAATCTCACGGGGGTTCCGGTAAGTCCATCGCCATGGGAGCTGTCAGTCGCTTTATGAAGTCCGTCACCCTGCGGGGCAGGGATCCCAAGATGACCGAAAACCCGCATATGTATGACCGTGTCACCATTCACACCGATTACATCCTGGTAGACGATGCCAATCAGTACCTGAAATTCGACGTGTTCTTCAGTGATATCACAGGCAATATGATCGTGAATCCCAAGAACAATAAATCCTACGAAATCCCTTACGAGGAGTCTCCCAAGTTTGCCTTCAGTTCCAATTTCCCATTACGAAATATAGACAGCTCCGTACTGCGCCGGGTGCTGTACTGCGTGTTTTCGGACTACTACCACGAAAACAAAGACGGCTACTTCCGGGAGAGCAGAAACCCCAGGGAGGAGTTTGGCAAAAACATCCTGGGGCCGGATTATACGGACGAGGACTGGAACGACTTCTACAACTTCATGATCCAATGCTGTCAGTTTTACCTCAATCACGGCAAGATCGATCCACCGATGGAAAACGTGGAGAAACGCAATTTACTGAGCGAAATGGGCGCACCCTTCCACGAGTGGGCAGACACCTACTTCAGCGACAGGATGAACCAGGACGTGGTGAAAAAATACGCCATGGATGATTTTATCCGCAGCACCAATACCAAATGGACTTCTCAGAAATTCACCAAAGCCCTGCGCGCCTGGGCCAGGTACTACGGGTACGAGCTGGATCCGGAGGAATTTAAAAACAGCTCCGGACGGATCATCCGCAAGATCCAGGAGGACGGCCACCCCACTTCCGTGGAAATGATCTATGTACGCAATACCCAGGTGGCCACCCCCGAGCCACCGGAGCAGATCCCCATCAGTTCGGGGAATGACAAGCTGATACCAGGTAACCAAACAGATGCATTTGACAATTTCTGATATGGAAATATTACTAAAACTCAAACCAGCCTCGTCCCTGGAGGACTTCATGGACAAGGAAAAGAAATCCCGCAAAATGGGCCTGGTCTATTTCCAGGTCCTGGAGGGAGGTTCCGGACTCATTACCCGGGTGGTATCCGAGCAAACAGATAAAATCTGGCTGCAGCGGATGATCAAAAAAGGTAAACTATTCATTCAAGAAACCTCAAACATTGCTGAAACATCATGAACATTACCGTAGACCTCAGTTTCCTGATCGCCGTCAAAGACATGCGCGAGGAACAACGACGCTTCTTTGCACTCACCAAAGAAGCCAAAGCCAAAAAGCTGCCCAAGTTATGGGCCCAGCGAAAAAACTGCCTGGACAGCTCCCGGCAGCTGGAAGCCCTGGTGGATATCCGCCTGGATCAGTACCTGAATGGAAAGGAGGAGAGCAATGGCTAATGATAGACCATACAGCGGCTGTCTGGTAAGCGGCTTCTTTTCGGTCTTCTGCGTACTGATGCTGCTGGGTACCTGCACCAGCTCCTGCGGCACTGCCGGGATCACTGCCCTGGTGCCTGCCGGCGAGGTGATCGGCCGGGATGGAGACCGCCTGCTGATCCAGTTTGATGATGCGACCAGTAGGCCCGGCAAAGCCTACGAATGGTTTCATTTTCCAGGCTTGGGACCGGTAGATTACCAAGAGCTCGAGGCCGAGCTCATCATCAGGAAAAGGAGGGGACATGACTGATCAGGCCCAGTTCACGCCCTCTTTTTCTACCTGTACCTGTCACTGTTTTGCTTGCTGGCATCGCTCTTTCTTCTGTCCGCAATCCTGGTGCTTCTCCGGGAGATGGCAAAGGAGGAGCCTCCGGATGACATATCCCCGGAGATCCGGGAAGGCTGGCTCTGGCATCAGATCCGGCGAAAAATCAAGTAATTATTCACGCAAATTTAATAAACCCATGCCCAGAATTAACAAAGTGTACACCCTGGAGGTAGGCGTTGAGCAGTTTCTCAACGCCTGCTCTCCTCTGGAACTAAAGGAAGTAGAAATGCTCATCCTGTCTCCCAGATTTAAAAATCGAATGAAAGCAGCCATAGCAGATCCAGCTCCCGATCGCCAGAATTTCCCACCGGACCGAGACAGTGATTGGCGTAGGGGAATCTGGCTTAGGGATGCGAAGGGGTAGTCTGACGCCAGGAGGACCGAAACGAACGTGTAGCCCGCAACAGCCCGCCCCGACCAAAGGAAGGGAAAACCCCAAATCAGTCAACCTAAAAAACGAAAACATGAAGAACTACTTTACCATCACCACAAACCGGGAAACCGCTGAGCAGATCCAAAAGCAGTGTGAATTTGACGAAAGGTGCAGCCAGCGGAGCTACGAGCTCGGAGATATCCATCACGATGTAGGTTTCTCCATTGTTAAAATCCATGCGAAAGAAGACCTGATAAAGCCGTCCGATATATTTTGGCTCGGTCTCTTTTCTGCCAACTGGAAAATCGACTAATAAACCTGTAACCTTGTAACCATATATTCCAAATGATAAAATTTGAAGATTACAAAGAGGAAAAGGATGAAATAGCATTAATAACACAGCAAATCGTCAGGGAGTACGAACTGACCGGTAAGACCGATATTAATAAAGTTTACCTTATAAATGTTAAAATAAAATCCTGGATCGAAAGGATTATCAAAGATGTAAACAGCCAGCAAGAAAATAGCCCTGATATTGGATTGTTACCCAGATACATATGGGTGGAAAGGAGATTTAAGGACATCCGTGACGCAATCATGAGATATGCAAATAAAATGCGACCCATACCTATTGAATGGATAGAGGAATATGAATCCCTGCGAAAGGAAATAGAGGAAAGAAACGCAAATAATCTTGTAACCCAATGATTCTAGGATTCAAAACCCACATCCACGGCAAACCAACCTATTTCAAAGAAAAGATTCTGGCTCCCTATACTGGGAACCAGGATCGCTTCCGTCCTAAAATCCATACCATCCGGAAGGGATTTCGCTGGAAGGAGGGGATGAGAATCCACATGGCCACCGGCATCCGGACAAAAAATTACCACCAGTTTAACCAGGGCATCCCCCAGCTCGAGCACTGCACCGGTACCCAGGATATTTGGATTTACGCCAGGGATCAACGAATCCTTGTCTGGGAAAAGGATCGCCCCGAAGCCTCCGAGACCGTCACAGACGGATCCTGGAAGGAACTTGACAAGGCAGCCATGCAGGAGCTGGCCTTAAACGACGGCTTCGATTCCCTGCAGGAGCTCTTTGATTGGTTCTTCCCCATCTTTGGCGGTCAGATTGTGCATTGGACGGGGGTGAGGCATTAATCTACTTACATGAAAGGATATACGATTTCGGCGACTATAACGATAATTACTCTATTAACCGTTAATACCTTTACTTATGATATTAGCGTATTTATCGGTATAGTGATATTATTGGTACAGCCAATTATTCTCATTATAACAGAGGGAAAAACTAACGTCCGCAGCAATCGCAGATAGTATTTTTTGGTCCTAGGCTGGATTTTTGCCTAACATATCTTTCAAATTCCAATTTGTCATAATAACTGGATTTTTGATATCGTTCTAATTCCTTAATAAACTCATCTCTTTCAGTACTTGTTAGCCCGAGAAATCCTCTTAAAATTTTACTTACCTTTTCTGTCATTTTAATTATAAATTTAGTAGTTACCACATATTTCACAATCCGTTGGGGTCATGGAAATAGGAGTTTCACCACAACCTGCACAGCCTCTTCTATAATTTCTTAATCCAGCTCGCATGCCCATTCTAAGTTCTTTATCTTCTATATCAAAATTCCCTTTGCTAATTCCTCTTTCCCGCTCCAATAAAATATCCATTTTATTTTGAAAAAGACTCACATTTTCAGGTGGGTACTTTCCCAAATATTCAAATTCAGAATTGAGTAAAGAGTATTCTGCAGATTTGGTTGAATATGTATTTACCTTTTCATCTGCTCCTATTATTGTCAAATAGGCTGAAAGTAATAGCTGTATTAATGCTATAGGTGTTGTTATATATATAGCTAATTCAAGTATGATTTCATATGAATAGTAGGAGGTTAAAATCCCTCCTAAAAGTACTGGAATCAATATTCCTAATACCTTTGTCCATCTAAGCTGAAAATTTAGAGATTCAATCTTCTTGGAATATATGTAAGAATAGCCAAATGAATCCAATGCTTTGTCCCAACAGTCGGTTCGTAATTTTTTTTGTCTATCTTCCATTTTCTTATATTACTTAATCACGAGTATAGGTTTTTAGAAAAAATCCAACTCATCCACCTCTTTCATCAGGCGATCCGTTTCCGTAAGGGCCACGATGATTTTTTGATAGTGCAGGATGTCGTCGAATTCCAGGCTTCGGCCCTTCCGATCTTTAAGCCATTTCTGAGCGGGTTGATAGCCTCCGATGTAGAATTCCCAGGCCACCAGCGGCACCCCATCAAAGTACTGCGTCTCGTTGATATACACTTTACCTGTATCGCCATCGGAATTTGAGACGTACCTCGGCCTGACCACCTCATTGCTGCCATCCATTGGGTATCGGGTGATGTAGTGATTTACGGTAGGACTTTCCAGCAGGTGGATCTGCCGGATTTTTCCGCCCAGCTTTACCAGCTGCCAGAAAGTTTCCGAGTTCTTTGGATACGGCACTCGCGGGAAGTCTATTTTGAGGAACTCCTTGTATTTCTCCCTGTAGGCTGGCGAATGGAGTACCGCATAAATATAATCTAAAATATCAATAGGGGAAAAACTGGAAGGGCACTCCGAAATCTCCTCTGTAGCACGAGCATAATTTAAATTTTCATCTACTTCCCTCTCTGGAACAAATTTAATTTTCAGGCATTCAGAAAATTTCTCAACGATTTTAATATCTAGGTTTGGTATTCGTTCCGTTATTTGCTCGATAGTTTGTTGATTTTTTTGACTAGGGTAAAGGTAAAGGGGAAATAAAATATTATTAGCAAAAGCACTTTCAAACGTACAAGATTCGCTTGGTTTATCAACTACGAACACATACGAAAATATTTGTTTGCATTGCCTTTTAAAAAGTAACGCTAGGTTATTATTTAATAAAAGTGAGTTGACTTTCATTCCTGGCGTGCCTATAAATCCCTTAGATTTCCCAGTAAAATAGGTGTGCCTTTCATCAAATGGCCTATAAACAACCTTTTTATAAAATTTATCATTGTCGTTCTTCAGTAAATCAGCCTTTGCTCGCATTATACCCCAGTCCCTGGCATCCTTTTTAAGACTATACTTACTTCGAATTTGATTCTCTTCTAAAATTTTAAAATCGCTAACTACTTTTTCGATTTCATTTTTAGCAAAATGTATGGTAACCGAATCTCGTTCTGTTTTAAAACCGGAACCATAAACTTCAAATAAGTCCGTTACCTGGAACCCATCATTATAAACCCGAACATCTTTAAAATCCTTTGGAACGAAAAAGTAATATGGTTCTTTTACTGAGATTTCTTGCCAAAGACTATTTTTAAAGTTCAATTTAGAAAGAGATTCATACTTCTCTTCGCGCTTACCGTATAAATTAGAATGGTATATTTTTCCAAGACTTGTTTTACTTTTTTTACCATTTTTAATAAATATATTAATTGAGACACCTTGCATTATATCAAAAACGTTTTGGTCAATTTGCCCTTCCGGTGTTGTTTCATTTATTCTAGAATTACCATGCAAGTTGAATACAAAAATTTTGTCGAAACTTTGTAATAAATGCTTTCGCATTTGACGATGAGTAATTCCATCAATAAAACTATTATTGGAAATATAGGCAAGAATACCACTTCCATTCTTATCAATAAAATGTTGACCATATCGGATGAACTTGATATAATCATCATCCAAGTTGATTTTTTTTTCCTTCAAACCTTTCTTAAAATCAGCAATCAAATTCTGAATCCAATCATTTTTATTGGTGCTGCTAACAGCGTAAGGCGGATTTCCAATCACACACATCACCGGTGTATCTCTTTTTACATGGTTGGCATCATTGGCCTCCGCGCTGAGCCAGCTGGCAAAAAGCGTCCCAGTGTCCTGGTGATGTTCTTCCAAGCTATTGGTCAGGTACACGCGCAGGCGTTGGTTGCTGGTTGGTTTGTACCCAGTTTCCGTAAGCAGAAGATCCAGCTTCAGATGGGCCATGGCATAGCTGGCCATAAGCAGCTCAAAGCCATTCAGGCGTGGGATCAGGTGCCGCTCAACGTAGTTGCTCCAGATGCCTTCCTGCCCGGCAAATTGCTTGTGGATATGCTTCACTACTTCGGCCAGGAAGGTACCGGTACCGGTGGCAGGATCTAGAATCTGCACCCGGTGCACTTCCTGTTCCACCTGTTTGTATCCGGTGGCTGACCGGCGGTCCTCGGTTTGGGTATTGACTTTTATCGTGGTCTTACTCGTATCGGCTAGTCCTTGGGGCAGATCAAATTCCGTCTTCAAGATATCATCTACCGCACGGACGATAAAGTCCACCACCGGCTGCGGGGTATACCATACCCCGCGGGATTTACGCAATTTCGGATCGTATTCACTGAGGAAGGTTTCATAGAAGTGGATAATGGGGTCCTCCATCTTTGTAGATTTCCCGTAGTTCTTCAGGATGTTTTCCACGTTGCAGGCCAGGAATATATCCGCCAGGCTATCCACGATCCATTTGATCCGGTCGTCGATATCCGGTCCGGCGATGTAGCCAAAGAGCTTGCGCAAAAATGGGTTTGATTTTGGGATCAGCTCTGCCGCCTCCTGCCGGCTAAAGGTTCCGAGGGTTGGGTCATGCAGCCGGGCAGCAAACATGCCATAGGCGATGGTCTGGGCATAGACATCCGCAAATCCCTGTGGTGTAATGTCGTGGATCAGGATCTGCTTGAAAGCCTTCATCTGGTCTTTTAGCGTACTGTCTTCCTGATTTTCCTCGTCAGAGGTGAGTGCATTACCGATTATATCGGAGAGTAGCCGGGCCTTTCCGGCCATCATTTCTGCCAGTTTCTTGCTGCTCTTGATCGTCTGGCCTACGTGACTGCTAAAGTCTTTAATCAGGTTTTCAAAGGCCCCAAAGTTCTCCGGAAGTGGTTTGATGCCCTTTTCGGTGATTTCCCCAATGGTTATTTTGGTGGTAAACTCTCCCTCCCGGTAAAGGTGGAAGTTAATGTAATCTGTGAAGATCAGGTTATTCAGTGAGGCCTTATACCGGTCAAATTGCTCCCTATTTCCTGTTCTCTTGGCTCCGTCAAGGTCCTTATCTCCGATATCTTTTGCTTCGATAAAGCCCACCGGTATATCCTTTTTGGTCAGGATATAGTCAGGAGCACCGCATTTTTGACGTTTGGGTTCGTTGGTTGCGCTTATAGAAGGAGACAGGCTTTCCAGGAGTTGCTGTAGATCTCCTCGAAATGTATGCTCCGTAGCATTGCCTAAGCGGTAGCGTTTATCGAGGTTTTGCAAATAATTTTCTACCGTCATCTATTTTACTAATTCCTGAAAGAGTATTCAAAAAAGTTTAAGCAAATAATCATTTTATTTGGTTATCCTATTTATGGTCGATATGCATAGTTACATCAAATTGAATTCTGTTTACATTTTGTATTGAGCTATTCGACTCGGATTTCCCTCTTAGTTGAAATATTTGAGCAACTGTAATTTTACCACCAACATCATTTACATTCCCTTCATTAGATTGAACGCCAATGTCAAAATTAATTTTACTGGTACCAGTTTCAATACCTCCTGAATCTGGCGACTTTTCTTTAACATATTCATGACCTTCCATTAAACCATCGGTAACCTGTTTAATGGTTTCAGAAATAAATTCATTTAGTTCCATTTCATTTTTATCAATTAGTTGTAATCGTACTCCAAAAAACCTCATCTCTTCCGCCCAAAGCCTTATGGCATGCTGCCGCTATTCAGTGGGGACATTGTCACAATACTGCGCCTGATCCAGGCCGGGAGGGACACCGCTTTCCTTTCTTTCAGTCCTGGCCATTCCGGGCCGGATCTTTATGCGATCGTTCCTGCATCTTTCAAATCATAATTTACACGAAATTTTTGTAACTCTGTAACTAATAAAGGAATTCAACTTGAATACCCCTTAAAATCAGCAGGTTAAATTAGTTACGAATCGCTCCATTTTTTCGTAGCCAAATAACCCTGGTTACAAAAAATTTTGTAACCACTTCCCTCCCCTTTTTGGGTTACAAAATTCTGTAACCCTGGACACAGTTTCCTGACCTGGTATAGTAACTTTTTAGGGTATTGATTTTCAGGTTTTTATCACGAAAAAAACACAAAGTTACAGAGTTACACCATTCTTGGGAATTAAAAGAATTGGGTTACATAGCTTTTTGAAAAGAAAGTAGAAAAATAAATTTCTCGCTATGCGATATACTTGCGATGATTATGCGAATTGATTAAATTGAATAAAAAAACAGCATGGATATTCAGCTTACCGTTCACAAAGACCTGCTCCGGGAATACTTCCGGCACCTGTTCCCCCTGGATGCAAAAGGTCGCTACCTGATCAACCGAAATTCTGACCTGGGCAAAGCCATCTGCAGCTTTGTCCGCTATACCGAAGTAAAGCCAGAGCGGGATCCCCAGGCGCTACAGCTGCTGCTACCGAAAACCGACAGCCTTAAAAATGCGCCGAATTACCACCTGTATTTTTCCCGGGAAGACCTGCTTCGGATCAATGACCTGCTGGAAGTTTTCTTCCATATCGACTTTGACCGCTTTTACCTGAAGGGCCGTAAGCTGGGCATGATGCAGAAAGACATCATCGAGTCCTTCATAGTGAGCCGAAAGCTGACCAACTTACTTCAAGACAATGAGACCCTAAAGAAACGGGAATACCGGGAAGGCCTACGCCTGCTCCAGGTACGCTGCCGGAGCCTGACCAAAAAGGCCTACTACCGGCATGAGAAAATCGAATCAGGCATGCAAAATATTTTGGTGAATTGAACCGAAAAATATTTCGTGAAATCAGGGAATCGGGGGAAAAATTTACGAACTGCGAATGATCCGCTCCATTAATCATATCTGCCGTGTGCGCTACGCTTTCATTTCGGAAGTCAGCCGTTTGATATACAGTCCATCCGGAGGGGTGGCGGTGACGGCTGCCTGGCAGGAGCTGCCGATCAGCAAACCACCCAGCCTGACCATCGCCGAGGATTACAGCAAAGCTGGGCGGAGCTTTACTTCCTCCTTTCGCTCCTGGATCAGAGAGCGGCGCCTGGTGCGGGATCCGGTGATCGTTCGCCTGGATTTCAATGATGGCCAGCCGCCATTGCTGATCGGTTCGGTGGATCATCCCGTGCGCTTCACCGAAGACCACAGCCTCACGCAAAAGAATGTACAGTTTACCCATCGCTTCTGGGCCTATCCCTTTCGGATAGTGGACCTGGCAGGTAAGGGTATCTTTTCACCACCGTTTACACCTCAATACACATAGCCATGTCAGCCTTAAGTGACAGCCAGTTAGTAGCCAAAGCCAATGTTATTGGCAGCCAGACCGAGGAAAACACCATCGATCCCCAGATGATTGCCTCTATGTTCAATGACATCATCATGAACAAATGGAATAAGGATTCCCCGCTTCCTAAAGGTGACAAAGGCGACCAGGGAGATCCGGGACCATCGGCCTACCAGGCCTGGCTGGATTTGGGCAATAGTGGTACGGAACAGGATTTCATCAATAGCCTGAAAGGTGATCAGGGCGATGCCGGCGATGATGGGCTGTCCGCTTATCAGGTTTGGCTCAATGCTGGAAACACCGGATCAGAGGCAGACTTTCTCCTGGACATAAAAGGAGACAAAGGTGACCAAGGCGATGCTGGTGATGACGGTCTGTCCGCATATCAGGTATGGCTCAATGCTGGAAATACTGGCTCAGAGGCAGACTTCCTTCTGGACCTAAAAGGAGATAAAGGAGACCAGGGCGATGCTGGGGATGACGGGCTGTCCGCATACCAGGTATGGCTCAATGCTGGGAATGCCGGCTCAGAAGCAGACTTTCTCCTGGATATAAAAGGAGACAAAGGTGATCAGGGCGATGCTGGCGATGACGGCCTCTCAGCCTACGAGGTATGGCTGAATGAAGGAAATTCGGGAACCGAACAAGAGTTCATCGATAGCCTTCAAGGCTCTCCCGATACCCCGGCTGATATCGTCACCAAGCTAAGCTCTATCACCGAGGAAGCGGACAAGCTACCCAATACGGCAATAAAGGGCTCGCCCTTCAATGGAGATCAGTTAGGGATCGATCCACAAACAGGGGCTTTATACGTCAAAACGGATGAGGAACCCACTGAGGGATCAAAAAAACTGATTAGCAGCGGGGATATAAAGGCTTACTTGGAAACTGCCCCCATGGGACTTTGGAATCAACTTACTTTCCGGGAAGCCAGGTATGACAATGACTTTACTCCGAGAAAGGGGATTGCCGCTGAGGATGCGGTAATTATTATTGGATCGGGGGGTGGTTCCGGAGACAAAGGTTTTGTTTCCAGGGACCTAATCCATTTTACCGATTTCACCACCGGCTGGTATGACAATTACGCCATTGCCCAGGCGAATGGTACCATCATCATTGCCGGAAGGAATGCCGGTGCCGGTACCTACATGTGCAAGCGCAGTACAGATCAGGGGAAGACCTGGGACAACATTACACTTCCTGCCAACTCTTTGCCCTACGATATTGCCACAGATAAAAAAGGAAATTGGGTTATTTGTTGCCGAACAACTACATCAGGCCATCCGCTTGCAGTGTACAGCGATGACGATGGGCTTACCTTCTCTGTCAGCACCGTTCCTGATGAAAACGAATACATGGTGGTGATTTGCGCCGGTGATGGCTTTGCATTACTGGCTCCTCTGGGAACCAACAAGGTACAATACAGTACCGATGGCGGAGCCACCTTTCAGCCATCTACTCTCACCAATGATTCCGGACATTTTACTGCTTTTGGCTGTGCGCACAAGGGAGACATGTTTGTCACCTCCAATGCCTCCGGTTCCCATAACCGCCTGCTGCGCAGCCAGGACCGGGGAGCCAATTTTGATGGCATTTCCAATGGTTTTGATGATGTACCGGTCAAGGCCATTGCTTCGGTAGGGGATTACCTGTATGTGGGTGCTACTGATGGCCGTCTCTTTCGCTCCCGGACCGGAGCTCCTGGGACCTGGCAGGAAATCAGTTCTCCGGTGACCAACGAGATCACCCTGATCACCGGGGGCATTATCAATAACATTCCCTTTCTGATCATCGGTACCGGTGAAAATGGGGAAAGGGTCCTAATCAATATCTGATATGGCCAACTGGTACGTAAATCCATCTGCAGGCAGCGACACCAACCCAGGCACGGAGGCCGGTCCATTTGCTACTACCGGGAAAGCTATAATGGAGGCCAGTCCGGGGGATACCATCTTTCTAGCCAAGGGCTACAAGTACCCCTCGCTTCATGTAGATGGGAAAGATGGTACGGCCGGAAGCCCGTATACCTGGGATGCCTACGGCATAGGTACGGATCCCATCATTTCGGCATTTGTGGATCCTTCCGGCAGCTGGTCGGACCAGGGGGGTAATATCTGGGCGTATCAGAATGCATCCCTGGATCAGGTGAATATCCTGGCCACATCCGGAGCCAATCAGCCCATTGGCCGCTGGCCAAAACGGCCGGTAGCGGAGTACTATACCATTGATTCAGCATCGGGAAACACCTCCATTACCGACAATACCAACCTTTCGGGAGCTCCAAATTTTGTTGGGGGCGAATTGGTAAGCAAGAAACGCAAGTGGACCATCGACCGCTCACCTATAACCGGGCAAACATCCAGTACCCTGACCGTGACCGGATCAGATGTCAGCTATAAGGCAGGAAACGGATATTTTGTCCAGAATCACATCAATTGCCTTGCGGAGCAGGGCGACTGGTGCTATGATGCAGCTACCGATACGGTATACTTCTATAGTACTTCAGATCCCAATGCCCTGGATACAGCCATCAGTTTCGATGAGCATGCCCTGCATGTGGATGGCTCGGATTACCATGCCTTCCATAACCTGATCTTCGAAGGTGGTTGGGGACATAATATCTACTTGGAGTATTCGCACAATGTGAACTTTACCAGCTGCGTATCCCGTCTGGCCGGCATGAACGGACTGCAAACCTACGTGGCTGAAAATGCCAGCTGGGTGGATAGCTATATGTATGATGTAAACAATAACGGGATCAACAACCGCGATGCCAGCGAAGGGCTGACGGTGATCGGAAGCAATTTTTTCCGAATTGCTGCCATTCCGGGCATGGGCCAGGGAGGTTCCAATCAGCAAAATGGTATTCATATCAACAATACCGAGCACAATGCCTTGATCGATGGGAATTTCTTTTTTCAAGTAGGTAACTGTGGGGTGTACTATCGGGGTAATAACTGCTACGTGGGGCACAACTATGCGGAAAAGTGCGGATTGACCGTTTCGGATGCGGCGGCTTTTTATAGCTTCGGGAATTTTTCCAGCCCCTATACCAATATCATTTGCGAGTATAACATTGCATTCGACTGCATAGGTAACATTGATGGCATTGGCGGAACGCCACAATATGATACCTGCGGATTTTACACGGATGACAATTGTCAAAACGTGACCGTTAGATTCAACTATGCGGAAAAGTGCGGGTACTGCTACTACATCCATAACAACCAAAATGTCAGCTATCATAACAATATTGGCATAGATGGCGGAAAGATCCTGTATATCTCAGACGACAATGTGCAAGGGGTTGGTAATACCTTGCGTGTGCGAAACATTAGCGTGCAGGACAATATTTTCAAAGCCCTTACCGGACAGAAACTAATCGCTGCCCGTACGCTCGGGGACTTTTCCGGAGATGATCCGTTTTTATACGGAGCGATTGATAACAATCAGCTGGATGCAGTGGATGCCAATCCATTTAATGTACACCTAACCAATAATTACGACACGGACTTTAACCTGGCAGATTGGCGAAGTACCTATGGTTTTGATGCTGCCAGTACTACAGATCCCTATGATCCGGAAGGGTCGGTATACTTTGCCAATGACACGGATCAGCCCAAAAGCTTCTCCCTCGATGGAATCTATGAAGACTGGGACCAGGTCGAGTACAGTACAGGGGAAGTCATCCTGAATCCAAACAGTTCTATACTTCTTTTCCGGGTGAGTGATTTCCCGGGGCCGGGCTATCCGATTGGCTATGTAAGGGGGATTCGTTTTGTGGAAACACCCTAATTTTTCCTTGAAAAAATCTCCATTGTAATACGACGTTTTTCGAAAATGCTGTCCTTTTCCCCTTGCGGGGCACATGGTAAACTTGTATCAAAGAACAACCTACTATGACACGTCTCGCAGGTAACTGGCAGTTTCTTCTTGTTTCTCAGATCCTGAAGGGGAAGTTCTTCCTACGTCCGGATATCGCCCTGGGGCTGGGATTCCAGGCGGCAGATATCATCAATCGTACGGATCGCCATACCCGGCAGCGCAGATCGCTTAAGCTGCAGTCTGTATCTGCCTCCGGGCTGGTCCGCAGTTCCCTGCTTTTTGACGAAGAAGAGGACGAAGCCGAAGCCGATACCGGCTCCCCCTATGACGGTGCTCCGGAAGGTTCGGTGGCCATCATCCCCGTGAAGGGCAACATGCTCAAATACGGGACTATGTGCGAATACGGAACTACGGAGATCGCCTCCTTTATGATGGATGCTGTCGCGCACAAGAATATTTCTGCCATCGTACTGGACACTGACTCCGGAGGCGGGGCAGTGGATGCCGTGGCTCCCCTGGTGGATGTGATCCGCATGGCCAAAGCAGCCGGTAAGCCTGTGGTGGCTTCGGTAGACATGGCCTGCTCGGCTGCCTACTGGGTGGCTTCGGAAGCGGACTACATCGTGGCCGATAACGGCATCAGTGCAGAGATTGGATCCATCGGGGTGATGATGAGCTTCGTGGATGTGAAAGGATACCATGAAGAGAAGGGCATCAAGTTTCACACGATCTACAGCAGCGAAAGCAGCGAGAAAAACAAGGCTTTTGAACTTGCCCTGGAAGGGAAATACGATCTGATCCGGGAGGAAGAACTGGATCCACTGGCACGGACCTTTCAGCAGGCAGTGAAGGCCAATAGAGCCGGTAAGCTCAATAGCCAGGCAAAGGGTATCCTAAACGGGAAAACCTACTTTGCCGAAGAAGCTCAGACCATGGGCCTGATCGACCGGGTAGGCACCGGCAGTACGGCGGTGGAAATCGCTATAGCTAAGTCTCACGCAAAACAATTCATATAAACGTTTATCCGATGTTCAAAAAAATGCAAGCCATTGTACTCGGCCTTCTCGGACTCAAGGAGTTCTCCAAGGACGAGTCCGGCCAGCTTACCCTCACCGAAGAGGAAGGGGAAAAGCTAGCCGATGTGCTCGGTCAACCGTTCGTTGACAAGTTCAAGGAGGCCATGAAGGAAGCCAGTGCCGATCCGCAGCCGCTGATCGACGCCATCACTTCCCACAATGCCTCGCAAAACCAGGAGCAATTGACACAGCTACAGGCACAACTGGACCAGGCGAAAAAGGATAAGGAAACGCTGCAGGCGAGTATCGCCCAGTTGAGTTCCTCTCCCGAGCCTGAACCAAAACCTGAGGCGGTAGGTATGCCCCGAAGGGAGGGTGTAAAAACGATTCTGAAAGTGGATGCTTCCAAGCCTCATTACAAGGCTTTGACCGCATTCATGAAAAACGGCTATCTGGCAGAAGGTTCTACCATCGATGTCGCAGATCTAATGCAGGAATTCGGCACCTACCTGAGCCAGGGGCCAAATAACTTTGCCATACTGGACACCATCTTTCAGGGGTTCAGTTCTGCGAGTTATTTTACAGAAGCCCCGGCAGTAACCGAAAGAAGGGCCATTCAGGCACTGATCACCTCTGTGTCACAGCAGTACGTGAATAAGTGGACCCCAAGCGGCAAAAGCCAGTTCAGGCCCCTGAAAATCCAGAACAGAAGGCACAAGATCAACTTCCCCATCGTGCCTTCGGAGGTGCTGACCAGCTACATCTTTGACATGTACCGGGAAAACCTGGCCATCGATCAGATGCCGATCTTCTACTACATCTGGCAAAAACTGATGTATCCCCAGCTGATGCAGGATATCGAGCTGAGGATGATCTGGAAAGGAAAGTTTGAGGAGCTGGACTGGTCTAATGTGAATGCTGGTGATGCCGGACAGGCTCCGGAGAAATCCATGGACGGTCTGGAGACCATCATTGCCACCAATCGGACCGGAGGCAATCCGGCCAATATCCGCTTTTTTGACGGAGAGGGTTTTGATTACAAAACTGCGACGGATCAGGAGGTATTGGACTTTTTCGCCAATTTCTTCAAGTGGATGGCACCGGTATTCCGCACCATGCCCATGAATGTGGGCTGCTCCTACGAGCTGCGCATGAGGTACCGAGAGGCTTACAAAAACAAGTGGGGTACCGGATCCGGTACGGAAAACCACGAGTTTGGCAGTAATCGAATTGACTACAGCCGGCACGTCCTTACCGAGATGGACGGTATGTATGGATCTCCGATTCTATTTGCTACGCCAAAGGCCAATATGGTGAAGCTGCGCCACATCAATGCCGCCCCAAATGTGATCAACGACGTGCAGAAGCAGGACTATGAAGCCAGACTTTTTGGTGAATACTGGTTAGGTGCAGGTTTTGATTACGGGGAAGCTGTATTTGCGTTTTGCCCTGCCAACTATGATCCGCATGCGCTGATCACCAGTGTATATGGTGCACATGACACTTACCAGCAGTTTAAGGGCACTGATGCCACTAAGTCAGTGACCGATTTTGGAAGCGGTAGCGCCGGCGGCGGTATCTAAAAAAGGAGGTAAATCATGACATACGTAAAAGTATCCATACCGAAAATTAGGCTGGGGGCAGGTGCTCCCAAGCCTAAAGAGCCCAATGTTATTTTCATTCTCTCTGAGGATGTGGAAAGCATGCCGACGAAAGATGGGGTGAAGTCTACTTCTCCCATCGTCCTTAAAGATGGGAAAAAAGCCATGGCGGTGTATATGAATCCCAAATCCATCAATCGCTTTGACTCCTCCGAAGGAGAAGCCAGCGAAGAGATGGCAGGATGGCTCAGCAACTTCGAAGGCCAGCGACCAGGTGACGATGAGCACTTCGCCGCCTGGCTGCAGGAGCACCTGAATGAAGGCTTCCTGATCATCACCAAAGAGTGTGGGGACGCACTGGGAACCCGACTGCAGGGAACGCCCTGTAATCCGCTCTTCATGAGTGTGGAAGCACAGGACAACCAGGAGGGAATCATGAGCACGCTCACGATGGTCTCCGGGCAGCGATCCTTTAACAAGATGATCCACTACAGGGACGACGATCCCCCTGTCTATGATCCGCCTGTGATCGGCAGCGGATCTGCCGGATCAGGTATCTAATCGAATCCATGTTCAACCGCCCTCCGGCCCGGATCTCCGGACGGAGGGCTTTTTAATTATACCATCATGAAAAAAGAAACCAAAACCCAGGAATCCGGGAAGGATGTCCAGAAAATCGAAACTTCCACTAAAAAAAAGTCAGGCAACAACAAGGCCGCTGCCGAAACTGCGGAAGATGCCGATATAGCGGAGAAACCGGAAAAACCCGCTACGGATGATAAAGAAAAGGGGACCGCTGACAAGCTAGCCGAAAAGGAGGAAGTTTCGGACAACTCCGATCCCATCTGCATCGTGATCCCCTACCTGGCAGCTAAAGCCAAAGGAGACGAATTGCGTTATGCCGTACGAGCCTGGGAAAAGAGTATTCCCGATACTCGAATCGTTATCGTAGGGGATAAACCCGCCTGGGCAGGGAAGGGCCTGGAACATATCCTCCACAAGCCCCAAAGCAAAAATCCCCAGGTGGATGTGGCGCATAAGATGATGGCAGCCATCGCTTCGGACCTGGTTCCGAATGTGTTTGTCTGGACCAATGACGATATCTTTACCCTCTGCCCGTTAGAGCTTGCCGATATCATGACTCTGAAAAGCCACGGCCTGCTGGCCAACCGGGGTAAAGCGAACGGAGTCTATCAGGAAAATGCCAAACGAACGCTGGAAGCCCTGAAAAAGCAGGGAATCGCCGCACCATATGACTATGCTACTCATACGCCGGTCATCGTAGAAAAGCAGGGATTGGCAAAGATCATCGAACAGTTTGGCTGCGATAAGGAAGGTCATTTGGTCTATACCTTATATGCCAATATGTTTTTCAGGGATCACCGGCCCATCATTACGCAGAATGACGGAAGGGGCTCCATTATTGCCTCTGTCTACCGGTCCAATCCGGATATCCGTATCCTGGACAAGGTCCTGGCCAGCCGCAAGTGGATCAATAACAATGATTCCGGATGGAAAGCCCTGGAGCCAAAACTTAAATCCCTCTTTCCGGGTAAGTGCCGGTTTGAGAAGTAAATCTAATTTGCATAAAACGCCATTTAAATAGCATTTCACGCAAATCAATTTACCTATGGATAAAGTCAAGGTATACACCTGGCTAAAGGCCGGGGCTCCTCTGGATGAGGGGCTCCGGCTTTTTGCACAGGATAGCGGGGAGGATCACCCCTTTGTTCGCCTGGCTCGGTACAATCACCAGATAGCCTATCCCATTCTGATCCGGGAGCTGGCCGCCAGGGCAAAGGTCAGCCTGGCCGAGGTGCGCCGGATCCGGGCCGGACAAAAGAAGGGAAGCTTCCGGGAAAACTGGCCCTTTCTCTCCGATCCATCCTGCCCTCCGGAGCTGAAGGTGTTGGCAGCCGATAAGATCACCGCCTACTGGAACTATGTGCGCGGGCATGAGCAGCTCTTTGACTGCAGCAGTAAGGAAGAACAGTGGTCGACTGTAAAGATGCTGATGGAAAACTACAAAGAAAACCGGGCCATCATCGCCGAATTTGTTCACTACCGGGATCATGGCCATGTGCTGGGAAAGCATCCGGTATTCCGGGAAATGAAGGAGCTTGAGAAGCTGCGAAAACTGGGCCCCATTGACCTGATAAAAATGGAGGAACGACTGGAACACAACATCTGGCGGATTGAGGACGAGTTGCGCAAAAACAAAAAGCCCCACCTGCAGGCGGAAAGAGAACGGCGGCTCCGGATCAAAAGGCGGAAGCTGAAGGAAGTAAAGCGGCTAATTGATGAGATGAAATGAAACTGTTTGACCTGAAGGAAATAGCCCCTGTACGGGAGTCAGCAGGCAAGGAGGATAAAGCGGAGATCCACCGGGCAAAATTTGAAAGCAAGCACCTCGCCAAAATTGCCTCACTTAAAAATCTGATGGGGAAGCTTCCTGAACCAGGTGAGGCTTTTTTTCTCTATACCCTGAAAAGCTTCAATGCCTTTACCTTCATTACTTACATTATCAAAAACTGTGGGGAAATCGAGGAGTTAACCTTCAGTACCTATTCCATCAACGAGCGGATTCTTTCCAGTTTGCTTCGCTGGTACGATAAGGGGAGCATTCGAAAAATCCGCATGTCCATTTCCGAATCAGTCAAACACCGGATGCCAAAAGTTTTTGACCTGATAGAACTACAGCGTAAAGAGCGCAACTTCGAGGTTTGCTATTGCTGGAATCACAGTAAGGTGACCCTGATCCGGAGCCAGGGAAATTATTTTGTGATCGAGGGAAGCGGAAATTTTTCGGAAAATGCCATGCACGAACAATATGTTTTCGTCAATGATAAGCAGCTTTTTGAATTTAGAAATCACTGCCTTATGTCCCTGGAAATTTGATGGATAGAATTCTCCTTTGAAAAAATGAGATTAGGGTAAAAGTTAATTTATTAGGTGTAAAATTATTAATAACGTTAAATACAAAAAAAAGTAAATTAAATACTTAAAAATGTTGTTTGTAACTAATTAATTACTCAATTTTGGCTCGATTAATTAACAGCCTGTAGTCACGAATAAAACTTAACCAAAGGCAGCCGATTACCTGTATTTTTGCTGCGGGCTGAGGTTTCGGTGCCTTGCATCTTATTTTTATCATGACAGAAACATGTAGAGAGAAAAGGTTGTTGCTCTTAGGCGAACAACTGGAACTGTTTTACCAATTTGAGAATACTTTTACACCATACTTTCTCATTCTTGGTAAAATATGTGCACTTCGAAACCTGCTTCCCCTCCTTCAGGATCACATTAGCCGGGAGGAAGTTGAGCAGATTCTGCTTCTGATGGAAGTGCTTCGGAAATGTTCGGAGCTGATGCAAAAACAAACCTATTGAACCGATGTCCTTCCCAAGCCAGGGAAGGACATTTATTTTTGGGTATGAACCTAACGTTTCCACTGGACGAAGAGCGAATTACCGAACTGGAAAGCCTGGCCGCTCTGGGCTATAGCCCGGAGGAAATGGCGGTCTATTTTGACGTGGACAAGTTCTTTTTTGTCCAGGCTGCCCTGGACGTAGAAAGCAATGTCCATTATCATATCAAGCGGGGCCAGCTCATGTCTGTGGCCAAAGAACAGATGTCCCTGCTGGGAGATGCCGAAAAGGGCAACGTGACTGCCTCCCAGCAGTTGGGGAAAATCCGGAGATCCAGAAGTTGGGAGCTTTCGAAATTGGATATCTTTGGCGGTGCCATTGACAAAAAGTTACTGAGAAAGCTGGAAGACTATATTGAGGGCGGCAGCATCAATGAGCTGAGCACAGAGGAAGCCATCTACCTAGATGCCCTGACCCTGATCAACTCCATGAGCCGGAAGTATGGCCGGCGAAACACTGTCAAGTTTTTCACCCGTGATCCCTGGAATCTGCAGTACCGGCGGGCATCGGAAATGTACGATGAGGCGGTAACCTTGTTTTACACCGATCGGAATATAGAGAAGAAAGCCCTGCGCAATCTATACGCTGACCAGCTGGACGAAGCGGCGCTCATCGTCCGGGACAATGCGGAATCAAGTAAGGATTGGGAAGTGTACGGCAACCTGATTGATAAGGCCGCGCGGATGCGGGAACTGGACAAGCCCGATCCGGAAAAGCTGGACAAGGAAATCTACCTCAAGCCCCTGCGCTACTACTCCCTGGATCCTGCCAGCGTGGGACTGCCCACTATCAACCGGCAGGAGCTGGCCAATCAGATCGAGGCCTTGGAAATACCTGAGCGGGAAAAGGCCCGACTGAAGCAGGAAGCCAGCCTGGAAAACATCAAACTCGAAGACCGATTCAATGAGCTGGAGAAAGAAGCCAAAGGAGAATAGCCCGGGACTGGATCGAGTCTTTGCCAACTGGCTCTCCCAGCTCTGCATGATGATCCTTCCCAAGTCGCTGTATATGGTGGCTGGCCGTGGATCGGCAAAGACTACCGATATCCAGGTGGAACGCCTCCTGGAAATGGTCTATGACCTGCCAGGTGCACCGGTGGCCTGGGTGGCCGATACCTACAGTAACCTGCAGAAAAACGTGCTTCGGACCGTAAAGGAAGGATTGACCGCTAAGGGCATGGTCGAGGGCGTTCACTACGTGATCGGCAAGCGGCCCCCGGAGATCCCCCAGAAAGAAAGGCCCGACCTGCCTCCGGAGCTAAAAGAACATTTCTGGAAGCCCTATAATGAGGTGGGTTCCTATCGCCATACCATCGTTTTCTTCACCGGCTTTAACATCACCTTTGGCAGCCTGGACCGGCCCGCTTCCCTGGCGGGTGGTAACTATGTGCATGTGTTTGGCGATGAGGTAAAGTACTTTCGCAAAGAGCGGATTCTTAACCTGCAAAAGGCCATCCGTGGCATGCGGGTGAAGTATGGGCATTCGGTATTTTACCGGGGCCATACCTTCACCACCGATATGCCCAATGTGGACCAGGTGGGCGAATATGATTGGGTTCTCGAGCGCGGAAACCGGATGAACACCGCCGCCCTGCTTCGGGTATTGCGGACGGCCTTTGTGGCAAATGAAGCCCTCGGAGAATACTATGCCGCCTGTGAGGAAGGGAATACGGAGGAAATTATCAGCAAGAAGCGCACCTGGCAGCGCTGGGTGGAACGCTGGACCGCTACCCGCCTGGCGAAGGATGCCCACAGTATGTTCTACATCGCCAGTTCCTACGTCAATGTCGATATCCTGACATCCGAATGGTTTGAGGATGCTTTCAATGATGACTTTATCGATGCCAAAACCACCGTACTCAGCCTAAAGCCGTCCCCGGAGACGGGTGAGCTCTTCTATGCGAACCTGGGGGAGCGGCACTTTTACCAGGACGGCACCAGCCCGGACTGGGAAATGCGCTTTGGGCTGCAGGATGAAGAAGACTGCCGGATCCTGAAATACCATGAGCGGAGCAAAGCCATCGATATGGGTTTGGACTTTGGCAACATGCATTCCATGACCCTGGCGCAGGAAATCGGCAAGCACTACCGGGTAAGCAAATTCATTTACACCCTGTCTCCTGAATGGATCCGGGAACTGGCCGATAAATTCCTGGCTTTCTACAAGCCTCATCGGGAAAAGACAATTCATCTGTATTACGATCGGGCGGCAAATAACTACAAAAAGGCCGGTCAAGATCTGGCCACCCAACTAAAGAAAGCCCTGGAAGTGGATGGAGAGGGAAACCGCACCGGCTGGAAAGTGATCCTGATGAGCGAAGGCCAGGGGAATATTGGTCAAAATGAGGAGTACAATTTTATGCAGGAGCTCTTCCAGGAGCACAACCGGAAGCTGCCACGAGTGCTGATCGATTATTTTCACTGCAAACCACTGCGCTGCTCCCTGCAGCTGGCCAAAACCAAAAAGCGTACGGATCGGGGCCGTAACATAGTAGCCAAAGACAAAACCCCCGAAAAGCTCCCCATCCACCGGCTGCCCCTGGAAAGTACCAATCCATCCGACAGCTTCAAATACCTGATGATGCGCAAGACCTGGCGGCGGCATGTACGGGGAGCAAGGAAGCCGGAAGTGGGTGATGCGAGTGTGAGGGGGTGAGATACAATTTTTTTTGTACTTTTAGTTGTGACTTAAAACTAATTTAATGAAAGATCTGCTTGAATACATCAAAAGTTGGTATGATTCTGTAGCCGAAAGAGTCAAAATGCCTATTTTGAACTCATTTTTGATTTCATGGATAATAATCAACTGGAAAATAGTATTGATACTTTTGTTTTCAGATACAAGCATAGAATCAAGAATAGCAATGGTATCCCATATATCTGACTCTACACAATGGCATGTGTATTTGGTTCCAGTTCTTTTAGCAATAGCATATACTTTTGGCCGACCTTATTTATTAGGGTTTATCCATAGGAGATTGGAAAATATAAACTTCAATAATTTTAGTTCGAAAATTGATTATAGTAAAAAGTCATCAATAAAACGACGAGAGCTTATCAAAGTGAAAAGAGAGGAGGAAGTAGTCAGAGCAGGGCAACTCGAATATAAGGCGCTGAATGATGAAATTGAAAAGCTTAAAAACCAATTGGATGAAAAAAATGAAAAAATTTCCGATTTGTCAAATGAGAACAAAAGTTATTCGGAGGAGATTGCCTCTAAAAATACGGAAATTAAGGAGTTTAAGGAAAAAAATGAAAAAGCACTGTCTAGCATATTAAAACAATTGAATCCGGAAAATCTGTCCCAGGATCCACGCAAAAGCTTGGAAATTTCCCTACTTGAAAATGTATTTTATGCTCGTCGAAATATCAGAGAGTATCAAAATCGCCGTATTAGAATTAATAATGATAATTTAATTGCACTAAAAAGAATGGGTTTTGATAAAATTTGGTCACGAATTTTAAATGGTGAATTTGATATTGAGAATATTTATCCGGATTTAGAAATAGAATATTTTTTACAACAGAATCTTATTTTCAAGGTTGAATCAGAAAAAGGGAATTTATATGTTTTAACTGAATTGGGATTGGCATACGAAGACCCTAACGAATAATAATTTGTCCTTTTCCCCCTTCCAATCCTATGCGAAATTAGTCGCATGGGTCAATTTACCGATCCGAGGTAAACGTTAAAATTTCCCTGAAGACATAAACCTATTTGACAGCTTCAAATACCTGATGATGCGCAAGACCTGGCGGCGGCATGTTCGTGGTGCCAGAAAGCCAGAAGTGGGTGATGCTAGCGTGAGGGGGTCCATTTAATTTGGAAGAGGTTACTTTGGAAGGTTGTATCAAACTCATCAGTAATAATTAATTTAAATGGATTATATGCTACTTTTTCCATTATATTTAAATCATCTGTAACTAGTGTCATTATTTTTTGTATTGGATCTACCGGATATACCGTCGACCCTAAAAACCTAGCATTTTCCTTTGTCATGGGTAATTTTGTGTCAGTAGGAAGGCCATTATTATAAAAAACTATTTTTGCTTTTAATAAGTGGATGGGTAATTCTGATATATTGAATATTTCTACGGTTAGGTAGACATAAATACCATCATTTTTTACATCTGGGGGACCGTTTTGAGAAATTTTAAATTTTAGTTTTTTTTCTCGTGTCCGTTTCCTTTCTTCAATTTCATAAAATTCTCGTCTTTTGCTCATTTGATATTGCTTCCAGTTAAAAAATAGAGAAACTAATAATCCAATTGCCAAAATTATCGTGTCCAAATGTTCCATTCTCTAATATACAAATAATTCCCTGTCCTTTTCCCCCTCCCAATCCCATGCGAAATTAGGCGCATGGGTCAATTAACCGTTTACGAAGCCATTTCAGAGATGCGGAAGCGTTCTGCCCAGGGGCAGGAGGTTTCCTTTTCCTTTATGTCGTACTCCGAATCCAAGCAGGAAACCCAGGGCATCGTGGAAGTGCGCCGGGCCAGGCTGCGCCCCAGGAGTCAGGATATTGATATTGAAAACGGGGAACTCCTGGAACCCTACACCGACCTGGACACCCTGGAGCAGCGGCGATTCTACATACCCACGCTGATGACCTTTAACGGGCAAAAAACCACCTTGCTATGAGCGAAATCAAGAAAATAGGCAAATCCCGTGTGGCGAATACCGATGCCGGGGCCTTTGTGATGGGAAATAATCCCTTTGCCCATTTTGATGAGTATGCGGGCCTCTCCCGCACGGTAGACTGGGAAGCTGATCCCGCCCTGATCGGTGGGGTGAAGCTGGTACCGCATGGCCTGAATAATG
Organism: Cyclobacterium salsum; assembly: GCF_010119245.1. GTDB lineage: Bacteria > Bacteroidota > Bacteroidia > Cytophagales > Cyclobacteriaceae > Cyclobacterium > Cyclobacterium salsum. The sequence continues at coordinate 59,863 of NZ_WNKG01000010.1, forward strand.
ACCTGCCCGTGATCATCCGGGACATCATGGACAAAAACAACCTGGCTCCCGGTATCCTGGAAAGGGAAATGGGCCTGCTCTATGGGGATGGACCGCAGCTGTACCAGGTGAAGTACGAGGAAGGAAAGGTCAGCCGGGAATACGTGGAAGATGCCCAGGTGCAAGCCTGGCTGGACAGCTGGGACTATAAGCGCTACATCGACATGGCCATGGTGGAATACAAGTACATGAAGGGCGTGTATGTGAAGCGGGTCCGAAACCGGGCTCCCAGGATTGGCGGTCCCGGTATGATCAAGTACCTGGAAGTGATTCCCGGCACGGATGCCCGCCTGGAATGGCCGGAAAAGGGACCAAAACGGCTTGAATCCGTAAAGCGGATATGGGTGGGTGACTTCCAAAACCATTGCCTGCATACGGGTATGACAGGTTACCCGGTCCACGATCCGTGGAATCCTTTCAAACATGGAATTTCCATCGCCTACCATAACAAATATAGCTTTGGGCGTAACTTCTATAGTGTACCCAGCTATTACGGTTCGCTCAATTGGATCATGCGCAGCTCCGATATTCCGGAGGTACTGAAATACCTGAGTGAAAATGGGATCACCTCAGCCTATCATATCCATAGCCCGGCCGGTTATTGGGAAGCCAAGGAAGAGAAAATCGAAAAGATGCACCCTGGGGAGACCGAAGCCCAGCGCAGCAAACGGGTGGAAGAACTGAAGGACAAAACCTTCCAAAAAATGGCCCGAGTACTGACCGGCAAACGAAATGCCGGGAAGTTTATCGAGACGGTGGACTTCTATGACGAAGACGGCAACAAAAACGAATGGAAGGTGGAAGCCATCGACCAAAAGATCAAGGATTTTGTCGAAAGCCAGGTGAAGATCGGTGAAAAGGCCGATTCGGCTACCACTTCCGGCATGGGCTTGCATCCTTCCCTTTCCAATATCATCGTGAACGGGCAGTTGAGCAGTGGATCCCAAATGCTTTATGCGCTTAAGTTATACATGGCCTCAGATACTACACTGCCCGAGGAAGTGGTATTTGAACCCATCAATCAGGCCATAGCCGCCAATTTCAAGGGTAAAAAGCTGCGCATGGGCTTCTACCATCATTCGGTGATGAAGGAAGAGGATGTGGCCCCAAATGAGCGATTAGTCAATAACGCAGAAAACCCCTCTTGATCATGCTATTCAACAAAGACAATAACGGAGCAGTGGAACTCCGGGACCGGACCGGATCTTATTACGCCAACAATAAATTTGAGCGGGTGGCCACGGACGTGATGCTGGCCGAATCTGAAATCACCAAGCTGGTAGGTCAAGCGGTCTATGATCGGGCACATGACCATTACCGAAGTGAGAACTACCAGGCGGTCAACCCGGACGAAACCCAGGCACTGAATGACCAGCTGGTCCTGCTACTGCAGATCCCCATTGCCTACCGGGCCACCTTTAACTATTACCAATCCAATCTGGTCTCTCATGAGGATGCCGGCCGGAAAGTAAAGCTGGATCCGGAAAATGAGAAGATGCCCTGGGAATGGATGCTGGACCGGGACGATGAAGCACAGCTCCGCAAAGCCCATCAGACCACGGATCTGCTACTGGCCTGGCTGGAAGAGAAACAGCTTCCGGAATGGATGGACAGCCAAAATAGGAAAACCGCCAGGCGGCTCTTCGTTCACAACGAGACCATCTTTCAGGATGCCTATCCCATTGATGCCAGCCCACGGTTTTACTATACGGTGCTTCCCTGGATACGGGAAATTCAGGAACGGGCCATCAAGAAAGCGTTAGGAGCGAAGTATTCGGAATTGTTAAGCTATCACCTCGAGGGCACGACTGGCAGTGGCTCCGGCAGTTCGGGAATCCCGTCTGCAGATGGGGATCCGGATATTGAAGAATTGCTAGGCCTGGTACAAAAAGCCATCCCGCTCCTGGTGATGGTCATGGCTGTGAAGCGGCTCAGCCTGCAGGTGTTGCCGGAAGGCGTGGTGCAACAGTTTAAAAGCAACATGCAAAGCCGGGCAGCTAGTGCAGCGGCCTTACCGGAGGTGATCAGCTGGCACGCGAAGCGATTACAGGAGGATGCTGCAGAGGTATTGGATGATGTTCGGCTCTGGCTGCAGCGGGCAGATCCGGAGTCCGGGACTTATCCACTATTGCCGGAGAATGAGGAAAGAAATAAATTTTTCCGCACATGAACACCCTGGAACTTCCCGAAAAATCCATTCATATCGAAATTCCCTCTCACTGGGACGAAATGGATCAGGCACAGCGCCTGTATTGCCTGAAGCAGGCGGTACTGGCCAGTGCCGGAGTGATCCGTCCGGAAGAGGCCCTGGTCCGCTGCTTCTATCAGCTGGCCGATATCCAGCGAGATTATAAAAGTGTGGCCATGGAGCGGATCATGAGTGAGGAGCAGCGCATGGAAAAGCAAAGCAGGACCTGGATGCTGGCGGAATCGCTTTGCGGCTTTGTGTTCCGGAAAAATGAAAAGGAAGAGCTTGAAATCTGTTACGAAACGGTGTTCAATCACTTCCCCGTGATCCGGGCAGGAAAGCTAAAGCTGTACGGGCCTGCCCATCTGCTGGCAGATCTGACCTTTGGCGAATTCCGGGCAGCCCTGGAAGAAATGAACGAGTACTTCGATACTCGGGAATCAGAATGCATGTTCCGTTTCCTGGCCTGCCTGTACAGGCCGGAGCGCAGCGGCTTTGCCCAGCTCTCCCAGCGGGAAGACTTTGACGGATTTCGCCGGGAACCCTTTAACCGCTCCCGGCTCCCCATCAACGCCCAACATACCGCCCAGGTGGGGCAGGTGATCCAGACGGCCATTCTCTTGTGGTTTAGTTACCTGGTCGGCTATATCCAGAAAGAAACGCTCGTTCTGGGTGGGGTGGGAGTGAATTTTTCCAGCCTGTTTGGCAGTGGATCCGGTGATGAACGCCGGTCTCGCGGCAATGGATGGGTATCCGTACTGCATAACGTAGCCAAGGAAGGTCCTTTTGGAGATGTCGAGAAAACCGACAAAATGGGGCTCTTTGATGTGCTGCTGTACATGAAAGACTGTGACGATCAGAACAGGGAAATGAAGCGCAAACTCAAAAATAAATGATAGGGATCAAGGATTTTAACGCCCTTTGTGCTGAATGGGTGGCTACAATTCCGGCACTAGAAGGCCATCACCTGGTGGCCCAAGATAATCATGCGATCAACTCACTGAAAGATGAGCGAGGCATCCAGCTAGTGGCCGTAATCCCCTCAGCCAATGCCTCCGGCCGGGACCCTTCCAGCCTGGTGGATGATCACAGCACCTACCTGTTTGTCATTGACAAGGGTTGGACCGATCAGCAGAAAGGCGAACAACTGGACCAATATGAAAAGACGCAGGAAATTATTCTGGCCATCCGGGAGGAGATTTTGGAAAGCTTTGAGGAAGGTTGCGGCCCCTTTTGGCGGCTGCAGGCCGAAAGCATCAACATCGACCCGGAATTCAACATCTTTGGCGGCTGGAACGGCTGGTCCATGCTGCTCAGTTTCTAGCATCCGGGAAAAAAGTGCCTTTGATGGACGGGTGGTAATCGAGTCCTGCCCAAAATGCCATAAGGTGATATTTTTTCATATCGACTGATCCGGGCATTTGAATGGGTTTGGCCCGGATCCTACGCATGGCGGGAGTTGTGCGTATTTTTTTTGGTATATTTAGCTTTTAATTTGACAAAACTACTATGGGACAAATTCTGTATCCAGATGAAAAAGAGTTTAAAGGGCCTTGGCTCCTTAGCCGTGAAGATTTGGAGAAGTTAAATGAGATAGTTTCAGAAATAGATGATTTACTTAAGACGTCCTGGGACAATAAGATCAATCGTGAAATATTAGAGGATAATCCTGATATTAATCCAGACGGACTAGCAAAAGAATTTGAAAGAATAAAAAAAAGAGTTTACCCATTTGATAACAGAATCGATTGTCAACTAATTTCTAAAGATGGAATTAAACTATCAGATAGTACTATTAATGGGCTTCTAAAGCATCCTGGCCTGCCAAAAATGGCTCCTCATGAAATTGTCATTAATATATCCCGTGGATCTTCGTACAGTAACAAATTTGATTTAAGATTAACACGACTTTTTGGTGGAGATCTTAAATATCAACTAAAATGTTACGACCCGGCAATAAAAGAAGACATCCAGCATAAGATTGACTGTTGGATAGAGGATAATCAACCTAGAAGGATCTTAAGTATTTGGGCTAATTATGGTGGTGCCATTTCATATTTTTTGTTCTTTCTATTGATCTATTTACTGATCTATAGTTTAAGCGATTCATATACCTCGTATAGTGATATAATGAAAAGAGAATCATATGAAATAATAAAGCAAGGGGTAGACTCAACTAACATTTATAAGGCAATAGATTTATTGTTGAAATCTGAAAGTGGGTATGTGCCCGATGAATTTATTAAAGAGGAAAAACCAAGAGACCCGATATATTTACGTTTACTACTAATAGGGGTATTTGTTTTCATAATTGTAATAATAAAACCTAAGACGACCGTTGGAATTGGGCAGATGAAAGCTAGATATGGATTTTACCTCTTTTGGATAAAATTTGTAACAATTATCCTCCCAACAGCACTGATCTTAGGACCCTTCTGGAGAAAACTAACTATGTGGTTGTACTAAATATTTGTCTAACAAACACTAGCATGAGAAATTTCCGTTTGATCGTCCTTATTGGGGCAATTGGCATGAGCTGGTCTTGTGAGCAAAAAAGTACGGGGAACTCCCGTTACGAGGAAGTGCATTCAACCTTTGCGGCGGCGCTGGTAGCAGCTGACCTGCATCATCAGATTGAAGAGAAGCGTTTTTATGAACAGGAGTTTGTGGCCGCTTGGGAGATCAGCGAAGATTCCCTGAGCCGATACGCTACTTTTTTTAAGGAGCTGGTAGATGCCAATTTTTATTTTGATGGAAAAACTCCCCTCGCCGATCTGAAAAACATGAAGGAGGACTTTGACGCCTATGAAGTGGAATTTCGGGAAAAGGGGTTTGATGATTTTTGCCAGGCACTCAGAGAGTGGAATGTGCTGTACGGTAAGCCCGAAACGGAGTATACCAACTGGCTACAGGAGCACGGATATACCCGTGAGGAGTTTGAGAAAGATATTCTGGACGTGAATATTCGATTTGGTCAATTTTGTAAGATCAAATGGGAAAAGGAAAAACGTGACCTGGCAACAGAATAAAAAATCTTCCTGGTACCTGGCCTGGTTTGGAATGTATAAAAATATGAGTAAATTTATACATGGGATCCTTTAGAAATATCATAGTGATCCGGAAAGAAGGGCATGAGGAATTTTGGTCCAATTTGAAGCTCTTGTGCAAACATCATCCGGAATTTTCCTACGAATACATCAAATCCTGGAAGTTTCCATTTGATTATAAAGGGTGGAGTTTTAAGAAGGTTGAGGTGAATAAAATAGTTTAAAGAATGGTGAAGAGTGCAAAAATTTCATCTTGTGAGAAATATCGGTATACCCTGACGCGAATATGGGAAACAGGAAAACCTTTAGTATTATTCGTAATGCTTAACCCCTCAACTGCCGATGCAACAAAAGATGACCGGACAATAACTAGGTGTATTGGGTTTTCAAAATCGTGGGGTTATGGTGGACTGCATGTATGTAATTTATTTGCCTTTCGAGCCACAAAGCCAAAAGATTTATTAATATGTGACAATCCATTTGGCGATGAAAATATTGATCATATCCGACAGCTTATTGATAAAGTAGACAAAGTTATTTGCGCCTGGGGTAATCGGAAACTATTGAAAAAGCTATTAAATGGCCAAAAGGGAACTGATTTAATCAGTTTTGCGAAAGGTAAACTTTATGCGATTGATTTAGGAAAAAATGGTACACCAAAACACCCACTTTATCTAAAATCGGATTTACTACCTGTACGACTGAAGTTGGATTCCCAATTTTAACGAGCCTTTTACCATTCAGCATTCGCAGAATGTGGTGGGTGGCCATGGTGCAGGGTAGAAGCAAACAAACCACCTTATTTTCTCCCCTGTCCATCATGCGATAGTAATGATTATTTTTTGCAGAAAAATACCGGCGAAAGGAGGATACGTGGGAAAAAAGACATCATTGAATAAGGAATAAAATTTTCAAAAGATTGAAGTTAATAAAGTTTCACTGAAATAAATAAATTCGCCGAAGGCACCATATATTTTAAGGGACTTTTCGTCCCTTTTTTTAACCCTACTCCCTGGCCCGAAGGGACCGCCCCGCGGTATGTTTCCGTTAAGGAGCTTCTACTATTTTTTGGCAATGAGCGGTAGGCAACAATCTTTTACCATGCAACATTCGCAGAATGTGTTGAGGGCATGTTGCAGGGTAAAAGCAGACAAACCACCTTATTTTCTCCCGGGTCCATCATACGATAGTAATGATAATTTTTTGAAGAAAAATGCCGACGAAAGGAGGGGACACGGGAGAAAATGCCGCTTCCAACGCGGGAAACTACCCTAATAGTTAGGTAGTTTCCAGACATTAAAAAGTAACTGCCCGATTAAATCATGCCTTCATCCCCAAAAGAATAGTAATCTGTATCTGTAATTATAAGATGATCCAATACGGGGATTTCCAGCGTTTTACCGGCGTTAACCAGTTTTTTGGTTAGGGTAATATCGGCCTGTGAGGGTCTTAAATTCCCGCTTGGGTGGTTGTGTATCAAAATAATAGCGTTAGCCAGGTTTTCCAAGGCATGTTTAAAAATCAGTTTGGGGTCTGCTATGGTGGCAGAGGTTCCCCCCTGACTTATCAGTTTATGGCAAATAACCTTATTGCTTCGGTTTAGCAGGATGATGTAAAAATATTCCACTACTTCATCCAAAAGGTAGGGTTTAAAATAACTGTACACATCACCCGAACATTTAATGGAAAATATTTTACCCGGGCTGTTCAATACCCAGCGCCGGCGGCCCATTTCGAAAGCTGCCAAGATAGCGGCGGCTCTTGTGTGACTGATGTTTTTAATTTTCATCAGGTCGTTAGCGGAAAGTTTGGCAAGGGCTGCCAAATTGTTATTTGAAAGTTTCAAAATTTCTCTTGCGGTGTCCTCTGGCAGGTTAAAAGCTGCACTGATTAACATGGTATTGCTCAGAGCTGCCTTTCCTTTGTCGTAAAGTGTTTGAATTGGTTCTTTTAGTTTCATGGTTAAATCACAATGTCAAGGTTTACGGATTGAATAAAATTTACTTTGGGCTCTTCCACTTTGGAAGCTTGCTGTTTTTCCTGCGCCAATTCTTCGGCGGTTATTACCTGCTTGTCAGAAAACAGGTAACAGATAGGGAAAAACCTATATTCGTCTTCCTCCGGTGCTTCCTGCCCTTTCTGCTGTGCTTCCTGGGCTCGTTGTTTGCCTATCGGCTGCCCCCAGACCAAAAAAGCTTTGGATCCTTTTTTTATGGTGGCTCCTTGCTCTTTCCATTGTTTGAAGGTGTTAAACTCTTCCGCTCCTTCGGTGTCGTACATGTGATTTAAAAGCATGTAATTCACGGTACGGGAGGCCCAAAAAAGGGCCTCGTTTTCCGTTTCTGCTGCTTCTGCCATGTCGTTTCTGATTTCCTTGGCTTCGTTGCTTAGGGCTATGAGTTGCGCCCTTTTGGGGTTCATTTGCTTTTCCATTTTTAGGCGTTGATTAGTGTTTGCAATTCGTTTCTTTTCTCGTTGATTTTGCCGATGGCAAAGCCAAGGACCTCACCGATAAGTTTGATATTTTGGATTTTTAAAACTTCCTGCTCGCTTCCGTATGTGGTAGGCTTGTAGGTGATTTTCATAAAATACCGGTCTGTCAAAAACTCGTCTTCCTCTTGGTCCTTCTGGATTTCTTCCCCTACTTTCAAAAGGTTGTCTGCGTAGTTGTCCAAAAGGTTAAGGCGTTTAATCATTTCCTGCTTTTCCTGGAAGAATTTTATTTTTTCCTCTAGGCTTTGGGGCTGCTGGCTTAGCTGTGTTTCAAGCTTTTTAATTTGTGCTTTCAGTTGCTCCACTTCGTTTTTTCCGGTGGGCTGTGTTGTTGTTTTTTTGGTCTGTTCTTTCATGATTTTTAAAGGTTATATCTGTTTGTTTGTTTATATAAATATACGCATATATTTAGGTTTCACCAACCTATAAAAACCTGTATTAAAGGATCTTAGCTTTCGTTTCGCCCATTGAATGGGCAGAAGTAAAGCAGGAAAGACTAAAATTTTTTTTACCTCTTTTTTGGAGAAAAAAGGCCAGAAAGTGGCTTAAAACGGCTAAAAAGAGCCTGTTTTAGCACTTAAAAAAAATATTTAAACTTGATTTTCAGCGGTTTAAGGTTTTGATTACTTTTTTCAAAAGTCATTCTGTCAGAATTGACCCCGACTCCGCCCTCCTTTGTGTTTGCAATTGCAAAAAGACTTTTTGAAATGGATATATGACAAGCCGCCCCCCACACCCCAAAAAATCCCACCAATTAACCAGTGCGACCCCAGGAGCACACCATATTTTTTTCTATTTTTGAAGTGCTAAAACATCAAACATTATGAAAATAGAATTTAAATTTGGTCGGAGTCGGATGATCGTGAGGTCCCGGGGGTTTATTAAGCAAATGTTTGATGTACCCAGCAGCTCCGGCCACCATACTTTAATACCATGCCTAAAACATCAAACACGTACTACCTTGTCTATGAAATCAAAAGCATAGATAAAGACCAACTGAGAAAATTTATCACAGAATTGAAATCCACAACTGGTATGATACCCTTTAAGGTTATGGATTATCAAGAGAATCCGATTAAGATTTAGTTTATTCACTAGCCCGGGCCTTTTTGTCCGGGTTTTTTTGGCTTAGGGATCGCAATGGATAGCCCGGAGCCTTGGAACAAGGCGAGGACTAGTAATGAAGTAGCCCGGTTCCGTATGGAAAAGCCCCTCCCTTTGTCCTTTATTTACCCCACCCACCCCCATAGCTTAGTAAGAAAATGCTACTGCTGTGGAAGATGCCATAATCAAAAAGGAATTCGTCCGACGGATATTGAAAGAGGAAGCCTACCGGTTGGAAAGAAACCAGGGCCTCCAAATGAGAAAGCTGCTTCATTTCCATACTGGTACCTTGGAAAGCGAAAGAGACTTTCACATCCATCAAGAAGCTGGACTGGATGGGAAACTAACTTTTAAGCACAAAGCCTACGAGCGATTTTTGGATCTCAAAAAGAAACCCCAACTAAAACGGGGAAGACGGATCAAAAGGAAAAACTACCCCATTCACAACAAATTTGTATTCGGGCATTACTACGTGATTGCCAATAGGCTCATGGTAGACTTTACCAATGACGTAGCAGCATCGCTAAAACGTGAAATGGAAAGGTAGCCATGGCCAAAAAACTCAGAGACGAAGATTTAATACTAAACATCGTGGTCAATGGTGACCGTGGTAAAAAGGAAATTGGCGAACTCGAGAGAGCCGTAAAAGATACCAATACCGAATTACGTGCCCTGGAACGGGAAGAAAAAAAGCTTCGCCGATCCGGTAAGCAAAATACCCAACAATACAAAGCCGTAACAGATGCCATTAAGCAGAAAAACAATGCCTTGAACATCGCTGAATCGAGGCTAAAAGTACTTCGATCCCAAATCGATGTAAACAAAATGTCCCTGGTGGATCTAAGGCGGGAAATGAACAGGGTGCGACGATTGCGCGATCTGGCAGGCCCCCACACGGAGCAATGGCGAAAGCATGACGAAAGGTTGCAAGAAGTAACTGCTCGTTACCGGGAGCTGGATGGGCGGGCCAGAGCCACCGGGTCTTCACTGCAGCGCATGGCTGGCAGGTTTAATCACTATATCGGAGTACTAACAGCGGGATTTGCCACCATGTTTGCAGCGGTCTCCGGCATTCGTAAGACCATCAACGACTTTGCAGAGTTCGACGACAAGCTAGCCGACGTGATGAAGACTACCAACCTGACCAAAGAAGAGGTCAGGGAGTTAAACGAGGAACTTAAAAATATCGATACTCGAACCTCACAAAACGACCTTTTAGGCCTGTCTCGGGTAGCAGGTAAATTAGGTATTCAGGGAAGGGAAGACATCCTGGGATTTGTTCGGGCATCCGATCAGATCGGAGTTGCGCTTTCCGAAGACTTGGGAGGGGATGTAGAAGCAGCGATTACCCAGGTCGGAAAGCTGGTGGATATCTTTAAAATTGATGAGGGCGTACCGCTGGAGGACGCACTTTTAAAGGTTGGATCCGCTATCAATGAGCTTGGCATGGCATCCACCGCCAATGAGGGATACATTGTAGAGTTCACCAGGCGAATGGCTGGCGTTGGCCCCCTGGCTAATGTTTCCATTAACGATTTAATGGGAATGGCCGCTACTTTGGACAGCCTAGGACAAACATCAGAGGTAAGCACAACGGCACTTTCAAAGTTATTCCTGGAGATGGCAAAAAATTCGGATGTATTTGCCAAATATGCTTCCATGGATGCCTCAGGATTTAGGGAGTTGCTTAATAGTGATGCAAACGAGGCGTTTTTACGTGTCCTGGAAGGCGTTAGAAATAATTCTGACGGATTAACAAACCTGGCCGATACCCTTGGGGATCTAGGACAGGATGGGGGCCGTGTCATCGGGGTGCTGGGATCCTTGGCCAATAATACAGAGAAGCTTCGCCAGCAGCAGGAATTATCCAACCAGGCATTTGAGCGAGGGACTAGTCTTACCGAAGAATTTGGCATTAAGAATGAAACTGCCCAGGCTAAATTGGAGAAAGCCAGGAAAGGTCTTCAAAATATGGTAGTAGAGCTGGGGGAAAAGCTCATGCCGGTAATGACGGTAAGCACCAACGGGTTTACCTATTTTGTTCGCATTCTGACTATACTGTTTGATTTTATTCAAGACAATTGGAAGCTACTCACTACGCTAACCGCTGCTATTGTCGGGTATAATCTTGCGCTTTTTGCCAGCACCAACTACATGCGGGTTTTCAATAGTCTTTCCAGAATCAACCTGGGATTGATTGCTTTGCAGCGAAACGGAATGTTACTGCTCGCAGCAGCTCAGGCACTTTTTACTGGGAATCTTTCCAGAGCTACCGCAGCCATGCGGGTATTCAATGCGGTGTCAAGATTAAATCCGTGGTTGCTTATAGCCGCGGGTGTAGCTGCAGTGACAACAGCCCTCTATCAATATTCCAAAGGGCTTACCAGTGCGGAAAAAGCTCAGCGGAAACTACAGGATGTTCAGGTTCAGGCGGAGCAAGATATTGTCCGGGAAAAGGTAGAAATGGAACGATTGCTTGCTATGGCCAGAGACAAAGCCCGGTCTGATGAGGATAGAAGAAAAGCCATCGAAGCACTGCAACAGTTGTCTCCGGAATACCTGGGCAACCTCTCCCTAGAAACGATTAATACAGAAGAAGCCACCAGGGCAACTGAAAAATATATTGCAAGTCTTCTCAAAAAAGCCTCCGTCCAGGCCGCTGAAGATGAATTGGTAGAACTACAGAAAAAGCGGATCGAAGCTTTACGGAACGGACAGGATGAAGAATTGAGCCTTTGGCAAAAGACCAAATTGGCAGTCTTACGGTTTGGTAACGAGGAAGCTCTGGTCAATGAAGTTCGTGAGCAATACCGCCAGGAAAACCGCCAAGCCATGGAGGAAGATTTCAAAGCGCAGGAAGAACTCCTTACAGGCTTCATTCAGAAAAACATGGACCTCAATCAGAAAGTCCAACCGGTTTCTTTGTTCTCTGGGCCGAACAATGATTCTGGCACCAATGCCAGCAACCCAGGAACCGCTTCAGGATCTACTGTGACATCTGCTTCTGATGGGAAGGATTCCAAATTAGCTGCGGAATTAAAAAAGCAAGCAGAATACCGCCAAAAAGTCCTGGAAGGCCAAATGTCTCTCATTGAACAGGAACGATTGGCTTATCAAAAACGCCTTCAGGAAGCAGGGATATTCGGCAAAGAGCGTAAGGAGCTGACGGAGGAAGAACTCCGCGTAAAAGAAGCCCTGGAGAAGGAACATTACGCCAACCTCAACCAGCTCGATGCCGATGCGATGAAAAAAGCCATCGAGCAAAAGCAGGCAGCATTTAATAAAGAGCTTCAGGAGCTCCGTGTATCCCATAATGAGCAGTACAAAGAGATCAAAAGCCTGGAAGAAGCCCGGGCTTTCCTTCGTGATGACCTGTCTGCTGAAGCATTGGCCGGACTCAGAAATATGCGCCAGGCACAGCAGGAAATTGACAAAAAATTTAGAAGGGAAGAGGAAGCACTGGTAAAGGCACATTTGCAGGATTTGCAAAGTGAATTGAAGGCCGTACTGGATACCGGACAATGGGAAGGCCTGGATCTGTCAGATCGAATTCTTTCTGACGAAGAAAGAGAAACCATCAACGCACGCCTGGCAGAGGTCCGGCAGCAGCTCAGCGAGCTTGGCCTTGGTACCGGTACCGAAATAGCAGAAGACCGGGGCATGCGCAGATCCAATGTCGATGTGCTCGGCTTCACTCCGGACGATTGGGAGACTTTCTTTTCAAACCTCAGGCAGGGAGCGGTTTCCATAGATGGGCTGTTAATGGCCACCCAGTCCCTGGGTCAGGTTTGGTCCCAGTACAATGCTATGCGAACGGCCGGTGAGCAACGAGAGCTGCAGCAGTTCGAAATGGCTAACCAACAGAAGGAAGCCGCCCTGAAAAAAAGACTTGAAAATGGGGTGATTACCCAAGAACAATATAATCAACAGGTGGACCGGCTTAATGCCGACCTGGACAAAAAGAGGGCGGTATATGAGCGTAACAGAGCGAAGCGTGAGCGCAACGTTGCGCTTATGTCCGCCATCGTTAATACCGCCGCAGGAGTGGCCAAATCCTTGCCTAACCTGGCTCTGGCTGCGATAGTCGGATTGATGGGCGGCCTGCAGATCGCTACTATCAAAAAAGAACCTTTACCCGAGATTCCAGGAGCCGAAAAGGGAGGTTATGCAAATGTGGTGCGAAAGCAGGATAAAAAAATGTTTCGCTCCCGTGGCTTTGCCGGTCCGGGGTACGTCGATGATCCCCGCATTCTTATTGCGGAGTCGGGACGGGAGTTTGTGGCCAGTAACGAGGCATACGAAAATCCCACCATTCGGCCCGTTCTGGATGCTATCGATACAGCGCAACGAAACGGTACCATTTCCAGTATCAACCTGGAAAAAGTCATGGCCAGGCGAATGGAAATGTTCACTATGCCAGGGCGCCAAAGGGGTGGTTTTGCGCAAACCAGGCCTGCATCGGCGGCACCTGCAGCCGTAAGCCTAGATAATGAGGCAAAAGAACTGATCCGGAAAAACAATGAATTGATGGCAGATCTGCGGGGAGAGATCCGCAAGGGTATCCGGGCAGATGTCAGTCTCTTGGGCCGTCGTGGCTTCTACGAAGCAGAGAAAGATTATAAGGAAATCGAACAAAATGTAAACCTCTAGCCATGCTCAAGATGCTACTGAAAGGAGTACCAGTAAACTACCCTCCGGATATTTCACTCAATCTCATTTATGAGAATCCCTTCTTTTTCAATGATCGAATTCCATCCAATCATTCGCTGAACTTTTCGCTTCCTGCTACAAATCACAACCTGACGCTATTCAATCGACCCGATCGCTTGAATAGCTTTAATTCTTTCAAAGAATACGATGGATTTGAAATTTATTTTGGAACCGTCAGGATTCTCTCCGGTGTGCTGGTAGTACAGGAATTTGAGCGGGATATAAAGTGTTTTTTTCGTGGATCAGTGATCACCGACGGCATGAAATCCCCTCTTTTCCAGCTTCCCATGACCTATTACGGCTTTGGCACAAGTACGGGGTCTAATAATCTTTTCAATTCTGATTTTTGGGCATCAAATTACAGGGAATTAATCTGGCCTACTTTATTTAACAATTCTGATTTTTGTGCCCCTGTTATGCGTCTCGCCGATGAACCCTGGCCATACCTGAATGATCCGAACGATATACCAAAAAATGCTGGTAATTTTGCTTCATTAAAACAATACATCAATTTTTTCAATGCCAGGGAGGAAAATTACGTGCTGTTTGGCTCCAGCTCCCCAGTCCATACTGTTGTATTTCCTTTCCCCAGGGCCAGGTATATTTTTGAAGCGTTTTTTGACGGCAGGCTCGATGTGAATCCCTTTGCCAGCGGAGAGCTGCAAAAAATCGTTCTGTCCAGTACCTATCACCCCCGGTATAACGAATCGCTGCTTTCCATCCGGAGGGGCATCCTGCTGGATGGCTACAGCTCCGGAGGCGAAGCACCTGACAATTTCTTTTATCTCAATTCCTTCCTTCCCAGTCTTCCGGCCAATGAAATGGTCCGGGAACTGTTAAAGCTAGTCGCTGCCACCATGTTCCCGGCAGGGAACGGATTCAGTATTCGCACCAATGCCGATATTCTCGCGGATACCAGTCTAGTAAATTGGGATGCCAAACGTATCAATCGGCTCACCATCAGCAAGCGTGAAGGGCAGAATTACGCCTATGGATATGGCCAGGCCGTGGAAGGTATTGAAGAATTTAATGGGGTAGAAGTGGATACCGTATTGGATCTTTTCAATTACCAGGTTCCTTCCGAGGGGGAAATCGATGTATACGTCCGTGACACCAAGGAACTTTGGACAAAACGCCTTAGGGAAAAGTCAGATCCGCAGGATCCCCAGCGTTACCTATTTGATCTAAAGGGTACCGGTCTGGGTGCAGCCCCTTCGGAGGATCAGGGAGGTTTTGACATGAAACCAAACCTGGAGCCCGTCCGGATGGGTATTCATGAGTATTGGCATGAGGACAGCAATAGTAATGGCATCGAACTTGGCAGCTGGTATGTCCCGGAGTTCAGGGGCAATCGCCTTGCCAGGCCTGAGCGTCCTCAAATCGGTTTGTTTCATGGAGTCCGGGAAAGCTTCAGCACCCTTACAGGCTCTGAGAACTCTCCAAACCTTTACCCCTTGATGACTCCTCATAATTATGATGCTCATGGCAACCGCCTGGGAAACCTTTCCCTGGAATGGGAAGGCTCAGACGGCCTTTTGTCCAATTTTCACAGTGCGTACAGGGACTACATTGCAGCCGATAAGCGCTCTATTCGTGGTTTATTTCTGCTAAATGCCCTTGACTTGAAAAACTTGAACCTAAGCCGGAAAGTATACCTACGGGGTATGAATTTTTTCATTGAGCGAATCAATATCACTATTCGGCAAAACAAGATAGAGCCTGCCCAGGTGGACCTTGTTCAGGGGGATTTGTAGCTGTCCTTTATCCCACCATCGATCTCTGGTAATTTGTATAAAAATTAGTTGGACGTACATGGCAGACGCTATCAAATCAAACAGCCTCATGAATGCTCACCTGCTTCAGCGATCGGCGGAAATTATCACAGACATTTTTGATAAAAGTAGGTGGGCGCTTCTGCTTACTCCGGTCTTTTTATTCTTTCAGACATATATTTTTAATGATTTTGACTACCTCAAATGGCTCGTGGTCCTGATGTCCCTGGATACTGCATTAGGTTTCGGCTTGGCACTCATCCGGAGGGAGATTGATAAAGACAAATTCGGAGATATACTTTTGAAAATAATCGTCTACAGCTCCTGCCTGATCGTCGGCCATGTCCTTGAAAATTTCACTGTCTCAGGAGACACCATTCCAGGAGGTAATTACATGAAGGTACTTATCTACGTGGCCATCATCATCAAGGAAGCCATTTCTGTTTTGAATAACGCCGGCAAAATATCCAAAAGGCTGGTACCCCAATTTATCCTGGCCAGGCTAAAAGATTTCGACGAAACAGGCGATTTCAAAAATTTCAATGATCCACCTAAACCCAAACAGGATGAATCGAAATAGCCTCTCCCTTATCCGAGACGTACAGTCGCCAAACCAGACGAAAGGCCGCCTTTTTGTCTTGGATGAAAACGGCGCTTCCGTGTTCCTTTGCTATACCCTGGAGCTTCCCTGGAGGGACAATCAGCAAAATATATCCTGCATTCCGGCAGGCCGCTACCAGGTGAAAAAGCGATACAGTGACAAGTATGGCAATCACCTTCACATTCTCGATGTGCCGGGACGCACCTGGATCCTGATTCATGAGGCGAATTTCGTAAGTCAGCTCAGGGGATGCATAGCCATCGGCGAGGCCAGGGCCGATATAGATGGAGATGGGCTGCAGGATGTCACCAGTTCTATAAAGACCAAAATGGCACTGCTGGAAAGGCTTCCGGACGAAACCGAAATCGTCATCGGATCATGAGGGTATTTCTAATAATAGTGGTCCTATCGCTGGCTTGCAATACCCAGAAGAAGTTCATTCGCAGCACCTCGGACAAGGAGCTGAGGTACACCTATCAAACCATACAGACCGATGAAAAAGACCTTCAAAAAACAATTGCACTTGATGAATCAGTCATCACCAGGACAGGATCCAAGTCCTTCGTTGAGATTATCCCCCGGGGAGCGTTCCGAATTTCTCCTGATGGCAGCTTTGAGGGCGAAGCATCACAGGTTAGGTTCCATCATCGGGATACCACCCAAAGCAGTGAAATCAGGAAGCTAGACCAGAAGGAAACCGATCAGAGCCGCTCCGGATCAGTTACCAGCCAAGACCTTCAGGATACCAATTCTACCATTGACGAAGAAAAAGAAGTCAGCCGTACCCCTAATTTCTTCATTTGGATAGGAGTAGCCCTGGGTGTCCTGGTCCTGGTTCTGGGCTTGAGATTTCTCCCAAAATTCAAATTATTCTAAATGGCCATCACCATCACACAGGCACCACCTGCATTATGTTTTGCCGGCAATCTTCCGGATATCATCGTCACCACAGATGATCCGGGACATGATTTCTCCATTACCATCGGCGGGGATCTTCTCCTGGAGGAATATTACACAGCCGATGCGGCCGGTAATATCACCATTCCGCTCCGGATGATTCTGGAGGATCAGCTATCGATGCTGGTACCGGATACGGACAGCTTCATTCAGTCGGGAGCCGTGAAGGATATCGAGTGTCTTCTGGGTGATGAGGAGATAGATTTCCGCATTGTCAGGGGCGGCGTGGACCGTCCGGATTTCAATACATCGGATTTCCTTTTTCTCAATTGGCTCACCTGGCAGCCGCAGACCAAGCAAGTCAGGTACCGGGATCCGGAGTATCTTTCCTACTACGCCATCGACCAAGTCACGGTCAAGGTAAAGGCCTTCTTCGAAAACGGATCGGACAATACCGCAGATGCCTACATTCTCACGGCCGGATCACTGCACACGGTCAATGTCACTTTCGAAAAAATCCACAGCTTCTTTGATGAGCAGCCGCTGTATTTTGATGTCTGGATCCAAAATGCCGATGAGGGCGAAAACACCTGGCGGCAGCGATACGTACTCACAGATCAGGTCTTTGAGTTTGACGACCTTTTTGTTTTCGAGAATACCCTCGGAGGAATCGACACCATCCGTTTCACCGGCACCAAGACCCTGCTAAACAAACAGGATTTTGATACCGGGATTTTCTTCGACGAATTCGAGCTCGAGTACGATATCAATCCGGATAAGGCGTATGAAAAGAACACGGGTTTTTTCCGGAGCCGCCGTCAGCTGTTCTGGTCGCAGGATTTTTTCAGCAGCATGCAGAAGTACCTCGTTCAGGGCAATGAACTGCGCAGGGTCCTTACCAGGGAGCCGAAATTTGAAGCCGTCAGGTACGACCTGATAGCATTCGATTTTCAGTTTGTATTTACCCGCCAGGTGGAGTACCTGGATTGGGTCTCGGATGAGCCGCTGGACATTTTGGTGATCATCGGTCCGGACCAGGAGCTGTATTACCTGGTACCTAGGATGTGGATCTTTCCGGAACTGGAAGATCCATCCGATGCCATTTTTCCGGTACAGGTAGCCGGGGAACAGGAATGGAAGGGACTAACCTTCCAAACCATTATGGAATACCTGAGAAACGAATTGGAAATTCCTGCAGATGACAGGATCATTGATCCTGGCGTTTTTGAAATGGCCGACAGTACTTCCGGCACTCTCACAGGTGCCTCCTGGGTGCGGGATGGCGTTACCTACCAGTATACCGGACCTGTGGTATTGGCAGATACCCCTGAGGCTCCGGATAGCCGGTTTGATGTGATCTATACCCAGCCTTCCAATTCGGTAGGGTATCAGGCTGGCACTCCATCCGAAGACCCGGTAGTTCCCAATCCACCTGCAGGTGAAATGGTCCTGCACCAGATCCTTCGATTAAATTCAGGGGAGAATATCATTTCCCCCCAAAACCCGGATTCTCCGGAGACTAAAAATGAGGCGGGTGATTACGAACTCTATGCGGAAGTTTGGCGGCAAGATGTCCAGGCAAACACCTATTACGATTTCAAGATTGCCTATATCGGCTGGGCATCTGATTACAGTTCGAATCGGCAGCGGCCGTTGAATGGATTTCTGATGGTCAATTTTGTCACCAATGTTAGTAATAGCGTGTTCGATCCCAATCGGATACATTTAATGACGGTTGACATTGCGCCACGGGGCGGAGATTTCGTATTGGTGCAGGTGGCTCCTACGGTTGTCGCTATCTATGTCAAAAAAACTGCCTTCTATCAAACCCTTACATTTGATTTTGCCGGTCCAAAGTCTAAAACGGTTTCAGATTCGAGTCTTCGAAACGGCCAGGGATATGCAGAATTACCTGCAGGTGCTAGATGGACAAGTCGGAATCAATTGGATTATCTGCCCACAGCGGGCAGTACCATTCGTTTTGATTGCAATCGATCCTATGGATATGATGGAACTCCACTTAACTTTAATATGGTAATCGCAACTGCGTATGCAAACAGCGGATGTATGGCAAAGGTGTTGAATAACCGAAGCATCATGCCATCCATTTCAGTCCCTTCCGGCGTAGTACTTCACCATGCCGGAGGTACCCACGTGGCATCAGAGATAAATGAATACCTGTTTATATGCCATAAGGATAACAATGGTGAAGTGGTTAGAGTAAGTTACACCATCACCCAAAATCAATCCTCATGACAGCGATTCAATTTTTTGGACGAGTAGACCCGAAGATGCGATTCATTGGACCCGAATTTACCGGAGGAGGCAAAACGATGGGAATGACTCTGGCTGCAAATGGTTGCTTGTACTGCTGTCCCTATTATCATCCAAGAGTTTTGAAAATAGATCCGGAAAATGCCACCGTTACGGAAATTGGACCTGAGTACCTGGGAAATGCTAAATGGTGGGGTATCTGCGCGCATCCAAACGGCAAGTTATATTGTGCACCAAACGCCCGATTAACCTATTTGGAAATAGATCCTGCTACGGATACGATGACAGAAATCAATTCAGGTTACGACCTTGCCAGGGGCATTGCTTTTCACCCCAATGGGAAATTGTACAGTTGGAGAGCTGGTGGCGGTGGTGACAGTGACAGAAACCAGCTGATTGAATTTGATCCGGTAAGCCTTCAAATCAGCCTTGTTGGGGAAAGTGATTTATCCAGCGTGGCAGGTTCTATATTTAGAACCACGATTCTTG
The DNA here is from genome assembly GCF_010119245.1 of Cyclobacterium salsum. Lineage (GTDB taxonomy): Bacteria > Bacteroidota > Bacteroidia > Cytophagales > Cyclobacteriaceae > Cyclobacterium > Cyclobacterium salsum. The sequence continues at coordinate 79,477 of NZ_WNKG01000010.1, forward strand.
GTAAGGATAACAAGATTTATAATTCGGTGGCAAATAAACGTAGAATCTATAGATATGATCCAGTTTCAGATACTACAGAAATCTTTAATACGGAAGATATCGGGGGAAATAATTCTCATTGGGGAATGTGCCTGGCTGCAGACAACGAAAATATTTATTACGCAAATCATATTGATGGTAATCTAAATACCTGGTATGACACCAATGGGGTAAAAGGGGTAGCATCCGGCTATCAGGCATATTCTCCCGGAGCTAATAATTTTGCAATTACACCGGCACCAGATGGCAACCTTTTTTGCGCACCGGCAAATAGCCCCTTCGTCATCCGTCACAAAACGATAGATGGAATCGACTCTCCATTCGGATTTAATATGGGGACGACCGGCGAAAAGTACAGTTCTATAAAAAGCGCTGGAAATGGCAAACTCTACCTGGCTCCCTATAATATGCCACAAGTCCTGGAAATATACGATGTTGGTGAATTTACCTCCTTCGACCAGGTGTATGGATTTGACCCCGTTACTAACGAGCCAACCATTTACATGAGAGGATTATGACCGAAGAACTTTACTCAGAGCAAAAAATTCAGCACAGGCATTCCAATTACCTGATCCGTCTGGAGCATGAAAGACTGGAAATTGACCAGGATCTGGAAATGACTGCTTCCATCCGCCTGGTCTTTTATACCAAGGACGAAGCCGGAGAGTTTGACCGGCCGGTACTCGATGTAATTCGGGAGGATACCAGCCTGACAGAATCACAAAAAAGGAATGATCTGGAAATGTTCCGGACAAGAGTTTGGAAGAGTTCTACCCGAGGATCCATGGTTCTTCCTGATACCGGTGAATTGGTTTACCCAGATGAAAATGGAAATTACCCGGAGGGAGCCATCACCCAGCTGCAGTATTGGCAAAGTTTGCCTGCTACAGCCTTCCCTGGAGAGACACTGGCCGAAAAGGTTTATAGTGCGCTGCTGGTAAACATGCAGGAAATCTACGATTTGCAGAATATCTAAACTTACGAACTACTCAACAAGAAACTTCATTTCTTCTCTTAATCTATCATCATCAACGTGGGTGTATTCCAAAGTTGTCGAAATTTTTTCATGGCCCATGAGCTTTTGCAAAACTTCAACATGCCCTCCCCTTCTCAGGAACTGCGTTGCAAACGTATGCCTGGCTACGTGCGTAGTTAAATTCTTCCGTATGCCAGCATTAGCAGCAATTTCTTTTAATGTTCGGTTGGTCACCTGGTCGCTGACTGTCTCAAATAAATATCCTTTTTGGGTTAAGATGTAAGTAAAATGTTCATCTCGAAGAGGGATTTTAATTGTCTTCTCGGTTTTCCGGGTTTTATAGGGGACAATAATTAGTAAATCATCATGGATATCTGACCACTTTGCGCGTTTGATATCCGAAAACCTGAGACCAGATATACAAGAAAAAAGAAAATGACAAAGTACCCGTTTATGGTGTTCTGGAATATGGTCTTCGTTGAAATAAATTTTGAGTTTCTCAATCTCCTCGGGTTTCAAGTAAACTTTTCTCCCAGGATATTTGGGCATGGAAAATTGACTTATTGAATCGATGTTTACTGAAATTCCTGATGCATAGGCTCTCCTTACATATGTCGTCATGGTTTTCAGAACTCGCCAGGTGGATGAAAGCTTGAGTCCTTCGTGTTTAATCAACCAAGCTTTGAAGGTTTCTAAAAATTCCTTGTTGATCTCAGAAAATGGGATCTCGGATTTAAAAGATTTAATCTTTCTTAATCCCGAAAGCTCATTTTTATAGGTCTGCTTTTCGATCATAAAGGCATTGAACCGGTCTTCAATGTCATTTTCTGCCCAGATTATAAAATCCTTCCTTGCACCGTACCGCTTCAAGTCCTTATGAAACTGCTCAATAGATAGCTCCATGTCCGAATGCCGGTAGAACATAAAAATATCGTTGATTTTGGCTATCTCCTTATTCACCAGAAGGTTGTAATCATTCGCCAGTTGATCCTTCTTTTTTCGGGGTAAAAACACACCTGCTTTGGTATCAAAAAATTCCACTGGCCATGAAATCTTCAATGAGATCGTGGTTTTTTTCGAATTGATAATTACCTGGAGATAAACAGGAGCAAAACCATCAGAATTGACTCGGTCAATTTTTATCCTACAATAGACGGAGGTTCTCATACCTCCGATGTTAGGGTGAAAAAAGGGAGAAATACTACTTGCAAAAGTAGCCTTAATAGCCTGTCTGGGCATGTCGGGTGAAATTTGTGTGAAACAAAATTCCCCGTTTGAGCGACGTATTGGCCGATTTTGCCAAAATTTGTACCAGGAGCGGGAATCGAACCCGCACGGCCTAATGGCCACAAGATTTTAAGTCTTGCGTGTCTACCTATTCCACCATCCCGGCAATAACAAGTTCAAAGTTAGGTAAAATCCGGGATTTTACCCTTACCAGAACCCGCAAAAGAAGAAAGCCCTGCATCAGGGCTTTTCTTGGAGCGAAAGACGAGATTCGAACTCGCGACCCCGACCTTGGCAAGGTCGTGCTCTACCAGCTGAGCTACTTTCGCTGATTATATCATTCACAAAATGGTTTCCCTTTTCCGTGAATCTGAGGGCAAATTTACGCCATAATTTCTAATCTCCAATATTCCGATGCAAATTTTTGTTACAGCCCCCCTACTCCTCTGAAACTAAAGCGGGTACGTTTATTCCAGCATTTTCTTTACCTCATTCAATTTCAACAAGGCCTCCACCGGAGAAATGGTATTGATGTCCAGCGCATCCAATAGCTCTTTGGCCTCCTTAAATTTCGGATCCATTTCAAACAGACTCAACTGGTAATTGTTCTTCGGCATGTCCCGGATGTTGTCCTGATGCTGCTGCAATTTCTTGTCCTTTTCCAGGTATTTCATAATTTCTGCCGCCCGCAGTACCACCGGATTGGGCATGCCCGCCATCTGGGCCACATGGATACCGAAACTGTGTTCGCTCCCCCCCTTTTCCAGCTTGCGCATAAAGACGACCTTGTTACCTACCTCTTTTACCGAAACATTGAAGTTCTTTACCTTCGGAAAATCCGTGGCCAATTGGTTCAATTCATGGTAGTGGGTGGCAAATAGGGTCTTGGCCCGGCACTTGAGATGGTTGTGCAGGTATTCGACGATGGACCAGGCAATGGAAATCCCATCGTAGGTGGACGTTCCCCTTCCAATCTCGTCCATCAACACCAAACTACGATCGGATAAGTTATTCAGAATACTAGCCGTCTCTGTCATTTCCACCATAAAGGTAGACTCTCCCTTGGACAGGTTATCGGAGGCCCCCACCCGGGTAAAGACCTTGTCCACCATGCCGATTCGGGCAAAGGTTGCCGGCACAAAACTTCCCATCTGAGCCATCAGCACGATCAGGGCCGTCTGCCGCAGTAATGCCGATTTTCCGGCCATATTTGGGCCGGTAATAATGATCACCTGCTGGGTGGAATTATCCAAAAAGGTGTCGTTGGGCACGTAATCCTCCCCGATACCCAGTTGCTTTTCGATCACCGGATGCCGCCCATCCCGAATCTCAATGGTATCCGAATCGGCAATTTTAGGCGCACAGTAGTTATTTTCAGAGGCCACTTCTGCAAAACTCAACAGGCAGTCCAGGGAGGCCAGCACCCGAGCATTTTGCTGAATCTGGACTACGTAATCCCCCGCATCCTGTACCAATAGCTGGAAATACTTTTGTTCCAGCACCAGCAGCCTTTCTTCCGCATGCAGGATCTTTTCTTCGTAGGTTTTGAGCTCTTCGGTAATGTAGCGTTCGGCATTGACCAGGGTCTGCTTGCGGATCCATTCTGCCGGCACCTTGTCCTTGTGCGTGTTGCTCACCTCCAGGTAATAACCAAAAACCTTGTTAAACGCGACCTTCAGGGAAGAAATGCCAGTTTTTTTGACTTCCCGCTGCTGGATCTGCACCAGGTAATCCTTACCCGAGGTAGCCAGCTTGCGGTATTCGTCCAGGTCCGGATCGACTCCATTTTTGATGATGCCTCCCTGATGGGTCAACATGGGGGCATCCTCCAGCAGCTCCCGCTCGATTTTTTCCAGCAGGTAGGCACAGGTATTTAGCCGGTCCGCTAGTTTTTTCAAGGGCCCGTTTTCCTGGCTGGAAAGCAATTCCTTGATCGGAAGTGTGCTTTTCAAGGCCTTTCGCAGGTGGTTCATTTCACGTGGATTGATCCTGCCCACCGCTACCTTGGAGATGAGCCGTTCCAGGTCTCCGATTTGTTTGAGGTGGGAAAACAATTCCTCCCTCAGCTCCGGTTTTTGGTAAAAAAACCGGACCACCTGTTGCCTTTCTTCAATGGGTTCCTTTTCCTTCAGAGGCAATACCATCCATTGTTTCAGCATCCGGCTGCCCATTGGGGTATGGGTTTTGTCCAGAATCTGGATCAGGGGAACGCCCCCGTCCTGCTGAGGGTAAATGAGCTCCAGGTTGCGAATGGTAAACTTATCCAACCACACGTATTTTTCTTCCGCTATGCGGGAGATGGAAGCAATGTGTTTTACTTCCTTGTGCTCGGTTTCTTCCAGGTAATAGAGAATGGCCCCGGCTGCAATGGTACCCAACACCTGGTTTTCGATTCCGAAGCCCTTCAGGTTGTTGGTGCCAAAATGACGGATGAGTTTTTCGTAGGTGTAATCCTGCTGGTACACCCAATCCTCACAGTGGAAGGTGGTAAAGTCGTTTTTCAATAGGTCTCCGGCAAGGCTTCTGGAAGCCTTGGAATGGATCACCTCGGAGGGGTTAAAACTTTGCAGCAGTTTTTCGATATAGGATTGCTTTCCCTCGGCACACATAAATTCACCCGTGGACAGGTCCAGAAAGGCAATTCCCAACTGGTCCCCGGCGAAATGAATACTGGCCAAAAAATTATTCCGTCGCTTATCCAGGACGTTGTCGTTATATGCCAAACCGGGAGTAACCAGCTCCGTTACGCCTCTTTTCACAATCCCCTTTACCTCCCGGGGATCTTCGAGCTGATCGCAAATGGCAACCCGATTGCCGGCCCGGACCAATTTAGGCAAGTAAGCCTCCAGGGAATGGTGCGGAAAACCCGCCAATTCTATATGGGAAGCAGAACCGTTTGCCCGTTTGGTCAAGACAATATCCAGGATTTTGCTCGCTTTGATGGCATCTTCCCCGAAGGTTTCATAAAAATCCCCTACCCGAAAAAGCAAAATTGCTCCGGGATGCTTTGCCTTAATGGCATTGTACTGTTTCATTAAAGGGGTTTCCTTCACCGCTGCTTTCGCCATGTGAATTTGTCTTGTTTAAATAAACCCTGAATTTACTTGATCCTTCCCATAAACAAAAATACCGCTCCGAAATTAGGACTTTCTACTATTTCGGATAACCCCTATCTTTGCAGCCCAAACCCCATCCGAGAATGAGAAAACGAAGCATGGATGAACTTAACCGGCTATCGGTCGAGGCATTCAAGAAAGCCACAAAAAATCCCATTGTACTGATACTGGACAATGTTCGCAGTCTGAATAACGTGGGCTCGGCCTTTCGAACCGCAGATGCTTTTTTAGTGGAAAAAATTTTCCTCTGTGGCATTACCGGTAGCCCTCCCCACCGGGAAATTCACAAAACCGCCCTGGGTGCCACCGAATCGGTATCCTGGGAATACCGGGAAAACACCGTGGAACTGGTAAGGGAACTCAGGAAGGATGGTTATCAAATTTGCGTGCTGGAGCAAGCCTCCCACAGCACCCCTCTGAACCGCTTCCAACCCAAACCCGATCAAGCCTATGCCCTGGTTTTTGGTAATGAGGTATTTGGTGTGGAAGAGGAAGTCCTGGAGCATGCAGATGAGGTGTTGGAAATCCCGCAATTGGGCACCAAGCATTCCTTAAATATTTCCGTCTCCATGGGCATTGCCCTTTGGGACCTGGTCAATAAAACCCAGGGCCTGGATTCTTGATCTCGAAGCAGCCCCTTGGACCCCGACATTTTTTCTTAAAAATTCATCTTAATTAATAACTAATTCGTAAATTCAGTTGTCAATTATATCAGATGAACTTATGAAAAAATTCTTTTTTTTGCTTCTTTTGACGGCCTTGGGCTGGGTGGCAGGTTGTAAAACCCAACAGGCTCCTGTCACTGGAGATACCAGTGCCAACTCCCTGGACTGGGAAGGCACCTATGAAGGTACCCTTCCCTGCGCTGACTGCGAGGGGATCGCTACCTCCATCAGCCTGGACCGGGAAGGAAAATACGTGAAAGCCACCCGGTATCTGGGAAAGAGTGGGGAGGAATACCGGCAGGAAGGGCGTTTTGAATGGAATTCAGCTGGCAACACCATCAGCCTAACCGGCATTACAGATGCCCCCAATCAATACCTGGTAGGAGAAAATCAACTTTTTCACCTGGACAGTGAAGGCAACCGGATTTCCGGAGAGCTGGCAGCCCACTATGTGTTGAAAAAGGTCGTTGCCAAAACCAACCACCCCTTGCTGGATGCCAAATGGGTACTCACGGCGATGGAAAAGTTTCCAGCAGAAGACTGGAACCCCGGGGAGATCTTTGTTTTTCTGGAGAAAGAAAGCAGCCGTCTGCACGGGTTTGGTGGCTGCAACAACTTTTTTGGCGTATATGAGCTTGAAACCGGAAACGGGCTGGAACTTGGAAAGATTGGCAGGACCCAAAAATACTGTGAGAGCGAGATGCAGGCAGAAAATTTCTTTTTCGCCTATTTGGAACAGGTGCGGTACTACCGGCTGGAGGCGGATACGCTGGAGTTAAGGGATGAGGACAACAGGCTGCTGCTTACTTTTACTAAAAAGTCCGGGGATGAGTAAAAATTCCCTTGATTTCTTAGGAAATTTAAAATTTATCGGCTAATTTTTTAGTCTCAAATTAACTTGCTGATGAAATACTCCTTCATTTTTGGCCTGTCTCTGGCTCTCGCTGCCTGCCAATCCTCCGAAAACCAATCCGATTCCGGAGACCAATTCGATTTGCAGATGGATACCGTCATGATCCACCCGGGAGAGGAGATCCTTTTTCTAAACTCGGGTCTGTACCATGCCAAGCTGACTCCGGACAAAAAATACCTCTACAATTTCAATTACCAGGAATACAGCATCGAGAAAATCGACCTGGACGAACTTAAATTTGTCAGTAAAATCACCCTGGACAAGGAAGGACCCAATGGGTTGGGAGCCTACTTTCGAAGCCTTGAACTCATTGGTGAAGACCGCTTTTTATTTTGCAGCTATGGGCAAGACAATATCATAAATGATCAGGGAAAAAAGCTGGAGCAGTTTGAATTGGCCAAAATGGGTGCGGATGACGAAAGGCTGGAGGAGCGCGATAATATCCTGGCTCCATTGAGTATTGACGGAAAGGCTGAGCGCTTTGCGGGCATGGTGACCAACTGGGAAAAGAAAACCGCCAAACTGGTGTTAATTGATCGGGAGCAGAACCAAATAACCAGCTTTGTAACGCCAGAAATTGAAAAGGCTTCCAAATTTGAAATCATGCTCAACGATGGGGAGTCAAGAATGGGGCTGGGCACCTACCGGTTTGGAAAGGTAGAAAATGGAAAGCTTATTTTTGGAACCGGGGTAGGACATGAGCTTTATGTACTGGATCCAGAGGCTGAAGAATTCCGCCTGGTACGCTATGCGAGTGAACTCCTCCCTCCGGAAAAGAGCGGAGAATATCCGGCAGAGGTGAGTAGTCAAAGCGAAATGCGGGTCATTCACGAGAAAATCCAATCTGACATCAACTTTGCCGCTCCGGTTTGGGACGAAAAAAAGCAGGTGTATTACCGCCTGGCTTTCCGGATGGAGTTTGACGACTCCCAACCCATTCCCGAAGGCCGCTTTATGCGGGAAACAAGCGGGGCAACTGTCTTCTTGACCGTTTTGGACAAAGATTTCAATCCGGTAAGTGAAGGTCAACTAACCGCAATGAACAAGTATCCTCCTTTTTATTTTGCCAAAGACGGCAAGCTATGGCTCTTCGAAAATCTGGAAGATGAAATGGGCTTTGTCCGAATGGATATTTCCTGGTAAGGGAATACTTCAAAGGTTATGACCTTTGGGGTTTCTCCAACCCCGAAGGTCGTTCCGCAATACGTTCACGAAAAAACCTTCGAGGTCTCGAAGACCTCAAAGGTTATAGAAGAATCCTGACCTTTGGGGTTTTCCCAACCCCGAAGGTCTTTCGCAGGACGTACACTAAAAAAACCGTCGAGGTCTCGAAGACCTCAAAGGTTATAGAAGAATCCTTACCTTTGGGGTTTTCCCAACCCCGAAGGTCTTTCAGCAGGACGTACACTAAAAAAACCGTCGAGGTCCCAAAGACCTCAACGGTTTAAGCTATCACCACCCGGATCTACCCAGAACGATGCCGGTTCTTCCAGTGCAAATACATGAATCAATTGGGTGCTGAGCTCGGTGCGGTCAATTCCTGAAACTTCAAAAAGCACTTCAAAATACGCAGGCACTTCGCCCAATCGCGCGGCGATTTCAGCTTCTATGGATTGCCGCAGCGAGGCATCCGTGAAGTTTTTCAGGCTTTGTGTAGCTCCGGTATCCCAAAGACCACAGAAAAGATAAACGGTATTTTGGTTTGGCCCGGGAAATTTGGCCATGAATCCATAATCGGTATGGTACCCGTCCGGATCGCCGGTGGGAGAAAAAACACGCCTTTCAGTTGACTCACCCTCTCTCAGTACCAATGCCTCTTCCGTTTCCTCGTAGGCAAAATGCGAGTACTTAAAATAATCTTTGAATAGGCCCAGGGTTTTGATCATGCCCACCACCACAAAATTCTGGTCCTGCAATTCTTTGGGATTGAAACGGGAAATGGTCCGGATGGAAAAAAAATGCCCGGCCGCATCAAATAAGCGGGTGAGGTCCTTGATCCATTGCAAGCTGCCCCGAATCAGCAGGCCATAGGACAAGGCGGTGGTTTGCACACCCTCCCGGCGATCATCCTTCCGAAAAAAAGCAAAATCAGACAGCCCGTTGATATCGGGATCACGGATGGTTCGGCTCATGCCGGCGAGACTGTCCTCTTCCAGGTAGATAAACAGATCCCCCAAAAATACCGCCGTCGGAAAACCATTGTTGACCAAATCAGACCAGGTACTTTCCTGTAGAGAGCCGTGCTCGCCCCGCCCCAGCTGAAACCAGGCCAGCAGCAACAGGCTGGTAAGAATCCCACCGATCAGGCCGATCCGAACGGTTTTCTTCTGAACGAGGCGCAAAATTCCGGCTTGATACTTCGCCTTCTCAAACACGATACCGTAGCTCCCCTTGGGTATGCGCAGCCGGTATGGATCCCCCCTACCCTCCGCAACGTAATAATTGCGCAATTTTTCCCGCAATTTGTACACATATACCCGTATGAGGGTGCTCTCCGAAGGATCAAAATCCGGCTTACCAAACACTTCGGCCGCGATAATCGTCTCTTTGGGCGCATCCTCATCCAGGGAACAACGAACCAGAAACCGCAGTAAATTGGCATAGGTAGTGGATCGCCCAAAACCCTTACTCTTGATGATCTTTTCCGTAAGTTCCAGAAAAACAGCCTTCTCCATCCCGTACTTTTCTTTTATTTCTTAAAGATAATCAATAACTTTAACAGTTAACAAAACGGTTTTTTGCCTTGCATTGCCCGGATTTTTCCAAGTATATTTGGAAAATACCCAAAAGTCAAAAAACTAGTCAAATTCCCAATAGCCATGAAAACTCGCCGCTTCAACCATCTTTTGCCGCTCATCGCTTTGTCCCTGGGCTGGGTCGGTTGCAGCTGGGAAACACCGGAGAAAATCCAGGAGGCATACCAGGAACTACCCGAGGCCATCGACTTCAATTACCACGTCAAGCCCATCCTTTCCGACAAATGCTTTGCCTGTCATGGTCCGGACGCAGCCAATCAGGAAGCCGACCTCCGGCTGGATCGGGAGGAATTTGCCTTTGCCGCACTAAAAAGCAACACCCGCAACCATGCCATCGTACCCGGTAAACCCGCCAAAAGTGAGCTGGTAAGCCGCATCCTGTCGGAGGACAAGGAACTGGTTATGCCTCCACCGGATTCCAACCTTAGCCTCAGCACGGAGGAAATTGCCATCCTCACCAAGTGGGTCGAGCAGGGTGCCGAATACAAACCGCACTGGTCCTTTATCCCACCGGAAATAGCGGAGCAACCAAACGTCGAAACCGATGATTGGGCTCGGAATGAAATAGACCCTTTTGTCGCCGAAAAGCTGCAGGCGTCTGGTTTGCAACCTTCCCCCGCAGCCAGCAAGGAGATGTTGATTCGTCGCCTAAGCTTTGACTTGACCGGACTTCCCCCTAGCCTGGAGGAAATTGAGCAATTCGTTTCGGATACTTCCGAAGATGCCTATGAAAAACTGGTGGACAGGTTACTGGCTTCTCCAGCCTACGGGGAGCGCATGGCGGCAGATTGGATGGACGTGGCCCGCTATGCCGATTCAGACGGCTACCTGGATGACAAACACCGGGACTTCAGCCCCTACCGCGATTGGGTGATCGAGACATTTAACCAAAACATGCCCTATGATCAGTTTATTACCTGGCAAATTGCCGGGGACCTGATCGAAAATCCCAGCCAGGAGAGCATACTCGCTACGGCCTTTAACCGGCTGCATAAACGAAACTCAGAAGCAGGCATCGTCTTTGAAGAATACCGGGCAGAGTACGTGGCCGACCGCACCAATACCGTTGGAAAAGCCATTCTGGGACTCAGTATGGAGTGCGCCCGTTGTCACGACCACAAATACGATCCCATCAGCCAGAAGGATTACTACGAATTTTCCGCCTACTTCAATAGCACCAACGAACTGGGAACGGCCGTTTACGGCCCGGGACAGGTACCCGGTCCTTCCCTGCTGCTGACCAATGAGGAGCAGGATAAACTTTTAGATTATCTGGACAAGCAAATTCACACGACGGAATCCGAGCTGCAGGAATTGGCTGAAACGGACCCGACTGCCGGGCAGCCCAGCCCCGAAGCCCTGCATGCGGATCTGACGAAGCAGCAAACCCAGGGCCTGGTGGCTTCCTACGATTTTGACCAATTGATGCCACAGCCGGATAGCAAATCCTTTAAAAATCCGGGCTGGTCTGGAAACCCCGGTCCCGCGCTTATACGCGAACCCGATATTGCGGAAGGAGTACGCGGTAAGGGCATCTTTATCAACGATTTTACCACCCTTTCCCTTCCCGAAAAAGTAGGCTGGTTTGACCAAACGGATCCCTTTTCCGTTTCCCTCTCCGTCTTCCCGGATACCCTTTACAAAGAAGCCGTCTTATTTACTCACTGCGAGGATATCCGGCTGGGGCTGAAAGGGTACTCGCTGTTCCTGGAAGACAACCGCCTCAATTTCATCATGGCCTACAGTTGGCCCACCAATGCCCTGCAGGTAAAAACCCGGGATCCCATCCCACCAAAAGAATGGTCCAATATCAGCATTACCTACGATGGCATGGGCAAGGCTTCCGGTATCGGCATTTACCTGAATGGAGAAAAAGTGCCGGTAGAAGTGGAAGCGGATCACATTTACAAGTCCATCCTGTTTGAACCGGATATCCATACCTATGGCTTTAGAGGCTTTGTCCTGGGCGTACGAGACAAGATGAAAACCTTCCTCAACGGAGGCCTGGACGAGTTGAAAATTTACAAGCGGGAGCTGACCGCGCTGGAAGTGCAATTTGCCAACGACCCGGAAAAAGCAAAAACCCTGATCGAAAACCCGCAAAATACCTCCGAGCGGGAACTCATCCGGCAGCATGTGTTTAAATCAGCCAACGAACCGGCCAAAAAGCTGCGAAAATCGGTGTGGGAATACCGGAAGCAACGGGCGGAACATACTAACGACATCCCCGAAATCATGGTAATGGGGGATCTTCCCGAACCCAGACCCACTTATATGCTGGACCGGGGCCTGTACAGTGCCCCCACCGAACAGGTCTACCCCAACGTTCCCGAGGTGGTCTTGCATGACGAATCCTCCGACTACCCACAAAACCGGCTGGGCCTCGCCCAATGGCTGGTCGAACCGCAAAATCCGCTGACCGCAAGGGTATTTGTCAACCGCCTCTGGCAGATGCATTTCGGCAATGGACTGGTAAAAACCTCGGATGATTTTGGCAATCAGGGCAGCATGCCCAGCCATCCCGAGCTGTTGGACTGGCTGGCGGTGACCTTTCGCGAATCTGGCTGGGACATCAAAAAAATGCACAAGTTGATAGCGATGTCGGCCACTTACCGACAATCCTCCAAAACCAGCCCAGAATTGCAGGAGAGAGATCCAGAAAACGTTTTGTTGGCCCGGGGCCCCAGCTTTCGCATGACGGCAGAGATGATCCGGGACAATGCCCTGGCCATAAGTGGACTTTTAACCCCCAAAATCGGAGGTGAAAGTGCTTACCCCTACCAGCCGGAAGGGCTATGGGACGAAATCAGCACCAAATCCTGGCGGTATCGCTACCTGCAGGAACCGGGGGAAGGGCTGTACCGCAGAAGCCTCTACACCATTTGGAAACGAACTTCCGCCCCTCCTTCCATGATGATCTTTGATGTAGGGGACCGGGCAGAATGTACCGTAAAACGCTCCGAAACCAGTACGCCCCTGCAGGCCCTGGTGCTGCTAAATGATCCTCAGTTCGTGGAAGCAGCACGGGTAACGGCAGAAAAACTGATTGCAACATACAAGCCGGAACAGCGTCTGGAAAACGCGTTTCAATTGAGTACCGGCCGACAGCCGAACCCCAAAGAAAAAGAGATTTTACACCAGTTTTACACGGAGGAGACCGAGCGGTTTTCCCAAAATAAAAATGAAGCGCTGGCCTATTTAAGCACCGGGAGCCATCCCACCAAACCGAACCTGGATCCCGTTCAGGTGGCAGCCCTGGCTACCGTTATCAACGGTATCATGAATACCACGGACGGATACACCATCAGATAAACACGAAGAAAATGAGTCGATACGATCATACCGAATTTGGAGAAAGCAGAAGGGGGTTCTTGAAAAAAGCCTCCCTGGGATTTGGTTCCATCGCCCTTTCCAGTCTCTTGGGACAAACGGGAGCATGGGGTGGAAGCCTGGGCGATCCGGGACTGGGAGGCATATTGAATGGCACCCATTTCCCCGCAAAGGCAAAACGCGTGATCTACCTTTTTCAATCCGGGGGACCCTCGCAGCTGGAAACTTTTGATTACAAGCCCTCCCTGGCCAAATGGCATGGGAAAGAAATCCCCCCTTCCGTGCAGGGCACCCAGCGAAATTCGGGCATGGTGGCCGATCAGTCCACCTTTCCCCTGGTGAAGTCCATCTATGATTTCAAGCAATACGGCCAATCTGGAGCCTGGGTAAGCGATTTGTTTCCCTACACATCACAGGTAGTGGACGAGCTCTGCATCGTCAAATCCATGATTACGGAAGCCATCAACCACGAACCCGCCGTCATGTTTATGCAGACGGGTTCTCAGCTCAGCGGCAGGCCTTCCATTGGTTCCTGGCTGAGCTACGGACTGGGCAGCGACAACGAAAACCTGCCCAACTTTGTGGTATTGTTATCCAAGAGTTCGGGTGCTCAACCCCTGAATTCCACCGCCTGGAGCAATGGATTCCTGCCTTCCCACCATCAGGGCATCCAATTCCGATCGGGTAAAGACCCGGTATTGTACCTCAATAACCCCCATGGCGTACAGGACCATGACCGAAGAAGGGCCCTGGACCATATCCGGCAATTAAACGAGCAGCAATTTGACATCTGGCAGGATCCGGAAATCCAATCCAAAATCAGCCAGTACGAAATGGCCTACAAAATGCAGAACTCCGTTCCGGATGCGGTGGACACCTCCAACGAACCGGATTACATCTACGAATTGTACGGAGAAGATGCCCGGATACCCGGCACTTACGCCTCCAATTGCCTACAGGCGAGAAGGCTGGCCGAGCGGGACGTTAAATTTATTCAGCTGTACCACATGGGCTGGGATCAACACGGCAACTTACCCAAAGGCATCAAAAGGCAGGCACTCAGCACCGATCAGGCTACGGCGGGCTTGATCCAGGATCTCAAACAACGGGGATTACTCGAAGACACCCTGGTGGTCTGGGGAGGAGAATTCGGGCGCACCAGCTTTTCCCAGGGCAGGCTGACGGCCGACAACTACGGACGGGACCACCATCCGGGCTGTTTTACCATGTGGATGGCCGGAGCCGGGGTAAAAAAGGGCATGGTCTATGGGGAAACGGACGAATTCAGCTATAACGTGGCCCAGAATCCCGTTCACGTGCATGATTTTCAAGCCACCCTGCTTCACCTGCTGGGGATTGACCACGAAAAGCTTACCTTCAAACACCAGGGCAGGCGCTTCCGACTGACGGACGTTCACGGGCAGGTGGTAAACGATATTTTGGCCTAACCCAACATACGATGCGCAGCCGAAGAAAATTTATTCAACAGTCGTTCGCAGGAGGAGCCACGCTAGTAGCTTCCGGCCTGCCGCTCTTTCATATCCTACCGGCCCGGCCCAAACTGGAGGAGGAAGTGTTGGGCCATGGCGATTTCCGGTATCGGGTAGAAAAAAACTGGAGTCGGGCCGAATCCAGCCGCTTCCCGGTCAAAAACTGTCACGAGATGGTGTTGGACCAAAAAAACCGGTTGATCCTATTAACCGATCATCCCCAAAACAACATCCTGATCTACGAGCCTTCGGGAAGGTTAGTGGATAGCTGGACCTTGGATTTTCCGGGTGCCCATGGATTGACCCTGTCCGATGAAGGAGGGGAACAATTTTTATTCATCACCGACACCGGCCAGGGAAAGGTAGTCAAATGCAGCCTGGAGGGCCGGGTGCTACTGGAACTACCGCATCCCGCCACCATTGGCGCCTACGATGAAAAAATGCCCTACCGGCCAACGGAAACGGCCATCGGTCCAAACGGTGACATCTACGTGGCGGATGGTTACGGCGCGCAATTCATTTTGCAATTCGACGCGGCGGGCAATTTTATCCGGAAATTTGGAGGCGACAGTTTTCTGCAGCCCGATAAATTCAAACAGGCGCACGGAGTGGCCATCGACTACCGCAGTCCCGGTGATCCTACGCTACTGGTTTCTGCCCGCATCAAAAATACCTTCAAACGATTTACCCTTTCCGGGGAGTATTTGGAAGAACATTACCTGCCGGGAGCCTTTATCAGCCGGCCGGTGCTGGACGGAGAAAACCTGTATTCCGGGGTCTGCTTTGGCATGACGGAGGGCAATTATAACATGCAACTGAACAGGGGATTTGTGACCATTCTGGACAAGGAAAACCGGGTAGTCTCCAATCCGGGAGGAACGGAGCCTCAGTATGAAAATGGAAAATTGACACTCATGCTACAGGAACAAGCGGTATTCAAGCATTGCCACGATGTCTGCCTGGATCGGGACAAAAACCTGTATGTTTGCCAGTGGAATGCCGATGGGGTGTATCCGTATAAGTTGCACCGGGTTTAATTTTTTACCCTTTGGCAGGTACGACGTTTTTCTCATGCATAAAACCCACTACGCCCCAACAAATTGAAATGGCGGTTTTTAATGGTCTGATGATGTGATGGTACGATGATTAGATGATTCGGGCTGTTGGAAATTGCATTGCCGAACCTAGCTCCTCCGAATTTGTAATTCCGTGGTACAGATAGAGGGGATTTGTAAACCCCGGAATTGCCAAAAGTAACACACGGCGAATAGGTTTCGGAAAGCAGAACCGAACCGTTTGTACCATCATGTGATCGTTTGGTGATTCGCAGTCCACCATGACGTAAATATTTTAAGTAGGGCCTGCTGAAAAACTCAAAGAATCCCAGATCTTAAAACCAGCCCAGAAAGTTCTCTGGGCTGGTTTTGTTTTTTTAGTTTTACCAGCAGGCCCTAACTAATATTCCCAACATACCTATTTAGAATTCCTGAAAGATGGGTTTACGGACAGATACAATACAAAGGTAAATTTCAGGGTAGGAAAAAAGGTGCTCCAATAATTACCTTCTTAAACTATTAATAAAATCCTCTTGGTATCCGGAAATAACATTTTCAATTACTCCTTTTTCATTTATCAGGTAAAAAGTCGGGTATCCGCTTACTCCATAGGATTTGCCGACCGATTTGGCTTCGGGGATAACGGGAAAAGGAACAGTGAATTTCTTCAGGTATTTTGCCATATCCTCCTTACTGTCCACAGGATTAATATACAAAGCGGTAATCCCCTCGGCGAATTCAAATTCTTCTTCATTGAAATTGTCGAGGGCAACTTTACACCAACCACAATTGATCATAGAAAAATTAATCAACACTTTTTGCCCCCTGAGATCTGATAGGTTGATGTTTCGCCCTTCCATATCCATTAGCTCAAATTCAGGAGCAGGAAGACCTGCTTTTAAACGATGCAGCTTTTCCTTTTCGCTGGCCATTTTAGACACATAATGGCTGGGATAGGAATAAGTGAGTTCCAAAGAATCGTTATGGAAATCATAATCAGAAAAGGTATAAATTATAAACTGTTTTTCTTTACCATCGTGATAAAGCCTCCTTTCGTAACGCTCCACCAAAGCTGAATGAGGATTTATAAAAAGATGGTTTTCGGTATAAATATTCATGTCTTTTATTACAGTATCCGTTTCCACTATAAAAAAATCCAAAAGCTGCTTATCTAAAATGGCTGTGTCCCTTCTGTACCTCCATTCCCCTGCTTTCAAAAGCATCATAGGAGAATAATTTGTTACCATCAGCTTATTCATTCGAATAGATTCCCTTTCGATGTCTTTTGTTGTATACACAATAACCATACTATCCCCGTGAAGGATTTGCTTGAATTCATCTCCAACATAGATGAGGTCATATTTATCCCGTTGGCTTATAAAATCATAATCAAAATAGGTGTTTTTATTTCTTTTAAATTGGGAGGTACCTGCAATGGTGTCATTTTCCCCTATCATGTCGGGCCAAAGGGAAAAATAGCTGTAGGAGATATATGCATTTTCTTCCATTTTTTCCTTTGCCAGCTCGAGGACATCCTCTGGATTGGATTGACAGCTTAATAATAACCAAATAAAGCCGGTAATCAGGAATAATCTTGCCATGGTTGTTGCGATATTTAGTTAAAGATTAGGTTATGAAAAATAAAAAATTAATTTGATTTTCCCTAACAATGACCACCCCAGGTAAGCAGCTCCTCGGAATTTGTAATTCCGTGGTACAGATACAGGGGATTTGTAATCCCCGTAATTACCAAAAGTAACACACGGTGAATAGGTTTCGGAAAGCAGAACCGAACCGTTTGTCTGATCAGATGATGGTTCGATGATGCGATGAATCGGGCTGTTCGGTAGTTGCAACGCCGATTCCGAATTGTCAGGTTTTTACTTCTGGCGGATTTGCCCAAATCTTGTTATCTTTAGAAACAGTTCTTAATTGGTATAGCAACTATGGAAAAGCCCCAAGATAAGATCAAAGAACCCATTGCCGGTTATGGACACTATTCCTATGCCGATTACCTCTCCTGGCAGTTGGATGAGATGGTGGAGCTGATCCGGGGAAACGTATTCAGACAGGCAGCAGCGCCCAGGCTTATTCATCAACGAATCTCCAGGAAAATTTTTAACCCCATTTGTAATTTCCTTCAGGGAAAACGCTGCGAAGTATTTTCTGCTCCTTTTGGTGTGCGTTTACCCGTTTCCTCCAGGGACCCTGACAAAATCGATACCGTGGTGCAGCCGGATCTCTGTGTGGTCTGTGATCCGGAGAAACTGGATGAACTGGGCTGCGTGGGTGCCCCGGACCTGATCGTTGAGATCCTCTCTCCGGGAAATAACAAGAAAGAGATTCAACTAAAATACGAAGTGTACGAGACCTCCGGTGTGAAGGAATACTGGGTAGTACATCCGGATGAACGAACCTTGCTGATCTACACCCTGAAAGCCGGGAAATACCTCCCCTCCCGGCTGTTTACTTTTGGGGATCGGGTAAGGTCACAGGCTCTTCCTGGTTTTGAATTGGATTTGGATGAGGTGTTTGGAGAGTTGTAAGTTCAGGTTAGACAGTTTTATTTAATTATAATAAATGGGAGAACTTCTAAACCACCCTGATCCTAAGGACAAGGTAATCTAATCGTATATTTGTCGCCAATTATTGACAATTATTGATTACTTTTGTCAGGTATAGATGACAAAAGTATGGATATTTTGTATAACTTTCATGACAATCTAATCAAGCAGATAGATGATGCCTTCTTTCGTTTTCTAATGCAAATCATTAATTGGGAGCAACGGATGCTTGCCATTAAGGGTCCCCGTGGCTCAGGGAAAACCACCTTGATCTTGCAATATATCCGTTACCATCTGAAACAACCTCGCGAAAAGGTTTTGTACATAACTGCGGACCATTATTGGTTTTACACACACAATCTGGTAGAAACAGCGGATGAATTCTATAAAAATGGAGGCAGGTTTTTATTTATTGATGAGGTACATAAATATCCAAATTGGTCCAGAGAATTAAAGAATATTTACGATGGGTATCCGGATTTAAGGGTTGTTTTTTCCTCTTCTTCTGCACTGGATATTTATAGAGGTGAGGCTGACTTAAGTCGACGGGTGA
Organism: Cyclobacterium salsum; assembly: GCF_010119245.1. Taxonomy (GTDB): domain Bacteria; phylum Bacteroidota; class Bacteroidia; order Cytophagales; family Cyclobacteriaceae; genus Cyclobacterium; species Cyclobacterium salsum. The sequence continues at coordinate 98,161 of NZ_WNKG01000010.1, forward strand.
TCTCCTATGATTTGCCGGGGTTGTCATTTCGGGAATTTTTAAATTTGGAGGCAAACCTGGAAATTCCGGCAATCCCCTGGAATGATCTGACAAGCAGACCGAATGAACTTGCCAGGGATATTGTCAATGCAATACAGCCTTTGCCATTTTTTAAGCAATACCTACGACATGGCTATTTCCCCTACTTTAAAGAGAGTATCCCGGAAGAACTTCCCTTACGCTTGAACCAGACAATAAATACCGTGGTGGAAACAGATTTGGCATTTATCCAAGGATATAGCCAAGGGACTGCATTCAAGGTTAAAAAACTTTTAGGGGTACTGGCTGAGTCAGTTCCGTTCAAACCCAATATCTCCGCATTGGCCAGGAAGTTGGATGTAAGCAGAGAAACCGTTTACGGATGGCTTGTCCACTTGGACAAAGCCCGGATGCTAAATCTGCTTTTAGCCAAGGAAAAAGGAGTCTCAACCTTACAAAAGCCGGAAAAGGTTTACCTGGAAAACACCAATTTGGCTTTTGCCATGAAAACCCACCCAGACCTGGGAGCAATCAGAGAAACCTTTTTGCTTAACCAATTAATCAATGCAAAACTACCTGTCACCTTGCCCCAATCAGGTGATTTTTTTGCGTCTGGAATCCATATTGAAGTAGGGGGCAAAAATAAAAAAGCCACCCAGGTAAAAACGGAACCGTCATTCCTGGTTGCAGCAGACGACATAGAAATTGGGTTTGGCACGAAGGTTCCTTTATGGCTTTTTGGTTTTCTATATTGAAACTTAGATCGCCACTACTGCTTCAGGAATTTGAGGCCTATTCCCTTTCTCATTTCGCATCCTCAATTTCAGTTTAATGCTTGATTAATAATTTTCTCCGCATTTGCTATCAGTAGGTTAGCCAGGTTCTTGGTAGGAAGATTACCTGTTCGGATCCAAATGATTTTTGGAAGAAATCCATACAACAAATTTAAATCATTAAAATCAGAATCATTTGTAACGATGCTATAGCCGTTTCTCCTGGCAAAATCCCAAATTTCACGGTCAGTAGCATTCAGCAAACCTTCCTTTTTGACAGTGCTTGAAGCTGAAAATTGGTTGGGGATAAATTTTAATATTTTGTGAGAAATATGTTGATCGAACAAAAGCTTCAAACAGCTAATTGAAATATCCTGTTTTCCCTATTAGCTGCAAAACGTAATGCAGCATAGATATCTTCTTCAGTCAATTCGTCAAAATCAGCAATGATATCCTGAAACGTCATTCCTGAGGCCAGCCAACCTAAAATATCACTTACCGTAATCCGCATTCCCCTTATGCATGGTTTACCTCCACGCTTTCCGGGTTCAATGGTGATTATCTGTTTGTAGTCTACCATGGCGCAAATCTTTTTTGTAAATATACACTATTTAATACTTTCAATAGGTATCCGAAAGACACCGCCAGTTCAGGAATTTGTTTTTTCGATTTGTAAATTCAAATTTTCATATACTCAATATGAGTAATAATCCTCCTGTCAGTTGAAGGAACCACTACGAGCCCTATTGGATAATCTGGGTTTAATGGTATAATTGCGTATAGAATGACTATTAATTCACCCGAAATGAACAAATCCCCACTTATTTTAGCTTTTCTCAGCATTTTAATCGTTACTACCGCTTGCTCAGCGCCTAAAAACCGTAATCAAACCTCAGAAGATGTACCAACTCATTTTTTGCAGGATAAAACGTTTTTAGAAAAATACGATCCGCAACTTATCGAGCTGAGTACGGAAGACAAACAGGCCAAAGTCCTGGTATCCCCCAAATACCAGGGCAAGGTTTTTACTTCCACCGCAGCAGGGGACGATGGAGAAAGCTTTGGCTGGATAAACTACGAAGCATTTGAAGGCCCCCTGGACAAGCACATGAATGCCTATGGAGGCGAAAGCCGCCTATGGCTGGGACCGGAAGGAAATACCTTCTCTTTATTCTTCGAACCAGGGAAAAAAATGGAATTTGAAAACTGGCATACCCCTGCAGCCATCGACCACGAAGCCTGGGAAAAAATCGAGGCGGGCCGCAGGGACGTATCCATGACCAAATCCACATCGATCACCAACTATCAGGGCACCGAGTTTGCATTGAAGATCCAACGGACCATTACCCTTCTGGAAAAGGAAGGTATTATAGCTAACACGGGATTGACAACCGATGTCTCCTCCATCAAGATGGTAGGATATGAAACCATCAATTCCATTCAAAATACCGGAGACTTTCCATGGACCCGAGAAACCGGAGCTCCCTGCATCTGGGTGTTGGACATGTTCAAACCCAGCCCGGAAACCACCATTGTGCTACCTCTCCAACCAAACGAAACAAAAGCAGGCCTCACCACCAACTATTTCGGAACGATTCCGGAGGAAAGAATAGCCATCACCAACAACCACCTGTTCCTAAAGGCCGATGGCCAAAGCAGAGGGAAAGTAGGTGTCTCTCCCGAAAGAGCCCTTCCTATGGCCGGCAGCTACGATCCCCTCCACAAGGTATTGACGATTACTACCTTCGATGTCGCATCGGAATTGCCCTACCTCAATCAGGAATGGAACACCGAAGCCGATCCCTTCAAAGGAGATGCGGTCAACGCCTACAACGACGGACCATTGGAGGATGGTAGCCAGATGGGGCCGTTTTACGAATTAGAGAGTGTTTCTTCCGCTGCCTTTCTTTCTCCAGGCGAAAGTATGGAGCATTTCCACCATGTTTACCACTTTACCGGAAACGAAAGCAGATTGGATAAAATCACCCGGCAATTATTGGGGATTTCCATCGCTGAGATTAATGGGGTATTTAATCCGAAATAAGCAATTACTTTCAAGCTGATCCGCCCTATCGCAAGATTCATCCTTTCAGGTGACCTATTCAGGTCTTCGAACCCAAGCTCAATTGATTTTTTCCGCCTTCAAGACTATATATTCTGGATCCAGATAGCGCAATATACGCCCTGGAAAATAGCCATTACAATGGTATCGTGAACCAATGCTTTCTTTTGACACCTGATAGGAAAACTTCATTTTGAACCCATCACGACTCTCTTCTGGCAAAAAACTGTTCCATTCCAGTGGAACATCAAACATATCGGTTGGTAACCCAAACAGCATCAAGGTATCGGGACTAGCACCTAGGGTTGCCACCAGGTAGCCTTTGCCTTCTCCTTTACTTGTTGTTACTGTAGCATCGCGAACGCAGGGATGGTGGCCAATCAGGTACCCTTCGGCCTGAAAAACGGGTGTTTCATCATTGTCCTGGCATCCGCCAAGAATCGGTAAAAGAAAAACCATTCCTACCCAAATCAACCAATTACCTGTAAAAACTGCAAATGGCTTGATCTCAAAAAATTTAAATTTCGACATGGTCATGGCACCTGGTTTTAGAGATAGTTGAAATGGTAATAAACGGGGATGGTTCGCAAATGCTGTACTGTTTTCGGGGATACCCCCCGATTCTGTATTGAAAATAGAAACTATTTCCAGCTAGAATAAACTCCTCAAGTTCTGTTCTATCAGGCAACTGGGAGAGAAAAAGAGTGTCTACGCTGGCAACGACGGAATGGGCGTAGGTCTCGGAATGGAACATTCCCTCCCAATTCATTGCAATATCACTTTCTCCCAAAATCTCAACGACCATCCCGTCGCAATAGGTCCCTGTATACCGCCCTTGAAGACAGACTTCTTCAGCCTCTTTTTCCAAACAACCTCCAGCGCAAAAACCAACCAGAGCGAGCAGGATCATAAGAAAATGGCTATTCCCAATCGACTCCTTATTCATTATTTTTTATCTGCTTAAAAACATCATTCGATTAGAATAGAGGTGCGTGATAAAGATCTGAATCAATGTACTAAATTTTACGCCTAATATAGCCATTACGCATCAAGTGGTGAAAACGCTACATCTAAACCCCAATTACCCATCAATAAGGAAACAAGCCACAGGCTTAAATCGGACTCTCGTTGTTGGTTTTTTCTCCAACTATCCCTAACCTAGTCGGGATGATTCTATTAACTTAGGCGTCAATAATTTGAAAATGCTGAAAAAATCCCTCCCGGTTTTGGTGGACAAGCTCTTATTCTTCCTTTGGAACAGGAGTTGTGCACCTTTGAATGGTCGGTAATCAATAAAATGGCGTGTACCCATTTGCTTCGTAGCGCACCACTGCCCCAAAAAACGTGATGATGTCCACGAACGTAGGTTGCACAGGAATTTTTCCGTTAAAAAGTTGATCAAATGGGGCTTTTGACCTATTTTTATTTTTCATTATTCCATAACCACTAATATTTTCTTTTGAGATGAGTGTAATGCCCAATAGTCGTTCTTTTCTGAAACCAGCCTCGCTGCTGCCGGGCAGAGCCTTTTCGGCCCAAGGCATTTTCAACCAGTCCTAGCGGTCAACTTTTAAAAGGATAGTCACGATATAAAAAATGAAAAAAAGAAACCCCATGAGAACATTATATCCCTACAGTCTTCCTATGTTAGCAGCAATGGTCCTGCTGCTCCATGCCTGCAGTGCCCCGCAAGAAAAGGCGGTGGAGAAGCCAAATATTTTGTTTATCGCGGTAGACGATATGAACGATTGGGCCGGTTTTTTGGCCGGACATGCCGGAATGAAAATCCATACGCCCAACATCGATCGGCTTGCGGCTGCTTCCATGGTGTTTACCAACGCCCACACCCCGGCACCGGCCTGTGCGCCCACCCGCGCAGCCATTCTTAGCGGCGTACACCATGCCCGCTCGGGGGCCGAAAATGTGCATTGGGGTGATGGCCCGAAGTGGCGGGAATTCGAGGCATTAAAAGGAGTCGTAACCCTGGAGCAATTTTTCAAGCAAAACGGCTATAAAACACTGGGCGCCGGTAAAATCTACCACAGCCAGGCACCTCCCTGGACCCCCACCAGCCAGGTGGAGCCGGCCAACTGGGATTTTTACTACCCCAGCCCCTATATTTCCCACCCCTTTCAAATTCGTGCCCCTGACGAGGTCATCTATCCGGAGGACGTAGACAACGAGAACCGACCCGGTGGCGGGGCAGACGGATGGTGGACCTGGGGTGCCATCCCTGTTCCGGATGAAAAAATGGCCGACTACCATGTAGTGGATTGGGCAAGTCACCAACTCCTTCAGCCGCAGGACAAACCCTTTTTTCTGGCTGCGGGCATGTGGAAACCCCATGATCCCTGGGAAGTTCCCCAAAAATATTTCGATAGGTATCCCCTGGAAAACATTGTCCTGCCAGAACGACGAAAAGACGACCTGGAGGATGCCTTTGATCATGGGCGGCGTTGGATCATGGAATGGGTGCTGGAGAACCAGCAATGGGAAAAAATTATCCAATCCTATGCTGCCTCCATCACCTTCTCCGATGCGATGGTGGGACGATTGCTGGATGCCCTGGAAAAATCAGCCTACGCCGATAATACCATTGTAGTGTTATGGTCCGACCATGGCATGCACATGGGTGAAAAAGACAACATTGAAAAGTTCACCCTCTGGGAACGGTCCACCCGGGTACCCTTGCTCATTTCCGTTCCCGGTATGGAGCAGGCAGGGAGCCGCTGTGACCAACCGGTAAGCCTAATGGATCTGTACCCCACCCTGGTGGATCTGACGGGCTTTGAGCAGCCCGCCCATCTGGATGGGAAAAGCCTGCTGCCCCAACTAAACGACCCAGATACCGAGACGGCACCGGTCATATCCAGCTATAAATTTGGTAACCCCAAACCGAATGGAGTCACCGGACATGCCGTGAGAAGCATGCGGTACCGGTATATTTATTATCCGGAGATCAATCTGGAAGAGCTTTACGATCACGCGAACGACCCCAATGAATGGGAAAACATCGCCTATAAAAAAGAAAACCAACCGGTCATCGAAGAACACCGAAACGTGTTGCGCGACATGTTACCTCAATTGACCTGGGAGAAAGGGACGCCTCAGGGATATACCGTTGATGAGGATGGAAAGGTGAAAAAGGATAACTTTGAGGCCCTATGACGAAAAAAACGATAGGAATAGGAATGGTCGGTGCCCACTACCAGACACCTATGCATCTGGAAAATTACCGGAACGTACCGCCGGAACAGGTAGCAGGAAGGGGTGTCTGTCCCCTGACACAGGAAAGTGCCGCCGGGATTGCAAATTTCATAAAGGTGATACAGGAAGAGCGGGAGCCACTCGCTGGCATCGATCGGACAGTCTATTACGTGAATATCCTATATGCGGCTTACCAAACCGCCAAAGAAGGCAGGACCGTTTCCCTCGAAGAAGCATCGCTGAATTCCGTGAAATACCGTAAACAATCGAATGAATTCGAGCCTATTTAAGGCATGAAACAAGTAACAGCCGGAGGAATGCCCCAATGGCTATCGGATAAATCCTTCGAGATACTACTGAATGAGGTTCGGTACAAGTACCGATATAACATAGAGTAAAAGGTTGACCTGTTTCTGGTTCGTTTACTCTTTGGACCATTTAGCCCCTGGTTGGATATTCCCCAGTAAAAAAAATGTTCATAGGTATAAAAATAGCTACACTTATCAATCGAATCCACTATTTTCACGCTTGGTTAGCGATCTTTAAGCCAGCCTGATTTTATTTCTTAGTAGTAATACATGTAACGCTATGCCCGAAACCACTACCATTCAAGATGTGCTCAAGGAACTCGATCGGATCATAGAAGAGAGCATCGAGAACAACAGCAGGACCGGCTTGTTTGCGTACATCTACCGGCGTACTACTTTTGAGATCGCTTCCGAGATTTCTCTGGGTAATTTTGAGGATAACGAGCTGCTAGAGGAATTTGACGTCGTTTTTGCCCGACTATACCTGGATGCCTATGAAGCCTATAAAAATAACCAAGAGGTAAGTGCCGCCTGGGCATACGCCTTTGATCAGGTAGACAAGCCCCTGACGATTGTTCAACACATCCTCCTGGGTATGAATGCCCATATCAATCTGGATCTTGCCGTGGCGGCGGCTACGGTAATGGAGGGTAAGGACATCCATGCCATCGAAAATGATTTCCATAAAGTGAACGACATTCTTTTTCAGATTACCAATGAGTTGCAAGACCGCCTCAGCAGGGTATCGCCTCTAATGTTTCTGCTTGACCTGATTGGCAAAAACAAAGACGAAAAAATCATTAATTTTAGCATGCGAAAGGCTCGTCTGCAATCCTGGAATGCCGCCAAACGCCTATGGTCCTTGGACGAGAAGCGTAGTGAACGGGCTATAAACAAGATAGATCGGGTGGTGCTATTCCTTAGCAGGCTTATCAAATCACCTACCTCCCCGACGATATGGTTGTTTCTTAAATTGATTCATGCGTTTGAAACAAAAGAAGTCAGTGTCGTCATTTCCAAACTACGAGCAGATTAAACTAAGAATAAAATAAATCCAAGAAAAAACTAAAAAATACATTATGAAACGATTTAAAATCCCAATCTTATCCCTACTTATGCTGGCAGGCAGTATTGGAAATGCTGCTGCGGAAACCCGGCTTGCCAACCCATTTCTAGGCATGTGGGGCCTGGAAATTGAAGGCGGTGGGGTCGGATGGCTGCATGTCAGTGAAGAAAAAGGATACCTCGATGCCGAACTGCTTTGGATAGGAGGAAGTGTGCTACCCGTAGCCAATGTTTACCTGGCCGATGAAAACACGCTGGTAGTCACAAGAACCACCAACTCCCGAAAAAGTGAGGACCGAACCCACATCCTCACCCATACCCTGCGGGTAGAGAAATCCGGAGACTCCCTAAAAGGAACCATGACTGGGCCTGGAAGAAACGGAGAGTACCAATCCGATTTTACCGGCAAACGCATGCCTTCCATGCCGGAAAAACCAGACCTGTCTAAACTCAGCTATGGAAATCCCATTTCCTTGTTCAACGGCGGGGACCTTAGCGGTTGGGAACTGATGAATCCCAATCAATCCAATGGCTTTACCGCGGAAAACGGCGTTTTGGTAAACGATCCCGTACAGCCAGAAAATGGAGAGCATCTATCCTATGGCAACATTCGCACCCAACAGGAATTTGAAGACTTTAACCTTAAACTGGAAGTCAACGTGCCAGAGGGAAATAACAGCGGGGTATACCTGCGTGGTATCTATGAAATCCAGGTAGTGGATTCTTACGGAAAACCGCTTGATTCACACCATATGGGAGCTTTATACAGCCGCATTACCCCCAGCCAAGCTGCTGAAAAACCCGCTGGCGAATGGCAGACCATGGATATCACCTTGGTTGATCGCCACGTTACGGTAATATTGAATGGTAAAAAAATCATTGACAATGAGCCCGCCTGGGGACCAACCGGTGGGGCTATGAGTGCCGATGTACTGGCCCCCGGGCCAATCTACCTGCAGGGAGATCATGGCAAGGTGAGTTACCGGAACATTGTTTTGACGCCCATTGAGAAATAAGCAAGGATTCCAATCCTCCACCCCTTATCCGGTATGCACAAAATAGCCGTGGCCGGATAAGGGATTTAGGCTGCCAGCGAATGTCGTATTTCCGCATGTCTATTCGAAAACTGCTTACGCGTTTACACCTGATCCTTGGACTGGGGACGGGGCTGTTGTTTTTCGTCATTGCGCTTTCCGGTGCGATTTATACCTGGGAACCGGAATTCAGTCGGCTTGCCTACCATCAAGCCGTGGCAGCACAGGACAAACCGGTTGTCTCCATCACTGACCTACGACACAGCCTGGAAAAAACCTTTCCCGAGGGAGATTTCCGGACGGCCCTCTACCGCGACCCGGAAAGCAGCATCGAAGTACTGTTGTACGCCCCTGGTACCTATTATCTCGCACAACTAAACCCTTATTCGGCAGAACTGATTCATTTACAAGATATGAATAAGGGCTGGATTAATTATTTAAAAAAACTCCACCGAAACTTACTTTTGGGAGTATTCTGGGGCTTCCGGGAAGGATTATGGTATGTTTAGCCGCTGTAATTGCAGCAACGCTGCCGATCACTGGTTTTATTATTTGGAATGGTAAACACAAAAGAAGCCATAAAAAGCACCTGGTGAGATAAATACAACGCCTTTTACCTCCTAAATACCTGGTTCCCGCCCTACTATCTGAAGCAGACCCGTAAAAAAGATCCGTGCCCAAAGGTGCTGCCTGCCAAAAAAACAAAATACAGGTAACCGAGAATCCGAAAGGGCTTTTCTATATAGTTTGGTTGTTTTTTTTGAGTGATTGTGGCTATATTAAGTCGATAAATGGCCGACGATTGATCGGAAGATACACCGTCCAAACCCGTAGTCCATTCAGGTGATGAAGGGTGGAAGTTCTTTTGATTCGAAGTAAAATAACGTGACGTAAGGATACAATGAGTCTACAAATAGCAGCAAAAACGGATTTTTCGGAGGGGTTAAAATCAAAACTCAAAGAGCAGTGCACGGAAGCATTTCAGCTAATCGCATCCGAATCGGAAAATGATCCTCATGACATCATTCACGAAATACGCAAAAGATTCAAAAAAACCAGAGGCATTTTACGCCTTATTCGTGACCATATTCCATTTTATAAGGAAGAAAATGCCTTTTTTAGAGATGAAGGACGAAGACTCTCCGCTATCCGTGACACCACCTCAATCATTGAGGCGCTGGACAATCTCTATGGCCTCTACGAGGATCAACTCTATAAGCACACCTTTGGTCAATTCAGGGATTACTTAATTGCAACACGTGACCAAATGACTGCTGATTTATTGAAAGACAGGGGTGTTCTGACCGTCATTAAAACACACCTCTCAGCAAAGTGTGTAAACATCACCCATTGGCCGATTGACATTCAATCTTTTACTGATCTATCAGCATCAATCGGACGCGTCTACAAAAGGGGTCGGAAGGGGTATGCACAAGCGAAAGAGAAAAAAAGGGCCGAAGATTTTCACGAATGGCGAAAGCGGGTTAAATACCTACGCTATCAACTCGACTTGTTGCACCGGACCTGGCCGGGTTTTCTAACATTCTGGGAAGATGAATTACATGACCTATCAGATTACCTGGGGGATGATCGCGATCTTTTTATGCTGGAAACGGAGGTTGAAAAAAATAGAAATCAATTCTCGGGTCCCGAATCCTATCAGTTATTAAAATCGCTCATCAACTACCAAAGAGCAAAATTACAGACCCATGCACTCAAATTAGGAAAGCGATTGTATCATCTTAAGCCAAAAATTTTCACGGAGCTGCTTCGCGCAGCATGGGAGGCTTTTGATTCAGAAGCAGAGCCTGTTTGATCAATAAACTGTTGAATTTAAACCATATTCTACTATTTCGCCTGCGTAAAATTTCCGGGACCGTGCCTTTAAGGTGTACCGAGTATTCAATTTCTGTTTTATAAACCAGTCCCTTTTACGTACATTAAATCATAAAAACAATAAACTGAGGATTTAGTAAAAAAAAGACTCTAAAACCATTCGGATAAAGACTTTATCCGTCCTTTTACCAATTCGTCTGCCTATGCAAAAAGACCTTAGATCAAGAATTGCGATCGCATTACTCATAGTGGCTGCAATTATCGTTTTCTATGCGGAAATCTTTTTATGGTCCATGGCTTTTTTTGAAAATCGCGATGTCACCTTTCCGCAGGCCTTGCAGGTAGTCGTAGAATCGTTGACAACCAGTGGCTATGGAGGGTTTTCGCCTTGGGAAAGTGATTTCTTAAACTACTTCGTGCTCATCATGAACCTGACCGGAGTGCTACTTGTCTTTATCGCTTTTCCCGTTTTTTTCCTGCCTTTTCTAAAAGGAGCCCTCGAAAAATCCCCGCCGACCAAAGTGACAAAAAGAAATCATGTCATTATTTGTACTTACTCAAGTCACGCCGAAGTACTAATTAAAGAGCTTGTTTCCCGAAACCAGGACTACGTCATTGTAGAATCCCGCGAGGAAAAGGCAATTGCTCTTTTGAGATCTGGCATGGAGGTCATGGTAGGCGATCCCGAGATGGAGTCTACGTTGGAAGCGGCTGGGTTAACAAGTGCAAAAACCGTCGTTCTCAATTCAACCACCGACAAAAATATAAGCATCGTCTTTTCTATCAGAAATACCCATAAAACGATCAAAATAATTGCGGTGCTGGAAGATGAAGAAAAGGAAAAATATTATAAAATGGCAGGGGTCGATACGACCATCTCCCCAAGACAACTCATTGGAAAAAGCCTGGCGGTCCAGGTTCCCGCCATTTCCATCAAAAATAGTGTAGAGATTGATCGTACAGTCGAATTAATCGAGATTGACATTGAGGACGGAAGCGAACTTTGTAACCAATCTATTGGTGAGGCGCATTTACTCGACAAATACCACCTGAATATTATTGGTGCCTGGCAAAATGGTGAGTTTAGAAGCCCAGTCCCTATTGATCTGATTTTAAAACCAAAAATACGTTTGCTTGTTGCCGGGGACAAGGAGGAACTCGCCAGGCTCAATAAAAAGGCGGAAGCGACCATCCGGCATTTTACCCGAAAAATGGTACTGATCGTCGGCTATGGCCTTTCCGGAAAGGCTGCTTTTGAGGTGCTGAAGACGAAGAGTATAGAAGTAAAAGTCATTGACATTCGGGAAAAAGAAGGGGTACACGTGGTCGGTGATATCCGGAAAACTGAAACACTCCTGGAAGCTGGCGTTAGTGAGGCATCGGCCATGATTATCACCATTCAGGACGATACAATGGCACTATTTGCCACCTTACTGGCGAGAAATATGAACAGCAAAATGCATATCATCGTACGGGCCAATAATATTGAAAATGTAAAAAAACTGTACCATGCCGGAGCAGATTATGTTCAGTCCCTCGCCACGGTCAGTGCCCGTATGCTTGCCTCCAACATATTTGAGGACGAAACCTCCTTAGCGGCAGAAAAACGGATTAACCTCGTGCAGTTGCCTGCTGGTAGTCTTTCAGGAACTACCCTGGCCAAAAGCGATGTGCGAGCTGAAACCGGCTGCACCATACTTGCCGTCATACGAAAAGGTGAAAAAATTTCTACCCTGGACCCCAAAACCTTTCGATTTCAAGATCAAGATGAGGTGATTATAGCCGGAACCGATGAAAGTATCCGGCAGTTTGAGGAAACGTACATCTACTAAACTCGTTAAAATTAAAAATTACTTAGGCATGCTTGAACGCAGGAAAGCCGACCAATCCCTTTTGAGGAAAACAGACCTGCAGATTTGGTACTTGCAATACTATATCACCGTGATTATTATCCCCGGAAGCATGTCGAAATACACCCATTTGGACATCGAGCAAAAGGTTTTTCTTAGGAAATAAAAGCAATTGTTGGATTTTCCTATAGTATAATTTTTTATGGTCCTAGGAGATTTGTTTTTGAGTGCTCATTGCTATCCCCTTACTTCTATTCCAAATTTCCGGAGACCTTCTGCCGTTGCTTTTCGTCCTTTGATGGTTGCCTATTTGATAGTTACAGGCATGAAATGGGCATAATTTCCCCCCGCTTTTTGGAGCGGGCATGTATATTTTTTAAATGGGCCTCAGAATCCGTTCTTCAAAACTTGCTCCGGAAACAATTCTATTGACTTCGGACAATTAAACCATCCATTCGTCCTGCCCCTCTTTCCAATCACTACTAATCAATTTATATTTAGTCGATTACATAAACTTTTCCCCTTTCTTACCAATCAAACCCATTTACCATGAAAATTTTCAAAACCGTCATAGCATCTGCCTTCCTGCTGATATTGACAACCACTCTTTCAATGGCACAGGAAGTAACGCTGGAATTTCAGAATGCAGCAAAAGCGATGGAAGCAGCCCAAACCTATGCGAACGCACTTCAAGCAGGTGATGTGGCCACAATGAACGCTCAATTCGCAAAAGGAGCTATGATTTATGGTTTGGGCGGAGGCTTGGACTCACTTACAGTGGCACAGCACAACGAATATTACACCAATAGTACCAACCAATTCAGGCACAGCCTTTCGCAGGAGCTTTATCTGCCTGTCAAAGTGAGTAATAACTGGAATGAAGGCGAATGGATCCTGTCATGGGGAATAAACACGCTTACAAACAAGGCAAGTGGGGACACAATTGAAGTTCCCTACCACTCTGCCTCCCGTATGGAAAATGGTAAAATTACGTTTATGAGATACTGGTATGACATGCTTAATATTCTACAAACGCAGGGGTTTAAGGTGACTCCTCCGGCTAATTGAGTAAATCACCACCTTCATCATATCATATTTCCTTTGGTGACCTTGAGATCGCCAAGGGGATTTATTTCTCCGATCAAAAGGCATTTTTTGGCTTGTCTTGAAGAGTTAACGCTGAAAAAAATAACCCACTAAAAATTTTATTCTAACCCAATGAAGTCCCCCTTAATTGCCATACTGCTTTGTCTATTGGCATCTGGCGTTTTTTCTCAAGGAATGATCCAGGGAAAGATTCTTGATTCCCAGACAAAAGGGATATCCTATGCCAGTGTATTGCTAAGAAACGAGCCGGATTCCTCCCTGATCAAAGGGGCCATTTCCGATGAATCCGGAAACTATGTATTTACGGACATCCCAAAAGGGCAATACTTTGTGGAAGTAACGATCCTGGGATACGCCAAAAGGTATTCCCCTGTGTTCCCTTTTTTGGGGACTGAAAAAAATGAGTTGGCGGCTATCTTATTGAAGGAAGAAGACCAGGACCTGGATGAAGTGACGGTAACCGCCATCCGGCCTCTTTTTGAGTTGGAACAGGGGAAAATGGTGGTCAATGTGGCGAACAGCGTTTCTGCTGCGGGTTTGTCCGTCATCGATGTGCTGGACAGGTCTCCCGGGGTAATGGTGAACAGGCAAAGCAATACCCTTTCCGTTTTAGGGAAAAACGGCGTGGTTATCCTGATGAATGGCCAACGGTTCAGAATGCCCCTGGAGGCAGCGTATCAGATGCTGGCGGGGCTGAATTCAAGCGATGTGGAAAAGATCGAAATCATTACCGTCCCTCCGGCCAACTATGATGCGGACGGAGATGCCGGATTTATCAATATTGTGATGAAAAAAGACAACGATATAATAGGCACCAACGGTTCTCTGACGGTCGGCCAAGGCTATGGATCGGGCTATAACGGCAATATGAGCCTCAATCTCAACCATCAGGGTCCAAAATTCAGTTGGTTTGGTCTTTTGTCCACGACTTATGTAGATCAGGTTCAGGAATGGGAACAATTTAGAGGGAACAACAATGGGTTTGAAGACATCGGTTTCGATTCGTATAGCGAACGAATCGCCAATAGAAAGGCTATCAATTACCAGGCAGGGTTTGACTACAAATTAGCATCCAATACGATCCTTAGTGGCTTGGTCAGCGGCTATACTAACCGCTGGAATATGACCGCACCCAATACAACCAAATCCAATTATTCCATTTCCCCGGACACCCTTGTCCGGATGACAACGGTTGAAGAAAACCAATGGAGTCATATTATGGGCAATATCAATCTGCAGCATACTTTTAAAAATGGTCAGGTCATCAGTACCAATGTAGATTACCTGACCTACAAAAATTCCAATCCATCAGGGTATACCCTTTTAAAATACGATGAATCCAATGATCTCAGCTTTTCGGAAGAGTACCGCATAGCCAAGGAAACACCTATCGAGCTTTGGGTGACAGACCTCAATCATTCGATGAAAATGGGAAACGCCATATCGGTCGAATCAGGCATCAGGGGTGCTTTTTCAATTCTGACCAATAACGTAGTATTCGAAGAAAAACTTAGATCAAACTGGAAAGTAAATCCCAATTTCAGCAGCAACGGCCTTCTCCATGAGGACATACTGGCCGTTTTTTCCGCCGCAAAAATTGAATTTAATGAAAAGACCGGCTTGAATGCCGGAGTCAGGTACGAAAACACCAAAACCAATTTGACAACGGTGTCCGGAGAGGAAATCGTTGACAGGCATTACGGTGATTTCTTTCCAACGGCCTTTTTTTCCAGAAAGATCAATGCTGATAACCTGGTGCAGCTTTCTTACGGACGGAGGATCACCCGACCTACCTTCAATGAAATAGCTCCTTTTGTGTTTTTTTCTGATCCGTATACGCTTTTTGCCGGAAATGAAAACATCCTGCCTACTTATACCAATACCCTCAAGACAGATTATTCCCACAAAAGCTGGATCTTCTCGATACAGTACAGTGTGGATAAAAACTTAATCCAACGTTTTCAACCTACCCTGGATGAGGAAACCAATACGGTGTTTCTAAAAACCGAAAATATCGACCAAAGGCAGACGGTTGCCGTGATACTTGCATTTCCTTTAATAGTGACTCCCTGGTGGGAAACCCAAAACAACTTAACGGCAAATTATCAACGGGTCCTTTCAGAGCATAACGGCCAGGTGTTTGAAGTTGACCAGAAAGGGATTCAGGCGGTGCTTACCAATACGTTTACCCTACCCAAAAAATATACCATTGAATTGATGGGAAATTACATGTCTCCCGGCATTTTCGGCTATTACAAAATGCTCTCGCGCGGCTTTGTGAATATCGGCATCCAGAAAAACTTTGAAAAAGCCGGGGTATTGAGGGTATCCTGCAACGACATATTCGAAACCAGTCAACTTAGAGCGAGATCAATGGAAGGTGCTGATTTGGAACTCAACGTGAGGTTTAAGTTTGAAAAAAGGGTGTTTATGGCCACCTACACCTACAAGTTTGGTAACAGTAAGATCAAAGGTACCAGAGACAGAAAAGTAGGCTCCCAGGAAGAACAGAAAAGGGTGACCAATTGATCAAAAGAAAATAAATTGATGCATTCGGACAAAAAAGGGGTGGCCTCGTCCTTGATGGGTTTTATTTCAAAATTTGAAAGATTAAATTCTAACTGATTAATACTGAAGGTCAGATCATTGAGTCCGTCATTGATTTTTCCAAAATAAAAAAATATACGATTCAAATATACGATTCCTATGAAATCAGAAAAACCAGAATACTTCTGATTGAGACCCATAGCCTACGGATATTTCCATGCCGGAATTCTTAATTGAAATCGAATTGGAAGTACATAAACCATACTAACCAACTTTTCCAAAGTTTGGAACTTTGGAAAAGTTATAAAGTAGCTTAACAAATTAAAACAGAAAGAATATTTATGAAAGCACATGAAGATGATTTAAAAATTGCCACCCAAAACAAGTCCATTATAGAAGGACTTTACAAAGCATTTGCTACAGGCGATATCCCGACAGTTCTGGGAATGATGGATTCAAATATAGTCTGGAATGAGGCCGAAGGCAATGCCTATGCAGATGGCAATCCATACAAAGGACCGGAAGCGGTACTGAATGGTGTTTTTGCCCGCATCGGTGCAGAACATGAATATTTTAACTTGAAGGATATCGAGCTCCACGAGATGTATAACGACAAAGTATTGGCCAATCTACGCTATGATGCCAAACGCAATAATGGCAATAGTTATGATGCCCAAGTGGCGCATTTCTGGACACTTAAGGATGGGAAAGTGATCGCTTTTCAACAATATGTGGATACAAAAAAATTACATGATGCTATGAATGAGTAAAACCAATCCGGTCTCGGACTATACCCGGATGCTCGATTATCAGGATCCTGGAAAAAAATCTCCAATGGTCTATTTCAACCAGTTCGCAATCAACGACCTTGGAATCAAGTTCTAAACCGTCTAAGCACCTTTGGGAAGCCTACTGAATCATAAAAAAAACTATGGCCAAAACCATAATCCTTGTCCTCGATAAACCTAAAGGTTTAAAGATATAACTTAAATAAATCATGGAAAAAACCGTAACAGCCTTAATCGGACTATTGCTATTGGTTTCTTGCGGAAATAAAAATCAAACCCCTCACTACGCCGATGTTGCTATTGCCGATGAGGAGCAGACCTCTGACTGGCTTGCGTACGGACGTACACACAACGAGCGGCGGTATAGTCCTGCAACTGACATCAATACCAATAATGTGGCTGACCTGAAGGTGGATTGGTTCATGGAACTCCCAAACGATGTAGGCCTGGTGTCAACACCTCTGGTGGTAAATGGCGTGATGTACTTTACCGGAACCATGAATATCATCAGGGCGGTGGATGCAACGAACGGCGCGTTGATATGGGAATATGACCCCAAAGTAGTTGACGAAGTAAAGGGAAAGAGGAAAATTGGATGGGCTCACAGCCGGGGGATCTCGTTTTATGAAGGCAGGATTTTTGCCGCCACCTGGGATGGCAGGCTGATTGCCATTAATGCCGACACCGGTGCCGAGATCTGGTCGGTTCGTACCTATGATATGGAGCGTTCCCTATACATTACGGGAGCTCCCAAGGCTTTCAAGGGGAAAGTGCTGATCGGCAACGGCGGAACGGAAAATGGCCCGACCCGCGGCTGGGTTACCGCTTATGATGCGGATACCGGTGAGGAGGCGTGGAAATTCTATATTGTTCCCGGAAACCCGGCCGACGGCTTCGAAAATGCAGCCATGAAAATGGCGGCTGAGACCTGGACCGGCGACTGGTGGAAGCACGGCGGGGGCGGAAATGCCTGGCACGGGTTTACCTATGACGCCGAACTGGATATGCTCTATATCGGAACGGGTAACGGATCGCCGTGGAACCGGAAAATCAGAAGCCCAGGCGGTGGTGATAATCTTTTTTTAAGCTGTATCGTGGCGCTGAACCCGGATACGGGCGAATACATCTGGCACTACCAGACCACACCGGGAGATACCTGGGACTATACCTCCAATATGGACATTATTCTGGCTGACCTGAATATTGAGGGGGAGGAGAGAAAAGCTATTCTGCACGCACCAAAGAATGGCTTTTTCTATGTAATTGACCGCAAAACGGGTAAATTGATTTCCGCAGAACCCTATGTTGAAACTACCTGGGCCTCCCAAATTGATATGAAAACAGGCCGTCCCGTAGAAGTGGAAGGTTCACGGTATGAGGACAGACCAGCTGATATCACCCCCAGCCCGTGGGGTGCTCATAACTGGCAGGCCATGTCATACAATCCGCAAACCGGGCTGGCCTATATTCCCACCCATCATCTTTCAACAAATTTTTCCGATGAAGAGATCGAGCTTGAGAACTGGCAGGCCCGGGAATTTACCGGTGGAGTTGGAGTGCGCTATAGATTTTCTGATAAACAACCCAGGGAATATAGTGCATCTCTGCAAGCCTGGGACCCAGTTAAACAAGAGGTGGCCTGGCATCTGCCACAGGAGACATTTTGGAATGCCGGTACATTGACCACGGCCGGAAACCTGGTTTTCCAGGGGCGGTCGGACGGCAAATTATTAGCTTATGAAGCATCAACGGGAGAAATCCTGTGGGAGTTTGATGCCGGGCTGGGTATTTCTGCTCCACCAATCACCTACACGATTAACGGAAGGCAATATATATCGCTGCTGGTTGGCTTTGGCGGCGGTTTTGCCGGGCTGAGTGCGGATGCTGCCGAACTGGGTTGGTCGTATGGCATCCATAGCCGGCGCTTGATCAGCTTTTCGCTGGAGGGTTCTGCAGAGATGGCCGCTCTTCCACCGCCCTATTTTCCCGAACCTCTGAATGATCCTAATTTTACAATCAACGATGAGATGGCAGCAAGAGGAGCCATAGTATACGGTAGCTGCGGTGGTTGCCATGGACCTGGTTTAATTGCCGGAGGCATGGCACCGGACCTGAGGGCATCGGCTCTTGTTTTAAACAAAGAAGCTTTTTCTTCTGTTGTGCGCGATGGCATTTTAGCAGGAAGTGGGATGCCGGGACAACCTGAAATTACGGACAGAGAGCTGGAGGATTTGCGGCATTATGTCAGGCAAAGGGCCATGGAAACTTCAACTTCGGATAGGACACTTAGCACAAACAATCCTAGGAAAGAGGTGGGATCGCATTAAGCTTAGGTCATGCAAACAAATCTACTTCAGTTCATCAACCTGATTCTTGCTTGAAAGAAAATCATCATCGGTTAAAATCCAATACTTCAAAAGTATCAACCCAAGTTTCCACACTTTAAGCTTAATTAAAACTATGAACGTATCCGCTTATGCCGCCAATGGCCCACATGAAAAACTTGCCCCCTTTTCCTACGAAATGGGAGAATTAGGTGCTGAACAAGTCGATATCCGGGTGATCAACTGCGGAATCTGCCACTCAGATCTCAGCATGATGAACAATGACTGGGGAATGACGGCCTATCCGATTGTCCCGGGCCACGAGATTATTGGCGAGGTAGTCGCAGCAGGCAATGCTGTCAAAAATGTAAAAGTAGGGGATAAAGTAGGTGTGGGTTGGTTATCGGGTTCCTGCATGTCCTGCCATGAATGTATGGATGGCGCGCATCATCTGTGCGCTTCTGCCGAATTCACTATTGGTGGCAGGCATGGTGGCTTTGCTGACTACGTTCGCAGCCATTGGTCCTGGGCCATACCGCTACCAGAGGGTATCGATCTGGACAAAGCCGGACCTTTGCTTTGTGGTGGCATTACCGTGTTTAATCCGATCATTCTCGCCGGGGTCAAAGCAACGGATAAAGTTGGCGTCATCGGCATCGGGGGCTTGGGCCATATGGCACTCAAATTCCTAAACAAGTGGGGCTGTGAAGTCATCGCTTTTAGCTCCAAACCGGATAAAAAGAAGTCCATTATCGAAATGGGAGCCACCCAGGTGGTGGATTCTACTAATCCAGAGGAACTGGCAAAAATCGCCGGAAGTCTGAATTTCGTTCTGAATACGACCAATGTTACGTTGGATTGGAATTCGTATTTGACCGCTTTAGCTCCTAAAGGAAAGTTTCACAATGTGGGAGCGGTATTAGAACCGATGGCTATTCCTGCATTTTCTCTGATTATGGGAGAAAAGTCTGTCGCAGGAAGTCCTCTCGGGAGCCCAGCCTTGACACGAACCATGTTGGAATTCTGTGTGCGACATAACATTTATCCGATTACAGAAGAATTCCCGATGTCAAAGGTAAATGAAGCTTTGGAACATCTGGAATCCGGAAAGGCCCGTTTCCGAATTGTATTGAAAAACTAGGAGATTCAACTATCCTATCATTGGAACAATTTTCAAAAAAAGGTACGCCGAAAACCGATTTAGAGTAGGCTAAAAACTTAAAAAAAATGAAACAGGTAGCATTTCTTATTGTCCTTATGGCATTTACACTCAATGCCTATTCTCAAGGTTCTTTTACGGAAAAGACCTTCCATGAATTTATGGCTATAGCTGAAGATCGGATGTTTACATTAGAAAATACCGATGAAAACTTTGTATTTATTACTGGTAATGGCCAGAAAATGGGTCGCACAGCGATAAAGGAAGCAACCTCAACGATGAGCGTTATAAATGAGTTTTCAGATCTAACCGTTAATCAATCAGGTGGTACTGCAATCGTTTCGGGTATTATCGACCAAAAAATAAGTCAAAAAGAGAATCCTTCAGATGTTTTTGAATACAAAGGCGTATTTACGGCTGTTTGGGCCGATCAAAACAACAAGTGGGTATTGATGTCCTGGCAACATTCCGATTACAGGCCGGATAACCAATAATCCTGATCAAGGCAACCGAACTCCATCCTCTGGAAATTAAGAGCAAGTAGGAAAGGTGGGCCGAAAACCGATTTAGCGTAGGTAGTTAGTAAACAAAAAGAATATTTATGGAATTAAAAGTTATTGGATTAGGTCTGGGAAGAACCGGCACCTATTCGTTGAAAACAGCACTGGAACAACTGCAACTGGGTCCTTGCCACCACATGGAGCGTGTGGCGCAAAACATGCCCGTTCAACTGCCCCTTTGGAATGAGCTATTGAATCATCCGGCCAATTTTGACGCTGTTTATGAAGGCATGCAAAGCGCCGTGGATTGGCCAACCGCTGCCTTTTACAAAGAGCTTTATGCAACGTATCCGAATGCTCGATTTATTTTAACACACCGAAGTAAAGAATCTTGGGCGGAAAGCTTTGGTTCTACGATCTACAAATTGCTTACCGGTCGGGAAAACGCACCTGCGCCCGTTCAAGAGTGGCTCAATATGGTGGTGAAGGTGATTGAAAAATCAGGTTTTCCAATGGGTCTTGATTTTGAGGGCCTGGCAGAAAGATACGAAGCACATAATAAAGCAGTCGTGGCTTTAATCCCGCCCGACCAACTGCTGGTATATCAGGTAAAGGAAGGATGGGAACCTTTGTGCGCATATTTAAACGTAGAGGCCCCCAAAACAGCGTTTCCCCGCACCAATAACCGGGAAGAATTCTGGGATTTGGTGAATGCTGCCACAAAGCCAACAACTTGATTTTTGGATTGATTCATGGGTATTTATTGCTTTGGGTAGGAGAGATATTTTATAATTATGCTTTGATGGGATTTTTGGTTTATTCCTTTCGGAATATGGCTCCCAAAAATCTTATCCTCACTGCAATTATACTTTTCTGTATTGGAACTGCCTGGAACCGAAAAGACCCTGAATGGTTTGCTAAGGTGCAATAAGCTGAGGTTGCTATTGCTTCGGGTCAGGAACCTTCAAAGGAACTGAAGGAGGCAATGGATTCATGGGACAATAGAGAAACTGGAACTTCCCCGGAAGTCACGAGTAAATTTAATGGGGAAACTGGGGAGCATGCCGGTAAAATTAGAAAAATAAATCCCTGAATTGGGAAAGAAAATGCGCCCTTTCGTCCTTGATGGATTTCAGTTTTCATGGCTATGTGCGTATTCGAATTAGGTATTAGTAAAGGACGATGTGAAAGGAGTGGAAGTGCTGAGGAAATACAATAGGTTGAATCAGTAACATCAAACAATATGAAAAAAATCTTAGCCCTTTTAGCTTTTGCAGTTTTACCCACACTGGAAGCTTTTTCACAAAAGCGAATTATCGACATGCATATTCACTCCTATACAGAGAGTGATTTTGGCGAACGGGAGCCTGTTACTGATCACTATGGAGTCAAAGGGTCTGCTAATGCGAAAGCGCATCTTACAGAGACTTTTGCGGCAATGGAGCGATTGAATATTGTGAAAGCCATGGTCAGTGGAAATCCCGAAAGTGTAAGAATCTGGAAAGAAAATGATAGAGAGAACAGGGTGATTCGGGGTATTCTGAGTTTTTTGCCAGACGATCATGATATGGATATCGTCAAGTTTGAGCAAATGATTAAAGCCGGTGAAATTGAAGTTTTTGGAGAACTGGGTCCCTATTACAGCGGCACTACCTTGAGCGATTCCATTTGGCAGCCCTATCTTGAGATTTGCGAAAAATATGATATCCCTGTGGCGGTGCATACGGGAGGAGGCGATCCAATGGGAACCTACTCTTGGGCACCCAAAGCCAGACTCTCATTAGGCGATCCTTACCTCATTGAAGATGTATTGGTAAAATACCCCAAACTCCGTGTCTATTTAATGCATGCCGGAGGAGAAGATTGGCCAGAGCACGCCATTCGATTGATGGCCTACTACCCCCAACTCTATACCGATATCGCTGTATTGCTCTGGGTAGAACCCAATACGCAACGATACGTGACGGATTTTCTCCGAAATATTAAGCATGCGGGCTATCTTGATCGGGTCATGTTTGGCTCCGACCAAATGACTTGGCCTTATTCAATAGAGAAATCTATTGATTTTTTAAACAGTCTAGACTTCCTCACTGAGGAAGATAAAGAAGGGATATTTTATGGAAATGCAGCAAAATTCCTGAAATTGGAAGCAGTTGGTAAAATAGATTGACTAGCTTTAATAAAAACCACAAAACATGGACCAGACGCATATTTTACCGGAACAAAAAGGACGCATCTTTATCGTAACAGGAGCCAATACAGGTTTGGGTTATGAAAATAGCCTATCCTTGGCAAAAAAAGGAGCGAAAGTGATTATGGCTTGCCGGAGCCTGGAAAAAGCCAATGCCGCTAAAGAAAACATAAAAAAAGAAGTACCAAAGGCAGATGTAGAAGTAATGGAAATTGACTTAAGTAGTTTAGATTCTGTGCGGAATTTTGCCAAAGCCTATCAATCAAAATATGACCGCTTAGATGTTTTGATTAATAATGCCGGTGTGATGATGCCTCCTTATACCAAGACGAAAGATGGCTATGAATTACAGATAGAGGCCAATTTCCTGGGACATTTCCTGCTCACTGGCTTACTATTGAATACAATCCTAAAAACACCCAATTCCAGGATAGTAAACTTAAGCTCCATCGCCCATAAAAATGGGAAGATCAATTTTGACGACCTGCAAAGTGAGAAAAATTATTCCGCATCAGCCGCTTATGGGCAGTCAAAGCTGGCATGCTTATTATTTGCTTTTGAATTGCAAAGGAGGTTAGAAAAAGCCGGGCATGATCAAACCATATCAACGGCTGCACATCCAGGTATTGCCACTACCGAGTTGGCCAGGCATATGCCGAAAATTGTTTATGGTATATTGAAATACACAGTTGCTCCACTTCTAACGCATGCGCCAAAAGAAGGTGCAAAACCTACCATGGTAGCGGCAATTGGTGATGCAGCAGGGGGAGACTATTTTGGTCCAACAGGATTTAACGAGTTCAAAGGAAAGCCCGGTAAAGTCTCCGGCACAGCATTAGCAAATGATGAAGATGTGGCAAAACGTCTCTGGGAAGTAGCAGAAGAATTGGTGGGTATGAAATATTTATAATAGATTCCGTAAACGAAAGCACTACGAATTTTTTATCCTCTTTAAATGAACATTTCTTATCCTCCACTGGAAATGATGCGTTACAAAAATTAAGTATTTCAGGCGAGACAGCGCTGCATTAAAGTGTTAACTTCGCAGATCGTCTTAATTGTTAAATCACTCGCAATTGCCATTACAATCCTTCAAACCGCAGCGTGTTAGTCTCAAAGAGAGTTTCGCCACCCTCAAGTTTATTCCTCGTTTCTTTGGCGAAATCAGAAAGGTGAACCCCGCTCTTTTTTATACCAACCTGATCTGCCGAATCATAAGTGCCCTGCTACCTGTAAGTATGCTATGGGTAGGCAAGCTGATTATTGATGAAATTGTATTGCAGATAAATGCTGAAACCCAGGATATGGACCAGCTATGGCTCTTGATCTTCCTTGAACTTTCTCTGGCAATTGCCTCAGATCTCCTCAGCAGACTTACTACACATACTGATGCCCTTTTAGGAGACCAATATTCCATTGGTTCATCGGTGAAGATAATCAGAAAGACAGCTGAACTTACCCTTTCGCAACTGGAAGATTCCGAGTTTTACGACAAACTGGAACGCGCGCGTCAACAAACAACGGGCCGTGTAGGGCTGATGTCCAATATACTTACCCAGGGGCAGGACATTATCGTGATTGCCTCACTGCTGACGGGGGTGGTGGTATTCGAACCCTGGTTGATCATTTTATTGGTGCTATCTATCATACCGACAATAGTGAATGAAATCAAGTTTAGCGGCACAAGTTACTCTCTGGCCAGAAGCTGGACGCAGGAGCGCAGGGAACTGGACTATTTAAGGTATGTGGGCGCAAGCGATGTCACAGCAAAAGAGGTGAAACTTTTTGGACTATCCGGTTACCTTGCAGAACGATTTAGTTTGCTGTCTCAGCAATATTATGAACAAAGCAAAAAGCTATCTTACAAACGCGCTATCTGGGGGTCTTTTTTCAATATAATCAGTACCTGCGCTTATTATGGTGCCTATATACTCATTGTTTTTCGCACTGTTGCAGGCCTGCTCACCATCGGGGATCTTACGTTTCTTTCCGGTTCCTTCAACCGCCTGCGCAATAAACTTCAAGGCTTATTCATACGATTCACGGACATCACTGAGCGGGCCTTATACCTACAAGACTATTTTGAGTTTCTGGATTTGCGGACTGGCCAAAGAACAAATGAGATTTCTAAATCAGCATCCGAAGAAAAACTGCCCTTGCCTGAAAAGATAAAGGAGGGCTTTGAATTTCGAAACGTTGGATTTAAATATCCTCATTCCGAAAGTTGGGTGATTCGCAAGGTTAGCTTCAAGCTGCTGGTGGGTGAAAAACTAGCCCTGGTAGGGGAAAATGGAGCTGGCAAATCAACACTTATTAAGCTACTTTTGCAATTTTATGCGCCCACCGAAGGGGAGATCTTATTAGACGGCATCCCCATTCATCAATTTGATCCTGTGGCTTATCATAACCGGTTTGGTGTTATTTTTCAGG
Source organism: Cyclobacterium salsum (assembly GCF_010119245.1). Lineage (GTDB taxonomy): Bacteria > Bacteroidota > Bacteroidia > Cytophagales > Cyclobacteriaceae > Cyclobacterium > Cyclobacterium salsum. The sequence goes on from NZ_WNKG01000010.1 coordinate 123,360, forward strand.
ATTTTGTGAAGTTTGACCTGAGTCTGAGAGAGAATATTGCAGTTGGCGAGATTCAGGAGCTGGAAAATCAAAGTAGGATCAGTCAAGCTGCTGAGAAAAGTCTTGCTGTGGAAGTAATTCAGGAGCTGCCAAACGGATACGACCAAAAACTGGGAAGGCGATTCAAAGACGGAAAAGACCTTTCCGGAGGGCAATGGCAAAAAATCGCAATGGCACGTGCTTACATGAAAGATGCCGATGTGCTGATTTTGGACGAGCCCACCTCAGCACTGGATGCACGTGCCGAATCGGAAACATTCAATCGTTTTATATCCTTAACTTATGGCAAAACAGCCGTGATCATTTCACACCGTTTTAGTACCGTACGGATTGCAGACCGCATCATGGTACTCAAGGGCGGAAGCGTATTGGAGATTGGAACGCACGAGGAATTGATGGCAAACGGGCAATTATATTCAGAATTATTCAATTTACAGGCCGCTGGTTATCAGTGATCCAATCCCAATTTTCATAAAAGGCACCCGATTGTCCGTTCAGTTCATTCTTGGATTGCTTGACCATGGCGAAACTCCCCAGTCAATCATTGAGGAGTACAATTATATAACAGAAAAAGATATTCGGTCCTGTTTGCTTTTTGCCAATGAAGTTATGGAAAATAACTTTTTCACTCCTTTTGCACATTCAAAATGAAATTTATTGTGAATGAATGTACCGGCCCGACTGCTGCAAAATGGTTGTCCGCTGAAGGGCATGATGTCATTTCAATTTCGCCGGATAGAAAAGGGATTTCGTGCACCTTGATCGAGGCTATCGTTTCCCCTTTTAGGGATAAGGTGGTTTTTACGGGCGAAGTTCGATGCGTATTCACTACGTGCGCAAATAACGTATTCCCTTTTCTACTTGCCGTAACGTCCAGGTAGGCGGGCGTTTGTGTGGTTGCGCAGTAGTTGGTGCCGCTGTATTTTCTGTAGAGTTTCATCACTTTGGCAACCGGCATCAGGAATGCTTCCCCGTAGGATCTTGGGATAGGAATCATCAGGGCATTGACCTGCCAGCGCGTGCCGCAAAAAACGGACAGATCGGTTACGAATTTGGCAATAAAGCAGCTGCAGTGATCATTGGACTAGTCAATAGGCATCGACCCTGCATACCTGCCATCGTTTTAAATTAATTAAAATTCAATGATCTACAAAAAATGAGGAGCGCAACACCCCAAATGAAAAAATACCAGGACGCATTATAGAACTAAATATGTCGTTAGCATCGTTACTTGCCTGTAGGTTGGAGGCGCTGCACGCCTATCCTATGCACCTGCGCTTTGTCCAATTTATTCCATTGATGTCGCTTTGGGAGCGGCCAACCACTACCTGGGTTAAATCCGCAGGCGGACGTAAGGTTTTTAGTAAATGATTCACATTGGTTTGATCATGCGACAAATGTTGGGTACTTTTCTATCGTAAACGATTTAATCCTAAACGATAGTCAAAATGAAAACAACGCTTATTCAAAAGCTAATGAGAATCCTGCTGGGTGGCCTAATGGTACTGGCAGGACTCGGTCATTTGACTTTTCAACGGGAGGAATTCCAGGCCCAGGTTCCACGATGGTTACCTGAGGATCCAGCGTTTATGGATTTTGTCGTCATATCCTCTGGCATTATAGAAATATCGCTGGGACTTGCTATGATCTTTTTAACCGGGTATGCCTATTACGTGGGGATTGCGTTGGCGGTCTTTTACGTACTTATCTTCCCTGGAAACCTATCTCAGTACACCAATGGTATCGATGCTTTTGGCTTGGATACCGACCAAAAACGATTGATACGGCTATTTTTCCAACCTGTATTGGTTTTATGGGCTCTTTGGTCCACCGGCGCTTTCAATAAATGGACTCAGAAAAATAAAAATAGAACCTAAAAAATGTTTTATGATTTCGAAGCGACGCATTTTGCCAGCTTACCTATGGGGTGAGTTTTGTTATGTCGGGTAAAGTTGACGTGAATGGAAAACAAGCGAATCCCCTCTTTAGGTTTCTAAAATCGGAGCCTGGCGGCTTGGTCGGCGATCGCATCAAATGGAATTACAGCGATGAAATAAGATGTACCCTGAATCGGAAATAGTAAGTTTGAAACCCAATAAAGATCTATACTATTTCCTGGAACTCTTTAGCCAAAAGAAGATTCAGATCTTCATTGACGGGCCCTATTTACTCCGGGATACCCCCAGACTGATTCAGTATTTTGGTGAGGGAAAGCATCAGGGCAAGGTGGTAATCAGTCTGGGACATGCTGAATAAAAATAGACCATGGAAAAGCTAGTAAGGAAAACAAATCCCAACGTAAAGGAGGTATTTGACCGGTATCCTGACCCCATTCGGGGAAAAATGCTTTTTTTACGGGAATTGATTATCGAAACGGCCGAAGAAACGGAGGGGGTTGACGAACTGGTGGAAACGTTAAAATGGGGCGAACCTAGTTTCCTGACAAAAAATGGCAGCACCATCCGAATGGATTGGAAAACCAAAACACCAGAGCAATATGCCTTGTATTTCCAATGCTCGAGTCGCCTGGTGGATACCTTTCGAATGGTCTTTGACCGTACCTTTCACTACGAGGGAAATCGGGCCATTATATTTGCAATAAACCAGCAAATCCCGGTCCCGGAACTAAAAGAATGCATCAAAGCGGCTTTACGATACCACAAAGTCAAAGACCAACTGACCTTGGGGATTTGATTTAAAAAAAACCGTTTTTACATTTTAGCCTTACCATTCCAGACATTTAAATTTTAAACCGATCAATGGATAAAAATAAGCAATCCCCAACCAGGTTATTTTTTCACGATAAACGAACAGCAATGCAGCAGTTGACACACAATATGCAAGATTCGCAAAAAGAATGATTCCAAGATAGCGGGTAAAACCGCTTTTTGCCAGCAAGTAGCTGCCCAGTGAAAAAGCCGCAAAGCCCAATGCAACGACCGAAAGTACGTAGACGGTCGCCTTTGGCATCCCAAATAATGGTTCATACCATGCCACTACCTGACGTAGCAGGGTGGCCGTCATCAAGGCCCCCAGGCCATCCAGCAACAACAGGTTTTTCGCAGAAATTGTCATGACATCTCGTATCGTAGGCGAACACACAAAAGTAATGACTTGGCTTCTCTTTACTTTTGACGAATGTCAAAAAATCAGGTCGCATTCCCTAGCGCATGGCAAAATGAGCCGTGATGTCCTTACCGTCTTTAAAATAATACGACCGCAAAATGCCGGACTTCACAATAAATAGGCTATTGCAGGTGGCATTTGACGCGTGGATGAGCTCTCCTCGACGGTAACTAACCGAAGTGAGTATCCCGTCAAAGGCCTCCATTACTTGTTTTACTAACGCTTCCACTTGGTTTTTTCTCCTAAAGAAACCGTTTTTGATTGGGTTTTGTTTGGTTCCCTGATCAGAAAATCCGGCAATCGGCATGACTCCATAAGACAGCCACTCCGGTATTTTTGACTCCAGCGGTGTCAATGCGGAAAGAAATGCTACCCAATCGCCAACACAACATAGGGAATTATCCCAATAAATCGCCCGAATACCTTCGGAAAAGCGGTAATTGCGTACGTTTGAATAGCTTATCAGGGTTTGCCCAAATCTTATTATCTTTAGAAAAAGTTCCTGATTCCTGTAGCAAAAATGGAAAAGCCCCTCGATAAAGTCAAAGAACCTTTTTCCGTATATGGTCACTATTCCTATGCGGATTACCTTTCCTGGCAACTGGACGAGAGGATCGAGTTGATCCGGGGAAAGGTTTTTCAATAAGTTCTTTTTTATTTCTTATCAACCGAAACGGGTTTTACTTAATGGTGAATGAATAGGGAATCGTGTGCAAATCACGAACTGTCGCGCAACTGTAAGTAACGCCCAAGGTTTTTACCCTAGATATCCACTGTCCCGCATCCAGCGGGGTGGGACGGATGGTAAAAATGTTACAAGTCAGGAGACCTGCCTGTTTCGCCCTGTTTACCGTCAAACAGGATTGACAATGCTTTCGCGATTTGAAGCACGGTGTCATGTTTGGTGCATTTTTAAGAGGACAGCTGTTTCTGAACTGAAGCGGTGTGTCCATACTTTTGCATTTGAATTGCTCCACCAACTTCGATTTTTCAAGGCATTGTGAAATAAAGCAAAAGGGCTTTTAACTCAATTTTAATCTTTTAAAAGTTAAAAGAACATGCAAACGCACAATCTTGGTTACCCGCGTATTGGTGCCAAAAGAGAACTCAAGAAAGCCTGTGAAAAGTATTGGTCAGGCCAAATCCCACAGGAAGAACTCGTCCGGACCGGATGGAACATCCGGATCAAAAACTGGAGAATGCAACAGGAGGCCGGAACATTTGGAAAAATGATTTCCAGCATTCTCTTAACATGTTGCAGCTTGCCAACCAGAAAATAGGCTCCAACCGCATCATTTACGGTGATATTGACCGTCCGGCTCCCATGACCGTATTCTGGTCCAGCCACGCCCAGTCATTGACTAAAAAATGGGTTAAGGGAATGCTCACTGGACCGGTCACCATCCTGCAATGGTCATTTGTCCGGAATGATCAGCCCCGCTCCGAAACGTGCAGGCAGATTGCCCTGGCCATCAGGGATGAAGTTACGGACCTGGAAAGGGCAGGGATTAAGATCATTCAAATAGATGAACCTGCCATCCGGGAAGGACTCCCGCTGAAAAAAGAAGACTGGAAAGCTTACCTGGACTGGGCAGTAAATGCTTTCCGTATCGCCAGCTCCGGCGTTCAGGACGATACATAGATCCACACCCATATGTGCTACTCCGAATTCTATGATATCATGGAAAGCATCGTCGCCATGGATGCCGATGTAATCACCATTGAGTGCTCGAGATCGCAAATGGAGCTATTGGATGTATTTGCGGATTTCAATTATCCCAACGAAATTGGGCCGGGAGTCTACGACATCCATTCACCACGTATTCCTTCAAAAGAGGAAATGATTTTTCAATTAAAAAAAGCAATCCAGGTAATTCCTGTCGATAGGCTTTGGATCAATCCTGACTGTGGTCTGAAAACCAGGAACTGGTTGGAAACCGAACAGGCGCTGCGACGTATGGTGGCCGCAGCCAGTGAATTAAGGAAAGCGTTTACCTCGTCTTAACCTGGTGGGTCCCTCATCCCCGATTAATCCGGCAGACTCTGAAAAAGGGGATTTACAATCCTGGGTTTGCCGGATTACCTTTTAGACGGCGGTATGCGGAAATAATCGCTAACAGTATAAAAATTTGAAAAAATTACGTAACTTTTAGAATCGGAATACCAGTATATTTGCTGTGAAAATAATAAAACTGCCGAAAATCAATCAATACGGTATTGCTGATGATCGGGAAATTGCATGAACGCACTGAAAAACATAGCCTCCCTTTTCCTTTCCCTGCTGGTCGTGCTCAGTTCCATGACCTTTACGGTCAACCTGCACCTCTGTATGGGAGAGCTGGAAAGTGTGGGCATACTGACTGATGCACCCGCCTGCGACATGCACCGCAAGTCCTGTCATGCGCCCGAGCCGGACAAAAACAGCAAGGAAGATTGCTGCGAGGATGAGCAACGAATCCTCCACGGACAAGACGAGTTGAGCAAATCGCCTGTTTTCCAGAAAACCCAACCCGAGCTTGTCGCCGTTCTTTCCCTGCTTGTTTCCTACTTTACTGCCAATACTGAACTACCGCTTATGGAGGCCATGGAGGTCTACATCCCTCCACTTCTTCCCCGGGACATCCCGGTCCTCATTCAATCCTTCCTTATTTGATCATTTGATGTAATCGGAAACCTGCCTGGATGCTTTATCCCGGCTTCCCGAATTCCCATGCCGCTCCCTTTCCAATCCGGGGATCCTTTTCGGCCATTTCCATCGATCATCAAATTAGTAAAATATGCTCAATCGAATTATCAAGTTCTTTTTGGAGAACAAGTTGGTTACCGTTCTGCTCCTGCTGCTTATCATTGGCTGGGGGATCGCTACGGCACCCTTCAACTGGCAGATCGACTTCCTGCCGAGGGATCCCGTGCCGGTAGACGCCATTCCCGATATCGGTGAAAACCAGCAAATCGTCTTTACTGAATGGATGGGCCGCAGTCCGCAGGATGTGGAGGACCAGATCACCTACCCTCTAACCACCACCCTTTTGGGTTTGCCCGGGGTAAAAACGGTGCGCAGCAGCTCCGCTTTTGGTTTTTCCAGCATTTATATCCTCTTTGAAGAAGACATCGAATTTTACTGGAGCCGCTCCCGCATCCTGGAAAAACTGAATGCCCTGCCCGCTGGCCTGCTTCCGGAAGGGGTGCAGCCCCGTCTGGGCCCGGATGCCACGGCTTTGGGACAGGTGTATTGGTACACCCTGGAAGGCAGGGATAAAGACGGCAATCCCGCAGGCGGCTGGGATCTGCATGAACTGCGAGCCGTTCAGGATTTTACCATTCGCTATGCCCTTAGCAGTGCCTCGGGTGTGGCGGAAGTGGCTTCGGTAGGGGGCTATATCAAGGAATACCAGGTAGACGTAGACCCTGCAGCCCTTAAAGCCCACAACATCGCCTTGACGGACGTGGTCCGGGCAGTAAAAAACAGCAACCTGGACGTAGGTGCCAATACGATTGAAATCAATAAGGTGGACTATTTTGTTCGTGGCCTGGGCTATGTGGAACAACTCAGCGACCTGGATGCCACCGTAGTAAAAGTCAGCGATAACGTCCCCATACGCATTCAGGATGTTGCCCGGGTTACCATCGGTCCCCAACCCCGCAATATGACAGGCATCCTGGACAAAGCAGGTGCCGAAGCAGTGGGCGGCGTGGTCATTGCCCGCTACGGAGAAAACCCACTCGCGGTCATACAGGGGGTAAAGGAAAAAATCGAACAACTCTCCGGAAGTCTACCGAGCAAGACCCTGGAAGATGGCAGGGTTTCCCAATTGACGATAGTCCCGTTTTACGACCGGACCGGACTCATTTACGAAACCCTGGGCACGCTCTATCAGGCCATCAGCTTACAGGTTTTGATATCCATTTTGGTAATCATGGTCATGGTGTACAACCTCCGGGCCTCGCTGTTGATTTCGGCCTTGCTGCCCCTTTCGGTCCTGATGTGCTTTATCTTTATGAAATACCTGAACGTCGACGCGAATATCGTCGCCCTTTCCGGTATTGCCATTGCCATCGGTACCATGGTGGACCTGGGGATCATCTTGAATGAAAACATCCTGCGCCATCTCAAAGAATCCGATCCTTCCGAATCCAAACTAAAAATCATCTATACCGCCACTACCGAGGTGGCATCGGCCATACTCACCGCGGTAAGTACAACCATTATCAGTTTTCTTCCGGTTTTCACGTTACAAGCAGCCGAAGGGAAGCTGTTTGGTCCCCTTGCCTATACCAAGACCTTTGCGCTGATCGCTGCCGTTATTTTTACCTTAGTTATCATGCCAGCCTTTAGCCATTGGATATTTTCCATTCGCAAAGGATCCGGAAAATCCACCCGGATATTCAATGGTATCCTGCTGATTTCAGGGATTCTCACCTGGATATTTGTCTGGTCCTGGGCGGGATGGGTGCTGGTCGGTTTTGGACTCATCAACCTGGCCCTGCACTATTTCCCGGAAAAGGTAGAAACCTGGCGGAATTTCCTGAAGGTGGGCTTCACCTTGCTTTCCATCGCCTGGCTTCTTGCCGGGGAATGGATGCCCCTGGGCGTATCGCGTAGCCAATTGACCAATTTTCTGTTTATCTCCGTGATCATCGGACTGGTGCTGGGTGCCTTCCTGCTGTTTATGCACTACTACTCCCGTATCCTGGGCTGGTGCCTGGACAACAAAGGAAAATTTATCATAGCTCCATTACTGGTACTATTGACCGGAATTACCATTTGGCTGGGTTTTGACCGTACCTTTTCCCTGATACCAACCGCCCTGGAAAAAATAGGCTGGAATATTCGGGACAGCTCCCCATGGAAAAGTATCACCGCTACCTTCCCAGGCCTGGGGGAGGAGTTTATGCCCAGCCTGGACGAAGGCACCTTTCTCCTGATGCCGACCTCCATGCCCCATGCCGGGGTAGAAGCCAACCGGGAAATCCTTCAAAAACTGGACATGCTGGTCAACGCCATCCCGGAGGTGGAAATGGTGGTGGGAAAAGCAGGTAGGGCCGAAACGGCCATTGACCCCGCTCCCATGACCATGTTTGAAAACACCATCCAATACAAAAGCGAATACGCCAGCGATGAAAATGGCGAACGACTCCGATTCAGGGTGGACGATGAAAATCACTTCCTCCTGGAAAACGGAGAAACCTACGACCCGGAATCCGACCGGCCGGAAAGCGTTTCGCTTTCCCAGCTTATTCCGGATCCGAAAGGAGCCTATTTCAGACAATGGCGGACGCACATTCAACGTCCGGATGATATCTGGGATGAAATCGTAGCAAGGATTACGATACCAGGCGTCACTTCTTCTCCCAAGCTTCAGCCCATAGAGACCCGGCTGATCATGCTGCAAACCGGCATGCGGGCACCCATGGGAATCAAGGTGTACGGTCCCGATCTGGAGACGATTGAAGCCTTTGGCTTCGAAGTGGAAAAATACCTGAAGGAGGTTCCTTCTGTCAAAAAGGAGGCGGTTTTTGCAGATCGGGTGGTGGGCAAACCCTATCTGGAAATTGACATTGACCGGGAAAAAATCAGCCGGTACGGATTAACGATTGGTGAGGTGCAGGATTTTATCCAGACCGCCATTGGAGGCATGCAAATCAGCACAACCGTGGAAGGCAGGGAGCGCTACCCAATCCGGGTACGCTATCCCCGGGAATACCGGGACGATCCCACGGCTATCGAAAACCTGCAGGTACCCACGCCCGGAGGCGCCTACCTTCCCCTCAATCAACTGGCATCCGTAAGCTACCGGCCCGGACCAGGGATGATTAAAAGTGAAGATAGCTTTTTGGTAGGGTATGTTTTACTGGACAAAATGCCCGGCTTTGCTGAAGTGACGGTGGTGGAAGATGCGCAGAGCTACCTGCAGGAAAAAATCGACAACGATGAACTGACTGTCCCTTCCGGCGTGAGGTATGAATTTTCCGGCAATTACGAAAACCAGATCCGGGCAGAAAAACGGCTGTCCCTGGTCATTCCCCTGTCCTTAATTATCATCTTTCTGATCCTGTATTTCCAGTTCCGCTCCGCTTTCACCTCGCTGTTTGTATTTGCCGGCATCGCCCTGGCCTTTGCCGGTGGATTTCTGATGCTATGGCTGTATGGCCAAAGTTGGTTTATGGATGTGGACATCCTGGGTACCTCCATGCGGGAACTGTTCCAGATGAAGACCTACAATTTGAGCGTAGCGGTGTGGGTGGGTTTTATTGCCTTGTTTGGGATTGCCACGGATGATGGGGTGGTCATGGCCACCTACCTGGATCAGAGCTTTGAAAAGCACCAGCCGGATACCATTAAGGAAGTCCGGAAAGCGGTCATGGAGGCCGGACAGAAACGTATACTACCCTGCCTGATGACGACTTCTACCACGCTGTTGGCCCTATTGCCCATTCTCAGCTCTTCCGGCCGGGGTTCGGATATCATGATTCCCATGGCACTCCCGGCATTTGGTGGCATGTCCATCGCCCTGCTTACGCTGTTTTTGGTTCCCGTACTGTATTGCTGGAGAGCGGAGAGCAAGGTTAGTCAGGAAGGAGTTGCGAAAGCTTGATTGAAGGTTAGAAATTAGAGGTTTTGGCACGATATAAAGGATTAACAATGATACAGAAATTGAAAGATGTAGCGGTGTACGTAGGGCCATTTGATTGGGTCTTGCCGGTGTTTGAATGGAGCCGATCTATTCCTAAGAAAGAAGTTTATACATCGCAACTAATAGGTAAAATGATCACAAACCAGCTGAAATAATGGAAAAGCATATGAAATTTAGTGATTGGACGGTAGCGGGTGGCAGCTGGCAGCGCCTGGTGAAGCGGTTCGGAAGCATGGTGTTTTTGGCATTTTTCGTTGGCCAGGCACTCCAGGCACAAACGCTGGAGGAGTACGTGCAGCTCGCTCTGGAAAACAACCCCGAACTCAAGGCTTACGACCAGGACTACCAGGCCAGCCTGGAGACGGTTTCCCAGGCAGGTGTCCTGCCCGATCCGGAATTCAGCGCTGGGATTTTTCCAGCCCCCATGGATCGGCTGATGGGCCGGCAGCACGCAGACCTGCAACTCATGCAGTCCTTTCCCTGGTTCGGGACCCTGGGCACCCAAAAAGAGGCCGCCAACCAACAGGCACACGCCATTTTCCAGGAATTCAGGGGAGCTAGAAACCAGCTGATCTACCGGGTAAAATCCTCCTGGCACCAACTCTACCGGCGCCAGGAAGAAATCCGGATCACCACAGCGCACGTCGCTATTCTGGAACGGTTGGAACGGCTGGCATTGGTCCGGTACCAATCGGAGGGGGCTACCGAAAATCCCGCTTCGGCATCCGGACGATCCAATGGCATGAGCGGGGTGTTGCGATTGAAGATGGAAATCAACGAACTCGAAACCAATCTGGCCAATCTAAAAAGCACACAGAAGGCCCTGATCGAAGCCTTTAACCAGATACTCAACCGGGACCCGGGAGAAGTGGTAGCCCTACCCGATACCTTACCCGCAACAAATCTCCCCGAAGACCTTACGGAAAACCCGGAAATCCTTACCCGAGAGAATCCCAGATTGAAGCAACTGGAAGCCACCGAGGCCGCTCTGCAGTACCAAACGGAATTACAGGCATTAAAGGGAAAACCCATGATGGGTGCAGGGATCAGTTACATGCCTTTTAGCCCTAGAACCGAAAACGGAATGAACATGGGCGGCCGGGACATGGTAATGCCCATGGTCAAAATCAGCCTGCCTATTTACCGGAAAAAATACCAGGCCCTGCAACAGGAAAGTGAATACCGGGAAGAGGCGATCCGCCAACGAAAAGAAAATACAGGCAACGAATTGCTCGCTCAGTGGAGTCAAACGCGTAGCGACTGGGAAAATGCAGAACGCTCGGTAGCTCTCTATCAGGAACAGATTCGCCTGGCGAACCAAACCCTGGAATTGCTGACCAATGCCTATGCAAACAACGGAGGGGATTTTGAGGCCCTGCTGGAAACCCAGCGAAGAGTACTGGATTACCGGTTCAAGTTGCTCGCCACCATCGTCGACCTGCACCTGCTGGAAGCACGGTTGGAAAATTTGGCCGGTAGCTGATGTGGGGATGTGATAATGTGAGGATGTGGGAATTGTAATCAATAGGAAAAACCTTAATGAAATGGAAAAGAGAAATGAAGTTTTGGAATTGAGTTTTGAATTTGCGTTGCAGGTCATCGAATTTTCAGAATTGTTGGAGGAAAAAAGAAAATTCGTAATAGCCCGGCAATTAATGAAATCAGGCACAGGTATCGGTGCCAGTATAAGGGAAGCTCAAAGTTGCGAAAGTAGGGCAGACTTCATTCACAAGCTCAAGATTTCCCATAAAGAGGTTCAAGAAACGGAATACTGGCTACTTTTATGCTCCAAAGCAGCCGCTTATCCGGATCCCCCAGAGACGATGGATGGGCTGCTTCTTAGCATACAAAAGTTACTGCATAAAATTATTACGACCTCCCGTGCGAATAATAGAAGATAAAAATAAACCATGAAAAAGCTTAATAAACAGGTGTTGGTATTTACAGCGATTGGAATCATCCTGGGTTTCCTGGTAGCGATGCTAATCAGCCCATCAGCAAATCAACACATCAACACATCATCAAATCATCAAATCAACACATCAGACCACCAAACCACCGGATCATCAGATCATCAAACCTGGACCTGCTCCATGCATCCTCAGGTACGGCAGCCGGAACCGGGGCAATGTCCCATCTGCGGTATGGACCTGATCCCTGCATCCAACGCCGGAGGCAATGGCAGTTCCTCTCCTGCTGTGCTGGAAATGAGCGAGGCGGCCATTGCGATGGCAGAGGTTCAAACATTTACTGTAAAGGAAAATGAAACCGGGAAAGAGATAACCACGACCGGCAAAGTTCAGCCCGATGAACGAAGCCGCTCTACCATTACGGCCAATTTTCCCGGCAGGATCGAGCAGCTTTACGTAAATTTCACCGGACAAGCCGTGCAAAAAGGTGAAAAATTGGCGGAGGTCTATTCCCCCGAACTGGTAAACGCCCAAAAGGAATTATTGGAAGCTACCAAAACCAAATCCGATTTCCCCGACTTGTACGCAGCCGCGCGACAAAAACTACAATCCTGGAAAATCACTTCGGAGCAAATCGAGTCCATTGAATCCGGCGGGACATTGCTGGACCGGTTTGCTGTTTTAGCCGACCGATCGGGCATCGTCATCCAACGAAAGGTAGCGGAAGGGGATTATGTAGGAACCGGTACTGCCCTTTTTGACCTGGTAAACCTGAGCTCGGTTTGGGTCATGTTGGACATTTACGAAACGCAACTTCCCTTCGTTCGGAACGGCGATTTGGTCTCACTGACAGTAGAAGGAATTCCGGGCGAAACCTTTGAGGCCCCGATTTCCTACCTGGATCCGTTTATAAATCCCGACACCCGAACGGCTCAGGCAAGACTTTTGCTGAATAATCCAGGGGACCGCCTGAAGCCGGAAATGTTTGTAAATGCTCGCATACAAACGCATGGAAACCGGGATGAGCAGGTCCTCAGCATACCCCGGACCGCTTTACTCTGGTCCGGAAAAAGATCCGTCGTTTATGTGCAGGTTCCGGATTCCGAATACCCGGCCTACGAAATGAGGGAAGTAAGCATCGGTCCCAGAAACGGCGAAACCTACCCGGTATTGGCCGGGCTACAGGCGGGAGAAGAAGTGGTGAGCAATGGGGTATTCTCCATTGATGCCGCGGCACAGCTGGCCGGTAATTACAGCCTGTTAAACCGACCGGAAAGCAAGACTATGGAGGTCTCGTCCACCTTTCAAGAACAGCTTACCCTTTTGGCAGAAGCCTATTTTGAGCTTAAAAATGGGCTGGTAGCCGACGATGCCAAAGCAGCACGAAACGCCGGCAAACAGGTTGGAGAAGCGTTGAATCAGGTGGATATGGAATTGGTAGAAGGAGCGGCACACGCACACTGGATGGAATTAAAAGCGGAAGCCGAAAAGGCCTTGGAAGGCATTGCGGAAGCTGATGGTCTTCAGCCGGTCCGCAAGCAATTTATGCTGCTTTCGGAAAGCATGCTGGAGATGACCGAATCTTTTGGCCTGGAAAAAGACAAGGTATACCGCCAATATTGCCCCATGGCTTTTGGTGACGAGGGTGCCTATTGGCTGAGCGAAACTGAAGAAATCCGTAATCCCTATTTTGGTGCTGATATGTTGCGCTGTGGAGAAGTACGGGAAACCTACGAAAGAGGGAAACCGGTAATGGAGAAAAGCCCCAACACCGGCAGCCCGGGCGGGGGCGGGCACAACCACTAAACGCATTGGCCCAACGAGTTGAATAATCCAGTAATAAACCAATAAGCGATCATGAACCAAGAAAAGCACGAACACGAGCAACACGAAACGCATCAAAATAACCACTCCCACCACGATCACCACGCCATGATGATCAAAGACTTCAAAAAACGTTTTTGGATCTCCCTGGTGCTGACCCTTCCGATCCTGGTGCTATCCGAAATGATCCAGCAATGGCTGGGGTTCACCATTTCCTTTGAGGGAGACAAATACGTACTATTTGGCTTGTCCACCGTCTTGTTTTTTTACGGGGGATGGCCATTTTTGAAAGGCCTGTTTGACGAGCTAGGTAAAAAAAATCCTGGGATGATGACACTGATAGCCGTAGCGATAATCGTGGCTTACGGCTACAGCAGCGCGGTGGTCTTTGGACTGGATGGCACGGATTTTTATTGGGAGCTGGCCACCCTGATCGTGGTGATGCTTCTGGGGCACTGGATAGAAATGAAGTCGGTGATGGGAGCTTCCCGATCACTGGAACTACTCGTACAACTAATGCCCGCAGAGGCGCACCTCATGGACGGGGAGAATGTCAACGAGGTAAAGGTAAGCGAATTAAAAAAAGGAGACCGGATTTTAGTCAAGGCCAACGAAAAAATCCCCGCAGACGGAGTCATTGAGAAGGGAGAAAGCCATCTGGACGAAAGCATGATTTCCGGTGAAAGTAAACCCGTAAAGCGCTCCAAAGGAGATGAGGTAGTGGGCGGTTCTGTAAACGGCAACCAATCCCTGGAGGTAAAAGTCCAGAAAACGGGGGAAGAAAGTTACCTAAACAAAGTAATCGGCCTGGTCAAGGAAGCCCAATCCAGCAAATCCAAAACCCAACACCTTGCCGACCAGGCAGCCAAATGGCTCACCTTTATCGCTTTGGGTGCCGGAACCATTACCCTGGTGGTTTGGCTGCTGATGGGCAAGCCCTGGGATTATGCCCTGGAACGAATGGTCACCGTGATGGTCATTTCCTGCCCCCACGCACTTGGCCTGGCCATCCCTTTGGTGGTGGCCATTTCCACCTCAGTATCGGCCGGAAAAGGCCTGTTGATCCGAAACCGTACGGCCTTCGAAAATGCCCGGAAAATAACGGCCATGGTATTTGATAAAACCGGCACACTGACCGAGGGCAACTTCGGAGTATCCCGTTACGAAAGCCTTTCGGAAGATCTCAGCGAAAAGCAGTTGTTGGCTTTTGCCGCCTCGCTGGAGCAAGGATCGGAACATCCCATCGCACAGGGAATCGTGAAAAAGGCAAAGGAAGAAAAACTGGATCTTCACGAAGTCAGCCAGTTTGAAGGCCTTACCGGAAAAGGAGTACAGGGAGAGATTGATGGCGAATCCTGGAAAGTGGTCAGTCCCGGCTACCTGGAAGAAAAAAACATCTCTCTACCGGAAAAATCCCAGTCCGAGAAAGCGGAAACCATCGTTTTTATACTCAAAGGAGAGGACCTGGTAGGCTTTGTGGCACTGGCAGACAAGGTCAGGGAAGACAGCTTACCGGCCATTAAGTCGCTTAAAGAGGCAGGAATGAAGGTATTTATGGCCACCGGAGACAACGAAAAAACCGCCAGAGCGGTGAGTGAGGAATTAGGTTTGGATGATTACTACAGCGAGGTGCTGCCGGATGAAAAAGTCGAACTGATTAAAAAACTGCAAAAGGAAGGCTATTTTGTGGCCATGACGGGAGACGGGGTCAACGATGCACCAGCCCTGGCCCAGGCCAATGTAGGCATCGCGGTAGGTTCGGGTACAGACGTGGCCGCAGAAACGGCAGACATTATTTTGGTGAACAGCAATCCCAAGGACATTGCCCAATTGGTCCGGTTTGGCACGGCTACCTATAAAAAGATGATTCAGAACCTGGTATGGGCCACCGGCTATAACGCTGTCGCGATGCCTTTGGCTACCGGGTTTATTCCCGGCCTGCTGATCAATCCTGCCATCGGTGCGATTTTTATGAGTTTGAGTACTGTTATCGTCGCCGCCAATGCCCAACTATTGCGTAGGCAGATGGATTGAGTAATGAAGGCTAATAAAAGCTAGCAGGGCTTAGGCATATGACTACTAAAATCAATTATTAACACATGAAATCGAGCATGATGGAGGCGACACACAGAGGGATGATTATAAAGCATGCGAGATTCCATATGGCCACTTAAAGACAATTATAAACATATGAAATCATTCCTTTCCCCCACCAATGAAAAATCCACCCTGCTGATCCGAATGATGGTTGGTGCGGTATTCTTTTCCGAAGGATGGCAAAAATTTCTTTTTCCTGCCCTTCGCGGAGCCGGTCGGTTTGAAAGAATCGGACTTCCTAATCCGGAATTCCTCGGTTACTTCGTGGGCGGTATGGAAATACTCTGTGGGCTGTTTATTTTGGTAGGTTTGCTTACACGCCTTGCTGCTATTCCTACCTTGATAATCATGATCGTTGCCATTGCCAGCACCAAAACCCAGGTTTACGCTGAGGAGGGGTTCTGGCCTATGATGCACGGAAGCCGAACGGATTGGGCGATGCTCCTGGGTAGTTTGTTTTTAATCCTGAAGGGTAGCGGCAGATGGGCATTAGACCAAGTGCTTTTTTTCGGAAAGTAGCCCAGCCTTCTATTCTGTTGCAGGTGAGGCTAATTGCTGGCGCAGTTGGTCCTCTTCCATCATTCGCTGATCCAGTTCCCAGGCATAGCTCCGTCCGCCTTTGAAGGCAAATTGGGTATAGGCCTTTCCTGCCCATTCCTTAGCCTGCGGCAAATCCCCTAAAACCTCATAGGCCAACGCCAGGTTATAACATATTTTCCCATGTGTTTTGGCGTCGGATGGCTGTGAAAGGCCGTCTTGCCAGGCCAAGATCGCATCTTCCCACTGATCTACCTCCGCATACCGGGCTCCTACTTCCAACGCCGGATTATCTTTGGATTTGCCATAATACGAACGGTTGATGGCCACATACATGGGTGCGACCCTCCGGGCATAGGCCGCTCCTGCCAACTGCCCCACGTAGCGGGTGGCCTGCACTTTATCGATCAGCAGGGCCAGTGCCTGGGTTTTGGTCTCGGCTTCGGCTGACCAGGTATTGGTTTTTGAAAAGTCCGCCTGATCTACGAGCGTACCCGAGGCAGGGTCATACAGGCGAAAGCCCACTTGCACGGAGGCGAGTCCTTCTGCCAGAATTCCCGGTACTTCAATGGTACGTTCCTCATTCCCGGAACCAACTTGTTTTTTCAGGGTTACTTTTTTTTCCGTCACCACAAAATCCGAATCGAATTTCTCCAGTGTTAGCACCCCATCTGCCTGGTATTTGTCGCATAAATAGTCAATTTGATCCCATGACAGTGGTTCCGGAAAAACCTGCCCGAAAAGCCCCCCTTTCAGTCTTTCGCCTGCACGGATGATTTCATAGCGGGGAGATGTAGCCAGTTCCTGCTGAATGGTCGCCATGGTCGCATCGATGGCATTACGAATTTCAAAAGGAGCCTCTCCGGTCAGGATGCCTTCAATAATGGCAACGCCCTGACTTTCCGGAACCGTTCGGTCCACCAGTAGCAAACGCTGAACATGGTTAGGAACCGGGATCTCCGCTGGCATCAAGCGTGTAAGGGAAACGTTTTTGGTACAGGATAACAGTAGAAAAAAGAGGATAAAAAAAACCGAATTGCCTGAAATCCATTTTGTTGAAGCTTCCATAGATCGTTTTAAAATTTCGTCAAATTTACGGAATTGATGGTGCTAACGTTCAAAAATAATCGAAAAAAAATACGGGACCATCCCGAAATCGAAATAGCCCCGTAACCGTGTGTTATTGCAAACTACCAGGGCTTCCCGGTTCCCTGAATGACCCAGGGCTTGGACCAGGCACTGTTTTGACCATCTACTTCTGAAAAGCTGGTTGCCTCCAGCCTGGAAATGGCCTCTTCTGTCTCGGCGGCATTCAGGTTCCGCTCCTGGATCATATAATAGAATCGTACCGGTATGGCCGATCGGATGGCAAAGGGACCCGCTTCCAGTTCCGGGAATCCGGTCCGACGGTAATCAAACCAGGATTCGGCGGCGGCTGTCCAGGAAGCAATCCATTTTTGCTCCATCAGCTGGGCGAGCGATCCGTCAAATTGAACTTCATCCTCTTGCAGGTAACTTTCTACCTGATCTGACAGCCCCCAGGTGGCAAAAGAAGCCTGAATCGCAGCGTTGTAATAATTTTCAGGGGTGTCTCCTACGCTCCATCCGTTCAAAGCGGCCTCCGCCAAAATAAAATTCACTTCCGAGGCAGAAATAATCCGCGCCCGCAATAGGGGACCAGTGGCATCACGATACCTGTCATTCAGCCAGGAAACATGGGGATTGAAAGCGGCTTGATTGGCATCCGGGCTGAGGTTGTACACTTGCGGACCGGGGATGCCCGGAGGAATACCCACGTAGTCGGGATTCTGGCTGATGTCTTCCAGGGCTACATTCCGTTCTTCCAGCACATCCGGAGAGAGCAAGCGCCTGCCATTTTCAATTTGATCCGTTCCGGAAGGAAGCGTTTCATCCACCACCAGCGGTATTTGAACCGGGTTGGCCCAAACGGACAGCCTGGGATCTTTCTTCGAGCGCATGGCCTCCACAAGGGTACGGCACATCTTTATTCGGCGATAACTGCTGGCATCGGCATCGTAACGGGTAGTATTCGGCCAGGAAGTGTCTTCACTGATACCAGCAAAACCCATACTGGCATCATCCGCCGGGTTTAGAATCAGGGGGTTGCCGTCTGGATTGGAAAGGATCTCCTCTATTCCCTGCTGCGCAAATTCGGGCAGCTTTTCGGATACCCGCATGTAATAGCGCAATCTCAGCGAATTGGCCATCTTCCTCCATTTTGCAGGGTCTCCGTTAAAATACACATCCGCGCCCTCAATGCTGCTGTTATAGGCACCGGCTGGTTGAGAAAGGAGCTCGTTGGCTGCCTGCAGGTCGGCCAGTACCCCGCGATAGATGTCCTCCTGCGTATCAAATGCCGGAAAGGTAGCTTCCGGTGTGCCTTCTGCTCCTCTCAACGCCTGCGAGTAAGGGGCATCTCCCCACAAGTCGGCAATCAGGCCAAACATCATGGACTTCATGACCAGCGTCACGCCCTGATGCAGCTCCTGATCCAATTCCACAGCTTTATCGTAAACGAATTGATTGTTTCGGAGAATGGCATAATAGCCCGTCCAGCTATTACTACGGTTCCAGTCATACAGGTTATGCGCCCCGGACCAACCGTCTTTTTGGGTATGCTGCATGACACCCGCAATATCCTGGTAACCCAGGTTAACAATGGTTTTGCCCGCTTCCGTCAGAACGGTAGAAAGCACCAGATTCGGATTAGCTGTTTCGGGATTTGCTCCATTGGGATTGATGTTCATTTCCACCAATTCTTCCGTGCAGGAAAAGGTACACAGGCAGGTCAGTATAAATCCGAGAATAAATTTATTATTGATTTTCATAGCCATTTCTTTTATTGTGATCACCAAACCCTGATTAAAACGTTGCGTTTACCTTAAAACCGATGGGCATCACCCAGGGCATCACATTCCATCGCTCAATGCCCTGCTTAAACTGAGACCCGGCCTGGACTCCGGAGGAAGGCTGAAAGGCCATTTCAGGATCCACGTTGATTTTAGCAGCTGTCCACAGGATAATGTTCCGGCTATAAACCGAGAAGTTCAACTGTTGCATTCGTAATGCCTGGGCAAATTTCTGCGGCGCATCGTATCCAAAGGAAACCTCCCTCAGTTTTACAAAAGAAGCATCGTACAGGAAAGCCCTTGCAAAACTCCAGGCCGTACTACCGGCATAGGGAAGGGTAAGGGTACCTCCGTCCTCTCCAATATTCTCGCCAAGGTTTTCGGCAAACTCGGTAGGATTCCCATCCTCATCAAAGGCTGTTGCATACACTCCGGGGATAAACACCCCGCCATAAGGCAGCGTGAAAGGCCCGAAGGTGAAAGGATACCCTCCATAATCCGGAGTAGGCCCACCCACAAGGGGGAAATTGTTTCCATTGATAAGGATCATGGATTCCCTATTTTCCAGCAGGTAGTCTTTCAGGGCGGCTCCGGAGCGGTCTCCCGGATGGATCAATTTATCCAGAAAAATCTGAGACCTGCCGTGTTCTTCTCCGAAACGGTAGGTTTGCGACACAAAATCACCTCCATTTCTCCAGTCAAAGGTCAGGTTAAGGTGAAAATTTTTGTAGGACAGGGAGGTTTGCATACCCAAAATAAAATCAGGATTGAAATTTCCGATTTTATTACGGCTGTTTACCGCGTCCACATCCTGCCATTTTCCGGTCTGATCCAGGATTGGAAACCCAAAATAAGGCGACTCCGGGTCTTCTACCGTCACTACTTTCGCATCGTAAATATCACCGATTTCTTCTCCCACATAGGTCCAGGCCCCGCCTCTGGCATCGGTCCACAAGGTATAATAGGGTAGTTCATCGGCCAGCTCCACTATACGCGTGCGATTACGGGTAAGATTGAAATTTGTAGTCCAGTTCCAGTTTGGACCCTGTACCAGGTCTGCTCCCAGGGTTAGTTCTATGCCTTTACTGCGCAGAAGTCCGGCATTGATATTTTTGGCAGAATAACCGGTAGAGGGCGGAAGTCCGGTGCTGAAAATTTGATTGCGATTTTCTACCATGTAGTAGGTACCACTAAACCTGATCCGATTGTTGAATAGGTGCAGATCCACTCCCCCTTCGTAAGAAGTCGCAATTTCGGGCTTCAGCGAGGGGTTTAGCAGCGTCCCCGGAAGAGAAAGCCGGGGCACATTCCCCCAGGCTCCGGCATTAGACAGCGCAGCAATAAGCCGGTAGGGATCTGCGTCGTTACCAACAGAAGCATAACCGCCTCTTAATTTAACAAGGCTAAAGGGCTCAGGGAGGGCCAATATTTCATTGAAGAGCAAGCTAAGCGAAGCAGAGGGGTAAAAATACGGTGCCGCATCCGGCAAGGTACTGGACCAGTCGTTTCGGGCAGTTAAATCCAGGTAAACCATGTCTTTGTACCCCAGATTCGCCAGTCCGTATAAGCTATGGATACCCCGCTCAAACCTGCTATTGGAATACTCAATATTATCGGGTGCAATATTTTGTACCGTGTAGACACCCGGTGTAATCAGACCGGCACCTGCCTTGGAGCCTGCAAAGAAGTTGCTGCCATTTTGGTAGCGGATATTACCTCCTCCGGAAAGTGAAAGGCTAATATCACCGACATCTTTGCTATAGGTAAGCAAAAAATCGGTATTGGATTCAAACCCCTGCAACTCGGTAATACCATAAGCTCCTTCCGGTTCCTGACTATAGCTTCTGCCAATTTTGCTTTCCCTGGTTTCCCGGTACAAATCGATGGCATACCGGGCAAAGAAGCTAAAAGAGGGAGAAATCTGCCAGTCGAGCTTCATGTTTCCAAAAACCCGGTCCCGGGTAAAACTATTGTTTACCTCATTGGCCAAAAAGTAGGGGTTGTTGGTGACACGCACTTCCTGGTCGGCATCCACGGTTTTTTGTTCCAGGCCTTCCTGTCCGGGCATCCAGTAATCCTTCAGATCCAGAATGTTCACATGCGGCGAGGTTTCATACACCCATTGAAGGGGGTTAGTACCTCGCTCTCCGGCGGGCCGGTTATTCGAATTGTTTCGGCTAACATCCAGATTGGTGCTCAGGCGCAAGCCCTTACCAAGTTCCATGGTAGAATTGAAGTTCAGGGTATTCCGAAACAGGTCTGCATTGGGGATGATGCCTCTGTTACGCATATTGGAATAAGAAACCCGGTAATTCATGGCGCTAGTACTGTTTGCGATGGAGAAGCTATTGGCAGAGGTAATCCCAGTTTGCATAAAATTCTGCACATTATCCGGATAGGATACCAGGGGAATGGGAATCGGGTTACCATTTTCATCCAGCGGACTATTCCATTGCACGGCTTCGTATCCCTTATCCAGCGCAGCACCAAAAGCGGCGTTTACATTTTCCTGAACCAGGCTCCCAAAAGGCATGGATAGCGGCGTTCCACTAATATCCGGCGGGATGGCCGAAAATTGCCCGGAACCAAAATCACTGTGCCACTTCAGGAATTTAAACGGCACATCGAAAACAGTATTGGAGGTCACATTTATTGTCAACCGGTCCACATCTCCCCGCTTGGTAGTGATGAGTACCACGCCGTTACCTGCTCTGGAGCCGTATAATGCTGCTGCACTCGGTCCCTTCAAAATGGAAATATCGGCAATATCATCGGGGTTGAGGCCAGAAATTGCATTCCCATAATCCACCCTATTTTCCGTACCCACCGAAGAGACGTTATTCAGGGTATTGGCAATGGGAACCCCGTCTACAACAAAAAGAGGCTGGTTATCCGAGCTCAGGGAGGTCGCACCTCGGATGACCATGCTTACGGATGAACCCGTGGCTCCGGTGGAACTGATGGTAGCTCCGGCTACTTTTCCAGCCATGGCATTTAGAAAGCTTTCCTGCGCTACGCGGGTCATTTCTTCCCCTGCCACCCGCTCGATCGAATAGCCCAATGAAATTTCCTCCCTTCGGATACCCAGTGCCGTTACGACTACTTCGCCCAAGGCCGCTGCATCGGGTTTCATTTGCACATTGATTTCCGATCGGTTCCCTACCGCTTCCTCAACCGACTCGTAACCGATGTAGGAAAAGACAAGTACTGTATTTGCTCCGGGAACCTCAAGGGAATAAGCACCATTGACATCCGTAGCAGTGCCTTTCTGACTGCCTTGGATCAGGACATTTACCCCCGGAATCCCCAACCCATCTTCTGAAGAGATGACGGTCCCGCTCACCTGCCGGCTTTGCGCCAGCACTTCGAAATTAAAGGTTCCCGATAGGAACCATAACAGGAGCAGCCCCATGCTAAACCTGTTTGGATGTAACTGTTTTACCATAAACTCCGCCTTATCGTTTTTAACCTGATTTCTTATAGTACTCTAAGAATCAAAAACATACCCCTTATAGGAATCTATTTTATGGCAAATAGCAGAATAATCCAACGTTAACACATACACTTTTCGTTAAGAAAATATATCTATTGTGTTAATTAATTAATAAGGATAGCATATTTGGAAGGAATTAATAAAAAACCGCAATCTTAAGCGTGTAGGTAAAAAATCAGGCTTTTCACTTGCCCGAGAGCTTGTTAAGGGTTCGGTCTATCCATCCCAGCTTTTTCGATAGCTTCGGGCCGGGAGCAAAGCGATAAACGAAGTTAAATCGATAATTTCCGGTACCCGTATTCACCCGATAGCCCGCTACGGGTGCCAGGTTTACCTGATTGTAAACGTAGTTAATATTAACCGACCAGCGTTCTGAATTGTAACCGGTAAATCCGCGTAAAAAATAATTTGGTCGAACCGCCCAATTTCGCTCCTCATTTCCATCTGCAAAGTGCAGGGAGGTACGCCCTAAAGAAAGTCCCGAAGCCGCCGAAAGGGTAATGAAAAAATGTTTTTTAAGCACCAATGAATACGCGTAGCCGATATTGGGGGCCCATTCCATGTATTTAACCTGTCTAAGATCCGCCTCCCGGCCCAAGGTAGTTGGGAGAATTCCTTTTTGATTGCGAATTTGACCACCGTATAGTTCCATTCCAGCCAAAAATGATCCCGCAGATCGTTGCTGCCATTCATTTTGTAAAAAGGCAGCCCGGTAGGAAAATTTATCACCGTTAAATAGGTATTGTACAGAAGCTCCCACCTTTCGTAGCTTCATGTCAGGAAAAAGTCTGGACTCCCCATCAAGGAGCTGCCCATCACTCCTGTGCAAGTAATAACCGTTGTAAAACTGACCGAATAAATCAATGACCCAGTTTTTGGGATAGGCATGGGCTTGAAGGTCCAGGTAGTTCGTTTCCCCCCTCTCTCTTTCGGGATTGATAAAACCAAAGCCATAAGCCAGATTTAAGGTCAGGTTCTGATAGGTCACGCCCAGCCCCATATTCAATGTGGAGTTGGGCATGTAGAGGAGCTTATATCCTTCATTTTCCAATCCCAACCCGGTATATTTTCGGGAGAAGTAATACCTACCGGTGAGTTTTGTGGGATAGGCCCGGTAATAGGAGCTATCTTGTTCGGTTTCCTGCGCAGGAGAATGAGTAATAAACAGGATCCATGCACTTAGTATGAACAAGCAATGCTTCATGGCCGTAAATTAAAACCAATATGGAAAGGAACAAGTAGCTGCAATAAGGAACGAGTTTAAGGTTCAAATAAGGAAAAAGGAGGTCAGTAAAAATAATTTCGAAATAACCTCCTCTTTAAATATGAGAAAAAGATAAGTACAAAAAGTTGCTTAATCACCCAGGACAAAGGTAAGGAAATTAATCCCAATAAAGCAATCAATTCTTCTTAGTAGGTTTCGATAAAATAAAGAAATAATTACAATGAAGAACTTCTAGAATGTCCATTTTTTATAAAAACTTCCTAACCTTTCTCAGAAATTATTAGTAATAGTACGGGGTAATTTACAGGAAAACAGAATCCCAGACGGGTATTACCCAGCATAATTTAATTATTTTAATTATCATTTGTTTTTATTTTATTAGAACCTTACATTCCTTCCCATTGATCTAGGATATTCCTAAACGGGAATACCTCTCTGCGTAATCACCTTCTTATGTCTGTTGTTATTAACGGGTATGCTTGAAAAAAATTTAATATTTAAATAATCCAATTAAAAAAAGTTTAACAATACGGTTTCCCGGTACTTTCCGTCGTTGCTCAGCCCAAATTAAATGGCGAACGCCTCAAAATGGAAAAACCATTAGCCTCTTCACAATCAATCCTTTCGTCAGGTAGATTAGAAAATTGAGTTGAGTAATTCCCTAAATCTTATCTTTTCCGGAAAACCACTTTTTAAAGTAGTAATACAAGGGGTTAGAATATTTCAGGTGCTTCCAGGGTCGGCTGCCATGGGGCCTGTGTCCAACGGGAAGGTCCATTAGAATGTAATTTTCGAAGCCGACATCCAGTGCCTTGTGACTAATATGAGTATCGTACCAGTCTTTTTCGAGATCCAGATCGGCGAAATCATATTGTTTCAAAAATTCAATACTTAGCAAGGTACAGCAAAAGCTAAGACTACGATTGGTCTCAATAGCACCCTTCCTCTTTTCATTTTTAAATTTAAGGTACGGAAAATTTACCCTTCCCTGTTCATCATGGGTAATGGCCCCCACCAAGCCCGCGTTGGGAGTATTATGAGCAAAAGAAAGAAGCCGTTCAATGGTGTCTGGCTGTACCGTTACATCCGATTCAATGATGATCAGCGGCACCTTGGCTTCCAGTGCTTCTTTCTGGGACATCCACAGCACCTTATCATAATTGGGAGAAGGGTGATCGGTCAGCTCTTCCAGGTGGATCAACTTAAAATCCATCTCCTGACTAGCTGCCTGCAATGCCGATTTGGTGTCGTCAGAGGAAAAATCATTAAATACCCAGTAGGCAAAACGGCCCGTAGACTGCTTCACCGCCCGGATGGTCTCAAGGGAAGCCTCCACGGCATCTTTTACGGGTGTGACTACGAGTGCTTGCATCTGTCCGAAAACTAAAACAGCCCCGGATGGTATCTCCGGGGCCAAGTGATCATTTCAATTTAGCCAATGATTCCTTGATTCGTTTCAAGGCTTCCTTAAGCTCGCTTTCCGAAGCAGCGTAAGAAAGTCTGACGGAATTAGGAGCACCAAAAGCCGCCCCCGTCACCAGGGAAACGTGTGCTTCGTTGAGCAAATACAGGCAAAAGTCATCGGCACTTTCAATTTTTTTATTTTCCGGAGTGGATTTGCCAAAAAAGGCAGAAATATCCGGAAAGAAATAAAAGGCTCCCTCAGGTACATGTGTTTTGATGCCCGGAATATCCCGCAGCAACGCCAACACCAGGTCCCTTCTTTTCAGATAGGCGGCTGCCATCTCTTCGGTGGGTCCCTGATCGCCTACCAGACCTGCCAAAGCTGCCCGTTGCGCGATGCCCGTGCCGCCGGAAGTAAACTGTCCCTGAATTTTCTCACAGGCTTTGGCTATGGCCAAAGGAGCACAAATGTACCCTACCCGCCATCCAGTCATGGCATACCCCTTGGAAAAACCATTAACCGTAATGGTTCTGTCAAACATTCCAGGGAAGGACCCGATGCTGGCATGCTGACCGGTAAAATTAATCAATTCATAAATCTCATCGGCAATCACCACCAGGTCTTCTTTCGATTTCACCACCTCTGCGATGGCTTCCAGTTCTGCTTTACTGAAAACAGATCCGGATGGGTTGCAGGGAGAGGAATAAATCACTGCCTTGGTCTTGTCGGTAATGGCCTCCTTCAACTGGGCAGCCGTGGCTTTGAAGTTATTTTCCAAATTCCCTTCAATCAACACCGGCACGCCTCCGGCCAGTTTGATGATTTCAGAATAGGAAACCCAATAAGGCGCAAAAATCACTACCTCGTCCCCTTCATTGATCAGGCACATAAAAATATTGGCAATGGAATGCTTGGCACCAGTAGAGACCACAATATTCTCAGCTTTGGCCTCCCCAATATGGTTTTGTTCACGGAGTTTTTTGGCAATAGCCTCCCGAAGATCCTGGTATCCAGCCACTGGTGGGTACGAAAAATACTTCCCCTCATCAATGGCCTCCTTGGCGGCTTCCTGTATGTGTTTTGGGGTTTTGAAATCTGGCTC
Organism: Cyclobacterium salsum; assembly: GCF_010119245.1. Taxonomy (GTDB): domain Bacteria; phylum Bacteroidota; class Bacteroidia; order Cytophagales; family Cyclobacteriaceae; genus Cyclobacterium; species Cyclobacterium salsum. Next base: position 149,623 of record NZ_WNKG01000010.1, read on the forward strand.
TCCCAGGCTAAGTCCAATGATATCAATGCCTTGATTTTTTAGCTCCCTGGCCGTTTTTGCCATAGCCAGCGTGGCTGACTCTTCCATGTTGTTGATGCGATCGGATAGGATGGATTTCATTTAGGGTATGTTTATTTATGTATGATTATCAGTATTATATCTATGCGTTCGAAGGGAAATAGTACCTGCGATCGTATGATCCTTTCGGTACATTTTTTAATTTTGCAAAAATAAGGATAAAGCCAACGATTCCTAAATCTTTTACCAGTTTTGACTGCTCGGGTCGCAGGGCTTGTTCCTGATTTCTATTAAGGAGGTTGCTAGCCTTCCAAAATAAAGCAAAGATCCTAACGTTATCTACTTGATATGAAAACGCATTTTTACCTGCTTGGACTGCTTATCCTAACCGGTTTTACACCTGGGTATGGTCAGGAAAACGCTCCGGTTCAGGATCCGGATTCCTCGGGTGTGGACAATAGCCGTTTGCTGCCTACCTCCACGCCCGTATTGCTTTTCTCATCCGTAGAGGATGAGAAAAAAGAGGACAAAAAAAGCAAAAAGAAAAAACGTAAAAAAAATGTTTATTTCGGAGAAAAAACGAAAAAAACACTGATTAAGACGAGTTTTAGGGATCAGGTAACCTATCAGGTTTTTCATTTTACCCAAAGTCACCAGCAACCCGATCCTTACATCCGTGATATTTATTGGTACGATTCCAGAAACAAAGCCATCAAGAACTCTGGCTATGAAGCTTCTAAAGGCTACCTGCTACATGGTCCTTACGAAAAGCGAATCGGTGAAAATGTGGTCGAATCCGGCATGTATTATTTCGGGACCAAACACGGAAGGTGGATGTCCTATGATGGTAAAAACATCCTACTGGACAAACGGCATTACGCAGAAGGCTGGCCTAAAGACTCCAGAATCACTTATTATAACCGGGGAGAAAGGAAAATTGAGAAACTGACTCCGATCGAATACGAACTGGAAGAAGGGAATTTCTATCATTTTTTTCCAAACGGGCAAGTGGCTGTGACGGGCGAGTACCAGTTTGGAGAAAAAGTTGGATTGTGGACGGAATATTGGCCTGGCAAAGATGAAAAACGGGTAAGAAAACGCGAAATCCAATACCAGGCAGAAGCCTTTACCAATAACTTTACGCCTTTTATCCGCGCAGAATGGGATCAGGAAGGGAATCTCATTTACCGGACAACGAATTAGTAAAAAGCATCTTCAAAGTGTTTAAAGGCGATATTGCCGTGGCGGTCACGGTACACGCCCACAATATCAAAACGAATATCCTGATGCCAGTCTATTTTATGGATAAAATAATCGGCTGCCCGGATAATCAATTGTCGTTTTCTATAATCCACAAATTCCTCGGCATAGCCATAGCTGGTTCCGCTACGAAATTTAACTTCTACGAAGACCAATAGGCCCTGAAAGGTCATGATCAGGTCAATTTCGGCATGCTTGTACCGGAAGTTTTCTTCCACCAGCGCATAGCCCTTTCCTTCCAGCCAGGTTTTGGCGAGCTGTTCCGCCTCTCTTCCCTTGTCATTGTGTTCGGCCATTCTGTGATATTGACTATATTTGAAAAAACGATGGGATAAACGTGAATGAATTTATAAATAAAAAAGTTATTTTTCAGGATCTGGGCAGAAAAGATTACCGGGAAACCTGGGATTATCAGGAGCAATTGTTTGCCGATATCGTGGCGATTAAGGTCCAAAACAGGCAGCAAGAGCCTGCAAAGCAGCAAGTCACCAAAAATTACCTGCTCTTCGTCGAGCATCCGCATGTATATACCTTAGGCAAAAGCGGCAAAGCCGAGAACCTGCTCCTGGATGCCGAAGGATTAAAAAAATACGGTGCCAGCTATTACCCCATCAATCGCGGCGGCGATATTACCTACCACGGCCCTGGGCAACTGGTAGGCTACCCTATTTTGGATCTGGACAATTTCTTTACCGACATTCACCGGTACCTGCGGTATTTGGAAGAAGCCGTCATCGCCACACTGGGGGATTACGGAATAGATGCGGGGAGAATTGACGGGCTTACGGGTGTCTGGCTGGACCACCTGCACCAAAAAAATCCGCGGAAAATTTGCGCGCTGGGGGTAAAATCCAGCCGTTGGGTGACCATGCATGGCTTTGCCTTTAATGTCAATGCCGACCTGAGTTATTTTGAGCACATCGTCCCCTGCGGCATTCGGGACAAGGCCGTCACCTCCATGCATGTGGAACTGGGCCGGCCGATAGATGAGTGGGAGGTAAAAGAGCGCTTAAAGCGACATTTAGCCAGGCTCTTCGAAATGGAACTCGAGGATTTGATATGAAGAAGGATATTGAATTTCACCCGGTCACAGGAGTCAAGTTGGCCATTGCCAGGGAAAAAGATGGTGATGGATGGTCCGCATACCTTATCAATAATAACCTGATCGAGCTGACCACCTTGCTGATTACCTCCCGGGCTTATGGAGAAATGGAGGGTAAGAGAAAAAAATCCTCCGTTTTAAGGCATATGATAGAACGGCTGGAACCCACTAGTTTTGCCCGGATTGAAGGGATTGACCCCGATCTTTTTGCACTGACAAACGAATTTTGGATAAGTTATTATATTGTGGATCAGATTTTTGACAAAAAGTTTATCTTTGTAGCAGGCAGTATTCAGGAAAATCACATGAGTTATATTCCTGAACTTGATTTGCACGGCATTGTACATACTTAACGCATATGGCTGATTTTTTTGAACATCTAAATGATATTCTGTTTTTGGATCTGGAAACCATTTCGGGAGCCAAAAGCCTGGAGGAACTTCCTCCCCGATTGCAGGAAGAGTGGAAGAAAAAGGCACGGTTTATCCCCGGGCAGGAGGAAAAAGATCCAGGGGATTTGTATTTCGAAAAAGCGGGTATCTATGCCGAATTTGGTCAAATTATATGTATTGGCGTAGGCTATTTCACCTATCGCAAAGAGGAAGACCTGCTTCAGTACCGTACCAAATCTTTTGCTGCTGAAACAGAGCATGAAATGCTTTGGGCCTTCCGGGAGCTTCTCTGTAAAAGGGACTGGACCCTTTGTGCACATAATGGCAAAGAATTTGATATCCCTTATTTGTGCAGGCGCATGCTGATCAATCAACTGCCCCTGCCGGAGGTGCTGCAACTTGCTGGTAAACGCCCCTGGGAAATCCGCCACCTGGATACCTTGGAGCTGTGGAAATTTGGAGACTACAAGCATTACACGCGCCTGGATCTGCTCGCAGCACTGTTTGACATCCCTAGTTCCAAGGATGGCATCGATGGTAGTGGTGTCAATTCCGCCTACTATGCCGACAATGACCTACCCGCTATCCGCCACTATTGCCTTCGGGATGTAGCCGTTACGGCAAGAATCTACCTTGCCTATCAGGGGCTTCCGGGGAATTTGGAATTTGAAACCATCAATCTGGATCTGGACGAACCAATGGAAACACAAAGCCCGGAATAATTTAAAATAAATATCCGTACCTTTAATGCATTAAATTACTTTTATGGGAAGAAATTCAGGAAGAAAAAAATCAGGTTTTAAAAACAAGAAGGAGGATCCTACCGGATTGCCAAAGGTAAAACGCCAACTAACGCAATTTTTAGATAGCCATTACGGAGAAGAATTCGCAGTAAAACAATTGATCAAAAAATTATCGCTGCGGGACGCTACCGCCAAAAAATCATTGGACGAAGCCTTGCAGGAATTGGTAGCCTCCGGAAGCATTTCCAAAAGCCCCCGAAACCTCTATTCTTCAGCGGCCGATCCCGAATTCATCATTGGTGAAGTAGATTTTGTCAATGCGCGCTTTGCTTTCATCATTCCGGAGGATCAGGAAAAAAAAGAAAATGACATCCTGGTAAAGGAGGCAGACCTCAAAACCGCCTTGGATGGAGACAAGGTACGTGTGATGATTTTGCCCCATAAGGGCCGTGGTAATAAGCGAGAAGGAAAAGTGCTGGAAATCACGGAACGGAATCGGGATGAATTTGTCGGCAGGGTGGAAATTTCGCCACGGTTTGCGTTTGTGGTTCCGGATTTCAAAAAGATGCATCAGGATATTTTTGTAAAAAAATCAGACCTGATCGGCGCACAACATAACCAGAAGGTGGTTGTCAAACTAACCGATTGGAAAGAAGGAGACAAAAGCCCAACCGGCAAAATTATCCGCGTACTGGGAGAAGCTGGTGATCACGAGGTGGAAATTCATTCCATCATGGCAGAATTCGGGCTTCCTTTTGAATACCCGGAGGAGTCCATTGCGGAAGCCGATGCGATACCGGATAGCATTCCCCCCCGCGAACTGGAAAAAAGAAGGGATTTCAGGGCGGTTGATACCTTTACCATTGACCCGGCTGATGCCAAGGATTTTGACGATGCGATATCTTTTCGCTATCTGAAAAACGGAAACATGGAAATCGGCGTGCACATCGCTGATGTCAGCCACTATGTCACGCCAAAATCCATCATGGAAAAAGAAGCCTACGACCGGGCCACCTCCGTTTACCTGGTGGACCGAACCATTCCCATGCTTCCCGAGAGGCTAAGCAACGGGCTTTGTTCCCTTCGACCTAATGAGGATAAACTCACCTTTTCCTGTGTCTTTGAAATAGACAATGAAGCCCAGGTGAAGGATTTTTGGATCGGGCGCACCGTTATTCATTCCGACCGTAGGTTTAGCTATGAAGAAGCCCAGGAAAACATGGATCAGGGCAAGGGAGAATTCGCCGATGAACTGATCAAGATCAACACCCTCGCCAAAAAGCTCCGGAAAGAAAGATTTCGGAAAGGAGCCATTAACTTTGAAACGGTAGAAGTTAAGTTCAAGCTGGACGAAAAAGGCACGCCCGTGGGCCTACTGATCAAAGAGCGAAAAGACGTTCACAAGCTGATCGAAGAGTTTATGTTGCTGGCAAACAAAACCGTGGCAGAATTCATTTATGATAAAAATAAAGGGAAAAGCACCTTTGTTTATCGGATTCATGATTACCCGGACCTGGAGAAACTCAACACCTTTGCTAATTTTGCGAGAAAATTCGGTCATGACTTAAAGATTAGTGATGAGAAAAAAGTAGCCAACAGCCTGAACAAGCTGATGGACGAAATCGTTGGTAAGCCTGAACAAAATGTATTGGAACAATTAGCTATCCGAAGCATGGCGAAGGCCAAATACACCACTGAACCGAAACTTCATTTTGGACTTGCTTTCCCACATTATACGCATTTCACCTCCCCGATCCGGCGGTATCCGGATTTGATGGTTCACCGCCTGTTGCAACATTACCTGGACGGGGGAAAGCCACCCGAAAACCAGGCATGGGAAGAAAAATGTGTGCATGCTTCGGAACGGGAAAAACGGGCTTCTGATGCCGAAAGGGCCAGTATAAAGTACAAACAAGTGGAATACATGAAACTGGCAGAGGTAAAGGATTACGAGGGGATCGTCACCGGGATAACCGAATGGGGCGTGTACGTAGAAATCACCGAAACCAAATGCGAAGGAATGGTTCGCGTGCAGGACATGACAGACGACTATTATGATTTTGATGAAAAAAACATGCGTCTGATTGGATCCAAAAACAAGAAAATCATTACGCTGGGAGACAAGGTCATGGTTCGTGTCACCCGAACCGACATTGACCGCAGAACCATAGACCTGGAATTTGTCAACGATGATAAATGAAAAACAACTAGAAGAAATCAAAGCTTCCCTGGAAGCGCATATTCTACAACTCGAATTAAAAGGCCAACCACCGGAATTATACGATCCCATTGACTATTTAATGCGTCTGGGAGGAAAACGAATTCGGCCGTTACTGGCCTTGCTATCCTATGGGTTGTATAAGGAGGATTACCAACGCATCCTAACCCCGGCATCCGCCATTGAAGTGTTCCATAACTTCACCCTGATGCACGACGACATCATGGACAAGGCTCCCCTGCGTAGAGGCATGGCTACGGTCCATGAGAAGTGGAATGCCAATACGGCCATCTTATCCGGGGATGTCATGCTGGTCAAAGCCTACGAATTACTGATGGATGTTTCGCCGGAGTACCTGCGCCAAAGCCTGGCACTTTTCAGCAAGACAGCAGCGGAGGTTTGCGAAGGGCAGCAACTGGACATGAATTTCGAACGTGTGGCCCTGGTCTCGGAATCAGACTACCTGAATATGATCCGGTTGAAAACGGCGGTGCTAATAGGCTTTTCCCTGCAATTGGGTGCCTTATTGGCTGGTGCCAGTAAAGAAGATGTGCAGCATCTATATGATTTTGGTGTCAACATAGGCTTGGGATTCCAATTAAAAGATGACCTTCTGGATGTATATGCCGATCAGGAAAAGTTTGGAAAACAAGTAGGAGGAGACATATTGGCCAATAAAAAAACGTACCTGCTCATCAAGGCCCAGGAACTGGCCCGGGATGAGGATAAAATAGAATTAGAAAAATGGCTACAGGCGAGCGCTCCGGACCCGGACGAAAAGGTCCGTGCAGTGACGGCCCTTTATGATCGGCTGAAGATTCGGGAGCACACGCTGAACATAACGACTGATTTTTTTGAAAAGGGGTTTAGCCAACTCAGCAGCCTAAAAGTACAAAGGCCCGAGGGACTGCAAGTTCTTTGGAACCTTACACGCAACCTGGCTAACCGCGAAAAATAAAACCCATGGAGCTATCGCTAACGATCATTGTCATCGCCATCACATGTCTGGTATCCTACTATGGATGGAACAACCCTGGTTTTTTGCAAAACCAGTTATTTACTCCCTACCTGATACAGCGCAATAAATCCTACCAGCGGTTTATAACTTCCGGCTTTGTTCACAAGGACGGCACCCATCTGCTTTTCAATATGTTTACCTTCTATTTTTTCGGAAATGTGGTAGAGCAATACCTGATGTATACCTTTGGACAAGGTGTGGGAGCCCTGGCATTTATCGGGTTTTACCTGCTGGCCATTATCGTGGCGGACATCCCTACTTATCTTAAAGAAAAAGATAATCCCTCCTATCATGCCCTGGGAGCATCGGGAGGTACTTCGGCGACGGTTTTTGCCAGCATCGTGCTAATGCCCTTATCTGACATCTGTATTTTTGGTATTTTCTGCCTTCCCGGGTTTATACTGGGACTATTGTTTTTAGGATACGCCTTTTACAAAGGAAAAATGGGCGACGATGCGATCAATCACGATGCCCACTTCTATGGGGCAGTATTTGGGATTGCCGTCATTGTAGTGATCTCTCCTCAAAATGCCTTGTATTTTTGGGAGGAAATAAAAAGCTTCCGTTTGTTCTAACGGAAGCTTTTTGGAAAGGGATTATTTGTTCTTCTTTAATTGCTTGACCAATTTATCCACTACGTCTTTCAATAAAGGAATCCAATGGTCTCCCTTATCTTCGGCGAATACATCCGGGCCGGGTATCCCTACCCGCACGCCTACCACGTGCTTTGCCGTACCTCCATGTCCTTCGGTTTTGAAGTAAATGTCCACCGCATTGATATCCGGAGTGAATTTGGATAACTTGTCTATGGACGACCGGATTTCCTCCTGCACCGCGCCATTGATGTCTAGATTTACCGACTGCACGTCGATCTTTATTCCTCTGTAATTTTCAGTATAGTTCATGACAAAAACAAAATTTGAACCCGGCGGATTACCGGAAATAAAACGAATAGTTTATTGATGGTATATGCCTTTTCCAAGGGATTATACACAAAAAAAGGCCCCTGGTAGAGGCCTTATGTAATTTACTCCTCAAAAGGAATGTTATGCTTCACTGGGAAGTACATTCACGTAGGATCTTCCATCGTGTTTCTTGGCAAAAGCCACTGTACCGGGGGTCAGCGCAAACAAAGTATGATCTTTTCCCAAACCTACATTCAATCCGGGATGATGCTTTGTTCCTCGTTGCCTGACAATGATGTTGCCAGCAATAACCGACTCACCACCAAATTTTTTCACTCCAAGCCGCTTGCTTTCTGATTCTCTTCCGTTTTTGGAACTACCTACACCTTTCTTATGTGCCATAATTTTATTTGTTTAGAGTTTCCTGGTCGGATACTTAAAGTACGATATCTTCGATTACGATTTTTGTATACTGTTGACGATGGCCGTTTTTCTTCTTGTAGCCTTTTCTCCGCTTTTTCTTGAAAACAATTACTTTGTCTCCCTTTACGTGATCGAGGATTTTCCCCGATACCTTGGCACCTTCCAACAGGGGTGCGCCTACCGATACGGTACCGTTGTCATCTGCCAACAGCACTTGATCGAATTCTACGGAAGCGTCAACTTCACCTTGCATTTTGGGTGCAAAGATCTGCTGCTCTTTTGTTACTTTGAACTGCTTACCGGAAATGTTAACTATTGCGTACATAATAATTTGATAGATTACAATTATCAAAATTGAGGTGCAAATATAAGAAAAAATCACAGATTCGTAAAATAATAACGGAATATTAATTAACAAGCCGCTAGCTTCTGCCTGTAGCTGCCTGGAAAATAAAGGAAGCTGCATTTTTAGCAGTATGTATTTCGAATTTTATTTTACAAAATTCACAGTAACCACCTATCTACCTGTATTTCAACAGGTAAACACATATAGAACAGGCTAATTTTGAAAATTAATTGACCATCGGTCAAAAAAAGAGGTTATTTCGGGCTTTTTCACTTTGATTAAAATAATTTGAAAAAAGTTGGATCAACGATTCAGGGCATTTTAGATTAAAGTTTTGATTTATTATAGCATACATATTTAATTGTTTACTAGTATATTACATGTATTTGACCAGTAGTCAATAATTAGGCCTTTGGCACTGTTTTGGGCTTTACTTTTTGAATTTTCTTGCCCATATTTGTTAAGGTGTTGTTACGAAAACGAACCATACCAAGTTAAAGCGAACAAAAGGCACCTTAGCCATCTATTTAATTTAATAAACCAATTGGAGTAATGAAGTCAGAACCAATATTAGAACAAGGAGATAACAGCCGTTTTGTCTTATTCCCCATTCAGCATGATGACATTTGGGAATACTACAAAAAAGCCGAGGCTAGTTTTTGGACCGCGGAAGAGATCGATCTGGGTCAGGATTTCAATGACTGGAAAAATCTAAGTGATAACGAAAGACACTTCATATCTCACGTTCTGGCCTTCTTTGCGGCTAGTGACGGAATTGTAAACGAAAACCTTGCTGAACATTTTGTGTCCGAGGTGCAGTATACCGAGGCCAAGTTTTTTTATGGTTTCCAAATAGCCATGGAAAACATACACAGCGAAACATATAGCTTACTTATTGACACCTACATCAAAAGCCCAGATGAACGGGATCGCTTATTTAATGCTATCGAGCACCTGGATTGCGTCAAAAAGAAGGCGGAGTGGGCTTTGAGATGGATTGATCAGGGAGACTTTCAGGAGCGGTTGATTGCCTTTGCCGCCGTAGAAGGCATTTTCTTCTCCGGTTCCTTCTGTTCTATTTTCTGGCTAAAGAAAAGAGGGCTGATGCCAGGGCTGACGTTTTCAAACGAACTAATATCAAGGGATGAGGGATTGCATTGCGATTTTGCCTGTCACCTGTACACAAAGCACGTGGTTAACCGGTTACCTGAAGAAACCATCATCGGTATCATCAAGGATGCGGTGAAAATTGAAAAAGAATTCGTGACCGATGCATTGCCGGTGAGGCTTATCGGAATGAATGCAGAACTAATGTGTCAGTATATAGAGTTTGTAGCCGACAGGCTGCTACAGGAATTGGACTGTCCCAAAGTTTGGAACAGTACCAATCCATTTGATTTCATGGACATGATATCCCTGCAAGGAAAGACCAATTTCTTTGAGAAGCGGGTTGGGGATTATCAAAAAGCAGGCGTAATGAAAAACAAAGACGTCGCCAACGGTTCAGGGAAATTTTCCGTAGAAGAGGATTTTTGATACTTTTTAACCATTTTAATAACCAATCAGTATGTTAGTAATCAAAAGAGACGGCAGAAGAGAGTCCGTCAGATTCGACAAAATCACTACCCGCATAGAAAATCTATGCTATGGCCTGGATGCACGGTACATTCAGCCCATAGAGGTCGCGAAAAAAGTGATCGACGGGCTGTATGACGGGGTGACCACCACCGAACTGGATAACCTGGCCGCAGAGGTTTGCGCATCACTTACCGTAAAGCATCCGGAATACGCAGTCCTGGCTGCCAGAATCGCTATTTCCAATCTGCACAAAACCACCAGCCAGTCCTTTTCCAATACCATGAAAAGGTTGTATACCTACATCAATCCCAAAACGGATGAGAATGCAGCCCTGGTCGCTCCTGATGTGTATGGTATTGTGAAAAAACATGCCGCCAAGCTGGATGAAGTCATCGATTACAATCGCGATTTTGATTATGACTTTTTCGGATTCAAGACACTGGAAAGAAGTTACCTGATCAAACTTGACGGTAAAGTAGTAGAGCGCCCGCAGCACATGCTGATGCGCGTTTCCATTGGCATTCACAAGGAAGACATCGATGCGGCCATCGAAACCTACCACTTGCTTTCGCAGAAATGGTTTACCCATGCCACTCCTACGCTTTTCAATGCCGGTACACCAAAGCCTCAGTTGTCTTCCTGCTTTCTGTTAACCATGAAAGACGACAGCATCGATGGCATCTACGATACCCTAAAGCAGTGTGCAAAAATATCACAATCCGCCGGAGGCATTGGCCTGTCCATTCATAATGTACGAGCCAAAGGTTCCTACATTCGCGGGACCAACGGGGTATCCAATGGAATTGTCCCCATGTTGCGGAATTTTGACATGACCGCCCGTTATGTGGATCAGGGCGGTGGTAAGCGAAAAGGCAGCTTTGCCATTTACCTGGAACCCTGGCATGCAGATATCAAGGATTTTCTGGACCTGAAGAAAAATCACGGCAAGGAAGAACTTCGTGCACGGGATCTATTCTATGCGGTTTGGATTTCCGACCTCTTTATGAAAAGAGTCGAAGCCAACGAAAACTGGTCTTTGTTTTGCCCGCATGAGGCTCCCGGTCTGGCGGATTGCCACGGAGAAGAGTTTGAAAGACTTTATGAAAAATACGAGAAAGAAGGCAGGGCACGAGAGATCATCAAAGCTCAGGAACTCTGGTTTGAAATCCTCGAATCCCAAATAGAAACCGGTACTCCCTACATCTTGTATAAGGATGCAGCCAATGGAAAATCCAACCAGAAAAACCTGGGGACGATCAAATCTTCCAATCTGTGTACCGAAATCATGGAATACACCTCTCCGGATGAAGTAGCCGTTTGTAATCTGGCATCCATTGCCCTGCCCAAATTTGTCGCTACCGCAAAAGATGGAAAAAGGCATTTTGACCATCAAAAACTCTATGAAGTAACCAAGGTGGTGACCCGAAACCTAAACAAGGTGATCGATGTCAACTACTATCCGGTACCCGAAGCCCGAAAATCCAATTTCAGACACCGTCCGGTTGGTTTGGGGATACAGGGGCTGGCAGATGCCTTTATTCTGTTGCGCATGCCGTTCGATTCAGAAGAAGCTAAAGGCCTGAACGAAGCGATTTTCGAAACCATCTATTTCGCCGCCATGGAAACCTCTATGGAATTGGCAAAACTTCATGGAACCTACGAAACGTATGAAGGATCCCCGGTATCACAGGGCTTGTTTCAGTTTGATCTTTGGGGAGTGACCCCGAAATCAGGCCGATGGAACTGGACTGAGTTAAAGCAAAAGGTAAATAAATATGGGGTTCGCAACTCGCTGTTGGTGGCTCCTATGCCTACTGCCTCTACTTCTCAGATATTGGGTAACAACGAGTGCTTTGAACCGTATACTTCCAATATTTACACCCGCAGGACCCTTTCCGGAGAATTTGTGGTGGTGAACAAGCACCTGATGAGGGATCTGATCCGTTTGGGCCTTTGGAACGATAATATGAAAAACAAGTTGATCGGTGCCAACGGTTCAGTGCAGAACATTCCTGAAATTCCTCAGAATCTAAAAGACCTGTACAAAACCGTATGGGAGATTTCTCAAAAGGTAATCATCGATATGGCTGCCGACCGGGGTGCTTATGTGTGTCAATCCCAGAGCATGAACCTCTTCCTGCAGGAACCCAACTTTGGAAAATTGACTTCCATGCATTTTTACGCCTGGAAAAAAGGTTTGAAAACAGGTATCTATTACCTGCGTTCCAAAGCTGCCAGCAGCGCCATCCAATTTACCGTAGATAAATCGCAACTGGACAAAAAGCACGAACCAGAAGCACCTGATGACAAAAAACAGCAGCAGGATGCCATCGCCTGCTCGCTTGACAATCCGGATGACTGTGAAATGTGCGGGAGTTAAGCCTTGTGGCTTTTTAGTAAAAAGCAAAAGCGGCTGTTCTCAGTGAACAGCCGCTTTTTTTTGTCTAGTAACCTGAGGTCGATTTCAGGCGGCGCTTAGTTGATTCATCTTTATTACCGGAGAGCTATCTCAGCCCGTTGCAATGGCTCCAAATCAGCCTTAAACAGGCATTTCAGCAATTCCCCCTTTTTAAGGGGGCAAGGGGGATTTTTTCGAGTCATTTAGATGCTTAAAAATCCGTTCTGGAACCACCATTTTTTACTTCCCAATCATCCATAAATGCTCCAATTTCCTGAAGAACAAAAGGCATGGATTTCTTAACTTCGCTATCCAAAAATCTTAGAAAACATAAACCCATTTTTTCTAATATTAATTGCCTTCTTTGATCTTCAACAACAGATTCAGCATAAAAGTGGCTATCCCCATCAATCTCGATTACCAATTTAAGTTTCCTGCAATAGAAGTCCACAATAAAATCTCCCAATGGTTTTTGCCGGTTGAAAGCATACCCTCGAAATTGACTTGCTCTTAGCTTTTGCCAAAGTAAAACTTCGGAAAGAGTAGAATGAGACCTCAATTCTCTTGAGAATTCTTTCAAATTCTTGTTGTAAGGGACATATCGCATGAAAAAATTTAATCATAATAGATTAAAAGTCCAGGATTTCTTCTTTAAAAATTGGTTTTAAGAGTCTAAATTATATTTATCGATCGATTTTCCACTCCCTAAAAATCCCCCTTACCCCCTTGGCAAGGGGGATTTGGATACGGATGGATTAACGGTCACGGTATTACCGGAGAACTATCTCAGCCCGTTGCAATGGCTCCAATTCCGCTTTAAAAAAGCATTTCAGCAAATCCCCCTTTAAGGGGGATTTGGATACGTAAAATTTGCCTATTCAATCCAGCCATAGAGAACAGATAAGACCCATAGATTTTTTCAATGGATTTTAATTTTTGATAATTGCAAAATTTGGTATCTTGTTGAAGAAAAAAGAAATAAATTTTATAAGTCGTTATGGAAAACAACACAAACCCAAATGCAAAACTATCAGACTTCAATGAGAGCGTGGCGAAATGTCCTTTTCATGGAGGAGCTCTAAAACAAAGTGCCGGAGGAGGAACCAGAAATCGGGACTGGTGGCCGAACCAATTAAAGTTAAACATACTTCGGCAGCATTCTTCCCTTTCCAATCCCATGGGAGAACAGTTTAATTATGCGGAAGAATTTAACTCCCTTGACCTTGCGGAGGTCAAAAAGGATTTGCACGAAGCACTGACCACTTCACAGGAGTGGTGGCCAGCTGATTATGGACATTACGGACCTTTTATCATCCGAATGGCCTGGCACAGTGCCGGTACTTACCGGATCTCGGATGGCCGTGGGGGCGGTGGCACCGGGACGCAGCGATTTGCTCCACTTAATAGTTGGCCTGACAATGCCAACCTGGATAAAGCCCGTCTACTACTATGGCCCGTCAAGCAAAAATACGGAAGAAAGCTTTCCTGGGCAGATCTGATGATTCTGGCGGGAAATGTGGCCCTGGAATCGATGGGGCTCGAAACCTATGGATTTGCCGGAGGAAGGGAAGACATATGGGAGCCGGAGGAAGATGTGTACTGGGGATCGGAAGCCGAATGGCTGGGAGACAAGCGGTACAGCGGTGACCGGGAGCTTGAAAATCCACTGGGAGCCGTACAGATGGGGCTTATTTATGTAAACCCGGAAGGCCCCAATGGAAAGCCGGATCCCGTAGCTGCAGCCCGGGATATTCGTGAAACCTTCGGACGGATGGCCATGAATGATTACGAAACCGTAGCATTGATTGCCGGTGGGCATACCTTTGGAAAAACGCACGGTGCCGGAGATCCAACCGAATACGTAGGTCCCGAGCCGGCAGGCGCTGGAATCGAGGAAATGGGTTTAGGATGGAAAACCACTCTGGGTTCCGGAAATGGAAACAACACCATCACCAGTGGGTTGGAAGGTGCCTGGACGACCACGCCTACCAAATGGAGTAACAATTTCTTCGAAAACCTCTTCGGCTACGATTGGGAACTATTCAAAAGCCCCGCAGGTGCCAATCAATGGCGGCCAAAAGACGGTGCCGGTGCCGGGACCGTTCCCGATCCGCACGATCCTTCTAAAAGTCATGCACCGTTTATGTTGACCACCGATCTGGCCTTGCGCATGGATCCGGAATACGAAAAAATTTCCCGCCATTTCTATGAGAATCCGGATGAATTTGCCGATGCCTTTGCGAAGGCCTGGTTTAAACTTACCCACCGGGACATGGGACCACGTGCCCGGTACCTGGGCCCTGAAGTACCCCAGGAGGACCTGATCTGGCAAGACCCTGTCCCTGCAGTGGACCACGAATTGGTGGACAGCAAGGATATTGCCGACCTTAAAAAACGAATCCTGGATACTGGTCTTTCGGTTTCGGAGCTTGTCAGTACCGCATGGGCTTCTGCCTCTACCTTCCGGGGTTCGGACAAAAGAGGTGGTGCCAATGGGGCAAGAATCCAACTGGCACCCCAAAAAGACTGGGAGGTCAACAACCCGACACAGCTCGCCAGGGTACTGGATAAGCTGAAGGGGGTTCAGGAAACCTTTAACGGATCTCAGTCCGGAAATAAAAAAGTCTCCCTTGCCGACCTGATCGTTCTGGGGGGATGTGCTGCCATCGAAAAAGCAGCCAAAGATGCCGGACAGGATGTGACGGTGCCTTTTGCTCCCGGACGCACAGATGCTTCCCAGGAACAGACTGATGTGGAATCTTTTGCGATTCTGGAACCGGCAGCCGACGGCTTCCGTAACTACCAGGATGCTCAACATCAGGTAGCTGCCGAAGAGATGTTGGTAGATCGTTCGCAATTAATGACACTGACCGCTCCGGAAATGACCGCACTGGTAGGCGGAATGCGCGTGCTTGATACGAATTTTGACCAATCCGGACACGGTGTATTCACCAAACAGCCCGGTGTGCTTACCAATGATTTCTTTGTCAACCTGTTGGACATGGGTACAAGTTGGAAAGCCGTGGACGATTCAGACAAAGTATTTGAAGGAAGGGATCGCCATACGGGGGAACGCAAATGGACCGGAACCCGCGCGGACCTTATTTTCGGTTCTAATTCTGAATTAAGGGCGATTTCAGAGGTGTACGGCTGCCATGATGGCAAGGAAAAATTTGTTCGGGATTTTGTAGCTGCCTGGGACAAGGTCATGAACCTGGATCGCTTCGAACTGAAAAACTAACCGTCTTTCCATACCAAATACAATCAATAAAGGTGACTTGCTTTCAGGTCACCTTTATTGGTTATACACCTTTGCTATTATCTGCCTGCCGCATCATGAGAGCAGCGGGCAAAGTCCTGTAAGAAAAACCCAGCCATTCTTCATATTGCTTTCCCTGTCTGTATTTATCCATTTCAGCCTGAAAAAGGTTGGTTTAAAAAGCAGGCATAAAGGTCAATACAATCATCTTCAACTACCAAAATAAAGAGACCCTACTCCCTTTTATTGGATGATTTTTTCCAAAAGTCTCAGCTTCTCGCTTGAAATCGAATCCATTTTTGATGAAGCTCTATTTAGTAGCGAATCCAGTTTTTTAACTTTTTCACCCTCCCTATTAACGATTGAGTCAAGCGTCAAAACCTTATCAATTTCTTTATTCACCAACGAATCTAAAGATGCCGCTTTGTTTTGTAGGTCGTTAAGCCTATCCTCAGCTTTTTTTCTTAAATCGCCGCAAGAAGATAGTAGAAATAGGACTAAAATGGGTAGAAAATAACGGTGACATTCCTTCATGGTTTTCTTTGATAAGTTGTATGATTACTAGTTTTCTTTTCCTCCGGCAAACAATTCAATACAAGTATAGATGATTACTGAAAACGTTTGAGGCATAACTATCGGACTCAGTGCACCATTGATACCCCGCAATCCAGTCTAAATAAAAGGCTTTACTCTCAGATCGCAGACTACTTTTGCTGAAATCACTATTCTTTTGCCATGTATTGGTAGTGATGAGGCGGCTTCTGCCTTCGGCAGCCGCCCTACCAGGAATGTCAAAAAAAATCGAGCGTATTAAAGTGCTTCCCAATGTAAATTTCCTACGTACCGATAGGCAACTTCACCATGCTCATCCATGGCAAGCAGGTAAATCCACCCGTTGTCGCACAGTTCCTTCACTGACCGATGCTTTTCTAGGATGGCATTCATGGCATCAATGGGTGCTTCGATAATCACATTGAGCCTCAGCGGTTCGTGTTGGTATTTTTCGCCATCGTGCACCGACTGCATGGGCAATCCTACCCGTAAGTCTCCGGAATACCCTTCCAGCACGCCTAGCCCGGAGGTTACGTTATGTAGGGTTTTGTTTCCGGAACCAAAATTCTTGTTATCAACCGTCGATCCATAATATTGAAGGTTAATCCAGCTTGTCACCACCATGGGGGCGGTCATAATCAATTCAAGAACGGAAAACCCCTTGTCCTTTTTCCACTGATAAGAATGTAAGAAAGATTGGCCGCTAAAGTTCAGGTTTTTTGTACGCTCACGCGGAGCCACCACAAAGGCGGAACAACCCGCCAATCCCCATTCCGGCCGGACTTGCGACCAGTCCTTACTTCGGGCGATGATCGCCTTGTCTTCATTTTTATGGATGGCCATTCTCAAGGATCTTTCTGCGCGGGCGGTCTTCCCTGCTTTTGCCAAAGAACTTTTAAGGTCTGCTAGTGCTTCAAATTGCGTAGCAGGGACCTCTTGTTCGTTATAGATGTGGATTGTGTCCGTGGTCGTATCGTGCAGGCAGGCTAAAAATACCGTATCCTCCGGAATAGCGATTCCTTCGTCCTGTAAGTGCTTACGCACTGCTTTGGCATTCAATACAGCTGCGGCTACTTTGGCATTGCCTCTCCGGAACGGCCTCCGCAAGCGCCACAATCAAGTCCGGTGGCATGGGGATTGTTGACAGTGGTAGCCCCATGACCTACTATCAACACGAAACCAGCGAAATTATCGGTAAGCGACATGGCATTCAATGCGTTTTTAGCCATTTCAACCTGTTTTTCCAGCGGTATGCCCACTGTTTCGCGGTGATGATTGGCCACATTCAGCGAAATACCTTTTTGCTTCGACACCTTGGCGTTCAGTCCAGCCTGATCGGGATGAGGAACAGGGCGCGTGAGTCCAAACGAATCGGTGAAGAGTTTCGGGAGGTAGGACAAACCAATGGGGCTCACAAAACTGAAACAAGTCACGGCTCCGGATTTAAAGGATTTCCAAACCTCCGATACCTGATGGCCAAGGACGCGTTTGTTATACGCGGCCTTATTGGCCACCTTATCTGCAATTTCTTCCAGGATGGTCGGACCTGCTGGTATGAGCACCGGGCACTGTGCCTCTCCTTTATTATGGGCAATAGGGACAAAATGAATAGGGAAAGCAAAAAATCCGGCAAACCCAATGGTCTCTATTCGCCGGTCTACTTGTTCCAAATTTCTTCGATAAACTTCGGAGCGCACGTCGATACAGAAAATGGCCTGTGCGTTTGGCCGATCTGGTTTTTGCGGTGGATTGGTTTTAGAAACCTGAAATTTTTCGATGATTTCTCGTTGAACAGCTAGATCGAATGCCTCTTGTAAGACCAGTTTTTCAGATAGCTCCTGGCTTATTTCGGTATTCCCACTTGCTTCCACAAGGTCATTTCTTGCCTTTAACCAAAGGGACCGAAGTTGCTGCCCGTCCAGGCATAGAAGCAAACAGGCTTCCCAGCAAATAAGAACCGCCAGAAACTCGATGGACGCTCCTCCTTTTTTGCCATACAATTCGTTGTCCCAGTCCAATCGCGCGGCATAAGCCGACCAGCCACCTACCCCCAACAGCAACCGATGCAAGTAGGTAGGCAGGGCTTCTTCGGGGACCGCAAGTATATCCAAGGCTTTTTGAGCTGCCTTCAGTGGATGATTCGGTAAGGCTTTTACCGTTTTCCTAAAGCCCTTCAATCCCATGATTTCGCTCGTTAAATCCACTTCGGCCTCTGCTTTCCAGGATTCAAAAACCCCGGCTTGTTGATTTGCTGCCTTCCAAATAGCCTGGTCATTGTCAAAATAGGATGCCGCCCAGGTTGAAATTCTGCCCGTTACAAAACGCGTCCAGTCTTGTTTCGAAACCTGCATGGCTACGTCGCTAACGGAAGCGATGGTAGTGCCTTTTTGCTCCACATCCTCCCTATTTTCCAACTGATTAATAAATAGGTCTACATCTGCTTCATAAATAAATTTCTTTTCGAATGCAGCCTTCAGGTCCTTGGGCGTGATTTTCCCTTCCTTGATTTTATTTCTGTAAAACGATACCGGCAAGGTCATTTGAATACCGCCCACGGTAGCCAACTGCTGGGCCACTGTTTCAAAATTCCGGTCGGTAAGACCGAGGTAAGGGTTCACGGCCACAAAATTTTCCAAGGGCCAAACAGGTGCAATTTTTTTACAGGCCTTGCGAAGTGTGTCTGCAAGCGTGGTTTTGTTTACTTCCTTAGGTCGTACTAAAACTTGATCTTCTATTTTCATAAAATCAACAATTCGTTTTTCTTTAAAATTTCTAAAGGTTTTTTGGGGGCTGTTATTTTTTTCTCGTTGTTAGCCCTGATCCCGAATGGGAATTGGTGGGTGCAATAACAACCAATTCCTGCCTGCTTTCCGGAGATAGAATGGTTAAGGCCTGTATCAACCTGTCAAACCAGGCATTGGCGTAAAAACCGTTTCGAACATGAATGGCCAGCTCCTGATAGAATGGTTTTTTTGAAAGCTGTGGCGCTATGATCTGCATGAAAACAACCAGCCCGAATCCCAGTAAAATGACGCTTACTAACAGCATTTTGCCTAATCCCGGGACCCTTAGCTCCGGAACTTGCGATCCAAGCAGCAGGTGGGTCCCAGATTCCAGCGCAAAAAAGGCCGCAGTAACCGTCAACGCCAGAAGCACTGCCCGAGCCATCAATCCCGGGTTCCATGAGCGGGCAATCGCTGCTGTAAAAATGCGGGATAAGCCCATGACAATAACGGCACCGATAAACAAAAGAGACAGTTCTCTCTGCGGATCGATCCCCCAAAGCAGTGCGAAGCCAGTGTACAACAGAAGGGCCATTGCAATGCCAGATGTTACTTTTATTGGGCTAAGTGTTTGAGCCTGTTCTGCTATCTTTGATGCGCGTACCAAATCAATCACACTTCCGGAAGAAAGAAAAGCATGCGCTTTATAAAACGAGTGTGCTACCAGATGCAACATGGCCGCCGGGTATACACCCAATCCACAAACCATTAAACTAAAACCCATATGGCCGACACTTGAATACCCCAAAGCAGTTTTGATGGACGTTTGTGTCAGGTAAGCCACCGAAGCGAAGAGTGCCGTAAATCCTCCCAGGCTCAGCAACAAAATGGGAGCCACCGTGCTGGCATCCATTACAAAAGCCATGCGGATAATCAGGAAGGGGCCCGCGTTAAGCAGGCCTGCATGCAACAAGGCTGATACGGGGGTGGGCGTTTCCATCACCTCAATCAACCAGCCATGAGTGGGGAATTGGGCGGATTTCAGGATTGCTGCCAGGGCTAAAAACAATGCTGAAAGTTCCAGGGGAAGGGAGCTGCTTTCTGCAGATAATCCCCCTTTGATAGCCGAGAAAATCACCTCAAGGTTCCCGGATCCGAATTGGTTGTAGAGCAAGGCAATGGCTACCAATAAGCAGCCATCGCCCAACCTGGCCAAAATAAATTTCTTTTTTGCGGCAACTTGCGCACCCGGTCGTTCGTGGTAAAAAACCAACAAACGGTGCAGCGAAATACTGGTCAAAACCCAGGAAATAAATAGCAAACCGATGTTCCCTGAAATTACCAGCAACTGTACTGAAGCGATGGTGGCAGCGAGCTTTCCAATAAATGCCCCCTGTCTTTGATCACCATCCAGGTAATTACTACTGAATTTGATAATGATAAAACCCAGGAGCGCGATCATCCCCAACATAAGAATGCTCAGTGCATCCAGGCGAATACTGAAACCAATCCCGCTAATGCCTAATAACCCGGATTCTAACAGGCCTTGCTTTGTTACATAAATACTACTCAAAACGACAACTAATATGCTAACTATCGTTGCGGTTTTGCTTATGGCGATGATTTGTTTTGGCTTACATCCTGGCTGAAACCATGAGGCTACGGCGGTGGCTACAAACACAGCAGGCGAAAGCGTGGCAAGTAAGGTTAGAAAGTTTTCTGACATGAATGGTTTCTTTAAATGAATTCAAGTAAGCATGTTGATAGGCCATGCTATCTTCCTTAAGAATTGAATGTGGATGCAAATTTTAAAAAGTTTTTCCATAAGTTTTCATTTTGATTTAGCATGAAAAACATAAATATTTTTTATGTATTCACTTACTTATCCGTACGCGTTCTTTCCGGATTCCTGCGAAAGCCCACTATGAACTTGACCTAATTCTCTCTTTAATTTAGATTTGATAGCATTCGAATTTCCAGGCAGGGTATTACCATAAATGCAGCGGCATCCAGCATCGGGAAGAAAGCTCCCTAACCCCTCCCTGAGTTTAGGTTAAACCCTATAGGCTAAAAATGGGGAATGACTCTTCCTAATGTCCTAAAATAGTAGTAATTTATTTCACTTATACCTTTAATAATTTATTTTAAACCTATATTTGTACCATTCGTTGTATAAGCGAGTAAGGGGACGGTTAATTTTTTGCCTTCGTTCCAAGTAGTTTGCAGCAGCTATGGGAGGCATTCAGGAGTTAATCGCTTTTTACTATTTTGGTATTGAAATAAACAGCTCCAAAATCCAAACGGTTACTATGGAAAAAATAGCTGATTATATGTACGCCCTTGACGAGTCGGCAATCGTCGCCATTACGGACCAAAAAGGCATAATCACCTATGTGAATGATAATTTTTGCAAAATTTCAAAATACAACAGAAAGGAGCTTATCGGTCAGGATCACCGTCTCATTAATTCAGGTTACCATCCAAAATCTTTTATTCGAAACCTTTGGACCAGCATTGCTAACGGCAAGGTGTGGAAAGGTGAAATAAAAAACAGGGCTAAAGACGGTGCCTATTACTGGGTGGACACCACCATCGTACCCTTTCTTAATAAAGAGGGCAAACCATACCAATACGTAGCCATTCGCTTTGATATTACCGATCGGAAAAAAGGCGAAGCGGACTTGAACCGATCGCTAAAGGAGATTTCCGATTATAAATATGCCCTGGATGTATCGGCAATCGTTGCCATCACCGATCAAAAGGGCATTATCAGGCATGTAAATGAAAATTTTTGTAAGATTTCAAAATACAGTGCACAGGAACTAATCGGCAAGGATCACCGCATTATCAACTCCGGATATCATTCTAAAGCCTATATACGTGAATTGTGGACCACCATCGCCAATGGCAGGGTGTGGAAAGGAGAGCTGAAAAACAGAGCTAAAGATGGAACCTACTACTGGGTGGATACCACCATTGTGCCTTTTCTGAAAGCAGACGGTAAACCCTACCAATACGTAGCCATTCGCTCCGATATCACGGAAAGGAAAAAAGGGGAAGCGCACATAAAAAAGATCAATCATCAAGCTATTGAACACGGCAGAGCCCTGGAATCCAAAAACAGGCAATTGGTGGATTTTTGCAATATTGTTTCCCATAACCTTAGAGGTCCGTTGATTAACATTTCCATGTTAATCGACTTCACGGATAATAGCGAGTCCGAGGAAGAAAAAAATGAGATTCAGTCTAAAATGAAACCGGTGGTAAACCACTTGATGGAAGTCTTTAACGAGCTGGTAGAGTCCATTCAGGTTAAACAGGATACGGGTATTGCCGCTGATAAGGTATGCCTGGAAGATTGCCTCGAAAGAATCAAGGTGGGTTTTGAAACTCAAATCAAAAAGTACCAGGCAAATATAGGGGCAGATTTCAGTAAAGCGCCATTAGTCATTTTTCCTCAAAAATACCTGGAAAGTATTTTTGCTAACCTGATAAGCAACGCCTTAAAATACAAATCCCCCAAACGAAATCCGGAAATTTACATCGAATCTACCCCGGTGTCCGGGGCAACAGTGATTTCTTTTGCCGACAACGGTATGGGCATTGACCTGGACTTGCACAAACAGCATCTGTTTAAAATCCGCAAGACATTCCATAAGCATCCCGATGCCAAAGGTTTTGGTCTTTTTATGATAAAAACGCAGGTTGAGGCGATGGGAGGAGACATTTGGGTGGAAAGCCAACCCGATAAAGGGAGTACATTTTTTGTAAAAATTTTAAATGGAGAAGCATGAACAATATTAAAAACCTAACCCTGATTGATGACGACGAAGTCTTTGTTTACCTAACCCGAAAAACTTTGAATAAAACCAACTTGGTAGACCATATTAGGGTCTTTGAAAATGGTTTGGATGCATTGAACTTCATTAAGAATAACCTGGGCAATCAGGATAATTTACCGGAAGTAATCTTTTTGGACCTAAGCATGCCCATCATGGATGGCTGGCAATTTTTGGATGAGTTTAGCAGGTTAAAACTGGACCTTAGTAAAAAAATCACGATTTATATCTGCTCTTCCTCTATTTCTCCGGACGACGTGGCCCGGGCAAAATCCATCAGTGAAGTTTCTGATTTTATTTTTAAACCAATTACCTCACAGAAACTCTACGATATTGTGGATAGCCTCTAAAGACACCTATCTGCTCCGTCGGAATGGCCTTCCTTTTGGCGTTTTTAGACCAGGAGCAAAAAGTTTTCTCTTTTCAATTTCTCGTCCTGATATTGAAAAGCGGTCATTACTGCTTTTTCCAATACGGTCTTGAGCTTACTAAAGCTACTTGGCTTGATAATGTATATATTCGCCCCATTGAGGAAGGTTTCTTCCAAATCCTTCTTATTATCCGACGTTGAATAAATAGCGATGGAAATCCCTATGAGTTTTTTATCGCTTCGGATTTCTTTCAAACATTCCAATCCATCCTTGCGAGGCATGTTGAGATCCAAAAAAAGGAGATCGGGTAATGGAATGGTGCTATCATGGAGCCTTTCCATGAGTTTCATTCCGTCCTTTACCGTGCCAACGACTGTTTTGATTTCTAATTCGGCAAATGCCTCTGTAAAAATAAGACGGTCGTTTTCATCATCATCGGCAAGTAGAATATGTATCGGTTCGTTTTCCATATTGACTTTCGTTTATTGAGACGCAGACAGGCTTGCCTGTCCGGTAGGAAGGTAAATATTGAAAGTGGCCCCTTTATTTAGTTCGCTGTTTGCGGTAATGATCCCATTGTGATTGTCAACTACCTTTTTTACGATGGCAAGTCCGATACCTGTACCGGCATATTCGTCTTTGCCGTGAAGCTTTTGCAATACTTCAAATATTTTGGTGCTGAATCGTTGTTCAAAGCCGATTCCGTTGTCGCTAAGGCTAATTTGACAGTATTCTTTTTGAGGAGAAAGTCCCTCCAAATTTAATTCCCCGCGTTGGATAATCCGGCTCGTTATTTTTATGTGAGGTTGCCTTTTCGGGTGTGAATACTTGAGCGCGTTGCCAATAAGATTATGCATAAGCTGACGAAACTGAAAAGGAATCACGTAAACTTCCCCAATTTCATTCACTTCTATTACCGCCCGCTTTTCATCGATCAGCTCTTTAAACTCCCTTTTCACTTCTTCTATCACCTTATTGAGGTCGGTGTATTCAAATTTCCGTTCGCCAGCACTGATACCGGAAAAGGCAAGCAAATCCTGGATTAGTTGACGCATTCTTACCGTTTCCTGTTGGATGAGATGGAAATAATTTTTCCCTTTGTCCGATAAATGTGGCTCCTCTTTTTCCAAAATGATTCCGGTAAAGGTTTGTACTTTACGAAGTGGCTCTTGTAAGTCATGACTTGAAACATAAGTGAATGCTTCCAGTTCTTTGTTCATATTCAGCAGCTCCTTATTTCTGCTATCCAGGGATTCATTGGCTACTTTTAACTCCTCCGTTCTTTTGTCAACGGCATGCTCTAGTTTCAATTTCTCTTCCTTTCGATCTCGAATTTCCTTTTTAAGAAATTCTTTATCTCGTTTTTCCTTTTCTACTATCAGGCGTCTCACTTCGGTGATGTCAGAGATAATAAGTAGAATTAAGTCTTCCCGATGGGTTTTCTGGACCACACGGCTTGCATTGAGAGACATTATTTTTTCGCCTATATCCAGAAAGGTATGTTTAACCTCGAAATCATGGAACTCAGCATTATTAGGAATAATCTTTTCAAGCAATTTTCGCAGCTCGGGAATGTTCCATTGTTTGTTGCCCAATTCATATAGCAGTACTCCCTCGGTTTCTGCTTCGGTCACGTCGAAGGTTTTGTAAAATGCCTTATTCGCAGATTTCACCCGAAGGTCGTTCCCTAAAACAAGCAAGGGATCGTGCATGGTCGAAACAATGGCATTGGAATACTCATAGGATTCGTTGAGCAGGTCGATGCGGGTTTGCAACTCCTGATTGGTGGTAATGAGTTCTTCGTTGGTCGACTCTATTTCTTCCTTTGACGTTTCCAACTCTTCATTTACGGTTTGCAGTTCCTCGTTGCTCGAAACCACCTCTTCATGCGCACTTTGCAATTCTTCGGTAAATGCCTCCTGCTCTTGTGAGACGGAAAGCGCATCGGCACGTGCGGTTGCCAATTCCTGTTCTAATTTCTTGATCCTTCTGTCTTTTGCAGGCGAATTGTCATTTTTGCTGTTGGCTTGCTTTGAATAAAGTTCTGCCTGTTCATGTTCTTTGAAAATAATAAGGAGCAAGGGTTCGTCCCATTCGATGTCTAGCGGAACTACTTCAAAACTGATCACTTTTACCGCTCCATCTACTTTCAATTCAATCCCGGATTTACTTACGCGGTTTTCCGTCTTAATGACTTTGGAAATGGCCTTACGCAATTCAAAGGAAATTTCGGGTCGGGCCATTTTTAACACATTGAACGTGGCTTTGCCTTTTGGGTGCGTCAGGAATAAATCCGTGGTGCCGCGAAACTGAAGGATTTCCAGGTGGTGATTGATCACCACACTAGCCGGCAGGAATTCCGAAACAAGTACCTCGTCAATGGCATCGTCCAGCTCTCGTTGAGAAACAGAAACATTGACCTGAGCTTTTTTCCGATTGGATGAGGGAGTATTTTTCTCAGATTCAATGCTTTGCTTCATACGCGGGGAAAGTTCAGGCAGCCTATGCGCGCCTGAATTTTTTCTGCGCGAAAATATTTTATACTTCTCTTTAAAGGGTGAGAAAAGATGGGTTGAGTGACTGATGTTTTCTGATTTGCCAAGCATCAAAAAACCATCGCTGTTTAACGCGTAATGAAACGTGTTGATCGCTTTTTTCTGTGCGGCGGAATCAAAATAAATCAGGAGGTTACGGCAACTGATAAAATCAAGTCGGGAAAAAGGCGGGTCGCGCAATACGTTATGTGGAGCGAACACACACATATCCCGTACGGCCTTATTCACCCGGAAACTACCTTCTGCTTTTGTAAAGAAACGCTGAATGCGCTTTGGCGAAACGGTTTCTAATTCCTGCTTGGTAAAAGTACCAACGCGAGCCTTATTAATGGCCTCTACACTGAGGTCCGTTGCAAAAATCTGTATGGGTGTGTTGGATGACTGACTTTCACTAATCTCAAGCAACATCATGGCGATGGAATACACTTCTTCGCCCGTTGCACAGGCCGGCACCCAAATCCGAAGCGACTCCCCTCCTTTTTTCCGTTTCAGCAATTCCGGGAAAAGATCACTTTGTAAATATTTGTGAGTATCGGTATCGCGAAAAAAGCTGGTTACATTAATAAGTAGATCCTGGAAAAGAATATCCGTCTCTTTGTTTTCTTTGGAAAGCAGCTCCGCATATTCGTTGAGGTCTGTTAGCCTATACATCAGCATTCTGCGAACGATGCGCCGCTTAATCGTATTCATTTTATATTCGCCGAAATCAATACCGGTGGCTTTATATAATTGAGTCAGAATCACTTTTAAATCGGGATTGTCATTCTCAATTACATCGTCGCTAAGAGGGTGCTCCCCATTGTGCTTAACAAACGGGTGTGTGCTGAGTCGTGCCAGTTCTTCGGCAATTTCCTTAGGCGATAAAATAAAGTCCACCATGCCTGCTGCGATGGCAGAGTGGGGCATGCTGGTGAATTTTGCAGAGTCGTCCTGTGCAAAGGTTAACCCACCTTCATGCTTAATGTCTTTTATTCCGACGGTACCATCGCTAGCGCTACCCGAGAGAATGATGCCGATCACCCGTTCTTTTTGCGCCTGAGCGAGTGAGGAAAAAAGGACATCGATGGAAATCGCATTACCGCTGTCGGAGCGGGGAATTAATTTTATTTGACCGTCTGTCACCTCAATACCTTTGTCATAGGGAATGACGAAAACGTTATCGGGCTGTATCATCTCCATGTCATCAATTTCCTGCACCTTCATTTTTGTCTTCTTCGACAAAATTTCAGTCAGCATGCTCTTGTGGTCCGGACTAAGGTGCTGCACATATATAAAAGCCATGCCCGTATCTGCCGGCAGGTATTGTAACAATTCTGTCATGGCTTCCAAACCTCCTGCAGATGCCCCTATGGCAACAATGGGGAAATGGCGTTTGGAAGCAGGAAGCGGTTTGGATCGGCTGGATTTTGATGGGTTCTTTTTCATTGGTATTCAGGTACTATCCTGGTCTTGGAAAGCGAGCGCTATCTCACTGGCATGGGTTACCCTTTGTTTACTTTTTAGGATTATCGGGAATAACGATGGAAGCGCCTGTAATCATAAAGTTTTCTTCGAGCGGCAGGGAGTGATCCTTTTCCGTTACCAGGGTTAGCGCTTCATAGATGACTTTTTTCCAATTCGAAAATTCAACCGGTTTGCAGATATAATAGTGAGCGGCATCTCTAAAAACCTTCTTTATCGATTCCAGGTCCGAAGAGGTAGAAAACATGATCACCGGAAGTTTCTGCAACCCATTGTTTCGTTTTATCTCTCCCAAGGTGGCAAAGCCACTTTTTCGCGGCATATTAATGTCCAGGAACAGCACATCGGGCAGCTTCTTCCCATTTTGGGTTAGCTCCTCCATCACCTGCTCTCCATTTTGCACCGTAGTGAGACTTGCGGACACCGGCAGCTCTTGCAAGGCATCTTTAAAAAGAAGGCAATCGGCCTGGTCGTCATCGGCAAGAAGGATATGGATGTGTTGTGAAATCATTCATCAATTTAAGAATATTCACATGCAATTGCTATCATTAAAACGAATACCTTTAATTGGGGGAATGTGTAAGGTGACTTAGGGACTGAGAGACTAAGAGACTAAGGGACTAAGAGACGGAGGGACTGAGAGAGGGGGAGCGAGAATCGTCACTGCGAGGGGGCTAATCTGACTCCAATCGTATTTCACTGACCGTCCCAGCACCCGCGGCAGTCTGTCGGAAGATGTACACAGCAGGCGTATTTAAATGCCCTTTTTCGTGATTCTTACATCAACGCTCCGGTTCAGATTGCTTCGCTAGCGCTACCGATGACGTATTTTATAAGTATTTGGTTTTCAATATGATATAATCACTTCAAAATTATACCGTCATCCCGATTTCTGCGTTTTTTAAAATGTTAATTCTCGCAATGACGCGGTGTGCG
Source organism: Cyclobacterium salsum (assembly GCF_010119245.1). Classification (GTDB taxonomy): domain Bacteria; phylum Bacteroidota; class Bacteroidia; order Cytophagales; family Cyclobacteriaceae; genus Cyclobacterium; species Cyclobacterium salsum. The sequence goes on from NZ_WNKG01000010.1 coordinate 177,720, forward strand.
CACTGGAAACGCGACCCGTCACTGCGAGGGGGCTAACTTGACCCCAATCGTATTTCACTGACCGCCCCAGCACCCGCGGCAGCCTGTCGGAAGACGGACACAGCAGGCGTATTTAACCGACCATTTCTCGAACTCCTTACGTCTGCGCTCCGGTTCAGATTGCTTCGCTGGCGCTCGCAATGACGACGTTGGCATCGGGCGACACGTTCCCGTCACTGCGAGGGGGCTAATCTGACCCCAATCGTATTTCACTGACCGCCCCAGCACCCGCGGCAGTCTGTAAAAGAAAGTAAAAACATGACATTTGGAGCAGGTAAACAAAAACCTTTTACAGATAAGCCTGGCAATTAGTTGCATAGAAAGGAAAAGAAACTACTAAAGGAAGATCGAAAAAACATTATATTAAAATGAAATTATTCAATTAATAAATAATACAGGCATTCAAATATTATATTTTTAATCTAAAATTAAAGTCTCTATTTATTTTTAAACTAATAAATATGGTTTCAAAAAGCATATTTAAATATTTAAAATACACTTTTTATGTTTTTTTATTATGGTTTGTGAAAATCATTTGTATATTTGGTTACCTGTATAAAAATTTAGGGGAGATTAATAGCGATTGATTTATCTTACTAAATTTATAGGTTTTTTATTTTCTTAACGGTTCAAATTTTATACAAAATAAGTGATTTAGAACAGTTCTGAATAAGTGTAATTTTTATAAAAACATGACTATGCTAATAGAAAATAAAGCCAATCTCAGGTGAAAAGTACAGCTAACATAAAATAAAATATCGATAATCGGTTAAACGAATTGACCTACCAACAAACTGCCCAAACCCCGTTTAACCTTCAAAAATGAAGTTTTTGTGACTGACCGGGCGGAGCTATGCAAACTACTAAACCCTTCGGCTTAATTTTAAATCAAAACACCTAATACTTTCTGAAATTTTAATCAATGAAATTGACTTTTTTTACCGGGCTTTTAGGGCTTATTATACTGGGCTCCTGTTCCACCCGAAACCTGATCTACATGAGTGACCTTCACCAGGAGGGATCAAACACGGAGAAGATCCAAAATGCACGGGAACCACGCATACAGCCTATTGACTTGCTGAGCATCACCGTCAGCACCTTAAACCCGGAATCCAATTTATTGTTTAACAGTGGCGTATTGGCCAGTATCGGCAGTTCACAAGGACAAGGGAATACCCCCAGCCAGCTCAATCAAGGGTATCGGGTAGACAACAATGGGGAGATCAACTTCCCGGTATTGGGTAAGGTCCAACTGGCCGGATTGACCCTGGAAGAGGCTACTGATAAAATGGTGCAGCTATTGGAAAAAGAAGCCCGAAATCCCATTGTCAATATTAAAATCATGAATTTCAGGATCACAGTGGTCGGTGAAGTAAATAACCCCAGTACCATACCTGTCCCTTCCGAAAAAATCAATATCATTGAGGCCATAGGGCTGGCAGGGGATATGACAGCTTTTGGAAAAAGAGAGAACATCTTGCTGATGCGGGAGGTGGGGGAAGAACGGACCACGGTCAGGCTTAATTTAAATGATAAAGCCATCCTCGACTCCCCTTATTTTTACCTGCAGCAAAACGACATCATCTATGTAGAGCCCGACAAGGCCAGGGCTTTACAAGCCAATTCCGGCCGGGTAAATACGATGTTCTACCTAACCCTTCTGAATTCAATTGCTTTCGTAGCCTGGAGGTTTGGCCTGTTTTAAACCAGCTCAACATGAATCATTCACAGAACGGATTGTTTGGAAACCAATCCCCGGAACTAAACGTGCGAAGCCTGATTGACAAATACTTGAGGTATTGGTATTGGTTCATGATTTGTTGTTTATTAACCCTAAGCGCGACCTATTTTCATATCCGCTACAACATCACTCCTCAATACTTCGTCAGCACAACCCTTTTGATAAAAGAGGACAATCCGGCCGGATCAGTATTAGCGGGTGGCATTACCGGAGGCATGGGAGATTATGGGGTAAACAAAACCATTGGCAGCGAAATGATTGTGCTCCGCTCCCGCTCGCTGATGGAAAGGGTATTTGAGGAGTTGGACCTGAAGACCAGCTATTATATTGAAGGAAATGTAAAGGATGTAGAGGTATTTAAGGATGACCTTTCGATATCGCTCTTGATTAATAAACTTGATCCTTCTGCCTATGGAAAAACCATCAAACTTGCAGGAAAGGAGGACAATAGCTTTGACCTGACGGAATTTGATGGGGAAGGAAATCCCCAGGTGAGCAACCATAAGTTCGGTCAGGAAATCAACCGACCCTATGGCAGCTTTACGGTCATTGGCTCCACGGAAAACGAGATGGATAAGAATATCATCGTCTACTTTCATAACATTAAAAACCTGGCCAAAACGTATAGCCAGATGTTGACTGTGGAACTGGTCAACAAGGAATCCAATGTGTTGAGGTTGGGCTTAACCGATGCGGTACCTAAGAGAAGCATGCTGATATTGGAAAAACTGGTAGAGGTGTATAACAAGGAAGCCGTTGAAGACAAGAACCAGGTACAGCTCAGCACTATTGAATTCCTGGATGAACGCATTCAATTTTTGTCCACAGAACTTTCAGAGGTGGAAAAAAATGTAGAAACCTACAAAAAAGAAAATGAGCTGACTGATGTGAGTTCTAATGCCGAACTTTACATGCAATCTGCTAGTGCATACAGTAAAGAACTGGAAGATCTTGAAATCCAGATGGACATCATCAATTCTTTGGAAAATTATGTTTATCAGGAGGAATTAAAATTAATTCCAGGCGCATTGACCATTAATGAGCCCACACTAAATGGATTGATGGCCAAATTTAACGAGCTACTACTGGAAAGGCAGCGGATGCTCAGGTCCATACAACCGGGCAGTTCACTGATCAATAACCTGGACGAGCAACTTGGTAACCTAAGAAATAATATCCGGGAAAACCTGAGGACCATTAAAAATAATATGGAGATCACATTAGCAAACCTGAGATCCAGCACCAGGCAGTTTCAATCCAAAGTAAGGAGCGTTCCTTCCATCGAAAGGGAATTATTGGAAATCAATCGCCAGCAAAGTGTCAAACAGGCCATTTACCTGTTCCTTCTCCAGAGTCGGGAGGAAGCAGGGCTTACGTTAGCTTCCACCCAGGCCAGTTCCCGAATCATTGATGAACCGGACGCTGGAAATACCCCGGTTAGTGCAAGTAAGCCTGTTCTCTACCTGGCTGCATTAAGTTTGGGTTTTTTAATCCCATTTGGGTTCATTTACCTGAAGGATATGCTTAACGATAAGGTTAAAGAAAGAAAGGATGTGGAGGGACTTACCAATGCACCTATTTTAGGGGAAATCTACCACAGTAAGGTAAAAGCCAACCTACAGGTAACGGAAGGAGAACATTCCGTCATTGCCGAAACATTTCGGCTGGTCAGGGCCAATCTACATTTTGCCAATGTGGGAAAAGAAAACAAGGTCATTTTGGTCACCTCAGCAAGAAGTGGAGAGGGAAAGACCTTTTGCAGTATCAATTTGGGAGCCACCCTCGCCCTTTCCGGAAAAAAAGTACTGATCGTTGATTTTGACTTTCGAAAAGCCAGGCTTATGGAGTATTTGGACATAAAATCGACAATGGGGTTGACCGATCTCCTGGTGTCTCCAACTCTCGATGTAAATGAAGGGTTGGTTCCATTAGAAAAAGTGCAGGGTTTGTCTGCCCTTGGAGCCGGAACTCTCCCACCCAATCCTGCGGAATTGATAATGAGTCCCAGGGTAAAAGACCTGATCGCCACACTACGAAATCAATTTGACTATATTATTCTGGACTCCCCTCCCATTGGACAGGTAGCAGATACATTTAGTCTTGCCCCTTTTGTGGATTCCACTTTATTTATCGTTCGCTACGGCTATACGTATAAAGCCCATTTGCCCATTTTAGAGGATGTGTATCGAAGTAAAAAGTTAAGTCAGCCCATGGTGGTATTGAATGATGCGAGTAAAAGAAATGGGTATGAATATGGGTATGGGTATGGTAACAGCAACGGAAAACCTATAAATGTCGAACCTAAAAGGCCGATTTTCTCCAATAGAAAGCCTTGAATTCTAATTCGACCATGTGCCAAAACGCATTAAATCTTTATAGTTAAAAAATCTAAAATTGAATATTATAATTTTCTTAGTTATCTACTCTTAAATTATGATCCATTCATTTATAAATAAATATTTTAAAAATTTCCTTTTTTTCTACAAAAGAATGGGAAATAGGGTATTTGTAATGGTGGTGTTGACAGTTGGTGTAGGATTAATGGATGGAATGGGGTTAACGATGTTCCTTCCATTGTTTGATATCGCCGCAGGCACAGAAGAATCAGCTAAAGAAGTAAGTACTAATGGGCAAAATCCTAATTCGATTGTTGAAACACTGCATATTCCTGTAACCCTTATCAATATTCTGGGGTTGATGGTAGTTTTTTACCTTATCAAAGGCGCAATTCAGTTTGTAAAGATGAAGTATGAAACGGATACTGGACGCTTTTTTATGCTGAAAACCAGAAAACGTTTAATTGCTACATTTTCTGAAGTGCAATACAAGTATTTTGTTACGGCGAATGTAGGTCGCATCCAAAATATAATGACTGGTGAATTGGCGGTTATTTACAACGCTTTCGTACAGTATATCAATATGATGCAGCAAGTAGTCATGGTCCTGGTCTATATGAGCTTTGCAATTTGGATGAATGCTCAATTTGCCATTTTAATATCTGTTGGCGGATTAATATTCAATTTTTTATTCAAGGAAATTTATAGGATTACCAAAGAATCATCCCGACTTAGGGTAACCGCAGCAAATAGTTATCAAGGTCTGATCATCCAGTTTGTGAATAACTTTAAGTATTTAAAAGCCACGGGGCTTCTACACCTTTATGGTTCTAAGGTAGATCAGAATATTGAAGACATTGAAAAAGAAAACAGAAAAATGGGCTATATGGGAGCAATAGCCGGGGCACTAAGGGAACCCATATTAATTATTATCGTCTGTGCAGTCATACTACTTCAAATAAATGTACTAGGAGGATCACTTGCGACAATTTTGGTAAGTTTATTATTTTTTTACCGGGCTTTGACCGCGGTTACCTTTCTTCAATTAAGCTATAACAGATTTAATGCAATGATCGGAAGTCTGGAAAATGTGGAATGGTTCGAACAGGAACTCAGTAAATATAAAGAATTGCCAACTGGAAATATAGAAATGGGATTTCTTTCCGAAGGGCTGGAATTAAGAAACGTTCAGTTTTCTTATGGAAAGGAAATTATCTTAAAAAATATTGATTTAACAATACCGGCCTTTAAGACTGTTGCTTTTGTTGGGGAAAGCGGTAGCGGTAAAACTACCCTTGTTAATGTCATTTCGGGACTATTACCTATAGACAGTGGGAAATTTTCTATAGATGGTGTACCCTTTAAAGAAATAAAACTTAAAAGTTTTCAAACTATTATAGGATATATATCCCAAGATCCCACTATATTCAATGATACCATTTATAATAATGTAACCCTGTGGTCCGCAAAATCTCAGGAAAATATAAATAGATTTGAATATGCCATTCAAAAAGCGCAAATTCTAAATTATGTTAACGAATTACCTGACAAAGGAGAAACGCTTTTAGGAAACAATGGTATCAATGTAAGTGGAGGTCAGAAACAACGAATTTCGATAGCCAGAGAATTGTTCAAAAAAGTGCAAATACTGATTTTTGATGAGGCAACCTCCGCTTTGGATTCGGAAACTGAAAAGGAGATTCAATCTAATATTGATGCCCTCAAAGGCCAAATCACGATTATCATGATTGCTCATCGGCTTTCTACCATTAAAAATGTGGACGAAATTGTTTTAATGAATAAAGGAGAAATTATAGACAAAGCCCCTTTTGAAATATTGAAAAAAAGGGCATCTGGCTTTAAACGGATGGTAGAATTGCAGGAAATTGGATGAACAAAGGTATTTCTAAAATCAATATAATGGACATAAAAATTTTTTTATCCAAATATAAAGGACAGCATATCTATTACAAACCTAATCCAGGTAATGGGGGAGATGCTTTGATTGCTTATGGAGCTTATTGCTTATTTAAGCAATTAGGATTAAACTATACTATAATTACTGAGGAAACGGATCTTAATAATAAAATAGTATTTTATGCAGGGGGCGGAAATTTGGTGAAAGAGTATGATTATGCCGCAAATTTTATAAATGATAATCTGAACAAATTTAAAGAATTTATTTTGTTACCACATACTATTAATTCCAATGATGAATTGATAAAAAAACTAGGTAGCAATGCTACACTTATATGTAGAGAAGAGGTTTCATTTACCTATGTGCATAGTTTGAATCCAGCATGCAACTATTATTTAATGGAGGATTTAGCTTTTTCTATTTCAATTAACGAATTAAAGGAAAAGCTAAAAAAAAATATCATTCCTATTTTTTTCAGATTATACATTTTAAGAATGTTCCGATATCAACGTCAAGTTCTTTCTCCTATTTTTAATATTATTTTTGAAAAAAATCTCAATGTGTTTAGAATTGATTCTGAAAAAACTAACATAAGTAGACCAAAAAATAATTTAGATCTTTCCTTATTGATATTGTATGACGGGAATATGGCAGATGAAAAGATGGTTGAACAAAATGTTATCGATATTTTCAGCATTATAAACAAGTATGAAAATATATTAACTAATAGGTTACATATTTGTATTGCTGGAGCTTTGTTGGGGAAAGATGTTATTTTCTATCCTAATTCTTATTATAAAAATGAAAGTATCTTTTTATTTTCTTTAAAAGAAAACTTTTCAAATGTCCAATGGTGTAATAATCAAACAATTGTTTCTCTCGGGTCTAATTATAAATAATTTAACCATAAAATAAAACCTATTGTAACAGTCATAATGCCAGCTTATAATATATAAAAAATTATATTGATCAATCTACAAATAATAAAATAATGTATGATTTTAGGATTTAGGATTGTATAATTGAGGATGATCAGTCAATTGATGATGCTAATCCAAAGATTCTAGAATATATTTAAAAAGATTAGCGTTTTATATTAATAACCGATGAAAAACCAAAAGGAGCGTAAAGTCGATAAATTCCGGTTTAGAAAAGGCAAGAGGAGAATTTATAATTTTCCAAAATTCCAACGACTTGCTTTCCGAAGACTGCCTTCTTAAAAGGTTCAATTTCGCATGTAAGGACCCTAATTATAATTACTACTGTTTTCTTACTTCGGTATTTAATAGGCAATCTTTTCATACGGGTTTCTTGTAGAATTATCTCAATAAATCTAAAAATGATTTGATTAGATTTCTAAAAACGGATATGCATTGGCATACTAGTGGCGTATTATGGCGGAAAAACACACTAACTCTTTTGAATGGATGGGATAAAAAAATATCATGTTAGCCGGATTGGGACATCCATATAGAAACTTTGATGGATCCTAATCTAAAGTTCAAGAAATCTTCAAATGAAAATGTGGATTCTTTTACTAGGGTGGGTTAGAGATATAATGCCATAAGCACGCCAGCACTACGTAATAATATTATCAGATCAAAAATATATTTAATTGACAAATTTTTGGTTTTGCTTCCTTTTGAACCTTAAACTGTTAGACTTGAATTTACAAGGTTGATATTTAGAATAGGCTTGCAAATAATTCAAATTAAAGGAAAAAGCGAAGTTATCTAATTTTTTAATTATTATATAAAAATATATAAAACTTCTTAAGTATTACGTTCTATTATGTAAATACTATTTGTATTACAAGTACGATCCTCGCTATCCTATTTTTTTACCATTAGGAATAACACCCAGGATCTTTTTTAAAGATCCTGGGTGAAAAATATAAAACGCGTTCCTCAGCCAAATTTCAATGACTCGAATTTAAAAAAAAATGAAATTATCTGTAATTATTTGCACCCATAATCCCAGAACCGATTATTTGACTAGAGTTTTGAATAACCTTCGCAACCAAACACTGAATTTACATTTTTGGGAACTTTTAATAATAGATAACGGAAGTAAAATTCCTGTATCTGAGCGATTTAATCTATTATGGCATCCAGATTATCATTATATAAGAGAAGATAATTTAGGATTAATTCCAGCGCGGATCAGAGGGATTAACGAAGCGACCGCAGATTACATTTTGTTTGTCGATGATGATAATTGCTTGGAAAAAAATTACTTGGCACTCGCTTTACAGACTATGGAAAGCAATCCACTATTAGGTGTTTTAGGGGCAGGAAAGATTCTACCCGAATATGAAGAAGAACCATCTTTAAATATACAATATTTTTCAAATATGCTAGCGTTAAGGGATGAGAAACGCAGTTATTATTCAAGTGAAATAAACTGGAACAAAGCTATACCTTACGGTGCAGGAATGTTTATACGTAGATGTATTGCTTTGGATTATGTCAGCTCATACAGAAACCGAATGTTTACCAAATCTTTAGGGCGTATAGGAAATGTGTTATTATCAGGTGATGATGTAGATTTAGCCTTGCACGCTTGTAAAAATCAATACCTAGCAGGAGTAATCCCAGAATTGGAGGTAATCCATCTAATTCCTAAAAAAAGATTAGCCTCTAAATATTTGATAGAAATCGCCAAAGGCCATGCTTATTCCCATTATATTTTAGGTAAAATATGGGGATATAATAAGGATTATCGTGAAAATTTTATTTTAAAAAAGTTGCGCTATTTTAAGAAATGGATAAAGTGCAGAGGAGTAGCTAGATCAATTATGGTCGCCGAACATAAAGCTATTAGCGATGCAAGGATGGCATGGAATAAAACAGTGGAAGTCAAATAATATGAAAATAGCAATTGCTAGCAAAGGAGATCCATTTGATATGAAAACCTGGTCAGGAATTCCTGCACATATTTGTGATTATTTGCGGGGTGGAGGGCATACGGTATATAATATTGATCTTAAATACCCCAAGGAGCCTTGGCATTATAATTGGTATAGGCGCTATTATCACCGATTATTTAAAAAATGGTTTCTATCTGATGTTGAGCCTTATATATTAAAGCGAATAGCAAAACAATTAGATGATAAGGTGGCAGAATTCTCTCCTGATGTTGTAATCGTAATCCATGGGGATTTCTTAGCATATAGCTCTTTTAAGCAGCCATCAATAATAATTCATGATGCCACCTTCGCTTCACTGCTGAATTATTATCCTGCTTTTACAGGTTTAACAAAAAGAAGTGTTAAAGCAGGCAACCTAATGTATCAACGAGCACTAAATAGAGCAGATGCCGCTATATATTCATCTGACTGGGCAAGCCGAAGCGCTATAAAGGATTATAAAATTGGTGCTCATAAAGTGACTACCATTCCTTTTGGAGCAAATATAATCGAAATACCAAATTCAAAAACCGTTAGAAACTGGATAAACAAGCGCGCAGATCAAGGATCATGCAATTTTTTATTTTTAGGTGTAGACTGGGAAAGAAAAGGTGGGCCTGATGGTTTAAAGTTTGTGGTGGAGCTGAACCGTATAGGGGTTAAGGCTAAGTTATTTGTTGCTGGATGTTCACCTAAAATTGACCCTCAGGATGAAAGGTTTGTCGTTAAACTTGGTTTTCTTCGTAAAGATGTCAAAGAAGAGGCTGAAAAATTGGAGCAGTTACTAATCAACTCTCATGCCCTTCTTCTTCCCTCCCATGCCGAATGTTATGGCTGTGTCTATTGTGAAGCAAATGCCTATGCCTTACCTGCTCTTGGCAGAGAGACAGGTGGAGTCTCAGAGATTATTAAGGATGGAGTGAATGGATTATTGATGAACTTTGATGAATCGCCCGAATGCTTCGCCGGCAGATGGACAAAAGTTTGGGAAGATCGATCTAGGTACGTTAAACTGTCACTTAATTCTAGGATTGAATTTGATGAAAGACTAAATTATCAGGAATTTCAGCGAAAACTTGAACGAATTCTTCTTGATATAACTCACGATAATATAAAAGACCAAGCGGAATATAATCATCATGAATAATGCTGTATGTACACTTTTTGAAGGTCATTACCATTATGGCTTGGCCGCATTATCTAACTCACTTTATCATTTCGGATTTCAAGGGTTCATCTATGCCGGATTTCGTGGTATTTTACCGGAGTGGGCGAAGGAAGCAAAAGAAAACCCATCTTTTCAATGGAGTGGTTGTAGAACCTATAAAGTAGCAGAAGGTGTTCATATTCATTTTCTTCCACTTGAGACCGACTATCACTTAACAAACTATAAGCCTGACTTCATGCTTCGATTGCATGAAGGACCTGCCAAAGAAGCTAAGGGATTATTTTATTTCGATCCCGATATCATAATAAATGTCCATTGGTCTTTATTTGAAAAGTGGATTGAATGTGGAGTGGCCTTATGTGAAGACGTGAATTCCCCAATGCCAGAAAATCATCCTCGCAGAGCAGTTTGGCGGAGATATTTTAGAGAAAAAGGAATCCTTCTTCAATTTAAAGAGCCTTATTATGTAAATGGGGGATTTTTTGGAATAGGCAAGGAATACGTTCTATTTCTATCACTTTGGAAGTCGATTCAAGAAAAGATGGCTACTGAGATAGGGGGGTTAAGCCATTCATCACTTAATGGCAACTCCCTACCGCAGGAAGCCAGAGGAGAATTTAGTCCATTCCCAAAAACTGATCAGGATGCTTTAAATGCAACAGTTGAAGCGTGGAGTGGTGAAATTAGTATAGTAGGTAAAGAAGGTATGGGTTTTAAATCCGGATCGGCTTTAATGTATCATGCTCTTGACCAACCAAAACCCTGGAAGAAAAACCCTTTGTTGCGAATAATTAAAGGAATTGTACCTAGTCCTGCGGAGAAAAACTATTGGGAAAACGCTAAATGGCCTATACATGCACATACTAGCGGTTTGATCCATTTTCGAAAAGTTTGCCTTAGCATAGCAGTTATAATAGGTAGGTTTTACAGACGAAACTAAGAATCAAATATATATGCCATAAGAAAATTTGGACAAATCATAATATTCTATTGGTTGAAGGACAATATACTAAATCTGAAATAGGTGATGATTTGTATAACGAAGCAAAAGAAATAAAAAAAATTATTTCCTTCAAAAAATAAATTTAAGTTGTATAATAAAATTTTATTTGAAATAAATCGCCATGGTAAAATAGAATGATTTTGTTGGCATTGGGTCCTACTGCCACCGTCTTAACACATGATTTATCCCTAGAAAGATTTTTGGCTTTAGATATTGGGCATTTATATGTAGAGTATATTTGGATCCTCAATAAAGTAAAATCAAAAGAAATTTTTTAAGGGAAAATATGTGAATGAATCTTCTAGTAACCAATCATTTGAAGAATTAAATCCTTATTTACTTGATAAGTATAAGGATCAAATAGTTAGTAATATATTAAATTGAGCAGTACTTTATTTATTTGCGGAAGTATTGAACCAGGAAAAAACGGAGTTGGGGATTATACCAGAATGCTTGCCGAAGGTTTTGTTAATCAAGGTCAATTTGTTTCCATTATCGCCGTTAATGAAAAAGAATTTCCAATTGATTTAATCCCCTCCTATAAAAAAGGAAAAAGGAATGAGATTAATACTTATCGATTATCATCCAATTTAAGCTGGAGGGTCAGACAAAACATAGTAATTCAATTAGTAGACCAATTGGATCCTGATATCATTAGCCTTCAATTTGTTCCATTTTCTTTCCACATGAAGGGATTGCCCTACTTTTTACCTTCCTGGTTATATGGGATTTCCAAAAAACCTAGAAAATGGCATGTGATGTTTCATGAATTATGGATAGCCGATTCAAAGGTTCATTCGTTAAAAGAGTGGTTTATACGAGAGTCCCAAAAATTCGTTATTACCAAATTGATAAAAAAGTTGAAGTTTGATCTTATTGACACCAGTAATTACACTTATCATAATATGCTAAGAAAGGCTGGATATGAATCTAGTATAGTACCGATTTTTAGTAATCTTCCCAAAGGAATACGATGTGTAAATTATCGTATTAATGAAGATTTAGAGGGAAAAATTGTAGGCGTTTTTTTTGGAAAAATTGTTCGATCAAAGGGTATTATTAATAAAATTAATGCACTTTCGGGTTTAATAAAAGAGCAACTAAATAAAGAACTATTTATTTTGCATATAGGGGGTAGCAACAGCTCAAAAACTGCTGTCATTCTCAATAGTCTTTCCAATAAATTAAATATAAAAACCAAATCTTTAGGATTTTTGAATGCAGATGAAGCTGCAGACATATTGGCAAGTGCAGATTTTGGTTTGTCTGACTACCCAGTAGAATTGATTCAAAAAAGTGGAAGTATAGCATCAATGCTTTACAATGAATTACCTGTAATTTTACTTTGTGAGGAGGGAAATATTCAATCATTCCATTTTCTTGAAATTTCATGTTTTCACCGTGAACTAGATTTTAAAGCCTTTATAAATCAGGAAAAAAATTTTGGTGTAAAATATTCATCGGAAAATGCAGTACTAAGGCTTCATAATCACTTCCGGAAAATTTTAAATGAAAATGAGTAGATTTTAATGGGAAAACCCGATCTACAGATCACCATAAAGGCCTATATGTAGTGAATATCTTATTTTTATCACATCGATTTTATCCAGATATTGGAGGAATAGAGGTGAATTCTGAAATTCTAGCAAATCATTTTCAAAATAAGGGTTGTGAAGTCCGCCTATTAACCTGGACCGAGGGAAGTGGAATTAAACTTTTTCCTTTTCAAGTTATTCGAAATCCAACATTGCGACAAATTTTTTCATCTCATCAATGGGCGGATTTAATTTATGAAAATAATCCCTGCCTCCGCATGTCCTGGCCTAACCTATTCATTAAGAAACCATTGGTGGTGGCCCTAAGGACCTGGATCGGAAGAACGGATGGCTCAATGGGCTGGCAGGATAAATTTAAAATGCATTGGCTTAAACGTGCAGCAGCAAGCATCGCTGTGAGTGAAGCTGTGAGGTTAGAGACATGGCCGAAGGCTACAGTGATCGGGAATCCATATAGGAGCGAGGTATTTCGGATAATCCCAGAGGTAGAAAAAAACCTTGGCCTGGTTTTTTTAGGAAGGTTGGTTTCGGATAAGGGAGCAGATCTGGCAATTAGAGCCATAAAACTTTTAATCCGAGAAACACAAAAAACAAGTGATCCTGCTCAAGTGCTTGCGTTAACTGTAGTAGGAGATGGTCCCGAAAGATTACCTTTGGAAGGTTTGGCCAATGAATTGGGGATAGCTGCACATGTAACCTTTAAAGGTAACTTAGTGGGAGAAGATTTGGTCCACTGTCTCAACCAACATAAAATCTTATTGGTGCCCTCTATTTGGGCAGAACCCTTTGGAAACGTGGTGCTGGAGGGGATGGCTTGTGGCTGCATACCCATTGTATCGGATCGAGGAGGACTTCCGGGTGCGGCGGGCAAGGCGGGACTTACCTTCACTAGTGGCAATGTAAATGCACTAGTTGAAACCATACAAAGTATTTTGAATAATCCCAGTTTGGAAGAAAATTTACGAAATGCTTCAGCGGAACACCTCCAATCGCATTATCCAGATGTTGTTGCCCAAAAATATTTAGCCATCATTAAAAGTGTGACAAAAAGCAAATGCTGATTGCATCCCATCCTACCGGTAATGCCAATTCCAGGGCAGTCGTTAATGGTTTTTATGATGCAAGGCTACTTTCGGAATTCCATACTGCCATTGCAGTATTTCCTGGCAGCATTTTGTACCGGCTGGGTGGCATACGTCCATTTTCCGAAGTGCGACGCAGAAGTTTAGATAAAAAATACAGCATATGTACATCCACCCATCCTTGGCGGGAACTTGGAAGGTTGATGGCAGCTAAGGCAGGGTTCACCCGAATGATACAACATGAAACCGGGTGTTTTTGTGTGGATGCCGTATACCGTAGCTTAGACCAAAAAATTGCCACTTCCCTCTTAAAAGCCAAGAGAAAGGGTGTAAATGGCATATATTCCTACGAAGATGGTGCTTTCCACTCGTTCAATAAAGCCAAGGAGCTAAATTTAAATTGTTTCTACGACCTACCAATAGGGTATTGGAAATCAGCAAGAAAATTTCTGGAGAAGGAAAGGGCAAACAGGCCCGAATGGGCAGATACGCTCACCGGATTGAATGATTCCGAGGAAAAACTGCGACGAAAAGACAAAGAATTAGAAATGGCCGATAGGATTTTTGTCGCCAGTACCTTTACGGCACAAACTTTAGGGGATTTTACCGGGAAGCTAGCGCCCATTCACGTGATTCCCTATGGGTTTCCGCCGGTATCTAAGCCAAAAATTTATTCAAATATTTCTAACAGGCCCTTGAAGTTGCTTTTTGTGGGAGGGCTTTCGCAAAGGAAAGGTATTGCGCAGTTGTTTGAGGCGGTAGAAGCATTGGGGAAGCAGGTGGAGCTGACCATTATAGGGAACAAAACAGGAGCACCATGTGCAGCTTTGGATGCGGCCCTTAACAAGCACCGTTGGATCCGTAGTCTTCCACATCAAAAAATCTTAAAAGAAATGAGGGGGCATGATGTTTTTGTTTTCCCTTCTCTTTTTGAGGGCTTTGGGCTGGTCATCACCGAGGCCATGTCTCAAGGGACTCCGGTAATCACAACAGAAAGGACCGCCGGCCCTGATATCATTGACCATGGGGAAAATGGCTGGATAGTGGAGGCAGGTTCCACCCATGCCCTTCAATCTACCCTAGAAAACTTAATCCACCGGCCAAGACTTATTGAAATGGCCGGAAGTGCGGCCAGGGAAGCGGCAAAAAAAAGACCGTGGGAAGTTTATGGAAAGGAACTCAGCCAAGCCATACTGAATCATTATTGATTTTCTTAAAATGCAGGTAAAAGTAGTACAACAAGTCCAAAAAAAGGATGATGTAAACGTTTTGCTTAAAAATGGGATATGGGCTTATTTCCTTCTTTTGATATTTGAAGGTGCTTTAAGAAAATGGTTTTTACCAGGATTAGCCGCACCGTTGTTAGTGATTCGTGATCCCATTGCAATATTTATCCTTTTTAAAGCTTGGCAACGAGGTATCCTATTGCCTAATATTTATATCGGAGTAACAATAATTGTTGCCATTTTTTCTTTTTATACGGCGCTGTTTTTGGGACATGGCAACTTACCGGTTGCAGTGTTTGGAGCAAGAATTTTAATCGTTCATTTTCCATTAATGTTTGTGATGGGAGCTGTATTTTGCCGGGAAGATGTGATCAAAGTGGGAAAAATATCCTTATTAATTGCCATTCCCATGGCAGTACTTATCGCTTTGCAGTTTTACAGTTCCCAATCCGCTTGGGTAAACAGGGGTGTGGGTGGAGATATTGAAGGGGCCGGTTTCAGTGGTGCCCTGGGCTATTCCAGGCCACCCGGAACTTTTTCTTTTACAAGTGGTGTAACCCAGTTCTATGGCCTTGTAGGATCCTACCTGGTGTATTTTTGGTTTGATTCAGCTAAAATAAATCGCGTAGTACTTTTTGGGGCTACTTTCGCATTGATGGTAGCCATTCCCCTTTCCATTAGCAGATCACTGTTTTTTTCTTTTTTGGTGACGCTGCTATTTGCAGTTATAATCACTTTAGTAAATCCAAACCAATTGGGAAAAACAATAGGGGCATTAATTGGCTTAGCACTACTATTATTGATACTTGCTCAAGTAAATTTATTTCAAACTGCCACTGAGGTTTTTACGGCACGCTTCGAAAATGCCAATTCATCTGAGGGGGGCGTAGAAGGGGTATTATTAGACAGGTATTTGGGCGGTTTGGCCGGGGCCATTTTAGAAGGTGCAGAAGGAGACATGCCTTTTTTTGGATATGGCATTGGAATGGGTACCAATGTGGGAAGTATGTTATTGACTGGAGAGATGACCTTTTTGATTGCCGAAGGGGAATGGGGGAGGTTAATCGGAGAAATAGGTTTTCTGATGGGTTTTATTATAATCTTAGTCCGAATCATGTTTGCGTTGAAACTGACTTTAGCATCATTTAATCAAATGTTCCAAGGAAATTATTTGCCATGGATGCTCTTAAGTTTTGCTTTGTTAATTATTCCCCAAGGCCAATGGGCTCAACCAACCTCATTGGGTTTTTCAACCTTGATAGGAGGATTGATGATTGCTTCATTGAGAAATTCGGAAAAAAAATAATAAGTTAACTGACATACATGAATATAGCCTTTTGTATTAACCGTTTGGGTTTATTAGGACTTGGAACAACTTTGACATCTTTGATCCGTAATTGTTCCAAACCAGATTGCTTGATTCTCTATTTTCTTTGTGCTGGCCTTTTACAAAAGGATAAAAATCAAATTTTAAAGCTCCTATTATCAGAACAATTTGAAGGGAAATGCCAATTTATTGATTTTGACCCTAAGGCTAATTTTGGGAAGTTTAAGTCCCTTCATGGAGACTGGACAGCATATGGGCGCTTACTACTTCCTGATTTGATATATGAAGATCAGGTTCTCTATCTGGATTCGGATCTGGTAGTAGAGTTAGATGTTTTAGAATTAATAGGATTTGAATTTAACGGACATGCTTTAGCAGCAGTTATTGGAGGACCTTTAAGTAATACTTTGGAGAATAATTTTTACATTGGTTTATTAGGATTATCCCCTCATTTAAATTCATTTAATTCTGGGGTTTTATTATTTAACTTAAAAGAGTGGCGACTGAACAATATAAAGGATAATTGCATCCAAATAGGATGCAATTATCCAATGGAACTTTTATCATGTGATCAGACAATTTTAAATGCCTATTTCGCCGGTAATTTTTCCAAACTACCTGATGGATTTAATTGTGTGTGGTATGCCCATAAAGCAAAACCTAGTTTATCAGATAAAATGATTTATCATTTTGTAGGATCTCCTAAACCTTGGGATTTAATGGGTTCAATCATTCACAACGGATATCCTACCTGGAAAAAATATTCTAGGAAGGATTGGGATTCTGCATTTGGCAGCTTTACATTAACCAGCATTCGTAGAATGTGGAAAATAAGAAGATCATACACAAAGGCAGTTATAAATAAAATTAGAGGATAATTTTATAAGTAAATTTCATCAAATATTTAAAAGAAGAAAAATACGATGGAAACACTAATTTCGGTTATTATGCCTGTATATAATCAGGAAAAGTTTCTTGATGAAACCATAGAAAGTGTAATTAACCAGGAATATAAAATTTTTGAATTTCTAATTTTAGACGATGGGTCCACAGATGGCTCACAAGATATTATAAAAAAATTTGCATTAAAAGATGAAAGAATAAAGCCTTTTTTTGAAACAAATAAGGGAAAATGTATATCTACAAATATTTTAGTGGAAAGAGCCAAAGGAGAATGGTGCGCATTTTTGGATGCTGATGATGTAATGTATCCTAATCGCCTCCATGATCAAATAGCCTTTCATAAAAACAATCCTGAAATTGATGCTTCAAGTTGTCACTGTGACTATATAAATGAAGAAGGGAAATTCTTGGGCCCTCAAAAATTTCGTTTTTTGAAAAATATAGAAGATTGCAAAAATATATTGAAAAAAAATGAAGTCGCAATAGCAGCGTTTACAGGATTAATGACTTCTCGCAGTTGCTATTTAAGGGCAGGGGGTCTCAGAAGCCAATTTTGGCCCAGTGAAGATGTGGAGTTCTTTAATCGATTGATTGAAAAAGGATTTATTATGGTGGTGATTCAACACGCCCTTATGAAATACCGGATTCATGCTTCCTCTATTACCTCAAAAAAAAGATGGCATACTTTCGTGAATGTTTATGGATATGTTCAACACTGTATTTATTTACGAAGGTCAAATCAGCCAGAAATTAAATTCGAGGAATTTTTGGCAATCAGGAAAAATGATACCCTGTGGGTAAAATTTATCAGATTGACGTCTTATTATTCAAAAATGTTTCATAGAGAAGCAGGATATTCATTCTATTCAAAAAATTATACAAAATTCTTTTTCCAGTTTTTGGTGTCGGTTATTTTAGATCCTCTATTCGTTTGGGCCACTTTACGCAATAAATTAAAAGTTAAGAGAAAATGAAAATGATTAAGCCTTTTTTATCAGTTATCTTACCAGTTTATAACCAAGAAAGATTTTTAGTTGAAACTATTGAAAGTGTTCTTTGTCAAACCTATGATAATTTTGAATTTTTAATTCTAGACGATGGCTCCACTGATAATTCCGCCAAAATCATACAATCATTTTCTATTAAGGACCCAAGGATTAAAGCTTATTATGAAAAAAATTCCGGTAAATGCAATTCAACAAACAAATTGGTTGAAAAGGCAAAAGGTAATTGGTTTGCTTTTTTAGATGCGGATGATCCCATGTTGCCTAAAAGGCTAGAAAAGCAAATGGACTTTCATAAGAAAAACCCACTTGTAAATGCAAGCAGTTGTCATTGTTTTTATATAAATGATAATGGGAAAAATATTGGACATCAACGCTACCCGTTTCTTAAAAGCATAGAGGATTGTGATAAGATGTTGAAAGACAATAAAATAATATTATGTGCATTTACTGGGTTATTGACTTCCAAGGAATGCTATCTGAATACAGGTGGGCTTAAACAAAAATACTGGCCATGTGAAGATGTGGAGTTCATTAATAGAATTATTGAAAAGGGGTTTAAATTAGTCATCATCCAGGACACGCTGATGAAATACCGTGTCCATTCCTCTTCAATAACCAATTCTAATTTAAGACATAGTTACGTAGACATGAACGGATTTGTCCATTATTGTATAAAATTAAGACGAAAAGGAAAAGAAGAAATAACGTTCAATGAGTTTATGAACATTAGAAATAAAGATTCGTCTTGGGTTAAATTCAACAGATCCAGAGCTTTTTATGCAAAAATGTTTCATAGGGAGGCTGGTTTCTCATTTTATACAAAAAATTATCCAATTTTTTTCTTAAAAATTATTGCTGCCTCCTTTTTGGATCCAAACTATGTATTGGCTACGTTAAAGAATAGATTAAAATTTTCAAAATTTTTATGAGATTTTGAGAATAATTTTTTCTGATTGGATATTGTTTCCTTTTCTGATAAAGATATTAAATTTCTTAAAAGGTATTAATATTTAAGCGTCGGACAGTACGTTGGGACAGATAACATCAGCCGCATCATCTCACTTTCCAGTTCACTCCTTAGGTGCTATAACATATTCTTCAATTTGTATAACTTTCTTGTGTTTTATCCCCTCATTACGAAGCCAAGGAACAAATCTGGTAAAAAATAGTTAAAGATTATTTACAAGAATGTTCTGTTTATTTTATGGTGTGGTACCATAAGAAAGTTTAAATAGATACTGTTAGTATTTTTACTAATCAGGTATTGGGTCCTTGGAGCAAGTATAATGCAAAACTACATTGAGTTCAGTATTACCTAGGTCTTTTCCAAATGGAATGGTTACGAATAGTTTTAAATTATGAAAATTATTTTTTTTGTACATCCTGATTTCCTGAATTCTCAAAGCATGCCTCGATTTGCAAATATGTTAATTGACGGAATGAGAAAAAGAGGACATTTTGTACAAGTGTGGAAGCCAAATCCTTTTTTTTATAAAATCTCCTTTCCGGCTAAATTTAAAAAATGGTTAGGATATATAGATCAGTATATTTTGTTCCCTATCCTCGTCAGGATCCGCATCTGGACTTTTCCAGGTAATGCGCTTTATGTATTTTGTGACCAGGCAATGGGCCCTTGGGTTCCACTGGTTAAAAATTTTCCTCATGTTATCCATTGTCATGATTTTCTTGCACAAAGGTCTGCCTTAAAGGAAATACCAGAAAATCCTATCAGTAGGACCGGAAAAATATACCAGGCATATATTAAAAAGGGATATAAAATAGGCAAAAATTTTATATCCGTATCAAAAAAGACACAAAGTGATTTGGGTAATTTTATGGAGGAAAAAATATTTATATCCAATATGGTTTATAATGGGTTGAACCCAATATTTAAACCAGGAAATAAATGCCAGGAAAGAATATTATTGTCAATACATTTAGGGATTGACCTTAACAATGGCTTTCTTCTTCATGTTGGTGGAAATCAATGGTATAAAAACAGAGCAGGGGTAATCGAATTATATAATTATTGGCGAGCTGAAAGCAGACATAAATTGCCTTTGCTAATGATTGGGCCCCAACCAAATTCTAATTTGATTAATAATTACTTAAAATCTAAATTTAAAGATGATATCCATTTTTTAACTGGAAAGAACGATTTCTTTGTCAGGCAAGCCTATATTGCTGCTAAGCTTTTTTTGTTCCCATCGCTTGATGAAGGTTTTGGTTGGCCGATTGCTGAAGCAATGGCCTCAGGTTGCCCAGTAGTTACTACCGGTGAGTTGCCAATGACTGAGGTAGGTGGAAGCGCAGCAAACTATATTTCTCGTATGCCTATTAATAAAGAGGTTTTTAAGACTTGGGCAAAAGAATCCGCTAAGACCATAGAAAACGTAGTCAACATGAATGATGAAGAACTTAAACACCAGGTGGAGATAGGGTTAAATAATGTCAAAAGGTTTGATTCGGATCTTTCTTTAAACAAAATTGAGAAGATTTATTATAAAATTCTTTCCACTTCCCAATCATGAGGTTCCTTCGTGTGATCGATAGCATGAATCCGGCGAGTGGAGGGCCATGCCAAGGCATAAGAAATTCAATTCCAGCGTTAATGGAAAGGGGTATATACACTGAGGTGGTCAGTTCAGATGCTCCTGATTGTGACTTTATAAAAAATGACTGTTTTTTGCTCCATGCCTTGGGACCAGCAAATAATCCATGGTCATATAATAAGGATCTAATCCCATGGCTCCTGAAGAATTATCACCGTTTTGATGTCATCATTGTCCATGGTTTGTGGTTATATCACGGATTTGCTGTCTCAAAATTTTATCAAAAAATTCGCAAAAATAAAACAAATCTTCCTAAGCTATTCGTCATGCCTCATGGCATGTTAGATCCCTATTTTCAGTTGGCATCAAATAGAAAATTAAAAGCTATTCGTAATTGGTTTTATTGGTATTTAATTGAAGCAAAATTAGTTAATCAATCCGACGGATTGCTTTTTACCTGCGAGCAAGAACTGCTTCTAGCACGAAAGACTTTTGCCCGCTATCATCCAAGGAATGAAATAAACGTTGGCTACGGAATAATTTCCCCTCCACCGTTCCTCCCAGAGATGAAAGCCGCATTTAATAATTTCTGTCCCAATTTAAAAAACAATAACTATATCCTATTTTTAAGCCGAATCCATGAGAAAAAAGGGGTCGATTTACTCATTATAGCCTATTCCAATTGGTTTAAGAAAAATAAAAAAAAAATAGGCAGGATTCCCCGATTAGTGGTTGCAGGACCAGGTATCAATTCAAAATACGGAAGTAAAATCAAGCGGTTGGTTAAAAAAAATCAGGTAGAATCACATATAGAATTTCCAGGCATGTTAGATGGAAATGCCAAATGGGGAGCTTTTTATGGAGCAGAAGCCTTTTTTTTACTTAGTCATCAGGAGAATTTTGGGATTGCCGTCGTGGAGGCATTAGCCTGCGGTAAGCCGGTGTTGATTTCCGACCAGGTAAATATTTGGAGGGAAATAAGCATGGGTGAAGGGGGTATAGTAGAAAAAGATACATTGGAAGGTGCAGAAAACTTATTTGAAAAGTGGGGAGGGTTAAGCCCCGATGAAAAAAACAAAATTTCTTTAAGTGCCAAAACGTTATACCAAAATCGCTATTCTATAGAAATTGCGGCAAAAAGATTTGTTCAAGGTGTTACTGGCAATTCTACCGATAATTAAATCCGCTTTCTTTTGTTATCTTCATTTTTAAACATAATTAATACCGAAACAAAAAATAAAATTTTATGAATACAATAACGGTTGATCTTTCCAAATACGATCATAGTTTTAGCCTGAAAAACAAATTGGGTCGATTGGTTTGGAATATAACCTATCTCCTTTTTTTTCGGCCTTTTACGTTTCGATTTTTTAACCCCTGGAGGATATTAATACTTAAGTCCTTTGGTGCCAAATTAAGTTGGAATGCCACAGTATACGCCAGTGTCCAGATTTGGGCACCGTGGAACCTTACCATGGGCGCCTATTCCAGTTTAGGGCCCTATGTGGATTGCTATAACCAGGGTAAAATTTCCATAGGATCAAATACTGCAATTTCTCAGAAATCGTATCTATGCGCGTCCAGCCATGACATCACCGATCCCAAGCACAACCTGATTTTAAAACCGATATTTATTGAGGATCAGGTTTGGGTGGCTGCTGACGCTTTTATCGGACCTGGAGTAAAACTAAGACAGGGATGTGTGGTAGGAGCCAGATCTTCTGTGTTTCAGGATGTAGCCCCGTGGACAGTTGTTCGTGGTAATCCATCTATACCCATTAAGAATCGTGCAATGAAAACCCATCACCCTACTACTCAAGCAATTTAAAAACAAATTTTTCATTCAGATTTTTATAATAAACAAAAATGAGTAGCACCATTGACCTTACCATTGCCATCCCTGTTAAAAATGAAGAAAAAAATCTTCCAGGCTGTTTGAAAGCAATTGGGAAGGATTTTGCGAAGCATGTAGTGGTAATTGATTCGGGAAGTACGGATAGGACTAGTCAAATAGCAAAAGAGGCAGATGTAGAAGTAATAGAGTTTAAATGGAACGGTAGGTATCCAAAAAAAAGAAATTGGTTTTTGGAACATCGTACACCTCAAACCAAGTGGATATTGTTTTTGGATGCAGACGAACATATCAATGAAAAATTTAAAATGGAAGTTCGAAAAAAACTCCCTAAAACAACTAACAGTGGGTTTCTGCTTGCTTACAATATTCATTTTATGGGTAAGAAGCTTAAAGGTGGGTACCCACTAAAAAAACTGGCCCTTTTTCAAGTGGGCCAGGGTAAATACGAAAGGATTATAGAGGAAAATTGGAGTAAATTTGACATGGAAATCCACGAACATCCAATTATTGAAGGAAAGATTGGGAAAATAAAAAGTAAAATAGATCATCTGGATTATCAAGGGGTTTCCCATTATGTCACCAAACACAATGTATATTCGGATTGGGAAGCAAGAAGGTTTTTAAGATTTAAAAAAGACAAATATGAGAATCCTTTGCTTGATTTTAACCAACGAATTAAGTACCGCTGTTTAAATTATTTTTGGTTTGCACCGTCCTATTTTTTAGGAAGTTTTTTTCTAATGGGTGGGTTTTTAGACGGGTATAGGGGAGTGGCATTTGCGATTTTAAAATCTGCTTACTTTTCTCAAATTTATTGTAAAATTAAGGAAATCGAAAAATAATTTCAGGGAATGTTAACAACTAAAATCTCAACTTTTTATATCAAACCGTTGCTTTCTATTGAGCTCCAGCCTCAAATTCAGATAAAAACTGTTTTACCCCACACTAAGGTAAGTGTAGTCATTCCAAACCTCAATAGAAAATCAGAACTGATCAGAGCGATTCAATCTGTCCTGAATCAAACTTACAAAGCCTTAGAAATTATCATTGTAGATGACGGTTCTGATTTTTCAAACAAAGAGTATCTGGAAGCAAATGGTTTTTGTGGTGATTTGATAAAAGTCTTCAGAAATCCGGTCAACAAGGGGCTTTCCTATTCAAGAAACCGAGGCATCTCCCTTGCAAAAGGAGATTTCATCGCTTTTTTGGATTCCGATGATTTTTGGGAACCGGAAAAAATTCAAAGGCAAGTGCAGCTATTTCAAAGTAATCCCTGTTTAGATATGGTATATTGTGACACCTATCTTTTGGTCAACAATAAGCGGGTTATCCGGGATACGATTTTTTACGATGCTGAAATTTGGTCACATTTGATGACTGGATGGAAACCGACCAATCCATCTACCTTAATGGTGAAAAAAAACAGTTTTTTAAAAATTGGTTATTTTGATGAAACGTTAAGACACCATGAGGATTTTGATTTTTGGCTGAGGGCAGCAGATAAATTGAAAATTGGTTACTGCACAGAAATTTTATCTAATTTCAGCTTTGATTCTGAGGACAGGCTTTCCAATGAATACAAATTAAAATTTGAAAGAACCCGTGTTTTTCTTGAAAAGTGGGCGGATAAAATAGTAGCTAAAAATGGAAGGATGGAATTTAAAAAATTCAAAGATGACCTGATTTCGAGAATGGCAGTGGAGACCTTTAACAGTGCGTTAAGATTTAGAAAATACCAAAATTTATTAGGAGTGTTTTTTAATTACCTTATTTTTGACAAAAGATTTTTACGGCTTTTAATGAGTAAGTTAAAAATTATTCAATAATTCAAATTAAACCTTGGAAAGGATTCCAATTTCACCACCCGTAATTTCTCCCCTCGATTCAGTACAATACCGGCCCGTATGGTCGGTAATGATTCCGGTCTATAATTGTTCTGATTATTTGGTAGAGAACCTGGAAAGTGTTTTGCGTCAGGATTTAGGAGAAGAGCTGATGCAAATAGAAGTGGTAGATGATGCCAGTACCGACGCGGATATTGAAAATATCGTCAGTGATTTAGGAAAAGGAAGAATTGGTTATTTCAGGCAAGCAGCAAATGTAGGTAGCTTGCGAAATTTCGAAACCTGCTTCAAAAGATCCAAAGGAAAATTTATCCATTTATTGCATGGTGACGATTTGGTAAAACCGGGCTTTTATGATAAGATAACAGCTCTTTTTAAAGATTACCCGGAAGCTGGTGCCGCATTCAGCAATTATGACTTTATCAATGAGTTTGGCGTGAAAACACATACCAACCAACCTGAAGCCGATCAGGAAGGAATTTTGTCCAATTGGTTAACCAAAATTGCTGGAAAGCAAAGGATCCAATATGCTGCCATGGTCGTCAAACGAGAGGTGTATGAAACACTAGGCGGTTTTTATGGCACCAGCTATGGGGAAGATTGGGAAATGTGGGTCCGGATTGCGAAATCCTATCCCGTAGCTTATTCACCAAAAGTATTGGCCCAGTACCGAACCCATCCTCAATCCATTTCCTGGAACCACTCTTCATTCTCCCAAATCCACTCGGATTTAATTTTTGTGTTGGATAAGATCAGAATTCATTTGCCTGAGCAAGACAGAAAAAAGGTGTTAAAAAAATCCAAATTCAATTCCGCCAAGAGCCTGTTGGGAATCGTCTATAGGAACCTTGAAAATCGACCGCCTTTTCCTTTCATTCAAGCTTATATGGGCAAAATAGTTTCCATGAGTATACATCCTTTTATACTGGCTCATTTGGTAAACATTTATTACAAAATGATCAAGGCCGACGCCTCCTATAAACTGCAATGTATGGGGCGAAAGCTTCCGGAAAAGATTAAAACTTATTTTTATTATGGACAATAAGGATAAGCAGAAAATGGCGGAATGGTCGATCACGGCCAGAACCCAGTGGTGGGGAAGGGATTGGAAAGAAATCTGGAATTATCAAAACCTCTTATTTGGGCTGGTACAAAGGGAGTTTTTATTGTACTATAAACAGACCCTTTTAGGGCCTATCTGGATGCTTTTGCAGCCTATCTTGACCCTGTTGATCTACTTGGCGGTCTTTGGAAAATTGGTGGGTATCTCCACTGGTACCATACCACCGATATTGTTTTACCTTTCTGGTATCATTTTATGGAATTTCTTCAGTGAGGGCTTTTCCGGCACCTCAAAAATTTTTCAGGACAACATACAGCTCTTCAGCAAAGTGTATTTTCCTCGGATCATTTTGCCCCTTTCTGTGTTATTCGTGCAAGGTTTGCGTTTTTTGATTCAGTTTACTTTTCTGATAATTTTAATTGGGGGATATGTACTTTTTAACGATCTAAGTATTAATTTCAATGCAGGCACCTTTTCTATTCCTGTAATTATTCTATTTACAGGTGTAATGGGATTGGCCTTTGGTATTTGTTGCTCCCTATTGACCGCTAAGTACCGGGATCTCGGCAATATTATTCCTACTGGAATACGATTATTGATGTTTCTTACTCCTGTTATCTATCCTGTATCCGGCACCCCGGAAAACCTCCGCTGGCTAGTCTTTTGGAATCCCCTAACGCCCTTGTTTGAAGCCTTTAAGTTTGCCCTATTGGGTGAAGGCACTTTTACCATGGTACAGCTTTCCTACAGTATGATTTGCGCGTTTGTTTTTCTGCTCATCGGCTTTGCATCCTTCAATAAGCATGGAGACAACCTTATTGATGTGGTATAATTAGTATGTCAGCTATTTTAAAGGTTGAAAACGTTTCGAAGGTATATCAACTAGGTCAGACCAATACCGGTACCCTTAAAAAAGACCTGCACCGGTGGTGGGCGGTGAATGTCCAAAAAAAGGAAGACCCTTTCGCAATAGAAAGTTACCCTAACAATACGCAAAGCGATACCTTATGGGCATTAAAAGATATTTCGTTCGAGGTCAATCAGGGAGATATTTTAGGCATCGTAGGCAGCAATGGCTCCGGCAAATCAACCTTGTTGAAAATTCTATCCCGAATTGTAAGGCCTACGTCAGGAACAGTTAGAGGTAAAGGAAAGGTAAACAGCCTGTTGGAAATCGGCACAGGTTTCAATTGGGACCTTACCGGGCGGGAGAATATCTTTATAAGCGGATATTTCCTGGGCATGAAGAAACAGGAAATACAACAGTGCTTTGATGAAATAGTGGCTTTCTCGGGGGTAGAGCGGTTTATTGATACTCCGGTCAAACATTATTCTTCGGGAATGTATATGCGACTGGCGTTTTCGGTAGCTGCCCACCTGGAACCTGACATCCTGATTGTCGACGAGGTGTTGGCGGTAGGCGATGCGGAATTTCAAACCAAATGCCTTAAAAAAATGGAAGAGGCTTCCCATCTTCAGGGTAGAACCATTTTATTTGTAAGTCACGATGCGCAGGTGGTTTCAAACCTATGCCATAAAGCCCTCTGGCTGGACAAGGGTGAAATCCGGGAAAACGGGGAAACGCAACGGGTAGTGGACTGTTACCTGGCCAGTTTAAAAGAAAAGGAGGTTGCTCAGGTTAGGCCAGAAAACGCAGAGTCAACCATTCAAGTTAAAAGTATGGCCGTAACAGCCCTGGGTAAATCACAAGACCAAGTCATCTTAGTACATGATCCCATTGAAATCCAAATAGAGCTATCTTGTTTTACCGAAGGATTTAATATCGAGGTCGGTCTCGCTTTAAATACCCAGGACGGCACATGCGTATTTGATTTGGGTTCTCCGACTATAAAAGCAGAAGTTGGGGAAATTTATTATACCATGCAAATCCCAGAGGATTTGCTAAATGCGCACAAATATACGATTTCTTTGATGATACATAAAAGCAATGCGCCTGCCATCTTAGAATTTAAAAATCTTACCACTTTTGAGATTCAGGATTTTAGGGAAAGGCTTTCTTATTTTGGATCAAGACAAGGTATCATTCGTCCCAGGGTTCAGGTTGAATTATTAGCAAAAATGAAAAGGACAAATAAAAATCCACTTTAAATATGATAGGGTATTAAACCTCCAGTCAAACTATCCCACTCTCATTAAAACAGTTATTTATCTATTGAATATACATTATCCAAACAGGCCCTCCCGATGATATATCCTGTCAAGGTATTGAAAATAGATTTAGCGTTGCCAATTTTGGACATTAAGGGCCTTGAGAATTATAAGGCAGTTCAATTACTGGTTACTTTTGAAAAGCAGCCAGTCGGGTACTGCACGCTGACCATCAAGAATAATGAGATAAGCCGAAAGTGTATCATCGCCAATATCCTAGAAAAGCATCAATTAAAGATCATACAATGTTTATTAAAAAAGGGTCTGGCATTCCCCCTTAGGCAAGGCGAGTTAAGTCTGGAAGGCCTACTAGCCTTAGAACCGGTTGAACCTGCTGTAAAGCTTCCTCTGGTAACGGTTGCGATATGTACAAAAGACAGGACAGAGCAACTGGATCGATGTCTGGAAGCCATGAGCCTACTGGATTATCCTGATTTAGATTTGTTGGTGGTTGACAATGCACCGAGTACAGATGCCACAGAGATTTTAATAAAAACAAAACATCCAAACTTTCGCTATATCAGAGAGCAAAATCCAGGCTTGAACTGGGCCCGCAACAGGGCCATTCTAGAGGCAAGAGGGGAAATTTTAGCTTTTACGGATGATGATGTTCTGGTGGATGCCAATTGGGTAAAATCCCTCGGGAGACTTTTTGCCCGTAATCCTGAAGTGGTGGCCCTAACCGGCTTGGTAGTTCCTGCGGAACTGGAAACCCAGCCTCAGGTAATGTTCGAAACTTACGGAGGATTTGGGAGAGGCTTTGAGAGAAAATGGCACAGGGTGAAAGGAAAGGTAGTACCCTGGCAGTTGCTAGGAACAGGGCAGTTTGGGACTGGGGCTAATATGGCATTCAGGAAATCCATATTTCAGGAGTTGGGACTATTCGATCCGGCACTGGATGCCGGCACCCTGACTAATGGTGGGGGAGACCTGGAAATGTTTTTTAGGGTTATCAAACATGGGTACACCTTAGTATATGAACCTGCAGCTATGGTGAGACATTGCCACCGAAAAACCGACCAGGAGTTGAAAACTCAGATTTCTAATAATAGCAAGGGATTGCTGGGATATATTTCCAGTTCTTTTCTAAAATACCCGGCACAACGTTTTGGTTTCTTCCGAATTTGGTTTTGGTACCTGTTCAATTGGTTACTTCGCCGTCTCCTGGTGAGCAAGATTAAAGCTGGAGGTATTCCATCCAGCTTGGTCAAAGCCGAAATAAGTGGCTGCTTTAGATTTGGATTATATAAGAAGGCAAGAAAGGTGGCGAAGCAATATGACTCCCAGTCAGGTGCGGAAAGGTTTCGGTTCTATGAAACTCCCAAAATACCAAACAAAAACACCAAAAAAGGTACCGCCGTCCGTATAATTGATCTTAGTGAGCCAATTAAGCCCTTAATCGATATTGAAGATTATCCGAAGACCAGGATTTTTTTTAAATGGGGAGAAAATTTTTTGGGTCATCTGGATGTAACGAACCACTATACCATCCTGGGTTCAGATCGCATTGCAGAATTGGTAGCCAAAGAATTCAAATTAAAATTGTTGCAGCCCTCCCTAAATTTAAGCCCATCAGAAATTTGGGGAAAAGCCACTGAGGTTCTCCTTCATCACTTTGACCTGGGCGAGGATGGAAAACGGCCAGTCGATTCTCCTCTATCACCTTCCACTGCTTCCGTAGTCATCGCTACTTTGGACCGGCCTACTGATCTGTATGAATGTTTGACCTCCTTGTGTCGTCAGGAAACATCGCACCGATTGGAGGTAGTCGTGGTGGATAACCAACCTGCTTCTGGGTTGACACCTCCGGTAGTGGCTCAGTTTCCGAATGTGATATTGGTCAATGAAGCAAGGAAAGGGTTGTCCTATGCAAGGAATGCAGGAATTTTTGCAAGCACCGGGGAATTTATTCTTACCACCGATGATGATGTAATTTTGCCTGAACACTGGGTTGAAGATCTATTGAAACCTTTTGTCCGGGGGGATGTAATGGCTGTGACCGGCAATGTACTTCCACATTCCTTAGAAAACGATGCCCAGCTCCACTTTGAGTTGTACGGAGGATTGGGCAAGGGATATGTGCAAAAAGAATATGACACCCATTGGTTTGGTAGCTTCCGAAATCAGGCCGTCCCAACATGGGATATTGGTGCTTGCGCAAATGCAGCGTTTCGAAGGGAGGTTTTTAAAAATAAAAATATCCGAATGCTAGAAGAGGTGCTTGGCCCGGGAATGCCATCTGGGGTAGGAGAAGACACTTACCTTTTTTACAGGATTTTGAAGGAAGGCGCTTCCATAATATATAACCCCAAGGCATATGTTTGGCACAAGCACAGAAAGACCAATAAGGCATTACGGAGACAACTTTATAATTACAGTAAAGGTCACGTTTCTTATCACTTAGTGACCGCAATTAAAGATAAGGATTGGAGGGGATTGCCCCGAATTTTATATACACTACCGAAACACCATTTGGCCCAAATTATCCGAAGGGCAATTGGTCGAAGCGACTACCCAATTGTATTGATTTTAATTGAAATAGTTGGAAACACGGTTGGTCCTCTGGCATTATTATTTTCTTGGTTAAAAGTAAAGCATTTGGGGAAAAGCGAACCATATGAAATGATAACTTCTGAATCGAACCTGGATAAAGTTCCAGATTTAAATTAAGAATATGGTTTAGTAACAATAAACTAGTTTACAATAAGTTGGAGGAATTAAATTAAGATGGTAAAATCAATAAATAGTATATAAAAAAGCCTTAGATTGATTATAAAAGAAAAAATATTTGTTCACCAGGAAGAGGTTTACAATACAGGGTCTGCAGAAATAATTGTTCCGATATTATCATCACTATTTAAAACTTCTTCGGTACTTGACATTGGTTGTGGTTTGGGTACCTGGCTAAAAATATTTCAAGAATCAGGCGTTAAAGATGTTCTTGGAATTGAAAGCGCCTATATGGACATGGAAAAATTAGTAATTTCAAAAAACAAGGTAATCATACATGATTTACAAAAACCCTTAAATCTCAAAAGAAAATTTGATTTGGTAGTTTGTTTGGAAGTAGCGGAGCATTTACCCGAAAGTGCGGCAGATATTTTTATTAGATCCATTACAAGCCATGGTAACATTATTTTATTCTCATCTGCCATCCCTAATCAGGGAGGCCAAAATCATATCAACGAGCAATGGCCGGGTTACTGGCAAAAAAAATTTAAAGCCCTCGGGTATGTGTATTACGATATGATTCGTCCATACATCTGGGAAAATGAAAAGGTTGACTTATGGTATAAGCAAAATATATTTCTAGTTATACACGAGTCTATGAATTTCGACCATCCAAAGTACCTTGGAAACGATCCAATCCATCCAAAATACTGGAATTATAGAATTAATAATTTAGAAGAAGAAATAAAAAAATGTAAAAATGAAATAGACCATTTAAATGATTCATTATGGTGGTTGGAAGAACATTTAAATCATTGGAGAAATGGAAATATGGGTATAAGAATTTATTTATTCCAATTAGGAAAGGCGATCCTCAATAAGATACGGAAAACGCTTTTTTTTAGCTGGGTCTTACTTTAAAACCGGCTGAAACCTCATTCGAGGGATGCTGACAATGATCCAATCCTGGTACTGTTCGCATCCCAGTCGTAATTTCCTGCCTGGTGCCGACTTATAAAGTAATTGGATCCGGTTATTGGCATGAAATTTACCGATAAATCAACTATATTTTTTAAACCTAAAAAAACGAATTTAAAATACATAAAAAGTTTTTTTGTTTTTATATTTTCTTTATATTTATCACTGTATTTGACTTAAAATCAATGGCCTACCAACCTGATCAGCTATCTATGTAAAAATTTTACCTCCTTGGAAAGTGAAAACTAAAAACAATCTATTCTCGAATTTTTACACTATTTTATCCTCTTTGTTATTCGGATTAGTAGTGGTAACGCAATCCCAAGGTCAAAATATCAGTTTTGACCAATCTGCTTTGGATTTTAAGAATTTCCCAGCCGTAAACCAGGGGACTTCCTTAAAATTCGGACCTGATGGCAGGTTATATGCGGCTCAATTAAATGGGATCATAAAGATTTTAACCATTAATCAAACGGGGCTTAATAAGTACGAAGTAATCGGAGAAGAGGTCCTGGATGGTGTGAAGCAAATCCCCAACCATGATGACAATGGGAAAGCAGCCTTTGACAATAGGAATAACCGGCAAATTACCGGTATCACCGTAGAAGGCACAGCTACCAACCCCGTTATTTATGCCAGTTCCAGCGACCCAAAATGGGGCGGCCCAAGTGGAGATAAGGTCCTCGATACCAATTCCGGGGTAATCACCAGATTGACATGGACAGGCACGGAATGGGAAGTCATAGACTTGGTCAGGGGACTTCCCCGATCAGAAGAAAATCACTCTACCAACGGATTGGAATTTACCATGATCAATGGGAAGCCTTACCTTTTGGTTACCAGCGGCGGCTTCACCAATGCCGGTGCGCCGTCTAAAAACTTTGCTTATATATCAGAATATGCCCTTTCTGCTGCGATTTTAAGCGTTGATCTTGACGCTATTGAGGCAATCCCTACAGCAATTGATCCGGTCACTGATCGAATGTTTAAATACGATATACCCACCTTAGACGATCCTTCCAGGCCTAATAAAAATTTTGTTTATGACCCCAACCATCCCAGTTATGATGGCATAGATATAAACGACCCATTTGGTGGAAATGATGGATTGAATATGGGCATGTTGGTAGAGGGAGGTCCCGTACAGATTTTTTCTGCAGGGTACCGCAATTCGTATGACCTGGTAGTGACTGAAAATAATGGCCTATATGTCACGGATAATGGTGCCAATACCAATTGGGGGGGATTACCAGAACATGAGGGAAATGCTGAAATGGTAAGCAACCGGTACCTGCCTGATGAGCCGGGAGGCAGTTCCCTGACACCAAGTGCGTCCGGAGAGTATGTGGATAATCAGGATCAATTGATATTGATCACCTCAGATTTAAACACCTATACATTCGGGTCATTTTATGGGGGCCATCCTACGCCTGTAAGAGCTAATCCCGGTCAACCCTATCAACCGGGAGCCATTTTTCCTTTCAATCCCGGGGGAGCAGGCCTCTACACCAAGTTTATTGGGGATGATAGTAACTGGTCCAATATAACTCCTGACTTTTCACCCACGGATCACTTTAGAACACAAATTTTACAGCCCATAGCCCCGGGAACGGAAGGCTTCGAAGAATATGCCTCCAATAGCCTACCTGTGAATTGGCCTCCCGTGCCATTATCTTTGGCTAATGGCGCAGAAGCCGACTTTATAGCACCCACTTTATATAACCCAAATGGACCACAGCCCAGTGTAGTCGCTATTCTTCCAATCAATAGTAACGGTATAGATGAATACAAGGCATCGAATTTTGGAGGTGCCATTAAAGGGTCACTGATAGCAGGAAAAAGCGGTGGAACCCTTCATTTGGTAAACTTAAATCCCGATGGTTCCCTTGAAAGTATGGAAACCAATAAATGGAATCTCAATGGAGGAAATGCACTGGGTATCTCCTGCAATGGAGACAATGATATTTTTCCGGGAACCATTTGGGTGGCCACTTTCGATGGCCGTATCATGGTATTGACACCAACTGATAATTTGTCTTGTTTATCACCGGAAGATCCAAACTTTGATCCTTCGGCAGATTATGATTTTGATGGGTATTCGAATCAAGATGAATTGGACAACGGTACCGATTATTGTTCAGGAGCTTCCATTCCCAATGACTATGACAATGACTTTATTTCCGATTTGAATGATTTGGATGATGATGGAGATGGTATATTGGATGAGAATGATCCTTTTCAATTAGGTTACCCCATGAATTTGCCCGTAGATAACCAATTGTTTACCATTCAACAAGACAACCTGGGCAGGGAAAGCGGATATTTGGGCTTGGGATTAACGGGATTGATGAATAATGGCGCCCCTAACCCCAACTGGCTCGATTGGCTCGATAAACCAGAGGAAAGACCCGGGCCTGCAGATATCTATGGCGGTGCAGCAGGTGCCATTCAGGTGTCCATGACAGGAGGAACCGCCAACGGGGCTATCAATAACCAGGAAAAGGGATTCCAGTTTGGGGTCAATGTAGGGTTGGAATCAGGAAAGTTTACCATATCCTCCGGATTATTAGGCTTATCTGCCCCAGGCTCTCTGTATGATTTTGATGGCCTTGGAGAAGTGGGTATTCAAATCGGAGATGGTACACAAAGTAATTTTATTAAATTGGTGTTTACGGAAACCCACCTGGTTGCTGCCCAGGAAATAGAGGACGTTCCAGACGCCAGCCCAATCATGTATGCTATTCCCATAGAAAACAGACCCCTTTCCGATGAATTGGTGGAAATTGGTTTTGATGTGGAGCCATTAGATGGATCAGTCATTCCCTTTTACAAATTTGGAAATGCAGATAAAGTATCCATCGGTATGATTCAAACGACCGGTTTAATCAAAGAAGCCATTCAAAATTCCACGGTTCCTTTGGCTATCGGAATATTTGGCACTTCCAATGATTGGGCCAAGGATTTTATAGCTGTGTGGGACTATTTTGAGGTAGTCAGTGAAAGACCTTATATCACCAAGGTTTTAGGCGACCTGGAAAAAATTGTCAATGATCCAGATGAAATTATTGACCTTAATCAGCACTTTGATGACAACAAAGGGGTGGAAAATTTGACTTATCAGATACTACATAATTCCAACCCGGTATTTGATGCAGTAATTACCGGCAATTTCTTGACACTGGGTTTTCCAAATGAAGTAAATTCCTCTGAATTAACGATCAGGGCCACCGATCAGGACGGATTTTACGTGGACCAATCCTTTACGGTCAGCACCAAATTGGATGAGCAGGTCATCTTAAGAATAAATGCTGGAGGGGGAATTCTTGCCGATGAATCTACTAACACCGATTGGAAATCCAATAATATAGCCGGGGCTACTAGTAATGAATTTTTCAGTGTCAATACCGGTAAAATCAGCAACAACACATTCGATCCCATTAATAGGCACTCCTCCATTCCATCGTACATCAGCGACCAGCTCTATGCCCAGATTTTTAGTACAGAAAGGTATAGTGGCCTTCAATCGATGCAATATCAAATACCCATAGAAAATGGTGATTATCTGGTTAAGCTATACATGGGCAACGGATATGACGGAACCTCCCAACCTGGCCAAAGGGTGTTTGATATTTTGGTTGAAGGTCAAACTGTCATCAGTCAATTGGATTTAGCTGCAAAATTTGGACATAAAGTGGGAGGAATGGAACAGATTCCAGTTTCCGTCACAGACGGCGAATTGAATATTGATTTTCAAAAATCCATTGAAAACCCGTTAATCAATGGTATTGAAATCATCCGTTTATTTGGCTTGATCGAGCATACCCCTATTTTGTTTACTCCACTTGAGAATCGAATCAATTTACCGGGGGATGAATTGGATGGAAGTTTGTTTATTGAGGCCTCAGGGGGAGATGGTAACCTTAGTTTTAGTGCCCAAGGTTTGCCTCCGGGAATTGTAATCGAACCAACAAATGGTACGTTGTATGGAACTATTGCCGAAGATGCTTATGCAAATAGTCCGTATTTGGTTACCATTACCCTGGATGATGAAGATGGGACCGATTCAGACGCCCTATCCTTTGATTTTACCTGGACCGTTTCTCCTCCGCTTACCCTGCAGACCTGGCAGGTAAAAAACGAGTCTCAGGATTATACCGGAAGGCATGAAAACTCATTTGTGCAAGCCGGGGATAAATTTTATTTATTGGGGGGAAGAGAAGAACCCAAAAAGGTGGACGTTTATGATTATCAGACCGATACCTGGCAGGCTTTACAAAACAGCAGTCCTTTTGATTTTAACCATTTTCAGGCAGTCGAATATGAGGGTCTAATTTGGGTCATCGGAGCTTTTAAAGACAATAACTTCCCAGTCGAATCTCCTACAGATCATATTTGGGCTTTTGATCCTGTACGCCAGGAATGGATTCAAGGACCTGAAATACCTCAGGACAGGAAAAGAGGATCTGCTGGTGTAGTTTTGTATAACAATAAATTTTACATCGTAAACGGAAATAAAAAGGGGCATGATGGAGAATATGTGAATTTGTTTGATGAATATGATCCACTCACCGGAACCTGGACTGTCCTGGAGAATTCACCCAGGGCGAGGGATCATTTTTTCTCTACAGTTGTAGCAAATAAAATGTATGTGGTCTCCGGAAGACAATCAGGTGGTGATGGGGGTGTTTTCGGACCGGTTATTCCTGAAGTGGATGTATATAATTTTACTACCCATACCTGGTCTACTTTGCCAGTGAATCAAAATATCCCTACCCCAAGGGCAGCGGCAACGGTAAATAATTATTTGAACAAAATCATTGTGGCCGGGGGGGAAGTGCCGGACAATTCCACAGCACTTGCCATCACTGAAATGTATGATCCTCAAAAAGAAGAATGGGTATCGCTTAAACCCATGAATTTCCAAAGGCATGGCACTCAAGGTATCGTTTCCGGAAAGGGGCTGTATGTACTGGGAGGATCCC
This sequence comes from Cyclobacterium salsum, assembly GCF_010119245.1. Lineage (GTDB taxonomy): Bacteria > Bacteroidota > Bacteroidia > Cytophagales > Cyclobacteriaceae > Cyclobacterium > Cyclobacterium salsum. The sequence continues at coordinate 214,047 of NZ_WNKG01000010.1, forward strand.
CCACCCGTGGTGGGGGAAATCAAAAAAACATGGAAGTTTTTGGTTTTGATGAACCAAAAGGCTCCCCTCTTTTAGCCAGTGAAATCACTACAGTGGATACCCTGTTTCTAAAATCTGGTATCAGTGAAAATTTGACGTTAAATGTGGAGAATGGAAATACCGGAATTTTTATTAGATCAATAAAAATTGTTGGAATCAACACTACTGATTTTGTCATTCATTCAGGTGTCCTTACCAACTCCCTTCTTAGGGCTAATTCCCAACATGAATTAACCATTTCATACAATGGAACAGAAGAACTCATCGAGGCTGATTTGGTGATTGAATTTGGTCATTCAAGTACCAAAACCATCCCCATCAAGGCAGGAACCATTGACCATTATAATCCGATCACAGTAGCTAATCCAATACCAGATCAAAGTGCTCAGGTAAACCTGGCATTTAATTTTACATTTGCAGAAAACACCTTTTATCACTCAGAAGCGGGCGGACTAAATTATACTGCCAGCCTTTCTGATGGAAACCCGCTGCCGACCTGGTTAGAATTTGATGGAACTTCACGCACATTTAGCGGAATTCCTACTATCTCAAGTATTGGAACAATTTCTATAAGGGTGACGGCTACCGACGGGACCTATAATCGGAGTGATGAGTTCGTCCTTACAGTGGAAGGAGAAAATTTCACAGGCCTGTCAGGGATTAATTCGGGAGGTCCCCAATTCACCTCCGGTGCCGGTTTTGTGTATGATGCCGATAATTCTTTTGTGGGCGGCTCCACCTATACCAATAACAACATAGCAGACATATCGGGTACCACCGACGATACCATGTACCGATCAGAGCGTCATGGTGGAGGGGCAAGTTTTAGCTACAATGTGGCCC
>NZ_WNKG01000011.1 GCF_010119245.1 Cyclobacterium salsum
TATTCCTTTAAGTTACGAATCTTAGCTTATGCTTCACTTTTCAAACATAATACCTCTGTGACAAAAAAAGAGTTAGTTAGAACAATGAGTGGTTCTGTTGTCACTTTTTATTGAATCCACGCTACTCCTGGGCGGCCTTATAAATAGCATCCAGCAAGCTTCCTTCCTCCTTGGTATCGTTGCCCAGTTCCCAAAACATAATGCCACCCAGCCCTTTCTCTTGGGCATAGATGGTTTTTGCCTTTACTGAAACCGTATCGTCATAGGATACCATCAGGCTGTCTGCAGCATTGTACATATAGGGCGCTTGGGCCTGCTCATCCCAATAGCGCTGAAAGTTGCTGTCCGGTTCATACCTGTCCCGGATTTGGTGATAGGCCATCCAGCCAATTTGGATGCCACCACTAAGTTGGTACAGTCCGTTGTTTGCCGGAGGAACGCCTTTCCAAACCCGGCCGTAAAACGCACTGCCAATGACTATCTGGTTGGGATCAACCCCTTCTTCGATCAGGAAATCCACAATTTTTTCCGCTGAACGCGGATGAGGATCTTTATTGGCTCCTATCCGGTACAAGCTATCCAGGTAAGCATGAAATGGCGTGCCCGCAATATCTTCACTTCTTACTTCACCTAAAGGGGTATGATGCCCGGTATATTCGGAGACCCCAGATACCTGATCATAGGTCATTACATTGGTGTAATCGGCATATTTCATTACCTCATTTAGCTCTATATGGTCGTAGTAACGCTTCCATCCCGCCGAGGCAAAGGTCAGCAGTTTTGGTGTATCAAATTCGTCCAGCATTTCGCGCAAGCCTTTCATCAGCGCAGTGAAATGTTGCGTATCTTCTTCCCGGGCCATGGTACCGGCACCCGATATTCCCGGATACTCCCAGTCCATGTCCATGCCGTCCAATTGGTAGGCTTCAATAAATGCAGCGGCGCTCTCAATAAATTTTGCCCGACTCGCTTCCGTCAGGGCCATGTCCGAGAACCCGTCTGCTCCCCAACCGCCACAGGCGATCATTACCTTGAGGTCGGGATTGCGCTCCTTTTGCTTCACCAACGCCTCGAGCTTTGGACCGGCTTCCTCAGGGTTTCTAAACTTCATTTCCCCCTCAATCACATGGGTAAAGGAGTAAATAATGTGGGTAAGCTTTTCGACGGGTAGCTCCGCCGGCTTGTAGTCTCGCTCCGGCACGTAATAGGCCATTACCACAGGCCCACTTGCCGGGGAAGCTACCTCCTGCGTTTGCTCTCCTTGGTTATTTGGTTGATTGGAACAGCCAAAAATAAAAAAAAGGGCCAGGAGATAAGGTAGGTTTGTGCTTTTCCAGGTAGGTCGCATGTTTGTTAGTTTTTAGACACGGTGATTCAACAATCAATTAAATAAATTTTTTATTAAAGTTAAAGCAAAACCTGAAAAATTTAATTTATAAACCGGCCATTTTGGGTGGCCCATGCGTCGTCAGCAGCCACTTTGGAACGGATTTAAACCAGGGGGATGCCGTAGAAAAAGTGAATTTTAAAAAAACGGTTATTCAAAAAGTGAGATAGCCACAGCATTGGCGGTAACGGTAAAAGTAAACAAATCCCATGCTGGGCAAATGCTTTCATGAAAGTAAAGAAAGAAGGGTCCGTTAAAAGGTCGCATGGGAATCAAAGGCTAAATTCCCGTTTTAAAGTATATTCGTTTTCCCGAACCTATTCCAACGCGTCCCATTCTTCTTGGATGGCCCGACTTTTTTGGTATTCCATCATCATTTTCCAGGTACCCTCTTTTACCAACAAGCCATCAAAATGGATGTAATAGCCTTGCTTTTCTCCATTCAATTCAAAAGAATAGTGGAAAATTCCGCTTTCATAGGCGGTGGTAGGATCTCCTAATCGCCTGTTAAATCGAAATGCCACGGATGACTTCCTTACTCCGGATTTGGTATCGTCAAAATCTTTTTTCCATCCGGCAAGGGCCTTAGCGATCGGATAGGCGACCCCGCTAACACCGGAAACCAACGTAGCCTTTTCATGAAAGGTATTTGCATAACCTTCAAAGTCGCCCTCTTCGATGGTTCGAGACACCTCGGTCCAGAATGCGTCTAATTCGGCCAATCGATCACGATCTTGGCTATCGCTATTTTGGGAAAATCCGTTCAGCGAGTATAGCAGAAGAAAGACTAACAGGTTGTTTTTTACATGCATAATTGATATACGGTTAAAGGTTTCACTTAATCATTTGAAGGTTTTTCACATTCAAAAATTTTGGAGTGCCGCTTTGGGTAAATTGCACCTGGTACGTTATTTACCCAGTAACAATACCTCAATCTAGAACTTCTTTTGTTTTTTTGAAAGAATTTTTTTCCGCCAGGAGTGTTTACCTTTCACTTCCTCATGCCCGGAAATCTCCTGGATGGACATGAGATGTGCCGGCAACCAAAAAAAGGCAGGTGTTCAGAGACCGGGAAGGGGCCAGTGATGCCAATTTCACCTACCATTGACGGTATTCCCTTCCCATTAAACGCTTCCCGACGATCGCTTCCCGTCACTGCGAGAATTAACATTTTAAAAAACGCAGAAATCGGGATGACGGTATAATTTTGAAGTGATTATATCATATTGAAAACCAAATACTTATAAAATACGTCATCGGTAGGGGGCTGAAATGACCCTAATCGTATTTCATCAGCCGTCCTTGCACCCGCGGCAGTCTGTCGGAAGACGGACATGTCTATCGTAGTTAACTGCCCTTTTCTCGAAATCCTTACGTCTGCGCTCCGGTTCAGATTGCTTCGCTGCCGCTCGCAATGACGCGGTGTGCGCACTGGAAACCCCTCCCGTCACTGCGAGGGGGCTAATCTGACTCCAATCGTATTTCAACAAACGTCCCAGCACCCGCGGCAGTCTGTAGGAATACGTGCACAGCAGGCGTATTTAAATGCCCGTTTTCCTGATCCTTACGCGCACGCTCCGATTCAGATTGCTTCGCTGCGCTCGCAATGACGACTTTGGCATCGCTGCGACCCGTTTCCGTCACTCGCAATGACACGGTATGTTCACTGGAAACGCTTACCGTCAACGCGAGGCGGCTCATTTGGATAGAATAATTGGTTGAGCATTTGGTACGTTTCTTCGGTAGTCTTTCGAGATATGTAATCGATAAGAGAATCTTGCTGGTCTTTTTCAAAAAACTATATCAATCCAATGGTATAGAAATACTTAACGGTATTCGGGTTGAAATTTCTAAAAATATGTAATTTTAGTTAGCCGCAAAATCCCCATCAAATCCAGGAAAAATGAAAAAAGGTGGTGCTGTCTATATAATGACCAACCAAAATAACACTACATTATATGTTGGGGTAACAGAAAACCTTTTAAAAAGGATAGTGGAGCACAAAACCCGAATAAACCCCTCCTCTTTTACATCACGATATAAAATAAAAAAATTGGTCTATTTTGAATTATTTCACTCAATAGAAGAGGCTATTTGCAGAGAGAAGCAACTTAAATCCGGGAGTAGAAAAAAGAAAAATGACTTAATCAATGCCTTTAATCCATCTTGGAAAGACCTGTACGAGGAAGTAAAAAATTGGTGATCTTTTGTTTTTGACAGGTTTCAGAAATACAAGTCTTCAATTATCACGATGAATATTCTCAAAGGTATACGTGCAGATCAGCCGTACCTAACTGTCCTTCTCTGATTTCCTTGTGCTCTCGCTCCGATTCAGATTGCTTCGCTGCGCTCGCAATGACGACGTTTGAGTAACCGCAACCTGTTCCCGTCACTGCGAGGGGGCTAACCTGACCCCAATCGTATTTCAACAACCGCCCCAGCACCCGCGGCAGTCTGAAGGAAGACGGACACAGCAGGCGTATTTAATTTCCTTAATTCGAACTCCTTACGTCAACGCTCCGATTCAGATTGCTTCGCTGCGCTCGCAATGACGGTCAGTACCGACTCAGCTCAGGGACCGGACGGAACGGGGAGGGAAACATCATATCTTCTCAAACACCGTACGAAAACTACAGGCAGCCGCCAACCTTCCGTGCAGATCAGCAATTGCTACCCGCTCCTGTTCCGTGGTATCCCGGTGCCTAATGGTAACGGTATCGTCCTCAAGGGTCTGGTGGTCTACCGCGATGCAAAAGGGCGTCCCGATCAAATCCTGCCGCGCATAGCGCTTTCCGATAGAGGCCGCCTCCTCGTAGATAATGTTGAAATCGTATTTCAATTGCTCAAAGATGGCCTTGCCCTTTTCCGGTAAACCGTCTTTTTTGGTCAGGGGCAAGATAGCCGCCTTGACCGGTGCGATCGCAGGATGGAATTTCAGGTATACCCTGCTTTTTTCCCCAGTTTCCTCTTCTGTATAGGCATTGCACAAGGTCATCAAAAACAATCGGTCCGCACCAATGGAGGTTTCGACCACGTAAGGGATGTAGTTCTGATTTACTTCCGGATCAAAGTATTGTTGTTTCTTTTTGCTGAAATCCTGATGCGCCTTTAGGTCAAAGTCCGTACGGGAATGGATGCCTTCCACCTCTTTAAAACCAAAGGGAAACTGGTACTCGATATCCAGTGCGGCATTGGCGTAGTGGGCCAGCTTGTCGTGATCGTGTCGCCGGATTTTATCTTCGGGGATTCCCAGGGCCAGGTGCCAATTTACCCGCGTTTTGGCCCAGTTTTGGTACCATTCCATCTCCGTACCGGGACGAACAAAATACTGCATTTCCATCTGTTCGAATTCCCGCATCCTGAATATAAATTGCCGGGCTACGATCTCATTCCGGAAGGCTTTGCCAATCTGGGCGATGCCAAAAGGTACTTTCATCCGGGCAGTCTTCTGCACGTTCAGGAAATTGACAAAAATGCCTTGCGCCGTCTCAGGTCGCAGGTAGATGGTGGAAGAATCCTCCGATACCGATCCTACCTGGGTGGAAAACATCAGGTTAAACTGCCGGATCTCGGTCCAGTTGGCCGTGCCGCTCATGGGACAGGTAATGCCTTCATTGATCATTAAATCCCTCAGGGCGGAAAAGTCTTCCGCATCCAGCAATTTACCCATGGCCGCCAAGAGGTCCTTTGCCCGCTCCGTTTCTCCTGCCTGCTCGTATTGGGCGGCTTTGTCTTCGATTAATACATCCGCTCGGTACCGCTTTTTGCTGTCTTTGTTGTCCACCATGGGATCGTTGAAGCTGTCCACGTGACCGGAGGCTTTCCAGGTGGTGGGATGCATAAAAATAGCCGCATCTACTCCCACTATGTTATCGTTCAGGCGGGTCATGGATTCCCACCACAAGCGCTTAAGATTATTTTTCAATTCTACCCCATAGGGGCCGTAATCGTAGACGGCCTGCAAGCCATCGTAAATTTCCGACGAGGGGTACACAAACCCATACTCCTTGGCATGGGCGATAATATCTTTAAGCAGATTGCTTTCCTGAGGTTGTGCTGATTTTGCCATGGGCGCAAAATTAACTAAAAACCGATAGTGTACAAGATTTTTACAGATCTCCCTGCATCAGGTAGGCCCGGATATGGGCAATGTCCTGCGCCACCAGTCCCATTTCTGCCGGTTTGGGCATCAGGCTAAGCGGTACCTGGCGTTTGTCGGCTACTTCAGACGCCGGAATTACAAACCGTTGCCCCTGACTATCCAGCACCGTGACCACCGGACCGTTGGACTGCAGCAGTCCGTAAAGTACGGCCCCGTTTTTCAGGCGAACCAACCAGGATTCGGAACCGAAACCAATGGCAGCATCGGGCTGTACAATCGCATTTACCAGGGTAGGAGCGTCCATTTTTTGTCGGATTCCGCTCAAGTTGGGACCAATATCATTGCCAGAATCACCAATTCGATGGCAAGCCAGGCAGTTTTGAGCAGTCAATACCTTACCCGCCGCAGCATCGCCCTCAAGTGCATTAACAGCGGCCTCTTCCACTTCCTGTGGCGTGCCAAAAAACCGGGCCAACAAGTGCTTTACAGCCGGCCGGGCTTCGGAAGACCATTCCGCCGGGAGTCGCGCTTGCAGGGAATCGGGAAAGCTGCCCTTAACCCCCAGCAATGCCAGATGCAACCTGCCCGCTGGGCTTTCGGCCAGGCTGTTCAATGCTTCCCGCTGCTGATCTCCGGTAGCCAGACTATCACCCAGCCTTTCCAGGGATGCCAGGAGTTCCGGTTGGGCAGAAGGCAAATTGTCCAAGGGCGGCTCCCAATCTTCCAGAAATGCCTGCCATTCGTTGTATTTTCTGAATTGTAACCACCAGCGGATTTGTTCGCCAAGCCTTCCATCCTCATCGACCAAATCCAGAAATATTTCGGCAGCAGCTTTTTTTGGGATAAAGGCCAGGGTTTCCACAGCCTGCATTCGTTCTGTGCTGCTCAGCCCTTCACTTTCCATCCGAAGCTTCAGGGCAGGAATCGCCGCTTCAGGATGCAGTTCCCATATCAGAGAGGCCTGTTCCGGGCTCCATTCCAGGGGATCCAGTCCCTGCCATTCCGCTTCAAATACTTCATTGGCCCTATCGCTTAAAGCTATCCCCAATGCATTCCGGTACCAGCGATCTTTTCCATCGTAACTTTCGATCAGGGCGGTATAAAGCTTCGCTGTTTTTTCGTAATCCTCATGTCGCAACAAAATCGCCAATTCCCGCCTGACCAGGGGGTCGGCATTTGATAGTAAGTCTTCCGCCTCCCTCATCAAGGTATCCGGAGCATGGGCCGCCAGGGCGCGGACCGCTGTGAGAACCAGTTCCGGATTTTTGTCTCGCAACAACGGTTGGATTTTTTGTATTCCCATTGCACCCATTCCAGCAAGTAACCAAATCGCCCGGGCCCGGTAAAAGGGATTGGCATGATCCAGCAGGGTTTCCAATTCGGGAATTACCGCTGTGCCTTGCTTTCGCAGTAATTGGGCCGCCCTGGCACGCACATGTACGGCAGGGTTACGTAAGGCCGCTACCTGACCGGAAACGGTCGCGAAATCAATGCTGGCTTTGGGATAGTCTTGCCCCTTTTTGGTAATGCGGTAGATTTTTCCCTGCCCTTCCTTGTCCCGCATCTGATGTCCACCCACAATGGGATCATACCAATCGGCTACAAAAAGGGATCCATCCGTTCCCAGGGTGGCATCGCTGGGCCGAAACCACTTGCTGGTATCCGCTTCTACCTGATGCCAGATGTAGCCTTCGTTGTCCACGTCAACGGAAGCGATGAAATTTTGTCTTTCTGCCAGGGAATACCCGGCTCCCTCCGGCCTGGGATGATAGCCAAAAATAATGTTTCTTCCCGCATCGGCAGCGAGCAACAAACCCCGGTATGCTTCCCCCAGTTCGTCACCTTCGATGCGCAGCATTCCGGTTGGAGAGCCTGCCCCGTAAATATCGCCTGCAGGCAACACCCCGGGGTCGTGTTGATGCCAATGCGCTTCCGCTATGGTCTGACCCGGCCGTCGGTCAGCTTGCCAGGTACGGTCTCCTTCCTCGCTGAAAAAGCCGGCATTGCCTCCCTCCATCAGCCAGGTGGTGCGGCAGGAGGCGGTCTGATCATCGTTATCGCTTTGCCACATATTGCCAAAGGAATCCACAAATACCTCGTAGGCATTGCGGAAATTATGGGCCATCACCTCCATGCCGCTGCCATCCGGATTAATCCTTATTACCAGTCCTCCAGTATACACTTTCCCGTCATCGCTTTCCTGAGACGGTACATTTTCGGTGCTGTAGGGCGTGTATTCATTGTAAACGCTGCCGGAGCGCAGGGTCCAACCCTCTTTGTCCCTAACCTGATGAGGCCCGGCATTGCCGGTAATGAAATACCATTTCCCATCGGGACCCAGCTGGCCGGCATGCAAACCGTGGTCATGGTCCTTTCCTCCGAATCCGGTCAAAAAAACCGCTTTATTATCTGGAATATCATCTCCATTTGTATCCGTATATACAATCACATTGGGAGAGCAGGAAACGATTACCTGATTGCCTACCACTGCAATGCCCAAAGGGCTTCGTAAATCCTCATCCTGCACAAACACCTGTGAAGTATCGGCCTTTCCATCTCCATCCCTATCCTCCAGGATCATGATCCGGTCTCCGGCTTCCCTTACCAGGTGCCCATCGGCATTGCGAAAATCACGGTAATTGACGGCCTCTGTAAGCCATACCCTGCCTTTGGCATCCACATCCATGTTGGTGGGATTGTGAAAGAGCGGGCTGCTGGCCCATAAAGTGACTTCCAGATCCTCCGGCACAAACAGTAAGGGGGCTTCGTCCCGGGAGTAAGGCCCACAGGAGAATAGGGAAAGCAATAGTAGAAGGCCTGGGATCGTGGAGTTTCTCAAAGTTCTAGCTTTTTATTAGTTGTCTGACAAATTGCAGATTCTGCTGGTATGCGGGCAAAATGGCCGCTCCTTTTGGAAGCGCCCCTTCCATAATAATCCAGTTTTTGTAACCCATTTTCTCCAGGGTGCTTTTTACCCGTTGAAAATTTACCTTCCCCTGCCCCAGCAGGTTCCCGTTTTCCTTGAAATGGATTTCACAAATGTGTTCGGTTCCCAACAGCTCCATTTCCCGAAAGATATCATATCCCATTTCAGTAGCATTGGCCACATCGTAATAGACTTTCACATGGGGAGAACCGATGGCTTCAATTAGCCTTAGGTGTTCTTCGGCACTAAGCCAAGACTCTATGGCCAGGTTCACGCCCATCGCTTCCGCTTTGGGGACCACTTTCCGCAGCCTGCGCACCACCTCTGCCTGTCCTTCCGAATCTTCCCGTAAATCGCCCTCACCAAAAAAAGCCAGCAAGACATTGGTACAGCCCAGGGCTTTGGCCACATCGATGCTGTCACGCACCCAGTCCTCTGTCTCCGGAGCCGACTTGTAGGGCACCCGATTCAGTTCACCGATCGCCAAACTGGCAATGCCCACCTCATGCTCCCGGGACGCCTCCAAAAAAGCCTGCTGAACGGCTGCCTGCCGCAGGTGCATGTCGTTTTGGGCAGTACCCAGGCTTACCTGCAAGCCGTCCAGTCCGATTTCCCTGGCCAGGGCAAAGGCTTCCGGATCGGAGGTTTTGCCTATGGACCAGTCGCAAGCACCGATAGAAAGAGTGGGAAGGTGTCTACCCACCTTTCCATAGCCAGGATAGACCGCTGCCATGGCTCCCAGGCAGGCCATACTTTTGAGTACCTTTCTTCGATCGTGATTTTTCATTTGTCCGGTGGTAACGTTCCTGTCATGCTATATACCTTGCCATCGGCTTTGGTGAAGAGGTACATTTCTCCGGTCTGGTCCCTGGCCAGCCGCAAATCCACCCGGTTGCTGCCAGACAGTTCGGATAGGGGTATGGAGTTGCCCTCATAGCTAACTTTCCACTCGTAAACCGGGGCCAGGCTTCCCCGCTCCAAATCGGCCGTTTCCACGTAAAAAAGTCGGCCATGAACAATATCCCCAAAAAGGTATTTCCCCTGCAATTCGGGGATATCGGTTCCCTGGTATTCATAGCCTCCGGAAATGGCATTGCCTTCGTCGTGATCGTACATGGCTACCGGATAGGTGTAGCCCAGTTCGGCATCATTTTCCGGCAGGGGAAAAACCTGATTTAAATCCATTGCCGGTTCGATCACAAAAGGACCTTCCCTAACCGGCCAGCCATAGTCATCTCCGGGCTCCACGATATACAGGGATTCGATCTGACCCTGTCCAATATTGGTGGCCAGCATTTTCCCGTCAGCCGTCCAGGTAATCCGGTGGGCATTGCGAAAGCCATGCGCATAAATTTCGGGCAGCCCTTCCTGCTGATCCACAAAGGGATTATCCGGGGGAATACCATAGTTGCCATTGGTGCTGTTGGTTCCGGAGGGATCGATGCGGAAAATGGAGCCCCAGGCCTGCTCGGCTCCATGGGGAACCCAGGGATGACCTGCGCCCACACTACCCCCGTCTCCGATCCCGATATACAACAAGCCGTAATCCGGTTCTCCTTTTTCGGCAAGGGGATTGAAAGTCAACTCCTGCATGCCATGTATTCCGGTAACCATGGCTATCCGGAACAGCTCCCGGCTTTCAGCCTGTAGGGGTACCTGCAGGGGTTGATCGGTTTTCCATTCGGTTACCACCCATTGCAAGGTAGACTTGATGCTGTCTCCGTAGGTGAAATCTGCGGGAGCGGTTCCCGGTTTTTCGGTATGAGAGGTGTACAGCAGTCCGTTATTGCCAAAGTCCGGGTGAAAGGCAAAACTGCCAAAACCGGTAGCCAGTCCGGGTTCGTTGATAAAATCGGGCATTTGCTGCTGCATGTCCAGGTACACTTCGGTTTCTTCCCCCTCCATGCGATACATTTTGCCCCGCAGGTCCATGATGTACAAATCGCCCGTTACCGGATGGTAGTCCATTTTGGCGATACGGGTCCGGGGTTTATTTTCTGCGGAAGCAGGAATGGTGCTGATCCATTCCAATTCGACCAGCAGATCGGAGAGCGGAATGGCTTCGGGAATGGGATTCAAAATGGAATCGGCCCGTGCGCCCTCAACCTCCTCCGGTGCCGGATATTGATGCATGTAGGCAATGATCGCATCGATTTCCTGCGCTTCCAGGTAACCAAAGCCTGGCATGTAAGTATTGTAGCGCTCAAAAACAGCTTTGGCTCGCTCATCCCCGCTTTCGATTACTTCAGTTGGGTTCTTGATAAACCGTCGCAGCCAGTCCAGGGACTCATCCCGGGTGATCCCTCCCAGGTGGGGCCCAATCCCGTCCTGCTCGAATCCATGGCAACTGCTGCAGTGGGTATCAAATAAATTTTCGCCGCTTTCCAGTGCCGCTTCGTCCATGGGAATCTGCTCTTCCAATTTTGGCTCACCGGAAGAACAAGACCAGGCCATAGCGATGGCTAGCAGAAAAAGGGAATGGGAATATCGATAATTCATAAAGGGTAAAGTCGCATTAAAATATCTGAAACAATTGACCCGACTAATCTAGTCTATTCTACCAAAATAAAAAAACGGGATTTGGAGGTGGTCCTTACTATTACGAATCTGTAATACTTATTTGGCTGGGTTGGGTTAAAATCACCCTCAGGTTAACTTTCCCAAAGTTTAAAACTTTGGGAAAGTTGCAAAAAATAAACTCCTTTGGTATACTTCTTTCGGCTTTCCTGTAAAAATTCAACTTTCCTACACATTGTATTTCTATCTTTGCAAGAACCCAGAAAATGAAATAAAGACCCATGAAAAAAATCTACCTGCCCGGAATAACCTTATTTTTTCTAATCAGCAGCTCCCTGTTTGCCCAATCCGATAATTTCGGCGGCATTCGGGGAAAAGTAATCGATCAGGAAGGCAAAGCTCCACTGGGTTTTGCCACCATTAGCGTGTTTGATGCGGAAAGTGCCGAAAAAACACTGGTAAATGGAGGCATCACGGCAGAGGACGGAACCTTTGACCTGGACCTGCCACAAGGGGACTATGCTGTACTCGTGGAATTTATGGGCTACCTGCCCCTGGAAATCAATGACCTGGATATCAACCGGGAGACTCGCAGGGTAGATTTGGGCACGCTCGAATTGGAAGCCGATACCGAAAACCTGGAGGAAGTGGTCGTACAGGGAGAAAAAACCTTGATGGAGCTCTCCCTGGACAAACGAATCTTCAACGTAGGTAAAGACCTGGCCAATGCAGGAGGAACGGCCTCCGACATTCTGATGAACCTTCCCTCCATCAACGTAGATCCCGAAGGTGGGGTAAGCCTCCGGGGATCCAACAATGTACGCATTCTGGTAGATGGAAAGCCTTCCGGATTGGTTAGCTTCAAGGGGAGCAGCGGCCTGCAACAACTCCCCGCCAGCATGATCGAAACCGTAGAGGTCATTACCAATCCTTCTGCACGCTACGAGGCAGAAGGCATGGCCGGTGTCATCAACATTATCCTTAAAAAGGAAAACAACCAGGGCTTTAATGCCTCCTTTGAGGGAATTGCGGGTAATCCAACCAATTTTGGGCTGGCCGCTAACCTGAACTACCGCCGCAAAAAAATCAATTGGTTTGTCAATTATGGGGTGGCATACCGCCGGGTGCCCAGGGAGGGTACCATCCGCCAGGAAGTCAGCAATGCCGATACCAGCTTTTACTCCTATCAGACCACTACGGGTACGGTAAATGGGCTGAACAACAATATTCGGGCGGGCCTGGACTATTTTTTCAACGAAAACAGCATCCTTACCGGCTCTTATCTCTGGAGAAGAAGCGATGCCAGGCGCTTGACCAATATCCGGTACAACGATTATGCAGCAGCGGATGCTCCCTTGGACAGTTACACCCTCAGAACACAGGATGAAGATGAGAAAGAACCCAATTCGGAGTTTAACCTGACCTATAAACGAAGCTTTGATCAGAAGGGCCATGTACTCAGTACGGCCATTACCTACCTGGATTATTGGGAAAATTCGGATCAGGTGTACACGCAGGATGCCTATTTTCCTAATGGAACGGCCATTCCAGGTGGTTCCCTGTATCAAACCTCTATTAACGACGAATTTGACAGGCAATGGCTGCTCCAACTGGACTATACCAAGCCCATCGGTAGCGAGGGAAACTTTGAAACCGGAATACGCAGCAGTATCCGGAATATGGAAAATGATTTTATCGTCAGCGAACGGACAGAGTCTGGAGACATGGTAGCACTGCCCGGTCTGGACGATATTTTCCTTTACGACGAAAACATCCATGCGGCGTACGCCATCCTGGGAAACAAGAGCAATAAATTTTCTTATCAGGGAGGTATACGAGCAGAATACACCGATGTGAGTACCACCCTGGTAAAAACCAATGAGGTCAATCCCCGGGATTACGCCAACCTATTCCCCTCTGCCCACCTGACTTATAATATCAGTCCGGATGATGCCTTACAGGTCAGTTACAGCCGCCGGATCCGCCGGCCCGTTTACAACGATCTCAGTCCCTTTATGACCTTTTCAGATGCAAGGAATTTCTTTAGCGGCAACCCGGACCTGAATCCGGAATACACAGATGCTTTCGAACTCGGCCATATCAAATACATGGACAAGGGATCTGTTTTCTCCACCCTGTATTACCGGGATACCGAGGACAAAATCGAGCGCATCCGAAGCGTGGATGAAGAGGGAAATGCCACCACGCTACCCTATAATATAGTGGGCGAACAGTCCATGGGCTTTGAGTTCACTACGGACTATTACCCGGTGGAATGGTGGAAGCTGGATGCTAATTTTAATTTCTTCTATGCCAAAATTGACGGCAGCAATGTATTGGACACCTACACGGCCGACACCTATTCCTGGTTTACCCGGCTTACTTCCCGCTTCACCTTAGCCAATGGGCTGGACCTGCAGTTCCGAGGAAATTATGAGGGTCGCAGAAGGGTGGCCCAGGGGGTACAAAAGGCCATTGCCTACCTGGATGTTTCCGCCAGCAAGGACATCATGAAAGGACGCGGAACGCTTATTCTGAATGTGATGGATGTGTTTAATTCCCGCAGAAATAGGTACATTTTTGAGGGGCCTGGATTCTTGACGGAAGGGGATATCCTGCCCAGAAGAAGGCAAATCAACCTGACGCTAAACTACCGGATCAAGCAATCCAAAGCCCAAAGCAAGCCGACTATTTTGGGAGAGGATTAGGTTTCAAATAGACAAATTGGCCGAAAAATCAACGGCTAGCATCTCAAAAACGGGAAGGTGGCTTTAGGAAATACCCGTAAAAATGGTAATCAAGAGCTACATGGATGAAATTTTTGGCTAAAGCCAATGATGCTAATAACCCAATTAATTGCCTCCAGCTGAAGCAGGAGGCAATTGATAAAAGGGAATTGATCCTAAAGCTAAGACCAATAAATCAATGGCAAGCATCCCTCAATAGGAATGTAGCTTTAGCCCATTCCATAGAATAAGATTCCATAAACCCCGGCTTTAAACAAAACTGGGGAGAGGTTTGGAGAAATTCGGAAATTAATACCTTCCCGATATAGGATTTGGCTAAAGCCAAGGATGCATAAGATATACCCCCCTTACCCACAGCTAAAGCTGTAGGCAATTGATTAAAAGGGTTCCTGATTTCTATTTTTAACCCATAATCAATGACCGGTCTCCTTTCAATAGGATGGCGGCTTTAGCCCCATCTTTTTGATTCAGAATCTATCCCTTCGGCTTTAGCCAAAATGAAGGCAGGGTTTTAGGGGAAATGCCAAGGTTTAGGTTAAAATTAGATTTGAGAGCCTCCTGGAAAAATGGTTTGGCTAAAGCCAAGGATACAGTAAACATATCCTACCTCTACCCACAGCTAAAGCTGTAGGCAATTGATTGAAAGGAATCCTGTTTTCTATTTTTGATCAATAATGGATTTCGAATCGTTTCTCAATAGGAAATCGCCCCCCCATAAATTGGATTTCAAATTACTGGCTTTAGCCAAAATCAGCTTTTTGTAAAAAACACTTTGGCTGAACAGGGAGTTTGATTACCGTATGCGATACGAAAAAGCACTTGTCTGGCTGAGAAATGACCTAAGGTGGGAAGACAACCTCACTATTAAAAAAGCAACCGAACTTGCCAAAACCATCCTACCCGTTTATTGCCTGGACCTCCGGCAATTTGGGCAGGGCGATTTCGGATTGAAGAAAACCGGTATTCACCGGGCCAGGTTCCTATTGGAGACCCTCCAGGACTTGCAGGAACAAATCGCTGCAAGAGGAGGAAAACTCCTATTCCTCCGGGGCCATCCCGAAACCGAAATACCTGCCCTTGCCCGTGAGCTTGATGCCCGGGTGATCTGTTTTTCTCAGGAAGTTACCGGAGAAGAAATCCAAGTGGAAGAAGCCCTGGAAAAAGAAGCCTGGCAGCATGGAATAGCAACCGAAAGCTATTGGCAAGCTACCCTTTTTCATATCGACGACATCCCCTTCCCGGTGAACCAACTCCCGGAAGTGTTTACCCGCTTTCGCAAAGAATGCGAAAAAATGGCATCAGTAAGGCCGCTCGAAATCCTTTCCGAGTCAGTTCGCTTCGCTACCGTGCCAGAAACTATCTGTAATAAACCACCGGATTTGCAGGAGCTGGGCTACGACCAACCTGCGCAGGAACCGGCGGGCGATACCCTTTTCAAAGGTGGTACTTCCTCGGCCTGGAAAAGATTGAATCATTACTTCTGGGAAACGGTGGCCCTGGCCGATTACAAAAACACCAGAAATGGGCTACTGGGGGCCGACTATTCAAGCAAATTCTCTCCCTGGCTTGCGCTGGGAGCGCTCTCTCCCCGGCAAATTTATTGGGAGATCCGTCGCTTCGAATCGGAAAAAACCAAAAATCAATCTACTTACTGGTTGATTTTTGAGTTGATCTGGCGGGATTTCTTTCGCCTGATGGCGAAAAAACATGGGAATCGCATCTTTCAGCTTGCCGGTATTCAAGACAAGTCAGGGTACTGGAAGGAAGATCGCGAGGTTTTTTCCAAATGGTCTGCGGGAAAAACAGGTATTCCCTTTATCGATGCCAATATGAGAGAACTCAATCAAACCGGTTTTATGTCCAACCGGGGCCGTCAGCTGGTCGCCAGTTTCCTGGTAAACGATCTGGAAATCGACTGGAGGTGGGGCGCGGCCTATTTTGAGCAGCAGCTTGTCGACTACGACCCCTGCAGCAATTGGGGCAACTGGATGTACATTGCCGGGGTGGGCAATGACCCTAGATCCGACCGGTATTTCAATATTCTGCTGCAAGCCAAAAAATACGATCCACAAGGGGAGTACATTGCTCGATGGATTCCGGAACTGGCGAAATTAAAGAGTTTTGACCGGCACATTCCCTTTCAACTTTCTTCGGAAACCTTGAAAAAGAGGGGGGTAAAGTTGGAAAATAATTATCCGGCACCGCTGATTTCTCCGGAAAACTGGAGCATCTAATCCGGCAGACTTTCTAAAACCAACTTTACCAGTTCGGCCTTTGAGACATTCTTAATCCAACGGCTGACGATGACGAGGTCATTTTCTTCATCCACATAGACCATATTGGTCCCTGCTCCCAGATGAAAGAAGGCGGATTCAGGGGCAGCGGGAATCTCCTGTTGCCCGGTATTCAAAAAATAATTCATAAAACCGTAACGCTCCTGGGCTGAACCCGGGGTGCGGGATTTTGAAATCCATTCACGGGATAGCAGCTGTTCTCCGTTCCACTCTCCCTCACGCAAGGTCAGGTAACCAAACCTGGCCTGATCAAAGGCATTGATCATCATGCCTCCGCCCCAGTGAGAGCCTCCACTTACAGACTGCATGATCTGGCCATCTATAATAACAAAGGAATTCTCGTATCCCGTCCATCTCCAGGTTGGGCTGGCCCCAATTTTATCCATAACCCGTTCCTTTAGCACTACCGGAAGTGGCTTCCGCCACACATTCATTACGGCCAACGCAAGGACATTCACCCGGGTATCGTTATAAGTGTATACCGATCCGGGCTCATTTCTTTCCCTGTTCAGCCAGGTTTCACTACTGCCTCTTGGCCGATCAGCCCAATCCGGCTTGCCCCATAGGGTTCCTTCCCAGTCAGAAGTTTGCCGAAGCAAATGTTCCCAGGTGATTTTCCGATTATGCTGTGTTCCAAATAAGTCGAATACGTCTTCTTCCTCCAGGTGATCCGATTTATTTCGGCGGGCAAGGCCAGGATCGTAGGGGATGATCGGTGCCATGTAGGGATGTACCAGATCTTTTTCGCTTTGGATCAGGCCCCCCTCCACAGCCAGTCCCACCACAGTGGACAAGAAACTTTTGGCCACACTGAAAGTCAGGTCTACCCTGTCGGGATCTCCCCATTTTCCGATCACATACCCTTTGTAAATAATCAATCCGGTAGCTGCCCCCCTGTTTTTCATCGGCCCAATGGGATATCCAAAAGGTTCCCTTCCAAAACCACTGAGGTAATGGGCCATTTTAAGATTCGAATCTGCTTCACTTTCTTCCCGGATGGCCAGTTCAATGGCTTCCTGAAGTCGTGCCGCATCCACCCCAAGCGACGCTGGTTCCTTTTCTTCCCATTGGTTCCTTTCGGGGAAATAGTCCTGAGCCGGTAATAACCCCGGCAACAAAAAGGCAGTCAACAAAAAACAAAAGTATTGGTAGTAAAATCCTGTCATGATTGCGAGTTAAATTTACCTGGCCATACGTTTGACTTCCTGATGACGGAAGCATTGCACCAGATGATCGTTTACGATTCCGGTCGCCTGCAAATGGGAATATACAATGGTACTTCCTAGAAATTTGAACCCCTTTTGCTTCAAGTCACGGGCTATTTGATTGGACAGTTCGGTCGCTGCGGGAACAGACGAAAGACTTTTCCATTCATTCTGAACAGGTTTACCCTCCACAAAGCCCCATATATAATCGGTAAAGGTTCCGTAATGCTTTTGTATTTCCATAAACTTCCCCGCATTATTGACCGCTGCCGCTATTTTCAAGCGGTTTCTTACAATGGCCGGATTCCCGATCAGATTTTCGATGTCTGCCCCGGTAAAATCCGCTACAACTTGGTAGTCAAAATCCTTGAATGCCCGGGCATATCCTTCTCTTTTCTTCAGGATGGTAGCCCAACTCAAGCCCGCCTGGGCACTTTCCAGCACTAGAAATTCAAAATGCTTACGGTCACTGTATACAGGCACCCCCCATTCTTCATCGTGGTACTGAATGTACTGTTCGAATCCCAGACACCAGGGGCAGCGAAAGGTGTCGGTTTGGTTGAGTATAAAGTTGGTCATAGCAGTAGGGAAATTTCCTAAGTAATATAGGAAATAAATGGAAAAAAAGCGGTCATGAATGGAATACACGACCGCTTTTTTCTCAATTTCCAGAAAGGAAGAGGGCATTGGCAAGTATCAACTTGCCATCTTCCCAGAAACTACGAAATACGGGGTTATCGGCCAGGTAGATCAATTGCCCCCGACCTTTGGGTTCCACACCAAAAACCAGGGACCGAGCCATGCCCGGTTTAATTTTATATCCTATAAACCCGGTGCGGTGTCTGTCCATTCCGGAGATATAACCGGCATTGATTCCCTGATCCATCAGCGCATACCGGTTGGAACTGTTTTTAAGTGTGTAAAATGTTCCGTTTTTTCCATATCCCAAAGGGTGGGTGGGATCCAATTGCACCTCAAATATCGCTCCGGCAGCATAGGTTGATATGTCTAGCCGCTCCCGTTCAAGAAACGGAGCCGTTTTTTCCTCTTCCATCGCCTTGCTCTCAATACTGTCTTGCAGGGCTTTTTCGTCCTCACTGGCAAAGGTACGTAACATCCCATCCGGCTTGTCAGCAAATAGCTTCAGGGCATCATCCAGTGCCAGCAACTTTCCCCCCGCCGCTACCCATTCGGTTAGGTTTTCGTAGAGCTCATCGGGATAACTACCGGAAGGCAACACCATCACATCGTACCTGCTCAGATCAGCACTTGTTAATTGATCCTGCTCCAGGATTACCACGGGATAGGCCAGCTCACTGTCCAGAAAATGCCAAATTTCCCCAAAATTCAGGGAAGAAACACCCTCACCGCCCACCAGGGCAATGGAGGGCTTCTGGATCACGCGTACATGCGAAGAACCAAAATCTTTTCCACTGTCCACGTATCCTGTACTCGTTTGGCCCAGGGGAATCTCAAACGAATTGGCCAGATCGGTCACCTTCTGGTGAAAGTTGGGTACATAGTCATTTCCTCCACGGTTAATAATAAGCGAACCGGTAGGATAGCTTTTTCCGCCCACTTCAAAGGGAAACTCGTTATAGCGTACCCGAATGCCTTCCTGCAGCAATGCCGACAGGAATTTGACATGAAGGGTGGCATTCCAGGGAGCAATGTAGGCAAGTGTCTCCGCGTCAGGCTGGTTAGGCTCAAAGGCTAAGGCCTCATATGGCTGTTCCCCATCCAGGCGGCTATCCAGCGCGTATGCCTCCAGGCCATAGGCATAAGGAAGGGCCCAGGAAGTAATGTCATAGGTTATACTATCATTTAGCACCGGCTCGGGTTCAAAAAGGACCTGGGTCAAAACGGATTTCGGCTGGTAGGCATTGATGACGATGTCATTTTCTTCCAGATTCAGGCGTTCAGACTGCCCGCTTTGATACGAAAAGCCGGTCAGGCTTGCGCGCTTGCCGCTGAGGCCATAGCGAATGTGGTTTTTGTCCAGCAAATCCAGCAACGCACGGACTTTCGCCGGAGGATTACTGCCCTTAATGACAAAACTTTTGTACGGACCTACAGGATCCGAGCTGCTTTCCTCAAAATAATTGGAATAGGCTTCCAATACTTGTTCCTTTAGATCAAAGGTCGTCTGAATAGCGGAAATTCCGGTAGTATGGTGATGAATGATCCGGTCTTTAAGGGTAACGGTATCCCCATCAGCCGTATATCCTCCTATTCCGGCCCTTCCCGAGCCTCCCTGCTCAATGGTCATACCAATGGCCCCATTGTACATGGGGTAGGTATCGCCATAGCTGGGATATAGTAAATCAAAGCGCTCTTTGGTGAAATAAAACCAATCGTTTACATCGAAATAGCTAGCCGTATTCCGGCCAAAACGTTCCTGGTATTCCTGCTGGAAATCGGTTAGCTGCGCGTGCAGAGGCTCTGCTGCCGGTGCGAAATAATAAGGAGAGTTTATTCCCTGCTCGTGAAAATCCAGGTGTACCTGAGGCATCCATTCGTTGTAAAGCGCCAGGCGTTGCTGAGATTCCACTTGCGTCTGCCATGCCCAGTCCCTGTTCAGATCAAACAAATAATGGTTAGGCCTTCCTCCCGGCCAGGGTTCCCGGTGTTCGATGGATTGCAGGTTTGGCTGCAGCACCTGATTCATTTTTTGTTGGTACCAGTTGACGTACCTTTCCTGTCCATCCGGATTCACACAGGGATCCAGGACGACCAGCATCTCATCCAGCCAGGAACTGTATTGGTTATTTTCGGGGTCCACTAGTGAAAAAAGGGTCATCATCGTCGCTTCGGAAGAAACCGCTTCATTGCCGTGGACGTTGTAACTCATCCAATGAACCGGGATGGAAAGCTCCGGACTGCCTTCCAGCATTCCTGTTCTCTTTAAATTATCCGTACGGATGGTTTCCAGTCGATCAATATTCGCTACCGAAGAGACAAAGGCAACAAGCAGCGGACGTAATTCATTGGTTTTACCATATTCACGCAGCACAACACCAGGATTTTCCGATGCCACATGCTGAAAGTAGGCAACTACTTTATGGTGGGGGGTAAACCGTTCTCCTAATTCATACCCTAAAAATTCGGCTGGACTTTTGGTTTGGGCCAGCAATATGGTTTGGAACAGGAGCAAAGCCACTAGTAGATAAACTTTTTTCATAAACAGGGGAATAGGTTAGGAATGGCGCTTTCTTCGCTGGTACCAACGCCGGAATTCAATGCGAATATATAAAGGAAAGTTTAAAAAGAAGGAAACAACCCAAGAGGTTATTTCACATGTTTTTGACCACTTCTTTCTTGGGTATGGAGATGCTCCACATGCCGCGTAGCTCACCAACCTTGTAATGAGTGGCTTTATCGTTAGGGTAGAGGGAATTAATTTTTTCCAGGGTCGCTTCGCTGATGTCCTTGCCCGGCTCCCCGTGACAATTCAGGCAAAGTCCACCCGGGATGGTAATGGCTTTGGTAAACAACAGCACTTCGCCCTCCTCTGCTTTCTGAATATTGGAGCGGCTATTGATATCGTTTTCGACATTGTATTGGTAGGCATCTAATAAGGTTTTTTCCAATTCATTAGGTTGATTTTCCGGATTCCGATTTTTCGTGGAGACCCTCCTAATCTCTACCTGGTATTTTTCAGCTACCTTTTCCGTGATGGGCAATGCTTCCACCTGACAAAAGTCAAGGGCCCCCGGCACCCCTTTTTCTTCGATTGCCTTTTGAAGGGCACCGATCAGGGATGCCTGTGCATCCTGGCTGATTTCGTCCCCCCATTCCATGGCTTGTGCGATGATTTCCGATTCGGCTACTTTTTTCACCTCATTGGCCTGGTTAACCTGTTCTACGATATCCCGGTCGATTTTTTTATTATTCCCACAGGAAACCAGAAAAAAAGAAAGCGCGCCAACCGAAAGAAATGCCTGAATACTATTCATAAAACCGTCTATCTATGTCCGTTAGTTAAAGATACACACTTGCTGGCAAAATTGTTCAATGGATGATTAAAATCATTAAAGTTCCTGTTTGTGAAGGACAATAGAGGTACAGCGGTTGAAGCGATCGAATTAGGAAATTCCCCAGTAATCGAAATCGGCGTGTGAACCAAAACACCCCATTCGTTTTTAAAAAAAACACTCCATGATCTATCCTATCGGTTAAATAGTGCCAGGATAATAGCCTATACGGTCATTATAGCGATTCTCTGGCTTGCCTGTGGCTAGCCTTTTGCAGCGCTTAGCATCGTGGCCCCGCACCTTTCTGCTCCCCCGGGAGGGTATTCGTCAACAATATTGTTTAATTTTGCCTTTTAAACCATACCGTACCATGCTGGATAAACTGGAAGCCATAAAAGAAAGATTTGAAGAAGTATCCCAGCTGATCATTCAGCCAGATGCCATGTCGGACATGGGAAAGTACACCAAGCTTTCCAAAGAATACAAGGACCTGGAAAAGGTAGTAAACGTCTATGAAACCTACCGATTGACACTGGAAAATATCAGCAGTACCAAGGCACTTTTGGAGAAAGAAAAAGACCCTGAATTCAGGGAAATGGCGAAATTGGAGTGGGAAACGCTAAAAGAGCGAAAAGAGGAGTTGGAGGAGGAGTTGAGAAAAATGCTCATTCCAAAAGACCCGAATGATTCCAAAGATTGCATTTTGGAAATTCGGAGTGGCACCGGTGGAGATGAAGCGGCCATTTTTGCTGGGGATCTGTTCCGCATGTATGAAAAGTTTTGCGAAAAGCAAAGCCTGAACCTGAGGGTTTTGGATCTTACCTTTGGCACCTCCGGAGGATACAAGGAAATAATCAGCTCTGTCTCGGGAGCGGACGTGTATGGCATGCTGAAATACGAGTCCGGTGTGCATCGGGTACAGCGGGTACCAACCACCGAAACACAAGGAAGGGTTCACACTTCCGCCGCTACCGTAGCAGTGCTACCGGAAATGGAAGAGGTGGACGTGCAAATAGATATGAACGAGGTGCGAAAAGACACTTATTGTTCCTCCGGACCCGGCGGTCAGTCCGTAAATACGACCTATTCCGCCGTACGGCTTACCCATGAACCGACCGGGCTGGTCGTTACCTGCCAGGATCAAAAATCTCAGATTAAAAATTTTGAAAAAGCACTGAAAGTACTGCGATCTCGCATTTACGAAATCGAACTGGCAAAGCACAATGAAACCGTAGGTGCTCAAAGGAGATCCATGGTCGGTAGCGGCGACCGGTCCGATAAAATACGGACCTACAATTACCCCCAAAGCCGGGTCACCGATCACCGGATAAATAAAACCGTTTACAACCTGCCGGAAGTAATGGAGGGGAATATCGAAGAATTCATCAGTGCCCTTCGCTTTGCAGAAAACGCAGAAAAAATGAAAGAGGGAGGAATAGAGGACTAAAAGACGATAATTTTCCGTTTATAAGTGGCTGTTCGGGTACGTATTACCACCACATGCAGCCCTTTGGGCAAGTCGGTAATGGGATATACAAATTGACCCTCTTGTGTTTGCATTTCTCTGATTTTTTGGCCGCTCGCGTTGAATACTTCCAGCCTGACTAATGCTGGCAAACCCTGCACCTGAAGGTGAACATTTCCGAATGAAGGGCTGGGAAACAGGCGAATATCCGCATCGGCACCGGTTTCAGGAAGGGATGTTATCAAATTCACATTCACAGGAAGTACCTGGCTAGGCCCCTGATTACAAGCATTCATAGGTGTCACTTCTAACTGGTGATCCCCTTCGTCATTCCATCTGATCCTAACCGATGCCGTTCCCTGCCCTTCGATAATTTCGCCTCCACCATCCAGCGACCACTGGTAGTTGATATCTTGCACGGCAGCTACGTCATAGTCTGCCTCCTGAAAACCTACTCTTCCGGGGCCATTTATAGGTGCAGGCTGTTCCGGAATGGTAATGACCTGAATTAATTTTTCGGTGGTGGGACCCTGTCCGCAAGGATTTGTAGTGGAAACCGATATGGACTGGTTGTTTAAGTTGGTCCACTCCAGGGTAATGCGTGCCGTTCCCTGCCCGGAACGCACCACACCACCGGTCGTTTCCCAAAAATACTGGGTACCGGGAATGGAATCTACGTAATATTCTTCCAGGGTATTGACACAAACAACTCCCTCACCCTGAATGGCGGCGGTTTGCTGGGGTTCCTCTGATACAACCACTTCCAGGGCGGTAGTATTCCCATTTCCGCAGTTATTTTGACCCCTGACCATGACCGCATTCCTTCCCGGCTCGTCCCAAAGCACGACAATCCGGGTACTTCCCTGCCCTTCCAGTATTGTTCCTCCGTCTACTCTCCATTCGTAGCTGGTGCCCTCCTCTTCCAGGTCTTGTATCGTATAAATCTGCTGACTAAGACAAATATCCTCCTCACCAAAAATGGTTGCGATGTCTAGCGGTACCTGACAGGTGTATTGATAGAATATCCCGTTTTCTCCGGCTGCGTACCCAACATTCAGATCGCCGAAACTAAGCCCTGTAAAATCCTGAAAAGTGCCGGTGGAAAGCTTTTCCCAGGTTTCACCCGTATCAAAGGTCCGCAATATCGTACCCCCTTCTCCCGTAATAAACCCTACGGATTCATCCAGAAATTCCACATCACTGAAATCAACCGAAAAGCCGGTTTCCAAACGCATCCAGGAATCGCCTTTATCTTCTGTTTTGAATACGGTCCCTGCTCCCCCAACCAGCATGGCGGTATTTTCATCCATCATCGCCAGGGCACGTAATTTTGTCGTCTGATTCAAGTTCACCCGAGCCCAGTTCGTTCCCCCGTTTTCGGAACGAAGCAGGTACCCCTGGTCCCCAATGATCAGACCTGTATCCTCATCGAAAAACAGGATGTCCCTAAAATTTACTTCGTTGTACCCGGAAGGAACCAGTTCCCAATTGACACCTCTGTTTTCCGTTTTGGTAATCAGCCCTCTGTCTCCCACAGCGAAGCCTCGGTTGATATCAAAAAAATACAATCCGTTGACATTGCGGTTGGTGCCAGGATTTAGGGTAGTCCAGGTACCACCCGAATTGGTGGTACTGAGTATGTTTCCATTGTTTCCAGATACATACCCGACGTTTCCGGAAACGAAGTAAAGACTATTAAAAGGAAGGGAAATGGGCCTGGACCGATCTAAAAACGAGTTGCCACCATTTCCTGTCAATAAAATCAACCCTTGATCCCCAGCAAGATAGCCTCTGAGGTCTGTCGTAAACTCAATGGAGGTGTAGTCATTGGCCCTTCCTGACAAACGAATGGCCCAGTTGCCCCCCGAATTATTGGAAGCTATTAGATTTCCGCTGGAACCAACCCCCATCACGCTATTGGTTTCCGGCCTGAATGCCAGGTCTTTAATACCTTGTAGTGTACGGGAATTGGATGCTGAAAAGGTAAGGCCCCCATTATCGGTTCTCAGAATGGTACCGTTATCCCCACTGATCACGCCAATTTGAGGGAAAGCCGGATTGAATACCACCTCGTGAAGATCACTATCGATCCCACTATTGATGTATTGCCAGTTTCTCCCTCCGTCCACCGTCTTAATGATAGTCCCCAGGCTTCCTACTGCGTACCCGGTAGTATCATCGGTAAAATGAATACCGTTTAAAGCCGCCTGAAATCCGGAAGGAAAACGTTCCCAGTCCTGCCCTGAGTTGGTAGATTTTAAGATCTCAGCATCAGAGGTAACGGCAAAACCCAAGGTCTCATTGACGAACATAAAGCCATTAATATCGGCAGTGGAAGGAGTCAGTACCTCCTCCCAGGAGACACCCCGGTCATCAGAACGGATCATAGCTCCCGAACTCCCGGTGACTATCAGCACCTCGTTGTTTACAAAGCTGATTTTTTTCCAGGAGGTATTTTCTGAATGCCGGTAACCTGTCCAATTCGTTCCCCCATTTGTTGTCCGGTGGAGCCGTCCCTCGTCGTCAATTACCAGACCAAATTGTTCATCATAAAAGGCGAGGTCCAGAAGTATCCCCCCGGATGGTGATTTGATCTCTACCCAGCTAAGTCCCCCATCAATCGATTTCAAAAAAATATTTTCTCCGGCAATGTACCCCACGTTCTCATTGACCCAATGTATGGCGGAATAGTCATTGCCCCAATCACCTACTCGTCTCCAGCTTTGACCAAAAATCTCCTGAATACCTACCAGCAGCACGAAAACTAAAAATAAAGCCCGCTTCATACAAATGCCT
Organism: Cyclobacterium salsum; assembly: GCF_010119245.1. Classification (GTDB taxonomy): domain Bacteria; phylum Bacteroidota; class Bacteroidia; order Cytophagales; family Cyclobacteriaceae; genus Cyclobacterium; species Cyclobacterium salsum. The sequence continues at coordinate 25,414 of NZ_WNKG01000011.1, forward strand.
TAGTTTAAATAAATTATGCTTACAAAAATACTATTTAATTCATGATAACACAGCAAAACACCATTTATTGCCTTTGAGAATTCTCAAAGGCTTTTTTGTAGCTATCAAATAAAAAAAACAAGCCATAAAAAAAGGGGCTATACACCCCTTTACAAATTATGTTAAGCCATTAAACTCCTTCTACCGGTCTTTACCGCCAACAGCGATCATGGCACATCTGAATCCAATGTGATTAGAGGACGAATCCTGGTGCATGAACCTCCTGGTACCAGGGGCTAGCCAGTAGGCTACATCTCTCCACGAACCTCCTTTGTAGACTCGGTAGTTGTCGTCAATCAATGTGGTATTATAGGTATCTTCTTCATCGTATACCCCATCTTTTCGAAGGGGATTCAGGTCGTCAAAATCCTGAAAGGATAGCGGACGGTACACATCCTGCACCCATTCGTTCATGTTGCCAGCCATATTGTACAAGCCAAAATCATTAGCGGGAAAATCATATACGTTAGTAGGAATAATTTCTCCATCGTTGGATACACTACCCGCGATACCGGCATAATCTCCACGTCCCCGTTTAAAGTTGGCCAGAAAATCTCCTTGCCTGGATTTTCTTTTGATGTTATATGGATTTCTTGGCCCTCTACCGTCCCAGGGATAAATCCGCCCATTTTCCTGATTCTCGTCCATGTACTGGGTACCAATCATCGCTTTCGCCGCATATTCCCACTCGGCTTCGTTGGGAAGGCGGTAGTCGGGAAATACAGAGCCTCGTTCAATGAGCTGATCTTTCGTCAACGCTGAATCCAGTTCATTTTTTTCTCGTTCCAATTCATTTACGTAGATGGTTCGCCATTTGCTGTATGCATTGGCTTGTGTCCAACTCACCCCAGCTACCGGATAAAAATTAAATCCGGGATATCGGAAATAATACGTGGCATACACATCGTTGTACGACATGGTGCCATCCCATACTTTTTCATTGGGTTCCAACTTTTGAACTGAGTCCGCACTGACACCATCTCTTTTGGCCATGTTGAACAAAAATTCCTTATAATCGACATTGGTAACTTCCGTCTCGTCCATGTAAAAGGAAGCGATGGTAACCGTTCGTTCCACATTATCCCGAAAACCCATGATATCCTGTTCCTGCGAACCTAAAACAGCCCTTCCCCCCTGTATAAAGACCAGTCGGGGACCAACCACTTCTGTGGGTAATCGAAACACCTGAAAAGAAGTGGAATCTTCTTCGTCAAAACTATACTGAGCACCTGTGGAGGCACTTACTCCTCCCGGATCACTCGCAGTTCTGCGACCGGATTGATTACCACAGGAAGTGAATAAAAAACCCAGCATTGCCAGCCCGGCAAAAAAACTAAAATGAAAATTTTTGTTACCCAAATTCATGTGACAATTTTTTTGTTTTGCCCTATTGAAACGCTAATATAGGAGCAATAATATATTATACCAATATTCTTTTTCGACACTAGCCTTGTTCAAAAGATCGGAAACGGCCGATCCTGTGAAATACTACAAAAACGATCATACCATTGCTATAAATGCTGGCATGAAAAATTTTTACCTATTTTTGCTTATTTCATACTAAACCCCTCTTTTCCAAACGGGTACCGGAGGCATTTGGATCAGGTCGTCAACATGTCTTCCAGCCATTTTTTTGCTTTCCCGATCGAATCAACTCCCTTTATTACCAATAGTAAACGATCTTTGGTCTCTTTTATTTTACAATACCTCCCTTTGGACTGAATGAAGGTCATTATACGTTGAAATACGGACGAACTGTAGTAGCTGTCCTTTTTTGATGAAACGAAGTAGCATTTCATTTGTTCGTTTTTCAAGGCTAGTTTCTCAAAACCCAGCCGCTCGGCCATCCAGCGCAATTCTACCGTTTCAAACAACGCCTGAACCCGGTCAGGAATCGGCCCGAAGCGATCTCTGATTTCCTCCTTAAAGGAGGCGAGTTCTTCCTCTTCCTTAATACTGTCCAATTTGGAATACAATCCCAGTCTTTCAGAAATATTACTGACATAGTTATCAGGGATCAGTAGTTCCAGGTCCGTTTCAATAACGCAATCCTGAACCAAAACCGCCGTTTTTTCCTTCAGGTCTGATTCAAAAAGGGAAGCAAATTCGGTTTGCTTCAACTCGTGCACCGCTTCGTCCAAAATTTTATGATACATTTCAAAACCCAGGTCGGAAATAAAACCGCTTTGTTCGGCCCCCAACAAATTGCCCGCTCCGCGGATATCGAGATCTCTCATGGCTACTTTGAACCCATCACCTAAATCTGAAAACTCTTCCAATGCCTGCAGGCGTTTCCTGGATTCCGCACTCAGGGTGGAAGTCGGGGGGGTAAGAAGGTAGCAGTAGGCCTTTTTATTGCTTCGCCCTACCCTGCCCCTCATTTGGTGCAAATCACTCATGCCAAACATATGCGCCCGGTTTATGATGATGGTGTTGGCATTGGGTATATCGAGCCCGGATTCGATAATATTGGTAGAAACCAACACATCGTAAGCGCCTTCAATAAAATCAACCATGACCTTTTCCAGCTTCTTTCCGTCCATCTGCCCATGGGCTCCTATTACCTTGGCATCCGGTACCAATCTTAGAATCAGGTTGGCAATGGAATCAATCTCACCTACCCGATTGTGAACAAAAAACACCTGCCCACCCCGACTCAGTTCGTTGGCTACTGCATCCCGAATGACATCCTCTCTAAACGTATAAATTTCGGTGGTAACCGGTTGCCGGTTTGGGGGCGGGGTGGCAATTACTGACAAATCCCGAGCTCCCATCAGGGAAAAATGCAAGGTTCTCGGAATGGGCGTAGCGGTTAGGGTAAGCACATCCACGTTCACCCGCAGTTCTTTAAGTTGTTCCTTTACCTTCACACCAAATTTCTGCTCTTCATCAATAACCAAAAGCCCCAGATCTTTAAACTTGATGTCTTTGTTTACGATGCGATGTGTTCCAATCAGCACATCGATTTCACCACTGCTTACCTTTTGAATTATTTCCTTAGTTTCCCTGGCCGTCCGAAATCGGTTGATGTACTCCACAGCTACCGGGAAGTCGGCCAGTCGCTCCTTAAAGGTCTGGTAATGCTGCATGGCCAAAATAGTGGTGGGGACCAGCACCGCCACCTGTTTGCGGTCATTTACAGCCTTGAATACCGCCCGGACGGCAACTTCTGTTTTCCCAAAACCTACATCCCCGCAGACAAGCCGGTCCATGGGATACGGCTTTTCCATGTCTTCTTTGACATCCGTGGTGGCCGTGGCCTGATCCGGCGTGTCCTCATAGATAAAGGAACTTTCCAACTCCACCTGCAACACACTATCCTGAGAAAAACGGTGACCGGGAGCTGATTTGCGTTTGGAATAAAGGCGGATCAGGTCTTTGGCAATGTCCTTGACCTTTTTCTTTACCTTCTTTTTCTTGTTTTCCCATTCCTGAGAACCCAGCTTGGACATGGTAGGGAGGGTCCCTTCCTGACTGCTGTATTTGGATATCTTGTGCAGGGAGTGAATGTTGACATACAGCAGATCATCGTCACGAAAAACCAGACGGATGGCTTCCTGGCGCTTTCCGTTTACATCGACCTTTTCCAATCCGGCAAAGCGGCCGATGCCATGATCTACATGTACAATAAAATCCCCGGGATGTAAGCTTTTGATCTCTTTCAGCGTGAGTGCTTTGGACTTACTGCTCCTTCCGGTGGTTTTGTAGCGATGAAACCGTTCAAAAATCTGGTGGTCTGTGTAACAGGCAAGCTTCAGTGAAGTATCGATGAACCCCTCCCTAAGACTAATGGGCAGCGTTTGGATCTCAAGACTTGGATCTACTTCCGAAAAAATATTCAAAAGACGGCCTATCTGCTTTTCACTTTCCGAGCAGATGATGTTACAGATTCCTTTGGCCGCATTTTCGTTCAGGTTTTGAACCAGCAGATCAAAATGTTTATTAAAAGAAGGCTGCGGCTGTCCCTGATACTGAAATTCGGGAACATCTTTCCAGGCAAACACATGACCGAACGCAATTTGCCTGAACGGAGCGATGGCTTCTTCAAATGCCTCCTTTGACAAGAAAAGCTTTTCGGGATGCATCAGCAAGCTCTTTCCCGCATCTCCGCCATTCTGATAATAATCCAGCCCCTTTTCGTATAAGCGCTCCAATACGCCCAGGCAATGCGCATAATCCTTCATCCAAAAACAGGTGTCTTCTGGAAAAAAATCTGTTAGCGGCTGTCGGGATTCTTCCTGCAAACTGGTCTGAATGTTTGGAATGATACTGATTTGATCAATGGGCACGGTGGACAACTGCGTCTCGGGATCAAATACCCGGATGCTGTCTATTTCCTTGCCAAACAATTCCAGCCGGTAGGGCATGTCATTGGCGTAGGAAAAAATGTCTATGATTCCTCCTCTTACCGCAAATTGGCCAGCCTCGTACACAAAGTCTGCCTTTTCAAAGCCATAGGTACTGAACAACTCTTCGACGAAAGCCAAATCCACCATTTCACCAGTCCGAACAGTGAAGGTGCTTTCTTTCAGGCTCTTTTTATTGATTACCTTTTCGTATATGGCCTCCGGGGAAGTAATCAGTACCCGGCCTGTCTCAGGCGACTGGGACAGCTGATTAAGTATTTCAGCGCGCAAAAGGACATTGGCGTTTTCAATGTCTTCGTGGTGATAGGGTTTTTTATAGCTGGCGGGAAAGAGATAGGGGCGCGACCCTGTCAGTGCCTGCCAGTCTCCGGCCAAATAAGCTGCTTCTTCTCTATCATGTGCAAGTACGACATGAAATCCTCCTGAAAGTTTGACCATTGCCTGAAGCAGAATCATATCCATACTTCCGGATAAACCCCTAACCTGCATTCTATTAGATTGGCCTTCCGTCAAGGTTAAAGCCAGGTTTCTGACGAAGGGATCTTCTTCGTAAAGTGACAAAAATGATTGTCTATCCAACGATATTTTATTTAATGGTCGTAAATTAATTGGCGCAATTTATTAATTTCCCCGCAAAGTAAGAGCCTTCCCTCCAGAATCCGATCGCAGCTATTTTCTGGATTCCTATTACGAAAGAAATTTAACTGGTTCGAAACAACAAAGGGTAGAGTAGTTTTGTTACCAGTCTATATTGTATGCAAAAAGAAAAAAAAGCTACCTGGTTTCAAAAAATTGAGAACATGCATCCATACAGGACGATTCTGTATCTGGGCATGTTTAGCAGTGGGTTGCTGTTCTTTTTTCTTACCACGGCTTTTGTTCTTTCACAGCCGGGAGCGGGTGTCTATGATCAGTTTATCATTCCAAAATCCTTTATTTTCAGCACCTTGATTATCCTGGTTAGTACCTACACCTCTGCCAAGATAATACCGGGTTTCCTTTCGGATCAACCAGAAATGGCAAAGAAATACCTCTTTTATACATTTCTCCTTGGTTTATTCTTCTCAGCATCTCAGTTTTTAGGATGGACAGAACTATCAGATATGGGCATAGACTTCCGGGGGCTTCCTTCCGGTAGTTTCCTTTACCTGCTGAGTGGTATTCACCTTTTTCATCTCGCTGGTGCCCTGATTTACGCCTTGGTGCTTTTGGTCCAAATCAGTAAAAAGGAGAAAGATCCCGTCAAATCCCTGATCCTTCTCACGAATCCTTATGAGAAAATGAAGCTAGATTTGTTTTCGGTTTACTGGAAATTCATGGATGCAGTCTGGTTAATCCTGTTTTTGCTATTTCTGTGGATGTTTTAGGTTAAAGTCCAGCCTAGCTACTCTTAAATGAGTTCCCTCTCTGGGGTTACTTCCGTCAATTAATCGTAAATTGCAAAAAAATTAATTACTATGTCAGACAAACAATTTGAAATCAACGTCAACCCGGATTGGATCAAGAAATATTTATCCAAGATCGTCTTGGTAGTGGCGGCTTTAATTGTGCTGTTTTCAGCCGTTAAAACCGTGGGACCGGAAGAAGAAGGGGTGGTGATTCAATTGGGGGAATACAACCGCACCGTTTTGCCCGGACTGAATTTTATTATTCCTTTCGCGGAAACCATGTATAAAATACCGGTACAGCGGCAATTGAAGCAAGAGTTCGGATTTCGTACCAGCAGTGCAGGTACCCAATCGGATTACGTGAAATCCGGGTATGGGGATGAGAGCATGATGCTCACCGGGGACTTAAATCTTACCGATGTAGAGTGGGTGGTGCAGTATCGTATCGTTAACTCCTATAACTACCTTTTTAAAGTCCGCAATGCAGAAAAAACGCTCAACGACATGTCGGAGGCCGCCATGAGAAAAATCGTGGGTGACCGCACGGTCAATGAAGTGTTGACCGTGGGCAGGCAGGAAATCGCTACCAGCGTCGAAGTATTGCTGCAAGAGCTGTGCGATGAGTATGAAAATGGCATCCGGATCGATCAGGTGGTGCTGCAGGATGTCAACCCTCCCGAACCAGTAAAACCTAGTTTCAATGCAGTTAATGAAGCGCAGCAGGAAAGAGAAACACTTATCAATCAGGCGGATGCCGATTACAATCGTGTTATTCCCAGAGCCCGCGGAATAGCCGAAGAGACCATCCAATTAGCAGAAGCCTATGCCCTAAACAGGGTCAACGGTGCAAGAGGAGAAGCCGAGAGGTTTAATTCGGTGTACGCCGCTTATATCAAGGCACCCGAAGTAACCAGACAGCGTTTGTATTTGGAAACCCTCGAAAAAGTACTTCCCAAAATCGGAAATACAATCATTACGGATGAAGCGGGAAGCAACGTTTTGCCATTGTTGAATTTAAACAAGGCCATTCAAAATCCTACTCCCTGAGCCTAATCGGTACAATAAAAACGTCAAGAAATGAAAAAAAGTAAAATAATATACATAGTATTGGTGGTAGTAGCATTGATCTTCGTTGCTCAGAGTGTGTTTATACTCGATGAAACGCAGCAGGCTATTGTCACGCAGTTTGGTAAGCCCGTGGGAGAGCCGCGTACCAGTCCGGGGGTTAACGTCGTTATTCCCTTTATTCAAAAGGTGCAGTTTTTTGACAAGCGCTATCTGGAATGGGATGGAGACAGAAACCAGGTGCCTACCAAAGACAAGAAATTCATCTTTGTAGACACCTATGCCCGCTGGCAGATTACAGACCCCTTGCAGTTTTTTATCCGTCTGAGAGACGAACGTTCCGCTCAATCCAGGCTAGATGACATTCTGGATGGCGAAACAAGGAATGCTATCGCCAGCCATGACCTGTTGGACATCGTTCGTTCCACCAATCGGGATCCGGAAGTGACGGAGGATTTCATGGAAGAATTGGAGGTTTTGGAGGACATTGATGTAGGAAGGGAAGCCATCGAAGAGATTATTCTCCAAAAGGCCAACGAAAGGACTTCTGATCTGGGCGTACGGGTTCTGGATTTCAAGTTTAAGCGCATGAACTATGTAGATGAGGTGCGTGACCGGGTTTACGATCGAATGGTAAGTGAGCGAAACCGGATTGCGGATCAATTCCGATCGGAAGGCCAGGGGGAAGCCCGAAAAATCCAAGGGGATAAAGAACGGGACCTGGCTCAAATCCAGTCGGAAGCGGTCAGACAGGCTGAAGAAATACGTGGCCGGGCAGACGCTGAAGCTACGGAAATATATGCTTCTGCATACAATAAAAACAGGCAATCTATCGACCTGTATAAATTTCTGCGTTCCATGGAAGCACTGGAAAATTCGCTGGATGAAAACACCAATCTGGTGATCTCTTCTGATAGTGAATTGTTTCAGTACCTGAAAGACATGCAATAAAAAAGTAAATCAGAAGCGATAGTTTCCTAAATGAAAATCAACCTTAGTACCCGGGTGAATCAACCCTATCTAAAGGTAAAGGAAGGGTTCACGGAAGATTTGTTTCAATCCTTGAACCCGCCCTTTCCTCCAGTAAAATTACTTCGATTTGATGGCTCATCTACCGGAGACATCGTCAGTTTGGAATTAAATTTTCTTCTGTTCAAACAGGTATGGACCAGTGAGATTACCGATGATCAGACGGTTGAAAACGAGTTTTACTTCGTAGACGAAGGAATAAAACTACCCTTTTTCCTCCGTTTTTGGAGGCATAAACACCGGATAGTAAGCAAAGGGGCAACGCAGTCCTTAATTATTGATGAAATTAGCTATCGGGCTCCTAATATATTATTGGAAGTCGTGCTATTCCCGGTATTATATGCTCAGTTTGCCCTGCGCAAACCGATATACAAAAAGTATTTTGGACAACATAAACCCGTTTAGGACACCGATAAAAGGATTTCTTACACCACGAAATGTAGGTTTTCACATTCTGGGATCTGACAATCCCCATAAAGCACCAGCGAATGGCTGGTAATGTGGGAGGAAAATTCCTTTCCCATGGCCTCCTTAATCAAATTGATCCGTTGATCCGAAAATTCCTTGATCTTTCTGCATTGATTGCAGACGTAATGGTCATGGTGCTTGTAGGTAAGCGCCTGTTCGTACAGGGCTACCTTATCCTTAAACTGATGCTTCACAGCCAGCCCACATTCAACCAATAGGTCCAGGGTATTGTAAATGGTAGCTCTGCTGATGGAATACCCACTGTTTCTCATTTTCAAAAATAAGCCCTCCACATCGATGTGTTCATCCTGAGGAAGGGCATAAAGCTCATCGATTACGGAGAAGCGTTCGGGGGTTTTACGGCTCCCTTGTCGGATGAGGTAGTTTTCAAAAATTTTCTTTGCTTTTTCAATTATTGACTTTTCGGCCATGACGCTACGATTCTAAAGATTAAAGATGAGTTATTTTTTAGATTTATCAAACCGGTTAACTTTCCAATGCTCATTATCCATAGTTATTTTCAATCCTTCTAAATAAGCGGTAGGTATTTTCAAACAACCTCAAAGAATAGCCGTTAATGACAGAGTACTAAAATTAATTTTCTATATTAAAACGATAAACACGAATCCAGCATCTATGCACCTTGGTATCAGACCGTTTTTCTTTTTTTTCCTATCCTGTTTCATAGCTTTCTCGCTACAAAGCCAGGTTCCTGGTTTTTACATGAAAAAGGAAAAGAGAAAAATAAACCTTCCTTTTATTGATTCAAATAGCCTCATCATCATGCCTATTTCCATTAATGGAGGACCCGAGGTGAATTTTTTGTTCGACACGGGTGTGAAATCCAATATTTTTTTCAGCAAAACCATGGCGGATGAATTAGACATGCAATACACCCGGAAATTAAATCTGGTTGGTGCCGACGGAACGACCGTATTGAGCGCCTCCGTCTCGCCAAACAACCACTTCGATTTGGGTCCCATTGAAGGTATCTTTCAGGCAATATTGGTATTGGACGAAGATTTTCTGGAATTGGAAAAGGTAATTGGTATTCCTGTATTTGGGGTGATTGGTCACGAATTTTTCAAAAATAACCCTGTGAAAATTGATTATGACAATGGTGTTATTAGTTTTTACAAAAGATCGGCCCTCAAATGGAGGCCCCTGGGGTTCCGAAAAACAGAAATTGAGATTTTAGGAAACAAACCGTACGTTCAATCCACCATCCGCCAATCAAATGGCCCGGATCTAAGCTCTAAATTGTTGATTGACACGGGAGCAAACCATGGCTTGTTGCTGAACAGGGAGACCAGCGATGAGATCGTTCTTCCCGAAGTCACGCTGCAGAGTGACCTGGGCCGATCCCTTGGAGGGGACTTGTTTGGCTTTGTGGGCCGGGTTAAAAGACTGCGTCTAAATGGACTAAAATTCAGAAATGTCATCACTTCCTATCCGGAAGAGAATGAGTTCTCAGATGTCATCATCGGAACCGGCCGAAATGGAAGTATCGGTTCAGATGTCCTGAACCGGATGAAAATCATAATGGATTATCCCCGAAAAAGAATGCTCTACAAAAAAGGATCTCGATTCAGTAATGAATTTAAATACGATATGAGCGGACTGATGGTTCGGGTATATTCGGCTGAAAGCAAACGCTTCTATATTAGCCAGGTACGGGAAGGCTCCCCTGCCCACCAACAAGGCGTACAGGTATTCGACGAAATAATTTCGATCAATAAAATTCCTGCTCCCTTTTGGAAATTATCCGACATTACGGATTTGTTGAGATCGAAAGAGGGAGAGGTGATTTCACTCGAACTACTTCGCAGAGATCCTGCTGATGAAACCGCCTCCACATTACACAAAATCACATTCCTATTGGAAAAACAATTATAACTGTTTCAATACGTAGTTGATTATATGAATTTCGTATAGTTTATTTTGACTAATATAAATTTATTGTGTATTTTTTGAAATTTAATTTAAATTTAGCTAATCTTTGCTTGTATAGACTTTCGATATTCACTGAATGTGGCAAATGCCTGAGAAGAAATTCAATAACTTACTATTAACTTTTAGAAAATCAAATCAGGGGGTTTTTGAGATTCTCTATGTTTCCAAAAACTTTTTTGGGATTTTTAATGAGCGATCAAAGTTTTACAGGACCGAATTTTTTGATGAGATTTTCCCTACGATCGAATCTCCGGTTTTTGAAAAACTATTTGATTTCCTGGGCAAGGCCGAAGTTCTGGAGGTACCCTTTTTTGTAGGCCATAATAAATTTACCTGGGTAACAATCGAAGGCTTTACCATGGCACAGGAAGAAAATAGCTATCTGGTCAACGCGATGATCGTACCCAGCAGACCCGCCGAAACCCAGTCTTCCTGGATTGTTCATCCCTTAACGAAAACAATTCTAGCCGATATTTCCAATCCTTCTGGTTTTGTACCAAAGGATATGGAAGAATTCTGTCAGCACCTTCACGATAAGTACCGGTTTTCGGACAAGGACAAATTAAGGAAGCTCTGTCAGGGAAATTTAGTGGGAACGGTTTTAGATTTAGATGTGCTGAAAATGCATAGTATTCCATTAAAAAATGGGTACCAGCTACTGGCTATAAAGAAGCAAACCAATCGTCCGGAATTCCCCAATCTAATTGAAGATAAACCCAATTACATCCCGCACAGTTTTTTAGATATCCTGTATTTTGAGTACCTCAGGGAAGACAAGGAAATGATCTGGTCCGGAGCCATCACTGAATTACTCGGATATGAAGAAAACCAGTTCAAAAAATATACCGTATGGGACTGGCTGGAAATGGTGCATCCTAAGGACCGGGGTAAGGTCCAGGAATTATTTTTTTCTGAAAGGTATGAGTTGGATTCCTATACCCTCACCTACCGGGTCAAAAATAACAAAGGGAAATTCCTTCATCTAAAAAACAGCTTGAAAGTTTTTTATGATATTCCCTCCCAAAAAACCGTACTGGTAGGGATTCTCCGGGATGTATCGGAAATAAACAAGGCCAAAAAAAACCTGCTTGAAAAAGAAGGGATTATCCAGAATCTCAGCGAAAAAGAATTTATTCAAAAGACCCTTAAGGAGATTTCCGAGATATCAAATCTATTTAGCGGAAAAGCACTTTTTGATCAAATTGTCCTCTTGCTACATAAAAGGCTGGGATTTACCTATTGCATGATTGCCAATACTGACCCCGACAATCAATCCCTGGAGATGGTTTCCCTGGCCATTGCTGGCAAACTGACCTCAGGATCTTCAGAAAAATGGCGAAAATTTCTAAACCAGGATCTTCCCGCTCCCGCTAAGGAAAGGGATTTTTTGATGCTTTCCGCTGAAGATAGAAGTTCTTTAGAACCGCATCCATTTTTTAAAAAACACCAAATTGCCTCATTAATTCGCCTGGACTTGCTGGACAAAGAAAACCTTAAAATTGGTGCCCTTTGTTTTCTTCACCAGGAACCCCTTCAAAATCGCTCTCTGTACCAGGAATTATTTCGGATCTTAGCTGACTGGATAGGGAAAGAATTGCATCGATTCCGCTTTGAATCCACCCTTCAGGAGACCAATTTCATGCACGATGCCATTCTAAATGGAACAGCCTATGCTATTTTTGCTGTAAATCACCAGTTTGAAATCACCCTGATAAATAACAAAACCTTACCCGTTTTCAACCTAAAGAGAAAAGATAAACTGTTGAAAACGGTATTAATTAATAATGGCAATAAACAAAATCTTCGGGAGGTTATTACGCAGTTTTCCCAGTCAAAAAAAAATACGGCCTACTTTTTACTTCCCAATGGACCGGAAGATTATAAAGAACTTAAAATCTCTTTTACGCGTATTCGCTATGGAAAAAGAAACCGCGTCTCCTACGTCGTCTTTGTCGATGACATCACTGACCGGACCGTTTCTGAAAAAAGACTGATTGCTTCCGAGCAATTGTACCGAAGCATCGCAGAAAATTTCCCAGGTGGAACCGTAGATGTACTGGACAAATCCTTCAACTATATTTTTACAGATGGGGAAGAATACCGGCTTGCTGGAAAGGACCCCAAGTCCCTCGTAGGCACCTCCCATCTGGAACAGTACTCGGGAGAAAACCTTGCCATCACTAAGAAAAACCTGAATAAAATCCTTCAGGGGCAACGGGTTTCCTATGAAACCGAAGCCCAACAACAGCGTTTTTTAAAAAGTGGTGTTCCCCTGACAAATGATGCGGGAAAGATTGATCGGATTCTACTGGTCAAACAAAATATTACCAAGGCTAAAAAGCTGGAATCCGAGCGTGAAAAACTAATTAGGGATTTAAAATCACACAACGAAGAACTGCTGCGCTTTGCTTACATTGTTTCCCATAATTTGAGGGCGCCCATCGTCAATATTTCCCTATTGATAGATTTGTTTAATGAGGAAAATCCAGCAGACCCTGAAAACAAGGAGGTTATGGAAAACCTAAAAATCTCCACCAACCTACTGGATGCAACGCTTCAGGATCTGATAGAGGTCGTATCCATTAAAAAACAAAAGATTCCTAAGGTAGAACGGATCGATTTCAAGCTACTTCTTTACAATGTGGAAAAAAGCCTGTTCAATCAATTGAAAGAGTCGGGGATAAAAATTCACAAGGATTTTTCAGCCTTGGAAGAAATGAACTATGTGTACGCCCATCTGGAAAATTTCTTCATGAATTTCATGACCAATGCGGTCAAATACAAACATCCAGACCGAACTCCTGAAGTATACATTCGCACCTATAAAGAAAAGGATTATTGTATAATTCACTTTGAAGATAACGGCATAGGACTAGACCTAAAAAGATATGGGGATCGCATATTTGGTCTCTACCAGCGGTTTCATAACCACGTGGAAGGCAAAGGCCTGGGACTCTATCTGGTAAGGGAGCAGATTCGCGTCAATGACGGTAAAATAGAAATCGAAAGTAAGGTGGGAAAGGGCACCATCTTCAAAGTATACCTTCGGAACCTGATCATGGGAAAAAACAAAAATACCTTTTCTTCCCAAGAGCCCTTCCCCAGGGAGGCTACAATAGAGCGGCAGCTTCCTCGTCCAGATAAAGTGTGACATCCGCATGTTTCTGAAGGAGCGAAGCGGGCATCGATTCGGTAATGGGTCCGTTTACGGCATCTCGAATAGGAGCGGCCTTCTTGCTACCATAGGCCAGCAGCGCAATCTGACGGGCTTCCATGATGGTCTGTATGCCCATGGTAACAGCTTTGGTGGGAACCTCTTCCTTACCCGAAAAAAAACGTGCATTTGCTTCAATCGTTTCTTTCAATAGACTGACTACATGGGTCCTGGAATCAAAGGAAGTACCGGGTTCATTAAACCCAATATGACCGTTGGTACCCAAACCGAGTAACTGTAGGTCAATGCCTCCACGGACCTGAATCTCATTTTCGTACCGTTCGCATTCTTCTACCAAATCTCCGACTCCCGCCGGTACATGCGTTTGTGCCATCGGGATATTTAGATGACGGAACAGGTGGGCGTTCATGAAGTATCGGTAACTCTGCGGGTGGCTTCCAGTCAATCCCACGTATTCGTCCAGATTGAAGGTGTGGATTTTACTGTAGTCCGTACCATTTTGTTGATGGTCCCGAACCAGGTTCGCGTAGGTATCCAGCGGCGAACTTCCGGTAGACAAACCAAGCACCATTTTGGGGTTAGCCTTAACCGCGGAAATAAAGCTGTCGGCAACCGCCCGGTGTAGCGCTTCTCTGCTTTGAAATATTTGAATTTGCATGAATAAAAAAGAATGGTTAATGTAAATTTATTTTTAGATATACCTCATTCGCTGCCAAAATACCATCCCTTAAATCGGATCTTGAAAATTCCAGCTACTTTAGGGTAGGCAAACTTAATTTAAATCGAACGGCTACCAGGCGTATCAGGATGATGAGCGAAATGGATGCCAATAGATTAATATTGCGTTCCAAGCCGTAGTAATTCAGGACAAGGTAAACCACTGCGCCGCTAAGACAGACCGAAGCGTATACCTCCTTCCGGAACAATATAGGTATTTCATTGGTAAGCGTATCCCGGATCACTCCTCCCATGACGGCACTAAACATGCCCATGATGGCGGCCACCTCTGGCCGAAAGCCAAGAGCCAGGGTTTTCTCCACACCTAATATCGTAAAAAAAGCAATGCCAAGGGTATCAAACAAAAACAAGGTCTTTCGCAACCGGGCTACCAGAGGAAAAAAAACAAACGTGGTAATCAATCCAGCAAAGATGGCATACAGAAAATTAACATTGCCAATCCATACCAAGGGATACGCACCCAAAATAATATCCCGCAAACTTCCCCCTCCAATCGCTGTAATAAAACCTGTAAAACCTGCCCCAAATAAGTCATGTTCCCGGTTTTGAATCGCCAATGCCCCTGATATGGCAAAAAAATAAGTACCTATCAATTCCAAGGCATACTGTAAATCCAATGGTATCGCAGTCCCAAACATTGCCGTATTTTTTATTTCTCTTTTTGAAACAGATAAACCCCCATAGCTCTTTTGCCGTGGACCAGAACCGATTTTGCCGGTTCCAGAAGGGTAAGCCCATATTTTCTCATTGCTTCCTTCATTAATTTTTCTGTAAAAACAAACCTTTCGGTGCCGTCTGGTAGTGCTTGCCTTCGTTCTTCATTCCCGGAAGCCAACGAAAAACAACCTCCTGCATCCGTGCAGGTTCTTAACCAAAAAAGCCCTCCCTTTTTCAGCACCCGCATTTGCTCCTGTAGCATCGCTTCAAAATGGGTCCGATCATCCGCAAAATGCATGACGGCACTACTGATCAGTACGTCGAAAGCCCCCCCATGAAATGGAAGATCCTCAACCGGAGCCACCAAAAACCGCAAGGGATCAAAAGTGGGATCCAGGGTCTTCGCTGTTACCCTGGCCATCTGAATAGCTATAGGGTTACTATCTACTCCCAGGATTTGATAACCAGACCGTATAAAATAATGGGTGTTCCTGCCTTCTCCACAACCTGCATCCAGGATAAGCATTTCTTTATTGAAACGTTCTTTTAGTAATTGGTCAAGCAAATAAATATCAATATTGCCTAACAATTGGTTCAATGCTCTTATTTCCATTCGTTCTGAAGTTAGAAATGCGCTGCTAGCTAGATTACTTCATTTAGTCCAAAATAAAAGGCTGGCTGATCCCCGTAGGCAAAATCAATTCTTAAATGCAGCCCTTCTTTATTTAATCGATACCTGAATCCAAAACCACCCGCCATGCGAAGGTGGTGGTTCAGGCCAAATTCCGAAAATTTCCTTCCTACCTGCCCGGCACTACCAAAGGCAACCATTCTCAGATTTCGATAAACCGGAAAACGCCACTCGGCCTGATAGACCGTGGCATGTCTGTCCCGGTACCTGCCTTCAAAGTATCCCCGCATCAAATCACTTCCCCCCATCATCGCTAAATGCTGGAAAGGCACCTCTCCCGCTGAAACGCTAAACATCGCCTGCCCGACCAGTACCTGCTCGTTCCCAACCGGCCAATATTTTCTGAAATCAAAGATCCACTGTGAAAAATCAAAATTACTACCAAAAAGGGAATGAAACTTCATCCAGGATAATTGATGGTAAACTCCTCTCGTTGGTTGGAAAATATTATCCCTCCTATCTAAATTCACTGCCAGTCCCAGCCCGGACAAGCGCTGTCCGTTACTGCCCGGAATATTGCCTGAGTCCAGCAGCCCTCCGGGAGTTTTTTGGTAAAGATCATCGCCCCTAAATTCATACCGGGGACCGAGGTAGAGGCCCTTTGCGATTTTCTTCTCGTAATATAAGTGAAAGTAAAAATACCTGCTGGCATAGGGTTCGGCTTGCACGACCTCATTTCCTATACCTGAAAATTCGAAAGGATAGTCAGAAAATTCCATTCTTGCATTCAGAAAGGACTTGTTCTCATCCAACCATAACTCCAGCTCCCCTGTTAGAATTACCTGGTGATTGAACGTATATAGAAAGGTCAGTGGCAGGGATGAAGGTCGCGTGGATCCTGAGGAGCGGTCTTTGCCTGTTCGGAAAATTTTCAGGGCCCTCCCACCCACACCCAAGCTTGTTTCAGGCGAGTAGGTCAGGGCAGGAATGAAGGTCCACGAATCCGTCGTTAAAAGGTCTATGGTTCGGTCAGCTAAGCCAAATAGCTTCCCTGCAAAAGACTCCGCTTCTCCCAAGCCGGCGGTCTTATCCTGCTCCTGCGCAGGAGCGGGACACCAAAGGAGCAATTGAAGGATCAGTAAAAAAGTAGTTCTTCGCTTCATCAGGCCCCGAAGATACTACATATCAGGTCAAAATTCTATTATGAGACCAATAGTTGGTAATACTGTTCCGGCAGGATTGGGTACTTCGCGAAGTAGGTACCGGCTGGGATCCTCCGGATTCACGACCAATTCATTTTGATCATTTCGCTGGGGAATCAATTCTGGCTGCTGCTCAGCCTGAAAGTTGTAGGCGTTTTGAACATCAAAATACCAATTGAGATTCCACTTGTCGAAGAAATATTTTTTATCTACCCGCAAATCTAATTGGTGAAAACTGTTGAGCCGCTGATCATTGATTCGGGAGTAATCAAAAATTCCCCGGTTAAATAAATCCCAATTGGACCGAAGGGAGGAAGCCTGAAAATCGTACGGGGTGTAGGGCGTTCCTCCGAGAAAGCGCCAGCGGCCGCCCACTTCCCAATCGTTCGGTAACCGTTTGCCCGCAGTGAGGCTTACAATAAACCGATTGTCCCAGGAGGAGGGAAGGTAATCCGTATTGGAATTGGTAAACTCGCTACGAACCAAGGTAAGCGCGGCGATTCCATAAAACCCCTTGTATAGCCGCTGCTGGGCCAACAATTCCAGACCGTAAGCACGACCTTCCGCGTCCGAACTTACCGGCTCGTTCCCAATCACTCCAAAATCTGCCCCCAAATTGGCAAGAGCGATACCGTTTCGGATGGAGCTGGGATAGTTGGCATATTTCTTATAAAACACCTCAGCGGAAAAGGTCCTGTTTTTTTCCGGAAATTTCCATTCTATTCCGGAAATCAGATGGGTGGCTCTGATAAACCGGACATCATTGTCCTGATTTACAAAGTTCCCCTCGTTGTTCTGAAAACCTAAAACAGTGTAGGGTGGTTTTTGGTAATAAATTCCGGCATTGGCATTCCAAAATAGATTGTCTTTTACCTGGTAGCTGGCAGACAACCTAGGGCTAAATTGATTCAACGGGTTACTGGCAGTCGCGCCAAAATCACTTCCATCCAGTCGAACCCCAAAATTAATGAGCAGGCGTTCATCGTAGAATTTCTTACTCCCCATGGCAAATCCACCATACCCATGGAAAAGCGAAACAGAGGATATATTCAACTCCTGCCCGTCCTGAACCAGTACCTGCCGGTCAACGTTTTCGATCAGGTACCTGCTGAATTCATAATTAACACCGTATTGAAAGGTATAACCGTCCTTGAAAACGTTGTTTTCTGCACGGAATTTGTTTTCGCTCTCCTGTGACAAGTAGTCAAACAATAGGTTTTCTGGCTGGGACTCATCATTTCGGGCATATTTATAGGAACGGTTATTCAGCATGTTTCGGCTTAAAATAAAGGTCCAGAACCCATTATCACGAAACCGCTTCAATTTCACTCCCGTGGCGTAGTTCCATTGGGTAGAAATGGGAAGGTTGTCTAAAAGATACAGCCGGTTTTCCCTGTCCTCGGTGGTTTCTCCATCCGGAACGTCAAAATTCAGGGCAAATTCATCAATCGCACCCACTCCCAACACCGTCAGCTCTGTCTTATCATTGATTTTGGTTTTGGTTTTGAATGTAAAATCATTGAAAGTAGGCAGAAAAGGAAGTCCCAAAAGCCGAAACAATCCTTGTAAATAGGATCTACGGGCAGAAAATATATAGGTTGTTTTGTCGCCAATGGGGCCTTCATTAGAAAAGGTCAGTTCGCTGGCACCTACCGTAACCTGAGAAAACATCTTATCCCTTCGCCCATCTTTTAACTGAAATTCAAAAAAGGAACTCAGGGCGTTCATTCGATTGGCTGGAAACCCCCCACTGATAACGTCTACATTTTTGATCAGGTTTACGTTTAAGATTCCTACCGGACCACCCGAGGACCCCTGGGTAGCAAAGTGATTGATCACGGGGACTTCGATTTCATCGATAAAGAACTTGTTTTCATTGGGAGCTCCGCCCCGGATAATGATATCGTTTCTAAAGCTGGCGGTGCTGGCCACACCTGGTAGGGATTGGATCACCCTGCTGATATCCCGATTACCTCCGGGATAGCGCTCGATTTCATTCGAATTAAGCTTTCTTGCAGATAAGGGGGTTTCCTCTGACCGGCTAAATTCCGAATCAACTACCACTTCGTCCAAATTAGATGCATCCTCTTCCAATTCAAAATCAAGTTGTACGGGTCTTGCCAGCGTCACCTGAACTTCAAAAAAGGTCTGGGATTTGAACCCTACAAATGACGCTTTTACATTGTACAGACCTGGTTCAAGGCCTGAAATACGGTATTGGCCCTGCTCATCGGAAACGGCCCCCTGGTCCAAGCCCTGTATGATTACATTGGCAAAAGGAATGGGTTCGTTATTGATGGGATTGACGATTTTACCTTCAATGACCCCATCCTGAGCCATTGCCGTACGAAAAACGAAAAAAAGAAGAAATGCTAAAGAGAAGTGCTTCATCGTGAACGGTAGTTTTAAAGAATAATCAAAATGAACAAAAAATGTTTGGTTGTAAAGCATAAATTATCCGGTACGAACATTTTTTGTTCTCCAAAGGCGCCACCAGGGCGTATTCGGTGAGTCATGGTGTTCATAATGATATCCAAAAAAATAACAGGATACAAATGCCCAAACATGATTGGCAGGCAGGGTGCCCGAATGATGTTTATTGGCATGATCTCCTCTATGGGGAAGGTAGGTCCCAAAATAAAACAGCTGCAGGGTGGAAAGGATGGCAGGCAGCATCCAGAATAGAATCAGGTTAGGAACAGGGACCCAAATTTTTAACACATTGAACGTAACGGCCATTAAGAGGAACTGCCAGATGTTCACATAGCTGAACAAAAAACTCAGGTACCAGGGAAGAAAACGGTTGGAAGAGTGATAATCAGGATCATTCTCCGTGGCAACATATTGATGATGTTTGTGGTGATTGGGAAAGAGTTTCCAGTAAAAATTATAGGAGAACAGCAGGGCGGCGAGCCAACCGACGGCATGGTTAAGCTTTTTGTTGGAAGAAACGACCCCATGCATGGCATCATGGGCGGTAATAAAAAGCCCGGTGTACAAATGCGTCTGGACCAAAATGCCTACGTAAACCAGCGGATTGGAAAAATCGACCGAGTAGCCTAGTAAGAAAACCAAGGAGATGCCCCATAAAAACATGATGGACAAAGCTATCAAAATACCCTTTGGATCGATTTTCTCAGATAGCTGGTGGACAGATCGCAAATTGTTCATGAAAAAGAAACAATGAAAAAAATGAAAACATTCAAAATTCTCTAATCCGATCCCGTACTTTTTCCATCAACCACATGGGGGTGGAGGTGGCCCCACAGATCCCCACGGTTTGATTATTTGAAAACCAGTTCTGTTCTACTTCCTCCGGACTGGACACAAAATAAGTGTTCGGATTTTTTTCTTTGCATACGTTAAAAAGAACCTTCCCATTGGAAGATTTTGTACCACTTACAAACACTATATGATCAAATTTGGAAGCAAATTCCCGAAGCTCTTTATCCCGATTAGAAACCTGCCTGCAAATGGTATCATTGGTATTGATGGTAATTCCATTTTCTTTAAGGATCTTATTAATTTCGTAAAACTTATCCGTGCTTTTCGTAGTTTGACTGTACAGCGTAATGTTTTTCGGTAGAGAAGGGATGTCCAATTCACTTATATCCTGAAATACTACGGCTTTGTTTCTTGTTTGGCCAAGTAAACCAATTACCTCCGCATGCCCGTGCTTTCCGTAAATGTAGATGGTTTCCTCTTTGTCGTAGGAGTTTTTGATCCTGTTTTGTAGTTTCAATACCACAGGACAACTCGCATCTACCAGGGTTAAGTTATTTTTTATTGCCAATTCATAAGTAGACGGAGGCTCTCCATGGGCCCGGATTAGGACCTTCTCATTTTTCAGATCGGTCAACGATTCATGATCGATAATGATAAGACCTTTTTGAGTCAGTCTTTTCACTTCTTCATCGTTGTGTACAATATCACCTAAACAATACAAGCGTCCTTCATTATCGAGGATTTCTTCCGCCATTTCAATAGCATACACTACCCCAAAACAAAAACCGGAATGTTGATCAATATGTACATCCAAATTTAACATAGACTATAAACCATACTATTTTCGAAATGTTTTGCGTTTCAGGATTTTTTCGTAAATACTAATATTTAAAAGCAAGAGCCCCAGTGAGTAAACACTATCTTCTAGGGGAACGGTTCCAATTCGAATTCCCAGGTTCTCTTCATTGTTATAGCCTACGATGGGCTCTTCTAGCCATGAGCCTGTTAAAATACCATTTACAAGCATAAAGGGAATCAGGCTGACTAGAAACCCCGCCAGAAATCGACCCAATATCTTATCTTTAAATACCAGGTAGTGGCCGAGAAGTAGAAAGGCGGTAAAAATAAAATTTACCGAAGTGTACATTTTATCCCAATGGTACAGGCCGATGAATAACAGTACCGGCACTCCCAAAAAGACAAACGGTTTGCCCAAAGGGCGCAGCCAATCTTTCTCCATAAAGTAAATCAGCACTTCATAAATAAATACACAGGCAAAAGGAACGATAAAGAAAAACGATATTTCTTCCAGGGGAAGGTCGAAAAGGTACCAACCCAAAATGTATCGTTCATTAAACCACCATACCCCCTCCACGGTAAACCAATGGTCCCACAGAATATAAATAAAGGCTGAAACCAGGGTTGCCGGCCAGAGAGCATGCCACTTTTTATAGTAGTAGATCCGGGATTCAAATGACTGTGCCAGTGGATAGGAGATGGTGAAAAGCATCAGTCCCAGGTAATAAAATTCCTCTATCATCATCCAAGTCCTGTTTTGTATCCGAAATAGGTCTTGGCGAGTAGTGCCATTTTTCGAATATTGGGTATGCGTATGCGTTGCCTGGTGATTACCTCAGGTGGTAGGCGCTTTATTTTAAGGAAAAGTTTCTGATAATACAAATAGGCTATTTTTACACCTAACATGGCTCCTTTGGGTAATTGATGGATGCCTTCTAATGCCTCTTTAAAATCTTTTTCAATGTCGCTTTCAATTTCCCTTTTTACCGTATAATCGAATTTTTCAAAATCGACACCTGGAAAATAGACCCGGCCTCTATCTTCAAAATCACTCTTCAAATCCCTCAAAAAATTTACTTTCTGAAAAGCAGAACCCAGTTTGCCAGCAGCTCCTCTTAGTTTTTCGTACTCGGATGCATTGCCTTCGCAAAAAACCTTTAAACACATCAGGCCAACTACTTCCGCTGAACCATAAATGTACTCCTTATACTTCGAATCATTGTAAGTGGTAAAATCCAGGTCCATCTCCATGCTGGCCAGAAAGGCATCTATCAGCTCCCTTTCAATCTGATACTTATTCACCATTAATTGAAACGAATGGAGAACGGGATTCAGACTGATTCCATCGGAGATGGCCTGATAGGTATCTTCTCTGAACGAATTTAGTAAAGCCTGCTTGTCCTTGTCATGAAACGTGTCGACGATCTCATCCGCATAGCGAACAAAACCATATATGGCATAGATCGGTAGGTGAAACTTCTTGTGCAAGGTTTTGATGCCCAGTGTAAAGGACGTACTGTACCTCTGGGTTATTAGTTTACTACACTCCAGTGCAGTCTCATCAAAAAGCTTTTGGTGATCGATCATAACCTCCTCAATATATAGATTTTATTTATTTTCCCAGGGATTTAATAACTTCTTTTGCTACCACTCCTCCCGAAATCAAAGAGGGAGGAACGCCTGGGCCCGGGACAGTCAACTGACCCGTATAATAGACATTGGAAAGTTTCTTGTTTTTCAATGAAGGCTTCAGGATCGCCGTTTGCATCAGGGTATTGGCCAAGCCATAGGCATTTCCCTTGAAGGCATGGTAGTCGTCCTTAAAATCCTGGTGAGCATACGATTTTTGATAAATAATGTGGGATCGTATTTCCTGATGGGTTAATTTTTCCAACCGATCCATCACCAAATTAAAATAGTATTGCCTGGTTTTCTCGGGGTCTTCCAGATCGGGAGCCAGCGGTATTAGAATGAACAGGTTTTCCATTCCTTCAGGAGCTACGGTCGGATCTGTTTGGGAAGGCACCGAAACATAGAACAAGGGTTTTTCAGGCCATTTGGGGTTTTTGTATATCGCATCTGCATGGGGACCCAGCGGCTCGTCGAAAAAGAGGTTGTGGTGGTGCAGGTTTTGAAGCTTTTTGTCCACTCCCAGGTAAAAAAGCAAGGAAGATGGTGCCAAGGTCCGCTTATCCCAGTACCCCTCGCTGTAATTGCTGAACGCTGGGTCCAGAAGGTTTTTGTCCACATGGTGGTAGTCGGCACCCGCTACCAGAATATCGAAATCGATGATTTCTCCATTGCTTAAGAGTAGGGATTCGGCTTTGCCCGCCCGGGCATTTATTTTCACTACCTCAGCATTTGCCCGGATTTCCACTCCTTTTTCCACTGCCAGACTTACCATTCCTTCAATGATTTTATGCATCCCCCCCTTGGGATACCAGGTACCTAAGGCGATATCTGCATAATTCATCAAACTATAAAGTGCCGGAATTTTTTGTGCGGTCTCTCCCAGGAACAACACGGGAAATTCCATTAGGCGAATAATTTTGTCGTGGGTAAAGTATTTCCGGACATGAGAAGACATGGACTGAAAAATGTCCATTTTGAACAAGTCCTTTACTAATGAAAAATCGATAAATTCAGTAAGGGAAAGACTTGGTCTATGTACGAGATCATGGATTCCTTTTTGGTATTTATAAGCCGCCTGCTTCAAAAATTCATCCAGCTTAACTCCCGCTCCAGGCTCCAACTTTTCGAGTTGTTGCTTCAGCTTTTCCAGGTCGGCCGGAATATCCATTACATCATCTTCTCCAAAAAAAACCGAATAGGAAGGGTCAAGTCGGGTCAGTTCATAGTAATCGCTAACCCGCTTCCCGAAGGTTTCAAAGTACTTTTCAAAGACATCTGGCATCCAATACCAACTCGGACCCATATCAAAAACAAAACCCTCGGCCTTGAATTTTCTTGCCCTACCGCCGAGGGTGCTGTTTTTTTCTAATAACAAAACCTGCTGGCCTGCTGCTGCCAGGTGTGTGGCCGTAGAGAGTCCGGCAAATCCCGAACCGATAACCACAACTCTTTTATGAACCATCCCTTAGTTTTTGGTAATATAGACCTTAAGATCGTCTTTTAATAATTTCCGGGCAATATGAATCCTGTTTTTGACCGTTCCTATGGGAATGTCTAGCTTTTCAGCGATTTCATGGTATTTAAACCCTTTATAATGCATAAGGAAGGGGGTTTTGTATACCGAATCCAATTTATCGATTGCCTTGGTGATATCTTTCATGGCGAACTCTCCATAGGCGCCATTTTCAATAACTACGGAACCGGAGTTGATGAAATGCAAATTATCGGAGGTATCCACAAATGTACCTCTTCTCACCATTCGCTGATAATTAGTGATGAAGGTGTTCTTCATTATGGTATATAACCAAGCTTTTAAGTTGGTTCCGTCGGTAAATTTATCTTTGTTGGTAAATGCCTTGACCATGGTGTCTTGCATCAAATCGTTGGCATCATCCATGTCGCGAGTTAACTTTAATGCAAATGGCTTTAATGATTTACTTAACTTATTTAATGAGTAACTGAATTCAAGAGTTGTCATGGCTTTATCTTTTTGTTTAAACAAAACTACTTAATGTTAAACAATCAAGCAACTTTTTTGTAGAGTTTTTTTATTTTTTCTTTAAACAAAAAATAGAGAAAAGAAACGAAATAAAAGAAAAAGCCCCATAAATCAATTTTATGGAGCTTTTTCATTCTTTATTGATAAAACCTAAAGAGGTATATTTGTTTAATATTTTTTTTATTTATTAAACAAATCAACTCCAGGCTCTCTGTAGAAACCGCAGCCAGTTACCATGCATGACCAATTCAATATCGGCATTACTATAGCCACGCTTTTCAAGCATGCCTGGGATCCGGCTGATATCGGCGATCGTTTCCAGGTCATAGGGACTTTGCTCCCTTCCATAAGCTCCGTCCAGGTCGGTCCCGATACCGATATGCCTGGCATTGCCCGCAATCTGGCATATGTGGTCCAAATGATCAATTACTTTTTCAAGATCACAATCCATTTCCCGAGGCTGAGAGACCCCTTTAATCCATCCGGGAACCATCATCCAGGCATCCAACGCTCCTCCAATGACCGCGCCCCTATCAATTAAGGCCTTGATTTGTTCATCACTATACTGGCGGTTGTGATTTACAAGTGCCCGGCAATTATTATGACTGGCCCATACCGGCCCGTTAAAATGATCCAGAGCCTCCCAAAAACTTTCATCGCTAAGATGGGTAGCATCTAAAATAATCGATAAACGCTCCATTTCCCGAAGTAAATCCCTTCCCTTTGGCCCCAAAGGACCGCTGGCATCTGTCCCTTGTGCATACCGGCCAGGACCATAGTGAGCCGGTCCTAATGCACGCAAACCCGTCTCATACGACTTTTCCAAATACTTGAGGTTAACAATGGAATCTGCTCCCTCCAGCGACAAAATATATCCTACAGGCTTTTTCCTGGCATCCGAGCCATCCTTCCATAAATTCAGGTGATCCTCCAGGGCTTTCAGGTTGGCTATTTGTACCATCTCACCCTTATCTTCCATCGCCTGGTACCAGGCCAATTGCCCCTGTGTTTGCGCCCAGGCCTGTTCAGGACTATGCCAGCCAGGCAAAGCGTTGCCTGGTGCCACGTACCGGGCTATTTGGGTGGCTACCACCAATCCAATCTCGGCCTTTCTCAATGCAGGCAGCGAGACGGTGGCCTTACCCCGATCCGGTTTATCGGTCATTTGCAATTCCCGTTCCCTTGCGTTAATCTGATCAACAGGAAGGGTAAGGTCTCTGTTCCACTCCAGAGCATTCATGCTCAAATCCAGGTGTGCGTCTATAGTAAACATCTATCGTTGTCTTGTTAATCATTAAAATAAGATCCTCCGGTCGCGGGAAATCGTCTTCCATACTGCCGTTTGCTCCCCATTTTCCACCACCACTGCCTCCTGATGCAAGGCTACCGTGGGGCAAATATGGTAGGGAACCCCATACAAAACATCGCCAATCCGATAGGCATGATCAGGGGAAGTTTGCAATACCAAATGCTCTTCGCTTTGGCTTACCGGCGTAAGATCCGTTGCATTTAGAAAACGGACTCGTTTATCGATGGGATTTTCGGAAGCAATGGCCTTGTGCCCCAGGTCCACACAAACCAAGTTCTCCGCCGGAAAGGATATCACCCGGCTCATCACCAGTGCGGCATGCTGAAATTCCTGCTCCGGAAGCCCAAATCCATACCCATCGTCCCAGTAAATAAATGTTCCCGGTCCGCAGGTGACTCCCTCACGGGCGGCATGAATCGGAAAGGTGGTCGTACCTCCGGCAATGATTTCCAGGGAAAATCCATAGCTTTTTTCCAATTCCTCTCGCATGGCGGCAATGGGAGCAAACCCCTCATCGCACTCCGACTTACGAATTTCAAATACCGGATTCCGCAAATGTCCATCGTACAAATGAAATCCTATTACCTGAAGATTTTTCTTTTGAACAAGCACTTCAAACAAATCAATGGCGGCAGGACCGGGGGCAATACCCGTCCGGTTCGTCCCAGCATTGAGATCAATGTAGACCGATAGCTTTACACCGGCCTCCATGGCTTTTAAATCCATCGCATCCGCCGCAGACGCATGATCCGTAAGGCAGTGGAAGCTGATTTCAGGGTATTTCTGAATGAGGGATATCAGTCGGTCTATTTTTGGCCCCACAGGTTGGTAAGCCAACAGGATATCCTTGGCCCCTGCCATCACTAGCATCTCTACCTCCGCGATGGTGGCTCCTTTAAACTTCCTTATTCCGGCATCCATCATCAGGCGGCAGGCTTCAACGGACTTGTTTGTCTTTACATGAGGTCGCAGCCGGTCCGGCGAACCTACCTCTCGAATGGCTTTTTGGATGTTTTCGATTGCCCGCTCTTTGTATACCAATAAGGCAGGGCTGTCGGTTTTCTCCGGATTTTG
This sequence comes from Cyclobacterium salsum, assembly GCF_010119245.1. Taxonomy (GTDB): domain Bacteria; phylum Bacteroidota; class Bacteroidia; order Cytophagales; family Cyclobacteriaceae; genus Cyclobacterium; species Cyclobacterium salsum. The sequence continues at coordinate 52,163 of NZ_WNKG01000011.1, forward strand.
CAATTCATACCACTTATCTGTCATACACTTACTGGTTTATTTCGAAAGTAGCTTCTATTTCCACGGAAATATTCCCTGGCAAGGAACCGAAGCCTACGGCACTTCTGGAGCCAATTCCATCTTCCTTTCCCCATATTTCTCCGAACAGCTCCGAACAGCCATTGATTACATAGGGGTGTTCTTCGAAATCCAAACTGCAATTAACCATCCCCAAAACTTTGATCACACGCTTGATTTTATTCAGGCTACCTAGTTGGGTTTGCAAGGTAGAAAGCATGGTCAGCCCTACCTGCCTGGCAGCGGCTTTGCCCTGGTCCTTGTCCAAATCAATTCCCACCTTGCCCTTAATAAGGCTTCCATCTTCCAATACCGGCCCGTGACCGGACAGAAACAACATGTTTCCGGTGATAACAATAGGTCGGTATACACCCCCCGGAGGTGGAGCCGGAGGTAGTACCAGTCCTAATTCTTTTAATTTCCCTTCTGCAGACATGTTTTCCATAGCAATTTTTCTTTTTTTATATAATCAAATCCAGTATCAACACCCCCAAGAGGCCTAAAATAGCCACCACCGTCTCCAATAAGGTCCACGATAAAAAGGTCTGTTTAATACTCAGGTTAAAATATTCTTTTACCAGCCAAAATCCGCCGTCATTGACATGCGAAAAAATAAGGCTGCCGCTACCAATGGCGAGCACCATCAGGTTAGGATCGACACTACCCCCTGCCACCAGGGGCGAAATGATCCCAGCCGCAGTAAGCGCCGCTACGGTGGCAGAACCAACGGAAATCCGGATAACTGCCGCAATCAACCATCCGAGAATTAAGGAATTGATCGGTAATTGTTCCAATGATGCTCCGATTTCCGTACTCACCCCGCTGTCCATCAACACCTCTTTGTAGGCTCCGGCTCCGGCAATGATCAACAAAATCAGGGCAATGTCTTTGACGGCAGAACCGTACCCTTCCATGAGCTCGGCCACCCCTTGTCCCCTGCTAATTCCCAGGCTGAAGGTGGCCCAAATGAGCGAAATCAGCATGACCACGTTGGGGTCACTAAAAAACTGAATCCACCCGTAACCAGCGCTGTCGGGGGGCATCTTCAAGCTCACTAACGACAGGACAATGAGCAAGAAAACAGGCAATAATGCAGTAAATAGACTGTTTCCCAATCCCGGCAACTCCTCAACGGGTTTTGGTTTTGCACTGAAAACGGCCAGCGGCCTTACCTGCATGGATCTAAAATAGGGAAGCTTACCTAATATGGGGCCCGCTAATATTACCATCGGCACCGCCAATATTAAACCGTAAATCAGTGTGGTCCCCATATGTGCATCAAACTGAGCCACCAGGGCTACCGGAGCCGGATGGGGAGGTAATAATCCATGGGTAACCGAAAGGGCCGCCAGCATGGGAATGCCCACGACCATCGCCGGGATGTTATACTGATAGGAAACCGAAAACACAAGGGGCACCAGCAGCACAAACCCGACGTTAAAAAACAAGGGGATCCCTACTATAAATGCGGTCATCGCCACCGACCAGGGCAAGCGCTGTTGTCCAAAACGTTGCGTAAGGAAAAGGGCGATCCGCTGAGCGGCACCACTATCCGCCACTACTTTTCCCAACATTGCTCCCAAAACAATAACAATCACCAAGGCCCCCATCAAACTTCCAATCCCGTTCTGAATAGAACCGGAAATGGCATCCAGCGGAATGCCTAGACATAATCCGGCTGCAATAGAGGTAAGCAGAAAGGCAATAAAGGGCTCTACCCTCAACCAAACTATCAATCCTACCAGCAATAATATGCTTAATCCGACAATTAAAAAGGTCATCATGAATTCGAAATGAATCGAAAAAATACAGCATATTCCGCTGAATGCCTATTCAGAGCCAATAAACTTGGAAAAAATATTCACCCATACTTACCGTTTGATCCATTTTTTTACCTTTTTCTCGTCTTCAACTTGTACGAAAAGGATGTACATGCCTTTTGGTAATTGCTTTAAACGTGAGCGGAGGCTACCCGCCAGGGACTGAAGCTCTCCTTGAACTGAATAATGGACGGTACCGAGGTAGCTCTGAATTCCAATAGTGCCCATTTTACCCTTCCATCCAGGAGGAAAATTAACAACTACCTGCCCACCAAAATAAGGATTGGGATACACCTGGAAAACAGGTGTTTTCCTGATAGTCGTTTTTAGCCTGAAAACGGAGGTAGTGGAAATTTCCCCATCCACGTCTATCTGATCTATCCGATAATACAAGGCATCTCCGGAAAAATCCACGGTATCCAGAAAGGCGTAACGTAGTGGTTCTGTACTTTCGCCCCTTGCAGGCAATTCTCCGATCAATTTAAATCCCTGTGACGGGTCTGATGCGCGCCAGATCCGGTACATTTTATTGTCTTTTTCAGAGGCGGTGTTCCAAATAACCATATTTCCTCCCGTTCCGGCTTCCGCTTTATAATCTAACCAGACTACCGGTAAGGCATACATGACTTCAACCGTAACGGTACCGCTGTCACAATTGGTGCTGTTCCCTATTTCACAAATATTGTAGACGATGGTATACGTCCCGGCAGGTGCCTCCGGTGCTACATCCACAAACCCATCCGATCTTAACAAAACGTACTCATTCTCCACCCCGGCAAGGGTAAAAACGCTGACACTAGCTACCGTTGCTGCCTGCTCCTTCAATTCATCATTATGCAGTACATTTATTATGGCAGTATCTCCAGAAAAAACAGGTTCTGGCAGGTCTGGGTTTACGTGTATGGAATTACGGAAAAAAACAATCTTCCCATCAGCCCCGTCCAGGTTGATCACCCTAAACCCATATACAGGTGATTCCGTATCAAATAGTTGAGGTGAAATAACTACCAAATGCTGCGGCTGACTTGGATAATTCCCCTGATTTACTACCTGGGTATTCCATTCATAGCCCCTTATTTCCAGGGTTTTGGCTCCGGGGATAGGATCCCCATTGACATCCAAGGCCTGGAAATTAAATTTGGAATTACCGTCCCTTTCCGATACTATGAGATATCCTGACATTGGAACCTCCTGCGGGTACACTATATCCATAAACGTTTCTCCGGAAGGAATAGACTCCCCTCCAATATCCCAGTAGGAGCGTAGGTCCGGTGTGGAAACCACCTCCTCCAATGCCTGTTGAAAGCCCACGCTGCGATGACTTACCGTGCTACCATCGTATTTGGCCACGCCTACTGCACCAACTGCAATGGATGTAGTGCCCAGATCGCGATGCAAATTACCAACAAAGGGAGTACGAGTCGTAGCAAAAATTTCAGTGCCTTCGGCCAAAAGAATGGTTTCGATAATGACGGGTTCTGTGGTTGGAGAAGGATTAGTTCGAGTCGAAACATCGGTGGTTTGTACGTGCAAGGTGCCTGCCACTCGCAACCGAACTTCTTCCACAGCAATATTATTCTGATTACCGGTTATTTGCACCTGGGCCGGAAGGGAAATTGCGCTTGCCATGAAAATCTGCAACGTCAAAAACCGATATAACATTCTTAAGACCATGTCCTGCCTCCCCGAGATCCTATCTCTAAAAATCAGGCTAACAAAAATAGCGATCTTTCAAAAAAGAAGGTTAGCCACCCCTCTTTTGTAGTATAAAAATACAAATAAATAAGAATATTTACAATGTTTTTATAGTATTTTCAATTTATTATTTTAAAAAAAGTTTATTAGTATATAAAATACAAATTTTATTGGTTGTGTTTCTGCCATTTGAGTGTGTGCACTTCCCTTACCCCTAAAAGCTGTATCAGGTAGTTTCCCGCAGGAAGTGATGCCAATCTATTTTCTAAAATTCCAGCATGAAAATCCTCTTTGAAATAAAGGGTTAGAAAATTAACTCCTTCCATATTCCAAACTTTGCAAACGGTTATTTCCTCCGAAGACATACTGCCCAGGACCAGGTTAAGAGGCCCGGAAAGGTAGGGGTTGGGATGGATCTTTGGACCCTGGTATCGGTACAGCGGGTTCGTTACCCGAATCACCGGACTGTAAGTGAGCAGGCCATCCATTTCTTTGCCCACTATCTGGTAAAACCAGAATGGCTGATCGAGCGGGTAATTGATATCTTCATACGACACCATCTGATTGCCCGGATTTACCTGAAAGCTGTCGATAGGTAAAAACTCCTTCCCTTCGCTACCCGACCGGGTAATGGTATAATCCACCCGCTCGTCGGAATGATCCTCCCAGGACAAGACAACCCTGTCACCCAACAAATTGGCCTGCAGTCCGTTCCAATCCAGGGGCAAAACACTCAGGGAACTCGTACTGCCAATGGTCAGCAGACTATTTTGTGCTTCCTGAAAATCAAAAGTTCTTTTTGCCCAGAGCCAGCCATCTTTTTCTTCGGCAGGCTCGTGTACTCCAATAGCGGGCAGACCGTCTCCGACTACCCGCAGGTGATCGATATCCTGAACTGCCAGATCCTCCGCACTAACCCAGGCTATTAGCTGTCCGGAATCCGTTCCGGTAGTACTGATTTCAAAAAAGCTATTCAAATGATACACGACTGCCACCCCTTCATCTAAAAAACCTGGATCATATGTCACACCGGGTGCTTCAACATAGCTTAATACTAACGATTGGCCAGCCGTGGATAAAATTCCTTCCAGTAGTAAATGCCTCGGTGCATCCAGGGATTGATCAAAAAACGGAAAAAGGGCATTTCCGGTATCCAATGTCAGTGGCAGGCTTTCATAGCGCAATTCACCCAGATTAAACCAATTTCCTCCGGAATAGGTATAAGAACCCGTAGCATCAAAATCCAGGATAAGTTGATGCTGTTGAAAATCAACGTCTCCACCCACCTGTGAATAGTTTTCCGTAACCGTCAAATCATCATTTATCGTTACCAGGCCTGCGACTTTGTCTATCAGCAAACCTGAAAGCAGCAATCCGGGAACATCCAGCTCCTGATCGGTTGGGCCTGTGAGCTGCAGATTAGTATTGGAGCCATCGGCAGCTCCCCCCGAGAGCAATATAAAATCCCCCTGAACCGGCAACTGGTCCGGAAGAACTTTGGAAGCCGCTCCTTGTAGGTACAGGTTTTGGTAGCCAAAATCCTGCTGTGCGCTTGCCATGGATGCCTGCAAAAATTCCTGGGAGGTTCCTTCCGAAGCATAAAATACGTTTCCATCCAATACCACGTTTACGGCATCTATCTCCGGCTCCTGCCCGAGCAGCACCAGGTTCGCTCCTTCTTCCAGAATAAAGGAACTGGCTGGTTTGGAGTCAGACCTTCGGATCAGTTGGTCAAACTCCTTAGTCGCCTCGGAAATTAAGGTGGCACCGGAAGCGATGCGAAGTTCGCCAAAATCTTCAGTACCAAAGAGCTCGGTCGTTGTAAAGGAAAAAGTGGAAGTCGCCGGATCCCCGTTGGTATTAACTGTTTGGCGGACGGTTCCACTTTGGATCAAAAAATCGCTGGCTTTGAACACGGCATTAACCACCAATTCTTCTCCCGGATCTGGGTTAAAAACTACGGAAAACCTACTTGCCAGGTTTTGCCCGCTCCAGGAGCCCCGATCCACGACGGTCCTGGAGGTGCCCTTGAAAACAATCTCGCCTGTTTCTGGGTAAATCCAATCATCCCCTAACCAGGCGCTACCGTAAAGCACGTACTCCCCACCTGCATTAACGTCAAAGCTATGTAAAGCCCCATATACCTCCAGATCAAAGGCCTGTAAATTCAATTTTTTTCCTGCATCCACTGCTCCAAAAAGGAAAAGATTGCCTACTTCCTGGTTCTGGGTTAGCCTGACTTCATTTCCTTTGAGAATAAATACACCGTGGTTTCTATTGGGCGGAGCCCCTGCAGCTACCCAGGACACCCCATCAAAAACCTCCCAGATTCCGGCATCACTCCAGTCACCAACGCCATCTTGGGGCAATTGGGTACGGTAGCTATTGGGTGTGAGGGCTATCTGTGCATTTGTCCAAAAAACACAGGAAAGCAGCAGGAAAATGGTACCCATTGCCCGAATGCACGGTAGTTCGCGGTTGGTAATGCAAGGTTTCATTTTATAAAAAATATCCTGAATAAAAATGAATTCATACTAAAAATAAGAAATCATCCGCAAAAACCAAAGCATGTAATGCATATTTTTTTATAGGAAACTCATTTTTACTTAGATAAATCCGACTTTTTTGGGAATTGCTTCTGTTAAGGATTTGAGTGGGGAATTACCCGAAAACAGAATTAATCCTGTAAATTTGCACGATCCATTACGCCCTAATCTCCAGTCATCTCCCGATTCCATGGAACATCCATTTCACCTTTCATTTGCCAGGCTCATTTTTTATGTAAGCCTAACCTTGTTTGTTGGACTTACCTCCATTCCTGATTCGGAGGCACAGCGTTTCAAAATAAGCCTGCTCACCTGCGATCCCGGAGACGAACTATACTCCACTTTTGGACATAGTGCCATACGGGTAAGGGAGTTGGATTCTGGCAGGGATCTGGTCTTTAATTATGGCACTTTTGACTTCAATACACCCTTTTTCTATGTCAAATTTATCCGTCGAACCCTGGATTATCAGTTATCACTGACCACTACGGAGAACTTTCTCTATGAGTACGATTATTTTAAGCGAAATGTACGTGAACAGGAGCTGGCACTTTCAGAGGCACAAGCCAGGGATTTGGTAGCCTTTCTGCAAAACAATTACCGACCGGAAAACCGGAATTACCGGTATGACTTTTTCTTTGACAATTGCTCCACCAGAATCCAGGAAATGCTGGAAACCGTGCTGGGTTCCTCCCTAAAGTGGAATCATCCCACTGATGCTCCTTCAAAATCCTTCCGGAATTTGATCGACGAATACGTCTACCCACTGCCCTGGTCGGACCTGGGAATAGATCTGGCCCTGGGTGCGGTCATTGACCGTACGGCCAATGAAAATGAAAAGCTCTTTTTACCCGACTACCTGGAAGCCGCTTTTCAACGGGCCACCATTATCGGGGACGGTCCGGAAAGAGCACTGGTTGCTCAAAACCACACCGTCTACGAATTCCCGGATACCGAAGGACAACAATGGGATTTTTCCAGTCCTTATTTGGTCTTTTGGGCCCTGGCCATCATCGTGGGCCTGATTACGTTTTTTGGATTCAGGAAAAAAAGACTTTACTACGGCCTGGATATCGGGATCTTTACCATTTTGGGTTTGCTGGGACTGCTGGTGGTTTTTCTTTGGTTTTTCACGGAGCATTCGCAGACGAAGTACAATTGGAATCTCCTTTGGGCCTTCCCCTTACACCTGATCGTAGCCTGGTACCTTTTGGTCAGACCGCTTCATCCATTGGTGAAAAAGTTGCTTCTGACAAGCATGATCCTCACCGACCTGGCACTGGTCATATGGATATTGGGATTTCAGTCTTTTCACCCCAGCATTCTGCCCCTGTTGCTGATCATTTTGCTAAGAACCAATTTTCTATATTATAACGTAAAGGCGTTCATCGGTTTGGATAAAAGGAGGTAACCGCGAAAACTATTCACCACCTATCCGACGTTGTATTTAAATAAATTAAAATTATATGGATTTTAATATCATTTCGGATTACGTGCCTACCGGAGACCAGCCAACTGCCATTAAAAATCTGGTAAGCGGGGTAAATTCAGGAGAACCATCCCAGGTACTTTTAGGGGTAACCGGCTCCGGTAAAACCTTTACCATTGCCAATGTAATCCAGCAAGTACAAAAACCCACCCTGGTATTAAGCCATAACAAAACACTGGCGGCCCAGCTATACGGGGAATTCAAACAATTTTTTCCGGACAATGCGGTGGAGTATTTTATCAGTTACTACGACTACTACCAGCCTGAGGCCTTCATTCCCACGAGTGGGACGTACATAGAGAAGGATTTGTCGATAAATGAAGAAATTGAAAAATTAAGACTTTCCGCCACTTCTTCCCTGCTTTCGGGCAGAAGGGACGTTATCGTGGTGGCTTCCGTTTCCTGTATTTACGGTATCGGCAATCCGGAAGAGTTTGGAAAAAACGTGATCAAAATCCAGGAAGGAGACCGGATACCCAGAAATCAGTTTCTGTTCAAATTGGTAGAAGTCTTGTACAGTAGGACGACGGGTGAATTTACCCGGGGAACATTTCGGGTAAAGGGAGACACCGTAGATATATTTGTGGCTTATGGCGATTTTGCCTACCGGGTTTTCTTTTGGGGAGATGAAATCGAAGCCATTCAGCGGGTGGATCCTGAAAGCGGAAAAAAAATCTCAGACGAACGCCTCATCACTATTTTTCCCGCTAATTTATTTGTCACGGGCAGGGACGTGATCGATACAGCGATTCATGAAATTCAGGATGACCTGGTCTCTCAGATACGTTTTTTTGAGGAAAACCGGAAATTGATGGAAGCAAAGCGGCTCAAGGAAAGGACCGAATTTGATTTGGAAATGATTCGGGAGCTGGGGTATTGTTCCGGGGTGGAAAATTACTCCCGCTATTTCGACCGTAGGCATCCGGGCACCCGGCCGTTCTGTTTACTCGATTATTTCCCGGATGATTACCTGATGGTGATCGACGAGAGTCACGTTACCCTTCCACAGGTCCGGGCCATGTGGGGCGGTGACCGGTCCAGAAAAGTAAACCTGGTGGAATACGGCTTCCGATTGCCTTCCGCATTGGATAACCGGCCCCTGAAATTTGATGAATTTGAATCCCTGACCAAACAGACGATCTATGTCAGCGCCACTCCCGCCGATTATGAATTGACCAAATCCGAGGGAGTGGTGGTAGAACAAATTATCCGGCCTACCGGTCTGCTTGATCCTGTAATAGATGTCCGTCCCAGTGGCAATCAAATCGATGACCTGCTGGAGGAAATCGACCAGACGATCCAAAAAGGCTTCCGGGTGTTGGTAACCACACTTACCAAACGGATGGCCGAAGAACTGGATAAGTACCTGGCGAAAATCGGCGTAAAATCACGGTACATCCACTCGGAGGTAAAACCACTGGACCGGGTGGAAATATTGCGAGAGCTACGGCTCGGAATATTTGATGTTTTGGTAGGCGTGAACCTGCTTCGGGAAGGACTGGACCTTCCGGAAGTGGCCCTGGTTGCCATTTTGGATGCGGACAAGGAAGGTTTCCTGCGAAATGAAAGGAGCCTGGTGCAGACCATCGGCCGCGCCGCCAGGAATTCCGAAGGCAGGGTCATCATGTATGCCGATAAGGTTACGGATAGCATGCAATCGGCGATCGACGAAACCAACCGCCGACGAGTCAAACAGAAAGCCTATAACGAAGCCCACGGCATCACCCCCACAACGGTCATTAAATCCAGGGATAGAATTATGGGGCAGACGAAGGTGGCCGATAGCAAACGAAACGCGAAGATCTATGTAGAAAACAATCCCGAAGAGGTAGACGTAGCAGCGGATCCGGTAATTCAGTATTTAAGCCGGGAAAAATTGGAAAAACTCACCAAACAAACGCAGAAACGAATGGAAGCTGCCGCAAAGGAACTTAACTTTATGGAAGCTGCCCGTCTTCGGGACGAGTGGATGGGACTGCAGAAGCGACTTGAAACCCTGAATGGAGGTTCCTCATGAAAAAGTCCGGATTAATCGTTTTTTCACTACTGATGCTATCCCTTGGAATAAACCGGGTGCAAGCTCAGCAGGCGGGCGGAAGTTTTTTGGTCAGTGCAGGATTGGACCTGGTTCGGTCCGACCTGAACCAGGTGATGGAAAGGGCCCAATTCGGTGGGGAGGTCAATTATTTCTACTTGCACCACCTTTCCTTTTCGGGAGGTTACGAATACAATTTAAACCGACCCAATCAGGTTACCGGAGGAATTCGCTGGTATCCATTGGAACCGGTATTTATCAGAGCCAGAGCCCTGGTCGGCAACGATGCCGATATGGGAGTCGGGCTGGGATACACCCACAACTTTACCTACCGGATGCGACTGGAAAGCATGGTGGATTATTATATTCATGAAAGCACCCTGGGGCTAAGGGTGGCCATTGCAGTATTGATAAATTAACGGGAATGACGGTTCAGGATATTGGGAAAATAGCACAGAAAGGAGAAGGCCTGCGCGTGGAATTCAAGAAGAAAGCAGCCCATCCCGAAAAAATCGTCAAGGAAATTGTGGCCATGGCCAATACGGAAGGAGGTCATTTGTTAATTGGTGTAGACGATGATGGCACTGTCAGCGGGCAACGGTACATAGAGGAAGAAGTCTATGCCATGGACAAAGCCATTCAGGAATTGATTTTGCCTGCCCTGCATTTGAAAAAATATGTGATTGATCTAAGCCCTAAAAAAGGGGTTGCTGTCTATGAGATCAGAAAAAGCAAATCCGCCCCACATTACATCCTGGAAAATCGGCGTAAAAAAGCTTTTGTGCGGGTAGCAGATAAAAGCATACAGGCCAGCAGGGAAATGTGGGAGATCATGAAACGCAAACAAAGACAAGAAGATATTGTATTCAAATATGGTAAGAAGGAGGAACTCCTGATGAAAGCCCTGGTCTCCCGCCCACACATCACGTTAAAAGAATACATGGCGCTGGCCAAAATACCGGTTTACATAGCCTCCAGAACTCTGGTAAAGCTGGTATTGGCCAATGTGATTGACGTGATCCCACGAGAGTTGGAGGATCGGTATGTACCTAAGCATTAGCCAGATCATCCACTATATCCCGGATCAGGTCGGCTTCGAAGCCCCTGAAAGCTAAAAAGCGCGCAACTTTTGCTTTCTTTTTGTATAAATCCGGCTCTCCGGTCAACTTCCATTTCCTATCTGCCAAAAATTTCAAGGTTTCCTGGTATTCCGATTCATCAATCGCATCCAGGGCCTCCCTTATCAATTCGTTGGATATTTCCCGCATTTTCAGTTCCTGACGGATGCGTACCTTGCCCCATTTTTTGAGACCGAATTTTCCGCGCACATAACTTTCTACGAAGCGGCTTTCATTAAGAAAATCATTTTCCAGGAGTTTGTCGATGATTTTTTCGGTTTCTGAGGAGGACAATCCCCATTCTTCCAGCTTATTCTGGACCTCCATAAGACAGCGTTCCTGGTAAGCACAATAAGAGGAGATTTTTTTTAGGCCCTGAGAAAAGCTCACTTTCTTTTTTGAGCCGGAAGCTGCATTTCCTTTTTCTGGAACTGACATTTTACGTATTTTTAGCTTTTGGTTTACCAACGGGATAATCCTGACCAAATATATAAATCTTAACTAATATATCATGCGAAAAAAAATTGTAGCAGGAAATTGGAAAATGAACTGTCTCCAGGAAGAAGGGCAAAAACTGACGTCGGAGATTGTGAATATGATAAAAGATGAACCGACAGCCGATGTCACCGTGGTATTAAACCCGCCTTTTGTACACCTGCATGCCGTAAATAAACTAATAGCAGGTGTAGACCGGGTGCATTTAGGCGGGCAGAATTGTTCTGATCAGGCATCCGGAGCCTTTACAGGAGAAGTCTCTGCGGCCATGTTGGCCTCTTTTGGCGCTAGCTATGTCATCATTGGTCACAGTGAACGAAGGCAGTACTTCAACGAAACTAATGAACTGTTGACTGCAAAAACCCGGCAAGCACTGGATAACGGATTGCAACCGATATTTTGTTGTGGCGAACCCCTGGAAATCCGGGAATCCGGAACGCATGAAACCTACGTAAAGGATCAACTTACCGCCAGTTTATTTGATTTCACGGAGGAGGAATTAAAAAAGATAGTCATTGCATACGAGCCCATCTGGGCGATCGGCACCGGCAAAACGGCTTCTTCAGAGCAGGCACAGGAAATGCATGCCGCCATCCGAAACCACCTGGCTGGAAAATACGGAGATGCCACCGCCAATGAAATTTCCATTCTCTATGGGGGTAGCTGCAAGCCTGACAACGCCAAGGAAATATTCTCCAAGCCAGATGTTGACGGAGGTTTAATAGGAGGAGCTTCTCTGAAATCCAGAGACTTTGTAGCAATTGTTCAATCCTTCTAAAATTCGGCACTCGTTTACGCCCGGGCATAATCCTGTCCGGGTTTTTTTTAACCGGCTATTTAACCCTTTCATCAGTGGAGTATCAGGAATTTAACATCACTTGCACGTCTGAATACAAAGACATACTAATAGCCGAGTTGGCTGACATAGGCTTTGATTCCTTTCTGGAAACAGAAACGGGTTTTGATGCCTGTATTTTGTCAGGTACATTGGATACTTCCCTTTGGGAAAACTTTCTTGCCCAGTACGAAAAGCCCGCACAGATTAAGGTAAACGAAAGGCGTTTACCAAAAATGAATTGGAATGAAGAATGGGAAAAAAATTACGACCCCATTAGTCTGACTGACAAGGTATATGTCCGAGCGACTTTTCATCCAAGTAGGACAGATGAATTCATCCACGAAATCATCATCAACCCAAAGATGTCTTTTGGTACCGGACACCATGCCACCACCTTCCTTATGTTGGAATGGATGCTTTCCCTGGACCTTCAGGCCAAGAAGGTCATGGATGCTGGCTCAGGAACGGGTATTCTGGCTATTATGGCTAAAAAACTGGGAGCCAAAGAGGTGATCGCCTTTGATATAGACGAATGGAGCGTGGAAAATGGGAATGAAAATTTTGAAATAAACGGGCTAACTGGTTTGTACATGCAAAAAGGCAGCATTACCACGGTGAAAGCCCCCGGGCATTACGATTTGATATTGGCAAACATCAATAAAAACGTACTATTGGATGAAATAAAAACCTACAGCACTAAACTAACTCCTGCCGGCCAACTTTTGTTGAGTGGCTTTTACGAAGGGGATAGCGAAGATATACGCAGGGAGGCAGGTCTTTATAACCTGAAACCTGTCGGCCAGAAAACAAATCATCAATGGGCAGCGTTACTTTTTACAAAAACGCCTTGATTGTTGGTATGTTGTTACCTGATTCTGGTATAATAAACTTTTAATTTAATATTTTCTTTCGGCAGCTTGAATTCCCGAAGCGAGCGCTTGAAGGCATCTGAGGTTACCGGATTTCTTTCTGTGCTGGGAATATTGGGGTACAAGAATAAATCCGTTCGCACCAATCCGGAACGGTATATCGCATTTACGTAGGAAGTAATCTGATTGGCATACAACCGGTCTTCGGGATTATATATCAACCCGGTTTGATTGTTGGTGGTCGGGACCACATTCCCTTCCGGATCCAGGCCTGTATGCCCCTGCCCTTCGGCTTGAATGGCAACTTTTGCTCCATCAAACCTACGGTAGATTTCATTATCTTCGGTGGCAAAATACATGACCAAGGGATTGTAGGGAGCTTTAAATTCAGGATATTCCTCAACTGGTCCTACCTCCAGCATGATCTGGTTGAAGGTTATGTTTTCGAGTGTATCCAAAAACCCATGTAAAGCACTCATGTCCAGTTTGACCATAAGTCCCAAACCGGCCTTCGTACCAACTCGTTCTCCAGGCACCTCATATGCTTCTCCTCTTTCTACGACAGAACTAATGGCCGAACCCTGCCGGTCATTTAAAATGCCGTTAAAATGACGGGATTGAATGGTATTGATTGGATAAGCGGTAGACACCGTATCTCCATCGTAATGGTAATACAAAACCATACCCGTTCCGCTTCCGGTAGCAAGAGAAAGCGATGTGTTTTGCCCGGGATCACCTGTGATGGCAATGCCTGGAAAATAATCCCGAAAGGCAAAAATATCGTCGAAGGCCGGATCGTCAGTAGTGAGCTTTTCAAAAAGTTCGGCAGACAGATCCGGAGAAACGTCCATTCGGAGTTGGTTTACCGTATCCGGTTCCAAGAGAAAGGATCCGGAGGCGATGGTTTTGTCCTCCTCAAATGAAAGGTGATTGAAGTTGTAATAGGCCGTGTCAAGGATTGGTTCGGTGAGCCGGTGTACCCGGAACGCTTTTTCTTCGTCAAAATCTTCGCCTATCAAGTCCACCACATTCATGGTGAATACAGCAGAATCAAATAAGGCATCGGGCTCCGGGGGGATGCCGTTGGGATTAAAAGAAAGCCGGCTATACCCAATGGCTTGGGTGGTCCCAAAGAACTCACTCTGGTCACCCCCTACCAATAGCCTACCTTGGCTGGTGGTATTGAATGAATCGGCAAGAACCAAATAAGGAGAAAGGGGTATTTCTTCATAGAAAACCCCTATCTGATTTGAATCCGGTTCCAGCACCAATCCAATCTCGGATGGGTCGGAGCAAGCACTTGTGAAAATGAGTAAGGCGATTAAAAATCCATGGACGTTAGCCAGCAAGGTCCGTGTAGATATTGTAATAACTTTCAAAAAGCTGGTCTTTTTCTTCACTGTTAATTTCAAACTGCTTGTCTTTTGATGATTCCTGTATCATGGCGGTCAGGCTTTCGGAAATATCCTCACCCTTAACGACAACATCTGCATATTCCATTCCCAATTTTAGAAATCCTTCATAATCTTTGGACTTCAGAGGGGCCAGGAGCTTGTCGTCAATGTCTACCATTTTTATTTTTTCAAACAAATCGTCCCCAAATTTATGACTAAATCCGTTATTATAAATGGCGAATACGGATTTTGTTTCTTTGAAAAGGGGCTCGTTCTTGTAGGTTGTTTTCAAGTACAAAGGTATCAAACTGGTCATCCAGTCGTTGCAATGCACCACATCAGGTGCCCAGCCTAGTTTTTTGACCGTTTCCAGTACCCCTTTGCAAAAGAAAATCGCTCGTTCGTCATTGTCTGCGTAAAACTTATTTTGCTTATCAAAGAAAACGCTTTTCCGCTGAAAATAGTCTTCATTATCGATGAAATAAACCTGTAGCTTGGCATTGGGAATGGATGCCACCTTGATAATCAGTGGCTTTTCCTCTTCTCCCACAGAGATATTGATTCCGGAAAGCCTCACTACCTCATGCAACCTATTCTTTCTTTCGTTGATTAATCCAAACCTGGGAACCAAAATTCGAATTTCCATTCCTTTTTCCTGCATTGCCTGAGGCAAGGCCCTCACAAAATTAGCTACTTCTGAAGTTTGAAGAAAAGGATTGATTTCACTTGCTACGTAAAGAATACGAAGTTTAGACATATCTAGTGTGTTTTGTTAAAGGGATATAACGGGACTACAAAATTACAAAAAAAATCAGCAAATCCCATTGTTTTTATTCAGAATAATATACTTTTGCACCTATTTTCCTAAACTATCCCAACGCATCACTTGGAGAAATTTGACACCATACCCGCTGTCAGACAGCATGTAAAGAGATTAAAAGGCCTGGGAAAGTCCATAGGGCTGGTGCCTACCATGGGAGCCCTTCACCGGGGCCATTTGGAATTGATTCGCCGATCAAAAAAGGAGACGGAGGTAACCATTGTCTCCATATTTGTTAATCCCATCCAATTTAACAGCCCGGAAGATCTGGCAAACTATCCAAAAAACCTGCGTCAGGATATGCAAATGCTTTCTGAGGAAGGGGTCGACCTGGTTTTTATCCCGGATGAACAGGAAATGTATCCGGAAGCGGTCAGTACCGAATTCGATTTCGGTCCTATCGAACAGGTGTTGGAGGGGCGATTTCGTCCCGGTCATTTCAATGGTGTAGGCATCGTGGTTTCCAAACTCTTTCATATCCTACAACCTGATCGGGCTTATTTCGGTCAGAAAGACCTGCAACAAGTAACCCTGATTCGAAAGCTTGTCAAGGACCTTTCTTTTCCTACCTCCGTTGTTACGGTGGCTACCGTAAGAGAAGAAAGCGGACTGGCGCTTTCCTCCAGAAATCTTCGGCTTTCGGAGAAGGGAAGAAAAATTGCTCCCCTACTTTACGAAACCCTGCTTTTTTGCAAAGAGGAACTATTGAAAGGACAAGATTGGTTATCCCTTAAAAATGAGATTATCGAACGAAAACTTCGGCCTGCATCCATTGAGCCGGATTACCTGGAATTGGTAGAATTAAGCAGGTTTTCATTGATAAACTCCCCAATTCCGCATGTCCCTTTCGCCATTTGCATTGCTGCTTACATAGAAAATATCCGTTTAATTGACAATATTGTCATCAGCGAGAAGCAGAATTAACCTTTGTCATGCACATTCAGCTATTAAAGTCGAAAATACACCGGGTAAAAATAACCCAGGCCGAACTTCATTATGTGGGCAGCATTACCATCGATGAGGACCTGATGGATGCCGCCAATATTATTGCCAATGAGAAAGTTCAGATTGTCAACATCAATAATGGGGAGCGCCTCGAAACATATGTCATCAAGGGCGAAAGAGGCAGTGGACAGGTTTGTCTCAATGGGCCGGCTGCCCGTAAAGCCCAGGTCGGAGACATTGTGATCGTCATTTCTTATGCCAGCATGGATTTCGAAGAGGCGAAGGGCTATCAACCGATCGTGATTTTCCCAGACGAACAAAACCGGCTGATTTGAATAGAAAATTAAAACGGGGACTCCAACTGACCCTACCCCTGCTTATTGCTGTGGGTATTTTTTACTTTCTGTATAAAGACCTGGAAAAAGAAACGATCCTCTCGGCCTTGAGAGAAACGGATTTGTTTTGGCTGGGAGCTTCACTATTTGTGGGTCTCATCGGTTACCTGCTCCGTGCCTGGCGGTGGAAATTGCTGATTGCCACACGAGAAGCCGTTTCGGTAAAAACAGCCCCTGTATTTTGGGCACTTATGTTGGGATACCTGATCAATTTACTGGTGCCCAGAGCCGGAGAATTGGCAAGGTGCGGGGCAGTTACTCGGGTTTACCCCATTTCCACAGGCAAATTAATTGGAACAGTCGTTTTGGAACGAACCATAGACCTGGCTTTTATGGTCTTGATGGTCACCCTGGCATTTCTGCTCCAAGGAGCTGTGTTTTTGGAGATCTTTGGCCTGCTGGTTTCTATTTCTGCTTTGAGCCAGTTTGTTCAGAGCTATTTTGTGCTAGGGATGGTGATATTGCTTGGCATAGCGGTCGCTCTTTACCTCGGGTATTTAAAATTCAAAAACCACCGCCTGGCGGGGAAAATTAGACAGTTTTTGCGACAATTTGTCAGTGGCATCGAGACGGTTTACCAAATGAAAAATCAATGGGGCTTTTGGACTGCCTCTTTACTCATTTGGTTAATCTATTTTCTAATGATGTATTGGATCGCGCTTGCCATGCCCGCTACCAACTCATTATCAATGGGTTCGGTATTAATGGTGTTGGTAATGGGCAGCATAGGCATGGTAGCACCGGTACAGGGCGGCATTGGCACCTTCCATGCCATGGTCGCCTTTATACTTTTGTTTTATGGTATTTCAGAGGAGCAGGGCAAGATATTTGCAATGGTGGTTCATGCTTCCCAAATGATAACCATTTTGGTATTGGGAGGAATCGGTTTGCTTTATTTTTTACCAAAAAGAATAAGTAACCTTAGCGAAGAAAGAAACGTTTATTAGCAAGAAAATAATTAAACAAAAAAATGGGAATTATATTAATAGTAGTGGTATTCGGTATTTTGGGTTACGTTGTAAGTAACAAGCTCAAAAGTAAATTCAGGAAGTATTCTGAAACATCCCTGAAAGCCAATCTTTCCGGTAAAGAAATAGCGGAACTGATGTTGGCAGATCATGGTATTCACAATGTGAGTGTCAATTGCGGGGAAGGTCAGCTATCTGACCATTACAACCCCATGAACAAATCAGTGAATCTGAGTCCAGATGTGTATTATGGTAGAAACGCCGCTGCTTCTGCAGTAGCTGCCCACGAGTGTGGTCATGCGGTTCAGCATGCCCAGTCTTATGCCTGGCTGAAGCTACGATCCGCTCTGGTACCCATTCAGAACATCAGTGGGAAGATTCTAAACTTTGTATTAATTGCTTCGCTTTTCGGTGGTATTGCGCTACTCGGACTTCCTTATGAAGCCGTAGGCATCATAGTCGTAGGTTCCTTTAGCATGCTGACCTTGTTCAGTCTGGTTACCTTACCCGTAGAATTCGATGCCAGCAACCGTGCCCTGGCTTGGGTAAAGGAGCGTAATATCGTGACACCTCAGGAATACGGCATGTCTAAGGATGCCTTAAAATGGGCTGCCATGACGTATGTAGTAGCTGCCCTTGCTTCTCTGGCAACGCTGGCTTATTATTTCTTTATTTTCTTCGGCGGAAGGGACTAAAAACCAATATTTTACCATAAAATTAAAAGGGGCAATGATTGCCCCTTTTTTTGTTTTTAGCGTATTACTAATAGCAACTAACCTTTAATCCCCTCGTTTATGGATTTCGATTTGACCGAAGAGCACCTGGCTGTAATGGAGGCTGCCCGGGAATTTGCAAAGACTCACCTGTTACCCGGTGTCGTCGAAAGGGATATCCAAGCCACATTCCCTAAGGAACTAACAGCGATGATGGGCGAAATGGGCTTTATGGGTATGATGACTCGACCTGAATATGGCGGAGGGGGAATGGACACCATTTCCTATGTACTGGCCATAGAGGAGATTTCCAAAATCGATGCGTCTGCCGGTGTAATCATGTCTGTCAATAATTCCCTGGTATGCTGGGGAATTGAAAAATATGCGAGCGAGCAACAAAAAAAGAAATACCTGATCCCTTTGGCAGGCGGAAAATTACTGGGAGCCTTCGCCTTGTCCGAGCCAGAAGCTGGATCTGATGCTACTTCTCAAAAGACCACCGCCGAAGACATGGGAGATCATTACCTGCTCAATGGAACAAAAAACTGGATCACCAATGGAAATTCTTCTGCTATCTGTTTGGTCCTGGCACAAACCGATCCATCCAAGGGGCATCGGGGCATGTCTGTATTTATAGTGGAAAAAGGATGGGCAGGATTTGAGGTGGGCGTTAAGGAAGACAAAATGGGCATCCGGGCATCCGACACCCATTCACTGATGTTTACCAACGTCAAAGTCCCCAAAGAAAACCGAATCGGTGATGAGGGTATTGGATTCCGGTATGCGATGGAAACCCTGGACGGGGGCAGAATTGGAATCGCTGCGCAGGCACTTGGCATTGCGGAAGGAGCTTACGAAAGGGCCCTGAACTACTCCAAAGAGCGAAAAACCTTTGGTAAACCCATCTGTGAACACCAGGCCATTCAATTTAAACTAGCTGACATGGCTACAGAAATTGAAGCGGCCCGACTGCTGTGCTACGAGGCCGCCTTTGCCAAAGACCGGGGAAGGGATTACTCAAAATGGAGTGCCATGGCCAAATTGTACTCCTCAAAGGTGGCGATGGAAGTCACTTCAGAGGCTATTCAGATCCACGGAGGATATGGATATGTGCGGGAATACCAGGTAGAACGCATGATGCGGGACGCGAAAATTACACAAATCTATGAAGGCACTTCAGAAATTCAAAAAATAGTTATATCGAGAAACATTTTAAGATAATTGTATAAGCTGTGGATTTTTAAAAATATATATTAATTTTCATATCGAAATTTAGTTTATTCTAATTTTTTATCTATAATTGTCATCACAAATCAGAAAAAAAATATACTTTTACAAAAATAAACCTAAAGGCACTGATCATGGAATATTACAATAAGGTGATTGAGTCGGTTGGGGTAAGGTACGTTAAAGGAAATAACTTCAAGATAGAGCGGCCAGTAACCATCACCGACTATGCAGATTCTGAAAACACAGCCATCCTGCTTCACAGGGGTTCGCTTAACTTCGGGGATGACCAAGAATCTGTTAATGAAGGGGAAATACTTTTTATACCTGCTGGAAGGTCTACTCGTGTTTCTTTTGGTACCGTAACCAAGAGAAATGAAACCAATAACGAAAGTTTCCTGGAGAATAAGAAAAAATACCTACAGACCATTAGCTTTAAAGACATCAAAAACGTGGAGGACGATTGCATCACCTCCGTTACGTTTGAAGCAAAGGTTTTTGATGTAGTCAATTTCTTTAATTCCTTGGGCATACCTGCCTTTGTCATTCGATTCAATGACCGAATTGCTTCCATTCTGGAAGATGTGGTAAAAGAATCCGAGCAGAATACACCGGGTAAAGAACGGGTTATCAAGCTGTACACAGAGCTTTTAGTGGTAGAATTAGTTCGCCATATCCTGAAAAACAGGCTATTTGTGGAAGAATTATCGACCAACAGCACCTACTTCAAAGACCCCAGACTCATCGACATGTTCAATTACATCAAAAAGAACATTGGAGGAGATCTTTCCAACAAGGTATTGGCAAAAGTGGCCAATGTGTCCGAAGATTATGTGGGACAGTATTTCAAGATGCTCACGGGTATCAACCCTCAGGACTACATCGAATACCAACGAATGGAAGCAGCGGTAGAATTGTTAAGGACCACCAAGAAAAGCATTCGGGATATTGGAAAAGAAGTAGGGTATAAGGATACCGCCTATTTCTGCCGAAGATTTAAAATGATGTACGGACTTCCTGCAGGGAAAATGAGAAGAAGAGAATCTTTAATTAACGTTCAATGAGGCGTTATAACATCGCAAAAAATGAAAAACCTCGGCTATCAGTTCGGGGTTTTTTTCTGCCCCATTCCCTATGACTAACAAGTCTGCGCCCGCCTCCCAGGCATTTTGTGCTTTGGATAGGGAATTAATACCGCCTCCTACGATGAGCGGGGAGCCAATACATTTACGAACTGCCCGGATCATTTCCGGCGGAACCGGAAGGTGGGCACCACTTCCGGCATCCAGATAAAACAGCGACAAGCCCAGGAATTTTCCGGCAAGTGCAGTCGCTACCGCTAAATCTTCTTTATCCCGGGGAATCGGTATGGTTTGGCTAATGTACTCCACGCTCGTGGGCCGCCCTCCGTTTACCAACATGTAACCCGTGGGCAGGATCTCTAATCCACTCCTGGAAAGGGCGGGCGCAGCAAGAACATGTTGTCCTATCAATAATTCGGGGTTTCTTCCGGAAATGAGGGATAAAAACAAGATGGCATCTGCTTCTTCAGATACCTGCATGGCACTTCCGGGAAAAAGGACTACCGGTACTCCATATTCGTTAACCTGCTTCAGTTTATTTATACAGATCGCCAGCTTTTCCGGATTGACCAAACTGCCACCGACAAAAAAATAATCCAGCGGGAAGGAAGCATATTTTTCAGCTTGTTTCAGCCAGCGACCTTGTCTATCCATCTTTTCAGGATCGATCAGCAAGGCCAGACTTTTAGTCCCTTCCTTGCTTCGCTGATAAAGCAATTCCTTTAACTCAATTCTTTGATTCATCTTCTTTGCCCATGTTGGCTACAAAATTCTCTATCAGCCGGGCTTTACCGTAATCAAATGCCATCCAAAATAGCCTGTTCCGGATGTTTCGAAAGAAGGAGTACCCTCTTTTCTTTTTCTTTTTGATCTTCTCTTTGTGTTCGTCACGCTTACCGCTTCTGGAAAGCAACTTTACCGATCCCACTGCCAGAAGCCCTCCGAGCAATGCAATGCCCGCTACTTTCACATAAACTTGCGAATCCTGTTTCAGTAATTCAAGTTGTTTCTGAAGCGTCTGCTCCAGCTCCTCCGATTGCCTTTTTAATGCCTCATCCATTATCAGTCTCAGTCCTTTTTATTATCAAATAAAAACACGTATTTGGAAAGCGAGTTTTTTAATAGCTTTTGAAAAAAGGAGGCATTTCTTATCAGGTACAAGACAATAAAGAGTGCCAAATATATTCCCGTCAGTAACAAAAAGCCCACGGAACTGCTTCCATAAATCTCACTAAAATAAAAGGCCAGAGAGATACTGCCAAATAGCAGGATAAAAGATGCCGACAAGACCATCATCACCAATACCCCCACTCGGGCGGCCATGCTGCTGATCTGATCGGCTATTTCAGATTTTATGATATTAAACCTTACTTCAATTAGTTTCTTTAGGGTAGAAATGATTTCCATCATATCGATTTAGTGGTGAATGATCTCATATACAAATTAAGTTACTATTTTACCTCACAAAAACCTTGCTATTGGTAATATAAAGAATCTTTTTCAAAAATTTCGACCAGAGAACCTGCTGCAGAAATTATTTTTCTCCGGTATAATCCGGGTATCCCGAATAGCAAAATCTACACCGAAGTAAGAACCCATCCCAGCGACAAGGTGTTATCCCTTTGATCAAAGAAATCCTACGGTAAAGTTGTCTAAAACAAAATTAAAATAATTCAATGACTATAGAAATTTGGAGTGACATTGTTTGCCCTTTTTGCTATTTGGGAAAGCGAAAATTAGAAAAAGCCATGGAGGAATTTGAACATCGGGATTCCATCGATGTGACCTATAAAAGCTATCAATTGATGCCCCATGTAAAAACCGAACCGGGACTTTCCATCAATGCGTTTCTTGCCAGAGAAAAAGGAATGAGTCTGGACCAGGCCCGGCAGATGAACGAGTACGTTACCGAACAGGCAGCCGCCCTGGACTTACGCTATCGCCTGGACAATGCCGTAGTGGCCAATACCTTCCGGGCTCACCGCCTGCTTCACCATGCAAAAAATCAGGAGAAGCAGGTAGAAACAAAAGAAAGACTTCTAAAAGCATACTTTACAGAAGGTAAAAATATCGACGATAGGAATACCCTGCTGGAATTGGCAACCGACATCGGCCTCACTGATTCCGAGAAAGTACTTGATAGCGATGAATACGCGTTGGATGTTCGTAAAGACATCCTGGAATCCCGCCAGTTAGGAGTGAAGGGCGTTCCATTTTTCGTCTTTGACAGAAAATATGCCATCAGCGGTGCCCAGGATTTGAGCGTGTTTTCCAAAACCCTGAAGCAGGCGTTTGAGCAATAAAAATGAAAAGATGCAAACGAAGAGAGATGAACTCTTTGGATTTCTTTTAGTTTTACCCTTATGAAAAACCAAGTAATCATTATTGGTTCAGGCATAGCCGGACTGGCCAGCAGCATCCGACTTGCCAATAAAGGATATCAGGTTCAGGTGTTTGAGGCGAATGCCTATCCCGGGGGAAAATTGGCTGAGATTAGGCAGGGTGGCTACCGGTTTGATACCGGGCCCTCTTTATTCACCTTGCCGGAACAAGTGGAAGAATTGTTCACCCTATCGGGTAAAAACCCTCCGGATCATTTCAGCTACATTAGGTTGCCTGTAAACTGTCATTATTTCTGGGAAGACGGAACCCACATAAAAGCCTATTCCGATACCGGTAAATTTGCTGAAGAAGTAGCATCGAAATTGGGGGAAAAACGCGAAAATATTCTTCAGGCTCTTGAAAATGCTTCCTTTATCTACAAATACCTTTCCCCCCTCTTTATGCACCGATCCCTACACCGGATCGGTACCTGGGTTGGCAGCAATGCGTTGAAAGCTTATGTACGTTTGGGTAAGCTAGGTTTGTTTCAAACCATGAACGAGTCTAACCAAAAGCAATTTACCCATCCTAAGATGGTTCAATTGTTTAATCGTTATGCAACCTACAATGGGTCCAATCCTTACCAAACGCCGGCCACCTTGAATATTATTCCCCACCTGGAATTTAACAGAGGAGCCTATTTTCCGGAAAAGGGCATGCATGCTATTACGGAAAGCCTCTACAAGCTAGCATGTGAACTTGGCGTTCAATTCCATTTTAACCAAAAAGTGGAGAAAATAGTCGTTGAAAAAAATCGGGCTAAAGGGATCCAGGTGAACGGGAAGGTTCATAAGGCTGATTTGCTGGTCAATAATATGGATATGGTAAATGCCTATAAAACCCTGCTTAAAGACCAGCAACAACCAACGCGTCTATTGCAGCAACCCAAATCAAGCTCGGCTTTGATTTTTTACTGGGGCATCAAAAAAACGTTTCCCGAACTGGACCTGCATAACATTTTATTTAGTGAGGACTATAAAGAGGAGTTTGACCATATCTTTTCGAAAAAAACGATTTATAGGGACCCTACCGTATACATTAACATCACATCAGTTTATAAAAAAGATGATGCCCCTGCCGACTGCATGAACTGGTTTACGATGATCAATGTCCCCAATAATCAGGGACAGGATTGGACACTGCTAACATCCCGTGCCCGATCAGCCATCATTGAAAAAATCAACCGTACTCTGAACACCGACATTGAACCACTAATTGAGGTGGAGGAACTACTCGACCCCATTACCATTGAAACAAAA
The DNA here is from genome assembly GCF_010119245.1 of Cyclobacterium salsum. Lineage (GTDB taxonomy): Bacteria > Bacteroidota > Bacteroidia > Cytophagales > Cyclobacteriaceae > Cyclobacterium > Cyclobacterium salsum. The sequence continues at coordinate 76,310 of NZ_WNKG01000011.1, forward strand.
ACCGCTTCCGCAAATGGGGCCCTCTATGGAAACAGCTCTAATAATCGGTACGCTGCCTTTTTACGGCATGCTAATCACTCCCGGATTAAGGGTTTGTATTTTTGCGGAGGTAGTGTGCATCCGGGTGGAGGCATTCCGCTTTGCTTGTTATCTGCCAAAATAATGGCTGAAATGATTCCGGAGAATCAAGGATCAACCAACACTTTATAGGATTCATACAAACCATACACTTCCCGTACATAGCGGACAGTTACGTGCCCTTTGGCATAACCGCTTTTCACCCAGGGATCACGGTAAATTTCCGGTTGGGACTTCCTTTCCAGGTAATAGGCCACATTCTCCCAGCGGCGCGTATCCTTCCCATATTTGTAGGCCAATCGCCATGCATCCTGAACGTGACCATGGCCGACATTGTAGGAGGCCAAAATAAATTTTATCCGTTGGGTATTATCTGGCACCCTTTCCATCCAGAAACCATCCAGGTATTTCAGGTAGTTCACTCCCCCTCTTAAACTTTCATTGGGATTGTTAGGGTCCCTTACGCCAAAGCGTTGAAGGGTAACGGGCATGAGTTGTAATAAACCTACTGCACCTGCATAGGATACGGCGGAAGTATTAAACCTACTTTCTTTGTAAACAAGGGCAGAGAGAAGCCGCCAGTCCCAGCCCAGTTGGTCTGCGCCCGCTTTAATGATTTCATCGTAGGGAGAAATACTCCCACCTGAGACGGATGAAAAGGCTGAAGAGGACCGGTAGACGCTATTCTTTTTGTTGAGGAAATATTTATTGTATAGAATGGCCTGGTAGCCTGTTCGCTTGATTCGCTCCACCCATTCGTTGATTTTTCCCAATAATTCCGGAGAATTTTTCCTCACCGCCCAGGAAACAGGATTGGAGGGACTGACCATGAGACTGACATCAAGGTTGTCGTAATAAGTGGCATTTACCAGTGCGATATCATCATCTACTACGGTATAATCAATTTCTTCCCGCACAACCTGAGTAATCAGGTTTTCGAGGCTGGTGTTTTCTTCCTGAAGGGCAAAATCCAACCGAAGGGAATCCTGCAGTGCCGTTAACCGAGACTGGTATACCGTTCCCCTTTTAATGAAAACTTCCTTCCCGTCCAATTGCTTCAAGCTATCCAAATGGGTCTGATCTTTGCGTTGAACCAGAACGGTTTTCATTTGGCCCACCGGGTCCGTAAATGCGGCGTATTTTTTTCGTCGTTCGTTCACTTCAAAATTAATGGCAACAATATCTGCTCTTCCTTTATTCAACAACCGAAAGGCATCCTCCAGATCGTGTCTGACAATCAAACGCAGCCCTACTCCAAGTTGATTGGCCAGGTTACGAAGCATTTCAAACTCGTAGCCCATGGTCCTCCCCCGATAGATATAATAGCTGGTGGATGAATTATCCACAATAGCCCGTAAGTATCCTCTGCTTTTAATAGCATCAAAGTCAATTTCAGCGGGTGATTCCCAAAATTCAGGTTCGGTATCAGCATTTTCAGTGGGAGCACAGGCACTTATTCCGATGATCAGAAAAATCACCAACTGAAAAAAGAAACGAGTATTTGACATACAACAGGCGGTCCCAAAAGGACGTTGGTATATTCAATAATAGCTTTTTATCCTTAATAAAACAAAAAAGGCCTGTTGGATTACCCCAGGCCTTTTTTTCTTTACTTCCAAAAAAAACTTAATTTTCTGTTTCAGGGAAATAAATTTTCCCTGAAAGCCGCATTAATTCAATTTCATTTTCCTTGATTGCAAACAGAGACTCGATCAACCGGCTTTCTGCCTGCAATCGATTTACCTGTGCGTCACGGAATTCCAGGTAATTGGTAATCCCCAGCCGAAAACGATCCAAAGTGATATCTGCATTTTCAATCGCTACTTCGTAGTTATTTCTTTCGATTTCAAGCAGCCTTTTGCTATTTTGATACGTGTTGAAGGTCCGCTGCAAATCCGATAGCATCTGGTTTTCGTATTGCTCCATCAAATGCCTTTGGTTATTGATTTGAATCTTGGCTCCCTGAATTTGCCGGTTCAAAGAAAGACCACTGAAAAGATTTAAGCTAATGGTCGCCCCCAGGTTAATCCCCTGTTGTTCGTTGCTCAACAGAAATCCTGCGTCGGAATTCAGCGTATTATCATTGTAGGAACCATTTAAAGTGATGGTAGGTAAACGCTGCGCTCTCAATTCCTTGAGCTGTAGGTAGGCCACATTTTCCATGCGCTGAGTCACCAAAAACATCTTATTCTGGCTATAGGCATTTTCCCGCAACTCCTCCATGGATAGGTCCTCCTTGATGGTAATGGTGTCTCTCACTGCAAAATTATCATCCAAGCCCAACGCCAGTAACTCATTGAGGTTTACTCTGGAATTTTGAATCACCTGCTCCTGGGTTACCAAAGCAGTAAGGTCGGCATTATAATCTACCTGGGCGGCAAGAAAATCCCGCTTGGATGCCCTCCCAAATTCATATTGGGCTTTGGCAATTTCCAGCCTTTCATCAGAAAGCTCCAAGGTATTGTTCAACACATCATACCTTTGCTGCTCCAGAACCAACCTGTAATAGGCCGTTGCTATTGCCGCTACGGTGTTCTCAATCACCACTTTGGCCTCCAGTTCACTCACCTCTGCCAATTTCCCTAACCTTTGCAGGGCTACTACCGCGTCCGCACTAAACCCGTATATGGCTACAAGACTGTAATTATTGGTTCTTGTTTGCGCTCCGGGAATGATCCTGGGATTTTCAGGGTCATTGACAAAGGCCTGTTCGGTATCCTCTCGACGGTACCCCCTGGTATTGTTCACGTCGAGGGTTGGCATCAGCACACTGCTGCCTACCTTCCGGTCGTTTTCAGTCAACAAAACCTGGTTGGTGGCTATTTTAACGTCAAAGTTGTTTTCCAACCCAATCTCAACGGCTTTTTCAAAAGTCAATAATTCTTTTTCCTGTGCCAGAAGGCCGGAGGAAAAAACGATCAACACACTTAACAATAAAAATTTCTTCATACTAGACTCTTGCTAATCTGCCCTCTTTAGATGTCAAATAAGTATAAATGCCTGGAATTACAAACAGCGTCAGAATGGTAGCTAATAGCAATCCACCAATAACCGCCACGCCCATTGGCACCCTTCCTTCAGATCCGGCTCCAAGGGCCAGGGCAATAGGAAGAATACCCAAAATGGTGGATAAACTGGTCATCAAAATGGGCCTGAAACGAGCCGCAGCAGCTCCTTCTATGGCTTCAGAAATACTCATCCCGGCAGCTTTCCGCTGGTTGGCAAACTCCACTATCAGGATACCGTTCTTGGTGACCAATCCGATAAGCATAATGATTCCGATCTGACTAAAAACATTGAGGGTAAAGTCAAATACCCACAAGGAAAACAATGCTCCAAATATCGCCAGGGGAACCGTAAACATAATGGTCAGCGGATCCATAAAGCTTTCAAATTGGGCTGAAAGAACCAGGTAAATCAACACCAGGGCAAAGATAAAGGCAAATACCAAACTGCTGGAACTATCCCGGTATTCCTTGGACAAGCCAGCCACATCAGTGGAATACGTTTCATCTAACACTTCAGCAGCAATTTTATCCATTTCTTCCAGGCCTGTTCCCACCGTTTCGCCCGGTGCCAACTGGGCCTGCACGGTGGCACTGACAAAACGATTGAATCGGTAAAGCTGCGGTGGGGTGCTTCTTTCTGAAATGGTCACCAGGTTATCCATTTGCACCAGTTGCCCGTCCTCCCCTCTGACATAGAGCATTCGTAGATTGATGGGTTCATTTCTGTCTTCCAACCGCATTTCTCCAACTACCTGATACTGCTTTCCATTCATGATAAAATAATCGAAACGCTGACCGGAATAACTTAACTGAAGGGTTCTTGCTATTTCCTGAACAGATACCCCTATATTCCTGGCTTTTTCCCGGTCTATCTCCACTTCAATTTCTGGCTTGGTAAATTTCAGGTTGACATCCGAAAAGCTAAATGCCGAATTTTGACCTACCCTTTCCATAAAGACCGGAATAATCTCTTTTAATTTCTCCAACGTCTGCGCCTGAATGACATACTGGATGGGTAACCCCGCCCTGCGGTCGCCAATAGACGGTTCTTGTGCCCCAAAAGCCCGGACCGCTGTTTTGGTTTTCAGGTATTCCGAAACCTCATCAAAAATCTCCTGTTGGGACCTTGCTCGTTCTTCCGCATCTACGAGAGCTACCCGCACAAAACCTGAATTGGTACTAGCCGTTCCAAATCCCGGTGAGGTAACTGAAATCAATCCTTCTCTTTCCTCATCCGGCACCAAATTCATCAATTCTTCGGTCATTTCATCTATGACCCTGTCCATATAGCTAAAAGTGGCTCCTTCCGGTCCGGCAAGGTTGATCCTTATTTGTCCCCTGTCCTCTATGGGAGCCAATTCGGAAGGTATATCATTGAAAAGAAGGTAGGTACCAAAACCCATAATGGCCAATAACACGAAGGAAAGCCATTTTACTTTCATAAAACGGGATAAGGCTCCTGCATAAAGGTCATTCAACCACAAAAAGAAAGGTTCTGTTTTGGTATAAAGCCAATTTTTCTTTTCCCTTTTCTTAAGCAATTTGGAACTTAGCATGGGGGTCATGGTGAGGGCCACAAAAGAAGAAATGATCACCGCTCCGGCCACTACCACACCAAATTCCCTAAATAATCTACCCGTAGTACCGGTAAGGAAAATAACCGGTAAGAACACTGCAGCCAATGCTACGGTGGTAGCAATTACGGCGAAAAATATCTCCTCAGCACCCTTTTCAGCCGCTTTATCAGGGTCTTCTCCCCCTTCAATTTTTGTATAAATGTTCTCCAGTACCACAATGGCATCATCCACCACCAATCCAATGGACAACACGATGCCTAGTAAGGTAAGTACGTTGATGGAAAAACCTGCAAAATACATGATGAAAAATACGCCGATCAAACTGATCGGAATGGTCAGCACCGGGATGAACGTGGTCCTCCAATCCCGGAGAAAGATAAAAATGATCAGCACTACCAGCACAAAAGCCAGAAAGATGGTTTCCTGGACTTCACTGATAGAGCTCCGGATATATTTGGTGGTATCAAAACCGATTCCCAGTTTTATGTCTTCGGGCAAATCTTTTTGAATAAACTCCAATCTTCGGTAGAATTCATCCATGATTTCGATGCTATTCGAACCCGGAAGCGGAACGAGGGCTACCCCTACCATGGGTACTCCATCTCTTTTCAAAACCGTTCTTTCATTGAGAGGAGCCAATTCGGCATTGCCAATATCCTGAAATCGCACTACATTGTTTTCCTCTTCTTTGATAATCAGTCGGTTGAATTCCTCAGGAGTACTCATGCGGCTTCTGGTCCTGACCGAAAGCTCTATCGACTGCCCTTCAATACTTCCTGTAGGAAGTTCCACATTCTCGCTTTGTACCTTGGTAAGCACGTCCAGGGGAGTAATACCATAGGATGCCATCCTCAGGGGATCCATCCTCAACCTGATCGCATATTCCTTTTCTCCCCAGATCCGTATCTCACTTACCCCGTCGATGGTCTGAAGCCGCTCTTTAAAAATATTGGCTGCTATATCTGATAACTCCAGTAAGCTACGCTGATCGCTTTGGATATTTAGAAAAACAATTGGCTGGGTGTCTGCATCCTGCTTGGTAACGATAGGGGGTTCGGCATCGATAGGTAGGTTACGCCGAGCCCTGGAAACCCGGTCCCTAACATCATTGGCCGCCGCCTCCATGTCGGCTCCGACTTCAAATTCCACCGTGATGCTGCTTCCTCCATCGTTGGAGATGGATGTCAGGCTTTTGATTCCGGATATCCCATTGATCCCTTCTTCCAGGGGTTCTGTAATCTGGGCCTCTATTACATCGGCATTGGCTCCTACATAGGTGGTCCTGACATTAACCACCGGAGGGTCCACGCTCGGAAATTCCCTGACGCCCAGATAGGATATCCCTATTACACCGAAAATGATGATGGTCAAGGACATGACAATGGACAATACGGGCCTTCGTATACTGATAGTGGATAAACTGGACATGATGATCAATTAATTTGGTTGACGTTGACAGGCATCCCTTCACGGGCTTGCAATACACCGGTAGTTAAAACCAGCTCCCCCGGAGCCAGACCGTCTAAAACTTGAACCCTGGTATCCGTCCGTTGACCAATGGTCACCTTTCTGGATTCAATTTTCCCTTCATTGGCTATAAACACCTTATACCCCTCCAATTCGGGGATCAGGGATTCGGAAGGAATCATGATCGCATTGTCTATTTCATTTAATACCAACCGTACCCTTACAAACATCCCGGGCAAAAATTTCTTTTCCTTATTGGGACTCCTCGCCCTGATTTTTAGGGTTCTGGTCGCTGCATCTACATTGGGCTCTATGGCATACACTTTTCCCTCGGCCTCCTCACTGCTGTTGTTTGCCCTAAAGTAAACCAGTGAACCCTGTTTGATTTCATTGACATACCGTTCCGGAATGGAAAATTCGATCTTGATCGGATCCACATTGACGATATTGGAAATCACGTCCGTAGTTCCGATAACGCTTCCCTCGGAAACCTGCCGGAATCCCAATTCCCCATCAAATGGGGCACGAATAACCATCTTACTCAATTGCGCCTCAATAAGCCTTAAATCAGCCAGATTGGTATTGTACTGATTTAGGACAATGTCATATTCTTCCTGGCTGATCGCCTCCCGGGACAGCAATTCCTTCTGCCTGTTCTCCTGGCTTTCGTACAATTTTTTGGTATATCTCAGCCTTTCCCGCTGGGCATCCAGCTCCTCGTCATTCAGGTAAAGTAAGGGGGTTCCCTTTCTTACAAATTGTCCCTCATTGAAGGCTACCTTTTCTACCAGCCCGGCTACTTCCGGCCTTAAGGTGACAATTTCATTGGGAATCAAGGAACCGGTGATATTCAGGTTATTTTCCAGCTTTTCCTGCTTAAGTTCGACAACGTTCACCGGCAAACTGGATTGATTTTCACCGTTTTGCGAAGTGGCCGCTTTTTCCTCCCCCCCGCTTAAAATATCCATTCTGGGGTAAAAAAATAAGACGCTTATCACCAAAACGATGATAATTATCAAAATAATTTTGGTCTGTTTTTTCATTACGGGCGCTGGTATAAAATTAGTTTTAGTGGCTAAATCAGTACTATACAAGAATCAAATTTTCTCGCTTTTGTTTATCGTTTTGGAAATTAAAATTCTTTCATCTGCCTTTCTATATAAAAAAGCAACATTATCCTTCTGAAAACATTCCAACGAACTACTAAATTAACTGATATTTTTATTATAAGGAAATAAATAAACACGAGAGGCAAATCGAGAACACCAATGGCAGGCAATAAATGCCCGGTAATCGAGCAGATATCGGAGGTTCTCTCACATAAGCAGAAAATCAGGCCACCCTGCTTCAATCAAGGTGGCCCGATTACCATGTATTCTCAGTTGAAATTAAGGAATTCTATTTTAGTCAATTTCCCTAACAGGTAGCATCACCTTATCAATAATATGAACAAAGCCTGTTTGGAAAATATCATCATTCACGGTCACCTGGGTAGAAGATCCATGGTCTTCCCCATAGGTAAGCATCACATTCTCACTATCAATTGAAATCCTGGGCATAACCTCTCCTGCAAACTGAGGGGTCAGGGTCTGATTATTGGAAACATTTCCAGAGTAGACCAGATCGTTTACAATATGGTACCTGACAATCTCTTCCAATGCTTCTTCACCAACTATCTCAACCAACTCATCCAGAGACCCTGCTCCAATCGCAGTCAATAAATCTGCAAATGCTTGATTATTAGGGATAAATAATGTCCTGAAATTAGTAGACAATTGTGAATTCAGCCCTAAAAGTTCAACCACTTGCTTAAATACACTCAGCTCCGGATTTTCATCCAGGTAGGCTGTCATGGCATTTGACCTCGGGAGCAATACCTCATCAATCAGGTGTACCGTTCCATTTCCACTTTCAGAACGCAGGATATTGACGGTTTGGTTGTTAAATCTCACCTCGCCTCCGGATCGGTTGACAAAGATATTCTGGTCGGCATTGGTTTGAATGAAATTATAATTGGTCCGGTTTAGATCAGATTGCTTGATATTCGCCTCTGCGATATGATACGCCAGGACGTTCTCCAGACCCTCAATATTATCCGCCGATTCAAACCCATTTTCGGACATAAACGCTTCAATAGCGGCATCTGTAGGAGCAAAGACTGCCCGCTGGTCCTGGGTTTGCCTACTCACCAATAAAGGCAGCAAGCCTTCGCTATCCAGAAGTTCATTGAAGATACTCAACTCTGATTGGGCTGCAATCACATTGCTGAGAAGTTGGTCTTCGGTTCGCCCCGCTACAGGCTCCTCGTAATTTGCATCAATACAGCCAGCCATCAGTATGCCCGCTGCCAGAAGAAATAGGATATTATTAAACGTATGATTCATAATAGGAGTATTTTCTTTGGACCACAGATTATTTGAAAATATACCTTAAGCCAACCTGGGCATTCCAGGTCTGGTTGAGGTTAAAGAGGGACTGGGAAATTTGGGTAGGGTAAACACCGGACTGACCTTGAATACTATTTAAGGTAAACTGGGCATTGCCGCTATCATCTACTCCATTAAGATCCAAGAGGTTACTTTGTATCACCTGCCTTCCGACTCCCCATGAATCCTTCAATAGGTTCCCTACATTTAAAATATCCAGGGAAATCTGAAGTTTATGCTGATTGGTATCTTTAGTCAGGTGAAGATCCTGTATCAACCTGAAATCAAATCGGTGCAACCAAGGCAATAGGGCACCATTTCTTTCGGTTACCTGTCCTCTATTTTCTCTTAAATAAGGATCATTCTCTATGTACTGATCCAAAATATCCCATTGCTCTGCCGCCGTCTGGGTGATTACCCCTCCTGAGACACGGTCCACTAACTGGGCATCTTCAAGGCTTTCGGGAACATACATCAAACGGATACCGCCGCCATCTCCAAAATTACCGGAATAGGTGTAGCTGTATCTGCCTTGCTCTCCACCCTCATAAAAAAGTGAAATTTGAGTGTTATTGTATTCATTTAATCCCTTGGTATTGAAGGATATTAAACCCACTACCCTGTTCGGTTGGTCAAAGCGGTTAAAACCTTCCTCCGGATTATTTCGATCTGTCTGTACTCCTGTAGGCCACAGGGACGCTGCCTGTGAACCACCGATCAGGCCAAAATCTCTTTTTTGGCTTCTGGTATAGGCCAGGCTGGTAAAAATCCCTGATCCCCAATCCTTTTGTAAAGACAAGGTCAGCGCGCTGTAAGTACCCACATCGATATTGGTTAGCAAAAACAGTTCATTGATTCCCGTTCCATTGATTCCCTGGCTGTAAGTTGGGTAAGCATTCCCTCCGATATTGACTGATTCGCCGGTTGGGGTACTGGCCAGGTTTGCGGAGAATGGCATGTTGTAATCGCTGGAATGCATGGCTTCCAGGGTAAATATAAACCCGTCTCCAAATTGATAATCTGCGGCCAAATTCGATCTCCAGGTTTGGGGCAGTTTGAAATTTTCATCTGTCACGTTCACGGAGCTGGAGATATCAGGCTCCTGCTCTGCCGGATTTGGTCGGTAGTAGTTAATATCCGATTGGAAGCCCTGCCATTCACCTTCGGCCCATTGGTCTGGGGTTCTCCCTACAAAACCCCTGGTGATACCATTAGCATTGATCTGATTGGAAAGGTGAACGAAAATAGGTCTTGCTGTAAACAATCCCGAACCCCCTCTTACCTGCAGTGAGCCATCACTCATGGCATCCCAATTGAAGCCAAACCTAGGCGAGAAAACCGGGTTTACCGGAGGAAACTGACTCACATCCGGGCTGATCATTTGACCAGGCTCCCTTGGGTTTTCTACTGAAATGTTTAATGCGTCTAACCGAGAATTTCTGGGGGCATCAATGGGATAAAAAGGCATGTCAACCCGTAAACCTCCGGTAATCTTCAAGTCTCTGGTGGCCTGATATTCATCCTGAATGTACAGACCTACTTGTCCAAAGCTCACCTGATCGGTAGGCAACGTAAATGGATTATCAGCATCATAAGTAAAACCGATGGCAAATCCATCAGGAATGACATCCGGATTCTGATTAATCACACTCTCTACAAAACTATCATAGGAATTGTACCTGTACCAGGAATCCCATGTGGGGTTAAAGGCATTATCAAAGGTCATGTATTCGAAATTAACCCCCGCTGTAAACGTATGGTTACCCAAAAAGTAATTGAAATTATTGGTCAGGTTGAACGTCTTGTTGTCCAGGAGATTTCCCCTTGTAAACAATTCAGTACCCATAGAAAGGTAGTAAAGGGGGGTATTCCCGTCAAATTCCAACACTTCGATCATCGGAAATTGCTGACCTCCCGGCACCCCTCTCTGAGTAACGGCACTGGTATAACCAATATTCAGTGAATTAGCCATGTTGTCTCCCAGGGTTGAATTCAATTCAGCCACTATGGATGACACGTTGTCCTCAGATGTATAATGTGTATTTCTAAACGTCAATGCCTCAATTCCGCCTCTATTGGTATTTCTATAGCGTAAATTTCCGGGAAGGCCCCTGATACTGTTTCCGTTTACGGTCACATCCCTTAATTGCTGAAAACGGTTATACCTTACGGTCAATTTATTTCTGTCATTGATATTGTAATCCAGGCGAAGGTTTAACCTGGTCGCATCATCAGCGAAAGGTATGTTTTCGTAAGCACCTGTCTGGTACCCATACAACTGGTCTAGTTGCTGGCTGACAAATTCTGCTCTTTCAGCAGGAACTCTCGATACAATCTGATTGTCAGGAAGCAGCCCTTGTTCCGGTCGGGCGGCCAATCTGTTGTCGCCAGGAAGATCATTGATTTCCGTTTCTGCACTTACGAAGAAAAATAATTTATCCTTGATAATGGGACCACCAAAAGCAATTCCATGAATATTGGTTTGTGACTCGGAAAAAGGAACTTCACGACCGCCATTTACGGTGATTCCCTGCAACCGGTCATTTCTAAAAAGGGTGTAGGCGGTGCCCCTCCATTCATTAGAGCCCGCTTTGGTAATCGCATTCACATTTGCTCCTGTGAACCCGCTTTGGGTGACATCATAAGGAGCAATGTTTACCTGAACCTCTTCAATCGCATCCAGAGAGATGGGATTACCACCAGCAAACTGGCTGGAACCCAAGCCAAAGTTGTTGTTGTATAAATTCCCATCAATGGTGTAGTTGTTATACCTTTGATCTGCTCCTCCGAAACTGGTACCGTTACTTTGAGGCGTGAGCCGGGTGAAATCATTAATACCCCTGCTGATCGTGGGCATGGAATTGATTCGTTCATTGTTTAGGGAGGTTGATGCACCTGTTCTGTCAGAGTTCATGATCCCGTCTCTTCTTCCGATTATCTCTACAGCTTCGAGCTCCACACCATCCGTAAAGGTAACATCGATGGTGTATTTCTGGCCCAAAGAAAGGATAATGCCATCAAACACCTTTTCATCGAAACCTACGAATGAAAAGGTAACCGTATACGGACCTCCTACTCTCATGTTGGGAAGGTTAAATCGGCCATCAATATTGGTGACGGCACCATATCGCGTTCCGGAAGGTTCGTGGATCGCGACCACATTTGCTCCGGGCAGCGTTTCCCCGGTGTCATCAGTTACAGTTCCCTGCATACTGGCGGTGGTGACTCCCTGCGCATAGGCTAAACCCGAGGTCAATACAAGGGTAAGTAACGCAAAAAGACTTTTTTGTAGTAGTTGCCTCATTTTTGATAGTAATTAGGTGGAATTAGAAAACTTTCGTTAAGAAATCTGGTTATTTGGGCAGGTACAAAGGTAACCTTATATTAAGACTATCTTTTTTGCGAATTGTTATGTTTTCAATTTATACCGTAAAAGTAGTTAACAATTCCCTAACTTTAGAAATAAGAAGTAAATTTTTTGAAGGCCTACAATTCTACTTCCAAAAAGTGTTTTTATGCTGAAATTTTCTAAAACGCGCTATAAACGTTTAAATCCACTTTTTATATTACCCGGTGATTTACCTAAACTTTCCATCTTGCGAATCATTCCAAAACCATCCGAGCAAAATTAACTGCTCGCGACCCCTGGTTTGAATTTTTACCTATAAAGTCTTTATCTTTTGGATCGAAATAAAAATCTCCCACCGAAAACCAATAAAATGTATAAAAAAGGAATTGTCTGGCTCTATCTTTTTTTAGTTGCAGCTCTGGCAGACATGGCATTGATTGTCCACTCCGAAAGCCAATACCGCATTTATAGCAAACCACTCCTTATGGCTTTCCTGCTGGGTTATTTTCTTCAATCCACCTCCCTTATCCGGGGAAGCTTGCTAAGAAAAAGTGTTTCTGCTGCATTATTTTTTTCGCTGGCAGGCGATGTCCTACTCCTCTTCCCCAATTTGTTTCTCTATGGTCTTGGTGCATTTTTTATGACCCATATTTGCTATATCATCGCTTTCAAGCTTACGCAAAATCATCTCTTTAATCCCTTAAAGGTAAACTTCATCAAGATGTTTCTATACAATCTACCGGTTTACATTTTAGCAGCCTTCGTTTATTTTTTGATCCATAGGCAGCTAAATGAGCTAAAAATACCTGTAGTGATGTATTTATTAGTCCTGGTCATGATGCTGACGCTGGCCCGGGAACGGTTTGGAAGAACCAATGCTGCCAGCTTTTGGCAATTGTTTCTGGGTGCCTTTCTGTTCTTTATTTCTGATGGCTTGCTGGCGCTGGACAAGTTTTTTCAACCCATTCCAGATGGCGATGTCCTGATCATGGGTACCTATACATTAGCACAGCTTCTAATCATCATGGGTATCCGAAGCCATCTGATTTTTCCGCGTTAGCAAGTGTGCTGGGTAAGATGTCGATTTTGCCTAGTCTTTCTTCCGGTGAATCGCCAGGGACAGTTCTGTTAACTGATCGCTGGAGATGCTGCTGGGAGAATTGATCATGACATCTCTTCCTGCATTGTTTTTTGGAAAGGCGATGTAGTCTCTGATCGAATCGCTCCCCCCAAAAATGGCGCAAAGCCTGTCAAACCCAAAGGCAATTCCGCCATGAGGCGGCGCACCGTATTCAAATGCCTCCATCAGGAACCCAAACTGAGACTGGGCCTCTTCCTCTGTAAAGCCTAAGTGCTTAAACATGAGTTGCTGCCGTTCCCTGTCGTGAATACGAATGGAGCCACCCCCTATTTCTACACCATTGATAACCAAATCATAAGCATTTGCGCGCACTTTCCCCGGATCCGTTTCCAGCAAGGGAATGTCTTCCGTTTTGGGAGAGGTAAACGGGTGATGCATGGCATGGTATCGGGCCGTTTCTTCGTCCCACTCCAATAAAGGAAAGTCCAACACCCAAAGTGCTTTGTAAACCGATCTATCCCTTAATCCCAAATCGTCTCCCATTCTGAGGCGCAATTCAGATAGCTGCTTTCGGGTTGTATGAAGCTCTCCGGACAAAACCAACAATAGATCTCCGGCGGCCGCTCCTGCCTTTTCTGCCCAGCTTTTTAAGTCTTCCTGGCTATAAAATTTATCCACAGAAGATTTAAAGGTTCCGTCTAAATTACACTTGACATAGACCAGGCCTTTGGCTCCAATCTGAGGCCTTTTCACCCAATTAGTAAGTTCGTCCAGTTGCTTTCGGGTGTAGTCGGCGGCTCCTTTGGCACATATCCCTGCTACCAGGTCTGCCGAATCGAAGACATTAAACCCTTTTCCCTGGGCCAATTCATTTAACTCAACGAAAGTCATTCCAAACCTCAGGTCCGGCTTATCATTCCCATACAGCCTCATGGCATCTGAATAGGTCATGCGCTGTACTTCATCCAGCTCCATCCCTTTGACCTCTTGAAAAAGATGCCGCATCAAGCCCTCAAATAGTTCCAGGATATCCTCCTGTTCCACAAAAGACATTTCACAGTCGATCTGCGTAAACTCGGGTTGCCGGTCTGCGCGTAGGTCTTCATCCCTAAAGCACTTTACAATCTGAAAATAACGGTCAAAACCGCTGACCATCAATAGCTGTTTGAACGTTTGCGGCGACTGGGGAAGGGCGTAAAATTCTCCGCCATGAATCCGGCTGGGAACTACAAAATCCCTGGCACCTTCGGGAGTGGATTTGATGAGCACAGGCGTTTCTACTTCCATGAAATTGGCCAGATCCATGTATTTTCGGGTTTCCTGCATCATTCGGTGCCTCAGGTGCAGTTTTTCCCGGATAATATTTCTTCTCAAGTCCAGATAACGGTACTTCATCCTCAGGTCTTCGCCTCCATCCGTATCATCTTCAATGATGAAAGGAGGTACCTTCGCCTTGTTCAGTACCTGCAAGTCACTTACTTTTATCTCGATCTCTCCTGTAGGGATTTTATTATTTTTTGCCGTACGCTCAATGACTTTCCCATGGGCCTGTACGACAAACTCCCTTCCCAGAGACCCGGCGCTTTTCAGCAGAGCAACTTCCGCTTCTCCTTCTTCAAATATCAACTGGGTTATTCCATACCTGTCCCTCAAGTCCACCCAAATAAGACCCCCTTTGTTTCTCACCCGTTGCACCCAGCCGGCAAGGGTTACTTTTTTATTCAAATCCTCCAACCGCAATTCCCCACAAGTATGTGTTCTAAGCATAAATAATTCTGTTTGTTTGCAATTAATCGCCAAAGATAAACATTCGATGGAGAGATTGCTATTTTAGGTGAAAGATAAAGCAATAGAAGGGCTATTTTACCCGTTTGATGTAGCAATCGGCAGCTTGGAAATAAGTGAAAAAACGTATATTTAAAAAGAAAAAGGCGGTTGGATTGAAATTTATCAAGATAATTGACTTATTTTGTGTAACATTTATTATTTAATCTTGATTTTATGAAAAAATTTTGGACATACGGTGGAATCCTATTGATTATTGGGATGGGCTATTGGGTAAGTCAGAAACAGGAAATTCCTGCTTCGGAAGTAGAAACTGAAGAAAAAGTGCTGGTCGAAGAAATAGTGCCAATAGAAGAAAACCTCCTATATGGCATTAATGTGGATGAGTTGGATATTATCGAAGGGATTGTTAAACGAAACCAAACACTCTCTACCATTTTAGCTCCTTTTAATGTTCCCTATCAGATAATAGACGAAATAGCCAAGAAATCTGCGGAAATTTTTGACGTTAAAAAAATTGCTTTTAATAAAAAATACACCGTCCTGACTCCAAAGGATTCGCTACAGGCACAATTTTTCATCTACGAACCCAATCCCACCGAGTTTGTGGTATTCAAGCTTGACCGGCCTGAAATTTACCTGGAAAGTAAGCCAATGGAAATTGTTAACAGGGAGATTGGCGGAACGATCAATTCCTCCCTCTACGTAAACATGACCCAATTAGGGCTGACTCCTGACCTCATTGACCAATTTGCGGATCTGTATGGCTGGGTAGTGGATTTTCAACGCCTGCAAAAAGGCGATAAATTTAAAGTAGTATTCAAAGAGCAACTAGTTGAAAACCGGACAGTAGGCATAGAAGACATAGAGGCAGCCTATTTTGAGCACATGGGGCAGGGATACCATGCCATTCCCTTTGAGCAAAACGGGATCGTTTCCTATTTTGATCAGGAAGGAAATAGCCTCAAAAAGGCATTTCTCCGGGATCCCCTGCGATTCACGCGGATTAGCTCCCGGTACAGTCTAAGCCGTTTCCATCCCGTTCAAAAACGCTACAAAGCCCACCTGGGCACCGATTATGCCGCACCCAGAGGTACTGAAATCCGTACCGTGGGCGATGGCACTGTCCTGGAGGCCGGATACAGCCGTGGCAATGGAAATTATGTCAAAATAAAACACAATGGCACCTATTCTACCCAGTACCTGCACATGTCTAAAATTGGTAAGGGGATCCGAAAAGGTACTCGTGTAAAGCAAGGTCAGGTCATCGGATACGTGGGCAGCACGGGACTTGCCACCGGCCCGCATCTTTGCTTTCGGTTTTGGAAACATGGCAAACAGGTGGATTGGCTTCGTGAAGACATCCCACCTGCAGAACCTATTGCGCCAGAGAACCTACAGGCTTTTGAACAAGTGAAAGGAGAAAAAATAACAAAACTATCTGCTATCCCTTATACCGAAAAAACAGAATTACTTACAAGCAGCTACTCGAAGTAGCCCAGTTTAAAAAACACCCATTGGGATAAAAAATATCATCCCAATGGGTATTTTCAGTTTGTTTTTAAACACAGCTGCAAATTCATTTTTTATTTATAAACAGCCATTCTGATTAGTAAAATGCTAATAATTTGATAAATCTTTCATTGAAATCAAACAATTAGCCCATTTAATCATTATTCTGATTATTTTCTATCTCCTTCTATTTTATTCTTTCTACCCTCCTAACCTTAACCCGGATGGGTTTATTTTAAACCATTGGTCTATTTACATTATATTATTTTATTATTATTATAATTTAATACTATTTATTTCTTAAAACCTATTTTTAAAAATTTTTATTTTATATTTTCTATTTGTACCCAAGGCATTCACACGCTATTTTCAAGTTTATCATTTTTTTTAAGGAGCCCGGATCGTTTCTCTTTTTGAATACAATATCCTCTTTTTTTGCTTTTAAAAGCAATTTTTTTGTCAAAAGACCAAGTTTTGATCTCAAAATAGTTGATAATTTCAGGCATTGATTAAATTCAATCTTCCACTAACAACTATAACATGAGAAAGAAATTACCAATAATTTTATTATTATGGTCTTTCGTGCAATTTTCTTTTGCACAGACCCAACGAATCAGCGGGACTATCCTATCCGCTGAAGACAATTCCCCCATACCAGGGGTAAGTATACTGGTCAAGGGATCCACCACCGGAACCGTTTCCGATTTGGATGGCAACTACTCCCTTGACGTATCCTCGCAGGCCACAACGCTGGTCTATTCCTTTATTGGCATGGAGACTCAGGAAGAGCCTATTGGCGACCGATCTGTCATTGATGTAGTCATGGCTTCCAGTACGAGTGCCCTGAATGAGGTTGTCGTTACGGCAATAGGCATAGAGCGGGAAAAGAAAGCCTTGGGCTACGCCGTTTCGGAAGTGGATTCCGATGACATCACTCAGCGATCTGAACCGGATGTGGTCCGGGCCTTGAACGGAAAAGTCGCCGGCGTACTTATTCAGGGATCAGGTGGTGTCACCGGCGGAAATACCAACATTACCATCCGAGGAAGTTCATCCCTCACTGGAAATAACCAACCCCTGTTTGTCGTAGATGGTATCCCCTTCGATAACTCCACCCAGGGTTTTTCAAACTCGGAAGGAAATAGCGTAACCAACCGATCTTTCGACATTGATCCAAATATTGTAGCTTCGGTCACCGTCCTGAAAGGAGCGGCTGCGGCTGCCCTGTATGGCTCAAGAGCGCAAAACGGTGTGGTAATCATTACCACCAAAAGTGGGAGCGGTGTCTCCCGCAAAGGAATGGAGGTAAGCTACAGCACCTCGTTTGGAGTAGAAGAAGTCGCCAAACTTCCTGATTATCAGAATCAATACGGACAAGGTGGTAATGGAAACGTGTATATTGAGAATTATTTCGGATCCTTCGGTGCTCCCTACAGTGCCTACGATTCAGTTCCCCACCCTTATACCAATCCCGCGCTTGGCCCTTACCTCAACTCCCCTTCTTATCAAAACGTAGCCAGCAGGGGCGACAACGTACGCTACCAACCTTTTACCGACAAATACCGGAATTTTTTCAATTCCGGTAAGCTTCAGGAACATGCGGTATCCATCCAGTCAGGCGGCGAAAAAACATCTCTTTCTGCTGGTCTTTCCTGGATGGACAATTCGGGTATCATTCCCAATTCATCCATCAACCGGATTTCAGCGAACGTGGGTGGTAATGCTGAATTGGATAATGGATTGAAATTAAATGCCTCACTGAATTATGTCAGCACGGTTCAGAGCAATCCGGCCCTAGGGAGCGGAAATTTTGGAGGCTTCAATCAATCGGCTGCCCAACTGGTGCTATGGATGCCTACCAGCTTTAATCTGGACGGCTATCCCTACCAACGGGAAGAAGATGGGGGTGCCATGTACTACCGAACGGCAAACAACCCCTATTGGGTGGCGGATAATTCACTGAATGAAAGTAATGTGGATCGGTATTTTGGGAATATCAAGGCCAGTTACAATATCACTGACTGGCTATCCGTTGCGTACCAGCTCGGCTACAATGCCTACACTGACCGTCGGTTTTTCATGATGGAGCCGGGAGGATTTGGCTCTGCCATTCAGCAATCCGGCTTCATGCGCCGGTCTACCTTTTCCAATGCGGAATTGGATGGAAACCTGTTGATCAATATCAATAAGGCCCTATCAGATGATTTTTACCTCCGCACCATTACCGGATGGAATATCAACCAGCGAACTAACTCCACCAGTCGTTTTGGTGGCAATGGCATTATTGAAAGAGGCATTCGGTCCTTTTCTAATACATCGGCTCAATTTATCATCGAAGATCGTTTTGTTCAAAGGAGATTTGCCGGCCTGTTTACCGATATTTCCCTGGCCTATCAGGAATGGGCCTTCGTAAACCTGACCGCCAGAAACGACTGGTCCTCCACCTTGCCGGAAGACAATAGAAGTTACTTTTACCCTGGACTCAGTACCTCCATTATTCTGAGTGATGCGCTGGAATGGAACAATTCTTATCTGGATTATGCTAAAATCAGGGCCGGAGTGGGTCAGGTAGGAAACGATGCCGATCCCTACCTAACCACAAATAACTTTTTGCTAAATCAACCGGTAAACAGCTCCGGAGGCAGCACTCAGTTTCCCTTTGTGAATGGTTACGGTACCACCAATGGCTCTGCAATCAATAGTAACCGGGGAAATCCACTCCTGAAACCAGAATTAACGACCGAAACCGAACTGGGCACTGAACTGCTCTTCTTCAATCAACGCATCGGTCTGGATGTCACTTATTACAACCGAACCACTGAAAACGGAATCACGGCAATCAATGTTCCTCCATCCAGCGGATCGGCTACTCAGGTAGTAAACATAGGAAAGGTGCGGAACAGAGGTGTGGAAGTGGGGCTCAATTTAAAAGTCCTACAACGGGACAATGGCCTTAACTGGGACATTTTCACTGCCTTCACGCGGAATAGAAACGAGGTATTGGAGCTCCAGGAGGGGGTTGACCAGATTGTCCTGACGAGTAGTGCCGGTAGCAGTGAAATTGTTCAGATAGCGCACCGTACCGGGCAACCCTTTGGGATCCTGATAGGTCGAAAAGCCATCCGGGATGCCGAAGGAAATTTGCTTATTGACGGACTACCGGGAACTACCTACGGAAAATACATCGACAACCCGGAACCACAGGTAATCGGTGATCCCAACCCGGATTTTGTGGTAGGCATTACCAATGATTTTTCCTACAAAGGCCTGCAACTTTCAGTTGTGCTGGACTGGGTTCAGGGAGGAGACCTCTACTCTAAATCCAACCGTGAAATTGTCGGTAGGGGTTTGACAAACGATGCTGGTGACCGGATGGTTTCCCGGATTATGCCCGGGTATATCGCCGCCAGAAATGGAGACGGAAGCCTGGTCAGGGATGAAAACGGAAATTACCTGGCTGCAGTGGATGCCGATGGAAATCGTATCCGGAATACGATCAATCTTACGAATTTCAACTGGTGGTATGACCGGGGAGGCTTCGGGTGGAACGCAGCAGAGGAGTTTCACACCTTTGATGCCACCGTCTTCCGGTTACGAGAGGTAGCCTTGAGCTATACCTTCCCATCACAATGGCTAGACAAAACTCCCTTTGGTACGGCCAGCCTGGGCATGTCCGGAAGAAACCTGTGGTTTGTTACACCCAATTTTCACGATGGCTTAAATCTCGATCCGGAAACCAGTTCGTTTCCCGGACTTAGAGGGATTGACTTTATCGGCGTTCCTTCTGCCAGAAGATACAGCATGAATTTATCCGTGACCTTTTAAAAAATCGCTAAGATGAACAGATATTTTAATTTTATTATAGTAATTCTTATTGGTAGCTGTCTGGGAGTCTTTTCCTGCAGCGAAGACCTGTTGGACATAAATAATGACCCTAACACCTCAACGCAATTGGCCTTGCCCACTACGCTGGCCTTTGCTCAGGTTTCCCTGGTTTCCAATCTTTTGGAAGAGCCCAACACCAATGCGGGCTCTTTCAGCCGAATGTGGTATACCACGGCTATCCGTAACTATGAACAAAATCAGGGAACGTATAGCGATTCATGGGTAAACATGTACTCACGGCCTTTGGCAAACCTGCAGGCTGTGCTGGATGGCACTTCGGAACAGGAACCGGGTTACCGGGGTATTGCCAGGCTGCTAAAAGCGTACACCTTCAGCATCATGGTGGATCTCTATGGAGATGTCCCTTATTTTGAAGCTTTGAACCCTGAGGTTACCTTTCCTTCCGTGGACAGTGGGGAAGCCATTTATGCCGACCTGTTGCAAGAAATAGATCAGGCGATTCAGGAATTATCAAGTTCCGCAGAAAACATACAGGGAGACATGATTTATGGAGGCGACCTTACTAAATGGGTAAAAATGGGCAATAGCCTGAAATTGAAACTATTTGCCCAAACAAGAAAAGAATCCTCTATTAATTCCGCACAGGGCTTTACCGAGATGCTGAACAGCGATCTGATTTCAACCATTTCGGATGATTTTCAGTTAAAGTACGGCTCTCAGCAGACACCCAACCAAAACCGTCATCCCTTGCACGTTAACCATTACAATCAGGCTACTGCCTATTGGATGGACAATTGGACCATGGCCAATCTACTGAATGATGGCACCATCAGCGGTGTAACCGGTCTTCCCGTATCCTACCGAAACGTGGAAGATCCCCGGCTTAGGTATTACGTCTTCCGTCAGGTACCGGGAGACGGAGACGGTTCGGTAGTGACCTGCGCCGGAGGGGGCTGCCCCATAGGCCTGATCGGCAACGGATATTTGGGAAGGGATGCCGGTGATCCATCGGCTTTTTCTAATGAAGGTGCCCTAATCGCCACTTTTGGGGTGTATCCCGTTGGTGGGCTGGTCGACACAGATGCCCCAAAAACCGTCACCGCTTCCGATGGCACCGGACGTGGGGTTTTCCCCATGTTGACATCCTTCATGATCAAATTTTTGCATGCTGAAATGGCCCTGACCACAGCCGTGGAAGGAGACCCACTGGCCCTCTTAAGCGAAGGCATAGAACTGTCCATGCAGAAAGTGAAAAACTACGGCTCTGAAGAAATGCCTTCCATAGCCGGTAGCTCGTTTGAAATGTCAGACGCAGCGGTTTCTGCTTACATCAATGATGTACAGTCCCAATATTCAGCTGCCGCCAGCGATGAGGAAAAACTCAATATCATCATGACCGAATACCAGCTGGCCTTATGGGGCAATGGAATTGAGGCTTACACCAATTTCAGAAGGACCGGGTATCCTGATTTTGCAGAAACTTCCCCGGTCATGGGAAATCCGCCCTATCCGCAACGATTTATCATCCCCGTTTCAGAATTGGAAACCAATCCTTCGCTGGCAGACTATACTCCGGACCCATTTGAACCGGTATTCTGGGACCAACCTTGATCATCCACTCACTTTAAGCAAAAGAAAATGAAACTATATTCCTATATTATTATTGTTGCCCTGGCCCTGGTATTTAGTAGCTGCCTGGAAGAGGATTCGATCAAAGAGCCTGATTACGAAGTGGGCATCATTGCAAATGCAACCCTGGAACCAGGAAAATACTGGTTTAATATTCAAGCACTCGAAGAATCAGAGGTATCCTTCGATTTGAACTACGAAGGTTTTGGTGTTCACACAGCCTCTTCCATTGAATTGTTTCTGAACAGAGGTTCCAATCAGGTTTCCCTGGGTAGCTTTACTGATTTTCCCTCTTCCATTTCCATGACCGGAGCGGAGGCTTATGCGTATTTTGGAGAGACACCGGCTTCGATAGCGGATGCTAACCTATCCCGGGATGAATTTCGGATTACTTACGAAATTACGACCAGCGAAGGCCTGCAGTTTTCACAGTACGGTCAGTACTTCAATTACAATCCCTCCCTGGATGGCCGCTATACCGGTCGGTATGCACAATTTTATACCAACCTCCCGGGATTCGGTACCTTAGTGCTGGAGGTCAGGGCTCCTAATCCCCAGAATCCAAACGAGCAGGATTAAAATAGATCTGGAACTTTCATTCCAATTGACCGGAAAACAAAAAAAGGAGCTGAATCAGCTCCTTTTTTTGTTAGTCAAAGAATTCGCCAAAACCTTAAAAAATATACTTGTTTTCTCAGGCTGGTAGAAAAAATCGAAAAGTAGCCACAGGTATCCAAACGCGTAATACCCGAGCCGTTTGGTGTCGCCTCATTCCCGATTTACGGTTTGTCGGACTACTCATTCCTGAGTGAAACAGGCTATTCTCCAAGATTTTACCGGACTTCGATCAATCGGGTCTTCAGACCCTGAAACCCAACTACTAAAAATCCAGTCCGGTTAAGTTCACCGGGCTGGATTTCTAGAGAAGAGCCCCCTGTTGGTATGGATTTACCTGTCAAGCTCCTCAAAACCATCGGGAGCTCGTCGATGCTTGGTTTGCTGTTCATACCCGTAAGCTATGGCAAATAGAACCCCTTCACTAAAAGGCCTACCCAAAAGCTGAAAACCTGCCGGATATTTACCGTAGGAATAGCCCATAGGTACGGCTACGGCAGGGAAACCCGTTGGTGGCGAAAGCTTGCCGCTGGTATCGCCCCTGGGTCCATTGAGATCACCAATCAACCGGGGAGGATAGGTGAAAGCAGGGTAAATAAGGGCATCCAGGTTTAAACTATCCATCACCTCAAACACGCGTTCCCGCAGCGTTTGTCTCAATGCCATATTTTTGTCCCAATCGGGATGGTCCTCCGGTATGTCCACATCAGCCTGGGCATCAATTAACCTCTTTTCCAAATAGGGATGATAATCATCGGAATCGATAATATCTTGAAGCGTTTTGTACTTCGAACTATCTCCCAAGCTGGCAAGATAGGCATTGTAGTCCCTTTTGAGTTGACGGATACGAGTACCAGATTCATTCAAGGAATCCAGGTCCCGGATCATCACACTATCGAATAAAACGGCCCCTCCCTTCTTCAGATCTTCCAGCGCGCCGGTCATCAATGAATAAACACTGCTATCGGAATCAGATTTTGGAAAAAGTTGATGGAGAACACCAATTCTCTTTCCCTCAAGGGCATTTGCATCCAAAAAAGGCAAATAGGAATCCTCTTTGGACTCGATACTAGCTTTAGTGACGGTATCTGCCTCATCATATCCGGCAATGACATCAAACACCCTCACTGCATCTTCCACTGTTCTGGCCATTGGGCCACCGATATCATTGGTCAGTGCCAGTGGAACGATGCCATCCCGGCTGGTTAAGCCCATAGTGGACCTGATTCCAACCAAGGCCTGGTGGGCAGAAGGCCCCCTGATAGAGCTTCCGGTATCGGTGCCCAAACCCACGACCGCCAAGCTTGCGGCAATGGATGCACCGGTACCCCCGCTGGAACCAGCAGTTGTTCTGCGGGTATCATAGGGATTACGGGAATAGCCAGGCAGGACAGAGCTCACCGAGAATTCACCGCTGGAGGCAAATTCTGCTAAATTTGCCTTGGCGATAATAATGGCACCCGCTTCACGCAGTTTTTTAACTTGAAAAGCATCATCAGGCGGGTAGGAAGCTTTTAATGCGAGTGTTCCATTGCTGGTGGGCATGCCAAAAAAATCATAGTTATCCTTGACAATAATAGGGATGCCGTGAAGAGGGCCTACCATACCACTCTCGGCATAAATGCTATCCAGGTATTTGGCGGTAGCCATTGCTTCAGGATTGATTGAAATAATGGAATTGATGGAGGGTCCCTGTTTATCGTACGCCTCAATTCGCTCCAGATAGCCTTCGACTAAATACTGAGCAGTGACATCGCCACGTTCCATGGCTGCATGGATATCCGCTATGGTGGCCTCGGCTAGAGGAAAATCGGATGCCCTTTTATCCGGGGAAGTACAACTAACCCAAAACAGAAGTCCAACCAAGTAAAATTGTATTAGTTTATTTATGGTACCCATAGTTAATATTAGTGAGTGTGGAAGACTTCCTGATACAGTTTAATTTTTTCTTTAATGGCATCAAGTTCTTCTGGCGTAGGATTTGATGGGTCCTTTGCTGGCGGATAGGTTCCGTACCGAAGAATACAAGCCATTAACAGTACCCTGCCCTTGGTAGAGGTGGTATTATGTCCCTCAATAAATAAATTATCTGGATTGGTATCCATAAATCCATCGGCATTGCCCCGAGCTGCCTTGAGAACCGGGTACCCATGAAGTGCCGCTAGTTCGAGTGCTGCATCCATTGGCGATATCATGGAGCCATAGGGTGCCATTCCTTCCCCAACAAATCCCGCAAGCGGGTATTGGCTGAGATTATCTTGTATTCTGGCAAGAATGTCTACTTCGCTCGCAGGGTCATCACTGCCGTCATCCTCTGTTTTCCAACGCGCGCTTTTATATATCGTAACCATCGGCATGGACTCGGGAATTAAGTCTCCATTTTCATCCTTTACTGCGACCTCCACATTTGAAAGCGATCCTTCATTCGATACGGTTATGCCGGGAACGGATTCAGGTATCCGGTTGAAGTTCACTTCAGAAAGGTGCGTATGTTTTCTTAAGGGCAAAAAGGTCAATTTGGGCCCGTAGCCCATGGAGCCGATAATACCGCCATAACCCCCTGTAATCACATATCCTCCTGGTCTTGCATCTCCCTTCTGTACTTCCCGGGAAGAAAATATTATCTGATCCTGAATCATTACCGAGCCAATCCGACTGACCCCCTTTTCATCTGCCCAAATTCCGGAAGTAATGAAATGAATACCATCGATAATATTTTGATCTCCATCGGCACTCACCAGACCACGCATACGCTGCGCCGCATTGAATACCAGAGGGGCTTCCGAATCGATAAGTAAACCCATCCAATAAGAAGTATTCTCAATACTGGGGCTTCCTTCCAGCCAGATGGAGCCGTCATAGTCCCCGGATTCCATTACCCGCTGAACTATATTTGTAGCTTTTGCCAGTTGCATGCGGTTTTGTGAGGCACCATAGGGACCATAAGTGAAGAAGTCTTTACCCAAGGTTTCGGGTGGAATATCCCCTTCGCCATTATCTGTTCGCGCTTCCGCTGCTAATCCTTTGGTATATCCCCCAGCCGGAGCTGGCCTGTAAAAGTCATAGTCTGCCATTCCATAGATATTCCCGCCATCCCGTTCAATCTCCTCGAATATTCTGGAGGCATTGGGATAAAAGGTTTGTCTGGACTCTGAAAACGGCGAGCCCGGGTAAGCAGAGGTAGCGTCCCAGGGTTTTCCGTTGGCCTGAACCGCCATGTACGGCATTGGATACAAGCCGTCTTCCGGTTTTAATTCCACTTTTAGAACAGGTTTGTCTGAAGGATCTCTCCTGGTTTTTCGAAATTTTCCGTCTGCATCGATATACCCGTCTGGTGCCCCATACAATTCTTTGACATCATTTTCCAGGGGGTGGGCGGTGAACATTTCTACATATACCGTTACCGGGGCGGCTATTCGTTGATAGTATAATCGATCAAAAGGCATCTTTTCGCCCTCATCGGTGGTCAACAATGGCAGTTCGTTGTTCTCCCTCGCCTTGTTACTGGTGATCAGCGGATAGCTGTTCTGAATGGTCGCAGTGGGACCGGAAAAGATAGCCAAACGTGGCTTTTCCTGAGAATAACCTTCCTTGTAGCAAATAAAGAGAAGAAGGAATAATATGAATTTATTGCAAATACTAAATCGGTTGGTGGTTTGCATATGGTTAGTGGAGTTTAAGAGGAGTACCAGTAATCAAATTTGTGGTTGGTGAAAATGGATTTAGGTATCATACCGTGCACTCCTTCGGTACGATCAACAACTTGCGTAATTTCAAAATCTACCGCGGTACTTGAAATGGACATCGCCTCTTCATAAGTGAAGCCAAGTTTTTCATGAATGAAAACCACGGATTGCCGGAGTGCTTGTTTCATTGCCTCGTCCAAGTCAGGATTAAGACCAAAGACGATGAAATGATCTGGCGTTTCGGCCACTGGCAGTTGAATGGTCTTTTTGTGAATAATGAATTCGGCCACGAGTATCATTGACGTTTCTATGGCCGTGCCACTCACCTCCCCATTGCCCTGTGCGCCATGAGCATCCCCGGTTGTGAAAAGTCCTCCTTCTACAGACACCGGCAAGGTGAGGGAAGTGCCTTTTACCAAATGCTTTAAATCCAGGTTCCCGCCAAAAAAATCAGGTGGAATGGAGCTTACACGTCCCGTCTCAGAAGGTGGCGAAAGTGCCATAACTCCCATGAAGGGCTTTAATGGTATTTCCACCCCGGGAAGCAGCTCCGCACTGGTTCTTTTTTTATTGTATTTGTAGACGAAGCTTTCCTGGTTAGTAATTTCCAGAGGAACATCATCCCTGCTACCAGGCCTTACATGATTTACCCCGAAATCACTTCTTAACCGAACATCATGGATACGTATTTCGATACTATCCCCTGGCATTGCACCCTCAATGAAGACAGGGCCCGTCAACATATGCCCTCTAATCCCTGAAGGTTCTGGGGGTACATTATGGATAATATCAATAAGTTCCTTTGCATGATCGTCCAAAGGCAGGTTATTTTCCCTGAAAAAAGACTCCGGGTCTTCCCTGGAAACACCCGAGGTACTTATCGAATGAATTTCTACTATTTCTCCTTCTTTTACGGTGAGTTTTGGAGGTACATCCGCTCCAAAATAACCCCAAACCATATTTTCAGGAAACGAACGAAGAATCTTATCTGGTTTGATCTTCCCGGTAGATTGGTTTCCAATTTTTTCGGGAAATTTATTGGGTCCCTTGCCAAGAACCAATCCAGGTAATCCGCTAAGGGCAAGGGTTCCTCCGAAGATCGACTTTTCTAAAAAATCCCTCCTTGAATTTTTAATTTCCATATTATTATACAATTAATTTTGTGTCTTTCGAGTAACTGAAATTTTTAAAATGACCTGGTTTCTTTAAACCAAAGCGTTGGATAACCCATCACCAACCTTTTGGCATATTTTATTTCGATAGGACTGAAATAGTACAGCGTCAATTCTAAACAGGTAATGATATCCGAACCGGAAATAATCAACCAGATCGGTTGTCAAATCATGGGTCTTCTCCAACCTCCTGATCTGCTTTCAAGGTATTGGGCTACCGCCAGGGAAACATCCTCTCTCCAGGGATGGGCCACGCATTGCACCCCAACCGGCAATGCGCCGTTGGCATCACCTCTTACCACGGTGACTGGCCAGCCGGTAGTATTGTAAGGGCCACAGTAGCTGGCACCTGGCTTGCTGCTGGTCCATTCACTACCGATTCCTTGATCGATTTCTTCAGCAGGAGTAGCGGTAGTCGGACAAAGAATCACGTCATATTTTTGGAACCACTGCAGCATCCTTGTCCTGTTCTTATCTTGAAGCGTCAAAAGTTCAGAATACCGGTCTGCGGAGATTGGTGTACCGTTGTCAAGTCTATTTTGAATGGATTCACTCAAGGTTTTGCTTCCATGTAAATCACCTGCCCTTTTCAGAAACGCCCAGGCATCTCCAGAAACCAACTCCCTTCGTATCTCTCCTAGCTCGGTAAAAATTTCCAGAGGCATGTCCTCGGTGACTTCTGCTCCTGCCTCTTCCATCCACTTAGCCGCTTGCTTAATGGTATTTTGAGTTTCTTCGGCTGTATCTGCAATTAAATTAGAAGGGTAATAGGCTACCTTAAGCCTTTTAATATCAATTTGCTCGGGATCCGGCCAGGGCATAGGCACCACCGCAGCGTCCATACCGTCAGGACCACTCATTAATGGAGTAAGCAACATCAAATCTTCTACCCTACGAGCCATTGGCCCCGGCTGTTGCCAGGAATCAAATACTCCCCCATAATCAACGATATGACCCGTACGCGGACAACGGACAGAGGTAGGCTTGAGCCCTGCGATACCATTGGTACTTGATGGTAATCGCACGCTCCCTCCCCAGTCTGTTCCGATATCAAACCCTGCGCCTCCTGCTGCTACAATGGATCCTGCCCCCCCGCTACTTCCAGAAGTGCCTCGTGTAAGGTCATAAGGGTTTTTGCTGAGACCATAGA
The DNA here is from genome assembly GCF_010119245.1 of Cyclobacterium salsum. Taxonomy (GTDB): domain Bacteria; phylum Bacteroidota; class Bacteroidia; order Cytophagales; family Cyclobacteriaceae; genus Cyclobacterium; species Cyclobacterium salsum. Next base: position 104,691 of record NZ_WNKG01000011.1, read on the forward strand.
TGATATTGCCCGTAGTACGCACACCTCTCATACCGCCACCGGCTAGCGTAAATTCAGGCGTATTGGTTTTCCCCAAAAGAATGGCTCCGTTTTGTCTCATTCTGGCCAATACCGTGGCATCCTTTTTTCCCACATAATCGATCCTGCCGAGTGTACCCCCCGTACTGATTACACCTTCCGCTTCAAACGAATCTTTAAGTGTCATGGGTACCCCGTGCAATGGTCCCCTAATTTGCTTTTTCTTTAATGCGGCATCTGCGGCTTTGGCTTCGTCCAGTGCCCTTTCAAAACACTGCATCACTACTGCATTGAGGTGATAATTGACTTTTTCGATGCGATCAATATAAGCTTGTGTCAGTTCTACAGACGAAACCTTTTTGGTTCGGATCATTTCTGAAAGTTTTGTCACGGACATAAATATCAATTCGTCTGTTTCATCCTTTGATACCCGGTAAGGTGAATTGGGTGGTTGGATGGAGGCCGAAAGATTTGCAGGAGAAAAAGTCATCGCCGCAGCACTGCTTGCTCCCACCAATGCCAAAAATTTTCTTCTTGACTGATTACTTTTGCCTTGAACAGCTATATTATTTTTCATTAGGGTACAGTTTTAAATTTTTATTCAATTACAATTCATTGAGATTGACTTGGAATGGGTTCTTAAATATTTTCCGGTTTGGAATATCCTCCAAATGCTTTTTCCAGATTAGCGGCCACTGCCAGAACTTTGCCTTCCGTCCAGGGTTTACCTACAATTTGGATCCCGAGCGGCAAACCATCATTGGAGGTGCCCGCTCGAACGACAGCTGCAGGCCATCCGGTAGCATTGTACTCGGAGGTATACCAATGTCCCGGGAACCTTTCGGCCTCTACCTTCATGGCTGCTGTCGAAGTAACCGGGCAGAGCATAATGTCATAATCATCCATAAATTGAAGCATTTGACTTTTTAAGGCATCAATCTCCTCCACTAATTTCGTATACTGATCCGCCGAAACAACCTCTCCTGAAATATTGAGGTTTGGTGAAATAACCTTGGTGCCACATGCCTTGATAAGTCGCTTAATGTGAGCCTTACCATCTGCGCTATTTAGTTCGGACCTTTTATCTGAAAGTGCCTTAAGCACCGGCGGACGGGATTCTGATACACTGCTCACGGATGGTTTGAGCTGATTGGCACAATCAACTACCATCTTTTTGATTTCAGGAATGGGTTCCGCCACATCGTTGGTTGTGTAATAGGCAATTCGCAATGTTGAAAGATCCACATCGGCGGGGTCATTGAGAGGCACCGGACTAATGCTGGCATCCAATTGATCAGGACCTGAAAGAATGGATAACAATAAATACAAATCTTCCACTCTCCTTGCCATTGGCCCAGGTTGTTGGTAGCTCCCAAATCGGTCACCATAATCCGGCAAATGACCCGTTTGTGGTATCCTGCCACTAGTAGGTTTTATACTTGCCAAACCGCAAACATGCGCAGGTGCCCGTACACTACCCCCGGAATCGGTACCTATGTCAAAATAGGACCCCCCCGCTGCTAATATGGCCGCTGCACCTCCACTGCTCCCGGATGGGTGGGTAGTAAGGTCATAGGGATTGAGCGTCTGACCATATATTAAATTAAAGGTGAGAGAAGACATGGTAAATTCGGGCGTATTGGTTTTACCTAGTAAAATAGCTCCTTCTTCCCGAAGTCTTTTAACCACCGTGGCATCGGTGCCAGGCATGTAATTTTTGCGGCCCATGGTGCCTGCTGTCGAAATAATACCAGCGGTTTCAAAGGAATCTTTGATCGTCATGGGCACACCATGTAATAGCCCCAAGGTCTTGCCCGCTTTGACAGCTTCATCTGCCTTCTTGGCCTCCAGGAGTGCTCGTTCTCTTACTATCTGTACCACCGCATTGATTTGGGGGTTAACCTCATCTATTCTAGCCAAACACAGCTCCACTACCTCCTGGCTGCTTATTTCTTTGTTTTTGATCATCCCCGCTACCTTTGTAGCAGACATGTATAAAAGTTCGTCTGTCTCATCGGAGGAGACAAATTGTTTCTGAGGAAGCACTACCCCCTTCGGCAGCTGCTTTCCAAAGGATGGAAGCACCGTTCCCAGTGATCCCATACCTAGCGTAGTGATAAATTTTCTTCGGTTGTTGGTGGTTTGTTTTTTCATTTGGTTTTGGTTTGGGAGATCTTACAGAAAGGGCTTGAAATTCAATCACATCCTGCTTACATCTCTGTTAATTTGTTTTGCCATATTTTAAAAAACGCTTATCATTTTTATATCGGTGGCCTTTTCCAGCCTCCTGACTTTGATTCGAGGTAACTGGCTACGGCAAGTGCTACATCCTCCCGCCAGGGCTGTGCCACTACCTGCACGCCAATGGGAAGACCATCCGCACTCTGACCACACCTGACCACTGCACCCGGCCAGCCACAGGTATTAAAGGGTTTAGTATAGCTCTCCCCGGGGTTATCCATGTACCTGGATTCCTCGTTATAGCCACTATTAATATCCCCTGCTGGCGAACTGGTGGTCGGGCAAATAATCACATCGTATTGAGAAAACCATTGGAGCATTTTGCTTCTATTAGCATCTTGCATTTCCAAAAGTTTCGTGTATTCCGCCGTAGAAATGACCGCTCCCTGATTCTCAAGTCGTTCTCTCAGGGATGCACCATAGGTCTTGGAACCTGCACGTTCGGTTGCTCTCTTAAGCCATTGCCAACCGTCTCCAATGATCAATTCCCGCCGGATCGTACCCAACTCCACCAATAGCTCCCGCGGACAATCTTCCGTGACATCCAATGCTACTTCGTCCATCCACTTTGCCGCCTTTCTCACAGTCTCAATGGTAGCAGGGTCCGTATTAGCGATTCCGTTTTCCGGGAAAAACGCTACTCTCAATTGGGAGATATCCACTTTTTGGTAATCCGGCCAAGGCATGGGCACAACAGCAGCATCCTTAAAATCAGGACCCGCCATAATAGGCGTGAGTAAGTCAAGATCCTTAACGTATCTGGCCATCGGACCCGGCTGTTGCCAGGAATCAAAAAGACCACCGTAGTCAACGATATGACCCGTGCGTGGCAACCTTACCGACGTCGGCTTTATACCTGCTATGCCATTGGTGCAGGAAGGTCCCCTAACACTTCCGCCCCAATCAGTACCAACATCGAAAGCAGCTCCACCTGCAGCGACAATCGCCCCGGCACCGCCGCTACTTCCAGAAGTCGTTTTATTTAGATCGTAAGGGTTTTTACTGATCCCGTATAGGATATTATTGGTAGAGTTGACTCCTAAAACGCCGCCAATCAAGGTAAATTCAGGCGTATTCGTCTTGCCCAACATCATTCCACCTGCATTCCGTAAACGGGCAACAACAGTAGCGTCTTCCTCCGGCACAAAATTCATTTTACCAATCGTACCCCCGGTACTTACCACCCCTTCTGTCATAAAGGAGTCTTTGATAGTTAAGGGCACCCCATGGAGCTTTCCCAATACATTTCCTTTTGAAATTTCATTATCTGCCTTTTTAGCTTCTTCGATGGCCCTGTCGAAACATTCCATAACCACCGCATTGAGCTGGTAATTCACATCTTCGATTCGGGCGATATAGGTCTGCACCACTTCTAGAGCAGACACTTCCTTTTCCCGAATCATCTCTGCGATTGCCGTTACGGATTTGTATTGTATCTCAGAGGGTTCGGCAGGTTTACCAAATTCCCGGATAAGCAAAGGCTTACTAGACCCTCTGGCAATAGCTGGCAAACAGGCTGTGGCGAGGGCTCCTGCCGACAGTTTGCCCATAAAAGCCCTTCTGGAATGGCCCTTTATTACTTTTTTAGCGACACTTTTTTTAAGGTTTTCCATTACTATTTTATTTGAGAAAAACTTGGTTAGGGTTGAAAAATCACATCGACGGGGCTTGCCAGCCTCCCAATTGATCTTCTAAATATTCAGCAACCGCCAATACTTTGTGATCCTGGAAAGGCTGTCCAACAATCTGAACACCTATAGGCAAGCCTTCTTTGCTCGTTCCTGCTCTTACGACTGCGGCTGGCCAACCCGTAAGGTTGAAAGTTCCCATATAGCCATATTCGTCAGCAGACCAGGATGATTTCTCAAACACATCCGGATTAGGGGCCGCTCCGTCGAAATGAACCGGGCAAATGACTATGTCATACCCTTGCATCCATTGCAATAGCTTGCTGCGACAGGCATCCAGCTTTTCCACCAATTCGGTAAATGCCCCTGATGATATGGCCGTAGATGGATCCGATAATCGAAGGAGCGGATGCGTTTGCGTAGTGCCGTATTTTTCAGTCAGCCTACTCACCCAGGCCCGCCCATCGGCACCAAAAAGCTCATACCGAACCTCCTCGGCTTCCTTGATTTCCTCAATGGGAGCATCTTCCTTAAGTTGTATCCCCGCCGACTCCAAAGAGGCGACAGCTTTTCCAATGGCCTCCACGGTTTCTTCGGAGCAATCCTTGGAGCTTCCATGCTCGATAAACCAAGCGTATTCTAGATTTTTTATCTGAACAGATTCCGGATCATTCCAGGGAACGGGATGAATGGCTGCATCAATCTGATCCGGTCCAAGAATGATCGGAAGAATAAGTTTCAAGTCTTCCACATACCGGGCTAGTGGTCCAAGCACTTGATAGGCATCGAATAGGCCACCATAGTCTACTATGTGACCGGTACGCGGGACCAAACCCGTTGTCGGTTTGATACCGGCAATTCCGTTGAAGTGAGCAGGCCCCCTGATACTACCGCCAAAATCCGACCCGATGTCAAAGGGTGAACCTCCAGCCGCCACGATGGCTCCCGCCCCGCCACTGCTTCCTCCGGGACTATACCCCTCCTTATAGGGGTTACTCGTCATACCATAAATCAAGTTGGCGGTGGTTCCAGACAAGGTAAATTCCGGCGTATTGGTTTTACCCATAAGAATGGCTCCGCTGGCACGGAGCCTGGCAACTATTGTAGCGTCTTTTGCAGGAATGTAATCCTTTCTGCCCAAGGTGCCTCCTGTGCTTATCACTCCAGCTGTCTCCAGGGAATCCTTAATGGTCATCGGAACACCGTGCAACGCTCCCGTCACCTTTCCTCCTGCCAGGAGCTCATCCGCCTTTTTAGCTTCCTCAAGTGCTCGCTCTTTACAGGTTAATACAACTGCATTGATCTGGGGATTGACTTCTGCGATCCGATTGTACATGGTAGTAACCAGTTCGACAGAAGAAATTTCTTTGTCCCGAATCATCTGAGCCATCTGAACTACAGAAGCAAACTTGAGGTCTTCGGTGCGGTGATTCGATTTATAAAAACGAGCTGATTTTTCGTAAGCGGTTGCGGTAGTTACGGGAGGCTTCAACCCAAGCCCCCCGCTACCAAACAACATAAAAGACGAACTTATAAAATCTCTCCTGCTATTTTTCTTTTTTAATGTCATATCAACTATCTGTTTTGGTTCAAACGATCTTATTACTTATCCCACCACACTCTGGTCAGGAGATCATCTGTACCTTGCCTGGCTACTGCAGCCTCATAGTTGGACTTATTCAAATTGATTTCACTTGGTGGATAGCCCCTTCTTCTAGGAATACCATCTATAACAGCATCTTTGGCGATTTCCAGCTCGGGAACCTCCAACCTGCGCCATTCGCACCAAGACTGAACCCCCTGCATATAGAAAGAAATCCACTTTTGGTTTCCAATGGATTTAATAGGATCGGAGGTATCATAGACTACTTCTTCCTGAGCCAGATAAGCAGCAATAGTCTCAGGGTCTGAAATCCCCCATTGCTCCATAGAGGCGGTGATGGCTGTGGTGTAGTAATCAGAGGCACTCCCTGTTATCCAACCCCGTTCAGCCGCTTCTGCCAGGATAAAGCCGACCTCGGCATAGGACATAATAGTAAATCTTGAAGTAGGTTGTAATATGTTTTCGGCATCCGGCCAGGACACGGCGAAATCACTGATAGCACTCCCGGATGCCACATCAAGCCCCACAGGCTGGCCTATGTATCCTCCCCCTAAATCCTGGTTGAAAGCCACGTCAGCATATTTTTCCAGCCGTGGGTCATCGAGTGATTTGAGCATGTCTACCAACGTGCTTCCTACACCATAGTTGGGAACGCTCAATTCAAATCTAAAATACCAGGGGTTGTTATTGGGTTGAGATTCCAGAAATTGGTAAAAAGCATTATCCTCAACAGAATCCATTGGTCCTGCCGCAAATGCTTCAGCAAGCGCATTTGCAGCGACTCCGGGAGCTACTTTAGACAAACGCAGCGCTACTCGCATCTTGAGGCTGTTTGCAAACTTTAACCACTTTTCCATATCCCCGTGGTAAATAATATCACCAGAGATATCCCCATCTGCTACATCAATCATTTCGACCGCCTCGCTTAGCTCCTTGAGCAAATCCATATAAATGAATTCCTGTGTATCGTAGATCGGAAGGGGAAACTCATTTCCCTGCAAGGTCTCCGTGTAGGGAACATCGCCCCATACATCCGTAATGTTCTGGAATGCCCAGGCTTTAAGAATCCTGGCCACTGCTATCTGGTTATTATTTGGCCCTGAGAGCGCTGCATTGGTCATGGTTTCCACATTACTATTGAGTGCTATGATCTCCTGCAAATCCCTCAAGCCATTCGTATAAAACGTGGAAAAATCCTCCTCAACGGTTGCGTAGGTGTCCGTAGTCCCTCCCCTTAAACTAGCCATTTGTTGCGTGTAAACCATCGCAGGCAGTCCTACTCCATTGAGTTCGTTATGATTCCCAAATATATCTGCCACCAATTCCCGCTGAGCACCAGTCAGCAGGCTTGATGTCGGCACTACTACAGGCTGGTTGGGATCGATATTCAATTCCTCAAAGCCCTCTGTACAAGCAGACAGGAAAATTGAAAACCCCGCAGCCAGCACGATCAAATTTGTATTGATTATTTTTTTCATTTCAGTATTTCTTAGATGTTAAACTATTGTTGTACAAGGGGATAGTAGAAAATCCCTGCACACTGCATCGCCCAAAAATATTATAGCTTTATGTTGATGTTAAAACCAATCACCCTGGGAGCAGGTAAAGATGCTCCTTCTAAACCTTGCATATTGCTCGACCCATAGGCTATCTCTGAGGGGTCAATATGAGGCACATTGCTATGCAATAATGCTACGTTTCGGGAAAAAATGGAAAGTCTAAGGGCAGTTATAAACATATTGTTCAGCATGCTGCTGGGCAAACTATACCCTAATCTGACTTCACGTAATTTGACATAGGAGGCATCGTAAACATTTAACCCGTCCAGACTGTACTGCTGCTTTAAATAATTTTGGGCCTCCAGGTATACCGTATTGGCTTCTCCGTTTTTGAAAACAGCCTCCGCTTTTAATCCTCCTCCCTCTGAAACGGGGTCTCTCATGGGAACACCTCTGTCATTATCCCCCACAGACTCAATAAACTGACCGTTTGCAATACCATTTTGAACGGTTTCGGACCAAAAACTGCCTCCGGACTGAAAATCGATCAGCGCACTAAGGCTAATCCCCCGATAGGTAAATGTATTGGAAAAACCACCCGTCACGTCCGGCATGATGTTCCCTACTACCTCTCCTGGGTTTCGTAGGTAAAATCCATTGCTTCCTACGATTGGCTTCCCGGTTTCTTCATGATAAATTACGTTAGGCGTGATAATTGTTCCGTAGGGTTGTCCCACTGTTGCATTGACCGAATTAGTGCCGTCCCGGCTACCTAATTCAAAATTATCCTGGCCTTCGGCAAGCTCCAGGACCATATTCCGGTTTCGGGCCAGGTTAAGGTTTACATCCCAGGAGAAATTGCTTCGATCCACCGGGGTACCCTTAAGCATTACTTCGATTCCTTTGTTTTCCATTTCTCCCGCATTTACAATCAGTGATTTAAATCCGGTAGTAGATGAAACAGGAAGAGCAAGAATCTGATTGAAGGTATTCACTTTATAAACGGTGAAGTCCAACCCAATTCTGTTTTCCAAAAACCTCAAATCCAGGCCCGCCTCAATATTCGAAACGATCTCTGGTTTCAGGTTACTGTTTTTAAATACGTCATCTACGGTGAATACGGAGGTATTGCCGTAAGGATCGCCGTTTGCATAGGTATTGATCAAACGATAGGGATCCGTATCGTTCCCCACCTGTGCCCATCCGATCCTCATTTTACCAAAGGAAAAGAAATCGGCTCCGGTCATCAAATTGGAAAAAACAAAGCTGCTGGAAACCGCCGGATACAGATAGGAGTTATTATCGACCGGCAGCGTGGAAGACCAATCATTTCGAAGCGACGCTTCGAAAAAGAGGTAATCCCTGTAGCCGATATTACCGCTCGCATAGACACTCTGAACCTCCCGCTCAGATGTAAAGTCTCTGATCTCCGGACGCTGAAGGGATGCCATCAGATTGTAAAAATTGGGCACGCTCAAGCCCCCCTGGGTTCTTGTATAGTTATTTTTGAAGGTATTTTTCCTGATATTTCCACCAAAGGTAACTCCCAGACTAAAGTCGTCTCCGAGGTCTCCATTATACTGACCCAGTAGCTCAAAGTTATCCTCCCGGAAATGATAAAGATCTTTTTCATAAGCATTTTGAAGGTACCCTCCTATTGATGCCCTGTCTTCTCTTGTGTCCGTGTAGAAATCGGTTCTGGCAAAAAGCGTCAAAGATAGTTGCGGCAGGATCTGATAAGAGATATTTATATTCCCAAACACTCTATCCTTTAAGTCATTATTGTAGCTTTCGTAAAGGGTAAAGTAGGGATTATTGTTATAACTCTGTTCCAAATGGCGTCCCAATCCTTGGGTATTCCAGGTCATATGGTAATACCTGTCTGATTTATAGTCTCGCATTCTGGCCGGATCAATCTGCCGTTGTGTCCAGGCATACCAGTAGGTTAAAACATTTACGGGTCTTTCGGGAGACCAATCTCCTGTGGCAGGTCGACCTAACGCCTCTGTTCGTACGTAATTGATTTTCGCCCCGGCTGAAAACTTATCAGAAAGCTGGCTATTTGCGCTTACAGCAATGGTATTCCTATTCAGAGAGCTGTTAGGCATGGTCCCCGTCTGGTCCAGGTTGGTATAAGATAGCCGAAAGGAGCTCTTGTCATTGCCTCCACTTATCGACACATTATTGGATAAGGTGACTCCGGTCTCAAAGAAATCTTTAATGTTATTGGGTGTCGCCACCCATGGACGTACTTCACCATAGTTGGGTTCTCCTGGATACATGCTGTCCCAATGCCGTACCAAGGTACCATCAAATCGTGGACCCCAACTGTTATTCGCATTGGTATTGACCACTTTATAGGTTTGCCCATCTAGCGGGTCCACGGCTTCATCAAAGGTAAGTGCAAAACCACCCCCGTACTCATTCTGCATTTCTGGTAGTAAAAACACATTGCTGAACATGGTGGACGAATTGATGCTTACGCCGATTCCTTTCCGGTTCTCACCACTTTTGGTCGTAATCAAAATGACACCATTGGAGGCTCTGGATCCATATAAAGCGGAAGCACTTGGTCCTTTTAACACAGAAATAGATGCGATGTCGTCGGGATTAATATCTTGAGCTGCATTGCCATAATCCCTACCGCCATTTCCAGCTACCTGATCGTCGGAATTGTAGTTGGAATTATCTATTGGGGTCCCATCCACTACAAATAACGGCTGATTATTGCCGGAAATTGAATTAATTCCCCTGATAGTAATACGAGAAGAACCTCCAATATTTCCCGAAGAATTTGATATTTGAACTCCGGCGATTTTTCCGGTAAGGGAGTTGACGATATTGGTTTCTTTAGCCTCATCCAGCCCCTGTGTATCTACTTGCTGAACGGTATATCCCAAAGCCCGTTCATCCCGCTTTACCCCCAATGCGGTAACGACCACTTCGGACAAAGCAGTTTCTTCCGAGCTGAGTGAAATGGTAATATTACTTTGGTTGCCTACCTGGACTACTTTTTGATTGAAGCCAATAAAGGATACTTCCAATTCATTTTCAGATTCCAATAAGTTCAAGGTGAACTCACCATTAATGTCCGTTGCTGCACCTTTTGTTGTGCCTTTCACAAGCACACTGGCTCCGGGAATAGATTCTTCATTTTCGTCAATTACTTTTCCAGTCACAGTCCTTTCCTGTGCATGAAGTGAATTAAAAACGAAACATCCAATTAGAATTAGAATAGCCATCCCCAATGGTCTAATTCCAACGGAAGGTTGTTTCCTTGCGTGAGTAAAATTTTTCATAATTTGTTAGTGGTTAGTGTATAATAAAACTGCTCTTTCCGGATTACTCCGGATGTAGAATAGGCAATTTTGAGTTCAGGCTTGAACGATTATTCCGGGTAGGGCTAAATTGGGGTGGTAAGAAGGTGAGTTAATCAGATAACAAAAACAGTAGGATTGTAATGTCTGGATCTAATTAAATCTTTAGATTTGGGCAGCTGCTAAGTCCTTCTTGATCAAATATATACGCAAGGAGGAAAACAAAAAAATAAACCATCTATTATTTTTTTAAACTAAGATGTCAATCATTTTATTTTAATAATGCTTAAATTAAATTTTTTATTATTTTAATTATTATTTTAAATTTTTGATATCTTATTAATTCAAAATAAAAATGATATATTTATTTACTTTTCATTCTAGTTTATTTTCATATTTTTTCTATTTTAAGTGTTTTTATAAACCTAATTTTACTTTTTTACTGTTTTTAGGATACTTTTAGGTTTTATTTTTACCCTTATTTTATATCCTACATCCTTTATTAATACTAATACGTTATTTTTTTAACTACAGGTACCTTTTTTATATTAAAATCTTTAATTTGCTTAAATAAAGTTTTAAATTCTGTTTATAGGTATTTCATGTTATTTTATTCGTATTTTTAACTATTTAATTATTTTCGATCAATCTTTTTTACTTATCAAAGTTTAAATTAGGCTATTCAAATTTTTTGAGCGTTTAAGACAGCTTTCTATCGGCCAATGGCTAAAATGGTATTCCAAATGATATTCGTTATTTCACTTTGAAGAATTCCGAATGGAGTATTAGTTCTGATCTTGCCCCATGTATCGGGACGGGCCGAAATATTTGAAAACCGACTTAGAAATGAGTAGTTGTAAACTGAATGGAAAGCGAAAAAAACAATGCATTCCCAGCAGAGACATAAAAGGATTTGGTTGGGTTATTGGAAAAACCCCCAACCAATAATAGGAGAAACAAAAAAAGGAGCTGAATCAGCTCCTTTTTTTTATTTAAATAGATACTATCCTATTTCTCGTTGGACCAATTCTTTTTCAAATTGGGGAGGCTACTACTGGGAACATGCAGTTCCGTCCTTCGGTTTTGCCGGTGCATCTCTTCGGTGCAAGGAACCTCATCACAGTCGTTCACGGGTTTGGTCTTTCCGAAAAACTCATACACCAGCCGGTCGGAAGCAATCCCTTTCCCTTCCAGGTAATTCTTTACCACCAATGCCCTCCTTTTGGACAACTCCTCGTTATAGGATGCCGAGCCTCTGGAATCCGTATGCCCGGTGATGGCAAGACGACGCTGTACCATGTTTCGTAACATCAGCGCTACCCTTTCCAAGGCCATCTTGTCTGCCAGCGTAAGGTCCGCCTCATCAAATCCAAAATAAATGGTGGGCAATTCGGCAGGCAATTGCATATTGCTGGCATCACATAAATCCAGCTCCTGCAACTCCAGCGGTACCTGATAGGATTTTCCCACTTCTGGAAAGGCCAATAACAATAACTCTGTCCTTCGGTTGAGCTGATGACGATCCTCTGTGCAGGGAACTCCCTCTCCGCAATCCGCCGTCAATTCCGTTTCCCCAAGCCACTCCGCCTCTATCCTGGAACTGGCGATTCCATATTGTCCCAGATACTCCCGCACCGCATCAGCTCTTTTTTCACTTAACTTCTCATTGTATTCGTCACTGGCTCTCTCATCCGTGTGGGAACGAACCACAATATTTAGAAACGAATAGGTGCGTAACAATTCCGCTACCCGATCTAAAGCACTTTCAGCATCTTTCCTAATAGCAGATTCGTCCAGATTATAGTAAACCAAATCAACATGTACAGCTGTTTTATAGGGAATTTTGATCAGTTGGTAGGATTTCTCCAAGGTTCCGCTTGTCAACCCTTTACTGGAAATCGTCAGATCCTGAACTGCAAAATAACCGGCCTTTGAAATTTGGATCTGCTGATCTTCCTCCGGACTGATTTTTGCCTGAAATAGTCCTTCCCCTTGCTTTTCCATAGGTACATTGGCTTTATCCGCCCCTTCAGCCAAATTCACCTCTATCGGACCTGGTACGGCCGCGCCATCACAGGCAATCACCCTGGCCAGAAAATCTAGTTCCAATGTTTCCAGCTCAAATATATCATCCCAACCTGAGCTTTGGAGACGATTGGAGGAAATCAGTACCTTGTCGTCATTGGTCTCGAAAAAGCCAAAGTCATCCTGGGAAGAATTGAATGGCAAACCCATGTTTTTTACTCCCAAAAATTCATCCCCCTTGAAATCGGAAACAAAAAGATCCAGGCCACCCATTCCCACGTGTCCGTCGGATGCGAAATACAGCCTCCCATCGTGTATGAAAGGATCGATTTCGTTTCCAGGACTGTTGATCAGTGGGCCTAAATTTACCGGAGTTTGGAATTCAAAATCCGTGTTGTAATCCATATAATACAGATCGTAACCTCCTTGGCCTCCCGGCATGTTGGAAGAAAAGTACAGGCGGTTTTGCTCCTCGTCTACAAATGGACTCTTTATACCATACTCCAGCGGAGAATTCACCGACAAGCCTACAAAATCAAGTGGGTTTCCAGCCTCATCGAGCCGGCTGAAATAGATTTCGGATTGTACTTCGTAATTCTGCGGACGGCGTATATCCCGTGTCACGGCGTAAAAAAGCACCTCCTGCTCCTGAAGCGGAAAAGGATCGGTCGCATGGAAAACATCCGGGACAGGGGGATCAAAGAGACTTATCTTGCCTTCCTCATCCACGGAATAGATATTCAAAAAATTTCTACCGGTCCAGTCCGAAGATTGGGTGTAATATTTATAGCTTTTGTCAATACGAACACTGCTTCGATTACGATTTTCGGCTTCCCCTCTATCCGAAGAGAAATAGGCCCTTCCCTGAGCACCTTTTACCCATCCAAACTCAGTATTTGAACTATTGATGCCCTCCAGCTTTTTCACGCCGGTATTTCCCCCGACAGCATACCAGTGTTGCAGGGAATCCAGGTGCAGGTTAGCAATGGCTTCGTGTTCTCTGGTTTCCATTGTATCCAGTGCGGCAAAGACCACCACTTGCTGCCCAGCCTGATTTGCAGCCGCAATATATGCCAACAATTCTTCCTGCCCTGCCGCCTGATAGGCCACGGCATTTTTCCACCAGTCATAGGCTTTTTGGTAATCTCTCAAATGGCCATAGGCCTGTGCGGCACCCTTTGCCGCCTGAAAGGAGGGAGCTTTTGAATAGGCGTCGACATAACCCTGTCCTGCCTCAAAATAATTTTCTTCCGCAGCCTTTTTGTCAGCATATCTTAGAAGTCCCTGCTGGGCCTGAACATGCAGGCCTAGCATTCCAAGGAAAATAGCGGGTATTAGATAGGTAAAAATCTTTTTCATATTTAAAACCATCTTGGGTTGTTCATTGTCACTTTTCTTGGGGAAATATAGTACCCTACTGAAAATTCATGGGAGTTATTTCGTAACCCACTAAGAGCATTCGTTTGTATATCGTACGCATAACCTACTCTCAAATTTTCAGTGGCAAACAATTCCAAAATTAAGGCCACGGCGTTTCGCGCAGACAATCCACTAGGCAACTCATCCTGACCCAATTTGACATTGGTTCGGTAGGAGGCTCCTGCCCAAATTCTGTCCATAAATAAAAACATACCATTCAAATCCACGTTGGTAGGCCCCTTGCCCCCATGCCTGACCAGAAAGGAGGGTTTGAATTGTACCTCCGCCGAAAGCGGTAGCAGGCCTCCGGCCGTCAGGTAATAGTGCACGTTATGGTAGGCCAGGGCAACTGCTTCGTTTTCCAAGACGTTTTTACCGATCAGGTTGTAGGCACTAAAGCCCGCATAAAATCCGGGATTATGGTAAAAGATACCCGCATTTAGGTTCGGAGTGAACACATTGATTCTACCCTCCGGTAGTTCCGAATCGTCAAAATCGTTCGGGTCGAAGAGGGAGCCTTCAATAGCATATTCAGAAACGCCTCCACTGATACCAAATCCTAAGAAAGATGCCTCTCCCGTCTGTATCCGGTAGGCATAGGTCAACAAAGCGGCATTGGTCTTTGCCGGTCCGAGTTGGTCGGATAAAATACTCGCTCCAAACCCCATCAGCCCCTCGTTGGCACTCAGGTCCGCTGTCACCGTGAACGTGGTAGGTGCTCCCGGCAAACCAGCCCACTGGTTCCGGTACGAGGATTGGATATAATGTTCCCCCTTGTACCCTGCATAAGCTGGATTGACATGCAGGCCGTTAAACATGTACTGACTAAATTGGGGCAGCTGCTGCCCGTTTGCCTGGCCAACGGTCAAGATCAGCAACAATGCCAGGTACCCATAAACGCTAAAAATATTTTTCATCGAATTAAATTTAAACCCTCCCTTGTTCACAACTTCTCTATTTCACTACCTGTACCCAACCTTTGTAGGTTTGGCTTTCCCCCTGACTATCGGTAATCACCAATACATAAAAATAGGATCCGGCATTAAGCCCGGCTGCAGCCCAATCGTTTTGGTAATCCTCTGAAGCAAATACATGGTCGCCATTTCTATTCAATACAGTCAGGGAGCTTTGGGCAAAGCGCTCGACTCCACGGATTTCAAATCGGTCGTTTTTACCATCCGGATTCCCCGGTGTGATCACATTTGGAATGAAGAATGGATTGACCTGATTGGTGTCACTATCCTCCTGAACCGGAGAAATGTTTTCCTGATCTTCAGGAACCTGTACCCGGATGGTATTCGTGATAGTTCCGGTTTGAGTTGCCTGAACCTGAATCCTGAAAACCAACTCCTCACCCGCCCCAAGACTTGGAATAGTCCAGCTGAGCGTATTCCCGGATACATTCACTTCCGCCTCACCGGAAAAACCCAGGTAAACCAATCCTTCGGGCAGTTGATCCTCAAGGAATATGTCTTCTCCCGGACCGGTACCGTTATTACTTACCCGGATTTCGTATTCAAACTCGTTTCCTTCATACAAATCAATACCAAAAGAGGTCTTTTCTATGCGGATATCAACGGGTCTGGCCAATACCGTGACCGGCACCGCCTGCACCAAATCAGTGTAATCCCCCATACTAATGTTCGCAATATTTACCTGCTGGCCTAGCCCAACACCCATCGCTTCGATCACAATCCGGACTTCAGTGCCTGCAGGTATTGTTTCAATAACCCACTCGCTTCCATCCGTCGGCTCCGGATCGGAGGAAAGCAGCATCAGCCCATCCGGTAGGACTTCTTCCACCAGCACATTTTCCAGGTCAAATTCCGAATTATTGGTAAGTGAAAGGGTATAAATTACCATTCCTCCGATGGGTAAATCTGTCAGATTAGGCGATTTGGATACCTCCAGCACGATCGGTCTGACGATAATGCTCACCAGGGCCTGATCACAAAATTGCCTGTCCGTATTTTCGCATATTTCATACCTGAAGCTATCGGTTCCGGAAAAATTAGCCGTTGGCGTGTAGGTAAACGTCCCATCTCCATTCGGCACAAAGGTCCCGTCTACCGGTGCGTCGATAATTTCCAATGTTTCCACCTGCAGCTCTCCGGTATTGATAAAATCATTTGCCAGTACATCTAAGCTGATTTCTTGGTTTTGGTTGGTGGTATATTCATCATCATTTGCCTCCAATTGGATATCAAGTAAGGAAAACCGGATAAACGCCTGATCCCGGTTTCCGGGGTTGATGTCTTCCTGCATTTCATATTGCAATTCATAATCACCATTGGGAAGGCCAACGGGAAGTTCCAATTCCCCGGTAGGCGAAAGGGTCACTCCGGACAAGCCGTCTGCATCCAGCAAGGTGACACGTACCCGATCCTCAGGCACTGCTTCCCCATTCAGGAGGTCATTGTCCAGCACGTTTCCGATCAGTCCACCACGGTTTAGATTTACATTACCGTATTCATCATCTACCGCCGTCAGCAGGGTTGGTGCCACGGTAACCGCCACGGTTGCCTGATCGCATTTACCCGGATCTGCTGCGTCACAAATCTGGTAAACCAGGAGGTAATCTCCTGAGGAAATTCCCTCCGAAATATCAATAGATCCATCGGCTGTAAGGCTAATAAACCCGCCTGAATCATTACTTATTTCACTTAGGTTGACATTTTCAATAAGGGCTGGCAAGCCGTTTAGCATGTCGTTACCCAGCACATTTACAATACTATCCCTGGCAAAACTATCCGGTACTTCCACGGAATCATCAAAAGCCTCCGGCTTGTATTCAATTACTTCAATCCTGACCTCTGCCTGATCGGAATCCTGTCCCGCAGAAATTTCATAGGTCAGCGTATAAACCCCCGGAGGGGTATTGGGAGGTACATCCACCGATCCGTCGGGATTTAACACTGCTGTGCCCGCCGGAAAATCCTCCAGAATCGTTAATTGGATATCTATAGGATTAAGGGGGGCTCCATTTAGTTCGTCATTGTCAAAGATATTCAGCACCGCTTCTCCGCCAAGTTCACTGTTTACGCGCTCGGCCAGGTCAGGGGTAGCGGAAATGGCATTTACGAAGAAAACCAATTTGCCGTCAGGTTCATTTACGGCAATGATTCGAATACCAAATATCGGCTCGTCCGATTCAAAAAGGGATGGAGAGAACAGCACCATTTCCTGTGATTGATCCGGCACATTGCTCACATGATGGATACCCGTCTTCCATTGGTAGCCTCTGACTTCAATGGTATTTGCTCCTTCAATCGGTTCCCCATTCCTACCCAGAGCAATAAAATCGGTCGGCGAATTCCCATCCCGTTCGGTGTATAGCAGGAAACCGGATGTCACTACCGGATCGGAGTAAATCAGGTCAACAAAGGGATCCCCTCTGGGAATGGAAGGCTGTGCATTAATATCCCAATAGGAGCGGATGTCAGGTGTCGAAACGACCGCTTCCAGGTTGCTGAAAAATTCCTGGTCTCTGTGAGAGATAATGGTGTTGTCCGATCGGACAATCTGTATGGCAGTGGGTCGGATTTCGTTACTCCCGATAGCTGGATTGGGGTTCGCCACAGAAGGATTTCGGGTGGTCGCATAAATCGTCTTGCCCCCTTCTATTTGAATTCCACTGACGATCACCGGAACATTTTCCGGACTGGGGTTCTGGTTTCCCTCAGCTTCCGTTTGAATCAGCTCCTGCCCCTCTACGAGGTAGGTGACCCGTTCCATCGGAATAAAATTTTCAGTTTCCGTGACCGTCACTACCTGAGCGAAAACGGCCGTAGTTGCCTGAAACATAAACAAAAACATGAGTGCCGGAATGAGGCCACTTCGTTTAAAAAGTATATGCGAGGTAGGCATATTTTGTAGTATTAAATTTCCCATAATTCCATTCTATTAAAAACCATCCATCTACCCATCGTAAAAAACAACCTAAACAAAGTACTGCTAAAGTAGCGATTTCTTACTAAATCCAAAACAGATAACCACTTTATCCATTCGTGTCGATCCCGCCAATTAAAACTCAGGTAGCCCTTCGGCTACCTGAGTTTCTCCATTTAAGATTCCTGCTGATGAGCTATCCCCAGAACAGCAGCATTCTATCTAAGACTAAGCTTTCAGGGCTGTTTTGTCAGTGACCAAAGCTCCCTGTTACGGGATTCTATTAGATCCTCCACCTCTGACGATCGTGTCTCCGTGCATATTTGCGTTCAGCATTAACCTTTGGTTTCGGAATCCGCTATTATCCAGATACCAATCCGGATAGGATTCTCCTCCGGAAACAACCCATTCAAAAAACCGGACGTATCCTTCGGTGATCGGAGCCTTGTTAATCATGTAAGGAATACTTACCGGCACGTTCATTCCCCAAGGCAATCCATTTTCTTTATTGCGGTAATAGCTATCCGCCCCGGCAATACTTCCATCTTCCTTTGTCCCAAAAATGGTTTGGTCTGCATGTCGGGTAGGCTTCATTCCGGGCAAGTGAACCTCTACCCCTCTTTTCTGATTGACAATTAGGAAAGGATTGAAATTATCCAGTCCCAGCTCATTCAATTTTGTCGCCCCCTCTTCGGTGCTTTTGCCTTCTTCTTTCAATGTGATCACAATCGTCTGCAGCTCCGGTCTTTGAAGCTTAAATTTCGGGTCGGTATTGATACCCAAGGCACCGCCACCGGGATGGGTGAGGACAAGGGAAACTTTATCGAAAGGAATGATTGTGGCAAACTCATTGTCCAATTCCAATCCTTTTTCGTCTATTTTGTGGATACTTTCCGCACTGGATTTGGTTCCGATTACCTGCATCACTTTTTTCGGCGATAAACCGGCAAACTCGATCCCAAAACCATTGGTGAAACCTGCCCCTGCAGCCCTAGGCGACAGTTCAATTTTGATTTCTACGACATCTCCCTTAGCATCCGTGACCCGGTTTAAACGATAGTCCACGACCAGATCATTGAAGTCATAATCCCCTCTGGCTGGCCATAAGTCTTCAAACATCAGGGTTCCGAACCCGGTAGCAGGTAAAAAATTGTCAAATGCCCGGTAGGGATCTTCCGGATACGCATCTTCTTCATCTGCGATACCATCTTTATCTTTGTCGGCTATCTGGCTCTTTGGCAAACAACCCTCTGAAGGATCGGCAGCATAAGTGCCTGGAATGGCCAGATCATCGATTCCTATTCGGGCGCTTCCACCGGATCCAACCAGACTAAGGTAAATTTTCACCGTTTTTCCCTGGAGTGCATCAGGTACTGAAACAGTCACTTCATGCACGTCAGTTTGGCGGTTTATAGGAGTCGGAAACTCAAATTCAGCTGTCTCAATGACATCACCTTCACCGGTAGACTCATTCATTGGATCAAATGCTATGTACTGGATGATAATGCTTCTATTCCCACCGGCATTCCCGTCGAGACGGGTGTTAAAACTTATCTCGCCAGCCTCCATCATCATCCAGGGAGATTTTAACCAGGTAGCCGTTCTTGACTCATCCGTGACCTGATTGCTTCGAAGACTGTAATCACCGGATATCAGGGTTTCTTTACTATCGCTTACTGTTATCGCTCCCATGGACCAGCAGGCAGCAAAATACCTATCCCGGTCACCCAGTTCGGCATCATTTTTCACCCAATTTTCCTGAGCTTGCAGGGAAAAGCTCATCATTCCCATTATATAGCTGAATACCAATACTTTTTTCATGGTCATCATTGTTAAAAATTTAAAAATAATCGTTTCCTTATTGCTGTTTTTATTACCGAAACTTCTCAAAGTTCCAGATCTTCTTCGCCTCGTTCCTCCACAAAATTAAACGCCACCTGGTATTGGCTGATCGCTTTCTTTTGTTCAATGGCACCGTACTTCATGGTCACTTCTGTTACATGTGCCGGCAAATCGAAGGTCATTTCAAAGTCCTCGTCCATGGCTTGAGCTCCGGCGAAAAATTCATCGCCACTTCCTGTTTCCAAGGTTAACTTTCTGATGACATCCACATCTATAGCCAGTCCCTCGATTACGACGGTGATTTTTTCACTGGTTTTCCAGTCGAATGTGCCGGAAGCTTGCAAGGTTTCAATCGTTTCTACCTGACCACCAATAGGCCCTTCGGTAGGCTCATCCACACAGGAGGCGAAAAATAAAGTGGCAAATACCGCCAGAGCTCCCGCCATCATTTTAGAGTTGTTATTGCTGTTTTTCATCATCTCTGTTGTTTAAAATTTCTCTATCCTACCGGATATGTTTATTGCTGTTTTTAATTGATGGATCTAAATTCGGCAATTATAAGCCCTCATTGGAATTTTTTCGATGAACCCGCCATACCAGGCGACAAAATGGTCCTTTGAAAGGTTTAAATTTTCGTTATGAGTTGGTTTTCAGTTATAAAAGTAGAAATCAAAGTCCTGTCCAAAAAGAGTTAATGCATTTATTTAGTGATAATTAAGTACAAAATTTTTTTTATTATATAAAAACCAAATTTTTCTGTGTGTATTTTTTTATACTACCAATTTTGTCGATTATAAGCATCTATTTGCCATACCGGTAATCTCCTTGTGTATTAAAGGAATCCTCGCGCCTCTTCGCCGCCAACAGCTCTCCAACAAATACCGAAAAAACCGGCTATTTGGTTTGAATGCCATCCAATCGACACCCGCGATTGAAATCAAAAAATCCTGAAATATGTGGTATATTCGGGTTTTAAAAGAAAAATGTAAAATGAAAAAAACAGATTTAACAAAGATAGTATTAGGAATGACAATTATGGGCCTGGGTGCAGGCTGCGAGTCAGGCGTTCAGGAAAAATCCACTCCAGATCCCTATGCCGTGACTTCCGATCAGCTTACCTTTAAAGTAGATACCCTATACGAAGGGTTGGAAAACCCCTGGGGAATGACCTGGCTGGCCGATGGTAGGATGTTGGTTACGGAAAGAAAAGGAGAAATCCTGGTCTTTCAGGATGACCAATTTACGGGCGAAAAATTGGCTGGTGTGCCGGAGGTTCATGAAGTTAATCAGGCGGGTTTACTGGATATTCAAACGCACCCGGATCACAGCAACAATGGATGGATCTATTTCTCCTATGCAAAGCCAGTTGAGGGAGGCGGAGCCACTGCAATCATGCGGGCAAAAGTGGACGGTAACAGCCTAACGAATCAAGAAGACCTGATTGTAACCACACCAGCGGTGGAAGGTGGCCGGCACTTCGGCAGCAGAATTATTTTTGATAAGGATAACTACCTTTACTTTAGTAATGGAGAAAGAGGTGCTAACCCTGAGAATGCCCAAACGCTGAAAAATTCCCATGGAAAAATCCATCGGATTCATGACGATGGCCGGATTCCCGAAGACAATCCCTTTGTCAATGAGCCGGATGCCATCCCTTCCATTTGGACCTATGGAAACCGAAACCCCCAGGGCTTGGTTTATGACGGTGCCAATGACCGGATTTATGGCATCGAACACGGTCCCAAAGGTGGGGATGAAATTAACCTCATCGAAAAAGGAAATAATTATGGCTGGCCGGAAATAACCTACGGAATCGACTATGACGATAGCATCATCACTGAAGATACTGTAAAGGCAGGAATGGAACAGCCTATCCACTTTTGGAGACCTTCCATTGCTCCCTGCGGGTCCATGATGGTCACCTCTGACCGATACCCTGAATGGAAAGGAAACCTCCTGGTGGGCGCGCTTGCCAAACAACACATCGCCAGGGTGATGCTCAATGGCACCGAATACGAAGGAGAAGAAAAACTATTGCAAGACATCGGCCGTGTAAGGCAGGTGGCCCAATCTCCGGACGGATACATTTATGCCCTCACCGAGGGAACCGGCTTTTTGATTAAGCTTATCCCACAGGAATAAAAAAAAAACCGCTGAATAAATTTCAGCGGTTTTTTTTATTGCCATATCGTTTCTAAAATGTAAACCGAATGGAAAGTGCGACCTCATCGCCCCAAAACCCCGCATCATTGATAATATTAAATGCAGGTTTATAGTCCAGGGATAAATTAATGGGCGCATCGGCAAACTTAAAATCAAGGCCGATGATTCCATCAATCCCCACAATAGTGGTACCACTGTAATCTCGTTTCACCGTATTTCCACTATTCCAGCTTCCAATATGTGCTCCTCCACCATAAAACCAACGAAGTCCCCGGACTTCCCGGATGTCTTTATGGACCTCATATAATCCGGTAAGGACCAAGCCCCTCCAGCGTGAATGAAGAATCCCCTCCAAAGCCACATCGCTTTGAATAAAGTGTTTTACTGTCAGCCCATTGCTAACACCTGCTCTCAAGCCTATCCCTGTGGCATACGTCTGAGCCCTGCTCTCGTTGAGGAGACCCAAGCCCATCATTAGAGCAAATACGAAAATCATTGATTTTTTTACCATACAACTATTATTTAGAAAAACTATTGATTAAAAACTACACTACCTTCTGGAAAGACACAGGCATCCAAAGGCACATCGTGTCCTGCCGTAGGCAATTCGTCGGAAGGAAGGAAGTAGGACAATCCAACTTTAAGTACTCCCGGCTTTAGCATGCGAAAAAACCGGTCATAATAGCCCATTCCGTAGCCCAACCGATTACCCTTGGCATCCAGCCCTAAAAGGGGAACGAATACCAGTTCGATGTCTTTATTGAGAGCCGATTCTGGATTTTGAGGTACGGGTATACCCATATCGTCTTCCAGGAAAACAGTGCTTTCATCTATTTTTACTGTATGAAGGCGCTGTAAATTCTTATCCGTTATAGACCCATAGACCTTATATCCGCCCTCAAATAACAAGGGCAATAATAGTACCGTATTGATCTCGAAAAGCCGTTTGATGGGAAAAAAAAGGTGAATATGCCGGATTTTTTCCCGTTGGACTAAAAAATTCATGCATTCACGGGCAATTTTTTCAGATCGCAGGGCCCTTTCTTCTTCTCCCAGGGCTATTCTATCCGATTTGAACCTTTTCCTGAGTACTTCCTTCGCTTCCATTCTCCTGCAAAATTATAAAATTAAAATCCAATGGATCAAATTTTCCTAAAAGTTGTTCGATCATTTCCGGATCCTTTAGGTAAAATTCCAGAAAATTGACCTTTCTCTCTTGCAAGGTTCCGTTTGGAAAGAGATAAGCCTTGACTTCCCTTAGTTGCCGGATGGCATCCTTTTGGTTTTTTTCTTCGGCCTTCCTGAATTTAACCGCTACCTGGTCCAGAATTTTATCGCTTCTAGTGAGCGCTGCTTTTACCGCAGCCTCTAAGGTGGGGTCCAGCCGGCTTGCCCGCTTTTCCAAGGTCCCGAACAGTTGATTCAACTGCTCTTTTTCTGTTTTCAGAGAAAGGTCTTCAGACGCGTGCTGTTTTACATAGGCAATCCTCAGTCGGTCAATAGACTGGAAAAGTTCTTCTGGTTTCAGCCTCAATTTGTCGATTTTTCGCTGCACATGTCCCGGAATTATCATGGCAAAATTCCTTGGCAGAAGAAAGGGGAATGATACCTTATAATGGTCAAAAACTTTTTTTAATTGAAACCAATACGCCACCTCGGCAGGGCCTCCCAAATAGGCCAGATTGGGTAAAATCTCTTCCTGATACAAGGGCCGCATGACCACATTGGGGCTGAACTTCTCCGGATGGGACTCTAAAAAGGCCTCCATTTCAGCCTCCGTCCATTTGTTTTTACCATCGTGGGTACGAAATTCCCCGTCCTGCCGTACCAGCCTCTCCCTGCGTCCGGGTTCCATGTAAAAAAAATTGATCTCTCTGGGAAATATCTGAGTCTTGTATCCGGCAGCCTCCAGGGATTGATTGCTCTCATTTACAAGTGTATTGGCCCGTTGATAAAAAAGATCATCCTTGATAATGGGTAAAAACTGCTTTTTCAGTGCCTGATGGTTGGCATCTATTATTACCAGCCCTTTTTCTGCAAACAGGTGATGAACGTATTTTCTGACAGCCTCCTTCAGGTACTTACTTTGGGTATATGCCTCCTTGAAGAATGCGGGGACAAAATCCCATTGCTGTAGCAAGCCTTTTAAGGTTTCATCTATTTCAAATTCGCCTACCGGCCCTTCCTGATTTGTTTCCCAGGTGTATTTCTTCCCGTCAAAATGAAAATGATTGATCTCTTCAAAATCATGATCCTCACTGGCCATCCAATACACCGGAACAAACTGGTAATCCGGATACGCTTTCTGTAATTTTTCTGCCAATCGCAGGGTGGAAACAATCTTATAAATAAAAAAAGAGGGGCCTGTCATCAGATTAAGCTGATGCCCTGTGGTAACGGTGAAGGTTTTCAGATCAGCAAGTTTCTCGATATTGCTTGTAACCGGAGATTCCCCGAAACCTTTATACTGCTCCCGTAATGCGTCCACCAATACCCTGCGCTTCTCTAGCGAAAAGGCATTCTTTTCAATCGCCTTTTTAAATCGATTTAATTCCGGATATTCCTGATAAAATGGTGCTAGTGTATCCTTTTGCCGAATATAGTCTAAAAACAAATCTGAAAATAAGCCCGTACAGGCAGGGTCTACGGTGGATTTTATCATGAAAGGTGCAATTTTGACTGGTTATCAGAAGTAAATAAAGTTTAAAAACCTGCGTACCAACGCTAAAGTTCAACATTTTTATCGATTTATCAGAAATGCCTTTATACAATTTTTTGAAAATTATATAACAGGTAGCGACCTTGTCCTGTGTAATTTTGGGAAACGTTAAGTTATGAGTAAAACCGTCGAAATTCCGGTATCAGGTATGAGTTGCGCTGCCTGTGCCGTAAGCGTGGAAACCGTGCTGAAAGAAACTCCGGGTGTTCAATCTGCCAGTGTGAACTATGCCACACAAGCGGCCACCCTGGTTTTTGATGAAAAAACAACCGACCTGAATCAGGCCAGGAAGAATATTCATGCCGTAGGATATGAATTACTGATTGACCAGCAGGAAAAGGATAGCCTGGAAGAGGTTCAAAAAGCGGCTTATAAAAAACTGCGTAGAAACACCATTGCCTCGGGCATATTGGCCCTGCCGGTGTTTCTCATTGGCATGTTTTGGATGGAGATGCCCTATGGGAATTATATCATGTGGTTTCTGACAACTCCAGTCCTCTTCGTTTTCGGAAGGGCTTTTTTTACCAATGCCGCCAAACAGACGAAAATCGGTAAGGCGAATATGGACACTCTGGTAGCATTGAGTACCGGAATTGCCTACTTGTACAGTACTTTTGCCACTTTTTTTCCCCAATGGCTGGAAGGAAGAGGCATCGTCGCACACGTCTATTTTGAAACGGCCGCTGTCATTGTCTTTTTTATTTTATTAGGACGAATGTTGGAGGCAGGAGCCAAGGCGGGAACATCGGAAGCACTGAGAAAACTGATCGGGCTGCAGCCTGACCGTCTAATCGCCATTCGGGATGGTAAGGAACTTAGCCTGCCTGTGAAAGAGGTGGAAATAGGAGAAGTCATTATGATCAAACCCGGGCAGCGGGTACCCCTGGACGGAATTCTGGAACAAGGCAATTCCTACGTAGACGAAAGCATGCTTACCGGAGAACCGATTCCCGTTGAAAAAAAACCAGGGGATACGGTTTATGCCGGCACCATCAACCAGAAAGGAAGCTTTATTTTCAAAGCCAGCGTATCCGCTTCAGAAACGTTGTTGGCAGCCATCATTGACCGGGTAAAACAAGCCCAGGGCTCCAAAGCGCCGATCCAGAAGACGGTAGATAAGGTAACGGCCGTCTTTGTTCCAGTAGTGCTGGGATTGGCTGTGCTTACCTTTTTTGTCTGGACATTCAGTGGTGTGGAAGAGGCGGTGGTACGGGGGATGCTCTCCGGAATAACCGTATTGGTAATCGCCTGTCCCTGTGCGCTGGGCCTGGCCACGCCCACTGCCATCATGGTAGGAATGGGGAAAGCAGCTTCCTATGGCATTCTGATCCGGGATGCCGAAAGTTTGGAGAGAGGGAAGCGTACAGACAGCCTCATCCTGGACAAAACCGGTACGATCACCCTCGGTAAGCCCACAGTGAAAACGGTGAAGTGGAAAACAGGCGTGGATGAAACACAGCTGAGCCGGGTTTTTCAGGCACTTGAGTCTAAAAGTGAACACCCCTTGGCTGCGGCCATTGCGCAGCATTTTACGTCTTCTGACAAATCGTTGGGAATCGAAAATTTTCAATCTGAAACCGGAAAAGGGGTTAGCGCCCGTTACGAAGGAAAAACGTACCGTATTGGTACCCAAAACTGGCTGCTATCCCTGGAAGTAGGCATGGAAGACGACCTGATTCAGTCGGGACAAAAAGCCCTGGAGGATGGTAGCATTCTTGTCTATTTGGCTGTAGACGCTAGCCTGGTGGGATGGATCGCCATATCCGATCAAATCCGGGAAGACTCCGCCGAGGCCGTCGCTACATTGGAAAAAATGGGGATCACCGTGCACATGCTGACCGGGGATCAGGAAAAAACCGCCGCCTCTGTGGCGCAAGCGGTTGGTATCCGGCATTTTCAAAGTGGGATGTTACCTCAGGACAAGGGAAATTATATCCGGGAACTTCAGAAACAAGGCCATAAGGTGGCCATGGTAGGTGATGGCATCAACGATAGCGAGGCACTGGTGCTGGCCGATTTAGGCATTGCCATGGGCGCGGGAACGGACATTGCCATGGAAACGGCCAAGGTTACCCTGATGCATTCATCCCTAAAAAGCGTACCTCAACTGTTACAATTAAGCACACAAACGGTACGAACCATCCGCCAAAATTTATTCTGGGCCTTTATCTATAATATCATCGGAATCCCCATAGCTGCCGGGCTGTTGTATCCGATATCGGGTTTTTTACTAAACCCCATGATTGCCGGTGCCGCCATGGCCTTGAGTTCCGTTTCCGTAGTGAGCAATAGCCTTCGATTAAAATTTACCAAAATCAAATAAACACCATGAACAACGAAAAATCCATGCAATTTAAAACCAACATCAAATGTGCAGCTTGCATTGCTGCAGTGAGTCCAGCCCTGAATCAACTAGCTCCGAACCAATGGGAAGTCGATCTCAAGTCCCCGGATAGAATTCTAACCGTAAATGAAAAAGTCGATCCCGAATCTGTCAAGGCTGCTTTGGAAAAATCAGGATACAAGGGGGAATCAATTTAGAAAAACAGGCTTCGGATGGGACAAAATTTTCTTACTTTTGACCCTATTCTATGATCGATTACAAAGAATTTACACTAGACAATGGCCTGCAGGTGCTGGTTCATGAAGATCCCACTTCGGAAATGGCCGTTGTCAACTTACTCTATAAGGTAGGCTCCAGAAATGAAACCGCTGGTAAAACCGGTTTGGCTCACTATTTTGAACACCTGATGTTTTCCGGTTCGCAACACGTTCCTGAATTTGACAATGCACTGGAAAGGGTAGGGGGCTCCAGTAATGCCTTTACCAATACGGACATTACCAATTATTACATTACCCTTCCGGCGGTCAATCTGGATACGGCACTTTGGCTGGAATCTGACCGAATGCTCCACCTCAGCTTGAATGACCCGCAAGTGCTGACTCAGAAGCAAGTGGTAATGGAGGAGTTTAAACAGCGGTATCTCAATCAGCCTTATGGAGATGCCATGCATCATGTCAGAAACCTGGCTTATGAGCAACATCCTTACCGCTGGCCGACCATCGGACAACAAATAGAGGATATCGAGCTACTGGAAAAAAAGGATTTGCTGCAGTTCTATCAGCACCATTACTCCCCCAATAATGCCGTCTTGTGCATTGCCGGGAAAGTATCATTTGACGAAGTCAGGGATAAGGTAGGTCACTGGTTTGGTGAAATTCCGGCGAGTTTGCATCAGATTTCCACGCCTATTCCCGAACCTCCCCAAAAAGAAAAAAGAAGCAAGCAGGTATTCGCAGAGGTACCTACTGAGGCCCTTTACAAAGTCTACCGGATTCCCGGAAGGCTGGATGATGCCTACCTGCACTGCGATCTAATTACCGATATTTTAAGTTTCGGAAGATCCTCGGTATTGGAGCAAAAACTGGTAAAAAACAGCGCCAATTTTGCCAGTTGCCAGGCGTACGTTTTAGGCAACATAGACCCCGGGCTCATGGTGTTTACCGGCAAAATGGAAAAAGGTATTCCCGCCGAAAAAGCGGAGGAAGAGCTGGATAAAATTGTCGACACCTTAAAGCAAAACGTTTTTCCAGAGCAGGTCCTTCAAAAGATAAAGAACCAGTCAGAGGCAATGACTACTTTCGAGTCGGTATCGTTGCTGGGGCGGGCCATGAAGCTGGCCTATTATGCCTCATTGGGCGATCCCTCTTTAATCCAGACGGAATTTGACCGGAAATTAGCCATTTCAGCAGAAGAAATCAGGGAGGCGTCTACTGCCTACCTAAGCAATGATCTGGCTTCAGTAGTTTATTATAAATGTAAGGATTGACTTCCACGGATTGTTCCGGGATTAACACACGATATCATGAATAATTTTCGAATTGGATTTGGTTACGATGTCCATCAACTGGAAGAAACCGTTGATTTTTGGTTGGGTGGAATTAAAATCCCACATGACAAAGGGGCCGTGGGGCATTCGGATGCTGACGTGCTGATACATGTTATTTGTGATGCCCTCCTAGGAGCGGCCAACCTGCGCGATATCGGCTACCACTTTTCAGATCAGGACCCCCAGTACAAGGGAATTGATAGCAAATTATTATTAAAAGAAGTCATGAGGCTGGTCGCGGATAGCGGCTATGCACTGGGAAACCTGGATGCCACCATTTGCCTTCAAAAGCCAAAAATCAATCCCTTTATCCCCGAAATGAAAAAATGCCTCTCGGAAGTAATGCAAGTAACCGAAAACCAGATCTCTATTAAGGCCACCACCACGGAAAATTTGGGTTTTGTCGGAAGGCAAGAAGGAGTATCTGCCTATTGTGTGGCGTTAATTCACCAGCCAAATCAACCCATCAAATGAACAAGCAGGAACCCAAAATCATTACTACGGAAGACGGTTCCCACTCGGTATATCTTCCGGAACTCAACGAAAGCTATCATTCTTCCCATGGTGCCTATCGGGAGTCCATCCACGTATTTCTACTTTATGGCTTGGAAGCCTGGTATGCCCGAAACCGGGGTAAGTTTCCTATCCGGATTTTTGAGCTGGGCTTTGGTACCGGCCTCAATGCCTGGCTTACCTTGATTTGGGCAGAACAAAATCAGGTTCCGGTATTGTACCACACCATAGAACCCTTTCCCCTTCCGGAAAAAATCTACGAGTCCTTAAATTATACCCAGCTAGATGAAACCCTCACTCACTACAACGGCTATTTCAAAAAGCTGCACAAAATGGAATGGGACACCGGGAAGCCTTTAACGGACTATTTTAACATCAAAAAGGAACGGATTTCCTTGCAGGAGGTCCAGCTATATCCTACTGACATCGTCTACTTTGATGCCTTTTCTCCTAAAAAACAACCCGAACTATGGGAGAAACCACTACTTGAAAAAATTCATGCCTGTATGAACCCCGGTGCTACCTTTGTTACCTACTGTGCGGCAGGCCATCTCAAAAAGAATCTTCAATCCCTGGGGCTAACCCTGGATGAGGTGCCTGGACCTCCGGGTAAAAAAGAAATGACCCGGGCATGGAAAAAAAGCTAAATAAGGTAGTTTTCCCGTTATTCCTGCTTTGCTGGCTGGGAACCTTAGGCTGTAAGCCAAAAAAGAAAGAGAAAACCTCCGAAAATAGCACATGGAAGGAGATTATTATTCAGGATAACCAAGCTTCGGCACATCTTGACGGGTGGGTCGAAGTCAAAAATGGTGACAGTACCAGGCAACAATATCTGGATGACGAAATCACTGTTTTTGAAAGTTTATTGGTGGATGAAAAACGGATCTACAATGAATTTTATCCGCTCATACAGGATGCCTTCCTATTTGAGGACAAGTTTTATCTTAAAGCCCGGTTTCCATTGGCCTATAGCGGTGAAATCGAATTTACTTTTCCGGAATTCCCCGATTACGTTCTCACCAAAATCGGGGAACAAGCTTACCAGGTAGTTATCAACAACGCACTGGATCTAAACGACGTGCTCTTTGATTTACATTACCTTCCATCGGAAACGGACAGCCTGGTACGCACGGAGTATTCCTTTACACATGTCGTGTTCGAGGAATAAAAAAAGGGACGGAAATATTCCCGCCCCTATACATACATCTAACCTTTTTTGATAAATTAACCCTTTTCTGATACGGTCTTTATCCCTGATCCGGCTTGAGCCGATCCAAAATTTCTCCGGCCTCGTCCCAGGTTAGGCGAGGGCCAAATTGACTGACTATTTTGGAAGATGCCATGCTGGCCAATTTTCCGCTGGAAGCGTAGGAATGGCCGTTGGTAATCCCATAAAGAAAAGCCCCTGCAAACATGTCACCGGCACCATTACTGTCCACAGCCCGGGTCGGATAGGGTTCGATGTCTATAAACGTCTCGCCATCGTAGATTATCGCTCCGTTTTTACCCTGGGTAATGACAAAACGGGTTGCCAGCTTCTTCATCGCCTCCCTTGCTTCAAGAAGGGTTTCTTCGCCAGTGTACAACATGGCCTCTTCTTCATTAGCGAAAAGCAGGTCCACCCCATCACCGATTACCTCCTCAAAACCGGCTCCAAAATACTTGACCATCGCAGGGTCCGAAAAAGTAAGGGCTACTTTTACGCCGTTTTCCTTTGCCACTTGTTTTGCCTTAAGCATGGCCTCTTTGGCATCAGGAGAAGTGATCAGGTATCCTTCGATATACAGGTACTTGGAGTCTTTGATGGCTTCGAGATTCAGTTGGGATTCTGAAAAGGTTTGAGTAATCCCCAGAAAGGTATTCATGGTTCTTTCAGCATCAGCCGTTACCATTACCAGGCATTTACCGGTAATGCCTTTTTCCAACTGATAAGGATCCAGGTTATGGTTCACTCCGGACTCCCGAAGATCCTCCATAAAAAACCTACCCAGTTCGTCGTCTGCCACTTTGCAGCAGTAGTACGATTTTCCTCCGAACTGACTGAGAGCGATAACGGTGTTGGCGGCGGATCCACCACATTGCAGCTTGGAAGTTTTAGTATGAATGGCAGTCATTAGCGTTCCCTGACGTTCTTCATCGACTAGCGTCATCAGCCCTTTTTCAATACCATTCGTTTCCAGAAAGGCATCGCTTACCTCAAACTCTATATCCACCAGGGCATTTCCCATACCCGTCACATCGTATTTTTTCGTCATGTTTTATGATTTATTTTTTTCAAGCCAGCAAAGTGGCCAAACTTGGATCTATGGATCAAGTGTCCTGCTTGTTTTTATTCTGATTTTCCAACAGCCTTTTTCTCCTTCCGATAATTGCCTGCAGCGCAAAGGTGATTGCTGCCAGGGTTAAGCCAAAAAATTCACGATTCGTTTCCATGGCAATGGTTTTCATGGAAAGGTCTTTTTGTTGCCACTCTTCACCTATCCATCCCAGGATATTATCCGGCCAGAAGAATACCGCAGCAATCAAATAACTAAAGGTGAAGAACACCAGTAGGTTCACGTTAAACTTTCCAAAAAAAGCAAACCCGGCAGTTAGCGCAGCAATCAGGTACACGGGTACCCACCTCATTGGGTCCGGATCATTTATCTGCCAAAAGGCAAACAATAAAAACAGCAGCGAACTGATACCGAAAAACCATTTCCAACCTTTTGTCATAGGATTAGTAAGTTACTGATTTTAGAAATAAAACGTAGCTGCTTCCTTCATTTTCTCATCACTTGATCGTAAATCAAAGAATACACGTCTGTGGGGCTAACTTCATCTGCCCTATCCGAGGAGTGGGAGGGTAAAATCAATATGGGCCAGTCCAGCGAATTCTCGCTAATTCGTCCATGGGAGCCTTTTACCAGGTCAGCCTGTAAAGGGATCACGTCCATCAGGTACCTGAATCCCAGTTTCTTTTTAAGCAAAATCCAACCTAATTTTCCTTTCAGAAAGGGAATTTCCGGATTGGCAAACATTTCGACCGGATCGTAGCCGGGTTTCCTATGGATATCTACCGTACGCGCATAGTCCGGTGCCTTCGCATCATCCAGCCAATAATAATAGGTAAACCAGGAGTCCTTGTCTGCTACGGCTACCAGATCACCTGCCCGTTCGTGGTTTAGGTGGTATTCTTTTTTCCCTTCCTCATCCAGCACCTTTTCAACCCCGGGCAGGGAAGCTATCAGTTTTTTGACCGCCTCTTTTTCCGCTGGATCATTAATATAAATATGCGCCAACTGATGGTCTGAAACCGCAAATGCCTTACAGGTGCCTGCATCCAGGGTTTCCAATCCCAGTTCATCCTTTACCTGGATATAGCCTTCTTTTCTAAGGGCCCGGTTGATATGGATCGGCTTGTTTACGGAAGTGATTCCATATTCAGAGAGTAAGATAATCTCCGCGCCTTGCTGCTCGTAATAGGTAATTAATCGCTCACACAAAGCGTCTATCTCCTCCAAATCCTTTCCAATGAAATCAAAATCGGTTCCGTGTTTTTGCAAGCCATAATCCAGATGAGGCAGGTAAATAAAGGTAAGCGTGGGGTCATGCCATTCGTCCACTTTCATAGACGCTTCCGCTATCCATTTGGAAGAAGAGATATTGGCATTGGGCCCCCAAAAGGAAAACAAGGGAAACTGACCCAGCTCTTTCTGTAGGCGATCCCGCAAATCCATGGGCTGACTATGAACATCCGGCAATTTCCGGCCATCGGATGGATACAAGGGTCTCGGCGTAACCCCATAGTCTACCGAGGAATACATATTGTACCACCAAAACATATTGGAACAGGTAAAATCCGGGTTTTCGGCCTTCAGCGCATCCCAAATTTTAGATGACTGGACCAGGTGATTGGATTGCCTCCAGAATTTGACCTCACATTCATCCTTAAAATACCAGCCATTCCCCACAATCCCGTTTTCGGCAGGCCATTTACCGGTAAGGTAAACGGACTGCGCCGAACAGGTAACGGCGGGAAGTACCGGTTTAATAGACGCTTGTTTTCTTTTTTTTACCCACTGGCTGAGGAAGGGGGTGTGTTTTCCCAGGATCCTTCCCGATAGCGCCACTACGTTGAGTACAACTGTTTTCTTCATGTAATTTGTTTTTTCACCCAATCCAGCTCCCGGATGATGGATTGTCCCAAAGACAGGTGAATGTCTTCGGGCAACACCTCCCAGGTATAGGTTTCCACTTCAAGCTGCGCAGAATACTGCCCTTTTTCATTTAATTTTAAAACGGTAAGAATATCCTCCTGGGTGGATTGTAAGGTACCGTAACCGGATAAAAATACCGGTACATGGAAATGGATCCTCCATTCGACTTCTTCCGTTTCTGATAGCTTCAACAAGGCATCCGGTAAATCAGGATAAGCGTGTTGGGTGCCATCCTTTTCGACTCCGATGACCTGGTGCAGGTAGGTAGATTCCACGAAGGGCAACAATGCCTTTTCTACTGCTTTTCGCTCCCCTATTTTTTCTGGAATCGGTATTTTTAAGGCAGCACTGAGCTGAAATTTGCCAATTTTGATCCCTTCTTCCTGAAATCTTTTTAGGACCGCATCGTGATCCTCGTAGGCCACCGCAAAGTGACACACATCGTAACAAACCCGTATATGATCCAAAATAAGTTCCCGGGCAGCCGCTGCAGCCATTCCATATTTTTCACCAAACCGCCTCATCCCTTTTGGAAGCAACCAATTTTTATAAAACTGGATTAATCCTACCGAATTCTCAATGATCCCATCGGGTTCTGGTTCTATATCCAGGTGGAGCAACTGACCCTTTTCCTTTTTCAGGAGATACAAACGGTCCACCACTTCCAGCAGGTGATCGCAAGATTGGATCATTACCTGTTCCAATGCTTCCGGAGTTTTGTGCCAGTGTTTGTAGCTTAATGGAGAAGTGGAAATGCCCGCATCCATGCCGGTGGGCATAATAGCTGATAAGATATCGAATAGCCGGAGGGTATAGGTGACCCGATCCCGAGTAGTCCAGTCGGGATGATGCACCTCATCTTTTACTACCTGCCGGTGAAAGCCGCCAAAGGGAAAACCATTTAACGTGAACACGTAGCAGTGATTCGCTTCCAGCCAGCTTTTGAGCTCGCCTAATTTTCCTGGTTCCATTAATTCCCTGCTTGCCTCATCCGAAATCCTCAATCCGATTCCAAAGAGCTGTTTTGCGGACAGCCTTTCTTTTATCGGTGGAACGTAATCTTTGAGGTTGGTAAAGGTTGCTTCCCAGCTTTCTCCGGGATGAATATTGGTACAATAGGTTAAATGATAGTCGGCAATGTGCATGTCTCAGGTTCTACTTGATTGACTTAAAAATAAGGATTAGGCCCTGGAATTAGCTAATTGTAATTGATTTAATTTTTCAACGGCATTGCGTACCAATGCCGGGTCCATTTGATGAACTTCTACTCCGCTGCCAATTTTATCCAGCAGCATGATGGTTAATTCTCCCCCCAGGTGTTCTCTGAATTCTTCCAGGCCCTTTAATAGGGAATCTCCGGACAATTCCGGAACATATAACTCAAAACCAAGTTTAACGATGACATCCAGCACCCTGTTCAATTCGTTTTCAGAAATCATTCCCGCCAGAAAGGAATACGTCGTATCCAGGGCAATACCGATGGCGACTGCCTCTCCGTGGCGTATTCGGTAATCGCTCAAATGCTCTAGTTTATGTGCTGACCAGTGTCCAAAGTCCAGCGGCCTGGAAGAACCCGCTTCAAAGGGATCGCCGGAAGCAATGTGGTCCATGTGCATCTGGGCACAGCGGTAAATCAACTCCTGCATGGAGGAATGATTTTTATCCATCAAATCCAGTGCCTGCTGTTCTATCCACACAAAAAAGGAAGCGTCTTTGATCAATGCCACCTTTAGAGCCTCCGAAATTCCGGAACGCCAATCCCTCTCCTCCAGGGTCTGGAGGAATTGCGCATCGTTAATCACGGCATAGGGAGGAGCAAAAGCCCCCAGGTAATTTTTCTTTCCGTAAGCATTGATACCATTTTTAACCCCAACGCCCGAATCATTTTGTGAAAGCACCGTGGTGGGAATGCGAATGTGGCGAATCCCTCGATGGGCTATCGTGGCGGCAAAACCGACCATGTCCAGCAGGGCCCCTCCCCCTAATCCAACAATATAGGAATGCCTGTCTATTCCGTATTCATGCGTGGCCTTTAAAACCTGCTGAAAATACTGCTGATCGTTTTTCACCTGCTCCCCACCAGGCACGACGAGGGGTTCTGCACACAAGTTAAATAGGTCGCTGTTTTCAGCGGCATAGGTTTTGATCGCAGCTAGCAGACCGGGATGATGTCGGACCACTCCTTCATCCAAAACCAGGTATACCTTGGGAACTTTGTCCCCTTTTACTAAATCTGCAAAAAGACCGTTAGCGGAAGAAAATAAATTTTCCGTAAAAAAAACCTGGTAGGTAAACGGGACACTGAAAACCTGCTCAATTGATTGATGCACTCTTTTTTCCATTTTTAACTAGACGATTCCGCCGAACGTTTCATTTCATTAATATAAGTAATAAATCCCCTTTTTGGTTCATCAGGTTACGGCAAATACCTTGGCTAATTGCAAGGATACCGGCAATAGTAACAAAATGATCAAACCCACCAGCCATCCAGAAAAAGCGGCTGCGAGAGAAGCATTTACAAGGATTAAGGCGAGTACTGCCGCCTTCACGGATTTGCCAATCAGTGCCGGTTCTTGCTTCTTTATTGCTTTCACCAACGGAGGGAAAATAAAATAGGCCAGTAAGACCAGAAAGGGAAGGCTTACCCAAAAATGATCTTTCTGAATGTAAGCCAACCCGGCTATAAATAAAAGGATGCTCGCGTACATGACCAACCCGCCATACAACGCACGGGTGGTTTTCCCATGCACCTCTCCGCGGCTGACCATGGTGATGGCGGCAACATAAACCAGCGGAACCAATCCAATGTAGGCAAATTGCTGCACCGCCCCCGGAACCAGACTCATACCCAAAAGCAGGTTTCCTGTTCTGCATAAGCCCATATTTACAGGGCCAAAAAGGGTTTGGTGTTTTCCCCAGGCATCGTACAGAAGGGCCAAAAGGGCCACCGCCAGGGCCAGAACTCCGGAAAGCAAACTAACCTGCCAGGCGGCTACCACACCCATCAAAAGCAATAAAAAGGCCATCCAGCCCGCACTTCTAACGCTCGCCTGCCCACTGGGGATGGGGCGTTCGGGACGTTCCTTTTTATCCAATTCGGCATCAAAGACATCGTTAAAAGCCACCCCGCCACCATAGAGACCAATCGTGGCAAGAACCAACCAGGCAAGATTGCCCCACCATTCTGACTGGTTTTCCTGAATAAGGAAATAAGCAGCTCCTGAGATGGCCGCACCGGCCAGAATATCGGCTATTGCCGTGATAATATTAGCCGGTCGGGTGAGTCTGATGTGAGCAATTAAGGAACGCATCGACCGAATCAATTCTCTATGATATTCGAGGAATCATTGTCCACTCTGGGTTTTTGTCCCCCTCTCAAGACGGTACTTCCTCCATGTTTTTTGGTTTGGTCGATGGGTTCTTTTTCCAGCCAGTCTTTTTCTTCCATCTGCCCGCTTTGCCCGTATGCCTTCAATGCATTTTGATAACAAACCATCCGCACATGCTCCTCCGGAATTCCTTTTTCCAACATCAAATCGGCCGTCTTTGGCACTGCCAGCGGATCGCTGATACCCCAATCCGCCGCACTATCCACGATGATCCGGTC
Source organism: Cyclobacterium salsum (assembly GCF_010119245.1). GTDB lineage: Bacteria > Bacteroidota > Bacteroidia > Cytophagales > Cyclobacteriaceae > Cyclobacterium > Cyclobacterium salsum. Next base: position 141,262 of record NZ_WNKG01000011.1, read on the forward strand.
TGGTCCATATTCTCTGACTATTTCGACCATTCGCTCACTTCCCATTTTGGTATGGGGATAGATGGTAAACGCCGCCCAGTAGCCTCTATCCAGCACTTCTCTCACCGTTTCTTCGTTGTTGTGATCGACGATGACCATTCCCGGATCCAGGCCGTGTTCCTCACTCACATCCATACTCCGGATGGTTCCTTTCTTTTTATCCCGATGGGGAGTATGGATCATCACCGGAAGATCCACGTCTTTGGCAAGCTCCAGCTGCAAGCGGTAAAAGCGGTCCTCTGCTTCCGTTTGGTCGTCATATCCAATCTCACCAATCGCCACCACTCCTTCTTTACCGACATACAGCGGCAACAACTCCATGACTTCTTCCGCTAAGGATACATTATTAGCCTCCTTGCTATTCAAGCCGATGGTACAATAATGAACGATACCAAATTGCTTGGCCCGAAAACGTTCCCAACCTACCAGGCTGCTGAAATAATCCTGAAAGCTACCCACCTTGGTGCGGGGCTGTCCCAACCAAAACGCCGGTTCAATGACCGCTACGATCCCCGCCTTCTGCATGGCTTCGTAATCGTCTGTAGTCCGGGAGGTAACGTGTATATGTGGATCGATGTACATCATAACGATTTAATTTTATTTGCTAACCTAATCTTTTTTTAATCCAATTCATAACGATCCCCGGTGAACGGGTCATTTCCTAAGGAAGCGGCAAATAAGAAAGCTGAACCTATCTTTCCGCATCGTACTCCTTTCCGATAGCTTCCCAGGAAAGGTCTCCTCTTGCAATCATTTCCTGTAAATCCGGATATTTGGATAGCAGAATCACACAACCGGGATGCTCACCAGAAGAACAGGCTAATGCAGCCGCCTTCCTTTCCAAATCATTTCCTTCTTCCAGTACTTTTTCCAATAAACCCAGAATTTCCTCCTCCACAAAAGGAGCCAGAAACCGCCATAATTCCGGCATTACATTCCGGCTCGCCGACCAGCGTTCATGCACGTAATCCACCAGCGTTTTCGCAAGCCTAAGGTTTGCCCGCCGATCGGCACCCACTATCCGGTAGAGGGGTCGTTGCATAAAGATCGCCTTTAGCAGCAGTTGGTTCCAGGCCGGCTCATCCAAAAACTCCGAAGGGTAGGGGTTCTCCAGTGCGACTGCATCAAAAACGGAAGTTATATTGGTTCGAATGCCCTCCGCAGCCCGATGGGTATGTTTTTCAGGAAAGGGCAACAATGGAAGCGCGGCATACAAAGCCTCCTGCTCATGCATATCCGCCGATTCGAAGAGCCGATCCAGCGTATGAATCCAATCCTCTGCTGTCTCAGAAGCAATTTCCAATACCAATAAGGTTCGGGCCGTTTGTAAAACCGTCCAGGAACCCGGCTGAAATCCAGCTCGGATTTTCCTTGCTTCCAGTTCCTTTTGCTCTGACAAATTCAGCACTTCCTTTGAAAAATGCCTGGATGCCTGGCTAAAAGCCAGGAAAAACTTCATCTGTCCATCTGCTTTTTTAATTTTTTCTACCTGGGTGCTCAGCCAATCCATGGCCTGGGCGGAGGCCGTATCCGATAGAATATCCTTTAGAAATTGCCTGGTGGAGCTAAGGTTCTGCATAAGTCAAATGATCGGTTAAATTCTCGGTAAATATAACACTTATTCCATTTTCATTTTTTGAAACTGAGAATAATCATATTTTTTGTCAAAAAGTAGGAAACAAGAAAAAAGAAAAATCCAGGCCTTTTGTTTTTAAAAAAGGCCTGGATTTTAAATGATAATTAAACGTATCAGATCGGAGGGGAAACTACCAATCCACACCGGTATCTTTCCAGGTTCTGGAGGCTGCCGAATCCAACACGGCTTGACAAACTTTTTGGGTTTCGTAAGCATCCTTAAAAGTAGGCGCACACGGTTCGTCTCCTTCCAGGCTTTTAAAGAAATCAGCCACCTGATGAATAAACGAATGCTCGTAGCCAATACTGGTTCCGGGTATCCACCAACGGTCCATATACGGTTGATCTGCATCGGTGACATGAATGGATCGCCATCCTCTAACCACCGATTCATCGCGGTGATCGAAATATTCCAGGCGATTCAAATCATGTAAATCCCAGCGAATGGATGCGTGTTCTCCATTTATTTCAAAGGTATACAATGCTTTATGCCCTCTGGCATAGCGGGTAGCCTCAAACAGCCCCAGCGAACCATTATCAAAATGGCAATGGAAGGTACAGGCATCGTCTATGCCCACCTTTTTCTTCTCACCACTTCCTTGGTGCACCCGTTCTTTAATAAAGGTCTCTGTCATACCCGACACATCTTTAATCCCCCCATTCAGCCACATGGCCGTATCTATGCAGTGCGCCAGCAGGTCTCCCGTTACCCCGGAACCAGCCGCATCGGCATCCAGCCTCCACAATGCGTCTCCACCTTGAGGAAGGTCCGGACTGATGGTCCAGTCCTGAAGAAAATTAGCACGGTAATGGAAAATTTTACCCAATTTTCCGGAATCTACCAATTGCTTGGCCAGGGTAACCGCGGGCACTCTACGGTAATTATACCAAACCGTATTTTTTACGCCTGTAGCTTCAATCACTTTGACCATCTCCTTGGCTTCTTCCAGGGTTCGGGCAAGCGGTTTTTCACACAAAATCATTTTACCTGCCTTGGCCGCAGCGATGGCAATCTCGGCGTGGGTATCGTTAGGCGTACAGATGTCAATGGCATCCACATCATCCCGCTCAATGACTTTTTTCCAGTCGGTCTCGTAGGAGGCATAACCCCACTGTTCGGCAAAGGCCTTTATTTTATCCTCCCGTCTGGAGCAGGCCACTTGCAATACCGGCCGGTATTCGTATTCGGGAAAAAAATCACCTAATCGCTTATATCCATTGGTATGAATTCTTCCCATCAAACCCGTACCGATCAATCCTATTCGTAATTGCTTTTTTTCTGACATGGTTAACATTTTTTGTTTGGAAAATCGAATCTATTCAAAACAAGAATCGGGCTTAGGCTTTCCAGCCATGCGCCTCTCTAACCTGAATCAATGCTGCTAGAATATTATTCCAGGTGTCCTGCTTGCTCATCACCGCATTGGGGAACATGCAACCATCCCAGCAAATGTGGTTAAAAGCTTTGGTGAGATTTCCTTTCTCATCTCGCAGCCAGTATCCTGCGTCTTCGGCAATATCCAATTTTCCATTAGGATCATTAGCCAGGCAATGCCTGCCGGTCTTATCATGAGATCCTGAACCAAAAACGGTGGCATCATTTTGAGCCACGTGAAAATCTATGGTCCAGGGACGCAAGGCATCCGTCATTTCCTTTAATGCCGCTTTCCATACGGATTTATCCTTCCAATCGTAGCCCTCCGGTAAAATTCTATGCTCCGGATAGTTGTAGCCCAGAGTATACAATAGGGTATGCGCCATGTCTGCCTGAAAACCCAGGTAGGGACTGTCTACAGACTCCAGTGTTTCCAGCATGGTCTTCCAGCTGTGCATGCCTCCCCAGCAAATTTCGCCTTCGGCAGCTAACTTTTCCCCGTAATTCTCAGCAATTTTACAGGCTTCCTTAAAGGTCTCTACGATGATCTTTTGGCTTCCTTTCGGATCTTTGGCCCATTGTTCCGGACTACTGGCCGTATCCACCCGGACAATGCCATTGGGTCGGATTCCTGCTTCCCGGAGCTTTGAAGCTAGTTTACAGGATTTTTCCAGTAAATCCAGGTAGGTGGCCCGGTCTTCTTTGGAACCCAATATGGGACCTCCCCAGATAGGAGCCACTACTGAGCCAATTTCCAGATGGTAGGAAGACACCTTGTCAACAAGCTTTTTTACCCCATCGTCGTCCATTTCCAGATCGATATGAGGGTCAAAAAGACCTATGTCCACTCCATCAAACTTTACTCCGTCAACTTCCGCTTTGGCGGTGTTTTCCAGCATCTCATCAAAGGAAATGATGGGTTCCGAATCTGGCCCCTTTCCTACAATTCCAGGCCAGGTGGCATTATGTAACTTTGGAAAATTATTTTGGGACATAATATTATTTTTTTTACTATGAATAATTGATTGAAATTAAAATAAAGCTCTGTTAAAGAGGAAGCCTCAGCATTTTACCGGATATCTTCCTCCAAAAATCCCCTTCAATTTAATAAATAACTGAAAGAATCCCAGTATAAAAGAGGATTCTGCCCCTATAAATAAGGCAATACTTATAGTTTAAGGTCTGGATTTCCGGGACCAAAATGTTTGAGCATCACAATCGGATCGGTTTTAGAGTGATTGCTGATTTTTACTCCTTCCCTGGCCGCTTTTTCCGTTACAAAATATTCGTCATGGGTCAATTGTCCATATCGGATCAGGGCTGGGGTCTCCACATCCCATACACCCATGGTCCCATGACCTTGCATCATGATCATACCATACGCCGCATTGTCCTTTATTGTGACCGTTTGTCCGGGCATAACCGTCAGCTCTTTGGCACTGAAAGCATCTGATCGATAGCAAATCCAGTTCTCAATAAAACCTTCTGCTTCCATGGCAGCTGTATCCTCTACAGGAACAGGGGCCATGAACCGGGTCTCCAGGATGTTTGGATCCACATTCAAATCCCAATCAATAACTTCCATCAGCTGATCGTAATCTCCCATCCGGTCTTTCGGTGTTCCTTTCCAAAGGAGTTCTTCGGGAATAATGGCTTCATTGACCAGAGACTGGTACATGGCAAAAACATCGGATGCCTTTTGGGGTTCGTAGGTACACATACTACCGGGTGCATGCAGCATTCCCGGAGGCACATCCCAACCCGTTCCCGGGTCCAGTTTAAATGCCTGGGAGAAACTGGTAATTTTGTTGTCTCCTTTATTGAAATTCATCAGGCACTCCTTGATTTGCTCTCTCGTAGTACCCGGAGCGATCCCAAAAAAGGTGTAGGGAAAATCTCCTCCGTGGTTATTCAACTGCGGCGGGAAATAGTAGGCTTCCGGCTTTCCTTTCATCCCAATTTTGGCTGCGTGCTCATCGTTGTGATGAATGTGGTGCGGCAGGGGCCCCATATTATCAAAAAACTTGGAATACATGGGCCAGCTTTGATGCTCGTCCCAAATTCGGGAACCTATGATTTCTCCTTGAAGTTCGTCGATGACATCCTTAAGCAGGATTTGTTCCTCCTTGCCCTCAGCCCCAACAATTACTTTGCTTAATCCTTCATCTTTACCGGTAAGGGGACCATTTTCGGCAGCGGTGGTGGAAGAAAGCCATCGTTCGTCGATTCCTCCTCGTTCCCCACCCAACACGTAATAATCATCCGGATGTAATTTTATCCTCCTGCCGGGAACACAAAAAGATCTGGGTACCCAAGTAGGTGCCAGGCGCAAAATACCCTGTCCTTCTTCTAATGCTTTTTTTGCCAAACTCATAGGTTCTTATTTGATTTATTGTTAGTAATGCTATTTATTTCGTATTTGTAAAAGATTTAAGTCCTTTGCTGTCCGTCAAAACGTCCAGCATCAGATCATAGGTACGCTTTTCACCCGGCTTGAGCAGGATCAACGAACCTTCTTCTCTGGCTTTGGCCTGCCCTATCGGCGGATGAGTTCCAGGTTCCAAAGCGGTTACGTATTCATTCTTTCCCCAATGTTGCCAATTGACCAGGCTGGGTAATTGGCGTTTATCAAAAGTCATCCTCAAGGCAAAACCCAGAGAGGAGTTATAGATGCCGGCCCGGCAGCGATTATCACTTTCTACCTCCGGATCGATAAATGCTACGTCTTCCCCAAACCCTGCATGATCGTCCAAAGGCGGCGGGCAGGTTTTGAAGTCATTTTTGGGATTGAAAATCCGGTTCTGGGCATCTCCATCCCTGGACTGCCAAGAGCCCCTCCACACGATCTGGCTCCCCTCATCCACTAAGGGCCAGCCAAAATTCACATGGTAAAGTAACATATGGGGTACTTCCACATTGGACTCATTGGTGACTTCATCTGTTATCTTTAGGTAGGGTTGCCCCAAAATCCCAGAAATGGTGCGCTTTAAGACCAAATGAGGCCCAAACACACTGCTTTCCCGAATAATACCGGTTAGCTGCATGTTCAAGTCGCCGCCAAGAATATCCGGTTGTTTGACTTCGATGATTTCGGCCGGATTATTTGAAATCCTTCCGTGCAATCCCCGATGACCCTGTTCATCGTCTTCCGGGCCTCCTACATGACTCAACCCACAGGTGGTGAGCAAGCCTCCACCAAAGGTCCGAAGCCAGTCCAGTCCCCTGTCCGAAAAAGGGGAGGGCGCTGTGATTCCGACCTGACTAAGCCATGCAAGACTTTGGGATCGAAAAAAAGCAGCACTGATATCCATCCCTCGGTCAAGAACGACCTGGTAGCGCAATCCTGCCCCGGTATCGATCCAGGCCACCCGAACACCGCGTCCCGGACCGTTATCCAAAACACTGGTTTCGATGCCGCCTATCTGACGAACACTACCTACTTTTCCATTCCAGGGACTATATCCGGAATCCATAAACCTGTTTTTTTATACAATATAAATCTTTCCGTTTTTTTAACCATCCTGTTCTTTCTGGTATCTCTCCAGATAGGATACCTTCACTACTAAAGTTCTTTCAAAAATATATTTCGGTAGGCTACCTGCATGGGAGGCCCCACATGTACCTGCATGCCCAAATATCCCTTCATAGACCTATTTGCAGGATCATCGTCGGTCACATCACTCATCAGTGTGCCATTAATATAATGTTGCAGCCTGTTTCCTTTGGCAACAATATGGATTTCATTCCAGTCATTGGAATTTACTACCTGCTTCATCTCTTCCCTATCACCCAGTTCTTCTACTACTTCCAGACCCAACCAGGCATTCCGCTCTACATTGGATCGGAGATCGCCCTCCGTTTCCTGAGGGTTGATTTTGGTTTTCTGTCCAATGTATGCAAGCGTGGTCCGCTTTCTTTCTTCGTAATTTTGACCGGTGTAATTGTTTTTACCGTCAATATCGGCCTGATAGCCACGTAGCGCAAAGGGGAGATCCTCAACCATTTCGCTACGATAATTGACGCCGGAATTGCCAGCCTCCGTAATTTTAAACTCGGCCTTGAATTCAAAATCTCCCGGTTGCCCCCCTTGCCAGATAATAAAATGGTTTCTTTCCAGTTTGGTTTCTTCGGTGATTTCTCCCACCAGGCTTCCGTCTTCTACGCGCCAATAGGTAGCATCACCCTCCCAGCCGTTCAAAGTGCTTCCATCAAAAATTTGTACAAAACCATCGTTATTATCCTCAGGCTGAACGGCCTCTGCTACGCTTTCGGTCTCGGAATCATTTTGCTGGCCCGATCCACAGGCAAAAGCCAAGGTCGAAAATGCAGCCAGAAAGGCTATTTGAGTATATTTCTTCATTGCATGCTGATTTAGGTTGAATGTTTTCAGGCCAAACAACTGCTGCCTGGCCTGAAAACAATTATATAAGCAATACTTATTGATACACTTCGTGGTTTGGATTACCACCTGAGATCAGATAAGCCATCAAATCTTTTAATTCTTCTTCGTTTAAACGGTTTACCAGTCCCGGCATCATCACGGATACTTCTGACTCCTTGATGCTGGTGACTTCATCCTTAGGCACCTCCTTGATCACTTCGGGAGCAAAGGGATTCTGGGACACGTAATAGGTATCATCATTTTCCCTGATCAACCTACCCACGACAGAAGATTTATCTCCCATAACGAACACCATCGCCGCATATTGATCTGAGATCACCGCACTTGGGTCAAGAGTAGCCTCCAGAATATCCTTAGGAGTAAACCTATTGCCCAATTGGGTCAGGTCAGGACCTACCGCTCCCCCTTCTCCGCCTATGGCATGACAGGAACTACAAAGGGCGGCCCCGTACATGGCCTTTCCTTTTTCCAAATCCCTGTTGCTCAAGTCTTCTACCAATGGCGCGGCCTCATCTACCGTCCACCTTCTACCCGGACCCTCCGGTTGAACTTCGGATACGGCAATATCATTGCCCGATCCGGTCAGAAGCTTGCCACCGGAAAGCTCATCGTATTGTTCAAATTTATTTTCCGGAACGGTACTCAAAGCCATTTTTCTGGCGCGATCAATAAAGCCCACATAGCTTCTTCCGCCCTTGTATTGAAAAGCATTGTGCGTCCAGTTAAAATATTTCTCGTAGGACTCCTCATCCCATCCTGCCTTGGCACCTCCCAATACGGTCGCATAGTAGGTCTGCTGGGCAGGCGGAACATTGGCCAGCATATTGGCAATATCCAACCCGTATTGGGGGTTTCTCATGATCAGGTCCGAAGAAGCCGTTAGCGTCTTCTGAAAGTTCGGATCGTCCTCTGCGTTTTCTAACAGACCTAGCAACTGGGGTACCGCCGATGGGGCTTCCAACGCTACCATGACTTTACCCAGAACCCGATTTAAACTGTTGCTTTCCGCCGGGAAATGAGCGTCCAGGTAACTGATTAACTGGGTCCGTACGCCACCGGTTGGATTTCCATGCCGGGCGATGACCACTTCCACCGCCCTGGAAAGGTTCAGCCGGTCTTCTTCATTCAGGGATGCGTAATCGATTCCCATCAGCGACTGCAGCATGGCATTTCGCTGGGAAGCATTTCCGTGTCTGGCCAGTGCAATGATCGCCTGGGTAAGTGCTCTTGGGTCGGTTTCATTCAAGGCCTTACTTTGCCATTCCGAAAGGGGCTGGTGCTCTACCGCAATTCTCGCTGCATACTGAACAAATCGGTCCTCATGACTCAAATAAGGCCAGGCAAAATCAATAGCTCCTGCTTGTGGACCTTCATGATACGCCTCCAGGCTTCTTCGAATGTTGTGCGCTTCCGGCAAATCGGCCTCGGTCAGTCCTCCGTTGCCATCGTCGCTTAAATCTCCGGTATAATGCACCCGGTACAGGTCCGACTCCAACCTTCTACCTCCGGTCATGAAGTAAAGGGCCCCATCAGGACCAATCACGCCATCGGTAAGCGGAAGTGGCGATCCCGAAATAAACTCTTCACCGGTAGCGGCATAAGAGCCGCCCTCAGGGGTCAGATTAATTTTGTACATGATACCGAAACTCCAATCAAAGGCGTAAAGGGCATTTCGGTATTCTGCCGGAAATTTGGCATTGGTCCCGTAGAACACATTCGTGGGGGACCCCTGACCAATATTCAAAATTGCCGGTAAGTTGTCGGTGTAGTTGGGAGACCACTTTTTATTCCCGGTTCGCCAACCGTATTCACTCCCGCTGGTCACGTGATTGATACGGGTAGGCCGGTACCAGGGCATTCCAAAATCCCACTCCATGTCGGAATCATACGTAAATAAATCTCCTACCTCATTAAAGGCGATATCGAAGGGGTTACGATAACCCACGCTAATCAATTCCCATTCGGTACCTTCGGGGTCAATTTTAGCGATCCATCCTCCCGGTGCTCCCCGGCTATTGGCGTGACCTCTGGGGTCTTTGATTTCCGGAATGAGGTTATCGTCTTCCCAAACCCGGGGAATTCGGTAATGATCCATTTCCGGAACGTCAATGTGATTTCCTACCACCAGGTAAATGGATTCGCCATCCGGAGAAACCACCATACTGTGCGGCCCGTGCTCACCGGGGCTACCGGTAAATTCTCTGAGCATGGTTATGGAATCAAATTGATCGTCTCCATTGGTATCCTGTAGCCTGTAAATGCCGGTGTTTTTGTCAAAGTCATCGTTTGCCCGGTGATTGACCATCACATAAAGACTATTAAAGGCATATAAGAGCGCCTGAGCATAGCCCATCCCGATCTGATCGTCTCCGTTTTCTCCTATAATGAGTTTTTCTACTTTCGGTGTCAGCGAATCAGACCCGATGCCTGGAACCTCCAGCCGGTAGATGGCTCCATATTGGTCCACCGTAAGCAGTCGATCCTTATCATCAAAGGTCATTCCTACCCAGGAGCCCTGTTCATTATCCCCGGGGCTGTAGAGATGCTCCGCCTCAAAGCCGGAGGGCAATTTCAACTTGGCAACTTTGGGGTCAACCTCTTTTTGGTCGCCGCCACCCTGGCCGCAGGATCCTGCAAACAGGAGGATCAATGCAGCCATCAGCCAGTTTTTCATTGAGTTTTTGTTATACATATAGTTATTATTAATTGGCAATTTCTCCTCTTAGGCATTTTAAAAGCCTGGGAAACAATTCTAAATTTAACCCAAATCCACTGCTTTATAAAGCCAGTAAAGTGGAATTTAAACCTTTGATCATAATTAACCAAAAAACAGCGGAAAGCAAATGGGCTTCCCGCTGTATCTATCAGGTTGGATTATTTCGTTTCCAAGCCTACAGCATTGTTAGAAGTGAGGCGTGATCTCTGCTTCGGCAGCTGGTAAGGCATAGTATTTGGTGATATTGGTAAAGGCATTGGATCGGAAGGTAGCTCCCTCAGGATAGTAATAGTCCTGTGGATTGGCCAAAGCTCTTTGTCCGAAATCGCCAATGATCTCTTGTACCCTGTCTGCGCGAGTGATGTCAAACCACCTTTTGTTTTCAAAGGCCAACTCCACCCTTCTTTCGTTAAAGATGGCTTCTCGCATATCGGTCTGTCCGGAAGCATTGGTATCGTCCAATCCGGCCCGGCTTCGCACCTGATTCAGGTAGCCGGCAGCTTCTTCGGTTTTACCCTGCTCATTCAGTGCCTCGGCTAGGAATAACAAGACTTCCGCATAGCGGTAAATGGGCCAATTTATCCCATGGTTAAAGTGCAAATCATGGTGCTTGGCATATTTTTTAATGTACGGGTACACTTTGTCTTCCCGGTCACTACCCGCTATTTCCACGTAGGCAATGGAAGCATCCTTTCTCAAATCGCCCTCTTCATAAGCAGCAATGATGTCCGGAGTAGGGATATTATTTCCTTCTCCATCCAGCGGTTGCGGATTAGAGGTGCCGGTGATGGGCTGCAACTCATCTTGTGAAATCGGCCGGGGCATAAAGGCATACAAAAAGTCACTGTTCAATCCTTCCGGACCTTCAAGATATTGAATCTCAAACAGTGATTCTGCATTGTTTTTATTTCCCACGCTTTCAGAAAATACGTCTTCGTAATTGGGTATCAACTCGTACTCACCGCTGGTCACTATGGCTTTAAGCAGGGTTTCTGCATCCTCCCAGCGCTTCTGGGTGATAAACACGTCCGCCAGTAACATCTGGGCGGCTCCCTTGGATGCCCTGCCCACTCCCTGCTGGGATCGAACGGGCAATAAATTAACAGCAGACTGAATGTCACCGATCAACTGGGTATAAATTTCAGCTTCGGGTGTTAAAGGCAATGCTGCTTCCTCTCTGGAAGTAACCGGAGTAAGGTGCAAGGGCACACTTCCGAAGTAACGGGCCAATTCATAATAGGCATATCCGCGTAAGAAAAGGGCCTGACCTTTCAGGTTATCCTTAGACGCCTGATCAAATTCTACATCGTCTATTTGGGACATTATTTCATTGGTTCTCGCAATGATCAGGTAGTCCTGCCGGTATTGATTCAGAACATGCACGTTGGAAGTGATTCCCTGTGCTTCTGGCAGGGCATGATCGGAAAGATCTTCCTGCTGCTCGGTAGCTCCAAAGTTGATGTTCCGTGCATAAATCGTATTATCGGACCGCATTTCACATAGCAACCAGGACCGGTTATCGGCAATGGTTCTTAATGGGGCATAGGCTGCATTCACCGCTTGTTCAAAATCAGACTCTGTCTGATAGAAAGTAGCAGAGCTGAGGGCTGTTTCCGGGGCAATGGTCAAGAACTCTTCACAGCTTGACAGCATGATTCCCAAAAACGCCAGGATGATATTTATTTTTTTCATTTTTCAGTCAATTTTAGATGTAAAGCTTCTTTAGAAGGTAATATTCGCACCTACTGTAAAGGTTCTGGGAACAGGATAACCGGTAAGGTCAACTCCCTGACTAAGGTTTCCTCCGTCGCCATTTCCATTATTTTGCTGACTGACTTCCGGATTAGGACCTCCCCAGTAGGGAGTAAAAATGTACACATTTTGTACAGCAGCATAGACCCTGGCAGACTTAATTACATTTGCAATTGCCCCAAGATTGTATCCCAATGTGATATTCTTGATAGTGAAAAAGGAAGCATCCCAGACAAAGTTGCTGTTGGCCCAATCTCGTTCAATACCCGTCACGTTTCCTCCACCCACAGTGGTTCCGAAGATTCCCTCTCCCGGATCTTCCGGAGAACGAAAACGCTCAGTGGCCTTTTGAACCATATTAAATACCCCATCCAGGTTCGCCGTACTGAAAAGATGTCTCATGTACAACTCATTTCCATAGGAACCAGATCCGATGATATTCAAATCCCACTTTCCATATCGGAAATTATTGGTGATTCCATAAGTGAAATCTGGGAATGGATTGCCTATGATGGTTCGGTCATCGTTATCGCCACCAATGGAGATGATGCCATCTCCATTGATATCTTCCAATTTAATAGAGCCAACCGTGGAGCGACCCGGTACCTGAGGAGAACTGTTCAGGTCTTCCTCATTCATGTAGTTACCAAGCTTTCTCAATCCATAAAATTGTCCGAATGGTTGCCCTACCTGCGTGATATGTACGTTACCATACACCCGATCGATGCCTTCAGCAAGATCCATTACCTTGTTGCGATTGAAAGAGATGTTGGCATTGGTGGTCCATACCAGTCTGCCTTGGGTGTTTCGCGAAGTTATTGCAAATTCATGACCCCAGAATTTGATCTCTCCAATGTTGTCCGTAAAGCTGCCGAATCCCGCTTCCTGCGGTATCTGCACGTTATACAACAGGTTGGTGGTGTTTTTGGTATAGAAATCATATACAAACTGGATGCGATCGTCAAATAATCCCAGGTCTAATCCGATGTCAAACTGCTGGGTGGTTTCCCATCCCAGAAAGGGATTCTGCAGGGAAGTAATGGCTGCACCCGGCACCACCGAATTGTTGAAAACATGATTCACCGTGTTGTTCACCAGGGCATACTGGGTATAGTTACCGATGTTGTTATTACCAGTCACTCCGTAGCTACCCCTTACTTTCATAAAGGAAACCTTGTCACTGGTGTTCAGGAAGCCTTCGTCAGACATGACCCATCCGGCAGACACAGAAGGGAATACTCCCCAACGGTTTTCGGAACCAAATCGGGAAGACCCGTCCGCTCGTATAGCCGCGGTCAATAGGTATTTACCCTGGTAGTTGTAAGTCAATCGGCTTAGGAAAGAAGTCAGGGCCCACTCTTGAACGTCTGAGATCGTGCTTCCTCTGTTGATATTGATGGCTCCCTGAACGGTAGGGAGTCGGTCATCCGCATAGGTATTGGCGGCCACCTGGGTCCGATCCAGTCTGAACTTCTGGTTGGTAAACCCTCCCAATAGCTGGAAATTGTGGTCGTTGATGGACTTGGTGTACGTTACCGTATTTTCGTTCAACCAACTGAATATTTCGCGATTATCCCGAACGGAGGAAGCCACCGTAGGAATGGCCACGTTCATTCCCGGAGTGGCGGTAGAAGGATTGAAATAGAAATACTTACTATTTCTGATTTCAGCATTGATGGTGGATTTGATTTCAAGCCCCTCTATAGGCTCATATTGCACATACGCATTAGACAACAAATTGGTCTGCTTGGTCTCGTTAGTAATCTCCTGAGCAGATCTGACATAGTTTGGATAAGCAAATATATTTCCTGTTTCACTTGGGAATCGGTTGAAATAGGTCAGCTCCCCGTTATCATCGTAAATGGGCATATTAGGCCAGGTATGCAAGGCGTTAAACAAAATCCCCGTACCTCTGGATCCATCGGTTCTGGGCGTATTGTCTCGTACATAGGTAGGAGCCAGGTTAAAACCCATGGTTAGTTTATCTGAAGCCGTGTAATCAGTGTTTAATCGCAATGAAAACCGTTCGTAATCGGTATTCAATACCACACCTTCCTGGTCAAAATAGCCTGCCACCACTGAAGTTCGCATTTTCTCGGTGTTGGAGTTTATCGTCAGGTTATAGTTCGTAATAGGAGCGGTCTGCAGCAAGGCATCGTACCAATCCTGAGTCTGTCCTTCGTATTGGGAAGGGTTCTGGAACATGTCTGGTACGGGTCTTCCCGCATCTTCAAAATATTCCTTCTTAAACTGAGCAAATTCTACCGCATCCATCATTTCCAGACGGTTGTAATGAGGTACATTTTGCAAACCTGTATACACGTTCAAGGCAACGGAGGATTGTCCCGCTTTTCCTCTTTTGGTGGTTATCAAGACCACGCCGTTTGCAGCACGGGATCCATACAAGGAGGTAGACGCTGCATCTTTCAGAATGGTAATGTCCTGAATTTCGTCTGGGTTCAATGTGGAAATATCTCCAGTAATCGGAAATCCATCAACTACATACAATGGATCACTACCAGCGGAAACAGATAACTGTCCTCTGATCCGAACATTCATTCCCTGTCCGGGCTTTCCAGTGGTTTGGTTGATCTGCACACCGGCCAGCTGTCCCTGAAGCTTCTGGGCCATTTGTGTAGCTGGTATGTCCATCAGGTCATCTCCCTGGATGGTTTGCACCGAACCGGTGATTTCCTTCTTCAACTGGCTACCGTAACCCACGACCACTACTTCGGTCAGGTCACTCATGGAAGATGCCAACACGATTTCATATTCCGTTTGGCCTCCCTGCACGGGAATTTCCCGTGTTGCGTATCCGATGTAACTAACGGTTAACACCTCACCGGCTGCCGCTTCTACCTGAAACCTACCGTCCAGGTCGGTAACCGTGCCGCGGGTGGTTCCTTTTACCAGGACGGAAACTCCCGGTAACGTTTCATTGTCTCCCTCTGAGCGCACCACACCCGAGACGGTGCTTTGCGCATAAGATGCGAAGGTCAATAGCATGGCCGCCATGAAAGCAATCAGGCGCCTGCTATCCAAAATTGGGTAGCAATCTTTTTTCATAATAAATAGGTTAAATGAATGGATTTATTCTAAAACCTCCAGGTGTTATACCCGAAATTTTCCTAAATAAAAACGATATTCCTTCCAGAACTATCCTGCACTGTGCTGAATATGATTTCAATCAGTCCTTTTGAAAAAGCCAGGCTTTGTTAAACAACTGTTTGACAAAAAATTATTTACCAAAATTAATTTCTGTTTAAGGATAAAATAGAAGGATTGCTGGAAGCCGCTCCGGTAATCCTTCCCGCAAAGGAAATTTTCTATGGATATTAAAAAATAGCGAATCAAAAAAGTCTTCCGAAATAAACTGTTTTCTACAGTTCATAACGGAAGACTTTTAACTTATCCATTTCTATTCTTAATAACCCGGATTCTGGGTGAGTTCCGAATTGATCCGGATTTGATCCTGCGGAATCGGAAACAGAATCTCGTGGGCTTCAAAGATAAAATCACCATTCGAAAAAGGAATCCCCTCCCTGGAAGTGGTTGGATTGGCACGCTCCTGCAGGCCATAAGCATTCAGAAAACTCACCAACTCTTGGGTTTCCATGGTTCGTTTCAAATCAAACCAACGATGATTCTCAAAGGCCAGTTCAATCCGACGTTCGTCGAGTACGGCCTCCCGGAAAGCATCCTGGCCTAACCCGCTCAGGGGATCCAAGCCTGCTCGGTCCCTTATCTCATTCAGATAGCCATAGGCAACGCCGGTAGGGCCATCTACTTCGTTGATCGCCTCCGCTAACATCAGCAATACATCGGCATACCGGATTACGGGCCAGTTGTCATTGGTAACGCCCCGAATCGAATGAGGATGATTGTACTTATTGATAAAAGGGACTCCTACGTATTCCCCGTCCAGGTCGGTGTACCCTTCTTTCAGGGAAACTTCTTTTCTCAGGTCACCCTCTTCGTAGGCGGCGATGATGTCATTGCTTGGCGTGTTCCATCCACCGCCTTCCTGGCCTGGGAAATCTATTACTGCACCAAAGGACTCCCGGGGTGCGAAGGTGTAGATAAAGTTACTGTTTACACCAAACTGATTGTCTCCCTGGTACTGAATATCCCAGACAGACTCCTGGTGGTTTTTGTTTTGCGGGTCAAAAATATCCGCATAATCAGCTAATAAATCGTAACCCATTGAGGTGACCTGGTCCAGGGCATCGATCGCCAGTCCGTAATTTCCGCGTGTCAGATGAACCTTTCCCAACAGACTAAGCGCCGCTCCCTTGGTCACCCGACCTACCTGATCGGAATCATAGCTGACAGGTAGCGCATTGACGGCCGTATTCAAATCCGATAGTATCTGTTGATACACCGTTTCCACCGGTTGACGTTCGTATTCGAAAGCTTCCGCCGGAGAGTTTACCGGTTCCGTAATGATGATCACATCCCCAAAGTGCTGTACCAGGTGAAAATACAAATACGCCCGGATAAATTTCAATTCCCCTTCCGAACGGGTTTTAATCGCCTCACTGGCAACAGATTCGGGCAATTTAGACAGGGTGGTATTCACGTTGACCATCACCCCATAGGTACTATTGTACAGGTTGGTAATATTGGGAGTAGCTGGGTTGTACTGCCAAAATTCCAGGGCTTCCAGGGATGGTCCACTTCCCCGGTTACCCGGGTTAAAATGCAGGGTGGTATTGTCGGATATAAACTCCGTGTATTGCCATTGATTTAAGTGCAAGGGCCTAAGTTGTCCATACACCCCATTCACCGCCTGAATTACCTGGGTTTCGGTCTGGTAGAAATTATCTGATACCAGAACAGTGGGATCGGTTTTGTTCAGAAACTCCTCATCGCAAGCAGTAAAAGCCAGCAAGGAGCCCAGACAAATTAATTTTATATGCATGTATTTTTTCATCTCTTCGGTAGTTTACTAATTAAAATCTGATGGTCGCGCCCAAGGTAAACGTCCTGGGCATGGGGTAGGCTTCATCATCCACTCCTATATTTATCCCTCCCCTTTGGTTGATCTCCGGATTGGTACCTGGAAAGGAAGTGAAAAGGAAGGGATTTTCTGCACTGAAAAACACCCTGGCATTGGGTATTACCGGATTTTGAGGGATGGTGTACCCAAGGGTAATGTTCCTTAGCCACACGTGGGTAGCATCGTACACGTACCTGGAATTGGATTCCCGCTGCCACTTCCAGGTGTTGGTCGTAGCCCCCCGGCCATCACCCGGGTTTTCGGCAGATCGCCAGCGGTTGACACCGGACTGCAGGATGTTGAATACCCCGTCCATATTCATGGTCGTAGCTTCTATGTTCCGGAATACGTCGTAGTCAAAGGCTCCTGTAAACATGAAGTTAAAGTCAAAGCTTTTATAGTCCCCTCCAAGCGTAAATCCCAATATATAAGCGGGATGCGGATTACCTATTTCTATCATATCCTGCTGGTCGTAGGAAATTTCCCCGTCACCATTCGCATCGAAATATTTGTAGGTACCGGGGATGGCTCCGTCCTGAGTTGGCCAGGCTTCGATTTCATCTTCGGTATCAAAAATGCCCATCATGCGAAAACCATGGAGCATGGAAACCGGCCGGCCCACCTGAGAAACATTATAGGTGCTGTAGAAACCACCCGACCAGATTTCGTCATTTTCACCCCTGATTTCCAACACCTTGTTACGGTTGATAGTCAGGTTTAAATTGCTTCGCAGATTTAGTTGGTTGATCCGGGTCCGGTAATCCAATGCCAGTTCCAATCCCCTGTTTTGTACCTGTCCTACATTATCCAGCGACTGGGTAAAACCGGAGATGACCGGCATTTCTACCGACAACAGCATGTTGTCCGTTAATCGGTTGTAATACTCCGCTGTCAGTATCAAGCGGTTGTCAAACATGGCCAGATCCAGGCCGATATCTGTTTGTTGGGATTGCTCCCAGCCCAGATTGGCGTTAGCAAAATTGGACAAGACCTGCCCATTGGCAATGGCACCTCCCAGAACATAGTTCGAGATACGCAGGTTGGACAAACTGGAGTAATTCCCGATGGCATTGTTACCGGTAATCCCATAGCTGGCCCTCAATTTCAGATCGGTAATCCAATTGGTCTGTGGCATGAAGGATTCTTCTGAAATCCGCCAACCGGCAGAAAAGGCAGGAAAGTCCCCCCACTTATTATTCGCACCAAATCGGGAACTGCCTTCCCGACGGTAGGAAGCGGAAAAGAGGTATTTGTCGTTAAAGGAATAATTGACTCGGGCAAAATAGGCCATCAGACTCCAATCCGCCTCTCCGGAAGTTGAGGTTTGCCGAATGGCCGCGCTCAGGTATTGGACCTGATCATTGGCAAATTCGTTGCCGTTGCCTTGCAGGTATTTAAAGGTTTCTTCCTGAGCTGAAAAACCCAAAAGTCCTTCCACTCGATGACTACCCAAAATTTTATTATAAGAAAGTAACTGATCGGCTGCGATATTCAACACCTCGTTTCTTCTCTGGTATAAGGTCGCCTCTCTGGGAGGAGCCTGATTGAAACCAGTTCCTGCCAGGGTGGATGGCCTGAATTCCTTCTGGTCGGTACCTTCCAGTCTGGCATTTACCGAAGTCCGGAATTTGAAGTTTTTCAAAAAACTGAATTCCAGGTAGCCATTGGTCAGAATGTTGTTCTCAGACCGGTTTCGTTCCATTTCATGCAGTTCCTGTACCACATTGGCCGTTCCAAAAACGCCATGGGTGCCCCCGATAAAGTCATTAAAACTCCCATCTTCATTGTACACTGGATACCGGGGATCTGCCCAAAGTGACCGACCTATTAACGCACTTCTGCCGTCGGTAGAAGCATAATCTTCCCGGGAATGGGAAGCCGCAATGTTCCAGCCCATACTGATAAAATCATTGATCTTGCCGTCGATATTGGCCCGCACGTTAAATCGTTCGAAACCCGTCTCGATAACGGCACCTTCCTGATTGATATAGCCCACCGACACCAGGGAGCGAATATCTCCCTTTCCGGCCGTAAGGGTGGCGTTGTAATTCTGAAATTGTGCATTTTGATTCATGATCTCCTCAAACCAATCTGTAGAAACAGTGGTCTGCTCGGGAAACCGGAATTCCAGGGGAATTTCCTCCAGGTCAGGCTCTCGTTGCTCGAAATAGCGGATCCTGTCTACGAAACTATCGTGCTTGAACTGGGCAAACTCAGGACCGTTCATCATGCGGGTTCTTCTCCCGTCAGGAACGTTCTGAATGCCTTGGTTGACGACGAAGTCCAGGCTTACCACGCCATCTTTAGCCGATTTGGTGGTAATCACGATCACACCATTGGAACCCCTGGCACCATAAATGGCCGTTGAGGCGGCATCTTTTAGCACCGTCATGCTCTCAATGTCGGCTGGATTCAGGTTTTGTCCCAGGGAGGTTCCTACCGGAAATCCATCCACCACGTACAGGGGTTGGCTGCCTGCTCCCAGGGAGCCAATTCCCCGGATCGTTACTTCCATTTCCTCACCAGGCCTTCCACTGGTCTGCCTTACCTGAACTCCGGCGGCCTGACCTTGCAAGAGGCGGGAAACATTGGTAGTAGGTACTTCCCCAATATTTTCCATATTGATGACGGAAACCGCCGAGGTGATGTCCGCTTTTCGTTGAGAGCCATAGCCCATTACCACGACTTCACCCAAATCTCCCATGGAGGGTTCCATAATAATTTCGTAGTTGGTCTGGCCTCCGGTGACGGCTACTTCCTTGGTTTCAAATCCAATAAAACTAATGGTAAGTGTTTCTCCGGAAGATGCCTGAATGGCAAACTCTCCGTCCATATTGGTGACCGTTCCCCGGGAGGTTCCGTTCACCAAAATGGATACACCCGGTAGGGGTTCGGAATCCTCTGCTGCCAGGACTCTCCCTGTAATCTGCCCTGTATCCTGGGAATATCCGGAAAAGGTAATTACTAAAAGAAAAGCCATAAACACCGTCCGAAACCCGATTAAGTGTGGTTTGTAACCTGTTTTCATAATCTTTTGTGTTTGGTTAAATTGATTTATGTCAATTAAATAAACCCAAAAGATCAAGCAATACTATCCTGCACTATCCTGCCTAAATAAAATTTTATAGTGATAAAAAACTAACTTAAAAATACATTACTTGGTATATCTCTATTAAAAAAGATAAAAATGAAACGGTTAGTTACCTGGTTCGTCCCGGAAGTCAAATTGGCTTAGTGGAATTAATGCACAAAAAAAGGGGGCAAAAGCCCCCCTTTTCTACTATTACTAATATTTAATTCGGATAAACTTACTTTTTTACCCTGATCTTTTCCTTGATTTTTGCAGACTTACCCTGTCTTCCTCTCAGGTAGAACAATTTGGCCCTGCGGACTTTGCCTTCTCGCAGGACTTCAATTTTTTCTAAGCTTGGGGAGATGATGGGAAATATTCGCTCTACACCAATACTGTTGGACACCTTTCTTACCGTGAAGGTTTCACCATTGGAATTTACATTTTTCCGCTGGATGACCGTACCCTGAAACTGCTGGATACGCTCCTTGTTTCCTTCTGTAATTTTCACGTGAACGTTGACCGTATCCCCGGCTTTGAAGGCAGGAAATTTGGATCGTGCGTCTTTGTAATCCTGTTCTACGAATTTAAGTAGTTCGCTCATTGCTTTACTATTTTGCTTATCGCTTTATCGGATACCGATTCTTGTATCCTTAATTATCTCAATTATCGTTTCGTTCTGTTGTGCTATCGCCTTTGCCCAGAGAATTATCCCCTTCCATCAGGTCGGGTCTTCTTTCTTTGGTTCGGCGTACCGATTCATCAAATCTCCAGGATTCGATGTTTGCCGCATGTCCTGACAGCAATACTTCAGGTACCTTCCAACCTTTGTAGGTCGCTGGCCGGGTATAAACCGGCGGTGCCAATAGGCCATCCTGAAAGGAATCTGTCAAGGCAGAAGTCTCGTCATTCAGAACTCCGGGGAGTAATCGAATGATGGCATCTGTCACTACCGCAGCGGCTAACTCTCCTCCTGAAAGGACAAAATCACCTATGCTTACCTCTTTAGTGATCAAATGTTGACGAACCCGCTCATCTACTCCTTTATAATGTCCGCAAAGAATGATTAAATTCTCCGTCAACGAAAGGGCGTTGGCCATGCCTTGATCGAAGGTTAGACCGTCCGGTGTCATGTAAATAACCTCGTCGTAGTCGCGTTCCTTTTTCAAGTCTTCGATGCATTTGGCGATGGGTTCTATCATCATCACCATGCCTGCACCACCCCCAAAGGCGTAATTGTCAACACTTTTCTGCTTCCCGATACCATATCCGCGCAAATCATGCACCTTTACGCTGGCCAGTCCTTTATCTTCCGCTCTTTTCAGAATGGAATGGGAAAAAGGCCCTTCCAGCAGTCCGGGCAAAACGGTGATGATATCAATCCGCATGTTAATCTTCCAAATAAATGTCAAGTAGGCCTTCCGGAAGCCTGCAGAAAACTTTTTTCTCTGCCTTATCTACCCCCTCCAGGATGCCATCCTGAATGGGTATTAATACCTCTTTGCCCTGGTAATCCATTCCGATCAGATCCTGTGTTTCCAGGTCATAGATCACTTTGACCTCTCCCAATTCCCCCAGCTCCTCATCGATCACGGTATATCCCACCAATTCGTGGTAATAAAACTGATCTTCTTTCAAGTCCGGAAGAAGGGATAATGGGAGGAACAATGCGGCTCCTACCATAGGCTTCACCTGATCTACCTGGTCAAATTCTTCAAATTTGGCCAGAAATTTATTATTGGGTTGAGGCACCATGTGCTCCAGCATAAAGGGTACCAGTCGGTTGCCCTTTTCCACGAAGACATGTTCCAACTCCTCATAATCCTCGGGAAAGTCTACATCCAGTACCAGCAATACCTCTCCATGCAATCCATGAACTTTGGCTATATGGCCCAATTGAAAGCAATTGTCTTTGTTCATGGTCGGTGCTGGATTTAGGCTTTTTCTTCGTCAGAAGCGGCCGCATCATCTGCAGGAGCTTCTCCTTCGTTTTCGGCGGGTGCTTCTGCTTTATCCTCGGCAGGAGCTTCGGCTTCACTTTCGGCCGGAGCCTCTTCCTGAGGTGCTGCTGCCGCTTTGGCTTCCGCTTCAGCCGCTTCGGCCGCTGCAATCGCGTCTTCTTCTCGTTTCTTAATGGCATCCAGTCGGGCCTGATTTTTGGCTGCTTCCGCTTCCAATGCCGCTTTCTTGGCATCATCTTTCGCAGACTGGATTTTATCCACCTTGCTGGCGATGTTTTTCTCTTTGGTTTCTAACCAGGCCTCAAATTTCTCATCGGCTTGTTCCTGGGAAATAGCTCCCTTCACCACCCCGATCTGCAAGTGCTTCTTCAGCATCACGCCCCGGTAGGAAAGCATGGCTTTTACCGTATCGGTAGGTTGTGCTCCATTCATCAACCATTTTAACGCACGGTCATTGTTGATTGCAATGGTAGCGGGGTCGGTATTTGGATTGTACGACCCGATTTTTTCGATAAAGCGTCCATCTCGTGGAGCCCTAGCATCAGCAATTACTACATCGTAAATGGCCATTTTTCTACGACCCCTACGTGCTAATCTGATTTTTAATGCCATAATATTTTGACTTTTAGTGAATTGATGGATCCCGTCCATCGATATTTTTTGGACTGCAAAGATAAAACATTAAAATCAAAAAGAAGAATATGCCTCTCTTTTATTTGTGAAATAGTAAAATTATGGTTTAAATTGCGATGTTTTTCGGAGGCCTGCTCGATTAAGCAGCCCCAAAAAACACCCATTAACAGGTTTACAAAAGGTAAATCTTACTCTTTCCTCAAGTTTAAATGGCCTCGTAGTTCAATGGATAGAATAGAAGTTTCCTAAACTTTAGATACAGGTTCGATTCCTGTCGAGGCTACAAAAAACCCCTTATACAAGCTGTATTTGGGGTTTTTTATTTTTGGGGGGACAGTTGTAGGCTAAATACAGCTTTTTCTGCTCCGTTTGCAACATGGTATAAAAGGATCGCAACAATGACTAAACAGGGTTTCCGATGGATTACTTACTTTTAACAACCATTAATAAAAATAACACGGCCAACCCATAAACCTCTGAAAAAATAAAATTATTATCTCAGGGCTTTGTTCCTACTCCTTTTTATGGCCATTCTGTTGGATTTGAAATAGGTATTCTGGGCAACAGTCACAGCGGCAGTGGAATGTTAAAGCTTTCATGAGATTATTTTTAAGAATTTTATGTGGTAAATTAATCATTTATTAATTTTTTATTTCTTAATTAGTTATAAATGAAGAATATTAAATAAAATTAACTATCTTAATATTTATCTTATCCTTTTAAACTGTATTCCCATGAAAATAAATCGAAATATCAGTGAAAAATCTCTGGCCATTATGGCCTTGGCATTTACAATGAGTTTATTTGGGTCCTGTAGTTTGTTCGAAGGCCCACAGGGAGAGACAGGTCCGGTAGGTCCACAGGGTGAAATGGGCCCGGTTGGTCCCAGGGGCGAGCGAGGGGAGCCGGGTCAGAAGGGCGATCAGGGAGAAATGGGTCCGGCTGGACCAAGGGGAGCGCAAGGTCCCAAAGGTGAACAAGGTGCTCCGGGAAACGCCAATGTAACGGTATATACCTTTGATGGACAGGACTTTACTATAAATAGCATCCAACAATTAGAAATTTCAATGTCAATTGACGACTTTAACAATAAACTTTTCTATACCTACATGAAAAGGGGTAACGTCTGGTACATTTTGCCGAATTATGGTAATGCTGGACGGACTTATTACAGAACCTATCATCAGTATATTTCAAACAGGAGTGCTGTCCAGATTACCATAGCACGGGTGACCACAACAGGACCGGGAGAAACTTACGAAGAAGTAAAAGTAGTGGCCATCGAAACCACGGAAAATTTGGTTCCAACGGTTATTCAACCTACTACCGATTTAAGGGACTTTAACCAGTTTAGGAAAGTTTTGGGAATTGAAGAATGATTTAAGTTGATTTATGCCAAACAGGAAAGCATTCGGAATGGTAGCTCCAAGCGACTGATGGTCAATTTTTCTTGGCTGCATTGGTCGTAGATGTTTGTAATTGTTTGGTAGAACCTTCTTTCACCGGCTAGTATCTCACGGATACGTTCCAGTAGTTCATCAAAGTAGTCTTTGCCAAAAAGCGCTGAACCTTGCTTTAGACGCTGATCCTCCAGGACAAAGCCTTTGATATTGTATTCCCGCAATGCCTTAGTAGCCCATATACGGAACTGCGTAACTCGTTGAGACTTCAATCGATAGCCTACCGAAATGATTACGTCCAGGTTGTAATATTTTACGGTATTTTCCTCCGTTTTGTCCATAATAGCCCCATGTGGACTGGTGGTTCGGAAATCCCGAACTACCACTTCTTCGTCCAATTCTCCTCCCTCAAATACATTCTTGATGTGTTCTGATATGGTGGACTTGGCTTTTTTAAATAACTCCTGCATACCCTTTTGGGTAAGCCATTCTTCAACTAATACGCTGAATTAAGAAGCGCACCCTACACCAATTTTAAGGCTAAATTTACCCAGAAATAAAGTGGACCTGTTAATAGCATATGTTCATATTTATATATCTAAATGAACATATTTAAATTTTCAGTACATATATTAAATCGGTCTGTCAACCTGAGTTCGATTTTAATAGGTCGCAATTTGCTTCGTTTGACCGGTTTTGAACTTGATTCCGGGCTTTTTGAAAAAAGTGTTCAACCCACTCTGGGGTTGCTGGAAGGATAGATTGGCTCCTAAACCCCGGGTTTCGCCCGGAGTTATTATTGTTGAAGCCCTGCAGGCTTCGAAGTCGAATAGGAGCTTTTTTCTTGAGAAGTGATCTGGAACCTCATTATAACCTAATTGGACTAACGGAAA
The DNA here is from genome assembly GCF_010119245.1 of Cyclobacterium salsum. Classification (GTDB taxonomy): domain Bacteria; phylum Bacteroidota; class Bacteroidia; order Cytophagales; family Cyclobacteriaceae; genus Cyclobacterium; species Cyclobacterium salsum. Next base: position 166,137 of record NZ_WNKG01000011.1, read on the forward strand.
AAAACGCTATAAATGCCAATTTAGGCTGCTGATGATTCACTCAGTAAAAGCAGGCCTGAAGGGCCTGAACAACAATAACCGTGGGTGCAACCCGCGGAAAGCTAACAAAAACAAACCTCCAACCCCGGACGGGGTTGAACCTTTTTACGGAAAATAGATCGAACTTAGGTTGTCAAGTACCTGACGCCAACTTCTTCGGCTTTAGTTTGACTACCAGATTTTCAGACAACCCCAATTCTCACATAAAGAAGTTGGACATTTGTTCAACCAGGGCAACATACTATCAACTACGGCACCTATCCGGATTTTTTTCCATTTGAAGGCCAAGCTTCCAATATCAGCCCTTCCCCAACCACTTCAACAAGGTATTGTACCTCCTGGACCAGGAGCGCTGAAATCGTAGCGGGCCCCTGAGCTCCCTTTCAAAAAAATCCATGTGTTTGGCATTCAAATAATCTATTCGCTCTCGCTTTTTCCGGCCGGTTCCCGTCTTTTTCCTTTTGCTATCCGGTGTCATCCGGTAATAAAAACCTACAAAGGGTAGCTGTACCACTTCCCCTCCATTTTTGAGCATCTTGATCCAAAACTCCCAATCTTCCCGCCCCATGTGCATGTCTTCCGAAAAACCGCCCACTGCCAATGCATCTGCTTTCCGGAAAAGGGCAGCCACAAAAATCATATTGTCCCTGGCCAGGGCCCGAAGGCTAAAAGGTTTTAATTTCCAGGGTTTCTGCCGTGCTTCGGAAAACTTTACTGCCCGGCAATACACTACTTTCACCCCGGGATCCTGATGGAGCACAGACACGCCTTGTGCAATATAATCCGGAGAAATTTTATCGTCCCCATCCAGCGGTAGCAGTATGCCACCCCTGGCGGCCTGTATCCCGGTATTACGGGCCTTGGCTACCCCTGCATTTGCCTGGTCTATGACGCTGATTTCCGGATTTTGCTTCTCCAGATCCAGGGCTGTTTCCAGGGAACTATCGGTGGAACCGTCATTAACGATCAGAATCTCCAGCGGGCGGTAAGTGGATGCCAATACCGACTGCACGGTCTCTGCCAGGTACTTTCCCTGATTATAGCAGGGAATAACGACGGAAACCAAGCCCTCCCTGCTCATTAAAAAAACGTTTTATAAATCTCCGCAGTCTTTTTTAAGGCCAGGGTATTGGGCCCGAACTTCCGGGTACCGTAGCCATTTTCCTGCAAGAGTGCCAGGCAGGCAACGTAATCAACTTCATTCAAACCCACGTTTTCGAAAACAATCGCCTCGGGGTTTGTACGTGGCAGGTCAAAAATCCGGATCACTTCCAGGTCATAGCCCTCTGCATCGATTTGCAAAAGATCAATTTTACGAATGTCATACCGCTTCATCAGGGTTTGCGGAGCAATTACTTCTACCTCTTCCTTACTGATCCACCGATCTTTATCCTTGGGGATCGCTATCCCAAATTTCGAACAATTGGCAGCAACGATACCTTCCTCAAATGCCTTTTCGATTTTTTCCCTGGAAAAAGAAGTCAATCCGGTCGCCCAGCGCATATCGGAAAAGCCAATTTTATAAATGTCCTGTGTGCCGTCCTTTTCACCGATGGCAGCGCATAGGGGGCTTATCCCCTTATTTTTGGCATAAATTTTCTTCAAAAACCGATGATAGACCTCCGGCTGAGGCTCAAGCAAAACCCCGTTCCACCCATCCCTTTTGATGAATTTGTGGATTGGATCGTGGGTGATGCCGTCGTTTGCCCCAATTTGAACGACGGTAAAATCACCTTTTTTTGAAAGCGAATAACGGCTCAGAAAATCACTCAAACTTCCCTTACCGGGGTTATACAGATACTTGTAAAAACCAATAAACGCCGGATGATTCGACGCGCTTAATTGAAATCGCAGGGCCTTCCATTGGCTTTGAAATTTTCTCTTAAGAGGCAAAAATAGTGATTGCATAATCTTTTTGTTCAAACCTATTATTCCCTGCTGATGTTGTAGCCTCCTACTATATCATCGAAAGACTACTTTAACCAGTTTAAAGCAGTCCCCTGAATTGCTGCAAGAAACGGATATCGTTTTCAGTAAATAACCTCAGATCATTGATCTGGTACTTGAGCATGGCAATCCGCTCAATGCCCATACCAAAGGCAAATCCGGTGTATTTTTCGGAATCGATCCCACAATTTTCCAACACATTGGGGTCCACCATTCCGGATCCTCCGATCTCTACCCAACCGGTCCCCTTACAGATATTACAGCCTTTTCCGCCGCATAGCTGGCAGGAGATGTCTATCTCTGCGCTGGGTTCCGTAAAAGGAAAAAAGGAGGGCCGGAACCGTACCTGCGTTTGCTTGCCAAACATTTCTTTTGCGAAATGATACAAGGTCTGCTTCAGGTTAGCAAAACTCACATTCTCATCTACGTACAGGCCTTCTACCTGGTGAAAAATACAATGCGCCCTGGCAGAAATGGCCTCATTCCGAAACACCCTGCCGGGTGACAGGGTACGAATGGGGGGCTTTTCATTTTCCATAACCCGCACCTGTACGGAAGAGGTATGGGTCCGCAAGGCAATGTCGGGATTTTTCTCTATAAAGAACGTATCCTGCATTTCCCTTGCCGGGTGATTTTCAGGGAAATTCAGGGCCGTAAAATTGTGCCAGTCATCCTCTATTTCAGGGCCTTCGGAAAGGTTAAAGCCTATCCGTTCGAATATCTCCACGATTCGTTGCCGGGTAGCGGTTAGGGGGTGAATCCCACCTATCGGCCAGGTGGTGGGCGGAAGGGTTAGGTCCGGTAAGGGTCCGGTCTTTTGCTGCCGACTCGTATTGACCGCTTCGATCAATTGTTTGAATTTCTCTTCTGCCAGTTGCTTTACTTCATTGACTTGTTGCCCGTATTCCTTTTTTTGCTCATTAGGGATGGATTTCATATCCGCAAACAGCGCAGCTACCACACTTTTCTTACTGATAAACCGCATCCGGTAGGCTTCTAGCTCCTCCGCAGATTTGGCATTGGCAGCAGCAATTTCAGCTTTAATCTGGTCTATTTTCTGGCTTTGCATGGGCAATTGGTCTTTTTAAGGTCACAAATCTATAATAAATTATTGATGCCACCTACCTTTTAAATAGGGAAAGGCTCATTCCTCATTTTCAAAGCCTTCCTCTTCTTCCTCTTTTGCAGGAATTCGAGGCTGCATCAAGCCAGAACTCCCCATCAATCCGGAAAAGGTAGCCTTCCACATGTAATTAAAGACAAACTTATAGGGTGTACGCTCCTTGTATATGGGCGATGATACCAGTCGTTTAAATAAGGGCCGGGGATTATTTTTTCGCATGGCCAGTGCATTGATCACAAAGGTAAGGATGCCCTTTCGGCCCCCCGCCCTTTTGAGCGTACGTTCCTCCAGTAACCGGACTTTTAAATCATTGTATTTCAGCGTCATTTCTCCAATGGCATGCTCTTGATCGGCGGTAAAATGCCATTCTCCTTCCCGAATCTTGCCCCTTTCGACCGTGACAAAGGCATTGGACTCCAATATGGAATTGATAACCGGCAGTTCAAAAGAACCTACGCTCGCCTCCACTGCAATGGGATAGGGAGGAGTAAACTTCATGGAAAGACTCACATCCAAATCCGCCGCGTCATTGATCAGAAAGGAGGCTTTAACAATGGCCTCTTCTCGTTCCTGATCCATTTTCCCCATACTAAAGGGATACATGAGCCCCTCCATCCGGCTAAAATTGATTTCCCCGGGAACCATTCCTTTCTCCGGAAACTCCCTGTAGCGAAGTCGCCCGTCCGTCACGAGCAAGGTATCCAAAACCATCACCATACTCATGGCATCCATTACTTGTTGCGGCATTGGCTTCACCACGGTGGTATCCTCAGGAATTCGTTTGTCACGGAATATTTCCACATGGGGGGAATAGACGGTCATGGACCGGGCGACTAACTTTTCTTCTGCAATAAATTTTCCTGCATCCAACCCATCTACCACTACCTGCGGGATGTACAACTCTGCGACATCGGTTTGCGTTCCTACCTCTCGGGTATATGCGTACCTTCCTGATTTCGGAAAAAACCGGATATCATTGAGAACAAGTTGATTAGAAGAAATCAGCACCTGCCCTATCTGCAGCCGGTTCAGGCTGTCTGGCAGGTCAAGCTCGTAGTCTTTTAGTTCAAATTGGAAGTCATTACTAAAAAAGAATTCGGAACTGATGGTTTGATTCTGAGTGAAATCAAAATTAAGATCACTGAGTATTAAACTCAGATTTTCAAACGCCGTCACCTTGGTGGTATCTGCTTTATTAATTAGGGCAAGTTTCCCTCCGGAGAGGTTGAAATCCCTGATCAGCAGGCTTTCAAGGATTTTTTGCACCACTTCTTTCTCTTTTTCTGGTTGCAGTAGGGTCAGGGTTTCGTCTTCGTCCAGGTAGATGCTTACATCCGGATCGCTGAATTGAAGAAGGGATACATCCAGGCTGCCGGTGCGTTGGAAGCTCTGCAATGATCGGGTATTGATGGTAACCCTGGGAACGCTAGCCCTCACCACTGGTACCCCTTTAATCCCTGAAATCTGACTGGGATCAATGCGGAGGTTGTCCACTAAAATCTCTTCATCTCCGGAATCAAAGCCAATTTTGGAGAAAGTCAGCGTATGGATACTGTCTTTTAGTGCCAGGGAAAAATCGTCCACTTCCAGACTGACATTGGAGAAAAAACTGGCAATATCTCCCTCCGAAAGACGTGCTGAATCCAATAAAAAAGCGGCAATGGATAGATTAATCCCCGTTTTTATCAAATCCAGGTCTTTCCCCTCCTGGTAATACGCCACGTTAAAGGAAGCATTGGAAGTAAGAATGGAATCTATCCGAATGACATCTATCCGTTTAGGCAGTTTCCGTCCCGCAGGCTTTTCCTCCTCCGGTTCTGCCTCGGTTTCCTCCTCGCCATAATCGCGGTTAATTGACAGCTTAACACCGGCATCGGTGAGCTTTAACTCCGAAAGCGACAGGGTATTATCAAATAAAAAGGCCTCTAGATCCACTCCACGAAAGCTAAGCTCGGGAATGGTCGCTGCTATGCTTACTTTGGAATCCAGGTACCGATTTGGATTCAGCCGGACATTAAACGTGTTGATTTCTTCCGTGGCAGAATTGAAGGTAATACGTTCGGCAACGATACTGTATTTCCCATTGGCAATATTAAACAGGTAATTGTTCAGGTTGACATCCACTTCCTCTGCAAAGAGGGTTTGGTTTTCGGCCGGATCTACCTTTTCATCCAGGTAAAAATTTCGGATGTTGACCTCAATGTCTTTTTCTGCAAAAGTACGAAAACGCTCATTGGCAAAGTTATCATACACAAAAGACCCTTCGCTGATACTCAGCGAATCAATGCTTACCACTTCGAAGTAATTGGTGATCAGGTTTAGAATATCTCCACGCTCCAGTTTAGCCTGCTCTTCCTCTCCAGATGGAATGTATTTGGTCCATTGGATATTGGGGCTAGGAATATCGATGTGGTTAATGAATAACTTTTCCTGAAAATAGGCCTGATTGATGTCCACCCCGCTGGCTAAAAATTCAGGAATGGTAATGTCCAGAACGGTTGTTCTGCCATACCGGTCCAGTAGTTGTAGCACTTCTTCCGGCGAATGGGGCTGCAAGCGGAACCCATTGATCATCAATTCCTCCCTTTTGGTATCTATGCGGATTTTATCAGCGGAAAACAAGTGCAGGTTATCGGAAAGCTTGAGGGCATAATCTTCGATTTCTAATTGCAGGTTTTCGGCCAGAAAAATTCTGGAAGACGAATCCATTAACTGCTGTTCATCCAACTGAAAATTTTCCAGGACAAAATCAATTTTTCCAAAGGAAAGGCTGTCCTGTCGAAGTCTCAGGTGGTTGTCCAGCACCAGACTACCTTCTTGCATTTCCAATCGCTGAATATAAATTGCGTTTAAAAACCCCTTGGTCAACTGCTGCAGTGAGGCCAGTTGGGTGCTTCGTTCAGGCTTTTCAGAATTGCCCAGGATATCTTTAATCACTACATCCGGCGAACGAATCATCAGTTCTCCGATGTCGATAACCTTCTCGTTGTATACTTTTCTGAGATTGGCATTGGCAAACTCCAGTTGGGGAACTTTGATCTCGAACAAGGAGATATCCGACAAACTGTCCTCGTCTACCAAAGGATTGATTTCTACCTCGTTTATAGTGACCCGGTCATCGTAGGAAGACAAATAGATTCGACGGCCGGTAATCCAATGGATCTCATCTGCCAGGGCAATCCTTGCCCGGTCGATTTCCAAGGTGGCATCGTTGGCATAAAAGAAACTGTTTTCTTTCAATGCCTCATCCTGCCCAATGTACACCCCCTCCATGGAAAATCGGATATCATCAGCTTCAATCCGATTTTGGTTAGCCTGACTGACTCCCCTTTGAAGAAACTGTCCCTGGTTTATGGTGAGGTCTTGAATGGAAATCGAGGTAAGAACATCCCGGATTAATTCATAAAGATCCGTGGTCCTTCGTTCGTTTTCCAGGGTGGTTCGATCGGTATACAACACAAATTCCGGTCCTTCCAGATTCAGGGATCCGACGTTTACCTCCGCGGTGCGAAACATTTCCATGATATCCGCATCTTCCAACACCAATTGCTCCAGGCCGATTTCATAATACACATCCGCTGCTCGCTGCAGGTCCGGAACCACTTGCAGGGCCTGAGCACTGATGCGTTTTTCCAACGAAGAAACCTCCACCTTTTCGGCTGTCACCCGGTGAATACTATCCGACAAAACGATGTCAAAATCATCAAAGTCCAGGCGGAAGCCTTCCAATCCAAAGGGTAGCTCATCCGGTTGTTCTCCCCCTACCTGAATATTTTTAACGTATAAGTTGGTATTGGAAGCGGAGATTGATTTTTGGCTGATAAAGTTTTCGATCAATAAATTGGCTTGTTCTACGTAAAAATCTTTCACTACAATCTCCCGTACACGCTCACCCAGGGATTTTTGAATTTCATTTTCCAGTAACTGTAAGGGACTGGCATTGCTCGTATCTTCCGGGCTGGCATTTTGTCGGGACTGCACCCTGGGGGAGGTTAGTCGAAGCGTACCCACTGATAATTGGCCGGAGCTGCTAGAATAGCTAAGTCCCAGGAGGTCAAATTGGTCTATATCAATCCGGTAATAGGGAATTTTTTGTTCATCAAAAATAGCCGGATCGGTGGGGTTCAGGGAAAATCCCTTTACAAATAAGCCCCTTTGCAGCAACGAGAAATAAATTCGATCGAAATCTACTTCATATTTTCCTGCAGATACACTTTCTACCTGTTGCTTGATGAGTTCTCTAAACAACAGGTCACCACCATAGTACAAGCCCGCTTGCAGAAATACGGTAAAAAAGACCAGGATTCCACCTACTTTTAGCCAGCGTTTCCTCCGGTTCTTTTGCTGTTTTGTATGTAAACTTTCTTCCCCCATTGCCAGATCAAGAATACAAAATAAAGTGGATATTATTCAAAAATCTGAAACAAAAGAAGCGATTAGCGCGAGATATCTAAAAAAAAAATCCGGCAATGTACACTCAGGTATACCTGCCGGATAGTTACTTCTTGCTGTAGGAGAAGGATTCGAACCTCCACGGAGCTGTTAGGCAACACATTGAGCTCGATGTGTGCTTTATCCAGTACACCAGATAAATCCGGATTCCCCACCCCCGAGACAGGAGGGCTTGTCTGCCAATTTCAACATCCTACAAGTTGACACCAAAATATAATTTAAAACGATTGGCAGCACTACCATCCGTGAATATTTTGATGCTTCAAATGTAATGAAAGCTTACTTTTAAAGAAATAATTTCATAAAAAATTATCTATTTTTTAATACTATTCAATAAAAAGCCAAAATTTGAGATTAATTGTTAATTGTAACCCCTATTTAATTCTCTCGGTTAACAAATCAATAACCATTAGGAATCAAGCTGCACGTAATTTTCCCACTTTTCTATTACGGCGGCCATGTCTTCAGGAATTTCTGATTCAAAAAACAGATTTTCGCCGGTAATGGGGTGGACAAAGCCCAATGACTGCGCGTGTAGGGCCTGCCGGGGAATCAGCTTGAAACAATTTTTTACAAAGGAGGTGTATTTGGCATATTGCGTTCCCTTTCTGATTTTATCTCCTCCATAAACGGCATCATTGAACAGGGGGTGACCGATGTATTTCATATGAACGCGTATTTGATGGGTTCTACCGGTTTCCAGCGAACAGCTGGTTAAACTCACATAGCGGAATCGCTGCAGCAGCTTCCAGTGGGTAATCGCCGATTTGCCTGCGGTCCCATCGGGATAGGCCTGCATTACTTTACGATCTTTCATTCCCCTGCCTATGGGTACGTCCACCGTTCCTTCCTCCTCGACCGGCTCGCCCCATACCAGCGCCAGGTAGGTTCGCTTGATGCTGTGGTCAAAAAATTGAGCGGCCAGGTGCGCCATGGCCTGCTCGGATTTGGCTACCACCAAAAGACCGGAGGTATCCTTATCAATGCGATGAACCAATCCAGGTCTGCCGGAATTTCCAGGCAATTCCGGAAGCTGATTGAAATAATAGGCCAATCCATTTACCAGCGTACCGGTCCAGTTTCCATGGGCCGGATGCACCACCATTCCAGCGGGCTTGTTGACCACCAGCAGGTATTCGTCCTCGTAGCGGATGTCTAGCGGAATGGGTTCCGGAACCACGTCAGTATCCTTGCGGCTACGTTCCATGACAAAATAAACCTGATCTCCCGCTTTCGTCTTGTAATTGGCCTTTACAGGCTGGCCGTTCACTTTTACAATTCCCGCTACGATACTCTGCTGCACCTTATTCCGGGAAGCATTGGCCACTTTGTCCGTAATAAATTTGTCTATACGCAGGGGCCTTTGCCCCGGATCTACCTGCAGCTCATACGGTTCGAAATAGGATTCCTCCTCCGGCAATTCTCCCTCATTGGATGTAGTCATGGCACAAAATTAGGATATGATGAAAAACAATCAGAATTTTAATCTAAAATCCCTAAATATAATTTCTTGGAAAGCGATAAATCCCCCATTTACCAACCACTTGAACTACCTCTACTTTACGAAAAGAAGGTGCATGTAGTCGTAAAACGGCTGGATCTGATGCATCCGGGCATGCAGGGTAATAAGTATTACAAGCTTCGCTACAATATACAAGAAGCAAAAAAAAGCGGCCACACCCAAGTCCTGACGTTTGGAGGCGCCTATTCCAACCATATTCACGCCACGGCAATGGCTTGTGCAGAAGCGGGCATTCAGGCCGTAGGTATTATCCGGGGAGCCGTGGATGATCCGCTAAATCCCACCTTGGCGGATGCCAGGGAGCAAGGCATGCGATTATACCCGCTTTCCCGCTCAGATTACCGGGAAAAACAAAGTGACCGCGTGATTGCGGGGCTCCGCCAAGTATTCGGAGATTTTTACCTGATCCCGGAGGGAGGCACCAACGCTTTTGCTATTCGGGGTGCCTCGGAGATTTTATCGCATGAGGATGCCTCCATGCAAGTAATAGCCCTTCCGGTAGGTACGGGCGGTACCCTTGCCGGAATTGCTGCCAGCGCACTGCCTCACCAACAAGTACTCGGCTTCTCGGCTTTAAAAGGTGATTTTATACGAAAGGAAGTACAACAACTACTGGAAGCACACCACATCAATCCTCCCAAACCCGTGGAAATCCAAACCGATTTTCACTTTGGAGGCTATGCCAAATTCACGCCGGAACTCATCGGTTTTATCAAGCATATGCAAGTCCAGGCCAATCTGCCGCTGGATCCCATATACACGGGAAAGCTATTTTTCGGACTATTGGAACTGATCCGAAAAGATTATTTTCCAAAAGGAATCAAAATACTTGCCCTGCACACCGGTGGGTTGCAAGGAATCAGGGGATTTAACCAACGCTTTGGATTGGATCTATAAGAAATAAGGCGATCATATACGTAAACCCCTTAAATCTCTTATATTCCCTTTTTTTTTAAACCATATAAGGTATTTAAGTAAATATAAGGGCGATCGTTATCCCTTACATGTCCTTATATCTCTTATATGGTTCCCCTTTTTTTTAAACCATATAAGGTATTTAAGTAAATATAAGGGCGATCGTTATCCCTCACATGCCCTTATATCTCTTATATGATTCCCCTTTTTTTAAACCATATAAGGCATTTAAGTAAATATAAGGGGCGATCGTTATCCCTTACATGTCCTTATATCACTTATATGGTCCCCCTTTTTTTTAAACCATATAAGGTATTTAAGTAAATATAAGGGGCGATCGTTATCCCTTACATGTCCTTATATCACTTATATGGTCCCCCTTTTTTTTAAACCATATAAGGTATTTAAGTAAATATAAGGGCGATCGTTATCCCTTACATGTCCTTATATCTCTTATATGGTTCCCCTTTTTTTTTAAACCATATAAGGCATTGAAGTAAATATAAGGGCGATCGTTATCTCTCACATGCCCTTATATTTCTTATATGGTTCCCCTTTTTTTAAACCATATAAGGCATTGAAGTAAATATAAGGGGGGTCGTTATCCCTTACATGTCCTTATATCTCTTATATGGTTCCCCTTTTTTTAAACCATATAAGGTATTTAAGTAAATATAAGGGCGATCGTTATCCCTCACATGCCCTTATATTTCTTATATGGTTCCCCCTATTTTAACGTAAAACTACAGTCAGACCGCTCCTGCCACTTCTACCTTTTGAAGGATGTCTTCATAATCCAGCCGGTCCCAGTTTTGGGTGATTAGAGGATCACTCATGACCTGATCCATTACCTTTTCCTGGATTTTGCCGATGGCATAGGCTTCGGAATACTTCATGTCAGAGAAGGTAACCATGCTGTACAATGGCACCCACTCCTTCGGGTATAGTTCGTAAAGCCGGGCTTCAATTTTCTTGCGGATAAGAAATTTTGGATCGGCTACATTATCACTCATTTCGACAAAATTATCCATCGCCAACTGGCAAATGGCATCCGTGTCGGGCTTACGTCCTTTCTGAAACTTTTCAAACACCAAATCCCAGGAGAAGGTCCCGTACTTTTCCAACAACCCATCCAGAATAAAGCAATCTTCAAACCCACAGTTCATCCCCTGTCCGTAAAAAGGCACCATGGCGTGGGCCGCATCGCCGATTAGCAAGGTGTTGTTTTCCGTCCAGGGATAACATTCCGTGTTAATCAATGCGGAAGTAGGATTGCTATTAAAATCCCGTACCAGGTTGGGCATCAACGCCTGGGCATCATTAAAATGCGTTTTAAAAACCTGAAGGATATCCTGATCATCGTGAATGTTTTCGAAGCTGACTTTATAGCCTTCGAAGGGCAAAAACAAGGTGCAGGTAAACGATTTATCCTGATTGGGCAGCGCGATCAGCATGAATTTGCCTCTCGGCCAGATATGCAGGGCGTTGGGATCCATGGCAAATTCCCCTTCCGGTGTAGGCGGGATGCTTAGCTCTTTGTACCCGTGGGAAATGTATTGTTGGCTGAAGTTGAATCGAAGTTGACTTTGAAAGGCATTTCTGAGCGATGAATAGGCACCGTCGGAGCCGATCAGTACTTCCGTCTGTATGCTTTTGGGAGCTCCATCCGCCAAACTAAAGGTCACTTCCCTGGTGCCTACATTTACCCGCTCTACTTTGTGTTCAAAATGGAGCTTGGCACCAAGGGCCTCCGCTTCATCCAGCAAAATTTTGTTAAACGAATTTCTGCTGATCGAATAGATGGCTTGGTTTTCTTTGCCATAGGGCTGGAAGAACGTATTGCCGTGCTCGTCATGAATTCTTCTCCCATGCATGGGCTGTATGTGGGGAAGTACTTTCTCTTTTATGCCGGCTTTTTCCAGGGCTTTCCACCCCCGGTAACTTAGAGCCATATTAATGGAACGTCCCTCTCCGGAAGCATTAACCTGCCGCCAGTCTTTTCTTTTCTCATATATGGACACATCTAACCCTCGTTTTTTAAGGTAGATTGCCAAGAGGGAACCAATTAATCCCGCCCCCAATAGGTCTATTTTTTCATTCATATTTTTAATAGGTTTTGGACTTGTTCTTCATTCAGGTCAACGATGCTTTCAAAATGTTACTGAAGGCAAACACTTCCTGAAAGGTATTATAAAGAGGTGCCGGAGCCAGGCGAACTACATTTGGATTTCTCCAATCCGCCACTACGCCATTCTCCGTCCATTTTTCAACCATTTCTTTACCTCCTTTGGGAATTAGAACTGACAATTGGCAACCCCTATCCACTGGTTTTGAAGGAGTTATTATATGTAACTCCTCCCGGCTACCTATTGTTTCACGGATTACAAACTCCATATAGCCTGTCAATAGTTCGGACTTGGCCCATATATTTTCCAAACCGGCTGCAGAAAAGATATCCAGTGAAGCCTGTAGTGCCCCAAGGCCTAAAATCGGATCATTGCTCAAAAGCCAGCCGTCCGCCCCTTGCATGGGCAGAAATCCCTTTTTCATCTCAAAGCGCCTCTCTTCCAGATAACCCCACCATCCTGCAAACCGGGGAATTTCAGGGTCGTCACCATGCTTCTGATGAACAAAAATTCCAGACACATTGCCAGGGCCGGCATTCAGGTATTTGTAGCTACACCAGGTGGCAAAATCCACCCCCCAGTCGTGCAGGGATAAGGGCACGTTTCCAATGGCATGCGCCAGATCCAGCCCTACCGTTATGCCATATCGTCCCGCTTCCCGGCTTATGGCCTCCATGTCAAAACACTGACCGGTATAATACTGCACCCCAGACATCATGAGCAGTGCCAATTCATCTTTATGCTGCCGTATCTTCTGAAGAATATCCTCCGTTCTTAGCAAATATTCGCCGGGCCGGGCGGAAATTTCCAATAGCGCTTCCTCCGGATCATAGCCATGATACTTTAACTGAGACTCCAAAACATACTGATCGGAAGGAAAGGCACCGGATTCCGTAAGGATTTTATACTTCTTTCCCTCGGGTCTATAGAAGGAAACAAGCAATAAATGCAGGTTAACCGTCAAACTATTCATGGCTACCACTTCCTCCCTGGTAGCTCCCAATAAGGCGGCAAGTTGGCCTTTGGAAGGCTTGCGAGCATCCACCCAGGGCACTTCTCCTTCAAAATGCCCTTCCACTCCTTTGGCTGCCCATTTTTCCAGATCTTTTGCAATATACGCGGAAACCGCCCGGGGTTGCAGACCCAGGGAATTGCCACAAAAATACAAAGCCGTTTTGCCCTTTTTCTTTGGTAGAAAAAACTGCTTTCGGAAGCCTTTCAATGGATCCTTTTCGTCCATTTCTTTGGCAAAATCCAAGGTCAATTCATAGGTTGGTGGTCCCATTGGTTCGGCGATAGGAATTCCTGTGGAAGGGTGAAGAAAAGAAATTTACCAGGTTACTTCTGCATGACGGTACCACATTCATCACAGGTAGTATGGGCCGGATTGGCCCAAAACCGCTCCATGATTGGGGGTAATTGATTGACGATATCGGTAATGGGTTCAAATTCCTCGTAAAGTTTGTGTCCGCAGTTTTCACAAAACCAAAGGAATCCGTCCTTCTCCCCCGGCTTTCGGTACCTCTCGATCACCAGGCCCACCGTATTGGCTGGCCGGCGAGGGCTGTGTGGGGTCCGTGGTGGTAACAAAAAAACCTCTCCTTCCCGGATGGAAATGTCCTTCATTTGGCCATCATCCACTATTTTTAGGGTGATATCCCCTTCCACCTGGTAAAAAAACTCTTCCCCTTCATTGTAATGGTAGTCTTTTCGGGCATTGGGTCCGCCGACGACCATGACAATAAAATCATCGTTATCCAGATATAGCTGCTGATTGCCCACGGGTGGCTTTAGCAGGTGACGGTTTTCTTCTATCCACTTGGCAAAGTTAATCGGTTGGGAAATGGGCATGGTTTTATACGTTTAGTTGAATAAAACAGTAGGTTATCACGAACCAAAACTAAGTACAAATATGACAAAATATACCAAGTCTTGCCAAAAAACAAAAAAAGCCCGGCCCAAAAGAAATTTTTGAGCTGGGCAAATATTACTCATTTCCTGTTCAAATTACTCCTCCTCTACAGTCAATTCAACCGGGTCTAGCTGGGTAATCTCTCCCAATGAAGTCGGTACACTGAACAACGTATCTCCCAAATAGGGAACCACAGGATGAATTTCCACCCTGTATTCACCCTGATCCAGGCCCTTAAGGATAAAGTCTCCTTTATCATCGGTAAAAGTAGCTAAGGTGTCCCCCTCTTTGATACCATAGACGGCTGCTGATGCCTCCAATGGCATTACATTTCCTTTAATACTTGCCTTACCTTCTGCTACAACTCTAAGCACTGGTTTAAGGATATACTGTCCCGAATTTCCTGCCTTAACAATTGATTGAGCGGCGTCAAAATCCAATATAAGATCGTACTGAATTCCAGCCAATAGCTCCTTATTAAGCTGAAGTTTTAGACCGGTTTGCTGAGCACTTGGTGTAGTCAGGTCTATTTTAGCGCCATCTTGAATGAGATAATTATCATCTCCCAAAATTAATCGGATCTGAGAAATATATCCCGCCGGAATTTCTTCGGTGCCTAATTGTAGGGCATTGCCTCCTGTCAGCGTCAAAAGGTCAATCTTCTTTTCCTCCGATTCATTCTCAATGCTGATCCAACCCGATTCATCTGTCTCATCGATACCGTTGGGCTGGACTTCTAAAGCTAAGACCTCTACCCAGACCTCATCATAATCTGCCGGGGCATCAATAAGAGAAACGCTCAACCTGGCGTTTCCGTCCATAACGTCATCCTGATCATTACAGCTAACCAACACACTCAATAAAAGGAAAGCTGCCATCCCTGATTTAAAATTAAATTTTTTCATCGTTTTAAAAGTTTAAGTTTTTACATTACAAGTATATGGGCTTAAAATGAAGTTAACGTGAAGCCGTATCTACTTTCCAAAAAAAACCAGGTGTCGTTTATCTGTTACGTTACCGGAAAACAAAAGATAAATTTGGTACCAGAGGAATTAGACTCCACCCGAACGCCTACTCCTAAAAAAGAAGCAATCTTATAAATTATCTGCAAACCATATCCCGAACTTTCTTTTTTAGCATCTTTTAGAAACACCAATCCAGAGGCCACCTGATCCATCAGTTCATCTGAAATCGCAGGCCCTTCGTTTAGGACCAATAGCTGGTATTCGTCCGGACCTAATCTGCCAACTAATTTTATGGTCGACCCCTTATAAGAATATTTCATTGCGTTTGATAAGGCATTCTGGATCATAATGTGACAAAGGGAACCATTGGAAGACTTAGCGTCGAATTCATCTCGAATTTCCAGGTTCAATTCAAGATTTCTGTCTTCTGCTAAAGGTTCCCATTCTTCGACGAGTTCTTGTACTAATTCATGAAGGGGGACCGTCTCTGTTTTTAAATATTGCGCATTATTTACTTTGGATAGAAGCAGCAGGGAATTGATTATTTTTTTTAACTTTTGAATGGTCTGCTGCATATCCATCAACCGTTCCATTTCACGTTCGTTTAGCGTCTCATCCCCAAAAAAAGCCTCTATTTTGGTTTGTAAAATCGATACAGGTGTTTTAAGCTCGTGAGAAGCATGAGAAATAAAAACCCGCTCCTGATTGAAGGCCTTTTGTATCCTCCACATCATATGGCTAATCGAATCGTCCAATAGCCTAAAATCCTTGGTAGAGGTTTTAACTGGTTCATGCTTAAACTGCTGAGGTTCATTTATATGAGCAATCTTATCTCTAATTATTTTCCTAAAGGGCTGTATGAGCCATTTACTAAAAATCGTATCCAGAAAAAAAGATAGCACCAGAAAAGCCAATAATAAGAAAATAATAATCCTGAATAGTAAATCAAAAATCCGGTTTATGGTTTCAAGACTCTTCCCTATTTCCATCAGGTACGTTTCATCTTCAAAAGAAAATACGTAGGCACAAACCCGGTAGGATACCGTAACCTTGTCCAAAATTCGTTCTTCATTGAAAATACTATCCAAGAGAAAGGGATCTTCCAATCTCTCCAATAGGACATATTCTTCTTTCAGAATATTGTAGCTTCCAAAACCACCGGGAGAATCGTTACCTACAAAAAAATCCTCCATTCCATTCTCGCTAATAATGGCAAGAATCTGATCTCTCTTATCCTTTAATTCTGCATCAATATCCATTAGAGCAAAATATTTTAACAAGAAAGGCCCTGTCATTAAAAAGAAAAGCAAAATGATCCCCTTAGCCAGGAGGTTATATAACAACATTTTAGTGGACAGGTACATATCAGATCAGGTTTTGATCTTGTAACCGACCCCTCGAACCGTTTCGAGCCAATCCACTGAAGCAAAATTCCCCAACTTTTTCCGGATGTTTTTGATATGTACATCAATATAATTGGACTGGTAATCATCTTCCAGATGGTCTCCCCAAATATGTTCTGCCAGCTGGAAACGATTAATCACTCTGTTTGAATGCAAGAGTAAAAAATGCAGAAGACTAAATTCCTTTTTGGTCAAAACTATTTTTTCCGCCTGATACCTCACCGTCCAACTATCTAGGTCAAGTATAAAGCCGCCAATATTGATTTCCTCTTTATTCCAGCCGCTTTTTCTCCGGAGTATCGCCTGCATTCTGGCTTTTAATTCCAGAAAGGAAAAAGGTTTCGAGAGGTAATCATCTGCTCCCATTTCCAAACCCTTCACCCGGTCTTTGATGTCCGACCTTGCGGTCAATATGATGATAAGTGCATGCTTTTGATGTTTTTTGCTTTCTGACAATAGGTCCAGGCCATCTCCATCTGGCAACCCCAGATCCAAAAAAACAAAGTCATACTCGTTTACAGCAAGCGCTTCTGAAGCGTTTGCATAACTGGAAGCCCAATCACATATGATTTGATCCTTTTCTAAATAAAACAAAAATTCATCGGCCAACAACTTCTCGTCTTCAACTAGTAGCACCCTCATATTATTTTGCTTTTATTATCGGTATGGTATAAATTAAATGGCTGCCAAAAACGAATCCGGATGCAGATTCGTCAAAATCTGGAAGATTTTGGGGGGAAATATAACTTGACTGGAACTCAATCATCCAATTATTCCATTCAACACTTACCGGGAATTCGATTTCCCAGCTTAACAAATTGAAATTCTCAATCGCTTCGTTTTTTTCATTATCACTTACTTCATATCCTCCTAAATAATAAAACCTGCTGGTTCCAAAGGTGAAGGAAAATGAGGGCTCAAATGAAATCGTAAAAAGGTTAAGCAATTTTTGGTCAAACTCGAAATACCTGGAATGCCTTGAAGTGAGAAACAAATCTGGCGTTTTATTAAAAAGTCCTTGGACACCAATAGTAGAATACAGGTAATACCAGTCAAGCCCGAACCTGCCCTGTAGAACCCCCATGTTTTGAATCCCGGCGACCTTACTCTCTCCTGGAACTAAAAATTGAGAATAACTTACGTCCAGATCAGTGATAGGTGACAAATCAGTTTGATAACCCGAAGTAAGACCATATTGGACGGGAATGCCCGATTCCAAAAACGTAAAAACGGAAGCATTAACGTACCAACCGCTGTTAGAAAAATACATCAGCCCCATATTTGCCGAAGGAATTTTTCTGCCAAAATCCCTACCCATAAATGCAAATCGGTCATTTACTTTACCATTCAAAATGACAAAATCATATACCGCTGGCTGCTTAGATTGAATGGAATCCTTCTCTTGAGCAAACCCCTGGGTCAGCATCAAAAAAAATACTAAGATCAAAACAAAAAATCGATAGAAACTTCCTTCTCTCATCACGCCCTTTTTCCTAATACATAGCTATAAAAACAACCATTTTTCTACATCCCTCCAGGTTTACCGGGTACTGAAGGAATGGCTGGTTTCCCCTTTGGGGCTGGTGAATTGGGTCTCGGAGTAGTAGGCCTAACCACCGGTGGTGTCGGCCTGGCGGCAGGAACCCTGATGGATGGCCTCCCCATACCGGATGGTCTACCAATTTCAGAAGGCGTTTGGCTCCTTGCTTTACCTGAAATTTCCGACCCCTTGTTTGCCTTTGATTTGTCAGAAGACCCTTCAACCCTTTTACCAACATTTTTATTAACCAAACTTCGCCTCCTTGCAGCGCTACTGATACTTATGCCTTTTTGTGATCCGCTTGATTTTGATTTCTCCACAACAGGGATTTCCTTTGCTTTATTTTCACCTGATTGCCCAAAAGCAGCACTTAGCGAGAATAAAAGTATAAATAAAAATAGTAAGTTTTTCATGTGAATAGAATTAAAATATTTGTTTTTTAAATATATCAAAATAAAAACCTGAAAACTCACTATTCAGGTACAACTTGTTCTAAATTAAAAGTGAAGTAAATACATTAAAATGAAGTTTAAATGAAGAACCGGTTCATCTTGATTTTTTTTCAAAAAGTTTGACTATTTTGGCAAATATAAACCTGGTGTCAAATCCAGTTGCTAAACCAACGAGAAATCTGGTCCCGATCATGTCCTCCCATCACTTTGTTAAAGAAAAACAAGAACCCGCCCTTTTAATAGCAAGCCAAACAGGCTGGGATTTCCAGCACCTTCAGCCCCTTCTGGAGTGGGTCCCGACCATTTTGGTAACCGAGGAAAGTGCGCTAAAGGTCCTTTCATTTGGCATCAAGGTGGATGTCATCGTGGCAACTCAAAAATTTCAAAAGGATAATCCACAGCTTGGCGAGGAACAATTCCCCGTAAAATTTATAACGATCCCAACCAGGCAATCTCTCTCCGCATCCCTTGAATACCTGACCCAATCCGGACATAGCGCCGTCAATATCCTCCCTCACGATCCCCAGAATCATTCCCAGCTCGAACCCTATTTGAAAGACCTGGACATTGTCTTTTTCCATAATGGCTTTCGGTATTTCCCCGCAAAGCAAGGAAGTATTAAAAAATGGCTGCCCGCCTGCTCCATTCAGGTTCTGGGTGAGGAGGGGCAATTTGTGGAACATCAATCTTCCGTAAACACCCATCTATTTCCTATCAACTACCTAACGAGCCTGGAGGTAACCGAAGGATTGCAACAGTTCTCCAGCAACCGCATTTTCTGGTTGGGAACGGAATTTCAGACCTCATAAGGCTTTGCCCCACACGATCCGATCTTTGCCTTGAAGGTCCCGGTATACCTGTACCTCTGCCAGGCCATTAACTTCCATGAGGTAGGCTACCTCCGTACCGAATTTTTCATTGATCTCCACGTATAGGTATCCACCCTTCACCAAATGGTTGCCGGCATGCCGGATTAGTGCTTTGTAATACTTTAACGGATCCATGTCGGGCACAAACAGTGCTAAATGTGGTTCGTGCTCCAGCACATTAGGCTTCATGTAAGCTTTTTCCTGCTCCATCACATAGGGAGGGTTGCTGACCAGAATATCGACCTTGCCCAGGGGCAAGGAATGGGAAAGCATGTCTGCTTTTACAAAATCAACGGTTGCGGAAAGATCCGAAGCATTCTTTTGAGCGATAGCCAGCGCGCCGTTACTGATATCCAATGCGGTTACCGAAGCTTCGCTCCAGTCCAATGCCAGGGAAATGGCAATGCATCCGGACCCGGTACCCAAATCCAAAAGTTGCTTTTTGCCGGAATGATTTTTCAGGATCAGGTGAACCAATTCTTCTGTTTCCGGCCGTGGAATTAAAACTTCCGGACTAACCAGAAATTCCCTGCCATAAAAAGGGGCCTTTCCCAGGATGTATTGGATGGGTAGCCCGGATTTAAGCTTTTCCAGGGCCTGTTCCATGGCGGGAGGAATACCTTCTACCACCTTTTGAGAAAGCAAGTCCCATTTTTTTACGCCCAGATAGGCTTCCATCAGCCAATAAACCAGGTTCTCAGCCTCCTCAGCAGGGTAGCTGTCGCCTAACGCTTCCTTATACTGAACGAAAAGTGCTTTGAGTGTGCCGGCCATGAGTACGATTAGTTTCTAGTTCGATTGATCAAAAAATAAAAATACACCGATCCGATGAAATAGCAGCCAACATCCCAGAGATCAGCGGTGTACCGGTCTGACCAGCGGGGCAGCAAGTATTCAAAAATCAAGCTTACATACAGCCAGCCCGCCAAGACCTGTACCGGCGAGAAAACCAATTGCGCTTTAAGGGGGTGAATCCATCGGTAAAACTGTAGCGTCAAACCCAGAATGACGGGCATTGCCAGCAGGTCATCCCAATAACTATGAATGAAAGGCAAGTAAACCTCTTCGATCCGTTCCAGGTACTGGTTGACCCAAAACAACAAGACGGGCAGCAGAAAGTAGGGGTTTTTGTAAACAGGCATTATCCGGGCAAAGCGGCAATTAACCAGGCAAGAAACGTGATGATGGCAATGTAGATGGTATAAAAGAAATTGCCCACCTTTTTCATGTTTTTCACGAACGTACTATCGGTCTCCTTAATATAAAAAACCCATTGTTCCTCATTGGCTTTTTTTTGCGCCGCTCTTTTTTCCTGATACTCCAGGTCGGTGCCTCCTAATGGTTTTCCGCAATGGGTACAGCGATCCGATAAATTCTGGTTCCAATCAGACCATTTCCCGCAATGAGGGCATTTTTTCTCTCCCATAGCTCCAAAAATACCAAATTTCGAGCAAAAACAAAGTATGAGATCCGGATCTCCATCCTGACAGATCCCGTTTTCCCCGGTATTAATTGCCTATATTTGCATAAAAGTAGCTAAAAAACTTATGAAGCTTTTTCCAAACACGGTAAATGGTGTCGTCAGGGCACTGGAAGAAATTTTTGACCAGCATCACTTTGCCGACAAAGTGATTGAGCGTGTATTAAAATCAAATCCCAAATGGGGAGCCCGGGATCGGGCTTTTATTGCCGAAAGCGTCTACGAGATCGTCCGCTGGAAACGACTGGTGGAATACCTGAGTCCGGGAGCTGATTATTACCAGTGGTTTGGAACTTATTGGGTAATGCAGGGCAACATTTTGCCGGATTGGCGGGAATTCAAAGGAATCAACCCACAAGCAATCCATCGCAAAAAGGAAAAAATAACCCAACGAACCTTGCTTCAGTCCATACCGGACTGGATGGACCAGATGGGACAGGAGCAGCTTGGAGAAAAGTGGGAACAAGAAATTAACAGCCTGAACCAGGTCGCCGAAGTTGTGCTGCGGGTAAATACCTTGAAAACCAGCCGATCCAGGCTGAGGGAACAATTGGAGGAGTTGGGAATCAGCAGCTACCCGGCAAGTGGCTACCCGGATGCATTGATCCTGAAAGAAAGAAAAAATGTTTTCCGCACGCCCTTGTTTAAGGAAGGACACTTTGAAGTGCAGGATGCCTCTTCCCAGCTGGTCGCCATGGCCCTGGAAGCCCAGCCCGGTATGCGGGTCATTGATGCCTGCGCCGGAGCCGGGGGAAAATCCCTGCACCTGGCTGCGCTTATGGAAAACAAGGGAAGGATCGTATCCATGGACCTGGAGGCCTGGAAACTAAAAAACACCAAACTCAGGGCAAGGCGGGCCGGAGTTTCGGTCATCGAAACCAAAACCATAGAGGGCAGCAAAACGATAAAAAGGTTACGTGAGAGTGCCGATCGCCTGCTTTTAGACGTGCCTTGTTCGGGACTAGGGGTCTTGAAGCGGAATCCGGATACCAAATGGAAATTAAGTCCCGAATCCATTGCTGCCGTACAGGCAATCCAAAAAGACATTCTATCCCAATACCCTTCCATGTTAAAGCCGGGAGGAATCCTGGTCTATGCCACCTGCAGCATTTTGCCTTCGGAAAACAACCTTCAGGTGCAAGCCTTTTTACAAAGTCCGGAAGGAAAATCATTTGAATTGCTGGAAGAAACGCAACTGCTTTCGCAGGAGTCCGGATTTGACGGATTCTATATTGCCAAAATGAAAAAGAAGGCATGATTCGATTCGCATTGATAGGGGGACTTCTACTGGTTGGGGTAATCAGCTGCCAACCCGATGAAGCAAGACCCATTGACTTGCGGCGGGTGCTAGTCATCGGGAACAGCATTACCTATCACCCTCCCGACCAGGCTATAGGTTGGAACGCTGATTGGGGAATGGCGGCTAATGCCCCTGACAAAGACTATTTCTCCAGGCTTGAGGACAGTCTTAAAAACCATTTTCCAGGACTTCAGATGATTCGTAAAAATGTATTTCCTTTTGAGCGGCAGTTTGCCAGCTTGGATTTTTCTCAGTATAGCCAACTCCGGGAGTTTAATGCTGATCTGTTAATAATACGGCTTGGAGAAAACATCCCGCTCGAGGATTTAAGAGACAGAAACCTTTCAGAGGGATTGCAAAAATTTAGCACTTACCTGACTTCCGGTAACGCCCGGGTCATCATCACCAGCACCTTTTGGCCCAATCCCCTGGTCAATGCGCAGCTATCTCATTCGGCTGAAAGTCAGGGTTGGGAATTTGTGGAGCTATCGGATCTGGGTCAGCAAACAGAATATATGGCACTTGATGAATTCGAGAATGAGAGCGTCGCTCGTCATCCCAACAACCTGGGTATGGAGACCATCTCCAGGCGAATTATCCAGCAGATCCTCAAAAATAGGGTAAGCCCTATCCCCAAACAAAATTCCATGAAATAGTAAGATCTGAGAGAAAAATAACATTTTTTTCCCTTATCTATTGATCTGCATGTCAAAAACATTGTATCTTTGACGGGCAAATAGGGTTACTAACCATTTGCCATGAATCCGAACACAGATAAATTCCTCTTCGAAGCACTCACCTATGATGACGTGCTTCTGGTACCCGGATATTCCGAGGTGCTCCCACGAAATACCAATACTTCCACACAACTTACACGGAATATTCGACTGCAAATTCCGCTGACATCGTCCGCAATGGATACGGTCACCGAGGCGGAGATGGCCATTGCCATCGCACTGGAGGGTGGATTGGGCTTTGTTCACAAAAACATGTCCATCGAAAAGCAAGCTGCCCAAGTTCGGAAAGTAAAACGGTCCCAAAGTGGTATGATCCTGGATCCCATTACCCTGAACATTGATGCGCTTGTCAGGGATGCCGAGGCGATCATGAGCGAATACAATATTGGGGGCATACCAGTCGTCGATGAAAACCGCTACCTCAAGGGAATCATTACCAACCGCGACCTGCGCTTTATCAAAGACATGAATCGTCCCGTTCGGGAAATCATGACCAAGGGCAATCTTTTTACCGCTAAAGCAGGGATTACACTGGAACAGGCGGAAGAGATACTTCAGGAATATAAAATTGAAAAACTCCCCATTGTAGATGAGGAGTACAAATTGACCGGGCTGATTACTTACAAAGACATTCTCAAAAGGAAAGACAAACCCAATGCCTGTAAAGATGAATTTGGCAGGTTGCGCGTAGGAGCAGCAGTAGGCGTGACTTCGGATATCGTCGAAAGGGTAGAAGCACTGAAAATTGCCGGCGTCGACGTGGTTTCCATTGATACGGCTCACGGACATTCCAAGGGCGTGATCGAAACCTGCAAAAAAATCAAAGCGGCCTTTCCTGATTTAGAAGTAATCGTTGGAAACATTGCGACGGCGGAAGCGGCCACAGCACTGGCGGATGCGGGCGCGGATGCAGTGAAAGTCGGAGTAGGTCCGGGAAGTATCTGTACCACACGCGTGATTGCAGGCGTAGGCATGCCGCAGTTGTCTGCGGTTATGGAATGCGCTGGGGTTTTGAAAGACAGGGGAATTCCGGTGATTGCCGACGGCGGCATCCGATATTCGGGGGATGTAGTAAAAGCCCTGGCTGCCGGAGCAAGTTCGGTAATGATCGGGTCTATCCTGGCAGGAACAGAAGAAGCCCCTGGGGAGATCATCATCTTTGAAGGCAGGAAATTCAAGTCTTACCGGGGTATGGGCTCACTGGAAGCCATGGAATCCGGATCCAAAGACCGGTATTTTCAGGATGCTGAAGACAATATCAAAAAGCTGGTGCCGGAAGGAATCATCGGACGAGTTGCTTTCAAAGGCCTGGTTTCTGAAGTCCTTTACCAGCTCGTTGGCGGTTTGCAGGCGGGCATGGGTTATTGCGGAACAGCCACCATTCAAGACCTGAAAGATAAGGCCAAATTTGTAAAGATTACCGCTGCCGGTGCCAGGGAGTCACATCCACATGATGTCAGCATCACCCGGGAAGCACCGAACTATAGTGCTAAAATGTAGGTTTAAAGCGAATTCATTAGCTATATAAAATAAAAAACCCGGATAAACCGGGTTTTTTTTATGTTACTGCTATTGCCTGTCAACGGGTCATTAGTCCAATCCCAGAAATTCTACATCAAAAACCAACACCGAATTAGCCGGCACACGGAGTACGTTTTCATTATCCTGATATCCGTAGGGAGACGGGATGATGATGGTACCTTTGGCACCACTCCTCAGTCGTTTGAAGCCCATACTAAAACCCTGAATAGCACCCCCCTGACTCGCTGGCACATCCACGAAAAACGAGAAGATGTCGTAATTCCGTTCTTCATCATAGATATCATTCTCAATGGCCACATCTTCGAGGTTGGAATCAAATACGGAACCGTCCAGTAAGTAGCCGGTATAATTGGCGTACACCACATTCCCTGCGGTGGGGCGGGAACCCTCTCCTTCCTCCGTCACGATCACCACCACTCCCGAGGGATCATGGATTCGATACAGACTATCATAGGGGGCTGTTTCCAGGTACTCCGCTATAATTTCCCGGTCGATCGCCAGGTTTGCCTCCCGATCGTATACCGGACCGCCAAACTGGCCTAACTGATCGTCACAAGAAAAACCAAACAGGACGATAAAAAAAATGCAAGTGATTTTCGAAACGTTTATCATTGATTGTATATCTGTAATTAAGGTTGATAGGGTCGTACTTCGACCAGATCAAGTTCAAAAACCAATACCGAATTGGCTGGAATGGGCCCATTGGACTGACTTCCGTAAGCATAGGAGGAAGGGATCAGGGCAATGGCTTTTTCTCCTTCTTTCATCTGAGAAAGGGACCAATGCCATCCATTGATGACGTTGGACATTCCCAATATCACTTCGAACGGCTCGTAGGTCCGGTTCGGGTTGAAAACATCGTTCTCCTGTGCTACTTGTTCAAGGGAGGTATCGAACACTGTACCGTCCAGCAACATGCCGGTATAATTGACGGCCAGGGTATCCCTAACCTCAGGCAGTTCCTCCGATTCAACCTCCTCAGTAAGGAATAAAAGCTCAATCCCGGTTTGTTCTATGGTTTCCCTTCGGGTATACTCTGTCTCTACCGTTTGAATGTACTCTTCTATTTTCTGAAGGTCCTGCTCAAAAACGACATCCAGATTTTCCTCATCGGAAATACAA
Source organism: Cyclobacterium salsum (assembly GCF_010119245.1). Lineage (GTDB taxonomy): Bacteria > Bacteroidota > Bacteroidia > Cytophagales > Cyclobacteriaceae > Cyclobacterium > Cyclobacterium salsum. The sequence goes on from NZ_WNKG01000011.1 coordinate 191,583, forward strand.
GATGAAACCGTACCCAAGACTGGTATCAGTGCCAAAATAAAGGTGCTTTTTCTCATATTCGTACAACTATGGTTTAGTCGGTGTATTTCCTGATTCCGGCGTTTACCGGATTATTGCTTTTCTACATCTGTCACTTCTACATCAAACACCAAAATGGAATTGGGTACGATGACGGCACCACGCTGACTGGGTCCATAGGCTAGTGGAGAGGGAATCAGAAATTTGGCCTTTGCACCTTCTTTCAAAAGCTGCAATCCTTCATCCCAACCTGGGATGACCATTCCTTCTCCCACATTGAAGCTAAATGGCTCGTAGGGCCTGTTTTCGTCGTAGGTATTTGCTTCTCTGGCTTTGCTTTCCACGCTGGTATCAAAAACGGTCCCGTCCAGCACATAGCCTGTATAGTCCACAGAAATCTTATCTCCTTGTTCCACCTGCGGTCCATTACCTTCTTCCTCTATGACGTAAAAAAGACCTGATTCTGTCCTGTTGGCATCCAAATTATTTTCTTCTATATAGGCTTCCAATGCAGATACATCTTCTTCTAACTGAACTCCAGCCTGTTCCGTTTGCTTCTTTTGCTGTTCGGCTACCAGATCGTTGAAATAATCTTCAAAAACCTCCTCTTCCAGCACATTGATAACCCCAATATTAATAGTGACCATCTCCTCATTATCCAAAAATGGGGGCACGCCTCCACCGGCAGCAAATATTTGTTCTGCAGTAGCGGTAATGACAATACTATCTCCATTATTCAGGTTAAGGAATATTTCATCTATTCCTGATTTGGCTTCCGCAGAGTCCAAATGCTGCAAATAGGGAGGAACCGGCTGGTCATAACTGGAGATAAACAGAGAGTCGCTTCCTGTTTTTGCAGTAAAGTGATAGACCACAAATTCGCCGTCCTGAGTCTTATCGTCACCTTGTTCTACGTAGGTATATTCGATTCCATCTGAGGTGGTTTCTGTCTTCTCGCAAGAATACAACAGGGTGCTGCCTGCAAGCACCATGGCACCTAAAACTAAATTATTGATTTTTTTCATCGACTAATGCTAATTGATTAAATAAGATTTGTTTATTTTCTTTTACTAATTTTTCGAATCGTTTCTGGGTATCTTCCAGCGACAGGCTGGAAATTCCCCCCGAGGCATTCTTATGCCCTCCTCCATCAAAATAGGTGGCTGCAAACTTATTGATGGCCACTTCTTCCGTAGAACGAAAGGAGATTTTGACGCCGTCTTTCCTTTCGGTAAACAAAGCTGCAATTTTGATTCCATCCAGGGAGAGTGCGTAATTAACCAAGCCCTCCGTATCCCCGGTCTGCGACTGGTATTTTCGCAGGTCTTTTTTACTGATCCCAAAGTAGGCGGTGTTTAGCTCCGGTAAAATGGTCAACCGCCTGGTCAATGCAAAACCTAGAAATTTAAGCCGGTTGACGGAATAAGTATCGTAAATCAGCCGGGAAATTTTGGAATTGTCGGCCCCCAAACCAATAAGTTCTGCCGTAACCAAGTGAACATTCTTGGTGGTATTCGGGTGTCGGAATCCCCCCGTGTCGGTCATGATTCCCGAGTACAGGCATTCTGCCATATCCTGATCGATTAATTCCTTATCGCCGACTTTGACTATTAAATCGTACAACAACTCGCAGGTGGCAGCGGCTTTGGTACTGGAAAAGCTAAAGTCAGCAAAATCCTCCGGGTCCTGGTGATGATCAATATTGACCTTATAGGCATCGGAATCTTTTACTGCCTCTTCCATTCCCTGCAAACGACCGAGATTGGAAAAATCCAGACAAAAAAGGATATCCGCTTTCCCGATCAGACTCCTGGCTTCATCCACCTGTTGCTTGTCCTCAAAATTAATGACCTCATCGTTTCCTTTCATCCAATGAAGGAAAGAAGGATAATCGGAGGGGGTGACAACAGTGACCTGATGCTTTTTCTTCTTCAGGTACAAGGCCAGGGCCAATGAAGAGCCAAGGGCATCTGCGTCAGGTTTATGATGGGTGGTGATAATGATTCTTTTGGACGAAGCGGATGAAATCTGTTCTTTAAATAGATCTAATTTCTGCATGTGTAATTTTTGACTACCGTATTTTTAAAAACACGGACGACAAAGTTCTGTATAATTTTCTGAAATTCCCAATGGGAATTCCACGGGCTCAGGTAGTTTATTGGGAAATGAATCCATTCTTTCGGTCTTTCAGAGAAAAGACGTAATTTCGCCAGCGAATCAAATAATTCTACTCGTTTATGGCTACCAACAGAACCTTTACCATGATCAAACCGGATGCTTTTGGCGCAGGAAACTCCGGTGCAATTTTAGAGATGATTGAAGCCGCCGGTTTTCAAATTATCGCACTAAAAGCCACCCGACTCACCGAAGCACTTGCCGCTGAATTCTACCTGGTACACAAGGAGCGCCCCTTTTACGCGGATTTATGCCGGTACATGTCCTCAGGCCCCATCATTGCGGCCATTTTGGAAAAAAACAATGCGGTGGCAGATTTCAGATCCCTTATCGGTGCAACCAACCCCGAAAACGCCGCTGAGGGAACCATCCGGAAACGCTTTGCTACCTCCATAGAAGCGAATGCCATTCACGGCTCTGATTCGGATGAAAATGCCCTTATTGAAGGCAATTTCTTTTTTAATGCCTTCGAACATCAGGGGTAAATCTTTCTCCCTTCCTTCTGGAAACGCCAGCTAAGGAAGGGAGAAATTTTATGATTTTTTAACATTATCCCCGAATGGGGCACTTTATTTTTCAGATTCGCCTGGATATTTTTATCTTGCCTGGTACCCATTTCCTCCCCGCAATGACTTCAAAACCCATCCTGGTATTCCTTCTTGCTTTCTTTTCGATGTATGCTGCCTACGGACAGGCTTCTTTGCCCCGATTGAAGGTAGCAGAAAATAAACGGTTTCTGGTCACCGAGAATGGTGAACCGTTTTTCTGGATGGCAGACACGGCCTGGGAACTCTTCCACCGCTGTGATCGGGAAGAAGCCGCCCATTACTTGAAAAAGCGGGCTGAACAGGGATTCAACATGGTACAGGCTGTAGCCCTTGCGGAGATTGACGGCCTCAATAGTCCCAACCCTTATGGAGAAACTCCCTTGATCGATAACGATCCCTGCCAGCCCAATCCGGCTTATTTTTCACATGTGGATTCCATCGTACAAATGGCTGCGGAGCAGGGCATCTATGTCGCTCTGTTGCCTACCTGGGGCGATAAGGTGTTTACCAATTCCTGGGGAAAGGGTCCGGAAGTCTTTACCGAGGAAAATGCCAAGGCTTTTGGCCATTGGATCGGCAACCGGTATAAAGATCAATCCCACATCATCTGGGTCTTAGGAGGCGACCGTAATCCACGAGCCAAAAGCGCTGATGAGGCCATCTGGCGAGCGCTTGCCGCTGGGATTAGTGAAGGAATAGGAGGTCTGGACAAGGCCTTGATGACCTTTCACCCCCAACCCACAGGACCAGGTGGCTCCAGTAACTGGTTTCATAATGACGAATGGCTGGATTTCAACATGCACCAAACCGGACATTGTGCTAACCAAGCTACTTACAAAAAAATCGGTCACGATTATGCCTTAAAACCGGTAAAACCTACCCTGGATGGCGAACCCCTTTATGAAGACCATCCCAATTGCTTCAACGCCAAAGAGCTCGGATACAGTATTGCGGAAGATATCCGCAGGATCATGTACTGGAATGTATTCGCAGGTGCCTTCGGGCAATCCTACGGCTGTCACGATGTATGGCAGATGTTTACCACCGAAAGAGAGGGAATAAATGGCCCATTGAGACCCTGGAAAGAAGCCTTGGACCTGCCCATGGCCAATCAGGTCAAACACTTGAAAAACCTGATGCTCAGCAGGCCATTCCTGACCCGCATCCCGGCACAGGAGATGATTACCAGTACTCAAGAAGATAACGAGCATTATGTAATCGCCACCCGGGACAGTGAGGGAAGCTATGCCATGGTCTATTTTCCAACTGGAAAAACGGTTACCTTGAATTCAGGAAAGTTATCCGGAAACCTCTTGCAAATCAATTGGTATGACCCAAGAACAGGTAATTCCTATTTGGGTGCAACGATAGAGAAGTCAGGTAAAATGGAGATTTCACCTCCTACCTCGGGAGGAAAAGGACACGATTGGGTACTTATTTTGGATGCCGAATAGGTTTCTGAATACACCCATCAGTCAGTGAAAAATTCACCAACAAAGGAAATTTCTGTTTAGTCACAATTACCCTTTGACCAGCTTTTCAGCCCTGCCTGCCTTGCAGAGCAGGCATTCCCATAGGTCTTTCCATCACAACCACATACAGGGATGTACTCCATGGTGCAAATTCCTTCAGGATTGATTTTATCAGGATCGATGCAGCTTGTTTCCACAACTCCGCTAGGTTGTACTTCCTCACATTGAAACCCCATTGCTAAAATCAATCCAAGTGCGAAGACCGCCTTTTTCATCATTTATTTTTTTTATACGCCACTAACTTAATGCTGAGACGGAATAAATCATCAAAACGCCACAAAGAGAAGCCCTTTTATTCATTGGTCTTCTTTTTGAAAAACACCTGCCGGATCCAGCGTGGCAAAAATATTGCCCCTAAAAGCAGGTAGGGATAATACGAAAACACCCGCCAGAGAATACTGGTAACAAAGGTGTAACCGGTCAGAAATTCATTGAAGAACTGGGCAAAGAAAAATTCCGCCGTGCCACTGCTCCCGGGGGTCGGACTGATCATCATCACGATCCACATGATAATTTGCCGGGCGAAAATGACCACATGCTCGAACATGCTGAGACTTTCGTAGGCCGATATTAACGCATTGAGCATAAAATAACGCGAGGACCAGATGAAAATCGTGGTTACGATAATGAGCAGCCAGTACTTCAGGTTTTTCCCTCTAAATTCTTTGCTGGCTTCAATGATTTGGTCTCCGTAATTATTCGCTTCGTATTTCCACTTTTTCAACCAGCGAATGGAAAATAATTTCAATAATATCCATTTAAACACCCGTGGCCGGTAAAACAATGCCAGTGCCATCAATAAGGAATACAGGGTATAAAGCGAATAACTCACCCAGAAAAGGTACTCCAGACTATTTCCCAGGCGCATTTCAAGCACCCTGCTATCGGGAAAGATATACCCCTGCGCCAGAAAAAGGATTATCGGCGCGCCCAGCACAAAGAACAGGTTGTCCATAATGGCGGTCAGCATGGTAAAGGCGAGGGCCTTGCCCAGTGGAATGCCTTCTTTATGAAGAATAAACACCGCCACTGCAGTACCGCCTACGATCGAAGGAGTTACGGCCGAGGCAAATTCCCAAAGGATGATTACATAGATGGCCCGACTCCAGCTAAGGTGCTTATTGGTGATTTCGCGTATCCGGAATACGTAGCCCGCGTCTCGAAGAAAAATAAACACCAGTGCCAGCATTATTGACCAAAAGGAAGCGTCAAATACACCCCTCAGGGTTTGGGCATTGACAGTCGGATCCATGTAAAACATAAGAAACACAATCCCTATCCCAATCAATACAGGAACCCAAACCTTATTTGGATTTAAGGTTTTAAAAATTTCCCTATTGTCTAATTTCATAAGTCTTCTACAGGTATGGCTTCCAGTTTTTCAACCCAAAAATTATTAAATCCCTCGCCGATTTTTATCGTCACCATGGCAAGCTGAAGCAATTCAAGAATGGCTAAAAAGGTGTAAATCACAAAAATCTTATCTGGCTTGTAATTAATAAAGTCAGAAAATGGAATTCTAGGCTTCTCATTTAGTTTATCCAGCACCAGGGTTTTCTGTTGCTCAATGGTATAGGGATATTGGATCACGGTATGCTTGGTTTCATCGCTTCTGTGCGCATATTTTGTGAGCACTTTTTGATATACCTTTAATAGTCGGTACAGGTCAAGGTCCTGTAATTCGGCATCTACCTGGTCTGTTTTTGTTAGCTCCTTCAATTCGGAAACGACATTGCCTCTGTCAAAACGGCTCATGCGTTGTTCTTCCATCGTCGCCAGTTCGCCGATCACGGATTTGTACTTTTTGTACTCCAATAAATGCCTGATTAGCTCCTCCCGAGGGTCGATTTCCTCCCCGTCTTCATTGAACTCCGGCCTGGGCAGCAGCATTTTGGATTTTATTTTCATCAATGTGGCTGCGAAAAGGATAAATTCGCTGGCGACTTCGATCTCCATTTTCTCCAGTTGGTGGATGTAATCCAAAAAATCACGGGTGATTTTGGAAATGGGAATATCGTAAACGTCCAGCTCATCCCTTTCGATAAAAAAGAGCATCAGGTCAAACGGCCCCTCAAATAAAGGTAATTTGATTTCAAAACTCACTGGATACGATTATTTTTTGTTATTTTTGCACTTCTTATTGAGTTCAAAGGTATCATATATCTTTCTAATTCAATAGGCATCTGAATAATTTCCCTCATGGCATGGTGGCCTGAATAATTATTGGTAATATTAAACAATCTACTGCCACCGGGGTTATAAATTTTTATAAAGAAAAGCGGCATATGCAAATAGAACCTGGAAAATTACTCAGGGAAATCCATAATCCGGAAGACCTAAAAAACCTCAGTAAAGACCAATTGGTTCAAATCTGTGATGAGCTGAGGCAATTTATCATCGATCATGTTTCCGTGTATGGAGGACATTTCGGTGCCGGTTTGGGGGTAGTGGAAATGACGGTCGCCTTGCATTATGTATTAAACACTCCCGATGACCAGCTGGTATGGGATGTAGGACATCAGGCCTACGGGCACAAAATTCTTACCGGCAGAAGGGATGAATTTCATACCAACAGGCTTTATAAAGGCCTTTCCGGTTTTCCAAAACGTAAAGAAAGTCCTTATGATGCGTTTGGCGTAGGTCACTCCAGCACCTCCATCTCGGCAGCCTTGGGAATGGCCATGGCCTCCAAATACAAAGGGGAGGACAAAAGACAGCATGTTGCCGTTATTGGTGACGGCGCCATGACCGGAGGAATGGCTTTTGAAGCCATGAATCATGCCGGTGTATCGGATACCAACCTGCTAATCATTCTGAATGACAATTGCATGTCCATAGACCCCAACGTCGGGGCATTAAAAGATTACCTGACCGATATTACTACCTCCCATACCTATAACAAGGTCCGGGATGAAGTATGGAGTCTACTGGGCAAAATCAGCAAATTCGGTTTCAGTGCCCAGGACGTGGTCTCCAAAGTAGAAGGCGCCATTAAATCCACACTGCTCCAACAGAGTAATTTATTTGAGTCCCTGAACCTTCGGTATTTCGGACCGGTAGACGGGCATGATGTCAATCACCTGGTAGAAATTCTGAATGATCTGAAAGACATACCGGGGCCAAAAATTCTGCATTGCATTACCGTGAAAGGGAAGGGTTTTGCTCCTGCTGAAAAAGACCAAACCAAGTGGCATGCCCCCGGAAAATTTGATAAAATTACCGGGGAAATTTCCAAAAAAATCCCCACCAGTCCACAAGCGCCCAAGTACCAGGATGTTTTTGGGCACACCCTGGTAGAACTAGCCGGACAAAATGAAAAAATTGTAGGCGTAACTCCAGCCATGCCTTCCGGATCGTCCATGAACATTATGATGAAGGCCTTTCCGGAAAGGTCTTTTGACGTAGGCATCGCCGAACAACACGCTGTTACCTTTTCAGCCGGCTTGGCAACCCAGGGGCTTACGCCTTTTTGCAATATTTACAGCACGTTTATGCAACGGGCCTATGATCAGGTGATCCATGACGTATGCCTTCAAAACCTGCCGGTAGTGTTTTGCCTGGACCGGGCCGGTTTTGCCGGAGCCGATGGCCCCACGCACCATGGTGCCTACGATTTGGCCTTCTTCCGGTGCCTGCCCAATCTGGTGGTCAGTGCTCCGATGAACGAAGAGGAGCTCCGAAACCTCATGTTTTCAGCCTCCGAGTACAGCGGCCCCTATTCCATCCGGTATCCAAGGGGCCAAGGCGTGATGCCCGACTGGAAACAGCCGCTTCAAAAAATACCTACCGGGCAAGGCAGAATTGTGAAGGAAGGAAAAGACCTGGCCCTATTGAGCATTGGCCACGTAGGCAATTACGCCGTTGAGGCGGCGGCAAAACTTCAGGCCAAAGGCATCGACATGGCGCATTACGACATGCGATTTGTAAAGCCATTGGATGAGGCCTTGCTTCAGGAGGTTTTCAGTAAATTCGACAAGGTTATTACCATCGAAGACGGCTGTCTGATGGGGGGATTTGGCAGTGCCGTCCTGGAATGGATGGTGGACCACGGCTACCAGGCCAGAGTAAAAAGACTGGGAATACCTGATGAGGTCATTGAGCACGGAGAGCAAATTGAATTGCATCGCGAATGTGGGTTTGATCCCGATGGCATTATTGCCGCTGCAAAAGAAATGCTCGGAACGACCGTTTCGGAAAAGTTGAAGTACTAAAGGCTGGATGATGATGTGTTTTTTGCAACTCATTGGACCACATCTGTAGACGGAATGTCAACGGGGTGAAGATAGGTTGAACGAACAAAAAGGGAAGCCACAAAGCGCACAAAGGTTGCACGAAGAACACAAAGTAGTATTAAAAAAAGCTCCCTGCCTTTTTGTATGTCTTTGAATCATTTGCGGCAAGAATACTGATTAATGTTCCAAAGATGCTAGACACAAAGCCGACAAAGGAAACACAAATGGCAAGAAGTGTTCATTAAGAAAACCTTTGAGCCCTCCTATGTTGAAAAGCAAACAAAACAGCTAAAATTCCACATACTTTTCCATTCT
>NZ_WNKG01000012.1 GCF_010119245.1 Cyclobacterium salsum
ATACGGAAGTGAGCGAGGAACCGGGTATAAGTACTACAGCAACGGAAAGCTCCAATGTAGGTACCTATCCGGTCACCTTAACCGGGGGATTGGATGCGAACTACGCTATCAGCCTGGTAGCCGGTGAACTGGAAGTGACCCAGGCCGCCTTGACCATTACGGCAGATGATCAATCGAAAGTGTATGGCGAAGCGAATCCATCCTTGACTTTTACCTATACCGGTCTGGTCAATGGGGATACCGAGGTGAGTGAGGAGCCGGGTATTAGCACCACGGCCACAGCAGGATCTAATGTAGGGACTTACCCGATTGCCCTGACCGGGGGATTGGATGCGAACTACGCTATCAGCCTGGTAGCGGGTGAACTGGAAATCACTCAGGCCGCTTTGACCATCACTGCCGATGATAAATCGAAAGTATACGGCGAAGCCAATCCATCCTTGACTTTCTCGTATACCGGTCTGGTCAATGGGGATACGGAAGTGAGCGAGGAACCGGGTATTAGTACCACTGCCACAGCAGGATCCAATGTAGGTCTTTACCAAATTGACCTGACCGGGGGATCGGATGCGAACTACGCTATCAGCCTGGTTGCGGGCGAACTGGAAATCACCCACGCCTCTTTGACCATTACTGCGGATGATCAATCGAAAGTGTATGGAGAAGCGAATCCATCCTTGACCTTTACCTATACCGGTCTGGTCAATGGGGATACGGAAGTGAGCGAGGAACCGGGTATCAGCACGATTGCCACAGCAGGATCTAATGTGGGTACTTATCCCATTGACCTGACCGGGGGATCGGATGCGAACTATGACATCAACCTGGTAGCGGGCGAACTGGAAGTAACGCAAGCCGCCTTGACCATCACGGCGGATGATAAGTCGAAAGTGTATGGAGAAGCGAACCCAGGATTGACCTTCACCTATACCGGTCTGGTCAATGGGGATACCGAGGTGAGCGAGGAACCGGGTATCAGCACCACGGCGACTGAAAGCTCCAATGTGGGTACTTATCCGATTGCCCTGACCGGGGGATCGGATGCGAACTACGACATCAGCCTGGTAGCGGGCGAACTGGAAATTACCCAGGCAGCTCTGACCATCACTGCAGATGATAAGTCGAAAGTGTATGGAGAAGCGAACCCAGGATTGACCTTCACCTATACCGGTCTGGTCAATGGGGATACCGAGGTGAGCGAGGAACCGGGTATCAGCACCACGGCGACTGAAAGCTCCAATGTGGGTACTTATCCGATTGCCCTGACCGGGGGATCGGATGCGAACTACGACATCAGCCTGGTAGCGGGCGAACTGGAAATTACCCAGGCAGCTCTGACCATCACTGCAGATGATAAGTCTAAAGTATATGGCGAGGAAAATCCATCCTTAACCTTTACCTATACCGGTCTGGTCAATGGGGATACGGAAGTGAGCGAGGAACCTGGTATCAGTACTACAGCAACGGAAAGCTCCAACGTAGGCACCTATCCGGTCACCTTAACCGGGGGATCGGATGCGAACTACGATATTAGCCTGGTAGCCGGCGAACTGGAAGTAACGAAAGCGGCTTTGACCATCACCGCAGATGATAAGTCGAAAGTGTATGGTGATGCCAATCCATCCCTGACCTTTACCTATACCGGTCTGGTCAATGGGGATACGGAAGTGAGCGAGGAACCTGGTATCAGTACTACAGCAACGGAAAGCTCCAACGTAGGCACCTATCCGGTCACCTTAACCGGGGGATCGGATGCGAACTATGACATCACGCTTGTAGCGGGCGAACTGGAAATCACACAAGCTGCCTTGACCATCACGGCAGATGATAAATCGAAAGTATACGGCGAAGCCAATCCATCATTGACCTTCACCTATACCGGTTTGGTCAATGGTGATACGGAAGTGAGCGAGGAACCGGGTATAAGTACTACAGCAACGGAAAGCTCCAACGTAGGCACCTATCCGGTCACCTTAACCGGGGGATCGGATGCGAACTACGCTATCAGCCTGGTAGCCGGCGAACTGGAAGTAACGAAAGCGGCTTTGACCATTACCGCAGATGATAAGTCGAAAGTGTATGGTGATGCCAATCCATCCTTGACTTTCTCCTATACCGGTCTGGTCAATGGGGACACGGAAGTGAGCGAGGAGCCGGGTATTAGCACGACTGCCACAGCAAGCTCCAATGTAGGTACTTACCCCATTGTCCTGACCGGGGGATCGGATGCAAACTATGACATCAGCCTGGTAGCGGGCGAACTGGAAGTAACGCAAGCCGCCTTGACCATCACGGCGGATGATAAGTCGAAAGTGTATGGTGAAGCGAACCCAGGATTGACGTTTACCTATACCGGTCTGGTCAATGGGGATACGGAAGTGAGCGAGGAACCGGGTATCAGCACGACTGCCACAGCAGGATCCAATGTGGGTACTTATCCGATTGTCCTAATCGGGGGTTCGGATGCGAATTATGCGATCAGTCTGGAAGGAGGAACCCTAACCATTTCTCAGGCGACCATGTCAATTCAGGCATTGGATCAGACAAAAGTCTTTGGAACCGGGGATCCCCAACTGGAATACACTGCCGAAGGATTTCAGGCAGGTGATGACGAATCGGTTATTTCAGGCACACTGGAAAGAGTACCTGGGGAACAGGTTGGAGATTACCCGATCGGATTGGGGAACCTGGCGGTCGAAGCCAATTACCAGCTCGAATTCCAGGGGGCCGTCTTCACCATTATTTCCTCCAGACTCGCAGTGATCAATAACCTGCCCGAGATGGAAACCCCCTGGTCTGTCGAACCGCAGTTACCCGAAATGCTTACCGCCCTTACCGAGGACGGACAGATTCTGGAAGTAGCAGTGGATTGGGATGCCAGTGGGTTGGATGTGTATAGCAGTGGCTTGTATACGATTACCGGGGAATTGCAACTAGCGGATGGAATCCAGTATGAGGAATACGAAAAAGCGTATCTGGATATTCAGGTGTTGAAAAAGCCAGCCCCAGAGGACCTTACTTTGAGCCATCAGGAATTTGATCCGGAAACGACGGAGCATTTCTTTGAGATCGGAAATCTGATCATCACCGATCCGGTAGATGCCATCCATCAATTGGAGTTGGTAGCGGGCGCGTTGGATAACAAGTATTTTGAAATTCATGACCGCATCCTTTACTGGAGCAGCGCAGAGCGGGTAGCAGGACAAACCACTTTCTCCATTTTGGTTCGGGTAACTGACAGAGATGGAAATGTATTGGAAAAGCAACTGGATCTGACCCGCAACAGAATCGATCTAAACTCCCTGACAGTGTACAACACGTTTTCACCGGAAAATGACGGAACCAATGACACCTGGGGCGTTCCAGACCTTCGATACTTTAGTGGTGTTCGTCTTCAGGTTTTTGACCGCAGTGGAGAGCGCGTTTTCTATACCGAAAATCCGGATATCCGCTGGGATGGAACCTACCGGGGTAAAGCATTGCCAGCCGGAGCCTTTACCTGGATACTAGAGGTGACTGAAACAGGAGCGAAGAGAATGGGAATCTTAAACCTACTCCGAAAATGATGAATCGTAATATTATTCTTTACCGCATTAATACAGAAAAAATGAAGCAATTTTTAGAGACCCATCTACTGCGAAAGCTATTTGTTACTGGATTGGTTGCACTGCTGGGGGCCACTAGCTTACAGGCACAGTCCCGCAAATACATCAGTCAGTTTTCGCATTTTCAGAGTTATTTCAATCCCGGTCTCACTGGCTACGAAGGCAGTACCCTGCGGGGCTTTGTCAGAAACCAATGGGCAGGGCTGGAAGGCGCACCGAAGACCTATTTTGTAAGTGCGGAGTTGGATCTCGGTGAACTAGCAGGCCTGGAGGATCCGGCTCGAATGGGACAAAACTCCCTTTCCCTCAACCTGCTGCACGATACCTATGGGGCATTTAAGGAAACGGAGCTGATGCTGGGCTATGCATCCAGGGTACGAATTACCGAAAATCACCAATTGCGGTTGGGTGCCGGCATAAATTACCAGCAAATAGGGTTGGACGGGAATGCCCTTACGGTAGAGGAGCAAAACGATGCGACACTGGGCAATTACATGGGGACTTTTTCGACCATGCAAGTCTTGGATTTCAACCTGGGGCTGGCGTTTACCCATCCGAATTATTACCTGAGTTACGGCATGCATCGGGTGAATGGAGGAAAAATAAGTTCGGGAGATGTTTTTATGGAAGGGTACCCGGCCAGCAAAATGCTACAGGCGGGCTATCGGGAAAGGCTGACCCCGAATCTGGCACTCATTACCAATGCCTTTTACCGGACGCAGAAAGGATTGCCGGACCAAATTGACATCAATCTGAAAACGCTCTTAATGGACCGGCTTTGGATAGGAGGGGGACATCGGTTCAACTATTCTGGCAACCTGCAATTTGGGATATTGACCGATCGCATGCGTTTGGGATATGTCTACGAATTTCCACTGGCTCAATCGTATCAGCTGCCTGGCAGGATTCATGAATTCACAGCGATTTTCAACCTGTTTCCCAAAAAGCAAGAAGAAAAGGGAAATATGCTTCCGATTTGGTAACTAAAATAGGCGAATAATTCGCTAATGCGAAGCAGGGGCTATGCACAATTCGTGCATAGCCCTTTGCGTTTCTTTGAATAGGGTAAGGAATAAAACCTCTAAAAGTGGAGTTATTATTCAGTAAAGGCTCAGATAAATCCTGTATTTGTGTTTATTTTTTACCCGAACTTGTTTACTGGTTTAGTTTTTGTTAAAGCATTTATAGAATACCTTACCATCCCTGCGCGAAGCCACGTTTTTGATCCAAGGTAGGTTGCAAATAATCTGACTCGAAGTTGTTTACTGCGATATTTGAGGCAGGTGGTAAGAATATTTACCCTATTTTAACCGTTTATACCAATCAATTTTACCAACTATGAATAAATCAGCTCTTTTTGTGCTCAACCCTTTTTCAGGGGATTTGCCTGACAAAGATGTAATTGTCCAAGCTATTCTGGATCAGGTAACAGGATATACCCTTACATTATGGAAAACCACAGGGGAGAATGACGGAGAAAAGATAAAAGCAGCATTAAAAGAGGAGCATTATGAATTGATTTTGGTTGGTGGAGGAGATGGTACGATCAAAATGGTCGCGCAGGCAATAGAAAGTAAGGAATGTTGTTTGCTACCCATTCCCTTCGGCTCTGCCAACGGCCTGGCCACTTGTCTGGGTATTGAATCCTGGGAGGATAGCCTGAGGATTCTGGACCAGGGGAAAAGTAAACCAATGGACCTGCTAGATGTAAACGGACAGGTGTGTTTGCATCTTTGCGATTTGGGTTTTAACGCTGATCTTATAAGAAAATTTGAGGACGGAGATGAGCGGGGCATGGTTTCCTATTTTAAGAATTCACTAGCAAGTTTTTTTGAGATCAAGCCCTATCGATTTCAGGTGAAGACAAACGCTGAATGCGAATGGGTAGATGCAAAAATGCTGGTAATAGCCAACGGTTCAAAATATGGTACAGGGGCCACGATCAGCCCAGGTAGCCGTATGGATGACGGAATATTTGAAGTAATAGCCCTTAACCCGGAGGGTTTATCCGATTGGTTGGAATTGACTTATGGCCTGATTAGAAAAGACTTTAGCCATTTAGACTTCGTCCGTACCTGGTCCTGCGATTCGTTAACCCTTTCGAATCCGGACAAGGCACCTTTCCACGTTGACGGAGAAATGGTAGAAAGCCCCGAGAAAATCAACGTGGGGATTCGTAAAGAGGAAGTTTGCTTGTACTATCAGGAGGAAAAAATGGACTAATATGAGATTTCCACTTTATCGATTTTGAATACAAAATTTGAAATTCAGCGTTTTCTTATTGGTTTTTAAGGATTTTGCATTCAAGGTCCGATTGAATGATTCATCGAGTAAAATCAAAAAAACAAAGAGAATAACGAGATTGCGTCCAAATACACGGTTAGATAAAGGTTTCCAGTTTTTCATTAGTAAGGGGTTTTTCAATAAATCCACTTACAAACGGAAACTCTTTTGATTTTTGGCGGTCCTGGAAATCTATGGAACTTGATAGCATGATGATCCGATCATTTCGTTTGTTTTCAAGTTCAACGTAGTGGGTTAAAAAATCCCAACCGTTCATTACAGGCATGTTGATGTCCACCAGAATCAATACCTTTTTTGCCAAATCCGGATTTTTCAGGTACTCAAGCGCCAGCTCTGCCTCTAAAAATTCAATGGTTTTGGGGGATAAATGTAACTTGTTGATTAACCGTTTATTGATTAAATTATTAATAGGGTCATCATCAATTAAAACAATTAAATCGAATGGATACATTGATTTTAAAATAATAACTATTCTCTCGCTCGATCTCTATTTCTGAAATTTAACACTATAATCTCAGTATTAAAATATTCTGTTCATTTTTTGCGATTTCCCTTTTGGGAGATGAAATGAGATAAAAATAAAAAGCATTTTCTTCTATTTCAGGTACAAATAAAAAAGGGGAAAGCTAACAGCTTTCCCCTTTTGAAAATAAGGGATAAATGGATTACATCATTCCACCCATTCCTCCTCCGCCTCCCATTGGAGGACCGGCAGGAGCTTCCTCTTTGATATCAGCTACCACACATTCAGTGGTCAACAGCAATGCAGCAATAGAAGCGGCATTTTCCAGTGCCAATCGGGTCACCTTGGTAGGATCAATGACACCTGCTTTGAACAAGTCTTCAAAAATGTCCGTTCTGGCATTGTAGCCGTAATCACCTTTCGAATCTCTGATTTTATTGATGACTACTGAAGCCTCTCCTCCAGAATTGGAAACGATCGTTCTTAAAGGAGATTCAACCGCCTGTTTGATGATGTTGATTCCGGTATCCTCGTCTTCGTTAGCGCCTTTAAGCTTTTCAAGAGCAACAGCAGCACGGATGAGGGCAACACCTCCACCTACTACCACACCTTCCTGAACGGCGGCGCGGGTTGCATGCAAGGCATCATCTACCCGGTCTTTTTTCTCTTTCATTTCTACTTCAGTAGCCGCACCAATGTACAAGATGGCAACGCCACCAGACAATTTGGCCAATCGCTCCTGAAGTTTTTCCCGGTCATAGTCAGAAGTGGTTTTCTCTATCTGACTTTTGATTTCATTGATTCGACCTTCGATCGCTGCTTTTTCACCAGCACCATTCACGATGGTAGTGTTGTCTTTGTCGATGTTGACTTTCTCAGCAGTACCCAGGTAGTCAATGGTTACGTTTTCAAGCTTGTAACCTCTTTCTTCAGAAATTACGGTGCCTCCGGTAAGTGTAGCGATGTCTTCCAACATGGCCTTTCTTCGGTCACCAAATCCTGGAGCCTTTACAGCAGCTACCTTTAGCGCTCCCCTTATTTTGTTCACTACCAAGGTGGCAAGTGCTTCACCATCCACATCTTCGGAAATGATCAACAAAGGCCTTCCGGACTGAGCTACGGGCTCTAGAATAGGAAGCAATTCTTTCATGGCAGAGATTTTCTTATCGTAGATAAGAATGTATGGATTCTCGAGTTCCGCCTCCATTTTTTCCGTATTGGTGGTGAAGTACGGAGAAAGGTAACCCCTGTCAAACTGCATACCTTCTACAGTCTTAACTTCAGTTTCGGTTCCTTTAGCTTCTTCAACGGTTATTACACCGTCTTTTCCCACCTTCTCCATCGCATCTGCAATCATTTTACCGATTTCATCATCGTTATTAGCAGAGATAGTTGCCACCTGAGCGATTTCTTTAGAAGTAGAAATTTCTTTGGAAGCTTTTCTCAATTCTTGTACGACTGAAGTAACCGCCTTATCGATGCCTCTTTTGAGGTCCATAGGGTTGGCTCCGGCAGCTACATTTTTGATTCCAACAGAAAAAATCGATTGGGTCAAAACAGTAGCAGTGGTAGTTCCGTCTCCTGCATCATCAGCAGTTTTAGAAGCCACTTCTTTCACCAACTGAGCACCCATGTTCTCAATTGCGTCTTCCAGTTCAATTTCTTTTGCAACGGTTACGCCATCTTTTGTAATGGTGGGAGCACCGAATTTTTTGTCCAAAATTACATTTCGGCCTTTGGGACCTAATGTCACTTTTACAGCGTCTGCAAGCGCATCCACTCCTTTTTTAAGACGATCTCTTGCGTCGGTGTTGAAAAATAATTCCTTAGCCATTTTTTACTCTTTTTTCGTTAGTATTAATTAAACTCGATTAAAGGATCCTTACAGGATAGCGAATATATCCGCTTCTCTCATGATCAGATAATCAGCACCTTCTACGGTAAGCTCCGTTCCGGAATACTTGCCATACAAAACGGTGTCTCCGACCTTAACCGTTAACGGCTCGTCTTTTTTGCCGTTACCGATAGCCACTACGGTACCTTTTTGTGGTTTTTCTTTGGCAGTGTCAGGGATGTAAAGTCCTGAAGCGGTTTTTTCTTCTGCAGCAGCGGGTTCTACCAAAACCCGGTCTGCTAGCGGTTGGATGTTAACTTTAGACATTGTAATTGAGTTATTTTTAAAGTTTGAATTCTACAATACGATTTCCCTACTCACACTTTCTATGCCAATTCTAATCCCTGGCTTTTTCCTGACATAAAGTCCTACTTACATTTCCATCTCTGACAGGGCCTGGAAAGTGAGATTTTTTTACTGTCATTTTTTCGGTATGCTATTGCTTGACATGTCGTATTTTCGTAAATTTTAACACGTGGATAAAAACGTTGACCTATGAATAAATTATCAGAAAACTGGATCTCCGAAGGATGGATTGATTTTGAGTATAAGAAGTACATGCTTTTGGCCTACCTAAAAACCGTCAATGAAAATTTTCAGGCAGTAAAGCTGTATCCTGCACTTACCGAATTGATTTCACACCATCAAAAGCTTAGCCACCTGGATCAAAATCGAAATCAACTCAAACTGGCGCTGCCTAAGGAAATGGAGGGGGTGGACTTCAAAAAAATGAAAATAGCTTACAAGAATAAAATGGAGGAGGATGATATCATGAAAGAATTAGGGGATATCATTGTGTACTCCTTACCAAAAATCAAACAGCAGATAGAAGAAGGTAAAACAATTTATGACTTTATCGAAAGCCAGTTGGAAATTGAACCGGTTGGATTGACCCCCATTTATCAGAAAGAAGGGTATGCATTGCTGTCGTATAACCATTCCAGGGAAGTGTACATATACCGCTATCAGATTAATCTTTTTCAGAACAGCGTGGATCGCTTTCGGGGAATTGCCCTTCGTTTTATTGAATCGGTCAAAAGAAGTTTGACGCTTACCTACGAACGCATCAAGATGGATCTGATCAAAAAATTTGCTGACTTGCCAAATCCCTCAACCTGGAAAATTCATTCGGCGCAGCGGGTCCCGTTGGAAGAAAGCCTGCTTCCAGTAAGCAAGCGTTTGCTGTTAAAATATGTTGAGCTATAAAAAAAGGAGGGATTCCCCTCCTTTTTTTATAGCTCAAACTAACCTTTAGTCTTCTTTTTTCAACAACGAATTTTCATTGCTCACCAGGATGGGAGTGGGAGCTGTAGCTACTGCTTTATTCCGCTTTCTTTCTTCCTGCATCGCCTTTTCTCTTAGCTCTCGGTTTTTTATCACTTCGTCCCCAGGCTTACCAAAGAGTATCTGATAGGCTTCTTTGGCATTTTTCGCCTTTTTTAAGTCGCGGACAATATCCGCCCATTCGTGAAAATTAAGGTAGACGGGATTGTAAGAAGTGACGGGTTTGGTAATACCATAGTTTGGTCTTTCCCCTTCCGGCATAAATGTGCCGAAAATTCGATCCCATATAATAAACGTAGAGCCGTAGTTCTTATCCAGGTAATGGGCATCACTCGCATGATGTACCCGATGGTGGGAGGGTGTGGTAAAGAAATATTCGATGGGTCTTGGGAGCTTTTTAATGTATTCGGTGTGAATCCAAAATTGATATAGCACCGCAATCTGATGACAAATGAAGAATACAAATGGGTGAAATCCCATAAGCATTACCGGTACAAAAAAGATGATTTTGATATGTTGGGTCCAACCCAGTCGGAAGGAAACCGAGAAGTTATATTTGGAAGAATTGTGATGGGTAATGTGCGTTGCCCACCAAAACCGTTGTTCGTGTGCCACGCGGTGCGCCCAGTATCGAAAGAAGTCTATGGCAAAAAAACATAAGATAAACGACCACCAGGTGGCAGGGATTTTCCAGGGGACAATGTTCCAGCAAAACAAGGCAATTCCAAAAATAAAAACTTTAAGCAGCGCACTGATACCCACATTCACCAAACCAATGGTAGTGGCCGCCATAAAATCCTTCTTGTCATAGGTGTCTTTTTTTTGATATAAGCTGATACCCCATTCTATAAAGACCAGTAAGAACATCGCTGGAGCAGCCCACAAGATGACATTGGGCCACTTGTCAGCGCCCAAATCTTCCATTGTTAGATGATTTTCGAACATAAATCGTACGTTTGGTTGATTTTTTATGGTTGTTAAAACGTTAAATTAATCATATTCCGGTTTATCTTCAACGTTTTGGGCCTTAAATAAATTTCGGTGAAAAAATAAAAAAGGCCTGTTTGTAAAAAACAGGCCTTCAATTTCTGGGCAAATTCCTACTATTCAATGGAATCCGGAGTGACCTCCAGTTCCAAATCACCGGCATCCCCATCTTCTGAAGGCAGTAGGGATTCATCATCAAATGACGGAGTCAGCCTCTGCCTTTGGGCATTTTCTACATTGGGAGAACTAAATCCGGAAGGAGCACTGGTCTGGTGAAATGCTGACGATCCCAATGAAAGTACCAAAATAGCGATTGCCAAAACCCAGGTGGCTTTTTCAAGTATATTCCCCGTTTTGGTCACCCCCATGATTTGAGAAGCACCTCCGCCAAATGCTGCTCCTACACCTCCTTTGGAATTTTGGCCCAATATGACCAAAATCAACAATACGGCTAAAACGATAATAATACTGATTAGTACGGTAAACATGAGGTATGAAGTTATGCTTTTAATTTCTCAATTTGATCTGCAAAGTAAGTCTTTTTCTCTGGGAATTTCAATATTAATTTCCTATATATTTCGATGGCCTCTGGCTTTTTGTTTTGTTTTACCAATAACCTGGCAAAACCTTCGGAAAGCATATTGTCATTCAAATGAGTGCTTTTTTCGGATAAATCGGGCTGGTCATGTTGTTCATCCATCTGTTCTTTCGGTAACCGGATGGGCTTTTCCCTAAAGTTCGAGATCAACTCCCTTTGTTCTTTAATTCGTTGGTTGATTAGTTGGTGCTGTTCCTTTTGGGCCGTAGGGTCAATCAATTCATCTGCCTCTTTTTCAGATATAGGGGGAGTCTCATCCTCCTTTTTTTTTTCAGAGGGGCCTTTCCCCGATTGTCGGGAGTCGTTATTTTTTATTTTCTTGAGGTTTTCCTCTAGTCGTCGAAGGATTTCATCCCGGTTTGGTCTTGGTGAAGTAGGGGAATCATCTGGTAAAGGGACCTGAGGTGCTGTTTCTACTTTTTCTACCGAAGGTTCGACCGTTACCTCTTTTTTGTCCACTGGTTCAGACAACCTGGAATCATCGGTTGATATAGGCAATGGCAGTAAAATGGTACCCGTTAGTAGCCCTTTCAGCCTTTTCCGATCCGGACTCAGTACCGCTGCCCAATGCAATTGAGGGGTAGTGGTTCCGGTAGATTGATCCCACTCGTACCTGGCACACACTATTTTTGGTATCAGAAAATAAGGAAAATCTTCCTGTAGCTTTAGGGCAGTATCAAAGTCTTCCTGACTTAACCGCTCCATTTTTTGAAGCAGGGATAGAAATTCTTGTGAGTTCACAGCATTCCGGTTTAAATTACGTTGCATTAAGGTAGTTATTTTTTCACCAATTCGCCACCGTCGAGGTAAAAACATCCTGGATGATGTTTTCAAAAATGACTTCAACCAGTTCGGTTTCGACCTGCAAAAGAGAGGTGGTTCGAGGATCGTAATCCCTGAAAAATGAAAAGGTTCTTTTTCCATTTTCTTCCTCATTTGCCAAATTTACATAATCCACCTCCACGCCGATCGTAATTCGCATTTGGCCTGCCCGGTCCGGTTGGTTGCTATTTGGATTGGACACGGTAGCCTGAGGACTAATGGTATAATTGGTGATGGCTCCTGAAAGTTGTAAGTCTCCTCCATTTCGAATGAGTTCGAGTTGGGTATTTCGTTGAAAATAGTCCTTGAGTTCTTCCGTAAACAGCTGCCCCATATTTGCCGGACCTCCTCCTGAATCATTGAAAAAGTTCGCCACTGAAAATGACTGCGTCACGTTGTAATCCAGCGTAGTTCCTGTAAAGCTGTATTCTACTTTACATGCGTTGATCCAGAAAAATACAACGAAGGTAAGAAGGATCGTGGTGTTCCTTTTAGATGTCATATTGTTTGATTTTCCGGTAAAGCGTCCTTTCCGAAATACCCAGATCCATTGCCGCATACTTCCTTTTATTATGATGTTTTTTTAGCGCTCGGGTAATTAATTCCCTTTCCTTCTTTTCTAACGATAAGGAGTGATCATCCTCTTCGTGGACAATATCTTCAATAATATCTTCCTCGTATTTGCTTCTGACCTTGTCAGATTCATCAGGATGTCCTTTATTTTCACTCATTGATTCCAACACCAGCGGAAGGTTTTTTGACGGCTTCGAGCTTTCCTCGTAAGCAGATCCCGTATCCATATCATCAAAGAGATTTTGATGCTTTTTCATGATCGTCTGGTCCAGGCCTCCCGACCGGTAGGATTCGAGTATCAACTTTTTAAGTTCGGTCATGTCCTTTTTCATATCGAAAAGAACCTTATATAATATTTCTCTTTCCGAAAAATCAGTATAGCTCTCGTTCTTACCCTTATTTCCAGGCAAGGATACAGGAAGACTGCTGCCCTCTTTCGGTAAGTACTTATTCAGGGTTTCGCTATTTACATCCCTTTCTTGTTCAAGCAACGAAATTTGCTCTGCTAAATTTTTGAGCTGTCGGATATTTCCGGGAAAGGGAAACTTTGTCAGCAGGTTTTTTGCATCTTCCGTTAATACAATTGGCTTTACCTGGTACTTTTCAGAAAAATCAGTGGTAAATTTCCGAAACAGCAACACCATGTCCTCTCCCCGCTGTCGTAAAGGGGGAACGAATATGGGTACCGTATTCAGCCGGTAATACAGATCCTCCCTGAATTTCCCCTTTTCCACCGCTTTAAGCAGGTTTACATTGGTGGCTGCTATTACCCGCACATCGGTTTTGAGTACTTTTGAAGATCCGACTTTGATAAACTCGCCATTCTCCAATACCCGTAATAGTCTTGCCTGTGTCCCCAGGGGCATTTCACCAATTTCGTCCAAAAATATGGAACCTCCATCCGTCACTTCAAAATACCCTTTTCGGGCTTCATGAGCTCCTGTAAAAGAACCTTTTTCGTGACCAAAAAGCTCGGAATCAATGGTTCCTTCGGGTATGGCGCCACAATTGATGGCAATGAATTTCCCATGCCGGCGCTTGCTTAGCGAATGGATAATTTTGGAAAAAGATTCTTTTCCGCTTCCGCTTTCGCCTGTTATCAATACAGTCATCTCGGTAGGAGAAGCCTGCATCGCTACTTGAATGGCATGGTTGAGCAAAGGGCTGTTGCCAATTATTCCGAATCGTTGCTTGACACTTAGTATTTCTGATTCACTGATAGGGACCATACTGCTGTTCTGATTATCGATCGATTACTTCTCCAAATAAGGTGGCTGAGGAACAATCGGTGATCCTTACATTTGTATATTCACCGATTTTCAAACGTCCTCTTGGAACGATCACCACCTTGTTTGCAGAGTTTCTTCCCTTGAGTTGTTCAGCCGAACGTTTAGACTGACCTTCTATCAGTATTTCCTGTACCTTACCAATATCTTTTTGGTTACGCGATAGTGAGATCTGGTTTTGTTTTTCAATTATTTCCTGCAGCCTGCGTTTCTTGATCTCCAGAGGAATGTCATCTGCCAACTTTTTTGCTGCCAAGGTTCCGGGTCGTTCCGAATAGTAAAACATGTAGGAAAAGTCATACTCCACCAGGTCCATCATACTCAGCGTATCCTGATGCTCCGATTCGGTCTCCGAACAAAATCCTGCAATCATATCGGAAGAAATACCGCAATCCTCTCCCAGGATTTCGCGGATTTTCTGAACCCGCTCCAGATACCATTCCCGATCGTACGTTCGGTTCATCAAGGACAATATCCGGGAATTTCCACTCTGTACCGGTAGGTGAATGTACTTGCAAATATTGTCATAGCGCTTCATGGTGGTCAATACCTCGTCGGTAATGTCTTTTGGGTGGGAGGTGGAAAACCGTACCCTTAACCTGGGATCAATCGTTGCCACCCATTCCAGTAAATTGGCGAAATAGATGACTTCGGATACTCCTGCTTTCTTTTTATTGAGCCTGGCTTTGTTATTTTCCTCCGGAGACCACTTGTAACTGTCTACATTTTGCCCCAGAAGTGTTACCTCTTTGTAGCCCTTTGCAAACAGTTCTCGGGCTTCCTTAACGATGGAATGCGGATCCCTACTTCTTTCCCTTCCCCTCGTAAAAGGGACCACGCAAAAGGAACACATGTTGTCGCAACCCCTCATGATGGAAATAAAGGCAGAGACACCATTGGAATTCAGCCGGACGGGTGAAATGTCTGCATAGGTTTCTTCCCGGGACAAGAACGTGTTGACTCCTTTGGAGCCCGCTTCTGCCTGCCCTACCAGGTTGGGAAGATCCCGATAGGCATCCGGACCCACTACCAGGTCCACCAGCTTTTCTTCCTCCAACAATTTTTCTTTGAGCCGTTCGGCCATGCACCCCAGCACTCCGATCGTAAGTTCGGGATTTTCGGATTTTGCCTGATTGAATTGGCTTAGCCGCTTCCGGACGGTTTGCTCTGCTTTGTCCCGGATGGAACAAGTGTTCAAGAAAATAACATCCGCATTACTATAATCCGAGGTGGTATCAAAGCCATTGTCTTTCATGATGGAAGCCACAATTTCACTGTCAGAAAAATTCATCTGACAACCGTAGCTTTCAATGTATAGCTTTTTTATTTTACCGGTATTCTCATCTGCAGTGACCTTAAAATCACAACTTTTCTCTTCTTCCTCCCGGATAATGTCGATATCTTTGATCATGTTTTCCATTGGCTGAATTTCATTCAAAGCGCAAATTTAATAAAATACAGACAGATTGTCAGGGGAACGCTCCAATATTATACCACAAATCTTCCCTTGGGATTTTTCATTTGCGAGAAATGCCCGTCCTGTCAATTTTCCTTGAAATTTTGGTACAAAGATTGATCATCATAATAGTTAAATACAGTATACATGGGAGTGGGTGATTTATCCACTCTTTTTTTTAGCCATATTTGTAGCATTGACTGATCGTAGAAAAATAGTGCGCCGCATTCTAAAAATATCCGGAAGGGTTCTTCTGGTGGCGGTGCTATTGGTGGTAGGGCTGTTGCTGTTAATCAGGAGCCCCTATGTACAGGGAATCATCGTGGGGAAATTGACAAGTTATGTTTCCGGTAAGACGGATACCCAGGTTTCTATAGATCGCTTGTTTGTCACCTTCCGAGGAAACCTGTTTCTGGAAGGCCTCTATTTGGAGGATCAGAAAGGAGATACCCTGATTTTTTCGAATAAGCTCGAAACAGGGGTGGAATTGATTCCCTATTTAAGAAATAATGAAATTTCCGTCTCCCGCCTGGAATGGGATGGGCTCAGGGCAAATGTCCAACGAGACAGCACAGGAAAATTTAATTTTGATTTCCTATTAGATGCTTTTGGCGGAAATAGCGATACCGATACGCTTTCCACTTCCAGTACCTCTGAAAATTCCCAGTCGCTGCCTGAAATAGCCTTAGGCCCCGTGAACATCACGGATTGGAAAGTACACTTTAAAGATGCCCTTTTAGGCATCGATTCAAGGTTGGAGCTGGGAAAGGTGGCCCTGGGAGTAGAGAAACTGTCTCTGGACAGCATGGAATTCCATGTAAGTAGGCTGCTATGGGAAGACAGCTACCTGGAATATGCGCAAACCAAACCATTTCCGGAATCCACAGAAGAACCCGATTCAGAAACGGTTATGCCACTGCTTATTGTGGATCAACTCTCGCTAAAAAATATTCAGATGCTGTATCAATCCGCACCCGACGGCATGGGTGTAGCGGCTACCATCGGGGAGTTTTTGCTGGAAGTACCAGAAGCCAATCTTCCGGAAAAACGCGTTCTGATAAAATCAGTGGTACTAAAAAACAGTTCGGTGGATTATCAATCTCAAACGGTAGCCACCGAAACAGCCCCTACGGATACCGAATCGTCAGCGGAAGAGGTTTCGTGGCCGGATTGGGAAGTGGAGCTAGCGGCTTTGGATCTGGAGCAGAACGATTTGAAGTATCAAGTCGATGGCAAGAACGGTGCTGCTGGTGTTTTTGATCCGGCGGATATTGAAATAAACGGACTTAACCTGGAGCTCAATAATCTTTTTCTGAAAGCTAAAAGTGCAGGCCTCGCGATCAAGCAATTGACTTTTCGGGAGCGATCAGGATTTGGTTTGAAAAATCTTCAATTAGGAATGCGGGCGGATGATACGAACATCAACTTCGAAAACCTGGACTTGGTGACCTTTGCCAGCACGGCGTCGGGAAGCATGGAGCTTAGGTATCGCGACCTGGATGCATTGCTGGCCAATCCGGAGGCTTCTGGTTTTACCGTTCGCTTACCCACTGTGCAAATTGGATTAGCGGATGCCTATTATTTTTCCCCGGAATTGGCCCAGGACCCGTACCTCCAAATGCTGGAAAGCAAACCCCTTCGTGCAGCCCTTAGCGCTACTGGTGCCCTTGATCGGATCAACCTGGAGAACTTTTCTGGCCGTTGGGGGAAGGAAACGCGGGTAAATTTGAAGGGACATATTGACCAGCCGATGAACATGGACCGGCTGGCATGGCGGTTGGATACCCTAACTTTTGCCAGTGTTCAGGGGGATTTGGACCGATTTTATCCCGAAGACAGTGTTGGGATTGCTTATCCGGAAAATGTCAGCTTAGGGTTGAAAAGTGAAGGAACGGTCGACTCTTTTTTTGTCCGCAGCAGCATGGACGCTTATGAAGCCAACCTAAATCTGGATGCAGAGGTAGCGGCTATGGATGAAAACTACCGATTTGATATTCAATCCCGGCTGAGTCCTTTTCCGATGGGGGAATTGCTTCAAAATCCGGCATTTGGAAACCTGGGGTTTGAATTGACGGCTGTGGGGACCACCGGACCGCCGGAGGCAATAGACCTTCAGGTGGAAACTGACTTTACAGCCTTGGATTGGAATGGATACGATTATGAGGGGTTAAGTCTTACAGCAGCTATATCTAATGGTCAGGGAGAGGTGGAACTCAATCATCAGGATGAGTGGTTGGATATGAATTTGTTAGCTGCTATTGGAATTAGCGAGGATGACCTCAAGCTTGACCTGGATCTGGATTTGATTGGTGCAGATCTGTATCGATTGAATTTAAGTTCCAGGGAATTGCGGGCAGCCATGGATCTGGAAGCAAAATGGGAAGGTAATCCATCCGATTTTACGTTTCAATCGCAAATCCGAAATGGAAACGTCGTTTTGGATGAGCAGGCCCTACCGGCAGGGGATTGGGATATAAATCTGAGCGTGAGGCCCGATACCACGAATTTTACCATAGAAAGCAATTTGTTGCAGGGTGAGTTACAGGCCAATTCGGACCCCGGCAGGTTATTTCAACGTCTGGATCGCCATGTTCGGCAGTATTTATCAGACAGCATTCCCATTGCGGAAACAGACAGTGCGTCGGCCGTTCGGGCAGATTTTAAATTGAAAATCCTATCCACCTTATTGTTAGACCAGATACTCTTACCTGGGTTGGAGGGAATGGACGAAGGGTCTGTTGAGCTAAGCTTTGACGAGGCGCAGGATAAGTTGGACGGACGAGTTGATTTTCCGTATGTTTCTTACGCCGGGATTGTAGTAGATAGTCTGGGCATGCGGCTCACCAGCGATCCAGATGATTTTAACTTTGCCTTTGGTTTGTTGGGATTGGAATCCGGCCCGGTATCTCTGGGCCCAACCTATTTCACCGGTAAAATTTTGGAGGACTTGCTTTACCTGGATTTCAATGCCCTGGATAGTGATAAGGAAACGCTGATGCATGTGGCTTGGGATATCAGGCCGGGGCAGGATACCCTGCAACTTCACATTGATCCGGATAGCTTAATTTTCAATCGTAAAAAATGGATTCTTCCGGAAGATAACGAAGTGCTGATTGGACCCTCTGTAGCTCATTTCCGGAATATTACATTTGATAGGGAAATGCAAAAGGTATCGATTGCGAATCAGTCTGAAAATGCGGTAGCCCTGGAATTTGAAAATTTCCGGATGGCGACGTTTACCAGCCTGTTAAATGCAGACGAAACCATTGCCTCCGGCCTGGTCAATGGGGAGGTCGTGATCGAAAACCCATTTGGTGCCACCGGTTTTCTGGCGGATATTTCCATCCGGGATTTGGGCTTGCTACAGGTACCCTTGGGCAATCTTAGTCTAAACGCATCCTCCAGCGATCAAACGACTTACGATTTTAACCTGGCCCTTCAGGATAGCGGTATCATCCTGGATCTTGTGGGGGACTACGTAGCTGACCCCTCCGGTGCACAATTAAACCTGGATCTCAATTTGGAGCGTTTAGAAATGGACGTGCTGGCAGGGCTTTCTGCCGGGACCATACAGGATGGAGCGGGCTATCTTTCAGGATCCTTTGAAGTAGCAGGGAGCACAAGTTCTCCCCAGTATCAGGGCACCTTGCAATTTCATAACACGGAATTTAAGATAGCGACCCTCAATGCTGTTTTTGC
This sequence comes from Cyclobacterium salsum, assembly GCF_010119245.1. Classification (GTDB taxonomy): domain Bacteria; phylum Bacteroidota; class Bacteroidia; order Cytophagales; family Cyclobacteriaceae; genus Cyclobacterium; species Cyclobacterium salsum. Next base: position 18,972 of record NZ_WNKG01000012.1, read on the forward strand.
CCTGAGCGACCAAAATATAGCGTTGGATCAAGATGGGGTCTATTTAGATCAGCTAACCATAAATGATGCGCAGGGCAATGAATTCAGACTGGATGGGGAGATTGCTACGCCGAGTTTTACCAACCCGGAATTTGATTTGAACCTGCAAGCTTCCAATTTCAGGGTGTTGAATTCCACGGCGGAGGATAATGACCTGTTTTACGGAGATGCCATTATCGGAGCGAATGTCACCATTCAGGGAGATTTGAATTTGCCAGTGGTAGAGGCAGAATTGACTGTAGAAAGCGGTACCAACCTGAGTTTTGTGGTTCCGGAAACTCAGCTGGATATTGTGGAACGTGAAGGGGTTGTTACCTTTGTCAACAGACAAGATCCGGAGGATATTCTGACCAAAAGATTGGAAGAAAATATCAATGCCGGCTTCTCCGGATATAATATTGCTGCCCTCATTAAGATTTCTCCCGAATCGGTTTTTAACCTGGTAATCGATCAGCGTTCTGGTGACAATTTACTGGTGGAAGGGGAGGCAGACCTCCGGTTGAACGTCGACCCAAACGGCCGCATTAGTCTGACGGGCATGTATGAACTCAGCCGGGGTCACTATGAATTAAGTTTGTATAGTCTGGTGAATAGAAGGTTTGAAATCCAGAAGGGGAGCACCGTGACCTGGGCGGGTAATCCACTTGATGCCAGCATGGATATAACGGCAATCTATCGGATCAAAACATCGGCGGTAGGATTAATGACAGCTACGGCGGCGGGTGGTAGCAGGGAAAACATGATGCGGTACCGACAAGAGTTGCCATTTTTAGTTTATCTCAACATTAATGGGGAACTACTCAGTCCATTGATTTCTTTCAATCTGGACATGCCGGAGCAGCAGCAGGGAGCCATTGGCGGTACCGTGTATTCCCAGGTGCAGCAATTGAATAACCGGGAAGGGGAACTGAACCGACAGGTTTTCTCGCTATTGGTGCTGAACCGCTTTTTTCCCAATGGGGATAATGCCGGTGGAGGAGGTACTACGGCCATGGCCAGGTCCAGTGTAAGTCAATTGCTTTCCGGGCAATTAAATAGCCTTACCGACAATGTGTTGGGGGGCAGCGGCCTGGAGCTGGATATGGATTTGGATAGTTTTCAGGATTATCAGAGCGGGTCTCCCCAAGCACGCACCCAGCTGAACGTAAATGCCAGTAAGCGTTTTTTGGATGATCGATTAGTTGTGGAGGTGGGGAGTCAGATTGATATCGAAGGAGGTTCCCAAAGCAGGGGGGCTGAAAATGCCTTGCTGGGGAATGTGAGTATTGAGTACCTGCTAACCGAAAACGGAAGGTATCGCCTGCGGGGCTTTCGAAAAAACCAGTTCGAAAGCTTCATCGACGGGCAGCTAGTGGTGACGGGGATTTCTGTCATATTTAACAGAGAGTTTAACCGCTTTTATGAATTATGGAAAGGGATCGAAATCGAACGAAATGGCAGAACGCTCCCAGCTTCTTCGAATGAAAAATCGGAAAAAAAACCAGAAAATTAATATGAATACCAGTCCTTTTCTTCGGTTTTTTAAATCAGGTTTGCCATGGCTCTCGGCCCTGCTACTGCTTAGTGCTGCTTGTAATGTCACCAAATACATCCCTGAAGACGAACTGCTATACACCGGAGCAGAGCTAAAAATTGTCCAGGAAACACCAGGTAAAGGTATCGGCTCGGTACAGGAAGAGCTTCAAGGCTTACTTCGGCCAAAGCCAAATAGTAAAATATTAGGTCAATATTTGGGACTATGGTCCCACTTCAAAATGCAAAAAGAGCATCCTGGATTCATTAATCGGTTTATCTACGATAAAATAGGAGAGGAACCCGTGTACCTGAGTCAGGTTGAACCGGAAAAGACGGAGGAATTAATCCTAAACCGGTTGGACAACAATGGCTTTTTCTATGCGGAGGCCATTTCTACCTTTCGGCGAAAGGAAAAAAAGGGTGATGTCCGATATGAAGTCCAACTTCCGACTCCCTATGTCCTCAATAGCTACCGTTATGACAGGGACAGTCTTCCGATTGACACACATCTCAGGGAACTTTTGGAATCCAGCGACATACAGCCTGGGGAGCGATTTGCACTGGATCAGCTGAAAGCCGAAAGAGAGCGATTAGATACGGAACTTAAGAAAAGAGGTTTTTATAGTTTTAATCCCGATTTTCTACTATTTGAAGCCGATACCAACCAATACGAAACCAGGGAATTTGATTTATTCTTACGACTCAAAGAATCGGTCCCCGAGGAAGGGATTCTGCCTTACCAAATCCGTTCCATAAAAGTGTACCCGAACTTTTCACTGGATAAATATGGAGAAGAAACCGATACCACGCGGATTGAAGGAATAGCATTTATCCAAAATGACTTGTCTTTCAAACCCGAACTGCTTCGACCCTACATCCTGATAGAAAAGGATGGTTTGTTTAATTCGCAGCAGTCCCGATTGACCAGTAACAGGCTGGCGGGAATCGGTAATTTTCGATTTGTGAATATCCGATACACAAAAGTGGGAGATAGTACGGATGTCCGGAAAGGGTTCCTGGATGCAGAAATTTTCCTTTCTCCGCTGGACAAGCGTTCGGTTAGAGCAGAACTGCAGGGCGTGTCCAAGTCTAACAACTTTGCCGGGCCCGCACTCCTCTTAAGCTACCGAAACAGAAATCTGTTTTATGGAGGGGAAACATTTAATCTGACGGGCAAGTTGGCTTACGAGAGTCAGATAGCAGCCGGTGATCGGGATGGCTTAAGCGCATTTGAATTTGGACTTAAGGGAGATTTGATATTTCCCCGTGTAGTATTTCCCATTCCCATCAAAGAGCGTTTTGCCTATTCGGTCCCCAAAACCAAGATCAGTCTGGGAACCGAATACCAGGACAGGAGAGGTTTATACCGGCTCAATTCCCTGTCAGGAACCTATGGCTACTTCTGGAATGCCAATCGCTTTGTCTACCATGAAATCAATCCAATCAGTTTAAATTTCGTTAATTTATCCAATACATCCGGGGAGTTTGAAGAAATCTTGAACAACAATCCCTTTTTAAGACAGAGTTTTGAACAACAATTTATTGCCGGAGTTACTTACAGTTTTGCTTTTAACAAATTAATGGACAAATACCGAACGCACAGCATTTACTTCGGTGCGAACCTGGATTTGGCTGGCTTTGGCTTACGGTTTGCCAATAATATTTTTAACGGGGCCAACCCCAATACCTTCCTTGGGTTTACCTATGCGCAGTATAACAAAGGGGATATAGATTTTAGGTATTATTGGCGGTTTACGGAGGAGCGACTACTTGCCTTGCGACTATTTGGAGGAGTGGGTTTGCCCTACGGCAATTCTGTTTCCCTGCCTTTTGTAAAGCAGTATTTTTCCGGTGGACCAAACAGTATCCGTGCATTTCGGATTCGGTCCCTGGGCCCTGGGTCTTTCCGGCCCGATAGTGAATCCACCGCCAATTTTTTTGATCAGGCAGGGGATGTGCGTTTGGAAGGAAATCTGGAATTTCGGTTTCCTATTATTTCTTACCTCAAGGGAGCGATTTTTATGGATGCAGGAAATGTTTGGTTAGTGAATGAAAACGAAGCTTTACCAGGAGGGAAAATGGGAAATGACTGGTACAGAGAACTGGGAATTGGTGCCGGGTTGGGGCTTCGGGTGGATATTGAGTTTTTTGTACTTCGGTTTGACCTTGCGACGCCGCTGCGAAGACCCTACCTTCCGGAAGGCGAGCGTTGGGAAAGGGATTTTCGTTTGGATGAGGGTGACTGGAGAAAAGAAAACCTCATCTTCAATTTTGCCATTGGTTATCCCTTCTGATGAATTAATTTCCATTTTAAGGAATAAAATTGCAGTTTTGCAAAAATACTTTCCGCCCATGACCATACGTTTTCAGTCTCTTAAAATCATTACTGAAAAGGAAATTCTTCCTCCTGCCGATTATATTTTTGATGGTAGAACTTTGAAGAAAGCTACTTCCGGTGTTTCCGGGGAAGGTGAAACCAGGATCGACTGTTCGAAGCTTTTGGGCTCCAGGGGATGGACAGATTTAAGATGCTTTTCGGGAGAACCGGGAATGGAATACCGGGAAACACTCGAAAGCCTCGGCGAAGCACTCATCCAGGGTGGGATGACGCAAGCCGTATTGCTTCCGAATACCCAACCGCCGCTGCAGACAAAAAACGAGGTGGCTTATGTGCAGAGCAGAACGGCGCATCTCTTTCCGACTTTTCATGTTCAAGCCGGGGTGACCAAAGACCAGATGGGGAATGAATTGACAGAGATGCTGGACCTGAATCATTACGGGGTGAGGGTATTTGGCGAAGGGTTGACCGCTTTATCGCATTCGGATCGTATGATGAAAGCCCTGCAGTACCTTCAAAAATTTGACGGGGTTCTTTTTGATCAAAGTCAGGATCCGATGCTGGCCTTATTTGGACACATGCATGAAGGAGTGGTATCCACGCAGCTTGGGCTGAAGGGTATTCCGGATCTGGCAGAGGAAGTAGCGGTGCAAAAAAACCTCGAAATACTTCGCTATACCGGGGGCAGGCTTCATTTTCAAACCGTAAGTACCATTGGGGCACTGCAGCAAATCCGTCGAGCCAAAGAAGAAGGACTGGCAGTGACGGCAGATATTTCTATCTATCAGTTGCTTTTTACGGATGAAGACCTTCTGGATTTTGATACGCAGTTGAAAGTCATGCCCCCTTTTCGGGGACAGGCCCAGCGCAAGGCACTGGTGGAAGGATTGAAAGACGGTACCCTGGACGCATTGGTTTCTAACCACGTTCCCCATCACAACGATGCAAAAAACATGGAATTTGATTTGGCTCCATTTGGTATGTCAGGATTGCCTACCTTTATTCCCGCGTTGGTGAGGCTGGCGGAAGAGTTGGGTTATCCGCTGCTCGTCAGTAAACTCACCTCCGGCCCCCAAAAAGTATTGGGGCTAAAAGAAGCGGAATGGACCAGTCTCACGGTCTTCGATCCCAATGAGGCCTGGGTGCTGGATCAGGGAAGCAATGCTTCTTTGGCGGAAAACAGCCCTTTTTGGAGGCAGGCGCTAAAAGGCCGTGTAAAATACCTGATCAATAACAGTAAAACGATGGGCATCCATGAATAGGTATTGGAATGCAGCTTATCCCTTTGGTTTTTCCGGTGCGGGTTTGTGCTTGCTGGGGATGCTGGTAATGTACTTTCTGGACGTAGAGCCCGTAAGCATGAATCTGATCATAGGCTATATTTTCACGCCTATTTTTGTGTTTTTTGCAATCAAAAGCTTTCGGGATAGCTACAATCAGGGGGAACTCTTTTTCAGTCAGGGGATGACCGTGGGTTTCTTTGTGTATACATTGATGGCGGTACTTTCCGCATTATACGTATTGATATTCCTGCAGGTAGAACCGCAAGCATTTGAAACGTTCCGCCAGGTAAACTTGAACCTGATGCTGGATAACCAGGAGGTCTTGAAGGAACAGTTGAACGAAAAAGCCTATACCGATACCTATGACAGTATTGCCGATATGAGCAGATGGGATGTGGCGATCAACGATTTTCTTAGAAAAATCTTCCCGGGATTGTTTTTTACCATCATAATTTCCATAATTTTAAAAAGGTCGAATCAATCAACACAACATTCATAATTATGGAGCCACAACCTCAATCATCAAATTCCCCCGCAAAGGCAGCGCTTAAAACCGGACTGGTTATTGGTCTGGTCATGCTAACCATTAATTTCATTGTATATTTTCTGGATTACAGCTACCTGGTAGCTGGATGGTACGGTTTTCTGGTATTGGTCCTGTTTTTTGCTCAGGTAATCTATTTTGGCAAACAGTACCGAAAAGAGATCGGTGGGTTTATGGATTTTAGTACTGCATTTCAATTTTCTTTTGTCACGCTCATCGTATCCGGACTGATCACTACCGTAGGTAATATGCTACTGTATTTTGTAATTCACCCCGGACTTCCGGAATTACTGGTAGAGACGCAACTGGAAAATATGGTCGCCATGTTGGATAGTCTGGGTGCCGGAGATAGCCTATCCGGCGAACAGATCGATGATATGCGCAAAGAAATGGCATCCAATTTCACTTTTGGGGGTCAAATTAAGGCCTTTGGGATTTCCCTAATCATCTATGCCGTTCTTGCACTGATTCTGGGAGCCATTCTTAAAAAAAGAGACAAATCGACAGACTTTTAATACCGCATGCCGCAGCTATCTATCCTCATACCCGTTTATAATGAAGAAGAATCCCTTCCCGAACTTCAGGAATGGATCTACGCAGTGATGGGTGCTTCCCGGCTGGATTTTGAATTGATATACATTGATGACGGATCGAGCGATGAATCCTGGAAAGTGATTCAGGCCTTATCCCAAAAGGACTGCCGCGTTAAAGCAGTCCGGTTTATTCGCAATTACGGAAAATCGGCTGCTCTGGATGTTGGTTTTTCAAAAGCCGATGGCGAGGTGGTGGTTACCATGGATGCCGATCTTCAGGATAGCCCCGAGGAAATCCCTGAACTTTATCGCATGATTAAAGAGGAGGGGTATGACCTGGTTAGCGGGTGGAAAAGAAAGCGGTATGACCCGCTGTCCAAAACCCTGCCCTCCCGGTTTTTTAATGGTGTGACCCGTTTGTTGTCGGGTATTCCCTTACATGATTTTAATTGTGGACTCAAGGCCTATTCCCAACGGGTAGTCAAAAACATTCACATTTACGGGGAGATGCATCGCTACATTCCGCTGATCGCCAAATGGAATGGGTTTGGGATAATAGGGGAAAAGGAAGTCACGCATCGGCCCCGGAAGTACGGATCGACGAAGTTTGGCCTGGAGCGCTTTATCCATGGTTTTCTGGATCTGATTTCGGTTTCCTTTGTCAACCGCTATCGGAAAAACCCCATGCATTTTTTTGGTGCCTTGGGAACCCTCTCTTTCTTGTCTGGGTTTATCATCACGGTTTGGTTGATCGTTGAAAAAATACACGGATTGCGAAATGGAATCGCTGTACGTGAAATCACCGACCAGCCCCTCTTTTTTCTGGCACTGGTAGCCCTGATAGTCGGGGTTCAACTATTTCTGACGGGATTTATGGCTGAGATGATGACCTCCAATACTTCCCGTAAAAGCGACTACAATATTGCCGAGGAAATTATGAAAGGTACCTGATGCGCTTTTCAGTCATTATTCCGGTGTACAACCGCCCCTCCGAGGTCGTGGAACTACTGGAAAGTCTAAGCAGACAAACCTATACCGACTTTGAAGTATTGATTGTGGAGGACGGTTCGGAAATCACCTGTGCGGCTGAGGTGGAAGCCTTTAAGCATGGGTTGGATGTGACCTATCATTTTCAATCGAATACCGGACAGGGTTTTGCGCGAAACAAAGGGATGGAACTGGCCCGGGGAGCGTATTTCGTTTTTTTTGATTCTGATTGTTTGGTTCCCCCGGACTATCTGAAAATCCTGCATGAGGCGATTCAAAATCGCTCCCTCGACGCCCATGGAGGCCCCGATGATGCAGATTCAAGTTTTTCTGATTGGCAGAAAGCAATGAATGTCAGCATGACTTCTTTTCTGACTACCGGCGGGATACGTGGGAAAATGAAAAATCCGGCAAATTATCAGGCAAGAGGGTACAACATGGGGTTCTCCAGAGAAGTTTACAAAAGGCTTGGGGGCTTTATTCACCCCAATATGGCAGAGGACATCGAAATCAGTATGCGGATTAAAAAAGCTGGTTTTCGGCTGGAACTGATTTCAGAAGCCAGTGTTTTTCACCGGCGGAAAAACAGCCTGAAATCCTTTCTAAGGCAAAGTTACCAGTTTGGCAGAAACAGGGTGTTTATACGCCGCTTTCATCCGGAGGCAGTAAAATGGGTACATTGCTTACCGGTACTGTTTCTCATCGGGCTGGTAATGCTGCCGGTCGTCGCCTTTCTTTTTCCGACATTGGGTCTGATTTTGGCGGGATTATATGGCTTGTGGACGCTTGCCGTTTTTGTATCCGCTTTAGAAAGTCTGAAAGTAGGCCTATTGGCGATAGTCACCTCCTACGGACAATTGTTGGGATATGGGATGGGGATCATTCGCGAATGCTGGTTCCCGGAAAAAAGAGGCTAACGCAGTTGTTTTTCTAACAACCACATGGGTTCTGTTCCAAAAAAGGGAAGCTTTCTCAGCGGCTTCCAATCCTATGGATTTACCCTTGCTACGAATGATTTCTTACTCAAAAAAAGATGGCTAAAAATTCCCGGCTAAAATAAATCCCTTTTATTTTTGATAATGATAGTCCTTTTCTATATTTGCCCAACCTTATGAAAAAAACGAATCAAATTTGGTGGTGGGTGTCATACTTCTTTTAGAGGGAGAACAGCTATCCATTGCCCAAATTTGTTAGTATCAATATAACCAAGGCTTGCTGGACTCCCGGCAGGCCTTTTTTTATTTTAAAAACACAGCATATGAATCCAATCAACATCAAAACCCGGTATAAAAAGCTGCTGGCGGATACCATCACCCCGGTGAGCATCTACCTGCAGATTCGGGACAGGTATCACAATACCATCCTCCTGGAAAGTTCCGATTACCACGGAAACGAAAACAGTTATTCCTATATCTGTTGCGAACCCATGGCCTCTTTCTCTCTTAAAAACGGTGAAATCCGGCAATCCCTGCCCAATCAGGATAGCAGCGTCAGAGAACTCAAACCCGGTGAAAAAATCATGGATGCCCTGCGCCAGTTTTCCAATAACTTCCAGGAGGAAAAATTGGACTTTAAATTTATCACCAATGGATTGTTTGGGTATATTCAATACGATGCGGTCAATCATTTCGAGGATATTACGCTACAGAATACTGAGACTTCCGGAATCCCTTTGATCCATTACGCAGTGTACAAAAACATGATCGTGGTGGATCATTTTAAAAACGAATTGCACATTTTTGAGCATTACCTGGAAGGCGAACCGGGCGAATCGGGAATTTCCAAATTAGAGATGATTCTTAACAATAAGAACATCCCAAGTTATGATTTTAAATTGGACGGCGAGGAAAGCTCCAATTACACCGATGCGGAATTTTTGGAGATACTGGCCAAAGGAAGGGATCATTGCTTTCGGGGAGATGTGTTTCAAATCGTTCTTTCCCGTGCTTTTTCTACCGGGTTTAAAGGAGATGAATTTAATGTTTACCGGGCACTTCGTTCCATCAATCCTTCTCCCTATTTGTTTTATTTTGACTATGGATCCTATAAAGTTTTTGGCAGCAGCCCCGAAGCGCAAATAGTAGTAAAAGGCAACAAAGCGACCATTTATCCGATTGCGGGCACTTTTAAACGAACGGGTAATGACGAGGCCGATGCCCAACTTGCCATCAAGCTTTACGACGATCCCAAAGAAAATTCAGAACATGTGATGCTGGTAGATCTTGCAAGAAACGATCTCAGCCGCTCTTCCGAGAAGGTAAACGTGGAGGTTTTTAAGGAAATACAATATTATTCGCATGTAATCCATTTGGTATCTAAAGTTACCGGGGAGTTACCGGCAGGTGCTAATCCCCTTCAGTTGGTTGCTGATACGTTTCCAGCCGGAACGCTTTCGGGAGCACCCAAGTACCGGGCCATGGAATTGATCGATTCCCTGGAAAATAAGGCAAGAAAGTTTTATGGAGGGGCAATCGGATTTCTTGGATTCAATGGAGATTTTAACCATGCCATTTTGATTCGCTCCTTTATTTCAGAAAACAATCAGCTACGCTTTCAGGCGGGTGCAGGGGTCGTGGCCAAATCTTCCATTGAGAGTGAACTCCAGGAAGTGAGTAACAAGCTGGAAGCCTTGCGGGTCGCCTTGAAATCAGCAGAGGCCATTTAATTTTTACTTGAAAACAACATACCAATGAAAATACTGGTACTGGACAATTACGATTCCTTCACCTACAATCTGGTCTATATACTTCGGGAGCTGGGTTGCGATTTGGATATTTACCGAAATGATAAGATCGGGTTGGAGGCGGTGGGTCAATACGATAAAATATTGCTGTCCCCCGGTCCGGGGATTCCGTCAGAAGCCGGGATCATGCCGGAACTAATCAAAAAGTACGCCCCCACCAAAGATATTCTGGGCGTGTGTTTGGGCCACCAGGCCATTGGGGAGGCCTTTGGCGGAGGGTTGATAAACCTCAGTGAGGTAGTGCATGGGGTGGCTTCCAAGGTGCGGATTCAACCGGACCCGCTATTCACAGGGCTGCCTGAATTTTTCACCGTGGGAAGGTATCACAGTTGGGTGATTGATGAAACCCTGCTGCCACAAGAACTGGAGGTGATAGCCAAAACCCCGGATGGGCAAATTATGGCCGTCAGGCATGTTAAGTACCAGGTAAAAGGCCTGCAATTTCACCCCGAAAGTATTTTGACCGAACACGGGGTGGAAATAATTAAAAACTGGATTGAAGGAGAATAAACTACTGGATCATGAAAGAAATTCTGAATCACCTGATTGAACACAAAACCCTTAATAAGGAACAGGCAAAGGGGGTGTTAAAAGAAATGACCTCAGGAGAGGTAAACCAAAGCCAGATGGCTGCTTTTTTGACCATATTTATGATGCGCAGCGTTCGGGTGGAGGAACTCATGGGGTTCCGGGAGGCCATGCTGGAAAGGTGCATACCGGTCAATATCCCCGAATACGATGCCATCGATCTTTGTGGCACTGGAGGGGATGGAAAAGATACCTTTAACATATCCACCCTGGCTTCCTTTATTGTTGCGGGGGCGGGTCAGCCGGTTGCCAAGCATGGAAATGTAGGGGTATCCTCCGTTTGCGGCTCCTCCAACCTTCTGGCGCATTTTGGCTATGAATTTACCAACGACGTTGACGAAATTAAAAGGAGTCTGGATCGGGCAGGGATCTGCTTTCTGCATGCCCCCTTGTTTCACCCCGCTATGAAACACATCGGACCGGTACGAAAAGAGTTGGGTGTAAAAACGTTTTTCAACATGCTCGGCCCCATGGTAAACCCCAGTTTTCCAAAAAAACAATTGGTGGGTGTTTTTAGTCTTGAACTAGCCCGTTTGTATGGGTACCTTTACCAAAACAACGATGTACGATTTAGTATCTTGCATTCCCTGGACGGATACGATGAAATCTCCCTTACCGGAGATCTGAAGTGGATTTCCAATGCCGGGGAACAGGTCGTAAACCCGCAGGGCCTGGGTTTTGAGACCGTGTCTCCGGAAGCAATCATTGGCGGTGCTACGGTAGAAGAATCAGCCAAAATATTTACCGATATTCTGCAAGGTAAGGGAAGCCCAGCACAGGAAGCGGTGGTTATTGCCAATGCAGCAGCGGCCTTGCTCACCTCCAAACCAGAGTGGACCTTTCAGAAGGCCAGGGAAATGGCCACGGAAACCCTTAAAAATGGAACGGCTTTAAAGGTATTTAAAAAGATGATCGATCCACAAACTTCCATAACTACTCATTGATATGAACCTATTGGATACCATTATTGCCCATAAAAAAGAAGAAGTAGCTGAGCGAAAGGCACTCTACCCGGAGAAATTGTTGGAGAAAAGCCTGTTTTTTGGAAGCCCGGTGGTCTCTATGAGAAAATACATAACCGATCCGGAAAAAACAGGCATCATCGCCGAGTTTAAAAGAAAGTCTCCGTCAAAGGGCTGGATCAATTCAACGGCAGCGGTAGAAAAAATAACCATTGGATACATGCAAGCCGGAGCTTCCGCCCTTTCAGTGCTCACCGACGAAACGTATTTTGGAGGATCGGCAGAGGATTTGAAGCTGGCCAGGAAATTTAATTACTGTCCCATCCTTCGTAAGGATTTTATGGTGGATGCCTACCAACTGATCGAGTCCAGGGCCCTGGGAGCAGATTGCATCTTGCTAATAGCGGCTGCGCTGACACCTCAAAAAATCCGGGAACTGGCTGCTTTGGCCAAAGAGCTGGGAATGGAAGTGCTGTTGGAAGTTCATAACCGCGAAGAATTGGAGGCATCCCTGAACGAATACGTGGATCTGGTAGGTGTAAATAACCGGAACCTGAAAACTTTCGAGGTAAACATAGAAACCTCCCTGGAATTGATTCAGGTGATACCCGACACGTTTATCAGGATCTCGGAAAGTGGACTTTCTGATCCGGCCACGCTGGTACGGCTAAAACAAGCCGGTTTTGATGGTTTTCTAATTGGAGAAAACTTCATGAAAACCATTCGGCCCCATCAGGCAGCATATAATTTCATGAATCAGTACCGAAAATTACTGATCTCGCAAGCTCAAAACACCGGGGCATGATTATTAAAGTCTGTGGTATGGCCGATCCCGAAAATATTCGCGGACTTGAGAAACTCGGTTTAGTGGATTGGATGGGTATGATTTTCTATCCTCCCTCCAGACGCTATGTGCCGGGGTTTTCTGTGGTCCCGGAATATTACCAAGGCGTTGCCTTGACCAAGGTAGGTGTATTTGTAAACGCCAGTCCGGACGAGATCCAGGGAGTAGCGCGGACTTATGGGTTGGATAAGGTCCAACTTCATGGAGATGAAACACCGGAACAAGTAAGGGAAATCAAAAACCTGACGGGAATCTCCCTGATCAAGGTGTTTCGGATCGGAAAGGAATGGTCTTGGCAGGGATTGGAAGCCTATGAAGAACTGGTGGACTATTTCCTGCTAGATACCGATGGTCCCTCGTATGGAGGTACCGGCCATCAATTTAACTGGGAAATTATTAAACAATATCCCTTCCACAAACCGTTTTTACTCAGCGGGGGAATTCAGGCAGGCCAGGCCCGGGAATTGGTGGACTTGTACCAGTCCGCTCCGCACATGGCAGGTATTGATATCAATTCAAAATTTGAGATCAGACCGGGACTAAAAGACCTGGGCCTGGTGTGGGAATTGGCATGGGAGATCAGACAACAACTACAGAAAACCAAAGAATAAATGGATACACCGATGATAAAAGTTGACGAAAATGGATTTTATGGGCAATTTGGCGGAGCCTATATTCCCGAAATGCTTTACCCCAATATCGAGGAATTGCGGGAGAATTACGAACTGATTATGGAATCTCCTGCTTTTCGGGAAGAGTTTGATTCCCTTTTGAAAGACTATGTGGGCAGGCCTACTCCCTTATTTCTCGCCAAAAGGCTTTCGGAGAAATACAAAGCCAAAATATACCTCAAGCGGGAAGATCTCTGCCATACGGGTGCCCACAAGATCAATAATACCGTAGGCCAGATCATTTTAGCTAAAAAGCTTAATAAAAAGCGCATCATTGCCGAAACCGGAGCTGGGCAACATGGAGTGGCCACGGCTACTGTGTGCGCCCTGATGGGCATGGAGTGTACGGTGTATATGGGAGCCGTGGACATGGAGCGACAGAAACCCAATGTGGAACGCATGCGGATACTGGGTGCTACCGTGGTGCCTGCCAATTCGGGAAGCAAAACGCTGAAAGACGCTACCAATGAAGCCATGCGTCAGTGGATCAATAATCCGGTAGATACGCATTACATTATTGGTTCGGTGGTAGGACCCCACCCGTATCCCGAAATGGTAGCCCGGTTTCAATCCGTGATTTCCGCAGAGATGAAGGCACAGCTCAAGGAAAAGGAAGGAAGGGAAAACCCAGATCTGGTCATTGCCTGTGTTGGGGGCGGCAGCAATGCGGCTGGCGCTTTTTACCATTACTACAACGAACCGTCCGTTCGCTTAATCGCCGTTGAGGCTGCCGGATTGGGAGTATCCTCCGGTAAGTCTGCAGCCACTACCTTGCTGGGAAAACCGGGGATTCTACATGGGAGCAAGACGCTACTGATGCAAACCGAAGATGGACAAGTGGTGGAACCTCACAGTATTTCGGCTGGCTTGGATTATCCGGGCATTGGTCCGGTACATGCCCATCTGTTTGAATCGGGCAGGGGAGAGTTTGTAGCCGTGGAGGACGAGCATGCCATGCAGGCAGGTATCGAGGTCAGCCGACTGGAGGGGATCATTCCTGCCATCGAATCGGCACATGCTTTTTCAGCCCTAAACCAGATCCAATACGAACCTACCGATGTGATTATCATCAATCTTTCGGGCCGGGGGGACAAAGATTTAGATACCTACATTAAATGGGGAAATTACTAGTAGATATGAACCGCATAGACGAATTATTTAAACAGAAAAAGGAACGTATTTTATCCATCTATTTTACGGCAGGTTTTCCGAAACTTGGGGATACGCTGACCATTATGGAGGCCATAGAAGCGGCCGGTGCTGATATTATTGAGATAGGAGTGCCTTATTCGGATCCCATAGCCGATGGTCCCACCATTCAGGAAAGCAATAATCAGGCGTTGAAAAATGGAATGACCCTGAAATTGCTTTTTGAGCAATTAGGGGAATTACGGGAAAAAGTAAGCATTCCCGTGATCCTGATGGGATACCTTAACCCGGTAGTACAATACGGTATGGAGGCCTTTTGTAAGAAATGTAGGGAAGTAGGTATTGATGGTCTGATTTTGCCTGACTTGCCCATGCAACAGTACCTTTCAGAATACAAGGAAATATTTGATGCGTACGACTTGCGAAATACTTTTCTGATTTCTCCACAAACCGCTGAAGAAAGGATCCGACAAATTGACCAACATACGGACGGGTTTATCTACATGGTTTCTTCGGCAAGTATCACCGGAGCCAAAAAGGAGATCACGCCCGAGCAATTGGCTTATTTTGAGCGGGTAAAAGCCATGAAGCTAAATAATCCCCGATTAATTGGTTTTGGGATTTCGGACAAACCATCCTTTCAAACCGCCTCTGCCCATTCTCATGGGGCGATTATTGGAAGTGCATTTATCAACGTATTGCGGGAATCAACCGACTTAAAAAAAGATATTAACGAATACATTCAAGGCATTCTATCATGATTATACAGCTCAAACAGGGGATCAGTTTCGGACAAAAAGAAGCGTTGATACAACAAGTGACCGGTCTGGGGTATACCGTTACAGAAGTCAAAACACAGATGGGCGATTACCTCATCGGTATCGGAAAGAAGGCCTTTGATATTCGGAAAATAGGAGCATTAGAAGGGATTCAGGATATTCATATTGTTTCGGATGAATACAAACTGGTTTCAAAAAAATGGAAAGTCAAACCTACCTGTATTGATCTGGGAGATGGGATTGCTATCCAGGATGGAGAGATGGCGATCATCACCGGTCCTTGCTCCATTGAATCAGAGGAGCAGATTGTGAAGGTGATCAACCATATGAAGGAAAATAACCTAACCATGATGCGGGGAGGTGTTTTCAAGCCCAGAAGTAGTCCCTACGCATTCAGAGGGCTGGGCATGGATGGGCTCAAATTATGGCACCGACTAGCCAAAGCCGCGGGAATTAAAATTGTCACAGAGGTGATGCAGGTTTCCCAGATTGAGGAAATGTATGATTACGTGGACGTATTCCAGGTAGGAGCAAGAAACACCCAAAATTTCAATTTGCTGGATGAATTGGGAAAGGTGGATAAGGCCGTTTTGATCAAGCGCGGCATTTCCGGCACCATTGAGGAGCTGTTACAATCGGCGGAGTATGTTTTTTCCGGTGGCAACGAAAAGCTGATTTTATGTGAACGGGGTATCCGGACGTATGAAAAGGCAAGTAGAAATACGCTGGATCTGAATGCCGTACCCATTCTCAAATCCAAGTCCCACTTACCCGTGGTGGTGGATCCATCCCATGGTATTGGCATTCGGGAGTTTGTACCACAAATGGCATTGGCAGGAGTGATGGCGGGTGCTGACGGGATCATTTACGAATCCCATGAGAACCCGGATAAAGCTTATTCCGACGGGCAGCAAACCCTTAATTTTGCCCAAAGTTCTTTGCTGGCAGAGCAGATCCGGAAGATTTTTGCCATGCGGAAAACCTTCGACTTGTTATAAAGGAATGGCTGATGAAATCAAGCATGACGCAAGCGACCCACGGAGGGATGATTATAATTCATGCGAAGATTCTCCCGATTTAAGATCGGGACAGGCTATGTGGCAACTTAAAGACAATTATAAACACATGAAATCGAGCATGTCAGAGGCGACACACAGAGGAATGATTATCATTGCGAGATTCCATCTGACAGCTAAAAAGCAAATTATAAACAGATGAAATGAGGTTTCGGATTGGTAAAAGTGTAGGGGTAAACCTGACCGCTTACAAACAGCTTGCTTAAATTTACCTTAGTGAGAGGAGGGTAAAAAATTCCTTTTGGCAAAGAATAGTGAAAAAATCCACAGCCAAAGCCAAGATCCACTCTATAAATGCGTTACCTAAAAACATGGCAGCTACCGATTCTACAAACATTCTTTCTGATCCCAGACTAAAACCGATGCAGCAGGAGTACGAGAAGTATACTGCGGAAGATTTTCAGGTTTGGAAAATTCTTTTTGAGCGGCAGTACAAAAACCTTCCCGACGCTGCTTCCCAAAAATTTCTGGATGGACTGGAATTGATCGGTTTTTCTTCGGATCGCATCGCTGATTTTGCAGAAGTAAATGAAAGTTTGGCAGGGCTCACAGGCTGGGCGGTGGAGGTCGTACCGGGATTGATAGATGATGATCTGTTTTTTGGACTTTTGAATCATCGTCGGTTTCCGGCTTCAACCTGGCTGAGGTCCATGGAGGAACTGGATTATTTGCAGGAGCCGGATATGTTTCACGATGCCTTTGCCCACCTGCCCCTGTTGACAGATCCTACTTACACGCGTTTCTTAAAGAATCTGGCAGGAATAGCCTTGAAGCACGTTCAAAATCCCCTGGCCATTGACCTGCTGTCCCGGATTTACTGGTACACCATTGAATTTGGATTGATCCGGGAAGGGGGGAAACTGAAGGTATATGGAGCGGGAATTCTCAGTTCAGCCGGTGAGACGCTGTTTTCCCTTTCCAATGAACCACGCCATCTGGAATACGATGTGGAGGTAATTTTAAACACGCCCTATTGGAAAAATAAATTTCAGGAAAGGTATTTTGTCATCGAGCGTTTTGAAGATCTCTATGCTTCCATTCCGCTGATTGAAGAAAAATTGGAGGAACTTCTTCAAAAAGCGGACTGAATTCCGAAAGATTTTCTTTATTCTTGATTCGGCAATTCACCATAACCTGATTTACTATTTGTATGAGCGTTTCGATTAAAAGACTATTACTGATCCTTTTTGGTTGGCAGCTATGTTGGCAGGTAGCTGCCCAGGAATCCAAGGATTTGGATATCTACCTGGCCATTGGCCAATCCAACATGGCAGGAAGGGCCAGCATTCAGCCGGATCTTTCCGAACCCCTTGAAGGGGTCTTTTTATTTACTGGGGAGGATTGGGTCCCCGCCAGAAATCCCCTCAACATTCACTCTAGCATCCGAAAAGATAGCAGCATGCAGCGGCTGAGCCCTGCCTACGGATTTGCCAGGAAGATGAAAAGCCTTCAAATCGATAATAACCTCGGGCTTGTGGTCAATGCCAAAGGGGGGAGTGCCATTGAGGAATGGATGCCAGGAACCCCGTTTTTCAGGGACATGCTGCAAAGGGCCCGGCTCGCTTCCAGAGACGGCATCCTTCGCGGAGTGATTTGGCACCAGGGCGAATCCAACGCCAGCCAACCCGACCTGTACCTAGAGCAGATTAGCCAGTTCATTGGTGCCCTGCGGGATTCGCTGTCTTTGCCGAATTTACCTTTTGTGGCCGGACAACTTTCGGAAGACAAAGAATCGAGAAAATCTTTAAATGAAAAATTGCTGCTACTCCCGGAAAGGGTATCGCATACGGCGCTGGTCCCTTCCTTTGGGACGACCACCTTTGACAGTACGCACTTTGATAGTCCCAGTCAGGTTTTGTTGGGAGAACGATATGCCTATAAAATGAACATACTTCTGGAAGAAAATACCGACCGGCAAGGCTTTGCTTTCGGGCTTATTGCTGACGTGCAATATGCGGACGCAGAGACGGCTGGAAAACGCAATTACCGGGGTACCCTGGCCACTCTGGAGCAAACCATTCCGTTTCTAAATGCTTTTGATCCAGATTTTATCGTAAACCTGGGGGATCTTATCGATCGGGATTTTGCAAGTTTCGATGCACCTCTCGGCTTATTGGAGGCCGCCAGGGCACCTTTACACCATGTTTGGGGCAATCATGATTTTTCGGTAGCGGACAGCTTGAAAGCTAAGGTTGGCGACAAGCTGGGAAACCCATCGGGCTACTATTCCTTCGAAAAGGGAAACATTGTTTTTTTGGTGCTCGATGGCATGGATATTAGCCTGGAAGGTCATCCGGAGGGAACTGAAAATTACCGGAAAGCAAGTGACTTAATGGCCCGGCTGGAAGCTTCCGGTGCCAACAATGCCAAACCCTGGAATGGGGGCATCGGTGAAAAACAAATGGATTGGTTGGTTTCTAACGTGAAAAATGCCGAGGAATCCGGAAAAAAAATAATCGTGTTTTGCCACTACCCGCTCCTTCCGGAAAATGGGCTCCACCTGCTCAATAGTCAGGAGGTGTTGGAGAAAATCGGTCACTCTCCGGCTTTGGTTGCCTGGTTTTCCGGGCATCATCATGAGGGTAACTATGTAAAAGATGCCCAAGGCGTACACCACCTCACCCTGCTGGGGATGGTGGAAGCGCAATCGCCGGTCTTGGGGGCAGTGGTGCGGGTCTATCCCGATAAATTGATTCTCCACGGTATCGGTGAGGAAATGGACCGCATCCTGGAATTCAAGTGATTAGCCTATTGCCTCAGGTATTTTCTGAAAAGGCGGCGGAACTTTCCAAATTTGGTACTGGATAAATATTTATATTAGCACTTTAAATAAAAAACCATGTACACCCGTTTTGCCAAAGTATTCTATTTTCTTACCATAGGGCTGTTTTTGTTTCTGCTTCTTTACGCCTATGCGGCACTGCCCGAATTTGCCACCTATGCGGCAAGCAAGGAAGGGATGCCGCTGAAGCAGATCAGCAAAGAAGGTTTCTTTTATGGTGCCATTGCACTGTTTCTGGTATATAATGTCCTATTGATCGTCCCGGCGAAGCTCATGGAAATGAAATTGATTGTCGCCTTAAATCGCTTGTTTCCGGTGGGCGATGTGTATCGGGACAAGATGCTTGCCTGGATATATTCCTTTATCGCGATACTCAATCTGGCCACGGCGGTATTGGTCTTCTACATTCACAGCATCAGCAATCAAAATGTGATCAACAGTTCGGAATACAATTTCTTTTTTTACCTGGCTCCGGTCTTGATGCTGGTATGGGTGTTGGGTCTTTTTTACCTGATTGCCGGAAAAATAAAGCAGGTAAAGTCAGGTACTATTTTAAGTTGAATTAGTAAAGTTTATGGCAGCAAACGCAAATTATACAGAAGACAGCATTAAATCCCTTGACTGGAAGGAGCATATCCGCCTACGACCCGGTATGTACATTGGGAAGTTGGGGGATGGCAGTGCGCAGGATGACGGCATCTATGTCATGGTTAAGGAAATCCTGGATAATAGCATAGACGAACACATGATGGGGCATGGGCGCACCATCGAGGTTAAAATTAGCGAACACAAAGTAGAGATCAGAGACTACGGGCGGGGTATTCCCCTGGGGAAAGTGATCGACTGCGTGTCCAAGATCAATACCGGAGGAAAGTACGATTCAGGGGCTTTTCAAAAATCCGTAGGCCTGAATGGAGTCGGTACCAAAGCCGTAAATGCCCTTTCCGAAAACTTCATGGTGCAATCCTTCCGGGAAGGCGAGTGCAAGGTGGCCCGGTTTCAAATGGGAGAATTGAAGGAAGATAGTAAAATTGAAAAAACCTCGGAGCGAAACGGAACCAAAATCGTTTTTTCTCCTGATGCAACGATTTTTAAAAATTACCATTTCATCCCGGAATACCTGGAAAACCAAATCTGGAACTATGCCTTTCTTAACTCGGGACTGACCATTAATTTTAATGGGGTAAAGTTTTTCTCCCAAAATGGCTTGCTGGACCTGTTGGATAGAAAAGTGGATGACGACAGCCGTAGGTATCCCATTATCCACCTGAAAGGTAACGATATCGAAATAGCCATCACCCATTCCAATCAATACGGGGAGGAATATTACTCCTTTGTGAACGGCCAATTTACGACCCAAGGAGGTACCCACCTGGCAGCTTTCCGGGAATCCATTGTGAAATCGGTACGGGATTTTTTCAAAAAGGATTACGATGCTTCCGATATTCGTCAAAGTGTGGTGGCAGCCATTGCCGTAAGGGTGCAGGAGCCGGTCTTTGAATCGCAGACCAAGACCAAGTTGGGTTCCCATAGTGTAGGACCTGACGGCCCCACCCTCCGGACATTCGTCAATGACTTTGTGAAAGTGGAGCTGGACAATTACCTGCACCAAAACCCGGACACGGCCAATGCCTTGCTGAAGCGCATCCTACAGTCGGAAAGGGAGCGAAAGGAAATTTCCGGTATCAAAAAGCTAGCCAATGAACGAGCTAAAAAAGCCAACCTGCATAATAAAAAGCTTCGGGATTGTCGCGTGCATTACGATGACCCAAAAGCAGATGCGGAGTTGAAGGATGGGACCATGCTTTTTCTTACCGAGGGTGATTCCGCTTCCGGATCCATTACAAAATCCAGGAACGTGCAAACGCAGGCTGTCTTCTCATTGCGAGGAAAGCCGTTGAATTGCTATTCCATGACCAAAAAGGTAGTGTATGAAAACGAAGAATTCAACTTGCTGCAGCATGCCCTGAACATTGAAGATGGAATTGGAGGCTTGCGTTACCGAAAAATCGTTATTGCTACGGATGCGGATGTGGATGGCATGCATATCCGGTTATTGATCATGACTTATTTTCTGCAATTTTTTCCCGATCTGGTGAAAAACGGGCATTTGTACATATTGGATACCCCCTTGTTTCGGGTAAGAAATAAAAAGGAAACCATCTACTGCTACACCGATGAAGAACGGCAACGAGCGATCCACAAGCTGGGAAAAGCAGCCGAAATTACCCGATTTAAGGGCTTAGGTGAAATTTCCCCGGAAGAATTCGGCACCTTTATCGGTGAAGATATCCGGCTGGAACCCATCATCCTCAATAAGGAAACCAAGATAGCAGACTTGTTGAGTTTTTACATGGGGAAAAACACCCCCAACCGGCAGACCTTTATCATCGATAACCTGAAGATCGAAAAGGACATTGTTTTTGAGGATCCGGCGGTAAAAACAACCGAGGAGGAGACTGAGACAGTCTTATAGCTTTCTATTTATCTAAGAAATAGGTTTTTTTTATTTCATTTTTAGTGAAATAAATTCATTAATTTCACTTTTAGTGAAATATTCTATAGTTTTGGAAAAAGTAAAATGGGCTATGAATTATGTCTTGATGGCGGATATTATTAACAGCAGTGGGTTTTCCAATCTATCCAAATTGGCCAAAACATTTGCAGAATTAGTTGAAAAATGTAATATAGTTAACCAGGAAGAATTGATCTCTCCACTTACCATTACGTTGGGAGATGAATTTCAAGGAATAGTAAGAAGTGAATGTTCGATTTTCAAAATAGTCACATGGCTGGAGGAAAATAAGTGGAAAGCGGATGAAGAAATATCCCTACGATATTCGGTTGAACTGGGCGAAATTGAAACAGAGATAAACACGAAAATAGCTCATGGTATGATGGGGCCGGCTTTGACTGAAGCGAGAGAAAGTTTGATTTTATTGAAGGATGAGGAGGACTTACTTTCTATCGGAGGGGATATCAAAGATAAAGAATTGAAACAAATCCAATTTAACCTATACCTATCTCATGTAAGAAAGTGGCATTGGAGAGATAACGTTTTAATTTCCAATTTACTGGAGTTGAAGGATTATAAATTGGTGGCAGAAAAGACAAACAAGAACAGGTCATTGGTTTGGAAAAGAAATAAAACGTTGGGCATGGATAATTATTTTAAATTAAAAAGATCGTTGGAAATCCTCTTATGTCGATAAAGTTTATTAGTATTCTTCTTGCTACCTATTTATCCTCAGAATTCTTAGCATTTTGGATATTTCTAATGCTTAGGAAAAAATTTATGCAGAGGGGTTTTTCCCTGAGGCCTATGTTATTGGGGGTATTAGAACGGTTATTTCTATATGTAGGTTTAATGCAGGGTTTTGGCCAAACCCTTATATTATTTGGGGCTTTAAAAATAGGCACCAGACTAAAAAATGAGAAAGATAAAATATCCAATGATTATTTCCTTGTTGGAAACCTTGTCTCCGTTTTATTGGTGTTTTCTACTATTGCTATTTGGAATTATTGGAATAAAATATGAGTGATAATGATACTAACCCCGAGAACGGGGATACGAGCTTACACGATTCGATTCCGGTCACCGGAATGTATAAAGACTGGTTCTTAGATTACGCTTCCTATGTGATTTTGGAACGTGCCGTACCTGCTATTGAGGACGGATTTAAGCCCGTGCAGCGCAGGATCCTCCATGCCATGAAGGAAATGGACGATGGCCGATTCAATAAGGTGGCGAATATCATTGGTCAATCCATGCAATATCACCCCCACGGGGATGCTTCCATCGGAGATGCGATCGTCAACCTGGGGCAGAAGGATTTGCTGATCGAAACCCAGGGCAACTGGGGAGATGTGCGGACCGGTGATGGGGCGGCGGCTGCCCGATATATCGAGGCGCGGTTGTCCAAGTTTGCGCTGGATGTGGTGTTCAATCCGCAAACCACCAAGTGGCAGCTATCCTACGACGGTAGAAAAAAAGAGCCAGTTACCTTGCCGGTTAAATTCCCCTTGCTGCTGGCTCAGGGAGTGGAGGGTATTGCTGTGGGTCTGAGTACCAAGATTCTCCCCCACAATTTCTGCGAGCTGATCGAAGGCTCCATTCAGATTCTGAAGGGAAAAAAAGCCAACCTGTTGCCCGATTTCAATACCGGGGGGCTGGCAGATTTTTCAGAGTATAATGAGGGCCTGCGGGGAGGACGCATCAAAGTCCGGGCAAAAATAGAAGAGGAGGACAACAAAACCCTGCTGATCAAAGACATTCCCTACGGAACCACTACCAACTCCGTGATCGAATCCATTATCAAAGCCAACGATAAAGGCAAGATCAAAATTAAGAAAGTGGTGGATAATACCGCCAAAGACGTGGAAATTCAGGTTCAATTGGCTCCGGGGCAGTCGCCCAACATGACCATTGATGCGCTGTATGCCTTCACCGATTGCGAGGTAAGCATTTCTCCCAATGCCTGTGTAATTATCGAAGAGAAGCCGGTTTTCCTGACGGTAAATCAGATTCTCGAATACAACACACGACAGACTAAAACCCTGCTGAACCGGGAACTGGAAATTCGGAAAGGGGAATTGATGGAGAAGTTACTTTTTTCTTCTCTGGAAAAAATATTTATTGAAAACAGGATCTACCGGGATATTGAGGAATGCGAAACCTGGGAGGCTGTAATTGAAACCATTGACAAGGGCCTGGATCCTTTCAAGCCGGAGTTTTACAGAGAGATTACCCGGGATGACGTTATCCGCCTGACCGAAATCAAGATCAAGCGTATTTCCAAATTCGACACCTTCAAGGCGGATGAGTTGATGCGAAAGCTTCAGGAAGAGCTGGAAGAAGTCAATCACCATCTGGAAAACCTGACGGAATACGCCATTCAGTATTATAAAACCCTGCTTAGCAAATACGGCAAAGGGAGGGAAAGGAAGACTGAAATCCGAACCTTTGACACCATTTCTGCCAATGTAGTGGCGGCAAATAATGCCAAGTTGTACATTAACCGCGCTGATGGATTTATTGGTTACGGGCTGAAAAAAGACGAATTCATCTGTGATTGTTCGGACCTGGACGATATCATTGTATTCCGTAAAGACGGAGTCTGTGTGGTCACGAAAATCCAGGACAAGGTATTCGTCGGCAAGGATATTATCCATGCGGCGGTATACCGAAAAGGGGACGAGCGCATGGTGTACAACCTGGTGTACTTAGAAGGGGCCTCGGGCCGGGCGATGATCAAGCGGTTTCAGGTGTTGAGTGTCACCCGTGACCGGGAGTACGTGCTCACCAAAGGCAGCAAAGGCTCGCGGATCCTGTATTTTACAGCCAACGGAAATGGTGAAGCCGAAATCATCACCGTTTACCTGACCGCAGGCAGCAAGGCAAGGGTTAAAGTATTTGATTTTGATTTCAAGGACATTGAGATCAAGGGCCGGGGAGCTCAGGGCAATATCCTGACCAAATACCCCGTGCGTAAAATTCAGTTGAAAATGGAGGGTGTTTCCACCCTGGGAGGGTTGGATATTTATTACGACCCTTCCGTAGGCCGGCTCAATACCGATGAGCGGGGTAAATGGGTAGGCAACTTCCTGGGAGATGATAAGATTCTCGCCTTCTATAAAGATGGCAGTTACGAGCTGACCAACTTTGAGCTGACCAACCGCTACGATCAGGAAAACCTGATGCATGTGGAAAAGTTCGATTCGGAAAGGGTGGTTTCCGCCATCTATTTTGATGGAGCCAGTAAAAACCATTATGTGAAACGGTTTTTGGTGGAAACCTCCACGCTAAATAAAAAATTCAATTTCATCTCCGACCATAAAAATTCCCGTCTGAACGTGGTAACCACCGAAAAACAACCACAGGTGAAGGTGAAACTTCAAAAAGGTAAAGAGGTGGACGAAAACGTGTACGACATGGACATGCTTATCGATGTGAAGGGTTGGCGAGCCGTTGGGAACCGCCTGAGTAACCACACCGTAAAAGCCGTGGAACTGGTCGCCTCACCGGATAAGAAAGCGGGTGGCAAGGGCGAAGATAACCTCTCGGTAGGCTCCACCGTGAATTTTGATGTAAAGAAAAAGGAAGATGGGGACGATGAGGATGAGGAGGATCAACTGGGCTTGTTTTAATTAGCTTTTTCTCGCGGCGGCCGCCAAGGTTTCGCGCCGGTCGCGGCGTGTTTTTTCAGAGGTTTTAATTTAGGATCGTTCCGAGGTTAGACACTAGGTACAACAGGTCTATGGATTTTCGTTTTGCTGCGTTTTCGTTGCGTTCGCAGCGTGAAATCAATTTTCAGAAGTAATGCCGTAACGATTGTTTTTCGCGGCGGCCGCTAAGGGTTCGCAGCGGTCGCCGCAGGTTTTTTCGAAGTTTTTGATTTACGATCGTTCCTAGAATAGCCACTTGATAAAACAGATTTATGGATTTTTATTTCGCTGCGTTCGCCGCGTCTTCGTTGCGTTCGCTGCGTGAAACTCAATCCCTCTAGTTTCTAGAATCAATACTTCCGTATAAACCCAGGTTAACCAAATAGCATATTTTATCTGAATGTTGGCTCATTTGTCAATAAAACATTTGCCTGGTAACCTAAACTCTGTCCACCTTCATGTACATAAAAAATAAAAAGCAGGTTGACTACCACTTTATCTGACTTCAGGAAAAATATTAAAGAATACCTGGACAGTGTAACAGGTAATTTTTTGAAACCTTGATTATTAACCGCGGCAAGGATACCGGGGTAGTGATCATTTCCTTGGAGGAGTACAATTCGCTTACGGCAACTCAGCATGGATTATCCTCAAGGGCCAACGAAAAGAGGCTTGATGCGGCTATCTCCAAACTTAAATCAGGTTCCTCATTTGAAAAAGGCCTGATAGAGGAATGAAGTTAGTGTTCGCAGCTGAATCCTGGGAAGACTACATGTATTGGCAGCAGACGGATAAAAAAATGCTGAAACGAATTAATTCCCTGATAAAGGATATTGCAAGGAACCCATTCGACGGAATCGGTAAACCCGAGCCACTGAAATACAACTATTCCGGTTTTTGGTCCGGGAGGATTAATGGCGAACATCGACTGATTTATCAGGTGAAAGCAGATAAGATTTTGATTGCTAAATGCAGGTTTCATTACGATTAAAAAAAGGGAGATTTTGGGTAATTTTATTCGTTAGTGATTTTGTTTTTCCAACCTCAAATTCGGCTTGATGCCCGTCTGATACACTTTTTACCAGGTCGGCCGCCCGGAGCAGTACAAAACGGCTAGCATTTATTATTACTCCATTAATCAACAACACAGCCCAGCCTACGATCAGCCAATCCACCCCCATTACCCCAATCCCTGGGATAAGCCCGGCTTCCCTTTTATTTACCCTTCCGAATGTGCATATTTGCAGTCCGTTAAAAAACACCTGTTTGTAAAGGTGAAAACAAATCGAAAGCGCACGCATGTCACAATCCGAAAATGAAATTAATGTAACCTTTCCCGACCAGTCGGTTCGGGTTTTTGAAAAAGGGATCACTGGCCTGGATATCGCCATGAGTATCAGCGAGGGGCTGGCCCGAAACGTCCTGGCGGCAAAGGTCGATGGGGAAGTCTGGGATGCCACCCGTCCCATAAACAAGGACGTTAGTATATCCCTGCTCACCTGGCATGATAAAGAAGGGAAATCCACCTTTTGGCACTCCTCCGCCCACCTGCTGGCCGAAGCACTGGAGGCACTTTATCCCGGGATCAAATTTGGTATCGGACCACCGATAGAACAGGGGTTCTATTACGATGTAGACTTTGGAGACAAAACCCTCGAAGGCGCTGAGCTGGAAAAAATTGAAGCCAAAATGGTGGAACTGGCGCGCCAGAAAAACGAATATACCCGTAGCGAAATTTCCAAGAGTGATGCCGTTCGTTACTACGAAAACAAGGGTGATGAATACAAGCTGGACTTGTTGGAAAGACTGGAGGATGGCACCATCACTTTTTACAAGCAGGGCGGATTTACCGATCTCTGCCGGGGGCCGCATATTCCGCATACGGGTTTTGTAAAGGCGGTCAAACTACTCAATATCGCCGGGGCCTACTGGCGGGGGGACGAGCATAATAAAATGCTGACCCGTATCTACGGCATTACCTTCCCCAAAGCCAAGGAGCTGAAGGAATACCTGGAAATGCTGGAAGAAGCCAAAAAAAGAGACCATCGCAAGTTGGGCAAGGAATTGGAGTTGTTTACCTTTTCAGAAAAGGTAGGGATGGGACTGCCCCTGTGGTTGCCTAAAGGTACCCTGCTTCGAGAGCGTCTGGTCAGCTTTTTGAAAAAGGAGCAGGACCATTCGGGCTATCAGCAGGTAATTACCCCGCACATCGGACACAAGGCCTTGTACGAAACTTCCGGGCATTACGAAAAATATGGTAAGGATTCCTTTCAGCCCATTACCACGCCACACGAGGGAGAGGAGTTTTTGCTTAAGCCCATGAACTGTCCCCATCATTGCGAAATCTATAAAAGCAAGCCCCGGTCCTATAAGGATTTGCCGGTACGGTATGCCGAATTTGGTACCGTATACCGATACGAGCAAAGTGGGGAATTGCATGGATTGACCCGCGTGCGGGGATTTACGCAGGACGATGCCCATATCTTTTGCCGTCAGGACCAGGTAAAGGAAGAATTTATCAAAGTCATTGACTTGGTGTTGTACGTGTTTAAGGCGCTAGGCTTTGAGGATTACACCGCCCAAATATCCCTTCGGGATCCCGAAAAGATGGAGAAATACATCGGGGGACAGGCTGCCTGGAACAAAGCAGAGGCGGCCATCATCGAAGCGGCCGGGGAGAAAGGGCTGAAGACCGTCACCGAACTGGGTGAAGCGGCCTTTTACGGACCCAAGCTGGACTTTATGGTCCGCGATGCGTTGGGAAGAAGCTGGCAACTGGGCACCATACAAGTGGATTATCAGTTGCCCGAGCGCTTTGAGCTGGAGTACACCGGATCTGACAATCAAAAACACCGGCCGGTAATGATTCACCGGGCACCTTTTGGCTCCCTGGAACGTTTTGTCGCGGTACTGATTGAGCACTGCGCGGGAAATTTCCCTTTGTGGCTGGCACCGGAGCAATTGGTCATTCTTCCGATCTCCGAAAAATTTGCCGACTACGCCGAAAAGGTAAGGTTGTTGCTGGCTGATAGCGGGATTACGGGAGACATCGACCACCGGGATGAAAAAATTGGGCGGAAGATCCGGGATGCCGAGGTGAAAAAGATTCCTTTTATGGTAATTGTCGGTGAAAAGGAACAAGAAGAAAATAAACTTTCCTTACGTAAACACGGTGAGGGAGACAAAGGCAGTTTTGAACTAGAAGCCTTTGTGGAATACTTTCAGGGAATCATTAAGGAATCATTAAATAAATAACAGTATTATAATTTGCTGATTTTTAATATTTAAAAAATTGTTAGATATTTGCAGATTGAAACTTTAAACAACAACCATAACTATTTTGAGAGGAAAAAGAACGTATACCCCGAGACAAGAGGAACCATATAAAGTAAATGCAAAAATCAGGGCCAGAGAAGTCAGGGTTGTAGGAGATTTTGTAGAAGGAGGTAATGCCGTCATGGAGACGAGCAAAGCCATTGCGCTTGCCCAGGATAATGGTCTTGATCTCGTGGAAATTTCTCCTTCCGCTGCACCACCCGTTTGCAAGGTGATTGATTATGCAAAGTTCAAGTACGAACAGAAGAAAAAGCAGAAAGAAATCAAGTCCAATGCAGCAAAAACGGTAGTTAAGGAAATACGATTTGGTCCCAATACGGATGATCATGATTTTAACTTTAAACTAAATCATGCCATTAATTTTCTGAAAGATGGTGCTAAAGTCAAAGCATACGTTCATTTTGTGGGTCGTACCATTGTGTTTAAAGAAAGGGGAGAAATGCTGCTATTGAAATTTGCCCAGGCCCTGGAGGACTATGGGCAGGTAGAACAGCTTCCCAAAATGGAGGGTAAACGAATGAATATTTTCGTTTCTCCCAAAGCAAGTAAGAAATAATATTAACTAACAGATAGAGGGTAATGCCAAAAGTAAAAACAAAGTCAAGTGCCAAGAAAAGGTTCAAGCTTTCTGCTACCGGAAAGATCCGAAGAAAGCATGCATTCAAAAGCCACATTCTGACCAAAAAGTCCACCAAAAGGAAGCGAAATCTTACCAAGATGGGGACGGTTCACGAAACCGATGAGGGAAGAGTAAAAGCAATGCTACGAATCTAATCGATTCCATTAATTCAGGTTATTTAATTCACACCAGATCTTTGGTTAAATAAGTCTTCGAAACAACAGTCAGGAGCACCAAAGGTCAAAAACGAAAACAAACATGCCAAGATCGGTAAATGCAGTGGCTTCAAGAGCCAGAAGAAAAAAAGTATTAAAGGCGACTAAAGGGTACTTCGGAAGAGGAAAGAACGTATGGACAGTAGCCAAAAACAAATACGAAAAAGGCCTCCAATACGCTTACAGGGATAGAAAGGTTAAGAAAAGAGAATTCCGCGGATTGTGGATTCAGCGTATCAATGCAGGGGTCCGTCAGTACGGCATCAGTTATTCCCAGTTTATGGGCATGCTGAAAAAATCCAGCATTGACTTAAATAGAAAAGTATTGGCAGATTTAGCCATGAACCATCCGGAGGCATTCAAAGCCGTGGTGGATAAAGTAAAATAAACAGGTTGATACCTTATAAAAAAACCCTCCTCGGAGGGTTTTTTTATGCCTGCTCTTTAGTAAGAAGGTTTACTTTTTTGAAAATTTCATTATATTACTTTTCCTTAAGCGTTAAGGGCATCCGAAACAGGATTAAGAAAGCATTTCGGTTTCCAGGTCCTTGTTCAAAAGTGAAACAAGGATGTAGGCGAAAGGAGGGTATTGAAATAGGGGACATTTTGTAATGGGGAGAAACAGATGCGAATCTGCCCGCTTAGTGCGATCCGGTGGGACGAAAAAAGGTCTCTTGAAAGAGACCTCAAATGTGTAGCGAGGAGGGGAGTTGAACCCCTGACCTCAGGGTTATGAATCCTGCGCTCTAACCATCTGAGCTACCTCGCCGAATTGGAATGCAAATATGTGAGGATAATCCTTGAATTGCAAGTTGAGAACCTAAAAAAATCACTTTTTATAACCAGAAACAGAATGGCCATGCAGAAAATTAAATTTGTTTCAGACTATCAGATAAATACTTCCAAAAAGATCATTTATCCTTATTTAAGCACGGCGAGCGGCCTGGCACAATGGTTTGCAGACGACGTGGTCATCAACGAAGATAAGGTTTATAACTTTATCTATGATGGGGAAAATCATTATGCCCGACCGGTCATTATGCGGACCAACCACCACGTCAAATTCGAATTTTTTGACCCCTCGGAAGAGGAGGAAGAAGATCACGATCGTCCTTTTATTGAGTTCAAATTGGATGAAAATGAACTCACCCAAACCTTTTACCTTCGGGTCATTGAGTATGGAGATGCCTATGACGAACAGGAGCAGGGGTCGATCTGGGAAGGGCTGATCAATAGCCTCAAGGAAATTATCGGAGGATAAGGACTCAAATATTCCTTTTTTTGACATAATATGTTCAATTTTGTTTCGTCTTTAAAGAAGTAAGGCTAAAGGCGTTTCATGAAAAAATTAGATAAACTGATCCTCGGGTCTTTTATAGGGCCCTTTTTGCTCACCTTTATCGTGGTGGATTTTATCCTGCTGACGGTAAACATGCTTAAGTATTTCGATGAAATATTTGGGAAGGACCTGCCATTTATGGTCTACATGGAGTTGATTGGTTATTTTGTGGTGAGCATTTCTCCCATGGCCCTTCCCTTGGCGGTATTGCTTTCCTCCCTGATGACTTTTGGTAACCTGGGAGAACATTTTGAGCTTACCGCAATTAAGAGCAGCGGCATTTCCCTGCTCAGGGCCATGCTTCCCATAGGGATATTTGTGGTCTTTCTATCCCTATTTGCCTACCTGTCCAATAATTACCTGGTTCCCAAAGTAAATCTTAAAACTTTTGGACTCCTGTACGATATCCGGATGAAGTCACCCGCCCTGGACATTAAAGAGGGGGTGTTTTACAATGGCATTCCCAACTACAGTATAAAGGTAAACCGGAAGCTGGATGAGGTGAGGCTAGAGGATGTGTTGATCTACGATCATACCCAAGGTCAGGGTAACCTGCACGTCATCACTGCTGATTCGGGACGTATGGAGCCTTTTTTTAACGAACGCTACATGATGCTTACCCTGCATCATGGCCATAGTTATCAGGAAGGGAGAAGCCAGCGAGGGATCAAGGACAAGCCGGTATCCTTTAGCAGAACCAGTTTTGACATGAACGAAATGGTTTTCAGCCTTGACGCTTTTGATATGAAAAGGACACCGGAGAATTTGTGGTCCAATAGTAAGTCTATAAAGAATATCGGAGAGATCCGTGTGGACCTGGATTCCATGGACCGGGAATTAAATCATTGGTATTTCTTCAATTTTGCCAATACGGAAGCCTCCTACAATTATTTTGGAAGAACCAGGGAACTGACACCTCCCAAAGAGATTCTGGAGAAAAAAACAGAATCCGACTCCATCAGGAATTTAAAATACAAGGACGAATACGAGAATGCCGAGAATGGCATCGCACTTAACAATGGTCCGGATAGCACTGGAACCGCTCAGCGGCCATCAAATCCCGATAGCAGTATTGATAGCGCTCTTGTTAGCAGGGATTCTACAGGAGGCATTTCCCAAGATAGTTTACAAGTGGAGCCGGATCCGGAAACCGCATTAGATGAAGACAACGCTTCCCTTGCCCGCACCGGAGACGCGGATTCCAGTGGCACCGGATCCGATGGGGACGACCCTACCCGGGCATCCCAACCGGATTTGCGCAAGATCAACCAAACTGCCGGTAATACCAGCAGTGTTGCCAAAACTCCCGAACCCGTCATGGAGCTGACAGCGGAGCAGCAAGAGCGGCTGGATTCGATAAGAAGCACCCCTCGCTACCAAACTTCGCAGGCGACCGTGGGCTTGACGGCTGCCAGGAATATCAAAAATAATTTCACAACCAATAAGGCAAGAATACAGGAAATAGCCCGAAACTACCGGGTTTTTAAGGTAGCCTGGTATCAGAAGTATACCCAGTCGCTGGCCTGTTTTGTATTGTTTATGATTGGTGCGCCCTTAGGAGCCATTATTAAGAAAGGGGGGCTGGGCATGCCGGTGTTGCTGTCCATCATTTTTTTTATTATGTATTACATGCTGACCATCACGGGAGAAAAGTGGGCGAAAGAAGGAATGTCAGACATCTTTTTCGGAACGTTTTTTTCCAACTTGATGCTGATCCCCTTTGGATTGTTCTTTCTTCGGCAGGCGCGGAAAGATGCCCGCCTGTTTGAACCTGATTTTTACCAAGGGATAGCAGATAAAATCAAGAAGGTGTTCGTCCGGAGGTGGCCTCAAAAAAAGTTGAAAGAAGAAGTTTTATAAATTGGAATAAAACAGCTACCTTTGTCTTTGTTTTAAAAATTAACATCATATTTGACTAAGCATGTATTTAGCGAAAGAAGAAAAAGTAGAACTATTCAAAAATCATGGTCGGTTGAAGTCAGAAACAGATACAGGGTCACCTGAATCTCAAATTGCCCTGTTTACTTACAGGATTACGCATCTGACGAACCACTTAAAGACCAACAAAAAGGATCACTCTTCACGAAAAGGTCTTTTGAAGCTGGTAGGTAAGAGAAGGCGATTGCTGAATTACCTGATAAAGATCGACATCGAAAGATACAGGGCTGTGATTGCAGACCTCGGTATCCGTAAATAACAACACGTGGGGTTCCTTGTATCAAGGAACCTTACTTTTTTGCTACCTCCTAGTATTAAGCCTTACTTTTACAACTATACACGTTTACAGATTCAAAAATTTATGTTACCAAATTTAATTTCAAAAACCATCACACTGGAAGATGGCAGGGAAATCATCCTTGAGACAGGTGCCCTGGCCAAGCAGGCAGATGGTGCCGTGGTGGTGCGTATGGGGAAAGCCATACTATTGGCCACTGTAGTTACTAAAAAGGAAGCCGGAGAGGGAGTGGATTTTCTTCCCATGTCCGTAGATTATCAGGAAAAATTTGCCGCATCCGGAAAAATACCGGGTGGGTTTTTAAAGCGAGAAGGCAGGTTGTCCGATTACGAAATTCTGATAAGCAGAATGGTAGACAGGGCAATACGTCCCATCTTTCCGGATGATTACCATGCCGACACCAATATAACGATCACGCTGATGTCCTCCGATGAGGACATTTTACCGGATTGCTTGGCAGGCCTTGCAGCGTCTGCGGCCCTGGCCGTTTCCGATATCCCCTTCAATGGCCCCATCTCTGAAGTAAGGGTGGCAAAAATCGACGGGAAGCTTACCATCAATCCCAAGCCCTCGGATCTGGAAAGAGCCAGCATGGAATTGATTGTGGCAGGCTCGGAAGAATTCATCCTCATGGTAGAAGGAGAAGGCGACGAAATTTCAGAAGATGAAATGGTAGAAGCCCTTCAGTTTGCCCATGAAGAGTTAAAGAGGCATTGTCAGGTTCAAAAAGAGTTGACCAAACTGGTTGGAAAAGAGCAAAAGAGGGAGTACAGCCACGAGGAAAATGACGAAGCCCTTTTAGAAAAAATGAAGGCTGAGCTCTATGACAAACTGTATGAGGTAGTCAGTCGGCAGATTCCCAATAAGCAGGAACGTACCGATCTGACCAAAGCCATCAAAGAAAGCTTTGTCGAGAGCCTGGGAGAAGAACACGAGTTTAACGAGTCCCTGATAGGGAAATATTTTGGTAAAATTCACAAAGAGGCAGCCAGAAACTTTACCCTGACCGAAAAGAAACGCCTGGATGGAAGAAATCCAGACGAGATCCGTCCCATCTGGTCGGTGGTAGATTACCTGCCTTCCGCACACGGATCGGCCATCTTTACCAGGGGAGAAACCCAATCCATCACCACCTGTACCCTGGGTACTAAGTTGGATGAGCAAATGGTAGATGGAGCCGTTCATTCCGGCTTCAATAAATTTTACCTGCATTACAATTTCCCTGGATTTTCTACGGGAGAAGTAAAAATCAACCGGGGTCCGGGTAGGAGAGAAGTAGGTCATGGTAATTTGGCCATGAGGGCTTTGAAAAAAGTGTTGCCTGCAGATGCAGACAACCCCTACACGATCCGGATCGTATCGGATATTCTGGAATCCAACGGTTCCTCCTCCATGGCGACGGTATGTGCTGGCTCATTAGCCCTGATGGATGCAGGTATCTCAATAAAATCAGCCGTAACGGGTATTGCGATGGGAATGATATCGGATCCGAAAACCGGTAATTATACCATTCTATCGGATATCCTGGGAGACGAAGATCACCTGGGAGATATGGACTTCAAGGTGACGGGCACCGCCAAAGGGATTACGGCCTGTCAAATGGACCTGAAAGTTGAAGGACTGGACTACAACGTGCTGAAAGAAGCTTTGTATCAAGCCCGAAAAGGAAGGCTTCATATTCTGGAAGAAATTACCAAAACCCTGGCGGAGCCAAGAGGAGAATTCAAGCCCCATGCCCCAAGGTCATACAACATGCAGATTCCTAAAGAGCTTATCGGAGCGGTAATCGGCCCCGGAGGTAAAGTGATTCAGGAGATCCAGAAAGACACCGGAGCAACCATTATTATCGAGGAAGTAGATAATATGGGTAAGATCAACGTATTCTCAAACAATCAGGATTCGATGGACGGAGCTATTGCCCGAATCAAAGCCATCGTGGCGCAACCTGAAATTGGCGAAGTCTACACCGGCAAAGTTAAAAACATCATGCCCTTCGGTGCATTTGTAGAATTTATGCCTGGTAAGGACGGCTTGTTGCACATCTCTGAGATCAAATGGGAGCGACTGGAGTCTATGGATGGTGTTTTGGAGTCTGGAGAGGAGATTTCAGTAAAGCTGATTGATGTCGACAAAAAAACCGGCAAATACAAGTTATCCAGAAAAGCTTTGATACCAAAGCCTGAAAAAAAAGATAAATAAGCTGAATGTTTCCTGAAAATTTAGAACAATTACTGAAAATTGAACTTATTTTCGGGAAACTTCTGTTATGTGTGCATTAAAAATAATAGATAAAATTGAATGAGGCAGCTTAAAATCAGTAAACAGATTACCAACCGGGAGAGTCAGTCTCTTGACAAATACCTTCAAGAGATAGGTAAGGTAGATCTATTGACAGCAGATGAAGAAGTGGTTTTGGCCAAAAGAATCCGGGAAGGTGACCAACTGGCTCTGGAAAAGTTAACCAAAGCTAATCTCCGATTTGTTGTTTCTGTTGCCAAACAATATCAAAACCAAGGCTTGTCTTTGGGAGACTTGATCAACGAAGGAAACCTGGGCTTGATCAAAGCTGCTCAACGATTTGACGAAACCAGAGGATTTAAATTTATCTCCTATGCGGTTTGGTGGATTCGCCAGTCCATCCTGCAGGCACTTGCCGAACAGTCCCGTATCGTAAGGTTGCCCCTAAACAGGGTAGGGTCGCTGAACAAAATCAGTAAGACCTTTTCGGAACTGGAGCAGAAATTTGAAAGAGAGCCTTCACCGGAAGAACTGGCTGAAGTACTTGAGGTCACGGCAGGAGAAGTGGTCGATACCATGAAAATTTCCGGAAGGCATGTGTCCATGGATGCACCCTTCGTGCAAGGCGAGGAAAACAGCCTGCTCGACGTCCTTGAAAATGACGGGGAGACCAAACCCGATGACGGTTTGATGAACGATTCCCTTCGCAAGGAAGTACAGCGAGCCCTATCTACCCTCACCCAACGGGAGGCAGATGTGATTACCCTTTATTTTGGGTTAAACGGAGAACACGCGATGACCCTTGAGGAAATCGGAGAAAAGTTTAACCTTACCCGGGAACGCGTACGGCAGATCAAGGAAAAGGCGATCCGCAGATTGAGACACACGAGCAGAAGCAAGACTTTGAAACCCTATCTGGGATAAGATGTTTGAGGGGAATGATATAATTTAAAAGGGCTCTTTGCCCTTTTTTTGTATAATAGTGAAATTTTATAGGGAATTTTAAACTTTTTTACTTTTATATTTTGTTATTAATCCAATATATTTCAGAATTGGCTAAAATTCGGTAACCCAATAAACAATGAATCAGGAAATTGAACGTATAAAAGTATTAATCGTTGGTTCAGGACCAGCAGGATATACAGCAGCTATTTACGCATCCAGAGCAGGATTAACCCCTGTGATGTATACAGGTGTGCAACCCGGTGGACAGCTTACCATTACCAATGACGTGGAGAATTATCCCGGCTATCCGGACGGGGTAATGGGTCCCCAAATGATGGAAGATTTTAAAAAACAGGCCGAGCGCTTTGGCACACAGGTAAGGTATGGGGTGGTCACGCAGGTCGATTTGAGTGAACGACCATTTAAGGTGACGGTAGATGAAAGCAAGCCCCTAATTGCTGATACGATCATTATTTCTACCGGAGCTTCCGCCAAATGGCTGGGAATAGAAAGTGAAACGAGATTAAATGGTAAAGGAGTCTCTGCTTGCGCGGTTTGTGATGGGTTTTTCTTTAGAGGAAAAGAGGTCGCCATCGTTGGTGGGGGAGATACGGCCTGTGAAGAAGCCAGCTACCTGGCTAACATCTGCAAAAAAGTATACATGTTGGTTCGGAGGGATGAGCTGCGTGCCTCTCAGATCATGCAGAATCGGGTAATGAAAAACGACAAAATCGAAATTTTGTGGAATCACGAGACCGAGGAAATCCTGGGAGAAGAGGAAGTCACCGGAGTACGGGTAAAAAATAATCAAACGGGTGAAGAAAAAGTGTTGGACGTAGAAGCCTTTTTTGTGGCCATTGGTCATGAGCCCAATACTTCCGTTTTTGCCGGAATGGTAGACATGGATGCCAATGGCTACATTCAGACCGTACCCGGAAGTACCCATACGAATATACCCGGGGTATTTGCCTCCGGCGATGCGCAGGATCACGAGTACCGCCAAGCAGTCACTGCAGCAGGTACCGGCTGTATGGCGGCACTGGATGCGGAGCGTTTTCTGGCAGCACAAGAGTAAGTCGGATAGCAAATGAAGCAATCCGAGCAATGGATCCTGCTATTAGTACTGTACCTTTTTACGACCGTTAGTAGTTTCGCTCAGGAGAGAACACCCTCTGGAAAGGGGCCTGGATTGGTGGAGAAACGACTCCGTTTACCGGATACATTCCAGATGTTTGATGCAGATGAATACCGGGAGGACCTGGTAAAAGCAACCGATGCATTGATTTTCCAGGAAAGTCTGGATCTCAGAAAGCGGCTTTCCCTGGTGAATGAAGATACCAGTTCCCTGATATGGGCTCCTACTAATATACTGGTAGAGGTGGCTGAGAAAGTACTTATTGATAGCATTTGGATCACCGCCTATGAATATTATGGACTGTGGGATAGTGAAAAGATCAATAGCTACGATTTTGATCCCAGGGAGTTTAACGATACGATACCGGTCATTCTTTTTGATCCGGATTTTGGTTCCAACTGGAGTGCCCCTGTGAGCAATACCAAAATCAACTCTGCCTTTGGGAAAAGGCGGTACCGCTGGCATCATGGAACCGATCTGAAATTGAAGGTAGGAGATCCGGTAAAAGCAGCGTTCGATGGAATTGTGCGGATCCGGTCTTACGAACGATACGGATATGGTCATTATGTGGTGATTCGCCACCGAAATGGACTAGAGACTTTGTATGGTCACCTGTCCAAAGTGAGTGTAGCAATTGGCCAGGAGATCAGGGCAGGGGATGTGGTAGGACTAGGGGGAAATACCGGAAGAAGTACGGGTCCGCACCTG
This sequence comes from Cyclobacterium salsum, assembly GCF_010119245.1. Classification (GTDB taxonomy): domain Bacteria; phylum Bacteroidota; class Bacteroidia; order Cytophagales; family Cyclobacteriaceae; genus Cyclobacterium; species Cyclobacterium salsum. The sequence goes on from NZ_WNKG01000012.1 coordinate 56,741, forward strand.
CATTTTGAAGTGCGGTATCAAGGGCTTTCGATCAATCCTACCGACATATTTGATTTTGATATTGAAAGGATCAAATCTCCCGTTTATACGCTAACTTCGACGAGTTTTGATCATGAAATTATGCTTAGGGAGGCCATTTACCATCGCGTCCGGTCCGGTGAAAACCTTTCGGTGATCGCCCGAAGGTACGGGGTCCGAATGAGTCAGATCACCCGCCTGAATGGCATCAGCACCCGTTCCATTTTGAGGATCGGGCAGCGATTACAAATACAATAAAGAATGTTTTTACTAAACGGATAGCTATGAAACTCGATATGTTGGCCATTGCCGCACATCCTGACGATGCAGAACTTTCCTGCAGCGGTACCCTCGCTTCACATGTGGCAAAAGGTTATAAAGTCGGCATACTGGACCTTACCCGTGGGGAAATGGGCACCCGGGGCACGCCTGAGCTTCGCATTAAAGAAGCCGGTAAAGCAGCCGAAATATTGAACCTAAGTATGCGGGAAAACCTGGGGTTTCAGGATGTTTATTTTAAGGATGATAAGGAGCACCAGATTGCTATCGCCCGGGTGCTACGGACCTATCGCCCGGAAATCGTGCTGGCTAATGCGGTTAGTGACCGGCATCCGGATCATGGAAAGGGTGGAAGCCTGGCTTCCCATGCTTGTTTTGTCAGCGGACTGAGAAAACTGGAAACCGAAAAAGACGGGAAACCTCAAGAAGCCTGGCGACCGAAATTTATTTACCACTACATTCAAAATAATTACATCGAACCGGATTTGGTAGTGGATATCTCTTCCCATTGGGAAACCAAGATTAACAGCATCCTGGCTTTTCAGTCGCAATTTTACAATCCGGATTCCAAGGAGCCGGAGAGTTTCATTTCCCGGCCGGACTTTCTGGATTTTATCGAAGCAAGAAGCCGGGAAATGGGCCATAAAATCAATGTAAAATACGGGGAAGGATTTACAGTAGAGCGTGTAACAGGCGTAAGTGATCTTTTTGACTTATTGTAAAAGTTGGTTTCACGCCCTGCTGCTACCGAATCTGCTGCCGATAACCAATGCGATTCCTAAGGGGTGAACGTTATTAGGCACCACAGATTTCACAGATATGCACAGATGACAGGATTTGGGTGAATTTTTCTACACCCGTATATTACGGTGAAAACGAGATGGAGGTATTTGTAATGATGGCTTAGCTTGAAAACCCGATGGGCAAAGTGCGAATGGGAAATAAACCTTTGCGATCTTTGTGTCTCCTTCGAGGCCTTCCCACCTATCGGTCGGCAAGTATGACTAAAAAACAACAGCGAAAAACACCATCAACTTCGTAAACCATTGGGTACGTTAAGGCGCTAACCTTTCCATTTTCCAATGATTGTCAGTAACCGAAAGCGTATACAGAATCCGGTCGTGCAGACGGGCCGGTCTGCCTTGCCAGAATTCCATGGATTCCGGTTCCAGCCGAAAACCGCCCCAGTTTTCAGGCCTTTTCAGGGGCTCCTTTTGAAATTTGCTTACCGCTTCCACTAGTCTTTTTTCCAGAAACGCCCTATCCGGAATTACCTGGCTTTGTGGGCTGACCCAGGCTCCGATCTGGCTTTCCTGTGGCCTACTCAGGTAGTATTCGTCTGATTCAAGGGCACTAATCCGGGCCACGGTTCCAGATACGCGTACCTGTCGTTCCAACTCCGGCCAAAAGAAGGTAAGCGAAGCATAGGGCTGATGGGAGAGTTGCTGACTTTTGTTACTGCCATAATTGGTAAAAAAAACAAACCCCTGATCTACTCCTTTGAGTAAAACGATTCTTCCCGCTGGCCTCATCTCCGCATCTACGGTGCACAAATGCATGGCGGTAGGTTCGTTTACTTGAGCAGTAATTGCTTCTGATAACCATAACTCGAATTGTTCTAAAGGGCTGGTAAACATCCCTTTTATATCTAAAGTTTTAGAGGAATATTCCTTTCTTATGTCTGCTAGTTTCATTTTTCTATTTTAAGGCACAAATCCAATTTTGAAATACAAATATATTGTAATTAAGAATTTTTACTTTATATTAAAGCCTCGTATCCAATATTTTTGATGATGCCACTACCAAACATACCGCCTCAATCCGGAAGTCTGCTGATTTCAGAGCCGTTTCTGCAAGATGAAAATTTTGTCCGGTCAGTGGTATTGCTATGTGAAAACAACGAGATGGGTTCTTTTGGTTTGGTATTAAACAAGCTTTCTATTTTTAAACTTGATGAATTGCTGGATGGTTGTGATTTTCGGGACAAGGAAGTATATGTAGGAGGCCCCGTGGAGCAAAACACCCTTCACTTTATTTATCAGGGAGAGCAGGCGTTAGAAGACAGCATTGCGCTCGGAGATGGATTGTGGTGGGGCGGAGACTTTGCCGAACTGATGGAGAAATACAGGCTGGGGAAAATCAATAGTGCCGATTTTCGGTTTTTCATAGGATATTCCGGATGGGATCAGGGGCAGCTGGACGAAGAAGTGACGGGAAATACCTGGATCGTATGCGACAATACCCATGCTCGGAATATTTTTAAGGCAGAACCAGATGATCTTTGGCGGGTAATATTGAAAGAGATGGGAGGTGATTTCCAGGTTTTGGCAAATTATCCCATAGACCCAAGACTTAATTAGCCCAAAATTGCTACTTTTGTTTAGCATGGTTTGAAATACGCAGGAATACAAGACAATTATGGATAAGGATAAAGAAGTTTCCGGTAAAACGGATAAGGTTACTGAAGATTTGGTAAATCGCCAAAAATCAGGTTTGGATGCAACAGAAACGGGGAATCAGGAGAATGCGGAGCAGAAGGCAGAAGCGCCGAAACCGCAGGATGAGGAATCCGAAGTAAGTCAGGCAAAGCAGGAAAAATCAGAGGAGCTGAACGTCCAGGATGGACAGAGCGAAGACCATCAGGAAGCACAGCAGAAGCTACCTGAGTCTGAAGCGCAAGATGTAAAGTCGGATCCTACTCAGGAAGCACAGAAGGAGGGAGAGAAGATGACCGCTGGGGACGGTGAATCCGGAGAAAATCAGGAAGGGCCGCAGGAAGAAGAAGAGTTGAAAGCGAAGGATGTGGAATCCGATCCACCTCAAGACGAAAGGGAGAAAGCCGAGGAGCAGAAGGCCCAGGACTCGGACACCGAAGAAAACCAAGAGGAGGAGCACGAAGAAGAAGTGCATTTTAATAACTTCACCAAGCCCCAGTTGTTAAAGGCCTTGAAAGAGTTTGCACAGGAGCAAGATTTTATCAAGCGGGATGGCCTTGTTCAGGAAATAAAGAATCATTACGAAGAATTTTATTCCAAGGAAAAGGAGGAGGCCCTTCAGCAATTTATAAAAGAAGGAGGCGAAGAAGGAGGGTTTGACTACCGGGGTTCGGATGCCGATAGGGAGTTTTTTGCCACCTATCAGCAATTCAAAGATAAGAAGCACCAGCAGGTAAAGGATTTTGAGCGGTCTAAGGAGAAAAATGCCCAGGAGAAAAATGGAATTCTGGACCAATTGCGGAATTTGGTGGATGGGGAAGAGACCACCAATAGCATAGAGACCATTAAAAAGATTCAGGAAGAATGGAAAAAAATCGGACCCGTCCCTCATAGCCAGAATAAAAACCTATGGGCCTCCTACAATGCCCTGATGGATCGGTTTTACGATAACCGGAGTATTTATTTTGAACTGAAAGAACTAGATCGAAAGAAAAACCTGGAAAGTAAGCTGGAGCTGTGTAATAAGGCGGAAGCCTTGCTCGACCTGGAAGATATCAAGGAAGCCATCCGTGTGCTAAACGACCTGCACGAGGAATTCAAACACATAGGGCCTGTACCGAGAGAGGAACAGGAAGCCTTGTGGACCCGCTTCAAAGCCGCTTCGGATTCGGTATACAACAAAAGAAAAGCGTACTACGACAGTCAAAAAGAAGTATTTAAAGCCAATCAGGAACTAAAGGAAAAGCTGATCGAGAAGCTAACGGTTTTTAAGGAATTTAAGGCCGAAAAAATCAGGGATTGGAATTCCAAGACCAAGGAAATTTTGGCTATTCAAAAGGAATGGGAAGCCATCGGGCCCGTTCCACGGGAATCCGGAAGAGAGATCAATAAAACATTTTGGGGATTATTCAAGCAGTTTTTCCATCATAAAAACCAGTTCTTCAAAGAGCTGGATGAGATTCGAAACGAAAATAAGGAAAAAGCGGAGGAATTGATTGCCGATGCGGAGTCTCATAAGGACAGTACCGACTGGAAGGAAACTTCTAATCATCTGATTCAGTTACAAAAGAAATGGAAGGAATTGGGTCCCCTTCCCGAAAAATTCCGGGATGACTTGTACACCCGGTTTAAAAAGTCCTGCGATACCTTCTTTAATAACCGCCGGGATGCGAACAAGGAAACGAACAAAGCCTTCGAAGAAAATCTGGCGGCAAAAGAGGATGTGTGTACCCGCATTTTGACGGCCGCCAACGAGCCGGATGAAGTCAGTCCGGATGGATTGGAATCCTTGATCCGGGAGTTCAATGAAATCGGTTTTGTTCCCAGAAAAAGCATGAAGGACATTTCGGCCAAATTCAATGAGGCCGTAAATACCTATATGGGCAAGTTGGATCTGGAGGGAGAAAGCAAGGATGATTTTCTGTTTCGCCTTAATCTGAACAAACTGCAGTCCGACCCCAATAGCACTCGGGTGCTTAATAAAAAGGAACATGGTATTCGCAAGCAAATTTCCGATTTGGAAAACAACATCACCTTGTGGCGAAACAACCTGGAGTTTTTTGCTTCTTCGAAGACGGCCGATAAATTGAAAGACCAGTTTGAGGAAAAAATTGACAAAGCAGAGCAGGAAGTGGATAAGTTAAAGAAAAAACTATCCATCATCCGGGAATTTTAACTTCTCAGATTGAGTGACCTAGTAATTTTCGGGTAAAATTTCTTGCTTAAATTTTGATTTACCAGCCGTATCAAATTATATTTGCACTCGCATTCGGGGATAAATGATCCTTTCGTCTTTTGATAAAGATACAAATGCTTCCCGAAGCCTCCTTAGCTCAGCTGGTAGAGCAACTGACTTGTAATCAGTAGGTCGTTGGTTCGATCCCGACAGGAGGCTCAAATAAACCACTCACGAGTCTTCGATTCGTAGTGGTTTTTTTTATGGAATTGGTAGTGTGTCTGGATTTTTTTAATTCCTTCATATACACTTCTACAGGATATTGAGATTCAAATTTTACCACCCTCCTTTTTTTCCTCCTGAAACAGGAGTTGGCTTAGGGGACGTTGAGTTGCTATCCCTGTTGGGTTGCTACTATAAAGGCTATTTCAAAAATCCTGAAAGAATAATCTGCATAATCTGCAAAAAAGGAATAGGAGAATTATTTCTTAACCACCTTAATATGTTCCACCTTCTGACCCCATTTGATTTCCAAAACCATTATACCTTTAAGAGATTTTGGGATAAGGGTAGCTAATTGGTCATTCATCTCATTTTCGGAATTGACTGTGATTGCTGGACTGATTAGTGTAGGATGTATAATTCGGAACGTAATTTTTTCATGGTTATACCGGGATTTATCAAGTAAAGATATTCTCAGCTGTTCATCTAGCATTGGATTTGGGTAAGCGCGCCACACCCCATTGGTTATACCTGCCTGTGAGATTTTTATTCCCACGGTTTTGCTGTAGGAAAGAGCGCCGGAATAGGCTACCTGCTTTAATCTGTAATAGGCCGTGCAGCCAAAAAGAGGCAGGTTATCATCGGAAAAGCTGTAGTCAGTGCGAAGATCGGAATATCCTACACCTTCTACTTTTCCAATTTTTTCAAAATGCTTTATATTATTGAGTGCACGCTCTACTTCGAAATGAGAGTTTTCCCGTTCCTTAAAAGTAGCCCAGGTGATAGTACCAATGCGACTTTGATCTTCAAAAGAGGCATTGATGTAGGCATATTCTACAGGAAGTATAATGAGGGTAGCAGAGATGATGACCAGTCCGTTGCCTCCATCCCCACCTCTGGTACTGCCGCCTCCACCGCCTCCGCCGTTTGTGGCATTTGATGCCGTTCCTGTAGCACCATTTGTGCCACCATCTACTCCAAACCCTTGGGTTTGGAACCGGATAGAGCTGGCCGATCCTCCACCACCCCCACCATATCCAAGTAGTCCGGCTCCTCCATTCCCTCCTGTAGCCCTGGGCTGGCCACGGTTACTTACAATCCCATTGGATCCATTGCCAGAAGCACCACCACCACCACCACCTGCTCTCCTGTTACCACCCGCACTCGCTCCGGCCCCTCCTGGCCTTCCCACACCTGATCGCTCGCCAGGTCCAGCATTTCCTCCAGCACCACCAAGACCAGGGTTTGCAGTTTGGGTATCAAAACTTGTTGGAGTTCCGGGATTACCCCCAACCCCGTCATTAGCACTACCAGCGCCACCTGCACCTACTGTGTATGAAAATAAATTCCCTGGGGTAGTATCAATGGTAAAAGTCATTACCTGGCCACCCCCTCCTCCTCCTGCGCCTTGACCTCTGCCTCCTCCGCCACCGCCTCCTACAATAATTACGCTCAGTACGATCTCGTCAACATATTCGCTAGGTCCTAGTGTAGACGAAGTAAGTACGGTATACGTGTTGTAACCGGGAGTAGATATCGTTACCGCTGGAATGATTTCAAATCTCTGTGCCAATGAGATATTGGATGCTAATAAAAATAATAATATAATTTTTATCTGATAAATTTTAAAAAAATTAATAGTCATGTATGATGTTCTCTTATTTAAACGATAAACTTCTCAGATAATAACTTTGTTGATTCTAAGACCTTTTTATTTTAGAAAAAAAACCAACTACTGAAAGAGATATTTTGTTTATCTAGAGAACTGTTTTTTTTCTTTTTAAAGTTACTTTTTTAGAAATAATGATTTCTCACGCAAGTAAAGGAGGTAAGTAAAGGAGGTAAGTAAAGGTGGGTCAAAGTCGACACTAGCAGGTTTCTTCGTGTTATTCTTTTGGTTATAATTTAAAGTCCTTATGCATACTGGTGCGCCTTTGCCTGTTTGGAGAACTCTTAAGGGTATGAAAAAACTTTCTAGTTAACAGAAATGTAAGGGTTTCATTAAACATTTCGTCATATTGTTTAACGATCAACTATGGAAGATATAAATAAATACATATTCCTGATAAGAAAAGTCTATTAAACCAACGAATGAAATTGAAATGCAATTAATCATATTATATATATTATATTCTATAATCGCTTGTTAAAAAAATGACTGGTACAATTGTTAGAGTCAGAAGCGAAAACTACTTTTAATTGTGCTTTCTGATTAAAACAGGGGTACACCTAGGTGTTTTTTTTCCGCTTTCGATCCCACCAGACATAGCCAATAAAACCTACCAGGCTGATCGCTCCCACCCATACCAAGCCGCCTTTCAGGCGATCCGTATTTTCCCCCAGAAAGGCGGTGACGGCCGTAAGGGGGGCTATTCCCAACATGGTACTGCCGATAAATCTCCAGTAGCCCATGCGCAACATACCCGCAATGATGCTGATGGCATCGTTGGATAGGAAGGGGGAAACCCGGGTCACAATGACGGCCCAGAAGCCATAATCTTCCAGAAATTCGGATATTTTCTTTTCCGTCTTTTGGCCAAGGATTCGGTCGATCACTGGTGTACCGAATTTAACCCCTATTCCATAACCGATGGTGGAAGCCGTGAATATCGCCACCAGGATGATCCCCGCCCCGGCCCAGGGTCCGTAGGCCACTACCGTTACGACCATTAATAGAAAGGAGGGCACCACAAACAGAAACATCTGCAAGGTCATGGCAGCCACGATGAGAAGCGGCCCCCAGAAATCAAATTGCCCCACCCAATTGGATATTCTTTCCTCGTCATTGCTGCGAAGCACCTCCCAGGCCTCTGAAAAAAATTCCCGAACCGAGTCGTTTAGGAAATAAAGAGCGATTAGCGTTCCGAAAAAAATACTGGAAAGAATATAGGGCCAAACAGCCGTTTTATTTTTGGACATGCATCAAGAGTTAACGATAAAAACAGTTTATGGAATAGCATAGATTGTACCGAAAGTACTCATTTTTAGAAAAAAAAGGGAAGATTTCTATGGAGAAACCTCCGTTTCCGGATTCATCGGCTTTTTCCATTTGTTCCCGACTCTTTTTCGGATCCTTGTTTTTTCTTTCCGACAATTGCTGATTTTTATTATCCGTCAAAGATGGCTATTTTTCGATTACTTGTAGAAATACCTCCTTTACGGAAATCCGGTATAGGTTCGCATTATTTGCGGAACGATCGTATGAGCTAACTTAATTTTATTCTGTTGAAAAGTAACTCCCTATGTTGACGAGCAACTCTTTTCGTTGGGTAATGTATTGCTGCCTGGCGTTTTTTCTTTTTGGGTTCCAAAACCTTGCTATTGGCAGTGGAGGAATTGGGATACCCCAAACAGTAACTCCCAATGCATTTGAAGGAACGGATACCGAGCGCATTATCCATGCGATAGAAGCCGCGAAGGAAAGTGTCCAAGTGGTACGCATTCCGAAGGAAAATGCCAATGGAACCTCCATATGGATGATTGATAGTGCGCTGTTGTTGCCCAGCAATATGACGCTGATATTGGACAATTGCACCTTGCAACTCTCTGATACAAGCAGGGACAACCTGTTCCGTTCGGACAATGTAGGGGCAGGCATTACTGACCCGGTTTGGAACGAAAACATACGAATTTACGGAATTGGAAATGCGGTACTCAAAGGGGCGGTCAATCCCCGGGCAACGGGTGACGGTGCCAGGACGCTTAGCCTGAATCCACAAGCAGAGCAGGAAAAGGGAAATTGGCGGGTAAGTTATGGAAGTGATGCCGGAAAACCTGGTTTGAAGCAAACGGGCGACTGGCGGAACATCATGGTGTTGATCGGATACGTCCGGGACTTCAGTCTAAAAAATGTTCGTTTTGAAAATGCCCATGGCTGGACCATTAGTTTTGAGCGAACGGTGGGAATAGACCTATCCGATGTGACTATTTTCAACGAAGAGTTTGTGACCGTGGATGGAGAGCAATTGATGACGGCGAATAAGGATGGGATTAACCTGAGACAGGGTTGTAAAAACGTTCGGATCGATCATGTCTCTGGTGTAACAGGGGATGATTTTATAGCGCTTTCTAATTTGGATACCGCCCCGGATATTCCCAAGCAAAATGGAGATATCAACGGGAGTATGGTAACAGCCAGTCGCTGGTACGGACCGGAAGATGATATCGAGCAAGTGGTGATTACGAATATCTCCTGTGAAAACCGGTACCGTGCGGTTGCGATACGGGGCAGCGACCGGGCAGGAATCCATCATATCTACATCAGTGGGGTGATTTTCAGAGCCATGGAGGATAGATATGAAGCCCTGCTGATTGGAGGGAGGGGCTATGGAGAAGAATCGCTACCGGGTAAAATTCATACCATTCAGGCCATGAACATCATGGGAAATGGCCAATCCCTGGTAAGGATACAGGCAAAAGTAGCCAACTGTCATTTTTTAAATGGCATGTATACCGGGGTAAATGAGCGTGCTACCTTGTATGAGGTTGACCCTCGGGAGACCAGCAATGTGACCGAAAGCACTTGGTTAAAGGTCAGGTGAGCATTTTGTTTCGAACCGGTGGCTTAACGAAGGACGCTATGGAATAAATACGGGGACCGATCTCCATTTCGGGTCGAGCCCCCCCTTCCCCTTGCTTGTTTTGTTGGGAAAGGATGAATACATTTAGAAGATCCAACATGAACAGTTATCAAATGAATGTGAAATCAAAGAAAGCGGTGAAATTATCGAACAGTTTTGTTTTATTGCTGATCGGCAGTTTTTTAGGTCTGACTCACCTGGCGTTGGCGCAAAACCCCTCCCTTTTGGAGGTAAACCCACCAGCCGGGCCTTCAAATGATCAGGTCAGCGCGATTGTAAATGTTCGCCTGATAGATGGACTGGGAGGGCCGCCCCTGGAAAATGCAGTCGTGCTGATCAAAGGCAATCGCATATGGGAAGCAGGTACTGAAGACGAGGTTATCGTTCCGGAAGGAGCTGAACGAACGGATGGTACCGGTATGAGTCTGCTGCCGGGTCTGATCGATTCCCATTTACATAATGTCAATAACAACAAAGCATTGCATGCCATTCTTACCAATGGGGTGACGACTGTCCGGGATCCGGGACATCCCTTTCGGTTTTACCAATCCCTGCATTTTGCACAGGCCAAAATGCCCCGGGTGTACCTGACCGGAGCCCATCTGGACGGTTATCCGGGGGTCTACCTGGATCAGGCCTCGCTGGTAAGGAGTACCGATCATATACAATCGTTAATAAAGGACTATGTATTACAGGGGGGATCTGGCATCAAAATTTATTTCCGGCTTCCCTTGAAATATTATGAAACGGTGATCCAGACGGCTGATTTTTACCATATACCGGTAGTGGCACATTTAGAGCTGGTAGATGCAGACGATGCCATGATGGCGGGGCTTCAGGGGATCGAACACATCACCTCTTTTGGTACCTCCCTGGCCGATCCGGAAGACGCAATGGAATTCCGGGAAGCGGTACGGGAAAACAGTAGTTACAGAAGGGACGGCAGGTACCGCCTGTGGTCAAAGATCGATTTGTCCGCTGACCGGGTGAAAGAGGTGCTTGCCCTGGCAGTGAAAAATAAGGTGGTACTATCACCCACCCTGACCACCTTTGAAAGGCAAGTTGGTGACGAGGAGTATCAGGCAAAGGCGTTCCAAAATATGCTTGAATTCGTAGGAATGGCGCATCAGGCAGGAGTCACGGTGGTTACCGGCTCCCATAATTCTGGTAAATACGCCCAACCCGGCCTTGCCTATCAGCGGGAGATGGAGCTATTGGTTGCTGCAGGTATGACACCGCTGGAGGCTATTTCCAGCAGTACCATTCTTAATGCCCGTTATTTCCGAACCCAGGACCGCCTCGGAAGTATTGAGCCCGGCAAGCTGGCCGATCTGATCCTGGTAGCAGGCGACCCCTCCGTAGATATCAAAGCCATGTACGCCATCAAAAAAGTCATGCTCAACGGGGAATGGGTGGATAGGGAGGAAATGGTGGAGTAGGAAGTGACGTGAAAATCCGAGGCAGTGCAATAAATTTTTTGTCACAAAGACCCGAAGAACCACAGAGGGCGCAGAGATTATGGGTTAATTTAGGTGGACCCTGAGCGGAGTCGAAGGGTCGTATCGCTATCCATTTTTTTCTCAGCCCTAATAGTATCTGACACTCGACCAATCAGAGGATGTAACAATGCCTATTAGGGTAACTCAATGGCTCTTGTCCCGTAACACGTGACCGTCCCTTCGGAAATTTCCGGAGGGTTTTTTGAAAAAAATTCAACCCCAATGAAAAAATTGCCACCACGGTTGATGCCAGGTCCACTTATTCAATTTTAGAGAGTGTTCTTGTCTGTGGATGTGTTCGGCGATGCGAGAATCTAAAGATGGTGCATGATCAAATTTCACTTTGCGATTTATAATATGTTGCCAGTAGTTTTTATAAGATTATTTAAAAATATTAAGTTTTTCAGTATGCTGTTTGGACTTCGCACCATCTATAGTAAAATTATCAATGGACGCTTTATCTCTATTGTAAATTAAATTGTATCCTCTCCCTTTATATTTGTATAAGCCTTTTAACAATTTTATTCCTTTATTTGTAGCACCTCCGAGTGCTGTAAGGACACCTATTAAAACTCCCAATATTGGTTCTCCAGTTGCAATAGTACTACCAATACCTCCCAATCCTCCATAAGATAAACTGATTAGAACTTCCAATCCATTATTGTTCTTTGCAGGATTGCTTTTTTTATCAAATTCTATAATTTCCTTTTTAAATTTTTTTTGGGCATTTTCCAACACCTCTGCACTTCCACCTTCGATATAATCTAAATTAGCTTGAATGAATTCATTATGAGCATGACATAGGTCATTTCCACTTCTTAAAGCCCGAATAAATCTATTGTCAATTCGAATTTTTTCAGGAATTCTAAAATTCAATTTTCGGAAGTTACAATCCGACTCTAGTGGCTCAACAATTTTATCTAAAAATAGATTACTGGCTATACTATTGACTTGAACGTTATCTTTTTCAAAAGTATCGTCATTGAGGCACATAGCAAAATTGTAATGATAGGCCCTGTTAGCGATTTTCATCAACTCATATTCATGTTTACTAGATTTTACAATCTTTTCCCATTTGTCTCGAGGCCCATTACTATCCTTATGAACTATTTCCCTGAAATTTTCTGCTATAGATTTATAGCTATTTAAATCTATAGAAAGATTGAGATCTTTCGGGTTCTGTATTAGTAATTCATCCATTAACTGAATAAACCCTTGGCTTAAATCAAATTTTGGCCACTTTATGAAATATTCACCTATATCTCTATCCAACTTTTGAACAGCGATTTCCCATCCCTTTATTTTTTTGAATTCAACAAATGTTCTGTTGTCCTGTTCAACCATTTTCTCAACCATGGAAAATAATGAATCATTTCTACTCAATATGTTTATATAGTCATTTTCAATCATTGAAAAAAGGGGGGAATTTTCATAATGAAAAGGCTCTTTCGATTCTTTGCTTATGGATAATAAGGCTCTTCTGAAAATTGGTGAGTTGACTATGTATCCATCATTAATTAGGATTTTGGGATTATGCGAGAATATTAACTGAGATATTAGGATTTCATTTAATGTTCTAATATTTAAATAGTTCCAGTTTTGATTTGAAATTACTCTGTCATCGAAAGAACCTAAATATGTAATTTGATGGTTTTGCATTTGTTTCAAAATTACTGGCAACTACTGGCTAACCGCAATCTATTGCATTTTTTCCGTTATGGCCTTATTACGTTGAATTTCCTTAATTTAAAAAAATATCCTTGTATATTATACTAGATTTTCCATTTTTATCCAAGACGGTTGCCTAATGGCTATTACCAAGATAAAACGCGAAATCCATAGTCAAATAATCGGTCCCTGTGGTCCCTAAGCGAGGCCGAAGGCTCACACATGGATAGCTCAGCAGGCAAAGCAGCGGTCTCCAAAACCGCGTGCCGGAGGTTCGAATCCTTTTCCATATGCAAAGCTAGCTAATATGCAGAAGAGGGCTTTGTGCCCTGAAAGAAGGGGCTGCCGCCCTGTAACAAGTGGAAACCATCCCTTCGGAATTTTCCGGAGGGGTTTTTAGAACCGAAATCCATTGTCAAAACCAAAACCCTTCGGTCCCTGAGCGGAGCCGAAGGCAATCACAACATCACCACTTCATCAGATCACTAAACCATCAAATTATCCAGCCATCCCATCATCAAATCATGGATCAGGTGTCCATTACCCGCCCAGGTTGCTGCAATAGGAAACACTTTCACGTTTTTTTCCATGACGGTTTAGCTTTTTTTATAGCTTATTAACCGGAAATGCCACCCGAATTCCTTTTACCCTTCCCAACTCGATTCAATAAGTGCCTTTTTCAATTATTTTGTAAACATCCCCATTCTCCCTTATGCAATCAGCTCAAAGCTCAAGTATTCCTGCATTAATTTAAAATGCTTGTCAAAACTGAAAAGGGATATCCTTTGATGAATTACTTGTTGCAGAATGATCAAATCAGGAATACCGACCTTATGGACACCTTTTTGAAGATTCAAAAGTTGGTATTTTTGGATGAGTTGCCAATCAATGGAAAGGGGAATCCTTTCTATTTCAAGGAGATTTTCCAGGATGTCATACCTACCTTTATGTTCCAAAAAGGGCGATAACTCTGTCAAAATTAATTCGTGTATACATACCAAATCTTCCGTTATCATCTGGTCGAGAATGGGGATATTTCCAGATTTGAAATAATTAATCCAGACCGAACTATCCACCAAAACCCTGTGACCAGACATCCTATCGCTTTCTAAGGTCATCCAAGTCAATTTCCAGATCAATGGTTCCCTTGTAAGCGATCAATCGTTTTCTTTTTATGCGTGCTACTTGATCTTCCAAGGCCTCTTTTATTAACTGGCTTTTCGTTTTAGCACCGGTAAGCTCCATCGCTTCTTTAATTAGCTTTTCGGGTATTTCCAATTTCGTTCTCATAATTTTTGATGTTCATACACATAAAATTATATGGTAATATAACCTAATTTATGAAAATTCAAGTTCAAATTTATAGTAAATATCAGCTGAAAATCAGAAGCCAACCCCTCCGTAGATATACAGGCCCATTAGCCATCAAAAAAGTCATGCTCAATGGGGAATGGGTGGATAGGGAGGAAGTGGTGGAGTAGGAGGTGAAGGGGGAATCTGAGGCAGTGCAATAAATTTTTGTAACGCCTGCCGACCGATAGGTGGGGAGGACTCAAAGAATTACAGAGAACTTGTAGATTACGGATTTACCCCACCAAAAGCCATCCGGAATATATAAAACACCCAATCCAAATCCCTAAATCCTTAATCTATTTTTTTTTTCCTCCCTCAATCTGACCCCTGAGGCAAAGCCAAAGGGCTATCAATCTCCCTTCAATCTATTTCAACCCAAAAAACCTCCGTGCCCTCTGTGCCTCCTTTGAGCCCTTTGTGACAAAAACCCCCGTAAACTATCCGCTCCTCCCTATGCATCATCCCCACATCATCAAATCATCAACCACCGTCATTGCGAGCGCAGCGAAGCAATCTGATTCGAAGCGAAACCGGAAGTCCTCCGTAGAATGCCCTCCAAAAACGAATGATGGATTCGCACACCGACAGACTGCCGCGGGTGCCGGGGCGATTACGACCATTCGACTGGACTCGGTTTGCACCTTCGCAGTGACGGCATCATCCCCACATCCTCAAATCATGGATCCGGTATCCATAGCCCGCCCAGGTTGCTTGAGTAGGAACCACTTTAACATCTTTTTCCATGATCGTTTGCGTTTTTTTTCCTAGCTTAAACTCCTGTGTCGCCTACCTTTTACAAATACCACTAAATACCAGACAAAATGAAAGCACTCTTTTCACTACTTCTACTACTGACATCGCTCCACCTTTCGCAAGCACAGGACAGGTTGTCGGGCAAGGCCTTTGCTACCCGGTCTGAAGTATTGGCCCGGAATGGAATGGCAGCCACCAATCATCCGCTGGCCACCCAAATTGCCATCGACCTGCTAAAGCGTGGAGGGAGTGCCGTGGATGCAGCCATTGCAGCCAATGCTTTTTTGGGATTTGCCGATCCTGGAAACAATGGCATCGGGGGCGATTTATTTGCCATTGTCTGGGATGAGAAAACCCAGCAATTGTATGGGCTCAATGCCAGCGGAAAATCACCGGGCAGCCTATCGGTAGACAAATTCAAAGCCGAGATCGAAGCGGGTAAAAGCCGTACTACAGGTCCGCTGTCTGTTACAACTCCCGGTGCTGTGGGAGGTTGGTTTGCCTTGCACGAAAAATTTGGACAGTTGGCGTTTAGCGATTTGCTGGAACCCACCATCAATTACGCCAGGGAAGGTATTCCCGTTTCTTCCGAAGTATCGGATAATTTTTCAACCGTCAATTTGGGGCCGGGCAATCCATCCTTTGAGGCAACGTACTTTACCAGAGATGGGAGGCTACCCCGCATCGGGGAAATATTTAAAAATCCGGACCTGGCGAACACCCTGGAAATCATCGCCAACCAAGGAAGAGACGGGTTTTACAGGGGAAAAGTCGCTCAGAAGATCGCCAATCAGGTACAAGTGGAAGGTGGCTACCTCAGCACAGAAGATCTGGCAAACAACGAGCCCGAATGGGTTGACCCGGTATCGATCAACTATCGTGGCTACGATATTTGGGAAATGCCACCCAATGGTCAGGGAATGGCGGCACTTCAGATGCTGAATATCCTCAAAGGCTTCGACCTGGCCAGCATGGGCTATGGCAGTGCCGACCATATTCATACCTTTTTAGAAGCCAAAAAGTTGGCCTATGCGGACATGACCACCTACTATGGAGACCCCGATTTTGGCACGATTCCCCTGGAGCGTTTATTATCGGAGGAATACGCAGCAGAACGCAGAAAGCTAATTGATCCCGAAAGGGCAGGAACGTTTGAAGAAGGATTGACATCGGGCGACCACACCATTTACTTGACCGTAGCAGACGGTGAGGGTAATATGATTTCGCTGATCCAAAGCAATTCGGCACTCTTTGGTTCCCGGGTGGTGCCCCCGGGCTTGGGCTTTGTGCTGCAAAACAGGGGCGCCGGATTTATTTTGGAAGAAGGGCATATCAATAACTATGCGCCCGGTAAACGACCTTTTCATACCATCATTCCGGCCTTTGTGACGAAGGACGACAAGCCCTTTATGAGTTTTGGTCTGATGGGCGGCGACATGCAAACGCAGGGACATGTGCAGATCATCATGAATATCATCGATTTTAAGATGAACCTGCAAGAAGCAGGCGATGCGCCCCGAATTTATCATCGGGACGAAAACCTCAAAAGCGGCGGCACGTACCTGGAGTCAGGCTTCGATTATGAAGTGATCCGTGAGTTAATGGACAAAGGCCATACCCTGCGAATGGGAAAGGGTATCTTTGGCGGGTATCAAGCCATTATGCGTAAAAATGGGGTGTATTACGGGGCTTCTGAATCCAGAAAGGATGGACAGGCAGGGGGGTATTAGAAGTGTATTCCTATGCTGAATTGAAAACGGTAAGCAGTGCCTATCGTTTGCGACAGCGTGGAAGTATTTACGTATTTAAAAATCTCAAGGTAAACGAAATTCCTCTTTTAAAATGGGAGTGGGGGATTTTTTCGAAGGTTTCTAATATTCAAATGAATGATTTATAGATAGTTACGCAATTAAATCCCCCTTGCCCCCTTGTCAAGGGGGAATTGGTATCGATAGGCTTCCATTAGTTATAATCTCTGCATCCCTTCGGGATTAATGGAAATGGCCCGGAGAGTAAAGCAAAGATTTATCTTCATCAGTAACCTGCTAAAAGTTGGATGATGACTAACAAAACCGGAAGCGATGTCAAGCATTTAGAACGAAGGATTTGCCCGTATCCAGACAGAAGCCCCAAAGAAGTGACTTACCCAATCCCGAAGGGATGATAAGGTTATAGAAAAAGAATGATCAACCGATAAATTAAATCCCTAAGGGATGACACGATTATTAAAAATGGGATAAACAACAGAACCAATCCCGAAGGGATGAAATGATTATAAAAAACAGGGATACTACACTAAATAAAACCCCAAAGGGGTGATATAAATCATACGTCTTAAGGGATTGAAAACGGTCTAACTTATTCGTTTCTACGTTAATTTCAGTCCTTAATATTTAAAATTGAAAAACCATGGCAGGCACCTTTTCACAAATCTATATCCATTACGTCTTTGCCGTAAAAGGTAGGCAAAACCTATTGCAAAAGCCCTGGCGTCAGGAAGTCTGCAAGTACATAGCAGGTATTATAAAAGGGAAACAGCAAAAGCCGCTCATTGTAAATGGAGTTTCTGACCACGTCCACGCGTTTGTGGGAATAAAACCGGCGATGAGTATTTCCGATTTAATCAGAGATGTCAAAAACAATTCCTCCAATTTTATCAACGATCAAAAATTTCTAAAAGGTAAATTTTCCTGGCAGGAAGGATATGGGGCATTTTCCCATTCACATTCTCAGTTGGATACCGTTTATCAATACATTGCAAACCAGGAAAATCATCACAAAAAGAAAACATTTAAGGAAGAATACCTTGAATTTCTTCAAAAATTCGAGATTGAATACGAGGAAAAGTATTTATTTGAATGGCTTGATTAAGGATGTCACCCCTGCGGGGTTCACATTATAGCTGGTTGCGATTAGCTATAATCCTTGCATCCCTTCGGGATTAATGAAAATGGCCCAGAGAGTAAAGCAAGGATTTATCTTCATCAGTAGCCTGCAAAAAGTTGGATAATGACTAATAAATCCGGAAGCGAGGGCAAGCATATAGAACGAATGATTTGCCCGTATCCAGACAGAAGCCCCGAAGGTGAGCTACCCCAATCGCGAAGGGATGACAAGCTTCTTGCCCCCTGAGGCGGGTGAGCGAAGCCGAACCCAGCAAAGCAGAAGTCCCATCAATCTTTTTCAATCTCTGGCCCCTGGGCAAATGCGAAGCCTCATCAATCTCCTTCAATCTCTGGTCTCTGAGCAAACGCGAAGGGCCATCAATCTCCTTCAATCTACTCCAATCCAAAGCATTCAGTTCCCCTCCAAAAAAAAGGAAATTTACCAGCTACCCCCGGTCGATTCAATTAAAAAAAACCGGCCCAACTTAAGATTACTCCTAAATTGGGCCGGTAAAACGTTGGCCGACCAGGGCTCGAACCTGGACTCTTCTGGACCAAAACCAGACGTGTTGCCAGTTACACCATCGGCCAAACTGATCCCTTTTCGCTAAGGTGTCACAAATGTAGCCGAACTTTCTTTTTAATGCAAATACCTCTCTCAGGAATTTTATTTTTTTACTTTTAACCAGCTAATTGTCAGAAAGAAATTTTAAACCTGCTCGTTTTATATCCTTACCTGGGGCAAATGCTTTCGTAAAAATACCCTTGTTTTTTTCAGTTTTTCTTTTCCGAAACGTCCCATTTTAATTAAATGGATAATTGACCATATACATCAATCTTGCCCGCATTGGCATAATAGAATTTTGCTGAGCAGGTATTTCTGTCCAATTTTCCATTCAATATTTCGATATCTTTCCTTCTTGTTTGAAAAAAATAGTACCATGTCCTTTAAATTACCACTTTTCATTTTTATTGTGCTGATCGCTGCAACCTCCACACTTTTCGCTCAGCAAAATTATTCCGGAACCATCATAGACAGCCAAACCAGGGAACCCCTATTTGGTGCCTACGTCTATCTCAAAAACAGTGATGGCGAAACCCTGAGTTCCACCTACACGGATTTTGACGGAAAATTTGAAATCAAAAAACCTGGAAAAAATGAGTTTTTGGTGGAAGTATCCTTTATCGGGTACCAAACCCTGCAAGAAAATAGGACCGCTCCCCAGGGAAACGATTTGGGTACATTCGAACTGCTAAGTGATGGGCAGGAAATGGAAGCTTTTGAGCTTTCTGCCGATGCGCTTACGGGAGAAGTGAGGGGCGATACGGTCGCTTTCAATGCCAATGCCTTCAAAACCCGGCCGCAGGCAGATGCAGATGAGCTGGTACGGAAAATGCCCGGTGTGGTGATTCAAAACGGCGTCATAGAAGTGCAGGGAGAAGAAGTAATGGAAGTGCTGGTAGATGGCAGGCCCTTTTTCGGAGACAATCCAGCCGCCGCTCTTAAAAACCTTCCGGCCCAGGTGGTGTTGAAAATCGAATTTTTGGATCAGAAAAGTGATGAGGCCCGGCTGACCGGATTTGACGATGGAGAAACCACAAAAACCATCAATATCATTACCAAACCAGGAATGAGGGCAGGTAGGTTTGGGAAGTTCTATGGGGGATACGGAACGGATAACAACTACATTGCCGGGGGCAACATGAACTTTTTCAATGAAGCCCAGCGCTTATCCATACTTGGATTAAGCAATAATATCAACCAGCAAAACTTCGGCGAGGATGAATTGGGAAACATCGAAGGCGATGACAGCCGCAGGGGAGGTAACGAACTGGCCGTAGGCGAATTGCCGGGAATTACCAATACCAATGCAGTAGGAGTGAACTTTTCAGACGAATACCAGGACGAAAAGCTAAAGGTCACCGGGAATTACTTGTTTAACGACCGGGACAATGTCCTAACCCGAAGTTCTTCGCGGGAATACATTTTGCCCAATGACAGTCTGCAGCTCTACAATGAGGATAGAAACAATCAGACCCGGACGCAAAGTCACCGCATGAGCGCGCGAATAGATTATAATATTAGCGAACGCCATGCCCTGATATTAAGGCCCAGATTAGGCCTGGATTACCGGAAATCCACCACCATTCGGGATGCTTATAACCTTTTTGATGAATCCACTCCCATCAGCCGCAACCAAAACACCACCACCTCGGAACGACAATCGTTCAATTTTAGAAACTCCCTGAATTACAGGTATAAGTTTACAAAGGAGGGAAGGGCATTGTCTACCTATATTTATACCAGTACCTATGATAGCGACAGCAATTCGGATCTGGTAGCGGTAAACGAAAATTTCCAGACTGCCAATGTGGATTCTCTGATCCAATTCAGAAATAACCTTTACTCTAGTTTTTATTACAGCACCGGGATAAGCTATTTTGAACCGATTAGCGAACGTTCCCGATTGAGAATCGGCTATCGGCTTTCCAACAATGCCTCCGACACTGATCAGGAGGTGGAAATTCAGGAAGCCGAAACGGACCTTGTCCGCCTGGACAGCGCCCTGACCAATCGCTTCGAAAATCAATACATGACCCATAGGGGCAGGCTGGGCTACAGTTATAAATCCGAAAAACTGTCTGTCTACAGCACGGTAAGCTACGAATCTGCGAATATAGACAGTGATCGGCTTTTCCCGGGCTTTGAAAATACTCAAAGGAGCTTTTCAAATATACTCCCAAGAGTAGTGGTCAATTATCAATTGGGAGAATTCAGTAACATGCGGGTGGATTACAATACGGATACGGACGCGCCTTCCATCCGGCAATTGCAGGATGTGATCAGCAACGCCAACCCCATGCAAATCTCCAACGGAAACCCGGATCTGGACCAGGAATACAGTCACCGGCTTTTTACCCGTTTTCGCAAGATCAATCCGGAAACCAACCGTTCCCTGATGTTCTTCCTGTATGGCAATATCCGCAATAACTACATCGGAAACGAAACCTTCGTCGCCGCAAAGGATACCCTGATTCAAAAGGATGTCCTGCTCAACCAGGGAGGTCAGTATACCCGGCCGGTAAACCTGGACAATTATTACGTATTCCGACTGTATGGCAGCTATGGGTTCCCACTGAAATTCATGAAAAGCAACCTGAACATCAATTCCTCTTTCACGGTTCGAAACCGACCAGGAATTATCAATGGGCAGGAAAACTTTAACACTAATTCTACCTTTAGTCAGGGAATCAACCTAAGCAGTAATATCAACGACAGGATTGACTTTAACCTTTCCAGCAGAGGGAGTTTTAATACCGTAAGGAGTAGTCTTCAGGAAGACCTGGAAAATAATTATTATACCCACCGCACCCGTGCGGACCTGTTTTGGAATTTCCTGGGGGGGATTTTTATGGGCGGCAGTGTCAATCACCAGGTTTATTCCGGGTTGGGAGAGGGCTTCGACAGGAGCATCATGCTGGTGAACCTGGATTTGGGCTACCGAATCCCGCCCAGCAATAAAACGGAAATCAAATTGACGGTCTTTGACCTGCTGAACCAAAACGTAAGCATCGACCGAAACGTGACCGATGTGTACGTGGAGGACGAACGAACTCAGGTATTGCGGCAATTCTTTATGCTCAGTATAACGTATAACCTGAGAAGATTCGGGGGTTATGACATGGCATTATAATCAGAGCCGCATTTAGGAAGCAGGTCAAAAGGCACACATCTTAATGAGCATCCAGGTATCTGGGGCAGGCATGATGTGCTTACTCTTTTGCCGTAATTGCTACTTTATAGATTTGTACAAAATCTTCTTCCACTTCCGAATTGAATTTGGACAGCCACCAGAGCGCTCCGTCTCGCACCAAGAATTGGCGATGATCCAGGGATTCGGGCAGGGGTAGCTTTTGAATGCCTTCCCCCTGATGATCCATCAGGAATAGAGCAGGAGGGTATTTATCTTTGATGCTTTCCCTGAAGGTACTGTATTCTTCCCGGTTATCGATCGTCAGGTACCTTTCCCGGTCGGCAAAATCATAACCGGGACTAAAAGAGCTGAGCAGGTAGTCTCCATAGACTTTAAGGGTATGTGTTCTGCCAGCCGATTCATCGTACGCAATGGATTTTGGGTCTGCCTTTGCCCGTTCGGTCCCCTGACCTGCGTTGTAATCCGGATAGGTAATGGGTTTCCGTTCCAGCAGCCGGTGCGGCGGGTGGATATCATATACGTTGAGGTGGGGGTCCGTCCCGACAATAACCAGGAGTTTATCCTCCAAAATGGTAAAGCTGGGACTCATTTCCGGAACTTCAAAGGCCTTTCCGCTGGTTCGGAAGGGGCTTTCTTCTTCCAGATGAATAATCCGCTCGGCAGACCCTTTTTCGGGATCAAATTTTACCAGTAGTTGAAATTGATCGTAGTATTCATCCTGCGTTTTGTTGTATTGACCCCGGGCTACCAAACCCTTCTGGTAAAATATTCCTTCGTGTTCCATTAATTCCGAGTCGGCCGCTGCACGACCACCAAAGAAAGGAACATCTTCCTGAAATTTCCGGTGGCTGGCAAGCTTACCTTCGGCATCAAATTCGAAAAATCCCATGTGCGAAACCAGGGAAATGTGGTCGTTGTCCTTTATTTGGGCGGTACTCCATAGATACTGGCCATAACTGCCTTTTTCATCTCCCTGTTTGTCCAGGTTGAGTAAATGGTTTCCTTCAAAATCGGTTAGTACAATAATGCCTCTTTGCCTATCGTGAAGCAGTACCCGCTCCCGGGAAGGATCCACATCCATTAAATCCAGCAATCCGGCATATTCGACTCGAATGCTATCGGTTATTTCCAAGGAAAAGGACTGCGATTCCTGCTTTTTTTCCTGCTGGCAGGAGAAAGCAAGAAGGGCAAAAATACAGAAAGAAAAAGGGGCGATCTTTTGAAGGCATTCCATGGTTTTGTTTTTTTTGAACTAATCTAATAATCTGTCATGTAAATACCAAGCTGTCAGTAAATTATTTACGCTTTCGCCTTTTAGTCAGGGAAAGTAGGTCAGTTGCTGTTTATGGATATATCCTTACATTTGGGCTATCATGAAAGAGCTATTGGAAACCATAAAAGGATGTACTCTCTGTGAAGCTCATCTTCCATTGGGTCCCAACCCGGTTTTGGCGGCCAGCAGGAATAGCCAGGTACTGGTCATTGGCCAGGCTCCGGGCACCAAGGTACACGCGACGGGCATCCCCTGGAACGATGCCAGCGGCAAAGAATTGCGACGGTGGCTGGGAGTAAGCCCTGAACGGTTCTACGATCCGGCCATCTTTGGAATCGTACCCATGGGCTTTTGTTATCCCGGAAGGGGCAAAGGGGGAGATTTGCCACCTAGACCCGAGTGTGCGCCAACCTGGCATCCCGCTTTGTTGGAAAACATGCCGGGCATCAAGCTTAAACTTCTGATCGGGCAGTATGCCCAACGCTATTACCTGGGAAAGGCCCGGAAGAAAAACCTGACCGAAACGGTTCGTAATTTTCGGGATTACCTGCCGGAATTTTTTCCATTGGTTCACCCATCTCCCAGAAACAAATTGTGGCAGAAACGAAACCCCTGGTTTGAGGAAGAAGTGTTGCCTGCCCTCAGGAATCAAATGGAGTCTATTTTGTAACGGTTGGATGGTTAGTATATCCTTCCAATCAGTTGGGTTTTTGCCATGTATTTTTTGTTTCTATTGACAAATACCCTTATTTTCCGAAATGAAAAATTCCAGACGCTCATTCATAAAAAAAGCAGCTTTTGTGACCGGTTCTACCTTTGGTATACCTTATTTTATACCCGCTTCTGCTTTAGGAAAGGACGGGTTTGTTCCCCCCTCTGATCGGATCAACATGGCTTTTATCGGTGCCGGAAATCAGGCAGGAAACGATGTGCAGGGTTTTTTGCCAGACAAGCGGGTGCAAGTGACTGCCATTTGTGATGTGAATAAAAAGAGTTCCGGGTATTGGAATGGAAAGGTTGCTGGTAGGGAATACATACAGCAAGTGGTGGATGACTATTACTCTGAAAAACAAGGAAAGTCTTATCGTTCGGCAGCAGGTTATACCGATTTCAGGGAAGTCTTGCAAAACAAATCCATCGATGCGGTGGAAGTAGTCACCCCGGACCACTGGCATGCGATTCCCGTGATGATGGCAGCCGCGGCAGGAAAGCACATTTACTGTCAAAAACCACTTTCCCTGACCGTAGAAGAGGGCAGGGCCATGAGTGATGCCGTACGAAAATATGGCGTTACCTTTCAGACCGGAAGTCAGCAACGATCCAGTCACCATTTTAGAAAAGTTTGCGAGTTGGCCAGAAACGGACGACTGGGAGAATTACATACCGTTACCTGCGGGCTTCCCGGAGGCACCCCGGATTTTGGGAAAACCGGACATTTAACCGAAACCGTCCCGGTTCCGAAGGATTTTGATTACGATATGTGGCTGGGACCGGCACCGGAAGCTCCCTACAGTCCCTGCCGAACCCATGTCAATTACCGCTGGGTAATGGATTATTCCGGTGGAAATGTGACTGACTGGGGAGGACATCATCCGGATATTGCCCAGTGGGGCATGGGGACAGACCATACCGGACCGGTAAAAATACAAAATGCCCAGGCGGTCTGGTCCGATCATCCGGTCTGGAATACCGCTGTTCGCTTTTATTTCGAGTGCATTTATGAAAATGGAGTGAAACTGATCATCCAAAGTGATAAGGATTTTGGCGTAACTTTCCAGGGTTCGGAGGGCTCGGCATGGGCAACCCGTGGAGACCACAAAACCAATCCTGAAGGATTGATTGACTCGGTCACGGGACCAGGAGAAACATCGCTCTATGTAAGCGATAATCATTACCAAAATTTTATTGATTGTATCCTATCGGGAGAAGAGACCATTGCTCCTGCAGAAGTAGGACACCGCTCCATTACCCTGGCCCACCTGGGCAACATCGCCATGATGCTGGAACAAGACCTGGATTGGGACCCGGCTAAGGAACGGTTTATTGGGAATTTTGCCGCCAATCAACTGTTGGGAAGGACGATGAGAGAACCTTGGGGATCCCTTTACCAACGTTTACGGGTTTAGCAGGAATTTTTAAGCTGCGCTTTTTTGTGGGTATGGTAAATTTCCTGACAAAAGTCAGTCGATGGAATGAGCGTTTTTAGGTTTTTTGGTCGGTGAAGGAAGTAATTTTGTGTTTCCACTCTTTTTAAATAATAAAAAGAGAATAAGTTATCGTACCAAATTACCGTATATGTCCATGATTCATAGCTTTCATATCCCGGTCATGGGATTGGGATTTACTGTTGACAGCCCATTAAAGGTGGCCCGTTTCGGAATTGCTTCTGTGGTATCCATTATGGATGACCAACTGCTGGAGGATATGCGGAGCATTCACTCCCGCAAACTAGGGATTCCGTTTTTTCCGATCGAAGACAAAGAACCCGATTCCCGTGCTAAACGGGTCAGGGCCTACCTGAATTTTTTGCAATCTGTCGTAAACGGACAGGTTGGTAAAATGAGAAAAGAAGCCTTCGGTGAGGGCAATGAAATAGATACCTATTTTGACTTGTTGCCGGAAGAACATCCCTTAAATCAGCTGCATTCCCGCATGCAGCAGGCCAGTGGTGCGGAAAAATGGACCTTACAGGAGGAGTTGAGAAAGGAAATCGTGCCGGGAAAGATTGATGTGAACATCATGACGAAGGTAGATAAGATCAATTATACCAAGGATGGCCAGCCTTTACCACGGGAATATTCTGATGCCCTGGCGGCTTTGCGTGGATTTGCGCAAAGTGAGGTAAATGGCGGTGTGGTGTTTTCAGCAGGCATGAACCCAGCCTTGTACAGCTATGCCGGGGAATTTTCCGATTTCTTCCCGAATCAGGACGGGATCATTAAAAAACCCATTATTCTGAAGGTTTCGGACTACCGCTCGGCCCTTATTCAGGGAAAATTTCTGGCAAAAAAGGGGCTCTGGGTATCCGAGTTCCGCATTGAATCCGGCTTGAATTGTGGCGGCCATGCCTTCGCTACCGATGGTTTTCTGGCCGGCCCCATTCTGGAATCATTTAAGCAAAACAGGTCCAGCCTTCAGGAGGAGCTGTTTTCTATTTGTCAACAGGCCTTTCAAGAGAAAAACCTACCTGGGCTACCCGAAGGCACCCGGCCGAACGTTACCTATCAGGGAGGCATCGGAACTGCAGAAGAAAATCAAATGCTCTTGCATACCTACGAATTGGATGGTACCGGATGGGGGAGTCCCTTTTTACTGGTACCTGAGGCGACCAGTGTAGAAAAGGATACCCTGGACCGATTGTTAAAAGCCAAAAAGTCCGACTTTTACCTGAGCCGCGCTTCTCCTCTGGGCGTTCCCTTTAATAATCTCCGAAACAGTAGTGGTGAGGAACAGCGCAAGGCCCGTATTGACAAGGACCGGCCGGGAAGCCCCTGTTACAAAAAGTTGCTTTCGTCCAATACGGAATTTACCGAAAAACCCATTTGCACGGCTTCCAGACAGTACCAACTTCTGAAAATCAAGCAAAGGGAAGCAGGTGAGATTTCTGCTGAAGTGCTGGAGGAAGTGTTGGACAAAGACTGTCTATGTGAAGGCTTGGGAGCACCGGCCATTCTTGCCAGTGGGGAAACACCCCGGAGAAATCTGAAAGCAGTGACTATTTGCCCCGGCCCTAACCTGGCCTATTTTAAGGGGACCTTTAGTCTCAGCGAAATGGTCGGTCACATTTATGGGAAGCTACAGCTTAATTTGGATACCGAACGTCCTCATGTATTCCTGAAGGAACTGGAGCTGTATGTGGACCATTTAAAAGCTGAAATGGCCGCCGCCGTTCCCGAGAATGCCCGGAAATTTGAGAAGTATGTAGAAAAATTTCGAAAAAACCTTTCTGAAGGAATTAGCTACTACCAGGAATTGAAATTCATGTGGTCGGCAGAGAATGAAAAAATGCTCGATAAATTGAAAGACCAGGTATCTGGTTTGACTTGGGAGTTAGAGCAAGCCTGAAATCTAACACAAGTGGAGGAGTTCGCGATTTTAGATGGGGAAGATTACCCGTTGAGATCATCCTACTAGCAAGAAGAAAAAAGGGTGTTTACACTACATGTGGCTATTGAGGGTCATGTTTCCTGCGTAAACGTAAACCCGGTCCGGAATTCATCCAGACTGGGTTTTTTGATAGTACATTCTTTATTGGGAGCTATCTCAAGAGCTAATACCTACTATTCAGGCATTGGGGGATAATCTGTGTATCCTTTAGCCCCTGGAGTATAGAAGGTATCACTATCCCATTCGGCCAGGGAAGCGTTTTTCGCAATACGGGCTACCAGATCGGGATTGGATACAAACGGTTTGCCAAAAGCGACGGCATCGGCCAGGCCTTCCTTTAGGAATAGGTTTCCCTTGTCCCGGTCAAAACCTCCGTTGATAATCAGATTTCCCTGGTATTTTGGACGGTATCGTTTGGCGATTTGAGTTTCAGCATGAGGTAACGCCGACACATCCGTGAACGGTTCGGAAAGATGCAGGTAGGCCAGATCGTAGCGGTTCAGTTTTTCCACGATGTAGTCAAAGGTAGGAATGGTTTCTTCATCCAATGTCATTCCGAAAAGGCCATGCAAGGAGGGATTTAGCCTGAGACCAATGCGGTTTTCAGGGAGAACTTCCTTCACGGCATCAATAATTTCAAACAAAATTCTGGCACGGTTGGTGATACTGCCGCCGTATTCATCGGTTCGAATATTAGAGGTACGGCTAAAGAACTGGTGCAGCAAATATCCGTTTGACGAATGGATTTCTACCCCATCAAAACCAGCTTCCCAAGCGTTTTTGGCCGCATTGCGAAAGTCAGAAATGGTTTGCTTGATCTCCTCCCGGCTCATTTCTTTGGGTGTGACCGTTTCTTTAAAGCCTTCTGGAGTAAACGCTTTGGAGTCAGGGTTAATAGGAGAGGGTGCAAGCGGCAGCTCTCCCCCGTGAAAATCCGGATGGGAAATCCTTCCTACGTGCCACAGTTGGATAAATATCTTGCCGCCTTCTTCATGTACCGCCTGGGTGACCTTTTTCCAGCCTTCCACCTGTTTGGACGTATGGATGCCGGGTGTATTGATATAACCCACCGCCCTTGGTGAAACTTGAGATCCTTCGGTAATGATCAGTCCGGCAGTGGCCCGCTGGCGGTAGTAGCTGACATGCAGATCAGTGGGAGCCTTTTCCGGATTATCAGCACGGCTCCGGGTCATGGGTGCCATTATTACCCGATTGCGGAGCTCCATATCCGCCATGGTCCAATTATCTAATAGGGGAGTAGTTTTCATTTTTATGGATTAGTTTGTATTTAAATTTCCTTATAAGCTTAGCTGTTTTCATGCCAAACAACTTTTGATTTTTAAGAAATGCAAGCCAAAAATATGTGTATACAACAGATGTCAGTACATGATAAGTTCTGCTTAGTCCCTATATTTTGACTTAAGAGGAATTTAAATTTCTAATTATATCATAAGTAGTTGGATAAAAGGGTATTGCATGTATCAATAAAAAAAGATAAAAATATCCTTTATTTCGGGGAAAAGCGTAACTTTGAACTATATAACGCACTGTTCTTTCCCACAATTAAATTTCCTGAGAAAGCAGGCATTGTCATATTAAATCTTTTCTGAAAATGGATGTAGATTTTTGGTACCGTAAATGGCTTTTCCATTCTTGCAATTTTTCTAAGTATGGGGTTCATCTTTTATTTTAGATGGCGAACGAATGCTCCTAAAACGGGACAAGCAAATTTCCACCTACATGTATAAAACATCCGGGAAAAAGAAGGAAATGGATTAAATAACAAACTGCAAAATTATAAAAACCCTTTCTAACGGTAGTATAAAGTTGAATTTTTAATAAAAAAGACAAAAAAGTATTTTATTTATAAAATAAACTTATTAACTTTGATTCGGGTAATTTGCCAGAAAAAGGCAGAAGACGTTCTTTTACCGGACCAACTGAAGTTGTTGGAAGTAAAGATATCTGAAAGTAATTGAGTGTCGGAAGAGTAATGAGAAGAAGAATTTTGAAAAAATGATAACCAATACATAAATGTTTTCAAAAGCTTGTGAATACGGAATCAGGGCAGTGATCTATATCTGGTCCCAAAATAAAAGGGGAATCAAATTGGGGGTAAAAGATATTTGCAAAGAAATAGACGCTCCGGAATATTTCACGGCTAAAATATTGCAATCCCTGGCAAAACAAAACTTGGTTAGTTCTACTAAAGGACCGAATGGCGGGTTTTACATTGACGAGGACCAAGAAAACATGCGCTTATTGGACCTGGTGATTGCCATTGATGGAGATAAGCTGTTTAATGGTTGCGGGTTGGGATTGAAGCACTGTTCGGAAAATCACCCTTGTCCCATACATGATGAGTACAAGGCCATCCGGGATGGGCTTACCCGGCTTTTGTCTGAAAAGTCATTGAAGGAGGTGGCCAGCGAGGTAGCCTCCGGCAAGGCCACGCTGAGCCGCGTACTGAATCCCTGATGTTGTATATATATAAATAGGTTGCTGATGGTAGTGAAGAAGGAAATTGAATCGATTGCGGAGATCCGGGAATTGGTGGACACTTTTTACGATAACGTTCGAAGGGACCCGTTGTTAGGACCGGTTTTTGAAAAACGGATTGGAGATAGTTGGGATGCCCATTTAGGGAAAATGTACCGGTTTTGGCAGACAGTATTGCTTCAGGAACATACCTATCATGGAAGTCCCTTTTCGCCCCATGCGACCATGCCGATCGGGGAGGAGCATTTTCAGCGCTGGTTGCAGTTATTCCAGGAGACACTAAAGGATAACTTTACAGGGGAGAAGGCAGATGAAGCACTGTGGAGGGCGGAGAAAATGGCCCAAATGTTTCAGCTGAAAATTGCCTATTACCAGGAGAATCACATTCATCCGATTGGATAAAATTATTCTGAGATCTCCAATTTCCCTATTTAATTTATATTGAAATAGCTGCTTGAAACAGAAGTAGCTACGGAAAGGGAATCCATCCCGAAAAAATAAATTCAGGAGCCTCCTCATCATCATTTTTTTAAAAAGGACAAAATTATCCGAAAATTATATGTAATTTTGTTTTTCAATCGTATTTGCCTAATTGGTATTGTAAAATATGAAATATTCGGAGAGCTATGTGGAGGTGGGATTATTTTTCCATTTAATGACAAATCAATGAGGAAATCCTGGGTTTTAGTCGTTTTACTCAATTTTTTGATTGCTGCCGTTTTTGGTGGGTTGCTTCGTGCTGCATTTGTCTGGGAAATCAGTTGGATGGATTACCGGAACCTGCTTCATGGCCATTCGCATGTGGCTTTGTTGGGCTGGCTCTACCTAGGATTCTTTTTGTTAATCCACGGGCAGTTGATTCCGCAAGAGAAATCCCGGAAGGTCATATACTCCATTCTTTTTTGGATCACACAATGTACCGTTTTGGGTATGGCGGTGGCTTTCCCAATTCAAGGATATGCTGGATTTTCTATTTTCTTTGCCACGCTGCACATTTTTAGTAGTTACCTGATGGTTTTTCAGGTATGGAAAGATCATGATCGGTCCAATCCCCAGGTAACGCTGTTGTTAAAGACGGCCTTGGTCTTTCTGGTGTTATCAACCGTGGGGGTTTGGGCACTGTCTGCGATTATGGCGACGGGGGGAAAGGCCGGCTTGCTTTATCAGATAGCCATCCAATTTTACCTGCATTTTCAATTCAACGGCTGGTTGCTTTTCATTTTACTGGCATTGTTGGTAAAACACCTGCAAAACGGTACCTGGCTTACAGATCATTTTCGTCTTATCTACCGCATTTTACTCGGCAGCCAGATTTTAACCTTCTCCCTGGTAATTTTTTGGGCGTATGAGTCCTATTGGGCCTATTTGGTCCATGGGCTTGGTGCGCTGCTGCAAGGTTTAGTGGGTATGGTGATTTTATATCATTTAATAAAAGAAGGTAGCTACCTGCCAAAGCAAATAAGTACGTGGCCTTTTGCGAAGTTGGCAATACTAGTCGTTGGAATCCGTGTTTTGTTTGAGCTATTGTTGGTTCTTCCATACCTGGCAGAAATGGCAGTGGTCCTACGACCCATCACTATAGGATTCATTCATCTCAACATGTTGGGTCTGTTTTCCGCCTATTTGTTGTTTGCCCTATATCCGGGAATGGATCAAAAAAAACGAACCGTCTGGCTTACGGTCAGCATCTTGTTCTTTTATCTGGGTTTTATAGGTTCGGAATGGTATCTGTTTTTGCAAGGCTTTTTTTACTGGCAAGAGTGGGGAAGACTGCCTTGGTTTTACGAGGGGCTTTTCATTACTTCTTGCTTATTAATTCTTGGAATAATAATTTATATATCAGATATATATAGAAAAATTTATTTTCAGGCAAAAAAAAAGTATATTTATATATAAATCTATATTCATATTCCTTAAACGAGGAAGGTAGGTAAATCAAATTAAATCCAATGCACGATGAAACAATTCAAAAAACTAATTTTCTGGTTTCCCTTACTACTGGTCTTTTCCTGCGGAGGGGGGGAGACCTCCCAAAGTCAAGGTGAGGAAGCCTCTACTCAAACTGCTGAAAAGGAGGAACCCGAGACCATTAAAATGGGTAAAGGGGTTGGCGAATTTACGGAGGTGGAAGTTTCAGATCCGCTTAACGATGAATGGATAGAACGTGGACAAGCCATTTACGATTTGAAATGTTCGGCTTGTCATAAGCTCACCGATCAGCGCGTAGTCGGCCCCGGGTTTCAGGGGGTAACCAATCGTAGGAAACCGGAGTGGATCATGAATATGATCACCAATGTGGATGCCATGCTAGATCAGGATCCCACCGCCCAGAAGTTATTGGAAGAATGCATGACCCGCATGCCCAATCAAAATATCAAACCGGATGATGCCAGGAAAATCCTGGAATATTTCCGTCACAACGATATGGAAACGGTCGGTCAAAAAGACCAGGCTATTTAATTCCTAAATCCTAACCCAAACACCTATGATTACGAAATCTCTAAAAATGGTTACAGCTGCTACAGCACTACTAGCGTTGCTGTATTCCTGTGGCGGTTCAGATACCGGCCAAATGATGGAAGGGGATGCTGCCCAGCAAGCATATGTGGCTCCCGGTGAGTACGATGAGTATTATGCGTTTATGTCCGGGGGATACAGCGGACAGATTACGGCTTACGGCCTGCCCTCAGGAAGGCTTTTGAAAGAAATACCGGTATTCTCCCAATACCCGGAAAATGGATACGGATATAGTGAGGAAACCAAGCCCATGTTCAACACATCCTATGGTTTCGTTCCCTGGGATGATTCCCACCACATCGAACTTTCACAGACGGAAGGAGAATTCGACGGTCGATGGCTCTTTGTGAATGGAAACAATACCCCAAGGATAGCCCGAATTGATTTAACGACTTTTGAAACGGTCGAAATACTGGAAATTCCGGATGTGGCAGGGCTGCACTGCGCGCCGTTTATTACGGAAAACTCTGAGTATCTGGTTTCTGGTACCCGCTTTAGTGTTCCGATACCGCAAAAGGATGTGCCGATCGATACCTATAAAGAGAATTTCAAGGGATTGATCAACTACGTGACCGTAGACCCGGAACACGGACATATGGATTTGGCCTTCCAGATAGAGATGCCGGGATTTAATTATGACCTGGCGCGAAATGGAAAGGCCGTCTCCCATGGATGGAGTTTTGTGACTACCTACAATTCGGAGCAGGAGCATACCCTGCTGGAAGTGAATGCCTCCCAAAAAGACAAAGACCTAATGGCCGTTATTAACTGGAAAAAGGCAGAGGAATACCTGGAACAGGGTAAATTTACGGAACGGGAAACTTCCTACTTCCACAACCTGATGGATGAGGGCTCGGGAATCGTAAATTCTACGGAACGAACCACCACCCGAATCCTGGACCCAAAAGAATGTCCGGATATGGTTTATTTTATACCGGTGCCCAAATCTCCTCATGGCTGCGATGTAGACCCTACCGGTGAATACATTGTCGGCAACGGAAAGCTTTCGGCCGATATGTCCGTCTATTCCTTCAGTAAAATAATGAAAGCCATTGAGGATGAAAATTTTGATGGGGAGTTTGATGGAATTCCCATTATCAACTACGAGGCAGCCCTTCATGGAATCGTAGAAAAGCCAGGTTTAGGACCATTGCATACCGAATTTGATGGTCGGGGAAATGCCTATACTACCTTCTTTATTTCTTCTGAGGTGGTAAAATGGGATGTGGTAAGCAAGGAGATTTTAGACCGGCAACCCACCTTCTACTCTCCCGGACACCTGGTAATTCCCGGAGGAGAAACCAGGAATCCGGATGGAAAATACCTGGTGGCGATGAATAAAATCACCAAGGACAGGTATTTACCTACCGGACCGGAACTAGCTCACTCAGCGCAGCTATTTGATATTAGCGGGGACAAAATGAAGTTGATCCTGGACTTTCCTACCAAGGCTGAACCCCATTACGCACAAGCTATTGCGGCGGACAAAATCCAGCCCAATTCGGTCAAATTCTTCGACATAGAAAGTAATACGCATCCCCATGCTACTATGGGCGAGAGCAGGTCGAGGGTAGAAAGAAAAGGGAATGAAGTGCATGTGTACATGACGGCTATCCGAAGTCATTTGGCTCCGGACAATATTGAAGGTATAAAGTTGGGTGATCAGGTTTATTTTCACTTGACCAATTTGGAACAGGACTGGGACGTACCGCACGGTCTGGCCATACAGGGGGCAACCAATGCGGAACTCCTGGTTATGCCGGGACAAACACGCACTCTGCTTTGGGAACCCAAAAGGCAGGGGGTATTTGCTTTCTATTGCACAGATTTCTGCTCTGCCCTGCACCAGGAAATGTCCGGATACATCCGGGTTTCTCCCCAGGGGTCGGATGTACCGCTGAAGTGGGGTCTTAACGAAGAATTGCATAACGATGAGGAAGCTGCCCTTGAGTTTCAGGAAAATGCCCGGAAATTAGCTAATAGCCAATAAAAACACATCTAAAGCTACCGGAATCTCCGGTAGCTTTTTCTTTCCAATAATTCCTTATTATGGCGCTATCACCAAATTTATCCACTTCCAGGTGGTTTCAGCTTGCTGCGGTTATTGCATTGGCAGGGGTATTCGTATTCCCTTTATGGCAAATCACTCTGGAGGCAGCTCAGTTTCCGGGAGGCCTGCAAATGCATATCTGGATCAACAAGGTTTCGGGCAGTGACAAGCATATTGTGAAAAATATCAACATCCTGAACCACTACATTGGCATGCAGGCCATCCATCCTGAATCCATACCTGAACTAAAGTATTTTCCCTTTGTAGCTTATGCCATGATGGCATTGGGACTTCTTGGAATTTGGATCAACAAGGTATGGTATTATGGGTTTTGGTTTTTGCTACTGGCTATTCTGGGAGCGCTGGGTATTTATGATTTTTACCTCTGGCTCTACGATTATGGCCACAATTTGGATCCCAAAGCACCCATTGAGGTGCCGGGCATGAGTTACATGCCACCCTTGCTCGGAGAAAAAGACCTTCTTAATTTCTATGTCAAATCCTATCCTCATTTTGGAGGTCTTGGGTTAGGTCTGGCGGTACTATTAGGATTTGCTTCTTTTTGGACGAAATGGAAATTCAATAAAATGCAATGAATAAATTTCTAAAAAACTTCTATCTATCTGGCTGCGTCCTGCTGATCCAATCTTGCCACGTCTCACCCGAACCTATCCAATTTGGAGAAGATCACTGTGCCCATTGCAAGATGAAAATCATGGACCCGAGGTTTGGAGGAGAACTGGTCACTACCAAAGGCAGGATCTATAAGTTCGATGCGGTAGAATGCCTGGTTCCCTATCTGCAAGAGAAAGCGTCCATGGAGTTTGGCCACACGTTGGCTATCGCTTATGATGAACCAAAGAAGTTGGTTGATGTCCGTGAATTGTCCTTTGAAATAGACTCTTCGTATCGCAGTCCGATGGGGGGAAACCTCGCTGCCTTTCGCCAATCTCAAAATGCCATAGGAAAAGAGTTGATAACCTGGGAGGAACTGAAAGAGAAAGAGTTGTTTGCACCTTTGAATCCCTAAGTTGCTTATGAGCGCATGGAAACCCTTTATATTATGCCTAATGACCCTGATTCCCTGCTGGGGGAATACAAAAACCATTGATTTGTATCCGGGGGAGGGTACGGTCATTTCGGACGCGATCCGGCAGGCGGCTCCCTACGATACCCTGCTGTTAAAAGAAGGAATCTACCGGGAAAATTCCATAGTGGTGGACAAGCCGCTGGTTTTGTTAGGAATGGAGGGGGCCATTGTAGATGGGCAAATGGGAGATGAAATTTTCGTTATTGTTTCAGACGATGTCAGCTTGGAAAACCTTACTCTGAAAAATGTGGGCGTGAGTTATCTAAAGGATCGGGCAGCCATACGTTTAAACCGGGTCTCAAACGTAACGATTAGGAATAATCAACTACTGAATACCTTTTTCGGAATTTACCTTCAAAAATCCAATGAATGCCTGGTGGATGGAAACACCATCAGGGGGGCAGCGGAAGAGGAATCACGAGCCGGAAATGCCATCCATATCTGGCAGGGAAATCGAATCCGCGTAACCCACAATACCCTGAGTCATCACCGGGATGGCATTTATTTTGAATTTGTGGACGAAAGTTACATCGCCTTCAATCAAAGTAGGAATAACATGCGGTACGGGCTGCATTTCATGTTTTCCAACGATGATACCTACGAAAATAATGTGTTTCAAAATAATGGCTCCGGAGTGGCTGTCATGTTTAGTAATCGGATAAGCATGGAAAATAATGAATTTTTGGACAACTGGGGAGGAGCCAGCTACGGGTTGTTGTTGAAGGAAATTTCAGACGGCATCATCCGCGGCAATCGGTTCCAGTCCAATACAGTGGGGATTTATGCCGAAGGAGCTAACCGTCTGATTTTCTCCCAAAACCTGTTGCAAAACAATGGTAAGGCCATGGACATAAAAGGAAATTGTATGGATAATCGGATTATAGAAAATAATTTTATTGGAAATACATTCGAGGTATTGACCAACTCAAAATCGAATTTAAACCATTTTGAAAGTAACTACTGGAGCCAGTATTCCGGTTACGATCTGGACAGAGACGGGGTGGGGGATCTGCCTCACAGACCGGTGAATCTTTTTGCCTTAATTATAGATAAAGTTCCTGCTGCACACATGTTGTTGCACAGTTTTCTGGTCAGCAGTCTGGAGGTAGCAGAGCGCATGTTTCCTCAGTTTATCCCCGAACAATTGATCGATTCGCAACCGCAAATAAGTCCTTATCCCTATGATTTCGATTAAGCAATTGCACAAAAGGTTTGGCAGGCAGGAGGTCCTGAAAGGGATTGATCTTCATTTTTCTGCAGGAGAGGGTCTGGCCCTGATTGGCCCAAACGGCTCCGGCAAAACCACCTTAATTAAGTGTTTGCTGGGCCTAAATACCATCCGGCAGGATCAGATTCGTTTTGATGGACAGGATATTTTTGGGCAAAGTGCCTACCGAAAAAATATTGGATACATGCCACAAATATCCCGATTTCCGGAGCAGATGAGGGTGAAGGAGCTTTTTATGCTGATGAAATCCATCCGTTCGGAGGAGTCCAACTACGACATGGATCTATTTGAGGCCTTTGAAATAGAAGCACTTTATCCGAAAAAAATGGGCCTGTTGTCTGGCGGAATGCGTCAAAAGGTAAGTGCAGCCCTGGCCTTTCTGTTCCATCCGGATGTGTTAATCTTAGACGAACCCACTGCCGGGCTGGACCCCGTGTCGAATGAAATGCTGAAAGAAAAATTACGGAAGACCATCCATCAGGAAAACAAGTTGGTACTCATTACTTCTCATGTGCTGAATGACCTGGACGACATCGCCAGCAGGTTGGTTTATTTGATGGAGGGAAGGGTACTCTTTGATAAGCAATTGGCGGAATTGCAGGCAGAAACTTCCGAAAACAGATTGAATGCGATGATTGCGACCTTTTTACGAAAACAAACGAGTCATGGGTAGAATCATTCAATTTTTGGCTACCGACCTGGTCAAAAACAAAACCATTATCTTTTACCTCCTTTTTCTCTGGGTTACGGGTTTTGGACTGATCAGTCTTCAGGGACAAGGCGAAAAGACCCTAC
Organism: Cyclobacterium salsum; assembly: GCF_010119245.1. GTDB lineage: Bacteria > Bacteroidota > Bacteroidia > Cytophagales > Cyclobacteriaceae > Cyclobacterium > Cyclobacterium salsum. Next base: position 93,884 of record NZ_WNKG01000012.1, read on the forward strand.
TGGCTTTATTGAATATCAGTATTTTGGTAGTTCCCTTGGTCTGCCTGGTCTTTTCGATTATTTACTTTTACAATATGTACGAGTTTTTATTGCTGCTTCATGCGCAACCGCTGGCAAGGAGTACCTTGCTGATCTCTTTTTATATCAGTTTATCGCTGGTACTAACCGGGGCCTATTTGGTGGGACTGGGTTTGCCGCTTTATTTTTCCGATGCGGGTGGGGCGGGGCTTCTTTTGTTGCTCACCGGAAGTCTGTGGAATCTTATTTTCATCGGATTAGCCTTGTTGATGGCGATTTGGGCATCTGATAGAACGAAAGGGATGGGTTTTTCTTTGTTGATTTGGGTCTATTTTGTATTACTGTTTGACGGTCTTGTATTACTGCTGATGTACAATTTCAACGAATACCCTATCGAAAAGCTGGTCTTGTACATTAGTTTTTTAAACCCCTTGGATCTGGGCAGGATCCTGGTCCTGATGCAAACCGATGCAGCGGCCCTTATGGGCTACAGTGGTGCCATTTTCCAAATGGTGTTTTCCGAAAATTGGGGCAAGGGTTTGGTTTTAGTGCTACTGCTCCTGTGGGCACTGATTCCTTTTTCGGTTTCCATCCGTTGGTTTAACAAGAAAGATTTGTGAGGGGGATCATGCGTACTACCCACTCCATTTTATGCCGTTCCCAATTGATAAACGTTGTACCGCCCGTTGCTGGCTTTGTTTTCGAGGGGCAAGTCATGGAAAATTCGGCATTCAATAGGCGGGGCAAGAGAAAATACCTCGCCCCTGCAGGGCTTACCAAAACAATGATGCCATTGCCACGATGGGCTGCACTCATCGCTAGGATATGACGCACTTTCAGTGCTAGAATTAATTGAGTCAGCAGCCAGACCCGCTCGAAAACCAGATATCTGCCCATTTAACAGTAACGAATACCAGCTCTATAGAAAAACCCAAGCGCTGAAAGCGCGAAACACCGCAGCACAGGGTGCAGCCCTGTGATAAATAGCCTCGATTCCGATCCCCCAAGCCCTGTAGGGGCGAAATATACTCGTCTGGATTTGCCAGTGCAAGAAGTTTTAGAATACAGGGCTGAACCAAACGAGTCACTTCTTTTACGATGGGCTGCACCCATCGCTGGAATATTACGCCCTTTCCTAAAATTAGGAGCCAGACCCGATTGATAACCGGATACCTGCCCTTCGATTAGCAACGGATAACGTCTCTATAGAAAAACCCAAGCGCTGAAAGCGCGTAATACCGCAGCACAGGGTGAAGCCCTGTGATAAAATGGATTAACGCACCCCAAGCCCTGTAGGGGCGAAATATATTCTACTATCTGAAGCCGGATTCAGGAAACCGATTTGATGAGGGGAGGGGGTACCCCGGCATCTTCCCGTCTGGACTGACTGGAAGTATACGGTGAGCTCAGGCAATGATGCGTTTTTTGTCCCGGGTAGACCAGCCCCTAAAGAAATAAATCGTCGCAAAAGAAATAACCAACAGGATTCCCGTGACTACATACACCCAGTTGGGAACCGGTACGGGATCCCCCGCTGCATAGGAGTGGAGGCCGGAAAGGTAGTAATTGACACCAAAGGAGGTCATGATAATACTGCTAAAAGCCCATAAACTGGCCAGGTTGAAAACCAATGCATTTTTGAATGCGGGAACCAGCCGCAGGTGAAGCGCGAAAGCGTAGACCATGATGGAAATGAGTGCCCAGGTTTCCTTCGGGTCCCATGCCCAATACCTACCCCAGCTTTCATTGGCCCAGACACCTCCCAGAAAGGTTCCTACTGTCAGTAAAAAAAGTCCTACCGTGAGGGCCAATTCATTAACCACATTTAATTCCAGCATGCTCTTCCACCATTCGGGACGTGGCGATTTTGGCTTAAATAGCATCAGTAGCAAACTTAGCAGTGCCAAAATGGCGGCCAGGGCCAACGGAGCGTAGCCGCTAACGATGATCGCTACGTGAATTTTGAGCCAGTAGGAATGTAGGACCGGCATCAGGTTGGTGATTTCCGGATTGAGCCAATCCAAGAAACCTACAAATAGCAGGGTACCCGAAAAAAGCAACCCCAGGGGGATGGTAAACTTGGATTTTCCCGAAAAAACCAGACTAAAGAATAAAATCCCCCAGGCAACGAAGACAAGCATCTCAAAGCCGTCGCTCCATGGAGGATGTTGGGCGATATACCAGCGCAGGGCCAGGTGAAAGGTAAACAAGCCCCAGCCCAGCCAGGTAAGCATCAACCCTGCTTTCCAGGTTTTCTTTAGCCAGGATGCCGTATAAAACAAGCGGGCAATGCCCAGCACCAGCATCACTAAACCGATCAGCCAGAAAGGACCGAACAGCCGGGAGCCCAGCCGAAGTTGGTTGTAAAGCAATTCTCCTTTGATCCTAGAAGAGGCCGGATAGACGGATTTTCCGGCTTCCCGCTGAAATAGGTCTATGTAAGAAAGGGCTTCATCAGCCGCGTTCCAATCTCCCGTGTCCATGCCTTCCCGCAAACCTTTCAAATACAGGGTGCCGATATTGGCCACAAAACGGGCATCTTCTGCGGTAAATCCCTGCATGGATTCGTTTTTGGTAAACCAGGTGTCGTCAGGATCCAATTTATTGGGGTACAGCCTTAGAAAATCTCCCGTCAGCAGCCCGTAAAAAATATTGAATCGCTCATCGGTCTTCAATAGTTCGTTTTCGGTATCCGACCGTTCAGCGGGTTTGAGCCGATTTACCGCCTCTACCTGCTCATATAACAGGTAACTTCCCTCATCGTCAATAAAGTCCTGAAAACGGAGCCGGGAGGCAGGGGCTACCTTCAGGGTTTGGAAAACCCCTGCCGATTTTTTCCGATCAATTTTTAAGAGCGGCAGTCTTTGGTACAATTCAGGATTTAACTGGACACCCAGCACCAGTTGTTCGGGACTCAACTGGATTTCATTTTCTCCCAAGGTTACTTCTGCGCTTGTTTTTCCGGTAAGTTTCCGTGTGATTTCCAGGGCCAGGGTGTTAAGCGGCTTCATCCGTCCGTCCCTATCCTGTACGATAAGCCTGCCATACGCCAGTGCTTTATCCTCCGGCACCTTTGGTATTTCAGTGGATGGGTCCTGCGCAATACTGCCCACTACGGGTCCCAGCAGGAACACCATGGCCAGGTTTTTTTTATAATCCAGGTTTTTAAGCTTTTTATTAAGGATTTGAAAACGGCTTCCTTTGGCAAATAGAGTCAGCAACATGCCCAGAAAAAGCATAAAATAACCCAGATAGGTGGTATAGGTACCCAAACGATCCTGATTAACGGTTAAGACCGTACCTTTCTCATCCTGATCGTAGGAGGATTGGTAAAAGCGATATCCTCTGTGATCCAATACATTATTCATATAGATTCGGTACGGAAATTCCGTCCCCTCCTCCATCACCATCACTTCAGAAGCATAGCTGGCAGGGCTTTGGCTACCGGGGTACCTTTCCAGTTCAAATGCGTTCAGGTACAGCTCGAAGGGAAGGCTAATGGCTTTGGGACCAAAGGTTAACCGAAATGGATTTCCTTCATGGGTAAAGGAAAGCCACTGAGGTTCAGTCTGCACCAATGGCAGGAAACCAGTAGCCAGCCGATTTCCTTGCTCATCCCTGGCCGATAGCTTTACCACATCGGGTAAATTTTTGGCCAATTCCGGGTCGGACTCCGGTTCATATTGCAGGCTGGCATCTTCATGGATGGCTTTTATCAAAAAGGCTCCTCCTTCCCACTGGTAGAGAGCGCGTAAATGCAACGGTTGGGTTTCTCCTTCATGGAGCACATGCATTTGCTGGCTGGCCATGTCCATGACCTGCAGGTGGACAGCCGACTCGATTTTCCAGCCTTCATCTGTTTGGAACAGGCGAATGGGAGCCTCGGTAGTGGTACTGGTCGAAAGGAGGAGGTCGCCCAAGGGTAGGGCTTCACCTGCTTTCAAAAGGTAATCTTTTCTGCCCGCCCCGCGAGCCACGGCAATGTCCAGGTAATCCTGATTGCCGGGGAGGAATGATTTTCTGGCTCCCGGCACGTAATCATCCAATAGGATGGTAAGCGAAGGTAAACCCGGGAAATTTACAGTGTGCTCCTCCGGGCTAAAGGAACTGGTAAGCAAGGGAAAGGCCTTTTCAAATTTATGGTAATCGGCTACTTCCGGATGCTCCAGTTGCAGGTAATTTCCGGAGGAATAAAACAGGCCGGAAGCCTCCCCTTCCCGAATTCGCATGGTACCCTCCGTACTGAAATACCGGGTAATGCCTGCCCCCAGAAGTATACAAATAAAAGCCAGGTGAAACAGGCCGACAGGCCATTTTTTTTGCCGATAGAGCTTGTATTTCCTAAAGTGGAAAATAAAATTTATCCCCATCCAAGCCATAAGGACTTCAAACCACCAGGCCTCGTATACCATCCCGCGTGCCACTTGGGTACCGTGGTCATTTTCTATAAATGTGGCAATGGCCATGGAACTCGCAAAAAGAAGGAAAAGCAGGAGGGTGGTTTTGGTAGAAACCAGTAATTTGAACATATACAGTTAACTAAAGCAAGATTCCGATAAATTTATTTTTCATGGTAGGCCTGACAATGAGCATCAGGTAAGCCCAGTTTTGACTGGCCTTCAGGGTTCCGTTATTTTGTACGCGTTCCATGGTTTCGGTGGCAAAAAACTGGCTGTATCCTCCCTGGAGTGAAATGGCATCATTGAAAACAAATCCCAATGATAAGTCTAGCTCCGTTCCTAAATGGGAGTCCATCGGGTCGGCATTTTGGTTGAGGGACAGTACCTCCGCCTGACTGCTAAACCAATGCCCGTCCAGTTGCATAAAAAACTGCGGAGAGAAAGTCATCCTACCTTTTAGGTAATAATCGTTCAGGCCCACGTTATTTTCATGGGTTCCGCCTACATAGAAGAGATCCATGTACCCGTTGTACAAGTGGTTGGTACCATATAAAGGGGAAAAAGACCTGTTTTTTGAAAGCTCGTTCGTAGAAGTACCGCTCAACATTTCAAACCCTCCGGCCAGTCGGAAATTTTTTCCTTCGGCTTTTTCGAAATTAAAGGTTTGGGTCACTTGAAAGTTGATGTCAAAGGCACTGACCGGCCTTCCCCATTTCCCTAGTTGTTGGTAATAAAAACCACTAAACAGGGTATTGCCAGCCTGGTATTTGAGGGTTGGAATGCCAATGGTCTGCCGGAATTGGGTTTCGGCAAGAATGATTTCCCCTTGATTGTTTCGTTCGATAAATTGCCGGCCGTCATTCCAGAATAGCAATGAAAATTGAAAGCTATCCCAGCGATTTTCATACCGGGCCATTTGGGCGAATTTGTATTGGTTGGGCACCGTAAAAAGGTTTCCGGACAGGCTTTGGCCGTTCTGATTGTATCCCGCCCCAACGTGTAGTTTATGTTCGTCTTTTTCGTATTTGACCAGGGCAAAATCATGGGCTCTTCCCTGTAGGGCCCAATCCAGGTTACCCAGAAAACGAAAGTTGTCGTAGTTCAACTCCTGCCGTCCCAGCTTTACTTTCCAGGATTCCCCCAGGGATAATTCGGCATAGGCCTCGTGAACAGATAATAAATTGTCACTTGCTTTCACCTGAGCCGTATTGCCCCAGGTCCGGATATCCTGTATGCTCATGTAGATGGTTACGGCATCGGTCACATAGCTTGCCTGAATGCGGGCACGTTGCGCAATGAAACCCGCCGGATGATCCGCACTATTGATTAACTGGCTGTACCCGTTTCTATATTCGGCCCGCTGAATGAGCTGTCCATCCACCTTGAATTGGGCATGTAATGGTGGGGTGCTGAGAAAGCATAGTAGGGGTAACAGGATCAAAAATAAAAATTTCTTCATAGGAATAGGGTTCAGGTGATTGTGAGCCAGAAAATAAGTGTCGGGTAAAGCAGGGGTAAGTGGTTACCTTCCGATGACAGAAGCGGTTTCCATTTGGGATTCTCTGTCTTTTCCCTCTTTCAGCCATTTGGGCACTACTTCTTCTAAAAACTCCTCTTTAGCGGCTTTTTCAGCGTCGATATCCAGACCAATATATGCTTGCAAGGCAGATTTATCGGTAAAGTCAGGCATTTCCACTGGTTCAGGATGTCCCAATGCTGCCAATAGGCGAGTAAGGGAAATACGGGTTTCCTGAATGATACCCGTTGCCGACGTGACGATGCGGCTGGTTTCGAGTGGGGCATGAAAAGCCGCCCCATGGGAAGCGACAGAATAGTCCCAACGCCATTGGGCATGGCGAATGCCGGTGAGGATTTCTTCCATGTCCTGCTCCGTAGCCCCGAGCTCCCATGCTTTTGCCGCTTCTATATGGGCTTTGGCAAGCTGTCTTTGCAAGTAGGAAGTTCCTTCTTTTATTTTTCGCTGTCTTTCGTACACGTCGGTGACCAGGTCGCTTATTTTCTCCCGGTGACAAACGAAACAACTGTTTTCTACATTGCTTAAAGGAGAACCGATGTGGTGATCCGTGAATTTTTGCCCCCCCTCGGATTTGTAGGGCATGTGGCAATCGGCACAGGATACGCCTCTTTTGGCATGCACACCTAAGGAATAAATTTCATAGTCGGGATGCTGCGCTTTTAGCATTCGCGCCTTACTAAGTGGATGTACCCAATCTGCAAAATCGATGGCATCGTAGTATTGGGTTACTGCTTCCACGTCCATTCCCTCTTTCCAGGGAAAGGTAAGGTATTGGGCCTGCGGAGCATCCTCTTTGTCTTTATCAAAATAGTACTCCACATGACACTGCGCACAGACCAGAGAACGCATTTCCTGGTGGGACGCCTGGTTGATATCTTTTCCCATGGCTTCATAGGCTTCGATCAGGGCAGGCCGGGTGATGGTCAGGTTCATGGTTTCAGGATTATGGCAATCGGCACAACCAATGGGGTTAATTACTTCCGAACCTAAGTCAGAAAATTTTTGGCTGTAGTATTCCGAAACGCCCATTTCTTTCATCAGTCGTGGCACATCCGGACTTTTACAGGTCCAGCAGGTACTTGGCATGGGGCCTTCTCCTGCCTCCATAGGGGCTCCGGTACGCAAGGTTTCCCGGATATCTTCTACTGCATAGGAATGGCCTCGGGGATGGGTGTAGTCTTTGCTGAAACCATATCCTGCCCAAAGAATCACCATTTCAGGGTTATCTTCCAGCACGTCCCTGGACCCGCTGGTGTTGTAAAGGCTGCTGAAAGTAGTGTCGGCAGTTTTTTGATACGATTGGTATTGCCGGGGATAATTCAGGCCCCAAACCGAATCCCGGGGCTCAATTCCTTCCAGCTGTACGGTGGGTTGGTATGCAAATCGCGCTTCTGTTTTTCGGTCCATTATGGTGTATGCCAACATGGCCAAAAGAAATACTACTACAACTGTGATTCCGAAAAGTATCCAATTCTTCATGATAGGTAGGGTTATGGGTCGTTTTTATTCATAATGGTTTCCAGCCAGGGCGGGACAATGGAAAGATCTTCCGGTGCATGGGCACGAATAGGTTCAATCTGGTGACCGGTGGCAGAAAGGCTCTTAACCCTCCCATGGGGAACTTCCCGATGGCATTCCCAGCAGGTCCGATCAGTACGATTTTCAAAATGGTCGGCTGTAAAGCCCAGCATCCGGGCATCAGTCACCTGGCTTTCGTGGCAGCGGATGCAGTTGTTCTGGATGACTTCAATGGACGGCCCCAGTGCTTTAATGACCTCCGGTTCCGCCCTCGCGGTAAATACAGCGGCATGGTACAATCCATCCTTCGCTTTGAAGAAGTATTTGTTTAATACATTATTATGGGGTACATGGCAGTCGTTGCAATGAGCCACTTCCCGGTGGGAACTATGGTTCCAGGTAATGTATTGGGGAGTCATAATATGGCAATTGACACAAGCCTGCGGGTCATCGGAAAGATAGGAGGCTGCGTTGCTGAGGCGTAATAAATACAAGCCCAAACCAAAAATGACTGCGATCAGTACAGTAGCAGCAGGCCGCCACTTGTGGGGCGGAACCAGACTGTACCGAAAAAGAAATCTTTTGAGTTTCGACCCTGGTCTCATAGTCCCAAATTGCTGAGGTTTTGTAAGGTAAAAAGCCTTTTCATTTGAAAATCACAGCTTTTGTTTCAATTTATTCCATACATATTCACAACATTCAAGTTAAACAATTGAGGAGTAGAATCAAATTTTCCCATCTCTTAAATGGTGAATCCTTTTTTCTTCATTCACAGATTCTAAAAAAAAGTATTTGTAATGTACTGTAAAACAATGAGTTGAAAATTTAATTTCTCTTTTTGGGGATAAACGGAAATCTGAGCGCTCTTTCCGTTCAAAAAATTTTTATTGGTTTTTATTGGGGTATGTTAAATTTTTATTATGTTTAAGAGAATTTGAACGTTTGGAAAAGATCATTTTGACAAATTTCCGAAACATTATAGCTATTAGTCAGTTCAAAATAAACCCAACCGGAAGGATCTTAACAAGATCCTTCTTTTTTTTGGTTTAAAATCAAACCATTTTTTTAATAAAAAACATAAAATGAATGAAAATCGGTTTAAAAATTAACCATTAAATCAGTTTTATTATTTCTTGCGTTAGAAATGACCTGTCCGGTAGCGTTAAATGGTTTTTTTACCGGGTTCTGTGAGAACCGGGACTAAAAATCAGGCATGAAATTGGAAAACGACACCTACCTGCTTCGAATTGCCAAATAAACCCCAGCCTGGCGTTTACCGGATTCTTCGCTTCCAGGCATTGTAACATTCAGCGATTGGGTCGGCCAGAAAAAAGGGATAATCTGTGTCTTTCCATTGGAATGGAAGGCTTCTCTTTGAAAACAGCGAGTGTTTACTGGCCTTCAAAGCGGAAATAAAATCCATGTAGTGGATCGGTTCAAAAGAAGCAGCAGGTACTTCTTCTTCCAGGCTGGATAAAATGTGTAAATAGGGAAAATTGACACCGGCCCGGAAAGAAGCAATCAAACTACCCCAATATCGGGCATTAATTTCAATAATTTTGAATTCCCCATCCTGAGTATCGTAGCGTAGGTCCACATGTGCAATACCGGAAAAGTCAAGTTCCCTTACCAGCTTGCAAACCGATCCGTAAACGCCTTCATTTTTCTGAAATTCCAGACCGGCGGAAGCAGCAAAGCGATTGGCTCGTTTTAGAAATCCCTTTTGTATGGTATGGGCTAAAATTTCTCCATTTCTGGCCAGCAGGCTCATGTCAATATCATATCCATCAACATATTCCTGGACAATGTACTCTCCTTCCTTAGGGTGGCTGGTCGGTTTAATCACTGAAAAATCTTCTTCCCGGGCAATGTGATACACGTTTCTACCCCCCCAACCGGTTTCGGGTTTGACAATTAGAGGCAGGGAAATGGCCTGATGAGACGGATTTTTTTCATCCCGATAGTCTTTTAAAAAGGTGGTTTTTGGAGACGGGATGTTCCTGCTTTCACAAAATTTCGCCAGTCGAAATTTATTAGTAGCTATTTCCAGAGTCGCGAATGGTGAAAAGGCCGCCAACCTGGCTTTTCCGCTAAATGAATCAGAATGTTCAGCAAAAAAAAGGTACGTTTTTTCATCTATTGGCAGCACTAAATCGATGCTTTTTTGCTCGATCAGTTCGATCAGTTCCCGGATGTATTCTTCTGGGGTATCGGAGGATAAAAGCGTAAAACTCTTTTTAAACCGTGAATAGCGGAAAGGGCTTTTGGCTTCCTGGGAAGAACCATGAATTTTCACATGTGAATAACCTTTAAGGCATCTGACAACGGCCATAGTATGGCCGCACTCACAATCTGGAATTAGGATATTTAAAATGGACGGGTATTTCATATACAAAAGTGGAAAAATGGGCTCATGTCAATATTGCCTTTCTAAAAATGAAGGATAGATTGAAGTAAAGAAAAAAAAGGGGATTAGCCAAATGATTTTAGTATCCATTGGTAAGAAATACCTGCTGCCAATCCCATCAGGATGATTAGTGGGGAGGGGATTTTTGTAAATTGCAGCAGGGCATAAGTGCCAATGATGGCCATGATATTAAACAGGTTGTTTTCCAGAGGCTCGAACAATAAATAGGCCGCTGCGATCAACATGCCACAACTAACCGCATTTATCCCTTCCAGGGCAGCACGTACCGGCCGGTATTTTTTCAGTTCGTCCCAGAAGCGGATAACGAAAAAAATCAAAAAGGTACCGGGTAAAAAGATCCCTGCTGCTGCGATGAGTCCTCCGGTCACCAAACCAGTAACTCCCCATTCCCGCATGGACAATGCTCCGATATAGGAGCTGATGCTGAAAGTGGGGCCGGGGATACTTTGGGAAATCGCATACCCGGTGAGAAACTCTTCCGAGCTCAGGTAATTTTTGAATTCCACAAATTCGGTATAGAGATAAGGAACCAACACCTGCCCCCCGCCAAAAATAAGGCTGCCGTTTCGGTAAAAGTTTTCGAATAGCCTGACAGGCAACAGACGGGTATAATGGCCCAGTACTGCTGCTACCACCAGAACGGCTGCCCATAGCACAAAATTGCGCCAGGAAATATTGACCTTTGATTTTTCTTCGATTACCGGCTGTTTGTTATAGTTATGCGTGGTAATCAGGCCTCCAATGAATAGCATAATGGGAAAAATAAAGGGAGAATTATAAAAAAAGGCAACAAAAGCAGCGATCATCATTAGGATGGCTGCTTCAACGGTGTGAATCATTTTTTTTATGGTGATCTGGGCAGCATACAGAATAAACCCAATGGCCATGGGCTGAATAAATTTGGCAAAACCCAATGCTCCCTCCGTATTGGCTTGTAAATAATCTATCAGGAAGGCGGTGACGATCATCAGCGTGGTAGCTGGAAATATCCATACCAATAGCGACAGGTATGCCAGCTTAGGGCCGCCTATTCTAAAACCGATGGCAGAAATCGTTTGGGTGGAGGTAGGGCCCGGCAGAACCAGGCAGAGGGCATTTAATTCAATCAGGTCTTTTTCGGACAGGTAACCTCTTTTTCGGACCATGATGTCAATGACCATGGCCAGAAAAACCTGTGGTCCCCCAAAGGCCGTTAAGGAAAGTACCAGCACATCCTTTAAGTAAATGTAAAACCGTACTTTCCTAATGGTCATCATCCGACTACTTTTTTTTCAGTCCCAATTCCTTTAGTCTTTCTTCCAGAAACTCACCGGCCGTACAATCCTCAAATGCTTTCGGATGGTCCGGATCCACACAGTCGTCGAGGCAACTAAGATTCATTCCTGAACGGGGATGGAGAAAAAAAGGAATGGAATAACGGCTGCTGTTCATTTTCTCCCGTGGTGGATTCACCACCCGGTGGATGGTGGATTTTAGTTTTTTATTGGTCAGCCTTTCCAGCATATCGCCCACATTTACCACCAATTGTTCCGGCAAGGCGGTAATGGGAATCCACTTTCCATCTCTCCTTAAAACTTCCAACCCGTCGGCACTTGCACCCATAAGCAAGGTGATGAGATTGATATCACCGTGTTCTGCTGCCCTGACGGCATCTTCAGGCACTTCTTCGGGGTTTGAAATCGGGAAGTAATGAATGGAGCGCAAAATGGAATTACCGTGAAGTACCTTGTCGTCAAAGTAGGATTCTTTCAATCCGAGACTGATAGCGATGGCCCTTAACATTTGTTTACCGGCTTCTTCTATTGTTTGAAACACTTTTAATGAAACGGCTTTGAAATGGGAAACTTCCTTCGGCCAGACGTTTGCCGGATAATCCGCTTTTACCGCATCATCATTCGAAATCCAATCCAATTCCTGGCCGACATGGTAAAATTCCTTTAAGTCACCTGTATTTCTACCTTTGGCGTGCTCCTTTCCCTTGCCCGTATACCCGCGCTGAAAGCCAATTTCCGGCTTTTCATAGGCTGCTTTTACCTCATCTGGCAATGAAAAAAAAGACTGAATGGCTTCGTACAGCTCATCCTGTAGGGATTGGTGCAAGCCATGATTTTTTATGGCTACAAAGCCGATGTTTTGGTAGGCATCACTCAGGTTTTTTACAAAAGCTGCTTTTTGTTCGGGATTCCCCGAAGTAAAATCCGCCAGATCCAGGGAAGGGACTTCATCAAATAATATTTCGCTCATTCATTATCAAGTTTGTTGCAAGGTAATTTTTTTTGGGGTAATATTAAATACCTTTGATTGCTTTTAACGCCGTTTCTATGAAGGTTTATCCTTGCATTTATGCTGCTTGTTTTTGCCTGCTTTTGTTCGTTTCTTGTGACTCTTCGGACAATAAAAATGAATCCCGGGTCCTTTCCCAATCAGAAGGCACTGCGGAGCCACTGGCACCGGCCCTGGAATTTAAAGAAATTCCGGTAGCAGGTATGCCGGATGCCATTGTAGACATTTATTCACCGACTGGAAATGAAGATTTTGAACCTGGGAAGGTGCTCTTTTCCGTTAATATCAGGAATTATCCCCTGGGCAAAGAAAGACCGTTTATGCTTTCCTTAAATGGGGCTACCCCGAAAGCCCATTCGACTCCCTCTTTTCAGATGGAATTAGACAAGGGGACATACCGTGCGGTGACTTTTTTGCTGGACGAGCAGGGTCTTGCCCTGAAAGAATACGGTAACTTTTCCGAAAGGCAATTTACAGTAGGAGGGACCGAACTTTCCGTGGACCAACTACAGCCATCCCTTCTGCTACACTTGCCCAGGGATCAGCAGCAATTTGCCGAAGGGGAGCCAATTCTGATTGATTTCATTTATTTAGGCGGAGACCCAGAATTAGACGGGCTGGCTATTCAGGTGGAATTAGGTAACCATACCCACAAGACCCAACAGATGGAAACGCTTTCCCTATCAGGGATTCCCGAAGGAAACTACGATCTTGTTATCCGCCTAATGAACTCTGAAAGCGGCCAACCAATTCCGGGTAACTATACCTCAATTTCCCGAAGTATCCGAGTGAAATAAAAAAGACAGCTATTGGACCAATGTTCGCAGCACGGCAAGAGATTTAATGTCTCCGAACCCGTCGATGTGGATTTTATAGAATAGGATCCAATCATCAATCAGTGTCCGTTTAAGAGACACCGGCAGGGAGGGAAGCAGGGTTTCCTGCTGCTCCAACAACTGGTCCAGGTAGCTGATTTTATCCTCCAGTGTGCTTCCGGTTTGTTCTACGGGAAGCTGAAGGTAAAACTCCCTGGCATCATCCGGCTCAAATCCCAGATACCGGGAGGTACGAATCAGGAAAAGAAGAATAAAAAGCCCGGGTTGGAATTCGGGGCTGTCAAGTCTTAGGATAAGCTGGAAAAGGTAATCAAACAGGACTTCGTTTTGGTAATTATCCACCACCACTTTTCCCAGGATTTCCCCCATAAACATGCTGATACCCGAACGGTAAAAATCGAAGGGGATGCGCTGAAAAGCCCAGGCCAGTTTGGCCTCTGAAATCCGGTTCAGGTTGGCGGTTTCCTTGTCATATACAACCAGTTCCAGTAGGGTAAGGGGTTGGAAATGAGCCATCTTGGTTTTAGACTTTTGGCTCCTGACACCGTTCACCAAATAGGTCTTCAGACCCAAATCCCGGGTGAAAATCCGAACGATAATAGACGTTTCCCGGTACTTGATATAGTTAATGACGATTCCCCTGGTTTTTCGTAACATGGTATTAAGATTCCTTGCCCTGGTAAAAACACCTGCGGCATCGCGCTTCATAACTCCCTTTTTCTCCCAGCATCACTTTGGATTTCTCGGAAGATAGCCGGTAACTGAAAGCGGCCAAATCGCCGCATTTCATACAGATGGCATGAACCTTGGTTACATACTCCGCAATGGCCATTAATTGAGGCATGGGTTCAAAGGGTTTCCCTTCAAAATCCATATCCAACCCTGCCAGGATTACCCGAACTCCCGATCGGGCCAGTCGTTCCGTTACGGCAATGATTTGATTGTCAAAAAACTGAACTTCATCGATGCCCACCACATCGCAGTTTCCGGCTAATAATAGGATGTCATTTGCAAATTGAACCGGGGTGGAACGGATGATGCTTTCGTTGTGGGATACCACATTTTCCGCATGGTAGCGCTGATCCACGGCAGGTTTGAAAATCTCAACCTTCTGCCGAGCAATCAGGGCGCGGTTTAATCTTCGGATTAGCTCTTCGGTTTTGCCAGAAAACATGGATCCACAGATAACTTCTACCTGGCCTTTTCGTGCAGCCTGATCGTGATTTCCTAACAAAGGTTCGATAAACATGGTAATAAAAATAGGATTAACAACAACGACTATCCAATAACAGTACCAAAGGAAGACGGAAAGATAGGGCCTGCAATGGAATCCTCAAAATTACGGGTTTTTATCCGTTTTTTTACACCCTTGCAAGTCCCCTGTTAAGCAATGCATCCTTTCTTTAAAGGATAAAATCCCTACCTTTACAAGTACTTTTAACCGAATAATGACGATTCATATGGAAAGACAACGCAGTTTAAATACGGAATACGCTGCCAGGTATTCCAGGGAATTTGCCCAAAACCTATGCAAGGAATTTTTTGAATCAACGGAGACCATTAGCGGGGAGGAAATCGCTACCCTTACCCCTTGCCGACAGCTTAACCTGATGGTAATCAAGTCCCTATTTGAAAGTTGGCAAGAGCAAATGGAGCGGTTCTCCCGAAGTCCCTTTTTTGATTTTCAAGATAAAAAAGTAGTGAGTGCGTTGGAGGATTTTATGAACGTGCTTTCCAGGGCGATAAAAATCCGTCAGGAAGATTTCGAACCGCTACTGGAACGTTCCCTGGAAAAAGTGCTGAAGCTCGCCGTAGAACCATTGGCCTTTATGGAAGAGGAGTTGGAAGGTCAGATTAAAAAATCAAGCCCTGACTTCAAAGGTCTGCGAAAATACCTTAAGTGGCATGCTACTTCCTGGCAACCGGCGGTGGAGGTTCTGATTGAATCTCCGGAAAGCTCCACATGGAGAGAAAAACTACATCAGGGCTTTGATGATCATTTTTCTGAGGAAGCGTCTCCGGAAGCATTACTTGACCAAATCCACGCTGTTTTGCCCGTAGACATGGGCCAACTGATCATTTGGGAAACCGGGCCTGAAGGAACTACCACCCGGGTTTACCAGGAACCTGTCGAAGATAATTTGGAAGCGGCACCGCCTCCTGATGAAGCCGCCGGGGAAGCTGCCTCGGATGAGCGGGAATTGAGCATTGATCCGGCCCTGGCCTGGGCCCGGTTTGAATCGGAAGAACATGCCTATATGAAAGGCAGTATTGAGCATATTAGAGACGGAATGGGCATCAACCAACGAATCATGTTTACCAAGCGGCTTTTTCAGGGAAACCCGGACCTAATGGACCAGGCGCTGGAAGAGTTGGACCGTACAGATAGCTTTTTTGATGCGGTAAGCCTTATGAACAGCAGCTTTGTTAACACCCTTAAATGGGACGTGCAGTCGGATGAAGTACAGGAATTGTTGCAATTGGTCTTTCGGAAATTTGATGAAGCAAGCGATTGATGGACCTGCAAGGGCATTATCACCGGTTGCATGCCGAAGCAATGGCCAACGTGGCGACTGAGGGGTTTTCTTTTGATCCCGAAATAACAAACCCCTCCGATTCGAGGAGAGGGTTGACCCTTTTGCTCAGACCAGGCGAGGAGCTCCTGGCTGCTTTTTCGGCATTTATCGAAGCCGTTTATCGGGTGGCACCGGGGCAGTATTATTACCCGGATTCTGACATACATGTCACCCTAATGCCTGTGATTTCCTGTTATCCGGGATTTCGCCTTCAGGATCTGGAACTTCCGTTGTATATAGAATTAATTCAACAAGCCATGGAAGGCATCAAGCCGATACCGCTAAGGTTTGCCGGGGTGTTTGCCTCGCCATCCTGTTTGATGATTAAAGGCTTTCCGCAGGATGGGGAGCTTGAAAATGGCAGAAATAACCTGCGAGCAATCTTTGCAAGCTCTACCTTGGAGCAGTCGCTGGACAAACGGTACCGGCTGGTCTCCGCTCATTGCACCGTGATCCGTTTTCAAAAACCGGTGCAACAGCCTGAAATGGTGGTGGATTTACTGGACACATTTCAGGACCGGTTTTTTGGAGCGCAGCGTTTTGATCAGGTAGAATTGGTTTTTAACGATTGGTACCAGCGAAAGCAAAAGGTGCAAATCCTGGAGACTTTTCCTTTAAGAGGCAAGTAGCCAATCGGGATCAATCCGTAACGGTAACATTATCTATTAGGAAACGGGCCAGAGGTACTTTCGTATCGGCTCCCGGCAAAGGTGGAACCGGATCCTCATTGGGGGTTTTCCTTCCGGGTAAGTTGCGATACGGACCGGTCCGGAACGAAAGCCTTTCAATCGATTTTACCGCGACTGTCAGGGGGATGTGATCAGCTATCTTTTCCCCATTCCAGCTGAGGGAAAAATGGCCATAGGGCGTTGCCATCACCTGCAGGGAGAGCTTCTGCCATTCCCCCGGTTCAACTTTGCCGAGCAATATCTTTTCATGCCCGGCCAAATAGCTGAGATTCCTCTCTTCGTCCAGTAGGATGCGTATGGGGCGATTGCCATATCGGTCGGTGACATCCATTTCAAGCCGCCCGTTTCCGGTGGAGGCCGTCGTGAATTCCCATTCCAGTCGAACTTCCTGTCCTTCTTCAAAAACCCGGATGGCACGGGCATAATCGTAGGGGTCTTCATCTCTTAGCTCCAACACCCTACCTTCTCCGGAAGGGGAGGGGATCACATTGACCGGTGCCCAAAGGGGTGCATAAATATTCCAATCCGGGATGGCTCCATAGGGAGTCAAGGTGTTAAAATCATCCGAAACGGGTCCGGTCACTGCATGCCGGATGGGAGTCGGTACCCGGCTGACCCACATGTCTTCCTTATTCATGCTATAGGTGAGCCACATATCTTCGCCGGGAGGATTTCCATTGCCTGCTACAATTCCTCGCACGTAGCAGGGGCCAAAATCTTTCCAGCGCCCATAAAATCTTCGGGGAGGAACCTCTCCCTGTATCAATACCATGTCATCAAAAATAATTCCATCGTCCGAATGGATGGTAATTAATGGATACCGGTATTCGTCGATGTCAATCGGATTATAGACCAGGGCATACCGTTCGTCACTTGTTTGCTGTGCCCAAACCTTTCCACCAGCCATCGTAAGCGAAGGGGCTTTGATGGATGGGGAAAAGGTTTCCCCCCCATCACTGGAAATCGCTGTCATGGATCGTTTCCAGAAGCCAATGGTTTTTCCGTCCTTCCGGGTATAGTAGGAGAAGGCTGAACCGCCCCGGTCACCGGTATAGAATCCGTCCAGTCCATTATCTTCGTCTCGCCACTGTAGGGTCACCAGGGTATCGTTGAGAAGTTCCTCACAAGCGGCTACAAAAGCCGGGTCCGTTGATTTTTGGTAAAAGGGAAAGGCTGTGTTGCGCTCGTTCCATTCGGTATGGCTGCTATATCGGATAAAATAGATTGGCCCAAGGGATCCGTCCTCGTTAATTTCACGTACCACCCTTCCAATACCACCCTCTTCGAAAGGATCTTCCGAATGCCCGTAAAAAGCCAGGGTAAGCATTTTACCTTTGCTGCTGACATAAAATCCCATCCGTTGGTGCATCATATAGCCATCATAACCTTTGGGTATGCGCACGCCTTCCGGCGCGGGGTACGGAGGAAAAAGAACCTCCGGGTCGGTCCATTCCCGTCCATCCTTTGAGCGAATCAATAGCGTTTGTCCGGGCGCAATGTGTTCATCTACAGGGTTGCTTAAGTACTGTTGGTAAAAGGTACCCTTCCAATAGGCCAGGTTGGAAGCGTGGCTGTAGGTCCAATCGAATCCACCAGCCAGTCTGGGTTGGGTTCGGTTAACGCGCAGCGTCTGCCTGCTTTCTACCCCCACCGCGTACCTGAGCCGGCCCTCATGTACATCCGGGTCAATGCTGTTTCCTCCTATGTATCGGACAGGCTCATGAATACTTCCCGTTTGGGCCATGGATAGGGGAAGGTGGCTAAAATACCCAATAAATAAAAAGAGGCAAAGGAGAGGAAGACATGGCTTCATATGCTTATAATTTAATAAATATTTTTCGTCGGTAAAGTAGATAAGCCGGGATAAAATTGATAGCTACGAAGAGTAGTGCATACAGCATGCTGGCAAACTTCAGGGAAAGCCCCATGCCCGTGAAGGCATTCAGAAAATGAACATTTAGGGATTGTCCCCCCATTTCCAGCCCATAAAATAACAGTGATAGCACATCGGCCAGCACGTAAACGGTAATGGCATTGGCACCAAAAATAATCCCCACGCTGGTTCCTCTTTGTTTTCCTAAAATGTCTACCAGGAAATAGCAGGCCCCCAGGGCTATAAATGCGGCTCCACCGGTCACCAAGGTAAAGGAGCTGGTCCAGAGGTGTTTGTTGATGGGAAATACCTGCGCCCACAACAGTCCCAACAATACCAACGGTACACCCAAAGCCATCAAATAGTTTGCTTTCAGATGTTGGTTTTTATTTGAGAGCAGTATATGTCCAGCGAGCATGCCTAAGATTCCGGTCACAATCGCCGGGAGGGTGCTGAAAAGTCCTTCAGGATCCCAGGAGCCTTCCCACATTTTGCCCGGGAGTAGGATTCGGTCTATCCATGCAGCCAGGTTTCTTCCCGGTTCGAACATGACTACACCCTCGTCGGGAGTCGGGATCAGCGTCAAGGCAAGCCAGTAAACCAACAGGATGCCGCTGGCCAGGAAGGCTTGTTTTTTCCAGTCGCTGTTTAAGAAAAGGAATGCGCAGGCAAGGAAGACAACTGCGATGCGTTGCAGGACCCCGGCGATGCGCATGTCGGAAAAGTCAAAATGAGGAATGAGGTTTAAAAAAACGCCAACGATGAAAATTTTCAAGGAGCGGATCAGTATTTTTTTGTACATTTCTGGCTTGGGAAATCCACCTTCCAGCCGCTTGGTGTAAGCAAAGGCGATAGAAACGCCTACGATAAACAAGAAAAAAGGATAAATAAAATCAGTCATGGTAAGGCCATTCCAGGATGCATGCAACAGGGAGGGATACACATGGTCCCAGGTACCGGGGTAATTGACCAAAATCATGGCAGCTATGGTAAATCCCCTTAAGGCATCCAGGGAGATTAATCGGGTACTCGTTGGCTTCATACAATAAAATTAGGTTCGTTCAATAGTCAATTTAATACCAATGCAGGTAATAATAAGGCTACTTAAATCTGTTGAATTATGAATAAAAGCATTTCTTCCTTTCTGCTGCTTAGCATAAGCATTTTTTTTATCGCCTGTCAGAAAGAGCCTTCCTGGCAGCAAACTGTGGATCAGCTTCATTTGGAATGGGAGTTGGTCAGTAATTTTACGGAGGAAGAAGGTCAATTTGACGCCCGTTTTATAATCGAAAATAGTGGATATCAGCCATTGGAAGATGAAGGCTGGGCCTTATTTTTCAACATGTCTCCAAGGATGATCGTTAGCAGCACAGAGGCGGAGATCACTCATATCAACGGGGACTGGTATCAACTCACACCCCGGGAAGGATTTTACCTGGGCAGTGGGGAGCAAGTAGAAGTGGCTTATACTGGAATAGAAGGGATCATCAAGGAGACCGATGCCCCCATGGGGCTCTATTTCGTGTTTTATGGACAAGAGGAAGAGGAGCTGGCTACCATTCCGGTGAGCAACTGGGAAGTTAGGCCCTTCGAACGGGAGGAACAACTGCTCAGAGGTACCGCTGATGAGGAAAGCCCATACAGCCCGGCCAGCCAATTTGAGGCCAATGAAAAAAGAGCGTCCGTTGCGGCATCGGAACTTTCACCCATTATCCCCTCGCCATTTTTCATGGAAAAGGGAGAAGGCATTTTTGAAATTAATTCCGGAATGACCATTGCCTATCAGGAGGGGCTGGAGAATGAGGCCACTTACCTGAACGAAAAACTGGAAAGCCTGTCTGGAGTAAACCTGATGATTGAAGCGGGTCAGGGAGGAGACGCAGAAATTCTGCTTTCCGTTGCCGATATTCAAGTGGATGGGAAGCAAAAGGAAGCCTACCAGCTGGAGGTGCGCGAAGAGGGTGTTGTTATTACCGGTGGGGATGCGGCTGGCGTTTTTTATGGTGTTCAGAGTTTGTTGGCCTTACTGGAACCCGAGATTTACCTGGATAAGGAGTTGCCATTGGAAGTACCCGTTGTTCGCATAGACGATGCACCCCGATTTGGATTTAGGAGTCTGCACATGGATGTGGCTAGAAATTTTCAAACCAAGGAAACCATTAAGAAAGCCTTAGACATGATGGCCCACTACAAGCTTAATCACTTCCTCTTTTATACTACTGAAGATGAAGGCTGGCGAGTGGAAATTCCAGGACTTCCTGAGTTGACCGAGGTAGGAGGGCAGCGACAGCATGTCAAGGGAATGGACGAGGCCGCACTGCATCCCGGATATGGCTCCGGACCGAAAGCCTATGCCGCTGCGAGCCATGGCAGCGGGTTTTATACCCGGGAAGAATTTATCAACCTACTCGAATATGCCAGGGATCGTCACATCACCATCATCCCGGAGTTGAATTTTCCAGGGCATGCCAGGGCTGCCATTAAGTCCATGGAAGCGAGGTACCTGAAATTTATGGAGGAAGGAAATGAGGCGGCAGCAGAAGAATACCGGCTGATTGACCCCGATGACCAATCGGAATACCTTTCTGCTCAGGCCTACAAGGATAACGTGGTCAGTGTGGCCCGAGAATCCACCTATCGGTTTTATGAAAAGGTTGTGGACGAACTGGCCCTTATGTATCAGGAGGCTGGCCTGGAATTGAAAAAAATGCATGCAGGTGGGGATGAAGTGCCTGAAGGCTCCTGGACCCAATCTCCCATGGCCGATTCCCTGTTAAAAGAATTGCCGGACATTACGGATCCAAAAAACCTCCAGGCTTATTTTTTCCGTGAATTGATGAAGCGACTGGAAAAAAGGGACCTGGAAGTACATGTTTGGGAAGAAATGGCCCTGATAAAGGATGAAACGGGAGAATATCGGCCCAATCCGGAATTTGTAGGAAAAAAGGTAATACCCTATATATGGAATAACCTGTTTGACTACCCCGACATGGGCTACCAACTGGCAAATGAGGGGTACGAAGTGGTGCTTTGTAATGTATCTAATTTCTACTTTGACCTGGCCTATTCCAACGACCCTACCGAACCGGGTTTGTATTGGGCGGGATTTGTAGATACCAAGAATGCCTGGACCTTTGCTCCCTACGATTGGTTTAAAACCACCTATACGACCAATATGGGAAAGAAATTGGACCGGGAAGCGGAATTTAAGGAGATGGTCCGGATAAACCCGGAGGCAAGAGGAAATATCCTGGGTTTGGAAGCGCAGCTTTGGGGAGAGACCGTTAAAGGGGGTGATATGGCAGAATATTACATTTTTCCTAAGCTGCTGGGCTTTGCCGAGAGTGCCTGGGCGAAGGAGCGGGAATGGGAGCGGGAAAATGATCTGGAATTAATGGACCGTGAAATTGAAAAAGGCTGGAATCGGTTTTCCAACACCATTGCCCAAAGGGAGTATCCCAAACTGGCCCGCTGGAACGGGGGGTATGTTTATCGAATCGCTCCTCCCGGGGTGAAGGTAGAAAACGATACCCTTCAGGCCAATGTGAACTTTCCCGGGCTCGAACTTCGCTATACCACAGATGGCAGCGAACCCAGCCCAACTTCCCCGAAGTACGAAATGCCGATACCCTTGGAGGGTGAAGTAAAGGTAAGAGCGTTTGATAAAACAGGAAAGGGAAGTAGAACGGTAACTGTAAACCCCGGGACAGGTAGGGTTTCCAATGATAATCTCCAGCCTCGCTGATTTAAACGACACCCTGCTGTCGTCCAAGCTGCCGCCAGTTCAGAAGCCTGAGCGAAGTCGGATGCTACAGAAACTGTACCAATGAGGTAGCAAAAGCACGCTGAAAAGGCTGATAAAAATTAATCATAAAGGGCAGGTGCTAACCAGGCAGGTCCCCTAAAGCTCTCATTTGTTTTCTATCGGTCAATCTGGGGGGAAATCCACCAGTTTGATCCTATCCTGCCAATGGCATAATACTTTTTAGCAGGCTATTTTTCCAGGATCCACCCCCCTAATGGCCCCAGAGTCCGACGGTCTTAGAACCAGTTTTTTTGCCCATTTTTTTCGAATAGAATGTATCTTCTGATCAATAAAATTCGTTTTCTTTTTTCTTATTTATATGATTTTAATTAATGATTATAAATAATTAGTGTATATATGTAACTAAACGAGATTATTTTGTAACATAATGGGGTATTTACTTCACTATATTTGTTAAGTATTGATTTACCTAATTAGAATTTTAATAGAATACCCTAAATTCCAAAAAGATATGAAAAAGATATTAGTTGTTGATAATCAAATTTCTAATTGTGACCTTTTAAAAAAATTTCTT
Source organism: Cyclobacterium salsum (assembly GCF_010119245.1). Classification (GTDB taxonomy): domain Bacteria; phylum Bacteroidota; class Bacteroidia; order Cytophagales; family Cyclobacteriaceae; genus Cyclobacterium; species Cyclobacterium salsum. The sequence continues at coordinate 116,382 of NZ_WNKG01000012.1, forward strand.
TCTCGGAATAATTATGAGGTTGAAACCATCACCCAAGGAAATCTTGCTTTGAATATTATTGAAAAGGCTAAGTTTGATATCATCATTAGCGAATACCGTTTGCCAGATTTAGCCGGTGCTGTCTTTTTTGAGAAAGTATTGAAAATTCACCCAGGTATTGCCATGATCTTCATGAGCCGGGATTTTAATTTGAAAAATGTAGTGGACTTAATCAAACGCGGGGCCTTCAATTACCTGTCGAAGCCATTGAATCCGGATGAATTGCTTGAAGCGGTTCGGGATTGCGGTAGGTCACATGATTCCCAACGTCTGAATATTTCCTCTTCGGTGAAGCAGAACCAACTGCCGGAAAATGGCACGCGCAATGAATTTGGCTTTGTAGTGGGTAAAAGCAGAGAAGCCTTAGAGATGGTCAGTCAGATAAAAAGAGTGGCGACTACTAATTTCACCGTTATAATAGAAGGAGAAACCGGCACCGGGAAGGAGGCGGTGGCTAGGCATATTCACAAAATTAGTGATCGGTCCAATAAACCATTTGTAGCCGTTGACTGCGGAAGTCTTTCCAAAGAAATAGCTGGAAGTGAGCTTTTTGGTCATGAAAAAGGAGCCTTCACGGGAGCGGTTTCCAAAAAAACGGGATTGTTTGAACTGGCCAATGGAGGCACGATTTTTCTTGATGAAATCGCTAATCTATCCCTGGAAACGCAAATGGCCTTGCTCAGAGCCCTTCAGGAAAAAGTCATTAGGAAAATTGGCGGAGTCAATGAGGTGCCCATCGATGTACGGGTGATTGCAGCCACTAACGAAGACTTGAACGCCAAGTCGGCACCCATTTGTTTTCGTGAAGATCTATTTTTCCGATTGAGTGAATTTATCTTAAAAGTTCCAACGCTAAAAGAAAGGATTTCAGACCTTCCCTTGTTTATCGATCATTTTCTCGTGGATACAAGCGAGGAATTAGGAATAGAGAAACCGCAGCTTTCTGATGAAGTGAAGGATATATTTCATAATTATGAATGGCCCGGCAATATCAGAGAGCTAAAAAATGTCATTCGGCGCGCCTGCCTGTTTATCGAAAAAGACCATTTTATCTATAAAGATGCCTTACCACATGGTTTATTAGCTACCGTTATCACCAATAAATTGAACGGGGGATCGGAAGTCAACACCGAGATGCAGTCGGAGAACAGGGAATCGGCAGATCCCGATCTGAAATCGGCTGCCCGAAGGGCCGAATTGACCCGGATTATGGAGGTACTTCAGAAGGTTGATTTTAATAAAACGAAAGCCGCAGAAATATTAAATATTCACCGAAAAACGCTCTATTCCAAATTAAAGGTTTTAAGATAGTCTCTAAGTTACAACCGAAAGTGATCGATATTGAAAGGGGAGGGTTTGTACCCGAGAATTGGGTACAAATCCTTATTTAGTTTTCTTGACCTCGAAATGGGGTAGGTATACTCCCGATGTCAGCCGTATTTCCAATTGCTCCAAACGGATCTTTTATTTAAATTGATACCTGTTTGTTTGTAATTCGGCGTAGATAAGTAGGGCTAATTGCTGTTTTACTAAAAATACCCAATGATTATCTTGGAATCTAAGTAATCATTGGGTTATGAACAGAGTTCATCATTGTTGTTGGATCAATCTGAGCCCTCCGTCTTGACTATTTTATTGTAAACACCCATCAGAAGAATGGGTGCTGCCCACTGGCCAACAAAAAGTGCCATCTCGTTTTTTTTGACCAATTTAAGGGTTAATGAAAGACCCATGGCAGCTATTGAGGTCCATAAATAGGCATCAGAAGGAACTTCTGCCGTATAGTTTTCAATATTTTTTGCAATTTGACCTTCTTTTTTATCCTTGTTCATATTAATAGGGTTTTGGTTAAAATGTGAATGAAAATGGTAGTGCAGTTTATAAAACACGCACTGATCCAAACGATATAAGTTCAAAGATCATACCCTAAATAGCCTGGATCTTTTAAATTACTTAAGTCCGGTAAAACATTACGTTATTATTAGTCTTCCAGCATAATAGTTGCTCCTTTATTACCAAGAATGGTCGTAAATAATTTTCAAAATCATGGGACTATACAATTGGGTACAATCCATTAAAGAAAAAATTTTGAAGGAAATCAAGGTGCTGAAAGGAGAGAAAGGAAAAAACAAGGTGTTTTCAAGTAAAAATGAATTTGTCAATAATGAAGGTGACCAGGCTGCAGGCAGAGATTGGATCAACACGCTAATGGCAGGAGGGGGCTGGCTGGGGTTTCAAAAATTACAATGGAAGAACCTAACGGAGTACTTGGTGCACCTTACCGAAAAAGAACGGGTTCAAAAGTAATTAATCCATTTGATTGTTGGCCTTACAGCTTGTTCTGCTGAGCAATCCAATAATTACAGTTTCAAACCCATCGCATACGAAATTCTATCAAATCAATAATAACGTGGGTTCGACCTATTTTCATAATAAAACCTTCATTACGAGGCCCTTAGATCGGGTGTGTGCGGAGGAATCCGTGGGAATCTTTAGTTAAACGGGACTGCCACAACATTGTACCTATAATAAGGCGCTACCATTGCCAATATAGCCGGGTATTAAGTACGTTCTTTACTCGAATTCACGTTAATAGCTGCTACCTATCTGGATAACGCTACGGATTTCTTGAAGTAGTGATTTTTACATCACCCCTGAGGAAACCAGTATAGAAGTCTGCTCAAATTCCTACGCTTCAGATTTGCTGGTTTCCGTTTGGGGGCTTCGCTGCTTCGTTAGCAAGGCGTGGTAACCCTCAGGATCTTTGATTTGTATCAAGGCTACTGCTTCTTTTAACATCACCTCCAATTCCTCATAATACAGATCGTCTTCTGCGATGGCATCTTCCAGGATTTGCCTCCATTGTTCCTGCACCTGCGGATCGAATGGTTTCGCTTGTAGTTTCTTTACCTGTTCATGGTCAGTAATACGTGACAGTTTATAGCTTAGCCAATCATAGGTTTTTTCGAGACTTTCTTTTACGTTCTCTTTGCCGGATTCCTGATTCAGGTAATGAAGAATCATGGGTAATTGTGCTGGTATTGTTTTCATGATATGCTATTATTAGTTTAAAGACAGTTTCCAAAAAAAACTATGTTTTGAACAGCTTTGGTTAGTTGGATTCAAAAAATGAACCATAAACATCATCTGGCATAAATAACCGAAATATTTTGTAAATTTTTTACAATCATCAAAATCGAATATAATTTTGGAAAAACTCCAGTTTACTTTTAAATCAGAAATTCTTGGAATATTTAACACAATTTTAATAAAAGCCACTTTTTAAAACCGTCTTATCAATCATTCGATTATTTTTTTATCATGAAATTGTTAAACACTTCATTTTCAATTCGTAATGCAATCGTAAATTTCGCAAAATGAAGATTAATATACGTGATTTGCGCAGATTTTACCAATTTAAACCTTGATATTCATAAAAAAATAGGGTGCACACGCACGAAGATTATGTGTTTTGTGTATGCCAAACAGTTTATTATCACTTAAATACTTGGGATATGGAACAACCTGACAAAAAATTACTGGATGGTTTTCGGAATGGGGACCGCAAGGCCTTCGAAAAGATTTACCAATATTACAGGGTACCTGTGATTCGTTTCAGTGTTTCCATTATCAAAGATGAGCAGGAGGCGGAAAACATTTATCATGAGGTATTTATGAAAATTCTCAAGCGGAGGAGTAAAATTCGGCCGGAATTAAATTTTAATTCCTATGTATTTACCTCGGTCAAAAACGAGATTTTCGATTACCTGAAGGCTTTGAACAAAAATAATAGTCTAAAGGAAAAATTCTGGGATCGAATCCATCAGGAAGAGGATGATTGCAGCCAGGTAAAGGAAGAGCAATTGACCAAAATGGAAAGCATTATCGGAAATTTATCTCCCAAAAGGCGAAAAATACTGGAGATGAATTATTTTGAAAAAAAGTCCTACAATGAAATCGCCGATATTCTGATGATTTCAAAAAATACGGTTAAGAATCAACTGGTAAAAGCCAAATTTATCCTTAGAAAGGAAATGGAATAAACGGTCCGGTAGGTATTGACCAACGAACACATTTGATTTTCTTCAAATGCATGGAATCCCTTGCGCCGCTTTCGAATCGGGTATATTTTTTGGTTTGGTGCAATAATAAAAAGTCGTACTTAATGGATTATTTCTCCTGGGTTGACTTAGCATGACACTTTTTTTGACAATAAATCTCCTCGCAGAAAGCTTTAGGCTTTTATTTTTTGAGTAATAGGCGGTATTTACCTAAGTTTGGTAACATACCCGTCAAGCACCTTAAATAGATAGTTTATTCCTTAAAGATATGATAAAACAGCTGTTCTTTACTCTTTTTGTAGTTGCATTTGCTTTCTCCTCCTCCTATGGGCAGAAGGCTGAACCATTGCTAATAGGAAGCGACCGAGAGCTATTTGTGGACCAATACCTGATCGAAACCTTGGAAAAAGCCGAAATTACGCTGCACCATCCCGAAGACAAGGGAAAGGTACTGGATTTTGACAAGCCATGGGAAGGCGCATTCTCTGCCTATGTGACCATCATTGAGGAGGACGGCTTTTTCAGAGCCTATTACAGGGGTGTTCCTACGGCCGGCAAAGACGGTAATAGCGCTGAGCTGACCTGCTACGCCGAATCAAGGGATGGCATACACTGGGAAAAGCCCAGCCTGGGCATCTATGAAATAGAAGAAAGCAAAGACAACAATGTAATATTGGCCAATGCCGCTCCCATCACCCATAATTTTAGCCCCTTTCTGGACAGCAATCCGGCAGCCAAACCAAACGAAAAATTCAAGGCCCTGGGCGGTACTTCTAAAAGTGGCCTGGTAGCCTTCACCTCTGCAGACGGGAAAAACTGGAAGAAAGTCCAAGAGGAAGCCGTGTTTACCCAGGGAGTATTTGATTCTCAGAATGTATCCTTCTGGTCGGAGGAAGAACAGGTGTATGTTTGTTATTTCCGGACCTGGACCGGTAAGGGATACAAAGGGTTCCGCTCAGTAAGCCGAACTACTTCCAGGGATTTTATCCATTGGACAGACCCCGAGCCGATGGGCTTTGGGAATACCCCTTACGAACACCTGTATACGCAGCAGACCAGCCCCTATTTTCGGGCACCCCATATCTACCTGGCCATTGGTGCCCGTTTCATGCCTAACCGAAAGGTGGTATCGGATGCGGAAGCCGAAAAATTGGGAGTGAATCCCAACTATTACAACGACTGCTCCGATGTCATCCTGATGTCATCAAGAGGGGGCAACCGTTATGACCGGCAATTTATGGAGTCCTTTATCCGGCCGGGCATCGGTTTGCAGAACTGGGTGTCCCGGTCCAACTACCCCGCATTGAATGTGGTAAAAACCGGAGAGACCGAAATGTCCATTTATGTGAATCAGGATTATGCTCAGCCATCTGCTCACCTGCGCCGGTATGCCCTGCGTCTGGATGGATTTGCTTCTTTGTCCGCCGGATATGAAGGTGGGGAAATGCTTACCAAATCCTTTATATTTAAAGGCGAAACGCTGGAACTCAATTATTCCACCTCCGCTGCCGGTGAAATCAGAATAGAACTGTTGGATGAAAATGGAAACAAAATACCAGGGTATTCCATGGAGGAAGCCCAGCCGGTAATCGGTAATGAAATTTCCAGAGAGGTGTATTGGAATGGAAGTAGTGATGTTTCGGAGTTATCCGGAAAACCGATTCGAATGCGGGTGTACCTGAAAGATGCTGATTTGTTTGCGTTCAGGTTTCACTGACCCGATGATAAAATCCAACGGAACACCTCACTTTTCAATCTTGCAAATGGCCACAAACCCGGCCTCATCGTAATGGTTGAAATATCCGCCAAGATAGATTACCTCTTCGTGGAAATAGATTTTATCCACCCGGTTATTGGGTCCGGGAACGGCTCCATGCCAACTTTCGCCATCCCAGATAGCGATATTTTCGGTAGGGACTCCACCTACGGAATTAAAAGCACCCCCGACCCACAGGTGGTCCTCGATGACACACAAGCCCCTACCGGCCAAATCAAAGGTGGAAGAAGATGGGTCGGTCATGTTAAGTCCTAAACCCAGGGATTTCCATTCAGAGCCGTTCCATTTGGCAATGTGGTTTGTCTGCGTTCCCCCGGCGGTGTTGAAGGTGCCGGTGGCGTATAACTCGTCCTTATATACCGCCAAATCAAACACCTGACCGTCGATTCCCGCTCCGAAGTTGCACCATCTGTCCCCGTTCCAGGTGGCGATACTACGGGCGGCTTCTCCTCCGGCCGTCGTGAAATCTCCAGCTACCACCAATTCTCCCCTGTACACGATTTGTGTATGCACAGGTCCATCCAGTCCGCTGCCCAACATGCGCCATCGTTCACCATTCCAACTACCGATGTGCCTGGTAGGAATGTCCTGACTCCCAATTCCGGCAATGGTAAAATCTCCACCAACAACCAGGCTGCCCTGGTAGATCCCCAATGTGTTGACCGGGAGATTGAGTCCTTCCCCCACTTCCTCCCAGCCAGTGCCATTCCATTTTACCAAATGCAGCGCATCCTCCTGTTTTGCGTCCATAAAATGGCCGCCGGCATAAAGAACCCCCTCGTGAACCAGCAAGGCAGGGGTCAGGTTGGGTAAGCCGCGACCCATTTTCTTCCATTGGTTACCATCATAGGCACCCACATAATCCGCCCCTATGCCATTGATCTGAGAAAATTCTCCGGATACGATTAACTGCTCTTCGAAAAAAAGCATATCTCTCACCCCATAGTTGATCGCTCCCCCACCGACAGCGGTGAGGGTCATGCCTTCAAAGGGCTTTTCTTCTGGGATTTCAGATTCAATTTCCTCTTCCGGTTCTTCGTTATCGACCTGTGCCGGGACATCGGAAAAATCACCTCCCTCACATGCCATGACACCTATTGCTATCAAGGCCAACCAAGCTGTTTTTTTCATTTGTATAAAAGTTAATACTGATTAAAAGTCATTGTTCACCCATTAAAAAGTCTGTAGCGATTCCGAACCAAAAAAAATGAAGCGATTTGGAACCCTGTCGCTTTCCTATTTTGTAAACAAAGGGCTAAAATAAGGACTTAATTATTAATTTTAAACTGGGGAACGAGATTTTTTTTCTTTCCATGAAAAGGCAGGTAATTCCAAGGTACCCAACGCTTCCCGGGCAAAAATTTGAGTGGCTGAATAAATGGTATGGCTAAAGCCGAAGATGGGGACTAATTCCCGATTGCCTACAGCTAAAGCAGTAGGCAATTGATAAAAACATTCAATAGGAAATAGCCCATTCCAAGAAAAAGCGGGCTTTAGCCCAAATTGGTACGGCTATTAAGACAATTCGTTTATATATTCAATAGGAATGCGGCTTTAGCCCATTCAATAAAATAGCGATCAAAAGTCCTGGGCTTTAGCCCAAATTTAGGATAGGACAAGTGTAGAGTAACCCAGATTTGGCTAAAGCCAGGGATTTTGGCGCATTCCCGATTGCCTACAGCTAAAGCAGTAGGCAATTGATTCAACGGAAATGATTCCAAAATAACAGAGGAATTTTGGCTTATAAATATATTTGCAGACTCCCGGAATCCGAGCCTACTTCAATAGGAATGCGGCTTTAGCCCATTCAAAAAAAATTACCAATTAAATGTCATGGGCTTTAGCCCAAATGTAGAGTAATCCAGGTTTGGCTAAAGCCAGGGATACGGACAATAATCCGATTGCCTACAGCTATTAGGCAATTGATGATAGGTAAATCTGGTTCCGGATCATGATGGATCTATCTTTAACGAAACAACCCTCAATAGGATTGGGCTTTAGCCCATTCCAAATTATAGATTTCCAATCCCCTGGCTTTAGCCAAAATTGCTGGGAAAAACACCAGCAAATCATTAGCTCCTTCAATAGGTAATTGCCCAATCCACAGGTTGAACCGTAAATTTGGATTTTAGGGTTTGGGGATAACGTTTTGGCTAAAGCCAATGATGCTGGTAAATTCCAGGGTACCTACAGCTGAAGCAGTAGGCAATTGATACAAAGGGAATGGCTCCAAAATAGCAGAGGGATTTTGGTTTATAAATAAAAATCTGGATTTCCCGCAATCCGACCTCCTCAATAGGAAATAGCCCATTCCAAAAAATGTCAATCAAAGTTCCTGGGCCTCAGCCCAAATTTCGGATCGGGCAAATCTTAAATCTAATTGGTCTCCTAAGAAAAGTTTGATTTTCAAATTTTAATTAATAAATTAATAGTTGAAATATACCCCAGGTATTAATACAGGTCTTCCTCTGTCCATGCTGAAAAATTCACCGGCTATGCATCGAATCTTATTTCCCTTTTTGTTTGTCGTTTTGTTGTTTTCCTGTGATTCGGGGAAAAAGGATGAAGGCGGTAATAAAAAAAGCGAAGGTTCAAATACGGCCGTGTATTTTGAAAAATTGGACAGTATTAAGATTGATTACCTGGGAAGCCCAACCGTTCACGACCTGGATCCCATAAACAGAACAGTGCTTTTTATGGAACATAAAGAATTCACTGAGCAAATTTTGTTGGCTGATTTTGAAGGCAATATACAGGCTTCGTTTACCAAATCGGGAGATGTGCCAGACAGCTATGGGGCCCTGATGGCTTCTTTAAAGATTGATGGGGATAGTTCATTTATGGCTTACAGTTATAATGGATTTTTGACTTATGATTTTAACGGAGAACTTCAATCACGGGTAAAACTGAAAGAATTTCGGGTTCCAAATTTTACCCGGAAGGCTATGGGCTATGGAATGGAAAAATGGGAAGGAAAATATTTGTATATAGATCAGGGATCGCGGGATATCAACTACAGTAGCATCGATGCTTACAACGAAATACGATTATTGAATTGGCTGGACCCCGAAACAGGAGAGAAGGAACCCTTTATCCAATTTCCCGAAAGCAGTATTTTCAAAAGTGGCAAATACTTTTTCAGAGATTCCTGGGCCCCTGCTTTTACCCTAGTGGATAACCGGATTTATGTGGCATTTGGTATTGAACCGATAATTTATATATACGAGGCATATCCACCTTATTCCCTAATTTCGAGTTTTCCACTTGACCTTCCAAATTATGAATATTTTAAGGGTGAAGTTGACTATGGTCCTGGATTTGAATTAAAGGGGTTTAATTACGGATCAGGAAGAATTTTAAATATTAAAAAAATTGACAAACATTTCGCAGTGGCCTATTTTAAAGGATATGAAAAAAAGGATAGAGATGAGTCTTCTATCAATAAATCACCTGAGGAAGCAAGAGCTTTTAATGAACGGATGCGGGAAAAATACCCTATACATATTGCTGTTCTGGATTCAAATGGTAATAGGTTGAACGATTTCGTCCCTAAAGGTTTGAGAGCCAGTAGTATGCTGATCCGTAATCATGAACTTTGGATGGTTGAGGAACCTGATCGAGAAACTGAGCGGGATTATTTCCGGCTGTTTCGGGTGGGGCTGAAAATGGAAAGGTCAAATCAAAAAACCATGCTTAAGCTATCATTGCATGCAACAACTTGATTATCAGGAATGCGGCCTTAGTCCAAAACAGTGGAGGCTGGACCTATTTCGGACCTGATTTGGCTAAAGCCAGGGGGGGCTGGCAAATTCCAGATTGCCTACAGCTGAAGCAGTAGGCAATTGATTCAAGGTGATGATGCAAAGATTTTGAATAGATTTTGGCTTTTAAATAAAAATCGGACCTCCTGCCATTCGAACCCCTCTTCAATAGGAAATAGCCCATTCAGTAAAATAGTAATCAAAAGTTCCTGGGCTTTAGCCCAAATTTCGGATCGGGCAAATCTTAAATCTAATTGTTCTCCTAAGAAAAGTTTGATTTTAAAATTTTAATTAATAAATTAATAGTTGAAATATACCCCAGGTATTAATACAGGTCTTCCTCTGTCCATGCTGAAAAATTCACCGGCTATGCATCGAATCTTTATTCCCTTTTTGTTTGTCGTGTTGTTGCTTTCCTGCGATTCCGGGAAAAAGGATAATGGTGGGAATAAAGAAATCGAAGGTTCAAATACGGCTGTGTATTTTGAAAAATTGGACAGTATAAAGATTGATTACCTCGGAAATCCTTCCGTCCATGACATTGACCCTAAGTCAGGTACCATTTTGTTTATGGAGCACAGGCAATTTACTGAAGACATCATGGTTGCCAATTTTGAGGGCGAAATTCTCGACTCCTTCTCCAAATTGGGAGATGTCCCTGATGGGTATGGAAGACTGATGTCAACATTAAGAATTCTTGATGACAATACTTTTCTGGTCTATGGATACAATGGTTTTATGACTTATGATTTTTCAGGCAAGCTTCTAAGCAGGGTAAAACTCAAAACATTTCAGCTACCCTTTTTTAGAAGGGATGCAATGGGTTTTGGAATGGAAAAATCGGGCAATCGTTATGTATATCCTGACCAAGAGGTACCTGAAGGCATTTCTGAATCTGATACCCGGTTTTACGAGGAAATGGATTTGATGTTTTTGCTTAACCCAGAATCCGGTAGCAGAGAGCCTTTTATCAAGCTTCCTGAAGGCAGTTTATTTCGAAACGGGAAATTCTTTTACATGAATGCCTGGCGGCCAATATTTACAATCGATGATGACCAAATGTATGTGGTGTTTGGGGCCGAACCCGTGATTTATGTTTACAGCTTAACCGAACCCTATTCTTTACTTTCAAGTATACCTTTTGACTTGGACGATTACCGGTATTTCAGGGGTTCAATTGATAATTCCGTCGATCACACCTTAATGTTCACTTCAGGCAATATTTTGAATATCAAGAAGATAGATGGATATTTTGTGATCGCCTATTTCCCTGGATATTCTGATGCAGATAAGGAAGCCGAAAACGAGAATAAAACCCAACAGGAAAACCTACTATTCAGGGAAAGAATGCTGAAGAAATATGCCAAAAGAATAGCCATTCTGGACGCTGAAGGCCATAAGGTCAGTGATTTTGTTCCCGATGGATTGACTCCGGAAAGCATGTTGCTCAGGAATAATGAACTCTGGATGCAAGAAAAACCGGATGAGGAAGTAGAGCGGGATTATTTTCGACTGTTTCGGGTGGAACTCAGGGTGGAGAATAAGAATGGTATGGATTGATTTTAAAACAAATACAAGATGCGGAATTTATGTTACCTCGCCATTATTTTATTGGTTTCCTGCGAGGGGAAAATGGGCAAAACCGGTCCGGACTACTTTTCCAATCGGCAATTTTCTCTGGACACCGTAATGATCGATTCCGGTGATGAAATTCTCTTTGTGAAGCACCAGCTTTTGAATGCTGACATGGGTAAGGACGGGAAATATTTTTATAATTTCAATGGTGATGACCATACCCTGGAAAAAATTAACCTGGATGAGTTGCGCCTGGAGGAAAAGCTCCCTTTTGAAAAAGAAGGACCGAACGGGACCGGGCCTGGTATAGGAGTGATGAGAATTATCGACGAAAGCCATGTTTCCATAACGGCTATATACCAGATCTCCTTATTCTCTATGGAAGGAGAAAAGTTAATGACCGTTTATTATGAAAATTTCTCGTTGGCGAATTGGCATAACGGTGGGGATTTGTTATCGGGAACTAAGGTGGTACTGGACCCCGATGCCAAGCGATTATATGGATTGATTCAAGGGTACGAGGATAAAAGGTTTGTTTTGGGACTGCTCCATTTGGAGGAATATGAAACTTCCAGAGTTGAGCTAAAAAGCTTTGAGAGATTACCTGATTATAGCTTTGAATATACGATCTCAGGAAAGGCTACAGTTCATATGAGCGAATCACCAAAAGTGGGGATAGAAAAGTTTGGTAAAAAAGTGATACTATCGAATGAAATCACGAATGCTCTGATATGGTACGACACGGAGATGGATTCTTTGTTTATGAAATCATACGATAGCCAGCTTACTGCCAACCAAAAAGAGAAAGAATACCAAAAAGTACATGAAACTCCTGAGGAATTTAAGGTTGAATATGCAAGGTATAAACAAGAAGTTAATTTCATGTCACCCTTTTGGGATAGTGACAGACAATGTTTTTACCGGTTTTCCTATGAGGAAAATGAGAGCAAAACGATGGTGTATTTAACAGCATTTGACAAGGACTTAAACATGCTGGGAGAAATTTTAGTCCCCCAATTGACCAAAAAGCCCGGAAGGCATTTTGTCAAGGATGGGAAGGTTTGGATGTATGAAAATATGGAAGATGAAATGGGGTTTATCAGGTTGGCGATTAGCAAATAGCATTATGAGGTTATCCTGTTTATGACGGAGCCGAAGCATTTATGGTGTAATTCTTATTTGAGCTTTCAGGGATAAATGGTTTGGCTAAAGCCGGGGACATCGATAAATTCAACATTGCCTCCAGCTAAAGCAGGAGGCAATTGAATCAAAAGAACCCTGATTCCAAATTATGGCTGAAATCAATGGGCGATCCCTCTTCAATAGGAATGCGGCTTTAGCCCATTCAAAAATATAGCAATCCAATGTCCTGGGCTTTAGCCCAAATTTTTGATAGGACGGGTGTTGGGTTATCCAGGTTTGGCTAAAGCCAATGATGCGGACAATAATCCGATTGCCTACAGCTATTAGGCAATTGATGACAGGTAAAGCAGGTTCCGGATCATGATGGATCTATCTTTAACCGAACAATCCTCGATAGGATATAGCCCATTCCAAATTATTGATTTCCAATCCCCTGGCTTTAGCCAAAATTGCTGGGAAGAACACCAGCAAATCATTAGCCCCTTCAATAAAGTAATTGCCCAATTCACAGGTTGAACTATAAATTTGGATGTTAGGGTTTGAGATAAAGTTTTGGCTAAAGCCAATGATGCTGGCGAATTCATTATAGCCTACAGCTAAAGCAGTAGGCAATTGATATAAATATTCAATAGGAAATAGCCTATTCCAATTTACCCGTCCATGATTTGGGGTTAAAAATGGTTAAACTAGATTAAATTACTTCCATTATGTACTGAAAATGAATAGGTTTATAGAATGTTGCTTTACTTTTATAATAGACACCTTTAAATCCAATGTACAACAGAACTTTTCTTGGCATTTTACTTATTGTAGGTTTTTCCTGCGGAAAATCGCAAGATGCCGCAAACGTTGAAACAATTTCTTACAGGGTTGATTCCGTGGTAGTAGACTCCATGGGAGAGATTTTGTACTTGGAATATCTATTGCAAGTCTCGGATTACTGTCAGGAAGATGCGTTTCTGTATAACTACAGCGAATTTGACCACAGCATTGAAAAGATAGATCTGGACCGGCTGGAACTCGTGGACAACTATCCGCTTCAAAAAGAAGGCCCGGATGGTACCGGTTCATGGATCTCCTCGCTCAAAAGTATGGGGAATGGAAAATTGTTCCTCGCAGGGCAATTTGGAGGCCATTTTAATTTAGAAGGTAGGCTGGTGAAAAAATTTGATTGGAATAATATTTCCCTCGCGCAGGGAGGAATGGCTGACAAAGAAAATGTATACCAGCAAATGGCAAATCCCAACTTTGATTACCTGGCCTTTGGATTGGTTACTGACCATCCGACCAATAGGATATCATTAAAAAAGCTAAACATAGCGGACAACCATATTTCCACATTTGAAATTGATCCTAACGGGAATTATAAAAAATACACACTTGGAGATCTGACAACTTATAATAAATGGGATCCCCGGGTCTTTATAACCAGTCAACAGAATAAGGTGATCGTATCCCATGAGTTTTCCAATGATTTTTATGTGTATTCTCCGGAAAACGATGAACTTCAACAAGTGACCTATTCCTCCAAACACACACCAAGCAAGGTAACAATAGCTACCGAAGGTGACTTAATAAATTCGATTGAAGACAGGATCAATGCCCTGGAATCTTACCACGAACAAGTAAGTTTTGGCCCCTTGGTTTGGGACCTACAAAACAAGAGGTATTTGAGGCTTTCTTCCTCAAGAAGATTTGGTGAAGAAAAACGAGAGAGAAGATTGCTCCATGAAGCAACTAATATCGATGTATTTCTCAGTGTTTTTGATATGGAATTTAATCTGCTAAGTGAAACACCAATACCTGAGCTTACTATCAATCCCTCTGCTAAATATTTTGTGAAGGACGGGATGTTGTGGGTCTTTAAGAATCGAGAAGATGAGATGGGATTTGTTAGGGTGGCAATAAGTGAATGAAATGATGATATTATCCTGTCCCCATTCCACGAGGGAAACGGAGCATTTAGGGTGAAATTGGAATTTTTAGCTTTTTGGATAAATGGTTTGGCTAAAGCCAATGATACTGGCGAATTCATTACTGCCTACAGCTAAAGCAGTAGGCAATTGATATAAATATTCAATAGGAATGCGGCTTTAGCCCATTCAAAAAAATAGTAATCAAGAGTCCTGGGCTTCAGCCCAAATTTAGGATAGGACAAGTGTAGGGTAATCCAGATTCGGCTAAAGCCAGGGATGTGGACAATAATCCGATTGCCTACAGCTATTAGGCAATTGATGATAGGTAAAGCGGGTTCCGGATCATGATGGATCTATCCTTAACCGAACAACCCTCAATAGGATTGGGCTTTAGCCCATTTCTAATTATAGATTTCCAATCCACTGGCTGGCTTTAGCCAAAATTGCTGGGAAGAACACCAGCAAATCATTAGCCCCTTCAATAGGTAATTGCCCAATAAACAGGTTGAACTGTACATTTGGATTTTAGGGTTTGGGGATAAAGGTTTGGCTAAAGCCAATGATACTGGCGAATTCATTACTGCCTACAGCTAAAGCAGTAGGCAATTGATATAAATATTCAATAGGAATGCGGCTTTAGCCCATTCAAAAAATAGCAATCAAAAGTATTGGGCTTTAGCCCAAATTTAGGATAGGAGAAACTTATGATAAATCAATTTTGGCTAAAGCCAGGGATTTTGGTGCATTCTTTACTGCCTTCATCTAGAGCAGTATCCAATTGATTCAAGGAGATCGATTCTGAATTTTTAACGGATTTTGCAGATGTATCACTCCTGCATGTGGTTTAGATGGCCTCCGCGGCGTACTCGGCATGAATTCTTTTTCTCGCAGCGGCCGCAAAGCATTCGCAACGGGCGCAGCGGGTGCCATCACATCTTCGATTTTACCTCTTACCCGAACAAGTAATATCGTTTCTGCATGTGCTTTAGATGACCTCTCGTTGCGTTCTTTGCATGAACTCTTTTTCTCGTAGCGACCACCAAGGATACGCAATGGGCGCAGCGGGTGCTGTCTTTTTTCTCCCGGCCGGAAATTTTATTCCAAAACCTCCAGCAGCTTTAAGATGTTAACCGTTTTTTCATCCGAAGATTTGGCATCCACAATGGCTTCCAGATGCAGGGTTTGTTTCCATACAGGTAGGGAATAAAATTTTTCCAGGCTACCCGGACTATCCTTCAGGCAGATAAGTACTTCTTCCGGAATGGAGGTGGGTGCGGCTACTTTATATAATTCCACCAGCACTTCATCTCCGGCCTCTTTGCCCAGGACCTTACGGATCTTGGCATTTACCGGCAGAAATAGTTCCTTATTTCCCTTGGGCATTAGCTTGACGGTACCCAAAAGGTAATCGTCCAGGCTGCCCTGAACGCGTACCATTCCAAAAGGAAAACGTTTCTCATAAGGTACTTCTGCTAGCGAAATGTAGGTCCATCCCCCTTTTCCGGGAAATTTTTCCAGAAGCTTTCGTTGATGCACCAGTGGGGTTTTATCAGCGGTCATGAGTTAAGAAACCTGAACGTACTTAGGGACGGATTTGACCATTTCCGCGGATCACCCATTTGTAGGAAGTCATCTCTTCCAGTGCCATGGGGCCTCTGGCATGCAGTTTCTGGGTACTGATACCAATCTCCGCACCCAATCCAAATTGGGCCCCATCCGTAAAGGCCGTGGAGGCATTGGCATATACCGCTGCCGCATCTACTGCCCGTAGAAAATGGGCAATGGTCTTTTCATCTTCCGCAATGATGGCTTCGCTATGTTTGCTGCTGTACCTGGCTATGTGTTCCAGGGCGGCATCCAGCCCATCCACTGTTTTTATGGCCATCTGGAGCGACAGGAATTCTGTTCCAAAATGGCTTTCCTCAGCTGGCTGCAGTAAGTCTTCCGGATAGTTTCCGGACAGGGCTTCGAAGGCGGCAGTATCGGCAAAGATGGTTACCCCTTTTTCGGCAAGTGGCTTGGCTATTGTTGGCAGGTCATCCAGCCGGCTTTTGTCCAGCAGCAGGCAGTCCAGGGCATTGCAGACACTTACCCGTCGGGTTTTGGCATTGCAGATAATGGCCGTGCCTTTTTCCAGGTTGGCGGAGCGGTCAAAGTAGGTGTGAACGATTCCAGCTCCGGTTTCGATCACGGGAACTTTGGAATTGTTCCGGACAAAGTCTATCAGCCCCTGGCTTCCCCTTGGAATGATGACATCCACATAGCCAACCGCCTGCAGCAGTTCTTTGGTGGCTTCCCTGTCGGCAGGAAGCAGGGCCACTATATCGGTCGTAATTTTATTTTTTTTCAAAACGGAATGGATCACTTCCAAAATGAGGGTATTGGAGGCATGGGCATCCGACCCACCTTTCAGCACCAGGGCATTTCCGGTCTTTAGGCATAGGCTAAAAACATCAAAGGTAACATTTGGGCGGGACTCGTAGATGATGCCGATCACCCCGATGGGAACGCTGATTTTCTGAAGTTCCAAACCGTTGGGTAGCTTTTTTTCGGCCAATACCGTGCCCAGTGGCGTGTCCAGTTTGGCCACATTGATGAGGTCCTCGGCGATATTTTCTAGCCGTTCTTCGCTGAGTTTAAGCCGGTCATATTTGGGATCAGACGGATCCATGCGGTCTAGATCCTCCTGATTGGCATCCAGGATTTCAGGTGTGTATTTGATGGCGGCCATGGCCAGGTCATCCAGTATTTTGTTAATTTTCGCTTCGGACAGCAGGGACAATTGCCTGCTGGCAGCTTGAACGTTTTGAAAGGTTTTTTCCAGGTTTTTCATAGAAAGGATGTCTAATCCAGGCAATGATCAGTTCGATTCAGAAATGTAAAGGTAATCATAATGTATCAATGGCCTTTGTCCGCTAAGACCAATTTTGTCCCGGGCCGTTTCCGCACCATATTCGGCCTTCCCCAATCCGATTCGTTGGCCGGTGGAATCCATTATCCGGATAATGTCTCCCTTCAGAAAGGCACCATTGATGGACAGGATGCCTATAGGTAACAGGCTGGTGATTTTTTCGGAGAGCAGGGCTTTTTTGGCTCCCTCATTAATCATTATCTCCCCTTTAGAGTAGGTATCGCTATGCGCAATCCATTTCTTTTGATTGTGTTTTGATTTTCCAGGTTCAAAATAGGTACAGCGAAGTTTTTGGTAGTAAAAGTCGGTTAAAACCCCCTCTTTTTTTCCATTGGCAATCATTACTTCAATTCCCAGATCTGCGGATTTTTTGGCCATGGTCATTTTGGTCAACATTCCGCCACGGCCGAAGGACGAAGTACGTGTGGCAATGTACTGGCTGAGATCGGGCATTTTCTGCCCGACATGGGTAATTAATTCAGAATCCGGATCGGAGGGATGCCCTTTGTAAATACCGTCCACATTGGTGAGCAGGATCAGGCTGTCCGCATCAATCATGGCGGCCACCAATCCGGCCAGTTCGTCATTATCCGTAAACATCAGTTCGGTGACTGCCACGGCATCGTTTTCATTGATCACCGGGACCACTTGATTTTTGAGCAAACCGTCCAGGCAGTTTTTCATGTTCAGATAATGAGTCCGGTCACGGAAATCCTCTTTTGTCACCATCAATTGGGCAATCGGATAGCCCTTTTGGGAAAACAATTCCTGATAAGAACGGATGAGGGCAATCTGTCCGATCGCCGCCCAAACTTGTTTTTTAGAAACAGCATCGGTTTTTGTGGAGAGTTGCTGGGATTTTCGTCCAAAGGCTACCGCTCCGGAAGTAACCAAAACTACCCGCATTCCTTTTTCCAGGAGAAAGGCCATCTGATCCACTAAATTACACATGCGTTGAACGTCCGGACTCCCATCGTCCATGGTCAATACATTGGAGCCTATTTTGATAACAACGGTTTGTGGTTTTCGGATCATTGGCGAAGAATTTGCGGGCATTCCCGCAAAAATAGAAAGCTTTCGGGAATTTGGCTACCATAAGTAACCTATTTATCAGATCGGCTCAAGGGTATTTTCGGAATTTATCCTTACTTTGGAGGGATATTAATCGAATTTCTGGCCGCTAAAACTTGAGAAACTTGGGAGATTTAATCATTGCCTTCAGTAATTGGATTTGGGGAACACCATTGTTGGTCTTGTTGATGGGCGGTGGTTTTTTCATGTTGTTTTATTCCCGCTTTATCCCGTTCCGCGGATTGCGGCATGCGATGAAAGTAGTGGGAGGCAAGTACGATGACCCCAATGCTTCGGGAGATATCACCTCTTTGCAGGCATTGTCTTCTGCCATCGCCGCTACCGTAGGGTTGGGTAATATCAGTGGCGTGGCCCTGGCGATCGGCACGGGAGGCCCGGGAGCCATTTTCTGGATGTGGGTTTCGGCATTTGTGGGCATGGCCACCAAATTCTTTACCTGTACCCTCGCCATCATGTACCGGGGTAAAGATTCCTCAGGTCACATACAGGGAGGTCCCATGTACGTGATAGAGGAGGGCATGGGAAAAAAATGGCGTTTCCTTTCGGTCATATTTTGTGTGGCAGGGATCATGGGCTTGCTGGCCATCTTTCAGGCCAATCAACTTACCGAAGTCTTGCGGGTGGTACTATTGCGCCCATTTGGTCTGGACTGGGGTCAGACATCCCGCTGGATTATTGGAATCACGGTTATGTTATTGGTAGCTGTAGTCATTTTGGGAGGCATCCAACGGATTGCAAAAGTAGCCTCCCGGTTGGTGCCTTTTATGGTGACCATGTATTTTGTCTGCGTATTCATCATTCTTTTCAAAAACCTGGGAGAGGTGCCTGAAATGCTTCTGTTCATTATAGAGGATGCCTTTACCGGTAAAGCGGTTTTGGGAGGAGCTGTGGGGCAGGTGATTATCATCGGAGCCCGAAGGGCCGCATTTTCCAACGAGGCGGGAATCGGAACGGCCCCCATGGTGCATGGTGCCTCGAAAACCAGCGAGCCGGTGAGAGAAGGCTTGATTGCCATGTTGGGCCCTTTTATTGATACGATCGTCGTTTGTACACTGACAGCCCTGGTTATTTTGGTTACCGGCGTTTGGAAAACCGGAGAGCGAGATGGGGTGTTACTGACTTTGTCGGCATTTGAACAGGGCTTGCCGGGCATTGGAAAATACCTGTTGATGGCTGCCGTACTTATTTTCGCTCTTTCCACCATGTTTACCTATTCTTATTACGGCCACAAATGCTTTAATTACCTCTTTGGAGCGGATAAGGCTGATTATTACAATTACTTTTACCTGATCACCATAGTCGGGGGCGCGGTTACCTCCCTAAGTGTGGTGATGAGTTTCGTGGACGGTATGTATGCGGTAATGGCTTTCCCCACCATGATTTCTGCCTTGTACCTTTCTCCAAAGGTGATTGCGGCTACCAAAGATTATTTTGAACGCATGAAAATTCTCGATGAAGAATGAAATGGCTGATCGCACCGAATGCCTTTAAGGGAACATTGGAAGCGGAAGAGGCTGCCGCTATCATTGAAGAAACCATTCAGAACTGCCGCCCCAATGACGAGACCGATTGTTGTCCCATTGCTGACGGAGGAGACGGCACCTGTTTGCTGCTGAGCAAACAATTGGGACTGGAAAAAGTAGAGGCTTGGGTATGTGGGCCGCTGGGCAGATCACAAAAAGGCTTTTTTGGATTCGAGCCTGCTTCCCATACCGCCTTTCTGGACGTGTCGACGGTTTCGGGAATCAAAGACCTGAAGGATCACGAAAAAGACCCCTGGACCTGTAGCACCTATGGTACGGGGGAATTGATTTGCCAGGCCGTTGAAAAAGGCGCGCATCACATCGTGCTAGGACTAGGAGGAAGTGCTACCATTGATATGGGTACCGGGATTCTTCAGGCACTCGGCTTGCAATTTTTGGATAAAAATGGACGGGAACTAATTCCTTTCGTTCCGGGATTTTTAGAAAAAATAGCCCATATTCAATTGCCACTTAAATTACCTGACCTACGCATCACCTGCTTGTGTGATGTGGACAATCCTTTTTTTGGGAAAGAGGGAGCCATTCCGGTATTTGGTCCGCAAAAAGGACTAACCGAAAACCAGCAGCCGCAATTTCTGAAAGCTGCCCAAAATTTTTTCGAACGAATAAGAAAAAAGTCCAAATGGGAGGTAAAAGATCAAGCTTGCTTTGGTGCAGCGGGTGGCATAGCCTTGGGGTTACATGCTTTCTTTCCGGTGGAGTTGAAACAAGGTGCTGGCTATTTTTTTGAAAAAACCAGCATGGAGCAACGCATTCAGGAAGCGGACAGGGTGGTAACCGGTGAAGGCCGGTTCGATTCGCAGTCAGCGCAGGGCAAGGGGAGTTATGAGTTATTGCAGTTGGCAAAAAAATGCGGAAAAAAGAGTTGGCTGATCACCTCCGGGGAGGAGGGAAGGGAAGCGGGCTTTGACGCCGTTATCCGTATGCCTGACCTGGATTTTGCTGCCCCGGACCTGAAGGAGCGGGCAAAATTAAATTTACGGGAAGCTTTGATAAAGAAATTTAGCTGATTCGATTTAGGTTTTGAGTTTCAAACCGATAAAGGTTGAAATGTGCCTATTGATAGGTTCTTTTAAAGAATGCATGCTTCTTGTTAGAAAAAAATGGGGTTCACGCCACTGCCACAGCGGAGATGCAGAGAACACCGCGAGCGTTTTAATTCAAGAGAGGGTATTGAGATTTTTAAGTAATTTCTGCTTGTGCTGTTTGCTGATGGGCAGCTTTATTTTATTGATTTCCAGAAAAGTATCCGCCACTGCATCCAACTTGGAGATGTTAACGAGAAAGGACCGGTGGATACGGATAAACTCCCGGTCTGGCAGCTTTTGATCCAGCACTTTTAAGGGGCAAACAACCAGAATGGATTCGTTTTTGGTATGGATTTTAGCATAGTTTCGGTCTGCTTCTACATAGTAAATATCTTTAAATAAAATTTTAACTAGTTTGTGATGCGTTCTGACAAATATCCTATCTTTCAGAAAGGTAGCAGAGGCGTCGGCTTCAGCCGTTGGTTTTTCCTGTTTGTATGTAATCTGCTCGGCCGCCAGCGCCAGGGTGCGTTCAAGTTCTACAGCCTGAAAAGGTTTGGAAATAAAGGCAAAAGGGCGGGTGGATTTAGCCTCTTCAAAGAAATCCTGCCCGATATTACCTGTTAGAAAAATGGCTTTGACATCCTGAATTTCCTGCATGCGAGTAACTGCCTCAATACCATTTAATCTACCTTTTAAACCAATATCCACCAAAACCAGTTCCGGCCGGTATTCCTGAAAATGCAAGACCGCTTTTTCCCCACTGTTTTCGATTCCAGACACCGAATAGCCTAGTTTTCGGACACTTTGGGCCAGATGAGTAGCTTGCAGCAGATCGTCTTCCAGGATCAAAATTGTTATCATATTGGTTTTAATTCATGGTTTTATGGGTGAAATTCGAATCGAAAGTGGGTCCCTTGATCCGGTATTTTGCGCATTTCGCCATTCAACTGAATAGATAATAGCTGAATCAATTGTCTGCCGAAACCGGGAGACAGCGCCACCTCCTCTTCCTCAAAGCCTATCCCGTTATCCCGGTAAACAAGCACTAACTCGCTGCCTCGCCAGTAGAGGGATATGAAAAGGGATCCCAATTCCACTTTTGGAAAGGCATATTTCAGTGAATTAGTTATTAGTTCATTGACAATCAATCCAATAGGTATGGCGGTTATGATGTCCATGCTTATTTTTTCCATTTCACAGTACAGGATTGCCTTGCCCCTGGCTCCAAAACTATTGATGATATCTTCTGAAAGTTTGGTGAAATAGTCCTTCATTTCTATGTAGACGAGGTCTTTTCCTTGATAGAGTGTTTGATGAACCAGTCCCATGCTTTGTACCCTGCTTTGACTATCCAACATGATTTGCTGTAACTGGGGATCCTGTATCCGCTCTGATTGCAGGGAAAGTAGGCTGCTAACGACCTGCAGGTTGTTTTTAATCCGGTGATGGGTTTCTCGTACCAGGTGGCTTTTTTGCAGGTTTTGCTCTTCCAATAGCCGGTTCTTCTTTTTGATAATGCGATAGCCTCGAAAGGTGACGAGCGATAAAATCAGCAACAGGCTGGTGCCAAAAATCCAAAAAGTCACTTGTTTATCTTGTTTGCTAAGGATCAGTGCCTGTTCTTTTATGGTGTTGTCTTTTTGCGCCAGCTCAAGGGCAGCTTCCAGGGAAGCCATCTTTTTATCAGCTTCTTCATTAAAAATGGTTCGGTTAAGTTCGTGATACTTTTTGAAGGTGACCAGGGCCTTCTGCGTTTTACCTATGGCCTCGTACGTTTCACTCAAATGGAGGTAGGCCTGTCTGGAAAAAAAATGATCTCCGGAATCTGGTCCGGCTTCGGCGATGCTTTGAAGGAGATAAGTTTCAGCAGAAAGGTATTCTCTTTTTAAAAGGTGTACTTCGCCTATTGCCAAAAGGGACCTCATGCGCATGAAGGAATTTTTAAGTAATCTGGCATATTCCAGGGCCAGGTAGGCAGATTTTTCCGCCCGGTCTAGTGCTCCCTTTTTGATTTGAAGACTAGTGAGGGCGATATATACATCGCTGAGGTTATTGTAAAACCCAAACCTTTCGCCGATCGCAATGCTTTTTTCAAAGTGGTTTTCAGCTTCTTCCATCCTGGAAAGGGCCATTAAATGGTTACCCACCACATAATGTGTGAAGTCAAAATCCATATCCGGAATACCTCGCTTTTCAAAAAGACCCAGGGATTTTAAGCCTAGCTCCAACCCTTCCATGTAGTTACCCTGTTTCCAAAGTAAATAGCTCATGTCGCTGTAGGCCATGGCCTGGGCTTTGATTTGTCCGGTTTTTTTTCCCAAATCCAGGGTTTTTCTTGCCCATTCAAACGCAGAGGCCAGCTCACCTCTCCTTTCATAAACGTATCCCAAATTGGTATAGGCGAGCCAAAACTCTGATTCAGGAATCTCTTTCAATGCCATTTGTAACAGCATCTCAGCCTGTTCTGTTTCGTCCATACGCATGAGGATGGCACCTTTGATTAGCTGAAACCTACCCTTCCAGAGAGGGTTTTGTGAATGAGTAGCCTCATCAAGTCCGATTTGAATGATATGCAGTGATTTTTCCAGATGACGTGAATGCGTATAATAACCCCAATCCCATAGCACTTGCCAGCGAAGGCTGTCCTTTTCCCTATACGATTGGGCTAGATGCGCTAATGATTCCAGGTATTCGGAGCCAAAATCGGGAGAGTAGGTAAATACTGCTCGGTAATCTGCTGGGTTTTTAGGAATTGGTGTGCCAAAAGAAAAATAGAAGCAGCTGATTCCGACCAGTAGAAAGCAATATTTCATAATTTAAATATAGTAAAATTCCTCATATATCCGACGCTATTTGAGAGTTGGGCGGTCGTAAATAGAGCAATTTTTCCGTTCCGGAAACGATTTGGTATCATTGGGACAATATTTCCCCGCTTTGGGAAAAATTTGCTTGGAAATCGGCGCTGATACCCTTTAATTAGAAGCGCTTAGTTACTAAAAGCATTTAAGATTAAGGTTTTTTAACAATGGAAAAACAGCTCTTATTGAGAGCTGTTTTTTTTGTCCCCCTCCAACCGGTTTTTCGCCGGATTCAAAAAAGCAATTTTAATCTGTACTGTAAAATAGGAACCTGCAAATAAATTGATGCGTACCCATTTTTTGATAATGTAAAAACACTATTCGTATATTTAACGCCCATTTTTCTGATAAAATAATATTTCTAAAGTACCAAAAGTGCTTTTATTCATCTATATTACCTCTTAATTCGAACCGCTTTTTGTCATGTTTTCGTTTTTACATTTCCATGTCTTGTTTTTTTTATTGATGGCGGTGGCGGTAGTCCCGTTATTGTTTCCACTCTTTATTCGAAAAGAAACCGCAGAAAAAGCTTCCAGTTATTTTTTTTGGATAATGGTGGCCTGTTTTATCTATTCTTTTGCCTATGGGTTGGAATTGATGATGGTGCCCAAAACCGGAAAAATCCTCATGATCAAAGTACAGTACCTGGGTGCCGTGGCCTTTGCACCACTGGTATACTTTTTTACCCTGGTTTATACTGGAATGGAAAAATGGATTACCCGCAGAAGGCTGTATTTCTTCTCGATTTTGCCACTGGTAAACTTACTTTTAGTGTGGACTACCGAATGGCATCACCTCTTCTACCGAAATTTTTCGCTTGTCGATGCAACCTTATTTCCTGTTTTGGTAACTCAAAAAGGGCTATTTTACTGGATACACCAGGGCTATACCCTCTTATTGCTTTTTAGTAGTCTTTGGTTATTGATCAAGCGAATTTCGGAAATACCTATTGCAAATTCCAGGCAGGTTATCATGGTTATTTTAGGACTTTGCAGTCCGCATTTCATTTATTTGTGGTATTTAACGGGGAATATTCCCTATCAACTGGATCCCATCCCGATTGGTTTTTTAGGTACCGGGTTTTTCTTTTTTTTGGGGCTTAAAAAATTCAACTTGTTTCGGATCGCGCCGGTGGCTTACCGAACCCTTTTCGATAACCTTCAGGAGGGCGTGATGGTCCTGGATAATCAGGGAGAGCTCGTAACGTTAAACCTATCCGCGGCGAAATACATTGGGATAGGAAAGGTCCATCATAAGTCGGCATTATTTGAAATAAGCCAAAACTGGCCGGAAATAGCCAGCTTGCTCAGTCCACCGGAAGCTTATCGAATTAGAGAATTTACACGAGAAAAGGAAACACATACGTACTGGTATTTGCTTAGCAAATCTACCGTTTCAGTGGATGGAAAAGACAAGGTCGGTAGTTTGCTAGTATTGCGGGATATTACCCAGGAGAAAAATTTTCAGTTGGAAATTGAAAAAGCCAGGGTACAGGCAGAAGAAGCGAACCGGGCAAAAAGTGAGTTTTTGGCGAATATGAGCCATGAGATCCGAACCCCCCTGAACGGAGTCATTGGGTTTACCGAGCTGCTGACCCATACCCAGCTAAATGCGCAGCAAAAAAGGTATGCCCAAACAGCGCTCTCTTCTGCTTCTGCCCTGTTAGAACTCATCAACGATGTTCTCGACCTGGCCAAAATAGAATCAGGAAAGGCAGACTTAAATCAGAATACGGTGGATCTTCATGTCCTTCTCGAAACAATCATCGATGTTTTGAGCTTCCAGGCGCACCAAAAAGGACTGGAATTAATTCTGGATTTGGAATCCAACGTTCCTTTAAAAATTGAAACAGACGAACTTAAACTCAAGCAGGTATTGATTAACCTGCTGAATAATGCGTTGAAATTTACAGATAGAGGGGAGGTGATTTTACGGGTTTCCTGGCTGGAAGAGGAACCCCGTTCCAGCAAGGGTATGCTTCGATTTGCCGTTCAGGATAGCGGGATAGGGATCGCTGAAAACAAGCAGCAATTGATATTTGATGCCTTTTCCCAAGCCGATTCTTCCACTACCAAAAAATTCGGAGGTACGGGGCTTGGGCTGACCATTTCCAATAAATTACTCTCGCTGATGGACAGTCGGATTCAGCTTGTCAGCGAGCCGGGTAAAGGAAGCACCTTTTTCTTTGATATGGAAGTTGAGCGTCAGGAAAATAGAAGCGAGGAAGTGGTTATTAAAGAAATTTCCAAGGTATTGGTATTGGACGGAAACGCTTCGTCAGGTAAGGTTATCGCCCGTTATTGCGAGGACCTTGGATTAAAGGTGGTTCGGTCTGAAGCTATTAACGACACTTTTTTCGCCCTTGAAAAAGACCTAGGCATTGATCTGGTATTGATGAATAATCGCCTAATGGGAAAAAATAGTCCAGCAGCCATGGAACAGATGATTCGCCTGACGGAAAAGCATGGAAGAAAAGTGACATTTGTGGCCATGATCGGAGGGAACGATAAAGATAGCCTAATCCAATCCTATAAGGAAATCGGGTGCGCACTGATTCTGGATAAACCGGTCACTCCCTCTAAATTGAGACAGCTGATTAGCAAGGAGCCTTATACTGCTTACGATACTCCCGATGGAGGGCTACAACACCCTGAGGAAGGCAGCCTGCCCTATGAAAAGCGTTTTAAACTTTTGGTGGCCGAAGACAATCCGATTAACCGCATGCTGGTGAAAATTTTTCTGGAAAAAATGTCTCCGGAAGCCCTGGTGTTGGAAGCGGAGAATGGTAGGGAGGCTCTGGCCCTATTTGTAGAACAAAACCCCGACCTTGTGATCACGGATATTCACATGCCGGAAATGAATGGGTATGAATTATTGCAGGCGATACGGGAATTACCCTCCGGAAAAGAAGTACCGGTGATTGGATTTACGGCCAATGCCTTTCCGGAAAAAGCCAGTGCCGGGAAACCCTACGAATTTGACGATTACCTTATCAAACCAGTAGTGCAAAAAAGATTCAAGCAGGTCGTGGGTAAATGGATGGAAAATCCACCCGCTTTGTAAAAAAAAGGTGAATGACAAAATTGCCATTCACCCGGTATTTGTTAATTATCTTCCCCTCGGAGTTTAATGATAGCACCATCCAGTTCCTCAGAGATCCTGATCTGGCAGGCCAGTCGACTCGTCGGGAAATATTCCGGCAGGGCTTCCAACTGATCCAATTCCACATCGGTGGCCTCTCCCAGTCCGTTTTTGCCTTCCAATACTTCGATATGGCAGGTGGCACACAGGGCCATGCCACCACAGGTGGCTAGCACTGGGTACTCGGAAGCTTTTAGCACTTCCATCAGGCTTAGCCCCATGTCATCCGGGGCTTCTATGCTTTGGCGATTGCCATCGTGATCTTCTACGGTGAATGTTACCATTTGGCAAAAATACGATTAAAATGAATTGACTCCGTTAACAGTGGTGTATTTAAAACTTAATTTTTGATCTGGGTAAACGTATTTGAAAGCAGATTGCATCATGATGGCTGCTTCATGGAATCCACAGAGTATCAGTTTTAGTTTTCCAGGGTAGGTATTGATATCTCCTATGGCATAGATCCGCTCTACTCCGGTAGAATAATCCCTTGTGTCTACTTCTATGGCGTTTCGGTCAACGGTAAGCCCCCAGTCGGCGATGGGTCCGAGTTTGGGACTGAGACCAAAAAGCGGTATCAGGTAGTCCGTTTCAATTTTAATCTTACTTTTGGCTTTGTCTTCTAAAAAAACAGAGGCAAGATGCCCATTTCCGCCCAATTCCTTCAGGTTCGCGGAAAGGATCAGGTCAATTTTCCCCTGGTTGGCCAGGTCAAAAACCTTGGCGGCAGAATCAGGTGCTCCGCGGAAGGTTTCATTTCGATGAACCAGCGTAACCCTTTTGGCCACGTCGGACAGGAAAATGGCCCAGTCCAGCGCAGAATCACCCCCGCCGGCAAGAATAACCTTCTTATCCCGGAATTGCTCCGGATTTTTGACCATATAGGCCACTCCTTTTCCTTCGAACGTTTCCAGGTTTTCTAACACCGGTTTTCTGGGTTCAAAACATCCCAATCCTCCGGCAATCACCACTACCTGTGCATGGATCTGAGTTTTATCATTCGTGGTCAACGTGTACGATCCATCCTCTTGCTTACTGAGGTGGTCAATTCGTTCGCCCAAAGAAAACGTGGGTTTGAAAGGCTTGATTTGATCCATCAGATTATCTACCAACTCTTGGGCTTTTACTTCAGGGTAGCCGGGAATATCGTAAATAGGCTTTTGCGGATAAATTTCCGACAACTGACCGCCAACCTGTGGCAATGCATCTACCAAATGGCAGCGCATCTTCAATAAACCTGCTTCAAAAACGGCAAATAAGCCTACCGGGCCTGCTCCAATAATGCAAATGTCAGTAGTAATCATGGTGTAGCTTGATTGTTTTTAATGGTGGAACCCTACCTGGGTTCGATTGTTTGTACAAATATAATTAGTATAACAACTATTTTAAATTTTCCGATACATTATTCCTCCAGGTTGCCATAAATGGTATTCAGGATGCGCTTAAATTCTTCAAAATCCCGCTCATTTAAATTTTCCCAGGCCTTCTGCCGAATGAGGGATATCTGAGGTTTAAGTTCTGCCACTTTGTCTTTCCCGCCTTTGGTCAGATGAAGCTGATAGCTCCGTCTGTCTTGCGGGTGTGGGAGCCGCTCTACGTATCCTTTCTTGCAAAGTATATCGACAATTCGGGTCAACGTGGGGTGGTCCTTAAATACCAAATGAGCTAATTCAGTTTGGCTAAGTATTTCGTTCTCATCCAGATTTTTCATGACCAGCCATTGGTCTACCGTAATGTCAAAATCCTTTAACTTGAACTTTTGTTGGGCATATTGCTTGACCTTCCTCGCGGTCCTGTCCAACAAAAAAGAATACCTGCTAAATTGCTCGTATGTCATGCCAATTATTAGTACGGCAAATATAATTAATATTTCAAACTTTATCCCAACAAACCCTATAAAAATTATAGGTTTTGTTGAATATTGCCCATTGCTGCCGGTAGATTTGTTCAGTTGGACAGGAAACGCTATTTTCAGGAATTGATTTCATTTGTTAACACAAACCGATTGTAAACCATACCCCATGAAAATTGACCTGAGAGGACTCCATGCCGTAGTAGGCGGAGCTACCCGTGGATTAGGACTCGCCACAGCCCGTCAGTTGGCTGCTTCGGGAGCTACCGTCACACTGATGGCTCGAAATGAAACCAAGCTGAAAGCAGCCCTGGATGGGCTACCCAAGCCAGAAGGACAACTACATGACTTCCTGGAAGTGGATTATCGTAATTTTCCCGACTTCCAACAGCGAAGTACGCAATTTTTTGAAGGTAAAAAAGTGGATATTCTGGTTAACAACACCAATGGGCCTACTGCCGGAAACGTGGATCAAAAGTCCACCGAGGAATACCAGGAGGCCTTCGATCTCTTGTTTAAAACGTATCATCACCTAAGCCACTTGTTAGTGGCGGGGATGAAATCCCGCGGATTCGGACGCATTCTCAATGTTTCATCCGTTTCGGTCAAAGAACCCCTGCCCAATTTGGTCTTGTCAAACAGTATCCGGACCGCGGTGGTCAGCTGGGCCAAAACCCTGGCCGATGCTGTGGCCCCTTATGGTGTAACGGTGAACTCCATCCTTACCGGGGCTTTTGAAACGGAACGAATCCGGGAATTGACAGAAAATCAGGCGCAAAACAGTGACAAATCCCTGGAAGAGCTAATGGAAGCCCGCAAAGCAAGCATTCCCGCCCAGCGGTTTGGCAAACCGGAGGAATACGGTTATTTGGTCACTTTTCTGGCATCTACCCAGGCAGCCTATATTACTGGAACAAGTATACCCATTGACGGAGGAGCTATCAAAGGCTTATGAATTTTCCTTGGCAATGAACTTTATCACCGTATTTTCCACTGGTTCCAGGCTTTGCAGGTAGTCGAAAATGGCTGCGAGATCGGTGGTGGTCATACCGGCATACATGGCCCAGGGCATAATGGTTTGCATTTCTCCCGGGTTTAGTTTTCGGATATGTTCCGGATTTTCATACATTTTAAATCGCTCTATAAACTGTGCTTTGCTCCAGTTTTTTAGCCCGGTTTCATGAGGAGTAAGGTTGGCCGAAGTCAATACACTGCCATCCGGGAACAAAAACGTCCTTCCCCCAGCAAGCGGTTTGCCTGTATAAGATCCGTTTTCGAATTGGGTATGGCAGTCAGCGCAGGCCGAGGCCGTAACCAGGTATTTTCCGTAGGCAACGGCATCGCTCGCTGGGGGACGTTTGGTTAATCCGGCTTTTACGGGCATGGTCCGCATGATCAAGTTTACTGGAAAATCCGGTTTAGAGGCTTCAATTTTCGTGGATTTTGGCTCCAATGAACGGATGTAGGCAATGACCGACTCAATATCTTCTGCATCTATCTTACCATAATTAGGGTAGGGCATGACTGGAAAAATGGGGTTTCCGTCTTTTTTTACCCCGGTAGTAATCAAGCGAAATAATTCTCCGTCGCTGTATTCTCCGATGCCTGCCGGAGTAATATTGGGTGAGACAAAAACTCCCGGAAAACCCATGCTGTGATCAAAACGCTCTCCTCCGGCGGCCTCTGTGCCAGGAATTGGGGGCGCACTAAACAAGCTGAAGTCCCTTTGGGAGTGACAATCGATACAAAGCATGACGTGGTTGGCTAGGTATTTTCCGCGGGCTATTTTTTCAGGGCTGCTCGCTACCTCGTAATTTTCTGGTGGCGGTCCCACATTCGGCAGGGCAATAGTAATGTACAGCACGCCTGCGATGATCAACAGGACCAGAAAGGATACCAGTAAGGTCAGGATTTTTAAAAATTTGGACATGGCTGATTGGGTTTATAGATACTAGCAAAATCCAATAATTTATTATTGTGATTTATTTTGTACCAGGTTTTATTTATTTCATACTATAATTACTTAAATAGGTTTTAGGAATATATTTAAAATATTAATACTGTGTATCCGATTTTATTACCTATAAAAAATGGATATTGAATATAAATAAAAAATTTTATTTCAAAAAGAATTTGCCAGTTTTTAACTGATTTTGCAAATACCCAATCATTTCTGAAATGCTGTTAAAATGGCGGTGGTTTTGAGAAAAAGTAGCCCTTATCGCAAAGGGGTTTTCGGTGAGGTAAATGGCGTCAGGCAAGCTAAGTTCGGGATTTTTGCGAAGGGCATTTTTTAGCCAGCCGACCAAAAGCTCCGGGCCTTCTATTTGGCAGGGAAGTGGCGTCGTATTTCGGATAATCTTACCCGAAGCGGCATCTACCCGCCATTTTTGCCCGGGCACCAACCGTTGGATGCCCCCGCTAATCATCAGGTCCTCCGGACTACCTGTCAGCAGTGGTTGCCGGGCATCCATCAGCCAGAGTTTATCGGCCGTTTCCAATGCTACCTCCAGATCATGGGTTACTACCAAAATGGCTTTGGAAGCTTTTCGGGCCAGGTCGCGCAGCAGGTACATGATCTCAAACCGATTGCTGAGATCCAGATGTGCTGTAGGCTCGTCCAACACCATAATGGGGCTGTCCTGTGCCAGGGCTCGGGCAATGAGTGCCGTTTGGCGCTGACCATCGCTCAGAGCAGATACGGTTTTATGTGCCAGATGGCTGATGGAAGTAAGCGCCATTACTTCGTTTATTTTGGCCTGATCCACCGGGCTCAGCTGCCCCCACCAGCCGGTATGGGGAATCCTCCCCAGGGCGACCAAATCCCGGACAGTAAGCAGACCGGTTGGGATTTTTTCTGTCAGGACTACGGCCACTCTTTTTGCCCGCTCTTTTTCGGAAAGGTGGGAAGCGGGGGCATTGCCCAGCCAGACTTCTCCTTTTAACGGAGGATGCTGGTGCATGATGGCTTTGAGCAAGGTGGACTTGCCGACCCCATTAGGTCCCATCAGACAGGTGAGTTCCTTTCTGAAAAGAGAAAAACTGACACCAGAGGCGACCCGCTGGGTTTCGGTTCCCGAGCGATAGCCCAGTTCCAAATCGCTTGCCCGAACAAATCCCTCGTTGTTTTCTGGCTTGTTTTCAGGATTTTTCATTGCCACAACCTTAAAATTCTTCACTAAAACTTCGTTTCATGATCATCCATATGATCAGAGGAGCCCCAAAGGCAGTGGTGACGGCATTGATGGGCAGGCTGGTAGCCATACCCGGCAACTGGCTAATGGTATCGCATGCCAGGAGGATCAAAACGCCAACTCCGGCAGTGGCCGGGAACAGTACGGAATGGCTTTGGGTACGGAATAGCAGTCTGGCCAGATGAGGAACAGCAATTCCTATAAAGGCGATAGGACCGCAGAACGCCGTGATACTTCCGGTAAGGATCCCGGTACTGAGGATCATGGTCCACCTCAACTTTTGGAAATTGATGCCCATGCTCACCGCATACGTTTCACCCAGAAGCATGGCGTTGTAGGATTTGATGGCGACCAGGGCAGGAATAAGTCCCAACACCACGGCACCTGCCAAATACCCCAAATCATTCCATCCGGTATTGCCCAAATTCCCCATGGACCAAATTGTAAATAGTTTCAACTCCTCTGCGGCGCTAAAATAGGCCAGTAATGTAATCACAGAGGAAGTGGCACTTCCAAACATCAGGCCCACGATCAACAGTGTCATGCTATCCTTTACCTTCCAGGCAGCCAGACCCATCAGTACCAATACGCCCATAGCGCCCGCACTGGCGCCAGCCACCAATGACCAGCTATTGCCCGGATTATCCAGGATCTGCCAGCCAAAAGCGGTTCCTGCCATGGTGAGCAAAGCCACCCCTAAACCGGCACCCGAACTAATGCCCAGTACATAGGGTCCGGCCAGTGGGTTTCGAAAAAAGGTTTGCATCTGCAGACCACTCAGGGAAAGCCCGATCCCTGCCAGGAGGACCGTCAGTGATTTGGGTAAGCGGTATTCCATCCAGATTATTTCCCAACTGCTATGAGGAAAAGAATTTCCTACGATACGCCCGAGTAGAGATTTAAGCGGTATGTGAACACTACCCAGACTTAGGTTCACTAGCCAAAGAATGCCACATAGGAGCAGCACAATTACCAGCCGTTGGGTTTGGAACTTATTCATCCAGCTTTTGAAAATAGTGAAAATCATGTTCCCGGGCTTTTTCCGGATACATGATTTTGATCATATCCCGTAAAACCCAATCCGGTCGCAAATATCCTTCTTCAAAGTACATCAGTCCACCGGTTTCCCCCTGTTTAAGCGTGTAGGTATAAACATTTTTTGTCTGGAATGCCTGGAAATTTCTGTATTTTGGGTTCTGTTCGCCCATTTGGCTGAGGGAACGATGGTCCGCTGCGCCAATCCACAACCTGGCTTCCCGGGCTTTCTCCAGCACGTATTCGTAATTCAACGACAAACTTCCGGTACCTTCCTGCTGCTTGAATACATAATTCCCCCCGGCATCCCCAATCAGCCGGGCTACCCAACTATCCTTTCCAGGTGCGTACCAGATATCTTTGTACAAGGTTCCGGAGAGTACGGTAGGTCGTTTTTCTAGTGGGATGGCAGTAGTAATCTTACTGGAATTCAGGTAATTGGATTCAATAGCTGAAAATATACTATCCGCGTCTTCCAATTTCCCTAAAAGGGCACCTGTGGCTTTGATCCATTCAGCCTTGCCTAACGGATGGCCCTCTAAAAAATCGTTATTTACGACCACTGGGATTTTTGCTGCATTCAGGCGCTCAGCCAGGTTCAGAACCTCCCCAAATCCGGAAACCATGACCCAATCCGGTTCCGATGCGATGATTCGTTCCAAATCCGGAGAGGGACCGGTTCCCAGTTCCGTTATTTCACCGCTAGCGATTCTTCGTCGTACTGTCGGAGAAGATATCAGGTCCAGGTTGGGAAAAGCCATCAGGCGATCAGCTGCACCCAGGTAGCTTAGGTGCGGTATTTGGGTGGTGGCGGTGAGAATAATTTTTTTGCTCCCCATGGGAATGGTCCCGGTTAATTCGGGAAACGCCTTGTCGGACGACTTTGACGGATCCTGAATTAGAAAGCGGTCGGTTTGCCCCTGTTCAGAATGAATTTCGAGCAGGTACCCGGAAGCTGCCTTGTAAATAGAAAATCCCTGTGCATAAGCCAGGGGGATTTCCTCCATGCTTTTCATCCCATGGGTTTCAGAATGATGTCCTTTAGGATCACAGGAAAAGCAGGCAGACAAGAGCAAGCCAAAGGCCCAAAGTAAGCGAAATCCTGAAGAGGGTAGCAGCATTTTGAATTTATTTTGAATCCAAAGTAAACCAATGTGCCCTCCAAATCCAACTGCTAATTTTTGGCAAAAATTTTTTGAATGCGGATTTTCCCGTATGTTTGTGCCGAATTATGGTTCCCGATCCTGTACCAGGCTCTCGGGATTAATAGGGAATCCGGTGAAAATCCGGAGCTGTCCCCGCAACTGTAACCCATTCCTCTGCACGGATTCCGGCAAGAGGAGTTGTTCATCCTCAGCCATTGTCTTTTTTTAGGGACGAGAAGGCGGAACAACTAAGGGAAGTCAGGAGACCTGCCATTTTTTGTTGTATTCCACGCTTTCGGGAGAAAGGCGGAGAAGAAGGTTTTTATTTGTTATCATTTCTGCTATTCCATGCCAGGCGAAGCCCTTTTGCGGCTTAGGCCGAAACTTGGTTTGTCCGACGGTTTACCTCCTTTCTCTTGCTCTTTCTATCCGGATTCGAAAGAAACCGATTGTTTCATGACGGCAGAAAAAATAGGTGTACCAGTACTTGCAATTTTATTGCTGCTGTTGTCGCGTTGGGGCTTTTCCCAAGAGCTACTTCGGGATACGGTGGAGTTGGATCCCGTAGAGGTGGCTGCAGTACCGATGAGTACCTACGCTTACGGGCAGCGGGTTCGCCGCCTTGATCTTTCCGAGACGGAAGGAACTGCCGGCGGTTCCCTGGGCGACCTTCTCCAGGATCGCACCGGACTTTTTATCCGCTCCTATGGGCCGGGAATGACCGCTTCGCTAAGCATGAGAGGTACCTCTGCCGGACACAATGCCTTGTTTTGGAATGGCCTGCCGGTCAATAGCCCTTCGCTGGGGCAGTCGGATTATTCCATTTTCCCCATTGCAGGTATGGATCAGGTAGACATTCACTATGGTAGTGCCGGCGCGCTGTACGGGACGGATGCCATTGGAGGAGCCGTCCATCTCTCCACTTCCTTGCCTGTAAACCAAAAAACAAACACCAGCCTCAGCACCCAATTGGGAAGTTTTGGTAACTGGCGCCAGGAAATAAGTCACCAACAGCGTATTCAATCCATATCTTTTCGAACCAGCCTGTATCGAAACGTGCTAGCGAACCGCTTTCCCTATACGGATTGGGCCAGTCCCGATACACCGGTCCGGTACCAGGACCATGCGAGGGTCAACCAACGGGGCTGGGTACAGGACATCCGTGCCAACCTGGGAAACGCTCAGGTGCTGCAAGCCTCCTTCTGGCTGGGAGAAATACAGCGGGAGATTCAACCCGTCCTGGGCTCATCGGGTAGGGATACCCAAAAAGATGTGAATCTCCGGGCGGTACTGGACTACATCAAAAAAGGTCCGAAAATTACCTGGAATATCAAGACAGGTTTGGTGCGGGACCGCATGGAATTCAATGCAGCGGTAAACCTCACGCTGCAGGCCTTGCTGGCTGCAGAGCTGGACTGGGAACCTTCGGAGCATTGGCAAAGCCGCTCCGGAGTTCGGTACACCCGTATTCAGGGGGATTTATCAACCTATTCCCATTCCGAACAGCGCATGGAGCTGTATCAGGCAACCAATTACAAACCCCTGGATAACCTGGGATTCTCCCTGCAGTTGAGGCAGTTGTTGTACGAAGGACAACCCGTTCCCTTTACCCCAGGATTAGGAGTTTTCTGGACGTTTTTTAAAAATCCGGTCCAGCAATGGGAGTTGACGGGAAATGCCTCCAAAGGGTTTAAGGTGCCCACCTTGAATGACCGGTACTGGGTTCCAGGGGGAAATCCGGATCTTGCCTCCGAGCAAAGCTGGAGCAAGGAACTGGGAGTGGACCAGCTTTTCACCAACAAGCACTTGCAGTTTAGCAATCGGCTTTCCCTGTTTCATATGAGCGTGGATAATTGGATCATCTGGCTTCCGGAGGAGTCCTATTGGACACCAAAAAATGTACGGAAGGTAGTGAGCAAGGGGCTGGAGTATTTTATGGAATGGGAGCTGAAGCAAGGGGCATGGGATTTGGGTTGGGAGGCGGAATATGCCTGGACCCATACCAGCAATCGCAGTGTGGCAGCAGGAAATGAGGTGGACCTGGGTAAACAACTACCCTACGTTCCCCGCCACAAATTGCAATTACGCTGGAACGTAAAAAAGGACCGGTTTTCCGGATTTGTTTCGGGACAGTACACCGGTGAACGCTTCGTCACCTCCGATAACCGAACCGTGCTGCCCGCCTATTCGCTTTGGGGAGCGGGTATTTCCCATGATTTTGCCTGGAAGGAATGGGTAAGCGGAACGCTTGGGCTGCAGGTAAATAATGTATGGAATACCGAGTACCAGATACTTCGGTTACGGCCTATGCCTGGAAGAAATGTTCAATTTAATATACATCTAGATCTATGAAAAAAGTGAAATTAGTTTGTCACATCCTGTTTATTGCTGTGTTGGTATCCTGTGGAACGGATCCGGTGGAAATGCCCCGCGGTGCCTATGAGGAAGGGGTGCTGGTCATCAATGAAGGGGCTTTTAACGCAAATGATGGGGAGATTTATCATTACGTTACCGAAAGCGGCGAGATGGAATCGTCTATTTTTGAAAAGGCGAATGCTCGCCCCTTTGCCGGGTTGATCCAAAACATGCGGTCCTTCGGAGCCTATCATTACCTCATTGCCAATACCGGCAAGGTGGAAATCGTGCGGGCAGCTGATTTTGTCAGCATGGGTGCGGTAAATGGAGACCTGGTCAACTCCCGGTCCCTGGTGGCTACGGAGGGGAAATTATTTATCAGCGATTGGGGTGCCTATGACGATTCCTGGAATAATCCGGATTCGTTTATTGCGGTGGTTGATGGCCTGGATGGCGGTTCGATTACCAATAAAATCGCTATTTCCTCCCGACCGGAAGGAATGGCTCTGCTCGGAAACCGGATTTTGGTGGCCTGCCAGCAGGAAAAGCTAATTTCGGTTCTAAACCCAGAAAATGAATCCCTGGAAAAGACGGTACCGGTAAGCGGCACCCCGTTTTATTTCTTTGATTATGCCAACCATACCTTCCTGTATGCCAACGATGCCGAAAACGTCTATGTGCACCGACTGGATCCGGTAAGTTTTGAGGTGGAGGAAACGCATACTTTTGGCGTAGCCAACAGCATTTATAATGGCAATTTTGCCCTTACCGATAGCGGCGAACTATTTGTCATTAGCAACCAGGCTGAGGAAGATGTGGTAGTGAAGCTGTCTCTGAGCACCGGAACGGTTTTGGAGGAGCATTTTTATTCGGGAAATAATTTTTACGGGTTGGGATACGATGAGGCAACGCACACCTTGTTTATTGGAGAACATGCCGGCTGGCAGGGAAACGGATCGGTGTTGCGTGTCAATTCAGCGGGAGAGCTGATAGACCAAATGCCTGTAGGAAGAGGTCCCAGTGGCTTTTACTTTCCATGATTTTGAGTGATGATGTGGTAATATGGCTGAGCTTGTCGGGCTTCTGCAGGCTCAGCCTAAAAAGGTATGATTTGTTGATATAGTCGTCACTGCGACAAAATTGCGTAATCGCTCCGGCACCCGCGGCAGTCCGTCGCTGGGCGATTTGCACTACTCGTTTTCTATTCGCTTTTTAGGGATGACTTTCGTTCCCGCTCCGGATCAGATTGCTTCGCTTCGCTCGCCGTAGCGGTTATTGATGATCTGCTCGTTTGGGGATTTGTTAAAAAATGTTAATTTCTTGATTGGGGTCTTGTGTAAATTCTGCGTCTCTCATAAAATTGCCATCACAATTCTTGAAGTTATCTCAAGGTAAATAGGGTCGGATTTTACGTTAATAGTTTAATTCATAATTTCACTTATTTATATGAACACAGTAGGTAATTTTATCAAAATGGGCTTCAACCGGGGCATGGATTGTTTATTTGCATTATTAGTTATTGTTTTTGTATCCCAGCTTCCCTTAAAATCCCCGGCGCAGGATACCGGCGACGGGTCTTCGTTTACCGCAAGTCTCCTCAATATTGAAGCCCCTGTCAATGAAACCTTCCGCTACCAGGCCACACTGAAAAACAGTTCCGCACAGGCCCGGGTATACGAATTAAGCGCAGAGATGCCCGAAGGCTGGCGGGTGGGGTTCAAGGCGAGAGGCAGCCAGGTCACGTCGCTAAACGTGGAGCCCGGGAAAACGGAAAGCCTCACCGTTGAAATACGACCAGCCTACGGGGCAGAACCGTCCAAGTACGCCATACCCCTACAGGCAAGTGCAGCAGATGAAACACTTTCCCTTGAGCTGGAGGCGGTGGTGGAAGGATCCTATGAATTGGAACTTACCACTCCTACAGGGCGCTTGAGTGGTGAAATAACCGAGGGAGAAAAGGCCGAAATACTCCTTCAGGTCAAAAACACAGGTTCGCTGGCCTTGAATGACATCACCTTTTCTTCCCAGAATCCGCGCAATTGGCAGGCCACCTTTTCTCCTTCCGAAATCCAGGTGTTGGATCCCGGAACGAGCGTTGATGTGATCGCGAGCCTGTCCGTTCCCGATAAAACCCTGGCAGGGGATTACGTCAGTAAGTTTACAGCCAAAAACGCCTCCAATACCAGTACCGCTACCTATAGAATGACCGTTAAAACCTCCATGTTGTCGGGCTGGGTGGGGATACTGGTGATCTTGCTGGCGATCGGCTTTGTGTTTTACCTCATCCGAAAATTTGGTAGGAGATAATCAACGTTATGGCTAACCCAATCATAGAGTTGAAGCGCCTGACAAAGACGTATGGCGACTTCAAAGCAGTGAACGAATTGGATCTTACGGTAAACAAGGGGGAGATATTTGGATTACTGGGCCCCAATGGAGCCGGAAAGACGACGACCATCCTAATGATGATGGGGCTGACGGAGCCCAGTTCCGGCACAGCACGTGTATGCGGATTTAATGCCACCAAGGATCCCCTATCCGTCAAGCGGCTTGTAGGGTATATGCCGGATAGTGTCGGCTTTTACGATACGATGACCGCTCTCGAAAACCTGATGTACGTGGGGGAACTGAATGGAATCCCACGCTCCGAAGTGGAGGAGCGGGCCCTGGCCACCCTGGAACTGGTAGGACTGGCCGGAGAGGCCGTCCACAAAAAAACGGGGGCGTATTCCAGGGGAATGAAGCAGCGCCTGGGGCTGGCAGAAGTGCTGATCAAAGATCCGGAAGTCATTATTTTGGATGAACCCACCTTGGGAATCGATCCAAGCGGAGTGAAGGAATTTCTGACGCTTATTTTGCGACTGAGTCGTGATAAGGGACTTACGGTATTGCTTTCCTCCCACCACCTCCATCAGGTGCAGCAGGTTTGTGACCGGGTAGGCATCTTTGTCAACGGAGAACTGCTGGCAGAAGGCACCATCGATACGCTTTCCAACCGGATTTTTGCTGAAAAATCATACGAGGTCCATGTCAGCCTGGAAAAGGTCATCGACCTCCCCTGGAAGGATGAGGCGGAAATGCTCCAACTGGAGGCTGTGCAACAGGTCAGGGTGCAAGAACAGGTGATCGAGGTGATGAGCAGTAAAGATCTGACCCCTGCTATCGTTCGGTTCTTTGTTCACAAAGGTTATGATGTTTCCGGAGTCCAGAAGAAGGAGTATGGATTGGAGGAAATATACGAAAGGTATTTTGAGAAAAATCTAACTTAATAAGAGATCAATGAAAGCAATCAGGGATCTATTTGACAGTCATTCTTCTACAACGACAGAAACCCGCCCCCGTCCCTTCTGGGTGATGGTACGAAAAGAAATTTCGGGTCATATTCGTAGCTGGCGATTTTTGGTGCTACTGCTCCTCATACTTCTAACGTTTTGGGGCAGTATATCGGTGGCCCTAAGTAATATACGGGAGGTGGTGGACAACGTAAAGGACCCGGACCGGTTTTTCCTGTACCTGAAGTTGCTTACCACCACCGAAGGCACGCTGCCACCGTTCCATGTGTTTCTGAATTTTCTGGGCCCCATCGTGGGAATCAGCCTTGGTTTTGATGCGATCAACTCCGAACAGCAAAATGGAACCTTGATCCGCATCATGGCGCAGCCCGTGTACCGGGATAATTTGCTCTTGTCAAAATTTGTCAGTGCGCTGACCTTGGTTGGAAGCTTATTGCTCACACTCTCCTTATTGATGATCGGTGGGGGCATCCTGATCACCGGAGTGCTCATCGAGGCAGAGGAAGTGTTTCGAATCGTTGGTTTTACGATCCTTTGCACGGTGTATGTGGGATTTTGGCTGGGGCTTTCCATTTTATTGTCGATCCTTTTCAAACAGGCTTCCACCTCCGCGTTGACGGCGATCGGGATTTGGCTGTTTTTTACGGTATTCTACCAAATCATCATTGACCTGATTGTTCCGGCCGCCAATGAATTTTCCGAAACGGATGTGATCCGGTACAACCGGCAGGTTTTAAACCTGTTGCGCCTCTCGCCCAGTCAGCTTTTTACCGATGCGACGACCACCTTATTGATGCCTTCGGTAAGGAGCCTGGGGCCGATCACAATGGAACAGATGGCCGGCGCAATCCCCTCACCGCTTCCGTTGCGGGACAGCCTGATGATCGTATGGCCCCAGCTTAGTGGCCTGATCGCTGCTACGACGATGTGTTTTGCAGCTGCGTATTACCTGTTTATGCGAAGGGAAATAAGGGGGTAATTGCGAACGTAGGGATATACAGGACCGTACTTATAACGAGCTATTTCGGGGATTTGTCTGCGGGAAAAAAAAATGCACCTCAGATTACGCAGATTAGCACAGATATATCACAGAAAACAGGATAAATTATGCGATTAAATAGCTTATTCAGTTATTCTAAATCCGAAAAAAATCTGTGAAAATCGGTGCGAATCTGTGGTGAAAAAAGTGGGAACTCAGATAGCACAGATTAACCCAGAAAAAAAGATGAGTACTGGGTGAGGTATGTCGCTTCACCCAGCTATTTCCGGAGTCACAAACAGATTAGACCCTAAAAAAATGCCGTTTATAATGGTATTCTGGCTGCGTTTTTGAAACGTTTTTATTTAGGGCTGGTCCATTGGATCCAGGTATCGGACCGTTTTGGGGATTACAAATCCCCCTTATCTGGACCACGGAATTACAAATTCCGCGGAGCTCCGCTGTTCGA
Source organism: Cyclobacterium salsum (assembly GCF_010119245.1). Classification (GTDB taxonomy): domain Bacteria; phylum Bacteroidota; class Bacteroidia; order Cytophagales; family Cyclobacteriaceae; genus Cyclobacterium; species Cyclobacterium salsum. The sequence continues at coordinate 157,553 of NZ_WNKG01000012.1, forward strand.
CATTTGCAATGTCGAACTCCAGATATCCAGGATTTGCAATCCTGTTTTTGTGACCAAATTTCAATTTTTCAAAACCAATACCCCAACCGGTACACCACATTATTAAAGGTAATTTTGTCTTTGGCGTAATAGCTCCAGTCCTCCGGTCGATTCCGGTCAGGGGAGATTTCCAGGGGATTGGCAGTGGTGAGGTGATATATTTGCCGTTTGTACGACAGGCTAAGGGTCCAGAAGTTGGCCCTTTTCGTTTTTAGCCGCAGCCCTATGCTGCCCTGCCCCATAAAGCCTCCTTCCTGCCATCGGTGTTCGTTCCATTCGGTGACCACCGTGGGCTCCAGCAGGGTGGAGCCGAATCCGAGATCCAAACCCCCATAAAGCTGCCAGGTGTCCTCCGGGTTTAAAACCGCCCGCCACCCCATGGCGATGGGTACCACAGAGAGGCTGCCATATTGGTCCAGTCCGGTTACAAATCCAAAAGCATGTCGCTCCGTAAGTTGAAATCCGTTAAAGGTTTGAAAGGTGAAATTGATTCGTTCGCCAAAATTATCCCTGCCGGTTAGCATACCCATTTCCGAATGATGGGTGTAAGAAAAGGCCTGTCCCCAGCTGTTAGAAGGACAGGCCAAATATAGGGTCGCTGCAAAAATGGTATAAATGACCTTCATCTATCGAAAAGATACATTGATACAGCTTAATTTCTTTAATTTTTCCGGGTCCGAGTAGTCAAACTGACAAACGCCATCCGGGCCAATCACGATCAGGGATTTGGGTCCGGGGATGATGTCTATGGCAGTAAAATCTTTCAGGTGTTCCAAACGGTTATTACTGATCTCCAAGACATCTGCCACGTTAAAACTCTTCAACCCGTGTTCGCCTTCTGCAAGGTACAAATAATCTCCCGAAAGACCTAGTCCATGCGGGTTATCCATGGGATAGGATTTGATCAACTGGGGGTTGTACAGGTCTTTAATGTCCAGCACATGCAATTCGTCGGCCCCCATACGGCAAACCGCGGCACTTCTCAGGGTCACAAATGCGTAATCATCGTTTACAACCACGGGATCACAGGAAGTCACGTGCTCGTAGACAGCCATTTTTTGGGGGTCGGAGGGGTTGCTGGCATCGTAAATGTGCATGCCGGTCATGGAACCTATAAATAATTTTCCTTTAAATGGGAAAATAGTCTCAATGCCCCAACCCAGGTTGATGTTTTTCAGGTATTGCGGGTCGGTGGGTTCTTCTACACTGAATACCCGCAGGTCGTAATCATCCACCGTATACAGGTGTCCTCCGAGTAGGGTAAACCGTGCCATGGAACCACCCTGTCCGTAACTTTGTCCACCGCCACTTTTACTTCCCCCATTGTAAGCTGCCATAGATTCCATGGCCATAAAATCTGATCGGAATGCAGGCCGGCCCCAGCTTGACCACGACATGTTAGGATCGGTGGAGGTAATCAGGGTATCTTTATAGGTGACGATGGTTCCGGTTTCTTCATTGGAATACATATTAGGGAATACGTCTTCTTCCCTTTTGACCATTTCAATGTCCTGTGGATCGGAAATATCGAAGGCGAGTAAGTCTACGTAATTATCGGCATAGAGAATATTATCATTGATTGCCATGTCTCCCGTTCCCGGGATGTTGATAAAATTCAAGTTGCGGGGACTGGCAGGATTAGTATTGTCCAGAATATGGATTCCTTTCCCGGGTTCGGAAATAAATAAATAATCACCAAAAATGTAGATTTTACCGGGATTGTCCAGCGGTTTGGCCGGTTCGATGATAATATCTGCTTCCCGGAAGCTATTTACCTGCAGGAAGACCGGCACCTGCGTTTGGTAGGTGTAGGTGGATTCCAGTTGATCTTCGCAAGAAGGAAAAACCAATACCAGCATGAGCGAAAGCATCAGCTGCATGGTCAGGCGGAATTTTTTTTGTAGATGTGTTTTCATGGCCTATTGGAACGTATTTGAAAAGGTTTTCAGGGGCATCTCTTTTGGATGCTTATTCCTGAGACGCAATGAATTGTAAAAGTGCTACATCGGATCACGTTTTTTTTACTTTTATTTTTAGGTGTCCAGGTTTTTCTCCATGACCCGTTCAAATCCCTCTAAAAAATCGATGTATTTTTTGACAATATTTTCTGTCAGTGAACCCAAATAATCACCGGGATACAGGGGATTGTACTTAATCCTGCAAATAATCATGTCCAGCCATCCCTGTCCATCGTCAATCAAATCCGCATGAAATGCCTCTACGGTAGCATCCCGTGATCCGGAAAAGGGTGGTTTTCCCTGATTTCTGAAATAGGCAGCGATGGTTTCCAAGGCAGCGTCATGGGCTTTCTCGAAGGACTTGACTATTTCAGCCCGAATCCTGTCATCCATTCCATGGCTTTTGCCTTCCTGAACCACATCTCTTAAATCATTGAGCCGATCTACAAATTCGGCATAACAATTTTCGCAATCCAATTCCATTTTTCTCATAAGCACTACCTTTTAAAGGGCTACTCTAATGTACCAATTTACCATTGAAATCGGAATTTTTAGGTTGTTATTTTTTTATTCGGTCGGGGTTTTCAGAAAGAAAGGACTTCCAGCCCCCGCTTCTTCCGCGGGTTTGTACCCGTCCTTCGTGGAAATGATGGCACAGCGCGACGGCCAGAGCATCCGTGGCATCCAGCAATTGGGGCAGTTCCTGTAGGTTCAACAGGGTTTTCAGCATTTCTGCTACTTGTACCTTGGAGGCGTTTCCATTGCCGGTAACCGATTGTTTTACCTTCTTTGGCGCGTATTCCGTAATAGCTATTTCTTTGGCCAGTGCCGCCGCCATGGCCACGCCCTGAGCCCTACCCAGTTTAAGCATGGATTGCACGTTTTGTCCGTAAAAGGGGGCTTCGAGTGCCATGGCATCCGGGGAAAACTCCTCCAGAATGCCGCTGATTTTGTCAAATATTTTTTTCAGTTTCAAGGCAGGGTCACTGTATTTTTTTAAATGGATAACGCCAAACTGCAACACCGAATAGCTATTGCCCTGAACCAAAATAAGCCCGTATCCCATGACGGTGGTACCCGGGTCGATGCCCAAAATTATTTTTTCCTTCTGCTGAATTTTTGCTTCTTTACCCATCGTTGCAATTTACCACAATTCCCTTAAAGCAGCACATGGTTTCACTGTTCGGTACGCTATGCTTTTCCATTATGGCGGTTTACCTCCTGGGCTTGCTCTTTTTAGCGCGTTGTTGGAAAAAGCTTCCTGAGCTCCGCACAAGCCCTACCAATGTCATTCCGGATTGTACGGTGCTGATTCCCTTTCGAAATGAAGAAGGAAACCTGGAGATCTTGCTACCAAATCTTCAAAGGCACCTGCCCAATCAGCTTCCGGTTATTTTCATTGACGATCACAGCGAAGATAGGGGAGGATTGTTGTTGAAAACGTTTATAAAAAAAGAGGGATTGCCGCATTGGAGGTGCGTGAAAAGTGACGGGATTGGAAAAAAGGCTGCCTTGCAAACTGGGATTAATTGTAGCAGCACCGGTTTGATTCTTACTACGGATGCCGACGTGCAAATAAAAAGTGGATGGGTTCGGGAAATGACGGCTGCATTCGCCATGCCGGAGGTTCAATTGGTGGCCGGTCCGGTCCTTTCATCATCCGCCTCGGGAATCTTTGCCCGGTTTCAACGGGTTGAATGGGCAAGTATCGGGTTGCTTACCGGGGTCAGCTATTACCTGGGCAACCCGCTAATGTGTAGTGGTGCCAACCTGGCTTTTCGCAGATCCGGCTTTCAAGCCGTTTCCGGATATCGGGGCAATGAGCATTTGTTGACTGGGGATGATGAATTTCTGATGAAGAAAATCGTCCGCCAATACGGTCCAGAGGCAGTAAAATATAATGCCAGCCCTGATTGCCTGGTACGAACCAATCCTTTGCCTGATGGGTGGGCCTGGATGGAGCAACGTAGCCGGTGGGCGAGCAAGTGGAATGCCCATAAGGAGGTTGGGCATGCGATGGCGGCGGCCGCGTTGGTACTGCTGAGCCTGTGTCAGGTTTTTTCAATGCTGATCGCATTTATTTCATTTTCTTTTATCGGCTGGACCGTATTATTTGGTGTCCTGAAATTTCTTACCGAATGGGCCGTGTTGGGCAGGGTATTGCGGCAATTTGGAGTCTCCGGAAGCAATGGGGATTATTTTCTGGCAGGTTGGATTTTTCCGTTGATGGTTCTGATTACCTTTCCCCGGGCGATCTCAGGAAAATATACCTGGAAAGGAAGGAAAAACTAATCAATCCCTTATTTTTGTCATTCCATTTAACCGACGGGCTGACATGACCGATGATGAATTTGACTTGCTGGATGAGTTGTATTTTCTGCAATCTTACGAATACCTAAAAAATAATCTGGGTTGGGAAGATGAGCGACTGCTTTTTACCCTGGAATCGCTACTGAAAAAGGAATGGATAAAATGTTATTCAGGACCCGAACAGGAGATTTTCGGCTCCCCTTCGCTGACTACCAAAGGTAAAGAACTGTATTACCTGGCCAGTAAGCAAGGGCTTTTGAATCACAATACCCTCTGACATGACCACTGAGACATTAAAATACCAACGAAAAGAACTGGAATTAAAGGCCCTATTGGAAATTACCCAGGCCATCAATGAGAATAAAACCGAAAAGGTATTGCTGAATATTTTTAAGTTCACCTGCCTGGTGCACCTCAATATCAAAGCCCTACTCTTATACGTGTTTAATGAAAAGGAGCAATTTTTTGAGCGGCGTATATCCCATCAGGTCAAAGGTAAATTGCCGGACCATATACATAAAGTCGATGTTCAGGAAAATAAGGATCTGGGAAAGCTCAGTTTGAGCCTCTCCCAGGAATATTCTTTTGCAGAGGTCAATATCTATGTCCCTGTGTATCACAAGGAAAAAATGCTGGCCATCTTATTTCTAGATACCAAAGACAAGGAAAAGGACCTGGATCTGGATTTCACCCAGGCCCTGGCCAATATTTTGGTAGTAGCCCTGGAAAACAAGCGCTTTGCCAGGAAACAATTGGAGCAGGAGCGTCTGCGGAAGGAAATGGAAATTGCCAGTAATGTGCAGCGCATGCTCCTTCCTTCGAGTCTTCCCAGTCATGCCAAACTAAAAGCAAAAGTTACCTATTTCCCCCACAGTACCGTGGGAGGGGATTATTACGATTTAATCCAGCCCAATGATAATGAGGTTTATTTTTGTGTGGCGGATGTATCCGGAAAGGGAATGCCTGCCTCCCTGCTGATGTCCAATTTTCAAGCTGCATTAAGAACCTTATTAAGGAGTGGTTCCGACTTGCGAACCATCGTGGAACAATTAAATACGACCACCTTTGAAAATACCAAGGGAGAACGTTTCATTACCTTCTTTCTGGGACACTACCGGTATTCCGACCGAACCCTCCGTTATATCAATGCCGGGCACAACCCTCCGGTTTTGTGTACCGAACAGGATAGGGTGGTGGAGGAGTTGGAGGCCGGAACCACCATCTTAGGGGCTTTTGAGTCACTTCCCTTTTTGGAAGAGGGTCAGCGGGACAATCTGGATGCTTTCGTGTTGCACCTCTACACGGACGGGCTTACGGAAACCCTGAACCCTTCAGAGGAGGAATTTGGGGAAGAACGGTTTTTGGGCTTTATCGGGTCCCATGAAGGGATCAGCCCGGAGGAATTTCACGCCGACTTTTTCTCCGCGCTGGATGCTTTTTCTGCTGGTGTTTCCAGAAGAGATGACCTTACCCTTTTAAGCCTGCAATTCAATGGACATGAGGCCTTTTAAAATCCCGGACATTGCACAGACGGTATTCAGCGATTACACCTGGCATAAAAACAGGAGTCAGAAAACGGTTTTTCTGACCTTTGATGACGGTCCGGTGGCGGGAGTTACTGATTTTGTTCTGGAAGAATTGGAAAAGCACGGGATGAAAGCTACCTTCTTTATGGTAGGGGAAAACGTTCGCAAGGCGGCTTCGCTGGCCCGGAGGGTGGTAAGGGGCGGTCATGGCATAGGAAACCACACCTTTCATCACTTAAATGGCATGGAGACAGATAGCGAGGGCTATTTGCGGGACGTTGGGTATTGTAAGGAAATCATACGTGAAACCACCGGGGTACATACACGGATATTCAGACCTCCCTACGGGCGAATCCGTTGCCAGCAAAAGCGAAAACTTAAGACGGCCTACGAAATTGTTTTGTGGGACCTTATTTCCTGGGATTTTTTACCGGGCATGTCCCCCGAAAAATCCTTGAAGAAATTAAAGGAAAATACCCACAATGGTTCGATCATCCTTTTTCACGATCAGCAAAAATCCGGTCAGTTTCTAAGAAACATGCTGCCTCGCTACCTGGATCATTTGGCTGGTTCCGGATTTACCACTCAGCCTCTTTAATATGGTAGGTCCCGCTGCAGTACTTATATTGTTTTTGGTGATGTGGCAATACCTGATTCTTTGGTACCGGATTCGTTGGAATTTTAAAACGTACCGCTCTCCTTCAGCCCATCTGCCTGCCATATGCATTTTACTCCCCTGTCGCAATGAAGCAAAAAACCTCCCTGCCTGCTTAGGATCTTTAGAACAGCTCCGGTATCCGGAGCATAAAGTAAGGTTTCTGGTAGCAGACGACCACAGTGAAGATGAAACGGGTAACATTTTGGCTTCCTGGGCCAAGCTTGGAAAAAACAGGCAGTTGATTCCATTGGACAAACGGCCAGGACTTGGGGAAAACGGCAAGGCCCTTGCCCTGGCAGCCATGGCTACCCGGGTGCAGGAGGGAGAGTTGATGATGTTTACCGATGCTGACTGTCAGGTACCGGCTGCTTGGGCGGAAACCATGGCCAAAGCCTATCAGGACCACTATGGAGCAGTCACTGGAATTACCACCATTTCAGGAAAAGGAATAGTTGCCCGGATGCAGGCCCTTGATTGGTGGCTTACCCTTGGAAAGGTGAAAGTGGTATCCGACTGGAATTTCACCCTTACTGCCATGGGAAACAACATGTGTGTAGGTAAGAATCCCTACGAGAAGGTAGGGGGATTTTATGGAGTGAAGAAGGAAGTAACGGAGGACCTGGCACTGGCCAGAGCGCTGTTTCGCGAGGGTATGCGTCCTATTCACCTGGTGGATAGGGAAGTGCTGGTGAAGACCTTGCCCGAACCAGGTTTCGGTCAATTGATGCAACAGCGGAAACGCTGGATGCGGGGAGCTTTTTTATTACCCTGGTACTGGCAACTGCTTTTAGGGCTTCAAGTGGGGTTTTATTTGGCCCTGGTACCTGCATTGTACCTGCTTCCCTTTTGGGCTGGGATGGCTTGGGCCGGAAAAATACTGGCTCAGTCCCTATTTATTGGTACATTTGCAGCAAAAACGGAAACTAAAACGAAGCCAGGAGAATTAATAGGTTTTGAAATCTATAACTGGATCGTAAGCTGGTCCACCGTATTATATTATTTTTGGCCCGGTGCCATCGAATGGAAAAAACGCAGGTATAAATGACACTGATTGAAACGCACGCCCACTTGTACAGCAAAAAATTTGATTCTGACCGAAAGGAAGTCATTCAAAGGGCCATGGAAGCTGGCATTGCTAAATTTTTTATGCCGAATATCGACCTGGAGTCCATTCCGGGAATGCTGGAAATTGAAAGGGATTTTCCGGGCGTTTGCTATTCCATGCTGGGATTGCATCCTTGTGATGTGGGGCCGGATTTTGAGGAGCAACTTTCCCAAATGGAGAAATGGTGGGAAAAGCACTCGTTTTGTGCGGTAGGGGAGACGGGGATCGACCTTTATTGGGACAAAACCTATTTTGAGCAGCAACAGGAATCCTTGCGCAGACACATTCGCTGGGCAAAACAAAAAAGCCTTCCCCTGGTTTTACATTGCCGATCCTCTTTGGATGAAACCATCGCGCTGCTGGAATCCGAGCATGAGGAAGGGTTGACGGGCATCTTCCATTGCTTTTCGGGCAATCTTTCACAAGCCAGGCAAGTCCTTGAAATGGGGTTTTACCTGGGCATTGGCGGCACGCTTACTTATAAGAATAGTGGCCTGGGGGAAGTGGTAGCAGCGGTAGGCATGGACCATCTGGTATTGGAAACGGATAGTCCCTACCTGGCCCCTGTGCCTTATAGAGGCAAGCGAAATTCACCGGAATACATTCCTTATATTGCCGACAAGATGGCTGCGTTTGTCCAAACCTCCGTGGAGGAAGTGGCCATAAAAACCAGCAATAACGCTATGACAGTTTTCAAACAGCCTTTCGATGAATTATAAAATTGTCCGCTTAAACACAGCAGCCAAGACGGATATCGAATATGCGGTACTGATAATCTACACCGGGGGCACCCTGGGGATGGCCTATGATGAACAAGGGGCGTTGGTTCCCTTTAATTTTGGGAAAATTCTGGAAAAAATCCCCAATCTGAACAGCCTGAATATCAGTATTACGGTAATCTCATTTCCAGAGCCCATTGATTCCTCCAATATCAACCTGCAGCATTGGGTGGATATGGCCTACATTATTTATGAAAATTACGATACCTATGACGGCTTCGTGGTTTTGCACGGTACGGATACCATGGCTTACAGTGCTTCCATGCTCAGTTACATGTTGGCAGGGCTTAACAAACCGGTAATCTTCACCGGTGCACAACTGCCCATCAGTGCCATGCGTTCGGATGCCAGGGAAAACCTGATGACTGCCCTGGAAATAGCGATATCCAAGGCCAATGGCAAACCGGTCGTTCCGGAGGTATGTATTTTCTTCAATCACATGTTACTGCGTGGCAACCGGGCGAAAAAAGTCCAGAGCGTGCATTTTGATGCCTTTGAGTCTGAAAATTATCCTGCGCTGGCGGAATCCGGGATTGTTATTGACTACAATTATGCCTCCATACGTCCCTATGAGGAAGGCAAGAAATTGAAATACCTGAACCGTCTGGACAATAACGTGATGGTGCTCAAGCTTTTTCCTGGTATTACTAAAAACGTAGTGCAACATTGTCTTCAAATGAAAGGATTGAAGGGTATTGTGCTGGAGACCTATGGATCTGGAAACAGTCCCAGCGAGGATTGGTTTATTCAATCCATGGAGGAGGCGGTCGACAAGGGCTTATTGATTTTTAATGTTTCCCAGTGTAATGGAGGAAGGGTGATTCAAGGCAGGTACCAGACCAGCAAAGATCTCAAACGGGTCGGCGTTTTGAGTGGAGGGGACATGACTACGGAGGCAGCGATTACAAAAATGATGTTTATTTTGGCCAATGAGAGCGATGAAACCGAAATCAAACGAAAAATGATGACCCCGCTTGCCGGAGAGATGTCCGTATTAAGTCATTGATCCGGTTGGAATCAATGGTTTGATCGTCAAACCCATAGCGTTTATAACCAAAAAAATCCGTTTAGTGGGTAAATTTTTTTACATAATAAAAGAAGGTATTTATTTGCATGGGCTGAATTTTCTAATTTTATTTGTTCCTGCATGAAATTAGAATTTCCGCAATAGAGAGGTGTCCGAGCGGTCGAAGGAGCACGCCTGGAAAGCGTGTATACCCCTAAAGGGTATCGAGGGTTCGAATCCCTTCCTCTCTGCATAAAATAGCTGCTTAAGCGCAGTTTTTTCAGTTCATTGATACCTTCGGTAGCATTTTGCATATGTAAACAACAGCTATGCTTCTTTTGGGAAGTTGTAATGGGTGTAATCTGTTTTTCAGGTGCCCGTTTCATTAAAATAGCTTGACATTCCGTTCTTTCAGGTATTAACTGAAAGGGTTTTCTCAGAAATTATAATGGAATCATTTGCAATTTGAGCTGAAAAAATTATAACTTTAAAAACTTAATTCGAATTTGAAACCGTTCAACCTTTAAAAGTCTATTAAAAACTACATTATGAAAAAGTTAATCGCTTTGTTCATGCTTTTCGGGATTTTATTTTCTCCGATGATCACAAAAGCACAAGAAGAAACAGAAGAATCAGAAGCTGACACCACGGAAGAGGCTGCTGCCCCTGCCCCAACTCCTGAACCGGATCCCACTCCCGTCATGACCGACGATGAAATTGTTGATGAAGAATTATCCTTTCATCAGGTAATCAAAGACAAATTCATTGAAGGGGACCCTACCTACATGACACCAGTGTTGCTGTGTTTGATCTTAGGATTGGCCGTTGCCCTGGAAAGAATCATCACGCTGAACTTGTCTACCACCAACACCAAGAAACTATTGGCCAAGGTAGAAAATGCGTTGGAAGAAGGCGGAATTGAAGCAGCAAAAGACGTAACGAAAGCCACCAGAGGTCCAGTAGCTTCTATCTTTACACAAGGATTGATGCGTTATTCAGAGGGCATTGATATGGTTGAAAAATCCATTATTGCCTACGGTTCCGTAGAAATGGGTAGACTGGAAAAAGGTCTGGTTTGGATCTCCCTGTTTATTTCCCTGGCTCCTATGCTTGGTTTCATGGGTACAGTAATCGGTATGATTGGTGCCTTTGACTCCATTGAAGCAGCAGGTGATATTTCTCCGTCTCTTGTGGCCGGTGGTATTAAGATTGCTCTTTTGACTACGGTTGCCGGTTTGATCGTTGCTATTATTCTTCAGTTGTTTTACAACTATTGCGTAGCGAAAATCGATTCTATCGTAAACGATATGGAAGATGCGTCTATCAGCTTAGTAGACATTTTGGTAAGGCATAAATTGACCAGGTAATCCTGGTCAATTTATGCCTTACCTTTAAAATGATTTATTTCACTTAAGATTTAAGATAAAATGGATACTACTGATATATTTCTATATGCAGGGTACTTGCTAGTCATTGTTGGAGCAATAGTTGCTATACTGATGCCACTGATCCAATCCTTTGGTGACCCCAAAAGTCTTTTGAAGACAGGGCTTGGTGTGATCGTCATTGCTGGTTTGTTTGGCATCGCTTACTCCTCAGCAAGCGGTGAGATTGCAGCCAAATACGCTGCAGACCCTTTTAATATTACACCAGAGGGTGCGAAATTGGTAGGTGGTGTGCTGATTACAGTATATGCGCTTGCAATACTTGCAATCTTTGGAATTATAGTTACAGAAATCACTAAAATTGTTAAGTAATCATGGGCAAGAGAGGTAGAATGAGTCAGGAGGTAAATGCAGGGTCGATGGCGGACATCGCCTTCTTGCTTCTTATCTTCTTTCTCGTAACCACGACAATCGCTTCGGACAAAGGGATTATGAACATCCTTCCTCCCAAGCAGGATCCGAATGAGCCACCTCCAGAGGTGGATTTAAATGAGCGTAATATTTTTAAAATATCCGTTAATTTAAATGATCAGTATTTTATTGAAGATGAAGTTAGGCAAAATATTGATGGACTTTCGGATGAAGTCAAGCGATTCATTCTCAATTTTGGAAATCCTGATGAGGATGCGGTAGCATTATTCAATAGTCTTCCGCCCTCCTTGAGGGGTATGGCGGAGCAAAGTCCGGAATCATCAGATCATCCCATGTCCGGAGGAGCTGTGATCTCCATTAAAACCAATAGGGGAACGAGTTATGAAAAGTATCTCGAGGTTTTGGATGAAGTCAAAAAAGCTTACTTTGAGATTTATGGAGAGCGTGTGGGGCTTACCGGTGAAGAGTACAGAACCTTGTCAGGTCAGACTGCCGCCGAAAAGGAGCTTATGGACCGTGGAAAAGAAAATATTCCCATGGCGATTTCCATTGCTGAACCTGATAAAATCGGAAACTAACTATGTCAAAGTTTAAAAAGAAAACCAAAGCGGAAACCAATATTCCAACTTCGGCGCTACCTGATATCATCTTTATGTTGTTGTTCTTCTTTATGGTGACAACTGTATTGAGGGAACAGGAAATATTGGTTGAACAGAAGATTCCTCAGGCTACCCAACTTCAGAAAATCCAAAAGAAAACCTTGATTTCTTATCTGTATGTGGGGCAACCTAAGAATACTTCTTTGTACGGTTCGGAGCCACGAATCCAGGCAAATGATGTGCTGATCAATACTTCGGACATTGTACTTTGGGTAAACCAGCAAAAGGATAATCTTTCTGAAGCTGAAAGAGATCAGATTTGGATCTCTCTCAAAGCCGATAGAGATGTGAAAATGGGTCCTATTAGCGACATTCAATTTGAATTAAGGGAAGCAGATGCCCGAAAATTGATGTATGCCTCCGTAGGAAGAGTGGAGAATAATTAATTCAAAACTGAATAGAAATGAATTAAGGCTACCTGTATAAGGTAGCTTTTTTTTTAACGTTATTTGCCGGATATTTCCTGCCCCGCTCTGAAGTGGTGTCAGCCTGTCTCGGACTTTTTCTGGTGATTCCAGTACGCTTCCCTCCTCAAATTACTATCGGGCGTATATAGCTACCCATTTCTCCTAGCAGGTGCTAGGATCGCTGCGTGAAAGGAAATGTCATCCCCTTTCTGTGAGTGGAGCTTTTTTAACACTGTGGAACGTACCTCTTCATGCCTGACCTCTAATGTGATAAATATTACTTTTTCTCCTCCATTCATGCTTTACTTTTGTTATGTATTTTAACAAAAGAAGGAAATGTTTAATTTATTTCATAAAAAAGCAAAGCAATATACAGACCTGAATGCCGAAGAATTCTATAATGGTATGAAAGGAAAGGAAGCGGTTATCATTGATGTAAGAACGCCTGGTGAGTTTTCCGCCGGAAAACTTCCCGGTGCCAGGAATATGGATATGATGGCCCCGGGTTTCAACAAACAAATTCAAAATTTGCCCAAAGACAAGGCGTACTACTTGTATTGTCGCAGTGGGAATCGCAGTGGTCATGCCTGTGATACCATGGCAGATTTAGGTTTTGAAAAAGTATATAACCTGGCAGGAGGTATTATATCCTGGCCCTATTAAACTTCTTGTGTGACCAAAGTCCTATAACTGGGGTGCAAGAGGTCCTATTTTGCATTATCAATCATTAATCAATTATTCCAATGAAGATAGAACAAATTTATACGGGTTGCCTGGCCCAGGGGGCCTATTATATTGAGTCGAACGGTGAAGCGGCCATTGTGGATCCCTTACGGGAAGTACAGCCCTATATAGAAAAAGCCGAACGAAACGGAGCCACAATCAAATACATTTTTGAAACCCATTTTCATGCGGATTTCGTTTCCGGACACCAGGATTTATCTACCAAGACCGGTGCTGAAATTGTATTTGGGCCGACGGAGATGCCCATGGGCTTTGAGGCGATTGTGGCCAAAGATAATCAAGAATTTCAAGTGGGCGGTGCAACGGTTACCCTCATTCATACCCCGGGCCATACCATGGAAAGTTCCGTCTTTTTAGTGAAAGATGAAACCGGAAAGGAAGTGGCCTTGTTTACTGGTGATACCCTGTTTATAGGGGATGTAGGAAGACCGGATCTTGCACAAAAGGTGATCAAAGACCTTACCCAGGAAAAGCTTGCGGCTCATCTCTACGACTCCCTGCGTGAAAAAATCATGCCCTTGGCGGACCATCTGATTGTATATCCTGCGCACGGTGCTGGCAGTGCTTGTGGTAAAAACATGAGCAAGGAAACCAGCGATACGTTGGGAAACCAAAAGAAAACCAATTATGCCTTGCAGGAAATGAGCAAGGAAGACTTCATTAAGGAAGTACTTACCGGATTGACACCCCCTCCTTCCTATTTTCCTCAGAATGTGTTAATGAACATTCAGGGCTATGATAGCATAGATGAGGTGTTGGATAGGGGACAGCAAGCCTTGTCTCCGGATGCTTTTGAAGCTGCCGCGAACGAAACGGGGGCGGTAGTCCTGGATACCCGGAAGCCGGAGGTATTTGCCAAAGGCTTTATACCAAACGCCATAAATATTGGCATCGATGGAAGTTTTGCCGTTTGGGTAGGAACACTGATACCGGATGTGAAACAGGAAATCCTGGTGGTAGCCGATGAAGGCAGGGAAGAAGAAGTCATCACACGCTTGGCCAGAGTGGGCTACGACCATGCTTTGGGTTACCTGAAAGGCGGCTTTGATGCCTGGAAAGACGCTGGTAAAGAAGTGGATATCATTCCCATGGTGTCTGTGGATGAACTTTCAAATCTTAAGAAAGCCAATTCGGAAATGAAAATACTGGATGTCAGAAAGGCCAGTGAACATACAAGCGAACATCTGATTGGGGCGGAAAATGTACCGTTGGATTACATTAATGAAACGCTGGCTGAAATAAACAGAGAGCAAACCTATTACGTACATTGTGCTGGAGGGTATCGATCCATGATTTTCAACTCGGTTTTGAGGGCCAGAGGTTATGACAATTTGGTTGATATTCAAGGTGGGTTTGATGCCATAAAAGCATCGGGAAAGTTTGAAGTAAGTGAATACGTTTGCCCCACAACGTTATTGTAAGCTTTTTTTGGTTGATGTGTTGGTTCATGGCAGGGAAAGCTTCCCTGCCATTTTTATAAAAAGTTTCCTTCTTGGTAGTTCGCTAAGGGAAAAAGAAAAATTTAAATTAAAACGTAATAAAAATGGAACAATTGATAGAATGGATTAAGCAACCCTGGCCCTGGTATGTGGCCGGTCCCTTGATTGGATTAACCGTGCCAGCCCTATTGTTAATTGGCAATAAATCCTTTGGCATATCCTCCTCGCTGCGGCATGCCTGCGCTGCCTGCATACCGGCAAAAATCCCTTTTTTCCAATACGACTGGAAGAAGGAATTATGGAATATCCTGTTTGTAGTCGGTATATTTCTTGGGGGAGTGATCGCCGCGCTCTTTCTTTCCAATCCGGCGGCAGTAGTAGTGGCAGAAAGCACGCAACAGGATTTAGCCCAATTAGGAATCACTGATTTCAATAGCCTGTTGCCGGCAGATATTTTTAGCTGGTCCAATCTGTTTACGCTTAAAGGGCTTTTCTTTTTTGTTATTGGAGGTTTTCTGATTGGTTTTGGTACCCGGTATGCAGGAGGCTGTACTTCTGGTCATGCCATAATGGGCATCAGTAATCTGCAGTGGCCATCGATGCTCGCAACGGTCTTTTTCATGATTGGCGGGTTTGTAATGACTCACTTGATCCTGCCTTTTATCATGGCTTTGGTTGGATTTTAAGGTATCGTTAAAGGGAATTTAAACAAATCAAAAAAGAACGAAATGGAAGTAAAAGAAAAAATACCAGCCAATCCGGTAGAATGTGAAGCCCCTAACATGGGCAAGTCCGGAGAATCTGGATGGAAGTTATTGAGATACCTGATAGTGGGTGTTTTATTTGGGATCGTATTTGTAAAAGCAGAAGTAATATCCTGGTTTCGGATTCAGGAAATGTTCCGATTACAGTCCTTCTTTATGTATGGAGTGATAGGATCTGCCATTTTGGTAGGAATGGTTTCCATCCAGCTCATCAAGAAGTTTGGTGTAAAGACAATAAGCGGTGAACCGATTAAGATTGCAGACAAGGAATTCAGGAAAGGCCAGGTGATCGGGGGATTTATTTTCGGTCTCGGTTGGGCACTTACCGGAGCCTGTCCCGGGCCTTTATTTGCCCAAATAGGATTTGGCTATTCGGTGATTGTAGTGACCTTGCTAAGTGCGATTGCTGGCACCTGGGTGTACGGAAAATTTGCTGATAAATTACCTAATTGAGAGGATTTAAGCCGGGCCATTTGATGGGTCCGGCTTTTATATTAGTTAGCCTTCCTCCCCCTCTTCTTCTACCAATTCTCTCAGGTCTACCGGTACCACTCTGGATACCCCTGCCTCAATCATGGTAATGCCATAAATAATATCCGTGCTGGCCATGGTTCGTTTATTGTGCGTCACAATAATGAACTGGGACTCGTTGGAAAAGGTCTGAATGATCTGATTGAATTTATCAATATTAGCATCGTCCAAGGGTGCATCCACTTCATCAAAAATACAGAAGGGGGCGGGTTTGAGCAGATAAATTGAGAATAGAAGGGAAGTGGCAGTCAGGGTTTTTTCTCCTCCTGAAAGCTGATTGATGGAAAGGGGTCTTTTTCCTTTGGGTTTGGCAATAATCTCAATGCTGCTTTCCAGAGGCATGTCCGGATCCGTAAGTTTTAAATCGCAATCGTCTTCTTCTGTAAACAATGACCGAAAGACTTTTACAAAGTTTTCTTTGATTTTCCCAAAGGCATCCAGAAAAGTTTCCCTGGCTACCTGGTCGATCTCACTAATGGTGGTGATTAGGGACTCTTTGGCTTTGATGAGATCCTCTTTTTGATCCGTGATAAACACATGCCTTTCCTTGATTTCATCAAAGGCCTCCATGGCCATGGGATTGATCGGACCCATTTTCTCTAGCTTGCTTTTAGCCTGCTGCACTTCTTCCCTGAGCGTCGCCTCATCTTTCCCGGCAAATTCCTCCGTCTCCTCGGGATCTTCCTGCATCAGCTGATCCAGGTCCAGTTCAAATTCCACGTTTAGCCGTTCTTTTATCGCATTTAGTTTCAGATTGATTTCGTTGGCACCCTGCTTGAATTCCATGATCAGGCCATCCACACGTTCTTTATTTTGTTGGATCTCACGAATGGATTTATCGGATTGGTCTATTTCTCCCCGGAGCGCATAATAGGCCTTTTCCGCTTCGCTTACCCCAGCTTCTATCTGCTCCTTTTCCGTATACAATTCAATGAGTTCATCATCCTTCACCTCATTGTTATCGATCAGCCCCCTTATCTCCTGATCGGTTTGCGTCAATTCTTTTTGGGACTTCTCTATGCGTTCATGGCTGCTGTCAAAGGTGCTTTGTTTAAAGCCGATTTCCTGCTCAATGCTTTGGAGCTTATTTTCTTGCTGGTGAAAGCGGATGTTTTCTTCATTGTATTGGGAAGAACAGCGGGAAAGTTCCTCTCCCGCCTCCAGCAGGTGTTGGTTGATCTCTTGAATTTCTTCCTCCAGGGCTGAAAAGGCCTGTTTTTCCGTTTGAAGCGTTGGACCTAGTTCCGATAGCTCTTCCGACAGCTCGTGAATTTTCTCCTGGATATCCTCCTTTTTATTGGCATTGGAAGTAAGCATCTCAGCCAATTGCTCCTTTTTCGTTTTCACAGAAACGTATTCCTGATTCAATTCATTAACGACCGATTGTTTTTCTTCAAGAGCCGATTTGAAGCTGATGGCTTTTAGATTGGAATACTCCGCCGTTTTGTTGTCCAGATTGGTTTTAATTTCATTGATGTTTTTTTGAAGATTTTTGATTTCCTTTTCCAGTTTTTCCAGGTTCTTGGCCCGGCCTATTCGTTTCCCTTCAAAGAGACCTACCGAGCCTCCGGAAATCGTAAAGCGTCTGTCAATAAATTTACCACTTTCAGTAATAAAAATGGCTTCCTGTGTTTTGGGAACCTGGTGTATGTCCCCGTTAAAAATATAAACATCATCCAGCAGGTATCCTACCAGGCGGGCGTATTTGCTGTCATATTCGATGATTTCAGTTGCTGGTACCGCATCCGAAAACAGTTTGTTTTGGGTAGGACGGAATTTTTCAAACCGCTCCAGAATAAAGAAGTTCGCCTTTCCTTTTCCGGCGTCGCTCAATAATTTCACTGCCTCTATGGCTTCCTTTTCCTGCTCTACCACATAATAATTCATGTAGGTCTCCAGGAAATTTTCGATCGTCACCCTGTATTTTTCATCGGTTGTCAGGATGTCGGATAGGAGGGGGGTGTTTTTTCCCCAACTGCTGTTTTTCTTTAAAAATTTTATCGCTTCCGGAAAGCCTTCGAGGTTATCCACCAGCGATTTGGTAAGTTGAAACTCATTACTTTTGGCATCTAATTTTCGGTTGACCTGAGTAAGTTCTTCCCGGATCAGTTCCTGGGTCCGGTTAGTTGCTTCCAATTTCTGCTGGTGGGCTTCTTCATCAGTTTTTATCCGATGCAATTCCCGCTTCTCCACTTCCAGTTGGCTTTGAATGACTTCCAGTTTTTCCTTGAAACCGGCCAGATTCTCCACCTGGCTGCTATCGTCGGTAGCAGTCTTTTCCAATTCCTGCTTTAAGGTAGTGAGCTGAATCTGTTTTATTTCCTGGCTTTTCGAAAGCTGGTACATCTCATCCCTTTTACCAGAATAGTTGCTTTGCAGGACCCGCTGCTTTTCCTGGGTAGCGGCATGCTGGGATTTTTTGTCTTCATAGATGGCTTTGAGGTCTTGTACCTGAAGTTCTTTCTCCGCGATCAATTTTGCCGCAACGGCCTTTTCCTGTTCCAGTGAGCGGATACTGAAGCTTGCCCGTTCGTTACTCTTTTTATCCTCTTCGATTTGCACTCGCAATTCTTGTGATTTGTCCTGTAGGAATCGAAGCCGCTCATTTTTTATTTTTTTATCACTTTCAAACTGCCGTATTTTGAGCACGTGTTCGTTCAGTGTCTTTTGCCGGCTACCCAGCAATTTTTCTTTAGTAACCATCTCCGTTTTCAGGTTTTCCAGGGCCGCTTCTTTGGCGGCGATGGTCGCATTTAACTGAACTTTACGGTCACTTTCCTCCTCCAGCTTTTGATTCAACTGGATGAGGCCATCCCGGTGTTGGAGCACACCTTTTTTTGCTAAAGCAATGTTGGAGGCTTTGTAGGATTTTTTGATTTCAAAATACCGGGCAGCCTGGCGGGCTTGTTTTTCAAGAGATTTTAGGTTTTTTTCTATTTCATAAAGCAAATCTTCCACCCGGTCCAGGTCCGCGTCGGTATCCTCTAGTTTTCGCAGGGTTTCCTTTTTACGGGTTTTGAACTTAGATATGCCGGCCGCTTCTTCAAAAAGCTCCCTCCTGGAATTGTTCTTGTCATTGAGCAATTCATCAATCATTTTCAACTCAATAATGGCATAGCTGTTGGAATTGATGCCTGTATCCATGAACAGATTGGTGATGTCCTTCAGCCGGCAGGTTACGCCATTTAGTAGGTATTCGCTGTCACCTGATCGGTAATACCTTCGCGAAATCGTAACATGGGTATATTCGGTGGGGAGGAGGTTTTTGGTGTTTTCAAAGGTCAGCGATACCTCGGCCATGTTTAGAGGCTTCCGGTTTTTTGTCCCGTTGAAAATAACATTTTCCATCTTGTCAGAGCGCAGCATGCGGGTCTTTTGTTCTCCCAACACCCATCGGATGGCATCGACCACATTTGATTTCCCGCAACCATTGGGACCTACGATCCCGGTAATACCTTTGTCAAAATGAATCAGTACTTTGTCACCGAAACTTTTAAATCCCCTGATTTCTAATTTGGAAAGCTGCATGTAATAGGTAAGGTTATCGCCAAACAAATTTAACCTAAAGGTTCCAAATAGCAAGGAAGCTTAGGTTGGATATCAATCAAAAAGCCAGTTCAACGAGTAGTTGACTGGCTTTTATTGGGTGGTTCGGTTCCGGATGGAATCAATTTACGGCACCCTTGTTTTTTGTAATGACGATATTTTTGTCAAATAGATTGTAAATTTCCGTAAATACCTGTGGATAAACGGGCTTTTCCAGGTATCCAATAACCTGGGGGTACTTTCCGGATTTGGCTTTGTCTGCCGGATCCGTGGAGGAAGTGACCATTACTACCTGGATTTTATCCTTGTAGTCTTTGTCCTGGAGGGTGTCCAGAAAGGACCAACCGTCCATTACCGGCATGTTGATATCTAAAAAGACCAGAATATTATCAAATTCATCTTTTCGGTTGTCCAACACATCAAATGCAAGTTTACCATTTTCAGATGTATGAATCGGTCCGTCAATAGGTGACGTTTTGACG
This sequence comes from Cyclobacterium salsum, assembly GCF_010119245.1. Taxonomy (GTDB): domain Bacteria; phylum Bacteroidota; class Bacteroidia; order Cytophagales; family Cyclobacteriaceae; genus Cyclobacterium; species Cyclobacterium salsum. Next base: position 177,323 of record NZ_WNKG01000012.1, read on the forward strand.
ATTTTTCGGATATAATGTAGCGTTAAAATATCGTCGTCCACTATTATGGTTTCAAGTTTTTCTTTCATTCGATTCTTTTTTTAACTGACCCGATTGCTTGTTTTTGACAGGTACTTCTACTGTCTTCCGAATTTATCATTTTAAACAAGATAAACAAAATGGAATTTAAAAAAATGAGGTTTGGATTTACATATTCAATTAAAAGGGCTTATTATATGAATTTTACACTAATAAGTATCAATAAAGTTGTTTTCAGAATGTCGAAAAAAGCTGATTTTTCGGAAAGTATACTACTATTTGTATTTTGAATTTAAATAAGCCGATTTGATAAATTCAGATGTCAAAAATCCTAATGAATTGAGAATGTGCGAATTATTGGCTTGACTTCTATTTTTTGTAGTTGAAAGCACCTAATTTGTGCTTAGTGCTTGTGGTTAGTCCTTTATTAAAAAAAATATATGAATAATTATAAATTTAAATTGAATGATTTGTTTCAATCGATCGATATTAAATTAGTTATGAACTAATATTGTGTAAAAGAAGATTGGGCGGAAATATATACGGTAAATTTCACTTGGATTACGAAATATTGCTTTGTAAAATTATTTTTGGTCCTTCATTTTTTTTATTCTATGTTTATACTATTGAAAGAGATACTTGTACTATTTATATCACCTACTTATTCAATTTCGTATTTATTTTTAAAAAAACTAAGCCATGTGGAACGCAGAAAAAAAATCAACCCAGTCGTTAAGTGAGCCAAGCACTACTTCATTTTTTGCTCCGGGATTCCGGATGATAGGAGACATTGAGTCAAACAATGACGTTCGGGTAGAAGGAATTATTCAGGGAAATCTAATCACGAGTAAAAGGATTATTATCGGAAAGACTGGCCAGGTTATCGGCAATGTAAAAGGCTGTCATATCTCTATAATGGGAGAGGTAGTTGGTGAAGTAGTCGCGACTGACATTACGATTATCGGCGAGACCGGTGTGGTGCATGGTACTGTTCTAACAAACAAAATAAAAATTGACCCCGGTGCAGAAGTAGAGGCTTGTATTAAGAAACTCAAGAAGCAAGTGGACACTGAAAGCAACTCAAAACAAGTAAATAAGTCTGAAGGGGGGAAACGAAAGGAGCACAACCTGCCCCAACCTGAACTGGCTAAGGTGAGCCTGGAAAATTGAGACGGTTCCGGGAACCACCCGGAAATCGCTAAGGGATTAGCTGTCCCTTAGCGAATGGTTTTTTCCAAAAGATTGATCAGCCAATACCAGTTTTGAGGCTTGCTCTAATATTGTCTCTAAATTTTTGCTCGCCGATTGGTAGCCATCAATAATCATTCGAGTACTTCCGTTTTTATCAAGTAAGTAAATGGGGGATTTTAAGGTTATTTTTTTTCCTAAATTTTTCTCCAAACATTTTTTAACCTCATTTTGAGGCTGATAGAACACCGGGAAAACCAAATCATCGCTCAGATAGGAATTGAGCCAGTTGAGCGATTTTAAATGTTCCTCGAAGGAATCTCGGTTGAACCCAATTAGATGGTAATTCAGTTTTTTTAGTTTGCGTAGGGTTTCAACTAATTCACCAGCCTCATTTTTGTTGGCGGGAATCAGTTCGGACGGATTGGTATAAACAATGATCCGCTTGTCCTGTATCAGTGATCTGAAGTGTACGTTGCCGTGATGCGTTTTAACAATCACATTCGGAAAAGCTACGTTCATATCCATAAAGTGCGATAGTTTTTTTTCAGTTTTCATTTTAGCGTAAGGTTTATAAATACTTTGGGTACTATTTTTTTGTTGTATGAATATACTAAAAATCAATTGAAATATTATTGTAAGAAATGGCTTTCATAGGTAAAACTGATTAAAATCATATAATTTATCGGTTTTCGCTACGAACGTAATAATTCTGTTTTGGGTCATTTAATGATAAGTTATTTTGCGGCCACCGGAGATCACTCGAAGCTAAGAGTTCATGGGCAACAGGCGGCTTCAGCCCAGCCTTCACCAACGGGGATGCTTTTTTCTACTTTGGATCTACTGCTCAAAAAAGAGTACCGTAAAACCGATAAATTTTGTACATTCACCTTTCAAACGAATGGGTAACCTATGGATTCAGGGACTATATTTTATATCATTGCCATTATCATTTATTTTATTTACACCTCGTTTATCCAAAAAAAGGCTGAAAAACCGACTTCAGACCAGGAGGAGTCGGACGCTAAGCCACCTCAGAAAGGGCCATCATTTGACGACTTGCTGAGAGAAATCCGGAACGAACAAGGGCAACGGGAACGAGATATGGATGCTTCCGGGGAACCGGAAGAAGTGACCTATGCTGAGAAAACCACGGCTGAAGAAGTTGAGGCGGCTGAGTATCGAACAGAGAATCAAGAGAATTACAAAAAGAACCAAGAGGCATATAAAAACCCCTATCAGGATCTCAAACAGCCCTTGGTCAAACTAGACGATCAGGTAGATCTGGCAGACGATAAAAAATTATTGGGTGAAGTAGAGGATGTAGCGGCCGAAAATCCCGGAAACAGCAAATATGCCCGACTGCTGAAAAACCCAGCGTCTGCCAGAGATGCTGTCATTCTGACTGAAATTTTTAATAGAAGACATTTTTAACCGGAATATGCACGTTACTTTTCCGTTTTACCAGCTACGTTTTTCTTTTCTGTCATGTTGATGCGATGGTTGAAATCCCTGGGACCGGGCCTGATCACCGCCGCTCTGGTATTTGGTCCGGGTAGCCTGACCATCACTTCCAAATTGGGGGCTATCTATGGTTTCCAATTGCTCTGGGTCATCGCAATAGCCGTTGTGTTAATGATTACTTTTACTGGGATGGGTGCACGGATAGGCTTAGCCACTGAGGTTTCACTGATAAGTATTTTCCGGCAAAAATGGGGAAACCTGGCGGCATGGGTGGCCGGATTGGGGATTTTCTTTGTAACGGCCTCTTTTCAGGCTGGAAACACAGTAGGTGCTGGAATGGCTTTATCCGAATCCCTGGGCAGTTCAAACGCTGTTTGGATTTTGATCATCTCCTTGTTAGCCATTTCCCTGCTTTTCTTCAAATCCTTTTACCGCATATTGGAAAAAGTGATGATCGCCATGGTGACTATCATGGTAGTTTCATTTTTTTTCACCCTTGTGTTGGCCCCACCTTCATTCGATAATATTGTATCCGGTTTTAAACCTTCTATTCCTCCGGGGGCTTTTATTTTGGTAATTGCGTTGGTAGCCTCTAGTTTTTCCATTGCCGGGGCTTTTTACCAGGCCTATCTGGTGCAGGAGAAAGGATGGAGAAAAGAACAGAAAGGGGATGCCCTTCGGGAGAGCTTCACGGGAATAGTCGTATTAGGATTGATTTCATCAATGATCATGTTAAGTGCTGCGACGATTCTGTATCCCAAGGGCATCGGAGTCAATTCTGCTGCTGATATGGGCATGGCCCTGGAGCCTGTGTATGGGAAATTTTCCTTTTTGGTATTTATGGTGGGGTTGTTTGGCGCGTCTTTTTCCTCGCTTCTGGGCAATGCCACCATTGGCGGTACCTTGTTGGCAGACGCACTATCCATGGGCAGGGACCTGAATAGTGTTCGGGTGAAGCTTTTGATCTCCCTGGTCATCGTCATTGGGGCGGCTGTGGCGCTGATTTTTGGGCGGCTACCTTTGGAGCTGATTGTTTTTGCCCAGGGCATTACTATTTTTGCCGTTCCGTTTATTGGTCTTGGCATCTTCCTGATCGGAAATGATGGAAAAATAATGGGAAATATGAAAAATGGGATAGGAACCATCTTACTGGGAGCCTTTGGATTGTTGGTTTTACTGACATTGGCAGTCAGCAATGCCTACGTCCTGTTTTTTTAGTAAAAAAGTTTCATTTAAGATAAAATGTTTAAAAATTGCAGCCAGGAAGCTAGTACACCCCAAATAGCGTAACCCATGAAAACCATAGCAGAACTCGAAGAAAAATTAAGTAAGCCCTCTCCCGCATTGGTGAAGGATATCCAACAAATCGATGGTGATATTCTTCTGTTGGGGGTGGCCGGTAAAATGGGACCCAGTCTTGCCAGGTTGCTGGTACGGGCGATTCAGGAGGCCGGCGTTACGAAAGAGGTATTCGGGGTATCCCGGTTTTCAAATGAAAGTATCAAACAGGAACTGGAAACGGAGGGAATTCGATGCATTCGTGCAGACCTCCTCGATGACGGGGACCTGCAGGCATTACCCCTTGCAAAAAACGTCATCTACCTGGCGGGTAAAAAATTTGGAACCACGGGCGAGGCGCACACGACCTGGGCAATGAATGCCTACCTGCCCGGAAGGGTGTCGGAAAAATTCAGGGATTCGCGGATAGTGGTCTTTTCAAGCGGAAATGTATATCCCTTTGTGCATTATGCTTCTGGTGGCGCGTCGGAAACCACTCCGCCTGAACCTCTGGGGGAATATGCACAATCCTGTTTGGGCCGGGAACGGATTTTTGAATACTTCAGCCATCAATACCGGATTCCCATGCTGATTTACCGCCTGAACTATGCCATCGATATGCGGTATGGAAACCTCCTGGAAATTGGTAAAATGGTGGAAAAGGGGCAGCCCATTGATTTGAGAAGTGGCCACATGAATGTGATTTGGCAGGGAGATGCCAATGAAATAGCGATTCGATCCCTGCTACATGTCAGCAGCCCTCCCAGGTTACTAAATGTGACCGGCCCGGAAACCGTGAGTATACGCCAGGTCGCAGGCAAATTTGGTGAACTCCTAAACAAAACACCGGTATTTATCAATGAACCCGAGCCCATGGCTTTGTTAAGCAATGCCTCCCTTTGCCACCGCCTGTTTGGCTACCCTTCCGTCTCCCTGCTGGAGATGATCGAAATGACTGCAGCCTGGATACGGGAGGATGGTGCTACGTTAAACAAACCAACCCATTTTCAGGAAAGAGAAGGAAAATTTTAGATTCTTATGCATCAGATAGACCCCCTAATAGAAAAGCATCTGCAGGAAGGCACCGTCATTCCTGCTCATCCCCTGGCATTAAACAAACACCGCAAGCTGGACGAAAGGCACCAACGGGCATTGACACGTTATTACCTGGCTTCCGGTGCCGGCGGCATGGCAGTGGGTGTACATAGTACCCAGTTTGAAATCCGTGATAAGCAATACGGTCTGTTGAAACCGGTGTTGGAAATGGCCATGGAAGAGGTTAAGGCGGCGGAACTTGATAGGCCCTTTATTAAAGTGGCCGGAATCGTGGGGAATACCCAACAGGCACTAGAAGAGGCAGTGCTGGCTAGCGAACTTGGGTATGATTTGGGTTTGCTTAGTGCGGGAGGATTGGGCGATTGGTCTGAGAAGGACTTAATTGCCCGGGCGGAGAAAGTAGCCGAAGAAATCCCCCTCTTTGGGTTTTACCTACAGCCTTCCGCTGGCGGGAGGTTATTGAGTTATGACTTTTGGAAAGATTTTGCCCAGATTCCCAATGTGAAAGCCATAAAAATGGCTCCCTTTAATCGGTACCAAACCCTGGATGTGGTACGAGCGGTATGTGCTTCCGGGAGGCCAGCGCAAATAGCCTTGTACACAGGCAACGATGACAATATCGTTGCTGATTTATTGACGGATTATACCCTGCTGGTAAATGGGCAAAGGGTAACCAAAAGGATCGTTGGTGGATTGTTAGGGCACTGGGCCGTCTGGACTTCCCAAGCGGTAACCCTGCTCAAAGAAGTGAAAAAATGTCTGGATAATAAAGGAGAAGGAATAAGAGAACTTCTTGAGCTAGGAGTGCAGATTACCGATGCCAATGCGGCAATTTTTGATCCCAAACATCAATTTAAGGGGTGTATTTCCGGTATACACGAAATTCTTAGGAGACAAGGGTTGCTGCCCGGGATCTGGTGCCTCAGTGAGGAAGAAAAATTATCTCCGGGGCAAGTAGAAGAGATCGACCGGATCTACGCCGATTATCCCTGGCTGAATGACGATGTATTTGTCAGGGAAAATCTCAATAGGTTTTTTGGCTGAATATCAGGGAGCGAGGTAGTATTCAAAAAATGAATAAATGATTTCGTTGGAATCGGGACTGGGAGAATGGTTCGGGCGGTTACTCATGCCGACCCGGTTTTTTGCTCCATAAAAATTATTTGCTCTCAAGCTGTAGTTCAGCGGAACCCAACGGTCCTGCGAATCTTCCGAGCCTCCTGAAACCAAAAAAGGTCGTGGGGCCATCAGTACGTGCAGTTCGTGTAGGTTCATTCCTTTTTCTACCAACTCCGGATAGAGCCCTTTGGCAGGATTTTCTTCGGTAGGAATTCCCCTGTCCCTCCAGGGGTTGGGATGGTAGCCCAGGTACCAGGGTTCCCAATAATTAATGTCCGGTCTGGTTTCGTCGAATACGATACCGGGGTCCGACCAGGCTGCTGCTGCGTATTTTTCGAAGAGGCAGGAAGCAAACATGGCCCATTTACCACCATAAGAATGGCCGGTGATTCCAATTTTTTCTTTGTCAACTTCGGGGAGGGAGGCAAGCAGGTGCCAGGCATTGCCCGCGGCGTAGGCCAGCATGGAAAGGGGTTGTACCCTGGCACTGTCTATATGCGGATAATAAATCGAATAGGTTTGATTCTCCGTGGTGGCCGTGGTGCCAAGGGATAGGGTGACAAATCCGCGTTTCGCCAGTTGCAATGCAAAATCGCGGTGAGGTTTTCCCTCGCCAATAGCCGTTTCCGGCTCGTAATAAACGGTCACTACCGCTGGCCGGTTTTCAGCACCATGGGGAAGCAGTAAATAACCCTCAGTCCATTGCCCGGGAACCCACTCAAATCGAATCTTTTTTTGGACAAAACCTTCTCTTTCCCTGGTATCTAAAATTTCGAACGTTGGCTGGGTATTTATCTCCGGCCATTTCCCCATTAGTTTGTGCCATTTTTGAAGGATTTCTTTTCTTCTTTCCTTCCAGTCGGCCAGGTCATTTACCACCTGGCCATCATCGAAAACGAATGGATCGCTGAAATTTCCTTCCACTTCTTCGTATTCATAAGGAATGGAAAAATAGGGTGCCAATCCATCCCACTGGATCATTTTTTTAAGGTAGGCGGGAAACGTCTGGCCCTGGCTGGTACCACTTCCCTCTACTCCCTGTCCGAAGGTGATGCTATCACCAAAAAAGACCATGCTTTTCTTTTCCGTTATTTTTCCCTTAGCGACCAAAAAGTTAAAAATTTGTTCGGCAATGATTCGATTACCTTCACTGGTCGGATGGACCCCATCTGCTTTTCCGGAATTAGCTACGTTCCGAATCAGCGAGCTTTTGCCCGTATTGGGAGAGTTCCTGGAAATAAATTCCTGATATAGGTCAATCATCGGCAGTCCGTTAACTTTGGCCAGATCGGCGATGATTTCATTTGCCCGTTGGATTCGCATTAAAGGTGGGGAATCAAAAAAAGATAATTCATATCTGCCGGAAATGGCGTTGGTATCCACCGGGGTAAGGTTCATCAATACCGTTTCTATTCCCGCCTCCTTAAGCTTGCTGATGATCTTCTGGTAAGATTTTCGAAAGGTGCCGTAATCCAAAAATTTATGCAAGTTGATCATGTCGTGCATGCCCGCCAGGATAAAAACCATATCGGGGTTTTCAGTCAATACATCCCCCTCCAGCCTTGCCAACAAATCCAGGGAGTTATTTCCACCCGCTCCCTTATTGATGATCCTCCAGGTTTGCTCCTCAGGAGCACTTTCCCTGAGTATGGAATCTTTGAAAGCCAGATCCGACGCAAAGCTTGCATTTCCGCCAGAAAAAAGAAGAATCCATGCGAATAAGAATCTGAAATGCATTTTAATTGATTTAAAGAATGTTTTTTTAAATTTAAGAATTTCTATTCTTTTTCACTATTCCTTAGCGATTATTTCAGGTGGATGGCTAAATAATTGCAGGTCAATGTATTATAATTCCTAAATTTTAGAGGTAAAATTCAATTTGTCTCCTCACTTTTGGGTTTCAGATCCAAGCCTAATGCCGTATATTGCCTGTTGCTATTTATTAGAAACAGATCTCTTCCCTTATGCGCAAATACGGCTTCTTTTTATTGGTTATATTGGTATTGAATGGTAGTTATGGTAGGGGACAAACCATTTATGTGGTAGGAGCACCCGAAACCGATTTGCTTGGCTGGCTTTCAGGAGAAGGTTTTGAGCTGGAATTTTATCCCGACAGCGAAGTTGCCATGAATGAGATTCCTCCGGCGGCTACACTGCTCTTGCTGGCAGACCAGTATCCCCACCACAGGTTGCGGCTACCGAAGGATTTTTTTAAAGTAATGAACGAAAAGCGTGTCCGCTATTACCTGGAGTTTCCGGAAGATATTCCGGGGGTAAACAGCCAGGGCCCGGTGATTCAAACCCGGCTGGAAAGGGGAGTGGTAGCGGGGGATCACTTTGGAGAAAGCCTGCCAACCATGCGTATTTTAGGCATCAATGACTGCCACCTGATTCCCGTGGAGGCCTCCGATCCCTTACTTGTGTTGGCTAAAGTAGCGGGTTTGGATACTGCTCCTTATGGGCTGGAAGGAGTGCCGGTGCACCCGATGTTAGTTTCGAACGGTTCGGGTTTTGTTGCATTGACAAAGCTTTCTGACTTTGCCAAAGGCCGGTATGGGCCTCAGGAGCATTGGAAAAAGGTATGGGCACATCTGATTGCAGAACTTACCGGTAAGCAGGAGTTTACCTTTTCCGGCTGGCCGCGCTACCTGGAGCCTGCCTTTGATGCCAGTAGGGCACTTACCCGGGCGGATAAGGAAAACAGCGTTAAAAATGGGGTAGACTGGTTTTCCAAAGGGAAATTTTATATTCACCCCGACTGGAAAGACCGCTGGTTGCGCTACCAGGGGGACGGGACGAATCCTGTTGGACCGCCGGTTCCCAGGGATTTTCCTATTGGTGATGGGAGCGAGGGCTTGCTGGAAGGACATTCTTCCAATATTTATTTCGATGGCAGCCAGCAATACCGCTATTGGATCAGGGCCGATGTGCAGGGTGAAGGGGCTTTTGCGCTGGCTGCTGCCGGGAGCTTGTTGGATCAGCCGGAGCATTTTACTACTGCCGAAAACCTGGTGGACTTTGTTTTTAACGAAAACCTAAGAAAGGGTCCCCGAAATCATCCCGATTCAGCTGCTTTCGGCTTGATCGGCTGGTCCCATACCCATCCCCATGTTTATTACGGCGACGATAATGCCCGCGCCATTCTGGGAATTTTGGGTGCCATGGCCTTTATGGAACGGGATACCTGGAATCAGGAGATGACCGAAGCCATCCTTGCCAATTTTAGAACTACAGGCAAACAAGGTTTTCGCATCAACCGCATCGAAAATAAGGATTTGCAGCGCTTGGGTTGGAAGCATTACTGGAACAGGGATCTCGTCAACCCGGCACCTCATTTTGAATCCTGGATGTGGGCACTGTACCTGTGGTTGTATGATAAAACCGGCTACGAACCCCTTCTGGAAAAGGCAAAAACGGCCATAAAAATCACCATGGATGCCTATCCTGAAGAATGGTTGTGGACCAATGGCATACAGCAGGAACGGGCCCGAATGATTTTGCCTCTGGCCTGGCTGGTCCGGGTGGAAGATACCCCTGAACACCGCGCCTGGCTGGACCGTATTGTAAGCAAGTTATTGGAAAACCAGGTGGAAAGCGGGGCTATCCGGGAGGAATTGGGAGGAAACGATAAAGGTAGGTATGGCCGTACCCGATCCAATCAGGAGTATGGTTTGCACGAGGCTCCCCTTATTTTTGAAAATGGTGACCCCATCGCCGACATGCTGTATACCAGTAATTTTGCGTTTTTTAGTCTGAATGAGGCCGCCCAGGCCACCGGTAATCCCGAGTACGTAGCCGCTTTGCAGAAATTATCCGATTTTTTGACTAGAATACAAGTAAAAAGTGATCGGTTTGAAGACATTGATGGTGCCTGGTTCCGGGCTTTTGACTTCGAACGATGGGAATTCTGGGCTTCTAATGCCGACGTAGGCTGGGGAGCCTGGGGCACCCTGACGGGTTGGACGCAAAGCTGGATCGTCGCCACCCAGGTGTTGGTCTTAAAGGATCAAAGCTATTGGGAACTAACCCGCGATTCGAAAATCAACGAGCATATGGAAGACAGGCTGGAGTTGATGCTGGAGGAATATAAATAGGCAGATGTATGTAAAAGGGTTTCACGCCACGATCGCAGCGAAATCGCAGAGACCGCAGCGGGTTTACTACACGGGGATGTATTACTTCAAACAATCTGAATAGCGGATAATGTATTGGGAAGGCATAAAAGCACCCGCCGCGTCCGCCGCGCCTTCTTTGCGTTCGCCGCGAGAAAAA
>NZ_WNKG01000013.1 GCF_010119245.1 Cyclobacterium salsum
GGTCAGGTTAGCGGACAACAGGTTCTCTGCTCCTATGGCCCGTGTCGTTTCCGTTTCGATGGCCGCTTCCAGTACGCCTTCTGCAGCCAGAGCTCGGTCAATTTCTTCATTCAATGCGGTCTGATTGCCAGCCGAAGAAGCGTCCACGTAATCCTTTACCGCTTTGGCACTGGTGTATTTGGTGTCCGATTCGCCGTCGGTGGTAATGTCGGTGCTTTTGTTGGAAAGATCTTCTTTTTCGGCTTCCACGGCCAGGGCACGGGCGGTTTCAGTGGCAATGGAGGTTTCCAGACTAGCATCATTGGCGATTCTTTCAGCCGTTTCGGTGGTCAGATCGGCATTAATCGTTGCCTCTGCTCCCTCTGCACGAGTTGTTTCGGAAGCAATCGCTGTTTCCAGAGCCGTATCTGCGGCTTGTCTTTCGGTAACTTCAGTATCCAGATCGGCCAAAATACCGGCTTCTGCCAATTCAGCCCGGTCGCTTTCGGTGGTAATGGCCAGCTCCAAATTGGTATCGACTGTCTGCCGGGCGCTGCTTTCGCTGGCCAGGTCAGCGGACAACTGATTCTCTACTCCTTCCGCACGGCTCGTTTCCGTTGCGATGGCGGCTTCCAGTACGCCCTCTGCAGTAATGGCACGATCAATTTCTTCATTTAGTGCGGTCTGATTGCCGGATGCCGATGCGTCCACGTAATCCTTTACCGCTTTGGCACTGGTGTATTTGGTATCCGATTCGCCGTCGGTGGTAATGTCGGTGCTTTTGTTGGAAAGGTCTTCTTTTTCGGCTTCCGCAGCCTGGGCACGGGCGGTTTCGGTGGCAATGGCAGTTTCCAGGGTAGCGTCACTGGCGGTTCTTTCGGTCGTTTCAGTATCCAGCGCGGTTGAAAGCGTGATATCTGCAGATTTTCGTTCGGCCGTTTCATTGGTCAGCGCCGTTTCCAAGGTGGCATCTCCGGATACTCGTGCCGCCGTTTCGGTGGTTAGGTCGGCCATAATAGTTGCTTCGGCTCCTTCCGCACGGGAGGTTTCTGTCGCAATCGCTGTTTCCAGTGCAGTATCTGCGGCTTGTCTTTCGGTCGACTCGGTGGCCAGGTCGGCTACAATACCGGCTTCTGCCAACTCAGCCCGGTCGGTTTCAGCTGTAATAGCTAGTTCTAAATTGGCATCGGCTGCCTGCCTGGCGCTGCTTTCGCTGGCCAGGTCAGCGGACAACTGATTTTCTGCTCCTTCCGCACGGCTCGTTTCCGTTGCGATGGCTGTTTCCAGTATTCCTTCCGCAGTAATGGCACGATCAATTTCTTCATTCAATGCGGTCTGATTGCCAGCCGAAGAAGCGTCCACGTAATCCTTTACTGCTTTCGCACTGGTGTATTTGGTATCCGATTCGCCGTCGGTGGTAATGTCTGTGGACTTATTGGCGAGGTCTTCTTTTAATGCTTCTACTGCCTGGGCACGGGCAGTTTCGGTTGCGATGGCCGTTTCCAGGGTAGCGTCACTGGCGGTTCTTTCGGTCGTTTCAGTGGTCAGCGCGGTTTCTAAGGTGGCATCTGCGGATACTCGTGCCGCCGTTTCCGTGGTCAGATCGGAAATGATCGTTGCTTCGGCTCCTTCCGCACGGGAGGTTTCTGTCGCAATCGCTGTTTCCAGCGCGGTATCTGCCACTTGTCTTTCGGTAACTTCAGTATCCAGATCGGCCAAAATACCGGCTTCTGCAGCCTCAGCCCGGTCGGTTTCGGCGGTTATGGCCGCGTCCAAACTGGTATCGGCTGCCTGCCTGGCACTGCTTTCGCTGGCCAGGTCAGTGGACAACTGGTTCTCTGCTCCCATGGCCCGGATCGTTTCCGTTTCGATGGCCGCTTCCAGTACGCCTTCTGCAGCCAGAGCTCGGTCAATTTCTTCATTCAATGCGGTCTGATTGCCAGCCGAAGAAGCGTCCACGTAATCCTTTACCGCTTTGGCACTGGTGTATTTGGTGTCCGATTCGCCGTCGGTGGTAATGTCGGTGCTTTTGTTGGAAAGATCTTCTTTTTCGGCTTCCACGGCCAGGGCACGGGCGGTTTCAGTGGCAATGGCAGTTTCCAGGGTAGCGTCACTGGCGGTTCTTTCGGTCGTTTCAGTATCCAGCGCGGTTGAAAGCGTGATATCTGCAGATTTTCGTTCGGCCGTTTCTTGAGTTAAATCATTAATAGCTACCTTATCATTAAGGAGAGAAGCTATTTTAGGTAAGGTTACGTAGGGTAATAACATGGATGCCGTGTCTTCCACGGTCAAATAGTCCGGAACATTTTCCAAATCTTCAAATTGCCCGGAAAGGGCAATGGCAGCCAAATCAGGTTTGTTTAGAATGGCAGCAGCACCGGCATTGGCCTCCCAATCGGGATTTACATTTTCTCCTGCTTTTAATAATACCCAGGATACCCCATCAAAATAATAGAAACCGGATTCCTTATCCGTTTGAAATATCAATAAACCCGTTGCCGGACTTAGCAATCCATTTCGTTGAGCTTCGATTAAGCGGGGAATAAGCAAGCCCTTTTCAGTGGATTGAATTTCCAAAGCGGCAGAGGTATGAGGATTTTCTGTACCAATCCCAACCTGGGCAAAGCCGAATTGCAAATTCGTTGCCAGTAGAAAAAATGCCAATAAAATTCGTTTCATTTTATCCGTATTTAATAGCGTTATTAAAAAGTGATTGCCCACAAACTAAAAATGAAAGCTTGCACTCATGTACAAATGAGATGATTTAAATATCCCTAAGCAAAAAAGAAATGTCTCAACTTGTCAATATGAAACAACAAGACAATAAGTAGCTTTTTAAAGGAAGTATAATACAAAAATCCGACTTTAAAATATTTGTAGAATAAAGTTTTTTCCGGGTAACTTTATTATTGAGTAGGGAAAAGAACTATTTTTTTGAATTCGTTTTTTGAATATGGGTTAATTAACTGTCAAAAGATAGTATGGTAGATCTCCTTATTGATCAAAAAAACCTAACGATTGTAGCACACACTAATTCCGACCCAGCAACGGAAAAGTGAAAGTGGCGATTCTGAATGGCCCTAATTTCGTAGGTTTTTACCCTTCCATTAATGACTACTATCGCTTCAATGCTTCGAATAAAATTTCCACCGGATGCAGGGCTTTTCTTCCCGTGCCATCTGCAATTTGATGCCGGCAACTGGTACCCGGGGCAGCGATCAGGGTGTCTTCCCCCGTGTCCCGTACTGCCGGAAACAACACCATTTCACCTATCTGCATGCTTAGTTTATAATGCTCTTTTTCGTACCCGAAAGACCCGGCCATTCCGCAACAGCCGGACGGGATGATATTTACCTGATAGTTGACAGGCAGTTCGAGTATCTTTTTTGAGTAATTGACCGATGAAAGTGCCTTTTGATGGCAATGCCCATGCAGATGAACTTGTTTGGATTCCGAGGTAAAATCTTCGGGACGAATATTTCCAGCAATGATTTCCTTGGCCAAAAACTCATCCACCATTTCACAGTGAAATTTAAGCGATTTGGCTTTTTCCCGAAGACTTTTAGTTACCAGCCGGGGATATTCATCCCGGAAACTCAAAATCGCTGAGGGCTCCAAGCCGATCAGGGGACTATCGGCACTAACTAGTTTGGAAAACATCGAGACATTCCTTTCGGCCATTTTCTGGGCGTAATCCAGCAACCCTTTGGAAATGGCTCCCCTGCCACTTTCTGCGTGATCTACCAGTTTCACCTCATAGCCCAAATGTCGTAATAAGGTAATGGCCTTAATTCCGGTAGCCGTATCGTTATGATTGGTAAACTCATCACAGAAAAAATACAGGGATTTGATAATAGGTTTACCGGATAACTTGCGGTATTCCTTTTTATACCAATTTCTTAGCGACTGTTGGCTGATGGTCGGCAGGTTGCGCTCGGAAGCCACCCCTAGAAATTTCTTCAGTCCTCCTCCAAAAATGGCATTGGTCAGGAAGAAATTTGAAATTCCCGGAATGTTGCTTCCCAGGCCATTCAATTTATTGATATACGCAAAAGCCCTGGACCGCAAGGGCACCCCGTTTGCTTTTTGGTATTGGTATTGAAACTCCGCTTTTAAGGTAGACATATCCACATTTGAAGGACATTCTGAGGTACAGCCCTTGCAGGAAAGACAGAGGTCCATGACCTCTTTAATTTCCGGGTGATCAAAGGGGTTTTTCTTATGGCTGTTGGTCAAAAATTCACGTAAGGTATTGGCCCGGCCCCGGGTGGTGTCTTTTTCATAGCGGGTAGCCTGGTAACTGGGGCACATGGTGCCTCCTCCGGAATTAGGTAATTTCCGGCAATCCCCCGAACCATTGCATTTTTCTGCCATGCGCAAAATACCTCCCACGTTACTGAAATCAAACTTTGTAGGAAAATCCGGTGTTTTCATTTCCGGTTCGTAGCGCAGGGAAGTATTCATAGGTGGCGCGTCCACGATCTTTCCGGGATTAAAAATTCCCTTGGGATCCCAGGTAGCCTTTACTCTTTTAAACAGGTCGTAATTTTCCTGTCCGACCATCATGGGAATAAAAGCAGCTCTAACCCTGCCATCACCATGTTCACCGCTCAGCGATCCACGGTATTTTTTGACCAGTTTGGCACTTGCTTCGCTAATTTGATAAAATTCTTCCACATCTTTGGCCTTCTTTAGGTCGAGAATGGGTCGAAGATGGATCTCTCCGGCACCGGCATGGGCATAATATACCGGCTCCTGCCCAAATTCCTTGATGATCTCTGCAAACTCATCAATGTAATCTGCCAGGTCTTCGATAGCCACCGCCGTGTCCTCAATACAGGCAACCGCCTTTTTGTCTCCCGGAATATTGGCTAGTAAGCCCAGGCCGGCACTTCTAAGCTGCCACGCGCTGTCGGTCCGGTCCGGACCTATTACCGGAAAGGCATATCCCAACCCGGCTTGTTTTAAGGCTTCCACAAACACAAGTCCTTTTGCCCTGGCTTCTTCGATATCTTGTCCCCTGAATTCCACCATCAATATGGCTTTGGGGTCGCCTTCGACAAAATCCCGATTCCTGCTTTGCTCCACGTTTTCTTTGGTACAGTCCAGGATAATTTTATCCATCAACTCCACCGCCGTTGGGCTTTTTTTCATCGCCACCTGTGCGGCTTTCATGCTCTCATGGATGCTTTCAAAATGAGCCGCCACGACGATGTCAAACGGTTCAGGCAACCGGTCCAGGTGGATCTTGATTTCAGTAATGATGGCCAATGTTCCTTCCGAGCCGCAAAGCAACTTGCAAAAATCAAAAGGATTACGGGAGTCTGAAAAAAGCTGGGTTTCCAGCAGGTAATCCACTGCATACCCGGTATTTCTACGATGGATACTGGCCTTGGGAAAGTGCTCCCGAATATTCTTCTGGGTCTCAGGCTTCTCAAGTTCCTCCCGAATATGCCGGTACAAGGCTCCCTCCATGTCATCCTGCTTGCACTTTAACTCAAAATCCGAGGGGGTCATGGATTTAAATACCGCCTCACTTCCATCACTGAGTAATACCTTAAGCTCCAGTACATGCTCCCGGGTGCTACCATAGACGATAGAGGTTGTCCCACAACTGTTGTTCCCCACCATTCCCCCTATCATGGCCCGGGTAGCCGTGCTGGTAATGGGGCTAAAAAAATACCCATGCTCTTTGAGGTAATTATTCAATTCGTTCCGTACCACGCCGGGCTGTACACGAATCCACCCCTCCTTTTTATTGAATTCGATGGCTTGATTCATGTATTTGGAAACATCTACTACGATCCCTTCTCCCACGCACTGACCGGCCAAAGAGGTGCCCGCCGTCCGGGGGATCAGGGAAGTTCCCTGCTCAGAGGCAAAGCGAATCAATTTTTTTATGTCACTGGTATTTTTGGGCAAAGCAACTGCCAGGGGTAAGGAACGGTACACAGAAGCATCCGTGGCATATAACGTTTTCATCAAACTGTCAAAATGCAGTTCTCCGTCCAGTTCCCTGGCCAATTCATTCAATAGCGAGGTAAAATCCTTTTTCGTACTACTCATGGCTCAAAAATAGAACAGATAAGGCTAGGAATGAATAGCTGCCTTGGATTTTATTTCAGAATGAATGGCTGCCAAACCGATTATGGTTCTTATTTTTGAAATAGTAAGCAACCATCTAAACCCAGGACCACCTGATATGCTACTAAGCGAACCAATAGATCAATTTCAAACAGACCATCTACGAAAAAAGGGCTTGCTCCATCCGGATGAAGAAATTCTCGGAAGCGAGAAAGCCGGGGAGGGAAACATGAACGTGACGCTGTTGGTAAAAACCGATAAGCGGACCCTGGTTTTGAAACAATCCAGGCCCTTTGTTGCTAAATATCCCCAGGTACCCGCACCCCAAGAGCGAACCGGAATAGAATTCAGGTATTACCAATGTCTGGCCGATAATCAGGTGTTGGAACATTATTCACCGAGGGTCTTAGGGTTTGACAGGGAGCACTGGATTTTGGCCATGGAGTATGTAGAACAGGGGACAGACTTTCTGGGCATCTATCAAAATCCCGCTATGTTCACCGAGGAGTTGGTTGAAGAACTACTTCATTATTTGAAGGAGCTGCACGGTTTGCCAAAACCAGACTTTCCCGGTAACATGGCCATGCGAAACTTAAACCAACAACATATTTTTGAACTGCCATTTCAGAAAGAAAACGGTTTTGATCTGAATGCTATCCAACCTGGCTTGGAGGAATTATCCCTTCTGGTAAAAAAGGATGCTTCCCTGATCACAAAAATCAGTTCCCTGGGTAAGCGGTACCTTTCGCCAGGTAATCACCTGCTCCACGGAGATTTTTATCCCGGAAGCTGGCTCAACAGCCCCAAGGGATTAAAAATCATCGATACGGAATTTGCCTTTTTAGGTGACCCTGAATTTGACCTGGCTATCCTGCTGGCGCATCTGAAAATGGCCAGGGTACCCGAAACCACCGTGGAACAAATTCTCCAACAATACTCGCTGGAAAAAACGTTGCTGGCCGCCTTCACCGGCGTGGAAATTCTCCGCAGGCTTTTTGGCCTGGCCCAATTGCCGCTGAATTTATCCCTGAAAGAAAAAGAAACCTTAGCTAAACACGCCATCCAACTTATCCTCCATGAACAATTTTAATCCAACTTTTTGTCTTTTTTTGATACTATTGATTCAAGCTTGTGCATCTGCTCCGGAAGAAAAAAAGCCTGATCGTGAAAACGATGTATTATCCATCAACCGGGAAGAGCTGGCGGATAAAGTGAAGGGAATGCTGGTGGGCAGTGCCATTGGCGATGCGATGGGTGCCCCGACGGAAATGTGGAGCCGGGAGGCGATCCAAATGGAGTACGGATGGGTAGAAAACCTGGACTCCATGGTACGGGAAGTATCTCCGGAAGGTATCTGGAAAGTAAATTTACCGGCAGGAGGCACCACAGACGATACCCGATGGAAAAAATTAATGTTCGAGTACCTGGAAGAGCAGGATGAATTTGACCTGAACCCCCGGGAATTTTCCTTGCATATCGTCCGTGAATACGAGCAGTACTTTCAGGATTTCAAATCCCTGAAACCCGAAGAAATGGAAGCCTTGGAATTTGCCAATTTAAGGGTCTTATGGTTGCAGGAATGGTATAAGGTGTCCCTACCGATAGGAGAAAATGATTTAATGGCCTACCAGCGGGCACTTGGGAAATTTTACGGGGGAGAAATGGTGTGCGCCGGGTTACTCTATTCCCCGGCCATCGGTATCCGGTATCCCGGGCAACCTGAAAAAGCCTATGAACAGGCCTATCACTTAAGCCTGTACGATATTGGGTATGCCAAGGACATCAGTGCCCTTTCGGCCGCTATGACCGCGTCCGCCATGACCGCTAATGGCGATAAAATGAAATTGCTGGATGTGCTTCGTTCGGTAGACCCGGAATCTTTCTTTAAAAGTCGTCTGGTCGGAAGAAGCAGTTACCGGGCATTGCAAACAGCCCTTTCCATCGCCGAGGAAGTAAATACGGGCAGATCGACGGAAAAGGAATTCTCCGCTGCCGGTTCATCAACGGAAAACGCCATGAAAAGGGCTTTCACATTACTGGACCAGCACCTACAAGACATGCCTTTTCATGCCGGAGAAATCCACCTGCAGGTGTTAACGGCCATGTTGGTTTCCGATTTCGACTTTCAGGACAGTTTGACCTTTCTGGTAAACTATGGAAGGGATAACGATACCACGGCAGCCATTTTGGGAGCGATTCTGGGTGCCTTCCATGGCTACGAGAAGCTTCCTGATGCCATGAAAAATCAGGTGCTGACAGTCAATAAAAACGTGCTGGATATTGATCTAAATGAACTTGCGAAAAAACAAACCGCCCATATCCAGTCCCTTTACGCCTGGCCCGATTAGCATCTCGAAATTAGCTGGTGCTGCCAATCTCCATTCGCTAAAAACTTGTAGCCGCTGGGTTGCCTGTGTCCTACCGAAATCAGCAAGAAAGCAGCCATTCCTTCCTAAAAACCTGTCTTTGCGTTAACCAGACAAACGCATTACCCTCTATCAACTCGATTATAAGTTACATCGAAAAAAGATGTTTTTTCATCTATTACAGAATTAAGATCATTCATAACAAATATTTGTTTTAATAACATAAGGATTAAAATCCTTGATAAAAGAATAAAAATTAATTAGTATGTCATTAACGCTCAAATTCATAGATAAAAATAGTTCTGGTTTTTTTTCCACCGTAAAAGAACGGGTGGAACAATACTTCGAAACCAATGCCCTGTCAAAACGGGCAAACCGGTCCATGGTACTTAAAACCATCACCTATTTAGTCTCATTCGCTGTTTTATATTTCACCATTTTACTGGAAGTATTTCCTACCTGGGTTTCCCTTCTGTTAGCCATTGGGTTGGGAATGAACATGGCATTTATTGGATTTAATATTTGCCATGATGCCCTTCACGGTTCCTATTCATCCAAGCCATGGGTCAATAAAACTCTCGGCTTCCTTTTTAACGTCATCGGTGCCAACGTTTATATTTGGAAAATCACCCACAATAAAATCCATCATACCTACACCAATATAGTGGGCCACGATGGTGACCTCGAGATCGCTCCTGGTGTGGTAAGGGTGTCTGCAAGGGAAACACATCGCCCCATACATCGCTATCAACACATCTACGCCTTTTTCTTATATTCGCTGGCATCCGTGTCCTGGTTTTTTAAGAAAGACTATAAAAAGTTTTTCCAGAAAAAAATCGGCCAACATGAGAACAACCATCCCCGGATAGAATACATCAAGCTATTTTCTTACAAACTGATGTATTACAGCCTTTTCATCATCATTCCCTTGCTGGTAATGAGCATTACCTGGTGGCAATTCCTTATTGGCTTTTTGGCACTAAATCTGGCTATGGGCTTGGTAATAGGCCTGGTATTCCAACTGGCGCATCTAGTGGAACAAACGTCCCTACCGAATCCTGGTAAAAATGAAAATATAGAAGAAGCCTGGGCAGAACATCAGATGAAAACCACCGCTAATTTTGCAAGAAACAGTCGGTTAACCACCTTTCTATGCGGAGGTCTGAACCTACAGGTGGAACATCACCTTTTTCCAAAAATCTGCCACATCCATTACCCTCAAATCTCGGGAATCGTTAAAGATACTTCTCTTGAGTTTGGATTACCCTACCATGAAAATAAGAGCTTCGCTTCAGCCTTGAAATCACATTACAACTTTCTGAAAAAAGCGGGAAGAAAGTGATCGTATTTGAGTGGAGCAGGCTTACACCCAATTGGTGTTCTTATAATAGGGAGTCTTGCTAAATAAGTATATTTCAATACTCCGTTTGCTAACTCTCATGGCCTGATTTGGTTAGGAAGTAGTATACTTCTAAAGAGACCCAAATGGAAAGTAACCTGATAACCACCGCTTTTTTACCCTTAGCCCTGGCATTTATTATGCTGGGGATGGGTCTAAGCTTAAACCTTGGCGATTTTAAAAACATTTTTAGATATCCCAAGGCCATGGTGTTGGGATTGTTTTGTCAGTTGGTACTATTACCGGTACTCGGTTTTTTTTTGATCTTGGGTTTCGGACTGGAAGGAACGATGGCGGTGGGGATTATGATCATCGCTTGCTGCCCCGGTGGGCCCACTTCCAACATGATCACCCACTTAAGTAAAGGAGACACGGCTCTGTCCATTAGCCTGACCGCTATGAGTTCGGTGATAACCATTTTCACCATTCCTCTGTTGGTTAATTTTTCCATTGTTTATTTTGGGGAAGAAGGGAGTGTTTCGCTCCCCTTTATCCCTACCGTACTTCGGATTACTGGAGTAACCTTGGTTCCTGTCGCCATTGGCATGTGGCTAAAACACCGTTTTGCGGCAATGGCACAAAAGGCGGACCGGCCCGTTCGAATTGCTTCCATCTTATTTTTCGTTCTGGTCGTGGGAGGAGCTATCTTAAATGAAAAGGATCAAATAGTTAACTTCTTTGCCGTAGCTGGGCCGGTAACTTTATTGCTGAATGTACTCACGTTTGGACTATCCCTACTATTTTCCCGACTTTTGACACTTCCAGTGCCGCAACAATTGGCGATCAGCATCGAATCCGGCATTCAAAACGGAACCTTAGGTATCATGATTGCTGCTACCTTACTGCAGAATTCAGCCATGGCCATACCGGTAGTTATATATAGCTTGATCATGTTCGTGGCCTCTATCCTGATTGTGTCCATCGCTGGAAGAATGGACAAGGTCCGATTGGTAAAAGCGAAAGGGTAATACCCGTCTTTTCAAGACTTTAAAAAAAATAAATCTTTCTCCTGCGAAACGGTTCCAATGCTGGCGCAATGAAGTTTACCCCTTTTCCATTTATAACCCAAACTGCCTAAGGTGGTGGTCCACATGCAGCCAGACCACCTTCCCCCATTCCTGGGTATTTAGAGGACCAAAAAAAGGATGAGGTGCCGTAAAGCCCTGACCTGGTTCCGCAAATTGCTGTAAACAGGAGACAAAAAGTAATTTCTCCTCCTCAAATACCTCAGGGTCTATTTTCCCTTTGGTTTCAAATGGGGCTGCCGTTTTGACATTTTTAGGAAACCAGGGTAAAATATGGAGGATTAAAAATTTTAAGGCTTTTTGCTTGAAACTTCCTGGTAGAACCGGTTTGTTCCAGGAAAGAATTCTTTGGTTTGCTACATTACAATGGTGCAGCATTTCGGTGGCATTCATCCTACCCCAGGAGGGTTTGGTTTGAGAAGTCAGGGGAGCTACCCGCGCCATTAATCCGGCCACTGCTGAACTATCCAGGACGCTTCGTTGCATGGCTACACCAAAACATCCTTAATTACCCGACCGTGCACATCGGTCAACCTAAAATCCCTGCCTCCAAAGTGATAGGTCAATTGCTTGTGGTCTACTCCTAATAAATGAAGAATGGTCGCGTGCAGGTCGTGAATGCTGACCGGATTTTCTTCCACACGGTACCCGTACTCATCGGTCCTGCCATAGATGGTCCCGCCTTTGATGCCAGCACCAGCCATCCACATACTAAAAGCGGAGGGGTTGTGATCTCGTCCGTCTTTACCTTGAGCAAAGGGAGTTCTGCCAAATTCTCCCGACCAAACGACCAGGGTCTCCTCTAACAATCCCCTGGATTTCAAATCCTTTAAGAGTCCGGCAATGGGTTGATCCACCGCGTGGGCATTTCGTTCATGTCCATCCTTTAGCCCATGATGCTGATCCCAGCGGTCGATGCCTTTCTGATAGGGACAGGTAAGCTCCACAAACCGCACGCCTCTTTCTACCAGCCTCCTGGCCATCAGACATTGTGCCCCATAACTTCGGGTATTGGGATCTTCGTCAAACAAACCGTATAGCTGTTGCGTGGCTCTGGTTTCGGAAGCAAACTCACTGAGCTCTGGTACGGAGGATTGCATGCGGTAGGCCAATTCGTAATTCTTGATCGCCGCTTCAACCTCATCCGATTTTGCCTGGCCCTTTTCATCCATTTTTTGGATAAACGCCAATTTATCCTGCTGGAAAGCTGCCATGCTGCTATCGGGTTGAATATTGGCAACAGGTTTTTCACCTGTTTTCATTATGGAAGCCTGGTAATCGGCAGGTAAAAATCCATTTTTGAAATTATCCACGCCTCCGGGAGGAACCAATCCGCCATCCAAGACCACATAGCCGGGCAAATTGCTATTTTCAGTACCCAACCCATAATTGATCCAGGCCCCCATACTAGGTCTGCCCTGAAGGCCGCTTCCGGTATGTAAAAAATAATTGGCATTGGTATGCTCCGGAAAATTAGAAACCATGGACCGAATCAGTGCTAAATCATCCACACAGCTAGCAATGTGAGGAAATAGTTCACTCACGGCCATCCCCGACTCCCCGTATCGCTTGAATTCCCAGGGGCTCTGCAAAATTTTGCCATTGTCGTTAAATTGCGTCGCATCAATTTTAAAGGTGGGATCCATCCCGTTTTCTTTAGCCAACCGGGGCTTTGGATCAAAGGAATCTACCTGGGAAACCCCACCGTCCATATACAAAAAGATGACATTTTTGGCTTTGGGAAGGTAGTGAGGCGTGGTGGCCAACTGCGAAAGAAAATCAACGGATTGCTTATCCCGGGATTTGCAGGAAGAACCCAACATGCCCATAAAGGCCAGGGAACCAAATCCGCACCGAGTAATATTCAACATTTCCCGGCGGCTAAGCCGCTGATTCAATAGGGGTTTGTGATGATGCATGGGGCTACAATAAATAAATAAACGATTTCATGTTAAATAGGGCATGGCAATATTCTTTCCAAGCCTGGAGGGCAATGGCCTCAGGGTCGGAATCACCGGTTGTTTCTTTATGGATGGGGACCGAAGCCAGAAACTTCTTCCCTGCCTTGATTTCAGATGCCGAAGGAGGTCTGGAAAAAGCTCGTAAATAAGCTTCCCGAATCCTCTCTTCGGTGGATTGCCCCTTACCAGCAAGAATTCGCGCTGCCATTAGGCCAGCCTGTTCGGCTACAAAGGGATCATTCATCAGAAAGAGTGACTGCGCCGGCACATTTGTCACATCCCGTTTACCGAATGTATTAAAGGGTGTGGGCCGGTCAAAGGTGGTCATCATCCGGTCCAGAAAATTTCTACGAACTTCCAGGTAGATGGAACGCCGGCCATTTCCATCCAGCGGTCCTGACTGCCCGGGTCTTCCCCTACCCTGCATAAAATCTGTCAGGTGTACAGGAACCGGCGCTCCGAACAAGGTGCTGTCCAATGCTCCTGATGCAACCAACATGGCATCCCGGATCGCTTCTGCTTCTATCCTTCGAATAGGATAATGGGATATATACTTATTTTCGGGATCCTTTTCACCATTTACTGAGGTCGTGCTTCGGCGAAAAGCATCCGTCATGACCATCGCCTTAATCATGGATTTTAAAGACCAGCCTTCCTCCCTGAATGTAATGGCCAGGTAATCCAGCAGTTCCGGATGACTGGGGAGCTTCCCTTGCAAACCAAAATTATCAACCGTTTCCACAAGGCCTTTTCCATAAACATGGTACCACAGCCGATTGACCATTACCCGGGCGGTAAGTGGATTGTCCGGATGCAGGATTGTTTCCACCATTTCCCTTCTCCCGCTCCCAGCATCGCGAAAGGGATCCTGTGCGTCCAGAATTTCCGGAAGAAAAGCCCTGGGAACTGCCTGCTCTTCAGTTTCCATATGATTTCCGCGGATAAAAATCGGGCTTTCACGTGCAAAACCTTCCGAGACTCCCTGAATAAACACCGTATCCTTGATCGGTGCCAACAGCAGATCCATTCCCAAACGCGTTTTCCTACTTTCCGGAAAACGACGCACAAGCTTACCCGAAGTTAGCTGTTGATTGAGGTAGTCCACATCAGCAGCCGTAGGGTGCCCTTCCTCCCAACGGTAGACTGCCTGCGAAAGGGAATTCACCGGGGAATAACGAGACCTTTCTTCCGGATAAAACCAATCTCTGTCAAATGCAGTCGCATAAGCCACTTCAATATAGGCATCCGGATCCTGCCGGTACGTATGCCGCACATAGGAACCCGGCAGGAACTCCAGGTAAACCTCATGTCCCATCCAGTCACTTACGTCAAAAATATAGTTTTCCCAATCGGACTCATTTACTTTCTGGTCCAAACCTCCGTAAATGGGGTAACTGATCAATTGAAAATTGTCCATGATTACCCGGATACTGCCCCCCTTTCCACGGGCACGAACACCCAGATAGGCATGATCAATTTTAAAGTCAGGTGACCGAAGGGCACCGTAAATTCCCTTTCCCAAAATCCTGCTAGAGGCCATCCCCGTTTTCAGGCCGGTAAGCTCACCTGTTTTTATGTCAAAATCAGGTTCTCCCAGCGTAGTACCCACTCCAAATGCTCCTCCATCGGTCTTCCATCCCTGAAAATCCGGTCCCCTGAAATCCCCTAAAACGATACCGGAATTTCCGTCTTTTGTTGCCTTAACGGGTTGCGATTGGTTAACCAGCAAAACCGGCACCGAGTCGGTGGTAGGTTTTTCCCAGGCCCCTCCCACCATTTCCTTAAGTTGCTCCTTGAGTTGCAGCACCTCCTGCAATGCCTCCTCCTTTTTTTTGAAATTGCCTGCAGGGATGGGGCTAAAACGGGTACTACCCAATACACCGTATAACGCATAGTAATCAGCGGTGGGAATGGGGTCAAATTTATGATCGTGGCATTTGGCACATCCGATCGTAAGCCCCTGAAAACTTTTGCCAATCACATCGGCCATGTTATCTATCCGGTCAGCTTCATCCTTTTTAGTATCCACGGGACTATGCGTCCCCTCTGTCATGGTTAAAAACAGGGTGCCCAGAATGGATTCATTTTGCCCGGTTTCCGGATGAAGCCTGGGGGCTACCATTAGGTCTCCCGAAAGCTGTTCCCGGACCAACTGATCGTAGGGGATGTCTGCATTTAAGGCCCGAATCATGTAATCTCTAAACCGCCAGGCCCCTTGAATCTCATAATCAAACTCATGTCCCTTGGTTTCGGCATACCGCACCACATCCAACCAATGACTGGCCCATTTTTCTCCAAATGCCGGGTCGTTCAGGTAATTGTCCACCAGCAATTCATAAGCTCCCGGTTGATCAGCTTCCAAATAAGCATCTATCTCTTTCTGTCCGGGAGGCAAGCCCGTTAATACATAGGATAGGCGACGTATCAACTGGTACTTTTCTGCCGGTTCAGCCTGCGAAAGCCGCTGCTCCGTCATTTTTTCATCCAGAAAGGCATCAATTTGTTCGGGAATGCTTGACTTGAGGTTTGCGTTGGAAATTTTTGGAGGTAAAAATGCCCAGTGAGGTTGGAATTCCGCACCCTGGTTAATCCATTTTTTTATTAAGCTTATTTCTAAATCAGTCAACTCCAGATTGGACGCAGGCGGAGGCATTTTCAGCTCGGGATCAGAATTGGTAATCCGATGGAATACTGCACTTTTGGACAGGGAACCTGGGACGATGGCAGTCACACCGCTTTCCAGCAGCCGGGTGGCACCTGCTGCCAGATCCAGTCGTAAACCAGCCTCACGGCTGCTGGGATCAGGGCCATGACAGAGGTAGCATTTTTGTACCAGGATTGGTTTGATATGGTAGTTAAAATCAACCCGCTCCGGTAAGCTTGCCCTTTCCTTTGTTTCACAGGAAAGCAGAACTTGTCCGCTAATGATCGCTATTAGGAAAAGTTTTAGGGTCAAAACCTTTCTCATAGCCTTGCCATAGGATCTTATTACATTTTTCACCAATACACCTGTTTTCAGTCAATTTACTTATTAATCCAGGAAATTCAATGGCTGGCTACTAATTTATACAAATAATTGAGGTAAAGACGCGCCAAAAAGGATACTAATGCCTGGAGAACCACTAAAAAATATTGAGCTATTAGTATACTATTATTTCTATTTTAATTTATTTAAAATAAATTATCAAATTTATAAAATCAAATTAAACTATGAATAAATCAATTTATAATCTTAAAATAGGTTTAATTCAATATGATATTACTTATTTGAAAAACAGCGAATCTCAAAAATCAATACCAAATTTTGAATTTCAAGAGAAAAGGTTCATTCGTATTAAAACCTAAATTTTTATTATAAATTTTAAAAAATTTTATTTGGTAAATAATAAATATACTAAATTTTTAATATATAATTTTTCCAAATATTAATTCTTTATACGTATGAAATCGATTGCATGTTATTTTAAATATTCCTATGTTGGACCCGTATTGGTGAAAGGAAGACCTGATTCGTCACCGGTATAGGGAAGTAAAGTGCTTTCCATGTATTAATAATTAAAACCCAAATAAAATGAAAAAAATCTTACTAGCGTATGATTTAAAAGGAGCTAGCCGGATGGGCTACTTTCTTTGGATCAGCCTGTGGATGATTTCGACCGGTTTTGCAAATGCAACGGTGGACCATCCCAACAGGGTATATCCCACAGGCCTGTCCTCCCTTGAGGCAACCGTAGAAGCTGAAGACGTCACCGTCACAGGTATTGTCACTGATGAATCCGGAGAAGGAATTCCGGGTGTTACCGTTTTCATTGCCGGTACTGGGACGGGAACGGTCACAGACATTGATGGAAGCTATTCCATATCAGTAGCTGAAGATGCGGAATTGACCTATTCTTATGTGGGATTTATTTCCCAAACGATTGCGGTAGGAAACCAATCCGAAATCAACGTCACCCTACTTATGGATACTGCTTCTCTGGAAGAAGTAGTTGTCATTGGTTATGGTACGGCAAGAAAAAGAGACTTGACAGGAGCCGTTTCTTCGGTAACTGCCACTCGGCTGGAAAATGAAAACCCCAATTCCGTACAGGATGTACTCCGTGGAAACATTGCCGGTTTGAATGTAGGACTGAACACTTCCGCCAAAGGTGGTGGTAGCCTGGAAGTTAGAGGTAGAACCTCACTGAATGCCGGTTCCAGCCCCCTGATCGTATTGGATGGCGCTATTTATTACGGCCAGCTCGCTGATATCAACCCCAATGATATTGAAAGCATCGACGTATTGAAAGATGCCAGTTCCGCTGCCGTGTTCGGGGCAAAAGCTGCCAACGGTGTCGTGTTGGTCAACACGAAAAAAGGAGCCTTGGGCAAGCCACAGATAAAAATAAACACCAACTGGGGTGTGGCGAGCATGGCCAAGGACGAGCC
Source organism: Cyclobacterium salsum (assembly GCF_010119245.1). GTDB lineage: Bacteria > Bacteroidota > Bacteroidia > Cytophagales > Cyclobacteriaceae > Cyclobacterium > Cyclobacterium salsum. The sequence goes on from NZ_WNKG01000013.1 coordinate 17,243, forward strand.
CGTGTACGGACCGCAAGGCTTTTTGTCCTGGAGAGAAGATGTAATGGAAAGTATCAATGCAGGCGGTTTTGAACCCTACCGCTTTTCAAACCCCAACACCCTTCCTTCAGATATCTCCCTGGAAACCTGGCTGGATTACGATGGATCCGACGGAGACCCGGAAACGGTTTGGTTGCAGCGCCTAAACATGCAACCGCTGGAAATCGCCAATTACAAGGCAGGAGAGAGCGTCAACTGGTACAATATGATGTTTCAGAATGGCTTGCGACAAGACCATACCGTAAGCCTTTCCGGTAGAAACGAGGATTTTAGATACTATTGGTCCATGGGATACCTGGATAACGAAGGCCTGGTCGTCGGAGATAAATTTACCACCATCCGAAGCCGGTTCAACATAGAAGGCAATGTCAACGAATGGTTGACGGTAGGGATGAACACCCAATTTGCGGACAGGGATGAAAGTCAGATCCCTGTAGCCTGGGGAAACATGGTCAATTTATCTCCCTGGGGAGAACCGTTCCTGGAAGATGGGGTAAGCCTCCGTTTCAGACCCAATGAGGAGGTGAGTGGTGGTCGCCATCCTTATTATACGCCCCAATTTACCGATCGCCTTCAAAAAGAGACCACTATCAACTCTACTTTGTATGCGTCCATTGAACTCCCTTTTGGTATCAATTTCAGAACCAATTTTACCCCCCGGTATGAGTTTTACGAGCGGTACAATCACGAAATGGCTGCCCATCAGGATTTTGAAAACATGGGAGGAAGGGCCAGCAGGCAACAAAGGAAAGTATATTTCTGGCAAGTGGATAATATCCTGAGCTGGAATAAAAACTTCAACAACATCCATAATTTTGATGTGACCTTATTGGCAAATGCGGAAAAATTCCAGAGTTGGGACAACAGCATACAAAATGTGGGATTTGAGCCACATGACCGCCTGGGATACCATAACATCGGAGCCGGAATCAACCCCATCATTTCAAGCAATGACCAGCAACATACTGCAGATGCCTTGATGGGAAGGTTGATCTATACCCTTTCTGACAAATACATCACCACCATCTCCGTAAGGAGGGATGGCTATTCTGCTTTTGGACAGAGTAACCCCAGGGCTACCTTTACCTCAGCGGCTTTTGGCTGGGTATTTACGGATGAAGACTTCGTCAACATCCCCTGGCTGGATTATGGTAAATTAAGGGCTTCCTGGGGGGTGAACGGCAACAGAGACATTGGACGATATGCCGCCCTATCCGATCTGCAAACCGGGAAATATTTCTACCAAAGACCCAGTGGAGAGTTGTACTTTGTTAGTCAGTTGTATGTCAACACCATGCAAAACGAAAATCTTCGATGGGAAAAAACCACTTCCACCAACCTGGGACTTGACTTCTCCTTGTTTAACAGCATACTGGACGGTACCATAGAAGTGTACGACATGTCTACTACGGATCTCCTGGTGGAAAGAAGCCTTCCGGATATTCTGGGATTCAATTTTGTGTATGACAACCTGGGTGAAGTGAGAAACCGGGGAGTAGAAGTCAGCTTAAATAGCCTGTTACTCAATCGTTCCAACCTTACCTGGAGAACCAGCCTGAATTTCCAAATGAACCGCAACCGAATTGTAAGCCTTTATGGCGATTTGGATGAAGAGGGTAATGAACTGGATGATATCGGCAACCGCTGGTTTATAGACCGAGCCATAGATGCCGTATGGAATTACAAAACAGACGGTATCTGGCAAACTCCCGAAGCCGATGAGGCCAGTGATTACGGGGTAAAACCAGGCGATTTTAAAATCGAAGATGTCAACGAAGACGGCTTGTACACCAATGCCGACCGGCAGTTTCTGGGATTCTCAGAGCCCAGGTCCCGATGGAGTTTGAGAAATGAATTTAAAGTTTGGAAAAATTTCGATGTGTCTTTTATGATGTATGCCTATTTGGGTCATATCGGAACCTTCAACCAGCGAAAGAACCGACAGGGCTTTTTGGATCGTTCCAATTCCTATATCCTCCCTTATTGGACAGCGGAAAATCCAAGTAATGAGTGGGCCAGGTTGTACTCCAGCGAAGGAGGAGCCGGAGGCTTCAATGTGTATCAAAGCAGGTCCTTCGTACGATTGGAAAATATTTCCATGGCCTATACCGTTCCACAAACCATTTTGGAAAGAGCAAAAATTGAAAATTTGAGGCTCTACATGAATGTTCGAAACGTAGGCTTCTATGCTCCGGAAATGAACTTCTGGGACCCTGAGTCTGGAGGACCAACGCCTAGAATTTTTACACTGGGACTCGATTTGACGCTTTAATGGTTGACTATTTAAAAGAATTAATCATGAAAATTAACATAAAAAGATCTTCATTTTACCTGGGCCTGTTGGCATCAGGTATGATGCTAACGACGACAGGATGCGATGAATCCTGGCTGGAACCCAAACCGCTTTCTTTCTACGCGCCGGAAAACACCTTCAACGCCGCCAGTGGGCTCTGGGGTGCCCTGGTGGCTTGTGAGCGAAACATGCGCCACGAGTATACCGGTGATGGACCTCCTATATTAACCGAACATATATTCACTGAAGTGGCTATAGAAGGTACGACGGATAAATCCGGACCGGCGCAGGACATGAACCTGCTGATTACCCCTGATGCCAACCTGAACAGTACCAACACCAATAAAATTGGCTGGTATTGGTATGAAGGTTTTAAGGGTATCAAATATGCCAATACGGTGATCTCCCGAATCGATGATCCCACAGACTACGAATCAGAAGCAGAGCGTAACCACATTCTCGGGACGGCTTACTTTCACCGGGCCTTGCGCTACTACCGGCTGACCAATCAATTCGGCGATGTTCCTTTAATTCTGGAGGAGATCCTCGAACCCAGACTTGATTTTTATTCCACGGACCGGGAAGTCATTCTCCGGAAGATGAAGGAAGACCTGGAATGGGCCGAACCCTGGGTTCCGGAAGTAATGGACCGGGGACAGGTTCCTAAGGGTGCCATTCAACATCTGCTGACCAAAGTAAACCTTGCCCTGGGAGAATTTGATGATGCCATTGCTTCCGCCAGTCGCTTGATTGACGGAGGCACCCATGCCCTGATGACAGAAAGATTTGGTTCTACCGGTAACGATCCCGACAGAAACCTGATATGGGACTTGCACCGGCCTGAAAACAAATCATCAAATGCCAATACAGAGGCCATACTGATGGTAATGGACCGGTTGGATACGGATGGAAATTCCGGAGGGATGTCATCCATGCGCCAGGCTGTTCCCTTCTGGATCACCAATATTAATACGCCGAATGGAAACAGAGGAACCATTGATCAACCAGGCATCGACATCGACCATGTTACCAGATATGGAAGGGGAATTGGTCGTCTTAGAGGCACCTGGTACCACCAAAGCATGATCTGGGACGATGAAAATGACCTGCGGCATGCCCCCGGAAATTGGATGGACATGACCGACCTGGTCTACAACAATCCCGATTTAATTGGGCTAGATGATGAATATTATGGTCAACCCCTTCAATTCCGAAATGATGAAGGAACGGTATTGGTAGTCGACACCATCCGTAGCTGGTTCTCCTGGCCACACTATAAATTATATATACCTGATCCACAAAATATCAGGCCAAGTGGTGGTCACAGTGACTGGTACATATTCCGACTCGCAGAAACGTATCTTCTCCGGGCTGAAGCCCATGTATGGAAGGGGGATTTGGCCAATGCTGCAGCAGATGTAAATGCGGTTAGGACACGCGCCGAAGCCGCCCCGTATGGTCCTGAAGAGATGAACATAGGGACTATTCTCGATGAAAGAGCTAGAGAACTTTACTATGAAGAACCCAGAAAAACGGAACTGACCCGAATGGCTTTTATTTTTGCCAATACCGGTATTCAGGCTTACAATGGAAAAACCTATTCCATAGATAACTTCTCCGAAGAAAATTTTCTGTATGACAGGATCATGGAATTTACGGATTATTACAACAAAGGTGTTTTTACGCGTCATGGTGATACCTATACCTATAGCCCTTACCATGTGCTATGGCCGATTCCTGCCGATGCCATCAATACCAATACAAAAGGTATCATCAACCAAAATCAAGGCTATTCAGGCTTTGAAAACAATGTGCCCCCCTTAACTACGGTGGATGGTAACCATACCAGCCCTATGGAATAAAATCACCCCCTTTATCATTATAAAAGCCCGGAAATTTCTTCCGGGCTTTTTTTTCTAGGTCCCGGAATTAGGCTTCACCGTTATCATAAACATTTGTCGGGTTCCATTTGCTGTCATACCAGGGACAAGGAGCCTGTTATTGCTTCGGTTCCACCGGGGCGCAGGATCGATGCGAATATCGCCACTATACGCCCCCTTGCTGATCCCCTCAGATCTGGCCCAGGCACCGTCACTGCGCCGTAACACAGTATAATAAGTAAGGGTATCTTTTGAATAGCCGTTGACAAACCAATTGCCATCAGGTGAAAGCGAAATATCTCCTTCCGGATTAGGGAACAAGTTGGAATCACCCAGGTATCCGACAATTTCCATTTTTTCCACGTCGTACATTACCTGTCTTTTCGTACCGGTCTCGTCCGGTGCACTTCCCATGAGTATCGTTCCCTCTCCCCATTCGGGATGTCCACCAATGAAAATGTCGTGGCGAGTCAACCCGGTCCCGTCTGCACGGATCGTGAACGGTACGTTGACACGCTCCCCTTCGTCTCTATTTCCACTCCAACCGGCACGAGCAAAGAAATAAATCAGTTCAGAATCCCTGTCCCAAAGGGTATGATTGATAAACAATCCGGTGTGTTGCAAGTCTGGTTGGGATTCTTTGATTTTTTGATCCAATTGAAAAAAGGAAACCAACAGTCGTTTTTCGCCGGTTGCGGCATTTACGATAAAAATACCGTCGTTTTTTGGTGCCAGGTCATCCTTTGACCAATCCACTGCACCGGAATAACCAGTTACCCGACGCAGCCGGGACATCCTACCATAATTGAGCCCCAACCAGAACGAGCCGTCCGGTGCCACGCCGCCATTTCCGATTGGCGTATCTTTGTACCGAAATTCCTGAACCCTTTTCTTTTCATCCAGGTCGTAAATCACCGTAAACACCTCACCCGTCGCCGTATCTTTGTCATTAAAAAAAAACTGACTTTCGGGATGATTCGGGTTCCAATAGAACATCGTCCCCTGCTGAGGATTCCAGGCATGGGTTTTGTCCAGGTAAATCAACTGGTCATTTGCCTGTCTGTCCCGTACAAAAATCGTTGCGGCTTCATCGGAATGGGGCATGCGGTGAATGGAATCGATTTCCATTCCGAGAACATACTGTTCCGAGGCATTCCAGGGGGTCGTCAGGCATTGCCCGATATAGCCAAAAAAATGATGTTTCGAACCGGAGGTGAGTTGGGTTACCTCCAACGTAAAACTTGTAGCAACCGGTTCTTTTTTCTGTTGGCAGGCCTGGAGAAGGAGAAGAAATATTCCGCTGGCAAACAAGCCAATACGTATTCGGTTCGGGTAAAACGCGGGTTCAGGATGTCTTTTCATGGTTATCTGGTTTTCCTTCCAATATCGGATTTTTTCAGAAAAAAAGGAAAAATCGGAAAAGGCGCATCCTTCCATTCTGCATGCGAACAATAACGATCGTTTCGCTGACGGTTCGACACCGATAGCCCTGGGTAAATGGTTGACATCGAAGAAAAAATTGGCCTTCCCTGTTCATTAACCAAACCCCTCCAATCTTTATCAGGAAAGGACCTTTGATTCCGGAAACAAAAAAACCGCTGGAAACAATGTTCGCAGCGGTTTATGATGAATAAGGGTAAAATTATAATCCAAACAATCCCGGAAGCCAGAGTGTCAACTCCGGAATTAAGGTAATCACGATCAATCCCAGGATCATGGCCAGGAAAAACGGAAGTAAGGGCAAAAATACCTTGGCAATGGTGGTTTTGGCTACTCCCACACCGATAAACAATACCGATCCTACCGGCGGGGTACAGATTCCAATACATAAATTCAGTACCATTATGATTCCAAAATGGACCGGGTCAATACCTATGGTCACCACTGCCGGAAGGAAAATAGGCGTAAAAATCAATACAGCCGGCGTCATGTCCATGAATGTTCCTACAAATAAGAGGATCAAATTAATCATGATCAAAATAACAAATTTGTTATCGCTAAGTGCCAGCAAGGATGAGCTTATAGATTGCGGTATGTTTTCGCTAGACATCGCCCAGGACATGCTCATGGAGGTTGCGATAAGTAACATCACGATGGCCGTAGTTTCTGAAGATTTTAACAAAACTCCCGGTAGGTCTTTTACTTTGATCTCCCCATATATAAAGGAAAGCACCAAGGTATAGATTACCGCTATTGCCGAAGCTTCGGTAGCCGTAAACACCCCTATTACTATTCCTCCAATAACCACCACCAATAACATCAAACTTGGAAACGCAGCCAAAAACTTGGTACCAAGCTCTTTTAAGGTAGTCACCTCTCCTGGCTTGAGATTGTGTTTTTTAATAAAAATAGCTGCCGTTATCATCAGAAACATTCCTACCAACAAGCCGGGAATGTATCCGGCTACGAAGAGTGCAGCTATCGAAACCCCCCCACTCGCCAGGGAATATACGATGAGTACATTGGAAGGAGGAATAATTAATCCCGTCGTAGAGGATGTGATATTGACAGAAGCCCCGAGTTCTCTGGGATAGCCTTCCTTTTCCATGCGAGGACCAAGAATACCACCGATGGCTGATGCGGCAGCGGCTGCGGAACCTGCAATGGCACCGAATAGCATGGCTGCAATTACATTTACATAGAGCAAGCCTCCCGGTAACCTCCCGGTCATGGCTTTTGCCAGATTAATCAGACGGTTGGCAATTCCGCCTTTGTTCATGATTTCTCCTGCCAGAATAAAAAACGGGATGGCTAATAAGGCGAAACTATCCAGTCCCACTCCCATCCGTTGGGCGATGGTGGTTGCTGAGGGAACCGTAGCAATGGTTACGGTAAGCGTGAGAAAACTGGAAAATCCCAGTGCCCAGGCCACCGGCACTCCGATGCCCATAAGAATGATAAAACTGCTTACCAGAATGAGTATGCTTAAATATTCTTCCATTTCGATTTAATTTTGGGAGTCTTGTTTGAACAACAATGATTTCAGGTTTACAAACTGATAAAAAAGCACCAGCAAACCACTAAATGGTATCATCATATAGACATAAGCCAGCGGCAATTGTAAGGTAGCTGACTTTTGTTCCAGGGTATAAGTAATGTAAACCAGGTTAATTCCTCCTATTATCATCACAGGAATAACAAACAGCACAATGACAATACTGATCACGGCCAGCAATTTCCTTTTTGCCTCACCTTTAAGTTTGGTGGGCAATATATCAATGGCCAGGTGATTGTCCTGACCGGCTACATAGGCTGCTCCCAGCATGCCCAACCAGACCAGCAGGTATCTGGAAAGCTCATCCGTAAAAGAACTGGGAGCCTGAAGTACGTATCGGGAAAAAACCTGCCAACTTACATTAAGCACCATGAAAGCCATAATGATCATCAGCATGATTCCGATTACTTTATCCAATTGTAATTTTATAGCACGCATAACTTAATAATTTCTGATTTCCTCGACCAATGAATACATTTCAGGATTCTCGGTTTTCATCAATTCGTACACTTTTTCAGCCTCTTTTCTAAAAGGTTCCTTATCCGGATAGGTTATCTCAACCCCGGCTTCTTCCAGGATGCGCATGGATTCTGCCACCGATTCTTCCCAGAGTTTGAATTGGTAAACGGCAGACTCATCGGCAGCCTCCTGCAACCAAATCCTTTCCTCCTCAGATAAAATGTCCCAAACCTTCGTACTCACAATCATCATATCCGGAATGGCCGTATGTTCGTTCAGCGAATAATAGTTACATACCTCATAGTGTCTTGAAGTAACCAGACTGGGAGGATTATTTTCTGCGCCATCCACGATTCCCTGTTGCAAGGCCGTATACAATTCACCGAAGGAAACGGGCGTAGGGGATCCGCCAAAACTCTGTACCATATTGACGGCAGTAGGACTTTCCATTACACGGATTTTGAGCCCCTGGATATCTTCCGGCTTTTCTACCGGGGTATTGATGGTGTAAAAACTTCTTTTGCCGGCATCGTAAAAACAAAGCCCCTTCAGCCAGTATTTTTCCCCGGCCGCCAGCAACTGCTCCCCAATGGGGCCTTCCAGAACCCTGGCCTGATGTTCATCGTCCCTGAACAAATAGGGCTGTCCCAGGATCTTTATTTCAGGAGCAAAGCCCTCCATGGCTGCGGTGGATACCTTGGTCATGGACAAACTGCCGATTTGCAACAGCTCGACCAATTCCCTTTCCGTACCCAATTGCTGGTTAGGGTACACCTGTACGATCATTTTTCCATCCGATTTTTCCTCGGCCTTTTCTGCCAGGTAAAGCATGGCTTCGTGAACCGGATGGCTGGTATCCAGCCCATGTCCCAATTTTAATATGCGGACACCTCCGGGTTTTGAACAACCGATCAAAATAGCCGCTATAAACAGCAGGCCCAGGTAATTTAGGGATCTAATCCGTGTGGTTTTAAACATGTGTACGATGGTATTATTTTGGTTAATAGTAATTGACTCATCAAATAGTACGCTCTTTCGCAGATCATCGAAGCAATCTGCCAATATTTTCTCCGGAAACCAACTGATTTACCTCCTCCACGGTAACAAAATTCGCATCTCCGGGCACAGAATGCTTTAAAACAGATGCCGCTACTGCAAACTCCAGGGCTTCTGGCTCGGTTTTATGTAACAATCCATAAATTAATCCGGCCATAAAAGCATCCCCTCCTCCGATGCGGTCCACAATGGCCGGCATGTCGTATACCCTGGATCTAATCAGCTTTTCTCCATTCCATAATATCCCGCCCAACCGGTTATGCGAAGCGGAAACCGAATCCCGCTCCGTCGTGGATACCAGTTGGATGGAAGGACTTTGTGCTTTTGCTTTTTCACAGGCCGCCACAAAATTACTTTCGTGAATGTCCATGCAATTTGCAAAATCCGATAATCCCGCGATAATAACCTGGCTGTAGGAAATCAACTCCGGCAGGATATCCAGCGGTTGCTTGCCGTATCGCCATAAATTTCTTCGGTAATTAATATCTCCACTTACCGTTACTCCGTATCTTTTTGCCGCTTTCAGCATCCGAAGACAGAGGGAGGCGGCAGAAGCGGATAGGGCTGGGGTAATTCCTGACCAATGAAACCAATCCACGCCTTTAAACACCTGCTCCCAATCCAGGTCATGCCCGTCATAATGGGAAAAAACAGAATCAAACCGATCGTAAATGATTTTTGAAGATCGCTGCATGGCACCGTTTTCCAAAAAATACAAGCCCATCCTTCCCTCTCCGATGTGGATAAATGAGGTATCTATTCCACCTGTTTTGAGGTAACGAAGGGCGGCGCTACCCAGATCGTTGGACGGCAAGGCACTGATAAGGGCCACGTTCTGTTCCCAATAGGCCAGCGAAACGCCCACATTAGCTTCCGAACCACCCACCTCAGCATTGTAGTTGCCCGCCTGTATAAACCGTTCGTGCCCTGGCGTGGAAAGCCGCATCATTACCTCCCCTAATGTGAGTATTCGTTTACGCATTCGTTTTTTTGATACCGGATGTTAAACTGTCAAATTTAACGGTGATTTAAAAAAAAAGAAGCCCTTCGGCTCTTTTCTTTTAATTTATTTCTAAATTGTGCAATCGATTGCTCAAGATAATCAAATATTTGAAATGATACATAGAGTTTTACGAATTCATCCCGATGATAATGTTTTGGTTGCGTTAACCGATCTCAAAGCGGGTGAAAAAATACTTTTTGAAGGCCTGGAAATCAATTTGGTTAGCAGCGTGCCAGCCAAACATAAATTTACCATGGAATCCATGGAGGAAGGTGCCATTATTTATATGTATGGTATCATCGTCGGAAAAACCACGAGGCTCCTGAAAAAGGGAGAGGTTATTACCACGGAAAATATCGTTCACCAAACCGCGCCTTTTACGGGCAAGCGGACATCCTTCTCTTGGAATCCTCCGGAAGTCAATCGCTGGAAAAACCGGACCTTTGATGGGTTTCATCGCCCGGATGGGCAGGTGGGCACGGCCAATTACTGGCTGGTGGTACCCCTGGTTTTTTGCGAAAATCGCAACGTGGACATCATGAAGCAGGCCTTCGTGGAGGAACTGGGTTTTGCCAGGCCCAACCCCTATAAATCCCTGGTCCGGGAGTTGAAAGAGCGTTACCTGCAGGGAGACAAGGACCGTTTACAGCAGGTAGGCGTGGAAACGCTAGAACAGCCGGGGGAAGAAAAGTTATTTAAAAATATCGACGGTATCAAATTTTTGACCCATAACGGAGGTTGCGGAGGCACCCGGCAAGACTCGGAAGCCTTATGTGCCCTGATAGCGGGTTACATTAATAATCCCAATGTAGCCGGAGCTACCATTTTGAGCCTGGGTTGCCAAAATGCTCAACCGGCCATATTACGAGAAAAACTGGCTCAAATCGACCCCGACTATAAAAAGCCGGTGATCATGTTGGAACAGCAGGAAGAAGGTACTGAAAACCACATGCTTAACAAAGCCATTCAATCCACCTTTTTGGCCTTAACAGAAGCGGATCAACTGCAGCGGAAAGCAGCACCACTAAGCCAATTGACCATTGGCCTGGAATGCGGCGGTTCGGATGGCTTCTCCGGTATTTCCGCCAATCCCAGCCTGGGACAGGTCTCCGATATGCTGGCCGCCCTGGGGGGAAAAACCATTCTTTCCGAATTTCCGGAACTTTGCGGGGTGGAGCAAGAGCTGATCAACCGCTGTACTACGGATGCCAATGCCGACAAATTTGTTCGTCTTATGCGGGCCTATGCCGCTTCAGCAGAAGCCGTAGGTTCGGGTTTCGACATGAACCCCAGCCCGGGAAATATCAAAGATGGGCTAATTACCGATGCCATTAAATCGGCTGGTGCTGCCAAAAAAGGCGGTACCTCCCCCATTGTAGATATCCTGGATTATACCGAACTTGCCACGAAACCTGGCTTGAGTTTATTGTGCTCTCCGGGGAATGACGTGGAAAGTACCACTGCCATGGCGGGCTCTGGTGCCAATATCATCCTGTTCACCACCGGCCTGGGTACACCTACCGGCAATCCCGTTACACCGGTAATCAAAGTATCCTCTAACCACAAGTTGGCTAACAAAATGCCGGATATCATCGATGTGGATACCGGAGGCATTATTTCCGGTGAAAAAACCATCGAAGAAATGGGAGATGAACTTTTGGAGCACATCATCCAGGTGGCCAGCGGCAACATCAAAGCCAAAGCCGATATACTCAACCAGGATGATTTCATTCCCTGGAAAAGGGGAGTTTCTCTTTAATTAAACGATTAAAACGTATTTATTTATGTCTCAATTATTTTCAGTAAAAAACAAAGTCATTATTATTAGCGGCGGAACCGGCGTGTTGGGCAAAGCCATGGCCAAACATTTGGCAAAGGAAGGCGCACAAATGATCATTTTGGGGAGAAACACTAAAAAGGTAGAAGACCTCGTACAGGAAATTAAGGACGAGGGAGGTTTTGCTTTCCCTGCCGTTGCCGATGTAACCAAGGAAGATGAAATCACGGCGGTCAAAAAAGAGTTGGAAGCATCCTTTGACCAGATCGACGGCCTAATCAATGCTGCCGGAGGTAACATGCCCGGAGCTACCGTAATGCCCGACCAATTTTTCACGGACCTCTCTTCGGAGGCGGTTAAAAACATTATGGACTTAAATTACATGGGTACCTTTTTGCCCACCAAGGTATTTCTACCCCTACTGATTAAAACCAAAAAAGCTTCCATCATCAATATTTCTTCCATGGCGGCCAGCCGCCCCATGACCCGGGTAATGGGCTACGCTTCCGCCAAAGCGGCTATTGACAACATGACCAAATGGATGTCGGTCGAATTTGCCAAAAAATACGGAGAAGGCATTCGGGTCAATGCAGTGGCTCCGGGCTTCTTTTTGACGGCACAAAATGAGCGCTTGCTGACCAATGAAGATGGCAGTCTGACCGAAAGAGGAAACCTAATCAAGGACCACACCCCGATGGCCAGATTTGGGAAACCGGAAGAACTATTTGGAGCCGTACAATGGCTCAGCAGTGAAGCATCAAAATTTGTGACAGGAACCATAATCGAAGTAGATGGAGGCTTCAGCGCATTTTCAGGAGTATGAGTAAAGTCAATAACCCAATAATGATGGAACAAACCATGCGCTGGTATGGTCCCAATGATCCGGTCAGTCTGGCCGATATCCGGCAATCCGGTGCTACTGGGATTGTAACCGCCCTGCATCAGGTTCCCAACGGCGAAGTTTGGTCCCGGGAAGCCATTCGGGAACGGAAAAATATAATAGAAGAAGCCGGACTAACCTGGTCTGTGGTAGAAAGTGTTCCCGTACACGAAAACATTAAAACCCGATCGGGAAATTACCAGCAAAACATCAAAAACTATCAGGAAAGCATCCGCAACCTGGGGGCAGAAGGCATACATACCGTATGTTACAATTTCATGCCAATCCTGGACTGGACCCGTACCAATCTGGCCTATACGCTTCCCAATGGTGCCAAAGCCCTTCGCTTTGAAATGAAAGCCATTGCCGCCTTTGATGTGTACCTGCTGAAACGGCCCGGTGCGGAAAAAGATTATTCTCAGGAGATACTGACCAAGGCCAAAGCACATGTGGAGGCACTTTCTGACGAAGGAAAAGACAAACTGGTCGACACCATTATTGCGGGTTTACCCGGAGCAGAGGGAGGCTACACCGTAGCTGACTTTCAACAAGCGCTGGACACCTATAAGGGGATTGGTGCCGAAAAATTGGGAGAAAATCTAAACCTGTTTTTGGAAGCAATCATTCCGGTAGCCGAAGAAAGCAAGGTGTACCTGTGCATCCATCCGGATGACCCCCCCTTTCCTATCTTTGGCCTGCCGCGGGTCGTCAGTACGGCCAGCGATTACGACCGGATCCTTAAAGGAAACAACAGTGCATACAATGGATTTACCTTTTGTACCGGTTCCCTTGGGGTAAGGGCAGACAATGACCTGCCCGCCATGGTTCGTACGTATGGCGATCACATTCATTTCATTCATTTACGGAGCACGCAGCGGGATCAGGAGGGAAATTTCCACGAGGCCAACCACCTGGAAGGAGACGTTCCCATGGCAAAGGTCGTAGAAGCACTTATCGAACTCCAGCAAAAGCGGGGCAAACCCCTGCCCATGCGACCCGATCACGGTCACCAGATGTTGGATGATTTGGATAAGGTAACCAATCCCGGCTATTCCGCTATTGGAAGGCTAAAAGGACTGGCCGAAATCCGTGGTTTGGAATTAGGAATCGCAAGGAGTATTTTTGATAAATAAAAACAGAAAAATATTAAGTCATAACATATACTAACCCGATAATAATTATGAGTAAAGAGCAAGCTGGCAGGAGGGAATTTCTGAAAAAATCTGCCATGACTACCATGGGCATATCCGCGTTGGGAGCAGTAGGATTTTCCGCCAAAAGTTACGGGAAAATTCTGGGTGCAAACGATCGATTAAACATCGCCATTGCCGGATTGGGACGAAGATTAGGTGCCTTTTACAATCCGATTGGATTAAAATCCAGTAATGTGAATTTGATGTACCTCTGTGATGTCATGCAATCACAGCGGGAAAGGGCTGCCAAAAACTTTGAAAAACACATTGATTACAAGCCAAAGCTGGAAAACAGCATCCTGAAGGTGATCGAAGACCAGGAAGTAGATGCCCTGATCAATGCTACTCCAGATCACTGGCATGCGCCGGGAACCTGGCTGGCCCTGGAGGCTGGCAAACACGTGTATGTAGAGAAACCTTGTAGCCATAATCCTTACGAAGGAGAACTACTGGTCGCCTACCAGAAACAATATGGAAAAGTGGTGCAGATGGGTAATCAACAACGCTCTGCCCCTGAAAGCATCGAAATCATCAAGGCCATACATGAGGGTGCCATAGGAGATGTGTATAAAGCCACGGCCTTTTACAATTCCGCCAGAGGCGAAGTACCCAACCAAACAAAAGCAGCCCCGCCGCAAGGTTTGGATTGGGAACTGTTTCAAGGGCCTGCCCCCAGAAGGGAGTACACCGACGACACCTGGAATTACAACTGGCACTGGTATGGCTGGGATTATGGTACTGCCGAAACCGGCAACAACGCCACCCACGAACTGGATGTAGCCCGATGGGCCCTGCAAGTTGACTTCCCGGAAAAGGTAATGGTCGATTCAGGTAAATACCACTGGCCGAACGATGGCTGGGAAATGTACGATACCATGGATGCCGTATTTAAATTCTCCGACAACCGCACCATTCAGTGGGACGGCAAAAGCCGCAACGGACACAACACCTACGGACCCGGAAGAGGTACCGTCATCTATGGGACGGATGGTTCGGTATATGTAGACCGCGGCGGATACAAACAATTTGACCGTAGCGGAAAAGTGGTCAAAACCAACGAATCCGGTGGTAGTGAGGCCGGCACGGCACTTGGCGGTGGCGGCGACATGTCCACCCTGCACGTGGTCAATTTCTTTGAAGCCATCCGTGGAAAACAGGAACAAAACAGCCCCATCGACGAAGGAGCCAAAAGTGTGTTGCTGTGTCACCTGGCGAATATTGCCTCGCGAACCGGCGAAGTTCTGGAATGTGATTCCTCCAACGGCCACATCAGAAACAGTAGAACGGCAAGTGCTCTTTGGAAGAGAGAATATGAAAAAGGCTGGGAACCGAAGTTAAAAGCGTAACCTCCTTATTACTACACCTTATAAAAACCACCAATCATCCCCGGTAAAGCCGGGGATTTTTTTTACTAAGACTTTTTAATGCCGTGGATGACAGTACCTGCAAAGTACCGGAACCAACTCGGCTACTCTTTCCTGGTATCGGAACTCCTACGGTATCAGCCAACCATACCAGCGAAAAAACGCATCAGCAAAATTACCAGCAAGGAACACATGCAGTCCAGGCAAGGAAATAGCAACCATTTCAACGCAAAGGGACAGCACGCGGTCCAAGTTTTTGCAGGTACCGACCGTAGCGGTTCATCACCCAAAGATGCAGGCGGGCCTGGGTTGAGACGTACAGGTACCAGGGTATTTTGGGAACAAATTCGTGAATAGCCGTGATGATGTACTTACCTCCCAGCACTTCCCGGAATTCCAACCAACCGTAATCCGAACGGCCGACCAGCCAGCCCCCACTGATGTAAAACAATTGCCGCTTTTTCTCGCTTCGGTCTTTGATCCAGCTTAGTTGCAACATGGGAACATTGATAAAAAAAAGGTAAAAACTGACCACACCTTCCCGATTTTCCCGGGCATTGATAATCGATTTGAAAAACGTTGGCAGCCAAACTTTGTAACGATTAGCAGCCCAATAGGCACTTTTACCAAAGGTATTGGAAAGCCGCTGTATGCTTCTTACGGTATTTTCCCGACGACCCAGGGGCATAAATGTCGGCAAACGCGGTTCCCGTCCGGAACGCAATGCGATTTTAACCGACTCCTCATACGACTGGTACGCGATGGGAGATTCCCGAAAGGCCAATTCATCCGAAACGGTCATGGTATGTTTGAGGCTTTCAACCAGTGGGGATACCAACTGCGCCGGACTCTCGCCAAAATAGCCCACCCAAAGTTTGGAGAGGCCCGGGGAAAAAAACGGCACAGAAAAAATATACCGCTTTTTGCCCATCACTGCGGCGGTTTTCAGCATCATCTCCTGGTAAGACATGACTTCCGGGGAGCCAATTTCAATGGCCTTTCCAAATACATTCGGATTTCCCAGGCAGCCGTCAATGATGGTCAGCGTATCCTGCAGGGAGATGGGTTGGGTTTTGGATTCCGTCCATTTCGGACAGATCATTACCGGTAATTTTTCGACCAGGTTTTTGATCATTTGGAAGGAAGATCCACCGGGACCCACGATGATACTCGCCCGGAGGGCCGTGAGGGCAGCAGTGCCAGAAGCCAGCGTTTTTTCTACTTCCAAGCGGCTCCTAAGGTGCCGGGACCAGGTGCTCTCCGGTTCGTTTTTTGGCAGAATGCCTCCCAAATAAACCACTTGCTCGACCCCATTGGCCGAAGCTGCCCGGGCAAAATTGTCGGCCAGCAAAAGGTCCGTATCCTCAAAGCTCCCCTGATTCAAACGGGTGGACGCATTCATGGAATGAACCAGATACAGCGCATAATCAACTCCCTCCAGGGCCGTTTGCGTAGAACTGATCGAATACAATTCCACCTGCCGCCATTCGATTTCGGGATAGGGATTGTCCTGTACCTCCCTCCTGCTCAAACCAATAATATGGTACTTGTCCTTAAATCGCTCCATAAACCAACGACCGATATACCCCGTCGCACCGGCGATGGCCAGCACCTTTTTTTTCCCGTTTTCCATTGACTACCTAACTGGCGTTCACCCAAATTGTTGATGAAGAATTAAGGTAATGCGATAAATGTATTTTATTGCTACCGGGATTTATTTATCTTAAAAATTCGATTTCATCTATCTTATAACTGATTCCCTACTAAAATGAGCCGGTTCTTCTTGATTGCCCTACTATGTTTGACATGCAGCTCCCTCCCTGCCCAAAATCAAATTCAGACCCAAGCTAAAAATCCCCATTATTTCTCTTGGGGAAGCACGCCGGTATTTTTAATCGGGGCGGCTGGTTTCCACAGCTGGGCACCCGTCAGTCGTCCTGGAACCGTCCAGATAGAGCAACAATTGGAAAGAATGGGCAATTTGATCGATGAAATCAACAGCCCCCACATCATGGGGTTGGTCCGTTGGCTGCCCTATGACCCCATGAACCACCTGCATGACGGTACCGTAAAGCGCGTGCTGCAACCATGGAAACAGGAAGCTGACGGCAGGTACGATTTGAGTCAATTTTCTCCGGAATGGGAAACCCGACTGAAAAAATTGTTGGAAAGTGCCCTGGAAAAAAGAATCATCGTCGTTCTCGAACTGTGGGATGACTGGTCCGTCACCCGTGGTCCGGAAGGGGCCTATGATCCCGGGGACAATTTTGGATGGAACGGACACCCATTTAACCCCAACAACAACATTAACTACGATGAGCAAAGCTTACCTGCCAGTACCCTGCCCTGTGCCGCGCCCTTTTATCAGACCCTGCCATCAAAATCCAACAATCAGGAGGTATTTCACTATCAAAAATTATACATTGACCGGCTTTTAGGCATCATCGAAAGCTATCCCCATATCCTGCTAAATGTGAATAATGAAAGCAGGGCAGATCTGGAGTGGAGCCGCTTTTGGGCAGATTATGTAAAAGCCAGGTTTCCTATGGTCGGAGACATGCCCTCTACCAATAGGAAGGATGGCGGAGGAGAATGTCAGGATGACTTCAACCCTATGACCCTGGCATTGGATGACCGATTTAGATTTGTGGATATTTCCCAGGGGGTTTCGGGGCATGAATTCAATAGTCCTCAAGCCCAGGCCATCGATGGAGGAAAGCGAATCAGGGAGTACCGGGAAGCCATGAAGGCAAACGGTCAGGTCAAGCCACTGCTGGTCTCCAAGGATTACACCCGGGATGAAAATGGCGGAGACATCGTCATTTGGAGTAGATTTATCAACGGTACTGCCAGTACCCGCTTTCACCGGCCGGCAGCCGAAACCCCGGCTTCCGTAGTGGACTACCAGCATGCGGCCATGCTGCGCCTGGGCAAATTTGTATCCGGACTGCCATTCTGGGAGTTATCCCCCCATCCCGAGCTCCTTTCCTCCTTACCCGATGGGATGGCTGCCAACGTACTCAGTAATGGGGTGGACGTTCTGGCGATTCAATTGCTGGATGGTAAAGCGAATGCCATCATGGACCTGGAGCTTCCCGAGGGTCGCTGGAAAATTTCATGGATCAATCCGGCAACCGGTTTGCAACTTAAGGAAGAAACCATCCATCATTCCACCAAACGGCTGTCAGTCCGGATACCTGCCGATTCACCTCATTTGATCGTGCATATGGAAAAGGTTAATTAATAAAATCCTTTAGAGATTCGGAAAAAAATAAGAGATGAGTGGGAATAGTATTATCACGGGTAACTTTACTCTTTTATTGCTTTGGTTTTCTTAGCGTATTTTTAATCCTCAGAACCACCAGTCTCACAGATCAAAGACAAGAAATCCAAGTTCATCCCAAAAATTCTGACATACCCAAAGCTTCCCGTCTTTGGCGAAGTATCTGTAATAAATGTTGGGTACCTCTTCCAATTCCGCCTCCGATACAAGATTAAATTCGGAGTCCAAGACTGACAAAAACACCCTAGGCCTGACGTTCTCTGCGGTTCCATCAGGTCCATTTCCGTGGATCCACTTAGTGGATAACCGAAAATAGCGCCTATTTACTTTGTCCCATACCGGGGATTCATAATGGACTTGTTCCCCAAGCTTTCTTTCCTCCTTACTAATTTGCTCCCGAGTTCCATTTAAAATTTCCGGCAATTTAGCTCTTTTAGGCGTCAGTTTTGGTTCGTAGTCGACGACTTTTATCAGCTCACCCCTTAGATTAAAGAGGATTATTTCATTAGAATATTGGTGGGTTATATAAATATAGTTCTCATCGGCATTGAGATATACCCATGGGGGACGGGGAACAATGCCAGCTTTGAAAAAATAATCAGTAAAGGAATTCTTTGGATCTAAATCGATATTTTTAACCCTATTGTCCAGGACTGATAAGATTCCCAAAAAAGCCGTCTTTTCCATAAAATCGAGATTGGTCCCCACCACCCGCCAATCCCCGGTGTTCACTACTAACTCCATTCTCGGCGGTACAGCACCAAATGGGTCTCCTGCGGAATCCTTTGCTGTAAGCCAATTGACCTTTTGCACTACACGTCCATTTTTATCAATCACTGAGGAGAAGGGTATGGATTTTAGAAACAGCAGGTTCTCCTTCAAAGACTGCAAACCAAAGATATGCTGGCCTACCCCATTGGGTCCTTCAACTTCCAAGGGAAAGGATCTCACAAAGGCTTTCCGATCGAGGTCGATTTCGTCAATGGAATGATCATGGTGATTATACAAAAAAAAGGATTTTTCATCATCATCCAGGTCGGAAGCATTCATATACCCTGAAACACCCAATATTTGTTCTTTTGAGTCTATGAGAACTGTATCTACTAAATACTCAATGACCTGACTACCTTGTTCGGTACTCCTCTCCTGGCAAGAAAAGGACAGGTAAAATAGTACTGAAAATAGGAAATACTTCCAATTCCTGAATTTATGTAATTCAGCCAATTGACACCTAACATGTACTTTCTTCTTAATACACTCCAACCAACCTAAATTTACCTTTGGCATTTCTTCCCTTGTTTAAGTGATTTCCATCTCAAGTACTCTTATTTAAAATGCTTCCATTTTACAGCCTTTCATTTATTGGGTACCTCCTTTGACGGATTAATTTTAAGCAGTACTCCCCTTTTCCCCCAAAGCATCAGGAAAATGGGTGCGCTGGCTGAAGATGTTTTCGGGTCGTTTACCTTCGTCATCAGGAATAATTATGAATAAATTCATAACCCTAAGGCCCTGCACAACCATTTCAGAGATTTAAAAGCTTTCCCTTCACTACTTTCCTGGACCTGACGGCAGGTAAACAAAGAACGTTTTGCTCCATCCAACAACCATAAAGATAGTTTATTCTTTTTAAGTTGAAAAATATACGTGAAAATTAATCCGCCAATAGGTATGAAAAAGGAGCGTATTTTGCTGACGACTGATGACGAATACCGCCTAATCTAAAAAGTCTGTCGTTGGTTCAATGCTATCTCTTTCAAAATTCGACAATATTTTACGCAATCAGATATTCCGGTAGTCTTCTTATTGTAACAATCAACTTTTTGACCTATATTCACCCATAGGTGAAGTGCAATTTAGGTACCCTTTTAATTAGAAAAACGTTCATCCAGAATGAAGGATGATTCAACGCTAAATCAATGGAAATCAAATTGAACATAGGATATGAACAGCTGATTGCCATTATCAGCCAATTACCTGTTGACGAGGTGATTAAACTAAAAGCAGAAATTGAGAAAATCTCCCTTGAAAAAAATATTGACACTTCTGATGGATTAGAAAGCCTAATCGCCAATGGCCCGGTTATGAGCGATGAAAAATACTGGGAATTTAAAAATAATAGAAAAAAATTTAGCCAATGGCGGGAGAAGTGATATTGTTGGATACTTCTATCCTAATCGATTATTTCAGAAAAAAGAACAAAAGGAATTCAGAATTTTTTCAATTAGTTGAAACAAAGAAATATTTTTTTGCTGTTTCAGCCATCACTGAATATGAAGTATATATGGGTGCTACTCATGATCAGAAGAGCTTTTGGGATCTGCTCTTCAGTAATATGAGGATATTGGAATTTAATAGTCAATGTGCAAAAGAAGCGGTGAGAATTCAAAAGAACTTAAAACAAAACAATATGATGATAGCTATTCCCGATTTATTAATCGGAGCAACTGCCAAAAATAATGGATTAAAAATTGCGACAAAAAATACGGATCATTTCAGAAGAATAACGGGTTTATCTATCCATGAATAGAATGTCACAGGTTGAAATCAAAGGACCATCCAGTTTCTTATTTAGATTGAATCTACTCAATAACACATTATCTATCGATTTCAAAAGTATAAAATATCTCATGGTTAGCCTCTATATCAGAAAATATAGGACTTTTTCTACCAATAAATACCCCCTTGTCAGAAACCGATTTAAATCCGTCCAAAATAAAATAAGGTATCGCTATATCTTTTTGAACAATTTTCAAATTTTTATCAAGAACCATTAAATACATCGGATTACTTTCGATTGATTCTTTTGTAATTTTAAAATGTAACTCACCATCAAACCTAGTTTCTGAGATTCCTTTAGCATACATAACAAAAATATTTCTATCGTTGCTTAAAATTCCCCAGATCATCCCAGGCTTCATTTCACGGTAATTGTTATCAAAGTCAAACGATTTTTCATCAGACGAAGAAACAATCTCCACAAAGTCATAAATATCGAGGTCTATAGTTTCACTGAGGTATAATTCTTCGTTTTGATAGTTATAAACATAAAGCCGTGGGTCATTGCTGTAAGCAAGCATTAACTTACCTCTAAAATAGTTAAGAATAGGGAAAACATATCCATGGAATTTTCCATCACTATATTTGCTTTTTGCGGGAATTTTGGGCATCGGTTTCGGTTCGGAAATTGCCTCAGGATCAATTAATAGAAGTGTTGGTTTTATTATGCCATTTGAGAATGAACTATCAGGATATGCATGGAGATGTCCCAAAACTTTATTTTCCTCTGTATTGAAAAGTTGTTTTTGAACTATTGAAGAGCCTCGCGGAAAAAGAGAAGAAAATTTATTTTTTATTAATTGATTGCCCCCTCTATCATAAATAGCAAATATTGATGGGCTTGCTCCAAGGATAATTTCATTACTTTTTGTAAAACTTAACGAGAAAATATTGTTAACCGCATCAGGAGAGTCCTTTCTGTTTTCAAAAGAATTAACAATAATTCCATCATTATTAAAAATGACAACTTCATCAGTCTTTTTATTCAACGCTAGAAATTCCGAAAAATTTTCCGAGGCATCCATAAGAGTCAGCTCCTCCAAATAATTTACTAAAATTGAATCCTTTAGTTGGAGAGATGTGATGCCAGCTAGACTATTATTGTTATCTCCTTTTTTAGAATGTGAACATGAAACAATTAGGATAAACAGCACTACTATACTACTCTCCGAAATTAAATGAACACTATTTTTCATGAAATATTGAATAAAATTAGATTCAACAATTTTGAAGGATGAATTCTATGAAAATGTTGTTATTAAAAACATCTCGCACCACCCAACAAACATAAAGATAGTTTTTTCTATTCTAGTTGAAAAATATCCATTGAAAATTATTCTGCCAATAGGCATGAAAAAGGATGACATTTTGCTGACGACTGATGCCGAATACCGCCTAATCTGAAAAATCTGTCGTTGGTTCAATGCTCATTTTGGTGGGAGGTTGGTTATCCTTTCATTTTTTCCGGGGACTGTCGTCCAGCTTCCTCTCTAACTCTTCCCTTGTATATACGCTGCCTGCCCGGATATCTTCTTCGGCTTTTAATGCCCTGGAGGTCAGCTTCTCTTTAAGGACCGGATCTAAACTGGACTTAATAAGTAAGGTTTTAATCGCCTCTAACACATGAAGGTCATTTTCCTTTTCGATCAGCGTCCTTAATTCCTGTTTTATGTCTATTGCTCCCATAATAATTACTCCTTCCTTTACCTTCTCCCATGAAGAAAACTTCATATCCCCGGTTTCATACTTTCCAAGCCTGCTATCCAGCTCCTTATTTTGTTCCGCACTTAATTCAAAAGAACTTTCCTGCGCTTCCTTTAGACCTTGAAGTTTTTCAAGAACAGATATGTCCTGAAGCTCAGTAAGCCAATGGATAAGATCGATTTTAACAGATTTTACGTCCATACCAATCGTCATTTTACACAGTAAAGTTAACGATTTATTTATGGATTTGATTCATCCCGGCGGGCAGTGGTGCTGCACCGCCCTTTTCCGTTCCTCCATGTTCTCCAAAAAAATCGCAGACCAGCATTTTCTCCCTATCTTTACCCTTCAAACCAATAATCCGGAATTTCATGAGTGGCATATTATTCAAAACAACAGTTATACTCCTATTCATCACCTCCCCTATCCTGGCCCAGGAAGAAACCGACTGGCAGGTAGCGGCACCCGAAGGAGATTGGGAATTTGAAAACGTAACCTTTACTACCGACGAAGGCACCTGGATGAACCTGGATGTCAGCCCTGACGGGAACACCATCGTTTTCGACCTGTTGGGAGATATCTACTCCATGCCGATCTCCGGAGGAACCGCAACTGTCCTGAGATCCGGCCTGCCGTTTGAGGTGCAGCCGCGCTTCAGCCCGGACGGGAAATGGATTTCCTTTACCTCTGATGCCGGAGGAGGTGACAATGTTTGGATCATGAAGCCCGATGGCAGCGATGCCCGTCAGGTCACCAAAGAGTCCTTTCGCCTGCTCAATAATGCGGTGTGGATGCCGGATGGCAACTACCTGGTGGCTCGAAAACACTTTACCTCCGGCCGGTCGCTGGGTGCCGGAGAAATGTGGCAGTACCATATTTCCGGCGGAGAAGGGTTACAGCTCACAGAAAGAAAAAACGATCAGCAGGATGTCAACGAACCCAGCGTATCCCCCGATGGCAGGTACCTGTATTTCAGTGAAGACATGGCCCCTGGGGGCAGCTTTGAATACAACCGGGATCCCAATGGACAGATTTATGTGATCAAACGCTACGATTTTGAAACAGGGGAAACGGAAACGCTCACCGGAGGACCCGGAGGTGCGGCCCGGCCTCAGGTTTCTCCGGATGGAAAAAAACTGGCCTTTGTAAAGCGAGTCAGAACCAAATCGGTGCTCTACATCCACGACCTGGAAACGGGCGAAGAATGGCCGGTCTATGATGAACTAAACAAAGATCAACAAACCGCCTGGGCTATTTTTGGGGTATACCCCGGATTCGCCTGGATGCCGGACAACCGGCAGATACTTATCTGGGCCAAAGGGAAAATCCAGAAAATCAACACCGAAAACCTGGACCAAAGCAACATTCCTTTTACGGTAGAAGTTGCTATTCCCGTAGCCGAACGGGTTCATTTCAGCCATCCCATCGCTAAAGAGACCTTCACCCCCCGCATGATCCGGGATGCGGTCACTTCGCCGGATGGCCAGCAACTGGTATTCCGGGCATTGGGCTATCTCTGGATCAAAGACCTGCCAAATGGAAAACCGAGAAGAATTACGGAGGGTATGGACTTTGAGGCGGAACCTGCCTTTTCCCCGAATGGGGATAAACTCCTTTTTGTAACCTGGAATGACCTGAACAAAGGAGCCATTAAAGAAGTGAATTTGCGAAATAATACCGTTTCAACCCTCAGCCAGGAAAAAGGAATCTACAGAAATCCCTCCTATTCTCCGGATGGGACCCGGATCCTTTACCGCAAAGAATCGGGCAACCTGGATCAGGGCCGCACCTTTACTAAAAATCCCGGCATCTACCTGATGGATCGGCAATCCCGGGAAACCAAAAAGTTGGTCGAAGATGGCGATTTCCCGGTATTTACCCGGGAAGGCAATCGGGTATTTTTTCAGACCGGCGGAAAGTTCTTCGGAAACCTGACCAAAAGCCTGAAATCCGTAGACCTTAACGGACAGGACGAGCGCACGCACATTGAATCCAAATACGCCAACCGCCTGGTGCCCAGCCCGGACAATCAATGGGTAGCCTTTATCCACTTGCACAAAGCCTACCTGGCACCCCTGGTACTCAATGGCCAAACGGTCAACCTGGATGATAAAACCAAATCCCTGCCGGTGGCCCAACTATCCGAAGATGCGGGCCTGAACCTGCACTGGTCTCCAGACAGTGAGACTATTTTTTGGACGCTGGGTGATGCCTATCACAGCAAGCGACTGGACGAAAACTTTGATTTTCTGGGCCAATCAGATAGGAAAGAGGAAAAAACCGAAAACGAACCGATAAAAATTGAATTGGAGGCTGCGGTCGATCGGCCGGAAGGAATCATTGCCTTTACCGGTGCCACCCTGATCACCATGGAAGGAAATGAAGTAATCGAAAACGGCACGGTCATCGTCGAGGGTTCCACTATCAAAGAAGTAGGTTCCTCCGCTGCCGTTTCCATCCCCGATGGAGCAGTTGTGTACGATATGGCCGGAAAAACCATCATGCCGGGCATCGTGGATGCCCACGCCCATATCGGAGCTTTTCGGGATGGGCTTACCGTGCAGCAAAACTGGCAATTGTACGCCAACCTGGCCTATGGCGTGACCACCGCCCACGACCCATCGGCCAATACCGAAACGGTCTTTACCCTTTCCGAAATGGTGCAAAGCGGTGCGCTGGTAGGGCCCCGGATTTTCAGCACGGGTTTTATTCTCTATGGCGCGGATGGTGATTTCAAAGCAGTCATCAACAAGCTGGAAGATGCCCGATTTTCGGTACGCCGCACAAAGGCTTTCGGCGCCACGGCTGTAAAATCCTATAACCAGCCCCGAAGGGATCAGCGGCAACAGGTACTGCAAGCTGCCCGGGAATTGGGGGTAAACGTGGTACCCGAGGGTGGTTCCACCTTTTTCCACAACCTTTCCATGATTCAGGACGGCCACACGGGCATCGAACACAACATCCCCATCGCGCCGGTGTACAAAGACGTGTTGGAGCTCTGGGGCCAAACGGAGGTGGGCTACACCCCCACGCTGATTGTCAACTACGGCGGCATCAACGCAGAGTATTACTGGTATCAGAAAACAAATGTTTGGGAAAACGAAAAATTACTGCGTTTCAGTCCCCGGGGAATGATCGATGCGCGGTCCCGTCACCGAACCATGGTCCCGGAGGAAACCTACGAAAACAGCCATATCCTCACTTCCCGGCAGGTCACCGATCTGGCGAATAAAGGCGTCACCGTAAATCTGGGTGGTCACGGACAACTGCAAGGCCTGGGTGCCCACTGGGAATTGTGGAGCCTGGCGCAGGGGGGCATGTCCAACCACGAGGCGTTGAAAGCGGCCACCATCAACGGTGCCCGGTATATCGGGATGGATGCGGACCTGGGATCACTCAAGCCCGGTAAACTGGCCGATTTGATCGTTCTGGAAGAAAATCCGCTAGCGGATATCCGCCACTCGGAAAGCATCACCCATACCATGATCAATGGTCGCTTGTATGAAACCGAGAACATGAACGAGATCGGCCACCGAAACCGGAAGCGGCCGCCCTTTTACTGGGAAAATCGCCTGTTTCAGGAAGCCTTTCCCTGGCACGAGAGCATCCAAACGTACATGCACAGCGGCTGCGGCTGCGGCGTTGGCAGGCACTAAGACTCCTTTCGGTCTACAAAAAAATAGGGATCCTTCTTTAATTGGAGGGTCCCTTTTTCCCAAAGGCTCCGGGCATCCATCAGTACCGAATCGGCCAGCAACACCTTTCCTTTTTGGCAGGAATCCGATCCCAACAGCCCTTCCATCCGCTCGTACCGCTGCTCGAATCCGGCAAAATCATGCGTAAAATACGATTTTGACATCTCCCTTCCGGTTTGATCTTTTAAGGTATAATGGACCTGGGCACCCAATAGATAAGGTGGCTTGATCCCTTCTTCCACCGCATGCATGGAGGTATTGGGCCGGGACCCGCAGCCCAGAAACAGGATTTTCCCATGCACTTCAGGAAGTTTGGCAAAGGGTGAATGCGCACCGCAGGGTGTATCGTCCAGCAGGTGCTCCGAGAGAAAATAGTCGCTTAATTTTCCGATCGCACAGACCGAATGCGTGGGATGCATGCTTCGTTGTACCCCTGGAAAGGTGCGGAAAAACTCCGGTAAGCCACCAACACAAACGGGTGTTTTCGCCAGATCAAAGATGGGATTTTCCGGAGTAACCGTTTGATAGGATAATGCAGGCATCAACAAGGTTCCCCCGGGCCCTAGCTGATCCAATAGGGCCGAAACGACGATTTTGGCCCTTTCTGGAAACCTTCCTAAGGAATTCAAAGAGGCATGAACCAGCACCTGATCCCCCTCGCCTATCCCAAGCTGGCTCAGATCTTTCTGAATACACTGTTTCCAATTCATGTGTTTATGATTTTTTCTTAATGGTCATAACTTGAGCCGTACCAAAGATCGGGATAGCCCGTTCCGATCCTGAACAGGAAACACCTACCGATGACATATTTTTACCACCCCCTGTCTCCCCCTCCTGAAAACAGGAGGGGGCTGGGGGGAGGTGATTTGATGCCATTCTTTAATTTTTTTAATATGTTGATTTTTAAATAGTTAAAAATAAATACCGTCATCCCGATTTCTGCGTTTTTTAAATATTAAGTCTCCCATTGACATCTGATAGGTAACTATTACACGCTGCGAGCGCTGCGGATTCGCCGCGACCGCTGCGTGAAATCAAATGTCATTTCCTTTTATTTTAAAACGCCATGTGTCGCTTGAGTTATCCCTGCCCTACTCAGACAGATCCAATTTCATGCCACTGAAAATTCAGTAGGTCTATTTTTTTAACCTTAATTGCTTAAAAGAACGCGTAAGATCCAGCAGGGATTGTTCCACGCCCATTCGTTCCAGGGAAGAGGCACCCACAAAACCGTGCACATCGGTGGCTTCCAGCACCTGGCGCACGTCCTCTGGGGTATTGATCGGGCCGCCATGAGTTAGGAAAAAAAGGTCCGGATTAATGGATTGGCAGGCATCCATTATTTCACGGGTTTTGTCAATCGCCTCCTCCATGGTGCAGGAAGCACCGGTAACCCCCACGGAACCCCCGACGGTGGTCCCTACATGAGCAATGATGGCATCTGCCCCGGCTTCAGCCATTTTTATCGCCTCTTCCGGTTTGGCCACGTAAACAATGGAAAACAGGTCCATTTTGTCTGCTATACGCACCATTTCGACCTCTTTGTCAAAACTCATTCCGGTCTCCTCCAATATCTGACGGAAATTTCCATCCACGATGCAGTGGGTGGGGAAATTATTGATTCCCGAGAAGCCCATGTCTTTCACTTTGAGTAAATGATGCCAGATCCTTCGTCGGGGATCCGATCCGTGAACGCCACAAATCACGGGTACCTCTTCCACCACGGGCAAGACCTCAAACTCACCGATCTCCATGGCTACCGCATTGGCATCTCCATAGGCCATCAGGCCAGCCGTAGACCCGTGGCCGGACATGCGAAAGCGGCCCGAATTGTAGATGATGATCAAGTCAGCTCCTCCTTTTTCAATAAATTTAGCGCTGATACCTGTCCCTGCACCGGCAGCGATTATGGCCTTGCTATCAGCGATTGTTTTCTTTAACCGTTCCCTTACTTCTTGTCGGGTGTACGGATTTCCTTTACCTGTCCACGGGTTAGGCATATCTTGCTTGGTTTGGTGTTTCAGCGGCAAGATATTTCAAAACAGGCAGCTATTCAAATACCATACATCCAAATACCATATGCCACCTTGCTTTTCGCTCGGTAAAAATGAGCGAAACAGGTGTATAACCTAACCTTAACCGATTGATTAATAGTTAATTGTTGGTGTTTTTCCCGTTTTTAACTAAATTGACTCAGTCAAATCGCTACTAAAACCCAACTAATTATGTCTTCTCTGCAACCGATATCCTTCTGTAAACCGACCACTCCTTTTCTATTAATTACGGCCATTTTAGTACCATTCCTATTGTTAAATACAGCCTGTTCTTCGGACTCAGATGTAGCCTCTAATGCAATTTCTGGTACCGTTACCGGACCCGATGGCCCTGAAGCCGGGGTTTGGGTCATTGCCGAAACCCATGACCTTCCTACCCGCTATGCCAAAATTGTCGTCACTAATGAGGAGGGCCGTTATTTAATTCCAGAATTACCCGATGCGGAATTTGATATATGGGTACGGGGATACGGATTGGTGGATTCTCCAAAGGAAAAAGCATCTCCCGGGCAAAATCGAAACCTAAAGGCTGTTGAAGCAGCCAATCCCGAGGAAGCTGCCGAATATTACCCTGCCGGGTACTGGTTTTCTCTATTGGAAGTTCCCGATAAAAGTCATTTCCCGGGAACAGGTGCAGACGGAAACGGAATAGCACCCAGTATTAAAAACCAGGCCCAATACCTTCGAAATATTAAAAATGGCAATTGTCTGGCCTGTCATCAGTTGGGAAGTAAAGGAACCCGTGAGTTTCACCCTTCATTCAGAGAAATAGAAAGCTCCGAGGCAGCCTGGGAGCGAAGGTTGCAATCCGGTCAGGCAGGTGGTAGCATGACATCCTCGCTTCACCAATTGGGCAAGGAAGGCTTTTTAAAAATGTTTGCCGACTGGACGGACAGAATAGCCGCCGGAGCAACTCCTGAAATGCCTGAGAGGCCGAAAGGGATAGAAAGAAATGTAGTCATCACCCAATGGGATTGGGCAGATCCCAAGGCCTACCTGCACGACCTGGTTTCCACTGACCGAAGAAATCCAACCGTAAATGCCAACGGGCTGATTTATGGAGCATTGGAAGCAAGTGCCGATTACCTTCCCGTACTGGACCCCGTCAAGCATACCACATCCAAAGTACCCCTAACTGTGAGGGATCCAAACACCCCTG
The DNA here is from genome assembly GCF_010119245.1 of Cyclobacterium salsum. Lineage (GTDB taxonomy): Bacteria > Bacteroidota > Bacteroidia > Cytophagales > Cyclobacteriaceae > Cyclobacterium > Cyclobacterium salsum. The sequence goes on from NZ_WNKG01000013.1 coordinate 46,636, forward strand.
TTGCCTCCGGTCCGGAAATGCCTGCTGCATCTCCTTATTGGGGGGAGGAGGCCATTTGGAACAGTAAAGCCAATGTTCACAATCCCATGTTGGATGAGGAAGGCCGGGTATGGATTACAGCGGCCGTTCGTCCCTTCGACAATCCGGAAGAGTTTAAAGCGAATTCAGATCATCCTTCTGCCCGGGTTTTTCCGCTCAGCAGGTCGAGCAGGCATCTTGGTATGTACGATCCTGAAACCGGAGAATATAACCACATCAGCACGGGATTTAGTACCCATCACCTGATGTTCGCCGAAGACGAAAACAACACCCTTTGGACCAGTGGTGGCGGCCAGGTAGTGGGTTGGTTAAACACTAAAAAATACCTGGAAACCGGGGATGAAATCGCCTCGCAGGGATGGACTCCCCTGATACTTGACACCAATGGCAACGGCAAAAGAGATTCCTATGTGGAACCCAATGAGCCGGTAAATCCGGAAAAAGACAAGCGCATCACCAACGGGCTGTATGCCGTAGCTCCTGCGGCAGATGGATCGGTATGGGGTTCTTCCCTGGGTTATCCCGGCGCGGTGGTCCGCATTGTTCCAGGAGATAATCCTGCCGAGACTGCTCTGACCGAGTATTACGAATTGCCTCTGGACGAAGCGGGAGAACCACTGGAAGGCTGGTCTCCTCGGGGAATGGACATCGACCGGAACGGAGTAGCCTGGGTGGCCCTGGCAAGCGGTCATATGGCCAGTTTTGACCGAAGCAAATGCGAAGGGCCCTTGAATGGCCCTGATGCAACGGGACAGCATTGTCCGGAAGGCTGGACCTTTTACCCGGAACCCCTGCCCCAGATGAAAGGTGTGGAGTATCCGGGAAGCGCTGAATCCAGCTATTATACCTGGGTTGATCAATTTAACACCTTGGGCCTGGGAGAAAACATACCCATCAATACCGGAAACGAGTCAGAAGGATTGCTGGTATTAAAAGACGGGGAGTGGATCGTTCTTCGGGTTCCCTATCCCATGGGGTTTTATACCAAATGGATGGATGGACGAATCGATGATCCCAATGCAGGCTGGAAAGGCAGGGGAATATGGGCTACCATCAGCACCCGCGCTCCTTTCCATATGGAAGGCGGAAAAGGAACGACCAGTAAAGTATACCATTTTCAAATACGACCTGATCCGCTGGCAGATTGAGTACAACTAAACCTGGCAGGTTTTTTTCTTACTCTAGGTCTCTATTCATCAATCCTTCTTTTTTCATTTCTATCATATTTTCTACGTGCTCCCAGTCGTCAAAGAAGTTCAGGTAATATTCCCTGTTCAGCCTACAGGGCTGCGCGGGATTTTCGTAGGCATGCCAACTCGACCATTTCCATTTAGGATGATTTTTAACGAAGCCATGTTTAACGGGATTAAAATGAATGTAAAGAAAGGTCTCCTGCCATTGTTGTTCGGAGAGGATGGGTTTTTTTTTGAATCCCCGGATAAATAGATTTCCCTTCCTATTGAATCTCTTATTGATCGCCTTGGTGTAGGAATTAAAAAAATCTGCAAATGCCTTTATAGCTGGATTTTTAGATGGATGGCTGGTCAGACCTGTCAGGTTTTGGAAACCTGACAGGTCTTCACATACGCCTATCAGAAGATGAAAATGATTGGGCATCAGGCAATAGGCATAGGTATCTACCACCTTGTCGAGGTATTTAGTATATTGCTGAAGGAAAAATCGATAATTCTCCTGCTCTTTGAAAAGGTTCTCCGCCCCGTTGGCGTGGTTAAAAATATGGTAAGACTGGCGGGTTCCATCGCTATTTAATTCGAAAATATTCGCATGTTAGCTTTTCTAGCGTTTCAGCTTTCCCAAAGTTTTGGAACTTTGGGAAAGCTATTTCTTTCGAAAAGCTCGATGAATCATTCATAATCGGCTTCGGTCAGACTTTCCAAAACCGACTGTTGCCATGCCCTGAGTTGTTCTTCCATATTCCCCGCAACTTCCGTTTGGCTGTCAATCAAATTCTTTTCTTCGGCCGGATCGGAATGGATATCAAACAGTTCCTTTTCGGCATCCTCTCCTGTTCCCCCGTGAATTACCAGCTTATATTGGTTGTCCAGCAAAGCTCTGGGACCTGAAAAGTCTTCCTCTTGAATATCTTTTTGATGGTAATTTTTAAAGTTTCTGGTGGCAATGCCATTCATCAGCTTGACCAGAGGGGTGGTGCCTTTTTGAAGTTCCGGATCGATATAGTCTTCCAAGCCCTCTCCCCCATTTCTGGGTCGGCCGTTCCAGAATCCGATGGGTTCCGGTCGTTGGTGCATCCTGTTTTCCAGCATGGGCAATAAACTGATACCATCTATGGGTCGCTCAGGCAAGTCCCCTCCAACAATATCCAATAAAGTCGGCAGTACATCAGAAGACACCGCATGGGTATCATTGATCATGGGCTGATTGATTTTAGCGGGCCATTCCAGTACCGCAGGTACCCGGATACCCCCCTCATAGACATTTCCCTTCTGCCCCCGGAAGGGAACGGTGGCATTTCCCTCCTGTGGGGTACCATTGTCCCCAAAATACCAAAGCAGGGTATTGTCTCGTTGGCCCTTTTCTTCCAGGTAATCCCTCAATTGCCCAATGGAACGGTCCATAGCCGTAATTTCGGCAAAACGCTCCTGAAGCACCTCCCGTTGCAGGCGTTCTACCCGGGATCCTGTTTCGTTGGATGTCAGCTTCACCATCCGGTCTCCAAAATCCTCCGGAAGGTCCTCATACAGGGCCAGGTCCTCGGGCAAACCACTATACGGCTCATGGGGAGAGCCGTACCAGATAACCACAAAGAAAGGCTTGTCTTCTTCCATGGCTTTGTCCATAAATTTCCGGGCTTCACGGATTAGAATTTCAGAACTCTCCCCCTCAAAGATGACGGGCTCTGCCCCATTGACCGAAAGCGGCGGGTCCATTTCAAAAAAATTGTCATGAGACAGGTATTCTTCAAAACCAAAGGCTGCGGGATTGGTAGGGGATTCGGATTTTACCGGGCCCAGATGCCATTTCCCGTAATGAGCCGTGGCATAGCCGCTATCTTTCATCAGGCTGGCAATGCTGATTTCTTCCGGTCGGATGGAATATCCCGGAGTGAAGGTACCGTATCGATTGGGATGCCTGCCCGTGATGATGCTTCCCCTGGTGGGCGAGCAAACCGGAGAGGCAGAATAGAAGCGATCCATTCGTAGTCCTGTGGCGGCCATTTCGTCCAGCACGGGCGTGTGGAGATAAGGGTGTCCGTTATACCCGGTTTCATCCCAGCCATGGTCGTCCCCCATAAGTAAAACCACGTTGGGCATGGAAGAATTGATTTGCTCCTGGCTTTCTGGTTGGCAGGAAATCAACATGGGGAGGACAAATATCAGGAATAAATAGCTTAGGTTTTGGGTGATTTTCTTCATCAAATGCTTATCTTTTTTAGCGTTGAAAATTACGTTTCTTTTGCTCTCTTTCCAAATAGCTGCTAATTTCCGCTTCTGTTAGCCGATAGGGTTCCTCCATTTTTCGAACCAAATCGGGATTTGTTTCAGCTAAATCCTTCGTTTCGGCCTGATCTTCTTTAAGGTTAAACAACATCCACGGATCTTCGGGCTTCTCCCTCAAAATTTTATAATCCCCCCATATCAGCGCTTCATGGGATTGGTATTTAAAGAATAGGGAAGCATGGGGAGAATGAACGGTCTGGCCTGTAAGTACCGGAATGGGGTTTTTGCCATCAATAAACCGATCCTGCGGCAGTTCTGCTGCTGCAAGGTCTGCCACCCCGACAAAAAGGTCCGGTGACCAAAGCCTAGTGCTTATGATGGAGTTCGCTTTAATTTTTCCCGGCCACTTTGCCAGCGCAGGGACATGGATCCCTCCCTCCCAAAGCGTGACCCCTGCACCCTTAAATGGCGCATTGGATTGAATATCCAGGTAAGGATAAAAGGCTCCATTGTCTGAGTAGAAAAACACGAACGTGTTGTCCGAAATACCCAATTCATCCAACCGCTCCATTAGCCTGCCGATTGCCCTATCAATGGCAGTGACCACGGCCTGAAACCTTTTTTTGGGATCTTCTACCTCAGGGCCAAAATCATAGGGCTCAAAAGCATCATCGGGTGCTTTCCAACTATTAGGCTCTCCGGGATCAACGTTCCTGTCTCCGGGATGGTGGGGCGCATCGAAAGGAAGGTAAACCATCCAGGGGATTTCCTGGGAAGATTTTTCTGTGATAAAATCCATGGCGGCATTGGCGAACAAATCCGTGCTGTATTCCCCATGCCGGTTGATGGCAGTGGTATTGTGATACAGGTCTTTGCGACCGGCATATACATGAGTAAAATGATCGGCGTTTCCGGAGGCAATGCCCAGAAATTCATCAAACCCTCGTTCGGTAGGCCTGGACCCAGGGGCAAAACCAATGTTCCATTTCCCAAAAGCGGCAGTTGCATAGCCGTGCGGACTATTCTTCACAAACTGAGGTAAAATGATTTCCGAGTGTGGAAGGCCAATACCGTAATTGCCCTCAAGACCTACCAACTGTGTGGATAGCTGGTTTCGTTGGGGAATCCTGCCGGTAAGCAATGCCGCCCGTGAAGCCGTACAGGTTGGAGATGCCGTGTAAAAATTCGTCAACAGTGCCCCCTGGCTCGCCAACAAATTCAGATTCGGGGTGATTATAGTAGAAGCATCGTTAAAGGGTTTGAGATCTCCGTACCCAACGTTGTCTACCGTGATGATAAGAATATTTGGTGGCGGGTCAGTAGAGTCACCAACGCTTTCCAGCAAGGCACCTGCTACCTGGCCAGGCAGCATTACCAAGGGTAACATCAGCCCGAATAGCAGGCTGGATATTCTTTCTTTTGGTTTGTAAATTCCTAACATATCATTTGTTTCAGGTCAAGATAGTGGTTTTTTTCAGCTTGTCCAGGCAGATGTAAGGGACCAGGATGTGGCAAAAAAACCATTGAGTCAACTCAGCATAAACTACAGGTAATCTATCATTTAACAAAGCCCATTTTATGTTTCTTTTAGCCTTTTTCCGGTAGGTCGTTTTTCCGGATCTCACGCAGTTTTTGGCGGAGGATATCCTGCATGCGTGCCACCGTTTTCTGGTAGGCGGGAAGCTGAGCCAGATTGTTATACTGCTTGGGGTCCTGTTCTATATCAAACAGCTCCATTCCGTCCTCCCCTTCTTCTCCGTATTGGATAAAGGCCCATTTTTCATTTCGGATCAGAAAAGTATGGGTGCCCCTCCAAACATTGACAGAGAAAGCAAAATCCCTGGTATGATAGCTTGGATCATCCAAGGTCGGGGCGAAACTAATACCCTGAATTTCGTCCGCTGGTTCTATATCTGCAAGTTCGGCTATGGTCGGATACAGATCAATCAGTTCGACGAAGGAATGACAGACCTGTGCTTCTTTCCCGGGAACTTTGACAATCAAGGGAACCCGGGAAGACTCTTCTTTTAAACTGACTTTCATCCAAAAATCATGTTCTCCCAGGTGAAAGCCATGATCCGAAGTAAAGATGACAATCGTATTTTCCTCCAGGCCTTCTTCTTCCAGGGTTTGTAGTATTTTACCGACCTGTGCGTCCATATAGGTGACAGAGGCATAGTAAGCTCCAATCGCTTTTTTCTGTTGCTCCTCAGTCATTTTCGCATTCAGGGTGGTAACGTAATTTATCCCCTTCTCAGGAATATCATCCCAATCTCCCAGCACCTTTGGTGGAAGCACTACTTGCTCATAAGGATACCGCTCAAAGTAATTTCTAGGAGCCACAAAGGGCACATGGGGCCGCACCAAGCCTACGGCCAGAAAAAAGGGCTCGTCTTTGAATTTACGTATCAGTTCGGAGGCTTTTTGAGCGGTTTTCCCATCGGAGTGGACCAGGTCATCTCCATCGGCTTTGACAATGGTCATCACGTTTCCACCCTTTCTAGGCAATAAGCCATAGGGGTTGTTTTGAACCAGTTCCGCCTCTCCTTCGGCGGTCCATTCCGGCCCCTGGCTATTATACCTTTCGTTCCAGGAAGCCTCATCATCTGTGCCATTGGAGCCCTTTTCGATATCGCCCGGCACTCCCATGTGAAAAATTTTGCTTACCCGGGCAGTGTGCCAGCCGTTTTCCTTGAAAAGTTGAGGCCACATCTTTTTGTCCGGGCCAATATTTTCCCGGCCACTGACGTATCCGAAAGTGCCGGTCGCATGCGGATAGTATCCCGACATCATGGAAGCGCGTGAGGGCCCGCAAACCGGGTATTGACAATATGCCCGGGTATAGCGGGTACCTTCGCTAGCTAGCCGGTCAATATTGGGTGTATATCCCGCACTGTTTTCATAGGAAGAAACGGCAGTAGTGGTCAGGTCATCGGAAATGATAAACAAAATATTGGGTTTTTCGCTGGTCTGTGCAAAGGTGGAAAAACAGCCCATCAGGAGTAGCCCAACTAGTAATTGCTTTTTGAACATGGATTTATTATTTAGGGATTGTCAATGGCAAAAAAGACAAAAAATCCCTCCGAAAAAAGCCGGAGGGATTTTTAAATCAATAGCCTGCATTTTGTGTCAGATTGGTATTCAGTTCCCGCTCTCGCTGAGGAATGGGCCAAAGGTAATCCCTGACCGGATCAAAGGAACGGTCAAAGCCATCGAGCCGTATTTGTTTCCATTCCCCATCTTCTTCATAAAACCGGCCCATGGGCACTCCAGGCATGACCTGTTCTGCCAGCTGCCACCTGCGGAGGTCAAACAATCGGAATCCTTCGTATGCCAGTTCTACCGACCTTTCCATCCGGATAAGTTCTCTTAACTCATCAGCCGTAGAAGCTATTTCAGGCGTGATGGCTGGCAAATCTACACTTTCGCGCTGTCTGACTTCGTTGATCGCATCATAGACCGTCTGGTCTATTTCTCCAAGCTCAGTCTTTGCTTCTGCATAAGTCAATAATACCTCGGCATAGCGCATCAACATGATATTTAATCCGGAGTTGGAAGGATTCGTATAATCCTCCTCGTCTACATACTTTCGGATATTGTATCCGGTAGCGGTAGAATAAACGGTAATCTGAACCGCATCCGATCCATCTGTATTCGGAGTAGAACCATATATGCCTCCATCCGGAAGCGGTGTTCGCCCGGAAATGAAAACGGATTGATATAGTCTGGGATCTCTGTTTTCCAAAGGATTTTGGGGATCGTAGCCACTTTGGGGATCGGAGATGGGCAGGCCATTCGCCATGGGATAGCGATCGATCATGGCCTGCGTTGGGACATATAGGCTTCCTGAACTACCGGGAATCTGGCTCCAGGGGGCAGCCGTTGCGTAAATATTATGCGAGTTCACATCGGCTGCAAACTCCCTGGCTAATAGCACTTCCTGGTTATTTTCCCCTTCATATTGAAATAGCTCAAAATAGTCCGGATACAAGGCATATTCCTGACTATCCATGATGGTTTTAGCTGCCGCTGCAGCCTCAGTAAACCTGCCTGCATACAGCATGGCTCTAGCCTGAAGTCCCAATGCTGCTCCCTTTCCTATCCTGCTATCATTCTGGTAGGGAAGCCAGTCTGCTGCCTGGCTCAATTCCTCCGCCACAAAATCCCAAATTTCATTTACTGGAGTACGGGTTACCGACCTACCGGTCTCTATGTCAATCCCGGAAGTTATCAAAGGAACATCCCCAAATAGCATGGCCAACTTGATATAATGGTACGCCCGCAGCGTCATTACTTCACCCTTCAGCCGATTGATCGCCGCCTGGTCCCCGGCTTCTACCTGATCAATGTTATCCATAAAGTCATTTGCTCTACGGATAGCCCGATAAGCATTTTGCCATTCGCTGAAATACCTACCGGAGGCAATGGTTCCAAAACCACGCTGCAAGTCCACATTGGCATTAAAGGGGTGATTGGTCAATAAATGATCCGTCAGGCCATCATAGGAGAAGATGCTGGTCCCATCCAGTGTGGGATAGACCGCATTGGCTGCAAATTCAGCATCCCCCAGGGTTTGCCAGAATATTTCTTTTGAAATTCTATCGTTCGGTATGGTTTCCAACAAATCGGCTTGGCAACCCATCCATGCTAGTGTCAGCAAGGAAATCCATATTTTTATATCGCTATATTTTTTCATCTCTAATCTTGTTTAAAATCGAACATTGGCACCTAAAGAATACATGCTCACCTGTGGATAATATTGGCCCCTGCCGGAAGGAATTTCCGGATCCAGGTCCCAGCGATTAAGTTCTGAAAAAGTCAATAAATTGGTAGCTCCCAAAAACAACCGAATACGCTCTACGGAAAGCTTGTCTATAATCATAGCGGGCAAATTGTATCCCAACACGATGTTTTTCAACCTCAGGTAGGAGGCATCGATCAGCTGCGTATCAGAGGTTTGAAAGTTTCTACCGTCGCCTTTGATGGGCCGGGGAAATTCCGCGTTAGTATTTTCCGGTGTCCAGTAATTGTCCGTATAAATCGCATGGGTAAAGGTTTCATACGTTGCAATTTGCTGGAAGGCACCGTCCAGTCTGGTTTTATGCCCTGCTGCGCCCTGAAACTGAACAAATAAATCAAAGTTGCCATAGGTGAAATTACCGTTAAGCCCAAAATCAAATCTAGGAAAAGACAATCCAAGATACTGGTGGTCTTCTTCATTGATGATACCATCTTCGTTCATGTCCAGGTACTTGACATCCCCCGGGGCGGAATTAGGTCGGAGCGTGGGGTAATTGTCTGCCGCTTCCTGGGTTTGAAACACACCTTCTGTCAGGTAACCCCAGTGAGAATTGATCGGCAATCCTTCTTCAATGATAAAGCGTGGGCCTGTAGTGCCTCCGGAAATATAGGGCCCTGAATCTACCAGGTCCATGACTTCATTGGTATTGTCACTGAAATTGAAACCTAAGTCGTAGGTCAATTTTTGCCCTCCCCTCAGGTTTAAGCCGATCTCATAACCTTCATTTTTAACCTTGCCGGCATTCTGCACGGGTGCTCCCAAGCCTATCAAAGCCGGTATGGGCAGTTGCAAAAGGATCCCATCGGTAAGTTTATTGTAATAATCGAAGGTCACCGACAGCCGGTCATCAAAGAGCCCCATATCGAAACCGATATTGGTTTGATAGGTGGTTTCCCAAGTAAGGTTCTGGTTGGCCAGATTGGACTGGGCAAAACCCTGCGCGGCGGATTCATCAAAGGAGTAATTGATGGCACTCAGCGTTTCAAAAAACGTATATAAATCTACCGCCTGATTTCCTGTGGCTCCCCTGGATCCACGTAATTTAAATTCGTTTACGGTCTCTTTCAGGTCCAGCCAGAAATTTTCCTCTGACAGCCTCCAACCAGCTGAAAAGGAGGGGAAGAAGCTGTAGCGGTTGTCTTCACTAAATCGGGAGGAACCATCGTACCGGCCATTGAGTTCAAGGAAATATTTATTTCCAAAATTGTAATTGAACCTGGCAAAATAGGACCTCAAGCCCCATTCGGCATCAAAACCATTGGCATCCCGGTTTTCATCCGAACCCTGACTGAGGGACTGCACGTCATTATTGTAAAATTCCTGTCGGAAACCACTCACCTGATTGCTCTTGTTGTCAATGGTAGAATAACCCAGTAAGCCTGTAAACTTGTGGGCTCCAATTTCCTTCTGATAGGTAAGGAGACTATTCAGGGTGTATTCTGTCAGGTACCTTCTGAATTCAGTAAGGCGGTTGACCTGTCGCTGAGCCACTCTGCCATTGAGTGGGTCCCGATTAAAATACCTGTTGGAAAATGTTTTGATCTGGGAATGATCATTCCGCATGGCATACTGGGTGGAGAAAGTCAGGCCGGGCAAAATATCGTAATCAAACTTTACACTTCCGGTAATATAGTCGTTGATCGTTCGGCTGTCGCCTGTTAGTTCCGCAAAAATGAGTGGGTTATTGACCTGAGGTCCGAGCCCATACTCCCCGGTTTCGTACCGGGGCCAGGAAAACTTACTGGCATGCAACATGTACTGAAATACCCGTGCTTCCCCATCACCAGAGGTGGACAAGCCGGCAGGCTGTAAAGACTCTTTCGTCCGGTAGTTTAAATCCCCGGAAAACCGAATTTTTTCTGAAGCTTTTAAATCCAGATTGATCCTGAACTCATTCAGCTTGTCGCTGAAATTTGGAGCTACCCCGTCAATACTTTGGCGACGCAGGCTAAAACGACCACTAAAAGACTCCCCTCCACCGCTTACCGAAAGGGTATGGTTTTGCTGTGGTGCTACCTTCAACATGCCCAAATCATCTCTTCGCCAGTAGGGATAAGGAAGTGGAAATTCCGGGCTGGGTGCATTGGCTACATACTCCTGAATATCCGCATCGGTATAAGGCAATGCTCGTCCTGCATTGGCATGTGCCACGTTTTCCAGCCGAAGGTAACTTCCCACATCCATATGTTCGGGACGGTTGGTTACATCCTGCAAAGCGTAATAGCCGTCATATCCCACCCTGATTTCTCCTTTTTTTCCTCTTCTGGTCGTGACCAAAATTACTCCGTTGGCTGCCCTAGAGCCATAGATAGCGGCCGAAGAGGCATCTTTCAGGACCGTAACCGATTCTATATCATTCGGATTGATATCGTTGATCCTTTGTTCGATGCCATCTACTATAATCAGAGGATTATTGTTTCCAAGGGTCGTGATCCCCCTGATACGGATATTGATATTATTGTTGCCGGGTCTTCCCCCTTGGTCTACCACGGTTACTCCCGGGGCAAAGCCCTGCAGGGATTGCTGGAAATCTGCCACTGGACGTCTTTCCAGGACCTCGCCGGAAACTTCTGCCAGGGAATTGGTTACCGACAATTTTTCCTGAACCCCGTATCCAACCACGACGACCTCATCCAGTGAGGTTTGATCTTCCCTAAGGGTTATTTCCAAACTGGTTTGGTTACCGGGCTCCACCCGCTGCGATTCGTAACCGATAAAGGAGATCAATATCACCCCTCCCTCCGGCACATCCAATTGGAAGGTCCCGTCTATATCGGTAACGGTTCCGGTAGACATCCCCTCAATTACTACTGTAGCCCCAGGAATGGGTTCCCCATTGGTATCTTTCACTACTCCGCTAACCGGATCCTCCACTTCAGACGCGGGGGCTTCCATTCCCCGGATATTTTTCAGTGATCCTACATAAATGGTGTGATTTACCTGCTTGAACTTCAGCCGAGCTGATTTTGAGATTTCCGCAAGCAATGCATACACCGAATGTTCACCCGGCTTGACGGTTATGGATTGGTCAGGATCAATCAAGTCGTCCGCAAAAATCACGTGAAATTGGGTTTTGGATTCCAATTCCTTGATAATGGCTGCAATTGGCCAGTCGGCTTTGGTGAGGCTGATGAATGTTTCATCGATGGGTTTGATTTGTGCTTCCGTGTCATTGGCCAGCAGGGTGGTCAGGAACAGGGATTGCAGCACCAATCCATACAAGAGTTGACGTGATACCATCTTGATTAGGTAAAGTATGTTTCTTTTCATAATTTGGTATGTTTTTATTGTTGATACACATAAAAGCAGGCAGGGTAAACCAGGACATTTGGCGATGGAAAGGTTTATCCTGCATTTTTTATCATAGGCTACGAGGGATAAATGGTGACGACATTATGTTCTAACGAGTGGGTAAAATTCAAGGTAAAACCAAGACCGATTAGCATATTTTCCAGGTTATCATTGGCAAAGGTACCCGAGACGGTCCGGTTAAGATCCAGATTACCCCGGGTCTCAATGGAAACCCCGTACCAATTTTCAAGAGACTCCAGAACGTTTTTGATATTTTCATTCCTGAAATGGATCAGTCCGTCCTTCCATAAAAAAGGATCCAGGCTTTCAAATGTGGCCAGGTGAAGCTTTTCGGGATTTTCCTGCCGGTAAGCGGCAAGTTGACCAGGATCCAGCACCAACACCTCTTCTTTCTCCGTGTTGATTTTCACTCTGACTTTACCTTCAAGTAGTGCTACGTCTGTTTTTTCCCCTTGAGATTTAACGTTGAATTTTGTTCCCAGTACCTCTGTGGTTAATTCACCTGCGTGCACCCTGAACGGACGAGTGGTATCATGGATCACTTCAAAAAAAGCCTCCCCTTCCAAAAACACTTCTCTGGACTCTCGGTCGAATTTTTCCGGAAACCGGATCTTTGAGTTGGCATTAACCCAAACTTTACTATCGTCCGGGAGCTCCAATGCCAATTTTTGACCTGGCAAAACACTTCTTTCTATCCATTGGACGGTGCTATTCTTTTCTTCAGACTTGCTTTGATTTTCATTCATCACCTGAAAGCCTAAAAACGTCAGCCCGAAAAATAAAAGCCAGCTAGCCGCTGAACGGATAAGGGCCATGTTGAGAAAAGATTTAGTTTGAGAGGTGCGACGAGCCTTTTTTTGGATGCTGGAATTGATTTGAGCCAGGAGCCGCTCATTGCGCTCATTATCTCTCTGGGAATTTCCCTTTTGGTTCCAGGCTTCTTCCAGTATTTCTTCCAGGTGATGGTTTGAGCCAGGGTGAGCCAGCCAGTTTTCAACCTGCTTTATTTCGGAAGGACTTGCCTGCCCGTTTATGAATCGCCTGATGATAGATTTATCCAATGTATTCGTCTTTATTAGAATACACCGGTTTTGAAATTTATACTTAACGGAAACTCCAAAAATTATCAGATGGCCAAATAAAAAAGTGACCGATAAACCATCACCACGAAATAATATGTATTAATACAATAAAGAATGTCGATTTATCCAAATTTTTACTGTTGAAAAACTTCTTCCCCAAATAAAGATGGTGTTCTATGGTCCGGACGGAAAGTTTTAATTTCATGGCTATTTCTTTATTAGACAAGCCGTCTATCCTACTGAGCCTAAAAACCCGCTGTTGAACTTCAGGCATTTCACCGATCCTGTTCATTGCCTGCACCCTACGTTCCTGAAAGCATATCCTTTGCAAGGTATCTTGTTGTTGATCCATTTGAGATTCGGCTGGAACTTCTGAAAGGTCACAGTGTCGTTTTCTGTCGCGCAAGCGATTTAGAATTTGATTCTTTACTGACCTGAAGAGGTAGGCAGCAATATTTCTTTCCGAATCCAAATGTTGCCTTTTTTCCCAAATGTTAACAAATATGACCTGAACCACCTCCTCGGCTTCATCCGGATTTCCTAAAAAACGATCTGCAAAACCCAACATTCTATCCACGTACCTCTGATAAAGTTCTTCAAAGGCCGATTGGTCTCCCTGCCGGATCAGGAGTACGATTTCGGATTCTTCACGTAGGGAATGCTTTCTCACTTAGTCCATTATCATAACTAATGAGATTAAATTAAGCAAAAATTTACCATATTTTCCAGCTTTAGGTAAAACTTCATCCGGGATTTTAGAATTTCCCGAAATTACCCCTCAAACCTCTCCGAATGTACCACCGCTCCCAGCACATCCCGGTGCTCAAACAGAATTTCGGGTTTTCCGTAATCGCGAGCTACCCGAATGCTTAAAAATCCTCCTTTGAGCCGCAAAAACCGATGCTCCGGACGCACGTCTCCTTCTTTCCAACCCTGGGAATGGCAGTCACTTACGGGACCCGATCCAAATTCCATCAGTCCGGTTTCGGTATCCTTTGAAACATATTGCCAGTGACGGTCCCCATTGACCACATACCTATTGGGTTGACTTGAAAGAAAGTTGCGTAGCCATTCTCCCTCGTGCTGAAAACTGGTATTGGCATGATTGTCACTTTTCTTTTCCCGGTCAGGCCCCACCACCGGGGTAGCCGTAAACAGGATCTTAAAGGTGGCATCCGAGGCGTTCACACTTTCCTGAAACCATTCCTTCTGCTCCTCTCCCCAAATCGTTTTCTCCGGACCGTCTTCCATGGTGTTTTCCGAGCGGTATTCCCTACCCTCCACCAGCCATACCTGCAAGTCCTTGCCCCAGCGAAGGGTGCGGTAAGGTTTTCCTTCTATCGGCACGTTTTCGTACCAAAGTTTCAGTCCATCGTCAAAGGTCAACTCTCCATAAGGTCCCTTGCCCCGGTACATGTCGTCCTTGAGCAGGTCGTGGTCGTCCTTGACCATATACACCGGCACCTCCTTATAGAAATCCCTTAGGGAAAGCCAGCCATCCATGGCATGCCATTTATGCCGGGCCTTTTCCAGGTTTTTGGCCAGTGGTCCTGGCTTATCGTAATAGATGTAATCTCCGGTATGGATAAAAAAATCAGGCTGTAACCGTCTCATGCTATCGTAGGTCTGAAATCCCCTGCGCTCATCGTCGAAACTCCAGAAATACTGGCAAGTAGAGGTGGTGAAAAATACCGGCACCGATTCTGTTTCGGAAGCCGGGGTACGAAAACTACCGCTTTCTTTCCTGATGATTTCGCTTTCCAATGGTTTCGCCTCCCATTCCACCTGATAGGCCGTATCCGGCTGAAGGCCCTTTACGGGAATTTTCACTGTAAAATCATCAACCGACTCCGCCGTCTGCCAGGAAGAAATATAAACTGATCGCCCACTTTTGGTGGAAACCTTTGCCCTCACCCGGCCCGAGGATCCCATAACCGCTCCATCCATTTCAGCTACCGGCTGATTCTCATCAAAATCTATGGGGTGACGGAATACTTTTTCCTGACGCTGATGGCGTACCGGCTGCGGAAATTCCTGCCCACAGAGCCGGGTCCAGAGCATGGCGGATTCTTGTCCTACCTCAGCTATTTTAAATCCATTGGTAAAATAAACACCGGTAGCGGACCTTGAAACCAGATTAAGGAATTTATGGATGGGATGGGCAAGGAGTTTTGGAATGGCCATCAGGGAAAGCAAGCCTATCCCTGTTTTCTTGAAAAATCCCCTTCTGTTCGCTTTTTTCATGGATAATTTGGTTTAAATTGGGTGTATTGGACATTTTGAGCAAACTGGATCATAGGGTGATATAAACCATTTAACGATCCATTTAAGGTGTTTTCTCAGCTGAACCCTAAATTCAGGCCAAATCTCCCCTGATCCGGCTATATGCCTGGCTTGCTGATACCGATGTTAAATTTAAATAAAAATCCTGTGATCTGTATGCGCTTTGTACCTTAATTGGCCTAATCAAACTTGAAACAAAAAATTCAAGACAAAAAAATCCTTCTCCCCGCCATCCTGCCGCACCCCCGGTTTTTTGTCAGCCCTACGCTCCTTTCATACATCAATAAAACTTTCGTTTTAATTTTCAATCTTTTAATTCATACATTTTGAATTTTACCCACCTTGCAAAAAACAAGGAATCTGTGGAGTTAACTTTTACTGATGATTCTGAAAACCATATCCTTAAGGAAGTAGGTCATTTGGGCTATTTTTTCTAATATGATGATTTCATTTATTGACGATGATCATTTAAATCCTCCTCTATTATTTACCTATTAGGCTTTGAATATCAATACCTAATACCTAACACCTACCTCTTCCGCCCAATTAGCGTAATCCTTAACCATTTCCTGAAGAATTTGTGGATTTTGCCCGCCAATTTCATTTAGTTCGGTGGGGTCCTTTTCCAGGTCAAATAATTCCCAATCAAATTCCGGGGCTTTGGAAATGATTTTCCATTTACCTTTTCGCATGGCCTGATGCCCAAAGTGCTCCCAATACAATTCCCGGTTTTGCTCCATTCGCTCCCCATTAAAAACAGGTACAAGACTTTTACCACGCAGCGGTTTTAGTTGGTTTCCCTGATAGCGCTCCGGATACGCTGTGTTGCTTAACTCCAGACAGGTGGCCATGATATCCACCACATGCCCCGTTTCCTTGGTGATTCCTTTTTGTGTAATTCCATTGGGCCAATGAGCAATCATCGGAGTGGCCATCCCTCCTTCTTCCAGCCACCTTTTGTACCTTCTGAAAGGCGTATTGGAAGCGATGGCCCAGGGTTTCTTAAAGGCAACGTAAGAACCGGGGTAGCCGATTTCGGAATCGGGGTCATGCATGTTCCTTCCGGCAATACTTTCAGAGGAGGCTCCATTATCGGATAGGAAAACGATTAGCGTGTTGTCATACATTCCATTTGCTTTTAACTCCCGGACCAATTTTCCGATTCCCTGATCCATCCGGTCCACCATGGCGGCATGAACCGTCATTCGTTTTGCCCAGTCGGCTTTATCTGCCGCTGCCTCCCAGGAAGGCACCCCCTCTTCTCTTGGCGTGAGACCGAAGTGAGGGTCTAATACCCCCAGGCGAAGCTGCCTTTCGTACCGCTCCTCCCGTAAAGAATCCCAGCCGATCGCATACCGGCCTTCGTACTTTCGAATATCTTCCGGTAAGGCGTGCAGGGGCCAGTGGGGTGCCGTATAGGCAAGATAAAGTAGAAAGGGCTTCCCAGGTTTGCTTTCCCCATGCTCCCGTATAAATTGCACCGCATGGTCTGAAAAGGCATCCGTCATGTAAAAGTCATCTTTGGGAGGCTCCCAGGGGTCGTCGTCCAGGGCCATTTGGCGTAGGCGTTCAGAGCCTTTGTCTAGCTCAAAATAGCTACTGCCACCACTGATTAATCCAAAATACCGGTCAAAGCCCCGTGTTCTGGGCCAATGCTCCTTCTTCTCGCCAACATGCCATTTTCCAGACATATAGGTAGCGTAACCAGCTTTCCCAAGCACTTCCGCAATCGTAATGGATTCCGTATTCAGAAAGCCCTGGTAGGGGCTGGGTTCCGGGTCGCTGGACACCGAACTGACCATCCCTCCCATACCGGCTTCATGGGGGTACAAACCCGTCAGCAGGGAGGCTCTGGTAGGGCAGCACCTGGCGGCATTGTAAAACCGCTGGAACCTCAAGCCATCTTTCGCCAGGCCATCCAGGTTTGGCGTAGCGATTTCGGACCCGTAGCATCCCAAATCGGAATACCCCATATCATCTGCCATAATGATGACAATATTAGGTCTTTCATCTACCTGGGTGTTACCCGGCCTTTGACAGCTTAGTGTCAGGTACAGCAAACCCAAAAACACAAATGTTGGTTGGCTTTTCATTGGAAATGATGGATAGGGTGGTTTTGGAAATATTTCTGGTTATCCTTTACCTCAAAATGGATCGTATTTAATAGCGTGAAAGTAAAGAGGCCACCGATTGCTGGACCGGGAGCCTCTTATCTTTTATAAACATCAATAACCCGGATTTTGGGAAAATTCTCCCGGGTTACCTACCCGGTCAATTTGGGTCTGGGGGATTGGCCTAACCAGGTGCATGTCTTGGATATTGGGTGCTGCATCCAAATTGTGCTGCCGTACCCTTTCCAACAGGGTCCCGGTACGCTTCAAGTCATACCAGCGGTGCTTTTCGCCGATCAATTCCCGAGCCCTCTCTTCCAGTATAAAATCCAGATCAATGTCTCCCGGAGCCACCTGCATTTCTTCCTCCATACCAGGCAGGGCGGCGCGGGTTCTCAGCACATTTATATAATCAGCGGCACCACCATTGTCATTCTGTCTCCAGGCCGCTTCACACGCAATCAGGTACATTTCTGCCAACCTTATCACCGGAAAGTCTCGTCTTCCTGCTGTTTCGTTGATGCTGGGTCGCAGGGGATCCAGAAACTTCAATAAGGAAGGGTAATTTCTGCGCTGATTGGTACCGATTTCCTGATAGGCGCTGACATCTCCTATCCAGTTGCCCTTGTAATCGATGATCCAGTAGGGGGCCGCCTGTTTAACTTCGTCCGGAACCGGCTCCATGACGATATGGATGGCCGTATCACCCGGGTTAACCTGATGGCCATTGATTTCGGCAGAGATATTGGCATACCAAACGGTCTTGAAAGACCCGTTCCAGCGGGCATCTTTTTCACGGTCATACAGACTAAAAAGGTAATTGGTGGGTAAAAACCGCTGGAATGGCCTGCCATTCTCCGTATCCCGGACCATGGCAGGATTAAAGGTATAATCAAATATAAAATACAGGTGGCCTGAATTCCCCGGTCCATTCAGCAAGGGATCATCAGTAAACTGTACCGTCCAGATAAATTCACTATTGTCCTCATTATTGATATCCCACAAGTCACCGTAAGGGGTCACCAAATCAAAACTATAATTGTTAATGACATTGCTGGCTAACCTTTCTGCTTCTTCCCAATTACCCAGGGTCAGCTGAACCCTGGCCAGCAATCCCTCGGCAGCCGCCTTGAAAGCCCTTCCGGGTTCGGATGCACTTTCGGGTAAATTGGCAACGGCGAATTCCAGGTCCGGAAGAATGCCATTTTCATAAATGGTATTAACCGGGGTCCTGTTGGCTTCTGTTTCCACCCCTGCTGTTTCATCCAGGGAAAAATGCACCTCTCCCCATTGCTGCACCAGGTGGAAATAATACAAAGCCCTCAGGAAACGCGCCTCGCCTTCGATTTCTGCCTTTCTTTGTTCAGATAATCCGGTGGCATCCTGAACCCTGTTAACTACTGTATTACATTGGTTTACACCGATATAAAGGTTATTCCAGATATTCGTTACCGTTCCACTGGTTCCCAGAAAATTGGGAGAATAATTATTAATATGTGGATTATTGGCAATGCCGCCAAAACCATTGGTGAAGATATCGGTGCCGGTAACGGTCAGGAAAAAACCATTTTGTTGCCCGTAAAAATTCCTCAATCTGGTATAGGAAGCTTTGAGGCCATCTTCGATACCTGCTGCGGTGACATAATATCCATCTGCTGTGGCCAGACTTACCGGATCCTCGATCAGGACCTCCTCACAAGCGCTTAAACCAATTAAAAGCGTTAGTCCGAGTATTAATGCTATATTTTTCATTTCAGGAACAATTTAAAATTTCAGATTCAAACCAAAAATGTACGTAGCCGTGGTAAGGGGGCTTCCTCCTCCCACAATGCCATTGGACGTTTCAGGATCTACCTTTGAATAAGGCGAAAAAATAAATGCATTGTTTACAGTAGAATAAATCCTGGCAGAGCTCATGCCCAATTTACTGATCCAATTCGCGTTGAAATTGTATCCAAGCGCAATGTTCCGGATCTTAATGTAGGATCCATCAAAATACCGCACCGCATCCGAATAGAGCGGTGCCTCTCCTGCATTGGGTCGCGGGATAGCATTGCTTGGATTGTCAGTTGTCCAATAATCCATATTGATGGCATTGTACCTCCCCTGCCAGTTGTTTCCCCCCAAATTATGGTAGTCACTTCTCAGCATTTGGCCCATCCGCGCATGTACTAATACCGATAGGTCAAACCCCTTAAAGGATACCCGGTTGGTCAAACCTCCTGACCAGTTGGGTACGGTAGAACCCAGGACTTTTCGGTCGTCTGCATTGATATTTCCATCCGGTTGCTTGGTCAGTTCTCCGTCCTCATTCCTTCCATTCACATCATTGATGCGAATATCACCGGGCTGCTGTCCAAAGTCAGCTGCCAGGTCTGCCTCGTCAGACTGCCAGATACCCGCCTGATCAAAACTATAAAAAACATTGACAGGCTCGCCGATAAACCACTGATTGCCCACATCGTCACTTTGACCTTCAAACAGTTCCGTAATTTGTTCGCGGTTGGAAAAAACGTTCATGCTCACATCCCATCGGAACCCGGAGGGGCGGTTGAGCAAATTGGCATTAGCCGAAAGCTCCCAGCCCGAGTTTCGGGTACTTCCAATATTTTGCAATACCGAATTGTAACCAGAGGTAATGGGAAGCAAGCGGGCGAGCAGCAAATCACTGGTATTGGTGATGTAATATTCCAGGGATCCGCTTATTCGATCCTCCAAAAACCCATAATCCAATCCAACATTAACCGTCTTCGAAATCTCCCACCTCAAATCCGGGTTTGGAATAAGGTTATTCCCGTACCCAAATCCAGCATTGCTTCCAAAAATATAGGTAGTGCGTTCCAAGCCGCCCAAGGTCTGAAACGGGTCAATAGCGGTATTACCCACCTCTCCGTAGCCGGCGCGAAGTTTGAGAAACGACACCTGGCTACCTTGTAAAAACGACTCTTCTGTCAGGATATAGCCTGCAGAAAAGGCCGGAAAAAAGGCCCATTTATTTCCTTCTGCCAAGCGGGAAGAACCGTCTGCCCGACCGGTCAGGGTAAACAGAAACTTGTCATCAAAACGATAATTGACACGCCCCATATAGGACATCAGGCCCCAATCGCCCAGGGAACTACCGATGCCAGTGATCGTAGAGGAGCTGCCCAAATCATAAAAAAGAGATTTCTCGATGGGTATATCTTGCCCGGATAAAGACGATTCTTCAAATCGACTGGCCTGAATGGAAAACAAACCGACCAAATTCAACGCATGTTTGCCAAAAGTTCGGTCGTAAGAAAGAATGTTTTCCTGGGTATAGGCAAAGTCCAGGTCGTTTTCTACAGATCCTTGATTAATATTCCCTTCAAGCCTACCCGTATACCTTCCCCTTCGCGCTATGTTAAAGTCAGGTCCGTAGTTTACACGCAGTTTTAAATGATCGTTGAACTGGTATTCGGCGAAAATATTAGCGAATATCCGGTTCCTGCGGGTTTCATCCACATATTGATAGGGTTGGTAATTTAACAAGGGATTGGCCAGCAGTCCTTCCCGGGGATTGGGAAAAGCCAGGAAATTTCCTTCTTCGTCCGTAGGTCCTACTAGTGGAGAATAACCCAGCGAGTTGTTATAAGGCGCATTGGACATCTGGTTCCGCTCGCTAAGGCTGACCGTTCCGCTCAGGCCCAATCGAAGTTTATCTGTCAATTGCGATTCCAGGTTCACCCTGACCGAAGTTCGTTCAAAATTGGTACCCGGAATGTAGCCGTCTTCATTAAAAAAAGAACCGGATACGTAATAATTGATCTTATCCGTTCCACCACTTACAGACACCTGGTGGTCCTGCTGGCTTCCCGACTGAATTGCCAAATCCAACCAGTCGGTAAACCTGCCTGCCTGTAGGTTTTCGATTTCTAACGGTGCGAGAAAATTGCCGTCAAAACTGGGATCATCTCCTGCATGTCCCCTGGCGATTCTGGAATAGGCCGCAAACTCCTGCCCATTCATCAGGTTCAGGTCTTGAATGGGTTGCTTGACCCCATAATACCCATCGTAGCTGATGACGGCTTTCCCAGTCTTGCCCCTTTTGGTGGTAATCAAAACCACACCATTAGCACCCCTGGAACCATAGATGGCCACCGCACTGGCATCTTTTAATACTTCCATGGATTCAATATCGTTGGGGTTAAAATCACTGATATTGGCACTAGTAGGGATGCCATCAATGACATACAGCGGATTATTGGAGGCATTGATCGACCGGTTGCCCCGGATACGGATTTGTACCGGAGAGCCAGGAGAACCGTTGGCCCGGACGATGTCCACCCCTGCCAGCCTTCCCTGGGATTGTTCCAGGAAATTTCCTGCCGGTGTTTCCTTCAGGTCCTCGCTGGACACGGAGGAAATCGCACCTGTGAGATCGCTTTTTCGCTGGGTTCCGTAGCCGACTACCACCACTTCTTCCAGATCAGACTGATCTTCCTCCAAGACAATATCCAGATTGGTTTGATTGGCGACGGTAATTCTCTGGGATTGGTAGCCGATAAAAGAAATCAATATTACCTCGCCTTCATCGGCATCGATAGTGAAATTACCATCGATATCGGTCACCGTCCCCTGGTTGGTGCCTTCCACAATGACGGTTGCTCCCGGAATAGGCTGGCCAGTTTCGTCCGCCACGGTCCCCGTAATTTCAATCCAGTCTTCCTCAAGCTCTCCATTGTTTGAAAGGTAATCAGTCAGTTTAAGGGGTACCATACCTTTGTGTCGGGTCACAAAAATATTTTCATTGACCCTTTTAAAATCAAAATTCACCTGCTCGGTTAGTTTTTGAAGGATGGTTTTTAGATCTGCGGTCATGTTTAAAGTAACCCTGGAATCATCCCTGGCTACTTCCTGGTTGTAGGCAAACACAAAATCGGTTTGTTTTTCCAGGTGAGAAAGTACCCTGACCAGTTTTTGGTTATGGGCGCTTAACGTGACCTGGTAATCCTCCAGGCCTTGACTGGAGGAGGGTGCTGCCATGATGGACTGAATGAGCAGCATCTGTAGCAGGAAATACTTCAAGGTTCGTTTGGAGTAAAACACAATTAGCCTTAGTAAATTAATTTTCATAATTTTAAATGTTTATTGTTAATTGTTGATGGGTACTACCCGTTGCTAGTGTCCGGGGCTGTTACCGCAGCTCCGGATTCATTGCTGGTTATTTTTCCATAGGCATCTTTTGCGGTTAAAATTTACATCTCTTATAATATATTTTCATGCTTCTCCCTTCACCCGGTTCGTACTCAAATTCCACTACGTTTTTAAGGCTATACAATACATGGTAAAGACTACGATTGATATAGTTAGCCCTTACCAGACAGTCCCCTTCCTTATAGCCCTCCAATTCGATCTCCATGCTATACACCTCTTCCAGTCGCTCCACTACCCGGTCAAAAGGAAGCAAATCAAAACTGATAGACTCGGAACGCCAGCCAAGGTACCGGTCTACATCTATGGATTCGACCGAAACGTTATGGTTTATTTTGTCCACTACCGCCATTTGCCTTGGACTCAACACCAGGTATTGCTCCGTTGCCTCTCTGATATCATGGTTTTCCCTTACCCCTACACTGCCACTGGCCACGGCAATCTCCACTTTATCGTCGCGATAGGCATTCACGTTGAATGAGGTGCCTAACACTTTGGTCTCTACCTCATTTACTTCGACCACAAAAGGACGGGAGGCATTATGGGCTATTTCGAAAAAAGCCTCTCCTTCCAGGGAAACTCTCCTTTCATCGGACTCAAACGGATCCGGAAAACTCAATTTACTACTTACGTTTAGGTGCACTTTGCTGCCATCCCTTAGGGTAATGGTTGCCTTTTGCCTTTCATTGGTAGTTCGCTCTTCCATTTGAGCAGAAAAGGCGGCATCGCTAGCAGGAAGTAAAACAAAGGCAATCACTACTATCCCAACTAAGGCTACTGCCATTATTCCCAACATTCTGGATACCGATTCATAATTCTTTTGGGGCTTTAATTCCAGCTCTATCTTTGCCTTGATGCTGTCCCTGATTTCCTCCTCCGTGGCATCCAGCTTCCGATGCAATCCCCTACGTTCCAACCGCTCAAAAATGGCATCAATCAGCCCGTCTTCACGTTCAGATGTAAGACCACGAATCTGCTTTTCCAATAGCTCTAAAAGTACGTGTTTACTCATGCCTAAGGGTCCATTTAAAAGGATAGACACAAAAGGAAGCCCTACTACGTACGTCTCTTGGATATTTTTACTCGTTTCCGTACGAAAAAAATAAAATAAATTATTGATTTAATAGATAGCAACGAAATATTAATTAAATATTAAACCTAAAAATCGGTTTTTCGAAGTATCCTTTCCCCTAAACGGAATTACCAAAAATAAATTTGCCCGAGGTTTTTTTTAATAAATTTCAAAGCCTTGTGGATTTGGGTTTCCACCGTTCGGACAGAAAGATTTAACTGGTGAGCGATTTCCTGGTTGCTCTGAAAATTATCCCTGCTCATAATAAAGACCTCCTGGCACCGGGAGGGCAGGCTGCTGATACTTTCCCGAATGAGCCGTTCGGTTTCTTTTTCTTCCATCAGCAGGTCAGCATTCACTTCTTCCACAAGATTAGAAACATACTCCTCTAATGGAAAGCTAATCTTCCTGTCTCTAATCAGATTGGAAACACCATATTTGGCAGATTTAAATAGATAATTTTCCAATTGATTGATCTTTTTGGCCTGCCTTCTCCGCCAAAGTTTCACAAAAACCTCCTGCACGATATCCTCACTTTGGTACCTATCACCAGAAAGTTTATAAACATATAAAAAGAGCCGTTTCCAGTACTTCCGATAAATGCCATCAAAAGCCTTTTTGTCTCCTTCATAAAGCTTCAGGCAAAGCTCCTGGTCGGTCATTAGTTATTGGGTTTAATTGACTTGTACTGGAAAAGGTAATGATTTTTTTCCTTTAACCAAAAGAACAAGCTCCTACTAAATAATTAAAAACCTGGAACGCAAAAACCAAAAAAACCTTCAGCAGGACGTTGGAGTTCATCTCACTGAAGGTAAGGGTAATTTGATCAGTTATGATCCGGTTGGTAACAGTTATAATGCTTCAGCTCCAGCCTTTGCCACCTCGCGATCATCTTCCACTGTGCTTCCGGAAACACCGATAGCTCCCAGGATTGTCCCCTCCTGATTCTTCAAAACCAACCCACCGGGAAAGGTAATCAACCCCTGATTGGAGTGTTCTATATTATAGAGGGGGGCTCCAGGCTGTACCAAAGGGCTTAACTGCTCGGTATCCATAGTGAAGTACATGGCGGTTTTTGCCTTTTTGATACTGATGTCTACCGAGCCCAGCCAGGCACCGTCCATCCGGGCGAATGCCGTAAGGTTTGCACCCGTATCGACGACGCAAATATCCATCTTTGTATCAATAGCCGCCGCTTTCCTTTTTGCTGCTTCAATTACTTTTTCAGCTTGTGTCAGGGTAATGTTCATGATTTTGAGGGTTTTATATATTAGTATTTATTCTTGTTGTTGCTGGCTTAGAAGATAAATATAACAAATATTCGCCATCAAACGATGCCATTAGGACAGATGTTCCTATACTCCATTAGTTACCCATCATCTGAGATGCAGATCCTGAGGCACCAAAACTCCGGATATTATAGGTAAGGGTCATCATAAAAAACTGCTGCACCACCTGCGTCCGGGTATCCTCTACATACACATCGGTTACATTTCTATCGATACTGGTATTTTGATTGAGCAAATCAAATAGGGTCATTTTAAGTTCAAATTGTTCCGTTGGTGGGAAGCGGTACCCGAGATCGGCGTTCATCAGCCAAATAGATTGGTCAAACTCCTCTCCCAGACCTTTGTATAGTTGATTGTTCACATTGGTACTGAAGAAAAAGCCTCCGGCGAAATTCCAATATAAATCCAGCCGCGTACTTTGCGTGTAATAGTTGTTGTTGAGATTTTCCTGCAAACTGCTGCGGACAACATTGTAATTCCCTCGGGTGGAAAGGTTGAAATCCAGATGTTCTCCTAAATTACTACTAATCCCGATTCCAGGTCCGACATACATATTCCGGTTGTAGTTGGTTTGTTCATTAATCAGCCCGGGCCGATTGGTAATGCCAGCTCTGGCACTTAGATTCAGATTGCTTTGCATAAAATTGAGTGGAAATCCAAATGAAAAATAGCTTCGCAAATCCCAATACTGGTCCAGGTTTTCCGGCCGATTCAGTTGGCCGCCCTGCCGAAGCAGCACGTCTCCCTGAATAAGGGTATCCCGACTGGCTATGTAGGTCGCATTTCCAAGGTAATTACTCGTTATACGCCCTCCCATATACATGAAAAATGACTTATTGGTTTCCGGATTGATTTTACGGATCCGGGTAAACAGCCTATGTTCGTATTCCTGATCCAAATTCGGGTTACCGGTAGATATTTGGATGGGGTTACTATTATCAATAACATCCTGTAGCTGTCTAACGGATGGAGCATCGGTATCCCCGCGGTAGTAAATCCGGATGTTGGTGTTTTCATTCGGGTCGTAAATAAATACCATTCGGGGTACAAAGTTCCGGAAGGTACGGTTCGTATTTTCAAATCCGGGAAAAACCCGGTCACTATCCAAAATTGAAATTTGGTAGTCGAATGAAGAAAAAATCCGGATCTTATCCTTATTGTACCGGTATCCCAAACCGATCTCGTGTTGCAGATAGGTGTTTTCGAACTCATTGGACAGGGTCGAGTCCAGCTCGAAAAGAGTGGATTCCATTTCTCGCTGGGAAACTTCCTGCAAGGTGTTGCCCAGGTCATTTCCGACCTCGTATTCCAGCCTTGCCTGTGAATGATCTCCGATAGGCTCACTGTATTCGATTTCAAATTCGTAGTTAAAGGAACTGGATTCGCTAAGGGAATTTTGAATCAAACTATCCAAATTTTGAGTCTGAAAATCACGGTTGACAGATACCAGTCGGGAATCCCGATTGTCATTATCCATACGGGTATCAAACTTTGCTGAAAGCGTACGTCCTTCTTTATTAAATTTATACCGATAGGTAAAATCACTTAAAAACCGAAACGATTCATTGTTTCCCGAGGTGGTGTTTTCTGTCTCGTTTATGGGAGTGCTGGGATTAAACAAATTTTGAGCCGATAGCAGGCTATACGCACTTCCTTTTTCATACCTTACACGAGGCCTCCAAATGATAGCATGCTTTTCAGACATGTCGTAATCCAGTCGAAGGTCCAGGCGGTGATTCTGGTTGTTATTTTCGCTATTTCTGATTTCATCGTAAAGTTGCAAGCTATCACTGGGAAGAATATACTCCCGGGAGGAATTACGGTTCAGGAAATTCTTACTTTCATTGAAAAAATAACTCCCGGTAATTTTGGCCCTTCCTTCGTCAAATTTATCAGTGAAGTTTAATCCAACGGCATTGGTATGGGTAATGCCTGGCCGTTCCCGGGTGGTAAGGGGGTTTCCTCTACGACCTCTTCCACCGCGACGGTTATCATCACCTCCAAAGGCTCCCGACAAGTCATCGGCCGAAAAGTTTTGCTGGTTGATATTATTACTCAATCCAAGGGCAGTAATACGTTGCGCTTCATTGAAAAAATTCACGCTTCCACCTACCAGGTAATTGTCATCCGTACCATACCCGGCAAACACACGACCAAATGTGCCGCCTCGTTTTTCTTTTTTGGTGATAATATTGATGGTTTTAATGGTTTCCCCATCGTCAAAACCGGTTAGCTGGGCCTGATCGCTGAGTTGATCTAAAAATTCTATCCGGTCGATTACTTCTACGGGTATATTCTGCATGGCCATAGCTGGGTCATCCCCGAAAAACGGCTCTCCATCTACCAAAACACGACCTACGGTCTCCCCCTGTACCTCAATGGTACCTCCCTGCATGACCACTCCCGGCATTTTCCGAATCAATTCGCCAGCACTGGCCTGGCCTCTTGTCTGGTAAGCAGCCGCATTCATGGATACCGTGTCTCCTTTCATTTGGCCGGACATGGTCTGGCCTTCCAGCTCGTAGGTTTCCAGCAAACTTCCTTCCTCCACCAATTCAAAGGTACCCAAATTTCTCTTGTTGGTATTCTCGACTAGTTCACTCAGGTCCTCATAACCCACAAAACTGATCTTGATTTCCAAGCTGCTTTGCGCCGGTTTATCGAATGCAAAGCGACCATTTTCGTTCGTGAACGTGGTGCTTAAGGTATCACCCTCGGTGGTTGTTACAAAAACATATGCGCCGGGAAGGGTCTCTTTAGAAGCCTTATCCCGTACCTTTCCACTAAGAGTCGTCTGAGAATATACAGAACCACCGATTAGTAGAAAAATAAATGATAAATATACAATTTTTAACATGTTGGTTTAGGTAATATTTTACGGAAAATCGGTTTTTTCAATAAATATTACTCCTAAAATACGAAAAATTGTAGACAATTAAATTTTTATTCTATTAATGGGGTATATACCGAACGAGTGGACGGTGGATGGTTTCTTTTACAAATTCATACCTATTCCTTTATCAAATCCTCTAATGGGATGATCTGAAAAGCCAAATGGACCTGGCTGCTTTCATAAATGATACCGATATGATCGCTGTCAATCACGGTTAGACAAGAATACCCGGCACTTTTCTCCTGATCCAACAATACTTGCATGTCCTCCGGCCAGCTGCTTCCCCAATCCAAACTGGTTTTTATGGTAATATCCTGTCTGGCCTCAGTAGCGGCCGGGTTGGAGAAAAACAATACCTCCTCATTGAATTTGATCAGGCTGGCCATACATACTGGCTCAATCAGAGCAGATCTGCTACTGGGATGGGCCGTCCATGTTTTTCCCATGTCCGCTGTGACCGCCACAGAACGGGAACCTCCCCTGTTGTCTCTCATATTTAACATCAGCTTTCCATCTGCCAATTCCACCACCTGGGCTTCCGTGGTATTGGATTTGGCACCTGTACCTACCTTCCAGGACGCTCCCCGGTCTTCACTGTAAATAATGGTACTGTAAGGCATTTTATCTGCGTCCTTATATTGAGCAGCAAAAACCAGGGTGCCATTCTTCATGGTAATGCCCTTTCCCGGGCCATTGAAAAAAAGGTTCCAGGAAGGGTCTTTCATCGGTTCTGTGATATTGATGGGTTCAGACCAGGTATTTCCATCATCCTCCGATTTTACCAACATCATCTGCCCTGTTTCTTCCGGTTTCAGACCCGGACCGGAGCTGTTCCAGGCTGCCGTGTTAGGTTTTCCATGCAACCATAAAGCCACTACCCAGATGGTGCCCGTCTCTTCATCTACCAATATGGCAGGATCTCCTATCCCATTTTGATCCTGGGGCAAGCCGCCCCACTCACCCATATCCATGATTATTTTCATAGGTTCCCAGTTTTGACCTCCATCCGTACTCCTACTTAAGCCTACGTCAATATCTCCCTGCAAATCAGCTCCCTGCTCACGACGCACATCATAGACAGCCAAAAGTGTTCCCGCTTTGCTGGTCGCCAGACCTGGAATCCTGTAAGTATGCACCCCGTCGTCCCCCTTGTTTCTGAGCGATTTTGCCAGCCGATACGGCATCAGGTTTTCCTGCCCCTGAGGCCTGACACTTTCACCTGCCAAATCCACATAAGCCACCTTTAAATCTATGCTTTCTTTTATATCAGCATCTTTTCCCGTAGTTATGGCAATTTCGAGTTGCTGATTCCCTGCCGGCAAAACCGTTTCTGCCTCCAACAACCATAGGCCATCTGTAGCTTTGAAAGACCCCATTTTTTCCGGCCCATTATCCATCATCCTAAAAAGGGAAATGTCCATTATTTCTATGTCGGAATCCAGGTCCAATCCCATCCCGTTAAAGCTTTTCTCCGTTTTTAAATTCATTTCCAGCTGGCCTATGGTGGTAGCTTTTCCTGTGATTACCGGAACATAGGTCTGCTTCCAGGCCATGTCTTCTGATAATGGCCAATTTTTTTCGCTGTGGCAGCCAGACAGTAGAAAAATCAGTAAGCAAATGTTGAGCAGTTTCATAGTCAATTGATTAATAGTTACATTTTTTCTGTATTGGCCTGTTAGGATTTGCCCTAACGACCTCCTTATTATCATTTTTGCCGTCAGGCCAATTTCTCTTTTTTCCCTTTACCAATGGTTTTGAGGGTAAGTCCTGCCAGTTTTTCTTTGCTTGGCCTGGGAAACCATTTACTGGCCAGGTAAGCCAGCACCATGGCACTCACCAAACCGGTCAATGCATAAAGGTGGATGCTCAACTCGGTTTGATACTTGATCACAACCTGAATGACCGCACTGCCAGAAATGCCGATCAGCGCTCCCCTTGCATTGGTGCTGGAGGAAAGTATTCCAATCAGAAAGATGCCCCCCAGCCCGCCAGCAAAAAGGCCGATCAGCATATTGAATTGGTCCCAGAGCGAAGGAATGCCCATATTGGCCATCACCAGAGCAAAACCTGTCCCCAATAAACCAACGATCACGGTAATGGACCTGGCAAAAAGGAGGGAATTTTTACCTTCCCCATCTCGGGGGTACCATTGATGGTAAAAGTCGGTGGTCACCACGGTAGCCACCGAATTCATGCTGCTGTCCAGGCTGGACATGGCCGCCGCAAAAACAGCCGCAATCAATAAGCCTGACACCCCATTGGGCAATTGGGTAACGATGTACCAGGGGAAAATACTGTCGGTATTGGACATGACAGGTGATAATTCCTGGGGATGGCTGAGGTAAAACAAATACAGGGCCGTCCCTATAGAAAAGAAAATCAGGGCTGAGGGCAATGCCATCAAGGCCCCTGTCACAATACTTTTGGCGGCTGAGGATTCGTCTTTGGTGGTCAGGTACCTTTGTATCACGGTTTGATCACTGCCATATTGTACAATATTAGAGGCCAAGCCTCCCAGTAGGATAACCCAAATGGCCGTTCCTGTGAAATCCAGCCGGGTATCAAATAGCTTCATTTTTTGATCCTCCATGATAAAGGTAGCTAATTCCTGCCAACTCAAATCAATGCTGAATACCATCAGCACCAAACACATCAGGGCTCCCCCTAACAATACCACTACCTGGATCACATCTGTCCAAATGACGGCTTCAATTCCCCCCAAGACGGTGTACAAAATACTCAATACTCCCATTAAAAGGATGCAGGCCATGACATCAATGTCGGTAATCACTGCAAGTGCCAGAGAAGGCAGCAATAATACGATGCCTAACCTTCCCAGCTGCAAGGCGATATAAATCAGGCTTCCCAGCAGGCGAATGGTCTTGTCAAACCTCATCTCCAGGTATTCATATGCTGAGGTGAGGTTAAGCCGTCTGAAAAAAGGCAAAAACCAAAAAATGATAATGGGAGAAACCATTATGATCGTCATGAGTAGCCAAAACAATGTCCAGTCAGTGGCAAAGGTTTTGGAAGGGATCGCCATGAAAGTGATGGCACTGAGCTGAGTACCGAAAACGCTGATTCCCGCGGCCCACCAGGGCACCCTTCCTCCTGCCTTGAAAAAATCTGTAACTGAGGTTTGTTTTTTGGAAATGATAATCCCCATAACCACCAAAATTCCCAGGTATGAACCCAGTACTGAATAATTCACCCAGCCAAAACCTTCTTTTTTTGAAAGTTTCATCCCACGGATGGCAGGAGTTCTGATTCCGGGGCTAATTTCTCCCGAAGGCAGAATAAGTTCCCCGTCCCAAAATACAGCCGTAGTGGTTACCGGGCCCTGGAGCGGCATATCGGCCAGCCGGGACCAGGTGCCTGTCACCGCATGATAGGCCAATACCCTTTGACTGAAGCCCGGGTGCGCATCCAAAATACCATTTCTTTCTGCTATCAACTGTAAGGAATCTGACCTACTCAAAGTAGCATCCTCCAGATCAAGAGCAATTTGCTCCAGTTGCCGGTACAATTTTCCTTCATCTCCACCCAACAGCAAGATATGACCCGAACCAAAAGCTGCTGCTGTGCCTGCTGCCAAAGGAATCGTTTTACCCTGTTCATCTTCGATGTTTCCCAGGCTTACCCATTCTTGATTGACAGGGGAGTAGGACAGAAAATCGTCATAAAAGTAGGCAGGCGCATCTGTCTGCTTTCTTCTTCCACCGGCTAAAAATATTTTTTGCTCCCTGCCGTCATGCTGCACGGCCATCATCGCATGAGACCGGCCTTGTCCCGGAATAGGTGGTAATGCTTCCCACACTGCTCCGGCATCATTGATATCAAGTCGGTAAAACCGATCCCATACCTCCTGATTTTCACCTCCTGCCAGGTAAACATAACCTTCGACATAAACCGCTGATGCATTAGCCAGTTCCATCGGAAAAGGAGTCCCTTCTTTCAAAGCAACTTTTTGATTGTTACTATCCCAGGATATCCACCAGGTGCTGCTTTGGTACCCCTCTTCATTCTCTCCCCCTAAACAGAAAAGCCCCATCGGCGTACTCACCGATGCCCCATAGGCCATGCTTACCGGAAGCCGTATGTCAATACCCTCCACCCATCTTGCCTCGGCCTTGTCTTTTTCCAGCACGTGAATCCTATCCCAGAATTTTTTCTCCCCTCCATTCCAGGGTTTTTTATCTGGAAAGTTAGCTCCCCCAGCCAGTATCAATGCCCCGTTGTGAGTACCGGCATACATTCCGGCATATCCCAGGGAAGCACTTTGCTCCGGCCAGGCCGGCAGCTCCGCTACCATTTCCCAATGATAATCACCATAGGTCTTCGGTACTTCCTGTGCCCAGAGTTGGCTCCACAGAAACGGACACAAGATCAGGCAAAAAAGAATTGATTTATACACTTTTACCATAGCAGGGTTTTCATGAATCTTGGGTATTTAGGTTTGAAAAATCAAAAAATCCCTGTGCCGTCAATTGGGCTTTCAATGCTTCCAGCATTTCCGGGTCCAGGGTTTTCACTGGAGCCCTGAAATCACCGCAATCGATGCCACAAAGCTTTAATAGGGCCTTTCCAGCAGCAGGCCCCCCAAATCTTCCATATAAGTTGATAAAATCAATTGACTTTTCCTGAAGTGCCAATGCCTTTTGCATATCTCCCCCATCAAAGGCCTTTTTTATGCCCTGATAAAGTGGCGCTGCAAAATTATAGGTGCTGCCTACGGCTCCTTTTGCCCCCATGGCCAGTCCGGCTAAAAAGGTCTCATCCCAACCCCAAAGCACATCATAGCTGCCATTATTGAAACGCAGGCACTGGTTAAATTCCATCAGGTTATGGTGGGTGTACTTGATACCCGCAAAATTGGGAATCTTATCTGGTACAGCCTCCAATAATCCTAACATGGGCAAATCTACTTTGGTGAGCAGCGGAATATGGTAGAAATAAAATGCCAGGTCGGGAGCTGAAGCAGCGATGGGCTGCATGTAATCCACCAATTGGGCCACATTACCCGGCCTGAAATAATAGGGCGCCGTGACAGCCACCCCATATAATCCCAAATCCGCCGCTAGTTTACCCAGTATGATCGATTCTTTTTGGTTAGTTCCCCCAAGCATGGCCATGACCTTGAAAGCTTCCGTCTGCTCGCTGGCCCAGGCTTGCATTAAAATTTGTTTTTCTTCCAGGTCCAGAGATGCCCCTTCACCAGTTGTGCCATTGATAAAAACCCCTTTTACGCCATTTTTTTTAAGAGAATGGGCATAGTTGGATAGGATACTCGGGTTAATTTCCCCCTTTCCATTATAGGGAGCAAAAGTAGCGGCAATCAGCCCTTCAATTTTTTTAAATCTCATATTTTCTATTTTTAAATGGAAGCCAAAGATACTATTTGGCTTCCATTCTATTTCCTGTCAATTACCGTATCCCGGGTTCTGTTCAATTTTAGCATTCAAACTAATGGTGCCCAGGGATATTGGCCAAAGCAAAAGGTGGCGCTCATTGCTCCTGCCTTGCAAAGAGGGGACCCGCTCAAATGCCTGGTCAAACCTCACCAGATCAAACCAACGCTTGCCTTCAAACGCCAACTCCAGCATCCTTTCCTGAAGAATTGCTTCATCGTTGGCCTCCTGGCCTGAATCACTGTATTCAACTGCTGAAAACTGATCGCCAAAGGCCCGCTGTCTTATCTGGTTGGTTTTAAACCCCGAGCTCCCATTTTTAACAAAATTTAAAATGGAGCCTTTCTTATTTAATATCCATTAGATCTCTTTTAAAGAAGAAATCAGCTTGATGTATTCCATATTAATAATGGCTTTTTATTATTGATATGTTAATAAAACAATTTTTATCGCTTTTAAACGAAGATTAACATGAAAAAAGGAGTTTAATCATCATGGTGTTAATTCACTTTTATTTATGGTTTTTTCAAATAGGTAGTTACCATCTTCACTTACAAGTCGGAAAGTAACAGCTGGATCTTCCTTAGAAGGATGATAAGTTGTGATTTCCCAACCCCCAACGGTGAGGACAAGAACCAAAGGCAATCTTAACCTCTTCGTTTGTTCCCAATTCCGGTACGGTATTGATCACTTGATCGGTGCTGGGAGAAATAACCTTGTCGTTAACTATTAGCTGATAGGGGTAGCTAGAGGACGATTGTAACCCATCAATCCATATTTCAACCGATAAATCCGTTTCATAATTGGAATATATTGGACCAAAAACAACTATTCCATCTTCCTTTTCTATTTTCACTTCAATCTTTGCCGGTTCCAAGACGGGTCCATACGGTTACTTCCGATTGGGAAACTTCCGTCATTTTGAATCCATTGGTGAAATATACCGGTGCAATTGACCCTTTGAAAGGAACCCTGGCCCAGATGGCATTGACAGGAGTAAGCAAACTCCCCGCTAGCCATCCGATTTTGCTTAAAAATGAGCGTCTGCTTTCT
The DNA here is from genome assembly GCF_010119245.1 of Cyclobacterium salsum. GTDB lineage: Bacteria > Bacteroidota > Bacteroidia > Cytophagales > Cyclobacteriaceae > Cyclobacterium > Cyclobacterium salsum. Next base: position 80,570 of record NZ_WNKG01000013.1, read on the forward strand.
TCCATTTAATAGAATTATTAGTTTTTAGACTTTTCCTCTTTCATTATCTACCCAAAAAACCCGAAAATGACCATTTTGAGGGATGGAAACTTAGTTTTCATAGGAGTACATCAGCACCAATTAAAAAAAGCAGGAAAAATTTCCTGCCTTTTTGTTTTTTAATGGATGCTCCCCCATTCTATTGTTTGGAACCTGCCTCTGCTGACCACCACTTATCCAGGTCAGCCAATAGCTTTTTAACCACTTTAGGGCGCTCATCCGCCAAATTCTCCGTTTCCATGGGATCTTCCAAAATATCATATAGGAGGACTTCCTGGTTGTCAGCATTCGCAGTACCCGGGTCAATCAACTTCCAGGTACCACTGATTATGATGCGGTTTTCCAATGTTTGCTCCGGTTGGTCCACGGCCGCCATGTCATGGGAAAAATCCATGCTGTAAATCTGTTTTCTTTTCGACAATGCCTTGGTGTCCAGCACATTGATGCCTTGCATGTCTGGAAGCGGTTCCATGCCTACCGCTGCCAGGGTGGTCACGGCCATGTCGATGCTGCTCGTCAGGTTTTCGGTATCCATGCGGGGGCTGATTTTTCCCGGCCACTTGTAAATGATAGGTGTCCGAATCCCCATGTCTTGTGGGTCTTGTTTGGATCCGGGGGCATATCGGTTGGGCCGGTCAGGATCCTGAATCCAGCCATTGTCGGTTACAAATACCACCAGGGTATTGTCAGTCAACCCTTCCTCCTCTACCTTATCCAATAGCTGGCCTACCGTGATGTCCAACCATTCACACATGGCCCAATAGGCAGCCACCGCTTCGGTAGGTGCTTTGGGAAGGTATTTTTGCAGAAGGGAATCCGGTGGCGTATGTGGCGAATGGGGCAAAAAGGGAGCATACCAGATAAAGAACGGATCCTGATCGGCTATGGCCTGATCCATAAAATCAAAGATGGGGTCCATGCCTTCTCTTCCGATTTTCAATCCTTCATCCCCATGGCGGCCTCCCCTTGTGGGATCTCCATGCGTCATACCATCGGTAAATCCGCCCTCCTTCCAGTGGCCACCCCACCATTTCCCGGACTGAAAGGATACATAGCCGAGTTTTTGTAACAGCTGGGGTACCGTTGGGTGTTTTTGGAATTCGTCCAGGTAGTCTTTGTAAAGCCGGGACCTGGCTTCCTGCCAATCGGTTTGGTACCGTGGTTTTTCAAAGATGAATTCGGGATCATTTCCCGTAATACCATGCTGGTAGGGGTATAATCCTGTGATGATGGAAGCCAGGGAAGGACTGCAAAGAGGAGCCGTCACATAGCCGCGTGTAAAGGTGAGCCCCTCCGCTGCCAGTTGATCGATGCGGGGAGTTTCTATGTGCGGGTGTCCGGTAAACCCATAATCGGTCCAGGACTGATCATCGGAAAGGATGTATATGATGTTTGGTTTCTCTGTTTGGCTGAAACCGAAGCTGGCGGAAAGAAATAAAATAACAACTGTTAAGCTTATTTTGTAACTCAGAATAAAATTCATGGAAGGAGGTTTCATTGGGTTTTGATCATTTTAAGTAGTCTTTTAAATATAGAAATTATTTACCTATTATTCCGGAAAACCCCACAAAAATACCCCGGGCTGCGCCTCCGCTGTAGGCTTACCCGGGATTACACTCCTTTCACCCCTACCGGGGTTTGGTTTTCATCTTCATATCTACCATTCGATTTTGCCTTTCCGGCCGGCCATAAAAGGAATCCGAATACCCCCTTTATTCAAATCTTTTTACCCTTATAGCGTGAGTTCGAGTTAAGAGCGTGCTTAAACCCGGCTATATCGTCACTACGAACCCTTTTTTGTGCGCACTATGGTGTGGCTGTCCCGTTTTACTAAAGATTCCCACGGCTTCCTCCGCACAAATCCGCCCTAGGAGCCTCGGAATGACGGTTTTATTATGAAAACAGGTCGAACGTATGTTTATAATCCTTCCATTTAGTTGGTTGGGGTTTGTTGGTACATGCTCAAGGGCTTGTCTTGAAAACCCGGTCCGGACCATTTCAGCTCCAGCCTTAGATTTTCTTCGTCATCCGGCTTTTTGACAACCCATTTAACGGGATGATACCCTTTCTCCAGAAACAAGCTGGACATCCCGGATTCCTTTGCCAGGCTTGGATGGTCGTTATCCACCACCAGCGCATCGTGGACATGCATCACCAGTCCGCTATTGGTGTGAAAACCGATTTCGTAAGTACCGGTTTGATCTACTTTTAGCAGCCCCTGGAATACAAATACCTTAGCCTCCTCCTTGGGTACAAAGTCGTCCAGTTGGGCCAAAAGGTGAAACTCCGTTGGAAGGTCCTTTTCGGTATTGATAAAGGGCACCCATGGGAAATCCCCCCGGTAGCTGGCAACCTGTACCCCCATTTCAGGAATCTCATTCAGATCCAGCGAAGGAACCGGCAAATCATCATAGGGCCGATCGGCCGAAGCATTGAACCTTCGCCAACGGAGAACAGCATTTTTCATTTCTTTTTGGAGCTTGACAAACTCCCCATTCGTTCCGGCGAGGTCATTGGCTTCTCCGGGATCGGATTTCGTATCAAAAATACGGAAATCATCTTCATGCGATAATATATTATACCGGATACCCTTATAGCCATCCAGGTACAAGACCTGCATTTCTCCCCGCTTTTTGCCTCTTTTGGATTCCAGAAAGGATTCGTAACCCTTCGTGTTATTGTTGACCTGGTACTCGATATAAACTTTGCCATTGTGCTCATTGGCCTGCCCGGAAAGTATGGGCCAGAGTGACCTGCCATCGGTATTGGCTGGCGCTGGCAAATCGCTGATTTCAGCAAATGTCGGCAACCAATCATGGAACCCTGAGGGAGAGTCATTTTTCACGCTTTCCTGTATTTCTCCCGGCCACCTAACCAGTGCCGGCACACGGATACCTCCCTCCCAGGTATCGCGTTTGGTGCCATCCAAATTTCCGAAACTTTCAAAAAAAACAGGATCATAATCTCCATAACCGTAGGACTCGTGATGTGGACCATTGTCCGAGGTAAAAACAATCAGGGTTTCCTCATCAATTTCCAGGTCCTTTAATAAATGGATAAGATCGCCCACTGCATTGTCAATTCGGCGAACCATACTGGCAAAGCGCTGCTGTACTTCCGGCCACTCTTCCTTGCGGTAATCCGGATGGATAAAACCATTTACCTCCCCCTTGGCGGTATTGATAAAATTATCTTTTTCTCCGATGAATTGCATACCTCCGGTTGCACCCCCACCCGAGGGATAGGGCATGCTGGGGATTTCCAGACCTGCATGCGGGGTATCGTAGGCCAGGTACATAAAAAACGGTTGATCGGGATGGCCCTGTTGATGGTCGTGAATGTATTTTTTTGCCCTGGCTGTAAAAAGGTCCGTGGTGTAACTTCCCTTTAATTGACTGGATATCTCTTCATTTCCATCGTAAAATTCCATCGGTCCCCTGTTTGCCACATCGTGTGCCGGATAATGATTGTGTCCATCCCGGTGACGGACATATCCGAAGAAATAATCAAAGCCCCTTTTGGTAGGATAGGCTCCCCAGGTAGCAGGACTGTCTCCCTGCAAGCCCTGAAGCCCGTATTTACCAATCAATGCCGTCGCATAACCGGCCTCTTTCAGCACGGTCGCCAGGTTATGGTTATCAGGAAGGGCTTTATCGAATTGATTGTTTCTGATTTCGGCATGTCCCTGGTGTTGACCCAGGAGCAAGGAAGCCCGGGAAGGTGCACAGACTGGTGCAGGTACATAATGACGGGTTAAGATCATTCCTTCTGCGGCCATTTGATCCAAATTGGGTGTACGATGATAGGGTTCTCCTTCCGCTTTCCGCTGGTTTTGATACAATATCCCCAGGTCACCATATCCCAAATCATCGGTCAGAATAAAAATGATGTTGGGCTTTTTAGCTACCGGCCTGGTTCCAAAAGCAAATTCAGGCATCAAAATGCCGGAAACTACCAGCAACATTATTAAAGACAGCTTATTCATTCAATTTTTCATTTATCAGGTTCATTTCAAATGCTTTATCATAATGGGGATTTGCCTGATCCGGAACAGGTGCATTGACTTCCTTCCTCCAGTTTTCGAGCATTTCAATCAGTTGATCCCTGACTGTTGGTTGACTTTCCGCTAAATTGGTTGTTTCTCCCGGATCTTCCGCCAGGTTATAGAGTTCGTAATCATCCTCTTCGAAATAATGATGGAGCTTCCATTTCCCTTTTCTGACTACAGACCCCGGCCGGGTTCTGAACAAGGGATCCCTGCCCCCATCTTCTTTGGGATTATAGGCCTGAAGGTAGACGGGAAAATGCCAAAAGAGGGGCCTCTCCGCTAGCGATTCTTGCTTAAACAGGGGAGCCAGGTCCATTCCATCCCATTTCTCCTCCCCCACCTGCTCCGCTTCAACGATATTCCTTATCGTTGGGTAAAAATCCATATGAGTCACGGGAACATCGGAGGTAGTTCCGGCGGGAATTTTTCCAGGCCAGCGAATTACCAAAGGGATTCGGATACCTCCTTCATAATAGGAACCCTTTCCTGCTCTCAAAGGGTCTTGGTAGGAGATATCCCTGATCCCGCCATTATCAGAAGTAAAAATCAAAAGCGTATTATCTGAAAGGTTTAATTCATCAAGGACCTGCAATAGTTTACCCACATTTTCATCTACCGAAGCTACCATGGCCGCATAATCAGCCCGGTCCTGTCCTTCCCTTCCCTGTTTATTCTTAAACTTTTCAATCAGGCTTTCCTTGCCCATAATGGGGGTATGTACGGAATAGAAGGGTAAGTTTAAGAAAAACGGTTTGGACTGATTGGCTTCAATAAATGCGATGGCCTCCCGGGTCAATCGGTCGGTCAGGTATTCCCCCTCCGGCCCGTCTTCTATAAAGCTGATATTGTAGGGACTAAAGTACCCATTCTTTCCCGGATTTCCGTGGTGCGCCCCTCCCACATTGACATGAAACCCATGTTGCAAGGGATCCTCATTGATATGCCATTTCCCAAAAGTCCCATTCGTATAGCCATTATCCTTTAGCATCATGGCCAGGGTATACAAGGAATCAGGCAGGAAATCCCGATTGGGGGTAGGAATGATTTTACGGGTTTTTGCATTTCCTCTTTCCGAATTGTCGACGGTATACACCCCATGTCTGGGGGTATTCCTGCCACTCATCAGGCTGGCTCGGCTGGGGGCGCAATTGGCAGCAGCAGCATAGGCATGGTAAAAAACCATGCCTTGCCCTGCCAGTTTATCCAGGTTTGGGGTTTCATAATATGCACTCCCCATAAAAACCAGGTCTTTATAGCCCAGATCATCTACGTTGATCAGGATGATGTTGGGTTTATTCTCTTTTCCACAAGAATAAAGTATAGGAATAGCCATCAAAATAAGACAGCTGCACATTAAACAATTATTTATTATTAGGGTTTTTCTAATTCCCATAACCATTATTAGAAGGGTCCGAATCCAAAAGTACAGGATTTAGAATGATTTCCTCTTCGGGGATAGGCAGTCGGATATGATGTGGTTGAATATTGTTTCCGGGGTCATAAGTACGGTACTCGGCATTTTTTACCGTTTCCACTAAAATGCCCCATCGGATCAAATCATACCGTCGGTGGCCCTCACCTGCCAACTCCCATCTTCGCTCAGCCTGTATGGCCGTTCGTAAATCGGATTGGCTCATTCCAGCATAAGGCTGATCGGGTTCATAGGCTCTTTCCCGGACGGCATTAATGTATTGGTAAGCATTACCGGGGCCATTCAACTCATTCTCGGCTTCTGCCAGCATTAGGTAGACATCTGACAACCTAAATATTAAGGTCGCCTCTCCGTGGTTTCCGCGGGGGGAATTGACGAAATCAAAGTTGGTGAATTTAGTCAGGTATTGGAACGTTAATTCAAAACCCAAATAGTGACTGAGTATATTATAGGGACGTCTTAAGTCATTTTCGGGAAATTCATCGATAAAGCTCAGAATAGGAACAGTCAAGCCATATCCATTAAATTCTTCATTTCTGGCTGCCAATGCATCGGAAAGAGGCCCTCTGTCTGCGGGATTTTTTGGCTCATCCCTGAGTCTCGGGTTGAATCCGTCCGTGCGGTCTTGTGCATTCCCCGGAACATCTTTTTGAAAATCAATGGCCCAGATAACCTCCTCATTAAATGGATTATTTACATCAAAAACTTCACCGAAACTTGGCAATATTTGATGCGGAGATTCGCTTATGATAGACAAACATTCCGACCTGGCATTTGTCCAGTCTTGTTGCCATAAATAAATTTTTGCAAGCAAGGTTTTGGCTGCCCAAACGGTGGGTCTTCCAAGATCATTGCCGGAATAGGAATCAGGTAATAGATTTTCCGTTTCGATGCGCTTCAAATCACCAACAAGGTTATTCCGGATTTCGTCGACTGGCATTCTACCCAAAGCGGCGGCATCGGCAATTGGGATTTCTTCGTCATAGTAAGGTGCGTCTCCCCACAGATTACTTAGGTGGTAATACCCGAAACTCCGTAAATACAAAGCCTCCCCGATCGATTGATTTTTGACGGCATCACTGATGTTTGGACTGTTTTGAACATTTGTAATCACCGAGTTAGCATCCCCGATCATACGATAAATCAACTGCCACAATTGCCTGGCATTCGAATAGTTGCTTTGGGTCAGGGTGTAATTTTGCATGGGTTCATTGCCGCCAAATTGCCGGCTGGACTCCAATTCGTCTGCCCCTAATTGAGTGAAGGTATGAATTCCCTGCCAATTGCCATAAAATCCATTTTGCCTTAAATTCAGGTAAATGCCATTTACAGCAAGCACGGCCTCTTCATCTGATTGATAAAACGTACTGGGATCAATTATTCCCCGAACTTCCTCCTGCAAAAAGCTCTCACAGCTGGTGGCAAACACTAAAGAAAATACAATCAGTAGGTAATTAGTTTTTATAATTTTCATGATGTGTAGGTTTAAAAGTTGGCATTTATTCCCAAAGTTACGGTTCTAGCGTTCGGGTATTCTGCACGAATGATTCCCCGAACCACACTGCCGTAGGTATTTCCTGATTGCGGTCCAATGCGGGTCGCTTCCGGATCGTATCCCCTAAAATTGGAAATCAGAAGAAGATTTGCACCACTTGCATACACACTAAAGCTGTTAAACAACTTATTATTTCGTAAGGGTACATTGTAATTTAGCATGACATTTCTCAACCGGAGATGTGAACCATCTTCTACCAATTCGCTATTGGACGGAATATCGGAAATACTAACAGTACCACCTGCTCTCGGGATATAGGGGTGTGGATCGGATTCCGTCCAACGATCTCTCGCCACACCGTAAATGTTTTGGTCACTTCTACCAAAAAAGCCCCTTTGGGCGAATTCATTATAAACATCATTTCCGAATGTACCCTGAAGGAAAATATCCAAGGAGAAATTCTTCCATTGTATGCTGTTATTGATTCCCCCAAAGAATATTGGCTCAGGATTTCCAATGATCTCAAAATCATCGTTAAAACTGATCATTCCATCTCCGTTCGTGTCCTTGAATCTCGGTCCACCGACCACCGCACGAAGGCCACTATACCTAAATTGATCCAGCTCTTCCTGGCTTTGCCAAGTTCCCAAGTATTCTAGTCCAGTGAAAACCCCAACTGGTTCTCCGACTACCAGTTTGGCGGCCTGTCCCCCTTGGTCAAGAAAATGGATATTGATCTCATTTACACCTCCCAGATCCAACACCCGGCTTCTATTTCCGGATAAGGTAAGGCTGGAGGACCATCTAAAGTCATTTCTATCAATGTTCACGGACCTTATCATCAACTCAATACCCTGATTTTGCAGAGAACCAATGTTTTCCAGCCTTTGGCTAAAACCGGTTTGTCTGGGGATTTCCCTATTTAAAAGTAGGTCTTCAGTCTTTTTATAATAATAATCGAGTTCAACGCTTAATCGGTTATCAAAAAAACCAGCCTCCAAACCGATATCGAATTGAGAGGTAGTCTCCCACCTAAGATCCGGATTGGCAGGCCTGTCTCGTCTTACGCCAATCCCCTGATTTCCATTAAATATTACGGTACCAGGATTTAACACGGCCAAAGTGCTGTAAGAGTCTATGGCCTGACTTCCAGACCTACCAAAACTTGTCCGTAATTTCAGTTCGTCGAAAACGTTTAGGTCCCGGATAAATTCTTCATCTCCAATTCTCCATGCAAAGGCTCCTGAGGGGAAGAAGGCATATTGATTATTCGCTCCGGAAAATCTCGATGAGCCATCCACTCTTCCTGCCAGGGTAAAAAGATACTTGTCAGAAATGGAATAATTGGTCCTTCCTATCCAGGAAACTATCTGGAACGGATCATTGAAACTTGAGGTGAGCCTAAAGGTTTCTGGATTCCCTAACTGCAATACATCAAAGGAGACACCATCATTTGGTAATCCATCTGTTTGTGCCGTGAACCCTTCTGTGCGGGAAGTTTGCCAGGTAAACCCTCCGAGAATATTAATCTTATGGTTTGGAGCCAATTCTTTGTCAAAAGTAATGGTGTTTTCTTGTAATATCTGATTGTTGAAGCTATTAGTAATCCTTCCAAATCCTCCTCTTTGTGCAGCAGCTCTGGATGGCAAACTTCCAGATTGAAAAACATTCTGCTTCCGCCAATTTAATTGAGGCCCTATCGTAGATCGAATGGTAATCGACTCAATTGGTTTATATTCAATATAAAAATTGCCCAATAAATTATTGACCATGCTTTTATTGGTCTGCATTCGTAATAAAGCTTCTGGATTATCGAAAGGACCTCCCTGAACATAGTCTTCGTCCCAAAGCGATCCATCTTCCTGAAATACCGGAAAAGTGGTCAGGGCTCTCCTTGCTTGCCACAAACTGACTAAGTCATTATCGTTTTTTACAAATGACGTATTGATCCTTGTCCCTAAAGTAAGATTCTCGGTTAATTTAAAATCTAAGTTTGCCCTAAAGCTATATCTTTCAATCCCTGATTCCCGGATAATACCCCTTTGGTTCATATAATTTCCAGAAATAAAATAATTAACCCTATCTGAATTCCCTCTTACTGATAAATCCAGATTGTTAATTGGAGCAGTTCTGGTAATTTGCTCCTGCCAATCGGTATTTCCAATCAAACTTTCATCTACAAAAGGATTGGCTTCTCCACTGAATTCTGCGTATTCAAATCCATACGCCGCACGTTCGGGGCCGTCTAAAAAATCAATTTTCCTCGCAAGGTTTTGAAATCCTGTATAAGCATTCAGTGATACGGAGGGTTTTCCTCCAGAAACCCCTTTACCACTTTTTGTAGAAATTAGAATTACTCCGTTGGCTCCCCGTGTTCCATACAAGGATATTGCTGATCCGTCCTTCAAAATATCAATGGATTCGATATCGTTGACATTGATATTGTTCAGATTAAAATTGGTTCCCGCAATAAATCCATCTATAACATAAAGGGGTTCATTATCTCCCTGTACAGAATTTCCTCCCCTGATCCTGATGGACGCCCTTGCACCGGGGCTACCACTTACTGAAGTTACGTTGACTCCCGCAGCTCTCCCCTGAAGTAATTGATCGACCCTGGGAGCTGGTAAATTTGATAGTTCTTTGGCATCAATTTTAGAAACGGACCCTGTCAAATCAGATTTTTGAACAGACCCATAACCCAAAACTACTACTTCATCCAATGAGGATACATCCTCTTTTAAACTTACATTTATTACGCTTCGATCTCCAATTTCAATCTCTTTTGATTCATAACCAATGAATGAATATACTAGAGTAGCCCCATCCGGAACATTTAAACTATAATTCCCATCAATATCCGTAACCGTTCCTACCGAAGTGCCAGGAATTGAAACTGTAGCCCCAGGAATAGGCTCTCCGTTTTCATCTGTTACGGTCCCGGTTATTTCTATGTCCAACCAGCTCCGGTCCTCGTCTAACGGAACCGTTTCTCCTTTTGAAAGGTAAACTACCTCACTCCTTACCACATAAATCTGCTCATTTACCCGCTTGAAATCGTAATCCACCTGCTCCGTGATCTTTTTAAGCATGGTTTTAAGATCCGTGGATAAATGGAGGGAAATTTTCGTTTTGTCTTTGGCTACTTCCTGGTTATAGGCAAAGACAAAATCCGTCTGCTGCTCTAATGCTGCCAACACCGTTACCAGCTTCTGATTCTTGGCTTGTAACTGTACCTGATAATCTTCCATGCTCTGACTAGAGCCTGGCTCTGCCATAATCACCTGTATGACAAGCAATTGAAGCAAAAAGTACTTTAGGGTTTGTTTTGAATAAAGCACAATTAGCCTTAGTAAATTATTTTTCATAATTTTAAATGTTTATTGTTAAACAAGGTGGTTTTCCACCGATCCTGATCCGGGACTGTTGCAGCAGTTCCGGATCTTTTTGTTGATTAAAGGTTACATTTTGAACTTATCGCATAGGCTGTTAATTTTTATAGGTTACATTTTTTATAGGTTATTTTCAGTGCCCTCTCACCGGTATTCTCCACGTCAAATGCGACCAGGTTTTTCAGGCCATATAATACCGCAAACAAGTTCCCATTGGCATAGGTCGCTTTGATCTGGCATTGATCCATTCCCTCCCCCACTAATTCAATCCTGTAATTGTAGATGGACCCTAGCCGCTGAATCACTTCATCAAAGGGGTCCATATCGAAGAAAACGGAACCTGCTTTCCAATCCAGAAAAGAATCCGAATCCATTTCCGCTATCTCAAAGCCCTCAGCACCGGGAATGGCCGTGGCCATTTGCCTGGGCTGCAACTCCACACCACTAGTGTCGAATGTGGAAGTTTGGTGAAAAACAGCTACTTTTCCGCTTTGTACGGCCACTTTTACAGGCGATTCCTGGTGTGCCCTGACATTAAATGCCGTTCCCAAAACTACCGTCTTTACTCCCTGACTATTCACTTCAAAAGTTGCCCCCTCCTCTTTAACCACCTCAAAAAAAGCTTCTCCGTCCAATTCAACTTCCCTTTTTCCATCCACAAATTCCTTGGGGAACCTCAGCCTGGTATTGGTGTTTAAAAATGCAATACTCCCATCCGGTAGGGTAATGGCTGCTTTCTGCCGCTCGTTGGTAATTCTTTCCTCCCAAACGACGGTTGGGGTTAATTGCTGGACCTGATACCCCAGATAAGCAAGACCAATCAATACTAAAAAGGAGGCAGCCCATTTCATCATCCCATAATAGGAAGGCCTGGAAATGGGTTTTGATTGGAGGTTTGAATCAATTTTTGCCTTCATCTTGTCTTTAATTTCCTCCTGCTCCCGGCTGTCCATTTCCCAATCCAATTCCCTTCGCTGAAGCAAGTCCAAAATACGCAGCAGTTTGGCCTCTTCTATTTTATTCAGCTCTCCCCTACCTCTTTTCTGAAGCAGGTTCAGGAATTCTTTTTTCTTCATGTCATTTACCATCTATAAGGATAGTACCCTTAGCCTACTGAAATACTTACGAACCAGTAGAAAAAAAAATCGTAAAGCAGGGATTAAGCCAATTTTTGAGCCGATAATTGCGTAGATTAATAAAATAAAAAATTATAAAAAATGTGTATTTCAAAATAAAAAGTAAGTTATATTACCTGCCAGTGGAAAAGTCCAAAAATAAATTTGGTTAAGATTTTTTTTGATAGATTTCAATGCTTTATACAGATGGGCCTCTACCGTCCGGACAGATATATTCATTTTCAAGGCAATTTCCTGGTTGGACATGTCGGCTTCCCGGCTCAACTGAAATACTTCTTTGCACTTTTCCGGAAGGGCATGGACAGTCTTTTTCAAAATAGTATCCACTTCCTCATATTCCAACAAATGATCCGCCTCCAGCTGTTCGGGAAGGTGAGAAAAGATACTTTCCAGATCTGTGGTTTGTTTTATATTCCTGACCAGATTCAAGACCTGGAATTTAACTGCTCTAAAAAGATAAGCCTCCAGATGATTGATCTTTTTCTTTTGGGCTCTCTCCCATAAACCTAAGAATACTTCCTGAACCACATCCTCACAAAGCACCTGGTCCTCAAAAATCTTATAGGCATAACAATAAAGTCTTTTCCAATACCTATCGTAAATGGTATCAAAGGCAATTTTGTCTTGGTGAAACAATGCCTCGCAAAGGGCTTTATCGGTTATTTTGGGTCGGGTCATTCTGTTCAAAGAATGCCAATTTAGAATTTTTTTGCCAATCAAAAAATTGGCAACGTAAAAAAATAATCCCTTCAACTCCAGATGATTTGCCCTGCCGGTTTCTTACTTGTCCCCTCTTATTAAAGTAACTTTATACCTCCATGGTTTTTTAAGGCTGATTCTTTTTCCTGGGTTTGTAAAGTAATTTAAACACCACGGCAATCACGATAAATGATAGGATGATATAAAATACCACTCGAAGCGGAGAAGGATTCAACGGGTAGTCGTCCCCAGATTCCTCCCCTGTTTGGGCCAACAGATAGCGAAGTTGAACCAAAGAGAAAAAAAGTACCATCAATAGCTGCTTCCAAATATTAGTTAAACGTTTCATAATTTCATATGTTTATAATTGATTTTTAATGGCCACATAGCCTGTCCCGATCTTAAATCGGGAGAATCTTCGCATGTATTATAATCATCCCTCCGTGGGTCGCTTGCGTCATGCTTGATTTCATCTGTTTGTTGACAAATACCATCACAAAAACCCCTCCAATTAAGCAGAATGAATGAGCTTATTTTACCAATCTGTGTAAATAGAATGTAAATCTTTTTGGCATTCTCGATAGAAAAAGCTACCATAATGGCGCAACGTTGCATCATTTGATTGAATATAGATATAGGCCATTTATCTTACCGATTGGTAGTTTGAAGTAGTGAAATGTAAAGGCTCCTGAATTTTTAATGGATTTTCAATAGGTAGGTTTAACTGGTTTTAGACCATTATCACCTGCCCAATCCATGGCTGTAGCAATGTCATTCACCAAAGTAAAATCAACTCCCAATTCAAAAAGTGTCTCAAAAACAACCGGATCGTCGGTACCAAAATAATTCACTTTGATTCCTTTTTCATGTAAAATCCGGGCATATTCCTTGAATTCAGGAAAGATCTCTCCCCGTAGTTGAATGAAATTTGCCCCCATTTCGACCGTTGCGGCTACATAATCCGCACCTCCGGTTAGCCTCTCCATATTGCAAATTAATACCGAATCAGATGCGGTTCGAGCACCAAGGCGAGACTGCTCCTGCACCGCTAAGAATGCCTGATGACTCCTGCCCGTTTCTTCCAGTAACCGGACAACGCGACTTCCCAGGGATTGCCCCCCTCTTAAATGGATGTTCAGCCAGATATTCCGTGGCATGACCTCCAGTACTTCTTCCAGTAAAGGGATTTGGATGCCAGAAAATTGATCGCCTTTCCAACTCCCGGCGTCCAGGCGTTTGAGTTCGGATAAGGTCAACGCAGCTACCGCTCCACTTCCATTGGAGGTACGGTCCACCGTAGCATCGTGCATTAGCACCAATGCAGAGTCCCTACTAAACTGCACGTCCAGTTCGATCATATGGGCACCTACTCTTATGGCTTCCAGAAAAGCCGGGATGGTATTTTCAGGATGGCTGGCCATGGCTCCTCTATGTGCGCAAAACCCTTTTTCTGGCATTTCAACGCCTTGTGCCAGCAAAGAACCTGCACATATCACTAAAAGAAAAGCCGAGAAGAAGGTTATTTTTGAATGGAGAATCATTTCAATTCGGAATAGTCAGTAATGGGGCTTCATTAGCGATACTTTTCCAAAGCCATTTCCAACCCCCTCAATTCTGCCAGTCCCTTTAACCGGCCAATGGCAGAATAACCGGGAATGGTTTCCTTCTGCAAATCGTCCAGCATTTGATGCCCATGATCGGGACGAAATGGAATGGGCTTGGTCCGGTTTTTATTAATTTTTACCAATCGTTTCATGACCTCAAACATATCCACATCACCATCGAGGTGATCGGATTCGTGGAAATTGCCTCTTTGGTCTTTCTTTACATTTCGAAGATGGACAAAATGGATGCGTTCGGCCACACCACTGATAATTTCAGGTAAATCATTTTCTTTCCCGGCTCCCAAAGATCCGGTACAAAGACAGATTCCATTGAATGGCTCCCGGATGGCATCCGTGATGAATACCAAATCTTCCAGACCGGAAGCAATCCGTGGTAAACCTAAAATGGAATAAGGCGGATCATCCGGATGAAGGGTCATGGTCATCCCATATTTTTCGCAGATACTTTGGATACTCCGCAAAAAGTACAGCAAATTTTCTCGCAATCCATCCTTCCCAATAGATTGATAAAGCGAAATGCTCTTAGAAAGTCCTTCCAAGGTCATACTTTTCTCGGTGGGAACTCCCATGAGAATAATATCTGCCAGTTGCTGCTTTCTTTTGGCAGACATGGCCAACCATTTTTCACTGGCCTGGTCTACAATGGGAGCAGGGTATTCCGTCTTGGCCCCTTCCCGCTTTAATACAAAAAGGTCAAAGGCGGCCAGATCTGCCCAATCAAAATACAAGGCACGCGCACCAGAATCCAAGTCCAGGGAAAGGTCCGTTCGTGTCCAATCCAAAACCGGCATAAAATTATAACAGACCAGCCGGATTCCTGCCTGAGCGAGGTGATCCAAGGTTTGCCGGTAATTTTCCAGGTACTGCTCGCAGTCTTCTGCCTTGGTTTTGATGGATTCATGTACCGGAACGGATTCTACTACTGTCCATACCAGACCAGCATCTTCAATTATTTTCTTTCTTTCCAGGATCTCCTCCAAGGGCCAGACTTCTCCGTGGGGAATATGGTGCAGGGCCGATACCACATCAGAGGCGCCGGCCTGGCGAATATCCTGCAAGGATACAGGATCATTCGGCCCAAACCAGCGCCAGCTTTGAATCAAAGACATACTTGTTTGCTATCCTCTGTTAAAATTAATTGCTCAAATCACGTATTGAGTTCCATAAGGATGCCTGTTGGGCCGGGACAGCATGGCATTGGCCTCATCATCATTTTTGAATTTTTCCCGGATGGGATCCCAGTACAATTTTCTTGGCAGCTTCATGGCAATATGGGAAAGCAAACAAGCACTACAGGATCGGTGCGCCACCTCTACCGGTGCGATGGTCTGCTCTCTGGAAACGATGCAATCCAACCAGTTCTTATGCTGCTCTTCACTTTCGTACAAATGAATCTCCTCAGGACCTATTACCGAAGTAAGGATTTTCTGATCGCTGGCTTTAAAAGCCTCGCTGGCTTTTCCACCTGGTACAGGATCACTGTCCGTTACACCTACATTCCCACGGGCAACGAAAATCCACCCCTCTGTACCTTCAAACCTTACACCATTGGGATAGTCACCGCTGACTTCCATGATCACATCATTATCGTATTTGGCCTTTACTTTAAAATCACCATGAACGGTCCAAAGTCCTTCGGTAGGAAAGGAAGCAGAGGCTTCCAGCTCTATGGGACCGGAATACTCTTTGCCCATTCCCCAATGGGCGATATCCAGGTGATGGGCTCCCCAGCCAGTAATCATTCCCGCTCCGAATTGTTCGCACCTGAGCCATCCTGGCCTGGAACGAAGATTATCCTGAGAATGGACCCTGTCCAGGGTATAGGGTACCCAGGGAGTGGATCCCAACCACATGTCATAATTCAAGTTGTCCGGTACCGGCATTTCTTGCGGATTTCCACCTGCCGGATCACCTGGCAATCCTATTAAAATCCTTTCTACTTTACCAATTCGCCCGTTCCTTACCAATTCACAGGCCCTTTTAAACTGAGGCCAGGGGTTCATGGATCGCTGCTGGCTTCCTATTTGGAAGATGGCTCCGGTTCTGTGAATGGTATCACTCATCATCCTTCCTTCCTCGATGGTTAAGGAGGTGGGTTTTTGCAAGTAAATATCTTTTCCTGCCAGGGCAGCCTCCATGGCAGGCTGGGCATGCCAATGGTCAGGGGTACTGATAATGACCGCATCCACGTCTTTGTGGTTGATCATTTCCTTATAGTCTTCAAAGACTTTTACATCCACATAATTGCTACTTCCCGTTTTATCGGCATACTGTTTTTCGATCCAGGTTTTGCCCTGTGCGGCACGATCGCGATCCACATCCGCCACGGCTACCACCCTGGCAATGTCATTTTTCATGGTCTCCGGCAAATCATGGGTCATGGCTATTCTACCAAAGCCCACCTGGCCAATGTTGATCTTATTGCTGGGCGCATTTTTACCCAAAACCGAAGCGGGTACGATGGTTGGAAAACCAGAAACGGCAAAAGATGCCGCCAAGGCACCTTTGGTACTGGATTTCATAAAATTCCTTCTCGAAAGATTGGATTTGTTCTCTTTTTTCATGGAAGCATGCTTTTTGGTTATTCTATTTGGTTTTTTTCTTATTTATATTTCGCAATTTCTGTAAGCTTCCGGTAAATCTTACGGGACTATCCCATAAATCGGCGGCTGCGAAAAGAGGGTCTCTTTCGGAAGCCTATCCAGCCGATATTACCTTTTCTTACGATTCATTCTTTAATAATAGTCATTTTTGGGCTGCTAGCAAATTGTTTCCAGGCAGCCTCCGCAGCTTCGGGGCTTATTTTTTTGGAAGAAACCAAAAAACGGTAATTTAAAACATAATTTTTGCCTGACTCCAAATGCCAATCCATGTTTTTGGTAGGGGCAAAATTGGCATACATGTCTCCCCGATCGTAAATATCCTCCGGCCAAATGCGCAAGGGTTCGGGGTGATTGTAATTAGTGGGCGAAGACATCATCACCACGGAAGCATAATCTGAGTCAATAGCTCCCTGAACAATACACCACCTGGCCAGGCTTCCATCTGCCTCCCTTCGATTCAGGCCCTCAGAGGTAATGACTTCGCTGTTATCTCGGTTCCATTTTTCAGTAGCTCTCCATCCCAGGCTTCCATACCGGTATTCTTTCAAGGTCACAGGGTCCTTACCGGATGGATTAAGCAGTATGCTGATGTCTGCCAGGTAATAGCTTTCATCTTCATCCAGGGCGTAAATGCGTGTACCTTGAACTTCGGTCATCGCCACTTCCGGGGTTTCACGGTTTTGAAGTACCAGGTGTTCGTGAAGAACACGGTACCCCGCAAAAACAGGCCCCTCACTTTTGGTGACAAAATTGGCGAAACGAACGGTTCCCTGTTGTTCTGCCAGATTCCAGAAATCAATGGTTTCACCTTTATATTCCACCCTTGTCCAGGGATTCCAAAGGCCATAATGATGGTAATGGTCTGGCGGTTGGATGCGGGTAAGTGATTTTCCATCCGGAGACCACATGGGGTGTACAAAACCACTTCTGGCATACGCCGAATCTACCCCTTCCGGAGGATAGGCCATCCCAAAATTATACTGCCAAAGATCTTCTTGATTTTTACGTATAACCAACGCTTTTTCTGTTTGTTTCAAGCCCAAACTACCGGTATGTTGGCTAGCCTTCTTCTGATGGATTTCGTAGGTACGGGTCATTCCTTTGTCTGTTTCAGGCGAAACCAGCCAATGCAGGGTTCGTTCCTTCATCGGGTCCATCTGAAAGGGAATTTCAACGCGCTCCCCACCGGAAACCTCCATTAAAGTAAGTACGGAATCGGGTAGTTGGGTGACGGTATTCAACGGCAACGAGACGGGATAGGCATAATTCGAAATTGCCGGTAGGGCAATCTCCACGGAAGCCAGTTTTTGAGCCATCCCTGAAATTGGCAACGAAAAACCTAGGAAAAGACCTAAGAGTGATTTAATTTTATTCATACATTGAAGCTTATCTTATTTCGGATTCCAATAACCGTAAACATATTAATATATTTATTTCAATACAACCGATTTCATATAAATTTAAAAAGGTCCCCCCCATTCTTCACAAGTCAATTAGGTAAACAAATGATGGTAGATGCCATTGATTTGCCAAACAATTAAAAAGTCGCATGTGAAAAATGACTACGAAATCAAAAAATAGATTACTAAAATTGCCAAATCATTCAATATAATTCTTCATACTAAAAATAAATACCGATAATGGAGTTAATTCAAAACTATAATTGCTTTGAAATCGGTTGCATCCATCTATAATTTTATTTATTATTAGCAATCAATTGGGCTAAGAAGAATTAAATGAAAAAAGAAATCACCATTTACGATATAGCGGAAAACGTGGGTTTATCTCCTACTACCGTGAGCAGGGCATTGAGCAATCATCCGAGAGTGCATGTAACTACCCGTAAGAAAATCATGGATGCCGCCAAATTGCTGGGATACCAGTCCAATATTTTTGCCTCTAGCCTTCGGAAGCGTCGGTCCAAAAGCATCGGTGTGATTGTGCCCAAACTAAATAGCCCCTTTCAGTCTTCTGTACTTGCCGGCATGGAAAAAATTGCCAGTCAATCCGGATACAACCTGGTCATCAGTCAGTCCATGGAATCGCTGGAAAAGGAAATTTCGAACACCAATATAATGTATAATAGTCGCGTAGATGGTCTATTGGTATCCAAAGCGGGCACCACCGATAACATTGAGCATTTCCAGTCCTTCTTTAATAAAGAAATACCTGTCCTATTTTTTGACCGGGTTCCAGAGAATAATCATTCTACCGGAGTAGTTATCAACAATACCCAAGCCATATACGATGCAACCGCCCATTTGATCAAAGAGGGTTGTAAAAGAATCATTCACGCCGTGGGTAATCTTCAAATAAACGTCTATGCAGACCGATTAAAAGGATATAAATACGCCCTGATGGATCATGGGTTTGTTTTCAATGCTGAAAACGTCATCAGCATTGAACTGGACGAGGATTCGGGAGAGCGAATTGTCAAAAAAATTCTAAATCTATCCCCCAGACCGGATGGGTTGCTGGTATCCAACGACACCAGTGCCGCTAGTTGCCTGATGGCTCTTAAAAAACGAGGCATACGAGTTCCGCAGGACATTGCGATTGTAGGATTCAATAACGACCTAATTTCCCGAATGGTCGAACCCAACCTCAGTACAATCAACTACCCCAGTTACCATATGGGCGAGGTAGCTATGAAAAACCTGGTCAATCACCTGGGAGACGAGCAGCACGAAATCCTTCAGAAAACCAATACCATTACCCTGAGATCGGAACTTATTATCCGGGATTCATCGAAAAGGCATACTTAAAAATCACCCCTGCTAAAAAAAGGCTAAGCCGCAATTTTTACAGAATTCGTTCGAGAAAACAAAAAAGTTGGGAAAAACTTTGACAAGTTAATAATAAAGACTGATCTTTATTTTGAAATCAACAATGAACGAACTCGAAAATGGATAAAATTTTAGATATTGATAATATCGACCTAAAAATCATTTCATTACTGAACGAGGATGCCAAAACACCTTACACGGAAATAGCAAAAAAAGTGTTTGTTTCATCTGGAACCGTACACGTACGTATGCGGAAACTGGAAGACCTGGGTATTGTGAAGAGTGCAACGCTGAATATTGATTTCTCGAAATTGGGCTATGATATTTCTGCATTTTTGGGCATTTACCTGGAAAAAAGCTCCTTGTATGACAACGTAATCGAGCGACTCAAAGAAATTGCCGAGGTAATCAACGCCTACTACACCACCGGAAACTACAGCATTTTTGCCAAGATCATTTGTAAGGACACCAACCATCTTCGGGATGTGCTGAACAAAATCCAGAAAGTCGAAGGAATTGATCGCACCGAAACGTTAATTGTTTTGGAGGAAAGTATCAATCGCCCCATCCAATTATTGGAAAACAAAAAATAACAAATTAGTTAATTATTAAGATTAAATCTAAATTAATTTTCTATTAAGGTTTTTCAATATAGAATATGGTTTTTTTAACAGTTTTCATTTCTTTTTCAACGGAATTTTTTATTTTTAACATTCAGATATACAGGTAAATAGAGATATTTTTGCCATTTTTTTTACTTAATTAGAATCTCCTCCGAACAATAAAAAATAGATTAATGTTGTATATTTGTGCATCAAAATATAATTAGTCTAAATAACTCTTTTTATGAGCAAGGACAATGAGATTTTAGAAGAATTCACCTCTAAAGAATACGAACACGGCTGGTCGGTAGATTATGAAGCAGATGAAGCTCCTATCGGTTTGACTGAAGACACCATTCGGTGGATTTCTTCCAAAAAAGAAGAACCTAAATGGTTATTGGATTGGAGGTTAAAAGCTTTCCGGCATTGGGAAACGATGGATGAACCTACCTGGCCGAACGTTAAATACCCCAAAATCGATTATCAGGCCCTGAGATACTATTCGGCCCCCAAACAAAAATCGAAGCCCAGCAATATCGATGAGGTCGATCCGGAGTTGCTTAAGATCTATGATCGGTTGGGAATTTCCCTGAATGAGCAGAAAAGACTACAGGGAATCGCCGTGGATGCCGTATTGGATTCGGTTTCTGTTGGCACTACCTTTAAGGATACCTTATCTAAATTAGGGGTTGTCTTCTGTTCGTTTAGCGAGGCGGTAAAGGAACACCCAGACTTAGTGAAGAAGTACCTGGGATCAGTGGTTCCTTCTACAGATAATTATTTCGCTGCCTTGAATTCTGCGGTTTTCTCAGATGGATCTTTTTGCTACATTCCAAAAGGAGTGCGATGTCCCATGGAGTTGTCCACTTATTTCCGGATTAATGCGGCAAATACAGGACAATTTGAGCGTACGCTGATTATCGCAGAGGATAAATCGTATGTCTCTTACTTGGAAGGCTGTACAGCTCCGCAGCGAGATGAAAATCAATTACATGCTGCTGTGGTAGAAATTTATGCAGCGGAGAACGCTGAAGTCAAGTATTCCACGGTACAAAATTGGTTCCCGGGAGATAAAAACGGCAAGGGTGGAATTTATAATTTTGTCACCAAAAGAGGTATTTGTGCTGGTAACCACTCAAAAATATCCTGGACCCAGGTAGAAACCGGATCTGCTGTTACCTGGAAGTATCCTTCCTGTATTTTAAAAGGTGATCATTCAATTGGTGAGTTCTATTCAGTTGCAGTGACCAATAACTACCAACAGGCAGATACGGGGACCAAAATGATCCACATTGGAAAAAATACCCGCTCCAGGATTGTCTCCAAAGGCATTTCTGCCGGAAAATCACAAAATTCCTATCGGGGGCAGGTTCAGGTAATGAAGCGAGCTACCGATGCCAGGAACTTTTCCCAATGCGATTCGCTATTGATGGGGGACAGATGTGGTGCCCATACTTTTCCTTATATAGACATTCACAATTCGAGTGCTAAAGTAGAACACGAGGCCACGACTTCAAAGATTGGAGAAGACCAGATATTTTACTGTAACCAACGTGGCATCAGCTCCGAAGATGCCGTAGCATTAATTGTTAATGGGTATGCAAAGGAAGTTTTGAACCAATTGCCTATGGAATTTGCTGTAGAAGCACAGAAATTACTTGCTTTGACACTAGAAGGAAGCGTAGGATAAAACTTAATATACATGTTATCAATAAAAAATTTACATGCCGCTATAGAAGGCACGCCTATATTAAAGGGAATCAGTCTGGAAATCAAACCTGGTGAGGTGCATGCTATCATGGGTCCTAATGGTTCGGGAAAATCAACATTGGCTTCGGTTCTGGCGGGAAGAGAAGAGTACGAGGTTACCGAAGGTGAGGTTTATTTTAAAGGAAAAGACCTGCTGGACCTTAGTCCTGAAGACCGGGCGAGGGAGGGCGTTTTTCTGGCTTTCCAATATCCGGTAGAGATTCCGGGGGTTAGTTCGACCAATTTTCTTAGAACTGCCGTGAATCAGGTTCGCGAATACCGGGGACAAGAGCCCTTGGACGCTGTTAAGTTTCTTTCATTGATGAAAGAAAAAATGAAGTTGGTGGAAATCGACCAAAAGTTGCTAAGCAGAGCGCTTAACGAAGGATTTTCTGGAGGTGAAAAAAAGAAAAATGAAATTTTTCAAATGGCGGTACTTGAACCCACCCTCTCCATTCTGGATGAAACGGACTCTGGACTCGATATCGATGCGCTAAAAGTAGTAGCTAATGGGGTAAATCAACTCAAGACCAAGGAAAATGCCACCATTGTCGTCACCCACTATCAGCGGTTGCTAGATTATATCATTCCGGATTATGTCCACGTCCTTTTTGACGGGAGAATTGTAAAATCCGGATCAAAAGACCTCGCTCTGGAACTTGAGGATAAGGGATATGACTGGATCAAAGAAGAGATCTCAGGAACAACAGTTTAAAAATTTGCACGGTTTCATTTACAAATGACGGTATCAACTAAGAAAGATCATAAGTTAGCAGAAATTTTCCTCACAGGCACAGCGGCCATGCAGGATTTGCCTCTGTATTCCAACCTTAAAAAATCAGCAAAAGAGGTCTTGGAGGAGTCGGGCATGCCAACGCTTAAAAATGAGGAGTACAAATACACTGCCATCAGTAAACGGATTTCGGATCAACTGACGCATTTCGGAACGCCTTCCTCCATTGACAACCTGCAAAAGAAAATACAGGGGCAGCAAGAGCTGTTCCGGTTGGAAGAGGGATATACGCTGGTTTGCAATAACGGAATAGTTGATGCGCATCTTTCAAAAATAGATCCACAGCTTTTTCAGCTTCAAGCCCTTACAGAGCTTAGTGAAGAAAAAGCAGCTCAAATTGGGGGCATTGAAAAGAACGAATTCGATCCGTTCACCGCTTTAAATTCGCTGTGTTTTCGAGATGGAATTCGGATCGATATTCCGGATGGGAAAATCATTGAAAAGCCCCTATTGTTGGTTAATTTCGTAAGACCAGATGAAAATGGTGCTTGCATCCATCCCAGGGTTTTTATACAAGTAGGTAAAAATGCTCAGCTTACGCTGATCGAACAAACCATTTATCTTGGAGAAGATCCTGTTTTAGTCAACTCCGTCTCTGAATGGAAGGTGGGTCAAAATGCACATGTACGGAGCTACAAACTGCAAGATGGGCACAAAAAAAACCTGGAAGTCAGCAACACCCGTTCGGAGGTCCAGCAAGATGCCAGCTTTACCTCCATTGTATTGAGTTTGGAAGGTGGAATGATCCGGAACAATTTGAGTTTGGATTTAAACGCCAGTAATTGCGAAGGAAATATGTATGGACTGTACCTGCTAAATGGTAAAACGCATGTGGACAACCATACCAATGTAGACCATAAAAAACCGCATTCAGAATCGAATGAATTGTATAAAGGCATTCTGGCGGACCAATCCAGGGGTGTCTTTAATGGCAAAATTTTTGTGCGGCAGGATGCTCAAAAAACCAATGCCTTCCAGCAGAACAACAATATTTTGCTGTCGGAAGATGCGACGGTTAATACCAAGCCCCAGCTTGAGATTTGGGCAGACGATGTAAAATGCTCGCACGGGTGCACCACGGGACAACTGGATGAAGAGGCATTGTTTTATTTACGGGCCAGAGGAATAGGCAAAGATGCAGCCAAAGCATTGCTTTTGCATGCATTTGCCGGAGAGGTGCTGGATCAGCTAAAAGAAGAAGGATTTAAGGAATATTGTGAAAAAGTAGTACATGCAAGACTTGGCGGACATTACTGATCAAAAGAGAAAAGAATTGGATCTGGCACAGATTCGCAGGAAATTTCCGGTACTTGACCAGAAGGTCAACGGGAAGCCCCTTGCCTATTTTGACAATGCCGCAACTACCCAAAAGCCTGATCAGGTAATTGAGGCCCTGAAGCATTATTACGAAAATGACAATTCGAATATCCACAGAGGAGCGCATACGCTAGCCTCCCGGGCGACAGAACGCTTTGAAAAGACAAGAAATTCCCTAAAATCCTTCATCAACGCTCCTTCAGCAGAAGAGGTGATATTCACAAAAGGCACCACGGATAGCATCAATTTAGTGGCCAGTACCTTTGGAAAAAAGTTCATTAAGGCGGGCGATGAGGTGATCATTTCCACAATGGAACACCATTCCAATATTGTTCCCTGGCAGATGCTTTGTGAAGAAAACGATGCCCATCTAAAAATAATACCCGTTTCAGATAGTGGTGAACTGGATCTTCAGGCCTACAAGCAATTGCTTTCGGCGAAAACAAGACTAGTAGCTGTGGTCCATGCATCCAATGCCTTAGGCACGATCAACCCGGTGAAAACGATGATCGATTTGGCCCACGAGCAGGGAGCAAAGTTTTTGGTGGACGGTGCCCAAAGTGCAGCCCACCTGAATGTGGACGTTCAGGAACTGGATTGCGATTTTTTTGCTTTCTCTGCACATAAAATGTACGGTCCTACCGGCGTAGGCGTGTTGTACGGGAAGCGTGAGCTTTTGGAATGGATGCCACCCTATCAGGGAGGAGGGGAAATGATTCATGAAGTTACCTTTGCCAAGACCACCTATAATGAGATCCCCTATAAATTTGAGGCTGGTACTCCTAATATAGCGGATGTGATCGCCTTTGATGCGGCCCTGGCCTTTATCAATGATCTTGGGAAAGATGCCATCCGGAATCAGGAAACCAAATTGTTAAATCATGCCTTCGATAGCTGTGCAGCGATTAAGGGCTTTGTGCCCGTAGGTACTGCCAGGGACAAAGTAAGTGTATTGAGTTTTACGATTAACAACATGCATTCATTTGACGTAGGCATGATGCTCGATGCTTCGGGGATTGCCGTGAGAACGGGACATCATTGTACCCAACCTCTTATGAATCGGTTTGGAATAGAAGGAACTGTTAGGGCTTCTTTTGCTGTTTACAATACTATTGAAGAAATTGACAGGCTTTATGAAAGTCTGGCACGAATAGCGAAAAGAAAAAATTAAATGCCATCGATAGAAGCGGTACAAAAAGACATCATTGATGAGTTCGAAATCCTTGGCGATGACAAGGAATCCACCATCTTCTACATCATGGAGCTGGGGGACAAGTTACCTGCATTTCCAGAGGCAGAAAAGACCGAAGAAAACATCATCAAAGGCTGTCAGTCGAAAGTATGGCTGACTACCGATCTTCGGGATGGCCAGGTTTATTTTCTGGCGGACTCCAACACCGATATTACAAAAGGTTTAATAAGCCTTTTGATTCGCGTACTATCGGGAAGAAAAGCCAAAGAAATTCTGGATGCAGATTTATACTTTATTGAAAAAATAGGCATGGGCAATATAATCGGCTCCCAGAGATCCAATGGCCTGGCTGCGATGATCAAGCAAATGAAATTATTCGCTCTTGCCTACCAATCTAAAATTGACGCCTAGAAAGTATGGAAAAGTCAGAACAAATAACCGATGAACAGGAAGAAAGCAAGCGGAAGGTGGTCAATGCGATCAAAGAGGTATACGATCCGGAAATTCCGGTAGATGTGTATGAACTGGGATTGATCTATGAAATAACGGTCTATCCGGTCAACAACGTATACATTCTAATGACGCTTACTTCACCCAACTGTCCGGCAGCAGAATCCATCCCCTCAGAAGTAAAAGCGAGGGTTTCGGAAATTGAGGGGGTAAATAATGTGGAGGTAGAATTAACCTTTGATCCTCCTTATTCCCAGGACATGATGTCAGAAGTAGCCAAACTAGAGCTTGGGTTTTTATAAAATTTTAAATCAACAAACAAAAAAAATATGTATCCAGAGGAATTGATAGCTCCCATGAGAGCAGAATTAACCGACGTAGGATTTCAAGAATTCAGGTCTTCAGAGGATGTGGAAAACCATTTGAAGAACCATCAGGGAACAACTTTTGTAGTTGTTAATTCCGTTTGTGGTTGTGCAGCGGGAGCTGCCAGGCCCGGTGTCCGGTATGCCCTGGATAAATCGGGAAAAAAGCCAACGGTGCTAGCGACGGTTTTTGCAGGTAATGATTCGGATGCAGTCTCCAAATTCAGGGAAAAAGTGCTGCCCTATCCTCCATCTTCACCAGCAATGGCTTTATTTAAGGACGGCGAACTGGTTCATTTCGTAGAGAGGCACCATATTGAGGGAAGAACAGCTCAGATGATTGGTGATCATTTAATCGAAGTATTTGAGCACTTTTGTTAATGCAAAAGCCCTTCCGGGGCTTTTTTTGATCCGCTGTTTCTACTAATTGCACGAGTTTAATTAAATTTGGAGTTTGAACGCTATGTCCGTAATTTAAAATAATTTGTAACCTGTTTTTTTAAATAAGAACAGGTTATTTCTTCTTTTTACAGAATAAATATTATTTAATCTGTTAGTTAGGAGTTGTTTTCAAGTAGGTATGTAAGTGAAATTTGATCAAATTTTACTACATTAGTGCCAAATTTTATTTTGAATTGATCTCATTTGGAGTTTTATAATATATTTAATTAAATTAATATGTCCGAAATTGCTAAACTATCCTTTAAAGGAAAAGAATATGATCTACCAGTCATCGAAGGTACCGAAAACGAACAGGCCGTTGATATTGCCAAACTCCGTGGGCAATCTGGTCTGATCACAATAGACCCCGGATATAAGAATACA
The DNA here is from genome assembly GCF_010119245.1 of Cyclobacterium salsum. Taxonomy (GTDB): domain Bacteria; phylum Bacteroidota; class Bacteroidia; order Cytophagales; family Cyclobacteriaceae; genus Cyclobacterium; species Cyclobacterium salsum. The sequence continues at coordinate 107,118 of NZ_WNKG01000013.1, forward strand.
GGGTCGACAAAAAGTGCCATCACTTTTTTGGATGGGGAAGAAGGTATTCTCAGATACAGGGGATATAACATCGAAGATTTGGCAGAAAACTCTAATTTTTTGGAGGTTTCCTACCTACTGATTAATGGCGACCTGCCCACTGCCTCTCAGTATGAAAAATTTTCTAATAGAATTACCAAGCACACCCTTGTGCATGAGGATATAAAGAAGATACTGGATGGGTTTCCATCGGTAGCACATCCTATGGGCGTTCTTTCCTCTCTTATTTGTTCCCTCACCGCTTTTTATCCCAATTCGCTGGACCCCAATAATACCGACGAAGAAATTCAACTCAGCATCGTTAGGCTAATGGCTAAAATGCCAACTTTCGCAGCATGGGCTTACAAAAATAAAATGGGACATCCGGTAAATTATCCGGACAATAACCTGGATTTTTGCGGCAACTTTATGAAGATGATGTTTGCCTTGCCTTCGGAAAAATACGAGGTGGATCCGGTTATTTCGAATGCCTTGGATAAATTACTCATCCTTCATGCCGATCATGAGCAGAACTGTTCGACTTCTACCGTACGAATTGTGGGTTCCTCCCAAGCCAGTATTTATGCCTCTATTTCTGCAGGAATTAATGCACTTTGGGGTCCTCTCCATGGCGGAGCCAATCAATCCGTGATCGAAATGCTGGAGGCAATTAAAAACGATGGTGGGGATTCTAAAAAATACCTGGAAAAGGCAAAAGATAAAAACGATCCTTTCCGTCTGATGGGATTCGGTCATAGGGTATATAAGAACTTCGACCCTCGCGCCAAAATCATCAAAAAAGCTGCTGACGATGTCTTGGAAAAACTCGGAATCGATGATGCCGTGCTGGATATCGCCAAGGAGTTGGAAAATGCAGCTTTAAATGATCCCTATTTTGTAGAACGTAAATTGTACCCCAATGTGGATTTCTACTCCGGTATTATCTACCGTGCCCTGGGGATTCCTACCGATATGTTTACCGTCATGTTTGCCTTGGGTCGCCTTCCAGGGTGGATTGCGCAGTGGAAAGAGATGCGGGAAAACAACGAACCTATTGGGAGACCCCGTCAGGTATATGTGGGCTCAACACAGCGAGCATACGTTCCCATGGAAAAAAGATAAATCAACAGGAGTTGTACCGAATAAAAAAGGGCTTTATAGCCCTTTTTTAGGTTATATTCAAAATAAAATTTAGCATTGAATCCGCTTAGTAAGTAATTATTTTTTGTTCCTCGCTAATTTCGTTGCTTTGAAAATAATTTTTTCTTACCTTTGCAACTTATTATAATTTAATATTTTTCTCCTACGCCGTGGGGTTCCTTATTGTTGATCGACACTGGGATATTTAGGAATACCGTGGCTTTGAGAAGTAAGGAACATTTCATGGAAAACGAAGTAACATTCTCAGACCTTGGGATTTCGGAAGAAATCCTAAGGGCAGTGGAAGATATGGGCTATACCCAACCTTCCCCTATTCAAACACAAACCATTCCCCTATTATTACAAGGTGCCGATGTCATCGGACAAGCTCAAACGGGAACTGGTAAAACTGCTGCATTTGGCATTCCGATCATCGACCGGATAGATACCAGCAAAAGCAAGCCACAAGCATTGATTCTTTGCCCTACCCGGGAACTAGCCGTGCAGGTAGAGGGAGAGATCGTGAAACTCACTAAATACAAAAAGCAAATTTCTTCTACCTGTATTTACGGTGGAGAGGCCATAGACCGACAAATCAGAAGTCTGAAAAGAGGCGTTCAGATTGTGGTAGGTACCCCTGGCAGAATCATGGACCATATGAACAGGCGAACACTTGACCTAAGTCAGGTGGAAGTGATTGTTCTGGATGAAGCCGATGAAATGCTGGACATGGGATTTCGCGAAGACATCGAAACCATATTGAGTTCCATGCCTAATGAAAGGCAAACGGTGTTTTTCTCCGCTACCATGCCGAAACCTATTCTGGAACTTACCAGAAAGTACCAGACGGACCCGGAAATCATCAAAGTACTCCGAAAAGAACTAACCGTAGAAAACATATCGCAAGTATATTATGAAGTAAGATCCGGTTTAAAAACGGACCTGATTAGCAGGCTAATAAACCTTCATCAATACAAACTCAGTGTTATTTTTTGCAATACCAAAAGGGTAACGGACGAAGTTACGGAGGAACTAAATGCCAAAGGCGTTCCTGCAGAGGCCTTACACGGTGACCTGTCACAGGCACAGCGTACCAAGGTGATGAATAAGTTCAGAAAGGGCCATTGTGCCGTGTTGGTTGCGACAGATGTCGCTGCCAGGGGCATTGATGTAGAAAATGTAGAAGCGGTATTTAATTTCGACCTGCCATTGGATGAAGAAAATTACGTTCACCGAATAGGACGTACAGGTAGGGCTGGAAAATCAGGAACGGCTATTAGCTTTGTTTCCGGAAGAAGGGACGCAGGAAAAATAAATGATCTGGAAAGGTTTATCAAAACTTCAATTGATAAAGCAGCTCCCCCTTCAGTGGACCAATTAATCCAAATGAAGAAAGAGCAGCTTATCAAAGATATCCACCGACAGCTTGCCAAAACAGGAGACGATCAGGTCTTTGAAGAAGTAATTGGTAATTTACTAGCGGAAGGTATATCCCTGGAGCAGGTTGCCATGGGGCTGGTGAAGTTGCATTTAGGAGAAGCAGTAGAAAAGTTCAAAGAAATGAATTTCACTCCGGATAAAGACCGGGCTTTCGGAAGAGATGACAAGCGCCCCAGAAGGGAACGTTCGGATCGTGACCGGGGGGGCAAAAGTCACCGTGGAAGCGAACGAGGCGGAAGAAAGGGCAAGCGAGAGAGAGAGCCAAATATGGCCCGGCTATTTTTGAATCTGGGTAAAAAGGACCGGATTCGTCCCAATGATATCGTAGGAGCCATTGCGGGAGAAACCGGCGTATCCGGAGGAAGCATAGGCGAAATAGATATCTATGATAGCTTTTCGTTTGTAGATATTCCTAAAAAAGACGTTACACATGTAATCAAAGTAATGAATACAAACACCATTAAAGGAAAACAGGTTAATTTTGAGGTCTCAAAGCCCTGATACACCTACCTTAAATCGGATGTAAAACAGAAAGTCACCTTTAATCGGGTGACTTTCTGCATTTTATACGCTTCGGCATCTGTCAGGGATGAACTTAGGATGAACTTATTTCCCTAAACAGGTGCTTGTTCCCGAACCGAAAGGATACTTATTTTCGGAATGCCTTTATTTTTGTGTGTATTAGTTCTCCCATTCTTTGATAGTTTATTGCTTCCAACCCGACTTGCCGGGATTTTTCAATAACATCCTCCAAGAGAGTCGCTTTTTCACCTGTTTTACCCTGTTCCACATCGAGTTGAAAAGAAGATTTTGAGTCATAAGGAAAATTTGAAAGCAGAGAGCGGGTAACTTCCACGTCCCCATCTCTTAGTGCTATTCCATTTGCACGGGCCAGTGCTACTAATTCCTGCATTAAACTCCGCCAGGCTGCCATCAGTTCCGAAGAGGCCTTCACCTGGCCAAAACTCACCCCATACGCAGCACTGAGGCAGCCCAGGCTCGAAATAAACAAAAACTTTCTCCACAGGTGAAGCTGAATGTCAGCAGTCAAATTGATTGGTACCCCGGAATTTTCCAGAAAAGAAAAAAACCACTGGAAATCATTTTTCGAAGGTACTCCGGCTACCATTTTTCCCGGTCCTCCCAGATGTTTAACCCTTCCGGGGCTAACAACATTGGAAATTAGATAGATGCAGGCATCCAATACTTCAGCACCCCTGACAAAGGGACGGATCCGGCTGGCGGCATCCACCATATTCTGTAAGGGAATTACCAATGTCTGATCGGAAAACAAGCCTTGGTTCTCCTGTACGGCCGCAACCAATCCCGGTGCTTTTGTTGCCAGGATAATCACATCGAAGGGGGTGGAAGGGCTGCCACTTTTCTGAATCCGATCGGGATGAATCAATACTTTTTGTTGGTCGAACTCAAATACCAATCCGTTCTCCTGCAGAGATGCCAAGGTGCTACCCCTGGCCACAAAGGTGATTTCAACACCCGCCGGACGATCTGCAAGGAGCAACTTTGCGCCCAAAAAGCCTCCAACTCCACCTAACCCCAGTATAGCGATCCGTTTATGTTTCTGTTCAAATGGCATTTCTCTGATAAACTTAAGTTAAAAGGCGTGCCCTATTGCTTCGCTCCGGACGAAATTAGAACGAAAACAGCAACCAAACCAAATTCAAACACATCGATTTTTTAAATCATACATTCGGACACCTTTCTGTGTTTTGAAAATTGTACCCGATGACATGGCTCCTATTGCTTAGAATTCTTAAGAAAAAAATAGTTTATTCCTCCAGATACTACCCGTCCTTTTTTTTGATGACCTTTGCTACCTAAAGTAAAGAAAAGTAAAAAATGGAAATTTTTCTTCATACGGAAACCTGGATAGCCCTGCTTACCCTCACCTTTCTAGAAATTGTATTGGGTGTAGACAATATTATTTTTATTTCAATTGTCTCCAACAAATTACCGGAACACCAGCAGCCTAAAGCCAGAAAGTTGGGACTCGCCATGGCGTTGGTTTTTAGAATATTGCTGTTGTTGGGGATTAGCTATATTATTAAATTCACGCAACCCTTGGTGACGATCGCTGGATTTGAACTGAGCGGTAGGGATTTGATTTTATTTTTTGGTGGGCTCTTTTTATTATTCAAATCAACCCTGGAGATTCATCATAAAATGGAAGGCCATGCGCAGGAAATCAAACCGAAATCCGCTACCAGCATGAGAAACGTAATCTTTCAGATCATTTTTCTGGACATCATCTTTTCGTTCGACAGCATCCTTACGGCCGTCGGTTTGGTGGACGAAGTGATCATCATGATTATCGCTGTCATCATTTCCATTGCCATAATGATGGCCTTTGCAGGTGCCATCAGTCGGTTTATTAATAAGCATCCCACTTTACAGATTTTAGCGCTGTCTTTTCTGATGTTAATTGGGTTCATGTTGCTCGTAGAAGGTTTACACTTTGAAGTTCCTAAGGGGTATATCTATTTTGCTGTGTTCTTTTCACTGGGGGTAGAAATCGTGAACATGCGGATGCGTAAAAAGGGTAGCAGCGATACCGTTCAGTTAAACCCTCGTATTAAAGAAAAAAGCTGACGTAGGCAGCTGGTTACCGTTCTTGTAAGCCTTCCAACCTGTTCATTTTATCCCTGGCGATCTTGAGCAGAAATCAGGATTTTGATAATCAAGCATGTATCCTTTTCCGGGAGTTATATTTGCTAGCTATTGGTATTCCATTTATTTTAGCTTACATAATGGCGATACACGGAAATGGACTGGCTTTATAACGAATTCAAACAAACCGGAAAGGACTATGCCTCTCAGGAGGAAGTAGAAATCTATGACCCCTCACACGATGACTTCCGGAACATCCAACAAGAAATTGCTCATGCTGAAAGTTGGATTATACCCGTTCCTAACGCCTCCATTTTAGATATTGGTTGTGGAACTGGAAGTTTTTCGATACACTTTGCCAAAAACTGCCGAAAAGTGTATGCCATAGATATTTCCTCTCCCATGCTTTCTTTTGCCCGTGCCAAATCAGTCTTGGAAAATTTGGACAACATTGATTTTATCCATGGGGGCTATTTAAATTATGAATTGCCGGATAATTCAATACATGGCGTAATCAGCTCACTTTCCCTGCATCATTTGCCGGATTTCTGGAAGGAAAAGGCGCTTGAGCGAATTTTTTCCGTACTAAAACCCGCCGGAAAACTTTACTTGCACGATGTTGTAATCCCCAATGAATTTCCTGAAAAAGCCATTCAGGAGTTTATCGATTTGCAGGGTAAAAGGGGTGGAAATTTCTTACGCGAAGATACCCTGATCCATTTCAAAGAGGAATTTTCCACATTCGATTGGATAGTGCAAACCATGTTGAAAAATGTTGGTTTTCAGGTTCGGGAAATTACCACCCGGGACCGGGTATTAAGAACCTACCTCTGTGAAAAGCCGCTGGAACCCTAAGCACTTTCGGTTTTTTCACCCTTCCGAAACCCAACTAACTGTAACTGTCATTCGATGCCAGGAGTCCTTTGTTATTGTAGTAAATTGAAGTTAGTGTTTACCTGCATACCTTACTTTTTGGATCCTTAGACTTTACAGCCTGAATCTAAACACAGCGAAATACGCGGCAAGTACTTTGGGCCTACAAAATTCCGGGTTCGTTTCGTTGGCTCATCAGACGCACATCCCCTATAGGGTAGCATGACTACAAGGCAGATTCGAAAGCCTCTTAGGGTCTGGTAAAAGCCGTTCTCTTTGCAAAAAAGGCATGTCAAACAAGGTTTTCTTCGGGTTATATGGCTTCTCAGCAGCAAAAATCTCAGTTTTTTTGGTATCTTTGCCCATGGTTAGAAAAATTCCAGCGGTAATATTTCTAGTGCCTGGTTTTCTACTGGCCTGTACCAGCCTTAAACCTATCCAACAGTTATCAACCGTGGCCAGTCAGGGTCTGGATCATATGCATGAACTGGAATACAGTTTTACCAGCCACTGCAAGGACGATTGTTATTTTCAGAAAATTCAAACATATACCATTGAGCGAAATCTCGATTGCTTCTGCACTGATTACCAGGAAGCAGACAGAGTAGTTAAGGATTTATTTCTGGTATTGGAAAATTATTGGAATGGACTTGAGTTGTTGGGTTCACCCGGACTGGTTAATTATGATCTCTCCTCTCCGGTGAAAGGGCTACAAAGTGCAAACCTGATTGACATGAGTGAAGGAGAGGCGTCTGCCTTCCAAAAACTTTCAGAATTGGCCGTAAATGCAAGTACCGGACAGTACCGAAAAAAACGGATCGTTTCTTATATGACAGAGGCCGATCCCCACCTGAACTTGATCAGCAAAAAACTAGCTTTCGTTCTGGAGAAAAACCTGCTCGGGCTGCTGGAAATTCAAAAAGAAAGTTGGTATGCTCATTACAAGACCCTCACTATAAATGATACACTTAGCCCATTAGAAAAAGAATGGGCTGTTGAAAAATACTACCGTTTATTGGAGGATTCGGATAACATTCACTTACGCGTACAATCAATAGTGCGCCTATTAGACCTGTTGGCTGTAAGCCACAGGGAACTATCCAGGAACAACCAAAAGGCATCTCAAAACGGGTTTAAATCCGGTGTGATGAAATTATCAGAAGAGGTCAGAAGTTTACAATATGAATTTGAGAAATTAAACGAATGAAAGAAAGAGTGGATAGCGTTTTTTTGAGCCAGGTGGCAGACGATTTTTTGGAAATAGCCAAAAAATTCAATGATTACCGCTTTGAAAAAATCAGTCAGCAATTAATCAGCCAGACGACTTTTGTCGAAATGGGCATAAAAGCCAACCAACTCATGGAAACGGCTCGGGAAATGAAATTACTATCCACCCTTATTGTGGAACCAGAGGCTGCGGAAGCACTTCAACAGCTTCAAGCCATCAATCAGGAAATAAAGACCAATATAACTTCCTTAAAAAGCATTCAAGTGGCTTTTAATTTGATCGGCACCCTGGGGGAATTAGCGCAGGCGGTGGTGGAAAAAAAGCCTGGTTCCATTGCTGAAAATATTCGAACCATTATGAATGTTTTAGCAAAAAAAACCGAGGAATAATGAAAAGTAGAATCGAAGAAAAAAATAGTTACCAGGACCCAAACGCTACTGTAAAGGAGCCTTCCTCTCCGGTTTGCTATCAAAATGATCCGGAAATTCAGGAGGAATATCAATTGCCTGCACCAAACCCATCGCCATCAGCCAAAAAAACCAAGTGAAACAATGGAGAGGATTCCGGTTGAAGCAATCGTCTCATTTTTATACCGGTCAATTCCCGGTTAATCTACAAATCAACCTTCAAATGGGATAATTGGAATAAATTTTAAAATGTTTCATAAATAATTTTTATTTTAGACCATTCGTTTAATCAAAAAATAACTAATGAAAAAAGACAATATGCCCAATGAGGCTAATTCCCGAAGGAATTTCCTAAAAACAGCTACCACTGCAGCTGCCGGATTCTACATTGTTCCGCGTCATGTTCTGGGAGGACCTGGATTCAAAGCCCCCAGCGATAAGCTTCGGATAGCCGGAATCGGGGCCGGAGGTAAAGGGCAGAGCGATCTTCGCAGTTTTTATGAAAGTGGCAATGCAGACATTGTGGCCTTATGCGATGTGGATCCGGAAAGGGCTTCCAGAAGCATAGAAGCCTATCCCAAGGCAAATTTTTACAATGATTTCAGGGTCATGCTGGAAAAAGAAGGCGATTCCATTGATGCGGTATCTGTTTCGACTCCAGATCATAACCATGCCGTTCAGGCACTTGCCGCGATGAAAATGGGCAAGCACGTGTACGTTCAAAAACCACTTACCCATACGATCCAAGAGGCGCGGATGCTGACCGAAGCTGCAGAGGAGTACAAACTGGTTACTCAAATGGGAAATCAGGGTGCTTCCGGAGATGGTGTCAGGCAAATGAGAGAATGGTACGCTGCAGGATTAATTGGAGAGGCGACGAAGGTACATGTTTGGACCAACCGGCCGGTTTGGCCTCAGGGAGTTCCCTGGCCTGGCGAATCCGGAAAAAAAGCCCCTAAGAACCTGGAATGGGATCTGTGGCTGGGAACTGCTGAGAAGAAAGGGTATGTAGAAAACCTGCATCCTTTTAACTGGAGAGGATGGTGGGAATTTGGAACAGGAGCCTTAGGTGATATGGCCTGTCACCTCATGGAACCAGCATTCCGGACGCTGGATCTGGGCTACCCGACGGAAGCAGAATGTAGCGTAGGGTCGGTATACACCGGCGAATTTACGCGAGGGTATTTCCCAAAAAGTTGCCCTCCTTCTTCTCATATCACCTTGAGGTTTAAAATGCCTACTGGAAAAGACCTCGAATTCCATTGGATGGATGGAGGTATTCAACCGAGCCGACCGGAGGAACTTGGCGCTAACGAACAATTGGGAGATAATGGAAACGGAGTAATCATAGAAGGTACCCGTGGAAAGATGGTTTGCTCCACCTATGGAATTGATCCAAAATTATTGCCGACCTCTATTAATGAAAGCATAAACGTTGCGCCTACGCTGCCCCGGGTAGAAGGGGGTATTGGTGGCCATTACGCCCAGTGGGTTAATGCTTGTATTGCCGGACATGGCAGTAAGGAATACAGGGAACTAAGTTCTCCCTTTTCCATCGCCGGACCTTTAACAGAATCCGTTCTGATGGGAAATCTGGCCATTCGAAGCTACGACTACCGGGAACCACAAGCCGAAGGTGATGGATACAACTATCCAGGAAGAGGAATTAAGTTGCTTTGGGACGGAAAAAACATGAAAGTAACCAATTTCGAGCCTGCCAATCAATTTGTCAGCAAATATTATCGGGAAGGCTTCGAGCTACCGCAAGTATAAATTCGGATCCTATCTCTACCTATACCAAACCCTGGAGCAAGCCTTCAGGGTTTTTTTCATGTCCTTTTCGATATCGCTAGGTACCTATTGACAAAATCAACGCCATCATTGGTAAGTATATAAGTCGAAATCAGGTTATTATGCATTAACCTGCACTTTTGGGAATGGTAAAATAAAAGATGGATCCAACCCCCACCTGGGATTCTACTCCTACCCTTCCTCCCCATCTTTCGATGGTTTTTTTTACAGTAGCCAGTCCGATCCCCGTTCCTTCGTATTCCTCTTTACGCTGAACCCTGATAAAAATATCAAATATTCGATCAAAATTTTCGGGACCGATACCAATTCCATTATCCTTTATGGAAATTTTCCAAAATGCTCCTTCTTCCGCTGCTGTTAATTGAATTTCCGGTCTTCTGCCTTTGGAATGGTATTTCAATGCATTGCCCACGAGATTTTGAAAAACCTGAATCAACGGAAGATAATATCCCTGTACTACTGGTAACGTCGATACCTGGACCGATGCATCCAGGTTCTTAATTCGGTTTCCAAAAACTAACCTAACCTCCTCCACCACCTTGTTAAGATCCACGTTCTCCCGTGTTCCTTCATTTTTTCCAACCCGGCTGAATTCTAAAAGTCCCAAAATGATTTGCCGCATTCGGTGGGAGCCATCAACAGCGTAATAAATGTATTTTCGTGCCCTGTCATCCAGTTTCGGAGCATATCTTTTTTCAAGTAAGGTAAGAAAGCTACTGATCATGCGTAAGGGTTCCTGCAAATCATGAGAAGCGATATAGGCAAACTGTTCGAGTTCCTGGTTGGACCTGCTTAACTCCTTTGCACGATTTTCCAATTTATGATTCAGCACCTCAAGATCCTTCGTTTTATCCGATACCAACCGCTTAAGTTTGATGGGTTCCGCCGTTTTTTGGTAAACAAATCCCCCCAAAAGGCCAGAAAAAATCAGTCCAAAAATAAAAAACAGTCCCGCTTCCTGTAAATGTTTCGGTCTATTCAGGCTGACGTAAAGATTCCAATCACCTTCCTCAATATAGGTTTTTTGAAAAAGACCATTTGTCGGGATTTCGTTACCAGAAAAAGAAAAATACGTTTCAGATCCGTCATCATTGATTTTAGCCAGTTGAATACTGTATAACTCCCTGGAACTATCCTGAACCAGTTGCAAATTTTCAATCCAATTTTCCAATTGGATTACCACCGCTGAAAAACCCCAAAACTTACCCTGCCTATAAACCGGTAGTCTACCAACCAACCCCATACCTCCCTGCTTCAGCGCAAAAGGTCCTTCAAAAAACAGGCTGTTTCTGGCTTTTGCTTTTTCGGCAGCCCTTCGATGATGCAGCTCATCCATCAAGTTCAACCCAATAGCGGCCTCGTTACCTGCCAGCGGAAAGGTTTTTACAATCACTCCCCCCTCTACCAACTGCAACGCATCTATTGAGTGGTTCTCTGCCAAAATTTGCCCTGCCAACGATTCGAAATCGGATGCCACCAAATCTTTTTCCACTAAAAATGCTAGTAATCTCGTAGAACTAACACTGTATTTTAGAGAGTTTTGGATTTTTTCCTTTATGGTTATAGCCTGTTCTCTGACCAAAAATAGTTCACTACGCTTTCCGACAACATAGACGCGGTAACTAATAATAAAGGTCACTAGCAACGTGCCGATAAAGGCAATGATACCACTCAACATCGGTCGGCTAAAACTTCTCCACCTCATCTCTCCTTCTCGTTTTCCAGCCTATTTCCGTCCAATGAACTTACGGTCCGGGGTATGGTAAAATAAAAGGTGCTCCCGCTCCCAATAGTGGAATTCACCCCTATCGTACCCCCCAAATTTTCAATGATTTTCTTCACAATCGCCAGCCCCATTCCCGTGCCTGCAAATTCTTTGTCGGTATGAAGCCGATTGAAAATAATAAAGATTTTTTCGTGATAGACGGGATCAATTCCGATCCCGTTGTCCTCGACGGAGAATTTCCAGAAATCTCCTTCCGCCTCGGCATGAATGGCTATTCGGGGAGGAGTATCGGCCCGGGTGTATTTTAGAGCGTTTCCAATCAGGTTTTGAAACACTTGCATGAGTGGTGCCCGATAGGAAACCACTGAGGGAAGCTCTCCGTAAAATACCTGCGCCTTGGCTTCCCTAATCATTCTTTTTTGCAAAACACAAACCTCATCCACCAATTGCTTGGTAGAAATCAGCTTCAAACTGTCCTCATGTTTTCCAATTCTTGAAAACTCCAACAGGTCCAAAATAATCTGACGCATTCGTTTCGCTCCATCAATGGCAAAACGAATGTATTGATGGGCCTTTTCGTCCAGTTCGGGCCCGTATTTACGTTCCAAAAGCCCCATAAAACTACTGACCATCCGCAACGGTTCCTGTAGGTCATGGGAGGCCACATAGGCAAATTGTTCCAGTTCCAGGTTGGACCGTTCCAGGTCTTTCGCATGGACGGCCATCTGTTGGTTGAGGGCTTCCAATGACTCTTCGTATTCCTTTCTGTAAGTAATGTCCGTCATGGCACCGACCACGCGGGTAACCTGACCTTCCTGATTTCGGATAAATACGGCCCTGTCCATTACAAAAGCATAAAATCCGTCTTTTTGCAAAAATCGGTACTCCTCAAACCAGCTCGTAAGCGTTTCACTTTTAAAAAATTGCCGAATTTTGCCGGCCACCTTTTCCCGATCATCCGGGTGAATGAATTCCACCAAAAGATCCAAGGTAGGTGTAAGGGAATCCAGATCATAGCCAAATAAGGTACTGAAGCCTTTACCCCAAAATAACCGATTATTTTCGACATCGAAATCCCAAATGGCGTCGTTGGTCGCTTCGGCAATTTTTTCAAATCGCTCGTTCGATTGGCGGACATTTTCAGAAGCTATTTTCTCTTTCGTAATATCTTTGACAAATACACTCAAGCCACCATCTGAGGGATAGGCATTTACCTCCAGCCAGCTATTCAAAGGTTCAAAATACTCTTCAATATGAAGCGGAGACTGCGTGGCCAGGGCATCAAGGTATTGCCTTTTAAATTTATATTTCTTTATGTCCGGAAATACTTCGAACAACACCAGTCCCAAAAGACTGGATCGGTTTAAGCCCATAAGCTGCTCTGCCCGATGGTTCCAATAGCGGATTTTCCAATCTTTATCCAACGCAAAAAAAGCTTCCCCAATACTCTCTAAAATGGCATTTTTTTCTTCAAAGGATTGCTGTAGTGCCAGTTGGCTGTTTCTTCGCTGGATGGCCGAGGAAAGATTGGAGGCAATGGTTTGCAAAAAGGACCATTCATTTTCAGACCAGCTCCGTTCTTTGGCGCAATCGTCAAATCCCAACAATCCATTTAACTCATTATCTATTGTGACTGGCATGCCCAATGTAGAGACAATCCCCTGGGACTCCAGTATGTCTTTTAGTTTACCAGCTGGCAAATCCCTCCGGGTACTTGCGAAAGGTTCTCCGTTTTGGAGCCGTTGATATATTTCAGGGTAATCCTCCAGCGTCATGTTTTGGAGATCCGGATTATGAAGTTGCGAAGGTATTCCTTTCCTGGACCATTCAGCTGTTTGACTGATTACCGGCTTCCCATGAATGGGGTGCAGGTGACGTTGAAAAAAATACACCCGATCAACACTGATGGCCTTTCCCGTTAGTTCCAAGACCTCATTCAATACCTGGCTCCAATCTTCCACCAATAAGAACTTGCCAATCACCCTGGAAATCACTTCCAATAAGCGGTTATTTTTGGTAAGTTGAATTTCATTGGTTTTTTGCTTGTGAATATCCTGAAAGGATCCAAACAATCGCCTACATTTGCCGTCTTCATACTCCGCTTTTCCTATACTTCTTACCCATTTTTCGTTCCCCGTGTAGGTAATTAGAGGAAGTTGGACATCCCATGGATTACCGGTTTGAATGGTTTCATTGATGGTCTCTGTTAAAAATTCCCGGACATCCGGACGATAAAAATGGATCGCTTCTTCGACGGTGGGAAATTGATCCTCCGGCAGTTCGTAAATTTCCCTGGAAGTCGATGAGAGAAACAATTTATTATTATTCAAATCGATCTCCCAACTTCCTACCCGGGAAAGTTGGGTAGCATTGTCCAGCAATTCCTGCAATTCCACCATCTCGGTAATATCGTGGCCATAGGAAAAAACCAATCCTTCTTCGCCAAAAACTTCGGAAGAATTCCAGGAGATCCATCGAACAGCTCCTGAATAGGTACGGTAGCGGTTTACAAAATTCCGGGATTTTCGTTCGCTCGAAAAAATTTCCGGTATCTCACTTTTCGTTTTTACCAGGTCTTCGGGATGAACAAAATCAGTAAAAGGCCTGGAAACCAATTCTTCGGAGGAATAGCCCAACAGCTCGCAAAAAGCAGGATTAACCTTGACGAAATACCCATCGGGATCTGTGATGGCCAGAATTTCCGGTGCGCTTTCGAATAACAACTTCATTTCTTCTTCCTGCTGTTTCCGCCGGATCTCCGCTCCCAAAAATGCTCCCAGGGGATGAAACACCTGGCTATCGGTCAAAACGTCCTCACTTTGTTTCTCTCCAAAGAGCAACACCACACCTACCACTTCATCTTTTTGAAAGAGCGGAATGCCAGCAGCTTCCTTCAAATTTCCCGAAGTGAGCAGCTTTTGACGGCTAAAGGATGAAACGTTTGATAAATTTTCGAAAACCTGAAGGATACCATCTTGCCATATCTTACCAGGAAGTCCGCTTCCATAAGAGAAAGAACCGGTATTCCCAGCTAGTTGAGCCAGTTTATCATTTTGCCAATAGCTCTGAACCAAATTAATCTGTTTGCCCCTGATCCCCACCATCCAGATTTCTCCACCCGCATACCCACCGTAGCGGGATAAATAGGCCAAAACGCCGAAAAGAGTTTCATTTAGGCTGACTTCACTTTTGAAGAAACTGGAAACTTCATATTCCATTTCCCGTAGAAGCGACGCTTTTTTTACTTCCGAAACATCCCGCAATACACCAATCATTCGAACGGGTCTTCCTGATTCATCCCGAATCAGATGCCCGATCTCCTCTGTATACAAGTAGCCACCGCGTTTATGACGAAAGCGAAACTCTTTATGCCAACGGTTTTGATCCGGATCAGCTAAAAAATAATCCCAATCTTCCTTGTTGCTTTCGGCATCTATGGGATGCATAAATGTCGGCCAGTCGGAGATTTTTCCAATTTGCTCTCCCTTTTCAAAACCAAAAATTCGGTAAAAACCCTCTCCCCATTGAAATTCATCGGCCACTATATCCCATTCGTAAATATCATCTTTGGTGACTCTGTTTACATACTCGTACCGCTCATTATTCTTCTTGAGCTCTCTTTCGAATTCGATCCGCTCGCTGATATCAATGCCCATGCATTGGATTTCCTGAGGATTCCCCTGCCCGTCCACCATACCTATAAAATCCCATAGGGTAGTGACCGTACCTCCCCCCTGCTTAGGCTTATCGATCTCAATTTTAAAAATTTTTTCCGGAAGGGCCAGGCATTTTTCCACGATATCAATCACCCTTTGCTGGTCATATTCACAGATGGAAGGCATGCAACTTTTTCCGATAATGTTCCCATCCGGATAAATCCATCCAAAATCCGCTATAAATTTTTTATTTACATAGGTATAGTTCCCTTCCAGGTCGGTCCTGATGACAAAATTGGTCTGGGATTCATAAAATCCCCGGTACCTTGCCTCGCTTTTCTGCAGTCGCTCCTGTGCCTCAATCAATTCCGTAATTTCCACACTATTCACCACGATTCCTCCCACTACCGGATCATCGGAAAGATCCGTTGCCACACTTTGCAACCAGCACCAGGAGCCATCCTTCCGTTTATACCGGTAAGGACTGCATTTTATCCGCTTTTTTTGGTCCAAATCCCTAAATTCAGCAATGACCCTCTCCCGATCATCCGGGTGAAATTTATCGCTGGCTTTGGTTCCTAGAATTTCCTTTTCTTCGTAACCTACATGTTGCTCGTAATTGGGACTTACGTACAGGTACTCCGAATCATAGGCTAAAATAGCGGTTAAATCGGATCCCTCTTGTACCAGGGCTTTAAATCGTTTCTCACTCTTCTCAAGTGCCTCTTCAGCCGATTTCCGCTCAGTAATGTCCACCATAAGACCCCTGAGATACGTTCCCTTTCCATTAATTTTTTCTACCTGAACCAGATCATTTAACCATACCCACTTTCCATCTTTAGCTTGCATCCGGTATTCAAGGGTGTAATCCTCACCTGCCTGAATCTTTTCGAAGGCTATAGCGAAAATCTCCTCCCTATCGTCCTCATGGATATGTTCCTCCCAGAAATCTTTCGATTCCATCCATTCCTCCACCGTATAGCCCAGAATATCTATTACCTGAGGACTAATAAACTCCATGGAATTAGCTTGAAAATCTGCTTCCCAAAATATGCCGTTAATATTCCGAACCAGGGTATTCACCCTGTCATTGGAAGCCTTTATCGATTCTTCTGCGATTAATTGATCGATGGCCGCCCCCAAATGGGCAACCAGTGTATCCAATAGCCGGACTTCCTCCTTTAAAAAAGAATCCTTTTCAGTTGTCTGAAAACCAATTGGATACCCCACCTTCAGGGAAAGCTTTTTCCCCTTGATAGTTGTGTATGATGCATTCAGCGACATCGAAAAAGAGGTAAACCCGGAACTAGAAAAATGCCTCTCTCCATAATGAATGGTCGCCATGGCATGTTCGGGATACTGCCAACCAGTCGGAAGTATCTCCACCGCCTGTTCCAGTAGTGACTGCCACTCCGATAGGGAATTACTTAACCGGGTTATTCGATATAAGCACTCCTGTTCTTTAATCCGCTCCCGAAGCGAATCGAATGTTTTTTCAAGATTTATTTCTGCTTCCTTTCGTTTGGTAATATCCAGGATCACTGCATCCCAGACAATACTGCCGTCTTTCAATTTGCTTGGGTTTCCCGTACCTTTATGCCAGCGGATACTCCCATCTGGGTGATGGTAGCGCCACTCGTGGGTCCAAAAACTCAGCTTTTTTGCAGATTCCGCGATCGTTTCCAAATGGGATTTCAAATCCTCCCGGTGATAGCGATCCCAAATTACCTGGTTATTTTTCATTGCCCGTTCCCGAGTAACACCCCACAGGCGCGAAGCCCCGTTGCTGACCAATTCCAGCGCATCCTCGCCATCAGGATACCTGCGGTACCGGTATACAACCCCAGGTATATTGTCAGAAATGGATTGAAATTGAATTTCCCTGTTTTTCCTATCGGTGATATCGGTATGGGTACCGGACATCATCAGTGGCTTACCTTCAGCAGACCATTTGGTCACCTTCCCCCTGTCATTGATCCAGATCAAATGGCCTTCCTTGTGAATCAAACGGCATTCTGTGTTGTAAAAATCCCGCTTTTTTTCAAAGCACTCTTCTAAAATTTTATCCGACACATTGCGATCTTCCGGATGAACAAGGGAATACCATGTTTCCATGGAAAATGGCGTTAATTCTTCTTTGGTATATCCCGCCATTTCTGCATACCGTTCATTAATCGCCACCTTATCGGTCACCATATCCCACTCCCAGGTGCCCACCCGTGTGGCCTCTAATATATTCGAAAGGCGGCGGGTTTCATTTTGAAGCCGGTCACTGGATTTCTCTAGTTCCTGATGACTTTTCCGCAGTTCCAGTATGCGCTTAACCTGAGTCCCGAGTGCTTTCAACGCAGCTAGTTTTTCCGGCGATACTTTTCGTGGCTTATGGTCAATGACGCAAAGCGCTCCTATGGGATGGCCTTCGGGGGTAAAAATCGGAACCCCGGCGTAAAAAACAATTTTTGGATCGCCGGTGACCAACGGATTATCACTAAATCGAGGGTCCATCCTGGCATCCGCTACTACCATCACCTCATCCGGCGTTTGCACTGAGAACCTGCAAAAAGAATCTACAATCGCTGTTTCCGTACGTTCAATTCCTATTCGAGACTTGAAATATTGCTTTTTTTCCGTTAAAACGGTAAGAAGGGATATGGGGGCATCGAATAAAACACTGGCTAATTGAGAGATGGCATCAAAATCCTCCTCAGGCTTATGGTTTAATAGTCCATAAGCTGCTAAAACCCCCTCTACATGTTGCTGTTCCTTTGACCCCATAAAAACTAAAAAAACGGTTACCCATTTATCAGATCACCAGGCGATAAATGTACACTATAAAAGACGATTTTACTTTAACTTCACCAATTTGTTCTCAGCAGACGAGCGGTAAATCCCCAAAATTAATTCCAGCGATCGCCGGGCATCCTCACCGGTTACCATGGGAGGACGGTCTTTCCGTATGGCCTCCACCATGTCTTTTATTTGCCCCTGATGCAATTTATAGTCAATCGCCATGGGGTCGGAAGCCCCGCTACCTCCCATATCGGTTTGGGAAGCATTATCGGATGATTCCCCCTTGATCGCGTACACCACTATTTTTCCACCTTCCAGAATGATGGTTCCCTTCTCTCCATAAATTTCAAGGCGCTCCGGGTTGCCCGGATACAAGGAAGTGCCCCCCGTAATGGTTCCAAGGGCACCGCTTTTGAAATTCACAATCGCTGTTCCGGTATCTTCCCCCTCAATCGCATGCACCATGGTCCGCACCTGACCAAATACAGCATCGGCATCTCCCATAATGTCCAACAACAAATCAATGGTATGCACCCCTTGATTAATCAACGCAGCTCCTCCATCGCCCTCTTTGGTTCCCTTCCAGGAACTACTACTGTAATACGAAGGCTCTCGATACCAATTTATGGCCGCCGTGCCCATCAATAACTTACCTAATTTCCCCGATTGAACGGCCTCTTTTAATTTCAGGTAACCCGGCTTAAGCCGGTTCTGAAAGATAACCCCCAATGTAACCCCTGCGTCCTTGCAGGCTTTTATCAGGGCATCGGCCCGCTCCAGATTTACTTCTATGGGCTTTTCAAGCAAAACATGCTTACCTGCCCGGGCGGCCTCCAGGGCAGGCTCCAAGTGATTGCCGCTGTGGGTGCAAATACAAACCACATCCACCTCTTTTCGGGAAAGAAAAGCCTTGCGATCCGCATCGGCTGGTACGTTAAATTTCGCAGCTGCCTTTTGGGCACGTTCCGGACTGGAACTGCATACCGCTATCAAGTTACTATCTTCACAGGCATTGATGGCTTCCGCATGCATTCCGGCAATCGCTCCCGTTCCGATAATTCCAAATCCTAAAGGTCTGTTTTGAGTCATCTTGTTCTTATTTTTTATAATAATTCTTCGTCATTTCTTCCATCACCCAATTGGTTCGTGCAGCGGTCTCTCCCGTACTTGGGCTGGCATTTTCCTTGCCCAATAGTTCTTCTACAATCGATTGAATCAGAAAATACTGAATATTTTCAGGCATGTCAAACGTAAATTCCTGCGCTTCTTTACCGTCTTTACGTAGGGTAACCGACGTTCCCCAAAAACAGGGAAAACGGATTTCTCCAGCCGTACCAATAACCTTGATTTCGTCCTTTTTGGATGATTTTCCCGTGGTAAAACACCAGTTTCCACTGCCCAACACCCCACTTTCAAACTTAAAATTAGCCAATACGATGTCTTCTGCCGGGTATTCGCCCGCCTGATTGCTAGCAATTCCACTGACTTCGGCTATAGGGCCAAACAAAAAATCAAGGTAATCCAGTTGATGAGAACCCAAATCGTAAAAGTAACCGCCTCCGGCTACTTCGGGATCAATGCGCCAGTTGGCTGCCGTGTCCTCCTTCATGTCTGGATGCCGGGGTTGGTTGATGGTAATGTTTACATAGCGGACTTCTCCGATTTCTCCAGCCTCCACCAATTCTTTTACCTTCAGAAAATTAGGCAAGGTTCGCCGGTAATAGGCAACAAATAGCGGCACTTCAGCCGCCTGACACACCCGGATCATTTCGTTGCATTCCTGGTAATTCCGGGCCATGGGCTTTTCAACATAAACCGGCTTCCCCGCTGCTGCCGCCTGTTTAGTCAATTCCAGATGGGCATAAGGTGGGGTGGCGATGTAGATCGCATTGACATCCGGATCGTTGATCAGTTTTTGGGCATCATCATACCATTTGGAGACCCCATGTCTTCGAGCATAATCCGCTGCCTTTTCCCCATCCCGACGCATGACCGCCACTAAGCGGGAACCTTTTACCTTTTGCATGGCGGGTGCACTTTTCTTCTCACAGACATCCCCCACACCAAGTACGCCCCATTTGACTTCTTTACCTTCAATCTTCTTCATGGGGCTAAACTTAGGAAAAAGTTTTTAAATGTGGGCACCGATAATCCCAGTAGATTTTTTTTTACGGCTAAATCTAACCCAACATCGATTTTTAAGGAACCATTACCTCCCAAAAACGGGTTTTCCTATCCTTTCCCGCTGCACCCGATACTTCCAGCGAAACATTGTAATGCACTCCGGATTCAGGATATTGGTAAATAGGATGTTGCTCCCTGGAATAATCACCGTTTCCAAAATCCCAATACCATGCATCAATTTCACCTACCGAGGCATCTTTAAAAGCAACCGTTCTTACTCTATTTTTCACCAACTCAAAGGTCCAGTCCGCTTTGATGTCCGGCAATTGATCCTTTTCCAGGGGCATCAACCGAAAGGCGCACAAATAGGACGCATCCGATACCATTCGGGTGTCGTGGGATAAATTGTAATGTCCCTCTCTGCCTTCCCCATCAAAATCCAAAACGGACCAGGACAAACCGATTACCTTGTCTTCATAAAATTTCGATTCCACTGCCAGCTCCGGTCCCTCATAGGGGGCAAGGTCATATGGCGTAATCCAAAATTCCAGGGTTAACTTTCCGGATTCCCCCTGTTTGAAATCAAAACCATAGGCCTGGTGGGCATGGGGAAAAGCTCCAATCCAGGGCTGGGAACCCCAAATCAGCACCCAGCTTCCGTTGACCGGAGGTGTGAAAATATGGTAATTTTGGGCGTGATAGCCACTGAATTCCAGGTGATTTTGGATATGAGCTGGATGATTCCCCCACTTTCTGGCTTCCGGCAGCAGTGGATTATAAATAAAAGGCCCGCCTGAAAAATCACCGTCTACCACAATTTCAAAAATGTCATTGAGGTATCCTTTCGGATTAAAACGTTCAAAATCCCAAAAATCGTCATAGGCCTCGTATAAAAAATAAAGCCGGTTCATGCCTTTGACCCATCCTACCTTTACTCGAACATCGATGTCGGTAGTGTCAATCTTAGTCCCATGCCCATCTTCGGTATCCTTTAGTAATGAGGTGCCATAGGTGTAGGAATCGGGAACCCTTTCCCAATCACCCGCTTTACCGTCTATATGCGGCATGGTTTCAGGTGAAAACTGATAAATCTTAAATACCCTGCCCTCCCTGGCGGTCGCATAGGATCCTTCGCTGGCTTCCTGAGACCAGACCAATGGAGCACTGAATAACAGCATGCTCCACATCAAACCAAAACGCCATCGGTTTCTCGAATCCATCCTTAGTCATATGTTTTATCTACAACCGGAATCTCATTCCCATGCCAGGGGAAGGCATAGCTGGGTGGATTTCTAAAGCGGGACATTTCTATTTCCAGCTTTACCACCGATCCGGGTCCAAGCTCCGCCTGGAAAAATGCATGGTCCACGGTATCAAATTGATAAGGATAAATTTCAATCTGATTCACCCTTTGGATATGGTGTTCCCCAAACATGCCTCCCTGCACGATGACCTTTTTGGTTTCGGTAGGGTGAAGATTGACCAGGGTGAGGGAAACTCCCGCTTCCGTAATTTGTTCCACCAGGGCAGCCATATCCGCAGGTATTCCCGACCGCTGATTCTCCGGATCAAAGTACCGGACAGAGGTATGGAGTAGCCCACCATGGTAAATGTGATTGGGAGCTCCGAGCATGGTTTGCACGATGCCTTCCAGAATTACCGGATTGAGATTCAGCCAATGATGAACGTCCTGTTGATCCGGAGTAGAGGTATCCTTTCTGATCTTTTCCAATCGGTTTTGCATTTCCTGATAGGTGGCCTTTAGGATATCAACCGGATAGTTGGGCACCTCTCCTTCCAAATACCCCAACCAGGTCGCCGTATTCCGTTCCTCCCCTTTTCCTTTCACGTAATTTAGCTGCAACATTTCATCCGGATCCAACAATTCTTTTACCCTTGCCCAGTCCTTTTCTTTTCTGGACATGTACCAAATATGGGTGGGGTACATGGCTTGCAAGGGTCTGTAATCGTACCAGCCTCTTTGATCGTACCGATGGGGCAAAAGCTTTTTACCATCCTCCTCTCTGGCTTCCCGGCTGATGGCTTCAATGACAGAATTGGGCAATTCCAGGTAACGGTCATCGCCTGATACCAGGTACGCATTGGAAGCTCCAATGGTGGTAGCCTCCAGTTTATTCCGGACCCCATGAGGCCACTTCCAACCATAATAACCTCCCCACCAATTGCCATCCATGTGTTCGCCAATCTGGCCGGACAATCCCACATTATCCGGAATGATGCCCCCGTTTTTTTCTACCCGATCCATCCAGGCTTGTACATACTCCAGCACCCATTTTTTGTATTTTTCATCCCCTGTATACATGAAGGCGTTTAACATCAAGCTGGTAGCCGCCAGGTTCAGCGGTACATCGCCTTTCATCATTCTTTCGTTTAACGCTTCCAGGATATAAGCGAATTTTTCGTCGTTGTTCCAGTCTTTTCCTGTGGTGACATGGGGAATATCATCGTAAGGAAGGGGGTAATTGGAAAGGATAGGCCTATGGGTAACCCAATCTTCAGCGGTATTGACCATCCTGGGACCCCGGCTTCCATTTAATGGGGAGCGGATGATTTTCAACTCACTGTCAAAATTGGAGTTTTCAGTCCCATCATCAAAGTATAAAGCTGCAAACTTCAATGCCCTTTCCCTCATTTTTCTATCCGTGGGATCTGCCAAACCAAAAAAGTAAAAGTTGGTATAGGCCTCTCCATGATGCATCCAGTCGTAGCCGGCATCAAATTCATTAACGATCTGACCATATTCGGTAAATTGCCGGGTTACACCCTCCCATAATTTTCTGGAAAGCTTGTCCATTTCCACCGGACCTCCCAGGGCATAATACAAGGGAAAATTGTAAAAACTTTCATAGCCATCATCCGATCCATCCATTCCCGGCCATTCATCCCGCCATATCAAGCTGCCATCCGGATACGTATATTTTTCTACAAATTCCATGGCTGCCGGATAGAGCGCATCCATTAATTGCCTTTGTAATAGGGCCCATTCCGGTGGAGGTGCCGGAGTATGATAGGGGACGGTTTTAAGAAAAGTAGTGTCCGATTGGGGAAAAGCATCAGGTGACACGAGCAATAAAATAATCCACAAGCCAGCGCTTAGAAAACGATTCATCATATAGGTTATTTGGGATTGGAATATAATAAAATATGCATTTAAAATAAAATGATATTACGCAAAAATCCCTACTGCCCTCCGACGCGGCGGAGGGCTTTTGTACGCGTCCGGCTTTACGGAATTTAATAACCTTACCGTCATTCAGCCCAATTGCATTTTTCAACTTCCGCAGCAACTGTCCGTTTCAGCAAATCCCCCTTAAAGGGGCTGGGGGATTTAAGGACGGAAATCACATTGAATTGCACCGCAAAAACAGGTCAAATACGAAAACATTTGCCTTCCTACCCTTGTCAAGATGAATTTGGCATGTTTTGGATTACTGCAATAAACCTTGACTCATCCTAAATCCTGAACGGTGATTGCTGCCAAGTCGGTCTCGATCTTTCAATGGTTCCAACAGGATTCAAAAACACAACGTAATGGTAGAAATGGACCTGAAAGTTCAATACGAACCGGTTATATGGTTTTATGGATTGCCAATGAACCCGAGATTTGGATGAATGCTTATACCTAATTGCTTCCAAAAGTAATCATACCAGCAAATCGTACGGTTTTATAATCAAACTCAGGCCTATATCCCACAGGTGCCGAGGCTTAAAACATTTTACTTGTTGTCATTGATCAAGATAACGATCAACCAATAAAGATATTCGTTGGAAAATCGCCCTGTTGTTTCTACCTTTTCCCTGTTGAAAAAGATTACCTTGAATCAAACTATCCGTTTCATCAAACCAATTATTACTATGAAAAACCACCATAACCGACTTGGATTTTGTTCAGGCAGTCTAAAAAATAATGTTGTTTTGGTACTGGCACTATCCTTTTTTGCTTTAGAGGGGTTTTCCCAAAACTACCCCTCCCTAACCGACCCGTTCAGACTGAGCCAGTTGCAACCTCCGCAGGGTAAGGTTCAGGTGGTGATAGATACAGATACGTATAATGAGATTGACGATCAGTTTGCGGTGGTTTATGGGTTGCTTTCACCGGATCAAATGGAGGTACAGGCCATCTATGCGGCACCTTACCTCAATAACCGTTCTGAAAGTCCCAAGGACGGCATGGAAAAAAGCTTTGAGGAAATTGAGCGGCTGTTGGATAAATTGGCCATGAAGCGGGAAAATTTTGTTTACCGGGGTTCGGATGCCTTCCTTGAAAGCCTGGATAACCCGATTGAAAGCCCGGCTGCCCAGGATTTAATTAGCAAAGCAATGAATTCGGATGGTCCTTTGTATGTGCTTACATTGGGAGCTCCGACCAACATAGCCTCCGCCATCCTTTTAGAACCGGAGATCATCCATAAAATAGTAGTGGTTTGGTTGGGTGGAAAAGGACTGAATTGGAAAACGGCCACCGAATTTAACCTGATGCAGGACCCCATAGCTTCCCAGGTTCTTTTTGATTCCGGGGTCCCCCTTATCCAACTACCAACCCAGCCCGTTACCTCCCACCTTCTGACGACGGTGGCTGAAATAGAAACATACCTGCAGGGAAAAGGTGAAATCGGCGACTATTTGGTCGAGATTTTCAAAGATTACCATAAAGGCAATCCATTTGGGTGGTCCAAGGTGATTTGGGACATCTCCGCCATAGCTTATGTGATCAACCCCGGTTGGTTTAATACCGAAATCAGAAGTACTCCCCTACTCACCGATGAGTTGACCTACAGCGTTGACCATACCCGGCACCTTTACCGGGTAGCCACCTATTTGAATCGGGACAGGATATTTGGAGATATGTTCAAAAAAGTCGGTGAATATACCATGGAATGAGCGGGGTGCACTAATTAGGAAGTACCGGGAATGGTTTCATTTACAATTGGTTCCCTCCGTCTTCCCTTCGAATGTTGATTTTATCCCAGGAAATATGCTATGGCCCAATAATTGAAGCACTTAAGAAAGCGCCTGACTTCAGGGAGGCTAACAGTAAACGGCATTCGAAATAGAAGCATCACATCCATGAATAAGATCAAAAATAGTAAGGCTGTAGTAGGGTTCGTTTTAATTGTTTTGGGTTTTTCAGCTATGGGGTTGATTGAAAACCCTGTTCTGGAAAAAATCCAGACCAATCTATCGGTTTGGAGAATCAATTATGCTCCTGAAAAGGTATACCTTCACCATGACAAACCGTACTACATGACGGGAGAAGTCATATGGCTTAACGCATACCTGGTCCATGCTTCCGATTTAACCCCAAGTGATAAAAGTAAAATCCTATACGTAGACTTGATCAATGATAAAAATGAGCTGGTAAAAAAACTCACACTTGAAACGGAGGAGGGAAGAACCAATGGAGATTTGTCCCTTCCAGGCGATCTTCAGGAAGGAACATATACTCTGGTTGCCTACACGAATTGGATGAAAAATTTTGGTGAGGAGCAATTTTTCAAAAAACCCATCTACATCTGGTCTCCGGAATCAAATGATAAAACCCCGAATACCCCGGTCGGATCCGACCCGGATTTTCAGTTTTTCCCGGAAGGAGGTGAAATGGTAACAGGTATCACCGGAAAAGTGGCATTCAAGGCAACCGGGCCTGGTGGTCAGGGGATTGAAGTAACAGGAGATCTATACGATGACACCGGTTTGAAATTGACGGACATCGCTTCAACCCATGCGGGAATGGGTAGCTTTCGTATTACTCCGGACAATGCCCGATCCTATTTGGCGAAAGTTACTTTTGAAAATGGTTCCACGAGGGAATATCCCTTGCCAAAGGCTTCCCCATTAGGGTATGGGATGAACTTTGAAACCCAGGGGGAGCGGATCGAAATTACTACCGTCACCAACCATCCAGCGGGTGAAAACGTATTGCTTACAGGCATTGTGGGAGACCAATTACGATACAGCCAGGAATTTCGTATGATCCCCAATGAGGAAAATCGATTGGAAATTCCCAAATCAGCATTTCCTACCGGCATCGTAAGGTTCACCCTGGCAACCTCCACAGGTGAGCCCCTTGCCGAGCGGTTGGTTTTTGTAGACCATTCAGATCAATTAGAACTGACCATCAGCTCCAATCAGCAACAATTCTTAAGCAGGGAGCAGGTCATGCTTGAAATGGAAGCCAAAGACCGGCAAGGTAATCCGGTAGCTACTTCCTTTTCACTGGCAGTCACCGACGATCAGTTGGCCAGCCGGGAAAGCGATGGCATGAAAATCCAGTCTTACCTGCTATTGACCTCTGATTTAAAAGGGTATATTGAAGCACCGGGATATTATTTCAACCCTGAAAACGAAGACCGCCATGCCGCCTTGGACCTGCTGATGATGACCCAGGGATGGAGGAGATTTGCCTGGAAAGATATCCTTGCAGGTAATTTTCCAGCAATAGACCATTCGCCAGAATTTGACATCCGCATCAGCGGGAACCTACAAAAGGACAATGGGGACCCCATCCAGAACGGAGAAGCCATTTTGTTTTTAAAGGATAAATACCAAACATTTATTGCCTCCGAAACCAATGAAAATGGAAATTTCGTTTTTGAAGGCTTTCATTTCAACGATTCCATTGATGTGTTGATCCAGGGTACCGATGCCCGCGGAAGAACACGCAATGTAAATGTAAACATTGATGACGAGGTGTATTTTCCGCAAGGACAAGCGACCGGAAATTGGTCCACCGAATCGGCTGCGGCTAGGATAAACCGGGACTACTTTTCTCCGAGCCTGCCTTTGTTTCAGGGAATTGAAACCGATATTAGCAGTTTGGAGTTGGGAGAACTATTACTGGAAGAGGTAGTTGTGGAAGGCAGGGCAGAAATCTCCCGGCCCTTTACCTTGCACCGGAATGCAGACATGACTATTGAGGCCGATCAACTTCCTACAGCCCCTTCCGGGAATATCC
This sequence comes from Cyclobacterium salsum, assembly GCF_010119245.1. Classification (GTDB taxonomy): domain Bacteria; phylum Bacteroidota; class Bacteroidia; order Cytophagales; family Cyclobacteriaceae; genus Cyclobacterium; species Cyclobacterium salsum. The sequence continues at coordinate 133,936 of NZ_WNKG01000013.1, forward strand.
TGGAGGTATTACAGGGAAGGGTTGCCGGTCTCCAGGTCGTTCGATCCGGTCCAAACCAATTCAGTGCGGTAATCAGGGGACAAGGTACACCACTGTATTTGCTGGATGGGGTACCTGTGGATGAAAGCATGCTGCAAAGCATTAATCAATATGATATCAGCAGAATTGAAATTCTAAAGAGCCCCGGTAATACGGCGATTTATGGCGGCAGAGGCAGTGGTGGCGTAATTGCGCTATTTACCCAAAGAGGGCCAACCGAAATAGATGAACCAGAAACCGGAGATCACATAATCGTCCAACGAATAGGAGGCTTCAGCAAAACCAGGCAGTTTTATTCACCAAAATACGGAGAAAATACAAGTTCGGAAATCCCTGATTTCAGAAGCACCATCTATTGGAACCCAAATGTCCGTACCAATGAAAAGGGCATTGCTAAGGTCACCTTTTTCACCGCTGATAGAAGCTCCTTATACCGGGTAAATGCAGAAGGCATTTCCGAAAAAGGAAAAGTCGGCCAGGCAGAATTGCTGTTGGAGGTGTATTAGGAGCCGAAGGAAAACGGAGACAAACTAACTGCGGGAAATGATTCGATGGGATGATGTGAGGATGTTGCCGTCACTGCGAGAATTAACATTTTAAAAAACGCAGAAATCGGGATGACGATGTGGATTTTTAATATATTGATTTTCAGCGATTTGATAAATACGTCATCGGTAGGGTGCAGATGGTGTCTAATCGGATGGTCGTAATCTCTCGGGCACCCGCAGCAGTCTGTCGGAATACGTGCACGTCCATCGTATTTAACTGCCCTTTTCTTGAACTCCCTGCATAAACGCTCCGGTTCAGATTGCTTCGCGGAGCTCGCAATGACGGGTTCTCGTTACTAAGTGGGTGCAAATGGATTCCAATCGGATGGTCGTAATCTCTCGGGCACCCGCAGCAGTCTGTCGGAATACGTGCACGTCCATCGTATTTAACTGCCCTTTTCTTGAACTCCCTGCATAAACGCTCCGGTTCAGATTGCTTCGCGGAGCTCGCAATGACGGGTTCTCGTTACTAAGTGGGTGCAAATGGATTCCAATCGGATGGTCGTAATCTCTCGGGCACCCGCAGCAGTCTGTCGGAATACGTGCACGTCCATCGTATTTAACTGCCCTTTTCTTGAACTCCTTGCATCAACGCTCCGGTTCAGATTGCTTCGCGGAGCTCGCAATGACGGGTTCTCGTCACTGCGTGGGTGCATATGGATTCTAATCGAATGGTCATAACCGCTCGGGCACCTGCGGCAGTCTGTCGGAATACGTTTGCGCTACTCGTTTTCTAATGGCATTCTACAAAGGAATTGCGGTTTCGCTTCGAATCAGATTGCTTCGCGGCGCTCGCAATGACGGTTATTGATGACATGGTGATGTTGCGATTCCTTTTCATTTTCCACAAAACTTCCTGAATTTCAAGACGCCAAAATCTGCAAGGAAGTAGCGGTTTCTAGCAATTTTCGTTTCTACTTCTTAATTTGGGGAATTGGTTAGACAATAAACCCCATCCTAATAATGAAAATAAAAATTGCCTCGCTGTTATTTTTATTGCTTTCTTATTCCAGTTCACTAGTATCCCAGACCCACTCGCCGGAACCTCCGCTGGTTTTTCCCCAGCAATTTGTCCATCCGGGCATGCTTCAAAGCCAGGCCGATTTGGAGTACATGAAGGCCAAAATACAATCCGGAGACCAAAACTGGGTGGCTGCCTACCAACGTTTGCTGGAAGAAGCCTCTCTGGATTTTGAACCCCAATCAATTACCCATGTGGTAAGAGGTTCTTACGGTAGACAGGGGCAGGGCCATCGCGAATTATCTGCCAGTGCCATGGAAGCCTACCGGCATGCATTGCTCTGGTATATTACCGAAAAGAAAGCACATGCAGAAAAAGCCATTTCCATCCTTGCTGCCTGGTCGGAAAAATTATGGGATTTCGATGATAATGATGCCAAATTGATCGCCGCTTTGACGGGACAGCATTTTCTCAACGCAGCAGAAATACTGAGATATACCTATGAAGGCTGGGAAGGGGATGATATCAAGGCCTTTGAACGAATGATGTTAACGGTGTACTATCCGTATATCCGTGATTTTTTTACCGAAGCCAATGGCAATTGGGATGCAGCCATGATTCACACCATGCTTTGCATCGGGGTTTTCACCGATAGACCGGATATATTTCAACAGGCAGCCGAACGATTTTACTGGGGGCCCAACAACGGAGGCATTACCAAATACATTTATCCCAACGGACAAATCCAGGAATCCACCCGAGATTGGCCCCATGTGCAGCTGGGTCTGGGTGAATTGGCCAAAGCTGCACAGGTGGCCTGGACGCAGGGTATGGATTTTTATGCGGTAGCGGACAAAAGACTGGCGCTGGGATATGAATATACTGCAAGGTACATGTTGGGGGAAGATGTCCCGGCCTATGGAACCATTTCTCCCAGAGGAAGAGGTGAATTCAGGGATATTTACGAGTCCGTATACCACCATTATACCCAAGTGAAGCACCTCGGGATGCCTAATACGGAAAAAGCCATCCAGCAAACCCGTCCTTCATCTTCCTGGTATTTCCTGATATCGCAAAGGGCTCCTGCCCTATCGGAAACACCTCTTTCAGTCGACCCTCCACTAGCAAGTGCAAGGCAGCAGACCGGAGCGAAGCAAAATACAAGCCAGGGCATACATGAAGAAGACCTGATCGTGCCCCCTGGGGCTTCCATTCAGGAAGCCTTGGATAAGGCTGCCGGTACGGGTAAAAAAGTAATGTTGGAGAAGGGAATTTACCAACTGGACCGTCCCCTGCTCATCCCTGCTGAAACCCATTTGGAAGGCCAGGGAGCAGGCAGCATATTGATGTTGGAAGCTGGAAAGGCAGGGGTCACCATTCGCAACAAAGATCCGGATATTCAGTATGTGGTGATCCGCCATTTGCTGATTGAGGGCGCAGCCTCTGTGGATCCCGGTAGCGATCCCAACCAGGGACGAAGGAAACGGGCACGACAATCAGCTTTGCGGCGGGAAGGGCTGGTTTTTTCAGCCGAAAAAGAAGGACAAATCCAACACATTACCCTGGAAAATGTCACGGTACGGAACTTCACTAAGCATGGCGTTTCCATCCGGGGAGCCGAAAATGTACAGATTATTGGTTGTGATTTCAGTGATAATGGATCCAATGTGGTCCCCGGAAAGGGCCTCCACCATAACCTTCACCTCCTGAGGGTAACAGATGTAAAAGTAACGGATGGAAGGTTTAGTAACTCGCCTTGGGGAAGCGGCATACACCTGTCATTTGGGGAAAACATTCTTCTGGCTGGAAATGAATCATCCAGAAACAAACTTCATGGAATACATATTACGGAGAGTAAAACCGGTTTGCTGGAAAGGAATCTGCTGGAAGGAAACGACCGACATGGACTGTTTTTAGATAACTGGATGGAGGGAGTTCATGATTTTGAGGTAAAAAGCGCTGTTTTAAGAAATAATAGCGGGAAAGGAAGCAGGAGTTTCGAAGGAAATCAAGTAACCATGGGATATAATTTGTCGGTGGACAATAAAGAAGACATTGTCCACGGCAAGACGACGGATGCTTTCCACCAAAAATACCGAGGACTGCTTAGCTTGATGGATTTTAAAGCGGGCTTTTCAGCCAAATCAATCCAAAATGTTGAAAATCCGTTGGTAGCCGCACGGGGCATGTTAGAGCACTACCGAGCAAGAAGCGATGTAAAGCACCCTGTCGACCGGCAGGAATTAATGCAGCTGGAAAATCCGGCCAGCGAAAAAGACATGGAAATGGCCAATAATGCCCTGGCCCATATTATGGTCGGACAACCCGCCTATCCGCCATTTTACGTAGGGGAAGACATTGATTGGGGCAGCAGACCCGTAAGTGATAACGAATGGGTATGGCAATTGAACCGCATGACTTTCTGGGATGCCATGGCAAAAGCCTACTGGCAGACGGGGGAGGAAAAATACGCCAGTGCCTGGGTTCGGCAAATGATGGATTGGGTAGAAAAAAATCCACGGGATGAAGCGCATCATTACGCCTGGAGGTCTATCGAAGCTGGAATCAGGGGCCACCGATGGACCAACTTATTTCAGTATTTTCTAGACTCCCCTTCCTTTAGCCCTGAGGCTTTGGTAAGCTTTTTGGCTGCGGTGCACGAGCATGCCGATTTTCTGATGACCAAGTACAGCAAAGGTAGTAATTGGGCCTTGATGGAAGCGGAAGGGCTGGCCTTCATTGCCATGACCTTTCCGGAATTTAAGGAATCAAAGGCATGGATGGAGGAAGCTATTTCAAGGTTTAGCAACGAGATCACCCATCAGGTTTACCCCGACGGCCATCAGCGGGAACTCGCCTTTGGCTATCACATGGGCAGTATCCGCTGGTTTCTGCGGACTTATGAACTGGCAGAAATGAATGGAAAAGGTAACCTTTTCCCTGATTCATACCTACAAATGATCGAAAAAATGGCAGAGGTGCCCATGAAACTTGCTTTTCCGAACGGTACCAGTCCACAGTTTGGTGATGCCTGGACCGGCAATCCCGGTCAGTATTACGATCGGTTGCTGGAATGGGCAGCATTATTTGACCGGCCAGATTTTACCTATGTGGCTACGCAAGGCCAAAAAGGAGAGAAACCGGCCGCTACCGCCTTTGCCTATCCTCACAGCGGGCTTTATTCCATGCGTAGCAGTTGGCACCCGGAAGCCATTTGCCTGGTGCTAAAATGTGGGCCCAGTGGGGGCGGTCACAGCCAACCGGATAACGGAACATTTGAATTGTACGCTGGCGGAAGAAACCTCACGCCCGACTCGGGAAGTTTTATCTACAGTGGTGATCCGGAAGGCAGGGCCTGGTTTCGGCAAAGCAAGGTGCATCAAACCCTTACCCTCAATGGTGAAAACATCGCCTATGAACCCCGGCAACTACTGTGGCAACCTGGAGAAAATCACGATCTTTTGGTGGTAGAAAACCAAAACTACGAAGGCCTCGCCCACAGGAGGGCAGTGATCTTTTTTGATCATTCCTTTTTTATACTTATTGATGAGGCAATTGGTGATTTTAGCGGTATTCTGGACCTGAATTTCCAATTGGCCCCAGGTCCGGTCAAACTGGATAAAGGAAACCTGAAGGCAGCTACTCAATTCCCGGATGGCTATAACCTCTCCCTTCAAACCCAGGCGCAGGAGGGGCTTACCCTGGAAGAAGCGGAAGGTCAGGTATCCTTTGTCTACACCAAAAAAGAACCGCGACCGGCATTTTCTTTTAGAAAAAATTTGACCAAGGGATCCGATGGAGAGCGTTTGGTCACGCTGCTTATTCCCTATCAGAAGGAAGTACCCGCGGTAGACGTTGCCCTTCTGGAGAACCCTCCCATCGGTTCACCGACAATTAGTATTCAAGTAAGCTATCAGGGAAAAGAAGAAATCATTACGTACGAATTATCAGAATAACCCAAAAAACCATGATTATAGCATCGCTCCGTTTTCCTATTCTCCATCGAATTTGGCTCATTTTAATTGGTTTCCTAAGTTTTCAGGTGCCAAACCAGGGTCTTGCACAAGAACCCCAGCACCTTCCTTTTCAACTAACAGCTCCTGGATGGGAAGAAAGTCAACTGGATAAAACAGAAATGCTGGAAGTTATCGCAGCGACCTGCCAGGTCATGGCCCGTCAGCAAAATGAAGTGGGAGCCATTATTGATCCTTACCTGGACCGGGAGCATCAGTACGCTACCCCCTATTTTGCTTTTGCCGTAGGTATTTTGCTGGAGGCCGGAGTGGGATTGGAGCTAAAAGAAGCTGGAATACAAGCCATGGAGCACAGCACCCTGAACTTTTCAAAAGGCACGAAATCCATCCCGGATGAGCACGGGGAATTTTTCATCAGTCCGCTTACTCATGGATTAGACCTCTACAAGAATCATATTCCGGAGGAACAGTATGAGGAATGGAAAAGGAGAATGGAAACTCCTCTGGCAGCGGTCATGCAGAATTTCGACGGCCGTATCAACAATTGGCGCACCTATGCCATGAAAGGCGAATGGAGTCGGGCGATGAAGGGTTTGAGCGAAAAAAAGTATGCCACCGAATTTATTGAAACCGCCTGGAATCAGTACAGCCAGCGGATTCGTATCGTAAATGACCGTTGGAACCTATACCAGGATTGGAGTAGCGATCCACAGTCCCTGGCGGTGGAAGCCGTGGGAAGGGGAAACCTGATTGGCCTGGCCATGGAAGCATACGATGGTCCCTCCTCAGGAGAGATGCTTTCAGCAGTACGGAGAGGTACCCGTACCAGCCTATTTATGCAGGCTCCGGATGGGCAGGCCCCTCCCAATGGCAGGACAGATAACCACATTTTTAATGATGTACTCTATCAACTTGCTTTTGAAGCAATGGCCGAAGATGCCTGGAAGCAAGGAAATGAACGGCTGGCGGGGCAATACAGGCGGGCGGCTAGCCTGGCCTTTAAAAGCATATTGAGATGGCAGCGAACAGATACGCCCTGGATAGGTTCGTTTTTCATTACAAAAAATCATTTTGAACCCGGCGAGCGTATTGGGTACCAACCGGCCAGCCAATGGGGAAATTATACCGGTGCGATCGTGCAACACCTGGCGGAAGCCTACCTTACCCGACAGTCCCAAATACCGGAGGTACCCGCCCCCACAGAAACAGGTGGGTATGCCTTTGAAACGGACGATCGATTTGGAGCCTTTTTTGCGAATGCCGGGGGCTTTCAGGTGATGGTCAATTTACGCGGGGCCAGTGTACCCAAATATGGCTTAAGCTGGACCCCCTTAGGTACGGTTCGGATGATCAAAGAAGGCTGGGATGGCCGCCTTGGCCCTGCTGACGGAGAGCACGATTTAGAAAGGGGGCAAACCGTTGATTTAGTAACTGGAAGTGGGGACAAGGTTGATAAGTACCGGCCTCAATCGGGAATTTCCTTTGGGCCAGAATGGATGGAAAAAGGCCATTGGGTACGCATAGCGGATCTGCCTGCCAACTACCAGGGGGAAGCTGAAATTCATTTTGTCCATCCCTTATTGGTAAAATTCACCATCCATTACAGCTATGTTACCGGAAGAGGGGGACCATTTTTTAGCCAGGAATTTGTACTGACACCGGATTTATTGGTAACCCGGCTGAAAAGTGCTCAAGAGCTACCCTTTGGCCTGACCGTTCCTTTGTTGGAAAATGACGGCAGGTCGCTGCAAACCAACATTTCGGCTGACCGGGCGCATACCGGATACAGTACGCTGGGAGACCGACAGTACTTTATCAGTCTTAATGAGACCGTGGAACTGGATACCACTGCTGCCTCCATTCAAAGTACCTACGGATGGCTCAAACCTGTCCGATTTGAAACGCCCGAAGCAACTGTTGATCTGCTGGTTTATCCAAAAAGAGCAGGAGAAATGGAGGCGGAGCGGTTAAAAGAGGGATTCCGATGGACCAGCGGGGGATTTGAAACTCCCTTTGCAAGGGTTGGGGAAAATTTTTATATCGGAAAGGAAATCGCCGGAGGCGAAGGAAAATCAATGGATTTGGATGGAGACGGTGAGGCAGAGGTCTCCTTTAATCAAAGTTGCTTCTTCGTATTTCAATTGGAAAACGGAGCCATCAAACGGGCAGAATCGGACCGGGCCGTGGAAATGAATTACAACGGCAAAACCTATTCACTCAGCCCCCACCAGCCCATTGCTGTGAAGTAAAAATAGAAAATGGGAATTAGTACCCGAATCCCGGGGCAAAATCAAACATTCGCGGTAAATTTGGGTTTCAAAAAACGATCGTCCCCACTCCTGTACATGAAACAAAAATTTCTCAACGTCCTTTTTTCTATCTTTTTATTGTTTTCCCTGCTTTCCTGTACCGGAAAACTAGACACCGGCACCATGAATATGTCGAATTGGAAACAGGACCGGAATGGCTGCCTTGGGCTGCGCATCCAGGATGTGGAAGAATTGCGTTCGATTAAAAACAGTTTTTTAGCCAGTTACAACCAGGAAATTATTAAGACCTTTGGCAGGCCGGACCGGGTAGAACTGATTGATAAAAGCCAGAGCTTCTTCATTTACTTTCTGGAACCTTCCGATAACTGCGAGGGAAAACAAGAAAAAGAACCGCTAAAGGTTCTTTTTCGATTGAATGCGATCAGTAAGGTCAGTGAAGTAACCATTACGCGTCTTAATCCATAAAACACAGGGCAGCAGCACCCAGGGTACCTGCATCGTTTTCCAACGTGGCCCGTTGCATCTTAATATCAGATAGGTAATAGGGACTTAGGTATTGATGGATCGTTTTATCCATGGAGGGCATGATGTAGGACAAAGCGGCAGAAATACCCCCTCCAAAGTAAATTTCGTTCACATCCAGGATGCGTATGGTCGATACAATGGCTTCCCCTAGAATTTCTCCTACTTCGGCAAAGGTTTTTAGGGCAATTGGATTTCCTTCCGACGCAGCGCTCACCAATACGTGCATGCCCAGTTCCTGTGTTGCCAGGTCACCTGATTCCTCCGGAAATTTTTCCAGAAATCTAGCGGCGATTTTCAGAATACCGTTTCGACCTATCAGGGGTTCGAGGCGGCTATTTCCCCTGGATAGCATGTGTCCCATTTCCATGGCGTTCCCTCTGACGCCTTTAAAAACGGCTCCATCCAGAATCAATGCACTTCCGATACCTGTTCCAAGCGTAATAAAAAGATAGTTTTGAGGCGTATTCCCCGTGCCGAAATGCAATTCGCCCACTGCCGCCGCACTGGCATCATTTTCCAGGTGAAAAATAATATCCGGGTATTTATCAAGCAGCGCATTTTTCAAATCAAACCCATTCAACTCAGAGATGGCGGGGATTTCCAGCGTGGTGGTCCGATCTTTACTTACCAATCCAGGCAGGCCAATACCTACATGCCGGACCTCCGGAAATTGACGAAGGTAGTTCCCCACCACGTCTACAAAGGCAAGATTAAAGCCCAATTCATGACTCCGTAGCGAAGCCGTTGGTTCCTTGGCAAACTGAAGGATTTTGCCTTTGGTATTGACCAGGCCAATTTTAACATGGGTACCTCCCACATCTATACCTAAAAAGTTTTCGGTTTTCTTATCCATAGTATGTGTTACTCAAATGAACGTAAATTTTGAATCCTTTACAAGGAACCTATACTTTCCTGCTGATCTACCAAGATCGGTTATCACAGACAAGGAGTAAAAATAACGGATTTTCTGTGAAAATAGGTGAATCAACGGAAGGATTGCCTAAAAATAGCTACCTGCTCCTCTCAGGGTAAGTGAATTCCATCTTCCCTGATAACAATTTTCTTCTTTTTGTAGAGCTGCCCGATGCACTGCTTAAACTGTTTTTTACTCATTCCCAGATGCTCCCGAATGCGATCGGGCTCGGATTTATCCGAAAGCGGCAAAAAACCAGTTTCTTTAACTTTGGCAAGAATGAAATCGGCTCCTTCTTCATACTTCTGCCGGCCAATGGGGGTCAATTGCACATCCATTTTGTTATCTTCCCGGATCTTCTTAATGAAGGCCGTGACGGTTTGTCCTATTTCCAGGTGCTGAAAGACTTCATTTTCATACATCAGCCCTTCGTAAAAACCAGCTATCAATACCTTAAACCCCAGGTCCGTCCGGTCAAACACCAACGCCTGTACCTCCTGGCCCTCCTGAAATAAGCTGGTGTCTGACAATATAAAATCTTCGTATTTAGTAACTCCTATCAGCCGGTTGGTTCGGTGATCCAGGCAAACGATGGTCAACACCTTATCTCCTTTGTCAACCTTTTGGCGCATTTCAGAATTAGGAAGAAAGAGATCCTTTTCCAATCCCCAATCTAAAAAAGCTCCGATGGCTGTTACATCTTTAACCTCCATCATGGCAAACTCGTCCAGTAAAGCTACGGGTCGATCAGTTACGGCTACGGGTCGATCTTCGCTATCGGTATAGACAAAAACCTCCAGCAAATCGCCTTCTTTTTCATCCCCTTTCAAATAGCGCTTGGGAATCAACACTTCTCCCGTATCACTTAGCTGCAAATAAGCACCATTATCAGTAAACCGGTTTATGCTCAGGGTACTGATCAATCCTAATTCTTTCATGGGGTATTCGGTTTCTTTTGGCTCTCAACGTCCTTTTCGGCACAAATGTAATGAATTTACGGAATACCATCCCTGCCCTATTTGTAAGTGCCCGAATGAAGAGTAAAAATCCATCGTATTTCGGGTCGTCCATTTCAATGTATTTCCTACCTCAGCAAGAACCTGGATTTAAATCGTACACTTTTTTAACCAAAATAAGATTTTTCGGGTAAAATCAGATAATTTTTAATGTCAAAATCAAATGTAAACATATTTTGGCTTTCTTTGTGGTCAGTACACCAATCGACCGAAGCCAACCTTTTCTATTCTATGGAATCTATTATTTACGCCATCAATGATATTATTTGGAGTAATGCCCTAATTGTCCTTTGTTTAGGTGCGGGGATTTATTTTTCCATCGTCACCAAATTTCTCCAAATACGATACTTCCGTGAAATGATCAGGCTTCTCTTCGGTGGAGAATCCTCCGATAAAGGAGTTACCTCATTTCAGGCGTTTGCCATTGCGATCTCCGGGCGCGTGGGCACCGGAAATATTGCGGGTGTGGCTACCGCCATTGCGATGGGTGGGCCGGGAGCAATCTTCTGGATGTGGATCATTGCCTTTCTGGGCAGTGCATCCGCTTTTATTGAAGCCACGCTTGGACAAATGTTTAAGGAAATCAAAGGGGGCCAATACCGGGGTGGCCCTGCCTTCTACATACAAAAAGGACTGGGGATCAGGTGGTATGCAGTATTGTTCGCCTTTGCTACCATCCTTAGCACCGCTTTTTTCTTACCCGGCGTGCAAAGCAATAGCATCGCCCTCAGCGTGGAAAATGCGTTTCAGGTACCCACCTGGATTACCGGTTTGGTGATTTGTTTTTTTCTGGCATTGATCATCTTTGGCGGCGTAAAAAGAATCGGTAAGGTGGCTCAGATTGTGGTGCCTTTTATGGCGGCCGCCTATATTCTTATGGCCGTTATCATTATGATATTAAATATCAGCGAGATTCCCGGGGTTATCAAATTAATTATTAGTTCTGCTTTCAATATGGACGCTACCTTTGGAGGAATTTTCGGAATGGCGATTTCCTGGGGAATCAAAAGAGGAATCTACAGCAATGAGGCAGGTCAGGGAACCGCTCCACATGCCGCTGCTGCTGCAGAAGTGAGTCACCCCGTCAAGCAGGGTTTGGTACAGGCTTTTTCGGTGTATGTGGATACCTTATTTATCTGTACGGCCACTGCATTTATGATTCTTTTTACCGGCCAGTATAATGTTATCAACCCCGAAGGTGGTTTTATCATCGAAAACTTACCCGGTGTACCCATCGGCCCGGAATTCACGCAGTTTGCGATCAGCGAACATTTTCCCAATATGGGCCCCGGATTTATTGCTATTTCCCTGATGTTTTTTGCCTTTACCACCATCATGGCATACTACTACATTGCGGAGACCAACTTGAGTTTCCTTCAGGGGGACGAAAACCGTAAATGGCCCTTGTTTTTATTGAGGGCATTGATTTTGATTGCCACCTTCTACGGTACCATCCGAACGGCCGCGCTGGCCTGGACCCTGGGAGATATCGGGGTAGGGATGATGGCCTGGTTAAACATCATCGCCATTTTTCTATTGCGGAAACCGGCCATGGATGCCTTGCGGGATTACGTGGAGCAACGGAAAAAAGGATTGGATCCTACCTTCAATTCGGATACCCTGAATATTGATAACACAGAAGAGTGGGATAAAATAGACTAAGGAGCCACTACCGCTTTGAAATCATTCCCTTCTTCTAAGAAAATTCAAGTTTCATGGGCAAGCAAGCGTAGGTTGGAATATTTTTCTTATCTTTTTAATTGTTAAGAGAAAACCAAATTTATCGCCATGCAGCAAGCCCCGAAACAACCGACACCAGGAGGACTGGTTTTATTACCTATCCTTTACCTGGTATGGTCGGAAACCCTGATCCAGGATCAGGAAAACCAGGCATTTATAACGTTTTTAAATCAGGCTGACTGGCTCAGCGAAGAAGATAAAAAATTCCTCCGGGAAAAACTCAGTCCGGAATCGCCTCCACAACGCCGGGAAATGGATTTTTGGTGGGAGACCATCACTTCTGCCGTAGATGAAAGCAAAACCTATCCCAACCTGACCTCTCTGGGGATCGAATTATTGAAAAAAGAGGCACCGGAAGTTGCCTACACCTTCCCCATAGAGCAGGCAGAAAAAGAACTGTCTGACCTGGAAAAACAGTTGGGCATCATCGGTAAATCTGCTGCCCTCAGTTTCAAGTCCTCTCACAGCAACATATCCACTCGCTACGAAACCCAGGTAGATTTTGATGTCAATGCCCTTACGACCATCCTGGATGGGCAGAGAAAGCCCTTGATCGATGAACTTAAGACCTTCTTGGCTACCGATAATTTTGACTATATACAACCCGATAACCTGGAAACCTACCGCAACCAGGTGCTCTCCTGGTGCCGTCTCCTGGCGGATAAAGGCTATGGAGCCATTGGATTCCCAGCGGAGCATGGAGGTAGAGACGACATGGAGGCTTATTTCACCGTCTTTGAAACCCTGAGCTACCGGGATCTGAGCATGGTGATCAAATTTGGCGTGCAATTTGGCCTTTGGGGCATGAGTATCCTGTCATTGGGCACCAAAAAGCATCATGACAAGTACCTGAAAGCCATCGGAACGCTGGAACTTCCCGGTTGCTTTGCCATGACTGAAACCAATCACGGGTCCAATGTAAAAGGGATTGAGACCACTGCCAATTATGATCACCAAAACCACACCTTTACCATTCACACCCCCCATCAGGATGCCCGAAAAGAATACATCGGAAACGCCGCCATGCATGGTAAAATGGCCACCGTTTTTGCCAAGCTGCTGATTGATGGAAAAGATTATGGGGTCAGCACCTTTGTGGTTCCTTTGAGGGACGAGGAAGGAAATACCTTACCAGGAATTCAAATTACCGACTGCGGCAGAAAGATGGGACTGAATGGCGTAGACAATGGATTGATTGCTTTTGACAACGTGGTCATTCCAAAAGAAAACATGTTGGATCGCTTTTCGTCCGTGGATGAAGACGGCCAATTTCAAAGCCCGATTGCCAGCGATAACAAGCGCTTTTTTACCATGTTGGGAACCCTGGTGGGCGGAAGAATAGGCATTCCGAGATCTGCTCTTGCCGCTTCCAAATCCGGCCTGAGCATCGCCATCCGCTACGGAGACCGCCGACGGCAATTTGGCCCGGAAGGCGGGGAAGAGATCCCCATATTGAACTACCGCATGCACCAGCGGAGGCTGATCCCCTTGCTGGCAAAAACCTATGCCTGCCATTTCGCTATGGAATACGTTACCGATCGCTTTCTTCACCGGAAGGAGGAGGAAATGCAGGAAATAGAGGCCCTGGCGGCTGGAATGAAATCCTATGTAACCTGGCAAAATACGGCCACTTTACAAGAATGCAGGGAAGCCTGTGGGGGTAAGGGCTACTTATCCGAAAACCGGATCGATGCCTTAAAAAACGATACCGATGTCTATACCACCTTTGAAGGGGATAATACGGTACTCATGCAATTGGTAGCCAAAAGCCGCTTGAGCGCCTATAAGGAGCAATTTGAAAACATGAACCTGTTTACCATTATCAATTACGTAGCCTCCAAAACGAAGACATCCATTACAGAAAAGAACCCGCTGATTATCCGAAATACAGACGAAGATCACCTGTTGGATTCGGACTTTCATTTGAGTGCTTTTGAATACCGGGAAAACAGCATTCTGGATTCCGGAGCAAAGCGCTTGAAGCGGCTGATGGATGAAGGGATGGATCCCTTTGATGCGGTAAACGTATCCCAGCATCACCTGGTCAATATGGGGCAAGCCTACATCGAACGGGTAATTTTGGAGAAATTTATAGCAAAAACCGCTCATACCCCAGACCCAAAAATCAAGACTGTGCTGAAGAAATTATGTGATTTGTTTGCTTTGTACCAGTTGGAAACCCACAAAGGCTGGTACCTGGAACAGGGATATATGGAAGGCGTAAAAACCAAAGCGATCCGAAAAATGGTCAATCAATTGTGCTGGGAAATACGGAAGGATGCGGTTCCGCTGGTAAACGCATTTAACATTCCCAATGCCTGTTTAGCAGCCCCCATTGCCATGTAAACATATTTTATGAATGAAATTATTGTATTTGCCGTACTTGGTCTTTCCCTAATCTTTTTTGTTTGGGGCAAGATCAGGTATGACCTGGTGGCATTATTTGCCCTGCTTATTCTGGCCATTCTTGGCTTAATCCCTTATGAGAAGGTTTTTTTAGGCTTTGGACATCCCGCTGTCATTACGGTAGCGGCAGTTCTGATTGTCAGCAAGAGCCTGGAAAGTTCCGGACTCGTAAACCTGATCGTCCGGATAATGGACCGGGTTGGAAGCAATCTGACCTTACAGGTCGCTTCTATGTCGGGCATCGTCGCCCTTTTATCCGGTTTTATGAACAATGTGGGTGCTTTGGCGATTTTTATTCCCGTCGCCATTCAAATCGCCAGAAAAAACGATTATCCACCTTCCCTGGTGCTAATGCCCATTGCCTTTTCCTCCCTGCTCGGCGGAATGACTACGCTCATTGGAACCCCTCCAAACATTATTATTGCCGCTTTCAGGACTACCAATGAAGTCCCTGCATTCGATATGTTTGACTTCGCGCCTGTAGGTGCAGGCCTGGCGATTGCCGGACTGATTTTTATTTCCCTGGTAGGCTGGCGACTGCTCCCTACCCGGAGGGCCAAACAATCCGGGGAAGATTTATTCCAGATAAAAAATTATATCACCGAAGTGAGGGTCACTGCTGATTCTGATTTAATCAGTAAAAACATACAGCAACTTACCAACAATAAGGACATTGATGTCAAGGTGCTGGGAATTCTCCGAAATAAGGAAAGAATACATGCTCCCGGACCCTACCACATGTTTAAAGAAGATGATATCCTTATCCTGGAATCCGGCACCGAAGATCTAAAAGAATTGGTCAGTAATTTTGAGTTGGAAATGGTAGGACATGAAGATTTCATTGAATCTGCGAAAGATAAATCCAAAATCATTATCACGGAAGGAATCATTCAGGCCAATTCCCCGCTGGTAGGTCAGACGGCGGCAAACCTACACATGCGATCCAGATTTGATGTGAATTTGCTGGCATTATCCCGGGGGGACCGGACCATCATCAAAAGAATCGACCATGAGGTATTCCGCTCCGGGGATGTCCTGATGCTTCAAATGCGGGATGAGCAACTTTCGGAAACCCTTGACGAAATGAAATGCCTGCCATTGGCCAGCAGGAGCCTGGACATAGGAAAACCAAAACAAACCCTGTTGGCTATTGGCATTTTTGTTACGGCCATCATTTCTGCTGTTGCCGGTTGGCTTCCGGTAGAAATTGCCTTCACATTAGCCGCCATGGCCATGGTCCTTTTCAGGATTTTACCCCTAAAGGACTTTTATACCAGTATTGACTGGCCGGTTATCGTCCTTTTAGCCGCTATGATACCCGTAGGTGAGGCATTTGAAACCAGCGGAGCTGCAGCAACGGTCACCAAGTTGATGTTGGTGTACTCAGATATTTTTCCTGCCTGGTCCATGCTATTGGTTATCATGCTGACCACCATGTTGCTTTCCGCCTTGATCAACAATGCCGCTACGGTGGTATTAATGGCTCCTATTGGGCTGCAGATCGCTTATAGTATGGAGCTTTCCGCCGATCCTTTTCTGATGAGTATTGCCGTAGGAGCATCTTCCTCCTTTCTGACACCCATTGGTCACCAATCCAATACCCTGGTAATGGGTCCTGGAGGATACCGTTTTTCAGATTACATGAAACCCGGTTTACCCTTAACCCTGCTGGTACTGGCCCTGGGCGTGCCGCTGATTCTGTGGATTTGGCCGCTGTAGCACAGAACAAAAACGACCTCCGCTTAGGGCAAAATGACCCAGGCAAATCCAATAATAGCCTATTTATGGCCCGTTTTATCTGTCATGAATATCAGGTCAATTATTCCAGCCGGAGAAACCTAGATTCCTTATTACTCAGCTTCGATCTCCGATGCATACAATTTGAAAACCGGGTTGGGTCTGTGGCTGTGCTCCATCAATTCCTTCAATTCCGCCACCCTTTCGGGGTGCTGATCGGCCAGGTTGTTTTGTTCTCCGGGATCTTCTGCCAGATTGTACAATTCAATGGGGGGATTTGGATCCTTGTTCAGATTGAGCCGAATGGCTTTCCAATCGTCTTTTCGAACCGCTTGTTTACCACCCTGTTCGATAAACTCCCAATAAAGGTACTCGTGTTTGGCTTGCTCCTCCGATTTCCCCAGGAGCATGGGTGCAAAAGAAATTCCATCCGTATTTCCGGGCAGTTCCGAACCAGTCAGTTCTGCCAGCGTGGCATACACATCCCAAAAAGCAGATGCATGATCCGTGCGACCCGACTGAATTTTCCCGGGCCAATTGGCAATCATGGGTACCCGAATGCCGCCTTCGTATAAGTCACGCTTGTGGCCCCGGAAAGGGCCGTTGCTATTGAAAAAGTCCGGATCCGCTCCTCCTTCCAGGTGAGGGCCATTGTCGGAGGTGAATATCACCAGGGTATTTTCTCTTAAGCCTAACTGTTCCAGCTTTTCCAGGATTTCCCCCACCTGCTTGTCCAGCAGTTCGACCATGGCCACAAAAGCAGCCCTGGGGTTTTCCTGTGACATATACCCTCCGATTTTATAATTGGGACCATCATCTACCCCATCATACGGAGTCTCTTCAAACCGCCCGAGGTGTTCGGCCATTTGCTCCTCCGGAGCGATCAGTTCCGCATGGGGAATGATGCTGGGTACATAGAGAAAAAAGGGATTGTTTTGGTTGTCATCTATAAATTTTAAGGTCTGTTCGTGTATCAGGTTGGGCGCATAAAGCCCCAGTTCCTTACCGGCATTTTCTTCCAACACCACCGAGTCCTGATTGTGCCAAAGGTGGTAGGGATAGTAATTATGCCCCATTCGCTGGCAATTGTATCCATAAAAAACATCCACCCCTTGATTGTTGGGGTCTCCTTCGGAGCCAGGATAGCCCAGCCCCCATTTACCAAAGGCACCTGTGGTGTAGCCGCTGGCTTTCAGGGATTCGAAAACGGTAAAAACGGAGTCCGGTAAGGGATACTGCCCTTCCGGTTGGATTTCGTAATTGCCCCGGACTGGCGCGTGACCGGTATGCAGGCCGGAAACCAGCGTGCTTCTTGAAGGTGCACACACAGTAGAACCGGAATAATGAGCAGTAAAGAACATTCCTTCCGCAGCTAGTTGGTCGATATTAGGGGTGTTTATATATTCTTGTCCCGTAAATCCCAAATCTCCATAGCCCAGGTCATCCGCCAGGATGTAGACGATATTGGGTTTAGGATCCTCGGCTCGAACTGTTTGATCGGTAGTACCTGAGGAACAGGCATAAAAAGCCAGGGCAGAAAGGCAGCAACAAATGGTACGATGCATGGATGGTTATTTTAGAGAATAATATGGCAGACAAATTACCAATAATTGACTCAAAAGAAAATTGCTGGGCGGATTCATTGATTTTAAAAGAGATTGAATTCGATTAAACAAGCGTGAGCGAGAATGAATCGGATTAAGGTATTTACCTTTATAAACCTGCGGACCAAATAAAATCGAGCTGAGCAAGTAGGAATGACGCAAGCGATTCTCAGTAGAATGATTATCGTAGCGAGATTCTAACGAATCATATAATCAAGAATTGGTGAAGCTGGATAGAAACAGGTCTGTTGGTAAATCGATAAAAAATAGGGTTGAAATTTACTGAAAACCAAAAATATATGGTAACTTCTCCCTATGGAAATTAAAATAAAACAAAGGAATAATATAAATATACTAGGAAAGGGAAATCAACCGATGGTTTTTGCCCATGGCTACGGTTGTGACCAGCACATGTGGCGATACATTACGCCTGCGTTTGAAGAAGATTACCAAATTATTTTGTTTGATCATGTGGGTTCTGGAAAATCAGATCAAAGTGCCTATGATTTTGAAAAATACGATTCCCTTCAAGGTTATGCTGATGACCTAATAGAAATTTGCGATGAATTGCAACTCGAACAAGTGATTTTCGTAGGGCACTCTGTAAGTAGCATCATCGGAGCACTGGCTTCCATAAAAAGACCAGATCTTTTTGAAAAATTGGTATTGATAGGGCCTTCCCCTTGTTACATCAATAAAAACGGTTATTCTGGAGGCTTTACAAGACAGGATATCGATGAATTGGTAGAAACGTTAGAAAGTAACTACCTGGGTTGGTCAAGTTACATCACGCCCGTAATTATCGGGAATCCGGAAATGCCGGAATATTCCGAAGAACTTAGGAACAGTTTTTGCAGTATGAATCCTGAAATTGCCAGGCACTTTGCAAAAGTGACTTTTCTGGGTGACAATAGGGAAGATCTATCCAAGGTTTTGACCTCCTCATTGATCATCCAATGTCATCCGGATGTAATCGCCCCTGTAAAAGTTGGAGAATTTGTTCACCAACAAATACCTAATAGTACGTATGAACTCTTGGATGCTTCTGGTCACTGTCCACATCTTACTGCACCGGACAAAGTCATATCCCATATGCAAACCTTTCTAACTACACCGGATTGAATTTTCAGCCATTCATAGAGGACGCAGAAGACTTGTACCAAAACGCACCGTTTGGGTACATGACCATGCGTGAAGACGGATTAATCGTCAATATAAATGCCACCTTGCTAGAATGGTTGGACTATCCACGGGATGAAATCGTCCTTCAAAAATCATTTCAAGATTTATTGGGCATGGGAGAAAAAATTTATTTTGAAACACATATGATGCCCCTGCTTCAAATGCAAGGGGAGGTTTCCGAAATAAACCTATCCCTTAAAGCCAAAGGCTTGACCAGGCTGCCAACGCTGATCAATGCCAGGCGTATTCTTAACCAATCGGATTTTCAGCCTGTTTATCGTTTTTCCGTGTTGGATATCACCCAGCGAAAACAATATGAGCTGGAACTAAAAAAAGCCAGAGAAAAGGCCGATCAAACTGTTTTACGGTTAAAACAGATCAACCAAGATCTTGAACAATTCGCCTACACGGCTTCCCATGATTTACAGGCTCCTCTAAATACCATATCCGGGTTGATTAGCTTGTTGGAAGAAAAGGGACAGGTATCTCCCGGAAATGACGAGAAAAAATACTTTTCACTGATCAAAAGTAATACCCAACGGATGAGACTAATGATCAAAGACCTGCTTGAATATTCCAAAATTGATGAGAATGAACTTGAATTTGAGTCCGTTTCTTTAAATGAAGTCAGTGAATTTGCGCTGGAGATGATTAGGGATCAGGTAAATAAGGAAAATGCTACCTTTATTATTCCGGAATTGCCAACAATTTACGGGCATAAAATCCAGTTGGTGAGGCTTTTTCAGAACCTTTTTAGCAATGCCATTAAATACCGATCCAATGAGGACCCGATAATAAAAGTAGCCTATGAAGACAAAGGAGATATAATCAAGGTTTTGGTCAATGACAATGGAATGGGTTTTGAAATGAAGTATGCGGATCAAATATTTGGATTTATGAAAAGGCTACACTCACATGACAGCATTTCTGGAACAGGGATCGGACTTTCAGCCTGCAAACGGATACTTGAAATCCATGGTGGAACAATCGGTGCACAATCAGTCCACGGTAAAGGCAGCACCTTTTTCTTCACGTTGCCAAAATTTCCCAATAAACAGGGTTTCAAAGACAAGTAATCCGGCTGAAAAAACCTTTTACAATTTAAACCAGATTGATATTCCGACCGTCAGCAGGCTTGGTTATTACCCCTCTGGCTTCACTGATATACATCGGATTCATTTTGCTCCGCATTTTTTTAGCATCTGCTGGGAAACTAACTACATTGATTAGACGCTAAGAAGCCGTCCTTCGATACAACTATCAGCCCTAAACATTGAAACGCTCACTACACTACCCTGTTAAACGCTTTTACTCACTCAGGTGTCTGATGTTTGAAAATCAAAATTAACGGTAATTCTTAGCCGGAGCTATTTCCCCTTTAGGTGTAAGATACAATAAATACAGGGTTCTGCTCCAACCTGAGCGTAAGGTGGAATCGCCAGAATAGGGTTCAAGGGTTTTTCAACCGCCTGCTCTTCTGGTTACACTTGGCTACCGAGATCCTTTTCTGACTGTGGCTTTTTTTAAATTTGTCGTGCAATTAAATCCGCTATCCAATCTACTGCATTTTCAACGACCATTTTGTACGCCTTATCATCCTTTGTTTGAATGCAAATACCGGGTTTCGCCCGAAAAATAGTCCATTGCCCAAATCCTCATCAAATGAGCAGCACTGTCTTGACCAGTGGTAAGCTTCTTGGTGAAGTTCTTTAAGGAGGTTTTCCAGTTGCCGTCTTTTCATTCTTATCCATTAGTGCCTAAAAGTTAGTTTTATATGACAGGGGATACCCGTTTTTTAAAAAGTTTTTTAAATGGTTTTTAGCCGTGATGGCTACCAGTTTAAAAAATCATTTTTTCTAAATTTGCATACTAACCATTGTAAACGCCTAATCGATAAAAACAAAACTAGCCCCAAAGGATACAATGGCTGCCTTTAAACCCGTATTGCGCGCATAATTACTATAATCGATCGTTAATCCCTTCAAACCAAATCTCCACAGATGAGCCGATGTAAAAATGTCTGTGTATTTCATTCCGAACCCAATCTGATTGGCATGGTAGGTGGAAAGGTCAAAATCAGAGGTATAGTAAACACTGCTGGAAACTAGTTCTTCATAAGGTGCAAAGTAAGTAGCTGCTGTCTGATTATAAAACCGATAACTCGGGTAGAAGGTGAAGTATTGCCCGAGTTTTATGGCTAATTCTATATTAACGGTGTGCGACTGAATACCCCAATCATCCACGTAATAGCGGTAATAGCTTCGCAATACCAGGTATTCCGTCACATACTGATTGAGCCTCACTCCTATTGGTAGTTTAATTCGACTGCCAGGAAGCCGCTCGATATCATCCGCCAGTTGGAAAACATCTTTGTTTTTAGGCTCGGTATAAAACGGAATACTCTCGGCGTTTCCGATATAAAAATTATCCTTGTCCGCAAAATAGACGCGTTGCATTGGATTGGAAAACCAGCCGGTTTGGTAGGTGATATCCGAAAAAACCGAAAGCTGGGTAGTCTTACTCAGGATTTGTGAAAACCCTAAGGAAAAACTATAGGTATTTCGTTTATCATTGTCTACCAAAGTGGTATTAAAAGGCCTCCATGCATCAGCGGCATTTTTATTTATTGCTGTCCCATTCTGGCTTAAAATACTTACACCTTCAAAAAAATCAGCATTTAAGTCTCCCTTTTCCTTTACAAATGTTTTTATTTCCGTTGGATATTCTGGTCGCCAGGTATCTAAATAAACAGCGGTATTCAGGCTTAGTTCGGTGTTTTTTTGGTTGAATAGCCGAACAAGTCCTATTCCTGCACCAAGTGAGGTGTAATCGTATTCATTGGCAAAATTCAAATTGGCTGAATAAATAGAATTTCTGTCTTTCGATGAATGAGTGTAACTGGCATTAACTGCTGCCCAGGTGTCTTTTCTTGAAGCACCCGATGAAGCCGCCCAGGGGGTACCTGTGTTTTCACCGCTATTGTTTCCATTATCTTCATAATCATCGTCGTCATGATCATCGTCATCGTCTTCACCTCTGGAAGCCCCTGAAAACGGATTCAGGTTACTGGACGATGCCGAGGTGTAGGCAGAAACGGTAGCGTTTATTCGCAACACATCATCATCATTTAGGGGTATAGAAATAAAAATATCCGAAGCAAGGTCACTGAGCTCTTCCGTACCGATGCCTCCGGTCACTGCCGCATTTTTCCCATTTTGCTCGTAATAGCTGGCAAGAATATCGATTTCTACATTTTCCAGGACGCGTTTCTTAAAAACAGAAGTGCTGTCTTTATCATTTTGTGCCAAAACCAAAAATGGAAGAGACCAAAGAAGAAGGAAACTAACTATTTTCATGATATGAAGTCGTTCAATTACAACCACAGCCACCTCCCGATTTTCCTCCATTGGCACCCGCTGCGCCCTCCCGATAGACCTGAAAACTGGTTTCAAATTTTTTCGATTTTCGATCAACCAGCTCCATGTCCGGATCATTGATATTCACTTTTTCATATGATTTTACTGCTACACAGGCATTCATGCCAAGCAATATCACTGCGACAACAAGAATTTTATTCTTCATTGATTCTGATTCGTTCCGATTTGTGAATATTCCCCCGATCGTCTATGATGATACAGGCTACATTAGGCAACTGATTAATTCGGTCAAGTCCGACTTCTTTTCCCATAACAAAAACGGACGTGGCCAGTGCATCTGCCAATTCGGCACTAGGTGCAAAAACCGTCACACTGATAATACCAATGGCCGGATATCCGGTTTGGGGATTGATGATATGAGCGTACCGCACCTGCTCAAACTCAACAAACTTTTCGTAATCGCCGCTAGTGACCACCGCCCCTTGCTTGAGGGGCAATTCAGCAAAAGCCTTGTTTTTGTTCATGGGGTTGGTTATGGCGACCATCCAATCACGACCATCCGGCTGCTTGCCCCAGGTATTCATATCTCCGGAGGCATTAATGATACCCGCAATCGCTCCTTCGGCCATCAACAGTCGCTTGGCTTTGTCTGCCGCATACCCTTTGCCAATAGCACCAAAGCCTATTTTCATACCTTTTTGACTGAGAAAGACCGTTTGTTTTTCGGGATCCAGGATAATTTTTTCATACCCAACCCTTTCTACCGATTTTTTCACCTCTTCGGCGGTGGGCATTTGCGTCATACTTCCATCAAACTTCCAAACCCGATCCATTGAGGCGTAACTGATGTCAAAAGCCCCATCGGTGAGTTCCGACAAAGCGATGGATCGGGCTGTCAAATCGAATAACTCTTTATCTACTTTTATTGGTTTTATTCCCGCATTCGCATTGATCGCCGAAGTTTGGGAGTTAGGATCCCAGGAGGATATTAACCGTTCAATCCGGGTGATTTCAACAATAGCAGTGTCCAGGAAGACTTCAGCTTCTTGCTCATTAGCTGCTACTACCGTTAAGTCAAAGCGACTTCCCATTAAAAGGGTAGTGCGATGAAAAACCTGCTGGGCGTTGGTGACCTGAACACCAAACACCACCATGATGATAAAACCTAACCGACCCATAGCTCAGGGATTAAAACTGTTTAAATGGCTGATATACTCTTGTGGACTGATTTTTTTATATCCCGTTTCCCCCAATACCTCAGCCTTATCATCCAAGACCACCACCAGGGGGAAGTAGCCATTGGGATTGTACTTTTCGGCTAATTTTCCATTTTTGCTTGCTTGAGCATCTGATAATTGATTGGCCTTTTTTCGGGGAAAATCCGCACGCAACATGACATAATTTTCCTTGGCATAGGCCTGAAATTCGGCTGACTGCCAAATTTCCTTTTCCAACTTGATGCAGGGTGCACACCAGTCCGATCCGGAAAAAACCAAAACGATCCTCCGGTCAGTTTCTTGGGCGATCTTTTGTGCTTGACTCAGGTCTAATTGCCACTCCTGGGCGCTCACTATCGATACCCTGGCTATTAGTAGCAAAAGGACAACTAAATAATTTTCTATTTTCATAGTCATTCACTTAAGTGAAAATGTGCTTTATTAATGGTTATTCTTTAATTAGGTTAAATGTTCCGTCAATTAAGAATTCTGTGGTTTCATCCAGCCCCGACCCGCCCAAGATTTCAATATGGTCATTATTTGATAGGCCTGTTTTGACTACACGTTTCACAAACGTGTAGCCCGTTTCCGAACTGTTTTGAAGTGTTAAAACATAAAAATTTCCTTCCATTTCAACCAGCGCATCATTGGGTAAGGCCCATTTTTCTTCTGACGCGGTATAAATACTTGCTTCGACATACATGCCCGGATTAAATCTTTGAGTAAGTTTTTCATCCACTAAATGACCGTGAATGCCCACCGTTCTTTCTTCCGGGTCAATGGTTTTACTGATTAAATAAATGGCCGCTTCGTATTCTTTACTACTATCTTCCTGAATCCTGAAGCGGATGGGTTGTCCAATACGTATTTTCGCCAAATCTTTCTCAAAGACGTTCAATTCCAAGTGAACATGGTCGGTATTAACGATGGAAACGGCCATTTGTGATGGCGTTAGGAAAGCACCTTGTGAAATGGCCACTTCCGTTACATACCCACTGATGGGAGATCGTAACGCTATACTGGTTCGAATGTTTTCTAGGGTAAACGTATTGGGATCAATGTTCATCAGCGCCAACTTCTTACCTAAGGATGCTACCCTGGCGCTCGTGACCGTATAGTCCGATTCTGCTTTAAGAAATTTCTTTTGAGAACTGATACTGTCCTGAACCAGGTTTTTCTGTCGCTCATAGTCCGATTGGAGATAGGCCAATTGCCCCTTTGCTTCCAGGAAATCCTGTTGGATTTGAACGTAATCCGGATTCTCGAGAACGAATAGCACCTGCCCCTTTTTCACGCTTTGGCCCGGCAATAAACTGATTTCCTTCACCGCTCCGCCAAAGTAACTGCTTACGGCAGCTCGATTTTCGGGCGGGACATCAATCATGCCTTTGGCCTTAACCACTTCATGAAAGGGCACCATTTGCATGGTTCCCAAGGCCATGTGGGAAGACTCAAATTGCATTTTCGTCACTTCATAGGTTTCCACCCCTGATGATTCCTGAGCAATATCCGTGATGATTTCCGGATCCGAACTGGAGGAACAAGAATACAGCCCAATCATAGCGGCAATGATCCATAATCCTAAGGCGTGACTTATTGCGGGGTGATTACTTCTGCTTTTTAAGTATACGGAGTTCATATTAGTTCATTATGTAGTTCGCCTCCAGTACGGTCATGTTGTACTGAAAAAGGGTGCTGAGATAGTTTGTTTCGATGGTTGTCGCATTTTCCAGCAATTGGATGTACTGAAGAAAGTCAATTTCACCGTTTTGAAAGGCCTTTGTGGCATGGATAAGGGTTTCTTCCGAAAGCTTTTTTCCTGACATGTGGTAATAGTCGATCCCCTCTTCGTACTTTTTTAAGTCCGACCGCAGCGAATGGTATTGGGATGTCAGCTGTATTTTATAGTTTTCGGATTGAGATGTTAGAATGGAAGCCCCGGTTTTAGCCGCATTTATTTTTGACTTTTGCGCTCCGAACCACAGCGGAATCCCAAGACCTAACTGAAAGCCGGAATAGCTTTGAATACCGGTTCCATTATTGCTGCCTCGAAATACAGAAGCTTTCAAATCCGGCAGCAGTTGCTGTTTTTCCAGGTTGATTCTTCTTTCGGCAAGTGTTAAAGCATCCGAATAGTATTGAAGTGCAGGATGGTTTTGTGTATCTATCGGTTTTATTTCCAACCGGGTAAGTGATTGACTGTTGGCCGTGTATTCCGAGCTTGATTGAAGCCATTTGTTCAACCTCATGCGGGCTTTTTGGCGGCTCTCCTGAATCTGCCGGCGCTGAATAGAAATTTCCTCACTTTTAGTCTCTGCGGTTAATTTCTCCAGATAATTAGACTCGCCTTGCTCAAATTTCCTATTTGCAGCATGTTCAAATGTACTGTACAGACTATCCAGGTAGTTGAAATTAGTGAGCATTTCCTGCCAGTAAACAATTTCATAGTAGGCTTTCAACACCTCCCTGGTAACCAGATACCTATCCATAGCATATTGGTCAGTAGCTAATTGGATTTCGCCTTTCATCACGTTCCGTTGGGAACCGTATACAGTAGGGAATTTTAGGGATTGACTAATTCCCCAAACGTTAAGCGCCAAATCATTGGGGGCAATGTTGTTCTCATCTTTATTATAATAAATCTCCGTTTTACCAATGTCAATGGCACTTCCCAACAGTTGCTTGCTTTGGTCCACTTGCTGAGAAGAGGCCTTTAGGCCCCTATTATTTTCCAAAGCGATTTCCACGGCCTGATTAGCGGAGATTTTTTGATCTTGACCGTAGCCTAATACTGGAAGGGAAATTAAAAGCAATAGCACAAGCCCCTTTACCGATGACTTAATTTTAGGAAAATGCCCCTTTCTATCAAACAAGGCGTAAAGAACGGGTAGTACCACTAGGGTAAGTGCGGTTGCGGATATTAGTCCTCCTACCACTACGGTAGCCAAGGGCCTTTGCACCTCTGCTCCGGCGGAAGTGGAAATGGCCATGGGCAAAAATCCCAATGCTGCGGCCGATGCCGTGAGTAGTACAGGTCGTAACCGGTTCCTGGTACCCGTCAAAATCCGCCTGTTGATGTCCTGGATGCCCTGCGCTTTTAGGTCTTTAAACTCTTCAATCAGGACGATTCCGTTCAGCACAGCAATACCAAAGAGTGCGATAAAGCCAACCCCGGCAGAAATACTAAATGGCATATCCCGAATGTACAACAGGATGACCCCTCCCACGGCTGACATGGGAATGGCACTGTAAATTATGAGGGCTTCTTTCACCGAATTAAAGGCAAAATAGAGAAGGATAAAAATTAAAATGAGGGCCAAGGGTACCGCAATCATTAAGCGATCTCTGGCAGTTCTCAGGTTTTCAAACTGACCACCATATTCGACCGTGTAACCAGGAGGTAAATCAATTGCGTCATTAATAACCTGCTGCACGTCTTTCACCACCGATTCCAAATCCCGGCCCCGTACGTTTACGCCAACCACAATTCTTCGTTTGGTATCGTCTCTCGAAATTTTAGCTGGTCCTGTGGTATAGCTGACAGTTGCAAATTCACTGAGAGGAACCTGGTTTCCATTTGGAAGTTGGATGGTCGCCATTTCGATATCGTCCAAATCCTGGTGATGTTCCCGATCAAACCGAACCACTAAATCAAATTGCTTTTCACCTTCAAATACGGTTCCGGCAGCTTTCCCGGCAAAGCCCATGGTGATGATGCTGTTGAGTTCATCCACATTCATCCCATATTTTGCAATCATTTGCCGGTTATAATTCACCGACATTTGAGGGAGGCCCGCCACTTTCTCAACGATGATATCGGCTGCTCCTTCAATAAGTTGAATCGCTTTTTCAACCTCCAGGGCTTTGCTGTAAAGAATGTCCAGGTCTTCGCCAAAAATCTTAATGGCCAAATCGGCCCGCACACCCGTGATCAATTCATTAAAGCGCATTTCAATAGGTTGGGTAAATTCAAAGTCCACACCGGGGATTTCTGCTGTAAGTGCCTCTTTGAATTTATCTGCTAACTGGTCCTTACTTTCTGCAGTTACCCAATCTCCTTTTGGAATCAGTTTGATAATGACATCACTTTCTTCCATGGACATGGGATCGGTGGGAACTTCAGCAGCTCCAATCCTACTCACCACCTGATCCACTTCAGGAAACTGAATCAGTATCTTTTCCATTCGTGTCGTGGCTTTTATGGTATTGCTCAAGGAAGTGCCTGTCTTCAATACCGGCTGGATTACAAAATCACCTTCATCCAGTGTGGGGACAAATTCACCCCCCATGCTGCTAAAGAGAAAGCCTACCCCGATAAGTAGGGCCGCAGATAAACTTAGAACGATTTTTTTCCGTCTCAGCGCCCAGGCCATGGTAGGTCTGTATTTGTCTTCCAGAAAGGTGATGAGACGAGAGGAAATGGTTTTTTTGGTAGGATCAGAAGGCTTTATAAACAAAGAAGCCATTACGGGAACGTAGGTAAAACACATAATCATCGCTCCAATCAATGCAAAAGAAAAAACCAGGGCCATGGGCCGGAACATTTTTCCTTCTACTCCCACCAAAGAGAGTATGGGAATGAATACAATGATGATAATGAGCTGACCGAACACAGCCGAGTGCATCATCTTACTGGCACCATGATGGGTGATTTTATCTATGAAGCGCTGTCTTTCTGCTTTAGGCAATGCCAGTAATGTGGATCGCTCTGCCGTTATTTTAAAGGCAATAAATTCTACAATTATCACCGCTCCGTCGATGATAATCCCAAAATCAATGGCCCCCAGACTCATCAGGTTGGCATCCACTCCGAAGATGTACATGAGGGATAGGGCAAAAAGCAAACACATGGGGATGACCGATGCTACCACTAGTCCGGATCGGATATTGCCAAGCAGAAGCACAACGACAAAAATCACGATAAGACATCCCAAAATCAGGTTTTCGGCGATGGTAAAGGTGGTTTTGGCGATGAGTTCACTTCTTTCCAAAAAAGGATTGATATGAATCCCCGGAGGGAGGGTGGTGGATATCTGGGCAACCCTTTCTTTAACAGATTCTATGGTCGCTTTGGAATTGGCTCCCTTAAGCATCATCACTTGCCCCAATACTTTTTCGCCCTCTCCGTTGCCGGTGATGGCACCGAATCGCGTCGCATGCCCGAAACCAACACTGGCTACATCTTTAATAAAGATGGGCGTCCCTTTCCTGTTTTCAATGACAATATTTTCGATGTCTTCCAAAGAACCAACCAAACCTTCGCCTCTGATGAAAAAAGCTTGGTTGGTTTTTTCAATGTAGCCTCCTCCGGCCACACTATTGTTTTTCTCCAATGCCGAAAAAGCTTCAGCGACAGAAATATTCAGGCTACGGAGTTTTTCAGGGTTGAGTGCCACCTCGTATTGTTTGAGGTAACCGCCCCAGGTATTTACTTCTACCACCCCCGGAATGCCGGAGAGTTGTCGCCGGACCACCCAATCCTGTATGGTGCGCATATCGGATAATGTATACTCATCCCGATGAAGGGAATCTACCTCAATTACATACTGATAGATTTCACCCAGGCCAGTGGTAATGGGGCCCATAAATGGTTTTCCAAAGCCAGAAGGGATTTTTTCCTCTGCAGCCTTTATTTTTTCTGCTATAAGTTGTCGGGGAAGATAGGTGCCAATCTTATCATCAAAAACCACGGTTACTACAGACAGCCCGAACTTAGAAATGGATCTGATTTCTTTCACATTGGGCAGGTTGGCCATTTCCAATTCTACCGGATAGGTAAGGAATTTCTCTACATCTTCAGTAGCTAAGTTTCTAGAAGTGGTGATGATTTGTACCTGATTGTTGGTAACATCCGGAACCGCCCCTATGGGAATCTCAGTAAGGGAATAAATTCCAAAGGCGATCACTCCTACTGAAAACAGAAGCACGATCAACTTGTGGTGAATACTGTACTGAATGATCTTTGCTAGCATTGATGAGCTTCATTTTGAATTACTCACCGAATGTAGCCGGACGGTCCTAAAGGCTTTCTCAAGGCTTTCTTAAGATTAGCTTAAGATTGGTAGTTCTTCTAGTCCTACACGCAGGAAGTAGCCAGTCAGAGCTGATATTCCCATTTCAATCCTGCCAATAAAATAATTCTAACAATTAATAACTTTTGTGATAGTGGAAACGCCCGTCTTTTCAGCAAATACGTCTAGTAGCATTATAAAAAGTTTTGCAAAAGCCATATAAATAATATTCTATATGGTCCCGTCATAGGTAAGCTGCAATTATTCTTTTTGGTCTCGCATGGGTTTCCGCTTTCGGAAGGCTGTGATGCGTTCAAAAAGTAATCATCACATTGGTACCCTGACCGTAGGTACTGCTAACCTTTAATTCAGCCTGAATGGCATTGGCACATTTTTTTGCTATGGCCAGTCCCAATCCATTTCCTGGAATTTGCTTGTGATCCAAGGCATCTGATCGATAAAAACTATCGTAAATATTGACTAAATCCTCTTCCTTAATTCCGATTCCTTCATCCCTGACATTACAGGTAATTCGGCCTTCTACAATATCTACAGCGATACGTATCGTTCCTCCATAATGTGAATATTTAATGGCATTATTTAGGATGTTGTCAATAATGATATTGCTGTAGAAATGAGGTATAAGGGCCTTCTCCGATTGATTGATATTCAGCCTAATTTTCAGTTTTTTCTCAGTAATCAGGGGTTTAAACCGGGAGATGGATTCATCAATGAGCACGGAAAGAGGTATAAAAGAATCCATTTTGCTTCCTACGGACGTTTCTAATCGGGCCAACATCAACAGTTGTTCTAAGGTAGCCGTCATTCGGTCGATTTCTTCCAGGCTATAAAGGATCTTTGCTTCGTACTCCTGTTGAGATCGTGGCTTCCTGATCAGCACCTCCAAGGTGCCACGCAGTGTGGCAAGAGGGGTCCGGAGTTCATGAGACGCATCCGACGTAAATTGTTTTTCCTTTTCAATTGCCTTTTCAATTCGCTTCAGCAAGTCATTGAAACTGGAAGAAAGAAGAAAAATTTCATCTTGATTTTTGGGCAAAGTAACTCTTTCATTCAGATTATTTTGGGTGATATGAGTTATGGTACGAGTCATTTCCTGAATGGGGATCATGCTTCTTCCTGCCAAAAACCGGGAGATGAAGTATAAGCCTACCAGTAGCACGAAATAAGAAATGATCAAGACCTCTCTCAACCGGGAGATCACAGAAAATGCAGATTCTGAGGATATGGCTGCAACGATGTATCCTTTAATCCGATCATTTTCCATAATAGGTAGTTGAACTTGCCTGATGGGGATATCCGTCAGTTCGGCATTGTAATGCCCGCCATCCGTCTTTCCTTTGAAGGTAAGAAAATCCTGCTTCAGGTTCGGGGATCGATCCATTACCGAACCCTGTTTGTCATTCAATTGAATAAAAACAGGGTTTACCTGGGTCTCTGTGTGTTCACGCTCTTGCCATTCTTCCTTATTGATAAATTGAATACTGTCTTTTACGAATTCAATCTCGTTTAAATGCTTTTCTGCTTCGTACGATAAATCATTATCCAGGTTTTGTATCACCGTACGCTCGACAATCAAAAAGATGGTGCCAAAAACAACCGCCATGATGATGGCTGTCGCCACCATATAATGCAGGGCTATTCTATTTTTGAAGCTTAGGTTCATATTTCTTTTGCGATGTAACCTACACCACGAACGGTCTGAATGTAATTTTCTTCATCGGATAAGGAAAGCTTCTTTCGCAATGCGTTGATGTACACATCGATAACACCGGTATTGTATTCGAAGTGGATATCCCATACACTTTCAATGATCCGGGTTCTCCTACATACCTTACCTTTGTTGCGAATAAGGTATTCCAGTAACGCAAATTCCTTTTGGGTGAGATTAACCTCTTCCTTTCCTTTAAATACCTGATGGGTCTCCGTATTCAGCGTAATGATTCCCAAGGTAAATAGGGAGTGCTCACCCATCTTTGGTCTCAGTTGCACTTTGATTCGCTCCAGAATTTCCTCGAAATGAAAGGGCTTCTTAATATAATCATTTGCGCCAGACTGCAAACCAAACAGCGTTTCGTCAAGCGTGTCCTTGGCGGTTAGAAAAATGACAGGGGTGGTTGGGAATTCTTTTCGGAACTGCCTGCAAATTTCGATTCCACTTAATCCCGGAAGCATCCAGTCAAGTAATAGTATATCGTACTCTCCTGACAAAGCCAAGCGCAGACCCAATTTGCCTTCATCGGCCACATCCACAGCAAACGACTCTTCCTCTAATCCCTGTTTAAGGAAAGCCGCAATTCCCTGTTCGTCTTCAACTATCAAAATCCTCATCTACCAAATATGCATATAACTCGCTTAAGAATCCATTAATTGAATCTTAAGAAACGCTTAAAATTCAGGAAATCCGCTTTTTTTATCGGGTTATTCTTTCATTTAGTTCCGTTATCCACACCTCTGGCTCATTAACGACCATTTTGAATTCCTTACCATTCCTTGTTTGAATGCAAATACCGGGATACCTCCTTTTTCCCGCCTCTCTTTTTTCAACCCCGGAAATCGTTTCATAGTCAATATCCGTTTGCCCTTTCTGTATGTTCAGTGCGTGGGACTTGAAAATGAGCTTTTTGTTGGTTAAAAACAGTTTGCCTCCTACTCCTTCCATGCCTTTGAAAAGGGTGGCGGGTGCCGCTCGCTGGATTTCTTCCCCCGGCTCCAGTGCCGGATGGATGGCTTCACCGATTTTGCTAAATACCATTCCCCCCAGCCGGTTAAAGAGGTAGGGGAATATTAGTGCGAACGAGAGACCAAAAAACAGGCCCTGAAACAGTAAGCTTTCCGGCGAATACCGGGTTTCGCCCGAAAAATAGTCCATTGCCCAAATTGCAAGGGTGTATAGCACTCCCATTTGAAAAGCAAGCACCAGGCGATATTTCCAATCTGTTCTCAATTCCTTTTGTCATTTACAATCGTTCACATGCGCCATCATCAAGCCCCTGGGTGGTGTTTTGGCCAAGCTTGCTTTCAGGTAGCCTTTTTAGATGGAACGGGCTCCAGTTTGCTTCCATCCAGCCATCAGGATCCTTTAGGCCTTTTGCATGGCTTGCTCAAAGGTGATTTCAATAAATTCAGCAGGTCGGCTCACAGCGACCAATGCCCTTACCCGCATGGTACCATTCAGGACATCCTCAGCCGTCATCGTTTCCCCTACCCCAACGCGTACTGAGAAAGCCTCAGCTGGGCTCGCTCCGGCCAAAGCTCCCATTTTCCACTGCTGTGTCAGGTAATTTTCCAGCATGGATTTGACAGTGATCCAGGTAGCAGGCTGATTGGGTTCAAAGGTGTAGGCTTTGACTGCTAACCGCATCGATTGTTCGAGTACCATCGCGGTCCGTCGCACAGGAATGTATCGCCAGTCGGAACTGTTTCCATCCAACGTGCGCGCCCCCCATACGAGCACGCCTTCTCCCACAAAGGAGCGGATGGCATTGACCGCTTTTCCATCCAAGGGGGTATTCAGATACTCTTGCTCTTCTGAGGAAATGGGTACCGATGGAGCAATAACGGAATTCAGGGAAAGATTGGCAGGGGCTTTCCAAACCCCGCTCGTGGAATCCACCAAGGAATACAACCCGGCCATTGCAGCCGCAGGTGGCAGTTGATTCAGGTACTTTTGCAGAAATCCCATTAATGCTTTATAGGCCTGACTCATCGCCAAAAGCGTGCGGTGCAAGTCAGCGGGAGAAAGTTTGCCGGAAGTATCGGGGTTATCGTCCCAACTATTCACGGCAACTGATGTATAATTGGGAAGTTGTTTTACCAGGGATAAAATCCGCTCCTTTCGTAGCGCTTCGCTTTTTGATTCATTTTCGGGATGATCGATAAGCGAAAGTTCTCCACTGATCATTTCAACCAGCCGTGCCAGGCTATCGTCGGTCAGATTTTGAAAGGACAGATCCGATTCGTTTACGATCGTTGTTTCCAGCCAGGGATAATAGGCGGCGGCGTAGCTGAGTGATTCGCTGCCGATCTCTTCCCGGAACCGGTCCACAACGGATTTCCCGCCCTCAGGATTTTGCAAGGCTTTGTAGCCCTGGTACACATCCAAAATGGCCATCCGGTTGCCCATCTGCCCGCAATGGGCGATTACCTTGCGGCACAGGCTATAAAATGCCTCGGCAGTATCCAGAGAAACGGCATCGGGAACAAGTACCAGGGTGGGTTCCGGTGCCTGCTCCAGAGCTTGCAAACCGGCCATAAGACTGGCCGCTTGGATCGGTTCCCCTTCACCATATCCACCTACCGAAACGATATAGCAGGTACCTCCCCCATTTTGGTAAAACAACTTCATGGCCGCATAAAGCCGGTTTGCCGGACCTACGATACTCAGGCTATAGCCATTGATTTCACCGATCGCTTCATTTGCTACTGTTTCCTTAGCTGCCGGAACCTGCTCCTCATCGCCTCGCCCCTGAAGCCGAAACAGGTAGGGAGCCGGGCCTCCAAAATGCTGATTGAATTCCGAAAAGGAAGTAATTCGTTTTGCTTGGTTAGTTGGCCGTTTGGCCGTATACCCGATAAATGCGGGAACTGCACTTGGTACTTGCACTACCGAAGAGGGGAAGGCATTTTTTTCTTCGATGTATACTCCTGGATTTTTAAATGTTCCCATTAGTTTCTGGTTAAGTGCTAAACAAGTTACGCAATTTAGCCATAAAGCAGGTAACTAACAGTGGTTGAAATTTGCTTGATTTTCCTTAGCTAGGCTCACTTTTAAATACTCTTTTAAGGTAAAGCAATTGACCGGTATGGTAGGAATGGTGATTGGCCATGATGATGATCTCCCGAAAAATCGTGTAATCCGGGGCATGCGCAATGGGGGCAAACAGGTCGAGAGAATCATCTTCAATCATCTGAATCAGTTGCTTTCGGTCGGCAAAAAAACCTTCCACAGATTGTTTCCAGGTATTGGTGTCCGCTTCGGCTGTTGGCCAATAGTCCTCCGGCCAGTTCATTTCCCGATAGTTGGGGTTTTTTATAAATTCGATGATATCTCGCTGCGCCCGTCGCATATGTTCTACCAGGAACCAGGGAGAATGGGGAATGCCCGGCACTTTATTGTTGATGGCCTCTAAGGGGAAATCGGCTACTACCCGATCAAAGGTAATGTGTGCTTTTTCACCACTTAGCGATTCGATCAGGTGTTTGCGTAAAATTTGACGTTCAGTTTGGTTTAAGGGCATCGTAGGAATGGGGTTGGTTCGACTTACTAGAAATGTAGACGTACATGCCGCCGCACTTAACAACTAAGCTTGGAAGCCTGTATTGACCAGAGTCAAGAGGCTATTTTTTCGAAACTGTACAGAAATACAGTGTTTTATAGCTGATTAGATTACAGTTAAAACCGAAAAGTATTGATTGAGAAGCAAATGGCTTGGAGGTAACGGTTTTTCTAAGAACGGTAGCATGGCATCAGGATCCGGCTGTGAGGCTAGCCCCCGAAGGGAAGCCAGACAGAGTTGAGCTAACACTCCCTTATTTTAATAATCCATTAACTGAGAGATCTTCATCAAGGCCTTCCCAGTGAATTCCAATTCCTCCTCCAATTAACCTCCAATTATTTAAATGTTCTCTTGAAGCTTGCCGAAGTTTGGGAAACCATTCAATTGGAGTACCGATTTCTCTTCCATCTTCCAATAGGACATAAAGCCTTTCTTCCGTAAACCAGACTTTTTTGGCTCTATTGATTTTTATATCTGTTAAAGTACTCATGCCAGTTCTCTAATATTAACTCTTTGTGTTCCTCCTATGTTGAAAAGCAAACAAAACAGCTAAAATTCCACATACTTTTCCATTCT
>NZ_WNKG01000014.1 GCF_010119245.1 Cyclobacterium salsum
AAGCCCTAAATGAGGAAAAAATCTCTATTCCCTACAGCTGAAGCAGTAGGCAATTTATTAAAAGAATCCTGGTTTCAAGCGATGAATCTTCAAAAAAATGAGGCGTTAGACTATTCCTCAAATTGGTTATTATCCAATAGGAATCGGGCTTTAGTCCATTCTTTTACATAGGTCCATAGGTTCCAATCGATTTACCCACCTAGTATTTTCTGAATCCGGATGCGATGCACCCGTTGCAACAAAATCGGATAGCCATTTCCGATTATATTTAGCAAGGTGGTGAGAAAGAAAATGAAAGTATATCCCCGGAACAATAACATAACCGATGCAACACCAAGCAAAATAAAGGCCCCCAAATGGCCGAATTCGGATTGCCTGGTCTGGAAATCCAGGTTAGCAATCCCTGTTTTGGTGCCATCGAAATATTTCTTTCGCTGCTTCTCCTTACCCCAGAAGCCAATAAGCAGCATCCGTTTAAAATACTCCCCTCCCAACCCTTCATAAGTCGCTTTTAACCGCTCGGGTTCGCGAATTCGGTAATATGCGTCAGGAAGCAGCGTACTTGTCGGAAAAGCAAATCCCGGAAACGCAAAAACACCCGTTAGAAATAGGGCTAACAAAAAAGAAATCAAAACTGATTCAATAAAAGACAAATCCGAGAGGTTATGGCGAAGTAGCCCATTCACCATTTCATAAGACCTAAAGGCCAGAAAGAATGCGAGCAATAGAAAACCGATTTTCTTCAGCATCTGAATACGTATAGAAACGAAAAGAACGACATTTTTTTGAAAAAATCATCCATAAACAGGAAACTATTTAAATCAATTTAAAAAAAAATTGAAGATGAAACAGCGTCGGACGAAGAGGTAGATTTAAACTAACATATTAGCCATCAAACAATGCTTTTTGATAAACACCTCCTTTGATTTTATTCATTAATTCCCGTATAAATTCATAATGTTTCACATAATGATTGGGTACAATTATTCTGTCGATATTTTTTGAATGCAGTAGTTGCATTTTAATCTTATCTGACTCAATTCGCTTTTTATTTTTAAAATGCTCTATACCATTTATTTCAAATACCACTTTTGGCATCCTACCCTGAAAAATGACGCCGTCAAATTCCTTTTTGTTTACATCCGGATTGTTTAATTCTCCCGGAAAAACATCGATTACCTTTACATTTCTTTCAAAACGGGTGCCTTGAATGGTGCAATAATGGCTCATTGTTTTATAAAATTCGTCTTCAAATTTGGAATCATTCGAAAATCCGATGGTAAACTTGTTTGCAGCGCTTTTTTGGATCTGGGTAGTACCATTTTTCTGAACATAATCAATCAGCGCGTACAAATCGTCATCTTTTCTGGATAACCTATCTATTGCCTTTTTATCGGCTACCACAACCAAGTTATGCTGTGCCCTGGTAACGCCAACATTGATTAACTGGCTGTTGTTTTTTATCCAGTCGTAGGTTCTGGGGCTTGTGTTGCTGGATATGGAAGTAGATATGATGATAGTTTTATTCTCTTGCCCCTGGATTTTGTGAATTGTACCGCAACTCACAGAAGAATCAATTTCGGCATTTGCTTTTGCCTTATTCAGGTAATGATTCAAAACTTCTTGCTGATTTCGAAAGGGGGTGATGATAAACGTATCCGTTAACTTATTTTCGGCGATGTATTTGACTATTTCCTGTGCTTCTTCAATGCACGCATTTCTATCCTTTTGGTTTACATTATTCACATCTATCAGCTTCACCTCACCTTTTATTGTAGTCTTCGAAAGGTTTAATCTGTTCTCATAAAACCGCATGTTAGAATAATTGATAATTTTCCTTCCACAGCGATAATGGTAGCTTAGCAAAATGTCTCTGGAAATATTATCTATCCTTTTATAAATGGACAGAATAGAATTATTATAGTAATCGTAGGTATTATCTACACCAAACTGGCTCATCAGGTGTCGATTTCTGCTTTCTTCAAAAACAACAATCGGCTTTAGCTGGTTTGTATCGCCAATCAGAACCATGTTTTTGCATTTTGAAATCGGGATCAGGCTGGTGGCTATATCGCACTGCCCGGCTTCATCCATTACCAGTAAATTAAATTTATATTTCCGTCCCAACTTACGACTGGATATATTGGTTGTAAGGATAATGGGGAATATTTTTGTGAGCTTCTCTAGGTTTTCGTCATCGGCAATCCATTTATTAAATTCCTTTACCTGTTTTTCGGATTCCTCAATAGCCAGTATTTCTATCAGTGGAGTAAAATCCTTGCTATTCAAACGCTTTACATAGCGCAAGGATTCGAAGTAGAAAAACTGCAACAGCTGTTGGTTATCTTTTATCACTTCAAATAAATTGTCCAGATCATCATTGTTGGTTTCTGGGATTTGGCTTAGTTTTTCTTCAATGGCCTGTTTTTCCTTTTCCAGTAAATGATTTTTTCCTTTTGACAACAAACTGCTAACGAAAGACAGGTTTTGTGTCTGTTCCATGCTGGTTTCATAATTCTTAATCTTCTCCAGCAATTTTCTGTTTTTCTCTTTCGACTTTTCTTTGATATTAAACAAGAGTTTTTCCTTAGGCACATCTTTTGTTTCAAAGGCAACCCTTTCTCTAATTAAATCCAGTGCCTGGGCGACGCATTTGTTGTTCCCAAGCCTGAGTACAGGAAGCAGGATTTCCTTGTTCCGGTACCTGCCAATGTATAGTTTATCCTTAATTCCATCAATAGGTACATTGTTGTTTGACGAAATCAATAGCGTTTTGCCATTGGTGAGGCAATTCACAATAATATTCAATATGGTTTGCGTTTTGCCGGTTCCGGGTGGTCCTTGCACATAGGTGATGGGGTATTTCAACGCATTGTAAATGGTTTGAATCTGATCAATATTAATATTCCGGTCATACAGCGCAATATGCGGTTCGGTTCGGTTTTGCCTGTCCAGCAATGATAGGTTTTGAAAAAATGCCTTTAAGGGAACCTCCATTTCTTTTTGCTCATAGGCAGCGTGTATGTTATCGTAAATTCCAGCTATATCTATCTGTGCATATCCCAAAACAACTACCTCCGGCCTGGTATTTGGCATTTCGCCGGTTTTAAAATTGGCCCGCAATAGGGCTAACGCTTCGGACCTATCCCTTAGGTACATCGCTTCATAATCTTCCGGACTCAAATCGGTGTAGTAGGATAAGGAATGCTTTACATCCTTGATATAAAAGTTGGGATTGAATTGTGTTTTGCTACCTACATGCAGGGTTTTGTCGACGGGATCTAGCTCGAGTTTGCGGTAGGCAATTACAAATTTACCTTTTGAATATAAATCAATCGAAAATTCACTTATCGCCAGCTCGTAGTTAAAATACTTGTTGTAATCATTATGATAGATATCTTTTATGATCTGTTTTTGCTGTTCGTCGGATAACGGATACGGATTTTTCTTCGCCAATTCTGTTAAGTCCACCCCCGGAATTAAATGGGCTTTGTAAAGAAAGGGGTCCTTATTGGCTTTGTAACATTCCAGGTAGTAGTTTAATATACTATTGTCATACCGGTCAAATTCAAAAACCTGTAAACTTTCATCCTCTTCCAGCTTTCTAATCAGCTTTTCCGATACCTCATAGTGTGAAAATTTCAGGATTTCAGCAGTCTGAATGCTGGAAATAAAAATTTTGGCATCTCTGATGGGGTCATCTTTGGTAACATTAAACATGTTTACCCACAGTTCACCCTTTGCATTGATATCTAGAATGCTTATCCAAAAAGGAGTAATCTCCCCGCTCCTATTTTGGTAGGTAATACTCAGGTATCTCCCTTCGCGTATGGCTTTACCAATAAGTGTGGTGATTTTTTTGTCGATCATTTTGGGTGCTCTTATTCTACATCTGCCCCTAAAACTAGTTCAGCAAATGTAATTTTAAAAATAGCAACGTTTTCAATTTCTATCTCCTGAAACCTTTCGAACCGCGCTAACTTTCGTCTTAAAAAATGAATGCAGCTATTGGTGTCTAAAAGGTACTTCATTCGGAACCAGTATCTCATGCTTTTCAACTCGTGCTTCTAATTTCTTTGGAATCGTTGTTGTCTTCCCATGCTATAAAAAGTGATTTCAAGGCCCTCTCCCCTTCCTTTATTTCGAGAGATGCGGTCAATTTTTCCAATGGCTTGTTATTTTAACGTGAGGCTTGCCATGCTTTTTGCTTCAATTTACGAAATTAATAGGTCGATGGTCAACTGTTTCAAAAATTAAATTCTTAATCAAACAAAAACCAATGTCCTATCGAAGGGAGATTTTACCTGTTGGCCTGATCCCATCAGCCGCCTTGGTCCTCTTAGAAACCCCAACATAAATAGAAATGCTCCGTTAGCCCAGTTCATAGAATAGAATCTCAAACCATCGCCTAAATGGATCAAATGGTGAAATTTGGGTTGGAAAGGTTCAAAGATAAAAGATTTGGCTAAAGCCAATGATGGGGTAAAAATTCAATGATGCCTACAGCTGAAGCAGTAGGCAATTGATTATCAGGACTCGGGTTTTAAATAAACGTTTCCTCTATAGGAATGCGGCTTTAGCCCATTCTTAAAATTGGAATAGAAATACCCCTGGCTTTAGCCAAAATGAATACCTCAAGCAGCTGGCCACAAATCAACATCCGGTGCCAACAAGGAATACGGCACTAAGGGCAACCATCCCCTTTTAAAATTCCTAAATCAACTAAAAATAACCGCAAACAAGAACGTTACCGCAATGGTAATCAACGTCGCAATAGCACCTATTCCAGCCGCTTTCCAGGCAGAATAAAATGCCCCATTCGATGCCTTATGATCTTTTAGTCGTTCCCCTTGAATGCTCTCAACGATTAGGTAGATGATCACTGTATAAATTAATGGAATGAGGGCACTAGGTATGCTATCAATCGCCTCTTCCGGAATCAAGAAAATGCCGGCAAAAAGTACTATGCTGGCTATTACTCCTATAACAAGCGATTTTTTGGCATGATCAGGTTGTTCGAAGGTCTCATAATTTTTCTTAACCAAATATCCGGCAGCAAGCGGTCCCCCTACGAAAGTGGCA
Organism: Cyclobacterium salsum; assembly: GCF_010119245.1. Classification (GTDB taxonomy): domain Bacteria; phylum Bacteroidota; class Bacteroidia; order Cytophagales; family Cyclobacteriaceae; genus Cyclobacterium; species Cyclobacterium salsum. The sequence continues at coordinate 5,083 of NZ_WNKG01000014.1, forward strand.
ATCGCTATGGCTCTTGTTGAGTAAATTTTTTTTGGTTCTTCCATTTTATGTATAACTCCTTTAAGGTATTGATTTGGTTTATCGTGCCGGTTTCCTAACATTAGCGGGGCCAAGCCTATATCCAAGAAAAAAGGCAAGAATCCCCATCCCACTCCGCTTGCACACCCCTCTTGGTTTTGCTTTCCCACCAGAAATTAATAATACTAACTTTTTCTTAAATGACCATCGAACGGAGCCTTTATCTGTAGCCATAACAGCCTGCCGATCAACTTTTCCTGTTTCTGTGCCCCAATTGCTACCGAAAACATCTCAAACCCCTGCTGCGTGATACTTGCCAAAGGACATGCATTCCTGTTTGGTCAAAAGGACACCCTATTGATAACTGGCTATAAAGATCTACGGATAAATGATTTTTGGAAAGCCCACAATTACCTGGCAACAGCCTACTTTTCAAGTCCCGGTAGGAATCGTTTTAGCTCCGGAGGGTACTTCGGAAGTACCCTACCCCACTTGTTAAGTACTCCCCCCGGCTTCTGAAGTGGGAGGGGGTACATCAAACTGACAACGTTGGCGTTCGGAACTCGAACGCTGCGGTTCGGAACCCGGCGGTTGAAGCGAAAATGCTCCCATTTTTGCATAAAAACCGAAGCGTTCCGGTTAAATCACAAATTTTTTGCCATTTTGGCCGGTATTTTCCGGTCCGGAACTCGACAAGGGGTACTTCCGAAGTGGGGGGGAGTACTTCCGAACTCGGCCTGTCAGGTTTTTAGATGCAAGCTTGCAGTTCGGAACCGGGTGCTTGCGGAATTTTAGTGAAATCTTGCGCCATTTTGGCAGATCGTTAAGGCTAAAAGCCACGAACTTGCGGTTTAAAGCCGAATCGTTTCGGATCGGAACCGCTCGTTTGAAGCTTGGAAGTGTAGCCATGAGGCTAAGCGCCTCCCCTTTCCGGCTTCGAGATTGTCTATTAGGGTATTGGATGGGCATTTGGAACGGAGTTTATCCATGAATGGAAAAAATAAACGGATGCAGGATGACATCCATTCCTTGCGCCCACTAATTGATCAACCTTACTGAGTTAAAATCCTTGGTTTAGTATTGGTAGAATTCATTCACATCAGGCCCCAATGCTACTAGTTAAAATGGTAAATCTTCTATTTCATTATCTGATGAATCGGTTTTTTGTTTAGTTGATTCACCGGAATTATTAATAAAATCTTTTTCATAGCTTATTTCCCAATATTCTCCATTTATTAAACGATCAATATCAGATGCATTCTCCTTAAAGAAATCTTCTTCTGGTATGCCATCTATGAGATAAATTCTCCGAAATTTCATTTTACCACCAACAAAGTAGGATTCCTTTATGTAATCACGTCCATTTTTAACCATATGAATTTTCCTTTTTTTCTTAAATCTATCTTAATTCTAATTTGTTGCACAATCATTCTTTCAACGTGGCAACGGGATTCAGCTTGGAGACGGCGGGCATTCGGAGCCGTTCTCTTCCAGCCTACTCCTAACTTTTTAAAGATACTGGATTTTCTATTTACTCTGAACCGCCCGGTGGATCCAAGGTGATGTTATCGCTTCGGTGTTTTTCTCTGTTCATTTACTTCTCTTATTTGATTTGCCCTATGAGCCAATTGAGCCAATTATGAGCCAATCAAAACATAGGTTGTTCCTGCTCCAACTTCTCCACTTCTGCCCAATACCTTGAATTTTTCAACAAGTTCAGTAAGGTCTCTCGTAGCAGTTGCTTTTGAAACATCATTTAAAGTCTGATAATCACTGTTATTTATTTTCCCGTTGTCTTTTACGAAAAGCACAGCTTTTATTTGTCGTTCATTAAGTCCAAGGTCTTTAAGTTGATTGTAGTTAAAAATGTCCTTTCTAAACTCAACCCAAAAACCCGAACTTTTAAAAAAGAACAAGGGCGCAGGAAGTCCAAAATTAAAGCACTGCTCTGTCATTTTCGAAATACCCCGACCCCAAGATTCAATGTATCCGCTACGAAAAAGTGCATTTGCAATATCTGGGTTGAATGGCTTTGATGAGTGTTTGTCTAAAAGTGTTTCAATTGTCCAATTTTCAGGTAGTTGTCCTTCGTTCCAAATCATTAACTTGTCATTATAAACACTGATTTGAATTGGAACACCACCCGAATAGTCTTTATGGGCAACAGCATTTAGTAATGCTTCCCTGATTGCTTCTTTTGGATACTCGTATGTTTCCACACGATTCAACCCTTCATAGCTTATCAAAGCCTTGATGTATTTTGTGAAAAGCAACTCTGTGGTCTTTTCAATTTGTTCAAAAAGATTACCGTGGATTTCATCCTGAAATCTCAAATCACTGTCACTTTCAAAAAATCCAATTTTTATGTAAGCCCCTGTTACATATTTTTCAGGATTTGTATAAAAAAGCAGGATAGAGGCACGCTTAAGAAATTTTCCTTCCTTGAGTTGAAGATTCTCAATAAGATGCTCGTTGCTGTCAGCTAAATTTTCTTCATCGATTCTTTGGCTTCTGAAAGCTCGTTTTCGAAAAAAATCAAATGTTTCTTGCTTAAGATCATTAGTTGAAACATTCGGAACAGGAACTCCATCCCATCTTTTTCCTTTTTTCTGAAGGAGAAATTTGTCAAGTGCTGCCCCCTTTAATTCCTGTTTGGTACTTCCGCTTCTATAATGATATTGTCCTTTGTAATTGACTGGATAAGGATATTGCTCAACAAGAATTTCAATAAATCTCCCTACGTCGGTTTGGTGCAGATTAACATCAACCAAAATCCCTAAAGTATCTCTGACCTTGTTTGGGATTTCTTCCATTAGATTTTTAGCATCTTTCAAGTCGACTACTTTTCCTGTGTCGTCTTTACCGATAAAAATAATACCACCATAAGCATTGGCAAAACCACAAATCCATTTCAGGTATTCGTCTCTCCAGGTTACTTTGAGCTCAATTTTTTGCGATTCTGATGTCACTACAGATAGTTAATAATTTATAAGTTATAAATTTACTCTTTTTCCTAATGTCATTTTGATATTCGGGTTTTCTACACTGAGCGATAACTCATATTATATACCAAACAAAAATCAGGCTTATCCAACCATTTACGACTGGATACCCCTCATTAGTCTGTTTTTTTGTCAGGGTTTATTTTTTCGACTATTGCTATGTCCGATAGGGAAGTAAGCCATTTAACCCGAAGTTTCGTCAGCCTTTGAAAATACATCGAGCTTCCATGGAAAAGTTGTCCTACAGCCGTTTCCAAATCCTACCACACACACGAACAATATAGTAGTTTTATTTAAGAATGGCTTGGAATACCGTCCAAAAAATCCAGCCAACCGAATAAAAATAACCTGGGTACAAGAAAAAAATACGCCAGAACAAAACCAGCCGCTCCCTCCTTCCCGAAAAACGTCCCGGGGGAAGAACCGATCATTCACTACCTCCCTCTTGTGATCAAAAGGCCGGTCCGTAGACCTTTGCTCCATTTACCGGAACCTTACCGATAAAAACACTTCCGCTTTGTGGGTACCGCTGTATCTTTTCGGCGGAGAGGTTTTCGCGGGCGGTGGTGATAAGTAGTTCGTCGTTGTCTGGTCCTGAGAAGGCGCAGGAGGTGACGTGAGGGGCGGGAACGTCGACTTTGTCCAGTTGCAGGCCGGTATTGGGGTCCCAGCAGTACACGCCAAATCCTCCGTAATGGGCCACCCAGAGCTTGCCGTTTTGATCCATGCACATGCCATCCGGCGTGCCCAGTTCCTCCGGTATGGTCACGGCTACCCGGTTAAAACTGATAAAGCCCTTCTCCAGATCGAAGTCAAAGGCTTGTATCTTTCGGGTGGGGCTGTCAATATAGTATAGGGTGCGCTCGTCCAGGGACCAGCAGATGCCGTTGGAGATGCTAACCAAATCGATGACCTTCTTTGGAGCCAGCTCCTTATCCACCAGGTACAGCGAACCTACATTCTTGGTGAATTTGGAGCTCATGGTGCCGGCCCATAGCCTGCCTTTGCTATCACAGGCACCGTCGTTCCAGCGGTTGTCCGGCTTATCTTGCTCCACTTCGCATAACCAGTCAAGCTGCTCCGAATCCGGGTCAAATTTGGCCAGTTTCCGGTCCAGCGCCAGCAGGTATTGGCCGTTTCCGTCGGGAATGACCATGGTCAAGCGATGGGGAAAGCTCCATTTTTCGGGGCTGGTATCTCCCCTTTTCAGGCGGTACAGGTTTCCGTTTTCGATATCCACCCAGAGGTACCGGCCTTCCGTCGGCTCCCAAACGGGGCTTTCGGCCAGTACACAGCGGGAATCAAAGAGTAGTGTTGCTTTCATCTGTTTATCGTTTTTGTTCAGCACTCATAACTTTTCCGGCACCTAAGGTTGAGGAAGCCTGTACCAAACTTGATTTGGAATAAGCTTAAAGGAAGCTATATACGGCTCCCCTTGACAAGTAAGGGTTTCACGCGGCGAGCGCTGCGGATTCGCGGCGAGCGCGGCGTGAAAGCATCCTTTATTATTCAAGGCCCTCATTTTTCCCAATTTACCTCAAACTTGCGGTCGACTGGGAGGCACAAAATCAGGCTTGTTCGGGCCAGTAGGTGGCGAGCTTTTTCTTTAGAAATGCCACGCTTCTTTCCAATTGATCCATGCCGTCCACGCCGTCCTCGATGCTGACCCAGCCGTCGAATCCCACACGCTTCAGTTCGGTAAAGATGGCATCGTAGTCGTTCAGTCCTTTGCCAATCTCCCCATGACTCAATCGTTTGGCATAGCCCACGGCCCCGCCTTCTTCTTTTTTCAGGTCGTCGATGGTGCCGTATTTCAGGAAACGGTCGCTGGCATGCATGGTGACCACCCGATCCGACACCCGATGGAGCAGTTCCAGGGGATCCTCGCCGGCCAGAAAGGTATTGCTGGGATCGTAATTGACCCCAAAATGGGAATGCTGTATGCTGTCTACCAGTTGGCAGAATACCTCCATTTTCTGGGCAAATTCCGGATAGGTCCAGAAATCGTCCTTGTAATGGTTTTCCAGAATCAGGGTAATTCCCCGCTCTTCGGCATAGGGAATACAACTCATGATGGCATCGGCCGCCAGTTTTACGCCCTCATCCAGGCTTAGTTCGGGTCGTTTTTGCCCGGAAAGTACCCGGCAATAACTACCGCCCAGGGCATGGGTCATGTCGATCCAGTGTTTTTGTTTGGCAATTTCCTTTTCCCGAAAGGCGGCATCCGGATGGGTAAAATCCGGGGAACAGCACATCATGGGAATTACTTTTCCGGTATCTTCCACCCGGGCCTTGAATTCGGGCCAGCGGGAGCGGTCCTCCATTTCCAGAAAACCCGCGTACCACTCCAGACCGTCTATGTCCAGGGTACTGGCGAGCTGGATCCATTCTTCCAGTTTCATGGTTCCGTCCTTGCACAGGGCTTGCATGTAGGCTTTGGGAAATGCGGCTAATTTTGGCATAATCTATTGGTTGAAAAATTAATGAATGGTACTTGCATCTTTGGGGGCATTGCGGCCAATCAGGGGGTACTGTTCCAGTTCCATCACCTGTCCGCTCACGGGTCCGCACTCGTCGGAGAGCCAGAAGATAGCGGCGGCGGCAATTTCTTCCGGAGCAATGATTCGCCCGGCCGGGGCGTACATTTTGGGAAGGTCTTCGTACCAGGTATCCGAAAGGCCGTGTTCCTTTTTCCGTTGCTTTTCGGTCTCCGTAAGCACCCAACCTGGGTTGATCTGATTGACGCGGACACTCTTATCCCGAAAAAGGCTGTCGCCCAGGTTTCGGGTCATGGTCATCAGCGCGCCTTTGGACATGCTGTAGGCCAATAGGTTGGGTTCGCCGCTCCAGGCATTGACGGAACCGATGTTCAATACATTGCCCTTGTTGGCGGATAATTCCGGCAAGGCGGCTTTGATCAGCAAAAGCGGGGCGATGGAATTAATGGCCAGCACTTTCTCCAGAAAGGCCCGGTCCACGCGTTCCAAATCGGAGGACACCACCCAGGCAGCATTGTTGACTACAGCATCCAATTTTCCAAAACGCTCTTTGGCCAGGGCCACCAGGCGCTCCGCGCAGCCTTCTTCTTGCAGGTCTTCCACATGCAAAACGGCCTGCTCCGCTCCTATTTGTTGCATTACCGCTTCTCCCCAATCCTTTTCCAACCCGTGTAGCACCACCTTGGCGCCTTCGGCTGCACAGCGAAGGGCGATGGCCTTGCCGATGCCCGTGGTGCTGCCGGTGACGATGATTACTTTTCCTTTTAGTCGCATGATCAGACGGGTTTGAGTACGCTTTTTACCACTTCTCCATGATGCATTTTCTCAAAGGCTTCCAGCCAGGAGGTAACAGGCCATACGCCTCCGATAATGGGTTTGACATCCAGCATGCCGGAACCCATCATGCCGATAACTTTTTCCCAGATGGGCCAGTTGTGGCTGAAACTACCCTGAAGGCGGACGTTTTTCTGAACGATCGGATCCAGGGAAAAATTACAGGGCTGCGGTCCCCAGCCCACTTTGGTAATTTGCCCGTTGGGGCGCACCAGGTCCATGGCGATTTTCAGGGTGGCGCTTGCTCCTGCCGCATCCACAATCAGGTCGGCACCCAGGCCGTCCCGGGATTTGGCCCAGTCGGTAGCGTCTCCGATAATGCCTTCGCAGCCGTAGCCTTTGGCAATTTCCAACCGGCCCTTATCTGCTTCCAGCCCCAGAACGGCCACCTCAGCGCCGTTTAAGCGGGCCATGACGGCGCAAAGCATGCCAATAGTGCCCGGTCCGATGACGACCACCCGGTCGCCAGGCCGGATATTGGAGTTCATTACCACGGAGTTGTAGGCCACGCAACAAGGCTCGGTCAGGCAGGCTTCCTCAAAAGGCACCTGCTCCGGAACCCGGTGCAGGCAGCGGGCCGGAACCTTAACAAAGCGGGTCATGGCCCCATTCACCCCGTAGCCAAAGCCTTTTCGGGTGGGGTCCAGGTTGTACAGCCCGACGCGGCTCATGGGATTCAGAGGGTCGATCACGGCGGCAGTTTCACTCACCACCCGGTCCCCGGTCTTCCATCCCTCCACCCGCGGCCCGATCTCCAGGATCTTACCGCCAAACTCGTGTCCCAGTACCACCGGGTAGTTCACCGGCCAACTGTGATCCGAGGTCCATTGGTGCAGGTCACTGCCACAAACACCCACGTTGGCCACTTCCAACAATACTTCGTCCTCTCCTATTTCGGGTTGTTCGATTTCACGAACTTCTACAGAGCCTTTGGCTTCTGCATAGTTTACTACTGCTGCTGATTTCATGTACCTGTTGTTTTTTAGTTAGATATATCCACATCCCCATGGGCATGTACTGCATCGCAGATTTTGCGCAGGGAAGCTTCCAGATCTCCGTCGGCAGTTTTAAACGCATCTGCATCGATGGTCAGGGGTGCGCCCAGCACTACCAGCGGAGCGCCATAGGTAGGGGTGGAAATGGCCTGCTCCAGGCTTAGTCCGCCCACCGCCTGCACGGGAATGCTGACGGCGTTTACCACTTCTCTAAGCTGATCCAGGGGGCTGGGCATGCGTAGGCCCTTTGCGGCAATTCCTCTTCTTTCGTCATAACCGATATGGTGAACGATAAAATCACAGCCCAAATCTTCCAGGAATTTGGCTCCGGCCACCATATCCGGGCAACCCAGGTTGTCCCCCATCACCTTTACCCCATGATCTTTCCCTGCCTGCACCACGCATTTGATGGTTTCTTCGTGGGCACGGGCCATGACCACCACGTGGGTGGCACCGGCCTTTGCCATCATTTCTGCTTCCAGGTAGCCCCCATCCATGGTTTTCAAATCGGCTACAATGGGTGTATCGGGGAAGGCTTCGCGTAATTTACGGACTCCATGCAGGCCTTCGGCCAGTATCAAAGGTGTTCCGGCTTCCAGCCAGTCTACGCCGGCACGCATGGCCATAGCCGCTGTTTCCAGCGCTTCTTCAATATTCGTTAAATCTAAACTGATCTGAACAATTGGTTTCATTCGTTTGGGTTATTTATAAAGATATAATTGATTGCTTGTTTGCGTCTGAAGGAAGGATTCCAAATTCAGGCAATTGTTAATGGAAAACAGGTATTTTCCGGTAAAAAAAATCAGGGGAATTAGGGAAAGCGTTGGTGCTTATCATGGAAAATGGGGAATTGTTGGTTATTATTCTGTTCGATTCCAAGTTAACTATTTATATTTAAAGCTCCTTAGGGTTTTCGCAAGTAATACGCTAATCTTTCAGGAATGGACTATTACCGATTTGGGCGAATTCAGGTACTACTTAAAATCATTAATTTTCGAGGAACATGCAGGAAAAGTGGGTTTTTGATTGGCAGGAACAGGATCCTAAAGACAGTTTAAAGGCATCTTTGGAGTCCTTATTTTCAGAGAAGGCAAAGGAATTGGGGATATTTCTAAGCTATTATACCCGCTCCGAAGGAGCCATCGCCGAGAATGTCCGTCTGCTGGAAATGGAGGAGCCCCTATCCCCACAGGAAGGGTCGCTCTGGCTCGGGTTTCAGAAAGTGCACTACAACGCCTGTCTCAATATCCATGAAACCGATCTGGATAAAATACAGGTACGGTATCTAATCGATCCCTCAGTAGGAAAACTAGTCCTCACCGGTCCGTATGTGCCCGAAAGGGAGCCGGACGAGCTCTGATTCAGCCCATGAATGCATACGACATTGCCGTAATCGGCACGGGACCGGCCGGTGCCATGGCGGCCTACACCGCCGCCGCTGCAAACAAACGCGTCCTCCTGATCGAAAAAGAACAACTCCCTCGCTACAAAACCTGCGGAGGAGGCCTGGTATTCCGGGGAAAAAGCCGCTTACCCTTTTCAATAGAAGCCACGATAGAAAAGGAATGCCGGGAAATCGAAGTCTATTTTGAAGGTTCCAAGCGGTATTTTTCCGCGCGAAGAGAGGAACCGATTATCAGCATGGTAATGCGAGATTCCTTCGATTCCCTGCTGGTGACAAAAGCCCGGGAAAAAGGCGCGGAATTGTTGGAACAGTGTACCCTTCAAGGGTTGACGCAGGAAGAAAACGGGGTTTTGTTGCAGACGTCAATGGGGGAAATCAAGGCCACATATGTAATCGCTGCGGATGGAGCCCTTAGTCCTACCGCCAAATTGGCCGGATGGGAAGAAAGCAGAAAGCTTATTCCGGCGCTGGAATACGAAGTAACAGTGAATCCGGAAGATTTTGAGCGACTGTCCCGAACCACTCGCTTTGACGTGGATGCGGTACCCTATGGCTATGCCTGGTGTTTTCCCAAAAAGAACCATTTGTCCCTGGGAGTCTGCAGCCTCAAAAAGCAGAAAATAAATCTAAAAGAATACTATCAGGCCTATCTGAAAAAACTACAGATTAACGAGCTGCTTTCCGCTTCCGCGCATGGCTTCCAGATTCCGATTGCCCCCAGAACAACAGGCTTTTCCAAGGGCCGGGTTTTTCTGGCAGGAGATGCGGCAGGATTTGCAGACCCGTTGACCGCCGAAGGCATTTCCAATGCCTTGTATTCCGGGGAATTGGCCGCCAAGGCCCTTATAGAAAGTGGTGAATCAAGCGTTGCTGCCGGGCAGACCTATCAGGCTTTGCTGGAAGAAAGACTGCTTTCAGAGTTGAAAACATCCAGTTTGATGGCCTGGATATTTTATGCCCAGCCATCGATGCGGAATCTGCTAATTCAGAAATACGGGCAGCGAGGTTGCGAACTGCTGACGGATCTGTTTATGGGAAAGAAAGCCTTTCCTGATAATCTAAAGCAGCGGTTAAGAGAAAAAATACCGTTGCTGAGGTTTAGTTGAGAAAATTGAATCCCGTTTTACCGCCCAGCTCCCTCTTAAAGCAGGATAAAGCCAGGTTGAATGACTTATTCCTGGGCGATGTCTTCCAGCATTTGCTTTACTTTATCAGGAACCGTATCCCTCTGCAGAAATCCTACAAAAATATAGGTAACCGCTGAGCTGAGTACAGGCAAACTTACTTCCAGGGCCAGGCTATTTAATTCCACGTTTTTGGTGATCACAAAGGCCAGCAGCCCCACCAGAATGGATCCAATAGCAGCTTTGGGTCCGCAGGATTTGAACCAGGGAATCAAACCAAAGAGCATGGGAATGGCAATGGGTCCCACCAATGCGCCAAACCAACTGATAATCAGTCCCAATACGCCACCAAAGCGCTCAAACTGCAAGGCAATCACGATGGTCCCCAGAGTAAACAGGAAAGTGGTAATCCTTGCAGTGGTGAGGGAGGTGGTTTCCTTTCTGAATTTTTTATTGACCGCAGGTAAAATATCCCGGGAAATGACTGCTGAGATCGTATTGATATCGGAGGAGGTCATGGACATGGTGTTGGCAAATAAAGAAGCGATCACCAGGCCTATCAATCCTATGGGAAGGAGTTCCATGGTAAGGATACCATAGGACTGGGTGGGGTCTTCCATATTGGGCAGGAGCACGGGCGCGGCCCACATGGGAAAAAACAGGATTAGGGGCCAAACCAGGTACAGGGCTCCGGAGAGCCAGGCGGCTTTCGATGCCTGTTGTTCCGTTGGGGAGGAAATATAGCGCGTGGCCAGGTTCCACTGTCCGCCGTTGTAGGAAAGGAAGTTGATAAACAAAAAGGCCAGGGCAAAACCAACCGTATAGGGATCGTTAAAGGCCTGACTATTTCCCTCGGGAAGTTGATCCCAAACGGTAAATATAGCATCCACTCCACCCAATTTCTGAAGGACCACCACAAACATGACCAGTCCGGCGATTATCTGTACGACAAATTGCGCAAAATCGGTAATAATTACTGCCCACAGTCCTCCAAAGGTGATGTACAGCAGGGAAATACCTCCGGATATAAGAATTCCCCAAGTCAGGGAAATGCCGGTAAAGACATTTAGCAGAATGGCTATCGCTGCCCATTTGGCGCCGATGTCAAACAATTTCAGAATCACCCCACTCCAGGCCATCAACTGCTGGGTGGCCAGGTTGTAACGGGTTTCCAGAAACTCCAAAGGAGATTGGATTTTAAACCGCTTTCTCAGCCGGACCCAGAAGACCGGAAATACCTTGGCCGAAATCATCACGGTCAAGCCGATCGTAAGTGCCCACCAGATGTATACTGAAAACCCATGCGTATACGCCAGCCCGGCATAGGCTACGAAAACCGCACCGCTGTATCCGGAAACATGGTGACTGATTCCTGATAGCCACCAAGGCAGCTTACCACCAGCCACAAAGTAATCTTCTGAATCGGTATTTCTGAAATACGACCAGACGCCAATCAACAACATCAATAAAAAAAACAGACCAATCACAATCAGGTCAAGGGTACTCAACTCCATAACAGACGATTAAGGTGAAGAAAGAAAAAAGGCCAAACCAGGTTTGTTTGGCCTTTTTGAGATGTAAGAAAACTTAGACACTTGGTTCCCAGCCGGGCTCGTATTCCCTTTTCCAGAGTTCCATAGCGGTGGGATCGTATTGAATAATTCCCGTTTTGGGATCGATATCCAGGGTCCTTCCCACCCGCTGGGCAATATTTCCCAGTTGAACGAGCAGCGTACTTTTGTGTGCGCCAACGATCTCCGACCGGACTTCCGTGCCCTTATGGATGCCGTCAAAAAAGTTTTGGATGTGCATCGCATCCAATGCCTGCGCCGGGTTGGTCCGGTTGGTTGGATCGATCACCTGATCGTTTTTAACATCCTTCACCAATTCGTTTTTCAGGTTGAAAATTTTGTAGGAGTTGCCCCCTTCGATCAAGAGGCTTCCTTCTTCTCCGTAAAACAGGGTACCGACACTTCCGCTTTCGATGTGCTTTCCGTTGCAGCTTCTGCCTTCCCAGGTGATAAGGGAATTGTTATCAAATTCCAGGTTGATAATTTGTGTGTCCGGAGTCTCCCAATCGTCATCGTACCGGTACCTGCCACCGGAGGAATTCACGCGGTTTGGATAATCCACCTGAAGCCCCCATCGGGCCAGGTCCACCATATGGGTGCCGTTGTTCAGGGCTTCCCCGGTGCCCCAGTTCCAGAACCAATGCCAGTTGTAGTGCAGAATATTGTCCCGGTAAGTCTCCCGGGGCGCGGGTCCTTGCCAGAGTTCATAGTCCAGCCATTCCGGTACCGGCACCTGCTTTCCTACTCCTATGGGTCCCCTGTTATTGGCATACCAGGTTTTGGCCATGTAGGCCCTGCCGATCACTCCATTGTGCAACTCCTCTATCCCTTTCATCACGTTGGGCCAGGAGCGGCGTTGGTTGCCGACTTGAATTACCTTGTTGTATTTCTTTTGGGCGTCTATCAGGAGTTCGCCCTCGTGTGGATTGTGGCTACAGGGTTTTTCCAGGTACACGTGCTTTCCGGCCTTCAGGGCCATCAGGGCAGCCGGAGCATGCCAGTGATCCGGAGCGGTGACGATCAGTACGTCCACCTCTTTGTCTTCCAGTACTTTGCGAACATCCTTTTCGATTTTGGGTGCTCTTCCCTGTATTTCATTCACCGAACCTGCAAACTTTTCCGCGGCGCGGCTATCCACATCACAGCTGTAGATTACCTCACATTGCTCCTGGCTGGCAAAATTGGTTCCAACCGCATGACCTCTGCTCACCACGCCCATGCTAGCTGCCAGGATGCGGTCATTGGCTCCCATGATTTTACCATAACTTTTGGCGGACATACCGGGCAGTACGCCTCCTACCGATGCCAGGGTTGCCCCCGCTATTGCTTTTTTTACAAACGTTCTTCTGCTATTTTTCATCGTATTGGGTATTAAATTAAATGCTAATTTGAGCGGCTTCTCTTCTGCCTTTGTCCAAAACGGCCTGCAGGGACACGGCCTGTCCGTTGATTTTCTTGCTTTCGTCTGCAGCTTGCATAAAGGCAAAGATTTCAATCGTTTCTTCCTCGGATACGGGTGCCTTCCCGGAATCAAAAAACTTCGCTATTTCCACCAAAAGGGGTCGGTAGCCTCCATAGGAGCCCATATCCATAATGCCTTCTTCACCAAAGGCCCTTCCGCCGTAACCGCTTTTACCCGAACGGGTGCCCCTGAAGGTGCCAATTCGGCCTCCGTCCCAGGTGCCCACTACCACATCTGCGCCGGGCGTAAACGTCCGCTGAACGGTTTCGCAACCGGTCCCCATCAGGGTATAGAGGGTTTCTACCCCGTGTATGCCGTACCAAAATAAATCCGGATGGGTAGGTTCCAGGGTAGCCGGGCTAAAGGCATCGGCTCCCATTACCTTTCCTATTTTTCCATTTCGGACGGCTACGGCGTTTTCCATATACCGCAGCGAGCTGCTGGAAAAAACAGGCACCTTATATTTTTTTGCCGCTTCAAAAATGGCAATGGCATCCACCAGGGATGCCGAAATGGGTTTGTCTATAAAAACAGTTTTTCCGGATTGGAAGACTTCCAGGGCCTGTTCCAGGTGAAGCCTGCCGTCATTAGTCTCCAAAAGCACCACATCCACCTTGTCCAGCAGGGAGGCAATGGAGTCGACCATTTCTACCCCTAAGGTTTGAATTTCCTCCGTATATCCCGGAATTCGTTCCACCGAGGAGGGTATGTCCTTGCTGCCATGGGGATAGGCGGCCACCACTTTATAGCCTCCCAGGTCCGCCGCCGCATCCGTGGCATTAAAAGCTTTGGTAAAGGCGATGCTATGGGAGGTGTCCAGGCCGATAATGCCGACCCGCTTTTCGTTTCTGGGGCGAGCGGACACAAAACCAGGTGCCAGGCTTAAGCCCAGGCCTGCCAGTGCTGCCTTTTCCATAAAATTTCTTCTGTTTAGTGCTGAGTCCATAAATGTTGTCGGAATGCGTTTACAAAATTATTGATTGGTTTCTGGATTATTATTAAGATTAATTACTGGTTAATGGGTCAATTTAACAAAAAAATTAAAAAAGTGCTCATGACTATTCCACGAAACGCAAAATTCCCTGCATCCCTGCATCCAGGACACCGTCTCTGAAGACCTTTGAACCGGTTAAGCCCTTAAAAGTGATTTAATTAGCAAGTATTCCTTTTATCCTGCGGGTAGCTGGAGATTTTCATGAACGGAAGCCCCTTACTGATGTACCTACTCCAAAAACCCAACAAAAAGAAAAGAGGCTGGCACAAAAACAAGGTGAATAAGGCAGGTAATGCCGCCCCGTTTTTACATTTGATGCCGCCTATGCTTTTTGTGGAATGGTACTACTGGATTTTTTAAGCACTTCTTTTAATTTGTCGATTTCCAGCGGCTTGGAAATGTAGCCATCCATTCCTGCTGCAAAGCAGCGCTGTTTGTCCTCTTCCATCGCACCGGCTGTCATGGCAATGATCAGAGGGGCATTTTCAACCTGTTGACTCCGAATTTCTCTGGTGGCCTGAAGCCCATCCATTTCCGGCATTTGAACATCCATCAGTACCAAATCAAACTTTTTATCCGAGACTTTCCTGAGTGCCTCCAGACCGTTATGAACGAATTCGGGTTGATAACCCAACCGCTGGAGGATCATCAAAATCAATTTTTGATTAATGGGCGTATCCTCCGCCACCAGGATGGATAAGGGGTACTTGTCCGAAAAATGGGTTTCGAGCTTTTTTTCAGGTCTATTCGACGATGGAGAAATTCCCGAGGTTCCGTGTACTGCTACATGAAGTGCCTGTATGAGGTGGGTATATTTGACCGGCTTATTCAGGACAGAGGTAAACAGGCCCGGATTGGTCTTTTTTGACTGATCTCCAATGGAACTTAACAGCAGTATGGCTTTATTGTGAAACGTGCTTTTGATTTCTTTCGCCAATTGTAAACCATTTTTTTCGGGCATGTCCATATCAGTGACTACCAGATCAATTCCATTTTCCTTTTCTAAGATTTTCAAAGCTGCATCAGCCGAGGAAGCTGAATAGGGTTTCATGCTTAAATTCTCTAATTGCAGGCGAAGAATTTTTAAATTGGTAAGATTATCGTCTACAATAAGGACTTTTTTACCCTTTAGCACACGATTATCTGATTTTGGCACTTCATTTAGAATCCCGGCCTTTGATGCTTTCATAGGAAGGGTAAAATAAAACATGCTGCCTTTGCCCTCATTACTTTCAACACCGATTTCTCCTTCCATAAGCGTAACCAAATGATGGCAGATGGCCAAACCCAATCCCGTTCCTCCATATTTTCGGGTAGTAGATGCATCTACCTGAGAAAAGGATTTGAAAAGGCGGGAAATTTTGTCGGCAGGAATTCCTATGCCCGAATCCTTTACTTTAAAGGTTAGGCGCCAATCCTTTCCTTCCTTTGCCGCCACTTCTATGTCTACAAAAACCTCCCCCTGAGAGGTGAACTTGATGGCATTGTTTACCAAGTTCATCAGCACTTGTTTCAGTCTCATGCCGTCTGCCCACAGGTGTGAAGGAATCCCATCGGGAAGCTGATAGAGTAGGTCGATTCCTTTTTTGGAAGCCTGTCTGGAGAACAAATCCAACACATCTTCAATGCTACTCCGCAGATTGAAATCATGGGGATCAATTTCTACATCTCCTGATTCCAGCCGGGAAAAATCAAGGATATCGTTAATCACGTTTAACAACGATTCGCCACTGGTGCAGATGATATCCGTAAACTCTCGCTGCTCCTCGTCCAGGGTGGTCTCTTTCAATAATCCAGCCATGCCCAACACGCCATTCAGAGGGGTTCTGATTTCGTGGCTCATGGTCGCAAGGAATGTACTCTTCGCTCTGTTGGCCATTTCTGCAACTTCACGCGCCTTTTGCTCGGCGAGTCGTTGATTCTCCAAATCTCTATTCGTCCTTTCTAGTTCCTTCGATTGGACCAATAAATTGGATCTTTGCTTTATCAACAAACCCGATAAGCCGGATAACCTGGAGAAGGATTTCATAAAGGCATTTTTAATCCACAACAACGAAATAAAAGCCATCGCAAATAAATACGCCATTACAGAGACAAATACGTAGTCTCCGGCTGCATACCCGTAGAAAAGCGCATGAAATTGATTGTTATCGTAAAAAAAATACCCCAAACAAATAGGAATTATACTACAAACAAAATAGAAGATGGTCCACCGCTGGGAAAGGATGATCAGGCTAAAAATCAAGATATTGAAAACCGAAGCAATGTCCAGCATCATCAAGGTCCTGTCCTGCATCAGAAACAGGTTCAGCAGTATGGGTACCAGTAGCATCAAAATCTTCACATGCGCCAATGGAATCAACCATTCCTTATATACGAGTAAGTAGAACAGGGCAACATGCAACACCATAAATGGGATAAAGGCCAATGAATTTGCCTGAATTTCCCCAAAAATTCCAACCAGGATCATGCAATGGACAAAACATAGTGCCGTAGATAAGTAGGCCCATGAAAGTATGGTGAGCCTGGTCCGGTAAATCGGATCATCTGCTTCACTCAATTTCTGAAGAAACAACGTATTGAAAATTCGGTTTCGCATCTCTCTCCTCTCCTTAAAAAATTAAAAACGATCCCTTCGGTGTTTTAAAGTCTTTGAAAATCAATTTTCTGTCTATCTAGGATAAACATATCTTTTATTTGTAAATATGGCCGTTTTTATTGAGATTTTAAATAAGAATGGTAACTTTTTAAGCAAAAAAAACCGGCAGCTAAAAAAGCCTGCCGGTAAATAAACAACCTGTTGCGGGGTAGGAAACCCTATTTTTTGGGAGGCATGCTAGGCCTTACCTCTATCTTACTCGGAAGGGTACGGGGATCCAGGTTGAATAGTCCGACGACCATTTCGCCGATATCTTCTTTCTGGATTTTCCAGGCATCCTTTTCGTTTACTTCGTGATCGTTAAACCCCGTGGCCACTGACCCGGGCATGATGGTACTTACCCGCACACCTTCCTGCCTCAGATCTAACATGATCGCCTGAGAGAAACCAGTCAAGCCAAACTTGCTGGCATTATAAGCCGATCCCCCCGCAAAGAAGTTGGTACCAGCCAGGCTGGATATGGTGAGGAAAAAGCCTCTGGTGGATTTTAAAGCATCCACGGATGCCTTGATTCCATAGAATACGCCCGTCAGGTTCGTATCAATGGTTTCGTGCCACTTTTCAGGAGTCATCTCCTGAATCGATGCAAAGTGCCCCACACCTGCATTGGCAACGAAATAATCTAACTTCCCCCATTTTCTGAGTACATCCTGCACGCCTTTCTTTTGTGCGTCAAAGTCGCGTACGTCCATTTCCAAGGGAAGAACTTCTCCTTTGGTTTGGGCATTTTTCCGGATTTTTTCGGCGGCTTCTTCTGCTCGCTGAAGACTACGGCTACTAATAGCCACGTTCACCCCTTCAGCTGCCAGGGCTTCTGCTATGCCGAAGCCAATTCCTGTATTGCCACCGGTGATGATGGCAGATGTATTTTTTAAAGACATAATTACTTCTTGTGGGTTTAAATAAAAAAGGCCAATGAAAAATCATTGGCCCAAACAGTAAAGATTGTCTTATTTCGACTTTTCTTTGGCCTCAGCGAGAAGTTCTTTTCCCCTGGTTTTGGTTTCTTCGGCTACCGTAGCAATGTTCTTATTCATTTTGTCCATTTTCTCATTCATTCCATTGAGAAGTCCATCGATTTGACCATTGATGTCCTTCAAGTACGCTTCCCCTTTCTTGGTTAACTTTTTGCGAGTATCTTCGCCCTTCTCCGGAGCAATCAACAGACCTATTTGTACTCCTACTGCTACTCCTGCCAATGCGCTTAAAATAACTTTTGTTGAATTCATACTATCTGGTATTAATGGTTTAAATTATGAAAAACAAATCTTCATTTCAGAAGATATTCTATACTTAGATTACAACAACATTTATACCAAAGTTTTGATTTTTTCAATTTTCTCTTCCATAATCCAATATTGAGTCCGATAACTGGCGGTTTTGTCAAAAAACATGGTAATTACCTTCAAAATTAACCCTAATTTAACCAATCGAAACGAAGGAAGTCGCCCGTTTGCGCTATTTTTGGAGAAATTAAAAAACGTATGAAATTATCGATCCCTGCCTCTGTTTTTTTAATGATTGTTTGTTGCCTAATAGCAGGCTTCCCGGTGCCTTTGAATGCCCAGGAAATCAACATTCACAGCCATAACGATTACTTGCAACAAGTCCCTTTTTGGGAGGCATATGCCAATGGGGCCGCTTCCATAGAAGCAGATGTGATCCTGCAACGCGACACCCTATTTGTGGCCCATGAAAAAGAGAGCATCCGAACAGGACATACCTTAACAAGCCTTTACCTGGAGCCCATTCTCCGGGCCAAACGGCTACAGCTTGGCAACCTGCATCCTTTTATTCTTTTGGTGGATTTTAAAACGGAAGCCTATTCCACCCTAAATCAACTTCTTAAGGAATTGGAGCCCTACGAGGAGCTTTGGGAGGACCGGGAAAACCCGTTTGTAAAGATTGTAATTTCCGGCAACCGTCCAGGAAAAGAGGATTACCATCAGTATCCCTTTCCGATATTCTTTGACTACCAAAGTGTAGAAGCTACCGAAAACCTACCCTTAGACAAAATTGAGTTATTTAGCCTAAGCTTCCGAAATTTTTCGCAGTGGAACGGTAAAGGACGCCTTATTGATTCGGATATTGAGCAACTAAAGGAGGCCATAAATGTGGCACATAAACACGGAAAGCCCTTTCGGTTTTGGGCCACCCCGGACAGTAAAACTGCCTGGAAAGCATTGCATGAACTTGGCGTAGACTATATCAATACCGATCATCCTGCCGCGGCGAAAAGCTATCTGTCCAGCCTTCAAAACAGATGGTACACCCATCCCACACCACAGGAAGCATACCGGCCTACCTACGAATCAGACGGCACCGATCGAAAAGTCAAAAATGTCATTTTACTAATTGGAGACGGAAATGGGCTGGCCCAGATATCCGCAGCCATGTATGCCAACAATAATCAATTAACAATGACACACTTAAAAAACCTGGGCTTGATCAAAACCCAGTCGGCCGACGATTTCACGACCGACTCTGCTGCAGCGGGCACTGCCCTGGCCTCTGGGAAAAGGGTGAAAAACCGAAGCATTGGCATGCTACCCGATGGCACACCTGCAACTAATCTTCCGGAATACCTGGCTCCCTACGGGTTTAACTCGGGAATTATCACTACGGATCATGTGACCGGGGCCACTCCGGCAGCCTTCTTTGCCCATCAACCCGAGCGGGATCTGACCCGGAATATTGCTGAGGACCTGGCAAAAAGTCCGCTGTCCCTGTTTATCGGCGGAGGGAAATCGGACTTTCTGGTTGGCAACCCCCATGAACTCAAAAATCTGGAAAACGCTGGCTTTTTGCTAAGCGGCTCTTTAGAAGCATTGGCTTCTTATTCCGGGGATAAAACAGGTTATTTTGGATCCAATCAAGGCCTGCCAAAAATAAGTCAGGGACGGGAGGATTTTCTCGCAAAAGCCACCAAAGCCGGAATCGACTTCCTTGATTCCAAAGAACAACCCTTTTTCTTAATGATCGAGAGTGCGTACATTGATTCAGGCGGACACGCCAATGAGGTAGGCACCGTTATTAAAGAAGGGATTGACTTTGATCAGGCTGTTGCGGAGGCGCTTCGGTTTGCTGACAGGGATGGCCACACCCTGGTACTAATCACGGCGGATCATGAAACGGGGGGTGTCACCCTCCCCCAGGGAAAGGTGGCCGCTAATACCGTGGAACTGGAATTCTCCACAGAAGATCATACGGGATTGATGGTTCCTATTTTTGCTTACGGACCTCATTCGCAGGAATTCAGAGGCGTGTATGAAAACACCGAAATTTTCAGTAAACTACTAAAGGCCCTCCGCCTGGAGCCATCCAAATAAGTGCGGCCATCTCCTGACCTATTTCTATTTTTAACGGAAATTATACTATATTCAAAGAATGAACAGGCACCTTTGTACACCTTCCCTTTGTTTCAAAATATGGAGAATCATTTTACTTCTTCTACTCATTATTCCGTTATTGCATTTTCCCCGAAAAACCATGGCTCAATCTACGAAAGAAATCCTATACATAGGTACCTACAGCCAAAACGAAAGTAAAGGTATCTATGTGCTAGATTTTGACCGGTCCACCCTATCGGCTTCCATCCTACAAACCGTTCATGACAAAAAAAATCCGACTTTTTTGGCCCTGCACCCGTCGCAAAAATATCTGTACGCAGCCTACCGGGAGGGAAAAGACGCGGACGATCCCAATGGGACCATTAGTTCCTATGCAGTGGATAGGAATACCGGACAGCTTACGTTGATTAATCAGGTATCTTCTGCCGGAGCCAGCCCCTGCCATATCAGCGTGGACCCTACCGGGAAGGTAGTATTTGTGTCACATTACCAGGGAGGTAATTTATCTACGTTTAAGGTGGCCGACTCCGGTGCTATCAGCGAGGCTGTTTCAGTTGTGCAGCATGAGGGAAGCAGTATTCACCCAAACCAAACCAAACCCCATATGCATTCCATGATTCCTTCCTTGCACGGCAAATGGGTATACGCATCGGATCTGGGCATTGACCAGATATTGAAATACGAAGTGAATCCCAAAAAAGGCAGCGTGAAAAAGGATCCAGAGATTTTTCCTGTGAAAGCAGGTTCCGGCCCGCGACATTTTGTCATCCATCCAGACCTTCCCTACGCGTATTCTGTGGAGGAACTGAGCAATACTGTCGGAATTTACACGGTTGAACCAAAAAGCGGGGACCTTTTATTATTGGCCCGCGTCGAAATGCTTTCGCCGGAAATTCAATCGGATTACAATGCCGCTGCAGATATCCATCTATCGGTAGATGGCAAGTGGCTCTATGCCAGTAACCGGGGTCAGGATAACCTGGCCATCTACCAGGTAGACCAGGAAACCGGACTGCTAAAGCTAATGGGACATGTCCCTACCGGTGGTCAGCATCCACGAAATTTTAAAGTAGATGAGAAGGGGGAGCTACTTCTGGTTGCGAATATGGAATCCGACAATGTCGTAATCTTCAGAATTCAGGACCAAACCGGCATCCCTGCGCCCACCGGAAAAAGCATCTCCATACCAAGGGCCGTCTTTATTGAGCAATTATTTTTAAAGTAACCGTGTTATTCCAAAGCTCCAAAGACTATGGGCTGGAATGTCTGTCTGGTCACAAAACGCTTCTCCTTTCCTACCACCAGCCAATATCCCTCCTTTCGGTTACTTTGTGGATGCTGGTAGGTTTCCAAAAGCAGTTCACCCAGCCAAAGGCCTTCCTTGTTAAATTGGGCGGTCTGAATGAGCATACCGTCTTTATCCTCCACTTGAATTACCGGCATATCCATCTTATTTCCCTGCCAAAGAACCTCAACAGGCATCATTACCCGATACGAATGAGGCTGCTCCGTCATTAGGATCCCAAAGTCCATTTGGTGAAAAGTATTGCCTACAAACGTTACCTCTTTGGCATAGCAGCTGTCGCAGGATTCCCAACCCATACGAAACGGTTGTAACGCTCCGGAACTGGTGTTGATAAAATGGTTAAAAGCCAATCTGGTATTTACCGTTCCCCCATACCGGCAGCCTATCCAGGCAGCAGGAACATTGGAGTAAACCGTATTGTCCCGAAATTCTCCTCCATACCCCGTTAGGCCTCCGCCAATGTAGAAAGCAGCCGCTTCGGAACGGGAAGAGGGGCTTGGGTGCTCCACGGTGATATGGTTTCCAAAAATGAAATTATCTCCAGCGCTGGCACTGTAAAATATGGCCCATGCCATCGGGGTGTACTCCGGATATTCCGGAAAGGAACGCCCGCGTACCTCTATGGTATTGTTATATACTTTATTACCAAAGGCACCCGTCGGCGACCCGGGGCTGTCGCGGTAGTCTGCAATTCGTATCGCAGCGGTGCTGAATTCCTCCTTCCCGTATTCAGTGGTAGGTGGTGAAGCCTCAATTTTAATTCGGTTATTGAATATTTCGATTCCCTTGTGACGAAAAATCTCTATTCCGGAACCCACCTCAGGAACAATGTTATTTTCATAAATCAGAGAGCTATCCCCCATGGCCATGATGCTGTAATGGTTGGTTACCAATTGTTGGTTGACAAAGGTATTATGATGAATGGAAGACTTTTTCCCCTTAAACACCAGGCATCCCTGCCCTCCGTAAAACGCCGAATAAGCTACTTCCGAAGCGCCCCTACCTCTCAGGTCCACGGCATAATGCTGGGAACCATGCCGGTGAATCAATTGAGGATTGGTCACCTCAAACCGGCAATGACTGATGCTGGCCTGCGGAACGTCCACTGCCGTCGCATTGATTCCCTGGTTAATAATGGTCACTCCATCCAATATCAACTCGACATCTTCGGCCGTAGATTGGATACCCCAACTCATTACTCCACGGAATCCGGCTTTTATGGTGCCGTTTTTTATGGTAACCGTTCCCTTTCCACTCACCTGAGGAACCTCTGGGAGCGGGTTTCCGGTTTGAAAATCAGCTGTATAATCGTAAAAGGCCGCATGCTCGTTTTCATACAAATGATCGTAATGACCTTTGGGATGGGTCTTACCTACGATCGCTATACCCACGTCAAATGCCGGAAAAATACCGATTTCGTCTACCAGGCAGTCGGTTTCGGCCTTCACCCGGATCCGATATTTCCCTGCGGGAAGCCCCTGAAGATGTGCCACTATAAAACCGCCACCCAAGCGCGGGCTTTTGTGAAATACCGGACTGCTTCTTACTGGTCCGGACCCATAATCCGTCATCACCTCTACCTCCTTCCCCTGTTCGTCTTCCACAAATAAGCTGATTTTCATTTCGTTGGCAAGATCCCCTCCCATATCGCTAAAAACCCTTCCCGTAATGCCACAGATTGCATAATAAGACCTATGGGCATAGGGTAAATCGATATAAGCAGATACAATTTCGTCTCCTTTTTGAAGTCCGAGCAATCTTTCACCCACAAACGGACGTGTTTTCCGGGTTTCCAATAATGCTGCACCCGGTGCGTTCGAGAGATCCCAGCCGTCCAGCCCGCTTTCAAAGCCTCCGTTTTCCAGGCTATCATAGGCTCCGTCGGCAAACGTAATGGTATGGCCATTCAGGTCCAGCGTCAGGTCCTTTCCCAAAAAAAGGGCGCTTTTTTCAGCACGAATATCCCGGGTCAATACATAGGTGCTACCTTCCTTACCGTAATAGCCCGGGCCGTCTATCGGAATTAAACCCGGATCTGACGGTAAGGTTGGCGACTGTCCGAAGAGCAGCATTGGGGAAACCATAAAAAGGGTTATCAAAAAACCCCCTTTCAGCCATCTTGCCAGTCCAGACTTGTCCATTATCCTATTTGTTTGATTTGAAACCCGAAAAATTTCGTCCGTCATTGAAAATCATCCAGGCTTAACCGGGCCAGGTTAATTTTTTCATACGGATGTTGATCTCCTTTTTCATAAAGGCAGAGGATTTCCCCGTTTGGCAATCGGGCCAAAGCAGAATACGCAGCAGGGCCGGCATGAAGGGTCCTGGAGGCTACCCAGGTCTTCCCACTATCCCTGCTCAATTTTACCGTCATGTTTTCCCTTTTCGTGCTTGCGGGATTTGAGAACAAGACGACATCTCCCTCCGGATCTTTGGGCCAGGAATACCTGAGAAGTGCCGCCTGACAAACAGGTTCTACCAATGATACTGCTTCCACGGGATCCGACCAGGAAATCCCCCCATCCTTGCTGACCGATAAGGCCCGCCGGTTTTTTCCGAAATAGGAACGCATGTTCATCAAAAGACTTCCTTTCCCATCCGCCATTTCCACGACCTGGCATTCGTTCATTTTGGGTCGGATGGTTCCGCCCAGCTCCCAGGTTTTGCCCTGATCGTCGCTATAGATCACATGCGAACCGTATTCAAAGGGTCCTCCCCTTACATCCCCGTTTGGGTCATCGTAACTGTGATCCGATGGAATCACCAAACGGCCTTTATCGGGGCCATGTTGGATTTGAATGCCCATTCCCGGACCAGTGGCATACCAGCCCCATTCCGTATTTTTGGTGCTAGAGGTAATGTCCTTCGGTTCCGTCCAGGTATGACCATGATCGGTGGATTTCATAACAAATACTCGGCGCGTATCACGACTGTTTTTTCGAATGATATCCCCTTCGTGGTCATCTCCCCTGTTCCAGGTAAGCAGCAAGTGAATTTCTCCGGTGGTTTCATCCAGCACCGGGCTTGGGTTTCCACAGACATTTTTTCCATCATCCCAGAGCACCATTTGTTCGGACCAGGTATGCCCCCCATCCTCTGACCTTTTAAGCACAAGGTCAATATCTCCGGTATCGCCACTTCCGGATTTTCTGCCTTCGGCAAAAGCCAGCAAAGTGCCATCTTGCGCCACCAGAAGGGACGGAATCCTATACGTATGGTATCCATCCTCTCCACTTACAAACAGGGCTACTTCCTCCTGGTCTATTGTAGCAGGTACGGAGACCTCTTCTGCCAGCAGGAAGGGAAATAAACCCATAAAGAATATTAAAAAGGGAATTAGCATAATTTTAAACTATTGGTTAACAGCGTATTGATTTGCTTCGGCACCGCCTTTAGATCTTGTCTTATTCTTCCTGATAGTTGGCCGGATACCGAATGATTTTTAGTAAAAATTCTGTTTTTAGAAATTCTCTGGCGAGCGCCTGAACCTGCGGCCCTGTGACACCCAACACCCTATCCGTTGCTCCCAGTACGGTATCCAAGGGCATATTGCCGCTGATGGCTGCGCTAATCTGCCCATGCCAGAAACCATTCCTGCGCAGGTTTTCTTCCAGGGATATCCGTTTGGTTTCCCTTACTTTTTCCAAGTCCTCCGCTTCGGGACCATTGGTTTGAATTTTCTCGATTTCCTCCCAGACAGCAGCGGTCAACTCCGGGACAGATTCCGGGGCGCAAGGAAAGTTGATCACAAAGCTAAACCGCTCATCCGGAACCTTGCTTAAGCTTCCTCTGGCACCGACACCATAGACCCCGCCAATTTGTTCGCGTAAGGATTCGATCAATTTAATGGTTAAAATTTCCCCCAGATAGGATAACTGCTGGGATTTTTCCAGGTCATAGGCGGTATCCCCATTAAAGTACAGGATCACCTGACTTTTTTCGTCTACGCCGACTTTTATCAACTCCGTCTGGTCCTGCGGAGCCTTGATGCCTAAATCCCGGAATTGCTCTTTTCCGTCTACAAGATTTCCGGGTAAACTTCCCAGGTATCGCTCCACCATGGGGATTACCAGGTCTAAATCTAAATTACCGGTAAACAAAAACTCAAAATCGGCCACATTGGCAAACCGTTCGGTGAAAATCTCCAAACTTCGCTCCAGGTCAATGGAATCCAATTTTTCAGGGGAAAAAATCCCCATTCCCCTGGGATTTCCGTTACTGATTATTTCATTGACCCGTTTATTAAACTGAAAATCAGGATTAACCTGCGCACTTTCCAGTTGATTTTTTTGGTTGGTAAGAAATACCTCCCAAAGCGCTAAATCTACTCTGGGGGCTGTAAAATAAAGATGAATAAGCTGCAAGGCCAACTCCAGATCCTCCGGAGAAGTACTCCCGGATATGTTTTCAGAATACCTGCCAATGTTCGGCGTTACCTGAACATTTTTTCCTGCCAGCACCTTTCTCAAATCGGAGGGAGAAAAATCTCCTACTCCCATGACATTTACAGCTGTTCCCGCATAGCTGGCATGAATATGGTCTTTGTCTGGATATAGGGAAGTGCCGCCTTTGCTGGACCCGGTAAACAGGATTTCATCGTTTTTGAAGTCGGTGGGTTTGAAATGGACTTTTAGTCCATTGTCCAATTCGATAACTGTGATGCCGACTTCCTCCACTTCCTGCACCTTCACCACCTTGCCCGATTCGGGTATGGCCAGCATTAACTCTTCCCTCAGTTCCTTTTCCTGATAGGGACTGGTCTCCATTTCTTTTGCTTCTTTAAGTGCGTCCGCCAGTTCGGATTCTGTCGGCAAAGATTCCTTGTCCTTTTCCGGTGCGGTGACCACCACGACGATGTTATTTTCCCGAACCAACTTATCGACCATGGCATTCACTTCATCCAGGGTGATTTCGGGGATTACTTCCTGGTAAAAACGATTTCGGTGAGCGGGATTATCGGCAAAGGATTCGTTTAGAAAGTGGGAAACATACCGTCCTACCAGCGAACGGGACTCCGCTTTATCCATTTCCTTAAAGGATCGTTCTGCACTATTTAAAAGCGAACGTTTCACGCGTTCCAGTTCCCCTTCTGTAAATCCGTGCTGGACGGCCCTCCTGTTTTCTTCCAGAAAGGAACGCAACCCTGCCCGGGTTTTGCCCGGACCCACCACGCCGGAAGTAGTAAAAAACTCCAGTCCTTTAACCAATTTTCCATACCTGGCACCTGCAAAAATAAACGGTGCATCGGGCTTTTGCCTGATTTCATCCAACCGCTGCGTTAGCATGCCACCCACCATGGTTCTCAGAATCCGGTCCTTGTAGTCATCGTAGGTCTCGGTAGCTACCGGTTGGTGTTTGTAGTATAATTGTACCTGAATACCGGGGGCTTCTTCATCGGTAATGATTTTCACAAAATTCTCCTCGTGTTCCGGTACTTCATAATACACCCGATCGGGTGCCTCCACGGGATTTTCAAGGTCTCCAAAATAGTCTCTGATCAGGGCTTCTACTTTTTCGGGCGCCACATCCCCCACCGCTACGACTCCCATCAGCTCCGGACGGTACCAATCCCTGTAAAAATCCCGGATCACTTCTTCCTCCGCCCCCCGGATGATGTCCATATCGCCAATGGGCAATCTATTTGCATAGCGGCTTTCGTGTAACAAAACGGGCAAATAAGCATCTCTCATCCGTTGATCTACTCCCTGACCCGTCCGCCATTCCTCCACTACAATTCCTCTTTCCGCCTCAATGTCTTCTGAATTCAGCAACAGCCCTCCGGCCCAATCGCGCATCACCTGAAAGCCATTTTGTATTTTTTCTTCGTCATCGGTAGGAATGGGCAGCATGTACACCGTTTCATCAAAACTGGTATAGGCATTCAGATCACTTCCGAATGCCACGCCAATGGATTGTAAATAACTGATGAGTTCGTTTTTTTTGAAATGCTCCGACCCGTTGAAAGCCATGTGCTCCACAAAATGAGCGAGGCCTCGTTGGTCTTCCCGTTCCTGCATGGAACCTGCTTTGATCGCCAGCCGAAGCTCCAGTTTGTTTTCTGGTTTGGGGTTTTGCTGGATATAGTACTGCATTCCATTGTCCAACTGCCCTGCTTTCACCCTGGAATCCAAAGGGACCTTATCCGTAGGGGCAAATTGAGCATAAGAAAGGCCGACAGAAAAACAAAACCAAAGGGCTAGGAACTGAAACTTTTCCTTCATAAGAAATTGAAAACGATAATAGAAGATATTAAGACGAACAATATGGTGAATAAAAAGCCAAATTGAAAAATATTAAGGCTAAAATGGCATGGCCCTACATTTGTTTGGCTGCCATTTCAAAATTTTAGGGCAGCAAATTGGAATTCCACTTTCCCCTTACGATCTTACCATTGGATTCTGTCTTTCAACTCATATAATCTATGTTAAAAGCTTATTTTTACATCAGTGTACTTTTATTTGCTCAAATGGGCTGCTCTTCCTCGCCTATTATGAGCGTTGTATTGGATGCGGGTGAAGTGGATCGAAAAAACAGCCCCCTATTAATCCCCTTAGACAAGGATTTGCCCGCTGGAAGTGATTATGAACTGGTGAATGAAAAAAGCGGAAAGGCCTATCCGGCGCAGGTGTTGGCATCGGGAGAACTGTTGGTCATCATTGACGAGATGCCGGCCGGAACGACCGGCGATTTTGGATTGCAGCAGGCTAAGGGAACGGTTTCTAACCGGGTATCCGTAAACCAATCCGAGGAAGGAGTGGAATTGGCAGTGAACGAACAACCGGTTTTATTTTACCAAACGGCTACCGCCATGCCCGATGAAGGGCTTCCCGAATATTACAAACGAAGCGGGATGATCCACCCGCTCTACAGCCCGGAAGGCCAGGTCCTGACAGATGCCTTCCCGGTGGGCCATACCCATCAGCATGCTGTCTTCAACGCCTGGGTAAATACGCAGTTCAAAGGAGAAAAAGTAGATTTCTGGAACCAGCACCAAGAAACCGGAACCGTGGAGCATGTCGAATTGATGCATGTGGAAGAGGGAGTTAATGCCGCTTTATTCGAAAGTCTGCTAAGTCATATTAGTCTGAAACACGGCGAAGTACTAGCCGAAACCTGGAAAGTAATGGTTTACCCCATTTCCGATTATTACCTGTTTGACCTGATGTCAGAGCAAACGAACACTAGCAGTGATACCTTGTTTATTTTGGATTACCACTATGGGGGTATGGGGTTTCGGGGCTCCAAAGAATGGAATTCCGTGGACTCGGTCCATTATACCAACACCTGGAACATTTTAACTTCGGAAGGCTATACCGGTGAAAACGCCAACCACACCCATGCGTCCTGGGTAACAGCCTTCGGAGAGGTGGAAGGCGAAACCGCCGGAGCTACCGTGTTTGGTTATCCGGACAATTTCCGATACCCGCAAGCCATACGCGTTCATCCCACCATGCCTTATTGGGTCTACGCTCCCATGGTCGATGGCGAATTTACCATCGCTCCGGGAGAAACGTTTAAAAGCAGCTTTCGGTATTACGTACATCAGGGAGAACCCAACGAAAACGTTATTGAAAGCATCCAAAATGATTTATTAAATCCCATTCAGTTTGAAATCATCGAATGAAATTCAGGAAGGAATGACTATATCTTGAAAACTTAAGGGATAGCCGTTTGATTCATCGTCAGCCGGTTGATTTCCTGCAACTCTCCTTCGTCCAGAACCCGGTCAAAAACGGCAAGCCCCCCAATAAGGCCGTTGAAAAAATTGCCCATGCCCCTTTGCAATACCACTGCCCCAACGGTGAAATCCGAACCATTATTCCCTAACCCATCCGGGAAATAATAGGGGTTTTTGGAATGCACCAAACCGTTGGGAACTCCGGGAAAACCCTGGGTATTTTTTATAGGCTCTGGCGCTCTTTCCTTAAACTCCCCATCCAGATAGGATTTAATATACGTGCCATCATAGGTAAAAGCGATAAAATGCCATTTTCCTCGGGTCAGTTCCTGCTTGCTGGCCGAGTAATCACAGCTATACGGAAAGGGAGGCGTGGGACCCCCGCTGGCGGATACATGACCGCATACCTGATTGGCCCCGTTGTAATGGGGAAGGTCGACAAAAAGTCCGTATTGTCTTTTCCCTCCGTCTGTATATTCATTCCACATACCTCCTACAAAACCGGTTTTACCGAACCATTTCACCCAGGCCATGACCGTAATTTCCTGTCCTTTTCCGTGAATATTGAGCGCACCTGTCTTCTCGTAAGGAAGCGCCAAAAAGGCATTTTTCTCAAAACGGGAGGAATAACCAGAGAGCGGCCCCTCCTCCATTCGCGCTATCGGGCCGTTCCGTTCATTGAGGGGAAAGTCTCCCTTACCTACCGCTTTCCTTAACATTCCAGCAGGCTCTTTAAAATCCCAAAGTGCCACCAATCCCCTTTTTGAAGTCAATGACTGCATGGGATCCTGTCTGCCAAACCCTATCTGGGCCACCATAAAGAATAGAAATACAGGAATCTTATAAACTGTTGACTTAACCATCTCCTTTCAAATTTAAAGCCTTTGAAGCAGCATTTTGGGTAATTACTTTTTTTGTAAACGCAAGATTACGAAACCATTCTATCCGGAACACCTATTGCATTCCAGGCGAAACGGTACCCTAAAAGAACTTCCATTTTCTATAATAAACAAACCCTTCGGTAAACAACGCTGGGTTTTGCTGCGAACAAATTTCTTTGTGCGCGGAAATGTGTTTATATTGTTTCCTTTATCGTTTGCATTTACGTTTAAAATATTATCCCTATTATCTGTTAAAATCGTATGATGAGAAAAGTCAATTCCTTACCCTTAATCACCCGGATCTTTATTTTGTTTGTTACCTTGGCAATGGTTGCCTGTTCTGAGAATGAAACAGAAGAGACCACCGCATCCGGTCCTCCCAACATTTTATTTATTTTTTCCGATGACCATGCCTTTCAGGCCATTAGTGCCTATGAAGATCGCTTTTCCCAACTTGCTCCCACTCCCAATATTGATCGAATTGCCAACAGGGGGATGCGCTTTGACAAGGCCTATGTCACGAACTCTATCTGTGCGCCTTCCAGGGCTACGATATTAACCGGGGCACACAGCCATGTAAACGGACACCGGACCAATGGCGATATTTTTGACGGAGAACAAATCACTTTTCCCAAGGTACTGAGGGAAAACGGCTATACCACCGCTCTGATTGGAAAATGGCATTTGCGCTCCAAACCCACGGGTTTTGACCATTGGGAAATCCTTCCGGGGCAGGGCCATTATTACAATCCCGATTTTATTTCTGACTCCGACACTGGAGCAGTAGAGGGCTATGTCACCGACCTGATCACTGACAAATCCCTGGCATGGTTGGAGGCCAATAAAGACAATGGCAAACCTTTTATGCTGATGCTCCAACACAAGGCACCCCATCGGGAATGGGAAAAAGGACCGGATCATCTGGAACTGTACGAAGAGGTAGAATTTCCAGAGCCATCCAACCTTTTTGATGATTATGAGACCCGGGGAACCGCCGCAAAAGAGCAGGACATGACCATTCGGGAAACCATGCAGTTAGATTCCGATTTGAAGTTATGGACGGAAGAAAACAAGAACAAAGGCAGTTTTAACCGTACTTACGGTCGCATGAATGAGGAGCAGCGAGCCGCCTGGGATGCGGTTTACGATCCCATTATTCAGGAATTTCAGGAGAAGGATCTTGAGGGAGAAGCACTGGTCCGCTGGAAATACCAGCGATACATGCGCGATTACCTGGCCACCATCCGTTCCGTCGATGACAACGTGGGCAGGGTACTGGATTATTTGGAGGAAAACGGGCTGGATGAAAACACCCTGATTGTGTATACCTCAGACCAGGGTTTTTACCTGGGAGAGCATGGATGGTTTGACAAGCGCTTTATGTACGAGGAATCCTTTCGAACGCCGCTATTAATGCAATGGCAGGGCAAAATTCCAGCTGGAACGGTCAACGAAGACCTGGTTTCCAACCTGGATTTCGCGCAGACGTTTTTGGATATAGCTGACATTGAAGCTCCTGACCGGATGCAGGGCAGAAGTCTGCTTCCCTTAATGACCGGAAATACGCCAGAAAACTGGAGGGATTACCTGTATTATCATTATTATGAATTTCCTGCGGTGCATAGCGTGAATAAACACGAAGGCATTACCGGAGAACGGTACAAACTCATGCATTTCTACGATCTGGACGAGTGGGAAATGTACGACCTACAGGAAGATCCCATGGAGATGAACAATATTTACAATCATCCCGAGTACGATTCCATACAAAGTCATCTGACTGACCGCTTTAAGCGAATAAAAAGGCAATATGGAGTCATCCACCCTAAAAGTGACTATTAACCAAATAAAACCCATGCGAAATAACCTTGTCCTTTTTTTACTGCTGCTGACCTTCGGCTGTGGAGGTAGTAGAGAGGGAGAAAACGAAGGTCCCGCAGAAGGTCCCGTTGATTTGAAAATTATTCGGAATGAATCCACCGGGCAGCTTCAGGTTTTCAGAAAGGACCTGCCGGACGAGCCCCTCCTCGTACAGGAAACGAAAGAAGGATTTCGGCCCTACATTCATCCCATACGTTCCCCGGATGGGGACGGACAGTTAACCGAATACAGCCCGGACCACCACCAGCACCAAACCGGGCTTTATTGGGGTTTTACCCGGGTAAACGGCCGGGATTATTTTCACAATCCAGACCAAAGCCATTGGCGAAAGGTAGCAGCCAATGTACTTCAGGAAGAAGGAGAACAGGTGGAATGGCAGACGGTGTACGAAATGTTGGACAGCCTCGGCAACCCCCTCCTTACCGAAACCCAAAACTGGACGTTTCGAATGGAGGATCAAAAATATTTGCTGGACCTGGAATGGGTTGGGCAGGCGGAAGAGGCGCTTACCATTGGTAAATACGATTATGGAGGTCTGTTTCTGAGGATGCCCTGGGCAGAAGGAATGGATGCCGGGGTCGTCAACACCGCCCGACAGCAAAACGATATGGCTGAAGGCCAGCCCTCCATGTGGTTGAATATTGGCATGCAGGTGGAAGGAAGGGAAAATCGGGCAAACATTGCGCTATTTGATCACCCGGAAAATAAAGGCTATCCTCAAAAATGGCGGGTAGACAATCAATTTGGTGTGGGACCGGCTTACACCCGGGATACGGACTGGAACCTGGCGGCGGGGGAAAAATTGGTTCTGAAGCACCGGCTGTTGTTTTATACCGATGAATTTGAAGACCTGGCCCTAACCGAAGCCTGGGGGGAGTATACTGGAAATACCGGCATGTACAATACCACTGCTCTATGGGGCATCGCCCGGGAAGAAGGTAGAAAAGCCAAATTCCTCTCTCCGGAAGAGGCCGTGGAAGAAATGACCGTCAAAGAAGGCTTCCAGGTCAATGTCTTTGCTTCCGAGCCCATGATTACGCAGCCCATGGCCTTTTGCTGGGATGATAAGGGCCGATTGTGGGTTGCAGAAAACAGGGATTATGAATCCCGTGGAGATGGTTTTTCGAATGCCGGCGATAGTAGAATTCTGATTTTGGAAGATACCAATGGAGACGGGCAGGCCGATCAAAAAAAAGTATTTATGGAAGGCTTGGCATTTCCTGCGGCATTAGCGGTCGGGTTTGACGGGGTGTATGTGGGTGCCCCACCCAATCTACTGTTTATACCAGACAGGGATGGTGACGACCGGGCTGATAGTGATGATATAGAAATTTTACTGACTGGCTGGGGCATTCGAGACCGGCACGAAACTTTAAACAGCCTTCATTGGGGTCCTGACGGATGGTTATATGGATTGCAGGGGTTTGCCACCCCATCCAAGATCAGAAAACCCGTCGGGGAAGAAAAAAGTAAACTGTACTACCACAAGGATCCTTTTCCGGAGGACTTATTGGAGGCTGATGGTGTGGACATCAATGGCGGTGTCTGGCGGTATCATCCCGTAAATCACGAATTTGAGGTCGTAGCCCATGGCTTTAGCAATCCCTGGGGCATTGATTACGACCCCAAAGGGCAATGGATCATGAGCGCCTGTGTGATCCCTCACCTGTGGCATGTGGTTCCTGGTGGAATCTATCACCGGCAGGGAGGGCAACATTTCAATCCCTATGTATACGAAGACATCAAAACCATCACCGACCATAGCCATCGCTCTGCCCATGGTGGCGCCCGTATCTACCAATCCGATGCCTTTCCTGAAGAGGAATGGGGTCGGGTGTTTATGGCAAATATTCACGAGCACGCAGTATTGACGGATAAACTCATTCCAACTGGCTCCGGATTTACCGGACAACATGGAGATGATTTTTTAATGGCCAACAATGCCCAGTGGGTAGGCTTCAGCATGGAAATAGGCCCGGAGGGCGGGGTATATGTGTTGGACTGGCACGATGCCGATATTTGCGGGCAGGAAGTGCTGCATGGGGAAACAGGCAGAATCTTCCGCATCATGCCCGAAACGTCCCGCGCTGAAGAATGGGAAGGCCGGTACGAAGATCTGAATACCCTATCCGATTCCGAACTGGTAGGGCTCCAAACCAGTAAAAGTGACTGGCATTCCCGAAGGGCAAGGGGCATCCTTCAGAAAAGGGCTGCTGGCAATACGCTAAATAACGAAATTATTTCCGAACTAAAAGATATCTTCAACAACCATAAAAATGGCGATTACCGCCTTCGCGCACTGTGGACCCTACACCAGGTAAACGGTTGGCAACAAGCAGACCTTTTGGCCTTGCTGGACGACCAGGACCCGAACGTCCGGGCCTGGGGTATTCAACTGCTTTGTGAAGACCGGAACCCTCCGACATTCGCAAGAGAAAAATTTGCCCAACTGGCTAAAACGGATCCATCACCAAGAGTAAGGCTTTACCTCGCCTCTGCTCTACAGCGCATCCCCGAACCATGGAAATGGGATTTGGCAGCAGCATTGATGAGCCGGGATGAAGACCGGAATGATCCTAACCTGCCCAAGATGATCTGGTTCGGGACCGAATACTTGATCGACAAAAATCCTTCCCGTTTTTTATCCCTTGCCAGGACATCAGAAATACCGCTTTTAGCGCAATTTATGGCCCGCAGGGCGGTGGATGGAGATCACATGACTCCTTTAATCTCTGCAATCCGGCAAGCCGAAAAAAACAAACAAGTATTACTAAATGGAATGCTTCAGGGAATGGACGGCAGAACCGATCTTTCCATGCCGGATGCCTGGCAGGCATTGACCGAACAAATGAAAGGGAACGGTGAAATTGAGCGGCTTGCAGCACAAATTACGGCTCAATTTGGGGATGCAGAGGCTACCCAAGAAGCAATCCGTACTTTAACGGCACCAACAACAAATAAGGAAGTTAAAATTCAGGCACTGCAAATGCTTTCGGCGCAGCAAAAGCAAGAATTAATTCCCCTACTACCAAAACTACTGGAAGAAGAAGCGTTGAGATTAGAAGCCATAAAGGCTGTTGCCAGTTACAATCGGGCAGATTTGGGATCCAAGCTGCTTCGCCTCTATCCCCAGGCATCGGCAGCGCAGAAAACGGCTATCCTGCAATCCCTGGCTTCCAGACCTGTTTACGGCAACCTCTTGATGGATGAAATTAAATCCGGAACCATTTCCAAAAAAGAGATTCCAGTGACCTTAGCCAGGCAATTGCATCGGGTGATTGGTAGCGGTTTTATTGAAATTTGGGGCCCCATAGAGCATGTTCCCAATGATGAAGCGGCTTACCAACGATACCGAAGCCTGCTGACAGAAGAAGCATTGGCAGCGGCAAACCTTCAGGAAGGGAAGCGACTATTTATGCAATCCTGTGGAAGTTGTCATAAAATGTTTGCTGAGGGTGCAGAAATCGGACCCGATCTGACGGGTTCGAATCGGCAGGATCCCGATTACATATTGCTAAATGTATTGGAGCCAAGTGCGGAGATTCAGGAGGCCTACCGTTTGGTAGTGATCACCACCATGGATGGCCGCACCTATACTGGAAATGTGGTGGCGGAGACACCCCGGCAACTTACCCTGAAAATAGCCGGACAAGATCCGGTCCTGATCAATAAATCCTCCATTCAAAACAAAGAGATTACCGATGTGTCCTTGATGCCACCGGGATTATTTGAGCCATTGTCCAACCAGGAAGTGGTTGATTTAATGGCCTATCTGCAAACCCAACAGCAACTCGATTGAGAATAGGCAATCTACCAAAACCTCACCCGAAGACCGGCGGTCTGAGTCACCAGGTGATTCCATTTGGAGGAAGGGCTGCCCCAGCTTGGTTGGGGTCCAAAATACTTACCTAAATCGTATTGCAATTTGTAGTAGAGGACGATATAACGATTTATTTCAAAGTTGACTCCCCCATTGGGAGCAATGATTCCTCGGGTAAAGAGTTGGGTAGAATTGGTTTCCGAGGACATCATTGGCTGGTCGCTTTGAAGTGTTGTAAAAGAAAACCCTGCGTCGGCTCCATAAAAAAAGGAGAAATAATCATTGTAATAATAGTCGTACCGAAAAGTGGCTTTGGTTTCCACAATTTGTTGAGATTGACCAACACCTTCCGTATCTGACCGATGCATTCTGAAAACGCCCACATTGACCCCCCAGGCAATCATATTCGCTGAAAATGGTGCCTGTTCCTGCCGGGCGGCTCCCATTTCAAAGCCAAAAACGGGAGCATATAGCTGACGCTGTTTACCCAATAAAGACTTGTAGGTCATCCCAGCACTAAGCTCCAATTCCTGAGCATGACCCATTGATCCCGTCAGAAATACCAAAAGGAATGCGATTATTGAAAGTACCTTCATAGACAGATGTCGATTACACGTTAGTTTTGGGTTTGGATTACTCACATTGCATGAATACTGTTTTCCGCACATGCAATTTTTATTCCAAAAACATATAATCCAGAGAAGATTGGGAGGAGGTGATGGCCACTTTTAAAGACGAACATTGGTTTTCCTTTTCCTATCATCACTTTTCCGCTTACCTTTGAAGCTGAATCGGGAGATGAGCATTGACCAAAGAAACAAAAGAACATTGCACCTGGCAGTGGCGGGGGAAGCAGCTGCACTTGCTTAAAGAAAAAGCCCTTTGGCTGGCGGAAGAAAAATGCCTTTTGGTGGCAGATACTCATTTCGGAAAGGCAGGCCATTTTCGAAAATCGGGTATTCCTATCCCAGAATCCGTACACGGGGAAGATTTCACTAACATGCAGCGATTAATAGTTGCCTACAAGCCCAGGAAATTTATTTTTTTAGGTGATTTGTTTCATAGCGAGTACAACCAATCCTGGGTTCAGATTCTTGACTTCATGAAATTAAATGATGCCGTTTCCTTTCACTTAATCAAGGGGAATCATGATGTTTTGCCGGAAGAATTGTACCAAAACAGTCCATTCACCATCCATTCAGAGTGCCTGGTTTTGGGCAAGCTATTGTTAAGCCACGAGCCTCAGGATCAAATTCCGGAAGGATATCTAAACGTTTGCGGCCACCTGCATCCCGGGGTTAGCATCAAGGGTAAAAGCAAGCAGCGAATTAGTTTACCTTGCTTTTTCTACAGGGAAAATTGCCTGGTGATGCCCGCTTTTGGTAAGTTTACCGGTTTAATGACGATTGCTCAGGACAAAGCTGCCTGTATCATGGTGACCACAGGGGAGGCAGTGATTCCAATCAAATTAAATAATAAGGTTGGTTAAGTAAATTTACCTGATTAATTTTGATTCGAATATGTACCTGTCATGAGCGGAAAACCAAGAAAAAAAACAAGGCTGGGGAGCTATAAATTTGCCAGTGTGCTTTTCAGCATTACCCTTTCGTTGCTGATGATTGGGATTTTCGGTGTCGTCATGATTCAGGCCAAAAAGCTGACCACCCTGATCAGGGAAAATATAGAGGTACAAGTTTTCCTAGCCAAAAACGTACAAAAGGATGCTATTGATCAAATGCTCCGGCAAATAGAAAATAAACCTTATGTACTCAGAAGAGCAGAAGAGCCGGTGATGCACTTTACGTCAAAAGAGGATGCCGCCAGCCTTTTTCTGGAGGAAGTGGGAGAAGATTTTACGCAATTTCTGGATGAAAACCCACTGAGAGACTCCTTTACCTTTTCCATTAACGAAGATTTTCAGACTTCGGAGGGAATTGCTACCATTGTAGGGGAATTGGAAGCGATCCCTGGTGTTTTTGAAGTTACCTACATGCAGGATATGGTCGCCTCTATCAATGAGAACTTATTGAAGGTAAGCCTGATAATGGGGACGCTGATAGTGATCTTATTGGTGACCGTAGTGATCTTAATTAGTAATACGATTAAGTTGGCATTATTTTCCCAGCGTTTTTTGATCCGAAGCATGCAACTGGTCGGCGCTACCAAGAGTTTTATCAGGCGCCCGTTTTTATGGCGCTCATTTCTTTACGGGGCGTTGGCGGGCATATTGGCATCCGGGATCATTTTTGGCTTGATGCAATATGGGAAAAATTTTATTGAAGGGCTTCAATTACTATACGATGCGGAATTATTAGCCTTACTTTTCGGAAGTTTGATTTTATTGGGGGCCTTTATGTCCTGGATTAGCACCTTTCGGTCTATAAACAAATACCTGAATATGTCCCTGGACGAATTATATTAACACTATGAAAAATAACCATTTGCCTTTTAGAAAAAGAAATTACCAGTTAATGTTGACTGGCATTGCGATTATCGTGTTGGGTTTTGTCATCATGGGATTGGATCAGCAGCCACATGGATTCGGTTTTATGGGATTAACGTTAGGCCCGATCGTAGTACTGTCCGGATTCCTCTTTCAATTTTACGCCATCTTTTATAAAAAGAACAATTAATGACATTCTTTGAAGCAGTAATTCTGGGCATCGTTCAGGGGCTGACCGAATTTTTACCTGTTTCCTCCAGTGGCCATTTGGAGATTGCCTCTGCCCTTCTTGGGGGAGATTCTGTTCCTGAGGAAAGTTTACTTTTTACAGTGGTGGTCCATTTTGCCACCGCACTGAGCACCCTGGTGGTTTTCAGAAAAGATGTCTATGAGATCATTCGAGGGCTATTCCAATTTCAAAACAACGAAGAAACGCAGTTTTCTTTCAAAATAATTTTGTCCATGATTCCGGCGGTTTGCATTGGATTGTTTTTTGAGGAGGAATTGGAACAGCTTTTTGGAGGAAAGGTGGTTTTCGTGGGGTTTATGTTGTTGGTAACGGCCTTACTACTATTTCTGGCCGATCGCGCAAAAAGTACCGGAAAGCCGGTATCCTACCTCCATGCCCTTATTATTGGACTTGCCCAAGCGTTCGCCATGCTACCGGGAATATCTCGCTCCGGGGCTACCATATCCACTTCTGTGATGTTGGGGATCGATAAAAACCGGGCTGCTCGCTTTTCTTTTTTGATGGTGGTTCCCTTGATTTTGGGGAAAATCGGAAAAGACATTCTCGATGGAGCCCTTAGTTATCAAAACGAGCAATTTGGAACCATGGTGGTGGCTTTTTTAGCTGCCTTCATTGCTGGAATGGTCGCCTGCACCTGGATGATTCAATTGGTACGAAGAAGTAAGCTTAGTTATTTTTCGGTGTATTGTACCATTGTAGGCCTTTTGGCCATACTCTCTGGCTGGGTATTTTGATGGGGCCGAAAGACCAAGCATATGGAGCCGTATTTTTAGTCAACAAACCTTACCGGTGGACCTCCTTCGATGTGGTCAAAAAAATCAGAAATGCGCTTAAGGTAAAAAAAGTAGGCCATGCCGGCACGCTGGATCCGCTGGCTACCGGGCTGCTGATCATCTGTGCGGGAAAAGAAACTAAAAACATTGAAGGGTATCAGGCCCAGGAAAAAGAATACGAGGGAAGCTTTGTTTTGGGCAATACCACCGAGTCATTTGACCTGGAACGAGCAGTAGTGGAAGTGGCAGATCCTTCTTTTTTGGATGAAGCTGCTATTCTACGGGCTGCCGAAGCACTCACCGGGGAAATCATGCAAATTCCTCCCAGTCACTCAGCCATCAAAAAAGATGGGAAAAGGGTTTATGAATCTGCCCGAAAAGGAATTACTGTTACATTAGACCCCAGGCCAGTGACGGTTAAGACATTCGAAGTGGTCCGCATTTCCCTTCCGGAAGTGCATTTCCGGATACAGTGTTCCAAAGGAACCTATATCCGAAGTTTGGCCCGGGATATGGGGGAAATATTGGGGGTAGGTGCTTACCTATCTTCTCTAAAACGAACCGCAATCGGTGAGTTCAGGCTGGAAAATGCCTGGGAATTGGATGAATTGGTAGAAAAAATCAATAAAGAGCGAAATGAAAATTTATAAATCTCTTGATGATTTTCCAGTAGTGACGCGTCCCGTAGTCACCATAGGTACCTTTGACGGCGTTCATCTCGGCCATCAAAAAATCCTCAAAAGAATTCATAAAATCGCCCAAAAAATGGATGGGGAAACCGTCCTGGTGACTTTTTGGCCGCATCCCCGGATGGTATTGTTTCCGGAAGAGCACGGTATTAAGTTGCTAAGCACTTTTGAAGAAAAATCCCGCTTACTGGCTTCTTATGGAATAGACCATTTGTTATTCATTCCATTTACGAAGGATTTTTCAAAAATGCCCTCTGAAGAATTTATCCGTTCGGTGCTAGTAGAAAAGATTCGGACAAAAATTTTGGTAATCGGTTACGACCATCGATTTGGAAAAGGTAGGGAGGGAAGTTTTGAGCATTTGAAAGCCCGGCAAAAGGACTATGATTTTGAATTGGAGGAAATCCCGCGGCAGGACATCGATAATGTCGGTATTAGCAGTACCAAAATAAGAAGAGCACTGGAGTCGGGTGATATTGCCACCGCCAATGAATTTCTTGGAAAACCGTATTTTCTGGAAGGCGTGGTCATTCGTGGAGATCAAATCGGCCGTACGCTGGGATTTCCTACTGCCAATATCAAAATGGAAGAACCGGACAAGCTGATTCCTATGGATGGGGCCTATCTTGTTCGTGTAAATACAGGATCTGAGAGCTTTGGAGGAATGCTGAATATAGGCAAAAGGCCTACTGTTTCGGGTGAAGCTAAAAACATAGAAGTGAACATATTAAATTTCGACGGTGATTTATATGGAAAAACCATTGAAGTTGCGTTTCTGGAATTTTTGAGGCCAGAAAAAAAATTCGGAAATTTAGAGGCCTTGAAAGATCAATTGCAAAAAGACCGACAACAAGCGCTCGCCTATTTCGGACCGGATAAAATCAAACCGCATGATAAATAAAGAAGTAAGAGATGCCGAAGATGCCATCAGGGACATCACCGATGGATCGGTGCTCCTTTTGGGAGGTTTTGGGCTTTGCGGCATTCCGGAAGCAGGAATACAGGCACTTGTCAGAAAAAATCTAAAAGGGCTTACCTGTATCTCCAATAATGCAGGTGTCGATGATTTTGGTGTTGGCTTGTTGCTGAAAAAACGAATGATCAAGAAGCTGATCGCCAGCTATGTCGGTGAGAATAAAGAATTCGAAGACCAGTATCGGGCGGGTGAACTGGAGCTGGAACTCATCCCGCAGGGGACGCTGGCCGAACGCATTCGTGCCGGGGGTGCAGGAATCCCTGCTTTTTTCACCCCGGCAGGCATTGGTTCTGAATTGGCAGAAGGAAAAGAAATCCGCGAATTTGACGGCCGGTTGTACTTGCTGGAACGCTGGATCAAGGCAGATTTTGCCCTGGTCAAAGCCTGGAAAGGAGACACGGCCGGGAATTTGATTTACAAGGGTACGGCCAGAAACTTCAATCCTTTGATGGCAGCTGCGGGAAAGATAACCATAGCAGAGGTGGAGCAACTAGTGCCTGCCGGCGAGCTGGATCCGAATCAAATTCACACCCCGGGAATTTATGTTCAGCGCATATTTCAGGGAGCCGGTTATGAAAAAAGAATTGAAAACATCACCGTTTCTCCGTAATTTTTACCCATGCTTAGCAAAGAACAAATAGCCCGCCGAATAGCCAGAGAAATTAAAGATGGACAGTACATCAATTTGGGGATTGGCATCCCTACGCTGGTCGCTAATTACATACCCGACCACCTACAGGTAGTCCTCCAATCTGAAAATGGACTGTTGGGTATCGGTCCCTATCCGCAGTCTTCGGACATCAATCCTGACCTGGTCAATGCCGGCAAAGAAACCATCTCCATGGTCAAGGGTTCCTCTTTGTTCGATTCGGCTGATGCTTTTGCCATGATCCGGGGAGGGCATATAGACATGGCGATTTTGGGGGCACTTGAAGTGTCCGAAAATGGAGATATCAGCAACTGGAAAATAACTTCCGGACTCATAAAAGGAGTGGGCGGAGCCCTGGATCTGGTAGCTTCAGATGCCAAACTACTGGTGGCCATGCTACATTGCCACAAAGACGGTAGTTCCAAATTGCTTAAACAATGCAAATTCCCCGTAACCGGCGTACGTTGCGTACATAAGATTTTTACAGACCTGGGCGTATTTAGCATTCTTCCCGAAGGTGGATTCAAACTACTGGAACGCGCACCGGGTGTGGATCCGGATGAGATCCGAAATAAAACCGAGGGAAGGTTGGTCATCAAGGGTGAAATTCCTGAAATGACGGGCTTTCAATAATAATCCTATCCAACTTTCGCTATTCTTTGTTAGTTTTGCCTCCTCAAAAGGTAAACGTACAAAAATGAAAAAATCCGAAATCAAATTCACTGTATCCCTGGACGATAAAAACCTCCCTAAAAGTATTGAATGGGATGCTTCTGATAAAGAAGCGGAAGGAATGGAATCCACCAGAAGCATTAGCGTGAATGTTTGGGATAACTTAAATCAAAGCACCTTGCGAATCGATCTCTGGACCAATGAAATGTCAGTGGCCGAAATGAAGCGTTTCTACATCGATATCTTAGGTGGCATGGGCCAAACCATCCTGAACAGTACCGGAGACGAGTATTTTTCAGAAGAAATCAAAGCACTTTGCGACCGCTTGGTCACGCATGTCAACGAAGAAAACAAATCAAAGTAAGGTACCAAAAAGCCCCAAAATTCGAAGCCCCTGTTTTTTTGGGGCTTTTTTATTCCCCTCAGGATTCACCTACATTAAAACTATATTGGATTTTTATTACCTTAAGCGAATGCTTTTCGTTAAACAATCAAAAGACCAATTGTAAATTAATACTCAAATTATTCAATTGTTTGGATAATTTTAAGGGGACTATCAGAATAAGATCTATAAAAAAGTAAATTTTAACCCTAGCTCATCATGTCATGAAAAACGTTACAATGTATTTCAGGCCAGGCTTTTGGTCGCTAATTCTGGGGTTTTTCATTTCTTTTTCCCAATTAAACGCCCAAAGTACCACCTCTATTTCGGGAAAAGTGACGGAATCCGAAACCAACGAAGCGTTAATAGGAGTCAACATACTGGTAAAAGGGAAGGTTATCGGAACCATCACAGACCTAAATGGTGATTTTAACTTAACCATCAATCAGCCCCCACCTCTAACCCTCGTATTTTCAATGATCGGTTTTGCCAGCCAGGAAATTCAAATTACCGAAAATGAGGTTACCGGCCTACAGGTTGAATTAGAAGAACAAACCATGCTGGGGCAGGAAGTAGTGGTTTCCGCCTCCAGGGTAGAAGAAAGCATTCTCCAGTCCCCGGTGACCATTGAGAAGATGGACATACTGGACATCCGGGAAACCGCCAGTGATACTTACTATAAAGCCATTGCCAATCTCAAGGGAGTGGACGTTACCAGCACCTCCATCAATTTTCAGATCCTAAATGCCCGGGGTTTCAATTCCACGGGTAATACCCGATTTGTCCAACTGACGGATGGCATGGATACCCAGGCGCCTGCCTTAAATTTCCCCATTGGAAACCTCAACGGACCTTCAGAATTGGATGTGGAAAGTGTGGAATTTATCCCGGGAGCCGCTTCTGCCCTTTACGGCCCCAATGCCTTTAACGGTATTTTGTTAATCAACAGCAAGAGCCCTTTTGAATACCAGGGCCTAAGTGCCTTCTACAAGCAGGGCATCAACCATATAGGAGGAAGAGCAGGAGAACCTGCTTCCCCCCAACCCATGTTTGAGGGCTCCATTCGGTATGCCAAGACCTTTAATAACAAATGGGCCTTTAAAATAAGTGCTTCCTTTATGGAAGCAGAAGACTGGTACGGAACGGACCAGACCGATCTCAATCAGGGAGCACAAGGAGACCTACCCTTCAACCCGGGGGAAAATCGGGTGCATGTGTTTGGGGATGAGGTGGCCAATAATATCGGATTACTGAGAAATGTGGGGGCCATTCAGCAACAAGCCAATGCATTGGGATTGGGGGGCTATATTGGCAGCATTCCAGATCAGGTCGTGTCGCGAACAGGTTACGACGAACGCGACCTGGTAGACTATGGGGCCAAAAACTACAAAGTAAGCGGTGCCCTTCATTTCCGGGTAAATGACAAGGCAGAATTATCCTATACGCTGAATTACGGTTCCGGAACTTCCGTTTATACGGGAGCTCAGCGTTACTCATTGAATAAT
This sequence comes from Cyclobacterium salsum, assembly GCF_010119245.1. Classification (GTDB taxonomy): domain Bacteria; phylum Bacteroidota; class Bacteroidia; order Cytophagales; family Cyclobacteriaceae; genus Cyclobacterium; species Cyclobacterium salsum. The sequence continues at coordinate 48,900 of NZ_WNKG01000014.1, forward strand.
TTTAACATCACGCAACATAAACTGGAGTTAACGACAGACAGCTATTTTGTGAGAGCCTACACCACGCGGGAAGATTCCGGGGACTCCTACATTGCCGACCTGACGGGAGTTAATATCAACGATCAATGGAAGGGCAATGCCCAGTGGTTTGGAGAATATACCTTGAATTACATCGGTGCCCTTGCCCTGCAGCAGGTAGCTCCCGGCAGCATGGGAACAGCCAGCCAGCAAACGGAAGCCCATCGGTTTGCCAGGAACCAGGCCGATCAAGGCAGGTTCCTACCAGGATCGGATGAATTTGAAAATGCAGAGAGGAACATTCGTGCAGACTTTATCCCGCAGGGATCTTTGTTCAATGACCGCTCCCGGATGTATATGACTGAAGGACAATACAATTTCAAAAATGAAATTGATTTTATGGACCTTCAGGTAGGTGCCTCTTATCGGGTTTATGACTTAAGGTCCAACGGGACGATATTTGCCGACGTGGAAGGCAATGATATTTCGGTGACCGAATTTGGTGGCTATGCGCAAGGGTCCAAGCGGGTTTTGCAGGAAAAGTTAAAAATTACCGCTTCGGTCCGATACGACAAGAATGAGAATTTTGATGGCCAGTTTAGTCCCCGGATTTCAGGGGTGTTTACAGAGGGAAACAGCAACTTTCGGCTTTCTTACCAAACAGGGTTTCGAATGCCTAGCACCCAGGCACAACATATTGATTTAAATGTGGTTTCCGCACGATTGATTGCTGGCTTACCCTACTACAGAGAAAAATACAATGTGTTTGAAAATGCTTTTTCCCTTGCTTCTGTTCAGGAGTATACAGAAGCGGTGGCAGCTGGAGCAAGTCCGGTAGCTGCCTCCGCCACCAACTTATTGGAGCAAGTGACGGATTTACCGGCACTCAGGCCAGAAAAAGTCAATTCCATTGAGGTGGGTTATAAAGGACTACTAGCCGACAATCGCTTATTGATTGACCTCGCTTATTACTACAATAGTTACAATGATTTTATATCTCAAACAGCTATACGCAAAGCCCCGGGCCCAGTGTATCCGGGAGCTTCACCCGCTACCGATCAGGGCGCTATCAATGCCATCAATGCCCCTACGCTATTGACACCCGTCACCATCCCCGGTCAGGAAAACACCTTTCAAACCTACACCAATATCGTTGATCGGGAGGTAGAGGCCCATGGAGCGGTTATTGGCCTCACATACAACTTGCCTAATAATTACAGCATTGGAGGAAACTACAATTTCAACCGCATGATCACCGCTTTCGAGGAAGGATTCTTATCCGAATTCAACACCCCTGAGCACAAATACAACATTACCTTCGGCAACCGAAAACTCACTGAAAACCTGGGTTTTAATGTCGCCTACAGGTACCAAACAGCATTTCGTTGGGAATCCTCCTTTGCCCAAGGGGACGTCCCGGAAGTACATAATGTCGATGCACAGGTATCGTATAAGCTAAAGCAATTAAAATCGGTCGTAAAACTGGGCGGGTCGAACGTTTTCAACAACCGTTATTTTCTGAATTTCGGTGGGCCTACCATTGGGGCCATTTACTACCTTTCCATCACTTTTGATGAATTGCTAAATTAAACCCTGGAAAAATGAAACGGACTGAAAATTTCCTGTATTTAGTAGCCTTTCTTTTGTTAGGTGCCTGTGATGGTTTTTATGAGTTCCCGGAAATAGAAAATCCCGAACCAAGCCCCGGGCAAGTCGATTTCAGTAAAACCATTGCGATTGGAAGCTCGGTCACTGCCGGCGTTATGGACGGTGCCCTGTATAATCGGGCCCAACAAAATTCTTATGCGGTCATTTTGGCAGAACAGCTAAAAGAAGCTGGCGGAGGAGAATTCAATCTTCCGGATGTGGATGCTGAGGTGGGGTCTTATGTTTTAAGCCCTCCCGGTACCACCATCGGTAGGCTGATATTAAGGGTAGACCCCAATTCCGGTTCCGTCATCCCCTCTCCGATCGTTCCAGGAAATCCCCTGCTTCTGTTTGAAGGAAACCGGGCAGAAATCAACAATTTTGGGGTGAATGGAATGAATTTGGCGGCCGCCTTGTCCCCGGAAACCGGTAATATAAATGCACCGGAACATCCCTTGTTTAACCTCCATTATGCTCGTTTTGCGAGCAACCCGGGCACCTCCACCTTGGTAGCTGATGCCGCCGCAGCATTGGCAGATGGCGGTACTTTCCTGGTTTTCTGGCTAGGTAAAAATGATGTCCTGCCTTATGCACTCCAGGGAGGGTCCAACCCTGCCCTATTGCCAGCGGACGAAACCTTTGAGCAACTATACAACACTGCCCTGAGTACCCTGCTTCAGGCCAATCCGGATGCCAAAGGAGTCGTTGCAAACATTCCCAGTTTAAACAGCCTTCCTTTTTTCAGCACCATAAGCTGGAACGCTCTACCCCTAAACCAAAGTTTGGCGGGTTTGGCCAATGGCGCTTATACTCAATACAACCAGGCCTTGAATGAGGTGGCGCAAGCCGGGTTGATCACCGATACTGAAAGAAACCTGCGGACCATTGCTTTTCAACCTGGCTTTAACGGTTTTGTAATGGAGGACAAAACCCTGACCGACCTGAGTGCTTCGGGTATCCCCTCTATTCGGCTAAGCAACGCCAACGACAAGGTAGCCTTGACGCTTGCCACGGTCCTGGGTGAACCCGTAGGAGGTAATAACACGGCCATCAGGGGCGTGATGGTTCCTGTTGGAGATCAGTACGTGCTCCTGCCCTCCGAACAAGCTATTTTGGAAGAAAAAATCAATACCTTCAATGGGTTCATTGAAGCGGCTGTTGCGTCACAGAGCGATCGCCTTGTCCTGGTGGATGTCAAGGCATTTTTAGATCAGGTGGCCGCTGGAAATGTCAATGCGGGATCGGTACCGCTGTCCAATTCTATCGTACCTCCGAACGGTGGTTTTTCGGTGGACGGCGTGCATACCAATGCCCGCGCCAATGCTTTTCTTGCCAATTACTTTATTGAGGCCATTGAGGCCAAATGGGGAAGCACCATTCCAAAGGTTAATCCCAACGCCTTCATGGGAAATGATTTGCCCAGATAGCCTATGGTAACGGGTATTGTCATTCTTGCAGCGGGAAATTCAAGCCGGTTGGGGCATCCCAAACAGCTGGTGGAATTCCAGGGAAGTTCGTTATTAGAAAACACCATAAAAATGGCTCTGGAACTGCATGTGGGGCCAGTTATGGTGGTCGAGGGGGCTTATACCTTTGACCTGTCTGTTGAGCCAGGGTTGCATACCATCCGAAACAACGAGTGGAAAAGAGGTATGGGTAGCTCCATCAAACTGGGGTTGGCTTCTCTTGAGAAAATCGCCACCATCGATCAGCTCCTTATACTTCTGTCCGATCAGCCGTTGATCACCACAACTCATCTAAAAGCCCTATTGGATAAAAAAAAGGAAACGGCCCTCCCTATGATCGCTTCCTTTTATAAAAGAGTCCCAGGGGTGCCCGCTCTTTTTGATAAAAGTTGTTTTTCCAGTTTGCTTTCACTCGAAGACAAACAGGGCGCTAAAAACATATTTCAAACCCATCCGGAGCAGGTTGGGCTGGTATCGCTTGAAGTTGCAAAGATTGACATCGATACGCAGGATGACCTACGGGCATTAAATAGTTCCAATTGGAGTCATTTTGACTAAGCCCGGCTCCATTTTCTGATCCGGTATCCTTTAAAGGCATAAAACATGAGATACAGATAGCAGGGAACCAGTACCCAATAAGCCTCTCTTAATCCCGCCGTATCTGCAAAATACCCATACACCATGGGCAGGATCGCATTGCCGCACAGTCCCATTATCAAAATGGAAGCTCCCAGTTTGGTGAATTTTCCTAATCCGTCCAACGCCAGAGGCCATATTCCTGCCCAAACCAGGGAGTTTGCCAGTCCAAGCAACACCACAAACCAGATGGAAATGTCTACCTCCATTCCCAAAAATGAAACCGCTCCTCCCCACCATACGATACAAAAGGTAAACAACAGCCCCATGGTGGTAAAAGCTTTAAGTACCGTCACCTGTGAAAGGAATTTGGGAATAACGATGATGCCAAAAATATAGCCTGCAATCATGGCTGCCAGGGTATAGGACGGAAACACTTTGGCATCCAGCAAAGAAATATCCATGGAAATCGCATAGCTCATAATGGTATCGATCGCAATCACCTGCGTGCCTACATGTAAGAAAATGGCTACAGCACCTAATATCAAATGGGGAAACTGAAGAATATAAGACTTGCTGGCATTCGCCTGAGAGATTGTTTCATTTTCTGCTTCGGTATTGATCTCCGGTAAAGGGGATATTCTCACCAAAATACCCAAAAGCACCAGCACCGTGCCCACGATCGCATAGGGCACCATGACCCTGCGGACCAATTCATCCAGAAAACTTTCTCTTTCAGAAGCTTCCATAAGGGGCAACTGTGAAATGATTTGATCGTCTGAAACCCGGAGAATGACGGCTGCAAATATCAAAGGGGCCAATATTCCAGCCCCTTTGTTTAAGATTCCCATGATGCTTATCCGTTGGGCGGCACTCTCTTTTGGTCCCAAAATCGTGATGTAAGGATTTGCAGCCGTCTGCAACACCGCCAATCCCGCACCTATCAAAAACAGTCCCAACAGAAAGAGCTCGTAGGTACGGACCATTGCTGCCGGCAAAAACACAAAGGCACCCAACGCCATGACCCAAAAACCGACCATCATTCCCTTTTTAAAGCCTACCGCTTTAAGCAAATAAGAGGCTGGCACCGAGAAAATAAAGTAGGAGATATAGAAAGCAAAGGCTACCAGATAGGACTGGAAATTATTCAGCTCACAGGCTATTTTGAAATACGGTATCAAAATGGCATTCACCCAGGAAACGAATCCAAAGATGAAAAACAAGCCCCCGATAATGGCAATGGATTGATAGGTTTGCCGTTGGTTGAGCGTTCCGATTTCTACGGTTTGGGTTTTGGGCATGGTGGGGTTTGGCTATTCGTTTACAGCAGTGGATGAATCCAGAAGGGAGGCAGATGCTTCATCCAGGTACAGGGAACAATCCGGATGCTCCTGAAGAATGCTGGCAGGGAAATCCGGACTAGGTTCATTTTCCAGGCAGGACTTCACTGCCGCTGCTTTCCGGGAATCCGGTACGGAACAAATAATTTTTTTAGACTTCATGATCTGCCGTATGGACATGCTGATCGCCCGGGTGGGAACAGCATTCAGGTCCGGAAACCAACCTTCATTAAACTGCTGCTTCCTGCAAGCCTCGTCCAGATCCACCACCAGATACGGCTCCTCGGTGTCAAAGTCGGCAGGCGGATCATTAAAGGCAAGGTGGCCATTTTCACCAATACCCACTAAGGCCACATCAATTGGGTTTTTCCGAATCAATTCCCCCAATCGTTCCGTTTCCTTTATTGGGTCTTTCTCTCCATCTATGAAATGAAAGGCTTTCAAGGGCGCGACTTTTTCGACAAATCGTTCTTTCAGGTATTTCCTAAAGCTGGCTGGATGTGTAATGTCCAAGCCCAGGTATTCGTCCAGGTGAAACATTCTTACTTTCTTCCAATCGATCTCCTGATGCGCCAACAGGCCCTTGATTGTCTCAAACTGGCTGGTTCCGGTGGCCAGAATAATGTTTGCTTCACCTTGATTCTTAATCGCAGATTGGATGGCAAGAGCCGCTTCCTCTCCGGCAGCTTTTCCAAGTTCCGCCGGGGTTTTACGTTTATAAATTTTCATTCAACAATTTTTTTAGGGTTTAGCCTGAAAGTGAGAGAAATTCAATGAATTTCCAAATAGAATTAAATACCTGGTCCTTTTTCTTTGTGAATAACCCTTCTAGGCAGTTAGAATTTTGGTGGTTCCTCCCTTACTCAATTCCACATCTACCGGAGCATTATTTTTCCAGGCACCACGGGTAAAGTCAGGCACATCGATTGCTCCACTCCTATTGGCTACCGACCATTCACTCAATGGTCCTATGGAACTCCATGCTGCGGCATCGTAAACGTCCATATCCAATGGAATTCCATTTCTAAGGCAATCAATCATTCGCCAATCCATCAAAAAATCCATACCACCATGGCCGCCAATTTGCTTGGCCAATTCTCCGATTTTTTTGACGATGGGGGGCTGGTATTTATCTTCCAGGATTTGCATATCCTCTTCTGATAACCAGCCTTCGTGTCCTTCGGAAATTTTGCCCGGCAGCGGATATTTCTGGGCATAGGCATCCGTACCACTGATGGTATGCAGCCTGGAATAGGGTCTGGGAGAAGTGACATCATGCTGTAGCAGGATGGTTCTTCCCTGCTCGGTCTTGATGGTGGTGGTATTCATGTTGCCGCGAAAATTTTTGCCCGCAAACGGCTGGTAAAAGGCATCCTCGGCAGCTAACGCCTTCGCTTTCTTCCCCATCATAAAATCGCGACTGGACACCGAAACAAGATAATCCATCCGATCCCCCCGATTGATATTCATCACCTGCGCCACAGGACCTAATCCATGCGTTGGGTAAAGGCTTCCATTGCGCATGTTTTGCTTAAGCCGCCACATGTCGTAATACTTCGTTTTAGAAAAATTACCCTCCAGGATATCGTGAATATAGGCCCCTTCTCCATGGATAATTTCCCCAAAATATCCCTGTCTCGCCAGGTTCAAGGTCAGCAATTCGAAAAAATCGTAGCAAGTATTTTCCAGCATCATGCAGTGTTTCCGGGTCTTTTCGGAGACTTCCACCAATTGCCAGCATTCATCCAGTGTGATCGCTGCAGGCACCTCGGTGGCAGCATGCTTGCCCTGCTCCATGGCATAGACAGCCATTGGGGTGTGGAGGTACCAGGGGGTTGCAATGTATATCAGATCCAGATCCTCTCGCTCACACATTTCCTTCCAGGCATCTTCTGAACCCGTATAGACAGCAGGGTCGTGAGGAGTTTCTTTGATGCGTTCTTTCACGTGGCTGATTCGCTCCGGCCTTAGATCACATAACGCTGCTATCTCAACCCCCTCTATTTTACTCATTCTGACGACGGCTCCCGGTCCTCTGTTTCCCAGTCCTACAAACCCTATCCTCACTTTGTCCAGGGCGGGCGCGGCGTAACCACTCATATTAAATCCTGCTGGCCTGGCCGGGATATTGCCGGGGTTAGGAGATCCGTTTGATTCTGTAGGCCAGCCGGATAGGGCAGAAAGGCCAGCTAAACTTCCTATTTTAATAAAATCTCTTCGATTCTTTTTCATACCTGTATCTTGTCGTTGATTTCGAAAATATTTCCATCTGTCCTGCGGTTTTTTAAAGATGGAGAAATTAAAAATACTTTTAAATTCCAAATAAATAAAATAAATTGGTAGGAATCCGCCAAATCAAGGGATTTTCGGATATATAACCCCAAATCACCTAATAAAGTAATCATGAGTACTACTACTTCCAGTGAACAACGAAAAGATCCTGAGCTAGGATCGCCAGTATCTTCCGCTCCTTCTTCATCCAAACGTTTACTTTCTATAGATGCCCTAAGGGGATTTGACATGTTATTGATTGCAGGAGGGGGTACTTTTCTCGTCTTGCTTGAAGGAAAGACTGGAATCGGAGCCATCGATTGGATGGCCAACCAACTAACACATCCTGCATGGAATGGCTTTACCTTTTACGATTTTATTTTCCCTTTATTTCTATTTATCGCCGGTGTTTCCCTCACCTTTTCTTTGAATAAGGGAAAGGCTATGGGCTTGCCCAATTCCACCTTGTATCGAAAAACCTTTATCCGTATGCTTATCCTGATACTTTTAGGCATCGTATATAAAAATTCCCCCATCCCCTTTTTCGAACCTTCCCAAATCAGGTTGGGAAGTGTGCTGGGAAGGATTGGCCTGGCGACCTTTGTCGCTACGCTGTTTTACCTGAATATGGATTTTTACAAAAGATTGGCTTCCGGGTTGGGTATCTTATTGCTCTACTACGCAGCTTTGTATTTAATTCCTGTGCCGGGATACGGAGCAGGTGACCTAAGCTTCGAAGGAAACCTGGTCGGCTGGTTTGACAGAACCTTCCTACCAGGCCGATTACTGCAGGGAACCTATGACGAATTGGGTATATTGACCCAACTACCATCACTGTGTTTAACCCTATTTGGGACTCTTGCCGGTGAAATACTAGGTAAAGCCTGGCTGGATAAGCGAAAGGGGCAATATTTGGCAATAGCAGGAGTAGCGGGAATTGCCGTGGGGTTACTTTGGAGCCTGCATTTCCCTATCAATAAGCACCTCTGGACCAGCTCCTTTATCTTGCTGACTACAGGAATGGCCTTTTTGTTTTTACTAATGTTCTATTGGATTATCGATGTGTGGCATATCCGAAAGTGGGCGTTCTTCTTTCAGGTTATCGGACTGAATTCCCTAACCATCTACTTCGCTTACAGTTTCATCGATTTTGGGTATACAAGCAATAAGCTATTTTCAGGACTGTATGCTCCTTTGCCCGAGGATTGGTACCCTGTATTCCAGGCATTTGGGGCATTTCTGTTGGTCTGGGTGTTTCTGTACCTGCTCTACCGACTGAAAATATTCGTAAAAGTCTAGCCCTCGGAATCCTTTACCAATACTGCCATGGAAGCGGCAATAGCCATCAGAGAATCGGTTTCACTTTCGGTGAATTCATAAGGCTCCTTTTTGGCTATTCCCAAGGTCCCGAAAAGTTCGCCGTCTAAAAGCATAGGAGCCGTGATAGCACCCTCCACCTTGGTATCTTTTGCTCCAGGCCGGACCACACCGGAGTCATCCGTCTGAAGGTTGCAAACCTGCACAGCCTCCTTTCGTTCAGCAGCGATCCCGGCCATTCCTTTTCCTACCGGGATTTGGGTCATTTTGGGTAATAAAAAGTCGGGGATTCCTTGCTTTGCCTTTAACTCCAAAATAGTGGTTGTAGGATTCAACACATGCAAGGTACCCGTCACGCAGTCAAATAGCTGTAGCGTTTGTTCCAGCCATTGCTGCCAATCTGGATTGTTGGTTGATTTTATGGATTCAATCAGGTCTTCAGATGTCATGGTTTGGGGAGGTTTATTATTGAATATGCATGCAATATTACGTATTTTCTCCCTTCATTCTGAATGAATTTTTATAAATTCGACCAAACAACAAATCAAGGATGCAACTTTTTTTTGAAGAACATATCAACGGGGAGGCGTTTACACTAAGTGATAAAGAATCCCACCACCTGGTCAAGGTTTTACGAAAAAATATAGGTGACACCGTGCTTTTCACCAATGGAAAAGGATCGTTTTTTACCTGCATGATTGCGGAAAACCATCCAAAGAAGTGTAAACTAAAAATTATTGAACAGGAGTTTACTCCTCAGGAACCATTTCACATTCATCTTGCTGTGGCCCCTACCAAAAATACGGACCGTATGGAGTGGATGGTAGAAAAAATTACCGAAATCGGATTTAATGAGATCACTTTTCTGAAGACCACCCATATCGAACGAAGTCAGGTTAACCTGGATCGACTTACAAAAAAACTCATTGCAGCCTGCAAACAAAGTTTTAAAGCCTGGCTGCCGGAAATGAATGAGATCACTCCCTTTGAAGAATTTGTTGCGGACAAAACGTTTGCTACCTACGATCGGTACATTGCTTATCTGGATAAAGATAATACCCAACACTTGATGCAACTGGCAAAGCCCAACCGATCCTACCTAGTCTTAATCGGGCCGGAAGGAGATTTCAGTCCGGGTGAAATCAGCCTGGCGTTGGAAAAAGGCTTCAACCCCTGCTCCCTTGGAAAACACCGCCTCAGAACCGAAACAGCTGGCCTTGCTGCGGTTCATTCGTTAAACCTGGTTAACCTCTCGGAAGAATAAAGAGGAAACTGGGTGTAATTTTCTATTCAAACCATTGGCAAAGGGATGGGGCGGATACGGTTTTACCGTGGGTTGATAGCATCGAAATACCGAAGGGCTCTTTCCAGATCTTCCGGTACATCGATGGCCACCGCCTGGTGGCTGGTTTCGACCATCTTTACCCGATAACCGTTTTCCAGCAGTCGCAATTGCTCCAGCATTTCTACCTTCTCAAGTGCTGACTTCTCCCAACCGGTGAATTTCATCAGCAACGACTTTTTGTAGGCATAAATACCTATGTGCCTGAAATAATTCGGTTGGCTGTTATTGTCTCGTTGAAACGGTATGGGCGATCGGCTGAAATAAAGAGAAAAATTGTCAGAATCAGTGACGACTTTTACAATATTCGGGTTTTGAATCAAGGCATCTCCGGAGATGGGAGTCATTAAAGAAGCCACCTGTACCTGCTTGTCTGCAAATACCGCTACTAAATCCGAAAGGGATTTTTCATCCTGAAAAGGTTCGTCCCCCTGAACATTCACGATTATTTCGGCATCCAGGGACGCGGCTGCCTCCGCGATTCGGTCTGATCCGCTTTCGTGTTCCTTTTTACTAATAAATACCTTCCCTCCCTCCTGCTGAATGGCAGCAGCTATATCCTGGTGATCGGTAACCACCATTACTTCATCAAATACTCCGGTATTCAGGGTACTGAGGTAGGTTCGGGCAATCAGAGGCTTTCCCCTTAGATCGGCCAGCAACTTCGCAGGAAATCGGGTAGCGCCAAATCTTGCGGGAATTAATGCTACTGTTTTCATTTATTCAAATTACTGTTTTAACTTTATTCATCCGAACACTGTTCTACTCTCCGGTAACCAATGACTCGGGGGAAGGGACAAAACTAAAAAACAAAACTACTCATTTTTTACCCAAATGAAGTTTTAACCTTTCAAATTATAAAAAGTTTACATAAGCACAACCAAAGAAATAAAGATGCAACCTAAAAAAATAATTCGCTACCTGCTGGGATTCTGGATCCTTTCAGCGTTTTCATTTGTGCAGGCACAAAACGAAAATTTCGTTAAGGAAAATTATGTCAAAACGGAATACGACATCCCCATGCGAGACGGTGTAACCCTTCACACCGTTGTCTACCATCCAAAAGATCAATCGGTGAATTATCCCATTCTGATGCAACGTACTCCCTACAACGCGGGACCTTACGGGGAAGGGAACATGCGAAATGCTCTGGGTCCCTCTCCTTTTTTAATGAAAGACGGGTATATTTTTATTTATCAGGATGTCAGAGGTAGGTGGATGTCGGAGGGATTATACGACAATATGCGGCCAACCGTCGGTATCCGAACTGGAGACCCTGAGGAAATCGATGAGAGCACGGATACCTATGATACCATTGAGTGGCTACTGGAAAATTTGGAAAATCACAATGGAAAAGTCGGTCAATGGGGCATCAGTTACCCGGGGTTTTATAGTGCCGCCGCCCTTCCCTATGCCCATCCTAATCTGCTAGCGGTTTCACCTCAGGCTCCCATCGGCGATTTTTATTTTGACGACTTTCACCACAATGGAGCCTACTTTCTGAGCTACTGGTTGGCTACCACTGTATTCGGGTACCAGAAAGACGGCCCGACAGACGAGGCCTGGTATGAAATGGTGAATCCCGGAACGAATGACGGGTACCAGTTTTTTATGGATATGGGACCGCTGAAAAACGCCGATGCCTACTACGGGGAGGATAATTTTTTCTGGCAACAACTGAAATCCAACCCGAATTACAATGAGTTTTGGCAAGAGCGGAGTATCATTCCGCATTTAACCGATGTTTCTCCTGCTGTGATGGTGGTCGGAGGCTGGTTTGACGCAGAAGACCTCTACGGGCCCCTTACCATTTATAAAACCATCGAAAAAAACAACCCAGATACCTACAATACCTTGGTAATGGGACCCTGGTCCCATGGAGACTGGTCCAGAGAAAGAGGCGTTCAAACCGTTTCCAACATGTACTTTGGTGATTCTATTTCTACCTGGTACCAAAAAGAGGTAGAGTTTACATTTTTCAACCATTTCCTCAAAGGAGAAGGAAATGGGAATACCGGATTACCCGAAGCATACCTATTTGATACCGGTGAGAACCAATGGGCCAAATTTGAAAATTGGCCTCCAAAAGAAAGCGAATGGACGAGTTTTTACCTACAGGAAAACGGGGGCTTGTCTACGGATAAACCCAGTGGCAACCGGTTTTCCGAATTTGAATCCGATCCCGAAAATCCGGTTCCGTACAGCCAGGACATCAAACTCAATTTCACTCCCAGAAAATACATGGCCGATGACCAGCGATTTGCTGCCAGGCGACCGGATGTACTAACATTTGAATCCTCTGTGCTGGAAGACGATCTAACAGTGGCCGGTGAAATCATGGCCCAATTAAAAGTGGCCACCTCTCAAACCGACGCTGACTGGATAGTGAAAGTGGTAGATGTTTTCCCCGGGGACTACCCCAACCACGAATACGTTTTGGATGGTGTGGACATGGGTAATTACCACCTGATGGTGAGGTCAGAAGTGATAAGAGGCCGATACAGAGAAAGTTTTGAATCGCCCCGGCCATTCATTCCGGATCAGATTACAGATGTGGATTTTCAATTGCAGGATATTTACCATACCTTTAAGAAAGGGCATAAGATCCAAATTCAGATCCAAAGCACCTGGTTTCCATTAATCGACAGAAATCCACAAAAATACGTGGAGAACATTTTCGAAGCGGAGGAGGAAGATTTTGTGAAAGCCATTCATAAAGTATTTCATTCGGAGAATTACCCTAGTAAAATCAACCTGATGGTTTTGCCTAAATCCAACTAGCAAGTCTTTGATGGTCAATTCCATTCTGAAAGTGGCTTGTTTTAATGAAAAAATCGTTATTTTTAAGTTAAAGATGTAACTATATACACGCTATGAAAACAGTTGAAAGAGAAATTGTAACCTTAAAAAGGTCCTTACTTACCGATACAGAGCAAAAGCTCAACAAGCAGGTAGAAATGGAAGGAAAGTCTTCCGCCTACTACTTATCAATGGCTTCCTGGGCTGAAATGCAAGGCTTCACGAATTCCGCACGGTTTTTATACGACCATGCCGAAGAAGAGCGTGGGCACATGCTAAAATTATTCCGATACATCAATGAGGCTGGCGGACATGCTGTTCAACCGGAAATTACGAACATTCGGCATAACTTCAACTCGCTTCGCGAGGTCTTCGAATTGATTCTGGAACATGAAATTGAGGTAACGAAATCCATCAATCTGATCGTAGACCACTGTTTTAATGTGAAGGACTTTGCCACTTTCAGCTTTATGCAGTGGTATGTGACGGAGCAACGGGAGGAAGAAACCCTTGCGAGGAGGGCGTTGGAAATATTTGAAATTATCGGAGAAGAAGGCATAGGGCTATGGACCATTGACCAGGAACTAGGAAAGCTTCATGCCACTACCGACGGCCTTTAGGCTGATTTAGCAATGAAAAACCCTTTAGAATCTTATTTCTAAAGGGTTTTTACTTTTTGATAGGGTTTAATCTAATGCAAGTTGAATGTGGCTTAATATTTGCGCTTTTCATTTTAATCTTATCAATTAATTGTTATATTTCACTTGACATTGAACCCTATAACCATGATAAAAATATTCCCTATATGGATAGTATTGTTTTCAATGCTGGCAGGTTTAGGATTTGCGCAAATGCCGGATACCATAGAAATCGAACCGTTTCCCGAAAAGTCCCATAAAAACACCTCTCAAAAAGACCTGGAAGGCTTGTGGGAATTGAGTTACATCTACGACAAATTCAAGCCGTTCGAAGAACTATTTCCGGATAAGAAGCCTACCCTTTATTTTGACACGGCTAATAAGACCGCTATTGGACATACTGGATGCAATATTTTCAGCATTCTTACCTACCTGGAAGGAAATGGAATCGATGTGCTCGGATTTATGGGAATGACCGAGAAATGGTGTGAAGGGGATGGGGAGGACATTTTCCTAACCGTACTCAAGTCGGCACATACGTTTGAAATTGATGAGGAGGGAGTGCTTTCATTTTCTTGTGGGAATCTGGAAATCATGAAAATGAGAAAACTGGATGAGGATCAAAATCATCCTTTCACAATTCCCAAAATAGTCGCATTAGCTACCACATTTCCCCGATGGTGAAAATAGAATAGAAGGAAAGCACGCTGCTCGACGTTATATAGCAAGGCACTTTTTTTGATCAAGTACCATTGTCCATGGATTTTAACTTCAGTACCAGATTCGTTCTGAATTCATATAATCCGGCCTCTAAACCGACCGGATAAATATGGGGGTTAATAAGCCGTTTATGGGTTTTATCAAAAGCTTCCAATCTATTTTGAGCTTTCTCACGAATTTGGTGAATGGTGGGTCTGTGGTACACTTTTTTTCCATTCTTGAATATGGGTTTCAGCAAAACCTCCGTGCTGGCGTTCTCCACCGAAATCTTTTTTCTTCGGGTAGGATCAATGGGGTCAATAATGGTTACGGAATTGCCATGTTCCATTCCTTCCAGGTAAATCATATCCGCCATGGCTTTTCCACGAGAAGTAAAACGCATTACGTTATGATACCCGGGAATGTTAATCTTTATCGACTGTTGGGATAACTTAATTTTTGGCACCCAGTCTCCTTTGCGGTTTTTAAGGGCAGAAAGTTTGTAAACCGCCCCAAGGGCTGGTTGATCATAGGCGGTAACGAGTTTGGTCCCTACGCCCCAAATATCCACCGAGGCCTCCTGCATTTTGAGGGAGGTGATGATGTGCTCGTCCAAGTCATTACTGGCCACTATCTTCACTTCCGGAAATCCGGCTCTATCAAGCATTTCCCGAGCCTGATTGCTGAAATAGGCCAAATCACCCGAATCAATCCGGATCCCTTGCAGTTGTTTTCCATTTTCCCTTAATTTCCCGGCCAGGGTAATGGCATTTTTAACACCCTGAATAATATCATAGGTGTCCACCAAAAGCACCGTATTATCTGGAAAGGTCGCTGCATAAGCCTCAAAAGCTTCCATTTCGCTTTCAAAAGACATGATCCAGCTATGGGCATGGGTGCCTGAAACCGGAATATCAAACAGCTTCGCTGCCATGACATTAGAGGTTGAGGTACAACCACCAATATAAGAAGCCCGGCTGGCCGCTAACGCTCCATCTATTCCCTGAGCCCTTCTTAAACCGAATTCCATCACCGGATCGCCATTTGCGGCCAGCACAATCCGAGAAGCCTTGGTGGCAATCAGCGTCTGAAAATTAATGATATTCAATAAAGGTGTCTCCAGAAGCTGGCACTGAATCAGCGGGCCTTTTACCCGAACAAGCGGCATGTTTGGAAAGACCACTTCCCCCTCTTCCACGGCATCTATATCGCAGCTAAAGGTCATGTGTTTCAAGTAGCTGATAAATTCCGCTTCAAACACTTTTTCGCCTTTTTTATCTACCATTTCCGCTAAAAATGCCAGTTCCTTGTCGCCAAAGGTCATGTTTCGACAATAATCAATGATATAGTCCAAACCTGCAGCGACGGTGAATCCGCTCTGAAAAGGATTTTTTCTAAAAAAAAGATTAAATATGGCTTCTTCTTCCGCTTTACCAGCCTTCCAGTAAGCATAGGCCATGGTAAATTGGTAATAATCGGTTAGTAAAGTCAGCGAACTTTGGTAGAGATCTTTGGTGATTTTCATAAAAACTAGGTATAAAACCCAAATTTACAGGATTCGACTTCTTATGCCATATTTTGCCCTATTTATTTGAAGGAACCCCTCTTGAGTGAAGCAAGTTTAGGATGACCCCGGAAAGGACCAGCAGCATGCCACCATACGTCCATAGATTATAGGTCTCTTCAAATAAAACATAGCCAAATCCCAAGGCATACAAAATTCCCACATAGTTCAGACTGGCAACCTTCGCCAGGTTGGCATTTTGATAGGCCATGGTCATAAAATACTGTGCAAACTGAGTCAAAACACCTATCAACAACAGTAAACCCCAATCCCAGCCTTGAGGAGTTACCCAGAAATAATAGCTAATCAGCCCCGCAAACGGGGTAGTGACCAATGGGAAATAAAAAACGATTACCAAAGGATGCTCGGTGTTTTTCAGCTTCCGGATCACATTATAGGCCAGGCCGGAAAAAAGGGCTGAGGTAATCCCAATTCCCAAAAACACCGGATCAATTCGGGAATCAAAGCCCTCAATCATCAATACACCCGAAAAAGCCACGGCAAAATAGAGAAACTGAACGGGCAAGACTCTTTCTCTCACGATAAAAATCCCCAAAATGCTGGTAAACACAGGCCCTAGGTATTGGATCGTCACCGCACTGGCAAGTGGAATATTTTGCAAGGTATAAAAAAACGTAATCAGGCCAATAGAACCCACCACTCCCCTCAGTATCAACAGCTTTTTATTATTCCCCATCACGGGTACTCGCTGCTGTTTCAACAAAATATAACTGAATACAAAACTAAAAACAGAGCGGAAAAGGATGATTTCAATTGCAGGGATGTGCGGTAAATATTTGACCGTCACATTCATAAGGGCGAAAAAAAATCCAGCCAGCAACATGTGCCGGACGCTATCATTGCTCAAACCAATCGATTTACTTCGTGAGAAAACTTTTAGGATAAGTGAAAATTACTGCTTTTGGTTCCTTCCAGAGGAATATTTCAGGCTGTTTCTAAACTAATTTCCCCTCGTTTTGTTACTACCTAACATCCGAAAACTGGTCAGGTTTTGTTGCTATTCAGCCAACAATAAACGTTGGGTAGAGGAAACCTGACCGGTTTAACCTTTACTTTATCAGTTGAATATAGGATTAGGTAGCGGATTTGAAGTAATAAATTAAAAAAGAAATGGGATTAAAAATTGGTCAAAAAGCACCTGATTTTACTTTGCCATCTACTTCCGGCAAGCTATTTTCACTATCGAATGATCTAAAAGGCAAAGCCTGTGTGGTTTATTTTTATCCAAAGGATTTTACCGGAGGATGCACCGCTCAAGCCTGTGAATTCAGGGATCAATTTGAGGATTTCAGGGGCTTGGAGTTACCCGTAATCGGAATTAGCCGGGACGATATGCCCACCCACCTACGCTTCAAGAAAGAGCATGATTTACCGTTTGAATTGCTCTCCGATACTTCCGGCAAGGTATGCGAAAAATACGATGCCCTGGTTCCGCTTATTCGAATTCCAAAGCGAATCACCTACCTGTTGGATGAGAATCATCACATCAAGGATGTTTTTCAAAACATGCTGGATGCCAAAGCGCACATAAAACGCATGCTGGAAAATTATTAATAAAAAAGGGGCCAATTGGCCCCTTTTTTATTATGAACTATTAAACGCTGGGAAGTTTCCAGCCGTTATGATAGTCTGACTTCATCATTTTATTGGCTTTTTTATTCGTAAACTGATCCTTGGCAGCATCCCAGTAGATCTTTTCACCTAGTTTATAGGCGACATTTCCCATATGGGCATTGATGGCCGCCACCGATCCGGTTTTTATGCCACAATTAAGCATGGTTGGGTCGTTTGCTTTGATGGATTCTACGAAGTTCTTGCAATGAATGCGCTGGGCATTTCCTTCGGGTCGGACCAGCTCCATGGCTTCAATTTTCTCTTTTCGCTGGCCATCCACATTTTCTGTTTCCGCAATGACTTTCCAGCCACCCCTATTGACCACCAGGGTTCCGTTATTCCCAATAAAGGCGATTCCTTCCGTGGTTCCATAATTTCCGCCATCAATACCCGTAGCATGCTCCCACAGCATGTTAAACCCATCGTATTCGTAAACGGTTTGCAGGGTGTCGGGTGTTTCCGAAGCATCATCCGGATAAGCCAATTTACCACCCGAAGCCATGATGGACTTGGGGGCACTGACTCCCATGGCGAACAAGGCAATGTCAATTTCGTGTACGCCCCAGTCAGTCATAAGCCCTCCGGCATAATCCCAAAACCAGCGGAAATTAAAGTGAAATCGGTTGGGATTGAACGGCCTGTCGGGAGCAGGTCCCAGCCACATTTGATAATCGACTCCCGCCGGAGGCTGTGCGTTAGGCACTACAGGCACAGGCTTCATCCAACCCTGGTAGGCCCAGGTTTTTACCAGGCGAATATTTCCCAGTTTTCCAGACTTAACCATATCGATCGCCTGGGCGTATTGGGATCCGCTACGCTGCCACTGTCCTACCTGCACCAGTTTTCCGTATCGATCCGCCGCTTTTACCATCAGCTTACACTCTTCTATACTGTTAGCCAATGGCTTTTCGGTATAGGCGTGTTTACCGGCAGATAAGCTGTCTATCAGGTTCAGGCAATGCCAATGATCAGGCGTTCCGATGATGACGGCATCGATATCCGGATCCTCCAATAGCTGCCGGTAATCCTTGTATTGTTTGGGTCTCTTTCCCCTCAGTTTATAGACATCTTCGGTGCGTTGATCGAGTACATTCTGATCCACATCTGCCAATGCTACGCAATTGACTTCTGGTAAAAGCAAATGGCTGTTCATATTAGACCAACCCATGCCCTTACATCCAATAAGGCCGAAGTTGATCTGATCATTAGCGCCGACTTTCCTAAACGGTGCATTCAATTCTCCTGCGGATAGCGCAGCGGGAAAAGCCGCCATTCCGGCCGAAGCCAGTAAAGAACGGTGTAAAAATTTTCTTCTTGAATTCATGATTTGATTGGTTTATTACAGCGAATACCTCAATCTAGTTTTCTCACCCAGATATTTCTAAAGCTAACAGGATTACTATGATCCTGGATATGGAAGGGTAATTTTTCGGGATGCGCCACATAATGAGGAATCCCGATGTATTGGGTTGGGCCTTTCAGCTCTACATTATTTTGTACCAAAATACCATTATGAAAAACGGTTATCCGTGCCGGTGAAATCAACATTCCGTCTTCGTTGAATCTGGGAGCCGTAAATACGGCATCGTAGGTATTCCACTCCCCGGGAGCACGCATGGCGTTAACGAGGGGGGGATGTTGCTTGTAAATGCTGGCGGCCTGACCGTTCGAATAGGTTTCGTTATCGTAGGAATCTAAAATTTGCAGCTCGTATTTTCCCATAAAGAAAAATCCGGAATTACCTCTTCCCTGTCCGTTTCCTACCACTTCGCTAGGTGCACGCCATTCGATATGTACCTGAACATCTCCAAAAGCTTCTTTGGTCTTTATGCCGCCGGTTCTGGGAGCTACTGTCAGAATCCCATCTTCCACGTTCCATTTAGGAAAACTTCCATCTCTTTCACTTACCCAGGCATTCAAATCGTTGCCCCCAAAGAGTACGATCGCATCTGCAGGCGGAAGGTGGTTTTCGCTACCCGGGCTTACAGGCTGTACTTTTGGTTCGTAGAATTCGGTTGCTTCCGGTGGTAATTTGGTTTCATTTTGCTGGGCAAAAAGGGAAAATGAACTGACTGATCCCAGCAATAACAACAAGCTAAGGCATTTAAATTTCATAGGTTTTTTTTAGTTTACGGTTTATTGAAGGATCAAATTAAGGGATTTGAATGAAATAATCCGTCATCCCAGCGAAATTATTTAAAGTTTGCAGCCAATTCACTGTAAACCGGCAGGGATTCGTTTCGGTTTTATTTAACGCTGGCATATGTGTACTTTTGCAGCATTCGTAAACCCAAGCCGATACGCCCAATAAACTGCATCGCAATTCATGAATAATCGTCAACTATTTCTTGCTCATTTAGCCCAGACAACCGATTTCCCGCTTATGATCGAAATAGAGAAAGCCGAGGGCGTATTTCTCTACGGGCCGGACGGAAAGCAGTACCTGGACCTGATTTCCGGTATCGGGGTAAGTAACGTGGGCCACCGGCACCCAAAGGTCCTCGCAGCCATACAGGCACAACTGGACAAGTACCTTCACCTGATGGTGTATGGCGAATACGTGCAACAACCCCAGGCCCTATTGGCGCGGGCACTGGTACAGACCTTACCCGACCCGCTAGACAACGTTTACCTGGTAAACAGTGGCAGTGAGGCGGTGGAAGGAGCCTTGAAACTGGCTAAAAGGTACACCAATCGCCGGGAAATACTGTCCTGTGAAAATGCCTACCATGGATCCTCCCATGGGGCACTTTCCGTCGGAGGTAATGAACAATTTAAACGAGCCTATCGTCCGCTTGTACCCGGAATACGCCAAATTGCTTACGGAAATCAGGACCATCTGGAAGCGATTACCACTGATACAGCAGCCATAATCCTGGAAACCATACAGGGAGAGGCAGGAGTACGGGTGGCTGACAGGGCCTATTTTCAGGCCTTGAGAAAAAAGTGCAATGAAACAGGAACCCTTCTCATATTGGACGAGATACAAGCCGGATTCGGAAGAACAGGGACATTCTGGGCTTTCGAGGATTTTGGAATCCAACCGGATATCCTGGTCTGCGCCAAAGGTATGGGCGGAGGCATGCCTATCGGTGCCTTTATTTCGTCCAGGGAGATCATGTCAGTATTAAAGAATAATCCGCTTTTGGGTCATATCACCACCTTTGGGGGACATCCGGTAAGTGCTGCCGCTTCCCTGGCCACCATTCAGGTTATTCAGGACGAGGCATTGGTCGCTGCTGTGACCGAAAAAGCCAACTTGTTCAAAAAGCTTCTGGTGCATCCAAAAATAACCGGTATTCGAAACAAAGGACTAATGATGGCCCTAAGTTTCGAGTCTTTTGAAGTCCTGAAACCGATCATTGACCGGTGCATAGATAATGGCGTGATCACCGATTGGTTTTTGTTTTGTGACAATGCCATGCGCATTGCCCCTCCCCTGACGATTAGTCGCTCGGAAATTGAATTTGCCTGTTCCCAGATTATTCGATCCATCGATTCGTAGCGAAACCATTCCGGCTAAATAGGAGTTATGGTATAGAAATAAAGATAGGATAGTATGGAAAATGATGCGGCAAAAAAGCTGACTGAAGAAGATTGGAAAAGCAAGTTGGATCCGGATGCCTACCGGGTGTTAAGGCAAAAAGGAACAGAAAGGGCTTTTTCCGGAGAATATTATCTCAATAAGGCCACAGGAATTTATGAATGTCGTGGTTGCGGGAATGAAATATTCCACAGCCGTGATAAATACGACAGTGGATGCGGTTGGCCCAGTTTTACCCATCCGGTTTCAAAAGATGCCATCACTGTTACCATGGATTATTCGCATGGCATGGTGCGAGAGGAGATTTGTTGTGCCGTTTGTGGCGGCCATTTAGGACATCGCTTTCCAGATGGCCCATCAGACAAGGGAGGTACCCGGTATTGTATAAATTCAATCTCCATGGATTTCAAAGAAAAAACATAAAAAGCCGATCTCTTTGAAAAAAATAAGCTGAATTCGTGTATTATTTTTTAGTTTTGCATGAATATTGTTGAGGGAAGCAATACGAATCAGCATTATAACACAGCCCTATTATGAAAGTTACCTTTTTTTTATTTACGCTTTTTATAGCCTTTCAGGCAGCAACCTTCGCTCAAGGTGAAAGCGCCGAAACGGAAACCGCAGAAAACGGCACGATCCAGGAACAATTTGAAAACCTGAAACGGATTTCTTCCAATTATCAGGAATACAAGGTAATCAAAAGAGCGGAATTGGATCAACTTCAGGCCACCATCCTTGACTCTACACAAAGGTATCAGAATGAAATTCAGGAGTTAAAAAGGAGCCTCTCGGAAAACAACAACCAGGTTACCCAATTAAACAGTGAATTGGCCGAAACCAGGGAGGAACTGGCTCGTGCCATTGAAGAAAGAGACAGCTTCAGTATCTTTGGGTTCCTTTTGCACAAGCAATTTTACAACAATCTGGTATGGGGAGTCATAGTCCTTCTACTCCTTGTTCTGATTATTTCGTTTATTCAATTCAAACGCGGCCATAAAATTACGGCCGAAACCCAACAGACCCTGGAAGATCTTCGGGAAGAATTTGATCAACACCGCCGCAATACCTTGGAAAGGGAACGCAAACTCAACAGGCAATTGGTAGATGCCTTAAATAACAAAGACGCATGAAGAGCATTGCCGTGGATATGGACGGTGTATTAGCTGATGTCTACCGTCAATTTTTAGAAATGCATTTTCAGGATACAGGAGAAAAAATAAGTCCGGAGGCCATCCGTGGCCTAAAAGAAGCAGAGGCCTTTCCACTACTAAAAAAGCATGTGTATGCTCCGGGCTTTTTTGAAAATGCTCCATTAATCCCTGGGGCGCAGGATTCCTTGAAAAAAATAAGTGCTCATTATAAGGTATTTATTGTCTCCGCAGCCACCGAATTCCCATTGAGCTTATACGAAAAACAACGCTGGCTGAACAAGCATTTTCCCTTTATTCATTGGCGGCAGATGGTATTTTGTGGGTCGAAGGAAATTATCAAAACGGATATAATGATCGACGATCATTTTAAAAACCTGGATCACTTTAGCGGAGAAACGTACCTTTTCAGCCAACCCCATAATGAGACCACTTCTCCGGGAAAACATGTTCGGGTAAGCTCCTGGAAAGAGGTGGAGAAGCTATTACTTCCCGACCCTGATAAATGGCAGCAGTAACCATGTCATGGTTAGCCTGGATTAAAACCTTTTTATCAGCGAGGTGGTTTTCCATTTACCAGACTTAGCAAAGCCCATTCCTTTCCAGTTGAAGTCATCTTGAATACTCCGTAAGCAAATGAATTATAACACAAGGACCGAAGTGAAAATAGGACTCTTAATCCTGGCAAGCACGGTTTTTTTTCTAACTGTTGGGTGCAGTTCTTCAAAAGATTCAAATAAAACCACTTACATGCACAACCCCGAATTGAAGACCGTGCACCCCTCGCCGGATTGGAAAGGAAATCCGGTCAACGGTAAAGGTCAATTTACCAACCTATACCATGAATTTGAGTCCAGTTTTGGGGACTTGTGGAAATGGCAAACCTCCGAAAACCCGCAAAAGGAGGAAAAGGAAGCAGAGACACGTACCCTGAACGTCAAAGAAATAGCTACCCTACCAGAAGGAGAAAGTGATTTTCTAATCTGGCTGGGGCATGCCAGCTACCTGATGCGAATTAACGGGAAGATGATTTTAACCGATCCGGTATTATTTGATAACATCTTTCTGAAAAGAGAAAGCAAACTACCATTTTCACCCGAATCCCTCCCGCCGATCGATTACCTTCTCCTTTCTCACAATCACCGGGATCATTGCGACAAAAAGACCATTCGTTTTTTATCGGATAACCATCCCGATATGAAAATTCTCACCGGCTTAAAGCTGGGAGAAGTCATTGGGGGATGGACAAACGGCCAGGAAATTCAGGAAGCCGGCTGGTACCAGGAATTTAAGACCGAAGGACTTAGCATCACCTACCTGCCAGCCCGTCACTGGTCCAGAAGGTGGCTTTGGGATCTGAATGAAAATTTATGGGGAGGCTTTTATTTGACAGGTTCGGACAAGACCGTCTACTTTATGGGAGATAGCGGATACGGAGCCCATTTCGGAGATATTTCTGACATCATGGGCAAGCCCCAATACTGCCTGATGGGCGTAGGTGCCTACAAACCGGAATGGTTTATGGCCCAAGCCCATATCAGCCCAACCGACGCAATCAAGGCTTTTAATACGCTGGGAGGCAGCTATTTTATTCCCATGCACTTCGGAACGTTTGACTTATCGGACGAACCTAGAATGGAGCCCTGGGACCTGTTAACCGCAAATCAAAACAGCATCAATGGGAAATTAATCAATCCCGTAGTAGGAATCGATTTATTTCAGGACTGATTTGGCTATTTCCAAAGAAATGGAAATTAAGCTCCCAAATGTAGCCCAGGCAAGTTTATAGTAGCTTCAAATTGACTTTGAGGCTTTTTTTATGTTCTTTCTTGGGACTTCGATAAGGTAGGTTAATTGATCTTTGGAAATCTCATTTGTTACAAGAAAATTATCAGATTGAAATTTTTAAATTAGGAATTTCGCCAGTAATCCAGATTGGAATAATAAACGATCAATGAAATAGTGCGAAGAAGACCACTCAAATGCGTTTTCTCTATGTAAAACAGAGCTTTTAGAATAAAATAGACTCTATTCCCGGTGATTTCTCCGATTATATGTATTAACGCTAAACCTGAACTTCATAGCGTTTTAGCTTTGTTTTACCTTGTCACTTTTTTGCTGCAGAGCCCGTCCCGAGCAGGGAAGCGAATCGGGATCAAAAAAGTGACCAAAAAACCCCGCCGCTGTGCATCTTTTGGCTAAAACCCGGGCGCCTCCCGCGCATAGGCAAACTCCTCAGGTTTTGGTAATAAATGCATGTTTTAAGTAAAGCAATACTAAACCAAAACCATCGTCAGACATGCCTCTGCCTTTACCACCTCACTGCCCGGATTTCTTAACGCCAAAACCTGCAAGGCGGAAAGATACTATTTAACCTGAAATAACCGGTAGTAAATATAGTGGTTTGACCTGGCGGCACTTTCGCCTTCCGAGCGGCAAACTATTCCTAAAATGGGAGATGGCACTGCCCCCTTTGTAGAAAAGTTGCTTATGTCACCTAAAAATAACTAAAGGGTGCAGTTGGATTTCTCCAGGCGGCTCCCTTTTTCAATTGTCGGGCAGGCCCCAAATTAAACTTTCTTTTTTAGATTCCAGGCCCGAGCGTTTCTTTTCCGAAATTCAATGCTGCAGTGCAGAAGTCGAATTTTCAGCTCTTTATCTTTAGTCAAACGCATTTCTGCTCCAATTTCTTTGCACAAAGACACAATCTTCCCCTTTTAACTTCATGGCTTGTTCTTGGACACAAAACATAAAATAAGTAGATTGGAAGAAAAGTGAACCAATCATGGATGAAATAAAACAGCCATTGTCCAACGGGCAACTTGAAATTTTAAAAGCCTTTTCCCACAATCTGACCGATGAGGAGCTAAAGGATTTCAAGGAAACGATTGCTACCTTTTTCGCTGACAGAGCGATAAAATCG
The DNA here is from genome assembly GCF_010119245.1 of Cyclobacterium salsum. GTDB lineage: Bacteria > Bacteroidota > Bacteroidia > Cytophagales > Cyclobacteriaceae > Cyclobacterium > Cyclobacterium salsum. The sequence continues at coordinate 73,827 of NZ_WNKG01000014.1, forward strand.
GCAAACAAGGTTTGGGATGAAAAAGGATGGACAGACGAAGACGTCAACAGGATGCTTCGTACAAAAATGAGAAAATCGAAAAAATGATTCCGTTAATTACGGAGCAAAAATGAACGCTGCAGATGCCAAGGTAATCTATGAGGACCTCAGGAAACGGTTTGAAAAGCCCGGTAGTGCTTCAACCAATGGAACGGATGTGTAAAAAAAGAAAAGTTGCTTATGTCACCTAAAATTAACTAAAGGGTGCAGGTGGATTTCTCCAGACTGCGCCCTTTTTCAATTTTCGGGCAGTCCCCAAATTAAACTTCCTTATTTCGATTCCAGGCGCCGTGTTAAGCGTCCCAACTTCAAATCTGCGGTTCTCAATTGAAAACGTTCACTTTTTAACTTCAATCATGTGGCTTTTTGCTCGACTGATCTGCCAAAAAGACACCATTTTCCGCCTTTTAGCTGCACTGACCCACTTCCGAACTCCAAGCTTCCGGTTCAGAACCTGACAGGCCGAGTTCCGAAGTACTCCCCCCCACTTCGGAAGTACCCCTTTCGCATAAGAACCTGAATAATTTCCGGTCAAAATGTCAGGAATTTCTATTTTTTCCCTGAAAGTTCCGAATTTTAGGTCAAAATTTGAGGTTCCGAACCGCAAAGGGGTACTTCCGAACCGCAACGTTCGAGTTCCGAACCTCAGGCTTGTCAGTTTGAAGTCCCTCCCCCCACTTCGCAAGTAGGGGAAGGGACTTCATAAGTGGAGGGGGGTACTTGCGAAGTACCTCCAGGCAATTCGGAAGTATCCTTTTTTTATTTTTTCCTTCCGGAAATTTTCTTGCTATCAGCTTTTTTTGATGGCAGGATTGGATTTTTCGAAACGGACCCCTACCCATTTAAGAAAAATGTACTATATTGTTCGTGTATATGGAGTAAGGTTTGGAACCTGATCGCAAGATTGGTTCTTAACTAATTCATATGTTTTTAAAAACCACTGTATAGCCGAAACTATAGAATTTTCCTTGCTCCTTGTTACTAGAATGGCCCGGTAGCAAAATTTAATAACCGAGATTATTTACCCAATTTGGGCAAACAAAGCTAGTTTTGTCATGGATAAAATACGTAGCCATTAGTATTCAAAACTATAATTCAATTGAAAATCCCCTATGCATGACCATCAATCGTATTCGTTTTTTAAAAATCAAGAATATAATTACCATCTGGAACCAATGTGTGCTTTAGACCCATTATTGTTAATTCCACGATTAGAATATTTACCACCGATTTTTGACCTTGTTAAGAAGCGAAATAGTAATTATTCAATTGTATTTTTAGACTTAAAAAATTTTCATATTGTGAATGATATTTATGACTATGACACAGGAGATAAAGTAATCTTAAAATTTATTGATATAGCTAGAAGTTCAATACCTAAAGGATCAATAACGTTAAGATTTAGACACGGAGATGAATTTATATTTTTCATTCCTAAAAGCTTAATTAAAACCAATCAAATTTTTGTACGAATAAAAAATAATTGTGAAAAATTTAATTTCTTTTCAAATTATAAGAAAGACTCAATTGAAATATCCTTTCGTTTTGCTGCAGTAGAAGTTAATAGGGCAAAAACGTTTAGAGAGCTTCTTCAAATTGGAGAAGAAAAACTAAGAGATGTTAAAAAAGTAGGAAGTCCAAGAACGTAGTTTTAAATGATTAACAAAAGGAAATTAAGTCAAGGATTAGGTAATAGTGTTTACAAATTTGTAAATAGAAGTAAGTTAGTAATTCATGCAAATAGGTCTTTGGTGAATATTATTTCTGCTTGGGTTTTAGGTATCGCAACTATATTGGGAATTTTACCACTTTTTATTGAGAAAGATTCGAAAATATTGAAAGAAAAGTTTGAGATTTTAAAAAACAACCTATATAGTTATGCTAATTATTATTGGAGTACAGAAGCTATTTTCTTTTTAATAATTTTCCTGATAATCTGGCTAAGTATGATTTACTATCAACAAGAAGTAAGAATACTTAAATACAATTTGGAAAGAAAAATTGATATTCAAAACAATCTAAGTTATACTTTTAAGGTTAGGCCAAAAAATCATTATGTTAGCTTGATTTATGGAAAATTAGGCAAAAATGCTTTGGAGGTAAAAAAATCTCTGTCTGGTGGTCTTATCGAAAAAATCGATATGAATATAAAAAAATATGAAGATGTATTTTGGATATCTGCCGATGAAATAGGAATAATAATTTATGAGGTCCAAGGTAAAAGTGAAAGTTTTTTTATGAATGCAATTCTGCGAGATAAATTAATTACAGAGATAGGCGATGAGATGGGAAGCAAATTTTATGACAACACCAAATTTGTAAATATTAAAATTGATGATGGAGAAACCCTATCAGATATTGAGAACAAAGCAAGAACTGAATGGGCAATATTGTATTCAACCGAAGAAAATATTAAGGGTAAAAATTAACGCATGTAAACCCAAATCTGACGGTTATACGGTTGGTATTACCATATAATAAAATACTACACAAATTTATTTAAAATTGGTTTTTCTTGAGACAATATCCCAAAACAAAGAAGGAAGAACCTTGGTTTTCAGCAGCCCACGGTCAGAAAAGAATGAAACTAAAAATTTGAAATAATCGAAAAAAATGTTCGAACAAACCTTCAAAAATATAGACGATATCCTGCACAAAGATGCCGGCTGTGGTAGTGAATTGGATTATGTGGAGCAGACTTCCTGGGTGTTGTTTTTGAAATACCTGGACGACCTGGAGCGGGATCGGGCTACTGCTGCGGAACTGACCGGAAAAACCTACACGCCCATCATCATCGAACCGGAATATCAATGGTGCGTTTGGGCAGCTCCTAAGCTTGAACGAGACAAGCTTTCGAAAGGCGGGTCAGTCAAAATCCTCTACACCATCCTGCCGTCTTATTTTTTTAGCAAAAAGCGGGCAAAGGGCGATTGGATTAACAAAAATACAAGTTGCTATTTGTAGCCTTTCTCGGGCGACTCTTCGCCAGTATGCTACTTTATTTCATCGGAGACCTGCTCTATGGCAACAGCTATTCCAATGGGTAGATGTATATCGGGAAGCCCTATCAAATGCCTGAAAGCATCCATCAACAGGAAAAAGCCCTGATTTTTGCCCTCATGGCACTCAAAAGAAAAGCTCGCCGACTCACCCTTGTGGTTTAACGTGATTCTTTGCCCTATAACATCATAGAAGAATATATCACCTGTTTCTCATGTAATAATTAATGTAAAGGATTAATTGGGGAATGAGAAATATTAGAATTGTCGCAAAAGAAACCGGTAGGGATTTCCCATCATCGATGCTCCACCGCCAGGCGATTCACAAAGGGGGAGCGACTATTTGGCCAACTTCACATCAATGGCACTCAGCCCTTTCGGAGTTCTCTCGGTTTCGAAGGTGACCTGGTCATTTTCACGAACATCATCGACCAAACCCTTTACGTGTACAAACACGCTATCCTGGGATTCCAGGTCTTTGATAAAACCATATCCCTTGGACTCATTGAAAAAGGTGACCTTTCCCTTCCTTCGCAGATCTTCCGGATCCACAGGAGCTTGTTTGGACACACTGACTTCAATATCCTCCAATTCGATTTTTTTCTTTTTTACCGTTGGATCGGGAGGAGTAGAAGTAATATTGCCCTCATCATCGACATAGGCAATCATGTCATCCAGATCGCCCCCTTTATTGGAATTCGATTTTCTGGCTTCTTTCTTTTCTTCTTTCTCCTTCTTCTTCCTTAATCTTTTTTTCTCTTTTTCTTTTTTGTTAAAAGTTTCTTTCGATTTTGCCATAAATTAATTTTTGTTGAACGTAACTTACTCCTAACACACAACACAGATTATCCGAATAAGATTGCATAAAAGCCTGATGTTTCTACTAATCGAACGACACTAGGAACTGAAATAAAAAAATCAATTTCGATCAGTAACCTAATCCTGGAAAGCATGTTGTGGCTTTTTAGGATCACAAATTTGACCAAAAAAATGGATTTTTCCTATTTCATTGCTGCAATATATTTCTCAATGTGCTTCTATTTTGATTTTACCCCAGTTTAATTCGGGTAAGCGATTGGTATACTCGGTATTCCATTTTAATTTAGGAAACTAATTTTGCCAACAACTTCAAAACCAACCAAAATTTCCCACATCTAACCCACCCCTATTTATGAGAAAGACTGCATTACTACTGTTTTTTCTAGCCTGGATTACTTCCCTGGACTCATTGGCCCAATCCCAGCAAGGCCAGTACATCCGCATCATGGTCAGCCCATCCGCACCGGACATGATCTATGGTACCGGAGAGACCATCACGTTTGATGTGGCGATCTACAAATTTGGACAATTAGTAAAAGACGCTGACATCCAGTACGAGATTGGTCCGGAGCTAATGGAACCCGAAATAAAAGGCCAAACGGTGCTAAAAACGGGTAGCGGACAGATTAAAGGAGGAGAGTTATCCGTTCCGGGTTTTATCAGGTGCAAAATCACCTATCAGGAAGATGGAAAAACCTATCAAAACACGGGCACTGCTGGCATCGATCCCGAATCCATTGAACCCACCACCAGTCTGCCGGATGATTTTTCCGAATTCTGGAAAAAGGGCAAAGAGGAGTTAGGCCAAATCCCCCTCGAACCCGTCCTGACACACCTTCCCGATCGGTCAACCCACCTAACAGATGTATACCATGTACAATTCAGAAATATCAGCGGGTACATCTATGGGACTCTCAGCAAGCCCAAAAAACCCGGTACCTATCCGGCTATTTTACATGTTCCGGGAGCCGGAATTAGACCTTATTATGGGGCCAATAAGGATGAAAATGTAATTTCATTGCAAATTGGTATACATGGCATTCCGGTAAACCTGTACGATTCCCCCATTTATCAAAACCTCTCGGCTGGAGCCCTAAGGGATTACAACCGGATTTTTCTGGAAGATAAAGACCGGTATTATTACAAAAGAGTGTATCTGGGCTGCGTTAGAGCAGTGGATTTTATCTATTCGCTGAGTGAATTCGACGGCGAAAACCTGGCCGTTATGGGAGGTAGTCAGGGAGGCGCCTTGTCCATCGTTACGGCCAGTCTCGACGACCGAATTGATTTCCTGGTAAGTTATTACCCTGCCCTTTCAGATCTTACCGGGTACCTGCACGGACGGGCCGGCGGCTGGCCTCACCTATTCAAAGAGGAATGGACCAATCAACCGGCCAAGGTTGCTACTTCAAAGTATTATGATGTGGCCAATTTTGCCCGATTTATTAAAGTACCCGGATTCTATTCCTGGGGATTCAACGATAATGTGTGCCCGCCAACCTCCATGTATGCAGCCTACAATGTCATCCCTGGGGATAAGACCTTATCTCTTTATCAGGATGCCGCTCATTGGCGCTATGCTGAACAGAGCGAAGAAGGCCATGCCTGGATCATGAAAAAACTAGGCGTCGAATAACGAATTCAAAGGAAAATCCGGCAGGGGTATTTCTTCAGACCCACTGCCGGATTGCTACGTTCATTTTTCCGGCCACCTTGTTTCTATTCCCTGAGACCGGATAAAATCCTGAAACTCGGCCAGCAGCGACCTGTCTTCCCTGACTATTTTTGGACGAACCTTTTTCTCCAGCGCAAAGGGCACCAGCATGCCAACCGCTTCTCCGATACTCCACTCTACCGGATGCAGCCGGTAGCAACCGTTAGTAATGTGGGTGGTGCCTATGTTTTTATTTGCAGGCAATAAATTCTCTGTTTTTCTGGGGATAAGGGCCCCTAAAGGAATCTGGAAGGGTAGCGACCCAAAATCAATGTAATTATCCCCACCGGAACTGGGGTGCAGGTCGATATGGTAATATCCTATCCCCACGCTATCGTAAAAATCTGCCGATGTGAGCTCCTGCCCACTTAAGCCGGTAATACTCGCCCGCTGTTCGGCGCCCACATGTTCCTCAAGAACCGTAAATAGCGCTTTTATTCTTCTGGATTCCCGTACATACGGATATTTAGCCAGTCCATCAGAGGTTTCCATCAGGTCATGCCGCAATCGCAAACCCGGCCAACCTTTTCCACCATCCGGCCTGGGAGCCTCCGTTTGGAGCCAGTAAAGCATGGAAAGGCTTTGCTGCTTGCCGGCATCTACATGTCGGTTAAACTCCGCTTCACTTACATCAATGATATTTCCGGATACGTAATCATTTTGGGGCCAGTTAACAATGGTGGCATCCCCCTGATAAAAACCCGATTTAAAATTGTCCTGATGTAAAATTCGCCGGTAAAGCATCAGGTTAAGCTTGTCAGCCGTGGGGATCCCCTCCGGGTGAAAGCCCAGTTCTTTTGGTTCCAGGTTACGGGGATTACTGTAATTCAGTTCCAGCATTTTCCCTGCCCATGGCGGATCCATTTGGGGAGTGAAATTTTTCCAGTAGGCATAATCAACTGGCTTTGGGATGGTCCAATCTTCCCCTTTGACATAATCCATGGCAAAGCAAACCGTAAATGCCTGATTATTATCCGGCCGGTGGCTGCTCCCAGCATGAAATTCTCCGGTGTCCGCCCGGGATTCACTGCCGGTGATGTATTCGGTATCTGTGAGTGGTAATAAGTCTCCCAGCTCCGTGGCATCTACGAAGTACCTGCCTTTGGCGATGATGGTACTGCCTTCCCGTAAATTTTTGAACCTCAATTCCTGAACCCGATTTTGGCGTACGTTAGCAGAAACAACTTTGTGTTCTTTTAGGATGAGAATTTTTCGGGCACTTTCGTAGGGTGCGAACATTTCCTCCAACACCCGATGTGCTACCTTTGGCTCATGACACAAGCGGGAAACAGAGCCATTTCCAGGATTTAATCGTTCATTGGCAGCCGCTTCCGGAGTAAGGGGATAGTGCCGCTTGTAATACTCCCGGACATTTTCCCGAAATTGCCGGTAAAGTGCCGGTGCACCATGGGTTTCGATCCACTGGTGTTCGTCTGGTGGCACTCCCTGCTGAGACAACTGCCCCCCTAACCAGTCGGTTTCTTCCGTCATCAGTACAGAAAGGCCGTTTCTTAGGGCAGCCAGCGCTGATGCGCAACCGCCTAAACCTGCTCCAGCAATGACCAGATCGGCTTCAAAAACCGCTCCGTTTTCCGCCACCTTCACTTCCCTGTTTAATCCCAGCGCAGCGGCGGGCGTTCCTATCACGGAAGCAAAGGAACCCGTTCCTAGCGCTACCTTTCCAATAAAGTCTCTTCTCTTCATACGATTACAAATTTTGGGCTGATGGATGATAATATAAACTTATAATTGAGCTAGTGATTGCCAAACCTGATAAAGGCCCCTGGGTACGTGAAAACAGCCTTTCCACTTTCCTCCCTTCAAAGGTAGCTGCACCTTACCATACCGGTCCAGGTATCCAAACCACTCCGGATAGTCCGGGTCTTTGAAATGGGTCCAGGTGTACGCATGCACTTTTTCGAACCAACTTCGACAAACCGGATCCCCGGTCATCTGGAATGCTTTGGCCAGAAATACCAGGCATTCCAGGTGCACCCACCAAAGCTTCTGATTCCATTCCAGTTTATCGGGCGGATGGCCTTTGATATCCAAAAAATAATAAATGCCACCGTATTTGGAATCCCAACCGTATTCCAGCGTTCGCAATCCCGTCTCGATGGCCCTGTCCCGCAATGTTGGATCGCCAAATCGCTTCGAGAGGTCCAGCATAAACCACATGGCTTCTATGGCGTGCCCCGGGCTGGTCAGTCTTCCCTCAAAGGAATCGCAGAAGCTGCCATCTTCCAACACATTTTCCAAGACCAATCCCGAATGGGGATCCAGAAACACATCCATCACTTCGTGAATAACTCCTGATGCCAGGTCTTGCACCAGCCCTTCATCCAACAAAGACTCCATTTCCAGGGTGAGGTTGCTAAGAATCATCGGAAGCGCAAAACTCTTCAGGCTTCGGGTACCGGGAAATGCCTTATTGTACTTCCCTTTGGGATTGCTTCTTCGCGAGAGGATGTTTTCGAAGGTACTGACTGCCAGGCGGGCATATTCTTCCTGCTGATCCACTTTATATAGTGCCGAAAAGGCCATGGCTGCAAAACAGTCCGAAAAAATATTGTATGGCTGCACCAAGGGTTTACCGGCTCTGTTCAATGAAAAATAAAAATTACCCTGCGCATCGCTGCCGTTTTTTTGAAGAAAATGAGCACCGTCTCTAGCCATATTCAACCAGTCAGGGTTGGTACCCACCTTTTCGCATAGCATGGAAAAGAACCATACCTGCCGGGCTTGTAACCAAACAAATTTATCGGTATCATAGACTTTTCCCTTTTGATCCAAACAGGTAAAATACCCGCCCTGCTCTTTATCGGGACTATGTTCCTGCCAAAATGGAATCACCTGATCGAGAAGTTCGTTTTTGTACGTATCCAGAAACTGTTTCATATGCTATTATGTTGGTCTTTTTGGTCTCCTAACCAATACGATTCAATGTCCTCCAGGCTCCTGCCTGATGTTTCCGGGATTTTCTTCCAAATAAGGTAGAGGTAAGGGAAACACATCAACGCAAAGAACAAAAAGGTCCCCGTGGGGCCCAGTTTTTCCAAAAACCAGGGGGTCAATTGCCCCACCAGATAGGTCCCTACCCATAACGAAAACCCGGCAATCGACATGGCCAGCCCCCGTATTTTGTTGGGGTACATTTCCGAAAGCAACACAAAGATTACCGCTGAAATGCTGATGGCAGTGCAGAAAATATACATTAAAAACAAGGTCAACAGCAACAACGAGGACAAACCTAAATGGGTACCAGCATAAAAATAGAAACTGATCAAAAGTAAGCTAAGAATCATTCCGCTTACCCCAAAATACACCAGCTTTTTTCTACCCACTTTATCAATGATCAACAGGGCCAAAATAGTGGTCAGGACATTGACCAAGCCTACCATTACCTGGTAAAACAAGGCATCCCCACCGGATAATCCACTTTGCTCAAAAATCCCGGGACCGTAATACAATACGGCATTTACGCCCATAAACTGCCCCAATACCGCAATAGCCATCCCATAGAGGACTGGCCGGAGGATCTTCGGGTTTTTCAACAGCTCGAAGTTGGATTCGCTGGTCTTAGCTGCCTGTTTTCTTACTTCCTCAATCTTAATTTTCGCCAACTTCCTATCCGGATATAGCCGGCTAAACACCCTTTCAGCGCGATCCGCACGTTGGTTAATGACCAACCATCGGGGACTTTCCGGTATGATAAACAATACCAGCAGAAAAAACAATGCGGGCAGTAGTTCCATCCCAAGCATTCCCCTCCATACCTGCTGGTGAAAAAGCAAATCCCAGGGCTTCTGCTCGCTAAAAAGGTCCGTTACTGACCATTCCAATAGCTGAAAATTCACCAGGTAGGCCCCCAGGAAGCCTACGGTTATGGCCAATTGATACAGGGAGACCAGGCTGCCCCGGATCTTGGCTGGTGCCACCTCTGAAATGTACATGGGAGATACGATGGAAACCATTCCAATACCCGCTCCGCCAATGATTCTGAAAATTACGAGTGAAAAAAAGGTAGGTGCCAAAGCGCATCCCAAGGCAGATACCGCAAACAAAAGGGCTGCCAGTAACATCACCTTTTTCCTGCCAATAAGATCTGCCAACCGCCCCGAAATGGTTACTCCCAAAATAGATCCCAGCAAGGCACAGCCCACATACCATCCCTGAGACATGGCATCCAAATCGAAAAGCTCGCTTACCTGACCTATGGTTCCGGACACCACTGCCGTGTCGTATCCAAACAAAAAACCACCTATCGCCGCAATCAGCGATAGTGTCAGGATATACCGAAAGGAAGCATCAAATATCATTGGTTTGCAGCATTGATGATGGAAAATTTACGTATAGGGTTAGAATTTTTCTTGTTGAAAACGGGATGTTTTGCATGCCTTTCCAACCAATAAACTCGAAAGACGCCTGCCTAATCGGGAATGGACCAGGATATATTTTTATCATATTTTAGTTTCCCCGAAGAAATCACCAAAGGGGACGAAACGTTATTCCGGTAAAGCATCCCGGTCCCCAGGCCTTGTGGGAGTATAGGGTTCAGGGAAGAGGTCAATTGAGCAATGGCATTTAGACCGATATTACTTTCCAACGCAGAGGTCATCCACCATCCAATTCCCAAATCCTCAGCGAGACTGATCCACTCTTTTGTTGCCAGAATCCCGCCTACTAAGCTCGGTTTCAAAATCAGATAGGCCGGTTTAAGATCCTCCAGTAGGGCTTTTTTCTGCTGGATATCGTTGATTCCGATTAATTCTTCATCCAGCGCAATCGGAATGGGGGATGTTCGGCATAATTCCGCCATGGCTTTCCCATTTCCTGGACCAATAGGCTGTTCAATACTATGAATTCCCAGTTTTGCCAATCGATTCAGCTTACCCATGGCCTCGTTTGGATTAAAAGCACCGTTGGCATCTACCCTTAACGTGATTTGTTCTTTGCTGTATTTTTCTCGGATCGACTCCAGTAAGGCCAGCTCCGATTCAAAATCAATGGCACCAATCTTCATCTTGATGCAATCAAAGCCCTGCTGCAACTTCTGTTCTATCTGCTGCTTCATAAATGGCTTTTCACCCATCCAGATAAGTCCATTGATGGGGATTTCGGTGCCGTATTCGTAGAAACGGTTGGGAAGAATTTTCCTTATCCCCCCGTTTACGAGGTCCAACATGGCTGCCTCCAGGCCAAACCGGAGGCTGGGCAACTCATCTAGCCCCACTTCAGAAAGCATCTGTAGGATTTTTGTGGGTTCCGTTGAAAAAGGAATGGTCTCCAGTTCTCCTAAAACTTCCATCGCCCGGTCCATAAAATCCGGAAGGTCATCCGGACTCAGCCCTCTTAGGGGTCCTGCCTCTCCTATCCCATAGATTTCAGGAAAAACGGGGGATTGGACCCGGATAAAGTGGGTTTGTTTATCTTTCAATACCCCCCTACTGGTACCTGCATCGAATGAGAAATCCAGGATGTAGGGCTTGATGGCTGCTTTGACTTTAAAGGTTTGAGTCATTTCCGTCTTTAAATAGGTTCAAATATGCGCATTTTCTTTTAATCCCGACACCCTTTTATTCCCAAATCCTGGTAATGACCTCCCAAATAGTCGTATCTGTGCATGGTCAGGTTACCGGCAATTGGCCTAAAAATACTATATTTGCCCGAATTTAAAATTGAAAGGATTACCAGACATTGCACATGGAGATTACCCCCAGCCTCAAGGACTACGACTACCATTTACCGGATGCTTTCATCGCCAAATACCCCTTAAAAAAGCGCGATGCCTCCAAATTACTCCATTACGAAAATGGAAAAATTCAACACGCACATTTTTCAGACCTACCTACGGTCTTGCCTCCCAATACGCAATTGGTATTCAATGACACCAAGGTTATTCCGGCCAGACTGCATTTTAGAAAGCCTACTGGCGCGGCTATCGAGCTCTTTTTACTAAACCCACTGAAGCCGTCTACGCTTATTCCACAAAGCATGGAGAGCCATGGACCGGTGGTCTGGGAATGCATGGTGGGAAACTTAAAGCGGTGGAAGGAAGGCGAGCAGATTGAATGCGAAATACCTTTGAACCAGCAAAATATAGTGCTCCGGGCAAAATTACTCTCAAGGGAAACGAAAGCGGTGGAATTCAGTTGGGATCCGGCTGAACTTACCTTTGCCTCCATTGTGGAAGCTAGCGGAGAAGTACCGCTCCCTCCCTACTTGAATAGAAAAGCAGATGACTCGGATAAATCAAGATACCAAACGGTCTATTCGAAAATTCAGGGAGCTGTGGCCGCTCCCACTGCCGGACTTCATTTTACTGAAAAGACCCTGGAGGAACTCAAAAAAAGAAAAATCCCCCTTCACTACCTTACCCTTCACGTGGGAGCAGGTACATTTTTGCCGATTAAGCACCAAAACATCCTGGAGCACCCCATGCATCGGGAACAAATGGTCTTTTCCAAAGAAAATATCGAAAATTTGTGCCGTACCCGGGGAAATATAGTGGCGGTCGGCACCACCTCCTTGCGATCCCTGGAAAGCTTGTATTGGTACGGGGTTAAGCTAATTTCGGGGTCCAATACTGAGTTTCAGGTAGGAAAGTTAGACCCCTACCATGGCGAGGAAAAAAACATTTCTAAACAAAAAAGCTTTGAAGCCATTTTGGCCCATATGAAAAACACCAATCAGGCCCAACTGATCGGTGCCACAGAGATCTTCATTTTTCCTGGCTATCGTTTCAGGGTCTGCAACGGGCTGGTAACTAATTTTCATCAACCCTGTTCCACGCTAATTCTGCTGATTGCTGCTTTCACCCATCAGCAATGGCGGGTGATTTACGAAGAAGCATTGAAGAATGAATATCGGTTTTTAAGCTATGGAGACAGCAGTTTGCTATGGTACAATAAATTGGAGGTTTAATCTTTTAATCAAACCCGTTGCTGCCTAGCTTTTGAACGCCACTGATGAGCGTTTGGTAATACGTTCTCCCCACAGGAACCTTTTCGTTTCGAACGGAAACCTCCTTGGGTGAAATAGTTCGGATCTCTTCCAGGTTCACTATAAAGGATTTATGAATTCTGAGGAACGATTCCGTTGGCAAAATTTCCTCAAACTCTTTCAATATATTTCGTAATGAAAAACTTTTTTCCCTGGTCACCAAGGTGGTATAATTGCCATCTCCTTTGAGATAAACGATTTCGGAATAGGCAATTTTGGTTAGACAACCTTTATCCCTTATGAAAATAGCATCTTTGATAAGAATCTCTTTGGATCCATCATAAGTATCCGCCACGCCATTCACCGCTCTATCCGCTATTTCCTGTATATTTTCTTTGAGTCCCATATTGATTGAATGATTATTTTTTCCAGTTTTAGAATAAACTCCGCTACCATACAAATGTTTGTAGAGCAGTGAAAATATTCAGGGGGAAGGCAGATTGGAGGGCTACGGGAGCAAGGTCAGTAGTTCAGTTTTCTATTCTTAAAAAACCAACTCATTTCTAATAATGGGGTTCATAGCGGTACAAGCATTCCTTTTACATCTAATTTTTAGCTTTTTAATGCCATTATTTCGTAGCTTATTTTACATTTTAAAAAGTATTTTTTAATTTAAAGTTTGTTAAATGATTAAACGTAAATAAGTAATTATGAAATTTTTAAAGAAATCACTGATTGTAAGCATGCCATTACTCTTTTGTTTCTTAAACGTTGGTTGTTCTGTTGGAGAGGATAACGATGTGGCATCCTGCTCCGCTCAATGGTCGATTGAACTCCAGGATGAAATAAATGCCCTGTCACAGGCTGCGGTCGCGCGAGGACAAAACCCAGGTCCAACTACCTGCGAAAACTTTCGAACGGCTGCAGAAGACTATTTGGAAGCATTACGTCCCTATGGAAATTGTTCAGCCCTAACCGGTCAGAGCAGGTCAGATTGGCAAAATGCAGTGGAAGAGGCTGAAACCGAAATTCAAGAACTCGATTGCAGTGAAGATACCTAAACTTCCATTAACTAGAGGAACTTTTCCAGAATTTTACTAAATAAGGAGGTTCTGTTTTCGTTTTTTATGCCTTTGAATTCCACCGCAAAAGCTTTGGAAATGAGCAAGATCATGTCTTCAGAACTCTCCCTGGAAAAAACTTCGCTTTTCATTTTATTAATGAAGTCCAATGCCTTGCACCGCTCGTTGAAGGCATTGGTTAAAAATTCCTGATCAAACGTAATTCCCAAAGTAGCTAAAGCCAAAATTGAATAATCATGTTGACGAAATAAGAGACGAAAAGCTATTTCGCCGTTGGGATGTTCCCAGTAAAAATTATGTGAACTATCTCCCCAAAAAGTGGAAAAATCTCCATACGTACACCAATCCAGGCCCGCTAACTGATAGGGGTCTTTCCATTCAAATGTTTCCGCTTCTTGTAGGGAGCTTTCCTTTAGATACCTTGCCAGGGTAATCCCCTGGGTGGATAGTGGGATTTTGAGGTCCTCAGCCGAACCAGCATGGAGTCCCTTTAGGTTTTGACCAATGGCAAAAATGCCATCCTTAGTCTCCAACCCATAGTTTGGGCCTACTCGAAACGATTCTCCTGAATAAGCCGGTTGACCTCTCAAAAAGAAAAAATCGGGAAAGTTTCCTTTTTCGTGTATCACCGCCTGAACGGGCAATTCCTTACCACTATCCAGTCGTACGCCTCTGATTTCCCCTTCTTCACCCAACAAATAGTTGCTTATTATCTCATTAAAAATTAGATGAACGCCGCTTCCTTTTAGTTGCTTGGCTACCAGGCATGCCTCTTCTTCGGGCATGCTTTGTATCGCTAATCTGCTCTCGCTACTGATTAGCGTAACCCTCAAGCCCATTCGTTGCAACTGATCAGCCATAGCGATGGCCATGAATCCATCGCCTCTTACAATGGCCTCCCTGACCGACTCCTGAATCCAATATAAATAGTCATCAGCAGTCAAATGCCTTAGAAAGTCACCCTTTCGGTGGATTAACAACTTAGGTTTAGGTTCATTTACCACTACCAACCTATCAAATCCAAGCGGCCCATCAGGCATTAAGAGACTCATTTTATCAAAATCAATCGCTTCTACGGATGCAACTATAAATTGCAAATCAGATAGCTTCTTCGGCTCACTTGAAAACGATCGGTTTAATCCTTTCAGGGCACAAAGGGCATTCAAATAGAAAAGATCAGAGGGGTGTTCCGCAATGATCGTTAGCCGAAAACCATTGGGCGCTGGTAACCACTCCTTAAGGAATTCAATTCCGGAAAGGCCAATTCCCATCAAAACAATATGCTTACTTCTTTCTTTTTTCGAACTGCTATTCATTGGGCCTGATACTAACTATATTCACCTTAAAAAAATAATCCACACTTTATCTTACTCGGTTTTCAACAATCAGGCCAAATTAAAAAAGGTAATCTTCCGATTGACACTATTTTGATATTAACGGCTCTCCCCTAGTAATTTAGACGGTTTCACCGGACTCTTTCTTTTCAGTCCAAATTCCTCTATTGCGTATTTTTTGAGATGATTTTCCATTTCTTCCACACTATCTGTCAATAAAAATAAATCCAGGTCCACGTCACTGATTGTTCCCTCCCTGGCCATGGAGCGGATATGCTCGAAAAGGTGCTGGTGAAATTCCTTTCCCATTAATACTACGGGAAATCGCTTCATCACCCGAGTCTGAATCAGGGTCAATGCTTCAAAAAACTCATCCAGCGTACCAAACCCTCCCGGAAGCACTACGAAAGCAAAACTGTATTTGGAAAGCAAAACTTTTCTCACAAAAAAATAATTAAAATCCATGTATTTGTCCAAGTAGGTATTGGGGAATTGCTCAAAAGGAAGCACGATATTACAACCAATCGACTTGCCTCCCACCAATTTCGCTCCTTTATTGGCTGCCTCCATAATGCCAGGCCCTCCCCCAGTCATTACCGTAAAGCCTAAATGGCTGATTGCCTGCCCTACATTAACCCCTAACTTGTAAAAATAATCAGAAGGCTCAAACCGGGCCGAGCCAAAGACGGTCACGCAAGGCCCCACGAAATGAAGCATCCGGAATCCGCGTATAAATTCAAGCATCACTTTAATTAAAAATTTAAAATCCTTTAACCTGGTCTGAGGGCCAGCCATAAAAGCTTCTTCCTCGGGGTTAACCAAGGGATTAATAATTTTTTTTGGTTCTTTTACCATGGCTACATTTTGATATCAGAAATTTATTTTTTAACGATTGAACCGCAAATGAGGCTGAGATCAAGGAAACAAAAATAAAGAATTAAAAGCATGCAACTATCAAATAAGGAGAAAATTAGGTTATATTTAAATCAGCTTTAATGAATTGCGAAATTCCCCATCAAACCAGTATCATGATAAAATGTTTCCTGTTATTTTTTTTCCTCTTTTTCCGGGTTGAATTTACAAATGGCCAATCAGTACCCGAAATCGGTTTCATCAACCAATATGAACAAGTAATCCAATGGTACCCGGAAATCAATACCGGAAGCCACTATATAGAAAAAAGGAGATCCCTGGATGGACATCCCTATTACTCCAGCTCAACAATGGAAAACGGTACCTTGTCTATCGCTGGTTTTATTTTTGAGAATATTCCCATCCAATATGAAATATGGGATGACCTGATACTTTCATTTTCCTCTACTTTCAAACAAAAAATGATTCTGAATCATTCTAAAATTGATTACATCGTGCTAAATGATGGGACGGTAATTATTAAAAAGAGTCAGCCCGAAGGATTTATTTTTCACCAAAATGGATTTTATCGGGAGATCGTCAACGGCCACATCGGCCTTTATTGCAAGCACCGCAAACAACGAAAGCAAGAGACTTCCACATTAGGATTAGTCAGAAGTTATGAGGAGGTGCAAAAATATTTTTTTGAAATGAATGGTGCATTGATAGCTGTGCCGGCGAAAAGAAGAATTTTTTCCCTTTTGGAAATTGACAAGCGAACAACCAAAAGGCGATTACGGAAAGATGGGCTGCGTTTTAGGAAAAACAGGGAAGCCTATCTAAAGACTTTGGTAAACCTGGCAAATGAACAAGGGAAAAATGAGTAAAAAGGTACTTTCGGTGGTTTTTCTTTGTCTTGTGGCAAGCTCCCTTAGCATCGCTCAAACAACCGAAAAGGAGCGCATCAGCGGTATCTTTGCGGGTTTGGAATTCGAGCGTTTTGCAGAGATGGTTGAAAATAAAACTTCCTATCGGTTTTTCTTTAATACCGAGGATGTCAACGGAATTGTCGTCAACGTCAATGCCTATGACAGTCCGATAGAAGACTTATTAGGAGAAATACTCAAGCCCGAAGCGATATTTTTCACCATCGACCCTGAACAACGGATTTTTCTTAGTAAACAAAAACGATTGGAAATAGGGCTTCCGGCAGATTTCTTCCAAATCCAACAGGATGCTGTTCAACCCAATGAGATTGAGGCCAGCCCTGCGGAAAATGCCAATCAGGATTTTGCCAAAAACCGGTTATGGGTAGTAGGCCAATCAAACGCGAACTCCTCAAAACCAAATGCCAGCCTAAAAGGTATCGTACAGAGTGTGGAATCGGGAGAACCCATAATCGGTGCCCTGGTCTATACTTCAGGACAATATGCCAGATCCATTACGGACGAGTCTGGGCAGTATGAAATAACCCTGCCTAAGGGCAGGCATACCTTGATTTTTCAAAATTTTGGCGCTTACCAGGAACAGCGTCAAATCAACCTTTTGGGAGATGGACAGCTTGATGTAGCCATGGATGACAATATCATATCCCTTTCTGCAGTAACCGTAACTTCCGAAAAATCCGCCAATATTGAAAGACCGGAAATGGGTCTGGCCAGTATTACGGTGCAATCTTTAAAAAAACTCCCCTCAGTCCTGGGAGAAGTAGATGTATTAAGGGCTGTTTTGACCTTACCGGGGGTAAAAACGGTGGGCGAAGCCAGTGCGGGGTTTAATGTCAGGGGCGGTGCTGCTGACCAAAATCTGATTTTATACAATGAAGCTACCATTTATAACCCTACCCACCTTTTTGGAATGTTTTCCGCATTTAATCCCGATATGATTGAGGGAGTGGACCTTTACAAAGCAGGCATTCCGGTACAATTCGGTGGCAGGCTTTCGTCTGTCCTGGATGTGAAAAGCAAATTTGGTAATAAGGAAAAAATACAAGGCGGAGGAGGAATTGGTTTGATGACCAGCAGACTTTACCTGGAGGGTCCACTTTCAGAGAACTCCACCTTTGCTTTAGGAGGCAGGGGTACCTATTCAAATTGGCTTTTTGGCTTTTTAGATGAAGCATCCGGTTTTAGCGACAGTCGGGCTTCATTTCATGATTTAAATATGAACTTCAGACATGCACCAGACCCTAACAACGAGATCACCCTCTCAGCCTATTGGAGTCAGGATGCTTTTCGTTTTGACAAGGATACCTTGTATGATTACCACAACCTGAACCTCAATGTGGGTTGGACGCATTTTTTCAATGATAAACTGGAAGGTCATTTTCACCTGGGCCATGATCAATATGGTTTTGGAATCTTGAGTCAGCCGGATTCACTTAATGCCTTTCATTTCGGATTTTCAATGGATCAAAGCAGTTGGAAAAACCACTTTACCTTTGATCTCAACGAAAAGCACCAGCTCAGTTTTGGCATGAATCACATTTTTTATAACCTCAACCCTGGAAAACAAATCCCTAGAGGTCAGGAGTCGATCGTTTTAGATGAAAGGGTGAACCGGGAAAAAGCCCTTGAATCCGCCTTTTATATTGGGGATGAATTTGAGTTGGATCCAAAACTGCTCATTAATTATGGGCTGAGATATGTGGTATACAACTACCTTGGCCCAAACACCATCAATCAATACCCCAATCAGACCATCAGGACGGATGATACTAAAACCGGCGAAATTAGCTACGGAGCCGGCGAAATTATCCAAACCTATCAGGGACCAGAGGTGAGAATATCTGCCAGGTATGCCATCGACAATTTCACTTCCATCAAAGCAGGCTTCAATACCATGAGACAGCATTTGCACATGTTGACCAATACCGCAGCCATAGCCCCCACAGACACCTGGAAATTAAGTGATCCCTACCTGAGGCCTCAGAGGGGAAACCAATTTGCCCTAGGATATTTTAAAAACTTTAAAAACAATACCATTGAAACCTCTGCGGAAATTTACTACCGTAAAATGAAAAACCTGGTCGACTTTAGAAGTGGTGCTACCCTGATCTTGAATAATGAACTGGAACAGGACGTGCTCAATACCCGTGGCCAAGCCTACGGAATTGAATTGATGGCTAAAAAAAATGAGGGAAAACTAAATGGATGGATCAGTTATACCTATTCCAGGTCCTTGCTGGGAACCAATCCCAACGAATGGGGAGAAAGGGTAAACTCAGGAAAATGGTACCCCAGTAATTTTGATCAACCCCATGATATCATGATGGCAGGAAATTTTGAATTCACCAAAAGAATCAATACTTCTATAAACGCCAATTACAGTACCGGCAGACCCATAACCTACCCGGTGGCCAAATTCAATTATAATGGATCAGAACGGGTATATTACTCAGATAGAAATGCTTACCGGATCCCGGACTATTTCAGAGTGGACCTTTCTTTTAATATTGAAGGCAACCATAAAATCCGTAAACTTGCCCATGCATCCTGGTCTCTGGGCATCTATAATTTACTTGGCAGGGCCAACCCTTATTCCATTTATTTCTCTCCGGAAAACGGAACCATACAGGGATACAAATTATCCATTTTTGCAAGACCCATCCCTTTTATCACCTATAATTTTAAATTTTAATGGATGTCCTACTGAACAATACCTCCTACTACATCATTGGTCTCCTGCTATTAACCAACTTGGGATGCCGGGAACCATTTTTTCCTGAAATCAGTGATTTTGAAGATGACATATTGGTAGTCGAAGGATACATTGAGGTGGGTGGAGGCACCACTCAGATCAACCTGAGCGGCACCTCCTCCTTATACAGCGAAATCGCCACCTCCCCCATTTCAGGTGGGGAGTTGGTGATCCAGGGAGAAAAGGAAGGAAGGTGGCCCCTCCAGTCTATGGGAAATGGGCAATACCTGCTTTCCGAGAATCTACCCGAAAATCAAAATTATTCCCTAAGTATCCACCTGGAGAATGGGGAAAGGTACCTATCTGAAATGATCAGCCCCCTGATTTCTCCAGATTTTGACATCAGCTACACCAAGCAGAATGGAGACGTTCAGGTGTATACCAATACCCGTGGAGAGGAACAAACGGAGTTTTTCCTGTGGGTATATGAGGAGACCTGGATGTACCGGACGCCTCAAATTTCTTTTTTCAATTACGACGAAGCGAGTGGCAATATGGTGCTGATCGACCAGGAAGACCTGACTTACCGCTGTTGGAATTTTGATCAGTCCAGAAGAGTTATTCTGGAATCTTCCGCCAGATTTGAGAATAACCGGATTTTTCAAAAAGAACTGCTAACCATTGATAGCCTTTCCGAAAAGCTGGGTATCCGCTACAGGATCCATACCAGGCAGTATGTACTGGACAGGGAAGCTTATGTGTTTTGGGAAGGAATCCGTAGAAATTCGGATGATATTGGCAGCATATTCAGTCCTTTGCCTTCCGCTGTCAGCAGCAACATACACCATGCTGAAAACCCGGATATTCCGGTAATTGGCTACATCTCCGCAGGCGTTTCCCGGGAGAAGGAATTATACATCAATCGGGATGAGGTAAGTCCCTGGCGGACAATTATTGGAGATTATCAGGGATGCCTGATCGACACCGTGGCCATAGCCGACTATGATGAAAAATTCGGGCAAGGTGAATATGTCCCCTTATACGAAGATTGTGAAGTCTTTCCCTGTTCCGGTTTTTTCGCATCCACTACAGGTTGCACTGATTGTCGGATAAGGGGTGGAACCACTACTAAACCTGATTATTGGAAAGATGAATGAAGAAAATAAAAAAATACACGTTTTTCCTATTAAAATGGTAAGCCTTATGGCAATCCTTCTGGTCGGTACTTCGCTTAGCCTGAAGGGGCAGTCCATTCCTGACCTTCCAAGAGAAGCTGTTGGAGTACATTTATCCAACCCGGTTCTATTGACAGAAGAATACCTGTGGCTGGATATCAAGGTCCTGGTGGAGAACAATCCAAGTCCTTCCAGGGTAATTTATATGGAAATGCTGGACAGACAGGGCGTACCGGTAGTTCAGGAGATGGCGCTATTGGAAAATGGGAAGGTGCAGGCCTATTTGGATATCCCTTCCACTATTGATTCGGACCACTACCTGCTCAGGGTTTACACGAGGATCAGTCCCTTCGCTACTGGGGACCAGGGTGTTTATCAGGAAGTCATTACCATCATCAATCCCAACAAACCACCTAAAATCACGGATAATACCCGGCCTTCCACCGGTAAAGAGAGCGGATACCCGACCTTTCCCGGAAGCCTTGAAAATGACAGCCTGGGTCAAATCAAGGTTTCCATACCCAAAAACTCCATGACCTCAGTTGTCATCCGCAAGGCTAACCCTTCCATTCAACCGGAAATCGTCCTGGATTTTGAGCAAATGTATGGGAAAGTCAGCCCGGAGAGCCCACTGGTTCCGGAACTATACGGACATATCATCAAGGGCAGGGTGTTGGATAAAACCATCGACCCTGAAATTTTTTACTACCTGACTGCCCATGGAAAACAGTTTCACCTTTTTATCAGCCGACCGGACAGCACCGGCACCTGCTACTTTGAAACCGGTCATTTTATGGATTTCGATTATGTCGTCGTCCAGGCTTCATCGGCCGAAGAGCAGGTAAATTTTATCCTGGACTCCCCCTTTTGGGAGGTCAGGCCGAATGAAAGCTTTCAACTTCCTGAATTGATCATGAGTCCGGAGGACAGGGAATATATGGAAGAGCGCTTATTGGCAAGAGCCAGCCATCAGTATTACCTGGCACCAGAAAGGCAAAAAGTGGATTCCGTCCCATTTCAATTCATTCCGGACTACACCTATCTTTTGGACGATTACAACCGGTTTGATGACATGGCCACCGTCATCCGGGAATATGTGCCCAAAGTGCTGGTAAGAAGCCAAAACAAGAAGACCATCTTCAAAAACTTCAATATTCCATTCGACGAAGTATTCCGGGAAAACCCATTGCTTTTGGTAGATGGCATGCCTGTCTTTGAAAGTGACGATTTTGCCTCCTTCAATCCAGAAAATATCCGTAAAATGGATGTTATCAACAGAAACCTTTACATCAAGGACCACCAATTCAATGGTTTGGTGAGCCTAAGTTCTTTCGAAAATGACTTTGGCCGATTTAGTTTGCCAGAGAAAGCCTTGTTTATCGAATACAAGGGAATGCAACATCCGAAGTCATTTAACAACACCCTGCCCCGCCAAAATATAGAAGCCCATTTTCCTGATTTCCGGAACATCCTTTATTGGAGTACTGCTAAGGATAATGAACTGTACTTCACTCCATCTTTGCTAAACGGGCCATTTGTCATAAGTATCCAATACAGGGATCGTCTGAATAACCATTGGACAAATGAAAATTACCTGATCGATTTGAAATAAAACCCGTTCGAAGTGATAATAATCACTGGGTCTGAATTTAATTTATGGGAATTTTATGGTATCAAATAAATTAAAATACCATGAACGAAGAAGAAATAATAACCATACCTAGAATAGGTGATCAGGCTCCGGATTTTGAAGCCATGACAACTACAGGACCGATGAAATTTTCAGAATACATCAAAGAAAGCTGGACCATACTGTTCTCTCACCCGGCTGATTTTACACCTGTTTGCACCACAGAAATGAGTGGGTTTGCACTGGAACAGGATTTCTTTGATGAGAAGAAAACCAAATTGGCAGGATTAAGTATCGATTCTATCCATTCCCACATTGCCTGGGTAAATAATGTGAAAAAAAATACAGGTGTCTTGTTTGAATTTCCCATTATCGCAGACATTGACATGAAGGTCTCCAAAAAATACGGCATGCTCCAACCTGGAGAAAGTGAAACGGCAGCCGTGAGGGCTGTATTTTTTATTGACCCTAAAGGGAAAATAAGATTGATCATGTACTATCCTTTAAATGTAGGACGGAATATGGACGAAATAAAAAGGTCGCTGGTGGCCTTACAAACGGCTGACAAATACAAGGTAGCCATGCCATTGAATTGGCGGGAAGGGGATAAAGTCATTGTTCCCCCGCCAAAAACCGTAGCTGAGATGCAGGAAAGGGAAAATAGTGATTTGGAAATGGTAGATTTCTACCTGGCCAAAAAAAGCATTTGAAATTGATCAGTCATTAAATAAACAGGCAGGCCTGAAAAACAAGAATCGCATCCAAGGGTAAAAATATTACAGCAAGTAAGGGAGTTTTTGCTGAAACCTGGATTTGAGCCATCTATATTCCCATAACCCATATCACCTGCTAATAATAGTATCAGAGATATGCTTTGCCCCATTGATGGTAAATTCCTGCGCTTTGGAGTAAATGTAGCGAAATGCTTCAACCTGGTACCAGCTTCGGAACCAGCTACGAATCATCGGTCGATCCCGTTATCAGGGTTGCAAACCCTGTTTATCTGGATTCGACATTGCAAATGTCGAATAGCGCATTTTCTGCTGTTTTATTTTTCGCCAAGCATACCCAGTTCAAAATCCACACGATTCTCCTTCCTCTTTTCGTACAAATCATCATAGACCTCCTTTCTCAGTGCACTATCGCCCGATTTTTTGTGCCATTGCTCCTCTCCTGCCAGGACAATACCTGCTTCATGGAAATCCAGCAACTGATCATAAGGCCCCCTGTTTCCCATCAGCTTGACCAGGATGGGTGCCATCTCAATCATGACAAACAGCAAAATAATCATCCAATTGGCCCAGTAAATCGCCGTATTTTTCAATGTCAAATCCTTGAAAGCCTGCAATCGGGCCGCCAATCCATCATAAGCATCCACTGAAACCATTTGGTTCTGAAATTCCTGCTCTTTTAATACATTAATTCCTCTGATCTCTTCCTCCAATTCCTGGATTTTAGACTCGTTTAGCCTTTGTGTATATTGATAATCCTGTTCCGCCTGATCCAGTTGCCTTTCTTTCTTTTCGGCATTTATACCGATTCCGGCCAGGCCCGTGGTGCCTTCGGTTTTGATGCCAAATCTCTCCTGATCGTATTCCCTTTGCTTTTGGTTTCGGAACGCTTCCTTAGCTGCGATGGCATCTCTGAGACCTTGGATTTTACTTTCCAGGGCTGAAATTTCCGGAAACCCCTCGGAAATTTTTTCCCGGCTATTTTCAATGGTAAGGAGTCGATGTTCATCCAGTTGCCTATTGATTTCCTTTTCAAAAATCCGCAACTCCAGGGGCTTGGCAATAACCAGGGCTATCAGTAAAGCCAAGACCAATCGGGGAAGGGCCTGTTTGAATTCCGGAAAAAATTGATCCTGCTTTTTTAACGTGGAAACGATGTAGCGATCTAAATTAAAAATCATCAACGCCCAGATCAAAGCGATGACCAAAATCACCCAAAAAGAGGAAAAAATGGTTGACAAGGCATAGCTTACAGATAGTCCTGCAAAAACTGCCGTAAAAAGGACCGTTGCTCCAATCCCTAAAAACCTGTTTATACTTACCGGACACCTCCGCACCAATGGCAGGTAAGCACCGGAACAAAATATCAGGAATTTCTCTACATTATGCATCTATCATTTAATCTTTTGAACATTGCCATTCAAAATGTATACCATGGAAGTGCCGACACAAGGCCGGAGAAAATAAAAAGCACACCTTGATATTAATAATATATAACAATCTATATTACAGCCATATATATTATTTATAGCAGGACAGGATTAAGAAAAATTCGATCCGGAAATTTAAAGATTAGCCCTGATTAAGCATCTGGATTCATTAAAATCCAAAACTGTACGCTTTTTATGTCCGTTTTTGTGACAGTCATTTTTACAGCAGGTTTTAATCTTTCGAATTATTATAGTAGTTTAGAGCCCGTTAACGATGTGCCCCATGAAAAACCTACTATTCCTTTCCCTGCTTTTTTTAATGCTTTGTCCAGATTCTTTTGCTCAGGACCCCGAACGCTTTTCCGCTCAGGTCAGGCAAATAACACAGGATTATCCTCCTCAGAATTTTCAGGCTTCAGTTGTTTTCACCGGAAGTTCTACCATCCGAATGTGGAAAAGTTTACAGGAGGATTTTCCAGGAGAAAAAATAGTCAACAGTGGTTTCGGCGGCTCACAGGCCAGTGATTTACTGCATTACCTGGATGAATTGGTCTTGGATTATGCGCCCGAAAAGGTGTTTATATATGAAGGAGATAATGACTTGGCTGCAGGGAAAACCATCGAGGAAATCATTGAAACGTATAATCTGATCGTTAGTCAAATCCACTTGGAACGCCCTCAAACCGAAATCGTTTTGATCAGTCCCAAGCCCAGCCTGGCTAGATGGGAGCTGGCCGATAACTACCGGGAACTTAATGCCACCTTGAAAAAATATGCCAGAGGAAAGAAAAAAGTATCCTATGCTGACCTATGGAATCCCATGCTAAATTCCAATAAAACACCAATGGAAGATATTTTTCTCGAGGATGATCTTCATATGAACGCTAAGGGATATTCCATTTGGGCAAGGCAGATTAAGAAATATTTGTAGCTCGTTAGATCTATTTTACTCCTCCAAACCGGGTGCATCCTTCATGTAAGTAAACGTGTTTCAATTTTTGTGAGTTATCATTCTACTCATTTTTTGACGCTTAATGGCGGATCTTTCACCCACTATTGGGGCGAAAATCGATCTCGATAAACTTTTTTGGCCTATCCCTTAACATCGGCCATTTTCACCTGAAACAGTTTTTTTCCTAACTCAATTATAAATCGGGTATCCTGCTTCCTATTGTAGGCTAATTCAGCTTTGAACAGGCCGTCGATAAAAGATTCTTTTTTCCTAAATAGTCAATTTTTACCTTTGCAGGTATAGTAACATAAAGTTAACATTTACTTAACATATATATAATATTAGATTCCTGCAGGCCTACCGATCGTTAAAGCCGCTTGATAATCCGTCGAAAAAAAATAAATGCGAAGCTAACTCCAACAACGTATGCCATTGAAAACACCTTTTATTTTTATTTTAATATGGTTTTTTCAGGGCACTGTTTTGGCTTTTCAGGACGATCCGCCGCAAAGCGAAACGTCCTACAGTTCTAGAGGCTTTCAGTTTACTTCTGCGGACGGCTTGTATCGGTTGCAATTGGCTGGCAGGCTTCAGTTTCGATTTGCCACTCCGGCTGATCAGGATCCGGTCACTTACGATGACTTTTTTGAACAAAAGCAAAACCTTTTTAAGATCAACCGGGCACGCTTTAAGGTAGGGGGCCATGCACACAAGCCCTGGCTGAAGTATTATTTCGAATACGAGCTCTCCGCATCCCGCCTGCTGGATTTTAGGGTTATGGTAGAAAAATGGCCCTGGCTAAGCTTTAAATTCGGACAGTGGAAATCAGAATATTCCAGAGAAAGGGTGATATCCAGTGGCAAGCAACAGATGATGGAGCGTTCCATTGTCAACCGACCGTTTACCCTGGACAGGCAGCAAGGTGTCACCCTATATGGTAGGTTGGATGGCGGAGGGTTAGCCGATTTCAATTACCATATAATGGCCTTGACAGGCACAGGTATCGGTGCCCGTACCAACGACGACAATCGACTTATGTACGCTGGCCGCCTGCAATGGAATTTTTTAGGCGATGGGGTAGCGATGTCAGGATCGGCTTTAGAATATTACCCCAAACCAGTGGCCTCCCTGGCAGTAGCCGGAAGTACCAATAGCAGTCAATATACGCGCTATTCATCGCAGGGAGGTGGTCAATTGGTGGGGTTTGAAAGTGAATCTCCGGGACAGTACCAAATGGACCAATACCTCATTGAAAGTAGTTTGAAATACAGGTACTTTAGCTGGCACAGTGAGTTTCACCGAAAAAACATACTGGACAAGGAAACAGATCGGTTTACCCGACTGCAGGGCTGGTTCGTTCAGGGAGGTTTTTTGCTAAACCCCAAGCAGGCCCCTATGGGACCCAAACTTGAGCTTGCTGGTCGGTATGCCCTTTTCCAACCCGATAGGGAGTTAGATGGAAATCAGGAAAGGGAATACACACTGGCCTTCAATTGCTTTTTTAAAGATCACCTGAATAAACTGACGGTAGATATAACCCGTTTTGATTTCGAAGAGGAGTCTATCAACCGGGAAGCTTCAGGCTGGAGGTTCCGGGTTCAATATGATTTTTCATTTTAGGCACCCAAATTCCGCCTTAGATTTGGATATGATCCATCCCCTCCCTTTATTTGCACTTAATTCAGGAAACTGATTTATAAAGAAGAGGCGAGAGAACAGGCTCCGTGAACCTCTGGCAACCTTCCGCCCAACGGAAAGGTGCCAAGACCTGACCCAATTGGGACCGATAAATTAGACAATATGAAAATAATAATTACTTCCTTCCAATCCGAACCGCTACCTTCTTGGCAACGTTTTTTGCTGAGTTCGAATCATTTCCTCCTTTCTTACCAAACCCTTTGAAATAAACCATAGATGGACTATAAAAACTTTGAAACTCAGGCAGTTCGCATAGCTGCCTCTTCCTCTGATCAGCGCGAGCACTCGGCTCCCATTTACCTGAGCTCCAGTTTTGTCTTTGATTCGGCAGAACAGGCCAGGCAACTCTTTGCCGATGAACTACCTGGAAATATTTATTCCCGATACGCCAATCCCAATACCAGTGATTTGATCGAAAAAGTGTGTGCGGCCGAAGGGACCGAAGCCGGTGTTACTACCGCCTCCGGCATGGCGGCCATGTTTGGCAGTATGGCAGCCTTGTTGAGTCAGGGAGATCATGTACTTGCTTCCAGATCACTGTTTGGCAGCACCCATCAATTACTAACCCGGGTTTTTCCTAAATGGGGCATTTCTCATTCGTATGGCGATATTTCGGACATTGGCAATTGGGAGAAACTGGTTCAGCCGAGTACCAAAATGGTGTTCGTCGAAACCCCTTCCAATCCCGGCCTGGAAATCATAGACTTGGAATACATCGCCCGTTTTGCCAATGCCCATAATCTTATTTTAGTGGTAGACAATTGTTTTGCCACCCCCTATTTACAGCAACCAGCCAAATGGGGAGCCCATATCGTGACGCACAGCGCAACTAAATTCATAGATGGTCAGGGTCGGGTGCTGGGCGGACTGATTCTGGGAAAACAGGAATTGATTAATGAGGTACAATTCTTTATGCGCCACACCGGTCCTTCCCTTTCCCCATTCAATGCCTGGGTTTTAGCCAAAAGCATGGAAACCCTGGCCGTCAGAATGGACAGGCATTGTGAAAGTGCCTTTAAAATTGCCAGCTATTTTGAGGGAAACCCGGAAGTGGAAGTAGTGAAATACCCTTTTTTACCATCCCATCCCCAATACCGCCTTGCCAAAAAACAAATGCGCCATGGCGGGGGCATCATCACGCTAACCTTAAAAGGTGGGCTGAGCAGAGCCAAAAATTTCATTGACCGACTGCAGATGATCAGCGTCACCGCCAATCTGGGCGATAGCCGCAGCATCGTCACCCATCCGGCTTCTACCACTCACAGCAAATTGACGGAAGAGGAACGAGAGCGAGTAGGGATCCTTAACGGATTGGTTCGGCTTTCGGTGGGCCTGGAGCACGTGGACGATATCATCCTGGATATTGAGCGGGCACTGGACCAATCGAAGAGTTAAATTATTGAGCGGTTAGGCAAGAATTCCTTTTACGACCTTTCCGTGAACGTCGGTCAGCCGATAGCGTCTACCCTGGTGTTTAAAGGTAAGTTTTTCATGGTCCACTCCCAATAAATGTAATAAAGTGGCCTGAAAATCGTGCACATGGACCGGATCACGGACCACGTTATATCCCAGATCATCCGTCTCACCGTAAGTGATGCCTTTCTTTACGCCGGCTCCGGCCATCCACATGGTAAAGCAGTTGGGGTGGTGATCCCTGCCGTAGTTTTCCGGGCTTAGGCGACCCTGGGAATAACTGGTTCGACCAAATTCCCCTCCCCAGACGACCAGGGTATCCTCCAACATGCCCCTTTGCTTCAAATCTCTGATTAAGGCCGCCGTTGGACGATCCATGCTTTGGGACATGGTTTGAATGTCTTTGGGAAGGTTTCCATGCTGATCCCATCCCTTGTGATAGAGCTGGATAAATTTGACATCCTTTTCTGCCAGTTTCCGGGCCAGCAAGCAATTCGCGGCATAGGTTCCCGGTTGGTGTACCTCAGGGCCATACATGGCTGTGATATGTTCCGGTTCATCCGAAATATTCATCGTCTCCGGCACAGAGGTCTGCATGCGATAGGCCATTTCGTACTGCGCAATTTTAGCATTGATTTCCTCGTCATGGGACTGCTGATAACCTAAATCATACAATTTCTTTAAATGATCAAGGTAATTTCTGCGGTCCCTGCCCGAAATACCCGGCGGGTCATTCAGGTAAAGGACCGGATCCTTTCCGGAGCGAAATTGTACGCCCTGATGAAGACTTGGCAAAAAACCATTTCCCCATAAGCGGCTGTAAACCGGCTGGGCACCTTGTTTCCCTTGTGAGAGTAACACACAAAAAGACGGGAGGTTTTCATTTTCGGATCCCAAGCCGTAGCTTACCCAGGAACCGATCGATGGTCTTCCGGGTTGCTGAGAACCGGTTTGAAAAAAGGTAATGGCAGGGTCGTGATTAATGGCTTCCGTATACATGGATTTCACCATGCAAATATCATCGGTAATACCTGCAATATGCGGCAAAAGCTCACTTACCCAGGCTCCCGATTGCCCATATTGCTTAAAATCATAGATAGACCCAACCATGGGAATGGACTTCTGCCCGGCCGTCATCCCTGTCAACCGCTGTCCCTGACGGACACTATCCGGCAATTGGTCGCCGTTTCTTTTCTGTAATTCAGGTTTGTAGTCAAACAATTCGAGCTGAGAAGGCCCACCGCTTTGAAAAAGATAAATGACACGCTTTACCTTGGGAGAAAAGTGCGTACCTCCCCCGAATCCAACTCCTCCCGTAGAGGCAGCCCTGGATTCAAAGGGGGATACCAAAGAAGAAAGGGCTAGCCCTCCCAAGCCCAGTCCGGTTTTGCTCAAAAATTCCCTTCTCGAATAGTTGTTGGTGTGCTGGCACAAATCGGACATGGCGACTACTTATCTTTTGGTATAAAATTCATAATGGTTAAACAGCAAACTTGCCACCATGGTCATGGCTGCCGTCTTTTCAGGCGCAATGCCCCTATCGACGGGATATTCTCCTACGGAAATTAAACTCCTGGCCGACTCCAAATCATCCCCAAACCGTTTCCTTTCTGACTCATACATCTGCTTCAATACTTCCAGTTCTTCCCGTTTGGGATTCCGACCCAGGGAGTTTCGAACACCGAAGCTAAGCTGGCGATCCAAATCCTGATCGGCTGCATTCAGCATTTTCTCTGCCAAAACCCGGGAAGCTTCGATCACCTGAGGGTCGTTCATCAGAACCAGCGGCTGCAAAGGCGTATTGGTTTCCTGCCTGCTTACCATGCATTCCTCCCGGTTAGGCACGTCAAAGGTTGTCATCGAAGGAGGAGGAGCCGTTCGGCGAAGAAAAGTATACATGCTTCTGCGATACAAGCTCTCCGCACTGTCCTGTTCATAGTTATACAGAAAATAGGAAAATTCTCCCTTTTCTTCCCATAAACCTGGCGGCTGATAGGGCTTCACGCTAGGTCCTCCCAGGTCGCTGACCAAAAGTCCGCTGGCCTTTAAATAACTGTCCCGAATAAATTCTCCCTGAAGCCTGTGACGAGCCCCCCTGGCCAACAGCACATTATCCGGATCCTTTTCCAGAAGCGGTTCATTCGTTTCAGAGGATTGCCTGTAGGTCGCCGACATGACGATCTTTTTGATCAGGTAGCGCAAATCCCATCCATTTTCCATAAAATCCACTGCCAACCAGTCCAGCAATTCAGGATGGCTGGGCAACTGCCCCTGACTGCCAAAGTCATCTACCGTGGGCACGATGCCCCTACCGAAAATCCGATACCAGTATCGGTTTACCGTAACCCTGGCTACCAGAGGATTTTGTTTGCTGGTGAGCCATTTCGCTAAACCCAGTCGGTTTTTTGGCCAATCGGGAGAAAACCCGGATAGAATTTCCGGAACCGCAGCCTGTACCTCTTCCCCGGGGGCATCGTAAGCGCCTCTGTCCAGCACAAATGTTTTTCTAGGGCTGCTGCGTTCCTGCATGACCATGACCTCTTCGATTCCTGCCATCAACTTCAATTTTTCGGCTCTTAAACGGGCAAGGGAGTCTCTGATTACCCCCCCTTCAGAATTTTCCCAGTAATTTACATGGGCAAGCTTCATTGATGAATCGGAAAACGGTCTACCAGTACCTTCGGAAAAAATCCA
Source organism: Cyclobacterium salsum (assembly GCF_010119245.1). Classification (GTDB taxonomy): domain Bacteria; phylum Bacteroidota; class Bacteroidia; order Cytophagales; family Cyclobacteriaceae; genus Cyclobacterium; species Cyclobacterium salsum. The sequence continues at coordinate 104,970 of NZ_WNKG01000014.1, forward strand.
GGATGCTTCCCATGCGGTCAATTCCCGGTCAAATATTTTTAAATCTGCCAGGCTTCCGGTGTATATGCCGTCATCCCCGCTAAAAACCCGATAGCTTCTGCCAAGCCGCAGGGCTTTCTTTACTGTTTTGTAACTCGTATTAATAGGAAGGATACTTTTATACAGGTTGTCTTTTTCAATTAACTTCTGTGATTCTCTCCCGTCTACAAAGAGCTTTAGTCCCCGGGCTTTTCCCGAGCCATCGTAGGTAAAGGTTACCTGTGTCCATTGGTTGGATGGAATGGGGCTTCCACTAATTTTGATCGCGTTATGGGGAAGGGCATGGATCAACTGAACGTTGACCTGATTTAAACTATCCAAAAATAGCTCATAGCCCCTCCAATAGGTGTTTTTATTACCAATATTCCCCAATATAAACCGGTAAGGTTCGATCGTTTCCGGATTAATCCAGATACTAAAGGAAAATGGCTGGTTCATTTCAAACAGTCCTGTGGCGGGAATTTCGATAATATCGTAATCTTCTTTAAATCGCAAGGCTTTCGCTCCTGGTATTGGTCCGGGAACGATTTCCGGACTTCCGGAAACCCGTCCTTCCCTACCTTTTTGTTTGGATAAGGTTGTTTCATTGGCATAATCACTAAGAGGAAAATGGGCCACCAACCCCTTATCGATGGTTTTGGCGGGTGAAATCGGTTCGGTTCCCAGCTCCCCATCCCGGTAGGAATCCGCTAATTTTCTTTCCAGCCTCTTAATTTCTTCTTTGATGCGGGCGATTTCAGCATCCGTCTTTTCATCGGTAAACAGCATCATGGGACCGGCATTCATATCATCACCGGTCATTCCGACTTCGTCTACATTATTATAAAAAGCAGCCAGACTAAAATAATCTTTCTGGGAAAGTGGGTCAAATTTATGATCGTGGCATTTGGCACATTCCATGGTTAGACCCAGGAATGCCTTGGCGGTAGTCTCAGAGCGGTCAAAAACGTATTCCAGGCGGTACTCTTCGTCAATAATTCCCCCTTCCGCCGTCATCTGATGGTTTCGGTTAAAGGCCGTTGCGAGTACCTGCTCCTTTTCCCTATCCTCCATCATGTCTCCCGCGACTTGCCACTGCACGAAGCGATCGTAGGGCATATTGGTCTGAAAGGCTTTGATTACCCAATCTCTCCAGGGCCACATCATCCGAATGCCATCTGCATGCAATCCATGTGAATCCGCGTACCTGGAAACATCTAGCCAATCTAGTGCCATGCGTTCGGCGTAAGCATCTGAATGCAATAATTCGTCCACAACTTTTTCATAGGCGTCCTGGGAAGTATCTTGTCGAAACCTTTCTACCAACTCCCAATCGGGAGGTAAACCGGTCAGGTCCAGGGCCAATCTGCGGATAAGGGTGGTCCGCGAAGCTTCCGGAGAGGGAGACAATCCCTCTCTGTCCAGGCGGCTAAAAACAAATGCGTCTATTTCATTTACGACCTTTCGAGAATCGGTTGGTCGGGGTATGGATGCTTTTTGGGGTGAAATATAAGCCCAATGGGGTTGGTAAACTGCTCCCTGTTCAATCCAGCGAATTAAAATGGCTTTTTCCCGATCCGATAAACTTAGATTTGACTCAGGAGGGGGCATTAGGTAAGCCGGGTCGTTGGAAATAATTCGATGATACAGACCGCTTCTTCCAGGCTTGCCTGGAAATACGGCTTTTTTTATCCAGCTTCCTTGTAACGACTGGTAAGCACCCGCTTCCGTATCCAGTCTTAACCCTGCCTCCCTGGTATTGGGATCCGGTCCGTGACAGGAAAAACACCGATCAGACAAAATAGGCTTTACATGTACGTTATATACGATTTGTTCGGGAATCAGCTCCGCTTCCTCGCGAACGGCCTCCGGAGGATATGGGCCGCAACCCCATAATACAACAACACTGACTCCCAAAAGGACCCGGTTGTAAATGAAAATACAAGTTGACCTAATCATACCATAAAAGCGGGTGATTAGGCTAAAATAAGAAAAAAAATAGTAGAATAACGAAAATACTCCCAACAAAATCTGCCAGAGATATATTTGAAGGAAATGAACGTAGGTTGAAGCTTGTCTTCTGATCTAAAATGAGTTACGCTACTCGCCTGGAGCATCTGCGCCTTCGACCAGTTTCACAGGCTTATCATTTTCCAATTGAGTGCTAACGATAAAATAAGGGCCCGTAATCACTTCCTTTCCCTCTTCCAGCCCCTCCAAAATTTGAATATTTTCAAAATCAGATATACCGGTTTTTACTTCCTGAATTTTGGCAAGCTCTCCGTCCCTGATAAACACCAATTCCTTCATGGTACCATTTCCATCTTCGGAATCAATCGTTTGACCGGCACGAGTAGTAACGGCAGCAAGTGGAATTGAAAGCACCCCCTCTTTTTTCTCGGTAATGATCTCTACACTCGCGGTCATCCCGGGCCTAAAGGGAAAGGGGTTTTCATCCGTTATTAGTTCTTTATAGGAATCATTCAGAATTCGTATGCGGACTTCAAACTCCGTAACGGCATCTGAACTTGCTTTTTCGTTGGCAGAATTGGCAATGGCGGTCACCACCCCCGTAAACTTTTTCCCGCTAAAAGTATACGCATCCACCTCAATTAAAGTCGTATCTTTCAAATTAATGCGTACAATATCATTTTCGTTCACATTTACCCGTACTTCCATTCGGGACAGATCCGCTATACGCAACATTTCGGTTCCGGCCATTTGGGCTGTACCCACTACCCGCTCTCCCTGTTCAACCAGCAAACTGGATACCACCCCGTTGGTGGGAGAATACACGTTGGTCAACCGTAGGTTTTCAGCTGCCTCATCTACAGATGCCTGTGAGCTTTTGATGATGTATTCGGCAGCTAATACCGATTGCCTGGCCGCTTCCAAGTCGTTCTGAGCCGTTAAAAAATCCGCTTTCGCCTGTTCAAAATCAGCATCCGAAATCACTTTATCCTCGTACAACTTAGTGTTTCGATTAAACGAAAGCTCCGCCCTGTTAAATTGCGCTTCGGAACGTTTTAGCGTCGCTTTGGATTGGGCAAGATTTGCCAATTGCTGGTTTAAATTGGCCTGAGCCCTGTCCAAAGCAGATATGAAATTATCCGGTCGGATTTTCACCAACAAATCCCCTTTATTTACGGAATCGCCTTCATTGACGTTCAGTTCGATGATTTCTCCCGCCACATCCGGGCTCATTTTTATCTCCGTTTCGGGTTGCACCACCCCTGAGGCACTTACCTTCTCCACAATATCTCTTTTGACGACCGCTCCAACTTCTACTTCCAACGGCTTTTCTCCTCCAATCCATCCTGCTTTTCTTCCGATAACCGTAGCCAGTACCAAGACCACCACGATGGCCAAAAGGATATAAATTAACTTATTTGACTTCTTTTTTGCCATGATTTTGGTTGGATTATAGTGTAAGTGGGTTTCCCAGGTAAAAGTCCAGCACTTTAGCACTGAAAACATATTCATATTTGGCGGTAACGAGATCCGCCTGCGCATTGAAAAGATTGTTCTGGGCTACCTGAAAATCCACGGCGTTGATGGCTCCTACTTCAAAACGCTGCTGGGCCATTCGAAACGCTTCCTCCAAGGCCTCTACTCGTAATTGTGAGCTTCTGTAAGATTGTCGGGCAGCATAGGCCGAAGTGTAGGCAGACTCAATATCCTGTCGCAACTGGTTCTTTACTTCAATCTGCTGAATTTCACTCAAGCGTTTTTGCACCCGCGCCCTTTGTACACCGGCTTGGTTTCTGAAATTAGAAAATATCGGAATGGATAGCCCCAGGTTTGCGGACTGGGAGAGGTTGTTTTCAAATTGCCGCAGAATCGGGTCTGAGGTGGTAAAACTAGTCTGATCTACGTAATTGGAAAAGACATTGGCACTCAGGTTGAGGCTTGGCAGGTAGGCTCCTTTGGCTATCTTTATACCGTATTCCGCAGCTTGCACCCCAAATTCGGCTGCCTTAATTTGCGGTAACGTACCAACGGCAACCGAGTAGATCTGCTCCACTCCTTCAGTACCTACTACCAATCCATCTACCTCAAGTTCCGGAATAAGGATGTCAAAATCCTCTGAAAAAGGCATTTGAAGTGCCTGTGATAAATTTAGTCGGGCAATCCTCAAATTGTTTTCCGCATTGATTACTTCCAGCTCGTTGGTCGCCATTTGTGCCTGCAAATCCAGTTGATCTGCCATTGGCAAAGAACCGGCCGCTACTAATTTTTCGGTTCGTGAAAGCTGGTCCTTACTTGTGGTCAACTGGGAATTTGCAATGTTGAGTTGTTCTTTCGAAAAAGCAATATTGATAAATAGATTGATCGCATTCAGCGTAATATCATTTCGGCTTGCTGCCAGATTCAACCGATCCGTTTCCACATTCAAAGAGGCCTGCTTCACACTATTCCGAATCTGGCCACCCGCAAAGACGGGTAAACTTGAGCTGGCAGAAATATTAACATTCCCAATTCTCCTGGTTTCAAAAAGATTCGTAACAGGGTTAATAGACCTTCCCCAGCGAAATCCGGAAGAGCCTCCCATTGAGAAGGAGGGCAACTTTTGTCCTTTGGATTCCAACAAGGTGGCCTCCGATGAAACCAAATTCAACTCGCTCCTTCTTAAATTAAGGTTGTTCTCCAATGCAATGGCTACACACTCTTCCAGCGATAATTTTCCTGCGGTATCTTGAGACAACCCAGTGGTCCATTGACCCAGTCCTAATAAAAATGCCAGTAAAATGTGTTTCATGAAATGAGGGTATATTGGAATTTACCTAAACAACTATATCGAAGCATGATATGAATACAAAAGATGACTATAAAGTTAATAAAAACTTTTCAACAGCATCCAAAATTGATGCTAACATTCAGCACTACCTATAAGTTTATGCGAATATATGCAATAGCTCCGTCTGAACCTGATTTTTTAATTAAATTTAACCTTCGATAAAATAAGTGAATACTCACTGTCCGTATTCGGGCGGTCAACTGTACGGTAATGAAACATTTTCTTTCCAACAACCAAAAAGCATTTGAAGAAGTCGATTCCCTGTCGTTAAACAGGGCGATGCTTTTCGGGGATGGTATTTTTGAAACCATGGTTTATCATCAAGGAGAAGTTCGGTTTAGCAGTGCACACCAGGAAAGAGCAAACCGGGGCCTCCGCATTCTTCACCTGTTGCCCGAAAAGCCCCTTGATATTGCCCGGATTTCCACCCTGATTAGCAGCCATTTTGACAGCCAAAACACGTACCGGATTCGTTGGAATATTTTTCGCAACGGATTGGGCAAGTATACCCCAGTGGCATCTGATTTTTCCGAATTGCTCACGATCTCGGGCTTTCAGGCAGCCCCAAAAATAAAGGAAAGGGCTTTCATCAGTGAATCTGTTCGCTTGTATGATTTCCTTTGGGCAAACTGTAAAACCCTAAATGCCCTTCCCTATGTATTGGCTAATCAGGAACGAGTGGAACGAAAGATGGACGAAGTTATCCTTCTGGATAACAAGGGATTTTTATCCGAAGCGGGAAGTTCTAATCTTTTCTGGCGTAAAAATAGCCGGATCTTCACCCCCTCCTTAAATCATGCCTGCATTGCCGGTGTTGGGAGAAAACATATCTTAGAACGACTCCGACAACTGAAAATCAAACATTCCGAGGGTAGCTTCCGACCCGATGAACTTATGGATGCCGAGCAGGTATTTGTGAGTAATATTTCCGGAATAAGTTACCTTAAACACCTAAACGGGCGGCAGTTTGATACGCATCCCATTCCGGAACTGGAATCCATCTTCAACCTTGACACACAAAGCTAATCAAGAATTTTTAGACCGCTACAGCGGCCTTTATGTGCGGATGCGGATCGTAATTTTCCAAAAGGATATCCTCATAAGTAAAGGAAAATATATCCTTCACTTCCGGATTTAGTTTCAACTGAGGTAAGGGCCTGCAGTCCCGGCTGAGTTGTAATCTTGCCTGATCCAGGTGATTGCTATACAAGTGAGCATCGCCAAAAGTATGGATAAATTCACCTGGTTCGAGATCACAAACCTGCGCTATCATGGTTAAGAATAAGGCATAAGAGGCAATATTAAACGGCACGCCCAAAAATACATCAGCACTTCGCTGGTACAGCTGACAGGAAAGCTTTCCCCCCGCCACATAAAACTGAAAGAGCAGGTGACAGGGAGGCAGTGCCATCTGGTCCACATCCGCCACGTTCCAGGCACTTACAATCAGTCGGCGGGAATTCGGGTTGGTCTTGATTTGATGGATTAGGTTTTTGATTTGATCTATTTCTCCCCCTTTTCCGTCCGGCCAGTGCCTCCACTGGTAGCCATACACGGGGCCAAGATCACCCTTCTCGTCCGCCCACTCATCCCATATGGACACCTTGTTTTCTTTTAGGTAGGAGATATTGGTATCCCCTTTCAAAAACCAGAGCAACTCGTGAAAAATAGAGCGGGTGTGACACTTTTTGGTCGTCACCAGGGGAAATCCTTCCGAGAGATCAAATCGCATTTGGTACCCAAATACACTCAAGGTGCCGGTACCTGTGCGATCTCCCTTCCGGATACCATTGTCTAAAATATGTTGAAGTAGCTGATGGTATTGTTTCATAATCTCATTTCTTAACCGTAATGTTCCTGGTAGTATTTCAGGTAATCGCCTGAGGTGACACCGCTTAGCCAGGACTCATTTTCCAAATACCAATTTACCGTTTTTTCAATGCCCGACTCAAAGGTCTGCACCGGACTCCATCCTAACTCCGAATTGATCTTTGCTGCATCGATGGCATAGCGTAAATCATGTCCGGCCCGGTCCTTCACAAAAGTAATCAGTTTGGCGGATTCTCCCTCCTCTCTTCCTAGTTTTCGGTCCATGATTTGGCAAATTAGCGTTACGATATCGATGTTTTTCCATTCGTTAAAACCACCAATATTGTACGTTTCCCCTTGCTCCCCCTGGTGAAATACCAGATCAATGGCACGCGCATGGTCTTCTACATACAGCCAATCCCTCACATTTTCTCCCTTGCCATAGACAGGGAGGGTTTTTCCTTCTTTGATATTGTGAATACAAAGGGGAACCAATTTTTCCGGGAATTGATTGGGTCCGTAATTATTAGAACAGTTAGAAATCACCGTGCGCAAACCATAGGTATTGGCATAAGCCCGTACAAAATGGTCTGAAGCTGCCTTTGAAGCAGAGTAAGGAGACTGCGGATCGTATGCGGTGTGTTCAGTGAAATACCCCCCCTGATCCAGTGATCCATAGACTTCATCGGTAGAAACATGGTAGAAAAGGTGATTAGGCAGGTCTTTCCAGAAATTTTTTGCGGTATTTAACAAATTCACGGTCCCCATCACGTTGGTTTTCACAAAGGACAAAGGGTCTGAAATGGACCGGTCAACGTGGGATTCTGCTGCCAGATGGATCACATCCGTAATTTGGTAATCGTTAAAAACCTGCTCCAAAAGCTGGGCATCATTTATATCCACTTTCGAAAATACGTAATTGGGTTTACCTTCTATGTCGGAAAGATTTTCGAGGTTTCCCGCATAGGTGAGACAATCCAGATTAATGATGCGGTAATCGGGATAGTTGTTTACAAAAAGTCTTACCACATGCGAACCTATAAACCCGGCTCCTCCGGTAATCAAAACAGATTTTTCCATAATTTATGTATCCAAACAAACTAACATGTAAATCTCCAAAAGCTTTGTCAAAAAGCAAATCATACTCTGAATCTATTGATAAATTTTTTAAACCATCCGGATTTGTAGACTGGCTCTTCGGAATAATACCCTTCTCCATACCTGTTTTTCTTCATGTAGGAATAATTATAACCATAGCCGTAATTGTAGCCACCAAAATCATAGGTGTCCCCTCCGCTTTTAAGGCCATTAAAAATGGCATAAAAATTCCTTATTTGATCGTTGGCATAGAGGTCGTTAATCATCAAGAGTTGATTTTTGTGCGTAAAATCATGCCTGACAATGTATAAATTCACATCTGAAAACCGCAGCAAATCCATGGTTTCCGAAACCAAGCCTACTGGAGGACAATCCATGATAATGATGTCAAAATCCTGCTCCAGTTTTTCCAAAAAGGTATTCATTTTGGTTTTTAGCAATAATTCTGCGGGGTTGGGGGGCACGGGCCCGGAGGGAACCACCGATAAATTCTCGTATTGGGTAGGAATGATAATTTCATCCGCCGAATCCTTATCTATCAAATATCCCGACAAGCCCTTTTTACTGGAAATTTCCAGGTAATTGGAAAGCTTGGGCTTCCTTAAATCCAGGCCTAAAATACAAGTTTTTCTACCACTTAAAGCCATGGCAGAAGCCAGGTTCAGGCTAATGTAGGTTTTTCCCTCCCCGGAAACACTGGAAGTCACCAGTATCTTTTTACATTTTTTCTCACTTGCAATGTAAAACAAGGCCGATCGCAGAGACCGGAATGATTCGGATGCCAGTGATCGCGGGTGCTCAGCGACTAGCAAATTGGTATCCTTGTCACTGTATCCAATCGTACCCAACAGTGGTATTTTCAGGAGGTTCTTTAGCTGCACCTGGTCCATGATACGATTGTTGAGGTAATGAAATAAAAGCAGAAAGCCCAAGGGTAGGAAAAAACCCAGGCCCAATGCATAGGAATAGTTTTGCGCTTTTTTAGGATAAATAAGTACACCCCTTTTAGCATAGTCCACGATATTGTTATCCGGCACGTTAGAAGCTTTTGCGATGCCAGCTTCTGCCCTTTTTTCCAATAAATAAGTGTAAAGGTTTTCCCTTAGCTTAAACTCCCGGAAAATAGAGGTGTAGTCGGATTCTGCCTGAGGAAGGTTAGCAAACTGACGATCAAAGGTTTCCAACTTTAGCTGGTATTCCTCCTTCTTTCTTTCGGTATTGCTCACCAGGTTCTCGATATTTTCAAAAACATTTTCTTTCAACCGCTCCATCTGCTGATCCAGTGCAGCGACATCGGGATGCGTTTCCTGCACCACTGCTAACAACTTTCTTCTTTCAAGCGAAAGGCTTACCAGTTGCTGGATCAGGTCATTGAGCAAGCCATCCGAAATGCCAATTAAAGAGGGAGCAACGATTTCCTCAAAATTTCCCGTTTTGTTAACCAGGTAATTCTCCAGAGTTTTGTAATAAGCCAGTTCAAAATCAATGGATTGGATGCTTTCCTCCAACATTTGAATGCTGTTCAAGACCCCCCCAAATTCGGCATTCACATCCAGCATCTTATTGTCCACTTTAAACCGTTGCATCCTCCGCTCTACGGAATTCAGCGAATCTTCGACAATATATAGTTGCTCTTCTATAAATTTCAATGCATTTTCAGAGATCCGATTTTTTTCCCTGAGATCGTATTCCAGAAAGGAATCCATTAATGCATTCACATAATCGCTCCCTTTTTCCACGATTTTGGTCACCATACTCACTTCCAATACCGATCCGTAATTGACCAGTGGTCTCACCTGCACCACACCGGCATATCGTTCAATTAGCGATTGGGGCGAATGTAGCAGAAATTCATACTCATCATACTGCCTTGTCATGTTCAGCAAAAAAACAGTGAATTTTGCGTTCTCCCCTTTTACTTCCTCTCCAAAATAAAATTCCCTCTGAAAAATATCCCTGTCTTCCTCTTCATATTGGTAACTCATAAAAAACCGATCCAGAAACATGTTTTCGCCGGGCAAAAGCTGAAAAGTAGAATCGGAAAGGATGTTAATACGGAGTTTTTTGTTAACCAACTGCGGATATTCCCAATCAACCTCCACCCGGATCGGGCTGTTTTTATACAACTCAATTTCCTTAATATTGGTGGACGCAAAATAACTGACATCAAAATGTACTTTGCTTAACGCCTCAGCGGCCAGGTTTTTAGAAGAAAACAACAAAATATCATTGGTAAGGTTGTCTCCTCCTGAAAAAATATTGGAACGGTCCAGGATTCTTACTTCCGGTGCCAGGTTACTTTTTATCATGACACTGCCTTTTACCTCGTACCGTTCCATAGTGTAGCGATGAAAGAGAAAAACAGCAAGCATACCTATCAGGATACAAAAAAGGTAAAGCGGCCAGTAACGGGAATACTTGATGATATAATATTTGATATCAATGGGCCGCTCCTGTTCCTCAAATTTGGATAAATCTAAATTTTCCATAATTAAAAAATTCCAGAGGTGATACCATATATAAACATCATCGCCGTGATGATGGAAATCCCCAGCTGCAGGCTTGCGGAAAAATTTTCCCCTGACCCGATTTGCCGTATTTGCATCGGCTGTAAATACAAAATGTCATTGGGCTGAATAAAATAAAAAGGCGAAGCAAGTAATTGCCGGTCATTAAGATTAATCTGATGTATCCTCGTTCCCCCATCGTATTGCCGAATTAAAAACAGCTCGTTTTTTCTGGCCAGTATATTGGACTCCCCGGCCATTGAAATAGCATCAAAAATGGTCGCCCGATTTTTTAAAATTATCTTTGGCCCCACACTATTAAATTCGCCCAATGTGGTATAGCGGATTCCGCCGATCCGTAATCTAACTTCTACATCCTCTTTAAAATAAATACTAATGGCTTCCTGCACTTTATTTCTGGCCATTTCTTCGGTCAATCCCGATAATTTAATTTGCCCTAGAACTGGCATGCGTACATAACCATCTTTATCAAGCGAATAACCTGAAAAATAAAAAATATCCATGGCTCCACCACCCCCTCCGGCACCTCCCCGTGCCGCCATTGCTCCCTGATACTCAAACGCTCGAAGCAATTCCTCATTGGGAGTGGCAAAATCAATGTCTACAATATCGTGCGGTTGTAAAATGTACTCGTAATCTACTTCCGCATAAGGGATAAACTCATTCAGTTCGATGGATTCATTTCCTTTTAGATTTTGAAGGTAATTGATTCTTTTGTTACTGATACAGGAGGAAACCAATACCGCAGACAACACTACTAAAATCAACCTCATTGGGTAAAAATTCATTATGACCGTCCTCAAAATTAAGCAAATAGACTTATTTACGAAATTTATATTTGGTTTTAATTTTATCAACGTTATTCCCTGTTTAACATGCGGTTATATGCCTTTAAAATACTTCTATGCATGGAATTTCGGTCGTATCCGCTGACCACTCTCTCGTGGAGCTTCTCTGCAAAACCTTGCATTTCGGCTCTTTTTACAAAAGCAAACTCCATCGCTTCCTGAAGCACTTCTGCCCGACCCACCGGATATATCAGCGCGGTTTTCTTGTGAGTGGCAATTTCTTTATTCCCCTCAATATCCGAGCAAATCACCGGGCAACACATGGCCCCGGCTTCCAGCAAGACGTTTGGGAATCCTTCCCGGTGTGAGGGATGCACCAGTACATCACATAGAGCCATGTAATGCGCCACATGATCTGACCAGGGAACGTGAACAATTTTAGGGTGATCGTTAATTTGATTGATGGTTTTTCGTTCAAGGGGATTTAAATCCTGTTCAAAGTCTCCCAACAAAACCAATTTGGACCGGCTCACAATTTTAGAGTGAATAAACGCTTCCACCAGGTCAGCAATCCCTTTGTCTTTCACCATCCTGCCCACGGCCAAAAAAAGAAATTCATTTTCTCCGGGCTTGATCCGCATGGTCGCGGCCACCAAATGATTTTCCTGCAAATTAGACCTGCTAAACTGCTCCAGGTCTACTCCATTGGAAGAGCCATTTCCGATGACATTGACTTTTTTTTCGTTCACTAATTTCTTCCGGATAATGTAATCTTTCAGTGAGTACGCATTCGGCCAGACCTCATTCGCTAGTCGAAAGGTTATTTTCTCAATCAGTGAAAGAAGGGTTTTTTGGGTCCTTGACCTGGAAACCAACGGCAGGCCCGCCAAGGTGTGGATCCGGACAGGCACCCGCGCAAACTTCGCAGCTACCATCCCCAATAACCCGGCTTTTGGGGTATGGGTATGGACGATATCCGGCCGCTCTCTCTTAAAAAATTTGTATAGCAGCCATAGACAATATAGATCTTTTACCGGGGTGATTTTTCGCGTAAAAGGAATAATCACTTTTTCGATATGCTTTTCACTTTTTAAAACATCCTGCCATTCTTTCCCTTCTGAGGAAACGGCCAGTACCTGAAATCCCGCTTCAGCCATAAATCGTAATTGGTGTTTGATCAATAATTTCAGTGAGAGGGGTACCGTCGTGATTCTGATTAATTTTGGCATTCAAAAGGGCTGTTAATTTTAAAAATGTAAATATACCGCTAAAATTAATAAAGCTGGGAATTATTAAGACGATCCTGGAACTTCCCGAAACCCGAGGCCTGTATAACAGGCGTGTTTGGTTAGAATCCTCCTTACTTAAACGAAAAAAAGACACCAAAAATGTGTAGGCCCTAATCTTTTATAAATGGTTTTCCCGGGCTTGTACACTACTTTACTTCCTGGGAAACTGGAATCCTTCGCACCTGCCCCGAAAAGGTGGCTATTTCCATTTCCCGTGTCGCCGGGGGGATTTTCAGCCAGCGGGTGGACTGAGATAAAAATCCGGACCCATGGTACAATTCCTTACGAATCGTCTCACCATCCCTCAAATGAAAAATAACCGAAAAATCAAGGGGCTCCGGGAGGAAGAAAGTGGCAGAATCCAGCTCCTGAAATCGTTTAAATGCTTTTAACCTACCTCTGTTTTGCCCGGCAAGGGTCAGCAATTGCTGCTCGCTGGTTTTCAATTGCACCAGTGATTTACCATCTCCTGGCACCAGAAACCCGCTTTTTACGGGTAAAACAGGTTCAAACCCACCTTGTCCGTCTCCTTTGAGCCAGAGGCCTACAAAGGCATCCTGTCTGCCCGAAAATACCTCGTGGCCATAATCATTGCCTACCAGGAGTATATCGAGGAAGCCATCCTCATCCAGGTCGGTAGCCAACATGCCATAGACCGGTGACACCTGGCTCAATAAAGGTAAAGAATGCATCTTAAACCTACCGTTTCCGAGGTTTTCCAGGTAACTGCTGGCCATGTGATTGGCATCTAATTTTATAGCCGAACGGATCTCTTTCTCGGTCAAAACCTCCCTCAATCCGGCACGTCCATAGGATTTGTAATTAGAAAAACGCTTCCTAAACAAGGGGCTTTGACTGTATAAATCCTGCCAAAAGTGTACGGGATAGGGTTCGAAATTACCTTCCTGATTTTTAAAATGTGCGAATAAAACAGGATCAATGCTTTGGTTCTTATCAAAATCACCGGCGTAGAGGCTGAGGGGCCTATCGGCGGATACCTGGTAAACGTTATTCTTACCCAAATTACCCACTACATAATCGATGTCTCCATCCGAGTCAAAATCAGCGGCCGTAATTCCATTCCACCAACCCTTCAAATCCCCGACACCTGTATTCTCAAGTTCCTTTAATCCGTTACCAGTATTTTTAAAAAAGGTTACCGGCATGAATTCACCCACCAATAGCAAATCCACTTTTCCATCCTGATCCATATCCGTCCATAAGGCATCACTGACCATCCCGATGTCTTTCAATCCGGGTGCCAGCCGATCGGTTACGTCAACAAGTCTATCACCTTCCTTTTTCAAAAGCACATTTTTTCCGGAAAGCGGATATTGACCCTGGCCGGATCGGGCACCAACAAAGAGCTCTAAATACCCGTCTCCGTCAAAATCCGCCGCCCTGACCACCGTGCCTACTTCCTGCATATCCGGTGTCGCACCATCTAAAAGGTGAAAATTACCCTTTCCATCGTTTTCGTATAATCTGTCTCGGTACACCTGATTGCCCAAGGCATATTCACTGCTCCCACTGACGGCATACAGGTCCAAATCCCCATCCATATCCCAATCAAACAATAGCAACCCCATGTCTTCCATCTGACTTTCAGAAGGTAGGGGAAAGTCCGTCACCTCAAAACTACCGTCCTGATTTTGGCTTATCAATTTCCTGGGCAGTCCGGCCGCACCGCCCATCACCAAATCGTCGATTCCATCGCCATTGATATCCCCTACCGCCAGCCCGGGTCCAAACTGAGATAATTTGTGTGGAAGGGTTCGCTGTATGTTAAAATCCACCGCATCCCGTTCCTGGTGGTCAATCGCCAGGCCAAGTTCCTCTTCAACGCCCATAAAAAGGGGCTCAATTGCGCTAGCCGCAGTTTCCTGTTGCACGTCTACTTTTGATCCATTTGCTATATCCAGGTTCAACACTCGATTTAGGGGTACGTTTCGAAGATTCTGACTGGTTCCGTTTGGCCAGAGCACCTCTAGCAATTCGACATTGTTTCCACTTCCCAAACCAAAATGGATTATATCCTCCACAGAAGACATGTACCCCCTGGCCGTATAATGTTCATGAAATAGCGTCTCCCCGTTGCTCAAAGTGATTTTAATCCGGGTTCCCAGACCGTTGGCATTTCCGGGGGGACCATTAAGTTGAATCCTCAGGAAATCGACTTCGTTTTCTGAAGTTTCTGAATACAATTGGTTTTCAAAAACAAACGCTTCCTGATTGATATTGCTTACGATATAATCCAAGTCACCATCCAAATCCAAATCGGCATAAACGGCTCCGTTCGAAAAGGAAGGAAGGTCTATTCCCCAGGTACTACTGGCATTTTCGAATGTCAGGTTTCCATTATTTTTAAATCCGTAATTTGGGATTTTTACCACTGGAATGGAATCCAGCAGCGTTTTATCAGTCGCAACCGAACCCAAATCCGCCCGAAAATTGGTAAAATCCTTATCGGTAATATCTCTGGGATAGCCGTTGGTCACTAATAAATCCTTGTATCCATCATTATCCATGTCCGCCCAAAGCGGGGACCAGCTCCAATCGGTCTGGTAGATACCCGCCAGAAACCCTATCTCACTGTATGGCATCCCCTGCCCGTTGTTAAGATGCAGCATGTTACGAACGTATTGATGTTCAAAGCCCCAACGCTCGTTATTAATGTATTTTTGGTAAGAATTCTGGCTGATGGTGGTTTTCATACGAAAATTAGTCTCCGCCAGCATGTCCAGGGTAACGATTTCCTGTAGGCCGTCGTTATTGATATCTCCTATATCCATACCCATGGAAAAATGACTTTGGTGACGAATATAATTCCGGATGCTATTGCTAAAGGTACCGTCCTGGTTGTTGATATAAAGTATATCGTTAGACAGGTAATCGTTGCTGACGTAGATATCCGGATACCCATCTCCGTTAATATCAGAAATGCCTAGTCCCAAACCATATCCTTCAATTTGAATACCGGCTTCCTTACTCACATCGGAAAAGGTGCCGTCTCCATTGTTCCTATAGAGCCTGTCGTTGTTTCCGGCAGATCCATCGGTCAACTTTTCCCGGAACACCCCTGGCAAGTCTGTAACCAAAAGATTATTCAACACATACAAGTCCAGGTCCCCATCCAAATCATAGTCAAAAAAAGCGGCCGACATGCTGTATCCCATTTCATTGATTCCATAAATCTCGGCTTCTTCCGTAAAAACCGGCACTCCTTCCGCGTTCAAACCCTGATTGACAAAAAGTAGATTTGCCCGGTCCAAAGAGTCTTTTTTCATGGCTGCAGAAACATAGACATCCATCCAACCATCGCCATTGATGTCGGTGATGGTTACCCCGGTACACCATTTTCCTGAAGCTTTGATGCCAGCCCCATCCGAAACATCTAAAAACTGAAACGCCCCCTGATTGAGGTAGAGGTGATTATCGACTTCATTCCCTGCAAAAAACAGATCGGGAAGCCCGTCGTTATTGAAATCAGCCACACCTACCCCGGCTCCATTGTAGATAAACTCTTCGGTCAAAATATTAAAGGAGTCTGTTTCTACGATGGTATTCGTGAAATCAATACCTGATTCAGTAGCGGGTACTTGCCGAAAAAGGTGGTTATTTTCTGGCTGGCAGGAAAAGCATACCATTCCAAAAACAAGTATCCTACAGGTTAAATGCTGTTTAATAAACCACATGGACTCAATTTAACAGAACTTACGTAAATGGCCCAAATTTTTTAAAACAAAAAAGGTGAGATAAAATCTCACCTTTTTTAATGACTATTCTATTTCAATTAGTTACTGAAAAGCAGGGTCCTGTGTCAACGTAGGAGATCCATCTCTAAAAGAACGCTCAATGGCTTCCAAGGGAACAGGAAAATACTCATGGACACCCTTTTCAAAAGAGGCATTGCCAAGATAGGTCCTCTTGGTTGCTTCTTCTTCCAGGTACTCATTCATGGTTTCCGCTGCGATTCCCCATCGTTGAAGATCAAAGAATCGATGTCCTTCCATCGCAAATTCAAGCCTGGTTTCCATTCGAACTGCCTTGCGGGCTACATCCGGGTCGGTCCAGGGACTATCATAAGTAGATATTACATAATTAGCGGCCGGCTCTCCTTCAACGATCGTGTAATCATTTCTTTCTGCTCCCTGGATCGCTCTTGGAACAAAACCATCCGGATTAGCCGCACGCATACGAATCATATTTACCAATTCCCGAGCGCTTTCCAGGTTTCCGAGCTCTACTTCCGCTTCTGCCAACCATAGGATTACCATACTCAAACGCATGATTCGGTAGTTATTAGCAGATAATCGTGGGTTCGCACCGATACCGAAAAACTCAGGTTCAGCCACGTGTTTTATTGGTGAATAAGGACCCGCATAATTCTGATCCCGGATGAAATCACTTCCGTGAATTTTGTACCCTTTGTAGAGAATATCCCTACGACCCACCGTATGGTCTAACCTTGGATCCAAAGGACCATCGTAGGCATCAAATGGATCATCCCATGAGAGTCCCTGGTCATTGGGTACGTCTTCTTCATTGAAGGTATCCAGTAATGGTAATCCGTTAGCAGAGGTTTTGTAGGCATTCACCAGGTTCTGAGAAGGCTGATAAAATCCACAGCATCCCCAGGGATCGGTATAGGGATAATTAAGCGTAGTCCCTTCATTAGCAGCAGCTGTCGTGGCACTGGAAATGGAAAACTGAATTTCAAAAATGGACTCTTCGTTATTTCTTGTACCAACCAGAAAATTTTCCTGGAAAGTAGGAGTTAGCATAAATGGACCATTCTCTACAATATCTTCCAAAAGCGTTTTTGCTTCCTGTAACACCGCCGTGTTGGCTTCGCCAGTAGACTGATCCCAGCCCTGAAACATTTTAGATTTGGCCAAAAATGCCTGCGCTGCCCACTTGGTGGGTCGTCCCGGATCGGATTGAGCTTCGGGTAGCACATTCATGGCTGCCTGAAAATCGGCCTCAATATCCGGCCAAATTTCACTGTCGTTTGGAACCTTACTACTCTCCAAATCGGATAGCTCAAAAGTCTCATCGTCTATGTAAGGAACTCTCTCCCACATTTTTCGAGCTTCCATGTGAAAGAAACCTCTCAAAAACCTTGCTTCAGCGATGATTTGCGCCCTTCGGGCGTCCGATACATCTTCGGCTTCTTTCAGGGTGTTCAATACATCATTGGTTCGGGCTACTCCCTTGTAGACCGCTCTCCACTTGTTTCTCAAGTGAAGATTGGTAGGCTGGAAGTCAAATGCTTCCAAAAAGGATTGTTCCGGCTGATCACCCGCATCAGTACCTTTGTAGGCGTCATCTGAGACAACTCCTCCATATACCCAATTATCAATGGTTCCGTTCCATCCGGACTGGCCATCCAGGCCATACCCGTCAATCATCGCATAGGCTCCGAGCAAAATTCCTTCCACTCCCTGTTCGTTTTCCAGCCCCACGGTGCTAAATTGCCCCTGTGGTATCGTCTCCAAAAATTCCTCCTGACAGGAGGTTATGGACACACCCAATACCAAAGTAGCAGCAGCTATTTTAAAATATGTATTTTTCATGTGATTGCTTCTTTTAGTTGTTGAGATTGATTAAAAGGTAACATTAACTCCCAAAATCAGGTTTCTGGACACCGGCATGTAACCGCCGTCAAATCCAACCGTATTGTTACTTCCGGTCTGAATTTCCGGGTTTGTACCAGAATATTTGGTAAAAGTTAGCAAATTCTGGCCCTGGAAGTAGATAGAAGCCCTACTCATTCCCCAATCGCTCAACATATTTTCGGGAAGATTGTAAGTAATTTGTGCATTTCTCAACCTGAAATAAGACCCGTCCTCAACAAAATAGCTTGACGGCCGGCTACTAATTTGATCATCTGCATCCATGATGGGAAGGGTTCCACCTGTGTTATTCGGCTGCCATGCATCGTAAAGTGCGGCTTTGGATTTGTTTCCCTGGAAGGTATTAAAATCCGTCCAATAATTGATGTAGTTAAAGATATCATTCCCAACGGATCCATTACCAAATAAAGTAAGGTCCCAGTTTCGGTAACCCAAATTCAGGTTGATACCATATACAAAATCAGGATGCGGATTACCAATGATCGTTCTGTCTGAATCAGTGATAACTCCATCTCCGTTCACATCTTCCACTTTGAATTTTCCTACCGCATTATAATTTCCGTAAGGAGGATGCGCACTTACCTCTTCCTCGGTCTGGAAAATACCTAAGTTGTTGTATCCAAAGAAGGAAGAAATTGGAAATCCAGATTGGGTAATGGTAACCGATGGCACCCTTGTAGAAGCACCAAATAATACGTTATCTTCATTTTCAGCAAGATTATCCACATTGTTTCTATACATGGAGTAATTTGCTGATACATTGTACCTTAACTCTCCACCCAATGCGGTGTCGCTCATTCCCAGGTTCAGGTCGATGCCTTTATTGGTCATCTGGCCTACATTGAAGAAAGGAGGAGTGGCATCTCCATGACCATAGCTGATGGGGATTTCAAATAGCATATCAGAGGTTACCCGATTCCATAAGTCTAGTTCGAAGTAGTATTTTCCATCCAGAAATTCTACATCCAATCCCAGGTTGTTAGAAGTGGTGGCCTCCCAACGGGCATTTGGATTTCCAAATCGCTGCGCATCAAAACCCAAAGCGGGAGAGGAAGAAGATCCATCAATAGGATAGCCTGCATTGAATATATTCGTTCGGTACGTCGTATACGCATTGTAATCTCCAATCAACTGGTTTCCAGTTTTACCCCAACCGTATCTTAATTTCATATCGGAAACAAATGGCAAGGCTTCAGCCACGGCGGCCTCATCAGACAATCTCCAACCCAAACTAAAGGCGGGGAACGTTGCATTTCGGGAAGCTGCGAGGAATCTGGAGGATCCGTCATTCCTTAAGATAAATTGCACCAGGTACTTACCATCGTACGAATAATTTATCTTTCCAAATTGAGAATACAGCCGGTAATCATTAACCACACGGCCAAAATTGGTTGCTGTATTGGGATCTCCTAAATCAAGATAGGAAATAATCGGAACTGTTTCGAAGGCAAAACGCTGTCTCGCCGCACCGAAAATCTCACCAAATTCTTTAATGGATTCAATTCCCAAATAGGCATCAAACGCATGAACATCATTAAAAGTCTTCGTATAGTTGATGGTGTTGGTCCATACCCACTGATAGGAATACTCATTTTCAGCAGTCGAACTATTCACGAAATTGCCCTCTACATACTCAGGCTGAGGCCTTCCAATATATCTTGCCCTTCGGTTATTGGCATCAATACCGAAACTGGATCGCACATATAAGTTGTCAGTAAGATCTACTTGTGCATAGACATTACCAAAAGCCCTCAAGGAAAGGTTCCGGTTATCTTCTGCTCTGGCCAAAACGGCAACCGGATTAAAATTATTTCCCAAATTGGATCCCCTACTTCCTGCGAAATTGCCCATAATATCATACACCGGCAACAGCGGATGCTGTAAGGAAGAACTAAATACGGCGTTTTGCTCCGCATTATTTCCAGCAGAGCCATTTCCAAATCCACCTTTTCTGTTACCTACGGTTACGGAAAGGTTTTCTCCTATCGTTAACCGGTTATTAAGGGCTTTGAATTCGGTATTTGCCCGAACAGAATACCTGTCGTAGCCGATATCATTAACAATACCCTCCTGATTAAAATAATTCAACGATAATGCGTACCTGCCATTCTCTGTTCCCCCAGTGGCGGTAACCTGATAGCTTTGGATGGGAGCGGTTCGGGTGGTTTCAGCCCACCAATCGGTGTCAGCGGATCGAGTAATCGGATAAATATTCCCCGGCTCCAATGCGTATAGACTTGGATCTACCTCAGGATCTCCTTCCATTCCTCCGCTTGGAAAAACGTAATCAGGAATACTTACTTCTCCATTTGGCCCCCAGGAATACTGACCATGACTGGGAGTTCTACCGGCATATACATTCGCCAGGTATAAATACTCACCCAGTTCCCTGGCATTCAACGGATCAGGTCCTCTTTCCGCTGTCTGCGTTCCGTAAAACGCATTGAAAGAGATGGAAGGTTTTCCTACTTGCCCTCGCTTAGTGGTGATAATAACGACACCATTTGCCGCTCTGGAACCATAAATGGAAGCAGCAGAGGCATCTTTAAGAATCTGAATGGATTCAATGTCATTGGGATTCAAGTTACCCTGATTCTGAGTAGGCACACCATCAATCACGTACAACGGATCATTGTTATTAATGGTACCAAAGCCCCTGATCCTTACGGTTGCTCCTCCGCCAGGAGTGGCATCATTTACGATGGTCACCCCAGCGGCTCTACCTTGCAATTGCTGAGCAAAGGTAGTGGCAGGGATGGAAAGTAATTCCTCCGAATCAACTGAAGTTACCGCTCCGGTGATTTCTCTCCGAGATTGGGATCCATATCCGGTAACGACCACTTCGTCCAGTCCACTAACTCCCTGTTCGAGTTGAACATCGATGGTAGTTCTAGATCCAACTTGTTCTTCCAGACTAGTAAATCCCAAGAAAGAAAATACCAGAGTGGCATCTTGATTGGGAACGGTGATGGTATACTGACCATCCAAATCGGTTACGGTACCATTTGAAGTACCTTTGACTAATACCGCGGCACCCGGTAAGGGCTCACCTAAATCATCCGATACGGTACCTGTTACTTCTACCTGTGCAAATACGATCGCTGTATTCGCCATGATGAAGAACAGTGCCAAGCTGCACAATTTGTAAATTTTCGACATAAGCAATTAATTAGGTTTACGTGTATAATTGGATTTGATTTGATCAAATAAGAAATTCAGACACCGAAATTCCCTGAAAGCGTTCCAAACAGCAACAAATTCAAAATCAGGAAAATAAAGTTAGGCTTCGGACCGGTGACGTGGAATCGGAAACGGAATCGGCTTGGGTATTAAAAGTCCAAGATGTTGGCTCAAATAGGCCAAAAAGTAGGTTAGGTTTCGGGTTTGCATGGAGGTTAAGATTAGGTTATTTACATTCGGTTAAATAATTGATAGTTAGATAACCCTGATTTATTTTCGAATGTTTAGCAATGTTACCATTTTTTAGAAAAAAGTAAAAGAAAAAAATCAATTAAAATTTAAAGAGAATTCAAATTCTATCTCAAACATAAAAAAGGTACTGATTTTTAATATTCGATACCTGGTAAAATATACCAACCAGAACTTCCGCAAGAATAGTAATACCAGATAATAAAAAATTCTACTTTAATGAATTGATCCATTCAGCAATTTTTAAGGCATCCGCTTCCGGGACATGCGGCATGGGGGGCATGGGAGTAGCATATTCCGGCCAATTTTCCGGCTTAGGAGTATGTATCAGAGACACAATTTCTTCTGCTGTATAGTTTCGTTTAGCTACCTCCTTGTAGGCTGGCCCCACTTGTTTCGTTTCCTTATTGTGACAGGCAATACAGGTATGTTGGGAAAGCAGGGAACTTACCAACGCTTCGTCAATGGTGTCTTCATCCCCTTCAGAAGCATTGCCCGTATCCTCTGACGCAGATGCCACCGCCTTTGGACTGACACTGGAAGGCTCCGGAGCAGTCGCTTGTTCGGAAGAACGATAGGTACTCATATCATTTTCTGCCAAGACAGCTCCCTGCGGAATTTCATTTAAGGTATAATAGGCAGAGGGGTGTACCAGGGAAAAATAATTATCTCTTTCTCTGACCCCATCCAATTGCAAGTGATGGATATGGTATTGGGTCAGGCCATCTACTTTTATCCTTACCCGCATCAAATCTTCCGAAACCTGTACCCCCTGGACTTCAGCCATTTCGTTGGCCACCGGTGGACTGCCATAAACGGGGTGGTATTTATAGATAAATGTTTGCACACGATAGGATGCCAGGTCTTCTGCTGACTTTCTATCTATTGGTTTCGTAAATTCCACTTCAAACCCGTCAGGCATGGAATGGATATCTCGAATCTCGAAGGGAACTTCTCCGTTCCAAACCAGGCGCTCCAAACCCTCGTTGGCCTCACCGGCAGAACCCCATCCCCGGTTGGTCTCACCGACAAACAAGGAACCATCCAGTCCCCATGCCATTCTCAAAACCCCCGAGCGAAAACCACTTCTGAAATCAATAGCTGCTCCCTGAAGCACCCCATTCACTTCTTCCATCATTACCCTCATGATTTTACTCTGCCCTTGGTCACCAACCAGCATTTGACCGGAAAAGGGGCCAAAATTGCCAACCGGTATTTCGATCGGTTCGGAGGTTGAAATACCGTAAATCCCATAAGGTAGCCAAACAGCCGGTAGGGTAAGTTGCGGCAATTTTTCCTTAGCCTGATAAAGGGTCAGGTAATCTTCGTCGGTTACATTTTCAGGCTTGATGTAGCGGCCCTGTTCATTTTTCACTTTACGGGGATCAACTACTGCATGAAAGGCCTCCGGACTGAGGTCCAGTGGAGAATTTTCCCTGTCGGTCCAGCTGAGACCGGCAGGATGTCCTGCAAACGACCCTTTCTGGATGTGCCAGATTCCTCCTGAAGCCATGTAATCTCCCTGGTTTTCAGTGTAAAAGAGCTTGCCATCGATATAGCCTAATCCGGCAGGAGATCGCATACCGGTTGCCCAAGGCTCCATTTTTCCATCGGGACTGATTTTCATGATCCAACCCCGGTAAGGAACGCGACTTTCTCCTCTCCACCATTCTTCATTTCCAAAAGCTACGTTTCCGGAAACATAAAAATTACCGGCTTCATCGACCACTGGACCATAACTGTATTCGTGGTAATGTCCCGAAACCGGCCAGCTGTAAACCGTTGTGTACAAGTCAGCACGTCCGTCTTGATTTGTGTCTTCCAATCTGGTCAGCTCTCCGCGCTGAGAACAATAAAACGCCCCATCCCGGTAAATTAATCCCAAAATTTCATGTAATCCCGAGGCAAATTTCCTGAAATAGGGACTTGGGCCAGTAGGGTTTTCCACCAGGTAAACTTCTCCTCTTCGGGTAGCCACGCCTAAATTTCCATTCGGCATGACGGTCAATCCGCCTACTTCAAGCAACAATCCCTCCGGAGCTTTCACCTTCAGGATTTTGAAATAATCTTCTTCCATTGGAGATTCCTGGGCCATTAGTTTTGGCGAAATAATGGCAAATACCATTGCCAGGAAAAGGATGCCGATTGTTTTATTATCTATTCCCATGTTACCGTTGTCTGTAAAAATCAAAACCATAGTACGTAGTCCACGTTTTCCCGGGCAGGAACCAATAATTCCTGTTGCCCGTTACTCTCCCTTAAAACCGGGGCCAATTGACGTTGTTCGCCTAGTTGAACATAATAAGCCTTTTCTCCCACCAGATAGAGCCCTTCTCCAAGATCTTCGATTTTACCAGCCACTACCAGTCGGACATACCTGTTTTCCAAAGCCCCTCCCAGGTTCAGGGTTCGCTTTAACCCTTTACCACCTGACTCCACTTCCAGTTTATCCTCAACTGCCACTCCAAAGAGGTCATACGAAAATTGAAGCTCATACTCCTCCGCCAAAACGCGGTATCCTTTAATTCTATAGCGGCTGCCCAAGGTATCGGTAGGCCAGGCTTGATCCATTGAACTAAGTTGCGCCAGGCTCAGTGCCGGAGTTCCAAGGTAAAGCAGGCTGCCCCTTGGCCTGGATGACCCATCTCCCCTGCTGTACCACATAGGAGTGGCATCCAGAAATTCTCCTTTCCAAAGCTGGGTAAGATTTCCATAATCCATATCGTAGGTATAATGCAGCTTTTCCGGGGAGGCCACGGAAACGGCATGCGTCATCCGGTAGCCATCGGGAAGGTCCATAAAGCTTCTCAACACCGGACGTTCAATTGGATCGATTAAAATAGGGTCGGGGCTGCTGGATTGCATAAAAGACCGATCCGATAGGAGCACCGGCCGAATGCCGGGACCAGCTATTTCTGCGGTGAGCAGCGGATCAACCCAGTCCTGAACCTTGGAATAAACCAATTCTACCGGATGAAGACCCGGATCCAGAGATACCTCGCCCGCTACATTTCCTCCGGAAGGTCCAAAAACCTGCTTTCCTCCAACGGAAAGGGCACCGGCTCCCCCTGGAAACGAAAAGTTGAAGGAGTAGTTTCCGCCTTCCCTAATATCTAATTGTCCCCGATAACGGATGAGGAATTGATCCGTTGATCCGGAAATGGAGGCGGTAAGGGTTTTCAATTCACCCGATTTTGCCGCCTCGAGTGAGGAATAGTCAGGCAATGCTTCGAATCTGCCTTTGTATAAATCATAGGTTAAGTCTTTTAGCACCGGAGCAGCATTA
Organism: Cyclobacterium salsum; assembly: GCF_010119245.1. Taxonomy (GTDB): domain Bacteria; phylum Bacteroidota; class Bacteroidia; order Cytophagales; family Cyclobacteriaceae; genus Cyclobacterium; species Cyclobacterium salsum. The sequence continues at coordinate 129,649 of NZ_WNKG01000014.1, forward strand.
TCAAACGGCGTGAGGCGAAGGTTTCGAAAGGCTACCGCCCCATGATCTCCCTGAATGCGAAGAGGACCTCTGTTCCTTTCCTGGCTTGCCATAGCTCCCCTGGTGGGGCCAAAAAGTTCCACATCCTCGTGAATGGTTACGCCATTCAGCTCGACGGAAAGAACCCTTGCGTTCTTAATTTTAGTACCGTCATTATCAAATCTGGGAGCCTGAAACGACAGCCTGAGTTTTTGCCACAACCCGGGAGCGCTACTGGCATTTTGCCGGGGAGCGTAGCCCTGATAGCCCTTATGGCCCTCCGGCTTGGAATCATCCCAACGCTCGTAAATGCCCCCATTATCTCCCGCTCGTGGATTGCTAACTCCCCAGCTATCCAAAATTTGTATTTCGTACATTCCCTGTAGGTAGATTCCGGAATTGGACCCTTTGGCCACCAGATACTCCACTTCTAGATCAAAGTCCCCAAAAGATGCCTTGGTATATAAGTCTTGCCCTTTGTTTTTTTCTGTGGGCAAATTTACCAGTACTCCTTTTCCTTTGGAAACGGTTAACAGGCCCTGCTGTGATAAGTCGGCCTTGGCATCCGCCACGATGCTCCAGGTTTTTCCGGGGGTTTCGAAAGCATCCAGATCATCGAATGATAGGGCGTTTTGGGCAACACCGGGATAATGCAGAATAATAGAAAAAACCAATAAAATAATTCCGGGTAGGTTGGAAAAGAAAGGTTTAGCCTGGACCATAGGGTAGCATTATTAATTCAATGTGACAAAAATCTCAGCTGGCAAAAATAGCTTTTTAAAATTAAAAAAGTAGCGAAAAAACATAATTTGAAAAAACCCCATTATTTCAAACGCATGCATGTTATTATTCCATCAACTTGTTGGAATAAATTTCTAAACTCTTATTTTGAATGGTTATCTTTACTCCAAAAAAAATCAACATGCAAACACAAACCATTTTGGGTGCCGGAGGAAACATTGGAAACGGTCTGGCCGAAAAGCTTTCTGATTATTCCGTAAAAGTTCGGTTGGTCAGCCGAAATCCGAAAGGGCGATTAAGGAAGGAGGAACTTGTGAAAGCAGACCTACTGCAAGCCTCCCAGGTGAATGAGGCGGTGAAAGGATCCGACATCTGCTACCTGGTAGCAGGCATTACTTACCGGGCCGCCGTCTGGGAAAGAGATTGGCCGGTAATTATGAAAAATGTAATTGCCGCTTGTAAAACCCATGGGGCAAGGTTGGTTTTCTTTGACAACATGTATGCTTATGATCCAAAAGCGATCGGGTTACTAAAGGAAGATAGCCCTGTCCGTCCGGAAAGCAGGAAAGGCAAGGTACGGGCCGAAATCGCACAGCTGATTATGAATGAAATTGACAAGGGGCTATTGACTGCAATGATTGTCAGGGCCGCAGATTTTTACGGCCCGGGTGCACAGCAAAGTATGGTGCATGAAACCATTATCAACCGAATGATAGCGGGTAAATCAGCCCAATGGATGTATAATAAAAACAAAAAGCATTCCTTTACTTATATTCCAGATGCTGCCTATGCTACTGCTTTTTTAGCGCAACAGGAGGACTCCTGGAATCAGGTATGGCACCTCCCGACCGCCAAATCCTATCCCTCTGCACAGAAAATGGCTAGCATTCTGGCTTCTAAATTAGGTAGAAAGGACACCGTGCAGGTATTACCTGGCTGGGTTGTCTCCATCCTGGCCAATTTTTTGCCCCTGATGCAGGAAATAAAAGAACTAAGGTATCAGCTGGATGAAGATTATTGTTTTGACAGTAGCAAAATTGAAACAGCCTACGGATTAACAGCCACTACTATAGAAGAAGGACTACAGGCCTGCATTGACCATTGAAAGGAGGATTTGTTTTATTACCTTTAGGTTTACCGGTGATATTATAACCTACAAATACCATGAAGAAGACGCTCCCTGGAATCGAACTTTTTAATTTAACTAACAAAAAAGCCATCATCACGGGCGGATCCAAAGGCCTGGGACTGGCCATGGCAGCAGGTCTGGCATCCTCAGGAGCCGATGTATTGCTGGTTAACCGAAACCAGGAAGACGGAGAAAAAGGTGCGGCTGCCATTTCTGAAGCGTTTGGAGTCAATGGCCTTTCGTTCGCTGCCGACATCACGCAGGAAGAACAGACAAAGGAAATGACCGCTTATGCACTGGATAAATTTGGTCGAATCGACATTCTGATCAATAGTGCAGGAATAAATATCAGGGGAGGAATCGAAGCGCTTAGTTTGGAGGCATTCAATCAGGTAATGGCCGTCAATGTGACCGGAACCTGGTTGTGCAACAAGGCAGTTGTCCCCCATATGAAAGCGCAAAAAGCAGGAAAAATCATTAATTTGGCAAGTACACTCGGATTGGTGGGACTGGCAGACCGGACACCCTACACCTCCAGCAAAGGAGCCGTAGTACAAATGACCCGTGCATTGGCAATTGAATTGGCCCCCTTTTCCATCAATGTAAATGCCATTTGCCCCGGCCCTTTTTTGACTGAAATGAATATTCCCGTCGCAGACGATCCTGCCACCCGGGACTTTATCATCGGTGCCACTGCCTTTGGAAGGTGGGGTGAATTGAAAGAAATCCAGGGAGCTGCACTATTTCTGGCAAGTGAGGCCTCAAGCTATACGACCGGATCCATGTTGACCGTTGATGGCGGGTGGACGGCAAAATAAGAAGTTCGAAGGTGAATTTTTTAAGGCAAGTAAAAAAAGTGGCGAAGTGTATCCGGTTAAGTTCCTCTCATCGATAGGGTTCCACAGAGCTTTTGGTGCCCTATTCCTGAGTAGTTGCCACCGCGATAGGAAACCGAAACAGGCTATTGGCAACCTCAGCTCCCAGAATCACATTAAGCTTCGAATTTCAAATGCTGGAAAAAAATGATTGGAAATAGAACGTTGCTTTCCTATAAGCCAAAAAGTTCGATGTCACGGTCGGTACTTTTCTTAAGAACCAGTATTACCTAAAATTCTTAAAACTCACTAAACAACCATATATACCTTCTATTTTGTTTGATTTTAAAATATTATTATTCTCTTAAAAAAATTATTCGATATATTTAGCATTTTAATTAATTTAAAAAACTTTTTTTTATATACAAATATAACCTTCTGAAATATAGCTTATTAAATAGTTATTTTTTTGTTTTTTTAATTTATCTTTAATTTCATATTAATCATAAACCAAAAGTTAAAATTTTATTATGGAAGAACTAATGGGCACTATTAAGATGTTCGCCGGCAATTTCGCCCCCAGAGGTTATGCCCTTTGCAACGGACAAATATTAGCCATCAGCCAGAACCAGGCGCTCTTTTCGATTCTAGGTACTACTTACGGGGGAGATGGCAGAACTACTTTTGCCTTGCCGGATTTCAGGAGTAGGGTACCTATAGGACCGGGTCAGGGACCGGGTCTATCTAACCGGCAGCTGGGTGAAAAAGGCGGCAAGGAAACTACTACGCTAACAGTTGCTAATTTGCCTGCTCACAACCATACTCTTTCGGCCAACGCTGCCGCGGGAAATACCAATAACCCGCAGAATGCCTTTCCAGCCTTAAGCCAGGTACAAATTGACCGATCCAATCCCCCAGTGGCGGTAAACGCCTACGATAGCGCAGCCAACACCACCATGAATGCTCAAGCTATTGGAGTAGCCGGGCAGAGTCAGGCATTTGACCAAATGCCTCCTTTTTCCGGAATGAATTTCATTATCTGTACAGAGGGAATTTATCCATCCCGAAGCTAATCTATCCCAAAAAGGATTCCCCGATCATACGCTCGGGGAGTTCTTTTCTTTTGATTCTTAACTTTTGTTGTAATGAAACTACTTTTAAAAAATTTTCTCCTCATTGCGCTGTTATTCTTTAGTTGCCTACCAATCAAGGCCCAAACCACTACCGTTACTTTTAACGAAATCACCAACTACCTTGGAACCTTCGGAGAAACCTATGACAATGGGGGCTTACGATTTTCGGTTACCAAAGAACCCAATGCCACTCTCAACTCCGGAATAAAAGCCACCGAAAACGACGGGTTCCTCGGCAGTGTGGCTTTAAATGACTCCAATCTCGCTCCGAACGGAATCAAACAGTGGTCCATTCGCAAATCGGACGGTTCTTCCTTTCAATTTATCAGTATTTTTCTTCAGGAAGGTGGCGTAGGAGCTTCTACTTCGGGTACTATTAGCGCTTTTAAAGGAGGCAGCCAAATAGGTTCTTCCAAATCCATAGACTTTAATTCGGCTTCCAATGGCTTGAAGACATTTGATAATGATCCGGATTTTTATGATGTAGATGAAATCCGAATTAATGCAGACGATATCTATTTTTTCCTTGATCATGTCAGCACCGGCCCGCCTTTCTCTCCATTGGATGAGGACCCACCGGTAGTTACCGGGATCACCCTGAATGGAGTCCCTGCAACCACAGCAGAATCGGTCACTTTCACTGTAAATTTTTCAAAAACGGCGTTAAACGTCAGCCTGGATGACTTTTTACTAACGACTGCCGGTACTACCGGTAATTTAGCGGCCATCAGTGGTACGGGTAATAGTTACCAGGTTACCGTGGATGCCATCAGCGGTGAGGGCTCGATTCGATTGGATTTAAAAGCGGGTACGGATATCTCCAATGAGGACAATACCAGCGGAGTTCCGGCTTTCACCTCCGGAGGCACGCACATGGTAAGTGCTTGCTTTACTGAAAACATGGAAAACAGCCCGGATGCAAGCAGCAATTTTTCCAGCAATGGCCTCTCCTTTTCGCTTGGCACCGGTCTGGAAACCGAACAACGCCTGGGCTTCGGTGCCGGTAATTCCGATGGATTCATCAAAAATAATAATACTGCGGGTAGTTTCTCCATCAGCTCTTCCGAACCTTTCACCATGAATTCGGTCGATCTGTTTTTATCCGATTTATCCAACGGAGATAATCCGACAGGAAACGGAACACTCACGGTGACAGGGAAAAACAATGGAAACACCATCTTTACCATTATCAAAACGTCTGGTTTTCCAGTAAACAGCACTCAAAATGGAGGTTTTTTTACCCTCGATTTTTCTACGGATGGACCACAGAATTTTAGAAATGCCAATGTAGATGAAGTTGAATTCAGCATTGCCGATGGGTTTCTGGAATTGTTAATTGACAATTTTAACTTTTGCGAAGAAGTACCCGACACCGATACGGCAGCCCCGGCAGTGCAGCGAATATTGCTTGATGGCAGCCCCAATAGTACCGCCTCTTCCATAGTGTATACTATTGTATTTGACGAAGATGCGTTTAACCTAAGTTTGGATGATTTTTCGCTGGTCGCCACAGGAACCGCCACCGGAACATTAGCTCAAATTAGCGGTTCAGGTAGCACCTATCAGGCAGAGATAACAGGCATTTCGGGGGAAGGCACGCTCCAACTCCAATTAAAAGGAGGAACGGACATAGCGGATGCGTTGGGAAATACAAGCCCCCTGGAATATGTCAACGGACAAATCCATTTGGTAGGATCCTGCTCCTCTGAGTCTTTTGAAGACGAATCCGACGGAGCCAGCAGCTTCAGTGGAAATGGGAAAGATTTTAGCTTATCAGGCAGCTGGGCGGTTAAACACAGGGTCGGTTTTGGTGCCAATGGATCGGCAAAATACCTGGAATCATCCGGTTCGGGACCGTACACCCTTCAGGTTTCCGGAACTCCGGTGGCGGTCAGTAAATTAGGCCTGTACCTTTCCTCCTTCGAATCCGGAATATCTCCCACAGACGACGGTTCGCTTACCATTACCGGAAAAAGGGATGGAAACACGCTCTATACGCTTGAAAAAACGAGTGGCTTTCCTTCCGACTTCGGCGGAACAGGCGGGTTTTTCACCCTGGATTTTGCAACAGATGGCCTTTCAGACTACTCAGCTGTACTGGTAGATGAATTAGTGCTTGAAACAGGCGGTGCCTTTTTGTACCTGGCGTTAGATAATTTTGATTTTTGTGTCGATAATTCCGCACCTTCGGGTTACTCGGTAACCATTGATCAGAATGTGATCGACGAAGCCAACCAGGATCAGGTAGGATTTACTTTTGCTGGAGCTGAATTGGAAAGCACTTATACGTTTTCCTTCAACAGTTCGGGAGGAGGCACAGCTGTAACCGGTTCGGGTACCATCCTAAGTACAACCCAACAAGTAACTGGAATCGATCTGAGCAGTGTACCGAATGGACTGATAACACTGACTGTAGCCTTAACGGATATATCGGGAAATCAGGGTCCGGAGGTAACTGCACAAGCCGACAAATTTATAAATACCATTCCCGAGGTAGGTCCGGACCTTTACACCGCACCCACCTACGAGGAAAATGCCGCTAACCTTCTCATTTTGGAGAACATCGAGGTCAGCGATGCAGATGGAGACGAACTTGTTCGTGCCATCGTCCGGTTTGAAGGGTCGGGGAAAATTTCAGGAGATGAGTTGAGTCTGGGCGACCCCTCGCCTTTTACTATTCAAGAGATAGACGTTAACACCTTGGAACTGACAGGTACCGGCACTGCAACTGTCCTCACCGACATACTCAGAGGGCTAGCCTTCCGCTCCACTTCAGAGGACCCAACCCTGGGTGGAACCGAAACTGAAAGAATTATTTCTATTATTATAGAAGACGAAAACGGAGGGTTTTCTACCCCGGCAAATGGTACCCATAATGTTCGACTGCCCATTGAAGCGGTCAACGATGCTCCGGAACTATCCCTCCCTTCCAACCAAGAAGTCCTCTCCAATCAACCGTTGGCATTGAGTAACGCAGGAGGTAATGGAATAACGGTAAGCGATCCGGATGCTGGATCCAATGCGCTACTAGTCGAAATATCCGTGACCAACGGCAGCCTGGACCTGGCAACGACCACCGGGCTAAGCTTTAATCTGGGCACAGGTGCCGGAAACAGCTCCATGCAGTTCTCTGGAGACCTTACTGCCATCAACAATGCGTTGGATGGATTGGAATTTACCAGTACCACCAGTTTTGTCGGTGAAGCGGTACTCACAGTGGAAATCAACGATCAGGGAAATATTGGTATCGGCGGATCCCTGTCAGCGAACAGTTCCTTGTCTATACAGGTAAACGCTCCCAATGCTCCTCCGGTGGCATCCGGCGTAAGTGCCTCCGGCACGACAGCTGTTGGTGAAAGTTTGACAGGAGCCTATACCTATACCGATACCGAAAACGACGCAGAATCCGGGAGCAGCTTTCAATGGTGGATTGCCGATGATGCCGTGGGTAGCAACGAGACAGCTATTTCAGGTGAAAGCGGACAGGATTTAACCCTTCTTACCGACTACCTGGGGCATTTTATCAGTTTTGAAGTGACCCCATCCGATGGAAACAATTCCGGTGCTCCGGTAAAATCCGGGTACATAGGTCCTGTTTTTACCCTTCCTCAAGTAAACACAACCGATCCTGCTGGTATTTTATTCAATGCTGCCACATTAGGAGGCGAGGTGGAAAACGAGCAATTTAGTGAGGTGACCGAAAGCGGAATTGTCCTCAATACTTCCGGAATCCCGGATCTGACAGACCAAAAAGTAAACATGGGCAGCGGTCCCGGCGCCTTTTCTGCCAGCGTTTCCAATCTGGCTCCCAAAACCACTTATTATGTACGCGCTTTTGCGACTAATGCCGCAGGTACCGCATTCGGTCAGCAAGCAAGCTTTACCACAGAAAAACAGACACTGACATTGGGTGGGTCTTTCCAGGTAGAAAACAAAACCTACGACGGAACCAGCCAGGCAGTCATTCTTACCGATGACCTTGAGCTTCTTAGCCCTCAACCCGGAGATGAAGTGATGATCTCCGATGTGGTGCTGGCATTCGCCGATTCTCAAAGTGGCACGGACAAACCAGTTTCGATCGTTTCAGCGGTATTAAGTGGTGCAGACGCTGAAAATTACACCTTAACTATTACCGCTGCTCCATCCGGCATTGCCAGCATTTTCCCCAAATCTCTAACCGTATCGGCTACGGAAGGAATCGCCAAAACCTATGGCACATCAGACCCTACTTTTACGTTTACCAGCAGCGGCTTTGTAAATGGAGAGGACGAGACCTTGATTACAGGAGCACTGGGCAGGGAGCCGGGTGAAAACGTCGGCACTTATGCAATCACCCAGGGAGACCTAACGGCCGGTGCCAATTACACCCTGAACTTCACGGCGGCAAACTTTACTATCAATCCACAAACTTTGGTGGTCACCACCGATGCCGGACAAAGTAAAACCTACGGGCAAGCCGATCCGGTATTTACCTTTACCAGCAGCGGTTTTGTGAACGGAGACGACGAATCATTACTTACCGGAACCCTGAACAGGGAGACGGGTGAGAACGTCGGCGCTTATGCAATCACCCAGGGAGACCTAACGGCCGGTGCCAATTACACCCTGGACTTCACAGCGGCAGACTTTACCATCAATCCGCAAACCTTGGTGCTCATAGCCGATGCCGGACAAAGTAAAACCTACGGGCAAGCCGATCCGGTATTTACCTTTACCAGCAGCGGTTTTGTGAACGGAGACGACGAATCATTACTTACAGGGGTGCTGAGCAGGGAGCCGGGTGAGAACGTCGGTACTTATGCAATCACCCAGGGAGACCTAACGGCAGGTGCCAATTATACCCTGGACTTTACAGCAGCAGACTTTACCATCAATCCACAAACCCTGGTGCTCGCCACCGATGCCGGACAAAGTAAAACCTACGGGCAAGCCGATCCTGTATTTACCTTTACCAGCAGCGGTTTCGTAAACGGAGAGGACGAATCTTTACTTACCGGAGGACTGAACAGAGAGCCGGGTGAGAACGTCGGCGCTTATGCAATCACCCAGGGGGACCTAAGTGCCGGTGCCAATTACACCCTGGACTTTACAGCAGCCGACTTTACCATCAATCCGCAAACCCTGGCGCTCACCACCGATGCCGGACAAAGTAAAATCTACGGGCAAACCGATCCCGTATTTACCTTTACCAGCAGCGGTTTCGTGAACGGAGACGATGAGTCATTACTTACCGGAACCCTGAACAGGGAGCCGGGTGAGAATGTAGGTTCTTATGCTATTCGTCAAGGGAACCTTAGTGCGGGTGCCAATTATGCACTGGACTTTACAGCAGCCGACTTTTCTATCAATCCAAAAACCCTGGTACTGACTGCCGATGCCGGACAAAGTAAAACCTACGGGCAAGCCGATCCGGTATTTACCTTTACCAGCAGCGGTTTTGTGAACGGAGAGGACGAATCATTACTTTCCGGAACCCTGAACAGGGAGCCGGGTGAGAACGTCGGTTCCTATGCAATCACCCAGGGAGATTTAACAGCCGGTGCCAATTACACCCTGGACTTCACAGCGGCAGACTTTACCATCAATCCAAAAACCTTGGTACTGACTGCCGATGCCGGACAAAGTAAAACCTACGGGCAAGCCGATCCGGTATTTACCTTTACCAGCAGCGGTTTTGTGAACGGAGACGGCGAATCATTACTTACTGGGGCCCTAAACAGGGAGCCGGGTGAAAACGTCGGTGCTTATGCAATCACCCAGGGGGACGTAAGTGCCAGTGCCAATTACAATCTGGACTTTACAGCGGCCGACTTTACCATCAATCCTCAAAACTTGGTACTTACCGCAGATGCCGGACAAAGCAAAACCTACGGGCAAACCGATCCGGTATTTACCTTTACCAGCAGCGGTTTCGTGAACGGAGACGACGAATCATTACTTACCGGAACCCTGAACAGGGAGCCGGGTGAGAACGTCGGCGCTTATGCAATCACCCAGGGAGACCTAACGGCCGGTGCCAATTACACCCTGGACTTCACAGCGGCAGACTTTACCATCAATCCGCAAACCTTGGTGCTCACCACCGATGCCGGACAAAGTAAAATCTACGGGCAAGCCGATCCGGTATTTACCTTTACCAGCAGCGGTTTCGTGAACGGAGAGGACGAATCATTACTTACAGGGGCGCTGAGCAGGGAGCCGGGTGAGAATGTAGGTTCTTATGCTATTCGTCAAG
>NZ_WNKG01000015.1 GCF_010119245.1 Cyclobacterium salsum
CCAACCCGCTTTCCAAGGAGGACCCCTCCCTGCTCAGGCAGCTTAAGATACCCTTCTCGGCTGAGGGGGTTCGCCACCTCAAGCTACTGGCCAAACCCGTGGACCGCCTGCCTTCCTGGCACGGTGCCGCCGGAAGCAAAGCCTGGCTTATGGTCGATGAAATTGTAATGAACTAGAGTGAAAGCAGTGACAGCTAAAATGAATCAAAAAGCCGAGATGGGGATTTTAACAAATAGAATATCGGACTTGAAAGCACCCTTAATTATATTGATTTGGGCATTTTTTATTTCATGTTCAGCTAAACATGGGAAAGGGTTGATTCCGACAAATTCCTCTATAACCGAACTACAGTTTACTGTCAGCGAAGCAGATAATTGGACAAATCTATTTAAAAGAACATCCGGTTGGTTTGGTGGAGATGGGATATTTACGATACCTTTAGATGGCGTGGAATCAACTGCTGCTGATACGACAGGAAATACATTGGTGTTATTTAGCGACAGTCTGATTGGAGAAATAACTGACGGAAAGCTGGACAGCCCCTTTGTGATGATCAATAATTCAGTTGCATGTATGCGCGGGGCAGAACCGATAGCATCCAACATTTCTTTCCATTGGGCCCTGGATGAGCAAAATGCACCGCTGTCTCTTTTTATACCCAATACCCCAAATTCTAAACCAGGAGAATATTTTTGGTTAGGCGACGGTTTTGTAAATCAGGCTCGGAACAACGATATTTACTTGTTTGGTTACCGGATTACCACCACCGGAGCAGAAACGTTCAATTTCAAGGAGGTGGGTAATACATTGATCGTCCTTCCCTCAGGAGGTAAGCCTCCGTTTGAGCGGCAGCGTCAACTAGATACGCCATTTTATATGGATGGAAAACCGGAAAGCACCGGTTCCTTTGGGGCTGGTGTTTTGGTAAACACAAAGGAATCCGGAGCGTTGAGACCTGACGGGTATGTCTATGTTTACGGTGTAAAGGGGGTCAAAAAAGAAGTGATGGTAGCAAGGGTAAAACCCAGGGATATAGAAAAGTTTAACCGTTGGAAGTTTTGGGATGGTACGCGCTGGCAGGGAGAAATGATGCTCGCGGCATCCATTGCCGATAGAGCTTCCAATGAGTTGAGCGTAACCTTACTGGAAGACGGGCGGTACGCCATGGTTTTTCAGACAGACGGCATCGCTTCTACGGTAGGCCTGCGTTTGTCCCAATCTCCGGAAGGACCATTTGGCCCCATAATTACCGTTTGGGACGCCTCGACTGATCTCAAAGACGGTAAACACCTGATCAGTTACAATGCGAAAGCGCATCCCAGCTTGTCTTTACCGGGGGAATTATTGATTAGCTATAATATTAATTCATTTGATTTTTTTGAAGATGTCGAAATTTCACCAAACTTCTATAGACCCAGGTTTATCCGAATTAAAATTGGGGATTGATACGGAATTGTACGAATCCCGATTTGTTTGTTTTACCCACCCTTAGTGGCTTCCACCCAGTCCCTGGCATCTATAAATGCCTGAATCCAGGGGGTAACCTCTTGTTGGGCCATTTCATCGGTGATATGAGGCCAGTTCCAGGGTGCTAAGGAGCGCTCGATATGGGGCATAATGGCCAAATGCCTGCCGTCAACGGAGGCCAATCCGGCGACCGCATGGTCTGAGCCATTTGGGTTTCCTGGATAGGAGCGGTAAGAATAGCTCATACAGGTATGGTAATCCGCTTTATCCATCGGCAAATGAAACTTTCCTTCCCCGTGCGCTACCCACACACCAAGTCGCATTCCCGCAAGGGACTGAAGCATGATGGAGTTGTTCTCAGGTATGGTCACGTTGACAAAGGCAGATTCAAATTTATGGCTGTCGTTGTGTAGCATCTTGGTTTTCTGTGCATGTTCGGGATTCACCAACCCCAGTTCGATCATCAACTGACAACCGTTGCAAACCCCCAAGCTTAAGGTGTCTTTCCTTGCATAAAATCGATCCAACGCCTTTTTGGCGGTTTCATTGTAAAGAAAAGCACCGGCCCAGCCTTTGGCAGACCCTAACACATCCGAATTGGAAAATCCTCCTACAAAAACAATCATGTTTACGTCCTCCAGGGTTTCCCTTCCGGAAATGAGGTCGGTCATGTGGACATCCTTCACATCAAATCCCGCCAGCCACAAGGCATAAGCCATTTCCCGGTCACCATTGACTCCTTTTTCGCGGATGATGGCTGCCTGGGTTCCGCTAGCCTTTTTTCGTTCCGGATTCAGGCCCAAGGCATGGTAGCTGCCTTTCCAACCTTCAGGGAATTGGTACCGTAGGGCTTGCTTCGTATAGTTTTCAAATCGTTCTTTCGCCAATACTAAGCCCGATTGCTGTCGGTCCAACAAGTAGGAAGACCGGTACCAGGTATCCCGGAGTTCGGGCATTTCCCAGCTTATGTCAAGGGATTCGATAGTGATTTTTCTATCGGTTTTTACCGTAGCGACGGTTACGCTGGCAATTCCTTCTTCTTTTAAGTAGTCCGATACTTCCTCGGGGTTTTGAACCTGAATGACCAATCCCGGATTTTCCGAAAAAAGGGCTTTGACAGCATCCTTTTCGTTCAGGTTTTCCAAATGTATTTGCAAACCGGAACCTTCAGTGGGAAAACACATTTCCAGCAAGGCGGTAATGAGTCCTCCTGAAGAAATGTCGTGACCGGCCATAACATTGCCTTGTCGGATCAACTGCTGAACGGCGGCAAATGCGGTTAGAAAATAACCTGTATCCGTTATGTCCGGGACTTGGCTACCTACCTTATTCAGTATTTGCGCAAACGAGCTTCCCCCTAATTGTGCCTCATCATTAGAGAGATCAATATAAAGTAGGGTGGAATCGGGGATTTCTTTAAGTGCCGGGGATACGATGCGGTTAATGTCATCGCATTCACCTACGGTGGAGATAATGACCGTGCCCGGAGCGAGCACCTTTTGCCCGTCGGGATAGTTTTGTGTCATGGACAGGGAATCCTTTCCGGTAGGGATATTGATGCCCAGTGCAATGGCAAAATGACTGGTTGCTTCCACTGCCCGGTAAAGCCGATCATTTTCACCCTGATTTTTTGTAGGCCACATCCAGTTGGCACTAAGGGATACCCCCTTCATTCCCGCTGTCAGAGGAGCCCAAATCAAATTGGTTAGGGCCTCTGCAATGGCCAGCCGGGATCCTTTTTCAGGACTGGCTAATGCAGCTATGGGAGCATGGCCGATAGAGGTGGCGATGCCCTTTTTTCCGCTGTAATCCATGGCCATCACCGCTACATTATTTAGGGGCAGTTGGATGGGACCGATGGTTTGTTGTCTGGCCACGCGTCCGGTGACGGAACGGTCCACTTTATTGGTAAGCCAGTCTTTACAAGCTACTGCCTCTAATTGCAATACCTGATTCAGGTACTCAGGTATCTGGTCTATTGAGTAATCCGGCTCGGAATAGGATTGGATGGCGTGCTGGTCCTCAAGCACTGTTTTGGGAGATGATCCAAACATGTGCTGCAAGCTCCAGTTGATGGGCTTCTCCCCGGTTTGGCTATTCTCAAACCGGAAATGAAAATCGCCGGTGGTTTCTCCGATTTCGTAAAACGGAGCGCGCTCTCTTGCTGCTATTTTTTTGATGGTCTCCAGTCTGGATTTTTCCAGCACCAGTCCCATTCTTTCCTGTGACTCGTTGCCGATTATCTCTTTGGCAGAAAGGGTAGGGTCTCCAATGGGTAGTTTTTCCATCCGGATAGTTCCGCCGGTGTCCTCGACCAGCTCGGATAGGCAGTTGAGGTGTCCGCCAGCACCATGATCATGGATGGAAATAATGGGATTGTCGTCGCTTTCCGCCATGGCGCGAATCACATTGGCCACTCTTTTTTGCATTTCCGGATTGGATCGCTGTACGGCATTTAGTTCCAGCGCATTGGTGAGAACACCTGTGTTGACGGAGGACACGGCACTTCCCCCCATTCCGATCCGGTAATTATCTCCTCCCATCAATACGATGCTATTGCCAGTACCGGGTTTTTGCTTTAGGCTATAGGGAGCCCTGGTGAATCCCACTCCTCCTGCCAACATGATGACTTTATCATAGCCCCACTTGCTACCCTGTTCCTCGTGCTCGAATGTCATGAGGCTGCCACAGATAAGCGGTTGGCCAAATTTATTCCCAAAATCGCTGGCACCATTGGAGGCTTTGATAAGAATATCCATGGGGCTCTGGTACAGCCATTTTTTTTCCGGCAGGTCTTTTTCCCAGAAGCGATCTTTGGCCGTTCGGGGATAGGCCGTCATGTATACCGCTGTGCCGGCCAATGGAATGGAGGCGGTACCCCCTGCCATCCGGTCTCTTATTTCACCACCGGAACCAGTGGCTGCCCCATTGAAAGGCTCCACCGTGGTGGGGAAATTATGGGTTTCGGCTTTTAAAGAAAGTACGGTATCGATTTCGTGGATGGCAAAAAAATCCGATTTGTCCTGGCTGAGAGGAGCAAATTGCAGTGCTTTGGGGCCTTTTACAAAGGCTACGTTGTCTTTATAGGCAGAAACGACCCCATTAGGGTTCGTTGCAGCCGTTTTCTTTATTAATTGGAACAACGAAAGGGGTTTTTCTTCCCCGTCAATCACAAAGGTTCCATTAAAAATTTTATGACGACAGTGCTCTGAATTGACCTGGCTAAATCCAAATACCTCGCTATCGGTCAGTGGTCTTCCTAATGACTTACTGACCCCTTCCAGGTAGGCTATTTCTTCCGGGTTTAGGGCTAATCCTTCCTTTTCGTTATAGCCTCCAATATCTTCAATTAACAATATCGGCTGGGGCTGTTTTTGAATAGAAAAAAGCTGCTGGTCCAACTGCGAATAGAGGCTTTGCAACATGGGGTCAATGAAATCCCCTTGTTTATAAGGGTAAAATGCCTCTATTCTATGAACAACCGGAATGCCCATGTTTTGGCAAATTTCCACGGCATTCGTAGACCAGGGGGTAATCATTTCCTTTCTTGGACCTAAAAATGGCTCGGAGATCCGGTCCTGTTCCAGATATTTCGCACCACCAAAGAGCCAGGTTAATTTTTCCAGGGTAGCTTCGTCTAATGCCTGGCTGCATTCCAGGGCATAGACTGTTTTTTCAGAGGTTTGAAAAAAGATAATCGTCATAAGGAATCGATAGGTAATTTGAAGCAGCAAAGGTACAAAATTGCTTGAATAATATACCGACTGTAATCGCAACAAAGGAGGGCCTATTTTGAGCCTTCGTATTCGAAATCGGACACTTCTCCCTTCAAGGTGACCGAAATTGAACAGTGTTCACCAAAATGACTTTCCAACTTTAAAATATTATTTGGTTTTTTTCATTCCCTATTCGAGGATTCAGAGCAATCCTTCTGATGTCTCCCGTAATAAATGAGCGAAATGGACGGCCTGATCGTCCTTTTTTCAAAAAAACACCTTAAGTTTGCGGAAACTTTGAACCTTTTGATAGTTTCCTGAGTTTTTTGGCAGGAAGTTTATGAAATAATAGTTGGAAACAAGAGAGAAAATAATTCAGATAGCCTTGGAACAGTTTCTGGTTTTTGGAATTCGAGCCGTCACGATGGATGAAATCGCCCGACAGGCAGGGGTATCTAAAAAGACCATTTACGAGGAGTTTGCCAATAAAGAAGATTTGGTAAACGCCTCTTTTGACGTAGCATTGAAAGAGGATGAGTCCAATTTCTGCGAAATGATGCAAGGAGATGGAGAAGTGATCGACCATTTGCTACACATGACGCGGTACTTACGAGAACGGTTTTCCCGAATGAACCCATTGCTGATGCACGACATTCAGCGGTTTTATCCCGGGTGCTGGGAAAAATTGGAGGGCTTTAAGCGGGAACATGCTTGGAAAGGGATCGTTCAGATTTTGGAAAAGGGAAAACAATCAGGGGATTTCAGAAAGGAGATCAATTCGGAGATTTTGGCATTTATGCGTTTGGAACAAATTACCAGCCTTATATCGGGTAACGTGACCTTGGAAAAATACAGCTTGCTTGATTTTCATTTACAGGCATTGGATCATTTTATTCACGGAATACTAACCGATCAGGGAAGAAATACCTATTACAAAAAATTACAAACACAGCAATCTTAATTTTATGAATAGTAAACAGGTAGTTTTAATCGTTTTTGTTTGGATGTTCGCGTATCTTATGGAAACCAACGCCCAAGGTGTACCGCTTACTTTGGAAGAAAGTGTCTCTTATGCCTTGGAAAATAATGCAGAGGCCAAGAATGCAAGACTTGAAATAGAAGCTGCAAAGGGCTTGGTAGGGGAGCGAACTGCTGAGGGACTGCCTCAAATTAATGCCAACCTCAATGCGACCAATAATCTGGTCGTACCCATTTCTCCCTTTCCGGCGATAATTTTTGACCCAGAGGCAGCGGAAGGTGAGTTTATTGGCGTTAAATTTTCTCCGGATTTTACGGCTGGTTTGACGGCGACCGTTTCCCAGATGATCTTCAACGGTTCTTATTTTATCGGATTAAAAGCAGCCAAAACCTATCGGCAGTTGGCAGAAGTTGACCGAAAGTTTACCGAACTCGAGGTAATTGAAAATGTAAAAAAGGCGTATTATTCAGTTTTAGTTAGTGAGGAAAGAGAGGAATTGGTGAGAGCCAATTTGAGCCGAATTGACACTCTCCTCAAAGAAACTGAAATTCTATATGAAGAGGGTTTTGCAGAAAAAATCGATGTTAGTCGGATTCAGGTTCAGCACAACAACATCCAAACGGAATTAGACAAAGCGAAAACAGCGACGCTGGTAAGCCGGCGGCTGTTGAAATTCCAAATGGGTATGCCTCAGGATCAAGACATTACTCTTGTGGATACGATTACAGGCTTGGAATCCCTTTTGGAAGCGGAGAGGTTGCTGATGGAGGATGGACAGCCTAGAGTGGAAATCGATCAGATCAATACCAATTATGACCTTGCTACGCTGGACTTAAAAAATAATCAGATTCAATACATGCCACGTCTGGATGCCAACTATACTTTTCAGCGAAATGCCTTTGGGGGCAACCTGACTAATTTGTGGTCTGGAGAATGGTTTACAGGGTCCGTTGTGGGCGTAACACTACAAATTCCCATTTTCGACGGATTTACAAAAAGGTATAAAATCCAGCAAAATAGGGTACAGCTCAGGCAACTTGAAGTGCAGAAGGAGTCATTACTTCAGAATATAGCGTTAGAGAAATTTCAATCCCGGCAGAACCTGATCAATAGCCTTAAAGCACTGGAGGTACAGCGGGAAAACCGGGATTTAGCCCTGGAGGTTTATGACACGTCCAAAATTAAATACCAGGAGGGAGTTGGTTCCAATCTCGAGGTTGTAGAGGCAGATTCTGCCCTCAAAGAGGCTGAAACAAATTATTTTTCTGCCTTGTATGATGCCTTTATCGCAAAAGTGGATTTAGAAAAAGCATTGGGAATTTTAAAATAAAAAAGGATTTAACACATTTATGAAACATACCATCAAGTTTTTAAGCCTTGCCCTACTGGTTGGGGTCGTTTCCTGCTCGGCACAAAAAGACGAGCTTGCCGATAAAAAAGACCAGCTGGCGTCTTACAAATCAGAAGCGGCAGCATTGAAAGTTTCTATTCAGGAATTGGAGGATGAAATCGCTCAACTGGATCCTGAATTTCGGAAAAACCAGCGTAAATCCGTCCTTATTACCACCGTCGAGCCGGAACAAGGCAGTTTTGAGCATTACGTGGAGGTAACCGGCTCCGTTCTATCCAAAAAGAACGTTAATATTAGTTCCGAGCTTTCCGGGAGAATCGAGGAAATCGTCACCCGGGAGGGAATGTCCATTAGAAAAGGGCAGGTAATTGCCATTATAGATTCCGAATCGGTAGAAAGAAGCCTTGCTGAAATTCAGACGCAGCTGGATTTGGCCAAAACGATCTTTGAAAAGCAAGAGCGGCTTTGGAACCAGCAAATAGGAACGGAAATCCAGTATTTGGAGGCTAAGAGCCGAATGGAAACCCTGGAAAAAAACCTGGCTTCCCTGCAGTTGCAAAAGGATAAAAGTACCGTCAGGGCTCCTTTTGATGGAACGGTGGAGGAACTGCTGGTCCGGGTAGGCGAGTTGGTTCAACCCGGTACCCCCATTGTAAACATGATAGGAGAGGACGACTTGTTCATAGAGGGAGATATTTCCGAACGGTATATAGGGATACTGGAACAAGGTGACTCGGTGAGCATCCGTTTTCCGTCCATCGATAAAACGTTGGAAACCAAGGTGACAGCCATAGGAAGTGTCATTAATCCGGACAACCGCACGTTTAAGGTAGAGGTATTTTTACCCAGAATGGACCTGGTTAAACCAAATATGCTTTCGGTGTTGAATATTAAAGATTATGAAAATTCCGAAGCGGTCATTGTTCCTACTTACTTGATTTTACAGGATAACAAAGGAAGTTATGTGTTTGTGGTAGAGGAAGGGTTAGCCAGAAAGAAATACGTAGAAAGAGGGATGACCTATGAAGGCAAAACCGAAATACTGGAAGGTTTGGAAGGGACTGAAACCCTTGTGGATAAAGGTTTCCGGGAAGTTGGAGATAATTTTAATGTAAACATCGCATCGTAACGCATTTATGGCTACAGAAGACAGTTCAAAAAAAGGCGTGATCAGGGAGTTTGGCATTTCTTCGCTTTCGGTGGATAACCGAACCAGCGTGGTAATCCTTACTTTAATCATCACATTTTTAGGCATTTTTGCGTACCGGACGATGCCTAAAGAAAGTTTTCCGGAAATCGTTATTCCGACGGTCTACGTAGGTACGGCCTATCCGGGCAATTCTCCGGTGGATATGGAGAACCTGATTACCAGACCCATCGAAAAGGAACTTAAGTCGATCAATAATTTGAAAGACGTGAGTTCGACTTCGATTCAGGATTTTTCCTCCATTGTGGTAGAATTTAACCCCAACGTGGATATATCGAAAGCCCTTCAAGACGTGAAGGATGCGGTAGATAAGGCAAAGAGTGAATTGCCAACGGATTTGGATCGGGATCCAGATGTGTTGGAAATCAATACTTCCGAATTCCCGATTATGAATGTCAATATCTCCGGTAACTATACGGAACAGGAGCTGAAGCAATACGGTGAATATTTGGAAGATGAAATCGAAAAGCTCACTGAAATATCCAGTGCAGATTTGAGCGGAACCGTTGAGCGGGAGATTCAGATTAACGCCGATTTGTATAAAATGGAATCCAATGGGGTAACCTTTTCTGATATTTCCAGCGCAGTATCGGATGAGAATGTAACGATTTCCGGTGGTAATATCCTGAGCGGTGATTACCGCAGAACCATGCGTATTGCAGGAGAATTCACGGACCCGATGCAACTGGAAAACGTAATTGTAAAGACTGAAAATAATAATATCGTGTACCTCCGTGATGTGGCTTCCGTGAACGACACTTATAAGGAGCGGGAAAGTTATGCCAGAAGTAATAAGCTCCCGGTGGTTACCATCAACGTGGTCAAAAGGAGTGGCGAAAACCTGCTGGATGCCTCGGATAAAATTAAAGAACTGATAGAAGAAGTAAAAATCAATCGGTTTCCCGAGGATCTGGAAGTAACCATCACCAATGATCAGTCAAAGGCCACTCGATCTCAGGTAGACAATTTGGAAAATAGCATCATTTCCGGTGTCATTCTGGTGGTATTGGTATTGATGTTTTTTCTGGGATTTCGGAATGCCCTCTTCGTAGGAATCGCCATCCCATTATCCATGTTCATATCCTTTTTAGTGCTCAATTCGCTGGGAGTGACACTGAATCTGATGGTGTTGTTTTCCTTGATCCTGGCATTGGGAATGCTGGTGGATAACGGCATCGTGGTAGTAGAAAATATCTATCGCTTAATGCAGGAAGGAATGTCACCCGTCAGGGCAGCTAAGGAGGGTGTTGGAGAAGTGGCCTGGCCGATTATCACTTCTACTGCTACGACGCTTGCCGCCTTTCTCCCACTTGCATTTTGGGACGATATTATCGGGGAGTTTATGAAATACCTTCCGATCACCCTTATTATCGTGTTGTCCTCTTCACTTTTCGTGGCATTGGTCATTAATCCGGTACTGACGGCCTTGTTCATGAAAATTCAGGATGTGGATGAAAAGAAGCCGGTCAAAAAACCAATGATTGTAGCCGCGGTGCTCACGTTCCTGGCCATTGTATGTTATTTTATAGCTTGGGTAGCATTGGGTAATCTATTATTTCTGGGTGCGCTATTAACTATTTTCAATGTTTTTGCCCTCCGAAAAGCCATTCGCTGGTTTCAAAATGTCTTTTTAGTAAAGCTGGAGAACATGTACGAAAATACGCTTCGCTTTGCGTTAAGAGGATTTAAACCCTATTTCTTTTTTGGAGGGACGGCACTCTTGTTGGTTGTCTCGCTGGTACTACTTGGAATCAGGGCTCCTAAGATTCTCTTTTTTCCGGATAACCAGCCTGCGCTGGTAAGTATCTACATGGAAAAGCCCATCGGTACGGATATCGAAGCGACGAATGATTTTGTCCATCAGTTGGAAGATGATCTTTTTGAGCTTCTGGAGCCCTATGAAAGCATCATAGAATCCGTCATTACCCAAATAGGGGAAGGAACGGGGGATCCATTGGAAGGACCAAGCCAGGCCACTACTCCGCATAAGGCGAAAATCACCATTGGATTTGAAGAATACCAGTTTCGCGAAGGAGTGAATACCAATGAGGTCATGGAGAAAATCCGGAATCTTGCTGAAGGCTATCCCGGTGTGCTGGTAACGGTTGATAAACAAAGGAATGGTCCTCCCGTGGGGAAACCGATCAATATTGAAATAAGCGGTGAGAATTTTGATCAGCTTATCACTTTTGTCAATCAATTGCGGGAACATATTAACGAGTCTGGCGTCCAGGGAATCGAAGAGTTGAAGTCGGATTTGGAACTAGGTAATCCGGAACTAATAATCGATATTGATCGTGAAAAAGCGAGAAGGTTTGGCTTATCGACCTCCACGATTGCCAATGAATTGAGGACGGCTTTATTTGGATTAGAAGTTTCCAAATATAAAGAAGGTGAGGACGACTACCCCATCCAGTTACGTTTGGCGAACGAGTTCCGATACGATATTGGAGCACTATTGAATAAAAAGATCAGTTTTAGGGATAAATTTGGCAATCAAAAAGAAATCCCCATATCCTCCGTGGCCAGTCTGGAATACAGTTCTACCTACGGTTCGGTAAAGAGAAAAGACCTGGAAAGGGTGATTACCTTGTCTTCCAATGTCAATGATGGGTTCAATGCCACTGAAATCAATAATGCCATCAAACAGTTGGTGCAGGATTTCGAGATACCGGAAGGCATAGATGTGAGCTTTACAGGTGAGCAGGAGGAGCAGGCTAAATCTGCTGAATTTCTTACCAGAGCCTTGCTTATTTCCATATCCCTGATATTCCTGATCATTGTAGCCCAGTTTAATTCGGTGACTACTCCATTTATCATCATGGCTTCTGTGGTATTCAGTACCATTGGTGTTTTTCTGGGATTGGTTGCCTTCAATATGAATTTTGTGATTATCATGACCGGAATTGGTATTATTTCCCTGGCAGGGGTCGTGGTAAACAATGCCATTGTCTTGATTGACTATACGAACCTGGTGAGGGAAAGGAGAAGAGAAGAACTAAATATTCCGGAAGGTGAGTTCTTGGCCAAAGAAGAGTTACTGGACAGCATTATTCAGGGCGGGAAGATTAGGTTACGACCGGTGCTATTAACGGCCGTCACTACCGTGCTGGGGTTGATACCTTTAGCATTGGGGATGAACATCGATTTTTATGGGTTGCTATCCTCATTTGACCCAAAATTCTATATTGGCGGGGATAATGCAGATTTTTGGGGACCCATGGCCTGGACAGTTATATTCGGCCTAACCTTTGCGACCTTTTTAACGTTAGTAATAGTACCTGTCATGTATTTATTGGCAGACAAATTAAATTCAGTCGCTCGCAAGAGCAACTAATTAAATTTAATTAAAGGTTGGTGGTTTTTTTAAGTGTTCAAACCTCCGGGACATTGTCCCGGAGGTTTTTTAGTTGGGGTATTAGCTACCTTCCTGCCCATAGTAAGCACCTGCGCCGTGTTTTCGCTCGTAATGTTTTCGAATCAAGGAGGCTTTCAATCGGTTTGCATGGGGGTTTATTTGAAGGGTAAGGTACGCCATACGAGCGATTTCTTCGAGAACCCGGCTGTTATACACGGCCTTGGCAGGATCCTTTCCCCAGGTGAAGGGGCCATGATTGCCAATCAATACCATTTCCACCTCTTCATAAGACAGGTTCTTCTCTGAAAAACAATCCAATATTTGTTGCCCGGTCATGTGTTCGTAATCCCCGGCGATCAACTCATCCGACATAGGCGGGGCACAGGGAATGTCTTTGGTATTGTGATCTGCATGGGTGGTACCAAAAATCGGAATGTCCATTTGGGATTGCGCCCAGGATACGGCATAGGTAGAATGGGTATGACAAATGCCCCCGATCTTTTGCCAGTGCTTATATAAAAAAGCATGGGTTTTGGTATCCGAGGAGGGCCTCATTTTGCCTTCTACCACCTGGTTATCATAATCCACAATGACAATATCTTCCGGTTTGAGGTCCTTATAGGGTAATCCACTGGGTTTGATAGCAAAAACAGCTTTTTCCCTATTTACTGCACTTACATTACCGAACGTATAGACCACCAAATCAAGATTGGGGAGTTCCATATTGGCCTCATAGCAGGCCCTTTTCAATTCTAAGTATTCACTCTTCATGTGTTTTGAATTTATTTCTTTAATAGCCGGAGTGTATATGAATGTTTAATCTGCCATAAGCTTTAAAGGAATACCTCGGGCCACCCGTCTTCCGTCCATATCAATGTTCTGATCAAAAGTTTTGGTTTTCCCTCATCTGATGCGTCATATCCATGGAAAATAAGGTAATCTTCTCCGTCAAAGGTATAGGTGGCATTATGGCCTACCCCATGCCAGTTTTTATTTCCCTCAACCACCAGGCTTCCCCCGCCTTCCAGCAGCCTTTTTCCATTCTGGTCCAGGTAGGGACCTCTGACATCTTCAGACCTTCCCACCATCACTTTATAGGTGCTATTCTCTCCCCTGCAGCAATAATCAAAGGAGACAAAAAGGTAATAAAACCCATTCTTTTTGAAAATGAACGGTGCTTCCAGAGCCGCTGCACCGGCCGTCCTATCCTCCGTTGTGAAAGATCTTGCCCTTCGGGCAATACTAAACCAGCTATCAGGCTCCTTTTTTACGGTTTTGAAGTCTTTTTCCAGTTCCACTATTTTCAAACCGCTCCAAAATGAGCCAAAACTCAACCACAACGAACCTTCTTCGTCCATGATCAAATTCGGATCGATTGCGTTCCACAGATCCCTTCCCGGAACACTTCGGATGACCAGGCCCTGGTCTTTCCATCCATAATCAGGGGCCGAGGGGTCAAGGCTGGTACTGGTGGCCAACCCTATGGCTGATGTGTTTTTACCAAAGGCCGAAACGGAGTAATACAGGTAATAGGTACCCTCATGGGCAAATATATCCGGAGCCCAGATGTGGTTTCTGAATCCGGGAACGACTTCGGCCACCCATTCGGGGGCATTTGAAAAAACCGGAGGTTCTTTTTTCCAGCATTTCATATCACTACTGGACCAGACGGCAATTCCCCTTCCGGTAGTAAACAGGTAATACCTCCCCTCCGCCTCAACCATAACCGGGTCGTGGGCTCTCAGTTCCGCCGTCGGTACCTGCTGGCACATACCTGACAAGTGGAAACCAACAAATAGAAAAAAGCAAAAGCAATTTTTAAGGAGCGCATTCATATGTTTATGAGTTTTTCAGTCGTGTGATGTGCTGGATAAGTACAGGCTCCAGAAGGTATTGGTCTTTGTTTTCCATTCCCTGTATTTGCCTTACGACATCCATGCCGTCCAGTACCTTTCCAAAAGCTGCAAACCCTTGTCCATCCGGATGGCGCTTACCGCCGTAGTCCAATTCCGGCTGGTCGCCGATGCAAATAAAAAAACTGCTTTGTGCTGAGTTTGGGTCAAGTCTTGCCATGGAAAGGACACCATTTTTATGCAGTATTCCGGTAGACCGGGTGGTTTCTATGGGTATGGGGGGCAATAGTTGGTCCTCAGGAACGTTTCCTCCTTGTATCACCTGTATCTGAATCGTCCTATCGGCTTCATTCCCGGGCGTACAAACCCTAAAGAATGTTGAGCCATCATAGGCATCGTTTGCGACGTATTGGAGAAAATTGGCCACCGTTTCGGGAGCCTTATCCGGATAAAGTTCTATGACAATGGGGCCTTTATCCGTTGATATCCTGTAAGTTAAATCCGATTGGGCAGTGCCATGGAAATAGCTGAAATAGAGCAAAAAGATAAAGCAAACGGACTTATTCATTGGGTTTCTGGAATGATCATTTCAATAGCTACTTATTATTTTCTCAATATCCAAAAAAAGGATCGCTTCGGCAATTAATTTTGGAGCAGACTGATGGCATTTAAAATAATTTCATGTCAAAAAGACATTTTAATTCGCATACCCCCCCATTTCACCGGTTATGGAAATTTCTTTTCCGATTATTTTTATTTCCAAAAATAAGGTGTAAATATAACATTTAAAATACAAACAGGTTCTATGAAAAGTTTTTCCCAATACGAAGTATGGTTTATCACAGGCAGCCAGCACCTGTATGGCGAAGCCACCTTGTCTGAGGTAACCCTGCACGCCCGAGAAATAGCTTCGGCTTTGGACGCATCCGAGAAAATAGCGGTTCCTATTGTTTTCAAGCCCATAGTCACCACGGCGGCTGAAATTTATGAAGTGATTGCCCATGCCAACACACAAAAAAGCTGCATAGGCCTCATCACCTGGATGCACACCTTTTCTCCGGCTAAGATGTGGATTAACGGGCTGAAAATTTTGAACAAGCCACTGCTTCACTTGCATACCCAATTCCAGCGTACCATTCCCTGGGAAACCATCGACATGAATTATATGAATTTGAACCAAAGTGCTCATGGGGATAGGGAATTTGGGTATATCTGTACCCGGATGAAGCTGCGAAGAAAGGTCGTGGTAGGTCATTGGAAAGAGGCATCGGTTCACCAGGAAATCGATTACTGGAGTCGGGCAGCTGCTGGCTGGCACGATTGGCAGGGGGCTCAATTTGTACGGTTTGGGGACAACATGCGGCAGGTGGCCGTCACCGAAGGGGATAAAGTGGGCGCCGAGATGCAATTCGGCTTTTCGGTAAATACACATGCGGTCGGTGACCTCGTCGAGCAAATGAATGGTATTGATCCGGTTTTAGTCGAACGATTGGTGAGCTTGTACGAATCAAGCTACACGATGGATGAGAAATTGAAGGTAGCAGGCAGTCACCGGGATTTCCTGAAGGAAGCTGCGCGAATCGAATTAGGCTTGAAGCAGTTCCTTGAAGCAGGAAACTTTAAAGGATTTACCAATACCTTTGAAGACCTTTACGGCCTGCACCAGCTTCCGGGCATTGCCGTTCAGCGGTTGACCTGTCAGGGTTACGGATATGCCGGGGAAGGCGACTGGAAAACCATGGCGCTGGTCCGTGCCATGAAGGTCATGGGAACAGGCTTGCCTGGTGGGAATGCCTTTATGGAAGATTACACCTACGACTTTCTGGAACAAGGAGGAGTAGTTCTGGGAGCACACATGCTGGAAGTAGACGAAAGTCTGGCAGAAGGGGAAATCCGATGTGAAGTCCATCCCCTGGGAATTGGGGGAAAAGCAGATCCCGTCAGATTGGTCTTTACAGCGGGTGAAGGCAGCGCCTTAAACGCATCGCTGGTAGCGATGGGCGATAAATACCGATTGGTAATTAACAAAGTTCAGGCTATCAAGCCACCACGTGATCTCCCTAATCTCCCCGTAGCCCGAACCATGTGGCAACCCTTACCGGATTTTAAAACAGCTTGCGCAGCCTGGATCCTGGCAGGAGGGGCTCATCATACCTGTTTTAGTCAAAACCTTCCCGTAGCGATCCTGGAAGATTTTGCCGAAATGGCAGGATTGGAGCCGCTGATAATTGATGAGGAAACCAACTTGAGGGGATTCAAGTTACTGCTGAACCAACTTAATGCCTGATAGAATTTCCTCTGGAAGGTTTTTGTGTTAGGCTTGGCGAGCCCAAGAACGACTATATACCTATTACGCTTCCTCAAACGGAAGCACTATTAGAGGGGTTTGGCCATCGTGTACCAAATCATTGATAAAGAATTTCCGGAAAAGTTGGTCGTTTAGCGTTCGGGATCCTTTTTGCAAAACCAGGTAATCGTCGGGAAATTGCCGGTACCTTTCTTTGATGATTCCAAAGGCATCCGAACTTTCATATAGCTTGACGGTACACTTGTAGTGAGTAGAGAATTTGGCTTTTAATTTATCCAGGTAGGCTTCGCTTTCAGTTCGTTCCTCCTTTTCTGTCAGGATGGTAAGCAGTTCAATTTCTTCGATGGAGTTACCAATTGTATCCAGCAAATTGGAAAGGGCTCGCTCGTTTAACGGGTACTTTACCTGACAGGCTAATGCTAATTTGGTGGGTATGGCCTGCTCAATGGACTTGGGCAAGGCAATGATCAGCCGGTTTAGATGGTTGATTATATCGGTGGCAGTACTTCCGACCAATAGCTTTTTCAGGAAGCCCGTTCCCTTCAGGCCTAATAGCAGCATGTCTTCGGAGCTTGTTTCTTCAGACAGAAAATGGGTAAGCTGCCTGTCAATGGCCAAAAAATCAGCTTCCCCACGGGGTACACCTAACTTTTTCAATGCGTCAGAAAAGGCTTTCTCAGCTTCTTTTTTCTCGAAATCAATTATTTGATTTTTACTAGGGGAATTGGCAAGGGTAGGTGCCAAACCGGGGATTTTAAAAATGAATTTAAGGGAGATATCATACGATTTTCGCCATTCGAACGCTAATTTTAATATGGTTTCCGTATAGGCTGAAAAATCAATAAGTACGATTAATCTCTTCATGGACAGGCGAAATAATAAACGTTAAATCAAGAGACTAAAGTTAGTGATTATCCGACGATTTTCCACCAACGCCTGGTAAATCTGGCTTAATCGAACCTATTGATCCTCATACCATTTTTCGTCAAAGGTATGTGTAGATTCAAATGCTGCCTTCAACACCCTAATGACCATCCAGATCATTAAAATTGGAGAAAGGGAAAACATCATGAGGATAATCGCTGTGTTAATATTTACGGCAACTGCCACTACATATACCAGCAAAAATCCGGTTACGATTGCTACGGGAGTTAGGGAATTGTCCATTTTCTCTTCCTTTTACTCTTAAAACACGATAATGGAACGATTTGTTTACCAATCGGTTACTTTCTGAAAAAAAGGATAAATTAACCATTTGCAACTCTGGGAGCCCAATAGGTGCAATAGGCAGCAGCTTCTACCGGCCCCTTGAACAACTGACAGCCGCCACATTTTCGTTCTGCTGTAGGGGGCAGGTAAAGCTGGCAATTGTCACAACGGTTGTCAGAAACAGGTGTACTGGCCTCATAGCCCAACTTTTTCCTTTTTTCTAATTCTTCCTCACTAAGACCGGTAAGGTCGGCACAGTCCGTTACTCCCTCCAGCTCGTATTCTTTCTTTGGTGGTGCACATCGGGATAAGAAATAAACCAGACCGGTGGATCCGAGTAAATACTTTAGGAGATTTCTACGCGTCATGCAGGAAGTAAATTTTAGGAAAGACCGGCGAGGTCCTTCAGGTGTGGGTTTCGGTTTGATTTTATTTTGATTCGAGTAGGGAAAGCAAGGATGATACGTTTTCGCCAGGTTGATCGGAAGATCTTTCCAGCCCAGCTTTTAATCCGTCCAGCCCAACCGGCTTCCAATTTTCCAGTGTTTTGCCGGGAAGGGAGGAAAGCAATTCCACGTAGGATTGGATGGCTTCTTCGTTTCCTTTTGCTCCCTGTATATGAGCGACCTCTTTGATGTAATCCATTTTCCAACTTTCGGGATCATCAAAAAAGGCATGGTTTTTATCCAAAATCTCTAATGTTTCTGGATCCGATCCTGGGTTTGAACTAAGAATCGCCATTCGAAACCATTTATTGTCGCCTTTATCCATCAGGGATTCCGCCATTTTTTCCCTGGCAAAGGAGCTCTCGAAATTGCCCAGGCTCAAAATGGCCTGCAAGGAAACCATCGTGGAGGGATCCGTAGTTCTAGCGGCTATTGCCGCTTCCATTTCAGGATAGGATTCTGCCAAAACCAGCGCATTCTTCCGGACGCCTGCGTGCTCGCTTTGTAAGGCATCGGAAACGAGTTCCTGGGTCAGTGCGTCCATGGATGCTAACAGGTACAAAGCCAAAACCCGGGCTTCGGGCAACTCTTGCCCGGCCAAACTTTTTAGGAAAGGAATGTATTCCTGCTTTGGATCCTCCAGTATCAGACGTTGGGCGGTTGTTCTTCGCCATCCGTTTTCGTGTTCTAATTGGCGCACCAGTGTAGCCGCATCCATGGATGAAAAATCAGGAAGGGTATTCAATTGTGCCGATTTACCCTTGGGAAGAATGCGGTAAATTCTCCCTTTATCCTCGCCGTTCATAAAATCCATTTCCTCCTTTAAATCATCCGGTATAGAAACGGGAGTCTCAATATGTTGCCGGTAAAAATCTACCAGGTAAAGGTAACCGTCCGGACCAACGGTAAAGCCTACAGGCCGGAACCAGGGGTCAGTCGCGGCAATAAATTCCCGATCCTTTTCTTCAGTTGGCCTTCGGGCAATTTGGGTGGGACCTTGGCTATCGGGGATCAACAGGTCCCGGTGCACCAGATTTCCAGCTACATCACCGGTAAATACATTTCCACTGAATTCTTCTGGAAAAGCTCCTCCGTTATAAACGATTCCCCCGGAAGCACCCGTAAAATAGTCTTCCGCATGTTCTACCCGGTCCAATTCCTGCTCTTGGTATTGCTTATTGCGCCGCATGGTTCTTTCGGCTCTCCAATAAGGGGGAGGAGTCATTTGGAACATTTCAAAATCATGATCGGAAATATTGTGGTTTACGGACATGCTGGATAAGTGACCGTGTCGCTCCAGATACCTTCTGGGGATAACCGCCTGCTGTATATGCAAGGTGTTTTGAGTAAAAAACTTATTGCCCCAGTTGTCGAAGGTCATACCAAACTGAGCGGTGCCGCTTTCTTTTTCAAATTTTTCCTTGTCCAGGCGAAATCTAAAATCCGCGCCCTGTAGGTTTAGGGCTGCTGCTTCCGGTTTTTCGCTATAGGTTACTTCGCCTCGTTGGCCGTTATTGGCAGCATATATCCAATTGTCTATGCCAAGGCGGAGATTGGTAATCTGAGCCTCGGAGTTGTTTTCAAAGAAACCGGAAAAAAGTTGTTCTTTACTATCTGCCTTGCCGTCTCCATCGAGGTCTTTCATGTAATAAATATAAGGAGCTGCAGTGACCAGTAGCCCTCCTTTCCAGGGCATCAGGCTGGTGGCATCGGCGATACCCTCCGCAAACACGATGGAGGAATCAATGGTACCGTCCCCATCTGTATCTACTAGTTTTTTTATGACACCACGGCCTTCTCCCGGCTCCGGTTTGTAAGGGTAATCCGGCATTTCCACGGCATAAGCCGCGCCGGTTTCATCAAATACCAGATCTACCGGGTCTTTGATATGCGGCTCTGCGGCAAACAATTGAATGTCAAATCCTTCATGTATGGAAAAGGTCGCCATGGATGCTTCTGGGTTCAGCGAGTCCGCATATTTATCGTTCTGGCAAGAGCTCAATCCCCAAGTCAGAAGGGTGCTCGCCAAAAGGGAGGTGGCTATTCGTGTCATTTAATTTATGGGTATATTCGTACAATAATCCAATATCTTACATTAATCGAAAAAAATAAAATAATTATAAGATCAAATGAGACGATAGTATAAATTTTTACGCAAGCGGAACATATACCGGATCGCCTACTCCAATGAGTTTCGATTTTCCGATTCGAATCCGAAAAATTCATCTAGAAAGGCATACGCCTCTTTTCGGACGGCAGTAGGGAAGTCATGTCCCGTATCCGGATACCGCACAATCAAATGCGCTGGAAACCCCAGCCAGGTATACACCGGTTGGATTTCGGCTATGCCGGATTTTACGCCTTCCACGGCGAAATTGCTATCCTGAAGGGGGGCATTTGTGAAAACCGGTCTTGGAGCAATGGAAGCAATAATATCTGTAAAATCAAATGGAAGATGGGCATCCGGGAGTAGCTTTTTTATTGCGGGCATGTACCGTTCTTGTGCCCAGGGACCAAGCCTTCCACCATATCGTTCCGTTCCTGCCTCCCCAATGTCATAATAGGCAAAGGGAGTCCAACCACAACTGCTGACCACCACCTGAATGCGTTCGTCATGGGCCGCAGCAAAAAGGGCATTGTGTCCACCCAACGAATGCCCGATCACCCCGATCCGGTCGGGGTCCACTTCCGTCATCTGACTCAATACATCCACACAACGCAGGTGATTCCAAACGCCCAGGAGCGTGCCAGAGGGGAATCCATCCTTGCTAAAATCATGATCCTTTTGCTCTCCGAAGCTTGGATAATCAGGTGCCATGACCACATAACCCCTCTCTGCCAGCTCCCTGGCAATTCCCCGATTTTCCAGGGGGCCTTGTCCATCCACTATTTTTTTACCCAGGTCACCGGTACTATGTAGCACCAACATCGCCGGGCGGCTAGTGCTTCTTTCCGGAATATACAAATAGGCGGTGACCTCGTTGGTGTCGTCAGAAGCAAAACGAATACGATACCGGTTAAACCCCTTTTCTTTAACGGTATCCAGGTAGGTAAGGGAGGGCATGGCAAGGTTTTCCCGGGAAGGGAGGGTGCCCATGACTGCCGCCATGTTATTTTCCCAGGACCTCTTTTTATCCTTCCATTCATCCAGTGTTTTTACAGGGACGGTCTTTTCATTTTGGAGGATATAGGGACTCTTTTGGACATCTATTTGTACCGAATCGTCAAGCAAATTCTTTATGGCTTTCATCAGAATAGGTTCGGCTTCCGGGGTGACCGGACTGACGTTTATTTCGTAACCATCTTCTTCGTAGGCAGCTGCCGTGCCAATATAGAACGGCCCGTAATCCCCATAGGCGGCCATGGCCACAAAAAGGTCCGGTCGTTCTGCTTTAGCGGCCAACTGGTATTCTACAAAAAGCTCACCGGGCAGGTGAAGGATGCGAGCATTTCCAACGGAAAGGCAGCTGATGGCTATTTTTTTACCTTGCTGCTGTCGCCGGTACCAGGCCAGTTTTTGCAGGTTATTGGTGAGCCACCGGGCATTTTGCTGATGCATTTCCCGGGCAATGTCAGGAACGTTTTCATTGGCAGGTAGCAATACCGCTTCTTGCTGCCAATAGACAGCGGCGGGGTTGATTTTCGATTTGACGGTATTTTGCCAGGCTTGTTCCATGCCTGCAGCCAGCCTTTCGGCCAGGATTTTCCGGTTGATTTTTGCTCCGTCATTGTACTTGCCAGCGGTCACATTTGCCCCGGCTCCATTAAAATGTACATGCAAAGCCTCCGGTACGGCAAGTTGCCTTAGGTAGCGGGCGATTCCGGGAAAATCCGGGTTGGCGATCTTGGTTAGGTAGTAACTTTGGGGGTGCACGGCATAATAGCTCAGCACGGCCAGCGGCTCATCTTCGTTCCAAAAGCTGATTAACAAAACTTCCGGATCGATCAATCCCTCCGGGTAATCCCTGATTTTTGGGTCTTTGGTAGAAGACGTCCGGGAATAGCGGATTTTCCCATCGGGTCCTTTGATGCGTCGGTTGGAAGCCACCTTTTCTACGTTGGCATTCCCTGTACCAATATGGGTGAGGGGCTGGGGAGACTGCATGGCCTGTTGAATAGCATGGTCCAGTCTATCCAATAGCACCCTGTCAAAGGAACTGTCAAAAGCTTTTGGATCCAAGCCGGCATCCTTCAGAAGTTTTTCCGCCCCCCAATCACTAATCGGCGCATCGTGCTGATGCACCGTATGTACGGCTACCCGAGAGGGGAGGGTGGAGGCTGCTTTGGCCAGCCTGGATTTAAAGGCATCCTGACTTTCATTAGCAATACCAATCCAGTCTACTGCGCAAAGGACGATGGGCAATCCACTGCCTATGATGACGATTCCCCGGGCACGAAGCCCCAGGTCGTCCTTTTTTTCCATGGGATCATAAGCCAGCAGGCTTCCAACAGGGGGTGTGGCATCTACATCAAAAACGGCCAGGGACAAGCCGCTTTCGCTACTGTCCTCTATTTGCCTGCCCATTCCAGGAAGGGTAGAAAACAGCAACAGCAGCAGGCCTGGGATCAGGTGGGAAGCAGTAAATAAAAAAGATAACTTTCTGTTATTCATCGGTTAGTTGGGTTTGCTGGTAAATCCAGGAAATCATTTCTTGTTGGGATGCCCATCCAAAACGGTTGAAACCTTTTGGTATATACTGATCAGGCTTGTGTTTGGTCCCCATTTGACCGGAAATTTTTTCCAGTTGCTTCAGGCTGCTGCTAATGTTTTTTAAGTCGGCGTGTCGATCCTGTTCCGGGCTGATTACCAGCAGGGGCCTGGGAAGAATGGCCGCCAGCATTTCCGGAAAATCCACCGGTATATCCGACGGACGCTCGGAGTAAAATCCCCAATTGGGTACCAACCCATACAGATGCGAATAGGCTTTGATCCCTTCCATGGATGCATCGGCGCTGCGTAATGGCGTAAAGGCCGACGCGATTGCCAGTCCGGCCACTTGATCGTCCAGAGCGGCGGTAAATAACCCTACGGTCCCGCCAAGTGCATATCCTGCCAGAAAAATCCGGTTGGAATCCAAGCCTTCAACCTGACTTAGGGCTCGAATAGCATCCCTCGTATCTTTGACCATTTTGCCCATTTTGGACCAATGGGGATACCTTTCGTAAAAGGATGCCCCTTCCTCAATTCGGCTGCCATATCCCAGCAGATCCATGGTGAACACGGCCATCCCCTTATCCAGGCATTCCCGTATGAAGGGATTCATTTCGGCATCGAATCCGGTGTTGATGTATTTGTGCAGGTACACGACGACCGGAATTTTACTTTCGTTGGTCAATGGTTTATCCAGGGGGAGGTATAAAGCTCCGTGCTGGTAATCTCCCAGCGCATTGTAGGGAGCAATGTTTTGCCTCCGGCCATTGGAAACGGCCGGACGGTTTAATAACAGGTCCATGTAGTCGGTTTTGGAACTGAGCGAAGTGATGGGAGAAGCGGCAATTCCTTCGGGCTGTTCACCCAGCGTCCATTGAGTCCATTTTCGGATATCCTCCTGCCAGTCATTTACCTCAGGTACCTCTCCGGTGTGGACATCATTTAGGTATGCCTCCAGGCTTAGCGGTTTCGTTTTGAGGGTATCTGTTGGATTTTTGTTCTGTTTCCAGGTATCAAAATCATAGGCATAGTATCGCTTATTTTCCCAGGTATCCTGCGATCTGCCAAATTGAATGTCCAGCCAGTCAACGTAGGATTCGATATCCCGGGCGGCAAGGGCATGTTTGCCATCCCGAAAGCGCAGGCTTACCTTTTCGGGAACGCCGAGAAAAGTATATATTTCCTCGAGGGACTTGTAATTTTGCTCAATCGCCCAGGGGTCGCCACCCCCTGCTTCCCGAATGGAGGAACTTAATAATAAGGCATTTGGGGCAATCAACGCCATGAGGGAGTTTTGATCAATGGGCAATTTATGTTCCCGTCCATTATAAAAACGTAACCTTGGGTGAAACCACTGAGGCCGGATGGAATTGAGGTAATCGATGGATTCGTTGGCATGTCTTTCATCGGTGTAGCGGTATGGGATTTCCCCACCTGTTCCGCCACTGCTGCTGATCACTGCCGTAATCCGGGGATCAAAAGCCGCCGCAAACAAGGATAATTTGGCATTTCGCGAATGACCCGTCAGGGCAATTTTTTCTTTATCTACCTGGGGAAGGGAATACAGGTAATCCACGGCCCGATGTGCTCCCCAGGCACGGGTCATCAAGGCGGACCAATCGTATTCGGGATACACTTCCTGGTAATGGATGGTTTCGTCGAAAACATCTGCCCCGGCATAAATCACTCCCAAATAACCCCTTCTTACGGCTATTTGAACCCAACCCCGATGGTTCCATTGACTCATAAAGACGGGGTGGGGTCCGGGTCCGGGAGGAAGGAATACTTCCAGGGTCAGCCGGGCTTTGGGGTGTTCGCCAAATTGGAGGACCACCGTTTGAACCTTGATTTTGCCCTCCATTCGTTCTTCGGTGATTTCCCAACTGAGATTTTCCGGCGGGTCGGGAAAGGTGCCCGATAGCAGGTGTTGGACCTGTTGGCTGATTACCTCTCTTTTGGATTCCCACTGAGCAAGCGTCGTTATGGGAGTGGGGTTCTTTCCTTCATTCATGACCAGTAGTTCGGGAAGAAAGGGAATATCCGGCATCAGCGCAAAGTTGGGTGGAAGCTCAGCGGTTCGTTTTTGCCAGGCATCCCAGGTGCTGTCTTTGAAACTGAGGCGCTCAAAGGAGGAAAAAACGTTTCGTGTCCTTTCGTTCGGTAGGGGATGTGGGCGGTTGTTTTTCCGCAGGTTTTCCAGATAGGCCTTTCGTTGTAAGCTGTCCTCCGTTTGAGTCTGAGCGGCAGGTGGATTAAGCAGCAAAAATGCTGGCAATAGCAGGAATACCGATGGGAAGAAGACGAAATGGCGGAAGTTTTTCATAGCTATAAGGTACGGATATACCTTCAAATTTGTCATTATTTAGTTGAAAATACCAAATCTTAATTCATTCAGCGGTAGAAATACTTCCTGATCAGGTAAAATCGAAAACGTTCGGCGATTCCATTCCTAAAATCTAAGAAAAATGGCATTGTGAATGGTATTATTTAAGATAATGCTGAATTTTCGGCAGCTTTCCCATGTAAGAACTGGTTATAACCATCTTTTACCATTTCTTTCTTGAAAGGAATGGGAATAATAATATCTTTGTCGAAATTTAAAATACATATATTTCTTTAATAGCTGATATGGAACAATTATTTCTCTATTTGGTCCCTTTTTTGGGTGTTGTTGGGCTAGTGGTGATGGCCGTAAAATCTGCCTGGGTGACGAGGCAACCTACCGGTGATAAGAACATGGTTGAATTGGCCGGTTACATTGCCAAAGGAGCCATGTCATTTCTGAGGGCTGAATGGAAAGTAATGATTTACTTTGTTGTGATCGCTGCCATTATTTTGGGATGGTCGGGAACCTTGCTGGATAATTCCAGTCCGGTGATCGCCATCTCGTTTGTAATAGGAGCGGTACTATCTGCTTTCGCTGGCTACCTGGGAATGAAGATAGCTACCAAGTCCAATGTAAGGACGACAGAAGCAGCGAAAACAAGTCTTGCCAAGGCCTTGAATGTGTCTTTTACGGGAGGCACGGTAATGGGGCTTGGAGTGGCCGGATTGGCGGTTCTGGGAATGGGAGGCTTGTTTATCGTCTTTTACCATATGTTTGTACTTTCTGCAGGAGGGGGTGTAAATGGACATGAAATGGAAACGGCACTGGAGGTGCTGGCAGGGTTTTCACTGGGAGCCGAGTCGATCGCCCTTTTTGCCAGAGTAGGAGGGGGGATTTATACCAAGGCCGCCGATGTGGGTGCTGATTTGGTAGGAAAGGTGGAAGCCGGAATCCCGGAGGATGATGTGCGAAATCCGGCTACCATTGCCGATAATGTGGGAGACAATGTGGGCGATGTGGCTGGCATGGGGGCGGACCTTTTCGGGTCTTATGTGGCCACCATTCTGGCTTCCATGGTCTTGGGAAGAGAGATTGTAAGTAACGATAATTTTGGAGGGATTGCCCCTATATTATTGCCTCTGGTAATAGCTGGTTTGGGCTTGGTTTTCTCCATTGTGGGAACGTTTTTTGTGAATATAAAGTCCGAAACAGGAAACGTGCAGGCAGCCCTGAACCGGGGAAATTGGATTTCAATCCTATTGACGGTAGCGGCCTCTTTCTTTGTGATCGATTACATGCTGCCGGAGGGTGATCTGGTCATGTCCCGGCTGAATTCTGTCGCCTTTACCAAAATGGGCGTATTTGGGGCAGTCTTTATCGGATTGATCGTCGGGGCGCTGATGAGTATTATTACGGAACACTACACAGCAATGGGCAAAGGCCCGGTGAATTCCATCATCCGACAATCTTCCACGGGTCATGCCACGAATATTATCGGCGGTCTGGCCGTGGGAATGCAATCCACTGTTTTACCAATTTTGGTATTGGCAGGGGGGATTTTTACTTCTTATATGGCGGCAGGATTGTACGGAGTGGCGATTGCAGCTGCCGGAATGATGGCCACCACGGCCATGCAACTGGCAATTGATGCGTTTGGCCCCATTGCCGACAATGCTGGTGGAATAGCCGAGATGTCCGGATTGCCAAAAGAGGTACGAGAAAGAACCGATATCCTGGATGCCGTCGGCAATACTACTGCAGCCACAGGTAAGGGATTTGCCATCGCCTCAGCAGCGCTAACGGCGTTGGCGTTGTTTGCCGCTTATGTAGGGATCTCAGGTATTTCCACCATTGATATTTACAAGGCAGACGTGTTGTCCGGATTGTTTGTGGGAGCCATGATTCCATTCATTTTTTCTTCTCTGGCCATAGCGGCTGTAGGAAGAGCAGCCATGGACATGGTTAATGAAGTGAGGAGACAGTTCAAGGAAATGCCCGGAATCATGGAATTCAAAACCAAGCCGGATTATGAGAAATGTGTGGAAATCTCCACCAAAGCATCCATTCGGGAGATGGTGGCTCCCGGAGCCATTGCGTTGGTTTCTCCGATTATCGTGGGGTTCCTTTTTGGCCACGAAGTATTGGGAGGGATGCTGGCAGGAGTGACCGTTTCCGGGGTGCTGATGGGGATATTCCAAAACAATGCCGGTGGGGCCTGGGATAACGCCAAAAAGTCATTTGAAAAAGGCGTGGAAATTAATGGTGAGATGTATTACAAGGGTTCTGAACCCCACAAAGCTTCTGTTACCGGAGATACGGTAGGAGATCCCTTTAAAGATACCTCTGGTCCTTCCATGAATATCCTGATTAAACTTACCTCCATTGTTTCCATCGTGATTGCCCCCTATATCCCCCTGGACAGTCCCTTGGGTATTTCGGATAATGCTGACGTGGAAGCCTTGCCAAAAGTGGTACAGGTGCAGCAGCAAGAACCGCCCGCATCGGTTGAAGCTTTGGAGGTGAATTAAATCCTTACGCATTTTTTTAAGCATTTCAATAAAGCCGCCTCAAATTCCGGGGCGGTTTTTATTTTTTAGGAAAGTAATTTCCAAATTCAGGCTATATTTCTTTTTTCCGGGATAATTTTGGTAAAAAAAATTATCTTTGGTTTTGAAATGGTATTCTATTTAATGGTAATTGCCTGTTTGATTGGTACTTGAATCACACAGGCCATTTTCGATTCTAACTCATTCCCATGAAGCACCCCTCTTGTTTCCCATTGATCGCCTTGGCAATCTTTCTATTGTTTGCAGGCCGTGTTTTTGCATTTTCCCCGATAGGGCAACCGGATGAAAGGCAAAATACAGATTCGATTAGGGGCAAGGTCATTATCCTGGATCCCGGTCATGGCGGCACGGCCGCTACGGATTCTTACCGCGTGGGGCCTACCGGTGAGCGGGAAGAATGGGTGAATTTGCGGGTTGCTTTGTACCTTAAGGATATGCTGGAAGAAGCGGGAGCAGCGGTTTTGCTTACCCGGACCGAAGATGTTTTTGTGCCGCTGGAGGAGCGAAGCCAACTGGCCAGAAAAAAGGAAGCAGACCTCTTTATTTCCATTCATCACAATGCCACCGCAGATCCTTCGGTGAATTTCCCCATTGTCTACTTTCATGGCTCGGCTACCGAAAACATGGGCAGCACACATTTGGGAAAAAAAATAGCCATTTCACTGCGTAAGCATTTGTTTAAAGGGAAAGGTCCCTATAGCCTGGTATCTGACTACACCATTTTTTCCAAATCGGGTGCCAGCGTTTTACGGGGCACTTACGAGATTCCGGCGGTAATTGGCGAGGCTACATTTTTCACCCACCCGAAGGAAGAGCGAAGGTTAAAGCGGGAATCGTACAACCGCAAGGAAGCCCTTGCCTATTTTGAAGCGATTTCGGCGTTTTTCTCGGAAATCCCCTTCCCCATTTTGGAAAAACAACAGCCTTTAGAAATTCCTTCTTTTGAAGTGTTTCAGGAAGCAGAAAGAATGCGCCCGGAAGCCCTGCAATGGAAGGAAAACTTTCAGGAGGCCAAACGCCTGTACGAGACAGGTAGTCCCGAAAATAAGGAGCATGCTCTAAGCTTACTGGATCTCAGTGTAAAATCGTTTCCCGATTCCTACCTGGCACGGGATTGCCACTTACTTCGCGCCATTATTCTGGAAGAGCAGGGCAAACTGGGTGAAGCTGCCACGGAATTAAAAAGAGTGCAGGCTTATTACCCTACGAATTAGGCAGTTCTATTTTTTAGTTCTTCCTCCAGTTGAATCAGCACTGTCTCCAGGACGGTGTTGGTCTCCATGATTAAGGGAGACAGTTTTTCAGGCTGCGCCTGATTTTCAGCCAGCTCCTCTATTTCCCGAATAATGGGACGGAGGATTTCAATTTTGAGATTGTCGATACTAGGTTTAATCTGGTGGGCCAGGTTTTTGATTTCGTCAAAGTCTTTTTGATCAAAAGCCGTATTCAGGCCGGATATGGTGAGTTTTGCTTGTTCGATGAAAAGTTTAATCATTTCGACGATAAAATCGTCACTACCTCCGCTAATCTCCTCCAAATTAATCAAATCGTAGAGTTTTCCCTGGTTGTTTTCCATTATCAGTTAGGTCGAATGTTGCCACAAATATACCATTTGTATTGGTTTTACCGAATGTCGGAATTTCATCTTTTTCGAGGTTAGGAAAGAAATTTTGGCTTAAATTGCGGGCGTTAAAAAAAATGTGCACGCTATAATTTTTGTTCATGTCAGATTTGAATCACTATTCAAAGATTGCCAGTGAGTTAGGTATTCGGGAAAAACAGGTCAGCAGTACGGCAGCTTTGCTGGATGAGGGTGCCACGGTGCCTTTTATTTCCAGGTATCGGAAGGAAGTTACCGGAACCCTGGACGAAGTACAGGTTGCGGCTGTCCGGGACAGATTGCAACAACTGAGGGATTTGGAAAAAAGAAAGGAAGCCATCATCAAGTCCATTGAGGAACAAGGTAAATTGACAGCGGAGCTGACCAAAAAAATCGCCGCAGCGGAAACCATGTCTTTGCTGGAAGATATTTACCTACCCTACAAACCCAAACGAAGAACCAAAGGGACGGTAGCAAAGGAAAAAGGTCTGGAACCCTTGGCGCAACTCATTTATTCGCAGGAAAATTCATCTCCGGAAGCGGCAGCCAAACCCTATGTGGACGATGAAAAGGGAGTTAATTCTACTGAGGAGGCACTACAGGGTGCCCGGGATATTATAGCTGAATGGATCAATGAGGATGCGGAGGTAAGAAAGCAATTGCGCCACTTGTTTATCGAAGAAGGGAAATTTGTCTCGAAAGTTATACCTGGTAAGGAACAGGAAGCGGTCAAATATACCGATTATTTCGATTGGGAAGAGCCCATTAAAACGGCTCCATCCCACAGGATATTGGCCATGCGCCGTGGGGAGAAAGAGTTGTTTTTGATGCTGGATACCGGTCCTGAAGAAAACCAAGCCTTGCTTTTGATTGAAAAAAAGGTGTTGAAGGGAAACAATTCCAGTACTGAGCAGGTAAAAATGGCTGTGAAAGATGGATACAAACGGCTGCTGAAGCCTTCTATGGAAACGGAAGTCAGGGTATTTTCCAAAAAGAAGGCGGATGAAGCGGCCATTAGGGTTTTTGCAGAGAACCTAAGACAACTGTTGCTCGCCTCTCCTTTGGGGGAAAAGGCCGTACTGGCCATTGATCCGGGCTTTCGAACCGGTTGTAAAGTGGTTTGCCTGGGACGACAGGGGCAATTCCTTCAGAACGAAACCATTTATCCCAATGAGCCCCAGAAGAAAACCATGGAGTCCGGTGCCCTGGTAAAATACATGGTAGAAAAGCATAACATTGAGGCAATAGCCATTGGAAATGGTACGGCAAGCAGGGAAAC
Organism: Cyclobacterium salsum; assembly: GCF_010119245.1. Lineage (GTDB taxonomy): Bacteria > Bacteroidota > Bacteroidia > Cytophagales > Cyclobacteriaceae > Cyclobacterium > Cyclobacterium salsum. Next base: position 30,318 of record NZ_WNKG01000015.1, read on the forward strand.
AGAAGCCTTTATCAACCGTCTGGGCTTGCCCAAAGAGGTACTCGTGGTAATGGTCAATGAGAGTGGTGCTTCTATCTACTCAGCCTCCGAGGTAGCGCGGGAAGAGTTTCCTGATTTTGACCTTACAGTTCGCGGGGCGGTCTCTATCGGAAGGAGATTGATGGATCCCCTGGCCGAGTTGGTGAAAATTGATGCCAAATCCATAGGAGTAGGTCAATACCAGCACGATGTGGATCAAAACGCCTTGAAAAATTCGCTGGATGATACGGTTATGAGCTGTGTGAATGGCGTTGGAGTGGAGGTAAATACGGCTTCAAAGCAATTGCTAACCTATGTGTCCGGACTGGGCCCCTCTTTGGCACAGCATATCGTAGCATACCGCAATGAGAACGGTCCGTTTAAAAGCAGGGAAGAAATTAAAAAAGTACCCCGATTGGGAGAAAAGGCGTTTGAACAGGCAGCCGGTTTTCTGCGGATACGGAATGGCCTGAATCCACTCGATGGCAGTGCCGTCCATCCCGAACGGTACGGACTGATCAAGCTGATGGCAGATGACATGGGTGTTTCTGTCAGCACGCTACTAAAAGACGATCAACTTGTCCAAAAAATACCTCTGGAAAAATACGTGGGAGATGAAGTAGGTTTGCCTACACTAAAGGATATTTTGGAGGAACTGGGAAAGCCCGGCCGTGACCCGAGAAGCAAGTTTGAGGTCTTTCGGTTTGAGGAAGGCATTAATGAAATCAAGGATCTGAAGGTAGGGATGGAACTGCCGGGGATTGTCACCAACATTACTCAGTTTGGTGCCTTTGTGGATGTAGGCGTGCATCAGGATGGATTGGTACATCTAAGTCAACTTGCGGACCGCTTTATCAAGGACCCCAATGAAGTGGTGTCTGTGAATCAAAAAGTGAAGGTAACGGTAATGGAGGTGGATATAGCCCGCAAGCGAATTGGGCTTAGTATGAAAGCAGACCCGTTTGGAAAATCACCCCAGCAGGGAAAGCGAGATAAGCCTTCTGGTAAAAAACGGGCTAACAAGCCCCAGGCGAAAGAAAGTATGGAGGATAAACTTGCCTTATTGAAACAGAAATTTGGTAAATAGTTTTTTATGGGTCCAAACACTCGTATAAACGGACTTTTTGGGAAAACCAATGAATTAAACAGGTAACAATCAAATCAGTCAAAGAATTGGACGTACCGTTACAAAACCAGCCAAATTAGTGCTTATATCTGCGCTAATTTTACTTGAAGTTTGTACCCATGATCGGAATAATCGGATCATGGGTATTTTTATTTCCAGCTAACTTTTAATCTGAGTATTGGCCGATTTTCGCTTTGCTGTTAATCAGGGTATTTTTTCAGCGTAATTATGGAACTTAATTTTGTTAAATTTTATAATTTCAAAATTTAAATCTAACAGGTATCTCAAAAAATTGATTGAGTTAAAAAATAACAACATATTTATTTTTAATCATAAAAATTACAAAAATAGGGTTTATAATAAACCCATTATTTTGATTATATGAAATAATGGCAAATAATAGGATTTAAAAATATCCTAAAATATGAGAATAAGTGATTTTAGTTTGTAAATTTAAATCCACTGTAAAAATAAAAAATAAACAAATAAATTATAAAAAATAATAACAATAGTATGTTTTATATAATAAAACAAATAATAAAATATAATTAATAAATAATTTTTAATTATTTCGTTTAACCTGGATTTTTGAAAATTAATTCGGTAAATTTTTCTTATTCGAATTCCTGTTTTATATTGACAACGAATTTAAAAATGAAGGGTTTAAATTAACCATATAATTCATTTTTTTATTCAAAATCCCGAAATAGCCCTTCTGATACACCCAAAAATCAACCACTTGGGACAACCGGACCAAAAACCGGTTTTAATCTTCACTTATAACCATTAACAACATGATTAAAAAATTTACTCACGCAAAGGAAAGGAGTATCGGTATTTTTACCCGTCTTTTCCTCGGATTGATGATCCTTACGGGGTCAGTGCTATTTAATCCGCTCGTTGCACAGGAGCGGTCGGTATCTGGAACGGTAATTGACGAAAATGAGCAGCCTATTCCAGGGGCTAGTGTGCTGGTTAAAGGAACCACCAAAGGAGCAGCCACGGATATCAATGGAGAGTTTTCCCTTTCATTGTCGGGTTCGGAGGATGTACTGGAAGTTTCCTTTATCGGTTACGATAAAAAGGAGATTAAGGTAGGGAATCAGAGCGAATTGACTATTTCCCTATCGCCAGACGAAACGGCTTTATCTGAGGTGGTAGTTACTGCCTTTGGAATGGAACGCGAAAAGAAGGCGCTAGGCTACACTACGCAGGCGGTTGAGGGTAGCCAGATAGCTGATGCCCGCCAGCCGAATATTGCCAACAACTTGTCCGGTCGTATTGCCGGCGTTCAGATCAATAGTAATTCCATGCCTGGTAGCGGTTCTCACATCGTTATCCGGGGTTCTTCTTCCGTGGCTGGGAACAACCAGCCGCTGGTAGTGCTGGATGGAGTACCCTTAGACCAGACTGCCAGTAGAAGATATGGGGGAGGTTTGTCTGAAATCAATCCGGACAACATTAAAGAAATAAACGTATTGAAAGGTGCTACCGCTGCGGCGTTATATGGTTCCAGAGCGGCGAATGGCGTGATCATGGTGACCACCAAGGACGGGTCTGGTAGTAAGGGAATTGGTGTGGAGTTGAACACCAACATGACTTTTGACAGGCCTTTGGTAGAACCTGGTTTACAAAACATTTACGGCGGAGGTATCGGGTACAGAACCTGGTACGTGGACGGAAGAAACGGTTTTGATGCCGATGGAATCCGGGGAACTGCCGGTGTAGATGAAAGCTGGGGTCAGCCGATGGACGGATCACTGGTTCCGCTATGGTACAGTGCTCCCGGCAGAGAGCCGCTTTTACCCCAACCCGATAATTTTCAGCAGTTTTGGGAGACCGGCAGAAGCATGACAAATAACGTAGCGGTATCCGGTGCAAATGAATCCGGTAATTTCAGGCTGTCCATGGGAAGGCTGGATCAAACCAGTATCATGTACAACAACAATTACTACCGAAATAATTTCAAACTTAACGCTGGTTATAATTTTACAGATAAGTTAAGTTTTACGGTTAGTGCGGAGTATGTAAAGTCCGGATCCGACAACCGACGGTATACAGCAAGTTCAGATTTTATTTGGTCGCATCGGCATACTGATTTCGACAAGCTGAAAAATTGGGAGCAGTACTACGATATTCAGCGAGAGACCTTCCGGCCTGGCGATGACTATCCGTATGCTAACTGGCAGCACGAATATTTTACCAATCCTTATTTTCTACAGGACCGGTACACGAATGCAAATGAAAAAGACCGGCTCGTGGGAAATATTGCGGCCAATTATAAATTTTCCGATGAGCTTAGCATCATGCTCCGTTCCGGAACCGATTTCTGGTCCGATAGCCGGACAAATGTAACTAGTGTAGAAAGAACGAAAAACTTTGTCCGGATTCTGGGAGCCTATACGGATACCCAGATGACCAGTCAGGAAACCAACAGTGATATCATCCTGACCTACAACAAAACGTTGGACAACGGCTTTTCCTTGAATTTCCAAGGCGGGGCCATCAACAGAACCAACAATTATCAAACGACTGCTGTAAATGTCCGGGAACTTACGATCGATGGGTTGTACAACCTGGGCAACTATGCCAGCCCGGTTGTTCCTTCCAGTGAAATCAGGAAGCAGGTAGTAAATAGCGTGTTTGGTTCTGCGCAGTTTGGTTATGCCAATTCCATCTTTTTGGACGTGACCGGAAGAAATGACTGGTCCAGTACCTTGCCTACTGGCGGTAATTCTTTCTTCTACCCTTCAGTGGCCCTGAGTGCGGTTTTGACCGATCTGTTTAACGTGCAGAGCAATGTCCTTTCATTTGCCAAGGTCAGAGCTAGTTTGGCGCAAGTAGGTAACGATGCCGATCCTTACCTTTTGAATCAGGTATTTGCTTCTCAGGGCTTATGGGCAGGGACCACGCCTATGTATGCCGCTTCAGATGAAATCGCTAACCGAAATTTGAAACCTGAAATTACGACAGGTCAGGAAGTAGGACTTGATTTACGCTTTCTGAATGGACGAATAGGGCTTGACTTTACCTATTACCATCAGTCCACTACCAATCAGATTTTGGCAGTAGCCATTTCCCGTGCTTCCGGTTATGAAAGTCAGATTCTTAATGCCGGAGAAATTACCAACCAAGGGGTAGAATTAATGCTTACAGCCGGAATTCTTCAAAATACCGGGGGGCTTAACTGGGATGTGTCGATGAATTTTGCCCGAAACAGAAACCTGGTAGTAGAACTGGCTGAGGGCCTTGAAAATTACACGCTTGGAAGTCAGAATAGCTTAACCTCTGAGGCCAGAATTGGTCAGCCCTATGGCACATTGTACGGTAGGAGATACCAGCGGTCACCGGAGGGAGAAATTGTCTATAGCAACGGATTACCTCAATTAGAAGCTGGAACGTTCCAATTGGGAAATATTCAGCCTGACTGGATTGGTGGGCTATCCAATACATTTACTTACCGGGGTTTCTCCTTCGGTTCGTTGATCGATGTTCGCATGGGTGGAGACCTGTTTGATGTGGGTACCGGACTGGCTAGAAAGACAGGCCAATACGTAGAGACGGCTATCGGAAGAGAAGAGGGTGTGATCGGACAAGGTGTAATGAATGTAGGTACAGAAGAAAGCCCTGCTTACGTGCCCAATGACGTTATCGTTGGAGCGCAGCCTTTCTGGAACGCCCAAAACCCCCGAACATACCACGAAGCAGGCATTTTTGATGGATCATTTGTAAAGTTGAGGGAATTGTCCCTAGGCTACAGCCTTCCGCAGACCTTGCTTGCCAATACTTTTCTGGAGAGTGTAAGACTATCCGTGGTGGGCAGAAATTTGGCCATACTATTTAGAAACCATCCTCATCTGGACCCTGAATTCGACGGTAAAGGCGGCAATGCCCAGGGATTTGGTTACGGTGAGATGCCTTCCACCCGAAATATCGGATTTAACCTGAATGTTAGCTTTTAAGTAGATTCCAACTTGCTAAAGATTAAAAACATGAAAAAATTTAAAATACTACCCTATACCTTATTACTCGGGCTCTTCCTTATGGCGGGCTCTTGTACAGAGGAATTCGAAGAAATCAATACCGATCCCAACAACCCGGTGACCATATCACCGGCCCTTTTATTACCCAATGCCATTCAGGTATCGGTGGATCGGTATTGGGGTCACAGCACCCGATTTCAAAGGTTAAACATCGATGCAGCCATGTGCTGGATTCAGCATTTGGCTCGAAATATCTACATTAACGCCGAGGGAGATACTTATGAAATTCCGATTACGGTTTCTTCCGGAACATGGGATAATCTCTATAACAGTTCCCTTGTAAATCTGGAGCAAGTCATTGAACTTTCTGGAGAAGGAGGAGAATTTGAGAATCGAAATTACGAAGGGATTGCCATGGTAATGAAGGCATTTACCTTTTCTTACCTGACCGATGCATTTGGTCCCATTCCTTACTCAGAGGCACTTAAAGGAGCCGCAGAGGAGCCAGTTAACTCTCCGAAATACGACTCGATGGAAGAGGTGTATGCAGGTGTATTGGCCGACCTTCAGCTCGCCAACGAAAAGCTGTCGGTCAATGGCCCGCTGGTAAATGGAGACATTATGTTTGACGGGGATATTCTGAGATGGAAAAAGTTTGCCAATTCATTGCGAATTAAACTGGCGAACCGTCAGGCTGTTAAAAAGCCAGCTGAATCCAGGGCTATCATGCAGGAGATTCTTTCTTCTCCCGAAACCTATCCTATTTTTACAGGAAATGATGATTATGCAGAATTGATCCATGCAAACGTTATCGGGAGCAGAAATAAGATGTTTGATGTATTTTCCACCCGTTCAGATTGGAATATCAGTACCACATTGGTGGATAAGTTATTGGAACTGGATGATGATCGTATTTCGGTGTATGCCTTGCCCTTGAGCGATGGATCGTACAAAGGCTTACCCAATGGATTGACAGATGCGGCAGCATCTACTATTTCCGCATCTACTATCGGACAGAAATTCCTGGATCCGGAAGCTCCCAGTATTTTGATGACCTATTCAGAGTTGATGTTTATCCTTGCGGAGGCGGCTATAGATGGAGATATTACTGGTGATTACATGGAATATTTCGAAAAAGGAGTGAGTGGTTCGTTTGCTCAACATGGATTGGAAATGCCTGCCGACTATGTGGGTAGATTGGGTTCGGTTGATAAAGAAACCATCATGACACAAAAGTGGATTGCGCTCTTTGGGCAGGGAATTGAAGCCTGGACCGAATACAGGAGAACCGGTCTTCCTCAGATGCCTACACCTGATCCAAATGCCATATTTGTAAATGAAGGTGTTTTGCCTACACGTATTGAGTACCCGCCATCTGAATATTCGCTGAACATGGATAATCTACAGGGCGGTATCCAAATGCTGGGCGGAGAAGATAATATGCGTAGTGAATTATGGTGGAAGGAATAAGGAAATCCGCTCTCTTAATGAAGCAATTTTTGCAAACAGACATTTTCAAATTCAATTGAAATTATACCATGAAAAAATTAATTAATAAGTTAGCTATACTAGGGGTAGTGATCGCTGTTTTCTCTTGCGTAGAGGCAGAGGATTTGGCTACTCCAAACGTCGCCGCACCGGTCTTGGTGGTGTTGGAGGGGAACGAATTTGATGCCGCCACAGGCGTGGCAGTTGCCGGTTCGTTTTACGAATTGGACAAAAGCGGTATTCTCGATCGGAATATAGGTATTGATTCCATTCCTGTCTCAGGTCTTGAAGTAACAGTTTTTATGGACCAAACCAATGAAATTGGTACGCTCACCACTGATAGCCAGGGTAAAATACTATTTGAGAATCCCTGGACCTCGCTTGGTTTATCTGAGCCAAGTTCCGGATCACAAATTCGTCTCGAATTTGCGGGCACTCACAATGATATCGCCTTCCGGAAGTTTCACAATGTACGTGTAAGGTAGTAGTAATAAGATAAGCGAAATCAGAAAGGGACAAGATTCCTTGGGTAAGGGATGTTTTGTTTGGAATAATTTTCTCTGCTGCTAAACTCCGGGTAGAAGTAGAAGATTAGTTCTATGACAAAACATCCCTTTTTATTTCTATAAAAAACGATTACCACTAACAACCAAATCAAAAAAAGATGACGAATTTAAACAGAAGAAATTGGCTGAAATCCAGCCTTACGATGACAGCTGGACTCATGACCATGGGCTATGCAGGTGCCGGTACGGAAGAGGAAGCCATTTCTTCCTTTCTTCCAAAAAAAGAGCGATATGCGAGATTGACTTCCAACGAAAATCCCTTTGGACCATCCGCTTCTGCTAAAAAGGCACTGAAAGAAGCTATAGATGATGCCTTTTTATATCCCAGAGAATACAGGCAGAAATTGGTAAGCCTGATAGCTCAGGAGGAGGGTGTAACAGAAGACCATATCTTACTGGGAGCAGGTTCAAGTGAACTGCTACACGCCACCGCCAGAGTGTACGGAGGTGCCAATGGCAAAGTGGTATCCGCCAACCCTACCTACACTTCCCTGGTTAGGTCTGCCGAATACATGGGCTCCGAGTGGATCAAAGTTCCCCTTGACAAAAACTTTGATCACGACCTGTCTACCATGGAATATAAGGTAAAACCGGATGTCTCGCTGGTCTATCTGGTCAACCCGAACAACCCTACCGGAAAGATCATGACTGGAGAAGAGATTATTGGTTTTTGTAATACTGTATCGGATAAGGTCCCCGTATTTGTAGATGAGGCTTATTGGGATTACATGGAAAACCCGAAAGGGTCCACCACTACGGCTTGCATTAAGAATGGTAAAAATGTGATTGTTGCCAGGACATTTTCAAAAGTGCATGCATTTGCGGGACTACGGGTCGGCTATTGTATCGCCCAGCCGGAAGTAATCAAAGAAATAGCTAAAGAAGGACCTAGAAACAGCCTGAGTGGCCCTTCCATGAGCGCGGCCACCGCTAGTCTGGTAGATCAGGAGTTTATTAAGTATTCTGTAAAAATGAATAATGAAGGAAAAAAATTCGTGTATGATGTGCTGGAAAAGACCGGACACGATTATTTTCCTTCTCACACCAATTTCATTCTTTTTCCTATTGCCATGGATAGCGACGACTTCAAAAAGAAGATGCTTGCTAAAGGAGTTGGGATAAAAAGTATGAATGTAGCAGGACAGAATTATTGCCGGGTAAGTATGGGTAAAATGGATGACCTGGAAATGTTTGCCGACGCATTTAAGCAGGTCACTTCGACAAAAATAAATCAATCTTAGTATAACGTGCAATAGATTTGTAATCAGATTATTACAATGATAAAAACCGGCTTGTTTCAGGCCGGTTTTTTTTGTGTTTTGTCCTAAAGCAAAAAAAAGCAGCTTTTCACCTGAAAAGCTGCTTTCGGTAGTTAGCAGAGGTTAATCTGATCACATTAGTAAATTAATTGTTAGTGGTTTATATTTTTATGAGGAATGGGTTTCCTTCTCCAATGCAGGCTCGTATTCTATCAGTTTGAACCACTTTAAAAGTGGCTTGATAATCCCTAATCCCAATAAGACGAAACCTACTGAAAACAGCGTCGTAGGGGAAGTGAATATTTCTCCGAAGGAAAATACCGCCAGCATGATCACGGTAGTGAAGGGTAGTGAGCAAGCCAGGATATTCACTGCTAATTCCATATCGAAGGTCTTATTCCTTTTCTTTTCACTTTCCTGCTCCAGGGCCGTAACGGAGGCCATGTGAGCAAAGGGCCAGAAGCTGATGGCACTCTGTGGGAATACGACCAGGACCAAAATGGCAGCATAGGATAATTGTGGTGCAAAGATCAAAACAATACCGCTCAGCAAGAAGGTAAGCCCGGAACGGATCATTAGTAAACCGGCAATTTTCCTAATTTGCTTCCAATTGAATACCACTGCTATTCCGATGAAAATTAACACCAATGGAGTCATCAGGTTACTCAGGGTACCGATGGCAGTAGCGATGAATACGGGGAGGTTTTCAAGATGAATTCCCACACTAATCAAAATGAGCGCAAGAATAATAACCAAATTAATGGGTTCATTCACCAGACTCAATAACAGCGACTTGATTTTATCCTTATTTCCGGTTTTTATATCCTTATTGATTTTAAAATACCAACTCATTGCGATCATATAGGCAATCACCAGGACAAACACTTTGTTTCCGATGTCAGCTAGTGCTCCCCAGGCGAGTGCATCGTCTCCCAGGTATTCGATAAGGAATGGAAAGCAGGAAAGCCCGGGCGCGAGCGATGGAAAGAGTAATAAATAGGTTCGATACGGAGACGAATCCTTTTCGATGCCAAAAAGAGGCAGGGTATATTTAAGGATGAAGTATAATAGGAAGTTAAATGAAATGGCCAATATTGGAAGGGCCAATAAATCCCATTGTACCTCGGCTTTGAGCAATGCTACAAATATAATTGCCGGTAAAGCCACTGTTAGGATTAACGTTTTAAGCCCTTTCTGCTGGGCAGGATCTTTCAGCTTTTTTCTCAGTAAAAACCCGATAACCAATAGCAATAGCAGAGAAAGCGTCTTTTGGACAGCTAAGTTCATATGAATAAATAATCAGTTTGTTAGTGAAGGTAAAGTGGGTGGTTATTTGGGGCTTATTGCTAATCGCGGGATTAGGTTGTCACCGTTTTCAGCGCATTGCTAAACAGCTTCATCTCATCCATGGTACCCATACTTACCCTACACCAGGGCTGGTCGGCGATGGAGTATACACGGATTCCGACACCTTGATCCATCATTTTTCCGGCAAATGCTTTGCCTTCCTGCTGGATAGGGAAAATCATAAAGCTGGTGTGAGAAGGAATCGGATCGAATCCCATAGATTTGACCTGCTCTAAGGTAAAAGCTTTCGATTCTGCATTCCATTGTCTGCAGGATGCGAGAAATTTCTCATCTTTGATGCTGGCGATGGCACCTTTCAGGGAAGTTACACATAGCCCCATTGTACCTCTTACCATGCTGGTGATGGATTTAATACGCTCTTCGGTAGCTACCAGGTATCCTACCCGCAAACCTGCCATTCCGTGAATTTTGGAAAAGGTTCTGGCTACCATGACATCATGTCCCTGAGAAACCAGGTTCACCATGGTGTGATCCTCAGGCTTGTCCATAAATTCCAAATACGCTTCATCCACAAATATGGGACGCTTTTTAGCGGCACTTTTGCAAAATGCTTTTAAATCTTCCGGGTCGGTGATGGCACCCATTGGATTATTGGGATTACATACATACAAAAGCTTGGTTTCGGAATCGATGGCTGCTTCCATGCCGTCCAGGTCATGTGAATAATCCATTTTCAGCGGAACGGCTTTCCATTCACCTCCCATGGCCTTTGCGGTATTGACGAGGGACATGTAAGAAGGATCAGCTGAAACGACATTTCCACCATCTTTACATAAAACAATGGCCGTTTTTTCCAACATATCAGTGGATCCGGGACCAAGCATGATGTTTTCAGGTTTGACACCCTCTTTTTCCGCCAACATATCTATTAGATAGGCTGCATCGGAATGACCGTATCTATTTCCGAGACTGATGGATTCAGCGATGGCTTTCTGTACACTTGGTGAAGGGCCAAAAGGATTTTCATTGGCCAAAAGCCTGGCCTTCATCTTTACGTCTTTGTAAATGGGGTTCATTTCCCATAACATGCTTTCGCTGCTCCAGTTTTTCCCGGATACTGCATTTGTCTTAGCATGTAAGTTTCCGGTAATCAATGGCAGGGATCCTAAACCTAATACGCTGGTCTTAAGCCAGTCCCTTCTGTTAAAATTTTTCATAAGTTCTCTCTTGTAAAGTGGTTAATTATTTTGGTATAAATTTAACCCAAAAATGAATGAAAAAAAATATAATCGATAAAAATAGGTGTAAAAAATAGCCACAGTTAATATTATGTGTACGAAAAAAAATCAAATAGGTCAAAAAAATACCCTATGAATAAAATATAAGTAGTTTAGTCAAGCGAGAAGCCGATGCCACCAGCTTTTTTGACTTCCTTTGTTTATTACCTGGCTGTTTTTCTCCCCTGTCTGAAAGCAAGTGTGAATGGCTTGGCTATTCTTCCACCCCATCCAAAAAGAGCAGAAATGATAAAAAAGAAATTTTTATTGGTTTATAAAAATAACATTTTTACTTTTACAAAGGGTGATTTAATAAACAATATAATGAGAGAATCAGAAAACATTCAGTTTACAGCTAAAAAGTTAACCTCTGGGAATCTTCAGGTAAAATTTTACATTCGACATGCTAATAAGCCCAGTTACGGGTATTTATTAATTGAGGAAGGTTGCTCCGAGGAAGAGATCCGCAGGGAAATAAAGGCTCGTCTGGCTCGCCGGGAGGATTCAAGAATGGACCTGCTGCGATTTACCTTTAAAAATCAGTGGAAAGATGACCACCAATTTTACCTCTATTCTGCATGAATTGTTTACCTCGAAATTTACGGTTTTTACGAAAGAAAGCAGGCATGACGCAAGGGCAGCTGGCGGAGAAAATCGGCGTACAACGGAGCATGATTTCAGCTTATGAAGATGGACGATCCGATCCCAAACTGGCGGCACTAGAAGTAATGGCTACCATTTTTGATATTGTCATCGACGAACTTCTTTTTTGGGATATCGAAAGCAAGGGCAGAAAGTATTTACAACAGCAACAACTTAAAATCCTGACCGTGACCCTGGACGAACAGGAAGAAGAATGGATCAGCATGGTCGGAGCGAAAGCCTCTGCCGGGTATTTAAACGGTTATGCCGATCCCGAATACATGGAAAACCTTCCAAATTTCAGACTACCAAACCTCTCCAAAGATAAAACCTACCGCGCGTTTGAAATAAGTGGGGACAGCATGCTTCCTTTGACACCAGGAACCCTAATCATCGGATCCTACCTGGAGCATGGGATGGAAGTAAAAAATGGGAAGACCTATGTGTTGGTTACCAAAAATGAAGGAATAGTCTATAAGCGGGTATTTAATTACATCACCGAACAAGGCAAACTATTCGCAGTATCGGATAATGATCGGTATAAACCCTACAACATCCCCATCGAGGAGGTGCTTGAAATATGGGAAGCCAAAGCCTTTGTAAGTGCCGATTTTCCAGATCCTTCTTCCGGACCACTTACGATCGAAGATCTTGGTAAAATGATCCGGGAGGTACAGGAAGATATTCGGAAAATTTCAGGGAAGTGATTCGGTGGCTCATCGATTAATCCTTTACTAGTGACCTGAATTCTTCGCGGATTTGGGCTTTTGCATCAAATTCAGGATCAATATTGATGATGCCGCTATCAAAATTGTGCCAGTAACCATCTCCACAGTCAAGGTAGGTTCCTTCATTTTTGGGTTCCTCTTCTCTAGCAGTATCGTAATCGTAGTCCGGTATAAAAATCAAAGAGGCTAGCTTTCTTCCTTCTTCCCAGTCCAGTGTTCCGGTTTGCTGGTTTATGTTAGCCTCCACCTTTCTGATCGAAAATTTGAATAATAATTCTACGAATACCCCCTTTTCCGGGCCAATTTCTTTAAACCGCAGGCATAGGGGAGCCTCTTTTTTGCTAACCTCATAAATGGCCTGTATGTAATCCTGGCAGCAGAGGTACCATTCTTCCTGATTAAGCGGAATGTCGCGGGTGATTTTGCCATGGATGTCCTTGGCGAGTAATTTGATACCGCCTTTTTCACCCAGGGATTTTTGGTTAGACCACTTGGAGGAGGCATATAATTTTTTGAATACTTGCTCCCACAAATTGGGAATCTCACCCGTAAACCGGTAATCGTCCTCAAGGGTAAATCCCTCATCGGTAATTTCTTCCGGAGTCATATCCTCTCTGCCCGTATATTGAATATCAAATTGGGTATTGACGAAATTCTTACCGAAGGATAGCTTTAACTTGAATACATGACTGAATGGCGGAGGAACTTCACCGGTTTGGTAATCAACTTCCAGCCGGGTGATGTCGTCGGATTTTAAATGCATGGTGGTTTTTTTAAAAACAAGCCACAAAATTAATGCTTATTCATTATTTGCAAGGTTTAAAATAGCAATTTCAATCTGGAAAACCTGAAATAGTTTGGCACCGAGCCTTTTTTTCCCTGAAATGTCAGGAATATTTTCGAATTTCGCAGGTATGACGCAGCACAACCCGCTTTCCGATACCCGTTCTAATGAGCAGATCGCCCAGGAACTGTATCAAAATGGCTGGTCCATAACGGATCAATACATTTCAGAAAAATTCAGAAAAGAATTACTGGAGGAGCAGCAGGATTTGATGTACCATGGACAATTTCGGCACGCCGGTGTGGGGAAGGGTGAATCATTTTCCATTCAACCTGAAATCAGAAGTGATAAAGTGATGTGGATGGATGAATTGCAATTGACCCCCCTACAGCAAACTTTCTGGAATAGCTTGGAAAATTTGCGACTTGCCATTAACCAGCGCTGTTATCTCGGGCTTCGATCCTTTGAAGCTCATTTTGCCATGTATCCTCCCGGTTCCTTTTACCTCAGGCACCTCGATCGATTCCAATCGGTAAGCTACCGGAAGGTTACCGTGATTCTATACTTGAATGAACGGTGGGAGGCATCGGATGAAGGGGCCCTTCGAATGTATTTTACAGCAGAAAATGGGGTGGAAACGTATCGGGATGTTTTACCTGTGGGGGGAAGGCTGGTTACTTTCCTAAGCGGGGAAATACCTCATGAAGTGTTGCCTACTAAGAAGGAGCGGATCAGTATTACGGGTTGGTTCAAGGACAGTTAAAAGTACCTGTGAACTAACGGGAATTATCCTTTTCGTTAATTTCCCGCATACGCATGGGCATCGCATCGATGGTGCCAAAAAGCTCCTCCCAATCGATTTTGGACTGTTCTCTTCGGAGTTTGGTTCCTCCGTCTTTTCCGATGAGAACATAGCAGTCCTTTTTGCTGCCCAAGGTATGTTTTGCTCTCAATTGTTTGATGTATTCAGTGGCAAAGGAGAATTCACTGTTGGTTTTTAGCGAATCTCCAAAGACAAAATAAACCATATCCCTTTCCTCCATTTCGCCTTGCAAGGTGTCGCTCTCAGGTATGAATTGGTTTTCGGAATTGGCCCCAACGGGAAATACCAATAAAACGCGGTTTTTCCAACGCAAATCCTCTAAGGTAATCTGATCAATCGTACTCATAAACGCCAGAAGAAGGATTGGGATAAGGGATGTTTTCATGAACAATTTTTATAGAATCTCTTGATACAACACCTACAGCCGGATAATGGTTTGACCCTGTTTCGATTAGAAGAAAAAAAAAGGTCCTTGAACTCTCGGAATTAACTGATAGCGGCTCCGGGAGGGGTCGGCTCATCGGGACGTAAAAGCCTGTAATTACCTTTATCGTCGGCGGCCATCAGGATCATGCCTTCGGAATCAATTCCGGCCATTTTTTTAGGGGCGAGATTAAGTAACATCGTCACCTGTTTTCCGACCAACTCTTCCGGTGTAAATTGTTCTGCCACTCCACTCAATACCGTCTTCTTACCCAAACCGGTATCAACCGATAACTGCAGTAGTTTTTTAGATTTTTTCACTTTCTGAGCTTCCAAAATGGTAACCACTCGTAAATCCAACTTTGCAAAATCCTCGAAAGGAATGATTGGCTTTACGGGATCTGCCTGATAGGGAGTTGCTTCGTTTTGCTTCTTGCTATCTTCCAGTTTTTTGATCTGGGCTGCCACCGTGTGGTCTTCGATTTTCTGAAAGAGTAACTCCGGCTTTTGAATGGGATCGCCCGCTTTCAAAAGATCCATGTGTCCTGCATCAGACCAATTCAAGGCCTTCAGCCCCAGCATTTTTTTGATTTTTTCGGCCGTAAAAGGTAAAAAAGGTGCCGAAATAATCGATAAATTGGCGGCTATATTTAATGCAACCGATAGGATGGTACCGGTCCGATCGGCATCCACTTTAATGGTTTTCCAGGGTTCGGTGTCAGCCAGGTACTTGTTCCCGGTTCGCGCAAAATCCATCATATAGGCGAGCGCTTCCCTAAACCGGTATTTTTCCAGTGAATTCGAAATTTTATCCGGATATTCCTTCAATGCAACTAACACCTCCTGATCTATTGGTTGTAAATCATGGAGAGCAGGTACGTTGCCGTCAAAATATTTGTGGGTGAGCACCACTGCCCGATTTATAAAATTACCATAAATGGCTACCAGTTCATTATTATTCCTCGCCTGAAAATCCTTCCAGGTAAAGTCATTGTCCTTGGTTTCCGGGGCATTGGCTGTCAGGACATAGCGAAGTACGTCCTCTTGTCCAGGAAATCCTTCCAGGTACTCATGCAGCCACACCGCCCAATTTCTGGAGGTGGAAATTTTTTGCCCTTCCAGATTCAAAAATTCATTGGCAGGGACATTATCCGGCAGAATGAAATCCCCGTGGGTCTTAAGAATGGCAGGAAACGTTATGCAATGGAATACGATATTATCTTTACCGATAAAATGTACCAATTTGGTATCCGCATCTTTCCAGTAGGGTTCCCAGTCCACCCCTTTTTCCTTAGCCCATTCCTTGGTGGATGAAATGTATCCAATGGGAGCATCAAACCAAACATACAACACCTTGCCCTCCGCTTCCGGTAAAGGTACCGGAATACCCCAATCCATGTCCCGGGTCATGGACCGGGCCTGCAGTCCTTCCCCTGCTTCCAGCCAACTTCTACATTGGCCCAAAACATTGTTTTTCCAATCCTTGGCATGATCCTCCAGTATCCATTTCTTTAAGAAGGGAGTATACTTACCCAAATCCAAAAACCAATGTTTGGTCATTCTTAGTACAGGAGTATTGCCGCTAAGTTTGGATTTAGGCTGAATCAGTTCGGTAGGGCTTAGAGAAGACCCGCATTTCTCGCACTGGTCTCCATAAGCTTCGCTGTACCCGCATTGCGGACAGGTGCCCTCTATGTAGCGATCGGCCAGAAACTGCCCGGCTTCTTCATCGTAATATTGCTCGGTTTCCTGTACTACAAATTCTCCTTTGTCATACAGGTCTTTAAAAAGTTGCCCGGCCGTTTCGTGGTGAACAGGAGACGAGGTTCTGGCATAATGGTCGAAGCTGATTCCAAATTTTTTAAAACTTTCCTTCATAATACCATGGTAGCGGTCTACCACTTCCTGAGGACTGATTCCTTCATTTTTAGCCTTAATGGTGATGGCTACTCCATGTTCATCAGAACCGCAGACGTAGGCTACGTCTTTGTTTTGTAATCGGAGGTAGCGAACGTAGATGTCGGAAGGAATGTAGCAGCCAGCTAAATGACCGATGTGCAAGGGGCCATTGGCGTAGGGTAGGGCAGATGTAATGGTATATCTCTTAAAGTTTTTCTCGCTCATAGCGCACAAAGATAGGGAAATTAGGTTTTGAGTGAAACATGCCGGCACAATAATCCGGTCCGCAAATCCGGACTAAGGTTACGGCAATCGGGTTCCTTAGTTTTTACCAAAGGGTACGGTGAGTCCCAGCCAGGGAACAGCGATGATGGTATCCAAACCCGGAGCAAGGGGTAAAAATAATCCGTAATCCAGCCCGATTCGTTTGATGATTCTTCTTCCTCCTGCCGATATTATTCCTATCGTTTCGCCTCCTGCTGCTATAAAGTAGTTTTCGGTCAAAAAGTAGCCGCGTGGACCGGTGCGGATCATTCCTGCTACCGACAGGGTAGGGGCATTGGCTATGGAGCCTCCTGCAAAGGCCCAACCCAGTCCCACCGTAAGGTTCTTGTCTCTGGACCCGAATGTGGAAAGGCCATAGAGCATGCCAAAACCTCCATCATCCAGGCCGATAACCGTTCCTGCCAGAGCTCCTGCTCCCAGATTGATTTTATCTTTTACAACGGGAAAAGAAACTTTAGGAGTAATCCATACCGGGGTCTGTGCTCCGGCAAATAGGAAAAGTGGCACCACGCCACCTCCTATCGAAAAATTATCCGTAATGCCGGTGGCTACCTGATTGAAAAAGATCCACACATTTTGATAGTAGGATTCCCCCTTTTTTAGTCCATATCCATTGGGAATCCAATAGTATCGCGTAGCCTGGGGATTAGCAAACCAGAATTGACCCTTTACCTGACTAAGCCTATCCAATCGGCGTATCTGAAGAATATCAGATCGTTGTAAGGTGATGGTTCCGAGCTGTTCGGTTTCCAGGACTATGCGGAACGCATCTTCGGACTGTATGCTACCTGAATATTCGTTTCCATCCCTTGTTTGAATCAGAACAAATTCTTTTACCTGTTCGGCTTGCTCCTCCTGGGCAATAACCGGCGGGTGAGAAAACACCAGGGTTAGAAATACAATCAACCCGAATTTCAATAGACCTTGCTCCATTTTCATAATCTGTCATAAAGTATCCCTATTCAGGATAGCGTGCAGGGAATCACAAAGTAACTTTTCTTGATTAATATACGGATTTTTCCGATCAAATTGCATCCGTCATCTTCCAAATTAAGAAGCAGCGAAAAGCATTCCCTATGGCTGAACGGCGGCAAGGGTTTATTCGGGTCATTCAATCATCCACGGCTGCCCCAACCATTTGTTTGAATTTCCAGGCCGTCTGGTCGCCGGTGGGTCCCTGGGTCTGTTTCATAACGATCCCGATGATGTTTTCTTGAGGATCAGCAAAATATTGGGTGTTGAAATATCCCCCCCATACAAAGGTGCCAGGGCTTCCCAGGCCGCCTTTGGCCTGACCTCGTTCGGTCAATACACCGAAAGCCAGTCCATAATGCTGATCTGCACCCCCATATAAATCCAGGGTTTGGTCTGCCATCATGCTGGCAATGGTGGTCCTGCTAAGAAATCGTTTTCCATTCAATTCTCCTCCGTTCAAATACATCTGTAGAAAAGTAGCATAATCTGTGGCCGTACTCGATAAGCCGGCTCCTCCTGAAAAAAAGCTTCTGGCTCCTTTTATGGGGTAATCTACCTCATAAAAAGTATTGGGGTAGTCTTCCCATTCTCCGTTTACTTTACGCTGTATGGCTACCAGCCGGTCAGATTTGGACGAGGGAAGGTAAAACCCGGTATCCTCCATCCCCAGCGGCTTGAACAGGCGCTGCTCCAAAAATGCCTCGAAGCTCATTCCGGACATGATTTCTATGAAATAGCCCAATACGTCTAATCCCATACTATAGGTGTATTTGGTCCCCGGATCATGGTGCAAGGGTAATTCGGCCAATTTCATCACTACGTCTTTAATGGTTACGTTCTCGGTGGTAAAAAGATCCGTAGTACCGGCCTTTTGATACAGCATTTTCATCCGCTCATCTCCATCAATGACCCCATAGCCCAAGCCGGAGGTATGGGTAAGCAGGTGGCGGATGGTTATCTCTTTGTCTGCAGGGCGAGAAGTATGACTGGTGTCGGCATACCTGAAGTTGACTAAAACCTGCGGGTCTTTAAACTCCGGAATGTATTTGGAAATGGGATCGTCCAGTTGGAATTTCCCCTCTTCCCACAACATCATGACCGCCGTAGAGGTAATGGCTTTGGTTTGCGATGCTATTCTAAAAATGGCATCTTTTTCAAGGGGTTTTCCGGATTCATTGGCTTGGCCATAGGCTTCGTGGAAGACTATTTTTCCATTCCGGGCAATCAATGCCACCGCCCCCGGGATGGTGTTTTCTTCCAGGGCTTGGTTAAACATCTCGTCTATTCTAGCCAATCGTTCTGGAGATATTCCCTGGCTTGAGGGTGAACCCGGCGTGAGGGGGGACGATTGCTGTAGCGAAGTGGTTTGGCAAGGGCTCTCTACCACCGTCAGGCAAAGAAAAAACAGAAAAAACGGAAGAATTATTTTTGACATGGGGTAAGGGTTGAAATGGGATACAATTAAATTTAATTGAAAGTAACCAATTCTGGTAAAAAATCCGTGTTTTCGAATATCATTTCCGGCTATATATTTCAAGGTTTATTTTTCCAGCCCCCTAAATAACCTTATTTTTGAAACGCATCAGGGAATCAAAAAGTGGAAAAGGAAAAAAAGCATCTCATTATCTGGTCGGTGGTCATCAGCCTGGTATTGATGATCATTAAATTTTATGCATACTTCCAGACTGGCTCTAACGCCATCCTGACGGATGCGATGGAGAGTATCGTCAATGTGGTCGCCTCCTGTTTTGCACTATATAGCATCTACCTCAGTGCCTTGCCAAAGGACAGTAACCATCCTTACGGACATGGGAAAATCGAGTTTTTTAGTGCGGGGATTGAAGGGACCTTAATAATTCTGGCGGGTATTTTTATCGTGTACCAGTCGGTATGGGCATTGATCTTCCCGCAGCAACTACTGGATTTGCCTTTGGGAATGGCTTTGGTGGGGTTCTCAGGACTTGTAAATGGCATCCTGGGGTACCTCTTGCAGAAAAAAGGAAAGGCATTGAATAGCATCACGCTGGAGGCAGATGGAAAACACCTTTCCACCGATGCGATATCCAGTTTTGTATTGATTTTTGGCATTGGCTTGATTTTCTTTACCGGTTGGACCGTATTGGATAGTTTGCTTTCCCTGGCTTTTGCCTTCTACATTATTTACAACGGCTATTTCCTAGTCCGCCGTTCAGTGGCAGGGCTGATGGATGAATCCAACCCCCAAGCCATTAGCAAGACCGTTCAGGTGCTCAACCGACACCGAAAAGCCAATTGGATCGATATTCACAACATGCGGGTGCAGCAGTATGGCGGGGACAGCCATATCGATCTGCACCTGACCCTGCCTTATTATTTTGATTTGGTCCGGGTTCACGATGAGGTCCATGAAGTAGAAGAAGTTTTGGAAAACAGCCTTCCGGGCTACATTGAGGTATTTGTCCACGCAGACCCCTGTTTACCAGCGTCTTGTTGCCATTATTGCCAGGTAAAAAACTGTGCGGTAAGGAAATATCCCAATAGCAAAAAGATTAAATGGACCGCAGAGAACATGTCAAAAAATCAAAAACACTATCACGAATTGAGTCACCTTTCTCCTATCAAGAATTAGTTGGCCATAAATTTTAAAAAAATTTAAATAGCAAAAAAAGGCAGAAAAATTAGGGGTTTTTCAAAATAAATAACAATAATTGTCGTTTGTACGACCTTTTGTGTGAATCACTTGTTATTTTCACAAGTTATTTCCTGGTGATTGTTAAGGAAAAAATAAATTTGTACATATAAAATTTTGTTTTGTAGGCCTAAATTTGTAACTTAATTTCGTTGTTTTATTTAAAGATCAGAGCTATGAAAGATAAACAATTTACCGTACTTATAATGGTGTCCGCTATAATATGGTTGTTGATAATCGGATTTATCATCATTTAACAAAAATACCTGTCTTTTTTCCTACCTATTTTTATTTCATCTTACAACCTACATCAGAAATCCCTGATGTGCGTTTTCAAAAGGGGCTCCTGTCGAGTCCCTTTTTTGCGTGGGTGGCCGGAAGGAGCGGTGCTTTTAGAGAATTAACCGGATGAGACTACTTTTTCTCGCAGCCGCCAAGGATTTGCAGTGGCTGCAATATGTGCTCAATATGCTCTAAAAATAATCCCAACGAAAAGGAAAATTCAAGATGCCAATTAGGCTACTATCGCCTCCCGGTGCGCTCGCTGAGCTCTTGGCGTGAAACCCTTTCCTCCAAATACCTTTCCCCTCCGGAGTCAAAATATCACGATGCTGTGTAATCACGTATCGCATCCCGCTGCGTTCGCTGCGCCTTCGCTGCGGTCTTGGTGTGAAACCCTTGCCTAAAATACTTTTCCTTAAATAAACCAAATCCAGGGAATCGATTTTCACTACCAAAATAACCAATAGGTATCGTTACCAAATAGCAATAGGGGCAGTCTGATATCAAAAAAAAATACCCGTTCACCCTAGATTCCTTATCCGAAATCCTTAATTTGATCACTGAAAGCAGGAGGAGGGATATTGCATATAGTACCTATGAAAGTGATTATACAGGGAAATATTCCTTAATCATTGGGTTTTCTGTAACGACATTGGACAATATTCTTGATGGTTTTGTAGGATAGGAAATTTCCGTTGGGAAAGCGAAAAAATATATCTCACAAGGAAAAATGCCCCAAGCAATAATAAAAACGTGGACAGAAATATGGCAAGATACTGAACTTATAAGAGCTTACCGTGCAGATGTAACTGTTCACAAAAAAAATACTTTGACGGAGACAATGCAGAAGTAGAAACCTATATTTCTATTTCTGAATAATAACAAACACAGAGAGAAATTGACATTACAACAATTACAACGCGTTACATTAGAAAGTCAGGGAATACTTCAAACATCGCCATTCGGAATGGCTATTTTTGTTTACCCATCTTATTTGACGATACATTTATAGGCAGAATGGACTGCAAAGCTCATCGAAAAGAAAAACAATTTGAGATAATACATCTGCACATTGAAAATCAAAATATAGACGTTGAAATATGGGCAAAATCTTTTGCAGAATTATTAAGACAGTTCGCAACTTTTAACGGTTGTGAATCTTTGAAACTGACACAAGTAAGTCCATCAAAATTAACCGACACATTAAAAAGAGAATTAAAAAATGATTCAGAACCAACCCATAATAGCCAATATAGGTAAGCGTGGGGAATAGTGGTTGCATTGAGCATCCCGTCCTTCGTTTCAGCGTTTTCCTCGGCGGATAGGGATGAGCTTCGAAAACCATGCCTACCGATATTGGCAAACCGCTAGCGGTCAGTTTTAAAAACCTAAATTATTAAGTAATCACAAATTTTAAGTAACCATATGATTAATTTTTGCATCTTGATGATATTAGTTTTTGACAGAGTTAACAAAAACTGTACGAAACAACCATAGATCAGAGCATTTATCTACTTTGACAAAAGTGTTTTTATAGATAGCAACAAATTACTAATCAAATAAAAATGAGACATAGTTTAAAAATAAAGAATTTCATCTTCGCACTAATAATTCTGAGTTTTATGAGTTGTGACAAGGATGAAGAACTTCCTTTATCTGAATTAAAAGGTGTTTATACTGGAACTTTTACGGTCGAATACTCCGAAGACCCCATTTTCTATGACCAAATGGAGCTTTCGAATGAAGTAACCATCGAATTTGAAAATGGAGATTTTACGTGTTCAAGTGGAGAAAACCATATTCCGGCAGGAGGTAGTGGAAAATTTCAAATAGACGGTAATAAAATTAACTTTAATGATGAGAAGGGATGGTATGGTGATTTCGACGGAAACTTAATTCTCGATGGAGATTATGAAATTCAAGAAAGAAAATCAGCTATCACAATTTCAGCAAATAAAGGAATTGGATTTTATGAATATCGACTAATAAAACAATAAAAACGAACCGCTAACATTGTGCGAGTTTTAGCCCGGTTATGGCGTTAAATTCGTGTATTTCATAACGCTAGGTATTTTGTGTTTAAATGAAAAATCAAAGTACGTATCCGGGCCGCAAACGTGCACTTAACCGTTATGCCTCAGCCTATGAAGGCACGACCAAAAATGAAATGATACATTTCGATGACCTAAACTACGGGTTTGCATCCCGCTGCGTTCGCCGCACTTCGTGGCGGTCTTGGCGTGAAACCCTTGCCTAAAATAATTTTCGTTAATAGAAGAAAATGACCAAATGACAGAAATAATTGACCTGAGTCAAGAAATATATTCCGGAATGCCGGTGTTTAATGGATTACCGGAAGTTCAGATTAGCATCCATGCGACACATGAGCAGTGGGACAAAATTCCCTATCCGACAACGACTACACCAAGTGTTTACAAGTTGGAATTGGGCGAGCATACCGGGACGCACGTAGATGCGTTAAACCATATGGGAAGACCGTTTGTGGGGCAATCCATTGATACCATGCCGCTATCCATGTTTTATACAGAGGGTATTTGCTTGGACTTTTCACATAAAAACCTGAAAGCGCTCATTGAACCTGCCGAAATAGAAGAGGCTTGTGAGAAAGCAAATATTGAAATTAGAAAAGGAGATACCGTTTTGTTGTACACAGACCATCATAGGAAGCACTATGGCACAGCGAATTGGAAGAATGGTCCCGGCATTTCTACAGCGACAGCGCGTTTGTTGGGAGAAACGGAAATTGCTGCATTTGGCGTAGAGACCATGTCGCCTGGAGTTCCCAACGTTTCCAACAAAGAAGTCCATCATATCTGTGGGGAGTTGGGATTTACCCATTACGAAAACATGGTTAATCTTTACCAATTGGTTGATAGAGGACGTTTTCGTTTTATTGCACTACCCCTCAAAATCAGAGGAGGGACCGGCTCGCCGGTTAGAGCAGTTGCTGTATTTGAAGGTAATGGCTAATGGAAAAACCGTTCCGGGCAGGCGGATAGGCAAGTCGTTTTTGAGAAGGGTACTTATTTGGAATACATGATATGTCTTATGATCCCTGAAATCGGATAAACGAAATAGGAGCAATTGTGAGGGGTTTATGCGCCTGATTCAGCTTGTGAATGATGGATCACCTGTTGCACCATACACCCATCTCTATACGTATAAACATTCGTAAATTTAGACAAAATGGAGAATTACTTGGATGCCATGCCTGAAGCGGCAAAGAGGTTTTATCAGAACTTTCACGGCAAAGGTAAGGTAGTAATGCTGAACCTGTTACGGTTTCGCCCGGTAGCGGACTATTCCGGTCTGGATCCCTTGAAACCCGAAACGGAAATCAGTGGAGAGGAAGCTTTCCAACGGTATATAAAATGCATCCTCCCGGAATTAGAAAAAGCGGGAAGCCGCATCCAGTACTACGGAAAAGGTAACGATTTCCTGATTGGACCGGAAGCGGAAAAGTGGGATGCGGTCGTCTTAGTAGAATACCTGTCGGTAGATAAGTTTATGGAATTTGCCCAAAGCAAGGCGTTTTTGGAGAACGCAGGGCATAGGACCGCAGCATTGGAAGATTCCAGGTTATTGCCTACCGCTGAAATAAACGAATAGTAGAAATGGTGGAATTGGCAGATAAAGAACAAAAACTGAAGCAGTTAAGGTGAAAAAAAGACTCCAAGACGCTTGCAAATGGCATTTTCGTCAATAGTCACTTGCCAATTTAACCGATCCGGCTACTGTTGATGAATTCTGGATGATAGGATATTTGTTAATTTATGGTATACGGTCTTCAAATCACCCGGAATAAACAAAAAGATAAAGATCATACTATTTTTTAAAAAAGAATCCGGCAGGGTGTAATTTTTTTTGACTTTGGCCACTAACTAAAGAAAAGATCCAAATCATGAAGAAAACACCCTCAGAGAATTATTTGATTTCCTTTCTGGCTTTCAGGTCAGATTACAAGGTGAAACGCCCTTTAAAAGGTAAAAAACATGCGTTTCTGCTGGCAAATTTTCAGTCAATTTCTGGCTATGTCCAACCATTGTGCCCACCATGGGGCCATTCGGGATGGAAGAAGGAATGGATAGGATGCTAAAATTATCCAGATGAGTAAGGACTTCTACCAGGCATCCATACTGCCCTTTACCGCCATCATCATTAAGCTTTGCAGGGCGTATACCAATTCCCAGGAGGATTATGAAGACTACTACCAGGAAGTATGCCTCCAACTTTGGAGGAGCAGGGGTAATTTCAAGGGCCAATGCGAATGGTCTACCTGGGTGTATCGGATAGCCTTGAACGTTTGTTTGACCCTTCTCAAAAAAAGGAAGAAAGCGGGGAAAACCTTCTTTGCGTCAGAGGCATTGCCTGATACCGTTATGATTGAAAGCAGGGCCTTCGAAAACGAATCCCTAAATCAATTGTATGCAGCGATCAAACACCTGTCAGAAGTAGACCGGGCGGTGATCCTCCTGTACCTGGAAGAAAAGACCTACCAGGAGATTTCGGAAATATTAGGGACTAATCCCAACAGTATTGGCGTAAGAATAAACCGAATTAAAGAAAGATTAAAAAGAATATACAATGAAAAATTCAATTGAAGCAGTATGGAAAGAGGGTTTTCTACATGAGAAAAGCCTGGTCGCTCCCAAGATAAATGATTTGTACAATCAAAAGTCGATTCATTTGATTGACCGAATGAAACGATTGTTCAGGGCAAACGTAATGGCTATTGTCATCATGGCACTACTGATCCCACTGGTATATTATTTTCTGGATGTCCTTTGGTTGGGATTGGCTGTATCCATGCTGCTTTTGCTGACGGCATGGTACAGTAAACGTCAAATGCAGGGAATCAAAGGCCTGAATCAGGGGGAAACTAGCTTTGATTACCTCAAGTCCTTTGATCAATGGCTAAAAAATTCCCTGGCTAGAAATCAGAAAGTAGTACGCTATACCTATCCGGTATATTTTCTTATCGCCTGCAGTACCATCGCATCCGCCTGGACCCGGGAACCCGAACTTGCCCTAAAAGTACAGCAACAGTTTCCGGGCTTGACCTTTGTTGGAAGTTTTCCCTTGATCGGTTTGGTCCTGATGGGACTGTTAACGCTATTGATGGTATATTTTTCGGACAAAATCTACCAGTGGGACGTTCGGTTGGTATATGGGCGTGTTTTTAAAAAGCTGGAAGAAACCATCGCGGAGATGGAACAGTTGAGATAACCGTATCAGGAGTTATTAAACAAAGACCTTATCCAAACAGGATAATCGAAATTGCTGAGCACACTTTGCTTTAAGGTTGGTTCATCCCCAAAAGTGCAGCCTGCCGGGGGATGACATAAGAATTCAGAGTGGATGAAGAATTTTTTGGGTAGCTATAAAACCGGTAGCCGTATTTTAGCTACCCATACATCTCCTCTGTTCTATCCCCCAAGGTTGCCTTCTCCCGGGGGAAAAGGGCCCTTCAGTTCGATAATCGTCCCTGGCAAGGGGTAACCCGCCCCTTCCAGGGCCTCCAGCACGGACAGAATGGCCTGTGAGCGCACCTGAACGTCGGAATGTTTTTTATTATAGGTGTTTACCCAATAACTGACCTGCACTTGCAAATTGCTATCCCCCATATCGGTTACAAATACGGCAGGTCCCTTTTTACCTGCCAACACCCCTGGCACCGCTTTTAGGGTAGTGAGGATAAGGGCCAAGGCCTTCCGGTAATCAGAGCCGTAGCCCAATCCCAATTTAAAACCATAACTCAAATATCCGTCAATGGTGTAATTGATTAAGGGGCTTTTAATAATAGAAGCATTGGGGAGAAAGACATCCTTACCGTCCAGGGTTTTGATCTGTGTGTCTCGGAGGTTCAGGGCGCGGACCTTGCCACTCAGTCCCTGAATCTCGACCAGATCTCCAATCTTAAAGGGCCTTTTGAAGGCCAGCAGGATGCCTGCCAGAAAGTTTTCCCCAATATCCTTCAGTGCGAAGCCTATGATAAAGGCAGTGATACCCGCTCCCGCTAGTATTCCGCTGACAACACCCGTAAGGCCCAGAAATCGCAATACCAGGGTAATGCCGAAAAGCATGATTAGCAGTCGGATGCTTCCGGCGATAAAACTTGTCAATAGGCTGTCCTCCGTCCTTTTATTCAGCCGGCTAAGCACAAGTCTTTTTATCCATCGGGACAGGTAAATAAAAAACACAAAAATCACCAAACCGATCAGCAGTGCTACAAGCAATTGCCGCAGATCCGCCAGGTCGCCCGTCAGGAGAGTAGTTAGTTTTTCCAGCGATTCGTTAAAGTTCATGGAGCTCGATTGTTATCGTGGCATCAGCGGCTGGCTATTGTCCAAAACGAGTTGGCGAAGCCATTTTTCGGCGAGACCAGGCCAGGTTTCTGCGGCATTGTTTCCTTTCCGCATGCCGTAGCCGTGACCGCCTTCCGAAAGTAAATGTAAGGTAACGGGAAGGTTCTTGTCCCGAAGGGCTCCTGCCATCACCAGAGCGCTGTTGCCATAGCGGTCATCCGCTGTACCGAAAAGAAACTGGGGAGGGGTATTCTCACTTAAGCTTAGTTCTGGGCTGAGGCTGCGATCTTTTCCTTCGTCCAGGTAGGCCGGATAAATCAGCAGGGCAAAATCCGGACGGGCCGAAAGGCTGTCCAGGGCATCGACGGGTCTATAGGTCCTTTCTCCAAAACGCGTACTGGCCCGGGCTGCCAGGCTGCCGCCAGCCGAAAAGCCAATCACCCCCAATCGTTCGGGGTCCAGCTTCCAATCGCCGGCCCTACTACGTACCAGTCGGATGGCCCGCTGCAGGTCGTAGAGGGCAGGTTCCCGTTTGTCCGGAACTCGATATTGGAGCACAAACGCCGTAAATCCCAGTTGGTTAAACCACTCCGCTACCTCGTACCCTTCTTTGTCAATGGCCAGGATATTATAGCCCCCACCCGGACAGACGATGACACTGGCACCGTTGGACGGTCCTTTCGGCTCAAATACGACGAGTGCCGGGTCCGTTACATCGGTCAGTCGGGTGACATTTCCGCTGGTATTGGCGGTTTGAACGGGGGGATGTTTGGCCTCCGTTTCGCCGGGGACCGTGCCTGGCCAAACGTAAAGGGTGTCGGTACCTTGTGCGTTGCTCATGGCTGAAAAGATAAATAAAATGATACAGGTGAAACAGGTTTTCATTGAGTATGGGTTTTGATACTTGGTAGAACAAGGTTTTTTTTCATCGGATGTATAGAGTACGTTAAGTTAGGAGTTTTACTTGAAATCTGGCAGATTCTACTTGGAATTTAGGTCTGGCTTATTTCCCCCATGAAAAATTCAGTTTTGAATTGGTTTTTTTAGACGCTGAGTTATTTAGGGTTTACAATAGAAGAAGGCCGTATAATAGTGTCGACACGCAGCAATACCATGGATGGGGTTTTGAAGTGGAGGGCTTCCTCAACCAACCGAGTCTTGTGTTGAGGTATTATTTCTAACCTTGCCCGGTATGAAAATCGATTATTTGCTGTTCTTAACCTTACAAAGGTAAGCGGAGCGACTTTTATTGGTGAAATTTCTTCGACTTTCATTCGCCCCATTATCATCGATTGAATCGTTGATAAAAATGGGGCAAACAACTAGCAAATCTTGTGGACTGCCTGGATTGGTGACACTTTATCGCTTTTAAAGGATGGACTTCCTTATGAGAAGCTATTCAGCCATTTGCGTTGCTCCTCAGTAGGCTGCCTGTTACCGTCACTTGGAAGTGCGCTCCTGGCGAGAAGTGCCTGCCAGTAAAAAAATGCCCGGAACCAATTTTTTTAGCCCGGGACATGATTTTCATAAACAGGGTGTTTATTCCTCCGTAATCCATTCGCTACTTATTTCCTCCAGAAGTAGCGAAGAGGTGGTTTCGTTGATAATCTTTAGTTCCTGAATCTGTGTTCCTCCCCAAAATCCTGCTTCTAGCCGGATTATCTCCCCGTTTCTTTCCCAGGTTCCTTCGTAGTCATTGGTCACGATGGGAGGGGTGCCGCACCATCCGCTATTGGCTCGATGGATCAATTTTCCATTATTAAAAAAGCGGTAACCATAGGTGTTTTCCTGTAGTTCGTCCACCTTTTCCATGGCGATGCCATTTTCCTGGTACTCGAGATTACTCCAGTTGCCTACCGGAACGGGACCGTTTTGCAGGGCCGAGAGGCTTTCCTCTTCCATGCAGGAAAAAAGTAGCAAGCCAAATACAAAAGTAAATACGGTTGTTTTCATGGGATGTCGTTTTTGGTTTTGATTCCTAGACGAAGATCGGCAAAAAACTGTTGAGGGGGATGGAATTTTTTTTATTTTTACTGCTCTGACTGGATCCGTCGCCTTCTTTTCTCGGCTTAATATTTGTTTAAAGCATTAAATTATAATCCATAGGAATAGCTACCATTGGCTGAAAAAGGTTCTTTTATCCGGTTTTGGGATTCTTCAGTAGCCGTCATTTGTAAATTTGCATCATTCTATCCAAATAGGATCCGAAGTAAAGCCTTTCTGGAGGCGGTGGTAAAATGACTCCCAACCGTTTCTTTTCGGACAACCTTTTGTTCGAAAGTGAACAGGCAGCGGAGTATCAAAGACCGAAAACCCCCTTGAAGGTAGCGATTTGCCTGTTTTATAAATAGGCACGCCATTGGAACGGGTATTCAACCACCATTGAAAATTACGAACATGAGACTATTTACCGGTCTGGTCCTGTGGGCCATTCTTTTTGTGCTTTGCTGGCCTATTGCCTTGCTGCTGCTTTTGCTTTATCCCTTGATCTGGCTGATCCTGTTGCCCTTTCGGCTTTTGGGTTTGGGGGTCACCCTGACCTTATCCATGATATTCGCCCTGTTTATGCTGCCCTTTAGTCTGATGCGCTAGGCTGCTTCTGAGCAGTCAATAGCAAGCCCATATAGGTGATGGCAGCATTGACCAGCAGGATTTCAAAACCGAACTGAAAACCATCAAACCACCGGGCGGAATTCCAGTCCAAAACGAAAGAAAGGGCCGGGCTCAGCAGACAGATATACGGCACCAGGCGGTCGCGGACCGCAAGCGGGTTCGTTAGCCCAAAGGCAAACAGCCCCAGCAGGGGACCATAGGTAAATCCGGCGGCCTTAAACACCGCACTTACTACACTGCGATCGTTCACTTCGTTGAAAACGACAATGGTCAAAAAAACCAAAAAGGTAAAACCGATATGGATCCACCTTCGCGTCAGGTCCTGATTGCTGTCCTTTTTGGCTGGCAGGTCAATGATATCGATGCAAAAGGAAGTGGTCAGAGCGGTGAGCGCAGAATCCGCACTGGAAAAAGCAGCAGCCGTGATTCCCAACAGGAATACCACTCCTGCCAGCGTGCCAAAATGGTTTAGGGCCAGACTGGGAAAGAGTTCGTCCGTAGCGCCGGGTAAGTCCAATCCGTTGACCGCCGCATAATGGTATAGCAGCACCCCCAAGGCCAGAAACAGGAGATTGGAGAAAAAGAAAGTAATGGCAAACCAGAAGATGTTTTTCTGGGCATCCTTTTGGTTGCGGCAGGTGAGGTTTTTCTGCATCACGTTTTGGTCCAGTCCATTCATGGCGATCGTAATGAATACCCCGCCGGCAAACATCTTGAAGAAGTTCTGACTGGTATTGCCCTCCCAGACAAAGATATTGGATAGCTCACTGTCTCCGACAATCGCCAGCATGTCCCCGGCACTTTCACCCAATTGCCCGGCGATCACGGCGATGGTAATAATGACAGCTAAAAGCAGAAAACTGGTCTGCAAAGTATCCGTCCACACAATGGTTTTGATACCGCTTTTGTAGGTATACAGCCAGATCAGAATCATAGTGACAAAGACAGAAGCATAAAAAGGGACACCAAAAGCATCAAAAAATGCAATTTGAAGAACAGTAGCCGCCAAGAAGAGACGAAAGGAAGCACCGATGGTCTGGGAAATCAGAAATATAGTAGCACCCGTAAGGTAGGTGTTTCGACCAAAGCGGCTTTTCAGGTATTCGTAAATGGAAATCAGATTGAGCCGATAAAATAGCGGAATCAATACCAGGGCAATGACCGCATAGCCAACCATGTTTCCCATCACAAACTGCAAGTATGCCCACTGGGTATTGCCCACTTCGCCGGGAACGGAAATAAAGGTTACTCCCGAAAGCGAAGCACCCACCATTCCGAATGCCACCAAAAACCAGGGAGATTCCCTGTTGCCAGTATAAAAAGTCAGACTATCGGACTTCAGGGAAGTCAGGTAACTGATCAGAAGTAGTAGGGCAAAGTAACCGGCAATTACGCCAAATACGAGTAGTGGACTCATGGCATGGAGGTTGAATTGAAATTAATATCCCCAATGATAGCTATTTTCTTTAAATCCTGTTCAATCAGAAGCCACAAAATGGGTATCTTTCCGAATAAATAAAGGAATGCAACAATTCAAAAGAGATCGAATGCAAAAAGGTAGGGTTGTTACCAAAAGCCGGATTGTCTATCCGGGGATTCATATATTGATTGGTTTAATTTGCTTTTTAGGTAGCTTTATGCCCCTTTATGGGCAGAAGCAAGGTCCACCTTTTTTGGATGAGCGCTTTAGCCCCTGGGCGGATTCGGTACTGGCTACCATGAGCCAGGAAGAAAAGATCGCCCAATTGATCATGATTCCGGCGTACTCCAATAAAGATCAGGTCCATGTGGATTCGATATCCAATCTGGTCAAAAAATATGGGGTAGGAGGGATCATCTTTTTTCAGGGTGGGCCGGTACGACAAGCCCACATGATCAACCGATTTCAGCAGGAATCAAAAATCCCCCTTATGATCAGCCTGGACGGGGAGTGGGGCTTGCGCATGCGTCTGGACAGCACGGTGAGGTATCCCTATCAAATGGCCCTGGGGGGTATTGAAGAGGAGGAACTGCTGTATGAAATGGGAGTGGAAGTGGCCCGGCAGGCCAAGAGAGCCGGTATCCATGTCAATTTTGCCCCGGTGGTGGACATCAACAACAATCCCGGAAATCCGGTCATCGGTTTCCGCTCCTTTGGAGAAGACAAGGAAAATGTAGCTCGCAAATCGCTAGCCTACATGAAAGGTATGCAGGATCAGGGCATTCTGGCTTCGGCCAAGCATTTTCCAGGACATGGCGATACCGATGTGGATTCCCACTACGGCCTGCCGGTACTTCATTTCTCCAAACAGCGGTTGGAGGAGATCGAATTGTATCCGTTCCGGAAATTGATGGATCAGGGGCTGGGGAGTGTGATGGTGGCCCACATGCAGATTCCGGTTTTGGACGATACACCTAATTTGGCGTCCACACTTTCCAAACCCATTGTAACGGATCTTTTGAAAGAGGAAATGGGATTTGAAGGCCTGATCTTTACCGATGCGTTAAACATGCAAGGAGTGGCAAAGTATTACCCGCCCGGAGTGGTGGATGCCAAGGCCCTGATGGCAGGGAATGACATGATGCTCAATACCATGGATGTGCCTGCCACCATACGGGAAGTGAAAAAGGTATTGGAAAACGGAGAAATCAGCGCGGAAGAAATTGACCGACGGGTGCTTAAAGTACTGATGGCCAAAGCCTGGCTTGGGCTGGATGAGTATCAACCTGTGGAAACGGAACACCTGATGCCAGATCTTACCAATTCCGAAGCGGAATTTCTAAGTCGAAAATTGACTGAAAGCTCCCTTACCTTGCTTCGGAATCGCGATAACCTCTTGCCCATCAAAGGGCTGGAAAATGTGAAAATGGCCTCCTTGTCCCTGGGAACTTCCGAAATCACGGACTTTCAACGGGGCTTAGAGCGGTACAATCCCATGCCGCATTTCACTTTTCCCAAATCGGGTAATCTGGACTCCCTGGAGCGGTTGAAGCGGGAGCTGTCGGACTACCCCTTGCTATTTATTGGGCTACATGGATTGGGTATCCGGGAAGGAAGCAATCAATTTGGAATCAGCCCGGAGATGGTCGTTTTGATTCGGACATTAATGGAGGATCACGCAGTGGTGATCAGTGTATTTGGAAACGTCTACAGCCTGGGCAAAATAACCGGCCTGGAAAAGGCAGACGGGTTGATTGCGGCCTATCAGGAAACTCCATTGACACAAGACCTCGCCAGCCAAATGATTTTTGGAGGGATTGGAGCCAAGGGGAAATTGCCGGTAGCTGTTAATTCACACTTCAGATTGGGAGATGGGCTGCAAACCCGGGCTGGGTTCAGGATGGCCTACACCCAACCGGAAGGGGTAGGAATCAATGCCGCTTATTTGAATGGTATTGACTCTTTGATGGACCTGGCGATTCGGGAAAAGGCCATTCCCGGAGGGCAGGTGCTGATCGCCAAAGAAGGCAAGGTTTTTTATCACAAAGCGTTTGGATTCCACACCTACGATTCCCTACAGGAAGTCCGGCTGGATGACTTGTACGACCTGGCTTCCGTAACCAAAATCAGCACTTCACTGGCAGCGTTTATGCATCTGAAAGGGCTGAATAAATTTGATGAAAACGAGACCTTGGGAACGTACCTGCCTGCCGCTAGAGGGACAAATAAGGAGCAGCTGAAGTACCGGGATATTCTTACCCATCAGGCCAGACTTCGTGCATGGATCCCGTTCTGGATGAGTACCGTGCGAAAAAACGGACGTTTCAAATGGTTTACCATGAAGTCGGATTCTTCCAGAAGATTTCCCATAAGAGTGGCCGATAACCTGTACATCCACCGCAATTACAACCGTAAGATTTATAAAGAGATATTAACTTCCCCGTTGAATGAAGAGCCCGGGTATGTGTACAGCGACCTATCCTTTATTCTGGCACCCCGGGTAATAGAGGCCATTACGGGAGAAGATTTTTATAGCTACCTGGAGCGAAACCTATACAAGCCATTGGGTGCAGGTACGCTCACCTTTAACCCGTACAAAGAGTACCCCCTGGACCGGATTGTTCCCACCGAAGTGGACACGGCATTCCGGAAGCAATTGCTGCATGGCACCGTGCATGACGAAGGAGCTGCCATGTTGGGAGGCATCAGTGGGCATGCGGGGCTTTTTGGGACTTCAAACGACGTAGCGAAATTAATGCATTTGTACCTATATGACGGTAGCTATGCGAAGCAGCAACTGATTGCCCCTGGCGTGGTGCATGCGTATTCCAAATGTGTGTTCTGCGAGGACGGTAATTACCGGGGCATGGGATTTGACCGCCCTAATCGACCCGGAGACCCCAATGGAAATGCAGCCGCTAGCGCGCCGGTCAGCAGTTTTGGGCACTCGGGATTTACGGGGATTTACACCTGGATAGATCCGGAAAGCGAATTGGTATATGTGTTTTTATCCAATCGGGTATACCCTACCAGAGAAAACCGAACCATTTATCAACTGAATGTCCGTACGAATATCATGGAGGAAGTATACCAGGCAATGGAAAAGACCGCAAAGTAATCGGAAGGATTTTTGAAAGGCCTTACTGCCCCAGTATTCTGGATTTTAGGGCTTTCACTTTTTCCAGGGTGAGGGGTTTGACGATGTATTCCGCCACCAGTGGATAACTATTTGCCCGATCCATTTCGTCCTTGTTGATGGAGGAAGAAACCATAAAAATTTTGACCGGATGGTCAAAATTAGCCGCCGATATCTGATCCAGAAACTCCCATCCATTCATGATGGGCATGTTGATATCCAATAGAATAACATCCGGGAGGGGTTCTTTTTCCACCATCTTTTTTTCAAAATCCTTCCAGGCAGTCTCCCCGTTTTGGAAATAAGAAACGGTTTCAGAAAAGGAGGTGAACTCAAATATTTTTTTTATTCCAAAATTATAGAGCGGGTCGTCATCCACAATATAGGTAAATCCAATTTTATCCATAAAAATTGCTGTTCTTCATTGCTGTTTTTATTCTCTGTTGGGGTGAAAGTATGGCAACAAGTCATAAAAGTAACTGATTTTTATCATTTTCTAGAGGGCCGATTAATAAATTTTTTTTAAAAGTAAGTTTTAAAAAGCAAGTCCGCCTATTTAAACCCATTTATTTCGGGAGGTTCGGCTATAACTTGGCATCCATTCGGTCTTTTAAAGCAAGAAACGGTAATAAATGCCGGTTGAAAGCAATCAATTGATTAATTTTCGCTTAATTTACCGGTAAATTTATCACAAAGCCAACCCTAAAATCCCAGACAAAATGAAAGGACTGTTTACTTATCTTGCAATAGCGCTGATTGCATTTGCCTGTCAACCCAATGAATCATCTACCGAAACCGAAGAAAAAATAGTACAAATGGAAGAAGCACCTACTGAAAAAGCCCTCCTGCGTCACGTGGTTTTATTATCTTTTAAGGAAGATTCCAGTCCCGAAGACATAAAAAAAGTAGAGGATGCATTTATCGCCCTCCAGGACAAAATTCCCCAAATACGAGATTTTGAATGGGGTACCAACAATAGCCCCGAAGGTTTGAACAAGGGCCTGACACATTGCTTTTTGGTTACTTTTGAAAGTGAAGAAGATAGGGAGATTTACTTGCCTCATCCGGACCATCAGGCGTTTGTGGAGGTTTTAAGCCCGCATATGGAGGACGTTACGGTAATCGATTACTGGGCAAAATAGATTGCAAACCCTAGAAAAGGTAGGCAAGTTTTAGCCGGCTATGAAAATTAGCTTTTTTGTAGCCACTATTTCCGAGGCTGTTGGTTTGACGGATGGCATAATTGTAATTATGTGATTGGACCAGACGTGCTGTGGCAGAAACTAACAGGCGATCAAATCGATGGTCCCAGTGGGTACCAAGGCTTAGGTCCACCCACTGCAACAGGTCTAATCCATTGGCAAGGTTGAAATTATAAAAGTTGGCATCTCGTTTGATTCGTTCGAGGGAGAAGCCAAATTGGTTGAGTTCTTTTACCCTGCTAATCGTTATCCTTGCACTGTTGCCGCTGTGGCCAAGCCCGGAACCCAGCACCTGTCCCCGATGGCTGAGCCCGTGCAATACCTGAAAATTTTCGTACAAGCCGAGACCTCCGTGGTTCTGGTTGGTGATGCTCCCTTCGTACTTCACGAGATTGTTGATGCTATTCTCCGTTTGGGTCATTTCCAACTGCAGGTACACATGGCCACCTTTGGCCAGAGGGACTAGTTTGCTCAACCCGAGGGTATACCCGCGGGCATGTTCAGGGTTTAGGATTAGTTCCCTCCAGTTCAGCGCATGGTCGGTACGGATGTATTCCCCGTATAGTTCCATTTGCGCCTGAGGCCATACCCATCGATAGAATACCGATAAATGTTGGTCGGTCTCTCGGAATCTGGAAGTAGTCAGGCCTACCCGTTCTTTTTGCAAGCCCTCAAAAATTGGAAACCAGGCCCTCCAGCCGTCTTCTTCCAATTTTCTTTGGTACATCAGGAAGGTACGGGCAAAGCCTACCGACAAGCCTTCAATCCACTTTGGGGAATAGTTGAGCGTAATCCCAGTAAAATAGCGCCAGTCATCGGGGTATTCACGGTACCGATCGAAACTGCCATCGCTGTAATAGGGGAGATTGGAATTTTCCAGTTTTCCCATAAAATACTGCCCGCCAAAGTATCCGATGGCCGTTTTGGCTGGCTTCCGGGTATGCACCGTTCCGTGCAAAAAACCTTCTGCATTATCGCTGATCAGTAAGGCCTGTTGTTTTCCAGGTCCCCACCAGAGGTTTTCGGTGGAAATCCCTGCAGAAAATGCCCCAAAATTCACCTTGAAATGTGAATTACCAGGCAAAACGCGTTGAATCTTATCGGTACCATGCCTCACCGGTATGTCCAGCCTGCCAATGAAGTTACTGATTCGTTGAAAAAATAGCGCGGGAAGTTCCGGGTTGTATTCCTGGAAGGGCAAATTCCGGGCATGAAATACCTGTGGGTACAGCTGAAGGCTCACCGGTCCAAGGGAAACCTGAAAGCCACCCTCCAGGAGATGTTGAAAGCCTCTCGCGGGCAAAAATGGCCCTTCTCCCCAGCCGTAGGGGTGGGAGGAGTTGAAGTTTTGACTAACCTGAATCGGCAACACGTGAAATTGAAAGTGCTTGTTTACCTTCAACAGCGGTCTGCCAAAGGTAAACTGCGACAGGCTGTCATTGCCCTGGTAGCTTTCCTGAATGGTTTCCCAGGATAGGGGTAGCTGTAGCAAGCTGTATTGAAGCGGCAGGCTTCCATCCAGTTGTTTCCTTCGTAAATGGTCCTGTAGAAGCGGGAATGTCACCGGAATATGTTGGGCAAAAACAGGAACCGTAACGAGTAACATCAGAAAAATCGCCCAGCCCCCTAACAATCCGGGAGGGGAAATTTTAAAGCGTTTTTGACCCTGCCAATTCATGCGTTGACGGCTATCGGTGAGGATTGGTTTTGGCATCCATGCTTACGTCTTGATCGGGCCGGATCTGCATCCGGTAGTAGACCAGGATTTCTTCTGCTCCAGCCGCAAGCACGGCTTCCTGTGCTTTTTTAGCAATGGCCATTAACTGGTCCTCCGGCCCCTCCATCACGGTTTCGAAGGGGTTTACTTCGTATTTTACCCCCGAAGCGGAGATAACGGCGATGGCCTGGTCGACCAGCTGATAGCTGTCCAGGGTGTTGCTTTTGGGAATGATCTGAATTCCAAGGTTGATGTTTGGCATGTTTTATCGGTTATATTGATTCATGGTTCGCTCCAGCCCCAGGGTGCAAAAGGAGGTGATCATCTCCCCCGCATGATCCATAGGGCCTGGCAAATCCTCTATTTCTTTTGGTGTCCACCTACCCAACACATAGTCGATCTGCCTGCCCTTTGAAAAATCATCGCCGATGCCAAATCGAAGTCGGGCGTAATTCTGGCCGCCTGTGAGCTCTTCTATATTTTTCAGCCCGTTATGACCGGCAGATGAGCCCTTTGCTTTTAGACGTAATTTTCCGAATGGAAGCGCGATATCATCCACCACAACCAAAACCCTTTCTTTTGGGATTTTCAAGGTATTCATCCAGTAATTAACGGCTTTTCCACTTAAATTCATGTAGGTGGTGGGTTTGATCAGATGAATTTGCCTTCCCTTGTACTGGAAAAGGCAGGTAAAGGCAAGCCGGTCACTACTCCAGGAGAGGTTTTCTTTGTCTGCCAGCCTGTCTAAAATCAAGAAGCCTACGTTATGTCGGGTCAGTTCATATTCCATCCCGATATTACCCAGGCCTACAATTAGGTATTTCATGTTTTTCCTTATGCGGTTTTATGTGTCATCATATTTTTTGGACCAATGCGGGAATAAGGTAAATTGAGTTGGCATAAAAAAATCCTGCTCCGTAAAGATACAGAACAGGATTTGAATGACGATGCATTAAGGGATGCAGATTATATTTCTTCCTCTTCCTCGCCCGCTTTTTTACCTCTCAAGGCTCTTGGAATACCCACAGTAGCGATGGTTACTTGGGGGCTGTTAAGTAATTCAAAATTTTCCACATTCAAATCCCCCACTTTGACAGATTTTCCCAATTCCAGACTGGATATATCGACTGGAATTTCATCCGGAAGGTTCTGTGCTAAGCCTTTAACCAGCAAGGTTCTGGTCTTGATTTCCAGTTTACCACCTTTGATAATACCAGGGGAAGATCCGAATGGCCTCACGGGGATTTCCATTTTAATTGCTTTCGTTTCGCTGAAAGCCAAAAAGTCAGCGTGTAATAAGACCTCACTCACCGGGTGAAACTGACCTTCCCGCAAGATGGCTTTGATTTTGGTGCCTTCAATGTTCAGGTCTACCATGTGTACTTCAGGGGTATAGATCAGGTCCCGAAACAAAATGGCAGGGGCATAAAAATGAATCTGCTCTTTAATACCCGGACCGTATACCACACTGGGTACGTTACCTTCCTCACGAAGCGCATCAAGGGATTTTTTGTCGAGATTTGCTCTTTTAAACCCTATAATCTCAATTGATTTCATAACTATTATATTTGTTTAAATTAAAATTCTTTAAATGAATAGGGAGCTTATAGATGTATTCCCCTCCACGGCATGAATTGCTTTCGCAAACAAGTCGGCCACGGTTAATACCTTTATTTTGGATGATTCCTGTTTGATGGGAATGGTATCTGTGATCACCAGTTCAGACAGACTCGAATTTTCGATGTTCTCATAAGCTTTTCCAGAAAGCACGCCATGCGTCGAAATGGCTCTTACTGAGGCTGCCCCTTTATCTAAAATAATGTTCGCTGCTTTGCAAATGGTCCCGGCCGTGTCGACCAGGTCATCTATCATCACCACATCTTTTCCTTCTACATCTCCAATCAACTGCATAGATGCTACTTCATTAGCTCTTTTTCTATGCTTATCACAGACCACCATGTCTACTTCAAAATGCTTGGCATAGGCCCTTGTTCTACCCACTCCACCCACATCCGGGGAAGCAAATATCAGGTTTCCTAAGTCCAGGCTTTTTAAATAGGGCACAAAGATAGCTGAACCGTTTAAATGATCCAAAGGAATATCGAAAAATCCCTGGATCTGTCCGGCATGCAGGTCGCAAGTCATGATTCGGTCTGCCCCTGCGGAGGTGAGCATATTGGCAATCAATTTGGCGGCAATGCTCACTCGTGGCCGGTCTTTTCGGTCCTGCCTGGCATATCCGAAATAGGGAATTACCGCGCAAACTTTATAGGCACTTGCCCGTTTGGCAGCATCGATCATCAGACAGAGCTCCAGCAGGTTATCAGCCGAAGGATTGGTGGATTGGATAAGAAATACATTACATCCCCGAATGGATTCGTTATAACTCGGAGATAATTCGCCATCACTAAATTTGGCAAGGGTCAGGTCTCCGAGCGATTGACCATATGCTTTTGCGATACTTTCTGCCAAGAAGGGTGTATTCGAACCTGAGAAAATCTTGGTCTCTGGCATGGTTGGTTTTTTAGGTGGTATGAATTCAAAAGAAAAACAAATGTAGTAAATTTTAGCGGTTTTGTTTTTCTCAAAAAATGAGTGAGCGGTTTTTTTCTAAGACCTGCCCTTGAAAAGAATTATAATTTGAATTGGTCAAAGTTCGTTAACAGGTAATCCAATTCCTGTTGAATTTTCTTCCCAATTTCGAAAAGTTGGCTGTCATTATTGTTTTCGGCCTTTCTTTCCAGCTGATCTGTCAGGGGGAGTAATACAAAAAAACCAGCAGTGGCGGCAGATCCTTTCAGTTTGTGCCCCAACTCAATAAGGGAGGCTTTATTGCGCTCTTCAAGTACCACCTTAAGTTTGCTCCGGCATTCCTGGAGGGTGGTCCTGGCAATTTTCAACAACTCTTTGCCGATGGCCTTGTCCCCATCAAAAAGGCTTAACAAATGAATCCTGTCAAAATGTTGTTTTCCTGAATCCTTTTTCGCTACCGTTTCCGGAAGCGGTATTCCAGCCTGCTGTTGGGTAGGGATTAGCCATTTGATAATCATTTGGGTAAGGCTTTCCTGTACGAGGGGCTTGCTCATGTAGTCGTTCATGCCGGCCTCCAGACAGCGTTCTCGTTCCCCCTTTACCGTACCTGCAGTCAATGCGATGATGGGCAAGTCGTTTCCGTTTTCAATAGATCGAATGGCCTTGGAGGTTTCATAGCCATTCATGATGGGCATTTGTACGTCCATTAAAATTAAGTCCGGTTTTTTCCTAAGCACGTACTCATAGGCTTTTAATCCATTGTCAGCCTCAACAATCTGAATGGTAGGGCTTATTTTTGACAGAATAATTTTCGATAGTTTCATATTGATCGGATTATCTTCCGCAATTAGCACCGTATAGGTGGCATTGGCCAGGACATTTTGGCTGAAAGAAATGCCCTGTTGCGTGGAAGACTCGTCCGGTTCTCCGGGTTTAGTGATTTTCCGGATGATTTGGGCGACCTGATTTATTTTTACAGGTTTCAAAATTCGATGATGAATTTTCAGCAGGTCCATTTTGCCCCGATCCAGCGCATCGTCACTTGAGCTACTTAACAATACCACCGGGACCTGGGCAATTTCCGGATCTCCAAGTTTTCGGATTTTTTCGGTGGTTTCCAGGCCGTCCAGAAAGGGCATGCGCAGATCCATAAAAACCAATTGAATTTTTCGCTTTTCTTCTAATATCTGAAGGGCTTCCATGCCATTGGCTGCCTGAAAGCAGGTGATGTTTCGGGCATTCATAATCTCCCGGATTAGGTTCCGGTTGGTTTCATTATCATCCACCACCAAAACTTGCTCCATGCCATGATCTTCAGGCCATTCTTCCACCTCTCCCTGCTCAGCCATCAGTTGTATATCGAAATAAAAGAGGCTGCCATTTCCAGGCTCACTTTCGAGTTGAAGCCGGCTTCCCATTAATCCCAGCAGCTTATTGGAAATAGTTAAACCCAATCCGGTACCGCCGAATTTCCGGGTAGTACTGGCATCTTCCTGGGAGAAGGCTTCAAAGATTTTCTGCTGTTTGGCTTGGGATATGCCCTTTCCCGTGTCCTTTACGGAAAAGCGAAATAGTACAGGAAGGTCCTTTTGGATACCCTTGTCCAACTTCTCTACTTTCAATTCTACTTCCCCTTTTTCGGTAAACTTAATCGCGTTGGTCAGCAGGTTTACCAGAATCTGTCGTAGCCGCACATCATCCGCATAAATAAAGCGGGGCAGGCTGGGAGAAAGGTTAACCAATAATTCCAAGCCCTTGGAATGTGCCTGGTATTTGGTGATG
Organism: Cyclobacterium salsum; assembly: GCF_010119245.1. Classification (GTDB taxonomy): domain Bacteria; phylum Bacteroidota; class Bacteroidia; order Cytophagales; family Cyclobacteriaceae; genus Cyclobacterium; species Cyclobacterium salsum. The sequence continues at coordinate 71,580 of NZ_WNKG01000015.1, forward strand.
TCTGCAACCTGGGTTCCCAATTCGAAAATATCTGCTTTCTCTACGGATAAATCCATCTTTCCCGCTTCAATTTTAGAGAAATCCAGTATGTCGTTTATCAAATCCAAAAGGGAATGCGCCGATTGGTACACGGTCTTCATGTATTGAAGTTGCGTATCTGAAAGGGGTGTTTTCATCAGCAAATCCGTGAAACCGATCACGCCATTGAGTGGGGTTCGAATCTCATGGCTCATGTTGGCTAAAAATTCGGATTTGGCTTTGTTGGCGTTTTCTGCACTCTCCTTGGCTTCCTTAAGCTGATGCTCTATTTCCTTTCGCCGGCTAATATCCTGATGGGTGCCGTACATGATCTCAGGCTTGCCGGATTTATCTCTTGAAAACACTTTTCCGCGGTCCTGGATCCATACAAAATGTCCCTCCTTATGTTTTAATCTAATTTCGTATTGGTAAAAGTCCGTTTTTTTGTCAAAATGCTTTTGCAGTACGTGATTTCGGTGAAGCAGGTCTTCGGGATGACAAAGGGCATTCCACTTTTGGGAAGAAAAGTCGCTCATTTCATCCGCTGTATATCCCAGGATCTCGGCAAAACGTTCGTTGATAAGAATCCTTCCGCTGGAAATATTCCATTCCCAGGTTCCTGTATTGGTTCCCCGGATAATGGAATCGAGTCTTTTGCCTTTCTCCAGCAGGGCCAGCTCTGCTTTTTTCCGCTCCGTGATATCATTGGTAATGCCCACCATGCCCGTGATTTTGCCCGAGGCATCTTTCAGAGGTATTTTGGATATCAGACAATAGCGCTTTCTACCATTTTTCTGCTCCTGGATGACTTCCTTATTGATGATGATTTCCCCATCTAAGATAACCGATTTATCTTCTTCAAGCGCTTCGTTGGCTGTTTCCGTATCAAAAAGCAGCTCGTCAGTTTTCCCCAACACTTCCTGCTCATCGTCGATTTCCAGGTAGTTAAGTTCCGCACGGTTCACGAGCGTTTTTTCAAAACGGCTGTTTTTTGCGTAGATGTTGATGGGGATGTTGTCAATGATCGTTTTTAGCAATACCCGCTCTTTGTTGATGGAAGCAGCGGCAGTTTCCAATTCCTGAAGGGAGCGGAGGGATTCGGTCATGTCCATACCGTTTCCCAAAATGAAGGAATCACCCAGCTGCGACTCAAAAAACACGTTGTTAAAATGGAAGGTGACCGTCCTGCCTGCGCGGGAAACCAATCTGCCTTTACCATTAAAGGTTTTCTCCTTTTTGATGGTTTCCAGGTAGTCGGTAAAAAGCGTTTTGTCCAGGGCCATGCTTTTCATGTTTACCCCGATAAGTTCTTCCTGCGTGTAACCGAGGATTTCAGCACCATCCCGGTTAATGTGAATGATTTTACCGTTCAGATCGTGCTTAAACATCAATCCATGAACATGCTCAAAGAAATCGCTAAATTCCTTTTCCTGCTCTTTTAATTTTAGTTCTTTTTTCTTTTGCTGACTGGTGTGATTGATAATGCATACCACCTCCGAATTAGCCGAGGTCATTTTTTCACCTATTAATTCAAACCATTCTTTTTTCCCCTTGATGGTAAGGAAATATTCCAGACGTTGTTTTTGGCCGGTTTTTAAAACATTCCGAATCAGGTCCTCGAAAAGTCTCGCCTGTTCTTTGGGAAAACCAATCTCAGCTATTTTTTTGTTCAGGAAATCCTGATCCGGGACCATCAATAACTCTTCTTTGGAAGTGAAAAAATCAGAAATTTCTAAATTGCTGTTGACCAAAAATACCAGATCCCCAACCTTACCCAGAAACCTTTCCAATTTTTGATTCAACGCATCGAGCTTTAATTTCTCCACCCGGAGTTGGATCAGTTTTTCTACCTCCTTGGAAAGGATCTCCAGTGCCCGCACTTGTTTGGGGCTTAGTTTTCCGGGTTTATTATCCAACACACATAAGGTGCCCAACGGGTATCCCTGTTCGGTTTTGATCGGAAAGCCGGCATAAAACCGTACGCTTTCTTTACCGGTCACATAGCGATTGGAGCTAAACCGTGCGTCCCTGCTAGCATCGGGTACTTCCAGCATCCCGTCTTTAAGGATGGTATATTGACAAAATGAGTCTTCCCGCTGGGTTTCGTGAAAATCAAGCCCGACCTTTGACTTAAACCATTGCCGGTCCCGATCTAGCAACGTAACCAGGGCGATCGGCGTTTGGCAAATTTCCGCTGCAAGTTCGGTCAGGTTATCAAAGGAAGCCTCCGGTAAGGTGTCCAATAGTTGGGTGGCAAATAATGCTTCCAATCTATCGGGTTCGTTTTCCGGTAACGGCGCATCGACTTGTTTCATTGCGGACATGCTATCTTTATTAAGGGGTGATTTTACTTAAAAATCCAAGGATATCCTAAGATTACCCGTGCAAATTTCCCTCTCCAGACTTTGAAAAATCCATTAAATTATATAAAAAACAAAATATAATATCTATACAACATTTTAAGGATGATAAAAAAGGTATTTTCGGAGTTTGTCACTTCAGATTTCTTCCAGGGTAGATTCTCCTGAAGTTCGGTCTCCGGATGTCCACTGCCATTTTTCGTGTAACCTGATTTTCCCATTGGGAAGGATTTCTGGAACGGACCTGCAGGTTCCGGTCATGATCTCATGCGAATACGTTACCTGGTGGTAGCTCATGTTGATGATTCCATCTTCGGCGACGATTCCCATTAGATGACCCTTGAGTATGGATTCGCTTTTATACTCGGACCATATTACATGACCTTGTTGTAGGTAGTGAAAATGCATGTTTCCATCCAGGGCGCCGTTTGAAGAATTGTGGACCAGCCTGAATAGTTTGTTGTGGTATTGGATCATGATTACAGATAGTTATCGGTTTAAGCGCACCAACCAGGCAACTAAAATAAATTGGAATTTATATCTTTGAAAAAACGATTTTAAACAAATACCCCGCAAGATGAAAATTTGTTCCCCCTTTAACTCTTTTTTGCTGATCGCGCTATCCCTTTTTGGATTTTTTCCAAGCCAGGTGTACGGTCAGGAGCAGACTCAAATTCGGGTACTGGCCTATAATATTCACCATGCCAATCCCCCCTCCATTCCGGATTCCATCGACTTGCCCGCGATAGCTCGCGTTATTCGCGAAAGCAATGCGGATTTGGTGGCTTTGCAGGAAGTAGATGTTCATACCCAACGTTCCGGAAAAGAGATTCACCAAGCCGCTGTTTTAGCCAAATTAACAGGCATGAATTATTATTTTTCGAAATCCATTACCCATCAGGGAGGCGAATACGGGAATGCCATTCTTTCCCGATACCCGATAGAATCATCTGAAAAGATTACGCTGTCTTCGGAGGAGGGTACGGAGCCTCGGACCTTGTTGTCTGTTCAGGTGAGGCTTCCCGAAGGAAAGGTGATCCTGTTTGCCGCTACCCATCTGGACTTTAGCAGTGCAAGCAACACCGCCCGGCAGGCCGCAGATATCACCCGTCATTTTGAGAAGACCAGCTTGCCGGTTATTTTGGCTGGCGATTTTAATGCCGTTCCGGGATCCGAGGCCATCAATACATTGGATGCGTTTTTCAAAAGGAGTTGCGAAAATTGCCCGCCGACGATTCCAGTCATCAATCCGGAAAAGACCATCGATTTTATCTTTTACAGACCGGTCGGTAGTCTGGCAGTCAGCGGACATCAGGTGATATCCGAAACCTATGCCTCCGATCACTTACCTGTGCTGGGCACCTTTACCTGGTAAGGGTTTCCTAACCGTATTAAAGTACCGGTTCTGTTGTGCAAGTGGTTTTTTCCTGGTAAATTCATCTTCTGGGACCACCCCTTTTATTTTAGTAAACCGAAGCCATAAGCCAACTCTAACAAAAAAGAAATAATGAGAAACGTTTTTCCGGGTTTTTGTACTTTTTTTTGTTTTCTGGGTCTTCTTTCCTGTTCCACATCGGATTCTGAAAAAACCGTTTACGCCGGAAACCCCGTTTTAGACGGCTGGTATGCCGATCCGGAAGTGATTGTTTATGATGACAGGTATTGGATTTACCCGACGTATTCGGACGATTTTGACCGGCAGGTTTTTATGGATGCCTTTTCTTCACCGGATCTGGTAAACTGGACCAAACACGAGCGGATCATAGATACGGCTGCGGTAACCTGGGCCAGAAGAGCGATGTGGGCACCAGGGGTGATTAGCAAAGACGATCAGTATTATCTTTTTTTTGCGGCTAACGATGTGCACGAAGGTGAGGTCGGGGGGATCGGCGTGGGAGTAGCGGATCAGCCCGAGGGCCCCTTTCGTGATTTGCTCGGCAAACCCCTCATTAATGAAATTGTCAACGAGGCCCAACCCATTGACCAATATATTTTTCAGGATACGGACGGTACTTATTACATGTATTATGGGGGCTGGGGACGTTGTAATATGGTCCGATTGAATGATGATTTTACGGGATTGCTTCCGTTTGAGGATGGGGAATTGTATAAAGAGGTCACCCCGGAAGGATATGTGGAAGGGCCATTTATGTTTATCCGAGACGGCAAGTATTATTTCATGTGGTCGGAGGGAGGTTGGACCGGTCCGGATTACCGGGTGGCCTACGCAATTTCAGACAGTCCGTTCGGACCCTTTGAAAAAAAAGGGGTGATCCTGGAGCAGGATGAAACGGTTGGAAGGGGAGCAGGGCACCATTCTGTTCTCAAAATACCGGGGGAGGAGGAATATTACATCGTCTATCACCGGAGACCACTAGCTGAAACGGACGCAAATCATCGGGTTACCTGCATCGACAAAATGGAGTTTGGTCCGAATGGTGAAATCCTGCCCGTCACCCTGACCTTCCAGGGAGTAGAAGAAAAATGGATAACCCCCCAAAACCCGATCTAGGAATGATTCGTTTTTGTTTTCTATTGGAGGCCGTTAAAAAAGGGATGGAATAAGAGATGATAACTCGAAAGAATCTGGCTTTTGGAAACTTTATAGTACTTACATGGACAAAAAACAAGATTTAAAAATAGCATCGGTTCAATTCGAACATGCGAGTGGTGATAAAACCAAAAACCTGGACACCATCGAATCGTTATGTGAAAAGGCAGCAGCAGCCGGTGCTCAGGTGGTTGCTTTTCATGAATGTTCCATTACGGGATATACCTTTGCCCGGAAATTAAACAAAGAACAATTGCTTGACCTGGCTGAGTTTGTCCCGGAGGGTCCGAGCACGGAAAGGCTCAGAAAAATCGCTGCGAAATATGGGATCACCATTTTGGCGGGCCTATTTGAAAAAGATGCAGAGGATCGCATCTTTAAATGCTATGTCTGCGTGGATGCGGACGGACTCCAGGCCAAACACCATAAGCTTCATCCCTTTATCAATCCTCACCTTACTCCCGGGTCTGCGTATTGTGTGTTTGATTTACACGGATGGAAATGTGGGATATTGATATGTTACGACAATAACATCTTGGAAAATGTTCGGGCGACCAGTCTGTTGGGGGCAGAGGTGATTTTCATGCCTCATGTCACCATGTGTACGCCTTCCTCCCGACCGGGGGCAGGATTTGTAGATCCTGCTTTGTGGGATAATCGCCACAACGATCCTACCTCACTTAGGTTAGAATTTGACGGTATGAAGGGGCGTCAATGGTTGATGAAATGGCTGCCCGCCAGGGCCTATGATAATGCCATTTATGCGGTATTTTCCAACCCCATAGGGATGGATGATGACCAGTTGAAAAACGGCTGTTCCATGATCCTGGACCCTTTCGGGGATGTCATTGCCGAATGCCGAAAGCTGGATGATGACTTCTGCCTGGCCAGCATTCATGCCGAAAAGCTACAGCAGGCAGGTGGGTTTCGGTACAAAAATGCCAGAAGGCCGGATCTTTACCGGGACATACTCGGTCAGGAGCATACACCCAGCCAAAAAGTGGCCTGGCTTAACCAAGAAAAAAATTAGAGGCAGCGTGGAGATACCAACCGTTCCGGAGAATTTTTACCGGGTGAGCGTGAAGGCCCTGGTGCTGGATGATTCCCATCGGTTTTTGCTGGTGCAGGAGGACAATGGCTGGTGGGAATTGCCTGGTGGCGGCCTGGATTTTGGAGAGCGTCCCCGGCAAGGAATAGATCGGGAAATATGGGAAGAGATGAAGCTGAAAACCACCTTTGTCGCTGACCAACCCGCCTATTTTTTCACCGTCAAGAACCATAAGGAGGTTTTTATTGCCAATGTGTTGTACGAAACCAAATTGGCTCACCTGGATTTCGTTCCTTCCCCGGAATGCGTGGCGATCCGTTTTTTTACGGCCCGGCAGGTAATGGCAGCAGAAAAAATGTATCCCAATGTGATTGCCTTTGCATCCCTTTATGAACGGCAACCCTTGCGGTAAACCGCATCGGGTGAACTAAAAATGAGAAACCAGAGAGTGGGTAGTGGATTCCAGCACATCAAACGCATTTTTAGCCATGGCATTTTCAGTGTCAAGGGTAGGATTTACCTCCACAATCTCCCAGGCGCAAACCCGTTTATCTCTGATAAGGGCTTCGTTTAACTGGATGGCTTCTTCCAGGGTTAAGCCATCGGGAACAGGCGTTCCGGTGCCTTTTGACAGGGAGGTGTCCAGGCTGTCCACATCGAAAGAAATGTAAATTTGTTCGCAGTCTTTTAATGAAGCAAGTGCTTTCTCGGCTGTTTTAGGGATGCCGGCGATTCGTAAATCACTAATGGAGATGGAGGGAATTTTGTGCTTCCTGATCAAATCATTTTCTGCTTCTTCCGTGTCCCTTACCCCGATAAAAACAAGGTCTTCCGGGCGGATCTTCGGACTGGGTCCACCTATTTTCTTTATCTTTTCCCAATAGGCGATGGTCCCAGGCAAGGGCTCGTTTATTTTCTGATCCAGGTTATCAATCCCCAGGCACATGGCCAGGGGCATGCCGTGCATGTTTCCGGAGGGCGTGGTGAAGGGCGTGTGCAAGTCGGCATGGGCATCAATCCAAATCACCCCCAGTCTTTTTTCCGGGTGGGCGGCCTTGATTCCCATGATGGTCCCTGCGGCGGTGGAGTGGTCTCCGGCAAGGATAATGGGAAATTTTCTAGTGCTGCGAAGGGATTTTACAGTAGTGTACACATTCTGGAGTACCTCATATACGCCGTCAATGTAGTTGGCATAGGGGTGTTGGTTTCCTCTCCAAAGGTAATCGTTCGCATCTTCTACATGTATGGGATCAAATCGGCTAAAAAAATCGGAAGGCTTGACCAGGCTGGCTACTTTCAGCGCGTCTATCCCCATGCTTGCTCCCCTTGTCCCGGCTGCCAGTTCGGATCGTACTTCTACCAATTTTATGTCTCTCATTCCTGTCGTATTAGATTAGATGCAAAATTCCCATAAAATAAAGATGAATACAAATTATTTTTTGAATAGGGCTCGTGTCAATTATTTGATTTGGAAGGGCAAGGTTGGTTATGGCCCTGATCCTGATGGGCTGCAATGCGGATCTAAGCATAACGGACAGTGCTCCTCTACACCCTATTCTTCCTAACCTCCTTTAAAGTCGTAATCCATTACATGCCATTTGCAATGGCTCACTAAAGAACCTCTTAGTGAACAACCGAGAGGGGATATCCGCCTGTTGCTGGCCAGATTAGTCTGATAACAGCCTGCTGCTTCTCTACCTTAAAAAATACCTTGGTCCATTTTTCTTTTTCAGGAAGCCGCCTCCCGCTTATGGAAAGGTACGTATGAAACAAAAAATATTTTGATTATTTTGCGTACTTGGCTGCCTTCGGGATCATTTGTCTCGGGAGAAATGAAAACCTGTGGGAATGCCTGAACGGAAACGAATGACCACTAACTAAATATTATCTCAATGAAATCAACTACAAACAGAAGGAGCTTTTTCAAAAAAGCGGCCGTACTGGCAGGAGCTTTCTCTTCCAATAGCCTTTTTGAGCAGCTACATGCGGCCGATATAGCAGCAAAAAACAGGCAGTTTGCAGGCCTTTCTCCCCAAAAAATGGCCGCGAACGAGGATTTTTGGACCACCATCCAGCAGGGGTATCCGTCCAGTTCCTCTCCGGTATTGAATCTCAATAATGGGGGCGTTTCTCCCAGTCCGCAGCTGGTTGTGGAGGCGGTAGCGCGTTACAGCCAAATGTCCAACCAGGCACCTTCCTACTATATGTGGCGGATATTAGATCAGGGGCGGGAGCCGTTGCGTCAGAAGCTTGCGCAATTGGGAGGCTGTGATCCGGAAGAGCTGGCGATCAATCGAAATGCAACTGAAGCCTTAAATACCATTATTTACGGGTTGGATCTGCAAAAAGGAGATGAAGTGATCGGTTGCAAACAAGATTATCCCAATATGATGCATGCCTGGAAACAGCGAGCAGAGCGGGAAGGCATCGTTTATAAGCAGCTTTCTTTTGATTTCCCAATTGAAGACGATGAAAGAATTGTCAACGCTTACCGGGAAGCCATTACCCCAAAAACCAAAATGATTCACGTAACACATGTCATCAACTGGGTAGGCCAGATCATGCCTGTCAAAAAAATCAGCCAGATGGCGCATGCTAATGGCCTGGAAGTGATTGTAGATGGAGCCCATTCGTTTGGCCTGTTGGATTTTAATATCCCGGACCTGGAAGCAGACTATTTTGGAACTAGCCTTCACAAATACCTCTCTGCCCCGATTGGTACCGGTATGATGTGGGTGAGCAAAGAAAAGATATCAAAAGTGTGGCCCTTACTCTGTAACGGTAACCCGAAAAGTGAGAATATCAGAAAGTTTGAATCGCTGGGGACAAGAAGCTTTCCACTGGAGCAGGGAATCGGAGAGGCACTTAACTTTCACAATGGCATAGGGGCCAAACGCAAAGAAGAGCGGGTGCGGTACCTAAAGAATTACTGGGCAGAAAAAGCAATGGGAATTCCTGGTGTGCATATTCATACATCCTTACTTCCTGCTTATAGTTGTGCAATTGCCGGGGTTTCGGTGGAAGGGCTTTCACCGGGTAAGCTGGAGCAAGAGCTTCTGGGAAAATATAAAATACATACAACCCCCATCAGTTATGAAAACATTCAATGTGTCCGGGTCTCCCCGCACGTTTACACTCGAATCTCTGATTTGGATCGCCTGGTGGTGGCACTGGAAGAATTGGCGACTACTTATGGGAGTCAGCGATTGGAACAGAAAGGAGCCTAATGGCAGGTGATAGCTATGATGCGGTAGTAGTGGGGTCCGGCCCCAATGGTCTAGCGGCAGCCATTACCTTGATTGAACGAGGTTTAAGGGTATTGCTGATCGAAGGAAAAGAGCAGGTGGGTGGCGGAATGCGTACCCATGAGCTTACGCTTCCCGGGTACAAGCACGATATCTGTTCTGCCATCCATCCACTTGCCGCATCTGCCCCTTTTTTTAAGAGCCTACCCCTGGAGGAGTATGGACTTCGCCTACTTCATCCACAGGTTCTGGCGGCACATCCATTATCGGACGGAACTTCGGTTTGTTTGCATCGTTCCCTTGCGCAAACCGCCGAAGAGCTTGAAGAAGATGGGGATCGCTACCTGGCATTAATGGAACCCATCGTTCGCAATTGGGAATCGTTGACAGCAGATTTTTTGGGGCCATTGCGAATTCCGAGTAAACCGGTAGATCTGGCTGGGTTTGGTTTAAGGGCACTTCAACCGGCGACCTGGATGGCCAGGTCGTTTAAAACGGAGAAAATGCGCGCCTTATTTGCAGGAATGGCTGCACATGGCATTCAGCCCTTGAGTAACTGGGCCACCTCGGCCATTGCTTTGGTGCTGATGGCTGCCGGGCATGTAGGCGGTTGGCCGGTGGTCCGGGGAGGCTCGCAAGCACTGGCGGATGCCTTGCTGGCTTATTTTTTAGACAAAGGAGGAACCTTTAAAGCGGGTTGGATGGTGACCGATCTGCGAGAGCTGCCAAAATCAAAGGCGGTATTATTTGATACCAGTCCCCGGCATTTTGTACAAATTGCCGGAAAATCCTTTTCCCGGTTTTATAAATGGCAGCTGAACCGGTTTAGGTATGGAATGGGGGTCTTCAAAGTTGATTTTGCATTGGATGGGCCGGTTCCCTGGCGTTCAAAAGCGGCAAGAGAGGCTGGAACGGTCCATCTGGGAGGCAGTTTTTCCGAAATAGCCCGTTCTGAAGCGGCGGTTTGGGAAGGCACCTATCCGAAAAATCCCTATGTGCTGGTGGCGCAGCAATCGCTGGTAGATGCCAGTCGGGCACCGGTGGGGAAACACACCTTGTGGGCCTATTGCCACGTACCTCCCGGAAGCGATAAGGATATCAGCGAATTGGTAACCCGTCAAATTGAAGAAGCTGCTCCCGGTTTTCGCAAGCTAATACTGGCGAAATCGGTCTTAAATGCCCGGGATTACGAAGCGTATAATCCCAATTACATCGGTGGGGATATCAATTCCGGAGTACAAGATATTTACCAATTATTTTCGAGGCCGGCACTAAGGATTTCTCCGTATCGCAGCTCGGCAAAAGGGATCTACCTATGTTCCTCCTCTACTCCCCCCGGTGGTGGGGTTCACGGTATGTGCGGATTTCATGCGGCCAAAAGTGTTTTAAAGGACTTATTTTAAATGCAATTTTTCGATTTTAAAATACATTTATTTTGATAAAATAAAAAAAAGAAATTTAAATTGTTTAAAATTGATTTTTAGCTATTTTTGATTGGTGTTTAGATTGAAGTGTAGTACTTGGAACGAGGTAACGTATGCGTTTTACGATGGGTTTATTTTTTCTGGGATGGGTTATTTTTTTGCCAGCCAGGTCCTCCGGTAGCTCTTATTCAGATTCGTTGGACTCATTGCTGCAACAGGCCAGTTCGTTGCAGTATGATAATACGGATATGGCTTTCTCGCTGACCCAACAGGCGAGAGAGTTGTTAGCGGGTAATCAGGAGCCACTACCACTGGCCAGGTTAAACAATCGGGAGGCCACGCTCCACTATATCTCTGGAAATTATAATCGGGCACAGTATTATTTTGCCTTGGCCAAAGAATTTGGAGAAAGGGCAGATTCCAAAAAGGAAATTGTATACGCGATCAATGGAAGGGCATTGATCCAAATGGTGGACAAGGAATACCCCAAAGCGCTGCAACTATTGGAAGAATGCATTGCCATCAATCAAGAAATGAGGGATAGCATCTCGCTGGCAAAAAATCATTTTAATAGGGGAATTGCCTACGACGAAATGAGTCAATATGATCAATCCCTGGATAATTTAACTCAGGCACTGGCCTACCTCAAGGCGGATAGCCTGTCGGTGCTTACGCTTATGGTGAAAAACAGAATGGGTAAGGTTTTCCACCAATTGGGAAAAGGGGGACGGGCTGAAGATCTATTCCGGGAGGTGTTGGCAGCGGAATCCATCTTGACCAACTGGGAGAAGTCGTTTGCATTGTCAGGATTGGCGGCCATAAAACTGGAAAGGGGGGAATTGGAGGAAGCATTGAACGATGGGGAGCAAGCACTGGAAATAGCAGAAATCCACGGAGCCCATTGGGATTTGCAGCAAATAACAGGGCTTTTGAGTCGTATTTATCAGGAGCTGGGGATGTTTGATCAGGCGTATTATCATTTGAAAGCCCATAAAAGTCATAGTGATAGCCTTTACGATGCGGCAAAAGCCAGGCAAATGGCTCGTTTGGAGCTGAAACTTACCCAAGCCGACAACCAGCGCCTAAGAGCCGAAATGGAGCGGGACCAGACCATGATCCAGCAGCAATACAAATTAATGGGCTTTTTGGTGCTCTTACTTTTTTTAATGGGGAGCATACTCTATTTCTTTAGCAAGCATTTGCGCCTCAAAGATAAATTTAACCGCTCCTTATCAAATAAAAACAAAGCGATAGGCGAACAGAAAGAACGAATCACACAACAAAACCTTGCCTTAAAGGAGTTGAATAGTACCCGGACAAGGCTTTTATCAATTATTTCGCATGATTTGCGATCACCAATAAATGGTATTAAGCAGCTGCTGGATGTCCGAACTAAAAATCTTTTATCGGAAACGGAGGAACAAGAGGTTTTATGCCTCCTTTCGGATCAAATTCAAACCACTGAGAATTTACTGAATGATTTGCTACAATGGGCCAATACCCAAATGGACGGGATGGTTGCCGAACCTGTCGAAGTGAATGTTGCAAAGATGATAGAAAGGATAATGCAACAACTGGAGTTTCAGACAAGAGCAAAGTTTTTGGTCATTGACCACCATCGGGATCAGGAAATCCAGCCTGTAGCCTTGGTAGATAAAAATCATTTTAAAATTATCATCCAGAATTTATTGGGGAATGCCATCAAATTCACTCCCGAATACGGGAAAATTGAGATCTTCTATACCGTTAGCGATCAAAACATTTCCATCCATATCAAAGATTCAGGGGTAGGAATAGATGAAGCCCACCAGGATTTGATAAATGGAGGCGTAGACGTTCGGATTCCCTCCAAGGTAGGCACCCACGATGAAAAGGGAACCGGTCTTGGCTTGCTGCTGGTGAAGCAGTTTCTGGCGTTGAATGGCGGAAAAATGGATGTAACGAGCGTCCCCGGTGCTGGAACCCGTTTCATACTCTATTTTAAGAGGAGGAAAATCTAAATTCGCCTATGGCAGAAGATCAAACAAGAGGAGTGGCTACAACCACTTTACCTGAAGGGGTAAACAAAATCGCCAAATCGTTCGTGAATGGCCCTATCCAATTCCTCCTGGTGTTCTGGTGCGGCAATTTTTTTAAGTTCATAGGCGCGCTGCCGAAGGTTTTTTCCGTACAGATAGGCAGCACCGTATTCCGTGACCACATAGTGCACATGTGCTCGGGTGGTTACTACTCCTGCCCCTTCTTTAAGGAAAGGGACGATTTTGGATTTACCTTTTTTGGTACCCGCCCGGAGTGCCATGATTGGCTTCCCGTCTTCGGACAGGGCAGCACCTCGCATAAAATCCATTTGACCACCGACACCGGAATAGTGATAACTGCCGATGGAATCGGCGCAAACCTGACCGGTCAGGTCTATTTCCACGCATGAATTGATGGAAATTACTTTCGGGTTTTTGCGGATGACGGCGGTATCGTTGACATAGGCAGCTTCGTGAAAGGAATAGGCCGGATTATCATGGATACTATCATACACCTTTTTGGTACCGATCACAAAAGAGGATACTACTTTGCCGGGGTGTTTTTTCTTAAACTTATTGGTGATAACACCTTTGTCCATCAAATCTATGACACCGTCTGAAAACATCTCCGTATGGATACCCAAATCTTTGTGGTTGTGTAACGATTGAAGCACCGCATCGGGGATACCTCCGATTCCAAGTTGAAGGGTGGCACCGTCGTCGACCATTTCTGCGACAAATTTACCGATTTTGTAATCGGCCTCGTCCAGCTTGGCGGAATAATCTACCTGTGGCAGGGGCTCGTCTACTTCAATGATCCGGTCAAATTTACTAACGTGGACCTGACCATCTCCCATGGTTCGGGGCATTTGTTGATTGATTTGCGCAATAATAAACGTTGCCGTTTCGACTGCCGGACGGGCCACATCCACAGAGGTGCCCAGGGAACAATATCCATGCCTGTCGGGAGGCGAAACCTGAATCATGGCAATATCTATTGGAAGGATGTTTTTTCTGAAAAGCCTTCCTATTTCACTTAAAAAAATAGGTACATAGCCTCCTCTTTCACTATTTACTGCTTTTCGGACATTTTCGGAAACAAATAGCGAATTGATGTAAAAGCTGCCTTTGCAGGATTCATCGGCCAGAGGCATGTCACCCAGGGTGGTGATGGACACGATTTCCACATTTTCCAACTCCTCTTTTCGTTTTGAGAGGGCTTGTAGCAAAATGGTCGGCGTTGCCGCACTGCCATGAACAAAAACCCGTTGATGACTTTTTACCAGTTTCACCGCTTCCTCAGGACTTACCGCATTCAATTCTGTATTCATAGTTCAATTTCAATCAAAGTGTTTCACTCATAAGGCCACCCTACCGCTAGGAAAAAGACATCCCAATTCGGCAACACCCAGCAGAAAATTGGACAAAGAAGCCAATTTCATTATACATATCCTGGATGTCAATGGCGTGTATGTAAATTTACCCATTAATTTCTTTACAGACCAACTTTGAAAGCAGAACCTTCTATTGAGTTTAATGTGGCGAAATCGAAAGGAAATACCGGGAGACGGATTCAGCGGGTCAGGGCATTTTTGACCATTATAAACTCCGATATGTTTTCCTGGTCTAAAATTCCTAAAAAATGATTTGCTTCATAGACCAATGCTACTTTTTTATTTCCTGCGGCCATTTTCTTAAAAGCCTCCTGCAAGGGAAGTGAAATTTCCAGTTTTAAGGGACTTTGATCGGCGACGTTTTCTACAGGGGTTTGGGGATCCCCTTGCTGTAGCCCGAGTACGATACCCTCCCTGCTGAGAATGCCAATAGGGCTGTCTTCCTTTACTACCACGAAATGGATTGCCTGCCCTTCCAAAAGCTTATCGACAGCCTTTTGCAAGGGCGCGTCAAAGGCAAGGATGGGAAATTTACGCATCAACACATCTCCCACCTGATACCCTTCCAGAAAAGAGGATTGTTTCGTTTGGTTTACTTCTGCCTGAGCACCCAGAAATATAAAAATACCGATCAGTACCAGGACCGGGTTATTAAATAACCCGAAAAATACAAACGCAATCGCTATCAGTTGCCCGGTTCCTCCCGCAATTTCAGTGGCCTTGATTCTGGACATTCCAGTGGATAGCAGGGCTCGTAACACCCGGCCTCCATCCATGGGAAAGGCTGGTATTAAATTGAATAACGCTAAAAAAAGATTGGCTGATGCCAGGAAAAGCCAGATACTTTTACCGTTAAGGGTGCCTTCCTCTAATAACTCCAGGTCAAAACCGGTTAGGGAAACCAATAGGGATAGGACCAAAAATAACACGACATTCACCAAAGGACCGGCCAATGCTACTTTAAGTTCCTGCTTGGGATCTTCGGGAAGTTTTTCCAGTCTTGCCAGTCCTCCAATGGGTAAGAGAATGATATCCCTTGTCTGTATGCCATACCGCTGCGCGGTAAGAGCATGTCCGAATTCATGCAAAATTACACATACAAAAATCAAAAGGACAAAAATGAGGGTCCACCCCGTGTCTATCCAGGGAGTACCGGATCTAACGTTAGAAATGACAATCCATAATAAGAGCAGCGAGAAAGTCCAATGAATGAACACTTTTATGCCGCTGTATTTTCCCAGGTATAATGAAAATTTCATATGTTTATAATTGTCTTTAAGTGGCCATATGGAATCTCGCATGCTTTATAATCATCCCTCTGTGTGTCGCCTCCATCATGCTCGATTTCATGTATTTATTATTTGCTTTTAATAGGTTCTATGCCCGTTCAGAACCTTAATGAAGAGAATTTCGCATACTTTCTCCCAATAGCTATCGGGAGACCCTTTGTGCCTCACTTGCGTCATGCTTGGCTTCCGCTAGCAGGCTCGATTTATGGTAGTGCTTTGGACCGGGTACTAATAGAATGGGGTGTTGGTAGTAATACTTAATGTAAAAATAGGGCTTAGATTCTAATTTACAAGTAGTCCGAAACAATGAAATTGGAAGTGCCGATATTGTTTCCTGGAGAGCCTTTCATTTAGGCAAATGTAGATTTTGATTTCCTTTTTATACCTTTGCAGTGCTTATCCTCCGTTGGTAAGTTATGGACAATTGACCAAAATTTGTTATTTTCGAACTCGAAATGAATAAAAAACAGATCACCCTTCGCATGATTACTGATCATGAATACGAATCAGTAAACGCAACTGGAAATAAAGTTCAGATCGATATGTACGCTGGCGCGGAAAAACAGCACCAATCACCCATGGAATTGCTATTATCCGGACTGGCGGGCTGCTCGGCAGTGGATACGGTATTGATGATGAAAAAGAAGCGCCGAAAAGTGCAGGATTTTAAAATCGAGGCCGAGGGCTTGCGGAATGATGGCACTCCCTCTTTTTATAAGACCATCCAGTTGCATTTTGTTTTAACATCCCCGGATGCAACCGAAAAGGAATTTGAAAAAGTAGTCAAATTGGCAGTAGATAAATACTGTTCGGTGGCATCCTCTTTAAAATCTGAAATCACTTACACCACCGAAGTAGTCAGGCCGGAATGAGGGTAGTCAACGAAAAGAATAAAGAGGGGGTTAGAATTACCATTTTTGATTGGAACAATAAATACCTGATCAAATTTGAGGACGGGGGCATGGAGCAGACTTTCAAAGTTTCGGCAATGGATGTCTTGGAGGAAGCGTCATTGGAATTGTTGCTAGAAGGCGAATTTTTTGAACAGGTAAAAGAAAGGTTTAACGAAATGCATCAATCCCTTCAAAATGCTATGAAAAATTTTTAACTTTGTTTATATTTAAATATTCAAAGATGAAATATTTATTTTTCACACTAATTTCCATTTTATTGTTTTCTTCCGCCTGCCAATCAGATCCTAATCAGGCGCATCAACAGCATTTTCAATTGCTGGACACTGTGATAAAAAAGGTGGAAGCGGATTTAACTCCTTTGGAAGCAGACATTTCAGCTTTAGCTGATTATTCATCGTTTTTATTCCAAAAAGCTGATAGTCTGGTTCCCCTTGGAGACGACAGCAAGTTTATTTCTGACGAAAAGGGCTTTATTTATAATAAGAATGAATCAGGAGAGGAAAGTACGGTTTTTGTTTCTATCCTGGCCGAAAATAAGCCCCTTGCTCTTCGTGAAATTCACACCACCGCGTTATTGGATAGTGCTTTTATAGAAGTTTTGGAAAAACGGAAAATAGTATGTCAGGTTTATTTCAATGCGGCCAGCCATTTCAATCGATTATACCCTCCCTATGACCTTTTAAATTCACTTGACCCGGAAATAGATATAACGGCCTTTAATTTTTATTACCTGGCAGACGAAACCCGAAACCCCAACAGGAAGGCTGTTTGGGTGGAGGAGGTCTACATTGATCCGGTTGGGAGAGGATGGATTTTATCGCTGATTCATCCGGTTTATCATGAAAATGAGTTAAAAGGGGTACTGGGTTTTGATATTACACTTTTTGACTTGATGAATGCCTTTCTGGAAAAGTCAGACAAAAAACTGATGCTCGTAGACAGCCAGGGTACTATCGTTGCGGGCAAAGCAGAGGCGATCGAAGCATTGAGTATGCCACCATTAAAAAATCACGCCTATATTCAAACCATTCAATCAGACAATTTCCGGAAGGAGAATTTTAATCTGTATAAAAGCAAAAGCAAGGAAGTAAGGCAAATGGCTTCCAAATTTCTGTTGGAAAAAGAAAACTACCATAGTTTTGAATTGGGGGGGAGGCTGTTTGAAGCCTATTGCAAGCGAATGAATTTAATGGACTGGTACTTATTGGATATCCATGACTAACAGGAAGAAAAACAGGACGGAAAGCTACCGGAGAGAGGCAAAAAAGTTTTGGTGGCTTAGTATTGGTGCCATTTTGTTCACGGTGACCTTGGCTTTTTTCTTTTACCGATCTTTATCCAATAACCTGATAGAGAACCGGAAAGTGTTTCTAAATAAGCAAGTGGAACTGGCTGCTAATGAGGTTCAGAGGACTTTTAACAACCTGAATGAAGACCTGATTTTTTATGCAAACAATCAGGAGAGATTACTTCCTTCCGGAGGAAATCCCCCGAAATCCACAGTGGATGAAACAAGGGTAAGGCGTTTGTTGAATAATTACATTAATCTGATAGATACCCTGTTTATTGAAAAGGGAGACCTACGGAAAATATACCAGGTCTCGGATGCCAATTATTTTACCGTAACAGAGACCGCGACCGCGATAGGAGAGCGGAATTGCCGTTATTGTTTTAGGGTCAAATCCGATAAAGGAACGGTGACGCTGTTGGTAAAACTTAATTTGGGTAAGTACTTTTCCAGGCAGCTGGTCAATTATTATCTGGGACCCAATACTAATAAATTGGTATTTTTGGAGGGAGGCTTTTACCAGTTGGTCGATGATTCCCTGCAAGACCCTGTGCTACTGGAAAAGGGGCTAAAAGAAGCCATGATGAGAGAAATTGAGGGTGGATTGAGAGGCGAATACGAAGGTGCCCTGTCGGAGAGTGGACCGTCAGCGGGGCAGGAGTCTCTACTGATTCAATATCCTTTTAATTTATTTCGACTGGAGTTAGAGAAGCCAATTTCATTTGTATTTACTCAAAATAAATCGTCCGTTGTTTCGGGGGTTTTTGGAAACTATTTTTATCTTTTTCTCTCACTCCTGGCATTGCTGCTACTGGTCGCGTTTTTCTTGTCAAGATTCTTTAAGATAACAAGTGAAAGCAATCACTTATTAGAAAAAAAATCCAGGGACCTGGACCAGTTGCTACGGCAACAAACCATGCTCTTGCAACAGTCCAGGGGTTTTATCTATTATCAGGATAAAGACCTGAGGTTATACCAGGTGAGCGATAATATTAAAGAGGTCCTCGGATATAGTCCAAAGGAATTCCAAACCTTTGCTTTAGAAGATTGGGTGAGCGATGAGTCAGATTCATTTATACTGACCAAGAAAGAGGCCATCGAAAGGAAAGATGATTTTTACTATTTCGAGGCCCATTCTAACCGGAAGCAGGGAGTGCCGATACGAGTTAAAATTTTCGAAAAACTCATTTTTGAATATGATGGCAAGTTTGCGGGTGCGGTGGGCATCTGTACAGATATTAATGATAAATACATCGCCGATCAGGAGCTGATTCGAAGTGAAAACCGATTGCGGTCCGTGTTAAATAGTTTGCCGGATATCATATTTATATATAATAACAAGGGGGATTTTTTAGATTACTACGTCCAGCAAGAAGAGCTTTTGGCGCAGCCGCCACAAAAAACCCTGGGAAAAAATATGAGTGAATTATTTTCAGGAGAAGCCGGTGAACGGGCCATGCGCGCGTTCAACAAGGCGGTGGTTACCGGAAAGATGCAGACCGAGGAATTGGATATTTTACTTGATATTGGCAGGAGATATTTTGAAATACGATTTTTTAAGCTGGACGAGAAGCGGATGATTTCCGTTGCAAGGGACATCACCGGACATAAACTCTGGGAGAGGGGGCTTCGGGAAGCTAAGGAAGCAGCCGAACTGGCGAATCGGGAAAAATCGAATTTTTTAGCCAATATGAGTCATGAAATTAGGACGCCGTTAAACGGATTGTTAGGAATCACCGGCCTGCTGTACAAGACTTCCCTTTCCAAGGAACAACAGGAGTTGCTGTCGATTGTTGGCGATTCTGGAGAATCATTGCTTCATATTGTAAATGATATTCTGGATTATTCCAAAATTGAGGCTGGTAAAATGGAATTAAATCCGGTGCGTTTTAAACTGAGACCGGAGATGGAACGAATTATCAATATTTTTACCGGCATGGCACAGGAAAAATCCCTCCATATCAACCTGTCCATAGACGACTCGCTTCCAGATGCCATCGTACTGGATAAGGAAAAATTGGCGCAAATATATTTTAACATCATTGGAAATGCGGTGAAGTATTCCCTTAAGGGAGGGGAAATCACGGTATTCCTAAAAGGCGAAAAGTTATTTTCCAGTAACCTAATCCTGCACTGTGCAGTAAAGGATAACGGTGTAGGAATTGATCGGGAGAAATTACCCGAATTGGTGAAGCCTTTCACACAGGCAAGCGCGGCCTCAAACGGTGAATACAAGGGTACCGGATTAGGATTGGCCATCGCCAATAAATTGATCGAATTGATGGGAGGCGTTTTGCAGATTGAAAGTGAATTGGGAGAAGGCTCCACCTTTTCTTTTACGCTCATCACAAATATGGAAGGGGAAGAAAATGAATCGAATGGACCCATTCAATCTGAAAAGGAAGTAGTTGATTTTGAGAGAGTTGCCGAAGATTTTCCACTTAAGATTCTGATAGTAGAGGATAACGACATCAACCTAAAATTCATGGTTATGCTGCTGGTACAATTAGGTTATGAGCCGGATGTAGCCATGAATGGCGTGGATGCGATCAAATGTGTCGAGGAGGAGCAATACCATTTGATATTTATGGACAATCAAATGCCGGGAATGAACGGAATGGATGCTACCAAAGTAATCCGATCCCTTGCAAATGGAAAAGCCGTGGTGATCGTCGGATTATCCGCCAGTGTATTTAAAGAGGATGTGGAGCTTGCCCTTTCCAATGGCATGAACGATTACCTAACCAAGCCGGTAAAAATCCAACAAATCATTGATTCCATAAAGAAATGTAGCCGAGCCATCATTGACGCAACTAAATGACCGTTTCCAATTCGAAATTTTCCAAATAGTCAGCCACTTTTTTGACAAACATACCACCCAATGCGCCGTCCACCACCCGGTGGTCGTAGGAATGCGATAATATTAATTTATGGCGAATAGCAATCATATCTCCAGTGGACGTTTCTATGACTGCCGGCTTTTTAGTAATGGTTCCTACCGCCAATATGGCTACCTGAGGCTGAACGATGATGGGGGTACCCATAATATTTCCGAAGGAGCCGATATTAGAAAGGGTATAGGTGCCCCCTTTTAGTTCTTCTGCGTTCAATTTGTTTTCCCTTGCCCGCCTGGCCAGATCATTGATTTTCTTAGATAAGCCGGGGAGGTTGTATTGGTCCGCCTGCCGAATCACGGGCACAATTAGATTACCGTTGGCCAGTGCTACGGCTATACCTATATTGATATCTTTTTTCTTAATGATTTTATCCCCATCTACTGAAATATTAATCATCGGAAAATCCTTCAATGCCTTCGCTATGGCCATTACAAAAAAGGGAGTAAAGGTGATGGATTCGCCTTCTTTTTTTCGGAATGCTTCTTTTATTTTGTTTCGGAACAGGACGATTTCCGTGAGATCCGCTTCCACAAATGAAGTGACGTGTGCAGAAATGTTTTTAGAGTCCAACATGCGTTGGGCGATCATCTTTCGCATCCGGTCCATCTCTATGATTTCATCCTGGCTATCCCTTTGTGGTGTGGGTTCATCGAGTGGAGGGGTGAATTGGGGCGATGACTCTTTCTTTTTCTTTAGGTAGGAGAGGATGTCATGTTTAGTGATTCGGCCACCCTTGCCCGTCCCAGGTATGGCAGCTAGTTCCGTTTCATTTATGTCTTCTGCTTTTGCGATACTAAGGACCAGGGGAGAGTAGAATTTTCTTTCGTCAATTTTTCTTCTTTCCTTTTTTGAAACGGCTCCCAGGATCAGTGAGGTATATTCAGGCACTTCCAGAGGGGTTTCGGTCTTTGGAGAAGCAGAATTTTCTTGGCGATCCTCGGCGGTAGCAGGGATTGGCTGTCCTTCATCCATTTCTTTTTCTACCGTTTCAATCAGTGCAATCGGCTTGCCCACTTCCACTACCTCTCCTTCTTTGGCCAGAATGGATTTTAAAGTGCCAGCATGGGTGGCGGGTACTTCCGTATCCACCTTGTCGGTGGCAACCTCCAGAACAGACTCATCCTGCTCGATGAGGTCCCCTTCTTTTTTTAGCCAGGAAAGGATTGTGCCCTCCATTATGCTTTCTCCCATTTTGGGCATCACCATTTCTACTGTTGCCATAGTCCTACTGTAAAGTCGTATTGAATTTGCCTCCAGGTATAAATCTAAAATTTAGGAACTGGTTTGCAAAAGGAAACCTTTTAAATTTTATGTGCTCGTCTGTAAAATGGTCTCTCTCAATAAATTTAATGCAGCAATTGCTGTCAGGTGAATGTTAACCGTCCGGTCTTTTGTAAGCTGTAATTTTCGGGTATGGCACACCTGCCCATCGTCGCAGGCAATCCAAACCAACCCGACCGGCTTTTCTTCTGACCCACCTCCTGGCCCCGCAATACCACTTGAAGACAAGCCAAAATCAGCTTTGAATTTATTACGCACTTGCCTGGCCATGTCTCGCACGGTACCTTCACTGACAGCCCCTTCACTGGTTAATACCTCGGCTGAAACACCTAAAACTGCTTTTTTAAATTCATTGTGATAAGGGATCACGCCTCCGTTAAAATAGTCACTGGATCCCGGAATACTGGTAATCAGGTGCGAGACATACCCTCCCGTACAACTTTCTGCGAGTGCCACTGTTTTTCCCCGGTTTACTAGCATATGGCCGATGGCAACGGGAAGGATATCGTCATTGAACCCATAAACATACTTAGAAATCAGGGGCAGTAACGGTTCGATCTGGGCTTCCACCTCTGAAGCCAGTGATTCCTGGTCAGTGCCAAAGCCAGTGAGGCGGAGCTTAACTTCTCCCAGGGATGGCAAGTAGGCCAGGCGAATATGAGAAGGTAGCTTTTCCTCCCAGTCAGTAATCAAATCCGAAAGCCAACTTTCGCCAATGCCAACCGTACGAATCAGTTTGTGGTAAATGACCGGCAATTGGTACTTTTTCTTTAGGCGGGGAATGACCTCCTGCTGCATTAAATATTTCATTTCATGCGGTACCCCGGGCATGGACATCCAAATTTTCTCCTTTTCTTCAAACCACATGCCCGGAGCGGTTCCTACGCCATTTCGAATATAGGTGCAATTGGAAGGAAGGTATGCCTGACCTCGATTAGTAGCCGTCAATTCCTTTCCCCGGCTATGAAAAAGGTTGCTAACATCCTCCAAAGCATCTGGAAACAACTCAAGCTTGGAGCCAAAGTATGCTGCCAGTACCGATTTGGTCAAATCATCTTTGGTGGGACCCAGGCCTCCTGTCATTAAAATAATGTCGGCCTTCACTGCAGCAGCCTCAAAGGCATCCAGCATCGATTCGCGGTCATCGCCAATTGTTGTCTTTCTGACAACACGAACACCGATTTTATCCATCTCCTCACTCAGCCACTTGCTGTTCGTGTCCATAATCTGGCCGTAAAGGAGTTCGTCGCCTATTGAGATGATTTCTGCTGTAACCGATTGATGCATGAAACAGGGTATTGGTTTTTTATGGTGCAAAATTAAAAAGTTTCCAGACAGTGGCGGGGATTTGCAAGTTTAAATTACCAACTGAAGGCATTTCTTCGCATAGAATTAACCCATTTCTTTTCTGCGGTAGGTTACAAATGCGTGCTTATAGGGGTTTTTGTCATCTTTTTCTACCATTACCTTATCCACCACTTCCCATTCGTTTCGATTGAACTCCGGAAAAAAAGTATCTGCATCAGGTGAAGCTTCAATCTCGGTAATAATCATTTCATGCGTAAATGGCAGTGCTTCCTTATAAATATTGGCACCGCCTAAAATAAAAATTTTTTCCAGATTTCTGGATTTTCCAATGTGCAGTGCTTCTTCCAGATGGTGGGCCACGAAATGACCCTCAGGAACCTTGAAGTCCCGGTTTCGGGTGACCACAATATGCGTTCTCCCAGGCAAAGGCTTGCCGAGTGAAGTAAATGTTTTTCTTCCTATAATGACATGGTGGCCGGATGTCGTCTTTTTGAAATGGCTAAGATCTGAAGGGAGATGCCAGGGCAATTCCCCATTTTTCCCTATGGCATTATTGGTGGCTTTAGCCACTATAATCGAAACGGTCATGTATACGATACTTATTTTGCTGCTTTCATTGCGTTTGGATATTCCGACAAATCGAAATTAGTGGAGCGATTGGTATCAATTTCAATCATCCTCATTTTTGAACTACTCTCGTCTTCTTTGCTCGCAAAATTCATTTCCATAATATGACCTTCAGGCAAATTTTTAAAATACGCTCTGTTTTCTTCTTTCATTTTTTTCGTAATGAATGGGCTATTTTTACTCCAGAAGGACTCCAGCCCTTCTATGGGTTCCTTACTGATCCAGTAGCTTCCTTCGGCATCATCACTTACCACGAGGTATTCTTCACAGGTATACCCCAATATATCTTTGGTATTTCCTGTTTTTTCAAATTGAAAATCTTCTGAAACCGCTGGGGAATCTTCGGCAGTATCTGCCGTTTCAGCAGCCTCCATCATGCCTCCCCAGTCGATAGAAAAAGCCATGCTTGATTTTTCTTCGTCATTTTCCATCAGCATTACCGTTGCCTCATTTTTATGGTCCATGATAATCACCGACTTTTCCTTTGAGTTTTTATCATCAGGATCTATAAATTCCATTCCGAAATAATCCGGGTTATCGGATAAAAACGAATGAAAGGTAATGCGCTCTGACGCTTTTCCTTTTTCATCTGTACTTTCAATTTCCATGACGGCAATTCCGGAAAAGCGGTAGGCACTTTCCGTTTCTACATCCATATTCACGGAACGCATGATTTTGCTGTAATCGTAAGAACCGCCTCCTGAACTTCCTCCTTCATCATTTTCACCGGCTTCCATATCTCCATAAAGATTACTGAAAGCCTTTTCCAACTGCCTTTGGGTGGCTTTTGCCACTTCCTTCTCTACGGTCTTTTCTACGGCACGAGTTACTCCCTCTGAGGCTGCATTTTTTAACCTTTTTAATAGCTGAGCCTCCGAATCCCAACTTAAAAATGAAAGGGAAAGTATAAATAAAAAGGTGGATTTAATTTTCATGGCATCATTGGTTTTGAATTCAAACTTAAAGTTATGAAATATATTTTTAAAGACCTAAACCATGTTTTTTTGTATGTAAAACAGCTATATTTCCAAGATATACTCGATGATGCCTGCATTTTTTCCTTTGGGCCGTGTGACAAGCAGGGGTACTTTATCATTCATCTGTATGAGCCTTTCCGCCATGCTGCCAATAAAAAGAGCGGTCGCTGCCGTTCTTCCTTTGGCTCCAATGATGATGATGTCGGCTTTGATTTCCTGGGCTTTCTGGATGATGTCCACAACCGGATCGTCGTCCTCATCTTTGGTGTACAGGGGTTTGACCTTGATTGATTTGGTATCGATTTTTCGAATAAACTTCTTATAGTTTTGTTCTGCATTTTCCAGCATGATCTGGCTAAACTCTTCATAGGACTTTCCGGTAAAGTGATAGCCTGAAGGCACCGCATATACATTTTGACAAAAGATTTCCGATTTGCCCTCGTTTTTTTCGGTGATTTCAATGGCCACCTCCAGGGCATCCTTTGAGTAATCCGAAAAGTCACTGGGAACCAGCATTTTTTTGATTTTTGGTTTCGAATTTTCGGGAACAATCAGCAGGGAGCAGGAGGCGCGCCTGGCAAGCCGCTGAGATACCACCCCGGATCCGGGAATGGATGTCTTTCTCCCCACTAAAATCATGTCGGCAGACTTTTCAGTGGCCAGCTTCAATACTTTCTTGGATAGCTGACCCTCTTTGACCACAAATGTATAATTGATTTTTAAATCCAAGTCAAAGTTTCCCTCCACTACCCGCTTCATTTGGTTCTTTCTCTCCTCAACCATATTACTGATCAGGTTAGGGAACTCCGCCAGTATATCCTTTGGAATAGCCAGGTTACGAATAACATTCGTGAAATAGATTTTTTTTGATTGATTAGCCTTCGCTATAAATGCGGCAAATTTCACCAGCGTTTTGTCCATCTCTGTTTGATCCAGACAAACAATGATTTTTTTGATTTGATACATTGTAAAATGTTATAAATAAGTGGATTCCTGAGAGCTATCTTTGGTCTGGCTGTTATTTATTAAAACATAAAAATTTAAATTAGTTAATTATTCCGTTAATGCAAGTGAATATTTTCTGTTTTTAAAACCTAAAAACAGAAAATACCAAGCTATTCTTTTTTTTCGGCTGCGATGGGCAGTTTGCTGAAAATTGTCTTGGCCCCACTATTTGAGGTTTGATGGAATAGGTTGTATATTTGTTTTAAGGTTCGGTTCTGCGACATGTTCAAACTTCACAAGTTAATTAAAATACCGAGTGAAGCACCGCTTCAAAACCAGGCCTCATCTTTCCCTGTGAAAGACCTCGTACCCTTTACAGGGTGCAGGATAACAGTGGAAGGTTGCGATGAGGGTGCAGCTCAAATCCTGTTATATCGGAGGTTTGTAACACTCCAGGGATCGGACCTACTTTAAAGGGAGACTGCTTTGCAGCCTCCCTTTTGATTTTTTGTGGGCTCAAAAAATGTGAAACGCCTCTTTTTATATTCTTTGTAAGACGTTATTTCACCCATTGTAAGTTCACTCCGGCGGAGAAAAGAAAATTGTTTTCGCCAATAGGAGAACGGTGGGTAAAGTCTTTTCTGATTTCATACAGGATTCTTCCGGTTACAAAATTAACTTCTGCATTAAATGGAAACTGACCTTCCGTTCACTGGTGTAAGGGAAACCTGGCACCATAGCCCCAGGTAAAACCGGATTTATCGGTGGTTACCCAAGCCCCTCCCTCGGGCCGGATATCCTTTGGTCTTTTTTCAAAATAGTATCCCATTCTCAAGGCGATGGTATTGAAAAAGCAGGCTTCAGCCCCAGCACCGAAGGCACTGTTGTATCCTTGGTCATCGTAAGGGTCCTTACCTGGCAATTCATCCCTGAACTGTAGGTGTACATCGAGATCTACCTTTTGAGCATTTTGATCAAAAATTACTTTCCCCCTACGAGTTCATTTGTAGGGGAATGGAAAAATGATAGGAAGCACCGGCCGATAAGAATATAATCATAGAACGGTAATTTTGCAAGTCCTCATGCGTCTGTTCTGTTCGATTATCCATTCCGGAGTTTATCAGGCTGGCAGCAGCCCTGAATTTTTGGTTGTTCAGGTTTCCAATTTTAACCCAGTCCACTTCCTTTTCATACAGCGCACCAGCGTTGTTAATAAAATCCCTTTAGGTGATATGTCCCGGGATGCCCTCGCCCTCTCCATAGAGGTAAACTCCGGATGCTCCTACATAGAGATCGCCTATTACCTCGTATACGGCAGCCAATGAAACCACGCTTTGTTCATTTTTGTCTACGGAAAAGGATTCTCCGGCTATATCGGTTGTCCATACGGTATTACGGTCTACCCATTTAAATCCACTGATTCCCAGATTTAATCGGTCATTGATCCGGTAGGTAATTCCCAAAAAAGGGTAATGGGAATTAGGGTAAACCTGCCCCCCATTCGCATAATTAAGGTGAGTGGTAATTTTTGCGTTGGTGAGGCCTATACTTTCCGGGTTATAAAATGCATTGTCTATTCCATCCAAGGTTAGGTGGCTTCTGTCCAGTCAAAAGCTCGGGCGATGATGGCCATGCTTTCTTTTTTATAATAAAACCGAGTAAGGAGTTCTTTACAATTGCCACCAAGATTTTTGAAAGAAATTTCCATTTGTTCAAAATTAGACTCCTTGTTCTCTGTTTCTTCGTTCCAGCTTTCAGGAATATTTTCGAGGGGTACTGTTTTTTTGTTTTTCGAAGATCGAAGCGTATCGAGCCATTTGTTCTTGGCGATTTGGTAGAGATATCCCTGAATGGCGGTTCCGTTTTCAGGTTTGAATTTACCAGTTTTGGCATTTTTACAGAGAGAGACAAAGGCCTCCTGGAAAACATCTTTAGCTTGCTGTTCATCTCCATTATTGGCAAGAACGTATTTTTCCAATTTTGGAAACTGATCCTGATAAATCCAACGCAGGATTTTGCTATCATTATTCTTTACCCCCTCCAGCAATTCCTCTAGGGTAAAATGTTAAAAAGTATACTTCTGCATCGCTTAGAAAATTACAGAAATATAAGAGTAATATTTTTTTCCCAAATTGCTTTTATTTTAAGTTACGTTTTTTTACCATTGATAATTTGGAGTAAGGGAAAAATACCATGCTGACAGAAGGCTCGGATTTTCATCCGGATAGAACCAAAATCCCACTTTTCCTTGTGAAACGGGGGATGATCCTTTAGGAGATCTTACTCCGATTGGCAAGTTTGATGGCGATCTACCTACTCATCGAAAAACAAGCGAATTGTCATCAAAATAGTATCCCTTACCGCTTGTACCAAATGTAATCGGAAACCAGTGGTTTCAGACCATTCTGCCGGAAGTCGGCGGCGATCTGTCCCCGATGATAGGTGGAGTGGTTGATCAGGTGAAAAAGAATATTCTTTACGCTGTTAGCGAAAACCTGGCCTTTTGAATTACCATAATTAATGGTGGCATCTAAGGAATAGGTATCCAAAATGCTGAGGGTATGTCTGTGATTAGATTGGTCAACTTCCCTCTCATCCTGAAGCTGCCGTTCGTCCCATACCCCAACGGGAGGCGCTTTGGGATCAATCCGGTTGTTCCATATTTGATGGGCATTGAGAATGTGATGATACAGTTTAATGGATTTTTCCGGGATTTTTTCCCGGTCGGCCATCATCGCTTCCCACAATCGTTGATTACAGTCATGCCCGTATGCAAATAGTTCCTCAAAAAACGCTTTCATGGTACACTGGTTTTGGTTTCTGGCTTTTGGTTCTTCCCTTCAATGAGGAAAGTAGGGTTACCGACTAAAATAGCCTATTTTTTGGAAAAAACACAAAAAAAAGGGAAACCGCTGAGCAGCCTCCCATCTTTGACGAGTCGGTTGTATCAGTACAAAACCCGAAACCGTATCGTACCTTCTATTGCCTTTAATTCATCAATTACTTTTGAGCTGTAAGCCTTGTCTATATCTGTAATCACGTATCCTATCTTTTCATTGGTTTTTAGGTACTGTCCCACGATATTAATCGAAAAGTCAGCAAGGACACGATTAATTCGGGCCATGATCCCCGGTTCATTAAGATGAATGTGAATCAGACGGTGGGCATCCTGTAGAAAGGGCAGTTGAATATTAGGAAAGTTGACGCTATTGTAGGTGTTGCCTGTATTGATATATTCAATGATTTTACCAGGTACAAACCGGGCGATGTTTTGCTGTGCTTCCAGGGTACTGCCACCTATATGGGGGGTCAGAATGGTATTTGGAAGGCCTATTAATTCCGAGACAAACGGTTCGGAATTGTTTTTGGGCTCGCTTGGAAACACATCGATACTTGCTCCTGCCAGATGTCCACTTTCCAGCGCATCTTTCAATGCAGGCACGTCCACCACATGTCCGCGGCTCAGGTTTATAAGGTAAGCTCCCTTTTTCATCAAGGCGAGCTTTTCCTGATTGATAAGCATTTCGTTTTCTTTCCTGCCATCTACATGTAAACTGATCACATCACAGGTGCTTAACAGTTCATCCAGTGATTCGATTTTGGTGGCATTACCAAGGGCCAGCCTTTCGACCACATCGTAATAATAGACATCAAGCCCCATATTTTCAGCCAATACCGATAGTTGAGAACCAATATTTCCATAGCCGATGATGCCGAGCTTTTTACCCCGGATTTCGAAACTTCCGGTGGCACTCTTATCCCATTTTCCCACATGCATGCTGCGGGTCTTATCGGTCAGGCCACGCATTAAAAAGATGATTTCAGCAATGGCTAATTCCACCACCGACCGGGTGTTGCTAAAGGGGGCGTTGAATACGGCGATGCCTTTTTCCTGACAGGTTTCCAGATCTATCTGATTGGTGCCAATACAAAAAGCTCCGATAGCGATCAGCCGGTTCGCATTTTCCAGCACCTTGGACGTAACCTGGGTTTTGGACCGGATCCCTAAAACAGAAACTTTCTTTATCTTTTCGGCCAGTTCCTCCTCCGAAAGGGCAGAGCTTATTACTTCCACATTATAGCCCTCCGCTTTCATAAGTTCCACCCCTATGGGGTGCACATTTTCCAATAGCAATACATTGATCCTGCTTTTAGGGTAAGAGAATTTTTTATTCATTTTGTTTACATAGAGGATTTCATCCAGACTTGGGGCTATATGATCCGCCTTCGAAGATACCGCCGGACGGTGGACATTCTCGGTGAAGGCATAAAATTTATTAGCTACTCCGGAGGCTTTTATTTCGTAGTCGGTATAGCCGTCTCCAATTACATATATATCTCCTTCCAGATTAAGTTTGCGTATGGTTTCGGGCTTTCCATTGTTTTTGGAAAGCGGGTTATCTTTATTAAAGCCGGAAATTTTTCCCGATTCATCGTAAACAAATTCGTTGGCAAATACATTTTCGGGCTTGATACCATAGTCGGTCACGATGGGAACCACAAAGTCCTTAAATCCATTGGAAATTATATAAATATCGGCCGCATTTTCCTGTAAAAACTCCTTATTTCTTTGAAAAGAATCGGAGACCTTTTTTTTCAACGCGATCACCAGGTCCTTTATTTGGTCTTTGTTGGCGTTTAAAATGTCTAACCGTTGCACCAGGCTTTCGCGAAAAGTGAGCTTGCCTTCCATGCCCTGATCGGTAATGTCTTTGATAGCCTGGAGTTTTTTTGCTTTTTCAGGGTCTTCTTTTAGGCTGATCTCCCCCAAAATATCCAGGGCTTCTACCTTTGTAAAAGTACTGTCAAAATCAATGATGAATTTTTTTGTGACGGTCATTTTCCAGCGAATTTTTAATGAGTTGCAAAATTAATAGATTATCAGGGAAATTGAAGGTTATGTTCCAAAATAACTTTCGGGAAACCTTGATGGTAAAAATTCGGGAATGATTATACCTTTGCACCTCATAGGATACTTTCCCAGGCAGGGAGGGTGCCTTTTCGGAGGGGAAAAAACAAATTCCCTTCGAAGAAGTTGGTCTTAAGATGCTTAAAGCGGACGAATGAAATGACCAACACAATGAGGTGATAAAATCCAGTAAACATGCCACTAGCAATTGATAATATCAGAGTGGGTCGGGTCTACCGGCTTGTAAATTACGGGGAAATTCGTTTTTTGGAGATTATGGAACGAACAGGTAGAGAAAATTTCCGGGTTAAAGACCTGGACACGCTCGAGTATTATGAATTGGAGGAACTATTACGATGGGGAAAGGGGAAAGATTACGATTTGGATGAAATCCGATAATTCAATTGACCGATGAAAAAGCAAACAAGCCTTACGGAGGCGATTTTAACCGCCAGATGTCCTAAATGCCGAACGGGTGGCATTTTTCCGGTATCTCTTTTCAGTTTCAATAAGCTGACCGAGGTCCATCAAACCTGCCCACATTGTGGAGTAGACCTGGTGCCAGAACCCGATTTTTTTTATGGAGCAATGTACATCAGTTACGCCTTATCCGTGGCGCTGTTTGTTACCATCATGATCGTGCTCAATTTCTTCTTTGATGATCCCGCACTGACGGTGTATATCGTATCGGTGGTTTTTTTCAATATCTTGTTATTGCCGTTGATGCTTCGGTTTTCTAAAGTACTATACCTCTATGGTTTGGGTAAAATAAGTTATGAACCGGAGGCCTAACCAGTTGGATATTCATTACTAAATTCAATATCCTCCTTCAAATTTTTACACTTAAATTTTTTTACTTTTTATTCTAGTAAGTAAAACTTACTTTTTGTTGGTTCGTATAAGGACAAGTATAGCTTTACTTTACAATTTAATATGGAGCAGATTTTAACGCGTATTGTTGTTCCTGTCAATCAGGATATTTACCTGAAAGACCCCTTAAGTTCGGATTTGGGGAAACGGATTCTACGAGAGAGTCCGGAGCTAATTGAAACGCTGGGTATGGAAGGCTTTAATTTCAAAAAACTGTCCGAAAAGGTAGGGAGTACCGAAGCGGCTATCTACCGGTATTTTGAGAATAAACACAAACTCCTACTTTACCTTACCAGTTGGTATTGGGGTTGGTTGGAGCATTACCTTGTGTTTGCCACCGCCAATTTGCACGATCCGATGGATAAGATGAAAATGGCGATTCGCTTGTTGGTGGAGGGGCCAGTATATCAGAATAACTTGTATCTTGACATCCAGAAGTTACGGGTCCTGGTTACGGAAGAGTCTTACAAAGCTTTTTTAACCAAGGAAATAGACACGGAAAACAGCAATGGGTTATTTACTCAATTTTATCGGTTTACGGAAAGAATAGCCACCATTATTAGCGAGATCAACCCAAATTATGCCTACCCCAAAACACTGGTTAGCACCCTGGTGGAATCAACCTTATTACATGCTTTTTTTCTGCGGCACATGCCTAAAATGACAGAGGCCGGGCTTAAGGGGGATCAGAAAATGGGATTTTATGTTGATATGGTATTTAAAACGTTAAAAGATGAATGAAAATCTGATTAATACCCCTTTAAAGAGGTTTATCAGCCTTCTTAGGGATGAGAAAAAGGAAATTTACGCCATTTATTTTTATGCGGTGTTGAATGGATTGGTCTCCCTCTCTCTGCCTCTTGGGATTCAGGCAATTTTAAATTTCATTCTGGGAGGGAGGCTTACTACTTCCTGGGTCTTGTTGGTCATTATTGTAGCGCTCGGGGTGATTTTTGGGGGGTATCTGCAGATCAGTCAGCTGTATTTGACGGAAAAACTTCAGCAGCGGGTTTTTGGTAAATCAGCGATGGAGTTTTCCTATCGGCTGCCCCGGATAAAAACGGAAGCGTTTAGAGGGAAATACGCTCCGGAACTGGTAAACCGCTTTTTTGATACGATTAATTTACAAAAGGGACTTTCTAAAATATTAATTGATTTCAGTACCGCTTCGCTTCAGGTGTTTTTTGGCTTGATTCTATTGGCCATCTACCATCCGTTCTTCATCCTATTTTCCGTGATGCTGGTGTTGATATTGTACTTGATTTTTAAGTATACCAGCCCAAAGGGAATGGCCACCAGTCTGAAAGAATCATCTGCTAAATATGAAGTAGCTTTTTGGCTGGAGGAGATAGCCCGAACGTTGGGAACATTTAAACTTTCCGGTTTTTCACCCTTGCCGTTTAAGCGGGTAGACAAATTGGTGGGGAAGTACCTGGAATTTAGGAACACGCATTTCTCCGTACTGATTTTTCAATACAAAATCATGATCGCTTTCAAGACCTTGATCGTGGTTACCCTGCTGGTTGCGGGCAGTTTATTACTGATGAACAATGAAATTAGTATCGGCCAGTTTGTAGCAGCAGAGATTATCATTGTTTTGATTATCAATTCCGTAGAGAAATTGATTTTAAGTCTGGAAACCGTATACGATACCCTCACCGCTACCGAAAAGCTGGGATTGGTCATGGACATGGATCTGGAGCGTTCGGAAGGTATTGATAAGGGTTTTGATCTGACAAAGTCCGGGTTAGCCTACGAGTTTAGAGAGTTGACTTATCATCCTAGGGACAAAAAATTTCCCAATATTCAGGATGTTAATTTGAAAATTGGTTCCGGAGAGAAAATCGTCGTTACTGGCGAAAGCGGAGCAGGCAAAAGCACTTTTCTTCAATTGATGGCAGGCTTGATTGAGGATTACCAGGGCAATATCATTGTTAATAAATTACCAATGGAAACCTTGGCACTTGAAAAGCTTCGGTCCATGATAGGGGATAGCCTTTCCAGACAGTCCATTTTTCATGGAACGATTCGGGAAAATATTACGGTAGGAAATGAAACCATTCCGGAATCCAAACTTCGAGAAGTCCTTCAACTGGTGGGTTTGAGTGATTACATTTATGGCCTTAAAGATGATTTGGAAACCCATTTGTTACCCGAAGGGAAGCATTTGAGTAATGCCAACATCAGTAAGATCATCCTTGCCCGAAGTTTATGTTTCGAGCCGAAACTTCTGTTGTTGGAGGAAGAGTTGAATTATCTGAACGGGCTGGAGTCCAATACCCTTCTGGATTACATCTTTTCGGGACCCTGGACCTTGGTGGCAGTTTCAACGGAGGATAGAATGCTGCGAAGAGCAGAAAGAATTGTAGTACTTGATGCAGGAAAAGTAGCATTTGATGGAAGTTTTGAAGCCTTTCAACAATATAAAAAGAATATTAAAAACTAACAGCCATGCTTAATATTTCAAAAAACTCGGTAAAAGGGTATATAAACCCCTTTCTATTTGATAGTTATCGCATGACTATACCCAGTGATCAAAGTAGAAAGCGGGTTAGAATTCTCTTGTACATGTTGTTAGCGGTTTTTGTGTTTTTATTCCTGCCCTGGACGCAGAATTTCCGGTCCCAGGGAATGGTAACAGCACTTAAGCCGGAACATCGACCGCAGACGGTGCATTCAGTCATCCCGGGGCGAATTGAGAAATGGTATGTGCAGGAAGGAGATTTTGTGCAAAAAGGAGATACAATCATGTATTTATCAGAAATAAAGGATCAGTACATGGATCCCGCCCTATTGGAGAGAACTCGTATGCAGGTGAGTGCCAAAGAGCTTTCTGTCCAATCCTATGAAGAGAAGATTAAAGCCCAGGAACAGCAGTTACGGGCGTTGGAAAAAAATAACGTTTTGAGAAAAGAGCAGGCGCAAAATAAACTGCAACAAGCCCGTCTGAGTGTGCAATCTGATAGTATCATGCTGGAGGCGGAAAAGGTAAATCTGACCGTGGCTGAGCGGCAGTATTTACGAATGGAAAAACTCTACGAGGAAGGGCTGAAATCCCTGACCGACCTGGAGACCCGTAGGATTAAGCTGCAGGAATCACAAGCGAAAAAGATCAGTGCGGAAAACAAACTGCTGAGCAGTAGGAATGGAGTAATTTCAGCCACCCTGGAGCTCAATGCCATCGATAATGATTTTAGCGACAAACTGGCGAAAGTGAATTCGGAAAAATTTACCGCTATGTCCAGTCAGTTTGATGCGGAGGCTACCGTCACCAAATTGCAAAACGAACTATCCAATTATACGGTACGATCGGGAATGTATTACGTGCTGGCACCACAATCGGGATATGTGACCAAGGCGATCCAGGTTGGACTCGGGGAAACCATTAAAGAAGGCGCTGAAATAGTCAGTATCATGCCTCAAAATTATTCGCTTGCGGTAGAAATGTACATTGACCCCATTGATTTACCTCTGGTAGATGTGGGCGATAAGATTCGTTTTATTTTTGATGGCTGGCCAGCCATCGTTTTCTCCGGCTGGCCGCAGTTATCTAACGGAACCTTTGGAGGCAGGGTATATGCCATCGATAACTTCACCAGTTCCAATAATCAATACCGGCTATTGATTGTACCGGACCCGGATGAGGAACCATGGCCGGATGCATTGCGTATCGGCTCGGGGGCGGATGGCATCGCCCTCTTGAATGATGTCCCGATTTGGTATGAGATCTGGCGTCAGATGAACGGGTTCCCACCAGATTATTATACGCTTAAAGAAGTTAGAGAAATGAAAAATCAGAAGAAATGAGACTTCTATCGCTATTTTTCAGTTGTTTCTTCGTTGCGGGCTGCGGTATAGGACATGCTCAGGAAGTAC
This sequence comes from Cyclobacterium salsum, assembly GCF_010119245.1. Lineage (GTDB taxonomy): Bacteria > Bacteroidota > Bacteroidia > Cytophagales > Cyclobacteriaceae > Cyclobacterium > Cyclobacterium salsum. The sequence goes on from NZ_WNKG01000015.1 coordinate 106,819, forward strand.
TCACCTATAATGACTTCATGGCATGGGTTCAGGATTACCACCCGGTAGCGAGACAAGCAGAACTTACGCTTGATTTGGGAGAACAGGAGCTAAGAATGGCCCGGGGAGGGTTTGATCCTTTTGTTTTTGGAAATCTGGACCAAAAGCAATTTAAAAATACGGAGTATTACAACAAACAGGAGGCAGGTATCTCCGTTCCTACGCTGGCGGGTGTAGAACTGTTAGGATTGGTGGAACGAAATACGGGAACATTCCTAAGTTCAGAAAACCAGGTTCCCGATAATGGGCTTTTTGCTGTAGGAGCAGCAGTTAACCTTGGTAAGGGTTTATTGATTGATCAGCGGAGAGCCAGCTTACAGCAAGCGAAAATTTATGCACAGGCCACCGAAGCGGAACGCATTCAGGTTTTGAATGACTTGTACTTACAGGCCGTCGAAGTCTACTGGAAGTGGGCCGGTGCCCATGCCAACCTGTTGGTAAGAGAGGAAGGGCTGCGACTGGCCTCGATACGGTTTGAGGGGATCAAATCCAGTTTTGAGCAGGGAGACCTGCCTGCCATTGACACGGTGGAAGCCTACACTCAGGTGCTGAGTCGGGAAATACAGCTTCAAAAAGCCCAAAATGACTATTTTAACCGTACCCAGACCTTGAATGTCTATTTGTGGGACATGGACCAAAATCCCTTGGTGATCGATCCGGAAATTGTCCCTCAGCAATTGGAAGGGTATGTTCCGGGACTGATCGATGAGCAGGCATTCCGGGAGTTAATTGCCCGGCACCCTGAGCTGCAGTTGTTGGATTACGATCTGGATCACCTTGAGATCGAGCGCAGGTATAAGGCGGAGCAGCTTAAGCCGGTCGTGAAACTTAAGTACAATTTTCTTACAGAAAATTTTGGAGGGCTTGAAGGAATCGGCTTTATGGAAAATAACTATAAATTCGGTATACAAGTATCCAGTCCCTTGTTTTTACGAAAAGAGAGAGGAGGGCTGGGCCTAACCAAAACCAAGATTGCCATGGTGTCAAACAAAAGAGAACTGAAATCACAACAACTTCGGGCAAAACTGGAACAAGGAATAACGGATTATCAGGTATTAAATCAGCAAATTGCCACCTTCCGAAACAATATCAGTGGATTGGAGCGTCTGGTGGAGGGGGAGCGAGTCAAATTTGAGTTGGGCGAAAGCTCTTTATTCTTGATCAATGCCCGGGAAACAAGCCTGTTTGATGCGCTTTTGGTCAATAATTCCCTTTTTGTGGACAAAAACATTGCCTTCTCCAAGGTCAGGACTTCGGCTGGCCTGGGATTTGAAGGCTTATAGCCATGAAGCATTTGTTTGTTTTCAGGTGGCTAACCTTTCCTTTCCGGTATGCTTTTTCAAAAATCAAAAAAAAGATTGGAAAGCTGGACCGGTTACGACTTGAGGTCTTTCTCGTTATTGGAAATGGATCGCAGGTTTTTCTGAAGGGCAGGGTGATGGAAGCTTACCGTCAAAGTCGTCCTTCGGAAAAGAAGAGTGCCCTGCAGAATATATTAGCGACCATCCGCAGGTATGCCGGTAGCAGTGTGCCAGATGCCAACGTAAAAGTTCAATGGGGGAATTATGGAGTGCAATTGACGGCGGATTCGGAGGGAATATTCGAGTCCTTTTTGCATCGGTCTGATTTAGAGGAACCCCATCCTAAGACCATTCGCTTGTCATTGGTACCCGAAGAAGGGCTTGTTCCTGAAAAACCCTGGGTGGATAGGAAAATCCAGCAGATCGTAAAACCTTCTCCAAGGGCCTTAATTTCAGATATTGATGACACCGTGATCATATCCAAGGCGACCAATCTGGGGGAAAAGCTGTGGCTTTCGGTATCAAAAAACGCGTATACCCGAAGACCCTTTCCCGGTGTGAGCGAATTCTACCAGTTACTTACCCATGATGGGGAATATCCGGTCTTTTATGTTTCCAGCAGCGATTGGAACCTTTTTGATCTCATTAGGGATTTTTTAACCTTCCGAAGCATTCCCCTTGGCCCTATTTTACTTAAAGACAGGCATGTGAACCTACGGAATATCTGGAAATCCGGAGGAGGAAACCACGATCATAAATTGGAAAAGATTCGTTTTCTAATGGAGTTTTTTCCCGAGCAGCAATTCCTGTTGATAGGAGACAGTGGACAGCATGACCCGGAGCTGTATGCAGAGGTTATTCGGGACTTTCCCGGAAGAATCGAGGCGGTCGTTATCCGCAGGGTAAGGAAAGAAGATGTCGCCAGAGAAGAAAAGCTGAACCGTTTACTGCCTCCCAATAAGGTGGCCTGGGTTAAAACCACCCGGGAAGCACTAGATCATGCAAAGGAGTATTTTTCCGTTTCATAAGTTAAAATGCTATTTTTCGGGTTCCAAATGTCGTTATTCATGTATAATTGTTGTTTTAAAGTCTCCGCTTGAATAAATCGGGATTGGGTTTCTAACTAAAAAAAATTAATTTGCGCTATCGGAGATTTGGTTAGATCTAGACTCTGAATAGTAGTTTTTTTTTAATGGAAACGAACCCATGTCCGAAGTATTGATTAATAAGTTGCTTGTTTTTTCCATTGCTGTAGGGACGGCTTTGGTGTTAAAAGGGAAAGGGAGTAGCGTGAATTCAGCAATTCATGAGCTTTCTACGAAGGGACAATTCGCCATATACAGCGGCTCCTGCTTGGGGATATGGTCCAATATACTACACTCAAGGTCTTTTTATCATTCATTGAATTTGGTTCAGGAAGATTTCAGGTAAGTATGGAGGCAAGCTTACTTTTATGTATCAATATTCTGTTTTTGGCCACTGTAAATGCCATTGTTTTGATAGCTATAAGTTACAGAATGGGTACCAAAACCTATCTTTTAGGCTGGTCCTTGCTTTGCTACAGCTTGTTCTTTCTTGTTTATTTTTTATGGTTTCATGCGGGATGGATTTTACGGTTTCCCCATTTTATACGGACCGTAAATCCACTGATGTTTTTGACTGCTCCATTTTTTTATTTTTATATCCGAAATTCCCTTTTTGACAAGACGGGTTTAAACCTTAAGGATACGCTCCACTTTGTTCCTGCACTCCTTCATGTGCTGGATCTTTTGCCCTTTTATTTGCTGAGTTATGAGCGCAAACTGGAACTGGCAAAACTGTTTGTGGAAGATCCCAAAACACTCAATCTATATGCCAATGGTATTATTCCCACCTATATAGTCGATAGTTTCAGGATTTTTTTGATGTCAGCCTATTTGGGATACTCTCTTTGGCTGCTGTATCGGTGTAATCCAAGTTGGATAAACCCATTGCGGGAAAAGACACTCAAACATCCCCTTTCGGTTGTTGCCTTTTTGTTTGTCCTGATCACATTTGGATACTTTTCTTATCACACCTTTTGGATGATTGAGACCCTGGCAGGATTTCAATTGCCTGGTTTGTTAGCTTTTTTTACCTGGGTAACCCTGGCGGCCATTGCCGTTTTGAGCATTTACCTTCACCTAAATCCGGAAAAGTTGCATGATTTGCAGCAAGAAAAGATTTCGGAGAAATTTGTAAACCTGGAAATCCATTCAGGTTCCGGAATGGAAGATAAAGGAGAATTTCAAGTTGAACAGCTGGGAACGATTAAGCGGATAGCGGATTTATTGACCCAAAAACAAGTATTTCTCAGGCAGGATTTGAAAGTGGGGGAATTTGCTGAGATGGCAGGTGTGAATAGCAGAGACCTGAGTATTTTGCTTCAGAAGGTTTATCAGAAAGGCTTCAGGGAACTGGTTAATCACTATAGGATTGAATATGCCATTGATAAATTGAAGGAGGGCTATCTGGACAACCGTACCCTCGACGCTTTAAGCAGGGATAGCGGCTTCAACAGCAGGGTGACTTTTTTTAACGCGTTCAAAAAGGAGATGGGCGTAAGTCCCAGTGAATATTGGTCCCATTTTCAGTCCGGGGAAAACAACTCCTGAAATCGAGCATGTCGGAGGCGACACACGGAGGAATGATTATCCAACATGCGAGATTCCCTGTGACCATTAAGAAACAATTATAAACACATGAAAGCTCAATTTATTTACCCTGGAAGGATGGATGTAAATGAAAATTTTCACCCGCTATGGGATTAAATGAACAGGATTCCTTGCCGGAATTTTACCCATTTTTGATACGAAGATCACCCAATTTTGAGTATTTCACAAAACTTTATCTTTTCCAAAAAATTAACACACAACTTTCCTGAAGTGATATTTGTATTTCCTGTTCTGTAAAATGGACTTTTTTGACTAGGTGTTAAGAAAACTGCTTTTGCCGTACTTTTTCAAAGAATATTTCTCCAAACCCCTCTATCTTTCCGACCTGAATCCTAAGTAATTTTTAAAAATTTTACCAGATAGCAATGAACAGCACTCTTTCCAAAAAGCCAGTTACCAAGCCCAGTCAATAGCTGGATTTTAGCATAAAAATACCTTTCCAATTTCTATTGGTTTTTCCTTTTTCATTCAGGTAGAACACATGATTTTGGACTTTTTATAAAATAGTATCCTTTTTAGTAAACACTATAGCAATGAGAAAATCAATACCCTTTTTAAACCTTCAAAATCTTTTACTTGGTGAAGTCAAACTGCTCAGGATTACAGTTGGAATAATACTGTTGTTGATTTTTGGCGCACCTGCTCTAATGGCTCAGGGAAATACTTCATACGAATTTCCAACCGGAAGCAAGATTACGTTGAATGGAGCTGCAGCGGAATTATCAAACAGGAGCAGTTTTAGTCTGGAATTTTGGGCAAACTTTAGTACGACATCTGGTATTGTAAACCTGGTGGATTTTACCGGCGGAACAGATGCAGGAGGTCTAATTGTTATGGATGGAAAACTAACAGTTGATATTTCCTGTGATTTTGGATGCCTTACCAACAGTGACCCTATCTCAATAACTACAGGGGAGTGGTACCATATCGCTATTGTGTTTCATAATGGGGCATGGGATTTTTATGTAGATGGAGCTGCCAAAGGAACAAATATAGCTGATCAGGGAGGGGTAACATCGGTTCCAAATTATACGGGTTTTGGGGTAACGGATATGGTGTTTGGATTTCAAAATCATAGTGCGGTGAATGATTTTGCAGGAAAAATTGATGACATCCGCTTATGGAGTTCTTCTCGAACCCAAACAGAGATACAAAATAACCGTAGTAAGGAAATCGCAGGAAATGAAGCAGGTCTCATTGGCTACTGGAAACTAAATGAAAGCAGTGGAACGACGGTTTCGGACAGCCAAACCAATGCAACAGCCCTAAATGGGACAAGTAGTAGTATTTTATACGGCAGGGATGGAGCCTTTCAATCAGTTGCTCAACCTACTGTCACCACCTCAGCCGCATCCTCCATCACCGCTACTGGGGCCACCCTCAGCGGCAACGTAACTGATGACGGCGGAGATCCTGTAACCGAACGTGGATTTGTGTATGCCACAAGTGCAAGCCCAACCACCTCCGATACCAAAGTACAGGTTGGAAGTGGTACGGGTTCGTTTTCGGAAGCTATAACCGGCCTTTCCGCAGAAACCACTTACTATATTAGTGCATATGCCATTAATGGAGAGGGTACGAGCTATGGGAATGATGAGAGTTTTACGACGAGTGCACCAGCACTTGCCCCCCTCCAGTCACTGTACTGGCCAAACGAAAATATCGACAAAATAGAAGGGATTTCTTTGACCGGTTCAAGCCGTCAAGATATTGTAGCCATTGCAAGCGCTGGGTCGATTATTGCTATAGACATTGATCAGGTCAATGAAAAAGCCTATTGGTTTGATCAAACTGATTCAAAAATTTATAGATCCAATCTTGACGGAACTAGTATTGAAGCGTTTGTGTCAAATCCTGGTTATGCAACCACTATTTTTGTGGACCATGTGAATGAATACCTGTATTGGCCCAATTATGAGGGTTCTAAGATCGAGAGGATCAAGCTTGACGGAACAGGACGAGAAGATGTCATCAGTGCAACAGATCCAATAGGCATCAGCGTAGATGTGAGTGGTTCGAAAGTTTACTGGTATGATCAGACGAACGCGAGCATATATAGAGGTAACCTGGATGGATCTGGCAGTGAAGAATTCATCTCCAATCCCGGTTATGCTACTACCGTCTACATCGATCAAAAAAATAGTCATTTGTACTGGCCAAATAACGAAAGTTCGAAAATTGAACGGATCAAACTGGATGGAACCGGACGAGAAGATGTTATCAGTGCAACGGATCCAATAGGTATAAGCGTTGATGTGAGTGGTTCGAAAGTCTATTGGTATGATCAGACTAACGGGAGCATATACAGAGGTAACCTGGATGGATCTGGCAGTGAAGAATTTATCTCCGATCCCGGTTATGCTACTACTCTCAGTATTCCCTGGGAGCTGCCAGCCAATACTCTCCCAACAGTGGCCACTTCTTTGGTTAGTTCTATAACAGCCACCGGAGCCACCCTCGGCGGCAACGTAACCGACGATGGTGGTGCAACAGTAACCGAACGAGGTTTTGTTTATTCTTTAACTGCCGATGATCCAACACCTACACTAGCAGAATCATCAGGTTCGGATGTGACTAAAGTGATCGTTTCCGGTACTACAGGAGTCTTTAATGAAACTATTTCCGGTTTATCGGCTTCTAGCCAATACAGCTTTGCTGCTTACGCTATCAATTCCGTTGGTACTAGCTACGGATCGGTCGAGCAGTTCAGTACAGTAAATAATCCGATAAGTGAATATTCCTCTGGCACTAACACTTTACCTGATACTCGGTTCTTTGGTGTTCAGTTTACTACGCCCAATACTGATCCTGCCTACAGTATGACAGGATTCACTTTTCTCGATAACACTGGTTCTACTCCCACAGGTGCCGGTAAAGTATATGTTTTTACCTCATCACCGAGTGGTCTATTGACCCCATCAGACCTTCCAACCTACACAGAGGACCTTCTGGGTATCAGTGATACTTGGAATGGAAGTGTTTACGGTTTCAGTGGTGGATTGAATTTGGATGCCAATACCACTTACTGGGTACTAACAGATACAGATGGGTTTGAAGTAGGAAATGACTTTTCTAATCCCAACAACGCAATTTACGCCACAGGTTCAGGTAATAATTACGTGAATCAGCTTCAAAGGATTAATTATCAGGTGACAGGAATTGCCGTTTCCGCCTCCCCCACAGTCACTACTACAGCCATTTCCACTTTTGATGCTACTACAGCAACCCTTGGTGGCAACGTAACCGATAACGGCGGCGTAACCGTAACCGATCGCGGTATTGTGTACAACACCACAGGTACACCTACTACATCAGACACCAAAGTTCAAATCGGCGATGGTGATGGTATTTTTTCTGACGAAATCACAGGGCTTACGGCTTCCACTACCTATTATGTTCGTGCTTATGCCATTAATGGAGTGGGCACGAGTTATGGCAGTGAGGAGAGTTTTACCACCCTTGCGGCAAACAATCCTCCTACTAATATCAGTTTGCCTATTGGAAGTATTTCCAGGAATAGTAACCTGTATACAAAGCTTACGACAACTGATGCGGATTCAGAAGATACCTTTACCTATACCTTAGTGGCTGGTGACGGAGATGATAACAATGAAATTTACAAAATTGTAACATCTGGTGCAGACTCTTATTTGCGATTTAATGTGAGTAATGAATTGGTTCCTGAAGGAGTTAATAGTATTAGGGTTCAGACCAGTGATGGAACGGATACATTCGAGAAGATTTTCACCTTTAATGTAGCATATGATTTTGTAAACTTTTCGTGGAATTCATCCAATAATTTTGCCAATGCCACTGGAGTAACCTATACATTTAACTACGAAATTGTAACTCCCAACCCTGACAGAATTCTTTATGCCATTAATAACAATGGCTGGGAACTGCCGTTTTTGGGATCAAGTGCTAATGGTTATTATATCACCGAAGTTGAAAAAGAAAATGTAAACGTAAAGGTAAATGGTGTTGACCGGGCTTTCGAAGTGCGGAATTGGAGTACAGGATTAATGGAAGTAAGTTTAACCGATCCAAGCATTTCCTCGGGTGCGCAGGTTCAGGTTATAATTGACAATGTCACCAATAAAAATATTGGATCCCATAGTTGGACTTGGATTAGAACCTCCCATCCATCCGGGCATGCGATTGATGAGGCCTTCCAGCCAGCTTCAATCACGTTGGTTGCTCCTTTATATCCTCCATCAGTGACTACTGATTCTCCCGGTAGCATCACTGCGAACGCCGCTACTTTGGGTGGAAATGTAACCAATGATGGAGGTACTGCCGTTACCGAACGAGGGATTGTCTGGGATACAACCAGTAATCCCCTGACATCAGACAACAAAGTACCGATAGGGTCCGGAGAGGGAGCATTTTCTCAAACTGTAGGTAGTCTGCCTCCCAATACAACCCTTTATGTGAGATCTTTTGCCACGAATAGTGAGGGTACAGCTTATGGATCTGAAATCTCTTTTGAGACACTAAAACACGAGCAATCCCTTACGTTTCCCGAAATTGCTTCTAAAACCTATGGCGATGATTCCTTTACACTTGGCGATGAAGAGACGGATAAAGGATTGATTGTAACGTATACGTCAGCGGATCCCACCATTATAAGCATTACTAATAATCAGGCAGTAGTATTAAAGGCAGGAACAACCACGATCACGGCCACTCAGGAGGGAAATGATACTAACCTGGCGCTCACCCCTGTTGAAAGAGAAATAGTAATTGATAAAGCCGCGTTGACGATCACCGCCGATGATAAGAGCAAGGTTTACGGTGAGGAGAATCCAGCCTTGACTTTCTCGTATACCGGTCTGGTCAATGGGGATACCGAGGTGAGCGAGGAGCCGGGTATCAGCATGATTGCCACAGCAGGATCAAATGTAGGAACTTATCCCATTAACCTGACCGGGGGGTCGGATGCGAACTACGACATCAGCCTGGTAGCGGGCGAACTGGAAATCACTCAGGCCGCTTTGACCATTACGGCCGATGATAAGTCGAAAGTATACGGCGAAGCCAATCCATCCCTGACCTTTACCTATACCGGTCTGGTCAATGGGGATACGGAAGTGAGCGAGGAACCAGCCATCAGCACCACGGCCACAGCAGGATCCAACGTGGGTACCTATCCGGTCACCTTAACCGGTGGTTCGGACGATAACTACGCCATCACACTGGTTGCCGGCGAATTGGAAGTCACGCAAGCCGCTTTGACGATCAACGCAGACGACAAGTCTAAGGTATATGGCGAGGCAAATCCAACCCTGACCTTTACCTACACCGGTTTGGTCAATGGAGATACGGAAGTGAGCGAGGAGCCGGGTATTAGCACGACTGCCACAGCAAGCTCCAATGTAGGGACTTACCCTGTCACCTTAACCGGGGGCTCGGATGCGAACTACGCTATCAGCCTGGTAGCGGGGGAACTGGAAATTACCCAGGCAGCTCTGACCATCACTGCGGATGATAAGTCTAAAGTGTATGGTGAAGCGAACCCAGGATTAACGTTTACCTATACCGGCCTGGTCAATGGGGACACGGAAGTGAGCGAGGAACCAGCCATCAGCACCACGGCCACAGCAGGATCCAATGTAGGTACTTACCCCATTGCCCTGACCGGGGGATTGGATGCGAACTATGACATCAACCTGGTAGCGGGTGAACTGGAAGTAACCCAAGTTGCATTGACGATCACGGCGGATGATAAGTCTAAGGTATACGGCGAAGCGAATCCATCCCTGACCTTTACCTATACCGGTCTGGTCAATGGGGATACCGAGGTGAGCACCGAACCGGCCATCAGCACAACTGCTACAGCAAGCTCCAACGTAGGTACTTACCCAATTGCCCTGACCGGGGGATCGGATGAGAACTATGACATTAGCCTGGTAGCGGGCGAACTGGAAATTACCCAGGCCGCTCTGACAATCAAGGCAGATGATAAATCGAAAGTGTATGGGGAAGCCAATCCATCATTGACCTTCACCTATACCGGTTTGGTCAATGGTGATACGG
>NZ_WNKG01000016.1 GCF_010119245.1 Cyclobacterium salsum
ACCTGAGGAAAATTGTCTTTTATTAAAAGGGGCTTCCCATCCCGATCCGCGGCGGATAAGCCCTGCAGCGCCGATGGTACTGGTGCGCCGCGGCGCACGGGAGAGTAGAGCCTGTCCCGACTCGTCGGGATCGCCGCCTCATTTATTCAAAAGCCCTTTGGTTTATTCCACAAGGGCTTTTTTTATGCCCAAAGCTGCAGAAATGTTCACCACAGATTACTCGGATCCGCACAGATATTTTGAGGCTCAAAAAACTTATATATTCTTATATAACTTACATGGTTCTTTTTTTAACCATATAAGGGCATTGAAGGGGTCAGGAAAATTCTTATATGCTCTTATATGCCTGATATGGTTCCTTGTTTATTGCTGAAGAAAGTGTGCACCACAGATACCACCGATCCGCACAGATAGTTTAAGGATCAGGGAGCGCCTAATATGTTCTTAAGTACCTTATATGGATTTCTTTTTTTTAACCATATAAGGGATATAAGGACATTGAAGGGGGGTAGGGAAAATCTTATATGCTCTTAAGTACCTTATATGGATTTCTTTTTTTTAGCCATATAAGGGAATATAAGTAGAGGCATCCGGTAGAAACGGATGCCCCTGCGTGGTAAAAAAAGCCCCAGGGCGTTTACCGAGGGGCTTGTTAATGAGTAAGGGATTGCAACTTATCTGGCAGGCGTAACTTCTACTTTTCGAAATTCAATCGCTCCATGATCTCCCTGAAGCATTAGTGGTCCCGGCTGGCCTTCGTTACTGTCTAGAGCATCTCCGGTAATCCCCGGAATAATCTGATCACAAATGATTTCCTTACCGTTTGCAATGATGGTTACTCGTCGCCCTATCAGTGTAATGTCAAACGTCTGCCAAACCCCCGGGGATTTAACCACCATTTCGTTGGGAGTTAAAAACCCATATACACCTCCAAAATAGATGGAAGAGGGAGGGGTGCCTTTGTTATCCTCAATTTGCACTTCGTAACGACCTCTCAGGTAAACCCCACTGTTACTACCCTCGGGATAGCGAAACTCAACATGGAGTTTGAAGTCTTCAAATTTCTGATCTGAAATGAGATTCGCTCCGGCTTCTTTGCTGGTCAGTACTCCATTAATTACTTCCCATTGGTTTGGAGCATTATCGGCATGCCATCCATCCAGATTTGTCCCATTAAATAATTCAATGGTCTTTCCCCATTTTGGTGTGGCATCTTTCAGTAGTAATGGTGCTTTTACAGCTGTAAAGGAGTGGGTTTTACCCATGCTGCTGACGATGCTTCCGGAAAGGCGCTCCCCTTCCAGGTTCCCTTCAAATACCATATCAAGGTCAGAATCATCCCACTGGGGCGGAATGGCAAAATGTACTTTTCCCTGATCGAAATGAACCTGAGAAATGGGCCTTGCACTTCCATTGTGGGCCACAAAATAGCCTACGAGTGTACGGAGACCTGAAAGTTTGACCTCCAGCCAGGAAGGCACTTCCTTTCCATCCATCGTAACTGTGATGTCCCAGCGTCCGAGTAGGTCTTCCTGCTCCTGAGCTTTTAGATTAGGGCTTGCTAGCAGGGAGCAAAAAATAAAAAACACTCCTAATTGGATTTGAAATTTTTTCATATGTTGATATTTGATGGTTAATAATTTTATAAAATTACTGGTTTTTTACTTGCTAATAAAGAGTAGGTACAAATAATGCCCTGATACCTGTTCAGGGAGTAAGGAAAAGAAGCTGAAGTCCACAAATCAATCCCAGAAATGCTCCCCAAATCAATTCTCCAGATCGATGTCTGCCCAGTTGCCAACGGGACCAGGCAATAAGCGGGAGTAGGGTAAAAAGGAAAATGGCCAACCCCAAATTAAGCGGAGAAATAGCGACTGAAATATAGGCAGCGATGGCCAGGTGCAGTGATACTTTAATACGGAAATTGAGCAAAAAGCCAAGGAATATCAGTTGCAGTAGGATCGTACCGCCGGTGAGGATCTCTTCGGGTAGCTTGCTGGCCCATAAAAATAGGGTAATGACCGTAGCTAAAAACAACATCCAGCGGTAAAGGGAATACCTTTGCCGTCGGATAGAAACATCAAAATTGCTGTAGTATCCTTTTCGGGTATGGTATGCGTTCCAGATAATTAAAGGGAAAATCCCAAGGAAGAGGATTCCCGTTAGGGTCCAGATCGCCTTTACAGGTTCGAGTATGGAGAAAAGGGTATACCCTAAAAAGGCCACCAGCAGGCTGATGGGATGGGCAATTCGGGAAATATACAGTGCCAGTCGGTATCTCAATGGATGGGGTAGTCAGTGGCGTAAATTTCCGGTATTATTTTCACTATTGATATCCTATTTCGGATTATTTCCTTTTAATACCAAGCGGTTCAAATAAAGGCGATAAAATCCTTACACCGATAGCCAGCCAAAATTTCCCGATAAGCTTTCCCTCTACGGGTAAAAGGGTTAATTTAGCGGATTCTAAAAAAACACCAGGTAATCCGTAAAGGAACGATAGAAATGGATGTAGCAGTGATCAAATACAATGCAGGTAATGTGCAGTCGGTATTGTATGCCATGGAGCGGCTGGGAGCCAATGCAATACTCACGGATGATTGGGAAACGATTAAGAAATCAGATAAAGTTATTTTTCCCGGACAGGGTGAGGCAAGCACTGCCATGAAATACCTAAAAGAAAGAAAGTTGGATCAGCTTATCAGCAGCCTGGATCAACCTTTTTTTGGGATTTGTCTGGGGTTGCAGTTACTATGTGAACATTCGGAGGAATACGATACCACCTGTCTGGGGGTGTTTCCGATCCGCGTCAAAAAATTTCCACCCAATGAAAAAGTCCCCCACATTGGATGGAATAACCTTCAGCAGTTAAAGTCTCCCCTGTTGGAGGGGTTAACGGATTCGTCCTATGTGTATTATGTACATAGTTACTATGCAGAAGTAGATCCCAGGTATACCATTGCCACCACTCATTACATGCATGATTTTTCCGCCTTACTTCACAAGGATAATTATTATGCCATGCAGGCGCATCCTGAGAAAAGTAGCGAGGTGGGGGAAACTATTCTAACCAATTTTCTGAATTTATAATGGAAATTATTCCAGCAATTGATATCATAGACGGGAAGTGTGTTCGCCTCACGCAGGGGGATTATGCCCGCAAAAAAGAGTACGCCTCCGATCCGGTTGAAGTGGCCAAAAAATTTGAGGAGGCAGGAATTCGCCGGTTGCACCTGGTGGATCTGGACGGCGCGAAGCAAAAAAAAATAGTCAATAAGGAGGTCTTGGAGGGCATCTGTAACGCCACTTCATTGCAGGTGGATTTCGGTGGCGGCATTCAGTCTGATGAAGATTTGGAAATGGCCTTTCGCTTGGGAGCCAAACAGGTGACGGGAGGAAGCATTGCAGTGAAAAATCCAACGTTATTTACGAATTGGTTACACATCCATGGAGGCGAGCGGTTGATTTTGGGAGCAGATGCCAAAAATAGAAAAATAGCCATTTCCGGATGGCAGGAGACTACCGCCATGGATTTAATGGGTTTCATCCGCGAATACGCCAAAAAAGGTGTAAAATACGTCATTTGTACAGATGTGGCGAAAGATGGCCTGCTACAGGGACCATCTCTTGAATTATACCAAGAAATCATGGAGGAAATTCCGGAAATAGAACTTATTGCCAGTGGGGGAGTGGCCTCGGTAAAGGATTTAGAGGATTTAGAGGAGGCCGGAGTCTACGGTGTCATTGTGGGTAAGGCTTTTTACGAAGGTAAAATTAGTTTATCCGAACTCAGGACATTTATAAGAAATTAATATGTTGACCAAAAGAATCATACCCTGCCTGGATGTCATGAATGGCCGTACCGTTAAAGGGGTCAATTTTGTTCAACTTAGAGATGCGGGAGATCCGGTGGAGCTGGGCAGCATCTATGCACAAGAAGGAGCCGATGAGTTGGTATATCTGGATATAACGGCCACCGTAGAGAAGAGAAAAACCCTGGTGGACCTTGTGACCAGGGTGGCGAAAACGGTCAATATACCGTTTACCGTAGGGGGAGGAATTTCCAACGTGGATGATGTCAAAGCCCTACTTAACGCAGGAGCTGATAAGATCAGTATCAATTCTGCCGCAGTGAAAAACCCCAAAGCGGTGGACGAGATGGCCAGGGAATTTGGCAGTCAGTGTATCGTAGTAGCAATTGATACGAAAAATATTGACGGAATTGATTTCGTGCATACGCATGGCGGAAGAAAGCCCACGGTTTTGCAGACCCGGGAATGGGCCAAAGAAGTTACCGACAGGGGTGCGGGGGAAATTTTACTGACTTCTATGGATCATGATGGTGTCAAAAATGGGTTTGCCAATGAGATTACAGCAGACTTATCTTCCTTACTTGCGATTCCCATCATTGCTTCCGGGGGAGCGGGAAAAATGGAACATTTTAAAGAAGTATTTACGGCAGGAAAAGCAGATGCAGCTCTTGCGGCCAGTATTTTTCATTTTAAGGAAATCTCCATTCCTGAATTAAAGAGGTACCTGGAAAACGAGGGGCTGAGTATAAGAAAGTAGTCTATGTATATTCAGAATAATCTAATAAATGGGAGTTGGGATAAAAAATAAGCCAATGGATACGTTAGCAGTAGATTTTGATAAAGTGAATGGGTTGGTACCTGCCATCGTGCAGGATGAAAACTCGAAGGAGGTGCTTATGCTGGGATACATGAATCAAGAGGCGCTGGACCATTCCCTGGAAAGCGGAAAGGTAACCTTCTTCAGCCGGACCAAGCAAAGGCTTTGGACCAAAGGAGAAACCTCCGGAAACTTTTTATTGATTCGTAAAATTGAACTCGACTGTGATAAAGATACCCTGCTGATACAGGCAAGCCCTCAGGGTCCGGTGTGCCACAAGGGGGACGATACCTGTTTTGCTCATCAAAATCAAAGCAAATCCTTTTTTATCGACGAGTTGCGGAAAGTAATAAAAGACCGGAAAAACAATCCGTCCAACAAATCCTATACGGCTTCCTTGTTTGCATCTGGAATCAATAAAGTAGCACAAAAAGTTGGTGAAGAAGCGGTGGAGATTGTTATAGAAGCCAAAGATGATAACAAAGAGCTGTTTTTAGGCGAAGCTGCCGACCTATTGTTTCATTACCTGGTATTGCTGGAAGCGAAGGGTTATGAACTGGACGAAGTAATGGAAGTACTGATCAGCAGGCACCAAAAATAACTAGCATGGCTGCTCCCGCAACCTTGTTTGTATATGGCACACTTAGAAAGGGATTTGACCATCCCATGTCTAAAATTCTGGCTGATTCAGCCAAGTACATGGGAAAAGGAACCTTTCAGGGAATACTATTTGACAGAGGACCTTATCCCGCAGCGGTAGTCTCCAACGACAAAGACTGCCTGGTTCATGGTGATGTTTATAAGCTACAAAAGCCAATCAAGGTGCTGGAACTAATGGATGAATACGAAGGAGTAGGAGAGCTACTGGAAACGGGCGTTACTTTTGAAAGGAAGCAAGTAAAAATTCAGCTGGAGGACGGTTCGAAACGGTTGGCCTGGGTTTATTTGCATTGCGGATATACGGATCATTTCATTCCTATTGAAGGTGGAGATTATTTACACTTCAAAAAATCGTGATTTTTTTGAAACGGAAGGTAAAAATCTCATTATTTTATTGACTTTCAGGTGTTTGTAGCGTATTTTAACTGAAAAATTCGGGCTCAATGAAAATAGTTAAGATTATTCTAATTGTTCTGCTGGCAGTGATCGCCATTCCATTGGTATTAGCCTTGATTGTTCCGAAGGAGTATTCTGTGGAGCGAGAGGTGCTTATTGATAAGCCCCGACAGGAAGTCTATGACTACATTAAGTATCTGAAACACCAGGATAATTTTTCCTCCTGGTCTCAAATGGATCCGGAAATGAAGAAAACCTTTTCCGGAACGGACGGGCAGGTCGGCTTTGTATCTGCATGGGAAAGCGAAAACCCAGATGTAGGAGTGGGGGAACAAGAAATTATTGATATGGAAGAAGGTCGCAGGATAGAATATGCCCTCCGTTTTAAAGAACCTTTTGAAGCGTCAGATAAAGCTTATTTTCAATTGGAGTCTGTTGATGCAGATCAGACTAAAGTAGTTTGGGGATTTGAAGGTTACATGGCTTATCCTATGAATAGCATGTTGTTGGTAATGGATATGGAAAGCCTGATCGGAAACGATTTTTCGGAGGGTCTCGACCGGCTAAAAGCCATTTTGGAGTAAGACTCAATCGTTAAACAACTTGTTTCTGTTATATTTTTTGATCCTAAATTTATTTTTTATTTAAAAAAGTTAGTTTATTGGATTGAATGTTGGTATGTGGTGTATCAACTCCATTATTGTGTTTATCAAATTTTTTATTTCATTTTTCCTTTAAACTATTTCAAACAATTTGGTTTGGTACGGGTTCCTCTACCATAAACTACTAAATCAACACACCATGAAAAAATTAATGAGTATTTTCCTAATGGCCACTTTTATTGTGGTCAGTTCATTTGCTAACGATGACAAAAAAGATCCGATCCCGGCTGTGGCAGATAAGGATATTGTGGACTTAGCAGCCGGAACAGATTTCTTGTCTACTCTGGTGGCTGCTGTTAAAGCCGGAGGTCTGGTAGACGTGTTGAAAGGCGATGGCCCTTTTACCGTTTTCGCGCCTACTGACGAAGCGTTTGCTAACTTACCTGAAGGTACGTTGGAAAGTTTGTTGAAGCCTGAAAACAAAGATCAGCTGGTAAAAATCCTTACCTATCACGTTGTTCCAGGTTCTATCAAATCTTCGGATTTGAAAAATGGGATGGAAGTAGAAACGGTCCAGGGTCAAAAAGTCAAGGTAATGTTGGCAGATGGAAAAGCCATGATTAATGATGCAACCGTCACTGCGGCGGATATTGAAGCAACCAATGGAATGGTTCACGTCATTGATACGGTTATTCTTCCGGAAATGTAAATTTAGAATCTTATAAATTGAGGCTGTTCCTTTGATGGGACAGCCTTTTTTTATTGTTTCTGCCAGGTTTCACTTTCAGGTAACCCTTATCCAGGTAGATTACGGAATGATAAGTATTCAAATTCAGGCAAAAATCAATGTCTTTTTCTAATTGGTGATTTTGCAGCCTTTTGGTATGGGATGCTTTTTGTAAAAAACCGGTCAAATCCTGCTTCGCTTTTTGAAAAAGTGCTTCCATGGCCAGGGTGGCATCGCAATCGTGCTTCCAGCCCAATTCCAGCGAAAGAGCCCCTGCAAAAAGGGAGTCTTCAAGATTAAATCTGCCTTTCCAACCTGCGCAGAGGACCAGAACGTCATTGGTGGTACTTTTTAAATAATCTACCGTAGCTTGCAGGTTCAGGAAAGCACCGATAAGAATTTCATTGCAGTCACTTTCAGCCAGAGAAATGGCCCTCGTACCGTTGGTAGTGGTCATGGCTAGTTTTTTTCCGGCGAAGGCATTATCAAGAAAAGAAAGTGGGCTGTTCCCCAGATCAAACCCTTCCGCTTGCTTTCCATCTCGTTCTCCAGCAATTAGCCAATCCTGGTCTTTGTAGTTTCGGCATTCATCCAGCTCTTTTAGGGGTTTGATACACTGTATCCCATTTGAAAGGGCAGTGACCATGGTAGAGCTTGCCCTGAAAATATCTACCACCACTACTGTTTTTCCCTCTAAATCATGAAGGTGTATCAGGTCAGGACTGATGCAGGTTTCTATTTTCTTCATTTTGCAAGTAACGGGAATTTTTTAACGGTGGCTTTAATTCGTTTTCTACGAACTTCAATTTCAACCGGTGTTCCCGGTTTGGAATAGGCCATGTCTACATACCCCATTCCTATACCCATGCCCATACTAGGAGAAAGACTTCCCGAAGTTACCACTCCTACTGCATCAGCATCTGAATTTAAAATCGAATATCCAGACCGGGGGATACCCTTTTCCGAAAGGATGAACCCGACCAACTTTCTGTTGACTCCCTCCAGCTTTTGCTTTTTAAGTGCCTCGTGGTTAATAAAATCTTTGGTGAATTTGGTGATCCACCCCAATCCGGCTTCTATGGGCGAGGTCTCGTCCGTAATGTCATTTCCATAAAGGCAGAAACCCATCTCCAGGCGAAGGGTATCCCTCGCTCCAAGCCCGATGGGTTGGATTCCCAAGTGCTTTCCAGTTTCAAAAATCGCTTGCCAGACCTTATGGGCATCCTTGTTTTTTACGTATAATTCAAAGCCTCCTGCCCCGGTATAGCCGGTAGCAGATAGGATTACATCTTCAGCTCCCGCAAATTGACCGGTTTGGAAATGATAAAACGGCAAGTCGGCAAGAGGAATGGATGTGAGCGGCTGCAGGGCCTCAGTAGCTTTAGGACCTTGCACCGCAAATAGGGAATAGTCATCCGAGCCATCTTCCATGATGGCTCCCATGGTATTGTGTTTTTGGATCCAATCCCAATCTTTACTGATGTTGGAAGCATTGACGACCAGCATGTAGCTGGTTTCATCCAGTTTATAAACCAACAGGTCATCCACTATTCCTCCGGTTTCGTTGGGAAGGCAGGAATATTGTGCCTGCCCGATGGAAAGTTTGGAAGCATCGTTAGAGGTAACTTTCTGGATCAAGTCCAGTGCATTCGGTCCCTTAATGAAAAATTCACCCATATGCGAAACATCAAATACGCCGACATTTTCTCTTACCGCCAGGTGTTCGGCAATATCAGAATGGTACCTTACCGGCATGTAAAATCCGGCGAAAGGAATCATTTTCGCACCCAATGATTCATGGATATCATGTAACGTAATCTTTTTTATCAATTCGGACATTAGTTGGCGATTTGGAAAGCCTAAAGGTAAGCAAAGTCCGGAGTTTTTCAGAAACAGGATACAAAAAAAGACCACTTCCCTAGGAGAGTGGCCTTTACTGGTTTTATTGTGAAAATACCCTGGAACGAATTATCCTCAGGTTACTTCCAGCGGGCATGAACCCGTATCCTAATTTGTCTTTTGCAGAGACTTATCCTCCATAACCTGGGTTTTGAACCAATTCAGGATTGGCATCCATTTCCCTTTGAGGAACTGGGAGCACCATTCTGGGGTCATCGTAGCTGTATTGCAAGGAACTGGTATTGTTGTCCTGTATTTCTCCACGAGTTCTTTTTATGTCATGGATAAAGTGTCCCTCATGAGCCAATTCCAGTTTTCGCTCCAGCAGGATAGCTTCCAGGCTCAGACTGGATTTAGGAGTTAAACTCACCCGGGTTCGAATCCGATTAATGTCCTCAAGTGGCGTGGCCCCAATAGCGGTCCCTTCGCGGAAATTTGCTTCTGCTCTGGTGAGGTACATTTCGGCCAGGCGAATTACTTTTACGTTGCGGAATTGGTCTCTCCATTTATCGGTACGTCTTTCGCCCGCTCTGACGACAAACTGTTCCAGCCTTTCATCTTCTTCCTCGTATTGATTGATGTGTGCGTCCAAAATGGTGATATCGCCATCCCTGCCACCAAAATCCGGTGTGGAATAAAACAGGTGCATGTTATTTTCCGGATCCTGGGCATTCACCTGAATGGTAAATAAATCTTCCTGCGTATCCGCCTCATTATTAAATGCTTCCATGTAGTTATTCACCAAACTTTTTCCATTTTCCGTCGCTTTGGTGATGGCCCGATCGGCTGCATCTCTGGCATCACCAAAGCGTTCCATCTGTAAGTAAACTCTTGAGAGTAGTGCAGAAGCTACATAGTTTCGGGCAAAAAAGCCATTACTCTCAGGGAGAAGTTCTTCCGCGGTAGTCAAATCATTCAACACTTGTTGATACACCTCCTCTACGGTATTTCGGGGCACCAGGTCCTCTTCGGTCACTTCTCTGGTTGGATTCATTACCAGCGGTACTGCAAGGTTTGTATCGGTATTACCTGCTGTATAGGGAAGTCCGTAAAGTTTAGCTAATTCAAAATAAATAGCCCCTCTGATAAATAAGGCTTCCCCTTGTATCCTGTCCCGGTCTTCCTCATTCACCAGGTTTATAACCTCCAAGATATTATTGACGGTATTAATGGCACCGTATGCCCGAAGCCAGGTGTCGGTGACGAATGAATTGTTGGTGAAAATGCTCTTGTTGTAAACCTCTCTGGGTTGATTAAAAGTACCCTCCCATCGTATTTCATTGTTTGCACCAAGCATTTCTGCGTAGAGGATCGTTCTTCCTCCCCAAAGGTCCTCATTTCTAAGGTCTGCGTAGGCCCCTATCAAAACACGCTTGATATTAGCATCGCTATTCAGGGCAATTTCCTGATCCACACTTTGAGCAGGTTTCAGATCTAACTGATCCGTACATGAACTGATTATTCCGATTGCGCTTACGATAAACGAAAGCTGTAATATATAGTTAAATTTCATTGTTCTCCGTTATTAAAATCCTACATTAAGGCCTAAAGAAAACGTTTTGGCTTGCGGGGCAGAATAAAAATCATTTCCCTGGAAAACGTTCGAATCTGAAGTAGTGCTTCCCAAATAATCCGCGTTTACCTCCGGATCCCAGCCCATATAGTCAGTAAAGGTTAACAGGTTTTGTGCCATCAAAAAGATCCGGGCACTATTGATATTCATTTTCTCTATCAAATTGGAGGGAAGGTTGTAGCCCAGGGAAAGCGTTTTCAAGCGGACATAGCTTCCGTCTGAAATATATCGGCTGGAAGCATTACAGCCATTGCATTCACCAAGCCGGGCTTGCGGTATATTGGTGATGTCTCCGGGATTCTGCCACCGGTCGAATTGGATGGCGGTACTATTGTCAAACCAATCGCCATTGGCGGCATAAAAACCGCCGCCCCCTTCGTAGATATCGTTTCCAAATACCCCCTGAAAGAGAAACGAAAGTTGGATATTTTTATAGGTAATATCATTGGTGATGCCCGCAATAAAATCAGGGTTAGGATCTCCAACAACCATTCTGGGTGCTTCATTGAAATCGTTCGTTGTTTCAGTCAGTTCCTCATTGTTGTAATAAAGCGCGTCGCCATTCGCTGGATCTACGCCAGCATACCGAGCTCCGTAAAATACCCCGATCGATTCCCCAATAAATATTCCATTTAAGAACCGGGAAGAGGAGGGAGGGATGGAATTTTGTCCCTCAGAAAGTTCACGGACCCGATTGATATTTCGCGCAAAATTAAGGGAGGTATTCCAGCTGAAGTTTTGATCGGCATAATTTGCGGAATTCAATACTACTTCAAATCCGTAATTTTGCATTTTCCCGATATTTTGTCTTTGAGTTGCGAATCCGGTAGTGCCAGGAATCGGAACTAAAAGCAATAAATCACTGGTTTGCTTATCGTAGAAGTCTAATTCGCCTGTTAATCGATCGTTAAACAAACCAAATTCAATTCCGACGTTAAATTGCGCGGTGGTTTCCCAGGTTAGGTTTGGATTTGGAATCTGGGTAGGTTGCAGACCGGGTTGCAATCCGTAGGATACCGGACCGAAGAGGCCCAGGTGATCGAAGTTGCCGATTTCGGCATTTCCGGTTAACCCATACGAAGTTCGTAATTTCAGTAGACTGAGTCCTTCCTTCCCTTTCAAAAACTCCTCCTCCGTTAGGATCCAGCCGAGGGATCCAGCAGGAAAGAATCCGTATTGATTGTTTTCTCCAAATCGGGAGGAGGCATCGTAACGGGCACTAAGTGTCATCAGGTAGCGATTGTCCAGCTTGTAATTGATCCTGGAGAAATAGGATAGAAATGTAAAGTTGGTGAAAGTAGAGGTGCCTTCCACAATTTCTGCAGCCGATTCAAGGGTTTTTAGCTCATCCAAGGGAAATTCCTGTCCATCCACCCGGGTGTAGTCCTCTTCGGATTTTTGAAAAGACATTCCCGCTACGGCTTCAATTTGATGCCTTTCTTCAAAGGTATTGGAATAGGTGAAGTAGTTATTGGTGTTGTAATTGAAAATTCTCACCCACCGGGAAGTACCAAAACCATTGGTACCCTGCCCTGTGATGGTACGGGATCCAAAAAAACGATCGTCGTTTTGATTGATGATATCTACCGCAAAATCAGACCGGAACTTCAAATTTTCAGAAAAAGAATATTCTCCGAAAATGTTATTAATATTCCGATAACTCGTAGATAGCCAGTTGGCATTTTCTGAGTCGATCAGGTTATTATAGTAGGTGGTGGTGGGGCGGTCGTAAAGGGCTCCGTTTTCATCCCGTATGGGGGTAATGGGCGCGAGTGCTACCAGTTGAATGGGATTATTGAACTGGTTATCCTCCGGTAATCGGGTAGTTTCGGTTCTGGCCAAACTGAAATTCGCTCCTATGGTGAAACGATCCGATATTTTATGATCCAGGTTTAGCCTGCCGGAAATACGCTCAAATTTATTCCGGATCATGATGCCATCTTGTTTGTCATAGGAGGTGGAAAAGTAAAACCGGGTAGACTCGTTGCCGCCATTTGCGGAAAAGTTCACATTGGTAGTCCCGGCATCCGGGTTGAAAGCCTGTTCCTGCCAATTTGTATTCACCGTCCCATCCCGCCAATCGGTATGTCCCGCATAGCGATCCAGGCGATTTTCTACAAATTCAAGATCCGAATCCGCGTAATCGTCCGGATTGTTAATGGGATCCAAACCATTTGCAAGATCGTTGTTGTATCCGGATTCCCGCATCAGTTCCACGTATTGAGACGCATTTAGAAATTCATTTTTCCGGGTAGGACTACTTACCCCTCGCTGAATCCCCACGTTAAATTTGGTCTTACCAGCGGTACCACTTTTGGTGGTTATCAACACCACTCCATTGGAAGCCCTGGCTCCATAGATCGCTGCAGCAGAGGCATCTTTCAACACTTCAAAGGATTCGATGTCGTTGAAATTAATGTCGGCCATTGGATTGCTTTTTCCGATCGTTCCAGCGGAGGTGACCGGAATCCCATCAATGACGTAAAGCGGTTCATTTCCGCCAGAAATGGACGTGGTACCTCGCACTCTTATTTTGACTCCTTCTCCTACCTTACCACTTGAGGATTCCACAAATACTCCGGACATTCTGCCCTGGATGGCTTCCTGAAAGGTAGGTACCGGAACATTCGCAATCTCCGAGCCTTTTAAAGAGGCGACGTTGCCCGTCAAATCTCCGCGGGTAACGCTTCCATAGCCGACGACCACTACTTCTCCCAGCGTTTTGGCATCCGGTAGCAGGGTGATGTCTATCGTGCTTTGGTTTCCTACCGCCACTTCCTGGTTTAAAAAGCCAATGTAGGAGAATACCAGGGTTTCTTCATTGGCGACATTGATGGAATAACTTCCGTCTATGTCAGTTACTGTTCCCCGGTTTGTTCCTTGAACGCGGACATTTACCCCTGGTAAGGTCATGTTATCCTCACCGGAAATAACCGTGCCCGAAATGGTTTTATTTTGGGACCACCCTGCCATTGGCAAAGCCAATAAGAGTGTCACCAAAAAGAGTACACTTTTTTTCATACTATTAATAGATTAGGTTTTTTAACACTTTTAGGCCAGTTTGGGTGAACTGCTCACAAACACAGAATAATCAGCTGTTGTAATTAATTGCCAAACAGTAAATTGGCATGTGATTAATGTGCAAAGTTAAATTAAAATTGTCAAATAAATAAATCAGGTGTTATTTGCTTACTGTTTTACAAAAAAATAATCTATTTTTCAAGACATTGGTTTTGTTTTTGCCATAAACAAAAAAAAACCGAGCTTCTCTGAAACCCGGATTTCCATCCATTTTTAACCTAATTAAATTAAAATCGATACCTGCCACTTACCATGACGAAGCGGGATTCTCTTTTAGCATAAAAGGTTTGTCTGAAGGTGTTGGTTAGGCTATTTCCTGCAAACCTTCGTGTATCAAATACGTCCCGAAGGCTTATTGAAAGGGCTCCTTTATTCTCCCAAAAGCTTTTTTGAACATTTACGTCCATGTAATATTGAGATAGATCCTTCCCCTGGGCCTCTATTTCCGCAGATTCATAATTACCTACAAGCTGCAGACTAAATCCTCTGGGAAGCTCGAAGCTGTTCATTAACTTCGAATTCCAGGCAAAGCCCTGGTTGACAAATTCCTCCCCGATGTTCGAGCCATCTACTCGTATTTGGAAAGCAGTCACACTTCCATTGATGTTCCACCAAGGACTGATATCGGTAATACCTATAAACTCCACCCCGTAAGATGATGCCGTATTAAGGTTCGCAGGTTGGGAATAAGAGATTCCGTTTTCGATAATGGTAACAAAATCCAACTGCCCATCCACGTGTCGGTAAAATAGATTGGTCGTCAGGCTAGAATTTTCAAAGTTGGCCAGGTGTCCGAATTCAAGTGAATGGATCATTTCGGGCTGCAAATTGGGGTTTCCTCGTCGCACACTAAGGGAGTCAGTGATATCCGGAAAGGGATTTAGCCTCCAGGAAGTGGGCCGGTCTATCCTCCTGCTATACGAGAATTTCAAGGAATTCTCTTCATTTAACTTATATAAGGTTTGCAAACTGGGGAACAAATTAAAATAGTTCTGCTGATTCGATTCCCCTGTGTTGGCCAAATAGGTATCTACATAGGTATATTCCCCCCGCAAACCTGCTGTGTATTCAAAACGCTTTGACGAACCCGAGTAAATCAAATAGCCAGCGTGAATCTGATCGTTGTACACAAAGCGATTACTAATATCCGGGTCGGGAACAAAGTCCTGGATGTTTTCTTCAAAGCGGGTATAAATGTAATCGTTATCAAATTTCCGAATGGTGGACTTCAGCCCTGCCTCTACCTTTGCTCCCGAAGCAAGGGGAGTAGTATAATCCGTCTGAATGACGGTTGTGTATCGTTTTTCATCTGTGAATGCCCGCTCTCTACCATTTAGATTTTCTTCCAGAGGCTCTGAGGTATTCCTGAATATATCAATTCTCTGTATTTTATATTGATTTCGATAGGAATTGCTTGCCATTACTTTGAAACTCTTGTCGGGACTGTCAAAGGTTCGTTCATAGATCAAGGCGTTGTCTATGCCATCATCCGCCTCGGTTTCCCGGTTTCTTCGAACATATTCCAGCACCAGATCGTTGGATTCAACATCCCTCAGATCAGCGTATAAGGTATTCACCTGACTATCGTCACTGGATTGAAAAAAGCCCTCGTAACTGATGATGTTATTTCCAAAGTAATAATCGCCTCCAAAATTGAGATTATGACCGAGGTTTTCACTCGTAGAATTGGTGTTTTGATTGAGTATTTCGCCGTCCTCAAATATTTCCCGTTCGGTTCGCCGCTCCCCAATGGAACGCCACCTTCGGAAGTTGTAACCGCCAAAAACATTGTACTTCAGTGTGCGGTGGTTTATATTGACACCTGCGTTCATCCTACCTCTGGTGCCATAGGTTAACTCCCCATTTCCATGGGTGCCTAAGCTCTGACCCTTTTTCAAAATAATATCGATTACCCCGGCCTCTGCTTCCGCATCATACCTGGCGTTGGGATTGTTGATAATTTTTATCTGTTCGATTGCACTAGCGGGAATTTGATCCAGGTTTTGAGTTAGTGAGGAATTTCTCCCATTGATCAGGACATTTGTCCCTGAGCTTCCTCTCAGGGTAATGGCTCCATCCTCCGAGACACTGACTGATGGGGTATTTCTTAGAATATCCAGCAGGGTGCCACCTAAATTTGACAAATTTTGACTGGGGTTGATGGTAAGCCCCTCTGCATCGGATCGAATCGGAAACTTGGACGATTGGACGACTACTTCTTCCAGATCTTGATTTTCCGGAATCAATTCGATTGGGTCCAATACCCGGTTTTGTTGGAGGTTAATTGTTACTTCCTTTTCATCGAATCCAATTAGAAAAAAGCGAAGAATGTAATCTCCGGTGGGGGCACGTAGGGTAAATTCTCCTTCATCGTTGGAATCGGAAAAGGTAAGCGGTCGTTCTTCACCCGGTTTGTAGAGGGCAACTTGCACAAAGGAAAGCGGATCATTGCTCCCCCCGTCTATCAGACTTCCCTTTACTGAGAATTCTCCGGTTTGTCCATACCCTTTCCCGGCAAGAGCCAGGAAAAGGATACAGAGACTTAGATAATATAGTTGGTTTAATTTCATGGTCGTTACTGTTATGATACAAGTATAAGCAGACAATCTGATTCAATTTTGAAGTTGAATACTTACCCGGTGTTCTTCTTTAATAAATTGATAGTCGAGGATAAAACCATGAATCCTACATATTTGTTGAACAATAGATAATCCCAAGCCAATGGACTCACTGTTTGGGTTTCCTTTTTTGAACCTATCCAAGTATTCAGTAACGTTGGCTTTGGGTGTTTTTCCTTTGTTTCTGAAAGTCAGATGGTTAGGGGTTGCTTCAATCTTTATATAACCCGGCTTTTCATTGTGCTTAATGGCATTACTAAGCAGGTTTTCGATCAGCATCTCGGCCATGTGTGGGTGCATCTCGATTTTTATGCCCGGTTCTATATGGTGATGAAGGGCGATGTTTTTTATAACTACCAATTCTTCATACCCAGCGATGGAATTTTTTAGCAAACCAGATAAATCCACCAACTGGTTTCCTTCAAACTCCTGGTTTTCCAATTTGGCTAGGGTTGCTAACGAATTTACAATTTTACTCATCTTTTGAGTGGATTGGTAAGCCGCTGCTATCCACCTAGCCTGTTGGTCGGTAATGGGGCTATTCAACAAGAGCTCCAGCTTACCAGATGTAATTGCGATGGGTGTTTGTATCTCATGCGAAAGGTTTTCCGAAAATTCCTTCACAATTTTATAATCACCCAGCATGCGTTCAGACATTCTATTGAGAAACTCGTGCAATTTTTCAAATTCTTCTATTCGGCTAGGTTCAAAAACCAGCGGTTGATTCTCTTTAAAAGTAAATTCTCTAATTTTAGTCAAGCTGGAATGAAAGGGTTGAAGGATTTTTTTAGAAACCAGCCTGCTGGTAACGGCAATAAAGATCAATAGCAATAAAAATATGGCAACCATGGTCTGTACAACGGTTTCGGTAATATCGTCAGACTCAACCATGATGTCGTACATAGACATGTAGTAATGCTTGCCATTTATCAGGTAGGACCTACCTGCTTTAACTTGCCGTTCCACCTGTTCCAAAGGTTGGTGCCAAGCCAGCGTGTCACCCAATTGAAAGGGAATCAGTGCTTGGTCCGATGGAAGTTCCTTAATTTCAAGCCTTTCCTTACTCAGACTGGAAGGGTTATCCATGGACTCCATTTTCCGCGCATAGCGGTCGAGGTGTCTCTCCAGTTCCCTACCTTGCTCAAAGTCAATCTCTGACTCCAGTTTATAAAAAATAAGTATTCCCCCGATTAAAAATACAATAACCGATATTCCTAAATACCATATGGTAAACTGGTTAATTAACTTCATTCTTTCGCCGTATTGAACTTATAGCCGATGCCATAGACGGTTTCGATATAATCGGTACCGCCCGCCAGGCAGATTTTTTTCCGGAGGTTTTTTATGTGTTGGTATACAAAATCAAAATTGGCCAGGTCATCGGTATAATCTCCCCATAGGTGCTGGACAATGGCCTGCCTTCCCAGTACACGGTTTTTGTTGGTAAGGAAAAATACCAACAAGTCAAATTCTTTTTTGGTGAGATCAAGAAGGTTTTGATTTACTGTCACTTCCAGGTTTTCGGGATTTACCTGAATTTCATTAAAAATCAATTTATCCGAGCCCCCGAGTTGATTTCTTCTGTACAGTACCTTTAAGCGAGCATGTAGCTCGGCCAAATGAAAGGGTTTTGTCATGTAATCATCTGCACCTAAATCGAGTCCGTCCAATTTATCTTGGAGGGAATTTTTGGCCGAAATGATTAAAATATTACTGCTATCTTGATTTTTTTTAATAAAATCAATCAGGTCCAGTCCATTTCCATCCGGAAGCATGATGTCCAGTATAATACAGTCGTAGGGGTAAACGAGTAGTCTGTCCTGAGCATCGAAACAATTATCGCAGGACTCGCATACAATCCCTTCGGATTCCAGAAATTCCCGAATATTATTCGAGAGTTCCAACTGATCCTCAATAAGCAGAATTTTCATCGATCGAATTTCGTCTTCATTTTTGAAGCAAATTTGAAGTGTCTAATGCCTCTGTAGGTATATGGTATCGGATAAAAGCAATAAAAAATCCCAAAACAAGAAGGGATATCATCCTGTTTTGGGATTAATGGCTACCGGTTAGGCTGGCCTAAATGGAGAAACTTTCCCCGCAACCACAGGTTCTGGAGGCATTGGGATTTACAAATTGAAATCCTTTTCCATTCAAACCGTCAGTAAATTCCAAGGTAGTTCCCGCCAGGTAAAGTAAACTCTTCCTGTCTACAATTATCTTTACACCATTATCTTCGAATACATGGTCTGTTTCTGAAGTACTGCCGTCAAAACCCAAGTCGTACATGAGTCCCGAACAGCCGCCTCCTTTCACAGAAACCCGGATATTTTCTTCCTCTTTTCTATTCTCTTCCTGCTTCAATTCTAGGATTCGATCCCTGGCTTTTTCTGAAACGATGATCATCTCTTTTCAAATTTAAATTGGCGTGCTCATTTAATAATAGTAAACCGAGTGAGCCCAAAATTAATTCCATCACGGTCCATTACAAAGGTAATAAAATCCGGATACAATGTGAATCGCTCTGATTGTCATTTTAGCTTGTATGGAAGAGGGTACAGCCCTGGAAATTCGGAGACGGACCCGCTGGTTTTGATGCCCGTATGAAAGTGATTTGAAACCGTTGTCGCATACCCCTGAAACCAAGATGCACTGGCATCATTGGTTCGGCTGCAAATTAATCGTATTTTTACATTTTGAAAATTAGGCTGAGGTATTTAAATCAGCAGGTCAGCAATAAGACTGTATGGATAAAGAACAAAGAACGGAAATAGAAACAATCGGGGAATTTGGATTAATTGATTTAATCCGTAAAAAAACCTCCCTGAAACACCCAGGGTCATTAAAAGGAATTGGTGACGATGCGGCGGTGTTGGGTCCAACGGATTTGGTTCGTGTGGTGACTACGGACATGCTCTTGGAGGGAGTACATTTTGACTTGTCCTATATTCCGCTCAAGCATCTTGGCTTTAAGGCAGTGGCCGTAAATGTCAGTGATGTAGCGGCCATGAATGCCCTTCCCACCCAAGTTACCATTAGTATCGCCCTTTCTAACCGGTTTTCGGTGGAGGCAGTGGAAACCTTCTACGAGGGGGTTAATCTGGCGGCCGAACATTACAACATCGATGTAGTAGGAGGAGATACCACCGCTTCCAGATCAGGTCTGGTCATCAGCATTACCGCTATAGGGGAAGCTAAAAAAGAGCAAATTAGTTATAGATCAGGAGCAAAGGTTAACGACATCATTTGTGTCACCGGAGATTTGGGAGGGGCATTTATGGGGCTCCAGGTATTGGAAAGAGAAAAGCAGGTTTTCTTATCAGACCCCAACATGCAGCCCAAACTGGATGCCTACCCGTACATTACCGGCAGGCAATTGAAACCGGATGCGCGAATGGATATCATTCACGAACTGCGTGAACTGGGTCTGGTGCCTAGCAGCATGATGGATATCTCCGATGGGTTGGCTTCCGAACTGTTTCACATTTGCAAGGCATCAGATGTAGGGGTAGCGATATATGAAGATAAGCTGCCGATAGATAAGCAAACCTACGATACCGCCCTGGAGTTTAACCTGGATCCCATTACTTGTGTGCTGAATGGGGGAGAGGATTACGAACTCCTGTTTACGATTGATCAGAAAGACTTCCCCAAATTGGAGAAGCATCCCGATATCCACTTTATTGGCCATGTGACGGCTCCCGATGAGGGCAAACTCTTAATTACGAAAAGCCAAACGGCTGTTCCACTAAAAGCACAGGGGTGGAAGCATTTTTGACCCGTATAACCCAGCGAATGGAAGTCATTCGTTAGGGTAAGGGATGTACAGAAAATTGGTGAAGGTCTCATCAACCACGAACAGGCAGCAAAACTCATCAGGATCCTTGTAGGTGGCTTTAAACTGTTCCAAAGCATCCTCTTGAATCAATTTTCGTTGGATAAACTCATCCAGATAGGTAATGTAATAATTCCAGTCTATGGGCTTTTCCCTGTTACTGAGAAAAAGCTGCCC
This sequence comes from Cyclobacterium salsum, assembly GCF_010119245.1. Taxonomy (GTDB): domain Bacteria; phylum Bacteroidota; class Bacteroidia; order Cytophagales; family Cyclobacteriaceae; genus Cyclobacterium; species Cyclobacterium salsum. Next base: position 20,198 of record NZ_WNKG01000016.1, read on the forward strand.
AATGGGTTGTTCTTCCTTGCTGATCGGGAAAATGGGGTATTCAGAAAAGCCCCTTTTTCTCACCTGGTAGGAAGCTTCTTTCAAATTCTCACAGATTTTGATAAAATCACTACTGATGGTTCCGAGATACTTCCCATTGAGTTCCGGATCGTTATCGTTACTGATCATCATTGCTTTTTAATTCTAGTAATACTACGTTTTCTACATGATAGGTTTGCGGAAACATGTCTACCGGCTGAATCCGTTGTACGTGATACTTTCTCGAGAGCAGGGCAATGTCCCTTGCCTGAGTGGCCGGATTACAACTCACGTACACGATTTTCGGAGCTGCTAACCGAAGCAGCATTTCGACCACGTCCTCGTGCATTCCCGCCCGGGGAGGGTCGGTAATAACCACATCCGGTTTCTGATGTTGGCTCACAAAGGTTTCGTTAAGAACCGCTTTCATATCGCCAGCATAGAACAGCGTATTGGTGATGCCATTGAGCAGGGCATTTTCTTTTGCATCGGCTATCGCAGGTTCCACGTATTCAATGCCGATGACCTGCTGCGCATTTCCGGCTACAAAATTTGCAATGGTGCCTGTTCCGGTATATAAATCATAAACCGTTTCTTCTCCCGTTAATCCAGCAAATTCCCTGGCAACCTGATATAAACGATAGGCCTGCTGGGAGTTGGTTTGGTAGAACGATTTTGGCCCGATTTTAAACCGAAGCCCTTCCATGGTTTCTTCGATATGGTCTTTCCCAGCGTACACCTGTACATCCAAGTCCTGAAAAGTTTCGTTTTTCTTGAGATTGACGATGTACAATAAAGAGGTGATCCCTGGAATATTTTCTTTTAAAAAGCGCATGACTTTTTCGATTCCATCCCGGTCATCCTCGCCAAACTGAACAATAACCATCACCTGGTCTTCCTGTGCGGTGCGAATAATGAGATTTCTTAAAAGACCTGTCTGACCGATAATGTCATAAAAAGAAAGGTTTTCTTCCAGGGCGAAATCCCTCAGGCCATTTCGGATTTCATTTGAAAGCGATCCCTGCAGGTAGCAATGTTTTATATCCACGATCTTGTCAAATCGCTTGGGAATGTGGAAACCCAGGGCGTTTCGTTCAAATTCCTCTCCCGAATCGATTTCTTCGCGGGTCAGCCAACGGTTGTTGGAAAAAGTAAAGTCCAGCTTATTCCGGTAATAGCGAGTGTTCCCGGCACCAATAATGGGCATTACCTCAGGCAAGGGAACTTTTGCTATGCGTTGGAATTGGTCCACCACCTGCTGTCGTTTGTAGGCCATTTGGAGTTCGTACGAAATATGTTGCCATTTACAGCCTCCACAAGTGCCAAAATGCTCACAAAAAGGAATGACCCTGTCTGGAGAATGTTCGTGAATGTGAATGGCCTCAGCTTCCATAAAACTACTTCTTCCGCGGGTTACCCGGGCATCCACCAGGTCACCGGGTGCCACATTGCTCACAAATACCACTTTTCCCTCATGATGTCCGACACATTTTCCTTCTGTCGCTATTCGCTCTATTTTAAGGTTATGAAGAACCTTATTTTTCATTTTCCTTGACATAGGTTGCAAAATTAGTCAATTTCGATCAAAGGGATTTACTTTGGATCGCTTGCTTTCATCTTTTTGAGTAACTTGAAACATAAATTTAATGGATGTAAAAAATAAAGTGGTCGTCGTTACGGGTGCTACTTCAGGAATTGGTACTGCTTGTGCCCGGACTTTTGGTAAAGCAGGTGCCCGAATATGGATCACCGGGCGAAGTCAGGTAAAATTAGATGCTACCCTGGTAATGCTTCAGAAAGAAGGCATTACCTGCGCCGGAGCGGTCTGCGATGCCGGCGACCCAGCTCAAAACGAGCAAATGGTACAAGACGTTTGTCAAAAATTTGGGGGAGTGGATGTATTGATCAACAATGCCGGGATCAGTATGAGGGCACTTTTCAGGGACCTTGATTTAGAGGTATTTCACCAGGTGATGGCTAGTAACTTCTGGGGGACCGTTTATGCCACCAAATACTGTATGGAAGAAATCATAAAGAATAAAGGTGCCATTATAGGCGTGTCGTCCATCAATGGTTTCAGGGGAACTCCAGCCAGGACGGCTTACACCGCCAGTAAATTTGCCATGAACGGGTTTCTGGAAGCCCTTCGGACGGAAGTAATGAAGCTGGGTGTACATGTTTTGGTCGTTTGTCCGGGGTTCACCGCTTCCAATATCCGTAATAACGCCCTTACGGCTGATGGAAGTCCTCAGAAAGAATCTCCCAGGGATGAAGAGAAAATGATGACGGCCGAGCAGGTGGCCGAGTCCATTTTGAAAGCGTTGATCAAAAGAAAAAGAGATTTGGTGCTGACCAGGCAAGGAAAACTGGCCTCATTTTTGAATAAATGGGTACCAGGAATCATGGATCAGGTGGTGTACAATCACATGGCAAAAGAAAAGGATTCACCCTTCAAATAAAAACGGATGCTTAAGGATGTTTTTAAGGTATACCTGAACCGTTTGGTTGATCTCTCATCGAATAACCGGTCCATTTTTCTTCCAAAAATCATCCAGTATCAGATGATTGATCTGAAAGATTTTCATTTTTTGAATAATCACCCTTCTTTTTTTTATATCACTGAATTGCTCGGTAGGAAGCGGAGCATACCGCTGATTCAGGTATTGGACTCAAGAGATAAAAACGTAAATCAGCTTTCGCTTCGCTTAAAACGCTTGCAGCATCAGGTTCGCTTTGCCGTCGAGGAAACAGGAGAAAAAAGCCTGTTCGTAGGTTGGCCTTTTGTGGAAGGTAAATTGGGAAATGAGCAACTGATCCGCTGCCCCTTGATTTTTTTCCCGGTCGATTTGGTGCTGGAAGATAAAACATGGTACCTGAAGAAGAGTGTCGGAGAATTACCGTTTCTGAACCCTTCTTTTCTCTTGGCCTATAGCCAGTCTCTTGGCAAACCGTTTGACAAGGAATGGCTGGAGCTTTCCATGGAAGATTTCAGCAAGGATCCCATGGGTTTCCGTACAGATCTTTATCACTATCTGAAAAATCAGGTCGAATTAAACTTCAATCGCGAAATCTATCAGGATAAGTTGGCGTTTTTCCCCGATCAGAATCGGGAGTATTTTGAGCAAACGTTTGACACGGGAATTCTTCGTCTTCAACCTTACGCGGTGGTGGGACAATTTTCGCAGAAAAGTTCTTTTCTGATGGACGACTATGAGCAGTTGATGCGAAGCGTCAGTCATACGGATTTGGAGGAATTATTTTCCGATAAATTCGGGAACCCGGAAAGCTCCCTGCATCAAGCACAGGAAAACAACCTGTACACCACCTTTCCCATGGATGCCAGCCAGGAAGAAGTGATCAAGCATGTAAAATCTGGAAATTCCTGTGTGGTACAAGGGCCTCCAGGTACCGGCAAATCACAACTTATCTGTAATTTGGTCGCTGACTTTACGTCCCGGGGGAAAAAAGTGCTGGTGGTTTCTCAAAAACGAGCCGCATTAGATGTGGTCTATGAGAGGTTGGCATCCCAGGGAATGGCTAATTTTACCGCTTTGATCCATGATTACCGCGGAGACCGAAAAGAACTTTACAAGAAAATTGCTCATCAGATCAGTTCGCTTGAAAATTACCAGGCCTTAAACCGGTCCCTGGATGCCATCCAGTTGGAGCGTACATTTAGCCAAATGTGCCGGAATATAGAGAAGTATTCCGATTTTTTTGACGAATACAAACAGGCACTTTTTGACCTGAAAGATTGTGGTGCTCCGGTTAAAGAACTGTACCTGACCTCCGACTATGGGGAGGAAGGAATAGATTTGACCCAGTTTTACAGGTTTTTCAAGCTGGATGAACAGGATGCGTTTTTGAGTGATTTCGAACAGTACCAATACTACTACCGAAAATTTCAGGTCGCTTCTTCATTCTGGCTCCACCGGGTTAATTTCGCTGAAATGGGTCCTGAGGCTGTGCGGGGAGTTTCCGGGACTTTTCAGGAACTCTCCTCGGTAAAACAGACAGCCAAAAAAGACCTGGATTCCATGCTCGCCGATACGTTTGAATACGGACTTATTTATCAATCTTTTCAGCAAAAAGAAAAGATTGAAACCTTAATGAAAACCATCAACAGTCCGGAGATTTTTGAAAAATTTAAAGTCTTCATGAGCAAAGACCCGGCTGAGCTGGACAGGCTGTGGTTGGAAAATAAAGTGGATATGGTTCGCAAGCTACTTTCAGAGGAGGGAGTGGAATGGGAAATCGGAGATAATGAGGTGGAAGAAGTGCTAAATAAAGCGGTTCAGGCAAGCAAACAGGTAGAATCCTGGTATGGCAGAATGGCGGTAAGTCTGGATGGGAAAAAATATAAAGAGGTACTTTCGCTGCTCGAAAAAAATGACCTGAAACGGGAAAAGAAGGATATCCGGCTTTTAATTCACAAACTGGAGAACCGGATGAATCTGAATCATCAATACACCTTGCTGGCGCAAAAGACCTGGATAAAGCTTCCGGAAAAACCATTTTCCATTCATTCATTTAACCAAATGGCCACCGTACTGGTGAAAGCAATGAACGCCCGATTTATCATGCAGGAGTTAGGGGTGTTGGCATCTTACTTTTTTAAACCGCAATTTTCGTATTCTCATTTCCAAAACCTGTTAGAGGGAGTAACGATCATCAATGATTGGGTGGAGGCACATTTTGATACCTGGAGAAAGTACCTTAGTGAAATCCAGATCAAGCATTTATTGAGTTCAGCAGATGAGGAAAAACTTAATGAGGTAAAGAAAGGCCTTGCCAAAGACGTGGATGAATTGATCCGATTTGACCGGCTGAGAAGTCAGATGGAAGAGGATGCTAAAAAAGTAGCCGAGAAAATCATGGATGAATATCCGCTTGCCGAATTTAGCGAGCTAAAATCCCTCTTTCTTTCCAGTCTCAAAGTAAGTTGGGTAGGACATCTGGAGGCAAAGTACCCGGTATTGAAGGAAATAAATGGTCCTCAGATTAAGAGCTATATTACCGATTTCGAGCATTCGGTAGAGGAAAAGCTGAAAACGGCAAGGTTTATCGTGGAATTGCGTTTGCGAGAAGGGGTTTGTCAGCATCTGGAATATAATCGCCTGAATAACCTTATTACCTACAGAGAGCTGGCCCACCAGGTGGGCAAAAAACGGCAGATTTGGTCCGTAAAGAAATTAATCTCATATTATCGCGACGAAATTTTCAGATTGGTGCCCTGTTGGCTGGCTTCTCCTGAGACGGCCTCGGCCCTTTTTCCCCTGGATCAGGAGTTTGACCTGGTGATTTTTGACGAGGCTAGCCAGTGTTATTTCGAAAGAGGACTTCCGATGATGCTTCGTGGCAAGCAGGTGGTCGTAGCGGGGGATCGGCATCAGCTGCAGCCCTACGACCTTTACCAGACCCGATTCCAAGCGGAGGAGGAGGAACGCATGGAACTGGAAATTGATGCGCTGCTGGACATGGCCTCCAAGTATTTCCCTACCTTTCATTTAAGCACCCATTACCGGAGTGCTACTTTGCCGTTGATTCATTTTTCCAATGAGCACTTTTATGAAGCGAAACTCTACATGTTGCCCGACAGGAAGGTGATAAACAGCGGTCACAAGGGCATACAACTGATCGAAGTCGAAGGTGTATGGGAAAATCAAACGAATCAGGCAGAGGCGGAGGAAGTACTGAATCAGATTCATATTTTGAGGGCCAAATTTCCATTGGAAAGCATTGGAGTTATTACTTTCAATTACTATCAGATGCTATTGATTATTGGATTGATTGAAGGGGATGAAAACCTCTCAGATGCTTCGCGGATACGGGTAAAAAATATAGAGAATGTGCAGGGAGATGAATTTGATCGGGTCGTTTTTTCTACCGGTTATGCAAAAAATCCCGAGGGAAAATTCACGGCCAATTTTGGGCTATTGTCCAGAAAAGGAGGAGAGAACAGGCTTAATGTAGCCATTACAAGAGCCAGAAAGGAAAATATCCTGATAACAAGCCTACGAACCGGATACTTCAATGAACGCCACTTGCAAAACCCTGGAATCCGATTGCTTCGGGAATACATCCGCTACGCCGGTGCCATACAGGAGGGAGAAATGCCAGAGACTACGCTGCAGGTGCCGGGATATAACCGCAGTTGGTCCTTGAAGGATCGACTTATGGGGACCTATGGTAATCATGAAGTGGGGGAAAACCCCTACCTGCGGGTGATGGACCTCGAGGTCCGGGAAGGCCAAAAAGCAGTAGCAGCTATTCTCACGGATGATCAGCGCTTCTTTTCTTCAAAGTCTGCTAAGGAAGCCTTTGTATACCATCCCCAGCTATTGACTTCCCGGAACTGGAATATCGTGTTTCTTTTTAGCCGGCAATATTGGTTGGACAAGGAGGATCTACTGCAGACCAAAATTTCTCAAGGGAGTTTCTCCGGGGAAGACTCTTCCAGCTGATACGGAAATCACTCCACTGTCATGGCTTGGAGGGATCTCTTGGTTTTTCCGAATCCAGGGTTTTACTACTGCGCTGTTCCTCCGGTTATTTTTATTCCAACCGACTCTATCCCTATTAGAGAATCTTTTCTCATATACTGGATTAAATGGAGGCTAGATCCAATGGGAACCTCCTGTCCGGGAAGGGTGTCGTATACGGTCCTTCTGTTTCCAAATCCTTTCCCCAGCGGAACCCCCGTTTTGGAGTCAAACAGTCCTACATTTAACAGTGAGTCCATTAAAACCGTTTGAAGGCTATCTTTGAGAAGGTACCTGACGTAAAGGTTATGGTATTCATAGTTGTCGTTGTACCGTATCCCTACCGAGGCGGTGACTGGAGCGGTTGTTTCCAGGGAATCGACTACAAACGAAACGGTATCCGTCACTATCCAGCGCTGCGAGCTAATATCCTGAAATGACTCGTACAGCCGGTCCTGATTGCAGCCAATTGAGACCGGCAGGGTCAAAAGTAACATCCATAGGATTTGCCTTCTTTCGTTACTTCTCATCAGCGGACCCTTTGTCGGGTTTGTTTTGTCCCCCCCTGTTTCGGTTAGGATTTGGTTTTCTTTTTCGATTACGCGGGTTATTTCCGGCTGCCTTTGAATCAGAACCTCCCGGTTTTTCCTGAGATTGTGAAGGTTTTTCCGGGGAATTTCGGCTTTTATTTCCACGCTTTGGGTTTCGATTGTTTCGACGGGGTTTATTTGGTGGAGTCCCCCCCTCTCCAGCCGACTGTTCCGGGTTGTTAGGGTTGGGTTTTCGGTTTTTCGGTTTTCGTTTCTTTTTTCTTTTGCCCTGTGAGAATTTTTTGTCTAATAACTCTAAATCTTCATTGGTTTTATTCTGGTCATATTCTCCTTCAAATGCCTTATCTTGTTTTAGGCTAAAGGGCGTAATCCCCTTTTCGTTTTGTTCTAGGATTAGCTGTACGCGATCACAGTCTATGGAATGCCAGTTATTGTCGTCGTTATAACTAAACCACATTAACCTTCTGAAGATATCTGTTTTTTGGAGTTTGGCGGGGCCTGCTTCGGTGAGCAGGGGCTTCTCAATTTTTGGAATATCCTTCAAGGCCATCAAATAGCTATCCAGCTCAAAATTAAGACAGCACTTCAACCGGCCACACTGTCCGGAAAGCTTGCTGGGGTTCAGCGACAGGTTTTGGTACCTGGCCGCAGAAGTCGTCACGCTTTTGAAATCATGGATCCAGGTAGAGCAACATAGCTCCCTGCCGCAGACACCGATCCCTCCCAATCTGCCAGCCTCTTGCCTAAGGCTTATCTGCCGCATTTCGACTCGGATTTTAAACTCGGATGCCAGCAGTTTTATCAATTCCCGGAAATCAACCCGGTCATCGGCAGAATAATAAAAAGTAGCCTTGGAATTATCTGCCTGGTACTCCACATCAGAAAGCTTCATAGCAAGCTTGATTTCATCGATAATCTGCTTACTCCGGTAGATGGTGGGGATTTCCCTGTTTTTTGCCTCCTGCCATTTTTCCAGGTCTTTTTGGGTGGCCACCCGGTAAATAGCCGTGATGGTATCGTCATTTTTGACTTTCCTTTTTTGCATCTGTAGCCGGACTAGTTCGCCCTGAAGGGATACATAGCCGATGTGATGTCCATTTGGTACATCCACAACAACGGGGTCACCCGTAGTCAGCTGCAAAAGGTTGGTGTTTCTAAAATAATCCTTTCTTCCTCCTTTAAATTTTACTTCGACAACATCGAATTTATCTACTTCTGGTATTCCCATGTGGGAAAGCCAGTCGAACGTATTCATTTTATTGCAATCCTCTGTACCACAGCTTCCGTTATTCTGGCATCCGCCACCGGCATTGGCATCGGTACTGCAATTGGTGCATCCTGACATAATTCTATCTATTTATAGGGAGTTTCCTCCTCGTGAAAATAGGGAGTCAATTCAATTTCCGAGTTCCAGAATGTCCTGTCCGATATCCCTCCGGAAATTGACCATTTCCCAACTAATTTGGTTTACCCGCTCATAGGCGCTTCCAATGGCTTCTTCTGTGGTTTCACCTAATCCGGTTATTCCCAATACCCTTCCTCCATTTGTAGCCACCGCTCCGGAGCCTGTAGCTAGCGTCCCTGCATGGAAAGTAATGGTTTGGTCAGGCCCTGGTTTTTCCAATCCGGAAATGATTTTACCCTTTTCGTAAGCACCAGGGTATCCGCCAGCGACCATGACAACCGTAGCTGTTTTGGCGGAAGCGGTTTGAAGTTTATAATGATCTAATTTTTTTTCCGCAATGGCTTGCAATAATTCCACGAAATCACTTTCTATTCTTGGAAGAACGGCCTGCGTCTCCGGATCGCCCATGCGTACATTGTATTCGATGACGTAGGGCTCGCCTTTCATATTCATAAGCCCGATAAACAGAAATCCTCTGAAATCGATACCCGCTTTCTTTAGCCCTTTTATGGTGGGTTGGACGACTTTTTCTTCCACCTTTTTCATAAAACCGGCATCGGCGAAAGGTACGGGGCTTATGGCACCCATACCGCCGGTATTGGGGCCGGTATCCTTTTCTCCTATGCGTTTATAATCTTTAGCTTCCGGAAGAATCTTGTAATTTTCCCCATCAGTGGCTACGAAAACAGAAAGTTCAATGCCTTCCAGGAAGGTTTCCACCACTACCTTGGAGGAAGCTTCTCCGAATTTATGACCCACAAGCATCTCCTTTAAGCTGGCCTCAGCCTCAGAAAGGCTGGCACATATCAATACCCCTTTTCCAGCCGCTAATCCATCGGCTTTGAGGACTATGGGCAGGTTTTGAGTTTTCAGGTAGTTGATTCCCTCTTGCAGGCGGTCCTCTGTGAACGTGGCGTAAGAAGCGGTAGGAATACCATTCTCCCTCATGAATTCTTTGGAAAAATCTTTGCTTCCTTCCAATTGTGCCCCTGCTTTGCCAGGCCCAACGATGGGAATGCCAGCTGTTTTTGGATCCCCAGCTAAAAAGTCGCGCAAACCGTTTACCAAAGGCTGCTCGGGACCGACAACCAATAAATGTACCTCCTGTTCCTGACAAAAATTACTGATGCCAGGGAAGTCATCGACAGCAATGGAAATATTTTGTCCAAGCGCATGCGTTCCTGCATTTCCCGGGGCAATCCATAACGTTTTACAATGTGCACTTTTATTTATTTTCCAGGCAAAGGCGTGTTCCCTGCCACCGCTTCCTAAAAGCAATATGTTCATGTATGTATCTGTTAATTGGCGTGATCTGAGATGAATTTGATTCGGTATACCCTTACTTCCTCCTCTGAGAAGTCTTCGTCTTCCAATTCTGCCATGGCTTCCCGAATTTTATCAGATTCTGCCGTCATAAAATAATCATGGAGTGCTTCTTCTCTCTCGTCATCCATGATATTTTGTATGTAATAATTGATATTCAATTTGGTACCGCTGTAGATGATTTGCTCAATCTCGTGAAGCAATTCATTCATGCTAATATTTAAATTAGAGGCGATCTCATCCAAATCTATTTTTCGGTCGATTTGTTGAATGATCGTAATTTTCACCTTGGATCGGGTGCCGGATGTTTTTACCACCACATCGGAGGCGGTAATGATTTCGTTTTCGTCTACGTAATTCTCGATTAGTCGTAGAAAACTGGCCCCGAATTTAGTGACTTTACCCATTCCCACGCCATTGATCTGAGCAAGTTCCTCTTTACTCGTGGGATAGACCGTCGCCATTTCTTCCAGGGATGGATCCTGAAAAACCACGTATGGTGGCAGGTTTTTGGCTTTTGCTACCTTTTTCCGTTCAGCTTTCAGCAGTTCGAAAAGCTTCTCATCATAGGCTTTCCCCATACTATTCATTTCCTCAGCGGATACGGTTTCCGCCATCTCTTCGAAGTTATGGTTCTTACTCAGTTTGACAGGGTAAGGGGCTTTTAAATAGGGTTCACTCTTTTTGGAAAGCAAAATGATGCCGTAATTTTCAATATCTTTTTCGAGTAATCCAAAAATCATCGCCTGGCGAATGACCGTTTTCCAGTGGATCTCATCCTTATCCTTTCCGACTCCAAAAGTGGAAAGTTTATCGTGATCGTAGCTCTTGATGTATTCATCAATTTCACCCCGAATAAGCCCGACGATATGATCCATGCTAAATCGCTGATTGGTTTCCTTTACGGCTTCAATGGCGATGGTGATGTCCTCCTGTCCATCAAAGGTTTCCTTGGTTTTTTTACAATTGTCGCAAAAACCACAATCTTTATCCAGCGTTTCCCCGAAATAATGGAGCAGGAAGCGTCGTCTGCAAACCGAACTTTCGGCATAGGCCGCCATCTCCTGCAGCAGTACTTTTGCGTTTTCCCGCTCGTTGACAGGTTTATCCTTATTGAATTTCTCCAACTTCATGATGTCCTCATAGCGGTAAAACATGAGGCAATGCCCTTCCAGCCCATCCCTGCCGGCTCTCCCGGTTTCCTGGTAGTAGCCTTCCAGTGATTTGGGCACATCGTAGTGGATCACGTATCGGACATCGGGTTTATCAATGCCCATACCAAATGCAATGGTAGCGACAATGACATCCACTTCTTCATTAAGAAAATCATCTTGATTTTTTACCCTCACATGTCCATCCAGACCGGCATGATAGGGGGAAGCTTTGATTCCATTTACCTGTAATAGCTCGGCAATTTCTGCTACTTTTTTTCTGCTCAGGCAATAAATAATTCCAGACTTCCCTTTTTGGGATTTGATGTATTTGATGATTTCTTTTTTGGCCTCATTTTTTACTTTCGGCCGTACCTCGTAATACAGGTTGGTTCGGTTGAAGGAAGATTTAAAAAGATCTGCCTCTTCCATTTGAAGGTTTCGCTGAATATCCTGCTGAACCTTAGGCGTGGCCGTGGCTGTCAGGGCAATAACCGGTAAATTATCTCCTATCTGAGAAATGATGGATTTGATTTTTCGGTATTCAGGCCTGAAATCATGACCCCATTCTGAAATGCAATGGGCCTCATCGATCGCTACAAAACTGATGGAGGCATTTTTTAGAAATTGCACATTTTCTTCCTTTGTAAGGGATTCAGGTGCCACATAGAGTAGTTTGGTAAGCCCTGCAGAGACTTCACGTTTTACCCGGTTGGATTCCGATTTACTTAAGGTCGAATTAAGAAAGTGGGCATTTATACCAAAGGTGTTGAGTTGATCCACCTGGTTTTTCATCAATGCTATCAAGGGGGAAATGACGATAGCGGTACCGTCTTTGGAAACAGCGGGCAGTTGGTAGCAGAGAGATTTCCCTGCTCCTGTTGGCATGATTACAAATGTATTATTTCCCTTGAGTATGTTTTCAACGATGAGTTGTTGGTTTCCTCGAAACTGATTGAAACCAAATATTTTTTTTAGATTATCTTTTACTGCGTTATCCACTACACGAATAGTTTAATGAGTTGCTACATGCCAATCATTAAAGTTTAAGGTAAATCTTTTCTACCTTTATACAAAAATAACAATTAACAACTCTAAAATTGAATTTACTAAAAAATATTAAAAACAAGGCAATTAAAGTGCTTCAAAACGAAGCCGATGCGCTATTAAATCTGATCCCTCATATTGGGGGTGATTTTGAGGCCTGCGTGCAGGATTTATTGCAGGCATCCGGTAGGGTGGTGGTCACCGGAATTGGGAAAAGTGCCATTGTGTCAAACAAAATTGTGGCGACGTTGAATTCTACAGGGACTCCTTCTTTATTTATGCATGCAGCCGATGCAATTCATGGTGATTTAGGTATGATAAAAAAAGAAGATTTTGTAATATGCGTATCCCAAAGTGGTAGTACACCGGAGATAAAAGTCTTGGTCCCTCTACTTAAGCAGCTGGGAAATAAGTTGATAGCACTGGTGGGTAACCGGGACAGCTACCTGGCGAAACAAGCAGATTATGTTTTATTTACCGGGATCGAGGAGGAAGCCTGTCCCAATAATCTGGCACCGACCACCAGTACCACGGTTCAGATGGCCATGGGCGATGCACTGGCTGTGTGCCTGCTTTCTGCCAGGGGGTTTACGGCCGAATCTTTTGCCCGGTTTCATCCTGGTGGAGCCTTGGGCAAACAACTTTACCTGAAGGTAGGAGACCTGATGGACACGTCCCTGCTTCCTTTGGTAAGTGAAGACGCTTCCCTTAAGGAAGTGATTGTTGAAATAAGCAGCAAACGTCTTGGGGCTACCGCTGTGGTGAATAAGCAGGGACGGTTGGTAGGTATCGTGACAGATGGGGACTTAAGGAGAATGCTTCAAATGAATCCGGATCTTTCCCAAATCCTTGCGGGAAGTATTATGTCCAAAGAACCGAAGACGATTGGAGAGGAGGAATATGCCGTAAAAGCCCTTGGTTTGATGCGCTCGTATAATATCACGCAACTGGTCGTGACGAAAGGTGATGAAGTCGTTGGCTTCATTCATATACATGATTTAATGAAGGAAGGTATTGTATAACTATGGAAGTAGAGGATAGGTACATTGTTATTTTAGCCGGGGGTATTGGCATCAAGTTTTGGCCTACCAGTCGGTATCACAAACCCAAGCAATTTTTGGATTTGCTAGGGACCGGGCGTTCGTTATTGCAAATGACCTTTGACCGGTTCAGACCCTATTACGATAATAGTCAGTTTATCGTTGTTACCAATACCCGATACCTGCCGCTGGTAAAAGAGCAACTTCCGGAACTGTCAGACGAGCAGCTGCTGGTGGAGCCTTTAAGGCGGGACACTGCCGTATCCATTGCGCTGGCTAGCTATAAAATAAAAAAATTAAACCCCAATGCCCGGGTGTTGATTAGTCCCTCAGACCAAGTGATTTTTAATGAGAAAGCATTTTTTGAAGCCATCGAATTAGCCATGGAAGGGGCCATGGAGTCAGGAAATTTAGTCACGTTGGGCATCCGGCCCAACCGTCCGGATACCAGTTATGGATACATTCAGTATTTTCCGGAAGAAGGAAAAACCGTAAAAAAAGTGAAAACCTTTACGGAAAAGCCAGACCTTTCCCTGGCTACTACTTTTCTGGAAAGTGGCGATTTTGTTTGGAATTCAGGGACGTTCATTTGGAAGAATGAGAGTATCATCGCATCCTTTGAAATGCATCTTCCAGAAATAGCGGAAGTCTTTGAAGAAGGGGAGATGTATTTTTGTACCGAAAATGAGCGAGCATTTTTGAAAAAAGCCTATAGCTTAATCAAAAATATTTCCATAGACCATGGGGTCTTGGAAAAATCGGATGAGGTATTCACCGTTTTGGGAGATTTCGGATGGTCCGATTTGGGATCCTGGCAAAATCTTTACGAGGTAAGTAAAAAAGACGAGAAGAAAAACACGGTACTGGGAGAAGCACTACTCTACGATACCGAAAACTGCTTCATCAAGTTGCCCAAAGACAAGTTGTTGGTGGTGCAGGGCTTAAAGGACTATTTGATAAGTGATAGCGATAACGTATTATTGATTTGCAAATTAGGTGATGAAGGGAAATTCCGTGAATTTGTCACAGATGCAAAGAAAATTGATGAGCGCTTTATTTAAAGTAGAACGGGGCAAGGCTTACTGCGACCGGCAAATTCACAGCATACGAAATTCCTTTCCGGTAAATTGAAAAGGACCACTCAATAGGATCCTTCGCTAAATTTCAGCTTTCAGGGAAAATTTCAATTTACGCTGCCAGCATTATCCCCTGATTCTTTTTCGAAAGCGGCTACTGCATTTCTGACCGAGCCATGCTGATGCAGCATTTCGTTTGCTTTCTTTTCGTTTAGTCCGGTAGCTTCCATGATCATGCGGGTGCCTCTCTGCACTAATTTCTTATTCGAAAGCTGCATGTCCACCATTTTGTTACCTTTTACCTTACCCAATTTGATCATGACACTGGTAGAAATCATGTTGAGAGCTAATTTTTGGCCTGTTCCCGACTTCATTCGGGTACTGCCGGTAACAAACTCCGGACCGACCACGACTTCTACCGGGAAAGAAACGGATTTGGCAAGCGGACTTCCTTCGTTACAAGTAATACAACCTGTTAGCAAGCCCGCAGCACCTGCCGCTATTACCCCACCGATGACATAAGGAGTGGTACCTGAGGCAGCAATGCCAATGACTGAATCTTGTTCATTAAACCCGTGCTTTTGAATATCTTTCCAGGCTTGATCGGGATCGTCTTCGGCATTTTCAACGGCTTTTCGGATGGCATGATCTCCCCCTGCGATCAGGCCAATGACCAGGTCATGAGGTACTCCATAGGTAGGTGGACACTCGGAGGCATCCAAAATCCCCAACCTTCCGCTGGTGCCCGCGCCTATGTATATCAATCGCCCTCCCTTTTGCATGCGAGACACAATGGCTTCAATCAAGGCTTCTAGTTGCGGTAGGGCTTTAAGTACGGCCAAGGGAACGGTTTGATCCTCTTTATTCATATTGGTCAGCAATTCGTTGACCGACATGTTTTCCAGGTGATCGTAAAACGATGGGCTTTCGGTAGTGCTCATATCTTTTTTTGATGGTATAAGGTCAAGCCTGCTATGGGGGTTTCGATAATCGTTTTTATTTGTATCTGCAGGTCTTCACCCACTTTTCGGAGTACGTCGTGATTGTAATAGGCGATGGATCCGACGAAATTTACCGGTTTTTCCTGATAATTATCGTAACGCATCACATGGCGGTAGAAAAAGTCTTTGAAACCATCGTAGATCAGCCGGTAGCAGTAAGGGTCTGATTTATGCTGGGTGATGAAGGTGCAAAATCCAGCCATGTACCGGTTGGGAAAGGGTTTTTTGTAAACATTGTCCTGTATTTCAAATATGGACAGGTTATAAGTTTTGATGCATGCTTCACGGATGGATGCAGGCATGTCATCATAGATAAAATCCTGTAAAAAATGTTTGCCGATATAGGATCCCCCTCCTTCGTCACCTAAAAGGTAGCCTGGAGACGGACGACTCCGGGTAATCGTTTCCCCATCGTAGTCGCCACTGTTGGAGCCGGTGCCCAAAATGCACGCTATCCCGGGCTCGTGTCCGCAAGTTGCCCTGGCAGAAGCCAGCAAGTCGTGGTCCACGAATACCCTTGCTGTCGGGTACAAACTGTTGATTGCCTGGCGAACGGATTCCTGATTACTTTGTGAGGTGCAACCTGCCCCATAAAAGTGAACTTCATCGACTTGTTCCCTTAATTCCAGTAGGGGGGGAGCATTAAGGCCCGCAATCATATCCGTTTTGGTCTGGTAATAGGGATTAAACCCTATTGTTCTGAATTGGGTCACGGAACCATTCTTTTGGATTACCCGCCAATCGGTCTTACTGGAACCACTGTCTGCGATGAGGATCATTTATTTTAAGTAGCCTATAGGTTCAAATTTATCAAATACATTTGCGGTATGAGGGGCGTTATTTAATTCCTCGGTTAGGTCCTGTCCCGCCCAGTGTTCGTAGTGACGCCCATTTTTCCAAAGCTTGGAATTCCCGAGATCATAAATCTTTCCGCAGAAAGCTATCCAAATTTCGGGCTTGTCCTGACCGTTTCGTAGGGCCAGTTGGTTTTTTGAAAGGAAAATCATGAATTAACTTTCCTGCAAATATACCACAGGATCCGCACTTTTCATCATTAATCAGTAGAGTTTGAGCTGGGAGTTGACCCATCGTTCCGGGATTTCCCCCCGTTGGGCCGTTTGGTAGTCCTGATAGCTACAGGGGATGATGGTGTCCCTGTTAAACCTTTCGTTTTGGTTTTTGGGTATTTCCATCCACCATTTTCCGCTTAATTTGCTTTTGTAAAAATGCAAAATGGAGGGTTTGGAATCTAGAGAAACCGTGTATTTTATATAATCGTTGCTTTGGAAGGACAGGCTGTCTTTTCGCTGGTAAAAGCCCTCAATAAAATACCAGATCATCGTCGCAATGACAGAGGCCGTTTTTCGACGGGGATCGTCCAAATCAGAATGGTACCCATAAATACCTATAGAGCTCAATTTTTCATTCATTCCCGCAAACCAACTGATTTGACAGGCCTCTTCTGCACTCAGCCCAAAAGGTTGGGCATCTATCGCACCGGGAGCATCTGATGAATGGATGGCACAGATATCGAAACTCAGCAGGTCTGCATTCCGAATAAGCGGCTCTGTTTCTTTGAAGCTATCTCTTAATTGACCCAACCGGATATGGTCGAAATACAATTTTTCCAATGTAGTTACCAACTCCGGGTCAGTCAGAAAGCTCTGATAGCCAAGGTGGCAATAATTGAACATGTAATTGGGCTCATGCAAAATAATATCCTGCGAATGTATTTCCTGAGCTATTCCCTTGTCTTCCATGTCCATTTTAGCATCCACCGTCAGCAAGCTTACCAGTTTGTTCATGTGTTGGTAAGATTTGAACTGCCCTATATCCAAATCGTGGCTGCCCCCAATAAAGATCGGAAGGATTTGCGATTTCAAAAGAAACGCTCCGATGGTACTTAAAAGTGAAATGGTTTCCTCTCTGTTTTCACCGGTTTTAAGATTCCCCAAGTCGGCAATATTGTAGTTACTTTGCCCCTTTATTAAAGGGTATAATTTTTCACGAATATTTTCGGTACTTCCTGAAGCACCTTCCAGCTGCTCATCCCCGGTGCCGCGGTATTCCTCAATTCCAATCAGTGCGACATGAGTACCTTCCAGATCCGGGAAGGTCTCGGCATGGCAATGAATGTGGTAATAAAAGGCATTGTGTCCAAAGGGCTGGCGTAAAAGTCTTGCAGGAATGGGGTCGAAAAATGGCTGAAGATCCATGGATAATCGTTCGAATTGAAGGACAAAATTAGTGAAAACACATGCAAAAAAAAAGGTCCCGTTAGTAAAACGGGACCTAAATGGAGTTATCCTCCAAAGTCATCAAATCGAATGTTCTCGTTAGGTACTCCCATATCGTCGAGCATTTTCAAAACCGCTGAATTCATCAATGGAGGTCCGCAGAGGTAGTATTCAATTTCATCCGGCTCTTCGATGTCTTTCAGGTAGTTGTCATAGAGTACCTGGTGAATAAACCCGACGTATCCATCCCCTTCCTTGTCGTCAAGGGACTTTTTAACCTTCCAGTTATCTTCTGGTAGGGGTTCGGAAAGACCAATGTGGAAGTTGAAATTTGGAAAGTTTTCTTCAATATCCCTAAAATGGGGGGTGTAGAAGAGTTCTTTCTTTGATCGGCCGCCGTACCAGTAAGATACTTTTCGGTCGGTCTTTTCCGTGTGAAAGAGGTGGAAAAGATGAGAACGCAATGGTGCCATTCCTGCCCCACCTCCAATGTAGATCATTTCCCGTTGTGTAGGATTTATGTGGAACTCCCCATAAGGACCGGAAATAGTAACCTTGTCACCGGGTTTTCTTGAAAAGACGTAAGAGGAACAAATTCCAGGATTCACATCCATCCACTTGTTATTCGCTCTATCCCAGGGAGGAGTAGCAATACGGATCGTAAGCATTACTATGTTTCCCTCAGCAGGATGATTGGCCATTGAATAGGCCCTGAAGATCTCTTCGTCATTTTTCATCACCAAATCCCAGAGACCAAATTTATCCCAATCGCTCTGGTACACATCTTCAGGGTGTTCTAATTCGGGATGGGGCGTAATGTCCATATCCTTAAAGGTAACGGCAATCGGGGGAACATCAATTTGTATGTACCCTCCCGGTTCGAAGTCAAGTGTTTCCCCTTCAGGTAGTTTTACTTTAAACTCTTTAATGAACGTCGAAACGTTGTAATTTGACACCACTTCACATTCCCACTTTTTAATTCCAAAAATTTCTTCCGGAATGCGGATTTTCATGTCATTCTTTACCTTTACCTGGCAAGAAAGTCTGACGTTATTTTGCTTTTCAGCCCTGCTAAGGTGCCCTTCTTCTGTGGGCAAGACTTCACCGCCACCATCTTCTATGGTGCATTTGCACATGGCACATGTTCCTCCTCCTCCGCAAGCCGAAGGAAGAAATATCTTCTTATTTCCCAGGGTGGACAATAAGGTAGAACCGGCAGAAGCTATCAGTGGGTTTTTCTCATCGCCATTGATGATGATTTTTACATCACCCGAGGCAACCAACTTAGACTGGGCAAAAAGAAGAACTAACACCAGTAGCAAGATAATAATGGTAAATGCTACAATCGAGGTAATGATTACTGAACTCATCTAATCAAATTTTAACTTTATCAGTACGTTTAACTGGCTTTTGACTGGTACAAATATATTTATATTTCCTCAAAAGCATTGAATTATCAGGATATTTTAATCCCATGTTTCCTTTGGTATAACTAGCTAATTGCGAAGTAAGTTTAATAAAGTATACATTCTGTTTTTCAACTGACGCCTGTCGATGATAAAATCCAGAAAACCATGTTCCAACACGAACTCTGAGCTTTGAAATCCTCTGGGAAGGTCCTTTCCAATCGTTTCCCGAATGACCCTGGGACCGGCAAAACCAATCAGGGCTCCGGGCTCTGCTAAATTAAAATCTCCCAACATGGCATAAGATGCCGTAACGCCTCCTGTGGTGGGGTCTGTCATTAGGGAAATATAGGGAATACCTGCCTCATCGAGAAGCGCAAGTTTAGCCGAAGTTTTGGCCATTTGCATTAAGCTGAATCCTGCTTCCATCATTCTGGCTCCTCCGGATTTGGATATCATCAAAAAAGGCACCTTGTGCTTTAAAGAATAGTCAATGGCACGGGATATTTTTTCTCCTACCACAGAACCCATGGATCCTCCTATGAAATTGAAATCCATACAGGTAATGACCAGGTCCAAGCCGTTTAGTTTACCCACTCCGGTCCGGGCTGCATCGTTTAGATTCGTTTTGGCTATGGTATCTTTGATCCGGGTAGTATAGGGTTTGCTGTCTACAAAATTCAGAGGATCTCCGGAGGTCATGTCCTTGTCTAATTCTTTGAACTGATTGTCGTCAAAGAGAATTTCAAAATATTCCTTAGAACCTATTTTTACATGATAGTCATCATCGGGACAGACATAGGAGTTGTTTTTTAATTCACGGGTGTGGATGATATTTCCTTTCGGAGTTTTGTACCACAGACCGTCGGGGGTGTCTTTTTTCTCCTCGGTGGAAGTTTTGATTCCCGCATCTTTTCTTTTAAACCAAGCCATAAAGTTTTGTTTAAATCAGCCCAAATGAAATTGGGATTACAAATTTATGCGTATTATCCGTTAAATAAAACCAAAATCTGCATTCTCCAAAATTTCAAGGTAATCAAAGGTCCTCTTCGGGCTCGATTTTTTCGAGAAGTACCCGGCTTTTTGGAAGGGATTCAGGGAAATTTGCTTGTAGGTACGCTAACATCTTTTCTCTTACCAAACACCTGAGGTCAAAGGCGGTAGGGCTATCCCGTGCACTCATCAGGCAGCGAATTTCGATCGTTTTTTCAGTATAATCGGTAACCTGCAAAACCTGAACTTTCCCATCCCAAAGGGAACTTTCCTCTAAAATCTCTTTGAGTTTTGTTTTTAGATTCTCTACGGGAATGGTGTGGTCCAGGTAAAGGAATACCGTCCCCCAAATAGCCGCGGTGGTTCTGGTCCAGTTTTGAAAGGGGGTTTCTATAAAATAATTGATAGGAAGTACCAACCTTCGTTGATCCCATATTTTGACCACTACATAGGTAAGATTAATCTCTTCTATTTTGCCCCATTCATTTTCCACCACCACCACGTCATCAATCCGAATGGGCTGGGTGAAGGCAATTTGAAATCCAGCCAGCAAATTGGCGATGGACTTCTGGGCTGCCAAACCTACGATTATGCCCAGAATTCCAGCCGATGTGAGCAATCCCGCTCCAATCTTACGGGCCGATTCAAAATGCATCAATATGGCAGAAAGTGAAACGATCACAACCACAATGATGAATAATTTTCGGATAAACGCCACCTGCGTGAGTATCCGTCGCTCTCTCAAATTATCGTCTTTATTGGAAGTCAAATTTTCTAAAAAGGCGTGCCGCATTACATTGGAGAGCTCAATGATGATCCAGGTAAGGTTGATAATTGCCAGCACGATAAAAAAGTCCTGCTTTCCAATATGCTCCAGGTTGGGAGGGGAAAAGAAAGGCTCAATCAGCGGAAAAATGGCAATAAAGAAGCCCCATTTTAGGGCATTGGAAAACTTTAGCATGGACCGTTTGCCTTTTTCCGACTTTGGCTTGTATACCAGCTGGGCTAATTTAGGGAATAGCAGCCACAAGAAAACATGACTAAATACCAGAATGCCTAGTGCTATTCCTATAAATATAAGGGTTTCTCTTTCCATGGCGAAAATGGGGGGCTTTGTGAGGAGAATCAGGGGCAGGATTAAAATTTCCTTTCTTAAAGCTTGGCTTTCATGCCAAAAACTGATTATTTTTTTAAATTAGGGTTTATTTCTGACGAAATCAATTTTCTGATTATCTTTAAGTAATTAATCCGAATCCATACCATGCAACTCACCCATCTATTTGTTTTTTCTGCTATCATATTGACTGCTGCCTATTTTATTTACGGGAAATACGTCTTTAAAAAATTTAAGATCAACAACGATAACCTCACCCCGTCGCATCGGTTAAACGACGGGGTAGACTATGTGCCTAGTAAACCTATAGTCGTTTTGGGTCATCATTTTGCATCCATTGCAGGGGCTGGACCCATAGTCGGCCCCATCATTGCGATTACGTTTGGATGGGTGCCTGCTGTCATTTGGATTTTAATAGGGGGGATCTTCTTTGGTGCGGTTCATGATCTTGGGAGCATGGTAGCCTCGCTTAGAAATGACGGCAAATCCATCGGTGTTATCATCCAAAATAACATCGGTAAAAAGGGGAAGCGGCTGTTCATTCTCTTTAGTTTTTCGACGTTGATTTTGATTATTGCTGTTTTTGCAGATATCATCGCCAAAACCTTTGTAAGTAATCCAGGCGTGGCTTCGGCTTCAATCCTGTTTATCATCCTGGCGGTTTTATTTGGTCTGGTGACCAAATGGACCGGCAATCGAAAGAAAGCCTTTTTAATAGCCTCTGTTGTGGGGGTGTCTTTGATGTACTTTTTTGTCTACCTGGGCATGCAGATTCCCTTTGTCCTTAATTACCAGGTATGGATTTATATTCTACTTATCTATGCTTTTGTAGCCTCTGTTACGCCGGTGTCCATGCTGCTACAGCCAAGAGACTATCTTAATAGTTTTTTGTTATATGGTTTAATTCTGGCGGCTATCGTGGGGGTTTTTGTAGCCAATCCAACCATCGCCATGGATACCAAAGTATACGTGTCCGATGAAAACCTCGGGTATCTTTTTCCAGTTCTTTTCGTTACCATTGCCTGCGGTGCCATTAGTGGGTTTCATTCCTTGGTTGCCTCCGGAACCACTTCCAAACAACTTGACAAAGAGACCGATGCCAAATTGGTTGGTTTTGGGGGAATGTTGATCGAGTCGTTTTTGGCAATTATCTCGGTAGGTGCCGTTGTGGTATTGACCCGCTCGGATTACTTGTCACGGCTGGGAGCAGAAGGACCGGTACCTTTATTTGCAGACGGATTGGGAGCCATCATTTCTTCCATGGGGATATCCGAAACGTTTGCAGTAGGATTTGTGGCCTTGACCGTGTCGGCATTTGCCCTGACCACCCTGGACACCTGTACCCGTTTGGCCAGATTCACCCTTCAGGAATATTTTGAAGATGTAAAGCAGCCTGTTGGTAAGAAAATTTCTCAAAACCGATACATTTCCACCGGTGTAGTGGTGGTGCTTTCTGTTCTTTTGCTAGGCAGTGGTGGTTTTGCCACGCTCTGGCCTATCTTTGGATCCGCCAATCAACTCCTGGCGGCTTTGGCACTTCTGACCATATCCGTGTGGTTAATCAAGAAAAAGATTAACCCGACCTTTGTGACCATTCCCATGTTTTTCATGTTTACGGTGACCTTGAGTTCACTGGGGCTATTTGCCTGGCAGAATTTTCAGAAAGATGCGTATGTGCTATCCATCATTGCAGCCATTTTGTTTGTCCTTTCCTTTGCCCTTATATTCCTGGCCAAAAAAAGTTTGACGAAAGAAGCGGAAGTAAAAGAACTGGTCTAGTCGTCCGCGAATAGACCAGTTCTCATAACACTAAGTTTTATAAGAAAATGGTGGACGAAGATCATCAAAATAACCTGAACCCAAGCGAGACGATCAGCTGATTTTGTCGCTGGTCTGTTTGTACCTGGGGGAAGGTATTCACAGAATTAGATAGCGCCCCTTCGTATTTCAGATCCATCAAAAAGTTACCAATATCTACGCCGACTCCTGCCTGGTAGCCATAGGTGAATTCTTCTTTTGGCGGTATGATTTTTTGCCGGGTACCATTATCGGCTACCATGTCTCCATTGATCAGGTAACTGGCAACTGGTCCTGCCTGAAGCCGTAAAACTCCTCCCAATTTCACTCCTATCATTAAGGGGATGTCTAACCGATCGAAGGAAACGTCATAATTAAAGGAGTTGTCGGAAAAGGAGCCACCGGTATTGGTATACAGTACCTCCGGTTGAAGGAAAATAATGGGTAAATTAATCCGGGCAAATGCTCCTAAATGGTAGCCCATTTTGGAATCCTCTCCCTGGAAACCGTCCGTCACGTGTACGTCTCCTTGAGAAACACCAAATTTTGGACCGATGCTGAAAACCTGTCCCTTTACTTCTCCTAACAATAACCCGGAGAAAAGAATTGCAATTACTAAATTTTTCATCTGTTAATGCTGGTTAAAATAGTTAATGAATATTCTTGCCCTGATAACTAATTTTGTGCCATTTTTAGTATTCCTGCTTTCATTTTTTTCTAATTTTGACCTTTTAGTTTGGAAAAAGTGTGAACAATGTATGGTTTACATACGTTACGGCGTTGTTTCTCGTGACGTTGGTAATTAGCAGAAGAAAAATTCGAGCCGATTAAAATCCTATTGCATGAAATTTTTAATTAACAAGCTTGCCTTTTATGGGCTACTCATTGGGGGGCTTTATGCTTGTTCAGTGCCTGAACGAGAAGATCCTTTTGTAGGACTGGCGGCTGCCAGGTGGGATGTTGGAAAATCAGCTAACTTTTTATTATCTGATGATCGGTTTACAAATTTGGAGCTGGAAATTGTTTACATGGAAGGATATAAGCCAACGGATTACCTGATGGAATCCATGGTTGAATTCCTTCAGGAAATAACGCGCAAACCCGGAGGTATTGAAATCATAGAAAATGAAATACCTGCGGAGGGCCAGGAATACTATTCCACCCAGGATATTGGTGATTTGGAGGACCGGTATCGCGAGTGCTATAATGAGGGAAATACGTTATCGGTGTTTTTTTTAGTAGTAGACGGTTCTTTCATGCCGGATGAAGAAGGATTTTTCACCATAGGAGCTGCTTACCGAAATACAAGCATGGTTCTATTTGGAAAGAGAATTTCCGACAACTCCGGGGGATTCGGAAGACCCTCCAGAGGAACACTGGAAACTACCACTGCTTTGCACGAATTGGGTCATCTTTTGGGATTGGTAAATGTCGGAAGTGAAATGGTCACCCCACATGAGGATCAGGGAAAGGAATATCATTGTGACGATGACTCCTGTTTGATGTATTGGGCAGTAGAAACCAGCAATGTATTACGATTCACCCCACAAACCATTCCCAGGCTGGATGAAAACTGCCGAAAGGACCTACGCGCCAACGGAGGAAGGTAAATTCCCCCCGATGATTCGGGGGGAAGGGTTCAAAATTGGTTAAAAGGACTTGTTTCTTTTTTAACAAATCTCCACGCCAATCCTACATTGAGGAGGTAGTCGGCAAAAGCAGCATCCCCGTGGCGGTAATTATCAGGGGTAGTCGCCGCAATGTCCGTTACGCTTCTCGTTCGGTTTCTGTGCAAGGCTACCGGCACATTCAAGTTAATCGTAAAGTTATTGATCATGTAACTAAAACCGGGCTCGATTGAAATTACATACCCGGGTCGTCGGAATCCTTCATCTCCACCAAAAAGGTCCTTGACAGGAACTCCTTCTACCCGTCCCCCTAAAGACATCCCTAATCCGTGTACAAAGAGAGACTTAAAGATTCCGGCCCTAAAGGCAAATTGATCGGGAACCGCCATGATGGCTTCATTCGATAAAACGGGGCTTAAGGTTTCCCGAAAGGTACGAGTGCCATTCGTTGTTCGGGGATTGATGAGGTAGAAGCCATCGTAATACAGGACGAACTCTTTCCCTAAAAAGCGAAGGCCCTGGGTGTCCAAAATGAGTCCGAAACCGCCGTCTCCAGGCTGAATGGATTGATCTACCGGTCTTCTTTCCTGACTTCCAGACTCGCTTACATTATAGAAGGTGCTTTTCGCATTATAATTTCCGGTGGGTAATTTTATACTGGCTCCAATTGCCATGTTTCCATTTGTGGCTTTGTCACCACTTAAGAGCCAATAACCTGCCCCTATTCTCATATCCGCTATTCCCTGCGAGTAGCTGCTGTGCCTTTCGGTTCTGCCATGTTCGTATAAGGAACTTCTCTCATTGTAAACAAAGGGTAAGGATACCAGTCCGTAAAGCCGATTAGTAAACGCATAGCTGATGTTCAGGTCCACCGAATGGGACCAGTTAATCACTTCTGTGTTGTTGGTAACACGGTCGGGCTCTTCATGCGAACCCTTAAAATGCCTGAAAGAGCGGAAATACCGGTAGTTTGTGAGTACATTCCATTCCCCTTGTTGAAGGAGTTCTCCCTGGTTGAGGGAGTTGCCAATTCCTGAGAACTGCCGGATGGCTACGCATCCCTGGGCATTTACCCTTATCTCTGACAGAAAGAGCAAGATAATGGTGCAAGAAATAAGTAAAGAATATTTATTTTCCATTGGTTAAGTGCATTAGCGTAAAATAGTAATTTAATGATGGGCACCCACATGTGTTTCCTATCGTTTGTCGCTAGAGCTTTCAGCCAAAAGCGTTGTTGTTACCAAACAAGCAGTAGCCGGGCCTTAAGACAATTGATCGAAAGACCGGGTTTATCGGAGAGGTAAGAAGAAAGAAAATTTTATTTCAGGTGGTGTGCCAGTGGTGCAAAAAATGCATTCCAGGGTGGAGGAGTAGGTAATTGAAGGAAAATTTTATCCCAAATAGACGGAAGTAATCCTTTCCAATGGTGTTGGCTTAAATCGGGGATCGAAAAATGGGAGGAAAAAAGCGATAGGAGGTAGTCCTTGACCGAGGGTTGGCTGATTATTTTATTCTGCTCGCTTGAATTGGTGGTTTCCACCAGGGATAATACCCACTGTTTGGTATTTAATTCCAAAATGATTTTCGCCCGATCGGGTACATAAACCAGTTCGAAGGTGTCATTAATAAATCTTTTTTTGATGGCCCGATAGGCTTTTCCGTCCAGTTTGAAAGGGATATTAGCCAGCTGAAAGCCTTCTTCTTCGAATGAATAGGGGAGCTTCATCGGGATTTTCATGACCCGTTTTCCATCGAAAGATTCATGGAAGACCCTTTGCACCCAATCCTTTTCAATTTTGTATTGATACGCGGCATAGAAGGCATAGAACCCAAAATGGTAACAGGTAAAACACCCTAAGAGCAGTATGGCCACGAATTGCTTCATTCCTATCTAAAACTATCAAAAAATTGGGAATAAAGTAGGGATTTTTTTTGCGGATTAGAATAAATTCAAAAAATACGATCTGTTGTTAATCTTTTACTTCCTCATAATCGATGTAATCGCCACCAGAAATGTTTCCGGATGATCCTTTTTTCTGGTCGCCAGGCACGAAATCCACGTTTACGTTTCCGTCCTTCGGTTTATTTTTTTTTCTAGCTTCTTCCCGCTGAGCAGCCTGAACCTGATCAGCAAACTTTTTAAGTTTGCTATTCAGGAAGTAACGAAGCAGACTTGAAAATATCCAACCCAGCGCAATGAAGAATATAATAATCTTTAAAATCATGGTAACCAATTTTGAAAATCCAGTGATTGAAAAGGGACTGATACGTTATCCCCTTAATCTCCTAACGGAAATTTTCATTTCACCATTCAATATTAAAAGAAAAAAAATAGAAATACCAATTCGGTTTTCTCCCGAGCGTAGTAAAAAATAGCCCGGCCTCGGGTAAAGGAGGCCGGGATTTAGAGACGCTGCGAACATTACCTGCTCAGGTAAAGGTTTCTCTCAGCATAGATTTTAAGAAAGTAATCATCCATCAAATCATCGATAAAATAAATAGCTTCTCCCGTTGATTTCATTTCAGGTCCCAGTTCCTTGTTGACATTTGGGAATTTATGGAATGAAAAAACCGGTTCTTTGATGGCATACCCTTTTTTGATGGGGGCGAAATCGAAATCCTTCACTTTCTTCTCTCCCAGCATCACCTTAGTGGCAAAGTTAACATAGGGTTCCTGATAAGCTTTGCAGATAAAGGGAACCGTTCGGGATGCCCTGGGATTTGCTTCGATGACGTAAACTTTGTCGTTTTTTATGGCAAACTGAATATTAATCAGGCCTTTGGTTTCCAGGGCTAAAGCAATTTTCTCGGTAAAGGTTTCAATTTGCCGGATGACCAGGTCCCCGAGATTATAGGGAGGCAGTACGGCATACGAGTCGCCGGAATGGATTCCAGCTGGCTCTATGTGTTGCATGATTCCGATGATATAGACATTTTCTCCGTCGCAAATAGCGTCAGCCTCGGCCTCAATGGCACCTTCCAGGAAATGATCGAGCAGTATTTCATTATTAGGAATGTCTCGTAGCACGTTTACTACATGCTGTTCCAGCTCTTTTTCATTGATAACGATCTTCATTCCCTGGCCACCCAGCACATAAGAAGGTCTTACCAATAGGGGGAATCCTAATGTTTTGCAAAGCTCCAGTGCCTCGTCTGTGCTGTGAATGGTGCCAAATTCGGGGTAAGGAACTCCGTTTTCTTTGAGTAAAGTCGAAAATTGTCCTCGATCTTCTGCCAGGTCAAGCGCCCGGAAACTGGTGCCCAGAATGGGTATATTGTATTTATCCAGCTTTTCGGCCAACTTTAGCGCCGTTTGTCCTCCCAATTGCACAATGACACCAACGGGTTTTTCATGGAGAATGATCTCATAAATATGTTCCCAAAATACCGGCTCAAAGTAAAGCTTATCCGCAATGTCAAAGTCGGTGGAAACCGTCTCAGGGTTACAGTTTATCATGATGGTTTCATAGCCGCATTCCTTTGCTGCCAACACCCCATGGACACAGGAGTAGTCAAACTCAATTCCCTGACCTACGCGGTTAGGGCCTGAGCCCAAGACTACTACCTTTTTCTTATCAGAAACTTCGGATTCGTTTTCCTCACCGAAGCTGGAGTAGAAATAGGGGGTTTGGGCTTCAAATTCGGCAGCGCAGGTATCTACCAATTTGAATACCCGGCGAATACCCATTTCATCCCTTCTTTTGTTGAAGACCTCACTTTCCAGGCATCCCAGTAAATGGGCTATTTGCCTGTCTGCATACCCCTTATGCTTTGCTTTTTTCATCAGTTCTGCATCGATGGTCTGCAGGGTTTCTTTTCCCAGCGTGATGTCCAAATGCACCAACTCCTCAATTTGCTTCAAAAACCATTTGTCAATTTTGGTCAGATCTTGAATAGTCCGGAAGGAAATTCCAAGTTTAAAGGCATCGTAAATGTGGAATAACCTGTTCCAGCTTGGGTTGGCCAGGCTATATAGAATTTCTTCCTGATTTTTCAGTTCCTTACCATCCGCTCCAAGTCCATTTCGTTTGATTTCCAGTGATTGACAGGCCTTTTGAAGGGCTTCCTGGAAGTTGCGGCCGATGCCCATTACTTCCCCGACCGCTTTCATGGAAAGCCCCAGTTTTCTGTCGGACCCTTTAAATTTATCAAAATTCCATCGTGGAATTTTCACGATTACATAATCGATGGCTGGCTCAAAAAAGGCGGAGGTGTTTCCGGTGATAGAGTTTTTCAATTCGTCCAGATTGTACCCTATGGAGAGTTTGGCTGCTACTTTAGCAATGGGGTAGCCCGTTGCCTTAGAAGCCAGTGCGGAGGATCTGGAAACCCGGGGATTGATTTCCACACCAATGATGGTTTGGTTGTCCGGGCTCACGGCAAACTGAACATTGCATCCGCCGGCGAAATTACCAATGCCTTCCATCATGCGAATGGCCTTGTTTCTCATTTCCTGATATACCGTATCTGGAAGCGTCATGGCGGGGGCAACAGTGATTGAATCTCCGGTATGTACACCCATGGGGTCAAAGTTCTCAATAGAACAGATGACCACCATATTACCGATATTATCGCGCAATACTTCCAGCTCGTATTCTTTCCATCCAAGAATACTTTGCTCTACCAATACCTCGTGGGTAGGGGAGGCCTGCAGGCCAGCGCTAAGTGCTTTTTCAAAATTTTCCGGACCGTCAACAAACCCTCCTCCGGTGCCTCCCAGCGTATAGGAAGGTCGGATGACCAGGGGAAAACCGATTTCCTGGGCAATTTCTTTTCCCTGAAGAAAGGAAGTAGCTGTTCGCCCAATGCAAACGTCTACGTTTAACTTTTCCATCAATGCCTTGAATTTTTCCCTGTTTTCAGCAGTTTCAATGGCATCTATGTCTACGCCGATCATTTTTGTCCCGAATTTTTGCCAGATTCCTGCCTTGTCACAATCAATGGCAAGATTGAGTGCTGTCTGTCCGCCCATGGTCGGCAATACACAATCAATATCCGGATGCTCTTTCAAAATCTGAACGATGGATTTTTTCTCCAAAGGCAACAAGTAAACATTGTCAGCCGTCACCGGATCGGTCATTATGGTAGCCGGATTGGAATTAATTAGGGTTACTTTGATTCCTTCTTCCCGGAGGGAACGGGCTGCCTGGGAGCCGGCGTAATCAAATTCACAGGCCTGACCAATGATGATGGGCCCGCTTCCGATGATGAGGACATGTTTGATGCTACTGTCTTTTGGCATGCTTGATGGTTTTAGAAGTGCTTTACTTTTGGCTAAATTGGTGCAAAATTAAACAAATTTATTAAAGATGCACGGAAAACCCCCGCCCGTTTCATAAACTAATATCGCTTCACTTTGCGAAATACCGTTTAGGCCGTTACTAAATCAAATGGGTTTTCTTTTTATAATGACCCTACCAAGGTTGCCAACCCGTGAATTGCAAGGGACTGTTGTGAAATGCAGTGCTTGTTTGTACATTTATTTCTCCAACGACTAGTAAACTATGAGTGAATCTAACGAATCCCGGTTTAAAAACACCATCAAAGATATAGATGCCGTCAATGCACAGGATCCTAATCAGGAAATGGTAAACGGCAAATCCATTGCCAAAGAATTAATATACGGCATACGCATGTCCGAGATGTTGATGGAAACCTATCCGGATGCCGAGGAAAGCTTGCGAGTGGCCGCCCGATGTCAACATATTAGCCGCTGGTCGATTCCCAGGGAGGATTACCCTATGGATAGAAAAGGATACCTGCTTTGGCGAACCAAACTCAAGCAATTTCATGGAAAAATGGCAGGTGAAATCATGTTAGCAAACGGTTATTCCCAGGAGGAAATTCGTCAAGTAGATGACTATCTCAATAAAAGAAGGCTGAAAACGGATCCTGGGGTTCAGGCACTGGAGGATGTGATCTGCCTGGTGTTTTTGAAATATTACTTTGAAGCATTTCACCAAAAACACCAGCATGAAGAACCCAAACTGATTGCCATTATTCAGAAAACCTGGAATAAAATGTCTGAAAAAGGAAGGCAAAAAGCCCTTACCCTGAACCACTCCGCTGCTGCCAATAAGGTGCTTTCAAAAGCCCTGGCCGATGAAGCCTAATCAGGACATTATTTGCCGGTAGGTCATTACATCCTTTTCGATGGCAGCTAAAATTTCCTTTTTATCCATTGTAGGAGAGGAGTCTCCATGCTCTGCCCCGCCCAGATCGTATTCTACATGGAGTATTTTGGGCAGACTTCCCGTAAACCCCTCGTGTTCCATCAGTAGCTGGAAGTTTACATTTCCTTTACCCAACGGTACATTTACGGGCTGATCCTTTTTGTTGGATGGATTGCCCCAAACAAAGTCTTTGAGGTCAAAACTTCTGATTTGATCGCTTATCAGGTGAAAGACGTTTTCGTAGGACTGGTAACCCTCTACCTGGGAATGCCTCAAGTCAAACTGCACCCCGATATGATCCGGATCAATGCCCTCCAACAGGTGGTAAATTTCCCATACCGACCCTCCGATTCTTTTCCCCGCGTGGTTTTGGTAGTGTCCGGTTACACCATGTTTGGCATGGAGTTCTGCTAACCGTCGCATCTCCCCGTTAAGCCTTTTAAGCTCCCCTACAATATCTTTTGAGGTAAATGAGAGGTACCCCATCCGGTAATCCTTTATTCCCTCTCCAGCCAGTATCCGTAGAAACTCGTCCATTTGGTTCATTTGTCTCACATTCATATCGGTGGTGAGGACCGGCCTATTCAGCCCCAGGCGCTCACTTTCAGCGACAATAGCCGGTAATTTTTTTGATAATTCATCTTTATCAAAAAAACCATTTTTTCTAACCGGAAGGTCTATTCCCTCAAAACCCAGGGTCTTCACGGTATCCGGCAGCTCGCTGAGGGGGAGCCATTGAAGAACTTTGGTGAACAGGTAAAACGGTCCCGGTGCCCGCATGTGGGAGAAAGGCTGGGAGATCGCATTGGCATTAACTCCGGGCAAGATCAAACCGGATCCGGCCGCCCAAAAGATTTTTTTGATGGAAGTTCTTCTTTGCATGTTAGGTTATTTGGCTGGAACACATTTCTAAGTGGTTCAAGGTAGGGTTTTGAGAGAATTACCGCAAGAATTTTATGATAAAATGGTCTTCTTGGCGAGGCGGAAATATAAATTTCCAAACTGCTCAAATGGATTTGGATTTAAGAAATTCTCTCGGATAAAGCTGATGGCTATGCTAGAACTACGATCAAACCAAAACGAAAAATAAAAAGGCCACCCCCAGAACCAAAACCATTTTTTTTGCTTTTTCCTTTTGAGCGGGATCCAGATTTCTCGCTCTCAGGACCAATACGGACAGGCTGATTCCTAAAAGCTGAAAGGCCAATCCAATCCCCGTAAAATAACTGCCATAGGCGGTTCCGGGTAATTGCCAGGCAAGAAGCACCAATGGCACCATACAGAAAAGAATACCAGCCAACCCGGCTAAAAAGGAGCGGGTCAAATATGTTTCCGCCTTGTTTGTGGGTCCTTTCATAATTTATTTTTTTTGCGCGCTTCAAAATAGCGGGACAGTTCTTTTGCTGATTTGGTATTTAGGGTCATATCTTTGGTTAAACCGCCCTTTCTTCCTACGATTACCCCGTATTTCATATCATTGACTCCCTCATTTTCATGCGCATCCGGATTAATACTCAGCGTCACTCCTTGCCCCATCGCATACCTGACCCAACGCCAATCCAGGTCAAGGCGCCAGGGATTGGCGTTGATCTCGATGACTACCTGGTAGTGCGCACAAGCATCAATGACTGCCCGATGATCAATAGGGTAGCCTTCTCGTCGAAGTAGCAATCTTCCGGTAGGGTGTCCCAGGATGGTGGTGTGAGGATTTTGAATAGCCCTAATCAATCGCTCGGTGGCCTTTTTGGAGTCCATACTTAAACCGGAATGGATGGAAGCTACGATGTAATCAAAGCTGGCCAGTACCTCTGCGGAGTAATCCAGGCTGCCATCTGGGAGGATGTCACTTTCGATGCCTTTAAAAATTCGAAAGGGAGCGAGACTGGCGTTCAGGCGGTCTATTTCTTCGTGCTGAATTCGGATCCGGTCCTCGTCCAGCCCATTGGCATAAAAGGCAGAGCGGCTATGATCCGCGATCCCCAGGTACTCGTAACCGGCGGATTTGCAGTACGCTGCTAAATCTTCCAGTTTATTCTTACCATCACTGTAGGTCGAATGGTTGTGGAGGGGACCTTTTAAGTCCTCTAGCGTTACTAATTCGTCCAGGGAATGATCTTGCGCCCATTCCAATTCTCCGTTTCCTTCTCGCAAGTCTGCCGGAATAGGTGGCAATCCTGCACTGGCGTAAGCTTCCTCTTCTGAGGAAAAGTTTTTTTGGTAAAAATGTTCTCCCAGGGTACTGTTCCCTTCCACCGGGTGCAGCAAGTGCGCGGGGCTGGAAGTCAGTAGGAGTTTTTTCCGAATAAATTTATCTTTTTCGGCCAAAAGCAGGATTACCTGCAGTTCCATTTCTTTCCATTCGCCCTGCCAGCGAAATGGGCTGCACAGGCGGTCATCCCGGTGCAGCTCCTCTATTTTATCAATCTTTGTGAGGGTATCTTTTGGTCGGTCGGTTCCAATTAAAAAGGTCAGTTCCTCCACGATTTCGGCCATTTTACCGTAAGCTCCCACTGCGGCTACGGGTTCATTTTCCAGTGCCTTTTTCAATGCAGCCATAACGAAGGCTCCTTCGGCATCAATGTCTGCATACAGCCACTTCCCCTTATTGGCAGCATTAAATTCCAGTTTCTGAATGATGCTTTCCTGGGTTTTTGCTCCAAAACCCTTGATTTTAGCCACCTGGCCCGATTGGCAAGCCTCCATCAGTTCATGGGTAGAAGTGATTTCCAATTCCTGCCACAGGGTTTTGATCTTTTTAGGCCCCAAGCCCTTTATTTTAAGAAGTTCTAGGATTCCCGGTGGGGTCTTTTCCAGTAGTCCGTCAAGAAAGGGATGCGTTCCGCTTTCCCGGATTTGGACGATGGCTTCGGCTATGCTTTTCCCGATTCCAGGTAATTCCTGCAACTGGGCTGGATTCAGTTTTTCCAGGGATACCCCTTCCCTTTCAATTCCGGTGATAGCGGACTGGTACCCCCTGATTTTGAAGGCGTTCTCCTCGTGCAGTTCCATTAACTGCATGGTAAGCTGCAACGTTTTGACGATTTCTTTGTTATTCAAGGCTTGGTTGGTTCTGATGGCTTCGCTACAAATGTCCACAATATTTGTTTTAAAATAAAATCAATAGTCTTAACTTAAGAGGGATTTTAAAACACCAGGGAGGAGATTTCGCCTAATTTATGGATGGATTAACAATAAGCCCGTTTCTATTCTAACCTCATTGGCTTTTCACAGGTTTAACGAAATGGTTTGATTCGGAATGTGGAAAATACCAATAATAGTGAATTCAGAAGAATGGGTTTGTGTTTAACAGGATAAATAGGTTGTTGAATCCTTAGAAAATTAATAATCGCCAACGTGCTGAAATGTAGCATAAACCTACTTATATGAATAGTCGTTTTCTCGTTATTTTCCTTGCTCTCCTGTCGTGGAGCTCTTATACGATAGCTCAGGTACAGTTTACCCAACGTCTGGAAGTAGATACCCGATGGTCGGAAGACGATTTTTTTGTGTTGCCAAGGGAAAATGGAATGGTGGCGTTTCGAATGAAATCAGAAACCACTTATGGAGGTAAAAATATTTTCGAGTATGTGGTGGGCGATTTTCAGTTAAGGGCAGATTCGCCCAGGCAGATAAAGCTAGAGGGATTTTATGAACTGGTGGGATTTGACCTGGATGGGGATTTTCTGTACGTATTGTTTAATAAAGGCTCCCAATACGGTTCTGAAAAAGCCATTTTTGAGATTAATTTGGAAAACCAAACGATGCAGGAGTTAGAGCTGAATAGTATCCTGGAAATGGAATTGCAGGATTTCCTGGTCTTTAATAAACAGGCGGTTTTCATGGGCAAATATGACTACCGCCCCGTTATTCAAATTTTCGATATATTGAGTGAAGAGGTGATTACGGTACCGGGGCTATTTGAAAAAGATGCGAAAATTTTACAGATGAGAAAAGCCCCTGAGTTAAATGTGTTTGACGTGGTGATCAGCAGTCGGGATTTTTACAAAAAAAAGATCGTCTCCATTCTTACGTTTGACATCAATGGCAACAAACTACGGGAAGTTACCATCGACGAGTTGGGAGACCCCTCAATGGAAATTGTGGAGGGATTACTTACTTCCTCTCATCAATACAAACAAGCACTTATAGGGCCCTACGGATTGAGAAAAAAGGAAGCCTACCAGGGACTGTATTTTACGAAAATCAATGAATTTGGAGAATACGAAAACAAATTTTACTCCGTTTCTGATTTTGAAAATTTTTTCAACTACTTGCCGGAGAAAGCCAGGGAGCGCAAACTCAGGAGGGTAGAAAGAAACCTGGATCGAGGGAAACAGATACCCATACGAAACGTGGTAGTCACCCGGGAAATCAATAGCTCGGACGGGTACTACCTGGTTTACAACGACCATTTTATTTCCTCTTCTTCCCGTTACATTCCCAGAGACGGCATGTATGCCAGTAATTTTTACCGTCTAAATCCCATGATGGGCGGCTACGGGGGATTATACAACCCTCTTTGGATGGATCCCCGATTCAGGAGTAGTCAGGTAAGTAATCAGTACAAATACCTTGCGGCTCAGTTTATTTTATTCGATGAGGAGGGGAATATCGTTTGGGACAACAGCCTGGATCTGGATAGCGATAGCAAAACCAGACCGGTAAAATATGGGGAAATCAGCTTTGATGGAAGAAGCCTGTTTTACATGTATTTGGACGAGGAGATGTTGATGTTAAGCCAGATAAAGGATGGCGAGGTAGTTATCGAAAACGAGCCCTTTGAATTGGAATTAATCGATGAAAATGAACGAATTGCCGATACCAAAGAAAATAGCCTGCAGTTACTGTGGTGGTATGATGATTACTACTTGCTGAGTGGAAAGCAGCGAATCCGTTATCAAGGGGAAGATGGGAGAGCTGAAAGCAGGGAAGTCAACTTTTTCACAAAAATTAAAGTAGAGGATTTCATTTAAGGCGGGAAGGCTCATGCAAATAATCCCTATATTTGCTCCAAATTTCAATCATGCAGAAGAGACTTGTTCTTGACCAAACGCAGCTATCCATTACCATCAGTAGGTTTTGTCATCAATTGATAGAAAACCATGATGACTTTGAAAATACGGTACTTCTGGGGCTCCAGCCCAGGGGGGCATTGGTGCTGGATAGAATCATCCAACGCATGCAGGAAATCCAACAGGTTTCGCTGAGATATGGTCACCTGGATGCCACTTTTCACCGGGATGATTTCAGGAGAAGGGATCTTCCGCTGAAAGCAAACGAGACGAAGATCGATTTTTTGATAGAAAATAAGAAGGTGATTTTGGTAGACGATGTACTCTACAAGGGAAGATCCGTAAGGGCAGCCATGGATGCCATGATTGCCTTTGGGCGCCCACAGAAGGTAGAATTAATGGTTTTGATTGACCGGAAAT
The DNA here is from genome assembly GCF_010119245.1 of Cyclobacterium salsum. Classification (GTDB taxonomy): domain Bacteria; phylum Bacteroidota; class Bacteroidia; order Cytophagales; family Cyclobacteriaceae; genus Cyclobacterium; species Cyclobacterium salsum. The sequence continues at coordinate 56,072 of NZ_WNKG01000016.1, forward strand.
ATACCCGTGATTTCCCCATCAAGCCCGATTATTTTGGCCGTCAGGTCAATACACTTGAAAGTCAGTATGTGAGTGTCGAGTGGCAGTCTCAAGGATATCCTGAAGATGCCATTTGGATCACTGAAAAGGAACAATAACAGCCCTATGCAGCAGCTCAGCACCAGACATTTACTAGGGATAAAAAATCTCAACCAGGAGGATATTCAGTTGATTTTTGAAACGGCAGATAGTTTTAAAGAAGTGCTGAACCGACCTATTAAAAAAGTACCCTCGCTCCGGGACATCACCATCGCCAATGTTTTTTTTGAAAACTCAACCCGTACCAAACTGTCCTTTGAACTGGCCGAAAAAAGGCTTTCCGCCGATGTGGTCAATTTTGCTTCCGGGAGTAGTTCGGTGAAAAAGGGAGAAACGCTTATCGATACGGTAAATAATATTCTGGCTATGAAAGTGGACATGGTGGTCATGCGGCATTCCAGTCCCGGGGCACCCCATTTCCTGTCCAGGCATATCCGGGCAAATATTGTGAATGCGGGAGACGGTACGCACGAGCACCCCACCCAGGCTTTGTTGGATGCCTTTTCTATCCGGGAGAAATTAGGCGATGTGGCAGGAAAGAAAGTCGCCATTATCGGAGATATTCTTCATTCCAGAGTGGCTTTGTCCAATATTTTCTGCCTGCAAAAACTAGGAGCAGAGGTGATGGTTTGCGGACCTGCTACCCTGCTGCCGAAATACATTCGGGATCTTGGCGTTCAGGTAGAGCAGGAAGTGTTTAAAGCACTTCAGTGGTGTGATGTAGCCAATGTATTAAGGATTCAGTTAGAAAGACAACAAATAAAATATTTTCCTTCGTTAAGAGAATATTCATTATACTACGGAGTGAACAAGAAACTGCTGAACCGGCTTGATAAAGAAATCGTCATTATGCATCCCGGCCCTATCAATAGAGGAGTGGAGCTGAATTCAGACGTAGCCGATTCGGAGCATTCCATTATCCTACAACAGGTAGAAAACGGAGTAGCGATACGAATGGCAGTATTGTATCTTTTGGCCGGACTGAAGTAGTCGGTTTCATCCGGTACGGACCCTATTTATTACCTTTGAGTCTATATGGCTGGCTCTTTTTTGTTAAATTGCTTTAAAAAAATACAAGTGCATGATTTATAACTCGATCATAGATACTATTGGGAATACCCCCTTGATCCGTTTGAATAAGATTAATAAGGGAATAGCAGGGGAGATATTGGTGAAAGTGGAATATTTCAATCCCGGGAACTCTATGAAAGACCGGATGGCAATAAAAATGGTGGAGGATGCTGAAAAAGAGGGTATTCTAAAGCCTGGGGGGACCATAATTGAAGGAACCAGTGGAAACACCGGGATGGGACTGGCGCTGGCAGGCATAGCCAAAGGCTACAAATGCATATTTACGATGGCTGACAAGCAATCCAAGGAAAAAATTGATATTTTGAGAGCTGTAGGGGCGGAGGTGATTGTATGCCCGACCAATGTCGCTCCGGATGACCCAAGATCGTATTATGCCGTCGCCAGGAAACTGAATGAGGACATTCCCAACTCCTTTTATCCCAATCAGTATGATAATCTTTCCAACTGGAAGGCTCACTACGAAACCACCGGTCCGGAAATCTGGAAGGATACCGAAGGTAAGATCACCCATTTCGTTGCTGGCGTAGGGACCGGGGGGTCCATGTCAGGATCTTCCAAATACCTGAAGGAGCAAAATAAGGAAATGGTTTCCATCGGGATTGATACTTATGGTTCGGTATTTAAGAAATACAAAGAGACGGGGGAGTTTGACGAAAATGAAGTTTACCCGTATATGACGGAGGGAATAGGGGAAGATATTTTGCCCAAGAACGTTGATTTTTCAGTTATTGATCATTTTATCAAGGTTACGGATAAGGATGCGGCCGTCATGACCCGTCGGCTTTCCAGGGAAGAGGGGCTATTTGTGGGCTGGTCCTGCGGTTCCGCTGTTCATGGAGCATTGGAATATGCCCGAGAAAATCTAAAAAAGGGGGATGTGATGGTAGTGTTACTCCCCGATCATGGTACGCGGTATTTGGGGAAAGTCTACAATGATGATTGGATGAGGAACCACGGATTTTTGGAGGATAAAGCCTATGGTACTGCCAGAGATATCGTAGCGGGCAGAAATGAAGCCTATCAGCTCGTAGTGGTCCGCAAAGAAGATAAAATCAGGGATGCGATTGCCCTTATGAATGAAAAAAGTGTTTCCCAGATTCCGGTGATGGAGGATGGGCAGGTAATAGGAAGCCTGACCGATAATAAGCTGCTGCTTAAAATTATTGAAAATCCGGAGATCAAGGATGCCTCGGTAGAAAAAGTGATGGAAGACTCCATGCATTTTGTGGCGTTGGACAGCACCCTGGACGTGCTTTCGTCCATGGTAGAAAAAGAAAAGGCCGTGTTGGTGAGGGATGAAGCCCACCGGGTCCATATCATCACGAAGCATGACATACTGGAAGCAATCACCCGATAGCATTACGCATTACATAAAAAAACCAAATTAGGATAAAAAAATGGACAAAAACCACCTGGAATCAATTATTGCGAAGCCCTATGAATTTGACATAAAGGAGGCTTTCATTCAGGGCTGGGAAACTTTTAAGAAAGTAAAAGTATATTCCATTTTGTTCACCCTGCTAATATTATCCATCCAATTTTTTTTCATGGTTTATGCCAGGGATTTTTTGTTCGTTTTCTCGTTATTTATGGCAGGCCCTCTTTTTGCTGGGTTTTACCTGGTAGCCAATAAGGTTAGTTTGAATGAAACAGTGAATTACCCGGATTTTTTTAAAGGCTTTGGGTATTATATTCCTGTTATATTGGTTTGGATTATTGGTCAGTTTTTGACGGTGTTGGGCCTATTTGCCCTGTTGGTACCTGGAATTTACCTGATGGTGGCCTATATGTTTGGGGTACTGATCAGTATTTTTGCCGGATTGGATTTCTGGAATTCGCTTGAATACAGCAGGAAAATAATCCACAAGCAATGGATGAATTTTTTCGTTTTTGGATTAATATTGGCTATTGGTAATATTGCCGGAGCATTTCTTTTTGGCATAGGATTGGTGGTGACGGTGCCGGTAACGTATTATGCTATTTACCATGTATTTGAGTCCATTACGCAGCAATCCACCACCGACGAAGTAGCTGAGGAAAACCTGATTTCCCCCTAATGAAATCGTAAGCGTAATAATGGAGAGCGCGTATAAAACCAGCTTCATTTTCAGGCTGTTAAATACAAAAATCCGCATTTTATGGTTACATTTAAGCCCTTCTGTACGACAAAGGTCACTAGTGCTTCGTTTAATTAGCCATGTCTATGAGATTTAATACAAGAATTAAAGTTATTTCCGGGTTTTTTCTGGTTACCTGCCTGATAGTAGGAGCCGGGGTGATTACCATTTATAGTGTTGACCAGTTACTTGATTCGGTAGAATCGCTTTCCGAGCCCAACCAGAAACTACGCAACTTAAATAAATTACTAGCAGATATTTATCAATTGGATAAATCCAGAAGTGTTATTTCTGAGGAAGATTCCAGTGAAAATGTTAATTACTACCGCCAAATTCAGCAGGAAATCAGAAAACTGGAAGCCATGGTGGCAGATTCTGCTGAGATGAATCAGGTAAAGCGTATTGACTACAGCGTGAACGAGCTCATGGTGGTTTACAAAGGGTTGGAGGATGTGAAAAACAACCTTTACAACAGGAATTTCAGTAAAGAAGCCCTGAATAACATTGAAAGAAAGATAAAAAGAAAAGAAGAGTTAAGCAGACTGCAAAGCCTGGGAAAAATCAGGATTGGTATTAATCCAGGTTCGAGCTTGAATCCTCCTGCCGGGGAAAAAAAACCAGATAGCACAGAAAGAGAAGGGACTTCTAGTGAGTCATTGGCTGCGGGTGGCAAACAAGACATGGAAAAGATATTGGCCATGTTACGATTGAATTTGAACAGGGTAAATCCCGAAAATGCCCAACCGCTTTTCGGCTCGGATTCTATTATTTACACGGTGCGCCAAATGGTGCTCGATATCAACAACGAAGAGCAATTCCTGAGATCCAGGTTAAGAGAGTTGGAACAGGAACTCAATGAAAAAAACCGAGCACTCATCATCAATATTCAGGCTATCGTTACTTCATTACAAAACGAGGCACTCCTTAAATCCAAGGCAGAGAATGAATCTGCCTATGCGCTTACTTACAACTTTTCCTTTCTTTTAGGGGTCCTCATTGTGGTAGGAGTGATCGGCTCTTCTGGTTTTATTTTTAGCATTGTCCGTGAAATTAAGAAATCAGAGACCTATCAGGAAAAGTTGACGGAAGCCAAAAAGAAGTCGGATAACCTGGCCAGAACCAAGCAAGATTTTCTAGCCAGGATGAGTCATGAAATACGTAATCCATTGCATGTTATTCAGGGATACAATGAGGCTTTGTCAAAAACTTCTCTGGATCAAGAGCAGCAGGAGTATGCTAAAATGATTCATTTTGCTTCGGGTACCCTTTTGGGGATCGTCAATGATATATTGGATTTCTCCAAACTTGAAGCGGGCAAGATAAAAATTGAAAAAGGAATCATTGATCCCTTACCTTTTTTTAAGAACCTGCATTCCTTTTTCCGTCAAAAAGCCCTTGATAAGGGCCTTTCGCTGGATTTTTCCATTTTATTACCAAAAGGAAAGTTTTTTCTGGGTGATGAGCTACGACTGAACCAGGTCATGACCAACCTCCTATCTAATGCCGTAAAATTCACTGAGAAAGGGAAGGTGCAGGTGCGGGTTTCTTGTGATAAAAAAGGAAATCTGGTAGTTGAAGTGAAAGATACAGGCCTGGGAATGTCCCCTGAGTTACAACAAAACCTGTTTCGGGAATTTAACCAGGGAGACGGAGGTATTTCGAGAAAATACGGGGGGACCGGTCTGGGTCTGGCCATCGCCAAAAAACTGGTGGATTTGCAAGAAGGAAAGATAAGGGTTTTCAGTGAACCGGGAGTTGGAAGTCATTTTATCGTTTTTCTACCGACCACACTATTGGATAAAAAAGAAGATACCGTGATTCCGACCATGCAGATGGAGCGAATGGAAGGGCTTCGGGTACTACTGGTAGACGACGATCCATTGGGTCTCCAATTAGCCGGATTGTTGTTAAAGGGACTAGGGGCTGAGGTGATTTCTTTTCTGGGAGGGATCGAATTCGAGAAGAATTTCAAAGAAGAAGATTTTGATCTGGCATTGGTAGATATACAGATGCCTGAAATAGATGGTTATCAGGTCCTGGCCAGCCTTAAACGTCGGGAAAAATACAGTCAAATACCGATCTTAGCGATCACTGCAAATGTATTTGCCAAAGAAAAACAAGACTTACTTAAGGAAGGGTTTGATGATATCATTCTCAAGCCTTTTACAGAGGCAGAGTTGATCGGGAAAATAACGGCCAGCCTCAAGCCTGGTGCAAGAAAAGCCCCACCACCCTTGGTTGACTCCCCCGTTACTCCTGCAACAGGGTTAAAGGGAACTACCAGTAGTTATGATCTTTCTGAAATCAAAAAGTTTTGCATGGGAGACGAGGAATTGTTTAAAGATATTTTGGAAGGTTTCTACACTCAAACGGGATTAGACCTCATTCGCATTAATAAGGCATCGGATGAGAAAGACTACCCGAAAATCCAAGCGATTGCTCACCAACTCTCTAGTCGACTTGGGCAGCTAAAATTTAAAGAAAGAAGGATAGCGAAAACGATTGAGTCCAAACTTAAAACAGGAGAAACCGATGGGATTCGGGAGTTAGTTTGGGAACTGACAGAAAAAATAAGCCCACTACTCGAGGACCTGGCAGAGCGATTTGGGTATGCACTGGCCGATTAGTCCAGTCCGTATTTTTCAAGTTTGTTATACAAGGTTTTCCGGTCCATATTTAGCACTTTTGCGGCTTTGGATTTATTGAATTTGGTTTCTTCCAGGGTTTTTAGTATTAATGATTTTTCCTGCTCTTCGAAAGATGACTTCAAATCTCTGGCGGAATGAATGTCCATGATGGAAATGGCCTCGCTCTCTAATAACTCTGATGGAATCACTTCTGGTTGGACCAATCCTTCGCCGGTTAACAAGACGGCTCTTCGAATGATATTTTTAAGCTCCCGAAGATTTCCTGGCCAGTGATATTCCATGAATATGTTCTCTACCTCCGGGCTAAATCCGGTTACGTTTTTTTCAAGACTGTCATTGCTTTTTTCCAGAAAAAGCATGGCAAAAAACTGAAGGTCTTCTTTTCTTTCTCGCAAGGGTTGAGCTCTTAGGCTGAATTCGTTTAGTCGGTGAAAGAGATCCTCTCGAAACTGCCCTGATTTAGCTAATTCCTGCAAATCTTCGTTCGTGGCTGCTATTATTCGGACATCGATGGAAATATCTTTATTACCACCTATTTTTCTTATTTGCCTCTCCTGAATGGCACGCAAAAGCTTAATTTGAATTTCGTAGCTAAGGTTTCCTATTTCATCCAAAAAAATGGTCCCTCCATTCGCACTTTCAAAATGACCTGTTTTATGATCGATAGCCCCGGTAAAGGCACCCTTAACGTGTCCAAATAACTCACTTCCAGCTAGTTCCTTGGATAAAGCGCCACAATCTACCGCTACGAAAGGCCCATGGGCTCGTTTTGATTTTTGGTGAATCCTTTTGGAAATGTATTCTTTTCCCGTTCCACTCTCTCCTAAAACAATGATGCTTAAATCGGTAGGAGCGACCAATTCAATGTGCTTTTCAATCTGTAGCGCCTGTGCACTTTGGCCGATTTGATAGGATAGATCAACTGACTCCGATCGGGGAGGGGATGACTTTTTCTCTGGCGTGACGGCTTGTTTCCGAGGGTCCTTTTTTAGAGCCTGCTTAACCGTAAGTAGTAGTTCATCTGGATTAATGGGTTTGGTAATGTATTCGAAAGCCCCCATCTTCATGGATTTTACGGCAGTTCGAATGTCCGAATAATTGGTAATGAGTATGACAGGGATCGTTGGGAAATAATGTATGACCTGATCCAACACCTCCATCCCGGTACCATCCGGCAATCTATAGTCCGTAATGACCAGATCAGGATTAGTTCTTTCTAATGACTGCAGCCCTTCCGTCACTTTAGTACTGCTGGTAATCTCATACCCATTTTTTTCCAAAAAGTTTTTTATGATTTTTGAATAGGTCAGATCGTCTTCTATCAGAAGTATTTTTGCCATAAAGTTCCATCCAGATATCGTTAAATATAAAATAAAAGCACCGATTTTGCAATCAGTGCTTTTTGGTAAACGTTGGCTTAGCTGTTATTCGTATGCGTGCAGTTGGTTGATTACACCGCCATCTTTATTGTACATCACCAGAATATTGAAATTATCACTATCCAGGAAACAGACATCGTAGTAGTTATTATTTTTCTTCGAAATTTTTTTGACCGCTGTAATCTGTAAATTATTTATAAGACTGTCATTCCTAATTACATCCCTGATAGATGTGGGAAGTTCCGTTACTGCAATGCTTGACGTGTCTGCCCATATGGACTCGTTTACGTCATTTATTACGTATTGGTTGTCCCATATTCGTTTAATATTCTCATTTAGTTGGGCCTTTATGGAAAGTAAGCCACTAAGGACTAATCCCGCAAAAGCCATCCATTTAACCCATCTGGTTAATTTCCTATTCATAGCTGGTTTTATTCTTTTACAGATAGACACAGGAATTGTGCCATTTCAAATTTCACCAACTGCTAAACAGAAAGCACCTGAAATTGGGTAGAAAATACCCATAGTGGTGATATTCGACGACTATTGTGGCTAAACATTTTTTTGTATATTTGTGGTAGTTTAATAATAGTTTAACCTCTTCGCTTGCAGATCCCCGGGTGCGTGAACCCGGGGATTTATTTTCTGAAAGCCTAATTTTTAGTCGGAAAGGTAGCAAGGACTGAAGCAGTACTAGGTTGGTAAGTTTTAGAGTTGGGTTTAATTTTAATTTATAGGGTGAGTTTATGGCAATAAAGGCACAGGCCCCGATCGGGATTTTTGATAGCGGTATTGGTGGATTGACAGTGGCCAGAGAGGTTAAAAAATTGTTGCCTGATGAGCAAATTATTTATTTTGGTGATACGGCGCATTTACCTTACGGAGACAAAAGCACCGCTGCCATTCAGGCCTATTCCATAAAAATTGCGGACGTATTGATACAGCAAAATTGCAAGTTAATACTGATCGCCTGTAATTCGGCCTCAGCCGCGGCCTATGAATTGGTAAAGGCCTATGTGGCATCCAAAGCACATGTGTTCAATGTCATCGATCCCGTCGTGAATTACCTCAGAGAAAACCACCCCGGCGAGAAAGTAGGACTGATTGGAACAAAACAAACCGTTGGTTCCGGAGTATACCTGCAAAAGATCAATGCGCTTAATGCGGGAATACAACTTAAGTCCCTGGCAACCCCCTTATTGGCTCCCATGATCGAAGAAGGATTTCATATGGAAAATATAAGCAATGAAATCGTCGCTTCTTACCTCTCCCAACCTGCCCTGTCGGATATTCAGGCATTGGTGCTCGGCTGTACGCACTATCCATTGATCAAAAAGCAAATTATGGATTTTTATAAAGGAGCGGTAGATCTCATCGATGCTTCAGAAACGGTAGCGCAGTCTGTCGCCGCTTTTTTGGGATACCATCAGCTCCTGGCAAAAAAAGCTGCCGCTAATGAAGACCGGTTTTTGGTTTCCGATTACACAGTGTCATTTGAGGAAACCACCAAATTATTCTTTGGAAAACAAATACGATTGCAGAAATATCCTTTATGGGAATAAAATTCGCCAAAGGTCTGCATTTTGGCCGATAACATTGCTGCTGGCTTTTTTAATTTTATTGGTTAAGTTTGGTGGGATTCAGGATTTTATTCCTAAAAAAAGGATTAACTTTGTGACTTCATTCACCCTGCCATTAGACTATGAGTGACGAGATCAAACACGAATGTGGGATTGCGCTGATCCGGCTGAGGAAACCGTTACAGTATTATATCGATAAATACGACACGCCTTTTTATGCGGCCAACAGGCTTTATGTATTGATGCAGAAGCAGATCAATCGAGGACAGGACGGAGCGGGTTTGGCAAATATTAAGATAAATACCAGACCGGGAACCCGATATATTAGCCGCTACCGTTCGGTGGAGTCTGAGGCCGTTACCAAGATTTTTCAAAAAATCAACAAGAAATACAAAAAGGCCAAAAAAGCCGGTAGTGAGGCGGATCTGATGGATGCCAACTGGATAAAGGAGCACACCGCTTTTTCAGGTGAGGTCTGGTTGGGCCACCTACGCTACGGGACACATGGTCAAAACAGTATTGAAACCTGCCATCCCTTTCTGAAGCAAAATAACTGGCGTAGCCGTAATTTGGTAATGGCCGGGAATTTTAACATGACCAATGTGGAGGAGTTGTTTGACAACCTGGTGAAGTTGGGACAGCACCCCAAGGAAAAAACGGATACGGTTACGGTGATGGAGAAAATTGGCCATTTTCTGGATGAAGAAAACCAGCGAATTTTTGATAAATACAAAGGGCAGTTTTCCAACCGGGAAATCACGGAAGTAATCGAGCAGGAACTGGATGTGGCCAGAATATTGAGAAGAAGTTGCCGGGATTTTGACGGGGGCTATGCCATGGCAGGGCTGATAGGAAATGGAGCGGGATTCGTCGTACGGGATCCTAGCGGTATCCGTCCGGCTTACTATTATGCCGACGATGAGATCATCGTGGTGGCCTCGGAAAAACCGCCCATCAAGACTGCTTTTAATATTGATTACAAACAAATAAAGGAAATCCAGCCAGGAAATGCCCTGATTTTTAACAAGGACGGCTCCTATGCAGAGCATGAAATCATCCCGCCGCGTGAGAAAAAGAGTTGTAGTTTCGAGCGGATTTATTTTTCCAGAGGCACCGATCCGGATATTTATCGCGAACGAAAAAACCTCGGCCGGGCATTGGTGCCCCAGATCCTCAAAGCCATCGATTTTGACTTGAAAAACACGGTGTTTTCCTATATTCCCAACACCGCAGAAACGGCCTACTACGGCATGATCGAGGGGCTGGAGGATTACCTGAGTGCCAAAAGACGCGAGATTCTTATAGAAGGAAAGCCGCACCTGGAGGACCTGGAGGACCTATTGAATTTCAGGCCAAGGGTGGAAAAACTGGTGAGCAAAGATGTCAAATTAAGAACGTTTATTACCAACGATTCTGATAGGGACATCATGGTTTCTAATGTGTATGATACCACCTACGAAGTCATCCGCTCAGGGGTGGACACCATTGTGGTGATTGATGACAGCATCGTACGGGGTACCACCATTGAAAAAAGTATCCTCACCACATTGGATAAGCTTAAGCCCAAACGGATCATCATCGTGTCCTCCGCTCCCCAGATTCGGTTTCCGGATTGCTATGGCATTGACATGTCCCGAATGAGAGACTTCATTGCCTTCCGGGCGGCTGTGGCCCTTTTAAAGGAACGCGGCATGGACAATACCTTGGACCGGGTGTACGATAAATGCACCACGGATCCGGATGAGCAAGTGAATTTCGTGAAAGAAATATACGATCCTTTTACGGATCAGGAGATTTCCGATAAAATTGCCCAGATTATCACGTCAGAAACCATTGAGGCAGAGGTACACGTGATCTACCAAACTGTACAAAACCTGCACCTTTCCTGCCCGGCGCATAGAGGGGATTGGTATTTTACGGGCGATTTCCCAACAGAAGGAGGTATGCGCGTGGTCAATAAGGCTTTCGTTAATTACATGGAAGGAAAAGTTATCAGGGCCTATTAACTGAAAAATCAGCTTCAATGATCAATGTAAATTTATTAAAGCAAATTTGTGAGTTGCCAGGAGCACCTGGATTTGAAAAGAAAATCAGGGATTTTGTAGTCCGGGAAGTCCGGGATTTGGTGGATGAGATTTCTGTCGATAACCTGGGGAATGTAATTGCGATTAAAAGGGGGAAACGAAATCCCGAAAATAAACGGGTGATGGTCGCCGCTCATATGGATGAAATCGGCTTTATCGTCACTCATATTGATGAAAATGGCTTTTTGAGATTCCACCCACTGGGAGGGTTTGATCCCAAAACCCTAACCGCTCAGCGGGTAATCATTCATGGAAAAAAAGACCTGATCGGTGTGATGGGAAGTAAACCCATCCATGTGATGACCCAGGAAGAAAAAACCAAGCTTCCCAAACTTACCGATTATTTCATCGACCTGGGTATGGACAAATCGGAAGTAGAGCAATGGGTGCAGGTAGGCGACCCGGTTACGCGGGAGCGGGAATTGGTGGAAATGGGGAATTGTGTGAATTGCAAATCCATAGACAATCGCATCGCCGTTTTTATTTTGCTGGAAACCTTGCGGGAATTGAAATCTCCGGCTTTTGATGTGTACGCTACCTTTACCGTTCAGGAAGAAGTAGGAATACGCGGAGCGCAGGTGTCTGCACACCAAATCGATCCTGATTTTGGGATTGCCCTGGACACTACCATTGCTTTTGACCTTCCCGGTGCGGCCGCCCATGAAAAAATCACGGAATTGGGAAAGGGCACTGCCATTAAAATCATGGATTCATCCGCTATTTGTGATTACCGAATGGTGAATTTTATGAAAGAAACAGCTTCCAAAAACAACATTACCTATCAGACGGAAATCCTTACGGCAGGAGGTACGGATACGGCAGGAGTACAGCGGATGGGCAAACAGGGGGCCATCGCAGGAGCGATTTCCATCCCGACCCGCCATTTGCATCAGGTCATTGAGATGGCAAACAAAGCCGATGTGGCCGCCAGTATTCAGCTACTTAAGGCATGTCTGGAAGAAATTGATGCCTTTGACTGGAAACCCTAGGTCAAATAGAAAGGAGGTTTAATTTTTAACCCGTTTTTTAGCTACTTTTCGGGCTAAATATTTTTTGAGATCCTCGTATCCATGGTGTTCGTGGTTGCTGATCGTAAAGGAGTATTTGTCCGAAAACACCAAAATCAATTGCTTAAAAACGCGTTGATTGGCTTTTACTTCTTCTTCCTGCCAGGCGAGGATTTCTTCCAGTGAGTACGTCTTTCTCCATCCCTTGAGCGGCATCCACAAGGAAATCCTGTCCTTTCCTGCAGCTAGAAATTTATAACTTGCCATCATTTTCACTAGCAATAGGAGTATCACCACTGTGATAATGGAAGTGCCCGCCAAATAAAACAGAAGGGGGAACTCCCGGCTACTGTAAAAATCGTTGAGCAAATAGGCCAGTCCTGCAATCAAAGCAAGGACGATCAGGCTTAGGCTTAGGTAGGTGTTTCTTTTGGGCTTACAGGTCACCATTGTTTAGTTCTATTTGGTCCAACTTTTCTTTTGAAAACAGAATCAAATCCTCAAAAAAGTGTTTGAAGTTATCTTCAAAAAAATCGTAGTGCGATTCGAGAAACTCGGGGGCCTTCTCCATCCGGGATTTAAAGGAAGTCCGATAGGAGAGTCCGGTAAAAGAACGTTGCAGCCCTTCCATTTCGCCATATCCTTCCAACCAGTTTTCTTTTCGCATGTATTTGAAAGGGTATAAAAATTTTTTTGGAAGGATGGGTTTGTGGGAGGCAATTACTTCATATACCCAATGGGTGTATGAAGTAATACCTTGGCCATGATAATCATTCCAGTTTCTTGATAGAAAGTGATCGTAATACATATCCGTTATCACCAATGAGTATCGATGAAATGCCGGCTTCAATAACTCCTGGGCCTGTTTTACCAGGGGATGCCTGTCGGTATAGGCATCGATTTCCCGGTGCAGGAGAATTCCGAAAACAATTTCTTTTTCAAATTGCTTTTCTAATTCCCCCCTGACAAAATCTCCAATAAAATTGCCCACCAGGACTTTCGGCCGTTCAAAAGATAAATATGCATGAGCAAGAAAATTCACCGCGTCTTCAACTGTTAATTTCTGGTAAATAGAAATGTTTTCCTTAATCTTGGGCTCTCACCTGGAAAAATTCAAATGACAAATATAAAGGAAGAATTAGCATATACTACTAAACTTTTACTGCAAGAATGGCAGGAAGACCGGGATCAATTCCGAAACCTTACGTATAGAAAGTCTATCAAAGAGAAAGTTTCTACTGGAATGTGTTGGTATCCAGTAAGTTTAGTCAAGGTCAAGTGGGCGTTTTCTGATCAGTTGGTAATTGAAATTTCCACCGCAGAAATTTCTCAGGGTCATGGCTTTCAGTCGGGGAAATCCATCAGCTTTTTCTCCAATTCGGGTGAAAATGACCTTCGTTCGGAATACCTGAACGGGGTGGTCAACTATGTGAAGCAAAATCGGATGACGGTTAGTCTTCACACCGGGCATTTACCCGATTGGATTAACGATGGAAAACTTGGAGTTGAACTGCTATTTGATGAAACGTCGTACAAAGTCATGGAGAAGGCCATTAAGAAGGTCATGCAGGCTGAAAATAACCGCCTTGCGCAGCTGCGGGATATTTTATTGGGCCAGGTGAGACCTGCTTTTTCGGAAATTTCAGGGAAAATGGATGAAAACCTGAACAGCAGTCAAAATGAAGCACTGGATCTGATTTTCCGAGCCCAAGATATGGCCATCGTGCATGGACCTCCGGGTACAGGAAAGACTACCAGTCTGGTTAGGGCCGTAGTAGCTGCGGTTACGTCCACTTCCCAGGTGATGGTTTGCGCCCCCAGCAATACTGCCGTGGACCTACTAGTAGAAAAACTATCAGATATAGGGCTCGATGTGCTCCGGTTAGGGCATCCTTCCCGCGTGGAGGAAAACCTCATTCAGCAAACCCTGGATGCAAAAGTGCTGGCCCACCCTTCCTTCAAAGATTATAAAAAACTAAAAAAATCCGGGGAAGAATTTAAACGAAATGCCCAAAAGTTTAAGAGAAGCTTTGGCCCAGCCGAAAGGGAAAAAAGAAGTTTTCAACAACGGGAGGCGCGTCGCTGCTTTGACGAAGCCAGACAGCTTTATGATTACATGGTGCAGTCTGTGCTGGATTCCTCTCAGGTGATCGCTTGCACGCTGGTGGGTTCTGCCGGCTCCCTATTAAAGGGTAGGCGGTTTCCGGTGGTATTTTTGGATGAGGCGGCGCAGGCCTTGGAACCCGCTTCCTGGATTCCCTTGTTACAGGCCGATAAGGTGGTCATGGCAGGAGATCATTGCCAATTACCCCCCACCATTAAGTCCCGGAAAGCGGCGGAAGGATTGCAGCAGACGCTTTTTGAAAAAGCCATTTCCAGGCAGCCAGGTGCATCCAGTATGCTATCCATCCAATACCGCATGCCGGAGAAAATCATGGCATTTTCCAACAAGCTGTTCTATGGGGGAGCATTGTCGGCAGCTCCCAATACTTCCTTTCATTACTTGAGTGCATCCGAACCGGTAATGGAGTTTATCGATACGGCCGGTAGCGGTTTTTTGGAACACCAGGATCGGGAAACGATAAGTATCGCCAATAAAGAAGAAGCCCTGATGGCGCTCCAATTGCTTCAGTCCCTGATCCGGAAAATCGGTTGGATGAAGGAGGATAAACAGTCCTGGCAGGTCGGCCTTATTGCCCCGTACCGGGCGCAAGTCCGTTTGATTCGGGAGTACTTGGATGAAAGCGAGGAATGGCTATTTTTAAAACAAAAGATGGAAAACATTGCCATTAATACCGTAGATGGCTTTCAGGGACAGGAAAAGGACATCATCCTGATCAGCCTCACCCGCTCCAATCCCCAGGGAGAAATCGGTTTTTTGAGCGATACCCGAAGGATGAATGTAGCACTCACCCGCGCGAAGCGCAAACTCATCGTATTGGGGGATAGCGCTACCATCGGCAGTCATCCTTTTTACCAGGCCTTCCTGGATCACGTGCAGGCAAATGACAGCTACCACAGTGTGTACGAGTACTGGGATGGCGGGCCGTAAGCCCCGGTTTCAGGCCTGTTCGGAAGCTCTAAACCGCGCATCCAGATAGGAAAGCACTTCCCCAAATCGGGCAGCGGCTTCTTCAACGGATTCGGGGGCTTTTTTACCGTTTAATTTACTCAGCAACAACCCGTAGAGGGTGTGGATATAAATCTGAATTTCGTGACCGGGATTTTCATCGGTTAGGTCGGAAAGCAGCCTGAGTAGGTGTGGCCGAGCTTTGCGGTGGAGGGACAGGTAGTCGGGATCCGTTTTGAGTAATTTCCAATGGTATTCTGCCAGCCGGTCAACCAGGGCTTGCACTTCGGGCAAGTGACCCTTTTCCTCTAATCCGGCCCTTTTCATGTCATCGGCCAGATCGGTCAGCCAGGCTTTGCTTTCGGTCCGGTCTTGCTGGCTTACGTTTTTGTGCGTCAAAACATACTGCTCCAGGTCTTCCATGTTAAACTGATAGGCACGGATTAGGTCTTCCATGCGGTAGCAGTACAGGATGTATTCGATCAGGTGCTCGTTTTTCTTTTTTTCGGCGATGGATTTCATGTGTTTATAATGGTTTTTGAGTCGCCACATAGCCTGTCCCGATCCTGAATCGGGAGAA
Source organism: Cyclobacterium salsum (assembly GCF_010119245.1). Taxonomy (GTDB): domain Bacteria; phylum Bacteroidota; class Bacteroidia; order Cytophagales; family Cyclobacteriaceae; genus Cyclobacterium; species Cyclobacterium salsum. The sequence goes on from NZ_WNKG01000016.1 coordinate 71,707, forward strand.
TCTCGCATGCTTTATAATCATCCCACTGGGTGACGTTCTCGTCATGCTCGATTTCATGGCTTAGGGGTAGATTTGCTGCCGTAGGTCCAGCAGTTCTGAGGTAAAAAATGCATCCCAGCGTTTTTGTGCCTCCGCATCTCTGGGCTTGGTCGTTTGGGCATCGTATTGGGAGTCCAATCTTTTCCAGTTTTTGAAGTTTTCCCGGATGATGCCGTTCAGTTGGGTTTTGTACTGGTTTGGATCAAATGCATGGCCGTTTACATCCCGGACAATGCGGTGACCGATGATCTGGGCGATGGCAAAATGACCGTTTTCGTGGTGCAACACCTGTTTTTTGGTGGCCTCGTCCGAGCGGCTCAAAAAATCTTGACTCACCTGAGACAGGTCCTTCTGAAGGTGGATTTTGGCATTGATTTCCAGTTTTACGTGGTCGGGATAGGTATGTACCTTCAGGATCTCCACTTCGCAGGTGCTGAGGCAAATGGCGTTGATACTGCTTTTGCCACGGATGACTTCCACCTGTTTAAAATCCTCCCAATTGAGCGTGCGGTTGGGAGACACCGTTACCTTTCCCCTTTTGGGCGGATCTTTGGGAATCGACCCCGAAAGGAGGCTGCCACAAAAGAACAGGGCGGCTGCCACACAAAGAAAAGCATTTCTATTCATTAAATTCCGGTATTTCTTCTTGTTGCCGGTGATTTCTCAGTCCTGCTCCGGATGGATGCGGAGCCAGATTCCCGGCCCAAAATGGGTCATTTTCACCGACTAACTTTCAATATATCCCAAATATCTGCGATTCTGTAAACAAATCCAACCTGCAAGATACTGGTACCACTAATTACGGAGCTAATCGGGGATAACCTGGTGCGAGCGAAAAAGGCGCACCACCGATTACGCAGATTCGCACAGATTAATTATTTGAGGATAGGCCAATTTTGGTACCTAAAAAAATCTGCTTTACTTTAACTGGTGTTTTGGCACTTTGCATCGCAACGAGTTGTTCCACTCCTACTGGCGAAGGTGGGAAATGCGATCCTACGTTCGGCCTGGATGATTTTGAATCAATCGAGAAGAATTCGATTTCCATTCAGAAATGGACACCTATGGAAACGCTTAATGAGAATTTGCTTGGTATGGACCTTAGAGTTAAGCCTTCCGTACTTGTACTACGATTATCCTATTATCCTACACGTAACCATACCTGACCTTCCATGAGAAAATTCTTCGTAGGGATACATACTGTCATATTTTTAGCTGTTTTGGCGTGTACTACCCAATCGGAGAGGATGATTCTCCCTAATGAACTTGAGGTAGTCAACCTTCAATCAGAACGAGATAGCATCTGCATGGCATGCAAGCACCAGGTCGTGGTATTTCACGATTTTGATAGACAGAATTTTTTCCCATAAAAAAACAGTTTCGTTGGAGCGAATTAAAAGATCGATTTCCAGAGGTTGGATTTATTTTTTATTGTTCAGGTCAGGACAAGCATAAGCTAGTCCGCGAACTTGCGGCTTTAGAGTTTCCCTTTCCTGTATACCATGACCCACAATTTCTTTTTTACCGAATAAACCGTTTGGATTCAATTCAAGCGACCTATGATGTATTGCACTCCTTTCACCTTAAAGATGGTTTCCCCGTCAAACGAGCGCAGATTGGTATGGCTGATTATTTTTTGGAGGAAATCGAGGGCATCCTAAAGAAAGAATAACCAATGCCAACAGGTATTGCGGTGGGCGTAACGAGGAAAAACGACAGCCGCTATCGGCAAAAATCAGGGGGGTACAAAGCGGAAAGGTAATCGTTCGTATTCTATTTCTTCAAATGGTAATCATCACCTAAAACCACCCATCTACCGGAATCAAGCGGAAACAAAAAACACACTAAATACACTTTTTTTTATATCTTGTATCATGGCAAAACGCTACCACAACATACACGACGCCTTCGTCAGGGAGTCATTTTCCGACGCTGAAAGGGCTGTGGCATTCTTAGAGTGTTTCTTGCCAGAGAAATTGGTGAAACATATTAATTTTGAATCCCTTACTGTCCTAAAGGAAACCTATATCAATGAAGCATTAAAAGAGCACTTTTCGGATCTCGTATTTGAAGTATCCCTTAAATCCGATAATTCGGTCAAAACGGATGTTGTTCTACTCTTTGAACACAAATCATCACCAGACCGCAACGTGCTTTTTCAAGTAGGGTATTATATGTTTGCGCACTGGACAAAATGTCTTACAGAAAATAAAGAACCAAAACCCATCATTCCGATAATTTACTATCAAGGCAAGAAAAACTGGAAAGTCGGAAATCTCTCAGACCTATTTAAAAACTACCCGGAGGAGATAAGAAACTATATGCCAACACTTAACCCGATCTTCATAGACCTGAAAACGATCAGTAAGGACCAGCTTATGGAAATGCGAAATAATTTGATGGGAGCGGCAATACTTGCCCAGCAGTGGCGCATCAATCCGACAAAATTGAAGGAAGATTTCGAAAGAATCTTCCGTCTATTGCCGATAGAAGATACTAAAATGAACTTTTTAGAGATGATCGTTGTATATGCATTGAATGTATCCGAAATTACAGAAGCTCAATTGGGCGAAACTATAAAATCAATTCCCGAACCTTTAAAAGAGAAAATTATGACAACCTATACGATGCTTATTGAAAAAGGAATTCAGAAAGGGAAAATTGAAGAAAAGAACGAGGTTATTGTTAGCCTTTTTGATGAGGGATTTGAAACGGCAAAAATAGCCAAAATTGTCAAATTGTCAGAGGAGAAGGTGGTGGCAATCCTCAAGGATAAGGAAAAGTTAAAATAAGCAGTAGGTTTTTTTATCACAAGCTAAAAGAACTTCGGAGTCCTTTTCTTGATGTAATGCCTGACTTATAATCCTCCCGTCAAGTTCACTTTGTACAAACCGTCTCTCCGGCACTTTTTATTCTAGGATTTTTTCCTGTCCATGTGTTGAAACCAATAAATACTAGATCGCATACACATCCGGGTGAAGTATTCCACTTTACCCTGCTATCTTTAATTTTGTAAACAGATAAGACACGCCTAAAAGCCAATTGCAATGGCTCAACCTGAACCTTTTAAAGAACGAAATTCCTTACGTCTTTTCAATGGATCCGGCATTACAAACGCCTCGGATTTCGTTTGTCAATGGATACCAGGTGGGATTTGTGCGCATTCACTATTCCCCGGAATCATTCAGGTTAAGCGAATAGTTTGTGTTTCTGCCTCCTCCGGTGGAAAGAAAGACCTGTTTTTCGGCCAAATCCTGTAAATCTCTTGTAGCGGTGGCTTTTGATGTCCTGGTAAGGGCCGTATATTTCCTGGCACTCATGCCTCCTTCAAATCCCTTTGGTCCTTCTTCCATCATCCGACGTACTACTTTTAGCTGTCTTTCATTTAGGAGAGCGGTATACCGATCAAAAAACCGGGTTTTCTTTAGGGTGAAATCAATTAACTTTTCCGCCTGCTCCTGCGCCGTCATTGCCATAGACAGGAAGTAGGCAATCCAGGGTGTCACTTCATTGGATCGCTGTGCTTTCTGTAATGCATCGTAATATTCTTTTTTGTTCGCTTCTATCGCCTGCGAAAGACTTAAAAGAACAGGTCGCTTGAAGTACTGTGACAAGGCTTTTTCTGATAAGGCACGGCCGATGCGGCCATTTCCATCCTCAAAAGGATGAATGGTTTCGAAGTATAGATGAGCGACGGCAGCACGCACCACGGGCTTTTTTATTTCTTTTTTGCCCCCTGGTCCTGTTTCATTAAACCAATTGGTAAATCCGTCCATTTCCTTGGGGACAATACTGGATGGAGGGGCCTCAAAGTGAATTTTTTCTTTTCCTAAAGCTCCGGATACGACCAGCATTGGCTCTTCATGAGATCTCCAATCACCAACGGTGATAGCTTTACTGCCTTGCATGATCATCCGATGCCAGGAGAAAAGTTTCTCTTCCGTTAAGGCTTCGTGAAACGTACTGCGCACATCCACCATCAGTGCGGCAGCACCTTGTGCCCGCAAATCATTCACCTGCTGCTGTCCCAAACCCAGCTGATTACGAATAGAGGAAACAACGTCCTGCCGGCTCAAATATTCGCCTTCAATCTCAGATGTTTTAATGGCCTCGGATACCATCAGATCAATAATGGCGTCATTTTGCGTTTCTTTTGGCAACCCTTTCAAAAGGCCACTGACATGGCCTGCTTTTTCGGAAAACGCAAAGAGCAGTGGTTCTACTTCGATTAAACGATAGTGAAAACGGGGCCAGTCTTTTAGTTGCCAATTATACCGCATGAGCCGATTATTTTCGTTATTTGGCTCAAATATAACAAAATTATGAGTTGAATAAAATGCTCATTCGGCTCATAAATAGAAATAAATCGATGTACATCGGTGGTGAAAAAAGTTGCACCAGAGATAACGCAGATTAACACAGATTAAAAAATGGGTGGAGAATGCTACTGAGTGAGGTCAATCCTGACACCTAAAAAATCTGTGAAAATCTGTGCGAATCCGTGGTGAAAAAAGTTGCACCACAGATTACTCCGATTAGCACAGATAAATAAAAGAAAAAATGGGTCAATCCTAGTACCTAAAAAATCTGTGAAAATCTGTGCGAATCCGTGGTTAAAAAAAGGATGCACCACAGATTACTCCGATTAGCACAGATAAATAAAAGAAAAAATGGGTCAATCCTGGTACCTAAAAAATCTGTGAAAATCTGTGCGAATCAGTGGTGAACCAATCGAAAGGCCTACTTCTAATTAAAATCAGCAAAACCTATAAAAACGCCGGGGATTTACTAATTTTGCACCCAGTATGAACATGCAAAAAATAAGAAATTTCTGTATCATTGCCCATATCGACCATGGCAAAAGTACCCTTGCCGACCGGCTCTTACAATTCACCAATACCGTGACCGACCGGGAGATGCAAGACCAACTTTTGGACAGTATGGACCTGGAGCGGGAGCGGGGCATTACCATTAAGTCCCATGCCATCCAGATGAAATACCCCTATCAAGGGGAGGAATATACCCTCAATCTGATCGATACCCCGGGACACGTGGATTTCTCCTATGAAGTATCCCGCTCTATTGCCGCTTGTGAAGGGGCACTGCTGATCGTGGATGCCTCTCAGGGCATAGAAGCCCAGACCATTTCCAACCTCTACCTGGCCATTGGGCATGACCTGGAAATCATACCGGTACTCAATAAAATCGACCTTCCTGGTGCCCAGCCCGAAGTGGTGGCAGAAGAAGTCATGGAAATGATTGGCTGCAGCCGGGAAGACATTATCCTGGCTTCGGGCAAAGAAGGGATCGGCATCGAAGATATTCTCAATGCGGTAGTAGAAAAAGTCCCCGCTCCAAAAGGAGATGAAGAAGGCCCCCTGCAGGCCATGATTTTTGACTCCGTTTACAATCCGTTCCGTGGCGTGGAGGTATTGTTTCGTATATTTAACGGCACCATCAACAAGGGTGACCGGATCAAATTCGTCAATACGGGCAAGGAGTACGAAGCGGATGAAATTGGCATTTTGGGAATCCAGCAAAAACCGCAGCAACAGCTTAGAGCCGGAAATGTAGGCTACCTGGTATCCGGTATTAAAATCGCCAAAGAGGTAAAAGTGGGGGATACCATCACCCATGTAAAACGACCCTGTAGCAATACCGTACAGGGATTTGAAAACGTGAAACCTATGGTATTTGCCGGGATTTACCCGGTAGAAACCACCGATTTTGAAGAACTGCGGGCCTCCATGGAAAAATTGCAGTTGAATGATGCCTCCCTGGTATGGGAGCCGGAAACGTCAGCGGCACTGGGCTTTGGTTTTCGCTGTGGCTTTCTGGGAATGCTTCATATGGAAATCATCCAGGAGCGACTGGAGAGAGAGTTTGACATGACGGTGATTACCACCGTGCCTTCGGTGCAGTTTCGGGCCATGATGAATAACGATGAATTCCGGATCGTTAATGCCCCTTCTGACATGCCCGAACCCAATTTGTTCAAACATATAGAAGAACCCTTTGTAAAGGTAGCCATCATCACGGCAGCTGATTACGTGGGCCCTGTAATCCAGCTTTGCATGGACAAGCGGGGACAGATTAAAAATCAAGTCTACCTGACTTCTGACAGGGTGGAATTAACCTTTGACATGCCCCTGGTGGAAATTGTCTTTGACTTTTTTGACAAACTGAAAACTATTTCCAGAGGGTATGCCTCCCTGGATTATGAACTGATCGGTTTCCGGCAATCGCATATGGTTCGTCTGGACGTGATGCTGAATGGTGAGCCGGTGGATGCGCTGTCTGCCATCGTACATCGTGACAAGGCCTACGAATGGGGAAAACGACTTTGCGAAAAACTGAAAGAACTGGTGCCCAGGCAAATGTTTGAAATTGCCATTCAGGCCGCTATCGGAACGAAGGTAATTGCCCGTGAGACGGTTAAAGCCATGCGTAAAAACGTATTGGCAAAATGCTATGGAGGGGATATATCCAGGAAAAGAAAATTGTTGGACAAACAGAAAAAGGGGAAAAAACGGATGCGGCAGGTAGGCAATGTGGAAGTGCCTCAGGAAGCCTTTATGGCGGTACTCAAATTGGATTAGAAAGGTGCCTCTCCGGGAAAGGGTTGGTCTTTTTCCACATGCAATGCCACCTGCAAGCAAACCAAACGAAATTGAAATACCCGACGGGTATGGAATAAAGTGAGCGCAAATGGAACAAAAAGAAGGATTTATAAAAATTGACGGAAAGAAAATTTCTAGTACCATAAAGGAGGAAATTGCCGCGGAAGTTGCCCTATTGAAAGGGGAAGGGAAGCGTTCTCCACATCTGGCGGCTATTTTGGTAGGCAATGACGGTGCCAGCCAAACCTATGTAGCGGCCAAGGTAAAGGCTTGTGAACAGGTGGGCTTTGAATCTACGCTGGTCCGAATGGAGGAAACGATTTCCGAAGAACAATTGCTGGCGGAAGTGGAGAAAATTAATGCAAACCCGGAGATTGATGGGCTGATTGTACAGTTACCCCTGCCAAAACAGATTTCCGTTGAAAAGGTAACTGCCAAAATCCGGCCGGAAAAAGACGTAGACGGCTTTACCCCTGCCAATGTAGGTAGAATGACCCTGGGATGGCCCGCCTATATTTCGGCCACTCCCAATGGCATTGTGCAACTATTGAAGCGGTATGAAATTGAGACATCCGGTAAACATTGTGTGGTCATCGGAAGGAGCCATATTGTGGGATCCCCCATGAGTATCCTGATGGCAAGGAATGATTATCCGGGCAACTGTACCGTGACCCTAACCCACAGCCGCACCCAAAACCTTCGCGAGATTGTTCAGTCGGCGGATATTCTGATCGTAGCCATTGGCAAAGCGGGATTTGTGACCGGAGATATGGTAAAAGAAGGGGCTGTCGTCATTGATGTTGGGATTCACAGGATTCCGGATGAGCGTAAGAAAAGTGGATTTAGGCTGGTGGGAGATGTGAAGTACGACGAAGTGGTTTCCAAAGCAGCGGCCATCACACCCGTACCGGGAGGGGTAGGTCCCATGACCATTGCCTCGTTGTTATACAACACCCTTCTTGCCGCTCAGGGTAAAATATACCAGTAAAACAGACGTTTTTTAGTAATCACCAGCGGTTCAATTACCCGCTTAATCAAAAATTATGAAAATAGAAGCAGACAGCAGGGTCAGGGAAGGATTCGTATTGCCATTAATGGAAGCATTTTACACCATACAGGGAGAAGGAGTGTATTCCGGTCAGCCTGCGTATTTTATACGCCTGGGGGGCTGTGATGTCGGTTGTGTGTGGTGTGATGTAAAGGATTCCTGGGAAGCCGGTAGCTGGCCCCTGGTGGAAATAGATCAAATCGTAGACCAGGCAGCGGCCTATCCGGGCAGATTGGCCGTGATCACCGGTGGGGAGCCGCTGATGTACGAACTGGGGCCACTGACAAGCAGATTAAAAGATCTGGGATTTAAAATCAATCTGGAAACCTCCGGGGCTCATCCTTTTTCCGGAGCACTGGATTGGATCTGTCTTTCACCCAAAAAATTTAAAGCGCCGGTACCGGAAATGTATGCAAAGGCTGATGAATTGAAAGTGGTTGTATTCAATAAAAGTGATTTCGATTTTGCTCGGAAAGAATCTGCCAAGGTTGCTGCTTCCTGTAATTTACTTTTACAGCCGGAATGGTCGAAAGCGACACAGATGATGCCGTTGATCGTTGATTTTGTGAAAGAAAATCCCTCCTGGCGGATTTCGCTTCAAACACACAAATTCATGGAAATCCCTTAGTTTATATGAAGCGGCAGGTACTCCTATTCTCCCTATTTTTGCTGGCTACCTGCCTTCAGGTTTCGGGTCAGGAATATTCCATTATTGACAAACGGGCGATAAAATATTTCGAAGAAGGAGAAGTCCTGCTCAGCAGAAAGCAATTTCCCGAAGCCCGGGAAAAATTTCAGGAAGCTTACCAAAGGAGCAAGGATTTTTACGAGGCCTACATCCGCCATGCCCAAACACTCCTAAGCAGTGGAAGGCCTGAGGAAGCATTGGAAGTAGTGAAACTGGGACAAAATAGGCTTTTGATCAAGGATAGCGATTTTTACCGTGGTCAGTTAGGTTGGATTGAGGGGCAGATTTTACTGGAAATGGGCCGGTTTATGGAGGCCTTGCGAGTAATTCAAGACAGTCGTGCATTTTTCACAACGGAATTTCTGGAGTCGGATCATTATCAGCAAAAAAAACAGCAACTTGAAGTCATTGAAGAAGGGATTCAAAACCCCCTGAAGCTTCGGAAAGAAAAGCTGCCCGCACCTCTAAATCGATTCCAATTGCAGTATTTTCCGGTTTTGACGGCTGATGGCAGGCGGATTTTTTTTACCAAACGGGACGGTACATCGGTTCGGGACCATGAGGATATTTATTATTCCAATTTCGAAAAGGGGCAATGGACCGTTCCAGAACCCATATCGGTGGCTATCAATACCCGCTACAATGAAGGGACCTGTACCATCTCCGCCGATGGTAACCTGTTGATTTTTACTTCCTGCGACACGCCGGACTCCTTTGGGAGTTGTGATTTGTACCTGACCGAACGAATCAACGGCTCCTGGCAAAGGCCCCGGAACATGGGGAGAAGTGTCAATTCCCGATTTTGGGATTCCCAACCCTCCCTATCAGCGGATGGGAGTACTTTATTCTTTTCTTCCAACAGGCCTGAAGGAGAAGGGGGAAATGATATTTGGTATTCCAGGAGATCGGAAGAGGGGCAATGGGCTGCCGCTACTAATTTGGGAACACAGGTAAATACCTCTGGAGATGAGGTTTCTCCTTTTGTTTTCTTTAATAACACCGTTCTTTTCTTCGCATCGGATGGCCATGTGGGCTTTGGAGGAAAAGATATTTATATGAGTAAGCTCCAAAGGGAAGGTTTCGGCAGTCCGGAAAATCTGGGCTATCCGATCAATGATCAGAAGGATCAGTTGGCCCTTTTCATTGCCGCTCAAAAAGATTATGCCTACTATACCGAAAACAGCTTTCATCAAGGCAGGGTCGATAGCTCTTTTTTGTACCGCTTTGACTTCCCGGAAAGCATTGACCTGGGAGAAAAGCTGATTGTGACAGAAGGAAGGGTGGTCAATGAGCAGACTGGCGAGCCGGTGGAAGCCATGCTCTCCCTGGTCAACCTAGATAACGACAGCACCTTGTATCGTTTTCGGTCTGAGGGAGAGGAAGGTACCTTTACCATGATTTATCCAGACAGCGCCTTTTCAGGACTGTATGTGGAAAAGCAAGGCTTTATGCCCAAGATTTACAATGTGGAAAGGGACAGTTTGAAAAATAAGAAAAACCTGAACGTATTTTTGGAGCCCATTGCCTCAGGAAGCCATTTTGTGTTTGAAAATGTATTTTTTGACTTTGATGATACGAATTTAAAGCCAGCCTCGGTAAGCTCGCTTAATCGGCTGGTTAAATTCTTGAAGGCACATCCTTCCCTTGCTATTACCATCGCGGGGCATACGGATAATGTAGGTTCGGAATCCTATAATCGAACCCTCAGTACCAATAGGGCCGAAACGGTGAAGGAATTTCTGCGGGCTTCGGGTATTGTGGAATCCCGGCTAGACACGGTAGGAAAAGGGGCTTCAGAGCCCCTCAGGCCCAATGATACGGAGGAAAACCGGGCCTTAAACCGAAGAATTGAAGTGATAATACAATAAATTGGTAGATAAAAAGCATGATTTCATAAACCGAATGATGCTTTCAGCGTTTATATTTTCATAAAACAAGCTGATCATCCGTTTACTTTCCCCTCATTGATTGGAATATCCGTGTAATTTGTATAAAATTGATTGTTCACTTCAATTGATATCATGAAGAAAGCGTTACCACTACTATTATTATTCCTTTTTCTAGCTTCTCTGGCCCAAGCGCAAAGCCGAACCGTTCGCGGAACGGTGACGGATGAGGAGGAACAATTACCGATTCCTGGAGTGACGGTGATGGTAAGAGGCACGGATACCGGTACCATTACCGACATCGACGGCAATTACCAGATTGAACTGTTTGATGGTGAAACCGACCTGGTTTTCCGTTTTGTGGGAATGCAGCCGAGGACGGTTACCGTTGGAAACAGGGATCGGGTAGACGTGGTTTTGGTCCCGGAAGTGACCTCCCTGGATGAGGTAGTGGTTACGGCTTATGGGGACCAGACGCGGCGAGAAGTGACCGGTTCAATTGCCTCCGTCAAAGGAGAAATATTCCAGGATTTGCCGATGCAATCCTTCGACAGGGCCATGCAAGGAAGGGTAGCGGGTGTTCAGGTGACGGCCGGTTCCGGCCAGCCTGGAGGAACGTTGAATGTTCAAATCAGAGGGGTTGGCTCCATCAATGCAGGTACCCAACCTCTGTACATTGTCGATGGGGTTCAGGTGGCTTCCGGTGGACTTTCAGGCCAGGGACCGCAAAATGCCCTTGCCTCCATCAACCCTAACGATATCGAATCCATTGAAGTATTTAAGGACGCGGCGGCAGCCTCTATTTATGGCGCACAAGCGGCTAATGGCGTGGTGTTGATAACTACAAAACGAGGTAAAAGGGGTAAGACCAAAGTTCGGGTTTCTGCCCAGGAAGGGCTTGTTCAACCACTTGGGTTTTACGATGTGATGAATTCCAATCAACTGGCCTCTATTAAAAGACAGGCCTACATCAACGCCGGGCTTAACCCTGCAGACGCAGAAGACATTTTTGGAAGTCCCAGCGATACGGATATTCAGAATTCCGATTGGGTAAACGCGCTTTTCAGAGATGGCAGGTTAAGTGTTTACGATGTTTCCCTGTCAGGAGGGGATGAACGCTCCCAGTTTTTTATCTCCGGATCCCACACCTATCATCAGGGACAGGTGATCGAATCGGATTATTCGCGTACTACCGGAAGGATGAATCTTTCCCATAATATAAATGAGAAGTTTAGTATTAATGCCAATCTTTCCCTATCCAGGCAGATTACCAATGGTACCATCGACCGGGGAAACTTTGTCAACAGTCCCTTTGTGGCGGGCTATGTTTCCAGACCCAACGTTCCTATTTACAATGAGGACGGTACGTTTGCGGAATACCCATCCGAACACCTTTTTGGCTATAATATAGTCCAGGGAGTGCGGCAGGAGTTGAGAACCGGAACCAGTTATCAATCCGTATCCAACCTACAGTTTAATTATAAAATACTTCCTTGGCTAGGCTTTACCGCTTTCGGGGGGATTGATTTTTCCGACAACAGGGACGAAAACAACCGGCCTTCCACCATTCCTGCCTTCGCCAGTTATGGTGGTTCATCCACTTTTGTTGATCGAAGAATTGTCAACTCTAATGGAAATGCCAACTTCAATGTCAACAAAAAATTTGATGAGGTGCATACCCTTTCCGGGATTTTGGGCTACGAATACAAAATGGAAACCCAGGAAAACACCTCCGCAACGGGCCGGGGCTTTCCGAATCCAGTGTTGAGGTATCTGCAAAATGCGGCACAGCCGTTTGATGTAGGCGGCTTTTATACCGAGTATGCACGATCTGGGTTTTTTGGGCAGGCGAAATACGATTACGACGATAAATATACGTTTGACCTCACCATTCGACGGGATGGCTCGTCCCGTTTTGGAACGAATACTCGTTGGGGGAATTTTGGAGCCGTCTCTGCTGGCTGGAGAATCTCTTCGGAAAGGTTTATGGAAAATGCCCTTTGGGTGGATGATTTGCGAGTCAGGGCCTCCTATGGCGTTACCGGAAATTCCAATATTGGCAATTTTGAATCCAGAACGCTGGTAGGGTCGGCCGGGCAATATTTGGGAGGCGGTGCCCTTCGCTTTGTGCAATTGGGAAACGATCAGCTAACCTGGGAAGAATCGGCATCTACCAATTTTGGAGTGGACGCCACCTTGTTCAATGGCCGCATCATTGCTACAGTGGATGTTTGGAGAAAGGACTCCAGAAAACTGCTGTTTGAAACCCAGTTGCCCATCGACTCGGGGTTTGGAGCGATTACCCGCAACACCGGAAAGGTCCGAAATGAGGGAATTGATTTTGATTTGCAAACCACCAATGTTGTTTGGGGTAAGTTTCGCTGGACAACGGCATTCAATACCTCTATTTTCTCAAACGAACTACTCGAGCTGTACGAAGGGCTTGACCGCATTGGGAATGAACTGATCGTTGGAAAACCCATTGATTTTTTCTACGGCTACGATTACGCAGGTGTTAACCCTGCTAACGGGTCGCCCATGTATTTTGATGAAAATGGCGAATACACTTATCTGGTCGCCGATGATGATCAGAAATACATAGGAAGTGCACTTCCCTGGACCTACGGCGGGCTGTCTAATACCCTGGCGTATGGACCGGTAAGCCTGGAAATCTTCTTCCAATACCAATACGGAAACCTGGCCTTTAATCAAGACCTGTACAACATGGCGCAGGCGGGTTCTATCGGGCAGGATAACCAGACCGTGGACCAGTTGTATTTTTGGAGAACACCCGGACAAATTACCAATGTACCCCGGCCCTATGAAGGGGGGCGAATCCCCGGTCATTCGGGTTACCAGCAGTTTTCAACCAAGCAAGTGTCGGACGGCAGTTATATACGTCTCAAGCAAATAACGCTCAACTATAATTTGCCCCAAAGCCTGTTGTCCAAAGCACGAATTGAAGAAATGAACGTGTTCGTTCAGGGACTTAATCTTTGGACCCTGACCAAATATAACGGATTGGATCCGGAGGTAAACTCCCTCGGGGATACCTACGGAACCTATCCTACTGCCAGGCAGATTACCGCAGGTATCAACCTTACCTTTTGATAGTGATGATAAAAAAGATCAAATATAGTTTCTATTATTCCATTTTGGCCCTATTTTCCATGGTGGCTTGTACCGACCTGAACACAACACCCAGGCAAAGTCTGACACCAGAGGTGGCCTTTAATGACGTTTCCGGGTACCAGTCGGTAGCGAACTCCATGTACAGCAGGGCGAATAGCTTCAGTTATTATGGTCAAACCATGATGATTGCTCCGGAGATTTTAGCAGACAATCTACGATTGGTAGCGAATACCGGCAGGTATCAGGGGGAAGAAGCGAATGGGGACAGGGATCACATTGCCATTTGGAATGGAGTGGTCTACGGTGGAATAAACGATGCTAACCTGATCATCGAAACCATAGATGACGAAGGTGTGGAGGGGGATGAAGATCAAAAGTCATTCATTAAAGGGGATGCCTATTTTATGAGAGCCTTGTTTTATTTTGATCTGTGCAGGGTATATGGATACGAACCGGGGAGAGAAGTGGATGGTTTTAATTTAGGACCGATATTGCGGTTATCGCCGACGTTAGTTGCCTCTGATGCGGATTTTAGAACCAGATCCACCGTGGAGGAGGTGTATGCGCAGATTGAGAGTGACCTATTGGCCGCCATTCCATTAGTGGGGGCGGTACCCATCGGCTCAGAGGGAGTTTACTATGCAAATGCCGGTGCTGCACTAACCTTACTGGCGCGGCTTTACCTCTACTGGGGACGCATGGAGGATGCAGAGGGGGCAGCTACCTCAGCCATGAACTTGCTTGGATTGCGCACCAATGGGGATGGGTTATCAGAAGCCGGTCAATACGTACAAGGCTTCTCCCGAGCACCCCATCCGGAATCCCTTTTTGAACTTGAACTCCGGCAGGTGGACTGGAGCAGTGTGGATGGAGTAAACAATAGTCTGAATTCCCTGGTTTCTGACAATGAACCGGCCGCACAATTTATCCTTGGAGCTTCTAACGAGCTCATGTCGGCTTATGAAGAGGAGGATGTGCGAAGAGATTGCTGGAGAGAAACCACCCGAGAAGGTATCGAAGGGCCGGTATATGCCAGTAGAAAATGGACCGGGTATAAGGGAGACTTTTTAGAAAACCTCCCCGTTATTCGGGCAGCAGAGCTTTACCTGATCCGCGCGGAAGCCAGGTATCAAAATAATCCACGGGGAGCAAGAGAAGATGTCAATGCGCTGCGATCCAAACGTGGGCTGGGTCCAGTGGATAATCTGCTGTCAGGCGAAGCGCTTCTCAACCGTATATTGCAGGAAAGAAGGCTGGAATTTGCGCTGGAAGGGCACCGGTTTTTCGATTTGAAGCGTAATGGAAGGGATATCAGCAAGCACGGAGAGTTTCTGGAGGTTCCTTACACCGACTACCGTGTCCTGGCAAATATCCCACTTGAACAAATTCAATTAAATGAAGACCTTGAGCAAAACCCAGGATATTGATATATGGCTACTAAACTAAAAACCGTTGGATTTTTCCTATTTCTGGGCATGGCTTGCTGGATCTCATCTTGTATGGATGAATCTGGATTTAATATCGTTTGGGAAGGCATGGAGGTGGAATTTGATGACGCTTCCAGGCCTAATAATACCATTCAGAAAATCATGACCAAGGTAGACGACAATCAGGTAGACCAGGAGTTTGTTCGGGTAAACCTGGTAGGAATTCAGGTGGATCAGCCTGTCCCCGTGTTATTGGGCGTAGACCCCACATCAACGGCCGTAGAAGGGGTGCATTACCGCCTGGAAGATAAAGAGGTGGTCATTCCGGCTAATAGTAGTTTTGTAGACGTACCGCTGGAAATTTTGACCGGCAACCTGGCTACCGACGAAATGCCTGATTTAACCTTGACTATTCTGGACGCTGGCGAAACCAAGATTAGCACCAATTACTTTTCATTAACCATTGAAATCCGCCTTTCTTGCCCATCGGATTTGGCGGGCATATACAATACAGTGACAGTAGGTACCGGTGGTACGGTAAATTACGAAGTTACGATCACCGAGTTGGAACCCTTTACTTACCGGATTTCAGATATTACGGGAGGAGTTTATTCGCAGGTATTTGGTGCCGAGGACAATCCGGCGGTATTCACTGAGCTATGTGGAGAGATTACCATCACCGACCAACCCGACCTTGTTTTTGGGGAAGATACCTTCAACGGTACGGGAAGTGTCAATGAAGATGGTACCATTCGGATTAGCTGGAGAACGGAAGAATCGGAGGAAAGCGGAGTGACCACCTTGACCCGGGTGGATTAACCCGTCCGCAGCCAGATTTAAAGAAGAAAAGGAAAAAGCCTGGTAAATTATCAGAGACTTAGGGAGAAATTCAGATGAAAAAAACACTCATATTAATTGCCTTTTTGCTGACCGGAGGGATGGGTTTTGCTCAAATTTCGGGTGATTCTGATAGTGGACTGCGAAGAGTCAGGACGGAATTGTTCCAAAACCTACAGAACAACCTGCAACGCTACCAATTGCAGCCGGCTGAAAAAGCAAGCATTGCTGCGCAATTAGGCATACCGGTTAGGATGAGGCTAGCTGATGAACGGATGGCTGTTTTTCAGTATCTGGATGATGAAAACCACCCTATTTATTATACAACTTATAATGTAGGGGCGGCCGAGACAACCGGTACAAGGGCTTTGCAGCAAGGAGGAAGCTTAAACCTGGATCTGGCAGGTGCTGGCATGGTCATCGGAATCTACGACCAAACCCGCCCCAAGGCAACGCACAATGAATTTGGAAATCGGGTTACTCAGATTGATGGGTCAACCGAAGAGATAAGTAATCATGCTACCCATGTAACGGGTACCATACTGGCATCTGGAAACAATAGCAATGCCCGTGGAATGGCCAATCAGGCCACGGGCTGGGCGTTTAACTGGGATGCGGATATTTCCAAAATGAGTCAGAACAGTTTCGATCCCGATCTCAATCCTGAGGGACACCTGGTATCGAATCATTCCTATGGGTTTTTGATGGGATGGTTCCGAGATAGCAACAACAACTGGTCTTGGGCGGGAAATGAAAGTGTAAGCCCCGATGAGGATTACCGCTTTGGGTTTTATACCAATAAGTCGAGACAAATAGATCAACTTGCCTACAGTAAACCCTATTATACCATTGTGTGGGCCGCGGGTAATGACCGTTCGGATGTGGGAGACGGATCCCGGGATGCGGACGGCCCGGATGATTCCATTGGCCCGGAAGGGGTGTCAAAAAACAGCCTGACCATCGGAGCCGTCAATATGTTGGATGATTATGCCGGTCCATCCGATGTAATCATGAGTTCTTTTTCCAGTTGGGGTCCGGTGGACGATGGAAGAATAAAGCCTGATTTGGTAGGAAAGGGAGTGAATGTGTTTAGCGCTGCCATTTTGGAGTCCAATGGAGCAGACAGTTACGCCAATCTTAGCGGTACTTCCATGGCGACTCCCAATGTATCCGGCTCCCTGCTGCTGTTGCAGGAGCTCTACAACGATCGGAATGCAGGCAGGTACATGCACTCAGCCACTGTAAAAGCACTGGCCATACAAACGGCGAAAGAAGCGGGAATGAACCCCGGGCCTGACTATATGTTCGGGTGGGGGCTGTTGGATGCGGAGCAAGCTGCCAGGATGATCATTGACGAGGATGGTAGTTCCCGAATAATCCGTGAACAGGATCTTCGGCAAGATGACGTGTATGAATTTGAGTTTATATCCAATGGTATCGAACCCATCAAAGCGACGATCTCCTGGACAGATCCGGCCGGTACGCCGCCATCACCCCGGCTAAATCCGACAGACTTGATGCTTGTAAACGACCTCGATCTACGTATTATAGATGAAAATGGAACCACCTATTTCCCCTGGTCCCTGAATCCACTGGACGGTTCTACGGCCATAGCCAATAACCAAAACGACAATTTCAGAGATAATGTAGAGCAAATTCTGATTAACAACCCTTCCCCCCAGCGGTACACCCTGCAGGTCAGTCATAAGGGCACCTTGACCAACGGGCAACAACCATTCAGTCTGGTATTTTCAGCAGGGGTTTCTGATGGACAGACAAGCACGCTGTATTGGATAGGGGAGGATGGCAATTGGGATAATCCCCAAAATTGGTCCTTAGCCAGTGATGGGCTGGCAGCAAACCGAATTCCTGATGAAGGTACTCGGGTGGTTATTGACCGGACGATTTCTCAGGAAACCATTTCCTTAACCCAAAACACCGATGTGTTCAGTCTGAATATTTTCGGCGAAAATTCCTGGGTTTTGGATTTGAATCAAAATGAACTGTTGATCAGAAATGGATTCCGGTCCAGTAATAACCTTACCGAAGTTCGGGATGGAAGGATTTTATTTGAGGGAGCAGATCAAAACGAAAACATATTGGATTTCGGCCGATTAAATTTCGCCGATATTGACATGGTATTTGACGAAGGTAGATGGAGAGTACTTTCCGTACCCAAAGTGAACCGCTTACAGATAGCGGAAGCAGCGGTGGAATTCGCGATGGATTCGCTTGCTGTCAATCAGTTTGATATGGCTGGAAATGCCACACTGATGGGTAACCTGGGGGTCCTGGAATTCACTGAAAACCTTCGAATTTCAAATAACGCTGCCCTGGAAACGGATTTGGCGATCGTATTTACGGGAGAAGCCGGTACTTATGAAGATTTGGCAACCAATAGCGTAGCTAGTTTAAAAAATTTGGGGGGGCAATTGGAAATAGTGGCTTCCGGAATCATCCGACGGCTGGAACTTAGTGGAGAAACCCTGATCAGGCAGAACAATACGGAAGTAGATAGGCTTGAATTGGTAGGGGGAGCTGAATTGGTCCTTACTGAGGGTCAGTCGTTCCTGGTGCGCGAATCAGTGAGCCATTCAGGTGGGATTAACGATCAAACGGTGATCCGATCTTCCGGAAAAGCAACCTTTGTCCATGAACCCTATAGAAAATACTGTTTTGAAGGGCTCAGCGTGGAAAATGTGGATTTAACGGGTGCATCGGTTATCAACCTTGATCCCCAATCCTCCGTCATTAATGCTGCCAATTGGAGTAATATCGATTGTGAAAACGTGCTGTTTGCCAATTTTGAGGTTCGGTTTAACTGTGCGGGTGGTCTTACCGAGTTCATCAACTTATCGGAAGGAACCATTACGAATTATCGCTGGGATTTCGATAACGAGGGTAGCTCCACGGATAGCCAGCCTACCTTTGTTTTTGCTAATGCCAGGATCTATAATGTGAACCTCGAAATATCCGGCCCGGGCGGTACGACTGATTTTAGTCAGCAGGTCACCATCAATTCCAACTCCCTGAGAAAGCCGGAAATTGTAGCCAACGGATCCCAGCTCACCTCGGTATTGCCCGCTTCTTCTTACCAATGGTACAATGATGGTGAATTAATTCAAGGAGCTACCGAAAGGTCCATTCAGGTGTTGGATGGAGGAGCCTATCAGGTCGCAGTGGTCGATGATCAATGCAATCGTATTTCCGATATCGTCGTGGTTTCCAGTACTGATGAGGAGTCCTTTGCTGGCAGAGCCGGCTATTCCATCGGTCCCAATCCGGTTGAGGACCGCCTTTCCCTGTTTATCAATAACGATTACCGAGGGGAAGTGTCCGTAAGGATTTACGATGCCATCGGAAGGGAAATGCAGCGGGATGATTTTTCCAAGACGGCACCCGGCGCGGAATTTGTCTTGGATTTTAACCATTCGCCAGGCTTGTACCTGATTCGGGTACAGGCGGCAAAGGAGGTTCATTCCTTCAAGGTGACCAAAGAGTAGAATGGCCGTTCCATTGGAATGAAGTTGCTTCGGTAGTTTCCCCGGGCAGGCGGCTACTTTTGCTTCATTTTTATGTAACTTTGTGGCTTCAATTGAATAGAAGCAATGGTACACGTTTGTCGGAAGGAACATTTTAACGCAGCCCATAAATTATGGAATCCGAAATGGTCCGAAGAGAAAAATAAATCCGTTTTTGGACCCTGCGCCAATGAAAACTGGCACGGTCATAATTTTGAACTGATCGTCACCATCAAGGGAAAGCCGGATGCGGAAACCGGCTTTGTGGTGGATCTAAAGCAGTTGAGCACCCTTATTCGCCGGGAAGTAATCGACAAGGTCGACCACAAAAACCTCAACGTGGACGTGCCGTTTATGACGGGGAAAATGGCCAGTTGCGAAAACCTGGTCATGGAATTTTGGAAAATACTCCAGCCCCAAGTAGATGAGCTGGTCAAAGAAGGGGGGCTGTACAAACTTACCCTGTACGAAACGCCTCGTAATTTTGTGGAATACTATGGTGAATAGCCCCTATCGAAACTAACAAACTCCAGTCGGGTGAAATACTACATCATCGCCGGAGAACGGTCCGGAGACCTGCATGCCTCCAACTTACTATATGAGTTGAAGAAAGAAGATCCCGATGCTGAATTCAGAGGCATGGGTGGGGATTACATGCAGGCATCGGGCTGCTTGCTGACCGCTCATTACCGGGAAATGGCCCTGATGGGCTTTGTGGAGGTGGTGCTTCATTTCCGGAGGGTAGTGAAGTATCTGCATAAAATAAAGGCAGACCTGCTGGACCACCGGCCAGATGCCTTGATACTGGTTGATTTTGGCGGATTTAATATGAAGATGGCTGCTTTTGCCAGCCAAAAGGGGATACCGGTCCATTATTACATTGCTCCCAAAGTCTGGGCCTGGAACCAAAACAGGGCGTTGAAGCTAAAAAAGTACGTCGATCACCTTTACTGCATTTTGCCATTTGAACCGGAATTTTTCAAAAAATTTGACTGGCAGGTGGCCTACGTGGGCAACCCGTTATTGGACGAAAAAAAGAAGTTCCAGCCCGACCCTGATTTTTTGCAGAAGTACCAAATCCAGGCCGAAAAGCTGGTAGCACTGCTTCCGGGAAGCAGGAAGCAGGAAATCCGGCAAATGCTGCAAACCATGATTGCTTTGAAATCTGAACTCAAAGAAGTAGATTGGGTAGTAGCAGGGGTAAAGAATCTGCCCGCCGACGTGTACAATGAAGCAATTGCCGCCGGAATAAAGGTGATTTTTGATCAAACCTACGATATCCTGTATCATGCCCGGGCAGCGGTGGTAACTTCCGGAACGGCGACCTTGGAAACGGCCTTGTTTAAGGTACCTCAAGTGGTGGTTTACAAGACCAGCGGCATCTCCTACGCCATTGCAAAACGATTGATCCGGGTGCCATTTATTTCCCTGGTTAATTTAATTGCCGAAAAGGAAGTGGTCAAAGAGCTGATCCAAACAGATTATTCTCCAGAAACCGTAAATAGGGAATTGGAGGTTTTGCTTTCTGATGGACGTAAAAGAGAGGTTCAATTGGAGGGTTACGAGTCCCTATTGGAAAAGATTGGAACCCAACAAGCCTCCAGGGAAACGGCCAAATTGATTTATCGATCCCTGACCGAGGAGCAAAAAGATAACTAAGAATAGTTGCAATAAAGAGTAGTTATAACCTGATTATTCGGAAAATCCGTCAATTTCGTCACTGCCAACCCTTTTGTCCGGCCTCTGCGGCGGAGTCTTTCTAAGTTTAAGATTCCCACCGTTTCTGCTGCTAAAACCTAGCCAACCGGAGACAGATTTTAAAGATCGTGGCAACTTGCATTTGCCAAGGGCTGGTTTCCCTTTTGAGCTTCCTTGCAGCTAAAGGTTTAGAATCACGAATGCTATTTTACCCTGCCCAGCAGCAGGTGCTGCGTCGGCTGATCCGATGCTAGCATCATGTCCCCGCGGATCAGGTTTATAATCGAAAGTCGATTTTTGTTATTCCAATAAAAAAAGCCTCTCGTAGTGACGAGAGGCTTGAATAAAGTATAGAAACATTAGCCTGGTATCAGGCGACCTGAAGCTTCTTAAATTTTGATTTTTCGAACTGGGAACTGGCGTATTCCAGGTTGATGACCAGGTTTTGCTCCCCTTCTTCGGAAGGCAATTCGTACATGGCATCGGTAATGATGGCCTCGCAAATGGACCGAAGCCCTCTGGCACCCAAATTAAACTCCACCGCTTTTTCCACGATAAAATCAATTCCCGATTCCTCAAAGGTCAGGGTCACATCCTCCATGGCCAGTAATTTTACATATTGTTTGGTCAATGCATTTTTAGGTTCCGTCAAAATCCTTTTGAGGGTGGCTTTATCCAGCGGATCCAAATGGGTAATGACGGGGAGTCTGCCGATCAGTTCGGGGATTAACCCATAGGCTTTGAGGTCCTGGGCAGTTACGTATTGCAGCAGATTCGTCCTGTCAATAACTTCAGTTCCCGTAGATTTTTTACTAAATCCCATGGGTTGGGTATTTAACCTTCCAGCAATGTGCCTTCCGATTCCATCGAATGCACCCCCACAAATGAATAGAATATTTTCGGTATTGACTGAGATCATTTTTTGGTCCGGATGCTTTCTACCGCCCTGCGGGGGCACGTTGACCACCGTGCCTTCCAGCAATTTCAACATCGCCTGCTGAACACCTTCCCCACTTACATCACGTGTAATGGACGGATTGTCCGATTTCCGCGCAATTTTATCCAGTTCATCGATGTAGACAATGCCTCTTTCCGCTGCTTCCACATTGTAGTCGGCAGCTTGAAGCAGGCGGGTAAGAATACTTTCTACATCCTCTCCTACATATCCTGCTTCGGTAAGCACGGTTGCATCAGCGATACAGAAGGGCACTTCCAGTGTTTTTGCCAGTGTTTTTGCCAGGTAGGTTTTCCCGGTTCCTGTATCTCCCACCATGATGATGTTGGATTTTTCGATCTTCACATCATCGTCTTTTTCTTCTTTTTGTCCCAGTCGTTTGTAATGATTGTAAACGGCCACCGTTAGCACTTTTTTAGCCTCTTGCTGTCCTATCACGTATTCACCCAGATAGGCAGTTAGTTCTTTTGGCTTTTTTAGCTTGAATTTTGGTTTTTTGGACTGTTTCTTGGTTTTGTCCTCTTCTCCCAAAATCTGGAAAGCCTGTTCGATGCAATAATTACAAATATGCGCAGAGATACCGGAGACCATCAGGTCCACGTCTTTTTTATTTCTGCCGCAAAAGGAACACGTTACTTGAGCCATTCAGTTATTCTTTTTCTTTTCGCGTCAATACTTCGTCAATCAAACCATATTCTTTGGCAGCAGATGCCCTCATCCAGTAATCCCTATCTGAGTCTCTCTCAATTTCTTCGACGGTTTTACCACTGTGTTTGGCGAGAATTTCGTACAATTCGGTCCTAAGCTCCAGGATTTGCTTGACGGTGATTTCCATATCCTTCGATTGTCCTTGCATCCCGCCGGATGGTTGGTGGATCATAATCCGTGAATGCGGCAAGGCTGCCCGCTTACCAGCTGCGCCTCCGGCCAGTAAAACAGCCCCCATGGACGCTGCCAAACCCGTACAGATGGTACCCACCTCCGGATTGATGTAATGCATGGTATCATAGATTCCGAGACCTGCATAAACGGATCCTCCGGGGCTATTGATATACAGTAAAATGTCCTTTTTTGAATCTACTGATTCTAAGAACAAAAGCTGTGCCGTGATGATATTGGCAATATGATCATCTACTCCCGTTCCCAAAAAGATGATCCTATCCATAATTAATCGGGAAAAAACATCTATTTCCCTAAAATTGGTAGGTCGCTCTTCGATGACAGCGCGGGTCATATTTTCAACGGACTCGGTATATTGGTCAAAGGTGTTTCCGCTAATGCCTTGTCCTTTAACTGCAAATTTTCTGAATTCTTCTTTATTCATCGTCTAATTTTTTATTGCACGGATACAAAAATAAAAAAAGCCCTTACAAAAGGACTTTTTATGAACAAATAATTTTTACAATTAGTTTTCGAGTAGTTCTTTAAACTTTTCTACGCCGATCTGTTCTTCCTTCGGCTTGACCCGATCCCGGACAAAATCCAGGACCTTTTCATTTTGAACAGCCGTCATCATTTGCATGTAATTTTTACCTTCATTGCCCTGCAGGTAGTTTTCCAAAAACATGTCCATGTTTTCTTCCATCTGAGAGCCCATTCCCGAAGAAGCGAGTTGTTCCCGAATCATTGCTCTTGTTTTTTCGAGTACATCCTCGTGCTCCGCCTTGATTTCATTTTCTTTGGCAATCTGGTTGGACAGCAAGGACCACGTCAGTTGCTTGGCATAAGCCGGAAATTCCTTTTCCACCTCTTCTCTGCTGAATTTCCCCTCATTTGCGCGAATCAACCATTCTTTTAAGAATTCTTCCGGGAGGTCAAGGGGATGGTTTTTGATCAGGCTTTCTTTGAGCTGCTCCTCATTAAAAACGCTCACCTCTTTTTGGTAATTTTCTGTAAGGATGGATTTAATTTTTTCCAAAAACTCAGCTTCACTACTTACCTGATCAGGGCCAAATACCTTGTCAAAAAGCTCCTGGTCCAAGGTGGCTTCTTCCGTACGGTTAATATTCTGGACTGTAAAGGTGAAGTTTCCCTGCAGTTTTTCGGCATCTTCTTTGGCGATGTTCAGTACTTCCGCCAAATCCCCCTTGATCGCTTTGGAGGGGTCGAAAGCAATACTGTCTCCTTTTTTAACACCCAGGAATTTCTTGACAGAGCGACCGTCCATCTCTTTAAGAGGCAGTGAAAGCGTCTCTTCGTAACTCTCATCATCTGCTTTCAGGTCGCCATATAGGAAATCATTTTCCCCGCTCTCTTCGGGATTGGTCATTTTCCCATATTGCTTTTTGATATTGTCCAACGCCTCCTCTACTTCCTTATCGGAAAGCTCAATGGAATAATTTTTGGCTTCAAACTTTTGGTCCAGGTTAACATTGATTTTGTCGACAAAGCCAATTTTATATTCGAATTCGAATTCTTTTTGCTTTTTCCAATCGATCGATTGGGAATCTTCTTCAAGAGGAAGGGGATCTCCCAACACCTCAAATTCCTGTTCTTTCAGGTAATCGTTCAGGGATTTGGACAAAATGCCATTGATTTCCTCCAACAAAACAGAAGTGCCGTAAAGGTTTTTAACCATTCCAAAGGGGGCTTTTCCCGGGCGAAAGCCCTTGATAGTTGCCTTTTTAGCGTAGTCTTTTATTTTGGCATCAACTTTTGGTTGATAATCAGCTTCCTCCAATTTTATTTTGACGGAGGCTTCGTTGGCCGCATGTTTGTCTAATGTAATTTCCAAGGGATCTGTATTTAGTGTTTACCAATAACAAAAACCCTCCATCCTGATTCACCAAAAAATCAAGATCGAGGGATTTTAAAGGTTGTGCGGATGGAGGGACTCGAACCCCCATGCCTCGCGGCGCTAGATCCTAAGTCTAGTGCGTCTACCAATTTCGCCACATCCGCAATGAGTAAATAATAAGTATCTTACTTATTTCACCTTAAATTGTAAAACCGGCTTGCTTATAATCCCCGGTCTTATCTTCCGGTAGATTGTTTTTTGATGGTATACCGATGTTTTTTTAATGTGGATGCAAAGGTAATCATCAATTTTAAAGTTTCAATATCTAAGTCTAAAAAAAATAAAAATATTACTTTAAGATTTGATTTCTTCGAAGGGATTAATTTTATAACTTGTATCGTATGATCAAAGTTGATGTAGACGAAGAAAGGAAGGAAATACTCAAACGGTATCGCAAGCTACTGAAAGTTGCCAAACCCTTGTTAAAATCCGGAGATGCCAAATTGATCAAAAAAGCGTTCAATGTGGCCAGTGAAGCGCACAAAGAGATGAGGCGAAAATCCGGAGAGCCTTATATCTACCATCCCCTGGAAGTAGCGTTGATCTGTGTGGAAGAAATTGGTTTGGGAACGACCAGTATCGTCTCCGCCCTACTTCACGATGTGGTAGAAGATACGGACCTTGAGCTCGAAGATATTGAGCGTGAATTTGGTGTTAAGGTAGCCCAAATCATCGATGGCTTGACTAAGATAGCAGGAGTCTTTGATTATGGTACCTCCCAGCAGGCGGAAAATTTCCGAAAAATGCTGATTACCCTCTCCGATGATGTGCGGGTGATTTTAATAAAGTTGGCTGATAGACTGAATAACATGCGGACCCTGGAATCCATGCCCAGGCACAAGCAGCTAAAAATCGCTTCGGAGACAAAGTTTCTCTACGCCCCCTTAGCTCACCGGTTGGGGCTATACTCCATTAAATCTGAGTTGGAGGATCTGCATTTAAAATTCGTGGACAGAGATGCCTATGAATTTATAATTAAGCGAATAAAGGACAGCAGGCTTTCCAGGAATAAATTCATTAAAACGTTTATTGCGCCCATTGAGAAAGAGCTACACGATCAGGGCTTTCATTTTGTCATCAAAGGGCGGCCTAAATCGGTGTACTCCATTTACAATAAAATGAAATCCCAGAATATCCCTTTTGAGGAGGTGTTTGATTTGTTTGCGATCCGCATCATTATTGATACTCCTTACGACAATGAAAAAGCGGATTGCTGGCAGGCATACTCTATTGTTACGGATTTTTACCGACCCAACCCTGACCGGCTGAGGGACTGGATAAGTACTCCCAGGGCGAATGGATACGAGTCCTTGCATACGACGGTGATGAGCCAGACCGGACAATGGGTGGAGGTACAGATCCGGACGCAGCGCATGGATGATATTGCCGAACGAGGGTATGCTGCCCATTGGAAATATAAAGAAAAGGAAAATGCTCCCGAGAAAGCAGCGGGAAGTCTGGATGAATGGATCACCCAGGTGCGGACATTGCTGGAAAATAACGATGGTTCGGCCATCGAATTCATGGATGATTTCAGGGGAAATTTATTCCAGGATGAGGTATTCGTTTTTACGCCTAAAGGCGATTTGAAGGTAATGCCCTTTGGTGCTACTGCACTGGATTTTGCGTTTGAGATTCACTCGGAAGTGGGAGCCAAGTGTATCGGGGCAAAAGTGAATCAGCGACTGGTGTCCATCGGGCATAAATTAAAAAATGGAGATCAGGTAGAAATACTCACTTCTAATAAGCAAAGGCCCACCGAAGATTGGCTGAAATCCGTTGTGACTTCCAGGGCAAAGGCAAAAATCAAAGATGCCCTCAAAGAGGAGAAAAAGGGTTACATGTTGGACGGGAAAGAAATCGTTCAGAGAAAGCTTAAGCAGATGAAGATCGATTTTTCCTCTGAAATCGTAGAGCAACTAAGAGCTTTTTTTGAAACCAAGACCACCTCGGAATTTTATTATAAGGTCGGCCGTGGGATCATTGACCCTACTGCCATAAAAAGTTTCAGGGACTTTAAGCAAAAGAAAAAATCCAGGAAGAATCCCTTGCTTCACGTTACGGATGAAAAATCCTTTACGAAAGAGATCAAAAACCTGAAAGGGCCCGACCACGATCAGCTACTCATCGGGGAAGATATGGATGTGGTGGATTATATCCTGGCCAAATGCTGTAATCCCATTCCCGGGGATGATGTTTTCGGTTTTGTAACCGTTAATGAAGGAATTAAAATCCATAGAACAGCCTGCCCGAATGCATTGGAGCTTCTATCTAATCATGGCAACCGGGTAATAAAGGCCCGCTGGACCAGTCAGCAGCAAATTGCCTTTTTAGCGGGGCTGAAGATTGTAGGAACCGATAGGGTAGGATTGATCAGCGACCTTACCAAAGTGATCTCCAATGAACTGAAGGTAAACATGCGCTCCATCACGGTAGATTCTGACAGTGGAATTTTCGAAGGAAGTATCAAGCTTTACGTTCACAGTACCCACCACCTCGAGAAACTCATCGACAACCTTTCACGGGTATCTGGCGTTCTGAAAGTGGCGCGATTCGATTAGCCTGGGTAAAGCCGCCTTTTTAAATTAAGAACTGTATATTTGTAAAAAAAAGTAACGTATGGCTTCAAATGAAAGTCTTTACGAAAAGGTAAAGAAAATATTTACTGCCTACCTGGAAAACAAAAAGCTGAGGAAAACACCAGAGAGGTATGCGATATTGGAGGAGATTTACAGCCGGGGCGGACATTTCGATGTGGAGGGACTGTATATCAGTATGAAAAATAAAAATTACCGGGTAAGTCGCGCTACCGTTTACAATACCTTGGATTTATTGGTGGAGTGTGATTTGGTCACCAAACATCAATTTGGACAAAATCTGGCCCAGTACGAAAAATCCTATGGATACAAGCAGCACGATCATCTTATCTGCACCGAATGTCATCAGGTGAAGGAGTTTTGCGATCCCCGCATACAGAATATTCAAAACACAGTGGGTGAAGTCCTGAATTTTAACATTATTCATCATTCGTTATTGCTATACGGCAACTGCACGGATGATAATTGCGAATACAAGCAAGAAGTAAGATCAGAAAAAACGCAAAATAACAACAGTTAATCGATGAAAGCAGCATTTGAATCAAATGTGCAGGACGGAATCCTGATATTGAAGATCAAAGGGGATTTGATTGGCGATGAGTCAGGTCCACAACTGGTGGGGATGGTTTCCGATGGGCTACAAGAGAATATTAAAAAGTGTATCGTTGATCTTAGTCAGGTCAGGTACATAAGTTCAAGTGGAATCGGTGTTTTAATCACTATTCTCACCAAGATGAGAAATGCTGATGGTGAGGTTTACCTGACATCTCCTTCCGAGCATGTGAAAAAGTTATTAATCATCACGAAGTTAAACAACATTTTTACCGTTTTTGACACGCTGGAAGATGCCTTAAATGAATCCAGGTAAGGCGCAGATTAATTTTTATTTTGAATAAAACCGAGTTGTAAGTTGTAAAATTTTACAATACTGGCAATCTTCACGGCAAATTTTGAATATCGACTTTATATTATTTGATACATACAATGAAAATGGACGTTCTTTTAGGTCTCCAATGGGGTGACGAAGGCAAGGGAAAAGTAGTGGACTACCTGGCACCAGACTATGAAATGGTGGCCAGGTTTCAAGGAGGCCCAAATGCCGGTCATACCTTGGAGTTTGACGGTATTAAACACGTATTGCACCAAATCCCTAGTGGTATTTTTAGATCAAATATTAAGAATATTATTGGAAATGGGGTTGTATTGGATCCGGTGGTACTCCGAAAGGAAATAGAAGCCCTGAAGAAATTTAATATTAATTTTAGGCAGAACCTGGCGATTTCCAAGAAAGCAACCATTATTCTTCCGACGCATAAATTACTAGATGCAGCGTACGAAAAATCAAAAGGGGATAAAAAAATTGGGTCTACTTTAAAAGGAATCGGCCCTACCTATCAGGATAAAATTGGCAGAATGGCGCTACGGGTGGGAGACATGCTCGCTCCCGATTTTGAGGAGAAGTACAACGAACTGGTGAAACGGCACCAATCTATTTTAGATTACTATCAATATAGTCTTAAAAACCTTCCTGCACTTGAGGAGGATTTTTTCGAAGCGGTGGTCTTTTTCAAATCGCTTCAATTGGTGGAAACGGAATTTGAGGTAAATGCAGCCATAAAATCAGGAAAACGAGTGTTGGCAGAAGGAGCACAGGGAGCCTTGTTGGATATTGATTTCGGCAGTTACCCCTTTGTTACCAGTAGCAGCACCATGACGGCCGGAGCCTGCACCGGGCTGGGTGTCCCCCCTTCTTCCATTGGAGAGGTTTTTGGAATTTTCAAAGCCTATTGCACCCGCGTAGGTAGCGGACCATTTCCAACCGAGCTTTTTGACGCTGACGGAGAAAAAATGAGAAGGGAAGGCAACGAATTTGGCTCCACCACCGGCAGGGCCAGGCGCTGCGGATGGCTTGATATTCCAGCACTGAAATATTCCATCATGATCAATGGCGTGACTCAGCTTTTTATGATGAAGGCGGATGTGCTAAATAATTTTGAGGTAATTAAGGTGTGTACCGGATACGAGCTCCCGGACGGCTCTGTCACCGACCAGTTGGCATTGAGTGGTACCAGCCAGGAGTTGCGGCCGGTTTTTCAGGAACTAAAAGGATGGAATTGCAGCCTGGACAGCGTTCAGAAATACGATGACTTCCCCAAACCTTTAAAGGATTACGTGGAGTACCTGGAGGGGTTATTAGAAGTTCCCATAAAAATGGTTTCGGTAGGACCCGACAGAAAAAAGACCATATTGAAATAGGTCTCACCAAATCTTATACGCAAAAAAAGGCTTCTTTTTACCATAAAAAAGAAGCCTTTTTTGATTTGATTTTTATTTACCTATCTTAATACCGGATCTAGAATTACCCAGGTTTTCTTGCTGAGTGGATAGGGTCGTTAGGGGTATCGGGTGTAAAGCCCTTCGGTAGCCGAATTGCTTATCTGACTGCAAAGGATAATTTTGGTTGAATTAAAGGGTTCTTCTTTATTATCTTTCAATTTATTATGCCCAAACCAGTCGCTCTCCTAATCCTGATTTGTTTGCTTCATGCCTCCTTTAGGCTGCATGGGCAGCAAGGATTTCCCTATTGCGAATCGTTTCAAGGGCAAATACAACGACAAAAAACCGTCCTGGGTGGGAATGCCAAGCTTTTTGACGGTACCTTGCGTCTTACAGAAGCGGTAATGGATCAAAAGGGATACGTGTACATCGATATTCCTTTTTACTCCAGTTTTGGGGTGAAGGCTTCTTTTGAATATTTCAGTTATGGAGGAGATGGGGCAGATGGTCTGACGGTTTTTTTGTTTGATGGAGCCAGCAACGGATTTTCACCGGGCGGGTTTGGCGGCTCTCTGGGTTACGCTCCCCGGGTGGGAACGAATGGCCTGACCCGGGCTTATATGGGAATCGGTTTTGATAGTTTTGGGAATTTCGGTAATACATCGGAAGGAAAAAGGGGAAGTTTCCCAGGCCAATCTTCCTTATTGCACCCAAATAGCATCATTGTTCGCGGCCCCGGTCAGGGAATGAACGGCTACGAATTTATCGCAGGTGTCAAAACCAATGAAGGAGGTATTTTTGGATTGCCTGCCGATCAACGTTTTCCAATTAGTTCGGGAGGTATTGGGACAGGCAGAATAGCGGACCCCGACACTCCCGGCTACCGGAAAGTGCTGGTAAAGTTAATCCCGGATGATTTGGGAATAGGGTACCAATTGGATGTGGAAATGATCTTTACTACTGTTGAAGGAAATCCCAGGCAAATCTCGTTATTGGAGAATGTGAGCTATCCGTATCCCGCTCCCGAAACCCTTAAAATTGGGTTTGCAGCTGCTACCGGTGGGCAGACCAATGTTCATGAAATACGAAATCTTCTGATAGAAGTGGCGGATGATGATGACCTTGCCTTTCCAGCTACCGAGCCGGTAGAAGATTTAACAGTGTGCCTGGGGCAAGAAAATTTTCTCGAAATACCTGCAGAAAAAGTCAGTTTACCGAATGAAAATTCACGAATATCCTGTTTGCGGTTTTTTGAGTCTCAGGAAGCCATTCCCGGACAAAACGCAGATCCTTGTCTGGAAGGAGATTGTGAAGGAACCGGCGGAATTCTGGAGCTTCAGGAGGGAACCTTTAAATACCTGGGGCAAGGAGGACAGTTTTCTTTCACCCCCAATGAAGGATTTAACGGATCAGAGGTCGGGGCCTATTTTACAGTCACGGATAACTATGGGAAAACATCATCCGGATCTGCCATAAACCTGCAGGTATACGAAGCCCCCGAACCCATTACCCTCATGATCAATGACCTCCCCCTTCAATCCGTGGAAGCTTGCCCGGAAGAAGAACTGGTTCTGAGTGTGTATTCACTGGATCCCATTATTTCTTATGAATGGTATAAAGATGGGAACCTCATGGAAGGAGAGACCGAACCCGAACTAATGGTAACTGAGGCTGGAGATTATTCTGCTAAGGTACAATCCTTCCAGGGTTGCCAATTGTTGACGGATACCAGTCAAATAAATTACCCTGAATTTCCGGATCTCGAAATAGCGGGCTCGATTTTCGCTTGCCAGCCCGACGAATTTCCCGATGTAAGGGATTACATCGTTGACTTCGATGGGACGCTATACGACTATCAGGTAGAAGCAGAGGGAGGAGCAACTTTCGAAAACCAAGGCATTACAGGTATTGCAGAGGAGGGGCTTTATTATTTGAGGGTAAAACCCAGGGAAATCGACTGCTGGTCGGATCCGGTTACGTTCAGGGTTAGCGTACCTGATGAACCATTGGAGGCCTACTTTGATTACGTACTCAATGCCACTGGCCTTAAGGAGGAATCAGCGGATGGAATCCTTGCCGATGACCGGATTCGTTTTTTAGATCAATCGGCCGGTCTTCCGCAGAACTGGTCTTGGGATTTTGGGGACGGCACGGAAAGCAATCAACGATCGCCTTCCCATGTATTCGGGGAGAAGGGGGAATTTATAGTGACGCTTACGGTCATGACCGGTACTGAGTGTGAGTCCACTTATCAAATGCCGATAACCATCAGGAGAACGTACCGGGTTATGTTTCCTACCGGATTTACTCCCACGCGTTCTGAGGATCAGCATTTCATGCCTAAAATGAAGGGAATCGCTTCGATGGACCTCAAGATATTTAGTAGTTGGGGGGAGTTTTTGTTTCAGACTACAGATATGAATGGAGAGGGTTGGGATGGTACCTTAGACGGCAGCCCCCTACCTCCGGGAACCTATGCCTACCGGGCCGATTTTGAAACCACCAGGGGAGAAATGGTATCCCGGTCTGGAAAATTCTTGTTAATCAGATGAAGAAACTACTACAGCTAACGGTTTATTTGGTTGTAGCCCTGTCTAATCAACAGGTTGGGGCACAGGACATGCAATTTTCTCAATTTTACGCCGCTCCTATCTATTTAAATCCGGCTTTTACCGGAAGTACGGAATGGACCCGGGTGGGGATGAATTATCGTAATCAATGGCCGGGTTTGGATCATAGCTTCAATACTTTTTCTGCCTACTTTGACCATTTCATTGCCCACAGGAATAGCGGTGTAGGGGTGATTGTAAATGGAACTAGGGATACCTTTGCACAGATGCAAAACATCGACCTGGGGCTTACCTATTCCTACCGGGTCCGGTTGGGGGAAGAACGCTATTTGCACGCAGGTGTACAGGCCAGCTTTGTGAATCGGAATGTCAATGTGGAAGGTATTGTACTGGGAACTCAATTGGATATAGATCGGGGAATAGTCGTCGGAGAGGGGGTCAATTGGGTCACGGATGTTAGCCAGAGATCGCATGAGGACATCAACGCTGGCCTGTATTATTACGATGATAAGTTTTGGTTGGGGATCGCTGCGCACCATTTGACAAGGCCCTACACCTCTTTTCTTCAAATGGAGGAGAATAGGTTACCGATCCGGTATTCGATTCATGGCGGGGCTACGTTTGATTTGTTTAGCCCGGCGATTGGGGATGTTATTAACAATATTTTACAGGAAAGGACCCTTTCTCTCGCCTTTAATTACAAAAGACAGGGGGAATTTGATCAATTGGATTTGGGGGCAGAATTGTTTTATGCACCGGTGATCGTCGGGTTGTGGTACAGAGGTCTACCCACCAAGCATGCACTTCCAAATAATGAAGCCTTGATTGCGCTGATGGGTTTTTCCCTACCCAATGATTTGCAGGTAGGATATAGCTATGATTTTACTGTTTCGAGACTGGGGTGGAGAAATTCCGGTGGGGCGCACGAGGTTTCGGTGAGGTACACGTTTCGCAATTATAAATTAGGTAAAAGGCATGATAGGGCCATTCCGGGCTTCAAATACTGAGTCTTGTATAAGCGTGAAAACTTTTGCTAACTTTTTTTACCTGATTGTCAGGTACATTGAACTTTTCTTTCACTTTTATTTGTTTTCCCTATTGCCAGCTCAAAAAAACGGGTCATCTTTGTGATCCCAAACGGGGGTAGCGACG
>NZ_WNKG01000017.1 GCF_010119245.1 Cyclobacterium salsum
TATTCCTTTAAGTTACGAATCTTAGCTTATGCTTCACTTTTCAAACATAATACCTCTGTGGTTCTTTGAGTTCTCTGTGACAAAAAAAAAGTCACGAAGAACAATAAGGTAAACCTAAATCGCCGCTGTGAGTGCCATTGCAGGCAGGAAACCAAAACAAAAATCCTTACCCCCGCAATCCTCCCGCACCCTTCTGAGAAATATCAGGAATTGAGGGATCATAGGCAAATGAAAACTAAATAGAGGTTAATAGTTTTTTCAAGGCTATCAAATATCAAAATGGCAATGCTGAAAACCTGCTTCTACAACTCCCCAAACACCTCATCCAGATCCAGTACAAAACCTGAAAGAACCTGAGACTTTACTTCGTCTCCCAGCGTAAATAACCGGGAGGGTCGGTATTTTCCGGCTTCCAGGGTATAGATCAGCAAGGTACGTTCATCGGGATGCACCACCCAATATTCCTTTACACCAGAGGCTTCGTACACGTCATATTTCAATTGCAGCTCTTTCTTATTATTTCCCGGCGACAGGATTTCCACGATCAGGTCCGGAGCACCCACACAGCCCAGCTCATCCAGCTTCTCCGGGTCGCATACCACGCATAGGTCCGGCTGTACGACAGTATCGATGTCCGTATGCTTTCTGGAAGAAACCGGAAGGCGCACATCAAAGGGGGCGGTATACACCTTACAGCTTCCTCCTTTTAAAAATCCGTGAATTCTCGTAACCAAAGCTACCGTAAGCTCCTCGTGGATTCTACGAGGAGCAGCTGCCTGCCGGAATACTTTTCCCCTGATCAGCTCCACCATCTCCTCCAGCTGCCAGGTAAGATAATCCGCATAGGAATAGCTTCCATAGGCGGAAAACGGTTCTTTAACTTTATCTTGAGGCTTTTCCATATTTTGCGCAATCCGAAAATGGTTATTAAAGATAACAAGATTTGGGCAAATCCACCAAAATTGCAAACTCTCGATAACCACCTATTCGAACGTACACAATTCCCCCTTTTAAGGGGGTGCAGAGCCTGTCCCGACCAGAGTCGGGAGGGATTTTTTCGCAAATGACTCTTATTTAACACTTCCGTAATCCAGGTTTTCCAAACCCAATAACTTACGAGTACTGGGTGAAGTATGCTACTTCACCCAACTATTTTCGGAATCATAAACAGAAAAGACCCGCCAACAAGCCATTTGTAATGGCTAATCATGTGTATTTTAAAAAACGATTTTTTTAAGCTTGGTCCTTGGTTTCCGGCACTACAAATGCCTCATTAACGTACCCAATCAAACACCTGGGATGAATTTGTAAACTCAACCAGTTCGGGTGCTGGAAATTTATAGATAATGGACATCCCTTCAATGAATCTACAGTGTTTTTAAAACCACATAGTTACATAGTTCACATAGAGGGATTCCATCAGAATTAGGACCCTTCAGCAAATACCAGGTTTTGCTGAAAAAAACTATGTGCCCTATGTGCGCTATGTGGTTTATTTATCTTCGTACTGAACACGCCATTGCCGTAAATGAATAACAGCTTTGGTCCCAGGCCATCTCATTCCTGTAGCGTTTGGCAGTCCTTTTTCGTCTTAAAGGAAAAAGGGGAATGGATTAGGAAATTAAAAATAAAACCTGTATGTTTAGTAGTGTTTTTAATCCTTTCTTTTTAACCTGGGTGGAGTAGCGATTAAAATTCGATTAATATGAAGAAATTAGTAGTTTTTAAAAGAAAGTGGATAGCTTTTTTAATTATGATTCATGCTATTCTAATTGAAACAGGTTGTGTTGAAGATATGTCTTTGCCTCCTCTTGAGGCGCAATTCCAACTTCTTGATATTTCAGATAATCCTACTATTTCATTTGGAGAAGGGGAAGATATAATATTTGATTACCAAATAGTAAATTCTGGAAACAAGGTTGTTTCATGGGAAGGCACTAATGGTGGACCTATACCCCTATATCCTGTATTTCAGATTTTTAGAAAACCTGTTAATCCTTAGTAGGTTCGGTATATGATCCAAAATTAATCGGTTTTGATTTAGACCTGGGCCGAACCCTTATGCCTGGAGAGAGGGTTGTCATTAAGGTTACTTGGTTAGGAGATTTGGAAAAAACCGAAGTTTCCTGGGGAGGGCTGAGCTATCCAAAGAATTTGCCATTGCCTAAAGGAGAGTATATTGTGGAATTTGAGCATAAGTTTGAAACTCCAAAATTTGAAAATTTCAAGGTACAAGTTCTTTTAGATTTTGAAGTTAATTGAATATTGTTTGTTGAATAGCCCTAAAATCGTTACGAAAACATTTTACCTATTACTTACGTTTCTTATAGTTACAGCATTTACCCAAGCCCAGGTTACTATAATACCCTGAATCTTCATGGTATTTTTTTAACCACATAGTGACATAGTTCACATAGAGGGCTTCCCTCAGAATCATGACCCCTCAGCAAATTCCAGGTTTTGCCGCAATAAACTATGTGCTCTATGTGTGCTATGTGGTAAAATTTTTCCATGGTGGAAATTCATGAAAATTGGATGTCCATTAAAAAGGATCACTGGTTTTTTGGCAATTATTTTTTACTTTGGCCACTGGTGATTCAAGGCCGAATACAAACCAAATAACCTGTTAAACCCATGTCATTCCATTCCAATTCCAGAAGAGATTTTCTCAAAAAGTCCAGCTTGCTAACAGTAGGGTTGGGAATATCCATGCCCCAAAGCAGCCCTGCTTCAACTAAGGGTCAAAACCAATTGCCCCGATGGCGGGGTTTTAATTTGCTGGATTTTTTTAATCCGGATCCGGATAAGGGACGCAAAAGCAAAGACGAGTATTTCAAATGGATGGCCGACTGGGGTTTTGATTTTGTCCGCATTCCGATTTCCTATCCCAGCTACCTGGATTTTGACCGCAGCAAGCCCATCACTCCCGAAGAGGTGATGCAATTCGATGAACGGAGGCTGGAAGAAATTGATACGCTGATCGACCAATGCCATGCGCAAAATTTGCATGTCAGCCTGAACCTTCACCGAGCACCGGGCTTCTGCATCAATGCGGGTTTTCAGGAACCCTACAACCTCTGGGAAGAAGCCGAAGCACTGGATGCTTTCTGTGCCCATTGGGAAATGTGGGCAAAACGGTATAAAAATATCTCTTCCAAAAAGCTAAGTTTTGACCTGGTCAATGAGCCCTTTAAACGGGAAAATCCAAACGATCAACACTCTCCCGGAGGACCCGTTCCGGTGGCAGAATACCGAAAGGTGGCTCAGGCAGCCCTGGATACCATCAAATCCGTCAAAAAAAATCGACTCGTCATTGCCGATGGTAACGGGGGTGGGAGCATGGCAGTACCCGAACTGGCGGACCTGGACCTGCACCAGAGTTGCCGGGGTTATTTTCCCATGCACATTTCCCACCACAAGGCCTCCTGGGTATTCAAGGATCCGGATGGCCTGAAAGATCCGGTTTGGCCCGGCATGAACAATGAAAAATACTACAGCCGGGAGGATTTGGAGAAACACTATGCCCCCTGGATATCGTTGCTGGAACAAGGGGTAGGCGTGCATTGTGGGGAATTGGGTTGCTATAATAAAACGCCCCACGAGGTGTTTTTATCCTGGTTTGAAGACATACTGGACATACAACATGCCCATGGGATAGGTTTTGGCCTTTGGGAGTTTTCGGGTACTTTTGGGGTATTAAACTCTGGCAGGGAGGATGTGGTATACGAAGATTGGTATGGAGAAAAACTAGATTGCAAACTGCTAAACTTGTTAATGAAATATGCCTGAAATCGCCTATTTGAAATACGGAAAAGGACTACCGCTGGTATTGCTCCCAGGATTTGGCGAAACCAAAGAAATGTGGACCGATTTTGCAAAGCCGCTGGCAGACCGCTATGAAGTCTGGTGTCCGGATCTACCCGGTTTTGGGGAAAGTAAAGCGCCGGAAGAAGGCTTTACCCTGCAATCTGTTGCTCAAACGCAGGGGCAATGGTTGGTAAACCAAGGAATTCCAAACGCTTGCCTGCTAGGCCATTCGCTGGGAGGCTACCTGGTATTGGAAATGGCTGCTTTGCCGGACCTTTCGCTATCGGCCATTGCCTTGTTTCATTCCGCAGCCTTTGCCGACACGCCCACGAAAAAAGAAACTAGAGACCAGACGGTTGCCTTTGTGGAAAAGCATGGGGTAGCGCCATTTATTCGTTCCTTTGTGCCTCCCCTGTTTGCGGCAGAAAACCGAGAGGCCTGTGGGCTAGCCATCGAAAACCTGGTTTCCAGGGGGCTGCTCCATCCGAAAGAAAGCCTTATTGGCTTCACCCGGGCCATGCGAGACCGAAACGAACACCTGGACACCTTAAAGAAATTTTCCGGTCCGAAATTAATGATCTGCGGGGACAAAGACCCGGCGGTTCCACTAGATGCCAGCCTGAAACACGAGCAGGCGGTGACGGATTTCAATATCCTGGAAAATTGCGGTCACATGGGCATGTTTGAAAAACAAAACGAATCCCAAACCATTCTAAAAAATTTTCTGCAACCCCTTTCTGTCAATAAGTAGCCCTGCCTCCGGATAAATCATAGATAAAACCAGTGGTAAAGCTGGCTTCGTCCGAACAGATCCAACAAGCCATGGCGGCAACTTCTTCCACGGTACCCAGCCGTTGCATCGGAATTTTGGAGGCCATGTATTCCAATTGCTCCGGTGCCGTATCGGCATTCATCGGCGTACGAATGACGGCCGGTGCCAGGCCATTGACGGTAATACCTGTAGCGGCATATTCCTTACCTAGCGCCTTGACCAAACCAATGACCCCGGCTTTGGTAGCCGAATACCCGACCATATTGGGATTACCTTCTTTCCCGGCAATGGAAGCAATCAGAAGAATCCGTCCTTTTCCACCCTTTTCCATCCAGGTCAAGGCGTATTTACTGGTTAGAAAGGAACCTCTTAAGTTTACCTGATAAATTTCATCAAAGGCTGCGGTGGGATAATCGGTGATTTTTGTTTGCGTAGGACCCACGATACCGGCAGAATTGACCAGTATGTCTAATCTGCCAAAGTCTTCAAT
Organism: Cyclobacterium salsum; assembly: GCF_010119245.1. Taxonomy (GTDB): domain Bacteria; phylum Bacteroidota; class Bacteroidia; order Cytophagales; family Cyclobacteriaceae; genus Cyclobacterium; species Cyclobacterium salsum. The sequence goes on from NZ_WNKG01000017.1 coordinate 5,070, forward strand.
CGTCTTTCGGAAGGCCCGTTCCACCGCCTCTTCATCCGAAATATCGACGATCGTGGCTTTTACCCGTATCCCTTTTGCCTGCCATTCGCTTTCCAGGGCTTTTAATTTCTCCTCCTTGATATCCCACAGTGCAATGCTGGCTCCTTCAGCGGCCATGCGTTGGGCGATTGCCTTGCCAATGCCATCGGCAGCCCCTGTGATTACGGCTACCCGATCGGCGTATCGTTTTTTACTCTCCATTCAAGTACTTTTTCGGTTATCGTGAGGCTAAAATAAGAAAGTACTGCCAAATGTCCGGAACCTACTCATTTTTTTTCTCAATTTTTCATATATCCTGTTTATTGAGCTATAGATCTGATTTTTACCGCATTTCCTACACGTTTTTGTTTAGGTAGACTCCTGTTTATTCGGCAAAAAAGACGAATTAAAAGGTGAAAAAACTTGATAAGTGGAAATTTTTATTTTTCTTTAAGAACTTATCAATCAATCAATTCACCCCAGGTGTGTCCATGAAAAACCAATCCAAACAGGCATCCAGGCAGGCCACCGTCAGTGAGTGGGTTAAAGACCACGGAGACTATCTATTCAGTTGGGCCTATCATAAAACCGGTAATCGGGAAGTTGCTGAAGACCTGGTGCAAGAGGTCTTTCTAGCCGCTGTAAAGAATTTTGAGGGATTTCAGGAAAAAAGCAGTCCCAAAACCTGGCTTCTCAAAATCCTAAATCATAAAATCATCGACCACTACCGGAAGGCCGCCAAAAAAACCCTTCATTTGGACGATCAGGCGTTTCAGTTTACGGAAACACTTTTTAATGCCAATGGCAACTGGAAAGCCAATGGTTTGGAAGAGGCCTGGTCTAACGATACGCACTTATTGGATGACCCTGCCTTTAACGATGTAATGAACGTTTGCATGGAAGATCTCCCTCCACGCTGGCGGCTGGCCGTGATCTCCAAATATATTTTTGATAAAGAAACCCTGGAAATCTGTCAGGAACTGGAAATCAGTAAGACTAATTATTGGCAGGTATTACACCGGGCCAAATTGCTGCTGAAAAAATGCCTGGAAGTAAATTGGTTTGGCGCTAACTGATCCAACTAATATGAATTTAGAAAAAATCATGACCATTATGCTTCTTTCCTGTAAGGAAGCTACTTGTCTTATTGAAAAAAAATCCGTCTTTCCCCTTACTTTTAAAGAGAAGTGCCGGCTGTATATTCATGTAAAGATGTGTGTGGTTTGCAATCTTTACCGGCACCAAAGTAAAACGATTGAGCGAGCCCTTTCCAAATGGATCAACACGGAAGGAGCTACCGGAGACCTACTGCCTCCTGAGACGAAAGAACGGATTATTGAAAAAATAAAAGAAGATTAAAATTTTTTGTCAGGAAACACCTGGCTTTCCGACTACTCTATCAGCAATTAAGATAACGAACAATTATCCTGGCTGATGGAAATTTAGCGAACAGACCGTTGCCTTTTTGACGGTCCCCCTTTTAAAATTTTTCTCAGTTTCAGGATGATGCCTTGAATCAATCAAACATGAAACTGAATACCTTTCAACAACAACTTAATCAGGACAGCCCCTATGATTTTTCAAGGTTAAGTGCCATTTTTCTCAACTGCACCTTAAAAAAATCTCCGGAGCAATCCCATACCGAAGGGTTGATTCGAATGAGTCAGGCTATCATGGAAGCCAATGGAATTCGGACAGAGATAATCCGGCCGGTGGATCACCGGATCGCTTTTGGGGTCTATCCAGACATGACCACCAAGGGCTGGGAGGTGGATGATTGGCCTCCCATTCAGAAAAAAATCATGGAAGCCGATATCCTGGTATTGGGAACGCCCATTTGGCTGGGAGAAAAATCCTCCGTGGCCTCTTTAGCAATCGAACGCCTCTATGGGTTTTCCGGGGAATTGAACAAAGAGGGCCAATATGCCTATTACGGGAAAGTTGGAGGCTGCCTGGTGACTGGTAACGAGGACGGCGTGAAGCATTGCGCCATGAGTGTCCTATATGCCCTGCAACATCTGGGTTATTCCATTCCTCCACAAGCAGATGCCGGATGGATCGGCGAGGCCGGGCCCGGGCCCTCTTACCTGGATAAGGGATCCGGCGGACCTGAAAACGACTTTACCAACCGCAATACCACCTTTATGACCTGGAACCTGATGCACCAGGCGCAGCTACTAAAAACAAATGGCATCCCTGCATACGGAAATCAACGAACCGCCTGGGATGATCGAAAAAGTAAAGACCACCCCAACCCTGAATATAGATAAATTAAAAACCATGAAAACCATGAAAAAACTAGTCGCCATTGTCTTAACCCTTCTTGCTATCGCACTCATCGTGATGGGTATCGGGAATTTTATGATTCCACCTGCATTAACCGGAATTGGCTTTCTAGCCATTGCATTTATCTTTTTTAAAGAAGATCAACACAAAAACTTTGATAAATAAGCTATGAAAAATTTAATGAAATTCTATCTGTTCCTCACTGCGTTTTTTCTAGCAGTCACCTGTGCGCAGGCACAAGATACGGCCCTGCCAAAAAAAGAATCCAACATTGACCTGGCCTTGGGAATGGGCGAAAGCAGCAGCTTCTCCTATGCACTTTCCTGGAATACCAGCTATGGTTTGTTCTCCTCCAATAAATTTCGCATGGGATACGGTATCCGTTTCTCCGGTTTTACCGGAAGCGAGCTAAACTACATCACAGCTCCTGCCGACCTTACAGGGGATGATGCCACCATTGACACCCTGCTGGTAAATAGTCCACATTCCATGGGCCTAAGTGCGCTGATAACCTTACAGTATCAATTCAGCTCCAAATTCAAACTAGGTTTTAATATTGATGTGATCGGAGTGGGATTTGGGAGCACAGATGACTCCAGGTTTATCTCTTCCGAAAACACCGGGCAGTATCCCCAAACACTCGAATCAAGCCCATCTTCCTTTAACTTGCTGCTAGGCGGAGACAACGATTTGGGTCAGCTCAAATCGGAATTTTACATCGCCTATGCCCTGTCTGAAAAAACCTGGTTAAGAGGGGGGATGGACATGACCTTTACCGAATACACCACCAGCCAGGAACTTACCAACGCCAACGATCGCTTCAGGTACAAGCCTGTACTCGTTTTTCTGGCAGTCTCTTACAACCCTTTTAACTAACACCTTTCAAACCTACTTAACATGAAATCGAGCATGACCAGAACGTCATATAGAGAGATGACTATCAATCATGCGAGATTCCATATGGCCTTTAAAAAGCAAATTATAATCATATGAAACTATCGTTCTTAGTAGTACTTTGGTTCTGGATTATCAATCCTCAACCCGGAGATACCCATGCTAAATGGGAAGGAACTCAGGAAGAATCGTCTATCAAATTTAATATTCGGAACCTGGGAATAAATGTAGAAGGGGTGTTCGATTCCTTTACGACCGAAGTCGATTATAACAAAAATCAGCCTTCAAGCAGTCGCTTTTCAGCAAAAATACAAGTAAATTCCATCAATACCGGCATCAACAAACGAGACAACCACCTGAGACAAGAGGAGTTTTTTCATGTAGAAAAATATCCGACCATCACCTTTCAGTCTACAGAGGTAAGCAGTCCGGGCTCCAATCAACTAAAAGTAAAAGGGGATTTAACCATCAAAGGAAAAACACTACCTATTGAATTGGATGTAACCATTTCTGAATCCGGAGGCAAGATTGCTTTCACCATTTCAGGTGAATTGGATCGCCGGGATTTTGGGGTTGGCGGCAGCAGTTGGACCATGTCTGATGATGTGTATTTAGATCTATATGTCGAAAACTGACCTTAATATGGGAATATGTCTTCGGTCACCATACTATTTGTATTGGATCGGATTCTAAAAGATCCAGGCATTATAAATGGGAACACGAAAATGATTTATGCCGCTGCCTTCGGTCCGGGCGTATCCCTGGAAAGCGCACTGATCAGGTATAACTAAAAGAAAATTTGACCAACGACTTGCACCCAGCAGTAAACATACCGAAACATCTTTCCTTTATCATCACGGTTTTTCTGTTGATGGTGAGCACGCAGTTGGCCCTGGCCCAGGAAGACGAAAACGACAGCACCATTTTCAAGGCCCTGCCCCTGGCTTATTACACCCCGGAAACACGCATTGCATTTGAAGCATTCGCCTTTTACAGCTACTATTCAGAAGGCAGCCGGAGGAAATCCAATATCCGCCTTTTTGCCACCTACACCCAAAACCGGCAGTATCTATTGACCATTCCCTGGCAAATATATACGGCTGATGACCGGTATTTTCTAAACGGTAGCCTCGACTATCGAAAATTTCCGGAATACTATTATGGAATAGGGAATGACACCCAGGAAGCCCATCGGGCACTTTATGAGTTTTCTGCCTTTACATTAAGCAGCAAAAGCTACAGTAAACTGGAAAATGATACCTATATGGGTATCTCCCTGCAGGGACAGTGGCTTACGCCGGAATTTCCTGAAAACGAAGTCATTTTTAATGACATTGCTCTCGAAAATGGGGAAAAGGGCTATTCCTACCTGAGCCTGGGCCCCTCCTTTATGTGGGACAAAAGAGATCACATCCTGTCACCTTCAGATGGAAGTTTCTTAGAATTTACACCCGTGTTTGGGATGGGGAAAGCCAATGAAAATCCCATCTACTTTGGGTTGGCTACCCTGGATATTCGGGACTATTGGAAATTGGGAGAAAAGGCTACCTGGGCGAATCAATTTGTCGCCCAGTTTTCGATGGGAACGGTTCCATTCCGGGCATTGCCTACCCTTGGGGGGGCCTTTTTGCATAGGGGTTACTACCAGGGTCGGTTTCGGGATAAGCACCTCATGATATTGCAGTCGGAATTTCGTCAGCATGTCAAAGGTAGGTTTGGATTTGTAGTCTTCGGGTCGATGGGAAGGGTCTATCCGGATATACGAACCGAATTGGTCCAACATATCCACCTGGCGACAGGGGCCGGAATCCGGGTACGCGTCAGCAAAAAGGACCGCACCAATGTTCGCTTTGATTACAGCGTTACTCCGGACTCAACCGGGTTTTATATTTATTTTGCCGAGTCCTTTTAATGTCAGTCATGCGCAGAAGAAACCGCTCCACCCTCTACACCAAGCTATTCCACTGGGAATATTGGCCGACCTGGATCATTTATTTTCCGGTCTTTCTTTACTACCTGCTCCTTTCGCTAAAAGCCAGGAACTTCTTTTTCTTTTCCATGGCCAATCCCGAAATGGAAATGGGAGGTTTGTATAATTGCAGCAAAAACAAACAACTCAAAAAAATCCCTTCGGCTTTTAAGCCACGAACGCTGTACCTTAAACCAAACACCCAGCTTCAAGAAGTTCTCATCCGTCTTTCAAGTTTGAATCTGAACTTCCCGCTGATTGCCAAACCGGACCGGGGAGAGCGCGGCGTAGGTGTATCGCTGCTACATAGCTATAAACAACTCAAAAAATACCTGCACCAAACCCGGGTTGACTTTTTGATACAGGAGTATATCGACAGCCCCTTTGAGGCTGGTGTTTTTTATTATCGGATACCGGGCCAAAGCACTGGCACGATTCCCTCCCTGGTGGTAAAATCATTTCTGACTATTAGAGGTGATGGCTATTCTACCGTTAAGGAACTTATACTACAAAAGCCAAGAGCCCGACTAATCGCTACTAAATTGCTGGCCCAAGAAGGGATAAACCCGGACGAAATTTTACCTGGCGGAATCGAAAAACTATTAGAGCCCATTGGCAACCACAACCGTGGAACAAAATTCATGGATGGTAATCACCTCTGCAATGAGGATCTGATCTATTTTTTTGATGCCTTAAGTTACCATATCCCAAACTTCTACTATGGCAGGTTTGACCTCAAGGCAGCCTCCGAAGAGGATTTTAAGAAGGGTTGGGGCATCAAAATACTGGAAGTAAACGGTGTCAATGCCGAGCCCGCCCATATTTATGATCCAAATGCGAAATTCTGGAAGGGAGTCCGAACCTTATTACATCACTGGAAAGTCATTTATGCGATCAGTATGGAAAATAAAGAAAGGGGATTCAAACCCGCCTCGTTTGGTGCCGCCTGGAGGCATTTTAAAGAATGGAAAAACCAGAAATAATATATTTATTTTTTTGTCAGGTTTCCATACGCTTTACGTCTATTAGCACGAATCAGAAAAATATTATCATCATGAGTCGGTTTGGGGGCCTTTTAATCCTAATTGGAGTGCTGTTTCTAACACAGGTTTCGGCGCAAGATCAGCAAGTTTTGTTTACGATAGAACGCAGTCTGAATGAAGATCAGATTGTTTATTTTCTGCATTTGGATAAAAATGGCAAGCCTGCAAAAGAAGTTCCAATAAGCCTGAAATGGCTGGACAATGAAAAAACGGGCGAATTGATCCCGGTAAACTGGATCAAAAAGAAATTTGGTTACGGAATCGATATTCTTTCTCATAGAAGCGACCAGGTAACCTTCCAATTTGTTTCTTACGACAAAAAAATATTCACCTTAAAAAAAGACCTTTTCGGCAACTATGGAGTATTCGCCAAAATTAATGATCGCATGATGAAAATCAGACATATTTACCTGGAAATTGATGGGGGGTCGTTTTGGAAACCCAATATCACGGAAGTATCTGTCGTGGGATCTCATGAATTGGCCAATACCCGTGTGAAAGAAACCTTTAACCCCTAAATCCATGCAACTTGATTGTCAGGAAAATCTTAAAAGCATCGCTTCGCTACTAGATAAGTTGAATGCAGAACAATACCAATTTCCCTCCTCTTACTTGTCCGGGGCCTCTATCGGTCAACACATTCGGCACATCCTTGAATTCTATACCTGCTTGTCGCAGGCCTACAGGGATGGAGGAGCGGTTAATTACGACAAACGAAGGCGGGCCATGCTCCTGGAAAAAAAACCTGCAGAAGCCGCAAAGATAATTCGTCAAATGATCCATTGGCTGGAATCAGAGAAAATGGTAGGACCGGTTTACCTGGTTGCTTCCTATGCGGTGTCCACAGAACAAACCTGTACCATCCCTTCCTCCTTTCAGCGGGAGTTGGCTTACTGCCTGGAACATAGTATCCACCATCAGGCCTTAATAAAAATAGGGCTTTTTGAACAGGGATTGTCCGATCTCATCGATGCCCATTTTGGGGTAGCCCCCTCTACTATTAAATTCCGAATGCAAAGCAGTCCGGAGTCATCCTAAACCATCTCTTTCTAATGAAACGTAACGCTACTCTTCTATTTTTATCCCTGGTTCTGGTTCATCTAAACGGGTTTTCTTCTTTTGCTCAAGAGGCTCCATCCTATAAAAACAGGATCGGAATCAATGCGCTGGGACTACCGGCCGAAAACCTGGTACTGAGCTATGAACACAGTTTTAGAAAAAATGGGCTGTGGCTGGGATTGGAACACCGCCTCAATCAATTATCGGATGATAAAGACCAACAAGTCAATTCCCTGGCTTTGGAATACCGGTATTATTTTTTTGCTGAAGATAACCTGGCCGAAGGTCTTTTTGCCGGTGTCTATTCCAAGTACCGCTGGGGCGAGGAAAATACAGTAAGTGGCAGCAGCATACAACATGAATACCAGGCCGTATTTTCAGGATTGAACGCCGGATATCGATACAATTATAAGAGATTAGCACTATCCGCTTTTTTAGGTTATGGCCTTCCTCTTTGGTCTACCGAGTCTACCCGTCCCGCCGGTGCCACTCATGAACTCAATGAAAATTTTGAAACTGATCTGAGAATTGGATTGACCGTAGGATTCGGTTTTTAAGGAGAAGCCATGCACAAAACCTTTGAAATAGCAACCGTTGAATGGAGTTTCCATCTGGCCGATGGAAATGATTTCGAGCAGGCGCTTACGGAAACAGTAAACCATCTTAAGTTTTTTTGGAATTACGGAGCAGAGACGCTAAAGCTACGGGTTGATCATCAGGAGGTACGCTTAGAACCCAACCATTTGCTAAGTTGCACCTACCTTCAAAAAATAGACGTACTCCATGAGCATCCGCATCCTGAGGTGCTATTATTGGCTTTTAACCGTGGGTTTTACTGCATTCACACCCATGATTCCGAAGTTTCCTGCAATGGATTCCTCTTTTTTGGCTCTAACTACACCCCCGTGGTCAAATTGGATGATGCAGAAAACGGAAGGCTACGTACCCTTGCGAGTGTCCTGCAGGAAGAATTCGATACACGGGACCAAAATCAGGAGGAAATGCTTCGCTTACTTTTGAAACGGTTCATTATCCGTGTATCCCGCCTGGCACGCAAGCAACTCCTCAACCGAAAATTACCGGAAAAGGAACTGGAATTGATACGGCAGTTTAATGTCTTGGTAGAAGAACATTTCAAAAAGTACCGGCAAGTAGCTGACTATGCCGACCTAATGCACCGATCACCCAAAACCATCGCCAATATCTTTGCCTTGCAGGGGGAGAAAAGTCCGCTGGAAATAATCCACGATCGAGTAGCATTAGAAGCCAAACGGCTGCTGCTCTATACCGATAAACCCTCTAAAGAAATCGGCTGGGACTTGGGTTTTGAGGACCCTTCTCAGTTCAATCGCTTCTTTAAAAGGCAAACCGATCTTCCTCCCAGAGAGTTTCGGGAGCGATTTTCCACCTATGTTTTCAAATAAGGAGATGCTATCTTACTAACTCCTAACCATCATCGGTAGCTTTTGGATGGTATCCGAATAAACGATCGCTTGAAGCAGAACTACTAGGCTTCCACCAGCGTTTTGCTTTGCTTTCGGTTAAGGACCTTCGTTTCTTTTCCAGCCTTGCCGGGTTTTTTCCTTCTCCCCCACCAAATCATACATCCGGTAATTGGCAGCGATGCAATCAGGGCACTCAGGCAAAAGGCAAGGAATTTACCCGGTAAACCCGCAATCGCTCCTACATGAATATCGTAGTTCATCCGGTTTAGTTTTTCCCCAAAGCCAGCCTCCGGAAATCGGCCCCAAACATGGTCTACTGTGATTTCTTCCAGGCTGTATTGATCGAAATAGCGGTAATCCATTTTCCAGTAGGTATCCGCATCCGGATTGGCATTGGCCGCGATGGCTCCGTGTTCGTTTTCGGCAGGATGTACTTCAATCCAATCAGCATCGGGGTAAAGACGGTTCATTTTGGCCCAAACCTGGTCTATGGCTGGGGTGTTAGCTTCCGATACCTGGATGGAATCAGAAAGCGGGGTGTAGTACTCGATAAAGGATTTTCCTCCGGTAGTCGTGTAAAAAACCGCATCCCGAAACCAGGAAAAACCCCATACTAATCCCGTCAGCGCAAAGATCAAGGCAAATACCATCACATAAAACCCAAGAACCCGGTGTAGATCGAAGTTTCTTCGTCTCCATCGCGCATTCCAGCGGATTTTAAGGGCCTGTTTCAGATTAACCTTCTTTTTGGGCCACCAAAGTACCAGGCCGGATACTACCATCACCAAAAAAATAAGGGTAAAACTAGCTACTACCGGCTGCCCGATTTCCGGAGGAAGCCAAAGGTAAAAATGACCATCCAGAATAATCCTGAAAAAATCAGCGTATTCATCCTTTACCTTTTGCACCATTCCCGTGTAGGGATTGACATAGACGAAATAATAATAATGTTCTTCAAAGCTGTAATAGATCGCCATGGCTGCCCGCTCCGCCTTGGGGTAGAGCACCGCATGCAGGTGTTTGTCCGGTAGGGCTTCGTCTGCTGCTTCCCATATTTTACTTGGCGGAAGGACCGCCGTTTCCTGTGGGGTCACATACCGGTAAGGCTGGAGCAAGTCTTGTATTTCCGATTGGAAGGCATACAAACAGCCCGTAACGGCGACGATAAATACCACCAGCCCGGAAGATAATCCGAGCCAGAGGTGCATTTTTCTGATGTAGTTCTTCAAACGCATTAGAATCGGTAATTTAATGCCAGACTTATGTTTCGTGTATTCTGCGGGGTGACGGTAGACCATCCGGAGTAATACAATTCATCTGTCAGGTTATTAACCTTTAGTGCCAACAGGTATTGCGGTCCTGAGTAGGAAAGCGAAGCATTAAACACTTCATACGCCGGTAGGGCGAAAGTACCCGTGGTGCTTCTGTTTAAGGTAAGGTGCTCGCTGGCTGCGTTTCCTCCAAATCCGAGACCAACGCCTTTAAGGGGTCCCTGAGGAGCCGTGTAACTTGCCCAGAAATTGATCAGGCGATCCGGACCGGCTTCTTCCGGACGCATGCCCAGGTAACCGTTTTCCGGATTATCCCCGGTCACCTCCGAGGTGTTTTTGGAGTAACCGGCAACGATATTCAGGCCATTGATTGGGTTTGCTACCAGACTAAATTCCAGTCCTTTGCTTTCCACGCTTCCACCCTGGATGAAGTTGTTAATGTTAGCCGGATCTGCCATGATGCGGTTATCGATGCCGATGGAATAATAACTCAGGGTAGCCGCCAATTTATCTTTGTACAGGCTAGACTTTACCCCGAGTTCCCATTGGTTAGCCTGTTCGGGGGAGAAGGATTCTACTCTGGGATTGGACCCGTCAGCATTGCTTACCTGACGAGGAGCCACGTTTACAAATCCATTCATGTAGTTACCAAAAATGGAGACTTTGTCTTTTACCGGCTGGTAGACCAGGCCAAATTTGGGCGACAAGGCTACCTGTTCGTTCCGTTCCTCTTCTGAAAGATTTTCAGACTGATCACTGAAACGGTCGACCCGTAAACTAGCCATGGCAGATAATTTCGGTGTAAAGGCGATCACATCCGATACGTAGGCACTTATCACCTGGGTTTTGGCCATGGAATTTCCTACAAACGTACCTTTTAAAATATCATCCACACCCGCTCGGGTCAAGTCTCCCGTATCGGTACCTTCCTGTAGCGATACGGTACCGTTGGCGAGCCATCCGGAACTCCCGTCAGACAAACCCGATTCATAAAAATCCAGTCCGATTACCATTTTGTTTTCGAATTCGCCGAGAGAGAACTCACCGATAAAGTTTTGCTGGATGTCCGTGGTGAGCGTTTGTCCGTTGCGGTTGGAAATAAATCGAACAAATTCATCGCCGTTGGACTGATCCCAGAGGTAGTGATAGTACCCGGCGGACTTGGTGGAACTTCTGGAAAGAGCGGTTTGGGAAGTCCAGGAGTCTGAAATTTTGTACAAGCCCTGTGCCTGTATAGCGAAGGTACTGTTTCGCATGGTCAATTCGTTACTGGTAAACGAACGGAAATAATTATCTTCAAACAATTCTATACTATTAAAGCTCAACGGCGCATTTCGATTTAGAAAGATCATCGGCGCATTGGCTGCCTCGGAATCCAAAAATTCGGTGTTGATCAGAAAGGTTAACCGATCGCTGGCTTTCAATTTAAAAGAAGGCGCAATGTAAAAGGATTTTCGGTTGCCTGCATCCTGAAACGTATTCTGTGATTGGTAGGCGGTGTTGACTCTCATAAACGCCTGATCCGAAAGCGGCAGGTTAATGTCCCCGGTGACCCGATTCAGACCAAAACTTCCTGTAATGAATCCAAGTTCCCCTTTCAAAATATTCATGGGCCTTTTGGTGGAAACATTGATCAATCCCCCATACGAAATCAGAGAACTACCGAACAGCGTACCCGAAGGGCCTTTGATAACGTCAATGCTTTCTATATTTGCCGGGTCCAGCGCGCCGTTATTGACACTGGGTAACCCATTAACCATGGTAGGTTGGACGGAAAAACCTCTCATGGAATAATATTCGGCTCCATCGCCACCCCTACCGGTCGATTCCCAAAGCCGGGTCACGCCCGTGGCATTTTTCATGGCATCGTTCATATTGGTCACCACTTGCTCCTTTAGCAGTTTAGAACTGATGGATTGATATACCTGTGGGTTTTCAAGATCTTTTAAAGGCAGTTTGGCCACCGTAAAAGCACTGTCCTCATAAAAGCGGTTTGAAAATTGATCCGAAACCACCACTTCCGCTAGTTGCGTGGAAGATTCCTGGAGGCGAAACGATAACTCCACCATTTGTCCGGGCTGCAATTGGATGGTTTTTGTCTGCCTTTCTGCTCCCACCAGCGAAGCAAAAATTTCATAGGTGCCCGGAGGTATGTTTTTTATTTCATAGGTTCCAAAACGATCCGTAGTGGCACCTTTAGATAAGCCTTGAATGCCCACATTGACAAACTCCAGCGGTAACTCATCGGCGGAGGTGACGGTGCCTTTAATACGGGCATCTTGTGCCCAGGCGGCAAATCCGAACCCCAGGGTAAAAAGAATCAGACTAATGGATTTAAGCTTCATAATGGTTACTAATTGAATGATTTGACAAAGCTATTAATTAGACTAAATCTAAACAAAACTATTTGGAATTAATTTAAATAAAAATTGAAAATTACCATATAGAGTCCCCAATCCCTGTTTCGCAGAAAGAAGCCTCTCTGGAAATGATGATAAGGGACAACAACTTTTAAAAATTCCACCCCCTGGCAATCCGGGAAATGTCGAAAAATCCACCTAAAAATTCACCCTATAAACCCGGGGCTGACGCTACAAAAAACAAAAAGTCTTGATTTGGTTTATACTTGACTCATTCGTTCAAACTCCAATCGTAATCCAAGTAACTAATTTTGCTACCAGGCTCAAGCGGTGTTTCAGCGTACTGATTTAAGAAATCAATTAAACTGCCATTTTTTGTAAAATCGGCTTCAAACCAGGAGAAGATACTGGAAATTCCAGCCCTATCAGTACCCAGTTCATTCCGGCTGGGATCGTTGATAAATTCCCTGCTAACCTTTTCCAACTGGGCTTCCATCTTTTCTGCCCTAAAAGCACGATTCAATAGCTTGGGACAAGAAACCGAAGCGCAGTTAATGGCAAAATGAATGCGGGGCTCGTCGAACTCTTTTCGGAGAATCTTGTGCTCTATTTCATCCAGACTGGCCGGTTGCCCGCCAATTTCAAAAAACTCCAGGTGCCAGACAGTATTCACCAGGGGAATATCCAATAATGGCCCGATATCCCGGATGCTTTCTACCGGATAGTGATCAATGATCAACTTAATGGTAAAGGCGTTGTAGGCATTGATCCAATAGGCCAGTTGCTCCTCTCTGGACCAGGTATTTCTATCGGGCGGATTTTGACTTAGCAATTGCAGGTAATTCTCAAACTCCTCTTTATCAGCGATAAAACCCTCGTAATCCACTAACCCCTCCTTGTCTACATGTCGCGAGAGCAGGGAATCAAAAATGTCATGAGACGGCAGCTCGGTATCACTCCCGCCCAATGAGGAATTCCCACAAGATACGTTAAACAGAAAAAGAACAAACAGGATAAGGATTTTCATGGAGGTTTTTGTGTTTTGTCGTGACTCTGTAGCTTGTTAATGCCTTTCAATTGCTTTCACAGAAATTCTGCTCCAATTGTAACTAATGATTCCAGATGGAAGCTGTACTTTTATAGGTAAATGTAGGCTCAATTGATTCCATCCATCAAACCAACTATTGATCCATTTGTTCGGCAATTTCCACCAACGAATTCCCGGTGTATTCCGGAAGAGGTGCCTCCGGATATAACACTTTACCCGGACGGGAGACAAATGCCGTTTGCATTCCGACTCGTTGGGCCCCGAGAATATCCCAGGCATGGGCCGCCAGTAGCATTCCTTTGTTGGCTTGGATCTGCATTTGATCCAATACATGCGTATAAGTAGCCGGGTCGGGCTTAAATTTACCGGTGACATCGACACTGAAAATCCGTTCAAAAAATGGGGAAAGCCCTGCATGATCCAGTTGCTTTTGAACCAGATCCAGGCTACCGTTGCTCAGTGCCACCAGCGTATACCCCGCGTGTCGAAACAATTCCAAGGCTTCGGGCACCTCCTTGTGGGCAGGAAGTGTACCCATCAAATCTAAAACCTCCTCTATCTCCTTTTTCTGAATGTCTTTCCGGTACTCCTGAAAAACCATTTTCAGTGTGGCCTTGCCTATGGAGCCGAATTCAATGTAATTACCGCTTATTGATTCTACGCAGGAGTAATGCAACAGCAGGGAAAACCACTCCTTGAAGGCATGCGCATCACCTCTTAGTTCATTCACCCTCCTTTTTACCGGACTTAAATCCAATAAGGTTTCATTGACATCAAAAATCAATAACTGAGGTTTTTCGAGAAATGCGGCTTTTGATTTCATTCGTTAATAATTTTCTTTTCTTGGCCAGATGCCTTTATTATTGAAAAGTTAGGAATAGTCCGGCGACCATCTGAAATTAATACACCTTTTCCCCTTTATTCAGCCACATGCCCCACATTTTATTGTAGGTATGCACCCGATCCGTCTGAATGGTGTCGGGTGTAAAGACGGGGTTGTCCTCGTTCACCCAATGAAAAATTCCTCCATACAAGTTGTACACGTGTTGGTACCCGGCCGCCTTCAGTTTTTTGCCAATTTCCTGACTTCGGGCCCCAATGGAGCAATAAACCACAATGGTCTCTTCCTTTGAAATTTCGGACACCGACTCCATGGAAAATGTTTCGTACCCTACCCATTGGGCTGACTCAAGGTGGCTAACGGAATATTCCTCTCGTTCACGGGTATCCAAAATCACTGCCTCCTTTAGCAAGTCTTTTTGCTCGGGGTAAACCAGGGGAAAATCCTTGTCATAGGTGGTTTTTAGCAAGGTTTTAAACGGCAGGCTTTGCGAAATTGCCGGAACCGCAATAAAAGTCAAGGCAATGAAACAAATTAATCGTGGAAAGGATGCATTCATGGGGTAATAACACTCGTTTCCAGGCAATAATTTCCCAAAAACAGCAAAATATTACCCTATTGACATTTTTTTAGCAGGATATCTACCAGCCGACATAGCCGGGAGCCGATACCCCTTTCATTCGAAGGTATACCAGGCATTGTGCCCGATGATGGGCCTGGTGATCGCGCAGCAGGTAAAAAATATTTTCCTTGGTCATGGAAACGCCCCCAAATTCAATCTCCTCATTTAACTGAGATTCGGAGGCATTTTGGATCAAATCCAGCACATAGGCATTGGCCCGATCCAGAATAGCCATTACATCTGCTTTTTTGAAGCCGGTAGCATCCTCTTTGCGGTAAAAGCTTTTCCGATCCCCGGTAATGCGTGAGGTCAGCATGCTGATATTATCCGCCACGTGAAGCCATTGCTCCTGAAAAGACATGGCTTCATCCGTAGGTCTAAAATCATAACCAGCCTCCGGCATGGCTTCCGCCACGGATTTTGAATAGTTTAGGTTTCGCTGCCAGACTCCGGCATACTGTTTTTCAAAATATTCCTGCGCATGTAGATTCGTTCCGGCCATAAAGAGTAAGAGTGCAATCCATCGAACCACCATATATCATCCTTTTTGTAACCATGCAATAAACTGAACTTTCGCTAAAAAAACAATTTGAGCTGTCAGGAAATTCAGAATCCCGATTGGTTGAAGGGAACCATTATGATTGCTCCGGCCATTGATCCGGAGCAGGAAAAGTACTTGTGGTTTGGCAAGTTGGCCCTATACAAAAGTACCCGATGGCTGGCCCCCCGCTCCCTGCGGGTGGAT
Source organism: Cyclobacterium salsum (assembly GCF_010119245.1). Lineage (GTDB taxonomy): Bacteria > Bacteroidota > Bacteroidia > Cytophagales > Cyclobacteriaceae > Cyclobacterium > Cyclobacterium salsum. The sequence continues at coordinate 20,671 of NZ_WNKG01000017.1, forward strand.
GCAGATGAAAAGTACAGCCATGAAGATGAACTCAAAACGTTTATTGCGGACTGGGACCAAATTCGTAAACCGGTGCTCCATATACATGGTGATGACGATGGACTGGTTCCCTATGGGAATGTAGCCTTCTCCAAAAACAACATCCCCGAAAATTGGCTGGAAATAAAAACCTTCGAAAATAAAGGACACCTGATCCCTTTTACAGAACGCGAAACCATGGTAGAGGAAATCATCCGTTTCGTTTCCAGCCTGGAAACACCTGCTAGCCAATGACTTTTTCATATCTTAATTCACCAAAAGCCTTCTTCTTTCTCATCATTCCATCATTCGGGAATAATTGACAAGGAATAAGGGGGTATTGCCATTTTCTTTGGCTGTCCTGCATGGCACCTTTGTAACATCATTAAAACAAAAACAAAAAAGCTATGCGTAACATTAAATTTGACGTACCAACTAAATCATCGGTAAGCGAAGAAAATAAGGCCATTTTGGAAAAGATCGAAGGCGGCGTGGGGTTTGTCCCTAACATTTATGCCACCTATGCCCTTTCAAACAACGCACTGGCCAGATATACCGCCTTTGCCAATGGCAAAACCAGCCTGAACAACAAGGAAAAAGAAGTGGTCAATCTGGTGGTCAGCCAAATCAATGGCTGTACCTATTGCCTGGCAGCTCACACCGCCATTGGTAAAATGAACGGTTTCTCTGAAAAGGAAATCCTGGAAATACGAAAAGGTACGGCCACATTCCATCCGAAATTCGATGCTTTGGCAAAACTCGCCAAATCGGTCATGGAAAATGCCGGAAAAATAGATGACACGGTTCTGGAAAATTTCTTTGAAGCCGGATATGATAAAGAAAATCTGGTAGATACCATCGTGGCCATTGGCGAAAAAGCAATTACCAATATGCTTCATAATGTGACCAAAGTTCCGGTAGATTTCCCGGAAGCAGCCCCGTTAAATTAAGTCCAATACCATTATCACTAAAATTTTATTCGTTATGCAATCAATTAATTGGAAAAACGCAATCATCGCAGGATTCATCGGTACGGTATTATTTGATGTATTCGGTCTGCTGATGTCCGGCGAGTGGTGGGATCTACCCGCCCTGTTGGGCGAAAAGACCGGTCTCGGCCTGGTATATGGGGTGTTTGGCCATTACAGTAATGGCATCTTATTAGCCATACTTTATGCGGCCATCGCTCCCTCGCTATGGGGGCCCCATTGGGTAAGGCCTTTTATTTTCATCACCGCCCAGACGATCGCACTGGTATGGTTCTTTATGTTCCCCTTAATGGGTGCCGGAGTAGCCGGAAGCAATGCCGGACCCATGATGGCCATAGGCTCGCTATTGCGGCATTGGGTATTTGTCATTCCGTTCATTTTCATTATAAACAAGAAGCTGTTTCCTGATCAGGAGGATAAGCTCAGCTTTACCTGAAAATAAACGGGACTCACTGGAAATTCCGGACAGAACCAGGGTTCGTGTCCGGAATTTCTTTTTTTGTTATACTTTGAAAATGAATAAATCGCTAAAAGCATGAAAAAGGAAACCGTACGTTTTAAAAACCGCCAGGGAATCGATCTCTCTGCCTACATTTATCATCCGCTTGACCAGCATCCTCGTTTTTTTGCCCTGTTTGCCCATTGTTTTACCTGTGACAAAAACCTGAAAGCCATTCAAAACATTTGCAATACCCTTTCTCAAATGGGGGTTGCGGTTATGAGCCTTGATTTTACGGGTTTGGGAAATAGTAAAGGGGAGTTTGAAAATACCAACTTCTCTTCCAATATCAGTGACCTGATAGACGCATCGGAATTTTTGACCAAACGTTACCAGGCCCCTTCCCTGCTGATCGGACATTCATTTGGCGGTGCTGCTGCCATTTTTGCCTCCCAAACCCTGCCGCATATTGAAGCATTGGTGACTATTGGAAGCCCCTCAGACCCTCAGCACATCGCCCATTTGTTTGAGGATCACCTGGAATCTATTGAAACAAAGGGATCTTCCACGGTTCATATCGGCGGTAGGGGCTTTGAAATCAACCAAGCCTTTATTCAGGATCTCCGCCAAAAAGACCTGGGTTTCTGCCTGTCTAAACTCAAGAAACCCATCCTGATTTTACACTCCCCACAGGATCTCATCGTGGATATTCGGCATGCAGCCGAGTTGTATGAAAAAGCCTACCATCCCAAAAGTTTTGTTTCCCTGGATGGTGCGGACCACCTGTTATCCAACCCGACTGACAGCCAATACGTGGGAGAAATGATCAGTTCCTGGTCCAGAAAATACATACCCGCTCCTACCGTGCCCAACGATACCAAAGGACACGCAGTAAAGATTCGGCTGGCCGGGGATGGCTACACCTCCGAAGTGAAAACACCCTTCCATCACCTGCTGGCAGATGAACCGGAAGAGGTGGGAGGCGATAATCTGGGCCCCACACCTTATGACCTACTCATGGCAGCACTGGGCACCTGTACTGCCATGACCCTGCAAATGTATGCTCAGCGTAAAAAATGGAAACTGGAGGAAATCAATGTGTACCTGGACCATGATAAAGTTCACCAAAAGGATGGCGACAATGTGGACGATAAGAATGCCAAGATTAGTCGTTTTACCCGAAGCCTGGAAATAACCGGAGACATCGACGAAACCCAACGGAAAAGACTATTGGAAATCGCCAATAAATGTCCGGTCCACCGTACCCTGCAGGAGCAAATCATTATAGAAACAAAGTTTAAAAACGAATAAAATTTCCCGATACATAGAGAAAGTCCAAAAATAAAAAGGTGTTCGGTGATAGATATCACACGGCCCCTTCTCCACAATGACTAACTTTAGCATGTACCGTTCTGAGGATCAATTTATTTGACCCTGGCGCGCACATATAAAAACCAAAACACAACTTATCATGAAAAAAAACATGGGTACTATTGATCGCGTGGTGCGGACTATTATCGCTATGGTCGCCCTTTATCTTTACTTTACAGGAGCCGTATCGGCAACCCTAGGCTTGGTATTTATTGCAGTGGCAGCTATTTTTCTGCTGACAAGCCTGGTGAGTTTTTGTCCCCTTTATACGCTGGTTGGAATAAAGACTTGCCCGGCAAAAGAAAATTAAGGTAGGCACCGTATTAAGAAAACAAAGGCTGACTCCTCGCGGAAATCAGCCTTTAAACTTTTACCTGGAATCTGTACTTAGGCAGGATCCAGAATCTCTTTGATGCGTTCCAGACAATCCTCTAGATGGATTTTACTCATCCGGTCTCCGGTTCTGGGGATGGCCCTTTGAATTTGCCCCTGAAGGGTTTTTAGGCCCGCCCGAGCGGCTGGCCGGATATCCGACTGGGAGGCATCTAAGGAGGAAGCCGACCTACCACTTTCATCTTCGGTAAGCAGGAGTTCCAGCCGCTCTATATGCGCACGTTGCAGGCTTCTGCGGTTGACATCGATGGTTTTTCCCTGGGGAAGCTCGGACCATATCCCCTCGCTGAGGTCATCCATCATCTCCAGCAAACCATAGACCGATGCTCCGTTCAGGGCCTGGTTTTCGATGACCCTTCCCAATCTGCCCCATTCCAGTATGCCATTCAGCGTAGTTACCTGAAGCTTTCGCACCCGGTCAAGCATTCCAAAATCTTCGATACGCCGGGTAATGGCCTCATTGGTCAACCAGTCCTGGGTAGCAAATAACTCATTAACCAAAAATGCCATGGCTTCTTTTTGGGTGGCTTTGGCTACGTGGGTATATACGGCTTCCTCTTCCTGACCCGTGGCTTTATAAATTTCGTAGACCCCGCCTATATTGGTTCGTACATGTCCCATGTATCGGTTATACTGGGCCAAAACCTGTCCGTACAATTCCTCCAGATCACTGTAATCCTTATAGGGTTTGTCTTCCTCTGCCGTCCATTCGATCAAGTTTGGTACGATCCGTTGCAGGTTCTGGATGCCATAGTCAGAAGCCTTCATCGCATCGTTACCCAGGTCTTCGCTTTGGGTGCTGGGATCGTAGGGATTGCCCTGTCGCCCGTACCGATAGACCGGATTTCCCTGTTTTTCCAATATCCATTGATCCAGGATAGCCTGCTCCTCTTCCGGAGTACTGGCTTCGGGAATGGGCCGGTACCCCCATCCAACAGCAAATTTGTCATAAGGCCCCACCTCTGGATACAGGTGTACTCCTTCATCCTCAGGTTGTGCAATGTAATTGAACCGGGCATAATCCATAATGGAGGGGGCCGTACCGAATTCACGGGTGAAAGTGGCTGAACGCAGGGAATCTACCGGATAGGCAAAAGAGGAGGCAAAATTGTGCGGCAAACCCAGGGTATGGCCAACTTCGTGCGCAGAGACGAACCGAATTAACCTGCCCATCACTTCATCCTGAAATTCAATTCCCCGGGATTCCGGATTGATAGCCGCCGTTTGGACAAAAAACCAATTGCGCAGCAGGTTCATGACATTATGGTACCAACCGATATCGGACTCAATGATTTCACCGGATCGGGGGTCGGAAACATGAGGACCGTAGGCATTCTGTATGTCGGAAGCAAAATATCGAATCACCGAATAGCGCGCGTCCTCGGGATGCCAATTCGGGTCTTCCTCGGGCGTAGGGGCATCTTTTGCCACAATGGCGTTTTTAAATCCCGCTTCCTCAAAGGCCACATTCCAATCCTCGACCCCCGCCTTCAGATAGGGTACCCATTTCTTCGGTGTAGCGGGATCAATATAGTATACGATTTGTTTTTTTGGCTCTACTAACTCGCCCGCCTGGAACTTTTCAAGGTCTTCTTCTTTCACTTCCAATCGCCAGCGATCCAGGTAAGTCCGCTTGCTGGCCTTTTGCGCATCCAGGCCGTAATCGGTCACCCGAGTGCTAAACCAGCCCACCCTGCGATCCGCCAGTCGCTGCATCATGGGTTCTTCCGGAAGCAAAACCATGCTACTGTTCATTTCTACCGTGATCAAGCCCGTGCTGGAATTGGAAGGTGGCTCGGCAGCAGCATAGGTAAGCACGTATCGGGCTTCAATATTGGTGGGGTAGGTGCGAATGCTATCTACGTAGGATCGATCCGTATCCAATCGGGAAACCTTGTATTGGGTACGCCGGTTTTTCTGCAAGCCAAGGGCCTGTATGTCCTTGGAAAAAAGGTCCGTTACTTCTATCACCCAGCCTGTTTCGTCCTTACCTTTAGACTTGATGTCGAAGCGATAAAGAATGGGTTCCAGATTGGAATTTCTCACCGCTTCATAGATCGGGAGCGAATCAGAGGCCGTATTGGAGTAAGAAACGACCCGAAGCAGCAGGTTTTTATCCTTTTTATCCCAGCGTAGCATCTGTGTATTGGTTCGCTCGCCTCCGTAGCCTATTCCCGAAGCCGTTTTAGCGATGGTGGTGACCATTAACATTTCCCTACCCAGCATTTCCTCCGGAATCTCATAAAAATAAGACCCATCCACCAGGTGAACGTCAAAAAGCCCTTCCCGGCTCTGTGCCTCCTCTGTAATGATTTCTTTGTAGGGTTTTAAACCTCCTTTGGATTCCTCCTTCTCATCCGAGGCTTTTTCCTCTTGTTTTTCGTCCTCCTTTTTGTTTTTCTTGTTTTTACGCTGAGCGTCGGCTTCTTCGGTAAAAACCAGGATAAAGCAAAAACTTACCAAAAGCGTAAGGAGTATACCTGACTTCGACCGATGCTTGTATTTTTTCATTTTCAATGATTTAATGGAAAGACGAAATTAAAGGATTATTTTTAAATCTGTTTGTTATCCGGAATGGAAATCACCTGTTGAAATATCTTTCTCGTTTTCCAAACCATCCCGAATAAGAATAGTTAAAAAATCACGCATGTTTGAAAATGAAATTATTATTATTGGAGGTGGCTTATCCGGACTGACAGCTGCCTATCTATTAGCCCGGCAAGGTAGAAAAGTGCTGGTTATCGAAAAGAAAACCTATCCCTTTCATCGGGTCTGTGGAGAATACGTGTCCAATGAGGTAAAAGATTTTTTGATTCGGGAAGACTTGTTTCCCTTTGAGCACAATCCGCCTTCCATCAACCAATTTAGATTAAGTGCCGTCAATGGAAATCACGCAGATTTTCCGTTGGATTTAGGCGGTTTTGGGATAAGCCGCTACGTACTAGACCACCATATTTATCAAAAATGCATGGAACAGGGGGTGCAGTTTTTGCAGAAAACCCAGGTTACCGATGTCCATTACGAATCCGAAAAGCACTGTTTTATTGTTGAAACCAATAACGGTACCATCCTTCCTGCGGAATTTGTACTGGGTGCTTATGGCAAGAGATCCAAAATTGATAAAAAATTAGCGCGGCCCTTCATACAAAAAAGAAGCCCCTATGTAGGCATAAAATACCACATACAGATGGAGGGATTGGAGGACCAAATGGTGGCGTTACATAACTACAATGGTGGCTACCTGGGAATCAATAAGGTTGAAAACGGGCATTTTAACTTGTGCTACCTTGGAAGCAGGGAACAGCTCAAAACTTCCGGAAGTATTGCGGCCATGGAAGAAACCTACCTGTACAAAAACCCTCATATTCGCCATATTTTTGAAAATGCTCATTTTTTATGGGACAGACCGGAAGTGATCAACGAGATCAGCTTTGCCACAAAACAGCCTGTGGAAAATCAGATCCTGATGCTAGGCGATGCGGCTGGCATGATCACCCCTCTCTGCGGAAACGGAATGGCCATTGCGATCCATACGGCAATCCTGGCAGCCGAAGCCTTTAAGGAAAAACAAGGCCTCACTGAAATTCAGGAGGCCTATCAAAAAAATTGGAATCTATTTTTTCGGAAACGGCTCATGCTGGGAAGGAAAATACAACAGCTATTTGGAGCACCACTGGTATCTTCCCTGGCTGTAAAATTGCTACAAAGCTCTTCCTTTCTTTCCCGACAACTTATTCGACAGACCCACGGCACTCCTATCCAATAAAACCACCCCAAATAGCATTCGAAAACGCCATGGGGTGGCTTGGCAGCTTTCTCTTAAAAGCGTATGGACAGACCCGCAAGGTAGTTGGTCCCGGCCATAGGATAATAATAATTTTCAGTCACCAATTCCCGTCCGCTGTTTCCTTCGGTGGGCACGAAATAGCTAAAGGTATAGCCATTGGGTTCGTACAATTCGTTGAAAACGTTATTTACCTTTACAGAAAACGCCATTTCCTCCACGAACCCGGGATTCCAGCTGTAAGAGAACCGTAGATCGGTCGTCCAGAAGGGATCCAGGCTACGGGATTCCTGCTGGGTATTGTCCAGGTACTGTCTCCCAACATACTTATTGAGCAGGCTAAGCTCCAGGTTTTTTACCGGACGGAAATCGATGAGGGCACTACCTACCAGATTGGGAGAAAAGGCAATATCCGTATCCTGATAAGTGGTGCTTTCCTGGCCGGCGAATCCCCAATTTTCATCGTACACATCGTTGTATTCCGTAAACGTATCAATCTTATTTCTACTAAATGCAATATTTCCTCCCACCGTCCAGCGAGAGGTAAGCTGCACTGCCCCATCCAGTTCTAGCCCTGCCCGGTAGCTACTGGCAACATTTTCCCGGATATAAGCCCCTACATCGTTGAGCTGTCCGGTGAGTACTAATTGGTCCTGATACCCCATGTAATACAGATTGGCACTGTATTGATAGCGATTGCGACTGACGCGAACGCCCGCTTCCACATTATTCAAGGTCTCCGGTCTGGGGATTTCTGCGAGCGGAGAATCCGTGAAATCTGCCCGTACCGGCTCCCGATTGGCCACGGCGTAGGAGGCATACCAGGTCTTTCCATTGGTTGTTTCATACGATAAGCCAACTTTAGGATTAAAAAAGTTATAATTCTGGCTACCGGTGATCGTCCTTAGGTCGCTGTTGATTCCCTCGAAACGGTAGTAAATATTTCGCCACTGAAAATCACCAAACAAATACAGCCTTTCCTGTACTTCGTAGGTTGATTTGAGGTAAATATTCCGGTCATCCTTCACCGCCACGTTGTCGTAGTAGCGGTCGCGGATATCGGTATCTCCGCTCACACCCATCCAGATGATTTCCCCAAAGTGGTCTCCATCATAACGATTGGCTGCTCCGCCCAAAATGGCATCCACTTTACCATTTTTGGACACGTATTTCAGAGAATAAACCGCCCCATAAAAATCATTGTCCAGCCACCTTCTACGAATAATATCGGTTTCGTTTATTTCTTCCCCTCCGATCAGGATGGGATCAATCCCATAGTTATCCGGCAGGTTATCATCCGGTCTGAATTGCTCGTAGTATCCTTGTCCCTGCGTATAATGTAACGCAAAATTGGCCTTCAGATAATTTCCCCAGGTACCGGCATAAATAAACTGATAATGATCCTGCTGGTAGTTATCGGTTTCGTTTTCATACGTGTAGCCGTTATAGGTGCGATCGGTTTCCAGTAGGTTTTCGGGTACGCCGTTCCAGGCCTGATACGTCTGCTCAGATCCGGAAAAGATATTGACCTTTACCACATGATCATCGCCAAAATAGCCGCCTGAAACGAAATAGGATTTCAGGTCTGAGAACGCCCGATCAATGTAGCCATCAGAAGAAATCCTGGAAAGCCGGGCATCTACCGCCCAACGGTCGTCAATTAGTCCTGTACCTGCCTTTATGGTGTGTTTACGGGTAGCAAAAGAGCCCACCGAGTGATCGGTTTCCGCATAGGCTTCTTCCTTTTTGGTATCCGTTTGGATATTCAGGCTGGCACCAAAGGTGGCCGCTCCATTGGTGGAAGTACCTACCCCCCTTTGGATTTGGATGTTTTCTACCGAAGATGCAAAATCCGGCATGTTTACCCAAAAAACGCCGTGTGATTCGGCGTCGTTCAGCGGAATCCCATTCACTGTCACGTTAATCCGGGTCTGGTCGGTTCCCCTGATTCTCAAACCTGTATAGCCTACGCCTGCTCCGGCATCGGAGTGCGTGACCATGGAAGGGGTATAATTGAGCAACATCGGCAGGTCCTGGCCCAGGTTATTTTTGGAAAGGTCCGATTTGTCTATCACCTGAAAGGTGGTGGGGGTGGTGGCTGAGGCCCTGGTTCCGGAGACGATAAACTCCTCTGTAGAGATGGTAATCGGATTTAGCTCAATCAAAAGCGGTGAATCCTGCGGAACCCGGACGGTAGCCCAGGTGGTCTCATATCCCACATAGGATATCCGTAGTTCCCATTCTCCCTGCCCCATTCCATTCAGCTCAAAGCTTCCGTTTCTGTTCGAGACGGTACCTTGGTCCGAATCTTCAAGGATAATGGTGGCACCCGGAAGGGCAACATCGTTTTCGGCATCCCTGATTTCTCCTTGAATGCGGTTTTGGGCCATTGCCCATTGGGTCAACAGCATTGCTGCGGCTGACAGATACATGCGAATCATAATTATTAACGAATTCGGTTAAACATAAAAGGAATAAAGGGGTATTCCTTTTTTCGTAGTTTACCCAATAGCAGTACGTACGATTAGCTATTTCTCATTTCCCTTCGCCGGCACTACCCGGATCAGGTAATATGGGTATGATCTCAGCCCGGTATATTGGGGCACCCCTAATGATCTTGATGCAAATGTAAGTGGTAGAAATGGGAATGCCAAATACTACCGCATGGCTTAAGCCGTTCCCAATACTCTTAGATGTCGGAAATGGGAAACGAAAGCACGACGCAATTTCTGATGCTCCAGATACGTGATGTTATACTCCTGACATGCTTGTTTGATTATCTTGCTGATAGCAGGATAGTGAATGTGCGAAATTTTTGGAAACAAGTGATGCTCAACTTGAAAATTCAAACCACCCAAAAACCAGGTTAGCAGTTTGTTGCCGGTCGCAAAATTAGCAGTGGTGCGGATTTGGTGAATCATCCATTCGTCTTCCAGGCTGTTGGTGGCCGGGGAAGGTATCGGGAAAGCCGTTTCCTCCAGGCTATGTGCCAGTTGAAATACCAGGGTCAGTAATAGTCCTGCAAACAAACTGAAAACAGCAAAACCCAGCAGCCATTGACTAAAGCCTACCATATAAATGGGTATGGCCAGGAATAAGACCAGATGAATGGCCTTAAAAGACCAGAAACTGATATGGTCTGAAAGCTTCATTTTCGTTATGGGAACCAAGCCGACCTTTTTGGTCACGTACTTTTTGTAATCCGTAAAAAACACCCAATAAAGGTACAGCAGAGAATAGGTAAAAATAAAGTAGTAATGTTGAAACTGATGAAATTTTAACTTTTTCTGGGTTGGGGAAAGTCTCAAAAAATGGCCGGCGTTCAAGTCGTCATCCACTCCTTCCACATTAGTATAGGAATGGTGTACCACATTATGTTTGGTTTTCCACATAAATACATTCGCTCCCAGAAAATTGATAGAAAGACCTGCCAATCGATTGACCCAGGGCCGGTCACTAAAGCTCCCATGTGCCCCATCATGCATGACATTAAAGCCTATAAAGGCCGTCATGGCACCAAGAAGCAGGCATTCCAACAACGCAAATGCCCAGTGAGGGGTAAAGAAAACAAGGTGAACGTATAGAAAAATAAAAGACAATACAATGATACCCGCTTTCAAATAAAGGGGGCGGTTACCGGACCGTGTTAATTGTTTTTCCCGGAAGTAGTCACTTACCCTTTTTTTGAGATCCTGATGGAAATTAAGGGTAGGTTTAGAAAATTTTGGCGTAGCCATACTGATATTTTAATAGGTGAATTGCAAAAGGTGAATCAAGGTCGGAGGTGGCTTCGTATTTATGAAATCAGCCGGGTGAGGGATGGTATCCAAAATACCAATTTGAAAGATACTACATTTTATCGAATGAATCAATTAAATTCCACTGTATTAATCAAATGCATCATATCTGTTTTAACATATTCAATGATCGGGGCCAGTGAATCGTTCTTAACTGCGGTGTTGAAATAAAGCGCCCCTCTCAGAAAATGAGTGGTGGAATCAGTCACAAAGAACTGGAACTGCGTCGGTACTTCTCCGCTCAACTCGGCTACCAATCCAGTATAGCCCTTAGGCGTTCGGACAACACTCTCGTCGATGCCGTAAGCCTTGATTTGATGCTTAAAAGTCAGATTGAGTGCGTCATCCAGGTAGGTTCTCAGGTTTTCTTTATTCCCTTCAATTGGCTTATAGGTAAGGTGCACCCTTGCTCCCAGTGCCGTATAGTGCAGATTGATCCAGGTTTTCTCAGCCATGTTAAAGGAATCCGGCTCCACCTGCAGGTGACTGGAATGCTGAAAGGAATAGGGAAGGTCCATTGATAGGGACTCAAACTCCCTTTCCGGCAGGTCAATGCGATTGTACCCCATTGGCTTGGGTAGGTAGTCTTCTCCGCAGGAACTGATAAACAGCAGCAGCAGCAAGCTCCATCCGATACATCCCGATGAACAATCCATGCCTTGCTTTTTACTATTCCTCATTCTCTTACCCAGGTCACTTTTTCTGAAATTGGCTTCCTTCTTCCCTCCGGCCAGCGATCGGTAGCCGGTTTGGCCACATAAAAAAAGCCCATCAGCATGTCTTCTTCTTCCAGGCCGAAAAAGGATTTGGCTTCGGGCCAAAATGTAGGTCCGCCGGTCCCCCAATATGCCGCCAAACCATGGGCACTGGCCGTCAGGTACATGTTCTGTACCGCCATGGAAACCGCCGCTACTTCTTCCATTTCCGGGAGATTCGCCCGAAGATCGCGCTTCATCCCGATCGCAATGATGTGAGAAGCTTTGAGTGGGTTCTCCTTGAATTTAGTATAGGTGGCTTCTATAAATTTCCCGGCTTTTTCACTTCGTTCCTTGTATAATCCGGATTGAAAATCAGCCAGTCGCTGAAGTCCTTCTCCTGAAAAGACTACAAAACGCCAGGGCTCCGTCAGCTTGTGGGTTGGTGCCCAATTGGCATTTTCAAGCATTTCCATAATGATCCGATCATCCACCGGGTCGTCCTCCTTAAACTGAGCTACAAATTGAGACCTTCGGTTTCGGATGATTTTATTGACTTCTTCTATATTAAATACGGGTCGGTTATTCATAAATGTGCTGTTATTACTAGTATTTCAATCCAACCTTTATCCCACCATAAAAGTTTCTTGGAGCGGCTGGTTGGAAGTACCTGCCTCCGAATGGATTCAGGTCATTACCCAGGCTATAGCTGGAATCGGAGAGGTTTTCCACTCCCGCAAAAACTTCCAAATCCAAGGTGGTACCGATACTTCCCCTCCAGCCTGCGCGGGCATTTAGCAGGTGATAGGCATCCTGGTAAACCGTGTTGGCATCATTCAGCGGAATATCATCCACAAATTGGTGGGTGAAATTAAGGTAAAAACCAGGTCTGGTGCGGATATCTAATTGATTTACCAGCGTATGAGGTGCTACTCCGGTGAGGTCATTTCCGGAATAATCATTTTCACCCTTTACAAAATCGGCAAAGGTAAAATAGTGACCGGTAAAGGTATGGGTCAGTTTAAGCTCTTGAACAAAAGTCAGTTGATTGCGGATCAAGGCATAATCCACCAGGGCTTCCACTCCTTTTTGGTCCGTTGCCCCGGCATTGCGAAACAGCACCACTCCCTGTTCATTGGTAAAGGTGGTGATGGTCTCGTCTAGTTTAAAATAGAAAGCAGAAAGATCCACATTCACCCTTCCCTGATTAAAACTGGACCGGTATCCCAGTTCGTAATTGATTCCCTTCTCTGCCTCCAAATTCAGGTTAATCGTGCCTTCATTGGTCCGTACTTCGTCAATGGTGGGAGGGGAAAAACCGGAACTTATGCTCCCGTGAATTGCTGCAGTGGGGTTCAATTTGGCAACCAATGCGAGTCTGGGAACAATCACCGGATCAAATGTGCGACGAGCTTGCGAGGGCATTCCCCGGATGGCATCGATGTTTCTGGCAATATCCAAATTGGAAAAATTTTCACTCAAACCCAGCGTAAGTAGAAATTGCTCTGATAATTCCGCCTCCACTTGCTGGAAAAGAAAGGCCGTAGTAGATTGCAATTCATCACTGAACCGGATGGTATCTGCCTGACCGCCCCGGTTGCCAAAGTTTTGGGCCGCCGTCTTTGAAAACTGGTATTCCCCCCCGCCGATCAAACGTACCGGCACGGAACCCCAAATGGCATCATAGGTAAAACTGGTTCTTCCTCCGTAACTAAACTGCGTTTCCTTCTTATAGTCCAGGTTGAAGGGGTTTTCGAAATCCACGGTATTGATGTAGATCGAGGTTTTGTTACTGAAGTTTGGGTGGAACTGGTAATCATGGGAAAGCACTCCGTACATCGACTGTTGGTCAATGGATGCGTTTTGGGCCGCAGATCCGGGTCGGGCCTGACTAGGATCTTCCTCCACCTGGTCGGCAGTCAATGCCCCGGGCAATTCGTAAAAAAGATCGGAATACAACAGCTGTGTGGTCAGCATTTGCTTTTCAGAGGGCTGGAAATATCCGCTCAGTTGGACAACTTCCCGGTCCATGGCGGTATGGTCCCGGTAGCCGTCGGCTTTCTGCTTCACGTAGGATACCTTAATACCTCCTTCCTCCATTTTTTGAGACAATCCAAAGCGGTACCGGGTCATCCCAAAGTCGCCAAAAATGAGGTCCGAGCTAATCCTGTTTTCATTAATGTCCGGACTACTGGTAAAATTAATCACGCCTCCATTTCCGGCACCATAGATGCTTCCCGCAGGCCCCTTGATAATCTCGGTGTTCTCCAGGTTGGAAAGATCCAGCATGTTGAGCGGAGTGGTGCCATCTGCAGCCGTAAAAGGGATTCCATTCCAGTAGACTTTTACATTTCTTACTCCAAAAGGTGCGCGCAAGGAGCTACCCCGAATCGAAATACGGTAGCTGGCGGGTGCCCTTTGCTCCACCCGTATGCCCGGTTTGGTATTAAAGGCATGGACCACCGAGGTTTCATTGAACCGAAACAAATCCGCTTCAGAAACCCTGGCAATGCCCGCAGCCTGCTCCAAAAGCGGCCTTTCCGTATCAAAGGAACTGACCACCACTTCCGAAAGGGCGTTTTCAGCCCGCTGCAGGGAAACCGTCAAGGTACCTGAGACGGGTACCGTTTGGGTCTTGCTCTCATAGGCTACGTGCGAAAAACGCATCTCGGTGGCTTCTTCCAATGAAAAGCTTACTTGTCCCTCTTCATCGACCACGTAAGCAGGCAGATTATTTGCTTTCAGCGAAACATAAGGTATGGGATTGCCAGACTGTGCATCCAGCACCAGGATTCTGGTTTGCGCCAAGAGCGTCAAAGGCAATAAGGTAATTATTAATAATAGTAAACTTTTGATCATGGATTGGAGGAATACGATGAGAATGTAGTTACGCTTACAAAATTAAATCATTTCGCTCGCAATATACCACCAATAAAAAAAACCTGTGGCAGGTAATCAAAAAATCAATACCTTGTTTGACAATTATCATTAAATATACCTACGATTATGGATAGAAGATCTGCCATGAAGCAATTGGCGCTGCTTACCGGAGGGGTGGTTCTGATTCCGGCCTGCGACTTCAGCGAGGAATCCATCTTGCAAGCCTATGAAAACCTAAAGATCACCGCTTCTGAAAAAGAACTGTTGACCCGCATTATCCATACGATTTTTCCGGGAAACGTGCTCAAATCCGGGGAAGCGCTACAGCTTCCCGATTTTGTGCTGGTGATGTGCAACGATTGTCTGAATGATACCCAACAGGAAGCGTTTCTCACCGGCCTCCGGCAATGGGAACTGTTTTCCAAAACCCATTTTGGAACGGAATTTTCCCAGATGGATGCTACACAGGCAGAAAACAGCCTTCGAAAAACCCTGGTTATGGATGGAGACAAGGAAGCAGATGCGGCTAGGGGTTTTATTAGCACCACCAAACAGTTTGCCTTGCAAGGCTACCTGAATTCCGAATACTTCATGACAGAAATCAAACCCTATGAATTGGTTCCTGCACGATTTTACGGAAGCAAAAAGATTGAAAACGCATAAAAGAAACGTACGCCATGGCGAATTTGAATATAAACAGTAAAAAGGAAAACAGCTACGATGCTATCGTTATCGGCTCAGGGATGAGCGGCGGTTGGGCAGCCAAAGAGCTTTGCGAAAAAGGCCTCAAAACCCTGGTTCTTGAAAGAGGAAGGGAAGTGAAGCACGTTCAGGATTACCCTACCACCAATAAGATGCCCTGGGAATTTGAACACCGGGGGGCCATTCCGGAAGCAATCAAAAAGGAAAATCCGGTAGTGAGTCGTTGCTACGCCTTTCGGGAGGATGCTCAGCATTTTTTTGTAAAAGACCAGGAGCATCCCTATGTACAAGAAAAACCTTTTGACTGGATCAGAGGGTATCAAACGGGTGGCAAATCGCTGCTTTGGGCCCGACAGGTGCAGCGCTGGAGTGATTTCGATTTTGAAGGACCTGCCCGGGATGGATTTGCGGTGGATTGGCCCATTCGCTATCAGGACATCGCTCCCTGGTACAGCCATGTGGAGAAATTTATCGGCGTTTCCGGCAATAAGGATGGCAGGGACAACCTTCCCGATGGGGAGTTTTTACCCCCTTTCGAGCTGACAGCCGGTGAGTTGTACTTCAAGGACTTTCTACGTAAAAACTACCCCGAAAGGGAAATAATCGTGGCTCGTTGTGCCCACATTACCGGCAACAAGGAATTTTATGCCAAACAGGGTCGGGCCCTTTGCCAAAACCGGACGCTTTGCCAGCGGGGCTGTCCTTTTGGAGGCTATTTCAGTAGCAACTCCTCCACCTTGCCCTGGGCTGCCAACACCGGCAACCTCAGTATGCAACACCATGCCGTGGTTCATTCCATCATCTATGACGAGGCCAAAGGCAAAGCCACGGGAGTTCGGGTGATCGATGCCAATACCGGGGAAACCACAGAATATTATGCCAAGGTAATCTTTTTGAATGCCAGTGCCCTCAATAGCAATCTGATCTTGTTGAATTCAACCTCCAACCGTTTTCCCAATGGCTTGGGCAATGACAGTGGCGTCCTGGGAAAATACGTGGCCTTTCATAACTACCGGGCAGGCATTTCCGGAGAATACGATGGCTTAAAAGAATATACCACTGAGGGAAGACGGCCCACTTCCGGGTACTTCCCGCGTTTCCGGAATGTTTACAAACAGGAAACCGATTTTCTGAGGGGATATGCGGCCGGATTCAGTGCTAGTCGAAGTATGATTACGGACTACTCCGGCATTGGAGAAGAACTGGAACAGGCGCTGACCCGGGAGGAATACGGGCCCTGGCGGGTGGGTTCCCACATGATGGGCGAAACCATCCCGAAAGAAGAAAGTCAGGTAAGCCTGGACCCAGTTAAAAAAGATGCCTGGGGCATCCCGCAGTTAAAGATTGCCATGGACTACGATGCCAATGACGAAGCCATGATCAAGGATTATCTGGAGCAGATGACCGAGATGTTTGAAGCGGCTGGATTCACCAATATCCGTACCCGGGATGACAAACGTGCCCCCGGCCTGGATATCCATGAAATGGGTGGAGCCCGAATGGGGAACGATCCGGAAACTTCGGTGCTGAATAAATGGAACCAGATTCACAGTTGCCCCAATGTCTATGTGACCGACGGGGCCTGTATGACCTCCACCAGTACGCAAAACCCTTCGCTGACCTACATGGCCTTTGCCGCCAGAGCGGTAGACCATGCCGTGAAGAATATGGGATAGCTTTTGGTGTTTTGTTTTCTTTTCTAATTAGCAATATGGAAAAGAATCCATATTCGGAGATTGTCCATTACCTACTGCGAAGGAAAATGATTTAGCATCTAATAGCAGGGCAGGGCAATATCAGTAATAATCCGTAGAGAATTACGTTTCTCACTGTTTATCTAAAATGTCCTTAAATCTTTTGAAGGATAGCCGGTCACTGTTGTTCTTTCCAACATACCGGTATACCTCTTTTCCCTCAGGATCTATAAGAATCAAGGCTGGATAGTGAACCACCTGTCCGTGAAAGGCATAGCCATCGGGAATACCCAGTCTCTCGGCCAGATTGGCATCCATATCCTGGTAAATAGGAAAAGGAGTTTCCCCAAGGTTTTCCGCCCAAGCCTCGATTTCTTGCTCTGTATCAGGTTTAATAAACACCTGAATGACATTTTCCAGGGAAGAAGATTTCTCTATATAGTCATTTGTATGGCGGATACAATAAGGGCATTCGGTTTTGAGTAAAAAATGTAAGGCCACATAGTTACCCTTGGCATTGCTTAAGATAAAGGGTTCATGGTCCCCTACGGCAGGTAATGTAAAGTCAGTTACTTTTTCCTGTGCAGGGCTTTCAAAATAAGCCATCGATAAAACGATTAGGATTAAGACCTTCATGTTACCAGATTTAGACATTAAAGTTAATCAAAAATTTTAATTACCTTCGTATTTTCATCAACCAACCCAACCATCATGGAACTAACTGGAAAAATCATTCAGGCACTGGAAGAACAATCAGGTAACGGTAGAAACGGTACCTGGCGAAAAAGGGACTATATCATGGAAACTCCCGGCCAGTATCCCAAAAAAGTCTGTCTCACCGTATGGGGAGATAAAATCGACCAATTTAACATTCAGGAAGGTGCTGATGTTACCGCCAGTATAGAAGTAGAAAGCAGGGAATACAACGGACGCTGGTATACCGATGTGAAAGTTTGGCGGGTAAACAGCCAGGATACCAGTAATGGAGGTGGTGCAGCGGCTTCCGGAAACCAAAAGCAGGACCAACCTGATGTCAGTACCTTCAGCGATGACAGCGAAGGAGATATCCTGCCTTTTTAATCAGGATTATTCGCATAAACTGCCCGTAAGCTTCGGATTCGAAAAGGTTAATTCCCGAAATCAGGTCATCCATGGTATTTGAAGCGAATCGTTAGAAAACGATAATCGTTCCTTTTTAAATTAGTAAAGGGATAATTTCCTGGTATCATTTCTCCCAACCGATTGCTGGATCTTTATTCCTTTTATTTTTTCACCTGGTATTTTCGAATACAGATAATTTCTATAGACCTATTACTGTAATTGATTATTGGGTATATTGCTTTCACATGGACGAAGTGCAAATATGGCAAGGAATTATTATTGGTGCTGTTGGCGGTGCCATTGCAGGATTGGTCATTTGGCTGGCTGAACTGTCACGGCAGGGTTACTTGAAAAAAAGCCATACCAAGCGGGTATTGAAATGGCTGAAAGAAAATACAAAACCTAAGCATTCGGAGGTATGGCGTTCTACCAGAGCCATAGCAAGTCATAACAATTTACCGGAAGATCGGGTCCGTTTTATTTGCAGTCATTCGGATAAAATTCAATTGAACACAAAAGACGGAAATGAATCAAAAGAACTCTGGAAATTAAAGCAATCATGAAAAATCTATTCCGACTGTCCGTTTTGCTTTTGTGCATTCAGGGCCATGCACAAGGTACTTATACCCACCAACCGGCGATTGAATCCCGGGCCGTTGACCTTCTGCATGAAGGGCAATTGACCTTCAAAGACCTCAACAAAAACAATCGTTTGGATGCCTATGAGGATTGGCGGCTGCCGGTGGAGCAGCGGATAGGAAACCTGCTCGGTCAGATGACTTTAGAGGAAAAGGTGGGCATGCTGCTGATTAATACGCTTAATGCCGGGGAGTATGGCCATATGACAGACCGTGCGGTCCAATTCATTGAGAATGAAAAGATGACCCGGTTTGTATTTAGAAATGTGCTTAAAAATAACCCTGAGCGGTCTGAATCGACCAATTCTTTTGGCGGGGCGCAGATCAGCCCCTTTGAAGCGGCCCAGTTTACCAATTCCATCCAGGAATTGGCAGAATCCACCAGACTCGGCATACCCGTGGTATTTAAGTCCAATGCCCGAAATCAGGTAGATTTCGATGCCAGGGCTGGCATTAATGTTTCCTCAGGTTCATTCTCGGCCTGGCCCAAGGAAAGCGGTCTGGCCGCTACACGGGACATGGCGTTGATTGCTGACTTTGCCAATATCATGGCCCGGGAATGGACCTCGGTTGGCATCCGTGGAATGTATGGCTACATGGCCGATCTCTCTACCGAACCCCGCTGGTACAGGGTGCATGAAACCTTTACCGAAGACAGCGAACTGGCATCGGATATACTTTCGACCCTTGTCAAAAACCTTCAAGGTGAATCCCTGAATGCCAAAAGCGTTGCCCTGACCATCAAACATTTTCCTGGTGGTGGGCCGCAGGAAGGTGGCGGAGACCCCCATTACGATTATGGCAAAAATCAGGTGTATCCCTCCGATAATTTTGATTACCACCTGGCGCCGTTTCAGGCGGCCATTGATGCAGGAGCCTCTTCCATCATGGCCTACTATGGCATTCCGGTGGGGCAGGCCTACATGCCCAACAATGTAGGAATGGCTTTTTCAAAGGGAATTCTCACCGATTTATTGCGGAATAAGCTGGGATTTAAGGGGTATATCAATTCGGATACCGGCATTATCGGAGACCGGGCATGGGGCCTGGAAGACAAAAGCACAGAGGAGCAAATTCTCATCGCCATCGAAGCGGGGACCGATGTATTGTCCGGTTTTAATGATAATGAGCAGCTACTTTCCTTAGTTCAATCGGGGAAACTTTCAGAAAGCCGGGTAGACCTTTCCGTGGAAAGACTGTTAAGGGAACAATTCGAACTGGGCTTGTTTGAAAACCCCTATGTGGATCCCAACCGGGCAGCCTACCTGCTGGGTAATCCGGCCCACCAAAGAAAAGCGGATATCGCCCAGCGAAAATCGATCGTATTGCTTCAAAATAAAATGAACCTTCCCATTGCCCTTCCGGAAGAAGGTGACTCCCTGATGGTCTATACCATGGGCGTAAACCCGGAAGTATTTGAGGACCAGTCCTGGGCTGGCATCATGGCAGTGGCAGGGGATCAACATTCCGGCGAGGAAGAAACCCTTGCCCCCATCAGTGATGGTACTGAACTGGCCATCATCCGTGTAAATGTATCCAATAGTGGCGGAAGAGAGAGCGGACGGAGGTTTGGCGGGGCGGACCCCAACGAACTGGATTTACTTGCTTTTTCAGCCATGGAGGGCTCAACATCCTGGGAAATTACCCCTTCTCTAAAAGACATAAAAACCATCATGGAAAAGGTAGGACCTGAAAATACGGTGTTGGCCATTGATTTCAGACAACCCTATGTTCTGGATAAAAATTCCGGAATCCTGAACGCAGGAGCCATTTTGGCTACTTTTGGCGTTACGGATGGGGCCCTTTTGGACATCCTCACTGGAAAATTCAAGCCAGCTGGAAAACTTCCCTTTGCCCTGGCCAATAAGCCGGAGGCAATCGTGGACCAGGCCCCTGATGCACCGGGATATCCCGAAGAAGATACACTGTTTCCCTTTGGTTTTGGATTGACCTACTGAGGTTGATTCTTCGGGAAACTAAATTTACCTGACACCGCGGTCGGACTGACTAGAAGGGGGTAAGATCAGCGGAAGGTGCTATTTATCACCCTGACTTTGATCCGGTCAGGTATTATTTTTGCGACCCACGTATTGAAAAATCCGCATCAAAGCAGGTCACCGGAGAAAGCTACCAGTTTGTTATAGCTTTTATCGGGAATGCACCCTGCCGAGGAAACGGGGTTGCAGGGTAGGTGAATGTTCAGAACGGATCCGTTTTCCCTTATCGACAGCTCTGCCCAAACGTCCGGGTTGGGGTTGATAGGACTCAATTGATCCCGTTCTCCGTAAATGGTACCGCCCAGATGTATCAGGCGATTGCTTTCCTGAAACAGCACACGGTTTCCTTCCACTGTGTAGGTTCCCTCAGCATAGGACCGGTAGCCCAAAAACGCTCCCGATCCAGCCTCCCGATACCCGATCAATTGCGCATAAGTACCATTTTCATAATTAAGTAACCCATTCCACCCGGTCCATATCCTGGTTTTCCTCGTATTCAACCATCTTCCAGGTACCCACAAGCTCCTCAGGGAGTATCGGGATTTCCGTATCGGTACATGAAAAAAGGAAGCCTACCAGTAAGGAATACGCACATATAGATTTCATGGGAAGAAAATTTGAATTGTCTATTCTTTATACGTATAAAATTAAGATACTGTCCTGATTCCCGGTCTATTTTAATGACTACCAAAGTAACTGGTTTCTTGATTTTTTGATTATATTTATCGTATCCCGCTCTAAACCTGCCCCTTATGAGATTCCTTACCATCTTTTTTTTGGTCGTTTTGTCATCCTATTCTGGGTCAGCGCAAGAATATGAATCCCTGTCCCCGATTGTATTTATTTACGATGCCAGCGGCTCCATGTGGGGTCAATTAGAGGGGAGAACCAAAATGGAAATTGCGGCTGAGGTGTTGACCAACTCCGTCAATGGCCTTCGGAAAAATCAAAAAATCGGATTGGTCGCTTATGGACACCGGAATAAAGGTGATTGCGGGGATGTTGAATTTTTGGTTGATTTCGAGAATGGAACTAAAACCGGCTTCAATACGGCCTTACATTCGATCAAACCACTGGGAATGACCCCTTTGGCTTATGCTACTTCGTTGGTAATTGATCAACTAAGGGACTCAAAAGCCAAGGCAACCGTCATTCTGGTAACCGATGGGATTGAGTCCTGCGACGGAAACATATGTGAGGTAGTGAGGCAAGCCAAAAAAGAAGGAATTGATTTTCGCTTGCACATCATCGGTTTTGGCTTAGTCGATGAAGATACCGAGCCATTAAAATGCGCTGCTTTGGCCGGGGAGGGTCGGTACTTCCCGGCAACAGATGCCGTGGACCTGGGAGCGGTCCTGAATGAAGCTACTACGGCTACCATAGACAAACCCAAAAGCAACGCTTCGGTATATGCCGTAAAGAATGGAATGCCCATTGATGCCATGGTTAAGGCTTATGATGTCGTTGGAAAAAGAGAGCCAATAAGTGTGCGCACTTACCGGGACACGGTCTTTTTTTATTTGCCACCGAGCACATACAATTTTGAAGCAAGCCCGCTCGAAGGCAGTGATGTAAAAATGGTAACCGTTTCGGGAATAGAAAGTACGGAAGACAGACTGGTGCATCAGGAGATTAGTTTTGACAGCGGGAAATTTGGGATTTCGATCTTAAATAATGGTGACTTTTGGGATGCGATGGTAAAAGTGATTGACCAAAATGGGAATAGGACCGCTTCGATTCGTACCTATAATTCAGCCAAAGAAGTAGAGGTAAACCCAGGTACGTATAAAATCACCATTCAGGCACTCGCCATGAACGGTATGGACACCTATGCGGAAATTGAAAATGTCACCATCCAATCAGGCGGGATCACCCCTGTTACGTTTGATTTCCAAACAGGAACTGCACATATTGACGCACGGGTAGCGGACAGATCCATTGACAGTATGGTTACCTTAACCGAAGAATCCTCTGGCAAAAACGTAGCCGGAGGCCGTACCTATGATCGAGGAAAGGAATTTCTATTAAACCCTGGCATGTATAAGGTAAAAGTTACCCCACTAGGTGACTATAAGGACAGGAATGCACAGACCTTTACCTTGGAGGTAAAAAAAGCGGATAAAATAATGAAAACCGTTCATTTCTGACCCTTAAAGAATGGTGATGGGAAATTGGGCCCTGTTGGCCCTTATTTTTTAGTAGTCAATTACTTGTTTGCCAATTCCGATGAAAAGCGGGGCATGGTTAATGCTGTACGCATTGATTATCTGATGGCCGGATAAAAGTTAATTTTTATTGAAATGATACGAAAGAAAAGTGTGTCCGCGAGGAGGAAGGGGAAATTTAGAATCGCACATTTACCCGGGCTTTTTTGGAAAGCGGCGAAGATCTGGAATGACAACAATCCCTGGCGACTAGGGGCAGTAGTCGCCTACTATGCGGTGTTATCGCTTCCCGGCTTGCTGATCATTATTATCAACACGGTGGGAGCCATTTGGGGCACGGAGATCGTACAGGGGCAGATCACGGGTGAAATTTCGGAAGCCATAGGGCCTGATGCCGCCCAGGCAGTGATTGCCATTATAGAAAACACCCAAAAAGACGGCAGGACGGTTTTTGCTACCATTCTTGGAATAGCCATCTTAATTTTTGGAGCGACAGGTGTTTTTTACCAACTCCAGATTTCCATGAATGAAATTTGGGGTGTAAAAATTGATCCCAAAGCCGGATACTGGAAAATCATCAAGGACAGGGCCTTGAGCCTGGCATTTGTCATGGCCATTGCGTTTTTATTGATTATCAGTTTTGTGGTTTCCACTGCCTTGACATTGGTCAGTACTTACCTGGCGCGCTTGTGGGAACCTGGCTATGTGGAAATTGCCCAGGTATTGGAGTTTCTATTTTCCACAGCTGTGTTAGGATGTTTGTTTGTTTTGATATTTAAATTTATGCCTGACATGAAGGTCCATTGGCGTTCCGTTTGGCTCGGTGGATTTATTACCGCTTTTTTATTTAATCTGGGCAAAATTTTATTAAGCCTTTATTTTGGTATCGCCGAACCTGGCTCTACTTATGGCGCAGCGGGATCTGTGGTCCTGGTCTTATTGTGGGTATCGTATTCTTGTTTGATACTGTTTTTTGGAGCCGCATTTACCCGGGTTTATGCCGAACGATACGGACCAACGCTTCACCCTGAGGATTTCGCCATTAGGGTGGAAAACAAAGAAGTTATTATTGAAAAGGGGAGTAAAAAATTAGGAAACTAACGTTTAACCGGATAAGAAAGGTCTCATTAATCACCCTTTGTTTCCAAGTACCGTTTTCCAGCCTTTACTTTCTATCTCTTCAGCGGTATTTTCTACTTTTTCTTTGAGTGATTTTTTGAATGTTGCCATTTTGGCCCCAGTCTTTTCCTCAAAGGCACCAACAATCGAGGCGGCCAGGATCCCGGCATTCTTTGCCCCATTCAATGCCACCGTGGCGACGGGGATACCGGAAGGCATTTGCAAAATAGAAAGGATGCTGTCCCAGCCATCAATGGAATTGGAGGATTTGACCGGTACCCCAATGACCGGCAAGGTGGTCAGTGAGGCCACCATCCCTGGCAGATGGGCAGCGCCCCCTGCCCCGGCAATAATCACCTTTATGCCCCTTGCCTTGGCATTTTCTGCGTAATCAATCATTCGACGGGGAGTTCGATGCGCCGAAACGATCGTGAGCTCGTAACCGACTTCCATTTCTTCTAAAAATTTGGCCGCCTCTGCCATGACAGGCAAATCAGACTGACTGCCCATTATGATACCTACCTGAACCTTGCTCATGCTTTTATCTTGATTAATTCTTTGATTCGCTGTGCTTTTTCTTTTAGCCGATCCACATCCGCTTCCAATACCGTCACGTGCCCCATTTTCCGAAAAGGCTTGGTCAGTTTCTTCCCGTAAAGATGCAAGTACACGCCCTTCATGTTTATCGCTTCATCCATTCCTTCTACCAATGCCTCTCCCGTATATCCGTCTTCCCCCAGCAAATTAACCATGGCGGCAGCACTACGGATACCGGTATCCCCCAGCGGCATGCCCATTACAGCCCGGAGGTGTTGTTCAAATTGGGAAGTAAAATTAGCTTCAATGGTATGGTGACCGCTGTTATGTGGTCTGGGGGCAATCTCATTCACCAGGATTTCCCCGGATCTGGTGACAAATAGTTCCACTGCCAGCAAGCCCACCATATCCAACTTTTCGATCACCTCCAACGCCAGCGCTTGTGCCTGCTGATCTGTTTCCGCAGAAATGGCTGCCGGAGAAAACAAAAACTCCACCAGATTGTGTACCGGATGAAAAGCGCACTCTACCGATGGAAAGGTCTTTACCTCCCCTTGTTCATTTCTGGCGACAATGACGGCGAGTTCCTTATCGAAATCAACAAATTTCTCAAGCAAACCCGGCGCGTCAAAGGCTTTGTCAATATCCTGCGCCTCTCGAATGAGTTGCACCCCGCGGCCATCGTAACCTTCTTTTCCCAATTTATGCACGGCAGGCAAAAAATCCAGGTGTTGCTTGACATCTGCTTTGGTTTCCGTCAGCACAAAAGGGGAGGTAGGGATGCCTTTATCCTGGTAAAATTGTTTTTGCTTGCGCTTGTCCTGAATCAATTCGATAATATGTGGTTGGGGAAATATTTTCCTACCCTCCTTTTCCAGTTGGTAAAGTGCCTGGGTATTTACATGCTCAATCTCTATGGAAATCACATCGCATACTTTCCCAAATTCATACACCGTGTTAAAATCCGTAAGATTGCCCTGAACGAAGCGGCCGCAAAGGTCTTTACAAGGAGCCTCCGCATCCGGATCCAAAATGTGGATGTCCAGGTTATAATTGATGGCAGATTGAATGAGCATTCGGCCCAGTTGTCCACCTCCTAAGATGCCTAAAGTCTGTTGCTGGTAATTTTTCTGCACAATCTGGCTGATTTACATGGTTTGCGAACTCAAAAATAGGCATAAATACCGAATGGAAATAAAAAAACCGCCATTCCCGGCGGTTTTCATTTATTAAATTTTCAATAGGTTTCAAAGGCTAAACCGTCCTCCCGCCTATAAGACGGAATAGAATAGCAATTACAGCTAAGACCAATAATATATGAATTAGTCCACCTACGCTATAAACAAATGCTCCTACAATCCATCCAATGACCAGGATGATCGCAATCAAATACAATAAAGAACTCATAGTGGTGTTGGTTAATGATGATTATAAATTTCATTTGAATAGTACCAATATTTATGCCAAACAAAATTTAATTTTTATCAGTACCTGTTTTAGAGAGGTTTATCCCCATCAGTTCCATCAGGATTTTCGCATTAAAATTAGGACAGGAGCCGGGCTTAATCTTGTAGTCAAACACAATTTCATCCTTTTGTATATCATGGTGGAAACTATAATTGGACAGAGTAGGAAGACTACTTTCTAATTCACTCAATTCAATATCATGGGTTGAAATAATGCCTTTGGACGAGCTTCCGGCCAGTTGCCGGATCAAGGCCTCGCTACCCATTATCCGGTCCGCCGTATTAGTACCCTTCAGTATTTCATCCAAAAGGTAAAAAACAGGCTTACCTTCCTTGGCCAGATCCAGCAATCCTTTAATTCGGGCCAGCTCAGCATAAAATGAACTGATACTTTCTCCCAAGCTATCGGTGTTTCTCATGCTAGTGTAAAGCTGAAAATGACCACAGCTAAGCTGTGCGGCAAAAGGAGGAAGCCCCATACCCGCCAAAACCAGATTGATGCCTACCGTGCGCATAAAAGTTGTTTTCCCAGACATGTTGGAGCCGGTAAGGAGAATGACCTGATCCTTCGCTCCCATTTTAAAATCATTTGCCACGCAGTCTTCCGGTTTTATCAAGGGATGTTTGACCGCGTCCAACTTCAAGTCTGCTGCTGAGGACCAATAAACAGGAGCCGATAATTTTTCCTCTCTAATAAAAGCGGCCAACGAAACCAATGCCTCCCAATTTTCGAACGTTTCTTCCCATTGCCGGATATAGCTTCCCACCCCTCTGTGCCAGCGGACCAATCGGTAAAGCACGTAAAAATCAGTCCAGAAAAAAACGTTAAAAATCAAGTACATAAGATTCGTCCTGTTCTGCAACAAAAACGTCAGGCTTTCCAACTGATCCAGGGCCTTGGATGCCAGAAAACCATGGTTTTTTACGGGTTGCTGAAACCCATTTAGTAGGGAATGCTCAAACTCCTGCCTTTCGAGCAAATTTGCCCAGGCTTGTAAGGTTTTTAGGTCACTGTCGTTTGGCAGGGCCTTCATCGCCTCCAGAAGTGGCTTAAAGGCAAATCCAAGCAAAAGCAGCCCAAGGCCTATAAAAACACTTAAGTACACCGTCGGAAACCAGCCCAATAACACTCCCAGCAATACCAAAAGGCCCAGAGAAGGACCAATAATCATGGGTAATAGGAATAGCGGACTCCAATATAACGTCTTTTCCAACCAGCGGTAAAAAGCTACCTTTGACTTTTCCTGTTTTAAAAAAGCCCTACCCAGTGATTCAAATATGAATAAAAAATCTGTTTTTCTACTCAGTTCAAGTAATGCCTCCCGCTTTTCTTCGGCGGCCTTCGGTTGAAGCGGATTTCGGATCCAACCTGCCAACTTGCTTCGTCCGCCTTTGCTGACCGTGTGGTTGAGTAATTGGAAAAGCGAATGTTCTCCAAACAAATCCAGGTCACTTGAAAAGGGATGGGCCGGATCGATAAAATCGGTTCCCGGATCGAAACCGGCAAATTTTCTTTCCTGCCGCTTTTCCCCCATCCGATGGATGTCCAGAAGCGATTCGTAAAAACGTTCCCGGTCTTTTTGGGTGTTAAACTTTAATATCAAAACGATAAATACCCCACTTAAGGGAAAAAACAGCAATGCGGACCAGTGCGACTCGGAAATGCCCACGATTAAAACAATCCCCAGCAAAAAAAACAAGACCAACCGACCCACTGACAACATCAAAGCCTTTTTCCTGGCGTCTTCCACCGATTTTTTCGGATCTGTAAGGTCAAAATTAGTATTCATATAGATTGGATTTTGCGAATAAAGGGACAAAGATAAAAAGAATTTTGCTGGGTACCCCTCTTACCTAAAGCCGGACAAAAAAAGACAGGATACCCGGCCCGACCCTGCCGGAATTCTGAAAAAATAGAAAGGTCTTCAACAAGTAACACTCGGAAAATCAGCTGTCCAAATAATTACACCTTAGCTCTTCCATGTATAAATATTATTTATTTTATTTTTTATTTCATTATACTACTTGAAATCAAGCCTAAAAACGAAAAATGGAATCGGGATCGATTATCAACTACATTTTTTTTGAAAAAAAAGGCAATTTTAAAGCTATATCGGCAGGTGCATGCGGATTTTTGCTTTTCAAAATCAATTATATGTTTTGTTCATTTTTGAAGTAAATTAGTTGGTTTCTTATTAGTAAAACAACGTATTCTATTCTACATTTCGTATACAAACAACAAGGTCATTGACTTTAGCATACGATGGGAACTTCGAATTTACGTTTGGTTAGCTGGTTTGTAGTAGCCTTCCCTCTCCTGGTCTTTTCCTGCATGGAGCCTGAAATGGAAGACCCGGCTCCCAAAATGGAAATGATTTCTTCAGAAGAGGTGGCCCATACAATGGGACTCATGGAGGAGGTAGACCTGATGGCGCTGTCGGCCTTGCAACAAGACTTAACCCAACAGAAAATCAGTCCCTTAGTGGATGTTTCCTATTGCCCTGGCTCGATTTTCCAGCGGGACGAGAAAAACAAAAGAATAAAAATAGATTTTGGGGATGGTTGTGTCTCTAGCAGGGGAATTGAAAAAAAAGGAATTGTAATCATCGATTATACCGATGAATTTCTGATAAAAGGAAGTAAAGTAACCATTGCGTTTGAAGATTTTTACCTAAACGGGCATCAATTGAAAGGTAGCCGTTCTTTGGAAAATCTTGGATTTGAGGTAAACAGCCGAAGTCTTCGGATTTCTTCGGTGACAAATGATTTTAAAATGACATCCCGTACGGGGAAGACCTTTAATTTAAATTTGGATTACATTAAAAACTTACATTTATCAACGGATAAAAATGGGTTCCGGATCTACCTGGAAGGGTATGGCAACTTATCCTCATCGGACGATCAGAAGACATCATTCGAAATCATCCATCCGGTAGTCTATTTACAGGAATGTATGAACTCAGGCCTGTCCATTCCTTCAAAGGGAAGTATGCAGCTGAAAGGTGAAAAAGAGTTACAAGTGTTAATCACGTTTGATTCGGAGGGTTGTACACCTGACCCTTGAGAGAAAGAGTTTATTTTTTTGAAGATTAATTACGAGTGAAGTAGGAAGTGAAGTTGGTTGAATTTTGGTAGTTGGTTATTTTTTAATGTAGGGTTTGCCCGGAGCCTCTTAACTTGGTAGTAACAGAGGCTCCGGCTTTTTTTACCCTTTAATTTCAGGTTTTCCCTCTGGAAAAAAGTGATGCAAATCGCGCTGAGGAAAGGGAACTTCAATATCATGTGCCTCCAGCGATTCTTTTATGGTTTCCATATTATCCCAAAACACCGGCCATAAGTCGTCTGCATTCGCCCAGCATCTTACCGATAAATCCAGAGAATTATCCCCAAAATTGGTGAAATAAACGGCGGGTGCCGGATCCGGAAGTATTCGATCGTCTTTTTTCAGGGTGTCCAGAATGACTTGGCGGGTTTTTTTCAGATCAGTGCCATAGGCTACTCCCACCGCCATCTCAACTCTGCGCGTGGGTTTAATGGATAAATTAACAATGCTATTATTAGCCAGGGCACCGTTAGGTATGGTTACGACTTTATTATCAAAATTTCTAACGGTCGTATAAAGGATGGCGATATTTTCGACCGAGCCCAGGGTTCCCTGCGCCTCAATGGTGTCGCCTACTTTAAAAGGCTTGAAGACCAAAATAAGAATTCCTCCGGCAAAATTTGCCAGGGAGCCTTGCAGTGCCAAACCAACGGCCAAACCGGCAGCACCTAGTACGGCGATAAACGCAGTAACCTCTACGCCCACTGTCGAGAGAATAATTAATATCAATACCACATACAAAAACCCCTTCAGAAAGCTATTCAAAAAAGAAGTTAAGGATGGATCGATATCGTATTTGGCGAAGACCTTATTAAGTGCCTTTAAGGTAAAATTGATTACCCATTTACCGACAAAATAAACGATTACGGCAATGAGAATGCTTGTTAAAGCATCTAAAATAAACGGAAGGGCACTCGTAAACACCCCTTCATAATCTATAGTATCCATATCCATAGGTTAATTATGATTTTAGGTTAAAATTTAAATTACAAAATAATATTCACACCCAGCAAATAACTTGCCATCTAAATGCCCAATGCCAGGAAATTTTATATTTTTCAATGCCAGCAGCGCTCAATAATCGCTCCCAATCCCCTCTTGAAAATGCCCTCAAAACCGAAAGCGGAGCATCATTCTTTACCATTTGAGAACGAGAGAAGGCTGCTGTCAGCCATTTAATGCCGTGATAAGCTAAAAAATGCCGGTGGAGATCATTAATCACCAATCCGATCCTGGTACGCTTCCTGAGGTTGATTAGCATCCGAACCAATTCCTCATCTGTAAAATGATGCATAAATAAGGTGCAGGTTTGAATGTCCACTTCTTCCGTCAAATAATCCGCATCAAACACGTTTCCTTGCCTGAATTCAATGTCAGGATAGTTGAGCTGAACGTTTCCTTTTGCCAGGGAAATAATATTTGGATTGGCATCTATGCCGATGATTCGCAACGCGTATCCATTTCGTATACTCCAGTCTTTCATCACCAGGGTCATGTCGCCTCCTCCACATCCCAGATCAGCTACGCTGTAGGGGCGACCGACATTTTTCCCAACCAGTTCCCGAATCCCTGAAGTGGTTACCTTATTCCCCCCCAGCAGTCGATTGATGGTCTTGAGCTCTCGCAGCGTTTGCTCCAGTTCCCTGCCGCTGCAATGCAGGTCGTCCATCAATTCCTTCGTGTAGGATCTTTTGGAAAACGTGCTCATGACTTATGAAGTAGTAAGGTTTCCAAGGTAAGGCCAGGACCAAAACCCATGGCCAAAACATTTCCTTGCATGGTTGCATCTTTCAGAATCGCTGATAGGACATATAAAATGGTTACCGAAGACATGTTACCAAACCTTTCCAGGATCTGATGCGCATGCAGGTTCTGCTCTTCTCCGATGCCAAAAGCCGCTTCGATTTTTTTTAGAATCTGTTTTCCTCCCGGATGGATGGCAAAATGACTGACCTGTGCGATGTCGAACTTCTTCTCCAGGTTTTTCCGTAGCTCATGGATACCGCGATTCAGTAGATCCGGAATGTATTTACTGAGTCTCATTTCAAAGCCAAAGTCACCGATGGTCCATGCCATATCGGTTTCACCTTCTATAAGGATATTGCTTTGGTATTTCCGTATAGAAAGGCCCTGTTCGGCGTTTTTTACCAATACCGCAGCGGCTCCATCTCCGAAAAGGGCATTGGCGATCACATTGTCCTCATTGTATTCTTTTTGAAAATGGATGGTACACAACTCCACGCCTACGATAATCACCTGAGCATCGGGTTCACTGCTGCAAATCCTGTCGGCCAGTTTGATGGCGTTGAACGCTGCATAACAACCCATAAAGTGAATCGCATAGCGTTCAATGGTATTTTGAAAACCCATTTGCTGAATAATGTCCAATTCGACCCCCGGGGCGTACATTCCGGTGCAGCTTACTAGGATCAGGTGGCTTATCTTTTCAGGACTCGTGTCAGCGTCTTGCAAACAACGCCGAATGGCTGTCGTTGCCAGTACAGGAGCTACCTTACGAAACACCTGCATCCTGCTGGCAGTCCCTGGAAAAGGCTCCAGGCTATTGTTTTTCGGAAAAAAATCAAATCGTAAGGGATCCTCGTGATGGAAATCATTCAGCGCACTGTAGCGCTCCCGAATTCCAGACTTCCGATAAATAAAGCCCAATTTCCTACACTCCTGCGCGTCCAACCCATGAGCCATCTGCATGAATCGACTGATCTTGTCCTGCGGTATTGGTATTCCCGGATTGGCCAGTCCTATGCTGACTATTTGGCTATTCATGGATTTTATTTTAGTTTTTATTTATTGTACTTTTCAAGATAAGTAAAAAACAGTTGCCGCAACGAAAAGTTATCAAGGTTTATAGATATGTTCAAAAAATCAAACTGGGAACACCTGAGAATTCCCTTTTCTTATTACTTGATGCCGGTATACTGGTTTGCCCTGGCAAGTGTACCGGAGCTGAATGCCCTTCGCACATTGATGGTAGGGTTGGTATTACACTTGTTTTTATATCCTTCCAGCAATGGGTACAATAGCTATTTTGACAAAGATGAAAAAAGCATCGGGGGATTGAAGAACCCAAAGAAGGTGACCATAGGTCTTTATTACCTATCCCTGGTGTTTTTTTTGATCGCATTGGTAATTTCCCTAACCATAGACACTCTCTTTTTTTGGATGGTACTGGTATATGGTCTGGTGTCCATGGCCTATAGTCACCCCTCCGTGCGCCTTAAAAAATACCCCTATCTCAGCTGGCTCACGGCCGGATTTTTCCAAGGTGCCTTCACTTTCTGGATGTGTATCGCAGGAATAAGCGATTCCGGTTTGGTTTGGCCCCTGTCCTGGGAGCACTGGGTGCCGGCCCTACTAACCAGCTTGCTATTACTTGGCTCCTATCCACTCACGCAAATTTACCAGCATGAGGAAGACCTCAAAAGAGGAGATCTGACCCTGAGCATAAAGCTGGGTATTTTAGGTACCTTTAGCTTTTCCGCCATCTGGTTGTTTTTGGGAGGCCTGGCATTTGCAGGATACTTTATTCATATGGATAAGCCCTGGGCGGTTTGGCTTTTTTTGCTAGCCATGCTTCCGGTAGTTTTTTATTTTTCCCTATGGTTTATATTGGCCCGAAAGGATCCGGAAAGTTATGTATCCCACCGGATGAGCATGTGGATGAACAAGATTTCTGCCACCGCCCTGAATGCTTTTTTCATTTATCTGGCCTGGCAAGCCCATACTTCCATGGCATAACTTTGAATTGGTGCCGCTAATAAGGCTACGCTTCCATACTTATTATTTCCGCCAAGGCATACGATTTACGGAAAAATGAAGCCTTTTCCTGCAGTCCCTGGCCTGAAGGCACCATTCAACTACAATTTTGATGAAGGTAGCTGCCAAAAAAAAGATATTCTTTATATTGCCGCAAAATTAGAATTTAGGTATGTATATCAACAGGATCACAAAGGGCTTTATCGCTCTTTTGTTTGCAGGCTTTCTTCTGGGAGCTTGTTCCACCCGTTCGGGTGACCCCAAAGTCTTGGTTTTCTCCAAAACCGCGGGCTATTATCATGAGTCTATTCCAGATGGAGTACAGGCACTTATCAAAATGGGCCAGGAAAACGGCTTTTTGGTGGACACCACGACCAATGCGGAGCTTTTTACAGAGAGTATTTTAGAACAATACAGTGCCGTGATTTTTCTAAGCACGACGGGTGATGTGCTAGATCATTACCAGCAGGCAGATTTTGAGCGATACATCCAGGCCGGTGGAGGCTTTGTAGGAATACACGCGGCGGCAGATACGGAATACGACTGGTCCTGGTATGGAAAAATGACCGGAGGGTACTTTTCAGACCACCCAGGAATCAATGATCCCCACCCAAATGTGCAGGAAGGAGAAATCGATGTGGTAGACCCATCCCACAGCAGTACTTCTTTTTTACCGGAAAAATGGACCCGCACCGATGAATGGTACAGCTACAAAGACTTTAACGAAAGTGTAAACGTTTTGATGACCCTGGATGAAAGCAGTTACCAGGGCGGAGAAGATATGGGCGAACACCCCATTGCCTGGTACCATGATTATGATGGCGGTAGGGCATTTTACACCGGTGGGGGACATACCACCGCTTCCTTCCAGGAAGAGTTGTTTTTGCGCCACCTCCTTGAAGGGATACACTATGCCATCGGTGAAAATAGAAAACTGGACTATTCCAAATCCAGTAGCAAAAGGGTGCCGGAAGCCGATCGGTTTGAAAAAGTGAGCATGGTAAAAGGTGAGTTTACCGAGCCTACTGAAATGACCATTTTGCCTGACCTGGATATACTTGTTTCTCAACGAAGAGGCGAAATTCTGTTGTATAAAGAAGGGGATTCCACCACCCGTCAGGTGGCACAGCTGGATGTGTACTGGAAGACGGATGCTCCAGGAGTCAATGCCGAAGAGGGACTTATGGGAATAAAAGCGGATCCGGATTTTGAAAACAATCATTGGATCTATGTTTTCTACAGCCCCACAGGTGAATCGGTAAACAGGCTTTCCAGATTTAAATTTGAGTCAGATGAATGGAAAATGGATACCGAGCAGGTGATCCTCGAATTTTATTCCCAGCGAGACATTTGCTGCCATACGGGCGGCTCCATCGCTTTTGATAGCGAGGGATTACTTTACGTATCTGCCGGAGATAACTCCACGCCGTTTAACCAACCAAACCAACCTTATACCCTGAAAGGATATGCTCCTTTGGACGACAGGCCCGGATTTGAACAATATGATGCCGGCCGGTCATCCGGCAACACCAATGACCTTCGCGGAAAAATCATCCGTATAAAAGTGAACGAAGACGGATCCTACAGCATTCCTGAGGGCAACCTGTATCCGGAGGGAATGGAAGGCACCAAACCAGAAATCTACGTACAGGGCAACCGGAACCCTTATCGAATCAGCGTGGATCAAAAAACCGGTTATTTGTACTGGGGAGAAGTCGGGCCTGATGCCAGAGCAGACAGCCTGGGAGTACGAGGGCCAAGAGGATACGACGAAGTTAATCAAGCCAAGGAAGCTGGTTTTTTTGGCTGGCCTTTCTTTGTGGGTGACAACTACCCCTACAATGCCTATAATTTTAATACCGGTGAACCGGGAATCCAATTTGACCCGCTATCTCCGGTAAATATTTCCCAAAATAATACCGGATTAACAGAATTGCCCCCTGCCCAACCAGCCTTTATCTATTACCCCTATGACCAGTCAGACGAATTTCCTCAGGTCGGAACGGGCGGAAGAAATGCCATGGCCGGACCTGTCTACTATTCGGACCTGTACCCTAATGGCGGCGGGCTTCCGGATTATTATGACGGCAAACTGTTTATCTACGAATGGATCCGGGGATGGATTAAAGTAGTCACCATGGATGAAAACGGAGACTACCTGAAAATGGAGCCATTTATGGAAGGGGTTCGCCACAATGCCCTCATCGATTTGGAAATGGGGCCTGATGGCAAACTCTATCTGCTGGAATACGGAAATGGTTGGTTTAGTGCCAATGAGGACGCAGCCCTCTCGGTAATCAACTACAACCCGGGCAACAGGGCACCGGTAATTGCAGGAATAGCTTCTGATAAAACATCGGGCTCCTTGCCCCTGGAAGTACATCTGAAAGCCGAAGCCAGTGACCCTGAAAAGGATCCGCTGACCTATACCTGGGATCTTGGAAATGGGGAATCAATCGAAACTGCCGAGCCTGAGTTGACCTATACCTATGAAGCTGTCGGTGACTATGACATTTCAGTCACGGTAAAGGACACTGGAAATGAAGCGGTAAAAAGCAATACCGTAAACGTCTATGCGGGAAATGTGGCACCGGAAGTCTCCATTGAATTCGTAGGCAATTCCAGCTTTTATTTTCCTGGAAAACCCATTGAATATCAGGTAACCGTGACGGACCCGGACGACCCCGAAGCAGCGGAGGATTTATCTAGCTTGTATGTTTCAGCGGATTATATTGAGGGGTTTGACAGAGCAGAGGCAGCCATGGGGCATCAGGTGATGTCAGAAGCAATGGCGGGAAAAAGTATCATGGAATCACTTACCTGTAAAACCTGTCACCAGGTAGACGAACTTTCCGTAGGACCTGCCTACACCGAGGTATCTAAGAAATATGCCGATGACCCAGAGGCGACGGACCATCTTATCAATAAAATCATCAATGGTGGTTCGGGTGTCTGGGGAGAAACCATGATGCCAGCGAATCCGGATTTAAAAGTTGCAGATGCCCGAAAAATTGTGGCATGGATTCTTTCTCTGGGGGAATTGGAAAACCTGGAGACCAGTTTGCCACTTTCCGGCAAAATCGATCCGCTTCAAGGGAAAACGATGTCGGATGATGGCGTGATGATACTCAATGCCAGCTTTACAGACCGCGGCGGCGTTAATATCAAACCACTCAGTACGGCCAGCACTGCCTACCTGCGAAACAGTAAAATTAACTTTGCAGAAGTAAGCGAAACTTCGGGCTATACCTCCTTTGAAATGAATGGACAGAACATGCTGCTAGCCCCTACCGGGCCGGGATATTTTGCCCTCAAGGACATCGATCTTACCAACCTGGCAGGCATCGATTTTACAGCCGGATCCCAAAATCCCCTTGCCTATGGCTACCAGGTAGAAGCCCGCATCGGCGCACCGGATGGACCGGTCATTGGACAGTCGGTTCTCCGTAAAAAACCCGGGGAAGGAAGATCTCAATATACCTTTCAGTTAACGTTTAATGAAGTGCCGGAACAAGGGCTGCAGGACCTGTACATCGTGACAGAAGCACTGAGTGAAGATGAAAGTGTAAACCTGGCTATTCTTTCCATGGAAATGAAAAGCGAATAGACTGTCCGGAATTAACAGGACCAGAAAAGGGTTGTTTCAGTAGATGGAACAACCCTTTTCCCATTCTAAACATGCAGATAGATCGATTTACAAGCCTGGACCCCGATTATTCCAGCATGGAAATTCGGTGGTTTTTCCCGGAAAACATTCCGGAGCTGAAACATTTTGTACAGCGAAAGTTCAATGTAAAGCCCGAACCTGAGATACGAACGGATACCTACTACCCCATTTTCAACCGGGAGGACCTCGGACTTAAACTTCGTGAGGGCAATCGGGAGATCAAAAAAAGGCAAAAACCGGGTATCCCGTTTTACTTCGAAGTTCAACAGGCTGGCTATTTAGAGTATTGGGACAAATGGATTCTTGATAGCCCTCTACCTGATTTACACGGCACAGACCCTTTTCCTATCCGAAAAAAAAGGTGGGTATTGAAATTCAACAGCCAATCAAAAAAAGATTACACCGCCTTTCCCTACGAAGAAAAACTCGAACAGGGCATACAGGTCGAATATGCTGAACTGAAAGCGGAAAGGGGTACCTCTTATACTTTTTGCCTGGAGGTATTCGGAGATACCGATCCATCCCATCTGGAAAAAATAACAGCCATTTTACCAGCTGTAGCCTATCTGCATTTAGATAATTCTTTTGCTTATCCGGCCTGGATAGTAAGGCAATTCCGAATATAAATCCGGAAGAAAGACCCTTCTTCCGGACAACCTCATAAAGAAACGAATAGTTACCGGTCAGGAAGGGTGGTGTCCCGGGCTTCCTTTTCTTCCCGGATCTTCTCCATGGCTTTCTCCCTTTCGCGCATTTTTTCTTCCATTGCTTTGAGTTTGGCCTCATGCTTTCTACCCCATTCCTCCATCTTTGCTTCAAACTCCCTGATCTTCGGCTCATTTTGCTTGTTCCAGGCTTCCATTTTTGCCTCAAACTCCTCCATCTTTGGCTTAAATTCTGCTTCCCATTCTTTTATTTTTTCTTGAAAAACCTTTTGGGTAGCGGTCATTTTTTGCTGGAATTCCTGCATTTTCTGCTCAAACTTTTCTTTTTGGGCTAATCCATCAGGATTGGAATCCATATCAAATTGGACGATTTTCGAAGTATATATACGAATGCTATCGCCAAAATCTTCCATAAAACCATTGGGGACAAAAAGAGTAGCGTCCGGAAATGGCGGAACCCCGGTAAGGACTGGCGGCGAAGGGATGTTCCATTCCAGGATCTCCGGCAGACTATCGAGTTCAACAACGGTGTTCAAATTCCACGCAGTGTCTATTTCTATCTCCCTATCCACTTGTTGAGACCAGGAAGAAGATGCCGGTAGGCTGTCCGGGTTAATGGCTGTCATTGATGAAAATGTTGGCGCCGGAAGGGGCAGCGGGTTCATTGCATCGATAAGATTAGTCTCCAGCCATCGCTCTTGACGGGGATCTTCCTGCTGCGCTATTCCAAGCAGCAGGATAAAACTAAGCATACTGGTAATCATCATGGTTTTACTGATCAATGGTGAGTGAATGATTTTTGAAGGTTGTTTTCCCATCATCCGCTGGATTCGCAAAAGGGTGGGAAAAGTCGATTTTTGAGCCGCCATGGCCAGTTCCGGAGCATTCCCGGAAGCTTGATTTACAATGTAAGCAAGGGCATGCGCCAATTCCGAAGAATTTGCCCCGGTTTTAATTGCCAGGTCGTCTGCAGCTTGTTCCCGTGCTTCCCTTACGGATTCATTTATCCACCAGAAGGCGGGGTGGTAGAAAAAAATCATCTCCAAAAAGGACTGACATAGATTAAGGGTAAAATCCTGTCGTTTAATATGGGCCAGTTCATGGGCCAGGATAGCCTCCAATTGTGCAGGAGGCATACCGCATACCAGGCTTGTTGGTATCAATACGATCGGCTTCACTATTCCAAAAACCATGGGCACCTCAATTTCCTGACTTACCCGTATTAAAACGGGAACGTTGATTTGCATTTTGTGCCGGAATACATGGGCTTTTTCTTGGATCCAATTCGGTAAATCCAAATAAGATCGCCGCTTTATCTGTTGCAAAGCAGCAAAATTGCCAACCAGGCGCATCATGTAGAATGCCACTCCAATCAACCAAACATTTACCAGATAAGGCAACACTTTTTCAAAATGGCTAAACGCCATTTCCCAAAGCCCCCGTTCCGATCGGGCTTGATCTTCCAAAGCAGGTAAAAAGGTTGGCTCTATTGCAACCAAAGCTGCACCGGTAGCCTTTCCCCAGATACCGTACTCATACCATAGGGTGGCCGAAAAAGACAGTGCCATGAGAAACAAGATCAGTAACCCTGCTTGATACCGATAGCTAGGCATCCGAAAAGCCTGCATATGAAGCAATAACCAATAGATGCCTGCCAGAATTAGAAATTGCCATAGGGAGTGTAACAGCGACCAGCCCAAAATTTCGGGAATTGCCAGGGGAAACCAATCGATATTCATGACTACTTATTTTCCATTTTATCTAAAAACGCACGTATTTCTTCAATCTCCTCTTTTGAGGGCTCGCTTTGACCCAAAGCTTGCATAACGAGTTTATTGGTAGAACCCCCGAATGCCTTCCGAATAAAGGTTTTTACCAGAGATTCCTGGGTATCCTGTTGGGACACTGCCGCAGCGTATACATGACTTCTCCTCTTTTCGTCGCGGTTAACCAATCCTTTTCCATGCATATTCTGCATGATTTTAAGCGTAGTGGTATAGCCTGTTTCTTTGTCTTGAGACAGCTGCTCATGCACCTGTCGTACGCTGGCTTCTCCCATCTCCCATAAGATGGCCAAAACTTCCAGTTCTGCAGCCGTAGGTTTCTCTTGCATGACATTATACGATTTATTTCGTAGGCAATTTATACGACAAATATCGTAATGCCAAATATATACGATTCTAATCGTATTAAATTTTGTTAAAATATTCCTCCATTTGATTTCTCCTTAAAGGACGGCTTCCTTATTTTGCACCATGTGTTTGATAACTTTTAGCTGGAACCAGCATCCCAAGTACAAGCTAATCCTGGTAGCCAACCGGGACGAATATTTCAAGAGGCCCAGTCAATCCCTGCATCAATGGGAAAGTGGGATTTATGCCGGAAAGGATTTAAAAGAGGGTGGCACCTGGCTGGGTTTTCATCCCAGCGGCCGCTTTGCTGCCCTGACCAACTTCCGTGACATGAGCAGGGAAGCCCCGCGTGATCGGTCACGCGGAGAGCTGGTTGCCGGTTTTCTGGAGAGCAAGGAGGATCCCCTGAGTTACTTGCAGGGAGTGGAATCCTATAAAAACGAATACAATGGGTTTAATCTTCTGGTCG
The DNA here is from genome assembly GCF_010119245.1 of Cyclobacterium salsum. GTDB lineage: Bacteria > Bacteroidota > Bacteroidia > Cytophagales > Cyclobacteriaceae > Cyclobacterium > Cyclobacterium salsum. The sequence goes on from NZ_WNKG01000017.1 coordinate 60,266, forward strand.
CGGATAAGAACAAGCTTTATGTATTGTCCAATTATGGACGGGGGATTCAGGAGGTAGGTTCGGGTGTACATGCCATTTCGAATGCGTTCATAAATAGCCCCTGGCCCAAAGTGAACCTTGCCCGGCAGCAGTTTGGTGATCTATTAAGCCACAAGGCACCCGAAATGGAAGATTTACACCAACTGCTACAGTCTACGGACCGGGCCCCCGACGATCAATTGCCGGCCACCGGGCTAAGCAAAGAATTGGAAAGGGAGGTCTCCGCGCAGTTTATCCGGGTGGATGATTATTATGGCACGGTCAATACCACGGCCTTGCTTTGGGACAAAGATGGCGAGGTACACCTTCGGGAGGTCCGAACCATTCCCGAACGACAGGTCAGCGATTGTGCTTTTCGGGTAAATTAGCCATACACAGGAACTATGCCGGAATTTTCATGTTAATAAACATATGAAAAAGTTGGAGTTATTGATTATTGGTGCCGGACCTATTGGATTGGCTTGTGGTATTGAAGCCCAAAAGAAAAACCTTAATTACCTGATCGTAGAAAAGGGAGTATTGACCAATTCCATTTTTAATTATCCGGTCAACATGACCTTTTTCTCTACATCGGAAAAACTGGAGATGGGCGATATTCCGTTCATGTCCATTGCCAACAAACCTACCCGGCCGGAGGCGTTGGAGTATTATAGAAGAATCGTCCGGCATTACCAGCTCAACATTAGTCTGTATGAAGAGGTACAGACACTGGAAAAAGAAGAAGGCGGTTTTTTGGTTCATACTTCCAAGGGCGTTTACCTGGCGGAAAAACTAGTGATGGCCACTGGTTTTTATGATTTGCCAAACACGATGAATGTACCCGGAGAGGATCTCCCTAAAGTAACCCATTATTACAAAGAACCCTGGCCCTATATTGGCCAGAAGATAATCGTTGTCGGTGGCGGTAACTCGGCTGTGGATGTGGCCCTTGAAACCTGGCGCAAAGGGGCAGAGGTAACCATGGTAGTCATGAAGCCTGAAATTGATCAAACAGTAAAATACTGGGTCTTGCCGGACATAGAAAATCGCATCAAAGAGGGCTCTATCAAAGGCTATTTCAATACGACCATCAAAGAAATCAGGGAAAAGGAAGTCCTCCTGCAGACACCGGAGGGAGTGGTGTCGCTGGAAAATGATTTTGTGCTGGCCATGACCGGATACAAGCCCAACTTTGCCCTTTTGGACCAATTGGGAGTAAAACTTAGCCTGGATGAGAAAAGGCAGCCCTGCTACGATGATCAGAGCCAGGAATCCAACATACCCGGTTTGTACCTGGCCGGAGTGGTCTGCGGGGGCTTAAATACCCGTGAGTTTTTTATTGAAAACACCATCGTCCATGCCCGTTCCATTATCGAAGATATTGTAAAAAAGAAAACGGTTCCCTCCGGTTTGGAGAAATAATCCGCTCAACTTTTTCTTTTCGAATCCGGATGGGTGTCGGGATGTACTTTGTCCTGGTGAAGTAAAACGGTAGAGGTAGGGTAGGCGATCCGGATGTTGTCCTCGGGCCCCAGTTTTTCGAGGATACTTTCAGTAATCGCATGCTCGAACATTCTTCGTTTCTTGGGATCGCAGAGGTACCGCATGGATAGTTGAATTCCCCTTTCGGTGATTTTGGTGAAAATCATAGGGGTAAATTGCTTGTAAACGATAAGGTGTTCCTGTTTGGCTTTCTTAAATACTTTTTCTGCCAATCGAAGATCATCCTTCAGATGTGTATTAAGTATTTCCAATAAAATGGCCTTGGCTCTTTTGAAATCACTGCGTAAGGTGATGTATATTTTTTGTTCGTTCCAGATGTAGTTAAAGCCGATGGAATAATTGGCCTGAGCATCCATAAAAATCTTTCCGTTGGGCACGTGAACTACCCTGCCGGTACTTTGGTCTGCTTCCACCCAATTTCCGATTTCCAGCAGGGAGAATTGGAAAAGGCGCAAATCGATTACATCTCCCTGAACCTCGCCAATCTGAATCCGGTCTCCCACATCAAAAGGCTTCCGTAAGTAAATAAAGGCCCATCCGGCAATATTGACAAAAATATCTTTCAACGCAATGGCAATACCTGCGGACAACAAGCCTAAAAAAGTGGTAACGGATTGGAAATTGTTAATCCAAAGATTACCGATGATCAGAATACCCACAATAAAGGATGTATATTCAATCACCTTTCTCCAGTGATACTGCTTCCTGAGTTCTGCTGCCTCTCCCCTGTAAATGAGTCTTACAGATATTTTATTGATCAGCCACATGATAAAGATAATCAGGAGGGTCTGTAGGATCCTGTTTCTTAATGCGATGTCAAGGTCAAAGTTCAGGAAATTATCAAACATGGTTTTTCACTAAGGAAATTTAAACTAGGCAAATATATTTTAATAATTCAATGCTGTGGAAGGAATTATTTTGGAAGTTTGGTTTTTCGGTTTCCGAGCCATACCCCCAGGATCACTGCAAAAATTCCCAAATAATGGAAAAGAAACAATGACTCTCCATCCAAAACTCCCCAAAACAAGGCCACCATCGGCACCAGGTAAGTAACCGAACTGGCAAACACCGGTGTCACTGATTTCACCATGGCGTTAAAGAGTATCAGGGCAGCGGCCGTACCTATGACACCCAATGCAGCGATGTATCCGGCCGCTCTCCAGGCACCGTCCATATGCAGGAGTTTGAACGAAAAATCCGTAAATCCCCACAGGTAAACGGCTGCCAACGGCAGCACCATCATCAGGGAAACTGAGGTGATGACTTTCGCCTCAATCTCCTGCACCCGAAATTTAATGATATTTACATTGAGTCCGTAACAAATGGTGGCCCCCACTACCAGCAGCCCATAGAGGTTAATACTTGAAAAAACGGCCCAACCCATACCCTCTGAACCGGCTATTACCAAAATCCCCACGCCCACAAATGCGATGAGCAATCCCAGGGCATTTCGGCTGGTAATCCGCGATCCAAAAAAGAAGGCCCCCACGGTCACTACCATGAGTGGGGTAAGGGCATTGATCACTCCTGCCAGGGAACTGGAAAGATTGGTCTGCGCAGTGGCAAAAAGAAAGGCTGGAATAAAACTACCTACAAAGCCAATCGTCAACAGGTATCCTAGCTGTTTATTTTGCAGCCGTTTTAATTGGGGCATGGCGAGGGGAAGCAAAACCATGCCTGCTGTTACAATCCGAAAGGCCCCCACTTCTCCGGCTGAGAAAATCAGCAGGGCTTTTTTGATCAAAATGAAAGAACTCCCCCAAATCAACGCCAATAAAACCAACATGCCCCAGTGTTTTGGAAATGTATCCGGATGTGATTCAGGCATTTGAGATCGAAATAGGGTTCATAATTGGGGAAAGATTTCGGAAAGGATACGAATCTAAAATTCCGCACCGGCAAAGACCCTGGAAACTTCGTCCAGAATCTCACAAACAGATCGGTAATCATCTGTGGTAACGAGGGCGGTTCGATACGGCTTAAAATGTGGAAGCCCCCTGAAGTAATTGGTATAGTGCCTTCTCATTTCCAGCAGCCCCAATTTTTCTCCTTTCCATTCTACTGAAAAGTCCAAATGCCTTTTGGCAACTTTTACCCGTTCTTCCAGATCAGGTCCTTCCAACAACTCTCCCGTTTTCAGAAAATGATTGATCTCATTAAAAATCCAGGGATAGCCGATGGCCGCTCTTCCGATCATAATTCCATCCACCCCGTATTTTTCTTTATAAAGTTTAGCTTTTTGAGGGCTATCCACGTCTCCATTGCCAAAAACCGGAATGGTAATCCGGGGGTTTCTCTTGACGGCTGCCAGGTAGTCCCAGTTAGCCTCTCCCTTGTACATTTGCTTTCGGGTACGGGCGTGGATGCTGATGGCCTGAATGCCCACATCCTGTAACCGCTCCGTAACCTCTTCTATTCGGATGGTATGCTCATCCCAGCCGAGCCTGGTTTTGACAGTAACGGGAATGGAAACGGCCTTTACGATTTCTGCCGTCATGGAAACCATTTTATCAATGTCTAACAATATGCCCGCCCCGGCACCTTTACAGGCCACTTTATTTACCGGACAACCGTAATTGATATCCAGGATGTCAGGCCCAGCGGCTTCGGCTATAGCGGCAGCTTCCCTCATGGAAGCAATTTCATTCCCGAAAATCTGAATGCCAACCGGCCTTTCGTATTCGTATATGTCTAGCTTCTGAACGGATTTGGCAGCATCCCTGATCAATCCTTCAGAACTTATAAACTCCGTGTACATCAAATCAGCCCCATTGGCCTTGCATACGGCCCGGAAGGGTGGATCGCTGACATCCTCCATAGGGGCCAGCAACAAGGGGAATTCCCCTAAACTCAAATCTCCGATTTTAATCACTATTTAAAATTTTTAGCAAAAATGAAGGTTTTTCCTTGAATATCAATGCCATTGCTGGTAATCTGGAAATTTTCTTTCCCGGATATTTAAATCCAATTCAATAAACTGGCTTGTGGTACAGGCTAATTCATGTAAATTTAGGTCGTATATGGAAATTTATGAACATCGGCCCGGACATCAGGTTAACCAGCATTGGTTACTTTCCTTAACGGTATTGGTCTTAATCGTGTTTGGCACCTTGGCCATTCTTCAAACCATCGCCGTAGGGTTGACCCCCATTTTATTTGGAATTAGTTTGGAGCAGCTTCCCTCCCTGTTAACCGCAAGCCTGGATCATCCCAACGGGAGATTGGCGTTTCTATTCATTCAGGGGCTGGGAGGAGGATCGGCATTTTGGCTGGGTGGCTGGATATTTCTTCACTTAGTTGACAAAAAATCCCTGCACCTTTCCCGCCAATTCAGCCCCGAAAAGCTAGATGGGGTCTGGCTGGTGCTCCCTATTTTAATTGGGTTCGTACTTTTCAACTCCTTGTGGGTCTACCTGAACATGAACCTGGAATTTCCCGAATCCATGAGCGGGTTGGAAACCCTCTTCCGGGAGAAAGAAGACCAGCTGATGGAATTGACCTTATACCTGACGGATTTCTCCGGTACGGGAGAATTGCTGATGGGGATTCTTGTCATTGGCGTTCTGGCTGGCATAGGAGAAGAGTATCTTTTCAGGGGAATCTTACAGCCAAAATTGCATCACTACACCCAAAATGCCCATGCCGGGGTGTGGATCACTGCGTTTATTTTTTCCGCCATCCACTTTCAATTTTATGGATTTTTACCAAGGCTGATGCTGGGAGCTTTATTTGGTTACCTTTACCTCTATTCCGGCACCTTGATATTTCCCATTCTGGCCCATATACTGAACAATACCTTTACGCTGTTTTTGGTATATTTCAACAAATTGGAATTGATCGAATATGACATGGAAAATGCCACTGATCTTCACTGGGAATACGTCCTTCTGGGACTGATTGTCTTTCTGATCTCCTGGAAATGGTTTTTAATGCGACAAAAACCCCTATCGAATGAGTAAGTGGCAGAAAGTATTCGAATCGGATTCACCCATTCGGGCGGAAATAGTCAAGGGTGTCCTGGAAGAAAAAGGGATTACTGCGGTAATTTTGAATAAAAAAGACCCGGTATACCGGATTCATGGCAACATCGAAGTGATGGTTTCCAGGGAAGAAGCCATCGGTGCTATTAATATAATAGAAAATGAAATCTCGTTTTAGTATAAGTAATTACAGTAATCTTGCGCAGCGGGTAATAACGGCACTCATTGGAGCCCTGGTCATTATTGGGGGGGCGCTTTACAGCGAGTGGGCTTACTTTGTTATTTTCGTGGTCATCCTCGGATTCACCCAAATGGAATTTTACAAGCTTTCAGGATTGGATGGTATGTTGCCTTTAAAAAGCTTTGGAACATTTGTAGGCTTGCTGATCTTTAGCTTTACTTTTTTGGAAGAAATGAAAATCATCCCCATTGCCTATTATTTTCTGGTTTTCCCACTCGTCTCTATGATTTTCTTTATCAAGCTTTATCGAAAATCGGATAAGAAGCCCTTTACCGGGATCGCTTATACCATTTTGGGCATATTTTATGTGGCCATTCCCTTTTCCCTGTTGACGGTAGCAGCTTTTTCGGTGGATAATACCTTTCATTATGAAATCATCATCGGGTCCTTGTTTATTTTGTGGGCCAGCGATTCCGGTGCCTTTTTCGCAGGAACCAAATTTGGTAAAACCAAACTTTTTGAACGTGTATCCCCTAAGAAATCCTGGGAAGGAAGCCTGGGAGGAGCATTTACAGCCATTGTTGTCACCTATTTCATCTCCAAAAATTTCACGGTTTTGCCGGAATGGCAGTGGTTTTGTATCATGACCATTATTATTATTGCCGGAACCTATGGGGACTTAATCGAATCGCTCTTCAAAAGAAGCATTGCCATCAAAGACTCCGGTAAGGGCCTTCCGGGACATGGAGGTTTTATGGATCGGTTTGATGGCTTACTTTTATCAACCCCCTTTATCGTCGCATTTTTAAAAATATTTTAACTTATACCTTAAAAAATACTAATTTTGTCATCCAGAACCAATCGTTTCACTCGATGTCAGGTAGAGAGAATGAATCCCTCACCGAAAGCGTGAAACCTGAATTAAAGCTGTAACCTTATGACCATTCATAAAGAAGGAAAGTCGTTGTTATTTTGGATGCTTTTTATCCTAGCCGGTATTAACATCGTCCTGCACCAGGTATTTCCGGAAAAGGAGCTGCTCCTCAACCTGGTACTTATTGGAAGCATCATCGCCTACCTGGCCGTATTGCAATTTTTTAGAAATCCATCCATTCCTATTCCCGATGATCCGGAAATAATTTATGCTTCTGCAGATGGAAAAGTAGTCGCCATTGAAAAAACCCTGGAAGATGAATACCTGCAGGAAGAGCGAATTCAGGTTTCGGTCTTTATGTCTCCGGTCAATGTACATGTAAACCGCTCTCCTATAACGGGTGTATTAAAATTTTTCAAATACCATCCCGGGAAATACTTGGTAGCCTGGCATCCAAAGTCCAGTACGGAAAATGAGCGCACCTCCCTGGTGCTGGAGCATCCCAGTGGTCTATTACTAATGGTCCGGCAGATAGCCGGAGCCATGGCCAGGAGAATCAAGTGCTATGTAAAAGAGGGAGACCCTCTGGTCCAGGGACACGAATTTGGATTTATCAAGTTTGGTTCCCGGGTGGACGTATTTATTCCCCTTGATGCTGAAATATTGGTGGAAATGAATCAAACCACAAAAGCAGGTATCACTCCGCTTGCCCGGTTGAAATCATAATGGTACTCATCCCAGCCCCATATCCAGGGCTTTCTTTACCAGCTCCGCCATTGAGGAAACTTCCAGTTTGCGATGCAGGTGCTTTCGGTGGGTTTCTACGGTAAAGATACTCAGGTGAAGCCCTTCGGCAATCTCTTTATTGCTCTTCCCCTGGGCGATCCACTGAAGGATTTCCAGTTCTCTTTTGGATAATTTTAAGGCTGCTTTGAAGTGGTCGTATTGATCAAACTCATCCTCTTCGGCCTGTTTCAGCACCTGTTCAAAATTAGCAATGTACCGGTCCTCCATCACTTCCCGGATGGTAAAAATCAATTCATCCGGATCTGCATTCTTCAGAATGTATGCATCCACTCCCTGCCGAATGCATTTCTGAAAAATAGCCTCTTCATCGTACATGGAAAGTACGATGGTCTTTATTTTCCATCGGCGCTTTTTGATGTGTTGCAGAATATCCAATCCGTTTATGCCAGGCATGTTCATATCTGTAATAATCAGATCTGCTTTTTCGCTCTCCAGGGCATCCAACGCTTCCTTGCCGTTATGATAGACACCTCCTACTTCAAAGTCCGCTTCTCTTAACAGCAGGTTTTCGATACCTGCTGCAAAAAGTTTATGGTCGTCTGCTAAGATAATCCGGGTCCTCGTTGCCATTTTAACTCCCAGCTGGGTTTTCAAATTGAATTTTTATTTCCGTTCCTTCATTAATACCCGAAACTACCTCGACCCGGCCATTGATGGCTTTGATTCTTGACTTTAGGTTTTTAATCCCCAACCCGGAAGACTCGGATTGAGGATCAAATCCGACCCCATCATCCCGGATCAGCAAGGTGGGAATCTCTGCTTCTTGATACATATTTATAGAAATCAACTTGGGAGAGGCATGCTTGATGGCATTGTTGAGGCATTCCTGAACCATCCGGATCAATACCAATTTCTTGTCCCCTTCCAAATGGTCAAAGGAGTCCCCGGATTTTTCAAAAGTAGTGGCACAAAACCCACTTTTTTCAATCTTTTCCAATTCACCGGCCAGGAAATCCTCGAATGCCAGGGAACTGAGGTAATCTTTATTGATGGACCTGGACAAACTTCTCACTTCCCTAATAATCTGATTAATCAGTTTTTTTCCTTCGTACACGCCGGAGCCATCTGGATTATTCAAAACCAACTTGGTCAGGGAAAGCAATTGGCCGATATTGTCGTGTAATTCCTGACTTACAAAAAGAAGCGTCTGCTCGCGAATCTCCTTTTCCGCATTCAGTATCGTGTTTTCATAGTCGGCTTTAAGAAGTTGAATTCGATGCCGGTTTTTTATCTGTCGCTGTTTGTGGATGATTACAATAGCGATAATAAATACGGCCATGATCACCATTAACACCACCCCTGTGAGGATGGCGAGAAATGTAGGTAATGAATTACCTTCCATACCTGTCCGTGGAAAAAATGTAGGAAGAATAAAAGGAAAGTCCAAGAATAAGGTACAAAAGTGCCGCAAAAACCCTGTTCATGGAAGCCAAAACCGTCAGGTACCATTTGTCTATATCCCAAAGAATATTTATCGCTCCAAAATAAATGAAATTGGGACAGTAAAACAGCAGGATAGCCGCTACATTCCAAAAGTGGGGCACTCGGAGTAGGGGCTGATCCCAAAACCCTTCTTCCAGAAAAACCCGGTATAAGAGGTAGCAACTTACAACCACAATTCCAAAACTACCCAGCAGATGGGTGTATTGTTGGAACAAATCGGTGGGTTTCTGAAAAAAAATACTGTTTACGATAGCCCATACAGTGAAAAACAGCATGAATTGATCCATTCGCTTTTTCACTGCTTCCAAATCAACCAGTGATTTTAAATAAATTAAAATCAGCAGCGTTTCTCCGAAGACAAAGAAAATATTATAGACCAGTACATTTTTTTGGCCGTTCTGCACGAGATAAATGGCATATATCTCGAAGGCCAACACATAGAAAATGAGAAAAAAAATGTACTCATGCGCTCTTTTCTCTTCACTTTGCGGCTTCCTTAGATAAAAATAAACAAGGGAACACAGCAACCCAAGCCCAATACAGGAAAGGTAAACAGGAGGAGTCATGATTCAGGTGGTTTTATGTCCGCAATGCGGCTCAGCAATCCGGAGGGCAAACCTTGCCTCCATTTATTATCAACTTTTCCTGATCCGGATCCTGATTATCATTAGAAGCAGAAAGAATAACAGTCAACTTTCCGATGTATTCTTTTGCTCTTTCGGGATCTTCTCTTTCAGACAAGGTATCTTCATCGTACATGCCCAAATAAATTTTAATGCCCCCGGTCTGAGCATCTGTCTGAGCCAAAAGCTTTTCAATAGTCTGCCGGTCAAACCAAACCGAGCGAGTTTGCTCCTTGGCCGATTCTTTATTGATAGCCTCCTCCGCTTCCTGAATAAACTTATCGTAATTACGTTTCAGGGTATTAAATTTCTTTAAATCCATTGATGGTTCATTTTAGGTGATTTGAATCTGATCAAAATTAACCAATCTTCCGGTTAATCAATCGCCGTCGAAAAAAAAATACCCACATTTAATTTCTGTCCCGTTGCGAAAACGTGTTCTTCTATTCTGTTTTTTAGTACTATTTACATTGAAATGAACGGTTTTCAATAGAAAATAACACCCTGTGAAAGAGGTCTATCTAACGAAAATAAAGTATCTCATAGGAACCCTTCCCTACTATTTGTTAGGGTTTCACATTTGTTACCAATTTTGACTCCTGTACTTTTTTGCATTATGAAAAGACATTTAATAAATTGCTGATATGATTATTACCTTAGTGGTTCTTGGTCTCTTTGTTTTAACGACCATACAGATTTACAACAAACTCATTCGATTGAGAAACAACGCCCGGGAAGGCTGGAGTGGAATCGATGTACAGTTAAAAAGGAGAGCCGATCTGGTTCCTAATCTAGTGACAACGGTAAAGGGATATGCCAACCACGAACAACAATTGCTGGAAGATATTACCAAGCTTCGCAGCGAAAGCATTGCCGGTCAATCCATTCCTGATCAAGCCAAAACTGCCGCTGAATTGGGAAGGTCTTTGAAACGATTGATGGTGGTAGCAGAAGCTTACCCGGATTTAAAAGCAGATAAAAATTTCCTGAAGTTGCAAGAACAGCTTTCGGAAATTGAAAACACGCTACAAAAATCAAGAAGGTACTACAACGGCACCGTGAGGGAGCTCAATATTAAAATAGAATCATTTCCCTCCAATCTAATCGCTGGCATTTTTAGCTTTGAAAAATTTGAATTCTTTGCTCTGACTGACGACTCCGATCGGATAGTCCCCGAAATTAACTTAAGTTGATATGCTAAAACGAATACGATGGCTCATTTACCTGTTTGTTTTCTTTTCAGGTAATTGGTCCTTACAGGCCCAGGAGCGAGAAGAAATCCTGTCTTACCATAGTGAAATTAAGATCCAACTGGATGGCTCCCTGGATGTCACTGAAGAAATTCAAGTAAGAAGTACCGGAGATGAAATTAAAAGAGGTATTTTCCGAAGCTTTCCTGTCCGTTACCGGGACCGTTATAATAATCAGGTAAAGGTTGGCTTTGACGTCCTCGAAGTCACAAAAGACGGTGAGGAAGAACCTTATCAGGTAATCCGACAGGGAGACTATGAGGTGATCCGGATCGGAGATGAAAAAACTTTTCTAGACCCCGGGGTTTACACGTATTCCATTCGATATACCACCAACCGGCAAATAGGCTTTTTTGATAACTACGATGAGCTTTACTGGAATGCCATTGGAGATCAGTGGGCTTTCAGAATCCTACAGGCTTCTGCCCGGATTACCTTGCCGGAAGGGGGAGAAATAGGCCAATATGCGGCGTATGCAGGACCGGTTGGCAGCGATCGCTGTCCCTGTGATATCCGAAAAGAATCCGATAGAAAATTATTTGTAGCCGTTACAGAACCTCTTAATCGGCGGGAACCGTTGACCGTTGCCGTTTCCTGGCAAAAGGGCCTTATAGAACCTCCGGGAGCAACAGAAAAGGCCCAAAGTTTTCTCAGCGATAATGCTGGCATCCTATCCCTTTTGCTGGGAATCCTTCTTTGCTTCGGGTACTATTACTACGCCTGGACGAAAGTCGGCAAGGACCCGCATAAGGGGGGGATTTATCCCATTTTTGATATTCCCGAAGGATTGGATGCTGCAGCGGTCAGGTATCTCTATAAAATGGGATTCGATACCAAGGCGTATGTAGCAGGCATCGTAGAACTGGCAACCGGAGGCTATTTAAAAATAATAGAAGAAAAAAAGAAGAAATACGTGCTGGAGAAGTTAGATTTTCCGGAAAACTCCAATAGCGGTTATCAGAAGGTCATGTCCAGCTTGTTTACCGGCGGCTATCAAACGATTTCATTGAATCAAAAGGAGCACAAAAAAATCGGTGGAGCGTTAAAAGGACTACAAAAAGACTTGTATGACCGGTTCCATAGTTCTCACTTTAAAAATAACTACCAATGGTTGATTCCGGGAATACTGATTTCGATCGTTAGTTTAGTTGCAGGGGTAAAATACACCATTGACCAGTCTCTGGAAGAAGAAAACATCTTTTTGATTATGGGCCTTATTTTTTCCATTTTCCTGCTGACATTTCTCAGAAAGGTTTTTTTGACGGTGATGCATTACCTGGATTACGGTTATGTAAAGATCAGTACGATTATTGGCGAACTGTTTAGTCTTGTTTTCCTTATTGGATTTCCTTTTTTGTTGGTATTCTATTTTGGTGCCAATTTACCTTATGGATTTCTGTTAATGGCCTTGCTATTGGGGCTTATAAATGTTGCTTTCGTTTTCCTAATCAAGGCCCCTACCGAAAAGGGTAGAGCGTTAATGGATGAAATCGAAGGCTTTCGCATGTACCTGAATGCCGCAGAAAAGCCTTTGTTGGAAACCTATAATCCTCCGGGCGTTACCCCTGAAATTTTCGAGAAATTCCTACCCTATGCCATATCGCTAGACGTGGGAGAGGCCTGGGGCAAGGCCATGGAAAAGAAATTGGAATCCCTCTCTGCGGAGCAAAGTAGTTCCACCCGATACCGTCCGGCCTGGTATGCCGGAACCGGTTTTGCGGCAGGTTCTCTGGCAGGATTCTCTTCCGGTCTGGGTAACTCTTTTGGTTCCGCGTTAAGCAATTCCGCCAGCCCTCCGGGTTCTAAATCCGGAAGTGGTGGCGGTGGCAGCTCCGGAGGCGGAGGTGGCGGCGGCGGCGGAGGCGGCTGGTAACATCACGTAAAAAAGCCTCGGAGAACTAACTCTGAGGCTTTTTTTATTTTTAACTTGTATGGCCTTTTATGGCTGTTGCAAAATCACTTTCATTGCATCAATATAAGAAGGTTCGGGAACTTCCTGTTCCAGTACCAGCATTACGAAATGTTCGGCAAGTATTTCCTCAGGGTGAAGAGTATAATCGGTATTGGTTCCAATTTTCTGCTCCAAGTCCGCAGCCGCAGCAAAATTTCTCAATACTGGCATATCGTCTACAAGGGTAGCTTGCTTTTCATCTGCTGCTCCGCCCACAAACATCAGACGTTGCTTCAGATAAGTGAAAAACGAACCTCCATCCCATTCTTCCTCTGAGATAAGGATAAACACCACTTCTTCTGATTCCCCATCAATTTCCACGGTAATGGTATGCTCTAAGAAAGGGGCATCCGGATTGGTAATCACAAAATCACGGATACCTTCAGGGTAGGTGATTCGGTTACTTTCGGTAAAGTGAATGGTCTCGAATAGATCTGATCTAATTTCTGGCTTGAATCGGGTCAATATATGAAACAACTCATGAATCAGAAAACTTTCATTGACCAGTCCACGAACCACAATGTAATTTTCACGCGTATAGCTCACCGCGCCGCCTTCTTCGTTCATGGTTGATTTAATCAACAGAATTTCTTCCGGGAACTCAAGCTGCAGTCCGAGTGCATCAATCTTGTCTTTTATTCCAAGAATCCGCTCCTCCAAGATTGTTTTCTCCTCTGCTGTCCATGCCTGCGCTTGCTGCGAAGCAAACGTCAGGTAATCTTCTTCTTCGGTGCTTTCCTTGTTTTGTGTTCGGGAGGTCAGATCGAACTTACTAAGAGACTCTGTGTAGGTATCAGAGGTACCCAACCTCTCGGCCGCTTCATCCTGTGGAGTAAAGACAATGGTAGTATTCTCATCAATGGGTACCACAATATCCGGATCCCTGGGATTCTCAGGTTCCGGATCCGGATCCGGGTCATCAACGGTACAGGCGATGGAAAATGCCATCAGCAAGAATGGATAAAGAAGTAACTTTTTCATTTGATTTAAATTAACAGGTAAGTATTATTTTTTATTATCTTGATCTAATATATGTTGTAACAATCTCGCAAACGAGGTGTCATTTGGAGAAGAAAGCATGGTAATGTGCTCTCCTTCGGCTTCCCACACCCTTAGCTTCCGGGTATGAGGTTTCCATCCAAAACCTTTCTTGTCCGGTAGGTACCCCGATGCTATTTTGGCCTTTATCAAGTCTATTGTTCCATCGTAGTACTTGATTTCGTAATCCCGGCATGCTTCTTTATAAACGTATTCTACTCGTTTATAGGTTTTAAGCAAGGAGGATTCTGCATTTTCCGGTTCCGGTCGAAACCGTTTCCGTATTTTTTTCATTTTCCTTTCAAACGAAGCTTTTTTGATGCGTTTAAAAATCTCCGGATGCTGGATCATTAATTCCACATCAAACTTTCGCTTTCCCAGAAAATGCCGGATTCTATTCCAACAACGGATCTGGAAACGTTCATGATGATCGCTTTGAATGGCATAGGTGTCAAAAAACACCAGCTTTTCCACACTTTTCCCCATTTTCTTCAACTGGGTAGCCATTTCGAAAGCTATTATTCCTCCTAACGAATATCCTGCCAAAAAGTACGGTCCGTCCGGGTTTTGTTGCAAAATTTCTGAAAGGTATTGGGAAGCAATCTCTTCCACTGTATGCAAGGGTTGCTCGATGCCGTCCAGTCCTTTGGCTTGAATGCCAAATACCGGCTGCTCCCGGTCCATTTCTCTAGCCACGGCATAAAAGGGCAAAATATTCAATCCACCTCCATGGACAATGTACAAGGGCGGCTTTGAACCGGTCTTTTTGATGGCCACCAGGCTTTTCCATTCACTATCACCTAAAATACCCCTTTTGATCGCCTGTGATAATTTTTGGATGGTCGGATACTTAAATAGCACTGACAAAGGCAATCGGATACCATACACTTTCTCCAACTGAACCATCACCTTTACCGCTGTCAGGGAGTGCCCTCCTATTTCGAAAAAATTATCCGTTTTATGAATGGAGGGCAGCCCTAGAGCAGCTTTCCAAATATCTGCTACCAGCTTTTCTTCTGGTTCCAGTTCTGTCTCGCTTTTTTTGGAAGTGGTAACGATCCGTCTGTCTGGATCCGGTAGTGCATTCCGGTTTACCTTGCCATTTTCCAATAGAGGAAAGGCCTTCATCCAAATGAAGTCTGTCGGAATCATGTAATCGGAAAGTGTTTGCGCCAGTTGGTCTTTCCACCTGCGTACCCACGCGGTGTCGGGATATTGCCATTCCTGAATATGAAAGGAAACTTCCTGGTCCAGGGTGAGGTAAGCGGTCAAAAACGCTTGTCCATGACCGTCTTTTCTAACTTTAACGATGGCCTCTGTGACCCCCGCTAGCTGTTTGATTCCGCTTTCCACTTCAGCCAATTCAATTCGATATCCCCTGATTTTGACCTGATGGTCCAAACGGCCACTGACAACCAATTCGTCAAACGCATTGATCCAACCCAAATCTCCGGATTTATAGACTCGAACGGGCATTGCGTCTCCGATCAGCATTTCTGTAAATTTTTCGTTGGTGAGTTCCTCCTGATTCAGGTACCCCTTCCCAACACCATGCCCTGCAATGTATATTTCCCCCTTTCTTCCCCTTTGAACCGGATTTCCATACCTATCCATTATTAGGATCTGCGTATTAAGTACCGGCTTTCCAACGGTGATCTCCTCATCTGACCTTTGAATGCGTTTAATGGTAGCATATACCGTTGTTTCAGTAGGACCGTATACATTCCACAGCTCAGCACAAAGAGGTAGCAAGCGATCTGCCAGTTTTCTTTCAAGGGGCTCTCCCCCGCTGATTATCCGTAGGTTTTCGAAGCCACGGATCCAGCCCCCCTCCAGTAATAATTTCCAGTGTGATGGGGTAGCAAACATGACAGTGATTTCCCTTTTCTCCAACTCCTTGATGATGAAACGGGGATCTTTTCGCTGATGGTTATCCATCAACACTACCTGTGCACCAAATGCTAATGAAACCAGACTCTCCAGCAGTGCAATATCAAAGGAAACCGAGCTGACGGAAAGAATTTTATCCCTGGGAGAAATGCCTGGGTGCGATTCTACAACAGAAACAAAATTGAAAAGATTAAGGTGATCCAATACCACTCCCTTTGGTCGGCCTGTAGTGCCGGAGGTATAAATTATATAGGCAGCATCTTCAGGCAAAGATGCTATCTCCGGATTCTCACTTGGGTATTCCCTGCACCTATCCATAAAATCCTCCCAAACAATCTTTTGAACCTTCGTTTTTGCTTTCCGGACTACGTTCATTCCAGTAATATAAAACGTACAGGAATCGTCCAGCATGTAATCTATCCGGTGGTCCGGATACCCGGTATCTATGGGCAAATACGCCGCTCCTGCCTTGAGAATACCTAGAATACTTACCAGAAATTCCGGGGATCTTTCCAACACTATCCCTACGATTTGCCCTTTTTGAAGCCCTTTTTCCTTTAAATACCCTGCTAATTGATTCGCCCGGGTATTTAGTTCATCAAAAGACATTTCTTGTTCCCCAAAAAACACGGCTGTCTTATTGCCCTGCTGGCTTACTACCGCCTCCATAAGGTGCTGTATGGGAGTATACCGCCCGCGTATTCCGGAAAGGGGTTCTATTTTGCCCAGGCCCTGAAATTTCTGGCCTGGCAGTAGCTGGGATAATTTTTGATCCGGATTAGCCAATCCTGCTCCCAGGATCTGCTTGTATTGGGTGGCTAGGGTTTTAACTGTTTTTGTATCAAATAGGTCTTTGGAATATTCGATGCGAACCCGAATGCCATCGGATTCTTCCTTGACCAAAAACGTAAGGTCAAATTTAGAGGTGCGCTGAGCGTAGGGAATCACTTCCATCGAAAACCCTTCTGCCCTGTTCAGGTCCTCGTTGCCATATTCCATGACAAACATAACTTGAAAAAGTGGGTTGACACCAAATTGTCTGCGCTGGGCTGTGGCAGCTACTATCTTCTCAAAAGGAACATCCTGATGATCGAAGGCTTCGAGCGCATTTCGTTTTACTTCCAATAGAATCTGTTTAAATGATTCCTCGGGATGGACAAGACTTCGGATTGGTAAGGGATTGACAAAGTACCCTATAAGTGGCTCGGCTTCTACCTGTTTCCTTCCGCCCATTGCCGTACCTACACATAGGTCTTGCTGCCCACTGCTTCGCTCCAAAAGCGATTTAAAAACAGTCAGCAAAATCATAAATGGTGAAACGCCAAGCGTCTGACCCAATCGCAACATGTCTTTTCTCTGGTTCTCAGCAATAAAAAAATCCAGTATATCTCCCTCATGGGTTCGTTGATGAACCTGCTCAGCTCCCCCGAACAGGTTAAGGGCTTGCACGCCTTTCAACTTTTCTTTCCAGTAGCGTAATTTTTGCTCAAACCCTGGCCCACTTAGTCCTTTCCGCTGCCACAAAGCGTAATCTGCGTATTGTATCTTCAAATGGGGCAAAAACAAACTCTCTCCCGTTTTTTCTGCCTTTACCAACGCAAAAAGCTCTTTGATAAACACGGGTATGGACCAGCCATCGAATGCAATATGGTGCACAACGACAAACAACAAACATTCATTCGAGCTCAGGGAATACATTTTGGCGCGAATCATAAAATCCTTCCCAAGATCAAAGGGTCTTTCCAAAAATTCGGCCATGTCTTCGTTTGGAATTTGGAAAGCTACCTCAGGTGGATTTTGCCTGGCCTCAAGCAGCTCCCATCCCAAGACGGGTAAAACCTGCTGCCAGGTATGTTCTCCTTGTTCCTTAATAACCGTTCGCAGGACTTCATGGCGCTCCAGAATGCTTTTGATCGCTTCCTGAAGTATTTCCCTTCGGGTTTCCCCGGTTAGCTTCAAAAGGACGGGAATATGGTACTGATTGGAGCCTTCCAGCTTATCCGTTAACCAGAGACTTTCCTGCCCAAAGGAAAGGGGAACCACATCCGGGCGGGGCCTGAATGGAGTTATCCGGGTGTTTTCTACTTCCTTGTGCTCCTTTTCTTTTATAAATTTCGCCAGTTCGGATACCGTAGGATGGGCAAATAACTCACTGATATTCAATTCAAATTCGAGAGATTCCTTTATTCTCCCGATCAGCCGAATGGCTAACAAGGAATTTCCTCCGGATAAGAAAAAGTCATCTTTTATTCCCGGAGTATCTGATTGAAGTACTTTTCGCCACAGCTCCAGCAGGTCGCTTTCCAGCAAGGTAGCTGGCGCTTCAAAATCATCCTCCTCAATTTGGCGCACAGGGGTACTTTCAAGTTGATTCCGGTCCACCTTTCCATTCGGGCTAAGCGGAAAATTCTCCAAAAACTGCATCCGGGACGGAACCATGTAGGAAGGCAACACTTTTTTCACCTTTTCTATCAGCTCTTTTGCGTCGAGTTGTTTTTCGCCCGTATAGAACCCGCTTATAAACTTTTCCCCGGAAAAGCGGGTCTGAAGAACAACTGCTGCATTTTTTACTCCTTCAACGGTTTGTATGGCGGAAGCTACTTCCTCCAATTCGATCCGGTACCCATTAAATTTTACCTGGTTATCCAACCTGCCCAGGAATTGAATTTTACCGTCCATTTGCCACACTCCCATATCGCCGGTTTTGTAGATTAAGGCTCCGTTCGCCGTATCCATGGGATCTGGAATAAATTTTTCAGCCGTTAATTTGGGTCGGTTTAGGTAGCCTTGTGCCAATCCGCTACCGCCAAGGTAAATTTCCCCGGGAACTCCTACCGGGCAAGGCTGAAGATCTTGATTCAAAACATAGGCATAGCTACCTGCAATGGGCCTTCCGATAGAAAGCACCCCGCCAACTTGAATTCTTTCACAGGTGGAGTAAGTGGTGTCTTCCGTAGGACCGTAAAGGTTTCGTACTGAAATTTTTTCCAGATCCAACCGATCCACGAGCCCTTGTGGAATCCGCTCACCAGCCATGTTTAGGAGGCTGACAGAAGACAAGTCCACCCTCTCTTCTACCAACTTCTGAACCAGACTTGGGACGGTGTTGATCAAAACATCTTGGTCTTGGCTTAGGAATTCGGGAATCTGAAGTCCATTTTGGAGAATCCGGATGGGCTTTCCGTAAGCCAGGGGAAAAAACAATTCGAAAATCGAAAGGTCAAAACACATGGAGGTAGCGGCGTACATTAATCCGAAACTTTCGGAGTCGAATTCCCTACCACACCAGTCCAGAAATGCTGCCAGGTTGCCATGCGTAAGCGAGACTCCTTTGGGTTTTCCCGTGCTGCCGGATGTGTAAATTACATAGGCCCTTTGGTTAGGAAATAACGGTATCCGCTCCAAAGCTCTTTTTGGGTTTTCAAGATTTGCGTCCTCTATTAGAAGTAATTTCCCATTATTTCCCGACAGGTCCGCTACACCAACGGATTCCTCGTCTGCCAACAGGAATTTGGCCTCACAATCCGCTAATATAAAGTTTATCCTTTCTTTCGGGTAGGCCGGATCCACCGGTACATAGACGGCTCCTGCTTTCCAAATAGCCAGCATGGCCGCTACCATTTCTTTTCCTCTTTGCACCAAGAGGACCACGTGATCTCCTTTGCTTACACCTTCCCCTATTAACCAGGTCGCCATTTGATTTGCTAGCTGGTCCAAGGCCCGGAAAGGAAGCCGATCCTTTCCCAGCAACAGGGCGGTGGCATTTCCTGAGTCCCGAACCTGCTCCTCAAACCGGTCGAAAAAGCTTCTGTATATCCGCTCCGGACCAACGTTATTGCTACCTGAAAGTTCTTCCATTTCCCTTCGGGATAGCAAGCGCTGCCGGTTGATTGGAAGTTGGGGCTTTTCGGGGATCACCTTTACTAAACGCCTGAAATGAGCAAGCATTCGGCGCATGGTTTCCGGGGCAAAAAGACCCTTATCGTATTCCAGGAGTCCGCTAAGCCGGTTGGTGTCTCCGGAAAGGGTCAAGGTTAGGTCGTATTTGGCGGCAAGCGGATCCGTTTCCAGATTCCTGGCTTCGACACCGGGAACCTGAAGGTTTCCGGCATCCGCCGTACCTTGATGCATGACAAAAAGGGTGTTGAAAAAAGGCTTCCTTTCCCGATCGCCCCCAGCAAATGCTTCCACCAGTTTGATCAATGGAACCTGACTGAATTTCAGTGCCATCAACACCTCTTTCCTGACCTGTTGCAAAAAGGTACTAAAAGCATCTTCAGGATTTATCCGCGATCTTAGGGGCAGGGTATTGATAAAATAACCTATCATCTCCTCAGAGCCGGGCAAATCGCGGTTTAGTATGGGGCTGCCCACAGATATATCTCGCTGATTACTATACCGGTAAAGCAACACTTTAAATACAGCCAAAAAGGTCATGAAAAGGGTCGCCTGATTTCTTTCACCCAGTTTGGCAAGGGGGCCGAATTCATGGTTTTCCATTTCAAAGCGAATGATCCCCGCTTCCCGAAAATCTGAGCTTGCTTTTTGGTTTTCTTTAGGCAATTTCAGGGTTTCACTTCCCGCCAGTGCTTGTTTCCAGTAAGCCATACCGGTATTAAATTCGGGCTGCTTAATCAAACCCTCCTGCTGCCGGATTAGGCTCGAGTAGTCTGTAACCGCAACCCCTCTATCCATTTTCTCTCCGCTGAGTAGATGGCGATAATGATCAGATACCTCACGAAGAAATACTTTCATCGAATAATCATCAAAAGCAATGTGATGAAAAACGAGCCCAAGGGCATGGGTATTTTTTCCATCTGTAACCAACATTCCACGGATCATGAAGTCACTTTTGAGATCAAATGAACGTTGAAAAAAAGGAGCGAATTTTTCCTGGTAATGGGCGATGGAAAATTGTTTTCCTGGTTCCTCACTGATGAGCAAATGCCAGTCCTTTTCGGATTTACGTGATACCTGATCGATTCCTGTTATACAGGTTCGGAGGGCTTCGTGCTTTTTCAGCACCGCCCGAATGGCTTCTTCCAGCACCATTGGATCCAGCTTCCCGTTTAGCAGGTAGGCGACTGGAAGGTGATAGGCAAGCGAACCTTCCATCTGATCCACCAACCAAAGGGATTTTTGCGCTGATGAAACCGGGGAAAGAGGTTCGTTGGAAGAAGTACCAGGAGCATCCGATGCTTCCGGTTCTTCCGCCTCGCGTTTCAGGAGCAATCCGTGCAGCTCAGAGATCGTGGGGGATTCAAAAATAGCCGCAACACTAATTTTATAGCCATGCTCCTTTTTCAAATGGGCGGCTAGCCGCATGGCTGTCAGGGAATTTCCTCCCATCTCTAAAAAATTGCGCGAGGGATCTATACGGTCCACCCCTAAAACATGTTCAAAAGCATTTTTCAGATACTGTAGTTCCGGTGCAAATACCGCTCCCTCAGTGCTATTCCTATCGGCTGGTATCCCAGCCAGCAGCGCAGCTTGGTCTACCTTCCCATTTTCCGTGAGCGGAAAGTGATCCCTGAATTGAATTTCACCCGGTACCATGTAAGCGGGAAGGTACCGACGTAACTGTTGTTTGCAGGTTTCCGGATCCAATTTTCCTTTGGGTACCACAAAAAGGACCATCCGTTCCGGGCCCGCCGTTGATTTGGATAGCAGGGCAAGGGCTTCTTTTACCTCACCGGTGTCATACAGTACTTTTTCAATTTCTGAAAGATCTATTCGGTTGCCCTGCAACTTAATCTGCCTGTCCTTTCTTCCCTCAAATACAAAGGAGCCACTTGGAAGCATGCGAACCTGGTCCCCCGTTGCATACATCTTTGATCCCTTTTCCTCACTAAAAGGATCCGGAAGAAATCGGGCTGCTGTCAAGACCGGGTCTTTCCAATATCCCAGAGACACCTGCCCTCCCCCAATAAATAGCTCTCCTGTCGCTCCCTCGGGAAGCCTGTTGCCGTCTTGGTCCAGGACATAGCATTGGACACCCAAAACCGGACTACCGATGGCAATCGGACCCTGATCCGGCTTGAGTTCTTCTACCGTTGACCATATGGTCGCCTCTGTCGGACCGTACTCATTGTATAGCCGTACCTGTTTCATGGTGCCAAAATGGTTGGCTGCCAGGTCTTCCGGCAAACTTTCGCCACCCAGAATAACCCGTTCCAATTGCTGGTTTTGCAATAGGTCCTGATCCAGGAGAAAGCGGTAATAGGCTGGAACACAAAGCAAGGTGTCGGTTCCTTGCAGCAAGCCAGGAAGGACATCCACCTCCTGAATGGAACGGATAGAGCTGATGACAAGACTTCCTGCCGTGCACAATGGCCAAAAAATGCCTGCCAGGGAAGCATCAAAGGTAAACGGCGGAATCAGCAATAAATGCGGAACACAGTCGTAATAATCGATTCTGCTTCGGGTAGCCTCGAACAGCTGTCGGTGACACACCATGACTCCCTTTGGCTCTCCGGTACTTCCAGAAGTATAGAGAACGTAGGCCAGGCTTTCGGGATTGACCTTCAACGTCGGAAATATTTCCTCCTTCTCAATCTCCAAAATATGTTCGTAGGTATGGACAGCAATAGGTTCATCTCCTGACCTGAAGTGAATTTCTTTATCATCGGTAAGCAGTACCTCCGAACCCAGCTGCTCCAGGATCGTTCGTTTTCTTTTTTCCGGCCAATCAGGGTTTAAAGGAACGAAAGCCTTACCGGATTTTAGGATTCCCAGAATGGTAGCAATGTAGCGGAAGGAGCGACCCATACTCACCGGAATCAGGGGCTGGTCAGCAAATTCAGGATCTTGTAAAAAGCGAGCCATTTTTTGGGAAAAAGTGTCCAGTTGGGCGTACGTATACCCCCCTTGTTCATCTGTCAACACCTGATTTTGAGGCGAAATCTTGACTTGCGCTCGAAATAAATCAAGGACTGTCTGGGATCCTACCTCCGTATCACTGTTGGTTTCGCTCAAAAATTTCCTTGTTTTCATTTACTCCTTCTCCAATCTTGTGCACCATTTCTTGCGGGCAGGTCACTTATTATAAATTTCGTTTAAATCCTTTTTGGCAGTACTCCAGCAGCCTTTCCAAACGAGGCACTGAATCAATACTTATCGGCACCTCGTTCCCAGCCTGATAATGATTTAAAAGGTGCTTTCGTAAAATAGAAAAAAAAAATTACCTTTTCCCAAAAACTTGCTCTTCTTACCTGCCTGTAGATCGGCAGAATTGTCTTACCATTCAAGATGGATGAGTCTGCCATTGCGTTCAGAGAGAGCGGCAGGTAGTCAAAGCCAATTTCTCGTAGTTTGAGAACGGCATCCTGAACAATGGATTCAAGAAATGATGATCTAATCATATGAAAGGAAAGGATCCATTAATTAGGTTAATAGGTAAATTTCATATCTATAATTCATTTTTATAGATATGAAATGCAAATATATGCAATTTATTCCGCTCCATCCTAGCTTCTTTGGAAATTAAGCCTTCCGTATCGAGTCACTCATGCGAAAACCTGATTACTAGAATTTTTTTTGGTACAAAAAGTGTGCTTAAATTCAAAATAATGTTCACTTTGTATATTTGCAGCTACTGCTAGAAGTTATGAATCCATTCCCTTCCAAAAAAAGACTGGCGCATATTGTTTACGAATCGGATGACCGGGCGTCTAAAAACTTTGATTTGGTGTTACTCATCCTTATTTTGATGAGCGTCACCGTGGTGATTTTAGACTCTGTGGAAGAAATTCATAGGGACTATGGGCGTTTTTTATATGTACTCGAATGGTCTTTCACCGTGGTGTTCACAGTGGAATATTTTATCAGGATCTGGCTTAGCAATGATAAACCCGGATACCTTTTTGGATTTTATGGGTTGGTGGATTTTTTGGCCATTTTGCCTTCTTACCTGAGTCTATTTTTGTTTCAAACCCAGTACCTAACGGTCATCAGGGCCTTACGATTTTTGCGAATTCTCCGGATCTTAAAACTTCCTCATTATATCAGTGAAGCCTCGGCATTAAAAAGTGCCTTAAAACACAGCCAACCAAAAATTCAGGTATTTGTGGGATCCGTTCTTACCATCGTGTTGGTGATGGGCTCCGTTATGTACATCATCGAGGGGCCTGAAAGTGGTTTCACCTCCATCCCTCGCTCCATGTACTGGGCCATTGTCACCTTGACCACCGTGGGGTACGGGGATATTGCCCCTACCACTAGCTTTGGTCAATTTGTGGCAGCACTCATCATGCTTCTGGGCTATGCCATCATTGCCATCCCTACCGGAATCGTCAGTTCTGAAATGACGGCTGCCAGGTTTGATCAAAAAACACCGAGAAAAAACAGCACTAGCGTTTGTTCCGGATGTGGGCGTCAAAACCATGGTCCCGAGGCTGAATTTTGCGAAAAGTGCGGAACAAAATTAGAACCCCTGGACTCCTGAAAACCCAGGGGTTTCGTAGATCAGACCGTAAATCCCCCGTCAATGACATAGGTAGCACCGGTGATGAACTTGCTTTTGTCTGATGCCAGAAATAGGGCCAGGTCTGCAATGTCTTCGTTAGCCGCATACCTGCCCAGTGGAATCATTTTGGTAAAATTTTCCTTTACCGTATCCCCCATACCCGGAGCAAACCCGTCCTCCAGAGAACGCATCATTCGGTTATCCACAGGGGAGGGATGGATGGAATTTACCCGAACCTTGTCCGGAGCACCTTCCAAAGCCCCTACGCGCATCAAACCGATGGTGGCGTGCTTGCTGCCCACGTAGGCGCTTACCTGGGCCGTACCTCTCAATCCTGCCACCGACGAAGTGATGATAACCGAACCCCCACCGTCCGATTTCATGATGGGAAAGGCATATTTCATGCCCAGCCAAACCCCTTTCACATTTACACCCATCACCTGATCAAACGTCTCCTCGGGATAATGCTCCATCGGCTTCACCACGCCTTCCATCCCTGCATTCAGAAATAACACGTCTATCTTACCCAACTCGGCCTTTACCTTGTTGGTATAGTTTTTTACCTCCTCTGCCTTGCTCACGTCGGCCTGTATGTACAGCACCTTTTCTGATCCCAGGGTCTCTTCTGCCATTTTCAGGTTTTCTTCACTAAAGTCAACAATGGCTACGCCTTTGGCCCCCTCTTCTAAAAAGAGCTTTGCTGTGGCCAGGCCAATTCCGCCTGCTCCACCGGTGATCAATGCAACTTTATTTTGTAACATCATGATTCAGAAATTTTAAGGTCTACGTTGATTTTATTTACTATCTTAAATTTAAGGTAATTACAGGACATAATGCCTTTGGAATCTCATCTAAAAACATGAGAAAAATCAGGGTAACTCAACGGCTTCAGCAAATTCCTGACCGGTAAAAACCAGGCTAAAATAACCATACAGATTAAATAGGCAGTCCTGGATTCACTGCCGCTTTCAACCGCTTTCGGAGAGAAACCCAATCGTATCGTTCAACTGTTGATATGATAAGATTTTAGTAACTTGTGTCCTAAGTATTAACCTTAAACCCACCAAAAGCATGCAACTAAAATGCCTATTTATTAAAGCTCTTTTCTTATTCCCCCTGCTTATTCATGGCCCCTCTTTTAAATGCCTGTCGCAGCCTAGCATTTCCTGGAACGAAATTTTAGATCAAAAGGCCTCCTGGTATGGGTCGGAAAAGGCAAGTCAAATTGCCGAAAACATTCTCCTTTACCAGAAAGAAAACGGCGGCTGGTATAAGAATATAGACATGGCGGAGGAATTGTCGGATACCGAAAAAGAAAGCCTGATGGCGGAAAAATCAAATAGCATGGGCACCACCCTGGACAACGATGCGGGATTTATACAAATGGAATACCTGGCCAAGGTGTACCATCAGACCGGAGAACCCCGATATAAAAATGCCGCCCTTGCAGGCTTGGATTACCTGCTGGCAGCCCAGTTTGAAAATGGGGGCTGGCCGCAATATTATCCGCTGCGGGAGGGATATTATTCTCATATTACCTTTAACGATGGGGCCATGATTCAGGCCATGAACCTGCTCCGGGAGGTGGCCAATGAAGCACCCCTTTATGCCTTTGCCGGTAAATCTAGGAGGAAGAAAGCCCGGGAAGCCATTGAAAAGGGCCTGGAAATAATTTTGGCCTCACAGATTCGGGTAAAGGGACAACTCACCGCCTGGTGTGCGCAAATTGACCGGGAAGACCTGCATCCGGTACAGGCCCGGGCCTACGAGCTGCCTTCCATTAGTGGATCCGAAAGTGTGGGAATCATCCAATACCTGATGCAGCTGGAGCAGCCGGATGCGGCTGTAATCGAGGCGATTGAAGGCGCTGTAAGTTGGTTTCAGGAAGTAAAGTTGGAAAACATCCGACTGGATCGGGTGGAAAACCCCGATTTGCCCAGGGGTTACGATCTCGTTGTGGTTACGGACCCCGACGCCGGCCCCCTTTGGGCCAGGTTTTACGAAATTGACACCAACCGTCCGATTTTTGTCGGTAGGGATAGTATAGTACGGTATGCCTTACACGAGATCGAACACGAAAGGCGGGTCGGCTATAGCTATCTGGGATCCTACGCAAAAGAGCTGCTGGAAAGGGACTATCCGGAGTGGAAGAGGAGGATGGGGGAGGGAGACTGAGAGACTTAGAGACAGGGAGATTTGAGACGATTGCCGGGTGTGGGGAGATAGGTGTTTTTGGTCACAAAGGACACGGAGGGGGCACGAAGGCCGCGGAGGTTTTTGGGGGAAATGATTTGTGACGAAGAGACTTAGAGACGAAGGGACTGGGAGACTTAGGAATGGGGGGATTTGAGGACGATTGCCTGGCGTGGGGAGGTAGGAGTTTTTTTGTCG
>NZ_WNKG01000018.1 GCF_010119245.1 Cyclobacterium salsum
CAAATATGCCGCATAAAATTTCCTTTTGTCCTTGTTTTAACCTTAGAATACGGAGCGGGGTTTTTCCTGAATTCTCAGGACAGGTTAGTTACTTTTTTGATCCCGATTTGCTTCGCAGCTCGGGACTGGCTCTGCAGCAAAAAAGTGACAAGAAAAGGAATGGGAAGATGCCAAATTAGCTCAAAACCAGGGATATTATCTCTAGTTTATTGACCGTAACGTTGGTGGTGATCAAAAAAAATGGACAAGGAAGGTTGTATTTCGTATATTGTGATTGAAACAGATTAAGACTCATGAAGAAGACGCAATTATTAGAAACTATTCAAGATATGCCTGAGGAGTTTTCTGTAGATGAATTAATGGAAAGATTAATGATTTTGCAGAAAATCGAAGAAGGCCAACACCAAATACAGGCAGGACAATTCTATACGGAGGAAGAAGCTAAAAAGAAATTGGAAAAATGGTTAAAATAATATGGGCGGAACGGGCCATAGATGATTTAACCAGTATAGCAGAATATAGCAACAAATTTTCTGAAAAATATGCATCTTTTATTGTCTCAAAACTCTTCGATAAAGTGGAAATCTTGAAGAAGATGCCGAAGATCGGAAGGAAAGTGCCTGAAAAGAATGAAGAAAATATTCGGGAATTGATTGAAGGCAATTACAGAATCATCTATGAACTTCGAGGTGAAGACAGAATAGAAATACTAATGGTGCATCATGCGTCTAGACCGTTGGGAAATATTTAATTATAAATTACTTTAAAATCCAACCAACCACTTACCCAATACTACCAATAAAGTAGGCATACAGCTAATGGCTAGGGCTTTACTAACTCCCAGGTCAAACTCATGCCCTAACAAAATGGCAAAAAACAGGTAAAACCCCAACCAGAAAATATAACTCAGGTCCTCCATATCCGACAGTCCCAACCCCAAAAAAGACCGTTGCCGTAACATTTCAGAAAGCGTTCCGCCTTCTTCGATTCCATACAACACAAGAAGGTAAATCAGGCAATTGAGGAGGATAGGAATAAACGAAATGGAAAGAACAAAGCCCAGCTTCTCGGGATTGATTTTTTCATCTAGCAGGGTAAACATTAGTCCGGAGGTCAGCATGTAAAATACAAAAAGCATCACCGGAACAAAAAGGGCAATTAGATTGCTGATCCCCCGGAACAATCGGAACAGTTCCATATTTTCCAGTTCACCGGACTGAAGAGCATAGGACCTGCTGGATATCCAGTAAAACAGGATGGAAAGGGTAAATAGAACGATATAGGGCAGGTATTTTTTCATCCGGAGAAACTGACATATACTTCCAAAACAGCGGCTAATAATAGGATGACCAGGGTAGTGGCTGACAGGATCAAAAATTTTTCGAAGTCAAATTGATGACTCCTTCCAAGGATAATTTTTTTAAGTAGATATAGTCCGAGGTAAAACCCCAGTGAACCCGAAAGAACGATGGCCACGATTTCAATGGCATGGGGGAGCAGGTGTCTTATAATTAAGGCAAACGAAAAATTATCCCCTGCCACAGAAAGGGCATAACCCAATACGACACCATTGTAGAAAGTATTCAGCAAGGAAATGGCCCCCAGGGAAAAACCACCACCTATATTGATCAGGGCGACCGATATATTGTTTCCAGCAATGGAACAGAACAACTTTGATTTGGCATTATCCATCATTGCCACCGGAGGATTGGCTTCCGATAGGCTAAAATCAAAATCAGAATCCATATAATACCCTACCAGCAGCCCGGTCAGGTAGACGGCGGCAGCTGATAGGGTAAGGGGTTTAGCGTTCATGGCTCACTACATACCGGCAGTGGCTCCTGCGATCATCCCTCCTGCAGGGCCAGCCACCATACCAACACCAAAGCCCCATGCGGCAGCATCGATAAGGCCAATGGCATTGATCGCCAATCCAGCTTCGGCCGAAGCACCTCTTCGTGCGGCCAGGTAACTAATACCCGCCCAAACTTCTCCTTCTTTAGGCGCGGCTTGTTTCAAACCTCCCATCGTAAAACTGCCACAAATGGCAATCAGGATAAGCAGACTTTTCATTTTAGTTTTCATGTGATTATAATTGTTTTTAGTGGTCACATGGAATCTCGCGTGTTTAATAATCTTCGCTTCGTGTGTCGCTTGCATAATGCTCGATTTCATAGTTATTTTGTTTTAGTGAATGAATCAAATAAAAAAGGAAATGGCTTTTGAAAATTTGGTAGTGTAATAGAGGTATAGGGATACCAGACCAAATGCGGTGAGGGCATGGACGAATCCGACCAGGAATGCCATTACAATATCTTCGTGCAGGTAGAATACAATTTGTTCGGGTACCACAAACGACAAAAATCCGATCACATAGCCCCAGGTAAAGGATTTGGTTTTCTGCGGAACCACAGCACCTCCGCAACGGGGACAGGCAAAGGCATGATCGTTTTTTACTTTCAGGATTACCCTAAAAGGCAGCTTTTTGTCACAATGCGGGCAGGTAAACGATTCTTTTTTCTCCATAACTTTTAATCAGGACCGCTGGACCCTAAGATCCCGAACCTTAGGTGTATTAAAATATAAAACGATTGTTTCTATTTTCTAAACAATAATATAGAAAATAAACCTATTTTCAAAACAATTATTTGATTTTTAGTAACAAAAGTATCGGATAGCTAAATTGATGTATTCTTAAACGATACATCCATGACAGATTTGGGCTTGTATTTAGCCAAAAGGACGGTAAACAAAGCAGAAGTTTCCAGGCGCACTGGCATCAGCAAATCCCGCCTCACCCAGCTTACCTCCAATGATTCCGCCAAACTCCGGGCTGACGAACTTTACCTGATTGCCCTGGCCATCAATGTGGATCCCGGGGAGATTTTTATAGAGCTGCATAAGGGGTTGGGATTAAAGAGGAAAAATAATGGTGCTTAACCAACCTCTATTCTGGGTCCCAGTCGAATTATATAATATAGCTATCTTGCTTAAATATTTTTTGCATTGGATATAACGGTTCGTCTTGGGCAAAAATATCCAGTATTTAATAATGAAGTTTTTAAGAAATTCTTCTAAGAATTTCGAGAATATAGGATTATTGAAAATCTGATTGAAGCTTTTCCAAAAATTTCTTGCTTGGAAGTTTAGGCTCCTGCTTTTTCAAATCGTAAGGATAAACATCCGTTTTTTCGAAAAGCCAATAGATAGCATATTTTGCTAAATCCATAGCTATATAGAAATATGAAAAATCATTTTTAAGAATTCTAAGCCAGTTATTTAGGTACTTTGAGAGCTCATCCCGAGGATAAATTTTCTTTCCCAAATGTGTTAAACGAAACTGGATCGATAAACATTTTCCCGCTCTTATACTGTACCAGATTGATCGGAAATGGTTTTCGGAATATATGGGCATTATCTCTCACCTGGCTGATAATACACGCAGGGACCACGTCAAAATCTTAAAACGGGTCCTTAGAGAGGCCCGTAGGTCCGGATATACCCTTAATATTAACGAAGATGAACTCAGGAACCCACCTGCCCAAAAGAAAAAGGTCGTATGGCTGAGCCTCCAGGAATTAGGAAGCCTGGAAAACGTGGAAACGCTGTCCCTTATGGAAAAGAAAGCTCTAGACTGTTGGTTATTCCGGGCCTACACCGGCCTCCGGCACAATGAAATGAACCAGGTGGATATAAAAAAGGTTCTCGACGGGTTTATCGACATCAACGATACCAAGAAAAGGAGCACAAAGAGCATTGAGGTTCCACCACCAGCAGTAAGGATATTGGAACGGAACAAGGGAAAACTTCCCTTACTAAGCCAACAAAGCGAAAACGTTCTGATTAAGAGGCTGGCTGAACGGGCAAAACTAAAGAGGATCGTCTATACCTCCTGTGTGGTGGAAAAAAATACACGGAAGGAGAATTCGAGCTTCATCAAACCATAACCACTCATGATGCCAGACGAACCTTTGCCTCCATTTGCTATAGAGAGTTTAACCTTAGTTTGGAGGTAGTCAGGGAGCTCCTCCAACATTCAAGTACTGATCAAACCCTTGAATATATAGGAGCGAGTTTAGGGCGTCCGAAAATTGGGGGGTTATTCAGATAATCTATCCCTTGCCAACCTCGGCCTTGAAAGCCAAAAACGCTCCTATTTACACCACCTATTGGGCGTTCGATAATTTCTATCGATTCCCTTCTATAAATTGTATGGGTATGAACTATGACTATCCCGAACCCTCCTACAAAAGAAGGCGAGAAAACACGAATGATCCCGAGGGTTATTCGAACGGACTGATGTAGTTTCACCAATAATCCAACCCTACCTGCCTGGGTTAGAGAAGAAATGAATGATTGGGGACTTCCAAAGGACGAATTTACTAATAATGAAAACTGGCCGCACAAGATTCATTTGCGAGAGGTTCGCAGGATCATGGGGGATGACAGAGCATGATGTTCTTGGCGGAAGCCAACATTATGCTTTTACAGGTAGCTGTCTCCAGTTACCAGATAGCCTTTGGTTCTATACGGATGGACATGGTTTTTACAATTCTGGGACAATCAGTTGGTAGCAACTTCTATTGCTACTGATTACCAGGTGAATGCACAGCAAGTAACTAGAGACATTTTATTCTTCATAGGTGCTGTTTTTTATAAGAATATAATTAAATTTAAATTATAATAGTAATATCCATGGAATCCAGCATTTTCCTTAGCTACAGCAGGAATGATATCAGCACAGTCCTGCAAATTCAGACTCTTTTCCGGGAACAGGGGGTTCAAGTGTGGATCGATAAGGAAAGCATTTATGCTGGTGAAAATTGGCCAAAAGCTATTGGTGAAGGTATTGCCAAACAAAATATCTTTATGCTGCTTTGGTCAGAACATGCTGCTAAATCCCACTTTGTCGAATTTGAATGGAATACGGCATTAGCACTCAAAAAGAAAATTTTTCCGGTTTTGCTGGATGGTTCCCCATTGCCTCCTTCATTACAGGCTATACAAGCCATTGAGTATGATTTACTATCTGCCTCTGTAGATAATATTAAAGAGAAGGTCGAGCAATCTGCAATGCATCAGGTTAATCCTCGAAAAGAAGTGCTGGATAAATTGAATGAAATTAAGGAAAAATCTCCCAAAGCAGTGGTAGC
Source organism: Cyclobacterium salsum (assembly GCF_010119245.1). GTDB lineage: Bacteria > Bacteroidota > Bacteroidia > Cytophagales > Cyclobacteriaceae > Cyclobacterium > Cyclobacterium salsum. The sequence goes on from NZ_WNKG01000018.1 coordinate 5,154, forward strand.
CGAGGCTAAGATGATTTACCGGCAAGAAGGATGGACCGTACAAGGAAATGTATACCAGGTTCATGGGGAAAATATAACAATCCATAATCCTTCCGGTAGTCCTTCTAGTTCTAAAAAGTGGTACGAGCTTTGGCAAACCTATATTGCTTTGATTGCGGGGATTTTGGGCATTTTAGTGATTTTGCTTGATATTCCAAAGAAATGGAGAGAGGCATTTCCTTTGGAAACCGAAACTGAAAAGGTAATTGCGTCTTTCTCTGTAAAGGGAATAATTTACAATGAGGAAAATCAACCTGTTGCTGGAGCAATAGTTAAATTAGATAAGCTTCCTGGTGAATCTACTGTTACAACAAATGAAGGTGGCTTTATATTTAAAAATGTACCCGGTGAGGCGGGTGATGCAGTTCGGGTTTATGTCGATGCTTCTGGTTATGAATCTAGGAACGAGTATAAAACATTACCAGGTCCCATTGAACTGCGTTTAAAGAAACAAATACTATCAAAATAAATTGACAGCAGCTATGAAAGCCTGGTACCTCATCCTTATCATGCAGATTTTAGCAGCCTCGCTTCCGGCCCAAATTATTACCTTGAAGGGAAATGTAATTGCTGATGATGAAAATCCAATGGCTAATGTCCGCATTTCTGTAAACGGTATATTGGGGGATAATACTGATGACGAGGGAGCATTCAACATTGACCTTTCCAATGAATTTATTTCCGGGGAACGGGTAGTACTTCAAGTACCTAAAGATGGTTGGGTGATCAACCACCCCTTGGACGGACATTGGAATCTGCCCAATATACAATATCAAAAAGTACATACTACCCGTGTGGTAATGGTGCCACATGGCTCCATGGCGCTGTGGACCCATGGCCGTATCGAAAAATATGTAGCTCAACTTTCAAATCAAATTACCAAAATGAAAGCTGACTCCGAACAACAAATAATAACCACATCCTCGGAACCGGCACCCATTGATTTTACCTACTATTTGCAGGACTGGGCGGAGCAATATGGTTTTTCGGTAGACCAGGTGAAAAATGCTTTCGACCAATGGGCTACTGAGGCTAATAAAAGTAATGATTTCCGAAAACTAGGATTGGCTGCCTTTTACCAGAAGAATTTTACGGAAGCAGCTGAGAATTTTGAACAGGCAGCCCGTCAAAACCAAGACGCCTTTAGAGATTTGGAGAAAGCTGCTGAGAATAAAAGGCTTGTAGCCTATGAAGACTGGAAAAGTGCCGGAGAAGCAAGATATCTTGCCAATCAGTTTGATACCGCCTTGTTACGCTTTCAAAATGCCGCAGCATTGGTAACGAAAAACAACCATCCGGTCCTTTGGGCGGAAATTCAAATGCAGATTGGGAACACACGACGTCAGTTAGGAGTCAGAGTAAAGGGTGAGGAGGCAATTAAATTTTTAATAAGCTCGCAAAATATATATAACCAACTATTGGAAGAATATATCCAAGAAGAACTGCCCCAGGATTGGGCGGGGACACAAAACAATTTAGGCAATGTCCTCAGGGATTTGGGCACACGGGCAGGTGGCCGGCAGGGCCTGGATTATCTGCAACAGGCAGTGGAGGCTTACCAGAAAGCATTGGAAGTAAGGACACAAGCAGAACTGCCACAGGATTGGGCTATGACACAAAACAATTTAGGCAGTGTCCTCTCTGATTTGGGCACACGGGCAGGTGGCCGGCAGGGCCTGGATTATCTGCAACAGGCAGTAGAGGCTTACCAGAAAGCATTGGAAGAATATACCCAGGCAGAACTGCCCCAGGATTGGGCTATGACACAAAACAATTTAGGCAATGTCCTCTCGGGTCTGGGCACACGGGCAGGTGGTCAGCAGGGCCTGGATTATCTGCAACAGGCAGTGGGGGCTTACCAGAAAGCATTGGAAGTAAGGACACAAGCAGAACTGCCCCAGAATTGGGCTATAACACAAAACAATTTAGGTGTTGTCCTCTCTGATTTGGGCACACGGGCAGGTGGCCGGCAGGGCGTGGATTATCTGCAACAGGCAGTGGGGGCTTACCAGAAAGCATTGGAAGTAATGACCCAAGAAGAACTGCCCCAGGATTGGGCTATGACACAAAACAATTTAGGTATTGTCCTCAGGGATTTGGGCACACGGGCAGGTGGCCGGCAAGGCCTTGATTATCTGCAACAGGCAGTGGAGGCTTTCCATAAAGTATTGGAAGAATATACCCAAGCAGAACTGCCCCAGAATTGGGCTATAACACAAATTAATTTGGCTAAAGCCTATATTTACCTAAAAAAATATGATGAGGCCACCCTCGCCTACACAAAAGTACTGGAAGTGTATCCAAGGTACGAAGAAGCATATTCATACCTTGTATATTATTATCATGAAGTTGTTTTTGAATTCTCCCAAGCATTTACACTTAACCAACGATGGCTGGAACAATTCCCCCTCGATCTTTCTGCCCGTACGGATTTTGCCGAAAAACATTTCACTACTGCTCGATTTTCAGCATGCGCCCAACAAATTCGGTTATTACTTAAAGAACAAGAATTACCTGTGAGCTCCAAGATTGCACTCCAAGGGATTCAAATTGCTAATGCTTTTGCTTCCCAGCTTTCTGGATCAATGGTGGCAAAGGAATTTGCGGCTTTACGAGAAGAGATAGCGATGCAGGAAAATGATTTCACCGTTCAATGGGTATTATACGGCACAAAATATTTTATAGCACAAAGTAATATTTTAACACCCTATCGAAATTGGTTGCTGGCCTTCTTCGATGCACTCCTTCAAGAAAACAAACCTGCTATTGAGCGGGATTTAGAGAAATTACAGGGTGAGCTTACCTCTCTGCTTGAAACATTGCCTGAGTAATCCGCTTTGCTATTATTCCCAATTTTACTGTGCCTCCTTTCTCATTACACACATGTTGGAAAACCAAGTGGATATCAAGAAGATCCTCGACGGGTTCATCGACATCAACGATACCAAGAAAAGGAGTATTGAGATCATTGAGCTCTCTCAACCAGCAGTTAACATTTTGCAAAGAACAAAGGAAAGCTTCCCTCCTTGAGCCAACAAAGCGAAAACGTTCTGATTAAGAGGCTGGCTAAACGGGCAGAATTAAACAGGATCGTGTATACCTCCTGCGTGGTGGAAAAAAAATACAGGGAGGGTGAATTCGAACTTCATCAAACCATAACCACGCATGATGCCAGACGGACCTTTGCCTCCATCTGTTACCGGGAGCATAACCTTAGCCTGGAGGATGTCCGCTCCAACATTCAAGTACTGATCAAACCCTTGAATATATTGGAGCGAGTTTAAGGCGTCCGAAAATTGGGGGGCTATTCACTTGAAGCCAGAACAGATTTGCTGTTCATTTATGTGTTATTTTAGGTAATCCATGGAATCCACACACATATTGCATTAAACTCTTTTAAAAACCTTTAAAACCCGTTAGATTGACATATTATTGCAGGGCAAATAAAGTGCACTGTGCACTTTATTCGTACGTTGGCATACATTGAAAACAAGACATGGGAATATCATTAAAAAATAGAAAAATGCTTTGGGGGCGATCAGCTAACCGCTGTGCAATGCCTGAATGCAGACGTACTTTAGTAGAGGATGAAACTGAAACAGATGACCCTTCCATTGTTGGGGATGAGGCACACATAGTTGCTAGAGAAGAAGATGGACCAAGAGGTCATTCAGATCTAAGCCCAGAGCAAAGGGATAAATTTGATAACCTTGTCCTGATGTGTAAAATACATCATAAAGTAATTGATGACCAACCTAAAGAATATACTGTTGAACGACTTCATCAAATAAAGCAAGACCACCTAGATTGGATAGATGCAAATCTAAACCCTGACAAGGATAAACAAAAGGATGAGGAGATTTATGCTACCTATGTGGACAAGGTTGCAGACATGGCGGATTTTGAGAATTGGAAAAATTGGACCTCTGATATCTTTGGCAATGGTCAACCTCAAATCCCAGTTGAACGATTTGACAAATTAGCATCATTAAATGAATATCTACTTTCAAGAACTTGGCCCAAGAGGTATGATAAGTTGGAAAGAGCATTTATCAATTTTCGAGTTGTACTTAATGATTTCCTTACGGTTTTCAGCAAATACAGAGAGAAAATTGGAACCGATGACTACCCAATTTACAATACAGAAAAAATTTATAAGCGACTATCAAATTATGATGAAAGCGCGTACCAAAGATTATCAGACAAATTCGACTTTCACGTTGATTTAGTACAAGATTTGGGTTGCGAATTAACACGTTCAGCAAACTACTTATGCGACCAGATACGAAAATATCTATCAAGCTCATTTAGAATGGAAGAAGGTGTCTTGCTCATCATTACAGGGCCTGACATGAGTTTTAAATACACAACTATCAGACTAGAATTTGCTTCAAACAAATTTGACGAAATAAAGTATCCAGGATTAAAGCAATTTATGGAAACTCGTCATGAAAGAGGACATCATTTTGGCAAAGGAGTAAGTCCAGATTATTTACCAATGAAATTTGAATAATAAAAACGTATGCCAATCGAGTAGCCCGGCCTGAGCCAAATGGCTCAGGATGAGGCTCTCCCACCACCGTACGGACGGGTCTCGTATACGGAGGTTCACTGGATTGTAGGTTGTGTTTTGAGGTAATAGGAAAGCATGGATTCATACCCTAGTCTCATGTTGTCGGACAATTTAACCGTGGGTAGTTTAAATCCCAGTAAGATCAAGTGGTCAACAACCTTGTGAAACCTGCCTTCCGAAGTCAGAGAATTTCCCTGGATCAATGTTCGCTATGTCACCTCCCATTTATCCCTATTTGAATACTCTTTTAGTTTTATCAGCTCTTAAATGCGGACCAACAAGTCAGACGGGTTCAGTCAAGGGCGGCCTGTGTTGCGCCTGCGGCAGGCCGTTCATTTTACCCTTGAGGGGTTCCGGATGGCTGTTACCTTTGCATTTGAGAAGAAAAAACGATGATCTATTTATGGCTTTATACTATCGTTAGTTTTCTTTTTGCTGATGAAGCGGGCTTTAAAATCCCCGGATGATTCCGGGGCCGGGGGTTAGACAATAGGCGGCAGGGCCGTGGGCTGAATGCGAGCCGTTCAGGAGAAGCATATATACGACTGAACGTGCGGAATGAGGGGCGCAGGCGAGCCTAACTCTGGCTGTGGGATTTTATTTTTCCTACCTGCCGGAGGCCCTACAAACTAAAATAAAATTGGGAACAGCCGAATCGAGGAGCGCAGGAATGTCGAATGGAGATAAAAGCAAATTGGGCTGAGCGGGGGTAAAAAAGTGGAGCAAAAAAATGGTTCGGTGATACCTTACAAAACTCTCCTTTTTCAGGAGTGTTATGCAACCATAAAATACATCACGGTACCATTTTTTTGTGGAGCGTTTTAAGGTGGGTGAATTTGCTTTTAACGTAATGAAGAACATTTTGAGTACCGCAGATTCTCCGATTTACCTGGCTTGAATTAAATTGATTTGCTGCAACCGTGAAGATTCAGGACCACTTCATAAACCAAACCGTTAAAAGATGTGCGTCAAAACCCAAGTTTTCGCCCTAAAGTGTGTAAGAATTTATCAAAACCTGGGAAAAGTAGGGGTTTCAGATTTTCCAATAATCAAACGGTCTTTATAAGGGGTTACCTAGACGGGGCGATGAGAGCGTAAGGCAGCCCTGTGGCGTGCTGCAATTAACTCAGGACCCTACGGCAGCCCTGTGGATTGCTTTACCCAACTATTGGTACAATGGTCTGCGAAAAGAATGAGGAATTACTAAAACTCTGCAGCAGTTCAGGGGTGTGCAACTGGCGTTGAGGGAAAGTGGATCCGGATTCAACCTTGCTTAAAGGAGGAGCAAAACCGCTGCTTTGACCTGTCGCCAACCCGGGCAATGGCTAATCCTCCCATATAAGGTTTCGGAAAGCGTACCGCAGCTGTAGGAAGTGTTCCAGGAATAGGATGTAATACTTTATCTCTGCTGCTTATATATCTCCAGGATAGAAATGAATCAGTTTGAAGGAAGCAAGAAAGGCACATAGCCAAAATGGCTTTCAACCTTTTTTATAAAGAAGGAGTAAATATGTGGCATTCCTGATATTATTCACTTGAACTGCGGTTGCTAATACCGCCCACGACCAATCTGCAGCTGATGGATATTCCGGTTTCAACCTTCCCTAATAGGAGAAGTGAAGCGGTGACCTTCCCTGCCGTTAACTGATCGGTGGTTGCTATACCCGTCCGAAAGCAGTTGGAGAAAGTGCGGTAGGTAACGGAGAGGCAATCCACCCGGCTGTCCCATATTTTGCGCGGACATAGTGTAGATATAACTCCACGGAAAATATGGGACACTTTCTAAAAAGCAGGACGAACAGGCTGACGATCCCGGTTTCAGCCTTCCTTAATAGGAGAAGTGAAGCTGTATCCGTCCCTATCGATAACCTAAGCAGTGGCTGATCCTCCCATCGGGAACCAGAGGGAAAGTGTCCAACGCACCTGTGGGAAGTGCTTTAGGAATAGGGTGCAATATGCTGTTTCCGATGCATTACACTCTAAGCCCAAGAAAAAATGGAACAGTGCGATAGTAGCAGGAGAGTTAGATCCACCAACCCAGCTTTCAGCGTTCCTTAAAGGAGGAGCAGAACCACTAAATATTCCATTCGCTGGAATGTCTGATCCTCCCGGCTGATGGCAGTTAGAGAGAGAAAGTAGGACGATCAGGAATAATCATTCCAATCTCTTACTCATAAGTGTGTGTAGACCTTTTCAGCTAGTAACTCCAATCTGCATGGCTTACCGGAATTCTGTTAAGCTCTTCTTTTAAATGTTTCCAGTTTGGTAAATAATAGTCCATTAATGAGAGAAACTTATCGCTGTGATGTCTTTCAAGCAAATGAACCATTTCATGAACAATGATATATTCCAAGCACTGAATCGGCTTTTTAGCCAATTCTAAATTCAGCCAAATTCTTTGTGCCTCAATATTGCAGGAGCCCCACTTGGTTTTCATTTTCTTTACCCCCCAATCCTTCACAGTAACTCCCAGCTTCTTTTCCCACTTTTGGACCATTTCAGGAATTATCTTTTTAAGTTCTACCCGATACCATTCGTTCAATATGTTGCGTTTGTATTCCCATGTCGCATCTTCTTTCACGTACAATTCCACGTAGGTCTTACCTTTCAGGTCAACATATCCGACACCATTTGTTTCTTTAACCCGAAGTAAGTATCGCTTACCCTGAAAATAATGACTTTCACGCTCTATGTATTCTCTGGGTGTTTCCCGTTGTTGTTTTTCGAATTTCCTTTGATGCCGCTTTATCCAGCCCAATTTGGAAATTGCAAATAGCCTTATAGCTTCTTCATTAACGCTCAGTGGAGCAGCAATCCTCACCCTACCTGTTGGCGGGTAAACCGCTAAGTGCATGTTTTTAATGTTTTTTCGAATAACATCAACGGTGATATTGCTAATGCTTATCTGATCCATTAATACTCCTGCTGATTTTTTACAATGTCCAATATCCGTTCGACTTCATCGGGGGTGACAATACCATTTTTATTAAGTATCTCCTCTATTTTCAAGCGAACTTCTTTGGTCTTAAATTTATTATCACGCCAGGCATCTTTTTTGGTATACTGAATTGCTTGGTCAAGCTCTTCCGCAAGGCTTTCGTTTTGCCCTAAATTATCGTATAAAGCTCTTTTCGCGCTGGTGTTAATTATCTCCGGGTAGGAGCTGGACTTTTCCGGTTTTTTAATCTTTTTCGTAAGCTCAACTATTTCATTTAAATATGCTTCGTATTTTTCAGCTTGTTCTTTCCTGCGTTTGATGAGTTCATCAAGTAGCGTACTCATTTTTTCGTAGTACGCTGGGTTTGTGGGGCTTTCCTCAATGATGACTTTTCGTAAGTTATTCTCAATAGTTTCTGCCATGGCTTCTTTGTTGCGCCTTGTCTTTTCCGGCAATTCGTTCAGGGCATCTTTTCCTTTCTCAACAATAAGTTCCACCAAGCTCAAATCGTCAAATTTCGATAACACCCGACTTTCATCTGCTCCCAGGTACGCATCAATCAAATGACGCATGGCAGGTTCATATTGCTTCAAATCAACATAATCACCACTGGAAATTTGAACTTCCTTACGAATGTTCTCGAAGTACTTCACTTCCTCCCGAATACGCTGAGCAGTCGCTTCATGGTATCCTGCTTCTTTCATTTCATCGGCAATGTTGGCATAGGAGCGGATCAGCTTGATAACGGCTTTGTAGAGTGCCACCCTTCTTGGTTCGGTATCTTTTAATTCATCCTTGTTTTCCGGGTCTCCAACAAAATACCGCTGGAATTGCATCTGCTCTTTTGGTGGTTCGACCGGTTCTACCAATGCCTTTATTTCTTCCAAGGCTTCATCTAAACGCTCTTTGCCTTTCTTCAAGCGATCCTGAAGCAAACCGGCCACATCTTCTTTTTCATAAGCATCAAAGGCTTCAGAGGTGTAGTCTTTGATAGACTTATCCAAACTATTGAATAAATCTTTATAATCGACAATGTAACCGTATTCTTTGTCTTCTCCATCCAGGCGATTTACACGGCAAATGGCCTGAAACAGGCCGTGATCTTTCATGCTCTTATCAATATACAAATAGGTAGCCGAAGGCGCATCAAAGCCAGTAAGCAATTTATCCACTACAATGAGCAGTTTCATCTGTGCGGGGTCATCCACAAACTTCTTTTTAACCTCCTTCTCAAATTCCTCCGCTTTGTTTTGCGCTTCATCTTCAGAAATATTGAAGTAATTCGCGATCATTTTACGGTATACATCGTATTTAAGCAGTTTTTCGGTGGTTCCTTCTCCTGTTTCCTCGCCTTTAATATCACCATGATGGGGTGCGTAGGAGGTGATTACCGCACATTGCTTTAATCCCGTCTTTTGAAATACCTCATAGTACCGGCAAGCGTTATAAACACTTTCTGAAACCAGCATCGCATTTCCCCTTCCGTTTTGCAGGCGCTCTTTGGTAGCCATGTCAATCATTACATCGCTGACAATCTTTTCCAGTCGGTCAATGGAACTGAATACTTTCTTCATTGTGCCCCAGCGTTGCTTGAGCTCCGTTTTGGCCAAGTCAGTCAAGCCTTTGGTTTTAGCATCAAACCATTGATCGATCTTGTCCATGCTGGTGATCTTCTGCTCAATGTCTCTTGCTTCATAACGCAAGTCCAGCACAACCTTGTCGGCCACGGCTTCATCAAACTTGTAGGTGTGAATGTATTTACCAAAGACCTCCAGGCTGGTCTGCTTGTCTTTTTTTAACAGAGGCGTTCCGGTAAAACCTATGAAGATGGCGTTAGGTAACAATGTTGTCATGCCTTCATGCAGTTTTCCGCTTTGGGTGCGATGGCATTCGTCTACAAAAACATAAATATCTCCCTTGGCTTTGAAGTCGGAAGGGAGTTGATTTTTAAGCCCTTCGAGATAGTTATCTACGTCCTTTTCATTGATTTCTTCCTTGCCGCCAAACTTGTGCACTAGCGAACAGATAAGCCAGGGCGAATGGCTATTCAGTTTATTTATTAAATCCTCTCCACTGCTAGTACGGTAAATATGTTCATCAACCCCTTTAAATACCTTTTCAATCTGTTCATCCAACTCCGTACGGTCGGTAATGACCAATACCCTGGCATTTGGGCTGTACTCTCTTATCCACTTGGTAAGCCAAACCATGGTAAGGCTTTTACCGCTACCTTGTGTGTGCCAGATGACACCACCTTCCTTGGTGCGAACGTGTTCCTGTGCAGCTTTTACCCCAAAGTACTGATTGGCACGGCATAGCTTTTTTTGTCCCCGATCAAAAACCACAAAATCATGGATAATTTCAAGAAATCGCTCTTTGTCGAGCATTTCGATAATGTTTTTATCCAGCTTGTCCTCAACCGTAGCGGCTAGGTCACGTATGGGCTTGGTTAATTCCAGTAGGTAATTATCATTGGGATTACGTTGCGGGCTGACTTCCTTCCATTGCAAATAGTACCGCTCCGATGTTTCTATAGAACCATAGGCCAAACCTTCCAAATCATTGCCGGCCATGATGAACTGCATGGTAGTGAAGAAAGGCCCGATGAACAAGTGCTTTTGGTTGTCCAGGTTTTGTCGTATGCCTTCAGAGATACTTACTGTGCTGCGCTTGAGTTCGATCACACCCAGGGCAATGCCGTTCACATACACCACAATATCAGGGCGTTTTTTGTGTACGCCTCTGATAGTAACCTCCTCCGCAATAGCAAAATCGTTGTTCTCCGGGTTGTTCCAATCTATTAGCCATACTGTTTTCTTGTTTTGACCGATCTCAGGCTGCACGTTTACCCCATAGCGCAGCAGCGTATACACCTCCTGATTGATGTAGTAGGGCTTTTTGCTTTGGTCGCTGGCCGTTTTGGTGAACTCATAGAGTGCTTTGGTAATGAGGTTTTCGGAATAACCCTGTTTAGTCAGCCAGTCTTTAAGGATTCCTTCTTCGATGTTGCTATTTGCTTCTCTTTCTTCCCAGTTGCCCAGGTAGCGGTAGCCGAGCTTTTCCTGAAAAAGCTTCACGACCCGGTTTTGGGTGATGCGTTCTTTTTGGCCGACTTTGCTCATGTTTCTAAATTATTAAATTCCTGTATATAGCTTAAATAGACACAGTTGTCGTCTATCGCTTTATAATCAGTATCTTCGTTTAATTTATATTCAAATGATTGGGTATCTCGTGCATATCTAACTTGGCACTTAGACTGGTTATCTCCGACTTCAAGGAAACTTCTGTCTGAGCCTTTTTTTACTTTTATTAGTTTAGAGGCTATCTCCTTGCCTTTAAGCCATTCATGCAAGGCGGTTATTCTAAGTTCGCTATGGTAATGGCTAAGCCTTGAATTGCCAAGCAACCTGATATGTTCCTTTCCCTCCCAATTCATTAACATCTGACCACAGTACCTAAATAGCGCCGGCTCCTTGATAAAATAGATTCTCCAATCGCGAATTTCTGCTTCCTTGCCCTTAATAAGCTTCTCTAATGAACCTGTAGAGCATTCACATTCATCCAATAGTTTTTTGAGCATGGACAATCTTTGCCCATTATCATCATTTACAAATAAATACCGCCAATTTTCGTCTCGCTGTCTACTGTTACTTCTAATGGAACGATAGAAGCTCCAACGATTTGACGTTAGTGGTCTCATCCAATGGGTTTCATGGTCACCAATGGTTAAAAGAGCTCTTTGTATCAAAAATTGACCATTATCTAAATGATCAGGGGTGAATAACTGATTTAATCTTTGCCAGTACTTCTTAAAAAGTTCGAGGTTGGCTACGCCCTCTTGTTTTGATAGCTCAATGATGAACCCTACCTGTCCGTAAAAGTAGAAGTGGTTCTCTGCCTCATGCAATACCTCATTCCATTCTGGATCCATTTTAGCTTTCTGTATTTCTTCGCTTTGCTGCTTTTGGCTGAAAAAGCTGATCCATGATTTATCACGTAATTGTATTTGAAGAAATTCATTGATATTTAGTATTGCCTTCGCATCGAATTTATTGAGCGACTGGATTGCATTTATATAAGGTACGTTATCATCAATTCTTGAGTTATAAATGATATTGCGGCTTACCCGCAGCCAAGCTAGAAAATTGATCTTATCGTCTTCAGAAAACTTATTTACAGGCTTTGAAATATGACGTAAAAAAATAAGCACCGCATACACAAATACTTTATGATACAGGTTACTTAGATCGGGAAAGTGGCGTAACAAGGCCGAAGTGAATTTACCGTTATCCTCCTCAATATTATAGAATGTATCTGTCCAAACTTCCTCAATGAGTTCATTCAAAAAATTCCTGTCTTCCTTACTACTCAAAATTTCAAGCACGGAGAAACACCAATTGACGGAATCAACGGTATGCACTTCCTTTTCCTCATAAAAGGCAGTAGGGATAAATTTATCAGAACCAAGGCGATTGATCAATCCTATTATGTCTTCATCAATTCTATCATTACTTATTGAGGCCATTTCTAATTTTTTGAACAAGGCCAGGGTGTTAAAAAAGGCCAAATAGTGTTGATCCACGCCTTCAACATCCATCCGTTCTGACCAGAATATATCCAGCCATTCCTTGTCCAACTTATTAAGCCAATCCGTAACCTTGATTTCTTCAGAAGCTTTGTACTGCTTTTCCAGCCAGGCTTTAAAGTTCTCGAAATCAGATAAAGGCTTACCCCTGGCATTCATTTTCACGTACAGGTCATCCTCAAGCCCCTCTTCCTTTAGATCAAAAAAATCGAATGAAACCCGCTTTGATTCAGTCAGGCTCTGCCAGATTATCCCTAAGTCATCATCCCACAATGCCCTGCATTGATTTTGGATCTCATCTAATGCCATCAACATTCCGGCAACAGTAGGGTCTTTGTCCCAAAACTCAAAAAACCAAGCTTGATCTCTAATTTCCGCTGACAGTTGAATATCGTCACTCCGTTTTAAAACCTGTGCGTTTTCTACTAATTGGTTGATAAAACTTGTAGAGCTTTTCCGGGTCTTATATTGAAAGCTTTTCAATTTTTGAACCGCATTTGCAGAAACTCGAGCACCTATATATAAATGGAAAAGAAATAGGGTTGTCAAACGCTGTTGGCCGTCTATTGGGATAAGCGTGCGGTCATTGCCGGTCTCCACCGGGCTCTCTCCAATTTGGTGTTGGAAATCAATGCCGTGGTCACTGCTAAAACGTTCCAAAACTTCTGCCATTTGCTGTAGGCTCTCTTTGCTTTTTTCGAATTGGGCGATGCTTTCCTTATGGATAGATTGACCGAATATAAAATCTAAATGAAGAGGTTGACTTGCATGCCGACAGGAGTTAATCAGGTCGGAAACAAACTTCTTTCTGATGGCATTGGCTTTTGGCGTATCACGCCCCTGAGCATAATCACGTTGAATTTCCGGGATTTCGATTTTGCTGTTATCTATGATTTGCCAAAAAGTTTGTTCCATTATGCCTCCTTTTCATCAGGAAAAAACTCTTTTAATACGCTTGCGATAGACTGCTGGTAGCCTTCCATATCATGGGATGACCAATACTCCAACTGTATATTTTCTTTGGCGCTTGCCTTTTTCAAAAAACAATCCAAGGTACCCAATGGGATATATCTCCGGGTTTCATGCCTGAGAATCGAATCCCTTTTTTCTTTGAAGGGCTTATTGTTCAAGCCACTATTCGTTTCCTTGTCTAGCAAAGCCAAATTCAGAATACCGTGTAAGTCGAAATCATCCTTATACTTCTCCGTAAACTCAGTTAGTTCGTCCTGTATTTCTAGGGAAATATTGTCTGTATCAATTTCACTTATTCTATTCTGAAGTTGAGTAATGGTTTCCTCAAACACCCCCTTTTGATCCACTTCCAGTTCATTGGCTCTTTCTGAGAAATCAGTTAGCCATGGCAGTGCATGTTTTTTACTCTTGATGGCCTTTGGGTTTTGCGGATGAATATGCTCCAGTGACCAGGACTCATTGCGGTACAAGTGAAACGGGAACCGTTGCCCCGGAAAAGTGTTTTCCAGCAGTTTAATATTGTACAACAGCAAAAAGATCTGGCAATCATTTTTATCGTCTTCGTAACTCAACTGGTCAAAACTGAAGCGTGGAAGGCGTTGCCTGTCTCTTTGCTTGGTAGATTTCATCGTTTCATGAATGAAGGCGTTAAGCGTTTCCTTTATTTTTGACTTACGAAGACCCTTCGTTTTTTCTACTAATTCTTCCAATTGCTTTATACCGGCATTGATGAGAAAGCCCACTTTATGATACACCTCCAGATCATTGTACCATTCTGTCAGTCTATGATAGAGGTTCAGTAAGTCATCCCAGGCTAAGCGCTCCTCTTTCTCCGCAAACCAATCGTACGGACTTTGAGCTTTAGTTCTTCCTGAGGAAAGAATATCAAACAGTAAGCCAACGCGTGTCTGATAGGAATCTGTCTCTTTTTGATTGATGAAGTACCAAAAGTCATCGTCATGCAACTGTTTTTCGATGGCATCCCATTCTTCTGCCAACTGTTTGATCTTGTATTGTTTGATGTCCCATGCATCACGATTTCGCTGGAGCTTTAAAATGAACAGTGCTTTTATCAATTCTGCATCGGTAAGCTTTATTTTACCGGCATTGATATTGATGAAACGGTCTTCAACCGATTGACCCTGCAAATTAATCGGATGCCAGATTAGGTAAGTATTTTCTAATATTTTGGCAGTCAGCTTTTCTGCTGTCTCCTGGTCTTTATCTGAAAACCAGCGATGGATGAGAACATAGGCCTGGAATAAATGGAAATTATCAATATTATCTCTTTGGGGATTATTTTCGGTAAAGCCTTCCCAAAGTTCTTCCGGGCTTTCTTCCTTTTTCAGCCATTCATCCAGTAGGGCGTTCTCCCTGATTTGTTTAAGGAATTCAGCCGTTGTTTCGCGTGTGTTATAGTTGATGCTATAAGACGGTAATTGTTTATGCAGCCGCTTATTCAGAGTCGCCAAAATCAGGTAAAGCGTGGTAAGCCGTTGCTGACCATCCACCAATTCCCATGATTTTCCACCTACTTTACTTTCAACCACTGCAATGGGCTGGAGGCTGTATTTACGGTTTTCAGTAGCCTGCCAAATATCATTGAGCAAATAATTGATTTCTGACTCACCCCAGCGATAGCCGCGTTGGTAGGGAGCCACATAAAACGGAGTATTACCAATCGCCTGTATTAATGCTCCAGCGGAATGAAAACCAATTTTATCCAAGTCTATATGGTTCCAGTTTTCCCCCATCAAACCAATCTTTTTTTCCCCGTCAACAACTCCTGCATCATCCCCACCTTCAACTGCCGGTACTTGGTCAGTTGCGCTTCCAGTTGCTCGATCTCAGTGTCCATGTTGGAGAGGATGCGGGCGATGCGGGTTTGTTCGGTTTTATCTGGATAAGAAATAGATAAATGAAGCAAGTCCTTAGTATAAATTGCTGCCACACTTGTCGTGCCTGTTGCTATATCTTTTAGCGATTTAATCACTCCTTCTGTGTTGAAAAGGCTATTCATGAAGTAATTTGATGAAATGAATTCATCCTTAAAAACCATTCTCATCAAGTTGGAATTAAAATATGCTAATGGTAATTCATTTTTCCAGATAGCTACTTTTCCGACTAGTTCCAATGTGTTTCTCGTGTTAAACAGTAAATCATGGAACCGCAACTTGTCCCTTTCATCTAATTGTTGACTTATGATTTGCTCGACTTTTTCTAAAGAGATATAACCTCTTTGAATATTTCCCATTTTAATCAATGGAGGACCTGAAGCTTTTTTAGAATTTTGATAGTTCCCACCTAGTTGAGTAGATGCCAATATCTCATGTAGTTTTTTCACCTCCCACCCCTCCTTCGGCCTCAACAATTCCTGTGTCGCCCCTTGTTTGATGGCGCGTTTTTTGGCGATGAGCTGCTCCTGGGCTTGGATGAGGTCATCCATATCGCTCAGGGCGGTGGCAATGGCGCGTTGTTCGGTGAGGGTTGGGGGGAGGGGGATGTGGATATCGGATAACAATCTCCCATTTGTCAAAGCTCTTGTTGTAATTGATGCCGTTCGCTCAATTTGCTCACGTGCGATGCTTGAACTGAAGCAAAAGCGACAAAAATCAGAATTGAAATCTGATGATTTAGGTCTAGCCCTAAGTACAAAGCCACTAAAAACAGTATCCTCTAAGTCTTCTATACAAACTGCTGAAATCCCTATTTCCTCTCTGGTTTCAGAAGTACGGGTAAAGAATACATCATTAACCTTAACACTATATCTTTTTATTTCTTCTCGCGACAGTTGTACCTTTCCATGAATCACATTTCTTGTAATAGCAGTATTTTCAAATACATCCATATAATTGACTATAGGGGTGCCTGACCCGAAATACTTTTTCTCTTTGTTTAATCCATTTTTGAACTCAAAATGATTACCAATAGATTTCACCTCCCAATCCACCGGTATCATTCCCACTTCGGTTTGTTTCAAGCCCTTCGGCAAGCTTAGGGTATCACCCGTTTTATTTTCTGTTACTTCTACCATGCGTATCCCATTTTTTCCAGGTGTTGTTCTACTTTGGATTTCAAGGCAGCTACTTCGCCAGTCAACTTCGGCAAAGGGTTTTCATAGCGCTCGGCCAGCTCCTTAATGCGTTCGGTAAGGCGGTAGCTGATGGCATCCATTTCCGCAGCGATGCGGCTTTCTAGGGCAGCCATCCATTTTTTATCTACAACAATGGTCTTGATTTCTTCCTCACTTAACTTGGGATACTGCCTGATCACTTTGACCTCCAAGGCTTGTTCAGCTTTTTTGATGGCGGCTTTCAGCTTGGTTTCCTTATCCAACAGCTTTTTGTATTTCGCCAGTAGTTCCCACTCTTCGGCATTGTCGGCATCCCTTTTTCCCAATGCTTTGATACGGGTATTCACCGAACCTTTGGTGAGGCTGCCTTTTTCGGTGGTGGCATCGCTTAGCAGGCCTTCGTCGCCGCTGTGCTCTTCTGCCATTTCATCCATTTCGGCTTTGGCGCTTTCCAGTTGGTTGTTCAGTTCATCTAAGGCCACCTTTTCTTCCGCAAAGTATTCCTGTATGATGAGTTGTGGAGGTATCAGGCGGCCTTCCAAACCTTCCATTCCCTCAATTTCCTTGTCCTTTCCACCTTTCTTGGTGGCTTTTTTCATGAG
The DNA here is from genome assembly GCF_010119245.1 of Cyclobacterium salsum. Lineage (GTDB taxonomy): Bacteria > Bacteroidota > Bacteroidia > Cytophagales > Cyclobacteriaceae > Cyclobacterium > Cyclobacterium salsum. Next base: position 21,936 of record NZ_WNKG01000018.1, read on the forward strand.
TCGAGTTACTTCATTTCCGGCCTTCCAGCCATCGGCAGATAGTTCGTAGAGATCGTCTTGCATTTCTTCGGCCCAATAGTCCATGATTATCTGGTACACGTCATACTTACTCACCAGGGCCTTGCCGTGGTAGGTACTTAGCAGGTCTTCTGAAATACGATGAATAACTTCTTTGGGAGGGCAGGCTTCTTCCAGGGTCTTGAGGTAGGTGGCGTTGGTTTCATTCCATCCGTCAAACACCTTTTGCATTTCCGCGCTGTAGGCCTCGAATTCAGCATGGCCGAAGATGGTGTTTTTGATCTCGTCTTTTTCAACGGTGAGTTCCCAGTAACCCGGCCTTGAATTAGTTTGAAATAAATCGTTTTTCATGGTTTGGTACACCTTCCAGTATTCATTCAAGCCTTCAACATCCCGGTCGGGAATGCCACCTTGTAAGTGGGCGACTATGTCTTGTAGGTCTTCTTCTTCCTGACTGTCGATGTATCTGGGGATGTTGAGGTTGTAGTCGTTCTTGGGGTCGGTTATTTCTTCAAACGGTACAAGTCTACTGTATTTTTCAACCTCCAATTGCTTATTGAACACATCCACGATCTTGTGAATGTCCTGGGAGCGGAGACGGTTTTTATTGCCATCTTTCATGTAGCCCTTGCAGGCATCAATCATGAAAATACCCTTGCGCTGGTCTGCTCTTTCCTTATCTATGACAATGATGGAAGCGGCTATTCCGGTGCCATAAAATAAGTTTGCCGGCAGCCCAATGATGCCTTTGATGTAACCTCTATCGATGATTTGCTTCCGGATGGTTGCTTCAGCGTTGCCCCTAAACAGCACACCTAATGGTAGAATAATGGCAGCTTTGCCGGTACTCTTCAGGGATTTGATCAGGTGCAGGAGGTAAGCAAAGTCCCCGTTCTTTTTAGGCGGTTGGCCAAAGCCGGCAAAACGTTGGAAAATATCGTTTTCGGCATCCAGCCCATTACCCCACGCCTTGTCGCTGAACGGGGGATTGGCTACGGCATAGTTAAAGGTTTTCAGATGCCCCGTCTGCTCATCCAAAAACAGCGGCTCGGCCAAGGTATTGCCCTGGACAATCTCTGCGGAGGGTTTGCTGTGCAGCCACATATTCATGACCGCCAGGGCGCGGGTGGCATTGTCTTTTTCCTGTCCGTAAATGGAAATGCCGTGCGGGGTTTCATCCGCGGCTTTAAGAAGCAACGAGCCGGATCCGCAAGTGGGGTCGTACAATGTATCGGATTGGCTGGTAGAGTGCTCAATCCCGATCACTTTGGCCATGATGCGAGAGACTTCCGAGGGCGTATAGAATTGCCCCTTGCTTTTTCCGCTTTCGGTGGCGAAATGGCGCATCAGATACTCATAAGCATCCCCGAGCAGATCGTCATTTTCCGCTCGGTTGCCACTAAAATCCAGATTTTCGTTTTCGAAAATCTCAATGAGATTACTCAGCCGGTCAACCTTATCTTTACCCTTTCCAAGTTTTTCATCATCATTAAAGTCCGCGACCGTAATAATTCCGTTCAAGTCGTTAGCCTTGGCTAATGCGCCAATGATTTTGTTTATTTTGTCCCCAATATCCGACTGGCCTTTGAGTTTCACCATATCCTTGAAACTCCCGCCTTCCGGGATATCCACTAATCGGTCACCTTTATCGGAGACGTATTTCATGAAGAGTAAAACCAATACATAGTCTTTATATTGGCTGGCATCCATACTACCTCGTAATTCATCACAGCTTTTCCAGAGGGAACTGTATAATTCTGATTTTTTTACTGCCATTTTATTTTTTTGATTCCTTGTTAGATACTATCAGCTCTTTCACGTCAACGTCGAGTATTTCTGCAATCTCTATAAGCCCTTACAATCTTAGTTGACCTGAAAACGGTAGCTACAGAGCCAAATTCGTCCCTATTTCAGTTGCTATAATAGCCCAAAAATCTCGTTTATCTCAATGATAAATGTACTTTTCGTACTTTACTTTGCAAGTAAGTCCCTCAGGAACCCTAATAAAGGCTGTTTTATAGTTCTGTGCTTTTAAGTAGCCAAAATGAAAATTTGCTTGATTGATCGTTAGTATTTTTAGCATATGCCCTAAAGTTCCGCAATTAGTAAGAGAGAGAATTTCACGAAAGCACTTACCTGCGACAACCAAACAAAAAAATAACTAAGGAATAAATTTGAATTAAAGAGATAGGCTCAACGTTTGCAGGTCACCCTACCCAACCTCAAAAACGTGTTTGCGGTAGTCTTACCCATAGAATGCACGTGTATAAATCGTTCTATCTTTATGCTTTTCGAAATTCACATCATATGATTTGCCAAGTGTAATTCCGTAATAGATATCAATGTGGGTATTGTTACATACAGCCAATATTTTATTATCAATTTCTGTGTCAGCCCTTGACCCGATATAAACAGACTTTATAAATTTTCTGTCTATTGGAATGAACTCTGTGTCCTTGTCACTTTGAAAAACAACTCTATGTTCTTTTTCATATTTCCATTCTATTTGTTTATTAAACATCATTTTTTCAACTTTTGAAGTAAGAGTTTCAAGAGTCTTAACTGTCGGTGGTTTTTTTGAATATATTACCTTCCAAAATACAAGGAAATTCTGTAAATTATTCAAATATTCAAACATTTCAGGTTTGTATTCGACACAAATTCCTTTATGATTATTAGTATAGTGAGACCACATTAAGTTATTTTTATTGGTCTCTGTGAATGAACATAGTGCGATATTCATAGCTATTCTTTCTCTCTGCTGTTGTTCTAAATACCAAGTGTAGTTATCTCCTTCTAAGACGTGCCTTTGCCAATCTTTAAAATCTTTTTCTGTGCTACCCGGATTGTTTTTAATGAATAATTCTTTGTGTTCTTCTGCCAATGGTTCTAAGTCCATGTTGAATTTTAATTCAAAAGGGTCATTTAAGGTAAAAGCGGAAGATATTTTTATGGTCGCTTGTTCGCCAATTAGCTTGTCAATAATGTCGATAGTTGGAATTGTATAAAACTTGAACATGGTTTATTGCTTGTTAATATAACCTATACTTTTATGAATAATTGAAAGTGTGTGACGGAGTTGTATCACCAATCCCTTTTGGACTACTATAATACATTTGCCATGCTGTCAGCTTTTAATAATACAAATAATTTCTCTAACGATCATCGTAGGGAGGTTTATTCAGCTGTAAAAAGTGCATTATGACAAAGGTATTAGTCTCAGTGTTCTTACTGCTTTTGTGTTTCAACGGGATCTGAAAGTATTGCAAATCAGAACCGTTCTCCAAAAAACCGCCTTTACCTGCCCAAAGGTTGCCAGGCGTTAGGTGAAATTGAATTGACTGTTTGGAATGTTCCCTAACTTTGGAATGGGGATTAAATAAAAAGTTCTGCCAGACAATCCCGACAGGACCAATTCCCTCCTAAAGTATCTTGGTGTTTTTTGCACGTTTTTGCACCAAAATCCTATAACTAGCTGATAATCAGCATCATCGTGGGCCCACCTGGGCTTTTTTTTTATTTTAATAAATAATCTTGTGTTTTAACTATTTCCCCTCCATCAACCTCTCCAACAGTACCATCATCTCATCCTTCTCTTTCAACATCCTTTCATACAAGGCGATTTTCTCATCATACAATTGAACAATCTTATCTATTGGATTAAAAGAGCATTGATAATTCATTGCTGAAGCAATTGCATTATCCTTGAAATCGTGGAAAGTATTTGAAATGATATTTACTGCCGGCTCTTCCTCAAAATTCTGAATGGCTTCCACCGGGATTTTTAAGATTTCGGAAACCTGGGTCAGGATGGCATCTTCTACCGTTTCCTTTTGCTCCAGCAGGGAAATTTTCTTTTGGGACCAGTCGGCACCCAGCTCATGGGCCAGGGCTTCCTGCTTGATGCCCAGCATTTCACGGAAACGCTTGATATTGCGGCCTTGATGGATTTTTCCCGGCATGTTGTTACTATCTGTCATTGATCAAAATTAACCATTTCCTTAGATATGGCTATAAGGTAATAAGGGATTTTTAAATTAAATATCCGTAGAAGGGATAATTTATGCTGGTGACCATCTGGAATTGGTTGGGAGTTTCATCTTTTTTCCCCACCACCTTTTCATTCATGTTTTGAAAATAAGTTATGCCTGATAAGAATAGGGTAGGGGTAAGGAATTTTTGAATTTTGTATGGCTGCATCAAATTTGACCGCAAATAGAGAGTGGCCTCCTTTCAACCGAAAACCAGGATGTTAAGATGAATATGACTTTGGACGAATTGATTATTGAGTTGATCCATCAAGACCTGAAACACAATCAGTTAATTTTGGGTCTGGACAGGTTGAACCTGGATGCCGGTTATTGTCATTTTTTGGGTATTATGGATTTGATTCAAAAATTGATGGGGGTTTCGGATGACGAAATGGATGAGTTTTCGGCAATCTATATGGCTACCATGCATCGGAGCCTGGAATTTCCGATTTCGCGTTCCGGGGAAGAACTCAGGATATTGGCCACAGAATGTTATGAAAAATTAAAAGGAAAGATAAAGAGATAGGCAGGAATTAGGTTTAATTTTTTGGGGCTTACCCTTTGGGTCGGGCTATCGCTTTGCTTCCATTCCAATCTTTTTTCCCCCAGCACTTCCTTCCCCAAAAAAAGGATTTCCATTGCTATCCCTAAGCCAAATACCAGGAGGGTAAGATAAAAACCTACCCATTTTATTTGTAAATTGAATGATTACCATAAATAATAAACCATGTGTGGCAGATACTCCGAAAAACAAGACCTAAAGATAGTTGAAGATCAATTGAAGTTGAGGTTGTCCGAAAAAGCAAAAAACTGGAAGCCTTCATTCAATATTGCTCCTTCGCAGTTGGCTCCGGTGGTCACCTCGGATAAGCCTGATCAAATAGATGTCTTCCATTTCGGTTTGGTGCCACACTGGGCAAAAGACAAAAAAGTCGGGTACAAAATGATCAATGCCCGCTCGGAGACCCTGCTTGAAAAACCTTCCTATAAACCCCTTGTGGTAAACAATAAAAGATGCCTGGTCCTGGCTGACAGTTTTTTTGAATGGAAAAAGGAGGGCAAGGAAAAACAGCCCTTCAGGATTTACCTTCCAGAAAGGGAAATCTTTTTTTTCGCCGGGCTCTGCTCGAGTTGGAAGGATCCTGAGGGGGAAGCGTATAATTCTTTCTCGATCATTACTACTTCCCCTAATAAATTGATGGAAAAAATTCATGACAGAATGCCAGTGATTTTGACCAGGGAAGAAGAAAAATTATGGTTGGATCCCGATCAAAACCCCAAGGATCTGTTAAAATTGTTGAACGCTTACCCTGCTGATTCCATGAAGGCATATGAAATCGAGCATGACGCAAGCGACAAAAAGTGGAATGAATATAATCCATGCGAGATTCAATGTGACCATTAAGAAACAATTAAAAACACATTAAATATCCAAGGAGGTCAACAAACCTGGAAACAATCAGCCTGGAATTCTGGATCCAGTTTCAGATTAGATAATATAAGCCTCTATGGACTTTTTAGGCAGCTTTTATTAATAAGATGAATGGGGTATTCTTATTTTGCCTTTACCAGTGACATCAAATTTCAGAATGTTTAATAGCCGTTCGTCCAGGTCCTTAAAATTCCCCTGTTCTCTACAGCTGGATAAACCCTTTTAGTGCTAAAGACCATTCCTTGATTCCTTTTTATTCCAGCTTTTCCAATGCCATGGCCTATCCTGTTCCCGGTTGTGAATTATGATCCATGCAAAGTTGGGGGCAGCGGTCCACCCGCCAAGGATACGCTTCGCCCTTTCAAAAAAATTGGGTTTTCCTAAGGAAGCCTTCCACAATTTTTTTTTGCCCGGTCCTTGGCTTGGGTATCCTCGCAGCCCCCGAATTCTTAGGCACAATCAAATTTCAAACCTTAAACAATAAAAGTCATGTCACAATTTGAAAAATCCTACATCGGCAAAGGAACCCAGGTAAAGGACCTCAACATCATCCGGGTATCCATCTCCAAAGAAACCCTAGAGAAAATTTTTAAGGACCACATGGTCGACTACGATGGCAAAGAATACCTGGTATTTGAAGTCGCCTCGCTGAAAGAGCCGGACCAATTTGGTAAAACCCATACCGCCTATATCAGGAAAAAGGTCGCTGCTCCGAAAGGGGGGAAGGCCAGGAAATCAAAACCATGATAGAAAGCCCTCCGGGGTTTTTTTTATGCACTTTTATTTTCTATTTAATTTTTCTTCTCCCAATTGGGGTCACGGATATTTTATTATTTGAAAAAAGATATTACTGTCATCCGAAAAATGGAGTGATGATTTTTTAATTTATCATAACTCCTATGTTTTTTATTTTTTTGTTTCCAAACTGAAATGATCAATTCGTTTTGTTTCCATCATTTAGCTTTAATGAATAGTATGTATTCCAATCTTCTTCCCCAAGAAGCCTTTGATTTTTATGGATAAAAATTTGTCCTTCTTTGTTTACAATAGGAGTTGAAATTGTACCTGATGGCAATTCAATATCGTCTTGGAGCAATTTGTAATCTGAATCAAAAACTGCGGCATATTTTGGTAAGGATTCAAAGAAATCCATCCATTCAACTTGATTTTCCCTGTCGTAATTCTTTACGATATTTTCGATAGCTCCCTTTTTGTAAATAAGAATTATTTTGTCTTCAATCAAATAAAGTTGTTCTATCATGGATGGGACTACCATTTCTAGCTTAGAAAATAATTCAGATGTGTTTTGTAAACTGACTTGTGGAAAAGGGATTTGATCTTTCACATTTAGACTGACACTTTCTTTGAAAATTAGATCTTCGTCCTGTTCTTCATATACATAAAACTTCATTTCAGCCATTAGGAATAAATACCAATGTTTTCCTTTTTTTATGATTTTAGGATGATATAAGAAATGAAAATCGCCGTCTTTGTAGATTGAAGTTTCAGGGATTTCCATTTTCAACTCTACTTCTTTTGTAATAGGATCTATTACCTCCAACAATGGCTCATTGTAATATTTTCGATAGAATTTTTCTTGGTCTTCCCAATCTTTTAGATCTCTTTCAGGGCGGTAGTATGCTAATTTATTACCCAATTTAAAGGCTGGTCTATTATAAGGATGCATATAAGTATAATTCTCAGGTATAGGGATACTATTGATTATCTCTCCTTCATTTGAAAACTGTATCAATCCTCTATGTAATTCCATAATTGTAAATTTTCCATCAAAAAAGCCTGCTGAATAGGCCATGTTTATGGCATTTGGTCCGTCTGATTTGAGCTCAATATGAGATGTGATTTTACCGGTCTTGTCAAAAATAATGTAGGATGAAAGCCCCTCTTTTTTTGCCAAGAACATTCCGTCTTCAATATCAATTAATGTCAATTCTTCCAATTCATCGACTCTGATTGAATCCGTAATTTCAAATTTATAATTTGTTGAAATGGATTGATCTGTGTTTTTATCTTTTGCGCAACCAATTAATGCTACAACAAGAATTAGGCATATAAAATTTTTCATGTCCAAATATAATGGAATTGAAAATTTCAGGCTTGTTAAGTTATGTTAAAAAGGAATACATAACTCTTAATTTATCTTAATTGATCAATCTTGCAAGAGCAGAAAAACCACTTGGGGAACCCTTAATGGGAGACAACGAATTTATCAACAAAGAAAAAATGATTAAAATCGTAAACCAGGCAAAAATATGTTATCTCCTCTGTTTGGGAATTTCATTTGCCTTTCTCTTTACAATTTTCACCTTTGGATTTGCTCAAAAAATCGATCAAGAGGATTTTTTTAAAAAGTATTAAAAAGCTAAGTAAAAATTTGAAGAAGACCAAAGGCATTTTCCTCAAACTCGAAATACAAAAATGCATTATTTAACTTGGTTTCGGAATAGATTAATTATGCCTCTATGCACTATCAGACAGTTTTCTGTATAAGCTGGATGGGTTTTCCTATTTCACCTTTTCATCCTTTCCGTAGTATCTCCAAATATTAGAATTTTTAATAGCCCTTCGTCCATGGCCCTCAAATTCCCTTGTTTTCTACAGCTGGATAAACCCTTTTAGTGCTAAAGCCCATTCCTTGATTGCTTTTTATTCCAGCTTTTCCAATGCCATGGCCCATCCTGTTCCCGGTTCTGAATTATGATTCATGCAAAGATGGGGGCAGCGGTCCACCCGCCAAGGGTACACTTCGCCCGATCAAAAAAATAGGGTTTTCCAAAGACCACCATTTTTTTGCCCGGCCCTTGGCTTGGGTGCCCCTGGCAGCCCCCGTTCTCTCAATCAAATTTCAAACCTTAAACAGTTAACGTCATGTCACAATTTGAAAAAACCTACATCGGCAAAGGAACCCAGGTAAAGGACCTCAACATCATCCGGGTATCCATCTCCAAAGAAACCCTAGAGAAAATTTTTAAGGACCACATGGTCGACTACGATGGCAAAGAATACCTGGTATTTGAAGTCGCCTCGCTGAAAGAGCCGGAGCAATGTGGGAAAACCCATGCGGCCTATATCAGCAAAAACGTAGCTGCTCCGAAAGTGGGGAAGTCCAGGAAATCGAAATCGTAGAAAAGAGCCCTAAGGGGCTTTTTTTGCTTACTATTTTTGAATATTATATGAATTCTAAGCAAAGATTCACTTATGATAAATTTTGGTTAGGATAAATAAACCTGAGTAATAAGGCAAAACCAAAATCAACAAAATTTGGCCCCCAAAAGATGCCCAGTCCAGAATTGCAAAATATCATTTTTTGGATTCATTTTTTTCAACCAACTGAATCCTTTTGAATCACTGAATAGGGCTCTATCCCTGGTGAAACCAGGTACAAATAGAACGACATTCTATAGGAGCATGATATAAATTGCGCCTACCGGAGAACCTGTGCTGAATTACTCTTAATTATAACCATTGGATCAGCCATTTTTTTAGCATATATTATTATTTGGTTGAAGCTTTTCTATCAAATTTACAATACATTGATTATGAGCGAATCAGAACAAATTTTCTATGATAAGAGTCAGATTTATTGGAAATGGATCCTTAAAATTTACTCCCGGAAGTTAGGTACACCGGTTCATATCATTTGGATGACAGACAAGACTGACGATTGTATTGATAAGATGGTGCTTACCAAAACCAATCAAATTGTCGGTGCATTTGATCATACCCTGTTGTTTCAATATTTAAAAAATCACAAAATTGAGATACCAGACCCTGTAAATACTTTCACATGGTTAAATGAAGTGGAGGGTTTGACTACCATTTCCATCACAAAATACGATGTTGGCCATATTGAAAGATCATTGGATATTGGAGAATTTACCAAAGCGTCAGTTTACCAGTGTGTCGATTTTATTAACTTATTTACAGATTACGCAAACCAGGTTGACGAAAATTCGCTTTATGATCTCCGATATTCGCGGCAAGTAGTTGATTTATGGAATTTCGGTAATTTCGAAATATTCTGGAAGGAGTGGGGGCAAGAGGAATTACCTGCGGTCAAAATTCCTCCATTAAGAACAAATTTTAAATTATTAAAAAATAGGATGAATGCAATGATCGATACCTTTTTGGAAAGGATCGAAATACTTGACCAAAATAAAAAGATACCACAGAAAAGTAGAATTCACAAGGTGTTAAAAGTTTCCAGAACCAAGGGCCATGGCATAAAATACTGAATTCTACTACCCAAGCCTGTATTACCAGAAAATTTGGCTGTTGAGAAATGAAAAATAATTAAAATTTTTAATTAATATCATCCAATATCAAAAAATATGTTTAAATCATTAACGGTAAAATGTTAATTTAATAGACAATGAAGGACATCTCGTTGATTGTAATGCAATTAAAAAACAGGCAAACCCAGGTCGTCCGAAAAATAAACCAGCTGATAGACCAGAACCTGGATCATATGAAAGGTTGGAAAAAGGAAAAAAGCTAAATGAATTGATTCATAAGATCCTGCAAGCCATTGAAGGAGACGACTTGATCCTGGCAGGCATGCATATCAAGGAATTGGAAATTGAGGGCTTGAATCTGGATTTTTGATGGTATTGCCGCTTTTTGGAGTTTTGAAGGCAAAATTATATATGATCGCTGACCTCTTCGTTCCAGTTCCCTTAGAAGTTCCTCGTTTCTGCGCTCCAGCTCTCTAATCTTTCTGTCGGAATTGTATTCCTTCGGTTTAGATAGGGAATAAATAAACCAGACCCAAACGGTAATGGCCGCAATCAGACCCGGCCATTCGTTATCACTGCCCAAAGCACCGAACATGGCGACAGTGCCAATAAAGGATACAAGGATTAATTTGATTAGGAATCTCATAGCTTCGACAGTTAAAAATGATACCTTAATTTAACCAAATTTTCGATAAATTAAAAGTAATTTAGTTGATAATATGTATATAAATATCTTGTTATCAATGATTTAAAATTATTCGTTGCTCAAGGCTAGTTAATTATTTTGTATTAAATTTGAATTTTGTAGTGCATTTAAAGAAACGACATGATTACAGTTCAACATAGATTTTTAGACCACCAAATAAATCCAAAAGCAGAAACGCTGATAATCGGAACCTTTAATCCAGAAACAGCGGACAATGACGCTGAATTTTTCTATGGTAGAACCAGAAACTATTTGTGGAGACTCCTTCCAACAGCTTTTGGCAAGGCAGACTTAAAAGGTGCTTCTAAGCAGGAAAAATTAGATTTTATTAAGCAACATAAAATTGACCTTACTGACCTGATTGATGAAATTAAAGTTGAAGAAGGTCAAGAAGCCAATTACTATGACGGCTACATCGATAACAAAGTAACTCGATGGAAAGACATCATAGCACTTATTGACACTCTTCCAAACCTGAAAAGGGTTTGCTTTACAAGAAAAACGTTCTCTGATATACCGAACATGAAAAGCCGGCTTTTAAACATCCAAAAGCATTGTGACAACAAAGGGATTGCTTTCAAGGCTTTAACCACTCCAGCCAGATTTTACCGAGAAGACAAACAAACCGAATGGACAAAATTTCTCTTGAATGGTCACAGGTAAAGAAACAGATACGGTTTATTTTTCAGAAAATCTGCTGGTTGACAGGAGGTTTACAAAGACCTGCAATACTTTAACCGACCTTCTTGAAAAGCATTTAATAAAGTATGATTTCTTAAAAGCCACAAAAGATATTTGGTGCAGAGACTATATGCCTATTCAGATTGAAAAGGGAAAGTTTTTACAATTCCGTTATGAACCCTCTTACCTAAAAGGCGAGTTAGAACTTCAATCAAATCCAAAAGTAGTTTGTAACGCCAACAACCTGAAGCCTCAATTTTCCAAAATCAACCTTGACGGTGGAAATGTCGTGAATTGGTCAGATAGAGCAATTATTACTGACCGAATTTTTGACGAGAACCCAGAATATTCAAGTAAAAACGGCCTAATTGCTGAAATTGAAAAACTTCTTGAAGTCGAAATAATCGTTATTCCACAAATTAGATCTGATATGACAGGTCATGCAGATGGGATGGTTCGATTCGTTGACAAAAATACACTACTTGGAAATGACCGAGAACAAGAATATAAATATTGGAAGGACGGAATTAACAAAGTCCTAAAAGAGAAAGGAATTGACTATATCGATATTCCATTTCTTGACCACAAAGAAAAAACTTACCCTGACCATGCAATTGGGTGCTATGTAAACTACTTGGAAGTCCATGACCTGATCGTACTGCCAATATTTGAAACAGAAAAAAACAAAGACCAAGAAGTTTACAACAAGTTCAAGGAGATTTTTCCAGACAGGAAAATTGAGACGATTAATTGCTATGAAATCGGACTTCTTGGCGGTCTATTGAACTGTACAACGTGGACGATAAAAGACTGAAAATGAATAAAAACGCACAATAAAATTGTATTAGGGTAATGGGGGCTGAACTGCTAAAATTGAGCATTGCTCCTAAGAAACTGACCGTAGGGCGGGCAGTGAATTGCTCCGAAATCCCTCACTACGCTTATACTTGACTGGAAAGTGGAGTCCTCCCAAAATAATTACCATAAAGGTTGTGACAAGAATAGGAGAGCGCTTTTCACTTCCGCCTTGCAGATTTTGGCGTTAAGAAATCAAGACTGCGGGTTGGCAAAGGCAATTTGACGAGAGGTTTTGGGAAGATAAACCTTTTAATTAAAAAATCCTTTAAACCAAAACCATGAGGAGTTTGCCTCTGTGCGGGTGGTGTCTGGATTTGAAGATGCACAATAGCGCGTGTCCGCCGTGGCCGGGCGGGGTTTCCCTGAGTTATCAGGACAGGTTGATTACTTTTTGATCCCGACTCGCTTCGCTGCCCGGGACACGCTCTGCAGCAAAAAGTAATAATCACAAAATATATTAAGCAGCGATTATATTTTAAAACCACCCCAACATTACACAGAAAAGGACTAAAGAGGCAAAAAGCTTGGATGAAAGGATCAGGGCAGGGGAGAGGTTACCTTATTTTGACATATCTGATAAAGTCTGTCAGATTACAGACTACTTCAGATAAACACAAAAGGGCTGAAACTTGAAGAGGCAACATTCATTCCTGGAGGATTTGAATGAGCGGAAATTTTAATTTATTAAGATTTAGAGTCTAAAAGATAAGCAAAATCGCCCCTGAATTCGCCCCTGATTAAAAAATAAAAACCCTAACCTACTATATTTCAAGTAGTTAGGGTTTTGCTCAGCAGAGGAGGAGAGGACTGAGCGTTAAAAAACAGTCCGGTGGACTGTTTTAGCGAAGGGCCAGGCTGCAGGGCGGCTCCCGACGACTCGAAATAAAAATAGCCAAGCAGTCTGCTTGGCTATTTTTGTGCAGAGGAGGAGGGATTCGAACCCCCGGAACCTCGCGGTTCAACGGTTTTCAAGACCGCCGCAATCGACCACTCTGCCACTCCTCTAATTGTTTAATAACTCGTTCCAGCCCCTCAGCACAACCGCCACAATTCGCCGGATTTTTACTCTTCCTGAACAATTTATCAGGTTTCGGTCTGCAAAGGTAGGTCATATTCTAGCTTTTACAAATAATTACCGCTGAAAAAATAGCTGAATCAGTTATTTTTTTCTCCTTGCAATAAGACCTTTTTCGACCGCTTTTTGCTGCTGGCCTTATCCAAACTCACATTGATCTCAAAACCAATCAATACCAGAATGGAAGTGATCCATAACCAAAACATGACCGCGATCATGGTGCCAATCGACCCGTATAATTTATTATAACTGTCAAAATTGTTCAGATAGAAGGTAAATAGGAAAAACCCCAGCGTAATCAATAAGCCAGCTACCACCGACCCGGTAGAAAAAAACTTCCATTTGTCGTGCACGGCTGGCGCAAAACGGAAAATAAAGGCCGTGGCAATCATAAATAAGGTGAGCAACACGAAAAAGCGGAAAAAAGCAAGGGAGTAGTAATAAATGCTGTTGCTTACAAAGTCGAACTCAGAGATTCGTAGTAATAATTCGCTACCCACCAACATCACCAAAACGGCCCCGCAAATGCTCACTACCAATACCAAAATGATACTGACGGCTATCATCCGGGTGCGGAAAAAGCCCCGGTATTCTTTGGTCCGGTATACGGCATTAAAGGCATTCATCATGGATATCACGCCATTGGTCGATAGGTATAAGGCCAGGAAAAAACCCAGGGACAATAAACTTTGCCTGGGTTTGCTGACAATATCCATAATAGTGGGAGCGGCTTCATCGTAAATATTATCCGGTAAAATATCGCGCACAAATAACAATATGTTGGCTGTCGTTACCTCCGGAAAAAAGAACTGAATAAAAGGAATGGTATTTAGCAAAAATAGCAGCAAGGGGAACATGGCCACCGTAAAATTAAACGCCATTGCACTGGCCCTTTCGAAAACATCGTCTTTTTGGAGATGGTAAAAAAAGATCTTCCCCACATCGTAAAGATTCTGGTCCGGATTGCCAAAATGGATCGGCCGGAGTTTTAAGGCCTGCTCGTGTAGATTATCCAGAAATCCGTCAATACGCTTTTTCACGAGTTATTTTTGACTGAGGTTTCAAAATAGGGTCGCATCATTTCCAGCAGTTTTTCGGGAGGACGACAGGGGCGGTGCGTATCTGTTTTGAGAAAAGTCAACAGGGTTTCTCCAATATGGATCAATACCTGCTGCTCGTTGAAAATTTCGTAATGAAACCGGATGCGTACTCCCGGGATCTCCCGGATGCTGGTACGGATGGTCAGCTCTTCATCGTATTTTCCCGGTAAAATAAACCGACTCTGGTTTTCCAGTACGGGCATCATGATTCCGTTTTCTTCCATTTCTTTATAAGAAAACCCAATACTTCTCAAGGCTTCCACGCGGGCTACCTCGTAGTACGTGGCGTAGTTGCCATAGTACACGTAGCCCATTTGATCTGTTTCCGCATACCTAACCCGGAGTTGATGGTCTTTTGTAAACATTATCGGTAGATTTTTGAAGCATTTAACGCGTTTTGGTATCGTCGGGCATTGTTTAGATGCTCTCGAAGGGTCCTCGCAAAGGCATGGTAACCGGAGAAATCTTCCTTGGCACAAAAATACAAATAATTGTGCTCCTGGTAATTAAGCACCGCTTCCAGGGAGCTGATTTCCGGAAGATTAATCGGGCCAGGAGGCAGGCCAGCATATTTATAGGTGTTATAAGGGCTTTCCACCTCTTTGTGCACATTCAATACCCGTCGGATACTGAAATCACCCAAGGCAAATAGCAGGGTGGGATCGGCCTGCAAAGGCATGCTCCGATCCAGTCGATTGATGTATACGCCTGCGACTACCGGTCTCTCGTCGGCTTTATTCGTCTCGGCCTGCACAATGGAGGCCAACGTGGATACCTCCAACGGACTCATTTGGAGTTGTTCTGCCTTGGCTTTACGCTCCTCCGTCCAAAATTGATTGTATTCCCGATACATGCGATCAAATAGCGCTACAGGACTTTCGTTCCAGTATACCTCATAGGTATTGGGTATAAACATAGACATCACAGATAAAGTGTCAAAATCGTATTTTCCCAAAAATGCTCCGTCCTCCAGCAAGGATAAGAAATCAGCTTGATCCATTTCCAGATTGGAGGTGATCTTTTCGGCCAACTCCTCCGGAAGCCGGATGTTGTTAAAGGTAATGTTTACGGGAGTCTGCCTGCCTGAACGCAGCAAGGTTACCAGCTCCCGGTTCGACATCTTCGGCTGAATGGTGTACCTACCCGGTTTTACGGATTCGGGATAGCTCATCACCTTCGCCACAAAGCTAAAAGTGATGATTTCATTAACGACACCTGTTGCTATCAGGCGATCCCGCACTTCGTCGAATGAACTACCGGTAGGAATGGTAAAGATTTCCGGATTGTCACGGTCTACCAAGGTATTTGGCGAAAAAAAAGCCTGATAAAAATAAAAACTCAGCGAGGTAAGTAGAACAGAAAATGCTACTAACCCCACCAGTAGGTATTTCTTTTTTTTGTCTGTAAGCATGCGATCCTTTGCTTGACCTGCTGGCATAGCGTGTTTTTCGCAGGCAGGTCTTGTTTTCAATGTTTTCGACAAATATACTATTAAAACAGGGACTTGGTTTTATGGACAAATAAAATCAGGATAAAAACGCTGCTGTGCTTTCATATTGAAGATTAAATGATTTATTTTATTGGTTTATTTGGCATCGGGAAAAGGTTGCCGGAAGGGCTTTATTATCCAAAAATTATGGCTGCGGCATTTATCAAACTATATCCGGAAAATCCAGACCCCAGGAGGGTTAACCAAATCGTGGAGGTCCTGAGACAGGGGGGGATAATTATTTATCCCACCGATACCATTTACGGTATGGGATGCGATATTTTCAACCAGAAAGCGATCGAAAGGGTCTGTTTGATCAAAGGAGTTAAACCCAAAAAGCAAAATTTTTCGTTTATATGCTATGATCTAAGCAATATTGCTGAGTATACCAGGGCGCTCAGTACCCCGGTATTCAAAATGATGAAAAAGGCCCTTCCCGGTCCGTTTACCTTTATTTTGGATGCCAATAATAAAGTGCCTAAAATGTTGAATAACAAAAAGAAAACCGTTGGTATTCGGGTGCCGGATCACAGTATTCCCCGAACGTTGGTAAAGGAGCTGGGGCAACCAATCCTCACCACTTCGATCCGGGACGAGGATGATGTGATCGAATACAGTACCGATCCGGAATTAATCTACGAAAAGTACAAAGATTTGGTAGACCTGGTCATAGATGGTGGATACGGCAACAATGTAGCCTCTACCGTCGTTGATTGTACCGGTGATCAAATCGAAGTAGTGCGGCAAGGTCTGGGGGAAATGAGTGAAATCGTCTGAGGAATATGGCGTTTCTTTTGTGATAAGCCTGACTTTGACCTAACTTTAGGGAAATCAAGTTGAATGAATCAGGAATCGCCCGAAGTTCTAACAGATGCCTTGTATTTACCGCCTCTTTCCTATTTTGTTGGGGTAGGGGATTGCCGGAAAATTATTCTACCGGGTGGGGACTTGATGAGAAGGCAATCGTTTGTAAATAAAACCGTAGTTTTGTTGGCAAATAAGACGGAGGTGCTAAGCGTGCCGGTGCATGGAGTCCGGAAAAAGCAGCCGATCAGGGATGTCCGGATCGATTACCAGCAAAAGTGGCTGAATGTTCACTTAAAGGGAATCCAGAGTGCCTATGGAAAGTCTCCTTTTTTTGAGTATTTTTATGCTGACCTGGAGCGTGTATATTTACGAAAGCACCCGTATTTATTGGATTTGAATCGGGAACTACTGACACTTTGTCTCACATTTTTGAGATGGAATGTCATATTGGAGGTAAGTGAAAAAAAGGGGGAGGAATTCTCCTGTCGCGATATTCGGGGGCTTATTCACCCTAAACGGCTGAAAGATAGGGGTAACATCTATACGCCTTACCCTTATCAGCAAATATTTGGCGCAGACTTTGTGCCTGATTTGTCTATTGTGGATTTGTTGTTCTGTGAAGGTCCGGGTGCCAACCGCATTTTGTACTTGTCAGAAAAAAGTAATTGAACAATATGCAAAAGTATTGTGTTTTTAAAACAAATTCGATAACATTAGTCAACGATTTGAAATAATACCATAAGAAAGGATATAATGGAAGCAAAATTTTCAAACAGAGTTAAAGAGGTGATATCCCTCAGCCGCGAAGAAGCTTTGCGATTGGGGCATGATTACATCGGTACAGAGCACCTCTTGTTAGGAATGATTCGCGAAGGAGAAGGTGTGGCTGTTTCCATTCTTAAGAAGCTTGGAGTCCCTTTGGACGAACTGAGAAATTCCGTGGAGCGGGCTGTAAAAGGTACAGCAAACCATAATGTTAAAAACCTGGCCAATATTCCCTTGACCAGGCAATCCGAAAAAGTGCTGAAAATAACGTATTTAGAAGCGAAAATATTTAAAAGTCAGCTGATAGGTACCGAACACCTGTTGCTTTCGATCCTTCGGGACGAGGATAATATCGCCACTCAAATACTTCAGAAATTTGATGCCACCTACGATTCGGTAAAAGAAATGCTGGAATTTCAAACAGATCAATCTCCCCGGTCGGGTACCGAGGCAGATGATTCGGATGAGGAAGGATCCAAGTTATTTGGCTCTTCCAGCGGTTCTTCCGGAAGTACTAAAGGTTCGGCGGAAAAGTCTCGAACACCTGTATTGGATAATTTCGGTCGAGACTTAACCCGAATGGCAGAGGAAGATAAGTTAGATCCCATTATTGGTAGGGAGAAAGAGATTGAACGGGTGGCGCAAATTCTTTCCAGAAGAAAGAAAAACAATCCCATTCTGATCGGTGAGCCAGGAGTGGGTAAAACGGCCATTGCCGAAGGCCTTGCCTTGAGAATCATACAGAAAAAAGTTTCCAGGGTTCTGTTCAATAAAAGGGTGGTAACCCTGGATTTGGCCTCATTGGTGGCTGGTACCAAGTACCGCGGACAGTTTGAAGAGCGTATGAAAGCGGTGATGAACGAATTGGAGAAATCACCAAACGTAATCTTGTTTATAGATGAGTTGCACACTATTGTGGGTGCCGGTGGCGCTAGTGGCTCTCTGGATGCTTCCAATATGTTCAAGCCTGCTTTGGCAAGAGGAGAGATCCAATGCATTGGAGCTACTACCCTGGATGAGTACCGGCAGTACATTGAAAAAGATGGTGCCCTGGCCCGAAGGTTTCAAATGGTGATGGTAGATGCTACCTCTCCTGAAGAGACCGTGCAGATTTTGGAAAACATCAAAGACAAGTACGAGGATCACCACAATGTGAATTATACCCATGAAGCCATTCAGGCATGCGTAAACCTGTCAGACCGGTATATTTCAGATCGTTTTCTTCCGGATAAGGCCATTGATATCCTGGATGAAGCCGGTGCCCGGGTGCATATCAACAATATTCATGTGCCGGATAACATCCTGAAACTGGAAGATGAAGTAGAAAAAATCAAAGTAGAAAAGAACAGGGTAGTTAAAAGTCAGAAATACGAAGAAGCTGCCCAACTCAGAGATAAAGAAAAGAAACTTCTGGAACAATTGGAGAATGCCAAAGCCAAGTGGGAAGAAGATAGCAAGACCAAACGTTACACGGTAGAAGAAGATAATGTAGCCGAGGTGATTGCTATGATGACCGGTATTCCTGCCAGACGAATCGCCCAAAATGAAGGAGCCAAGTTGCTCAACATGGGCGAGGAGCTGAAAGGAAAAGTGGTCGGACAGGATGAAGCCATTAAGAAATTGACCAAAGCGATCCAACGAACCAGGGTAGGCTTGAAAGATCCCAAGAAACCCATTGGTTCCTTTGTATTCCTGGGCCCAACTGGGGTGGGAAAAACAGAATTGGCAAAAATGCTGGCGACCTACCTGTTTGACAAAGACGATTCGCTAATCCGTATCGACATGTCTGAATACATGGAGAAATTCTCCGTATCCAGGTTAGTTGGAGCGCCTCCAGGCTACGTGGGGTATGAAGAAGGCGGTCAGTTGACGGAAAAAGTCCGTAGAAAGCCGTATTCTGTCGTTTTGCTTGATGAGATTGAGAAAGCACACCCAGATGTCTTCAATATTTTACTTCAGGTACTGGATGACGGGGTATTGACGGACGGACTTGGTAGAAGGGTGGACTTTCGAAATACGATCATTATCATGACATCCAATATTGGTGTCAGGGATTTGAAAGACTTTGGTGCGGGCATCGGTTTTGCTTCCAAAGCCAAAGAAGAGAACATGGATGAGGTGATGAAATCCACCATTCAAAATGCTCTTAAGAAAGCATTCAGTCCGGAATTCCTGAACAGATTGGACGATGTGGTTATATTCAATTCCCTTACCAAAGAACATATTCATCAGATCATTGATATTAGTCTGAAGAAATTGTTCACCCGAATTACCGACTTGGGTTATGACATCGAGTTGACAGATAAGGCCAAAGACTTCCTTTCGGAAAAAGGCTACGACAAGCAATATGGTGCCCGACCTCTGAACAGGGCCATCCAGAAGTACCTGGAAGATGCACTGGCAGAAGAGATTCTAAAAGGTGAGCTTTCGGAGGGAGACGTGATCATAGCAGATTATTCCGGAGAAGGAGAGGAACTGGAAATCAAAGTAACGAAGAAAGAAAAGGCCGATTAATTCGGTGGAAGTTTATAACGATTCATTTATTTGGGGCAGCCATTATGGCTGTCCTTTCATTTTTCTTTAGATGGAGCCGATTTTAAAAACATGGATGGGTTTTTATTCGTAAAATTAAGTTAAATCAATGGTCGATTGATTGGTTTTTTAATCAGGTATTACGCAATTAAGCAGTGAGCTGCAAGTTTGGGTGTACAGCAGAACAATAGCTGGTGTACGCTTTGTCGCTTATACGGCCTATCGCGATTAACAAGTACGAAAATGAGTATTTTTATTGAAAAATTGATGAAGCTTTTCTTCCTGTTGTCAATCATTCCCTTTTTGCTATCCGAAAAGCTTCAGCAGAAGTATGACCTAATAATCAACCCCCAGGTAGCTTATTCGATTTTTACCGGGCCGAAAGAGGTTGCCAGGATTGAGGAGAACTTTATGGACGAAACCAGTGGAATGGCGGTCTCCCGAAGGTTTCCGGAGTTGATTTACGTACACAATGATAGCGATGGATCTCCCGAAATATACGTGTTGGATACGCTTGGCAAGTATAAGGGGAAGATTCGGCTGGAAGGTGTGGTTAACCGGGATTGGGAAGACCTTGCTATGGGCCCGGGTCCCAAAGAGGAGGAATCCTACCTGTATATTGGAGATATTGGGGATAACTTTGGCAAATACGAAGAATTGATTATTTATAGAATTCCGGAGCCCAGGGAGTTTAGTGCCGAATCGACGGTCGTGCCTGAGAAGATAATGCTGAGGTATCCCGATGGAGCCAAAGATTCGGAAACATTGCTAATAGATCCTATTAGTGGGGATTTGTTTGTGTTGACCAAAAGAGATGCCCGAAACACGCTGTATAAAGCGTCGGCTACAGACCTGAGCGATGGTGATACCGTGGTATTGGAAAAAGTGATGGAGTTACCCATAATGCTTTCGGTAGGTGGGGATATATCGCAGGACGGTTTACAAGTGGCTATCAAAAACTATTGGGTAGTGTATTACTGGGAAAGAGCACCAGGTATGTCCCTGGAAGAATGCCTGATGCAAAAACCCAAGCTTCTTCCCTACGATCCCGAACCCCAGGGTGAAGCGCTCGCATTTAGCCCCGACGGTAAAAGTTATTTTACCCTTAGCGAAAAGAAATTGCGAGTGGACCCGGTTCTTTACCGTTACGAGAAAATGAAAAAGACAGATTGAAATTGACTGAAAACGATACCCCAAAAGGCCTGTCGGCCAAAGCGTACGATTCCGGTTTTGAACTGGCTCACGATTCCTACCAATCATTAAGTAGGGCTAGCGACGGCAGGTTGTATTACGTGCTTTCATCCGAATCACTGGAAAAAGGCGGACAGCTTTTTCGCTTTGATCCTGTGACGGAGCAAATAGACCGCTTGGGTGATTTGACCGAAGCTTGCGGCGAAGCCAAACTAAATGCGATCCCTCAGGGCAAAAGCCATGTGCCCTTTTTCGAAAGCGGAAGGAAGCTGTATTTTGGGACCCACGTAGGTCACTACGAAATGATTCAGGGTATGGAACGGTTACCGGAAAATCCTCCCAATGGCCTGAAATTGTATCCAGGTGGGCATTTTTTATGCTGGAATATGGAAACGGAAACGCTGGAAGACCTGGGGAAGGTTCCCAATGGAGAAGGTATCCTAACCCTGGCCATGGATACCCACCGCAACCAATTGTACGCCCTTACCTGGCCCTACGGGAATTTCATCCATTTTGATCCGGAAAGCAAAGAAATCATGCAGGTCGCCTCCGTCTCAGAAAAAGGCGAAGCCGGGTTTCCGGGCAAGGATTACCGGGTATTGTGTCGCTCCATGCTGGTGGATCCCGATAATGGGAAGGTATATTTTACCAATGCGGAAGGCGATATCTTCTCCTATAGTCCCTACCTGAAATCCAGGCCTGAAAAGCTCCGAAACGTCCATATGCGCCGGGATTACTTTGGCGAATACGATCCTAAAATACCCGGAGATATGGGATATCACTGGCGTAAAATTCTTTGGCACCGGTCAGAAAATGCAGCTTATGGCATTCACGGGAACTCGGGTTACCTCTTTCGTTTTGATCCTAAAAAAGAAGAATTAGAGGTTATCGACCGCTTGTGTTCCCTGCCTTCGAAGAGAAGTGGCATGTTTGATCAGTTTAGTTATGGCTACCTGGGCTTTGATTTGGCACCCGACGGGGAAACCCTTCACTACCTCACCGGAGGACCTGTAGGAGACGGCCTGTACGAAAGAAAGAAAATTGCCAAAGGAGCGGCCAAAGAACTAGAAAACCTGCATTGGGTAACCTACCACATCCCTTCTGGGAAGTATACGGATCACGGTCCTGTTTATTATTCGGATGGCAGTATTCCCACCTATGTGAATTCGCTTGCCCTGGACGAGGATCAGCAGGTATATTCCCTCGCAAGAATGAAAAAACCCTGGGGAGAAATTCAGGATCTGATCAAATTGCAGGCCCACGACTCCGCATAGGAAAAGCATTGGAAGCGCTTAGGAAAATTAAGGATTTTCGCTCATTTGCAATCGAAGTATCCCACCCTTGACCAGGTCATTGTGACGAACGCCCATCTCTTGCAATGGTTTTCCATTGAAACGTTTACCTTGGATATAATAGTGTTCGGGTCCATTATTCTCTGCCCGGATGGTGACCGTTTCGCCCGGATAATAATCCGGATGTAACTGGATCACGGCTTTGTCAAAAATGGGACTTCCCAATTCATAGATAGGGTTTTCATCCGTTCCCGCATTCATCTGAAACAAGCCCAGCTTCATTAATACTGCCAGCGAACCCATAAGACCCTGGTCCTCATCGCCATTGAAGCCCAGGTGGGGGGTGAGTGCAGAAAAAGCCTTGTCTAACACTTTTCTGGACCAATACTGCGTGAGATCCGGCCGGTCCAGGTAATTGAAGACATAGGCCATCTGCATGGAAGGCTGATTGCCGTAGTTTACTGGGATTCTCCGGTATTCGGGATGCGTTTCTACGGCATGAGAAGTGCCCGAGGTGAAGCCCAGTTTTTCTGCAGCTAAAAACTGTTCCTGAAGTTTTTCTACGGCTTTGTCTTTTCCGCCCATAAGTTCGGCCAGGCCAGGCAAGTCGTGCGGCACAAACCAGGTAAACTGAGCGGCATTGGCTTCCACAAAACCCTTTCCATAATCATAAGGGTCGAAAGGCTCCATCCATTCTCCTTCTTCGTTTTTGGGCCGCATCCAACCGGATTCGGGATTGTAGACGTTTTGATAATGGTTTGATCGGGATAGAAAACGGGCCGCATCTTCTTTTTTCGAAAGGGCCTTGGCCAATTGCGCCAGGGTCCAGTCCTGAAAACTGTATTCCAGTGTTTGCCCGGCACCTTGCTCGTGCCCGCCAAACCTACCCCTCGGGTTGGGGTAAGGAACGTATCCTTTGTCTATATAATCTTCCACGTTGCCGCCCTTGGCTGTAAGGTGTTCGTATCCGGATCTGCCCATCATTCCCCCGGGAAGGTGGTTTTTCTTTAGTCCCTGATAAGCCAGCTCCACGTCAAACCCTCGTATCCCTTTTTGGTACAGACCGACAAAAAATGGCGTGGAAGAAGCTCCGGTCATGACATTGGTGTAATTGCCGCCGGAAGGGCCCCTTGGAATCAAGCCTCCATCCTGATAATACTGCAGAAAACTATGGGCAAATTCCTCGGCAATATCCGGATAGACCAACGCCCATAGCACACTAATGGTCCACTGCGCACCCCAGAAAGAGTCGGAATTAAAATGCCTGAAACGCGGGTTGCCCGCTTCGTCCAGCGGTACCTGTCCGATGCGCAGGCTGCTCCCCGTATGATCGGGGTAGGCACCGTTAACATCGCTGATGGTACGCCTTCCCTGCAAGGCCTTCCAGAGGTCGGTGTAAAATCGTCTTCGCTGTGCTTCGGTATTTCCTTCTATCTGAATCCTGCCTAGCATTTCGTTCCAGACCGCCCGGGTTTCCGACTCCACCTGCTCAAAATCCCAGTGGGGAAGTTCCTGCTGCATATTTTCCAAGGCATTGTCCGGATGGGTGTATGAAATACTTACCTTCATCTGCAGTGGTTTAGCCTCGAGGTTTCCGAAGCCTACAATGATATGAGGGGAATCCGGATGCTCCACCCAGCTCTGAATATCCTGGTCAAAGGCTACCTGAAAATGGACCGTGATCGGTTTGGGTCGTCTGGAGGTAGGGGCATTCGTGACACTCCCTACCAGCGTTCGGTTTCCCCGTTTTTCCAGGTGCCCATCCAACATTGCACTGGGACCCAACGGGCCTCCCAGGTGGAACAGAACACCAGATTGCTTCCCGGAAGGAAAGTGATAACGATGCATGCCTACCCGATGGGTGGCTGTAAGTTCAGCTTCGATATCAAAACGGTCCAGGTAAACCTGATGGTAGCCTACGCGGATGGTTTCCTTATCATGGCTGTAAGAAGAATAGTAGTCGTTTAGCAAAGCCTCTGGCGCATCTGTATAGCTCAGGGGCATCACCGAAACTCCAGACAGTTGCCAGGCATGTATGTGACTGAACCCCTTGATGCTGTCGGCATCGTAGCGGTAGCCACTGTTCCAGGCACCGTCTATTTCGTGGTCCGGACTCAGATTAACCATCCCAAAGGGACGGGTGGCCGAGCTAAAATAAAACCACCGGGAATTAGCGGCATCCAGCAGCGGGTAGACCATGTCTGCTGGCTGTGGATCGGGTTTTAGCTGAAAGCTAAAAAGAGGTAAAAGAGCGATAAAAATGACTAATCTGGACCAGCGGATATTCATAAGGGACTATTGGGTTATGCGGGGTTTTTAGAGAGGGCTAACTGCCAATTCCAGCTGTCACGGAGGGAATCTTCCAGGGAATATTTTGCCTGCCAGTTAAGTTCACGATTTATTTTTTCGGTATCCGCCCATACTTTTTCCACATCTCCCGGTCTTCTGGGGCCAATTTTGTAATTCAAAGCCTGACCGCTGACTTTTTCAAAAGCCCGGATTACCTCCAGAACGGTGTTTCCCGTCCCGGTGCCTACATTGAATAGGTCGTAGAGAGGAGCGGTTTTATTTTTGAGATAGCTGATCGATTTTACATGTGCTTCTGCCAGGTCCATTACATGGATGTAATCGCGGACACAACTGCCATCAGCAGTGTCGTAGTCATCCCCAAATACAGTTAATTCTTTACGGATTCCTGCTCCCGTTTGGGTGACAAAAGGAACCAGATTGGATGGAACTCCGGTCGGCAACTCCCCGATAAGCCCCGATGGATGGGCACCAATGGGGTTAAAATACCGCAATGCGATGGCGGCCAGCCTGGCCTTGCTTTTAACCTGGTCGGTTAAGATATCCTCGCAGATTTTTTTGGTATTCCCGTAGGGGCTTTCCGCATCCTTTCTGGGAGTACTTTCTTTGACTGGTAGCGCGTCCGGCTGCCCGTAGACGGTACAGGAAGACGAAAATACCAGGTTTTCCACCCCGTATATTTCCATGATTTCCAGTAAGACCAAAAGCGAAAAGATATTGTTTCGGTAATAGTTTAGCGGATGCTTGGTACTTTCTCCTACCGCCTTGTAAGCAGCAAAATGGATTACTCCGGACAGTTCATTTTCCGAAAATATTCTTTCCATTAAACGCTTATCGTTGCAGTCCCCTTCGTAGCAAGGGATGGTCTGGCCGGTAATTTTTTGCAAGCCACCCAAAACGCTTTTTTCGGCATTTGAAAAGTCATCGACAATGATGGGCTGGTAGCCAGCATCCACCAGGGCGACGGCGGTATGTGACCCGATGTATCCGGCTCCTCCGGTAATCAAAATTTTTTCCATGACCAAATATAAAGTTAAATCCCGTCGGGGAGAAATAATCCCCAGAAAAACCTGGTAAATGTGCCGATGGTACCCATCCATTATTCTTTGGGATCCCAATTTTCTTTGTATTTCCATTTACTTTATTTAACTTTGCGGGCTGAAAGGAGGTGTATTATATGATCGTAGTAAACGTAAAAGAGAACGAATCAATCGAAAAGGCGCTGAAGCGTTTTAAGAAGAAATTTGACAAAACCGGAGTCATCCGTGAGTTGAGAAGCAGGCAGCATTTCGAAAAGCCTTCCGTAAGCAGAAGGACGGAGGTAATTAAAGCCGCCTACAAACAAAGAATGCAGGAACAGGAAGGGAAATAAGAAAACCTTTCGTTTTCATAAAATTTATAAGCATATTGGTGTATTAAATCACCGATATGCTTTTTTCATTTATAAATTACCTGGAAAACGAAAAGAGAGCGAGTGCACATACCGTGCTGGCTTATAAGAAGGACCTGGAGCAGGTTTCTGAATTTTTAGAAACTGCTTTTGCCATGAATAGGCTGGAGGAAGCGAGCCATGCGGAAATCAGGGCCTGGATGGTGCATCTGATTGAGGAAGGGCTTTCGGAGGCTACCGTCAACCGTAAAATGGCTACGCTACGAACCTTTTTTACCTTTTTGCTCAAATCTGAAGTAATCACCCGGGATCCCACGGTGAAAATACAGTCCCTCAAGAAAGGAAGAAAGCTCCCGACATTTATTCCGGAAAATGAAATGGCACTGCTGCTGAAGGCCGCAAATTTCGATGCCGGTTTTGAAGGGCAGCGTGACCGGATGGTGCTGCAGGTATTGTACCTAACAGGTATGCGACTTTCCGAACTGATTGGTTTGAGATGGCATGCGGTGGACCTGGGAAGTGGGCAGCTAAAGGTACTGGGAAAAGGAAAAAAATACCGAATTATTCCTATAGCTACTCAGCTTCAAAAGAATATCCTTTCCTATAAAAAAGTATTCGAGGAAACATTTTCATTTGCAGACGGAAATGACTATTTTATCGTTAGAAACAACAAGGAAGCAGCTTATCCGATGATGATTTACCGAATTGTCAAAAGGTACCTTGATCTTTTTATTCAGACCACCAAAAAAAGTCCTCACCTAATGCGACATACCTTTGCCACCCATCTACTGAATAAAGGAGCTGACCTCAATGCGGTCAAAGATCTTTTAGGCCATTCAAGCCTTGCCGCTACCCAGGTATACACCCATAATTCGATCGAGAAACTGAAGGCTGTGTACGAACAGGCACATCCTAAAGCGTAAATAAAAGTCAAACTTTTAAACAGTGATTATTATGAAATTACAAATGCATTCAATTCATTTCGACGCCGATCAGAAGTTGATCAACTTTATCCAGAAAAAGGCTGACAAGCTGGATACCTATTACGATCAGATCATTGACGGAGAAGTTTTTATGAGGCTGGATAAAAATGATAAGAGTGAGAATAAAATCGTGGAAATCAAGCTGAATGTACCCGGAAAACAACTTTTTGCTAAAAGTCAAAACGATTCCTTCGAAGCTGCTGCCGACGATTCGGTGGAGGCTTTGAGAAGGCAGATTAAGAAATTCAAGGAAAAGCTGGTAATCGCCAAGCAATAAAAAGTGCCTTTCAAGTAAAAAAAAGCTGCTCTCGGGCAGCTTTTTTTCGTTTAAACCGTTCTGTAGGGTTTTTTTATGGAGCTAATCGCTCGACCCAATAATATTTTTTACCCCATTCCTTCTTTGCGGCCTTTGTTTCTCCCCTGAAAATGGCCGTTATCATTTCCTGCCAATATTTTGGATCCCAATTCAAGCTGGCTAGCTCGCTGGAAAACGCGCCGTTTGGCAGTTCCTTTAGCTGGGGCTCATCACAGATTAGGTACCGGTATTGTTCAGGTACTTCCGCCAGATTTTTAAACGTTTTCATCTGATATCCCGTTCCCAGTCCAATTCGGATTTTACTGGCGTAATGTGGATGGCCTAAAAAGGCGATTTGGCTGTTTTCTGGAACGGATGCGTGCTCCATATGCCTTCGGATCTGAACTCCCTGATGAGGGATCGAAAGGGGATGTGAGAGCAAGGAAAGGTTGAAGAATACCAACAAAATAGAGGTACCCAATACCGGTAGCCGGTAAGCAGGAATGGCAAGTTTTAATGCCAGGAAGATACTCAAGCCTAGCCCGACGGCCCATTGAAAATAAATGGGCAATGGATTTTCCAGGCCTATTACCGGCAACAGGGCTACCGTCAGCAATAGCCAATTGATTCCCAGAAAGATCCATGCGGCTACTTTCAGGCTGGCATGTAGCGGATTTCCTTGTTTTTTAAGAAGGATTCCTGCCAATCCAATGGCGGCTACAGGGGTGACCGGTAGCAGGTACCTTTCGTAAAAAGTGGATACCAATCCGGTCATGGCGATTATAGATGCCACCCAAACGGCTACAAACCCAAAAAACACCTTGTTTTCATGAAAAACGGAGAGGGTGTTTTTTTTTACTTTTTTAAGAGCCGGAATGAACCAGGGAACAAACAAAACCAGCATTAAAAGCAGCGCCAGGGAAAAATGCCGGATAATTTGCCAGACCCTGCTACCAACGCGCATGCCCAGTTGGTCTTCATAAAAAGAGTCCAGGTACACTGGCCCGAATTTAAAATACATGGCCACAAACCAAAACAAGCCAATGACGACACCACTTAGAAGAGCGGGAGGATACAGCAGTTGCTTCAGGGATAAAGGCTGCCAGGGATTGAATCGCAGGTAGGCGATGGCGATCACTCCCAGTGCAGCAGCGGGAAGGCCTTTCACTTCAAACGCTAGTCCCAGACTCAGGTAAAATAGCCAGAGGTATTTTTTTGGTGCCTGTTTTCCGTATCGAATCAACCCCCCAATACCGAGGGCGGCAACAGTCATAAAAAAAACCAATAAGATGTCAGGAATGGAGCGGGTACTGCTAAAAATTACAATAGGATGCGTCGCCACTATCCAGGCAGAAATTTGAGGCAGACGGCTGCTGTTGCTGATCAGGCTGGCAATCCGGTACACAAGGGGAATCAGGGCTGCACCGGCGATCAAAAACAGCAGTCTGGAAGACAGGGCAGAAACCCCCAGGGTTTTGAATCCCACTAGCACCGTCCAGTAGGTAAGTATTGGTTTTTTAAAGCGCAAGTCACCATTTCCCAGATAGGTAGTCAGGTAATCCCCGTTTTGCATCATTTGAATGGCTGCATCCGTATAATACATTTCGTCGGGATAATGCAAATGAAAATCCAGCGCAAACGGAGCAATTAAAAGCAGAAATGCCACCAAAGGTAACTGGTAGCCTTCGTACCATTGTCGGGTTAGTTCCATATGATCAAAAAGAAAGTACGAAAGTAGAAAAAATTACCGCTTTTGGGAAGGCATTTCTTCCCAAAAGCAGGCTTTCAATTAAATCGTTACCCTTCTTCCACTTTTGGCGGATTTCAAAATAGCTTCCACTATTTTAATATCCCTCAATCCCTCTTCTCCGGGAACCAGGGGGGCTTTATCTTCCAAGATGGCCAGGGCATCGTCATCCATCTGATTCGCTTGTTGCCAGGGAACCTGGTAGGGATGGTTGATTTCTCCAAGTGGGCTTTTGCCCTTCACACCTGCATAAGCCGAATAGGGTTGCATTTCGATGTCTCCCTCTGCACAGTCAATGGTTAGGAAGTTGATGTTTTCCGCAAAACTGGTCTTGATGTCCGCATGCACGCCTCCGGGGAACTCCAATTTGGCTTCCACCACATCTGCCAGTCCGTCCTGGTATATTTCCGGACGCGTGGAGATGGCCTTAGCTGAAACGACCGCTATGGGCTCCATATTGGTACCCATGCGGGCACCCTGTATGGAATAGACACCCATATCGTAGATGACCCCTCCGCCCATTTCTTTCTTTTGCTTCCAGTGGTCGGTTCTGTTTTCCCGGTAACCGGCAGCGCATTCCACATAGTTGACCTTCCCGAGTTTATTTTGCCGAACGATGGAGCGGTATTCCTGGGTATTGGGCTCATGTTGCAGCCGGTAGCCAATGGTTAGTTGTACCTTGTTTTTCTCACAGGCATCGATCATATCCTGACATTCTTTGCTGGTCACCGCCATGGGTTTTTCACACCAGACATGTTTTCCGGCATTTGCAGCCCGTATGGTGTACTCCGCATGCATGGAAGGAGGGAGCACCACGTACACCACGTCGATATCCGGGTTGTCCGCAATACTGTCAAAGTTCTCGTAGTTGTAAATATTCTTCTCCGGCAGCTGGTACTTTTCCTTCCAGGCTACCGCCTTAGACGGCGTGCCGGTTACAATCCCTGCCAGGT
Source organism: Cyclobacterium salsum (assembly GCF_010119245.1). GTDB lineage: Bacteria > Bacteroidota > Bacteroidia > Cytophagales > Cyclobacteriaceae > Cyclobacterium > Cyclobacterium salsum. The sequence goes on from NZ_WNKG01000018.1 coordinate 51,841, forward strand.
AGCAGTGCTCGGTTTGTTGCAGCGCAGGAGCCAACAGGTCGGTGCTGTAATAGCCCAGCCCCACCAAAGCCACTCCGATTTTTTCTTTTTTGGAACGGGCCAAAAGTTGTAGGGGGCTGACCAGGGCAAGGCTGCTGCCCAGCGCCATGGTTTTGAGGGCATTTCTTCTGGAATGCGTGTTCATTGGGTTTACTAGTTTGGTTTGATAATTTCCAGGAATTCCTGGCTTTTCATCATCAATATAGGAATTTTAAATCGGTGGGCCAATAGACACGAATGAGTTCAAATGGAGATTTAGTCAGGAATGTTTTTAGGACTTCTTTTGTCCCCGTTTTCAAAAAAACGTAATTTTGGTAAAATTTTGTCCTATGGCCCACCCAGAGATCTCTGTAGTCGTCACCATTTTTAACGAAGAAGGCAATATTCCTCCCTTATTGGAGGCGATTTATGCCGCCCTCTCCTCCCTTAGCTACGAACTGATTCTGGTGGACGATGGCTCCACCGACCGATCCTTGGAAAAGATGAAAGCCCTGGCCAATGAGCGGACAAAAATTTTGGTATTCAATAAAAATTACGGCCAAACTACCGCTCTTGCAGCCGGGATAGACCATTCCAACGGCCAGTATATTGTGACCATGGACGGTGATCTTCAAAACGACCCCAGCGATATTCCGATGATGCTGGAAATGGCTAAAAAGGAAGATTGGGACGTGGTGGCCGGGAGAAGAGCTAACCGGCAGGATGGTTTTGTGCTCCGAAAACTGCCTAGTAAAATGGCCAATTGGCTTATCCGTACCACTACTAAAGTGTACCTTTCCGATTATGGCTGCAGTTTGCGGATCTACAAGGCTCAAATTGCCCAGAACATGGGCTTGTACGGAGAGCTGCACCGCTTCATCCCCGTCCTTGCCCGGCAGGAAGGAGCCCGAATGACCGAAGTGGATGTCAAACACCATCCACGCATTCACGGCACTTCCAAATATGGGCTAAGCCGCACTTTTAAAGTGATCGCTGACCTCATTCTGATGCTCTTCTTTCAGAAGTATTTTCAGCGCCCCATCCATATTTTTGGTACCCTGGGATTACTGTCCCTGGCCTTGGGTGTTTTGGTGAACTTTTACTTATTAGTGGTAAAATTAATGGGAGAAGACATCTGGGGCAGACCCATATTATTGGTAGGCTCCATTTTGGTGCTGGGAGGTATACAGTTGATCACTACCGGCATCGTGGCCGAAATTATCGTCCGTACCTATTTTGAGTCACAAAATAAAAAAACCTATACCGTGAAAGCAACCCATCAAGGTGGTCAGGAAGCGAGTTAAACTTTTACTAAAAATACTCCTAACCGGAGCAGCGCTGTATTTGGTTTTTAACAAAATCGATACCAAGACCACCTGGCGAGTCATTCAGTCAGCACATATTGGCTGGTTGGCATTGGCCTGGATATTTTTTGTCGTCTCTAAAGTATTTAGTGCCTTTCGGTTAAACCGGTATTTTCAGGATATTGGCCTGAACCTACCCCAAATCGAAAATTTGAAATTATATGCCATCGGCATGTTTTACAACCTTTTCCTGCCGGGAGGCATTGGGGGGGACGGGTATAAGGTCTATCTGTTGAACAAAATCCATAAGGCGCCCGTGAAAAAGTTAATTCATTGCGTGTTGCTGGACCGGGGGAACGGGCTTGCCGTACTCCTGTGGCTGATGTTTGGGTTGATGCTATTTCTGGACCTGCCATGGGAATACCCCATTTCCTTATTTTGGTTGGGCCTGCTGGCCATGTTAGCCCTTCCTTTTGGTTTTTACCTGGTGATGTATCTTTTTTTTAGACCCTTTATGTCCTCCATTCCGGCAAGTACAGGGTACTCCTTTTTAAACCAGGTCTTGCAGCTCTTCAGTGCCTACTTTATCCTGACCGCCCTGGAGGTGGAACAACAATTCGTAACCTACCTGTTTGTCTTCCTGGTATCCAGCACGGTATCGGTTTTGCCCCTGACCATCGGTGGGGTAGGGGCCAGGGAACTGGTATTCGTGTATGCCCACGATCTGGTGGGTATCGATCGGAACGTGGCGGTTGCCTTTAGCCTGCTGTTTTTTCTGATCACCGTGTTGACCTCTCTAAGTGGGATTTTTTTTAAGTACCGGAAATAAAAAAAGTTTTTTAGGGTACTGCTGTAGCACTTTGCATGCTCACCTCGTATGGGAAACAATGAGCGCTCAATTGTTTTTAGTTAACCAAAAAAAATCAAAAAATGACGACTATTCTTAGAAAAATGACGCTTTTATTAAGCTCCGGCTTGCTTATTATAAATTTAATGAGCTGCAATGAAGAGGAGGAACCCTGCACGGATCAAACACTGACACCCTTGCAATTGATGGTTACCGATCTGGAAGATAATAACTTGCTGGACGAAGGTTCGGATTACGAACTAGCCGATTTCAAGCTTTACTATCAGGACGGCACAGATATGACTGAACTTACGCTGGAGGCAGACGAGACTTCTGATGAGCAGCCTTTTATTAAGTCCCTGGAGGCGGCAGAAGAGAGCCTGGATGGCCAAACGGAATTTCAATTGGTATTGGCTGATGATCATTCGGTAACTTTTGACTTCATAGTTACCCTTTCTGACGCCAGCGGTTGTGACGTGTATACCTACGAAGCAACGGATTCCGATGGCGAAGATCTTGAACAGGTTTCGGAAGGAGATCCAAAACCGTACATTATTCAGATTGACCTTGATACAGAACAATAGATTGTGAATGAACTACCTTTCTCAATTTGGGAAAGGTAGTTTTTTTTGTTTTGGTTGCAGAGGTAGCGGGAAACCTTTTTTTATACTTCCCCATGAGTAAAGGTTGCACAATTTTTGAAATAAAAGTTCCCCATACAAACGTTTCTGCATATGTATCGTTATGACTATCCACGACCTGCGCTGACCACCGATGCGGTGGTATACGATCGGTCAGAAAACCGAATCTTGTTGATTAAGCGGAAAAACCCACCCTTTGAAGGAAAATGGGCCTTGCCCGGGGGATTTGTCGAGAAGTATGAATTACCCGAACAGGCCTGCAAAAGGGAGCTGAAAGAGGAAACAGACCTGGAATTGCCGGAAGGTAAAATGCTGGGCGTTTTTGCAGAAAAGGGCAGGGATCCCAGAGGCTGGATGGTAAGTGTGGCTTTCTTGTTCCTCATCGAACATACCCTGGCCGCCCGGGCAGGGTCAGATAGCAGCGAGGCAGCATGGTTTTCGCTCTCCGAGCTTCCGGAACTTGCCTTTGACCATGGCAAAATACTTCAGGAGGCGGGGTTGATTTAAATCGTATGTTGTAAACTTTTTTCAGGACGAGTCAATTTTCGTCCCAAAATCCCCCAGCCCCCTTTGAGAAAGGGGGAATTGCTGAAAATGGGATTTTTTGCTAAAATTAGAAAATGTAATCGGGCTGAAGGACCGTTAGGGTTTTGAATTCCGTAAAGCCAAACGGCTACCATTCCCCCTTATCAAGGGGGCAAGGGGGATTTTTTTGTATTTTGACCAGTTTCAGGCCGGCTCACGCACCATTATCCTATATTAGGTTTACTCTTTTTTCCATTTACCGCATTTTTTGCGTAAGCCTATTTCAGGACGGGGCTATTTTCGTCTTTAAATCCCCCAGCCCCCTTTGAAAGGGGGATTTGCTGAAATTGAGATTTTTTGCTAAAATTGGGTAATGCAATCGGGCTAATAAACGCCAAGGTTACTAAATTCCGTAAACCCGAATGCATATAGAATCCCTCCGCGGCGGAGGAAAAGGGGGATTTGGATTCGTGCGGTTTACCGGGAACGGTATTAATGAGTAGCTTTTTCAGCCCGTTTCAATGATACTTATTCAGCTTTAATTGGGTAAACGTCCATTCGATTCACATGCAATAGTGGACTGCCAGCGCTTTCTGGTACTGTAACTAAATCCCCCTTTTAAGGGGGCAAGGGGGATATGCACATTTTAATTCACAAAAAAATTTTATTTTTTTAAATTTAAATAATAAAATCCACTCATTGTTTAAGGGCAAAATTGTTTAATCGAAGCGGTCAAGTACCTTTCTGATTTTTCACATTTGATTGATTGGCTAGTTGAGAACGAAAAAAATCCCCCAGCCCTCTTTGAAAGGGGGATTTGCTTTAATTGAGATATCAGGCTGATCAGGTATTGGTTAATCGGGCCAACCTAACCTAGGAGGCAGGGATAATACCCGGCAAAGCTGAAATGGATGGAATCCCGGTGCAGCGGAAGAATTCGATTGGGATTTTACCCGAAAACAAAAAAACCTGACCACAAAGGGCCAGGTTTTTGATTTGATAATGCTTTGTTAAAAGCGATTAGCCAATGGAAATACGCTTGAAGTCCACTACCGTCAGGCCTTTATTGACACTTTCCAGGTACTGGGCGATGGTCTTTCCGGGATCCTTTACAAAAGTCTGGCTAAGCAGGGTGTTCTCCTTGTAAAACTTATTCAATTTTCCCAGGGCAATTTTTTCCAGCATGGCTTCAGGTTTTCCCTCTTGCCTTGCCTGGTCTTTACCGACCTCAATTTCTCTTTCTACTACAGTGGAATCTACGCCGTCTTTGTCGATGGCGACGGGGTTCATGGCAGCAATCTGCATGGCCACGTCCTTTCCAGCCTCCGTTACCACATCTCCGGACTGGTTGAGTGCTACGAGTACACCCAATTTGCCATTGGAATGGATGTAAGGTTCTACCGCTTCACCGGAAACTTTCTCCAGATGAGAAACTTCGATTTTTTCACCGATTTTACCAGTCATTTCAGTGATTTTTTCGCCGACGGTGCTTCCGTCAAACGGCAAAGCCATTACCGCATCAATAGAATCCGCATTTCCTTTTACGGTGGCTTCCAATATGGAATTGGCAAAGCTGACGAATTCGTCGTTTTTGGCAACAAAGTCGGTTTCACAGGTAAGGGAGATAAGAGTACCGGTTTTGCCATCTGCACTGACATGTGTGGCGACCACTCCTTCTTTGGTTTCCCTGTCTGCTCTGGAAGCGGAAACCTTCTGTCCTTTTTTTCTCAGGATGTCAATAGCTTTTTCAAAATCTCCTTCTGCTTCGGTAAGGGCTTTTTTACAGTCCATCATACCGGCGCCGGTCTTTTGTCTCAATTTGTTTACCTCTTGTGCAGTAATAGCCATTGGTCTATGTATTTTTTTTTGATTGAAAATTAGGTGCTGACAGTAAAACAAAAATTGAACACGAGGCCATTGCCCGTGTCCAATTTTATATAAAATGTCAAAGTGGATTATTCGTTGGTTTCAGCGTCGGCTGCTTTTTTTGCTTCTTCCTCTTCGGAAAGTTTGGCTTCGTCTTTATCTTTCTTTCGTTCAGACAAACCCTCTTCAATGGCTGCACCGAAGGCTTTCACCAGGAGTGAAATGGATTTAAATGCATCGTCATTGGCAGGAATAGGAAAGTCCACCAGGTTTGGGTTTGAATTGGTATCCACCAATGCAAACACCGGAATGCCCAGCTTTTTGGCTTCCGAAAGGGCAATGTGTTCCCTTTTGATATCTACGATAAACAGGGCCGCGGGAAGACGGGTAAGGTCGGCGATGCCACCCAGTACGTTTTCCAGTTTTTCCCGTTGACGGCTGATCATCAACCGCTCTTTTTTCGCCAGGTTGCTGTAAGCATCGTCCTTGGACATCTTGTCGATGGTGGACATTTTCTTCAAGGATTTACGGATGGTGGCGAAGTTGGTCATCATGCCTCCCAGCCACCTTTCTGTAACGAATGGCATTTTGAGCCTTTTGGCTTCTTCCGTTACCAGGTCCTTGGCTTGTTTTTTCGTTGCTACAAACATGACTTTTTTGCCTGAGCGAACGATCTGCTTGATTGCGTTGGATGCTTCTTCAAGGCAAACGAGCGTTTTGTTTAGATCAATAATATGGATCCCATTCTTCTCCATGAAGATGTAGGGTGCCATTTTAGGATCCCACTTTCTTGTTAAGTGTCCGAAGTGAACACCAGCATCCAGTAAGTCTTTATATTCTATATTGGCCATTTAATAAAATTGTTGTTTTTATAGTTTGTGGAAAAGATTATCCGCAATTATCGTTTAGAGAACTGGAATCTTCTTCTTGCTTTTCTTCGTCCAGCTTTCTTACGTTCCACCATTCGGGAATCACGGGTAAGAAATCCTTCTTTTTTCAACGGTCCGCGATGCTCCTCATTGATTTCGCACAATGCCCGGGAGATAGCCATACGGATGGCTTCGGCCTGTCCACTGATTCCTCCTCCGTCTACATTGATATTGATGTCGAAGGCTCCGTCTTCGTTGACCAATACCAAGGGTTGCTTTACCACAATTTGGTGCAACTCAAAGGGGAAATACTTGTCCAGCGCCCGTTTGTTTACGGTGATGTTGCCGTTTCCGGCCTTCATGTAAATTCTGGCTACGGATTCTTTTCTTCTTCCGATTTTGTTAATTACTTCCATTGATGGCTGGCATTAAAGTTTTACTTCTTTTGGTTTCTGCGCACTGTGAGGATGTTCTGAACCGGCATATACGTACAAGTTGGTGTACATTTTTCTGCCCAGCCTGTTTTTTGGCAACATGCCTTTGACGGCTTTCTCTACCAAGGTCCGGGGAGCCTTCTCCATCAGGATTTTTGGGGTCGCTATGCGCTGTCCTCCCGGGTATCCTGTATGGCGAACGTACACCTTTTCGTTCCATTTCTTGCCTGTAAGCCTGATTTTCTCGGCATTGATGACAATCACGTTGTCACCACAGTCCACATGAGGGGTAAAGTTAGGCTTGTGCTTCCCTCTCAACATTTTTGCCACTTCGCTCGCAAAGCGGCCGAGGATTTTGGATTGGGCATCCACTATCACCCAATTTTTATCCACCGTGGCATCGTTCGCTGATATGGTCTTATAGCTTAAAGTATTCACTGTGTAAACGTTTAATAATTAGCTTGTTAAATACATTTCACCCTCAAAAAGGGACACAAAGATAGAAGTTAATTCCATCAATTGCAAAGGAATCTAAAGTTTACTACCTTATTTTCACAAGAATAGGGCCGCCGGAGAAGGCTTGTCTGCATCCAGACCTGTCAGGTTTCCAAAACCTGACAGGTCTACTCGCTCGCTATTCCATTTCCTTAAAAAGCGATTCCAAATCCAGCGCAAATCCTTCGATACATGCTGATTTGACGCTATCTCCACTGGTAAATAACCGGGAGGGTACATACTTGTCCGCTTTGAGTGTATACACCAGCAGGGTCTGCTCATTCGGATGAATGATCCAGTATTCCTTCACCCCACTTTCTTCGTAGACTTCGTATTTATATTGGAGTTCCTTTTTGTTATTCCCCGGGGAAAGAATTTCGATGATCAGTTCCGGCGCTCCCAGGCAACCGGCCTCATCCAGTTTTTTTGGATCGCAAATCACACAAATATCCGGCTGCACCACGGTGAAAATTTCTTCGTTCTTCAATGATTTTACCGGTAAGCGCACATCAAAGGGAGCTTCATAGACTTCACAGGGCTTACCTTTTAAGAATTGGTACAATTCGGTGGCTATGTGCAGGGATATTTTTTGGTGCAGCCTTTTGGGAGCGGCATTCATTTTAAAATACCGCCCCTTGATGATTTCCACCATCTCCTCCAGGTCCCATAGAAGATAGTCTGCATAAGAATAGGGCCCGTATTCCGCTGCGGGTTCTTTTACCCTGTTGGAGCGATTTTCTTCCATGGTTCAATTTACAAATAAAATGGGGGTAGTGGAATTTGTTTTTCATCAAAGTTATGAAGTGGAGGTAAAAGGGACCGGGATGAAATGACTAACCTTTTACGATTGATCCCAGCCGCATATTTTAGGCAGCTCGGATGATATCCGCTTTAATATTAGGAAATCACTTGCTCGTTAGGGAAGCCAGAATCCCGGTTAGGCCAGCAGAAGATCAGAAACCTGACAGGTCGCTCTGTCCAAATATAGGAGCAACAGGAATAGCAAATATCTCCTTATACACAAACGTGGGTAGGAGGGAGCAGTTCCAAACTCCTCTCAAAAAGGGTAAACTTAATTTTAAGATTTTGAGTATATTCGTATATGGAAATCGAAAGAACAAATAACGAGATTGTCATCCGGGTCCCCTCAGGAACCGATCTGGTGGGGCTCCAACGAATTATCGACTATGTCAAATTCAGAGAGATTGCTTCAAAAAGCAAAGCCAGCCACAAACAAATTGATAAATTAGCCACTGATTCGAAATCATCCTGGTGGAATAAAAACAAAAGCAAATTTATCAACTGAATGGGGTAGTTGATACCAATATTGTTTTTAGTGCGCTCCTGAGCCCCAGAGGCGTGATAAGTGTTCTTCTTTTCAACTCTGCCGGAATTTTTGATTTCTATTCCCCTACTTTTTTACTGGAAGGGCCGGAAAACCACCACCAAAATTTTTTAATACTCATTGTATTGTTTCGAAATATCAATTAATAAATAGCGAACTACCTGAATTCCCAGCTATGGAAGGGAAATCCATTACCGGTTACGGTAGCCAGAACCCAAGGTATACGGACATACCAATCATTTTGTAGGAAAGGATGGGTTGTATGTCTCGATAAACAACGAATATCATCCGGATTTTGATGAAAGTCAATTGAGGTATAAGGTGGTTCAATTTGATTGGGAAAATTAAAAATGGATAGCAGGTATTTCAAATTGATTTTCCTGGTAGTTTCGTTTTTTTTATCCGCCTGTCGGAAGGATCATGGTATAGCTTATATGGACCAAATGGGAAAATCACGGACAGAATACCGAACTGGCACGATGAAAAATGGAATGATTGCGGTCCCCTCATTTTTATAGGGAGGGATAGCTCTACTCTATGCAAATCTTTCTTTCGGGGCACAGCCGGGGTGTATAGCTTTTGACATCCCTGGATCTGGGCACCCAACAGCATGCTGGGGAAATTGACATGTTTCCGTTAATGCATTCGTTCCCTCGTTTTCGAAGGTTAAGTGCTGATTGCCTTGATTAGGGCTGCCGAAGGACAAAGGTTCGATTATTTAGTGGTCGCTAATTCTTCTTCCTACTTTTGGACCTGGAAATACCCAACCTGCAGGCAGGAGATCAAGATAAAAAACCTTTCCCCCGAAATCCCCCCACCCTCCTGAGTAAACTCAGGACAGGCTCGCTTTTGTGCCGGCCTCAGCGCTTTATTCTTTCTAAACGTTTCGTCAAAGATGATAGCTACTTGTAATAACGGGATCAAGGTTTTATGAGTTGGATTTGCTACACTAAACTAGATAGAGGATATAAATTTCCGCCTTGCAGATTTTGGCGTTAAGAAATTCGGGCGGAGGGTAGGGAAAGGCAGAGGCATGTTTGACGATGGTTTTAGTTTGTAATTGCCTTTCTTAACGAGCTATTGTTACCAAAACCTGAGGAGTTTGCCTATGCGTGGGGGGCGTCCGTATTTTAGCCAAAAGATGCACAATAGCGCGTGTCCGCCGTGGCCTTTAGGTTTGCATTATAGAATTACTAGGTGAAAAATGGATGTAATATCTAT
>NZ_WNKG01000019.1 GCF_010119245.1 Cyclobacterium salsum
TACTTCTATTTAATTCATTGGATATCAGTTTTTTAGGGATTCAGAAAGAAGCCCTTCTTCCTTGTTTACCGGTTCGCCATCATACAACTTTAATGGGCTATCATTTAGTACACTAGAAGATCGTTGTTTCTCGCGAATTTAACCAATAAAATAGTGCTTTTTATGCCCGTCTTTCGAAGCATATTGCGACGATGTGTATTCACGGTGTGTATGGAAATATTAAGTTGGTTGGCCACTTGAAGGCTATTTAGACCATTTGATAGTAATTTTAGAATTTGGATTTCAGAAGGAGTAAATATTGTCCTGTTTTTCCCATTTAATCGGCTGGTGTTATTGGAAATCAAAATTTTATTTGTATTTGGTCCGCAAACGCAAAGCACCAAATCTTTGGTTTTTTCCCAGTGAGAGATAAGGGTGCACTTTTCCAGGCTGTACAAAAGATTTCCGTCTGAATCATGTTCTATGAAAATTAATTGTTGAAGCATCCGTTGGTACTGCCCATTTTTTTTTCTAAATCTGAAGTCAAAACTGGTGGAGTAATAATTTCGTTCGGAAATCGGAAGTCTGAAAAAGTATTTCTGCCATTCCTTCATTGCCTGCTGATGTTGATGAAGGTCATCGGGATGCATTCTAGAGAGAAAGAAATTCTTTTGGCTGCTCATCATTTCTCCTGGGGTGAATTGCAGAATAGGCTCTATTCGACTTTCAACATAAACATATTTTGATTTACTGAAATGGTAAATAAAATAGAAGGAAGGTCCAAAGTCAAGTCTTTTTATAAGATAGGGTTCCACCATGTGAGCATATTCTAAGGGAACCTCGGTTGTTGCAATTTCGGTTGATTTGTCGGTCATGTGCCCCATAGCTAAAAACTAAATAAGATGGATAGTACTAAAATAGCCATAATTTATATTTTAAACAAAATGGGATGTTTAGACCCGTTTCATAGGTGCATTTTTTCTTTTGAGCAATTCATTACTCCTAAAAGGTCTTCCGAAACTTAGCTTAATTAAGCATGACGTAAGCTAAACAATAATGCTTGGCAAAAACCAGATTAGGCTAGCAGAAATCCTCTCTGCACTTACAGATTTCCACTCAGATAAGCGAAACGAATAAGTTCAGAAGTGTTTTTGCTGTGCGTTTTGTGCAACATATTCCGGCGATGCGTATCAACGGTATGGGAAGACAGCTTTAGTTTTTTAGCAATTTCTTTGCTTCTATCCCCCATAGCCATTAATTCGAGTATCCGCAATTCTGATTTTGAAAATACCGGGCCTTTAATTTGTATGTCCTCGGTAGGAAAACATATCAGGGTATCTTTAAGATCAGGAGTAGAAATGATGCCACACATGGGAGACTGTTTCTGCCAGTGAGTGATATCAGTTATTTTGATAAGTTCGTATTGAATGCGTCCTTCAGGGGATGTTTTGAGCAAGACAGTCTGCTGTAGCATATGTAGGTAGTTGCCATTTTTATGCTTGAAATGAAAATCGACTGAAAATAAAGACTTTCTCACAACAGAGATAGGCAAACCTTTAAGGTAATCAGTGATTATTTTCCACAAAGAAATAAGGGGCTGAACTTCATTTTGGCCAATAACACTATTGTAAAATGGGAATCCCCCATTTAATAAAACCTGAGTTTCATAGCCGAGTATTTCTGTAAAGCTTTTAGATACAAATTTATAACTAAAGTCATTATAATCTAAAATTACATAAAATGCAGGACCCAGGTCAAGTGAATGGCTACGGTCTTGATGAAATTTCTTCAATTCCTCGACGGCTTCGGGTAAATGTCCGGTACTGGAAACTTTCCGAAAATATTTAACTGCGGAATTAAGTAAAGCTCCTTCTTGAGGCATCTTAGTGGGGGAATAGTGTAAATTAATTTTGCTCTGACTTTTAAGATACCTAATTTTGAATATTTTTCCCAGCAAAAAATGGTTTAATACAAAGAAAATATTGGGATTCCTATGATTTGTTTTAATTTAAGTGGATTTACGAAATATACTGCTTTTTGAGTATTGCGCTACTTATCTTTTCCATATACCTTTATTTGGGATTTAGATAAACAGAATGTTAGCGGTATTAAACTTTAAATTCGATCGGTTAAGAAGCTATTGAATTAATACCAATACATGTCTTTTCCCTTCTTGAAAGGGCAATTGCAATCCACAAGTAATAACGGGGTCCATAGCATTGAATTAAACTTTAAATTCGTGTTAAGGAAAAAGTTTCTGCTTGTATTCCAAGCAGAATGAGGTAATGGGACTCGGCCAAAACTTCGTTATGGTGGGGAAGACAGAAATGTACGAATCCTATACCAATGGAAAAGATGACAGGAAAAAACGCGATTAAATGGAAAATCATAGTTGTGGAAAACAAGTATTTCCCACAGTTTCGGCATGTATGTGGTAATCAAGTCTACAGTGAAGTCGAAGGTAAGAAACGCTATTGAGGTGGATTTATGGTCAGGGAGACTCATTATCTGAAACTGGCTCGTCTGTTAGGGTGGAAGGGCTAGAATTTTTCAGAAGAACCGATTAATCATTTTATCCAAAAATTACTGTAGAACACCATTTAGTTATGAACCTTAGCTTATATATTTAGTAATATACTTGTCTTTTTAACTCTTATAAAATTAGGGGAGGTTGTTTATGGCCTCAATGTAATCTGATGTAGAGGATAATATATTAATACAAGTAATGAAATTAGAAGTTTATAAAAGCTATGTCTGTCATTAATAGTTTATTGATTTAAATTGGTATATACATTTTAATCTATTGTATTATGTGGAAAAAAACATTTTCAATTTTGTTTTTATTCTTATTATGTTTATTGCCATTTTCTTCAAAATCAGGTATGAGTGATACTTGGCATGATATGGGTGAAAAACTGGGAGCTGGTCCTGGAGGATTTATTTATGCTTTAACTTCTTCTACTAGAGACGGATTTAGAACTGATGCCATAAACATTGCAAATGTTTTTAAAGATAACATTGATAAAAATATTGAGAAATTTGATGAAAAGGCAAGGAGTTTGATGAAGGAAGGATTTATAGGTTTAAATGATGCTATAGGTGAGGCAAGAGTTCAGGCTGTAGAAGGAGCTAAAGAAATTTTGTTTACTACCGACTTTTTACTTAATAAAAATTTTGAGGTCGTAGAAGAAATACTCAATAATACTACAGATGATATTAGTCAAACAGTAGAAGGTATCTTAAACGATACTCAAGAGATAATTGAATATGAAACAAATGTATTAATTGAAAAGGTAAGAGGTGAAGGGACATTTCTAAATTTAAATGTTGTACATACGACAAGTTGGATTCTACTTCTTATATCAGCTGTGTTAATTATTTACTTTTTGATGCATAGGCGTAATTGGAATTTTAAGAAAAAACTGATTGGAGGAGGAATTTGGTTTTCAATTATCTTCATTTCATTGTGGTCTATCAATTTTATTTTCGAAAGAAGGATATATAATGACCATGTGAAAGGAGTTGAAACAGCTTATCAGCATCAATTTGATTTGTTAAATTTTAAAACAGCATTTATTAAGGCTAGTGTTTTAAATAATTTCCTTATAGATTCAGACTTTAAGATGAACTATTGGAAAAAATTCAAAGATAAACATAAAGTTTATAGAGGAAAAGCTGAATTAGCTTATAAATTATTTGAGCAAAATGGGTCACTTAATAATACACAGATTAGGAAACTGAAAAATGCATTAGACGAATTGAATAGTATTCCTTATAAGGATCCTGATGTCTTAACCATGAATGCATTTATTAATTGGCGCCAAGGGGATAGTAAATTGAATGAATATTATGCAGCAATGCTATGTGCTAATGCTTTAAAATTGAACGATAAATTTGCTCTTAAACCATTAGCAATAAATTATTTGAGAAATTTTAGTTATAATTTCTATGATTTATCTTTAGAAAATGATAATGATCTTTTGGAATCTTTTGAAAAACTAAACAAATCACAGGATTTAGATTTCTATAGTATAAAGGAATTATACACATTAAATGAACGATTTATTGACTATATACCCGAAGTAAATAATAAATTTACTCGAGTTACTGAAGTAAACAATACCATAATTTCACTTTATAAAAATGTTGTTCCAGCTTATTTGGAGATGCTTCATAGCCATGTTGAATTGCGATTAACTAACTCTTCATCTCCCAAAATAAAAAGTCTTAAAGAGGAAAGAGGTGTAAGTGCTAGTTCTATTATTAAATCATTTCATGATTTTCGGGATAGGTATAAAAATCAAATAGATATTAGTATAAACTATTTATATTTTAATGACGCAATCTATACTAAAGCAATATATATTTATAATAATCCATCAACTACTTATGAGACCTTGTCTCCATTATATTTTAATGATAAAAATGAAGAAAATTCAAATTGGAATGATTATTTGCCTATAAGGGTTGAAATGGTAGAACCTATTCTCTCTGAATTGAAGAGGCCTCTTATTAAAAATTTGTTTTACGAAGATCAAATATTACTGTTTAATAAATTTGATACTAGTTTATATGAATTTGAAGAATCATATTATATTTTAGCAAATTACATTAATAATACGGAAGATAATGAAAGGGTTTTGGGTGCATTTAAAAAGCTTATTGAAAAAAGCTATCAAATTAACTTAGTTGTACCCAATTCAAATAAAGGCGATGAAATTTATAACAATTTGCCTGAGTATGTACATCAACTGATTCATGATAAATTTAAAATTGATCCCATCATTCCATTTGAAGAAGTGGATGTTCCAGAAACAAATACTGAAATTAAAAGAATTCGTAACCTTAAATTAATATAACTATTATGAAATATTTTTCTTTTCTTATAAGCTTATTCATTATTACCAATGTCAGTGTGGCTCAAAAAGATTGGCCATTAGGAACAGTAATAACTTCAACCTTGAATTATGATCAATTCTCCGAACTTGTAAACAACAATGGAAGAAATGCTTCTTCACAAGCTTTTGATGCTAGTTTTTCTAATTGGTCTCCGGCTGATGGACGTAGTATCGAAGGATCTGATTATCATGAAACTTTTAAGTTTACTAACGTCCCAGATATGAGAGGCCAATTTCTTAGGGGACACAATAACAGCAATGCTCAGGGGGAACCTTCTGGGAATATCAATGGTAATTTTCCTAATGAACAAAGGAATGAAGTCAATGGTTATAGCTATCAAAAATTTGGCACATCATTAAAAGATGTAAATTTCACAACTAGTGGTCAGGATGGTCAGCATCAACATACAATTACCGGACATTTCTTTACTTCACCTGGCATCTTAGCTGGAGGGGGGACAAGTGCTGGAGGAGCAGATAAAACATTTACTACAAAGAATGGGGAGGGGGAGCATACTCATGCCGTTATTCCTAAGGGGGGTGTGCTTTCTGTAGAAACAAGGCCCCAAAATGTAGCAGTGTATTATTACATTAGAATAAAAGAATAATAGAATGAACTGGCTCTGTTATACTATTCGCCCTGGCGAATGTAAGGAAATATACAAACATTTTAATGCAAAAGGAAAAGTATTCTTTAAAATTGCCAATACTTCTGGGACCAATCAATTAAAATTTTATTGGACCAAAGGTCCCTTTGGAAGCAATGAACATCTAGGCTATTTGGCCCGAGAAGGAGTATTGGATATTTCTGGGCTAATCTGGGGAAGACTAAAAGTTAGTGGAGCTGATTCAATAACTAAAGTATGCGTAACAGATAACCCTCAAGTTGCTCATAGCTTTTCAACAGATCTTATTAAAGACATTCTAGATATGGCTAGATAATAATGACCAATACTATTAAGTTAAGCAATTGGGCTTGCATTTAACTTTGCAGGTTTGTACCAGAATTAAAATCCGTGAGAATTTTTAGAAATAGGTCAAATTTAGCAATTACATATAGCTATTGTGTGTGGCCAGCATGGGCATTAAGTATCGAAAATATCAAATTATTCCATCGGACGAAAACCTTGGCCAAAATTCAGTATCCCTTATGTGCGGGAGTTACAGAAGGAAATCAGGACAGGCTTACATCCTAGGCATTAGTGAGTCGCAAAGGGTGGGAGGGCTACCGTAATCTGTTTACTCCAGCCACTCTACCCCGGAACAGGGTATAAATCTATGAGTTCCTATTCCTGCAGGTCTTGCCCGATCATGTTATTCAGGTGCCGCCTACAATTCAGCGAAATGGTGCTGCGCGTAAAAAAAGCGAAAATTTAAGCAAAGAGCCAAGATAGATGGCAGCAACAGCCTATGCTGATTCATTGTGAAAGCGCATACACTTAGTGGTCCCGATGCTCGTGATAATTCGTGAGATCTTCATTCTAAGCTGTTTGGGTCAGGGTGTGACTCGATTATCTACCTTTATTTTTTTCTATCGTTCAGAGTTCGAAAAATTGAATCAGCCAGTCTAGTTCCCGTTGATACAAGCTTTGAAAGGACTCTGAGCTGTTCTCTGCATGAGATATCATCGGTTGGGTGAGGGTAGTTTATGGAATGATCAATTTCTCCCCAAATTTCTTCAAAAAGAGTCCTTACTTGTATTTCGCAGCATATTGGATTTGGGTTAGAGTTGTTAGGTTTGATTAAATAATGTACACTAGTGTAATATGTCTCTCGAACCTCATTGTCAATTCCTAGCCCATCATACATCTTCTTGGATTCAGGATCCCATGTAAATGCTTTGGGTGGTTCCACAAAAAGCCAATCTCCTTGATCAATATAGTTCAATATTTCAGAGTGAATTAATGGGAATTGGTCATGATATAAGTGTAATACTCTTATTCCTATAAGGTCGGTAATTTCTCTAAAAAGGTTGTCTTTTGTAATAACCCTCCCCGCATTCTTTTTTCTTTCAAGTTTATCAAGGAGATGATCTGGATCTTTCAATCGTGTTTTAATCGAATGTATTATTGGTAAAGGTTTTTTATTTAGATTGGGATGTGCTGTAAAGAATTTTTCTACAGAAGCCTGAAATTGCTCCAACCTAAATTGGTTTTCAAGGTAAAATGAAACGATATCCTTTGAATTTATATCACTCATAGCAAGTTTATTCTTTCTAGTAGGTCTAAAGTGAATCGCTCGTACCGGTGGCCAATCTCTTGAAGCCTTCCATTGTTTCCTCGGTTATATTCAAATCCATTCTGGTTCAGCAATTCAATATAGTCGGGATTTTGCCTGGCGAGGTCAGCATATCTTGTAGGAACATCCCACATTGGACACTTCAAGGCTTGCGCCATCGCAGGAAATGTATTGTGAGTATGAACAATTGCATCCCCACCAATTGGTTGAGAAATTAGTTCGTCCGTTATACCTTCCCTGTTTGCTTCTGAAACGAAACTTAGTATTGTTGCTGGTATTCTACTTACATATTGATAATGAGCTTGAGCCAAACCATATTCATTTTCCTCTTGGCCACTCCTTGTATACTTTTTAGAATTATAAATAGTATAGCCTAAAAATTGAACAAATCGTGAGGGAAACTTTGATCTTTTGTCTTCTGATATCAACGAATAAATTGAGTTAAACTCTCTTTGCCAAACCTCCAGAGCATTTCCAATATTGCGGATTCCATAAAGGCTAAACATATCGGGTTGAGCTGGAACAAAGAATCCATCGACTGTTGACATAATCACCTTATTCAGAATTCCTAAACTTGGTGAAGTATCAATTAGGATGTAGTCATATCCCAAACTATCAGCATATCGCTTACTAAGTCCTCGGATATTAGTTATTGTACGGATGGCCAAATTATCACCTTGATAAACGCCGTTCCATCTCTCGGCAATTCTATTCTCATATTTATGTAATGATAATCTTCCAGGAACAAGATCAATGTTTGTACCTATTATTCTCGGAGGAGGCAACGTTTCAACTTCGTTTATACCGTCCTCTGCTGGTTTTAAAAGAAAGTGAATACTTCTTGTTTGAGTCAATATATCTCCTGAGTCTACTCTATTTGCTGCTTCGAAGTCCTCAATAAATGCATCTTCTGCTTGCCAAATATGATGAAGTTCCTCTTCCATTAATGCGCATATGGTAAGATTGCATTGAGGATCCATATCTAATAGCAAAACTTTCTTCCCTAGTTTCGCTAGAGAGTGTCCTAAATGGTAGGTAAGGGTTGACTTGCCAACACCCCCCTTATTATTGAATACTGAAATTATTTTCATTTATAGAAATTTTTAACAGTGGTAGTTAACATACAAATAAAGTGAACAGTGCACTTTACTCGCCTTACAATAATTGCTTAATGTAACAAATTTTTAATGTTTTTGAAGGATTTTAGAGCAAAAGAGGTATCTATTCCATGGATTTGCTGGAATGGTGTCCCTGCAATACTTGAATTTCCCGAAAATCTATTTTTATATACCTGTAGAAATCCGTTCCTATATACGCATACTCACGTATACCGCTAAAATATAGCTTTTTACGTATTTTATCCCATTTTTTTTCTCCTTCTCTTTGGGTCAAACAAGCAATGGCAAAGTCCAGGCCACCAAGTAAAAATGAAGGATACCCAGGAAAACAGAACACATAAAATCACCTTCCGGCTGAATGAGCAGGAAGTAAAATTCCTGGATGAATTCTCCAAAAGTGCGGGTATTTCGAGAAGCGATACGCTAAGGAACCTGATCCGAAAAATGCAGGGAAATGCTTCCATTATCAAGACCGATAAACTGCTCCAAACGCTGAATGAGCTGGCCGCTGAGCAGGGTAGGGTCAACAACAACATCAACCAGCTGGCGAAACATGCCAACCAGTATTCCCCTAACCTGGATCCCAAGGTATTTTCTCAATTCAACAGCCTTCTCGCCAGGTACCTGGACTACCAGGAAGACATAAACCGGACTTTCCGGAAAATCTATAAATCCATCAGCTGATGACCGTCAAAATCCTATCATCGACCAGTTCCTTCAATGGGGTGTCCTACAATACCAACAAGACCCAGTCTGCCAGGGGAGAGCTGATGAAATTCCGGAATTTCGGTTACCTGCAATCGGCCAAGAAAGTAACGCCGGATGAAATGAAGACCTATCTGAAAGTCCACTCCAACCGCAATACCCGGGTGAAAAACCAGCAGTTCCATGCGATGATCTCCTGCAAGGGCAGGGAATTTGACAAAAAGGAGCTTACTGACATGGCCGAAAAATGGCTGCATAAAATGGGTTATGGCAGCAATCCCTACTTGATTGTCTTTCACGGGGATACGAAAAACAACCATGTGCATATGGTCTCCTCCAGAATCGGGAACGATGGCAAAAAAATCAACGACAGCATGGAAAGGATTAGGGCGCAAAAATACATGTTGGAAATTGGGAACCGGAATCCGGAAAATGAATGCCACAAGGTCCTGGAACAGCTAAAATCCTTTTCCTTTTACACCATAAGCCAGGCCAAATTATACCTGGAAACTCAGGGTTACAGCCTAAATGAAAAAGAGGGCAAACTGACCCTATACAAATTCGGATTACAGCAGGGTGAAATTTCGCTCAATGAATTACAATCCAAAACCAATTCCTATTCCCCGGACAAAGCAAGAATAAAGCAGCTCCATGCCTTATTCGACAAATACAGAAAGGTATACAATAGCGTTCCCATCCCTGTATTCCAACCACTAAAGGGCAACCGCCTGGGAAAGCCAACCGGATACCGATCCGAAATGGCGGACTTTCTCAAAGAAAAATTCGGAGTGGAACTGATTTTTCACGGTAAGGATGGGAAAGCCCCCTATGGCTATACCATCATTGACCATAATAGAAAAATCATCTTGAAAGGAAGTGAAGTTTATCCCCTCAAAAACCTGACAAAGAAAGAAACAAGGGATGCTGTTAAGGTCATCAATTTCGCTTTCCAGGCAGATAAGACTGCTTATGAAGATATTACCGGGACCAGGGATACCGTATTCCGGTTCAAACGCCTGCCCAGAGAATCCGCTTACCGGCTAAAATTACTTTCAGTTTTGGAAGACCATCACCAGGTTCAGAAGGGTCTGGAAGAATACGGATTGCATCTCCTGGTAAACGAAAAGCGCCTGTACCTGCTGGATACCCGGGAGCGGTTTTTTATTAGCCTGGAAGCCATTCTTAGGAGCGGGGAATACAATCGCTTTGCTCGCCTCTGGAATGTGCCGGAGCGGAATGAAATAGAACAAAGCTCATTGACCAGAACCGGCGCAGCATCCAGAGCACTGGTGCCGGTAAATCCGGAGAAAGAAATCCCTGCTTCAGAATCCCAGGCAAATGATCAGGTCGAATCTGGCCGGGAGACAGCAAACCCGATCTCCAACATCAGCCTGGATATCCATCAAGATGTGGACGATGAGGCCTTGCATGGCAGGAGAAGGAACAAAGAGAAAGACAACAAAAAAAGAAGCATCAGATAAAAACCAATGCATATGATTATCCTATTCGCAAATCAAAAAGGAGGGGTCGGAAAAAGCACCTTGTCAGTCCTGTTTTCCAATTACCTCTCCCTGGCCAAAAACAAACCGGTAAAAGTCTATGACATGGACTTTCAGCGATCCCTTTACAACAAAGCCCAGGCTGCGGAGGTGATTGACAACGAACCGCTGTATCCGGTAGAGGCTGCCGAACTTTCCCAGTTTACATCCATTCAAAAAAAGGCTTCTAACCAGGTAAGCATCATTGACCTGGCGGGTAAAATGGATGACGACGAATTGGTTCCGGTGTTTCGGAAATCAGACTTGATCCTCTGTCCCTTCAGCTACGACGAGTACTCCGTTTCTTCTACCATCGAATTTTCTTTTGTGATCCTGAAGATCAATCCAAAGGCTAAAATCATTTTTATTCCCAACCGGGTGCGGAGCAGTGTCAAATACGAAACCATGAAATCCGTCCAGGAGGCCCTGAAAAATTTTGGCGTGGTCACCAACAGCATTACCGAGCGGATAGATTTCCAACGCATCACCACCTATGACATACCGGCAAACATTATTGAGGTGATCGAGCCGGTTTTTGAGTCCATTTACAACGAATACATCGACCCGGCATGGCACAAGACGAATACATAAAAAATCTAATGAGCAATTTCCGTCCGGAAAGGTCTTCTCCAAAACCCGCCAACGGAAAGATGAGAAAGCTAACCAAAGGGAGCTCACTCAACCATGACAAGGAAATATTCCATCAATTGGAAAATGTCAGAGACTTGAGAATTGAAGGGAGCAAAAAGAGACTGATAAAAATCGACGAGCGGCACGAGGAGATTCTAAAGGTGTTGTATCCGGTATTTTCCGTAGACGTGACCCGGTTTATCAATTTCCTGCTGACGCGTTTTTTTCAGGATCATCCGGAATTGATAGAGGAGATCCGCGAATCATTTAAAAAACTATGACATGGGATGGACTGAATTTATCAAATACCTGGCATCCGGCTACCTGCTGTACTACGGGGTATTGGTGGTCCTGGATCTGCTAAAACCTCAAAACGATGAATTGCTGATCGGAGGAGATGAACTCCTGGAACTACCAGAGGAAGCCCCGACAAGGATTATCGGGGAGGAGGACGATCAGGGTGACAACCATTCCGCTTATGGGGTGGGGAAGTCCAAACCAGAAGACAGCGACCAATGGCGACTTTACCGGGAAAATACCAATGTTTCCACCGGTGGGGTCAATAGTATGGCAGAACTGTTTCGGCTGGCTCAAAATGAAACGATAGAAGTCAAAAAACACCTGGTTTACTAATATGAAGACCTCCTATCTTATCCTGGCAGTCACCCTGTTTTTCCTGGTAGGAATTAGGGTGTGCATGCCACAAACACTTCCCGGAATTCCGGAGATCAATGAAGGGAAAAGCCTGATGGCCCAAGATTTCAAAGCCCTTTCCTCTGCGATTCTGGTTTTGGGAGCTCTTTTCGGATTGCTGGGAGGATTGAGGATCTATAACAATTGGCAAATGGGCAGAAGAAACATTGACATGGAAGTAGCCGGCTGGTTCGGGGCCTGTATTTTCCTTTCCGTGTTGGGAATCTTTCTCAGCGCTCTTTTCCAGGTACCCATATCCTAAAAACGAATATTTAAAATCAACCAATAAAAATAAATCATTTAAATCCTTCAATCATGTTTAAAAATAGCAAAAAATCAATTGCAAGCGTGGGGCTGGCGGTCTTTACCCTGGCCCAGGCAAAAGCACAGGGAGTGCAGGGCATCACGGCAGCAGAATCTTCGCTAATCGGCTATGTGGATCCGGTGGCTTCCCTGTGTCTGGTTATCGGTGCGGTAGTCGGAATCATAGGTGGGGTAAGGGTATACATCAAATGGAACAGCGGCGATCAGGACATCAACAAAGAACTGATGGGCTGGGGAGGTTCCTGCCTGTTTATGGTCCTGGTCAGCGTGGTCATCAAGGCCTTTTTCGGAGTCTGATGGGCAAGCAGTTTTTTATTTACAAAGGGCTTCAAAAACCCCTGATGTACAAAGGTTTTCAGGGCAAATACATTGGTTGGGGCATCACCTCCCTGGTGATGGGCCTGGTCCTGGGCGGTTTGATTGGAAGCCTTACCGATATGGTTTTTGGAGGAATCCTTACCATAAGTACGATTACAGGAGGCCTTTATTTTACCAGTCAACAACAGAAAAAAGGCCTGCATAACAAAACAAGAAACCTGGGGGTATTCCTGCCCCCAACAGATCTAAAGCATTATCACCATGCCAAAGCGGAGAAAAACACCCTTTAAATTGCCTTACCTTGGAGTAGATCACTGCAAAGGGTATGATATCCTTTTCAATGAAAAAGGTGACTTTGGGGTAGTGTTGGAAATCAAAAACCCTGTCCTGCAGTATGCAGCTGATCCGGGGAACTATGACAATTTCCACCAGCTCTATGTCAATGCCATTAAAATACTGGGAGAAGGTTACCTGATCCAGAAACAGGATATCCTGAGCAGGAAGCAGTTCAACCCGGAACCGTCCGGGGAATATTTGCAACGAAAGTACGATGAACATTTCCGGGGCAGGGTCTTTACTTTCCACCAAACTTTTCTGGTCATTACCAGAAGGGCAAAATCAGGTTTTTACACCTATAGCCAGAAACAACTCCATGATTTTACCCAATCCATTGACAAGGTAGCTGATCTATTTATTCGAAGTCACCTGCCTGTAAATTCCTTGAAAAAAAATCAGATCAATCGTTACATCAGGCGGATTCTGTCCATGAATTTTCACGAAAGCCAGCTCTGTCTCAACAACCTGCTTGCAGGAGATGAGCAGGTAGAGATGGGCAAAACGGCTGTTCGCTCCATCAGTCTGATCAATACGGATACCATTGATCTTCCCCAAACGGTGGGTACCCATCAGGTCAGGACCGACAAGGATACCCTAAAGGGCTTTCCCATTGACAATATGGGCTTTTTGTTTTCAGTCCCCCATTTCAAAACCATTATCTATAATCAGGTGATTGAAATCGTGCCCCAGGCCATGACCCAGAGGAAGCTGGAACTGAAACGGAAAAGACATTCCGGCATACCCGATTCCGCCAACAATATGTGTGTAGAAGACATTGACCAACTGTTGGAGGACATCACCAGAAACAATCAGTTACTAGTCAATTCCCATTTCAATATCCTGGTGTCGGGAGAGAAAGAACTGATTCAGGGAACCGCCAATTTCATAGAATCTTCTCTATTTCAGCAGGGAATTATCCCCTCCAAGAATGCCTACAACCAACTGGAATTGTTCAGAACGGCATTGCCCTGCAATACGGCCGAATTGAAACCCTATGATTATTTCCTGACCACTTCCGATGCGGCTTTGTGCTTCTTTTTTAAGGAATCCATGAGCCGGGACGAGGTCAGCAATTTTCAGATCAGGCTGACGGACAGGCAGGGCATACCGGTCAAAATTGATCCCGCAGACCTTCCCATGCATACCAACCGGATCAACAACCGGAACAAATTTGTACTGGGGCCTTCGGGATCCGGCAAGTCGTTTTTTATGAACGCCCTGATCGAACAATACTGCATGTATAACAAAAGCGAAGCCCCCAGGTGGTTGATGGATGTGGTCATCGTGGATACGGGACATTCCTATTATGGGCTTTGTGCTTATTATGGGGGAAAATACATTACCTATTCCGAGCAAAACCCCATTACCACCAATCCCTTTGCCATAAGCAGGGAAGAATACAACATCGAAAAAAAGGATGCCCTTCTCACTTTGATCAGTGTCCTGTGGAAATCAGCGGAAGGCAAAATCTCTCAGGTGGAGTCCGATGTGATTTCCGATACCATTTCTGCCTACTATCAATCCTATTTTAAAGCGTCTTCAGAAAGGTCCCGCCTTTGTTTTGACAGCTTTTATGAATTTGCCCTGGTATTTATTCCGGAGATGATCCAGAAGGAAAACATTCATTTCAACATTGATGAATTCAGGTTTGTCCTGAAGAAATTTTATATGGGAGGGGAGTATGGCAGCCTGCTGAATGAAGAGGTGGACCAGTCCCTGTTTGGGGAATCCTTTATTGTTTTTGAAATAGATTCCATCAAGGAGCACAAGGTACTTTTCCCTATTGTCACCCTGATCATCATGGACGTATTTATCCAAAAGATGCGGTTTAGAAGCAAACAGCGAAAAGCCCTCATCATTGAGGAAGCCTGGAAGGCCATCGCCTCACCATTGATGGCCAACTATATCCTTTACCTGTACAAGACGGTCCGGAAATTCTGGGGAGAAGCCATAGTGGTGACCCAGGAACTGGGTGACATCATTGGCAATACGGTGGTAAAAGACAGCATCGTGAACAACTCGGATTCCATCATTTTGCTGGACCAGGCAAAATTCAAAGACCACTATGATGAAATCGCCTCCCTGCTTTCCATCAATGAGCATGAGAGAAAAAAGATCTTCACCATCAACCAGTTTGACAATACAGAAGGTCGGGGCAGGTTCAAGGAGGTCTATATCCGTAGAGGAGCAAGCGGAGAAGTGTATGGCGTAGAAGTATCCCTTCACCAATACCTGACCTACACCACCGAAAAGCCGGAAAAGGCAGCAGTGGAAATCTACATTGATCACTATGGCAATTACGAAGAGGGTCTGGACCACTTTGTGGCAGATTTCAAAGATTCAGGAGCGGAACTGAACCGTTTCTTCTCCTTGATCAATCAACTGGGAATTCCCTATGGAGAAAAGAAAGAATTAACCACTTAAAAGTTTAATTATGAAAACCCTGATATTTCATATTTTGATACTCACCAGCGGTTGGGCGCAGGCCCAGGTGTATGTGGACCCTGCCGTTTCGGGAGCCCAGGCCACCCATGCAGCGGTGATCAATACACAATTGAACAACACCAATGAACGGCTGACCTTGATAGAAAGGGGTCAACTGGCAGTGACCGGAAACCTTACGGTGGTGAATACCATGCAGGAAAAGCTTTATGCGGGACTGACCGAGGTCAGTGCCATCCTTAACAACCTAGCCAATGTAAAGGAGATCGCACGAATTGCAACCGGTATTTCCGGGGATGTCCGGGATATCATGGAACTGGCCAGGGAAAATCCGGTATTTCTTGTTTTCGCCGAGCAGAACGCGACCCTGTTCCAGCAGCGGGCCACCTCCCTGGCATTGGAGGTGCAACAATTTGCGCTGAAGGGAGGCAAGGATAATCTGATGGATGCGGGGGAAAGGGCAAAAATCATTAATACCATTCTGAATGAATTGCTGATCCTGAGGTCCTATACCTATGGGATGTACCGGTCCATGCAGTTGGCCAGCATGAAGGGACTTTTCAAATCGCTGAACCCTTTCCAGGGATATATTGAAATGGACCTGGCCATTATGGACGGTATCCTCAGAAAAAGAGAAACCCTAAACCGATAAGCCATGCAAAAGCTCCTTTTCATCCTTTGCCTGCTATTCTCTTCCCCGGTATTAGGACAGCTCAACGTTGCCCTGTTGCATCAATTGGTGGAAGATTCGAAAAATGAGCATGAAAGGCAATTCGAGGCGAAAACCAACCAGGCCAAAAATGCCATCAATGAGGAGGTAAACAGAAATTTGATGGGGCAGGTCAAGGAGAAATACCGTACCGTGCAGGAGCGCTTTGCCAAACTTAACCTGCTGATTGAGGCAGTAGGCCTTGCTGTTACTGCAAAACCTTTGGTCAGGTCCATCATAGACCATCAGGAACAGGTTGTTTTTTATTGTCAAAATGATCCTATGGTGATTCCCCTGGCACTGGAAACGGAAAAGCTGTTTGTACAGCAATCCTATTCCCTGATGAATTACCTGATCGGATTAATGGCTTCCATCGGTGACCTCAACCAGATGAAGGTTTCCGAAAGGAGAATGTTGTTGCAGCATGTACTGCAGGAGCTTCAGACCATCAACAGGCTTTCCAGGGCCACCTCCCAAACCCTTGAATCCCACATCAGACGAAAAACAGGGGGAAGCCCCTATCCGCAATACCTAATGGAAGCAGCCGGAACAGTGGATGAAATATTGGCAAACATTCAACTGATAAAAAATTGAAACCGCTACTGACGATATTCCTTTTGGTTTTTTCCTTTGAGCTGGAAGCTCAAACGGTGGTTTTTGACCGGGAGCATTTTCTGATCATCAATGAAAATGCGGCCATGAGGAATATTTCTGAGATAGGCTATCAGGAAAGCCTTAACGGTATCCGAAAAAACACGGATGACATTGGCCTGAATGTATCCAGCCTGGCCATGGTAGAGACCATGATCCTCCGGTCCCTTAACCAGGTCAATGAAGGGTTAAAAAATGCCATCCAGGTAAAACAGATCGGCAGGACCCTGCAAAGGATATATGCCTTGAGTGATGAAACCATTACCATGGCTTCCCAAAATCCCGTTTTGCTCCTTTTTGCCGAAACCTATATCCACCAGGCCAAAGAAAGGAGCTTCACCCTGGTAACGGAGGTGTCCAGCTTTGTTTTGGCCGAAGGGGAAAATCTCCTGATCAACCCCAATGTGAGGGATGAGCTTTTAGGGAAAATCCAGATGGAAATGGAATTAATCGCAAGTTACCTGCTGGCGGTCCGGAATGCCATGTATTGGGCCAATATCAACGGGGTATTGAAAAGGCTGAATCCCTATCAGGCTTACCTCAATCAAAACACGAACCTGGTCAACCAAATCCTCGCCCATAAACAATTACTGAGATGACAATTAAAAGAAAATTTTGGATGATATTTCCGGCTTTTGGTCTGCTGTTTATGGCTGGCGGCCAAGCACAAACGCCCATTCAGGACCGGGCGGTGGTAGCCCAACAAGAAAGAATGGTTTTCAAACAATGGGATGAAGACCGTTTCCTGCCCGGACCCAACCGGTTCCTGGGCATCCCCACCAATTCCAACTGGTTTTTGACCTGGGCCTTGCACCCCAACTATCCCAAACTGGACAGGAGGCCACTTTCCCCGGCAGGAGAACAAACCCAAAGGCTGGGATTGGCAGCAGCCATGAAAATTTCCTCGGACTATTATAAGCAACAGGCCGATACTGTCAGAAATCTGGCAACCAGGGAAATGGTCCGCATATCCGGTGCCTTATCAGGATCAGATCCATTGTATTTACTCTATTACAAAAAAGAGCTTGCGCCACTGGAAAATATCGAAGCCCATGCTTTCCAAACCAGTCCTGCCAGGGTAAAAGACTATATGCTGAAAAATGGTGCCTATGCCTGGTACCTGGAAAATATGAAGAGCTTGGCAGAAAGGTATGGGTTTGCCAAAGCGCAGGACATGGAAAGAGGCCAAAGGATACTTATGTACCACCGTATCCTTTTGGACATGAGAAAACTCCAAAGCAACTGGGAATACAAGCTGGCCCTTTCACAGAAAATGCTGGCCTACCGTGAAGCCTTTGAGAGAAAACAAAGTGGTCAATTACCGGAACTAGCCAATCAACAGGATGAAATCCTTACAGGAGTTTTACAAAGACGAATTATAATGCGATGAAATCGAGCATGACGCAAACGACCCACGGAGGGATGATTATAAAGCATGCGAAGATTCCATGTGACCATTAAGAAAAAATTATAAACACATGAAAAGGATACTGGTTACCCTCGTTTTAATATTACTTATCCTGCCACTGGCCCAAGGGCAGGTGCCTGTCCCACCGGAAGAGTACAAGGAGGCCATCTCCTTTCTCCAGGGAAACGGAGTATACGACCAGGGAATCATGCGGTTTTTTGAAGGGATGCGGGATTATGCCTATAGCCATTTTGGACCCTTTATCCGTGATGCACAGGCCCTGGCCTGCATTTTCATCTTGATATTCTTCTCCATTAAATCCTATGAAATGATGGTAGGCGATAAGAAAATGGAAATCATGCCGCTGCTGCGACCCTTTGGATTGCTGATGCTGACCATGTGGTGGGGCATTTTCTGCCGGATCATTGCCTTTCCCACAGACCTTATTTCTGCAAAAACACAAGCCATGTTTTCTACCCAAAATGACCGGATCAATGCCTTGAGATTGGATCGGGCAGTCTACATCATTGAGGTGGCAGACAAAATGGTAGAATACCAGGCGACCACTGAATTGGCCTCCCAACAGGCCCAGGAAGCGGATAAAGGACTGGGCACCGTAATGGTAGACGGCATTAAAGGTTTTTTTACCGACAATGTTTATGGTCCACTGGTTCAGATGAAAATCAGGATGCAGACCAATATGCAGCTTTTGGTCACCCAGTTACTGGAATTGCTGGCCATCTGGATCCTGAGGATATGTGTCTATTTTGTCTTTTTTATACAGATCATTTATTCCACCATACTGGTGATTTTGGGTCCCTTTTCATTGGCGGTTAGTGTGCTGCCTGCCTTTAGGGATGCCTTTACCACCTGGATTGCCCGTTTTGTGGCCGTCAACCTGTATGTGGGCATTGCTTATTTGGTATTGTATGTCTGCGGATTGATGCAGGAATATGCTTTTCTGCAGGAAATACAGAAATACGAAGCCCTATTGGACACAGCCGGAGGAGATGAAGTCCTTTCCAAACTGGCCTGGCTGGCGGGGAACGGTATCCTTTCCTTTGGCCTTGTCATTATTAGTTTCCTGGTTGGGGCCATCGCCATCACTACGGTACCCTCTATCTCCACCTGGATCATCAGTACCTCAGGTATCACGGCAGCAGCAGCCACGGCGGGAAGGACGGGCTCCACGCTGAGTAGAAGCGGTTCCCGTATGTCAGCTGGCGCAATAATGGGAAAATAAAATTTTAAAGCCATGATTATAAAAAACATCGAATCAAAAATTAAACTGGCCACCCTTTTATCCATAGGGAGCTTTATTGCGGCCATCATTATCTGCCTTTCGGTTTCCTTCTTTGCCTATCGGCAGGTGGCCAATGCGAGGCAGTCCATTTATATTCTGGATAATGACATTCCCATCCTGGCCAAGCAGACGAACATGCAGATGAACCGGCCGGCCGAGTACAGGGCAGCAGTGGACCTGTTTCACAGCCTCTTTTTCTCCCTAACCCCGGATGACAGGCACATTGAGTACCAGATGAAAAAAGCCATGTACCTGGCAGACGAATCAGGGGTTTTGCAATACAATAACCTGAAAGAGAAGGGCTATTTCAATTCCATTCTCAGTTCCAGCTCGGTATTGACCCTGCAAACAGATTCCATTGCCCTGGAGCCTGAAAATAAGTTTACCTATTACGGCAAGCAGAAGATCGAAAGAAGAAGTGCCACGATCACCAGGTCCCTGATTACTGAAGGGTATTTAATGGATATTCCAAGGTCTGAAAACAACAGCCATGGGGTATTGATCACCAATTGGAAAACACTGGAAAACAAAGACCTGAGCCATGTTTCGAAAAACACCTTCTGAGGGAAAGTTACTATTCACTGAAATCAAAAAGGAGTTCGGTACCCTATATGAAAACGGTAAAAATAATCTGGGCAAAATGCTGGACAAGTATCCCAGACATTCCTTTGGGGCAATGGTCGGCATACTCTTGCTTTCAGCTTCGCTCGCTTTTATCATTTCTCCAAGAATGGGGATCAACCAGCAAAAAGAAACTCCTCAACTCTTCGAAGAAGTAAAAGGCCTGGGATCCGGGATGGCCGATGAGGTCTCTGCTTTATTTAAAATTCACGATGAAGCAAAAAGGATCGGACAGCTGAAAAATGAAGTGGAAAGAATCATTTCAAAGGACCAAATCGATTTTCAGGACAGTATTTTTTTGGAAAATGCCATACCTGAACTTGAAAGGTATCACCAATCAAAATCAACAGACCATGAAGATTAAATTCAAGCAACCGAAATACATTCTTCCACTAATCCTGCTGCCCTTCATGCTATTGCTGAATTTTGGCATGCAGTCATTTACCAAAGAAGATGAAAAAGTAAATGAACAAGGAAATCAAGACCTGCAGGAAAGTGTAGGAGAGGTGTCGGATCAGATCCGGAACCGGGGTATCGATGGTAAACTGGATGCCTTTCGGTCCAGGTACAAAAGGGCTGATGGCTATTCCGCCATCAAAAATCTGAGGATCGAGGTGGAACAGGAAGATGAAATCCTTTCCCAATACAACGAGGCTGAAAAAAGAATGCTGGATTCCATTGACCTGGCCCTAAGAAATACAATGAATCAGCCGAGGGTTAAAACAGGTCTATCTGTTAATTCCAATAATGTGCCATCTGTTCAAAATGGCGAAGACCAAGCCATACTTCAGGCACTTAACCAAATGGAAAGCAATAAAAATCCCAGGGAAGAAATAAGGTACGAAGATCCCATGGACCTATTTCGTGCCCAAATGGCCCTGGTTGATTCCATCTCCAAAGCCAATGATCCCGCTTATCAAGCGCCGCAAGTGGAAAATAAAGAAAAAGAAGTTCCAAAAACACCAAGGCTGAAAGTGTCAAAAACAGGACAGCCTGATAAACACTTTAACACCGTTATGAAAGCTTCCCAGTCTTCCTTTATCCAGGCCATTGTAGACCAGGAAATCCGCAAGGGCACTATGGGAGAAAGGATCAGGATCCGGTTGTTGGATGATATCCAGGTAGGAACATCAGTTTTATCCAAAGGAACCTACCTCTACGCCTGGATTAGTGGATACGAGCCACAAAGGGTCAAACTGACCATCAGCAGCGTGATGGTTGAAGATAAAATCCTTCCGATTGCCTTGAATATTTATGATCAGGATGGCATGGAGGGACTGTATGTTCCTGCCAGCTCATTTCGGGAGTTTTCCAAAGACATGGGTGGCAATGTTACCGGAGGTATGAACCTGCAGATGCAGCAGGACCCCTCTTCGATGAACCAAATGTACATGTCTGCCTTGCAAAGGGTTTTTACCTCAAGTTCCCAGGCAATGTCCAAAAGGATCCGGCAAAACAAAGCCAACCTCAAATATGGAACTGTCATTTACCTGATCGATTCGGAGGAAATGCAATCGGACAATTATGCAAACCAAACCCCTAATTGATATGAAAATAATAACTTTATTCGCCTGCCTTTATTCCCTAATCGCCTTAAATACCATGGCGCAGGAAACTCAAAATTTCCTTCCCAAAAAGCAAAAGCTATATATCCGGGAAGACATTACCCTTCATTTTACTTCGCCCGAACCCATACAATATGTGGACATTTCCAGCAAGAATCTGGTGGGTGACTTGCCTTTGGAGAATGTATTCCGGATTAAATTGCAGGAAAACAGTGAAGTTGATGGAAATACCTCACAGCAGGATTTGGGAGTAGTGACCATTGTTGGCCAAAAATTCATTGCACAATACGACCTGTATTATCCTTCCAACAATAGGAAGCTGCCCACCCTGCTCGAAATCGGTCCTGCAGACATGCATCCCCTGGATATTGGCACCACGCCGCTTACCCAGAATGAACTGAGGGAATTTTCATTGAGTGCCTACAAAAGGAATGCAAACCTAAAGGGTATTTACAATTCCCAATATGGCATAACCGGCACTGTCAACAATATATATACCCTGGATGATTACATTTTCCTCGATATCACCTTTACCAATGAAACCAACCTGAAATTTGATATAGACCAGGTAAGGTTCAAGGTGGAAGACAAGAAGATTGCCAAGGCCACCAATATACAGGCCATAGAAATGGAGCCCCTTTTTACCCTTTTCGAAAAGGAATCCTTCAAACGCAAATACAGGAATATATATGTTCTGAAGAAATTTTCCTTTCCCAATAACAAGGTACTTTCCATAGAATTGACAGAAAGTCAACTGTCTGGAAGAACCCTTTTGCTGGCCATTGACTACATCGACCTTCTGAAAGCAGATACCCTATGAAATGGTTGCTGGTCATAGCAATTCTTATTCATATCGGTTCGGCAAATGCCCAACACAGCATCAGGTATATGCAGTTAGGTACTGGAATGGGTATTCCACTTTTAAATATGGGGGCCTTAGGTTTTGAATTTGCTTCCCGGAACTATCAAAGGTACGAGGTAATGGGTGAATGGATGGAGGTCAGGGAAAATGGATACCAAACGATCCTGGGGGGCTTTATGATAAAGCCCGTCATGTACAGGAAGAATACCAGTAGTCTAAGATTCAGATGGGGTACCGGTTTTGGAACGGATTTTACCCGTTTCCTTTTAGCCCCGATCCTGGGTTGGGAGTTCTCCCTAACTATTTACCAGCGAATGAAACTGACCTTGGGCAACAGGAACCAATTATTACTTTGGGCACCAAGAGCCGAGAGGTGGCGTGTGGTCCTGGATGCTGGCATTAAGATACCCCTGAATTAAATGGAACAGAAAAGACAATTGGAAAAGCTCCATGGATTGATCCAGTTTCTGGTGTATGCCATGGTATTCCTGGAAATATTTCTTTTTATCTACAGCCCTAAATTGCTCATCGGAAAGGGCATAGCCAGGCAACTCGTGCCCCTGGTGGACAAATTGATGAATTTACCAATCTACCAAAACCTGCTATACAGCAAATTAGCTATTTTATTGGCCATCTGTTTGGCGGCAATTGGCACCTTGTCAAAAAAGGAGTTAAACCTGAACCCCAAGAAGCAAATTGTATTTCCATTGATTTTGGGGTTTGGCTTTTTTTTCGGTGCGTTATTTTTCTATTCCATAGAGGCCAGCTACATCATCCTTCCATATACCAGCTGGCCTGACCTGGCCTTTGGCATAGCTTCTCTTGTTGGAGCGGTGTTGATCCATACCGCTTTAGACAATGTTTCTAAATTGATCAAGAGTGGGCTGGGGAAAGATGAATGGAACATTGAAGGGGAATCTTTTATGCAGGAAAAAGAGAAAATGGATACTCCCTATTCGGTCAATATTCCCATGCAGTTTTATTATAAAAAACGCATTCATAAGGGCTGGATCAACATTGTCAATCCTTTTCGGGGCACCTTGCTGATAGGCACTCCGGGAAGTGGAAAGTCCTATAGTGTGGTGAATCCTTTTATCCGGCAAATGATTGCCAAAGGATATACCATGTGCCTTTACGATTTTAAGTTTCCCGACCTTGGCCAAATTGCTTACTACCATTTTTTACTGGCCAGGCAGAGGGGTAAAATTCCAAATTACCGTTTTATGGTGGTCAACATGGACCAGGTGGAATATTCCAGACGGATCAATCCCCTGAAACGGGAATACATCCAAACGCTGGCTGATGCTTCCGAAACGGCAGAAGCCATTGTGGAATCCCTGCAAAAAACAGAATCAACGGGGGGTTCGGATAAATTCTTCACCCAATCCGCTGTCAATTTCTTGGCATCAGCCATTTACTTTGTTTCCAGGCATCAAGATGGAAAGCACTCCACCTTTGCCCACCTTCTCGCTTTTTTAAACAGGACTTATGAGGAAATATTTACCTGCCTGTCCTCTTTTCCGGAATTGGAATCCCTGCTTAGCCCTTTTCGCAGTGCCCTGGAAAAAAGAGCCTTTGAGCAGTTGGAAGGCCAGGTGGGCACCTTAAAAATCTTTATCTCCCGATTGAATACCAAGGAAACGGCCTGGATCTTTTCAGGCGATGATTTTGACCTTAGAATTTCAGACCCCAATTTCCCGGCCATATTGGTGCTTGCCAACAGCCCGGCTACCCAAAACATCAACTCCACCTGTTATTCGGTGATTGTAAACCGCCTTACCCGGTTGATCAACACTAAGGGCAATTTACCCGTTGCCATTGTGGCCGATGAGGCACCTACGCTTTATATCCACAGGGTGGAAAACCTGATTTCCACTGCCAGAAGCAACCGGGTGGCCGTATTGTTGGGTTTGCAGGAATTGCCCCAGCTGAAGCAATTGCAGGGCAAGGATACCGCTACCACCATGACTGCCGTGATCGGCAACGTGCTGAGCGGTTCAGTCCGGAACAAGGAAACCCTGGAATGGCTGGAAAGGATGTTCGGCAAGAAGAAACAGTTGGGTGAAAGTGTTTCCATTGACCGCATCAAAACCTCCGTTTCACTGAATGAAAAATACGATCCCCTTATTCCTGCCGGAAAAATAGCCGGTATGCAAACCGGGGAACTGGTAGGGCTGTTGGCAGTTGATGCCGATAAGTTCAATGGGGTATACAAAACCGCCAATATTCACTGCAGGGTAAACCTTGATCCCAGGGAAATAAAAAACGAGGAAAAAAATTACAGGCCGATTCCCAAATGCTATGAATTCAAAGGCAAAAAGGAAGAGGTACTCACCCGGAATTTTATGCGGATCAGGGAAGAGGTAGAGAACATCATCGATTACTATACCGCATCTGCTTAAGAAAATTTATACATCATTTAAAGACAAAACCCATGAAATCAAAAGAAGAAAAAACAATGCAATCCCTGTTGGGAAAACTGGACAGGCTACAGAAAGAAAAGCAGGTGCAGTTGACCCGGGATGAGGCCAGGCTGTACCAGGTGGAAACCCTGGACGAGCTCCCTCCGGAAGATCATGTCGAACCCGAAAACCCAACCCAAAATGGCAACTGAAACACCAAAGATGTACGAAGCAGTGGCTGAAAAGATCATTGCGCAGCTCAAAGAAGGAACGGCTCCCTGGCAACTGCCATGGGAAAAGTCAACCGCAGCCTATGAAAAGCCTTACAATGCCGTTACCAACCAGGCCTACAGGGGACTGAATTCTCTTTACCTTCAAATGTTCACCCCTTTTGAAGATCCAAGGTGGGCCACCTTCAAGCAAGCCCAGTCCCAGGGATGGCAGGTAAAAAAAGGTGCAAAAGGGATGGCCATCAACTTTGTCAAGACACACCAGCTTTATCCTAAGAGGGATGAACAGGGCAAACTTGTGTTGGATCAAAACGGGAAGCCGGTAAAAGTGAGGAGGGTATTGGATCCTCCCATTGTCACCAAAGCCTGGGTATTCAATGCTGAGCAGATCAAGGGCGTTTCCACTTTGGAAAAAAAGCAGGAGATGAGCCAATGGGAAAAACTGAATAGGGTAGAGAGCCTTGTAAAAAATACAGGGGCCAGTATTGAACATGTTCCCGGTAACCAAGCATTTTATTCTCCTTTGGTGGATAACATCAGGATGCCGGAAAGGACACAATTCAAGGCCTCCGATATGTATTATGCCACCCTTCTGCATGAGTTGGGCCACTGGACGGGGCATAAGGACCGCTTGGACAGGAGCATCATGAACACCTTTGGCACACAGGAATATGCCAGAGAAGAACTGAGAGCGGAAATAGCCAGCATGATGTTGGGATCGGAATTGCAGATTGGCCATGATCCCAAGCAACATGTGGCCTATGTAGACAGCTGGATCAAGATCCTAACTGAAAAGCCCTTTGAAATCCATCAGGCGGCAGCTGATTCCCAAAAAATCATGGATTACCTGATGGCCTTTGACCGAAAAAGAGAGCAGAAGCAGCAGGAGGAAATGCAGCCAGGTACGGATATTTCAAAGCAACCGGAAAATAAAGAACCGCAAGAAGAATTGGAAACCACTTTAAAATTTGGAAGATGATTATTGAAAAGAAATTACCCATGCAGGATTTGAAACTTTTCGGGATTTACAAAGACGGAAAGTTTACCATTCCGGAAGAACAGATTCGGGCGCTGCAGGATGGCAAGATGACGGATGTCGTGGAACTGAAAAATTTGAAGGGAAAGGATGTCCAAATTGACAGTCTTCCTGCCCGCCTATCCATAGTCAGGGGAACGGACGGCAATCCCTCCCTAAGAATAGATCCGGTGTACCGGTCTCCCAATTCCCACCCCCAACTCTCCAAAGAGGAGAAAGCAAAGCTGATCAAGGAGGACCTAGCCAATATCCGTAAGAATTATGTGGACCGGGACGGGAACGTAAGAACAGAGATCATTGCCTATGATAAAAATACCCGACAGTTTATCAGTTATGACCCCAGGGCCGTTCAGGCACCGGAAGCCGTCAACAATGAAAAACTGACAGCAGATCAAAAGAGAAAATTCAAAGAGGGGGAAATGGTGGAGCTGGCAGACGGTACACAATTCCGGTTTTCGACTGCAGATCGAAAGGGGATCCGCTCCAACCGAAACGGGCTGGTTTTGTCTGTTCTGTTGGATGGAGGAATATCCTATTTACTGTTGACGGGTTTAGGAAGAATGCTAGGCAAAAAAAGCAGTGAGGAACAATCCTATACTAAAGGCTATCAGGAAGGACTTAAAACGATGCAGAAAAATATGGAAAGGAGGATTGCCCAAAACCCCAATGACAAAAATGCACTCAGGGACCTGAACAATGTCAGGGATGAACTTTCAAAGGTTTCCGCTGCCCACCCTGCTAACTACCAGGCCAAGGGTGGAGATGAGGTAAAGCGATTTGATTCCAATGATACCGAGGTAAACCCTCCGAATCAATCAGAAGATGAAAGGCGTCAAAGAAGGATTTGAATTATTGGAAAGCCTTGGGGTGAACAGAGAAATTCAACAGGTATTTGCACCCGTTTTGCGGGAGGATGCCTGTGGAAGGTTGATCGCAGAGTATCGGAATGAGAAGGGTAGGGTAGTGGATCAGGAGGTGCTTGCTGTTTCAATGCAAAAGTTGTCGGCTTGCGGATTCCTTCATTTTTCACCCGCTCTGCCCGAAAATGTTCGAGTACTTTATATTTCCGACGCGATTATGCATCTGATATTTATGGCCCAATGTAAATTCAAGAGAATGAATTTTGCCTATTCCGCCTTTCTGTCCATCGGAGCCAGGATGGACAGAGGGCTTATTTTACATGGAATAACCCAATACCCAAAGGAGGTTAAAATCTATACAGTTTTTGGCCATTCGCTTATTGGAAGGATCAAGGAATGTAAGGTGCAGCATTGGATCAAGGGATTGGAGTGCTCTTTTAGGGTAGAGGGAAATAAGGTAGTTGCTTTCATTCAGGGTAAGGAATTTTGGATGTCTGCTGGGGAGTTTTCATTGCGGAACCATTTAAGACAGATTGGAATAAGGCAAACTGTAAGTACCTGTAAACCTTTTGATAAAAATATTGACAATTTTTATTTGTTTAATTATTTTTAAGGGTTGATTTAAAATTTAAGCACAATGTGAAATAATAAGTATTAAAACCAATAAAAAACCTAACTGACCAGCTGCCATGAAAAATTTAAAATCCCTTTTTTATTTTGTCGGTATATTTTTGGCATTCTCATGCAGCAATGAACCCGAAGAACAACTTCTAATAGAAAAAACAGCCCGGATTGAAATTGAAATGGAAGGCAGTCTGGATCAGTACCTGGTTAATTTTGGCATTCATTCCCTCTATAAGGGCCAAAATGGATTTGTCAGTGCAACCATCGTCCAGCCCGGAGAACTGGAATGGACCCAGATCATCGAACAGGCCAATACCTTTAACATTTCCACGCCCCTTACCTTTTCCGAATTGATCATAGAATCAGATGAACCCGTTCATACCTTCGGTTTTATTTTCAACCTGGTCCACAACGGAGACATCCCCGATGATGACTTTGAGGATCTAAGGGCCACCATCAGGGTATTTGGAAACAATGCCGAAGTCCAAATATACCAGTTCGTAGCTAGGCCGGTAGGGGAGGTGGCGGAGCCGTTGAGTGAGACGGTGAGGTTTTAGAGTAAATTTAAATTTTTAATTTTATTTTTAGAGATTTGAAGGAAATGGTATGGAAGGAAATATTCTAAATTACCAGTCAAGCAAACAGTTTAATTTCTAGTCAAGGGTTTCCTTAACCTCATCGTAAACGGTAAACAGAATGTATTCCAATACCACCACTGAAAGTTTTTAATAGAAATTGATATGGCATTACCGATCAATGTTTTGGATCTTATCAATGGGCGGGCAGTAGAATCCGAACGCATCGAATACAAGAAAGGCTGGAATCCTGGACCCATTTACCGGTCCATCTGCGCATTTGCCAATGACTTTGATGATATCGGAGGAGGCTACGTTATTGTGGGTATAGCCGAAGAAAACGGTAGACCTGTTCTTCCTCCGGAAGGGTTGGGTGAAGAAGATCTGGATAGCATTCAAAAAGAAATGATTCAGTTGAATAATCTGATCAACCCTGCCTATCACCCCAAAATCAGTATTGAAGAAATTCAGGGAAAGAATATTTTGGTCATTTGGGCCTTTGGGGGAGATAACAGACCTTATGAAGTGCCGGATGAAATAAAGGCCAAAGACAAAAAGTACCATTATTACGTACGTTATGGATCCAGCTCTATCAAAGTATCTAAAGACCAAAAAGAAGAGTTAATTTCTTTGAGTGGAAAAACGCCCTTTGATGACCGGGCCAATTCCCAGGTGAGTCTCGATGAAATCTCGTTGACCTTGGTTCGGGATTACCTGAGAAAGGTAAGTAGTAAGCTACTGGAAAACATGGATGCCTTAACCAAAGAGCAGCTGCTTTCCCAGATGCAATTGCTATACGGGCCACCGGAAAGAAGGCATCCCCGAAATGTGGCGTTGATGATGTTTACGGAAAATCCGGAAAAATACTTTCCCTACAGCCGGGTTGAAATCGTTCATTTCCCAAATGGAGAAGCTGCCGATGAATTTATGGAGGCGCCCCATATATCCGGGCCAGTGGATCATATGATCAATAGGACACTTGAATACTTGAAAATTAATGTGCTCCAACAAAAAACCGTCAAGGTAAAAGGTCAGGCGGAATCCATCAGGGTTTGGAATTACCCCTACCAGGCCCTGGAAGAAATCATTGCCAATGCGCTATATCACCGGGACTATCAAACAAGGGAACCTGTTGAAATACGGATTTATCAGGAAAAGATCAGAGTCATCAATTACGGAGGGCCTGACAGAAGCATCAAGTTGGCGGAATTTAAAAAAGGCAAGGTAATCCCAAGGCGTTACAGAAACCGAAGACTGGGTGATTTTCTAAAAGAGCTCGATCTCACCGAAGGAAAAGCTACGGGGATACCCACCATTATCAAAGCATTGGAGGAGAACGGCTCCCCAAAGGCAGTGTTTGAAACAGATGACGATCGATCATTTTTTCATGTCGCTATTCCTATTCATTCCAAATTTTTGACTTCAACTAAAGTTCGGATATCGAAAACCAAAGTTCGGAAGAAAATCATCCTGAGTTCGGAAGAAATTAAACGTGAACTTGGTGAATCAGCCTTTAAAATTCTGCTTTCCATGAGAGCGAATCCAAAAGTAACTGCGGCTGAGATAGCACTGGAAATTGGAATATCAAGTCGGGCGGTAGAGAAGAACATTGCTAAAATGCGTGAAAAAGGCTATTTGGAGCGTGAAGGAGCCACAAAAAAAGGTACTTGGATAGTATTCTTAACCTGGGACGAATGAATATATTTAGGATGGTTCCGTCAAAATAAGGAAGAAACTCTGGTTCGGAAGAAATAAGCAATGAGTCCGAATAATCAGTTCGGAAGAAACGAACGACAAAGTACGAAGGGATTAGTGAAAAAGTTCGGAGAGAGGTTCGGAGAAAAGTTCGGAGAGCTAGTTGAAAGCCCTCTAATCCTGGTGATCTGGCAAGGAGGAAGGTTGTCGAAAATAATCTATCCACGCCCAATTAACTTTACCTAAGTTTTTATGGATGCGGGAAAATCCGTTCATAATTTCGACTTCATCTTCACGAGTTCTACACCGTGGAGGTCTCGGGGATTTTTGGAAGGTGATTTATTTTTGATAGGGATAATTTTTTGGATTATTTATGAAATTGATAGTGAAAAAAGATGGCCAATCAATGACTCACCAAAGGTATGGGCTATTTTTTCACATGCATCCGGATTGACTGTCTGAATTGTGCTAAGGAACTACGGCATAATAGGAGGTGACCGACTGAGATGATTTATTCCGTTCCTCCTTGTGCTAAGTGAAAAACTCCCCATGGGATGGGCTTATCATTCATTTAGCCCTCCAGAGCCAGGAGTTTTAAAGTCGGTAAGTACATCATGAAACGTTTCAATCTATTATCAGAACCCACCGAGATGCTTTACAACCAGGGGAAATCCGCGATGACAGACTATCATATCATCGCTGCAATCGCCAATATCGGAGTAGACAAAGCCCGGGAGATCCTTAAACTGGCAGATAACCGGCTTTCGGAACTCGCCAAATGGGACATGGAAAAATGGCTCAAAATAGAGGGCATCGGATATACTCGGGCCACCGCACTGGTGACTTCCTTTGAACTGGGAAGAAGACGAATGGTTGAACAACCGGATAAAAGAATCAAAATCAACTGTTCCCAGGATGTGTACAATTGCATGAAGCCTTACCTTTTTGACGAAGTCGTAGAACACTTTTACATCATCTTATTAAACCGGAATAATCAGGTGGTCAAACTCCATAAGATCAGTTCAGGAGGAACCCACGGTACTTTGGCAGACCCCAAGTTGATATTCAAAAAAGCATTGGACTACTTGGCCTCGGGGTTGATTCTAGTACATAATCATCCATCAGGAAATGTTAATCCATCCGAAGCAGACAAAAGGCTGACCCAGCGGCTTAGCGAAGTTGGTAAAAGCCTCGAAATACCGGTCTTGGATCACCTGATTTTCACGGATGTTTCGTACTTGAGTTTTGCAGATGAAGGCCTGATATAGGGCTTCATTTTTAAATAAGTGAATGGGATTTTAGTTTTGATAAATCTCATTCACTTTGTTCCAAATTCCACTCATCTGCTGGTTAAAGTACTTTAAATAGCATTCAGAAACATGATCGTTAAATATTTTTACTTTTTTATCTTCCGCCTTGCAGATTTTGGCGTTAAAAATTCCGGGCAGTGCGGTGGGAAGAACAGAGGCATGTTTGACGAGGGGTTTGAGTGAAATATGAATCTTTTACGTCGTCATTTTAAAACCCCGAGGAGTTTGCCTATGTGTGGGTGGTGCCCGGGATTGAAGATGCACATTAGCGCGTGTCCGCCGTGGCCTTTAGGTTTGCATTATAGAATTACTAGGTGAAAA
>NZ_WNKG01000001.1 GCF_010119245.1 Cyclobacterium salsum
CAGTGAAAGCAGCGCAAGGCAAGCGGCCGATACCAATCTGGACCTGGCCATTACCACCGAAAGCGACCGGGCTGAATTGGCAGAAGCCGGTATTTTGGCCGATCTGGATACTGAAGTTACCGAAAGACAAGCCGCAGATACGGCTCTGGAAACAGCGATTGCTTCCGAAACAACTCGTGCAGAGGGAGCAGAGGCAACGATTAATGCCGACCTAACCACCGAAACGGCGGCACGAGTATTCGGAGATGCCACCTTGGAAACCGCGCTGACCACGGAAACGACCGAACGAAAATCCGCAGATATCACGCTTGCAACTGCGCTGGATACTGAAACGACCGAAAGAACCGCCAATGACGCGACTTTGGCAACCGCCATTGCCACAGAAACCGCCCGTGCCCTGGCCGCGGAAGCCGAAAAGGAAGACCTTTCCAACAAAAGCACCGACATTACCACCGACGGCGAATCGAATACCAAATACACCAGTGCCAAAGCGGTAAAGGATTACGTGGACACGTCTTCGTCTGGCAATCAGACGGCACTGAATGAAGAAATTGATCGTGCCCTTGCTGCAGAAGGCGTACTGGAAGCAGCCATCGAAACGGAAACGACACGGGCCATGGGAGCAGAGAATCAGTTGTCCGCCGACCTGACCAGTGAAAGCAGTGCCCGGCAGGCAGCCGATACCAATTTAGAACTGGCCATTACCACCGAAACCGACCGGGCTGAATTGGCAGAAGCCGGTATTGTAGCCGGACTGGATACTGAAGTTACCGAAAGACAAGCCGCAGATACGGCGCTGGAAACAGCGATTGCTTCCGAAACAACTCGTGCAGAGGGAGCAGAGGCAACGATCATTGCCGATCTGACCACGGAAACGGCGGCACGAGTATCCGGAGATGCCACGTTGGAAATGGCGCTTACCACGGAAACGACCGAACGAAAATCAGCAGACCTCAGCGTCGCAACCGCCCTGGACACCGAAACGACCGAAAGAACCGCCAGTGACGCTAC
Organism: Cyclobacterium salsum; assembly: GCF_010119245.1. Taxonomy (GTDB): domain Bacteria; phylum Bacteroidota; class Bacteroidia; order Cytophagales; family Cyclobacteriaceae; genus Cyclobacterium; species Cyclobacterium salsum. The sequence goes on from NZ_WNKG01000001.1 coordinate 1,012, forward strand.
TTTGGCAACCGACATTGCCACCGAAACCGCTCGTGCCCTAGCCGTTGAAGCCGAAAAGGAAGACCTTTCCAACAAGAGCTCAGACATTACCACCGACGGGGAATCCGATATCAAATACACCAGTGCCAAAGCAGTGAAGACCTATGTGGACGGGGAAGTAGCCACAATCAATACGGAGGCAGGAGCCATCCAAACCGAACTGGATGCTACCCAGAGCGGAGCCGGACTGGGAACAGACGGAAGTTTTACGTCCAATACCACATCGAATTTCCTGACCACCGCCACCTCACTGAAAGATTCAGATGATAAACTGGATGTTCAGGTAAATACCAATGCCACAGATATTTCCACCAATGCAGGGGATATCAGCACCTTAAATACGGAAGTGTCCCAAAACACAACCGATATTTCCATTAATGCGGGTGACATCAGCACCCTAAATACAGAAGTGTCTCAAAACACGACTGATATTTCTACCAATGCTACCAACATCGCATTAAAGGAAAACAGCGCGAACAAATCCACCGACGGAACCCTGGCGGACGGTACAGACACGAAGTACCCGTCAGTTCTAGCTGTTAAGACCTATGTGGATGAAAGCAAAACAGCTCTAACAACGGATTTGAATGCCGAGATCACAAGGGCTAAGAATGCAGAATCAGCAAACTTGGTTGCAATTTCAACTTTACAAGATGAGCAATCGACTCAAAATGATGCCATTGTATTGAATACAGCAAAAACAGGAATTACAACGGCGCAAGCAAGTGATATCACTGCAAATAATGCTAAGGTTAGCGATGTAAATCACGTTGCAGCATCCACAACAACTGATTTAGCCGAAGGAACCAATTTATATTACACTGAAGCAAGAGTAACAGCTAATACAGCAGTAGTAGCCAGTACCACTCATGCGACACAAACAGACAATCCGCATTCAGTAACGAAAGAACAAGTTGGATTAGGAAATGTTGACAACACAACGGATTTATTAAAACCGGTTTCGACAGCCACCCAAACTGCTTTGGATGCAAAAGCAAATCTGGATAGCCCTACTTTCACAGGAACACCAACATTACCAACAGGTACTATTGGTATTACCCAAACTGCAGACGATAACTCTACAGCAATAGCCACTACCGAATTTGTAACAGCCGCCGCATCCTCTTCAAACTTTGTGGATTTGACAAGTGCTCAAACTATCGGAGGATCTAAAACGTTCAACGAATCCATTACTATCGGAACTGTAAATATTGCTGCTGCGAATGTTGGCAGCACCTTGATAGGAGATGGGGTTTCTAATTCTTCTGGGGAAAATACAACAGCTTTTGGAAGTTATGCACTTAATGATAATTCTGGAGTATCTAATATTGCAATTGGAACTAATTCTTTAAGAAATACAGGTAGTACCTCATATAACACAGCAATTGGATTAGGCGCAGGGACAGGAAGTAATGAAAATACTGGAGGTTACAATACCTTTTTAGGGTATACTGCAAAAATAGATTATAATTCAACTCCTATTTCCAATGCCACAGCGATAGGGAATGGTGCCTTAATTGCTGCAAGCAACACCATTCAATTAGGAAATACTTCTATTACCAATGTAAAAACCAGCGGAACCCTAACTGCAGGAGAGGTAACCTATACCAGTACAGACGGTACAACCGGGCAAATATTAACTACAGATGGTTCTGGAAATACTTCCTGGGTTGCTCCTGATGCAGCCATAAGAGAAGTTGCTGATGAATTTAGTTCAACAGCATCTCAAACAAGTTTCACGTTAACCCAAGCTCCTTCTGTTAACAGTAAGGTAAAAATGTTTGTGAATGGTATTAGAATAAGTAATACGGCCTATTCTTGGTCTGGGACTACATTAACTTATAATCCTACTAATAATGGTGGATATGTACTAACACTATCGGATAGAATTCAGTTTGATTATTTTTATTAAAATATTTTAACAGTTGGATTCTAATTATCAATTATTAACAAATGATAAAACTTTTTAAATATCCAATACTACTCTTATTAATGGCATGGAGCACTAACTTGCTGGCTACTGATTATATGGTTAGTGGTGCGGGTAGCGCTGAAGTGAACGGCACATATATACCAGATGGCACGAATATGGACGGAAATCCACGATGGAAACTTTCTGGAGGATCCTATTATCTGCATAGCAATATGTTTGGTGATTGGGTAATAAACGATTACCGAGATGATGCTTTTGGAGGCTTTTATGTGAATTGGACTTCATCTGATCCAGCTATTCCTCCTCTTACAGGTTGGGAAGTTGATTTTATGGGAACTTCACCAGCGCCAACGGTAAGATTACCCGGTCCCGGCATAAGTTATAGTGCAGCTATCTTTACAGAGTATGCTGCCAATGATGGAAGCATTGAGACAAGTCAGCCAATTATTATAACCCATAATAACTTTGATGGCAAAACCTTCACAGGTTCTAATGGAGATAATTTTGTTGCCGATGGCAAGGTTATAGTTACAAATCTTTCTACCGGACTTACTGCTGTTATTACTCGCACCAGTGCTACTACGCTAAGTGTTATTCTAACAGGAAATGTTACTACACATAAAGACGCTAACGACGTTTTAAATCTGACTTTTGCATTTCAGGATGATGCTTTTAGCAGTGGTGATGCTTCTAGCGAAAACAATGCTACAAAAAATGATCTAGAGATTAATTATTTTCAAGAATATAGTATCGGCAGCAGCGGAGACTATGCTTCAATTACGGCTGCGCTATCTGCATTTAATTTATTTAATTCTGATTGGAATATCCTAAACCTAGCAGCTGAAACTTTTACAGAAAATAATTTAAATATTGGTAATCTCACTGTTAGAGGACAGGGTGCTGGTTCTACAATTGTCCAAGCAGCAGCCTCACAGGGTATAGCAAATAGAGGGGTGTTTATTACATCCAATACGGTTGTCTTGGAAAACTTGACCGTACGCCACGGAAAGACCTCTCTTGGTGGGGGGATTAATAATAAAGGAGTCTTAACTGTAAATAATTGTAATATATCCAATAATGATGCAAATATAGGAGGGGGGATTTTTAATCAGCAACCTGACGGTTCTGAAAACTCTCTAACTATAAATAATTCTACCATTGCTAATAATAGATCCGTCTCAACATCATATGGTTCGGCAATTATTCTTTACGGTGGTGATGCCAGTTGTACAATGACTAATTGCACTGTATTTGGAAATACATCTAACACGACAGGAAATGAAGGTGCACTTGTCGGTTGGTCTTCTACTAATAGCTTTACTATAATGAATTCGACGATATCAGGAAACGATGCCGGGCTGTTAAGTACGTATGGAGGCAAATTTATCGTTCAGAATACCATTATCGCGGGTAATGATTCTAAAGATTATAGGGTTTTAAGCAGTGGAACAGTAACCGATAATGGCTATAATATAGTTGAAAGCCAAACAGTTTCTAAGTTTAATAATGCCACAGATATTCTGTATAGCCACGATTACATAGGCAATATTGAAGGAGCTAGCGGTGTGGGCTGGAATAAAAATGATGCATCTTTAGGTGGCAGTTTAACGCTATCATCAACATTGGCTGATAATAGTACAATAAATGGCACCCAGACTTTAGCCCTAAGCTCAGGCAGTTTTGCTATTGATGCTGGAACGGCCAGCGGTGCCTCGACGACTGATCAACGCGGATTATACAGAAATGGGGCTACAGATATAGGTGCTTACGAATATGGCGGTTTGGATTCAGACCCAAGTAATACAACTCCTATCATCACAGGTCCAAGTGGTGAAACGGGCGTAACTAGTGCCGTATCAATAAACGAAAACGCAACAGCAGTTCATGCCTTTTCTGCAGATGAAACTGTAACTTGGTCTTTGGGAAGCACTAATGATGGAGCATTATTTGCTATGGATAATAGTGGAAATTTGGTTTTTGCAAATGCACCAGATTATGAAACCCCGTCTAGTACTTTAAGTTCTAATACTTATGTTGTAGCGGTTATTGCAACCAATGCTGCCAACAATAGTGCCACGCAAACCCTTACCATAACAGTTGTAGATATTTCTAGTACTACATTTGGAACATTTCCGGCAATTAGTAAACAATATTTTGTGGGAACCTATACTATTGTTCCACCAACAACAAATAATACCAATCCTATTGTATATACCAGTGATAATACATCGGTTGCTACCATAAGCGGTTCCGTAATTACTTTTACAGGTGTTGGTACCGCAAACATAACCGCAACGCAAGATGCAGATGCCAATTATGAGGGAAACACAGTTTCAACTTTACTAACCGTTTTAGGGAAAGATTTGCTTTCAAAATATGGTGGCATATCAAGTACTGATCTCACTTTTACTGATGTAAATGGAAAAGTAGGAGGTAGTTTTGGAGTGGATAAATATGGTAATATTCAAGATATTTATGAGGATTTGGTTACATCGGGCTTAATCATGCATCTGGATGCTGGCAATACTGCAAGTTACTCAGGTACAGGCAACGTTTGGAATGACATAAGTGGCTATGGAAACCATGGAACTTTGGTAAATAATCCCTTGTATAATAGCTCTAACGATGGAAACCTGGTTTTTAATGGTAGCAATAATTATATAAACGCACCACTAACCAAAACAGCATCTTGTACCTTTTCTGTTTGGGCTAAGTCAATAAACACCAATTCCAATAATATGCTTTTTAATGCAGGTAATAATGGTTCTGGACCAGATTTGTTTTTCAGTTCAGGTAAAATTAGTTGGAATACCTGGGATAGTTCCAATAATCCTTTTGGAAACATTCCATTAACAGCATCAAATGGGAATTGGCATCATTATGTAGTGGTGAATGATGCGGTGTCCAATACTACAAAATTTTATTATGATGGAGTGCTTTATGGTACAGCCGTTTACAAAAATGCTTCTGTCAGTACTTCATTATATATTGGTGGGACAACAAGTACTTACATGTGGAATGGTGCTATTGGAAATTTCCAGGTCCATAATAGAGTTCTAACTTCCTTAGAAGTTGGTCAAAATTTTAATTATTTAAAATCAAGATATGGTTTATAATGTTTCTTCCTTTGATCAAAATTTAGGATCCTGGAATATCTCAAAAGTTACTATCATGACTGATTTTCTAAGAAATGGAAAATTTACCAAATTAAATTTTGCCAATACACTATTAGGTTGGCGTACACGAGATACTGCTGAGACTGATATTCCTTCAAACTTGAATGTCAGGCTTTTAAATTTTTAAATATCGAATTGAACTTAAGTGATTTTAAAAGCAGTCTACATTATCCTACTGAAAATGGACATCAGAAACCCGCGAAAGTGGATCTTTAATATGGATTACAAAACACAATTATTCTTAGGGATTTTTATTTTCTTCAGTATTTCAACAGAACTCTTTTCACAAAGCCTAACCTTGGTTGGAGATGCTAAGCTTAGTTTGAAGGGAGAAGGAGTGATTTTTTCAGCGCCTTCGATACAACTCAAAGATAACAGCCAGCTGATCAATCCTGAAAATATAACGTTGACAAAATCCGATTTTATCAAAATCACCAGTAAGGATGCAAATATTATCACCAGGCTTCTGGCTAAGGGTGAGATATCAAGAATAGCGGTGGGAATAGACGGTAATACGAATTTAACCATCAAGAATACTGGTGCGAATACTACATTTATTGTCGGAATGGAAGTCCTTTCTGACTCCGATGCTTTACCTTATATATGGAGGATCGAAGCTGCTGAAAAATCGGGATCAGAAAGCGCTAGTTTGCAGTTTTCCTGGGAAAAAGAGGCAGAACCAGAGGCTTTTTATCCAAAAGCATTGGCAAATCGAATGGACTCCCAATGGCTTTTTCTAAAAAATCAAACCCTTTCCGGTGAGTTGGTGAGCCTTGAGGATTTTAAAGAATTCGGATCTTCCGCCTCGGTTTTTGCAGTGAAGTCAAGCTTTGTCGATACCGACGAAGATGGAGTGCCTGATATTCTGGAAATCCAACAAGATTCTGACTTTGAAGATCCGCTTGCTTATTTGGACTCTGATGGCGATGGGGTACCTGATTATGTTGAATTGATTCAAAATTCAGACCCATCGAATCCTTGGAGTTATCTAGACTCAGATGAAGACAGGGTTGCAGATTATATTTTTGAAAGATCCGTCGTGGTTTTATTGTTTGCCTCAGAGTTGCAAGTGCCATGGGGTTATCCCGAAATGGACCAATTTCTGACAGATTCCATCAGTGGGATGCTTGGTACGGGGATGATCGTAGATCTGGCCATCCATTGGGATAAATCTGATGTGAATATCTATAAAAGTGGCAATTATCAAATAGAGGGTGAAATCGGTTATCCAATTGGAGTATTGGATGGGTACCATTTGAGTGCAAATGTTGCGGTTGAAATCCTACCGAAGCCTGCTCCTCTGGATGTCGTCCTGGATAACGACAGCTTTATCGCAAGTTCAGAAGCGTTTTTCTTAGCAGTGGGGAGGTTTGAGGTTTTGGATCCGGTTGATGACATCCACGAAATCATGCTCTATAATGAAGGGTACGACAATGGTTTTTTTGAGATCAAGGACAACATCTTGTATTGGAGCAGCGAGGAAAGGGCGGAAGGGAAGACAAGCTTTACGATCATTATCCGGGTGACCGACAGGGATGGCAATACACTGGATAAATTCTTTGAGATACACAGAACCAGGAAGCCATTTGAAGAAATCCATATTCCGAATACCTTCACACCAAATGGAGATGGTATCAACGATGTTTGGGCTGTTTCTGAATTGAGAGCCTATCAAGGAGCCAGAATTCAAATTTTTGATGGTGGAGGTGTCAGGGTCTTCTACACTGAAAACCCTGATATAGGTTGGAATGGAAAAAGGGATGGAAAGGATATGCCCATTGGAACGTACTACTGGACCATAGAAATAAGAGAATCTGGAGAAACTAGAAGAGGCGTATTGAATATGCTCAGGAAATAGGCATCAAATTGAAAAAGAGACTTTCTATTAAAATGATATGAAAAAGCATCTGTTACTATTTTCAATCTTGCTGCTAACGGTATTGGTGGTAAATGCGCAATCTAGAAAATACATCAGCCAGTTTAGCCATTTGCAACACTATTACAATCCCGGGCTTGCCGCCTATGAGGGTTCCATGATACGTGGATTTGTAAGGAACCAGTGGCTAGGCTGGGAGGGGGCCCCCAAGACTTATTTTATATCTGCGGAACTTGATTTTGGACAACTTGCCGGGGAAACTGACCCTGGTTTGTTGGGAAAGCATGCAGTGAGTTCAAGTTTGCATCACGATACCAACGGTGCATTTATGGAGTCAGAGCTTATTGTGGGTTATGCCTCTCGGGTCAGGCTTTCGAAGACGACCAATCTTCGGCTGGGCATAGGGATCAATTACAATACAGTGAGACTTGATGGCAATAGACTGACCACTGACCAGGCTTTAGATCCAACTGTGCGTAGCTATTTTGGTGGTTTTGCCAATATGCATATTTTGGATTTTAATTTAGGCATGGCACTGACCCATAAAAACTATTATATTAGCTATGCTGTACATAATGTAAACGAAGGGAAGCTTAATAAAGGGGATGTCTTTATGGATAGAAAAGCGCCATCGGGAATATTCCAGGGAGGCTATCGCAACTGGATTTCAGACAACATCGCTTTGGCCACCAATGTGATGTGGAGGACTCAGGCAGACCTTCCGGAAAACGTCGAATTTAACTTTAAGGTTTTGCTGATGGACCGGATGTGGATAGGCGCAGGCCATCGGGTAGCTTATGCAAACAACCTTCAAGTTGGTTTTGTTCTTGGCGAATTAAAGATGGGATACATATACGAAATACCGATGCTACGATCTTATCTTTTGCCCTATTCGACACATGAACTCATGCTGACCTACAGTCTTTTCAAGGATGGAACAGGAATGATTTGGTGATATATATGAATAAATTAATTCCGCTAATGTTGATTTTTTGCTTGGTTTCCAAGGCAGGAGCGCAAACGCTCAACCCCGAATTTGGAGATTTCAATCCTCTTTTAAAGAATACTTTTGATGATAGTTTTGAAATCACTCCTCCCACAAGTAACAGTGAAGGAGAATTTTCCTTTACCAGCAGTAATGCTTTGGTGGCCACTGTTTCCGGTTCAACTATCCAAATCGTAAATCCGGGAGAAACCACCATCACCGCCATACAGGCAGCTTCGGGTGAATTTTTCAGTGGATCTATCAGTACCACCTTGACAGTAGCCCATATTTTGGTTACAAATTCCTTTGGAGCGATGATTGATTCAGGAAACAGCTATGTCAATGCCCATGGTAGATTAGGGGGGGCGTTGGGAATAAGCCCTTCCGGAGAGAAAAAGAGGATTCGCTTTAATGACGGGTTAAGTATGGAAACGGCTTCTACCAGTGCCTTCCAAATAAAACAGGATTATCCCGAATCGGTGGATGGTTTTTATTGGATTGCTCACCCTACGATAAGTGCGGGGGAGCCGTTTCGGATTTATGCGGATATGACCACCGATGGCGGAGGATGGACACTGATCCTATGTAATGTAGGTTATTCAGGATGGACCTTTAGCAATGCGATTCTACGCAACCAAAATTCAGCTTCCTTGTCCGCCAATTATTCCATCATTGCCTGGGCAGATGCCATAAAAAGGAGCGCTAGCGGCTTTCAATACATGCTGGAAGCTTCTGCCAGAAACAGGTGGGGAGGGATTTTCACGGCTAACCAGGAATATACGTTCGTAAAAACAAACAATTCTCAAACCGACATTACCCGAAATATCAGCTTTGATAGTTATGGGTACAGCCTGACCAATACTAATTCCTTACAACCGCGTATGCCCTGGAGGTCTACACATAATAACGCCTTTATCACAACAGATGATGGTACAGGGAATTGGTGGGGAACATTGGCCACCAGTCATTCAAATTGGAGGACCGCTCCCTGGATGAGTTCAGAGCACCCCAGGCCAACGGTAATTTTGTACTGGGTTAGGTAGAGGAAAAAATCAGGATTACTAATAATTTTACAAAAACCTCTCCGTTTAATTTTTTATCAGATTTTTATATAAATCCTTATCAATTCTCTGTACTATTGGGAAATATCTCCAATTTTTGCAGGGTAGGGATGGAAATCGGGCTTCTTTTTATTATTATTTTACTGTCAATAGGGGTATTCAATAGTTTACTTTTAATGGTTAAGGATATCTCCGTCCGATCGAACGATCGGTTTTTGGACAGTTCGTTATTTCTTTACAACTTTTTTCTGATGGTCTATTTTTTATGGATAGAAGCCGGATATATTTTGGATATGCCGTACATGCTGCGGGTAATGAGCCCTTTATTGTATTTGTGTGCTCCCTTGTTTTATGTTTATGTCCGAAATTCCCTGGAAAATACCAGTGATTGGAGGAGAAGTGATTGGTTGCATTTTATTCCGGTAGTAATTCATTACCTGGATTTAATTCCCTATTTTTTGGAGCCATCCACGTTCAAACTTGAAAATGTGGCGATGGCAGTTGCCGATCCCCATCAAATAGATCGTATTGCCAGTGGATGGATCCCCATGCGCATTCACTATGTTCTTCGAATTTTACTTCAGACAGGGTATTTTAGTTATCTTCTCTATCGGATTATTGACTTAAAGCCTGGGTTTTTTAAAAGTGCCTTTAGTCCGTCTTCCATGAATTGGCTGGCGGTGGTGATGATTTGTATGGGTTGGATCGTGTTTTTTCAATTTTCCTTTTTGGTAGTGGAACTATTGAGTGTTTTTCAATTAGCGACTTCCGAAGGTTTTAATTCGATCTTACGAAAACTATCCTTAGTAGGGCTGTTATTACTAAACCTTTACATCAATTTCAAGTCAAACCAACTATTTCGTCCCATTAAAACGGGTAAAATTCCGACGAACAGACAGGTCAATTCCCTCTTGGTGCCAGCTGCCGATACTGGAGGAAAGGTGGAGATCTCCTATAGTGGATCTCAATTCTCTACCATAAAAAAACAAATTATTAGTTTATTGGAGGATGAAAAGGTGTTTCTGGAGGGTAAGCTCGATTTAGCTCAATTCTCTAAAATTTTAGGAATTCAAAAGAATCAGGTGTCCCATGTAATCAATGATGAATTCGGGAAAAGGTTCAGTGAACTAGTAAACCAATACCGGATCAAGCACGCCGTCCAACTCATACAGGAGGGCTACTTGGATGATTATACCTTGGCTGCGTTGGCCGAACAGGCAGGGTTTAATTCCCGAATTACTTTTTTTAACGCTTTCAAAAAGGAAATGGGCATAAGCCCCAGTGAATATTGGAAAGGGTTTCAGGCAAATTTACCCTAATGGGATAGAAATCATCCCATTCCAGAATAAAAAATGATAGTGACCTGTACACCTGGGATTCAAACCACTTCTATATATAAAAAAGGCCTGCCACTATAACGGGCAGGCCTTTTGTTATGGCTGTATCTTACCTTAAGCCTTCAAAGTAAAATCAGGCAATTTCCTGATCTCCCCGCCTTTCGTGGCGGATTCATGGGCCAAAATTCCCACACAAGTGATATTTGCTGATTGGCGTGCATCCGGGTAAGGTGCCCTTCCCTCATTTAAAGCGGTAAGAAACTCATGAACCAAATGCGGATGAGAACCACCATGTCCAGCACCCTGGATAAAAGATAGGTGTTGGTTTTCATCGGAATCATACACCCCTTGCTGCGTGAAACCTGCAATTTCATCGGGTAAAAGGTGTCCAAAATCCGGTATTTTTACTTTGGCTGGTTCCTCTCCGGTATGCACCACGCTGTCTTCGTGTTCGATCAGGGTCCATTCAAAGGACTTTTCAGAGCCATAGGCATCAAAACTTTCCCGGTATTGCCTCGCGGTGTTAAAAAGAGATCGGGTTACCTCTGCAGAGAGATCCGAATCTTTCAATTTGATATGACAGGTTTCGATGGCAAAAGGAGACCCATATTTTTCAATGAGGTTTTCATCAATCCTTCCGGAGCCAAAACAGGAAACATATTCCGCCTGCCCTTTCGGCAATGCCAGTACCGGACCTACGCAATGCGTGGCGTAGTGCATGGGGGGCAAGCCTTCCCAATACCCCGGCCAGCCGGCCATTTCCTGTTGATGGCTGGCACGAAGAAATTGCAGTTTGCCCATCTCTCCTTTTTCGAACATTTCCTTGACAAATAGGAATTCCCTACTGTAAATCACCGTCTCCATCATCATATAGGTCAGGCCGGACTTCTCGGTTTCTTCCACAATTTGACGGCATTCATCGACGGTGGTAGCCATGGGAACGGTACAGGCTACGTGTTTGCCGGCACGCAATGCCTTGAGGGACTGTTCAGCATGAGCCTGAATCGGGGTATTGATATGGACCGCATCGATATCCGGATCTTTTAGCAATTCATCGTAGTCGGTATAGCGCTTTTCGATGCCAAAGGCATCTCCGATTTCGTTAAGTTTTTCTTCGTTTCGCTGACAAATGGCATACATATTGGCCAGGGGATGTTTTTGGTAGATGGGAATAAATTCCGCCCCAAACCCCAGACCGATAATGGCAATGTTGAGTTTTTTGTTAGACATAGTAAGGGTAATTTTTTATGATGCAATTGGTTAAATTCAGGTACTGGCCCAGTCCTTTAGAAAGCGGAAACCATCGGATGCCAGGGCATCCTGACTGGCTGCCAGGGGTTTCCAGATACAGACGGCACCGGCCAATTCCTTGATTTCCGGAGTGAAGCTTTCGATGGTGATGGTGCCTTTATAATTCACTTTTTCCAATCCCCGTTTGTAGTCCTCCCAGCGCGTTTGCCCGGTGCCGGGGGTTCCGCGGTAATTTTCGGAAACCTGGACGTGAATCAGTTTATCACCTGCTTGCAAAATGGCCTTTTCTATGTCCGGTTCTTCAATGTTCATATGAAATCCATCCAGTAAGACCTTGGCTGCCGGGTGGTTGATATCGGCAATCAGCCGCATGAGTTCTTCCGTGGTATTAATCAGGTCGGTCTCAAAGCGATTTAAAGCTTCCAGTGCAATTTCCTGACCGGCTTTTTCAGCCATTAGACATACTTTATGAAGGTTGGTGACCGCCCGGTCCCATTCTATTTTCTTTTGTTCCGGTGAAACCAGTCGGGCTTTACCTACGGCCGAGTACATGGGGCCTGCGACAAATTTAGCCCCCAGTTCCACGCTGATATCCAGGCATTGCTGAATATAATCAAAACTGGTTTGGTGAAAGGAAGGATCCTCATGGGTCAGATCTCTGCTGGGGCCAAAGGCTCCGCAAATGATAGGACTTAATCCATGGTCTTCCAGGGCCTTTTTGACGGTTTTAGGGTCGATTAACCCGGGGTCTTCTACTGGAATTTCGACCGCATCGTACCCCATTTTTTTAATTTTTGGAAAAAGGGAGACCGTTTCCGTGCTGAATGGAGAGGTCCACAGCCAGGTAGTGACTCCCAATTTGATATCTAAAGCCATTTTTTGGTATTTAATGAAAAAAACTATTCTACGATCATGATTCCATTCATAATTCGCCAGTGGCCCGGTACCGTACAAAGGTACGGGTATTCTCCGGATTCACTGGGCGCGGTGAAGACCAGCGATTCGCTCGTCTCCGGATTGACTAAAGGCGTGGAAGCCAACACCTCTGGAATCTGAGGCACAAAATTTATCGTAACGCCATTTGGATCTCGGGCTAATTCATCGGCCGCTTTGCCAATGGTTTCCAGACTGCCTGCAGTACCGATCAGCAGGTTATGCTGCATGAAATCGTCATTGGTAAAATCAATGGTAACCTGTTGCCCTGCCTTAACGGTGAACGTGGTTTTGTCAAATTTCATCTCATGCTGGATCACGCCCATTTTTATGGTGACGGTACCCGTTGAAGGCTCATTTTGGCTTGCTGCCGTATTTTCAGGAGTACCTTCGTCTGTGCTGTAGGTCGGTGCTTTCAGGTTGAGGTGAGAGTTACGGCTATTCATCCTTCCGCGGAAGTAAAATCGATCCGGATAGGTACCCACTTGATCGGAACCCATATTGTCATGACCGATTCGAACCCTGTTTGGGTCTAATTCCTGCATAAACAAACCCGGTGCTTTGGCTGTACCAACCTGTCTGTCATCGATGCTTAAAACCATACTCCCATCTGCTGAAAGACTTGCTTTCAGGACAAACTGTTCGGAAGGAAGACCGGTTCCGGATGAAGCCTGGTAAGTTTCTCCATCCTGCCGTACCAGCCAGTTTATTCGGTTATTCTGGATGTACAAACTGTATCCGTTGTTGCTGTTTCCCTGCGCCACGATGATCCCTTCCAGTGGTTCCTCGCCTTTGCTCAAAGTTGCCTGTAGATGCACTTCTTTTCCCAATACATCAGGAGGGTAGGGGATTCCTGCCCTGCGATCCAGGTTGTACTGCTCCGAAGCCAGACTTTTGGATACCCGTTCACGTAAAGAAAGCAGGGAATCCGGCTTATTAAGATCGAGCATGCTGTCCGATAGCTTTGCAAACGATTGCGGATGGGAAAGAACCGATGCGAAAATTGCTTGCGGCAGGTAGGCATCTTCGCTATTATCGGCAGCATCAGTAGATGTCAACAATAGATTCGATACCTCTTCGGAACTTGGCATATCTGCTAACGCTAGAAAGGCCGCCTTTCGGGTATTCAAATCCGAATCTTCCAATATATTGGTCGCCAATACTGCCTCCAGACTTGCCGCATCTCTTGGCATTACCTGTAAGGCATTTTTCCTTACTCCCGCAGCAGGGTGATTCAAGGCCCGGCCTACTACCTGGTTTACGGATGCGTTGGAACCATCCAGGGCACCAAGCCCGTGTAGGGTCCACAGCGCATGAACCGCCGGACTGTTCAGCCCGATTTCATCCACGGACTGGTTGTCCACCAGTTTTAATAGTTCGGGAATCAGATCTGTGTTTTGATTTTCTACTATCAAACGCTGGGCGGTCAGGCGCCAGAACATGTTGTCGCTTTTCAATCCATCAATCAGATCACTATTGCTGTTGGGATCAATGTCCATGACGGTGTAATCATTGGAACCCTTGTATACCATCCGGTATATTCTACCGTGCTTGGCATCTCTCAGTGGATTAATATAGGCATTGCCTTCGCCATTCTCGAAACCCTTAGGTGTAGGATTGTGCTGGATGATAAAATTATACCAATCAGCGATCCACAAGGCACCATCCGGCCCTACTTCTGCATGGACCGGCGAAAACCACTCGTCCGAACTGGCCAGAATATTGAAGCCATTTTTTTCACTGAATCCGGAACCGTCTTTTTCTATAATGGCATTGTGCAATACCCTACCGGTAGGTTCCGCAACAAAAGCTACCCGGTTCCAGTATGATTTAGGGAAATTACGGGCCGTATAAAAATGGTGTCCGGCAGCTGCTGTATAACCGCCATGCCAGTCCACCTGCCGGAGGAAGGGAGTAAGGTGTGGCATGTCATAATGACTGTCAATTCCATGGACGGCATTTACGGAACCGCCATTTACAGGTCTTCTGACATACTCCCTGGGCATCGCCAGGTAAGCACTGTGTTGCCCGTTGGCAGTAGAAATAAATACATTGAACTCTTCGCTGAAGCCAAGGCCCCAGGTATTGTTACTCGTATTTCCAAGAAACTCGAAATCCGTACCGTCGGGGTCAAAGTGGTAGACTCCCTGACTAAACGAAAAGGGCTTGTTATCGATTTCGCCCTGGAAGCCGGAATATCCCAATACTCCCCAGATTTTGTTGTCAAACCCGTATCTCAGGTTTGAGGGTCCCGCGTGCGTGTCGCTTTTTCCCCATCCTGTAATGACGGTTTCTTTCACATCCGCCTTACCGTCACCATCCGTATCTTTCAAAAAAACGAAATCAGGAGCCATGGAAATCATTATCCCACCATTTACGGCAACCAGACTCGTGGGAATGTTTAAACCATCTGCAAAAACAGTGACTTTGTCTGCACGACCATCACCGTCGGTATCTTCCAGCATCTTGATTTTATCATTGCCACCATCTTTTCGCACTTCATTTGGATAATCGGTGGTCTCAATGACAAAAAGCCTGCCTTTTTCATCCCAGCACATGGCCATTGGGTTGATGATATCAGGCTCGGATGCAAAAAGTTGCAGTTCGAAGCCTACGGGAACCTGGACCAATTTCATGGATTCTTCCGGGGATAAGGGGAGCTGGTACCTGGGAGCAGGATCTCTGTTTTCGTAATTGGGAATTTCCGCATCTTCAAATACCGGCTGAGGGATGTCGTATTCTGCAACCTGTGCGGCTACTTTATCTCCTATGGCCCAAAGGACCCCATTGGCTACTAGTTCCTGAAATTCAGGTTGATCCCAGGTTCTCTCATCGTGGCCATAGGCGGTGTAAAATATGCGACCATCGCCTTGCGATCGAACCCAGGTATAGGGTTCACGGTGCTCACCGTCTACCCGTTCCATGAGCACGGTCATGTCCTCGTTAAGGTTGGAGTGCACGTAGGTTTCATCCCAGGTTTCAAATTCTTTAATTCCGCTCATTACCGGATGCGATTCATCTACGATCGATGCCGTAAAATCTCCGGTACCGTGGGAGGAAAACTGCCCGCCAACAGCTTCCACAAACCAATCCGAATTGCGAAAACAAAAAGACGCACTATGGATAGGGATAAGGGCTTTTCCCCCTTCGACATAATTTTTCAGCGCTTCTTCCTGTTCGGCAGTAATCTCATCATGGTTGGCGTAGATCATCAAGCCGTCATATAGCCGAAGTTTTTCTGGATTCAGGTCATTAGGATCCGCCGTGTAGGTGAGGTTGATCCCTTTTTGAAACAGATGCCTGGCAAGGGTGGGCATCAGCTTCTCCGAATTATGATGGGTACTTTCGTGTCCCAAAAAAAGGATTTCGGCTCGTCTGGGGCCTTCAGAAAGATTGATTTCTGTTGATTGATTTCCACAGCCCGTGAAAAAGAGCATGGCAATGGCGATTAACCCGTAGTATTTCATTGTGATTTTTGTTTGGGTACTATTGTTTGGTATTTTCAATATACTAATTTGAGGTATTTATAAGTGTATTTCTTACTGTTTTTTACCCAATACCTACTGTTTTTTGTCATTATTTTATATATTTAGCGTTATTAATAGCATAAAGTTGTTACTCGGTGAAAAAACCTTTTCAAAAATCCCGAATTCCGGAGCAAAATGCCTTTGTAGTCAAAGAACTGGTAGCACCCTACTTTGACAAGAACTGGCATTTCCACCCGGAGTATCAATTGTTTTGGGTTAAGAAGGGTAGGGGTACCCGTTTTGTGGGTGATGATATGCGGGCTTTCAAAGAAAATGACCTGGTGTTTACGGGTCCTAATTTGCCCCATCTTTGGAGAAATGACCTGGAATATTTTGAAAAAGGAAGCCCGCTGGAGACACAGGGAATTGTGGTGTATTTTCCGGAAGATTTTATAGGGGAAGACCTGATGGCGAAAGAAGAATTTGAGGAATTGAAGGTTCTTTTGGAAAAAGCAGCCATGGGCCTGGAGGTAGTGGGCAGGACCAATCAGGAAGTCAGACCCTTGCTAGAAGCCCTGGTTCGAAAAAAAGGACTGGGCCGGATTATTGGCCTGTTGGAAATCTTGCAGCGATTGGCACGGTCCACAGAAATTTCGACAATTGTGAACGCTGGGTACATGAATACCAACAAGGAATCGGAGAAAGACCGCATGAGTAAAGTATATGCTTTTGTGATGGATCATTTTCAGCGATCGGTTAAGTTGGAAGAGGTTGCCGACTTGATTAATATGAGTAGTAGTTCGTTTTCACGATATTTCAAATCCAGGATGAATAAATCGTTTTCGGATTTTTTATCCGAAGTGCGTATTGGCCATGCCTGTAAATTATTGCAGCGGGAAAACATGAATATCAGTGAAATCAGTTACGAATGTGGATTTCAAACATTATCGAACTTCAACAAGCAATTCAAGGAGCGGATGAAGATGACGCCCATGAGTTACAAAAAAGATTTTCTTCAACGGTATGGTTAAGTCATTTTCCAAACCCGTATATTAAGGCCATGAAACTCATCTTAGCCTTTTTATCACCTTTTTTCGGTTTATCGGAGCCTGGAATTTCCACCGAGTTTAGTACGCTGCTACATCCGGAAGTTATCCGGGAATTGGACAACACCAAGGTTCCCCCGAACCTCAAAAATATGTTGAAAAGGGAGTGGTCCCTAATTCGGCGAGACGAGCCCAACCCAATTTCTGAAATCCATTACGAAGGACTATTAGACAATAACCCTGCCCGAATCAAAACTGTGCGGCATCTGGAGGACATGGATAAGATAGCGCTTTTTTATTGGCACTATGCCTTATATAAAGATCCCCATAGCCTAAAGAAAATGATTGATTTTAGTCTTAGCTGGGCAAGTAGCTACCAGGCAGACGGCAATCCGATTAACGAGAATAAATTGCTTCCGGTCGTTTATGCCTATACCTTTTTAAGCCCCCATTTGGATAGCTGGCAGCAAAATATTTTGGCAGAGTGGTTTAAAAAATTGGCAAAAGCCGAAATGGGAAATGATCGGGTTCCTTTAAATAACTGGGAAACCAAGCGCATCAACCTGGTGGGGACCATAGGTTTGTTGTTGGAAGATGAAAGCATGGTTTTTTGGGCAGAGAAAAAAGCCGCTTACTATGTGGAGAATGCCCTTTTTTCCGATGGGAGCAGTGCAGATATCCGTCAGCGGGATGCGCTAAGTTACCATGTAAGCGGGTTAAAGCCACTTTTACAATTTTTAATTTCTTTAGAGCGGGAAAAAGGTCTTGGAAGAGACTTTTTCTACAAGGAAACGGCAGATGGAGCCTCTGTCGCACGATCCCTTGATTTTGTAATGCCTTATGCCAGGGGTGAAAAAATTTACCGGCAATGGGAAAATTCGAAAGTAAAGCTGGATCAGGAGCGGGCCGCTGCCGGATTGGAAAAATACCAACCCGGTGTAGCCTATGATCCTGAAAAGTCCTATGAAACCATGGCGATGGCAGGTTTTTTTGATGCAAAGTACCAGATCAATTCTTGTGACTTGCCATTATGTACCTTAATGTCGACTATTAGGTAGATTAGATACCGCACCTAAAGCAAGATTAAGGAGAGGTAAAGTTCCAATCCAAATCCGGCAAATAGCACCAACAAATAACATAGGCCCAATACCCAAAATTTAACAAGGGTTCGAAACCAATGTTGGTTAAAAACTCGAAGGATAGAAAGATAGGCATAGGTAGTCACCAGAACAAAAGCGATTTCTGCCAGCCAGTTGTTTTGGGTGCCGAAAACAAGATTTAAAAGGATGACCATTCCGTACAGTGCGTACGCAAAGGCATGCAGGTGAAACCCCAGGATTAAATTTTCGATGTAATAATGCTGCTTTTTACTGTATAAAAGATGTACAATAAGGGCAAAAACAGGCAATAGAATAAGCATCATTAATGGTAAATTTTTCACCGATTTGGAAAGAAATAAGTTGGAATGGGCAATGATCGCGCGTCTTTTTTCGGGACTCAATCCCAAATCAAACGCATACTGGCTATTTTCCAAGGTCCTAGAAAACTGCTCTTCACTTACTTCCGGATCAATGGACATAAATCGAAGTTCTTTCCAGGAAAGCTTTTTCGCGGCACTGTCCGAATCGGTATTGAAGGTACCCGTGTTCTCAGAAAGTACCCCTGCGGCTACTGCTTGTTCGATTTCCTTTAATTCTTCCTTAGTCGATTCTGGAATTTTCTCCTGGATATCCGGTTGTAAATCTTCTAATGGCGAAACCTCTCGAATATTGAAGAGACGGTCTACCATGTCCTTTGGAATAAGAAAACCGATGATAAAGAAATAAAACAGGGAAAAAATAAGATACAGACGAATTGGGTGGGTGTATTTTTTTCGTTGTCCGGAGTTAAATGCGCGGGTAAGCGTTCCTGGTTTGAATAAAAATACCCCAAGCGTTCGAAAGAACTTACCGTCAAAACTCAAAAAGCTGGTGAGTAACTCTTCGAGAAAAACACCCACCGGAATTTTTTGATCTTTATTTTCCTGCCCACAATGGGGGCAAAAGTTTTCTAATTCTGGCAAACTTCTGCCACAATTTAAGCAATGTTCGAGTTTCCGAGGTTTTTTCACGGGGCGTTACGGTTAAGTAGTAAAAACCAAAGGCAAAAATACTTCGGATTAACTACCTTTTCGCTATCCTGTCTCAGGTTTTATTTAGTCATAAGAGTCCATATACCTGGTGTCGGCAGACACCGAATCTCGCATGTTGGATAATCATTCCTGCCTGTGTCGCTTGCTTCATGCCTGTCAGGCAGATTCGATTTGGTATTGGTTTTTCAATATACAAATGATAACATAAGCAAAGTGATTATATAATAGTATTTCTGGATGCAAATATACGTTCGGACCCGGATGAAGGTGGATACCTGGCTGAACTATTGCTTCAAAATCGGAAGATTGAAAACGCAAATAAGGTATGAATGGGTAATTGATATCACCTACACAGCCATAATAAAGAGTGATTAATAGCCAAATTAATTAACCTGGCACCTGATTCTATTGGTTTAGAGGACGGGGGATGTTATACGATTCCTATGCGTGTATCTCTATAGACAATGGAACGTTGGTTTGGAGCCTTCCTTTTAAATTACTTTATTAAACTATGGTAGTTATCTATTCTTATGAGGTAGCAGTTTTTCTTGCCTTTATCACCATGTTGTGCTGGGGCTCGTGGGCCAATACCCAAAAGCTGGCCCAGAAAAAGTGGCCATTCCAGTTGTTTTATTGGGATTATGCCATCGGGGTTTTGCTGCTGGCACTTTTGCTGGCTTTTACGGCCGGAAGCACCGGTTCCGAAGGCCGGAGTTTTCTGAGCGATTTAGCTCAGGCGGATGCCCGATCGCTTTTTATGGCTTTCCTGGGTGGTGTAGTATTTAACCTGGCTAATATTCTGCTGGTGTCAGCCATTGCCATTGCGGGAATGGCGGTGGCTTTTCCCATCGGTATCGGACTGGCACTGGTGCTTGGTGTGATTACGAATTATGCAGCAACTCCCCTGGGAAATCCGGTAATTTTGTTTTCCGGGGTAGGGCTGGTTACCGTCGCTATTATTCTGGATGCACTGGCTTACCGGAAAATTCCCGGCTCAACGGCAGTCACTTCTACGAAGGGAATAGTAATTTCCTTGCTGGCTGGCTTACTCATGGGTTTTTTCTATCGTTTTGTGGCATCCTCCATGGCCACCGATTTTGTCAATCCTGCGGCAGGCAAACTTACTCCTTACACCGCATCGGTCATTTTTGCAGTGGGGTTGCTCGTTTCCAACTTTTTGTGGAATACCATTTTTATGTACAAGCCGCTTACGGGAGAAAAGGTTAGCTACAACGATTATTTTGTAAAAGGAGATTCAAAGCTGCATCTTATTGGTCTGCTGGGAGGAGGCATCTGGAGCCTGGGCATGACGCTGAATATTATTGCGGCGGAGCAGGCCGGATTTGCCATTTCTTATGGTCTGGGACAGGGTGCTACTTTAATCGCGGCACTTTGGGGCGTATTTATCTGGAAAGAATTTAAAGGTGCAAAAGGCGTAAAAGGTTTGTTAACGGCCATGTTTCTGTTTTTTGTGGTGGGTTTAACCCTTATTATTGTTGCTCGCTTATATTGATAAAATGAAACCAAGAATAATTGTAATCGGGAGTTCCTGCATAAAAATTCAACCCGGTACCCATTCGGGCATTGCGCTGGCAAACCTGGCTTCAGATGGCGAAAAAAGCATTTCGGTGGCACCAAGAACCAACAGCCATTTACTCCCCGAAGATGTTCACAGGTTTGAAGAAGCCTTTGAAGGGGCAAAAATCGTATTGGCACAGTTGGAAATCCCCGTAAAAACAGTGGAGGAAGCTTCCAACGTAGCCCAAAAAAGAATGCAATTTGGATTTTCAAGTTCTGTATAAATTAACCTAGCAAAATTATGAACCCAGCTTATAACCTATTTATTGCTTTACTCACTATTACACTAGTTGAATTCTCCACCTGTGCAAAAGCAGATGATTTCGAACGAATTAAAGGGAGAGTTGTCGATCAATTGATGGGATCGGGAGTTAATGATGGAGAAGTAGCCGAGATAATTGGTATCGTAAACGAAGACGGCAGCTATCAGGGCATTGATTATGAAGATCTTAGCAGAGAAGCCGGATTCCCGCATGGCCGTCATACGAGGAATCTTGTCAGCCTGGCAAGGGCATACCAGCATGAATCGTCCCGGTACTATCAGGATGAAAACATTAAAAACATTATTATCAGAGGACTTGAGTTTTGGGTGGAACGGGACTTCGTGGGAGAGAACTGGCACAATAACCAGATCACCACACCAACCAACCTGGTAAACCTGATGCTTATCATTGGCGATGAACTACCAGCCGAACTGGTGGGGCAGGCACAACCGATGATACGCCGGGCCACTATGGTGGAGGTGCCGGGCGTTTTCTACGGGGCAAGACCAGGGGGCGACAGAATAGCTATTGCAGCCATTTCGGCTAAAAACTTCCTGTTTCTGAACGACAAGGAGGCATTCCATGAGGTAATTCAAATAATTGCCGGCGAGATCAAGTTTACTACAGGGGAGCGAGGCATGCAGCACGATTTCAGTTTCCATCACAGGCACGACAGAGTTAACAATACAACAAGTTACGGATATGGAAAGTATGCCAACACCTTTGGGGAGTGGTCATCTTATGTAGCCAACACAAAATACCAGTTTCCGACCGATCGAATTAACCTGCTTGTGGATTACTACCTGGACGGGATATACAAACACATGGTATATGGCGTTTACACGGATGTGGCCACCCATGACAGAAGTATTGCCAATCACAGGAGAAGCACACCAGGAGGAACACTTGAAATAGAGCGTTTACTTCAAAGTACTGATTACCGGAGCGATGAGCTTAAAGATATATTGAAATTGAGAAAGGGAGAGGAGGCCAACATCCGATCTTTTGCCAAATTTTTCTGGCACTCGGAACACTTTACATTCCAAAGGCCTCATTTCTACACCAGTATCAGAATGCACTCCACCAGAAATAGAACCTATGAAGTTCCTTATAATGGCCCTGGTATAACAACCCATCACAGGGCAGACGGGGCAAATTACCTCAGTATCGATGCTCACGAATACGATGGTATCTGGCCCGTGTATGACTGGCAGAAAGTATCAGGAGCAACCATCATGCAAAAACCTGAACACCACGTTGCGCGCAGTTATGGCGGGAATATGCCCGTACAGATGGAAGGATTAACGGATTATGTGGGCGCTGTAGATGACGGACGCTATGGTGCCGTCGCATACGATTTCAAGAGCCCGCATGACCTTCTGGAAGCAAAAAAATCCTGGTTCTTTTTTGACAAGGAATATGTATGTCTCGGTGCAGGAATAAAATCCAATCCCAACCTTCCTGCCTATACAACGATTAATCAGGCTCACCTCAGGGGAGATGTTACAGTAAGCCAAAAAGAACGGGTAGAACTTGTTCCCCAAAGCAATAGCGAACTGGAAAATGTAAAGTGGGTGCACCATGACAGGGTGGGATATCTATTACCTGAGCCTGCTACTGTTAATTTGTCCAACAAGGCCGAACAGGGAAGATGGTCTGATATTTCAGCCGCCAAGAGTGCTTCTGATGAACTGGTTACTCAAGAGGTCTTCCTTCTTGGTATTGACCACGGCAACAGCCCCAGTAATGCTTCCTATCAGTATATCGTAGTACCGGGTGTCACTTCTGAAGAGTTGGCATCATCAAGTGTCAATAATCGGAATATTGAGATTCTCTCAAACACACCTGACCTGCAGGCTGTCATACATAACGGTCTTGGCATAAGCCAGCTAGCCTTTTACAAAGCCGGAGAAGTTGAAATAGCCGACGGCTACATGGTCAGGATGGATAGCCAGGGAATGGTAATGCTAAAAATGAACGGCAACAGGATTGAGGAATTAAGCGTTTCAGATCCTTCCAGGAAACTAACGAGGGTTACCTTAACTGTACCAGGCACCTATAACCTACAAGGCGAAAATTTTATCACACTGCCTAATAACGATAAAAACAGCACATTAATAATAGTTGACCTTCCAACGGATGTGTATGCTGGCAGCAGCACAACCGTTGAATTTCAAAAAGTAAACTAGAAAACGACTATTTATTCTGCTTTTTTAATTATGGGATCAAAACTGCCACGTCCAGCATCGCGTTCATCAGCGCGATGCTGGCCCTGGTAAGTGTGCTGCTCAAGAACGAGCCGGACGATTGTCTACGACAACCGCAGCAATACGCAAAATTGCCCGGGCTTACCCCGTTACACCACTCTGATCCACGCGTTATCAGTAAGGCATAACAGGGAAAGTAGCCCCAAAAACTACTTGGCCGAAAGAAGCTTCAACGGTAGAATGTATTTGGTTAAATAATCATTTCCAAACGGTTGCTTTAAACCTTAACGAAGGTCTTATTCACATACATGTACCAGAGCAAGGTATAAAGGATCACAAACCCTCCGATACTGGTCCAAACCGGATACCAGCTTTCGCTGTATTGTTCCAAACCAAACACCAAATCATTCGCAATGGCAGGAAAGTCAATAACATGGGAAAGTACATAAGCCGTGATGGCGTTCATGCCGATCACTTTTAAGGGAAAAGTCCAGGCAGTCTTGCCTTTGACATCAATGATCCAATAGAAGGCAGCCAGTAAAAGGTAGCATACGCCAGAGGAGGCCAGCACAAAGGAACTACTCCAGACCTTTTTTACGATGGGATGCCAAATGCCCCAAACCAGCCCTAAACAGAGGGCAATCAAACCCGCTGCGACCAGGTAGAGAGCTACCTTTTTACGGGGCATTTCCGATTTGATCCATTCTCCGGCAAATAGACCGGACAAGGTGGTAGCTGTAAAACCCAGACCGGACAGCAACCAGGTATATTGCAGTCCATCGTCAAAAGGGCCAAATACCAGCCGGTCCACATAAAGGGCAAAGTTTTGGTCCGGTAAGAGTGTGCTTCTACCTACTCCCGGAACTTGAGGAAGCGTGAGGAGTAGTGCATAGGCAATCAGGCAAAAGGCAAACAACAGGTAGCGACCGTTTCGACTCAGATGGATAAAGGCCAGACAGGAAAAAACGTAGCCAACAGCAATGGCTTGTAAGGTATTGCTAAAGACCTTAAACTGGCTGGCATCCAGGGCCAACAGATTCCCCTGCACGATCCAACCCAGAATAAAAAGAATGACGAATCGCTTCAGTAATTTGCCGTAAAGTTGTCCTTTACTTCTTTGGTCTTGCAGGCGTTGAGATAGGGAAAAGGGGATTACTGCTCCTACCACAAACAAGAATAGGGGCATGATGATATCGTAAAAGGTGGAACCAAACCATTCCGGGTGTGAAAATTGCCGGGCAAGAAAGCCGGTAAAGGCTGTATCTGCTCCCCGGTGCAGAGAGGCAAAAAAACGGTCGGCAAAGATGATTAGTAACATGTCAAAGCCTCTCAAGACATCAATCGAGAGGATTCGGGGGGAGCGCTGGGGGATGGCATTCATGAAAAGGTGGGGTTATAAACGTAATTTTTTCGATTGCTAATTCTGGTAAAAATAGAATAAATAGTTTAACCCGGCCATTCCCAGCGGTAGTTTTTTTAAATGAGCTGCTTTTTGTAACCGTGTGGTATACTTGGTAAATAACGCTCTTTAATCGTTGAATCTACGTTAGGGAAATGGATTGTGAGGTAGCAAAAATTCATTCAAAAATCACTTCCACGCATTCCACCCAGTGTTTTGCCCTTTTTCCGGTAAAATGGGCAATCTGATGACGGCAGCTAAAACCGGAGGCCACCAGCTCACTTTCTTTGGGAGTTTTCCTGATTTCCGGAAACAACACCTCTTCACCTATTTTTTCGGATAGGGTATAGTGTTCTTTCTCGTAGCCAAAGGATCCCGCCATGCCACAACATCCTGAAGGGATTTCTGTGCAGGACGTAGGTTCTTTCAAGGTGCTTTTCATGGCTTGCGTCCCGTAGAGGGCTTTCTGGTGGCAATGGCCATGGATCCGGAGGTCGGCTCCCTTGCTGCGCAACTTCACGTTCAGGTTTCCTTTTTCCATTTCCCGTGCAAGAAAAACGTCAATCATCAAAACGTTTTCTTTCAATTTTGCCGCTACTTCTTTTTCATCCAGTAAATCAGGAAAGTCATCGTTTAAAGCCGAAGCACAACTGGGTTCGCAGACCAACACGGGAAGACCCTCATCGATAAAGGAAAGTAACTTCTCTACGGTAGCCCCCCCTTCTTTTTTCGCTTCTCGTAGAAAACCATGGGAAATTTTGGGTCGTTGGCAACAGCCTACATTCGCAAGGACTACTTCGTATCCGCATTCATTGAGTAGTTTTACCGCTGCCTTTCCAATGGAAGGTTCGTGATAGTTTAGGTAGGTATCGGCAAACAGTGCTACTTTTTTACCGGTTTTTGGTTGATTTTCTCCGTTTCTGTCAAACCATTGATAAAATGGTTGGGTCGCATAGGCGGGGAGCGTGCGCCGACTATCAAATCCTGCTATTTTTTCCAGGCTTTTTCGGAATAAGGAGGAAGATTGGATTGAATTGATTGGTTTTGCCAGAAAGCCCGAAAATCGTTTCGCCATGCTGGCTGCATCCCGGATCATTTTATCTCGTAAACTAGCTCCATTGGCATCGTAATACCATTGCATCACATCGCTTTTCATTTTGGCCATGTCCACATTGCTGGGGCATTCGGATTTGCAAGCCTTGCAACTCAGGCACAGGCTCAGGGTTTCCTGCAGGCGTTCACTGCTTAAACCTTTTTCATCCAGCTGTCCCGACATGGCCATGCGTAAGGCATTGGCCCGGCCACGGGTGGTATGCTCCTCGTCCCGAGTGGCTTTGAAACTGGGACACATGGTTCCTCCCAGTAGTTTTCGGCATTCTCCCACGCCCGTGCACATGTGGACCGACTCCTGAAAGCTCTGTTCCGATCGGTAGTGAAAGACCGAATCCAGGTCCTGATCTTTGTAGTGGCTGCCATAACGCAGGTTTTTGGACATGGATTCGGCTTCAACGATCTTACCCGGGTTCATACGGTTTTCCGGATCAAAAAGGCGTTTGACCTGGATCATGGCCTGGTACAATTCCGTTCCGAAAAAACGCTCGTTAAATGGACTACGTACCAACCCGTCTCCATGCTCCCCACTCCAAGAACCTCTGTATTCCATCACTAAATTGAAGGTGTCTTCCGCTATGGCTTCCAACCGCTCTATGTCGGTTTGCTGCCGCAGGTCCAGGATGGGCCGGACATGGATGACTCCCACACTGACGTGGGCATACATGGCCACCTCGGTCTGGTGTTTTTTGCAAATTTGCAGGGTACGGTCAATGTATTCGCGCAGGTGCTGGGTAGGAATTCCCGCATCCTCTATGAATGGCAGGGGTTTTTTCTTGCCCTTGATACCTAGCATAAGACCAAGTCCTTTTTTCCGAACCACCCACACATCCTCGTATTCGGGCCCCTGCGGAAATAAAGGGAAGGCATAACCCAAGCCCTTTTCTTGCAACTCCTTTATCATTTGAGCGGGTCGGTCCATCACATCTGCCAGACTTTCCCCGTAAAATTCGACGATCAGAATGGCGGCGGGGTCTCCCTGAATAAAGTGACAGTGCCGTTTGGTCGTAAGGTTTTCCCGGCTCAGATCTACCACTATTTTATCAAGTATCTCAACAGCGGAAGGTTGGTAGGGTAGAATGCTTGTGACTGCACCAACAGCATCTAACAATTCCTTGAAATGCAGCACGCAAACTGACTTAAACTGTGGCAGGGGTTCGAGATTCAGTTTTAATTCCAGGGTAGTAGCTAAGGTACCTTCGCTTCCGGTGATTAGTTTTGCGAGGTTCCAATTGGAAGTATGGATAAATTCGTCCAGATTGTAGCCCCCCACCCGGCGCATGACTTTGGGAAACTTCTGTCCGATACGTTCCCTGTTATGGTCAATTATTTTTTCAAAGCTCCGGTAAATCTCTCCCTCCCTGGAATCCTTAGCTGCCATCTTCTGATAGGTGTCCGGGTCGGTTTTCTTCAAATGCAAAAGCGTACCGTCCGCCAGCAGCACGGTGGCTTCCAATACGTGGTCCACCGTCTTGCCGTACAGGATACTTTTGGTTCCGGAGGAATTGTTGCCGACCATTCCTCCCACGTTTGCCCGGCTGGAAGTGGCTGGATCCACGGCAAAGTGAAGCCCCAATGGGGCCAGCTCCTCGTTTAAAACATCACGTACCTTTCCCGGCTGAACCCGAACCCATCGTTCTTTGGTGTTGACCTCCAGCGTTTGATCCATGTATTTGGAAAAGTCCAGAACAATGGATTTTCCTACGGTTTGCCCGGCCAAACTGGTGCCTCCGCCGCGAGGTAAAATGGTAACTTGATTCTTGTTAGCCCATTCAAGGGCCTTTTTCACATCGTCCTCGTCTTTGGGTAAGACTACGGCAATCGGAAAAATCTGATAGATGCTGGCATCAGTAGCATAGATGCCCAGTGAATAGGTATCAGTCAATACTTCTCCTTTAATGCCGGCAAGCAGATCGGAAACAGGTTCTTTTGCGGTTGGGGGATTTGTTCGCATGGGGTTTATTGTCAATTTGTTCAAAGATATTATTTTTTGTGGTTTGATAACAAGCGCAATTATTTTTATCTAATTGGCTACAGCCTTTGATAGAAAAATTGTTTGAACTTGAAAAGACATATTGTATTTTACGCTTGATTTTGAAAAAAACAGTTCATGAGACCGAAGTAACGCAGAAATAAATGATGGAAAGTAAAAACAATAATCGGCGAACATTTCTTAAATCCACGGGCACCGCAGTCATTGGCAGCGCAGTGTTGCCCATGGGATTTTCGATCCGACAGGGCTATGCTGCCCGCAGAGAGCCATTGAAAGTAGGGCTTATCGGATGCGGTGGAAGAGGTACTGGCGCCGCCGCCCAAGCCCTTAAAGCAGACAAGGATGCCGAACTTACTTGTATGGCAGATATTTTTTCAGATTACCTGGAAGAGTCCTTTCAGTCATTGAAAAAAATAAATCCGGAGCAAGTTAAGGTTACGGATGCGCAGAAATTTGTTGGTTTTGATGCCTACCAAAAGGTATTGGATGCGGGCGTAGACGTAGTGATACTTACCACGCCGCCTGCATTCCGACCGGCGCATTTTAAAGCTGCCGTGGATGCTGGCAAGCATGTATTTTGTGAGAAGCCCGTAGCGGTAGATGCTCCGGGAGTTCGAAGCGTATTGGCATCTGCCAAGAAAGCGAAAGAAAAAGGGCTATCGGTGGTATCAGGTTTTACTTTTCGATACGACTTTCCGAAACGAGCTTTATTTGGGCGAATTTTAGATGGGGAGATTGGGGAGGTAACCAACGTATTTACCGCCCGAAACGGCGGCGGTTTGTGGTACAAGCCCCGGCAGGAAAATTGGACCGAAATGGAATACCAGCTGAGGAATTGGTACTACTACGATTGGCTATCAGGGGATTATATTGTTGAAATGATGGTTCACAGCCTGGACATGATGTCCTGGGCACTGGGAGACAGGTTGCCGCTACAGGCTACCGGAACCGGAGGACGCCAATCCAGGACCGAATCTCAGTGGGGCAATATTTACGACCACTTTGCCATCGAGTACGAATACGAAAATAATATCAAAGGCGTGCATTTCAGCCGGCAACAAAAAGGTTGCTCCAACACCAATAAAGTAGATATTGCCGGAACCGAGGGATTTGCCTCCGTTGATATAGGTAAAAGAGTACATGCCACGATGGGCTCCGAACGCTGGGATTACAAGGGTGAATCCAACAATCCCTACGAGACGCAGCACGAAGAACTCTTTGCATCCATACGAGCCGGCCAACCCATGAACGAAGGCGAGCTGATGGCAAATAGCACCATGCTTGCCATTTTAGGCCGCATGGTGGGCTACAGTGGACAAACCATTACCTGGGAGCAGGCGATGAATAGCGAACATAAATTGGGACCAGCCGCAGATGATTACCGCTGGGATCTGGTGGTAGACGTGCCGCCTATTGCTGTTCCGGGAATTACTAAAGTGGTGTAGCGTCAGATGAGGCTTTAAATTAATTTTATGAATAATAGACAAAGAATACCCTTATTTCTACTTTTCCTGCTGCTTTTTTCTACACAATTGAAGGCCCAGGATGTATTGTTTGAGTTTGGAAAGGAGCAAGAACTGAATGCCTTGATTCAGGGAAAGAGCAGCGATGAAAAAGGCATTCGCTGGATGGATGTCAATACAGGTCCGGATACCTGGAGGTTTGAAGGAGATGAACTAGTCTGTGAAGGCATGCCCATTGGTGTTATCCGGTCGGAAAAACAATACGAAAATTTCATCATGTATGTGGAATGGAAGCATATGGAGGCCGGAGGAAATTCCGGTAGCTTTGTTTGGTCCGGAGCAGTGCCTGGCGAAAACCGCCTTCCTGATGGTGTAGAGGTACAAATGCTTGAATTGGACTGGGTTAACCAAAATAAAAGGCCGGATGGGGAGCTACCACCCATAGCCTATGTACATGGAGAATTATTTGGTGTGGGGGGAGTAGAAACTGTTCCCGACAACCCACGGGGAACCCGGAGTAAATCCATCGAAAACCGGTGCCTGGGCAAAGGGGAATGGAATACCTACGTCGTCGTTTGTGTAGATGGTGTCATCAAACTATCTGTAAACGGGAAGTTTGTAAACGGCATCAGCCAGTCAACGCAGAAAAAAGGGTATATCTGCCTGGAATCGGAGGGGGCTCCCATTCATTTCCGCAATCTGACCGTCACCCCACTTCCTCCCGGTGTTACTTCGGCGGAGCAAATCGCCCCGTTATTACCCAATCCTTAATGCCAATCCCTATGGTGAACGACCTATCCCGGATTCATGAACTCCTATCTGATTTGTTTGAGTGGCCACAATCGGAGAAAGAATGGGAAAAGTACCGGCTCTCGGAAGAACAAATTGCTTTTTTCATCGAAAATGGCTACCTCTCTCATATCAAATTATTGGATTCCTGGCAAATAGACCAGCTAAACGATGAGTTGGAAGCGTTAACCGATCCCAATCACCCCGGGAATGAATTGTTTTACGAGTTTAAGTCCAACGAATCAGAGGATCCCAATACTGTTTTGTTTCATTCGTTAGGTCATTGGCGCATTAAAGAGGGATTTCACGATATTTTGTGGAATCCGGCCTTTTTAATGGCGGCCAGCCAGCTGCTGGAGGATAAATCCGTGCGGTTTTGGCACGATCAGCTGTTTTGTAAACCCGCCAAGCATGGCGGAGTGGTTGCCTGGCATCAGGACTACTCCTATTGGACTCGCTCCGTACCCATGCAGCACCTCACCTGTTGGGTTGGCTTAGACGATGCAGACGTTCAAAACGGCTGTATTTATTATGTTCCGGGCAGCCATCGCTGGGGTTTGCTGGACAAGCCGGAGTTGGCCGGGAACATGGAAGGCCTGATGGACTACCTTACCGAAGCACAAAAAGAAGAATTTCGGCCTGTTCCCATAGAAATGAAAAAAGGATACGGTACCTTTCACCACCCCTTGATGGTGCACGGATCCTACGAAAACAAGTCCAATCGATCGCGGAGAGCGTTTGTTTTGAATGTATTTGCGGATGGGACTCAATCCAATACCGATCAGGAACTGTTGGCTGGGGTGCCGGTGTTCCGGCCAGGGGAAAAGCTAGAAGGTCAGTTTTTTCCACTTCTGCTGGACAGGGATAAAATCTATCAAAAGGCCTGAAAGGTAGCATGCAACATATCCGAAAGAACAGCATTCCTACTTGTCCGTGGTTAGGCCAAATACTTATTTTATTATTGGGGGGGTTCACTTTCTACGGTTGTACAGAACCGGTTATAGATCAGGAGGCCTGGGAGTTACCTGATGGCTATATTGTAGAGGAAGCCATCGAGCCCGGTTTGGTCCGGTATCCCATGTTTGCCGTATTTGACGATCAGGGAAGGCTGTTTGTGATGGAGTCCAGCGGACAGACCGAGAGTACCGATGCCATTTTGGAACAACCTGATTTTAGCATTCTCCTTTTGACGGACAGCGATCAGGACGGAGTATTTGATCACAAAACCGTTTATGCTGATTCCATTCCTTTCCCCATGGGAGGCGTTTTTGTAGCGGGTAGTTTGATCGTTACAGCCGCTCCGAATCTGGTTAAATTTACCGATACGGATGGAGATGGCGTGGCAGACGAAAGGGATATTTTACTTTCTGGCTGGAAACTTAGCCACAATGCGGCCATCCTGAGCGGTCCTTTTATGGGACCAGATGGATGGTTGTACCTGGCCGATGCCAGAAGGGGATTTGATATTTTAAGTAAGGAATTTGTTCATTTCCAGGGAAATGGAGCCCGAATCTGGCGATGCTTACCCAATGGAACCCAATTGCAGACCTTTGCAGGCGGAGGTTTTGACAATGCGATTGAGTTGGCGTTTACACCTTCCGGGGAAGTGTTGGGAACCATGACCTATTTCACCGATCCCAAAGGAGGGTATCGGGATGCGCTGATGCATTGGGTGGAAAACGGTGTCTATCCAAAACCACATCCGGTCATTCAGGAAGACCAACTGGTGCAAACGGGGCCATTGATGCCGGTGATGCACCGCATGGCCAGGGTTTCTCCTTCCGGCTTGATGCTGCATAGCGGTTCGGCTTGGGGTGAGGAATTTACCGGAGATTTATTTCATGCCGAATTTAATACCGGAAGGGTCATTCGTACCAGCTTGAATCCCGACGGGGCTTCTTTTCAAGCCAACAGTCGGCCGTTTTTCCAAAGTAAGATCCCTGATTTTCATCCAACCGATGTGTTGCAGGAACCGGATGGGAACCTGTTGCTGGTCAATACAGGAGGCTGGTTTATAGCAGGCTGCCCATTGAGCCGTACCGCTAAGCCGGATGTGCCGGGGGGTATTTATCGCATACGAAAAACGGAAAACAAGGGGAAAGCACAGGATCCCTGGGGCAAGGCCATTCCCTGGGAAGCATTGTCGGTAGGTCAATTGGCAAAGCTGCTGGAAGACCCCCGAGCGGATGTGGCTGAAAAAGCAGGGAATTTCCTGTTGAAACAACCGCTGTTAGCCATTCCTTATTTGCAAACCCTAATGCGCGAGCACCCGGAGGAACAAGTGCGAGCGAAGGCCGTATTTTTACTCTTCCAGACCCAAAACCCCAGAGCATGGCATCAATTGTATGTCGGCCTGGAAGATTCCAGTGATCTGGTAAAAACCGCTACTGCACGCGTCTTGGGCATGGCAGAGGTGATTACCACCCGTGACCAGCTTATTCAGTTATTGGACAGCAATCCCAGCCTTCCAGTGGCCAAACAAGTGGCTACCGCGCTAGGACAAATTGGCGATCCAAAGGCAACCAAACACCTTTTGCGGGCATTGGAAAGGTATCCAGAAGACAGGTATTTTGAGCATGCTGCCATTTTTGCGCTCATCGAAATGAAGAATGAGGACCTGCTGCTGCAGGAGTTGGCGGCATCGGGCTTCAACAAAGCGGTCTTAATTGCGCTGGACCAAAAAGGCAAGGAATTGCTTACGGAAGAAATGATTGCTCCTTACCTGGCATCTCAAGATAGCACGGAAGCAAATACGGCGGTTTGGATTTTGAATAACCATCCGGATTGGTCCCAGTCCTTTATTACTTTTTTGGATTCATTTTCCGTAGAAAACAGCAAAGAGGAGGACCTGCTGCGGGAAGTTTGGCCCTCCTTTATCGATAATGATCCGGTGCAAAGACATCTTTCCGAAAAGCTAACTTCTAATTTGGAACAGCGTAAATTAATCCTATCCATGCTTGCCTCTTTTCCACCCAAGCAAGTAGGGTCTTCGCTTAGGTCAAGTCTGCGTCAGTATTTAGAGTCAAAAGATAATCAAACCAAAGAGGCCGCATTACAGGTGATTATTCAGTTGGGGCTGAATGATTTTTATCAGGAATTGGTGGACCTTGCCAGGGCTGATACCGAGAAAATAGCTATTCGTTTAATGGCCTACCAAGCCCTGCTGGTCCAGGAAGCAACGGTATCAACACAGGAATTCCAGTGGATTACGAAGCAGCTTTTAAATTCAGAGCTGCGGACAGTTCATTCATCGGTACTTCGCATTGTCAGAAACCTGCCATTGGATCGGGATAGACTGGATTGGATGCTTGATCAGATACTTCCGGAGCTTTCTTCTGAATGGATTCCTGCTGTTTTGGAAATGTTCGAAGGAGCGCAGCAAGCTGAAACCCTGGATCGATTAGAACAACAACTACTTCAACGAAAAGAGGTTTGGGATAACCTTTCCATCGATTTGGTAAAGAGGGTTTTTCCAACGGGAAATCAAGTCATATTGGATAGTTTGGAACGGTCTCAGGAATTACGGTTGAAGAAATTGGAATCCGTTGAAAATAGTTTGGTCCGGGGAGATGTATCCAGAGGACGAGCGCTATTCTTTGGTAAAGGAACCTGTGGGACCTGCCATGCCGTTGCCGGTGAAGGCGGGGATTTTGGACCTGATCTGACCAATATTGGTGAGATTCGTTCCAGGCACGACATCTTGGAGGCCATCCTATACCCGGCATCCAGTTTCGCCAGGGAATACGAAACCGTGACGATGAACACGGCTTCCCAGCAGGTTTCAGGAATAATCAAACGTCATGAAGCGGGCAGGTACGAAATAGCACTCGGCCCGGGGGTTACCCAATTGGTAAACGAACAGGATGTGGTGGAGCTATCCCCATCCGGTCAATCTTTGATGCCAGCAGGTTTGGAAAATGTCATGGATACGCAGGAATTGAGTGATTTGATGCTTTATTTGCAATCCTTACCCGATGGCATGTACGCTCCTACTGTAGATAAACAAAACTATGAAAATCTTTAGAAATCTCTTTTTATCGCCCATTTGTCTATTTCTTATGGGCATTTCAATTTTTGTAGTCCTTCCTGGTGTTGGACAATCCCTGCCGAGCCCGACAGCATGGCAGCGGGGAACAATGATTCCCCTGTTTGATGGGGAAAATCTCAATGCCTGGTATACCTTTATCCAGGACAGGGGTCGTAACCAGGATCCGCTACAGGTTTTTCAGGTGGAAGGCGGTATTTTGAAAATCAGCGGGGAGGAGTGGGGATGTATAACGACGAAGAATCCCTACGATAATTTTATTCTTAAAGCTTCCTTTCGCTGGACGGGGGAAACCTATGGAGACAGGAAAGCGAAAGCCAGGGATAGTGGCATACTGATTCATTCGCAGGGAACGGATGGGGGCTATAATGGAATCTGGATGCACGGCATCGAAGTTCAGATTATTGAAGGTGGAACGGGAGATTTCATAGTAGTAGGGGATGGTTCAACATCTTTTGGAATCAGTTCACCGGTAGTACACAAGGAACCGGGCAATGCCAGGGTATTTGATCCCAAAGGAGATTGGGAACGAATCCATGGAGGTCGAATCAATTGGTACGGCAGGTCTCCGAACTGGTCGGATACCATTGATTTCAGGGGCAAGCAGGATGTAGAAGCGGAGGTTGGTGACTGGAATGAGTTGGAGATACAAGCCTGGGAGGGAAATGTAGCCGTTTACCTAAATGGTAAACTAGTTAACTTCGCCAAAAGTGTTCGTCCGGAATATGGGAGAATTCAGGTTCAGTCGGAGGGAGCTTCGATTGCATTTAGGGAGATTGCTTTATTTCCCTTGCTAAAGAAATAGCTAATTGGCACCCGTCCTCATCGAATATTTTTTTAACTTGAACGTAATTAAGCAGACAAAACGAAAAAATTAACCAAGGCATCAATAAAAACAAATAATCATGACCCAAGAACCAATAAAAATGTTAGTAGTGGGTTGCGGCAATATGGGCGCTTCTCATGCATTGGCTTATCATCAACTGGAAGGCTTTGAGATCGTTGGCCTGGTATCGGGAGGAAAGACGAAAGAAGCACTCAATGAAAAACTAGGTGGAGGCTATCCTCTTTTTGATGATTATTACACGGCTATGGATAAGACCAAACCCGATGCAGTCAGTATCAATACTTACCCGGATACACACGAGACGTTTGCTGTGGACGCATTTGGGCGAGGGTGTCATGTTTTTGTGGAAAAACCATTGGCAGACACCGTAGAGGGAGCCCGGAGAGTGGTCAATGCAGCCAAAAAAAGTCATAAAAAATTGGTGGTGGGATACATATTGCGGCAGCATCCTTCCTGGATAAAATTTATAGCTATGAGTCAGGAATTGGGTAAGCCACTGGTGATGCGCATGAATTTAAACCAGCAGAGCGAAGGCAACATGTGGACCCTGCATCGAAATCTAATGAAAAGTTTAAGTCCCATCGTTGACTGTGGGGTACATTACATTGATGTCATGTGTCAAATGACCCGGTCCAAGCCCACACAGGTGTATGCCATTGGAGCAAAGTTAACCGACGAAATACCCGATGGAAATTATAATTACGGTAACCTCCAAATTCGTTTTGAAGACGGCTCAGTGGGTTGGTATGAGGCTGGTTGGGGTCCGATGGTCAGCGAAACGGCCTTTTTCATCAAGGACGTATTTGGTCCCAACGGATCGGTTTCCATCGTGGCTCGGGAAGCGGGTGGATCTGGCAAATCAGATAGCATTGAGTCGCATACCAAAACGGAATCCTTACTCTACCACCGGGCAGCCTTGGATGCAGAGGAAAAATTTGCTCATGAGGACGAATGGATTGATCTGAGCGATGAACCGGATCACAATGCCCTCTGCAAGCGGGAGCAGGAGTATTTTCTGAAAGCCATCCATCAGGATACGGACCTTAGTGATCATATGGAAGATGCTGTGAATAGCCTGCGAATTGCCTTTGCTTGTGACGAGTCGGTCAGGACAGGGAAAGTGGTGAATTTGTAATTTTCAGGAAAAGGGGTTCCTTTTCCGATTAAAAATACGATTAAAAGTAAACGCATGACACCAAATTTTGATCCCCGGGACTACCCTGTGGGCATCATTGGCCTGGGGCTGATGGGGAGTAGTATAGCTGCTTGTATGTTAATGGCCGGTCATCCGGTGATTGGAGTGGAATTGATGCCGGATGCACTGGAAGCAGGCAAACAAAGGGTAAGAGACCATTTTAAACTGGCGGTAGAAAAAGGACTGATCCGGGGCAAGGCCGAAGACTACCTGAAAAAATTCGCTGCATCCGCTGAATTGAAGGACTTAAAGCCAACGCAACTGGTTATTGAATCCATTAAGGAAGACAAGCAACTGAAAGGAGAGGTATTTCAAACGCTGGATGGGATTGTTTCCAAAGAGACCTTGATTACCACCAATACCTCCGCCATTCCCATTACGGATTTACAGCAATTTGTGAGTCACCCGGAACGCTTTTTCGGCTTGCACTGGATGGAGCCAGCCTATACCACCCGGTTTCTGGAAGTGATTTGTGGGAAGGACAGCGATTTGGAGAAAGCCCAATTTCTGTACGATTTAGGTGAACTTTGGCAAAAGGAAACGGTACTTGTCAAAAAAGACCTACCGGGATTTATTGCCAATCGGCTGATGTATGCGATGTACCGGGAGGCCATGCATTTGGTTGATCAGGACTATGCTTCGGTGGAAGACGTAGACCGTGCTTGCAGAAACGTAGCAGGGTATTTTTTGCCTATGATGGGTGTGTTTCGTTGGATGGATTTCACCGGGATCGCTTCCTACCGGGAGGTGATGAAAGACCTGTTTCCAACCCTGAATAACGACCCATCACCGGGAAGGGTTATTAATGATATCGTGGATGCCGGAGGTAAGGGCGTTACAAATGGTCGTGGGTTTTATTCCTACACCGAGGAGGAAATTGAAATCTGGAAAGAACTTTACAGTGAGTTTTCGTATGAAATCCGGGAGCTCACCCTAAAATACCCGGTAGATATCATCCAGCAAAGACTCGAAGATAAGAAGGCTAAGAAAGCAGCGGAATCGAAAAATGACGAGTCCTCTTAGAGGATCTCCCGGGCTTAGTGTAACGCAGGCGCAATGGGCAGACGCTTTATGACTTCGCCCTCGAAGGCCATCATTTCGTGCAAGCGGTCGTAGACCGTTTTCTCGTCAAAGTACTGCAGTGCCAGTTCTACAAAAATGTTTCCGTGTTTTGCCTCTGAGGTCCAAAGTATTTTATAGAATTTTTTCAATTCTTCATCGCTTTGTGCCTCAGAAACCATACGGAACCGTTCGCATCCCCGGCATTCCACAATCGATCCCAAGAGCATTCGGGACAAAAACCTGCTTTCGGCTGTTCCACCATGGGTAAGGGGGGTCAATTGCTTAATATACGGATCCTCCTTCATTTCTTTATTCAGCGGAACGCCTTTTTGTTGCATAATCTCGAATACCTGCTGAAAATGCTCCAACTCTTCAATGGCCGTTTCAATCATGTCAGGAATGATTTTTACCCGATCCGGATATTTGGCTATTAAGGAAGTAGCCATCGCAGACGCCTTTCGCTCGCAATCCGCGTGATCTTGTAAAAAGGAATTAAAATCAGCCATAACGACAGCCAGCCAGGCATCAGAGGAAGGAACTTTAAGCTCAATGGAATATTTCATTTCAGGTTCATTTTTCTAATTCCAGCAATTCCGTTTACGTGAAAAGCAAAAGTAAGGGATCTTTTTCAATTTTAAATCCGGAAAGTACAAACGGTTCGCCCGTGTCGGTATTTTTTGTACTTTTCCGAAATAAAACACCCGCAGGTTGTATCCACTATGCAAGCCATTATTTCTACGTATACCAAACGGTTTCAGGTAAGAGAGTCCTACTTCAAGGAGTTTCCGCCTGCTGACCTCTCTTTGGTGGTGGTTATTCCCGCCTATAAGG
Organism: Cyclobacterium salsum; assembly: GCF_010119245.1. Taxonomy (GTDB): domain Bacteria; phylum Bacteroidota; class Bacteroidia; order Cytophagales; family Cyclobacteriaceae; genus Cyclobacterium; species Cyclobacterium salsum. Next base: position 39,029 of record NZ_WNKG01000001.1, read on the forward strand.
AACCCAACATCGACATCACCCTGAATTCACTGGGGAAATGTCGTTTTACCTCAGGATCGGTAGAGGTGATTTGTGTCGTAAATGCACCTTCCGACGCTTCAGAGGCTGTATTGCAGATTAATCAGGAATGCATCCGGCAGATTCAGGAGTGGAAGATACAGCATCCGGAACACTTCATTCAATTAAAGTTAATTCGGGAGGAAGCGCTTCCAAAAAAGAAGGCGGGAGCCGGTTTGGCACGGAAAATCGGCATGGATGAGGGCTTGCGCCGCTGGGGCCTATTGGGAAAAAATGGTCCCATTCTCTGTTTGGACGCAGACTGTGAGGTTTCTGAGCAATACCTGGCTGCTGCCGAAAAGGCTTTTCAGGACCCCTCCCTGGACCTGGGGCATTTTAGGTTTGAACACCGGCATGAAAACGAATCCAAACCGGCACTGGCATCAGGAATCATCCAATACGAACTCCATCTAAGGTGTTACATTCAGGGGTTAAAATGGGCAGGCTATCCCTTTGCCATCCATACTGTTGGTTCCTGCATGGCTGTCAGGGCTGCGGCCTACGCGCGTTCTGGCGGGATGAATAGTCGTAAGGCCGGAGAGGACTTTTACTTTATGCACAAACTATTACCCGTAGTGAAATTTTCCTACCTGGATGCGACGGTTTTTCCTTCCTCCAGGGCTTCAAACCGGGTACCTTTCGGTACTGGCCGGGCGCAATTGGACTTTCTGGGAGGCGATTCACAAGTTAAAGAAAGCTATCATCCCGACAGTTATGCCTGTTTAAAGCAATTATTTACCCAAATACCCCTAATTTGTGAGCAGGAACCCCACCAATGGCAATTGCCAGTGTCCTTGAAGGAGATGTTGGAAATAGTTGAATTCCAGGAGAGGGTGCAGCAATTAAAGCGTGAATCCACCACAAAAGCTTCTTTTTTGAAAAAATTCTGGCAATGGTTTGACGGGTTTTTGGTGCTCAAATTGACCCATTACCTTCGTGACCATTTCTTTCCAAACCTACCGGTGACGGAGGCTGCACAGCAAATTTTGGCCATTGATTCACCCGGTTTGCAAGACCCGGGTGCCCCATCCTTATTGATGTTTTTAAGGAAGAGGGATGCGTTCTATTCCTCAATGGGCTGAATGAGGATCTCTATTTGCTGATCTTTTTCCAAATCGATTTCGATACCTGCTATCAATTCTTCACCCCTGTAATTTCCCGAGGCATCTCCGGAAGGGAAGCTCAGCCGGTACTTTTTCTCCGGTGAAACCACAAACCATTCCGGAAACTGATTGATTCGGGGATAATCCAAGGGAAGGTTAAAAATGTGTTGGTGCCGGACCCGGTCAAATTTGATCGTGCCTTTCCAGGGTTCTTCGCTCAAAAGGGAAACCAAAATCCCATTTTCGTCCGGAACAGCACCCAGGTACAAATTCTCATTCCAGGGATAGGCCGTTACCCCTTGTGCTTTCCAAAGGCAGTACATCAGGGTGGTTCTGGCAAAATTACCATCTCCATGCCAACCCTCGATGATGCCATTGCCCCGGTAGGCCTCCGTTCCACTACGATGAGCAGAATCCTGCAGGGACCACATGTGTTGAATCTGGCTGTCGATCCAGTCTTCGGTTTCCGGTAGCGGTTCCCGGTTATAAAGATTTAAAGCACTTTCAATGGCATCTGCATAGCCGTCGGAACTTCCTCTTTCCCAATCGTAGTACTCATAATGGTTCAGGTTTTCTAGGGCTTTTAGCACAGCCTGCTGGTAGGGTTCGTGACCATCCAGTAAAAACAAGCTGTAATAGGCATTATACGTATACCCCCAGGTATCGGCAATTCCCTCATCGAGTATTTCTCCGTTTTGAGGATTTATTTGATTGTAAAACAGCCCGTGTTCATTGGTCCCCACTTCCAGGATTCGGTCCATCATCCGATAGATGGCCGGTTGATACGCTTCTTTTTTTTCCGTCCTGGCAAAGGCGGTCGCCACATAAAGTTCACAAAGCCCGGAGACAATTTCACAACCGTGATCCCGAAGCCGGAGTAGTTCGAAATCATCTGTGGGATGATGGTCACCTAATAAGTAATAGTCTCCCAGTCGAATGGCCCAGTCCAGGTATTTTTCATCCCCAGTCATCCAGTATACCCTGGAAAGCGCCTGTAGTAATTCTCCATTAACCTCTACATTCAGTGAAGGAAGGACTCCATAGGGAGTATCATTAGCGGCATTCTTCCAAATATCGTCGATAAGTGCTGTCATGCGATCAGACCAAGGGGTTTGTCCGATGTATTCCGTCAGCGGGAGTAATCCATCTTTAATGTATTCCGATGCACCAAAAATAATCTCCTCTTTATCCGGTACCTCCTTCTCAAAACCAGCTTTGGAAAAAGAGTAGGTGTCGGGTAAGCGGTCTATACGATTGGTTAACTTTTGTTCCGTTTCCAGGATGCTTGCCAGCTTTCCTTCATAAAGGTCGCTATCCAGTAGGGAAGCGGTCAGGACCATAAAGGGGTAATTGTCCGCTGCGGCATCTTTTGCATTCCAGATATCTTTGCTCTCATTCAGATTTCTGGGAATTAAACCGGTTTCCGGATCCGCATACTCCAGCCAATCCCTTGTAAACTTCAGACTCCGGGTGTATCCTTCATGGGCCAGGTAGCCGTTTTCCATCGCCTGGGATACATCGCTTTCTGAAGGTTTAACAGCGTTTTCCTGGCAGGAAAGCAACATTCCTGCGGCCAGTGCTATCCAACAGGCTGGAGACAAAGAGAGTAGCGCATTGCATTTTAATAGTGGAGTGTTCATATTGGATACCATTATTGGAGGGTCAATCCTTGATTAAAAGTAGCTTTGATAAGTCGGTGCGGAAAAGACTGGCTTACGTAATAGGTGCCACTATAATTCGGTTCGTAGCTTTCAGGGAATAAAGGATTACGAAGGCCGTTAAAATGAACTCCTAACTTAATCGCTCCGGTGCCCTGATAGGTTAACTTTTCGAGCACTTTCACATTGACATGTATGTATTTGGGAAGCAGGAGGAGTCGCTGTTTATTAGGATCTTCTACGCTGCGCTTTTCGACCGGCGTCAAATCAAAAAAGCCCAGATTGACCTGTGAAGTCTCGGTAAGCGGTAGCTGGCTAATGGCTCCAAAAAATTGATAAATGTCCAGTAAACCTGCATTGGGGAGTTTGATGGATTGTTGACCTTGGCTTTCATTGACAGCCGTCAGCGAAATACTGTCCTCCCCATAGGCAATTTGAATATTCGTTTCCTTAAACGTGAATGACCTGGACACAGGTAATCCGGTTTCCTTATTCACCTGTAGCACAGCGGGTGCCAGTTCCAATGCATTTGCATCCATTGTGGGAACAGATGCAGCAGATCCGGTGTAAAGCGCGTGTTTTTCAGCTTCCCGAAAGGCAGAAATGGTCGTCACCAAAAATTCTTCAAAGGGGTCATTCATCCCTGCATCGGTAGCCAGCTCATTGGTTTCAAATAAACTCAAAATCGATTCTTTCAATTGAGTGGTATCGGAAGTATCATCAAAGGTTTTGAAGATCTCCATAAAACGTTCATTCATTTTCTCCACCTGTTGGTAACTGAGTCGCTGTTCGATTGCCGGCGCACCGGTATCCGATTCCGGCATGCGATTCTGCAGGCGGATCGTCTGGAGGCCGTCCGTTGAATCCTTTTCTATCCAGGTAAGATTCCATACCGGTAGGTTCTCGAAAAAGACGGTATAGTCATTTTCCCAGGAACCGGGGTTTAGAAGGGAGGGATTGGCAAAGCTTCTGATTTGTTGGCTATTCGGGGAATTGCCCTCAAATGCTTGATTGACAAGAGGCACTTTAATGGAGGCAGGTTTTGGGTCAATTAACAGACTGTTACTATGTAGTTCGGCCACTAAGGGAAGCTGCTCCAGGTCCTGGGAGTCTATCCGAAACGGAATAGGCTCAAAAAATGAACGCGAATCCATAACCGATGGGTCTATTGCGTATTTTTTTATAAAAATTTCAGTTTCCGGATCTCCATCGATCTTGTAAACAAAATAGCTGTCCAGATAATCAGGCCCCTCATTGGCAACAAAAACCCCAGGTGTTCCCTGAAATCCGTTTATTTGAAAATCAAATCGTTGGTTTAGATTATTTCCCTCCGCAAATCCGGCACCTGTTAAAAGTTTATCCGTTGGAAAATAGCTGATTTCGCCGGATGAAATGGTCAGCGAATTACCCCTTGAATAGACCTTTCCATCCAGGTCGTTTATCTTAGGTCTGGGGACTTCCCGATCGCTCACATTGAAATGGAGTTTCACCTGCTTACCATCTATTGCTTCAAAGGAGATGGTTCCCTGCACGGTAACCCTGTTGCTTTCCATTTTATATAGAAACCCTTCCTGCGAGCTGGCTTCGGAAAAATGGCTTTCCTCCAAATCCGGTAGGCATTGGGTCGTGTAAAACGCCGCTCGATCCAGGGAGCCTTTCCAATTTTCATCCGAATGAAGCGGTTTTTTCAGAACCAATTCATTCCATCGGATAATGGGCGTTGAAAGCTCGGTCAATACATCAGGAAGGAGAATGTATATCCGTTCTTCTCCTCCGGGAAATACCTGTACATCTGGCAAGGGGATGGTAACAGGACCGGAAGTTGGGGAAATAATTTCCAGATAGTTGGAGCCTGGCGCTGGTGCCATAAGCTTTTCAGGGCAAGGCTGGGCTTTCGCCTGATAACATACCATTGCCGTTCCTACCAGGAAGATTAATGTCGCAAAAGAAAATCTGTCAGGCATATATTAAGTTCCAATTCATTACCATCACCAAGACAGTTTAATTTAGCACTATTTATTCAAATAAAAAACCACTCGGAGATAGAAATAGCAGGGGAGTTGCTTGCTACCATTGCTTTTGTTTCATGAATTGGATGCTTTAACAGGTTTTGATGAAGTACAGGAATGAATCAGACAAATTAAAGAAGGGCGATCCAGGTATCTATTTTTTTCCGGAAGGTTTCACAATCCTCTTTTTCTTTTAAAATAAAGCTGTTTTTTTCGAGCGATCCCAATACCTCATCTCTTTCCCTAAGATCCTGGTAAACCATGTTTCGAAATGGGTTTTCGTAGTCCTTTTTTCGGGAAAGGTAGGTTTGTTCGGAGAGCCACGAGCGAAAGGATTTGGCGGTTACCAACATTTCTTTTAAGATAGCTGCGTCCATTTGGAGACCATCCGTTGCATAGGCGGCTAAGGCTAAAGAGAAAGCATGGATGGTTTTCGTTTTTTCATAGCGCTCTCCCAGAATTTGATACCGGTCGTGAATTTTTTTCCAGCTTGTGAGGGAGCCTTTCTTAATTTCTTCCACCAGGCGGTTTAAATCTTTTTCCGGGATTAATTGCCCGCCTACGTTAATCCATTCGTACGGGAGGTTTTGTTTGGGGAAATAAGGGGTAAAACTTTCAAAATCAACCGCCTGGTCCGAATGCAGGCTATCTACCAGGCATTTGATGGGATAATATTGAACCAGTTTCTGATACATCAGATAGGCCTTCCGGACGTTTACCAAACGAACGTTCCGCTTGCTGTTTTCCCATTGATTGGCCAGTACGTCTAGTTTATCAACTTCATCTTTTTTTGAAGAAAGCAGTGCTCTGCCTTTGCTTCGAAGCAGGTCTTTGCCTGTGGGCGGTTGGGAGGATTGTTGTTTATACCAGGCTTCCCCACATAGTTCTTCCAAAATAGCCAGCCCCTGGAAAACCTCCAGCATGCTATCCGGCCCCAGGTAATCGTATTCCAATTTTTGTGTTTTAGTGGTCCGTTTGTCCCTGTCCCTGTATTTCCAGGCATTTCTGGCCAGTGCATAGAGGTTGTAGTAAAACCAATAGGCAGGTCGAACCACCAATTCGTTTCGGTGAACATCGTTACTGATCAGGGAAAAGGGGAGGGGGATATCCATCTCTGCCGGGTAATCTCCTTTGGTTACAAGGTTGAAGGTGGCAAACCGGGAATTGTGCTTCAGGCTTACACAGAGGCCTGGCCAGAACCCCCTGCCGGCGACAAGTTCTCCATCGGCACCTCTGGAATTGTGATTAGATCCTACCGTAGCACCTGCCGCCATGTTGCTTTGTCCCTGCACCAGTGCGGCACAAAGGAAAGAATTGTTATGGTGTTGCTCGTGTGCCGGAAATATCAGGGAATTCAAGACTTCACAGCAAGAGATAGTGGCGTTCGAGCCCAGGTAACTGTTGATCAACCGGGCACCATATTTTAGCTGCGAGTGAGCGGCCATGACAAAGCGCACCGCTTTTACGCCATAAAAAACCGTACAGCCTTCACTCACGATCCCATTCACCAGTTCACATCCTTCGCCGATTTGGGTAACGGCCTCCGGATGGGAGTGAATGCTCAGGTTTTTAAGCTTATTTGCTCCTTTTATATAGGCATCCGAACCGATCCAGACATCTTTTAATATGAGGGAGTTTTTAATGATGCAGCGATCCCCTACTTTTCCATAGTAGCCTCTCTTGTCATCAAATGCTTTTTGTGTAAAGGCCAACAACTGCTGTTGAAGCGCCTCATCTGCCCGGAAGCGGGACCAAAGCCAGGCATCCCCAGGCAGCATGCCGCTAAAGGGAGCGATCTTTCTGCCCCCGTTTTCATTGCATACTTCCAACCAGATTCGCAGGGATTCGGGTTCTCCTTCTTTGATAATGCCGTTCCCAAATTTTGCGTGGCTGGTGGTGGCCATTTCGTTGATATTTACCAAAACCACCTCATTGCCCAAAATGTAGTGAGAAAGGTAGTGGACATTATCAATCACCACATTGTCTCCGATATCGCAACTAATGATGTGGCTGTTGTAAATCCCTACCGGCATGCGTAGGTTGTGGTATTCCAGGAAATAAGGTTCCAGCTTACCGATGCGGACCAAGCCAAAAAATTTACAGTTTTTGACCAATTCCGGGTTGAAGGCATCGGAAACCAGAATATTATTCCAGTTATCGGATTGGTTTTGGTTTCGAACCAATTGCTCAATTTCCCGGGCATTTAGTTTCCGGTAAGTGGTCTCGGTTCGGTTTTGCTTATTTCTCAGGTAGTATTCATCCTTGCCTTTAGGTAAAAACCGATTCTCAATGAATTGGTATCCCAAATCGGACAATGGATGTCGCGTAATTTTATTCATGGAATGATCCTGTTTTTTATTCGACCGTCACTGATTTTGCCAGATTTCTGGGTTTGTCCACATCCAGGCCCTTTGCCAGACCGGTGTAGTAGGCCAAAAGTTGCAAGGGGACTACGCTGAGAAGGGGCGCGAGCATTTCATCGGCGGCAGGAACTGCGATGGTTTCGTCAGCAATATCTTGAAAAACCGTATCGTTTTCAGAAATGATCGCTAATACGTTTCCTTTTCTTGCCTTAATTTCCTGTGCATTGCTAATTAATTTGTCGTGGTAGGCATCTTTTGTGGCGACAAAAACCACCGGTAGGTTATCCTCTACCAGCGCTATGGGTCCGTGTTTCATTTCCGCTGCAGGATAGCCTTCTGCATGGATGTAGCTGATTTCTTTTAGCTTTAATGCTCCTTCCAGGGCGATTGGGAAGTTATATCCCCTTCCCAGGAATAAAAAATCGCGGGCATCTTTGTATTTTTCAGCGAGGGCGGCCACTTCTGGTGCGGACTTCAGTACTTCACTGATTTTATCTGGAATTAATGCCAATTCTCCGATTAGGTGAAGGTACCGATCCCTGGAAAGGCATCCTTTGGCATAGCCTAGCTTAATGGCAATAAGGTACAACACGGTAAGTTGAGCCGTAAAGGCTTTGGTCGATGCCACGCCAATTTCAGGACCAGCGTGGGTATAGGCACCCGCCTGAGAAAGCCTGGCGATGCTCGAGCCCACCACGTTTACGACGCCGAAAATGAAGGCCCCCTGATTTTTTGCATTCTCCAAGGCAACCAGCGTATCTGCCGTTTCCCCGCTTTGGGAAATGGCGATGATTACATCTCCCGGATTAATAACCGGATTCCGGTATCTGAATTCCGATGCGTATTCTACTTCTACAGGAACCCTGCAGAGTTCTTCAAAAACGTATTCTGCCAAAAGTCCGGCGTGCCAGGAAGTCCCACAACCTACCAGTATAATTCTTTTGGCTTCTTTGAGCAGGTCCAGATGCTTGTCGATGCCCCCCATTCGGATGGTCCCTGCCTTGGCATCCAACCGCCCCCGAAGGCAATCAAATACAGCGGTGGGCTGCTCGAATATTTCCTTTAACATGAAATGCTCGTACCCTCCTTTTTCTATTGCCGCCAACTCCATATCCAATTTGGTAATGAAGGGGGTAATGCGTTCATTCCCTGGGTTTTTTAGAATTAATTCATCCGGTTTGACGATGGCCATCTCGTAGTCATTGATATAAACGACCTCTTTGGTATATTCGATAATCGGAGAGGCATCGGAGGCTAAGAAATGTTCGTTTTTACCAATTCCGATAACCAGGGGACTCCCCTTTCTGGCAGCTATCAGGGTATCCGGATGGGCCTCATCGAGAAGGATAATTACATAGGCTCCTATGATCCGCTTGAGCGCAATTCGCACTGCTTCCTCCAGGCTGGTAGCATCATTTTGGTAAATATCTTCTATAAAATAAAGCAGTACTTCCGTATCCGTATCACTTTCGAAAACATACCCCTTATTCTGCAACTCCTTTTTGATCGGAGCATAATTTTCAATGATTCCATTGTGAACCATCGCCAGCTTTCCAGAGGGGGATCGGTGGGGATGGGCATTACGGTCCGAAGGTTCTCCATGGGTTGCCCATCGGGTATGGCCAATGCCTGATTTGGCATGAAGGTTTTTGCCTATAAGTGACCCTTCCAGTTCAGCCACTTTACCTTTTTTCTTGTAAATAGTTAGCTTCTGATCTAACAGGGCGACACCGGCACTGTCATACCCTCTATACTCTAATCTTTGCAAGCCCTTCAAAATTATTGGATACGCCTCCTGGTTTCCAATGTAAGCAACAATACCACACATAATAAAATATCGAAATAATGTTTGTTAAAAATAGTTCTCGTGCTCTTTGAGCGAAATTTAATAAATAAAAAATGATATCTACAATAGCCTCTTTGGAGTACTGCGAGTAAAAAATTCATTAAGTTTTTCCCTGATTTTCTATTTTTAGCTTAGTGAATAGACTTACTATAAAACTTCGACTAATTAAACCATTTAAAACCTAAATTTGGTCAAATATTTAACGTGGAAACGTTTGCTTTTAAAATGAACGGACCGGTCGGAAAACAATTTATTTTTATTTTTTTTTAATCAAAGGCAAATTATTTGTCCTTTTTAAAATCTTCGACCCAGTTTTTATAGAGCATATGCAATTCCTGGGTTTTCTCCGGGTGTTGTGGGGCTAAATTGCGAACTTCTGTGGAATCGCTTTCCAGGTTTACCAGGTAGAGTTTATCCCCTTCACCGAATTGCAGTTTTCCAGTGGGGTCGCTCGGATTACCGATTAATTTCCAGGGACCTTTACGGACTGCCCAGGGATGATTTTCATTTTCGGGAAGGCCGGTTCCCCAATACATCGTCTGATGCGGACTGGGGACTTGTGGGTTTAACAGTAGCGGAAGCAGGTTCTTACCGTCGATTTGGTGGCTTGGCGGCAGGTCAATATCGGCTAAGGCTGCCAGCGTAGGCATCCAATCGATGCTATTTGCCCACTGATGCCTGAGTTCGTTTTGAGGAAGTTTTTGGGGATAGCGAATGATAGCCGGAACCCGGATTCCTCCTTCCAGCATGCTGAATTTGGCACCGCTAAAAGGCCCAGGGTCGCCTCCTCCAAAGAAGGCTCGTTCCTCTACGCTGTGACCATGATCTGACTGATAAACGATAATGGTGTTTTCCAATTCCCCAATAGCTTTTAGGTGGGCATACACTTCACCCACCAACTCATCAATGGTAGAAACAAAGGCGGCGTATTCCTTACGGGGGCTGTCCAGGTCGGCGTACGCTTTCAGCCATTTGGGATCACCCTGATACGGATAGTGGGGCATGTTGATCGCCCAATACATAAAGAAGGGTTGATCCGAATCCTGATCCATGAAATCTTTGGCTTCCTCTACCATTAAATCACCAAAAAATTCTCCAGGCCGGTAAATCTCTTGTTCGTTCTGATACAAGTCGTGGAGATTGGGTCCACTCCAATAGAAAAAATGAGAGAAGTTGTCAATGCACCCCCTTTGGTGGCCAAAGAAATAATCAAAGCCCTGACCATTCGGGAGTTTTTCCGGAGTATGTCCCAAATGCCATTTACCAATCAGTCCGGTGCGGTACCCATTGCCTTTAAATAATTCCGCCATGGTTATTTCGGAAGTAGGTAGCCCTGAATTTCCCTCCGGATCGCGGTGAGGAGGGGCCACATTGCCAAAGAGGCCCGCGTTGAAATTGTATTTTCCGGTTAAAAAACCTGCACGAGACGGGGAACAAACGGGTGCGGCGGCATAAAATTGGGTGAATTTGACTCCAGTTTCGGCCAAACGGTCAATATGAGGTGTTCGGAGATCTGTAGCTCCATAACTACCCAAATCCATATACCCCTGGTCGTCTGTCAAAATTACCAGGACATTCGGCCTTTCTTGGGCCATTAAATTAGTTGAAATAAATATGAGAAGAAGTAGGGTTGTAAAGATAAATTTCATCATTTTTATATCTGGTATAATATTTTATGTTCTAAATGAAAGAAAGGTTAAAGTGACAATGGAAAACGTAAAACTACTACTAAATCCCAGGTCTGGCTTGGGCAATCGGTTGAGAGCTATTTCATCCTTTATTTACTTTAAATCGCTCATTGATGCCGACCTGGAAGTTGTTTGGATTCCTGATTCTGGCTTGAATATTCGGTATCAGGATCTATTCCAACCTAACCCTAGATTTAAATTACTAAATCCGGAATTCAAATATAATCTTTTTATCAGAAGTAAATTCCTGACAACCCATAAATTGAAGTTCATTCCATGGTTGGTTTCCCTTTACAATATCGGTCTTTCGAGATTACTGCGTTTTGACTCCCTGATCATGGATTGGGATGTTAGTAAAGGGATCGATCATTTAAAAAATGTTTGTCGTAAAAAGAAAAGAATTCTGGTAATTACAGGCAACCAATGTGTTGATTACCAGAAAGGTTTTCAAGTGTTTGTCCCAATTGACCAAATTGCAGCTAAAATCAAGGTTGTCAAAGAGACCTTTAAAGACCATATGATAGGAATGCATATTCGAAAGGGCGACCATAAAAAAGCGATTCAAAACAGCCCGAATCACCTCTTTGAAAATAAGATTGACGAATATTTGGAAACGAAACCTAAAAGTTTTGGAGTCTTTTTAGCAACAGATGACCCGGATACAGCGAGTTCTTTCGAAAGGAAATACCCTGACATAGTGTTTACCTATCCAAAAATATTTAGTAGAAATTCCAGGGAAGGTATGATGGATGCTGTGGTTGAATTATTTCTTTTGGCAGGAACAGAAAAAATTTACGGTTCTTATTGGAGCTCTTTCTCCGGAGTAGCCAAACGAATCTATGGTACGGAACTTGAAATCCTTCATCGGTAAAATACCTCTTTTTTAATTTGATAAATTTGATCGTCTGTAAACATATATTTCTTTTTTCGCAGGGCATTATTGAAATTTGACCAGATGCTGATAATGGAAAGAATAGCATCCTTCTCTAGTAAATACCTAACCCCATAATCTAAATTCTATGAATCTCAGAATTGTTTTTTATACCTCATTATTGGTTATATCTTCCTGCCTTAGGTTACATGGACAGGAGCAATTAGGTTGGATAAATCCCCTGGAGTCTGAAAAAGAGAACATTGTTCATGGAAAAGCAGGTTCGGAGCTGGTGTATTTTAGATTACCTGATTCACTGGAAAAACAGGTTAGAGAACCCGTTTGGCGGCTTTCCAGGCATTCGGCAGGAGTGAAGCTACGCTTTCGTACCAATGCCAAAAACATTCAGGTTCGATACACTGTATCTGGCAATAGGGATATGCCGCACATGCCTGCTACGGGAGTGAGCGGATTGGATCTTTACACGAAAAAGGGAACAAGCGATTGGACTTGGGTCAAAGGGAATTATTCATTTGGCGATACCATTAGCTATGGATTTCAACTCATAGAAGAGGGAAGAAGGGATAGGGAATTTGACTTATACTTGCCGCTTTACAACGAGGTGTTGTTCCTGGAAATAGGTGTTGCTGCCAATGCTACCTTTGAATTATTGCCCAAAGATACTGCTATCTTACCCATTGTAGTATATGGCACTTCTATCGCGCAGGGCGCTTGTGCCTCCAGACCTGGGATGGCATGGACAGCTATTTTGGAAAGGGCGGTAAATCGCCCGCTTATTAATCTTGGTTTTTCCGGGAACGGTCAATTGGAAGACCCATTGATACGGTACATGGCATCTATCGAGAGCAGCATGTACGTACTCGATTGCTTGCCTAACCTGGTGCGGGATACCTTTCCGGAGGAAGAGGTCAAACGAAGGATACACGCAGCTGTAATGTATCTTAAATCCAAACAACCCGACACTCCAATTCTCTTAGTCGATCATGCCGGGTATACCGATGGCCTGATCAATCAAGATAGGAGAGAGGCTTACGAAAAAAGAAATCAATGGTCACAGGAGGTGTACAGGGAACTCTTGACTTCAGGTGTAAGCGAGGTGTATTACCTGGAGAAGGATGCCATCGGCCTTTCCATGGAAGGGACGGTTGACGGTACGCACCCCTCCGACCTGGGAATGGATCAATATGCCCGGGGCTACGCAAGGCTGATAAACGATGTTCTTTATTGATGATCAGGGTTGCAGGTTTAATATATTGAGGGCGTTGGTACGGTAGACTTTTTCCAACACCTCTTTCGAAAGGTCGTACCCATGCATGGGCCAATGATAGGAAGAGATGTTTCGGTCGTAAAAATGTTCGTCTGCAGTTTCCAGAATCCGGAAGGTGGTGCGGTACATATCTTGGCTAATGCCCATATCGGTTCCATAGACTAACCGGTCGGCGTACCGGCTGTAGAAGCGATTTACGGTTCGCGGGATGGTGGCCGTTTCGGCATATCGGGCACTGTTATCAGCATATAAGTTAGGGTATTTGTCAAAAAGACTCCCCAGGATGCTCAAATCGTAACTGCTATTGGCATAATGACAGGCAATAAACGTTGTCTCTGGGTTTTGGGAGACCGCCTCTTCCAAAATGGTAATCATACCTCCATGATCCACGATCCCCTCCTGATCATCCAGGCGCCATTTAAACGCATTCATCAACCCATCGTTACTGGCATCCATTGGCTGGTACATCCAGATGGGTTCGGCTACATGGATGCTTACGGGCATACTTAGTTCCGCACACTTATCCAACAGCGGTTTCATCTTTGGGTCGTTGATGTGCATGCCAAAGGCTTTTGTCGGTCGGGAATAGAAAAGACCTTTCCCTTTGTCTCCCAGCTCGCCCACACCTTTAGCACCGACCGAAAAACACCTCTCCAGTTCCTTAACTGCGGCAGCTCCGAAATCTTCTTCCTCGTATCCTGAGTAATCAAATCCACAGTAAAGAACAAAGCGGTCCGGGTACTTGCTGTAGGTCTGTACCAGAGAATCAAATTCAGCTCCGGTTCGATAGGTTTGAATGACCGTCTTTTCAATACCCACACGGTCCATGATGGCTACCCATTCTTCCAGTTCGTCTTCCGACTTGGCATAGGGGTGGGCATGCATGTCGATTACAGGGAACGCAGCCTTCTCCACAGGATGTTCGTTTCCTTTATACAGTGAAATCGGTTGATGATCCTTTAGTAGGAGGTTTTCGACGGCATTTTCATGGTTAAATTCCGTATCGGTAGGGCTGGTTTCCTGTTCAGGATTACTGCAGGAAAATGAAATTAGGACGGTTAGCAACAAAAGGGTTCCAAGAGATTGGGTTCGCATGTTTTAAATTGAGTTAGGTGGTATTGAAGTAACAAATAAAGGAAATTGATGAACGTCTATTCTATTTCCAGCTTGGATTAAATGTAGCTAAATAGTTCATAAATCTTTAAAGTAACAAAAAAACCATTCATCCTTTTTTTTAATTCAGATGTTTGACCCTGTTCTTTGATAAGCTATATTTGAAATAGCCAGCGATGCATGAAATTTCCGAATCTAGTTTTATGCCAATTCGCCCCTGAGTTCAGGAATTACTTGACCTAACGAAAGGTTGGCCTATTTTCGATTGCGTTCTTGGATTATATTTGTTTTTCTTTATAGAGCAGTAGGATTTTCTTCAACATAAAGTGTAACGTCCGGGAGGACAATTTAAAACGATTCAATTAATAATAGCGTATTATGAGTAATAAAAGGAGGGAGTTTTTGAAACTCTCCGGCCTGGCCGGAATAGGAATGATGGGATCGGGGTTTACCGGTTTATCACAAGAAGAACAGGAAAACGTACTTGTTCAAAGCAAGAAGCAGTATGCGCAGCGCTTTAATATGTCCGGCTATGCGGCCCCCAAACTGGACGTAGTTCGGGTAGGTGTCATTGGACTGGGGATGCGTGGACCGGGAGCAGTGGACCGATTGAGCAAAATTCAGGGAGTAGAAATAAAAGCCCTGTGTGACTTACGGCCGGAAATGGTAGATAAGGTGATGAAAAGCCTGGAAGGAACCTCCCACAAACCAGTTACCTACAGCGGTAGTACGTATGCCTGGAAAAAAATGGTGGACAGGGATGATCTGGATATGATCTATATCGCGACTCCCTGGGAATGGCATACGCCCATGGCGGTATATGCGATGGAAGCAGGAAAACATGCCTTTTCAGAAGTGCCCATAGCCATCAGTCTGGAAGAATGCTGGCAACTGGTGGAGACCTCGGAACGAACCAAAAAGCATTGCATGCAATTGGAAAACTGCTGTTATGACTTTTTTGAATTGATGACGCTGAACATGGCAAGGGATGGCTTTTTTGGAGATGTTATCCATGGGGAAGGAGCGTACATCCACGACCTTCTGGACCTGAATTTCCAGAAAGACAGTGGATATCAGGATATGTGGCGACTGAAGGAAAATTACCGTGATGGGAATATATACCCGACCCACGGGCTGGGTCCGGTTTGTCAGATCATGAATATTAACCGAGGGGACCAAATGGACTACCTTACTTCCCTGTCAAGTCAGGATTATCATATGAAAGCGCGGGCCGAAGAATTAGCTGAGCAAGATGACTTTTATGCCTCTTTCGCTACCAAGCAATTCCGGGGAAACATGAATACCACCCTGGTAAAAACCAAAAAAGGCCGATCCATCATGATTCAACACGATGTGAGTTCTCCGAG
This sequence comes from Cyclobacterium salsum, assembly GCF_010119245.1. Lineage (GTDB taxonomy): Bacteria > Bacteroidota > Bacteroidia > Cytophagales > Cyclobacteriaceae > Cyclobacterium > Cyclobacterium salsum. Next base: position 54,392 of record NZ_WNKG01000001.1, read on the forward strand.
GCCTTATTCCAGAATTCATCTGATTAGTGGTACCAAGGGCATGGCAAGAAAATGGCCTGTTCCCGGAATTTCTTCCGGCCATGGCTGGATGGAAGAGGCGGAAGTAAAAGCGCTGGAGGAAAAATACACGCCGGAAATCGTCAAAAAAGTGGGCGAAATGGCCAAGAAAATAGGAGGACATGGAGGCATGGACTTTATGATGGACTGGAGATTGATTGATTGCTTGAGAAACGGGCTTCCGTTGGATCAGGATGTGTACGATGCGGCACTCTGGAGTTCGATCACTCCCTTGAGCGAATGGTCAGTCGCCAATAGGTCCAACTCAATCGATATTCCGGACTTTACGGCTGGATCCTGGCAAACCAACCAGCCGGTGGAACTTACCCTGAAAGGAGGGGGGACCACGGGAGTAAACGTTTGATAGTTTTCTAAAAGTGGCAGGAAGCTTGGTATTCCTGCCACTTCATTTTTTTAAGTGACATACATTACCAGTCCTTTCAGATAGGATGTCTCCTGATGAAATACGTTCACCGGATGGTCAGGTCCTTGCGATACCTGATGCAATACCTGGGTCTTTCGGCCTGCTTCCAGGGCGGCAGCCGTTACCGTATGGTTAAAGAGTTCCCGGTCAATAACCTGCGAACAAGAAAAGGTAAACAGGATACCCCCGGGTTTTATTTTCTTCAGCGCCAGGGCATTTAATCGTTTGTATGCCTGGACGGCATTGTGCCGCGAGCGGATATTTTTCGCAAAAGCTGGCGGGTCGAGAATGATCACCTCGTAAGCCTCCTCCATGTTCTGCAAAAACTTCAGGACATCAGCCGTCAGGCAGGGATTTAAATTGGAGTCAAAGTGGTTTAATTCCAGGTTTTTTTGACAAAGCGCAATGGCATCCGATGAAATATCTATCGATGTAACCCGGTTAGCACCGGCAGCAAGCGCGTACACCGAAAATCCACCGGAATAACAAAAGGTATTGAGCACTTCTTTGTCCTGACAATAGCGTTGAAGTAGCGACCTGTTTTCCCGTTGGTCTAGAAAGAAACCCGTTTTCTGCCCCTTTTCCAAATTGATTTCAAAGTGCAAGGCATTCTCTTTTATTCGAAGGGCTGAATTTTCCCCAAAAATCCAGCCGTCGGCCTCATTGGTTTTTCCATGAAGGGCAGAGGCACTTTTGTTGTAGATGGCTTTGAGATCCTTTCCAAGGAGTTGTTGAAGCGCATTCGAAATCGATGGCAATTCTTTGACAATTCCCAGGTGATGGGCTTGAATTACCAAAACGCCGTCGTAATAGTCGATAATCAGGCCAGGTAGCCTGTCTCCTTCTCCATGAACCATTCGATAGGCGTTGGTTCTTTCTGTTTGGCCGGAAAATAGTATTTTTCTTAACAGGTAGGCGGCTGAAAGCTTTTCCAACCAAAATACCTCCGTTATTTCCCGATCACTAAAAGTAATCATTCGCACCATAATGGACCCTGGCGAATAAAAACCAAGTCCCAGCACCTGTTTTTTGGAATCCAGGACTTTCACCAATTCCCCGTCCTGGAGGTCCTTGGGCTTTTGTTGAATGGCACCGGAAAAAACCCAATGATGCATTCGTTTCAGGGAAATTTCTTTCGCTTTTTTAAGGACGATTTCAGGGTAGTTAGTCATTACGTTTAGGTCTGGGAAACAAGAAAGAACCGGCGATCATGGCAGCCATACTGACCACCAATGCCGCCGAAAAGCATCAGGCATAAGGCACCTCCAAAAGGGTCTTCCATGACTCCAAGCAAGCCATGTTTAAGATATTCGGAAGAGGCACCGAAAATAGTTTCGGACCCAAACCAGGTAGCAAATAGGGCTGAGGCACTTAAAGATAGGGGAAGCTGCCTGCCTGCCAGCATGAAGTCACCGGAGGTTTTGACCATACGGGAAGACCAGGCACCGAGTGCCATGGTTCCCAGCAGGTAACAAACGATTGCAGTGGCCAGCAACTTTTGTCTATTAAAATTTAATGGTACATTTTTTCCCTCAATGCCTTGATTTCAGAATCTTCAAGATAAGACTCGTAATCCATTCGCCGATCGATGGTACCTTTAGGGGTAAACTCGATAATCCGGTTCGCTACCGATTGAACAAAAGCATGGTCATAGGATGAAAACAGGAGGGTTCCGGTGAAATCAATCATGGCATTGTTCAGGGCATGAATGGACTCCAGGTCCAGGTGATTGGTAGGCTCATCCAATACCAGGAAGTTTGGGTTTTGTAACATCATCCGGGATACCATGCACCTCACTTTTTCTCCACCCGATAATACAGAAGCCTTTTTCAGGGACTCCTCGCCTGTAAATAGCATTCTTCCCAGGAAGGTTCTTACATAGGCTTCTTCCTGATTTTCGCTATATTGGCTCAACCAATCAATCAGCTTTAAATCCGAATCGAAAAAGGCAGAATTATCGTTGGGCATGTAGGCTTTATTGATGGTGACTCCCCATTTGAAACTTCCGGATTGAACGGGAATTTCTTCCATGATTGTTTGGAAAAACTTGGTAACCGCCTGTTTGGTCCGCGAAAGGAAGGCAATTTTGTCGCCTTTGTCGACCATCAGATTGACATCGGTAAAAAAGATTTTTTCCTCGTTCTTTAATTCTAGCTGATCGGTCAGCAACAATTGGTCTCCGGCTTCTCGTTCCGGTTTGAAGATGATGCCGGGGTATTTTCGGGTGGAGGGTTTGATTTCGTCCACATTCAGTTTCTCCAACATTTTCTTTCGGGCAGTCGCCTGTTTGGATTTAGACACATTTGCCGAGAAGCGCTCAATAAAGGACTGCAGTTCTTTCCGTTTCTCTTCCGCCTTTTTGTTTTGATCGGTCTTTTGTTTGGCAGCCAGCTGAGAAGATTCATACCAAAACGAATAGTTTCCGGAGTAAATGTTGATTTTCCCAAAGTCAATATCTACGATGTGCGTAGCCACCTGGTCCAAAAAGTGCCGGTCGTGAGAGACCACTATTACCAGATTTTTGAAGTTGATTAAGAAATCTTCCAGCCAGCCAATGGTTTCGGCATCCAAATCGTTGGTAGGTTCATCGAGAATCAGAATGTCCGGATTGCCAAACAAGGCCTGGGCCAGCAATACCCTCACTTTCAGATCTCCGGAAAGGTCTTTCATCAACTTGCCATGGTATTCCTCACTCACACCCAGCCCGGACAATAGGGCAGCAGCATCACTTTCTGCATTCCATCCATCCATCTCAGCAAAATCAGCTTCCAATAACGCCGCCTTGTTTCCATCCTCTTCCGTAAAATCCTCCTTCATGTAGATGGCATCCTTTTCAGTCATGATGTCAAATAGTTTTTGATGTCCCCTGATTACCGTGCGCAAGACCTCCTCCTCCTGAAAAGCAAAGTGGTCTTGAGAAAGCACGGCCATCCGTTGGCCGGGAGTGATGTTTACGACACCCGAAGTGCTGTCGATTTCTCCGGTGAGAATTTTTAGAAAAGTGGATTTTCCAGCTCCGTTGGCACCGATGACACCGTAACAATTTCCGGGCGTAAATTTCAAGTTTACGTCTTCGAAAAGGGTCCTTTTACCAAACTTTAAGGATAAATTATCAACTGAAATCATTGTATGTACTTTCTGAGAATTTTAACAAAGCGCAAAGTTAGAAAAATAATTGAGCATCACCTATTTTCCTGCTCACCTGGGAGAAAGGGCCGAATTCTTTTTTCGAAGCGCATATAATTCCCCGGTGGTATGGTAGTAACGGATCAAAACCAGTCCAGCCAACAAGATACATCCTGCCATAAGCAGTATCATGGGCATGGCTGTTCCGTTGTGAAAAATGCTTACCAGTGCGGAAATTATTCCCCCAAATGCCATTCGCATAAAGCCCATCATGGCAGAGGCACTTCCGGCGTTCTTTTCAAAGGGTGCCAGCGAAATAGCAGCCGCGTTAGGTACACTCAACCCATGTCCGGTGAGAAAAATAAACATCATTCCTATCAACACCCAGACGTTAAAGACATCGGTACCCACTCCGGTGATAATGACCAAGCCAACAATTAATTGATAACTAAGGGCGGTAATGACGATCGTTCGGTTGCTGAAATGATTCAACAACACGTGATTTAACTGGGTGGCACCGATCATGGCTACCGACAAAAAGGCAAAGAGCCATCCGTATTGGGTAGCTGTCAAGCCATAAATGTTGATAAAAACATCCGAAGATCCTGCAATGTAAGCAAAGGGAGCCGCCCCTGCGATTCCTCCCACCAGGATAAACGTCAAAAATTGTTTGTTTCGTAACACTTCCAGGTACTTACTTAACACACTTCCCGGTCTTAACGAAAGATCCGGGTCTGGGTCAGCGCCGTCGGGCAATTGCCATTTGCAGGCCAGAATTATTGCAGTGCAGATGGCTGCCAACAAAATGAACATCCAGTGCCAATTGAAATGGGAAGTCAAATATCCTCCCAACGTAGGTGCAATCATGGGCGATACGGCGATCACGAGAGTTAGCATGGCGAGTGCCTGAGCGATCTTATTTACTGGAAATAAGTCTCGCACCAAGGCTTGGGCGGCCACCATTCCCACACAGCCACCGATGGCCTGAATAAACCTCATCGCAATGAGCGAATTTACAGAAGTGGTGAGGGCACAACCAACCGAAGCAATCACATAAATCCACAGACCGGCATATAAGGGCTTTTTTCGGCCAAATTTATCCAGTAAGGGGCCGTAAAATAGTTGTCCAATGGCAATACCAATCAAATAACTGGTAAGGGAAAGCTGTACACTGGAAATACTTGTATCCAAATTTTTGGCGATGGCAGGGAAAGCAGGTAGGTACATGTCTACCGAAAAAGGGCTAATGGTACTCAAAGCACCCAATACCAAAACCAAAATAAAATAATTTTTTTGTTCTTTCATTGGAAATCACAAAAATAGCCAATTAAATAAATTTACTGGCTTTTTGGGTTTGATAAAAAAATATTGAACTATCAAAACAATAAAAATGTATTTTAAATAAAATAAAACGTTTTTTAACATTGACATTAATAGATTAAATGTCTAATATTGTGATGTTAAAACAGCATAATACTTTTAAAATTTATAATTAAACAGTTTATCAATTTAATCTTCCGTTGGTTATGGGAACAGCAAAATTATACCCTATATTATTTTTTTTATTCATTCTTTTTATTGGTATATCCTCTAAGAATTATGTTTATTCTCAAAATGCCAGTTTCAATCAGACTTCTCTGGATTTTAATGGCTTTCAGAACATTGATCTGGGGACTTCACTGCAGTTCGGGCCGGATGAAAGGCTTTACGTGGCTCAGTTGAAAGGGGAAATTAAAATTTACACCATTGAAAAAGGAGGCCCCAACGAATACCAGGTGGTTGGAGAAGAAATTTTATTGGGAGTTAAAGACATTCCTAATTACGATGACAATGGGCTGTTGGCCTATGACAATCGGGGAAATCGGCAAATTACGGGCTTGACGGTGGTTGGTACAGCCCAAAACCCCATCATCTATGTGAGTTCCAGTGATCCGAAATGGGGAGGCCCCAGCGGAGATAAGATGCTGGATACGAACTCAGGAGTCATTACCCGTTTGAGCTGGACAGGCGAAACCTGGGAGGTGACGGATTTGGTTCGTGGTCTGCCCCGGTCGGAAGAAAATCACTCTACCAACGGGCTGGAATTTACCACTATTAATGGCAAGCCTTATCTGTTGGTAGCAAGTGGTGGATTGACCAATGCCGGAGCTCCATCGAAAAACTTCACCTATATTAGTGAGTTTGCGCTTTCGGCGGCGATTTTAAGTATAGACCTTGATGCCCTGGAAGCGTTACCTACCCAAACAGATACGCATTCAGGCCGATCATTTAAATACGATATTCCTACCTTGGATGATCCGAGCCGCGAAAATGTAAATGGGGTGTACAATCCCAATGACCCTGATTATGATGGAATAGATGTCAATGACCCCTTTGGCGGAAATGATGGGTTGAATATGGGAATGGTTTCCCTGGACGGACCTGTACAGATATATTCACCCGGGTATCGGAATTCCTATGATTTAGTAGTAACCGAGGACCGAAAACTTTTTGTAACAGACAACGGTGCCAATATCAATTGGGGCGGCTTACCCATTAACGAGGGAAATGCCACGCTTGTAAGCAATGATTACGATCCCGGAGAACCTGGTGCCAGCCCTTTAAACCCCTCTGCAGACGGGGAATTTGTAGACAATCAGGATCACCTATTGATGGTTACTTCGGACCTGGACACGTACACTCCGGGTAGTTATTATGGAGGACATCCGACACCCATAAGAGCGAACCCGGGGCAACCTTACCAGGCTGGAGCCCCATTCCCTTTTGAACCGGGAGGTGCGGGATTATACACAAAATTTATTGGGGATAATAATGATTACTCCGACGTTACGCCGGCATTTACGCCCACAGACAAATTCAGAACCCAGATTCTGGAGCCCGTAGCACCGGGCCAAACGGGATTTGATGAATACGCGGCCAATAGCCTACCTGCTAACTGGCCTCCGGTGCCCCAAAGTCTGGCCAATCAGGCCGAAGCGGATTTTATTGCACCTACCCTGGCCAATTCCAATGGTCCGCAACCCACTATCGTTACCGTTTTTCCTAACAATTCCAACGGGATTGCTGAATACAAGGGTACGAATTTTGAAGGGGCGTTAAAAGGTTCTTTGGTGGTAGGGAAAAATGGAGGCACCCTTCATTTAATCCATTTAAATGGAGATGGGTCATTAAAGGATGCTGAATTCAGCAAATGGAATCTGAATGGTGGGAATGCCCTCGGTATCGCAACGAACGGAGATGCTGAAATTTTCCCGGGAACCATTTGGGTAGCAACCTTTGACAATAGAATAATGGTGCTAACCCCAGCCGATGATGTCTTTTGTATTGCTGTGGATGATCCTGCATTTGATCCCAATGCTGATTATGATCACGATGGCTATACGAATCAAGATGAGTTGGATAATGGAACAGATTATTGCTCTGGAGGTTCCGCCCCGGATGACTATGATAAAGACGGTGTTTCCAACTTGAATGATCTGGACGATGATGGAGATGGTATTTTGGATGCCAATGATCCATTTCAAATTGGCTATCCTACCAATTTGCCGCTGGAAAACCAGTTATTTACGAACCAGTCAGATGCTTTTGGCGAAGAGTTTGGTTACCTGGGACTAGGGTTGACCGGATTGATGAACAATGGAGCTGATAACCCAAACTGGCTGGAATGGCTTGATAAAGGAAATGATAGTCCTGGTCCTCCCGATATTTACGGAGGTACGGCTGGTGCCATCCAGGTTTCCATGACCGGGGGCACTGCAAACGAAACAGCTAATAATCAGGAAAAAGGGTTTCAACTGGGGGTAAATGTCGGAACCGAAACCGGTAATTATGTTATTTCCTCCGGCATTATTGGCCTGTCTTCTCCCGGACAACTTTATGATTATTCCGGAGATGGGGAGGTAGGTATTCAGATAGGCGATGGTACGCAAAGTAATTTTATCAAATTGGTCTTTACCAAAGATGGAATCACGGCTGTTCAGGAGCTCAACGATGTGGTGTCAGCTGAATCCCTTTTTCTGGAAATCCCTGTTGATCAACAGGCCGATGCTAATACGCTTATCGAATTGTCTTTTGTGGTAAATCCCGTGGAAGGAACAGTAGAACCCCGATATGCCTATAACAACGATCCCGCCATTTCCCTGGGTACGATTAATGCCAATGGAGCTATTTTAGAAGCCATTCAGGATTTGTCAAAGCCCTTGGCAATGGGCATTTACGGATCATCTCACGATACTGGAGATAGCTTCATAGGCGTGTGGAATTATTTCAAAGTCAGCGGTGAAATTCCCTACACCATCCGGACCTTGCGGGATGTGAATCGACTGATAGGCGATCCGGATGTGATGGTCAATCTGGACGAATATTTTGATGATAATGATGGTGTCAACAACCTGACCTATTCTGTTTCCGGAAATACCAATCCAGTGGTCGGTACTCAGATTGAAGACAACCTTCTCCGGATTATGACTCCGAGTGATGAAGTGACAGCCAATCTTACCGTTCGAGCTACTGATACCAACGGGTACTATGTGGAACAATCGTTTGCCGTTACCATAGAACAGGATTTTGAGATTTTGTTACGAATCAATGCAGGAGGTAGCTTGCTCAATGGAGAAGACGGTTCCCCTAACTGGCTGGCCAATAGTGTTACGGGTCCGGAGCAAACCGATTTGTTTTCTGTCTCCGGAGGTAGAAGCGCTACGAACTCTTTTAGCGCAGACCAGAGACACGAATCGATTCCTGAGTATATATCTGATTCCCGATACGAACAGCTTTTTAACAAGGAAAGGTATGCTACAGAGTCCACCATGGACTACAGCATACCGTTGCCAAATGGAAATTACCTGGTTAATTTGTATATGGGAAATGGTTTCGAAGGTACCTCTACCTTATTAAAACGATATTTTGATATTCAAATTGAAGGAGAAACGGTAGCATCTTCCTTTGATATCGTAGAAGCATTTGGTCACCTGATTGGTGGCATGAAACAATATGAAGTATCTGTCACCGATGGAGAGCTAAACATTTCCTTCCTGAAGCAAAAGGAAAACCCACTTGTGAATGGTATTGAAATTCTAGGGAAGCCAATTCAAATTCCCATTGAGTATACAGCAATAGAGGATTTGATCAATTTCTCCGGTCACGAATTGGATGGAAGCATGTTTGTGGCAGCTTCGGGTGGGAACGGAAATCTCAAGTACACGGCAGAAGGCCTGCCGCCGGGAGTGTATCTGGAACCCACGAATGGAACCATTTACGGAAAAATTGAGGACGGTGCGCTGGCAAATAGTCCATACCGGGTGACCATCACCGTCGATGACGAGGATGAAATTCATTCAGATGCCGAATCGTTTAATTTCACATGGACCATCAGCCCAGACCTGGTCGATCAGGAATGGTATGTAAAAAATGAAAATACTTCCTACACAGGCAGGCATGAAAATAGTTTTGTGCAGGCCGGAGATAAATTTTACCTGATGGGGGGTAGAGAAAGTGCCAAAACCATTGATATTTACGATTACGCTAAGGACGAATGGCGTTCGCTGCCGAATATCAATCCACACAGCTTTAATCATTTCCAGGCAATTACCTATGAAGGGCTAATCTGGATAATGGGAGCTTTTCAAACGAATGACTTTCCTAATGAATTACCCGCCACTCATATCTGGATGTTTGATCCGGTAGCTGAGGAATGGATACAGGGAGTGGAAATTCCAGAGAGCAGAAGAAGAGGATCAGCCGGTGTAGTGGAACATAGAGGAAAATTTTACATTGTGGGAGGAAACACAGATGGTCATGACGGTGGTTACGTGCCTTATTTTGACTCCTTTGATCCAAAAACCGGCGAGTGGACCGTCTTGGAAGATGCTCCCAGACCCCGTGATCACTTTTTTGCGACGGTTATTGGAAGCCGATTATACCTGGCATCCGGAAGGCAATCCGGTGGAGCCGAAGGAACCTTTGCCCCGGCATTACCCGAAGTGGATGTTTATGATTTTAATAGTCAAACCTGGAGCACGCTACCGGAAGGACAGAACCTACCCACGCCGAGAGCCGGAGCGATTGTCAATAATTACCTGGATAAATTAATCGTTGCGGGTGGTGAAGTGGATACGAGCTCTGTTGCTTTGAATACGACGGAAATGTTTGACCCGCTTAGCCAAACCTGGCAAACGTTGAGTTCGCTTAATTTTGCCCGGCATGGTACGCAGGGAATTGTGTCAGGAAAAGGACTATATGTGCTGGGTGGATCTCCTACAAAAGGCGGTGGAAATCAAAAGAATATGGAGGTTTTTGGTTTCGATCAGCCGGGAGGCGAAAAGCTGGTGAAAAGCGAGTTAGTTGTGCCTGATTTGGTTCAATTTAAAAAGGGCCAGCCAAAAGAAATCGAGGTAGCACTTGAAAACGGAAACACTGGCTTGTGGATTAGGTCTATCAGTCTTACGGGTCCAAATGCGGCGGATTTTCTTGTGTTGGAAGGAGAAACAGTGGAAAATGAATTTTGGGAGCCTGGTCACCGATTTACCCTATTGTTGGATTACGAAGGGGATGCTTTCGAAGGGGAAGCCAGCCTGGTTATCGAGTGGGGAAAGGGAAGTCAAACCATCGTTCAACTTATGGGGGATGGTGAATTTGAGGAAGTATCCCTGTATTACAATTCAGGAACTTCGGACGATGTACAGTTTGAGGGAAATACCTACCTGGGAGATTTGAATCTTACCAGCATTCACAATGGTGGGTCCGTTCACAGCAATTCAAGCTTGACAACCGAAGACCTTTATAAAACCGAGCGTTTTTCAACACATCTCACCTACGAAGTTCCTGTACCTAATGGAATTTATACCGTGACCACGCACCATTCAGAAACCTGGTTTGGTCAACCGGGTGGTGGTATTGCGGAAGAAGGGAAACGGGTTTACGATATCGTATTGGAAGGTACGGTTGTCAAAGATAATCTGGATTTATTTGTCGAAAGTAATAATGAACCGATTGCGCTGGTTTTTGAAAACATAGAAGTCAACGATGGTGTTCTTCATCTTGATTTGATTGCCTCCAGTAATAATGCTTCCATTTCCGGTTTTTCCATTGTCAATCAGGGCGAGTTGGGTACGGTCCCGCTCGCATCTATCAAGGCCTCCGTATTGTCTGGTGGGGCACCATTGGAAGTGGATTTCACAAATGATATCAGCAAACCGTCCGATTTTACGTTCTTTTGGGATTTTGGAGATGGAAACTTCTCAGCAGAACAAAATCCTACACATGTTTTCGAAACGCCAGGTGAATACCAGGTGAGCTTGACGGTGTACAATGGATCTGGGGATCAGGCAACCGACCAGGCTACTGTATCGGTTTTAAACCCGAATGCTTTTTCCTTGCATGTTAATGGGGGCAGCAATAATGCCACCAGCTACAATGGAGCGGAATTTCTGGGAGAAAATAATGCTGAAATTAGTTTTTCTACTTCCAACACGCATAGTTACAGTGCTGCCGGAGATCCTACCCTTTTTCTAACCGAGAGGTATGGAGGGGATTTCGAGTATAGCGTTCCGGTCTCGGATGGCGTGTATACGGTTAAGACTTATCACAATGAGCTGTGGTTTGGTCAAAAAGGACCCGCAAGTAGTACCGGTCAACGGGTATACGATATCTTTTTGGAAGGAGAGGTAGTCAGGGAAAATTTTGATCTTTTTGTAGCGAATGAGGACCAACCGGTCACACTAACCCACGAAAATGTGGTGGTTACTGACGGTGTGTTGAATATTCGACTGGTGGCTTCCACCAACAATGCCTCGATTTCAGGATTTTCCATCATCGCGGAAGAAGGCGGGGATACCATGCCGGTTGCCCTTTTGGATGCAAGTGATCAAACGGGTGTGGTACCGCTAACGGTAGCCTTTACGGGAAGCAATTCTATTGGTCAGGGATCCTTGCAATATGCCTGGGATTTTGGTGACGGTCAGGTTTCCAACGAGGCAGATCCGGTTTATACTTACAATAATGCAGGGACGTATACAGCACGTCTAACGGTTACCGACGAAGCAGGTAACCAGGATATGTCGGAAGTGATCATACAGGTAAATGAAGTTCAAACCCAACCGGATTTCGCCTTAAGTGTAAATTCAGGAACGAATAATTCTGTTAATTACCTGGACAAAGATTTTCTCGGGGAAAATAGCTCAGGAGTAACCTATTCCAACTCTTCTACCCATAGTAATAGTAGTGCGGGCGATCCAACGCTGTTTTTAACGGAAAGATTTGGTGGAAACTTCTCGTATGATATTCCTGTCGAAAATGGGTTCTATGAGGTAAAAACCTATCACAATGAATTGTGGTTTGGTAAAAATGGCCCTGAAGCAACCGCCGGACAGCGGGTATATTCGATTCTTTTGGAAGGGGAAACCGTGAAAGAGAATTTGGATTTGTTTGCGGAATACAACAATCAGCCTACCGAGTTAACATTCGAAGCCATCGAAGTGCGTGATGGGGTCCTAACCATCAATCTGGTGGCCCTGGAAAATAATGCCTCCATCACTGGATTCTCTATTCGATCGCTTTCAGAAGGATCCCTTCCTCCTCAGGCGGTTATTCTTGCGAGCGATACCGAAGGTGTTGCTCCATTGGAAGTCGCTTTCAATGGATCCGGTTCCAGTGGAGAGACCGCACTGGTTTACTCCTGGGATTTTGGAGACGGAGCCAGCAGTCAGGAAGCGAATCCCGTACATGAATATACCGTTGCCGGCACCTATCAGGCTCAACTGACAGTTACGGATGAAAATGGGAACAACAATTCGGAACAGATCAGCATTGATGTTTGGGAAGAAGCACCTTCCTGGTCCTTGAGTCTGAACACAGGCACCACTACTTCGGTCACCTATGAAGACCGGGATTTTATCGGGGATGAGAACTATCCGGACTACTACTCCAGTAATAATACCTTTAAAAGCACTTCTGCTTCCAGTATCCAACTTTTCCAAACAGAGCGTTTTAGCCAAAATTTGGCTTATAGCATACCGGTTGAAAATGGTACCTACCGGGTGCATACGTATCATAATGAGCTTTGGTATGGAAAGGCGGGTCCTGAGGCTGGCCCGGGTAAGCGTGTGTTTGATATCCTACTTGAAGGACAGCTGGTAAAGGATGATTTTGATATTTTCGTTGAAAGTAACAATCTGCCCACTGAACTCGTCTTCGAAAATGTAGAAGTGGTGGATGGCACACTTAGTCTGAATCTGATCGCTTCTGAAAACAATGCCAATATCTCGGGTATCGTTATAGAACGTGTCGACGCAAAAGAGGCTATTCAAGGCAGTTCATCGAAATTAATTGTCCATACTGATTCCGATAAAGAGATGGAATCCTATTATCCCGAATCGTCCAGCTTGCCGACGGTAAAGCTGTATCCAAACCCAGCAACTTCTGAGGCATTTGTTAGTATGGAAGGTGGTATTCCGTTGGACTGGATCGGAATTTATACCTTAAGCGGACAGCAAGTAATGTTGTTGAATGTACGGGATAATAATCAACCGGAATATGCACTGCCGGTAGACCGTTTGGAGCAAGGCGTTTATCTGATTCGGTTGATTTCCAGAGGCGGAGAAACCGTTCAGGTAAGGTTGATTGTGAATCGATAGTAAGTTTAGGCAAAAAAAATTCCCGTTCGGGATTACGGAATTCAAAAACTGACCTCCTCCCAGCCCCCTCCTGTTTCTAGGAGGGGGAGACAGGGGGTGGTAAAAAACGGTATCGGTAGATTTTACATTAATAAATCACGGAAATTGGGATGAATTGACCCGTGCTGAAAAAATTTTACAGGTTTAATTTTTATTCATTGTTAGTCCTACCACATATTTACAGAAATCAGTTAGCGTATAAATGGTATAGATACGAAAAAATCCCTCCCTACTTTGGTCGGGACAGGCTCTTCTCCCTCCGTCCGATTACATTACCATTTCAGCAAAATCACAAAAAACGGAATGCTGTTGTCCGAGAGGGCAAAAAAAAACCTGGTCAAGAGACCAGGTTTTTTTATTCACTTTAACCACTAACAACCACAAATAACATTCACCTGTCTAGGACAGATAAACCCTATTTGTTGTAGTCCGTACGGGAATCGAACCCGTGTTTCATCCGTGAAAGGGATGCGTCCTAACCCCTAGACGAACGGACCCTTACAAAGAAAAGAACAGTAATAAATTTGTAGTCCGTACGGGAATCGAACCCGTGTTTCATCCGTGAAAGGGATGCGTCCTAACCCCTAGACGAACGGACCATTTTATCAAAGAATTAGCTCTTTCCTAAAAGGTGTTGCAAATATAGGGCCTTTCAATAATAAACCAAAACCCACCAAATAATTATTCGGTGAAGAACGGTCAATCCTTTGAAAATTAGCGATTAAATTTGAATTTCTTTAAAAAAGGTACGATTCAACAAACTTTTTTTCACCAGCTACCGTTTTCCTACTAAACCTATAGAATAATTTAAATTTATATAATTATGTCATTACGATTAGGAGATATTGCACCGGATTTTACCGCAGATTCCTCGGTAGGTAAAATCAATTTTCATGAGTATTTGGGCGATAGCTGGGGGATTCTTTTTTCTCATCCGGCTGACTATACGCCGGTTTGCACCACTGAACTTGGTGCGGCAGCTAAGTTAAAAGATGAATTTGATAAAAGGAATGTCAAAATGCTGGCATTAAGTGTAGACGGTGTTGAAAGTCATAAATCCTGGATAAATGACATCAATGAAACCCAGCATACAACGGTGAATTTTCCCATCATTGCCGACGAGGATAAAAAGGTATCTGAACTGTACGACATGATCCACCCAAATTCCAACGAGAATTTTACGGTTCGTTCGGTTTTTATTATCGGGAATGATAAGAAAATCAAATTGATCATCACGTATCCGGCCAGTACGGGTAGAAATTTTGACGAATTGCTTCGGGTGATCGACTCCTTACAACTTACAGCCAATTACAGTGTGGCAACCCCCGCCAACTGGAAGCATGGCGAGGATGTGGTCATTGCTCCGGCCATCAAAAATGAGGACATTCCAGCCAAATTCCCAAAAGGACATAAGGAAATCAAACCCTATCTGAGGACTACTCCTCAACCCAATCTCTAGTCAGGTAAAAAAGGATGATCAATATCATCCTTTTTTATTTTCCCCCTATACTTAAGGATAATGCCATTTTTCGAAGTCCTTGCGTCTGCACCGTTTTGATGATATCAAATCAGTTTTTAATTTCTATTTCTGCTACGGGAAAAATCATTACTTTAGAACTTTTATTTTCCAACTGAGTTGTTCACTGATACAATAGCACATGATTAGTAGTATTATCAAAGGATCCGGAAGTTATTTGCCTGCTATTACCGTTCTTAACGAAGATTTTTTATCTCGGGAATTTTACGACGCCAATGGCGAAAGGCTTGCGAAACCGAATTCAGACATTGTAGCTACCCTTCAAAAAATTACGGAAATCAAGGAAAGAAGGTATCTCGAAGATCATCTGATGACTTCCGATATGGGCTACCTAGCAGCGAAAAGGGCGCTTGAAACCTCCTCTATTGATGGTGAATCGCTGGATTACATCATTGTGGCACATAATTTTGGAGATATTCGAAGCGACAATATCCGTATTGATACCTGTCCGACCATTGCGGCCAGGGTCAAGCACAAGCTTGGCATTGCCAACCCCTACACCGTTGCTTATGATTTACCATTTGGTTGTCCCGGATGGCTGCAGGGGGTGATTCAGGCCAATTACTACCTTCAATCGGGAGATGCCAAACGGGTCATGGTAATTGGAGCCGAAAATCTGTCCCGAATATCCGACCCCCACGATATGGATAGCATGATTTTTTCAGACGGTGCAGGTGCGGTGATCCTAGAGGCTTCTGAAACGCCACAAAAGACGGGGATTCTATCCCATTTAACCCGGTCAGATACCCTGGATCATGCCCATTTGCTCAGTATGGGGCCCTCTTATAAGCCGGATTATCCGGAGGACACCTTGTTCCTGAAAATGAATGGGAGAAAACTATACGAGTACGCAATCAAAACGGTTCCTCCTACCTTAAAAGCATGTATTGATCGCTCAGGAGTTCCTCTTGAAAAGATCAAAAAAGTACTGATTCACCAGGCCAATGCCAAAATGGATCATAACATTCTGGAGCGTTTATTTCAATTGTACCAGCAGACAGAAATACCGGCAGATCTTATGCCGATGAGCATTCAGAAATTTGGGAACAATTCGGTGGCGACGGTGCCTATCTTATACGATTTGGTGGCCAAAGGTGAAATGAAAAACCATCGGTTTGTTTCCGGAGAGTATGCATTATTTGCTTCGGTAGGAGCCGGTATGAATATTAATGCGATGGTATATCGCCACCCCTAATTAAACATGTAAGCTATGGAAAAAATCGATTCCCATCAGCATTTCTGGCACTACGAATCCAAACGGTATCCCTGGATAGAGGAGGATTTGGAGTTGTTAGCCAATGATTTTCTTCCCGATCAGTTGCATTCCCTTATGCAGGCGAATCAGGTAGTCGGTACCGTTGCGGTCCAGGCTGCACCTGACGAAGCGGAAAACCAGTTTCTACTAGATCTGGCAGAAAAATTCCCCTTTATCTTAGGCGTGGTTGGTTGGATCGATTTGACTTCTGACCATTTGACAGATCGATTACATGCCTATCAGCCCTTTTCCAAATTGAAAGGCTTTCGGCACCTGCTGCAGGACGAGACCGATCCGAATTTTATATTAAAGCCAGCTTTTCAGCGGGGATTGGCAAAAATCTTTGAGGCTGGATACAGTTACGACCTGCTGGTATTTCCGCACCAACTGGACGGGGTCCTCCAAACGGTAAAAAATTTTTCGAAGGGAAGGTTCGTATTGGATCACCTGGCGAAGCCCTCCATTCAGAAGCAAGAACTAAGCAGCTGGAAAGATAAGATCACGGAACTCGGCCGGTATCCCCAGGTATCCTGCAAAGTTTCCGGCATGGTGACGGAAGCGGATTGGCAGAACTGGGAGAAATCCGACTTCTATCCCTATTTGGATGTAGTAATGGAAGCGTTTGGGGAGGACCGAATACTGTTCGGGTCCGACTGGCCGGTTTGTACGCTAGCTGCTTCCTACGGAGAGGTTTGCGGAATTTTGGAATCCTATTTACAGGGGAAACCGGAAGGCCTTCAACATAACGTTTGGTATGAAAATGCCCGGCGGTTTTACAGACTTTAACACAGAATCACATGAGACGCTATTGTTTGGCATTAGACCTGGAGGATAACCCCGAAACCATTGCCCGGTACAAGGCAAGTCATCAAGCGGTACCTCTGGTCATTGAGGAAAGTATTCGGGGCGCAGGTATACAGGTCATGGAGATCTATCTGACCGGAAACCGACTATTTATGATAATGGAGGTAGCGGATGATTTTTCCTTTGAAAAGAAAGCCCGTATGGATGCGTCAAATAAGAATGTAAAGGAATGGGAGGCGAAAATGGGAAGCTTTCAAAAATCCCTCCCCTGGGCCGCTCCGGGTGAGAAATGGGTCCTTATGGAACAGATTTTTTCGCTAGAAGAATCCCAATCCTCGAATCGGAAATAGCATCGAAACCAATTTGGCTTCTCAGCAAAGAAAAAAGCCGCCCGGAAAGGACGGCTTTTTTAATGAATATTACATGTTTTTCACTTCGCTAACCAGCCCATTAAGGACCTTCTTTGCATCACCGAAAAGCATTCTGGTTTTCGGGTCGAAAAAGAGGGCATTCTGGATACCCGCATAGCCGGAACTCATGCTTCGCTTAATAACAATGACATTGGTTGCTCTGTTTACTTCCAGAATAGGCATGCCATAAATGGGACTGGAAGGATCGTCATTGGCTGCCGGGTTCACCACATCATTCGCTCCGATAACCATCACCACGTCCGTATTGGGCAGCTGTTCGTTCATTTCTTCCATTTCGATCAACTTGTCATAAGAAACATCCGATTCTGCGAGCAATACATTCATATGCCCGGGCATCCGCCCAGCTACAGGGTGAATCCCATAGGTAACTTCTACGCCTTTCTCTTCCAGGATTTTTTCCAAATCATGCACCGCATGCTGCGCCTGAGCGACAGCCAATCCATAGCCAGGCACAACTACTACGCGTTTGGCATAGGCCAGTAGGATGGCACTGTCATAGGTATTGATCTCCTTGGCTACCTGATCTCCGTCTGCCCCAGCGGCACTTACACCTGAAGCGGATCCGAAGGAAGTAAAGAGAATGTTACTTACGGAACGATTCATAGCCTTCGCCATCAATAAGGTCAGCAGCAAACCGGCGGATCCAACTAAAATACCTCCCATCAGCATCACTTTGTTGTCGTACAATAAACCGGTGGTAGCGGCGGTCACCCCCGTCAGGGAGTTGAGCAACGAAATCACCACCGGCATGTCGGCACCCCCAATCGGGTAGACGAATAGCAACCCATAAATTAAGGCCAACAAGACAAGGCCGTACACCAGTAAGGGCTGGGCTTCCCCTGCGTTCAGAACATAAACCGCCAGGGCGATGGCAAATCCAAGGACAATGAACGCGAGAATTTTGTTTACCCGAATATCTTTGATTACTCCCTGCAGTTTCCCCATAGCAACCATGGAGCCGGAAAAAGAAACGGAACCGATGATAAGGCTGGCCATTAATACGGCTCCTTTTCCCGTGTCATTGACGGGTAGATCGCCGTATTCTACCAGCCCAATCAACGCAGCTGCGGCACCTCCCATGCCGTTGAAGAACGAGACCAATTGGGGCATTGCTGTCATTTGTACGGTTTTGGCGGAGTACAAACCACCTACCGTACCCAAAGCGATGGCAATAAGTATGAGCGCAATATTATTCAGGCCAGGGGTAAGAAAAGAGGCCACTATTGCCAAAATCATTCCAGCCAGTGCAATGCTATTGCCCTTTCTGGCTGATTCGGGATGACTCATCAGCTTTATTCCCAGAATAAAAAGCACTACCGCTACCAGATAGCATATATCGATTAGTTGTAAAATCATAATTATTATTTTTTACCGGGTTTCTTTTTAAACATTTCTAACATGCGATTGGTGACGGCAAAGCCTCCGACCACATTCAGTGTGGCAAGCAACACCGCTAAAAATCCCAGCACCAATCCCAGGTAGTTAGCAGGGTCGGTTTTTCCCAGGACGATAATGGATCCCACGATTACCACTCCGGAGAGGGCATTTGACCCGGACATCAGTGGGGTGTGTAACACCGTAGGGACTTTGGAAATTACCTCTATTCCTACAAATATGGCTAGAATGAATATGTAAAACTCTTGTTGATTAACAGAAATATAGTCTATGATCGCTTCCATTTTATTTTAATAAAGGTTCATAAATAACTTCACCATCGTGTGTGATGCAGGTTCCTTTGATAATCTCGTCTTCAAAGTTGAGGTTTATCTGGTCTTCTTTCAGCAACAACTTCAGTAAATTTTGCACGTTTTTGCTGTACATTTTGCTGGCATCTTCTGGCATGGTGGACGGCAAAGCCGAGTTCCCTATGATGGTGACACCACTTAAGGTGACGGTTTTGTTGTTTTCCGTTCCTTCACAATTACCGCCATTAACTGCCGCCAGATCTACCACTACGGCACCAGCTCTCATCTTTTCCAACATGCTTTTTGTGATTAAAACAGGAGCTTTTTTACCGGGGATCAGCGCAGTCGTAATGACCACATCTGATTTAACAATGGATTTTTCCAGCATTTCGGACTGCTTCTGTTTGTATTCTTCGGATTGCTCCACGGCATATCCACCGGCTCCTTTGTCCTCTACGGCTCCCGGAACCTCTACAAACTTGCCTCCGAGGCTCTCTACCTGCTCTTTTACAGAGGGTCGCGTATCAAACGCTTCTACCACTGCCCCTAACCTTTTGGCAGTAGCGATGGCCTGAAGACCGGCCACGCCAGCTCCGATTATCAGCACTTTGGCAGGAGCGATGGTCCCGGCTGCTGTCATCAACATCGGGAAAAACCGGGGTAAATTGGCAGCCGCCAACAAAACGGCCTTGTAGCCGGATACGGTACTCATGGAAGACAATACATCCATACTTTGCGCCCGGGTAATTCGCGGGATGGAATCCATACTGAAAAGCGTAACTCCCGTTTCTGCCAATGTTTTCATTAGGTCCCTGGCTACCAGCGGCTGGTATACGCCAATAAGGTACTTTCCTTTGGATAACTTTTTTTGATCTTCCGGTTCAAGCGGGTTGATTTGGAAAATCATTTCAGCTGCATCCAGCACTTCTGCTCTGGATTTTACGCTGGCACCTGCGTCCTTGAAAACCTCATCAGAAAGAAAGGAAGATGCTCCTGCTCCTTTTTCTATCAGGACCTGATTGCCCGACCCTGTGAGTACCTTCACAGCCTCCGGATGCAGGGATATTCTGGTTTCCGGTGACGGTTCTTTTAAAATTCCTAAAATCATATTGGTGGTTAATTGATTACTTCAAAACAATTCCATTTCCAGCGGTTGCAAGTGGTTGTGGTTAGGCTAGCCATTTAACGATGGCAGTGCAAAAAAAGCACTTTTTTAGGGATTTTACAGTAAAGTCTTTTAAAAGTTTACTAAAATAAAGTGCAAAACCATTTTTTTATTTAATTTTCAAAACATAATCGAAAATATAGTTAAATAATTTTCTGATTGTAGTTAGCCCATGGGATGGATTACATTTTGAAACAACAAACAATATATAAATCTATGCGAATGACACGTTTATTTTTGCCAATTTTACTTACGGTACCTTCGCTGGTATTTTCCCAGAATAATACCAATGAAGAGAGCCTTCCCTTTTTTGATTATTGGCCTGTGATTTTATTGCCTATTTTTGTTATTGTATTGTACCGGATCTGGAAACGGCGCAGAAACAAATGAGTCGTTAATAACCGGCCGCCGTGCTGCGAAAAGATATAGTACCCTATAACCCCAAAATAATGATCCAACTAGCCCCCTTTCTGGTAGCACTCCTTTTGCTCTCTTCTTTCAGTGCTTCCGCTCAAGAGGCTGTTCGTCAGACTATCGCTGACGAGATAGCCTATTCCATAAACCAGGAAATGATTAATCATTGGTATCCCAAAGCCTATGACACTGAATTTGGAGGCTATTTGAGTAGCTTTGAATATGATTTTTCGCCTTCTGAAAATCAGAATAAGATGATCGTCTCCCAGGCAAGGCATCTCTGGACCTTATCAAAAATCAGGGAAAGGTTTCCTGAAGTGGGGCATTACAAAGCAGGAGCAAAAATGGGCTTTGAATTTCTCCGGGACAAATTTTGGGATGCTGAATACGGAGGCTTTCACACCCTGTTGACCCGGGAAGGGGCACTGTCCAAAGGCAGTGACGGTGAGAAGACAGCCTATGGCAATGCCTTTGGTATTTATGGTTTGGCTGCCCATGTCAAAGAAACAGGAGATCCGGAAGCATTGAGCCTGGCAAAGAAAGCCTTTTATTGGTTGGAAGAACACAGTTATGATCCGGTGCATGGGGGGTATTTTCAAAACCTTTCCCGCGATGGTACGCCCCTTGGGCGCTCGGCAGAAACCCCTTCCACCTCCACCATTGGGTATAAAGACCAAAATAGTTCCATTCATTTATTGGAGGCATTTACCGAATTGTATCAGGTTTGGGATGATCCACTGGTGAAAAAACGTACCGAAGAGCTTTTAAAGCTGATCAGGGACACCATTGTTCAGGAGCAAGGGTACTTGCAGCTTTTTCTGGAAGCAGATTGGACTCCGGTAAGTTTCCGGGATCAAGGTAGGGAGGCCATCGAAAAGCATCATGCCATCGACCACGTTTCGTATGGCCACGATGTGGAGACAGCCTACCTTATGATGGAGGCTTCTCATATTTTGGGTTTGGAAAATGATTATAAAACCTGGGAAATCGGAAAGAAAATGGTAGACCATGCCCTGACCTTTGGTTGGGACGAGGCCTCGGGTGGCTTTTTTGATGGAGGATATTATTTTCCGGGACGGGAAACTCCTGAAACAGTAAAGGATACGAAAAACTGGTGGGCGCAGGCTGAAGGGCTGAACACCTTGCTCATAATGGCGGATTTGTATCCGGATGATCCGAATCGCTATTTTGAAAAATTCAGGAAACAATGGGATTACATACAGCAATACCTGATTGATCACGAGCATGGAGAATGGTATTCGGGTGGATTGGACAAACAGCCCGACCTGAAATTGGAAAAAAAGGGTCACATCTGGAAAACAGCCTATCATAATTTCAGATCGCTGAATAATTGCGAATTGAAATTACGGGACCCATCGCATTTGAGCCTTACCATTAAAAAGAGCGATAACTAAAAAAAAGATGTGAAAGCTACGTTTATAAAATAGTAGTTTTTCACTCTTTAACTTTTTCCTATATTGACGTGCAAATTTTAATCCAAATGTGGCTTCCCAGGTAATGGAAGAAAAGCAAATTACACACTAATTAGATGGTACCCATAAACCTAAAACCTGCTATTACTTCGAACGTTTTGCCTTTTGCAATCATCTTCGGATTAACTTTTTTTTATTCCTGCAATCCACCTCAGGAAGAATTAAGAATCAAACGTATTACCAGTGAATCAGCTACCCAAATGGCAGTTGAACTTGAGAACCTGGTCCAACCCGAATTGGAAGAAGGCCTGGAAATATCACTTTGGGCATCGGATTCCTTGGTTTTTGACCCCATTTCCATTGATTTTGATGATGAGGGAGCGTTGTATTATAGCCGGACGAACCGCCAAAAAAGCTCCGAGTTTGATATCCGGGGACACCAGGACTGGGAAATCCGATCCATTGGGCTCCAATCGATTGAAGACAAAAGGGCATTTCTCAGGGCGGAACTTTCGGAGCAGAATAGTGATAAGAATGAGTGGTTGACAGACGTCAACGGCGATGGAATCCGTGATTGGAGGGACCTGACCGTAGAGAAAGAGCATATTTACCGCCTTGAAGATACAGATGGAGACGGCCTGGCGGATCAATACCAATTGGTTTTTGAGGGATTAAATGAAGAAGTAACGGATGTAGCCGGTGCCGTCATGAAATACGGTGATGATCTTTTTGTAGGAGCGGGACCGGATATGTGGCGCATGCAGCTAGACGAACGAACAGGTCTGGTTGAAGAAAAAAAATCCATCTCTCACGGTTTTGGAGTGCATATCGGTTTTGGTGGACATGGGATGTCAGGAGCAGAAATGGGGCCTGATGGCAGGGTTTACTGGGGAATAGGCGATATCGGCTTTAACGGAGTGGATCAAGATGGAAACCAGCACAAGTATCCCAATCGGGGCGTTATTGCCCGTTCCAATCCAGATGGAAGTGATTTTGAAATTTTTGCCATGGGGGTACGGAACACCCACGAATTTGTTTTTGATGATTATGGCAATCTGATCAGCGTGGACAATGATGGGGACCACCGCGGAGAAAGTGAGCGCCTTGTCTATCTGGTCGACGGCTCGGATACCGGTTGGAGGATAAATTGGCAGTTTGGAAAATACCGGGATCCCAAAAATAACTCCTATAAGGTTTGGATGGACGAAGGGATGTACTTGCCCAGGCACGAGGAGCAGGCCGCTTATTTCATTCCACCTATAACCAATTACGTCAACGGCCCTACTGGTATGCTATATAACCCAGGTACCGCTCTGGGAGACAAGTGGAAAAGCACGTTCTTCGTAGCGGAATTTGTCGGTAATCCGGCTCGTTCCGGTATTCATGCCTTTAAGCTGGAACCCGAGGGTGCAGGATTTGCCCTGAAAGAAACCCAAAAAATCATGGGGGGGATACTGGCTACCGGAATGGATTTTGGACCGGATGGTGCCTTATATTTCTCCGACTGGATTGATGGTTGGGGTACAAAAGATTATGGTAGGGTTTGGAAACTGGACGATGTGTCGGGGAAAAATGATCCGGCAAGAAAAGAAACGGAAACCCTGATGCGGGCTGATTTCAAAGCCAAGGACCTCTCGGAATTGGAATCTTTATTGGGCCATGCAGACAAACGCATCCGGCAAAAGGCACAATTTGAACTGGTCAACCGGGGAGATAGCGGATGGGAGGTATTTGAAAACCAGCTGAAACAGGAAGCCAATCAACTGGCACGGGTACATGCCATTTGGGGAATCGCCCAGATGGGTCGGGCTGGAGAGAGAGAACGGGCTGGAGAACTCCTGGTAAATTACCTTGACGATGGGGATTCGGAAATTAGGGCTCAGGCCGCTCGCTGGCTAGGTGATATTCGCTTTGAAGATGCGGGAGATGCCTTGATTCCGTTGCTTAAGGACAGCTATCCGCGCGCTCGTTTCTTTGCCGCCGAAGCCCTGGGAAGGATTCGTCACAATGCCTCCGTGCAACCACTCATCAGCATGCTTGAAGTAAATGATGACGAAGATGTTTATTTAAGGCATGCCGGAAGTCTTGCTTTGGCTAGAATTGGAGATCAGGAAGCGGTTCAGAACTTGCACGAGCACTCCTCCCGAGCAGTTCGGATTGCCGCAGTAGTCGCCCTCAGGAGATTGCAGTCGCCTTCCATTGAGGTGTTTTTAGAAGATGAAGATGAATACATTTTGGCAGAGGCGGCTCGGGCTATTAACGATGATTTTTCCATTGACGAAGCATTGCCTGCGCTTGGAAATATTTTACAAAGGAGCGACCTCAGCTCTGAGCCACTTATCCGAAGGGCTATCAATGCAAATGTAAGGGTCGGTTCGGAATCGGCACTTAGCAATCTACTGAACTATATTTCCAGGGAAGATGCACCGGTAACCATGCGAAAGGAAGCTATGGAATCAGTCTCCACTTGGGCATCTCCCTCCCTGCTAGATAGGGTAGATGGCTGGTATCGGGGAGAAATGAGTAGGGATTTGTCCGCACTTAAGGCTCAGGCATCGGATGTAATACTGCAAATGCTAAATCACCGAGACAATGTTCTTCGTTTGGCGGCTGTTCAGGCAGCTGGCCAAATAGAAATGTTTCAAGCCTCCGATCTTTTGTTTGCAAAACTTCAAAATGATGGCAACGAAGAAGTACGGGAAGCTGCATTGCGGGCATTGGCCGTTTTGGAATGGGATGAAATGGATCGCGCGCTGGAGCGTGCCACTCAGGATCCGGCAAAAATCGTCCGGATTGCAGGGCTTGATTTAATGGGGCAGATGGATTTCGATGGAGAACTACTAGCGGGTTTATTGAAGGAGGTTATTGATGCCCAGGATATTGAAGAAAAACAAGCGGCCCTGCTCACCTTGGCAGATGTGGAAGAAGCACACGCGATACCTGTGATGGAAGATTTACTTGATCGATGGGAAAATGAAAACCTGCATCCGGGACTGGTTTTAGAATTGGAAGAAGGGCTGGAAACACTTGGTAATGAGCGGTTATTGGAAAAGTTTGCAACGATTCAGTCTTCATTAAGTTCGGATGACTTACTAGCCTCCTACGCAGGAAGTTTGTATGGGGGAGATGAGCGTGCGGGAGGAAGAATCTTTTTTCAACACCAAAATGCCCAATGTATGCGTTGTCATGCGTATAACGATTATGGCGGAATGGCAGGTCCCCGTTTGAATGGAGTAGCGAAGGTGCTGAATAGGGAAGAACTGTTGGAGGCTTTGATCAACCCGGGTAAACGAGTGGCTCCCGGGTACGGTGTAGTGACACTTAAGCTAAGTGAGGGCGAAACGGTTTCCGGAATTTTGGTCTCTGAAAATGAAGAAATGGTCAACCTTAAAATCGGAAATGATCCTGAAAAATCGGTACCAAAAAGTGAAATTGAGGAACGGACGGATGCGATGTCCTCCATGCCTGATATGAAAGGATTGCTATCAAAGCGTGAAATCCGCGATTTGGTCAGTTTTTTGGTCACCCTGACCGATGATGAATGGTAAGTGGGGATACCTGATCGGATTTAATAAATGAACGGAGTAACAAGAAGGGAATAAAATTGGTTATTATCACATGTTAAAGAAAATTCAGTTGTCAAATAGACCCAGCCATATAATACAGGTATTTTTTTTGATTGCATTTACTTCGTTAATTTTTCGCTGTTCGGAAAAGACGCAAAAGCCGGTACCTATTGAATTGACTCCGGAGGAAGTAAATAAACAAGCGGAGGCGGTATTGAATTTGGTGAAGCCCGAAACGCATGCTGACTTGAATTTAGATATTTGGGCCGTTGATTCACTGGTAGCGGATCCCATTTCCATGCAGATGGATGATTCAGGCCGAGTGTATTATACCAAGACCAATCGAAGAAAAATTTCCGAATTTGATATCCGTAGCCACCAGGACTGGGAGATTTCTTCGATCAAAATGCAGCATGTAGAGGATAGAAGGGACTTTCTTCACAGGGAGTTGGCCCCTGAAAACAGTGCCGAAAACGAATGGTTGCCAGATATTAATCAAGACGGGTCCCATGATTGGAAAGACCTGACAGTAGAGAAGGAAAACGTTTTTCGATTGGAGGATACGGATGCAGATGGAAGAGCCGATCGGTCGCAGTTGATTGTAAGTGATTTTAATGAGGAAATCTCAGATGTAGCGGGTGCGGTCCTGTACCACGATGGGGAACTATTCGTGGGGGTTGCTCCGGATCTTTGGAAATTACGTGATGGCAATGGAGATGGTATCATGGACGAAAAGGAATCTTTGGTGCACGGTTTTGGTGTTCACATAGGCTTTGGCGGCCATAATATGTCAGGGTTAAAAATGGGCCCGGAAGGAAAGATTTACTGGGGTATAGGAGACATTGGGTTTAATGGGGTGGACAAGGAAGGGAATGAGCATGTTTATCCCAATTGCGGGGTAATTGCACGGGCAAATCCGGATGGAACGGATTTTGAAATTTTTGCTTATGGTGTACGAAATACCCATGAGTTTGACTTTGACGAATACGGAAACCTGATCAGTGTAGACAATGATGGGGATCACCGGGGAGAACGAGAGCGAATCGTTTACCTGGTAGAAGGTTCGGATACGGGATGGCGGATCAACTGGCAATTTGGAAAATATCGGGATCCTAAGAACAATTCTTACAAGGTTTGGATGGATGAGGACATGCATTTACCTCGCTCCGAAGAGCAGGCTGCTTATTTTATTCCTACCATCGCCAATTACATCAATGGTCCAACCGGAATGGTTTATAATCCGGGCACAGCATTAGGGCAACAGTGGAAAAACAAGTTTTTCGTAGCAGAATTTGCTGGAAATCCCGCCAGGTCTGGTATTCATGCATTCGACCTGAAACCTAAGGGGGCAGGATTTGAAATGGGTGAAACGGAGCAGTTGGTAGGAGGGATTTTGGCTACCGGAATGGATTTTGGCCCGGATGGTTCCTTGTACTTTTCGGACTGGATTGATGGTTGGGTAAATAAAGGGTATGGCAGAATCTGGAAGTTAACCGACCAGACCGCCTCCGCAGATCCTATGAAAAGGACCGCATCCAATCTGGCTGCGGATTATACCGAATTGGAATTGGAAAAATTAGCTGAGTTGTTAGCATATGAAGACCAGCGCGTGCGTCAAAAGGCGCAATTTGAACTGGCCAAGCGCGGGGAATCCGGTTTACAGGTATTTCAGGAGAAGTTGACGAATGGCACTGATCAGCTGGCTCGGGTTCATTCTATATGGGGGATTTCACAGTTTGCCCGAAAAGATGCTGAAAGGGCAGCCATGCTGTTGCCTTTTCTATCGGATACGGAGTATGAAATCCGGGCTCAGGCAGCCAAATGGTTGGGAGATGTGCGGTATGCTCCGGCAGGAGAGAAACTTGTTCCCCTTTTAATGGACGAGCATCCCCGGGTTCGTTTTTTTGCAGCGGAAGCGATTGGTAGAATTGGATACGAAGCAGGCAAAGATGCATTGGTCAACTTATTGGCTGAAAATGATGATGAAGATGTGTACATCCGGCATGCTGCCAGTCTGGCACTGTCCAGGGTGGCCAATCCTGCGTTTTTGATTTCCCTTGCTGACCATCATTCCGATGCCGTCCGTTTAGGAGCCGTACTGGCACTTCGCAGGCTTCGGCACGAAGGAATTAGCGAATTTTTGATGGATGACAGTGAATACATAGTGGCCGAAGCGGCCCGGGCTATAAACGATGATTTCTCAATTCCGGAGGCAATACCCGCTCTTGGCAGGCTGCTGGTGAATGGAAATTTCGATTCAGAACCCCTGCTTAGAAGATCTATTAATGCCAATCTCCGATGGGGAACCGATGAAGCACTTTCTAATTTGCTCACTTATATCAACCGGGCTGATGCGCCGGAATCCATGCGAACGGAAGCGATTGCTACCGTAAGTACCTGGGCATCTCCCTCCGTATTGGATCGGGTAGATGGCTGGTACAGGGGAGAGGTGCAGAGAAGTGTAGCCGATCTCAAAGCCACAAGCGCCCAAACATTGATGGAAGTGGCGATCAGTGATTCCCCGACTATCCGGGAGGCAGCCGTACAGGCACTAGGGAACCTGGCGATCAGCCAGTCCTCTGAAATTCTGATCCAGCGCTTATCGGCTGATCCGGTGGCAGCGGTGCGGGAGGCCAGTCTAAGAGCCTTGGCCAAAATGGAACAGGCACCTATTGGTCAGGCCATTGAGAAAGCGTTGTCAGACCAGGAAAAAAGGGTGCGGGTCGCAGGCTTGGATTTAATCGCGCAGCTGGATATAGAAGATGAAACCAAGGCCAGCTTGCTGGAGGAAGTAATTCAAAAAAGAACGGTAGACGAGCAACAAGCAGCTGTTTCTACCCTTACGAAATTGAATGAAAATGTGTCCCTGCCGGTATTGGGAAGATTGCTTGACCAATTGGAAAACGGAACCCTCCCACCTTCCATAGAATTGGAGTTTTTTGAAGCCATGGAAAATATGGAGGCAGGTACCTTGCTTAGTCGTTATGAAAAAATTAAATCCGAAATGTCGGAAGACGATCTGTTGGCCAGTTATAGCGGCAGTATGTATGGGGGAGATGTATCCAAAGGGAGACGAATATTTTTCCAGCATGCCTCAGGTCAGTGCATTAAATGCCATGCTTACGACGACTTTGGTGGAAATGCAGGCCCTAAACTTAACGGTATCGGGAAAAAATTAAATAGAAAGCAACTGTTGGAAGCCTTAATCGCACCCAGTGAAAGGTTGGCACCCGGCTTTGGTGTGGTTACCCTTACTTTAGAAACCGAAAAAAATCTGGCCGGTATCAAAGTGGATGAAGATGATTCCAGTATTACCGTAAAAATGGGAAACCAGCCAGATACCCTTATCCAAAAATCAGCTATTGTAGAAAGAAGGGATGCACCATCCAGTATGCCCGATATGAAAGAATACCTGACACGAAGGGAAATCAGAGATTTAGTGAGTTTTCTGGCAACATTGGAAGAACCATATAATTAATTTTGCAACTTTGCGCCCATGATCCGTCACCTTCGCAATACCGGTTTTTTGAAAGGCTTGTGGGCATTTATGGCGGTGTACATGCTAAACTGTAGCGTGGATATAGCTGATGAAAGGGGGGATCATATTCCTGAAGATCTTAGTATAAACGACCAGGAAAGCATCATAGAATTGGTTGTGGAGTTGGGCTTTGGAATGGAAGATGCTATTCCGGAGAAAGAAGATGCAGATGGTGATCAGGATACGTCTCAGAAAAAAGGTATTTCAACCGATCTGATGCTTTTTATTGATTGCCCCTATAATAGAGTAGGACGTTTTACAGTGGATACTACTAATTTTTTACCAAGTACCCTTGGATGGGTTTCAGCTGGTTTTTTTGCCATTTCTACTCCTCCGCCGGATATTTCATAAATATCCGCTTTAATTGATTTATAGCTCCGCATCTCCAGCGGGGCCTGTTTTTTTATGTCTAATTTTATTACCAATGATGAATCAAATAGTCAGGATCGGTATTATACTGATTGGAATTAATTACCATGTTCAAGCACAAACTGAAATAGAGGCCTCCAACGAATTATTAGATAGTATTTACATCTCTGATGTCGAAGCGCGAAAAACTCCTACCAAAGTATTGCATGCAGAACCCTTATACATTGACCTCATTCGGGATCTTGGTGCAAGAAAAGGGGAAAAGGAATGGAATGTTGGCCTGGGACTTACTGATAAGGAACGATATGACGAATACCTGGCCCTGGTGGAATACGAATGGGCTCCCATGGATAGATTAGGGTTGGAGGTAGAATTGCCGTTTTCTTTTTATTATCCCATAAACGGAAACGGAGCGGCTCCCGGAAATAAACTCAACAGTCTGAAACTGGCAGGACAATATACCTTCTTTGTATCGGAGAAACGCAAGACTTCTCTTGCCATCGGATATATTCATGAATTCGAGATGAATCAATTCTCCAATTACAGGGAGGAGCGTATCTTTTCAGGTAATGCCTATAATCCCTTTTTTATTGCTGCCAAAAGGTGGGGATTCAATTACCACACGCTCATTTACACCGGTCCGTTTATGCAGAGTCATAACGGAGTTCCCGGATTGGAAGTAACCTGGCAAGTCAATACCAATTTCCATTACATGATTAGTGGAACGCGAAATTTTATCGGTATCGAATTCAATAAGGAAATCACAAGTGAAGATTTTGACATGATCATAAGGCCTCAAATGAGGCTGGGCATTGCCGAAAACCTGTTGATTGGGATTGTTACCGGGATTCCTGTAAGCAGAGAAAATGAACGGTTCAGTTCCTTTTTAAGGGTAATTTACGAACCGGGTCATTGAGGCCCGGATCGTAAATTTCCACTTATATAATTTTTATTTTAAAGCTAGAATGAGTTAGATTCAATTTGCCTGAGAAATGTACCTTTGTATAGCTTATTGGGGAAACCAATGATAAAACCTGTTTTTAAACGATAATCCATTATCGAATATGCCCAGATTTCCTGTACGTATTTATTTTATTATCATCTTTATTTTTCCGGTCAGCCTCTTCGCTCAGCAAAAAGAACGATCTGAATTGAAATATTCTTTAAATGAGGAGGGGAGTCAGTACGTAAAATTGACATTCTTAAATCAAATTTGGGTACGCAATACCTGGAATAACCCTGGAACCACCGTGGATGGTTACCTGGAAGATCAAACCTTCGATATTGGCCTTCGCAGGACCCGAATCCAGTTATTTGGTCAATTGACAGACAACGTGTTTTTCTATACGCAATTTGGAACCAATAATTTAACCTATCTGGGAGAAAGAAAACAAGGTTTGTTTTTTCACGATGCGCTGGGTGAAATAGCCCTTTGGGATGAAAAGTTATCCATCGGTACCGGACTTACGGGTTGGAATGGGGTATCCAGGTATTCTTCTCCTTCTGTCGGCTCGATTTTATCATTGGATGCCCCCTTGTACCAACAAACCACCAATGATGTCACCGACCAGTTTCTGAGAAAATACTCTATTTATGCCAAAGGAAAAATAAATCGCCTGGACTACCGCATCGCATTGAGCAAACCCATGGCGGTAAGTCAGTCTTCCGTTCAGGGAAACAGCCCCGGATTGGAGGCAACTTTTGCCGGATCACCTGCCGGAATACAGGTACACGGGTATTATATGTACCAGTTTTTGGATCAGGAGTCCAATACCACCCCGTATAATGCGGGTTCCTACCTCGGAAAAAAGCATATCTTTAATATTGGAGCGGGATTTCTTTACCAAAAAAAGGCCATGTGGTACCTGGAACAAGTAGACGGACCTACTGTCTATACGGACCTGGCCTTGCTGTCGGTCGATGTGTTTTATGATAAACCGCTCAATCCTAGCGAAAATACAGCCCTTACCCTTTATGGGGCTTTTCATTCCAATGACTATGGTAAGAATTACGTTCGAAATCTGGGTGTCATGAATCCTACCAATGGAACCACTACCCAGGCTGGTTTTAATGGCCCGGGAAATGCGTTTCCTATGATGGGCACTGGAAATAGTTTTTACGGACAAGCAGGTTATTTGATGAAAAAAGATCTTTTAGGTGCCTGGGGGACGCTCCAGCCCTTCGTCACCAGCCAGATTTCGAAATTTGACTTGCTGCAAGACCGGGTAATCACCTATGAATATGGGTTCAATTGGCTGATCAATGCAAATCAGACAAAACTATCCCTAAACTATCAGAGTCGACCTGTCTTTCTGGATTCTCAGGAAGGGGTATTCTCATCCGATAGGAAAGGAATGCTGGTTTTTCAATTTCAGATTTCCATTTAACCGAATAAGCATGGTCTTGATTAAAAAGAAGTTATGGGGTTTAAGCGTTTTCGCTTTCATCGATATGGATAGGCCCCTGCCGGTCTCTTAAATGAGTAGGTTGTTGAGCAGCAAGTACCGTCATGATTTCCGAGATAACCGATAGAGCGACTTCTTCCGGGCTTTCAGCTCCGATATTTAGGCCCATGGGTCCATAAATACACTGAAGTTGGGCTTCTTCCAGTTGAATTCCCGCTGTTTCCAGGTTTTCAATTAATTTCTCCAGCTTTTTCTTGGGTCCCAAGACCCCCAAATAAGGAAAGGTATAGGGAAAAAGCCCTTTCATGATTTCAAAATCATAGTTGAAGTTGTGGGTCATCAAAACCACGGCCGTTCGTTGATCGGGTGTTAATTGGGCAAGCACCTCCTGAGGCGTTCCTACCAGGTATTGGGAAACCATTGGAAAGCGGATTGGGTCTACATACTCCGATCTGCCATCCGCTAAGACCATTTCCCATCCCATCACATCTGCCAAACGGGTCAATGGGATAACATCGTTTCCGGCACCAATTAGCACCAATTTAATAGGCGCAGGGACGAATTCTACAAACGCTTGCAAAGGGAATTGGCTATCAACCGGTGTAATGATAGAATGCTTTTTTCGCAAAACTTCTTCCGCTTTGTCCCTGGCAAAGGATTGTAAGGAATCGCTGAGCGGATCAGCACCGGAATTTTGAGCATTAATGGTCTCACTTAACAGCAAACAGGTACCCGTCTGAACAGACCGTTTTTCCCGGCTATTAAAAATAGTAATGATTACTTTTTCTTCTCTGTCTTCCAGGCAGCGTTTTAAAAGGGAAATGGGGTTGTTTTCCACTTCCGGTAAAATGGGTTCAATGAGAATGTGAATGATACCATTGCATCCCAGCCCAACTCCGAATTTGGCATCGTCATCATCCGTAGTGTCGTAGGTGACCAACATGGACTTCTCACTGAAAATGACCATTTGAGCCTTTTTTAGGGCATCCCCTTCCAGGCAACCTCCAGAAATGGCACCGGTTAGTTGTCCGTTTTCGGTAACCAGCATCCTGGCTCCCGGTCGTCTGTAAGACGAACCGTCCACTTTTACGACCGTGGCCAGGGCAGATGCTTCGCCGTTTCGGACCGCCACTTCATGAGCGGCTACTATGGATTTAATTTCCTTCATTTTTTTAGAAACCGCCCTTATGAAAATAATTTAATGGAAAGACATCATTTTTTTTGAATGTTTCCTTGTCAGCCGGCAAACTTAAAAAAGCATCCGCCTCGGAAAGGTGTACCCAATCCCCGGATCCGGAGTTTTTTATGGGGTAAGCCATGATGTTGCCTTCCTGGATTTCGGTTCTCACCAGCAGGTGATAGGTTACCGGTTTTTTAAAAATCACCTCCTCCGCCAATATCCCGGAGGCCTGGGGCTCTTGTCTTCTTAACTGTTTTGAAAGCCAGGGTTTAAAATAGTTGTGAAAACACACCAACGAGGAGCTGGGATTACCGGGAAAACCAAAAACGAAATTTTCATTTTTCCTTCCGAATAAAAAAGGCTTCCCTGGTTTCTGCGTTACTCCATGAATCAGAATTTCCAGGCCAAGTTCGTTTAATACTTCGGGAAGAAAATCAAATTTGCCCTTGGAAACTGCTCCGGAAAAAAGCAGAATGGCATGGCTTTCCAACGCTTTCTCGATTGCGCTGCGGAGTGCTTCCTTGTGGTCAGGTAGGTGAGCTGTTTGCGCCGCTATGCCCAGGTTTTGTAATGCGGCCGCTAGCATGTACACGTTTGAAGTGCGGATTTGGTGGGGTAGGGGGTGCTGATCCACGCCCACCAGTTCATCACCAGTGGCACAAATAAGTACCTTTGGGGGTCGGACGACCTTTACTTTTTCCTGCCCAAGGGATGCCAATACACTTAAAATTCCCGGATGGATCCAGGAATCTTTTCTTAAAATCAGGTCGCCCTTCTTAGCATCGGTACCTTGTAGGTGGACGTTTTTGAATTTCTCAAATTCCAATTCATTCACTACTGCCATACCCCTGTTGATTTGGACCATTTCGTAGGGTACTACACAGTCTGTATTTTTCGGTAAGACCGCGCCGGTCATCACTTCCAGACAATTTTCGGAATTTTTCAGCGTCATCTGTTCCTGACCGGCTGCCTGAATCCCTTCAATTTCGAATTGCTTTTTTGTTTGTAGCCCTGCGGACTGAATGGCAATCCCGTCCATGGTAACCCGATGAAACGGCGGTGCATCCCGATCTGCATATACATCTGATGCAAGGGTGTGGTTCAGGCTTTTTTGGAAGGGAATGAACTCCTCCGGTAAGGAT
This sequence comes from Cyclobacterium salsum, assembly GCF_010119245.1. Classification (GTDB taxonomy): domain Bacteria; phylum Bacteroidota; class Bacteroidia; order Cytophagales; family Cyclobacteriaceae; genus Cyclobacterium; species Cyclobacterium salsum. Next base: position 88,594 of record NZ_WNKG01000001.1, read on the forward strand.
AAGGGATTACTGAAAAGAATTTCTCTGGCTTGGGTTACACTAATCATTGGTAGTAGGTTGTTGCAATAAGAAACTTCTATGGCAGACCTTACCCGCCTAAAAAGGACATCGATTTTTTGGGGATTTTTTGACTCTGTGCTTCTGCCTCAAAGCCATCTTTTTCTTTTTTGGCTACCGCCTGAATTATTTCATCCATAAGGGCGATGTCGCTCGCCCCACTTCTTAAGACATCCCTGAGATTGGTTACCGGGGGACCATACAGGCAAGTCCTCAGTTCTCCGGTGGCCGAAAGCCGGATTCGGTTGCAGGTACCACAAAATGTTCTGCTAAAGGCCGGAATGATCCCAAAGGTGCCAAGAAAACCGGGGACCTGGTAATTGACAGAGGTGCTGTTTTTTTCATCCAACACCTTCCGCATATTCGGAAAATATTCCTTGATATATTCCAGGAGAGCAACGTGGTTCCATCGAGGTGGTACAAACTTCCCGGTTCCGTTAAAGGGCATTTCTTCCAGAAAACGTACGGACAAGGGGTAATTTTTAGTCAATTTGACAAATGGAATAATATCTTCGGTATTTTTATTTCCATCGACCACACAATTCAGTTTGACGACAAATCCCTGATCCAACAGGTTCAGTATGCATTGGTAAACTTCTTCAAACCGGTCCCTTCGGGTGATTTCAAAAAAACGTTGCTTATCGAGAGAATCGAGAGAGATATTAATCTTCCGGATGCCCAGCGTTGCCAGGTCCTGGATTTGGGTATTCGTGATGGATCCGTTGCTGGTAAGTGTAATTTCTTTAAGGTCAGGTTGTTGGGAAAGTTGAGTTAAAAAACCCATTATTCCTTTTCTAACGAAGGGTTCGCCTCCTGTAATTCTGATTTTTTTTACCCCTAATTGAATAAATAATGAAGCCAGGTAATCGAGTTCTTCGTAGGAAAGCAGTTCTGTTCGGTTAACAAAATCCATACCTTCTTCCGGCATACAGTAATAACACCTGAAGTTGCATCGGTCTGTAACGGATAGCCTCAGGTAATCAAATTTTCTACCGTACCGATCTATCAATTCTTTCTGCATGCTATTCTATTTTTCTTTTAGTCATAACGCATACTATGGGTGGGCATTTACCCACACCGTCTGGTCGGCAAAATATTCCTTTTTCCAGATAGGAACCTTGTTTTTTAACTCATCTATCAAAAACCGGCTAGCCTCGAACGCATCTTTTCGATGGGCTGTTGCCGTACCGATGACGACAACCGGCTCGCCAATTTGTTTGCTTCCCAAGGCATGCACCATCAAAAGCTTTTTAATGGGCCATTTCTCCATGGCAGTAGCAGCCAATTTTTCCATTTCCCGCAGGGCCATGGGCTTATAGCCTTCAAACTCCAATTTCACAACAGCTTTTCCCTGAGCATGGTTTCTTACATTTCCGATAAACAGGTTTATGCCGCCAGCTGCGGGGTCTTGTAGCCAGGAATAGACTTCGTTGAGATTGATTTGGTCGACAAGTACTATTTTCTTCATATCAACCGCCGCTAACAGGTGGAATTAAAGCAATTTCCTGATTTCCAGAGATTGGGGTTTCATCATCAGCATATTCCTGATCCACAGCAATGGCGAAACTGTTTAAATTACCCATTTCCGGGTATTGATTTAATATCCATCGCTTTAGCTCCAATACGTTGGCAATTTTTGAATCTACTGGTAAGGATAACACCTGCTGCCCCATCAGCTCCTTTGAAATCCCGAATAAAAGCACTTCCATAGTTACTTGAAATTTTTGCTATGATGAGTTTAAATTTACGCAAACCGTTTCGATTAACCACGAAAATAAATCGCTTATTAAAGGAAGATAGAAAGAACACCTGTAGTTGGAGCCTTTGAATGAAACTACCGGTCCCATTCCTGATTTCATTTTTATATGGTATTAAGGTATAAAGTCAAAATAATATTATAATATTTGTTGTTGTTAAATTATTATAATTTATTTAAAGAGTGTATTTAATAAAAAATATATTATTAATCTTTCACTTTTATCAAAAATTATATGAAATAATGTAAGCTTTTGTAAAAACAAATTTTATAGGAATAATGTATTATAAAAAATATAAAGTAAAATAAAAAATTGTGTTTTTATGTAAAAATACATTACTTGTAGGTAGTAATGTAAGAAAATACCGATGTCAACTGAAAACAAATACTCGGTTCCCGAACTCGTAGGCTTTTTGAGGCAGGGCGATGCCAATGCCTTCCAACAATTATACCAGCGGTTTGCTGCCAAAATTTTCAGAACCTGTAAAAAAATGTATCTGTGCCACGAAGATGCCGAGGAAGTTGTCCAGGAAGTTTTCTTAAAGGTTTGGGAAAAAAGGGAGGGGTTGGATGATTCACTTTCCTTTAATGCCTATTTGTTCACCATCATGCGTTCTTCCATTTTTATACGATCAAGAAAACAGGCCTTGGACCTTGCTTACAAACAGTATCAGTTAAATTACAGTGCTCAAGTAATCTGTAACACCGAGGAAGAACTGGAATATCAGGAATTAAAATTGTTTTCAGAAAAAGCCATCGCGTCGCTTCCAAAAGGCCAACAAGAAGTATTTAAACTCAAATTCGCCGAACACCTATCTGCGGAAGAAATAGCGCTTAGGCTGCATTTGTCCAAACGAACAGTGGAGAACCAGCTGTATAAGGCAACAAAAAGGTTAAAACAAGAATTTCAATCCAGTGAACTAATTCCGTCGGATTTATTCCTTTTGTTGTTGATTTTTTAAAAATATGACTGTTTAGATTAATAATTCTTTAATGTTATCGTATTGCATTAAAAAATATGGAAATAATATAAGGTGCATAAGTAAATATCCTGGTTAAAGCATATATACCATATAACCTACCAGGTGACCATGAAAGGTTTTAATAAAAAATGGAAAGATTTCCAGGAAGGCAAATTGTCAAGAAGTGGTGCAAAGGCATTTTTGGAATACCTGCATAGTCCTGATGGGAAAAAAGCGTATCAGCAATTACTGGAATTAGTTTGGGAGAATGAAACCGACTCGGTTAGCACGGATACCCTTTTACCTTCCAAACCGCCATTTCCAGAGGAGGAGGAAGATCAAAAAAAAACGAATAAACCGTCCCGTAATTTACCCGATAATTCACTCCGGATCTATCGTTGGATTCGTTATGCGGCCGTTGTGCTGATCGTTTTACTTCTGTTCCGGGAATGGGGTTACTTGCCGCCCTATGCTGCAGAACCAATCGCTGAAGAGTTGGATTCGGAATCAAACTGGATTACAAGATCGAATCCAAAAGGGGTAAAATCAAAGATCTTGTTGCCGGATAGTTCCCGCGTTTTTTTAAATGCTAGTAGCGAAATCAACTATCCCCGAAATTTTACAAACAACCGTCAGGTGAGGTTAAAAGGAGAGGCCTTTTTTGAGGTCGAAAAGAGCGGAGAAATGCCCTTTATAGTTCAGGCATCTCACGCAACCACCACCGTTTTGGGTACTTCCTTTAATGTAAGGACCCATTCCCCGGAATCCATAGAAATTGCCTTAGCCACCGGGAAACTACGAGTGCGAAATGAGCAAACGGGTACAAACATGCAACTGGCTCCGGGCGAAGGGAGTTTGGTTCACTCAGGAAGTCAACCCATGCAAAAAATGGATGTAGATCCGAAGAAAATTTCCCTGTGGAAGGAAGGAATTCTCCATTTCGAAAAAGAGCCATTTCAATCGATACTAAAAAAATTAGAAAACTGGTATGATGTCGAAATAGCGGTAAATGGAAATTTCCCTAATGACCGATGTTCCGGCACCTTCCAGAAAAATGCCTACCTGACTGATGTGCTAAACGTGTTGGGCCATTCCATGCGATTTGATTTCGAATTGACTGGAAAGAACGTGTCCATCTATCCGTCCCCAAGTTGAATTGCTGGAATCATTTACGTAGAATTTAAACCAATACCCAAAATCCCATGAAGCATGTTTTATTAAAACCCATTAAAGATCTAAAAGTCAGGATGCTGGCTTTAGGAATGTTAAGCCTTCTGGTATTTCATACCGGTTATGCCTTTGACAGTGTCAAAAGTATTGAAGATGTGGTCATTACCTTAGATATCAGGCAGGGGAGTCTGCAAGATATTCTTCGTCACATTGAAAGTAAAACTGAGTTTCGGTTTTTTTATCGCGATAGCGGCCTTGAAGATTCCGAAATCCTGCATTTGAGTCAAATTAGGGGAAGTGTTGCGGATATATTGCGGGAGCTGGCTCAGGAAAAGAACCTTCATTTCAAACAGGTGAATAACGCCATCAGTGTGAGGGTTTTAAGCGAAAAGATCAATGTTGATCATCTGGAGGAAATTCAAATAGAGATAGCGGATATCGAGGTGTCGGGCCAGGTGGTCGACCAGTCGGGCGAGCCCTTGCCCGGTGTCGCGGTTTCGGTGGCCGGGACCACTATTGGGACGATTACCAATATTGATGGTGAGTACTCGCTAAATGTTCCTGAAGAAGGCGAATTAATATTTTCCTTCATAGGCTTTGCGACTCAGCGGATCGCTATTAATTCCAGGTCAATTATCAATATCACCTTACAAGAGGATATTGCCGGTTTGGAAGAAGTGGTCGTTACAGCTTTGGGTATAAAACGAGAAGCAAAAAGCCTGGGGTATGCCACCTCTACGGTAGAATCCGAAGAGATGACGATAAACCGAACCCCTAATTTTATGAATTCCCTGCAGGGAAAGGTAGCCGGAGTGAACATCTCCTCTATGGGATCGGGACCTCAAGGTAGCAGTAAAATCAGGATTAGAGGGGTTTCTTCTTTTGGTGGTAATAACTCCCCCTTGATTGTTGTCAATGGGGTTCCGATTGACAATACCAATTTCGGTGTAAGTGGAGATGTTTCGGAGGTAGGTAGTAATCGTAAATCGGATAGCGGGGATGGATTGAGCAGTATCAACCCGGACGACATTACCACCATGTCGGTCTTAAAGGGGGCTGCTGCTTCGGCGTTATATGGGGCCAGAGCAAAGGATGGGGTCATCATGATTACCACCAGAAACAGGGCTACCGGATCGGGAATCCAGGTGGAACTCAATTCAAATTACACGCACGATACGCCATTGGATTTTACGGATTACCAATACGAATACGGGCAAGGCGAAGGGGGAGTACGGCCCAATTCCCCAAGACCCGTATCGGGAGTATGGAGTTTTGGTGAGAAATTCGAGCCTGGAATGACCCAAATTTTGTTTGATGGCATTGAAGTACCCTATGAACCCCAGCCTAATAAAGTCAGGGATTATTACCGGGATGGATCTACTTTCTCGAATACCATTACCCTCTCCTCTGGAGGGCCAAATGGAGGCTTTAGCCTATCAGTAGCCAATATGGACAGCAAGGCAATCCTTCCTGGCTCCAATTACAACCGGAAAACGATCAATCTGGGCTTTACCCAGAATATCAAAAAACTGACCGTTTCCGGTAATATCAACTATTCAAAGGAAGACCGGATCAATCCTCCGAATATTGCCGAGCAGGACTTTAGCCCTGTGGTAATATATACCCTCGCTACTTCCATGCCCATGGACCTATTGGAGGAATATGCCTTCGATGAAAACGGAGATGAATTCCCGTATTCCCGGTTTACCAACCGTACCAATCCTTACTTTGCCCTTTCCCGTTTTGAAAATAATGTTCGGGACAGGGTTTATGGCAATATTACGGCGAGATATGACCTGACCGATTGGCTCTACGTTCAGGGGCGGTTTGGGCAAGACTTTTTCTCCAGGGATTCCGAATATAATTTGCCTACGGGCTCTCAACGGCAATCCTCACCACCCCCCGGATTTGTCAACGGCCAATTCATTCAGGATTTGAGACGCTTCCGGGAAGTAAATGCCGATTTCTTATTGGGATTGGATAAGACCTTCGGAGATTTTGGACTACGGGTCAATCTGGGGGGTAATCAGATGTATAGACGGTTAGATGTAAATACCCTTTTAGGTGAGAATTTCTATACCCGTGGCCTGTACACGATCGGAAACTCCAGTAAAATAACCACAAATTACACCCTCTCGGAACGACAGGTAAATTCATTGTACGCCAGTACCGAATTGTCTCACAAGGGCTATATATACCTGAATGGTACCGTTAGAAACGATTGGTTTTCTACCCTTTCTCCGGCAAACAGGAGCATTCTCTATCCTTCTATTACCGGTAGCTTCGTTTTTTCACAGGCCTTTGCCAATCTTCCCAACTGGATTTCATTTGGCAAAGTCAGGGTAGCTTATGCGGAAGTCGGAAGCGATACCGATGTACAACCCTATGCCAATAATCTTTTCTATAATATCAACCAGCAACAGTTTCCCAATTCCAATGGTACCGCCCAGCCGGTAGGGGCTATCAGCGGATCAGTCGTACCCAACGACGACTTGCGGCCCATGAGGGTAACTGAAAGAGAAATTGGACTGGAAATGACCCTTTTTGATAACCTCCGGTTTGAAGTTTCCTATTACGACAAGCTATCCTCGGATCAAATCCTCCAGGCGCAGATTTCAGACGGCTCTGGTTATTTGAATCAATTAATCAATGTGGGAGAAAGTGAAAACAAAGGAGTGGAAATGTTTGCCGCCATCTCACCGGTGATCAGCAATAATTTCAATTGGAATTTCAGTGCCAATGCGTCCTACAATCAATCCAAGGTGTTGAGTTTGGGAGACGACGTAGATGGAACGTTCATCACAGTAGGTACGGCTGAGTTCCACGGTGAAGTAAGGCAGGAGGTGGGCAAGCCCATGGCCCAATTGTATGGTTGGGGTTACCTCAGAGATGAGCAAGGACGTCAGATATTCGATCCGAATAATGGACGACCGCTTCGATCTAATGAACAACTGAATTTTGGAACGGCCATTCCAATTTGGGTGGGGGGATTTACAAATAGTTTTTCCTACAAAAATTTAAGTTTTTCTTTTCTGATTGACTACAAGCTAGGGCACAATATGATTTCAGGAACACATACCAATGCCTATAGGCATGGCCTGGACAAAGCCACGCTGGAAGGCAGGGAACAGGGTTTTGTAGTGGGGGACGGTGTGAATCCCAATGGAGAAATAAATACGGCCCAATCTCCAGTTCAAACTTATTACGAGACGATTCGCTCCGGTCGCATGTCAGAACAATCGGTCTTTAACGCGGGTTCCTGGCAGCTCAGGCAGCTTACCCTGGGCTACGATTTTACATCACTGGTTCCGGAAAACAATTTTATCAGGGGCCTGCGGTTAAATCTGGTTTCCAATAACGTAGCCGTCATTAAAAAATGGGTACCTCATATCCATCCGGACCAAAATGGGATTATCTCCGACAACAATGCAGGATTGGAGGCGACGGGCTTGCCGGTTACCAGAAGTATCGGATTTAACCTTAATGTGAAATTTTAATCGTCCATTGAACCATTGATCACACCATTAAAAATGAACTGAAATGAAAAATTCAATAAAAATATATCTGTTTCTGGGGTTGATGGGAGCCTTTATCCTGGCCTCCTGCGATGAAGGATTCGACGAAATGAATACCAATCCAGTGCGTCTTACCTCTATTGATCCGGTTTTTCAATTAAATCAAGCCATAATATCAAGTTCTCCCGGTTACAATAACCTAACCTACGAAACAACCATCGTAAAGCAGATGATAACTCCTTTTCAGGGAGTAGGCACCGGCGGTAACCTAAATCAGGACAATCGGTCTGCCACTCAGGGAAATTGGCAAAACGGTTACCGAACGATCGCTAAAAATTTAATTGACGGGTTGGAAAACCTTGGAGCGGACGCAGAGCGGACGAACCTTTACAACATCATGCGCATCTGGAAGGCCCATACGTTTATGATGTTGACCGATACCTATGGTGATGTACCCTATTCAGAGGCTGGTTTGGGATATATAGAAGGAACGGTATTTCCCAGTTACGATTCGCAAGAGTCTATTTATGCCAATATTTTAAATGATTTGGAGATGGCTGTTCAGGGGCTGGATGAAAGCAAGGATCCCATCAACCAGGAGATTCTTTACAGCGGAAATATCGGCCAATGGAGGCGTTTGGGTAATTCCCTACTGTTGCGGGCGGCCATGCGGCTGGTAAAAGTAAGTCCATCCACAGCTCAGGAATATGCTACAAAGGCCATCAATGGAGGGCTGATGCAATCCAATGAAGATAATGCCTTGGTCCGCCACAATGCAGATTACCGGAATAATGTGGGGACCAACCTGAATGGGGGACAGGCACCATTTTATTACCTGGATGAAGATTTTGTAAACTTTCTGCAAAGCAATGACGACCCCAGACTTGCTTCCATAGCCGTCCGGTACGTAGGAGCGTTGAGTGGGGGAGAGCAAATCGAAGCCAATGCCAACCGGTCCCCGGATGATCAAATTGGCATGCCTCAGGGATACGATAATACGACCATTATTCCGGTGGCGGAAGCGGCCGGATTGGCTAGTTTGTTTAGCTACAGCCAATTGGACAGATCCCGGTTGGGCAATCCCGAAGCTCCGAATTTCCTGGTTACCTATTCTCAGACGCTGCTGCTTTGGGCGGAGGCAGTTGCCAGAGGCTGGGTTTCCGGAGATGCCGAACAATTGTACCAGGATGGGATCCGCGCACACATGGAACAAATGGCGCATTGGCCAAATGATACGGAGATCGCACCGGAAGCCATTGAGGAATACCTTCAAAATCATCCCCTCGAATCGGGTCGGGAACTGGAGCTGATAAATACCCAATATTGGGTTTCTTCCTTCCTTATCGGCCCGGAAACATGGGCAAATTTTAGAAGAAGCGGGTTCCCGATAGTGAATCCCAATCCCTATCCGGGAAGTGATTTGCAAAATGAGGACTTCATCAGAAGACTTACCTATCCCGATTCAGAGCTAACGGTGAATAGGGAAAATGTGGACCAGGCGACCAGCCGAATGGGACCGGATGTTTTGGATACCCGGGTTTGGTGGGATGTACCCTAGGATTTTATGTATAAAATTCTAACTTTAGTACATCTTTCCAAATAACCAACCTTTCATATTAAATGAAACATTTAAAAAAGCGTTTAAAATCCGGAGAAACATTAATTGGTTGCTGGTTAAATTTAGGGAGTTCCTTAACGGCTGAGATAGTCGGTTTATCGGGATTTGACTGGGTGCTGATAGATCTGGAGCATGGTGCAGGAGAACCACAGGACCTGCTGCATCACCTTCAGGCACTCGAACACACGGCGGCAGCACCCATTGTACGGGTAGAAAGCTACCAGAAAGAACGGATTCATCGAGTCCTGGACCTGGGGGCAGAAGGGGTGATGTGTCCACGAATTTTTACCGCAGAAGAAGCCCAAAAAGCCGTAAAAGGGATCCACTACCCTCCGATAGGCATTCGCGGAGTGGCCAAAATGGTTCGGGCTACCGGTTTTGGGAAGGATTTTGACGCTTACAAATCCGGCACCAGCGACGCTTTGGTTGGGATCATCCAAATTGAAACGGCAGAGGCTTTGGAAGAACTCGATGAGATAGCCAACACCCCGGGCGTGGATGTACTCTTTATCGGTCCGGCTGACCTTACCGTGGCCTTGGGAATTGATGGGGACCTGAACCATCCGTTATTTATAGAAGCGGTGGATCGGATTGTTACCGCTGCTAAAAACGCTTCCAAGGCAGTGGGCATTTTGATCTTTGATCCAAACGATTTCAAGAAGTATCAGGACCTGGGAATACAGTTAATAGCCTGTGGATCGGATGCCACCTTTGTTGCCTCAGGAGCCCGTGACCTGCAACGCAAATTAAGCCAATTAAAAACGTCCGCCACATGATGCAGGATCCATTTATCATTTTACTGATAGGAATGTTGATGGTGGTTGGAGGGATTATTGGGGGAAAACTCAACCCGTTTATTGCCCTGCTACTGGCGGCTTTGGTGGTAGCCTGGATGACCCCTACAGAGGCTATCCGGGAATTTGCCCTTAGCAAAGGCCAATCCGAATCTGCCGCCAATGCATTAGCCTATACCTCTATTGGAGAAAGGATAGCGGATGCTTTTGGTAGTACTGTCGGCAAGATCGGGATATTGATAGCTATGGCCGCCATTATTGGAAAATCCATGCTTATGAGTGGGGCGGCAGAGCGCATTGTACGATCAATTCTTGGACTTACAGGAGAAAAAAATGCGCCGCTGGCCTTTTTGAGCGGTAGTTTCTTTCTGGGAATCCCGGTTTTTTTCGATACGGTTTTTTACCTCATGATTCCCCTGGCCAAAGCCATGGCCATGAGACTGAAGAAAAGTTACCTCCTGCTGGTCCTTTGCATTACGGCAGGAGCTGCCATGGCTAACTCCCTGGTTCCCCCAACCCCCGGGCCCCTGTTTCTCATTGCCGAAATGAACATTCCCATCGGTATGATGATGGTGGGAGGCTTTCTGGTTGGATTGGTGACCATTGCTGCGGGGTACGTTTTCGCCGTTTGGGCAAATAAAAGGAACGAGATACCCCTGCGGGACTCGCTGGATGCCCCCCTGAGTGAAATCAAATCCTTGGCGGATAGACCAAAATCCCAATTACCATCCCTGGGGCTGGCGGCCTCACCGATTTTGGTTCCGTTGCTGCTCATTACCGGAAGTGCTTCTATCAGCACTTTCTGGGGAATCCATCCGGGAGAAGGTGCCTCTGCTTTTGTGGATAGCATTCATTTTCTAGGAGAAAAAAACATGGCTTTGATCCTGGGTGCATTGGCTGCTTTGTTGACGCTTTTTATTCGGCGTAGTAGGGAAGGTGGTGAAATGAAAGGAGCGGTTCAGGCAGCCTTGACCAGCGGCGGGGTAATTATCCTGATTACGGCCGCAGGGGGTGCCTTTGGAGCCATGCTTCAACAAACCGGAATAAGTTTGAAAATTGCCAGCCTGACCCAGGGGTACCAGATGGCATTGATACCGCTGGCGTTTTTTATTACCGCCTTGGTCAGAACCGCCCAGGGTTCGGCCACGGTAGCCATGATCACCGCTTCCGGAATTTTATCCGGAATGTCTACGGCGGGCCTGGACTACCATCACCTTTACCTGGGGCTTTCGATTGCTTGTGGATCCAAACTCATTCCATGGATGAATGACAGTGGTTTTTGGATCGTGTGTAAAATGAGTAACCTCACTGAAAAGGAAGCTTTAAAAACCTTTTCGCCTTTGTTGACAATAATGGGACTGGTAGGCTTGATGACGATTATGGTTGCGGCCAGGCTCTTCCCATTGGTATAAAATAAATGAGATAAACCCAATTGAGCTATGAAAAATATCCTGAGAAATCTACAAAGAAGAAATTTTGTAAAAGTACTTGCTTCCGGAACAGCCGGTGCTTTTGCAAGCGCTTCGATGGCATTCGGATCACAGAATAAATCCGAACAGCAACTTAAAAATTCGGCCGCTACGCGAAAGGAGGTATTGATGAAGGTAGGCTGTCAATCCGGAGGGACCTCCGAGGAAAACCTGGCTTTCAAGGCGCGTCATGGGGTATACCATTTGGATGGAGGCATGCCTAAATTTATTGAGGGCAAGGGTTGGGACCTGGAAGATTCTTTAAAGAAACGGGAGGCCTGCGAAAAATACGGCATCCAACTCGATGCCTATCACCTTCCCTTATCGTCTGCTGGAATCGACCGGGTAATCATTCCCCATATCATGATGGGAAAAAGCCCCGAAAGGGACCGGGAAATAGAGATGGTGCAGCAAATGATAGAAGTGGCCGCAAAAACAGGAGTGAAATTACTGAATTACAATACCACCATCTTGCCCGTTTTGCGTACGGGAAGGACGATTGACCCCATGAGGGGAAATGCTTCCTACAGTACCTGGAACTACCAGGAGGCCTTACAGCGGGAACAGCAATTAACCAAAGCAGGCAGGGCAGATGCGGATGAAGTTTTCGAAAGAATTACGTATCTTTTGGATAGAATTATACCGGTAGCGGAGGAATACCAGGTCAAATTAGGAAATCACATCGCCGATCCACCGGTTCCGGACGCTTATAATGGTATCATGCGGTGGAACAGCCCCGAGGTTTTTGAGGGGATCAAACGATTTGCCCAGTTGTACGATAGTCCCTATCATGGCTTTAATTTCTGTATCGGTTCCATTGCAGAAGGGCTTCGGGATCCGAAAAATGAGATTTTTCCGATTATTGATTGGGTGGGAAAAAGAAAGCAAATCTTCAATATCCACCTGAGGAATATTAAAGGAAATTTCAATAATTTTCAGGAAGTCTATCCAGATAATGGAGAAATGAATTTCTTTCACGTGATGCGGGCACTACGGGATGTGGAGTTTGACGGTATGGTGATGCCGGATCACGTTCCTCAGCACGAGGCAGAGGGAGCCGGTCTGCAAGCCTTTGCGTTTGCTTATGGCCATATTATCGGAATGCTACAAGCGTTAAAGGACGAAGCCTGAAAGCGGCTTATAGTTGAGGAGATGAATAAATTTTAGGAATAATAAACCATTAATTATTATGAAGAAAGTAGGATTTATAGGTTTGGGAATTATGGGAAAACCCATGGCAATCAATTTAGTGAGTGCTGGCTATGAATTGCTGGTACTGGAATCCAACAAATCCGCTGGCGACCTGACTCAAAAAGGTGCCAAGGCCTATTCAACCTGTAAAGAACTGGCAGCAAATTCAGAAATAGTGATCACGATGCTCCCGGATTCACCTGAAGTGAATGAAGTTGTATTTGGAACGGACGGGGTGCTGGAGGGCATCCGGTCGGGGAGTGTTTTTGTGGATATGTCCACCATTGCACCTTCCACGGCCAGAGAAGTGGCGGTTGCCATGGAAGAGAAGGGAGTAGCTGCCCTGGACGCGCCGGTTTCCGGAGGTCAGGTTGGGGCTGAATCAGGCAACCTTTCCATCATGGTAGGCGGTGCCCAGCAAGCCTTTGATCAGGTAAAACCCTTGTTTGAGATCATGGGTAAAAGTGCCGTGCTGATAGGGGAAGCCGGAGCCGGACAAATGACAAAGGCCTGCAATCAAATGATTGTAGGGATAACCATTCAGGCGGTTGCCGAATCCTTTGCCCTGGCCAAAAAAGCCGGCGTGAATCTGGAAAAAATGAGGGAAGCATTATTAGGGGGCTTTGCTCAAAGCCGTATATTGGACCTACATGGTCAGCGAATCATTGACCGGAACTTCGAACCTGGATTTAAAATCAAACTCCACCGAAAGGACATGAACATTGCCCTGATGGCTGGCAAGGAATTTAAGGTACCCCTTTATGGCTCAGCATTGGTAGCGAGCCAAATGGATGCGGTGCTGGCTGCCGGATGGGATGAAAAAGACCATAGTTCATTGGCATTGCTAATGGAAAAAATGAGTGGCATTGAGTGATCTTCCGCGACAAAAAGTAGTACTCCCATGACGCATACCATATCAGGCAGCGGGCCGCGGATTCGGTCCATGCACATCACACCTATTGCCATCCAAGATCCACCATTGCTCAATGCTGCCGGATTGCATGCGCCTTATGCCCTACGAACCATTGTGGAATTGGAAACGGAAGATGGCGTGACCGGGATCAGTGAAATTCCCGGTAATGAAGCCACCAATCAGGCCCTGGAGGAAGCTTCCAAATTAATTATTGGAAAAGACGTGTACCAATTGAATCAAATCCAAGGTGAGTTGGAGGCGTATTTTGGTAAGGATTCAAGTGTAGACCGCGGAGACGCACCTTGGGACCAACGCAAGCTGGTCCATGTATTTTCTTCTTTGGAAGTGGCCTGCTTGGATTGTATCGGCAAATTGGTAAACCGCCCGGTGGTGGACCTTTTGGGCGGAAGGATGCGGGATGCGGTGCCCTTTGCTGCCTACCTGTTCTTTAAGTACGAGGGAGCCGGAGGGTCCTGGGGTTTTTCCAAAGACCCTACCGCCCGGGGTTGGGATGCCGCAAGACAGGAAGCGGCCGTTGATCCGGAAGGAATCGTAGATCAGGCCATTGCCATGTGCCAGGAATTTGGGTTCCAATCCATCAAGCTCAAAGGGGGAGCGTTTGAACCCGAGTTGGAAGTGGCTTGTATGCAGGCGCTTTATCAGGAATTTGGAAAATCAGCTCCCTTGCGCTTTGATCCCAATGCCATTTGGAAACTCGAAACCGCTTTGAAATTCGGCAAGGAAATGGAGCCCATTCTGGAGTACCTGGAAGACCCGGTCAGAGGACAGGAAAACATGGCCTGGCTCAGAGGACAGATTAAAACACCTCTGGCGACCAATATGTGCACCACTTCCTTTGATGAAATTCCCTCGTCCATCCAAATGGGTTCGGAGGATATCATCCTTAGTGACCATCATTTTTGGGGAGGATTAAAGGCTTCCATGGAACTTGCCAGGATTTGTAACGTTTTCGGCAGGGATTTATCGATGCATTCCAACAGTCACCTGGGAATTTCGCTTGCGGCTATGGTGCATTTAGGGGCCGCACTCCCAAACCTACGGTACGCACTGGACACGCATTATCCCTGGCAATCCGAGGAAGTGATAAAAGGCGGCCGTTTTGATTTTGAAAAGGGTGCTGTTGCCGTTCCTCCCGGCCCGGGATTGGGCGTGGAACTGGACAGGGAATCCCTGCAAAAACTGCATCAAAACTACCTGGACTGTGGTCTGAAGAAACGGGACGACCAAACAGAAATGCAGAAGGTGCATCCCGGCTGGACTTTTCAAAAAGTTCGTTGGTAAGACGCCACTACCTGTTTTTTGAAACATTTGACAATACATAAATGAGAAGATATTACCTATTTAGAGGGTTTGCTTTCCTTATTACACTGGCATTAGTCATGAGCCAGATTCAGGCCCAGCAGATTAGCAAAGAGCAAATGTTATTTTTAACGCCGGAATGGACTGGAGAGCGCTTTGAGGATGGGCGACCCAAGGTACCGGATTCCATTTTAGAACGGATGAAAGAAGTTACCCATGAGGAAGCCTGGGCAGTAATGAAAAATGAAGGCTATAAATACCAATATGCGGAGGGTTGGGAGACGATCAATCCGGATTCTGTCCTGATTGGCAGGGCATTGACGGCTACTTTCATGCCTGGCAGACCGGATATTCATGGTGCCATCGACAAGAGGGGCAAAGCAGAGGGAAAGAAGGGTCAAAATGCCTGGCCTGTAGACCTGCTGGTGCCGGGAGATGTGTACGTGGCAGACCAATTTGGCCTACACATTGGTGGACCTACCATCGGTGATAACGTAGGAAATGCGATTTTTGCCAATTCCGGAAATGGCATTGTGTACGATGGTGCCGTACGCGATATCAATGGGTTGAAGGAGATTGGCGGCTTTACTTCCTACTTTACAAGCTACCACCCATCCCATCACAATCAATCTGGGGATTTAAATACCATGTTGGTAGGTATTAATACGCCTACTAAAATCAGGCAGGTTACGGTGATGGCGGGGGATGTGGTATTGGGAAGAGATGGTGCGGTTTCCTTTATTCCGCCTCACCTGGCTGAAAAAGTCGTATTAACCTCTGAGATCGTCCGGCTTCGGGACATGTTTGGTCATCAACGAATACGGGATGGCGTGTACACAGCCGGGCAGATTGATACCCGCTGGGCCGATGAAATCGAAAAGGACTTTTCTCAATGGCTCAACGATCATATGGATGAATTGCCGGTTTCCAGGGAGCAAATTCAGGAAATATTGAAAAACAGAACCTGGTAGAAAAAGGCAGCATTTAGGATTGAAATTTTCAGGGATTTCCAATCAGTTAACAAAATGAATTAACCCAAAATAATTTATAGATGAAAAAAAATGTTGACCGAAGGTCTTTTTTATCCAAAACGGCCCTGGCGGGCCTGACAGGCAGTGCCGTTTTTGCCAATTTTGGTTCCGGGCTGGCTGCTGCCGTTGAAACCATGCCGCAGGCCTCCAACCCTTCTGATTTAAAAATCACGGATGTCAAATGTGGATTTGTCAGAGGGGCGCTCTATGTAAAAGTGTATACCAATCAGGATGTTTGGGGATGCGGGGAAGCAGTGGATGCCATACACGGAACCTATCACCTGGTTAAGCGCCTGGGAAACCAGATAAAGGGGCAAAATCCACTAAACCCAAACCGCCTCGCCGAGCAACTCCGAAAGGGAGCCTTTTTTGGAGGAGCTCAATCCGGCGTGTTCGTGGCGGTGCTCACAGCCATTGAAACCGCTCTTTGGGACATTACAGGAAAGGTTTTCGGTGTTCCGGTGTATCAACTTTTGGGAGGTAAATTCCGTGACAAAATACGTGTTTACTGCGATACGGCCCTCTATACGGCTACTAATCCCAGCCCGGAAGATTATGCACAGGCAGCCAGAGGAGCGGTGGACCGGGGCTATACGGCCGTTAAATTTGATGTGGATGATGGGAGGGATCCCAATAAGTACGACCGGTTCAATTGGACGGCCAGTCCCATGGAGATTGATCGTATGTATCAGGCCATAGCGGCAGTACGTGATGAGGTAGGTCCAACCATTGATATTTGTGTGGACATGCATGGACGCTACGACTTTATCACAGGGGTGAAAATGGCCAGAATGTACGAGGACCTGGACTTGATGTGGTTGGAGGAACCCATTCCGGCCGATAATCCGGATCTTTACCAGAACCTTACCCAACAGACCTCTACTCCAATCTGTACCGGTGAAAATGTCTACTTGGCCTATGGTTTTGTGAATCTCCTCAGTCAGGGTGGTGTGGATATTATCATGCCGGATATCCAAAAAGCGGGAGGGTTGGGAGAAGCTCAGCGAATCGCAAACTTGTCCAATCTATATTACGTGCCTTTCAGTCCTCACATGGTAGCCTCGTTTCTAGGAGCCATGGCTTCCTGCCATGTATGTGCTTCGGTTCCCAATTTTCAAATTATGGAATGGCAGATCTACATGGACACCGATCAGCTATGGCAAGATATAGTGACCTATGATGGTCCAAGGACGGAAAATGGATTCATCACCTTATCCGAAAAACCAGGAATAGGAGTGGAGATCAATGAAGAAGGAATGAAAAAATACGCGGTGAAAGATGTACCCTTTTTTGAATAACTAATGAGCAACCACAAAACCCAAAATACCATGAAACCAAGCAATAACCCCAAATTCAAAGAACTGTTTTCCTTACCGGGCATGCCAAAAAACAAACCGGAAACGGTTACGGCTGGTTTGCCCAAAAATATAATTCCACCAAGGCGGGATTTTCTTCAAAAGGCCGGATTGGGTGGCCTGGGGCTGGGCGCGTTTATGTTCAGTCCCATAGAGGAAACCCTTGCCCGTTCTACTGAAAAAGTGAATCGGTATTCCAGCCCTTCCGATTTGCGCATTACCGATTTGAGGATAGCAGAAGTAGCGGGGGCACCCATGCGATGCCCTATTATCCGGATCGATACCAACCAGGGCATTTACGGATTAGGTGAAGTAAGGGATGGAGCCAGTGCCCGGTATGCTTTGGTACTCAAAAGTAGGATTTTGGGTGAAAACCCCTGTCAGATTGAGCGATTATTCAAAAGAATCAAGTTGTTTGGAAACCACGCCCGACAGGCAGGTGGGGTTTGCGCCATTGAAATGGCATTGTGGGACCTGGCAGGAAAAGCTTATAATGTGCCCATTTACCAGATGCTGGGCGGTAAATATCGGGATGCTATCCGCTTGTACTCGGATACCACCCAATCTAACGATCCGGAGGTTTTTGCCGAAAGACTCAAAGGCAGGGTGGACAAAGGGTATACGTTTTTAAAGATGGATTTTGGGGTGCAAATGGTAAGAGACAATGAGGGGTCGGTAGTCAACACTAAAGCCTTTGACAAAGGAAACGCATGGTCTTCCGAATACGGTAGTTACGGCAGGACGGCACACCCCTTTACCGGTGTGCAACTTACTGACAAAGGTATTCAGGAAATGGTGGCCTATGTGGCAGCAGTCAGAAATAAAGTAGGATACGACATACCGCTGGCGGCTGATCATTTTGGGCACTTTGATTACAAAGAGTGCATTCGGCTTGGTGAGGCGCTGGAGCCATACAGGTTGGCCTGGCTGGAGGACATGGTGCCCTGGTTTTATACCGAAAAATGGAAACAAATAACCGATGCCATCAAAACGCCTACGCTAACGGGCGAGGATATTTTTCTTAAAGAAGAATTTATTAAACTCATTGATGCACGGGCGATCGACATGATTCAACCGGATCTCGCTTCCTCTGGGGGCATTCTGGAAACCAAGAAGATCGGAGATTATGCGGAGGAGCGAGGCATCCCCATGGCGATGCATTTTGCCGGTACCCCGGTATCCTTTATGGCTAATATTCATTGCGCAGCAGCTACCGAAAACTTCATCTCGCTAGAGCATCACTCAGTCGACATACCCTGGTGGGAAGAGATGGTGAAAAATATTCCGAAACCGCTGGTGGTAGATGGATTTGCCAATGTTCCCGAAGGCCCGGGCTTGGGTGTGGAATTAAATGAAGATGTTATAAAAGAGCATTTGGTAGAAGGTACAGAGTACTTTGCGCCGACAGAGGAATGGAATACCGACCGCTCAAACGATCGCTGGTGGAGCTAAAGAGCCGCAATAATAACTAACCTCTCCTGTAAATTAGCTAGTGGGCGGGTTGTTTTATTACGTTCTTTTCCACAACTTGAATTTAAAAAACCAATTAAATCGAAAATGATGAAGAAAATAGCACTTATTTGTTTCGTATGCCTCCTGATTTGTAGCCTTCAGGGATATTCGCAACAAGTTACACCTACACCGGAACAAATCCAGGCGTTAACCTCGGAATGGGACGGGGAGCGCTTTCCGGACGGAAGGCCTAGAATTTCCGATGAATTGCTCGAAAGGTTGAAAGCAATCTCCGTGGAAGAAGCCTGGGGAATTCTTCGAAACAAAGGGTATAACAACCAATTTGAAAACGACTGGATTATCTTGCATGAAGATGAAGTCATGACAGGGAGGGCAGTTACCGCCCAGTACATGCCCTTCCGGGAAGACGTAGATAACCTGGTGAAGGAAATAGGTAAGGAGGAAGGCCGTGCCCAATCAGGCGGGACCAATTCCTGGCCCATTGATGCCCTTGTAGATGGAGACGTTTATGTAGCAGACGGATATGGGAAAATTGTCGATGGAACATTGATCGGGGATAACCTGGGAAATGCCATTTATGCCAATTCAAAAAACGGCGTGATTTTTAACGGGTCGGTCCGGGATATGGCAGGATTGAGTGAAATTGAGGGGTTTAATCTTTGGGTTAAGGGTCATGATCCTTCCTATATTCAGGAAATGATGCTAAGTACCATCAATTACCCGATCCGTCTGGGTAGGGCTACTGTTTTGCCAGGAGATGCTGTCCTTGCCAACAAATGGGGAGTTATTTTTATTCCTGCACACCTGGTTTCTGAATTGGTGATCAATGCTGAATTTACAGGGTTAAGAGATCAGTTTGGCCATCAACGATTGCGGGAGCAGAAGTATACAGCCGGAGAAATTGACAGCCGATGGAGTGATACCATTAAGGAGGATTTCCTTGATTGGCTTCAGAATAAGCAGGACCTGCCCATGAGTAGGGAGGAATTGGATGCTTATTTGAAGGATAGAAACTGGTAAACTGATTTTCTAAGGCTTATTCCGGGATACGGTAACTAATAGGTAAGATCTATCAGCCCCCAGCTACCAGGATAGGCTTTTGGGAATAAATGTCAGGGCCAAATAGATAAAACAGGGGTTTTCTTGTGTGAGAATCCCTGTTTTTTTATGGATACTTATTTCAATTTAATTATCTTGGATTTCTTTTTGATTAAACCAGACCCAAAATGCCCATGAACCGTCGAAAGCTATTCTTCCGCATTACCTTGAGTTTGTTAGTTATTTTCTGCGGGTTGTCACCATCTTTTTCCTTCACAATTTTGGGCGAAAAGAACGAAACGCTGGAAAAGCCCAAAAAATACTTGTATGTAGCGGTACCGGGAATAAGGAATTACCTGGGATATGGGGGGCATGGTATATTGGTATTTGATATGGAAGCGGAGCACCGTTTTGTCAAAAGAATTCCCATGCAGGGTTTTTCTTCCAACGGAAAGCCTTCCAATGTAAAGGGAATAGATGTCAGCATACCACTGAACAGTTTGTTTGTTAGCACCCTGGAAGGTGTACAGCGACTAGACCTGAAAACCGAAAAAATTGTTTGGGAAATTGCTTATGAAGGCGGCGCGGACCGCATGTCCATTTCCCCGGACGGATTGACCATGTATTTGCCCTCCCTGGAGAAAGATTTTTGGAATGTAGTCAACTGTGAAACGGGTGAAATTATCACGACCATTCAGGTATATGACCGGGCGCACAATACCATTTATGGTCCCTCTGGTAAATTTGCCTACATGGCGGATATAAGTTCTCCCTTTCTTCATATAGCAGATACCCGGACACATACCGTAACTAAAAAAATTGGCCCTTTCTCCCATGGCATCCGTCCATTTACGATTAACAGCGATGAATCCCTGGTTTTCGTCAACGTAAACGAGCTGCTAGGTTTTGAGGTGGCTGACCTGAATACAGGAAAGGTAAAGGCTGCCATTCAAGTGGAGGGCTGGGATAAGGGTCCGGTCAGGCGCCATGGAAATCCCAGCCATGGCATAGGCCTGACACCGGATGAGAAAGAAATATGGATCAGCGATGGACACAACATGAGAATGCATGTCTTTCAGGCCTTTCCACCTTACCAGCAACTGACCACCATACCGCTTCAGGACATGCCGGGATGGGTCACTTTCAGTTTAGATGGCCGCTATGCGTATCCTTCCAGTGGGGAGGTGATCGATGTAGCCAGCCGAAAAACCCTTCACCTGCTTCAGGACGAACATCAGAATTATGTGGCGAGCGAAAAAATGATCGAGTTGCATGTAGCAGATGGAACTGTCGTGGCGGCAGGAAATCAATTCGGACTGGGACGAAAAAACCAATAAATAGAACCTAAATAGAAATCATATAACCTCAATCAACGCTTTTTAAAAACAATTATGAGCAACGCTGAAATTAGTATTCGGGATAACCTAAAAGAAACGTATGATGATGTTTACACCAAAGAAGTTTTGGAAGCACTACATGTGCTGGCTCCTTTTAACCAGGAAGTGAAAAAGCTAATGGACATTCGGCTACGTAGAAGAAATGAGCGTGCCCAAAAAGGTAAACGAATTGATTTTTTAAATCCCGACACCAATATTCCCGGAACCGACCTAAAAGTGAAAGATGCCAGGGACGGGAATTTTGAAGGGGCTGTTATTCCAAACGACCTTCAGCGGCAATGGATACAGGGAACCGGACCCGGAGCCAAGCCCAATGCAGCGCTGGAAAGCAGCATTCGCAACGTGGCCTATGCACTCTTATCGGGCGCAGACGGTTGGATGTTTGATGGGGAAGATGCCCTTGGGCAAGTGACTACTATGTCCCTGGACAATCAGCGCAACCTTAAATTGGCCATTCACGATTCACCGGTGTTTCTGGAGGTTGCCGAGAAGGTAGCCTCTCAAATGAACAGTTGGAGTGAGGGCTTCTTCGGTGAGGAAAAAATTTCTAATTGGCGGGAGCAGTTAAAATTTACCACAAAAATTTTCCGGGCAAGGGGCCTTCACCTGGATGACAGGCATTTGCGGCTTTCAGATGGATCTTCCTTTTCAGCGTCTATTGCTGACCTTACTTTGTATGTAACTAATAACTACCGGGCCTTGATGGATGCAGGCTCTTCGGTGGTGCTTTATTTGCCCAAGATTCAAACGGCTGAAGAGGCCGGGCTTTGGAATAAAATGATCAGCGCCCTTGAAACCCATTTGGGATTGCCTGTGGGAACTGTCAAAGTATACGTACTGGTAGAGCAATTGGAAGCGACGTTCCAATTGATGGAAATTAGGGCAGTGCTTGGGAAGCATTTTATAGGATATAATACCGGGCGCTGGGATTACATCAATAGCGTTTCGGATGCCCTTTTTTGGGACAAGGATTTTATCAACCCCAACATTGAATCCATAGGTATGACCTATGGTTACATGAAAAATTATGAGGACAGGGTGCGTAGGGCAGTAAATACCCCGGATGCATTTGGGAATTTTGCGCTTTGGCAAGGAGGAATGGAGCCAAACATTCCGGTAGGATCGGAAGAGGGGGTTCGCTCCAGCATGGAAAAAGCACTGGCTGGAGCTGAACGGGAACAACGGGAAGGGGCCAGTGGGAAATGGGTGGCCCATTGGAAAATGGTGCATATCGTCCGACCGGTTTGGGAAAAGACGGGTACCCCCAACCAAATGGGGAGGCAATTTCCAACCCTGAGCTATGAGCCCGAAGATGCAGCAGGACTGATCCTGCTGGAAGAAGCTCCCAGAACCATTCGGGGTGCAAGAAACCTACTGAGTGTAGGCTTGCAATACGGGAATGCTTTCGGTCAGGGAATGCAGGCGGCTGCATTAAAGCCTGCAGACTTTTTTGGGAATGACGATGTGTTGTACCTCATGGAGGACATGGCCACGGGTGAAATCCGCCTTAGTATACTTTGGGAGTGGTTGCATAAAGAGGCAGTGATCACCGAAGATGATCCCGAATCAGGAGTTCAGAAAGGGGATGTTTTCACCTTGGAACTGTTTCATAAATTACTTGAGGAGGAGTATGATAAATTATTGAAAGCCAATGATAAAGATGTTTACAATTCATCCAAAACTTCCACCTTGCCCATAGCCAAAAGGATTGTGGAGGTATACGTTACGGAGACTACGAAGATCCCTTGGTTTATAGACCTGTTAAATATTAACCTCAATAATTTTGATCTTAAAGAAGCGGAAAAGAGAATCAGCCAGTATGTCAAAAGGCTAAAAGAAAAAGGTCAGCGAATTACCGAAAACATGGATTTTACAGTCTAACTTCCTATATCAACCTTTCCTGCCATGTCTTCCGATCTGATGTTTCTTCTTGCGATATGCCCCATTTTGATTGCGGGGCTAATGCTGGTAGGTTTTAGACTTCCTGCCAGAACTACGCTGCCCATTACGTTTTTTCTAACGGTGATCGTGGCCTTTGTTTTCTGGGAAATGACCGTTAGGACCATCCTGGCATCCGTGCTGCAGAGTTTCTTTATTACGTTTGACATTCTCTACATTGTTTTTTCTGCCATCCTACTGCTTCACTTTCTCAAATACTCCGGGGGAGTGGATACAATCCGAAGTGGATTTCAGGGAATTAGTGGAGATAAAAGGGTACAGGTTATCATTATTGTCTGGCTATTTGGTTCCTTTATTGAAGGGTCAGCCGGATTCGGAACGCCGGCAGCCATTGTTGCACCCTTGCTGGTGGCTTTGGGGTTTCCGGCGCTGGCCGCGGTGATTTTGGGAATGATGGTGCAAAGCACGGCCGTAACCTTCGGCGCCGTAGGAACGCCAATTCTTGTGGGAGTTAGAGGAGGTCTGGAAAATCCGGATTTGATGGCAAGATTGGATCTTCTGGGTTGGGAGTTTTCGGAAGTATTGCTTGCCGTGACGGCCAATGCCGCCATTATTCATGCATTGGTGGGGACACTGATGCCGTTTTTGATGGTGTTGATGCTCTGCAGGTTCTTTGGAAAAAACAGGTCCTGGAAAGATGGGTTTCAGCTTTTCCCTTTTTCTTTGTTTGCGGGTTTGGCTTTTACCTTACCCTATTTGTTGACCGGGCTCTATCTGGGCCCCGAATTTCCTTCCCTGATTGGTTCGCTTCTTGGTTTGGCCGTGGTGGTTACGGCAGCAAAGCGGGGATTCTTAATGCCCCAAAAGCCCTGGGATATCGAACCGGAAGCTACCTGGCCGGAAGCCTGGAAAGGAACTTTGAATATCTCAACCAGCAAATTGGATTCTCCCTTAGCCGGAGAACGGATATCCTTTGTAAAGGCCTGGATGCCCTATCTTTTACTTGCCGGTTTGCTGGTCCTCAGTCGCCTACCACAACTGCCGTTTAAAGAATGGTTGAATCGCTTTTCGATCGGAATGGAAGGGATTCTGGGAACCGGGATTGCTGCCAGTAGTACCCCGCTGTACCTACCGGGGACCCTGCTTTTATTCGTTTGTCTCATTACCTATTTCCTTCATGCGATGAATGGATCCATGGTTCGATCAGCTTTTGCCGATAGTGGCCGGATGATAGTCAAGGCAGGCGTTGTGTTGCTCTTTGCCGTAGCCATGGTTCGGGTTTATATTAATTCGGGAGAAAATATTTCCGGCCTTACCAGTATGCCTATTTTAATGGCTGCGTGGACAGCCGACAAAGTCGGGATGATCTATCCCTTTTTCGCCCCTATGATTGGTGCTTTGGGTGCCTTTATTGCCGGAAGTAATACGGTGAGTAACCTGATGTTTAGCCTTTTTCAATATGGGGTGGCAGATAATTTGGGAATGGCACCTACCTGGATTTTGGCCCTGCAGGCGGTAGGAGCTGCCGCTGGCAACATGATTGCCATTCACAATGTAGTAGCTGCCTCTGCTACCGTAGGGCTATTAGGGAAGGAGGGGAGTGTCTTGAGAAAAACCATTTTCCCGACCCTTTATTACCTGATCTTTACCGGTTTGATCGGGCTGGTACTTATTGGCCTAGTTGGGGTGGTAGATCGTTTTCTAATGAATATTTGAATAATATCACCTTTTTTAATGATAAATTTGATTATCATCTAAAAGCATGATATATTTAAATATCATTCATATACATGATATTAAGACAGATCAACTAAGAGCGTGATAGATTTACCTTTCGTTTGAACCGAAATAGAAGCAACCGCCTATGATGGCCATTATAACAGGAGATATACAGGGTTCCAGAAAAGTGTCGCCAAAAAAATGGATGAAGTCTTTAAAAGAAGAACTGGATTTCTGGGGCAAAGCTGGGGAACACTGGGAAATATACCGGGGAGACAGTTTTCAGTTAAAGATTGAAAACCCTGAGGAACTTCTTCTGGCTACCATTCGGTTGAAGGCAGCAATCAAATCCATCGACCCGTTGGATTGCCGGATGGGACTGGGAATAGGAACGGAGGATTACAGGTCCACGCGTCTATTGGAAAGTAACGGAACTGCCTATGTTCATTCTGGAGATGCCTTTGACCTGTTAGCTGAGCTGCACCAGAGTCTACTGTTGAAAACCTCCCACACAGATTTTGATGAAGAAATAAATCTAATGTTAAAAATGAGCCTTGCGGTGATGGACAACTGGACGTACAATTCTGCCAGAATGGTGTACCTGGCATTGACCTATCCCGAAAAATCCCAAACTCAACTGGGGGGAATGGAAGGGATAAGCCAACATGCAGTAAGTGCTCGTTTATCCCGGGCGCATTTTGAGTTAACCCAATCCTTTTTGGCTTATTTTCCAAAACGACTGAAGAAAAGTCTGTTATGATCCTGTTGACAAAGTTAATTTTAGCTCATTTGTTAGGTGATTTTTTGTTACAGCCAAATTCATGGGTAAGGGCAAAGGAAATCAAAAAACTTCGGGCCATTCAGCTGTACCTGCACCTCCTGTTACATGGGGTCCTGATGCTGTTGTTAGTAGCCGATCTTGAATTTTGGCCTTATTTACTGGCTGTTGTACTGAGTCATGGAATCATTGACCTGGTAAAAATCCAAGCACAAAAGCCCACTACCCGACGGTATTGGTTTTTTGTCGATCAGGCTGCACACCTGACTATCCTGGTATTGGCTGTTGGTTTGTACGATCCCTCTCTGATTCCGGAGGTCTCCTTTTCGGAAAAATACTGGTTATTGATTACCCTAGGTGTATTTTTAACCTTGCCTTCCTCGGTGATTATCCAAACCATCATATCAAAATGGACCCCTTTATCAGAGGATTCCGGAAGCTCTTTAGATAAGGCTGGTCAGTACATCGGCATTTTGGAACGCCTGTTTGTTTTTGCTTTTATATTATCCGGGAGGTGGGAGGCGATTGGCTTTTTAGTGGCAGCCAAATCGGTATTTCGGTTTGGGGACCTGCGTCAATCCAGGGATAGAAAATTGACGGAATACATCCTGATCGGAACCCTGATAAGTTTTGGACTGGCCATCGTATGTGGCCTCTTGTACGAACAATTTCAACGGGTTGTTCTATAAAATTAACCGATTGACAAAAAAAAGGAGGAGGTAACCTACCTCCTCTTTTCCTTTCCAACTTATTGTAGATAAAAAAATTAACCCTAGTTAATACCTGAAAACAGATTTAGTAATAGAAGCAGGAGGACATTCCATTTGCCTCCATTTGTCCGATGGGTGCTCCCGCAGGAGCTGGTAAGGGTTCCAGAATCGTGATTTTATCCTCCGGATTTAATTTAAATTTTTCCAATTGATCCAGGCAATAATCCAGATGAGCCTTTTGCGCAAAATCCCTGGTACGCTGCTCCAGTATCCAGTCCTTTAATTCCTCTGTTTTGGCTAAAGCAATGGCGCTCACTTGTGAGCTGCCTGCAGGTTGTGTGGCTAATTCCATTAAATGTTGAAGTATCAATTTGTCTACCGAACGCTTGATCTCTGCCTGATAGCTTGTTCCGGCCGTGGTTTTCCAGGTAGCTTCCAATATAAGATCAAGGTATTCTTCCAATCGAAGTTGATTATTATCCAGGGCGCTTTGACTTATCAGGCGGGATGCTCTCTCCGGATGAAAGAGAAAGGATAAGGTGTGATGGGCAGCAATTTCTGCAGGGGCGATGGGATCGAATACCAGACCTGTATGTCTTTTAAAAACTTCTCTCGAATCCGGATTATAGCCAAAAGGCCTTGGAGGAAGTTGCTCCAGAATTGCCACCGGGAGGGTTAGGGTGGAGGGTTCCAACGTGCGAAGCAATTGATTCAGGGCCTCCAATTGCTTGTCGCGAGGGACTACCTGCTGGTCTTCCATAGAATCTCCTTTCAAAGCATACCCATACCTAACCCCTCCGATTACTTTTGCGGCAGCCTCTACCTGGTATCGGTGTAGAAGATAGAGGGGAACCAACAGCTCTTCGAGTTTGGCCAGGGGCGTTCCTGTAGGAATGTTTTTTGGTCCAAAATCTTCCAGGGCAATTTTTCGAATTTCCAGGGTGTTTTGTAGTTCCTCAACCGGGTCGTTTCCATTGTCCCATAGGTGCGTTTCCGGATGAGCCGATCCAGCCGGCCTCGCATCCTGGTCAGAGAGAAAATCCAACCCTTCTTCCCGATACTCCCGGACCCATTGGTCAAAAGCTTTCTGCTCATCCATGCCGGTGGGAATGGTGCTGTAGGCCATTTTAATTGCCGCAATATCCCAGCTTCCGATGCCTTCGGCATAGGCATTTGAAAGATCAATGACACCGTTATTTAGTGAAAGGGTGGGGTGAGGGTAATCCATTACCGACGTCCTTCCTTTGGCACTGGCGATGTAATTATGGGGCAATCCCAACGTATGGCCCACTTCATGAGCAGCTAACTGTCTCATCCGGGCCAATGCCAGATCCATCATCACTTCATTATCAGGGTTGGTGGTATCGAAATTTCCAGCCAGTGCCTGTGCGATCAGGTAATCCTGGCGTACCCGTAAAGAACCCAGGGTGACCTTTCCTTTTATGATTTCTCCGGTTCGGGGATCCGTCACTCCGCCACCATAGGACCAACCTCTGCTAGATCGGTGGACCCATTGCACCAGATGGTACCTGACATCCATTGGATCGGCATCTTCAGGAAGTAATTTGACCTGAAAGGCATCCTTGAATCCGGCAGCTTCAAAGGCTTCAGCCCACCAGGCCGTTCCGTCCATTAATGCGGTACGAATGGGCTCAGGGGTGCCGGGATCTATGTAGTAAACAATGGGATGCTCTACCTCACTAATGGCTGCCTCCGGATTTCTTTTCACCAGACGATGTCTTCGAAGGATCCTTTTTTCAAGGTTCTGGTCCACGGGTGTTGAATAATCGTAATAACTGAGACCATTCACCCCGGCCCTGGGGTCAAAAGTCCGGATTTCAAAACCAGGATCCGGCAAAGCCACAAAGGAATGGTGGATATGTAACTGGATGGCGTTGGGATCCGGAACGATTTGCCGTATAAAATTTCCAGGTTGGTCCCCGGTAAAGGTGACGCTCGCCTCAATTTCGGTGTTTTTTGGAAAACTTTTAGTGTTTGGCCTGTAAAGGGCCGATCGGGAAGGATCTATTTTATAGGTGCCCTGTCCCGAACGTTTGATGGCGCCTGCTGCCTGAATGGCATCCTGTAAAAAGAAATCCGTGCCATCTACCAGTATCCGGTTAGTATCCTTAGCCGTTATTTTGAATCCCCACAATACGGAGGAGGCAAATGATTCTTTTACAGCTTGCTTTTCCATGGGGTTGGATGAAGAAGCCCTGTACTTATAATTTTCGGCTTGCATCAGCAGTTTATCTCCCACAGGAACAAACCGGATGACATGCGCTCCGGCTACTCTTCCTCTATCAAGCCCAATATCATTAGAGCCGAGTCCGGAAGCCAGAGACGGGTAGTAAAGTAATTCTTGTTCATCATTGGGAATGGCCATCCATACTTTCCCTTTCTCAGAATCCCAGTAAAGGTCAATTAAACCCGGCATTTTCTCCATCTCCCGGGTTATTTCGGAGAGGGTGGACGAGTCTTCGCTTTGGCGCACCGTGCCCTGAGCATGCAGTGCCTGGAGTTGCGAAAAGAAGCAAAACAGTAGTCCAACGAGTAGTGGATTTTTTAATACGATCATTTCATTTAGGGTTAGTCAGCTATAAAAATAAAAGTTGTAATTCCAAAATAGCAATTACCCCGATGAAATCTCTGTGAAAGTGAATGCGTCTTGAGCGTCGCAGGTATTCCAAAATAACCCTACTCTTTTGTTTAAAAATAAAATAGGTGGTAATGGCTTCATTACCAACACTCGCAGACTTAAAAAATGGTTTTTCAATAAATTTTTCATAGATTTGAAATGAATTAGTTGTTAGTGGCTAAGTTCAATCTGAGGAAGCTCCGGGCCCCAACCTGGGGTTTCCTCTCTTTTTTTACCCCTTAAGTCTTTCCATCATCGCTTCAACGGTTGATAGAAATTTATCTTTAACGGCCGGATCAGGACGGGTATCCCAATTACCTTCAATGTGATTCCCGCCTAACATGATGCCATCCCTTCTTGGAATGACATACACCCCGGACATATTTGCCCTGTAGTTTAATTCCGGTTGGGGAATGAGGAAACATAACTGACCCGAAACCGGAAGCATGTCTTCATCGCCAAATAGTTTCATGGATCCCAGTCCGGTGCAGTTTACGATGCATTTTTCCGGCAAGGAATCGACGTCTTCTATCCGGTTAAATTCTTTTATTTCAAGTTTTCCTCCTGTTAGTAAAAAATCATTGGAGAGCATTTTCAAGTAGGAAGGAATATTGAAAATGGTAGTAGGGTTTTTCGTGACATTTTTGAATCTAAATGGATTTTCCCTTCGGGATAGTGCTTCTCCTTTCGGATAAAAATCCATTTCTTCTGTTATCAGCCCGTCCTTAAGGCGAGGAACAGCTGGCTTGTCCTGCGTATTAGTACGATTACCTGTTCTAATACTGTAATTATCCATCCAGTCTACCACCTGATTCAATCCCAGCATCCGCTGATAGGTGTAATAAGAATGGTAATAGGCCCTTTGGAATTTCTCTCGGAATTCTTCAGTAATTTTATCGTTGTCAATTAACTTATGCGAAGGAGACCAGGTGCCGGTTGCCATGGCAGAGGTCACGTTTGGGTAGACATCTTTGGTGTAAATGGTTACCTGGTAGCCCTTTTTTTGTAGTGTTCTGGCTGTGGAAAGTCCCAATACCCCACAACCCATTACCCCGATTTTTTTTAAATCGGGATCTTTAGGGACTAATTCACAGGCAAGCATGGCGGAACCCCAGGATAAGGACCACCCGCTTCCACCATGTCCATAATTGTGGATCAGTAATTTATTTCCTAGTTCCTGTGCTTCTATTCTGGGACCAGATCGGCGAAAAGGCCTCAAACCAACGCTCTCTTTTATTACCCGCGAAGAGGAAACTTTTACCTCCGGCAATCGTAGTTTCTTCAGGATTTCAAAGTTGCCTTTATTGACCAGGGGGGCTGCCGCCATACTATTGCTGAAACAGCTTGCTCCCAGGGCAACAAGCCCCACTTTTCGGATAAAATCCCTTCTTGGCTCAATCATTTCAATGTGGTTAAAGTGGTAATCGGATTCGGTTGAAATGGGCTTATTGAAATGTTGCTGAGTTGGCTGGGTTGAATTTCATATCAATATTATCAAATAAATAAATAAAAATCAAAATTAAGGGTAATATTTTAATCCTATAAATGATTTTCATCATTAATTTTTAAAAAATAGGATATTAAAAAATCCAAATTTCGACGAAGTATTCCTTTACTTACGGTTAAAAACCTCATTCCGGCAAGTCAATCAACTGAAACCGGAGTTTTTCACCAGGCCTTAATTGGGAAAGGGTTCCTATTGCCCGCTGTGGTAGCTGTAATACCCGGTGGTAACCACCTGTTACCTGAGCATCCAACATCAATACAATTAATTTACCAGCGGAGGTTACTTGAACTGTACCTGGGTAAACAGGGGTCGTTATCATTTCTTGTAGTGAATGCTTGATTTTTTCTTCCAGATGGATCCCCATCCGGTTTTGCTCCCTAGAGAGGGTGAAGGTGCCGGTTTTTAACCGGTTTTGTTGATCGGGTGAAAGCAGGGGAAACGATGGTCCCTTATAGGCAGGTAGGTCGTTGAAATTGGTGAATACGCTTGATTTTACCTTTGCATGCAAAAGTGGTAGGCTTTTTTCGGCAACCTGATAATGAACTTCCTCCCCGGAATTTATCCTGCTCTTTTCCGTTATTCCTGGATAAAAGCTTTGGCTACCCATAATGTTTTCGGAAAGAAAAGATCCATTGATCGCCAGGTAGGCCCATTGGCCATTTTTAAAACCGGATAGGGTCAGTTTTTCTGCTTTCGGCACCTGTATGATTTCATTGGTGAGATAGGATTTGTTTCCGCAGCTAATTTCGACAGAGGCTCCGGTTAGAACCACCTGGCAGGCGGTGTCAAAGACCATTTCCAGATTACCCATATAGATCTCCAGGCAAGCATCAGCAGGGGCCTTTCGCATTAAATGATTGGCAAGTAAAAAGGATTTTTTGTCCATCGGTCCCGACAGGGGCACACCTAATCCAGTATAAACAGGCCTACCCAGATCCTGAATGGTGGTCAGAACACCTGGTTTTTCTACTATTAGCTTAGCCATTTTCCTCCCATTTTTTCCAGGAAAAATTTTCTTTTTGCGTTAACTGGTTAAAACGGGATAGGGAAATGGATTCGAATTGGATGGCATCTCCCGGACGAAACGGAACCCTTAACTCACCTTTACCAAAAAAGGGGATGGGCGTTTTGCCAACTACGTACCACCCACCGGGACTATCCATGGGGTAAACGCCCGTTTGACTTCCCCCGATGGCTACCGAACCGCAAGGGATTTTTCGATCGGGAATGGCCTTTCTTGGAATATGAAGTCGCTCTACCAGGCCCCCCAGGTACATAAATCCCGGTAAAAAACCGTAGAAATACAAGCGGTAGCTATTTTCTGTGTGCATCTCTACAAAATCGCCCCATTCAATGGACTTCTTATCAAGGTAGCATTTGAGTGCTGGAACCAACTTTAAGTCGTAGCAAACTGGTAGTTTCCAGGTCCTGAATTCCGAAGGATTATATCCGGATTGAAGGGTTTCTCTCAGAACGGCATACAACTCGCTGATACAGGGTGCTAAATCTTGTCCCTCTATTAACACTATCCCCAAGACTTGATACCCATGATACATGCGATGGATTTTACCGGGCCATTTTTCATTTAAATAGTGCTTAGTAGTCAAAATCTCAAATAAAATAGGTTCACTGATTTTTTCTGGCCAGTGTATTTCCAGGATTTCGGGACTGATGGGAATAATCTGAACGGGATGATTCATAGATTTTTGGTTTCGCTAATTTTTCGGGCTACTAACGTTACTATTTCCACTGCCAACGGATGATCTCCATGTACACAGATCGTGTCTGCTTTGATGGGCAAGCAGCTTCCATCCCATGTCTTTACCTGCTGTCCTGCCAGAAAAAGGGAAACTTGTTGCTCAATTTCGGATAAAGTCATCAAAACAGCCTTCGGATCCTTCCTGCTCAACAATTGAACGGGGGATTGATAGCCCCGGTCAGCAAAAATTTCGTAGGCAATGGGTACCTTTTTACGTTCGGCAGCCCTGGCAATGGCAGAGCCGAACGGGGCATAAATTTTTTTACCTGGAAATTCCTGCTGTATGAATTGAACCAATTTCTCCGCCAGAATGCCATTGCTAAGGCTTTCCAGGTATAAGGCACCATGAAATTTAATATGGTGCAAGGGTATGCGCCTTTCCTCTGCCGCTCGTTTCACCGCATGAATTTGAGCCGAGAGGCTCTTTTCCAACCTTTCAAAATCAATTGCAAGGGGAGCTCTTCCAAAATTTTCCCTGTCCGGATAGGAGGGATGGGCACCCACTTTTACCAGGTGTTTTTTGGCCAATTTCACCGTTTTACGTATACTCCCTTCGTCACCCGCATGGCCACCACAAGCGATATTGCAACTCCCCAAATAGGGCATGATTAGGTCGTCGTTCTGCATTCCTTCACCCAAATCGCAGTTAATGTCCCAGGCTTTTACCATCACTCAAAAGGATTTATGGATTATTTTTTGGGTTATTATTTCCGTAGCTGTAATACATTAAAAAGGATCATTTTATCCGATTTAGCACAACATTTTTGATTTGATTTTCGTCTTGAAGATAAAAATTAAGGAACAGATTATGAAATTTACGTTCAGTATAGTGATGGTATCCGCTTTGATGTGGATTGCTTCTTGCAGTCCGGTGCGGGTATTTTTGGAGAAAAATGAAGTGGCCAGCATTGAAGGTTATCAAACCTTTTTTGTAATCAATCAATATTATGACAAAGTAGCCTTTGAATCCCCGGTATTGGAGGATAACCTTCAGTACAGGCTTACGGAAGGCATGAAATCCTTTGGTTTTGAGCAGGATATGGAAAAACCGGATTTAATTGTGCGGTATAATACCAACCTAACGGACCGACAGAAAGAGATTAATTCCACACCCATGATGAGTCCTTATTACGGAATGGGCATGTACAATCCCTGGATGATGCCCTATGGATTCGGTAATAGCGGATTTAGGGTGGAAAATTACGATATGGGAGAGCTTGTGGTAGATTTTATCGATACCAGGCAGGATAAAGTGGTGATGCGGATTAGTGCCGTTGGGGAAATCAACAAACCCAAACAAAAAAGCAAAAACCTACAAACCTCTGTGGACAAAATTCTAAAAGAGTTTTCAAAAAAAATTTCCACTTAACCGCTAAAAACGATTCAGTATCGTAAATCATAGGTAGCTTTAAGGTGTTGATAAACCTTGTGCACAGGTAGTCCCATGACCGTATAATAGGAACCTTGGATGCTGCTAATGCCAATTAATCCGATCCAATCCTGGATGCCGTAGCCACCTGCTTTATCAAATGGTTGACATTCTTTAATGTAGTAATTGATTTCGATGTCTTGGAGCGGCGTAAGATCTACTCGCGTACGGTCTGAAAAAACGATTTTATGTTGTAGGTCGCGGATGCACACACCGGTGATTACTTCATGGGTTTTTCCCTGCAGTAGTAGAAGCATTTCCCGGGCCTCTTGCTCGTTGGCTGGCTTATTGAATATTCGGTTTTCATATATAACAGTAGTGTCGGCGGTTATCAAAACTTCCTCATCATACAGATAGGGTAGGTAAGCATCTGCCTTTTTTTCGGCAAGAAATTCAGCCACGACCATTGGATCAAGGCTTTCTGAAAAGGACTCGTCCGCATCCAGGTTTTTGATGGTAAATGAAAAGCCCATTTCGTTCATTAACTGCTGTCTTCTCGGTGATTTTGATGCTAAAACGATTGTTTTGTTTCTAATTTCCATAAGATCTAATGAAAAGCTGAAAGATCGCTTTCCTGTTTTTTTATTATTTAAAAAACAATTTTGGCTTTTTCCCAACAAGCCGGACAAAATTATTAAATCTTATTTGGAATAATCCAGTAAGTGGCTTCAAAAGAAAGAAGAAACCAAAAATCGGTGTAATTTTGCGGAAACCACTTAAAAATAGTAGTTTTGGAGGTTTGAATTCCAGAACGAAAGTTAATAGTTGAACATCAAAAGTATTTGCACATTGGATATATTTGAAAAACTGAACACCAACCTCGGTCCTTTGGGAAAGCATTCCGAGATATCAGAAGGGTACTTCACCTTTCCGAAGCTAGAGGGAGAAATAGCTCCCCGAATGAAATTTAAAGGAAAAGAAGTACTGACTTGGAGTTTGAATAATTATTTGGGGCTGGCCAATCATCCGGAGGTAAGAAAGGCAGATGAAGAGGCTGCCCGAAAATGGGGTGCCGCCTATCCCATGGGTGCCCGAATAATGTCAGGAAGTACTGACTTACATGAAAAGCTGGAAGATGAATTGGCTGAATTTGTAGGAAAGGAAAAGTCCTATTTACTTAATTATGGTTATCAGGGAATCATGAGCGTGATCGATTCACTGATAGATCGCAAGGATGTGATCGTTTATGATGGTGAATGCCATGCCTGCATCATTGATGCCCTTCGAATGCATATGGGCAAGCGTTTTGTATTCCCACATAACGACATGGAAAGCCTGGATAAGCAATTGAAACGCGCGGAAAGGCTTACCAAAGAATCTGGCGGTGGCATTTTGGTCATTACAGAAGGAGTCTTTGGGATGACAGGGGATATGGGGAATCTCAAAGAAATTGTCCAATACAAGGAAAAATACCAGTTTCGTTTATTGGTAGACGATGCGCACGGCTTCGGTACCATGGGAAAGACGGGAGCCGGAAGTGGTGAAGATCAAGGAGTACAAGAGCAAGTAGACCTTTATTTTTCTACGTTCGCCAAATCTATGGCCAGTATTGGCGCATTTATTGCTGGTGATGCTAAGGTCATTCATTATTTGAAATACAACATGCGTTCTCAAATATTTGCCAAAGCTTTGCCGTTAATAATGGTAGAAGGAGGTTTGAAGCGCTTGGAAATACTCAGAA
The DNA here is from genome assembly GCF_010119245.1 of Cyclobacterium salsum. Taxonomy (GTDB): domain Bacteria; phylum Bacteroidota; class Bacteroidia; order Cytophagales; family Cyclobacteriaceae; genus Cyclobacterium; species Cyclobacterium salsum. The sequence goes on from NZ_WNKG01000001.1 coordinate 123,773, forward strand.
CCCGACCAGAACTTAGGGAGAATTTGTGGAAGGTTGTCCATGCCTTACAAGGTGGGCTGAAGGAAAAAGGCTTTAGTATCGGTACGACGAATTCACCCGTAACTCCTGTGGTCCTTAATGGAACGGTGGGAGAGGCGGCTACGCTGAGTAAAGATTTAAGAGAGAATTACAATATTTTCTGCTCAGTAGTGATTTACCCTGTGGTTCCGAAAGGAATGATTATATTGAGGTTAATTCCTACATCAGTGCATACTCTTGAAGATGTGAAGGAAACGATCGCGGCATTTGAAGCCATAAAGGGTAAGTTGAGCAGTGGATTCTATAAGACCACCGAATTGGCAACTTCATTTGGTGAATAAAAGGAGAAAAAACCGCTTAGACTGTATATTTATAAACATTTTAACTATATTGAATCAAAAATTAATCTCATCATCAACCAAATTAACTTTTAATTATGAACAGATTTAGTGAAATCAAGGATCTTATCATGTCGCTGGAAGCTGATTTTGACAAGTTTTACGATAAGAAAAATCAAGCAGCTGGTACAAGGGTAAGAAAAGGCATGCAGGATTTAAAAAATTTAGCTCAAGATATCCGTAAAGAGGTTCAAGACATCAAAAACTCTTAATCTGGTAAAAAAAAGGAACTCAATTTTGAGTTCCTTTTTTTATCCTTTTAATGATTTTTAATCCAGGTGGGGAGAATAGAAATGCTTGCGGTTGACATTACCAGCAGCCAGATTAATCCTGCTTTTTAAGTCTTCAGAAGCCCTAAGGAGTGGTAGTCGAACATAATCACTACAAAGGCCCAACGTTTCCATGAGGCATTTTACGCCTACAGGATTGCTTTCTTCGTACATCAATGGATTTATTTCCAGTAAACTAAACGTTCCCTTTTTTGAGTAAGTGGCGTTTCCGTGGATAATGGATCCAATTATCTCGGGATAGGCATTCGCTAAAACGGAAATTACCCCTTCAGCACCGATACTTCGCATAAATATAGTGGTCATGTCATCACCGGAAAGTAATAAAAAGTCCTCCGGCTTGTTTTTCGCGATACGCATGCATTGATCCAGGTTTCCACTTGCTTCTTTAATACCTATTATATTAGGATGATTAGCAAGACGAAGGGTAGTTTTGTAGTTTATGTTCGACATGGTTCTTCCCGGAACATTGTAGAGAATTACCGGAACAGGACAATGATCCGCAATGGCCTCGTAGTGGGAGAAAATCCCTTCTTGACTGGGTTTATTATAATACGGACTAACGGATAATATGGCATCAATTTCTGAGAAATCGATTGCTTCCATGGCATTTATAATGGCTTGCGTATTATTTCCTCCTAATCCATAAACGATTGGAAGCCTTTGTCGGTTTACTTTTTTAATAAACCGAAGCGCTTCTGATTTTTCTGTTTCCGACAGTGTTGCAGATTCCCCTGTTGTGCCTTGAACGACCAGGTATTCTACGTTCCCATGAATAACGTGTTCGATTACTCGCTCCAATGCAGGATAATCAATGGAACCATCCTCCATAAAGGGGGTCACCAACGCTACACCGGTACCTTTAAACTTTTTCATTATGCTAGTTGATCTGCTTTAAATACTTAATCAATGATGCCGTACCCGATTGTATATCTTTTTTTTCTTCACTTAGCATCAGATCCAGGTAAGGTTTCAGTTCCTCGCTAAAAAAACCCATACTGTAAGACGCTGATTGTAATTGAAGCAGATAAAGGGTAAAGTAATTCAGCTTTTCAGAAGTAAAAATAATCAAATCTGGTCGAAGGGAAAGTAATTGGTTTAGTTTTTCTCCTGGTTTTCCAATTAGTGTGAAATCTTTGTAGGAAAATGCCTGTTGATCTTCCGATTTTTCATCGTAATAATTACCCAGAATTTTAATTTCCTTATTCAAGTCCCGGTGAATAACTTCCGATATCTGCTCAATTTCATCCTTGTTATTACCTAAAATCGCGATGGTTTTAATGTTTTCTATATGCAATAAGATGGACTTTTGGGCCTTCTTTTTCTTTGGTTTTTCCAAAGCATTCTTCACAAAATATTCCCTAATCCATTTCATTATTTTCTTTTAGACTTTTATGATATTTTACAAATTTCAAGAAACGCTTCTTCTGTAATCAACGGAATGCCCAGCTTTAGTGCTTTTTCCTTTTTACTAGGTCCCATTTCTTCTCCCTCAACGATAAAATCCAGATTTTTGGATACCGATTTCACGTAACTGCCACCATGGGACTCGATAAAATCGATGATTTCATCCCTTTTGAAATGGTTCAAACGTCCCGAGGCAAGGATTTTCTTTCCTGCCAATGCCCTGCTCTCCAGATGCATTCCTGATTCTTCCAACTCAAACTGAAGTCCTTTTTCCTTCAATCGTCGGATAATCTTTCCATTTTTTTCATTATTGAAAAACTCCCGGATACTTTGAACCAGGGTTTCTCCTACGCCATTGATGGCCAGAAGTTCCTGATCAGAAGCATCCATTAGATGCGTGATACTTTTAAAGTTTTTTGCCAATAAGACGGCTGTATTTTCGCCGATATTCCGAATTCCCAGAGCAAACAATACTTTTGGAAAGGGTTGGCTAAGTGATACCCGAATGCCTTCCATCATATTAGTTACAACTCCTTCCTGAAAGGTATTCCCTTTAAGCTTATTGATTTGTTCCGCCGCTGCCTCCGGAATTTCCAGTTTTCCCTGGACTAACAAATCATGTACACTGCTCCTGTTTTTAGATTGGGCGATGAGGTTCGGTAAGTTAGCTGTGCCTTCCGGTAGGATGCTGGCCAGGACAAAGGCAACAGGCACAAAATCCGGTACGGAATCAAACACCTGATTTCTCACTAAATCAATCAATTTTTGCAGCCTCAAGGCATTCTCTTTTCCTCTTCCAGGTTTGACTTTCTCCATTTCGGCAAAATTCAAAAGCTTATCGACCAGATTCAAGGAAGTATTCTGATCGAGAAAGCCTTCAATATCTTTTAAGGTAACCTGTTGGGCCAGGGCATACAGGGCTTTTTTTATGCTGACCAGCAAATACCCGTCGCTACTTTTCGAATATTGTTCTTCAGAAATTTCCAGACCAAGCAGGTCATGTTTTTTGTCGGGGAGGTCATAAATATCGGCGGGATTGGACACGTAGCCCTGCTGAATCAATGCGCGTAAACGTTCAGTGCCTAAGGAATCAATATCCATGGCCCTTTTAGATACAAAGTGTTCGATTCTACCCAAAATTTGCGGGGGACAACCGTCCTCATTGGGACAAAAATGCTTGGCCTCTCCGTCTTTTCTTTCCAATGACGTCCCACATTCGGGGCAGGTATCGATATAGGTGATGGGAATACTGTCGTTAGACCTTCTTTCCTGTACAACGCCCGTAATTTTGGGTATTATTTCTCCTCCTTTTTCTACCAGCACCACATCGTCTTCATGCAAATCCAATCGTAAAATTTCGTTGGCATTGTGCAAGGAAGCCCTTTTGACAATGGTCCCTGCCAACGAAACCGGAGAGAGGTTAGCCACCGGGGTAATGGCTCCTGTTCTCCCAACCTGATAGGTGACTGACAGCAACCTTGCTTCTGCACTTTCGGCTTTGTATTTGAATGCGATGGCCCACCTGGGAATTTTAGCCGTAAAACCCAGCTCTTCCTGCTGCCGGTAATCATTGACCTTGATGACCACTCCATCGGTTTCTACCGGAAGATGCTGTCGCTTGTCTCGCCACTCTTCAATGTAAGTCATTACTTCCTCCAGGCCAGCGCATTTCCTAAAAGTAGGGGAGACATTAAAGCCCCAGCTGGTTAAGTTATCAATGGCTTCTTCATGCTTCTTCATGGGGAGTTCATCCGCTATCAACTGATAAAGGTAACAGTCCAGCCTCCTCTTTGCCACAATTGACGAATCCTGCATTTTGAGCGTTCCGGAAGCAGCATTCCTGGGATTAGCCAGCGGATTTTCTCCCCGGCTAATACGCTCATCATTGATCTTGTCAAAAACGTTCCTGGAAAGAAATATTTCACCCCGGACTTCAAAGTAGGGGGGGAGGGATTTTCCCTTTTTTATTACCAAGGGGACGGTACGAATGGTTTTGACGTTTTCCGTCACCACATCTCCTTTGTATCCATCTCCCCGGGTGACGGCTCGTACCAATTGGCCATTTTCATAAACCAGACTTATCGCCACTCCGTCGAATTTCAACTCACACAGGTACTCAAAATCCCGATGTCCCAGCCCTTTCGCCACCCGCTCATCGAAGGCAACCAACTCTTCCTTGGAATACGTGTTTCCCAATGACAGCATGCGTACTGCATGGGTGGCAGTTTCAAAGTTTTTCGTAATCGTACCTCCTACGCGCTGGGTAGGACTATCCGGTTGTTTTAACTCCGGATAAAGCGACTCCAAAAAAACAAGTTTTTCCAACAACTGATCAAACTCAAAATCACTGATTTCGGAACGGTCTTCCTGATAATACAAATGATTGTGATGATTGATCGTCTCCGCCAATGCGGCAATCTGTTTTTCTGCCTCTTCTTTGGGTGGTTTGTTCATGAAAAAAAGGTCCGATTATCTTCCGGCAAATGTACTATTTTTGGATTACATACCATGTACCGCAAACGTAATTCCAGGAAAGTTTAACTGATTTAATTCCTGAATTAATCTTCCGGTTGGTCTTCCTCCAGAAATGAATTTCTTATCTCCTCCTCGGTTGCTTTCAATTTTTTACGGCAAGTTTTGACCAGGGAACCGGCCTCCCGCACCAAACGGGTAAGCTCGTCCATGCCCAAATCCTGTTCATCCAGTTGGGCTACGATGGTTTCCAGTCTTGAAAGTGCCTCGTCGTAGGAGAGGTTTTCCGTGGTCTTACTCATTTTTCTTTATGCTTTTGATTTCAGATGCAATAATGTTTTGCTGACTAAATGTGACGATGTTATCTCCTGGATTCAGATCGGTTCTATGAATGGGCATTCCGTCTTTTTCTGTCCGGGTATAGCCTCTCGCCAGCAGGAACTCCGGGTTTGCACGTTGTATGGCTTTCTCATGTTGGTCCAACCTGCTCTGCGCTTTTTGAATACCAAAATGGCTGGCTCTTTTTAAGGATTGTTGCCGGGTCTCCACCTTTAAAAACATTTTTTCCAACGCATGTAGTGAAAGCCGGTGGGTTTGCCGGGAAAATTGATCCAGGTTGTTTTTCTTTTCGGAAATTTTTCCCTGAAAGAGGCTTTTTAGCAAATGGACTTTTCCCAACAGGCTGTCAGAGCTCTTCTTCAAGGTCTTCTGAGCGTATCTTTCGACGAAAAGCATTTGTCGACGTACCATGTCTTCGTATTCCTGAAATCCCGACAATATAAAGCTGGCAACAGCAGTAGGGGTTTTCAATCGGGTATGCGCTACCATATCGGCTATGGACTCGTCCCTTTCGTGTCCAATTCCGGTAACAATGGGCAGGGCCGCGTTGGCGATGGCTTTTGCCAGTTCATAATCGTCAAAGCAGTCCAGATCGGTTTGAGCACCGCCACCACGGATAAGTACTAGCAGGTCAAAAGGAGCTTTCATTTGCTGCGCTTCTACCTGCTGTATACTCTGAATGATTTCTTTGGCGGCTTCCTTTCCTTGCATGGATGCCTGAAAAAAGCGATAGTGTACCTGGTATCCGTTAGCATTTTGTTCCAACTGGTTCACAAAATCTCCGTAACCCGCCGCTGTTACGGAGCTTATTATAGCGATTTTCTGGCTTACTTTTGGAAGCACGAATTGCTTATTTAGATTCAATAGTCCTTCCGATTTCAACTGATCCAGTATTTCCTGCCTTCGCCGAGCACGTTCCCCCAGAGAAAAATTTGGATCGATGTCCTTTATCACCAGGCTTATACCATAGAGTTCGTGGAACTGAACCGTTACCAGTGCCAGAATTTTCATTCCGCTCTTTAGACGGGTACCCGTGGCCGCTTCAAATTTTCTTTTAATTGCCTGATAGGTATAAGACCAGATATTTCCCCGGATTTTTGCCAAAATTCCCACCTCGGATTTCTCAATGAGGTCCAGGTAGGCATGCCCTTTCACAGCCTCCCTCAATTCGCCAATCTCGGCAATCACCCAATAAGTTGGAGAAAGCGTCGTGTCGAGGGTGTTTTTTATCAGCTCATTTAATGCTACTAGTGATATTGCCTGCTGCATGGTACAAATAAAGAAAAATTACTGGGTATAAACCAAAAAAACCGGCTCATTGCCGGTTCTTAAGGTAGTTTACCATGCCTTGTAAAAAGGTGGTTTCGTTGGTTTATTAGTTGTCGCTGGGTTATTCCCGTGGGTTTTTCTCCCTGTTCCTCCGTTGCATCCGGTATATATGGCGTGTAAAATCTCGATTTGCTTCATTTAATTGCAAAGCTTGTACCGGAGTTAATGCTTCCGACACTTTTTCCATAAATTCTTTTTCCTGATTCAGCAATTCTTGTTGCAAGGAAAAGCGCTGCTCAATCAATTGACTCGCTTCGGCATTACTGATCGACTCCTCTTCCCCTTTTTTGGATATACCGCGCAAATCCCGCATCAGTTCTTCCCTGCTTTCCTGATATTCATTAAATAGCGGCCAGAATCGCTCTGCTTGATCCGGAGTCAGCGAAAGTCGATTAGTAATAAAAGCCACTCTTGCGGCATCCAGCTTTTCTCTATCTATACTTCTTTCCCGCTGCCCATATCCGTTAAGGCTAAACCCAACCAGAAGGACTATAATGATCCATTTTTTCATCTGTTTTTAATTGTCTTTTAGTGGTCACCTGCCTGTCCCGATACCAAATCGGGAGAATCTTTGACGATTAAAATAATCATTGCCCTGTGTGTTTAATGATGATTTTAATCGTGTCGATTTCATATCAATACAAAATTTCATTCAACAACAATTCTTCCCCCTCTTCACCAAGTTGGTAATTCCACTCTTCTTCTGCAATTGCATCCAGCAAATCATTCGGATTTTCTGCCAATAGCAGCACATCTTCTTCGTTCCAAGCTCCCGTACTGATGTAATATTCCACATCTTCATTAATCTCAGCTTGATAATTTACCCATTCAATCTCAGTGGAACGAACCATCAGAAAGAAAAAACCAATGATGCAAACAGCCGCTGCTGCGACCCCACTAAGGTAGAATTGTTTGATCCGTTGTTTCCTTTTTGACAGGATTTTATCTGGAAGACTTTCAAAGTAGTTTTCCGGAACCTTATGTATTGTTTCTTTTGGAAATTTGCTCATACTACGTTTTAGACAGAATTATTACCCAAAGGTTTACTCCTCCTTCAGAATTTCTTCAAGTTTTTTTACAGCATGATGATAACTCGCTTTCAGGCCACCTACACTGGTTTGGGTCATCTTGCTGATTTCCTCATAAGGAAGTTCTTCGAAGTACCTCAAATTAAACACCAATCGTTGTTTTTCCGGCAAGCGAATAATGGCTTTGTGTAGTTTCCGCTGTATTTCGTCGCCATCTACTAAAGGGGATTTGTCCAGGTAGCTCTCCATTACTTCGTGATGATCTTCCATTGAAAAAAAAGTCCATCTTTTTTTCTTTTCCAGGAAATTCAGACTTTCGTTTACAGCAATTCGGTAAATCCAGGTGAACAGGGAGGATTTGTGATTGAATTTATGGATGTTTTTAAATGCTTTAATAAAGGTATTCTGAACCACATCATCGGCGTCTTCATGGATGATGACCATTTTTCGAACCAGGCCATAAACTCGTTTCTGATAGGTTTCGATAAGCACCCGATACCCCTTGTCCCGGGTTTCTGGGGTTTTTATCATCTCTAAAAGTTTTGCATCTATTAAGGGTACCATTCAGAAAGTTAGACCGCGTAAAAACAGGTAAGTTTAATGACCGTTGGAAAATCAATCGATTTTTACGCTAGCCATAGAATTGCCATTATCTATATACGCTATTTGGGTCGTTAAATCCTACTATTACGCAGTTCCTCCTGAGTTTCCATCCCTTTTTGTCAGCGGATTTCCTCGCAAGAAATCTGCAATTCTCATTCGTTTTTTACCCTCTAACTGCAGTTCACGAACGGCCACCATCCCTTTTCCCGTTTGAAAATGAAGGTAGGTTTGATTATCGGTGGCGTATTCCCCGGGGTTCAGATCCGATTCTTTTTGCAGGACCTCACTGTCGAAAATTTTGCATGTTTTGGAACCGATTTTGCACCAGGCAGTGGGATAGGGGGATAGACCTCTGATCAGGTTGTGTATTTCGTATGCAGGCTGCTTCCAGTTGATTTCACAGGTTTCACGGTAGATTTTTGGTGCATGGTGCAGGGATTTAGAGGGATCTTGACGTTTAGGATTCACCGTATCCAAAGCGATGGCTTCTACCGTTTTCAGGACGAGTTTGGCCCCCTTTTGCATCAGTTTATCGTGCAGACTACCGGCATTGTCTTCCGGTAAGATCGATTCTTCTTCCTGAAAGAGTACATTTCCGGTATCAATTTCTTGCTGCAAAAAGAAAGTGGTGACACCCGTTTTATTTTCCCCATTGATTAAGACCCAATTGATCGGTGCGGCACCTCTGTAATCCGGTAGCAGGGAAGCATGTAGGTTAAACGTTCCCAGAGGAGGCATGGACCAAACTACCTCCGGGAGCATCCGAAATGCCACCACTACCTGCAGGTCGGCCCGGAAGCTTTTTAACGTTTCCAAAAATTGCTCATTCTTTAAATTGGGGGGCTGAAGTACGGGTATCCTGTGCATCTCTGCCAGGAGCTTGACCGGGGAGGATTTAGGTTTTCTTCCTCTTCCCTGGGGCTTGTCCAGCGCGGTGATAATGGCCACGATGTTCCAACCTTCTTTGATCAGTAGTTCCAGCGGGGCTACCGCAAAGTCAGGTGTGCCCATGTAAATAATTCGAAGCGCTTTTTTCATCTTGGGCTTATTCGTAAATCAGGTAGTTGGCTCTCATTCGACGGTATTGGTCTAGTTCTTCCTTCCAGGACTCCCGGATTTCAGCTTCATTATCTCCATTCAAAATGGCTTTCCTCAACGCATCCGTTCCCGCCAGTTTATCAAAAAAGGTATTGAAAAAAGCGGGCCCATTATCCGCTATACGATAGGCCTCCAGAAGGTATTTCAGGGTAAATTGATGGGAAAGCGGTTCCGATCGGAGGTCCTTGCCGTAGCAAAGCTTGTCTTGCTGTGGGGGATTTTTTGACATGCCCTCTATGCTTACAGGGGTGAAGGTAAAGTCACCGAATTTTGGGTCCGGATAGCCATAAACCTGAAAAGGAAATAAGGTTCCCCTTCCCAAACTGATATTGGTGCCTTCAAAATAGCAAAGTGAGGGGTAAAGTCGTATAGAAAGGTCATTGGGAAGGTTGGGGGAGGGTTTTATGGGCAATGCATAAGGCTCCGAATGCTTCCATTGATCGATTTCAATGATATCTATCTCTGCCTGGACCCCGTTTTTAAGCCAACCCTCTCCATTGATCATCTGGGCTAATTCACCCACCGTGAGCCCGTGTACGACCGGAATGGGATGCATGCCGACAAAACTTTCAAATCCAGGCTGTAATATGGGGCCGTCCACGTAGTCGCCATTAGGGTTAGGACGGTCCATGATCATCAAAGGCTTTCCTTGCTCTGCGCAGGCTTCCATCAGGTAATGCAAGGTACTGATAAAGGTATAAAACCGCACGCCCACATCCTGAATATCAAATAGCACCACATCCACATCGGACAAGGCTTCGCGGGATGGTTTTTTAGCGTCTCCATATAAAGAGACTAAAGGTAAACCTGTTTGAGGGTCTACTTGATTTTCTACTTTTTCACCGGCATCGGCATCTCCCCGAAAGCCGTGCTCCGGTACAAAGACCTTCTGAATAGCCACTCCTTCCGCTAACAAGAAATCAACCAGATGTTGGTTCTGCTTTTGAGTTAGAACGCTGGTCTGGTTCACGGCAAGGGCTACCCGTTTGTCTTTTAATTTCGGCAAATAAACCTGGGGCCTGTCTGCCCCGGGGCTGATGGGGTTGGCCGAATCCAGGGAATCCATCTTTTGCTCGTCTTCTTTGGAATCGGACCGGCTGGTACAAAAAGTCAGATTCCCGAACAAAAATGTCAATAGAAGTATTAATTTTATATCCTTCATGTTAATTTGCATTTTATCTAACAAAATAAACGACTTCATTGAACCTTTCCTACTTCATTGCAAAAAGAATCAGTTTTAAAAAGACGGGAGGTTTCACCGGTACCATTCATCGGATTGCCGTAGCCAGTATTGCGTTAGGGCTTTCGATCATGATTATTTCGTTTTTGATACTGGAAGGATTTCAAACGGTTATTTCCGATAAAGTTTTTTCTTTTACGGGCCATTACCAGGTCAATAGGTTTGTCATGAGCCAGGCCCTGGATGAGTCTCCAACCAGTACCGAGAGCAATTTTTATACAAATTTTGAACAGCTAGAATATATACGGCATGTGCAGGGGTATGCGAATAAGCCTGCCTTGATCAAGGGAGAAGAGGAGGTAGAAGGAGTGATGATGAAAGGAGTGGGACCTGAGTTTGATAGTGTCTCTTTCAAGAATTCCCTGGTTGAAGGTCGGTTTATCCAATTTTCTGAAGGGCGTTCCGCTTCCAATGAAATCATTCTTAGTTCAAAGATCGCCCGGAAAATGCTCCTGGAACTCGGAGACCAGGTGACGATGTACTTTGTACAGGATCCCCCCCGGTTCCGAAGACTTACTGTAGTAGGGATTTACGAAACGTTTCTGGAGGATTTTGACGATAAAATTGTCCTCGGTGACATCCAACTCATCCGGATACTCAATGATTGGGACAAAGACCAGGTAGGAGGTTTTGAGGTCTTTTTGAACGATCCGGCACAAATTGATCGTTTCCAAGCTGAATTGTACGATTTTATTGACTACGACCTGCGACTGGTAAAGGTGACGGATAAATTTATTCAAATCTTTGACTGGCTGGAGCTGCTTAATAATAATGTGTATGTGTTTTTGGCATTGATTCTCTTTGTGGCTGCCTTTAATATGGTATCGATTTTATTTATCCTGATCATGGAAAGAACATCGATGATTGGACTATTAAAAGCACTGGGCGCAACGAACAAACAAATCCGAAATATCTTTATTTGGAATGGCATCCGCATCATCGGGAGAGGCCTGTTTTTAGGGAACTTAATAGGACTTGGGTTTGGGTTTATTCAGGAACAAACCCGTTGGGTAAGCCTAAATGCAGAAAATTACTACATGAGCTATGTACCGGTATTCTGGGATTGGCCGACTATTATTGGTCTGAATGTGTTGGTATTGGGCGTGACAACCGTCGTGTTGTTCCTGCCTGCGATGATTATCAGTAATGTAAACCCGATCAAATCCATCAAGTTTAATTGACCGGGCGGTATTTTTTAATCATGCTCTTTAGCTTCAGGTAGATCACGCCAAAAACAGCTTCTCTAAAAATATGTTTGGACATTTTCGAGGTACCTCTGGTTCGGTCTGTAAAAATAATGGGCACCTCAAAAATGTCGAATCCTAGTTTCCATGCCGTAAATTTCATTTCTATTTGGAAAGCATAACCGATAAACCGGATTTTTTCCAGATTAATGGCTTCCAGTACCCGGCTTCGGTAACAAACGAATCCAGCGGTTGTGTCCCTGATGGGAATACCGGTAATAAATTGCACGTACTTACTTGCGAAAAAGGACATCAAGACCCTTCCCATGGGCCAGTTAACTACGTTTACCCCTGATACGTACCGGGAGCCAATTACCATGTCGTGCCCATCCCGGAAAGCCGCCTCGTATAATTTGCTCAGATCCCGGGGGTTGTGGGAAAAATCGGCATCCATTTCAAAAATGTATTCGTACCCATTTTGCAGGGCATAGGTGAAGCCCTCCAGGTAGGCCGTCCCCAAACCTAGTTTCCCTTGTCGTTCTTTTAAGAATAAGTTGGAAGAATAAATGGTTTTCATTTCCCTTACCAAAGCTGCCGTGCCATCCGGAGAGCCATCATCGATGACCAACACGTCAAAATGCTCCGGGAGCGCCAAAACTTCACGAATGATGTCCTGGATATTCTCCTTTTCATTGTAAGTAGGGATAATGACTAATTTATTGCTTTTCATATACCGGAAAACAAAAGTAAAATTAAAAACCGTATTTTCTTTGGGATACGGAAAATATTAGCCTTCCAAAGAAGTTAAAAGTTGTAAAAAAAATGGTTTTACCTCAGTTGCTAAGGGTTAGCGACTTTCCGCGCATCGCGGAAGGTTTGATTTGGCCAGAAGATTACCATTCATTGCAGCGGTTTCCAGATCAAAACAGGCCTGGCGTGGATTTTCTTCTATTAAGCAAAGTGCCCTCCTGGCCAAGGCATCGTAGTGTTTCGGTTCTTCCTCCAGTACCCAGTCAAAATCTTCCACAGCCCAATCTATGTAGCCTAGTTTCATCAGGGCAAATCCTCTGTTATAGTGCGCAGTAAGGTTATCCGGCTCTATTTCCAGGTATTTGTTAAAGGAAACAATTGTTCCCAGACCGTCTCCTGAGTAGGCCATGGCAATGCCCTTGTAAAAATAAGGCTCGGGCTCATTAGGTTGGAGATGGCTGGCCTCTTCCAAAAACTCAACCGCACTTTTGTACCTACCGTTTTTGATCAGGGAGCGAGCCAATAACAACAGGATGTCATAATCTTTGGGATCGTGCATGGCGGCCAGTAGAAGGTTTTTTTCTGCTGTTTTCAGATCCTCTTGTTCCCAGGCGATCTTTCCAATGCCAGCATAAGCTTGTGCATAGGTAGGTTCCAGGGCTAAAATTTTATGATAATCTGCCAATGCTTCCCGGTGTAGCCCTAGTTCCTCATAGGACCTTGCACGTAGATGAAGCGCTTTTATATCCGTTCCGCTTATAAATAGGACCCTGTCAAATTCCTTTATAGCCCTTTCATAGTTACCACTTAAGTACAAGGATTCTGCATCTCTGTAGTTACCGATACAACTAATATGGAGAAACAACAGACACCAACAGGTACCATAAAGAGAGGTTAGAGGTAGTTTGGTTATTAACATGTTAGTTTAAATATAGTAAAAATATTTTTCCGAACAAAAAATACCAGCTATTCGATCCAATAATGGAGAGACTTCGTAAATACCGGAAAATAAACGCTTGAGGTTTTAACCACCGAAAAATACTTGGTAAACGGATTCCAGGTCCTGCTAAGTAGGAACCGAAAGCGTACAGCAATAAGAAAAAAAGTGGTTATTTTTTAAAAGGGCTATCCAAACGACAGGATAGCCCTTGGTTTTTTATAAAGTACCCTTGGTGCTGGGAAGTTGATCCAGGGCTTGAAGGTCTTTTCGTACAGCCATTTTGATGGCCCTGGCAAGTCCTTTGAAAATAGCTTCAATTTTATGATGTTCGTTATTTCCTTCGGCTTTGATATTCAGATTACACTTTGCCGTATCGCTGAAGGACTTAAAAAAGTGGAAAAACATTTCTGTTGGCATGTCTCCAATTTTTTCCCGCTTGAAATCGGCTTCCCATACCAACCAGGGCCGCCCGCCAAAATCCACTGCTACCTGCGCCAGACAGTCGTCCATGGGTAATAGAAATCCATAACGATAGATTCCCTTTTTGTCTCCCATAGCCTGAAGGTAGGCCTCTCCCAGGGCCAGCGCCGTATCTTCTATGGTATGGTGCTCGTCTATATGCAAATCTCCGTCTACCTTAATGCTTAGATCTGTGCCGCCATGTTTGGCCAATTGGTCCAACATGTGATCAAAAAAGGGTAAACCGGTATGCACCTGGCTTTTTCCCGAACCATCCAGATTTAGATCAATTGCGATTTTAGTCTCCGATGTATTTCGGGTAATGTGGGCTTTTCTTGGCGGCAATTTTAAAAAAGCATACACTTCATCCCAGGAGTCAAAACACCGGTCCGCATCGGGTTCTTGCTCTTTACCGAAAAAGATAGATTGGCATCCCATATTTTTTGCCAACTGGACGTCCGTTTTTCGATCGCCGATCACATAGGAATTTTCCAGATCGTAATCTCCATTGAGGTAGGAGAGGAGCATACCGGTGCCGGGTTTCCGGGTAGCTGCCTTTTCATGCTCGAAGGTTTTATCAATATGTATGGCGGCAAATACCACCCCTTCCTGCTCCAACGTTTTTAACATTTTGTACTGGGCAGGCCAGAAATCCTCGTTGGGAAAAGACGGGGTACCCAATCCGTCCTGGTTGGTCACGAGTACCAGCTCAAAATCTCCGTCCTCGGCCAACTTACTCAAATTGGTAATGGATCGGGGAATAAACTCTAGTTTTTCGAGGCTGTCCACTTGGAAATCCGTAGGAGGTTCTTTAATAATGGTGCCATCCCGATCGATAAATAATACCTTTTTCTTCATGATTTTATGAATTTACAACCTCGGAAATGGACGGCTCAGATAGAACAGTTTGTAACGCCTGAATTAATTGGTCGTTTTCCAATTGATTTCCTACCGTAATCCGCAGGCAATCCCCACAATGCTGTACGGCTGATCGGTCCCGCACGATTATCTTTTTTTCTACCAGTCGTTGGTACACTTTTTTCGCCTGGGGTACTTTGACGAGAAAAAAGTTTGCCTGAGAGGGATAGACCTTCTCTACTTGCGGTATTTTTTCCAATTGTTTCCGAAGCGACTCTTTTTGGACGAGGATTTCCCGAATCATTTGCTCCAGTTTTTCAGTATTTTCGAGCGCCGCCGCCGCAGTTTCCTGTGTTAGCCCGCTGATGTTATAGGGAGGTTTGATTTTATTGAGGATGGCAATGATATCAGGAGACGCAAAGGCCATTCCAAGTCGCAGCGCCGCCAAGCCCCAGGCTTTGGATAGGGTTTGCATGACGAGCAGGTTTGGAAAATCCTCCAGCATGTTTGAAAATCCCGGTTCTGCACTAAAGTCTATGTAGGCTTCATCGATGACCACCAAGCCATTAAAATGCTCCACTACCTGAAGAATGGATTCCCGTTTCAGCGTATTGCCGCTCGGATTATTAGGAGAACAGATAAAGATTATTTTCGTATGCGCATCAACCGCCTCCAGCACCTTATCAGGTAGTATTTGAAAATCAGGGGTTAAGGGTACTTTTTTTACGAAAACGTCGTTGATTCCGGCACTGACCTCGTACATGCCATAGGTAGGGGGCAGGATGATGACATTGTCCAGCCCTGGCTGGCAAAAAGCTCTGAAAAGCAAATCAATGGCCTCATCGCTTCCATTGCCCAGAAAAATCTGCTTTTTGTCCATCTTTTTCAATTTAGAGAGCTTCTCTTTCAATTCATTCTGGTAAGGATCCGGGTACCGGTTGAAATCCTGTTCGGTAATAGAGCCCAGCGGATTTTCATTGGCATCCAGAAAAATCCCTTCTTTACCACTGTACTCGTCTCTGGCGGAGGAATATGGTTTTAAGGCGGCAATATGTGGACGCAAAAGCGTTTGGAGATCGAATTCCATCTTACTTACTTTTTGAAAGGTGGTTTAAACGAACGGTTACAGCATTTTTATGGGCCTGTAGGTTTTCGTGTTGTGCCATGATTTCGATGGCAGGCCCCAGTAATTGAATCCCTGTGGGGGTGATTTTCTGATAGGTTATCTTTTTTACAAAACTGTCCAATGATACTCCGGAATAGCTTCTGGCATAACCGTTAGTAGGTAGGGTATGATTGGTGCCGGAGGCATAATCGCCTGCCGACTCTGGGGTGAAATTTCCAATAAATACCGAACCGGCATTTACGATGCCTTGAATGGCTATTTCTTCATCATTGACAGCCAGGATCAGATGTTCCGGTGCGTAAGCGTTGATCAGGTCAAGAGCCTGATCCATCTTCTCCATAACAATGGCTACACTATTTTCCAGGGCTTTTTTGGCTATTTTTTGCCTGGGAAGTTCTTCTAGCTGCAGTTCTACAAATTTCAGAACCTTAGTCACGAACTTTTCTGAAGGACCGACTAATACCACCTGACTGTCTACTCCGTGTTCAGCCTGGGATAAAAGATCAGCGGCGACAAACTCAGGTACAGCACTTTCATCGGCATAAACCAAAACCTCCGAAGGTCCTGCAGGCATGTCGATGGCGACTCCCTGCCGGGTGGCAAGTTGTTTGGCTGCGGTGACGTATTGATTTCCGGGGCCAAATATTTTATCTACCTGAGGAACGGAGTCTGTTCCATAGCACATGGCTGCAATGGCCTGCGCACCCCCAGCCTTTACAATTTTTGTAATGCCTATTAAGGAAGCGGTATAAAGGATGGCTGGGTGAATTTCACCCTTTGGATCCGGGGGGGTACACAACACGATTTCCCTACATCCGGCCAATTTTGCCGGAACGCCCAACATTAGTACCGTTGAAAACAGGGGGGCAGTACCTCCCGGTATGTACAAACCTACTTTCTGGATGGCCACGCTTCGGCGCATACAAGTGACCCCTTCCGAAATTTCAGAACTGATGGAAGGCATCTCCTGGAGCTTATGAAATTTTTCAATATTTCGTTTGGCTGTTTGGATTGCCTCCCGTAAATCAGGACTCAGTCGCTCGCCAGCAGCATCCATGGTGCCCTGGTCTACCAGTAAGGAATCGATTTCTGCATGGTCATATTCCAGGGCAAATTTTTTCAACGCTTTATCTCCCTGGCGTTTGACCTTTTTCATGATCGGCTTGACGATCTTTTCTATTGCCTTCATTTTTTGAACGGGTCGGGCCAGTTCTTTTTTCCATGTTTTGCTATCAGGGTTCACCAGGATTCTCATGTTGTGTCGATTATTAGTCCCTTAAATTAACGAAAAGCGATTTAAAATTTCTCAGGCCGGGGGAGAAAAGCAAGCCTCGGTTAGTCTGGATTTAAAGGACCATTTTTTCAATGGGCACGACTAAAATCCCCTGAGCCCCTGCCGTTCTCAATTCTTCTATGTTTTCCCAAAACTGGTCCTCACTAATTACTGAGTGCACGGATGACCATCCTTCCTCTGCCAGGGGTAGGATGGTGGGGCTTCTCATACCGGGAATCAGAGAAATGATTTTATCAATGGATGCATTGGGTGCATTTAAGAGAACGTATTTGTTTTTCTTGCCCTTTTGCACCGCGTCCATTCGAAACAGCAGTTTTTCTACGATTTGCTGCTTTTCAACAGGAAGCGCATTATTGCAAATCAAGACGGCTTCAGATTGGAAGATCTCCTCCACTTCTTTCAAGCCGTTCATCATAAGAGTGGAGCCGGAGCTTACAATATCGCAAATGCCTTCAGCCAGGCCGATGCTGGGAGCAATTTCCACGGACCCACTGATCTCATGTATTTCAGCCTGTACCTGCTTCAATTTCAGGTAGTCACCCAGGATTTTGGGATAGGAGGTAGCGATATTTTTACCTTCAAAATAACCGACCCCTGAGTACTCCTCTCCCTTGGGAATGGCCAGTGATAGCCTGCATTTGGAAAACCCAAGCTTTTTAAGAACCGTTACATCCTTGTTTTTTTCGACCAATTCGTTTTCCCCAACGATTCCCAAATCGGCCACGCCGTCGGCTACGTATCCCGGAATGTCATCGTCTCTCAAAAATAAAAACTCCACAGGAAAGTTGGTAGCAGTGGACTTTAGTTTTCCGGCACCATTGTGAAATTTGATACCACATTCTTTGATAAGCTTTAGTGATTCCTCACTTAGCCGCCCACTTTTTTGAACGGCTATTCTGATATTGTTTTCCATGAATTATTAATACACTGGTGACTATAAATTTTTGAAGGAAATAAATGTTCCCTGCAAGAGGAAGGTCGGACAAATTCCGGAATCAGCAAGAATGGTGACCCGCATGATGCCAGCGAGCATTTGCTAAATGGAAAAATGATGCTGTATGGCAATTGTGCTCGCGGGTCTTCATAATGTTGCAAATTTAATGAGCTATTGCTAACATACAAAATAATAGGTGGATTACTGGCCTAAAAAAAGAGGCCCCAATCGGAGCCTCTTCTACATTAAACCAACCAAACCAAAAAATAATTATACTTATTATGCCATTCTAAAAAATCAATTGCGCATAAAAAATTCATTCACCAGGCGATCGTAATTCACTAAGTCCTTGTATGGTGTATTCGTTTGTATTTTTTTAAGTGACTTCGCCAGAATAACTGCAAAAGAGCTAGGAGATAAGGTTTCTTTTTTAACCGACGGCTTTGCGATGGTTATTACTCTAGGAAATCCGGTATCTGCCTCTCCGATTTCGATTAGTAATTGTTTAGCTGTCTCCAACAAGTCCTCGCCTTTTTTTTTATCTACCAATTGAAAAAAGTGTTTGTTCCGCTGAGCCAGCAGCGGTTTTACCTTTTTTAACCAACGTTTATTTATTTCCATCTTTCCCTGAATCACCTGATAAATGTCAGAAAGCTCGAAAAAAATCAGGTGAGAGTGGGTTTTAAGCAGATCAAATTTATTGCTTTTTACAGCCAGGTCGATCAGCACTTTCATTGAAGAAAATTGGGTAGCTGAAAAATCCGGTATAGACACCTCTTCACCATCCTCTAAAGTCGAAATCAGGATATCGTTTTCCTGAATCACATTCCCCAGCTGCGCAATGGGTTCATAGATGAATTGATTTAATTCATTCGTATTCAGTGCAGCAAATGGTTGTATGTTCTTTTCAACGATGACTATGTTTTCAAAGCCTTTGCTTCTCAGTTTTTGAAACACCTTTTTTCCCAGGGCATTGAAGCCAATGATGGCAATTTTAGGCTGCTTGATCTTTTTCACCAATTCCGAAACCATGTCTGATACCGTAAATGAAACAGAAAAATTGGGTGCCTGGTAACTTACCTCCCCAATTAAAAACTGGTTGGTGCTTTCCAAAAAGTTTTTCCACTCGGCTAACAAGGGTCCTACCGTGCCGACCTGCGCCGAAACTTCAAGTGCATCCATAAAGGCGCCATAGAGCGGAATACTTCCGTAGGTGGTGGCCTGCACTCCGAAGCATAGTTCTGTTAGGTGCGAAAACGCACACTCCTCGTTACAATTCTGCTGAAAAAAATTTGATGCAGGCAATTGTTCGTCCACTTTAATACTCCGAATGGCCTGAAAAATTTCATCTTCCTGACTTTTGGAACTATAATAAAGAATTTCGGTTCGTTCCGCATTAGAAAGTACCATGACCTCGTCTAACGTTGGCCATTGTTTCATTTGCTGTAATAACACCTTGCTTTCTTCCGGAGCTAACTGAAATCCGTTGTCCTGCTGTTTTTGTAAACCAGTACTGAAACTTAAAAGTCTAAACTGTCCCATTGTATGCTGTTTTTTCTTTGCTGTTAATTTTGGAAGGAGTTACGAAGCTCCAACCATTACCGGATTTACCGGCTTAAAAATTTATAGGTTAAAAGTAGCATTTGTATTTCTGTCAGCGGGATTTATTCGATGAACCGGACAGCGCGATCGGTAAATGGGGTAAAAACGGGGTTAAAAAAGTGGGGAAGTATCTCCGTTAAATCCGGAACGGCAATCAAATTACGTTAAACTGATTTTTGAATAAAGGGATTCGCATGGCTGGAAAATAAAGGAATACCCTTCAATATTGCCACCGTTTGGCTAGTTGAACCAATGAAAGCATCACTGGCACCTCAATAAGAACCCCCACAACAGTCGCCAACGCAGCGCCGGAACTCAAACCAAATAAAGCGATGGCCACCGCCACTGCCAGTTCGAAGAAATTACTTGCACCGATCATGGCCGCCGGTGCACAAACCCTGTACTGTAATTTGAGGTATTTTCCCGCAAACCAACTTACAAAAAAGATAAGATAGGTTTGAAGGGTTAGTGGAATGGCGATCAGTAAGATATGTTGCGGCTGCGCAATGATTTGTTCCCCTTGAAAAGCGAAAAGCAGGACCAATGTGGTCAACAAAGCAATCATCGAAAGGGGTTTTAACCTGGGAAGAAACCGTTCTTTTAACCATTCCTCTCCCTTCTGCCTGATGACGAAGCGATTGGTCAAATAACCTGCGATCAAAGGAATTACCACAAAGACGAGTACCGAGGTGATGAGTACGTCATAGGGTACCTGAAAGTCAGTTATCCCCAACAAAAATTGAACAATGGGAACAAAGGCTACCAACAGGATAAGATCATTGACTGAAACCTGAACCAAGGTGTAATTCGGGTCTCCATTGCTCAAATATGACCAGACAAACACCATGGCCGTACAGGGGGCTGCTCCCAGTAGAATAGCTCCGGCAATGTACTCATCCGCCTGTTCGGGAGTTAGCCAGGCACTGTAAAGGTGGTCGAAAAATATCCAGGCAAAAAAAGCCATGGTAAATGGCTTGATCAGCCAGTTAACCACTACCGTTAATCCCAATCCTTTGGAATTACGGCCGACCTCCTTTAAAGACCTGAAATCCACCTGTACCATCATTGGATAAATCATTAACCAAATAAGGATGGCGACAGGGATATTCACGTGGGCTATTTCCAGAGAGGAAAGATAGCCCATTTTGTCGCCAAGAAAGGAGCCGATTACGATGCCTGCGGCAATACAAAGCAATACCCATACCGTCAGGTATTTTTCAAAAAAACCTATTCCCTTCATATAATTTAAATTGTCTTTTAGTGGTCATAAAAGAGGTAAAACCAGGAAACGACGACCACTTCCTACCATATGACTCAGGATTTAACCTGAGACATCAGGTAAAACATTTCGGTAGCAATTTGCCGGGTTCGTTCATCGTAAACGGTGGCCTCTTCTGCTGTTCCATCTGCTTCTTTTGGATCCACATAGGGGATGGGTAAGCGGAGGGAAGCTCCGGGAATAAACGGGCAGTTCTTATCAGCATCGGAACAGGTCATAATGGCCGCAAAGTTTTCGGAGGCATTGAAGGGATCGTCGTATTTTTTGGAAAAACACTCGATTACCTGTCCCTCATCGGCAAAACGTACCTCGTAGTGGGGATTGTCTCCTTTGGTGTGATTTACCCGGAAACCGGCGCGCTCAATGGCCGCCACGGCTCTGGGGTTAAATGCGGTAGTCTCGGTACCTCCGGAATAGGTATGAATACCATCTTCCAGCCCGTAATAGGCAGCCGCTGTAGCTGCCCAAATCTGGCTGAGGTGACTTCTCCGGCTATTGTGCGTGCATATAAAGGTGAGGTTTGCCGGTTCGTTGGATTGCTTTTTTTCCCGAACAAACAGGGCAACCTCGTGTAGCAGTTCCTTGCGGTTTTCTGGAATATCCTCCATCGCGGGAACCAGGGATTGGATGTAATGCGCTAATTCGGGGTAAATGGCTTTTTTATCGGATTTAGTTTCGGTGGACATGGCAGTTTGGATTGGGGTGATTTCAGCTACGTTCATGTTCCCGTTTTCCTTTGTAGTCGGGGAACAAGAGAGGAAGCAGAGAATAAGAACGGAGAAAGGTAGGATAGATCGTCTCATGGATTTTTTCTGGACAAAGCGTTAACAACAGCCGGATCCTTCCTGGCAGGAAGTAGCTTGTATTGCTGATATTTCTATTTTTTGCTTTTTCTCGCTATTTCCAGGCTTGTCCGCATACACGGTAATGCTGTATATGCCTGTTCCGCCCTGATTGAAGGCCGTTACTTCCTCGGGTAAGAGGTATTTCCCCAAAATATCTTCCGGAATGCTTATAGATTTCTCTTTTTGTACAGTGATATTTTGAAAACCTGATTTCTCAATCTGTTCCAGATAGGCTTCTTTTTGAATGGCACCCGCTACGCAGCCGGCATACATTTCAGCATCTTCTTTCAGTGCTTGAGGAAGGTCCCCGACCAATACGATATCGGAAATGCTAAAATGGCCACCCGCTTTGAGCACACGGAAGATTTCTCCAATCACTTTTTCCTTGTCAGGAACCAGGTTCAGCACACAATTGCTGACCACCACATCCGCCACTTCGTCATTTACCGGCATGTCATCAATATCTCCTTCCCGAAATTCCACGTTGTTAAAAGCCAGTTTTTCGGCATTAAGCCGGGCTTTTTGGATCATGGCAGGTGTGAAGTCGATGCCGATTACTTTTCCCTCCGGACCTGTCTCGTGCCGGGCTACAAAACAATCGTTTCCTGCGCCAGAGCCCAGATCTATAACGGTGTCGCCTTTTTTGATGCTCGCAAAATGGGTGGGCAATCCACATCCCAGCCCCAAATCCGCATCTTCCACGTATCCACTCGTTTCGGAGTAGTCGTCCATCATGATGTTGTATACCTTGTTGGTTGGAGTAGTGGCTCCGCAACAGGATGCTGCGTTTTGGGATTTTTCCTGATTGGCAATGCGTGCATAGCGCTCCTTCACCAGATTTTTTAGATCCTTATCGTTTTTCATCGTATTTCCTATTTTGTAAGTGATCGTTTGTATTTTTGTTGCTTAACAGCATTCCCCTGGGATCGCAGTAGGGTATTGGTCAAACAACTCATTAAATTGATTTTTTATTTCAGTCCAGCGTACGGGGTTGATACAATAGCTGATACGGGAGCCCTCTATGGTTCCCTGTATGATGCCCACTGATTTTAGTTCCCGCAGGTGCTGGCTGATGGTCGCTTGGGCCAGGCCCAGTTCCTGTACCAAATCTCCATTGATGCAGGCATTACTTTTTAGTAAATGCTGAATGATCGCCACTCGAGCGGGATGCGCCAAGACTTTGGCTACGGTTGCCAGTTCATTTTGCATCTCATTGAATAAATCGCTTTTGGTTACCCCCATCTCGGCCTTATTTAAGTTAACTGATAAGTACATTGCAATATTACGATGTATATTTTTAAAAGACAAGTTTTGAATTAGAAATATACCTTTTCCATAACCATTGAGGTCTTCGAGACCTCGATGGTTTTTTTCGTTGACGTTCAGTGAAAAGGCGGGGCTGGGGAAACCCCAAACGTCAACCTAACCTTTGAGGTCTTCGAGACCTCGATAGTTTCTCCCTAAAATAAAGTGATGTTGAAAATACGAATATTGTTCTCGTAAAAGACCGCTGGGGTTGGAGAAACCCCAGCGGTCGTAGCCATTGAGGTCTTCGAGCGGTAAGTACTGCAAATAAAGGATATAATTATCTTTTATTTGCAGCATTATTTTTATACTTTAGCCTCTGAAAAAACTGATGGACGTCAGTTTTAATTGCTGACCTTAACCGCTGCTACTTTTAGCATTTCCAAATTCCATTCTGTATGACCAAGCCCTTAAAGCGACATCCATCTTTAATTCCAATCTCCCAGGACCATCATTTTGGGTTACTATTGGCCTGGAAGATCCGGCAGGGAATAAGAAAACAAGTGGAAACCAAGCGGATGGTGGATTACCTGTATTATTTTGTTGAGCAACATCTAGAGCCGCATTTCCAGTTGGAAGAAGAGGTTCTGTTTAGTTTTCTGGCCAAAAATGACCTGATGCGCAAAGAGGCGGAAGAACAGCATGCCTCCATTCGTTCCCATTATACCCAGATTTTTGAGGCCGGTGGAGATACGGAGCGGCTTTCCCAATTTGCAACGGAACTGAAGGCCCATATCCGGTTTGAAGAGCGAAAACTCTTTCAATACATGCAGGTAGAATTGCTGGAAGAAGACCTGAAGAAAATGGAAGCAGCCGTTAAGGAAATTCATCAGAAAGTTGAGGAAGACTGGGAAGACGCATTTTGGGAAAGGAATTAAGAAACCGAATCGCCATTCCGGGCAATCTTCAACAAACCAACGCCCGGCTCTTTTTGGATCAGCACTCCAGTCGAAAGGTGGGATATGGTTAGCTGGTATTCCTCCATTGCCGTTTCAGAAACCATCTCCTAATCTTCCGTTTTATCCAGGGGTTCGATAGTTTCATAAAAGTTGTGTATGAGCAGGATCAAGACACCGAAGGAAATCGCGGAGACGACTAGCACATTATTTAATAAACCTTCCGTCCCAAAGGAAAGCTTGATAAGGATAGTCGAAATAACAAAGCCCGAATTCCTTATGACGGAGCGAAAGCTGGAGGTATGCGTATAAGAAATCAAAAGCAACAAGACATCGCTTAAAATCAGAATGGTGAAAAATTCGTCAAAGAAAATATTATTGATATCCTTAATGGAATCCACCTTGTGGGATACATCAAAAAACAGTTGGTTAAAATAGTTACCAAAACTGTATACGGCAAGAAAGAACAAAACCACAATCAAGACAATGGCAAGCTTCTTTTTCGTTTTTATAAACCGCTGGGTTTGCTCTTGCTGAGGTAATTTCCCCTGTTGCACCGCAGTCCGTTTGCTATTTAAGTAGTAAAAAATAAATATCAGGGTAAAAATAATCAGGGTGGCCCCGATATCATAGGTGAATTGCAAATCGTCCTGGCTACTGAACCAACTCTTTTGTAAATCCAACTGGGCCAGATCCTTGAACAGCCTGCGTATTAGGATTAGCAGAATTATTTCGTACTGCTTTCCAATATAGAAGGTAATGGATTTTGGTAGAAAGTAGACCAGTAAGTAAACCTCGTAGACGAGAATAAACGAAAAAGGCGTATAAATGGAAGCGATTGGATTGTCCAAAAGGCCAGGGGCGTAATCCGCTTCAAATATCCCAAGTTTAGACAGGATAATAAGCAAAAGATGAATGATGAAGCCTACCACTGCTATGGTGATGATTACTTTTTCGCTTCTTTCTTTCGTTTTTTCAGACAACAAGGCCTTGGAAGCGTTGTTCCAGAAAAGGGTGGCTCTACCTGGCATTTGATTTATTTAAGGAATAAACTCCTTCCAAACCATATCGTTTAAAAAAATAACTCTACTGAATC
Source organism: Cyclobacterium salsum (assembly GCF_010119245.1). Lineage (GTDB taxonomy): Bacteria > Bacteroidota > Bacteroidia > Cytophagales > Cyclobacteriaceae > Cyclobacterium > Cyclobacterium salsum. The sequence continues at coordinate 148,560 of NZ_WNKG01000001.1, forward strand.
TATAGTTATGATTATCAAAAAATGGAAATCAGATGTAGCCTCTAAAAATCGAGTAGGAGTTCGTTTGCACTGTAGACGTTAGCCCATTTATCTTTGTTTCAAAAAATCCTGTAAATCCTTATTGGCACCATAGAGTACCAGAATATCCGATGCTTCAAGGTTTTGATCGGGGGTAGCGATGCCTTGAATCCTGAATTCCGTTCGGCTTTTACCCAGGACACTTTTTACTTCCGTTTTTTTCATGATGGTGAGCACCAGCAAGTTGTACTTAAGTCTGAAACCAACTTCCCGAATGGTATTGCCCACGCACTCTTTCGGTACGTTGGCTTCAATGATGCTGAAATCATCACTAAGCTCGAAGGAATCAACCACATTGTTAAGGCAAAGCTTCTTGGCCCAGCGCTCGGCGGTTTCTTCTTCCGGGTGAACGATTTCGTCAACGCCCAGCGCTACCAGTACTTTTTCATGAAGGGGATTGATGGCCCTACTGATCAAACGCTTCACTTGCATGTTTTTAAACAGGGCGGTGGTCATGATATTCGAACCCTGGTCTTCTCCGATAGCCACGATGACCACATCTGTGTCGTCAAGAGGCAAGCCGGAAACGGTAACATCCTCTGTGGCATCCATGCAGATGGTGTGCGATATTTTTTCCTTATACAAATCGACTTTCTCCATTCTGTTGTCTATGCCGATCACCTCATTACCTTGAAGAGTGAGTTTTTGGGATAGAGAAGCACCAAAATTGCCTAGTCCTACGATGATAAATTTCATATGTTTATAATTGTCTTTAAGTGGCCATATGGAATCTCGCATGCTTTATAATCATCCCTCTGTGTGTCGCCTCCATCATGCTCGATTTCATGGATCAATCTTTTAGTTAATCGTTATTTCCTCAGTTGGATACCGGTAGTTTTTTCGTTTTACTTTGTTGAAAAGCGCGATAACTATGGTCAACATGCTTACCCTGCCCACGAACATGATGACAATAAATATTAACTTACTTTCACTGGCCAGGTCTGCTGTAATGCCCCGGCTCAAGCCAACGGTGCTGTAGGCAGAAAAGCACTCAAAGCCAATGTCAATCAGGCTTTTATCACTTTCAAACATGGAAACCAGCATGATTCCCGAGCCGATAACAATGAGCGATAGGGAAATTATGGCAAATGACCGTTGAACTGAAATACGTGCAATCTCCCTTCCAAAAATCTCAATTCTTTCCTTTCCCTTTGCCAAGCTGAGGATATTCAGTGTCGCAATGGCAAAGGTACTGGTCTTAATACCTCCGCCTGTAGAGGCTGGTGATGCCCCAATCCACATTAGTAAAAAAACCATCATGGTCGTCGGGAAAAGCATGGAAGCGGTATCGATTGAATTGAAACCGGCCGTACGGGGCGTGGTGGCTCCAAAAAGTGCTGTTACCACTTTTCCAATGCCCTCATGCTCCGATAAGGTATTATTAAATTCCAACAGGTAAAACGCTACAAATGCAATGGCGCTGATGGAAAAGGTTGTAATTAAGGTAATCCGACTATTTAAATTCAATACCCAGGGCCGATAGCCAATTTTGTTTCGGCCACGTGAAAACAGTTTTCTTATCCGGTATTTCAAATAATTAACACTATTGGCCACGATTGGAAAACCCAAGCCCCCCATTACGAAGGTCAGGATGACGGTTAACTGTAGAAAGTAGTTGAATTTAAAATCACTTTCATACAAACTGTTGGATAAGGTAGAGAAACCCGCATTGCAAAAGGCAGAAATCGCATGGAAAACAGCGAAAAAGACCCGGTCATATTGCGACGGATAGTGCAAGGGTTCCAGACTGCTATAAATGAGTAGTCCCGAAACCAGTTCGATGCCAAAGGTGATCAGGATGATGTATTTGAGGGTGGAAAAGACATCACCGATCTTTTTGGAACTTGTGATATCGGTAAGAGCGAGTTGATTTTCATAGGTGGAACCGCCTTTGAAAAAATAACTAAAGTAACTGGCAAAGGTCAAGATACCCAATCCGCCTATTTGGATGAGAAACATAATGATGATTTGACCAAACTCAGTGAAGTAGCTACCCGTATCGACTACAATGAGACCTGTCACGCAGACGGCACTGGTGGACGTAAATAGGGCATTCACAAAGCTAATTCCCTCATAAGTTGCTTTGGGAAGCATCAGTAAGAAGGTTCCGAATAGTATGATGAGCAAAAAACTGGTGACGAAAAGTTGCGCCGGATTTAATACCGTACGTTTGTAGTTAAACCGTATTTCTGAAAATTCTCTGATGAAGGTAAAAAGTACGGCAACTCTAACCCATACAGGGTTTTCAAGCAACAAATCGGTTTCAAACGGTACGCCTACGAAAAGGAACAGGTAGAAAACCCATAGCGTAAAGCAAATGGACAAAACATCAAAAATAAAAACTTTTCGTTTGATGAGCTTGTCGTTTTCCAGGTACCTGAGCACTGTGGAGATTACACCAATTCCCAGCACAACAAAGTAAAACCCATCCAGAAATTGTTGGGAAAGGTCATTTTGAGCGTACCCGAAATCAGAAATAATGGCGATTATTCCAAGAACGCTAATCCATAAGGCAATCTTATAGAGTAATTTTAAGTTCATGTGTCAGGAGTCCCTGTTCGGTTACTCTTTTGATAAAGTTGGAGGCAAAGCTATAAAAATTCCTTTCTACAGGATTATTCTTGGGAAAATAAATTCAGCGTTTGCTTTTCCTCCCCGACGTTGGGAAGCCCCAGGCCCGGCAGCAGAGCTCCGGCAAAGTGAACCGCTTTCTGAAACTGCTATTCGCCTTTTAACGGGCATTCAGAAAAATCTCGGTGGCAAAAAAGCGATGTATTAAAGCGACCACTTGTTACCTATTTGAATCGGGTAGCTGGTTTACCGACTTTATATACAATAATAATCTGTTTATTCACATTTATCCGCTTTTAAAAGGATAGGCCAATACCTGTCTACTCTATTCGATTTATAATTTATTATATTCAATCTTAATATAAATCAAAAATGTATGGAAATTTTAGGGAATGCCACTTTTGAAAATTATGTTGGACTGGAAAACGGGTATTCTGAAATGGCCTACCAAATGGTAGCCCATATCCTCACGTTAGGCTATGCGGTGATGCTGGCAGCATTACTATATTTTGTCCTGACAATTAACTACGTAGCGCCCAGGTTTCGGATATCCTCAGTGCTGTCGGTGGTAGTAATGGTTTCTGCGTTTCTTTTATTATACGCACAAGCAGGAAACTGGACCGCTTCTTTTGTTTTCAATCAGGAGGCAGGAAGGTATTTTTTGGGAGAAGGTCAGGATTTGTTTAATAATGGCTACCGGTATTTGAATTGGTTGATTGATGTTCCGATGTTGCTTTTTCAAATACTCTTCGTAGTGTCACTAACTAAAAGTAAATTTTCCAGTATTCGAAATCAATTTTGGTTTTCAGGCACAGGAATGATCATTACTGGATATATTGGACAGTATTATGAGGTAACCGATTTTCTGACTTTTGCTATTTGGGGTGCCATTTCCACCATCTTCTTCATCCACATCTTATGGCTAATGAAGAAAGTAATTGATGAAGGCAAAGAAGGGATTCCGGAAGCTGCGCAAAAAACGCTGAACACCATTTGGATCTTATTTCTCGTTTCATGGATGCTTTATCCTGGAGCCTATTTAATGCCCCATTTAGCGGGCCTCGAAGGAGGTTTTTTTAATGAAACCGGGGTAGTGGCCAGACAAATTACCTATACCATCGCCGACGTATGTTCCAAAGTTATCTATGGTGTATTGCTTACCGTAGTAGCCCAACATATTAGTAAAGCGGAAGGTTACGTTTACGGCGAGGCTAAATCATAAGCTGATTTTAATAAAAACCGAATCTGAAGCTATTGTCAGATTCGGTTTTTTAATAACTATCAGAAGGTTATCGTTCCATTAGGTTGAATCAGATACCGAAACGTAAAATAGGGGCTGGGTGTGGTTCTGGGATCCACTTCTGCCAGTGGCGGATTGTCCTGGTAGTAAGATAGGATCTCCATTTTGGCATAGTTTCCTTCATTGGTCTGAATCAGCAATACCCGACCGGGAATCGGACTGATAATATGGCTGCTGGGGTTGTAATTGTACCAACCATTGCCGGAACCGGTAGGGATGGCTAATCCGTTCTCCCCATCGCTCTTGAAATCCGCAGCAGATGGCACCGTAGATATTTCGTCAAAGGTACCCGTAACTACCGATGCCTGTGCCGTACCGGGTCCACTGCTACCGCTGTTCACGATAAGGGTCGTTCCTTTGAATCCAATGTCCCAGTCTCCTTCCCTGCTTTCCACCATTTGATTGTCTTCCAGGCTAAAGTACCGAAAAGGGCGCACTTCGGTGATTTCTCCGGTACTTCGGTCCATCAGGTCTCCCGGAGCGTGAAGATTTTCGACCGTTACCGCTTGTAACTCAATTTCCGGCTCCTCCACGGTGTTTTCTTCACAACTTGTACTCAAGGCAAGCAATAGAATGCCTGCCGGCAACATGTTCCATTTGTTCATTGTAATAGGTGTTTATTTAGTATTTACTAATTGATGAAAAGGTACTTTTGCACCCACAAACAGGGTTCTCCCCGGATTGCTGGGCTCGTATTGATTGAGTCGATTCAATAGATTAAATCCTCCCGTTTCTAGCAGTATGCCATTGCTAAAGGTCTTGCTGAGGCTAAGGTTCCAGCTGGTCATTGCCCGCGCATATTCGGAAGGATCGTCGAGAATTAGATTCCCGTTTACGTCGCCAAACCCGAATTTCCCCCGGTGTATGGCGCGAAGCGCCAGGTTGATGCCGGAAAGGGGCTCTTGGTAGCTGATTTTCAGGTTACCGCTGTGGCGACTTCGGTTAAATAAGCCTCCGTAATCGCTTCGGCCCACCCGTTGGGTCCGGTTCTCCGAGTCCTTGCGAAATAACGCTCCGGAATCGATTTGCTCCAACACATCCAAATCGTTGGCATACAGATACATGTATCCAGCGGATACCTGTAGATTTGACGTCAGACGCCAGGTCCCATCCAGTTCTATTCCCTGCGTACGAACACGGGAAACGTTGAAGTAGGAGAAGGCATTTTGACCGGAGGTCAGTCTGGCGAAAGGAGCCGTCTCAATCAGGTTGGAAATATTATTTTGGAAGAAATTTCCCTGTAGGAGCAAGTCGTTCGAAAATTTCCAGCGAAAACCGGTGTTGATGGCCAGGGAACTTTCTGCTTGCAGCGCGCCAAATTGAGAAGGATCCAGCAGCAGCTGCTGTACCAGTCCTTGCGATTGAAGCCGTTCGATGCCTTCCTGCACCAGGTTGGCCCCAAAAACGTAATATCCCGCGGAGGCATTGTTGAAATTCAGCAATAGCTGCCGGAAATCAGGGGCTTTAAATCCCGCCCCCAGCGATGCTTGCCAGCTAAATTTCTCGCTGAATTTGTACATCCCGGAGATTTTCGGACTGATTCTTTCTCCATATTGACTGTGCAAGTCACCCCGAACACCGGTAACGATGTTCCATCTGTCCGTTGGATTCCATTGATGCTGGAGAAACAAATAGCCGGCATCAAAGCGGTTTAGGTCTTCGTAGCGCGTTGCGTCAACGGTCTCCAGAAGGTGTCCCATCCCCAGCGTTAGCAATTGATTTTTTCCCAGTTGCCGGTCCAATTGAAGCTCTGTACGGTGGTACCGCTGTTGGAAATCCTGTGCATCTACGACGATACCGTCTTCCTGCATCTCCGTCAGCGAATGCGTTTCGAAAAAGGAAGTCATGCTCCGAAGCGTCAATTGCCAGTGCTCGTTGGGCCGGTAGGTTACCGTGGGATTGAAGTTTAAATCCCGACGTTCGGAGCTCATGTCCGCCAGTCGCTCCTTTCCGTTTTCAATGATTTGCAGGACATTATCCGAATCTTCCCGATACATGCGGGAATAGAGTCTGAACTCCCAATTACCGGATTTCTTTCCCAATTTAACCTGCCCGGTCGTGGCCTGAAATGGTGCCTGGGTATTTCCCGGAACATCGGGGTTCAGGTCAAATCCATCGGTACGGTAGCGGTTAAGGTAGGCCTGAACCGACCAGTCGTTTTGATTAATGCTCACCTCCCCGCTCAGGTCCATGGTGGAAAAAGAGCGGTACCTGGATTCCAGCGATGCCTCAAAACGCTCCCGGCCGCTTTTGGTGATGATATTGATCACGCCGGCCATGGCTTCGCTTCCATAGATGGCGCTGGACGGGCCACGGAGTACTTCTATCCGCTCGATGTTTGCAACCGATATTCTATCCAAATCAAAGGTTCCGGCGGTTCGACCGATCAGGGGTTCCCCATCCAGGAGTATCAGGATGTAATCGGAAGATAGCCCCTGCATCTGTATCCCGGCACCGTGGTCGCTGACTACCTGCAGTCCCGTTTGCTCCCGCAACACCTCTGAAAGGCGCATGCCACCGGTTTCTTGAATTTGTTCGCGGGAAATGACCGTTACCGGCATGGGTAGATCTTCCACGCTGCGGTCGGTACGTGTGGCAGCGACGACGACTTCACCCATTTGCCCAATCTTTTCTGTCAAACGCAAACTACTCAATTCACTTATTTCCTTGACACTAATTTGCCTTGCATCAAATCCCATCGCAAAGACCTCGATCAACTGGTCGACTTCCAGGTTGTCCGGCAGTTCAAAAGAACCCGTACTGTCCACGGGAACAACCTTATCCGACCCGATTTTTACATAGGCATGCCGGATTGGGTTGCCTGCCTGATCCCGGATACAAATCGGATCGGAAGCAAGGGTAAGGAACGGAAAGAGAAGGCAGCCCAGAAGCCAGCAGGTAAATCTATTTTTATTAAGATTGATTCTACACATAAAGACAAAATTTTTCCCGATGGCCGGTGGACCAACGGGAAAGGATTAAAGTTGGTCGATCAAATGTTTCCATTGTTCTTTCTGCGGAAGGCCTGGCTTCCGGAGCCCAAAAAACTGGGCAATCATCTCTCCGTCTGCATCAAATAGCTCCAGGGAAGACACCAACCCATCGTCGGTATTTTTATGCACCACCCAGGCCGAGTCGATGCAGGACTCGTCCAGGTGCATGTTGAAGTCCGGATCCATTACGTTCAGCCAGTTTCCCATTTGCCGGATGGTGCGTACTTTTCCCTGATGGATTTGAATGTTTCCTTTGTTTCCCACAAAGATCATGATGGGCAATTTTTCTGCGGAAGCCAGGTCCAAAATTTTCCTAACCGATAGGCGATCTACAGGATAGGCCCATTTTTTGCCGATCCATTTGATGGCGTCTAGTCGGTGGATATTGTATTTGCGGAGCATACCGAAGAAATCATGGGTATCTTTCATGTTCTCCCAGTCCTGGACAAAAGCTTCCTGATCCACGGAATTAGCGTGAGTCTCTTTCTCGAAAGGTTGTACCTGAATCCCCTGTAGCATATCCTCGCTGCGGTAGGCGCGGATCAAATTATCGTAGGCATCCTGGTTGCTTTTTTCCTGTAGGTAAATTTTCATCACGGCCTCGCCGGACTGGTCAAAAAACTGAAGGCTGCGCATGATGCCCCTGGGCGTATGGGTGGCCACGGCGAAGCCGTATTTCCACTTGCCAAAAAACACCCGCTGCTCGATGGGCCCGATTACCGTGGCGATTTGGTGGGGAGCGGTGCCGTGGATGGTGATTTTTTGAATATTTCCTTTGTGCTCCAGGACACAACCCTCGTTTCTGGTCAAGGCCATCACTTTTCCCAACTCCCTGCAGGAAAGGAGGATATTCGCCCAATCGGCTTTCAATCGGATGGGGGCCGGGTTATCCGTAGTCAGCAATAGCTCAAGTTCGGACACCTGAAGCATGCGTGCAGCGTCTCGTATTCTCATTTTTGGCTGATTTGACTTTAGTTCCTCCCAGGCCTTTTTTAACGCGGTACCGGAGGGATATTTCAGAGTAGTTTCCATAATTAAGCGAGTTTATACGTATAATTGGTTGATGAAGTAGCAGATGAAGGAAGGCTGCTGATATAAATCGGTGCGCCGGGACCGTTCGATTGTACCGACAAGGGATAATCAAACACCCCTTGCAGGTTTTCCGGAGTCATTGCGGCCCGTATCGCACCCTGGTGTAGTACCCGGCCTTGTTTGAGTAGCAGGGCCTTATCGGCATAATTTGCGGCGAGGTTCAAGTCATGAAGTATGGCTAAAATGCCAATATTCCGCTGTTTGAGTTGCCCGATAATTTGCATGATGTGGTGCTGCTGGGCAATATCCATACTGGAAGTTGGTTCATCCAGAAGCAAGTACCGGGGAGTGGCCTTGATTTCCCATATTTGCGCCAATACCCGTGCCAGCTGTACCCGTTGCTTCTCGCCTCCCGATAAATTGCCATACAGCTGATCTTTCAGGTGCCAGGTTTGGGTAGCCGACATGACCTCTTTTACGATTGTTTTTGGGTATTTGGGCCGGCTGTACATCAGGCCAAGCGATACGACTTCCTTTGCCTGAAAGGGAAAGGTAAGCGTACTGTGCTGGGGCATAACCGCACGCAAGGAGGCCAGCTTTCTGGTTTTCATTCCTTTTATCGGCTGCCCATTATAGGTAATCCGACCCTGTTTGCAGGGTAATTCTCCGGATAGCAGCCGGAAAAGGGTCGATTTTCCGGCACCATTCGGGCCGAGAATGGCTGTCAGTTCTCCGGGAAGCACTTGAATGCTTGCCCGATTCACAATGGGCCGGTTTCCTATATAATACTGAATGTGTTGTGCGTCTAACATATCAACTGTTGAGTTTTTTTACATGTAGGATGAGCCAGATAAAGAACGGAGAGCCGAGGATTGCGGTAATGATCCCGATGGGCAATTCTGCGGGCATGACCACCGTTCGGGCGAGCAAATCGGCGCCATTGAGCAGGAAAGCGCCCAGAAGAAAGGCTCCGGGAAGCACCAGGCGGTGGTCGGCGCCAAAAGACAGCCGCAACAGATGGGGTACGATAAGCCCCACAAATCCAATGGTACCCGTCATCGACACGCCTACGCCCACCACCAGCGCACTCATAAATAACACGATGTATTTTACGCGCTGTACGTCCACTCCCATGTGAAAGGCCTCGTTTTCTCCGATAGCCAGGGCGTTTAGGTTTCGAAACTGCTTGATAATCAGTAGGGAGGGAAAAAAGATCAGGATAAAGGCTATTTTTACCTTGTCCCAATTCGCTCCCCCCACATCTCCCAGGCTCCAGAAGGTGAAATTTCGCAAGGCGGCCTCGTCTGCATAGAAAATGGCCAAACCAATCAGTGCGCCCGATAGTGCGGTCAAGGCAACGCCCGCCAATATGAGCAGGGAAATATCCGTTTTTCCTCCCTGATTGGCCATTTTGTATACCAGCATCACGTTTATCAAGCCGCCAATAAAAGCAACCAGGGGCAGGCTGAAGCTTCCAAATATCCGTCCAAGCCAGGGGAAAGAGGAGCCGAAAACGATATAAATGACCGCAAACAAGGCACCCCCGCTGCTTACGCCGATGAGTCCCGGCTCAACCAGGGGGTTTCTAAAAAGCCCTTGCAAGGCCGCTCCGGACACCCCCAATCCACCACCTACCAGAATGGCCAGCAAGATTCTCGGTAAGCGGATTTGCCACAGCACGTTGGCCTCTTGTTCGGTGAAGGTTCCCGAATCAATGCCCAGCTGGCTCAATAAAATGGAAACGGCATGGCCAAAGGGGATGGGAAATGCACCAATGGTGATGGAAAGCAGCCCAAGCAATACAAGTCCGATTCCCAAAGCAGCCAGTACCAGGGACTGTTGAGCCGTCTTTGAATAACTCAGGTTTTGAAGCATGCTTAGTTGCGGTTTACACTTTTGGCCAGTTCCAATGCTGCTTTGGCTACCCGCGGACCAAATCCGGACAGGTAGAGCCCGTCAAAGGCAATAATTCCATTTTGGTTGTAGGCAATAGTTTGTTCGACGCCACGGATATTTTTTACGGCTTCCTTTCCACCAAGCGAGCGCAGACTGGACTCAAAGAACAGCAGGTATTCCGGATTCATGGACACCATTGCTTCCGGGGTAAGCGGGATGAAATCGCTGAAGCCCTTACCAACCGATTCGATGGCTGCCATTTGCAGCAGGGACTCGGCAAAGGTATCTTCTCCGGCTACAAAGACGTTTTCCCGGCCACGGGCCATGACAAAAGCCATTTTTGGCTTTTTTGAAAGGCCAGCTGTGTAGGCTTCCAAGGCTGCTATGTCCTGATCCAGCTGCTTGGTAAGCGCCTTTCCTTTTTCAGGAACCTTCAGAAAATTTGCCAATTCCCGAATGATGCGGTAGGTGCCGGAAACGTCGGTGGGTTTGTCAAACTCGTGTATTTCCAGTCCGGCTGATTTAAGCTGGGCGACCACGTCCGGATTGAGGTATCCGGTCTCTATCAAAAGCAGGTCCGGTCCCAGTGCCAAAATACCCTCGGCTTTGATTTGATTTCGGTAGCCGATGGAAGGCAGTTGCTGCATGGCAGCGGGGTAGGTGGAGGTGATATCTGTGGCGATGATCGCCGATCCGAAACCAAGTTCGTATACGATTTCTGTAATGGTACCTCCTGCGGTAATCATGGAGGTGTCGTTGGATTGAAATGCCTGCACATGGTTCGAAAGAAGCAGGGCAATCACCAGTAGGGGTAGCATCAGCGATTTCATCATTTATTTAGATCAATTTTAAATACAGGTACAAATATTACTCTATTTAGATTAAATCCAAATTAAATTTAATGGATAATTTCTATGAGGAAATAGATTTGATTGACAATCAATTAAATGTAAATCCGATAGATTTTAGCAATTAGCAACAGGAGAGATGTTGTTGGTTTTTAGGCTGCCATTTTGAGGCTCCAGCGAGGTGGGAGCCTGAGATTGCCTGAGAAAAAGCTGATTTATAGGCAGGGTAGGGTGAGCGGTAGGCGGATCGGGGAAAAAGGACCGGAGGCATGAAAAAAATGGTACTTCAGTAGGGAACAGGCATGTTAACCCTCTAAAACGGACGATTTGTGAAAACGGAGGGCTTTTGGATGTTGGTGGAGATAATCGACTAAGCAGGGCAGGGCCGAAGCAAAAAAATCCGGAGGATCAACCACCGGATTTTTTTGCCTTATAGCCTTCTTGCTTCAGGTACTCCAGGATTTTGTCCCGGTGATCCCCCTGAATCAGGATCTCGCCCTCTTTGGTGTTGCCACCTACGCCAAACTTGGTCTTTAACGTCTTTCCCAGCGCTTTTAAATCCTCCTCTTGCCCCACAAAGCCCGTTACCAGGGTCACCTGTTTGCCTCCTCTGGATTTTTTATCCAGCTGGATGCGCAGGTTTTGCTGTTGGGGGGACAGGGTTTCCGCTGAGGCCCCATGGTCTTCCTCATAATCAAATGAATCCGAAGTAGAATACACCACTCCGTCTCTTTTTTTCCAATCGTTGTCTTTCTTTCTACCCATAGAAACGGATTAATTTTTAAATTTCATGGTCCAGACCGGCCTTTTGGCGCTATTTACCACATCTTCGGCAATGCTTCCGCTAAGCAGGTGCATAAAGCCCGTTCTTCCGTGGGTGGCCATGGCGATGATATCGGCATCTACCTCTTCGGCAAACTCAATAATGCCTTCTTCTTCGGTATCTGCATTGTAAATGTCTATTTGTACGTTTTTAAGATCATTGGTGTCGATAAAACCCTTGATTTTATCCATGGAGCGCTTCGACTTTTCAAAGGAATTGGGGGTGTTTACTTTTACAAGCCTGATTTCAGCCTCCAGCAGTTCCTGCAGGTCCTTCAGATTTTTCATTACTTTCTTGCTATCCTCCCCAAAATCGCTGGCAAAAACGATGGTCTTCAGTTGATTGGCTTTTACCGGGGCTTTTACGGTGATGACCGGACATTTGGAAAGCCGAACTACCTTTTCGGTGTTAGACCCAATCAACAATTCTTCTAATCCACTGGAACCTTTGGACCCCATAATCACCAAATCTGCCTTGATTTCGGTGATTTCACTGGATATTCCTGCGTAAGGGTTTCCATACGATATGGTAGTGCTGAAGTCGTAGGGCTTCACGGCATGTGCTTCTTCGAGTGCTTTAAATTGCTTTTTTCGCTTTTCTACTAAATCCACCATGTAGATTTTGTCGATAAAATTTTCTTCCATATTTACTTCCCCCATCGTATTGAAATGTTGGGCAGTAGGAATCTCGATCACATGAACCAATTTTAGTTTACAGGACGCTTTGGCTGCAATTTCCTGTGCCAATTGGAAGGCATTTTCTGCTTCTTCAGAAAAATCAAAGGGTACTAAGATGCTTTTCATAGTTATTTGCCGAATTAATAGTTTACGTGCAGTTAAACTACAAAAAACTAGAGAAATTAAATAAGGATTTGACCATTTGTTTAGAAAATCATCCATCCTAGCCCAAAGAGCAGGACGCATAAAAAGGTCCCTAAAGCCAGGACTTTCAGGTAAGGGTCCAGTTTATCGGGCGCATTAAATGCCTTTACCGCCCAGGCTGTTTGAAGTACCATGGGTGCAGCCAACCAATATAATAGCGCTCCATAGGCTTGCTTTTGCAATACAAAAACGAAAAGCATTATCAGCGCAACGAACAGTAGGCTCCAATGATAAACGACGGCCGCCTTTTTACCAATTCTAACGGGGATGGATTTTTTTCCGGCCATCTTATCAGAGGCTATGTCCCGGATATTGTTGATATTTAAGACCGCGGTGCTTAAAAGTCCTACGGCGGAAGCAGGAAGCCACAGCGAAGCATCAAAGGCAAGGGTATGCAGGAAATAGGTGCCCATAACGCCAATCCAGCCAAAGAATATAAATACGGCAAGGTCCCCCAATCCGGCATACCCGTAAGGTTTGTTGCCAGAAGTATAGGTGATGGCTGCCAGTATGGCCAATAGGCCCAATCCCAGAAAGCCTAGGAACAGTGCGGTATCGTCCAAAGCGACGGCCAAAAGCCACAAGCCACTTAACAGGGAAAGAATTGAAAAAAGAATCATAGCCTTCTTCATGGAAGCAGCACTGATGGCTCCGGATTGAACCGCACGGGAGGGGCCTTTTCTGTCTTCACTATCGGCGCCGTGGATGCTATCGCCATAATCATTGGCCAAATTCGATAAAATCTGTAATAGGGTAGTGGTAAGGGCCGCTAAAATAAACACAATCCAACGAAACTCAGCGTTTTTGAACGCAATGATGGACCCCATGATGATGCTGGAAAGCGCCAGTGGTAAGGTTCTTAGCCGAAAGGCTTGTACCCAGGCTTTATTGGTGGAAATGGTTGCCAATGCAAAAAAACGTAAATAGCGTTAAACAATAAATAAAACAAGCCTTCCACTAAGGTGGAAGGCATTTTTGTATTCTTTTATTTCTAGATAAATTAAAATTACGACTTGATTAGTTTGATGATTTCCTCGTCCATGGGTTTTACCGAGGAAGGAAAAAACTTGACCAACTCACCGTTTTCATTTATAAAATATTTACAAAAGTTCCAGGAAGGCTCGGTATTATTCCAACCATTTAAGTTCTTGTCGGACAACCATCGGTAAAGGGGGTGTTTATCGACTCCTTTCACCGATATTTTTTCAAACATGGGAAAGGTTACCCCATAGTTTTCGGTACAAAAGGTTTTGATATCATCATTTGTCCCCGGTTCCTGGCCGCCAAAATTATTGGCAGGGAAAGCCAAAATCGTTAGTTGCCCTTTGTAGGCCTCGTACAATTCCTGTAATTCGGCATATTGGGGTGTGTAGCCACACTTCGACGCTACGTTTACGATTAAAAGTTTTTTTCCTCTAAAATTGGAAAAATCGACCGGGTTTCCATCGATATCATTTAGGGTAAACTCGTAAAAATCATCGGCTCTATTCATGGGCGAATCGTTTTCACCCTCAGTGGGGTTGGTTTTATCAGAAACAAAATTAGCGTGATTTGATAGCGGCATTTGAATGACAAACAATCCGCTGATGACTAGGTAAATTAGCGTGTTCATAGTTACATTTTTTCGGGTACATCTATTCCCAATAACTTCATGCCGGACCTAATTGTTTTGGCCACCTGCGCAGATAAGGCAACTCGAAAGGCCTGCACTTCAGCTTTGGTTTCACTAAAGATAGGAAGTTCCGCATAAAAGCGGTTATAATCTTTTGCTAAATCAAACAAATACTGAGCAATTACCGCCGGAGAAAGTTCTTCAGCGGCCATGCCGACCTTATTCCGATAATCGGTCAAATGAAATATTAATACTCGCTCGGTGTCCTGCAGGTCGGTATAGGGGGCACAGCTTTTGGCCGAAAAATCCAGCTCGATTTGACTTGCTTTCCGTAATATCGCTGCGATCCGGGCATGGGTATATTGTATAAACGGCCCGGTATTGCCCTGGAATTCTATGGATTCCTGAGGGTTGAACAACATGCGTTTTTTTGGATCCACTTTCAACAGGAAATATTTCAATGCCCCCAATCCCAACATCTGATACAATGCTTCTGCTTCTTCCTGAGTGAAGCCTTCTATTTTACCCAATTCCTGGGTATGATCCCTGGCAGTGTCCACCATTTCCTGGATCAGGTCGTCTGCATCCACCACCGTCCCTTCCCTGGATTTCATTTTACCGGAAGGAAGGTCTACCATTCCGTAAGAGAGGTGGTAGAGCCCCTCCCCATAAGGTCGCCCCAACAGACGCATAATGGAAAATAGCACCTCAAAATGATAGTCTTGCTCGTTTCCTACCACATAAACGGATTTTTCAATCCCGTGATCCTTGTACTTTAAATCTGCCGTGCCCATATCCTGGGTCATGTATACCGAGGTACCATCCGCCCTTAATACCAGCTTTTCGTCTAGCCCCGCACTGCTTAGATCGGCCCAGACGGAACCGTTTTCTTTTTTGAAAAAGACTCCTTTTTCCAACCCTTCATTGACGATATCCTTACCCAGCAGATAGGTGTCCGACTCGTAATAATACTGGTCAAACGTAACACCCAGACTACGGTAGGTCTCATCAAAACCCTGATAGACCCAGTTGTTGAGTTTTTTCCAAAGATCCACGGTATGGGGATCACCCGCTTCCCACTTAACTAGCATCTCCTGAGCGGCTTTCATCCAGGGAGCTTCTTTTTTCGCCAGTTCTTCGGTCATTCCCTCCGCTATCAATTTCTTGATCTGGTTCTTGTATTCCTGATCGAAAAGGACGTAATACTTTCCTACCAGGTGATCCCCTTTCAATCCGGCGCTTTCGGGACTGGCATTTTCCCCCAATTTTTCATAAGCGACCATGGATTTGCAAATATGGATGCCCCGGTCATTGACCAGGTTGGCTTTTATTACCTCATAACCATAGGCTTCCAGAATATTGGCAACCGAAAAACCCAGAAAATTATTTCGAAGATGGCCCAGGTGAAGGGGTTTGTTGGTGTTAGGGGAGCTAAACTCCACCATTACCTTCCTACCCTTCGCCGGAAAGGAGCCAGGATCTTCCGCCTCGATAAGCTGTAGAAATACCTCTGTCCAATAGGCAGCCGAAAGGGAAATATTTAAAAAGCCTTTTACTACATTAAAGCTAGCCACTTCGGGCAGCTTTTCCTGCAGGTAGGCACCGATTTTCGCTCCACTTGCTTCCGGTGCACTTTTCGTAATTTTTAAAAAAGGAAATAAGACGAACGTATAATCTCCGCTGAATTCCTTTCTGGTCGCTTGCAGCGAAAAGGTCTTCGGATCTAATGTATGATCAAAAAGTTCCTGAAATGCGTTAGAAATGGTTTTTGTAAGTTGCTGCTGTATATCCATATATTGGGAAGGCCTCGGTTTTACTGAGGCGCAAATATAAGGGTTTCGCTACA
The DNA here is from genome assembly GCF_010119245.1 of Cyclobacterium salsum. Classification (GTDB taxonomy): domain Bacteria; phylum Bacteroidota; class Bacteroidia; order Cytophagales; family Cyclobacteriaceae; genus Cyclobacterium; species Cyclobacterium salsum. Next base: position 164,440 of record NZ_WNKG01000001.1, read on the forward strand.
AATTTGGTAGGAGGCCTTCAGTTTATCTTGGTACGTAAATTTACCTTACTGGCAAAATGCTACCAAAAGCTTTTGACCGATAGAAAGTTACCTGGCTAAAATGATCCAATTATGGAAACCTATCTAAATGACTCGCTCCGGGGAAACTTGCTTTTGATGAATCCTTGTATACCATTTTCTTTAGGCGCAGCGCCTTTCGAAAAACCAGATGAATGTAGAACAACGTCTTAAACCTATCTTTTAAAAAATTATACCACCGGTCATAGAAAATAGATGGAATAGGTGAGTTTATTTACATGTTGGGGTTGATTATCCACAATTAGGGTGTGAAGTGAAACCGACCATAATTGAATCCGGAGAAATTACTTTTTATAATTTCCTGGGTTTTACCTTAAATAAGGGCTGTTTTTGTAATATCAATACCTTTTAAAATTACTTGGCACGGCAGTTGAATAAGGATAATTGAAAATAATATTTAAATAGTATTGTTTTCAACCAACTATTATTTAACACCATAAACTTAAAAATCATGAAAAAGTTAATGTTATCCCTTGCTGTAGTGAGTGTATTTGCAATCACCGGCATCCATGCCCAATCGCTTCCAAACGAAGCAACCGAACTCGTTCAGGAAACAACAAAGATCGATCCGGAAACTCTTCCTGAAAAAGTGAAGGAAACCATCCAGAACGATGAGACGGTAAAAGACCTGACCATCAGTGAAGCACATCAGGTGATGGAAGAAGGAGAAGTCGTTTACAAGATCAAATTTGAAAGTGCCAACGCTGGTGAAGAGTTGACAAAGAAGTTTGATGCCATGGGTAAGGAATTGGAAGACGAGAAGAAAGAAGAGCCCGTTAAATAAATCGTTTAACCCGTTTTTTTGACAACTAACCAACTTAAGGCAATGGTCACTGACCATTGCCTTTTTTGTGTAATAGCGAACGGTCATTATTATTGGTTTCGAAATATACGGTACTGGTCGACGATTTCCTGTTTTTTTAGCCCTCGATGTACCAACAATTGATTTCTAAACACTAGCGGAGTTTTTCTATCCAGTGTGATCGGGTTCTGGCCAGGAAAAGCCATATTTTGCATGCTGTTTTTGTCTCGGAGAATCCATCCCTGGTAGGAGGGAAGCTTGTCCGGCTCTCCCATGATTACCAGTCCGGGGTCTTCCGGGTCTCCCTCGGTTAGGTTGATCCAGGCTCCAGCGGTTACCGGGAGTTCCTGGGGAATTACCGCACCGTTTTCATCGTAAAAGGCTGCATTTTCGGTCAGTTTTATCCGGGGAGAAAAGCCACCATAACCCTTTGCATCTTCTGATCCCCCGAGTCGAAGTCCCTTAACCAGGGCTTTCAATTGAATAGCAAAGGATAATTTGTAGGAATAAGAAGATACGCGCTGGTAATCAATCCTAACCGTTTCTTCCAGCAGGTTTTTTTTGACAGTGCCTGTTCCTCTCCAGATAACTTTCGCCTCTAGGGTGGCGGATCCGTTGGGGTTGACGGCTGTTTTTACGTTTTTTACTTCCCAGCGGATTCCTTCACAGACCCAGGGATCGGCGGCGCGTTGATCATTTACCCATAGCTGGTGCCAGGTCCAGAAAATCCCCCGGTGATGCGGGTGGTCCTCCGGAAAATCCTCGGTAAGAATCTCTCCATTGGTGTGGTACAACGGGTGGACGTAGTTTGCCCTTGGATAAAGACCGTCCAGGCTTTTTTCAGCTGCCTGGTAAAAATACCTGGGTTTTCCGTCCTCCGTAAGCAGCCAGCCATCTTCCTTTTCTTCAAAGACAAGTTGCTGGGCTGTTAGCGGGCAAGGGCCTGCCAGCAGGCAAAGCAAAACGATAATCGCTTTTGGCATCGTGAGGGGAGGAGCAGGCATAATCGGTATAGAAATAGGTTGGAAATAAAAGTAGTGGATTCTACGTAATTAACCTAGTGGTTTTGAAACCAAAAAAGCGGAAAAAAATGAATTTTTCCGCTTTTTTGGGGTGGTGTAAACCGCTTATTTTCTCGCAATAACCTTTTTTACTGCCTTGACGATATTCTCGGCATTCAATCCGTATTTTTCCAGCAGTTCTTCCGGTTTTCCTGATTCACCAAAGGAATCATCCACGCCAATAAATTCCTGAGGGGCGGGCTGATTTCGAACCAGGGTCTGAGCGATGATATCACCCAAGCCGCCATTGTACTGGTGTTCTTCGGCAGTCACGGCACAGCCGGTTTTGGCTACGGAAGCCAGCACCGCTGCGGTATCCAGGGGTTTGATGGTGTGTATATTAATAAGTTCCACGGAGATTCCTTCTTCTCTGAGCATGGCTTCTGCCACCACGGCTTCCCAAACCAGGTGACCGGTCGCGAATATCGTTACGTCCGTTCCTTCAATCATCTTCCAGGCTTTACCGATTTCAAACGGCTGATCCGCAGGGGTGAAAATCGGCCATTTCGGCCTTCCAAATCGTAGGTAAACCGGGCCTTCGTGATCGGCAATGGCGATGGTAGCTGCCTTGGTCTGGTTATAATCGCAAGGATTGATAACCGTCATATTGGGTAACATCTTCATCATGCCCACATCTTCCAGAATCTGATGCGTAGCACCGTCTTCCCCCAGGGTTAGACCGGCATGAGAGGCGCATATTTTTACGTTCTTCTCAGAATAGGCAATGGACTGCCGGATTTGGTCATACACCCTTCCGGTAGAAAAGTTGGCGAAGGTTCCGGTATACGGGATTTTACCTCCGATGGTCAGTCCGGCTGCCACTCCCATCATGTTGGCCTCGGAGATGCCTACCTGAAAAAAGCGATCCGGAAACTCCTTTTGAAAGGCACCCATTTTAAGGGAACCGATCAGATCGGCGCACAAGCCCACTACGTTTTTGTTTTTCTTTCCTACTTCCAGAAATCCATCGCCAAAACCGGAACGGGTATCTTTTTTTTCAGTGTAGGTATATTTGGTATCGAGTGTTTTTTCCATTATTCAAATTTGTTTTAGATCAAAGCGGACAGGGATCAATAATCGCCGAGTGTTTCTTCCAATTGTCCCAGGGCGTTTTCCAATTGCTCGTCATTGGGAGCTACTCCATGCCATTTGTGGGTTCCTACCATAAAATCTACCCCATATCCCATATCGGTATGCAGCAGGTTGAGTACCGGCTTTCCTTTGCCCAGCAGGGTTTTGGCCTTTTCCAGGGATTGGATGACTTCCGTGATATTGTTGCCATTTTCGGTAACGATCACTTCCCATCCAAAAGCTTCCCATTTGGACTTCAGGTCAAGCAGGTTCATGATTTCCTTGGTAGGGCCATCAATCTGCTGACCATTCACATCAATGGATGCGATGAGGTTGTCTACCTTATGGTGAGGAGCGCACATGGCGGCTTCCCAGATTTGTCCTTCCTGCTGCTCACCGTCTCCCATCAGGGCATAGACCAGGCGGTCATCGCCGTTGATTTTCTTGGCAAGGGCCGCACCGATGGCAACGGACAAGCCTTGTCCCAAGGAGCCGGAAGCCACGCGAATTCCGGGAAGCCTCTCTTCCGTCGCCGGGTGACCTTGCAGCCTGCTATCGATCTTTCGGAAGGTTTTTAATTCCTCGGTATCAAAATAGCCACTTCTGGAAAGCACACTGTACCATACCGGAGAAATGTGTCCATTGGAAAGAAAAAATAAATCCTCACCTTTTCCGTCCAGATTAAAAGATGAATCATGCTTCATTTGATCAAAATAAAGCGCTACAAAAAATTCGGTACAGCCCAGCGAGGCACCCGGATGTCCGGATTGGCAGGCGTGCACCATGCGTAATATATCTCTCCTTACCTGAGAGCATACAGCGTTTAATTGTTCGGTTGAGTGTTTTTCCATTGATTTGGAATTAGTTAAGTATTTGATTGGTGTGTTCCTTGGTTTTTACTTTTGTGATAATGTCCTCGATGATACCTTCTTCATCAATCACAAAAGTAGTACGGGCGGTGCCCATGTATTTTCTTCCGTACATGTTTTTTTCCACCCAGGTGCCATATGCTTCGTGAACACTCTTGTCCTCATCGGCAATGAGTGGAAAGGGAAGTTCGTGCTTTTCTATAAACTTCTTATGCGATTTTCCCGAATCGGAACTGATACCCAAAACGACATATCCCGCATGTTGAAGGGCTTCGTAATTGTCCCGTAGGTTACAGGCCTGGGTGGTGCAACCGGGGGTATTGTCTTTGGGGTAAAAATACAATACCACTTTTTTGCCTTTAAAATCGGAAAGCCTGATGGGCTTGTCATCCTGGTCTTTGGATTCAAAATCCGGCGCTTTTTGGCCTACTTCTAGTGACATAATACCTTTTTTTAGGTTGGTTATTTGATTGCAAGGGTCAAATATCGGAATAAATTAAATTTTTCCCTTATAAATGGCCTCGTTATTTGCCCGGTCCCTGACTTTTAAAATAACATCTCCTTCCAGCACCATTCCATCGGGTTCGTCGGACCAGACCAGGGATTGTTTGTGCTCGTACCGCATTTGGATCCATTCCCCGTCCACCCAGGCATTAAAATTCTGAATCCCGGACAAATCATCCCGAATGACAAATCGCAATCCCCTGCCGCTAACCCGTATCGGCCGGATGGAAGGAGCAAGGGAGTCCGTGGCCAGTACAAATCTCCCGAAATTACGCGTATAGAATCGAATCCGATTACCTTCCCAAACGCCTCCTTCAAAACTTCTGTAGCCGTTGTCATACAATCGGTACATGTGAGTCTGCTCTTGATTTCCCCTGAAATCCGGCAAATAAAGCGCTACCCGCATGGAATTCCACAGGTAATCGTAGGGCTCATTGATGGCAATGCCCGGAAACCCTTCTTCCTCAAACGGCTGTAAGCGAAGGTAGAGATCATCAAAAAGCGTCTCTTTTTCAAACTGAATGCTTACCTGTCCGTCGTTAAAGTGAATTTCTTTTCCAGCGGGAATCACGGCATTTACCTCGGGAATAATCATTTCCGTACACAGATCCACGGAGTCCGGTACGCCCAGGCGCATGTCCCATAGATAGGTCCGCTTGTTGGTTCCCTGATAGGCATAGGGAATCTCCATGCTGTAGCCGTGCACGTAAAACCTGGCCAGGCTGCCCTGATCGCTAATTGGGCTGTTAATGATCAACTGGTTTTCGTGGTAATCAACGGATTGCCGTCCGGAAGTGCCGTTATAGCTTCCCAAAAGTTTAGGGGCATCTTCTCCCAGAAAGTTGAGAACCAGATCTGTTTCGTTTTGGTAGGCATCTTCCAGGCGGACGGTGATGGCTTTGTTTTCCCCTGGCATTGCTGAAATGGCCCCGCTGTACGCCGAATCGGGCTCGTAAAATTCAAATTTATTGGTGGGCAACTTATACAAGCGGGTGTAGCGATTGCGGTAGGTGTGCAGCAGTATATGGCGGCCCAATGAAAAATCAACCCCATTGACATTGGCGCGGAAGCGTCGCTGCTCTTCCTCATAAATTTCGAATATGGGAAAGCCGTTTCGATTGTACATTTCATCCAGCTGGTCGTAGGCCCATATTTCGATTCCTACTTTTCCGGATATGCGAATGGTCTGGGGAACCCGAAAAGCACCGCTGCTATAGATCAGGGAAAATTCCTGTCGCTGAAACTCCCCGTTTACCCGGCTATCTCCGTCCAGCGGGGTGATGGCCACGCGCCTCACAATGGGAGCTGTGCTGTCCTTTATTTCCGTAAATCCTGCATGCAGCGGGTCAATGGCCCGATCCAGCGAATCCCGAATCTCAAAATGCAAATGCGGGCCTCCCGAACTGCCGGTGTTTCCGGAATAGGCGATGACCTCTCCCTGTTTGACCTGGAGCAGGCCGGGTTCCGGAAAATACTCAAAATCGTTTTGTTCGGCCTCGTACATTTTGGCCTTCATGGCACTGGCAATGGGCTCTTCCAGTTCCCGGAGGTGGGCATACACGGTAGAACTGCCGTTAGGATGTTTGATGTACACCACGTTACCATATCCGAAGGAGGAGATTTTGATGCGGGAGACGTATCCGTCGGCTGCGGCATACACCGGCAAACCCTGACGGCCTTCGGTTTTGATGTCCAGACCGGTATGAAAGTGATTGGGCCGGATCTCGCTCATATTGCCAGCCAGAAAATTTTGTTGGCCGGGTTTGATGGGAAACAGGTAGTAGTTTTTTGCCGTCTGCGAAAGCAGGGCAATACCGGAAAACAATAATAAAATAAAAAGTAGGGATTTATTTAACCTCAAAATCTAGTAATTTTTCTTGCTCCACATACGCCTCCAATCGATCCCCTATCGCTACTTTTCCCACACCGGCCGGGGTGCCGGTAAAAATCAGGTCTCCTGTCTTTAGGGTAAAAAACTGTGAGACATAAGCCAAAATCACGTCAAACGGAAAAATTAACAGGGAGGTATTGCCGGTTTGCCGGCGTTCTCCGTTTACATCCAGGTGAAAATTAATATCGGCCACATTGGGAAAATTGGCTACCGGTCGAAATTCCCCGACAGGAGCCGAGCCGTTAAAGGCCTTGGCAATTTCCCAGGGCAAGCCCTTTTCCTTGCATTTTCGCTGCAGGTCCCGGGCGGTAAAATCGATGCCAATTCCGATTTCATCGTAATAGGTATGGGCAAACTTTCGGTCAATATACTTACCTTCTTTTTTGATTTTCAGCACCAATTCCACTTCGTGGTGGATGTCCTCCGAAAACTCAGGATGGTAAAAAGGGGCGTTATTTTTCAGTAAAGCCGTATCCGGTTTGAGAAAAACCACCGGTTCAGTAGGCTTTTCGTTTTGCAGTTCTTCTATATGGGCGGCGTAGTTTCGGCCGATGGCAATTATTTTCATTTTGATGCATTTAAAACAAAGTGCAAAGAAAATGATTTAAGCAGTATTTCAAAGGGAATTTAATTTAAGTGCTGGAATCATTGACCGAAAGTTTGTTCAGGATATTGGGCTCGGAAAGTAATGTTTTTGTAACATGCGCTCTAATTCCGTATTATTAGTAAGATCAAGGCTTAAAGGCGTCAGGGAAACAAGGCCGTGGTTTACCGCCCAACGATCGGTTCCTTCTTCTGCTTCTTCAATAGGTTCCACGGTAAACCAATAATGCTGTCTTCCCATTGGGTCTTCGGCAGGTTTGACTACACCATCGTAATGGCGGACAGATTGCCTGGCCCATACGATGCCACGTGGGTTAATTGGGAAGTTGACGTTGACAAGGGAAGGGCTTTCTTTTTCCTCGGTCAGGATTGTCAATATGTTTGAGGCGAATTGTTTTATGGCATGAAATTCGATTTCCGCTTGGTGGCTCGGGGTGCTAAAAGCGATTCCTTTAATGCCCAAAAGGGCAGCTTGTTTGGCACCTGCCAGCGTACCTGAATGCCACATCGAATTACCGAGGTTGGAGCCTATATTGATGCCAGACAATACCATGTCCACCTTATCCCAGTGAAAGCAGCCGAGAGATACACAGTCTGCCGGTGTGCCGTTAACCCGAAAAGCTTCAAAATGGCCAATTTTGGTCTTTTTATAAGAAAGTGGACGGGATGCTGTGATGGCGTGGCCCATGGATGATTGCTCAACGTCCGGAGCAACAATTCTGACATCGCCAAAATCAGCGGCTATTTCCGCAAGAGCTAAAATGCCAGGACTATATATGCCGTCGTCGTTTGTTATTAATATTTTCATTTACATAAATTTTGGTTTCAAACGTTACATTTAAGGTACAAAAATCGGGCGATAAAATGGAATAATTGGAAAAAGATGCATATCAACCTTATCTATAATGAAACGGCAGGTGATGGAAGTCAATCCATTGCAAGTATTGTGAAAAGGCTCAAAGACCACGGGGCCAATGTTCTAGCATTCAATAAAAAATCAGTTGATCTAAGCAATTTCCTTATGATAAAATGTGATTTTTTGCTAATTGCTGGGGGGGACGGTACGGTACAGGAAGTATTAAAAAAAATAATACAGAACCCTGTACCTTTCGCGATTTTGCCATTGGGAAACGCCAATAATATGGCAGAAAGCCTAAACCTTGATGATTATTTGGGCAAAATAGTACGTAATTGGAAAAACAAGAAAACAACACCTCTTAGTATAGGCTATTTGGAGCAAGAGGGGAAAACGCACTATTTTTTTGAATCGGTAGGGTGGGGGTTGTTTGCTGATACACTAGCCAGAATAAAAAAAGAAAAAAAACGGTGGAACGAAAGTCCGGATGACAAAGTGGCATTTGGACTGAAAAAATTAAAGGATTCCATTAATGACCTCAAATCATCCCACTACCAAATAGAAGTCGATGGAATGGATTATTCCGGAGAATACGTATGGATAGAAGTGATGAATACGCCCTTTATGGGTCCAAATCTCCATTTAGCACCAAATGCGGACCCTGAAGACCAGTATTTGGATGTCATTTTAATAAAGAAAGCCGAGAAAGAAAAAATTGAACGGTTTATCGAACATCAGAAACAAACGGATCATTATCGATTTGATTTGGCACTAAAAGCGAGGGAGGTATTGATCAACTTTGACGGGTCGATGCATGTTGATGATGAATTATTGGAAAGGGAATCAAAGAATCGATCCCGTCAAAACTGGCTAAAGCTCTGTTTGTATCCAAAAAAGTTAAGCCTGGTACCTAGTTATTAATCCTAATGGTTCACAGAACCTTACCGGAAAGAACGCTTTTTAAACGAAAAATCACCAATTATTTGGTCCGTTGATTTTGTTTAAATGGAAAATATTCGATTATATTTGCATCAAAATAGAGAGTTGGGTGAGTGGCTTAAACCATCCGCCGCGGCGGATAAACTGTCGTAAGCCCATCATTTAAATAAAAAAATAAAGAAAAATAGAGAGTTGGGTGAGTGGCTTAAACCAGCAGTTTGCTAAACTGTCGTACGCCTAACAGCGTACCGGGGGTTCGAATCCCCCACTCTCTACGTATGACCCCGTTTAAAGCTGATCGAAAGCTTTTTATGGGGTTTTTTTAGTTAAGCGTTTAGGATATTTTTCGGGACAAACCTCTTAGTTGGCCATTGCTAATGACCTTCTGACGTTTTCGTCCGCAATAACTGATTGTAAATAGCGCAGTGTATTTATTCCCATCGTTTTCATCAATTTCAGTGCATTTCGTTAAATCTTCTATTTTCCATTTGGGCAATGCTACTGTACTCTCATTTATATTTTTATTTTTGCTACACCTTAACATCAAAATTTTATGAAAAATATTGTTTCAAGTATCGTCTTGATAGGGCTGTTCATGTCTGTTCAAACGGGGTATAGCCAAAAGAAAAAGAATAAAAATAAAAATACCCCTGTAACCGCCGAAAATTCAAGCAAAAAGGATTCCTCTTTTAAAGAATATTCGGAAGTAATTACTTCATCGGCAATTTCTGACGAAGGTATTTTTACGGTCCATAAGGTAGATTCGGAATATTATTATGAAATTCCCTTCGCTCAGTTTGGGGATGACATGCTTTGGGTGACTCGGATTTCAAAAATCCCTGATGGATTCGGTGGTGGCTATGTGAATGCCGGGTCAAAAACAAATGAACAAGTGGTACAATGGTCCAGAGTGGATAACTCCATTTTACTTCGCTCCATTTCCTATTCCAATGTAGCCAATGACAGTTTGCCCATTCACCATTCCATCATAGCCAATAACAACCATCCGATAATAGCGTCGTTCGAAATTGAAGCTTTTAATTCCGATTCTTCAGCGGTAGTCATTTCGGTAAATAATCTATTTTTAGACGATAATAGGGCAATCAGTGGCGTATCTGAAAGCATGCGTCAGCAATACAAGGTAAAGGCCCTGGAAAAAAACAGGAGTTTTATAAATAGGATGGCAAGTTATCCGGAGAATGTTGAAGTCAGGCATGAAATGACCTATGCGGCATCTGAGCCACCTTCGAATAGTAAGACGGGTACCATTTCGTTGGAGGTCAGCCAATCTATGTATTTACTACCGGAAACACCTATGCAGCCCCGATTGTATGATAAAAGAGTCGGTTGGTTTACCCTCAGCCAGGTGGATTATGGGTCGGAAGCCCTTAAAGCGGACAAAAAGACTTATATAAGGCGTTGGCGATTGGAACCAAAAGATCCTGAAGCCTATGCCAGAGGGGAATTAGTGGAACCGGTAAAACCGATAATCTATTACCTTGACCCCGCTACACCCGACCGATGGAAGCCCTTTTTTATACAAGGCGTGAAAGATTGGCAAGCAGCCTTTGAAGTGGCCGGGTTTAAGAATGCCATCATTGCAAAAGAGGCACCAACCCCAGAGGAAGATCCCGACTGGAGCCCGGAGGATGCACGCTTTTCGACGATACGTTACATTGCAACGACGACAAGAAATGCAATGGGTCCTAGTGTAAGTGATCCTCGATCTGGCGAAATTATTGAAAGTGACATTGTATGGTACCACAATCACATTCGTTCCTATAGAAATCGATACCTACTCGAAACGGGATCAGCTAACCCGCTTGCGAGAACATTGCATACACCCGAGGCAGAAATAGGCGAAATGATGAGAATGGTCATCGCTCATGAAGTGGGACACGCCCTTGGCCTGCCGCATAATATGAAAGCGAGCCATTCCTATCCCACTGACTCGTTACGCTCGGCAACATTTACCCAAAAATGGGGATTGGCAGCTTCGATAATGGACTATACGCGGTATAATTATGTCGCACAACCTGGGGATGAAGGGGTGCGTTGGGTGCGAATGCTCGGACCGTATGATACATATGCCATTAACTGGGGATACCGGGTAATCAGGGAAGCGGAGTCGGCAGCGGATGAGCAAGTTATGCTCAATAAATGGATACGTGATAAGGAGGGCGATCCGCGCTATCTTTTCGGTAGCTACAACGCCTATGATCCAAGTTCACAGACTGAATCCGTAGGAGACGATCCCATTAAAGCCAGTAGTTATGGCCTTTCTAACCTCAAAATTGTCGCAAAAAATCTCAAGGAATGGACGAGTACTCCTGGCGAGCCCTATGACGATCTTGACGAGCTTTACGGAGAACTTTTAGGCGTTTGGGCTCGATATGCCGGACATGTAAATATGCTGATTGGAGGCATTTATCAGGAATACAAAACCACCGACCAGTCGGGTGTTATCTATTCACACATAGCAAAAAGCCAGCAGCAAGAAGCACTAAGGTTCATTAACAAAAACGTATTTGTGACGCCGGACTGGCTTTTACAGGATGGCATATTGCAAAACATTGAAGCTTCGGGTGCATTGGCCAAAGTGAGGAGCCTACAATCGGGACAATTAAGCAGGCTGCTGCAAGAAGACAAAATGAAGCGAATGATTGAAAATGAAGCATTAAATGGAAACGAGGCCTACAGCCTTTCATCTATGCTTTCTGAATTGAGAAAAGGAATATGGTTGGAACTTTCAGCGACTCAAAACATCGACGCTTTTAGGAGAAACTTACAGCGGGAGCATGTAGTAAGGCTGGAAAAGGTAATGATAAATGATGCCAATAACCGATCTGATATTAGTGCCTTGGCCAGAGTTGAATTAAAGGAAATCCAAAAAGCTGCCAGGTCTGCTGCGCTCAGATATGAATCAGACTTAATAAAAGCGCATTTGCAAGACATAGATGCCTTGGTTGATTCGATATTGGATGAAGAATAAGGTGCAAGGCATCGATGAACTGAAGGTAATAGTAGCATTCAGGAAATACATCTAAAACCAGGTGGATCAATCCTCCGGATAAGGGTGAATACCTATCTTCACAGGTTAGCTATTCGTTTACTTCCATCTCGCACCAATTTGCGGTTGCTACTGGTACTGCTAGTGCATAGTCGGTCTGCCTCCGCAGAGATTTACCGCCATTTCCTGGCGATTTCCAGTAAAAATATGGTATAACCGCTTGATTTCTAGTTCGAAATACCTATATTGTTTTAACAGAAAACAGGAGTAGAATTTACTACTCACAGGCTGTATGTACGCAATGCTATTTTCAGAAGATAGCTTTAATCGGAACGTTGAGCTAAAATAATCAAAAAAAATCCAAACCATTGGTTAACCTTTGAAATCAATTAACTATGGGACTTTTTAACATCAATGACTTTGCAAACAAACCTGCCGACCTAAGAAAATCGCTGGTGGGTATTGATGGTTTTACCAAAAAGAACATCGAATTTATTATAGCGCGCTTACCTTATCCGAACAAAGAAGCGTTTAGGGTACATCTAGAGGAGATTGGCATAAAGAAATCCTTTCGTGACCGTATAGAGGAAGCTATTGACGTTAAGCCTTCAAGGAAAGTTAATCCACGCATGGATCTGTTGGCAAAAAAATCTTTGAATCGGATTATCAATACCCACTTATCGGCACAGAAAGTGTTCGGGAGGATGCTGAATGTTCTTGTAAAGCTGGGAAATAATATAGAGCTTACTTTAGAAGACGAAGTATTTTTTGGGGCTTACAAGGCTGAACCTACTGCTGCAAAGTTTATAGGGCGGTTATTGACAGAGTATGCAAAAGACGAGAACAAACTTGGCAGGTTTGATGAAGTGCTTAATCAGGGAGGCAAGGGTTCCATTCTGGCATCTGTGAAAACTTTTGATGAAAGAGTGTTGATGAATGAGATCAACAACCGGACAGGAAGATTTGATAAATGGGCCTTTCAGTTGGAGGAAGAAGATGGTGCTGAAACAGGACGAATTTTGACAGACCCAACAGATGATGATGCCCGAAGCGCTCTTTCTAATGAAAAGATACCTCCCGAGGGAAAGGGCGATGAAGGCGAAAAAGGAAATGAAGATATTTCCGAAAAAACAGTAACTATTGATGACAGAGGTAATATTTCTGTCACCACGAAAAGCCGCAAAGACGGTGATGACGATATCAGTCCCAAAAGGCCGGATAAGGATGACGAAATTCCGCCAAAGGATCCCGAATTCGAAAACCGGATTACAAATCTCTTTAACGAAAAAGGCGTGGGGTATGCTATAAGTATACATACCATTGAATGTAAGGATGTAAATGGAACCTTTTTCTACGACCTGTTTGATGATGAACTGGCTTTTGTATTTCAGGGAGATGTGATGTTTAAAAAGTCCGTGTTTCCAGTTATTGTGCCTACAAGAAGACCGAGAGAAGATGTTAACGAAGGTGACGTGCTGAGTGATATGCGGAATTTGTGCAAGGAGGACGATGAAAAGTCCGAGCACTTGTTAGATAGAGACGAAACACGCCTCGTGAACCGATTGGCATATCTTGGCCAGGCCGGATTCTCACCCAACAGGCAAGATGCGAAGAACAGCACCTTTAACTTGGATGAATACATTGAACTTGAAGGTAAATTAATGCTCTTCGAGTCAAATGACGAAATTCGACGGCTCATCAGAAGAATATTCCGCATACTCAAAAGGCTGGCCAAACTGGCTAGGAAAGCGGCCGGAACCATTAGCTTCGGTGGTGGAGATTTTGTTGATTTCGTCACTGAGGAGCTCAATGTCGACACGTTTGATGATATTGAACTGATTATTCTTGAACTGATAGATGAAAAGCAGGAGATTGGCTTTGCTAACTTCATGATAAATGCGGGGCATATTGAGGAAGCGTTTAAAACCGGTAAAGTGGAAAGTTTCGAAAATTCATTTGAGTTTGTAACCGATCAACCAGAGCAAATCAAAGAAGCAGGAGACGAAGGCTCGAGAGGACTTTATGAGATAAAACTCCGGTATGAACGATACAAACGTAAGCAAACGTCAAATTAATGAGAAATTTGACGTTTGGAATTAGAAGGCCTATATTTCTCTCGACACCACGGAAAAAGTAACCGGTGCTCCTCAGGGTAAGATAAAAGCATTAACGATTGGGCGATCTGAGAGCGTGGCAAGAAAAAGCATTGTTGGTTGAAGCGCCGATCGATGTCAGACAGGATACAGCTGGCAAAATGGGTTGGATCTGATTAATTGATTTGAAAGCCAGCTTCGTTGACTACTTCTATATAGAAATTGGACCGCTCACAATGAGGCGCCGGAAAAACCGAATTTATGCTTGCAAGTGAATGAAGACACCCAAGCCCGAATTCAACACTCCTAGCCAGTCGTTTCAAATGCCCAAAACAAACGTTTTTGCTTTTTCGCTAATATCTGGTTTTTTTGCATCGTTTATTATTCCATTATCCTGCGGGAAAGCTGGATCGCAGGTATTCCGCTCCGGAGATAATGAAATGATTGCAAGCTCATTCAGCTTGGTATATGGAGTTAGTAATAATGCTTTTTCGATCCTTTTTGGCAGGAGAAGCGTTCAGCTTGGAATGGTATAATTTCAGCCGTTAGGTAGTTAAAAACCAAATTTTGATGTCATGACTAAAAGCATTGAAAAGCTTCTGAAACTGGAAGAATTGGGTCAGTTTTTACTTTCAATCATCTTATTTAATCATTTAGGCTATTCTTGGTGGGTTTATCCTGCCTTGTTACTGTTACCAGACCTATCAATGGTAGGTTATTTGGTCAACACCAGAACAGGTGCCTGGCTTTACAATTTATTTCACCATAAGTTGGTTGCCATTCTCATTTTGGCTTTGGGATATATGTTTAACGTTTCAGCGCTAACCTTGGCAGGTATCATTTTTTTTGGTCATTCTGCGATGGATAGAATTTTTGGATACGGGCTGAAATTACCTGACAATTTTAAACACACCCATCTTGGTTGGATAGGAACCAAAGGTTGACTTACCCAAAAGGAAGTAGGATAAACAAGCGTTTTCATCCTAATTCTCTAAATAGGCTGAATGTGTACCGATAATGCGTTTCTAAAAATTGGTTTATCGGTCCTTCCTACCAGGCATCAAATACCTTGTGTTCCAGCTTATCTTGGATTCCCGTCAGGTGACCTCCTGAATATTCAATTTTCTTCCTAATCTCGAACCAATGATCCGGAAAAAGACCAATACGTAGGAATCGATTGCTAAATATTTGTATAGTTTTGTACCAGGCGAACGATTTACCCTCTACTATCTTACCAGTAATACATCAAACAATATGGCTAAAAGACCTACGAAAGATAAAGCCACGGACCACGGTTTCAATACAGTTGCCGAAAAGAAAGCGAGCAACACTTTCTTAACACGACGTGAAATGCTTGGGATAACCAGTTTAGCCGGATTGGCCACTTTTACTGGAATCGGGTTTAATGCTGCTGCCCAGTCTCCACAACGACGGCCCCGCATCGCTGTTTTGGCCAGCTATTGGGGTGCTACCAGATCCCATGCAGACTGGATCGTAACCAAGTTGATTGACGGATATTGGTGGCAGGGTGCCCATACACCATCACGAGTTGAGGTAGCTTCTATCTTTCTGCATCAACATGACCAAAGCGAACTGGGCCAGAAAGTAGCAAAGGCCAAAGGCATTCCGCTCTTTCGTACCGTAGGGGATGCTGTTATGTTGGGAGGGAAGGAACTTGCTGTGGATGGTGTGGTCATTGTGGGAGAACATGGAGATTATCCAAAGGACCTGAAAGGACATTGGCTTTTGCCTCGTTGGCTGATCTATAGCCAGGTGATGCAGGTTTTCGAGCAGAGTAAGCGGTCCGTTCCGGTCTTTAATGACAAGCACCTCTCTTACAATTGGGATGAAGCAAAGTGGATGTTTAACAAATCCCGTGAGCTCGATTTCCCCTTAACTGGTGGTTCCTCCATACCCGTCTACTACCGTAAGCCTGAGATAGAGCTCGATATCGATACACCCATAAAACATTCGATCGTACTGGGAGGAGCTGCAGACGAAGGGGGTATTTTCCATTGTATTGACGTACTTCAAGCCTTTGTAGAACGCAGGAAGGGAGGAGAGACAGGCGTCAGGTCCGTACAGTCCATCAGAGGGCCTGAAACCTGGAAATGGGTGGAACGGAATTCCTGGGCGCTCAAATTGCTTGATTCGGTGGAGAAAAAATTTGAACTAGCGCCTGGACATTTTCAGCAGGACGCCCAGGCAAACCTTTGTTTGGTGGAGTACAACGACGGAACGAAAGCGGCTGTACTCTCTGGCCGGGGTGTGGGTTGGACCTACGCCAGCGAAATCGAAGGGCAAAAAGACCCGACGATCATCTCTATGCTGGGTTGGGCAGGCCCTTTCGATCAATACCATGCCTCAAATGCCCAACCGCACTGGATCACCGAGATGATGGTTACCAA
The DNA here is from genome assembly GCF_010119245.1 of Cyclobacterium salsum. GTDB lineage: Bacteria > Bacteroidota > Bacteroidia > Cytophagales > Cyclobacteriaceae > Cyclobacterium > Cyclobacterium salsum. The sequence continues at coordinate 180,625 of NZ_WNKG01000001.1, forward strand.
AAAGGAACCCTTCCCTGCTGAGCGACTGCTTCTCTCCACCGGAATTGTAAACCATTACATGGAATCCAACTGGGAAAATGGTCGGTTCACGCCCATTGGACGTACCATCGAAACCCCTTACATGGATATGACCTACCAATCCACCCGGGGTGCTCAATTTAATAAAGGTGATCGGCCCCCGAGCCGGCCCTATATAAGGGGTTTTGACTCCTAATTGATAATCTGATAACCTCATGAAACGCCGAGACCTTATAAAAAACTTAACACTTCTTCCGATTGCAGGAAGCATGTTTCCAATAGAAACCTTAAAAGCTGCTTCTGCCACCGGAATGAGTCTTCCTGCAGATCCCCCCACCAAGCCAATAAATGATTTACATCACCAGGCCTTGGTGATGGACGGGCATACGCACGTCATGACCCGCGAGCTGCTGTTCGGTACCGATATTGGACAGCGCTATACCGATGGGACCGTCGATCTGCCAAGGGCTAAAGAAGGTGGTGTAGATGCCATGTTTTTCTCTGTGTATACACCTGAACACTATTATCCCGGAAGGTTCGAGACAAAAAACACCTTTCGCGTGGTGAACCTGGCGCTGGACCAAATCGAAAAGAACCATGCGGTGATCGAGCTTGCCCTTACCGCTTCGGATATCGAACGCATCACCAAGAAAGGAAAGATTGCGGCATTTCTGGATTTAGAAGGCCCGTTTGACCTGGACGGAGATATCAACCTACTAAGAGCACTTTATCGATTAGGCCTTAGGTCCATGCAGCTAACCGCCCACAATACCACCAATGCGTTTATAGATACCTGCAATGATGTCAGACGATGGGGTGGTATTAATGAGCTCGGGGAAAACATCATCGCCGAAATGAACCGTCTTGGAATGGTTATCAATATTGCCCATGCATCCAATGAGGCGATCCTGCAAACGGCCGAGGCGAGTAAGCATCCAATTATCTATAGTCATGGTGGTTTTTACAGCATCGTACCTCATCCGCGCTGTATTACTGACGAAGCAGCGAAAGCAGTGGCATCAAAAGGGGGCGTAATAGGGATTCACTTTGGCAGCCTGTTTAACAACCCAAAATACTGGGAATGGCAGACAGATACAAAAGAGACCACACCCGCTTCCGTTCAAGGAGCTGAATTGAAGACCATTGAAGAAGTGGATCAGGAACTGATGAAAGAGGTTCCCCTGAATTTCACGGGAACGATTCCGGACCCCTATTGGATGCATGTAGATCAGTTGGCGAAGGTGATTGACTATGGAGTGAATTTAGTGGGAGAAGACCATGTTGCCATAGGTTCCGATTTAGATGGCGGTCCTGAGTTGCCTCGGGAAATTCAGGATATCAGCGATTTTCCCCAGATCACCCTGGCCTTGCAGCGGCTCGGTTATAGCGATAAGCGAATCAAAAAAATCCTTGGCTTAAACTGGCTTCGCGTGATCCGGGAGGTAACAGGGGGATGATACAATAGACTTTTCTTTGGCCTTCAATTTGAACTGTCAAGTTAACAGCGTACCCATCCTTTTCGTTTTTCCCGATAAAGGTTACCAACCATTTTTGCTGAAATCATTCCAAAATGAAATCGGCAGCCATCCTTGCATGAAGCGTTGTGGTAGCAAGCATTGGCAGATCAAAATCCGTTTCATTCATAAGAATTGGGAGCTCCGTGCATCCCAGAATAATACCCTCCGCTCCTTTTTGCCGTAACAATTCCATTTGTTCCATAAAAAACGTTTTTGCCCCGTCACTGAAAATGCCCTGCGTCAATTCATTGGAGACGTACCAATGATTTTGTGCGATGTAGCCTTCGTCAGGGATGACTGTCTGTAGGCTAAATTTCGTTGCTAAACGAGAAGGAATGAAATCACCAGTCATGGTAGGCCTGTTACCCAAGAGACCCAGTGTCTGTAGCTTTTTTTCCTTTGCCTCTTTCCCCACGGCATCTGCGATGTGCAATATTGGAATGCCTAGGTGCGGTTGCACGAAATCGTACACCATATGCGGCGTATTGGCACAGATGACCAGGGCTTTTGCACCTGCCGCTTCCAGGGTTTGGGCAATTTCCAGGTATTTGGCATTGATTTTTTCTTTATCCTGGGCCCGCATCAGTTCTATATTCAAGCTGTAGATAAGCAGCTCGGGGTTTCCCTGCGTACCGATCCTTTCTCCTACCAACTCATTAATAAGACGATAGTAAACAATGGTAGCATGCCATGAAGTGCCACCGATTAAACCTATTTTTTTCATTTGTAACCTGATCTGATTCCATCACAAAGTAAGAAAAAGAGGTTTCTTTTCCTTCCATTTGAAATATTTCATCGATCAGCGACCCATGGGAGGGAGTGCGACAGGGTCCGGGTCTTCATTTTTATAAAAAGAAATAGGCGCAATTACCGTTTGTTAGTTTCCCCATTTTGAAGCCCACTTTCAAAAAATCCCGTTCCATTTCTACTTTTGATTGCTCAAAAATTCATCATAGGGACTTTTTGATTTTAAGCAGATATATAATCAGCCGTCCTTTGAAGATATCGACTCTTAGGAATAAAAAAGTGGGTAAACCCTGTTCCCGTTCTTTTTATCTTAGTTGCCATGACAAAATTATTCGAAAAATTCTTCGGGGAAAACGGAATCAAATTCTATTTTCAACAGTTGAAGCATGAAAAGCTAAAATCAATTTTTATTACTACCGACCTACTTCAGAGGGTCTTGCTCCCCAGCATGAGGCTTGCATTGAAAACCTTGGAACCCTATTCCAGGATAATTTGGAGAATGACCAGGCAATAGAAGGATTTAACAAAACAGCCGAAAAATCAAAAATATGATTACCGAAGAAGTATGCTTGTATTTGAATAATAGGAGCAAAGTGTAGGTACCATTGAAAGCATTTGATTTGGATATATAAAACCATGTTCCTTTCTAAGTTGTGGCTTAGAGACGTTGAATGGAAAAGATTAATCAGCGACCAATAACTATTAATACAATGAAATCAGAAATAATTTTAATAAAAGCTTTAATCCTGATCTTACTCATGTCATGCAATGCCGCAGACAAGGAAAGCGCTAAGGCTGTAGCTCAAGATAAATTTATTTTGACCGGACGCATAGAAAATGCAGGTGAACTTGAAAACGTACGGCTGCTAAAAGGAGAAACGGCTACCCACGCCATCGAATTAGAAAGTAATGGTGGGTTTTATTTCGAAGGAAGTACGCCTGATGAGGCTTTATATACCTTATTGGTGGGAGAGCGATCATTTATGCTGGTACTAAAAAATGGAGAAAAAGTCGAATTCAACGCTGACCTGTCCAACCCTGACCATTACACGGTAAAGGGTTCGGAAACATCGGCTAAACTACAAAAGCTTGATGCGATTCGTCAAAAATTTGATAAACAACAGGTTAAATTACATGGTGATTTTGAAAAGCGGATAGATAGCGGCGAAACGATGTTATCGATACAGAATGATTTGATGGCCAAGAATGAAAGGTATGTCAGCGAGTTATCAGAGAAGGTGCTGCAGTTTTTTTTGGAGAACAAAAATAATCTGGCCGGTTTTTATGGAATGATGACTTTGTATTCCGTTGACCCGACAGCACATGAGGAAGCAATCATTAAACACATGGAAGAATTCCGGGAAAAGTTTCCAAACAATCAAGATGTGCAATCCTTTGCCTCACATATTGAAGAGATAAAACCATTAAGTATCGGTCAGCAAGCGCCGGACTTTAGCTCCTTGACACCGGAAGGCAAAGAAGTCAAGCTTTCCGACTTCAGGGGCCAGTACGTTCTTTTGGATTTTTGGGCGGCCTGGTGTGCGCCATGCCGTGAAGAGAATCCTAATATCGTTTCCCAGTATCATAAATTTAAAGATAAAGGGTTTACCGTTGTAGGACTATCCCTGGATAGCGATCGGGATGCCTGGCTTAAGGCCATTAACGACGACAAACTGGTTTGGACGCAGCTATCGGACCTCAAAATGTGGGATAGCGAAGCAGGTCGCTTGTACAACATTACGGCTATTCCAGCATCCTTTATGATTGACCCGGAAGGAAAAATAATTGGAAAAAACCTGCGCGGACCAGCACTGCAACGGTTTTTAGAGCGCAATTTATAATTTCAGGTAAGTCGTTATAGAGGGTATAAGGTTATCCTCATACCAATTAAAATTCTTAATTTATCAGGTAAACTATTTGCCGTACAAATCCACTTCAGCATTAAACAGTGAAATTCAAGGAAAATAGGTGTCTGGGATCATGCTATCGGTTAAATTATTTTTTATAATTAATCGTTATCTTTAAATGAAAATGTGATAGGAACGGACTTAGCAGTAAAAAAAGAACATGTCCATTGAAAACCTTTCCAGCATCCGGATCACCTCAAGAGACCGATAAAATGGTAAGCCGTTCATACCACTACTTGGTTGACGAAGATTATAGGACCATAAATAGTGTAGCGAGTAAAACCTTGTTTATTGAAGTTGTTCCACAGTGATGATTTTACCGTTTGGTTCACCAATAGACTCCAAACATGAGTTTTCAAATTAAACATCAATGGCTTAGATATAAAATATTTACCCACCAAAACATCATTAAATATGGCCAGCAAGCAGGATATCGATTATACCTATTCCAAAATGGACAAAATATGGAGGTGGAGCGTGGGGGAAACGGCTGATTTTACCGGGGCTAAGTATGATGGTGATTTTTCACTTTCACTGGAAGCGGCCCAGCGAAATAAGCATACGTTTATTGCTGAAAACCTGGAAATAAAAGCGGGTGATAGGGTACTGGATATCGGTTCGGGTTGGGGGCCGTTTTTAACCTATATCAAAGAATTGGGCGCAATAGGAACTGGTATTACACTTTCGGAGGGTCAATACAATGCTTGTAAGCGCAATGGCCTTGATGTACATATTTGTAATTACCGCGACCTAAGCCCGGCTACCTTTGGAAAGTTTGATGCCATTGCCTCGGTTGGGGCATTCGAACATTTTTGTTCAGTGGATGAGTACAGAGCGGGTAAACAAGATGAGGTTTATCAAAACTTTTTTAAAATTGTCAGCAGTCTACTTCCGGTGGGCAAGCGATGTTTTATCCAATCCATGGTTTTTGATAAAGGCATGATTGCCATTGACAGTGCCGATATACATGCACCTAAGGATTCTAATGAATATTTGTTAGCGCTGATTATGAATGAATTCCCCGGTTCCTGGATCCCTTATGGAAAAGAGCAAATCATAAAAAATGCAGCTCCGTATTTTAAGCTCGTTACCGAACATAGCGGCAGGCTGGACTACATTGAAACCATCAAAGTTTGGCGGCAAAAACTGAAATCTTTTGGCTGGAAGAAGTACTGGGCCTACCTACAGCTTGTTCCTCAACTGTTCACTGACCCATCGATGCGTAAACGCCTAAGCAACTTGAAAGTTGCACCTATCAAAGTTGCTTTTGAACGGGAAATTTGGGACCACCACCGCCTGGTGTTTGAAAAAGTAAGTGATTAGTTTTAACCCGAACCTTCTCCGAGGCGATTTTCCTTCCATCCTTCCCATTCATGATTTTTTTAGAGGTCTAAAACGTAAAATCAATGACTGCAAAACCCAATTCGTCTTCGATATTGACATAGGACCAGAGCTGGCCGTCTTTCCAAAAGTAATTTGCAGGAACTTGTGATAAGCCTTCAATTTTGGTTTCACCCAAAACATTGAAGTCTTGATCATAAGCGAAAAGAAAAACCTCATAAGTATAAGTAGAGGGGTCTCCTGGTTTTTCACCCGTAAAAGTTTTTCGGCCCAGTCGTAAAAACATTTCTCTGGTCTCATCCCAGCGGGGCTCCATGTAGTTCAAATGCTCGAAAACTTTTTTTCGATCTTCATTAAATGCTGCTTCGTCAACAGGAGAATTATTTACAGAGAAGGCCATCCGGTTAGGAAAGTTTTGGTGCTGAATATCAACAAATTTCAAGCTGTCCGTCATCAGATCCAACCGGTAAATGGCGCTCATCGAACCAACGGTGAGCAAAAGCTGTCGATTTTCGATATACATATGGCTGTCGACCCAAAAAAAGTTGATCATCCCATCTACGACCAAAGTACCTGTAAATTCCTTCACCGCTTTCATTTCGGGTATTGATTCCATTCGAAATTCTTTGGTAATCGGATCGATAATAAATAGCAGGTGCTTCCCAGTTTCCTCACTGGATGGTTGGGAATAGATTCTACTATTCTCAAAATCAAAAACGGGATTATTATACAACAGATGTAGATTATTGGCTAGTTCAGGGTCAATTCCTTCCGGCACCACTTGTAGACTTTCGACCATTTCTCCGCTGGTATTAAATATTCCCTGCGTGTTATTGCCGCTAATAAATAAATCTCCTTCTGGTCCCAACTGAAACCTAACCCTGTAAGGCCCCCCGACTCCATTAGGCCCTTCTTTCTGAAATGGTGTTTTGCGAACCAACTTGAGGTCATTCAAATCTACTTCTACCAGGTTCAATGGTTCATTTTCAAAAAACAGCAGTTCGTTTTCGTCTTGGTCAAGGGCTTTAGCTCCTAGTCCTGAGCTAAGGATGAAAATATCATCACCCGAATCTACCAGAACTGTATCCACCGTAAAGGTCAGATTTTCAAGGATATTTACTGATTCAGCCTTTTCAGAAGGTTCGCTATTGCAGGAAAAAATAAGAGGGATCAAAAGGAGGTAGAATAGGTTTTTCATTGTTTTAAAATTTAAAGTCTATTACTGCAAAGCCCAATTCATCTTCCACATTGACAAAGGACCAGCGTTTCCTGCCTTTGAAAAATGGGAATCCGGGAATTTTATGCCATTCAGGCAGGTGTTTTTCTCCTGGTAAATTCATATTTATTGCGGTTAAAATAACTCTCCTGTAACAAAAGTAACCTTTTGCTTTAAATTAACCCCACTCATCACCTAAAATTTTAATAGATTATTTCTATTTGGCTTGGGACCGATTCCTCACAAGTGTGGAATTTGAGAAAATAGGTAAATGAATTGAACCCTCCAATAATAAAAAAGCCTATAATCAATTGTGATAGAGGCTTTTACTAGTCATTTCTTGTAGCTTTTTATAATGATTTATACTTTCCTATTTTGGATACAGAAAGTATAATTGCTTATTTTACAATAAGTTAACTTATTGCCGGTACAAATACGGTACAGAATTCAACAGTGATTTTTTAAGGACTAAACAGTGGCTTGGATTATTCACATAATCATTTTTTATAATTTATCGTTATCTTTAAATGTAATTATGATAGGAATGGACTTAGCTGTTAAAAAAATAGAACTGATCAATTGGTTAACCAGGCAAGATGAAGCCATGGTCGAAAAAATTGATAACTTACGTAAATCTTCCATGGAATCGGCATATCATTCGAGAATGGGAGAAAAACTGGAATCCAAATTAAAACGCTCAGAGGCTGACATAGAAAGTGGGAGGACCCATAGCCAGGAAGATATGGAGACTTATTTCGAAAGCAAGTTTAATCAGTGAAGAAAGTACAAGTAATCTGGACTGATGAATCTTTAGGGGATTTAGAAGCCATCTATGATTTTCTTGTTGCCAAATCTCCCCAAGCGGCGAAGATGTTGGCCATATCTATTTTGGCAAGAACCCGTCAATTGGAAACTTTTCCAGAATCTGGATCACCTCAAGATACAGATAAAACAGTAAGCCGTTCATACCGCTACTTGGTTGAAGGGAATTATAAGATCATATATAGTGTAGAAGGAAAGGCCGTGTATGTTGAAGCGGTGGTAGCTACCAGACAGGATCCAGCCGGTACAAGAGTTTAAGATATTCGCTGATTCTGGAACTGCTTACCCCCAAATATTGAGAAAGTGCTTTTTGACTTAAGCCACGTTCATGCATTCTAAGTTTTATGGCTTATAAGAGGGAGGAGGCTGGGTTGGGTGCTGCTTTTCTTCATAATCTGCCACCATATCGGAAAGCAAATTCAGTTCCTCGTACCCTTTGCTTCTGGATTATTTATGTTTTCAGGAACAGAAAGTAATTCCTCAATTCATTTTATTATGGCAGTATATTCTATTTCTGAGTTGATCATGGTTCAGGTATTTTGAAGGTCCTTTATTTTTTCGTATTTACTGTTTGGCTGTCTCTGGCTTACCGGCTATTTTATAATGTCGAATAAGCACCTCAACAGGTAAGCCCAACATTTCTGAGAGCTTTCTGATCATATCAATAGTAAGCGCCCTTTTTCGATTAAGCACCAGGCTTACGGTGGTTTTGCTTCCAATGGCAGGAATCAAATCTTTGTCTTTTAACCCTTTCCTTTCTACCGTTTCACGTATGGCATCTATCGGGTCTGGTAGGGACACTGGGAAATTCTCCTTTTCGTATTTCTCGATAAGGGTAACCAACAATTCTGCTTCCATTCCATCGGGACTGTCTGGATCCGCTTCAAAGATTTTGGTAAGCCTTGCCAAAGCCTTTTCATATTCCTGTTCAGTTGTAATTATTTTATTCCACTTCATGATTCTGGTTTGATTTTACTTTAATACTGGTCAATTGTGGTTGCATCTACCCTGTCATACTCCGAATGGGTGCCGATAAATTTGATAAAAACCCATTGCCTGGGATAACTTATTTGAACGATCAGCCTGTATTTGTTCCTGGCTATGTTAAACACCACCCGATTGTTTTTTACCGGATCAGCGTCCGTAAAGTCTTTAACTACATCCGAAGGTTTCCACCATGTTGCATGTTTGGTGATAGAAAGCCATGTTTCCAGACTAGATTTGGCATCTGGATGTTTTTGGTAAAACTGAACCAGGTTTCGGATTGCAATAATGTTTTTCAAGTCAGGTTGTTGTAAACATTTAAATGTATTAAAAAGTTTTCATATTGAAAACTAATCGAGTCGATTTTTTTTCGGATAATTTCAAGACTGACGATGGTTTTGTTTAAAACTTATACCGATTTGCAATGGCCACATTAAGTTTGGCCTGATTACCGAGAAAATAAGTGATAAAATCTTCCGGCATTCTCAAGTGTTCATACACTTCATCATAGTAATGCAAGGAGGCTGAGAATACCAGGGTTTTCATTTTGTGTAATCGAAAACGAAGGGGGCCTTCTTCGAATTCCATCTGGGTAACCTCCATATCTGCTTCCCGGTTGAGGTACCGGATCCAGCTATTTTCGTAGCCCAATGCTTCAAAATCATTTATACTTTTGACCCTAAACCCCTCCATAAAGTCATGCAGACTTTCCGCTTCGGAAAATAAACTAAAGGAAAATTCCAGTTCTTCCATTTCAAAATCATAATTGGAAGAAATCGACCCGTCAATCAAATAAATGGACAGGCCATTTTGGGTTTGGAATCCGGGTTTTTTGGAGGAAAGGTACTGGGCTAATTCTTCGACGGTCATTTTAGGTATTGTTGAAATCGAGAATCAATCACTAATTTTCACGGTGAAACCTTCGAGGTTTTGAAAACCTCAAAGGTTACTTTCCGATACAAAACTTACTAAAAATATTCGCCAGCAAATCATCTGTCGTAATCTCCCCCGTGATCTCACCCAGGTAGTGCAGGGAGCGGCGGATATCCATGGCCAAAAAGTCATTGGTCACTTCCTGGTCCAGCCCTCCCAATACATCCAACAGTGATTCCCGGGTGCGGGTCAGGGAATCGAAGTGCCGGATATTGGTGACCACCGTGTTGCCGGTCCGGAATTTATCCAGATTAACCAGTTCCAGCACCTTTTCCTTTAGCTCGTCGAGGTTTTCTTTTTTGCCGGCAGCGATAAAAACAGTATCCGGGTATTTTTCTTTTAATGCACTGATAAATTGACTATTAGCCTTATCCATTTTATTAGCTACTTTAATAAAAGGCACGCCTATATTTTCCAGTTGGTTTACGTCCCGGTTGATTTCCACCATATCGGTGTCGCCTAAATCAAATAAGTAGAGAATCAGGGAGGCGGATTTCATTTTTTCCCGGGTGCGGTTTACGCCCATCGCTTCGATGGTGTCGGTGGTTTCGCGAAGTCCGGCGGTATCGATAAACCGAAACATCACCCCGCCAATATTGATTTCATCCTCGATCAAATCCCGGGTGGTGCCGGCAATATCGGAGACAATGGCTCTTTCTTCATTCAGCAGGGCATTGAGTAGGGTGGATTTGCCTGCATTGGGTTTGCCGGCAATAACCGTGGGCACGCCGTTTTTAATCACATTGCCCAAGTCAAAGCTGCTGATCAGGTTTTCCACGACCCGCAGCAGCTTTTCAACCAATACCCGCAAATCATCCCTGCTGGCAAATTCCACGTCTTCTTCCGTAAAATCCAACTCCAGTTCGATCATGGAGGCAAAATGAATTAACTTTTCACGCAATTCGCGGATTTCCTGGCTAAAACCTCCCCGCATCTGATGCAGGGCGGCCTGATGAGAAGCCTCCGAATCGGAATGGATCAGATCGGCCACAGCCTCCGCCTGGGCCAGATCGAACTGCCCGTTTAAAAAGGCCCGTTGGGTAAACTCTCCCGGTTCTGCCGGACGGGCACCCTGACGGATCAGCAAGCGAAGGACCTGGTTGATAATGTAGGAGGAGCCGTGGGTTGAAATTTCCACCACGTTTTCTTTGGTAAAGGAGCGGGGCGAAATGAATACGGATACCAGTACTTCATCGATCACTTTATCCCCATCGCGAAGGGTACCGAAGTGGATGGTATGGCTGGCTTGTTCTTCCAGGTTTTTGCCAAAAAAGACCCGGTTGCATATCCGTATGGCTTCGGTACCGGAGAGGCGGATGACGGCGATGGCACCTACGCCCTGGGGTGTCGCGAGTGCCACGATGGTATCATCGATTCGGCTGATTGGAGCGGCCATTTAATGCTTGAAATTTTCCAATAGTGCCACCAGTGAATTGACAAAAGGCTTGGCTTCCCGGTACCCTGGCAATTGGGTAATGTTTTCCATGGCAGCATCCATAATGACGAAATTAGGATAGGACTGCACCCGCATGGCACGGGCCATTCCCTGTTCCGAGTATTCCTGGCCCCGAAAGTCAAATTTTTTCTTGCTGTCCTCGGCATTGAGTTTTACCGCATAAAAATTCTCATTTACGTAAGCGATCACGTCTTTATCGGTAAAGGTGTCTTTGTCCATTTTTTTACACCAGCCACACCAGTCGGTATACACGTCTATCAGGATCATTTTGGGATCTGCTTCTACCTTATCGATGACCTCCTCAAAACTATACCAGGTAATTTCCTTCTCCTGGGCTTGCAATTGACTGCTGATTAAAAGCCCCATTGCCAGCATTCCCAAAATTTTTTTCATTGCTGTGTTTTTATTTTTTCTACTTTAACCTACGATTTTCACTCCCCATTTCACAAATGAAGCGAATCTTTCGGGTAAACGATAAAACGATTCTTCAGGTTCCGCAGCTTTTAAGATGGGTGCAGGATTACCTGTAGGTTGGCCGCTACCTCCCGTGATAGGAAGCTCGTTTTTTCCCCGTCGACTCGTAATTCCAGGGAACCATCAAATTCCACTTTATCCACCACCTCAATCCTGGCACCTATATAGATCCCTACCTTATCCAGGTATTTTAAAAAGGCCGCCGAACTATTGGTGACGGCCACCACTTTTCCAGCATTTCCCGGCGACACTTCCTGAAGAATCATTCTGGGAGTATGGGACCATTCTCCAAATTCATCCGGTATGGGATCCCCGTGGGGATCAAATTTCGGAAAGCCCAGGTATTCATCCAGACGCCTGACGAGTGGCGGCGCCTTTACGTGTTCGAGTTCCTCGGCTATGGCCGCTACTTCATCCCAGTTAAACTTTAACTTTTCCACCAGAAACACCTCCCAAAGCCGGTACCGACGCAGGATGAGCAAGGCTGTTTTGGCACCTTCCTCCGTGAGGCTGACACCCTGATATTTTTGATAGGAGAGGAGCTGTTTCGCTGCCAGCTTTTTTAACATGTCACTGACGGAAGCAGCTTTGGTTCCGGTCAATTCTGCGATGTCATTGGTCCCGACTTTTTCGCTCCCTTCCTTCAATAGCTGGAAAATGGATTTCAGGTAATTCTCTTCCGTGGTACTCAGGACTTGCATAGGGTGAATTTTTGACAAATATAAGATTTCGATTGGTCTAAAAAAAAGTTTAATTTGAATCTAAATCGCTTGTGGATAACTACCATCCCGGTGTTTTATGATTTTTAGATTAGTCTAAAAATAATTTTAAGACGATCATAAAAAGTTATAAAAACCTATAAATCAGTGATATAATGAAATAAATAGAAGGAGTGTAGCCCAAGAATGGGGTTATTGCGTGATCTTTAAAAAGTACAATTTGAATTCTTTACAGCTTTTCCAGCAGTGTTAACAGGCGTTTTTTTTCTACCTGCCAGTCGATTTCTTCACCGGGAGCTTGCTGGTAAAACGTCAGGGAAGTAAACCGTCGCCAGGTAGCGGGAAGGTCCTGCAGCTCGGTAAAGTTGATCTCCATACCTGCCGGATACCTGTTTAACATAGAGCCCCAGAGGGGATTTTTGCTCATCAGAATGGGCTTCTGCAAGGCAATCCCTTCATACAATTTCGTGGGAATTTTATCCACAATACTGGGCAGCAGGCGATAGGGTAATAGCAGCACGTCCGCGGCGCGAAGTGATTCTTCTATCTGTATTTTCGGTAGGGGCTGCGGCGAAATTTCCAAGTGGATATGGGGATCTGCAGCGGCCTTCTTTCGAAGGGTTTTTGCAAGGCTTTTCATTGGGCAATGTCCCTGGATGTGCAGCTGCGCAAGAGGAACGGTTTTGCGCAACTTGCGAAACCAGGCGATGGCTTCTCCTACGCCATACACTTCCGTAATGGTACCGGTAAGTAAAAATTGAGGGGCATAGGGGTGGGACAATTGAAAGGCAGGAAGGCGCTTATGTGGTAATTCAGCCTTATTTTCGACCACCGTAGCACTCCGAAGACCCGGCATTTCTTTTTGATAGCACTGTTCGGCCAATAGATGGGCATCTATAAACGGCCTCGCCAAGGCCTCTATTAGCCGGACCAGGTAGGAAGCAGGGAAGCTGATCAATGGGGGCAGCGTGTTATTATGGCGAATATTTTTGCTATAGTTTTCCTGTACATCATAAATGAGTTTGTATCCCAAAAACCATTTTCCCAGCACCGCCGCCGGTAGCAGTTCGAAGGTGGTAATCATTACCAGTCCGGGTCGGATGTTGAAAAGGTGAAAAAGAAAGAAAAAGGGTACCAGCAACCGACCCGGGTGGCTTCTGGATTTCGAAAAAATTTCAATTAATCGGATATTTTTAACCTTTGGCGTTTTTTTTGAAGAAAAACCTATGATGTTTAGGTCGTATTTATTTGTTTCACGCATTGAAAATCCCAGCTTATACAACATTCTGGAATCATCTACAGGTTTGAGGACAGCGGCTAAGATTACCGGGATTTTTTTGCTCATATAACTAGAACTATTCAAACAAAGCTAATAGATTATAACTTATGGAAGAATTACAGCATATTATAGAAAAAGCCTGGGAAAACCGGGATTTATTAGACGAAAAAGATGTTCAAATCGCCATTAAGACGGTTATCGCAGATTTGGACAACGGTTCGTTGCGCGTAGCTGTTCCGGCAGCCGATGGATCCTGGACGGTAAACGACTGGGTAAAGAAAGCTGTAATTCTTTATTTTCCCATTCAGAAAATGCGTACCATCGAAGTGGGACCCTTTGAATTTCACGATAAAATGGCCCTGAAGACCAACTATGCCAAACAAGGCGTTCGGGTGGTGCCCCATGCAGTAGCCAGATATGGCGCGTTTCTTGCTAAAGGAGTGGTAATGATGCCTTCTTATGTGAATATTGGTGCTTATGTAGACAGTGGCTCCATGGTGGATACCTGGGCTACGGTTGGATCTTGCGCTCAAATAGGGAAAAATGTACACCTGAGCGGAGGAGTAGGAATAGGCGGTGTGCTGGAACCCATCCAGGCGGCCCCGGTTATTATAGAAGACGGAGCGTTTATCGGATCCAGGGCCATCATCGTAGAGGGCGTACGCATTGGTCGTGAAGCAGTGGTAGGGGCAGGTGTGACCCTTACTGCCAGTTCTAAAATCATTGATGTGACCGGGGACGAGCCCAAAGAGTATAAAGGATATGTTCCTGACAGATCGGTCGTTATACCCGGTTCTATAAATAAAAAGTTTAAGGCTGGGGATTTTCAGGTGCCTTGTGCCTTGATCATTGGAAAGCGCAAAGCATCCACCGACCTGAAAACTTCGCTTAATGAAGCCTTAAGGGAAAACAGTGTAGCTGTATAATGAATTTAACCTAATTTATGATTTCTATTAACAACCTATTTATTACCGTTGGTGTCGCCCTGGTATTGATTTCCTGTGGTGACAGCGCCTCTTTGGAAGGGGATAAGTATTACAGTGAAGGACAATACGAGGAGGCGATTATGGCATACGCCAATTACCTGGAAAAAAGGCCGGATAATGTAAAAGCCCTCTATAATAAAGGGCGTGCGCACGAGGAGTTGGACGATTTTAAAGCGGCAGAAAAAAGCTTTAAACAGGCCTTGGCTCAGGAGCCTAAGAACATCCAGGTGTTGCTGAGTTTGTCTAATTTGTATCACAAAAATGACAATCCGGAATTGGCCCTGATGTATGCAGACAATGCAGTGGAAACTTCTGGGGCCCCCTCAATGGCTTACTTTCTAAAGGCAAGATCCATGCATCGGATAGGAAATGTGAAGGAAGCACTTCGCGAATACAATGCTGCGATCAAAATGAGTCCTAAAAATGGACAGTATTATTATTATCGAGGCATGTTGTATGTTGCCACGGAGGAGGTAGCTAAGGCCTGTGAGGATTTTAGGACTGCTTTGGATAATGGTTACGATACGGCTAACGAAGGCTTGAGTAACTACTGTCAGTAAGTTAGTTTGGATTTTAGATAAAACAGCCGACATGGTGTGATGCATGCCGGCTGTTTTTATTATTCCTGCTGGTGATTGCAAATCGTCTCCGATTCGAGCTTTCCGCTTCCATCGCAGGTGCGGCATTCTCCTTGCTCTACCAGGCTGCCGTCACATTGTGTACAAGTAAGCCTGCCTTCCCCGGAGCAGCGTTCGCATTCAAAATACTCCACGATATTGAATACATTTTTTTTGGTAACCAGGCCATCTCCTGCACAGCGACTGCAACCGATTACTCCATGTCCTCTACAAAGCGAACAAGGTTGCTCGGTATGGCCCTCGCCATGACAGGTGGTACAAGTTTGGTATCGGTATCCTCTGGAATCACAGAATTCACAGGAGCGAATGGCTGCCATGGGAGCTGCTAGTTTCTCCAGCAGTGCCCTGGCTTCCGCATAGTGCTCGCCTTCGAATCCATTCAGGTCCAGGTATTTGCGGACAAAATTATCGCTATTATGGTATTGGCCCAATTGATAGAGGGTTTCTGCAAAATAATAGGGCATCTCTGGGGGGATCGGCAGGTTACTGGCGATTATCTCCCGAAAATGAGTATTGGCATCCTGGTATTTTTCATTGGCCATGGAAGCAATGGCCCGGTCCATCAATCGGGAAGTAGAACCCAGGCTGGGCCGGTGCTGAGCCTGTGCCGTGACAACATTCAGGCTGAGAAAAAGCAATACCAAAAAGCCTTTACCATTATTCCAACCAATCTTCATAGGATACTTTTTTTTCTAATTCATTTTCAATACTATCCGGAAGGTGAAAAAAGAAATCAATCCCGGAAAATTGTTCTAAGCTATCTACAGAAATAGCATAATCCAATAAAGGTCGGGTTGATTTTTGATTTTTTAACAAAAAAGCCATCATTTTATACGAGGGCGGATGAATTTCAAATAGTACCTTAAAGAAATAATCAGGCACCAGAACTTCATTTTCGCCAATACGTTTTGGTGTCGCTGTCGTGAATAGGGGACCGGTAATCACCAGCACCTGTTCGTATTCCCTGGCCCAGGCACGCACTTGTTGTTCCAATTTTCTCCAGACACCTCTGTTGAATCCCGGCAATTGAGGGGAGATGTTACTCATGAGAAAACTTTTCTCCATGGCCTGTTCGGAGAAACTGAAATCGGCAGCCGGTGCCAGATGCCCCCTGTCGAAACCGGATAAGCGGTAATCATCCGGATGGGCAGAACCGGTAGCCACGAGCTTGTCCTCCCGAAACACATCTTTTCGTCGGTGAGGACCGGATAACTCATCCCGGCTTAGCTGATAGGCTACCCAGGCGGCCTGTTCATAGGATTCCTGATAGGCAAGCAAGTAAGATTCGTGATCCACGAGTTGAACGGCTACCCCGTCCGGCATATTGGCTATAAGAAGTAAGGAAATTAGTTCGGGATCAAATCCCTGACTATCTGCTAATTTCTCCGGAGGTTTTTTGGAAATCGATTGCTCCTGATCCGGATTAGAAGCCTCTTCATGGGTAGTTTCTTTTGGCGTATCCTTTTTCCCGGAATAGAATTGGCTTTTGTTTCTTCTCCATTCCTCAACGCTCAGCAACGCCAGGAAAAAGAGTACCAAGGTGATAATCAGAAGCAGCCAAACGGAATTTTTTCGTCTTGTTTTATGCCTTCTTTTTAATTTTTTTCGCTGTTTTGACATGGAATTCCTTAAAAATAGATAATTTTGTGGTTAATACGCTACATTCACTTTCTAATAGCCCTTACCTATGACAATTGGTGTGGTCGGTGGTGGCGCTGCAGGTTTTTTTGCCGCCATACATGCCGCCAGTTCCGGACATAAAGTTATACTCTTTGAGAAAAACCGGAAAGTTCTTTCGAAAGTATTGGTATCGGGTGGGGGTAGGTGTAATGTAACCCAAGGAACATTTAAAAACAATGAGCTACTTAAAGGGTATCCCAGAGGAAGCGGGTTTTTAAAAAAAGTTTTCGAGCATTTTACAGTGAAGGATACGTTTTCCTGGTTTGAGAGCCGGGGAGTGCCCTTGAAAACAGAATCCGATGGAAGGGTGTTTCCTAAAAGCGATGATTCCCAGTCTGTCGTTTCGGCATTGGTTAATGAAGCCAATCGACTGGGGGTGCGCATCGAATTAAACAAGGCGATCGTGAATATTGAAGTCCAAAGGGAGGGTTTCAAGATGGAAGGAAAAGCCTTTTCCGAGGAGGTGGATCGCCTGATTATTTGTTCGGGAGGGTCGGCCAAGCGAGAGGGATATGGATTATTGGAGCGCTTGGGGCATTCGTTAGTGCCGCCGGTTCCTTCTTTATTTACCTTTAATGCTCCGGAGGCCGGTTTAATTAAACTCAAAGGTATAAGCATGCCCAATGGACTCATTCGTTTTGAAGGAAGTAAATTGAGTTATTCCGGCCCCATTCTTATTACCCATTGGGGAATAAGCGGCCCCGCTGTATTGAAGTTGTCCGCTTTCGGTGCCAATTGGTTGCATGATAAGCACTATCAGGCAGTAGCCTTGATTCGTTGGGATGAGGATTTTTCTTCAGAAGGACTTGCCACGCAACTGGTATCGTTTAAAAGGCAGCATGCCCGAAAGACAATACGAAAAAATCCCTTATTTGGAATTCCCGCCAGACTTTGGGATTTCCTGGCGGCTTCGGCTACTATCGAAGAAGAACTGAAATGGGAAGACATCAGTAAAAAAAAGATAAATAAATTGATAGAAAATCTATTCAAATTTCCATTAATAATCTCAGGAAAAACTACCTTTAAGGAAGAATTTGTTACAGCAGGAGGGATCTCCTTAGACGAAGTTGATCCCAATTCCCTTGAAAGCAAAAAGATACCGGGCCTTTACTTTGCGGGAGAAGTCATGAATGTGGATGGGATCACTGGAGGGTATAATTTTCAGGCAGCCTGGAGTACCGGATTTTTGGCAGGTAAATCTTCAACGCAAGCATAACGTATGAATAAACAGTATAAGAATATCGATTTCCAGAAAATTGATAATATGGTGGAAGGCGATATAGACTTTAGAAAACAGCTTTTGGAAGCTATTGAAGTAGCACTGATCGAATTAGAGAATAGTTATCTGATCGGTATTAAAGAAAAAAGTCTGCCGGTCATCAAGCAGGCCAGGCATAAAATTAAACCCACGCTGGGATTGTTTGATTTGGAACGACTAGCGGTGGTCTTGGGTAATGGGAAACGATTTATGCAGGAACATGGCTTTGGAGAGGGGATTGAAGCACATAAGAAAGAATTCCAGGATGCTGTTCACGCGGTATTGGAAGAAGTAAAACGGT
This sequence comes from Cyclobacterium salsum, assembly GCF_010119245.1. Classification (GTDB taxonomy): domain Bacteria; phylum Bacteroidota; class Bacteroidia; order Cytophagales; family Cyclobacteriaceae; genus Cyclobacterium; species Cyclobacterium salsum. The sequence continues at coordinate 198,901 of NZ_WNKG01000001.1, forward strand.
ACCGGTAAGTGCCGGCTTTCTGTTGCCTATTTTTCAGAATCTATTCCACTTTTGCAGTCATTGATAACTGATTTTAGCCCCTTTATTTTTTATTGGATATAAGCAAATCGATTGTCTCTGGGAAAATAGCGGAATTGATTTCCGTGAATTATCTTTGTTTTTAAAATGGCGAGTCGAATGGGGTTTCAGCCTTGAAATAGGTACTCCTCAATCAACGAAAAGCATATAAAGAGTTACGATAAGTATGAACATAAATGTATTGATGGTAGACGATAGTGAAGTTGATGCCCTCCTTGTTGAAAATGCCCTTTCAGATGTATTAGAGTGCCCGAATTTTAGTAGCTATTCCGATCCGGAAGCGTTTTTGTCCTTTATGGAATCCCACCACGGTATCGAAAAATCGCTGGTCTTGTTGGATATTAACATGCCCAAAATCAATGGATTCGAGGTGTTGGAAAAACTTCGATCCACCTCCGGTTGGGAGTTAGTTCCGGTGATTGTGTTTTCTACCAGTTCCAATGAAGTGGATGTCAAAAAAGCCATTCGGCTGGGAGCAAATGCTTACCTGATCAAACCGCTAACCATTGATGAGTACCAGGATTTAATCCGTGCGACGATTCACTTTTGGAAATGGCATCATCAATAAAAAATGCCTGAATTATTCCATTTTTGAAAGCGCCAGAGAACAAACCTTGTCACCGATTGACAAGGCACTGGTGGCGGCAGGCGAAGGCGCATTGATGACGTGGACCGCGCTAGCCGTTTCCCGAATAGCAAAATCATCCAACAAGCCACCGTCCCGATCACAGGCCTGAGCCCGTACACCTGCGCCCCCGGCTACCAGGTCACTTTCCTGAATATCCGGTAACAAGGCTTGCAAGGCTTTAGTAAAAGCTTTTTTAGAGAAAGACCGATGGTATTCGCCCAGTCCCGTTTTCCAATATTTAGCGGCTACCTTTTGCAGGCCTGGCCAGGTCACTGCCTCATAAAATTCTTTTAAATTAAAATCTGATTTTTTATAACCTTCCTTTTTAAAGGCCATTACGGCATTGGGACCGGCTTCCACGCCACCTTCCATCATGCGTGTAAAATGCACCCCCAAAAAGGGAAAATTGGGATCAGGAACCGGATAAATCAGGTTTTTTACCAGGTATTCCCGTTCCTTTTTGATCTTATAATATTCTCCTCGAAAGGGTATAATCCGGATGTCGGGAGATTGGCCCTCATGTAGTTCAGCAATTTTATCGGCATACAATCCGGCACAATTAACGAGCAACCCGGAGCGGATTTCTTCTTGTGAAGTAGTGATCAAGATAGATTCCTTTAGTGTATTAATATTCAATACTTTATGAGAGGTTAGAATCTCCCCTCCCTTATCTTCAAATGCCTTGGCATAGGCAAGGGCAACCGCGGTATAATCTACAATTCCCGTTTGGGGAACGTGCAGGGCTCCCAGCCCCTGACAATAGGGCTCGTATGCGTTCAACTCCTCCGGGCTGATGGACCTGATGCCGGAAAGTCCGTTTGCCAAACCCCGATCCATCAAAAACTTCAACTGGGGCAACTGTGCCTTTTCCGTAGCCACGACTACCTTGCCGGTTATTTCATAGGGAACCGAATGCGTATCGCAAAATTCCAGGAGCTGCCGGTATCCGTCAATGCAATTTCTGGCTTTCAAACTTCCAGGCTTGTAGTAAAGCCCGGAGTGAATTACCCCGCTGTTATTTCCGGTTTGATGCCGGGCTAAGGAGTTTTCTTTTTCCAGTATTACGACAGACAGATCCGGTCGCTGGGTTTTGATCTTTAATCCCGTGGCCAATCCCACAATTCCTCCGCCAATAATGGTTATATCGTATCGCATAGTTGTTGATTACTTCGAAAACAAAGATAATGGGACCGAGGCAATTTTTCTCAAAGGCCTACGGAAGTTCTCCAAATTTCATCAGGGATACGGACTACCACTGATCGTCTTCCTTATCCCGGTCAAGAGGCTCACCGGGTCTGTCCAAATCCTTAAACCAATCTGATAGCTCTTCTCCATATTCCAGTGTTGCCTCTTGTAGTGTTTCGTTGACCTGCAGAAGGGTCTGGTAAGTGGGATGTTGCACATGTACCGGGATCTTGTAAAGCCTGGGATCCTCTTTATCCAAGCCGGTACCGGCATTGAAAATAAACGGCCACAAGGTTTTGGAACAGGAATATCCGATCACATCCACTGGATGATGGCGTAGATAGGCGGTGATTTTATCATGAATCTCCTGGAAAAAAACCTCCGATTCTCCCAGACGGACCCTTGAACCAGCCCTGGATTTCCCTTTGGTTTTCAAGTATTTGATTTGGCTTTTTCCTTGTTTTTTTCGGACCATATAGGCCCGAAAAACCCGATGGGAGAGGTTGTCGCCACGTTCAAAATACCCCACGGCGGCCATTCCGGCGCGAACCATAAACAGTACCCAGTTCCTTTCCTGTGGCAAGGTTTTTCCGGTTTCATTCTCCCATTGATAATTTAGAGGGAGCCGTAACGCACCCACACGTGTTCCTGCTTTATATATCGTCAGTTTGTGCTGTTTAGGAAGGTACTCCCATTCCATCGCCCTATCTGCGATCCATTCCAAAAATACGGGTAGGGTATCGGCTTTGATCAGTCTGTGCATGTTGGAGTTGGGAAATTCATGGTTGGTTAAATGGATGGTTACTTTTCGATCGATGGAGAAAACCGCTAGATTCGTGGCACATCCATTTTCATTACCCGTCAATTTTACTACATTTATTTTCAAACCCAAAAAAACAGATCCATGAATATCGCCATGCTCGGTTCGGGCTTTATTGCCCGCTTTTATGCCAACACCCTTCACGACCAACGACGAAAGGACCGGATTCTCTCCGTCTACTCCCGAAACATTGCTAACGCCGAAAAGTTTGCGGCTGATTATGGATTGAGTAGTTACGGAAGTGAAATGGAAAAAATCATCCAAGACCCAGCGGTGGATGCTGTGATTGTGGCGCTACCCAATCATTTACACGAAGAAGCCGTCCTGGCCTGTGCAGCCGCTAATAAGGCGGTTTTGTGTACCAAGCCCCTGGGTCGCAATGCCAGCGAAGCCAAACGCATGTTGGAAGCGGTGGAAAAAGCAGGTGTATTTGCCGGCTATCTGGAGGACCTGTGTTATACCTCCAAGTTTTTGAAATCCCTGGCCAGCATAAAAGCGGGAAGTCTGGGCAAAATCCTTTGGACCAAATCCAGGGAAGCGCACCCGGGTCCCCACAGCGATTGGTTTTGGGATAAGGAAAAATCCGGTGGGGGAGCCATTATTGATTTGGGCTGCCATTGTGTAGAAATAAGCCGAAACTTTATAGGTAAAGGGGTTCGTCCTATGGAAGTGATGTGTTGGGCGGACACCCAGGTGCACCCCATTGATGCGGAGGACCATGCCATTGGTTTGGTGAAGTATGAAAACGGGGCCATCGGGCAATTTGAAGTAAGCTGGACCTTTCGGGGCGGAATGGATTTACGGGACGAGGTGATGGGCACAGAGGGTACGGTTTGGCTAAATAGTTTTTTACGCACTGGATTTGAGATGTTTACGACGGGAAAAGGAGAAAACTATATTGCCGAAAAAGCTGAATCTGATTCCGGTTGGTTGTTTCCGGTTGGTGACGAGGCACATGAACTCGGCTATCCGCAAATGTTTAGCGATATGTTTGATGCCATGGAGCAGGGAAGGGAACCATTGGAAACCTTTTATGATGGGTATGTGGTGAATGCCATTTTGGATGCCGCCTTTCTCTCTGCCAAAAGCAAGAAATGGGAAACGGTGAAGCTGGAGGACTGGAGAGGAGAAGGTAGCGGCTCCGAAGAAAAAAGCCAGGTCTCTTACGATGAAAAGTACTATCTAATCAAAAAAGAACTACTGCCTAATGGCGAAGCGAAAGTAATCCTGAAAGACAAGGTAACGGGCGAAATCAAACAGGTCACCGTAAAAAACTGACCACTTATACCTTCCATGGGCTATCAACGTAAAATTCGGTATTATTTCAGAATTCAGCCCAAAAAAAAGCCTGTAATTATATTATTTAGGCTATAATTGCGCTTCAAAAATGTATTAATCTAAGCATGGGTACGGTCCGTCTGCCGGATTGGCTGTTGAATAATATGGGAAAAGCGTTACGAAATGGTTGGTTGATTTTAGTGGGAGTTATGTTATGCCTTCCGGCATTGGGTCAAAAGATCAATGACGATTACAAGTTGCATATCAAGCGTGCCAGTTCGTCCATTTCGATCGACGGAATGGTGGACGAACAAGCCTGGGAGGATGCAGAGGTGGCCAAGGATTTTTACATGATTCTTCCCATGGATACCAGTTATTCTCAGGTAGAAACCGAAGTGATGATGACCTACGATTCGGAGCACCTGTACCTGCTGGTTATCAACCACCATGCGGTGCCGGGGCCTTACTATGTAGAATCCTTGCGGCGGGATTTTTCGTTTGGAAAAAATGACAATTTCCTGTTGTTTATGGACACTTTTGATGATCAGACCAATGGCTTTTCATTCGGTGCCAATGCCGCCGGTGCCCAGTGGGATGGCATCATGTATGAAGGGGGAAAGGTAGATTTAAGCTGGGACAATAAATGGATTTCCAAAGTTCAGAATTATGAAGACAAATGGGTCTTTGAAGCGGCCATTCCCTTTAAATCCATTCGATATAAAAAAGGGATTAAGGAATGGGGTATTAATTTCAGCCGGCTGGATCTGAAGACCACCGAAAAATCGGCCTGGGCACCGGTTCCCAGACAATTTCCCTCCGCTTCTTTGGCTTATACCGGAATTTTGGTTTGGGACGAGGCGCCCCCAGAAGCAGGCATGAACGTGTCCATCATTCCCTATGCTATGGGAGGCAGGGTGAAAGACCGTGAAGGCGGGTTGCCTACCGATTATCAAAACAGGGTAGGAGTAGATGCAAAAATCGCCATTAGTTCTTCCTTAAACCTGGACCTAACCGTAAATCCTGATTTCTCTCAGGTGGAAGTGGACCGGCAAATTACCAATCTGGACAGATTTGAATTGTTTTTCCCAGAAAGAAGGCAATTCTTCCTTGAAAATGGGGATTTGTTTGCCAATTTTGGTTACGAAACCATACGTCCCTTCTTTTCCAGACGGATTGGGCTGAATGCACCTATTCAGTTTGGTGCCCGATTAAGCGGAAAAATCAACCGGGATTGGCGAATCGGAGCCATGAACATGCAAACGGGGCAGGTGGAAGAGACGCAGACTCCTTCTCAGAATTTTACGGTCATGGCAGCCCAGCGGCGCGTGGGGCAACGATCTAATATTGGGGCTATTTTTGTCAATAGGGCATCTATTGGAGAGATTCCCGGGATCAATGGGACCGATGCTGCTGGAACCACGTCATATAATCGAAACCTGGGGCTGGAATACAACCTGGCTTCTTCCAATAACTTATGGACTGGAAAGGCTTTTTTCTTAAAATCATTTAGTCCCGACCAAACCGGAGAAAGCCTGGTGCATGCCGCCAACCTGAAATATTCCAGCGGAAACCTCAGCTGGGAGTGGAAACACGAGTACGTTTCGCCCCGATACACCGCCGAAGTGGGGTATGTTCCCAGAAATGGTTACTACCGGATCAATCCCAATACGGCTTACTTGTTTTTCCCCAAAAGCAAAAAAATCCTGCGCCACGGTCCCACGGTCAATACATCTTTATTTTACAATATGAATTGGGAACAGACCGACAACATTACCGAACTGGGCTATACGGTCCGGTTTAGAAGTCAGAGTAATTTGACGGCGAGGTATGCCTATAACCGGATTTGGTTGCAACAACCCTTTGACCCAACCAATTTTAGTGGAGATACCCTGGCGGCCTTTACCAATCATACCTGGAGTTCCGTCGGCATGGAATACGTTTCCAAACCTCAAAGTCTTTTTACGTATTCGCTATCCTCCCAATACGGGGGCTATTTTGCAGAGGGGGAGCGATTTAACTTTTCCGGGGAATTGGGATACCGCTTTCAGCCCTATGTAGGATTGGCCTTAACCGGTAACTATAACCAATTGGATTTGCCGGAACCCTGGGGAGATACCCGTTTTTGGCTAGTGGGGCCCCGCGTGGATGTAACCTTTACCAATACCTTGTTTTTTACGGCTTTTGCCCAGTACAACGAACAAATTGACAATATCAACCTAAATACCCGGTTTCAATGGCGGTTTAAGCCGGCTTCCGATTTGTATCTGGTGTTTACGGACAACTATTTACCAGCGCCGTTTTACGTAAAAAACAGAACCTTAGCCCTAAAATTCACCTATTGGTGGACCTGGTAGGCTTACCACAGCTCCAGGCCCAATAGTTTTCTACCCAGCGGGCTAAGTTTGGCCTGCGGATAGTTGGTTTGTTCCCAATTTCGGGGATCACCGGGAAACGCAAAACCATCCGGAGCAATGCGGTCCCGCCAGGAACTGATCCGCCAGTTTCTTAGTTCTTCATTTTCATTTTCCGCTGGCATCATGGAGATGTACTGAGCCATTCGAACGCTGTCTTTACTGCGATTAGGTCGAATACCATGGGGCAACTTGCTATTAAAAATCAGCAAATCTCCTTCCTCCAGTTTTACTTTCGTCAGATGATAGCCGCTGACATCGGGTTTAAAAATGTCCCGATCTTTCGGTTGGTCTTTTTTCCAGGAATCGTAATTGCGGTACAGTTCCGGTACGCATTGAAATCCACCTACATTGGGATCGGTCTGATCATTCAGCGCCACCAAGCCTTGCACGTTATCTTCGTCTGATTCCGGATCGTAATCCCAATGGATAAACCCCTTGAATTCAAAATCCGGTCGGGCAGGGATATTGAGGTTGGCCCGATCTATGGTTACCCACAATTCGTCAATTCCCCATATATCGGAGAATGTTTCGTAAACTTTGGGATATTGACGGATATCCCAAAGGTATTGGTGATTATATATTTCCACCATGCCGCTGTTGGTGAGCTCTTTCATTTTCATTTCCTCCTTGTTCGCAGCATACCAGGTTTTAGGATCCTGAGGGTTCATCTCCTCAAATTCCCACAAGAGCCTTTGCAGACGCTGGGTGTAGTCCATTGGAACTGCCTTTTTGACAATCACATACCCATTTTCCTTCCAGAAATTCCAATCAACATCTGTTAATACCTTCAATGGTTTGCCTTGGGATCGATTATTCAATTTCACCTTCCCGCTAGCGGTTGCAGAAGGATTTCCCGGAATATCTTTATGTTTTTTCGTAATGGCCATGGTAAAATTTACTTATCTTACAGGCAGAATATACTGGTAAATATTTACTTTACCAAGCAGTACTTCCGTCCGAATAAATTTCCTCGGGTTTTTAAACTGCTTATATGCCCACTAATGTAAATTAGTTTTTGGATCGCTTACACTATGCTTAGCTTGAAATATGAAACCTACACCAACTCGTCTTTTACCTTTCGTATTCCTATTCTTCCTGGGCTTTTTCCCGGGACTTTATTCGTTCACAAACGCCCAGAGCAGTTCCGAAATTTACCATGAATTACTGAAACTCCGTGAAACCAAACGGGTCTTGTACCTGGCTGCTCATCCGGATGATGAAAACACAAGGCTGATCGCCTATTTGGCTAATTCCGTTCACGCAGAAGTGGGATACCTGTCCCTAACTCGCGGAGATGGGGGTCAAAACCTGATCGGAAAGGAATTGGGTATTGAATTGGGAATGATCCGAACGCAGGAATTGCTTAAGGCAAGGGAAACTGACGGTGGCCGTCAATTTTTTTCCCGGGCCATTGATTTTGGATACAGTCGTAATCCTGATGAAACACTCAGTAATTGGGATCGAAATAAGTTACTATCCGATCTGGTATGGGTCATTCGTAATTTTCAACCGGACCTGCTCATCACCCGTTTTAATACCACTCCTGGAACTACCCACGGCCACCATACCACCTCAGCCATTCTTGGCGGAGAGGCTTTTGAGCTGGCGGGAAATCCCGATGCGTTTCCCGAGCAGTTGAAATGGGTGAAACCCTGGTCTCCGAAACGGATATTCTGGAATGCTTACAATTGGGGAGGGCAATACGAACCCAAACCCGATATTCCCTACCACACCTTTCCGGTCGGTGAATTCAATTTCCTTTTGGGTACCAGTTATTCGCAGATTGCTGCTGATAGCCGTACCATGCATAAATCTCAAGGCTTCGGCTCCACGGCCAGCATAGGAGAAAGTAGCGATTTTCTCGAATTTGTGGCCGGTGCGCCTTTTGAAAACGACCCCTTCGAGGGGATTCCGGACCGTTGGCAAGGCCTGGAGGGAGGTACCGCATTCGTTAAAAAAGTCGAAGCGCTCCTGGATGCCTTTGATTTTACAAATCCCATAAACAACTTACCCCGCTTATTGGAAATGAAAGCTCAGTTAAACCAGGTTCAGGAAGGCTTACCCTGGGTCAAGGAAAAACAAGACCAGCTAGATCAGATTATTCTGGATGTGCTGGGTTGGAAAGCGTTGTTTCTGGCAAACAAGGAGTTGTCGTTTCCATCAGATCAGATTCAAGGGAAACTGATTGTCAATTTACCGGGGGATCGGGGGGTACGGTTGGAGAAATTTGAGGTATTGGATTCCGCCTATGAGTTAGCGGGCAGGGTAGCGGATAATCAGCCCTTTGAATGGGAGCAGGAACTCCAGGTACCGGCAACCCACCCTGTATCGCAGCCTTACTGGCTGAAAAGCCCTCCCAGGGAAAGCCTTTATGTCGTTGATTCTCAGCAAATGATAGGAAAACCCTTTAATGATCCTGCCGTTTCGGGAAAACTGCATTTTAGGATTGAAAACCAACGTTTCGAGGTAAACATCCCGCTACAATACCGCTACAATGATCAGGTAAACGGAGAAATCATTCAACCTTTTACCGTGGTGCCAAAAATATCGCTTTCCATTGACCAGGAAAACGTTTTTTTACTGGGAGAGCAGGAAGCGCAGCTAGGGGTTACCCTTTCATTCGAAGGGGAATTGGAAGAAGGAACGCTGGGCATCAGCGGATTGGATAGCGGAGATTATGTCGTAGAAGAGCGTTTAGAGGATACAGCCAATAAAAGCATCTATTTTAGCCTAAGGTTGACCAACTCAAACGGGGAAGCGCGATCTTCCCATACGGTATTTTATAAGACCAGGGATGGAACGGTTTACGAACAGGGGAAAAAACGAATTGTGCATCCTCATATTCCCAACCTGACCTATTTTCCCGAGGCTTCCTTTAACCTCATCAGGCTAAATATGGACATGCGAAACCAAACCATCGGCTACATACCGGGTGCGGGAGATGATATTCCCGAAGTGTTGAGAAACCTGGGCTATACCGTGGAAATTTTGGAAAACAGTAACATGGGGCCTGGGACTTTTAGGAACTATTCCACGCTGATAGTGGGAATTCGGGCCTTTAATGTGAACCAAAACCTGGCCAATCAGACGGCGGCATTGATGGACTATGCCAAGAATGGGGGTAATTTGATCGTTCAGTACAATACCAGCTCCCCCTTGCTGTCCAGAGATTTTGGGCCCTATCCCCTGGAACTATCCAGAGACCGAATTACCGTAGAGGAATCACCGGTAAAAATACTGTTGGAAGAACATCCGGTATTGAATTTTCCAAATGAGATCAGCGAAAGTGATTTTGAGGGATGGGTACAGGAAAGGGGCTTGTATTTTCCCGGGAATTGGGATGATCGCTACCAAACGCCTCTTGAAATGCAGGATCCGAACGAACCACCGACACGGGGATCCCTTTTAGTGACCCGCTATGGATCCGGACATTACAGTTATTCGGGCATTTCCTGGTTTCGATTATTACCGGCAGGCGTGCCGGGCGCCATCAAATTATTTGTAAATTTAATCGAACAAGGCAATGAGTAAGGAAAAGGACTTTCGGCATTGGACCGGTTTGTACTGGATGCAGGTGGTGGTACTGGCCATACTGATCGGGTTGTTTTATTGGTTAACCCTGGCTTTTTCATGAGTTACCTCGACTGGGCCATCATGTTTGGCACCTTGCTGGCCATTGCATCCTATGGCATTTACAAAACGTACGGCCCCAAAGACATGGACAAGTACCTCCGGGGAGGGAATGATCTTAGCTGGTGGACCATCGGGCTTTCCATTATGGCCACCCAGGCTTCGGCGATTACGTTTTTAAGTACACCGGGACAGGCCTATGCAGATGGCATGCGGTTTATCCAATTTTATTTTGGATTGCCAGTGGCGATGATCATCATTTCGGTTGTCTTTTTACCCATTTATTACCGGCTAAAGGTATACACAGCCTATGAATTTCTGGAAACCCGTTTTGATCTTAAAACCCGAACCCTTACCGCCGGCCTGTTTTTGATTCAACGTGGCCTGGCGGCGGGAATCACCATTTACGCTCCTTCCATTATCTTATCCACTCTTTTGGGATGGAATTTGACGATTACCAATATATTTATCGGCCTGATGGTGATCATTTATACCGTATCCGGGGGGACAAAAGCCGTATCCATTACCCAAAAGCAACAAATGACGGTCATGATGGGAGGGATGATTTTAGCAGGAATCATCGTAATCCAAATGATTCCCGTGAAATTTACCGAGGCCTTGCATTTGGCAGGCAAGATGGAAAAATTGAACATTGTCAATTTTGATTTTGACCTGTCGGATCGCTATAATTTTTGGTCAGGAGTGACCGGGGCGTTGTTTTTATTTCTTTCTTACTTCGGAACCGACCAATCTCAGGTCCAACGGTACCTGACGGGACGGTCGCTGACCCAGAGCAGGATGGGGTTGATGATGAACGGGTTTTTGAAAGTTCCCATGCAGTTCGTGATCCTGTTTATCGGGGTGATGGTTTTTGTGTTTTACCAGTTTTTTCAGCCTCCCGTCATCTTTAATACCATTCAGTTGGATAAGCTCAAGCAGAGCGAATACCTGGAGGAGTTTGACGTCTTGGAAAAGGAATATACGGAGGTATTTGAAAGCAAGAGCGAACGCATTCAGGAGATGTTACAAGCCATTGAATCAGACAATACCATCGAAACGGAGCGGTATCAAACAGAGATTTTTGAACATTCTCAACAACAGGAGCAGGTACGGGAGCAAGTTAAAGCGTTAATTGTCAAACACGATCCACTGGCAGAGACAAACGATACCGACTATGTATTTATGCGATTTGTAATGGATTACCTGCCAAATGGGATTGTGGGACTGTTGTTCGCAGTGATTTTCAGCGCAGCCATGTCTTCTACCGCATCCGAGCTAAACGCCCTGTCGTCTACCACCACCATCGATATTTACAAGCGTTCCCTGCACACCTCAGGGAGCTCCCGGCATTACATGCTTTCCTCGAAATGGTTTACGGCTATTTGGGGCTTGTTTGCCGTGCTATTTGCCACCTATGCCACCTTATTTGAAAACCTGATACAAGCGGTAAACTTGCTCGGATCCTTGTTTTATGGTACTATTCTGGGCATTTTTCTGGTTGGGTTTTTTCTGAAATGGGTAGGGGGTAAGGCGGTGTTTACCGCAGCCATTATTGCAGAATTGATGATTTTAACCCTGCACTACTTCAATGGAACCACCGTGTATGGTTTTGCGGTGGATGTAGGGTACCTCTGGTACAACGCCATTGGTTGCTTATTGGTAATGCTGATGGCCATGCTGATTCAGGGATGGCGTGGACCGGAACCGAAATCGGCCAGCGACTCAACTGAATAGAAAACATTGGAGCTGCTTTTTTTGCAGCTCCAATGTGTCATTATTATTTAAGTGATTCAATCAATCGATCGTTTAATCCTACGTAATCAGGATTTTTGGCTTCTTCGGCCATGGTTTTTGATCTTTCTGCCGTAGCGATGGCTTCGTCATCCATACCTAATTTTGCCTGAATTTTCGCTTTAAGGTGCACCGTATAGTACTTGGCGTCCTGGTCCACGGATTTGGTGATCCATTCAAGTGCGGTTTTCAGGTCCTTGTCATTGGTGAAGTAATAATTAGCTGCTTGAAAATACAGGCCGGGATTATCCGATTCCTGGTCAATTAACTGTTCCCTGATTTGTTTCATGACAATCGGGTCTACTTCAGATTCGATTCGGAATTCAATTTGAGTTTTATCCCATGACAGGTTAACGGTAGCACCGGTATCCGAAAGATCCACAAATCGAATGGTCATGGTTTCCACCACTGGTTTTTGCTTCTTTGCCGGTACCTGTATACGAAGGGCATCATCTTCTGCACTGTACCCCATCGCTCCCCATAGTTCGGTCTTTTTGGAAAAAATGACGGTCCATTGCTTTTTTCCCGGAATGGTGTAAAGGGCGTATTTTCCCGCAGGTAGTGCCTGCCCGTTTACGCGAATCTCGGAATCAAATTCAAGTGTGCTGGGATTATTGGCACCGGTTCGCCAAACCTGCCCAAACGGCACCAGTTCTCCAAAAATTTTCCGTCCCTTTTTTCCCGGTCTGGAATAATCCAGGTGCAGGACGGTCAATCCCATTTGTTGAGATACTTTGCTGTTAGGACTTGCCGGCGGCATGTTGATCTGAGCAAAAGCTACTAATTGAACCAATGACAAAATAGTTGCTAGAAAAAGCATTTTTTTTGTTTTCATAGATATTTATAATTAATTTGAAGATGTAATGACGACAAAACATAACCGGTTTATACGACTGGTTTTTTCTTTATAGCAGTGGTATCAGGTATGTGGGCAAAGATAGTTAAATTACCATCAATATTTGTGTGGATTTTCGTAGTTCTTACGGTGAGTCGGTCCAACCGGAGTCCATGGCTACTACGAACATCCGAAAATTATTTTAACTGGTTTTTAATATAAACGACAACATTCTTTCAATGGGACTTGCAATTATTGCACCAACTAAATCAAAGCAAGAAATCGCTGCCTGGATTGCGGTTTTCAAAGAAATTGATCCTCATATTGAACTTCAGGTTTATCCGGATGTCAATCAGAAAGAATCCGTAGAAGTAGTGGTTCTCTGGCAACATCCCAAAGGAATTTTAACCGAATTTCCAAATTTAAAACTAATCTGCTCCATGGGTTCCGGCGTGGATCACATCATGGCGGATTACGTTCCTGACAATGTGCCCATTACCCGGATAGTGGATCCCAGGTTGACCTTTTCCATGACCAATTATGTGGTGATGGGGATCTTAAATTACCATCGGCAGTTTCTTCGCTATGTCCGGGATAAGCAGTCAAAAACCTGGGATATGAGCAATCCCGAAATCCCCATTACCGTAGGGGTGATGGGAGTCGGCGAACTGGGCGGCGATGTTCTCGACAAAGTGGCCGGTTTAGGTATTCCGGTGATTGGCTTTGGGAATCGCCCTAAATCCGGTTTCAGGCATCCCTATTTTCATGGAGGACAGCTTCAGGAATTTTTAGATGCAGTGAATGTGGTCGTTTGCCTGCTACCACTGACCCCAAAAACCGAGGGATTTCTGAACAAGGACTTGTTCCGGAAATTTAAAAAAGGCACCTATCTGATTAATGTGGCCAGAGGAAAACACCTCATAGAAGCGGATTTAATTCCGGCCATCGAATCCGGTCACCTTTCAGGAGCCCTATTGGATGTATTTCAGAAAGAGCCATTACCTGCTAATCATCCCTTCTGGAAGCAGGAGCAGATTACCATTACTCCCCATATTGCCAGTATCACCAACCATAAAGCGGCAGCACCGCAGATTATGGAAAATTACCGGAACCTGCAGCAAAACCTTCCCCTGATGAATCAAATTAACAAAGAGCAGGGCTATTAAACCTATTATTTCTTTATGAAAACCTACACCATTCTTTGCCCCACCGACTTTTCGGAATGTTCGTTAAATGCGATCGAATATGCTGCCAAACTGGGAGAAAAATTGCAGGCAAAGCTGATTCTGTTCCATGTACCGGATAGAGAAGATTACGAAAACCTTTTTCCCGGAAATATTTTGGACGAAAGCCTGCATACCGCAAAGAAAAAGTTGCAATCGTTAAAAGCTACCGTGGAGGAAGAAAGCCTGGCGAAGGGGCTTTCCTCTTGTGAGAGTGTCATACAGGAAGGAAAAACAGTAGCCACCATATTGGAATTTTCTGAAAGTGAAGGGGCAGACCTGGTCATCATGGGTACCGAAGGGGTTAATGAATTCAAGGAGAATTACATTGGCACTAAATCCAGTCAAGTAGTGCTGAGGGCAGCCTGCGATGTCTTTATCATCCCGCGAAAGGTCTTTTTCAAGGTGCCAAGAAAATTGGTTTACGCAACCAATTACCTGGAAGAGGATAAGCTGGCCATTCAGCGGGTGGTGGAAATCGCCCGGATGTATGATGCGGAATTGGACGTAGTTCACGTCAGTACCAAAATAAGATCCATAGATAAAGCCCTTCATCTTAGTATGGTAGAGGAGCTTCAGCCTTTTATCCACTATGAAAAAGTGAATTTTGTACTGAAATCTTATCGAGACGAGCCAGGCCTAGGCCTGGAGAACTACCTGATCACGGCCAAAGGAAATATCCTCTTTACCCTGAGCAAAAAGAAAACCTGGTTTGAACAATTATTTACAAGTAATCTTTCCAAAAAGATGTCTTACTTTATCAATAAGCCGCTATTTGTGATCAAGAACCTTTAATCTTTGTCAGAATAAAGGTTTTGAACTCATTTCGGGTCTCTTTGTCGGTAAATAGCTGTTTCAGCGTAGTGAAAAAGTGGCTCAGATTATTGGACTTTTCCTCTTGCTCCAACTGGAAAGGCAGGTTTGATGCTCGTGGTCCGTCTGCCTTTTCCGGTTTCGGTTCAGGCGATTCGGAAGGTGAATGACCGGTAAGTTCGTCGGCGACCGAAAAACTCTTCCGGGAAGCGCCCAGATGCCCCAATTTTTCCTCTATTATCCCTTTATTGTTTTGAGCAACCGCATCTTCCGGATCCAGTGCAATGGCGCGCTCGTAATCTTCAATAGCGCCCTGAAAATCACCGATACGATCCTTAAAATAGGCCCTGCTAGAGTATCGATATGGGTTTTGAGGATCCAGGTTTAATGCCTGATCAAATGCCCGCATGGCTTCGTCATTTCGTTTCAGAAGGTGAAGTACCACAGCCCGGTCACTGATAAAGGTCGTATTGTAAGGTTCCAATTCCATCAAGGCATCAAAATCGCTGATGGCCTGTTCCAAGGATCCAAGTCGGGATTGTACCCTTGCCCGGTAGTGCAGGTAATCGGCCTTGGGTCCCTCCAAACTTACCAACCGATCAAATACCTGCAATGCCTCCTCAAATTTGCCTTCTTTATAATAAGTAATTCCAATTTCCAACGTTTCCACCATGCTTTTCTTTGATACACTATATATACAAAAGTAAGCAAGGTAATGTTTCCTTTCATCCTTGTTAATCCTATATTCTTTTTATATTTGATCTCTTATCGAGCCATTTTTAAATCAGGTATGCCCAGTAAGCCGGAAAGTATTCTCAAAGATCTGAAAGCAAATAAGTTTGCCCCCATCTATTTTCTTCAGGGAGAAGAACCCTACTTTATAGATAAAATTACAGGGTTCATTGAAAAAAATGCCCTGGCACCACAGGACCGTGGTTTTAATCAAACGATCATGTATGGAAAGGATACAACCATAGGTGAAATTCTTACCAATGCCAAGCGGTTTCCCATGATGTCTGACCGGCAGGTGGTTATTGTAAAGGAAGCGCAAAATATTCAGGAACTGGGCAGGGAGCAGGGAGATCAATTGCTGATCAATTACATTAATAATCCACTGCCCAGTACCATTCTTGTCTTCGCCCATAAATACAAGGTATTGGATGGCCGGAAAGCATTGGCCAAAGAATTGGACAAAAAAGCGGTGTTGGTCAAATCGGATAAGATACAGGAATACAAACTGGCGCCCTACATTGATCAATATGTGAAGGAAAAGGGATTTACGATTGAACCCAAGGCCTGTCAGGTCCTGGCGGAATCCATTGGAAATAATATGGAAGTGCTGACCAATGAAATTGATAAAATGCTTATCAATTTTGATGAACCGGTAACCGTTAGCACCGCCCATATCCAGCAATACATTGGGATTAGTAAGGACTTTAATAACTTTGAGCTCACCAAATCGCTTAGCTACAAAGACGTGAATAAAGCCAATACCATTATTTGGTATTTCGCACAGAATGCTAAATCCCATCCACTGATTCCCCTGTTATCCCTGCTTTACATGCATTTTAGCCGCTTGCTCCAGGTAAAAGCCAACAAGGGAATGGGAGATAAAGAATTGGCCGGCGTACTGAAAGTTAATCCCTACTTTATAAAAGAATACACCGTTGCTGCAAAAAATTATCCTTTAGGCAAGATTATTGATATCATCGGATACCTGAGAGAAGCAGATTTACGTTCAAAAGGCATAGCGGCCAACAATATGGAAGAGTCAAAAATTCTGAAAGAACTCATTTTTAAAATTCTTCATTGATCCGGATAATGAACAGGATACGGTTAGTAATATTCGCATTTTATTTAGTGGCAGGGGCACCAATGCAGGCATGGGCGCAGGCCAGTCTTAGTCAGATGCATCCCGAGTTGGAATACCAGGCGGCCCTGGATTTATTTAAGAAGGATCAGTTTGCTGCGTCCCGGGAAGCATTTGAACGAATGGAGCTCCATAATCAACAGGGTGATCGAACGATGGAGATTTCCTATTACCTCGCTCTTTCCTCTTTGAAGGGGGATTTTCCGGAAGGGTCATCGGCTTTGGAAGCCTTTTTGCTGGAATATCCCGGAGAAATCCTGGGACATGAAGCGGCCTGGATTCTGGGCAATCATTATTTTACCACCCGAAACTACCGAAAAGCCATTGAGAAGTTTGGTTTGTTGAGCAACGTCGCCCTTAGCGAAGAGCGCCATCCGGAGCTTTTCTTCAAAACAGGCTATGCTTTTTTTCAATTGAAAAATTACCAACAAGCCCAACGCTATTTTGAGCGGGCCAAACGATACCGAAGTCCTTTCCTGGCATCTTCGTATTATTATGCAGGCTTCAGCGCGTTTCAGCAAGATGATTTTGAATCAGCAGTCACCAATTTTAAGGAGGCGGAAAAATCCAGGGAATATAGCCTGAAGGTTCCCTACATGTTGTCTGCCATTTATTATCGGCAGGGGGAGTTGCAACGCCTAATTGATTATGCTTCCCTCTTGATCGGTAAGGCAGGCCTGGAAAACCGCGAGCAAATTCAATTGCTGCTGGCAGAGGCCTATTACGATAACAACGCCTATCCGGAGGCAGCGGGATACTATCAGTCCTTCGTCGCTGCCAGTAAGGGAACGTTATCCAGAGACCAGCAATACAAAGCCGGTGTGGCACACTACGAAAGCAATCAATATGAGAGGGCCAGTACCTTTTTTAAGGAAGTAGCCCTGAAAAAAGATGCCTTGGGACAGATTTCCAGCTATTTTCTGGGGCATTCCTACATTCAGCAGGAGAATTTACCCTTCGCAGCCAACAGTTTCAGTGCCGCTTTTACGATGGATTATAATCCGGAACTAAAAGAAGAAGCCTTATTCAACTATGCCAAGGTAAATCTTGAGATGGGTAAATTTCAGGAGGCCATCACCGCACTGGACCAGTATCTGGATGAGTACCCGAACGGTACCCAAGCCTCAGCAGCGGAGAACTTACTCAGCGATGCGCTTATCAATACCAACAATTACCTAAGGGCCATTCGGCATATAGAAAGCATGCAGCAGAAATCGCCCCGGATAAAGGAAGCCTACCAGAAAGTAAGCTTTTTTCAAGCGATGGTGTATTACCGGGACAATAACCACCGTGAAGCCATTCAGATGCTGAACAAATCACTCGATTTCCCCCAGGATAAGTCCCTGCAAACGCTGGCTCAATACTGGAAAGGAGAGGCTTATGCCGCCAACAACCAAGCGGATGCTGCCATTCAAGCCTACGAACGGGTTTTGGCCATGAATCCACCGGCAGCTGATCCAGCCCTAATCAAGACGCATTATGGCTTGGGTTACGCCTATTTTAATCAGTCAAACTATGAAAAAGCCGAAAATCAGTTTAAGGCCTATACCGATAAGCTACGAGGCAGCAATGAAAAGCAACAGTATCACGATGCCCTGATAAGGTTAGGAGACGCTTATTACGTACAGAAAAAATTTGAAGAAGCGGCAGCCACTTTCCGAAGAGCCATTCAGGAAGACAGCCCTTACAGTGATTATGCGCATTTTAGAGGAGGAGTCGTGGCTAACTTTCAAAACCGAAACCTGGAAGCCATCCGGCAACTGGACCAGGTAATAAACAAGTATCCCAATAGTCTTTACCTGGAAGATGCCTTGTTTCAAAAAGCCCAAATCCATATGGAAGATTTGAATTACCGGCTGGGCAGGGAAGTTTTTTCCAACCTTATCTCATTAAAACCCAACAGCCCCTTTATACCTTATGCCTTGGAAGGAAGAGCGGTGGCCAATTATTCGCTTAAAGATTATGATCAGGCCATTGCCGATTACAAGACGATATTGAACCGTTTTCCCAATGCATCCAATGGGGAAACGGCGCTGGTTGGCTTGCAGGAGAGTCTTTCCCTTCAGGGAAGGTCTGAGGAGTTTTCTACTTACCTATCAGAATACCGGAAATCCAATCCCGCCAGCAGTAATCTACAGAATGTAGAGTTTGAGGCTGCCAAAAGCTTGCTATTTAACCAATCCTACCAGCAGGCAGTCCGGGCATTAGAGGATTTTCTCCGGAACTATCCCAATTCTTCTCAGGTACCTGAAGCCAGGTATTACCTGGCCGATGCTCATTTCCGGATGGAAAATACCGACAAAGCCCTGGAATTGTACTACGAATTGGAAAATTCCGGGGATACCCAATTGAAAACCAGGGTGTTTCAAAAGATTGCTGCTATAGAATTTGAGCGGGAAAACTTTACCAAATCCATCCCTTATTTCCAATTTACCGCCGAAAATGCGCGAAGCACCGCGGAGGAATACGAAGCGTATTATGGATTGATGGTAGCCCATTTTGAATCCGAAAACTACACGGAGGCGGTCAGCCATGCTGATAAAATCCTGGACTTGGGCAATATTACCGTAGATGCGGCTCCCAGCGCTTTATTGATTAAGGCAAAGGCTTTGGAAAACAGTAATCAGCCGGCCCAGGCAGAACCGGTTTACCGGGAATTGGTCGATAACTACAAATCGGAACAAGGTGCTGAAGCCCTTTTCCGGCTTGCTTCGCTCAGCCATGAAGCAGGTGCCTATGAGGCATCCAATGAGCTGATTTTCGAGTACTCCCAGCCTTTTGGCTCGTATGAGTTGTGGTACGGTAAGCAATTTATACTGCTGGCAAAAAATTACATCGCATTGGATGAAACGTTCCAGGCCAAAGCCACTCTGGAATCAGTGATTGAAAATTCGGACATGGAATCAGTCAGAACGGAAGCTGAAGTATTATTGGAAACCATCAACACGACCGCAGAATGAAGCAGTTCATACAGTTAATAGTCTCAGGAGTTGTATTGGCAGTTGTAGTGGTGGTACCTGTTCAGAGTCAGGATACGGGGGAGCCGGAACGGGGAGAAATCCGGGATACGGAGTTTATTATCCGGAAAGACAGGGTGTTAAGCCTTCCCAAACAGTCCCGGGTTTTTGAAAAAAGTCCCGCTTTACCGCCGGTAAGTACCTCTACCGATTATACCTATCAGGTAAACGATTATTTTTTTCCATTGGCTCCGGTGGCACTGGAAACCCAGCCCTATCAAAAACCTTTCCCGAAGCCTGAAACGGACCAAACCATGGGGATGGCCCAATTGGGTTTCGGAAATTACTCCGCTCCATTTTTCCAGTTGGATCTTTTTCCTCAGCCCTATGAAGAAGCTGGTTATGGTTTGCACCTAAAGCATGAGGGATTTTACACCGGGCCGGTGGATGGGCAGAATTCGGCAGAGGATCATACGGATATTTTTTTGAATGGCAGTTTGTATAAAGATATCGTCGAAATATTTGGTAAACTGGGATACCAAAGAGATATGTACCATTTTTATGGCTACACCCCTCAACCTGAAAATACAGTGCTTGCCGATACCATACAGCAGGTTTTTAATACCATTCATACGCAGATAGGTTTGAGAAGAGTTGAAAAGGCAGAACCATTCAATTACTCGGCGAGCCTTTCCCTGAGGCTTTTTAATGACCGATACGAGGCCCAGGAAAGTGAGGCCCTGGTGAAGGCCGCTGCGGGCTTTCGCGCTAACGACAACCTAAATGGGGGAATAGAAACCGAATTGGCATTTACTTCTCCCAGTGATGTGAATTACGAAGCCATCAATAGAAATTATTTTAAGCTGCACCCTTTTGTTCAGTACCGGCAGGAAGGGCTGGACATTAAAATAGGGGCAAATGTGATTCATGAAAACGACATCGTTCCAAACAAATTAAAGGAGTTTTATGTATTGCCAGTAGCATCCGTTTCGTATCAATTGATGCCTGAATTTGGTATTTATGGAACTTACGAGGGAGATGTAAAGCGAAACACCTATTATAGCTTTATCCGGGAGAATCCTTTTTTAGGGCCATCTGAGCAGCTCAGGAATACCATCCAGAATTTTCAGGTTGATGCCGGTATTTCTGGTAATGCCAATGACCTTTTCAATTACCGACTTGGATTGAAATACGGAGATTTTACCAATATGCATTTCTATGGAAACAATGCGATGGATAGTACCCGGTTTCAGCTCATTTATGATAACAACACCAAGGTGCTGGAATACCACGGAAAGCTAAATTATAGTTTTGATGAAATCTACCGAATGGATGCTTCCTTGCATTTTTACCAATACACCCTGGATGAGATCGGGATCGCCTGGCACCGGCCAGAGTGGGAGGTACGTATAAATAATTCCTTTACTCCCAATGAACGATGGACGCTTTATGCCAACTTGCATGCACTGGGAGGAATCAATGCCATCAATCTAGCCTCCGATACCGAACGAGACCTGGATCCCTTGCTGGATTTGCATTTACATGCGAATTATGCGTTTTCCAGCCGGTTTTCGGCTTTCCTTAAGGGGAATAATTTATTAAACCAGCAGTACGAACGCTTTAACTATTATCCCGTGCGTACCATTCAGGTGATTGGAGGCGTTGGGTTTAAATTTTAGTTTGCATAGTCGTTTAGCAAGGGTAGGTGAAATCGGGGAAATATGGTGCCAATATTGTCGATTTGATGGTTTTACTTTAGCTTAGCAGATTGAAACAATCTTTTTTGATATGTCTGAAAATAAATCCAAGGATCAAAACAGCCAACCAAATAACGATGAGGACTTTGGGCTACCTCCGGTTTCCGTCAGGCCACTGGAAAGTCCCATTGCCAAAACGGCTGCATCTCCCGTACCGGTGCCGGTAGGAAAGGGTAAAACGGTAACGGGAAGATCAAAAAGTATTGAAAAAGAGAAAAAAGAACGGCGTTCCAACTGGGCGTTGTGGCTTATCCTTCTTTTGGTTTTACTAATTGGATTTGGGGCTTATTATTGGGGTAATCTCGGCTATTTTAACCCAAATCCGGAAGAAAGTGATGCACCGGTTGCCCAATCAGAAGAACCGGCAGAGGCAACACCCGAACCTGCGCCTGTTCCTGACCCGGTAACCGAAGACCCAGCCCCAGCGGTTGAAGCGGTTACGCCGGTATTGACAGAAATTGCCGAAAGAGCCGATTCTCCGAGGTATTTTTTGGTAGTTGGTAGTTTCATTGATGATGATCTTGCCAGAGATTATTCAGAACGACTCAATAAAGCCGGACTGGAAACGTTTTTGGTGCATCCCTATGGAAGCATCCATTTCTACCGTCTGGCAGTCGGACAGTATGAAAACCTTGACCTGGCACTGGAGGCCATGGATACTTCCCAAACGGAATACGAAGAAAATTTATGGGTACTGAAATATTAATATGATCCTATTACAAACGTTGTCAACCTCAGACGGCCAGCAGGCCGTCGATTCACTTGCTCTCATGGAGGGGGCCGGGTCATCCGATATTGGCCTATTGGAGTTATTGATCAAAGGGGGGTACATGATGATCCCGCTTTACTTGCTCTTTATTTTAGCCATTTTTATTTTTATTGAGCGCGTCATCACCTTAAAAAAAGCCTCCAAAACCCCCAAAGGCATGATCGATCAGGTTAAGATGATGGTTCAGAGTGGAAATATTGAGCAGGCAAAGATGATTTGCCAGGGAGAGGAAACCCCGGTGGCAAACATGATTAGCAAAGGGCTGGAACGCATTGGTAGTCCTTTGAAAAACATTGAGGTGGCCATCGAAAACGTTGGTAAAATTGAGATTTATAAGTTGGAAAAAAACCTGGGGCTGCTGGCAACTGTTTCGGGTGCTGCGCCGATGATCGGGTTTTTGGGTACCGTCGCTGGAATGATCCGGGCATTTATCGGAGTGGCACAGGAAGAAGGAATGGTTTCTCCCAAACTGCTTTCTACCGGGATCTATGAGGCCATGATTACCACCGCTACGGGTTTGGTGGTCGGGATCGTCGCTTACCTGGGTTACAACTACCTGGTTACACAGGTCTCCAAACTGATCCATAATATGGAATATACCACGATCGAATTTATAGATTTACTTCAGGATAAGAAATAATATGGCCCTACAGTCAAAAAATAAAATCGAAGCCGCCTTTAGCATGTCATCGATGACCGACATCATTTTTCTGCTGTTGATCTTTTTCATGCTTACTTCTTCCTTCATTACCCCCTCGGGCTTACCCGTAAACCTTCCGAGCAGTGAGGCCTCCGATATCGTGATGCAGGAAGTGACCGTAAGTATCACCAAAGACCTCAAATATGCAGTAAATGACCGGCAGGTAAGCCGAAATGAAATTAAAGAAGCGTTAACAACGTTATTGAAAGAGAAGAAAGGGTACGTTGTCTTGCACATCGATCAGGAAGTACCGGTGGAGCATCTAGTAGAGGTAGGAGGGATCGCCGCCTCACTCGAAGCCAACGTCACCATCGCCACAAAACCATACAAGTAAGATTTCAAAATGGAAGTTTGGGAAGACCGGAAAGAAACCCTGGAGAATAAGAAGAAAGCCATCCTCATCACGTTTTTAGTAAACGCATTGATTTTGGTAGGCTTTTATTTTATTGTGGTTTGGAAACAACCAGTTCCTCCCATGTCTCAATTTGGCCTGGAATTGAACCTGGGCTTCTCGGATGCCGGAATGGATAGCGAGCAGGCAACGACGGAATCTACTTCCAATACGGAGGCGATCGAAGAAGCAGCAGCCCCGGGTGATCCAGCTTCCCAACCGACTGAAAATGTGGTACCGGTTAGCCCTCCCGAACCGCAACCCACACCAGCCCAACCCAGCAAAAGTCAACCCAGACAGCAGCCGCAATCACAGGTTCCCAGCCCCGTACAAACCAACGAAGAACCGGAACCGACTCCGGATACGCCTACCGAAACAAACGAGAATCCTACCGAAGACCGGGTAGAAAATCAACCGGCCGAAAAGACGGCTCCGGAAAAAGTGGAAGAGAAAAAGCCTACCGTGGATCCGCGTGCTATTTTTGGTGGGGGAGGTAAAACAGGAACCTCCAACCAACCCGCTGCAGGAAACAATGAAGGGACCTCCAATCAGCAGGGCAATGAAGGTAACCCTCAAGGTACCGTAGATGGACGGTCCATCTTGCAATCCGGACGCGGGAATACAGGCGATGGTTCCGGCTACAACCTGGACTTGGCCGGCTGGGACTTTGCCTCCAGGCCCTCCATTGAGGATAATCTATCCAACCGAAACGGCCGCATTGTATTCCGGATTACCGTCAACGACGACGGCCGGATCGTTCAAGCCATCCCTCTTGAATACAACGTCAGCAATGAAGTATTGAATTACTATCGAACCGTGGTCAATGGCCTTTCCTTTAAACGACAAAGTGGAAACCCCACTGCCGAATATTCCACCGGGAGAATTACCTTTGTTATCCGCGTAGATTAAGCCTTTTTCATGAACTATCAGAAATCCCTTGACTTTTTGTACCAGGCTTTACCCATGTTTCAGCGGGTCGGGGCTCCGGCGTTTAAAAAAGACCTAACGAACACCCTCCAACTATGTGAACGGCTGGGAAATCCGCTTCAGGCATTCAAAAGTATCCATATTGCCGGTACCAATGGAAAAGGCAGTTCGGCCCATGCCCTTGCCTCGGTGCTTCAGGAAGCCGGGTATAAAACGGGTTTGTACACCTCTCCCCATTTAAAGTCCTTTCGCGAGCGGATCAAAATCAATGGCCAGGAAATCCCGGAAACAGAAGTATGTCACTTTGTGGACGAGCAACGAGAATTTTTGTTAACGCTAAAGCCCAGTTTTTTTGAAATGACCGTGGCCATGGCCTTTTCCTACTTTGCCCGGGAAAAAGTCGATATTGCGGTCATCGAAACGGGAATGGGCGGCAAGTTCGACAGTACCAATGTGCTGCTGCCCCTGCTTTGTCTGATTACGAATATTGGCCTGGATCATGTTCAGTTCTTGGGGGATACGCTTGAGAAAATTGCGGGCGAAAAAGCGGGTATCATCAAGGAAGGGGTACCGGTAATCATCGGGCAAACCCAGGAATCGACAACTCCTGTTTTTCAGCAGGCCGCCCGGGAAAAAGATGCCCCGCTGTTTTTTGCTGACCAATGCTTTGAAGTTCTGCCCAAAGGATGGAAGCAAGCGGCTGACATGGAAACCCTGGCGCGCTATGAAATCCGGGAAGCCGATGGTAGCACCTGGGAAGTCTCGATGGATTTATTGGGAGATTACCAGGCCAAAAACCTGCCGGGAATCTTGCTGGCCACCTCCAGGCTCAATGAAATGGGATATAACATTTCTTCCGGCCAACTTCTGCAAGGATTGGCAGCAATAAGGGACAATACCGGATTGAAAGGGCGCTGGCAAATACTTGAAAAAAACCCCTTAGTAGTATGTGACACAGCACATAATGCAGATGGAATTAAACTTATTATAGAACAACTCAACCGCCTTCCACATCGCAACCTGTACCTGGTCCTGGGAATGGTTCAGGATAAGGACCAGGGGCAGGTGTTGGCACTTTTGCCCAAAGGGGCACGGTACATTTTCTGCCAGGCAGACCAGCCCCGATCCCTTCCTGCGGAAGCGTTAAAAGAAAAGGCGGCCTTGCATGGCTTACAGGGAACCTGCATAACGGATGTAAATGCTGCCATCGCCTATGCCAAAAAAAATGCCGGGATCGATGACTTGATTTTCGTTGGAGGCAGTACATTTGTCGTTGCAGAAATAAAGGAACTTTAATCGGTATGGGTAGAAATAAACTGGAACGCTTCAGGCAAAATGAAGCCAATCCCAATGTGGTACAACCCGGGAAACAGCGTTTTGAGGAAATAAAGGGCAAATGGAAGGAACTACAGTTTCAAAACGACCATCCATTGGTGGTAGAGCTTGCCTGTGGCAGAGGGGAATTTACCGTGGGCCTGGGCAGGCACTATCCGGAGAAAAACTTTGTCGGAGTAGATATCAAGGGGTCCCGGATATGGAAAGGAAGCTGTCAGGCTTCCGAAGAGGGCCTGGAAAACGTGGCTTTTCTGCGAACGCAGATTGAAAATCTGGAAGCGTCTTTTGGCCCCGGCGAGATTGATGAATTATGGATTACCTTTCCTGATCCCCGACCCAAAGACCGGGATGAGAAAAAAAGGCTCACTTCCCCCCGGTTTCTTCAAATCTACCGGCAAATCATGGATGGCGCCGGAACGATTCATTTTAAAACCGATAACACCGGCCTTTATACCTACACAGAAGCACTTCTTTCCGGCAGGCAGGATATAAGTGTAGAACGAAAAACCAGGGATTTTTACCAATCCGAATGGAAAGAAGAACATCACGGTATTCGGACACGCTACGAGAAAATGTTTATGGAAAAAGGAGAAACCATCAAATACATCGAATTTTCCTTGATTCCCCTTTAATCTTCGACTTCCAGTGCCTCAAGAATATCGGCCAATTCATCAAAATCCTTAATTCCAGGTCGGATTTCATGCCCTCCTTTCATGCTAATGCCCTTTATATCCGTGGCTTCAAGAAGGGAGTCAATGTTCGTAGCATCAAATCCAAAACCCAGCAATACCTCACAGTTTGTTGCCAGTTGCGCAATCATTTCCACTTCCTTTTCTCCGATCGTATCTACTCCGGTGTCCGCTTCCAGATTTAGAATAATCTCGTGTTCTCCCAGGCTTTTCGAAAATGCCAGCATGTCTTCCCAATCGGCTGCCTTTTTGATGGTGTAGGAATAAATCAATCCATAACCACTGTTTTCCAGCATTTGCAGGTGGTGTTTTTCGCGTACCTGAATCCATTTGAAGCCCTCGTATTCCCGAAGTGTTTCAAGGATTTGGTCCGGATGGGAAAGGTTAAACTCAGCTACGTATTGCAGGCCCGAAAGCCAACCGGTGATTTCTTTGAATTCGACGGGGGAGACAAAGTATTCTGAGCTCTCCTCCAGGCAAAATCCCATCAGATTTACATACATTCCCGCACAATACCTCGCATCGCTTAAATTGTTTACATTGCTTATCTTTACAAAAGTTTTTAGAGCCATTTCGATTTGGAGTATTATTTATGTAATTTTCAAAGATTTCAAAGATAGAGAATGAAAGTTTTGGAAAAAAGCAGTTGGATGCTGCTGTTAGGGATTTTTGCGATGGGCTGTGAGGTGCTGCGGGAAGAACCTCCCATCATTACTTCCACTTATTATCCATTGGCAATTGGGAATTTTTGGGAGTATCAGGTTGACAATACCCGGTATTTTGGTGAAGAGGATTTTGAAACCACCAAATTTTTTTACCGGGATGAAATAGTGGACCAATACCTGAATGCCGATAATGACCTGGTATACCGGGTAAGGAGGCAGTACTCGGAAGACCGGAATCGTTGGAGCGATGAAAAAAGCTATACGCTGACGTTTTCCAATAGCCGGATTATTCGTCATGATGATAACCTACAGGAAATAGTGCTAAGCTACCCGCTGGCAGCGGACACTGAATGGAATGGCAATGCCTATAATTCGCTTCCTACCACTTATTTTTTTATCGAAAGAATGGGAGATTACCTGGTAGAAAACAACTATTTTCCTGAAACCGTCACCGTAAGGCAAAGCGAAGAGGATGACCAGATAACGCTGCGGGATATCCGTTACGAGGTATATGGCAAAGAGGTGGGGTTGATAGAAAGCTATTATGAGGTATTCAAGTACTGTTCCCGAAATGAATGCCTGGGAGAACAAATTATTCAGGAAGGACGTTTTACTCATTTAAAATTGATTTCTTATGGGAAAGACTAGGTCTGTCATTTTTATTTTTTTCCTGTTTAGCAGCTGGACTTCCCTGCTGGGACAAGACCGGTATGCGGTGCATTACCGCTTTAAGCCAACGACTACCTATAGTTTGGATCGGCCGGAGGAATTGCTGGGCGAGAAGGCCCTTTTGCGGAGGGAAAGGGAACACGTCGCGTTGGATAGTACTGATTTACCGGTTTCCCGTCAGTATGCCTCCTTGATAGCCAATGAAGTCGAGGAAATTTTCTACCATTCAAAATGGCTCAATGCATCCGTGGTTTTGGCGGACCCGACGGCTGTTGAAAAAATCAGGTCCTTTCCCTTCGTTGAGGAAGTGCTGTATGTGGGAAGGGGAGGCCAGCAAGTAAATGGTAACGAAGGAACAAAGAATTACCTGGATCCAAAACAAGCCCGAGGCAATAAAGCAAAAGCGAGCTATACCTTTGACTTTCAAAATCACATTCTTGGAATTCCGGAAATGCATGAAGATGGCTACAAGGGGGAGGGGGTCACGATTGCTGTCTTTGATGCGGGGTTTTTAAATACCGATGAAATTATTGGACTGCAGCATCTTTTTAACGAAAACAGGATTTTGGCTACCCGGGACTTCGTACGGAATGGAGTATCTTCGGTCTATCGTACCGATACGCACGGCACAGGTGCCTTGTCCCTACTGGCTTCCTACGACCCCAGCCAATTGGTAGGAGGAGCCTATGCGGCGAATTATATTTTATGCATTACAGAAGACGTGGATTCTGAGTTTCGTATAGAAGAATACAATTGGGTTCGGGCCGCGGAATTTGCCGATAGCCTGGGCGTACAAATTATCAATAGCTCGCTGGGCTACAATACTTTCGATGATCCGGAAATGAATTACGGCAAGGAAGACCTAGACGGCAACACGGCGGTCATTTCCAGGGGAGCAGGCATGGCTGCTGAGAAAGGCATTCTGGTGGTCAGCAGCTCTGGAAATGAAGGTAATATCCGATGGCAGACCATCACCGTACCCGCAGATGCCAAAGGAATTTTAGCGGTTGGCGCAATCAACAATCAGTTTACTAAGGCCGGATTCAGTTCCATCGGTCCCAGCAGTGATGGGCGTATCAAGCCGGAATTGGTAGCGTATGGTTCCGGAGTGACCCTTTGGCGCCAGGTTGAAGGGACTAGTCTTTCCAGTGGTACCTCCTTTTCAGCACCGCAGGTAGCGGCTTTGGCAGCAGGATTGTGGCAGGCCAATCCCGATTTTACAAGATCCGAACTGATGGAAAAGCTCTTGCAAAGTGGTTCCCAGGCAGCGCAACCGGATATGGAATTGGGATATGGTGTTCCAAACTATTTTAGAGCGATGTATAGTAGGGAAGAAGGGACCCTGGTGGATTTACCGTCCAGAATCTACCCAAATCCGCTGGATGATAAAGAATTGTTTGTTGAATTCGGCCAGGAAAATTCCTGTCAGCTCACGCTGTATGATTTGCAGGGAAAGCTGATCAGTTCGCTTCAGTTAGACCGGTACGTTATGCGCGATCCTTATCGGGTAGATATGGGTACCCTCGTCCCGGGTATGTATTGGCTTGAGTTAGAGGATGATTCTTCTGCAGCCCGCATGAAGTTGTGGAAGAAATAAGGAAATGAGAATAATTTTTCCTTTTTTTGTATTGTATCAGATAACTATAATCTGATTTCCTTCAAATCGACCCCCATTTTATGAACCCATTGATTGCCCCGTCCGTTCTTGCTGCTGACTTTGCCAACCTTCAGAAGGAAGTGGAAATGATTAATGGCTCCGATGCCGATTACATTCATGTAGATATCATGGACGGTGTTTTCGTGCCTAATATATCCATGGGTTTACCGGTGGTAGAAGCCATTAAGCGCTATGCGAACAAGCCCTTAGACGTCCAC
Organism: Cyclobacterium salsum; assembly: GCF_010119245.1. Lineage (GTDB taxonomy): Bacteria > Bacteroidota > Bacteroidia > Cytophagales > Cyclobacteriaceae > Cyclobacterium > Cyclobacterium salsum. The sequence continues at coordinate 228,200 of NZ_WNKG01000001.1, forward strand.
TTGATGATCGTAAATCCGGACCATTATCTGGCTGCTTTTCAAAGAGCCGGTGCCGCACACATTACGGTGCATAGTGAAGCTTGCCCGCATCTCCACCGAACCATCCAATCCATCAAAGAACTGGGCTGTAAAGCAGGCGTTGCGGTGAACCCCCATACGCCCGTATCACAATTGGAAGATATTATTCGGGAGGTGGACCTTGTCATCCTTATGTCTGTAAATCCGGGCTTTGGCGGACAGAAATTTATTGATAATACCTACAAAAAAGTCCACCGGCTTACCAAATTAATCGTGGAAACCGGTTCTCATGCGAAGATTGAGATCGATGGAGGAGTCAGCATGGAAAATGCAAAAAAATTATTTGATGCCGGTGCCAATATCCTGGTAGCTGGAAATTTTGTCTTTTCCTCAAAAAATCCACAAGAAACCATTAAAAAGCTAAAAAATATCGTTTAAATTCAAATTATAGGGGGTACATATAAATTATGGCGCATTTTTTGCCTTATTATTTGCGAAATAAATGGATTCTAACTTAATTCGTGAGTATATAGCGTTTAATAAACTGAAATGGAAATTATGAAAAAATTATTTGTATTGGCTTTCTTGTTAGTTGGTGTAATCGGATTTACGGCTCATGCGCAGGATGAAGCTGCAGAGGAGATCACCGATGAGGAATTGGCAAAATTTGCTGCCATGGAAGATTCTGTAATGGCTTTTTATGAGCAAAAAAATGAAGAGCTTGTTTCGATGATTAAAGACAACGAGGTGATAGATGGGGCCGCCCGATACAATGAAATCAAGGATGCCTGGGAAGACGAGGAAAAAATGGCTGAAATCGAGGTGACTGACGAAGAAAAAACAGCTTACGAGGCTATCCTGGAATTTATGAGTTCGCTTGGAAATGAGGTAAGGGATCTTAAAATCGGTTTGATCAAAAACGATGAGATTCTGGGAGTCGCTACCTATAATAAAGTGAATAAAGCCATCAAGGAAAATCCGGAAATCAAAGAAAAGGTAGACATGATGATGGCCGAATTGAAAGAAAAGCGAAGTGAAGACTCTGAAGAAGCGGAGCCGGACGCAGGAGAATAAGACCAATTCAAAATAAAATTGAAAAAAACCCTCCCTTTTGTGAGGGTTTTTTTGTTTTTTACGTTAGTTAGGAAAAACCGGTATGAGATCTCTCTGGAAAAATACCCTGCTTTTTGTGTGGCTGCTTATGATGGGCAGCAGCCTGTTTATTAGTCCTCTTGTTGCTCAGGAAGATATTTTTGGCATTGAACGGAAATTAAATGGTCGGAAAAGTGATAACGAACTAGGGAATGTTTTTAGAAACATGGTTAGTAACTTCTCCTTTGAACTGTCTACCGGAGCGGGATATCAGGAGCACGAATTTGATTTTTCAAGTGAAATGCCCGGTTCTTATCCGATCAGTAGCGGTATGGAGCAGACCATGGATTTGGCAGCAGGAGATACCTTGTCCTTAAGTAGCGGAAATTTTGCGTATCCACTAAATATCGGCATGCGCATCAATGTATTTGACTTTATTAGTCTGGGCGTTGGCTATGGACGAGAATGGGGGCGGATTTCTCCGTTGGAGGCTCAGGGATATTCCTTTGATTTCCAGGAGCAGGCCTATACCTACGACAAGCTGTATGGCACCCTGGGGTTAATACTGTGGGATGCTGGCAAGCGTCGCTCCGTTCTCCGCTGGCAATATCGAAATTACTCGGAGAATAACATTTACATGCAGTCGGAGCTAAAGCAGCGGGCAAGACAGATTTATCCCTGGCGATTTATGGTAGAAGGAGAATTTGGTTCCATGATGCTTCGAAAATCCGTGGATCCAAACCTGAGTGCTCCGGATCCTTATTACGGTTTGGGACTACAGTTGGAATACGATTTTTCAGAATATACCAGGGCCTTTATAAAGCCAGCAGTGGAATTCCGCTCCTTTGCGTATACCAATCCGGAGATTCCGGAAACACAATCCCTACTTCAACGCGTTTACAATCTTCAGGTAGGCGTGTCCATCAGCTTGCCAGGTACCAAAAAATGTAAAGTAGGAGGCTGCCGGGTAGTCATGAAACATTTACACAATGGGGTCGAATACCGGGGTAGTTCCATTTGGAACAGACAAAACCGAAAAGTCGGGCAATGGTAATCTAAGGGTGAAAAAAAGCTTTTCTTAACCCAAACCCCAAATTTTTTGACTAAAATTGGGATATTAACTCCATGAAAATAAACTGAATACCCGTTTGGAGCTATATTAGAAAAATTATATTTTTCTAAACCTGTTCTTTTTGCTATCTTGCAGGTTATTAGCGAGGAAATTTAATTATGGCTCAAGGAGAGAACGAGAACATCATCCCGATCAATATTGAGGAAGAAATGCGTGGTGCCTACATCGATTATTCGATGTCGGTAATTGTTTCCAGGGCTTTACCGGATGTAAGGGACGGTTTAAAGCCAGTACACCGCCGAATTCTGTATGGGATGCAGGAATTAGGGGTAACCCACAACAAACCTTATAAAAAATCAGCCAGAATAGTAGGGGAAGTGCTCGGTAAATACCACCCCCACGGTGATTCAGCCGTGTACGAAACACTGGTTCGAATGGCGCAGCATTGGTCGCTGCGCTACCCATTGGTTGACCCGCAGGGAAACTTTGGCTCGGTAGATGGGGACAACCCTGCTGCCATGAGGTATACCGAAGCCAGGCTTCGGAGAATTGCGGAGGAATTACTAATCGATATAAATAAAGAAACGGTTGATTTTCAGCTGAACTTCGACGACACCCTGAAGGAGCCGGTCGTGTTGCCGGCAAAAATTCCTGCCCTTTTATTAAACGGAGCTTCCGGAATTGCCGTGGGCATGGCCACCAATATGGCACCCCATAATCTAGGTGAAGTCATTAGTGGAATTAGTGCCTATATTGATAATAATGACATTACCATTCCGGAGTTGATGGAACATATCATTGCTCCTGATTTCCCGACCGGAGGGATCATTTACGGATATAATGGGGTGAAGGCAGCCTTTGAAACCGGCAGGGGAAGGATTATCATGAGGGGAAAGGCCACCGTTGAAACAAAATCCAATGGCAGGGAAATGATCATCATCAATGAGATTCCCTATCAGGTAAATAAGGCCTCGATGGTCGAAAAAACCGCCCAGTTGATCAATGAGAAAAAGCTGGACGGCATTTCCGCTATCCGCGATGAGTCAGATCGGCAAGGCATGCGTATTGTCTACGAATTGAAGAAAGATGCCGTTCCGAATGTTATTCTAAACAATCTTTACAAACACACCCCGCTACAGACTTCCTTTAGCGTGAATAACGTGGCTCTGGTAAAGGGGCGCCCTTACACCTTGAATCTGAAGGAGTTGATTGTCCATTATGTCAATCACCGTCATGAGGTTGTTGTCAGAAGAACGGAATACGAACTGAAGGAGGCTGAAAAGCGAGCCCATATCCTGGAAGGGTACCTGGTGGCATTGGATAATCTGGACGAAGTGATTAAGCTCATCCGGGATTCCAGGGATCCGGAAACGGCCCGAAATGGATTGATGGAACGATTTGAGCTTTCAGAAATCCAGGCAAGAGCCATTCTGGATATGCGTCTGCAGCGTCTTACCGGCATGGAGCGGGAAAAGATCCAGCAGGAGTACGATGAATTGATGAAACTGATCGAGGAATTGAAAGAGATTCTGGCCAACGAAGATCGGCGGATGCAAATCATTAAGGATGAACTGCTGGAAATGAAAACGCGGTACTCGGATGAGCGAAGGACGACCATCGAGCACAATGCCGAAGACTTCAACTATGAAGACATGATTCCCAATGAGGAGGTGGTTATCACCGTCTCGCATCAGGGATATATCAAGCGAACCGTTCTTACCGAATACAAGTCCCAGAGCAGGGGAGGTGTTGGTTCCCGCGGTGTCAGTACGAAAGAAGACGACTATACCGAATATTTATTTACAGCACTGACGCATAATTACCTATTGATTTTTACCGATCAGGGCAAACTCTTCTGGTTAAAGACGTATGCCATTCCGGAGGGCAGTAAAACCTCCAAGGGAAGGCCTATTCAAAACCTGATTAACATTCAAAGCGGAGACAAAATTCGGTCCATCATTCAGGTGAGGGATTTGAACGATGATGATTACATCAATAACAACAATATTGTAATGGTAACCCGCAAAGGGATTATCAAAAAGACCACCTTGGAACAATATTCCAGACCCAGGACCAATGGAATCATTGCGCTCAATATCCGGGAGGATGACCAATTGCTAAATGTGGAATTAACCAATGGCGACGCGCACATTGTCATTGCGTCCAGTTCGGGAAGAGCGGTTCATTTCCATGAATCCAATGTTCGACCCATGGGGCGAACGGCTACGGGCGTTAAGGCGATTAATTTGGGGGCGGATGACAATCTTGTAATTGGCATGGTTTGTGTTCAGAGAGAAGAAGCTACGCTTTTGGTGGTCACCGAAAAAGGATTTGGAAAACGGTCTTTTCTTTCGGAATACCGCATCACCAAACGGGGTGGTAAAGGAGTTAAAGCCATGAATATCACCGAGAAGACTGGCGGCTTGGTTGCCATAAAAGAGGTGGTCACTACCGATGATTTAATGATTATTACGCGATCGGGCATCACCATTCGAACACCAGCGACAGGGGTTCGTGTGATGGGAAGAGCGACGCAGGGCGTAAAATTGATTCGATTAAACGAAAACGATGAAATTTCCTCGGTGGAAAAAATTGAGAATATTCTGGTAGAGGAAGATTCCGATACGGGAGAGAATCCTCCAACTGACAATGAAGTAAATCCTAATAACGAATAATAGTTGAAACCAAAAAAGTATAACATTCCTAACATGAAAAAGTTAATTTTATCATTGGCTTTGGTGGGCATCGCTGCTACAGTTGCCTTTGGCCAGAAAAAGGTGGTACGATCTGCCGAAAGAAACCTAAGAAGAGGCAATATTGAGGAAGCCTATTCAGACATTAAGAATGCCGTAAATGATGAAGAAACCGGAAGCGAATCGGATACCTATTTCATCAAAGGCAAGATAGAAACGCAGATGTTTGAGGCAGACTCTTCCAACACCGAGGAGACAGTTAGCTTAGGAAGAGAAGCAGAGTCCAGTTTTATGACCACCTTCGAAATGGAGGATATGGATTCCACCAGTAAGGTGAGCAAAGACCTGTTTAAAGAGGTCGTTCCAGAGCTTCCTGCAAACTTACAGGGCGAGGGCGTTTACCGATTGAAAAATGCTTCATTAAATAAAGGAAGTGAAAGGTATGACGCAGAGGACATGGATCAGGCATTTGAATTCTTTTCTTTGGCGGCCGACCTGGATCCCAAAGACACCACGACGGTTTTTAATGCCGGGTATACCGCTAATATGATTGGCAATACTGAGGCAGCGAAAAAGTACTTTACGCACTTGTTGGACATCGATGAATACAATAAACTCAACGCTTATTATTTTCTGATCCAAATTGCCAGTGCGGAGGAAAATGATCCGGAAGAAGCGTATAGATTGGCTACCGAAGCCCGGGAACTTTATCCGGAAGATAAGGGACTCGCAGAATTTGAAATTCAGTTATTGTTGCAATTGGATAAAATGGATGAGGCTATGGTTTCCATTGAAAAAGCGTTGGAAAACGATCCCGATAATCCTGCCATACGCTTAAGATATGGGTATTTGAAAGAAAGTTCCGGTGACATGGAAGGGGCATTGGAAGAGTACAAAAGAACGGTAGAAGCTGATCCTGATTTCTTTGAAGGAAACTATTACGCCGGAGCCATTTACCTGGACAAAGCAAGGAATATCATTACGGAGGTAAACAACTTTTCTGATGAAGAGTGGGAGGAAAAATCAGATACCATGTTGGCAGAAGCGGATGGCTTGTATGAAGAAGCTTTACCTTACTTTACCAAGGCGTTAGAATTGAAGCCCGATAACACGGAAATAATGCAGATTTTGTTTCAGATCCATACGCGTCTGCAAAATGAAGCAAAAGCAGAAGAATACGATCAGAAGCTCTCCGATATACTTGGAGACGATTGGTTAGAGCGATAATCATTTATCGCTTGAGAATATAAAGGCTTGTCCACGTACCGTTGGACAAGCCTTTTTTTGTTTCTATAAATCAATGTTTCCCTTTTAGTTTGTAAAGTCAACCAACCCACCTGAGAGCCCCTAATGTCTCCTGGTTACTATGCCCCTAAGTCTCTCGGTCCCTTAGTCTCTAAATCCCTAAGTCTCTCCGTCTCCAAGTCACAATGTCCTTAACTCCCTGATTCACTTAGTCCCCAAGTCTCCAAACCGCTCTCCAAACCTTATTTCCATGCCTCTGGAAAAGCGAGCATGGAAAAGTCCCAAATCCAGGGAAGGTAAAATAGCGTAAGAACCAGAATAAATACAATGGAAAGCAAATTGAGAAAAAATCCTGTTTTCATCATGACCGGAATGGTCAGGTAGCCAGAGCCAAAAACCACGGCGTTGGGAGGGGTTGCCACCGGTAACATAAAGGCACAGGAAGCAGCCATGGTTGCTCCGATCATCAGGCCATAGGGATGAACGCCCATCGCCAATGCCACAGCTGATAAGATGGGCAGCAACATGGAAGCAGTGGCCACATTTGAGGTGATTTCGGTTAAGAAATTAACGGCAGCAATAATAAGTAATAAAAACAGCCAGAATGGGAAGTTTTGAAGCAAAATAAATTGCTCCCCGATCCAGTTCGCCAATCCCGTTTCCTGAAATCCTTCGGCCAGGGCAAGGCCGCCACCAAACAGAATCAGAATGCCCCAGGGGATTTTTTCGGCTACTTTCCAATCCAGAAGTCGCTCCTTTTTTTCATTTCCCGCCGGTATCACAAACAAAAGCAATACGCCCGTTAGCGCGATGATCGTATCGTTTAGCACTGGGATGTATTCCTGTAGGAGAAAACTTCTGGTGATCCAGGAAAGGCTGACGCCCATAAAAATCCAAAGAACCCGTTTTTCCTGTATGCTGATAGCCCCTAATTGGGCCAGCTGCCTTTTAATTTCTTCTTTTCCTCCAGCTATTTGGAGGGATTTAGGAAATTGAAAAGCCCAGTTTACCAGGTAATACCAGCAAATAAAAAGCAAGCCCACAGAAATGGGAAACCCGATTAACATCCACTCGCCAAAACTGATTTCAATACCGTAGGTATTCTTGACCACGGCCGTCAAAATTATATTGGTTGGTGTGCCGATAATGGTGGCCAGACCACCAATGGATGCACTGTAGGCAATCCCCAACATAAGGGATTGTCCAAGGGATTTTTTTACGGTGTCATTGCCATGACTGATTTGCACCACTACTGCCACGGCGATGGGCAGCATCATCAGGGAAGTGGCGGTATTGGAAATCCACATGGATAAGAAAGCCGTGGCCACCATGAAGCCTAAAATGATTTTTTTTAAGTCTGTACCTAAGTACGAAATAATTCGAAGGGCTATCCGCTTATGTAGGTTCCACTTTTCGATGCTTACTGCAATCATAAACCCACCCATATAGAGCAATACCATTGGATCGGAGTAAGGAATGGAGGTCGCTTTGATCCCCAGTACGCCGGTTAGCGGAAACACGACTAAAGGAAGCAGGGCAGTAGCGGCGATGGGAATGGCTTCGGTTATCCACCAAATGGCGATCCAAAAAGTAATGGCCAACAAGGCAACACCGGAATCCGATAATCCTTCGGGAGAGGCAAAGAAATAGATCCCTAAAAAGGCCAATGGCCCCAGGATTAAGCCAATTTTTTGAGTTTGCATAGTTTGGAATAAGTCCTAAGAATAGCTATAAAAACTGCAAAATCAAAAATATTCCTGACACAATTCCGATAAAGGGCTTGGTTTTAGACGATTTTGCTTTCCCATCCATGGACCATACAGGACAGTGCAGGATAGAATTTCCCAATTCATGTACTTTATTTAAGATTACTTGGGAAATAATGTTAATATTGAATTAACCTAAACCTGAATCAAATTAAACAGATACTAATGATCCAACAGCATTTAGATCGAATCAACCGCATCAAGACCCTGTTCTGGGTGGTGCTGGTCTCCTTTTTTGCTTTTCAGTGCGGCCCGGAGGGGCCAAAATTAGCATTAAATAAAGGAGATCATATCATACTTGTAGGTAATAACCTGGCCTCCAGAATGATGAATTTTGGTCACTTTGAAACCGAAATGCACGTTCGTTACCCCGATTCCTTACTCTACATCCGAAACATGGCAGATGCGGGAGATACACCCGGATTCCGGCCGCATGCTGGCAGGGTTTCACCCTGGGCTTTTCCTGGGGCGGAGGAATTTCAGGATGAACTCGCTACCAATTCGGGCAGTGAAGGACATTTCGAATCCCCGGATGAGTGGATCAAACGGCACGAAGCAGATATCATTGTCGGGTTTTTTGGATACAACGAATCCTTTGAAGGGCAGGAGGGCCTGGAAGATTACAAAAATGAACTTGAGGCATTTATCAATCATACGAAAAATACCCTCTATAATGGCGAAGCAGCCCCGCAGCTTGCACTGGTTTCTCCGATAGCCTTTGAAAACCTGAGTGGAGATTTTGACTTACCCAACGGAGAAAAGGAAAACGATAATTTAAAACGGTATACCCAGGCCATGCAGGAAATAGCTGCTGCCAATGAGGTATTGTTTGTGGATGCGTTTGAACCTTCTCAATCCTGGTATGCCAATTCGGAGGAATACCTTACCATCGATGGCTTTCAGCTTACCGAGGAAGGATACAAGCAGTTTTCTCGTTTTCTGACCGATGCGCTCTTTGGATCTGACGATGCCGTGGCAGAAGACCGGAGAGAAGCCATTCATGCTGCAGTCCTCGAAAAGAACTGGATGTGGCACAACGATTATAAAATTCCCAACGGCGTACACGTATTTGGTAGAAGATATAATCCATTCGGGCCGGATAATTATCCCTACGAATTGCAAAAGATTCGTCAGATGACCGCCAATAGGGATCAAGGCATCTGGAATGCCAGCCAGGGCGAGTCTTTTGACCTGGCGGCCGCCGATGAAAATACGATTGAGTTGCCTCCGGTAGAAACCAATTATAACCCGGAAAAAAATGGCGACCTTGAGTATCTTTATGGAGAGGATGCCTTGGAGAAGTTCGAAGTTGCGGAGGGTTATAAGGTGGAATTGTTTGCCTCTGAATCTGAATTTCCCGACCTGGCGAACCCGGTTCAAATGACCTTTGATACCAAAGGAAGGCTTTGGGTAGCCGTAATGCCCAGCTACCCGCACTACAAACCGGGAGATCCCAAACCAAATGATAAAATACTCATCCTGGAAGATACCGATAATGATGGAAAAGCAGACAAGCAAATCGTTTTTGCGGATAGTTTGCACCTGCCTATCGGTATGGAAATTGCGCCTGAAGGCGTTTATTTGTCGCAAGGCACCAATTTTATCATACTCAAAGACAACGATGGGGATGATTATGCCGAAGAGCGTCAAATCCTGCTAAGTGGCTTTGACGACCACGATACCCACCATAATATTTCCGCTTTTGTGGCGGATCCGTCAGGAGCTATTTACATGGGAGAAGGCGTGTTTTTGCATACCAATGTGGAAACCCCCTATGGTCCGGTTCGGGCGACAAATGGCGGATTTTACCGGTACAATCCCGCTCGAAAGCGTCTGGAAAGAACCGCACAGCTCCCCATTCCCAACCCCTGGGGAATTGCCTTTGACGATTGGGGGCAAAACTTCTTTGCAGAGACTTCAGGGCCGGATGTACGCTGGATGATGCCCGGCTCTGTTAAACCTCGATATGGTGAGGGCACGCATAAAGGCCCCAACCTGATCGAAGATGCCCACCGGGTGCGCCCGACTTCAGGGCTGGAATTTGTATCCAGCAGGCATTTTCCGGAAGCAGTACAGGGTGACCTGCTGATCAACAACACCATCGGCTTTCTGGGCATGAAAATGCATAAGATGATGGAAGACGGCACCGGTTATGATAGTGAGCACCGGGTAGACTTGATTCGCAGCGATGACCGGAATTTCCGGCCGGTAGACATGGAATTTGCCCCGGATGGCTCCTTGTATTTTGTGGACTGGCATAATATCCTGGTAGGCCACATGCAGCACAACGCCCGTGATCCGTTGAGAGACCATGTGCATGGCAGGATTTACCGAATTACGTATCCTTCCCGACCGTTGGTAAGCCCTCCGAAAATAGCCGGCGAAAGCATAGAAACCTTATTGGACAACCTTAAGTTGCCGGAATTCAGGGCCCGCTACCGCACCCGAGCGGAATTGCGTGGCCGGGATGAAGCAGAAGTTTTGGTGAAAATGAAGGACTGGATGGTCGATTTGGATGCCAATGACTCCCGCTATGAACACCATTTGCTGGAAGCCCTTTGGGTAAGTTGGGGATTGAACCAGGTGGATCAGGATTTGATGAAAACACTGTTTGCTTCCAACGATCACCGCGTGCGCGCCGCCGTTGCCCGGATATTACGGTATACCGGTCATCAGGTGCCCGATCAGGTAGAGATGCTGAAAAAAGCGGCCGCCGATCCGCACGGAAGGGTTCGACTGGAAGCGATTGTGGCCGCCTCCTGGCTGGACAAAGAGGATGGATTGGCCATTCTGGAAGTGGCAGACGAGCATCCAAAGGATGATTGGATGCAAAAACCCTTTGAGACCTCATTAGCTCACCTGAACGACATGTCCGTTAGCAACATGGTCGTGAATCCGGATGGTAGCATCGTCTTTCAGGAAGCGGCTCAGGAAGAAAAACCATCCAATAGCCGTCTAAAAGGGGAGGATCTGACCCTTTTCCAAATGGGTAAAGCCATTTACAGCAGGGAAGGCTTTTGTATCACCTGCCACCAGCCCGACGGAAAAGGCCTAAGTGCTTCCGGATTTCCACCGCTAGCGGGTACCCAGTGGGTAAATGGAAGCGAAGAGCGGCTGGTGAAGATTATCCTCAATGGCCTAATGGGCCCCATAGAGGTGTTGGATAAGGAATACCCGGGACAAGTACCGATGACCCCATACGCCGGAATGCTCAATGATAAGGAAGTGGCTGCCGTGGCTACCTATGTACGGAATAGTTTTGGAAATGAATCTTCCCCCATCAAACCCGAAAAAGTGGCTGAAGTGCGGGAAGCTACCAATGGAAAACAAGGATTTTATTCACCGGCGGAATTGCTGCAGGAGCATCCCATGGAAGCGGGAGAATAGTAACACAAACGAGAAAGAAGCAGGCTGCTCAGGGATTGGGGCTGCCTGCTTTTTTTTATCCGTTTTATTCAAACTGCTCGAAAAAATCCCCCTTTCCCCCTTAAAAAGGGGGAATTAGTTACGTTTGGCTTTCTAACCACTTTTTGCTAGTACGAACTTAGTTGAACAAAAAAACACTACAAAAGTCCGCCGTAGGAAAGGCTAACGGGCACGGTATATTCTCCGAGCTGCACCTGGTGCTTTTCGATTTTGTCCATGCGGTGCTTATTGGCGATAAAGGAGCGATGGGTGCGGACAAAATAGGAGGGAAGCAACTTTTCCAGCTCCTTGAAGGTCATGCGGCTAATGACCTTATCCTCCTCCAGGTAGAAGGTCACGTAGTTACCGGTGGCTTCACAAAACAGCAGGTTTGCAAAATGGATCTTGATTTGGCCCTCGGAGGTTTTAATAAATACATGTCCGTTTGCTGCTGCTGGCTGCAGCTCTTTCCAATCCCGTGCTTTTTGACAGGCTTGCAGGAAACGGCTCAGCGAAAAGGGCTTGAGCAGGTAGTCCAGGGCATTGAGCTCGAAGCCCTTGACTGCATACTCCGAATAGGCCGTGGTAAATACCACCATGGTTTCAGCTTGCAACATGCCCGCCAGGTCGATTCCGGAAATATCCGGCATGTTGATGTCCAAAAAAACCAGGTCAACGGGCTGGGTTTTGTGGTAGTCAAAGCCTGTGATGGCATCTGAGAAAACTGCCTCTAACTCCAGAAAGGGCACCTTAGCCGCATGGGATTTAATGACTTCCAGTGCCATGTTTTCGTCGTCTATTGCTATAGCTGTGAGCATATCAGTTAGGTTTCAATTGGTGCAGTAACAACACGGAACCTTCATCTTCAAAATGATTGATTACTTCTTCCGGATAGTTTTCTGGCTGAGTATCTGACACGAATGAAATGGGTTCTATCAATGTGACCACTTCCCCGGTGGGAGTAATCGCTGTGGGAAGGATCAAAGAAGGAAAATGAACGTCAGAAAAGTCAATTTTATTAACATGTAAGTTATCGGTCTTTAAATTTATAGCAAATGTCCAGAAATCATTTTTCGTACTAACAATCACGCCCAAAATCAAATTATTGGTAATCTTAACAGGTAATTGAAGGTACTGGTGATTTAGCCCTTTTTCTTTCAATTCATCAGCAAGTGTAATATCATTGACAACATGCTCAGGCAATTTACTGTCTCCAAAGTCTATTAAAATTTGTTGTTCTAGTTTTCCTGCACTGGAAAAAAGGCGCACGGTATCATCAGGAGGTCGATTATAAACAATACCAGAAGCTTGAGACAACAAACCTGCATGGTAATATACATTGGTATTCCCTCCGATAGCTGTGTAGCCGAAATACAAACTGTCTAACTTAAAAGAAGTATCAAAACTCCCAACTTTGGGATAATTCGCAATGGCATCATTTTGATTGTCATTGTTAATGGCGAATAGCCAGCCGGTCTCTGTTTCTATAAAACCTCCTGCATTAACAGGAATGGAAATATTTTCGACCCAGTTTCCTTCAGGAGAATAAACAATGATTTTATTATCAAGCGCATCTAAAACCAAAACTTCTCCGTTTGGCCTCACCTGGAAGTCTTTTATACCACTTATTTGGTTGGGACCCTCACCAAAATCACCAACCTTACTGACAAAGATTCCCTCCTCATCAAAGACCAATACTCCTGAGTTATTGAGGTGATCAAAAAGGTAAAAGTGATTATTCTTTGCCAATAACTTATCTACCCTCTTAAACAAAGCCTCCTCTTCTATGCTCAAAAGAACGTAACGTTGTTTCTCAACGAAATCTTTGGCATCCAATGGTGCCGCTTCATCAAATGAATAAATCGTTACATGGGATAAATCGGATTGATCTTTCGGTCCCTGACAAGAGGTTCCCCCTATCAATAGGCAGATCAGGTAGCGTAATTGGCGTTGATGTATCATTTCAGGTTAGTCTATTTGGACCGAAAAATGAACAAAATGCTCCGTATCGTTGGAAACAATCGTTAAGTCATGCCTGTCGGGATACAGTACCTGCAATCGTTTGCGCACATTGTCCAAACCGATTCCGGATTCATCGGTAGGATCTTTCAGGGCCTTGGGCGGATGAAGGGAATTGACCACATCCAGGTGCACCGATCCGGCCAGGCAGCGCAGGTTAACCCGGATCCAGGATTTGTTTTTTGTGCTGATACCGTGTTTGAAGGCGTTTTCTACGAAAGGGATTAGCAGCATGGGAGCAATGGTTCCTTCACAGTGTTCTTCATTCAATTTAATGCTAATTTCCAAATTATCCTCCTTTTTAAAGCGCAGCATTTGAAGGTCCAGGTAGTTGCGCAGGTACTCGATTTCCCGTCGTAGGGGGATTTTATCCAGTTGGTTTTCATGTAGCATAAAGCGCATCATGTCGCCCAGTTTTTGGATGCCATCCGAGGTCTTTTCGGCATTTTCCATCAAAGCCGCCCCATATAGGGTATTCAAGGCATTGAACAGAAAATGAGGGTTGATTTGGGACTTGAGAAAACGGAGGTCGGCCGATCCGCGGTCTACCTGATGGCTGAGGGTTTCTATTTTACCTTTCATGCCAAAGTACTTTTCAAAGGCCAGATCGGAAAGGGGCAGTACGACCAACTGGATGACCAATCCTGTGCCTAAGCCCAAAAGCACCGTGCCTGGATCCTGTTGCATAAGTCCTACAAACAATAAAAAACCGGGAAAACCCACGATCAGTAATATGTTAAACCAAAGGGCGGCCCGTTGCTTTCCATGTAAGCGCATTCTGTAGATCAAAAAGAAATTGTACAACACTACCAGAATGGAGGCTGGAAGAAAAAGTGCCAGGATCACAGAGATGTTCCGTGAAACCAGAAAGTCGAATTTAAATAGAAAAAGGACCACAAAGAAGAAAATACTGCTCAACCTTAGCAGGTTATACGTCAGAAAGTCATCCATCTTAGGGGGTAAAAAAACCTCCTTTAGCAGGAGTACCCAAACCAGGTAGCCACCATACAAGGCCATAGCCGTAAAATAAAATGGGGTAAAGGGAGAATTGGTGATTTCGGAGCCCACTGAGAATAAGGAAACAAGGATATAGGACAAGGTGAAAATCAGTAAGCCGTAACCAATAAAAGGTCCTTTTCGGTTTGTTTCTCGATATCGGGGAATCAGCACCCGGTGCATCAGGTAAAAGACCAAAAAGAGGATCAACGGAATAAAAACCCTGGCAAAATAACCAGTGGGATTGCCTGGGAAATAGTGAAAACTGCTACTTCCAGCACTTAGAATATTTACGAGCACAAGAATCAAAAAAACAAAGGTGACAATCCACCATTCGATTTCCTGAAATGCTAAGGGTTTGTTTTTCATATTGTATTCCATTTAAAAATGTAAATTTAACCCGAATACGCTGTACCTGGTTTGCGTTGGGATGATTTGTTTGGCCTCTGCACATGCGCTACAGGTCAAATAGATATTGTATAACAAACCGGCGAGAATCAGCGCAATATAGGTTCTTTTAGTAGCTTTGGTCATGGTGTTTGTCAAGGTAAAATGGTTCCGGATTTTGTCATTCCTTTCTGATCGGAATCCGGAAGCATTAATCATGACACAAGAATAAACCACGCTGGAACAGCGATCAAATTTATGTGATGAAATGGGGGAAAGTAGGGATGGAAAAAGGGAGATGAAATCGAGCATGACGTAGCCGTCACACACCGGGATGACTATCAGCCATGCGAGATTCTCCCGATTTAAGATCGGGACAGGCTATGTGGCCATTAAAGAACAAATTATAGACAGATGAAATAATTTAAGTTATTTATACCGGTAAATACTAGTAATTCGCAGATTTAAAAACGGGAATAACATTTTCACCCCGCTTCCAGGCCTGAAGGGCCTGAACAAAAATAACCCTGGGTGTAAACCCAGGGATAGCTAAAACCCATCCAATTTGCAACCCTGGAGGGGTTGAACAGCGACCAATTTAGGGAGTGATCTTTAAGGTCTCCGGGTATTCGTCGATGATTTTTCCGTTTTCGTTGATCATTAAAAAATGCTGGTGGGGACCCTGAAGGGTAATAATAATGGCGGAGTTTTCCTCGGCAGATTTTCGTAGGTACCAGACTTCTTCCGGGGTTTTGGGCTTCTTTTTCTCCACTCCCCAAGAGCCATCACCCAGGTACACGATCCCACTGGGGTGGAAGGCATTGTTTTTTACCGGGAAGCTTCGCTTATAGGTATGGTCGTCATTTTCCAGGGCCACCCGAACACCGTATTCCTCAAACAGCGGAACCCAGTTATCGAGTACTTCTTCAGACCAGAATTGAATGCGTTTTCCTCCAGGCTCCACCCGGCCGGATGGATACGCCGGTTTATGGTAAACCGGAAGCACATGTGTCCGATCCTGTCGCTCCTGCAAGGTGTTTTTAAGCCAGTTGGTTTGGGTGCCACTGATCAGGTTGCTATGCGAACTGTCCAGGATGATCAGGCTCAGGTAGTCGCCGATATCCAGCACTCCATAGCCGGGTTGGCAGGGAAAAGCGAATAGGGGATAGAAAAAAGGTGCTTTTGCCAGGCGCATGGCATCGGTGGGTTCCTCCATTTCGCCCGCTTTCACTTTTGCGATAAAGGCCGGCATGCCCATGTCCGCATCGATCACACTTTCCGATGCCGGGTAATGGTGATTGATGACATCGTGGTTGCCCAGGCCTACAATGATCGGAACGACACGCCCTTCTTCGGAGATAAGCGTTTCCCGAATCCCATCAAACCATTGGTACCAGAGGTCCACGTTCTCCTTGTCACCATTGGCATAGGCCAGGTCACCACCCCAGACGATAAAATCCGGATCGTACCGCATCACGGCCCGGTTCATTTGGCGGAACAGCTCCCCATGGGAGGTGTCGCCTCCAGCGGCAATGCGTAGAGGGCGGTTGTTTTTGTCTGGTAGGGTGCGAAAGGAATAGATCCGCTGGAACTCCCCAACACGAAATTCATAGTTATAATTAGGTTTCAAGTCTGTCAGTTCGATGCGGTGAATGCGACGGTCCGAATAGGGAAAGGGAAAGGATTGGGAAGGGGCTGTCTGCCATTCGGATGAGCCTTCGGAACGATAACGGACGGATTCGATTGCTTCGTCTTGAGGTAAGGTATGCCAGTCAATGCTGATGGTGGTGGTCGGGTCTTGCTGCCAGGTAAGCAGGATACCGGCCGGCTCGGTTTGGGCCAGGGCAGCTGCACAGAGGCAAAGGAACAGCAGTTGACCGGTAAAAAAGCGTAACCAAAGGCTGGGAGTAAAACGAGATGGCATGGATTAGTTGTTTTTGGTAAATATACCGGATATGGGAAAAAGGGCCTATTCCCAATGGGTTAAATTGGCCTACCCCTGCTAATTTCGGATTTCTAGTGTATTCATCTCTTTGTTTTTATAC
The DNA here is from genome assembly GCF_010119245.1 of Cyclobacterium salsum. Classification (GTDB taxonomy): domain Bacteria; phylum Bacteroidota; class Bacteroidia; order Cytophagales; family Cyclobacteriaceae; genus Cyclobacterium; species Cyclobacterium salsum. Next base: position 244,938 of record NZ_WNKG01000001.1, read on the forward strand.
CTTTAGCAATGAAATTCAATTCGTTATTGCTTAACCAATGTACTTGTTAGTTAAAAAAGACAGTAGGATAGGGGATCTGGTGCTGCTGGTGGAGACTTTGGCATAGCTGTTCGTTTACCGGTAAGCAGATAAGCGGTACAGGAGGAAAAGACGCTAGACGGATTTCCAACATACAGGTGGTGCGAGGGCTTATACGCCAAACATCAGCTTGCTATACCATTTGAATCGGTAAAACCCGGCCCATTTCCACATTTTCGAAAAGTCTTTTTTCTCAATGGCCTCCAGGGCCAGTAAACGATAATAATCCACCACAGGTCGGTATAAGAAGGGATAGATGAAGGCAAATAGTATAAAAGAAATCGATCCCGGTGTACCGGCTTCTACCCAAAACCAAATAAAAATCAACGCAGGTCCGTCGGCAATCAGGTGATAGGTCCAGACATTCTTAACGTACTTTTTCATTTTCTTTGATTGTTTCGTTAATTTAAACAACCGGGTACAGTCAGACAAGCGATATAGGAATTAGTGTGAAAAAATTTTATTCAAATGAAACGTAGAATTGAACACAATACACACCCTGGGGAGGTGTTAAAGGAAGAAGTGATTCGTGCCAATCGACTGACGATTGGAAAGGCGGCTGAGCTGCTTGGGGTTACGCGTCCTACGTTATCAAACATTCTAAATGAAAAGGCATCTATCACTCCAAATATGTCACTTAGGCTAGCCAAAGTCTTTGGAGGAAACGCAGACTTTTGGTTAAGGATGCAGCTTTCACATGATCTGAGGAAAGCTGAAAAACAGTTTAATGAGAATCCCCCGAAAATAAAGCCATTCGAATTTCAATAGACTCATTGATTAAATTCCATCAATAAAATTTTGTCTGATGAAAACCATAACAATGACCGAATTGCGTAAGTCCATAAAAAGGCATCTTGACTACGTATCCAAGGATTCAGGAACGATTATCGTTCCCGAAAAAAGAGAATACCGATTGGTTTATGCGGTGTCAGGAACAAAAGGGAGGGACCAGAAGTGTACCATTATTCAGTGCAGATTTCATTATTAATTGATGGTGTGGAATTGTCACTATTTAACATAATATAAATTATATAACAGAACTCAACGTTTTGGTGTCTATTGAGCGAAAATAGATTGATGTACGCCAAAAGTTTTGAACTGTATAAGCTTAAGAGAATAATTTCTGAAAATTATGGCAAAACCAGAAGACTTGGAGACAATGCTTTTCATGTTAGAAGTAAGAAAGATTTTCTAATCAGTATGGATGCAAAAATCAAATCAGAGAATACGCTAAAAATATTCATGTACCCGGTGGAATACAAAATCAGGATATGTTCAGATTCAACGGTCCGGGACGTTCTGGAAAAGTTAGTGTTTAGGGAATTTCTGGAAGTCAAAAGCAAACCCAAAAAGATCCGAAGGAAAGGCTTCCCCGTAGGGTATAACGGGGAACAACTCGACAGGACCAAAAAGCGAAAATCAAGGAAAAAGAGGTTAAATAAGTGATGGCTAGAGAGTTATATAATAATTTGCCTAAATCGGTTACCAACTGGTATTTTACTGGTTCTCTGCCCTGGCTCTCCCCTAGTATTGATGGCTAAAGCTTGGTTTCCTCCTCACCTTTTTTCCCTAAATGAGCATTGCGAAGTGGCGTTTGATCGGCCTTGCGGGAGACGGAGCAGGAGCCACCGCAACCCTACATTAATAAATAACCAACTACCTACAAAACCTTTCTCCGCGAAGTAGTTTTGTAACTCAGGTGCACGGAGTGTATATAGCCCGTTTGGGCGTTAGATAATAAAAACCGTTCTTTGGATAAACTCAGTATAAATTATATAACACCCGGTGGAATAAAAATTAAACAACATTGCTCTCAAACCAGGTTTTGAGGCGCTTGTGAAGAAAAAGACGACCATAGTGTGTCTTTAAATATTTTTCCCGCTTTATCGCATCCCACTTTTCGATACAAGCTTCGTAGTAGATTAATTGAAGTGGCCGTCTTGATTTCGTTGATTGAACGAGTCCGTCATTATGTTGTTCAATTCTTAATTTCAAATCCTGAGTGAATCCGATATACAGTTTTCCATCTTTGTCACTGTAAAGCACATAAGTAAAATACATTTACAAAAATAAGGATTTGAAATTATTCCACCGGGTAACAAAAAGAGTGTTTTGCGTATGCGCAGCATTTAATATAAGATCAGTTATACCATTTTTTGTGGCATATATGTTAAAGCAAATCACGGCAAGTTTATTGATCCATTCAAGATTTGTACATTGACGCTCTATCGGATGATTTTCTTAAGATCAGTTCTTACGCTAAAGCAAATCACAAAGTATCATTTAGATAGTCCACCATTAGAAATTGAATCCAAATTCCACCCGTTAGTTACCAAGTTTATAATCAAACTTTCTAAAATCCACCACCTTGAGCAAATCCTGGATACCCGGGAACCTGGGATTAACCAATAGATTGTGTTCTTCCGGATAAAAAGATAAATGCAACCGGGCGGATGGAACCCTTAAAAATGGAAAACTATTTTCTACCAGCCACAGTTTGCCAAAATCTTGTGTTGCTTTGTTATGTGGTAGCATGTCCCAGTTCTGTGGCAGACTTTCTTTATCAAGGGTACCAATCAGTTCACTGTCAAGGATTTCATAAATAACCACATACCAGGTTTCAAGAGCAGTAGAAGTACCTTTGATAGACAGGTATTCCAAAGCCGCCAGAGCTGCCGAACTACTGGCATAAATCATAGGATAAGCTTTGGGATTCCACCTTCCCCCTGACAAAGAACTACTAAAAGGTTCCCGGTGGTATTTTTCCGACATCATACGGTAATAGGTCAACATGCCTACATGACATTTCCGAAGTGAAGGGCATCTATGGCTTCATGCGCCAGGTCTATCCCCGTCATGGATACCAATAGGTCCCTGGGTTTGACTTGACCCAAAGCCATATTTGGTGTATTCAGCCAGGATTTTAAGCTGGATTCCCGACCAAAAATCTCCATCCCTTTTTTGATCACTTCGTCCATTTTAAAAAACTGGTAAGAACCAGGTATGCCGATTTTACTGTCAGCAGACCACCTGGAAACAGTGCTTTGGGAAACTGCGGCCGCCTTGGCCAAATCAACCATTTTAAGATCCAAAAAATCAATTATCGGGGAAATCTCAGCATAGGTCAATTTATCCTCAAGCTTTCTAGCCACCTCTGCCAAACTCCTGGCACCTTTAAAATCCTTTAAGAAATAACCATATCCGTTCTTGACCACATAACTGACTTGCTGGTCTCCCTTATTGACCACAAAAGTTTCAGAAATGCCATATGGCTTTTCATAATCACTAATATAGGATAGGTCTTCCGACTTAAAGGCTTTGTATTTCTTACTTTTTTTCATTTGACATACCAATATATATCATTTGAAGGATTAAAACAAACTTTTTACTATCGTTTACTTTGTGTATTGATTTTCAATTACTTAACACCTCCCCACTCCGCCGATTCCCCGACTCATCCACCCAGTAAATGTACCACAGCCTGGCATCTGAAGGAATAGTGACTTTACCTTTGACTTTATCGATTGGGATCAGTTGCCAGTCCCTTTCGGGGCTCCGTTTGTCACCTGCGGTGAATGCCAGGTAAACTTCTTTCGGCGCAGGAGCAATCGAATACCCGACCTCACTCCCCTTTTGTTTCAATTTAATTGAACTATTAAAATCGTTTTTATCTTCTAGTATGGTACTGATAAAGTTGTAAATTTCCCCCGGTTCTGCCCCGTGTAAGTGACTGTTTTTCAGTTCAGGTATCATGGAATACTGCGCATTACTGGCCAGGTTCGCTGTTTTTTGCCAGTTTTCAACGAAATAGGCAAAATCATTGGTGCCGTTGATAAACAGCATGGGTATCCTTGCATGGCCCACATAACTGGAAGGATCCCATAAATATACCCAATCTTGCGTTCCTTCTATACCAAGGGAATCAAACTGACCGTCCCAGGCACTCTCTTCATGCAGAAAGCCCGCTCCATACACCGGCACGGCCGCAGCAAATCGATGGTCCACTCCGGCTACCAGATTGGTAAGGTAACCGCCCCAACTGATCCCGGTTAGTGCTGTTCGGTCCGGGTTTACCTCCGCAAAGCTGCGGATCAGGGAGTGCGCCCCGGTGATATTGGATACAGCATGGAACTGCCATTGGGCGGAAAAGTCTTCGTCCAATCGAAAAAACTTGTGCTCGTCGTCCTGCAGAGGGCCTCCAGCCGGGTACTTTTTGAGCCCCAGGGGTTGTCCTGTTGGGCTTCGGGTAATGGCTGATTTCCACTTAGGTCCATGGCGATGGCGGCATATCCCCTTTCGGCCCATTCCGTTGCCCAGATTCGGAAAGCAGTCCCTCCCCCACCGTGAGCCAGCACAATTCCAGGAAACTCCCCGGTTCCCGGATTTTTTTCACCCAAGGTAGCCGGGCTGGCGTAGTACGCAAAAACCTCCGTGACCTTCCCTTCATATTCCTCACCGGTATAGATCAGCGACCAGACAGCGTCTGTCTGATCAATCCAATCAAAATCGGGAGCGGTTGACACGGTCTTTAGATCCCAGGGAATTCGCCCTTCCAGATCTGGCGGGAGAGCAAGTCCGGTTTGGGCAATAACAAGGCCTCGCAAAAAGAATAGCGTCAACCCGACTAATAACACTTTTTTCATGCTCCTGCCGATGCATAAAGGTCGTTTCCGGCGTATTGAGGGGTAGTTTTTCACCCTTCCTATTGGATACCGGTACGCCCAATTCTTCAAATATCAGGCGGGTGGCGGGAAAATCCCAGATGCTGCCACCTCCCTTTCCCGATCTGCCAAGCAGCCTTTTTCGGTGTAATGAGCTTTGCAAAAATCAGATACCACTATTAAAATCAAAAAAGGGAAACCAATAATTGATTTCCCTTTTTTTAAACTTTCAAATCCGACTATTCTACCAGCCAAATACTAGCATTAAAGTTATTACCACCATCTAACCGCTCAATTGCCTTTTGATAGGCCGCTTCATTTAAGCTTTGTTCCTCGCCCGGATACAAAAACCTAAGTGGCAACTCGTTATTATTGTTATTTTCACAGGCTGCGTAAATAAATGGGATTCCGTCAAAGCTCATCCCGGATTCAAAATACCACCTCCTTAGTTCGAAATAAGGCTCTAATCCGTTAAAGTAAAGTGCTTGCCATTTTTGCTCCCAGATATCTTTTCTGTCGGTATAAGTAAGACCGGGTTGATTGTAAAAATCATCAAAGTCTTCCCAACCGAATGCTTGGTAGTTAACCCGGTAATAGTCCATAGAAGCCTTTATACCATTCCGATAATGAGGCTCGACAGCGTTGTCTATCCAGCCCTTGTCCGCTGCTTCTGCCAAAAGAAACGCTACCTCGGAATAGGTTATAATGATACCATTGGGATCTTCTAACCCTAATTCAGTAGCTGAGGTTTGGTTGGGATCATCAAAAAACTGTGGTCCTAACCGAGATCCTGAGGTAGCACAGGATTCCCCTACTCCATTATCTGCACCTGTAAAGGTGGGATTACTATAGTCATCATTATCCGGTCGAGCATAACGGCTTAATCGGGGGTCTTTATTCTCATCCATAATTCCTAGCAAGGTACTGCTCAACGCTACGGCATCGAAATCCCCGGTTTTCAGGGGAAGCGTAGGAAATTGATTGGGAAAACCAGTTAAATAATCCAAAATGACATTTTCATTGTTTGAAGTAATTATATCCTCCTCGGCTACAATTTGCGCAAACTGAGTTCCTGCATCTGGCATTTGATTATTCGCACTCATAAGTAAGCGCAGACGCAGGGAATTACAAAATCGTATCCAATGATTGGCATCTCCCCCAAGCAAGATATCGCCTGAACCAATCACCCCGTTTCCGGAAGCTAATAGCGTATTGGCCCTTGACAGCTCATCGAGCAGGTCGGCGTAAATATCCTCTTGTAGGTCGTATTCCGGCGTGAATTCAGAATCAAAGCCATTGATGGCACTGGTATAGGGAATATCTCCGTAGGAATTTGTTAGGTTCGAAAATATCCAGGATTTTAACACTATTGTCGCTCCTTCTAACACCTCATTCCCATCTTCGACAGCTTTTCGTTCGATCACCACAATATCCGTAAGGCTTTTGTAAAAACCTTCCCAAACGGTTGGGAACGCATTCCATCGATAATCATCAACTTCCGTACGAAGCGTCTTTGCGGTCAGCTGTGCGATGTTGTTCCCTAATAGAAAGGATTCGGTTACATGCGTGTTCACGCTCTGCCGGATGGCTGATGGCAAAAGCACGTTTGTTGACACCTCTGCAGGTTCGTTCGGATTCTCATTCATTTCTTCAAACTTCTCACAGGAAAAAGACAGCGTCAGTAGTGAGAATGCAATTAATATATATTTCAATTTCATGTTATATTTTTTTATGTTCAAATTGGTGGCCAGCTTTTTAAAAGTCGAGATTAATGCTAAAACCATAGCTTCTGGTGGATGGCAGCTGTGTGCTCTCAAACCCATTCACGAATATTCCATTTCGAATGGAGAACGTTTCTGGATCAATGCTTGGCACATTTGTAAATAACAAGAGGTTTCTACCTATAAAGGAAACACTCGCTCTCGGAATCCCTATTTGGCTTGTTAGTGATGTTGGAACCGCATAACTGATGCTCAGCTCCCTCAATTTTACATAGGTGGCATCATAGGTGGCGGCTTCGATATTATCTCTGTTGAAACCGTTTCCGTAATACTGGTAGAAATATCCCGTGTATTGCGCTCCACCCGCAGGTACAACCACGTCATTTTCAGTAAGTTCTTCTGTTTGAAAGGAACCGTCTTCGTTTACGAATGCTCCGTCTGCGTTACCATCAGTCCAGTTCCAACCTGGCCCCACAACACCACCGGCATTTTCCATCGTGTAGACCGGATTGCCATCGCTATCGTAGGCTACCGAATGAACCCTTCGTCCTTCCATTGTGGACAACGGTAGGTTGGGATCGTCATTATTGGTAATGGCCCCACTGGTACCATAAAGTGCATGGGAGCGGGAATAAATTTTACCCCCTATTTGTCCATCGAAAAGAACGTTCAACGTGAGGTTTCTGTACGTAAAACTATTGTTAATACCAATTCTCCAATCGGGCTGGAAGGATCCCGCAGATACTTTTTCATCAGTCATCATGGGAATACCGTCCTGATGGATGATACGGCCATCAGGCCCCCGTTCAAAGCCAAGTCCGTATAGCTGCCCCAGCAATTTGCCTTCTTCGGCTACAAACTCAAGGTCAGAACCTCCTTCGTCGCCTGGGAATAGGTCAGCTATAATAGAGTACCGTCCACTACTTATGATATCGGGTAGCGATTCAATGACGGATCTATTTCTTCCAGCATTCAACATCACATCCCATTTAAGATCCTTATTATCAATAACTCTACCCGCCACAGTTAACTCTAATCCTCTATTGCTGATTTCTCCTCCATTAGTCCTATAAAATTCAAAACCACTGGTCTTGGCAACCGGCAAATCTATTATCTGATCAAAACTTAACATTTCGTAATAAGTCAGGTCTACTCGAAGTCTTCCTTCAAAGAATCGGGCATCTACCCCGGCTTCCCACGCCTGTGTACGCTCTGGCTTAAGATCCGGATCAAAGAAAATAGTATTGGTGGTGTATGCGGTTTGTGAACCAAAAGCAGGTTGTGGCGCAAAGGTATTTCCAAAAGAGTAAGGAGGCGCACCATTCCCCACCTCAGCAAAAGATCCTTTTAACTGCAAAAATGCAAATTGCCGCGAGATGTCGAGTAAATCGGAAAGGACAGCACTGACAGCTACAGATGGATACCCAAAGCTGAAATTAGAGCCCTCAAGACCTTCCATCGGATTTACCAGCGTGCTATTCCAATCGTTTCGGAAAGATGCCTCTAAAAACAGGCTGTTTAAATAGGACAGGGTTGTTGTTCCAAATAAACTATTAATACCAGTTTCAGTCTTCTGAGATTCTACTAAAACACCTGATCGAGCATTTGCTAAGGTGTAAATGCTCTCAGTGTCACCAAATTCGGCTAGTTCAGGATTGTTTGCTACCAGAAAATTTGCATTTTGTTTCATAATATTGCCCCCAACACTTACATCCAGGTCAAAATTTGATAAATTGTCGCGATCCGTGTTGTAGGTGAATAATAACTCAGCGTTGGTCTCGCTAAAAGAAACTTCATCTTCCCGGTAACTTCCTCTTAAAACACCTTTAGTTGACGGTGCCCTACGATATTGTCTTTCTTCATCCAATACATCCGCTCCATATCGGAACCGTGCTGAAAAGTTTTTTGAAAAATCGTAGTTTGCTCTCAGGTTGGTGATGAAGCGATTGCTTTTAAATGAATTGGTATTTTCCTTCGCAACTAACCAAGGGTTATTTACCCAAAGATCCTCCACATAGCGCTGTTGTACGCCTGGAACTTCCCAGTAATTTTTCAGATCATTGATCTCCACCTGCCGCGGATACCATAACCAACCGTACATGATGGAAGATGATTCATCATAGCCAGCATTGGGCACATTATCAGAATTTGATGCTACATACATGGAGTTCACCCTTATTTTTAAGCGATCGTCCAGTAATCTCCTGCCAATGCTCGCTTGAAGTGTATTTCTATTCAAGTTTGTATTGGGCGCAATGCCTTTGTTTCCCAGGTTGGTATATGAAAACCGTGAATCGCCGTTTTCATCTGAGTTATTTAGCGCAATATTATTAATGGAGGTGATTCCTGTTCTAAAAAAGTTGCGAATATTATTGGGTGCCGGTGTAAAGGGAACGGGTTCACCATTTGAATTAAACTGCTTAATAAGCTGTCCGTTCATTCTTGGGCCCCAATTTTCACCGTATGCTTCATACGATTCATTGGGACCAATGTAGTTCGAACCATCGACGTAGCTATATTTACCGTCCGCACCAAACCCATATTCATTTTGAAAATCAGGTAATCTTAGGATGTTTTCAAACGTAGTGCTTGAGTTAATTTCAACACCCATTGGCGTATCGGACCCCTGCCCGGTTTTTGTCTCAATAAGGATTACCCCATTTGCTGCCCTACTTCCATAGAGCGCGGAAGCGGCAGGGCCCTTCAGAACATTAATGGAAGCGATGTCGTCGGAATTTACAATTTGTGACGCATTGCCAAAATCAATGGTCGTGGAGCCATTTATCCCATCATCGAAGCTGTAAAGATCATTTGTAATCGGCATCCCATTCACTACAAACAACGGCTGGTTATTGCCTAATAGAGAAGCTGCTCCCCGTATAGTAATGTTCGCAGAAGCAGTAGGTCCGTTTCCGCTTCCCGTTATGTATACGCCAGATAGCTTTCCGGAAAGTCCATTTATTGGATTGATTGCTTTTACAGTAGCTAAATCCTCACCATCTAATCGTTGAACGGAATATCCAAGTGCTTTTTCCTCTCTTTCTACTCCCAAAGCCGTTACCACAATTTCGGTTAGTCCGGTAACATCCTCCTTTAATACTACGTCAATTTGATTTTTGGTCCCCACATCTATTTCCTGCGAATCAAATCCAATTGAACTAAAAACAAGAATGGCGTCGGATTCGTCTATCTCAATTTTATACTTTCCATCAAAATCTGTAACGGTCCCTTCTGATGTCCCTTTTAATAGTATCGTAACCCCTGGTATTCCAAACCCTGTTTCGTCTGAAACTACCCCTGAAACGGTTGTCTGGGCATTGGCGAAAAAAGGAAGTGAAAAAAGGACCATCATACAAAAGACCTTCGTCAATTTGTTTAGGTTTTTACTCATAAAATTAGTAGTTGTTTTTAATAAGAAATATGTTTATTGATTGATGGGCAAAGGAATCATATTGCCCTTATGTGCAGTCGTGTTAACTATTGGGATCTGGTTATAGTTTCAAATCTGACGTAACTTCGATGAAAAAATGAGCACATTTACCAAAAATGAGAAGCTAAAAGTCATGAAGGAGGCGAAAAATTAACCAGAATTCGGATTACCCAGGATAAGTAATGATTTTCCCGGTAGTTTATTACAGCTTGAAAACGAGGCTTGAAACGAAAGTGGAAACGAGGCACGGCATGGCACCGGAACATTTAAAGGAAATAAAGCGCCTATCAAAGGAATTGAGTTGCTTTAGCAACTTCTGTACGACCACGAAATAGGTTCCAATTCATAAACGCTGCGAATTGTGTGAATTAAATCGATTTGCTATTTCGTCCGGATAACAAAAAATAAATCGACTCATTTTGACTTTATAGCTCAAAGCTGGCCAACTATTTGATTTATTTAAATTACAATTCTATCGCCACAGCCCATGGATTAAAAAAATATATATGACCCGATTTTGGCGGCATTGTTGCCTTTTTTTGCAACAATGCTGACAAAATCTCTACGCTGTACATACTAAATCCTACTCCCAACCCTTCAACTCACTACTCCGCCGATTCCCCGACTCATCCACCCAGTAGATGTACCAAAGCCTGGCCTCTGAGGGAACCGCGAACGTACCTTTGGCTTTATCCAGCGGTATCCGTTTCCACTTCCTATCGGGACTACGTGTCGCATCCGTGGTGTATACAAGGGAAATTTCTCCCGAGGCCTGGCTAATCGAATACCTTGCCTTCCCCCCTTTTTCTTTTAACTTTATTGAACTATTAAAATCGTTTTTATCTTCTAACATAGTACTGATAAAACGGTAAATTTCTCCGGGTTCTGCTCCATGCAAATGACTGTGTTTCAGTTCCGGTATCATGGCATACTCACCATTCCTGGCCAGATGAGCTGTTTTTTGCCAGTTTTCAACGAAATACGCAAAATCATTGGTGCCGTTGATAAACAGCATGGGTACCCTTGCATGGGCCACATACCTGGAAGGATCCCATAAATTTACCCACTTTTGGGTTCCTGCGGTTCCCAGGGAATCGAATTGATTGTCCCAGGCACTTCCTTCATGGAGAAACCCTGCTCCATACACCGGCACGGCCGCAGCAAACCGGTGGTCCACTCCGGCCACCAGGTTGGTCAGGTACCCGCCCCAACTGATCCCTGTGATGGCGGTCCGATCAGGGTCTACCTCCGGAAAGGAACGGATCAGGGAGTGTGCCCGGATAATATTGGATACCGAATGAAATTGCCATTGCGCTGTAAAATCCTCATTCAACCGGAAAAACTTGTGCACGTCGTCCTGCCGAGGGCCACCAGCATCCAAACGGCTGCCTTTTGAGCCCCAGGGGTTATCCTGTTGATCAGTGGGTAACGGCTGATTTCCGCTCAGGTCCATGGCAATGGCGGCATATCCCCTTTCCGCCCATTCCTGCGCCCATATTCGAAAGGCCGTCCCTCCCCCACCGTGAACCAGCACGATGCCGGGAAATGCTCCGTCCTCCTGGTCTTGTTTCCCCAATGTAGCCGGGCTGGCGTAGTAAGCAAATACTTCCGTTGCTTTACCTTCATAGGCTTCACCGGTATAGATCAGCGACCAGACAGCATCGGTCTGATTAACCCATTCAAAATCGGGAGCGGTTGACAGGGTCTTTAGATCCCAGGGAATTCTCCCTTCCAGATCTGGCGGGAGAGAAAGTCCGGTTTGGGCAATAACAAGGCCCCGCAAAAGAAAGAGGGTTAAGCCGATTAAAATCGTGTTTTTCATATTTCGAATCTATTAAATATAACCATAACACAGACCATTATTAAGGGTATATATGATTGGGTATCTACTCATCATTTGATGGCCTCGTTTGAATACTGCCACAAAGCTTTATCAAGGATCCGCATGGATACCTTCGTTTCATTAGCTAATTTTTTCGTGTAAACGGTATAAGAATGCCAGAAATCAAAATTGTAGTCCTGAGGTTTGATATGCTCGCAGCTTAAGGAATACAAAGCTCTAAAGTCAATAATTGGATAATGGTCCGGATGATAAAAATGCAGAATCACAGAAGCCGTTGGCCAACCGACACCGGTAAGCAGTGTCAAAATTTCAATTCTTAATTTTTCGTTATTGGTTGAGAAAGCGATTTGAGTAACTTCTTTAATTGAGTGAGGCGAATTCCCTCATCTTCCCCCTCGCCTAACCCACTCAAAAAGTCATCTCTTGATTTGGTGTTTCTTCTTTTCTCCTCAGGGGTCATATTCTTAAATTCCTCCATAGTCTTGTTCAGGTCTTCAAGTTGCTCTGCTATTTCCTCCTGGTCAAAAGAGAAAAATGTCATTTCATACAGGCAATGGGCAATGATTTCCAATTCCGTAAACTCCTTAAATGCACGCTCATCCACCTTCATGCCAAGCCAAATGTCCCAGGGAGTAAATTCAAGGGCCAAGCCATTGTTTCCAGATAATGGATCCACTCTTCCATCAGCGTGGTACCCATCTACATCCACATAATTTTCATCTTCTTCCCTGATTTCAGTCAGCCGGATGACAATATCGCTGGAAGGATCAGGTTTCATTTCCATTAGCTGGTTGAACACCTCTCTATATGCATCGACCTGCACTTCTTGATCTGGATAAAGCCGATTTAGTTCTGTTTCAATGCTTAGCCAGTGTTGCCTTCGGATCAATTCGTGAAATGTCATGGTCGGTCTAACTTAAGGTTGTTGCTTCATTTGCTAAGATCTGGCCTGACCACGTGACACAGTTCGTGGATAATCACTTATTCAATGCAAATAGATGATGACTTTATGATCTCCGGGTTCAGCTTAACACTACTTTTGGGTAAACACTTGTTTCGGTTCGGCATTCCCGTTTTGTTTATTGGAAACCTGAAATAATTCATAGGCACGATTAAAAGCATCCTGTCGAACCTTAAATCTATCGGAGAGTAGGCGAATTACGTTTTTTGACAGCCCTTTCTTATAATTCAAGATATCCGAAACATGCCCCTTAGAAACCGCTAGCAATTGGGCAAGGTCACGCTGCTTCATATGATTATCCTCCATTAAGGATTTTAACAGTTGAATGGGATCAAGTTCCTTCAAAGTAGCATGCGCTTCATCATACTTTTCAATTAAGAGTGTAATGGTCTCGATAAGGTCATGGAGTTCATCAGAAGGGTTTTCCCTGTATTCGTTGGTTAACTTTTCAAGGTCGCTACAATACATCCAGTATTGTTCTTCAGACCTTATGATAGTATAAGCTTTCATTCTATTATCATTTAACTAAAATCATCTACGATGTACTGCAAATTGTGCCTACATAATTTTGAATATGCAGCGTGTGTACCAATCCATTTGACATATAAATGAACCATTTTCGGTCCAAACCAAAACCCGCAAATTAACCGATAGCTGTTTCCTCCAATATTGAAAACGATTCGGTCATTACCAATCAAATCTGCTGCTCCAAAGGTATTCTGAACATCGTTTATGGTTTCCCAATCTGCTCTATTGATACTTTCTTTGAATTTCTCAAAAGAAACTTTGGATCGGGCGTGTTCCGAGACAAATTCTTCAATGGACTTCCATTTAATTACATGTACTCTCATAAAAACACCAAAGTTGAGAAAAAGTTCGCTTAAAGCGAAAAGTAAATATACTTCTTTTTAATTAAAGCGAAAGCATTCAATCAAAAAGACTTAAAACAAACATGATACCCATCCAATATCCCGTGCTTTTCTTTTCCCATACAACCTGATACGATTTAAAACTCTAACCGCAAAACCATCTCACTAATACTCTCCGTTGTCGCATACACCACCCCTTGCCGATGCATAAAGGTAGTTTCCGGCGTATTGAGGGCTAGTTTTTCGCCCTTACTATTGGATACCGGTACGCCCAATTCTTCAAAAATCAGGCGGGAGGCGGCAAAATCCCAGATGCTGCCACCTCCCGTTTGCGGTCGGGGGAATTTTACGTAGCAGGCATTGGCATGGGACAAGACACCCAAGGCATTCCGGACCGCACCAAAACCTACGTGGTATACCACATCCCGGTAATTTTCGGCTTTTGCCCATTGCTTCATCCGGTCGGTAAATGCTTTAAAATAGTCGGCCGACTGCATGCTGCTGTCCATATAGATATGGAAGACCTTATCATCGCTTGAATTTCCTAATTTAAATGGCTGGCCATTCAGGACCACCCCTTCTCCCTTTATAGCGCTGTAACATTCATCCTCATCAGGTATATAGACTAGGCCGATTACAGGATCTCCGGATTGGGAAACAAGGGCAATGGAAACGGCATACCCCGGCCGCTGCTCCGTAAAGGGCAAGGTACCGTCCAAGGGGTCAATGCACCAGAAGTAGTCTTTATGCAAGCGGGATTGATCATCGGCCGCTTCTTCCGTCAGCAAGCCCAGATCATATTGGACAATACCGGGCCGTAAATGTTTCAGAATGAGTTCCTGCGCCTGATAATCCACCTCGGTCACTACCTGCGAAGCCAACGAATAACCCCCCTGCTTGTCCTGTAGGTCATGGGGTTGATCAACTTGCGATTGAATCAGTTGCCCGGCTTCAATACTTGCTTTGATGGCGTTTTGGCAAAGTGTGGAAAGGGTACTTTTATTCAGCATTTAAACGTAATTTAATTCTTCTAATACGGACCGTGTAAGGCGCTCACTATAGCCATGCATCTTCCAATGGCCGGCACTCCAGCCATCCAGAAAGCGGTACAAATCGGCCCAGGCGAATTTGTAAAGCTCCATCCATTCATTTTTAACCAATTGAAAATCATTAGACTTATCAAGTGCCATTTCAAGTGAATTAAAATAGTGGTTCAGCAATTCATCCTCATGTATTTCGCAGGCTTCTGCGGTAAAACAACTGCTGATAAAATAGGCAACATCTTTTATGCCACAGCCTTTTCCAACGTATTGAAAATCCACTGCTGCCACTTGGTCTTCCGGGCCGAAACAGAAATTTGCCAACTTGGCGTCGCCATGTACAAGGGTTTGAAAGGTAGCTTCATTGAGCCTTTGATCGATCAGCGAAGCAGCCTGCTTCAGGGGTATATGATTCATTTTCATCCACTCATCGGGGCGGGTTTCCAGGTGCCAATAGGTACCCATTTCCCAGAGGCCAATGGGCGGTACCTGCATAAATTTGGCATGAAAACGGGCCAGCCAGGTCAGGCAGTTTTTGGCTGCTGCCAAGGAAACCGTATCGGGTGTCAAACGTCTGGGAAAACCCAAGGCATTCAGGTCTTCCATAATCAAGAGTCGCATGCTTTCCTCGGTTGTTGCATGCAGTAATTGAGGCACTTTACAGTCAGGTCCTGTTAATGGGGCATAATGCTGGTACCAGTAGCTTTCCACGGCATAGGATCTGATTTTGCGTTGGTGGGATAAATCGGTATGGGGGTGTTTACCAAATTCAGGCAGTAGTATATGCTTAACAATAACCGATGGATACTTCCCTCCTTCCAGTGTGTAGCGTTTAATGGAGCCATAACCACTCCATAAGGTTTGCACATGTGCGATCTCCGTGATGGCTGTAGCAACTGTACAGTGAAGAATTTGGGAGGCTATGGGAGGCATGGATTTTTTGGCATTGTATGGTTATAGAGGTGGGGTTGGCCTACGTAGGTTTCGGCAGCCTTCTCATGAGAGGCGATACCGGCATCAAATAAACTAGCGTAGCTGCTCTGTTGACAGCTCATCAGGATAGCTGCCGAAAGCCATAACTCGACAAGGATAAGTGACACATTGATTTTTTGCATGGAGTAGGTTATTGGATATTGCAAAATACGTTAAATCCGAACGAATGTCGGTTGACAAATGTAAAAAATCAACTTCCATTTTTCACAGTCTGGCATGACTTCCGATGGCATTCAATGGAAATAATTGCGCTGTTTCGGGTGAAACAACCGAAAAATCGTTATTTATTTACCGGCACAACAGCACCTTAGCTCCTTTCACATGTTTCTGTTTTAAATCCAATATGGCCTCATTGGCTTTACTGAAGGGATAAGTTTCCACTGTGGGGATAATGGGAATGGAAGCTGCCAGACTAAGAAATTCTTCTACATCTGATCTTGTGATGTTGGCTACTGTTTTTATTTCTTTTTCCATCCACAGATGGTCCCGATAAGATATATGCATAAGGGCTTCCTGGTCATCTGACTCTTTACGGATGGCATTGATCACCAGCCTGCCCCCAGGCTTTAGCTGCAGCAAGGACTCAATTGAAGTGGTCCAAACCGGGGTAGTATCAATGATGGCATTGAGCTTTTTAGGAGCTGTATCCGTAACTTTTCCCGCCCAACTGGCTCCCAGATCCATAGCAAACGCTTGCTCCTCTTTACTCCTGGCAAAAACAAATAAAGGGGAATTTGGGTACTGGTGGCGGGCCATTTTCAGAACCAGATGACCTGATGCTCCAAATCCTGTAAGCCCAAGCGTTTGTCCATCAGCAATGCCCGTCAGGTTAAGGGACCGGTAACCGATGGCACCGGCACACAATAATGGAGCAGCTTCAACATCGGAAAACCTGGATGGAATACGATAAGCAAATCGCTCGTCAACCACCATAAATTGGGCATATCCCCCGTTTTTATCCCTTCCTGTACCCATGAAATCAGGGCATAGATTTTCCAGGCCTACCAAACAAAATTCACATTGCCCACAGGCAGAAAATATCCAGGCTACTCCTACTCTATCTCCATTTTTAAAATTTTTAGAGCCTTTGCCACATTTGTCTACCAAACCTACAACCTGATGACCTGGCACAATGGGGTATTTTTCAGGGGGTGTCCGGCCTTCAATTTCATCCAATTCCGTGTGGCAAATCCCACAACAACTAATTTTAATCCTTATTTCAAAATCTTTCGGTTCAGGTACCGGCATTTCTGCCAGTTCCAGAGGATGTGTCACTTCATCCAGATTTGAAATTCTATGTAGGAGCCAGGCTTTCATAAAGCTTAAAGGTTTATTTCAATTCAATAAGGCAATGATCTACCTAATCATACCTTCAATTTACAATAATAGATCCTAATGTGCTGGATTAGCTTAAATTTCTTCTATTAATAATATTGCCAAAGCAATATCATAGATGCAAATGATTTTTATCATTTAAAATTGTTTTATAGCTAACTATCTTACTTTTTCTATTAACTGCAAGATTTATCATGTCTACCAATTGTATCCCTTTTTCATCCATCAAAAACAAAGACCTCCCCCTGGTAGGGGGAAAAAATGCTTCTCTCGGGGAAATGCTGGCAACACTTGCTCCCCTGGGCATTAAAATACCGGACGGTTTTGCGGTTACAGCTGCAGCATTCCGAACCTTTATCAAAGAAAATCAACTTAAGGAAAAGTTGGAGGCAGAATTGGCAACATTGGATAATGAAACGCTTGACAACCTGCCAACCATTGGTGCCAATTGCCGCGAGATCCTGTCCTCAAGGAAAATACCAAAAGAAATAGAAAAGGATATCTCGGCATCTTTTGAGGCCCTTCGGTCTGGCAATGAAATTTCAGTAGCCGTAAGGAGCAGCGCCACAGCCGAAGATTTGCCTACGGCAAGTTTTGCCGGACAGCATGATAGTTTTCTGAATATTGTAGGTCTGGACAACCTGCTGAAAGCCGTTCATCGATGTTACATTTCCCTTTTCAATGATCGGGCGATCAAATACAGGATAGACAATGGTTTTGAACATATGGACGTGGCCCTGTCTGTGGGGGTACAACACATGGTTCGCTCAGATAAAGGCAGTGCGGGAGTAATTTTTACCATTGATCCGGAAACGGGTTTTAGTAATGTCATTTACATCACTGCCGCCTGGGGATTGGGAGAAAACGTGGTGCAGGGAGCTGTAAACCCTGATGAATTTTTTGTTTTTAAACCATCCCTGGAAAACCAGAAAAAAAGCATCATCCACCGGAAGTTAGGAGAAAAGGAAAACAAGATGATATATGCAGCTGGTTCGGAAAAGCCCATCACCAATGTAACCACCAGCCCCTCCGAAAGATCCGTTTTCTGCATCTCAGACCAGGACGTACAGACACTGGCAGAATGGTCCTTTAGTATAGAAAAACATTATCAAATGGCCATGGATATAGAATGGGCCAAAGATGGGCTGAGCGGAGAACTATTTATCGTTCAGGCCCGGCCGGAAACCGTGCATGGGAAGCGGGATACCCTTTCCATTAAAGAATATACCTTAAAAACAAAAGCAACACCCATCTGCAAGGGAAAAGCGGTAGGGAGATCCATCGCCAGTGGCAGGGCCTGTATCGTCCAATCCCTGGCTGATGCCGGAAAAGTGCAAAAAGGAGATATCATTGTCGCAGACATCACGAATCCGGATTGGAATGCCATGCTGCGAAAAGCGGTATGTATCATTACCAACAAAGGAGGAAGGACCAGTCATGCATCTATTGTAGCCAGGGAATTGGGCATCCATGCCGTGGTAGGAACCTCCGACGCCACTGAAAAACTACATGACGGTCAAGTCATCACGGCTTCCTGTATTGAAGGGGATGAAGGCTTGGTTTATGAAGGAAAGCTGGAATGGGAAGAAAAGGAAATCAACGTCAGTGAAGTGCCGGAAACCCGAACCAAGCCCATGTTCATACTGGCTGATCCCCAGAAAGCATTTGAGTTTTCTTTTTATCCCAATCAGGGCGTTGGCCTGCTTCGCATGGAATTCATCATCACCAATGCCATAAGGATTCATCCCATGGCTTTGGTCAAATACCATGAACTCAGTGATAGCAATGACAAAAAAGCCATTGAGGCCATTACCCACCACTATGCCAACAAGAAAACTTATTTTGTGGAAAAGCTTTCAGAATCACTGGCGATGGTCGGGGCAGCTTTTTATCCCAAGGAAGTTATTGTCAGGATGAGTGACTTTAAAAGCAATGAGTACGCCCAACTGATCGGTGGTAAAATTTTTGAGCCAAAAGAAGAAAATCCTATGCTGGGTTTCAGGGGTGCTTCCCGCTATTACAATGAGCGGTACCGGGAAGGATTTGGCTTGGAGTGTGAAGCGATACGGCTGGTCCGGGACGAAATGGGTTTGACCAACATCAAGGTGATGATACCCTTTTGCAGGACAGTGGAAGAAGGAAAGCGGGTTTTGGAAACCATGAAGGATTTTGGCCTGCAAAGGGGAAAAAATGGGTTGGAAGTTTATGTTATGGCCGAAATTCCGAGTAATGTGATTCTGGCCAAAGAATTTGCAGAAATATTTGATGGCTTTTCCATAGGTTCTAATGACCTGACACAACTTGTGCTTGGGATTGACAGGGATTCTGCCATCATCAGTGACCTTTTTGATGAAAATAATGAGGCGGTCAAACAAATGTTGTCCGATGTGATTCAGACCGCCAAAAAATCCAGAGTAAAAATTGGCCTCTGCGGTCAGGCCCCAAGTGATTATCCTGAATTCGCAGGATTCCTTGTGAGCCAGGGCATAGACAGTGTTTCTTTTACCCCGGATGCTTTACTCAAGGGGATAGAAAACATCAGTATTGCCGAGCAAAAAGAAAATTTCAAAAAATAGGTTAATCATAATATATACCCGGAAGATAAAGAGAGCCCGAGGAATTAACCGAAACGCTTCTACCGGGCAGATCTAATACTTTCTCCCTGCGGAGAATACCAGTACCCGGCAGGATGGATAAGCCCACAAGTTGAAAAAGTTAGTACCTAATTTTATACCTGCGTAAAATACCAAAGACCACGATATGACCAAATCTGAATGATCATGCCGATCTTGGCCTGAATTTTCGATTATTTTTGTACCTTGAAAGGTATTAATTGCAAAACCATGAAAAGAAATATCCTTATAGGCACCGGTATCATCCTGCTGATTTTTATTATCTGGGTGGTCTACGGATTATTTATCGCCACTCCGGTAAGTCCACCTGCCATGGCTTCCTATAGCGAGGGCGGTCTGGAAATCAGTATCGATTACAGCCAGCCATCCAAAAAAGACCGACTTATCTTTGGGGAAGAAAGTGCTGGTGCGCTGCAGCCCTATGGACAATACTGGCGGCTCGGTGCCAATGCAGCAACGGAAATTACTTTTAATCAAGACGTAACCTTTGGTGGCAAACCGGTAGAAGCGGGAACCTACCGCATGTATGCGGTACCCGGAGCCGATGCCTTTGAAGTGATCCTAAACAGTGAGACGGGCGTATTCTTTGGTGCAACGGAACCGGATTACGAACGGGATGTAGTGAAAGTCCAGGCCCCTGTACAAAAAACCAATACCGTAGTAGAAACCTTTACCATAGACATCCACTCCTCCGATAATGGTGCCACCATAGCCTTTAGCTGGGATGATATTTTGTTTACCGTGCCGGTAGCCGGGCAATAATGAATTTTCACACTATCCTTTCTCCCCCTTCTGTTTTAGGAGTGGGGTGAGGGCTGGTCATATTACCTCCCCCTGTCTCCCCCTCCTGGAAACAGGAGGGGGTTGGGTCACCAACAGGATGCATTTACTTTTCTAAAAATGTTTCAATTACCTTCAAAATTTTGGAGGGATCTTCCTTCAGCTTACTATTCGAAAAGCGCAGCACTTTAATCCCATACGATTCCAAAATTGCATCCCTTTCCCGGTCTGCCAACAATCCTTCTTCGGTGTAATGAGGCGCACCGTCCAACTCGATCGTCGGTCTCGCTTCCGGACAATAAAAGTCCAAGATAAAATCTCCGAAACTGTGCTGCCGCCTAAACTTTTTACCTTTCAGTTTCCGGCCTTTTTGCTGTTGCCAAAGGTCAGATTCGGCTGGAGTAGGACTGTTGCGCAAAGTTCTCCTAATTTCTTTAAGCGTTTTTTTATTGTTCAGCTGTCCCATTATTGCCGAAATTGTTTACAAATTTATTTTAATGTGATTTTTAAATCAAAAAGGGCAAGTTGCTAAATATTAGACTGTTATATAAAATTATCTATAGCTTTTACAATCCTATTCTCCCCCTCCTGTTTTAGGAGGGGGGCCGTGGGGTGGTCCGGTTCATCGAAAATCACTCCCTGAAAATTGCTCGTATCGAATGTAAAGGTGCGTGGCTGTAAACGTTCATTTCCTGGAAGTAAATTTGGCATACATCCTGCTTGCAGTTAGTTGACCCAAAAAGAATCGTGTTACAAACTATGAATTGGAGCTTGAACCTTAACTTTCTCGCGGCGATGCTGGCCATGGTAAACCCCATTGGCCTGATACCCATTTGGTATGAATTAACGGGAGATTCAATCCCACGGATCAGGAGGCGGGTGGCACTAATGGTTACCGCTACCTCTTTTTTTATTTTACTGGTGTTTTTACTTCTTGGAAAGTATATTTTGGGATTTTTCAGTATTGACATTGAAGTATTTAAAATTGCAGGAGGGTTTCTGTTAATGTTTACTGCCTTGTCCATGATCCAGGGCTCCGCTACCAAATTGCAGGACATACAGGAGGAAGCGGATACGGATCTGAAATTGGCAAAATTACGGTTCGAAAAAGTAATGGTTCCCCTCGCCATTCCCATGCTGGCTGGACCAGGTTCCCTCACCACAGTGTTGTTGTACAGTTCTAGCGCTACAAATGCCAGCACCTATGCCGGTTTATCCGGCGTTTTATTACTGAGTTACTTTTTTCTTTTTATTGTTTTCAGTTTTTCCCATTTGGTAGAAAACAAGGTGGATGATATTGTTTTTGCCGGGTTTACCAGGTTGTTTGGTTTAATTGTCGCCGCTATTGCGGTCCAATTTATGGTAGAGGGATTGGGAGAGGTTTTTCCAAACTGGATGGAAGGTGATTCAGCGGTGAATTCGGGAGAAGCAATCGGAGAAAAGTAAGCGGCCATATCTTTTCATTTCCGGTACAATTACCCGACCTCTAGCAAATAAAATCATAAAGAATCCTGCAACTAAAGAATAGCTTAATCTTGCCCGGCATAGGTAAAATTGTAAAACGAAGCGGTATTGGAGGAAGGGATTCCCGAGGAACTGGCGTACGGACCCATGGTCACTCCTACAAATCCGCCGGCAACTCGGGTACTGAGGTATTCTCCTTCTTTGAAATCATACAAGGGCAGCCAATCTCCGTTCTGCTTCATCGCAAAACGATACGCTGGCATGTCAAAATCTACTTTCAGGGTTATGTGATCCTGCGCCCCATCCAATTCCTGCTCTGCCTGGATCTCGTATTCCTTCTCTCCATTGGCTTTCAGTACTTGAACCACTGCATTGCCCGCTGTATTTTGGCTGATACAAAGGAACAAGTGATGCGTTTCGTTTTGGAAAAGTAACAAGCCGGCTTTTTCCTTTGGATTACGGGCATTAAAGGACATTTCCAGTGTGGCTTGTCCTTTATTATGTTGCTGCCTTCTGCCGATAAAACTGGGATTAGAGGTTCCAAACACCGATTCCGGCCTTACTTGAAACGTGAGCTTTTTGTCCGCGATCCGATACCATTTGCTCGTGGGCACACGGATGAAAAACCAGTAATCGGCCAGTTTTTCCTTATCAAAATCATCGGAAATGGTAAAATTTCCGGAGAGCGGAAAATGGTCTTCAAAGGTATGTTCCGGCAAATCCGGCCTGGGGTATTGGTATTGCACTTCTTCGTAATCAGGATTAATGATGGGCCAGTCGTCATCGGTCCATTTCACCGGAGCTAAAAAGGTTTCCCTTCCAATGTTATAATGATCCTCCGTGTCATAGGGTCTGGTGGCGAGAAATACCGCCCACCACTCGCCATTTTTAGTTTCTATCAGATTGGCATGTCCCGTAGCTGAGATGGGATTGGGCCGGTTCGGGTCCAAATGCCGCTGGGTCAAAATGGGATTGTCCTCGTATGGAATAAAGGCTTCATTGAGGTCCCTGGTTCTGAAAATTACCTGGGAGTGGTTGACGCTGGTCCCTCCTTCTGCTGCGCAAAGGTAATAGTAGCCCCTGGTCTTAAAGATATGGGGACCTTCTATCCATACGGGTTTTTCACCTATGTTCACACCACCATTCACTAGTACCCGGTTCTCTCCTACTGTTTTTAGGGATTCAAGGTCAAACCCGATGATCCGGATGGTCCGATGGCCACTGTAAAGGGGGCGGTTATTCGGGGCATCACCATTGTATATAATATAGGAATTGCCGTCATCGTCAAAGAACAAAGAAGGATCTATGCCCCGGACAGCAGGCAACCAGATGGGCTTGCTCCAGGGTCCCTCTGGTTCAGTGGCTGTTACCACAAAATTCCCCCCTTTGCCTACCAGGGTGGTCAGCATGTAAAACACCCCATCATGGTATTGGATGGTGGGGGCAAATATTCCCTCGGAAATGCCCAAACCTTCTACATCCATCTGCTCGGGTCGTTCCAGGATATGTCCTAGCTGTCTCCAATGCACCAAATCTTTACTATGGAATACCGGTACTCCGGGGAAGAAGGAAAAAGTGGAATTGACCAAATAAAAATCTTCCCCCACTGCGTAAATACCCGGGTCCGGAAAAAACCCGGGGAAAATAGGATTGCTAAAGGTTTCCTCACGTTGCTCCTGGCCCCAAACGGAGAAGACCGAAAAGTAAAAAAAGGCACTAAGTATTAAGGGCAGTAGTATCGGTCGGTCAAGTTGGAATGGATTTTTCTTCATGGATTTACTGATTATTCATGAGTTCAACTAATGCATGCACGATAGGCTTCGCCTGATACTCCCTGTCAAAAAGCAGTGGATAATCCGTTCTACCCCGGACGGGCCAATTGTTTTTCCAGGACTGGGCATCTGCTGCACCCCAAGTGGTTACCCGGCTGATTTTATCGGCATGTTTCAGAAACATTTTGAAAAAATCCAGGTAGCGTTCGGTGAAAGCGGCATTTACCTCATCCGGCAACCCCTTTGTATAAGGGTTGAACTTTTCCTGATAGGCTCTGGTATCGGAAATTTCAGCTCCTCCCTCATTCCCAGGGGAAGGCAATACACTCAGATCCAGTTCGGTCACCATCACGGTTACCCCAAGAGCTGCAAAAGTGGTGACGCTTTTTTCAAATTCATCCAGGGAAGGGTGATGCATCCCCACATGCCCCTGCATGCCAATACCATCTATTCTTAGTCCATTTTCCTGTAAAGCCTTTACCATTTTGACCACTCCTCCCCTTTTACCGGCATTGGCCATGGAATAATCATTGTAGTACAATGCCGCCTCCGGATCGGCCTCATGGGCATACTGAAAAGCCAGTTGAATAAATTCCTCGCCCAGAATCTCGTAAAACTTGCTTTCCCGGTAGGATCCATCGTCAAGAATGGCTTCATTGACCACATCCCAGCCATGAACTCGCCCTTTGTACCTGCCCACCACGGTTTTTATGTGACTTTCCATCCGTTGTTTTAAAACTTCCGGGGAAACATCATTGCCTTGTTTATCGGTAAAAAACCAGCGAGGAGCCTGAGAGTGCCAGATCAAGGTATGTCCTATGATGTGCATGTCATGCGCTTCTCCAAATGCCACAAAAGCATCGGCCAGTCCAAAGGTAAACTCCCCCTCCCGGGGCTGCAGGCGTTCGCTTTTCATCACATTTTCGGGGGTGATGGAATTAAACTGCGTTTTAATCAGAGCTACCTCCGCTTGATTTTCCCCGCTAATTTGACGGCGATTCATGGCCGTCCCCATATAAAACTTCCCATCAAACAGCTCCTTCAGTGACTGAGCAGCCCCATCCGTGGAGCTATTAGGGGTGGTTTGCGCATGGCCTCCCCAACTTAATAGTACTGCGATTGTAACTAAGACTATTTTCATCGTTTTTCTAGTAAAAGATACCATCAAAGAATCCCCTCATTTCGGCTGCATACAGCTGGCCATAGCGGGCAAAAGTAGCTCTGGTTTGCGCATCCGGCTTCCAGTCGAAAAAAGCATGACCTGCACCCTCTACCTGTATGTAGCTGACCTTTTGTCCCTTATCCTGAAGCACCTCTACATAAGATTGAATCATCTCATGCGATATAAGCGGATCCTTCGTACCACGAACTATGAAATGAGGTATTGCTCGCTTCTGGACATAAGGCACATGCCTGATGGGGGAAACCGCATCCCAATAACCACGATCTGTCTGCTCCATAAATCCTTTAAAATCAACGGCATCGGATGGTCCATAGCTTGGAGCCGCTGCCATTATGGCCCTGCTGATTTCCTCTTTTACCTGATCTACTGATTTGGATGAAGGAATATAGCTGGGCATAAACGCATAAAGCCCCTCCTGCTCTCCAAAGCCCCCATTTCCAATATGTGGACCGAGTAGCACTGCTGTTTCTGATAAATGGCCACCGGCACTGTCTCCGGTTACCGCAATCCGCGTGGGATTGGCACCGTATTCCAGGGCATGCTCCTGAATATGGGCAATGGCTCCAAATACATCTTCTATGAGCTGGTGCATGTGGTTGGGAGTAGGATCTCCATCCAGTTTATTGATCCAGCGGTAGTCAATACTGAATACAACGTATTTTCTTTCTTTGACCAGCTCCCGAGCCAGTCCACGCATGATATCTTCGTTATTGGAGGACCAGCCTCCGCCGTGGATGATGACGATTGCCGGAAGTTGCCTGGCTCCCTTAGGGGAATAAACATCGTATTTCAAGGGTTTCACGCCTGGTTGGGCATATACCACATCCTGAATTACCTGGATGTTTTCCACCAGGGAATCTTCAACAAAAACGGCACCCAAGGTCATGTCCTTTGTCACTGTTAGGGTAACTTCGGGGGTAAAATATTCCTTGCTTGTCGTTCCCCACATGCCGTCTTTTACCGTGTAATAAATGGCATCCAGGCTATAACCGGAAGCAGGACTAGCTTTGATGGTTAACGCTGTCCCCGCTTTTACCATTCCGTCGGGAGGAATTTCCGGCCATATACTGAAAGACCCGTTTTCCGCCGGACTAAAGGTCACCTGGTAGTTGTCTGCTGAATTTTTATCGGCGGCCGTTTTCTGATTCGTTTTTGCCATCAATCGTGGAATTAGAGTCCTCTAGAAAATTAGAAATACTACACTGACGATCGTCGCATAAATTTTTTAAATGATAACGCCCGGACTGACGAGGATGGAACACTTATTTGGGCGTTGATCGGCAATAAGCCACTACCCAAGAAACCCTAGCCGCACTAATTACCCGCCTTGATATACGCCCAGCCCTGCTCCTGCTTAATGATGATTTCTGCCAGTGCCGAAGGGACGGTAATCACGCCAGATATTAGGTCATCTTTACTTGCTCCGGCCCTTCGCATGGTATTTTCACAGGCAGCGAAGACAACCCCTCGGCTAAGCAGGTCTGTAATACCTGATTTTACCTGGCTTTGGGCATCAAGAAGTAGCGGCAAGGCTTTTCCATGACAGATCACCTCAATTTCCGCATTGGGCAGGGCCCTTAGGATGTTATTGAGTTGGCCGATGGCTTGTTCCTGGTCAGCGGCTTCTCCTTTGGTGACCTGGAATACCACCCGGTGGACTTCCTGATCCACTACTTGCGCCCGGAGGTAAAACGGGCTGGTAAGCAATACTAAAAGCAGTATTGTACGAACAAATAATATCATAGATATATAAATTTGTCCGAATATACGGCTATTTTACCATTTTATGCAGATATCTCTTCCTGCTTTTCAGCTGGTTTTGCCGCTTGCACCAGGTCATCAAAGATCATATAGAGGCAAGGTACGATTACCAAAATAATGGCGGTAGCAAAAATAATCCCAAAACCTAAGGAAATGGCCATTGGAATCAACTGCATCGCCTGACTGGAGGTTTCCAGAATAATAGGTGTCAATCCGCCAAAGGTCGTCAGGGTCGTCAAAATAATGGGTCGGAACCTTCGTACGCCCGCCTCATGAATGGCTTCAAAGGCAGTGGTATGCTCGCCGCGGTGCTTGTTAGCATAGTCGATCATAATCAGGGAATCATTAACCACCACTCCTGAGAGCGCAATTACTCCCATCAGGCTGACCAGGGAAAGGTCATATCCCAACAGAATATGCCCTATTACGGCCCCTACGATTCCGAATGGAATGGCCATCATGATCACAATGGGCTGGGTATAACTTCCAAGAGCAACCGCCAATAGACAGAAAATAAGTAGCATGGCAATAATAAAACCGGACCAAAGCGCTTCTGTAGATTCCCGCATTTCGGCCTGACTTCCTTCATAGGTCCAGGCTAAACCAGGGAAATCTGCTCGCAGCTGTGGCAAAACCCGTTCGTTCATTGCATTAAGAACCCGGGTTTGGGCAGCCGGTGGTTCCACGTCCATACCAACGTTTACCACACGCTTGCCGTCCCGGCGATTGATATTGGTAAAGGTTTCGCCTTCCTGTATGCGCACCACATCCATCAAGGGTACCGCAGTGCCATTGGGAGCCTGAATGATAAAATCTTCCAGGTAGTCCATGTCTTTGCGCTCTTCCAAAGGCAATTTTACCCGGATCTCAAACTCGTTGATTCCCCGTAGTTGCCGCATAGCCAACGCACCAAAAAAGGCATCCCGGATCTGCTGGCCTACGATATTTGGCGTAAGCCCCAGGTTGCGCCCTTCCGGCAACAGCTCAAATCCCAGTTGCAGCTTGCCTTTATTGTAATTATCGCTTACATCCCGGGTTTCGGAAAATTCATTTGCACGTTGCAAAAATTCTTCCGTGGCCCGCTCCAGGACATCAATATCCGGATGACTTAAATCCACACTGATATCCTGTCGTGCGCCTCCCGGTCCGCGTTCTGCTTCAAAGTTTATTTGGTCTACTCCTTTAATGTCGCCAATATTATCCCGCCATAGTTCGATCAATTCTTTGGGACTCATGTCTCGCTGATCCGGTGGTTTCATGACAATTTCCACATCTATAAAATCCTTTCCCCGAACATTGGTTTTTACCCCCTCTGCCACTTCATACAGGTTATGGGTTTCAAACATGTTTCGGGTATTCGTCGTGATTTCCCTGGCAATTTTTGCGGCCTGATCATTAGTGGTTCCAACCGGAAGGCGAACAGCAGCCTCGATTTCGTCTGCAGCCACTTCCGGCATCAACACCATCCCCATATGATCACTGTAGCCAAACCCTCCTACCAAAATTAAAAGAGAAATGGCTGCGGAAAAAGTGAGGTAGCGATTTCGCAGGCAAAGATCCAGGAAAGGCTTATAGGTTCGATTGACAAAACGGTTAAATCCTTCTGCGATGGTCCCTTGCCAGGTTTCCAGTCTTAGAATCCAGGGATGCTTTTTTGCTTTGGGGGTCTTCGTAACATGAGACGGTAAAATGTAAAGGGCCTCAAAAAGTGAAACAAAAAGCACTACGATCACCACCACCGGAAGGGGCCACCAGTATTTACCGGTTTCACCCGGGATAAATAACAGGGGAACAAACGCAATTACGGTGGTCAGAATACTGATAACCACCGGTTTTGACACATCTTTGGCACCCAGGATCGCTGCATCCATATAGGAATAGCCCTTTTGGCGGTATTCATATATATTTTCCCCCACCACAATGGCATCATCCACTACGATTCCCAAAACGATCAAAAAGCCAAACATGGAGATCATATTGATGCTGATTCCCACGGCGGGAAAAAAGATCATGGCACCCACAAACGAAATGGTCATACCCATCATGACCCAAAAAGCCAATCGGTATTCCAAGAATAATCCCAAGATGACGAGT
Organism: Cyclobacterium salsum; assembly: GCF_010119245.1. Lineage (GTDB taxonomy): Bacteria > Bacteroidota > Bacteroidia > Cytophagales > Cyclobacteriaceae > Cyclobacterium > Cyclobacterium salsum. The sequence continues at coordinate 273,556 of NZ_WNKG01000001.1, forward strand.
ACGATTACGATAGCCATCAAGCCATTTTCGGTGAGCAAGGAGAGTCTCTCGCGGAAATCTTCTGCCCGGTTACTCTCAACCCGTACCTGCACACCCGGAGGTAAACTAGGTTTAAACTCCTCTAAAATCGTTTTCACCGCAGCTTCTATTTCAAGAGGAGATTGATTACCAATTCGGAATACCTCCAGGTCCACCGTATTTTGTTGTTCAAATTGCCCGTGAAATCCTACTTCTTCAAAGCCGTCTCGAATAGTGGCGATATCTCCCAGGGTGACCGTAGAGCCGGATTCGGAAGATATGATGTCAATTTTCGCAAATTCATCTGCGACAAGTTTGCGCTCTTCCATCCGAAGCAGAATTTCTCCGGATAGGGTTTCAATCGATCCGGCTGGGATGTCGCGACTGGAGTTCCCGATTAGATCCGCTACCTGTCCTAAGGTTAGATTGTACTTCAGTAAGGTGTTTCGGGGAATTTCCACATGCGTCACGAAATCAGGCACGTTGCCAATTTCTACCTGGGTGATTTGATCGTCACTTAAAAAGCGAGTTCGAAGCCTTTCTGCCAGAATACGCAACGTCCAGACATCTACATCCCCATAAATCCCCACCTGCATCACATCCATCTGTTGATTTTGAAGCACAATCTGGGGCCTTTCGATGTCGTCCGGAAAAGTCTGTATCCGGCTTACCGCCTGATTGATATCCTGAAGGGCTTTCATGCGGTCAGTACCTGGAATCAACCAAATTTCCACGGTACCCGAACCTTCATTCGCCGAAGAAATAATCTCCCTAATCCCCTGTACTTCTCGTACGATTTCTTCCACAGGGAGGACGATGCCCTGCTCCACTTCCTCTGGTGCCGCTCCGGGATAGACCACGGATATTTCCACAATGTCCAGTTGAAACTGCGGAAAAACCTCCTTTTGAATGGTATACATGGTATACACACCACCTGCAAGCAAGATAACCATCAGCAGGTTCGTGATGATGGGTCTTCGGGCCATAAAGGCAATGGCTCCTTTTTCAGTATCGGGCTTTGTTCCTTCTTTCATGACGATGGTAGGTTAATCTTCATCCAGGCGAAGCGGCGAACCGTCCACCACGGTAGCCAGATCGGTGGCTACTACCTGTGCGTTGTCTTCTAATCCTTCATTGATATAAGCATAATCCTGATCTTCAAATAGAATAGTTACTTCCCTGATAGCCAACTCCCCATCTTCCATGACCCAGACGGTATTTCCAGGTCGAATGTATTGGCGTTCCAGACGGGTAACATCTTCCAGTTTCCGAGCTTCAATTTGAACTTCGACGAAGGTTCCAATAATTAGCGGTGGTTTATCCGGGTCGGGTTCCCGTCGCATCAGTGGATCTTGTACCTGTATGATAACCCTTGCGAGCCGGGTTTGGTTATCCAATGAACCCACCAGCCGCGAAACCTTACCCTCCCGGAATTGGCCAGGCTCCCAGGCAGCAGGGTGAACGATTTTTACCGGAGCTCCTGAACCATCTGTATTTTCTCCAATCTCCAGCCAATTTACCTTGGAAAGGGGGACGTTGGCCATTACCCAATATTCGTCAATGCCTACCAGGCGGCCAATATCTGAGCCGGGGGCGATTTGAGAACCGAGGTTCACATTCCGCGATAAAATATGTGCGTCGAAAGGTGCCCTAATGCTCGCCCGTTCCAAATCCAGTGAGGCTTGGTTGACGGCCGCTTCGGCAGCTGCTACATTGGCCTTTGCCGCCTCCAATTGTGGTTTGCGAAGAACAAGGTTTCGGTTTTCAGTGGATAATTCATCTCCAATAAGTTCGTAATCTTTTAGGGCCACGTCCTGCCTACCCAGCTCCACCTCATAATCGGATTGAGCAAGGGCCAAATCACTTTTCCTAAGCATGAGGGTGTTTTCGAAATCGGCAGGATTGATTTGAAGCAGCAGCTCGCCCTTATTCACATAGGCTCCCGGAAGAAACTTGGAGGCGATACGGGTGACCTCCCCTCCTACCTGATTGCTGAGAGAAATATCCGTGGCTGGCTGGACAATGCCGGTAGCTACCACAGTAGGCGAAAAATCTCCCCGTTCGGCCTGTACCACATCTACTAGCATGGCAGTGGTCTTGGAAGCTCCTTCCATCTCCGCTTCGGGAGCTGTCCAAAAAAAGATCAGGACTACGAGAATACTGCCTGCCAATAATCCCAGGCTAATCCATATGGTTTTCTTTTGCGTCATTCTGTCGGAATTGTGTTTTCATTAAAGCTAAATTCTCCTCCGGTTTCATTGGGCGTTTCAAAGCCTCCTGCAAGCGCGCGAAATAGCGCAACCCGAAATAGCAACTGATCCAATTCGGCACTTACCAAATCTCTTTTCAATTGCTGCATTTGGTCCAGACTTACCAATACGTCGAGGTAGGCAATGGAACCATTTAGGTATTCGACACGTAATTGCTGGAAGGCTCGTTCGGCCAGGTCAAGCTGGTTTTCAAGATAGCCTATTCGTTCTTTTTGAAGGCTTTCCCGGATCAAGGCATCTTCCACTTCCTGAAGTGCCAATAAAACGGTCTGCCCATACGCTTGTATCTGTTGCTCCCGGAAAGCTTCTGCCTGTTCTTTTTCAGCATTTAGCCTTCCTCCATAAAAAAGGGGCATCAGCAGACTACTGGTCAGTGACGCTGCCTGGGACTCTACCAGATTGGTGAGCGTATTCGATCGGAGGGCTCCGGTAAAGTTAAATGTCAGCCTGGGGTAAGTATTGCTTATGGCAACTGCCACCTCTCTATCTGCGGCCTCCATTTGATTGAAGCTACTCTGAACATCCGGCCGACGGTTGATTAATTCCATCGGAAGGCCTGCATCAGGCAAGGGGCCTAATTCGGGAAGGGCATTTTCCGATGGAAGGGAGATACTTCCCGGTGCCGCTCCCAATAAGACGGTTAACCGGTTCTGGAGTGTTTTCACTTCTATCTGAATGGCGGTTGCCTGTTCTTGGGTATTTTGGATCAACTGCTCCTGGCGCAGTATGTCCACTCCCCTCACCTGTCCGCTGGCAAATCGGGCGCGGATCAATGCCAACACCTGTTGATTGTATTCCGTTTGCTCCTGAATCAGATCCAACTGCTCCTGAAAGGCCTGCAAGGAAAACCAGGTCAGGGCTACTTCTCCTGCAATGCTAATGGCCAGGGTTTGGTAGTCTAGAAAGGAAGCTTTTAGCCGGTTTTCAGCGGCTAGCTTGCTCTGTTTAACCCTACCCCAAAGATCCACTTCATAACTACTTCTCAATGATAACTGGGTGTTTTCACCACCTACAAAATCAGGAACTGGCCGACTGGCTCCACCCTGTAACTCTAAAAAAACCTGTGGAACCCTTTCAGATGCTATAATGGCCACATTACTGGCTTCCTGCGCTACCTGATACCAGGAACTTTTCAAGTCAAGGTTATAATAAAGCGCACTATCAATTAATGAATTCAGTGCGGGATCTCCAAAGGATTTCCACCAATCCGTTTCTAACGCTGATGCACCTGTGGAAAGGGAAAAGGTCTCTGGAACGGCCACCGGAACATCTCTGGTAGTAATTTTATTTCCACAGCTTGCGGCAAAAACCAGAAAAACCAGGGACCAAATAGTCCGAAGCTTACCTCGCCGCAAAATGAATGCAGCATATAAATTCATTTGAGAAGAGATTTTATAGGGCAAAAGATCCTTTGTTTTTTATTGAAGTTAGTAAAAATCACCGGGTAATCAATCCCATCAAGGGAACATGGAGATCCGGCAGAAAGCAAAGTAGGGCAACAATTTGAAGAGAATCTGATTTCGATCGAATCATTTCCTCACTTAAGGAACGTTGTTGATTGGCTTTTTGAGATTTTCCAGCTGTTCCCGATAGTCAAATTGAAGGTCTTCGTGTAGCTTATCGATGAGCTTCTCTACTTTACCCACCTGCATGGCATACAAGTTATCAATGACTGGATATCGGTATTCCAAATAGCCAAACTCCTCTAGTTGCTGACAGAAAAAAGTGATTAATTCAATCTTTACCTGCGGATCTTTGGTGAATTTAAGGTTTTTGTTTAAGATCCTGCGAATGCCTTGTGCAGCCTTTTTCGCTACATAATAGTTTTTGCTATTGGCGGAGTAGAATGCACTTTCCAATTCTTCTTTTACCGTATCCAGGAAAAGAGAGGCATCGTCATTCTCGAATAATTTAAAGTATAGATAGGCCTTATTATCTCGGTTGAGCTTACTAAGATGCAGGATTAGCTCGATCAATTCGGTAGAATTTCGATGCTGCAGTTCCTTTTTAAGGCTGGCTAAGCTGGGTAATTGCATGATTTTTCGGTGCGTGAAGGTTCCAAAATCTTACCGGAAATTTCCGAAGTAGGGTAGCAAAAGTAAAGGGTTTTCAAGAAACGGCTACTCTTTACTAAAAGAAAAAATGCCACTAAGCCTAAGTAAAAGGGTAAAAACAGCCGCAATGGAACCGAGTAACGCATTCATATCGTCCAAAACATGAATTTTACCAAATGAAACAAAAAGTATTAGGCCCAAAATAACCATCAAAAACACAGAAGAGGTAACACTCCAGTTTCCATTCTCTTTAGAGGCCAGGTCATTTTTCAAAGTAATATCACTATCTACCTTGGTGAGAACGAAATTGGTAAAACTGGCATTCATTAGCCGAAGCGAATCATCATATACTAAAATCCCTTTGTGCAATAATTCTAGAATACCATTTACATTATTTGGATTAACAAATCCATCCATTGCGATATCATAAACAATATACTGCTCTTGCTTTGAAAGCGAGTTCCAAACAGAAAAATAATAAGGATAGGCTATTTCCTGAATATTAAGAATTAGTTCTTCATCACTTATCTCGGTAAACGGCGACCTATTAAGTTGACCGGAATTATCGAGATCCTTTTGATACCGTAAATTGATTTTCCGGAGGTAGGTCCCATGGTTCAATTCTGATTTCAGAAACGGAAATGGAGCCCCGGCATCCTTTATGAGTTTATCGTTAGCCTCTAATGGAATGGTAATATTGTAAAAGCTACCAAATAGATGTAGCCATTTTCGATAATCATTGGTAATATCATCAATCAGCTTTCGTTTTTCAATATAATCACCGCTATCCTTCTTAAAATCAACCTTAAATTTCCGAATTTGATCTTCATAATATTCATGGATTTTCATTAAACTAATCTCGGAGCAAATGATTACCCTAATGGCTGAATTGGAAATAAGCCTTCTGATAATGCCTAACTTAATTTTGTTCAACTCAATATTCTCATAGGAAAATTCAAAGTGTTCTATAAAAATAATTAGCTGATGGGATGTGGAACTGGTCCCCAAGTCTGGTTTTTCATAAATAGCCTTTCTAAGAACGGAAAGTTCTTCGCCGGAAGCATTGAACAATACACTTAAATTAATTTGACAATTAAGTTCTTGAAAAATAAAATAATCATTTTTATACTTTGGCTCCGTAAGATCCTCACAAAAATCAGCAACAAGGAGCATATCCATACTAAAAAATTGATCCGGAAATCTGGATTTTAGGTTATGGTAAAGGTGAGAAATGTGGGAGGCATTTACACCCGTAAATAAAATATTATTATAGGCATCAAACCCTGGTAAAGAGACATTTTCCTGATCGGATTTTTGACTTCCTAATTCTTGAATGGCTGATCTTCGCTGTTTGTCAATTTCAGAATAAATATTACCTAACTGATTGGAAACTCCTTCTAGTTTATTATTGAAAACTAACCTTTTGGCGTAGGTATAAAAATCAAGGCCATAAATCTTATTGATTGTAAAATTAAGAATTAGATACAAAATACATATAAGCAATATAAATAAAAAAAATAATGGCAAATTTTTAATAAAGGATGGGTAAAGAATGCCTATTGGTTCTTCCATAAATACATCCATCAAATCGTTCCTTAATAGAAATAAACCGGCATCCTTCACTTTAAATAATTCACTATCCAAAGTATCTGAGCCAATAGAAGCATTGGTAATTTGTCCGTATTGATTAAACGGAAGCCTAAAATTAGCATACCAAAAAGGAACTCTCTGGTTAATTTTACTTTCAGATTCGGTAGTATCTCTTACCGCTGAATCAGTTAATGTCAATACGGATGATCTACAACTATTAAAAAATAAGAATGTAAGGCTATCAATTTTCATTTGATCGATAAAACCATCTATATCTTCAATATTTGAAACCAGCCTACCGTCCTTTTCAGAGATAAATTGTGATTTTTTTTCGAACTCCCAGTTTTTAATTTTAAAATCAATATTTTCAATTTTACTCCTAAAAGCGAGAGCATCTTCAACTCTTTGAGCTATAGAATAAAAAATTATTGGAGGCATTAACGTAATCAAAAACAATAAGGATAAAATAAATAGTTTATAGACAGAATATATGTCTGTAGACAATGATTGATTTGAAAAATTAGAATATATCTTTTTAAATAAATTACATACTCTTCTAGATACTACCAAATTGTATAAATTAGAAATAAACAGGCCGAGTAGCACCATATCAACGAATAAATAAAAAGAAGAATCTGTTGACAGTCTAATTTTTATAATCATTATAAATATAATAATGGTCACCATAAAGTATTTAAAAATATTATTTCTAAAAATGGAAAAATGTTCAGCGATTTGATTTCTAATTTTTAATAAATATTTTGTTACGCTCCAAAAATTAAAAATAATTATAATAATGCAGGTACTTATTATAGAAAACATCAATAATCTAATGTTATTTTGATAAAATACCCAATTGAGAATTAAATATAATATTCCTAAAATGTTCATTGAAAGCAAAGACCCATACAAACCTTTAGCCATATTTGTATCATCCGTATACGGTCTTAACCAAAAAAACAAAAATCGCTTTTGTCTAATTAGACTAAACTTACCTGTAGTTGAAAATAGAACAACGCTTAAAAATAACAATATCGCCAAAAAAATAATTTGAAATACAATCGTGGAGGAAATAGCTAAAGAATTAGATGAATCTATATATTCACTGTCTAAAAATGTTGCTAGATAGATATTATTAAAGCCATGTACTTTATTCATATACATGTAATGTTCCTTATCCATGTACCTAATCTTATCGTAAGAGGAAGAATTAGTAGCTAAATTATAATTGAACGTATTATCCGTTTCTTCAAGAAAATTTTCATTTAAATTTCGATTTTTATCAGAATGAAAAATGGTTTTTCCAGTATGGTCAAAAAAGCAAAAACCATAACCTTCTTCCAGAATAGGGTTCATTATAGAAACCAAAGATAGGCTGGTAGCCAAGACCGGTAGGCTATCTACCCCACTTTCCAACCCTAACCCCATCTCATAATTTCCGTCACTTACAGAACGTATGGATTCAAACGAAATATTTTCTCCATTAAAATTAAACGTATTCTTATTGGGTATATCCATTACATAATTTCGATGACTAAGGTCGTATATCAGATTTGGCTCTTTCTCATTACTCAAATATATACGTATTTTTCCATTTGGGTCACACCAAAAAATAGAATTGAAATATTTATATTTGGAGATTTTATCAATTTCCTGAGGTAAAGACTCACTCTTAAAATTTTTGATGGCTGCATAGTAGTTAATATTAGCTTTTCCTGAGTGAATGGTATCGATATCTTTAAAAAATTTTATATTCTTTAGGTCTCTTGGGAAGCTTGTACTGTCTATTTTGACGGTATCATTATTTATTTCCTTTCTAATATGGCCCAATAGATTTGTAATATTTGTCAATTCAGAATTAAAGTTTTGAATTATTTTGGAATGAAAATCTTCTAGGTTTTTTTCAGTTTGGGCACCGATGTTTCCAAAATGGTAGGTAAAAAACATTATTACCAATATGAGCACGGTTGGTAATAAAGAAATGGATACCCCCGTAAGGAAGATATCTTTTAAAGATAACCGTTCGGAATGACTCATGACCCATAGTTTCATAAAAGGCAATGCATGGATCAATAATACGGTTAAAATTAAAATGAAGGAAATTAAATAAATGGATACCTCTCTCTTTTTATCGTCGTAAGCATCTTTTGAAATGTATCCGGTAAGAAATATATTAAAATCCTCATCATTTATATAGGAAATATTAAAGGCTTTATACTGATTATAGCCAAAGTCAATTTCAAAAATGCTTTTTGAGGTGTATTTTCCTTCTAACGAATCAAGCGAGATTATTTGACCTTTTGGGTCATTTATATATAGCATTGAAAGATCACTTCCATTCCCATTATTTTTAAATTTAGTAATGGACACGAAATCAAATACATCTCTTCTTTCGATCAAGGGGTTTTGAAGGATTTCGGCGTAGCTTCTGTTTTCCACAGAAGGTTCTTCATTTCGGCTTGTTTCACCAAGGGACTCTTTATTTCCTGTTTCATTGGTGGAATCAGGTTCTGTATTTTCTAATTCGAATACCAGATTATCTGTGTGGAATTCAATCTCTTTTACGTTCGTGCCCTTCTCATTCCTGATAATTTTTTTTTCGTTTTCTAATAGGTTTTCGATGTTTCCCTTGATTTTTTCAAGGATCCGCATATTATTATTCACTAATTTCTCCTCATTCCGTGGAACGTAAACGAAGAAATAGTAAAAAAATGCCAATGAAATAAGGATCAGGGTTGAAAGCAGTACCCAGGCTTTATTGGAAATTCGCATCATAGAAAATGGTCAATAAAAGTTACGGTCAAATACAGCCAATTTTTGGTCAAAGGTCAAGCGCATTTTTCACCAAAAAGGAATCCCTTTCTTGATTTTAACCGGAAAGTATCTGAATTGTCTCTGGTAGGAAAACAATTAGTAGGTTGAGCTTATTGGCATAGAATAAACTTTACATCAAATCTTCTTTAATGTATGGTTTTATTTACTTATAATCAAGGGCTTAGAATTAGTGTTTTACGAATAGCGAGTATGCAATGGGATTATTATTCACAATCCTTGCAACAGATATCCGGTACCTTAGTCAGGCGAGAACTACGTAAGATACGGTGATGCCCTAATTCATCGCTTACCGGGCTGCTGTGGTTTACCGTGCTGGCAGCTTTGGAAGTATCTGAACGGAACCGCTGCCGATAGCTTTGATTAAAGGCTTCCCGTTGATCTGCGTTTATAAAATTACTCGTTGACTCGGCTACCAGGGCATCGTCCAAACCGGACACATGGTCAAAGACATTTCTAATTTGCGGCAATACTTCTACAACCACTACGCTCAGGGATGCGTCGGTAGGTAAACCATACAACTGTAGTAAGTGACTGATTTTTTTATTTGACCAAATCGTGGTTCCATATTTGGTGGCACTTTTGTTTTTATTGGAAGCCGTTTTAAGTTTCAGGAATTTACTGGCCTCCGATATACCCTGGCCTTTGAGTATTTTTACTGCCGCCTGGTTAAGAAGTTGCAATTGCTGATTCGTGTACGGTTCCCCTGTATTTCGCTGGGATGGCGGCCTAATCTGTATTCTCCAATCCAAGGGCTGGTCATCCAATAAGATATTACGGTAATCCTGGTTATCCACCCGCGTTACCTGCGCATAGAGCAATGCCCATAACTCCGTTCGTGGCGGATCCGCCGTTACATTTTTACCCTTATGAACAGCTACTGCATTGGGAGCGGTTACCCAAACCTTTTCTTTATCCCGATTGGGTACACAGGCCAGGACAGGAGCAGGATGCTGAATCCCCTGCATTTTTAAACGACGGCCAAACCTGCCTTGAGCGGTGGTCCAAACCTTTTCTGCCGGATCGCCCTCATCGACCGGTTTCCGCTCGAAATGACCTACTCTAAATTCATAGGTAAAAAACCCAAACATTTCATCGCTGTGGGCATGAAGACCTGGTGGAAGCGGCAGGATGTAGTGTACATCGCTATCTTTGCTTTTGAGCATGGGCTGCATGGCGTTCAGGCCAGCTAAATCATTGGAAGAAGCCGGAGAAACGATCCGAATGGGTTCCGGATCTATTGGTAAGGAGGGTTCCTCCGGTGCCAAAAATAGGGACGGATGATTATTGCTGATCAACTGATCCGGTGCCTGAGCCAGGACCCGTGCAAAATAACAATCCTGAGGATCTTCCACCGGTTGGTCGAACTCGATCCACAAATAGCGTTTTCTGGATTCGCTATTTGCATATTTTTCGTCCCGAATGTAAGGAGACAGCGCATAGCCAGCCGAAACAATTTTGGGCACCTGAGCAGGCGGGCTGGTTATGGGTAGGGTCATTTCAATGGTTTCCAATGCATCATTGGTTGCTCCGTGATCTGGTCTGAACCGGGCTTCCAGGCTGTAGCTCAGGTCAATGGTATCCGGAAATGCTTCCGTGTCCTCGCGTTTGGGCTCCACGGCATCGAAAAACACTAATTGGCTACTGTTTCGCTGCGGTCCGTCCAGGGATTCGAACGAAGCCGTGCGAATCATTTTGAGTTTTCCTGCGATTACGTTAATTTCTCCTTCCTCGGTATCGTGGGTAAATTTTTTGGATCGTCTTACCCAAAAAGCTTCTGTCTCGAGGGCTTGCCACATCCAGTCCCGATCCAGTTCATAGTTTAAACAACATATCCAATGATTGTACAAATCGCCTTTGGAAGCGAATGTAATGGAGGAACCATCCGGAGCGAGGCTATGCCGAATGCGGCTACTGCATCCAAAAACCACGCGTTTTCCCTTGGGTGCGTACAAGGTTAGCCCATTGCTTTGCAGGTTTAGCCGATCGGCCAGTTGTTGGATGTTGCTGTATTGTCTTTCCTGCGATTTTCCTAAGAGAATGCTATTCCAGGTTCCATCAAATACCGTGATGGCGTCAGGGCGCATGTAGATCCCCTGCAGGCTGGGCACTCCTGCCGACTGCACCAGCAAATTGGTTTCGTCCTGGGAAGGCTGGTAGAGCAATACAGAAAACGATGCTCCGTACCGCACGTCTATATGTGGATCTGATGCATCTACTATTCCATAATATTCCGCCGTTTGCGAGTCGGTTTCCTTATCCTCACAAACCGCCCGAATAGTCAATCTTGCCGTCCTGGCGGTGGGGAGAACCAGTTCAGCAAGTTGGTCGATATCGTCCTCCAACCCCAGATCCTGGGCCAGGTTTTGCATCGCTCCGGTCTGTAAGACCTTGTCCGTACCCTGAATATCCCGGTAAACGATGGGAATATTCAGGCTTGCCTCGTATTGGTCTTCGTTATTTTCTATGGCCGGAAAATAGCGATAGGTAGTATACAAATGGACATAATCATCTTTTCCACTCAAACTATCCAATTTATCCAACTTTAAGGTGGCTATTTCTACGATAATTTCCACCCGGTCCACATCCGGATCCGCAATACCCAATCCCACCCGATGTTCCGCATCCGCGGCTTCAGGACTGAGTCCAAGATTTGATTGATTCAGCAATCTGTTGATGGGATCACTGTATTTGCCGGTATAGACTACTGCGGGATAACCTAATTTAGGCCTGCGAATGGTCAATGCATTCAAATTATTGGGTCCGTCAACTCCAGTTACGGGGTGTACGTCAGCGTCGGTGGCATTCGGGTTTGACTCTATTTCCTGTATCCTGGGTTGGATGGGGGCTATAAATCGTTTAAATCGGCAAAATCCGATATCGGATGGTGTCTCATTGATGGGTTGTCGGTCTATGGATGGTACCCCTCCGCTAATATCCTGCATCCTTACCCTGAATTCATATGCTTCTCCGTACCGCAGCCGAGCATTCACGTTCCCGGCCTGATAGATTTGATTGAGTTGGTTTTGAGCTGCGCCCGTGACTCCTGTACCCGTGGTCACCGGATTTCCATCCTTGTCTGTTGCTGGCTGCCCCCCCGGGTCGGCATCCAGGTCGGGATGGGTATTTTGATACACCGTGGCGGCATCTGCATCAGGCAAAACCATGCTATGGCCGGTCCAATTGGCAAAATACATGGGCAGCCAATACGGTTGCGGCTGTCCGGTTACCTGCTCGGTCCCGTCTAGCTGCGTAGGGTATACCTGGTAGGGCAGGTCACCGGCAAAATCTCCGAGTACAATGGCATCATCCGGATTGGCGGGATTTCGGCTTAATGAAAATGTATTCCGATTGCTTACCCAATTCAAGGATTCCCAGGGTCCTTGCTCCTCGCCTTCCTCAGCCTGTTGCCGCACGTCAATGACAAATCCATGAACTCCGATAGGGGCATCCAGTCTTTTGACCGAGCCATTGACACTGGAATCTACGGCGAGTTGGCGGATGTACCACTGCAGCAACTGCAAGTCATCCCATCCCAACTGAATACCCGAATCCGTAAGGGGATAAGCACCATCTGCTTCCTCTATTAACGGATCACGATGGGGTGCCTGATGACAATGCACGGTTTTGGCAAATCCGTCGTCATAAATAGCCGTTTCAATAAAGAGTTCATCGTAATTACCATCGTGAACACTCTGGACTGGGTACAGCAAAGGGGCAAATACCTGTCGCGGCTCTCCGGGTCTAAGGATGGGAATCCGCGCCGCATACCGTTTAATAAACGTATTGTCAGCGGCAAACTGAGGGCTAAAACTACTGCCATCTGCGAGGTCCAGATACAAAAAGCCTCCTTCGGGAAAAGTATCCGCGGCTATGGGCAAGTTAAACGAATAAATAAATCCCGCTGCCCTGGCCAACAAGGGTTGCCTTAAAATGTGAGCAAACACTTTGCCCCAGCTAATGGAGGGGCCGGTTTGTTGAAACCCCTGGTGAAATTTGGCCCCTTTTACGGCACAATGGTAGGTATCGTCGGTAAAGGCATTTTTACTATTGATGGCCTTTAGCCCAGTCGCTTTTAAAAAAGTTTTAGGTAAGTGCTTATATACGGAAACGTTCCGGGGACGAGGAGCTTCAAATTGCCTGGATGTTGGAATATTGGCCAGGCTCGCATTGGAATTGACCATGTTGAGGTCCAGAATCTGCAAGTGGTTGGCCATGGCCTCAAAAATTTCCCGGGGATTTCCTGGAGATTCCGTGATTACCGGCAAGCCATTTACCAGGGGCTGCGGTTGCGGCAACGGATTGGTACCAAAACCCTGTACGAGCTGTGCGACAAAAGAAAAACTGGCATCGGCAAAAGCTGCTTCAGCATCCGGAATGGCAGGTGCCTCCCCGGTTATGATAGGATTCAAGGGGTTATGGTCCCGCGGTATTACGACGATATTTACCTGCAATTCGTTTCCGTCAAAATATTGCGGAAAGGTCATGATGGAAAGTCTTTGGTTCGGATTCATGGTAAAAGTAAATTAGGCAATCCTACGCTGTTCCTGCCAGGATTCGGTGAAACTAATATTAATGATAAAGGCGATGCTGATATCCAGGCCAAAGGTAACCTGACACTGCATGTCGGTTCTGGACGCTCCGCCACCCAGTTCTTTTTTGGAATAGGTGCCTTTCGCTTCGATGCGAATGGTAATGGAGACAATCCCCCCGAGAATTTCCGCGTGACCCTCAAAGAGTAGAAATGCGGACACTTCCACGACCCCTTCAGCGATGAAAATCTCGGCTCCCACTACGAACAGCACACTGACATTTCCTGCCACGGGAAGGCCCACTACGATTTGGGCACCAAAGCCAAATTTCATGCGCAGCGAAGGGCCTATTTGGGTGTCTGCAGCGATATCCACCTCTGCCTGGCCGATGGCGTAGATTGTAGCCGCCGAAACCGAAACGCACATCACCGAAAGTCTCCCGTAAAACCCCAACACCCCTCCGGCAGAAGGAAGCAACTCATCCGTGTTGCTGGTAACTTTCAGGGCGGCGTTAAAGTAGGCTCCGATCTTCAGGCCTGCTTCCAGCTTGAATGGGGTATTGGGATCGTTGTATACCGCATCAGGCACTGGAAACCGGATTACGGGTATTTCTTTAGAGGCTTCAAATTTGTATTCCCAGCTACCTGCCTTATTGCTCATGGCCAATTCCAGACCGTTTTGAACAGCTTCCCCGTAATTTCCTTCTTGCAGGCTTTGAAGAATTTCCAGCAGGTCTATTAATGGATCCAGCTCGGGTGCAAATTCCAAATCGGGTTTGGGATAGGTGGCTTCCTTACCGTTTTCAGAATCCCAATTGCCTCGAATGGTCATTAGCCGCTCAATACCGGCCAGATCAATCACCAGTCCGATATTGTTCATCTTGCTTTTCCAGCTTTCCGTTACCGAATTGATGTCAAAGTCCAGCGAACCGGGTTCTTCCACATTACCGTTTTTGTCCTTTTTGTCGTATTCGATGTAAATCCGGAAATTACCGTCCCCCACATCAATCAACTCAAACTCAGTGGGCAGGTCAAAAAATTCTTCCGGATTATGTAGCAGCTGGAGCCCCTGCTCTTTGACATTATTCAAGGTATCCTGGATGTCCATTAGTTCAAAAACATCCTGTCCCAAATCCTGAAGCGCGTTTAGATTAAAAGGAAAGGAACCATTCTTCTTCATCAGAATGGCCTCTCCCAAAGTTAACGCTGAGAAGTCATCTCCTGCTCCAATATTGGGGAAAATGCCCTTGGTATTGACAATACGGAAGGCATCGACGAATAATGGCGGTGTTTTACTAAGGAGCTTTTTAACTCCATTTTGAAAAGCGGGTGTCAGCAACAATGCTTTCTGAGTATCCGTGCTTTGCAAGAAGCCGTAATTTACCGTCCCGTTGACGGGTTGTCTAAGCAGCTCCAGGGGTTCGGCTATTCGGGTAAGTACATTGGCTACCGGGGTATCGATTTTAACCCCATTGCCATCTTTCACGATTTTACCATTACGAATGACCGGAATTCCAAAATTGGGAGGAACAGGACTCACATCCCCATTGCTGCGCTCGTGTCGGACCATGGACCAGCTACCATCTTTGGGAAGCAAAACGTTGCCCCTGCCTGCGACGCAAAAAACCGGGTCCGTGCCATTTTGGTCAAAGGAATTGTTGAAATCAAAGTGACTGAACCGCATTTTCTGGCTACTTCCTACCAATTCCACCTCGCAGTCAATGGGTCCTCCAATCGTTCCCTGTCGCTGCACAAGCTGCTTTAATGCGGTGTTATTTAAGGGGAACCCTTTTGGACCCAGTTGGACAAAACCCAGAATCCTGCTGGAAGGAACCAGTGCTTTTTCGCCTTCCGCCGTAGGTTTGGTTTGCATTCCGGACACCACTCCTTCTATCTCCACATCCGCATCAAAATATACCGCTTGAAGACTGACATCAAAATTTTGGGGTATTTTGACTTCCATCCCCAATTGGTCTACTGATTCTTCGAAAAGCACGTTTTCGTTGAAAGGAGCGACTTCCTGTGTTTCCACAATGTTGGAAACATTGTATAGACCTCTGACCAAGCCCGGATGGATATCAAATTCAGCCATTTTTTCTACGGCAATAAGCTGGGGCTCCGGATTTTCCGGAGGGCCACCCGGGAAGGCTGGATTGGGTTCATAGTAGTAATACCTAAAATCAAATTTCCCATCGCTCTCTGCCCGCCAGCCACTGTCAAAACGATAGACATAACCCGAGCTAACCCGGAATAGCGTGATGGTACGCACTACCTTTATGGCCCAGGGGTACAGAATACTTTTAACCTGAATGATTTCGTGAGAACACCGCCCCATCATCACGTCAAATTTTGCCTGGCTGGTTTCTGCTACTGCTGCTTTGGTATTCAGCCAATTACTTAACATATTGGCACCATATCCACTCAGATCCATCCGCGTTACGGGCACACCTCGCTGCTTGTACAGTTCAAAGGGGTAATTGCTATCGTAGTAAAATTCCCGATTAAAAATCTCCGTGACACTCCCTCCGAGGGTACTGTTTCCGGTAGCATTGCCAAGGATATCCAGCACATTGTTGATTTGCAGGGTACTGCCCATAAACATCTTGCTATCCCCTTCCCTCAGAGGGGTACCTGCGTCCATGCGCAACTGGAGACCAGACTGCACCTCCCCGTCAAAGTTGATTTTGGTTTCCCTTAGATTTCCTCCCTCCCTGTCTACGCTATTGAACCGATAGTTTTGGGTAAGCAACGCGGCGGCTTTCATGCCGAAGGGCAGTGTAAAAAAGGAAAACGCCTGGAAATCCTTCTCATTTTTTCGTTTTTCGAGTAAAAAATCAGTCAGTGGAAGTGGAGCCAATACCACGTTTTCATCGCTATTGTTGGCGATCCGCGTCGGCCCTCCATCATCAGGGTAATAATTAAAACCACCAGCAGGGTCTCCGGGGGTGGGGCCATCGGGTGGCGGCAGGGGTGGGCTCAGGTTAATCACGGGTTCCCAGGAGATCTGAGGTACGGTAAAGGCCCGAATATTTTGCCCGGCACTGACCACGTCCAGCCCCTGAACCCGAAGGGAGAAAAAACTATAGGAAATTTCCCCCGTGGTTGGATCCCGTTCGGTTTCCACACGGAATTCCCGGCGATTTAGCAGGTCAAAGCTGATACCAAACAGATCTGCATTGGTACTAACATCCAGGAGGGCAAACGCATCCCTTCTATACCGGCTAGTGTCCTTTTCCCATTGACTCCCATAATCGGGCAAGGGCCTGGGTGCTGTACTGGCAGCATGCGTAACAATCCCCGAAGATTCAGTTGATTTTAGGGCTTTTGACGGCCCCAGGCGATTTGAAAAACGTAGGGCAGAAAGCCGGTCCCCCGGGCTATCCGAATCGGAAAGTGTAAATGCCGAGAAAAATGGATTTTCGACAATTGCGGAAAAATTTCCCGTACCGGAAAACTCGGGCACCGGAGCTGTATCACCTTCCGGTTGATTCAGAGAAGTGCCTCCAAAGAGCTGATCCAAGGGTGAAAAATGAAATGAAACCAGTACCTTATCCCCGGATGCCGCCGCAGACCAGGCCGTTCTACCCACGAGCCAGCCCTGCAGGGTCGTTCCAGCACCGCCAGGTACTCCTGCAAGATCGCCTCCAAACTGACTTCGAGCCAGCCCCAGATTGGCAGCATAGGGATCGGGCAAGGTAGGAATGTAAGCCAGCAAGCCAAATGATAAAAACAACGATCCTTCAGTCACTTTAGCGAAAGTCTCATTGAGTTGGCCAAATAATAGGCAACCATTAGGCTGGGTGACTTTAAAAAGGGCATTGCTCATGGCCAGGGCCATTTGCTCCGGAAGGTAGGGGTCCTGATTGGTAATTTCAGCGGTATCGGCTATCAGGTTATCGTCATAAAGGTAAACCAATCGGTTTGCCGCCGTGGCGGATAAGACCAGCAGCGAACGCCGGGATTTCACCAAGGGCGGAGTACCGTCTACCTTAACCGGTCGATCCACCTGAAAATCAGTATCACAAAACCGCATCAACAATTCGCTGCCACTAGCATGGCTGATGTATAATAGCGGCCCGGCTTGTGGAAAAGTAAGTGCCACACGGGAAGGAATAGGCTGCCCTTCTTCTTTCCACAGCTCAAGCGATTGACTGGCATGGGGATTGGCTACACTAAAATCTGCCAGGAGTAATTGGCCATTACCGGCCAACAAATGGGATTGGGATAGCTGGAAGCCGCTTCCCTGAAGGCCCACCCATGAATTTACCAATCCCGGACCGGTACGAACGTATAGCTGTCCGGCCCCCTCTGGTTCCGTCGGTTGAGTCAAGTCGAGCTGGGTAAGGGGTAACAGCCAGCCGCTGGCCTCTATAGCTGCTTTATTACTTAGAAAGTTAAAATCGGACTCGTTTTGCTTTATATCGATTTCACCGTCGGAAGCCTGGAAAGGAATCTGGAGGCGCTGGAGTGCTGCATGATAATTTAGAGGTTGGTTTTTGGTCCAGCTAAAGTTTATTTTTTGTCCCATCAGGCTCCATCCTGCCCGGCCGACCCGGTTGATAGTTGCCGTATTACTTGAAATGGTAAAATCAAAGCGCTCCGGGAAATTCAGCCGCATAGACGCGGCAGCTTTACCAAAGGGACTTTTGGCTTTTTTTCCTTTGTCTGCCGGCTCCTCCGGTTGCAAGGAAACATCAATAGTGGCATTAGCCGGTACAGTTAGTTTGTTTTTGAGGTTTTTAGCGGGCTGGCTAAGTTTAATCGTCCCTCCCTTAATGGTCATTCCCGTGTAGGATCCGGCTGGGGCATTGGCCGAAAGCAGCCGGGCATTGATCCAGATACCTCCCTGAGGCAGCTTAAAATTTTGTTGCGGACGTATTAATTTTTTATCGTCCACCTTCCTTTTTTCTGTACCCTTGTTAGCCTGAAATAATAGCACCGGCAATGCAATCCCCTGTTTGTAAAGTGCCGTAAAGCTGCCAATACGAAAAAAATCAAACCAAAATTGCCTGCCATCAATCCCTTGGAAAGGACCAATGGTTTCATCCACTTTTGATCCAGCTGACCATTCGGCCACCGATTGAGGCACCAGTGAATCCCTAAGCGGCACTTCCCTGCGAAATACTTTGAAGCTGGTATCCGGATTGGATGTTTTACGGGCTTTTTCGATGTTTTGGACCGCTTTTTTCTCGGATTCGGTCAGCGCATCTAAATGATACAAATCTGATTTTTCTATGGAAAATGGATGGGGACGTACTGATTCGGGTGTTCCCTCTAAATGAGATCGGGATAATAATTTGTTTAATTGTAGGGAAGCTTTTTTGTCTGCCTTGGTCGTCAGACTCAGAGGTTCCATCAGTCCGGACAAAACGGATTTTCGGATTGGCTTTTTCATGGAGATGGGGTTTGCGGCTAAAAATAATATGGCGTTTTCAACTGATTTATAATCAGTTTGTTACTTAAAATAAATGTAACGGGATAATCGGAAAACCGCAATCCCCATTTTGGGGGATTTTTTTAAATAAAACCTGACTTGGAGGCTTCTTTAATGAGTTGAGCGGTGTTTTTTACGGCAAACTTTTCAATCAGATGCTTGCGATGAGAAATAGCTGTATGTACGCTGATGTAGAGTCTTTCAGCTATTTGCCTGGAGGAAAATCCCTCTCCAATCAGCAAAAGCACCTCCATCTCCCGATTGGATATCCCACCCGTTTTATGCTGTACGGAAAAACGAAATAGAGAAAAAGTATTTTCTATTCGTTCTTTGTTGGTTACATCATATAAGTAACTGATTATAAGCTCATTATATGACTTCATTAAAAAAGATACCTGGTGCTGTATCAGGTACCATTTCCGAAAAGCATCTTGGATATGGTAAGAAAAAGAAGGAACTGAATTTCGTCCATTGAAAAATTCCGGGTTTTGAATGATGGACTCGAATACGGGACGAATTCCAGCTAATTCATCAGGCCTGATTTTTTGAAACCAAAAATCCCAACCTCCCCGAACCATTTCTTGCCTACTGTAACCAAGAATGGATTTAAAGGAGTCATTATGGTACAAAAATTCCTTACTGCGCTTATCAAACACACTGACCATTAGGTTTTTTTCTCCTTCACAACACGTTGAGAGGGCCTGAATTTCTTCCGGGGACAAAACGAATTCTTTTCCTGATATCATCCGTTCAGGGTTAAAAAGCGAAGGTGTTATAAATTAAGTATTTAAGCTTAAAAATAAAAATTTAATTGGAAAAACCGGTATTTTACGGACCACTTCCTTAAAACAATTTATACGATAACGTCCATGACTAACCATTACCTCCCTTGCTTTCATTTTAACAGGATAATGACTTGCATTCTTTTGAATATTACGTACATTTAGTAGTGAAACACTAAAATCATTTATGTATGTGGGACGAGGAAAATACGCCATTTCAGGTGGTAGTCAACCATGAGGAACAATACAGCATCTGGCCGGCAAACCGGGACCTTCCTCTGGGCTGGATGTCAGTGGGAAAGGAAGGGAATAAGCAGGAATGTCTGGATTACATTGAAGAAGTCTGGACCGATATGCGCCCGCTTTCCCTTCGTAAAAAAATGGAGGAAATGGCTAAAAACCAGCAGCAGAGCTAGTAACACCAGCTGTTTCCTGCCCCGCAACGATAGCCATTGCTAACCCAAAATACCCCTACTATGAGAACTCCTTCGACAGGCAGGATGCTGCCGGTCATTTTTATGCTACTGCTACAGTCATTTATCAGCCTTGGCAGTGAATTGGATACCATCCGAAATCGAGTGGTGGCGGAGTTGATGACCACTGCTATTTCTGAAGAGCGGGTAAAAGACATTCTGGATCGGATGGATTCAGATGGTTCCTTTCCAGCGATCGACTATGAGGATCTAAGTAGAACGGCTGGATTTCCACATCGACATCATACGTCTGATCTGGTTTATTTGGCGAAAGCCTATTCCATTCCTTCCTCCCCCTATTTCCAGGACCCGGAACTGAAGGAAAAAATTACCTTATCTCTGAAATATTGGGTAGACCATGATTTTGTTGGTGATAACTGGCACAACAACCAAATTACCACCCCCACCAATCTGGTTAACCTGATGCTTCTGATGGGGAATGAATTACCGGAGGATTTGGTGGAAAAAGCCCAACCCATCATTGGCAGGGCCCATATGGAGGCCTCTGGTGCCCGTCCCAGCGGGGATCGAATCGTTATAGCTGGCATTTTGGCTAAAAACCTGCTCTTTACAGGAAATAGAGAAGCTTTTGACGAGGTCATTTCCATCATTGCCAACGAAATCAAATTTTCTACGGGAGAGCGGGGCATGCAGCACGACTATAGCTTCCACCACCGGGTAGATCGGGTAAACAATACCACCTCTTATGGCTATGGCAAATACGCCAATGCCTTTGGCGAATGGGCAGACTATGTAGCCGGAACTTCCTATGCTTTTGACACCGACCGGATCAATCAGCTGGTGGATTATTACCTGGACGGCGTCTACAAGCAACTGGTCTACGGTATTTACGAAGACATCAGCGTAAAAAACCGGGCCATATCCAATCCATCCACCTTCCAACCTAAAGGTACGGTCGAAATTGAAAGGCTCTTGCGCAGTACCGATTACCGCAAAGAGGAGCTGGAGGAAATCATACAGCTTCGAAAAGGCGAGCGCTCACCTACCCGCGCTTTTGCGAAATTTTTCTGGCAGACCGAACATTTTGTGCTACAGCGACCGGATTTTTATACTACCGTGCGGATGTTTTCCACCCGCAACCGAAACATGGAAATCCCCTATAATGGTCCGGGGATCACCACGCACCACCGGGCGGATGGCACCAATTACCTGTTATTAAAAGGGAATGAATACCATGATATCTGGCCCGTATACGACTGGCAGAAAATATCCGGCACCACCATTCTTCAAAAACCTGAATTACGCGGTCCCGATGATATCCAAATGGATGGATTGACGGATTTTGTGGGTGCTGCCGAGGACGGGTATTTTGGTGCGGTAGGCTTTGATTTTATCAGCCCGCATGATAGTATTCGAGCTAAAAAAAGTTGGTTTTTCTTTGACCGGGTATACGTTTGTCTGGGAGCCGGAATTGCTTCGGATAAGCCCCATTCCGTAGCCACGACGGTGGATCAGGTCTTGCTCAGGGGCTCGATCCGGGTACAGCAACAGGACAGCGATCCCCGGGTCTTACCTGAGGGGGAACACAAACTGGAAGATTTAGAATGGCTGTACCATGATGGAGTCGGCTATTGGTTTCCCAACGGACCTACCCTGACGGTTAAAAACCAGGAAGAGAGTGGAAGCTGGGCCGACATCACCGATCAGAAAAATGTTTCCACCAAAGAGTTCCGAAAGAAAGTTCTGACCGCTTATTTCGATCACGGTATTCGGCCTCAGGAAGCGGGATATGCCTACCTGGTCGCTCCAAGAATCAATCTGGAAGAGCTGGCTTCCCTTTCACAGTCCGGATTAACCATTCTGGCTAATAATCAGCGGTTACAGGCGGTGCACCACCCTGGTCTGGAGCAAACGCAAGCCGTATTTTACGAAGCAGGTACCCTTTCCCTGACCGATGGAGCCGAAGTGACCGTAGAGCAGCCGGGAATTGTACTGATTAAAAACGATGGCAATTCCATCCAATCGCTGACCGTAGCAGACCCTGGTCGGAGCAACAGCGAATTCAAAATAAGCTTGCCCGGCAAATACAAACCAAGATCCAAGGCAGTAAAGGCAACATGGAACAGAAGCACCAATACCAGCCTAATCACCCTGCAATTGCCTGATGGTGTTTATGCAGGGCAATCCGTTACGGTAGAATTGAGGCCTCGCCAATGAGGTTGTCTACCAACCGAGCATCGAATTTACCCAGATGAAAGCGGAAGTAGATTATTCCCGGATTGATGCATGTCATCATTGGAAAATCTCCGAATTTAGGTTAGCTTAATCCCGTAAAAATAACCGTTTAAAGAAAGTTATATCATTAATTCCCCTCATTTTGAAACCAAATTCTCTTTTCTTCCTTCTCTGCATTTTACTGGGTATACCGGGGACGATACCTTCCCTTAAAGCCCAACAGCCCCCCAATATTATCCTGATTTTTGCCGATGACCTGGGCTATGAGGTCTTGCCAGCCTATGGGAATAAAGAACATCAAACGCCCTCACTGGACCGCATGGCTGCCGGAGGAATGGTATTTGAAAATGCCCATGCCATGCCCTTGTGTACCCCCTCCCGGGTAAAACTCATGACAGGGAAATACCATTTCCGCAATTACATCGGTTTCGGCCTGCTGGATCCCAATGAGAAAACCATGGCCCACTGGCTTCAGGAACAGGGCTATGCCACCTGCGTGGTCGGTAAGTGGCAACTGTATGGCAATGCCCGACAGCGGGAATTGGCCGGGGGAAAGATTGGCAGCCTGCCGGAGGAAGCCGGCTTCGATTCCTATCGGCTGTGGCAGGTGAGCGATTTTGGGTCCCGGTACAAAGACCCCTTGTTGGAAACCAAAGGCAGTGGACTGGAAAAATTTGACGGGCAGTACGGTCCGGACCTTTTTACCGACTATCTGGAGGATTTTGTAGAGCAGCAGGCAGGTGATCCCTTTTTCGCCTATTTCCCCATGGCGCTGACTCACGATCCCTTTGAGCCTTACCCCGGTTCCCCTGATTTTGCATCCTACGATCCCCAGAAGCGGGTAAACGATCCCAACTACTTCCCCGGGATGGTGACCTATATGGACAAGTTGGTGGGACGGATTATCGACAAGGTGGCCGAACTGGGCATTGCCGAAAACACGGTGATTCTGTTTGTAGGTGACAACGGCACCGACCGGGATGTGGTCACCAGGTTTAAGGGACAGGAGTTGCGCGGAAACAAGGGCTATACCAACGATCTGGGAACACATGTGCCCATGTTGGCCTATTGGCCGGGGACCGTCGCTTCGGGCAGCAGAAATGAAAATTTGATCGACCTGACGGATTTTTTACCCACTTTGTTGGAAGTATCCGGCAAGAAACCCAATGCCTTGCCCGGACCGCTGGATGGGATCAGTTTTTACCCCCAATTGACGGATTCCGGGTACACCGGACCGGTACGGGAATGGGTATTTTGCCATTACGACCCCAATTGGGGCAATTTCAAGCCCCGGACCTTTGTTTACGATACCGATTGGAAGTACTATGCCGATGGGGAAATTTATGATCTGCGGAGCGATTTGCTGGAAACGCGACCGCTCGATTTTGCAGCGTTGGATGCCACCGGTAAAAAAGCGATTCGCAAATTCCGTAAGGTGCTAAAGCAGATGCGGTAGTAGACGGTTGCGAAATTATGAACCATATAAGGCATTGAAGGGCAAATAATAAGTGGTTTAATAAAGGAATCATATCAGGCATATAAGTGGGATCTAAGACAGAAAAATAACCTTTATCTTGATTTACAATTGGATATTGTACAAAAAAATAGGCAGCAATCCATAATATCAAAAAAGTCTTATATGCCCTTATATGGTTTATAAAATTAGAGGCGTTTAAGATCGAAAATCACCCTTCCCTCGGTTTAAAAGTGCGTATTACGCAGAAAATTATCAAAAAAACTTATATGCTCTTATATACCTTATATGGTTCAAAAGAAGGAACTATATGAGGCACTTATGGGCATATCAGTGAGAGCTAAGATAGAAAAACACTCTTTCCGTTGCTTTATAGGTTGGTATTGTATAAAAACAGCCAACAAAATAATATTATTAAAAAAGCTTATGTGTCCATATGCGGTGAAACGCCAAACCTTGAGGGAAATAATAGATCAATTGGCTATAAAAAAGAAACCGAAATGCCTTTAGTACAGTAAATTTTTCAATTGGATCGGATGTGTGGGGAAATGGGCTATTCTCGTAGAAAAATGTCATACTTAAAGGCTCAGAAATGAGAATATCACCATGTTTCTACCCATGTGTAGTCCCACAGAACTAAAGTACCTAATCAATTGGGTTCACGTCCCCAGGTTTGCAACCCCTGTTCGTAAAGATTCGGAATTACAAATTCCAAACAGCACCTTCTTTCGGCGCTTCAGACAAAATCATCAAACCATTATACCATCAAATTATTTGCTTTTTTTAATTTATTTTTTAACTTTAAATAACCGATAGTCAGTGACTTACCAGCCAATTTCAATAACTACCTGATTATATATTTGGGATTATCCTTTGTTGCCCATCGTTTTTAATGGATTCAAATGCTTTTATTATGGCACCTATTAAAGTTCTACTATGTATAGACGATGCTGATAGTGGGGAGTGTTTAAATGATTTGTTGAAAATTTTCAAGGATTTCAATTTTGTTGGGGTCATTTACCTTAGTAAAGCCATTTTATCCGAGATAACTGTTCTACAACCTGAGGTGATTATCATGGATATGGAATTACCCGGAAATTCAGGTATTGAAAGTACCCGAAGGATAAAGGAGCAATTTTCCGATATCCATGTACTTTTTTATACCATTTATGAAGACGAGGACAAATTATTTGGTGCACTTCGTGCCGGAGCCAGTGGATACTTGCTTAAAGGGTCATCAGCAAGCTTCCTCAGGGAAGCCATTTTAGAAGTTATGAAAGGGGGCTCCCCCATGTCACCCTGCATTGCCCGCAAAGTCATTCAGCATTTTCACCAGCATCGAAATAGTGCTAAATACCCGCTCTGTGACCGGGAAAGGAATATCTTGAAATTTTTAGTAAAAGGACTCCCCACAAAGATCATTTCCGGTAAAGTGTTTCTTTCTGAGGATGGCGTGAAGAAAAACCTTAGAAACATCTACAATAAATTAAAGGTAAATTCCGGAAAAGAAGCTGTTGCCAAGGCTGTACGGGAAAGGATCATTTGAAATTTACACTTTAGTGTACTTTTTATAATTCTATTTTTTTGTAATACCATTTTTATATAAATTAAATAATCCAATTTTTTTTATTTTTAAAATAGGCCTACTGAATCGTAGTTGACAATTCATGTGACCCATAAGGGCGAAGCCTTAGGTTTTTTTATTATCTAATCAAAAGTCAAGGATATTTCGAATAAGAAATAAGATTTTTTCTCCATTTAAAAATGACAACAATTACCCCATTTTACCAACTCATTGTAAAATTAAAGGGTACTATGAGAATATCTGCACTTGGTAAAAAGGAATCCGAAATTTAACGACCGACTTTTAATTGTAAACTTTCAAATCACAAAAATAAACAAAGGATGAAAAATTTTAATTTATTCCAATTATTCCAGGGGTATTTAAGAATCACGGCAATATTTATGTTGATTTCTCTCTTTCAAGGACTTTACCCCATATCCGGCTTAAGTCAGACACCTGCTACCATAACTAATCGGGATGATGCGGTTGCGATTATTCAGGAACTTCGAAAAATCCATACCCCAGAGGGTATTGAGGTCCTTGAGCAGGTAGATCTCGGCGGGGTGCCACAATGGATATCTATTCGCGGTCGAAACCGGGACAACCCAGTCCTGCTCTTCATCCATGGAGGCCCCGGCGACCCAATGATCGGTCTATCATGGGCTTTCCAGAATCCATGGGAAGACTATTTCACTGTGGTACAGTGGGATCAGCGAGGTAGTGGAAAGAACGCCGCAGCATCGGATAGGGAGGAACTGAAAGGGACATTCACAATCGAACAACTGGTAGGTGATGCTGAGGAACTCGTTTGTTACCTACGAGAGCAACTTGGAAAGGAAAAGATAGTGGTTATGGCGTATTCAATGGGTGGAATTTTGGGCATCCATCTCGCCAATCGCAGGCCAGAGTGGCTCCATGCATACGTCGGCGTGGGACAGGTCTCAGATGACCTTATAGGGGCACTATATAAACGTACGATGGAAATAGCAGTCGAAAGGGGAAATGAGGAAGCCATTTCAGAACTAGAGGCTTTGGCCTCGCATATGGACACGGCTACGACACCCGGTGAGGATCCCGCACTATGGGGCATCTGGAAGTGGGCCAACAGGTTTGACGGCGCCTGGTACGGCAAGAGTGGGTGGGGCCTTTATGCCGACCTGCCCGTGCTCTCACCGGAGTACACGTTCGAGGAGGCGATTGAGGCATGGGACGCACTCCTATGGCTGAACAACAGCTCCGAGTATGAATTAGACCCCCGGGATTTACGAGCCTTAGGCCCTTCCTTCCAAGTACCCATACTCTTATTTCATGGCCGGTTTGATCTCACCCCGCCCATCGAAAATGCACAAGCCTACCTCGAATTCATCGAGGCACCGACAAAGCGCCTGGTGACGTTCGAACGAAGCGCACACGTTCCATTCATTGAGGAACCTGGTCGGTTCTTTGCCGCTTTGTTGGAGCATGTATTGCCTTTGACACAAGGAGGGTCTGAATAGAAAGATCTTAAAATATGAGGGTTTTCACCCTATTGTATTTATAGCATTTGGAAAGTATACGCAATTAATTTAGAACCTTTGGCTCTTCTAAAATTACTGGCCATCGTTATCCATCGCTTGGGGTGCTTGATCCTTACACCTTCGCCCATCCTGACCATCACCGTAGATGAACGCGTCCCCGTCAGCCTGTCGTATAAACTCTACCATGCGCTTAAGGATAACGAGGTGGAAGTGCAATTCATCGCCTACCCCGTTGGCGGGCACTTCCCAGGTGACCCTGTCCACCTGCGCGACGTGTTCCGCCGCTGGATCGATTGGATCGGGGAGCACTTTGACCGAAATGATAATCCATAAAATTCCATACCTATGAAAACACCTAAATCCCTTTTCTATCTAATTTTCCTGCTTTCATTAAGCACGGCAACAGCAGCGTTTGCGCAGTCACCCCAGGAACCCCTCAATCTGGATGACCTTGGGGACATGGTAGTGCTCCGTCAATCCCCAAGCATCTCCCCCGACGGCAACCAGGTCGTGTTAGTCCGGGAGCACTCGAATTTTGAGCAGAATCGATGGGAGCGCTCCCTGGAGCTGATCGACCTGGAGACCGGAGAGCAACATGAATTGACACCAGAGCGCCCTCGCGCAAATGACCCGAAGTGGTCGCCTAACGGTGACCGGCTCGCCTTCTTGGATGCCGGGGATGAAGGCCAGATGCAGGTCTACGTTCTCCCCATGAAGGGCGGCGGTGAGGCCCGGCGCCTTACAAGCGGCAAGGAAGGCGTGCGATTCTATGAATGGAGCCCTGATGGCCGGTCCATTGTTTTCGGACGAATGGACGAACCGGAGGAGCGGAAAGGAGAAGAGCGGCACAACCGGTCCTTCGAAGTGGGCGTCAACAGTTACCTGACCCAGTCTAGGCAGCCTAAATAAATTATTAATTAAAAATTAAAATAAATTAAAATGGATATGTACAAAGTTGAAGGGATCATTTTAGTCAAGGAGACCCAAGCTCCGATTCCAAACCTTCAGGTCGTGCTCTACGACCTGGACTCTCGCAAGGCAAAGCCGGACCTTGCGTCGCACCTCTCACCGCCATCAAGCCGCACACAATCTCATTTCTGGCAACAGCTTCAAGGCGACCGGATCGGGTCAATACGGACCGACTCCCGTGGTGCTTTTGCTTTCGAGTTCGATCGCAAAGACTTCCAGGCTCCCGCACAAGAAGAAAGGCCTGACCTCTTGCTTTTTGTCTTGGCTCCAGAGGACACTGTATCTGAGCAGTCGAGCCTTCCGAGGCCCTCACCCCCCAACGAGAGGCTGCTTTACTACTCTTATGAGCCTATCACTAACTCAGGAAAGCATGAGAGCTACGTCATTCGCATGTCAAGGAAGCGGCTTGATGAGCTAGGGATCCCATACCCTTCCTCGTCTTCCAATCGTGCCCCAATCGATGTCGAGACCATCGAAGAGGACCTGAAAAAGTCAGCAACTCGTAGGATCGGCATCAATGCTGCTTTAACGGAACAGATCAGAGAGAAGGCGAAGCCGGTGATCGCCCTGAAGAAGAAAGTGGACGATGCGTTCACCAACTTCAGTCTTTCCAGTGTACCCGATAACGTTCGTTCGGGACCCACCTACCTGAACGCAGAAGACGACCTCAAAAAACAACAGGACCAGCTGGTTAACGAAGCACTGATCGACATCCCCAGACTGGAAGAATCTGCCGGTGTTCAGCGAAAGATCAAGCTCACTCTCACGAAAGCTCAACTGGAGGATCTGGGGCTATCGCTGGAGGACGACGGATCGGTGCGGGGCGAGGTGGAGGCGAGTACTCTTCTCAGGCACGTGTCCGGCAATCTGACATCGACCACGCTGGAGTTCAGTGCTGACGTCCTCGGAGACTGCAGGGCCTCACTCGAAGCCGAGCGTCTCTTCAGGGAGGCGCTGGCTCGTTGCGGAGCCCCATCAGAGGACAACGGCTCGGATGAGCCGGGCAGCGAGGGCGACGGCTCTGTCGATTCCGGTGACCTGACCACTGAAGCCTTTGTTCGAGAACACGTCACGCGTCAGACACGGCACGTCACTGCGCCGGAGGTGGAGCTGGCCTACGGCGTCGAGCGTGATGGGGAGATCACGGCCACCATCACGAGGCCTGGACCGGCTGACGTGACGGCGTACCACGATTTTCACGATCTTCAGATCGCTTTCGACTACATTTGGAAGGAGGCCTTCGACGGCACGATCATGGGCCCGTTGAAGAATCTTTACGCCGAGGTAGTTCGATACGCAAACCAAATCTCCGGACTGCCGCAGGAGGTGGTTAAGCGCCTCGAAGAGCAGGTCACGTCGGTGGACGATATGCAACGGCTCTACGACGATGTAAGACTTCTGCAGGAGCTCATCGAAGATGCCGAGGAGACCGATATCGAGGAAGTGGATCCGATGCCCTACAGCGTGTATAAACTGTTCCAGTATACGCGGATCCGAATCGAGGAGGATGATTGGCGACAGATGAACGATACGGAGAGGGACTACCTCCGCGCACTCGCAAAGGAGTATCTAGAATTGGACTCCACACCTGGGCATGAACGACCCCTCAACGCGCCGGCCATTTACGTGCGGCTTCGTAATGACGCGGTCTTCAGCCTCCGGCAGGCCCGAGGTCGAATACGCCAAGAGGTATCCTCGCGCCGCCCAGTAGCCCGCCGGCGACCCACCAGGTTGTCTCGCCTCCGAGAGCTGATGATCGAACTCGATGAGCGCCTCTCAGAGCGCTTCAAATTCGACATCTTCGCACCGAACTCTGTTAACTACGGAATCATGCTCACCTACCGGCAGGCGTGGACTCCTAAAGACTACCAAGTCGGCGACCTTGTGTCCACGATTCCATTAGCACCCAAAGAGGTGCGCCGCTACTCGAAGAAGCGTGTCATCAAGAAGAGCCGAACGCAGAAAGAGCTCGAGGACTCCCAGAGCAGCCGTCGGAGCGAGACCTCATCGACTGCGCGGGCCGACTCGGAGATCGTAAAACGTGCCAACAACAAGACCTCATTTCAACAGACCGCCGAAGGCACTCTTAGCTTGGGCGTTTTCGAAGGCAAATTCGGTACGCAGTTCGGCATTGATGCGGAAAAAGCGTCATCGAGTACGAAGAAGAACTTCCGGGAGGCCGTGTCCAAGGCAGCCGAGGAGTACAAGCAGCAGCACCGTCTGGAGGTCGAAACATCTACAAGTGAAGAGCATGAATTCACCGATTCAGGCGAGATCTCGAACCCGAACGACGAGATCACGGTAACGTACCTCTTCTATGAACTGCAGAGGCAGTACGAGGTTCGGGAGCAGATCCACCGCCTCACTCCGGTCATCATGGTGGCTAACGAGGTCCCGGAACCACATGAGATCGATGAAGACTGGCTTATCGCGCACCACTGGATTCTCCGCCGCGTGATCCTTGACGATGTCTACCTTCCGGCACTGGATTACGTGACGACCAGCTTCGTGGGCGACGAGATGGCCCTCGAGGTGATGTGGACCAATCTGCAGCGCCAGGCCAGGCTCGTGGATGATGCGGCCGAGCATATGAACAACAAATCGAAGCTGGCGCAGAGTGCGTTCGACGAGCTGAAGCGGCTTACGGGTCTCATAGAGGATACGAGCCATGCCCAGCACTTCGCCAATGTTAACTTGGCTGCGGCGTTCGGTCCTTTTGCACTCGTTGGCTTACTTGGAAATGACAATGATGCCGCTGAGAAGCGGGAAGAGGTCGCCAAGATCGCCATCGAGCGCGCAGACAAGGACGAGCAGGAAGCCAGCGCTAGGCTCTCCCGCGAGGTTACTGCCCTGCAAAAAGCCATCGACCAGTATACATCGGCGCTACGCGAGCACCTTGACCGGCAGACGGCCGTGACCGCATTACGCATTCACATCAAGGAGAACATCCTGTGTTACATGCACGCAATCTGGGACTACGAGTGCGGGGATCAGCGCTATTTCCGGTTGTACAACGTCGAGGTGCCCTGGGTCGAAATTGAGGACCATGCGAACCGCCTGTCCACGAGAGTTCACGGTAAGTATGCCATCAATCTAGCCGGACGGGACGATCTCATCCACCTTGAGGGAGAGATATCGCTGTCACACACTCGAATCGTCTCGAGAAAGCTTTCTCAGGTAGCCGACCTCGACAACCTACTCGGCTATAAAGGTAACTACATGATCTTCCCCGTCAAAGAACCCAACCACCTGCACTGGTACATGATGCAGGATTACATAGACCCGCAGACGGGGGGATTACGCGATCCGGATGAGTACGCCAACTACACAACAGAGGATCTGCTCGACTACGCCTGCTGTCTGAAAAAGACGGGCCTCGATGAGTTCGATGATAGACTAGATCGAATTTTAGACCTTCTCAAGGAACGTAAGGCGACACCTCGAAAAGAGAGCGAGTTGATCGTTGTGCCTACAGACTCGCTCTACATCGAAGCGCTGCCTGGAAAGCACCCAATTTTGGAAGACTTCAAGCTCGTACACCGTGCAATCGACGTTAAAAAGGTGCAGGCCGAGGTACGCCGCGAAGAACTCGAAAATGTACGGCTGGCAGCGCGGTTACTCGAGGAAGAGCGTGAAGATCCGGACATCGACAAGAAGATCGTAATCGAGGGCGGTGATGATATCATCGTTCCGCCTGAGGCATAATTGAAGAAGACTTAAATGTATTGTAGCGTACTGATAACCAGTACCCAAGGTTCTATCGCCTGCTACAAGAGACCAGAAGGCAAGCTATGAGAAGAGTCGTTGATGTCATTCATCACCCTGATGGGGCTAAGACCTACATCTTTAATGATGGATCCAGAGAATTGCATTTGTCTCCAATCGAAATCGAAGGGCAGGTTCCACGACAGGAGGAAGGTATATCTGAGCCGAGGTCTGTTCAGAGACCGTACGAACCAGAGCGAGCCACGCATCGGCCTCGCAGCGGAAGAGTCGACCCCCCAGCCGAGCGGTCCACGTCGGCGAGTTTGAGAGAGCGCCTCGAAACAGCCGAACGGAACCTTCAAGCAGTTCGAGCCGAGCAACGAGCGTCTCGCCGTCGCGAGACGGAGCAACGCCGTGCACGTTTGTTTGCCTCTGACCTAATTGACCAAGAGCATCGCCAGCCTTTGGGAATCGACTTCGGCTCCCCGACGATTCCGCGACCCAGGAAGATATCAACGGAGCGTGCAACAGTCATTCGCTTCGCCGTGACCCTTGGCACAGTGCACGGTCGTCTACAAGCGATGGCCACGCGCGGCGGCCCGCGCCGGATACCCGATCCAGATGCAAACCCACTTGCAGCCGGATTTGGGGGGAGGCGAATTCCGATGGTGCTTACGCCGCTGGGGCGCGCGATTGAGGCCGGACTGATCGCGGAGACTTCGGGTGGCTCACTTGTCGTGCCCAGCCTTAGGGGGTTTAATCGTGACATCGCCGAGCTTGATATAGAGTATCCCGGTTTCATCGAAGCCCATGATGCAGCGATGGAACGTTTTCGGCGAGAGGCATCCTTGGAGCAACTACAAGAGGACCTCTTGGCCAATGCGTTGCTCGCTGTGGAGCTTATTATCTGGTTTGGTCCGGCGGTCGCCCGCGCGGCCGGCCGCGTGCTCCGCTGGTCTAGAGACATACACGCAGCCTGGCTAAGCAGGCGTGGTTATGGGACTGTTGTTTCAGCGAGCGAGGTGCCTGAAGGTGCAATCGATGTGACACGGCGCGCGTCTAGTCGGAGCTTCGCAGGCGAGCAAGGTACTGCACTCGCGCGGCGGAGTTCCACTTCTCAGTCCCGCGGGATTGAATCTGCTAGCCGGCGGTCTCCTCCACCGCGCGAAACCGGGTCGACGGTGGCGCGTCGCGTGCCTCCGCCTCGGGAATTGGCTCCTGGTGAAGCTCCTGCGGCTCCAAGAGCACCCATAACTGGGACGTCGCTTGCTCTCCGAGAACCACCCGTCCGGTTGTGGGAGATGTCGACGGGATTGAACAGACACCAAGTCGATGCAGCGGGTCGCATTCTGGGCCGACGGCTCAATCAGGGAGAAATGGAAGACCTTTTCGGTCGCCTATGGCGAGGCGTAGCAGATCCTAGGGATGTGGCAAACCTCAGTCGATTCGTGGACGAAGGGCGGATAACCGTTACAAGAATCGTGGCGCGCGAGGCGTTCGATGCACATAGGCGCCGATTCTGGGCAGCGGTGTGTGCAAACGCGGCTGCCACTGCAGCACTTGAGCGCGCCGGATTCCAGTTTCGACCGGGGAGAGGCACAGCGCCTTTTGTTCGGATGAGAACGCTCAACGGTGAAGTGCGTGAGGTGACGATGGACGTGGATCACTTGAGAGAGCTGAATTCGCACCCACACATGGCTGTCCTCGCTCGGAATCTGCGTCTCGCACTCCAAGCGGAGAATCGGACCATGCTCAACCAACTACACCGTATGTCCCCGTTCTTACGATCTCCCAGGCGGGCCGTATTGAGATCGACCGGTGCGCCTTCCCCTGATGATTTCCTAGACCCAGAAGATCTTGAATTTGATCGCATCCCCTAGATGGAAGTGGCCTAATTCCATCGACAGCCGACCGTCTGATGGCGCGTCCGGCGGCTGAGCTATTTCGTTAGGTAATGACTTGATAGAAAAATATGAGAATTCCTTTCTTTATTTCCGGTCTAGGGCATCTTGCATTCACATCATACTCGGCTACTTCGGCCTTGGCGAATTTGATCATATAGTTCATATCATCAATAATTCAGACTCCCTAATGCAAAATGTCGAGATTTCACCTGGTTGTGAGGCAACAGATATCAGCCATACGGTTAATACCAGAGCAAAGTATTTCTGACTCACAACAAAAACTACGAATACTGTTGGGTTCGATCGAGCCAGGCAAGCTGGCTGACTTTTTCCTCGTCCGCGGAGACCCCACCGAAGCCATCAAAACGATTGCTCTTGTGGCCCGTGGGGGAACTTTCTATTATCCGGGCGAAGTCTATCCGGAGCTCGGAATCAGGTCGTTAACAGGTGTCCCCAAAATAACCCATGAAAAGAATTAGCAAAAAGAATTCAACGTAGGAAATGATGACGACAGCCTTGATGCAGATAGCATTGAACGCGGGTGCGAGGGTCAGCTATTTTGGGGTGATGGAATTTGTCTACTTCGAGGCGGAGACCGGAACCGTTCACACCATGGATGCCGACTGGAATACCGTAATGGGCGAACTAGATCCCCTGTCAATACCCGGTGGTCCACCTATGAACCCGGATGGCCTTCTGCCCGACCATAAGCCCAGTGGCCGTACGGCACTCGTTGGCGGTTTTATGAAAGGCGTTGGAGCTGCACACGAACGGTTTGGCAGTCTCCCTTTCGGTGAGCTCTTTAAACCGGCAATACATGTTGCCGCGGAAGGATTTCCCGTCGACCGGCGATTGGCAGGTATCTTTAGTATGCGGTCAGATGACCTGGGAAGGCTGCCGGAGACACGGGAGACACTTCTTAAAGAGAACGGCCAGCCCTATACAGAAGGGGAAATATTCAGACAACCTGCACTGGCGCATACGCTATCTGAATTTGCGGTACAAGGGACCGACTATATGTACAGAGGCCCCCTGGCCGAAAGGCTGATCACTGCCATCCGGGAAGAAGGAGGAAAGATGACACTCGAAGACCTGGAGGCCTATGAAGTAATCTGGGATGAATCCCTGGTTTCAACGCTCGGCGGGTACGAGGTTCATGTTATGCCACCGCCCATGCGTGGCGGAACCTTGCTGATCGAGGCACAAAACCTTGCGGAGGTATCCGGTCTGATCAACGCACCTCACTGGAGCGAATCCGGCGAATCACTTCGTAAGGCGCTGACCATAGCAGAGATGTTTATCCTCGATTTCATGCCGGAGGAGGCAGTGGAAGAACTATATCCCGGCCTAAACCGAACAGACAGTGCACGTACCAGTCCCGAATTTGCCCGGGAACTATGGAGCAGGATGGAATCCGGCATTCTGCCATTCAGTTGGTCGGTGCAGGCCCCGAAGTATTCAGATGTGGTCATTACCGCAGATGAGGAAGGAAACATGGTGGCGATCAGCCATTCTATCAATACCGTATATTGGGGTAAAACGGCCATCGTGGTTGATGGGATTTCAGTATCAGACCCAGGATCGTTTCAACAGGCGGGAATTGCAAAAGCAGGACCCGGCAAACGGCTTCCCGGACCTGCACAGGTAGGTCTTTTACTAAAAAACGGTCAGGCCGTGCTTGGGTTTGGATCCATGGGAGGCGGGATGCACCATAGGCCATTTCAGGCACTGCTCAATTTCGTGCACTTTGGAATGACCGTTGATGAAGCGATTGCTGCACCTGATTTCTTTGTTTCTGGCCGTGAACCTGAAACCAACCAGCTTATAGTACATGTACCGGAAGGCCGCTTTCCAAAAGAAGTGCTCCAAGCCACCGGATTTCAACATCGGGAGATTCCTCTCTCAAATGCGGAGGTCAAGGGCAGTGGGGTTTGGGTGGGAATCAGCCGGGATCCCGAAACCGGTGAGTTAAAAGCCGCTTCCGACCTCCGTAGCAATAGCGCTGCAGTGGCATATTGAAGGTTTTACCTGTTAAGCAAAATCAATTACCTAAAAC
Organism: Cyclobacterium salsum; assembly: GCF_010119245.1. Taxonomy (GTDB): domain Bacteria; phylum Bacteroidota; class Bacteroidia; order Cytophagales; family Cyclobacteriaceae; genus Cyclobacterium; species Cyclobacterium salsum. The sequence continues at coordinate 308,925 of NZ_WNKG01000001.1, forward strand.
CCTAAAAATGAAAATTATGAGCCGATTAAGGAATTTTGATTTACCTGTCAAAAGTATTGGTTTTAACCTTGGATTTACTGCAATCATCAGCCTGACAATTCTGCTGGCGACACTCACCGCCTGCGCTGCGCCTGCCACACAAACTCAACAGTCCCCCGAAGGCAGGGACTTGGCGAGTGTCGACGGGCAGACTTTCCCGGACCCGCTCGATCTTGCCGCAGCGCATTTGGAGGCGATTGGTGGCCGTGCGGCGGTAGAGGCCGTAAAGGGCTACTATGCCACGGGCACCGCCAGGATAGTTGGCAGCCAGGAGGACCATGTAATCGTGAAGGAGTGGGTCCGGCCCGGCGAGGGTTGGCGCATGCGCTGGGATGTGGACGGGTTTGGTCGTCTGGAGCACGGATTTGACGGACGCATCGCATGGCTAGTCAGGCCGGGCCAACCGGAAGATGCGGTGCGAGACGAGAAGTACAGGGAAGTGGCCGCATCCCGTGTCTTGCTGCATCCCGAGGTTGACCTTATCGGACACCTTGGTGCTGCGCGCACGATCGGCAGACGTGAGATCGCAGGCCATTCGACATGGGAGGTGCAGGTCACGGGTCCGGCGGGCTCGGTGCAATCGCGCTTCTACGATGAAGAAACGGGGATGCTCCGCGCCATCGAGCGCGACGAGTTGTGGACCGGGCAGCTGACCAGCATTCTCACGGTCTACGACGACTGGCAGCCGGTCGATGGTGTGCTGTATCCACACCGCGTGACCCGTATACCCCCAAACGGGCCCGAGCGCATGAGGGTACTTGAATCGGTGACGACCGAGCAGGTTCCGCCGGACGCTCTCCGGCCGCCTGCGGAGGTCTTGGCCGCGGCTTCGGAGGACCGATACGAGGTAGAGGTTGAGCGGGACGTGATGGTGCCCATGCGGGACGGGGTTCGGCTCGCCACCGACATCTATCGCCCGCTCGGTGCGGGGGACCGCCTGCCGGTCATCCTGATTCGAACCACGTACAACAAGGCCCAGCACGGCCCGGCTCGCGTTTTCGCCGAGCGCGGCTACGTGGTCGTGGTACAGGATGAGCGCGGAAAGTGGGCCTCAGAAGGCGAATTCGCCTTTCCCTGTAAACAGTCGTCCCGATATGACGGCTACGATATCGTTGAGTGGGTCGCGTCGCAGCCCTGGTCGAACGGCCGCGTGGGCACCTATGGTTGCTCTCGTCTGGGCGAAAACCAGCTCCTGCTTGCGGCCGAGCGGCACCCCGCTCACGTGGCTATGATACCACAGTCCGGGCGCGGAGCAGTGGGCCCCCACTCTTATGGCGGCGCATTTCCACTATCTATGGCTGCGGGCTGGCACCCGCGGGCCGGCACAAAGGACCGCACGGACGGTGACGCCCAGATTCCGCTTCCGGAAGGGCTCCATTACCTGCCAACCGTAGACATCATGCAAAACTACGGTGTCGGCCCGACGGACTGGGAGGACTTGGTCACGAACCCGATCGAGGATCCGTGGTGGCAAACGCATGGGTACATTACCGAAAGCGACAGTTTCGCCACCCCGGCGCTGATGGTGAATTCATGGTACGACGAGCAAACACTCCAGCTCTTCAACCTTATGCAGCAGAACGCGGTTGACAAGCGCACCCGTCAGCATCAGTACGTCATCATCTCGCCCATGACGCACTGCCGTTCCGAGATGGCGTCAGAGCACACCCGGGTCGGTGAGCTTTACGTCGGAGACGCCCGATTCCCTTACTGGGAGACGTACCTCCGCTGGTTCGACTACTGGCTGAGGGGCGTCGACAACGGCGTCACCGGCATACCGCGGGTGCAGTATTACGTCACCGGGGCCAACGAGTGGCGCAGCGCAGACGAGTGGCCGGTTCCAGGAGTGCGCCCCGCCCAGCTCTACCTGCGCAGCGGTGGTGAGGCCGGCGAGCGGATGGACGACGGCGTGCTGTCGCATCAGCCACCCGAGGCCAACCAACCAACAGACCGCTACGTCTACAACCCTGGCAATCCGGTGCCATCGCGCGGCGGTATCCTCTCCGGTGCCTATGATCAATCGGATATAGAGCAGCGCGCCGATGTGCTTGTCTACTCGACACCACCACTCGATGATCTGCTTGACGTCGTCGGCCCGATGCACGCCACGCTCTATGTCTCCTCCTCCTCGCCCGATACTGACTTCACCGTGAAATTGGTGGACGTCCACCCGGACGGCCAGGCCTTCAATATCCAGGAGGGTATCCTCCGCGCCCGGTACCGTGAAGGTTTCGACCGGGCCGTCTGGATGGGGCCGGGAGAGGTATACGAGATTAAGGTAGACCTGCACGCCACCGCCCACCGGTTCCTGCCGGGTCATCGGGTACGTGTTGAAGTCTCCAGCAGCAACTTCCCCGAGTTCGACCGCAACCTGAACACGGGCGGGGACAACGTCACCGAGGCTGAATGGGAGATTGCCGAGAACACGATCCACCACTCGCCCACTCATCCGTCGCACCTGCTGCTTCCGGTGGTAGCTGGAGTGGAGAAGGCACAGGCAAATCAAAAAAGGTGAAAATGATGAGCTTATTAAAACTTAGGCAGAATGTAAACCCATAAAATTCCATGCATATGAAACTACCTACATCTTTTTTCTATCTGATTCTACTGTTCCTGCTTTCAGTGAACTCAGCCCCGGCGCAGGAACTCAACTATCCCGAAACCCGCATGGTCGACCAGGTCGACGACTATCACGGCAACAAAGTTGCCGATCCCTACCGGTGGCTCGAGGACATCAATGCCCCGGAGGTCAGCGAGTGGGTTGCGCAGCAGAACGAGCTCACCTTCGGCTACATCGAAACTTTGCCGTCTCGAGAAGCGGTCGCCGGGCGCATGGAGCGATTGTTCAATCATCCACGCGTCCAACGTCCCGTTCGTGAGGGTGGGCGGACCTTCTGGACCGAAAACAGCGGTCTCCAGGATCATGCGGTACTATACGTGCGCGATGTACAGAATGCGGAGCCCCGCGTGCTGATCGACCCGAACTCGTTTTCCGAAGGTGGCTCGCGGTCGATGAGCATCTGGGCGCCGTCGCCTGACGGGACACTCCTCGCCTACGGCATCCGTGACAGCGGCTCGGACTGGCAGACGTTTCACTTGCGCGACGTGGCCACGGGCCTTGACCTCGCCGACACGCTGCGCTGGGTCAAGTTTTCCGAGATCACCTGGACGAAGGATGGTGGGGGCTTCTTCTACAGCCGCTACGACGAGCCCGAGGGCGACGCACTGACCGCGACGAACACGGAACATCAGCTCTTCTACCATCGCATCGGCTCGCCACAGTCGGATGATGTGCTCATATTGAGGAGCGTTGACTACCCGGAAGCGACGCTCGGAGCCCAGGTCACCGACGACGGTCGGTATGCTCTGGTGCATCAGTACAGAACTGGACTAAACCAGACGCTGGTGCTGGAACTCGGCGAACCGATGCATCCTGCCATCGAGGCGCCGCTCGTTCCGCTTTTCACGGGATTCGAAGCCTCGTACTCCCTGATCGGCAGCAACGACGCGACCCTCTACGTCCTTACGAACGAGGACGCGCCGATGAAGAGGATCGTCGCTGTCGACGTGGAACGGCCCGAGAAGGAGCACTGGCAAACCGTCATCCCTGAAGCCACGAGCGCGCTCGTCCATGGCGACATCATCGGCGAGCGGTTTGTGGTGGAGTACCTCGAAGATGCGAAGTCAGTCGTCCGCTTCTTCTCTTTGGAAAGTGAACCGATGGGCTTCCTCGACCTGCCCGGAATAGGAGCGGTCAGCTTCGGTCCTTCCGAAGGATTCAGCGGGAGCCGGCAGGACACGGACTTCTTCTACACCTTCCAGACGTTCATCGACCCGGGTTCCGTGTTTCGGTACGACTTCCGCACCGAGGAGAGCACCGTTCATCACGCCTCTGAGCTGTCGTTTGACGCCGAGCCCTACACGACGGAGCAGGTGTTCTACGCTAGTGCTGACGGGACACGCGTGCCGATGTTCATCGTCCGGCGCAAGGATCTCAAGCATGACGGGAGTCATCCCGTCATGCTCTACGGGTACGGCGGATTCGGCATTTCCTGGCCGCCGGCGTTCGCCCCGTTCGTCCCCGCCTGGCTCGAGATGGGCGGCGTTTGGGCGTGGCCCAACCTGCGCGGAGGAGGCGAGTACGGTCGCACGTGGCACGAGGCGGGGATGTTCGAGAACAAGCAGAATGTCTTCGACGACTTCATAGCCGCCGCCGAATACCTGATCGATGAGGGCTTCACTCGGCCCGAGCGCCTGGCGATCCACGGCGGCTCAAACGGCGGACTCCTTGTTGGCGCTGTCATGGTGCAGCGTCCGGAGCTGTTCGCGGTCGCCCTGCCCCACTTCGGGCTTTACGACATGCTCCGGTACCACACTTTCGTCGGCGGCCACTTCGGTCTCTCCGAGTATGGCTCCTCCGATTCACCGGAAGGGTTCGAGTACCTGCACGCATACTCACCGCTGCACAACGTCGATAGCGGTGCCTGCTTTCCGGCCACACTCATTACAACAGCGGATCATGAGGATCGCGTACCGCCCCTGCATGCATACAAGTTCACTGCCACGCTTCAAGCGGCTCAGGGATGTGACAACCCCGTGCTGCTGCGAGTCGACACCGACGCAGGCCATGGTTTCGGTATGCCGCTATCGCAGAGGATCGTTATGTTTGCAGACATGTGGGCGTTCGCGGCCGAGCAGCTGGGGCTGGTGAAATAATATTAAGTAAAGAAAAAATTGGCCCCTGGGACCAAAATCGGCCGGTTTTCCTTATATAAAATCCGGCTTGCTTTAAGTAACTTATAGCTTCTAAAACATATGGCTATGATGGTACAAGATACAAACCTAAACACGACAGATATATCTTGCAATTGTCCGAAAAAGAATCTTCTAAAAAATACAAACATCTGAAAATCTGTATCTTTACTGTCAGGATTCCGCCCATTTATCCATCTTGATGATCTCCTCATTATTTCCCTTAACAGTGCCTGCACAGGAGATAGGACTTCAGTATTTTGCTTACCCTGACTGAGGTCAGACAGAAATAAAGAAATTGACCAACTTCCGAATATTGTACTAATAGTTGCTGATAATCTGGGATTTGGTGATAGAGGCTGCTATGGTGGAGAAATTGAAACTCCGAACTATGTAAGACCATTCGCTATGGAGAATTTCGCACTTAATGATCTTTCTTATGATATAGGGAGCAAAATGATCTAAAAGAAAAGGAGCCAAAAAAGTACAAAGAATTAATAAAGGAGTGGACGAAATTTTCGGATAAAATTAGATTACAAATGGCAACTCCTTCTAATGATTAGAAATTAATTATTTGCAAGATAAACTTATAGAAAAATGAAAAGAATCATGCTGCCAATTATACTGCTATTTATAATTGTTATTCAGGGTAAGGCCCAGGATCAGAAAAATCCCATTCATTTAAGCGCCGGTGAATCATTATTGGATTCCATACCTGGGTCAGGTTCTAAACGGTATTTCGAAAAATTTACATCCGGTGAATTTGTCTTTGGGCAGTTGGATGAGCATAAAGGAAACTTTATGATTTCGATCTATAGCCCTGAAGATGCTGTTATCGCTGTTTTTAACAGTTCAAGTGAGGGTACAGAAAATTTCAGTTTTAATACTACCACAACAGGAAACTACATCTTTGAAATTAAAAATCTTCGTAGTACCGCACAACAATTCCTCCTAAAGCCTATTGAAAAAGCGCCTGCCGCTGAAAATATGGAAGGAAGAATCGATCAGATCATGCACTTCTATCCGGATGATGGTCCGGGCGCGGTTGTGGGAGTTACAAAAAACGGCAAATTTATTTTTTCAAAAGGCTACGGAATGGCAAATCTTGAATATGACATCCCTAATACGCCCAATACAGTATTTTACCTGGCCTCAGTAAGTAAGCAGTTTACCAGCTTTGCCGCGGCCCTACTGATGAATGAAGGAAAACTGTCTCTTGATGATCCGGTGAAAAAATATATCCCGGAACTTAAATATAATGAAGTAATTACCATCAGAGACCTTATATATCATACCAACGGTCTTCCCGGAGTCATTTCCCTATTCAAGATCAAAAATGGTGAAAATAAAATTTTATTTACCCACCAGATGGGGGTTGATATTATCACCAGTCTAAGCTTATTAAATAATCCACCCCGTGAAAAGTTTGCTTATTCAAATGCCGGCTATGTGTTGCTGGCTATGGTTATTGAGCGTATTACAGAACAACCATTGAATCTCTATATGGAGGAGAAGGTATTTAATCCTTTAAATATGGATAATACTTTTGTTGGAGTCGATCATGAAAAGATTATTAAAAACCGTGCAGATCACTATTGGCCGTTGCCGAATGGCGGATTAAGAAAAATTATAGCACCAACTACCTTATATGGTCCTACAGGTTTCTACAGCACAGTAGAGGACCTGGCAAAGTGGCTTGATAATTTTAAAAATCCTAAAGTAGGGAATGAAAATGTTATCAAACAGATGTATGAGCTGGGATATCTTCAGAATGAAAATATTATAGAAGAATATGCCTTTGGACTGGATGTGTTGAACTTCAGGGAAAATACACTCATTGGTCATGGGGGAAACTATGACTCTTATCACACTTATATAGGCTACCTGCCGGATCTTGAACTGGGAATAGTTATCCTCAGCAACTGGTATAAGGCCACACCTTGTGATGCCGTATTAAAAATACTTGACCACTGGGTGCCGGATAACAAAGAAGGGCATAGACAGAAGGATCGTATAAATACAGATTTTTCTTCTTTCGAAGGAAGTTATATTACGGAAGATGATTTTCAGGTCCAGGTGTATTATATAAATGGCGAGCTCTATGCACAGATGTTTGGAAGTGGCCCTGTCAATAAACTAAAGCATGTATCCGGATTAGAATTTATAGGTATCACTCCCTGGTGTGCTGATTATAAAATAAATTTTACAAAGGAAAAAAAGGATAACAATATTGAAGGTGAATTTGACCTTTATGGTCCGTCCTCCTTTAGAAGGATAAGCTTTTCTTCATCATGGAAACCTGAAAAAACTGAGCTTAAGGTTTATGAAGGTGAATATTACAGTGAAGATTTAAACACCAGGTTTACCATTACAGTGGACGAAAACCAACTTATCGCCAGCAATGAAAACCATGAAAAAATCATTTTAACACCAAAAGACAAAGACCTTTTTTCAGGAAGCCAATGGTATTTTGAAAACATAAGATTCAACCGATCGGATGAAGGAAATATTGATGCCATGTTGGTCTCGGGATTCCGGATCAAGAATATTCCATTTAAAAAGGAGTAACCAGTAATATAAATTTATAGAATTAAGACAGGTATGAATTTTTATGCTTTAATAAGATTCTTTTTACGGATGTTTTAAGAGGAATAGCCTTATTGGGCATTTTGTAATATCATATTTCTTGGTTTCGGTTTTGGTTTGTTTGGTTACCTGCAACGCTATGAATTGTACTATGTCGTCTTTTCAATTTGGATCTTCGAAATGATTTTCAGTACTATATGGTTGCATTACTTTAAATTCGGGCCCCTGGAATGGCTGTGGCGTTCGCTGACCTACCGCCGCATGCAGCCGATGCGACGCACACCCCCCCCTCCCCTTACCCGAGGAAGCGATATCAGACAGACGATAACGACATATTTCAAAGAGCATGGGGTTCGTGGTTACTGACTTAGAGATGATTCGCCATCAATCAAAAAAATTTTCAATTTTTAATTCGTTACCCTGAAAAAATCGATTCAGGTCTTCAACTTAATCCTTTCAATCATCCTGATGGCGGGATGCCAACCCACTGGAAGACATTTCCAATACACATAAAATCCGGGCGGTGGTAGCAAACGGGCGCTATTTTGACCGGCAGGGGCTGGATAAATTACTGGCTGATGTGGAAAAGGCGGCCAAAGAACCGGAGTCAAATAAAGAATAACCAAAGATGAGAATTACCATTCTTTTATCATTCACTGTTTTTCTTATATCCTGCAGGATGCAGGAAACAGAAAATTACATTCACCAAAGTAACTTCTACCAGTTTGATAAACCCCGGGTAGCGGCAGAATGGGAGCCTGCAAAAGGAGTGATGTTCTCCTGTCCGCCCATAATTCCAAAAGAACTTATTATTGAACTGGCCAGTGATACTCATATTTATCCAATTGTGGATGGAAAGGAAGAAGAAGATGAAGCACGAAGATGGTTTAAAATGTGGGGAATTGATTCAACCAAAGTATCTTTTATTAATTTGAAAGTAGATCGCGACATTCCTTGGCTGAGGGATTGGGGACCAAGTGCTGTATTCATGAAAAATGGAGATTTCAAACTTGCAGATGCAAAATTTATTAATTCAGTTCCATTTACCGACAGAATATGTAATGACTCCCTTGACCTTCAAAAAGTGGATTCAACCGGTCTTGATTACTACAGTACTTATGCAGATAATGCTATTCTGCCATTGGCCAAACAACTTGGTATGGAGGTGGAGAACATCCCTTTTACAAACACAGGAGGTAATGTGTTAACAGATGGTATTGGCACGGCCTTCTCTACATGTATGCTATTAACTGAAAACAGGTTTAATGGATTAAGTGATGAGGAGTTCTTTCATCTCAATGATTCTCTCCTGGGCTATGAAAACTACCATGTAATTTCAAATTTTGAAAAATATGGCATTCAACATATTGATTGCCTTTTGAAATTAGTAGATGAAGAAACGCTTTTAGTAGCTCAGCCGCCAATAGATCACGAACTGTACAACATATACGAAGATATCGTAAATAATGAACTAACAAAATTAAGGTCAACTTATGGACGGCCCTATAATATCAAAAGAATAAAACTTACCCGTATAATAGATGATTATCTGACCGCATACACCAATTCACTGATCCTTAACCAAACCGTCTATGTACCGCTGTACAATGTTAGTGCAGACTCAGCAGCATTAAAAACATGGGAATCTGTAATGCCTGGTCATACGGTCAAAGGCTTCTATTTTGTTATGGATGACCAACCCTATAAATCAAAGCACCCATTTTATCTCTACCCTGATGGAGTAACATCAGGCTGGGCACCTGATGATGCTTTACACTGTAGAACACGGGCTATTTGGGATCAAGAAATGATTTTTGTTTCTATTAAAAAAATATTGCCAACCGTTCAGATTAATGAAGAAGCTGTTGTTTATGCCACCATTAGAGATTACAGCGATGCTGAAATAGAAGAAAGCGGGGTAAACATTTATTGGAGAGTAAAAGGAAGTAATGACTGGAATAAAAAGAATATGCTTAAATATAATAATATGAACTATTGGTTTGCTAAAATACCCAATCAAAAGAATAATATAGAAATCGATTACTACATCGAGGTCCAATCAAAAGCTGGGAATATTGGTAGAAGGCCAATTACCGCACCAAAAGGTCATTATAGTTTCAAATTTATTGCACAACAGGAAGCTATTAATTATGGTGAGTTTGAAGGGGATTGAAAACCATTGGGACTTGGTTTGCTGCATCGATCGCTGTGGGCGCACTGTTGTTTTCGGCCGCAAGGATGAGCGGAATAGTACCTATTCAAAATGACTTCCGGTACCCTGTTGCTTATTGGTTTAAGTGGTACGGTGTTTCAATCAAACAAGAAAGTGGATCAATACACAGGTAGTACACCTTAGAGAAACTAAACCTTGAGAAAAATGAAAAAAGCCTTTAAAATTTCGCTGATAATCATTGGATTTCTTGTTCTTCTAATTGGATTAGGTTACGCATTTTTCATCTACGAAAAACCGGTTGACCAGGGGGTTTTGGCAAAATTTATGGAGGGCCAGCCCATTATCGATATGCATTTTCATATCACAAAAGGATATGTAGACAATGAACAGTATAATAAGCTGAACAGCAATATTGACCTGGCAAAACTTCAATGGGTCAAAGATGATTATGCCCAAAATAACGTCGTTCTGGCATTGGGAGGAGGCAATGAAAAATATGCGCAGTTATATGCGGAATCAGACCTTTTCTGGGCCGGACTTATATTTCCCTGGAGTAATTTGGTAGAGCAGGATCAGCCATGCGAAACTGAATTTAGTTCTGAAAAAGCACTTCGGGAATACTATGAATCGGGCCTCTTTAAAAGCATGGGGGAAAGTATGTATAACTATCACGGAATACCACCTTCTGACCCCCGCCTGGACCCTTATTGGAAGATAGCAGAGGAATATGTTATCCCAGTGGGAATTCATTCTGATACAGGTCCACCATCGGTTGATGAGAAGGAAAGACCGCATTATGCACCTGAATACGCCAACCCGGAGCTTTTAAAACCCATTCTCGAAAAATATCCCAGGCTTAAGATATACCTGATGCACTATGGCGGATCTTATTCTGATGAAGCCATAGAACTAATGCACATGTATCCCCAGATTCACTATGAAATTTCAGCGGTCAGTTTATTTATGCCAAAAATTATTTGGGAGAGTAGTGTAAAGAAACTTTATGTGGAGGGACTGGGAGATCGGTTGATGTTTGCCTCTGATTACTTCGGAACAGTAAAAGAAAATATTGAGATCATCTACAGTATGGATTGGCTTACGGAAGAACAGAAAAGGGATGTTTTCTACAACAATGCAGCTCGATTTTTGGAATTAAGCCCTGAACAAATTCAGGAACATCATGAGATGGTAAGACAGTGACAATAAAGATGCATAACACCATCCGGAACGTGTGATCGGATTAATCTATTAAGAAAATCCATTGGTAATTCAGGACCTTACTGATCCACTTGTTAGGGAATTTGCTAAAATTGCATGGCAGGGCGCCTGCGATCTTCAGGAAAAAGCTTTAGTCATAGTGGGATCCCGTGCAGCTTACCGCCCGGACTTTCTTTTTGATAAAGATCTGCGCATCAATATACCTGCAATTCGTTTTTCTTTAAATGATACTATAGATTTCCATCTCAGAAGGATTCAAGGAGTGGATATGTATGCTGCTGACGATAATTGTGGCAATGTTGCTTTACAGGAATATTTTAAAGCACTGGCTGCTGATAAGGAAAAGATGGAATACATAGGTAAAAAACTCAGAAAATCAGACCTTTCAAAGGAGGTTGACCATGCGATGGAGCATGTCTTTGGTGATCAACTATAAACAATTTTAGTAGATCTTGAACAGGAATTTTATCAGCCTCAAATTCCTCATATAAAAAGATTTTTGGAAAAGCTTGAAGCTTACTGGAATAAAGATAATTAACATTTAGTAATGATTTATGTACGCTAAACTTCTGCACATTATGAAAAAAATATTATTAGCCGGATTGGTTTTAATTTTCGGCACTATAGGCACGGCACAACCTCAGCATCTTGACAAATCAACAGGAACAGAAGTCGAAGTTTGCAGTATTGATTCAATTTTTAATGATATTAACTGCGATGATTCTCCCGGTTGTTCGGTTGGCGTTTTTCGGGCGGGTGAGATAATTTTCTCAAAGGGATATGGCATGGCCAGTCTGGAGCACAATATAAGCCTGTCGCCGAACAGTAAAATAAATTTAGGTTCTGTTTCCAAACAGTTCACCGCTTTGTCTGTCATTCTTCTGGATCAGAAGGGCAAGCTTTCAATTGACGATCCCATTCGTAAGTATTTACCTGAGCTCCCGGAATATGCCGCCCCTGTCACTATACGCCACCTCATACATCACACCGGTGGGATAAGAGACAATGTAGCGCTCCTGCGGTTGGCTCGTGGCCAGGTGGAAAGTGACAGCGATGAGGTGATCAAAAGTATGCTGGAATGGCAGAGCAGATTAAACTTCAATCCAGGCGAAAATTTTATGTATAGTTCTGCGGGTTACAGCTTATTGGCAATGATTGTAGAGCGCGTAAGCGGAAAATCGTTTAAGGAATTTACGAAGCAGGAGATATTTGATCCGCTTGGTATGGAGAGCAGCAGGTTTCTTTCCCATGCCACCTCCAAAAACCGGGCATTGGCCTATGTACCTTACGGAGATAATAAGTATCGACTAAGTATTCCAACACACAGTTTGGTCGGTACCACTGGTTTATATACCACGATTGAAGACCTGGCAAAGTGGGATAAAAATTTCTATGATATGCAGGTGGGCGGTAGTGAAGGGATTTCGCTTATGCAAATTCCGGGTCGGCTGAATTCAGGGCAGGAACTTTCTTATGCCTCAGGTTTACTAATAGATTCTTATCGCGGTCTGAAGACCGTATGGCACGGTGGATTTGATCCCGGATATACTTCTATGCTGCTTCGCTTTCCCGAGGAGCATCTTACTGTGGCGATATTATGCAATATAACATCAGCCAACCCCTGGGAGCGGGCTTATAAGGTAGCAGATCTTTATCTGGGTAATGAGATGGATGAGGAACAGGTGGCAACAGGTCTCAATTATGAAAATGTGACTTTAAGCCATAAAGAGCTGGAGGTGTTTACAGGTATCTATAAAAGCAGGGATGGAATAATGGTTCAAAGTTTTGACGAAAAGGATGGACAATTGATTGCCACCATAGGAAATACTCAGTATCCGTTGTCGCATATCGGAAACCGTCAGTTCAGCGATGGGATTACGCATTATGTTTTGTCTTTTACAGAATCAGGTGAAGGAGACGCCATGACAGCAAGTTGGTCCCCAAATCCTAGACCAATTAAGGGGGATTCTTTAAAGCTTGACCGGATCAGCCCTCGTTGGAATCCTGTCCATAATGAACTCTCCGAATTTACCGGCTCTTTCTTTAACGAAGAGCTTGATGCAAACTGGAAAATAGTTCAGAATGATGATGGATTAGTTCTTAAAAGATGGGGTATTGAAGATCAATTCCTGGAACCGCTGAATAAAGATGTTTTTGCTTTTAAGGGAAATACTTCACCACGCCTGGAGTTCAAACGGGAAGATAATGGAAGAATAAATCATATTGAAGTTTCAAACGAGCAGATTTTAGGAATAAAATTTTTGAAAAGAAATTAACTACCAGATGATAAAAAAATAAAATTCCTGCCTCACCTCGTCCTGGTCCATGGTCTGCTAATCGCAAGGCATGGGAAATGAGGTTAAGAAGGTAGCGCATGAGATAAACCAGGAGTAAAGTATAAAAAAGACCAAACGCCTAACAATGAACAAAATGACACTTTCTCCCAAAAAACCAGCCCCATTCAAGACCCTATCGATTTTGGTAACAATTTGCATTTCACTTTCAATAATTATGAAAGACAAATGGAAAATTTTCTTTAACCTGCTTCTGATATTCTATCTGATATCCGGTTGCACTTCTCATGATACAAATTCCAACCTCTCTCCGGTGCTGTGGATGGAGGATTACAACAGATATATGAAGGCACAGATCTCAGCGAGGACCGAGGCAGAAGTTGCCATCGGAGAAAACGGGGCGATAACCGTAGCCCATAATCCCCTGGCTGCAAGAGCCGGTCTGGAGGCGCTGAAACAAGGGGGTAATGCTATTGACGCAGCGTTAACGACGGTCTCTTATGCAGGTGGCATTGACGGCGGGTTATCCGGCAAGTTATTTTGGCGTGATGGAGATGGTCTATTTTGAGGCCGCTACAGGAAAAACCTATACCATAAATGCTGATTGGAATACGGTGCTGAATGAACTCGATCCGCTGACCATTCCACAATTAAATCCAAGGCACTTCTCAATTTTACCCGTTTCGGGATGAGTGTAGACGAGGCAATCAATGCGCCCGATTTCTTCGTCCCCTTGCCGGAACCGGAAAGCGGGGAGCTTATTATCAGAGTGCCTGCAGGAAGTTTTCCACTGGAGTTGCTGAAAGGAACAGGGTATAAATACCTGGAAATTACTTCCAGGGATGTCAGGCCCCACGGCGGAGGCACCTGGGTGGGTCTTAGCCGGGATAGTACAACTGGTGAATACACGGCCGCCTCCAACAATTACGGTAATAGCGGAGCCGTGGCTTATTGAGAATAAAACACTGAAAATCAAATATCATGAAAACACCACTTATTAATTTTAGCAGATTCTTTATTGGAATACTATTCTTTCTTCTAAACCCGACTCTAGTATTCAGTCAGGCACCAGAGTACACGGTCGAAGAAGCGGCTGCATGGCTAGACGCATTATTTTGGCTAAACACCGAGTTCGTCACCACCGGAAGGGAGAACCTTCGAGAACTCGGCCAAAAATTCCAGATTCCCGTGATGTTCTTCCATGGCCGATTCGATTTAACTCCTCCCATTGAGAACGTCCAGGCTTATCACGACTAGGTTGAAGCCCCCTATAAACGTCTGGTGACTTAAGAGCGAAGCGCGCATAACCCCTTCATCGAGGAACCTTGACGGTTCCTAGTCGCCCTGTTGGAATACGTGCTGCCATTGACCGAAGGGGCCGCAACATATGAGAAACACCGTTGAGCCAGCACAGATCTACCGGGCGTTGGGGATTGAGCCGTGTTGTGAAGAATGATGGATAACCCTGTTACCTGCTAATAAGGGCTGATTATTATGCCCAATCAATAAATTGAAAATTATGAAACGATTCAACCTTATCCCCAAACTTGCCCGAATTACTTTGATTCTTTGTGTAGCTTTATTCATTATCATAAATATCCAGGTACTGTACGGGTCAATTTCAGCACCCTCCGATTACGAAAGTGAGCGTCCTTCCGGGGTGAGCGAAACTGATACCATATACGTGGCTCCTCCCACCGGAGAAAAAGAAACCGACCGAGCGAGCATTCTGGCTGCATTGGAGGGGGTTGAGCCCAGCGGTACGATACAGTTCTCGGCTGGGACGTATCTGATCGGGCCGATCATCCGTGTGCCCACGGATGAGATCACCCTGCTCGGCCATCCCGGAAGCACCGTGATTCGCGGATGTGAACCAGACGACTTTCCTGAGTTTCCCTCAGCGCTCTTTGCCTGCCATGGTTTCGAGCTCACAGGGGCCCGGCAAACCGTGCGAAATCTAACTTTTGAATATGCCTGGCCCGGTCTCTTCATCGGCTGTTGCTTTCCAGATGATGAGGAAGCAATGGAAACTAAAAATCCCGGACAGCGAAAGCAGCCTGGCGGACACCTAATCGAGAACAACACTTTCAAATACTCGCCGAATGGGCTCCGCGTTATTGGAGAGCTGGAAGAGGACGTTGTGGTGCGCGATAACAGTTTCGTGGATGTCTACCACGCCATCGGCATCAATGGAGGCGCGGTCCACTTTCTGGATAATGAAATCTACGTGAGGGAGCCGGAGCGGGTACCGATCTCAACACATCCGGGAGGGGCAATCGGTGTGAGCCCCTTCGGGCAGGGTTCGGACCGAACTTCCTGCGCTGGCAACGTCATTGCCGGCAATCGAATAACCGGTCATCCGGAAGCGATTGGGATCAGGGTCTACGAACCGGGAGAGAGCTGCCTGCATAACGTGATCCGTGACAACACGATTATGGTTGAGAGGGTCAGATTCATTGAGCCGTGGTTTGGCATTAGGTTCAGCGATGAAAATGACCACACCCTTGTCGGGTATCCTATCGTCCTGCTGAATATCCCTGCTAACAGAGAGGACACGGTCAACGTCGGCCAGGAGGCGCTCATCGAGTATAACATCATCGAGAACAATCACATCATCGGCGCAGAGGGACTTGGGATCATGGTGAAGAAGGCTTCACGGAACCGCATCGTCGGCAACATCATCGCCGGCATCCGCCCGCGAGATCCATTCCCCGGAAATGATCTGCACAGTTGGCCACCTGAGTGGGAGTCAGCCAACGGCTCCGCCATCTGGATCTCGCCCGGCAGTAACGAGAATGAGATTATGGGCAACACCTTTGAGGAGGTCGATTCCTTTGCAGTTTTTATTGAGGGCGACAGCAACCGGGTGGAACTGAATAACAAAAACGACAACGTACAGGACCTGGGAAATGGAAATCAGGTATCCAGTTCCGACAATGCTGACGAGAGCGAACTCGAAAAAAACCGGCTAAAATAGTAGAACAAGTTCGTCGAAACCCGGTGGATCCGGCTGCAGTACATGGATTTCGGCGGCCAATGGCTGCCTGTTATATTTGTTCAGGATTTTCATAACTAGTTTGAAGGTAAACATTTTAACCCAGAATGGATAAATTTCTACGCACGATTTATCGACTCGATAACAGGCAGCACAGCATTCAACTTGTTTCGCCGGATGCAATGAATGAAATCATGTGCCGTCGGCTGGCATATCTACCGGAGTACTTGGTGTTAGGAAAACAAGGGCAAGGAGCTGGCCAGAGACCGAACCATACGGACCCAATAACACACGAGAAGGAGGTTCGCGGAGGGCTATTTTAAAATGTCAACCAATAAATTTAAACTATATTTTTTCAATAAATACCAATAGGTCCGTAAACTTTTTGTAAGGGTGAAAAATGGAACCATATAAGGCATTTTAGAGGCCTTTGAGATCGAAAATCGCCCTTCCCTCGCTTTAAAGCTCTATATTATATAGAAAATTTTCAAAAAAACTTATATTACCTTATATGCCTTATATGATTCAAAAAAAGGAACTATATGAGGCTCTTAAGGGTATATTAGAGGGGCTTGAAATGAAAAATCACTCTTCCCTCGATTTAATGCTGCGAATTATACAGGAAATTAACATAAAATATCTTATATGCTCTCGTGCGCCTTATATGGTTCAAAAAAAAGGAGCTATCTGAGGCTCTTAAGGGCATATCAGTGAGAGCTAAGACAGAAAAATAGCCTTTCCGCGCTATATAACGTGTGTGTTGGAGAAGAAAAAAATGGCTCCAGCTCCTATTATAATAAGATCTTATCTGTACTTATACCAGGTTTTTTTTTGCCACTGTATTGAAGTATGTATTGACTTTGACAGAGGGGTATCTGAATAGGATGAAAACCACTTCACCACATTCTTATCTAATTTTATATTTCCAGGAAACAGGTATATCACCATCCAATTTTGAAACAACTGTAATTGAAACCATGAGTTTACTGAGAAAGACTACCTTTGAAATAAAATTCCTTGAACAGAAGTCCTAAAGCCTGGATACCGCATTATACAGTACCAGGGGACAACTAAAAGAAACTAAAAGCGGAATCATTACCCTTCAGGAACAATATTGTGATTCATGCTGAAGAAATTATCGGGATCCCATTTTCTTTTAACCCTTGCTAACCTGTCATAATTTTCTCCATAAGCAGCTTTAACACGCTCTTTTTCATCCTGGCTTAATAAGTTGACATACACGCCACCGGTCGCTTCTATTTGCATGGCTCGGGAAAATTCCTTGGCCCATTTTATGTTTTCTCCATCCTTTGAGGGATCATCCCATCCGGGAAAGATATGCAATGAATAGGCAGCATCCCTATGGGGAAATGCAGTGGCAGCGAGATCTACCCGGTTTACTTCCCCACCCATAGGTTCGAGATAAGCGACAGTAAAAGGCCCTGGAAGCAATTCGGTATTTTTTATCAAGGTTTCAATCGCTGTGTCACTTAATTTATCCAGGTAGTGCGCCCTTGTAAACCACCTTAGTCCTTTTGGCATTCCTGCATCAAATGATTTTTGAATGGCGGTATATTCCATCGGTTGAATGAAACTGAGAAATGGATTTCCAAACGTTTTTAAGGATTGTAATTCTGCCCTTCCTTTTTCAGGATTTCCGGAATGACAGGCGATGAAAGCACAGGTTGTTTTCCCGTGATATTCCGGAGGGAAAGGCTCAACGGGGGGAACTTTCAGAAAAAAAGCATAACAAGAGAGTTCATCCGGTGCTTTTCTCATAAATTCCCGGTAAAATTGAAGCACCAGTCCGCTGTCTTCATAAGGAAAATAGGCCTGAAAGGATAGTACTTCTGGCCCAACCTCATGCAACTTAAATTTGAAAGCGGTAACAATGCCAAAATTTCCGCCTCCTCCACGAACAGCCCAAAAAAGGTCTTCATTTTCACTTTCATTTGCCTTTACCAAATTGCCCTCGGCAGTGACAATATCCACGGAAAGTACATTATCAATGGTCATTCCAAACCTTCGTGAAAGGTATCCCGATCCTCCACCTAACGCCAGGCCACCTATTCCAATGTTGGACGCGGTCCCGGTGGTGGTAGCCAGTCCATATTTCTGGGCTTTTGCATCAAATTGCCCAACCGTAGCACCTCCCTCTACACGTGCCGTCTTTTGATGCTCATCCACCTCCACTTTGTGCATCGGTGATAGATCGATTACCAGGCCATCATTACATACTGAATTCCCTGCATAGTCATGACCGCCGCCTTTAACAGCGACCATTACATCATTTTCTCTAGCAAAATTCACCGCAGCGATTACCTCCTGGGGGCTTTCGCAGCGAGCAACCCCAGCCGGGTATCGATCATACAAACCATTCCACAATTGTCTTGCCGCATCGTATTGATCATCCTCCGGGAGTATCATTTCTCCCCTAAATTCCGTTGCAAACTCTTTAAATACAGCTTTGTTTTCCATCATTTTAGATTTTAATAATAAGAAATTTTAAGTCTCAGGAATTTCTAAATTCCATTAAACCGGGTCAATGATAATAAATCGCCAAAAGCAGGTTCAGCTGGGTTAGTGTTCTTGAAAAATAGTTTTGCCTTAGATTATAAATCAATTATAATTTTAAAAATTAACCCAAAGGTTTTGGCCGGTCTACCTCAACCTGATTTTCAGAACTCATCTTCAAAAACACAACGAATCGCAATTCCAAAACCGGAAGCTATTTGGGGCCCTCCCCGGAATATTCCTTCTCGATACGTGACCAATACTCACCCTCCGCCTCAAGAATGGCACCTCGTTGCATAGCATTCTCAATGAACTTTGCTCCTGTTCTTCAAAATTCGGTTTTATAATACCAAAATTTTTATATTTAATTATTAATATAGTAAATAAAATGTAAAATTATATAAATATGAAATAAATATTATATGTACTTCCGGACTAGATACATTTACGGCACTAAAGCATTAAAGCACCTTACTCTTCCAGAAAAGAGCGGATGGTGGACTCCGTCCAGTCGGGCTCTGTGAGAAATTGATAGTGATGGTTGCGTCGCAACACTACGGTAAGTTTCGGAATTAATGCCTCGACACGCTCCCGCTCCGTGGCTACCTGACGCAGGAGTTCCTCCGACAAAGCAGAGGACGCATCCGGAAGCCATGGCGCAAAATCCTGTGGTATCTGGAAGTCCGAGTAGATGGCCAACACGGGAGCGCGAACACCGGCGAAGTTCGGAGGTTCCGTTGCCGCCATAATTTCCTGCATCACCCGGGGTGGTGAGCGTCGTTCCTTAAAGACGCCGGCAGAGTCGAAACGAAACGACGCAAGCACCTCACCCACGGGCAGCGTAACGCCATGCACGCTTGCCAAATATCTCTGGAATGCTTGTACACTTTCATTATCCCCGGCAGTGGGGGCTGGCGGTCTGGCATCGAATGAGGTGGCAAGGGTACTTTGCCATTGCCCGGTAAGGATATGGTCGTAGGCAGCATCGAGATAGATGACGGCGTTCACCCTGTCCGGGTGTTTCACGGCAAATTCAGTGATCTCATCCCCACCGAGAGAATGGCCGACCAGCACCACCTCCGTCAGATCGAGTGAATTGAGGAGGGCCCGAATATGTGCCACGCGTTCGGCCAGCGAGTAGCCCATACCGGAAGGCATCTCCGACTCACCAAAGCCAACGCGTGTGATGGCGACAACCCGGTAATCGTCAACAAAGCGAGGAGCGAAGTCGTCGAACACGTGCGCAGTGTTGCCTGCACCAGGCACGAAAAACATCGCAGGTCCACGTCCTCCCCAGTCCAGGTAGTGCACCCGCAGTCCTCCCACCGTTACAAAGGAAGAACGGTGGTCAGATGAGTCCGAATAGGAAGCGACCGGTTTGAAGGTGTGGCCGGTGATCTTTTTGCCTTGACGTCTAGGGGATAGCGTCTCCCCGGCATGGGAGGACAGGTACCTAATATCGGCATTGTTCAGCCCGTAATGAATCCCACTTTGGGCAGCGACAGGTGGTGAAATCGCCAGGGGCAACAATAGTATAGTGATGGCAATGAGGGGCCCTACAATTACGGTAATTCGGGTATTCTTATTAAAGTTAGACGAGACTTTCATATGACTGAATGGTTTATTTATTTTTATAGTAGCTACTCAACTATTTTACCGTTTCCGGATAAAAATTATAGGAACAAACAAACTCCCATTGATTATTTTGGTGCTTGTGAACCATGGTCAGCTTTCCGTTTCTGACCTCACTTTTATCAACCAAAATTTCAGGCAGCAGTGAGGATGTATGGGGGGAAATTTAGTGCCAGTAGCGAAATTTTATCCTTTGTTCATCAATTACTTTTTCATTTTTTTGAATCTCTACCTTCCGGAAACAGTGAATTGCTTCAGCATATTCTTTGATTCAGGATCAGGAACCTCGGCAATCCAGGCATAATCTCCAGGCTTTAAATCGACGGTTATATATCCAGTTTTTCCGGATGGCATATCCTGTGCCCCTCCTAAAAACTTCACCGGTGCCGGTGTATTCAATCCCTCAGGAGTGGTCCATGTCATCCAGGAGTTGAGTTTGTCCAGATTGGTATCCTTCCCCAGTTTTACTAAATGGACATCATGACCGAGAAAATGCTCGTGTGGCTCCTGATCTTCAAAATGTACCGCTATCGTTTGAAGGCCAGCCTCTGCCTCTGTTAGTATTTCTATGCCCCCTACCCGGGAAATTGATAGGTTCATAGTAGCGGTTGGTGCAGTTTGTTTTAAAGAACTTTCTTTCACTATTACCTGCTCGGTCATGGTATGAAAAATTCCTTCGGTTTTCACATAACATTCTACTACATAAGTCCCCGGATCCAAATAGATGGTGGTTTGAGCCGTTTCCCCGGGAGAAACCAGGCCTACCCCACCCGTAAAAATAATTTCAGGAAACCAGGATGGAAGCCTGGAAAATTCGGCAAAGCCTTCGGCTTCCTTTCCTTTATTAATAAGGTCCATCGCATCCCGAAATATTGGTGGTATATTACCAAAATCAGCATAAGTGATCTGTTTTCCGTCCGCCACAGGCAGTTTATCCACCAACATAAAATGGGTCAGCAGAGATTCATTACTGTACCGGAAAGTCGTCCAGCCGGAGGGAATTTCTTCCGGTAAGATAAAATTCATTCCGGTGGTTCTTACTTCTACAAGATTTCCAAAGACAGGTAATGTGACATTTTTCACTACTACTTTTTCTTCTATATTCACCTGTTGTGATAGGACAGACTTTTCTCCCCTATTACAGGAAATCAAGCATCCAGTAAGCAATAATGGTATCCAAAGGAAGATCAGGATTCGAAATTTTCTTTTTTGTGTATTCATCTTTATAATTTTAAAGGTTTGTTGATTTTGCCTTCCTTTTCACGGATAAAGCAATTTTGCTGATCATCTAATTTTTAGTAAATCTATCGGTGTATCTTTGTTTTGTCCGTTTTAAGTCTTAGATTATTGTCTAAGAGGTTTTCAAACAAATTTTTATGACGGAGTTAAAGATTTTTGGACCTGCTGAAATGCGCAATAGCCGGGGAGAACTGGAGCACTCCTTTCTTGCCGGTCCCAAACGCCTTGCACTTCTCGTGTATTTGCTCCTTCACAAACCCCATGGCTTCCACCGCAGGGATAGTCTCCTGCCGGTATTCTGGCCCGATCAGGATCAGAAAAGTGCCCGGAATTCCCTTAGCAATATGCTCTATCATATCAGGAAGACCTTGGGAACGAAGGTAGTTGAAAACCGCGGCTCTGAGGAGATTGCGATCAATCCTGAGGTTTTCTGGTGCGATGCAGTGGCATTTGAAAAAGCCGTGAGAGAGAAAGACTACGAAACCGCTTTTAACTTGTATCGAAGTGATTTTCTCAAGGGATTTCACGTGCAGGAAGCTTCTTCAGAGTTTGATCACTGGCTGGAACAGGAAAGAAAAAGATTTCATAACCTTGCGCTGGAGGGAGGCCGTTTGCTCGCAGAAAGAGCTTTTGGTAAAAGAAATTATACCGAAGCAGTTTCCTGGGCCAGGAAGGCCTCAGGACTGGATCCTTTTTCAGAAAAGGTACACCTTCAGCTTATCAAATTATTGAATGAGGTGGGAGACCCGGAGTCGGCTCTTGAAACATATACCGCCTTTACCGATCATATAAAACGGGAATTCGGGGAGGAGCCGGGGCAGGAACTGAAATCCCTTTGTCAATCGATCAAGGAGCGGAAACCAACCCCACCCATAATTTCCTCTGCCGAAAATCTTCTAAAGGAATCATCCCCCCAGCCAAGTATTGCGGTATTGCCCTTTGAGAGTATTGGAATTGACAAAGCTTCCTCATTTACCGCTGCTATCCATTGTGATATCCTGACCAGGCTTTCGCAGGTATCCGACCTTTTCGTCATTTCAAGAACCTCGGTACTAAATTTAGGTAATACATCTAAATTGCTTCCTGAAATCGCCCGCGAACTGCAGGTGGACTGGGTGCTTACCGGAGAGGTACAGGAAATCGGAAAACAGGTCAAAGTAAGTGTAAGGCTTGTCAATGCATTAAATGACAGGCAGGTATGGGCAGAAATCTATCAAAGGGAATTGTCTGCCGGAGAGGTCTTTAAAATTCAATCAGAAATTACCCATAATATCATTACCGCCCTGGAAATGCGCCTGAGCAGCAAAGAAAAGAAAGCCATAAAACAAATTCCTACGGAAGACCTGGAAGCTTTCCGTCTTCAGGCCTATGGCCGGTGGAAGCTGGACCAGCGGACCGAAAAAGCAATGAGAATGGCCGAAGATTATTTCAGACAGGCTATTTCTTATGATCCCAAATATGCCCAGGCCTGGATGGGACTGGCAGATGCCCTCACCCTCCTTCATGACTATGGGCATGAAAAAGATGGAAAAAATATACTTTCAGAAGCCCAACAAGCAGCTCAACAGGCGCTGAAACTGGATCCGGGGATGTCAGAAGCCTATGCGTCCCTCGGGCTATTCTATTCCACCAAAAGAAATGCAAAACCTGCTGTTTACAATCTAAAGAAGGCCATAGAATTACAACCGGGTCATGCAGAGGCGCATGCCTGGTTAAGTTGGATTTACTCACTGACAGGAAACCCAGTAGAAGCCCTGGAAAATGCATTGGAGGCGGTAAAAGTAAACCCACTGTCACAGGAGGCCATCAGCAATTTATCGTTGTCAAGGCTCATTAATGGGGAATATACTAAATCTTTACATGAAGCTGAACGGTTACAGCAGATCCAGCCCGACTTTAAATCCGCGCAATTCCAGGAAGGATTAGCACTTTATCACCTGGGCCGGGATAAGGAAGTAAATAAGGTCTTGAAAGAGCTAGTGGTGCCCTGGGCAGGCAATGGACCGCTTACAACCAGAATTCTAAGCTGCATCAGATCCGGGGAACTTCAAGAAGCTGAATGGCTTTCAGAAGGAATCAAAAATGATCAATTTGCAATAGGACTTATCCAAGCGGCTCATGGGGAGAAGGACCTGGCGCTTGAAAAATTCCTCAAAATTGAATTTTGGGACTATTGGGAAATGTTGTCCATCCATCATTTATACCCCGACCTCCTTGATTTTGTTCGCAGGGATGCGCACTTTCCTATCATCCTACAAAAAGTAAATAAAACCTGGGGGCTTACCCATCAAAAAGAACTGCCAAAAATTAAAATTGAAGCCAACTCTAAAGCCAATTCGAAATACAGAAAGCGGCAGATAGGAATAGATAGCGAGTGACTGGCGCGCTTTCTCGATAGAAATTTTGGGCTATCTCTTTCCTGATGCGCTTTGACCCGAAAGTGGAAGGCAACATTGAATTTGATTAACCAGCTTTTATCAAATACTTTACAAAAGTAATTTAGTAATTATTTGCCAAAATTATTTTAATCCTCTTTAAATGCCATCAAGATGGATCTTCAGAAAAGCAAAATAAGTAGTTATTTTAAGGTAAGGGTGAAGTGATCCTCTATGGAAAATTTAGACTATTTTTAAAATACCATCTTTATCAGTCCTTTCATGGGTACAGTCTATTGCAATAAAGATACCGTAAAAAAAACTGAATACATTCATAGGTAATTGAGATCCAGAAATTGGTTGTAATTACCAACCAAAGACATCATAAACATTTGAAAGATTTAGTTAAATTAGCGGATCCTGGCCGAAGTAAACAGGCATCCTCTTTGAAAACAACACAACCCATGACCAAAACAACAATTTCTCTCTTAAGGAAGATTACGATCATTAAATCACAAAATCGGGCCTTGTTGGTTTCCATCCTGCTTGGATATGCCTTCTCCATCCCTTCTTTGGCACAGGAAAGCGCATTTAGGGTCGTAGAAGATGGTGGTACTGGACCGTTCAGCGCCATCATGGAAAAAGACCCTTCATTACTCACTCACACCGTATTTAGACCTCAGGACCTGAGTGAATTTGGCGATAAGGAGAAATTGCCCATCATCGCCTGGGGAAATGGAGCCTGCGCCAACTCCCCCTGGGAACACGTGAATTTTTTAAGTGAAGTCGCTTCCCATGGTTTTTTGGTCATAGCGTTGGGACCCATGCCCAAGGAAGGCGAGAAAGGGACCGGCAAGTCAACTTCCGCTCAAATGATAGCTGCTATCGATTGGGCCATTGCCAGTAATGAAAATGAGGATAGTCCACTCTATAAGAAAGTGGATACTTCAAAAATTGCGGTGAGCGGTATGTCCTGCGGGGGCTTGCAAACCTTGGAAGTGGCACCGGATCCAAGGATCACCACCGTGGTGGTATGCAATAGTGGTATTCTCCCGAACCCAGGGAACGGGATGCCCGGCATGCCCAGCCTCGACAAAGCACAGCTAAAGCAATTGCACTCCCCTACTTTGTACTTGTTGGGTGGTGAAAAAGACATCGCCTATAACAACGGCATGGATGACTTCAACCGAATTGACCATGTTCCTGTATTTGTAGGCAATATGGATGTGGGTCATGGCGGTACCTACGCCCAGCCGCATGGAGGGGAGTTTGCCAGGGTAGCGACAGCCTGGTACAAATGGCAGTTAAAAAGAAATCTACAAGCAGGAAAGTTGTTTTCAGGAGATCCCAGCGGACTCGCACAATCCAAAGAATGGACGGTTCAAAAAAAGAACATGCGCTGATATGGCTTTTTCAATACACTCGATTACAAACAATTTAGCTATGAACCCGATCAAACTACCTTTATTCTGTATTGCTCTCTTGATAGGGCTTGCCCTTACTTCTTTCTCAGTCATCCCCGAAAAAGAAAGATCCGGAAGAGATAATTCCATCATGTCACCACTTGCGTCAAACAAAATGAATGGTGAAGATAGGGCCTCCATTTACCTCCATCCCAATAAAAGGCTGCTGGAAGATTCCGTCGACATAGAAAAACCCATCATCGGTGCAGATATTTCTTTTGTCCCGCAAATGAAAACATCGAAATTTATCCGGTATTTTACGATCATTATGTCAATTAAAAATCGGGTGGGTTTTGATTCGGGAGCCAATCCTACTTTTGTTTAAAACTACAAAAAAACAAGCTTTTCGTATTGATAAAAGCATGGGTAGTCCCTTTCAGACTTTTTCTTTGTGCTGATAAAAAACCCGCCCTACCCGATCAATGTGTTCAACCAATGAATGGGACTTGAGCAAGTGATAAATGGAAATATCAAAAAGGTATGGGGTATTCAGCTCATCCATGTCCTGCTTGATAGACGTAAGGTGGTTATGGGTCAATCTTTCACCCTTTAATGTAATATCAATATCAGAACCCTCGCGGTAATTTCCCTTCGCCCTTGAGCCATAGATCAGCACCTCTTCTATTTCCCGGTACTTTTCGAAAACCGATTGAAGTTTTTGAAGGGTGGATGAATTAAGACCAAATTTCATAGCAAAGAGGACATTTTCTGTTCAAACCTTTCCAGTAGTTCATGCTGCTAACACCAATATTAAATATGAATTTAATGAATTTTTCCAGACACACAAAGAATTGCAAATCTCAGAAAGAAAATCAAAGCTTTCCTCCTCATGAGAAAAGCCTTGGAATTACGCTCATTGAGATTTCGTGTTTTCTATGATCAAAACGTTCGGGACTTCTTCAATTCCCCGAAGAAGAAGTTTCGAATATTCCATAACATTGTGGGCATAGGCACCCAATACGATGTCCTTGTCTCCATCTCCGTCTATATCTCCCACATCCATGGTCAACCATTTTCCCAAGGCCGCTTCCGGAATGAATCGGGGCTTAAAATTCATGTTCCCCATATTTTCAAAAAGCAGGAACTGCTGTTCGGGATGTTGAAGTTCATCATAAAAAGCGATCGTCGCAAAGTCTAAATCCCCATCTTGATCAAAATCAACGGCCATCGCTTTTGCGGCACCATACTGTGGATATAACCAGGCTTCCTCAAATACTCCATTACCCTTGTTTTCATAGATACGGAAGCCATGATAGGGTTTGGGTACAGAAGAATAATCCCAATTGTCCCCATTACTGACTAGCAGATCCAATTGCCCGTCGGCATTCAGGTCTCGCAGTTCAAAATAGCTGGACCCCATCACTGGCGGAAACTGAAGCAATATTTTTTCACGCTCGAATTGCCCGTTGCCTTTATTATAAAAAACGGATATCCGTTCGTTGCCCTGGCAAAAGAGAGCTACGATATCGGGTTTTCCATCCCGGTTAAGGTCACCAACTTCAATTTTCCTGGCACCGGCACCTCCTAGTTGAACCGGTTTTGATGTAAAATCCCCATCGCTATAGATGGAAAGGTTTCCCCCATTATGGCCATAATTACAAATCAGAAAATCGGGTTTCCCATCCATTTCCAGGTCTTCCCAACTACCATAAACTGGCCGACCTAGTTGGTCCACTACTTTATTCCAGGTGTTGGCAGCTAAATCCATCTCATATACTGCACCTTGTGAAAGGTCACTTGGGGCTATGGATCCCACGGTAATGAAATGAAATACGTTTGGGGCTTTTCTGATGTAATGCACAGCGGGACTTGTGATCGAAGGAAGCGTAAAGAGTTCATCATTTTGATCCTTTACATATAGCTGTTTGGAAGTAGCATCTGAAATGAAAAGCTCTCTTCTTTCTTCATTGACAGCCACCAGGCTGGTTTTAGGACTTTTAATGCCTTCTATAAAAAGCTTTTTTGCAGTAACCTGTTGGAGCAGTACCGGTGTTTCTTTGAGGTTTTGAGGCGGTAAGGTTTTGGGGGATTCGGCAACATAAAAATCAAGTATCGCCTGGAAGTCATCGCTGCTAAGTTGCGGTGATGAAGGATATACGCCGAGCTTTTTCTGAATGGTAATCTCTTCTTCTGTTTTATTTTCCCAAACTCCCATGCTATCCTGAGCCGTCTGATCTCCCATCATGGCAGCCATTTGTGGCAAAACCTGGTTTTTCCATATCGATTTGGGTAAAAGGGAAGGCGAGGGATAAGCATGACAGCTAGCGCAGTAGCTTTCGGACAAAGCCCTTCCTTTTAGCAATTGGTCCTCTTGTGCCTGAACAAGAAAGCAGCACGGCAACCCCAGACAGGTAAGAGTAATGAATTTACAGATCAGTGACATTTCTCGATCGGAATAGGATTTTCTTTAACAATTTCATTTAGTTACGTACGAAAGTTAGTTTTTTTCAAGTTCCAGACGTTGATTTTTATATGATTGTTTGAATTTAATAAGTGCAAGACGTATTTTCGGATGTGATTTAAACTACAAACCATGACCGAATTACAAGAATTCATTGAGGCCTATTCAGATTTATTGAAATCAGAAGATGTCATTGTTCACTGTGATACGGATGGAAATATTTATTCCACTGTTGAAGCGGCTTATGCTGCCAAAAAAGCAGGTAGATCCATCGAACTCATCAACCTTAAGGAAACCGCTATGGAGGAATTAAAGGACATGGGAGTTAACAGGTCCGAGGCATCTCAATTGATTCAACTATTGGAATTTCTGTATACCGGAAAAAGAGCGGGAAAATCAAAGCGGTAACCAATGCCACGGCCGGTTGTAGGATTCGGTTGAATGCGATCATTTCCTTACCCGCTTTCAGGTGATCGAAAATAATCGTTTATTTGTTTTTTTATTATAAAGAAATCCACCTTAATTAAATCAAACGCATACTACATGAAAAAAATACCACCAATTGCAATGGCCTTGCTCCTGTTTGCGATTTTCAGTTGCAACAATGCCAAAAAAGTAGAAGAAACCGAAACACAGGCAAATGCCGAAAACTTCGAACTGCTCAGCGATTCGACCAAGGTAAGTTTTGTCGCCTACAAAACCACCGATAAAGTGCCTGTTGGCGGGGAATTTACCAACATCAACATCTCTAATTTCGGCTCCGGTGATACGGCATTGGAAGCCATGAACGGGACAGAATTTAGTATTCCGGTCAGTAGTCTGTTTACCAATGATCCCACAGGTACCAGAGATCCTAAAATATTGGAATTTTTCTTTGGTGCCCTGGAGAATACCGAGCTGATTTCGGGGGTATTTAACGTTGGGGCAGATAAGCAATGTGCTATTGATATAACCTTAAACGGACAGACTGAGACGATTCCTTTGACCTATTCTACTATCAACGATACCAAATTTGTTTTTGATGGGGTTATGGAACTGGCGAATTGGGATGCATTGGGAGCCGTGGCCTCCATTAATAAAGCCTGTGAAGCATTGCATACTGGCACCGATGGTATTAGCAAAACCTGGAGTGAAGTAGCTGTCCACGCAGAAGTGATGCTAGCTAAAAAGTAAGCTGCCTTAAACGCGTCGAAAAGCCTTTTC
This sequence comes from Cyclobacterium salsum, assembly GCF_010119245.1. Lineage (GTDB taxonomy): Bacteria > Bacteroidota > Bacteroidia > Cytophagales > Cyclobacteriaceae > Cyclobacterium > Cyclobacterium salsum. The sequence goes on from NZ_WNKG01000001.1 coordinate 337,809, forward strand.
CTCCCACATCAAAAAAACAAATTTGGTGTGGGTTTTTTTAATTTCCCTCCCTATTACCCGTGGAGTATGGTGGACTGGGTATCGTATCCACTACACCCTCTTTCCACTAGATGCAATAAAGAACGAAAACCTTATGAGTCCATTTTCATTGGCCTTTCGCTAATGTTATCCAAAATCTAACCTTCCATTTAGGGAGCTCATTTGTCCGGAACTACAGGCGGTGAAATCAGGCTACCTTCCTTCTTTAATTATTGCTAGGGCATTTCCAACACCGGTCGTTGATTCGAAAAATCCAGAAAACCAAAATACCCATTACCTCTTCCTATTCCACTATTGCCAACTCCTCCAAAAGGAAGATAGGGTGACATATAATGCACCGATGAATGATTGATAACACTTCCTCCTGCGGTGGTGCTACTTATAACTTTATCGGCTGCAACTTTGTCTTTGCTATATACATAAAGCCCCAGCGGCTGTTCTCTTTTATTGACAAAGTCAATGGCATCCTCCAGCGTTTTGTATGTTAACACCGGAAGTAAAGGCCCAAATATTTCCTCTTTCATAATCGCAAGATCCGGATCGACATCATCAAGCAAAGTAGGAGAAATATAGTTTTCCCCATCATTTGTCTTCCCTCCGGTCACTAATGAAGCGCCATTTTCAAGCGCATCATCAAGCAGCCTTTTTACACGCTGATAATGATTGTTGTTTACCAATCGGGCATATTTTGAACTTTCAATACCCGGTCCGTCCACACCGTACATATGTTCAATGGTTCCTTTTAAATGAGTAATAAATTCGTCTTTGCGATCTTCCGATACCAAAACATAATCCGTAGTAATACAGGTTTGACCGCAGTTGAAAAATTTAGTCCACACAATTTTACCTGCCGCATCGGCAAAATCAGCTGAATCATCAATAATGGAAGGGCATTTTCCACCAAGTTCCATTGTTACCGAAGCCATATGGTTGGCAGCAGCTTTCATCACGATTTTACCAACCCTTGTGCCGCCTGTATAAAAAATATGGTTAAAAGGTAAGTCCAATAACTCAGAAGCCACATCTGCCCCTCCTTCCATTACAAAGACTTCATCTTTAGGAAATACCGATTCAATAATTTCTTTAATTAATTTGGATGAATGCGGTGTGAGTTCAGAAGGTTTTATGATGACGGTATTACCTGCTGCCAAACATGAAACCAGCGGTCTGAGAGTTAGTAGGAAAGGATAGTTCCAGGGAGTTAAAAACAAACAAACCCCTTTTGGCTCTAAAATAATTCTCGATACTGATGCTTCACCACCTAAATCTTCGGGCGTAGGAACAGCCTTTGGATTGATCCATGTTTCCAGATGGTCGGTGACAAAGTCAATTTCCACAATAACGGAATCTGTTTCAGACGCTTCTTCCTTTGGTTTCTTGTAATCCTTGTAAAGTGCCTCATATACATTGTCAATGTTGGCAATAACTGCTTCTTTAAATTTGAGCAACCTAACAATCCTTTCCTGAGCAGTGGATTTCTTCAATTGCAGGGCTTTGCGTTGCTGACTTTGAAATACGTCAGCAAGGTCAACTTTTGGAAGTGTCTGTGTCTCCATCGTGTTAGTTGTTAAGGTTAATTGTTTAAGATTAATAAAGGTGTGTGAATCCAAGGGTTATAAATTCAACTGCTGGTAGATTCAATGTTCAATATTACCTACTATATAATCCGAGCATAAAATAGGTAAGTGTATTGGCATTGAACCTGAACAAATCTAAAGAAAAGCGGGAAAATGAGTTAAGCCAAATGTTCCAAAAACTGGTGCATTTGTTCCATAAGCAAAAAAGTCGCAGTGGCTATGGCTATAACCGGTTTGCAAAATCAGCCGGAAACCATCGAAGCCATTCCGGACTTTGATGCTTCCGCCCAATTTTACACCTATGGATTTGATTGGTATGAGGACCGCATTCTTTGGTGGATGCTTCATCCCACAAGTGGTGAAAAAATCGTATTGTGGGACTATCAGGGATCCAAGAAAGGAATACCTCAACATCGAACCCACTACCGGATGAATTTTTGGCATACCAATAATTGGTCGGTGGAAACCAATCCGCTTTCTCTTGAAAAACCACTGCACCCTTACGAGCTGGAGGTGGATTGGATGTCTTATGAGCCATTCGAAAGTGATTCAAATAAGTAATTTTACAATACACAATCCATTTACAAATAGACTTAGAGTCCAATGCGTGGGTGATTATTGAATAGTAAAATTTATATTTGGAGCTTATTGTGAACCTTCCGAAAATTCCCATTTACTGTTACGCTTATCAATCCGCCCCGAGTTCGGAAAATCAAAGTGAAAGGTATTTATCAGGATATTTTTTTTGAGCCAATTTCGAGTAGTTTGACCCTGGATTGTTTCGCATTCAAATAGTCCAAATCATAATTGGTTTTCCAGTTGATATGCTCTATGTGTAATGAAAGGAGATAGGCATAAGAAATGTAGGAACCCCGTACCTATTCAATGAATGTTTTAGTTCCCGGGAAACTAAAACATTCTAACTTTTCATAACTAAGTCATATTTTATTTTTAATGTCTTTTTTTGTTTTTTATAGAAGGTTTATCCCCCGAACTTCTTTTAGCTTTAAGATCATACCCCTGGCCTCGTTCCGTTTCCAATTTCCATACGCCAACAATGCCTGTTTTATGGTTTCTTCATCCAAATAGCCTTCATCCAGGATTTGGGGCATGGCCACTACTTTTTCCCACATCCCGAGTTTAGACATGAAATTGGGTTTTCCTTTTTCATAAGTTTCATTTGCTTCAAAAACCTGAATATTTGATAGTCCGTTAGCCATAAAGAAATCCGGCAAATCTACTGTAATTTGATTATTCAGCCCACCATCTGAACGCCAGGACAAGAAGGCATTATAGGCCATTTTCATGGCGTCAGGGATTGATGGATTCCATTCAATTTTTAAATGATCATAGTCAAGGATCGATAGCTGTCCCCCGGGTTTAAGTAGTTGTTTCATTTTATCAATGGCCTGGTTTGTATCAGAAATCCATTGCAAAGTTCGGGAGGCAATGATCAAGTCGAATTTTTCGACATGTTCGGACGAGAAAAGGTCTTGATGAACAAACTCCAAATTTTTAAAGCCTTGACTTTTTAATTTGGCTTTTTTAATAAAAGATGGATCTGCATCAATTCCAATTACCGATCCATGCTCCCCCACATATTTAAGTAATCCGCAGGTAATGGCACCTGATCCACAGCCAACATCCAGGACCCTAAGCCCCGGTCGTAAGAGAGGAATTAATGTCCTGTAGTCTTTTTCTAAGGTTCGTTCTTCAAATATAGCTATCGAATCCTTTTCGTTCCTTTTTAAATTAGCCGCTGAGTTCATAGGATATATTTTTTATCAATACAAATGCTTTAAAACGCATGGCTAGCGGCATTATTTTTTGCTGAATAGCAATAACCATCTTTATGGATTTATCCATTGCTATTTTTTTTCTCTCTTGTATTTTTTCTTGGATAAGAAAATTCATCTATTCTGCCTGACTGCCTCAAAGGCTGACTTTGGTTCTTCTGGGAGAGCGAAGTCGAAGCCTATTTCCCCACTCTTACTCCAGCATAGGTCTGCCGGATGATTTTACCATTCCGGATAATAAAGGTATCCGTGGCATAGCTCAGGTTAAATTCAGGGGTATCCGCCTCCCATAGGATATAGCCAATATCTTTGACCGCCAGGCTTTCCTTCAGGGTCAGGGTGGCTTGGCCTGCAGGAAAGGCCTTAAAGGCATTGATAAAGTTTCCCCTGATTTCCTCCAGTCCGCTATAAGTGCCATTTGGAGTGATCAGAATGGATTCTTCTGTATAATCCTCCATGACTCCTTCCAGATCATTGGCAATAAATGTTTGCCAATGATGGTCCAGCACCGCCTCGGTCTGGGCTTCATCAATACCTTCATTAGTAGAATGGGAAGCACATCCGGAAAAAAGCAGGCATGCAAACAAGACCAGGGTGTAACGCTTTTTCATAATTATAAAATGTTAAAATCTGTATAAAAATAGGCTAATGGAACAAATAAATTTTATTTACCATTCAAGATGTGGATATTTAATTAATAAAGCAACTATGATTTCGAAAATACAAAACAGGATTTCTTTCCTTTAAAGGAAACCTTCCTCGAAGACCTCAAAGGTTTATACATCAGACCTTAGGGGTTTCCAAACCACCGAAGGTCTTTCACGCAGGCTAAAAATGGATACTTTTGATATTCTTTCCTTTCAAGAAAACCTTCGAGGTCCCGAAGACCTCAAAGGTTTATACATCAGACTTTTGGGGTTTCCAAATCCCCGAAGGTCTTTCTCGCAGGCTAAAAATGGATACTCTTGATATTATTTCCTTTCAAGAAACCCTTCTTTTTGCCCAATCTTCAGACATGCTTACCTATCCCCGCTTTTGAGAACAAACGGATCAGGCAACTGATAAGCAGGCACCTTGAATTCATAGCAATTAAAAACAAACCTTTGACCATATAGAACAGGTTTACCACTTAATATTTGTTTATAAATACATTTATATGTATTTTACTTTTATCGAGCAACTAAATTTTGAAATTTAATTCTCTTATTTCAATCTATACACAGGTCTACAAACCCGGAGTTTTATGTGTTTTCTTTATTGAATTTAAATATTGTAAGCCTATTACAAGAAAAACATAAACTTTTTTGGAAAAAGTAACTGGGAATTCAGGCATCGCATATACCTGATTGAAATTGGGTTTTGATTTAAGGGATGTTACGGCGGGGAAAAGAGCTAACCAATGAAATTGATATGAATAGCATTCTTTTCAAAATCAAGGTATTCATGCGTTTATCGCAAATTATAATGAGCGGGATGGTGCTTTCCTTCTCCTACCCTGTTCATTCCCAATCCAATCCTTTCACTTTCGAGCGATTTACCACTGAGCAGGGGCTGCCGAGTAATTTCATTTTAGATATTGTTCAGGGCCATCAGGGCTATATTTGGATAGCAACAGAAGATGGCCTGGCACGATACAATGGATACGAGTTTGCCCACTATAGCCATATACCCGGCGATTCTTCTTCCTTGTCTGAAAACCGGGTGGAGAAATTGTATGTCGATGTACGGGGAAATCTATGGGTTAGATCAAGTACTAATCTTGACCGTTTCGATCCGGTCTGCAATTGTTTTATCAGCTATACTGCTAAACTCACGCAGGCTTCTTCTGATGAGGTTGGACAAATAAACGCTTTTTCCGAAGATCATGAAAACAACCTTTGGATTGGAACACAGAATGGAGGGGTATTTTGCTATGAGCGCGAATCAGATCGGTTTAGGCGGATCTTGAATGATCCAAATGATCAGGTGAACGTGCTGAACGATGAGGTTAGGGTGCTTATGGTCGATAGCAAAAATCAGCTTTGGATCGGTACGGGGGAACCCTTCAATTCTAATGGATCCGGTGGTGGCATCATTCGCCATGATTTAAAAACAGGACATTCAAGGCGTTTTTTGCATGAGCCAGGTAACGAAAACAGCCTGATTGACAACCGTGTGAGCGCTTTATTTGAAGATTTGGAGGGGAAATTATGGGTTGGAACCTGCCAAAGTGGTCTGCACTATTTTGAATCAAATAGGGAAGAGTTTATACGCCTCTTACCCGGTGATCACAAATCGGATGGGATTTTTGCTCCCCAGGGCGAAATGGGACAGTGGGCTTCCTGTGCCCATGTAAAATTCATCTTTCAGGACCATCAGGGCAATTTTTGGGTGGGCAACTACAATGGTGGAATCAATCATTTCGATCCGGTGTCCGGGAAATTAACCACATACAAACATGATCCCTCAGATCCCGGAAGTTTAAATTCCAACCAGGTATGGTCCTTTTTTCAAGACCGACAGGATCGATACTGGATCGGGAATCTTCCGGGTGGGCTTCATAAAATTGATCCTTCCCGCAATAAATTTGACATATATCAACCGGATTCAGCCATTCCAAATAGCCTTTCGGCAGACCATGTTCTTGGAATTTACGAATCCCGTGAAAATCCGGATATTATATGGATCGGAACACGAGGGGGCGGGCTTAACAGGCTGAATGTAACAAACGGGAGGTTTAAGCATTTCCGCCATGAACCTGACCGGGCCTTCAGCATCAGCAGCGACATCGTATGGACAGCATATGAAGACAGTAACGGAACGTTCTGGGTGGGAACCGAAGCCGGATTAGATACTTTGGATAGAACAACCGGTCGGTTTAATGATTTCAAATTACCTGAAAATGAAAACTATAGCAACATTACCAATCCAGTCATCCGCATGCATGAAGATCGCAAAGGTCGATTGTGGCTGGGAACCTGGAGTGGAGGAATTATTCGGTTAAGTGCTGACCGGAAATCCTACAAAAAGTATGATTTCTCTGATTCCAATCACCAATCCTATTTCAATAGTGTTTATGACATCCATGAGAATAATGAAGGTACCATCTGGGTAGCCATATTTCAGGGAGGCCTCTTCCGCTATGATGAAGTAAAGGATGAGTTCGTCCCCCACCTGGAAGCATATGGTGCTACTTGCATTTTAGAGAAAAGCTCCGGCAAATATTGGACAGGCACCAGCAGTAGTGGTCTTATTTGCTACGATGCCAATAACGATACCATAGCACACTTTACCACCAAAGATGGACTGTCCAGCAATACCGTTCTGGGTATTTTGGAAGATGAAAAAGGATTATTCTGGCTCTCTACCGGTAATGGAATCGTCAAATTTAATCCCGAAACGCTGGATTTTTTACCCTATGGCATGTCGGACGGACTTTCCATTAACAGTTTTAGCCACACCAGTGCCTTTAAGAGTACGGATGGTCAAATGTTTTTCGGGGGAGACGGGGGCTTGGTATCCTTCTATCCCGAACAGATAGCAGGCAATCCTTATCCTCCGGATTTGGTACTGAGTGGTTTACAGGTGGCAGGTACTTCGGTAGATTTTCGGGAAGAATTAAATTCTCCTGATGACTTTCTTACCCTATCCCATCAGCAAAACGACCTGACTTTTGATTATGTAGCCCTTCATTATACCGATCCATCAAAAAACCTGTACAAATACAAGATGGAAAACTATGATCCGGAATGGATAGTGGCAGGTACCCAGAGAACTGCCAGGTATACCAACCTTGACCCGGGGCAGTACACTTTTCAGGTAATCGCAGGCAGCAGTGATGGAGTTTGGAACGAAACTGGCACTTCCCTTACATTTTACATTACTCCTCCCTGGTGGACGCGGTGGTGGGCCTATACCCTATTTGCGGGTATACTTTTGGTATTTGCCAGGTGGTTTTACAAATTTAAAGTCTCCCGAAAACTGGCAGTAGCGGAAAGCAGGCGGCTAACCGAAATAGATCATTTTAAAAGCAATCTTTACACCAATATTACCCATGAGTTCCGTACCCCACTGACGGTTATTCTCGGTCTCACGGATACCCTCCGATCGAAAGCAGGGAACCACCGGTGGGAAGATACCGATCAGCGACTGGAAATGATTCAAAGAAACGGCAAAAACCTCTTGCAATTGGTCAATAAAATGCTCGATTTGGCCAAGTTGGAAAGTGGACATCTGGAACTGGAAATGCTGCAAAAGGACGTGGTTCCTTTTATCAAATACATCTGTGAAAGTTTTGAATCCATGGCCCGGGAAAAACAAATTAAGCTGGATGTTGATGCGCAGGTGGGTCAATTGGTCATGGATTTTGACCCTGCTAAACTCGCAATGATCGTTTCAAACCTCCTGTCGAACGCTATAAAATTTACTCCTGATCATGGTCAGATAACTGTTCACCTTAACCAGATCTTCGGGTCAGGCACAAGCTATTTTACATTAATAGTTAACGATAATGGTAAAGGACTTCAGCAAGAGGAAATCCCTTACGTTTTTGACCGTTTTTATCAGGCAGACCAATCTTCGACCCGGCATTCAGAGGGAACAGGTATTGGTCTTACACTGACTAAAGAGCTGGTGGAATTGATGGGGGGAACAATAAAAGTCGAAAGTCCCGCTGGAATGGGTAGTACATTTACTGTCCAACTACCCATTACCTTGGCTGCCCCTAAAGCCACCGAGCAAGACCTTAGCCAATTCTTTCAACCCTCCCTACCCTATGCCCTAAAAGATATCGATGAAAAGGCCCAAGACCTGGATTTACCGCTGGTCCTCATCATTGAGGACAACCTGGATGTGGCCAATTATTTGAAAATGGCGTTGAAGAATAAATACCATTGTCTTCATGCGTTGAATGGACAAACCGGACTGGAATTGGCTTATGCACATATTCCGGACATCATCATTTGTGATGTCATGATGCCCGGAATGGATGGTTTTGAAGTCTGCGCCACGCTCAAAGCCGATAAGCGCAGTGACCATATTCCGATTATTATGTTGACCGCCCTGGCAGAAAAGGAGGCCCGGCTGACCGGACTTTCCAAAGGGGCAGATGCCTACCTGGCGAAACCATTTGATAAAACAGAATTATTGATCCGTCTGGAAAAATTGCTGGAGACCCGGAAGCGGCTGCAACAAAAGTACAGTCGGCGCTTCCTAAGCAGTGAGCCCGGCTATGAGCCTATCAGTTCTTCCATCGAAAGTTTCTTGGTGAAAGTCGAAAGGGTCATCTTAGAACACCTGGGAGAAGAGGATTTTTCAGTAGATCACCTCGCTGATGCCATTTCTCTGAGTAGGTCGCAAGTACATCGGAAAATAAAAGCCATCACCGGATACTCCACCTCCATCTACATTCGCATGATCCGCCTTGAAAAGGCAAAAGAACTGCTCACTGTGGAGAACCTTACCATTGCAGAAGTAGCCTATCGGGTAGGCTTTAAATCTCCGGTTTATTTTTCTCAGATATTCAGGAAAACGTTTGGAGAAAGCCCTTCCGAAAGCCGCAACTAACTCATTTTTTGTCCTTTGCAACAATATCGAAAGGAGTTGCAACAATACCGAAAGCAGCTAAAAGCTGTATTCCATAGCTTTGAAACGTACAATTCATGCAGGCAACGAGCCTAATGCGTCTGATCCGCCAGGTCTTGCTCAGAAAAATCGGTTCAGGCCTTTAATTATGTTAAGAAATTGATTCTTTTCACCTGGTAAGTTTAGATCCAACAGGCTTGATTCCCAATTGCTTTATTGTACGAATCTATTTATAAACCATAACCAAATCGACCATGAAAACCCCAGTAAAAAATTCCCGAAGAAAATTTATCGGAGCCCTGGCCACCGGTGCCACAGCAGGTCTCTCCGCCTTTTCCAGTCCGCTAATGGTTGGAGATAAAATGGATACAAAAGTCCTCCATGAAGCAGATGCCTGGTTCGATGGCGTCAAGGGGGAACAACGGGTAGTATACGATGCTCCTGAACCACATGCCGGATTTCCCTTTATCTGGTCCTGGGTTTTTTACCAGACCAACAACCAGACCGGCCTATCCGATGATGAAATGACAGCCATGGTTGTCTTGCGACACAATGCCATTCCTTTTGCCTTAAATGACCAATTGTGGGAAAAATATCCCCTGGGAGAAATGTTTAACATTGTGGATAACAACACCGGTGCTCCTTCCCAACGTAATCCTTTTTTCATTCCACAAGAAGGAGATTATCCCATGCCGGGTATCGATGGAATGAAAAAACTGCATGAAAGGGGGGCCATGTTTTGTGTTTGCGACATGGCCTTAACGGTGTATAGTGGTATGGCTGCACAACAATTGGAAATGGACCCTGAAGCCGTAAAGGCAGACTGGTCCAGAGGAGTATTGCCGGAGGTTCAGATCGTTCCGTCCGGGGTATGGGCACTTTCCCGTGCACATCAAAAAAACTGCGCATACATTTATGCCGGAGGTTAAAATTGATTTTCTGAATAATCCTAATGTTCAAAAAGATGAAAAAAATCACTCTGTTTTGCCCCTTGTTTGTTCTGAGCCTTGGGCTCTGGGCACAATCCCTACCGGTAAAAGTGGTGTTTGATGTTACTAGTAAAGATGAAGCCACGCATCAGGCCACCCTTAGGCATGTAAACATGATGGCTACCAACTATCCCGACTCGGAATTTGAAGTAGTGGTCTATGCAGGCGCTTATCCCATGGTACTTAAAGCATCCTCTGCTGTGGCCCAGGAAATCCAACAGTTTGAAGGTAACGAGCGGGTGACTTTCGTGGTTTGTGAAGCCACGCTGAAAAGGCATCAAATCAACCCCTCTCAATTGTTGGCAGGCGTAAAAACGGTGCCGGATGGTATCCTGGAAATCGTCACCAAACAAGGAGAAGGTTGGGGATATATCAAAGAAGCGCATCATTAAAATAAAAGGAAAAATCAATCCAATATGGAGGAAAAAAAGCTGGACAAATGGCTTCGACAATTGACCTTGTCGGTCAACCTTTTGGTCATAGGAATTTTAGGCTCAACCCTCCTCTTGCTAGGCCATGCCTTAGGTATTTTCCCTTTGGAAAGTCAGGAAATTCCTCGTATGGACAGATCAGAAAATTCGGCATCCAAGATTTCGTCCACAGGAGTTTGGCAAGCACCACAGTTGGCCAGTCTTCCTTCCAATCAGGAAGGAGACTTGATCCGATATGGTCATGAGTTGATTGCCCATACGGCGGTGTACCTGGGACCAAAAGGTAAAGTGAGGCAAATCAGCAATGGAATGAATTGCCAGAATTGTCATCTAAAAGGCGGTACGGTGGCTTATGGGAACAACTATGGTGCCGTGGCTTCGAAATATCCGGTATTCCGCAATCGCTCAGGTACCACCGAAGGGTATGAAAAAAGGGTAAATGATTGTATAGAAAGAAGCCTGAATGGAAAACCACTCGATCCTGATAGCAGGGAAATGAAAGCAATGGTGGCTTATATGAAATGGTTGGGCAAAGATGTCACAAATGTCGCATCCGATAAGGGATTCGGCCTATTGGATCTTCCCTTACTCGAGGAACCGGCTGATCCAGTTAAAGGAAAAGCAGTCTATGAGGCCTATTGTACCAGGTGTCATGGGGAGGATGGAAAAGGAATTTTGGCAGAAAATGGCTTGGAATACACCTATCCTCCCCTATTTGGCGAAAATAGCTACAATACAGGAGCTGGTCTATACCGGCTATCGCGGTTTGCGGCATTTGTGAAAGCCAATATGCCCTACGGGGTAACCTTTGATAATCCCTTCCTGACCGATGAAGAAGCCTGGAATGTGGCGGCTTATGTCAACTCCATGCCAAGACCTGAAAAGGACCTTAGCATGGATTGGCCTGATCTTTCCAAAAAGCCATTTGATCATCCCTTCGGACCATATACAGACAGTTTTCCTGAAATTCAACATAAATACGGGCCATTTGGCCCATTACTATCGGCTAATAAGTAAGTTTTTATCAACTTTAATCTCAAATCCGGATCAAATTCAATCATGGAAATTCTGGGCTACTTTTTTTTGTTTTTTGTCGGATTGACCCTGGGGATTTTGGGCTCAGGGGGATCCATACTGGCCGTCCCTATTTTGGTTTACCTTTTTTCCATGGATGCGGTTTTGGCTTCGGCTTACTCCCTATTTATTGTTGGGATAACCAGCCTGGTGGGAACAGCACTGAATTACCATGAGCAGTTGGTAAATGTAAAAACGGGGTCCATTTTTGGCATTCCTTCCATTTTATCTATTTTTCTGATGAGAAAATGGATTGTTCCTGCTATTCCTGATAAGATACTTCAAATAGAGACCTTTAGCCTTTCAAAAAACACCTTTATTCTTGGCGTATTTGCCTTTCTAATGATAGTTGCTTCACTAAAAATGATCTACGGACGGACTTTGAAGAAGGGAAATGAAAAAAGAACATCCGTTTTTTCACTGGTATTTTTCGGCTTGTTTTCTGGATTAATCACCGGCCTGGTAGGTGTAGGCGGTGGTTTCCTGATTATCCCCATACTCGGGTTTCTTACCAAAACACCCCTTAAAACAGCGATTGGTACGACACTATTTATAGTAGCCAGTAATTCCCTTATAGGATTTTTGGGGGATGTGCTCAATTATTCCATACACTGGAACTTCCTTTTAGGGATAACCGGTCTTGCTATTTCAGGAATTTTCGTGGGCAGCCGGATAGTAAGAGGAATTTCCACAATGAGTTTACAAAGGTCATTCGGTTGGTTTACCCTAGTGGTCGGAACCTTAATAGTAATCCAAGAATTTATTATGGTTAGTTAAAGAAACCGTAAGCATTTTATCTGTCGTCAAATCCATTCCGTATGCTGAAAATTGACCTGACCGATAAGATTGAGCCGGAAAACAAAATAAAATGACTTTTAAGAAAAGCTGCCCTGCATACAATAAACTAGATTTGTGATGTAATCCTTATCAACCACTTAACATTTCGGATCATGCAGAATCTATTCCTGGAAAGCAACCGCTCCATGAGCAGGGAGCACAAAAGCAATGGCATCAACCATAAGCGATTAAGTTTTTTGGGAAAAGCGGATAGGGCCATTCTTGAACACCTGGAGGAAGAGGATTTCAGCGTAAATCGGCTGGCAAATGCTATTTGCCTGAGTCGTTCACAGGTGCATCGTAAAATAAAAGCCATCACCGGATTGTCCACCTCCATCTACATCCGAATGATACGCCTTCAAAAAGCAAAAGAATTGTTGACTGTTAATGACCTTACCATTTCAGAAATAGCCTATCGGGTAGGATTCAAATCTCCCGTCTATTTTTCGCAAATTTTTAAGAAAACCTTTGGTAAAAGTCCCACCGAAAGTCGGAATAAAATGATTTCTTCCTTGTTGGGACACTACAAGAAAGAAATGGCAACAATATCGAAAGCGTCTCCGGACCTGAATGGATAGCTTTTGGTATTGCCAATTATAATAAAATTTCGGTATAGCAAAACCTTGACTGAGCGAAAAATATTCACTAGATTATACTGATATAATGAATATTTACGATATACATAAAGCAAATCCGGATATTTTTACCCAGTTAACGTTAAAAGATCAGCTTTTTCTCTATTACAAGTGCCCGCAAACGGATAAGATAATTCAGTTATATTCCAATCATAACCAATTGGCCTTTACCATAAGTGGCAAAAGAATCATTCGGCATGGAGATAACAAATGGATAACCAACAGGAATCAGGGAATTCTATTAAAACGTTGTGCCTTTTTACAGGAAATACCTGCTGATTATTCAGATTGGGAGGTCTTGGTGCTGTACTTAAAAGACGATTACTTGAGGAATATTTTTGAAGAGTTCAGACCATACCTGAATTTAAGTAAATTACCGAAAGTGGGCGTAAAGATGATCCAGGAATTCGAAGTTAATGATCAAATTCGTAATTGTTACGAAAGTCTACTTCCCTATTTCTCTAAGCCCCAGGTATTACCTGATTCCATCTTTGAAGCAAAGTTCAAAGAATTACTTTTTAATATTCTAGTTCATCCGGCCAACAATCAGCTTCTTGCCCATGTGAATCAACTAATCAGTGAATATGTAATTTCTATTTGGGAGGTTATGGAAGTAAGCTATTGCTACGATTTAAAAATATCCGAGTTTGCAGCAATTGCCACCCGTAGTACAGCCACCTTCAGGCGGGATTTTGAAAAATATTATCGAACCACTCCCGGGAAATGGTTGACCAAACGAAGGCTTGAAAAAGCCAGGTTACTACTTCAAACTTCAGAGAAAAGGATAGGTGATATTACATTTGAATGCGGGTTCAAAAATATATCTCATTTTAGCCGCATTTTTAAAGAGAAGTTCAATTTGTCCCCCAACCAATACCGCATGCTGAACAATCAATCAAAACAATATGATCGAGCATGAAAACAAAAAGATATACTTTTTAAGAAAAACTACCCGGTGTCCATTCCACTAAATTTGTGATGTAATCATTATCAATCACTTAAAATTTAGGATCATGAAGTACTTATTAATTTTCCCGATGATGTTTTTAGGCGCTGCACTTACGGCTCAGGGCCAGAATTCTCACGAGTCAAGTGAAAAAGTCATTCTTGACAATGAAAAATTAACTGTAATTGAACATTCAAGTTTACCACAAGGCGACGTGTGTGGCGAAGGAATGCACCACCATGAACCCCACTTAACGGTAATCCTAACTGATGCAAAAGTTCAAATAACCCCCGAAAATGGGGAATCTCAGGTCGTTGAAGTAAAATCAGGAACATCCCTGTGGTTTGAATCCGAAACGCATTCCGTGATTAACAAAGGGGATAAGCTTACTAAAATGGTATTGGTTTATTTGAAGGAATGATAAAAATATTTATTGTTTTCAGCAAAGACCTCAATGGGTATGACCGCTGGGGTTTCCCTAACCCCGGCGGTCTTTTACGAGAACAATATTTGTATTTTCAACATCACTTTACCTTATATCGGGAAAGAAAAAGCCTAGTCTGGGAAAGTATTCGTATCCATTCATACTGTTCAAATTTTTTTATACCATTTTATTTGCTAAAATGAAGATATTATTCTAAAAAAAGTAGATAACTCAAATAATGAACTCATGAAAACCGTATTCTCTATTATTTTGATTTTGTTCGCATCCATCGTGTATGCCCAATCACCTGAAGAAACAGCCATCAAAAGCACACTTTCCGCCGAAACCACCGCTTATATGAACAGGGACTACGATGCCTGGGCCGCCCATTGGGATGGCAGCAGGGAGGTATCGTTCCTGGTCACCAATATGGAAATGAGAGCCAACAGCTGGGAGGAAATCAGCAAGGCCATGAAAGCCGATATGGAGGCCAACACCACTCCTATCCCGGCGACCCTGGAAACCACCGATTTTGACATATCGGTTTCAGGAAACCAGGCTTTTGTGGTCTATGTGCAAACCATGAAATTTGACGGACAGGAAAATAAAACATATGAAATACGGAATCTTCGAAAGATCAATGGGCAATGGAAACTGGCCGCTATGATTTCAAGTAGTATTGGTGGGGAATAAAAACATTTACGTAAATAGTTACCCTAGTCCTGTCCTGGAACCCTATAAACCAATAATGAAGGAAGGAGCGCCTTGCAAACGAACTCCTTTCCTTTTATATTTCATTTCCCCATTTAACCTGCGTGTTATCTGGAAGTTTTTGCCCAAATAAACGTAAATGAGCCATCATCAGACAAAGTAAAAGTGTTGCCTTTTTCATAGTTTAAAGATTTAGTAAATAGATTTAATAAAGAATTGAATTATAATAAATGATTAAAAACATACGAATAACCCCTGGCGGATATTGGTTTTCTGCCATTTTCTGAAAAGGGAATGGATCCTTTTGACGGATTGGTAATTAGTTTCATAGCTGTCCTGCTAAAAGTTTAAAAAACATTTTAAAAAATAGTTTGAAAAAATGAAACCCAGCTAACGAAACCAATTACTCCACCTTCAACCGGATAAATGCCAGTTCATCCTCCCTATTCTCAAAAATCCAAATTTCCCCATCAATAACGAAATGCTTTTTTGCGGGTTATCTCCAATTCAGGCACCAAGGCCTGCAACCCTAGCAGCCAAACCTATTAATCCAAGCATAGGAGGATTATTTGTTTAGCCAATTCAACGAATTATTCTGCCATCCCCTGGTTTACTATTGCGATTTGTTACGATCGCAAAAATGATCTAACAGGAAAAAGGAGTCATATAAGTGACGCTCTCCTAGCAAAACCCATTTTCAATCATAGAATCTTTGCCTTATATAAGGTATTTCAATTTGATTTTTAGGGGTCGATGGGTATCTTGTCGGTGTTTTATTCCTATCCATGACCACCAACACCCCAAACCTGCGTACCGAAGTCTTAGCCGGCCTGAGTACCTTTCTGGCCGCATTTTACATTATCATTGTCAATCCTGCCATCCTTTCGGATGCGGGCATGCCTTTTGGAGCCGTGGTGACGGCCACGGTGCTGGTTGCTGGCTTTGGCAGTCTGATGATGGGGCTCTATGCCAAAAACCCCATTGTGGTCGCCCCGGGAATGGGTATTAATGCCTTTTTTACCTATAGCCTGTCTACGGGCATTTCTTTTGGGTTTATCAGTTGGACCGTATTGAAGCTTCTAAGTGGAAATCGGAAAGAGATCAATCCAATTTTAGCTATCATCACTGTTTTTTCCCTCTTCTTTCTATGGATATAAAAAAGCTACTGACCGCAATTCTATTCCTGCTTCTTTGTTTGCCAGCCTATTCCCAGCGAATGGCCATTATGGGCGCGATGGATCAAGAGATTTCCATCCTGGTGGAAGCATTGGATAAGCCGAAGGTAACCGCTATTGGGGGTATCGATTTTTATACAGGCCAACTAAAGGGAAAAAAGGTGGTAATCTTAAAAGCCGGGATCGGTAAAGTAAATGCCGCCTATAGCACGGCTGTTCTCACGCAAAATTTTAAGCTGGAAGGGTTGATTTTTACCGGTGTGGCCGGAGGCCTGCATCCGGAGGCATTGCCTGGGGACATTGTCATCGGAACCGCAATGGTTCAAGTAGACTTTGGCCTGTTGGATTCGGAGGGGTTTACTCCGTGGAATTTTAGGGACCTCTCCGGTGAGCCATACAGTGAACTGTTACTAAATGCTGACTCCTCACTGATACAGCTCAGCCTGCAGGCTTCGAAATTGGCTGAATACCAACTGATCTCTAATCGAAAGCCTCGGATCTTTCAGGGAATCATCAGCACCTCCGACCTATTTGTTAGCGATCCGGTAAAGGCAGATTGGCTGTACTCGGAATTCAATAGCCTGGCTACTGAAATGGAAGGGGCTGCCGTGGCACACGTCTGCCGATTACTTGGGCTTCCTTTTGTGGTAATAAGAAGCTGCAGTGATAATGCAAATACCGATGCGCACATCAACTTCAACGAGTTTGTGGGTCCAGCCGCAGCGAACTCGGCCAACCTGGTGCTTCGCATGGTGGAATTGATGGCGCAATAGCATGATCCATCAAGGGTTTTTCTAGCTGCCAAAAAGGAACTGTTTTATACCAATGCGTCTTTCTTCAAGGAGCAAACATAGCTACCCTATCGGTTGGTTTGGCGAAGGAGGGGATACCATTTTGGGCCATTTCTCGCTATACCCAACAGAATTTTCCGGTGCATTAATCAAATATGTCAAGCCTTTTGAACGATATATTTAAGTAATTCGTCCGGATTCGCAGTGGACTTAAGAAAGTGCCTCCGGAGGTGGATCCTTCCGTTTGAATTTCTCTTCCGGTAGCGGTATAAACGTATCCTGATCATCCGGAGGCAAAACGATTCTCCCCTGCTTCCAGTCTTCTTTGGCCTGCTCGATGCGTTCTTTTCGGCTGCTCACAAAATTCCACCAGATAAAGCGCTCCCCCACCGGTTCCCCGCCCAGCAACATGATGGTACAATCGGTTACTGCTTTCACGCTTGCCTGTTCATTTTTCCCGAACACCAGCAACTGCCCCATTTCATACACCTGACTGCCCCATTCCAGGCTGCCCTTAGCGATATACAAGCCACGTTCTTCGTATCCCTCGGGCACGTTTAACCTGTGTCCCCGCTGAAGTTCCACATGCAAATAAAACAAAGGAGAATGGGTGGGTACATTACTTTTCAGACCGTAGGCCTCCCCTGCTATCTGCCGCATCCATAGCCCTTTTTCCTCGAATACAGGCAGGCGATCTTTTTGGTAATTGAAAAAGGTTGGATCGGCCTCCTCGTCTTTTTCGGGCAAGGCCACCCAGGTTTGAATCATTTCGAGTTGCCCACCAGCCAATATCGCCGGATCCTCAAAGCGCTCACTATGAGCGATCCCCTTTCCGGCAGTCATCCAGTTGACTTCCCCGGGTTCGATGACCTGCTTTACGCCCAGGCTGTCCCGATGGGTGACGTTTCCTTTAAACAAATAGCTGACAGTGGATAAGCCAATGTGCGGATGCGGCAGCACGTCCATGGACGGGCCCTTTTCGGTACTGAGCCGGACCGGGCCTGCATGGTCCATAAAGATAAAGGGCCCCACCATGCGGCGCATGCGAAAGGGCAGAATCCGGTTGACCATCAGTCCGGGACCTATGGCAGCTTTTCGGGCATTAATGACGATTTCGGGCATGATATGTTTGAAACTATAATTTAACGATTAATTGTGGTGCAAACTTATCCATAACTTAAAAACGTAAGCAAGGGGCATTGGAATCATATTTATTTTCTCGTAAGATTTTCCAACCAGGAAACATGTTCTACCCCCCCATTGGCATTTTCGGGCCAGCGTTTCCAGATTTTAGATACGATGTCCAGATCACCATCACCATCCATATCCCCAAACAAAGCATCGTGTCCTCCCAACTTCCCGTCAAATATCACTCGCTCCTCAAATTTACCCCCTTTTCCATCCATATTTTCCCAAATATACCACCGTGGGCCGGCGCCCTCAGGAAAAATAGTAGGGTCTTCCTGTTCCACAGTGAAAATATCCTGATCACCATCTCCATCAAAATCCGCCACGGCAAGGGAATGAAAAGAACCCCTTGTACCAGGTGCTTCCATGGGCAGATAGTGCACTTTAAAAGTAGGAGAATCATTACCATCATTTTCAAGCCAGGCGATCCGGCAGCCTTTCTGATCGCTATCCACTACCACAATATCGTTATCACCATCCTTATCCATATCAACAATCCAACTTCTTGATGACAAGCCCCAGGGTCCTCTTTTACCAAAAGGAAGCTCATGTTTTATCCATTCTCTTCCCTGATTTCTATTTTCCAGCCACCTGTCGGGTAGTACCAAATCCAGATCCCCGTCATTGTCGAGGTCATCGATGCCTGCTGGCCAAATGCCCGAATGGATGGCATCGTTTTCTTTCAGCACATCCATGGTAATGGTATGTCTTTCCCAATCAATATCCTGCACTGGCTGAGGGGGGATTTTGTACCAAAAACACCCTTCCTTATCTCCCGATACGACTATTTCGTCCTGTCCATCGCCGTCAACATCCGCCAGAACTATATCATGCATTTCATTTTCTATTCGCTGATCGTATTTAAACCTCTTAAAAGGAGCATTTTTGGGATTCTTCGGATTTTGATACCAATCCCCTCCAATGATAATATCCGGCCATCCATCGTTATCTACATCCGTTACCGCAGATCCTAATTGTACGGTATTGATTTTACCTACCGCATGCCTGACCCATTCCTCCGAACCTTTGTTCTCAAACCAATAAATACTGTCCAACTTGACCGCGGTTACAAAATCCAGATCTCCGTCATTATCCAGGTCTTCCAATATAGAAATGCCATACCCCCACCGTTCGTTTCCAGGTAATTCAGTGGAAATGAAATGGTGTTTAAAAGCGTCTTCACTAATCGGTTCCTTTTTTCCTGTTAAGGTAACTATCAGTAAGAGCAAAAAAATAAGGGCATGGTATAACATGGTAAAAACATCTTTTGGGTTTCAATCAATTTATATTTTTAATATACATAAAAAACAGGAAGCGGATGATAAAAAGCCGAAAATAAGCGCCTAGATAAGCGAAATGCGTCTGGAATAAGGAAAAAAACTGGGCGGAATTCCCGGAGCAATTATCTCTAATTTCCCATCCCAAACCACTTCATTGCATTGTGATAAAACACCTTGTCTACCACCTCTTTGGGCAAGTGTAGGCCCCGAAACGGTTCGTTGATCAGGTCGCTTTCCATCTCGTTATCGCTCACAAAAAATTCCCAATCCCGCTTCCAGGCGGCATCCATGGCCGCATGCAAGGCCTCCTCCGTACGGCTACCGTTATCTGACAGGTCGGTGGCGTACAATAAGCGGTCCTGGTAACGAATAAAGAATTCCCGCACTTTTTCCCTGTTTGCTGCCGTTTGGTAGAAGACCTGCCCCATCCGCGCCGCTAAATCCACCGCCATGTTGGGAAAGCGGTCGAGCGTCTTTGCCAGCTCGTCTACATCGTATTCCAAACTACCCATATGGGCACCGACAAATTTCAGGTCAGGATGTTTTGCCAACAGGTTGTCCCTGCGTTCGATCAGCTCCTCATGGCTGGGCATTTCGGGCTGCAGGTACATGTGGTATTCGGGATGATTTCCATAATAGTTACGGTCGTTGTTGGTAGTCATTTCCTCTAATGGAAGCCAGCAATTTTTGGGCTCTGCCAGGTGCCCCATCAGCGTCTTACCCTGTTGGCGAATGTGATCAAAAATGGGATCAAAACGGGCATCGTCAATCTGAATCAGGTTTCCGGCCGTATCCCGCGAAACCATGCCTATATTTTTCCATACCTTCACTCCCAATGCTCCCTGTTCAAAGCAACTGTCTAACCAGTGGATCACCTTTTCCTCCCAATCCGGACTGTCCCAATCGGATACCGCAAAAGCGGTCACATTGGCTACTGTTTCCGGATGGGCATTTTCCTGTTGCCGGCCGTAGGAAAATTTCCGGTACACATCATTCCAGCCCTCCGTATATTCCAAGGCTACATTGATCAGTCGAAACCCATCCGATGTAGCTTTTTCTACGAAGAGCTCGCGATCGGTTTCCATATGTACATGCACATCCATTTTCGGAACGGAAGGATAATCATCCACCGAATAATGATCGGAACCGGTCCCGCAGGCCATTCCTAGAAGCATAAAAAATACAAGGACCACATATCCGGTCAGGGGCAAGTCTATTTTCATAAGTAAATTGGTTTCCATTTCAAATTAGTACATTATAAACAAGGATGATAGGGAAACCAGAAAAATTTATTTTTGCGGTAAGCAGTTTATTATAAAAATGCGCTACTTTGGTACTTGCTTTTCGTTCCCAGCTGGTTTACCAGGGATCGAATCGCTTGAAAATAGCATTGAACAAAACCATTACTCATACATGATTGGCAAATACCTGAATTATTTTTCCCTGCTTTTTCTATTTGCTGCCTGCCAGCAGCAGGAATTGCAAAAACCAGTTTTTGACATCTCACCTGAAGGGCTCCTAGACCCAAAAAGAACGGAAGCTCCCTATCCACAGATAGAAATCCCTGAGGGGATAGATATGGAGTCCCCCCGCTGGAAGGGCATTGACTTGACTCCCGCGGCACCGGTCATCCCCTTGTCAGCGCTGGACGAACAAAAAACCTTTCGCCTACAACCCGGTTTCCACATGGAACCGATTTTGGCTGAACCCCATATACAGGAACCGGCAGCCATTCAATTTGATGGCAATGGGAGAATGTATGTGTTGGAGCTCCGAACCTACATGCAGGACATAGATGCTACGGGAGAATTGATGCCGGCAGGCCGTATTTCCCGCTGGGAGGATACCGATGATGATGGCATCTACGAAACGGGGGTTGTCTTTTTGGATAGCCTCGTATTTCCACGCTTTGTGGTTCCATTTGGACCCAATACCATTTTGTCCATGGAATCCAATGAGGATCACGTCTACAAATACACGGATACCAATAATGACGGCAAGGCCGATACCAAGGAACTTTTTGCCACCGGCCTGGGTCGTTCCGGCAATGTGGAACACCAGACCAGCTTTCTGACCTGGACCATGGACAATTGGATGTACAGCACCTACAATTCGCGACGCATCCGCTGGACACCGGACGGAGTCATTCAGGAACCCACTGGCAATCCCTATGGACAATGGGGCGTCACCCAAGATAATTACGGACAAGTCTGGTTTCAGGACGGTGCCGGAGGGGTGCCCCAAAACTTTAACTTTCCCATTGTGTATGGCAATTTCAGGGTGGAAGGGCAGTTTCAGGAGGGCTTCCGCGAGCCGTTTAGCCTGGTCGCATTGGCGGATTTTGAACCAGGCATGCGGGAGACAAAGCCCGACGGCTCATTAAACAACGTCACCGGAGCCGCAGGAAATGATGTGTTCCGTGGTGACCGGCTTCCTGAAGCGTTGGTCAACCAATATTTTTATGGAGAACCCGTTGCCCGTATCGTACGGCAGGTCCGGTCCGACAAGTCAGAAGGATTGACCTACATTCAAAACCCTTACCGGGATCAGGAAACAGAGTTTATTCAATCTACAGACCCCTTATTCCGGCCGGTAGACATGGCAACAGCACCCGACGGCACCATGTATATCGTAGACATGTACCGGGGCATCATTCAGGAAGGTAATTGGACCCAGGAAGGAAGCTACCTGCGCACAAAAATTCAGCAATACCAGATGGACGACATTATAGGCAATGGCCGTATCTGGAGGCTGACCCATGAAGACCACCCCCGAAGTACTGAAAAACCTCGCATGTTTGAGGAATCAGCCAGTGAACTGGTGCAGCACCTAAGCCATCCCAATGGTTGGTGGCGAGACAAGGCCCAGCAACTGCTGATCCTGCGACAGGATCGCTCGGTGGTGCCGGAGCTGGAAGATATGGCCCGGAACCATGCGCATGAATTGGCCCGCATACATGCCTTTTGGACCTTGGAAGGATTGGGATCTTTAAAAGCCGGTTTGGTCCGGGAATGGATGCAGGATGCCAACCCGAATTTACAGATTCAGGCGTTGCGGGCAGGTGAAAGCCTGTATAAGTTTGGAGACAAAAGTTTGGAGGCCGACTACAATGAAATGATGGATCATCCGGATCCTCAGGTAGCGGTGCAGGCCTTGCTAAGTGCCTATGTGCTCGATTTCGAAGAGGTGGAAAAGCGGATGCAAGAAGCATTGGCCAACAAGCAGGTAAAAGGAGTTCAAACCGTAGCACAGCAGGCCTTGGATAAAATGGCTGCTGCCAGGGAAAGAGCCGCCACACAATATACCGCTGAAGAAAGGGTTCTTTTTGACGAAGGAAAATCCATTTTTGACAGTTATTGCGCCACCTGCCATGGGGTAAAAGGATTGGGAACGCCTACCGGGGGAGCCGGTGGTGAACTCATTGCTCCCGGCTTTTCGGGATCCCCACGCATACAGGGCCACCCCGAATATGCCGTTAAAACCCTGTTACACGGGCTAACCGGTGCCATTGAAGGAAAAGAATACGAGGGAGTGATGATTGCCATGGGCGAAAACACGGACGAGTGGATCGCATCGGTAGTCTCCTACGTCCGCAATGATTTTGGCAATCAGGGAAGTTTTATCAGTCCGGAATACGTAGCACAAATCAGGGAAGCCACCCGGGATCGGGATAGCAATTATTCCCATGATGCGTTGGTAGCGGAAGTGCCCAAGCAACTGTTTCCGCAGGACAACTGGAAGGTAAGCGCCAGCAGCACCTCCTTGCAGGGAGTGGGTTCTACCCGGGATCCGGGATATGCTTTTGGCTTCAAGGGCTGGAAAACAGAAGAGGAACAAAAGCCGGGTATGTGGTTTCAGGTAGTGCTTCCCCAACCTCAAAACCTGGCGGAAATCCAGTTTGATTCCGGAGAAGAGCAATTTCCAGGTAGCTATGCCGTAGAAGTATCAGCTGAGGGCAATGAATGGAGCGAAGTGGCTACCGGTACCGGAGAAAAAGGAGTTAATAGTATTCGCTGGGATGATAATACTCCAGTATCTCAGGTTCGACTGGTCCTCAAGGAGACAGGGGATCAGCGCTGGGCCATGAAGAACCTCCGATTATATGCGCGATAAAAAGGGGTTAGGCAGAAAGACCATGCTATTCAGCAACCCAATCCGGAAGCTATGGCCTGTGACAATAATATGGGCCTACCGGATTTGTCTGATCAGCTTGGCCTGGTTTACTCCGGGTTTAACCGAGGCGCAAATCCTTAAAAAACCCATTCCAGATAAAACGGTAGTATTGACTTTTGACGATGCACCCGCCAGCCATTATTCCCATGTGGCACCCCTATTGAAGGAAAAAGGCTTTGGTGCTACCTTTTTCGTCTGCGAATTTCCGCCCAACCATGCAGACAGCAGCAAGTACATGAACTGGCGCCAGATGCAGGCCCTGGACCGGATGGGATTTGAAGTCGCCAATCATACCCATACCAATGCAGGGGTAGGAAAACTTCCCAAGGAAGAAATCCGACAACAAATGGAATACATTGAAGAAAAAATGGATTCCCTGGATATGGAGCCGCCTATCAGTTTCGCCTATCCCGGGTACAGTATGAGTGAAACGGTGTTGGCGGTACTAAGAGAGAAGAACTACCGAATTGCACGGGCCGGGGGAAGCCGTGTTTACGACCCCTTAGCCGATCACCCCTACCTCCTACCCAGCTGGGCTACAGATGATACGAATGAAGCAATGATTTTCGATGCGTTGAGAAAAGCCAAAGATGGAAAGGTAGTCATTTTAACCATTCATGGAGTTCCTGACCTGGAACATCCCTGGGTAAACACCTCACCGGAACGATTTGCCCGGTACCTGGACTTTCTGAGTATGGAGGGATACCAGGTTCTTTCCTTAAAGGACCTGGAAGCGTACATTGATTTTAAAGCAGCCTTTCGACTCCTGGAAGCAGATCTTCATAAACCTCTAAGAAATTAAGCGGGATTGAATGTGGCGTTTAATTCCTCCATCCCAATGACGTTTTGAGGACTCGATTGACTGAAATCAGTAATTTCCTTCATGGTTAGACCAGGAGAATGTTCCTGTTCAATTTTTGGCCAAACGGGAGGTGTAAAAATCCAATTACCACTAGCATCCCTCATATGACTCCTGTCCGATGAGAAGGTATGGCTAAAAACAGTAGCCGGGAAAAGTTTAAAAAAAGGTTGGTTTTTAGAATTCAGAACATCCGATCCAAAGGTGAGGCTAAGATAGGTTTTTAGCGAAATCGGAAATTCCAGACTGGAGTCAAAATCATAGATAGACCAGATATCCCGATCCAAAGCCAGAAGTACCACATGATAATCCCAGCATACAGGACCGGTCTCAGGCATGGATTTTTGATGCCAGAAAGAGCAATTCTTACTCTCGTTGGAAATGATCAGTACCTTTTTTTCCAGCGCTTTTAAATCGGGATGTTGACACAAATGCCAAATGTTTTCCTCACAATAATTTTTAGTATACTTATACACCTGCTTTGCCATATGGTTTATTATTTTCCAAGGGTCAAAACAACTTGAAAAATTCGGTTAATTACAACTAATAAAGGGTTCAACTAAAAGTCGGAGCTTTCCAAGTAATGGTTTCAACCTGGAAGCAAAAGAGCGGATTACCGCTCCCGAGCCGCTTTATTACAAGCAGACGCTTATTTAGGTTCCCTAAAAGTGGATTTATCTCTTTTCCTGAAAAATAAGTGCTTCGAATTAAAGAAATGGTAAACCCCTTGACAAATTTATTACAGAGCACGTTTCTCCCCTGGTATTACCTAGATAGGCGGCACTTCCAGGTCCAAGGATGCTATTTGCGGGAAAAAAGGTTTCTCAAAAACGGATTTCTGATTATCGGATGGGCCATAACTGAGTGCAAGCTTATCCAAAACAATAAAAAAATAGTAACTTTATACTATCTTGAAATCTCCATAAAGATTATGAAAGCACTATTAATTACCCTTTCCTTCCTTTTCTTCGCAGTATTATCTTTTGGACAAACTCCCGAGCCTAAAACCGAATCGGACAGTCTGATGATTACCATCTTTATGAAACACCACCAGGATAAGAATATTGAAGAATTGAAAGAGATTCGCAATAAAAACGGATTTTTGGAACATTTCCCACCCCCTTCCGCCAAAGTAGTCAATTGGTACGTATTGATGGGCATTGGGCAGGTAGTTACCGTTAAAATTCCAGCCAGTGAATTGCGAAACTTAAATATAGCCGTAGAAAAAAGTGTTTGGGGGGCATTTTCCACTGAATTTTACCCAACTTACGATCTGCACCCACATATTTTGGAAGAAAAGAATAAGTTGAAATCACCAGATGAAGAATAAAACCTGCTTGGTCACAGGAGCCAATACCGGAATTGGACTAGCGACAGCAAAAGCCCTTTGCAGGAACGGTGCGCGGGTGATAATTGCCAGTCGCAGCAAGGAAAAGGCAAGGGGAACCATAGAGGAAATTCGGGAAGAATTCCCCCATGCGGACCTGGATTATGCCCTGGCCGATTTGAGTTCGCAAAAGCAAATCCGTGAGATGGCTGCCATCCTAAGAAAGACCTATTCCAACCTGGATGTGCTGATCAATAATGCTGGAGCCTGGTTTTCTGAATTCGGCCTTACCGAAGATGGTATTGAACGACAATGGGCTATTAACCACCTGGCCCCTTTTCTGCTGACCCAACAACTTCTGCCCCTGCTGTCACAGGCAGCGGATCCCCGTATTATTACGGTAAGTTCGGATTCCCACTTTCACGGAAAAATTCACTTCGAGGATGTAAACCTCCGCCAAAACTATCATGGCTTACGCGCCTATGCCCAATCAAAGCTGGCAAATGTCTTGTTTACCCGGGAATTTGAACGGCGAAAAACGGTACCAAAACTGAGCTCCTATGCGGTTCAGCCAGGACTGGTAAAAACCGATATCGGACTTAAGCATACGCTGAGTCTGCATGGGCTTGCCTGGAAAATACGTAGGCTTGGGGGCAAATCTCCCGAAAAAGGAGCAGAAACCTCGGTTTATCTGGCCAGTTCAGAAGAAGTAAGGGGAATTTCAGGTGGGTATTGGGACAAATGCAAGCAAAAAAAACCCTCTAAAAATGCGACTTCAAGCAGCGATGCAGCCTGCTTATGGGAGGTAAGCAAGGAAATGTGCGGTATTGACACCTATTTTAACGGCTAGCATCAATGCGTGCTGTATACACGAAACAGCCGTTCCAACAGGTTCATTTTTAGGGAGGTGGGCATCAGTTTCATCATTCGAACAAGCACCTGATTCACCCTTCCGGGAACAATAACCGCTTTTCCTTGTAAAAGCCCTTCCAGTCCTGATTTGGCCACTTGTTCGGAACTGGCCATTATCCATTTTGCCCGGTTACCATGCGCATCCGCACGCCTCAGCGCATCCGGATTGGTCAATACCGGACCGGGGCAAACCACGGTCACCGAGACGGGACCTTTTTTTAGTTCTTCCCTTAATGCCAGGGAAAAGGCATAAACAAAGTTTTTTGTGCCAGTATAAACGGCCTTGTAGGGTAAGGGCAGGGTCGCCTCCATGCTGCTCATGTTCAAAATATACGAATGGGATTCCTTTTGCAATAAGGGTAAAAAATAATGACACATGAGTACCATCGCCTTATTATTTAGATCCATGATTTGCAGGTATTTTTCCAGCGCAATGTTTTCAAACCTTCCTCCTGCCCCCATGCCGGCATTGTTAATCAGCATTTGAATGGACAACTTCTTATCCAGACAAAACTGATAGAGGCTTTCTACACCGCCATTCTGGGTTAAATCCAAAGGGAAAATCAATACGGTCACCGAAAAGGAGCTTTCAAGTTCCCGTTTGACTTCCTCTAGTTGGGCATCCGGTAGGGCTACCAATAGGAGATTCATCCCTTTCGCTGCACATTCAAAGGAAAAAGCCTTTCCAATCCCCATACTGGCACCGGTAATGATGGTAAACGTGTGCTGCTTCATCTCGTGAAAGTATATAATTTGTTTGGTTTTTAACCGGAATAGGGTTTTGAACCCAGCGAAACTAAATTTTCATCGGGCATTCAGGCAAACGTAGCAATTGACAGCTCCTGTTGCGATTCATTTACCCAAATTTCTTACCTTTATGGCCCATGCAAAATAACGATATTTTACGAAGCCTTCGGTATACCTTTGATTTTGGAGACGATCAGATGATGCGGATATTTGGGATGGGAGGCCTGGAAGCAACCCGTGCGGAGGTCAGCGATTGGCTTAAAAAAGACGATGATGAAGCCTTTAACCCGCTAAGCGATTTCAAATTAGCCGCTTTTTTGAATGGCTTAATCATTTACAAAAGAGGAAAGAAGGAAGGTCCCCAGCCCCTACCGGAAAATAGGCTTACGAATAACCTGATCCTTCGGAAACTGAAAATTGCCCTGGAACTGAAAGATGGGGATCTATTGCAGGTACTAGAGCTCGCCGGAAGAACGATCAGCAAGCACGAATTGAGTGCCTTTTTCAGAAAACCGGAGCAAAAGCAATACCGGCTTTGCAAGGACCAGATTATGCGAAATTTTCTTCAGGGATTGCAACAACAGTACCGGAATCCTGCCAATGAAAACGAATAGGGTGATCATTCCAAAGCATATTTTTAAAGATGGCAGTAGGCTGCTTCTAATTCAGCATCGATTTTTTTAAAATCTTCACATATTATCCTTTTGCTGCGTTACGCTAGTCTTTCAAACCAGGTACGGACATTGAAAAGCAGCTGTGGTGGTTTCCCCAATCATCCTTATTTATCCGTAAATTCCTATACCGTTGATAGCGAATCAAATACTTCTCCGGCTAGGCATTATATTTGGTTTTTCGAAAATAAAGCAGTAGTCTTGTCTTGAAAAGGGCATTTGTAACATCTTTGCTTTCGAAAAGCCCTTCCAACATTTTCTATGCATTTGTTCAATTCATCATTAAACTCATAAAATCATCATGTCCAAAAAAGTCGTCACTCTCGGAGAAGTAATGCTTCGCCTATCTACACCTGACTTCAAGCGATTTGTACAGTCAGATACGTTTGATATTACCTATGGCGGAGGAGAAGCCAATGTAGCGGGAGCACTTTGCAACTACGGTTTGGAGGGAACTTTTGTGACCAAGGTTCCAGACAACCCAATTGGCCAATCTGCCATCAATCATTTGAGAAGGTACGGGGTAGATACCCAATTCATTGCCAAAGGCGGAAAAAGACTTGGTATTTATTTTTTGGAAACCGGTGCCTCCATGCGTGCCTCTCAGGTAGTCTATGATCGTGCAGATGCATCTATTGCCGAAGCAGAGATAGCGGATTTTGACTTTGATAAAATTTTCGATGGAGCGGTTTGGTTTCATACCACGGGTATCACCCCGGCCCTAAGCGACAAAGCGGCAGCCTTAACAGAAGCAGCCCTAAAAGCAGCCAAAGCCAAAGGAGTGACCACCAGCATTGACCTAAACTACCGCAAGAAATTGTGGAGCAAGGAAAAAGCCAAGGAAGTAATGACAAGGCTCTGCCAGTACGTAGATGTTTGTATCGGTAACGAAGAAGATGCCGAAACTACGCTTGGTTTTAAAAGCAATGAAACGGACGTGACCAAAGGTGAGCTGAACCTGGACGGATACAAGGATGTATTCAAGCAAATGAAGGAGAAATTTGGCTTTCAATACATTGCGTCTACCCTCAGGGAAAGTTACAGTGCTTCAGACAACGGCTGGAGTGCCCTGGTATATGATGGGAACGAGTTTTACCACTCCAAGAAGTACGATGTACGGATCGTGGATCGTGTAGGAGGCGGAGATTCTTTCGCTAGCGGTTTTATTTATGGCTTGGTTGAAAAAATGGCCATGAACGATGCCTGCGAATTTGCGGTAGCTGCATCTGCTCTGAAGCATACCATACCAGGTGATATGAACCACGCCACGCTTGCTGAAGTCAAGGTTTTGATGGGTGGAGATGCCAGCGGAAGGGTTCAACGTTAATAACCAATCCAAATCATGATACTTGACACCCTTGCCAATAGTAAAAAGTACCAGGCTGTACATCCCCTGTTTGAAAAGGCATTTGCTTTCATTGCGGATCAGGACTTGTCTGCGATGGCAGACGGTAAGTACGAAATTGATGGAGACAAGCTGGTAGCAGCTGTTTTCACCAAACCCGGCAAAACAAGGGAGGAGGCCAATGAAAAATTTGAATGCCATGACAAGCACATCGACATTCAGGTGTGTATCAGCGGCAAAGAATCCATTGGCTGGAAACCCCGAGAAAAGTGCCGGCAGGTAAAAGGAGACTACAACCCTGAAAAGGACGTTTCTTTTTACGTAGATGTGCCCGAAATGTACGTTGGCATGGGGCCGGATGAGTTTGTCATCCTTTTTCCGGAAGATGTACACTCCCCACTCATTGGCGAAGGAGAGATAAAAAAAATGGTGATTAAAGTTAAAATCTGATTGGGGTACCTGGGCAATAGCCAGTTTTACAGGTATTCCGGAATAATTTACCCAAACCATTATGAACAAAAAAGAATCAATTCTAAAAAAAATACCGGAGCAAGCGCTCCTTCCCCTGTATTTCGATAAAGACGAAACGGTAAGCCTGGAGGTGTTAAAAGCCCTTTACAAAGCTGGGATTCGTATGGTGGAGTACACCAATCGCGGCGAGGCAGCGCTGGCCAATTTCAAGAAAATGGTTGCGCTGCGGGACAGTGAAATGAAGGACCTTCTTTTGGGGATTGGTACCATAAAAAACAAGGAAATGGCCTCAACCTACATAGCGGCCGGAGCCGATTTTATCATTTGCCCGGGGCTGGTAGAGGAAGTTGCTGAAGTAGCCGACCAACACGAAATGTTGTGGATTCCCGGGTGCATGACCCCTTCTGAGATCATCAAGGCAGAAAATATGGGAGCCAAAATGATCAAACTATTTCCCGGTGATATGCTGGGTCCCGGGTTTATGGGAGCCATCAAATCATTGTTTCCCAATTTGATGTTTATGCCTACCGGAGGGGTTTCCCTGGATAAAGATAACATCAAAGCCTGGTTTGATGCAGGCGTTTGCGCTGTGGGTATGGGAAGTAAATTGGTAAGCAAGACCTTGCTACAGGAAAAAAACTATTCCAAAATTCAGGAAACCGCCGTGAAGGC
Source organism: Cyclobacterium salsum (assembly GCF_010119245.1). Lineage (GTDB taxonomy): Bacteria > Bacteroidota > Bacteroidia > Cytophagales > Cyclobacteriaceae > Cyclobacterium > Cyclobacterium salsum. The sequence goes on from NZ_WNKG01000001.1 coordinate 368,441, forward strand.
TCTCGCCGTCGTAAAAGAAGTAAAAGGCTGATTCAAATCAAGATTCAGCTGCTAGACCAGCATTCCTCTTATACAAAGAAAGGATGCTGGTTTTTTTTAGTTTCCGGAGGGCAACATGTTCCGAATAGCAGCAATTTTCCAATGGTTTCCTTTCTTTACGGCGACAAAGGTACTCCACATTTTCCGTTCGGAACCATCCTCATTTTTAATCGTATATCGGGCATCCGCCAGCCCCACATTTTCATCCATATACCGAACCCTTTCTACTTTCAGAATGCGGTCCCCGGGATTTGCCTGGGAACTACCGCTCATTCCCTGGATAGCGGCCACTTTTCCATACCGCCACTCACCGGAAGAAACCAATTGATCCATATCTTCGGTAATAATATCTTTTAGCAGCACCGTGTCTATCCGATCCCTGGCATCCGCATACTGCGCTACCAGTTGGATAATGGCTTTTCCATCTTCAATCGTTTGTGCCTCCAGTGAAACGGAAAGCAACAGCAGCATTAGAAGACTTCCTATCATCTGTTTCCCGTACATAGTCCATCTTGTTTTTCTTAAATATAATAAATTTTGCCTGACTTGCTATTCAATAACCTACCGGATTTAATCTTTCCGTTTTTTTTAAAAAGCAACGGGGACATTGACTGCCGTTTATAAAACTTGAACTAAAGTCAAAGCCAGTCTTTCTCCTGGTTCAGACCTAAACAAAATTTTATTCATTGCGTTTTAGAATCATGGTCTATAAAATCGTATTTATTGCCTTCCTGTGGTTTCAACTATTGGCAACCTGCTATCCTGCATTGGGGCAGGATTCCACGTATACCTATGACACTCCCAGCAGGGATGGATCGGGAAAATGGTACATGGGCCGTGAAATATCCCAAATCATGGGTTTTCATGGCATGGCCTGGCTGGAAAGACCGGGAAGATCCGAAGAAGAGAATACGGAATTGGCTATTGAAAACCTACCACTGACTCCCAATAGTGTAGTAGCAGACATTGGTGCTGGTTCAGGCTTTTACACCTTTCGTATCGCAGAAAAAGTACCCGATGGAAAAGTGTATGCGGTGGAAATCCAGAAAGAAGCGATTGACTACCTCCAAAATAAGGCCGATAAGCTCCATATGGATCAGGTTATTCCCGTCTATGGAACAGAGAAGTCTCCGAACTTACCGGATAGCAGCCTGGATTTGATCCTAATGGTGGATGTATACCACGAACTGGCATTCCCTCAGGAAATGCTTCAAAACATGCGAAAAGCACTTAAGTCAGACGGCAAGCTCGTGTTGATTGAATACCGGGGAGAGGACCCTAAAGTCGCCATCAAGCCCTTGCATAAAATGACCGTGAAACAGGTAAGAAAAGAACTCTCCGCTAACGGTTTTGAACTGGTGAAAAATGGTCAGTTTTTAAATATTCAGCATTTCCTGGTTTTTGGCAAAGCGCGGTAAGTCATTTTTTCAATTCAAGGGCCACCTCACACCGCTGACCCTCTAATAAGGAGGAAATAGCTTCCTGATCCCATGTTTGTTTGATTTTCCGCAACATGGTATCGTACTCTTTTTTATAGCTCTTTCTTTTGATAGCTTCGACAAATCTCCGAACATCCGTTCGGGTTTCGAGAAGCAAGGGAGGCACCGGTGTGGGCTTATCGTCCTCCCCCTTTGCCACCATGGTAAAATAGCAGGTATTGGTATGTTTTACCACGCCGGTTTTTACATTCTCGGAGATGACCTTGATGCCAATGATCATGGAACTATTGCCAACATGATTAACCGATGCTTTAAGTGAAACCAACTCCCCTACTTCTACCGGCTGGAGAAAGTCAACCGTATCTACCGAAACCGTGACACAATAGGCTCCGGAATGCTTACTAGCGGCAGCATAGGCTACTTTGTCCATAAGCGAAAGCAAAATGCCTCCATGTATTTTTCCTCCGAAATTTGCATACGAGGGGATCATTAACTCGGTCATGGTGACCCGGGAAAAATTAGCTGGCTTTGCAGGCGGGAGAACAGTCATTTAAATGGATAGGTATACATCAACATAAATCGTAAACGATTTCAAAGATAGGCAAGATTTTTACAAATTTATACGAAGGAAAGGTAGAGCCCCATGCCTAACGCATAAGAACCAGGTTTTGCCTACCAAAATCATTACCGCTCAGATTACCTGAAATGCCCCGGACCTGATTGTGACGATTCTTCCGACCGGTAATAGCAAAAAGGAATGGTAATATAAATCTGTCTATTTAAACACTCAAAAAGCAGTTTTTTTTGGTTTCAAATCTATTTGTTATTTTTAAATTGTCGTTTATACCAAATTGACTAATTTGAATAACCCAAAAAAGCTGAAATGTTTAAGGACTTAAATCGTGATTTACCGGCCAGTATCGTTGTATTTTTTGTAGCCCTACCCCTATGTCTGGGCATAGCACTGGCCTCTGGAGCCCCACTTTTTTCAGGAATTATTGCAGGAATTATCGGAGGGATAGTAGTTGGAATAGCCAGTGGTTCTCCCTTGGGAGTTAGTGGCCCTGCAGCAGGACTGGCAGTCATCGTTTTTAATGCTGTCGAAGAATTGGGGGGTAATTGGGAATTTTTCCTGGTTTCTGTAGTCATCGGAGGGATCATACAACTTATATTGGGATTTGCCAAAGCAGGTTTTATTGCCTATTTCTTTCCCTCATCCGTCATTAAAGGGATGTTGACCGGGATTGGTTTGTTGATCATTTTGAAACAAATTCCTCATGCGTTGGGATGGGATAAAGATGTATTGGGAGATTTTGCATTTTCTCAGATCGATGGCGAAAATACTTTTACTGAAATCGTAAAAGCCTTTCAAAACATCACGCCAGGCGCATTGTTAATCACGGCGATATCCATTGCCATTTTGATTCTTTGGGAAATGGTATTAACTAAAAAACATAAACTATTTCAGCTTTTACAGGGGCCCGTTGTGGTGGTATTGGTTGGCATATTGATGCACTATCTTTACCAAAGCGGTATTTTGAATTTTTCTTTGAATAGCACTCAAGTGGTGAATATCCCTGTCCCTGAAAGTACAGTCGATTTTTTTGGTCAATTTACCTTTCCTGATTTTTCCGCACTGGCCATGCCGGAAATATGGAGAATAGGCGTGGTAATAGCTGTTGTAGCCAGTTTGGAAACGCTTTTATGCGTAGAAGCAACAGACAAATTGGACCCACATAAAAGGGTTACTCCAACCAACAGAGAGCTAAAAGCACAGGGTCTGGGCAATACCCTTTCCGGTCTGGTTGGGGGATTACCCATTACGCAGGTCATTGTCAGAAGTTCTGCCAATATTGCATTCGGGGGAAAAACAAAAATGTCGGCCATCATACATGGTTTCTTCTTGCTAATCAGTGCCATTACGATTGCCAATGTCTTGAACATGATTCCTTTGGCCAGCTTGGCTGCCATATTGTTTTTAGTTGGGTATAAATTGGCAAAGCCTTCTTTATTCAAGCAAATGTATTCATTGGGAAGAGAGCAGTTTGTTCCTTTTTTTGTAACGGTAGTGGCCATATTGCTAACGGACCTATTGCAAGGAATTGCAGCAGGCCTGATAGTTGGGGGGTTCTTTTCGCTGTATCATAGCTACCGAAATTCTCACCATATGAAAGAAGAGATTTCAGATGAAAAGGGGGTTAAGGTGTATCATTTGATTCTTGCCGAAGAGGTTTCCTTTTTTAATAAAGCAAGTGTCATCAAGGAATTAGACAGAATCCCTCCCGGGTCAAAGGTAGTTATTGACTGCACAAAATCGGTTGCCATTTCTTATGACGTAATAGAGGCGATTAAAAACTTTGAGGTAAGTGCAAAAATGAAAGATATTACCGTAGAAAAAATCAATTTTAAGGATCCTGTAACCAATTAATTTTACGGACAAATACTCATTTTCCTGGTTAAGGTTATGGTTTCAATTCTTAATTTACATGTTGCAAGCAATTGGAGGAAATTGTTTCCTTATGGATTCTCGAAATAATTCCAAAAACCATCATACTTAACAAAGCTGCAAAAAAACACCAAATGGAAACTAAATGATCTGAAAAGAAAATAATAGTGACCATAAAGGATACAAGTACTGCAAACCCCAGAAACCTTACGCCCTTCCTCCCTGCTATAAGGGGGCTTGCTGCAATGGGGAGAAAATAAAATACACCGCTCCATTTTTCCAAAAATACTGGAAAATCCAGTGTGTATTTAATGTGTCCGGAGTGAATTTCAGCAGAAAAATCAAAGGCAATCATACCATATAAAAAATAACAGGAAACAGATATTCCCATAAGCAAAAGGACGGAAAGTAATTTTCGCCGCATGGGGTTTTCTTCAAGAAATAAAATTGAAAGTGGAACCCAAAATGGCCACAATAGCTGAGAAAATCCCAAAAAAATCAACGTTGGCAAATACCTCCAATTTGAATGTTCGGGTTCTCCCAATCCAATCCATAGCATCCCCTCAGAAAACTGTTGAAGTGCAAACAGTAATGGAATAACTGAAAAGGGCAAATATCGGGGATTTTGGGTTTTCTTTATGGTGGCTATACCAATCGTTCCCAAAACAATACTTGCCCCAAAACTTGCTTCCGCTGAAAAACACATATGCTGTCCTTTTTATTAAATGGTGAGTTGCGCTAAGAAAAATCCTAAAATGCAAAGTGAATTTTTTATGAAGATCAAAAAATAGATGGGTTAAAAGGAAATGAATATTTTAATTCCTGTATGCTTGATTTTAAAGATTCGTTTATCTCGGATTTTCCGGAACCATGAACTCTCTGATCCATCTATTGTATCTAATGGATGGGTATTGTTTTCCAAGGTATTTCTTTTATTCAGGATAATTCAAAATATTTCTAAAAATTAAATGCGATTTTCTTATTTTAATAACCTAAAAGAAAAGCTGTCATGCCAAAAGCAGAAGAACCCGATTTTGCCTATCAAAACCATTCCTATGCAGATTACCTGAATTGGGATCTGGATGAAATGGTAGAGCTGATAAAAGGTCGGATATTTAAAATGTCCCCCGGCCCCAACAGGCTCCATCAAAAGGTATCCGGACACCTTTTTAATGCTTTTTTCAATTACCTCAAAAACAAGCCCTGTGAGACCTATGCTGCGCCATTTGATGTGCGATTGCCCAGGCATTCCAAAAAAAATGAAGCGATATATACGGTAGTCCAACCCGATATTTGTGTCATTTGCGATCCGGTTAAGCTGGACAATGCCGGATGTGTTGGCGCCCCGGATTTGATCGTAGAGATCCTTTCTCCTGGAAACAATCGAAAAGAACTGTTAAACAAATACGAAGTTTACGAGGAATCTGGTGTAAAGGAATATTGGATCATTCATCCAATTGAACAAACGATTTTGATTTATTCCCTTATCAATGGAAAATTTCATCCCTCCCGACTTTTTACTTCAGGAGATCTGGTGGTATCCAATGTGATCAAGGGATTTCAATTGCACCTCGAATCGTTTTTTAAGGCGATGGAATGACGCATTCCTAGTTCTTTGCCCTCAATTCATAAATGTAATAACACTGGTAGTCCTTTTCTGCCTCATGTAGTTCCGCCTGATCGGCATAATGCAGGTACCGGTTATCACCAAGTCCTAATTTAAGCAAGCCGGGTTTATCCCAGGGAACCGGTTGGCCCATTTGCCTGCCTTTCCTAATGGGGTAATAGTAGGTTTTTCTACTTGCCATAACGGCAGCAAGCTCTTCCCGACTAAGTCCTGCCCTGTTTTGTTCCGGATCTATACCCGTCTTGTATTCAACAATAAATGAATCGCCCTGACCGGCCATATGGGTAAAGCTTCCACCCAGGGAGATGTCTTTTCCAAAAGCACTTCTTCCCGCTTCTTCCATGGGCAGGCGGGAAAGCTGATCCGGTAGCTGCCTATCCAGTCTAATCTTGTTGACCAGCGACAAATTTTCGTCAAACTGAAAAAGGATGGAATCTGCAGGAAGGATTAGGGACACTACTTCCGAAAGCCTATCAGAAAAAAACACGGGTTTATCCTTTCGGGGAAAAAAATAACCCTGTTTGAAAATGCTACTATCGTCTATTTTCCCCCCTTTCACCACAGCTCCGTTTGCCGGATTGACCAAATGAAAATAATTCAGGGTATCGAAATAGTCCATGGGATATTTGTCCAACCAACCCTGTCCCTGGAGTAATGAACCAGTAATGGAATAATTGATAATTTTCAGTTGAAAATGACGCTTCCTTTTTATATTGTAGGCCAAATTCAATGGCTTCAGGCCAAGACCTTATTTAAACCCATGTACCGAATTACTACTTTTCTATTCCTGCTAACAGCTTTCAGTTCCTCCGGATTTTCCCAACCAACATTCGACCCTAAAGATGGCGATCGGATTATTTATCTGGGCAATGCGCTGATGGAGAACGAGCAACACCATGGATTTTTGGAGTACCTGATTACCAGCAATCATCCGGAAAAGCACCTCTCCTTTCGAAACCTGGGCTGGTCCGGGGATACCGTTTTTGGCGATGCCAGAAGTTATTATACCAATCCTCCGGGTCCCTTTGATCTGTTGATCAGCCAACTAAAAGCTGCCCGGGCAGATTGGGCCTTTCTGGCCTATGGAAGCATTGAGGCGCAAAGTGGCTCAGTTGGACTTGGCAAGTTTGAACAGGGATTAAATCGCTTGCTGGACTCACTGGATGCCATGGGTACCAAAGTTCTGATGATTTCTACCATCCCCCAATACATGGCTGAAGATTCAGAGTTAACGAATCAGAACGCTGCCAACCTGAAAACCTACAACCAAGGCATGGCCGATATTGCAGCGAGCAGAAACCTGACCTTTCTGGATGCCTTTGAAGCCTTTCAAAAACAAAACCAAGCGGATCTTTGGGAGCCCAATGGGGTTCACCTGAACTCGGAGGGCTATCTGTTATTCGCCCAAACACTGGGAGAAAAAATGGGACTGCCGCACGCAGAACCTACTGAAATCCTGATAGACATCAGGGAAAATTCCCTCAGTTCCCCGAACCCTGGGAAACTTTTGAGTGCTGACTCCGGTTCAGGCGAACTGGAATTTATTCAAACTAATAATGGCCTACCCCAACTTGTCTCTCAGGATTCCTTTAAAGGTCCGAAAATCCGTATCCAAGGCTTGAAAAAAGGCTATTATCAGCTTTTTATGGATGGGCAGCTGCTGGCGGTAGCCGATCACCGTACCTGGAACGAGGGATTTTTAATAGATCTTTCCCCGGCTGGAAAACAATTGCTCGATCAGATACGCGAAAAAGACAAAATTTATTTTCAACAATACCGGCCACAAAACAGAACCTATATCCTGGGTTTTCGCTCCTACGAGCAAGGCAGGCATAAAGCAGGACTGGAATCCCTTGATGCCTTGGTTTTTTGGTTGGATGGAAAAATAAACCGCGCCAAATATCCGAAAGAGCTGCATTTCACCTTGGAGCCCTTGCCCTGAAAAAGCGGCTTTTTAGAAAAAAATTGACAATCAATCCCGATGAAAAATAGTTATCCGATGCTTCCCCCATACGATTCCCTCCTATGTTCCGGTATTAAGCCGAACGAGATCGTTAAAATAGTGTTTATAACTTACCTGCTGCTATGGGGTGGAAAAGGCCTCCTGGCCCAAAATGCCTTGCGGGATATCCCCTCCCCGGATCCCAAAATACAAATGGACATGTTCCAGGTAGCCGATGGTTTTGAGGTGAATCTCTTTGCTTCCGATCCCATGGTGGTCAAGCCCATTCAAATGAACTGGGACGAAAAAGGAAGGCTTTGGGTAGTTAGCAGCACGGTTTACCCACACTTAAAACCAGGGGAAACGGCCAATGATAAAATAATTGTTTTGGAGGACCGTAATGGAGATGGAAATGCCGATACAGCTACGGTTTTTGCAGAAGGGCTGATTACGCCTACGGGAATTCTTCCTGGTGACGGCGGGGTCTATGTGGCCAATTCCACGGAGATATTGCATTTAAAAGATACCAATGGAGATGGAAAGGCCGATGTAAAGGAAAAAATCCTTTCGGGTTTTGGAACCGGTGATACCCATCATCTCATCCACACCTTCCGCTGGGGACCGGATGGACTGATGTATTTCAATCAGTCGATTTACATCTACAGCCATGTGGAAACTCCCTGGGGAATCCGCCGGCTTGAGGGGGGTGGGGTTTGGCAGTATAATACCAAGACCCGTCGACTGGAGGTATTTGCCCGGGGCCTGATCAATCCCTGGGGGCTACAGTTTGATAAATGGGGAAGGGCGTTTCTTACCGACGGAGCAGGTACGGAAGGTATTAACCATGCATTTCGGGGAGCAACCTTCGTCACTGCTCCCGGAGCTGACCGGGTTTTAAGAGGCTTAAACCCCGGTCAACCCAAACACAGTGGCTTGGATATTGTTTCCGGCAGTCATTTGCCAGCGGATTGGCAGGGAAGCCTTATTACCAATGATTTCCGTGCCAATCGCATTAACCGGTTTACGCTGGAAGAGCGGGGCAGCGGGTTTATTTCCACGCAGGAGGAAGACATTTTGTGGACCGACCACATTGGTTTCCGGCCGGTGGACATTTTGCAGGGTCCGGACGGGGCCATTTATGTAGCCGATTGGTACAATCCCATCATCCAACACGGGGAGGTGGACTTTCACGATCCAAGAAGAGATCAGCAGCATGGCAGAATATGGAAGATTACCAGAAAGAACAGCCCCCTGGTAGCAAAACCCCAGCTGGATAAAATGAAGATTCCGGCACTTTTAGAAGCCCTGAAGGCAAAGGAAAGTGGAACGCGCCTACAGGCAAAGCTATTACTTAAATCAAAACCCGAATCAGCGGTCCTTCCTGAACTGGAAAAATGGCTGGAAAACCTGTCCTCTGCAGATCCTGATTTCGAACACCATCTATTGGAAGGACTTTGGGTTTACCAGGTCATGGGCAGCCCTTCCCTTCCTCTACTTAAAAAAGTACTACAGGCCAAGGATCCCGGAGCCCGGGCAGCGGCAATTAGGGTATTGACCCACTGGCGAGATCAGGTACCGGATCACCTGCAATACCTAAAGAGTGCCATTAGAGATAACCATCCGGAAGTCAGGTTGGAAGCCGTGGTTGCTTTGCAGCAGGTAAATGAAGTCGATGCTGCTGCTCTTGCGCTCAATGCTCTGGATCAGGAGATGGATACCAATCTGGAATTTGCCCTTTGGAATACCGTGAAAGCATTGAGCGAGAATTGGCTGCCAATGGTTTTGCAAAATCCAGATTACTTTGGAGATATATCGAAAACGGTTTTCGCGCTGCAGACAGTCAGTGATCCTAGGGCCATTTCCTTGCTCGGTCAATTATATGAGGAAAATAAAATACCACAGTCATCGCGGGAACAGGTATTACAAGCCCTAGGCAAGTATGGCTCCGAAAGGGAATTGGCCATCATTTTTGCCAAGGCTCTCTTAGCAGACACTAAAAAGTCCGAGCAACTACAGGCATTGGATGCCTTGTTTCAGGCCTCGCAGCAACGAGACCTTTCGCCGTCAAATGCAGGACAGGGCCTTGAACCCTTACTTGAATCAAAAGACGAAGAGCTGATCAGCAAAGGCTTACTCCTGGCCGGCCATTGGAAAAGAGTGGAATTACGAGCGCATGTAATACAGTTAATAAATCAGGGAAGTCAACCTGTGCGGAAAGCGGCACTGAAAGCGTTGGCACAAATGGGAGGCGAGTCCAGTGAGCAAGCACTTTATGCCTTCGCTACCAACACCGCCAAGCCAAAAACACAAGTGTTGGCCCTTATCGAGCTTGCCGCAGCAAAGCCCGAGGAAGCACTTCCCTTAGCGATAGCTCTTTGGCATCAAGAGATTTCGGAAGCCGCAGCAGGAGAATTATTCGGTGCCTTTATGAACACCGAGCAGGGAACCGTGGCCCTTGCGGAAAAGCTAAAAGAATCGAAAATTCCTGACCCCATGGCCCTGCAGGGAAGAAAGGCCATGCAACGCTACATTCCCTGGCAACGACGAAGCAGTCCGGCTGCCAGGGAACTCCTTTCTGCACTGGAAGCATCGGGTGGGGTTTTACCCCCCGAGCGCATGCCGCAAAAACTGGATGCCAATCAGGTGTACGCCCTGGCCCAGGAGGTTAAGACAAAAGCGGACCCGGTCATCGGGGAAAGCATTTACCGCAGAAAATCGCTTATGTGCCAAAATTGCCATGCCCTTGGAGGTGCCGGCGGCCGCTTAGGTCCTGATTTGAGTTCGCTGGGTACCAGCTCCCCTATCGATAATATCATTCAATCCCTGTTGGATCCTTCCGAATCGGTCAAGGAGGGGTACGAACTCCAACGGGTGAATAAGACGGATGGAACAGGGATAATGGGCTATCTGGTAAGTGATGGCTCTGAGGAGTTAATCATGCGTGACATGTCGGGATCGGAAATTTCCCTTCCCAAAAGCCAGGTTGCTAATCGGGAAAATGTCCCTGGTTCGCTGATGCCTCCCGGCCTGACGGCAAGTCTGGAAAAGGATGAATTTATCAATCTGGTGGGGTACCTGGCCAAACTGGGAAGTTCGGGAGATTTTCGGGTGACCAATGAAAAAATGGTTCGAAGCTGGCTGGCGGTAACAGATTCCGGGGAAATAAACAAGCTTCCCTCCAAAGATAACGTAGGAACATCGAGCCTCCCTCCTTTTGAAAAGGGCAGCCTACCCCTTTACAGCATGGTGGCCGGAGGCTTACCCCTTAACGAAATTCCGGCTTTTACAACGCCTGACGGTAGAAAAATGGGGCTGGTGCAGTTTGAGGTAGAAGTACTCCGTGAAGGGAAACTTTCCTTACAGGTTAATTCAGCGAACGGCCTAATGGCTTGGGTGGGTGATAAATGGCTCGTTTTTGAAAATAGGGAAGCTTCCTGCCCGCTTCCACAAGGGAAACACCTGGTTCATGTGGCCATTGACCTGGGAGAAAGGGAGCAGGATGTCCTTCAGGTAAAAATAATTGAAACGGGTAGTAATGATTCCCAAAATAAACTAATGGTCGGAAATTAACGACGAAATCTCAGCTATCTCAGCGCTAAGATCAGGGCTCGGCATGCCTTAATTCCAGTCCAATGGACGTTCTGGGCACAAAACCCTCCCAGGTTTCCTCCAAAGAATTCTCTGGCAAATCGAGAAATGATTCGTAATCCAGCCCTTTAAGGTGAAGCCCTAAAAAGGCAGACACAAAGTGCTGATTGATATTATTGATTCGTCGTTCCTTCCAAACCGGCTCACTGTAATGCATGTAATCGGGCTGATCCAGGTCCGTAGAAACCGGCGGATTGGGAGCTACATTATGCCGGGCATTTAGGTACGTCAGCAGGTACCGGTCCGCGTTGATGGCTCCATCATAAATGGCTTTTACTCCTTCCTCATAACCCGAAATATCGTCCTCGCTTCCGGCAATCAGGAAAGTAGGGATCCTAAGGTTTTCGAGTCCTTCTGCATTCCATACGCCTCGCGCCATGCCCCAGGGTGCAAACGCCACAATCGCTTTTACTCTGGGATCTACGGTCCCTACGTAGGCAGGATCAGCAAGGCTGCGTTCGGCTAACTTTTTACTTCCTCCGGTCATTTGAGAAAAAGTCTGTACGAAACCGGGAGAATAGCCTGCTCCCCCTGCGTTCAACACCCCATATCCTCCCATGGAATACCCTACCAAGGCCGTGGATTCGGCATCTACCATCCCAGATAAAAAATGGTCTGAACCAGATTCATTTAACCGGGCCATTTCATCCAAAACAAAGAAATCATCCAGCGCCCGGTGATAGAGCGTGCTGGCAAATTTTCCTGCATCCGCATGCGTAGACTCGGTATGGTCAATCGCCACCACCACATAGCCTTTGGAAGCCAAATTCTCGGTCAGGTAAGTCATCAGAAACCTGGAACCCGGATACCCGTGTGAAACAATGATGAGGGGAAATGGCCCCTCGCTTTGATTGGGAGGAGCATTTCGAATGGCCCGGCCAGAAAAGGAAAAAGGCTCCAGCGGACGATCCGGATCGTTGGGACTTCCTAGATAATCCTGGTAGGTTACGCTTTGGCCATCCGGGCTTTTCCTAGCCGGGTACCAAACTTCCACTGTCAGTGGCCGGTCGTATTCCGGACGCTCATTTTCGGTAAAATTCAGGATGTCCGGCTGATTTTTGTGAAGTAATTCCAGTGTCTGAACCCCTACCTGATAGGCACCTCGATAGGCCAGCTCGGGAGCATCCGGCAGCGGGTCGCCAAATACAAAGGGATCATCCTGAGAAAGCACCGACCTGCTATGGAAAAATATTAAAAAAATCAGGTAAATCGAGGTGATTGTTAACGTTCTATTCATAATAGGATAGCCGGTTGGGTAAAAGCCTGACCAAAGATAGGGAAATTACTGATTTCCATACTTTAATTGTAGTTATCTGTAAAGGTTAACCATTAGGACAAGGAGAAGCTACCCGATAAAGCCAACCAATCATTCGGTTCGGATTGACGAAATTATAGAAAATAAAGTTTATGTTTGCTTAAGGAAATTCGAACCCTTCAAATTTTTCCATTTTGAGTAAAAACCAACCATTCAAACAATTGATCGAAAATCGGCACATTGAGGATATTGGCCGCTCTGTATTCAGCAGCCCGGGAAAAGACATTCCGGCCGGAATAGTCGTATTTCTGGTAGCACTTCCCTTATGCCTGGGCATCGCGTTGGCCAGCGGTGCGCCCTTGATTTCAGGTTTAATATCCGGTATCATAGGCGGGGTGGTAATTGGAGCGATCAGCAAGTCTGAGGTCAGTGTCAGCGGCCCGGCGGCTAGTTTATCCGCTGTGGTGCTGGTTGCCATCAATAAGCTGGATAGTTTTGAAATATTCCTTCTTGCCTTATTTATCGGAGGCCTGTTACAATTGGTATTTGGCCTACTCAAGGCTGGACTAATTGCAGATTACATGCCTACCAGCATCATCAAGGGCTTGCTTGCTGCTATTGGACTTATCTTGGTTTTTGCTCAGATCCCCTACGCATTCGGCGTGAAAGAAGATTCCGAAGGCATGGATTTCACTACGCTAATGACAACTGGTTTTCCAGATTTTAACCAGGTGGTTCAGTCCTTTTCACCCGGAGCGGTGTTTCTAACGATATTTTCCCTTGCCTTACTGATATTCTGGGACAAAACCTTTTTGAAGAAAATCAAACTCTTCCCTCCCTTCCTGATGGTGGTTATCTTGGGCGTGGTGATAAATACGATTTTTAAATTTCTACTTCCTGCTTTTTACCTGGACGGAATCCAATTGGTCAATATACCTGAAGTAGATGGATGGTCTTCGGTGATCACCTTTCCAGACTTCGGGGCCATAGTTAGTTTTCAGGTTTGGACCTATGCCTTTACCATCGCCTTGATTGCATCTATCGCCTCGCTTCTCGCCATAGAGGCGGCGGATAATCTCGATCCCCATAAAAGACGCAGCCCTCCTAACCGGGAACTGGTTGCCCAGGGAATCGGTAACTCCCTGGCGGGGCTTTTGGGAGGCATTCCCATCACTTCCGTAATTGTGCGTAGTTCGGTCAATATTGAAGCAGGAGCAGAAACCAAACTATCAACCATCCTGCATGGTTTGTTATTGACCGCAAGTGTTCTTTTTCTAAGCTCCGTAATCAATCAAATTCCCCTGGCATCCCTGGCGGCAATTTTGTTGGTCGTCGGTTACAAACTGGCCTCGATCAGCACGTTTAAAGACATGTTTAAGAAAGGACTTTCCCAATTTATACCTTTTGTGGTCACGGTTTTGGGTATTTTGCTTACCGATGTATTACTTGGTGTACTCATCGGTACCGCGTCAAGCGTTTTCTTTCTGTTGAGGGGAAATTACTATAATCCGTTTTTTATTGAAGAAACCAGCAAGTCAAACAAAAAGAAATCCATACGCCTGGAGCTTTCCAATGAAGTTTCATTTTTAAATAAACCGGCTATCAAGCGAACACTCTGGAACCTTCCCCATAAATCCAAAGTAATCATCGATGCCACCTTTTCTTCCTATATTGATCGGGACGTGTTAGGTATTCTGAACGACTTTCAAAATACCTTCGCAAAGGAAAATGAAATTGACGTAAATGTTATCGGGCTTCGGGAAAGTTACAAGCCCAAAAGCGATATTAAAATGGAAACCAATGTGCTGCTTCCCAAGAAGGAACTGATTACACCGGAAGATGTATTGAATTACCTTCGTGATGGAAACAAACGCTACGTAGATGGGAATCTGGTCTCCCGTCGCTTCCGGAATAAGGAATTACTGGACTTTATCAAGGACGCACCCTTAGCTGTAGTTATTAATTGTATTGACATGCGTGAACCGCTAAACATGCTATTGAATACCGGCATCGGTGACTTAATACCCCTAAAAGCCGCTGCCAACCTGCTGGACAAAAACCTCATCCAAACATCAGAGATGGCCTGTTCCTTTCAAGGCGCCAAACTAATTCTGCTATTGGGAAATAATAAAAACAGATTGATCAAACATGCCCTGATCCAGCAAGTCAAAAATCCTGAAAACCCGATTAGTTTCCTTTTAGAACCTGCCTTCCATGCAGGCGTATATGCGGCGGACGAACTAAAAGAAAATAATCTAAACGAACTGACTGACAAAATCACGCTTTTCAACCTAACCCTATCCAAATCCAAGATTCTGAAAGAAAGCTCCTGGCTGAACGAAGCGATACAATCCGGTAAAGTAGGCATCGCTACTGCTTTTCTGGACCGTAAAACGGGAGCGATCCAATTTTCCATTCCGGAGGAAAACCTAGTGCCCTAGGATTTTACTATCAGTACCAAAAAGCCCGATTTGAACGTAAACCAAAAATCATGAAATTAACAAGCATACCCTTATCCCAATCTTTTTCCAGGGCATTGATACTGCTCGTGGTGGCGTGCTTTTGCGTCTTGATTTATGCTTTTACACCTACCCAACGTACCAAGCCCCAGACCGACGGCTGGCAAAGCCTGTTCAATGGCAAAAACCTGCAAGGATGGATTCCCAAATTTCACCACCATGAAACCGGAGAGAATTACGCCAACACGTTTCGGGTAGTGGACGGTGAAATTCAGGTAAATTATAACGACTACACCCGTTTCGACGAACGCTATGGTCACCTTTTTTATGAAAAACCGTTTTCATCTTTCCATCTCAAATTTGATTATCGATTTACCGATCAGTGGATGGAGGATGCCCCGGAGTATACCTACCGAAACAGCGGTGTCATGTTCCATTCCCAATCCCCCGAGAGCATTCTCAAGGAGCAAGATTGGCCGATTTCTGTCGAATACCAGATGCTCGCCGATGCAGAAGACGGAAATCCAAGACCCACAGGCAATATGTGCTCCCCGGGCACTGAGGTTTTTTACCAGGGAGAAATGGATCCCCGCCACTGTATCAACTCCACCTCTCCCACCATTCCATGGGAGGAATGGGTCCATGCCGAATTGATCGTTTATGAGGATTCTCTGGTCGTACACAAGGTGAATGGGAAACAGGTGCTGGAATACACAATGCCCCAGATAGGTGGTGGTGTGGCCAATCGCTATGATCCAGCGCTAAAGGTAGATGGTAAGCCCTTGACAGAAGGATATATCGGATTGCAGGCGGAAGGACAGGGAGTCGTATTTAAAAATATTATGATCAAAGAATTGGATTGACGTTTCTTGAATCGGGGATTGGCCCCTGAGAAATCTGGTAAGGAAATTGCAGCTATCCTTGAAAAAACCCGTTCCGAATCCAGCAACCCAATGAAATACATCGTTATCATCTTTGGTTTTTTAGTCATCCTGGCCTCTGCCTTGCCTTTAATAGAAACGGGCACCTGGTGGATCCGGATTTTTGATTTTCCAAGGGTACAAATGGCGGTGCTCTGCTTGCTGGCCATAATCTTGACTTTTTTTTTCCTTCGCAGGGAAAAACGCTGGTTCCAGACTGTTTTTATGGTCTTGTTGGCAGCATCCCTATTCTACCAGGTCAGCAAAATCATCAGCTTTACCCCCTTAGTAGCCCCAACGGCTAAAAGAGCTACGGATGAAAATCAGAAATTTTCCCTCCTGCTCAGCAATGTGCTAATGGAAAACCAGGATTTTGAAAAACTAAAAAAGTTAATCGCCTCCAGGGATCCTGATTTAATATTACTGACGGAGCCAAACCTTCTCTGGACCAAGGCCCTAATAAACCTCGACGAGCAATATCCGCACACGATAAAGGAACCGCTGAACAATACCTATGGCATGATTCTCCTTTCCAAGTTTCCGCTTAAAAATGGAAAGGTTAATTATTTGGTTGAAAACAACATTCCTTCCATTTTCGCCAAGATTCAGTTACCCAATGGGGGGCAATTTGATTTTTTTGGGGTGCATCCGGAACCTCCCAAACCGGGTTCGGATACCTATGAGAGGGATACCGAACTGCTGATCATTGGCAAAATGATCAAAGAAGATCCGCGTCCGGTACTGGTTGCCGGTGATTTGAATGATGTGGGATGGTCCAAAACATCCACCTTATTCCGGGAGTATAGCCAGCTGGTAGACCCCCGGGAGGGCAGGGGCTTTTTCAATACCTACAGTGTGTTTCTACCTCTATTAAGGTATCCCTTAGACCATGTGTTTTATTCCAACGACTTCGGATTGGTTCATATTGAAAAACTGGAGCCGATTGGTTCGGATCATTTTCCCATGTGGGTCGAACTAACCTTTGAACCGGATTCGACCGAGGCAGAAGAGGTAGAAAATACCGATGCGGAAGAAAATGCTGAAGTAGAAGAAAAGGTGGAAAAAGGAAATGAAGAAAGCCAGGAATCTTCAAATTGACCCTTTCTTTTTGAAGTCAAAGGATGTAAGCCACTTTTTAGAACCTAACGTAAGAACCGATTAATGAAAGTCTCTTTATAAGCCCTGCCCAACGGAATTACTTTTCCACTATTCATAAATACCTGATTTCCACTGATCTTACTAATTTCCGTACTGTTGATTACAAAGGATTTATGCACCCGGATAAAAACGCCTTCATCCAGCATTTCCACCCATTTTTTTAAGGGTTCGGCCGAAAGGTATTTCTTTTCTGAGAGGATAATTTCACAATAGTCTCCATCGGCCATGATGTACTGAATATCCTCAAAGACGATCCGTATATGTTCGTACCCAACCTTGATAAAGCACTCCTTCTTTGCATCATAGATCCGGGTTTCTTGTGAAAAATCCTGCCTGGAAACCTTTCCTATGGCTTTCACAAAACGCTGGAAGGAAAAGGGTTTTAATAAGTAATCGACCACATCCAATTCATAGCCTTCCAGCGCATATTCAGGATAAGCCGTGGTCAGGATAACTTTTGGTTTGAAAGGAAGGCTTTTAAGAAATTCGATACCCGACATCTTGGGTAAATGAATATCTAAAAACACTAAATCTACCGGCTCCTGTTGCAAAAAAGCCATGGCTTTTACCGGATCGCTGAACGTTCCTGCCAGGGTACAGGTACCCAACTCATCCAGGTATTTCTTTAAAATGCGCTGGGCAGGGGGTTGATCTTCTATGATGATGCAATTCATGGCTTTCGAAGCTGAAGGGAAAGGGATACATGGTAATCGGTATCGGTTTGGCGAATACTTAGTTCATGGCTGTCCGGGTAGAGCAAAGCTAGTCTTTTGCGAACATTTACCAAGCCAATCCCCGTTTCACTGGAAATCGTCTCATTTTCAGAAAGAAAATTATTTTGACAGTTAAATGTTAACAGGCCTTCTTCATTTACCTCCAGGTGAATACTTATCCGGATTTTTTCCGACTGACCGGCTTGACTGTGTTTGAAAGCGTTCTCAATAAATACATTTAATATCAAAGGGGCAATCCTAAAATCTGACGGAACAGCTCCTACCTGAAAAGACACTTTTCCCCTATCCTCAATTTGCAACTCGTACAATTGCGTGAAGTTTCTCAGATGATCGATTTCTTTAAGTAAGGGCACAGAAGCCTCCCGACACTCATATAACATATAGCGCAACACTGAACTCAGTTCCAGAATTATTTCCGGCGTTTTCGCTGATCCTTCTACTGCGTAGGCATACAGGTTATTCAGGTTGTTAAACAAAAAATGCGGATTGATCTGAGATTTCAGAAAGGCTAGTTCGCTCTCTCGCACCATGGCCTTTAATTCATCCAATTGACGCTGTTTTAGCAGGGCATCCCAGGCAAATTTAAACCCCGATAGAATGGCCAGGATGGGTAAAACCTGTCCCAAACTAAAAATGACTCCCGGAAAATTGGTGCCCCTGGAATCTGGAAAAAACCAGCGTTCCAGTACCATCTCTTCGATCAAAATGACCAGGGCCACGGTGAAAAAAGTCAATAATGCGAAGAGGGTATACCTTTTGGGATAAAAAAAGCGGGGCAGAAAAACATAGCTAATCAACAAATTGGCCCAGGTGTAATTAATAAAAAAAATAAAATGATAGGTCTCGAAGGTGTACAACACGTCCGGATGATGTCTGTCAATGGTATAAAAACTAAAGACCAATGCATGCAGGATGAGTTGGAAAAACAACTCTCCTTTTCCCGGATGCTGCTGTAATAAGGTATTGCCCATTTGGTAAATTTACATAGATGAAGGGAATTGCCCCATTGGTTCCGGTAAACAACCGCTTTAGCAGGATAAATGACCAAAACCTACTACTTTGCCGTTCATCTGATTATACCCGTCGTTTGTCGATTCCATTTCTTTACAGGTATTTTTATATGCAGCTTTGTAGGGTTAAGTAAATACAACTACCCCATGAAAAAACAAGTGCCTTTTATTTTATGCATGTGGCTGGGTCTGGGCTTACTCCAGGCACAAGATATAGAGATCACCGGCAAGGTAGTCGATGCCAACAGCCAAATGCCCATCGAGTTTGCCACCATAAAACTCCTGGATGGTGAAAACGGCCAAATGATCGCTGGTACCACCACGGAAGCGGATGGTGGGATTTTATTGACCACCCAAAAGGAAATTTTCATCATAGAGATCAGTTTCATAGGCTTTATCACCCAAACCATTACGGACTACGACATGGCAGGTGGAAAAGTAAATCTGGGTACCATTCCTTTAGCAGAAGACAGCGAACTAATGGATGAGGTGATCATTCGTGGAGAGCGGTCTACCACCGAATTCCGATTGGATAAGCGGGTATTTAACGTAGGCCAGGACCTGAGTAGCACCGGGGCCAGTGCGTTAGAGGTATTGAACAACGTACCTTCTGTCACGGTCAATATCGAAGGGCAAATTCAACTCCGGGGTATTGGTGGCGTGCAGATCCTGATCAATGGCAAACCTTCTGTCCTTGCCAGCGACGGCGGCAATGCCCTCGGAACCATCACGGCAGACATGATAGACCGCGTGGAAGTGATCACCAACCCTTCTGCCAAATACGATGCAGAAGGCACCTCTGGAATCATCAATATTGTCATAAAAAAAGAAGAGAAAAAAGGAGTTAACGGGTCCCTGACGCTCAACACCGGCGTACCCAATAATCACAGTCTGGGTTTTAGTCTGAACAAACGCACCGAAAAATTCAACCTTTTCAGCCAATTGGGCGTTGGTCACCGAACGTTTCCGGAAACATTTGAAACCATCAATAGCAATTTAGCCGAACAATCTTACATCCGGAATAAAGGTGACGGGGAAAAGAACGAAACGTTTTTTAATCTAATCCTGGGAACCGATTACCATATCAACGATCGCAACGTCCTTTCGCTCACCGGTAATTTTGCCTACGAATTGGAAACCGAGTATTCTACCGGCAATTTCACCTCTGAAAACAGGTCTTCCGGGCCGGTAGCGGGCTGGACCCGGGATGAATCCACTGAAGCCACCAATCCGAAATGGCAGTACGAGTTGCAATACAAAAGCGACTTTTCCGATAGCGATGATCATTACCTGCTGATCAGTGCGTTGGGAAGTTCCTTTGCCAAGGATCAAATGTCAACCTTCAATAACATCCCCTCGTTCGGAGAAATGGCCTTGCAGGACCGACAGTTGACAGATACGGATTTTGGTCAGGCAGAATATACCTTCAAAGCAGATTACACGCAGCCCATCACGGATGAGATCACCTTTGAGACGGGAGGGCAGTACCTGATCACCGATGTTAATAATGATTTTTCCATCGCTACTTTTGAGAATGGCGCATGGGAGCAAATTCCTGAACGAACCAATACGTTTTTCTATACCCAAAAAGTGCTGGGAGTGTACAGTACCGGTGCCTATGAGGGAGACAAATTTGGACTTAAACTGGGCTTGCGGGTAGAAAATACGGATTTGAATACCTTGTTGAAGCAAAACGAATTGGAAAATCAGCAAAACTTCACCAACCTCTTCCCTACCCTGCATAGTTCTTACAAGCTGGCCGATAATTTTTCCCTACAGGGAGGGTACTCCCGTAGGATATCCCGACCCAGGCTTTTTGACTTGAATCCGTTTTATAATATCCGGAACAATTTCAGTATCCGCACAGGAAATCCGGACCTGCTGCCGGAACTGACCGATAGCTATGAAATTACCGGAATACTCGATTTTGAGTTACTTTCCTTAAGTAGCTCCGTTTATCACCGCTATATCACGCAGACGGTAGAGAATGTGACCACATTTGAGGATAATGTCGGCATTACCATGCCCATGAATATTGGTACCAACAAAGCCACAGGAGTTGAGCTGAACGGTAAATTCACCCCCAACGAATGGTTGTCACTTAGCGGGGATTTTAACTATAACTACTTCAATCGGGAGGGAACCTTTGAGGCCAGCCCTTTTGATTTTACCGCAGACCAATGGTCCGCCCGACTGACATCCAAGTTTGACCTTCCGGCAGATTTCACCCTGGAACTCATTGGTAATTACCAATCCGCCTACCAGACTTTTCAGCGCAAAATCAGCGGTTATGCATTGGCTGATATCGGAATACGGAAGAAAATCATGAAAGGAAAGACCATACTAAACCTGAGTATTAGAGATGCCTTTGCTTCTCGGATATTTGAAACCGAAACCGTACAGAACAATTTTTCGCAGTACGATTACCGACTCCGGGGCCGCTTTATCACGTTTGGCATCAGTTATGGCTTTGGCAAGGGCGAAGCCATGGAGTTTAGCGGGCAGAAAAGATTTTAAGGGTATTTTTAGCTGACCTGCCAAATCGCTGGAACATAAGTGCTAATCCGGGCTCATTTGAGCTCGGATTTTTTACTGTATTTTGCGTTCCTCATTCCAATTGCGATCCTTCCTGTTCAAACTATCGCTATAAAATTCGATGAGTCATTTATAAACCAAAAAGAAATGTATAATTTGACAAAAAATAGCACCAATGAACCTTCAAATCTTGAAACCCAGAAAGGCCCTTAACAAAGCCTTTCTTAAAGTCAAACCCATGCGGATTGAAATAGAACGTTTCAAGTACCAATTAATCTACCTATTAGATCGATCGAATGTAACTCGCGGATGCCGACACGGCCGAATTGGAAAAACAAATCGACCAACTGGTTTATGAACTCTATGAGCTGACCGCCGAAGAGAAACAGTGGATAGAAAGTCAGCTTTTGGTAATTTAAAATAACTTACAGTTAAAATGTTTCACCTTTTTGGTTCAAGGCTGTCAGTTTTAGCTGGTTGGGGGTACTTCGGAACCGGGTGAAACGGCTTCCTGTGGTAGGTACACGTGAAAGACAGAACCCGTACCCCACTCGCTTTCAGCTTCCATTTCGCCACCTGCTTCTTCTACCATTTTTTTCACCAAATAGAGTCCGATGCCAAGACTTTCACCCGGATAGGATTCGTCATGAAGCGTCCCGAATTTGGTAAAAAGTTGATCCATCTTCTGAGGTTTTATGCCGGTTCCATTGTCCATGACGGACAATACGACATAATTTCCTTTTCTATAGGTACTGACATGGATGGTAGCGATCCGATCCGGGGATTTGTATTTAATGGAATTAGAAATGAGGTTAAATAAAATACTCCTTAAATTCTTTTTCGGGAATTTTAGATGGCTTACCTGTAGGGAATGAGACAAAACAGCCCCGGAATTAATAAATTGCCCATTGATACTTTCAAGCACTTCATTTAATACATTTTTGATCGTTACCTGGCCCTTTACATCCTTTTCGACTTCTTTTCCCTTTAGTTTTAAAATTTCATTCATTGACGCTTTAAAATTATTTATCGACTTTAACACCGGTTTGGAGAGGGTCACCATTTCTTTCGGATCCTGGGTATCCATCATCAAATTGATCAAAGAAATAATATTGTTTAATGGCCAATTTAAATCATGGGATATATGGTAAATGACGGATTTATATTCTTTATTTGTATATTGCAAGTCACGTATTTCAGCCATTAGACGCTGATTCTCTAAGGAAACCTTTTCAAAATCAGCTTCGCTTAATTCAACCTTATCAGACTTATTAGGAACCATCCCGTTTGTCTTATTTCCAGCCGATTTATAAAATTCACTATTCATTATTATCTAATTTTTAGCTGTCGTTATTTAAATTTTAGCTACAAGGTATAACAATCAAATAGAAATAAATTACATAACTTTTGGTGATTTTTGTAAAAATTAACTATCTCATCCACCATGTACCTATCTGGATTTTTTATTCGTCAGAAATGTCTTCCATTACTCCTTCGAAAAGGGAAAACCTGTGATTTATATAATTTTATTCTATTATTCTGTAAATTATTCAGAAAGGGTTCATGCAATCTTTGTTTGTACGGACAGGTATACCAAAAGACGGAATCAATCGGAATCACCTTCCAGAGGAGCAATTACAGATAATGGAATTAGTGAATTCGAATAAATATTAGTAACTTAAAAATGTGACAAATCTTCCTAAAATTCATATAAAATTCATGGTCAGCCTTCGCTGTAAGCTGATGGTTCGGCAGGAGTTAGAAAAACTAGGCATTCCGTACACCAGCATCGAACTGGGAGAGGTAGAGCTTTATAAACGGCTTACGCAGGAGCAGCATGACAAATTGCAAAAAAATCTACGGAAATCAGGCCTGGAATTGCTAGATGATAAACGAAGCATCCTGATCAATAAGATAAAAAGTGTGATTGTGGAATTGGTCCATTATACGGATGAAGTCCCCAAAATCAACTATTCCGACTATATCAGCGAGAAATTGGGCTATGATTACATCTACCTGTCCAATGTATACTCCGAAATTACCGGTATCACCATACAGCAATACATCATCATTCACAAAATAGAACGAGTGAAAGAGCTCCTGCTGTACGATGAGCTCAATCTTTCTCAAATTGCCCATCTTTTAAATTACAGCAGCTCAGCACATCTTTCCAACCAATTCAAAAAAATTACAGGACTTACCCCCTCCTATTTTAAAGCCCTGAAAAAGAGAAGGGAAACAAACCTTGAAAACTTATAAACTAATTTTTACAATGTATAATACTTTTCAGTAATAATAATTCAATATTTATAATAAATTATAAACTATTGGATAATGATGCATTCTAATAACGGTGATACTGATAACGATGACAAAGAATTAGAAAAATCAAAATCACATGTGATTTCGAAGATCATCGAATATTTACCTCGCTCTGTAAAAAGCAAAACCATATTAAAAAAGATTACCGGAAATATAACGGTTTCCTGCCTGGATGCCGGGCAAGAGATGGAAGAAAAATCGCTCCCATTTGATATCTATGTTCAGATAATAGACGGGGCTGCCGAAATCCTGATCGATAAGGAGGTCTATCAAATGGTCCTGGGCGAAGGGATCATTATTCCAGCCCATTCTACCCATCATTTCAATGCCAATGAGCAATTCAAAATGATTTCGACAGTCATCAAATCAGGTTACGAGGACTGAGGGTTAATAGTAGCTGGAATGAGCCCGAATCGTCTCCTACACCCGGACCGAAGCAGGTGGGATTATTTTTTCTCATTAGCCAACAGTAGCAAATTTTCAGATAATATGCTTAGTTTTAACGTCCAATGCTTATTATCAGCCTTGGACTTTATCGATTATCAGACATTATTAATGGAAGGCGAAGCGAAAATTATAGGCAGCAAAAACAAAATCGAAAAAGGCCTGATGCTGAAGGTTTCTAAAATGAAACCGGTAATCAAACCTACCAAACCCCATCGACACGAAGGATACCACGAGCTGATCTACCTTTCTAAAGGAGCCGGTCAGCATACGGTGGGAGACCTGGCTTATGAGGTGCATCCTCCTATGGGATTTTACCTGAACCTGGGTCAGGTACATTGCTGGGATTTTTCAAAAATCCCGGAGGGATACGTGATCCTATTTAAAGAAGAAGCCCTGAGCAGCTACCCCAGGGCATTGGCCCATCTGTATAACTTGCAGGAAACCTTTACGCTTCCGGAGGGAGATCCTTCCCTGCTTCAATTAGCCGAAGTATTTTACCTCGACTTTAAAAACAATGCCTCGCTGGACCTTTTATCCGCTCATTTAAATACGCTGATCTACAAAACGATTCAGCTTCCCCTACAGCAGGCAGCCATTCACCCGAATGTGTTGGATGAATTTGCCCGGTTTAAAAAACTGGTGCAGGAAAACTACCTGCACATGAAAACAGCAGAGACCTATGCCAAGGCCATGCATATAAGTATTCGCAAGCTAAATCAGCTTTGTCAAACAGCTACCGGGGGAACCGCCATCGAAGTGATCCGTGAGCGGATGCTTATCGAATCCAAAAACCTGCTCAGCCATACCGGATACCCGGTAGCGGAGATTGCCTATCAATTGAATTTTTCGGATGCCTCTAATTTCATCAAATTTTTTAAATCTCAGACTACCCTGACGCCCACTGAATACCGAGCAAAACTGTAAAATCTACCATTATTGTCAATAATCTACCGTAAGAATGCAGGTATTGAGAACTTACTTTGTGAGATGAATTCCTTATTGAGAAACGTATTACTCACCTGCTTTTTACAACTGGCCCTTTTTTTTCCCATTTTTGCGCAAATTACGATACAGGGAACGCTCATGGATGCCAATGAAGACAGTCCCATCGAATACGGCAGCGTCGGTTTGTACGAGCGGTCAGATTCCAGCCTGGTGGCAGGAACCGTCACAGCGCCGGATGGGAGATTTGAACTAACCGACGCCAAACCCGGCACCTATTACCTACTCATCCAATTTATGGGATATGACCCCTATGTGATGGAGGAACTGGCACTTAGCCGGGGGCAGTCGCTGGATCTGGGAACCATCACCTTATCCCCAAACGAGCAATTGCTGGAGATGGTCGAGGTCTCAGGAACTCGTTTTACCACCATGCACCAATTAGACCGGCAGGTGTTCGAGTCATCGGAATTCAGGTCGGGACAGGGCGGCACGGCCATCGATCTGATTCGAAACCTTCCTTCGGTAAGCATCGATGCAGCAGGGGAATTGTCCGTCAGGGGGTCCACCGGATTTGTGATCATGCTCAATGGAAAACCCCTGCAATCGGATCCTTCGTCAATCCTGGGCCAATTGCCGGCCAATGCCATCAAAAATATTGAAGTGGTGACGGCACCCTCTGCCAAATACGATCCGGAAGGAAAGGCTGGCATTATCAATATCACCACGGAAAAAGGCGCCACCGACGGAACGTTTATCCAACTTAATACCCGAATAGGAGCCCCCAGCATACAGGATTACGATAATAAGGAAAAACCGCACCGGTATGGCGCTGATTTTACGCTAAACCACCGAAAAGGGGATTGGGACCTTTCCCTGGGAGCCAGTTATTTGAGAAATGATGTCAATGGGCAGCGAATTGGAGATGTATATACCGTCAGCGGAGACACGACCACGCGCTTTCCTTCAGAGGGTGAGCGGGGTTTCGATGAAGAAGCGTATTCAGGTCGCTTTACAGTAGCCTACACACCGGATGCCAACAACGAATTCAGTCTGGGTTTTTACGGAGGGATCCGGAGCAAAGACCGGACGGCAGATATTGTGTATTTTGACAACCATGCCAGCATTAATGGGGAGCGTCTATACACCATGCAGTATTACAACGAAAACCTGCGAATTCGGCGTAGTGATTTCGCGCTGGGAAGCTTCGATTATTCCCATACCTTTGAAAATGAGTCCCGTATTTCCAGTTCTTTTCTTTACGAATACACCATGCTGGGAGGTCCCACCACCAACCGCAACCTGGGTTTTCCAAATACCGATCTGATCTATCAGGACGAATACAATACCAACGACAATCCTTTGCACGGAATTCGCTGGCAGGTAGACTACGAATCCAAACCAACTCCCTGGGGAATCATAGAAACAGGCTATCAGTTTCGAAACCTGGATCATCAGGGAGATTTTGTTTACGAGCGAAGGAACAATGAAACGGGCGAATTTGAATTGGTTCCTGAATTTTCCTCCAATGTGGAATTGACCCGGGTCATTCATTCCGGATACGGACAACTAACCGGACAAAAAAACAAATGGGACTATTCCATCGGTTTACGGATGGAATACATGGACCGCGAACTGCTGCTTCAGGACAAATCCAACACCGTAGACAGCCTTTATACCTACGACTTCTTCTTACTTTATCCTTCTGCCAGCGTACAATATAAGTTGGGAGAGGATACCCGGCTGAAGGGGGCTTACAGCCGAAGGGTGGAACGAACCACCACCTTCAAAATGAATCCGTTTCCTGAACGGGAGCATTCCGAAACCCTGGAACAGGGAGATCCCACCTTGCTACCTGAATTTATCGACCTGGTAGAAACCGGATTGGTACGGGACTTTGGGGAAAACAGCGTCTATGCTACAGCCTATTACCGCCATGTAAAAAACCTGGTCAACCGGGTAAATACCGTTTATAACGATACCATCTTGAACCGAATCTATTCCAATGTAGGAACAGGGAGGTCCATAGGAATGGAAGTGGGCCTGGAACTAAATCCTAGTAGCAAATGGAAATTGTTTGCAGGGGGAAACCTGTACCGCTACCGGATCAGGGGAAGTTTTGATGACCGGCCGATCAATAACGCCGCCTGGGTCTATTCCATCAATGCCAATACCAGTTATGACTTCTCCCCTACTTTTAGTGCTCAATGGTCGATAAACTACCTCTCGGACCGTATTACTGCCCAGGGAGAGGATTCCCGGTTTTTATCCCCCAACCTGGTACTTACAAAGACGTTTATGAACGATCGGCTCAATGCCAGCCTGCAATGGCTCAACATGGACATGGGCCTGCTGCCTACCAATGAGCAACGCATCAGCACCTGGAGGGAGAACGAATTTTACACTACCACGAATTACGTGCTGGAGGTGGATATGGTGCTATTGAACCTTAGTTACACCCTTAATCCTTCCCGTGATAAATCCCGTTTTATCAAAAGCGAATTTGGCGAAAAGGAATTTTAATTACCGAACGTCTCCTTTTAGTAGCTGCCCCAATACCATAAGTTGTTGCTCCAGCTTTTCGGACCAGGGCAAGCCATAATTGAGGCGCAGGCAATGGTGAAATTGGTTCTGAAGCGTAAACATCCTTCCCGGCGCGAAACTAATTCCCTGAGATAATACCGGGTCAAATAGTTTTCCGGTATCTACCTTTTTCGCCAGCTCCACCCACAATACAAATCCCCCCTGAGGCCGGCTTACCCTGGTTTCGGCCGGAAAATGATCCGCAATGGTTCGGATAAAATGAAGGGAATTGGCATGCAGGGTCTTTCGCAGCAATCGCAAATGCCGCTCGTACCGATCGTTTTCCAAAAACAGGCCAATGGCTTCCTGTGTCAGTGCCGTGCCTGATACGGAATGGAAGAGTTTTAGCTTTAAGATGTCTCTCATGTATTTGCCAGGAGCCATCCAGCCCACCCGATAACCTGGGGCCAGGGTTTTGGACACGGAGCCACACCACAATACCATCCCTTCCTGATCGAAGGCTTTGCAGGGCTTGGGTCGGTTAGCTCCAAAATACACGTCACCATACAGGTCATCTTCTATCAATGGAATCCCATGCCGCGCCAGGATCTGTACAATCTCCCGCTTGTTTTCTTCCGGCATGCAGCTTCCGAGCGGATTATTGAAATTACTGACCAACAGACAAATATCAATTTTCCCGATAACCGCTTTTATGTCTTCGGGACTTACTCCAAACACGGGATGGGTAGGGAGTTCTATGACCCGCAGGCCCATGTTTTTTGCCAGTTGAAGGATGCCGAAATACACCGGGCTTTCGACGGCGATCCGCGTTCCAGGTCGGGTTAATGCCATAAATGCTAAGGAAATCGCATGCATGGCTCCGGACGTGGTGACCAGGTCCTTGGTTCCCAAATTACCCGACCAGGTAAAGGACCATTTGGCTACGTTTTTCCGGAGGCGCAGGTTGCCCTGTATATCATCGTAACCGGTTCCCCCGGAGGACAGCGTTTGCGTTGCTTTCTGCAGGCATTTGTTAAGTCGGGCCACCGGAAAAAAACTTTCGTCGGGTACACTCAGGGATAGCTGGGTGATTTCCTTGTTGACAAAATTACGAAATACCTTTCCAATCAACCCATCGTCTGCCGAATCGGCGGGATGATTTTGAGGCATGCTGGCATCGGGCACAGGAAGGCGTTGATCCGCTTTTTCGCAGACAAAAAATCCTGCCTGTGGCCTGGATACGATGCAGGATCTGCTTTCCAATACCAGGTAAGCCTGAATTACGGTATTCTTGCTCACACCATATTCCTTACTCACCGTGCGAATGGAAGGCATTTTATCCCCCACTTTTAGGCTGCCCTTGTGAATAAGGCCCTCAAAATTAGTCGCCAACTCCTGATACAATGTCATTTACACCTGCTTTAACTGTACCCCTCAAAATTAAATAAATTGTATCTGTAACCAATCATTATTCCTTCGTTTATTTGCTTTCGCAATGGGATTTTCCGTATTGGGGTCATTCGTTTCCGCCTGAAATAGCATCAATGAATTTGGAAGTACTAAAATACCCACTTGGGAGGTTTCAACTCCCAGAACAGCTTACCACAGAAAAGGTGCAGCAGGCCATGCTGGGTATTCAATATTTTCCAGAGGATTTACTAGAAGTTGTAAACAATTTAGGCGATGAAATGCTTGAAAGAAAATACCGACCTGCTGGATGGACCATTCGGCAAGTGGTGCATCACCTGGCCGATAGCCATATGAACGCCTACATGCGCTTCAAATTGGCTTTGACGGAAGAAAATCCGGTCATTAAGCCCTACAAAGAAAACCTTTGGGCAGATCTTGCCGATAGTAAACTTGGAATGCAAGGATCCGTTAACATACTGACAGGCATCCATGAACGATGGACTTACCTTATGGTGAATATGACTGAAGCACAATGGAACAGAAGTTTCTATCATCCAGAGCAGGACAAATCCATACCCCTAAAAGCCAGTGTATGCCTGTACGACTGGCATGGCAGGCATCATTTGGCCCATATACATCAGGCAAAACGAATAGAAAAATAACAATTTAGTAAGATATATCATGAACGAAACTGAAACCCGAAAACCCGACTTTGATTTTGAAAACTTCACTTTTGGGGTTCAATCTACCGACCGCATGCTCCTGGCCGCTTACCAGCAGGGGGAATGGTCGGAACACCGCATCGCGCCGGTGCAGTCCATCTCCCTGTCCCCTCTGGCCATGTGTTTTCACTACGGTCAGACGGTATTTGAAGGACTCAAGGCCTTTCGGATGACGGATGGTAAAATAAATATTTTCCGGATGGAGAGCCACTGGAAACGAATGAACCGTTCCCTGGAAAGAATGGCCATGCCTCCGCTACCCCGTCATCTTTTTATGGATGGAATTTTAGAACTGCTAAAGATGGAATCGGATTGGGTCATCGATGATCCGGACTATTCCCTATACATCCGTCCTTTCGTCATCGCTACGGAAAAGAAATTGGGGGTGGATGCTTCTCAGGAATACCTGTTTATGGTTGTTCTTTCGCCCATGCGAGCCTACTATAACAAGCCGCTTAAGGTAAAGGTAGAGACCAACTACATTCGTTCTGCCAGAGGAGGTGCCGGTGCGGCAAAAAATGGGGGAAACTACGGTGCCTCTCTACTGCCCCAAATCAATGCCAAGAAAGAAGGTTTTGACCAGATTATCTGGCTGGATGCGAAGGAGAAGAAGTATATTGAGGAGTCCGGGACCATGAACATACTTTTTATACTTGATGGCAAGACACTGGTTACCCCCGCCCTTAGTGATAGCATATTGGATGGGATTACACGGGATTCGCTATTGAAATTGGCCAGTGAAGAAGGATTTACCGTGGAAGAAAGAGCGGTGGCGATAGAAGAAATTACGGAGAGAATTGAAAAAGGCGAGCGGGTCGAAGCTTTTGGTGCCGGTACAGCGGCGGTCATTTCACCTATTGCAACCATAAGCTACCAAGGAAAATCGTATGCGACTTACCTGGAGGCGGATGCCGGAATGTACCGGCTAAAAGATAAACTGGCAGCGGTCCGAAAAGGAAAGAAGCCGGATGCTTACGGCTGGAATCAACTGTTGGATGCCTGAACTTAAATCTGGGATTAAACTTGAATCATTGAATCCAAACGCATTTAACCGATGGTCAAATAAGCTAACCGCTGGTTAAATCAACTACCAATCCTTGCTCCGATGCTGTTTCTTCTCAGCTTGAATTTTTTTGGCTTTTAGTCTCTTTTCTTTGGCTGCTTTCCCGGGTTTGGTAGCAATCCTGGGTTTCTTTTTATGAAATGCTTTTTTTAATAAGCCATAGAATTTTTTGATGGCTTTTTTCTTATTTTGAATTTGAGAACGGGAGTCTTGGGAGGTAACGACAACATTACCCTCCTTATCCAACTTATTCGTCAATTTTCGAAGTAAAATCGCCTTTTCATGATCCTGCAGCAAATTGGATTGGGGTATATTGAACAGCAGTATTATTTTGGTATTCACCTTGTTTACATGCTGCCCTCCAGGTCCACTGCTTTTACTGGCCTGAAAGGAAATCTCCGGGTTAAAATATTCTTGTTCTATTTTCTGTAAAATGGACATAACTGATTTACCTGGAATTGGAAGGGCTTATTTCGCTTTCCATTCTGTGTGAAAATGCTCCCCTGAATCTGCATCTATGCGCTGGTAGGTATGTGCGCCAAAATAGTCCCGCTGGGCCTGAATCAGATTGGCGGAAGAATCGGCCGTAATAGCTCCCAGAAAATAATTAATGGCACTGGACAATAGTGGGACCGAAAAACCATGTTGAAGTGCCTGTCCCACCACATAGGAAAGGTCGTTTTGGTAACCTTTCAAGGCAGTCACGGCTTCATAATTAAGCAATATGCGATTGTTTTCCTGGAACAGATCCACCAGTTCTTCCATCAGCCTGGAGCGAATGATGCAGCCATTGGTCCAGACCCGGGCAATTTCGGAAAAATTCAGGTTCCAGTTGTTTTTTTCCGATACCTCCAACATGAGGGAGAAGCCCGCATCGTGGTTGATTATTCTGGTGGCCTGATAGGCGGCCTGTAGTTTATCCAGAAACGCTTCTTTTCCTTCGATGCCTGAAATTTTTTCAGGCGTATACAATCCGGCGGCAATCATCCGAAACGGCTTCCTGGCGGAAAGGTTCCTGGCCATAACGGCTTCGGTCAACACACCATAAGGAACCCCGTACTCCAGCGCCGTGGCCACAGACCATCCGCCGGTTCCTTTCTGGGCGGCCTGATCCAGAATTTTATCCAGAAGGGGTTCCCCAGCTTCCTTTTTTCGCAAGATATCAATGGTTATTTCCAGCAGGTAGTTGGACATATCGCTGTCCATCCAGGATTCAAAATTGGCGGCTATTTCCTCCATGGGCAATGCCAGGTAATGTCGCATTAGGTAATAAACCTCTGCTATTGCCTGCATCTCCCCGTATTCAATGCTATTATGCACCATCTTTACAAAATGGCCGGCGCCCTCGGGGCCTACGTAGGTAATGCAGGCCTTGCCTTTAAAATCCTTAGCGGCTATTTTTTCTAAAAAAGGAGCCACCTGCAAAAAGCCCTGTTGATCTCCTCCGGGCATTAAAGAAGGTCCAAACCGGGCGCCTTCCTCCCCACCGGAAACGCCCATTCCCACAAACAACAGATCTTTTTCTTTTAAAAACCGACTTCTGGTATTGGTATCTTTGTAGTTTGAATTGCCACCATCCACTAGCAAATCACCCGGATTCATAAAGGGTAATAATTCATCAATTTGGTGATCTATGACCTCTCCGGCCGGAATCATCATCAATACCTTTTTGGGTGATTGAAGGCTTTCCATAAAAGGCTTCAACTGACCAAACGCACGCACCTGACTCAGACCCGGATTGGCTTCCAATACTTTTTGCGCTACTTTTTCCTCTTTGCCCGGTAGGTGCCGATTATAAATCGACAGACTGGTTTGATGATCAGCCAGGTTGAGGGCCAGGTTTTTTCCCATGACTCCCATTCCTATGATGCCTATTTCGGATTTACTTTCCATTGTGCTCAATTTTTTCGTTATTTCTTCCACCACATTTTCCGGTTTCATTTTTACCGATACTTTCCAGCCATAATCGGGGATTTCCAGGGTATCCATCTGCGAATCCAGGAGGGCGGGATTCATAAAATGCCCTATCCTACTGGCCAACCGGGATTTGATCAGGCTTTTGCTGCCCTGCAGTAATACCCAATGAATCTGCGGTACTACCTTTAATATCTTGCGGTATTTTTCATTCAGTGCCGAACAAGCTAAAACAGCACCTCCCTGCTTTTCCCAGGAGATCATATTGCCGGCAATATTCTTCAGCCAGGGAATACGATCCTCATCGGTCAGGGGAATTCCAGCATTCATTTTCTGCTTGTTGGCAACCGGATGGAAATGATCCCCATCGTAAAAAGGGACATTAAGTTGAGCAGAAAGTAAGGCTCCGATGGTGGTTTTCCCACAGCCAGTGACACCGTAAAGAACTATAATCATACACGAAATTAGCAAAATTCACCCGGATCAAATCAATTTTATGACTAATTTTGCCTTCTGAACCATAGGTTCCGGTTTTGTTGTTATAGTTGAAATTTTAACCCCGGAAAAGGTAAAAGATGCATCAAGTTAAAAAAAGAGTGGTCGTAGGACTTTCCGGAGGCGTGGATAGTTCAGTCGCGGCCAGCTTGTTAATAGATCAGGGATACGAAGTCATTGGTTTGTTTATGAAAAACTGGCACGATGAATCCGTGACCTTATCCAACGAATGCCCCTGGGAAGAAGACAGTACGGATGCCATGCTGGTAGCTCAAAAGCTCGGCATTCCTTTTCAGGCGATTGACCTGAGCGAGGATTATAAGGAACGGATAGTCGATTACATGTTTGCAGAATACCAGGCTGGCAGAACACCCAATCCGGATATTCTCTGCAACCGGGAAATAAAATTTGATATTTTTCTAAAAACAGCTTTGAAACTGAAGGCAGACTTTGTGGCCACCGGTCATTATTGTCAAAAAGCAGAGGAAGAAATTAATGGCGAAAAGGTTTACCGCTTGTTGGCAGGGGCAGACCCTAATAAGGATCAAAGTTACTTCTTATGCCAACTAAATCAGGAGCAACTATCCAAGGCCCTTTTTCCGATTGGTCACCTTCAAAAATCGGAGGTCCGAAAAATTGCTGCCTCGCTGGACCTGGTAACGGCTGAAAAGAAAGATAGCCAGGGCTTGTGTTTTATCGGCAAAGTAAGGCTGCCCGACTTTTTGCAGCAACAATTAAAACCAAAAAAGGGAAAAGTGATCGCTGTGCCTGAGTCCTCCTCCCTGTACCAAGCCAAACAAGTTCCAGCCGGGATGGATCCGGCCGACTATGATCAGCAGCTCCTGGAAGAGATTTGCCATCCCCCTAGTTATAAGGAAAGCGATGGAGAAATGGTAGGTGAACATAATGGGGCTCACTATTTCACCATAGGGCAGCGAAAGGGGCTGAACATCGGAGGAACCGGAAAACCTTTATTTGTCATAGGCACCGACACAAGGAATAATATTATCTATACCGGTATGGGAGAAGAACACCCCGGTTTACTGCGGTATGGTTTGTTTGTACCCACAGACGATATCCACTGGATCCGTCCCGACAAGGCCTTACAGGTGGGTGAATCGGCTGAATACCTCGCCAGGATTCGTTACCGGCAACCCTTATCCAAAGCCATCCTTCAGCGGAAAGAAAACGGCTTGTATGTCCTTTTTGAAAATGCCCAACGTGGGATTGCATCGGGGCAATTTGTGGCCTGGTACGAAGAAAATGAGGCCATTGGGTCCGGAGTCATTGCCTGATATGAGGCAATTACCCCTTCTTTATGAAGATAACGATTACCTGGCGGTAAACAAGCCTGTAGGCGTATTGGTACACAAAACCCCTCTGGAACGAAGCCCGGATGCCTTGTTTGCCGTTGATCTACTACACAAGCAGGTAGGGTATAAGGTGTATCCCTTGCATCGAATAGACCGGCCTACCTCTGGTGTACTGCTGTTTGCTAAAAATGCAGCAGCCGCTTCCCGCTTACAACCCGAATTTGCTGGTACTTCTATTAATAAAGAATACCTGGCGATCGTTCGGGGTTACATGCCGCAGCCCCATGCGCTGATTGACCAGCCCCTGGCAAAAGATTTGGAATTTGAACTTCAGGAAGCGCTGACAGAATATTGGACCCTGGCCCAAACCGAAATCCCTTACCCTTCCTCCAACAGGTATGCCAGCAGCCGGTATTCTCTGGTGAAAATCTATCCGCATACCGGAAGAATGCACCAAATCAGAAGGCATTTTGCCCATATACGCCATTACATCATTGGAGACAAGACCCACGGGGATAATAAGCAAAACAAGTTTTTCGACCGTCATTTCCAGATGCGCTTTATGCTGCTCCATGCCTGGAAACTGGCCTTTAACCATCCAGAATCCAACGAGAAGATTACTATTCAGGCTCCCGCACCGACTCATTTTCAGGAAATGAGCCAAAAATTGGGTTGGGAGCCAAGGGAATTTTTTCCCTGATTGCCCAAAAATAATTACCTATATTTAAAATAAAAAGGACGACATGAACATCAAACTAGTATCCATTGGCTTCGCTTGTTTAATGATGTTTTCTTTTTTCCAGGCCACCGCCCAAAAAGAAAACATAGATGCAATTCTAGAGGAAGCCGAAGCCTTCTCCCACTTTAAATTTCTGGCTGCCGACGAATTGATGGGCAGGGATCCCGCCCGGCCTGAAATAGATATTGCAGCCCTTTATATTGCCAACCAATTTGAAAAATACGGTGCCCGGCCTATGGAGGGCTTAAACGGGTATTATCAGCAGATTCCTTTCATGTACTCCAGCCCTCCGGAAATTGGTGAAATCCATTGGAATCAGGACACCTTAAACCATGGAGATGAGCTTTTGGTGCTGGGAGGCCAGGACATTTCCGGTGAATTTGAACTGGTGGTGGCCGGCTATGGGCTGGAAGAGGATTATGAAGACAAGGACGTGGCCGGAAAATG
The DNA here is from genome assembly GCF_010119245.1 of Cyclobacterium salsum. Classification (GTDB taxonomy): domain Bacteria; phylum Bacteroidota; class Bacteroidia; order Cytophagales; family Cyclobacteriaceae; genus Cyclobacterium; species Cyclobacterium salsum. The sequence goes on from NZ_WNKG01000001.1 coordinate 403,990, forward strand.
GGTAGTAGTCCGGGTGGGTGCTCCTGACAGACTATCTCCCTCCGAACTCTTTGCCGCAGGCCGGGAAAAAACAGCACTTGCCCAAGAAAAAGGGGCACTGGGATTGATCGAAATGTACAATGTGCCCACCACTCCCTGGAGTCTTTTGGTGAATTACCTTAATAAACCGCAAATGGGTCTGGACACCAACCCGGATGCGGATAAAGCTTTTCCCTATTTGTGGATGAAGGATTTGACCGGCGAAATAATCAATGCCATGAATGCAGGGGCCAATACCATGAAAATTCAGGTTGCCGGTAAAATCAACAAAAAGATTACCGGAAAAAATGTGGTGGCCGTTATCCCGGGAACAGATGAAAACCTAAAGGAGGAGTATATCATGTTATCTGCCCATTACGACCATTTGGGCATAGGAGCCGTCAATGCAGAAGGAGATTCCATCTACAATGGTGCCAGAGACAATGCCGTCGGTACCGCCGCACTGATTCAGGCTGCTCATTATTTTGGCGAAAACCCTCCCAAACGGTCGGTCCTTTTGTGTGCATGGACGGCAGAAGAAAAAGGGTTGCTGGGATCGGGGTATTTTGCCGATAATCCACCATTGGACTTGTCAACTATCATTTTTAACCTCAATATTGACAACGCCGGCTACAATGATACCAGCCTGGTAACGGTAATCGGACTGGGCAGAACCTCTGCCGATCATCACATCCGGGACGCGGCCGAGGCATTTGGATTGGAAGCCATCGCAGACCCCGCTCCGGAACAGGGCTTGTATGACCGCTCCGACAATGTGAATTTTGCAAAAAAAGGGATCCCCTCTCCTACTTTCAGCCTGGGTTTTACCGCTTTCGACCAGGATGTGGCGGCCCATTACCATCAGGTGACCGATGAAGTAGCTAATTTTGACCTGGACTATGCCCTCAAGTATTGGAAATCCTATATTCTATCGGCGGAAAACATTGCCAATGATCCCAATCAACCGCTTTGGAATGCGGGGGATAAATACGAACCGGTTTCCAAAACCTTATATGGGGATTGAGTATTGATTTGACCAAATAAAAGCGTCTTTCCCCGGCTGATTTTTGATTGCGGATCCGGTGAATTCGTGCTGGGTGTAAAGCATGGCCTACCGATGACGGTTCCGGTCGTCATCGCGAGCACAGCGAAGCGATCTGACACGGAGCGATTACGCCAGGAAATTGAAGAATGACAATGGAATACACCGGACGTAAACGTATCCATTCAGACTGCCACGGGTGCAGGGGATGGTTTCGATACGTTTTGTTATTCAAAAACCCACCCTACCGATGACGTATTTTATAGGTATTTGGTTTTCAATATGATATAATCACTTCAAAATTACACCGTCATCCCGATTTCAGCGTTTTTTAAAATGTTAATTCTCGCAGTGACGGTTCCGGTCGTCATCGCGAGCACAGCGAAGCGATCTGACACGGAGCGATTACGCCAGGAAATTGAAGAATGACCATGGAATACGCCGGACATATACGTATCCGTTCAGACTGCCACGGGTGCAGGGGATGGTTTCGATAGCTTTTGTTATTAAAATACGCACCCTACCGATGACGTATTTTATAAGTATTTGGTTTTCAATATGATATAATCACTTCAAAATTACACCGTCATCCCGATTTCTGCGTTTTTTAAAATGTTAATTCTCGCAGTGACGGTATCAGTCGTCATTGCGAGCCTTGCGAAGCAATCTGAATCGAAGCGATTACGCCAGGAATTTGAAGAATCACCATGGAATACGCCGGACGTAGACGTATCCGTTCAGACTGCCGCGGGTGCATGGAATGTTCTCGATAGGTTTTATTATTCTAAAACGCACCCTACCGATGACGTATTTTTACCATCATCCCGATTTCTACATTTTTTAAAAAGTTAATTCCCGGAATAACGGTTTTATTATTAAATTCGGTCGAACTCAGGTTAATAATATATGCACCAAATACTAATCCGGTAACCCATGGAGAACCAATCCTATTTTTCACTATATAACCTTATCGCCGGTTGTTTCCTGGTTTTATCCACGGCTGCCTGTAGCCAAACCAAACCAGAAGGTGCCGGGGTTGACTGGGCGACCTATCTGGGTCACCCGACCAGCAATCAGTACTCCAGGCTGGACCAGATAAATAAAGGTAATGTGGCTCAATTGGAATTGGCCTGGACCTATAAAACTGGTGAGGCTGCCAATTATCAAACGAATAACCTTATTGTCGACGGTTGGCTATACACGGCTACCCCACACAGCCGGGTGGTGGCTTTGGATGGGGCGACAGGGAAGGTACACTGGACGTTTGATCCTTCCGGGAATCATGAATCCCTTGCGGATGGAGACCAACGGGGGCTGATGTATTGGCATGATGGTGAAGGTGGGCGCATTCTCACCATGAAAGGAAACCGGCTTTTTGCATTGAATGCCAAAACGGGCGAACTCATTGCCTCTTTTGGCGAAAGAGGATCGATCCACCTGGGTGCCGAAATGGACATCCCGGGCAAACCGAATGTAACGCTCAACACCCCCGGGCAAATTTACAAGGATATGTTTATCATTGGAGCCAATGTAGGGGAAGATGTCCCGGGTGCAATGCGTGCCTTTGACATTCGTACCGGAAAGCGAAGGTGGATTTTTCATACCCTGCCCCGACCAGGTGAATTTGGATCCGATACCTGGCCGGAAAACTATTTGGAAAAGACCGGAGGGGCCTCTGACTGGTCGGGTCTGGCTATTGATATACCGCGCGGCATTGTCTATGTATCCACCGAGACAGCCGGTCCGGATTTTTATGGAGGCGGCCGGTATGGAGAAAATTTATTTGCCAACTCGCTCATTGCCCTCGATGCGAATACGGGGAAGCGACTTTGGCACCAGCAACTCGTGCATCACGATCTGTGGGATATGGACATCCCCCAAGCACCGACTTTGCTGACGGTAACCCACGAGGGAAAAGAGGTTGACATTGTGGCTGTCGGCACGAAAATGGGCCTTTTGTTTGTGTTTGACCGGCTTACCGGAGAACCCCTTTGGCCGATTGAAGAACGTCCACAAGCGGCAACTAAAATTGACGAAATCCAAACCTGGCCCACACAACCCTTTCCAACCAAGCCACCGCCGTTGATGCGGCAGGAATATACGGAGGAGGACTTTTCGACCATTTCTCCCAGAGCGCAGCAAATGAGCAAAGAAGTATTCCGTCAATCGGAAAATTTCGGGGCCTACCCTCCCCCCAGTACGGACCAAACGATCATGTTTCCCGGATACGATGGCGGCATGGAATGGGGTGGTGCTGCGGCAGATCCCGATGGAATTCTGTATGTGAATGTTAATGAGATCCCCTGGTTTTACCAGCTGGTTCCCACCAAAAAGGCCGATGGCAGCCCCTTGCCTGCCGGCGAAAAGCAATACCTGATCCATTGCGCCTCCTGTCACGGAACGGATCGTAAAGGCAACCCAGCCGGCGGCTTTCCTTCCCTTGAAGCCGTCTCCAGCCGATTAACCAGGGAAACGGTTATGCAGGTAATGAAAAAGGGAGGAGGACGTATGCCTGCCTTTGATCAGGTTTCGCAATCCCGCCTGGACGCCATCCTGGCATTCCTGTTTAATGAAGAAAAGGCTATTGGCTCAATAGATAATCGGGACGATAATGCGCCACCTTACGTCTTTCGCGGTTTCCAACGCTGGAACGATGAGGAAGGATATCCCGCCATCAAGCCGCCCTGGGGGACCTTAAATGCGGTCGATCTCAATACCGGGACCATCAAATGGAAAGTCCCGCTGGGAGAATACAAAGCGCTGACTGAACGGGGAATCCCTATTACCGGCACGGAGAATTATGGCGGTCCGGTCGTAACCGCCGGAGGACTCCTGTTTATTGCTGCCACTGCTGATGCCAAAATCCGGGCTTTTGACAAGGACAACGGACAAGTACTCTGGGAATACCAGCTACCTGCTGAGGGACATGCTACGCCCAGTGTATATGCGGTGAATGGCAAGCAATACCTGGCCATCTCTGTAGGAGGCTCGAAACTAAAACCCCACCCGGAGGGGGCTCTGTTTGTATTTAGCCTTCCGGAGTGAGGCAATCTTGATTATATGTCATTCAGGTGGTCGCAACCTACAATCCGATGACTGGGGCAGAGCATTAAGAAATGATGCGCCGCGGCGAATCATTTTAGGGAGGAGCCGGGGTGCAGGATCGCGACAGACCCCTACGTACGGTGGTCCCGATCTTTGCGATAAATTATGTGAGGCACTCCCCGTCAGCCAAATCAGGAGGGGCCATCTACATGATTGGCCCCCATTTTTTTAAATTTGCCGTCATTTCATTCTAATAATAAATCCAGTATCCTTTGAACTGACCCTTAGAGTTGTATTCTATTGTAGGGAAAGGTAATTTGACAAATGCCATTCCTTTGAATAAAGCTTTTAAAAATTGCGAATCTGTTTTTATCCTTGTCCAGTCGATGTCAAGCGAAAGAAGATATTGACGGTATCGTTCGGTTTCAGGAATGGGAACACCGTTGTAACTTGTAATATTATCAAATTCGCCATACATACCATTGGCGCCATATCCAACAGCGATGTTTAACCACGGAGGTGTGGATTGTTTGAAAACTAACTTGTTTAAAGGCATCGAAAACCAATAGGTATGACCGTTGTAATCTTTAAGTAAACGGTTCATTGTTGTTTCGCCATAGTACCCGTTCGAGTTTTTTGAATATTCCGATTCCCAGTAGCTGAATTTATACTTTACCATCTGCTCACGGAACAATAGCTCTTGACCAAAAACCAATGCAGAACCCATAGTATTCGCTGCAATATCACCCCACGAAAAGCCATAGCCTTCATGCAATCCGTCCATTATTTCAATCGGAAATTGCAAAACAAAACCCAAAGTTGAGCCAAAAATAAGGGCCTCTTTTCGGGTGGCACCCAGCTTTAATAACCCGAAATAACCGATATAGCTATATACATAACCACCGAACATGTGCCCAAACTTATCGACCTGCAAATACCCTGCATTATCGTTGTAAAAATGAAACGGAACGCTTTCCTTGCCTTTATACCACGTATTGTTCATAACTATTATGGAAGTTGGATAATAAGCGCCTATAAAAGTCAGCGCTTTATAAAGCGTACTTTTCTCAACCTTGCTTGAGTCCGCTGGAGATTCAACTTCGTGGGCAGAAAGGTTACATGGCAACAAACAAAACAGCAAAAGAGAACTGGCAATTATGTGTTTCATTTTTTCATGCACTTTAACTGAAAGTTTAAACAAAATAATCATTAAAAAACCCGCTAATCTCATAGGGATTATTTTTTACATAATATTTGACATGTATGCATATATTAATCACTTAGAAATGTATCTATTTGTTTTCGAGCATCTTCCAGTTCAGAAATTCCACCATGCCCGCCATTTTTATAAAGGATGAGTTTTGAGCCTTTAATGTGTTGATGCGTAAATTCAGCATGGCTATAACTTACTAAACCATCATTTTTTGAATGAATTATAAGGGTGGGAACATCAATTTTATCAGGAATCACAAAATCTTTAATAATCAAACCATCAGTTACTGTCCCCTCGTGACGTAAGGACATAGGGTGCATTAAATCCAGCATCTCATTGGCAAGCTGTTTTTGTGGGGCAGTAAACTTTTTATAATTATCTGCAGGTATTCCCATCAAACCCAATATTTGAGGCTTGAAGACTTTTGTAAAAATCCAATAGGCAAAATCTGATTTCTGTATAGTTTGTATGATTTTTATAAAAAATGGGGCCTTGTCGTTCGCATTAGGCGGCATACTAACTGCACTCATCAAAATCAGTTTCTCGACCCGTTCCGGGAAATCATATGCAAACTGCATAGCAGAAGGACCTCCGGAAGACACAGCGATTACAATGACTCTTTTAATACCCAAAGAATCCAATAATATGCGATATTGTTCAGCCTGTAATTTTGCCGAATATTCTTTTGGAATGTCTGAATTAAGGTAGCCAAACTTTGAGGGTGCAATTAACTGGTAATCGCCATCAAGACAAATTTGTCCAAGCCACAAACCTTGGTCGAATCCACCGCCCGCACCGTGAATTAACAAGACTGGCTTTCCTTTGCCCCTCATTGCATATTCCATCGTTCCAAATCTTGTTTTAAGAAGCCGCGATTCGCTTTTTATTCTTTCACTGGCTTCTTTCATTTGCTTTTTATAAGAAGGAAAAGCAATCAAAAGTGAAATTAGAATAATTGCTAAAAACCCAATTAGAGAGTAAAACATCTTTTTCTTCTTATTAATCATTTCATAAAAACATGGATATACAATATTTCGATATTAAATGGGGGACAACTCGTATATCTGTTTACCAAAGGCACATAAATCAAGCGAGCGGGTGCTGGATCTGTATACCATGTTTGCATAAAACAAAAAATCACCAACTGTACCAAACCCTCCCCTATTCTTTGCGCTTTCAAATTAATCATTTCGGATTAAGAGGCAAGCGGGAAGTGGATATTTTATTTGAATATCACCTTTGCTCAGTCCCTTCTATTCACGGGTAGTAAGCGGTTCGGCTTATCGGGGTAGTATAGTGCCTTCTGTTGACATATAACTGGCGTAAAAATAGCCAAAACAGGCACTTCCAACGTCCCCAAAGAGTGCTCCAAACCGCAGCTGCAGTCTTTATAAATGGAGGCCCGGACTAAAAACTGACAAGCATTCACCAAAAACTGACAGGCTTGAATAAAAAATATCAAACGTTTCGATTCGGAACTCGGCTTCTGAACCTCAAAACCGAAGATTTTTACTAAAAACAGACAACGTTTTGTTTCCAAAACCAAATGCCTGACATTTTTACCGGAAATTTTCGGTTTTATTATAAAAATAGGGACTTCTGAACCCGAAACCTGCCCCTCAGAACCCGGCCTGTTAGTTTTTTATATGCAACGTTTCGATTTTGAGGTGAATCGTGGAAGTTTTTTGGCAGCTTATTGCTCCTTTTTTATGCAAGGTTTCACCTAAAAGGTGCACCGCTGAATAAAAAAAATGAGCGGTTGAAGGTTGGAAGCGAACCGTTGAATTTCCGGATTGAAGCAGCGGATTTCTGAACCTCGGCATTGATGTTCATAACCGCAGTGAGGGGCTTATGAAGTCGGTCAAGGAATATAAAGGATTCACGTAATTTTCAAAAGGGTCCTAAACGCAGCCGTTGCAGCCTGGAAAGATCCATCTTAAAGCTTCCCTGATAGACGTTAACTCCGCCTCAGGAATCTGGAATGAAATAGGCCTGTTTATCATGCATATCTACGTCTGAATAAAAATTGTAGATTTGGACTGCGTGATGCCATTTTGTGGCTATGGCTTCTTATGCTATGAGGTGCTCTCTTCTTATTCATGTTCGATTATGCCTTCGTTGCTTAGTTCCACGAAGCTACTTTTATTCAAAGCATTCTTAATTATCAAAGCATTATTTCTGAATAAGTCAAATAATTGCCTGTTTTTCAGATTTCCAGTTGTGATTAGGAATAGCTTCTTCGGCCTCCCTAAAGCCATATACGAGTGGTAAAAGTCAACATCTTTGGTTACTACAATAAGGTCTTCAAAATCAGCAAATTTGGATATTTCCATATCTGGTGTTTCATCACCTTTTGGGAGTTTATCTACATGGATAGATTCCAGCCCGAGCTGTTTCAGTATTTCGCAAAGCTTTACTGGAAGTTGGGCATCCAAAATCAGCCTCATCCTGAAATTTTAGTATAACTTGAATACTTTGTTATTTTTCTTGCGTAGGCTAAACAGGCCAAGATATCTTCTTCTTCCAGTTTAGGGTAATCTTCCAGTATTTCGGCATGCGTTGACCCGGCAGACAAAAGATCGAGAATTAAATCCACCGTGTATCGTTTATTCCTAATCGTAGGTTTCCCATGGCAAATTTCTGGATTAACTGTAATTCTGTCTATAAGTTGATTTTCCATAGGCTAAAGGTACGAAATATTCAATTAACTGGTTTCTATCAATGAAGTTCAACATTCCGATAAAGTGCAAAGTGCACTTTATTCGCCTTGCAATCCTAAGCCAATTTAACTATGTTTATACATTTAGTTTGTAATTATTGCCAGAAAATTGAAATTTCCAGACCGTAATACCGTCCCTTCGATCCCGTACAATTTAAAATACTTTGGCCTGTATTGAGTCCCTTACTCCTGGAATAGCTGGCTGGCCAGGGCCTCGGTGACCATTAGTGCCCGATCGAAAAATCGTAGGTAGTGCACTTCTCCATTTAGGGAAGGGCCTACCCGTAAGGTAGGTGAACCTGCGGCAGACTGAAAAAACGGGCTGAATCTGCCCCAGCCAAATTGCCTGTCCTCTCCCCCGTCATTGAAGCGCTTGTCTACTACGAATGCGATGATCTTTGGCCCTCCATCCACAATGATACTAACCTGATGGCGCGTACCGGGCTTCAATAATCCGGGGTCAGCGTTCCAAATAGCCCGTGTCTGGCCATCGTTCATTTGAAATTCCACCGTTTCATTTTCCGAAATGCTTATCCACCAGCCTTTGCCCGAAGCATCTCTGGTATCTGCCAGCACCTGACCAATACTGAGTTCATTCAGCACAAATCCCATTTCAATGGTAAAACCATTCGTAGTGTTTTTGCCCCTGTAATCGGCTGTGTTGGTATCTCTGATCCGAAAAGAAGGCATAGCTGCTGCAGACAGCTCCGCAGGTAGCGCTGAACCTTCTCCCCGCCAATTTATTTTTAGCCCATCATTCACCGGGGAGACGGCGTCGAATTGATTCCAAAGGGTGTTGAGAAAGCGGGTATCAATCTGATGGAGGCGGGCAATGTCCTTCTGGGTTTCGGTCATATAATAGTTGCCATCGGCCTCTATCAGGTCAGGATAACTTATTCTAATCAAGGGGTCATCATCGTAAAGCAGGATTTCGGGTTGACTCCACTGTATGATTTTCCCATCATCCCCATCTACTTCCTTTCCTCCTGCTATCCACACGGGATTTCTGTCATTGTAGCCAATGGATCCCGGATTGGGATGTTCGCTGATAAATCTACCCCCGTGATTGTGAAACCAATACAGAAACTTTCCGTTTTGGCATTTCCAGGCAAAATTGGCTGCCCGGGGATGTTTCATCAAGCGCCCATCTGCATACCTCATGTACTGCGGAGGATCCCAGGTTTTGCCCTGATCCCGGCTGTAACTGTATACCGGGTGCCCGTCCAGCGAACGGTAAACCACAAAGAAGGAACCGTCACTTAGTACGGAATAGCTGTGTTCAGCAGCAATCGGCCCTCCCTTTTCAGGGGTTCTCAGACCAATATCCCCCTCAGGCAGGGTTTGCCAAACAGCCCTATTGGGATCTGATTCTGTAAATAAATTATCACTCTTTAACAATACCCCTTCATTGGAGGTGAAAAACCCGTTCCCAAAGCCGCCAACTTTGGTCAGCGGAACAAAGGCAGTCCCCTTATGGGAAAAGGCTTTTCCAACGTTCCAGAAAAAGCGGATATCCCCCTGATAGGGATTGTTTCGGTCAATTTCGAATTCACGCACGGGAATGGTATACCTCCCTTCCGCCCAGGATCGGCCGTGATCGTCAGAATATTTGAAAACAAAATAGCCCTGACTGTCCACCCTTCTCACGATACCGTCTTTGTAAGGAGGATCATCCCCTTTCACCTCCCTGAGATTGTCGGTATTGTGGTTGTAGAATACAAATACCCGGCCTGAAGGAGCTTTTAAAAGCACGGCATAAGAAGCCTCAGGTCCATCTGCGGGCTCTATTTCTACCCTATCTTCCCAGGTAAGGCCCTGGTCAACACTTCGCTGGCTGATGATATGCTGTCCACTGGCGCCCTCATGCCCGGCTCCGGTAGTCATCACGCATAACCAGGCTCCGTCATCCGTTTTTACGATATAAGGCTGGTCACTATAGCTTTTGTCAGGAATGACCGAGCCATTTTCAATATTTCTCCAATCGGTTGGCTGGGCTAACGCAGAACCTGCATTGCCTGCAAATGTCCCAAATAACAGGGCAACCAAAAAGCTATGTATGGGGCTTAATCTTATGTTCATAGGGTCAAAAACAAACTAACTACTACGCATTAATAGATCACTTACTAGTTAAGTTAAAAAATGGGTAAAGCCGAAATTTATGCCCTGAAAAATAAAAAAAACATACGGATTAAATTTTTGGTAGGACTAACAATGAATAAAATTAAACCTGTAAACTTTTTTCAGGACGGGTCAAATTGAGAAGAAATCCCCCTTAAACCATAAGAGAAAGGGGGAGTCGCTGAAAAGGAGAGTTGGATTGATTATATGATGGTTTTGCTTAATCAGGTAAATACCCTTTTTGCTTTGGAAAGCATTACCGCCAACAACCCTTGCTTTTCTATAATCGAACTCAGGTTAATTTGCAAAAGAAATTCTATGATTTGGTAGCATCACTTCAAAATCAGGCAATGATATCCTTTACAACATTTCCCGCCACATCGGTGAGACGGAATCTTCTGCCCAGGTGTTTGTAGATTAATTTCTCATGGTCTAGTCCCAACTGATGCAAAAGGGTGGCCTGAAAGTCATGTACATGCACGGGATTTTTGGTGATATTGTAACCAAATTCATCTGTTTCTCCATAGACGATTCCCGGCTTGATACCGCCGCCTGCCATCCAGATGCTAAAGCACCTGGGGTGGTGGTCACGCCCGTAGTTGTCTTTGGTCAATTCACCCTGGCTGAAGTTGGTACGCCCAAATTCTCCACCCCAAACCACGAGGGTTTCGTCAAGCAAACCTCTTTGTTTGAGATCCGTAACCAAAGCTGCGGAAGCCTGATCTACATCCATGGCCTGACCCGTTATTTCTTTGGGCAAATTGACATGCTGGTCCCAGCCCTGGTGGTACAATTGGACAAAGCGAACACCTTCTTCAGAAAGTTTTCTTGCCAGCAGACAGTTCGCAGCAAAGGTTCCGGGCTTTTTACAATCTTCCCCGTAAAGATCAATAATGCTTTGAGGTTCTTTGGAAATATCTAACACATCAGGCACCGTGGTTTGCATGCGGTAAGCCATCTCATATTGCTGAATTTTAGTATTGATCTCCGGATCATGAATTTCCTCATAAGACCACTGGTTCAATTGGGCCAGCTTATCCAGCATCTGTCGCCTGTCAAACCGGTTTAAACCTTTGGGATCATTGAGGTATAAAACCGGATCCTCTCCGCTACTGAACTGAACGCCCTGATGAATGGAATCCAAAAAGCCGTTGGACCAGAGCTTGGAATACACCCCCTGGCTATTACCTTCTCCCCTGGAAATCAAGACTGTAAAGGATGGAAGATTTTGATTTTCACTTCCCAGGCCATAGCTTAACCATGATCCCATGCTGGGTCTATTTCCTTGTTGGGCTCCGGTTTGAAAGAAAGTTAATGCCGGATCATGGTTGATTGCTTCTGTATGCATGGATTTGATGATACAGATATCATCGACGATTTTGGCTGTTTTTGGAAAAAGATCACTTACCCAGGCCCTTGATTCGCCATACTGTTTGAAATCCACGAAAGACCCTACCAAAGGTAGGGAAGCCTGATTTGCCGTAAAACCTGTCAGTCTTTGTCCATCCCTGATAGAAGCAGGTAAATCCTGGCCCTGCATTTCCCTAAGCTTAGGTTTGTAGTCAAAAGACTCCAATTGAGAGGGCGCACCATTTTGGAAAAGATAGATGACACGCTTTGCTTTAGGTGCGAAATCCGGTAAACCGGGTACACCTGATTCCAGGTCTTCAGTCGATCGTGACCGATTAAAAAGATCCGGCATTAGCAGTGAACCTAAAGCCACGCTTCCGATTCCAAGGCTCAATTTGGATAAAAACCTTCTCCTGTTTCTGTTCAATCCGTATTCTAATAGTTCTTTTTCCATAAATCTAAGATCTGGTGATGGCCTCTTCCATGTTATACATGGTGGAGATTACCTGCATTAACGCTGCTACGGCTACTTTATCCGCATTTTCGTCCACAGGATATTCGCCTATTGAAGCCAATGCTTCAGCGTCCTCCATTGCGATGCTTTCCAGCTTGTCCCTAAGATAGTTTAGCAGCAGTTCTACTTCTTTTGGTTTCGGTTTCCTGCATAGAATTAAGCGAAAAGCTGTAGTAATTTTTTCTACTTGTGTGGAGTTTTCACTGACCAAACGGGCTGCCAGTACCCTTGAAGCCTCAAGGACGGTTGGGTCATTAAGCATGACCAAAGCCTGCAAAGGGGTATTCGTAAATGAACGCTCTGTCTCACACTGGTCCCTGTTGCTGGCGTCAAAGATTAGCATGGAGGGTGGTGGCACCGTCCTTTTCACAAATGTATACAAGCCTCTCCGGTACAGGTTATCTCCATGGTCCTGGGTATATTCAGCCAAGGTAGATCCCCCTGCTGTCGCTGCCTCCCACAATCCGTCAGGTTGATACGGCTTCACACTCCGCCCGCCAATCTCAGGTACCAGAAGTCCACTGCTCGCAAGGACCATGTTACGAATAAATTCTGCCTTCAAATGGTGGCGCGAGGCTCTGGTGAAATACCTGTTTTCAGGATCTTTCTGCCTTTCGTTTTCATCGATCGCCACCGACTGCCGGTAGGTGGCAGACATTACCATTTGTTTGATAAGCCGTTTGATGTCCCATCCATTTTCCATGAAGTCGATGGCCAGCCAGTCCAACAATTCCGGATGACTGGGCAATTCTCCCTGCATACCAAAATCACTGGTCGTATTGACTATTCCTCTTCCAAAAAATTCCTTCCAGATTTTGTTCACAAAAACCCGCGCAGTCAGTGGGTTGCGTTCATCAAACAACCATTTGGCCAATCCAAGCCTGTTTTTTGGATAGTTTGGATCAAAATTTAGAATTGACTCAGGCGTTTCAGGAAATACTTCAGTTCCGTATGCGTTAAAAATGCCTCTTTCCAACACATAATTGTTTCTTAGGGTATCCAGCTCACCCATTACCGAAACAATCAGTTTGCTGGTATCCTGTTTGTTGACAAATGAAAGAATACCTTCGGCATCCTCATCGGTAATCTCAATGTAAGGTTTCTTTGCATAGGACTCCGGAGTACCTACCAATGGATCTATGGGAGCAGTAGAAGTTCTCAACTCATCGATATTATTAAAAAATGAAAACATCTCATAATAATCCTTTTGGGATATGGGATCGAACTTGTGATCGTGACAAGCCGCACATTCAAAGGTAATGCCTATGAGTGCTTTGCCGACGGTATTGGTCCTGTCTGTCACATAGGTTATCCTGTATTCTTCTTCGTCTACCGCACCTTCCTCGGTAATTTTATGGTTTCTATTGAACCCTGTGGCTAAAATCTGCTCTTTGGTGGGGTTCTCCAAAAGATCCCCTGACAGTTGCCAGGTAATAAAATCCTCAAAAGACAAATTTTCATTAAAGGCATGGATTACCCAATCCCGCCAGGGCCACTGTGTCCGGAAGTTATCCAATTGATAGCCATAGGAGTCGGCATACCTGGATATATCCATCCAATAAACAGCCATTCGCTCTCCGTAGGAAGGCTGAGACAGCAGGTAATCAACCATCTCTTCATAAGCCGTAGCATTATCATTTTCACTAAACCGATCCATCAAATCCAGATTTGGTGGCAATCCGGTCAGGTCAAAACTTAATCTCTTCAGCATACTTTCTTTTGAAGCCGGCTGATTAGGCTGCAATCCGATATCTTCCTGTTTCTTTAAAATAAAATGATCAATCTCATTAACAGGCCAATTTTTGTCTTCTACCTCAGGGGCTGCAATGTATTGAGGAGCTTGAAAAGACCAGTGTTTTTCATAAACCGCCCCATCTTTTATCCAGGTTTTAATGAGCTCTATTTCCCTGTTTGTCAATTTGAGGTTGGATTCCGGGGGAGGCATCACCTGACTCTCATCGCTCGAGTTTACACGCAAATAGACTTCAGATTGATGAGGTTTGCCTGGAACCAGGGCAAAAGCCCCTTGATTTTCTGCAAGGGCTTTGAATGCTTCACTTTCGAGGTCTAACCTTAATCCGGCTTCCCTTGCATCGGAATCCGGTCCATGACAAGCAAAACAGTTGTCAGAAAGAATGGGCCTGATATGGAAATTATAGCTGACCTTATCGGGAAACTTTTCTGAGATCCCTATTTCACCTTCATTTGAAGTACAGCCTGCAAAGTACAGGGAGAACACCATGAAGAATACAGTACGAATAGCGCTTAATAACTTAATCATTATCATTGGTATTACTACTCTTCTCTCAATCATATCGGCATGTAAAATCAATTAATTACAGATCGAGAGTATTATAATTAATATAACAAGAACAGCAGGCACTTCAAAATTAACTTTTTTTAAAGGTTTATTTGTTCTGCAAGCAACGCTCAAATTGCCTGCTGTTCCTTTTCAATTTTTCCCCTAAACGGTTAGTGAATACTGCTTATCGGGTATTAATAGCCAGGATTCTGTTCCAAATTTCCAATTCTTATCTCCCTAAGTGGTATAGGAAACAAAAGCCGTTCGGTTGTAACATTATAACTCATTGCAGGTAAATATGATTCTCCGGCATAAAATTCCTTAAGGTATAGGCCATTGGCATTCATAACTTCAATAGCCCTATCCGTGCGCAACAGATCAAACCATCTTTTATTTTCAAATGCCAGTTCCACTCTGGTTTCACGTTCGATAATCTCCCTTATCATCTGCTGGTTGGTTTCGGTAACCGGGTCTAAACCTGCTCTTTCTCTTACCTGATTGAGAAAGGGCAATGCATCCGCTGATTTTCCTTGTTCATTGAGTGCCTCGGCCATCGATAACAAAGCCTCCGAAAAGCGATAAATAGGAAAGTTGTCGTCCGTATTTCGTTCCAATGAATGGGGATTCTGGTATTTCTTTATGAATGGATAGGTCCTTTTTCCCGGAGTTGGTACATAGTCTACAGGAGATTTTAACTCGTCGATAAACATGTTTCCGATTTGACCAGTACCTTCTACAATGCCGATGGAAGCAAGCAATCTTTCATCTCCAGCCTCATAGGCCGCTATCATTTCGAAAGTAGGCGTATTCCAGCCTCCTCCCTGAAGGTTTTGAGAGCTGATGCCGGTAATTAGACTTACATCTGCGGAAAGCGGAATAAACGGATAGAGGAAATCACTATTTTGTCCCTGATTTCCTTGTTGATATTGTATTTCAAAAATAGATTCGGTACTATTCTTGTTACTCAATTCGAACACGTCCCCATAATTGTCCAGCAAAGAATACCCCATTTGGATCACCTTTGAAAGTTCTGATTCTGCTTTCGGATAGTCTTTAATGGTCAGGTAAACATCTGCAAGCACCATCCTGGCGGCACCTTCGTTTGCGCTGCCATTTTGCGGGAAAGAAACCGGATCGAGGCGGTTGATGGCATTTTCTAAATCCTGAATTATTGCCTGATAAACTTCGTTTACAGACGCTCTTGGAAGGTAGGCATCACCCGCCCCCTTTACAGCTGTTAAATACAGTGGCACTCCGCCAAAATACCTCACCAGATCAAAATACAACAAGGCCCTCAAAAAGCTGGCTTCGCCATAAATTTGATCTATTTTTTCCTGACTTAGTGCAGCGTCTCCAATCTGATCTAAAATCTCGTTGGTTCGCGCAATTCCAATATAATCGGAATTGTATTTATTAGCCACCAGACCACTGTTTACATCGTCCATGAAAAAATCCGTATATTCTCTTTCTATATAGGCAGGCCCCCGGTTGGTAATATTGAATTCCAGGTGGGTGTTATCGGATCTCATTTCTCCCATTGTCCAGGAAGCGATAGAGCCTTTCGCACCCCTCAATGAAGCATAGGCTCCCACCAGGGCCTGATTAAAATGATCTTCTGTTTTATAGAAATTTCCTGAGGTAATAGAACTCTCCGGCACCAGGTTCAGAAAATCTTCTGAACAGGAGCTCATTATCAGTATGGCAAGTATTGTTGCTATCTTTTTCATGATGTCGTTGGTTTTGGTTAAAAGTTTAAATTTACTCCTAAGGCATACGTTCTTGGAATAGGGTATGGACTAATGTCCACACCTTCCTGAAGCCCATTTAGACCCCGCCAACTTGATTCAGGGTTTGCTCCTTTGTAAGGTGTAATGACAAATGCATTTTGGAGACTTAAGAATATTCTTGCCGAGCTAACACTTTTACTGAACTCGGGGAGCGTATAGCCAAGGGTAATATTTTTAAAGGTCAAATGGGAAGCATCCAGGGCAAGCCTGTCCTGAACATTACGGGGAAATTCTGTCGTACCTGACAAGGAACGGCCAATGATGCCATCACCAGGCTCTTCCAAAGATCTCCACCTGTCTTTCATGTACCGTTCTACATTAAATATTCCCTCGAGCGTTTCTGACCATTCCGCCAAAGAGTAATACATTTTCCCTCCATAAGAACCGGCAATGACCACGTTCATATCGAAGTTTTTGAAATAAAAGTTGTTGTTGAACCCATAAAAGAATTTAGGATTAGGATTGCCAATGTAGGTCTTGTCATCCACATTAATTACGCCATCTCCATTGATATCCTTGTACCTGATCGTTCCTACTGCGGATGTTACGTGTTTAGGTTGCGAATCAAATTCCTCCTGCGTCTTATAGATGCCATCAAAGATATAGCCGTAAAACTGACCGATCGGCTTCCCAACTTCTGTTTTCCAAATGGTAGAAGAATAATTACCTAATCCACCAAGTGGCGTATTATTGGTCCCCAACTGAATCACTTTGTTCCTGTTAAACGAAATGTTAAAATCTGCATTCCATCTGAACTCACTGCTCTCCAGTACTCTGGCATTAACGCCAAACTCATAGCCCCAGAAATGGAATTCACCAATATTATCCTGGATATTTGGGTAACCAGTACCGTAGGGAATATCGACCTGGTAGAGCATATTGGTTGTTCGCTTATCGTAATAATCGAAAACCAAAGAAATTTTATCATCGAAAAGACCTACATCAACCCCTAAGTCAATACCAACTGTAGTCTCCCAGGTAAGAAATGGATTACCTATGGATACCGGACTCCTACCTTGTGCTAAGGCCCCTCCAAAGACATAATTGGTAGAAGATATATTTCCAAACTGGCTATAGTTACCTATGTTAAAATTACCGGCATGTCCATATTCACCCCTGACTTTCAGGTAACTAATTCCGGAAAAGTCAGCCATAAAAGATTCGTCAGAAATAATCCATCCTGCAGAAACGGAAGGGAAGGTTCCCCATCTGTTTTCTGAACCAAATCTGGAGGAACCGTCTCTCCTTACTGACAGGGAAAGCAGGTATTTTCCCATATAGTTATAATTTAACCTGCTAAACATGGAAAGTAAAGACCACTCAGACATGTTGCTGTTACCATACCTGATCGCAGCAGCATCTATCCAGGATACTTCATCGTCCGGATAGCTGGTCCCTGTCAATACATTGTTTTCCTGATGATATTTTTGGGCAGAATAACCTACCAGTGCATCAATGAAGTGATTGCCTAAATTTTTCGTGTAATTAAGGGTGTTTTCTGTTAACCAGGAGCTATAATCATTGGTGCTGTATGAGCCAGTGGCGAGCTTGGGTGGCGGAGAGAAAATACCGCCTGCAGTGGATGGATTGAATACCCTTCTTTTAGCATTTCCCAAATCCACGGAAACAGAACTTTTGAAGAAGAAATCATTGTGAATGTCTGCTTCAAAATAGGCATTGGACAATAAGCGATTGGTAGCCGACCGGTCATAGGTTTCCAACATGGTTTTTTTCCAGTTTGGGAAGGTAAATAGACCGGGCCCGGTAAAGCTTACTCTTTGGTTACCATTCTCATCTACATCATCTGGTGAAAAAATAGGAGGTGTAATGATGGCGGAATACAGAATGCTGTAAAATCCATCCGTAGCCTGGTTCCGGCTTAACTGGTGGGTCGGCGCTAAGTTTAGTCCAACCCTAATGTTATCGTTTATTTTGTATTCGTTGTTTGTCCGCAGGGAAAAACGCTGAAAACCGGTATTAAGTACTACACCTTTTTCATCAAAAAAGCCCAGCGTGGTGGCGGAACTGAAATTATCCTTATTGGCCAAAAAAGAAACATTGTAACTGTTTTGTTTACCGGATTGTAATAACTCATCGTACCAATCTGTATCCGGTCCATCATAGGCCTCGGGATTTTGGTACAATTCAGGTATTCCACCTGTAAAGCCCTCATAGCGGATTTTATCCTCATAAATGGCTCTCCTGTCCTCCAGAAACTCCCGGGCATTCATTAAATCTGCCCTCCCCCTTTGCGGAACCTGTGTCATTCCCTGGATAACACTTAACTGAACAGATGTTTGGCCGGGCTTTGCCCTTTTTGTAGTAATTAAAACCACTCCATTGGCCGCCCTGGAACCATATAGTGCAGAGGCAGAGGCTCCTTTTAAAACTGAAAAACTTTCAATTTCGTTAGGATTGATAGTATTGATGTCCCCAACGATAGGAAAACCATCGACAACATACAATGGATTATTTCCTGCATTGATTGAGGCTGCTCCTCTTATCCTTACGGCCATTCCTCCTCCGGGAGTGCCGGAAGCCTGACTGATTTGAACACCTGCCATCCTACCTTGCAGTTTCTGGACAAATTGACCTACCGGCTGGTCTTCCAATTGGTCGGCTTCAACACTTGCAATAGACCCTGTAACCTCACGCTCTTTTTGAATGCCATAACCGATAACAACAAACTCCTCTAGTCCTTTAGCATCTTCAGACAGTTCGATATTAATGATACTTCTACCGTTAATCGGTTCTTCCCGGGTTTCGTAACCCAGGAAAGAAAAAATCAATGTTCCATTTTCATCGGGAGCGACCAGAGAATAATTTCCGTCTATGTCTGTAATCGTCCCGAGGTTGGTACCCTTCACCAGTATTGTGACCCCCGGAAGTCCTTGCTTGTCTGCTAAGGAAGTGATTTTACCGGTTATCTCAATTTGCGCAGGTGACACCGTGACTTCAATTATTTTTGCTTTTCTGGTGGATTCCTTTACACTGATGTTATTATTGGTTTGCCGGAAAGCCAATCTTGATTGACTGGAAATCTCTCTGAGAATCGTTTCTACACTTTCCTTCTTCGGAGGTTTGCTAAACTTTTCATCTAAAAAATCATCTTTAATATCAAACGTAAAAACAAAGTGGGTTTTTGATTCAATGTCTTCAAAAACTTCTTTTAAAGTAGCATTTGTATAGGCTGACTCAATAAATACTTTCTGAATTTTTATTGCCTTTTGCGCATCTGCTCCATGAGCAATGGTAAAATTGACCAGCAATAGCTGGAAAATTATTCCAAAAAGGGAGGAGGTTGTAGACTTACTAAAGAAGCCTTTGTATCTTTTTTTCATGTTATTTTGGGTTTAGTGAAGAAATTAAATGGTATTTAAAGCTAATCTAAGTTCGGGTTCATTTATCATCAGTTTTGTTTTTTTAAATTTTCGTTAAATAATTAATCCATCAGTATGCTTAAAATTTTAAAATCAAGTCTTTATTAACCATTTCAAAATCAAGGTTTTTATTAAAACTGATATCTCGCAGGATATTTTTAAGGCTTTCATTGTAATATTTGGCTCTGATATTCCAGTCGGTGGGAGGATCGCCGCTCACCTTCATCGTCACACCAAACCATCTTTCAATAGATCTTTTGAAAGTGACAAAATCATCCCCATTAAACATTAGAATACCCTCTTTCCAACCAAAAGAAGCATCAAAATCTATTACTTGTACCTGAAAATCGACCGTGTTTTTTTCCATTAAAATTTCATATCCAGGGTCTAAAATATAACTTTGGTCTTTGTCAAAACCAGATACCCTAACCCTACCCTCCAATAGTGAAACGGCTCGTGTAGATTCATTCGAAAAGTTTTTAACATTAAATGCGGTACCCAAAGCTTCCACATGTATACCCATCACTTCAGCGATAAATGGTTTAATTGGATTGCTTGTTACATCAAAATATGCCTCCCCGGTAACTTTTACCCTTCTTATGCTATCTGAAAAAACTTCCGGATATTCCAGGCTACTCATCGCATTTAACCAAACTCTTGTACCATCAGGCAGCAAATGGGTAGAACGCTGTCCGGCTGGATTTTCCTTTTTCAGCCAGCTTATAGTTTTTACCAATGGAGGTTCATCATTTGCCCTATAATAAAAGGCGATGACAGAAAAAATAAGAAAAAATGTGAGAACCGCTGCCCACAAGACTGATTTTGCAGGGGATCCCCTCCTTCGAAGGGAAGTTTTTTTTCGACTTGCGGCTGACCATATTTCTTCTCTCCTGGCATTAAGTTTTATAGCATTCGAGGATGTTTCACTCTCCCAGATTTTTTGAATAGATTTAAATATCAATTTATTCTCTTCAGAAGCAGCGATCCAATATTTCAAGGAAGTAATTTGCTCTTGAGTAGCCTCCCCTTTAAGGTACAATAAAATTAAATGGTCAATATCCTGCTGAAAACTCCCCATGAATGCGCTTTATGACAGTATAACCAGGAAGGTAGCTAATACCCGTAAGTACAAAAGAAAAAAAACTCTTATTTCTTTATATTTCTAGTATTAATATTGGTTAAATTTATTTTATAAATGATAGAAATTGGAATTTTAAAAATTTACCCAAACAAAAAATTTTCGTTTGAAAAGTTTAAACCTATTCATTTAGGATTGCAATTCTTTTGTTTAGAAAATTCCGGGCCAGGATTTTTCGAATCCAATTAAATTAAACCGGTTAATGAAGGGTTACAATGTCTATTAAACCGGACCCCTAATCCAATGATAATTGGGTACACTTACCGTAGGAAACCAGCAAAAGCGAAAAAAAGAAGTATCCATCTCCGATTTGCATTATAGGTTTCCCGTTAATAATAGTTGGATCCGGCAACATAGTTTAAATAAATCTGATGACAAAGATCCTGGTATCAAAGAATCACTCCTACTCAATTAATAAACATTTCATCAACCAACAATAATGCTCCTCGCCCTTTATTCCGATGCCATGAAGGAATTTCTTTCAGGGTCCTACCGATGACCAGCAGACAATTTACTTTGGTCGGATTAATTGTTGTAGATATCAATTGGATATAAGGTTTTCGCTCTTCCGTTGGTAATTCAGGAGTCATCCTACCCATTAATTTCAAATCATCTTTACTTTTCCCACCCCAAATCTCAATTTGAGAGGGAGGAAAAATAATCGTTTCCGGTTCCACCAAAACATTAAAAGAAACAGAAGCTACTTCAATCTCCTGGTTGTAACTCAAAAACAATTCCATATCCTCATTGGAAAAACCGGCCCAGTTGTTGGCCCAGGCCGGACTATTGGCATTGAAACCGCCAAAGTCCCCATCAAAAAAGGTAGCGTGGCCATTTGCAGGATGAACCCTGTTTAAGCGGGACAACAAATTGACCGAATCAGGCGGATATTTATTTTTATAAACGGAAAAGGTAGTGTTGATGCTTCCAAACCAACCTTCTTTAAATGCTTTTGCATTGACCAATGTTGTACGGTCTAACCACACTTTTCCCTCCTCAAAGACGGGTGAAGTAAGGCTATCAGGTTCAGTTCCATCCAATGTATACCTTACAGTGACGTCTTCTATTGGATGGCCTATATCCAAAGCGATAGAATCCCTAAAGATATTGGTTTGATTTTTAAGTATGGGTACATTTAATTTGATCTTTTCCTCCTCAAGCCCTTCTCTACCGGCAACTATTTGAATATTTTTAAATTCATCTCTAAGAAGTTCCAGATCGTCCACGTCGATTTCCGTATTCCATACGGATATGGTTTGCAGGCGTTTTAAGCTACTCAGGTAGGGTTTTAAATCATTTAATGCCACTGATGTACCCGAGATGGCCAGGTGTTCAATATTTTTCAAAGAAGTCAAAGTCTGAAGCCCATTTCCGGTAATATTGGTAAAATTTAAATTTAATCTTTCCAGATTGGTAAATTGATTGATAATGGTCAGGTCCTCATCTTCTACCGGAATTCTATTAAGACTGAGTGATACCATTTGTTCTTTTATTGGTTCCAGTTCCAGTAGTGATTGACTGGTGTAAGATTTTGGATTATAAATGGTTACATCCAAGGCGGGTGATTCTTTACTTAAAGGCCTGATTACCCGGTATTCGTTATTGAGCGTTTCCAGTGTTTTTTCATCAGGCATATCAAATTCATACGTCTTTCTTTTTCCCGAAGGGTTTAACACGTTCGTTGAAACAAGCCGAAGAGAATCTCCGGCAGGTAAGGCCAATACCTTCATTTCAAAATCATAATTATTTTTAACCCATAGCTCCAGAAGCAATTTTTCTTCCGGTGAAAGCTGTGGTTTTCCCGAGGGTGGCATGTGGTCCTCATCTTCCATTGGCAGGGAAAGCCTGTGTAGCATTAAACTCTCCTCCAGAGATTCATTATCGAATAGTTTACCTGTTTTTCCTCCTTTTAATAAAGAAACTTTATCTGTCATGATCAATTCACCCTTGGCTTTACTCTGATTATGGCAAGAATTACATTTTTTTTCTAATACAGGCATTACCAGGTGATCAAAAACAATTGCTTCCTCAATTGGAACCACCACTTCCCTCCCTGCAATAATGGGCATGTAGATAAAGTCTTCCCCATGTGTCAGGGATGCACCGTAGTGGCCTGCCATCAGCGTGATGACAATCAAAGAAGAGGCCGATATTTTAGCTATTTTTTCCTGATACCAGGTCTTATCTCTGGCAAAATATAGTACGCTGGCAAAGAAAACGATCCCAGCACCCAACCACTTATGCCAGGTTAAAACGGCACCATCATATCCTTCTTCCAGTGATAGAAATAAACCCATCACAGCGGCTAAAGCTGCGGTTAACACAGAAAAAAGGAGCAAATACCTGAGGAATTCCTGGTAAAACTTTTCTTTGCTAAATTCCTTTCGAAACCTGAAAAATTCCAACCCCATCGATAAGAGTAACAAGGCAATCGGAAAATGGAGTATCATGGGGTGCAATCTCCCGAGAGGTTGTAGCCAATAGGGAATTTCGATAAACCTTTCCAGCAATAAAAAATAAAGCAGTAGGATATTCAAACCCAACAGAAACCTTTCAGCAATAATCCGGTACTTGTTTTTCATATCGTTTGGGAGATTTGCCATGGCCAGTTACACCAATATATCTTTGACGACTTTCCCTGATACATCGGTAAGCCTAAACCTTCTACCCAAATGCTTGTAAATCAGCTTTTCGTGATCGAGTCCTAGTTGATTGAGGACCGTTGCCTGAAAGTCATGAACATGTACGGGATTCTTAATGACATTGTACCCCAATTCGTCTGTTTCTCCATATACGGTTCCAGGTTTGATACCGCCGCCAGCCATCCAAATGCTAAAGCACCGGGGATGATGATCCCTACCATAGTTATCTTTGGTCAGTTTTCCCTGACTATAGTTGGTCCGACCAAATTCTCCACCCCATATGACCAAGGTTTCGTCCAGCAATCCCCGTTGCTTAAGGTCAGTCACCAATGCTGCAGAAGCCTGGTCTACATCCTTAGCCTGGCGGGTAATTTCATAGGGCAGGTTGCCATGCTGATCCCATCCCTGGTGGTAAAGTTGTACAAATCTAACTCCACTTTCAGAAAGCTTTCTTGCCAATAGGCAATTGGCAGCATAAGTTCCAGGCACCAGACAATCCGGCCCGTACAGCTTGATTACGCTATCCGGTTCCTTGGAAAGGTCCATAATGTCCGGCACGGTAGTTTGCATCCGGTAGGCCATTTCATATTGCTGGATCTTAGCACTTATTTCCGGGTCTCCAAACTTTTCATAGGACATATGATTTAGCTCAGCCAGATTATCCAATATTTTTCGCCGATCCACCCTGCTCATTCCTTTTGGGTCACGAAGGTACAATACCGGGTCTTCCCCGCTGCTGAACTGTACGCCCTGATGTACCGAATCCAAAAATCCATTGGTCCACAATTTAGAATAGACACCCTGGCCGTTCCCGATTCCCCGCGAAAGCAAAACGGTAAAAGCGGGAAGGTTTTTGTTTTCGCTGCCCAGGCCGTAACTCAGCCAGGCACCCATACTGGGTCGGTTCCCCTGCTGTGCCCCTGTTTGAAAAAAAGTTAGGGCGGGGTCGTGGTTGATGGCTTCGGTATGCAAGGACCTCACAATACAAATATCATCGACAATTTTTGAGGTATAGGGAAACAAATCACTGATCCAGGCTCCGGATTCTCCATACTGATTAAATCCTGAAAATGACCCTACCAAAGGAAAGGAGGACTGATTGGCAGTCATGCCTGTTAGCCGCTGACCACCCCTTATCGATTCCGGCAAATCCTGACCCACCATTTCTTTTAATTTCGGTTTGTAGTCAAAGGATTCTAATTGAGAGGGAGCCCCATTCTGAAAAAGATAAATTACTCTTTTTGCCTTAGGGGCAAAATCAGGTATGGCTGCTGCCAGTTCTCCTTCCATTTGACCATTTCCTTTAAACAGGTCAGGCATCAATAATGATCCCAAAGCTACACTCCCCAGCCCTAAACTCATTGTTGACAGGAATTTCCTCCGGTTCAAATTCAGGTGGTGCTCAATAATATTTTTATCCATATCAGGTTTTGGAAATGGTCTCTTCTAAATTATAAATGGTGGAAATGACCTGCATTAACGAGGCCCATTCCACGGGGTCTAAATCCTCCTCGAAGGGATACTCTCCCACATTTAACAAAGCTTTCGCATTTTCATTTACCATGGTTTTCAATTGTCCGCGATGGTATTTTATCAATACCTCCATTTCCCGCTGTTCCGGGAACCTGCAAACAATCATTCGAAAGGCTTTCTTAATGTTCTGCTCCGCCGTCGTTTTTTCCTTTAGTAATTTTCCGGCGAGTACTCTGGATGCCTCCAACATGGTTGGATCATTTAACATTACCAACGCCTGTAATGGTGTATTGGTAATCAACCTCTCCACTTCGCATTGGTCGCGGTTGCTGGCATCAAAAAGGGTCATTGCGGGCGGAGGTACTGTCCGCTTGATAAAATTGTACAGCCCTCTACGGTAAAGGTCCTTACCATGATCCTGTTTGTACACCGATAAGATCCCCCTTCCAGATGTGGCCCCCTCCCAAAGCCCGGAAGGCTGATAGGGTTTTACACTTGGTCCTCCTAGGGTAGCATCCAATAGACCACTGCTTGACAAAATCAAATCACGAACAAATTCTGCCTTTAACCTAAATCTTGGTGCACGGCTAAGGAAAATATTTTCAGGATCCTGTTCCATTTTTTCATCATTAATTACGGCAGATTGTTTATAGGTAGCGGAAGTTACCATCTGCCTGACCAGACGCTTGATGTCCCAACCGTATTCCATAAAATCCATCGCCAACCAATCCAATAACTCAGGATGACTGGGAAGTTCCCCCTGCATGCCAAAATCACCGGGTGTGGCGACAATGCCCTTTCCAAAAATTTCCTGCCATATTTGATTGACAAATACCCTGGCGGTTAAGGGGTTTTTTTTATCAAATAACCATTTGGCCAGCCCTAACCTGTTTCGTTCAAATTCCGGATTAAAAGCCAATATTGATTCGGGCATGCCTGGTGTCACTGCTTCTCTATGCGCTTCATAAGATCCTCGCTCCAACACATAGGACGTACGGGCAGAATCTAATTCCCCCATGATGGACACGATCAATTGGGTGGTATCCGGTTTGTTTATGAATCCAAGTATAGAATCAACATCTTCATCTGTAATCTCCATAAATGGGCGTTTGGCATATGTCTCAGGTCCTCCCACGACGGACTCAATACCTTTCTCCCTAATATTATTAAAAAATGAATACAGCTGATAATACTCCTTTTGGGAAACCGGATCATATTTATGATCGTGGCAGCCTGCACATTCCATGGTGATTCCGATCAGCGCTTTTCCGAAAGTATTGGTTCTATCGGTCACATACATGACCCGATATTCTTCATCCACTATTCCTCCTTCTTCGGTAATCTTATGATTTCGGTTAAATCCGGTAGCCAATAACTGTTCTTTTGTTGGATCGGGAAGTAAATCCCCAGCCAGTTGCCAGGTAATGAACTGATCATAAGGCATGTTTTCATTAAAAGCATGAATCACCCAGTCTCTCCATGGCCATTGGCTTCTATAACTGTCGTCCTGAAAGCCATGGGAATCAGCAAACCTTGCGATATCCATCCAATAAACCGCCATTTTTTCCCCATAAGCCTGGCTGGAAAGCATTCGGTCTACCCAATTCGAATAGGCGTCCTCACTAGGGTCTTCCAAAAAATCATCCATCATTTCCAAACTTGGAGGCAAACCAGTCAAATCAAAACTCAGTCTTTTTAATAAGCTTTCCTTGTCCGCTTCCTCATTGGGTTTAAAACCTTTCTCCTCCAGCTTTTTAAGAATGAAATAATCGATCTCATTATTGGCCAAATCATTGTGAACTATTTTTGGGATTTTAACTTTCTTAGGAGGTAAAAAAGACCAATGCGGTTCATATTTCGCCCCTTGGCTGATCCATTTTTTGATCATGCTGATCTCAAAATCTGTAAGCTTTAAATTGGAATCAGGAGGAGGCATTTTTACTGATGGATCATCTGAGACCACTCGATTATATACATCAGAAGCAAGGGGATTTCCCGGAACAAGCGCATGGGCGTCGAGTGTTTTTTCTAGAGACCTAAAGGCTTCTTCTTCGATATCCAGTCTTAAATTAGCTTCCCTCTTATTGGCATCAGGTCCATGACAGGCAAAACAGTTGTCCGATAATATTGGCCTGACATGAAAGTTATAACTAACCTCATCTGGCAGTTTGTCAGAGGAATTTCCAACCATGGCGGTATCTTGTTTATCACAGGCCTGAAAGGTCAGAGATGTGATAATCAAACCAAAACCATAAATACGTTTAAACATAGCCGTATAGTTAATTGCCAATTTCAATTCAAAACAATTCAAAACAATTAGAAACAAAATCAGCCTGATATAATTGAAAATTGTTCCCTTTATCTGTTATCAACCTAATTGACCTCCTTCTGAGAATCCAAATGTTGAATCAAAAAAGGAATGAAAATATTCTCTATATTGACTAAGACCAATGAAAATGGAAAAACCCGTAATATTTACCAAAATAAAAATATATTTTTGAAGTGAAGGCAGGAACCGTAATAATAAATCGAAATCAAATTAACATAAATATTTTTTGTTAGAATATATGGTTTCAAAGTTACAATGAGGAAAATAACCTGGTTCTTTTGAATTTACTGGTTGGTACCAGACTACATGAGGTTAAAAAATATTCAGGAATTTTCTACACTAAGATATTTTGGAATGTTTTTTATTCTCCATCTTTCTATCAAGATAAAGACTAATTTTTTCTCTAAAACTCCTGATGGCAAGCTTTAAATGCACTTCCACGGTCCTTTCTGAAATTTCCAGAATCTCGCCAACCTGTCGGTAGGTTAATTCATCATCTTTAATCAATTTAAATACCATTTTCCTTTTTTTTGGCAGATTATTTACAAGTGATTGAATTAGATGAGTCAATTCCTGTTCTTCCAACAATTGATGGGGGGTAATGGAATAAATAAAATGATTTTTATCGTCATCACCACACTCAATCCTTAATTCCCTTCTGCGTTTATCAATCTTTGTGAGGGATTTATTCTTAACCGCGGTATAAAGATAGGCTTCAAAATTTTTCATCCTGAAAACCCGCTCTTTATCAATTAATAAATTGGTTAATACCTCTGAAACAACATCTTCAGACATGCCTTTATCATCTAAAATAGATTTCGAGAAGTTTACCAGTTTTTTATAATAAAGTTCAAAAAATTCATCAAAGGCTTTTTTATTTCCTTCGGCAATGAGGATGAATAATTCTGAATTATTTTTTGTTTGATTCATTTTTTCTGAACGAGACACCAATTGTAATTCAACCTCCATCCAATGCTTAACGGAAACTAAATTAGGAGAATAACCTGATTCAATGTACTATAAAACTATTAATTGAAATAGTAGTTAATAAAGTGTGTTTTGATTTTTTCCTATTAAATGTAGGGGATTTTATTTGGACAACCAATGGATTAATGAAAATTATTATTGTTATTGAATTAAGGCGAAAGTAATTTTATAGCTTTAAATATGATTATAATCACTTTAAATTTACATTATTGATGAGTGGTTTATTTGGTCGATATAAGGGGCCATCGGTTAAATTATTCGTATCCCTTTCTTCTATAAAAAAAGATTGGCCGTAGACTCTCGGTGGGATTGATTTGCCGGAAATCATTATACCTACCGAAAAAGGTCTCTTATCAGCTTCTCCAATGGATAGATACCTCGTTAGTCCTTCAAAAAAGTGGAGCTTTCATTGGTGATACATTTAAATCGCCAGAAGTATACTTCCTAAATTTTTAGAGCTGCTTTCCCTTTTTCCCTCCTACCAAATTCTGATTCATTCGATGAAGTCAGACCGGTTCAACAATACTATTTTGGAATTTTACCTAATACGATTTCCGGCGCCTTTGAATATTTCATTTAATAATCCAGGCATTCTGATTGAATAGGCATTCTTTGGGAAATTCATCGTTAGAAAGAAAATTTAATGATGCGCAAATTATCTTTCTATCAGTCTGATCTTTTTTAAACTTCCTGAAAAATCCAATATTTCGTTGCTACTCCTGATATCCCGTTTGTGCTTATCCCAAAACCGCTTTAGTTTGACCCAAATTCAATTAATTTGACCTTGATTTAAAAAGCAAAACCTGAATTTAATAAACTAAACTTATGTTTAAAAATAAAATATCAACCCTCTGATATTCTATTACTTATATAATCTTTATTCGAAATTGGTTTAGGGTTATCTTTTTGCGCTTACGGTATTTGAGTTTAACTGAAAACCAAGGGTAGTTCGTTACAATCCTCGCTTAATAAATGCCAGTAAATCTGCCATCTCTTCCACGCTGATTTGATTTTCCAATCCCTGGGCCATCCCTGACACCGGCAGGGCTTGCATGCTGGAAATCTCCGACCGGGAAATTGTCCGGGTTAAACCGCCGGCCTGCACTAGCTCAATGGCAGTGGTTGTTTCATGGGAAATGATTCCCTGTACGGCCTCACTATCGGAAAGCTCTATTTGCCAAAGATCATAGCCATCCGCTATGGAAAGATTGGGATCAAGGATGTCCTTGAGGATACTTTCATAGCGTCGGTTTCGAAGGGATGCCAGGTCGGGACCATACAATTCCCCCCGCTCCTCTGTCATTTGATGACAAATGGAGCAATTCTCTTCGTAAACCTGCAGGCCTTTTTCAGGGATGCCTTCCAGTTCAAGGGCGGCCTGGAACGAACGAATGACATCCTCTCTTTCGCTATCAGAAGGCACCAGCAAGGCCCTGGCCTTATCCCGGATGGCCGGGTCTTTTTGGTTCATCAAAAAGACCGTATTGCCCCAGGGAATATGGCTGGGCAAAACGGTTCCGTGCTCCAGCCCGTCAAGTAGCGCATGGATGCGAGGATGACTATTTAAAAGAGATCCAACCGCAGCATTCCTTACCTCAGGACTAAGCCCCTTCCACCGCTCCATTAAAAAGTCAGCATATCCCCCTTCGGCTGCTTTGCTTAAATAGGAAAGTACTTCCTGCTGTAACCTGACCGGCTCTTGTGGTTGAATCAATTTTTTTAATTCTTCAGATGCTTTTTCGGGCTGAAAAAGCCCCATAATCCGTAACCAAACCAGCCTTTCTTCTTCCTTAGCGGAAGTGTTTAGCGTAATTTCAAATGCCTGATTGACTATTCCTTTCTGTGCTGAAATTTCGGGTATCGGCCCTAAGGTTACCAAATCAATAAATGCATTTTTTAGTGGTATGGAGGAAATCAATGGTAAGTTGAGTATTATTTCCTTCTGAAGGTTTTCCCAACGGCTTCCTGAGGGCAGAGAATTTTGCAAACCGGAAGCCATCCCTTTTATGGCAAAAGGCTCCCATCCCATAATGGAATTAGTTGGCTGAACTACAGGTGATATTACTTTCAGTACTTCTTCAAACCCATCCCTTGCCGCCTGCATTCGGGCTGCTTTTTCAATCATCTCATTGTATCCGGACTGATCCGCACGATACCCGCTGATCAATTCTTCTAGTATATCCTCCTGATTCCCTAAAGGTGCGGCCAACACCGCCAGCTGCACCCATTCATCGTCCATATCCTTTTTCAGGACGGCCATACGGGTAGCAAATGCCCATTCTTCTGAAATTGTGCTCAATGTATTTACCAACTGAAAGCGGACCTTGGGGTCTGGATCATCCACCATAGCCCTCAACTCTAAATCCCAGGCTACCAGTTTTTCCGGAAAAAACTCCGCCAATTTCAAGGCATTTTTCCGGACCCCTGCCTCCGGATCTTGCAATGCTTCTTTCACCAGTTCTGCCTGCAAGTTACCCACACCATGTAAGGTCCATAAGGCATGAAGGCGGCCCAGTGGCTGGCTGGCATTTCTGGCAAGTTCCACCAATTCCACGGGAAGGGGATTCGGGTTGCGCTCCACCAAAATTCGTTGCGCATTGGTTCGCCACCAATGGTTGGGATGCGATAATTTTTCGATTAAGGCTTGATCCGTAAGCTGCTCCAAATCGATGGATTGCGACCAAGCGGCTTTTTCCGATCCCTTTGGACTGATTCGGTAGATTCTGCCTTTATCCGTTCCCTCATAGAGGGCTCCGGATTGCGTCACTTCATCCGCCATCCATTCCGGATGTTCGATGATTTTTCGGTGATAGTCCAGCAAGTACAAGGCGCCATCCGGCCCCAGATACATATTAACCGGCCTGAACCAGGCATCCCGGGACCGAAGAAATTCACTTCGCTGATATAATTTGCTGCCGGTAAAGGTGGCACCTTTGCCTTGTAAGATATCTGCGTGAACCAGATTACTAACGGGTTCTGCCGTAAAGATCACCTGATCAAATGGTTCGGGGAATGCGCCACCTAAATAAGGGGTAACCCCACAAGCGGAGGTCATGACTCCGATATCTGTCAAGAGCTGATGTTCGGGATTATCCGTGATGGGATACACCTCGGCGGCATTACCGTGATCGGATACGGATTGGGTGACATTGCTAATCGGGAAAAAAGGGTTTTTACCCAAATACCTGGCCGGAAGCACTTCATGAATCAAATGGTTATTGTTATTGATCAGAAATCGTTCTCCCCATTTATCCGTGGCATGGCCAAATTGCGTCCGGCTTGCCAATCGTTCCAACCCGGACCCATCCGGCTTGAATCGAATGCCTCTTCCGCCTGCATTGACGGGCAGTTGGGGTCCCTCCGGGAGAAATGGAAAGTGGATTTCACTGCCTTTATCACCTAGTTTTTCCGTAAACATCACCGTCGTGACCGCTGGTTCATGGCCCAGGTAAATCCAGTTGTCCAAACCATAGCGGGGACTGTTGACATTGTGCTGGGGATTGGAGCGGGCAAAACCTGTTAAAATCACCTCGCGCTTGTCTGCTATTCCATCCTCATTGGTATCCTCCAGGTAAAGCACATGTGGGGGGTCTGTAACCAACACCCCCTTTTTCCAAGCCATGATGCCTGTAGGCAAGATGAGACTATCGGCAAATACCGTATGCTGATCCATGACTCCATCCCCATCGGTATCTACCAAAAGTTTTACCTTTCCACTGCCACTTACGTCCAGTGGGTAACCGTGCATTTCTACCACAAACATCCGTCCCTTTCCATCGATACACATGTCAACAGGATCTGCCACCAAGGGTTCGGCAGCAATTAACTCCATCTGAAACCGCTCGTCCAATTCAAAACCTGCCGGAAGATTCGCAGGGGAATTTTCATTTTGGCAGGCGCACACTACCATCAGTAGGTACAAGTAGGCTGGTATATGAAATAATACGTTTCTCATAATAGTAATAAGCCATTCATGTTATTCAGACAACCATCCCATTAAAAAAGAAGATACAGCGGAGACCAGGTCATCACCGGCTCTTGGAGTAAATGCATTTACCCGTTCTACTTCGTATCCACCATGGGCATAAGCCGCTGCGGTGGGCAAATAACCCAACCAACCATTGCTATACCCATAATAAAAGGTATAGGGAAAAGGAGAATCCTGACGAACTTCGTTAGACAATTCACAAAAGAGCTCCAGGGGAGCACTCCATAAAGCCAGGGATTGATTGATTTTTAGAAAGCGGATGGGTAACAATATCTGTGGTTTTCCCTGGGCGTCATTTTGGGTATAAGCACCCAGGTCATCCGGCCAGCCGAGCTCGTCCTTCCGGGGAGTAGTTACCGTTAAAGTGGCGGTTTGAAGGTCAATATCGCTTGTTAGCGATTGAATTTTCCTGTAAGCGTCAAGGATTTTGTCTCCCAGCAAAACCTTAAACTGACTGAGATGACCGGCTGCCGGATTGGGGTAAACACTATAAATGGGAGCAATATTTCCGGCGGCACCATTGATAAACAGCATGGGTACACCTATTTTTTCTTCTACATATTCGGCCACAATTCCCGGGGCATCTCCACTAATGTTCGTATGTTCCTGACCCAACACGGTCCCATGAATGGGATAATTGGCCACTAATGCCAAGGGATCTCCATTGGCTTTGTCGATTCGGATCAATCCAATTTTGCGATCTACCGGCCCATCCGGATTCAATCCCAGCGATGCCTTTCCGTTTTCATCGATGGCCCGGCGGTTAATGTTGGCTTGTGAAAATCCCCAACCCCAACCCATTTGAGCCGGTTCGAGGTTTTTCAACCCATCTTCTACGGCCTCCAGCATTTTATCCGTCACCATCCGGGTATATTCCCGATCCCATTCGTGGGTATACCGATCTCCCATAAATGCTTCGGGTAATCCAGGAGGACCTACTTCGGGCGCAGAGTGGGTGTGCGTTACCGTCCACCAGATATTAAGCATCGGAATACCAAAACGATTCTGGATTTCCTGTGCCACCCGGTCGTATTCGGCAGGGGATACCAGGCATATATCGGATGAAATCAAACAAAATGTTTCCCTGCCGTCGTTCAGAAGGATGATTCTATGAAAAATGGAATCGTTGATGCCGGTAGATTTTCTTGGTCCGTATCCCAATAGCCACTGGCTGTCTTTCGGGGTAATATCGGTCTTTGTGACCGAAGCCGATAACTGTTGGCCATTGGTCGTTCCTACCACACCAAGCGTTGCCGCCATCAGGAAGAGATGCAGGAATTTTCGGTACATGCTGGGTATGCCTGACATAAGCTGTGGATAAAAGGGAGAAGAATATATTTGAAAGGTATGTGTTGAATTATTAAATGAATTCCTGTATCATTGCAGTCAGAACCCAGGTCGTTAGCTCAGTTGGTTCAGAGCGCTGCCTTGACAGGGCAGAGGTCACCAGTTCGAGCCTGGTACGACCTACAACAGATGAGTACTTTCGTGTCTTTGTAGTTTTCTTTTCAGGTCTTTGACTTGTTCTTCCAAGTCCTCGATCTTTTTCTGCAGGTGACTAATTGCATGAAGGCCTTCCAAATTTATTTCCATTTCGTAATGCAATCGTGACAGGCGCTCCAGCCGGGCAATCTCGTCCAGCAACACATAGGTAGTGGCCTCTCTCTCCACCAACTCACAAAGTCCCTGCTCGGATAAGGCTTGTACAAAGGAAATCTCAATTCCGCAAGAGGTACAAAATTTATGCAGGGATATAAGGGTTTCATCGGGTTTATTCATGATTTATTCAGGTTTGCCAATTCCGTAAACAATTTCTTTTCCTCCTCCGAAAGGTTTTTGGGTATCTTTACCTGGTAGGTTAGATATAAATCACCCAAAATACGTTCGTTTTTATATAAGGGAAAACCTTTCCCCTTTAGCTTGACTTTGGTTCCATTTTGAGTGCCTGCGGGTACCTTCAATTTTACCTTACCAGATAAGGTTTCTGTAACGATCTCTCCTCCCAAAATAGCCGTATACAAGTCCAGATGTTCCGTTTTGTACAAATTCTTTCCTTCCCGGGTATACACGGGATCTGGCAGAATTTTGAACGTTAGATAAAGGTCCCCCTTGGGCCCTCCGTTGACTCCTTCTCCTCCATGCCCTTTAATGCGGATGGTTTGTCCATCCTCTACCCCTGCATGGATAGTTAGTCTGATTTTATTGTCGTTTAAGGCAAGTGTTCGTTTATGGGTATGCAACACTTCTCTTAGAGGTAATTCCAGGGTAGCACGGACATCTTGTCCTTTAAATCTGATGTTCGATTCTCCCCTTGCTCCTCCCCCTCCAAATAAGGACTCAAAAAAATCAGAAAAACCACCTTGTCCAAATGCCTGTTCAAAATCCTCTGCCTGATAGCGCCTGCCCTGATATCCTGCAGAACCTCCTTGAGACCGACCTTGAAAGGAATCAGCATGCTTCCAGTCTTTACCGTACTGATCGTATTTTTTCCTTTTCTCGGGATCGCTCAGTACTTCATTGGCTTCATTCACCGCCTGAAATTTCTTTTGCGCATCCAGGTCATTGGGGTTTAGATCCGGGTGGTATTTTCTGGCTAGCTTTCGATAAGCCTTTTTAATGTCTTCCTGGCTCGCCTCTTTACTTATCTCCAGAACCTTGTAATAATCAATAAAATCCATCTTTATCAGTCTTTCTTGAGGAGAATAAATGTTAGGTTTCGGTCATTCTATACAATTAAAATTCTTCCAGAATTTTAATTCGCTTTTCGATGGGCGGATGCGTGGCAAATAAGCCCGTAATGGCAGATACCATTCCGGAAGACTTATCCGGCTTGTTTTCAATAAACAATTCCGCCACATCATCGCTTTTTACCGTTTGCACCCGAAAATTTCCCGCTATTTTACGAAGGGCGGCTGCTAACGCCCAGGGTTTTTTGGTCATCTCTGCTGCCCCGCTATCCGCCATGTATTCTCTTTTTCGGGATATGGCAAACCGGAACAGCATGGACAACAGGAAGGCCACGAATGCGATTACCAGGGCAATGATCAAGGCCCGGTTATCCGATTTGCCGCGTCTACGGGTGCCGCCAAATAACATACTTCGAAATAAGATTTGGGCGATAAAGGAGAAAATGCCGACAAAAATGATGGAGATGATCAACAGCCTCACATCCTTATTCCTAATATGTATGAGTTCGTGAGCGATCACGCCTTCCAATTCTTCGTCATTGAGTTCGTCGATAATTCCTCTTGTAAGGGTTACGGTATACGTTTTTTCATTGATTCCACTGGCAAAGGCATTTAGTGCCGGATCCTCAATAATCTGAATTTTAGGCATTTTCATGCCTTTACTAATGCACAGATTCTCTACCAGATTGTAGACACGCATGTTTTCCTTCCTTTCTAAGGGCTTGGATCCTGCTGCCCCGCTGATCATTTTGGTGTGAAAAAAATAAGCAATCACAAACCAAATAGCCACTGCAATGAGCACTCCCGGTATCGTACTCAGAAAGTTATCATTGATGGCTTCCGTAGAACCATCGGGTGGCAAGGTGAAATAAAGGAAGGCATAAACCGCCGCCAAAATAAGTAATGGGAATCCCAGCAATAACAAAACAGAGCGGAAATTATTTCTTCGGATTTGTGTTTGAATCCCAATATAGGCTGCCATCTACCTATTAAAATTTAATTTCGGGTGCCTTGTCCAGCCGTTCTCTTTCGGAAGTACCCACATCAAACATTTGCTCGGTATGAAATCCAAACATCCCGGCAATCATATTGGAAGGAAAGCTCTGAACAGCCACGTTGAATTCTTTGGTTGCCGAGTTGAAATACCTTCTGGCGGCTGCCAGTTTGTTTTCCACATCGGAAATCTCATTTTGTAGCTGCAGGAAATTAGTATTTGCTTTAAGGTCCGGATAGGCTTCCACCTGAATCTGTAATCCTTGCAAGGCAGCGCCCAATTCCTGCTCAGCAGCAATCTTTCCATCTATGGTAGAGGCATTCATGGCACGAGACCTGGCTTCCGTAACCCGGGTAAGTACTCCGGCTTCGTGCTCCATATAGCCTTTCACACTGCTTACTAACTGTGGGATCAGGTCGTGGCGTTGTTTTAACTGTACATCGATATCAGCAAACGCATTTTCACGGTTATTTTTATAGGCGACAAGCTTGTTATACAGTGATACAACAAAAATACCGACCACTACGACGATAATAAGTACAATCCAAATAGTGCTCATAGTTTTAGGGTTTTTCCATTTAAGCCTGAATATACAAAAAATGGGATTTATTCTTATCTTTAGCCGCTATAACTTCAACTTCAAGGCTATGAAAAAATTTATTGGTCCGGTAGCTATATTACTGGTCATCCTCCTGGCAGGTTTGTTTTGGTGGCGATACTATTTTGTATTTGCCGAGGGGGTAAAAGCCGGGAATCTCAACTATTTTGAAAAAAAGGGATTCCTTTTCAAAACCTGGGAAGGTCGCCTGGTACAAGATGGCTTTCAAAGTCCTAATCCAGGAGCCCTTCAAAGCAACGAATTCCGCTTTAGTGCGGAAGGAGATTCCGTAGCCTTGATCCTGGAACGATCCGGAGGTAAATTTGTGGAGCTGAGGTATAAAGAATACTTAAACCCCATTCCCTGGCGAGGGGCCAGCGAATACGTGGTGACCGATGTACTAGAAATTGGCGAAGCGAATCGATCCGGGTTACCCGTTCAATGATGTCTTTGAAACATTAAAAAAGGCAACCATTTCTGGCTGCCTTTTTTAAAATAAATATACGGTTAATTACTCATCAGGCAGGATCTCCTAAATTTACATTTTTCATTTCCTCCTGTTCCATAAAAGGCTGGTTTCTCACCCGTTTGCCGGAGGCCTTGAATATGGCATTGGCTATTGCCCCTCCTGTTGGCGGTAAGGCAGGCTCTCCCAAGCCGGTGGGATCTATGCCATTATCTATAAAATGAGTTTCAATCTCGGGAATCTCATTCATTTTTATCAGCCGGTAGGTATCAAAGTTTTTCTGATCGGCGATTCCATCTGTAAAGGTCATGTTGGTAAACATGGCATGTCCCATACCATCTACCATTCCCCCTCGCACCTGCTGGTCAGCTCCGGTAGGATTGACCACGATCCCGCAGTCTGTGACTGCGTAGATTTTGTCCAATTTGGGTTTTCCGTCGACCATTCGGGCTTCCGCCACCTGTGCTACATAGGACCTGTGGGAGAAATACACACTGAATCCCTGCGAAACACCAGGTTTCTTTCCCCATCCCGATTTTTCCGCTGCCGTTTCTACGACCGTCCGCATGCGATCGATATCGTAGTGGATCTCACCGACGGGATTCTTTTTGGCCCGGTCCAATAATTCCAATCTCAGTGCTACCGCATCCTTTCCAGCTGCCTCGGCGACTTCATCCAAAAAGGACTGTTCTGCAAAGGCCAGGAAGTTGGTAATAGGTGCCCTCCAGGCATTGGTGGTGATGGGAGACTTGTATTCCAGGGACTCTATCAAAAGATTATCAACCGAGCCCGACGGGAAGTTGTTTTCCCGGGTACAATTACCGGCATTGATCCCTACTCCTCTTAACTTATACCCGATGAGGTTATTGTCGCTGTCCAAAGCCGCCTCAAAACGGTATTTTACCGCAGGTCTGTAGGCACCTCCTGTTAGGTCATCTTCTCTGGACCAGGTTAATTTCACCGGGGCTTTTAGCATTTTTGATAATTCAACGGCCTCTTCCACAAAATCTGCCCGCAACCGTCGTCCAAATCCGCCTCCCAGACGGGTCATTTCTACCGTTACTTTATCGGGTGAAAATCCACAAATCTCGGCAGCTGCATTCCTTGCCCTATCAGGAGTCTGGGTGGGACCAATCAGTTCCACACCATCCGACTTCACATGAGCGAAGAAATTCATCGGTTCCATGGGGCTGTGGGAAAGGAAGGGACATTGGTATTCACTTTTGATCACCTTGGCAGCAGAACGGAAAGCGGCATTTACGTTACCATCCTCCCGTTTGACATCGCCCTTGCCCGTATCGAGCATTTCATCGAAAATACGGTTGTGAAACTCAGAGGATTCCAACTGCCCGTCAATGGGTTCGTACTGAATTTTCAACTGCTTTTTTGCTTTCATTAGAGGCCAGGTGGATTCACCGATTATCGCTACGTTGTCCTTGAAGGTAACCACGTCTTTCACTCCTTTCACCGCTTTAGCTGCGGCTGAATCTACAGATTTCAGTTTCATACCAAAGGGTGGACGCTGAATCATGGCATGTACCATTCCTTCCCGGTAAAAATCCAATCCAAACAGCGGCTGCCCGGTAAACATGGCTCGATTATCCACGTTTTTAATTGGGGTGCCGATGATTTTGAAATCTTTTGTATTCTTAAGTGTAACTTCCTCCGGAACGGGAACAAGTGCTGCTTCATTGGCCAAATCACCATAACTCAATTTTTCAGAGCCATGGATAACCTGCCCTTTTTCGGTGCGCAAATCAGAAACCGAAACGCCAAGCCTTTTAGCCGCTGCCTGCAAGAGCATTTGCCTGGCAGTAGCCCCTGCTTTTCTCAATCGTTCCCAGGAATGGGGCATGGCTCCCGACCCTCCGGTCACCTGTCGGTCGTATTTTTCAGTATCTAAAAAAGCCTGTTTCACTCTTACGTTAGACCAATCCACATCCAACTCCTCGGCCACAATCATTGGAAACGAGGTCTTGATATTTTGACCCAGTTCGGGATTCGGGGAGAAAATGACCACATGGTCGGTTGGCGAAATAGAAAGGTAACTGTTAAAGCCCAAGGCACTATTCATGATTTCTTCCTCACTGACCACCTTCATTTTGGGGGAATCGCAACTGGACCAGTTAAAACCGATCAGAAGTCCTCCTCCGGCGGTGGCGGCAATTTTCAAGAAATCTCTTCTGTTTGTTTTTAATCCTTTATTCATGATTACTTGGTTTTAGCTGATGCCAATTTTACTGCTTCCTTAATTCGATGGTAGGTACCACACCTACAGATGTTAGCGTTCATACCGTTAATGATTTCCTCATCACTCGGGTTGGGATTTTTCTTCAACAAAGCCGCTGCCGTCATAATCTGTCCTGCCTGACAATAGCCGCATTGAGCCACGTCCACCTCTTCCCAGGCTTGCTGTACGGGATGGTCTCCATTTTCGGACAGGCCTTCTATGGTCGTTATTTTATCCTCTTTTACAGCCGAAATGGGTAAAACACAGGATCTTACTGCTTCGCCATTGACATGCACCGTACAGGCACCACATTGAGCCACTCCACAGGAGTATTTCGTGCCTACCAGGCCCAGGTTGTCACGGAGTACCCACAATAAAGGAGTGTCATAATCCACATCTACTTCGTAGTTCGTGCCGTTGATTTGAAGTTTGTAGTTAGCCATTTTGTTATTTGTATTGTTATTGTATGAATTTACTACATTTTGTTTGGTAATTCAAAGGGATCTACCCCTGATAAACAAAATAATGAAAAACGACAGTGATTTGTACTACCATTGAAATAATTCTAAGGGAAGCAAAGGTTACCACTAAAGCGTTGTAAATTAAAAATACAACTTGTCCTTGTTTTTTAACTGATTTTGAATCATTTATGATCTCCAAAGCTGTAATTCATATTTTTTCTAAATAAGCTGAAAGAGGATAAGCGTCCTTTTTCTAACATTTCAGAAGGCAGGGGCGTTTCATTTGAATTACAGCGTAATAAAGATAAAAATTCCTTTGATCTTCTTATTTTAATAATTAAATTTTGCTTGGAAATGAAAAAGCATTACGATCTGACTTATCTTATAATCTAAATCAGTATGAACAGGATTTTTGGACTACTTTTGGTAGCTTTGGCCGTCCTGGTCATCATTGTATTTTTTGCTAATCCTGAACTGATCGAAACCGTTTGGTTTTGGCTGGTGGGCTTTATCGGGTATATTATTTATTTTTTTAGAAAAGGGCTGCAATCACTTAAAAACCTTTTTAAAAATGATCGGGCCACTCCCTCCGCTCTCACAACAGAAACAAGTCAATCCCCTTCAAATCACTCTTCTGGAAAAAATAAGAAAAAAGAAAATCTGCTAAAAAATCTCCCCGAAACCCATCCGGAAAGCTGGGAATTTCTGGCCAGTACCGAACTAACGCTTTTAAGGTACCTGGATGACGGCAACACGAGCCTGGGCCTTTTATACCTGGGAAAGGAGTTTTTCTGTTATACCCTGGAAGACACCCACCGGGATGAGAAATTACCCGGTGGTACGCGAATACCGGAAGGAAGGTATTCCTTAGCTTTCAACCCAAGCCTAACCGACCTAACCAAAAGGTACCGGAAGCGATTTCCCTGGTTTGAGTACCACATAGAAATCAAAAATATTCCCAATTACGAGCTGGTCTACATTCATATCGGAAACAGCCACCAGGATACCAGGGGATGCATACTCCTTGCCGACGGAGTGAATACTGGTTCAAGGGAAAAAATGGTTACCCATTCCCAGCGAGCATTTGAACGCTTTTATAAGAAAATATATCCTAAAATAACCTCTCAGGAAGACCTTGAAATCAAAATCCTCAATGAAGATTGGATGGAAAGAGCAGGACTCAGGCAAAAAACCCTGGAGGCTGTCAACAACTAAAGAAAATACCACCTATAGTCCCTTTACACATGGAAACTACTGATAACAAACCGGAAAAGACAGAAGAGAAGAAAAAGGACGCTTCTGAAAAAAAGTATGTACTTCTACATATTGGTTCCATTTTTTTAATAATGATTGCTGTATTACTATTTATCGTCCCGGGAATGGAATCCACTAATTACGGTATTGCATCGGGACTGGTAGTAGTCATTGCGCTCGTTTTTATGTATGCGCTATTGGCAAGGTATTTTAGTCCGAAAACCAAAGACCGTAATCCCAATTTCAACCCCTATCATACCTTTTTTTTCAAGGGTACGGTTATTTTATCCACTCTTTTGGTAACCTTCGGAATCCTGGGAGCTTTTTTTGTATACATAGAATATAATAATCTGTTTCAAGCAGTGGGATTGGCAACTTCCGTCATATGGATTGCTTTGTT
Organism: Cyclobacterium salsum; assembly: GCF_010119245.1. GTDB lineage: Bacteria > Bacteroidota > Bacteroidia > Cytophagales > Cyclobacteriaceae > Cyclobacterium > Cyclobacterium salsum. The sequence continues at coordinate 445,125 of NZ_WNKG01000001.1, forward strand.
TCTAATTTATTTCATGTGGTCGGTTTACCACTACAACATTAATTACGGGCTGACGGATCAAGATTGGCAACGGATCTACGATGCCAAGGACAGGCATAGTCAGGGCTTGCCGGTTAAAGCCTCTGAGATGAGTACTCCTGAATATAACCCCTACCGGAGCCAAACCTTTGGGCTTCCTCCTGGTACGGTCAGGGGAATGATTGCTTTTACCTTGCTGATGGGGGGCATGGCGTTGTTAATTGTTAGTTTCGGTACACAGTACTCCGGTGTCGATGCGGCCTTGCTAAGTCAGCAATTTGAGTTTTTTGAAACCGCATTTTTAATGATGATTGCTTTCTATTTTGGAGATAAATCGTTGAAATACCTTCAAAACCGCTGGAGCCAGAGGGGAGCGGGCGAAAATCAAAACCAAGCTAATTCTGAACAAGATGCAGCTCCCTCCCAGGCTGGAAAATGGCCCGTATTCCAACCCCAAAGCAACCTGGATATCGATGAAAATGCCTTTGCAATGGATGATTCGGATTTCGCAGCCAGAAATTCTGAATCCGAAAAGGCAAGCCAGCTAAAAGATCAGCGGGTTTCCCTGTCGACCGGTTTTGATGTGCCGCCGGAGGATTTTCAGTTTCCGGAAGAGTTTGTTCAAATAAAAGATAATACCAACAGCAAAGTCCTAAGCGATATGGACATTCGGATGGCATTGGATGAATTGGAACAGCGGGAGCAGGTAAAACTCAGCCTTCCAGTGATCAAAGCGGTCATTGCGGTAGAATCTGCCGGCAGAGGGCATTTAAACGATGGCCGTGCCAAAATCCTCTTCGAGGGACACAAATTCTGGCATTGGCTGGAAAAATCCGGAAAAGATCCAAAAGCACTAAAAGTTGGAAATGAACACCTGATTTATGAAAAGTGGACAAGAGAACATTATCAGGCAGGTGCCAAAGAATACGAGCGACTGGAACAGGCCAAAAGCATCGATCTCAAAGCGGCCGTTTACGCCACTTCCTGGGGTCTTTTTCAGATTCTGGGTGAAAATATGGAGCACTTTATCAAGGGAAGGAAATACAAAAGCATTGAGGAATTTGAAGCACGTCAACACGAGTCAGAATATTTTCACTTCCTTGATTTTCTCGAATTTATCAAAACCAAAAAAGTTCGGGGCAAAACCTTGTTAACCTATATCTCCGAAGAAAACCAGGGTAATTATGATTGGGAGTCATTTGCTTATGGATATAATGGCAGCGGGTATAAGGTCAATCAATACCATCTAAAAATGAAAAACCATTACGAAAAATTCAAAAAGGAACAGACATGGATGGCTTAAAAAAAGTATTGCTCCATGGATGGACTGGGGTGATTTTCTGTTGGATTTTCTGCTCCTGCGAGCAAGATGAAAGAGGCCTGGTAATTGGCAAAATACAGCAAGCCAGCGACCTGGTGGTTTCGGAATTTGTCATCGATAAGGTAGTATTCGGAAAAAAAACCAAAAACATACTATTTATACCGGTGAATGAAGCCTCTTTCATGGCTTATTCCCGGGCAAGTATTAAAACTGGAATCGACTTAAACCGAATAAAGGAGGAAGACATCCGTATCGAGGGAAGTAAAATAAACGTAAACCTGCCTCCCATTGAAGTAATCAACTTTTCTTATCCTCCGGATAGTTTTATTGCCGACACGCTGATTTCAAACCCCGATCGCTTTTTAAATAGCATAAATTTAGAGGATCAGGAAACATTTTTCAGAATGGCAGAAATGGATATTCGGGATCACCTGCCCTATATGGGATTGGTGGAATCCAGTCAAAATCATGCCCGAAAACTCATGCATACGGTTTTAAAAAGCTTTGACTTTGAGGAGATTTACATTCAATTTGAAAATGATTCGTTGGTGATTCGTCAGGTAAACAGTCCTGATAATTTATTAGAGCCATGATACGTCAGCTATTGCATAGCGCCCGTTTTGTTGTGGAGATTCTACTGGTAATTCTCGTAGTTGGATTGGTCTACTGGTGGAATCCGATGAATATCTTTGGAGGAAAACCAGGGATCGAATCGACCGCAAACATCATATCGGATGTACGGGAAATGGGGGAATTGATTACTGCCGAATATTATGGGGAAGTGGTGGCTTCCATTGATGAAGCCCAAATGGATTTGCTTCAAGAGCCGGAAATCCGGGCGCAGGCGGAGCTTACCTTTGATGAACTACGGCTTGAACTAGAAAATCTTCGAAATTTTCATACCCTTTCAGCGGATAACCGGATCGAATTAGGAGGTGAATCCGGCGACCTGAAACGTCGAGAGCGTAAAAGAATCTTTGTTGATCAGGTTGGCCGGAAGAACATTCTAGAAAAGCTGTATTTTCTGGGAGAATGGGATCAAACCAGTCAATTGCTACTCTACGAGGAAGTGCTGGCCTTCCTTTTTCTGCAATCCCAAGGCGAAACAAATGCCTCGGTAGAACAATTAAATGATCGGGAAACCCGGCAAATCCTATTGGCCCTGTATGAAAATCCCGGAAATAGCTGGTGGAATACAGATGCGTTTCTGACAGCCTATTTTGGAAACAAACTGGCCGCTCTTTCTCGCAGGGAGGCCAGAAAAAAATTAGCCATGATTGGGCGGGGAACGGTAAAGGCCGGTTTTGATTTTAAAGGAATGAGTGAAAGCATGTACCATTACGATGAGGAACTGAGTGAACTCCATTTCTTCGGGTTTGCCCCGAAAATACTCAATGCGGACATCAACCCCTGGTTCATTCCTGAAAAAGGCATTCCTGGTTTTGATATTTTGACCTACAATGGAAAGGTGGATTTCAACGATAGTAAAAAGGTAAAAAGCTATGCGGTCCAAAAGCTGACCATCAATGCCCGGAATGCTGGAATCATAAAACAGGCGGAAATCCATGGAGGAGAAACGCTGAGCAGGCTGTTTACCTTACTTACCGGAAAAGAAATCAAACGAGTGGTCTTCCACCATGACGAGATCATTCAGTTGACCGAAGATATTACCAGCGATTACTACATCAGTTTTGAGGAAGCTTCTCATTTCGAAAATACCATTGAAAAGGAGCTAGTTGTCATAGATTCACTTAGAAATGCGAGTGAAGACCGGTATAATAACCGGAATCTGGCAACCAACAAATGGAACACCTTGCTGCTGATGGTTCGCAACATGCAGGAATTCGAATTTGAATCCGAGGAATTACCTTACCACTATTACTCCACTTTCTGGTATCGGATCAGCAGGGATTCCATCATTGATCAGTCAGAGTGGAGGGCATTGAAAAAACAGGCACTGAATTCCTTTCAAAATGATTCGGAAACTTCCTCCATCTGGGCCCTTCAGGACTCCTTACTACTCCCCTCCCAATTCAGTGCCGGGGCCTTGTCCCTTTATCAAACGGGTTTACCCATCGGAGAATTTCGTCCGGATACGCTTTCTGTCGATGCCTGGAAAAACAAGGAAAAAGAAAGCGCCAAAATCAGAAATATTTCCTACCAGGAAGACGAGGTCATTTATGAGGAATTTTGGCCTCAAACCGGTCAGCGGGATAGTTTACTACAACTGATTTTCCCCATTAAGTACATGCCTGAAACCTGGGAATCCTGGATTACCACTAAATCCAGTATTACTACGCTAACAGATAAGGATACCGTCAGTGCCTTACCATCAAATAGGAATTCTTTTTGGGTCGTGGATCAAAGTCAACCCGACACCTTGTTTCAATTTAATATGTCGTTTGATAAAATAAGCTATCCGGAAATCGTACTACCTGATTCACTAAATTCCTTGCAAAATGTAGTTATTGATGATTGGATCATCTTCAGGAGTTCGCAGGATTTTCAGGGTGACCTGGAAAGCCCCAATCCGAAACACCGGCTTTCTGAGGAGCAGGTTGATCTTTTAAAAACCTTTCTCAAACAACTCTACACACAGCACCACTCCTATCACAATCGTGATTTCCTGACGCGAACCAAAAGCTGGTTTGCTGAAAAATGGGAACGTAAATCCGGCATTACGGATGAAATCCCATCGCCATGAATTGGAGGAAACGTTCGAGTTAAGAACGTACTTAAAACCCGGCTGTATCGTAAGTATTTTTACCACCCCCTGTCTCCCCCTCCTGAAAACAGGAGGGGGAGACAGGGGGGAGGTGATTTGATGTCGCTCTATATTTTTTTTACATATTGATTATTAAATAGTAAAAAATAAATACCGTCATCCCGATTTTTGCGTTTAAAAAAAGTTAATTCTCGGAATGACGGTTTGATAATGAAAATAGGTCAAACTCACGTTGAAGGAAGGAGCTTGCTTATATTATCTTCGAATACGTTTCGAAGACATTTCCTGCGAAGAATTTCCCAAAACTGGCAATGGCCTTGATTCCTTCCTCCTTTGATCTGGGATGAATGGCCTTAACGGTTCTTAATTGGCGTAACAAGTCAGCCACCTTAATTACCAGCTTGCCTTTGCCCAGCATTTTACCATGAGGACCGGTGCCCTCGTAGAGTGCTATGAAAAGCGTGGTGGTGTCTTTCCAGGCATCCACTACGTAGTCATTTTCAATGTCTTTAAACCCTTCAAAATAATAGTCGCCGCCATCTGGACTTAACAAGTTTGCCATGTAGCGCATCTTTTTTTGCCTGCTTTCTGCTTTTTCCTGAACAAAGAGGTTAAACTCCCCTTGATAGGCAGTCAGTGCTTCCTCAATCAGTGATGGAACGCTCATAGATCCCAACATGGCGCCGGGATGGTCCTCCCTGGCCACAAAATCATCTATATCCTCCGTTTGAATCGTAAGTGTAAATTCAAAAGGGGTATTTTCGGCTTTTCCTTTTTCATAGCCTGCGTCAAAATCTGCAGTTTCACCCCAACCGATGAAGCCCTTCATGGTTTCCGTAAACTGAACCCCCGTACCCGGTGGCTGTTCACCGGGAGATGCGCTATGGTTTTCCTCAAATTCATCTGATAGCTCATATCCTTTTTCCTGAGCGATGAGCTCACAGGCCCGTTCCGCCAGCGCACTGATGGTCAACAAAGGATTCGTACCTACCGGTCTGGGTATGATCGCGCCATCCATGACGTACAATCCTTCATGCAGCGCATTTCCCATTTCTCCTTCAAACACCTGCCCCTTATGATTCACGACTCCAAGATCCGCAGTATCTGCCATGCCACAACCACCCAGGGGATGTACGGTTACCAGATCATAGTTCATTAATCGGTTCCAGGTAGGGTTGGGTATCTTGGTCCCTCCAAGTGCCTCGGTGGCTTGATACATTTCACTGTTTACCTTCTTGAAAATCTCCTGCTTTCCTACTCCCTCCCAATTGATGGTCAGTTTGCCCTCGGCATTCATTTTTAGGGTACCATTGCCATCGTCATGTGTCATTACCAGATACACCTGACTTCGCGCCAGCGCTCCATGAAAGGGACCCAAAAACAGGCTTCGGATTTCACGCCATTTCTCTTTAAAATAATCGATAAAGCCCCTATCCGAATCCTTTCCCACCAGACGTGAAAAAGTAAAGAGAGCTTTTGGCATGAGGCCACGGATAGGGCCCGGAATGGTTCCTTCTTCGAGGGTCATCCCGTCTTCCAGCTTCTCACGCTCCCGCAGGTCAATGACACTGGTAATACAGGGACCCACGTTGGCGATCTGCTCCGTTCCTTTTTTCCCGAGCCCGATACCATTGATCCGCACATCGTTATTATAACCAAAACCCAAAACATCTCCATTTCCTGTAAACCGATGCCCCAATTTTTTAGACACCTTCAACCCTATTTTTGCGGACCTAAGCAGAATTTCGGTAGAGCCCAGGGAACCGGCACCAAGGATTACATTTTTTGCCTTAACAAATAACAAAGGTGCATCAAACAAGTCCCGGCCTATACCGATCGGATGGAAATATACCTGCCAGTGATCCTTACCTTTTTTAATATACCTCACATTTATTTCCGTAAAAATTTCTGCCCCGTGGGAGCAGGCATCGGGGAGGTAATTCATCGCAGTGGTATTCTTTGCTCCGATATTACAACCTGTTACACAATCCCCGCAATTCGTACACTTGGGTTGATATACACCCACATGATTGGTCTGATCTTCGAAATTTACATTGATATCGAGCAGCCGAAACGGAGCCGACATGTGGGCCGCAGATTTTCTCATCGCCTCCGTCTTTTTCAGCAGTGGATATCCGTTTTTCTTTTCCGGGTAGGGATTTGGCCTCAACATTTTCCGGGCTCGGGAAACTCCGCGCTTGAATGAATCCAAGTCCTCCCGAATGGCTTGGGGCCAGGCATTATCATCCATTACTCTTGATTCAGGTTCAATGGATACATTGGCATTTACCAGGGAAGTACCGCCGAGGCCACAGCCTTTAAAGACATTGATACCACTGCCCATGGTAAATTCGTACAAGCCGTTTTTTTCAAGGTTGCCCGATTTTCCACCGATAAAATTCATTTCTCCGGACGCCTTTATCAGCGTATCGGGAAATTCTCCCGGCAAAAATTCCTTACCTTTCTCAAAGAGGCAGACCGACTGACCACACCTTGCCATTCGGGATGCGGCGATACTTCCACCATATCCCGAACCAATGACCAGGTAGTCATAAGAGGATTTCAGGGCGGTTAATGGTTTAGCTAATCTTTTCATTTTTTATAACTATTGGATCTTCAATCAATTCATAGGATATAGGTCCCCCTTCAAATTTTGGATTTTCTTCGGTACCCGTGTTTTTCCAATTGCGCACCACCTTTTTCAAACCGATAGGATAAATGGTAACGCCTTCTCCGGAGATCGAGAGGCGTAAGAAATTCTTATAGCCCTCCCAGCGATAGGAAGAGGAGGCTTCGGTAATATGATTTTTTAAAACTAAAACACTAAAGGAAAGGTACACACCAAATAGTATTCCGCTGATAATGCCCCCTACCAGTATCATTTCTGCCATGAATAGTAAAACCTGGCCGGGATTATTAACTCCCATACCCAAAGTACCAAGATTGGTAAAAGAAAATAGCCAAAGTAGAAAATAAAAATTCATCAAATGCAACCCTCCGTGAATGGCACCGGCGATGTAATTCAGGTTCTTCCTTCCCGACTTGGTATCTGTAAAAAGGAGTATCCCCATAAACAGCAGTAAGTTTAGAAATAATGCCGCAGGGTGATGGCTGATCCCGGAAATAATGACCCCAAAAAACGCCGAAATATCCCCATCTAATAGATCCAGGCCAGCCATTTTCTCCATAATGGATTCTGGGCTTTCCACATTTGACTGAAGTATCCAGGTGGTAAACGTGTGAAAGATACCGAAGAAGAAAAGCATGGTAAGGCTGAAATAGGGAAAAATCAAGTTGAGAAAACTCAGTTTAACCGAATCCCCTTTTGAAGGAAAGACTTTTTTCAACGCCGCTGGTTGTCCTTTCAGGCTTTCAATTTCCTTTTTTAGGGTATGGGTTGGATGCATAAAAGCCCCTCCTCCCCCGGCTGTAATTAATTGACAGGGATGCTCTTTTCCCTTTGACGTTTCATACCGGGCATAGTGGTGTAGGTCGCCGGTCAGGATGGCAATTACTTCCAGGGACTTATTTTTTTCTTCGTATTCCGCTTCCCCTTTACCAAAAAGCACTCTGTCAATGAAAAACTGCAAGCGATCAAAAGATTCGTTATTTTCATCAAAAGACTTGTAAACCCAGGAAGGCTCCGAGGCGCACAAGATCACTTTACTTTGGCTGGTGAAATGTTGCCTGGCAATTTCCCTAAAGTAACAGATCTGCGGGTAATCTATATCCGCATTCAGTTGCACATCTATCCCTACCAACCAATGATCATGAGGCAATTTTAGCGCAAAGTAACTCCTGCTTTGCTGCGTCTGCCAATTGCCGAGAGAACGCTTTTGCGTAAATAGCCGAAGAAAATTGGTCAATCCATCGTACCAGTCATGATTTCCCGGAACCGCAAAGACATCTGGTCGGTTGGAATCATTTTCATCTTTGGGAAAAGCGGCGTTGTAGGGACCTCGAAGACGGTTGTTATATTCGATAGGCTCCGGTGTTGGATAGACCTCATCCCCTCCCATTACCAGCACTTCTCCCCTTTTCAAGGGCTTGCCCCTCAAGGTCAATGATTCTCTGGCCAATAAATCCGCCAACGTAAAAGTAGGATTGAAGCCATCTCCCAAATCTGAGATAAAGTCCAGCCACATTTCCTCCCTATCCGAATAGTCATAAAACTGGATTTCCTGATCCAGGGCTGCCTGTAGTTCCCGCCTATCGGCAAAATTTCCGAATACGGAAGAAAGCACCGTTTTGACACCCGTGAAGGCTAATTGCTTGGGGTCATACCAATTGACCATTGGTTTTCTTTCAAACTTCATTGTACAACATTTTTTTTATCATTTTAACTTTAAACCCCATTCCTCCGCTAGCTCCGTCGCTCTTCTTTGCCAATGCCCTCCAAAATCCCTTTATTCTGGATGAAAAGGACTGAAAGAGAGTACCTTCCATAGCGATTTCCGGATCCGCACCTCCTTTTGGATACAAAACCAGCTCCAGCTCCTTGAAGTCCATACCCAACATCCAATGCCATGGACTATTGCCATTGAAGCGGCCCACTACCAGGTATACCCTGTTTTCGATCATCATACTCGTTTCTATTTCGTAAATAGAAAATCCGGATTCGCTCGGAATTCGCCGAAACCGAGTCTGAAAGCCGCTGTACTCTTGATCCAAATCTCCGATAAAAAGACTGGTAAAAACATCCATTCGCCCCTCGCCCCCCAAATCCGCATAGCGTAAAAATACATCCATCGATACCCGATCGACCTTTTCTTTCCAGGCCAATTCACCAGAAAACTGAAGCCGAAATCCAAGATAGTTCCCAATGGCAGGTGTGCTGGTCAGGCCCTCATTCAATTGGGCACCGGCTTCAGGGATATCCGACAGGTATTTTTTAGCATCCTGGTATCCCATATTTATCAGGTCTCTGGAAGTAATTTTATTAAAAAATAAATCCGGATCAAGGGGAAGGGGAAGCGACGGGTGTATAAGGTGAACTTCAATAGGCCGCTGCTGTCCGAATTCAGACTCCCCTCTTTGGATTCCTTTATTAATCCATTTTATTTGTTCAAATTCTTCCCATAAGGCTCCATTGGCACTCATTTCAATGGAATGCACATATTGATTCAGTGCCCCTGAAAAATACGCGGGATGGTTCCCAATTCCCCAAACAACCCAAATTTCTTCTGCACCCCGTCTGACTGCTTCCATTAGGTGGGCATCTTTGATCCAAACGGCATCAATAAACCACTCACCAGCCACTTGTAAGGCAGGCATTACAATGGGCAATGAAATTCCTGCCAGCAGGTGATTTTCATGAAGGTCCTTCGAAGGAATGGCTTGTACCACTTTTTTCGAAAAGTTACACAGGGAGAAGGTGATAGGAAGTCCCTTTTCCCTGATTGAATTAATTCGAACCTTAAAATGGGGTAACACCTTGGTTCGAATGGCATCCGTATCGCCCATTCCTTTTAGTTTCCAGGGGGTAAAATAATCCCTGAATCTAACCGGAGAGACAAAATGGGCTAGATTTAAATGGATCCAATTAGTTCTCAAATCATCCACCTGCTGCCCGCATGCCAGCATCGCTGCATTGAAGATGCCACCGGAGGTACCGTCCACATGATTGAATTCCAGGCCTTCCTCTTCCAAAGCCTTCATTACTCCCACCTGATAAGCCACCCTAACGCCGCCGCCTGCCAAAATCAGTGACCTATTTACATCTGTATCGGTATGGATTTCTTGTATCAGCATGGGTTTTGGTTGTCAGCGAAAGCAGTTCGTTTAAATTTAACCAGCTATTAAAATTTATCGTTATCTGAACGGAGTATTTTCAGGTAGAGTAAAAAAACAATCCCTGAAAAAAGGTCAAAAATGGCTACTCCTAAGGCCAGGACAGAAAATAACCCTATAAAAACACCCATCGCCACCGCGATAAACGCTCCAAATTTTTGAATGGCAGACCAGAGAATGATCTGCTTGTTACTTACGGAACTGTAGACAGCGTGAAGGACCATTCCACCAAAAAGGGCCATAAACATCCCAACAATGGCGAAGAAATGGGCGGCTTCCGGACTGCTACCGGTTTTTCCCACAAAACCCAGAATAAACGTCGGTTTCACCAACTGAATCAGTCCGGAAAAAAGGGTAATAAAGCCAATAAAAACCACCAATAGCTCGATGTATCGGGTCGAAATGCCGAAAATTTTATCTTTATTCATGGGTTTTCTGTTGATGGGTTGGTTTTGCTTTAGCGATAAAGAAATACATGGTAATTCCCCACATAAGCGTCAGGATTATCCAGCGAATGTCATTTAGCCACATCCATTCCTGGAGCAGTACCTGGAGGCTCGCTTCGTCGCTTACCCCAGCCTTAAATTGATTGTTTATGTCCTCTATATAAGCTTGCTGAACAATGACAGGAGCCAAAAGCCCGGGTATCCAGGCAATCGGAACCCAACGGAGTCCCGTGTTCCATTCCGAGATCAGCATGATTACCAATGCAGCGGCCATAAGGGGAATGGTGATGAAAAAAAAATTCGTTGCCAAATCCGTCTGTGGGATAATGGCATCGTAGTAATTGTCGAGGGTTAGGGTATTGGGGTAATTTGGAAACCAAAAGAAATGCAAGGACCAAAACATCCCCAAATAGATGGATGCACAAAAGAAAATATAGGCATTATTCAGGTCAAGGAGGGTTTTTTTGATAGGGTTCATGATAGTGCTTGACTAATGGGTTTGGATTCGAAATTTCTCGTAATCGGTAATCGAAGGCGGTGGCAGCCATTCCTCGCTAAAACCTAGCGGGTAGACTGTTTCCAGCCCTTCCGGCATGCTTTCAGGCGGATCTTCATACGTCATAAACCAGCATTGGAAATGGTCATCCAGGATGCCATTCGTTTCAGGCATAAAAGTGGTAAAAAAGGGGTCTGGGTTTAAGTCAATATGCTGTAGAGATGCTACCCGGGGATGGTCACCGATAAACAGCTTCCCCTTTGCTTTTCCGAATAAGTTGATTCCCGCCTTGGATTCAAAATAAATGTAAGAGGCCATCAGCATATTCCGAAACCGGCAATAATTTGTTGCTCCCACTTTTAATTTGATGGAAGGCGAACGGGGTTTTTCGATTTCAATTCTAAAGGCAAATTGCCCATCCTTTTCATACTGGCTACTCACCTGTTCCGAACTTTCTATAAAATCCAGGTTGGCTTGATGTTTGGGCATACCCCATATTCCCTTGCCCCCCTTCACTGAAATCTCACTACTTACCGGCAAATCCAGAATGTATTGACCCGTTCCATAATGTCCCAGTAAAATGGAATTTAAAAATCGTGGAGCCGGCTTGGGTCCATGGGTACATGCGATGGCTATACTGTATTCGATGTACTTTCCGATGCTGGTATCCAGGTAATTAATGACGGTGACTAACAGTGCTGCTCTACCATTCGGAAGTTTTAATGCATGTATTTCATTGCCGGGCAGCAACTCATTGGCTTTCTCCCAATCACAGGAAAAACCAGCCATTAATGCCGGAGACCGGGATGAGCTTACCGGCATTTGGTAGGGTATCCCGTCTACAAGGGCGTATCTTCCGGTGTATCGTTTGATTCTTTTGGGGGGCATAGCTGGGAATTATCCAAGTTCTAATTCATTGATCATTTTTGGAAACACATCAATGTGTGCATTTTTCCCGAAAAATACATCCAAATGACTGTAGCCTTCCAAAAGATACAACTTGTGGAAGTCTGGCTTTGTACTTTCCAGAAACCGAAATGTTTTTTCCTGGCTTTCTGATAAAAAACACTTGTTCTTTTTTCCCCCAAACAAAACCATTCTTGCCGCTGTTTTGGGAGGCTCCGATACGTAATCACGATCTTCATCATTATCGGGTGTCAAAGCTCCGTTCCGCACACATTTTTGCATGTGCCTGAAAAAGGAAAGGGGGACATGCGCAAATTCATACTGTATCCATTCCTTGGTTTTCTCATCCAGATTTTCCAATTCCCAGAGGGCTGGGAAACCGGAACCGTAAGTAAAGCTAACCATTTTACCCACCGTGGAGTCCTTTTCCCAGTGGGTAGCTTTTACAAAATTCAAAATAACTTTAGATTTAAAATCGGGAGCTGCAAGGCCCCACTGAGGATCGAAATAATCGAAAAACCGACTTACTATGGGGACCAATAGGTTCAACTTGAATTTGGAAAAGGCAGGAACGATCGGATGTAGGGAAACCGCATTGCTAATTATCAATTTAACTTCCGGAATCAACCCCATAACGGCCGACATCATAAAACTGGTGCTGCCCTGACAGTGAATAATCGCTTTTATCTCTTTCGAACCGGTAAGTTCACTTACCTTTTTCACGGCTGCCGGATGGTCATTTCGGGCTACCAGATCCAGGTTCCACTCGTTAGGCTCCAGGTGAATACTCCCCCTCCAATTTTCTAACCAAACGTCGTATCCTTCTTCTGCCAATTGAAATATGATATTGTTCTTGGAAGGGGGATTAAAAATATTGCTACTTACACCGGCACCATGTACCAATAAGACCGGTCCTTTGGTAGCTTTATTTGATTTAAGTCGCTTCAAATCACATTTAAAGCCATCTAATGCCTCAAATTCTATGGTCTCAAAATAAGCTGTCATATGAATTGTTTTTCACAGGATTAATTTAACAAAATAAAATCAATTCTTCATGCTAATTCCCGGGATTTTTTCCAATTAAAATAAGGGATATCCATCAAATTCAATGTATCTGACGGTATAAATAAATATTTTATCTTTGGTTCAAATTAATAAAATTTTGACCATGAAATGGACACGATTAAAATCATCATTAAACGAACAGGGCAATGATTATTTTAATCGTCAAAGGTTCTCCCGATTTGATATCGGGACAGGCTATGTGACCATTAAAAGACAATTATAAACATATGAAACGAATACTTATCCCCTCTGCCATTCTGATAATAAGCGTGATGAGCTGTAGATCAGACCTTAATCCTTCGCAGGAACAGGATATCCTGAAAATAAAAGCCATGAGCCAGGCGAGGGCTGATGCTTTTAATGCCGGTGATGCGGCTGCAATTGCAGCTCATTTTACCACCGACGCTGTTCTAATGGCACCTAATACCCCCAAAAAAATAGGTCCTGAAGCCGTAGAAGCCTATTATCAGGAAATTTTCGATAATTACAGAACAGGTTTAGAAAGCGGATATGAAGCCGTTCGGGTTGACGGAGATTTGGCTTTTGGCAGGGGCTTTGCCAAGGTTACCCTCTTCTCCAAAACAACTGGAGACACCACCTACGCTACCTCTAAATACTTAAACATCCTGGAAAGACAGGCCGATGGAAGCTGGAAGACAACCCATGATATTTGGAACGCTAATGAATAGCGAACCAAACGGCTATCGAATAGCAGTCTACTAAAAAGGATCTACGTCCACCAAAAAACGAACCGACCTGAATTTCTTTTCGGCCTGTAACTCCATGATTTTTTCCATTAATTGTTTTTTGAAGTTTTCCTGAACCGAGACTGATTTTTCCAGTTTGATCCAAATTTCAAACAGGTACAGGTTTTTGATTTTTCCAATTAATGATTTTTCCGGACCCAATACAATTTTTTTGGCTTCAATAGCCATTACCAGATTTTTTAGGTGAAGTGCTGCCATCTCCGCTGTTTTATATTCTTTGTGTTTGGTCGTCACCTTAATATTTTTAATAAAGGGAGGATAAAAAAACTGCTTGCGCTCACGGATCTCCTGTTGGTAAAAATCTATGTAATTTCCACTCATTATCTGACTGAAAATCTGCTGATCAGGCCGCCGGGTCTGAATCACTACCTCGCCTGTTTTCTCCCTCCTACCTGCCCGTCCAGCCACCTGGGTAATCTGTTGAAAAGCCCTTTCCCCTGACCTGAAATCCGGAAAATATAAAATACGGTCGGCATCAACAACTCCCACCAGGGAAACCCGATCGAAGTCAAGTCCTTTGGTGATCATTTGGGTGCCCACCAAAATATCCACATTCCCGGCCCCAAAGTCTTCCAATATCCGTTGGTACCCGTATTTGCTTCGCGTTGTATCGAGGTCCATTCGCGCAATGCGAGCCTCCGGAAATAACAAGGATAGGTTTTCTTCAATTCGTTCCGTGCCTACGCCTACGGTAGTCAATTTATGACTTCCGCAAGCCGGGCAAGCCTTGGGTAGCTTCTCCTTAAACCCACAATAATGACAGCGGAGTTCTTCCTGATATTGGTGGTAAGTGAGACTTACATCGCAATGCTCACACTGTGGAATCCAACCACAATCCTCACAAGAAATATAAGGTGCATAGCCTCTTCTGTTCTGAAAAATTAACACTTGTTCCTGCCTGTTCAGGGCATCTTGTATTTTTTCTCTTAGAATTCGGGTAAAATCAAGTTTCAGCAGGTTTTTCTTTTTGTCCTTGAGTATATCTGCCAAATGGAAGTGGGGAAGCTCGGCATTTCCATACCGTTTGTCTAGTTTCACATACCCGTATTTTCCATTTTGAGCATTGAAGAACGATTCAAAAGCTGGCGTGGCCGACCCCAAAACGGTTTTGGCCTGATGCATCCAGGCCAGCATGATGCCAGCATCTCTGGCCTGAAACCGGGGAGCCGGATCAAATTGCTTATAGGAAGGTTCGTGTTCTTCATCTATGATCACCAGACCCAAACTGTCAAAAGGTAAAAATAAGGAAGACCGGACACCAATAACAAAATTAAACCGCCCCTTGAGCACTCCCTGCCAAACCTCTACCCGCTCATTGTCGGAGTATTTGGAGTGGAAGACACCCATTTTGTTCCCGAATACCTTTTTCAAGCGAAAAACCAGATGGGTGGTCAGGGCAATTTCCGGGAGCAACAATAATACCTGCGAGCCGCTGTCCAATACTTCCTTTATCAGCTCTATATAGATCTCCGTTTTGCCAGAACCGGTAATTCCATGAAGCAATAGCGTATTTTTGTCTTCAAATTGCCTATGAATTTCCCCAACAGCTTCCTGCTGAAGCGGGGAGAGGGTGATCGAATCATTCCCAGTTGCCTGTTCATCGAATCTGCTGATCGTTATCCGAAAGGATTCCAGGATCTCTTTTTTAATCAAGGTATCGATGGAACTCTGCGAGCAGCCTGCATCTATCAACACCTTTTTAAGCAGCCCGGCATCATTCAACTCGGGCTTTTGAAACACCGGAATAAGCTGCAGGTATTGGAGCAACACCTGCTCCTGTTTTTGTTTTCCCTTTAGTTCCAAAAAAAGATCCTGCAGCATATTTTCTTCGGCAAGAAATCGATTGGTTAATCGGATTCGGTGCTCCGTTTTAGGACTGTATTTTTCTTTGACCGATTCGTAAAGAAGCACGGCTCCCTTTGAAAGCAGGCTTTTAATAATCTTATGACTTATTTTTCCAGGCAGCATTTGCTCAAACTGCTCCACCCGCATGTCATCATGTTTGGCCAGCGTTTCTAAAACCAGTAGTTCCCGATCGTCCATGGGAAAACCCGGGGCTTCCGGATCAAAATTAGGATGCAGGTGCACCCTGCTTTCGGTAGATAACTTCAGCCCACTAGGCAGCGCCGCGTTCATCACCTCCCCTATATGGCAGCAATAATAGCCCGCCATCCAGTTCCAGAATTTGATTTGTAGCGCGTTGACCACGGGAAAATCATCCAACACATCCAAAATGACTTTTGCCTGGTAGACTTCCGGTGCTTTTTGGTGAACCTTTGCCACAATACCGGTTAGAATTTTGCGATTACCGAAGGGTACCATCACCCGGTACCCAATACCGATTTGCTCCTGAAATTCAGCTTCTACCTTATAGGTAAACCATTTTGGAATGGGTACAGGCAATATGACATCGGCGTACATGGACTTGGATGTGGCTGCCGGGTAAGTATGCGCGAAAAGATCCTCCAAAATAAATTTGTTTTCTTAGCGGGGCAAATGAGGTAATTGAAGCACTGCATCCTCCAAACTGCTGACCGGCTGCTTACAGGTTTTATCAAAACATACAAAATATTGATTTTTTTCCGCAGGCTTGTCATTCAATAAAGGAAGCTTGTCCATTCCTGTACCGGCCGCAAGTACCGTGTTGGGATAATAGTGCTTTTGAAAATCCAGGCCGTTGCTTTCTGCTTCCGGACCTAAAATGGCGATTTCAGCCGTTGGCAGGGTCTTTTCTAAATAAAAGGTAGCCCAGTTGGCTAAAAAAGAGGGCTCCTTCAGCAGCAATTCCTGAACCAGTTGCACCATATTTTCCGCCTGATCAAGGTACTCGTCCTGATACAAATAGATCCCCAAACGGTGTAAATTTCTGGCCATAATGGAATTGGATGCCGGAATGACATTATCAAAAATTTCTTTTTTATCGGCAATCAGTTTTTCTTTTTTGGGATCATTGAAAAAGAACAAACCATCGGATTTATCCAGAAACCGATCCATGACCCTGGCCATCAACTGATCGGCCCGCTCCAGCCATTTGAGGTCAAAAGAAAGGGAGTATAAGGCAATAAACGCTTGGATGACGGCGGCATAATCTTCCAAAAACCCAGAAGTATAGGCTTCCCTCTCTTTGTAGTTGCGAAACAATTCATTTTCCTGCACCATTTCATCCCAGATAAAAGTACCGGTAGCAAGGGCTTGCTCCCGATAGGATTCGGTACCCAGGGCATGGTAGGCCTGGCATAAACCCTGTATGACCCATCCATTCCATCCGCTAATAATTTTATCATCCAAACCAGGTCTTACCCGTTTATTTCTTTGTTTAATGACAATTTGCTTTGCTTTATGGAGCCTTGCCAAAAAATCCGATTCTGATAGTTTTAACGAGTCAGCAATCTTTTCGTAGGACTCCTTCTGGAATAGGATGTTTTCACCGGCTTCCCAATTTCCCTCAGACTTGATGCCATATAGCATGGCAAACCAGTCGTAATCCTCGCCTAAAAGCTGTTGGAGTTCGGCAGCATTCCAAATGTAATATTTGCCTTCTTTCCCCTCGCTATCCGCATCCAGGGCAGCGTAGAAGCCGTTCTCCGGGCTTTTCATTTCCCGAAGCAGCCATTGAATGGTTTCTTCGACTTTTTCTTTAAAAAAGAGGTCATTTGTATACTGAAAGGCTTTGGCATACAGACCGAGTAATTGCCCGTTATCATAAAGCATTTTTTCAAAGTGAGGGGCAAACCATTCCCCATCCACGCTATACCGGCAAAAACCACCTCCCAAGTGGTCGTAAATCCCTCCCATTCCGATTTTTTTCAGGGTAAAACAGACCTTTTCGCCCAAGTCATCCTGTCGGTCAAGAATCGCTAAGTCAAGTAAAAATGCCCAAATGGAAGGCATGGGGAACTTAGGTACTCGTTTCATGCCTCCCCAAACCGAATCGAAGCCATCGATTAATTTGTCTCCAATTGCCCGTATATCCTGAACCTGAAACGAAGATTTTTGAGCCTTTAATCCATATTTTTCCACCAGGGATAGCCGTAGACTCTTGCCAAATCCCCTGGCACTTTTTGCCAACTCTTCGTGCTGATCCGTATAGGCCTTTTCTATTCCGGAAAGCACTTTTATCCACTGATGCTTTGGAAAGTACGTCCCCCCATAAAAAGGCTGCTGATCCGGCATCAAAAAAACATTTAAAGGCCAGCCTCCCTGTAAACCCATGGCCTGTATAGCATCCATGTACAGGTTATCCAGATCCGGACGCTCCTCCCTATCAATTTTGATGGAAACAAAATGAGCATTCATTAAATCGGCTACTTCCGGATTCTCAAAACACTCTTTTTCCATGACATGACACCAATGGCAGGCTGCATATCCGATACTTACCAGCAAGGGTTTGTTTTCCTTCCGGGCTTTCTCCAGCGCTTCTTCTCCCCAGGGAAACCAGTCTACTGGATTGGTAGCGTGTTGTTTAAGGTATAGGCTTTTGCTTTTATGTAGTCTATTCGTCTTCATTTCTTTGGTTTACGGATGAATTTTGATAGGCCTCAATTTGATGGAGTTGATCCAGGATACTACTTCTTTCTGTAGTAAAATCAAGGTCTGTAGGCAAGCTATCTACTTTGTCCAACAACCCTTGCAGAAACTTTCCGTGTTGGATGGATAAGGGTTCAAAGGGCCTGTGGCTTAGGCTTTTGTGTAATTGATCGATTTCTTTGATTAATTTGCGGGTTTGGGCATCAAAAAAGGAATCCTGGAATTTTTCCCAAATATAGTCTTCGGCCATGGCATTAGGATGAATGAGATCGTCTTTGTAAAAACGGTAGTCCCGTAAGTCATCCATCATAAGTTCGTAGGCCGGAAAGTAGACGACATTCGATTTGCTACTGGCTATTTGATCGCAAAAAACCCGAAGAAGACTTTTGCTAAGTTGATTTTCCGGGACACCATCTTTAATATGCCGAACAGGACTGAGGGTAAGGATGATTTGAATGTTGGGATTTACTTGTTCCAGTAATTTGTAAAAGGCCTCAAAACTACCTTTCATTTGTTCAAAATCAAGCAGCTCTTTATTAAACTCACGTTGAGGTAACTTATGACAATTGGCCACAATACTATTGAATTTATGGTGGCGATAAGCAAAAGCAGAACCAAAGGTGATAAACAAGTGGCTGCCTGTTTCCAGGTGATGGAGGGTTTCCCTTTGTTTTTGGGCAAGCAAATCCATCAATTCCGCTTTAGTGAGGGCATTCAAGCGCGAATGGGAATGAAAATGGTAGTATTTTGCATGCTGCTGTATGCTTAACCCGGGGTCAAATGGCTGACCGGAAAGGGCCTTGGTAAGATTCTCAAAAATGGCAATGGGATTGTAAACCACTCCAAAGGGATTGACCGAAATTTGAAATTTGAATTGATGTAAGCGATTTCCTATCGTTTCGGAAAAACAAGACCCAATGGTCAGCATCTTTTCAGCATGCGTAATCCTTCGCTGGCAGGGGTTGATTCGAAATTCCGTTCTGAAATTTTTCATGTTTTTCCTTTAATCAAAGCAAATTAACCAATGCCCGGGAAGAACGAAAGCAAGATTTCAATACTTCTCAGCGAAACCGAAAAAAAGATGCGTTCGGATTGCCAGGAGATTTCATTCCCATAAGAAAAGAACGGATTTAAATAAAAAAAGCCAGTACAAACTGGCTTTTTTTTATTTAAGATCGAAGAAGGGAATTATTCCGCAACTACCAGAAATTTAACATTGGTTTTTACTTCCCGGTGAAGGTCCACTTCTGCTTCATATTCTCCAGAAGTAGACACGGGCTGATTGATGGATATTTTTTTCCTGTCAATTTCAATGCCTTTGTCTGCAAGCGCATCCGATAGTTGAAGCGTGGTAACCTTTCCAAATATTTTACCGGAATCTCCAATTTTGGCTTTAATTTCCAAAGTGATTCCTTCCAGTTTTTTGGCAACGGCTTCGGCTTCCGTCTTTATTTTTTCGGCTTTGTGGGCTGCTTGCTTGATATTTTCTTCCAAGATTTTCTTGTTGGATGAAGTAGCCAAGACCGCAAACCCCTGAGGGATCAGATAATTTCGCCCATAACCTGGTTTTACATCCACCAGATCATTTTTATATCCAAGTCCTTTTATATCCGTTTTTAAGATAACTTCCATTTCGAGTAATAATTTTAGTAGGTGAAGGATACAGAAGATTTATTTCAATCCGTCTGCTACGTACGGCAACAAGGCCAAATGCCTGGCTTTTTTTATGGCCTGAGCCACCTTCCGCTGGTATTTTGCAGAGTTACCCGTAAGTCTTCTGGGAAGAATCTTACCTTGCTCGTTCACGAATTTTAACAGGAAGTTAGGATCTTTGTAGTCAATGTACTTGATGCCAAGCTTTTTGAATCTACAATATTTTTTCCTGGTCTGTTCTCTATTGATCGGTTCGTTTTTTAAAGTCATTTTGCTGGCTCCTCCTTAGCTTCTGTTTTTTTGTTGAATTCACCTTTTCTCCGTCTTTCTGCATAGACAATACCATGTTTGTCCATGACAGTGCTCAAAAACCTTAAAACAGTTTCATCTCTCCTGAAATTCAGCTCAAACTTCTTGATTGCGGTAGGATCTGCCTTGTACTCAACCAACACGTAAAAACCGGTGGTCTTTTTCTGAATCGGATACGCTAATTTTTTTAGCCCCCAATTTTCTACATTGATTACATCTGCTCCCAATTCCTTTAACAAGCCTACGTACTTGTCTACGGTATCCTTCATCTGAACTTCAGACAAAACGGGAGTAAGTATGAATACCGTTTCATAATTTTTTTGGAACATTCTTTTAAATTTTTGTTTGTTGTTGTAAAACAGTTTGCAAAATTAAGGCTAAACCTCCGAAAAACAAAAATTACCCACTTTATTTTACCTCGAATGTACTGCTTCCGATTTCGGCCCCCTCTGCATAAACCCTTACGGTGTACAAACCGCTGGGATAATCGCTTCCCTTTTCGTAGTAATAGGTAAGCTGCTGTTGACTATTGTTAAAAATAAAATCCTGTCGAGAAGTATAAAAAACCTCTTTCCCATCCAGCTCAAACGTACCGGAGCCCTTAGCAATATCAAAAATGACCTGATCATTTGGCGTTAATACCTGAATAAATACATCCCGAAGGCCTTCAGGAGCCACTTTATTTTCGGCAATGGAAAAAGATACCTTTAATTTTGAAAGTTGCCGGTTACGAAATTCGTCTATCCGTTCCCTACCTCTGGAGTTTACCGCCGCCACGACAATGTTTTCAGCCTTCAACTGGGATGCAACCGTTACTTTTTCCTCCAATTCATCCGCCTTAATATTAAGCTTGACCACCTCTTCTTCTACCTCTGCCTTGCTGGATTTTAATTCGATGTTTTCTGAAAAAAGTTGTTGATTCTGCTCTCTTAGCTTGATGATATCGGTATCTTTCTCTTTTAATAAACCTGAATAACCGTCTATTCGCTCGTTTAACGCCGCAATCTCTGAAGCCGAGCGGTTGGTTTCTATTTGCCTTTCCCGTATTAATTGCTCCTTTATCCTTATCAGGGAATCGACATTTCCACCCAGCTTTTCGATTTCCTGAATCCGTAGATCTAATTGGAAGGTCATGGAGTCCAGCCGGATATTTAAATCGCTGTTTTCTTCCGTCAAGATAAGGATCTCTTCATTTTTTTGGGATTTCTCCCTGTGATCGTTCAATAATCGCCACCCACTTAATATGACCAATATGATCAAAACAATAATCAGAATGTTTTTACCCTTTTCCGTTCCGGGAGTATTTTCTTCAGGCTGCTCTTCCTTTGTCATAGCGTATGGAAAATTCTTTAGTTATTAGCTTCATCAACCCCTTTTTGTCATTAACCCATCCCTGTGCCTGATCAGAATTGCGTTTTATAAATCAATCCATGAAAGGTAATTTAAACATACATCAATTATCAGACCAATCAACATTCTTATTTTGCTAGTTTCTCAATCTTAAAAGCCTTCCGACAAATATATTACTTGAGATCGAACCTCAAAATTCGGGATGAAAAAATCTGCATTAGATCGCCATGACCAGATGAGATCTAACATGATCCGGACGGAAAAATAATACCCCACAATCAAAGAAATCCATGCTGCAAGTCACCCGAGGTGAACGCTTCAGATGATTCCAGGCCCGTTTCATTTCCCCTGACCAATGAATATCGGCAAGCACTACAATGCTACTGCCGTGTAATTTGGGAGAAATAAGGTCAAAATAGGCAATCGTTGGCGCATACCTGTGATTAGCATCCATTAGCACAAAATCAATGCGTGGCAATCCCTGCACTACTTCACGCAGCGTTTCATCCAGGTTTCCAGAAACCAACTGTACATTGAAGTGGCTATCCAGGTGTTTTTTGGCTAACTCCATTTGGGCAGGATCTCCTTCAAACGAATAAAGTTTCCCCTTTACACTATTACTCAAATAAGCCGTGTTGATGCCAAGGGAAGTCCCCAAATCCAAAACGGCATATGCAGGGGTTTGTTTGCACAAGAACTGGTAAACCAGCGAAAACTTGAGCGGGGTAGTAACCCGTTTCATTATCGTAGAAACGGTTCTCCCGGAACCGGACTCCCATCGGGACCCCGCTCCCAAGTCTTTACTTACAATTTTGGTGTTTTGTTCCAGAAAAAATTCCCGCCTCTTTTCCAGGCTACTAATCCCGGCTTTGTTAGTTTTCAGATAGCGTTTTAATTCCTGGTAGCAGTTATAATAAAAAGGAGAATGCAAGCTATGTTCGTCCTCTTTTTTTAAAAAATAAATGAAGTATTCCCATGACTGGAAAAACATGATGTGGGATCAATTATCGAAAATGGTGGCAATTAATTGAAATTCAGGAATGACCACCGTTAGCAATTTACCATCCAGCAATTTTTCCATGGTGTATTTCCCTCTCATTTTGCCCATTCCAGATTTTAGATTACAGCCAGACATATACGCATGGCTTGCGCCGGGTTCCAATACCGGCTGCTGCCCTACCACTCCATCTCCTTCCACTATTTTCAAAGAAGTAGCCGCATCGAATATTTCCCACTTCCTTTTCAACAATTGGATGGTAAACGCGCTGTGATTTTCAATGGTTACCTTATAGGTAAAGACATGATGATGCTGACCGGGATTAGAAAACTCCTTTTGGTAGGTCGCTTCCACGCTTACTTTTATTCCTTCTGTAATCGCAGTTACCATTCTGTTTTGTATTACAAAAACTTATTCGAAATTTGAATTGTCATAACAAATATACCAATAGAAATTTTATTAATGGAGGTCAAAATAGAAAATAGTTGGAAAGAATTGTTGCAGGAAGAGTTCTCAAAGCCTTACTTCCTCTCCCTTGCAAACTTTATCAAACAAGAATACCAAACCAAAACCATCTACCCGAAGGGATCGAACATCTTTAATGCCTTTGAGTGTTGCCCGGTAGACCGCACCAAAGTAGTTATATTAGGGCAGGATCCCTACCATGGACCTGGACAGGCACACGGTCTTTCTTTTTCTGTGCAAGAGGGAATTCCATTTCCCCCCTCCCTATTAAACATATTCAAAGAACTAAAAAGTGATTTGGGCTTGCCCTTTCCGTCGCATGGCAATTTGGAAAAATGGGCAAAACAAGGGGTGCTCTTGCTCAATGCCACCCTGACCGTGGAAGCCCATAAAGCCGGTAGCCACCAAAATAAGGGTTGGGAGGCATTTACTGATAAAGTGGTGGAAAAGCTGGCTGGTAGAAAAGAGAATATTGTATTCCTACTTTGGGGGGCCTACGCACGAAAAAAAGCACAAATCATATCAGAAGACCGGCATTTAAAACTGCATGCTCCCCACCCCAGTCCGCTATCTGCCCATCGTGGGTTTCTGGGATGCAAGCATTTCAGTCAGGCAAATGCCTACCTGGAAAAATCAGGGCTGACACCTATAAACTGGTAACGAAATAGCACCGGCCTCAAACCGGTGCTATTTCGTTCAAGGATTTCGTCAACTCAATCAATGGATTTGAAAAAGCGATTCCATCTGATTTTATTAAACATGGACTTGTGTTTTTCCAGCGAAAGCCATAAAAACCAGGCTTTTCCCACTACATGGTCTTCCGGTACAAAACCCCAGAACCGGGAGTCCAGGGAATCGTGCCGGTTATCCCCCATCATAAAATAATAATTCTGTTTAAAGGTGTAGGATTCTTGCTTTTCTCCATTGATAAATAGGTCGTTACCTTCTATTCGAAGCTCTTCATTGCCTTCAAAGTTTTCGATGGTATATCCATACCGGCGTACATTGTCCTCGGTGAGTTGTATGGTCTTTCCTTCAGCAGGCACTTCCAGTGGGCCGAAATTATCCTTGTTCCAGCCATAATAGGCACCGTCCGGAAAAATATTCGGGTCCCCTTGTCCCGGTTTGCTAATCCGCTTTCTTACGGAAGCGACAGCAGGCGATTGCTCCAATTCCCGAACCATTTCCTCCGTCGCAAAAATGAAATAGCCTGAGTTATCTGAAAACGGATAATAGCTATCCGGATTTATACCAAACCGATCAAAAAAATCGGCATTTAAGGGACGGTTGGTAGTGAGATCGTAAGAAAACTGCATTTCCTCCGGCAGGGCAGCCGCTTCTCCATTCACGAACAATTTTGCTTCCCTGATTTCAATTACATCTCCCGGCATCCCTACTCCCCGCTTGATATAATTCGTCTTCAGGTCGACCGGATAATGAAATTCTTCCGGGTAATTAAACACCACTACATCATTCCGCTGGATGGAAGTAAATCCCGGTAAACGATAATAGGGCAACTGAACAGCTTCGGAGTAGGAAGGGATTTCGGTTCCCCAAATTTTCTGATGGGTCAAGGGTACCTGAAGAATGGTTTTGGGCACTCGGGTTCCATAATGCATTTTACTGACAAATAAAAAATCCCCTACCAACAGGGATTTCTCCATCGAGGCCGTGGGAATGGTAAAAGGCTCCAAAAGTAACCAACGGATCAGGCTGGCTGCGATTACTGCAAACAATAAGGCATCTACCCATTCCCTTGCGGCTGATTTTTTCTTTCTTTCTTGACTCATTTTTATACTAATGTTAAAACGTTAAAAAATCATTCATTGAAAAGACACCTTTTTTGCCCGGAAGCCATTCGGCTACCAACACGGCACCCAAGGCA
The DNA here is from genome assembly GCF_010119245.1 of Cyclobacterium salsum. GTDB lineage: Bacteria > Bacteroidota > Bacteroidia > Cytophagales > Cyclobacteriaceae > Cyclobacterium > Cyclobacterium salsum. The sequence continues at coordinate 469,845 of NZ_WNKG01000001.1, forward strand.
AAACCTTTTCTACTATGGGCAGTATGGCGAATGGAAATGGTGTCAATATCCGAAGCATACATCACGGTGTGTGTTCCCGGAGCTGGATCAATCCGTTTGGAAGTAATGGGAAGAACCTGGTTTGGAGTGGAATCCTTTTTTTTCAATTCCCACTTTTGGTATTGTTGGTTGTTTTCGAGCAAGCCTTCAGCAAGGGTAGTGGCGGTCCCGCTGGGAGCATCCTTTTTTTCGGTGTGGTGAATCTCTTCGATAGATGCCTGATAGCCTTCCTGGCCGTTCATTAGAGTGGCTAAGAAGGCATTCACTTTAAAAAACAAATTAACGCCAATGCTAAAATTGGAGGCGTAAAACAGAGATCCGTTATGCCTTTCGCAACTACTTTCAACGGCTTCTTTCTGATCCATCCACCCGGTAGTCCCTACGACCACCGGTACCTGATGCTCTATGCACCAGTTAATGTTTCCGACGGCCGACTCCGGTTGACTGAACTCAATGGCCACGTCGATTTCTTTCTTATCCAGGGAGTCTAAGTCGGTAACATTTTCAATATTGATTTTTGCCACAATGTGATGGCCTCTTTGTTCAGCAATTTGGGCGATAATTTTACCCATTTTTCCATATCCCAGGATCAGAATATTCATATTAGAATTTAAATTTTAAAGCGATACCTACCGCACGCCCGTACGCCATGATCGGTTCTGTGGTCGGTTCTATTTTTATACTCAGGTCATCACTGACATCAAAACTGGAAAGGTGAGCATCTACAAATGCATCCACAGCACCCAGCGCGTAGATGGCCCCAAATACCATGTACATGGCATCCCTGTTTCTCCGCCAATAATTGACATTCCTAATAATACCATCTTCGTTCAGATTCGGAAATGGACTCGGCTCCCCTCCCTCCTCTCTTACGATTTCCAAGGCGGCCAAAAACTCCTGATACCTCCTGTTGTTAAACTCGAGAAAATACACTGAAGTGGCTACCCCGCCGTAAAGTAAAGGTAATTTCCAGACTTTTTCATTATACACCTGCCCCGCTCCGGGAAAAATCAGGGATAAAAGTACCGCTTTTTTAGGATTTTTAACACTATCGGGAGCTGCTAACACAATGGTGTCTTCCTCCGAAGTCTCTATCTCACTTATTACCTGTGCCGCCGCCTGAGGAGCTATCTGCATATGACACAAAAGTAAGATACTGCCAGCAAAAACGAATTTAACCTGACAACGGCTTATAAACAGACGTATCAAACATTTCACTCAGATCAAATCAAGTATTTCTAAGATTCTGTTCAGATCGTTGGTGGAATGAAAAGGAATTTTGATCTCCCCTTTATCTTTTTGATCTGATTTTAGGGATACTTTGGTTCCAAAATGGGAAGCCAACTTTTGCTGCAATTTGTTGATTTCATACTTCTTTACCGGGTCCAGTCCAGGTTTCTCGGGCGTTTCCTTTTTTTCCCGACCTTCGCTGAGTTCCTTAACCAGTGCTTCTACTTTTCTAACGCTCAGTTCCTCCGTGACCATGCGCTTAAAAATCGCCAGTTGTTTGTCCACATCTTCGATATTGATCAAGGCCCTGGCATGTCCCATGCTGATTTTTTGATCGCGAATGCCTGCCTGAATATCCGGGGGCAGCTTAAGTAGTCTGAGGTAATTATTAACTGTGGTTCGGTTTTTACCAACCCGATCTCCCAATTGCTCCTGCTTCAAATCACATTCTGACAATAAACGCTGATAGGAATGGGCGATTTCAAGCGCATTCAGATTTTCTCGCTGAATGTTTTCTATCAAGGCCATTTCCAGCATCTGCTGGTCATTTGCAAGTCGAACGTAAGCAGGAATTTTATCCAAACCGGCAATCTTGGAAGCCTGATACCTTCTCTCACCGGAAATAAGTTGATATTCCTTATCGGCTAATTTCCTAACGGTTATGGGTTGAATAATTCCCTGAACCCGTATGGATTCTGCCAATTCTTCAAGTGAGGTTTTATCAAAATGAGTCCTTGGCTGAAACGGATTTACCTGAATTTCTTCCAGCCCTATTTCAAAAATACCTGCAATGGGGTGGCTACCTTCTCCTTCCGTCTTCCCTTTTTGAGGAGAATCATGCAACAACGCGCCCAATCCTTTCCCCAAAGCCCCTCTTTTCTTATTTGTTTTACTAACTGCCATTTGTTTTAACTAATCAATTTACCTTGGCCATGCCATTTTTGGTGGCAATTTCATTGGCCAGATTTAAGTAAGCCACCGCACCTTTTCCTGTCGCATCAAAAGCCACAACAGGCATCCCAAAACTGGGCGATTCACTTAATTTTACGTTTCTAGGGATAATCGTTTCGAAGGTCATGTCTTTGAAATGCATCTTTACTTCATCGACTACCTGATTGGATAGTCTCAGCCTGACATCGTACATGGTCAAGAGAATACCCTCAATTTCGAGCTCCTGGTTAAGTCTGGTCTGGATAATTTTTATGGTATTCAGGAGTTTACCTAAACCTTCCAGGGCAAAGTATTCGCATTGCACGGGGATTATCACCGAATTGGCAGCGGTCAGGGCATTGATAGTTATTAATCCAAGAGAAGGTGAACAGTCGATGATAATAAAATCGTATTTATCCCTTAATCCCTGGATGACGCCCCGCATTTTCTCTTCCCGGTTTTCCAGATTAACCATTTCCACTTCTGCCCCCACCAGGTCAATATGAGACGGCACTAAATCCAAATTCTCTATCTCCGTAGTAATAATAATATCCTCTATTTCATTCTCATTTACCATGCATTCGTAGATGCTGGTATCAATCTCTTTGGGGTCATAACCCAAGCCTGATGTGGTATTGGCCTGGGGGTCTGCGTCGATCACAAGCGTCTTGTATTCCAAAACAGCCAAACTGGCTGCCAGATTCATGGCCGTGGTCGTTTTACCCACTCCCCCTTTTTGATTGGCAATAGCGATTACTTTTCCCATTATTTCTTAAAGCGTAATACTTTCCCCTATTTGAAGCAAAAACAATTCTTTACCGGCTTCTTTTGCCGACTGCCTTACTTCTTCTTTATTGATGGTGATGTAAGGAAAGGTATCGTAGTGCATGCCTACGATCTTTTCCGTACCGACAAAATCAGCTGCCTTGATGGCATCACTGATGTCCATTGTAAAGTTATCCCCTATGGGCAATACAGCAAAATCAATAGCAAAAGATTCTCCTATTAATTTCATGTCGAATGTCAAAGCTGTATCACCAGCATAATAAAACACTCCCTCATCCGAAGTGATCACGAATCCACCCGGATTCCCCCCGCTTGACCCATCTGGAAGCGTGCTGCTGTGAATGGCATTAACATATTTAACCTTTCCAAAGTCAAAAACCTTGCTTCCGCCATGATTCATGGGGTGTACATTTTCCAGGCCTTTTCCCTGAAACCAGGATATAATTTCAAAATTGGAAACCAGCATGGCACCACTTTTTCTGGCTATCCGCTCCACATCGGCTACATGATCTTCATGTCCATGTGTCACAAGTATGTAATCAGGATTGATTTCTTCAATGGCCACATCCTTTGCAAGCGAGTTGGGAGTTATAAACGGATCAAAAAGAATCTGTTTTCCATTTATCCCCATCAAGAAGGTCGAATGACCAAAGTACTTGAGTTCAATCATTGGATTTTGATTTTTCGGTTCCTGATAGCTTCACAAATATATCATTTTAATCGGAACTATGGTCAGGTACTTTTCCACATCACCCGGTGGAAAACTTTTATATCATTGAATATCAAATACTTATACCCATATGAGGTCCGTGTTCGAACCCCTAAAAGCCATATAGAATGAAAAAAAGGCATGGGAAATCCCATGCCTTGTGATTTCTAAGACTGAGAAAATTATTTCTGCTTCCCTTTTTTCTTGGCTGGCTCGCCTTTTTTATTCTCCGCTGCCTTCATCGCCTGCTCAATTCTCATTTGAAATTTGGACTTTTTCTTATTGGCATTTTTTGCCTTACTCTCTTCTACTTTTTGTCTGATTTTACTATCATCTACAAATTGCTTAATCAAAGCCTGCTGACCAAAGGTTACCATATTGGAAACGAAGTAGTAAAAACTAAGTGCTGCAGGAAAGGAGTTTAACACAAACATGAAAACAACGGGCATGATATAGCCGATGTTTTTCATAGGCCCCTGTGCCGTAGTCAGTTGGTTATTAAAGTGAGTGTAGGCAATTTGGGAAAGGGTCATCAGCAGGGTAAACAAACTCACATGGGACCCATAAAATGGAATCGTGAACGGTAGATTCAAAATGGAGTCATAGGTAGACAAATCATGTGCCCATAGAAAGGATTCCTGCCGCAACTCTATGGAGTTGGGAAAGAAAAAGAACATGGCTAATAAAAAAGGCATTTGCAGCACCATGGGCAAACAACCGGAAATAGGACTTACTCCCAGCTGCCCGAACAGTTTCATCTGTTCTTGCTGCATTTTAGTTTGATCATCGCCGTATTTCTCTTTTAACTCATCTATCTCAGGCTTAATGACCCTCATTTTGGCCATTCCTATATAAGATTTATAGGTTAGCGGTAATAGGAATAATTTGATAATGAAAACAATCAGGATAATAATTACTCCGTAATTATCAAAAAAGTTTTCCAACCAATGAAACAGGTTTACGATGATGTATTTATTTACCCAACTGACAAACACGTAGCCCATATCCACGTTTTTGTCAAATTCGGGAGTCACCTGTTTCAGAATTTTGTAGTTGTTAGGCCCAAAGTAATAACTTACTGCTTCATTCATTGGTAAGGTTAGGGTCGCATACATGCGCTTTACAGAAGAAGCATCCAAAGGTGTCTCCTGAGCTAAATTTCCTCCTGCAAACTGATTGGAGGCAATAACGCCGGATGTGAAAAACCGTTGCTTAAAAGCCACCCATTTTAGGGGCTCTCCTATTTGCTGCGCATCTTCGGAATCGCCGGTGGTTAGGTAATCATAACTTTCATCCACCGTGTAGAAGTTCATGTAGGTTTTCCTACGGGACTCCTCCATGTCTTCTTCCAGCTTTTGCAGCTCAGTGCTCCAGTTAAGGGTAACGGTCTCATCGGAAACCAACGAGCCAAGTCCGGAACCTTCTAAAACATGCCCTAACTGATACCCGGACTCCGGGAGGGTATAGACCCTTTTTAGGGTTCCAGTACCTACATTGGCGGTGAAAACAAGTTGATCTACAGGTTCCTCAGCCGAACCGGAAGTCGATTCGCTGACTTCAAAGTACAGCTCATTCAATCCGATTTTGCCTTGGGGCGCATTTATTTCGTACTCCAGGTCTCCAAATTCCTGATCAAATAAAATAAGGGCTTGCTGATCGTAGGTTTTAAAATTCTTTACCTCAACCCGTTGAATTTCCCCCCCTTTGCTCGAAAAGGTAATTTTTAGACCATCATTCTCCAGGGTATAAAAACGCTCCTCCCCATTGACAAGGCTGGAAAAGTCTCCGTATTTTTGTTGGGTCGCTATAGTTTGCAGGCTATCTCCCGGTGCTATACTATCCGGTTCTGCTGCTTCTCTATCAGGTGATTGGGATTGCACCTGTGTGGTGTTGTCCGTTTGAGGTTCGATAACCGGTTCCGGTCCGCTGGCAAAAAAGAGCGAATAAACCAAAATTACGGCTGCGAAAAGAATAAGTCCCGTCGCTTGATTTTTATCCATGTGTCAATTGTTTACGAAACAGATTTCTTAAATCTGCCCTTTTCAATGCTATTTTTTTAAGATTTAGATTGCTTTTTTTCTCCAACAGCTTTAATAAACCGGACAAATAAGGGGTGCGGATTCAATACCGTGCTTTTATATTCGGGGTGAAACTGGGTACCAACGAACCAGGGATGGTCTTTCAACTCGATGATTTCTACCAAGCCCTTGTCCGGGTTTTTTCCTGAAGCCAACATGCCGTGATTTTCAAAGTCCTTTAGGTACTTGTTATTAAATTCGTATCGGTGACGGTGCCGTTCAGTGATTTTTTGCTTTCCGTAGGCCGTAAAAGCCTTGGTACCTTTTACCAACTCACAAGGATAAGCACCTAGCCGCATGGTCCCACCCATTTGGGTGATGTCCTTTTGCTCCGCCATTAAAAATATTACCGGATCTTTACAGTCTGGGTTTATTTCCGTGGAAGAGGCGTCTGTCAAGCCCATCACATTTCTCGCAAATTCGATTACAGCAATTTGCATTCCCAGGCAAATCCCGAAATAGGGAATCTCATTCTCCCGGGCAAATTTAGCTGCTTCCAGTTTCCCTTCCAAACCACGAACGCCAAAACCAGGAGCTACCAGCACCCCATCCATTTCGTTTAATTTCTTTTCGACATTATCAATGTTTATTTCCTCGGAGGATATCAAATGCAGGTTCACTTTACATTCCAGTGAGGTCCCGGCATGGATAAAGGATTCAATGATGGACTTATAGGCATCCGGAAGGGAGACGTATTTGCCGATCAGAGCTATATCCACCTCCATCGTTGGGTTTTTCAATTTCCCCAAAAATTCCTTCCACTGCTCCAATTCTGTATTCGTTTTGGAAGAGATTTTGAGTTTACTCATAACCCGCTCATCCAGCCGCTCCTTTTTCATCAAAAGGGGAACATCGTAAATAGAATCGGCATCCATGGCCTCAATTACACAGTTCAATTGTACGTTGCAAAAAAGGGCAATTTTCTTTTTCACATCCAAGGGTAAGTGACGCTCCGTCCTGCAAACCAATATATCCGGCTGAACACCCGCCTCCAGCAACTGCTTAACCGAATGTTGGGTCGGTTTGGTTTTCAGCTCTTTTGCGGCAGATAGGTAGGGTATCAAGGTCAAATGAATCACCAATATATTATTAGGACCCAAATCCCACCTGGCCTGCCTCACGGCTTCCACGAAGGGTAAGGATTCAATATCCCCCACACAACCTCCGATTTCGGTGATGATCACATCGTACTTGCCGTCCTGGCCTAATTTGTAGAAGTTGTTTTTAATCTCATCGGTAATATGCGGTACTACCTGTACGGTCTTACCCAAGAACTCTCCTTTTCGTTCTTTGGTAATGACGTTGTTATAGATTCTACCAGTCGTAACATTATTGTCTTGAGAGGTTGTCGCATTTAAAAACCGCTCGTAATGACCCAGATCCAAATCGGTCTCCGCTCCATCTTCTGTTACGTAACACTCTCCGTGCTCGTAGGGATTCAAAGTTCCGGGATCAATATTCAAATAAGGATCAAACTTTTGGATGGTGACGGAAATGCCCCTGGACTGTAAAAGCTTGGCTAGAGAGGCGGCAATAATCCCTTTTCCCAAGGAAGAGGTGACCCCTCCAGTAATAAAGATGTGTTTTGTAGAAAAACCCATAAGAACGCGTGGATGAAATTTTGTTTATATTCTTATGGGATTCAAAATTAGGTAAAATAATTGACTTGGTCGTGGACAAACGATTTAAAATTTTGTACCACTACCCTGGGACCAGATCAGATATCCCTACGGATTGGTTTAACCTGCGGTATAGCAATTGGTTACCTTACTATAGAAATTTTTTATTTGTTTCTGCTAAGCTACCATATTGATAAGGGTGCCAATTCCGTCGATATGGATCTTAATTTTATCGCCGGATTGCAAGGTAAAGGTATGATCCGGTACGATACCTGTCCCTGTCATCAAGAATGCACCAGAAGGAAAGGTATACTCACGATAGAGAAATTCCACCAGTTGACTAAACTTCCGTTTGATCTGATCGATGGTAATGGAATCACTAAATACCAGATTACTTTCCCGGATGATTTCTAGTTTTATGGACGTGTCCGGCGGCAACGCTTCTTCGCTGATCAGAATGCAGGGACCCAGGGCAGTAGAGCCATCGTATACTTTTGCCTGTGGAAGGTATAACGGATTCTCGCCTTCTATACTTCTTGAACTCATGTCATTACCGATGGTGTAGCCCAGAATTTTGCCTGAACTAGATATCAGCAAGGTGAGCTCAGGTTCGGGCACATCCCATTTTGAATCTTTCCGGATACGAACCTCCTGCATGTGCCCCATTACTCTGGGACCAGTAGCTTTCATAAATAATTCAGGCCTTTCTGCCTGATAGACCTTCTCATAGAATGTTCCGCCGCCGCTATCTTTAGATTCTTCCTGACGCCCCAACTTACTCCGAAAATACGTTACCCCGCTGGCCCATACTTCCTGACTGCCGACTGGCGGCAGTAGGGCATTTGCCAGCCAATCATGCGCCTCCTTATCTGGAGCTAACTCCTGTACGATGTTGGTAAGTTTTTGATATAACCCATCATCATTGATGAATTCATCCCAGTTCTGATCTTTAACCAGGTATAAGTCGTGTCCGTTTTCCAGGACGATTCCTTTTTTGGTTCGGTATATTTTCATGTTATACTATCCATTAGGTTCTAAAATTGACATTCTATTAATCAGATGAATAAAGATAGGACCAAAACCAGAAAAAACCCGGTAAGGGAGATAATGGTTTCCAGTACCGTCCAGGTTTGTAGGGTTTCTTTTTCGGAAATGTCCAGGTATTTTTTTACCAGCCAAAAGCCGCTGTCGTTTACATGCGACAAGATACAGGAACCGGCCGCAATGGCAATACCAATTAGTGCCTTGTGCGGATCAGAGTAGTCCAATCCACTCAGAACCGGAGCGATCATTCCTGCCGCCGTCACCATAGCCACCGTAGCCGAACCCTGAATAATCCGAATGACTACGGCAATCAGATAGGCCATTACAATCGGTGCCACATTGTAGGCGATAAATACTTCCGCCAACGCCTCTCCGGCCCCGCTCTGGACCAGTATTTCCTTAAACATTCCTCCCGCACCTGTAATGACAATGATTAGCCCGGCTGGTGCGAGGGCTTTATCCGAAAACTCCAGGAGCTGTTTGGCTTTAAATCCCTTTCTGAACCCCAGGAAATAGGAGGCGACCAAAGTAGCGATGGTTAGCGCGATGAAGGGATGCCCTAAAAACTGAGCCAAACGGATCAAAAAGCTATCTCCATTGATATAGCCCATGTCGACAAACATGTCAGAACTCGTTGCAATCAAAATTAAAAATAAAGGCAAAATGATGATGAATGCAATCATAAAAAAATCATTCCTGCTGGCTTTACTTTCTTCTTCATCATTGAATTCAATATGAGCAGGAACCGGGACAAAAATTCTCTTTGAAATAAATCCGCCAAATACCGGACCGGCCAAAATGGCGCAAGGAAGTCCGACCAAAACCCCGAAAACAATCATCCAGCCCAAAGGAGCTTGAATAATTTCTGCCACCGCAACGGGTCCGGGGGTTGGTGGAATGAAAGCATGCGTCACTGCCATCCCTGCCAACAAAGGAACTGCAAAATGAAGCAGGGATTTTTGGGCTTTATGGGCCAGGGCGTATACCAGTGGTATTAGAATAATAAAACCCACATCTAAAAATACCGGAATGGATACGATAAATCCGGTAAGCATCAACGCCCAAGAGGTTCTTTTCTCGCCAAAACCCTTGATGAGAAAATGCGCCATGGTCTGCGCGCCTCCGGACACTTCAAGTAATTTCCCCAAAATGGCTCCTAACCCGACCACAATGGTAATAAACCCCAAAATATCTCCCATCCCCTTCTGAAGGCTGGCAATCAATTCCATAAATGGCATTCCGGCAGCCAACCCCACAAAGCAACTGGCAAGAAGTAACGAAATGAAAGCATGAACTTTTAGTTTCATTACCAACACCAATAAAAGTACGATTGATAAAGAGGTAATTATAAATAAATAAATGGTTTGGTCCATGAGGGTTTTGGTTGTTGATATTAGGTTTAGGTTAATTCAAAGGCAGCTATTAACTGGTTTGCTTATCGGCAAACTTCTTATAGGCCCCTAAGAAAGCATGTAGGTGGTTCGTAAGCCCCTTCCAGTCTTTATTATTAAGAAATTCTTTGGGAACCAATGCACTGCCCACACCAACAGCCTTTGCCCCTGCTTCGAAATAGGCGGCAATGTTACTCGCATTCACTCCTCCCGTAGGCATTAATGAAATATCATTCAATGGGGCCAGGACATCTTTGATATAAGCAGGCCCCATGGACCCAGCCGGAAATACCTTGACCATCGTGGCACCCATTTGCCAGGTCTTGAAAATTTCAGTAGGGGTAAATGCCCCGGGAAAGACCGGTATTTTCTGGGCAACACAGTAATTAATCACATCAACATCCGATATGGGAGTCACTATAAACTGGGCACCGGCTTCAAGTGCTTCGTGCATCCCATTCAAATCACAAACGGTCCCCGCTCCAATATTCAATACCTCTCCAAATTCTTTTACCAAATGGGCGATGTCATTTTTGGAATTATCCGAGTTCATCGTGATTTCCATGGTACTGATTCCTGCTTCCTGAAAACAGGAGGCCACCCGAATCAAATCCTTACTATCCAGATTCCTAAATATGGATACAATGGGAGCTTTCTCAAAAGCTTCCCAAGAAAATGCTTTTTTCATGATTATTGGTATAATTAAATATTTCCAGTTGACCAAATACCACCGCCTGCCGGACGTCTTGCTGGCTAAGTATTTTAGCTTTTAGCGGCAAAATTTCCATGGCTCTGGAATAGGTTGTATGTAAATTACCTTCGGCACATAAATAAATCGGAAAGTCTCTATTAGTTGACAAATTACTAAGTTCGTTACCAATCAACAAACCGCTCAAATAATGAAAATTCTCGGTTTTAGTTAGCTTTCCAAATAATTCGTTGGTTCTAACCTGAAAAAGGGAACCCAGTAAATTACCCTTAGCCCCCTCTTCTACCCCTCTGGTAAAAGCCAGACCCAATTCAGTATCTGCTAACGCTCCCCTGCTGATACTATCGGAAAGCAAGCTGTGACGCGAAAGAATCTGAAAAACCTCCCCGGTCATATAGGTTTTGAAGTCAGAAATTTCACCAGCGGACACATATATATGTTTGGAGTGAGTACCCGGCAAGATAAAAACCCCCTCTCCAGCAAAGGAGGGCAGTTGACGAATAATTCCTATTAGTTGGGTTTCCTCTCCCCGCATCACATCCCGGGTACTTTTGACACCTGATAGCAAAAAAATCGGATGATCTATTTTATCTCCTGATCTGTAAAAATGCATTTCCATGGTAGACCCCTTTAAAGGGAAGGGAAGCGTCGCATACGGTAACTCTCTGATGCCTACTGTAGACGAAGCCATTCCGGAACATAGAATCATGGTTTCGGTCAGATCCAGGTTCAGCTTTCTTTCCAGTGCCTTTACTCCCTCGCTAAGCAAATCCATATAAAACTGCTCTCTATCTGTATTGGGTCCACTTTCCTGAAAATTTTGGAAAGCCTGTTTGACACCCAGTCCGGAAATATACTCTCCAAGAATCTGTCGATCTTCCACTCGTACCAATCGAAGTCTGAACGAACTGGTTCCCCAATCACAGCTTAAAAACCGAATCATATCAATCGTAGGTTACTGGGTTTATCTTTTACCTGACTTATTCTTGTCTGCTTTTATCAAACGCACCAAATCATTTCTGAACTATTATTAATCGGGAATCAGAAGCCACAACCAGCCTCTTTCCTTGAGCTCGCTCCACCATCCCCAAAAACTAGCATCGTTTAGGATCTTTTGACCATCCAAAATGCTCCTTTTAAAATAATTCAGCTGCTGAAATTAAAGAATTCAAAATTAATTTCAGAAAAAAAAGAAAATTTTACCACTATTCCTTCTTTTAGGAAGTAAAATCAGCCAATTGGGGAGCATATACATAATGAAAGCGAGCCTGCCTGAGGCAAACAAGCATAATAAAAGCGACATAAAGTTGGATGTAGCGATAATTATCGGGGGAAAAGAAACGAGATTTCCTTAGAAAGTTCGGGACATCCCAATCATCGGAACGGGACAAGTTGTCTCCATTTGAAAAAATTATTAGCCCATGGATAAAGAAAATGCAGGATGCCAACCTAGGTAATTGACATCCTGCATTTTTCCAGAAATTTAAGTCAGATCAAGGGCTGTTTCACCTCCCATGAAAGGGTCAGAAGTACTGTGTTTTCCAAATTCAAGTCGGCCACAATACCGTTTGTTAAAGGAGGGAATATCCTCCATCCGTATTGAAAAATCATACCAGCCATTGCTGGAGCGCGTAGGAATACGAACTGATTTTTTTTGTCTCGCTTTGAGGGTAATGGATTTATTCCCCTGCCGGTAGGCATTATCAGAAACCGATAGTGCTATAGGTTGCGACTCTCTGTTTTCTAAAACCACTTTCACAATCCCCGATCCGGAAATAGAATCATCCGGGAGGTATTCGGATTGCGTATTCAGGATGGGGGAACCTTTTCGGCCGGAAATCTCCCTGAAGAAGCCATTAGGCCCGTATACCAACAGGCGATAATCTTCTCCTTGAAAATTTTTCAGGGGCCAATCATAATTCAGTTCATCTCCCGATTTGACTGCAAAGGACCAGCTGCGGAAGGTTTCGGTTTCCCCGTATTCGGCAGATGTGTAGGCTCCAGGTACATAAACTACAAATGGAGCTCCAAGGGCGTTTTTACCAAATTGTTTATTCGAAGCTTCAAACCGAATCCGGACCACATCTTCCGTCTCATCCAGGTTTCCTTCCACATAGAGTTCATAAGCAAGTGCATTCGAGGGCTTAGTGCCCGGCTCCTGACTTGGAATCCAGGGGGATTGTTGAGGATGGTTATTGGCCCGTTGGATTTCTTCCGGATCAAGTGCTTTGAAATTATTCGGGATTTCTTTGAATCCGGCACGATGAATGGCTTTCACATGATTTTCAAAATCCACAAAATCAGGCAAGTCTATCGCTTCCCCATTATAAGGTCTGAATACCGAGGTAAGATCCCCAGAGATAGCTCGTCTCCAGCTACTGATATTGTCCTCCCGAATGGTTTTTCCGGTTTTCTGGGATAGGAATTTTTCCAAAAACAATATGGTAGACGATATGTCACAGACTTCGGAGTTTACCCATCCGCCCCTGCTCCATGGAGAAGCCACGATCAACGGTACACGGTAACCCAATCCAACGGGGCTTTCACGGGCATCTTCAGGACTCATACCCGGATAGTTTATCTCTTGTTCTTTGGTCACGAACTCCGTACGGGCATCCAGTCCTTTGGACATCCGTCCCGTTGTGGAATCACCAGGCTTGGGTGGTACAAATGGAGGTACGTGATCAAAATACCCATCGTTCTCATCATAGTTGAGAATAAAAATGGTTTTCTTCCAAACCTCCGGGTTTTTAGTTAAAATCTCCAAGGCCTCTGATACATACCAAGCCCCATACCAGGGCGCACTGGGGTGATCGGAGAATTTCTGCGGCGCCACCAGCCAGGAAACAGTCGGTAACTTTCCTGAGTCCACGTCTTTTCGGAATTGGTGAAAAATATCCCCTTTTGGAATTTTGGTGGACCGTTTTTCATTCCCCTCGCGATACCTTAGCTCCTCAGTCCGGTGATAATCCGGATCGGCTATATTTGTCGTAAAAGCCCTTTTATGTAATTCCTTTTCCTTTTCGCTGAGCCTGGCAAAAGCGTCGGGATTAAATTCTGCTAGCGTTTTTTCTATAAATTCCAGTTCCCGTTTTCTCGCTTCCAGTTGGCTTAAAAGTTCATTCTTCCTGTCTTCCGCCGCTCGGGCAATTTCCGTCTCCAGTTCGGAAATTTCGGTCGGGAGATTTTTTTGGTGGTGCTTCAGGAAGGCATAATGGCCAGGCGTAAACCGAACACCAAACTGCTTAAACCACTCCAGGTTATTATCGGTAAAATTAGCCAGCCAGGACTCATCTTCCCCTTCCAGAAGGGTATTAACACTCACTTCATTTTGATACACCCTCCAATCCACTCCCTGTTCCTGAAGGCGGTCGGGAAAGGTTTTCCAATCCACTTCTTTACCATAGGTATGTTCCCCATTTCTTACCAATGGCTTCTCTCCCGGTTTGCCGACCGTTTTTCCCGCCCAGAGGTAATTTCGGTTAGTGGTGGTTCCGGTCAATGCAGCGCAAAAGTGCTGGTCGCAAACGGTAAACGCATCGGCAAAGGCGTAATAAAAGGGAATGTCCTCCCGGTCGTAATAGCCCATCGTCATGGGCACCTGACTAAACTCCTTTCTCCCGGGACGTTTTGCCTCGATCCATCCATCGTACTTTCCGTTATTTCGGGCATCTACCTGATTTTCCCAGGAATGAGGAATGTCACTCATCCAGGTAGCCTTCGTATCTTGGATATTTAAACGGAATGGAGCAAAAGTCTGCCCTTTGTTATCCCGCTGCAGCCAAACCAAATCCTTGCTTGGAAGCCGGATGGCGCGGGGATCGTTAAAACCACGGACACCTTTTAACTTTCCAAAGCAATGGTCAAAAGAGCGGTTTTCCTGCATGAGTATCACCACATGTTCCGCATCCATAAAGGTAGTTCCCGGGTCGGGACTGATAGCCATGGCTTTTTGAATGGAGGATGGCAATGCTCCCCATAGGCCTGCTCCACCAGAAAACAGGGCTGCTTTCTTTAGAAATTCCCTTCTATTTTCATTCATAATTAATTCCTTGACTTTTTAATATACAGCTCATTTACCCGAAATGGAGTAAATGTTCGATTCATTTCTGACAAAAATCAAAAAAAAACCAGACAGGTATCTTTCCTGTCTGGTAGCTAGCTGTTTATTCCACATCCCACCAAACGCGGGTGGTGATTCTATCCTGTCCCTGAACACTCACGGCCTGCTCGTAATTTTCCTTGTTTAGCGCCTGTACACCGGTGGGATACATAAACCGTACGGGCACCGTTTCTATATAGGCCGCCGGACCGGGCTCGATCTCCGGAATGCCCGTTCTTCTCCAGTCAAACCATCCTTCCAGGCCATTGAAGAAAAGTGCCAGCCATTTTTGGGTACCGATCTTTTCTAATTTTTCCTGCTGGCTACCCGTATAGGCAACATCTTGTTGCGAATAATAACCCGCTTCCGGCTGCACCACATCTGCCAACTCGGTTAGATTGGCAACCCGCAGTCGCTCCTCGTAATAATCAAACGAGGCTTTTATTCCATTTTCATAGTACGTACCTGCGTCGCCTACCGAAATGTAGCCCTTTTCCCTGGCCTCTGCCAATAGAAACTGCAATTCAGAATAGCCCATCAACATGGTTTGAAAGCCGATTGGGGAAGCGTAATCCGAACAAACAAGGCATGAAAATAACAAGCCTACCCTGGAAATGAAATTGGAACCTCCCCTGTCGGGATCACCGGTTGGGGAATAATCGAGTGCATCTTCATCGGCAAGTCCATTGGGGACCCCCGCATAATCCTCGGGAGCGCCTATGATTCCTGCACCACTAGCATTGGTTGGTTGGAAATAGGCAAAAAGACGTGGATCACTGAGATCTTTCAAATAGCCTTCCACCGTAGTACTGAGCCGGTATTCATCAAAGGAGCCGGAACGGGTGGTATATAGGTAATGTTGATTTGGAACATCCGGCAAATACTGAAGGGCCGCATTGTCCTCGTTCCCTTCAAAGATGGGAAATTGCTGAGGGTTCGCTACAATCGCTTGCATGGCTGCTGATGGATCTTCCCGGTCCGAAAGTCGCATCAAGGCACGTAATCGGAGGGAATTTGACAGCTTTTTCCATTTCATAATATCACCCTGAAAGAGAATATCCCCGTCCAATGCCTCGGCAGAAGTTCCAAACAACTGATTGGCTTGCTCCAAATCACTTAATATGCCTTCATAAATAATTTCCTGCCGGTCAAATTTCGGGTAGTTGATCCCCTCCTTTGCACCGGTGGCTTCTGTATAGGGAAGGTCTCCATAGGCATCGGTCATAAAGGCATACATGAGCGACTTCATTACCAAAGCTACACCTACGTAGTTGTTCTCTCCCTGCTCCGTGGAAATCAATACCACATTATTAACGTCCCTAAGGGTGTTGTAAAACACACTGTAGGGATTCCCTTCAGGTCCCCAATTATATCGGTCTTCGTTGGTAAACTGAATCTTTGATGTATACTGCATAACCACGTTTCCAATTCCCCATCCTTTGCCAATAATCTCATTGGAGGCGTTACGAATGATATTGGGTAATAAAAGCGAAGAAGAAACGGTCTCAGGACTATTGGGATTTCTATTCACTTCCTCAAAATCTTTGTCACAGCTGCTGACCATGCCTACCAATATAAGTAAGGTCAACACACCCACTAATTGTATTTTTATATCTTTCATGATGCGTTTGCGTTTGGAAATTAAAACTTAAGGTTTAGATTAAAACCTATGCTTCTGGAAGAAGGAAATGCCATGTCTTCCACTCCGGGGATCAGGGTTCCCCCACTCATGGCCATGGTTTCCGGATCGAAGTGTGGGTTCTCTGTCCACAGGGCCAGGTTTCTCGCTACCAGGGAAAAACGCGCTTCCTGAAAAGGTAACTTACCCATAGAGGTTCCCGGAATGGTATATCCCAATGTCACCTCCCGGAGCTTAACAAAAGAAGCATCGTATTTCGCGGCCTCTACATTGCTTCGCTCATAGTATCGGTTGTGCCAGTCTCTTGAACTAATTTTCCGGTCATTGGGCACGAAACTGTCATCCGCTGTCTGAATTACTCCAGGGCTGGTGATACCATTTCCTTCCACCGAGAGATCGTAACCATTTTCACGTCCCAGTAAGGTCTCTTCCAATTGCCCCGCAGTACTGCCAATGGTCTTGGTTCGGGAAACAACGATGCCTCCTTGACGGATATCAAATAGGAATCCAAATGTAAATTTTTTATAGTTAAAGTTATTCTGAATTCCGAGCATCCAATCGGGGTTGTAGTTCCCTTGAAGAACCAGTTCAGGAGAGGTTATGGGTGTTCCGGTAGAATTATGGATGATTTGGCCAAAATAAGGGCTGTCTACATCATCCACCCGGGCAAATCCCCTTCCGTAGATATTTCCCATTCGCTCTCCAATGCGGGCCTGTATGGTGGCCCCATTTCTCCCAACCATGGAATAGGATGTCAAATCGTCGGTTAATTCTAACACCTTACTTCGGTTTCGGGTAAAATTAGCCATGATATTCCAGTTGAGGCCGTTCACATTTTGCAAAGGGCTACCGGAAAGAACGAGTTCGATTCCGTTGTTTTGAATTTCTCCGGCATTGATAATCCGGCTGGCGTAACCGGTAGAAATATCCAATTCTATCGGGATGATCTGGTTACGGGTTCGATTGTCGTAATAAGTAAAGTCAAGGCCCAACCTTCCTTTTAGCAAGCGGATATCTGCTCCGACTTCGACCGATCCAGTTCGTTCCGGTTTCAGATCAGCATTTGCCAATCGGTTGGACTCTGTTTTGCTTTGAATGGAACCCCATGGCGTAGCCGGGTTAAAAACATTCGTCAGGCTGTACGGATTGGTATCATTACCCACTTCCGCATAGGCGGCTCTTACCTTGACAAATGAAAAAGCATCCGGCAATGTAACCATGTCCGAAATAATCGCACTCATGGTAGCTGAGGGATAGAAATAACTATTGTTTGTAACCGGCAAAGTGCTGGACCAATCATTTCTTCCCGTAATGTCCAGAAAAAGGATGTTCTTGTAGCCAATTTGGCCAAATCCGTATAAGGAATTAATTCGCTTCTCCGAAACCATGTGTTCCACCTGTAGGTTGACTGCCGTGTTCGTGAAATTATAGATTTCCGGTATCAGTAATTGAGGGGCCATGGTCCGGGTAAACCGGTTTTCCTGGATCATTTGGTTTCCTCCCAAGGATACCGTATAAGACCAATTGGGATTTTCGGATTCGGAATACGTGAGCAAGAAATCGGTATTTCGCTCGTTAAACGAAACGGCATCCTCTCGGTAACTTCCAAATGGAAAACGCTGGGTACTGAAAGCTCTCTTTCTGTCCCGAAGGTCATTGTACAAGTCAAGCCCTGTGCGAACCATCAGGTTAAGCTTATCGGTGAATTTATAGTTGACAACCACATTTCCGAAAATACGATCTTTGGATTGTCCGTTGGTATTTTCGTATACGTTGAAATAGGGATTGTCGTGGTAGTTGTAATTATAATTAAACTGCTGTCTTCCTTCCAGTCCAGGCATCCAGTAATCCTGCAAATTTCTTGTATTGATCTGCCTTCCGTACCAAATCCAGAGGTACATCAAACTTTCGGTACCATAGCTGATACTTGGACGATTGCCGCTTATTGAATTTTGATAATTGATGGCTGTGGTGACGGAAAGTTTATCAGTGATTTGGCTCATCCCGTTAAATGCCAGGGTATTTCGTTTTAAATCCGTGTTTGGAATGGTACCCTTTTGATCCAGATTGGTCCAGGAAAAACGAAAATTTGACCGTTCGTTACCAGATGCAATGGAAATGTTATTGGAAAGAGTAACACCAGTTTGGAAAAAATCATTGATATTGTTGGGCTGCGATACCCATGGTGTAGGGGTAATGGTGCTGCCTTCCGGCGCATTCAAATCGCCTCCCCGGTATCCGGGAACATCCCTGGGCGAATCAAATTGGGGAATCGTGCTTCCCTGATCCATCAGAGGCCCCCAGCTTTCATCCACTCCATCGGCAATACCTGCACCCGCTCCGTTTACGAAGGTGAACTGCCCATTATTTCCTTGTCCATACCGGTCTTGCCAGTCAGGAAGCCTCAGGGGCGTATCAAATGTGGTGTTGGAGTTAATACTCACGCCCAATCCACGTTTGTTTTTACCGGATTTGGTGGTAATCAAAATCGCACCATTCGCCGCTCGTGAGCCATACAATGCAGCAGCAGCCGGACCTTTCAATATACTCATCGAAGCGATGTCATCCGGGTTAATTTCCCCTGCCGGGTTACCATAGTCCACTTCCTGGTTACCCGATCCGGATGAACCCACGATATTGTTGCTAATGGGAACGCCATCTACAACGAATAAGGGTTGGTTTGCATTAATATTCAGCGATGATTCACCCCGGATGGTTACCCGGGAGGATCCGCCTACCCCGCTGGAAGAATTGGTGATCTGTACCCCCGCCACTCTTCCACTGAGCGAATTGATTACATTCGTTTCCCTGGCTTCAGTAAATTTGTCTCCATCTACCGCCTGCACCGAATATCCCAGGGCCTTGGTTTCCCGTTCCACTCCCAGCGCGGTAACCACCACTTCATTCAATTCTTCGGAGGAATAATCTAATACCACATCCAGGGTGGATTGGTTTCCAACCGCAATTTCCTGTGCCTGGAAACCAATATAGGAAAATACCAAAATGGCCTCATCTGAGGGGACTTCGAGCTCGTAGTTTCCGTCCAGATCGGTAACGGTTCCCTTGGTGGTACCTTTTAGCAAAATAGAAGCCCCTAGAATCGGCTCTGAGCCTGAACTTTCAGTCACCTGTCCGCGGACCGTGCGCGACTGGGCACGAAGTACTTCGGTACTGCCCAATAGCAATACCAGGATCAGCATTCCCAGGCCCTTGTGGGAACTGAAAAATCGACCCTCCAAACAAAGTAATGATTTCTTCATAAAGATTGGTGGTTTAAGAAATGGTAAAGAATTAATGTAGGGGAATAAAAAATTCCCGAAAATAAATGTAGGTTCAATAGGGTACCTGAGATTAGCATTCACTTCTTTAAGGAAAATTTAGAAAGAATGATCAATCTCCTCCTTTATATTTTCCAAAAAAGGATTCTAATTTCATTAATTTTAAATATAAATATTTTTTATAAAATATTTTTTACTTCCCTGCAAAATTATAAAAATAACATTTCTGTAGAAAAACATCTCTTTTACGAATTTATAAACAAAACTCAAAAAACTTAATAATTCTATAAAGTCTGCGGGTTGGCGTTTCCTTGTCTTCAATTAACGTTTCAAATGATACGCCTTTGGTTGGGTAAAGGCTCGAATCCCCTGATAAGATAAGGTCACCCCTAATCCGGAGTTTTTCCGACCTGTCCAGGGAAGGTTTGGACTGACCCGGTCGCAGCAGTTCCAGTATGCCGTGCCTGTGGACAATTGATCCAACACTCGCATAGCCCGCTCCTTGTCGGCTGAAAAAACGGCTGCCGTTAACCCATAACTGGTGTCATTCATCAGTGAAACCGCTTCGGTATCGTTCTTCACCGATTGGATCCCAATAATGGGACCAAACGATTCCTCCTGCATCAGCTTCATGTGATGCGTTACGTTCGTCAACACCGTAGGTTCCCAGTAGTACCCCTTTCCCTCTTTTCCTTTCCCACCTGTCTTCAGCTCGGCACCCAGTGCGATGGCATCCTGTACCTGATCTTGGAGCACCGCGAGCTGCTCTTTTCTGGTAACCGGACCTATAAAAGTGCCTTTCTGCAAGGGGTCACCCATGCTATAGGAGGCAACTTCCGAAACGAAAGCCCCGACAAAAGCGTCGTAAATGGTTTCATGCACGTAAATACGCTCCACCGCGCAACAACTTTGGCCGTTGTTATAAAAGGCACCCTCTGCCGCATTGACCGCCGCTTGCTTTACATCCGCTACGTCCTCCATGACGTAAAGCGGATCTTTACCGCCTAGTTCCAATTGGACCGGTACCAGTTTGGGGGCAACCTTTTGAGCAATATACCTGCCCGTCCGATACGATCCTGTAAAAAAATACCCGTCCAGGTCCGCTTGCAGAAGCATCTCTCCCACCTCGGCACCTCCCACAAAACATTCGAAAACATCCTCTGGAACGCCTGCTTTCCAAAGCAACTCCCTGAATTTCAGCCCTGTTAAGCTGGCAAATTCGGATGGTTTGTAGGCGACGGCATTTCCGGCGAGCAAGGCATACAGGAAGACATTGTAACCCACGTTATATGGAAAATTCCAGGCAGAAATATTGGCGACAACACCTAGTGGCTCGTAAACGATCTCCTCTGTCACGGCTCCCTCAGACGAGATGGTTTCCTTACGCAGCCAGCGCGTTCCATTTTCTTTGATGTGTACAATCCGATTATGGGCTCCGGTTACCTCGTTTCTGGCCTGCTCCAGCGGCTTTCCGGTTTCTGAGGTAAGTACTTCTGCAAGCATTTCTACCTGCTCCTCCACCAATTCTCCAAAGCGAAGAAGAATATTTATCCTTTCTTCTATTGAAATCTTGCTCCAGGCCTGCTGCCCGGTTTTTAGTTTTTGTACCTTCTTGCCTACAGAAAGACGATCGTCTGTGGTAATCGATTGAATCACTTTTTCGGTGGCCGGGTTGATAATATCCATATTTACAGTTGGTTTTTTACTTTTTCTACAAAATAGGCATATAGACGTAGAGGATCCAAGTGAGGAGGCATTTTCCCTACAGAGAATTCCGGGTGCCATTGCACTGCAATGACATTCAGATTTGGAACCCCACTAGCCTGCACTGCTTCCACCATCCCATCTTCCCGGCAACTAGCCAAGACTTCCAGTCCCTCGCCCAGCATTTTTATCCCCTGATGGTGTACGGAATTAACCGTATCCATTTCTTTCTCGGGGTAGATTTTTTCCAGGGTTTTGCCGGGTGCCAGTTTGATTTTATGGGTCACCTGATCGTATAATTTCGCATCTCTATGTACGATTGAGTCTGGGACTTGAAGGCTAATATCCTGGTAGAGCGTACCACCGTAATAGACGTTCAACAATTGCAAGCCCCTGCAAATACCCAGGACTGGCTTTTGATGCTGGATAGCATAATCCATTAATCTTAATTCGTACGCATCCCGATAGGGATCTCCCAGCCACTTACCTGAAACGATGGGTTCCTCTCCATAGCTTTGGGGTGCCAGGTCAGTACCTCCCTGAAAAACAAAGCCATCCAATTCTGCCAGAATCCCTGTTAATTTATGAAAGGGTAAATCCGGAATCAACACGGGCAAGATCCCCTCTTGCGAGACATACGAAAACATATCGCCTTCTACGTAGGCGAGATGCTTGGGTCCAAAAACGACCCGTGATGGATCGGGATACATAAAGCAAGCACTAATACCAATTTTGAGCATGACTTATAACGCGTTGGTATACATCGTTTCAAAATCTTTTTGACTCACCGGCTTGGGATTATTGGGATGACAAAAATCGGCAAAGGCTAATTCAGACAAGGTAGCAATATGAGAAGGCTGAACCCCTATGGAGCTGAGGTTTCCTGGCAGACCCAATCGGGCATTCAAGGATGCGATATATACCGGAAGCTGTGATCCGTCTCCTTTACTAAGTCCGAGCATAAGGGCCATTTGTTCGAATTTTTCTTCAAAGCCACCATAGTTAAACGCCAGCCCCTGGGGTAAATTGACCGCATTGGCCAACCCATGATGGGTATCAAGGAGGCTGGAAAGCGGATGGGCCAGGCTATGTACCACTCCCAGACCTTTCTGAAAGGCAACCGCTCCCATCATGGAAGCCATCAGCATGTCGCTACGAGCCTCCAGGTCTGGGTGTAGGGTAGCTTTTTCCAGGGATTTACCGATTAACTGCATGCCCTCCAACGCAATACCGCTGCACATGGGATGCCAGTTTTTAGATAAATAAGCCTCCATATTATGGGTCAGCGCATCCATACCAGTTGCCGCAGTCACAAAAGCAGGTAAGTCCATCGTCAATTCGGGATCCGCAAAAACAATTTTGGCCAGGAGTGAGGGGGCAAATAGAATTCGCTTCTTCTTACTCTCGTCCTCAGAAATAATCGCACTTCTTCCTACTTCACTTCCGGTGCCTGCCGTCGTAGGGATGGTCACAAAATGAGGGATGGGTTCGGTTACGTATTGGTCTCCTCCAATCAGATCGTCATAGTCAAACAAATCCCGGTGGTGGTTAATACTTAAGGCTATGGCCCGGGCCACATCCAGCCCTACGCCTCCTCCTATGCCAATGATACTGTCACGATCAGATTCCTGATAGCGCTTCTTACCTTTGAGGACATCGGATTTTACCGGATTTTTATGCACCTCCGAAAATACTTCTACCGATATTCCCGCTTGCTCCAACCGCGAGATAATCTTGGTGAAAAAATCCAATTCCCTTACCAGCGGGTCTGTTACCAGAAGGGGCTTGGTAAGATGTTGATCTTTTAAATAGTCACCCAATTCGGCAACAACCCCGGCTCCAAAACGGATGGTGGTAGGAAAGCTAAACGTATACTTTTGTGGGGATTTCATATGTTTATAATTGTCTTTAAGTGGCCATATGGAATCTCGCATGCTTTATAATCATCCCTCTGTGTGTCGCCTCCATCATGCTCGATTTCATGTTTTTTTTAGTATTTCTTTGTAGGGTTTTTTACCATTAAATGATTTCAAAATACCGTTTCCGCTCCCAATCCGTTACTTTTGAAGCAAACTCCCGGCACTCCCATTCCCGGGTCTTGCAGAAGTGCCGTACAAAGTCACTTCCAAAAAGGGAATGGGCTACTTCTGAATTCTTCATCGCAGCCGTTGCTTCCTGAAGCGAAGTGGGAATGGAACCGTTGGAATAATCCTTGTAGCCATTTCCAACGGTGGCTGGTTTATCCAGGTCCAATTGATGTTCGATACCATAAAGACCGGCAGCCAGGCAGGCAGCCATGGCAAGATAAGGGTTGACATCCGATCCAATGACCCGGGTTTCCAGTCGGGTAGATTTTTTGCCTCCGGACAGCACCCGCAGTGCCGTGGTCCGGTTGTCCCGGGCCCAGGTCAGCGTGGTTGGAGCCCAGGCCCCTTCCACCAATCGTTTGTAGCTGTTGATGGTGGGAGCGACCAGGGGAAGCATATGCGGCAGGCAATATAACTGCCCCGCAATGTACTGCCGCATCAGGTCGCTCATGCTCCAATCATCATTAGGATCGTAAAACAGGTTTTTTTCGAGGCTGGAATCCCAGATGCTTTGGTGTACATGCCCACCATTTCCCGGCAGGGCCTCGGTCCATTTGGCCATGAATGTTGCCATGAGTCCGTGTTTATAAGCGATTTCTTTGACACTGGTCTTGAATAAAACGGCCCTGTCAGCTGCCAGGATTATTTCGCTATATTGAATGGCCGCTTCATAAACTCCCGGACCTGTCTCGGTATGCAAGCCTTCCAAAGGAATGCCAAAACGACCACAGAGATCAAAGAGGTCATGAAAGAAATCACTCTTCAACGAAGCCCTTAAATGAGAATACCCAAACATTCCAGGAGTCATGGCTTTGGGTAATGAAGCGTTTGCCTGTGCAAATTCATCGGGAGTCACTTCAAAATTGAACCACTCAAACTCCTGAGCGAAAAGCGGTTTATACCCGGCATCCAGGGATTTTTGCGTTATTTTTCTTAAAAGAGACCGGGGACAAACCAAACCACCCTGCTCCTTGTCCTGATGGAAATCGGCCAAAAAGAACGGCAGGTCTTTTTCCCAGGGTATATTTCTTTGAGTAGCCAAATCAATGGTTGCATTAAAATCCGGATATCCTGTATGCCAGCCAGTCACCGACACGTTATCATAGGACTTATCCTCCATATCCCAGCCAAAAACCACGGCACAAAATCCCATGCCTCCATCCAATAGTGAAATGAACTTATCCAAAGAAACCAATTTGCCTCTCAGCACCCCGTCAATGTCTACGATGGCCAGTTTTACCTTTTCACAGGAGCGTTTTTTCAATTCTCTGATTACTTCTTCTTTTGTAGGGATCATGTCAGGTTAGGGTTTGTAAATGAAAATTCTAAAAAACACATAAGAACCAATTAACATGGCAAAGAAAAGCATGGCCAGCATAAAATTATAGAGAATCATGGCCAACATCGAAATACTGGCGATGACCAATGCCACCATCGGGAATAAGGGATACATGGGCACCCTGAACGGTCGTTCCAGATCCGGTTCTTTCTTTCTCAGGTAAAAAAAGGCAATCATCGATAATATATACAAGCCCAAAGCACCAAAAACAGCAATGGTAATGATCTCGCCTGTCTTACCCGTAAGCAAAGCAATGATGCCAATAATCATATTGAAAAGAAGGGCATTTCCAGGGGTTTTAAATTTTTTATTGACTTTTCCAATGACTTTTGGCGCATATCCTACGCGGCCAAATTCAAAGGTAGTTCTGCCTGCGGCCAGGATGATGCCGTTAAATGAAGCCACCAAACCAAATAGCGCAATAAAAGTTAATAAATGATAGTAAGAATGATCCGATCCTACTACCATTTCCATGGCTAGCGGCAAGGGGGAGTCAGAAGCGATGCCGGTTTCGTCCGGATAGACGATGGCTTCCCAGCCACCCACTCCCACCGCCGAGACGAAGGTAAGCAGGCAAAGAATTACTAATGTCACCAATGCAGAACCGAATCCTCTCAAAATATTCTTTTGCGGGTTAATGGTTTCCTCGGCTACATTGGCTACCCCTTCAATGGCCAGGAAGAACCAAATCGCAAAGGGAATGGCTGCGACAATCCCCATATACCCTTGGTGAAATCCCTTGGTACTGAGATTGGATGCATCAAACTCGGGAAGCGTAACCCCTGCAAAAAACAACAGTCCCAGCACGGCCACGATCGTGATAAATAACTCGAAAGTGGCCGCTATCTGTAGTCCAACTACATTTAATAAGGTAAATATCAGGTAAGCACCGATCCCAACCCATAGCACATCCCATTCCTGAAAAAATATGCCAAAGTAGGCCCCAATGGCAGAGGCAATGGCTGGAGGTGCAAAGATAAATTCTATATTTTGAGACATCCCGGCCAAAAAGCCAAGCTGTTTTCCCAACCCCCTTTCGGCATAGGAAAAAGCCCCGCCTGCCCGGGGAATGGCACAGGCCATTTCCGTATAACTAAAGGTGAACGTAATATACATGAGAATAATAAAGAAAATGGCAATCGCCGCTCCCCAGGTCCCCCCTTCCGCCAGTCCCAGATTCCATCCAAAGTAATTCCCGGATATCACATAACCCACTCCCAATCCCCATAGCATGAAGGGACCCAGGGTCTTTTTTAATTCATTTTCCTTACCAGTGATTGGTTGATTCATATTACTTTTACTTGTTAATCGTTAGAACAGACCATTTGCCAGGTATTGAGAAGTGTTCATAGAACCTAGTTTGGGCGTTGATTTGAATGGCAAATTTTCTAAAAAGGATGTTTTAAAATTAAAAATAAATTTGAAATAAAGGGTACTTTCGCACTATTATTGAATAAAAAGTTAAAAATGCATATCGCCATTTCAGGAAATATTGGAAGTGGAAAAACCACTTTGGTAAAAAAATTGTCAGGACATTACGGCTGGAAAGCCGAATTTGAATCCGTGGAGGAAAACCCTTATTTGGTCGATTTTTATAAAGACATGCAAAAATGGGCTTTTCACCTGCAGGTCTATTTTTTACACAGCCGTTTCAATCAGGTCAAAAGAATCCAGGAAAGCCAACTTTCAACCATACAGGACCGCACCATTTACGAAGATGCCCATATCTTTGCTGCCAACCTTCATGAGACGGCGTTAATTTCGAACAGGGACTATAAAAATTACCTGGAGCTGTATCAATCCATGGAAAAATTTATTAGCCCACCGGATTTACTGATTTATTTGAAATCGGATATCCCCAAATTGGTAGATCAAATCGAAAAACGGGGGAGAAATTACGAACGAAGTATCCAAATAGCATACCTTAAAAGCCTAAATGAGCATTATGATAAATGGATAGCTGGCTACAAACAGGGGAAACTATTGGTAGTCGATGTCAACAACCTGAATTTCGCTGATAATCGGGACCATTTTTCGGAAATCGTAAGCAGGATCGACCGCGAATTATTTGGGCTGTTTCCCTGATCAGTCCATCTTTCTAACCAACCAGCTACCAAGTGCCTGCAAAGTAGCTTCATTTGGTTGTAGTAATAACTTATCTATTCGCTGTAGTCTACCGGCTATCATTAGGTTTTCGTAGGCCGGAATGCGGATAAGCCGATACCCCTGCAACCGGGCGATCAAATCGTATTGTAAATCATTATAGGCATTGAGTTTCCAACCAGGAGATCCATTTCCAGTCAATTCTCCAGGCTCCTCTGCTGCTCCAAAACAGTTGGATGCAAGCGGAGGGCCATTCCATACCCGTTCCTGTAAACCAGAAAGAAGACATTCGCGTTCGTGAGAACGGCACATGCGCAGGTAGCCTGAATGCCAGGAAAACTGAAAGACACGATACAATTCCGACTTCAAAGTGGTTTGGCGATACCGATTAAAATGGTTCGCATCATCATATATCAATAAATGCTGACCTACTTTGACGGGTACCTTCAATTGACGCAATACCGGATAGGCTCCCTGCCCCCCAAGTCCCCTATACGACTCATTTAATAGTTCCTGTCCTTTGCCATCCAGAAGAGCCGGTTTTACCGGAACATGAAAATCTACCTCATAGTCGTGTTCGATAACTTCCAACGCCTCAATCAAGCGTGCCATTTTTAGTTGATGCATAGATTAAAAGGTAATGAAAATTCCGGTTCTGAAAAATCAGCGTTGATTATTTTCGATTCTTTCTTTCAAATTTCCTTTTGAACCTGGAAAGGTGGTCTTTGACGACATGTCTATCCCAATCAAGATCATAATAATCATAAAAACCAGTCCAAAAATGAGGAATATCCACTTATTTCGATTCATTGACAATCAATTTGATGGGTTATTTTGATAAAACTTCAGATCTACGAAATAGTTCCCAAGTAAACACAAAATCAGGGAATATTGAGGGCTTTGGTTCGTTTCACGGTTGAACATTAAAAGTTACTTGAAGTGACAAAAAGGAATTTTTTTAAATTTATTAAAGTTTTATTAAACCAATACATCTATTGAGTGCTAATTTTGCGTTTACGTAATAGTAGATTATTACAGGCAAACTTATTTATCACCTTTTCTTTACTGCTAATTCCCCGATTATATGTACAAACAGATCAAACCGGACATGATCTACCATTATTTTGATCAGGACCTTGACCTGATTTATGAAATAATAGAATTGGTCATTGATCTGAATATTCAGGATTTAAAAAACCTGATGCCTTTGTATGATTTGGGAGAGATAACGGCTATCAAGCAAAAATTTCATAAAACCAAGCCTGTATTTGGATTTTTGGGAGCTACTGAGATCAATCAGCATATTGAAAAAATAGAGGCCGATATCCCCAACCTTTTTCCGCTGTATCATAAGGACCTGTTTCAAAAGCTTCTTGAACTGGAGGATGATTTACAGTCTTTTTTAAAGAAAATCCATCACCAAAATTAAGTGGTGAAATAAATTACCGAATTTTCAGATTTTACGGAAGTTTTTGATAATTTGCTATCGATATCTACCCAAATGGCCGTTTCTATTTCCTATTATCGATAGTCTACCTAGATTTTTACCATCAGCAGATCAAACCACTAACAAGTAATTATGAAAATGAAATTTGTAAAACCGGCCGGCTGGCTATTTGCCATTATCCTTGGACTAGGTGTATCCTGCCAACCTAAAGAAAAAGCCGAAGGACTGTTGTCCTCTAATGCGATGGTTGTTTCGGCCCACTCCCTGGCATCGGATGTGGGAAAGGAAATTTTACAGCAGGGTGGCAATGCGATAGATGCAGCCATTGCGGTACACATGGCACTGGCAGTAGTTTACCCTCAAGCCGGCAATATTGGCGGCGGGGGATTTATGGTTATTCGTGAGCAGGATGGTGCCTACCACTCCCTGGATTATCGGGAAAAAGCTCCCCTGGCAGCCGGAAGAGATATGTACCTGGATGAAGACGGAGAAGCCCTACCCGATAAAAGTAGAAGCGGGCACCTGGCCTCTGGAGTACCCGGTACGGTGGACGGCATGGTGAAAGCCCATGAAAAATTAGGCTCCATGGATTGGAGTCAATTGGTAAATCCCGCCATTAAATTAGCTGAAGAAGGGTTCGAATTGACCGAGGATGAAGCATCCTATTTTACCCGTGCATCTGAAAACCTAAAAAAGTATTCCACGGTAGATCCCGTCCATTTTACGGGAAAGGCCTGGAAAGCCGGTGATCTTTTTGTCCAAAGCCAACTGGCCACTACTTTGAAACTCATCCGTGATCAGGGAAGGGAAGGTTTCTACGCTGGCTCAGTGGCCGATTATATTGTAGCTGAAATGGAAAGAGGCGGTGGAATTATCAGCCTGGAAGACCTGGAAAAATATGAAAGCACCTGGAGGGAACCTTTGGTAGGTGATTATAAAGATGCGACCATCATTACGATGGGACCTCCCAGTAGCGGGGGCCTAATCCTTCTCCAAATGTTGGGTATATTGGAAAAATACCCCATTACCAATGAAAACAAAGCCTATGCAGATTACCTTCATTTGAAAACGGAAATGGAAAGAAGAATATTTGCTGATCGGGCGGCCTATATGGGAGATGCGGATTTTTACCCGGTACCTGTAGCCGAATTATTAGATGGTGAATACCTTTCTCAGCGGTTTGCCAATTTTGATCCTGAAGCGGCCACTCCTTCTGATGTAATCATGGAAGGTAAAATTTTGTCCATGAGTGAGGAGACCACTCATTTTTCTATCGTGGATGGGCAGGGCAACGCCGTTTCCTGTACCACCACGCTGAATGGAGGAATGGGATCTAAGGTCCTGGTAGACGGGGCAGGATTTATACTCAACAACGAAATGGATGACTTTTCCATCAAACCTGGATTTCCCAATATGTTTGGTGTACTAGGTGGAGAAGCCAATAAAATAGAACCCGAAAAGCGAATGCTGAGCTCTATGACACCTACTATATTGGAGAAAAATGGGGAGTTATTTATGGTAGTAGGTACTCCGGGTGGATCTACCATTCCCACTTCTGTTTTTCAGGCCATCGTCAATGTTATGGATTTTGGTATGAACATGCAGGAAGCTGTAAATGAAAAACGATTTCACAGTCAATGGAAACCCGATGTGATATCCTATGAAAAGGGCTTTGAAGGAGACGAAGTTCTGGAATTATTGCAAGCCAAAGGACATGAACTCAATGAACGAGGTGGCATCGGAAGGGTGGACGCTATTTTAGTAAGAGAAGATGGTAAACTTGAAGGTGCAGCTGATCCAAGAGGGATGGATTCCGCTTCAGGCTTTTAATAAAAAGACAAGGGTAGGCAGGAATATCAAGAATATTACCATCTACAATAATATCAAAATAGCAGGTACTACCATTAGGGATTACATCAAAAAAGAGAAAATCGAAAGGATAATCCACTTTTCAGGATCGGCGCCCACAATTTGAAAAATAACCAAAAAGCGGCATCAAAAAATAAACTTAGAGAACCTTCTTCTTTCTTATTGAGGTCAATTTTTACCTGGCCAGAATAATTCCACCATACGAGGGGATATCGACCAGAATCGAAAATGGTTTGCTGTCAAAACCTTCCTGTTCCTTCACTACTACTAAATCTACTTCCGAAAAATCCTCATCGTAGCCTTTCCAACCACTGTTAAAAATCACCTGCCAATCGCCAGACGCCTCCATGCCAATGCGATAACCTCGAATCAATTCGTGGGAAAAGTTTAAAATAGAAATTACAGGTTGATCTGGTATAGCTGAATGAACCCGGGCATAAACGAGCACCAGGTTGTCTTCGTTATAATGAAGGATTTTAGTGCCAGAACCGGTAAGCCCCTTGGACCTGCCATTTTCGGCTTTTCGAAGGCGTATCAGGTCTCGATACATTTTGTTAATGCCATTAAAATTTTTCGTCATTTCCCAGTCAAGGGGCGTAACATCATCAAATTTGCCAAAGGATAAAAATTCCTGACCTTGAAAAATTATGGGTATTCCCGGAGCTGTGAACAGGGTAATTGCACCCAAGGTAGATTTTTTCTTGGCAAATTCACCATCTGCCTCCCCTGCCTGAATTTCCTCCGGTAACCTGGAAGCACCATTGGCAACTTGATCATGTGATTCCGTAAATATGATCCTCTGAAATACATCATTATTAAATGTTTCAAATACGGAATCCACCACTGATTGAAGGTTTCTTTGCTCATCGCTCCTTTCGGTCAATACATTTCTGAGGGAGTGCACAAAACCTATCCCCCACTGACTGTGAAATCCAAGACCATTTGAATTGAGAGGAGCCGTTACGACCGGATCTGCCTTTAGATCTTCTGCAATGAGAATCTTCTGAGGAAATTTTTCTCTTAGTTCAGTATTTAGATCCCTTAAGAAATTAAAACCTTCCTCAAGTAAAACGTTCTCTGTATTTTCATATCCGTTTA
Organism: Cyclobacterium salsum; assembly: GCF_010119245.1. Lineage (GTDB taxonomy): Bacteria > Bacteroidota > Bacteroidia > Cytophagales > Cyclobacteriaceae > Cyclobacterium > Cyclobacterium salsum. Next base: position 501,046 of record NZ_WNKG01000001.1, read on the forward strand.
TCAGCCTGATGATGGCCGTAGCATCAAAACGCAGTCCGTCACATTGGTAAGCTTCCAACCACATCATGGCATTGTCTCTAAGGAAAACCCGAACTTCTTTCCTTCCATAGTCAGGCCTGTTTTCACCCCAGGGAGTTTTTGCCCTATAATCATTATAAAAATATATTCCACCCAAGCCATTTTCTTCCCACCCATCAAATTGCCACAAATCTGTCTCCGATGGTCCGAAATGGTTGTAAACGACATCCATGATTACCGCGATTCCTCTGATATGCGCTTCAAATATAAAATGTTTAAGTCCTTCCGGCCCACCATATGAGGTTTCAACAGCAAAAGGTTGTGAAGGATTATAGCCCCAGGAGTTGTCTCCAGGAAACTCCATAATAGGCATGAGTTCAATGGCATTGATTCCCAGGTCTTTCAAATAATCCAATTTTTCTACCGCCGTATAAAAATTGCCAACTTGTCCATTTTCTACACCATTTCTGTTAAAAGTTCCTACATGCATTTCATAAATTACCAGCACATTAAATGAGCAAGTATGGAATTCATGATCTTCCCAATCTTTATACAGATCGATGATGATCCCATTTCCATTGCTATGGTTCATTTTTTTGGCATAGGGATCATTTCGGTAAAATATTTTCTCCCCATTGGTTATAACGTATTTATATTCGTCTCCCTCTTGCGCGTTCTCCACATGGACAGCCCAATAACCGTCACCTTCCTGGTTAAGCATAAGCGAAGTATCATCCCAGTCGTTAAAGGACCCCATGAGGCAAACTTTGTTTGCGTTTGGAGCCCATACCCGGAAAGTGACTCCGTCAGGTCCGACAATAGCGCCCATCCCATTAAGGACTTTTACCATATTTAATAGTTGATTTTCCAGAAAAATAGGAATAAAAAATATATTCGCAATAGCTGGAATTAAAAATTTGATAAAAAACGGTGTAATAGATTTATATTGAATGATTATTTTATGGGAAGCATTGGTTAGCCGTCTAATCGCTGAACTGCTAAGGGACAAGAACGATTAAACAATTAACCCTTTAACCAATTTTGAATCCTCAAAAACGGACCTTCCAAATCCACTCTATATTTGAATCGAAAACAACACGAATAACCAAAAAAATCAATCGCCCTACCAACAAGACCTGATTAATCACTAAATTTCGGATCTATTGGAAATCAACGTATGAAAAAACCCGCAGGTAATGTCAGTTTAAAAAACGTATTCAAAACCATTATTTGGCCGAGAAGAAAGTTCGTTTTTATAGGCTTAGTACTAATCGTTATCAGCAGACTCTCTGGGCTGGTGTTGCCCTATGCTAGTAAATACCTGGTAGATGAGGTTATTCCTTCAAATAATTTTGACTTGTTAAAATGGTTGATTTTGGCGGTTACGATCGCCGTAACCCTTCAGGCAGTCACCTCGTACGGACTTACGCAGATACTGAGTGTGGAGGCTCAGAATTTGATTGCCAAATTGCGTACCCAGGTGCAGGCGCATATCATCCGCCTTCCCATCCGCTTTTTTGACAATGCCAAAACCGGGGAACTCGTCTCCCGGGTAATGACCGATGTGGAAGGAGTTCGAAATCTGGTTGGCACCGGTCTGGCACAGATGGTTGGTGGGATTTTAACCTCTGTGATCAGCCTGGTATTACTGATTTACATTAGTCCAAAAATGACGCTATACGTACTCGTCCCGGTTATTATTTTTGGCGTCATCTCTCTTAAAGCTTTTGGTAAGATTCGCCCTATTTTTAGGGAACGGGGAAAAATAAATGCGGAAGTTACAGGAAGGTTGACCGAAACCCTGGGAGGCATCCGTGTCATCAAAGGCTTTAATGCAGAAAAGCAGGAAACCGCCATTTTCGAGGCAGGGGTTCACCGGCTTTTCCTAAATGTCAAAAGCAGCCTTACGGCTACCAGTGTGGTCACCAGTTCTGCTACCTTTCTATTGGGGCTGGCGTCTGCCGGAATTATGGGGATTGGCGGGTATATGATCATGGAAGATCAACTTACTTTCGGCGATTTTTTGGCGTTCACGTTACTGCTGGGTTTTATGATTGCGCCCATTTTACAAATGAGTAACATCGGCAGCCAGCTAACGGAAGCCTTTGCCGGACTAGACCGCACCGAGGAACTGATGAATTTACCGCTAGAGGCTGATCCCATAAACCGAACCATTTCTCTAGAAAACATTCAGGGAAAGGTCGTATTTCAGGATGTACATTTTGGTTATGAGCCTGGAAATGAAGTCATAAAGGGCATTACATTCCAAGCAGCTCCCGGGTCGGTTACCGCGTTAGTAGGCAGTTCCGGGTCCGGAAAAACGACGATTTCCGGATTATTGGCTTCTTTTCTGGTACCCACTGAAGGACTTGTAACCATAGACGGGCAGGATCTCAGCAAGGTAGCGTTGGATTCATTCCGTAGTCAGTTAGGGGTGGTGTTGCAGGATGATTTTTTATTTGAAGGAACGATTCGGGAAAACATTCGTTTCCCACGACCCGATGCCTCGGAAGAAGCCTTCCAGGATGCGGTTTCATCGGCCTATGTGAATCAATTTACCGATCAATTTGAAAAAGGCCTGGACACCATTATTGGGGAGCGGGGCGTTAAACTTTCCGGTGGGCAGCGGCAGCGGTTGGCCATTGCCCGCGCAATTTTGGCGGATCCCAGGATTTTGATTTTGGATGAAGCTACCAGTAACCTGGATGCAGAAAGTGAAAATTACATCCAATCCAGTCTGAAGCGCTTGATGAAAGGAAGAACCACCTTCGTGATTGCCCACCGCTTAAGTACGATCCGCCAAGCAGATCAGATTTTGGTCATTGAAAAAGGTAAAATTGTGGAAAGGGGCAAACACGAAGAATTAATTGCATCACAAGGCAGGTACTTCGACCTGTACACCTTTCAGGCCAGAATTTAATCTCCCATTTGCCTTAAGCCTGCCCTTTCAGATCCAGCACGGTGATGGTAATACTGAACTTGGGGTTTTAATCTCCAGCGATAACCGCCTCTGCTGCTGACCTACCAGAGGTCATGGCAGCATTAATGGAGCCATTCAGCATATAATCCCCTGCCAGGTGAACATGGTCGTACAATTTGGTATGCTGATACGGTATCCAGTTTTTTGAATCTTTAATCTGCGGCAAAGCCCTTGAAATCGTGTAGGTTTTTACATGTTTGAAATAGCTGGCTTTGATTCCCGAAAGTACCTGTAATTCCAATGCGACTACCTCTTCCAGGTTTTCCAATTCTTCCACATTTTTGACTACAGAAACGGATAACAAAGCCCGACCATCCTTGGCATAGGACTGACTTACATCTGTCATAAAGGTCAGGTTATTAATCAGGAATTTTTCATCTGTTACCAGTCCAATCATGGGTTTGCCGATAAAGGACTTCTGCAATGTGAAATACAGGTTGGTTACCTGATGAAATTGGGCTTCACCCTGACCTGTCAATTCATTAGGTGTCGTGGTAAGGATAATATCATCGGCAGTAATGGTATTTCCATCGGCCAACTCGATCTGATTTTTCTTTAATCCGGTCACCCTCGTATTGAACCGAATCTGGGTATGTTCAAGACTGTCAAAGAGTTGCTGCGCAATTTGTCCCATCCCCAAGGCAGGAACACTGGCATGCCCTTCTGCAAACATTTTAAACACAAATTCAAACATACGTGAGGAAGTAGCCAGGGATGTTTCCAGAAAGATTCCCTTAAAGAAGGGAGCAAAGAAGTTTTCAATGATCTTTTTTGAAAATCCGAATTTGGTTAAATATTCAAGCGTACTGCTTTGCGGGGAGGAAAAAATGGCTTCAATTTGCTTCTCTTTCAGATGCTTGATTAGGGAAAACAATTTCACTTTATCCCATAAGGTTCCTACCCTGGAGAATGCCATCGAAACACCCTTAAGCGGGTTTCTCAATGGATCATGAATAACAAAAGTAGCATCCGGTTTGAAAATGATGGCTCCGGGTTTAAACTTTTTTAAACTCAGCTTTTCCAAATCCAGGTACCGATGGATTTCAGGATAGGCAGTAAGCAAAACCTGAAAACCCTGGTCTAGCAAATAGCCGTCCACTTCATCTGTTTTGATCCTTCCACCTATTCGGTCCCCTGCTTCCAGGATGACCGGATAGTAACCCGCTCTTTCAAGTTCAATGGCCGCTACCAATCCAGAGATTCCAGCTCCTATAATGTAGATGCTTTTGTCATTCATGGGTAGTTGTATTTAGTACAAGGGATTCTCTTTATTCCCCTTTAATGTTTTTCCGTTTTCGGAATTTCCCATCCTGCGAGGAAGGGTTTCCAGATTCTTTTCGTTCTGCATCAGATCGGGCGTTTCCCGATGCCTGGGAAGGATTATCCCTAAATTTCCGCTTGGATTTATTGGGTTTACCTTTTGGGTTTCCACCACCCTTGGGTTTTCCTCCGCTTCTTGGATTTCGGGAGGGGGCACTTTTTAAATCCGGTCCCGGCCCGATCACTTCCGGATTTGGTACTACCTCAATTTCCAAGCCAATAAGGTTTTCTATGTTCCGGTATTTGTACCGGTCTTTTTCATTGACAAAGGTCACGGCCTTTCCTTTCTTTTCGGCTCTTGCTGTCCTTCCAACCCGGTGTACATAATCTTCCGGATCATTTGGCGTATCAAAATTGATCACCATTTCGATATCTTCCACATCTATTCCTCTGGAAAGAATATCTGTCGCGACCAAAATTTTAAGGGATTTATTTTTAAATGAAGACATGATTTGCTCCCGTTCCGATTGATCCAGGTCGGCATGAAATGCTTCCACCTGAAACTGTTTACGAAGGGTTTTGAACAAGGACTTGACTTTATCTTTGGTAGAACAGAAAATGATCACAGCCTGAAAATCCTGAGAATTCAGAATCTGCCGCACCAGTTCTTCTTTTTGACCGTCAAAGACATGATACACATATTGACTTACCCCTTTTGCCGTTTTTCCAAGTGCAATGGAAATTTGCTCCGGTTCGTGGAGTATTTGCTGAGAAAACTTTCGGATTTTTGGCGGCATCGTTGCCGAAAACAGCAAGGTTTGCCTTTTCGTTGGCAAATGTTGGATAATGGTAAGGATATCCTCCGAAAAGCCCATATCCAACATACGATCTGCTTCGTCAAGAATTAAATGTTCCAGGGCTTCAAATTTCACTTTTCCACCTGCTAACAGGGCAATTAACCGTCCCGGAGTGGCCACCACAATTTCCGCCCCTAACTCCAGTGCCTTTCGCTGTTGCTCCCAGGTATTTCCATCCCCTCCCCCATAAATTGGAATGGAACTAATCCCCAGAAAATAAGCCAGCCCTTGAATTTGCTGGTCAATCTGTATGGCCAGCTCTCTGGTCGGAGCAATAATTAGTACTTTTACGCCCTTTTTCTGACTTTGGCTAATTTGGTTGAGTACCGGTAAAATAAAAGCCGCCGTTTTCCCGGTACCGGTTTGGGCAGTTGCTATCAGGTCTTTTCCCTGCAAGATCAGAGGAATAGCCTGTTCCTGTATGGGCGTTGGTTTTTCAAAACCCATGGCATCCAGGCCCTCCTGGAGCTCGGAAACAAAATTAAATTCACTAAAGGTCAAATTTTCTAAATTTTAAGTGTACAAGTAGGCCCAGCCTATCAATACCAGTTGCATCGGAAGCCGAAGCAATAACAACCATTTCGGAAGTCCTTTGTTCTTCTTTTGATACATGTACAGATTGGCCGGAAATACCGCAATCAATAACAGGATGATTCCGTAGGCAGCTACTGACCGGGTAGATTCGAAAATCAAGCCCAATCCCAATACCACTTCCGCTGCTCCCGCCATTCTGTTAACAAGTCTAGGAGCCGGAATGTAGGGCGGTATGATACTGATATACAACCTCGACTTCACAAAATGCATGAAGCCGGCGATTATATAAAAAATTGCCATTGCATAAAGAAAAGCTTCATCCATAAAAATTAATTGCATAAATTTCTTTATTCAATAAAATTAGGACTTCCAAATGGTAATACAAAAAATTAACCGGCAATTACTGTATTTATTTTACATTATCCTTTTTTGGTCGATAAGCTTTCAGCCGGTTTTGGGGCAAGGTACTCAAAAACCAGTACTGCACGGGAAGCATTGGATGGCCATTACCGGCAAACCTTTGGGTGCTACCGCCGGAGCTATGATCTTTCAAAAGGGAGGAAATGCAGTGGATGCTGCTTGTGCCATGCTGGCGGCTACCTGCACCATGTGGGACGTATTAAGCTGGGGCGGGGAAACCCAGGCATTGATATACAATCCCCACACGAAAGAAGTAGTGGGAATCAACGCGCTGGGAGTGGCTCCTACCGGGGCGACCGCAGCATTTTACAAAGATAAGGGGCTGAAATTCCCTCCCAGTTTCGGGCCTCTGGCAGCAGTAACTCCCGGCACTCCGGGCGGCCTGATCACCATGCTTTCCCGGTATGGGAAATTAAACCTGGAAGCGGTTCTGGAACCGGCCATTGAAATGGCCCGTGGCTACCCCATAGAGGCACAGACCGCAAATGCCATTGAAAACGATAAAAAGATGATCAAACAATGGCCTTATTCCAGGAAAGTCTTCCTGCCACACCTTGGTGAAGAACGGGAAGCTCCCTACCCCGGGGAAGTATTTTCGCAGACTGATTTACTGGCTACCCTGGAAAAACTGGTCGCAGCTGAAAAAGAAGCCCTGCGAGAGGGGAAATCAAGGGAAGAAGCATTACAGGAAGCTTACGATCGGTTTTATTTGGGGGATATCGCAGCCGAACTGGTAAGGGGCGTACAAGAACAGGGAGGGCTGATTACCATGGACGATTTAGCCAATTGGAGTGTTAAAATTGAAAATCCGTTGCAAACATCCTACAAAGGAATCGACGTTTATAAATTGAAGGAATGGACTCAGGGGCCGGCGTTGCTCCAAAGTCTGAACATCCTCGAAAATTTTGACCTTAAGGCCATGGGCTACAATTCATCCCGTTACATCCACACCTTGTATCAGGCCATGAATTTGGCCTTTGCTGACCGGGATTTTTATTATGGTGATCCTGACTTTGCTCCTAAAAGCCCAATGGAAGGACTACTTTCCAAAGAATATGCGAAAGAGCGATCAAAATTAATAACCGACACAAACAATCCCTGGACCAATCCGGGAGACCCTTATCCCTATCAGAGAGAAAAAAATCCCTATGCGGACCAATTGGAAAATTACGGTAAAAATTATTTCCGCTACAGTGAGGATGCCGATGCTGATGTCAGCGACAGCTTTCTTGAGGATTTCACTGCCGGTACCACCTCTATCGTGGCCACTGATGAGGAAGGTTGGGTCGTTTCGATTACGCCAAGCGGGGGGTGGATTCCGGCCGTTATCGCTGGTAAAACGGGCATCGGACTCAGTCAGCGCATGCAAAGTTTCGTATTAGACGAAGAAGTAAATCCATTTAACGTACTAGAGCCCGGTAAAAGACCCCGGGTCACGCTCACTCCCTCCCTGGCGCTAAAAGAAGGAAAGCCCATGCTCGCTTTTGCGGTACAGGGAGGAGACACCCAGGATCAAAACCTGCTTCAGTTTTTCCTTAATATAGTGGAATTTGACATGAACGTACAGGAGGCTGCCGAAGCGGCCAACATGAACAGTTACCAAATGCAGGCGGCTTTTGGCAACCATGAAATCAAGCCAGGTGCCATGACGCTCTCCACTGAAACACCCTCCTGGGTACGGAAGGATCTCCGGGAAATGGGGTATTCCATCGATTTCAGAGAACGAACCTCAGGACCTATCAATGCCATTTGGATGGATTGGAAACATGGAACCTTTTGGGGAGGAGCCAGCAACCACGGTGAAGACTACGGTATAGGCTGGTAAATTGATTAGGCCGATGTCCATTACAGGCAGCTCCTTATAATTCTGCTGCCTGAATATGCATCCAGTCAAAATTCCTACGTCTCCCCAGGCTTACCCAGCCCTCTTCTTCCCAGCAACGCCACCATTCATTGTAAATGGGATGGGCAAATGCAGCACGGTCCCTACCCCATCTCAACCTGTTTCTGTCGGGATCAAAATCGACCGCTATTCCCCAAGAGTGTGTGGACCACTGGCTTCCACCCCGCATTAAACGGTTGTTAAAAGAACCTCCAAAGTAATTCAGCCGTAAGGAGTTGATATCGTTTTCGCCGTACGTGTTGCGAACATTCTCTAAAACCTTCGTCAGACTTTCGGCCACGTTGCGGTGACAAGTAATTTTGCGGGCTTTTAATCGGAGATCCCAGGCTATTTTAAGCTCGTATGGTGCGTTTATAGTCACCAGATTTTCGCCGCGTCTACCATAGTATTCATGAAATTCGGGACTGTTTTGCCTGGGCCATCGATTGGCTGGTTCTATTTCCTCAGGTCTCCAGGCAGATCTTTTACGACCATGTTGATAAAAAAAGACCAGCTCTTCAAAAGCAAACTGCGTTTGAGTTCCCCACAGACCATCAACAGCTCCTGCCTCTATGCCTTTTTCATTGGCTCCCAATTGAATCATGGCAGCAATTTTTTTGGTATTGGGCAACTGAGGGTTCATTCCTTCTATCTGATGCAAGGCGGCAAGGGTATTGTCGCCAAGTATACCGTCTATGGCTCCCTGATAAAGTCCTTTTTCAGCAAGTAGCCGCTGGACCACAATAATTTTTTCTTTCATGTTTTACGATGCTTATTTTAAAGCAATATAAGCTTATTCCGGAATAAATCTTAATGAATTTTACCTTCTTTTTGTATTTCATTCCGTATGCACTGCATCAATACCTCCTCTTTGATAAAAGTATTTCCCGCAGCCAGGGTTTTCAATCCTACTTGCTGGATGATGTTGACAATATTCGCTCCGGTTAAAGGGTATTTTTTTGCCAGATCTTCGATTAGCAGTGACTTCTCCAAGCCAACGGATTTGGGTAGATTTTTTTTCCAAAGCATCGCACGTTCCCTGGCTCCCGGAGCTTCAAAATCAATAATGGATTGAAATCGCCGTGTAAAGGCAGTATCCAGGTTGCTTTTAAAATTGGAGGCTAAAATGACCATCCCTGCGTGTTGCTCTATTCGCTGCAGTAAATAGGCAACTTCCTGATTGGCATATTTATCATGGGCATCCCGAACATTGGTACGCTTTCCAAATAAGGCATCTGCTTCATCAAAAAATAGAATCCAGTTTTTCCCGGCGGCCTTTTCAAATAAGCGGGATAGGTTTTTTTCAGTTTCTCCTATGTACTTGGAAACCATTAACGAAAGGTCGATTCGGTATACTTCTTTACCGGTAAATTTACCCAGAAGACCGGCAGTCAGGGTTTTACCCGTTCCGGGAGGGCCAAAAAACATCACCCGATAACCGGGTTTAACTCTTTTCTTAAGGTCCCAGCTTTCCATCAGTTGGTCGTTATAGCTTAGCCATTGTTCCAGTCCCCTTATCTGAACCAGCGTTTTTTCGGACAGTACCAGATCTTCCCAGTCCAAATCGGTCTGTATGCGTTCGGCAGGAAACCCCGAGCTTGGTTGCGGTGCTCTTACCTTTTCTAGCAAAAGCTGCTCGGCAAACTCCCCATCCAGAATCAACGGACCGGCATAAAAGGGTTCTTCCGCTGCCGTATTTCCGAGGCTTACACAATGGTGGGTAATTAATGGGGAGTCCTGAAAGATATTCATGTATTTTTTGCGGGTAAGAGGATCTTTTCCCGCCAACAGGTACAATAAGGTTTCTCCTGTAGGAATAATCCCCCGGTGGTAGGTACTTTTATATCCTCCAAATTCCGGAAAATCCGCTCCCTCTGGAAAATAGGAATGAATGGTTCTACTTAACAAACCTGGATCCAGATAGGGAGAAAGGGCTAGCGCCAGAAACAGCAAATCCTGGTCTTTGATCCCCAACTCTTTGATGGTTTTTCCAAGAAATTGGTTCGGATCAAAAGAAAGTTCCATTTGTGGTTTCAGCAGGGTTTTAGTCTTACCCAGATCGTGGTCCAGGCGACTTTTTATCACCACTTTTAAAAATTCCAGTAATTCCCTCATACAAAAATCCGGTTTATGAAAAATCCAGCTACAATAGGCTTTTCATTGGTTAGCATCCAACATCTGCTTATATCGCAACGCTTTGGGGAAATCAGGCTTGATAGCCAGGGCTTTATCCAGCCAGGTAGTCGCCTTTTTCCTATATCCTTTACCTAAGTACACAACTGCCAGTTCGGTCATTATCTGATAGTTCTCGGGATTCATTCGAAGGATCATCTCCAACTGCCTGATTCCTTCTTCCCAATCTCCCATGGCCAGGTAATTGATAGCGAGATGTTGCCTGCTTTCCACTTCATCCGGATTTTCTGCCAAGGCCATTTTAAAAGCTTTTTGGGCCAAACCGAAGTTCTTTAGTTGATATTCACACTGCCCGATCATCCGCCAGGCCATGGCATTCCCCTCGGATGCCTCAATTCCATGCAGGGTTTTCAATGCTTTTTCCCAGTCCTTTATTTTTATATACACTTTGGCCAGTTCGATGGCATAGGCACTGCTTGGTACAGATCGCATCAATTCCTGCCAAATGGCAATTGCCTTTTTAAAATCGCCGGTGTGTGCAGCCAATTGTGCCAGGCTAATCCGGGCGCTTTTGTGATTCGGTTCTTGCTGCAGCGCATTTTCGTAATGCAAAGCCGCATCCTCGTACTTGCCCATCATGGCGAGTGAATTACCTACATTGACCATAAATTGCGGCTTCTGAGCAAGGCTTAGTGCCCTTTCAAAAAATTGCAGGGCTTTTTGGTATTCTTTTTTCTGATGGTAATAAAGTCCGAGGTTATTCAATAGCGAGGGATTGGTAGTATCCAGCTCATAGGCCTTGTGGTAGCATTCCAATGCCTTATCGAATTCCTTATTCAGAAAATGGCTGGCACCCTCATTGTTCAGTGCTATGGCTTTTTCTTTATCCATTTCCCCAATTTAAGCAAATAAATCGTCTTTTATATCCGAAGCCAGGCCTTTTGCCATATCGATTACGTCCAGGTCGGGATAGATAACTTCAATATCATCAAAGGACATATCAAAAGGCTCTCCTTCCCGGTAATGTACCGGGAACACAATCCCAAACTGGATCCCAGGCCCCCATTCATACGCTGCCAGGTTGTGCCGCCAGGTTTCCGAAATGGACAGAAATCCTACTCCCAAACTGGCGCGGGCAAAGGCATTGATTTCGAAGACAAATTTCGGGTTGACCGTAATCCTTCCACTGGCATCCAATGCCAGGCCCGTCTGCGGACTCCAATTGACATCTACTTCTGCCAAGGCCTCGCCTTCCAATCCCAAGGTACCGGTAAGTTCGATTCCTCCTGACAAGCTGGCGATGGCCACACTCACTCCCAAGCCCAAATCTCCTCTAAGGGTCAGCCCCGCATCTGCTGGGATGGCAAACTCCCCGTGGCCGGCAACGGTGGTTTCCGCTTCCCGCTCTGGGTTGTAGGTGATTTCCGCTGACAGGTTCCGCAATTCACCCGGACCAAAACCAGCAGTGAAATCCAGTCCGCCGCCAATTTGGGCTACCAGCCCAATACTTCTTGGCCCCAGCGGTATGGCAAACAAGGGAATTTCAATAGTCGGTACCCGAAAGAGGTTTCTATTGAATTCCCTTCTTCGGAAAACTTCATAGCTTTCGGATGCCAGCCTGGCATTCACCTCAATTTCGCCATTCGGCAATAGGCGGACCCCGGCGGTAGCTGCCAACCAAGGAGTAAGCTGCAAGGTAAGTTCCCCTCCACCATAAACCCGCATGCTTTCGTCGGGTTCACCCGCTGGTTGCCCATCCTCCCCAATGGGACGGTTGGTAGCCGCCACTTCAATGGTACCGCTTAACATTCCCCGACTGTAGGAAGCCGACCCTTCAATGGTTAGTGCACCGTTTTCGTAGGTTACGGCTAAGGACGTGGTTATTCCCGGAATATCTGGTTGCGCAGTACCGGACACAAATACCTCATAAGCTTCGGCTCCAGCGGGTTTAGATACCCTGGCTTCGACGTTTCCGCCGGTTATACCTGGAATATCACTACTCAGATCAAAATTTCCTCCGATGGAAAATCCCGCTTCACCGTATTGTATATCCATGCTTCCACGCTCAATGCCTGGAATATCCAGTTCGGCCTCCCCCGAGGCTGCAAAGTTGTTTTCACTGTAGGAAGCAGTAATGGTGGCACTTTTGACTCCCCGGACTTTTCCTTCCGGAATACCTATTTCGCCGCCGATCGTCCAGGTATTTTCTTTGTATTCCACGTTGATCTCGGCCGGATCAAACAGCTCGGAATCAAAATTAAAAGCACCCTCCAGCTCAAAACCGCCGGAAGTTGAAGCAGTTGCGCTGATATGTCCCTCTCCTACCTGATTTATGGCAAAATCGGTTTGTCCTGTTAGCCCGAGCCCGTTTTCAGAACTAGCAAAAATGGTAAGTGAGCTACCTGTAATTTCAAATGGAGGAGGAACGTTTATTTGGTCGAAAGGAAAAGTTTTGGAAACCCTAATTTCGCCATTGGAAATAAAAAATTCTATGGGGTTACCTTCAAAAATAGGAATACTTGGCATAATATGACCGTACGCCTCAATTCCGTTGGGCATAAGTTCCAATTCGATGATTTCTACGGGACTTGCCTTTTTTATCCTTAAACCATATAGACTTGATTTAATGGATTGCTTTGTCACATAGCCGGCGTATTTCGAACCCGGATACCTGTTAACCTCAAAAACTTTGTCTTCTGGCCAGGGAGACCAGGTATTATCGGATGTAGGAATATTCACAAAAATAGAACCCAGATTCGGAGTGTTTTCCACCCCATCTCCCTCGGTATTAAATCGTTTATTTACGATCCTGAATGGATTGCCCAACCAGTTTCGTTCATCACTACCCACACTGCTCTCTTCACCTGTCCAAACAAATCGTTTACCTAACCCTCCAGACTCATTCGGGAAAATTCGCACCTCTCCTTCGTTTCCAATATCAGAGAGGTTACCCACTTCTATAGCATCCAGGTGTTCGGCTGTCTCAATTTGCCTTTTGGTCCAAAATTCGTTTTCGGTAATTTCACTATCTCCTCCATCCAAACTTTCTGCCTGTGAAAAAACCAGCGTGTAATTATTTTTAAAGTAACCATCTCCCCCAGGAAATTCACTACCATGCCGCTCTCTGAAACTCGTTAATTTTTCCGTAATCTGCCCCCTTATCGTAGATCCGCTGGAACTATTTTTCGATGAATCCAGCAATTCCATATTCTGAAGCGTATTCGGCCAGGTATCGGTATTCCAGTTTGCTAATTGAAGTTCGACAATGTGGTCTACATCAAAATTTCTGAAAGCTTTATTCTTTCCCCAAACCGGAGTAGTTAATTCCTTAGACACCGTATCAATATTCCCTATATAAGTGGGCTTGACACTTCTCCCTGAAATTGCTGCTTTAAAAACATGCGTTGTCTCTGCGTTTGGTAGTGTGTGGTGATGGTTTTCATACAAGGCAATTAATTGATTTTTAATATCAGTAGGATCAATCTCCGCCTTCCAAACCCCATCCCTCTGGTTCGTATTCCCTCTATTATAATTATTTTTCCTTCTTAGTGGTGCTTTACTAGAGTACAAGGATCCCCGATGATCCATTAATTTAAATCCAGGTATTGGAATGGTATCAAAAGTAATTGTTTTGGCTCCATCGTCAATGATGCCAGTTTCCGGCTGCATTTCCGGGGGGTCCAGTTCTTCATCCCCTTCCTTTTGAATCATTTTCGGTTGAGCCGAACTGCTTGCCCCTTGCTGAAGGGTATGTGTCAACTCATGGGCCAACAGGTGTTGCCCGGATTGACTGGAGGGATTGTATTTACCTTCGTTAAAATAGATATCTCTGCCATGCGTAAAGGCCTGAGCCCCCAGGTCCTGGCTCATTTGAACCGCCTGCGCATCGGTATGGACGTTTACCTGGCTAAAATCCGCCCCAAAACTGCTTTCCATACCTTTCCGTGTCGTTGGATCCATGCCCGATCCTCCTGATTTTTGGGAAATCTGTGATTCCAGATGGGTACTGATTTCCGAATCGGCATCTTCCTTCCGTTGAAGCATCCCTGCATCCGCTTCCGATGGGAATGTTTGCTCCCCGGTCTGGGTATCCCGGTGCACCTCTATTTCTTCCTGTTTTTGGAGCATTTCCTCTTCCGGAGCAGGTTCTTCGGTAATTTTCGACCGGAATACAGGCGTTACACCGGCCGCAAGGGGCTGCGCTTGTATCTCGCCTGCCGGGTGATCCATTTTTTGGACCTCATTCTCTGTATTCTCCTGTGTTTGCAAGGAGCCTGCTTTTTCCACCAATTGGGATTCGGAAGATCTCTGAACCACCTGATCTGCCATGGCATCGGCCTCTTTCTCGTATTTATCCCCGGGCTGCCCCACCTGAAGTTTGGCCTGGAAAAAATCACCACTTTGCTCCGTTGTAGGAGCATGATTGGGCTTGCCTGATGTCCGTTGAAATACTTTCATGGCAGTACTAATTAAGAACTATTTCTCCAGGCTATATAAATCCACCAGGCTAAAAAGATCCAATTGGTTGACTTTTTGGTTTTCAATGTTTTGATGGACGGTATCCAATTGCTCCTCATTGGTTTTAACCAGTTTGGCATCCGCTTCAGCAGCGGTATATCCAGGATGTCCTCCCCCTCTCCACATGATATTATCCGGATTGGACTGTTGATGCAAATCCTTTATAAGCCCCCCTAAAAGAGAGTTTTCTTCGCCTTTTTCGATCAGGTGTTTTAATCCGGCCGTGTGCCCGACTTCATGCGGAATGGTATTCGCATCCGCACCGGATATCATATCGGCAATGTACTTTTCGTTCAAATAGACAATGGTTCCATAGAAAGGGCCTTTGCCATAGAGCCCCTTCACTTTTGGGTGGGAATCATCCAAAACCACTAGTAAATGTTCTTTCCCAAGTTGCAAGTCAGTTAATTTAGAAATTGCCCGAATGGATGCAGAAGTAGTAACATCATACTGAACCGTAATACCCATGACCTTCTTTTTAATACTGCCTTTGAAACTGTTTTCAATTTGACTTTTAGCGGCGGTAGCAAGGCCGGTAGTGTTCATTCCCTTATTGCTGCTCTTGTTCCAAACTGCACCGTCAAAATGTAAATGGATAGCCGCCCGAATGGTTCCCTTATCCATCGCCTGGTACCTTTCACTTTTACGCCAATGACCCTGCAGGTTTTTAGATTTCAGCCCCTTTTGCTGGATGGTATGTGTAAGCTCATGTGCCAGGAGTTGTTTTCCCGCTTGGGTATCCGGATGGTAGTTGTTTTCATTGAAGAAAATATCATTTCCATACGTAAACGCTTTCGCATTCAGCTCCTTGTTCATCCATTTGGCCGGAGCATTGGTGTGCACACGGACAGCACCAAAATCAGCACCAAAAGCTTGCTCCATTGATTCCCGGGTGTGGTTTTCAAGAGGCCTTCCCTTGCCCGTTTCCTGACGAAGCAGCGGTTCCATTTTTTCCGCATTCCCTTGCCTCTCTGCATCGGAAGCATTTTGGTTTGCCTTGGCTTGGACCGATTCTTCTTCTTCCTGCATTTGAACCTCTTCCTCGGTTTCACTCATCACTTGCTCTTCTTCCGATTCGGTCATCTGAACTTGCTCTTCATCCGATTCGACCATCTGAAGATTTTCCTCGGTTTCTTGTTCCTCCGCTTGTTTTTGCAGTAAATTTTCAGACGACTCCTCTTCTTTTGAGGCGATCATTTGTTCAGAACCCGGATTGCCTGAATGGAAGAACGGATTTTCTTTCCTGTGATGGAAAAATGGGTTCATAACCCCGACGGAAGATTTTCTATAAACAGCTTTTTTCATGACGTTAACAAATTACCATTCTACCCATATTAATTTTGAATGCCAGGGAAGCTTCACCAGGGATAGATTCCACGGCAGGCTTTCCAATAATATATCCTGAGGCTTTCGCTCTACATAAAGATGATCAGCAGATGATTCGATGACCAATTTACCTCTGCGATTAATAAATTCGTTTCGAATGGTTTCCGTTCCCGTGTTTTTTAGCTTTCCCCAATGCCTTAGTAAGGATTCTAATAACCTCACCGTTTTTTCTTTGACGGCAGCCGGCAAGTTAAGTTCTCGGGAAACAGGCATTTGCATAGGAATGCCGCAAAGGTATTTTTCAAAAAGCAGTTCAAAATCAAATGGCTTCTCCTCCCTGCTAGCCAGGAAATAAAGCGAATGAACGGCCAACTCTTTTTCAATAAGATTCCCCTTATCATCCAAAAATCCGCAATCCGCAAAAAAGGCTTTCAGAAAGGGGTGAATCAAAATTAACCCGGCACGATCCACATAATGGTCGTCTTCCTGTAAATCCTCCTCTATATTCAATTTGTCAGGCTCTTTCTGCGTAAATACCTGCTTTTCAGTTTCGAATCCCGACTCCGGTCCCACCAGTATCCCTTTTTCTAGAAATGAATTCCAATCCCGTCTAGCTTCCGATGAAATCAAGGGTAGTATTGCATTTATTACCTGGTTTTTACCTTTCTTGGAAACATGTTCACTAAACCAGCGAGCCATTTTCCCGGTCTCCCTTGTCATGTTCTGATGATCAAACCCCTTGGTAACCAAGATACCCACCAGCACATGCCATTCCTTCGAAGGGATTTTTTCTAAAATGGCTTCTATTGCCGACTTTTCCAGAGACACCCAGTCTTTAAGACCTTCCCGCAGTAAAGCACTCAGCTCCGAAACGGAATATTGTGAAATCAGTCGATACCGTACCTGAGGAAACTGCAGGTTATGGAGGAAAGATTTCCGTTTACCAATGGCTTTGAGCTCAGAGACCAGGGATGCCATTTGAAACGTTTCTTTTGCGAGTTGGCCTTCGAACCACCAGGGTAATAAACCAGTTTGAAGAAAATGCAGCCAAGCCTCAAAAAACCGCTCATCATTCTGCCTCAGCTGTGGGCCTTTCTCTTTTTTTGCTTTGGGAAAGGGTTCATTTCTTCTTGCCTGGGAAGTTGGTTTCCCTTTTTCGTTATACCTGTAGGCAAAACGCTCAACGGGAGAACGTAATTCAGGCAATTCACCAATAATCTCGTTCATAGCCATGCGAATGGGCCTCTCAAAATTTGGTTCCCTGAAAAAATCATCCGTTTCGAACTGTAGATCTAAGGAAAGCCGGGGTATCTCCAGCGTCTGTTTTCCCAACTGCGCTTCCAATTCATCAAAATAAGCTTCCAAATGGGGTAGAATTTTCTGATAAAAAAAGGTTGCCGCCTCTCTTTCCATGAGTTTGCCTGTTTCCGTCGAATTGGTAAAAATGTCCAGGGTAACTTTTTGAACAATATGGTTGCCATTTTTACGCATAATTGATTTGATTCGTAACTATTTTTCTGTATTTTTATTCCTGCATAGTCGCAAGACAAAGCATATTTTACTGGCAATTAAGTATGGAATAGGAAGCAGTCGTAAAGTCAAAGTATCTGGAAATTGCGCGTTCTTCTGTGTTGTTTACATCACTTTTGAGTCGTTGCGTTACTAGATTAGAGATTAAAGTCTGTAGAACTAGGAAAGAAGCCCATGAGGGACCAAGCGTCATCCGGAATTTGTACGTTTGGTCCCTTTTCATAGCCTGATTTTTTCTTCAATACCATCAATTACCCTTCTTCTATTTCCTGTTCTAGGCCCCTCAATGTAAATATCGGCTACATCTGTCCAGTCCTCCATCAATGCTTCCATACTGGCCCGATCAGCTTCGCTGGTCAAAACGATGAATAAGGAAGCTTTTGTCGCCTGTTCCTTTTCATGCAATTTAGAGCGCAAGTTCAGAAATCGGAATATCAAATCACTGGTATTACTGGTGTTTCGATAGTCATTAATCATTTCTATACTAGCCCAACTGCCGCTCACCCAGTCTCCTGTCAGGTAAAGTTGATGGCTGATTTCCGATTGCTGCAGGACATTCCGAATCCGAGTGATGATACGTTGCAGGGAGGCAGGCAAATCGTCGAAGCTTTGGGGTATTCGGGGCTTATTACTTCCGGTAAACCGCGGATCCGTTTTCAACTGTTCAATCAACCTGTACCACTCCTGCCACTTTCCCTTATATGCTCCGTAATCGTCATCTTTATTTACGGGAGCAAACTCTTCCTGCAATTGCAGGTAGGTGGCGGGCCGGTACTTTCTGACTTCCTCACAGCGAACAGCATCCAACCGAAAGGACTGATCTGCTTTTTCCATGCCATCCTGGGTATAGGTGTACAGCGGACTGTTGATATTTAAGGTGATATCCACGAAGCTAATGCTGAATTCGTCGTCAAATGGACGGCTTATTATCAGTCTTTTGAGCGATTCGTCAAAATCAAAAACCAAACCATCCGGAAAGCGTTCATTTAGTGTTTCGGTGATGGCATGCATTCTGCGACTCGCTACGGCTTCCAGTGGAATAGTCAAAGTAACCGGACCACTGAGCATCGGATGTCCATTGATCCTATAATCTCTCACCACCAAGCGGTAATTTTCCGGTTGTATCCCAGATCTGCGGGGGCTTCCCTTCAGACTACGCGAGAGGTTGTTCAAATATTTTAAACTACTGATCCAGGGATAACTACAAGCCGCCACTCGGATATGACCTGCTTTTCCTTCTTCAGAAGTTACCTGCACCCTGTAATCCAAGGCCAGGTCTCCAAAAACCTGATTTCCATCGCTTAACAGGACATATGTCCCCGATTTAGGCACTCCTCCCATGGAACGGAGTGAGGGATGCCTATCCACGAAAACACTGAAATCCGAAGGATTGACCGAGAGATCAAAGTGATATACCTTAAATTCCAACCCGAACTGTTTTACCATGGATTGAATGGATTGAAACGTACTTTCGGCATCTGTTTCCAAATGTCCTCCAATCAGGTACCGATCCAGCCCGTTATACTCCATGAGTAAGGGATTACTTCCCATATCGTAATGATAAGTCACGGGTATTGCTGGCCATTGCCAATGGAAAGCAAGTTCCGGATTAGGCTGAAAATAAAAAGGAATAGAAGGAAAACGGCCATCTGCATGATTCAATCCACTTGGAATGATGCGCAGGCCACCACCCGTATCCAGGTCAAAGGAATGTAACAAATAAAATATCTTACTTACCAAGGATACAATTTTATCCTGCTGATGATCCGCATCACTTAAGGCCGGTGACGGGTAAAAATCATGTCTATAAGCCCGATCTCCTATTTTACCAAGAAGCAGGTGCTTGGGAAAAGCGTTTACATCCGGATTTGGCCAACTGTCAAACGCTTCCAGGGCTTTCAATAGCTTATTAAAAGTCGCCAACAAATCTTTCATCAAAAGGTATCGGTACTGCTGGTATTGATAACTTTCCTCTTCCTCTGTGCCAAAATGCAGCAGTAGCAATTCATCCAATTGACTAATTAGTTCTGCAAGAGAGGGGTCCTGCTGCAGTAAAAAGTCAAATTCTGAGCTGATAAGTTGCAAACCAGCCTGGAGATCAGTCAGGGTATTTCCTTCAAATAGGGCATCTCTGTACAACCGGTCCATTTGCTGCATGGAAAGCGAGTTATCTTTTTGGTGAACCACCTTTAGCAGTTGGAGTGGCGATAGCGCATTCAGGGCCTCGCTGATTTTTCGTTTTCGTAAAAAGATGGGGTCATGGCTAATTAGACCTTCCACCTGCTCTTCTTCCATCAACAGAATTCGTAAGCGGCTTACTTGTTCGATTCCCTGATTGTCGCAGTTAATATCTCCACATATATCCTGCGGTTTGGGGTAACACTCCAGGTAAAGAAGAAAGACCTTATCTTCCCATCCGGGCAATTCCTCCAGCGGCTGTGCTTCCTCCGCTCCTTCCTCACAAAGTTCCCACAGGGGCATTTGCTCTCCCTCCGGAAAAAAATAGGGACTGTAGTTGGCGTTGTCATCTGAAAATTCACGAAAATGAGAATAACTTAACCCTTCGATACCAATGGTGTTCTCCGGTGGTTCGGTTTCCGGTACCGCTTCGTGAAGCAAAAGTAGATCGCCGTCAGTCGTAATTCCCACGCCCTGACCGATGCTCACCTGCAGGGCTTCTCCTCCCTCGTCCAGGGTAACGTTAAATCCATGAACAATTCCGGCGCCATGAAGTGCCAATCGCGTCAACCGATCCTGGTCTTCAAAGTAGGAAATGGATTCGTTTAGCTGCGTGTGGGTAAGTACCTGATCAGCCTTGTAGCGTCTGTAGTTGTAAATAACGGAACTCAATTTGTTTGACATGGCCTGTGTGATTAGATGGTTCCTAGATTTGTTCTTCCTAATATAATCGTATCCCGAAGGGCATTGCTTTCATCTTCCCTGTCACAGTTATAAAGCGTGCCCGTGGGGTAAATAGAGCGCAATCCAGTTATTGTTTCAATAAACTGTTGGTGGGAGGAAAAATCCCCCTGACTCAGCCCTTTAAGAAATTCCTTGTAGGATTCCTCAAATTGGGCCAGCTGATCTTCCTGTTCCAGATTTCCGGTTTGAGCCTTTCCGATCCAACAAATTTTTGCAAGAATGTGGGCGGGTAATTCCTCCCGAATTAGATTTTCCAGAAAATCCCTAAAATCCCTGTCAGCAAACCGAAAGGTATTACCCGGAAGGACAATCGTGACTCTAAATGAATAAGGATCCAGGCAGGTACCCGGCTGGCAGTCGTCTTTACAGAAGGGCAAAAAGGTCTTTTCTACCGGGGATTCCGGATCAAAATCCGGCCGCAACAAGGTATTTTCTACCAGGAAAATTCCCTCATCATCAAATTGCTGATTAATAAAATCGATAAAAGAGAGCAAAGCGGGTAATATGTTTTGAAAAGCGTAATACCGATATTGACTAGCAATAACGTAATCAGATGTCTGCGTATCCTGCACGGAAGAATCGATGATGCTGAATGAAAACCTACCCGAGGGAGATATCGTAACCCGGAAACAGCCCAATGTAAATGCCTGGTCTGGAATACCCTCCAGTTGCTCAAAAAATTGAATCAACGTTTCCCTGGGAAACGCTTTCACCAATTGTATCGACAGGTAAATTTCCCGGTGTGCGGCTGAACGGCTCGGGTAATCCTCTGTTCCGTTCAGCAAAATACTGCGGTTTTGATCATATATCCGCCATCGGTAAACAGCATCACCATCCGAATTGGTAAGCGGGTAAATCTCGACAAAGGACCGGGCCAGGTTTTTACGCATAAAATTGCGTATTCCTGCCAATAATGCAACTCTTTTCTCTACCCCCGAAGTGTTATTACTATCCCATAAGTAGCTCAAGGGCTGACGGTAATAATTCATGGCTGAAGCCCTTTCCATGCTGAAATTCCCATATTCTTTCAAAAAATGGGATTTGGTATCCAGAACCTGTTGATCCACACCTTCTCCGTAAATTTTTTTCATAATAAAGGCATACTCACTGAATTTTTCAGCAAATCTGGCTAGCAAGTGATCTTTAATTTTTTGATTTCGGACATTGGATTCGTCAAAAGCGGAAAAAAGTCCTCGCTGAAAAGATTCTTCCGCGTATTCCTCATTCATAAAGCCGCCTTCATCACCGATATCCATAATCGCCTGCGAAAAATACGTTCTTTCGGAAGTTGTAAATACGGAAAGTAATGATTTTACCTGAGACAAATGCTTAAAATAACTGCCCAGGATTTGATCGAAGAAAGTTAGATAAGCCTTGAACTGCTCGGTCTGGACCGTTCGTTCAGCATCAGCGGAATCCGGCAAGCCTACCGGGCCTACTCCGTATACTTCGGGAAAGTCATTCCGGATACTGATGAATTCTCCCAAAGGATAGTTTTCTGGTTCTGGCATGGAAGGCTCTTTGGCATTTCCCTGGTATTGCGCATCGTATTGCTCCCTTCGTAACCTTTCTTTATGAGCATTTACTGCACTTTCATTAACATTTACCGGAAGCAAGCCCTTATAAAAATTAAACTTGCTTTTATCACAAAGCCCCGGCTTTTTACCCGGATCAATTTTCAGGACCCAACTTCCTTGTTCACTTCCTTCCTCACAATTGTTGATGCGGATGTCTCGAATGGAATTCACCCCCTCCACCTCCATGATCAAGTGAATAATATCTGACTGCCGTACTTCCGTTCTAAGAGAGGCTTTCCGTACTTCTTTGGGATCCAGAAAGCCATGAGTCAAGGAGGGCCCTTCAAACATCTGATCCATGGAATATCCTTTTGCAGCCATTTCCTGAAAAGAATAAAATTGCAAATCCGGAGAGAAATAATGCTCAATCTTCCATTGTATGATAGCCGAAACCTGCTCTTCGTTTGCTTCCGGGGCTATATCGACAATGGCACAGACCTGTATTGGCTGGGTAATCACCTCCGCCACCTCCACTAAATCTTCACACAGGTTTCTGTTGGCATGATACAAGCGGAAGACCTGTTTTTTAATGGTTGCCATTGAAACATCTGGTTCAGTATCCACCAGGATGCGATGCAGGCCCTTTAGATCAAAGGAGCGATGGTATTTTTGAGGCAAGCCTTCCCATATACCCGAATCATAGGAAAGCTTGAAATTCTTACAATCCGCATACACCGTTTTCGTAAAGGACTCCAACCAGCAATTTTTGACCCCTTGCAAATCAATAAATAACATTCTATAATCCAGCTCGGTAAGTGCCTTGCAAGGCAACACCTCAGGTCCCAGGTGAAAATGGTCTTTGAGGTAATTTCTTTTATCCCCTTCGAAAAGCAGGTCCTGAACGGGCAAGGATAGCCGGTAACCCAAATCGGTTAGGGCATAACACAAAATCTCCAGTACGGTAATTCCCGGATCGTGCGTATTGTAATCCGTCCAAATACTTCGACTCATTTCCTGTATATAAGAAATGCCTTTTTCCCTTAAAAATTGAAAATCCAGGTCGTCATTACTGCGAATATTTTTGGACAGCGGGCTATATGAAGTACCTGTAGTCATGTACGTTTTTTAGCTGATTTCATACAAGGATATATCGTGTGATTCCGCAGATACCAGAATGTGTTTCGGGCTCTTGGGAAATACATTGTCTTTTACTTCTACCTCATTTTTAAACAAAATAGGTCGTTGAATAAAGTCAACGTAGTCTAGTTTCTCCATAAAGTAGATTAAGCCACTCTTGTTAATGGAGCTGCTAAAATCAATGGCTTGTTTTTTACCGGAAGTCCAGGGAGATAGGAAAAGAATGAGCTCTTGTTCCATTTGATTTCGGTAAAAAGCAGCGTCCAACCCCTTCTTGAATTGGACTTGAACTTTGATTTTTATTTCCTCATATAAAGGGTTGATAACCTTTACCTCCACCTGTGGGGAAATTTTTTCTGATAAATAGGCTTCTATCTGTTCCAATTTGGCACCACTCAGAGCCGGTTTAAAAATATCGTATACATTCTTATTCACCGTATCGGGAACCACGATCAACAGAGTATTACCGGGGGATAAAAAAGAGGAAGAACAGGTGTGGTTCAGGCATTTCACCTTATACACTTCCGGAAATTCCTCCAGAATCAAATGCTCGAAATCCCATAGTGAAACGGCTCTGTTTTTATGCCGCAGCCGTTCGCTCACCCGGGTTTGAAATGCCACATCGGTTTCTGGTGCCTTTCCTCCAAAGGAATTGAAGGGCTGAAACACGGTTTTTACCCCCGCCTTTCGTTCTACCATTTTGCTGATGCTTTCTGCCGGTAGGCCATCCTGCAAATGGCTTAACTCATTCCTCCTATCCTCAAATCGGGTTTTCACTGCCTGCGCATACACGCCCAACATCCGGCTGCTAGCATCAAAAGCGTTGGAGGATCGTACCCGAATCCACACCAAATCATCCTGCATTCGGCTGTGGGATTCAAAAGTTTCCTTTGGCAGATTCAAAATAAGAATACCAGATTGCAAAAAATTTTCGGTTTGATTGGAAACCAGCTGATCCTTCGTCAGCAACTTCCAATAATTACCGGCCAATACAGACCATTGTAGGGTAGTTTCGGAGGTGAAGCTCGCATTCAAGGGGTTTTCACTGCCCTCCAAAACCTGAAATAGCAAGGACAATTGCTGGTCTTTTATCAACTCACTGATTCCGATAAATAATTCTCCTCCCTCACCTGGATAGGCGAGCAAATAACTCTCCTGTGGGGACTGAAAATCTACCGACTTTGTATTGTTTTCCTGCTCAAAATGGCCGAAATCATCCCGGTAAAACAATTCTAAATCCCCGGTATTTCCCGAACTCAGATCGTACGTTTCGTCGGTTTCAAAACTTATCTCCAAACGCTCCAACAAAGGGGTGTATGGTTCATTAGGGATGGGGGTTTCCGGCTGGTCGCTGGACATGGCCAATGCGTATAGCCTAGGGAAAAGATCATGCAGGAAGGATTGGGAGGTGGTAACTTTAATACCTCCACTCGCCGATATATTGGTTTTTCCAGCCTTGGGTGAAATATCAGCCGCAAAAGTATAGTCACCCGGATCTCCGCCAAACAAAGGGATACCATCTTGATAGTTCGTCCAATCCTGCTTACCTCCCATTGAAATGGTAGCCTTGAAATAAGCATCATTTTTGACAATCAAATTGGATGGATCGGTATTTACTTTAATCTGGCTTGTCAATAGCGGTGTCTTAAGCCCACCCGGCTCCCATAACAAAAACTTGATCGGCTGGCTTAGGCTCACAAGGGGGGTGAAATGCTGGGAAAGAAAGTTGTCCTTGCTTAAATAGGCTTCTCCTACATCACGGTATCCAAAATACC
This sequence comes from Cyclobacterium salsum, assembly GCF_010119245.1. Classification (GTDB taxonomy): domain Bacteria; phylum Bacteroidota; class Bacteroidia; order Cytophagales; family Cyclobacteriaceae; genus Cyclobacterium; species Cyclobacterium salsum. The sequence continues at coordinate 525,855 of NZ_WNKG01000001.1, forward strand.
ATTCTTTAAAGCCCATCGGTGTATTCGACCACTTTCCATCTACCTGTACCCTGGACGGATTCTTTACTTCCCAATCGGGGTACTTTATATAAAAACTGCTTCCCTTTTTGGGTATGCTTCCGAAAGGCTGAAACGGTTTAGCCGGATTAAGAATACCCAAATCAGATTCCAAAACTGCCTGTCGTATACCTTTGTATTTTGCATAAATTCTGATATTCTTTAGAGGGGTTTCACTCAACCCCTTGATCCACTGGTAAGCCTTGGAACCGGTACATTTCAGGTCAAACCAAACCAAGGGAGCTCCGCTTCCAATTACCGAATGATGAACTTTTTCTTCCTGTCCCAAAAGGGACGGCTGTTGCTTATCAAGATGCAGAACAATGCTCATTTTTGTCCCTGACACGGAACAACTCATTCCCATTTCAGGGTGGTTGGAAGGAGAACGTACCACCCAGCCCTTTTCGCAAGTACAATGGCAGGAAAACAAATCCACAACATCTGATGGATTGCCGGAAAAAGAAAGGTTCCTTTTAAACTCAAACTCAAATTTAAAATAGCGGTCGGCAGTGTTCGCAGACCAAAGTGTCGCTGTCGAAACCCCAAACCCAAAGGTACCAGGCTGTAGCGCGGGAAATTCCTGACTATCTCCTGAATGTCCAAACGGCCACCAACCCTGATTTGCTGAGGAAAACGAACTCCCATTACCATCCAGGGAATCTGCTACCTGGCTAATCCGAATTTTTTTACCGGATCCATCCACGTATCTGTTTTTCAATACCGCTACACGGGCCAGATTTGGAAAGAAATCGCTTAACGATCGATAATGACGTGCAATCCCCAATTTGTCTTTCCCACCGTCAAATAGCGTACCTTCCGGTAAGTGAACCGGCAGGTTTTTAGCCATCTCAAGCACCAAAAAAGCCTCATCAGATCGGGCCGGATTCTTAGGTACCTTCAAAACGGAACGGTAATAAAAATCCAGATGCCGTTTCGTTATCCCATTTATGCGTTCCCGGGAATAACCCAATAGCTTGAGAAAAGCCACCAAAAGGCCAAGTTGTGGGGCAAGGTCTCCTGAATTGGAAAAATGGGCAATTTTTTCCCGAAGACTTCTTTCCAGGTTTGCATATGCTTCTGTTCCTTTTGAGGGTATCTCTTCAATTTCAATAAGATCCGAAAAAAACACCTGCCAGTTTTGGATGGTTTGATTGGAACCTGAGGTAGATAAAAAAGGAATAAATCGGGCAAAATTATGGGCAAAAAACACCCAGTCTTCCACATTCAGCCCCATAAGATCCAACTTTTCAGGATCTAGGGCAGCATGCTTCCTATCTTCCTGAGAAGTGCCTTTCCGCCACAAAATTTTCAATATGTTCAGGTTTTCCGGCTGCATGGTTATAAACGACCCCTTCCTTCAGAGAGGTAATAAGGGTAAACGAGATTCATTCTGGAGTTGGTCCCCCTTACATGGTAGGTCAAATCAATAATTAGCTTTCCCTCCGTAATTTCATCTTCTTTGATCGTAATTTTTTCTACCTCTATCCGGGGTTCGTGGTACAGAATAGCCGTCCGAATTAATTCAGAAACATAGGTAATCGTGGTTCGATTCAGCGTTTCAAATTGCAATTCATCCAACTGACAGCCATACTTTGGCTGCATGATTCGTTCTCCCAGGCGAGTAGATAATAAAATCCACAGGCTTTCCTGAATATCCGCCGTTCCGGAAGACATATTCACAGCTTGGGTCTTCTCATCGAATGAAGGAGGAAAACGCCATCCCCTTCCCAAAAATCCCATTTCTTCTTCCATAATCATTTCTGTTAGCCAATTAATACTGTTGGCAGTCCGGCTACGATCGAACCGCCGTGTGTCGTGCTATCACCCATCCTCGCAGCAGGCATTCCACCAATAAAAACCGTAGAGGAGCCGGCAACAATGGTATCAGGCGGCCCCGAGCAGGTAGCCATGTCGCCAACTTTAGCGGCCGGCAGCCCTCCTATTAGTACGGTTGGCTCCCCGGGTGGCAGGATTGGGCCACCTACGTGAGGCACTCCTCCCGGGTTGACCATCGGACAAACATGCATATCTGTAATTCTTGCTGCTGGCATTCCCATATACATACTAATTTATTTGAATTAAAGAGCCTTTAACGGTAGTAGTTGCACTACTGGACAAGGTGGAACCAGCAGATCCTTCGGCAGTAAATTCAGCCTGAGCCGTTATTTTCACATTTGTACCTTCCAGGGAAAGGTCACCGGAACTTTTGATTGCAATGTCACCGGAACTTTCGAAAACCATTCCCCCGCTGTCCATTACTACCGTATTTCCATGGTCATCTTTCAGTGTCACCTGGTCACCGTCATCGTCCAGAACCAGGGTTTTTCCGGAGGGCGTTTCCAGGGTCAAAGCCCCCAACTCGTCATCGATGGTGATTTTTATTCCAGCACGGGATAGGTATCCCTTTTGGTGGTTGTCGTTAGTAGCTGGAAAAGGGCTCGAATTGCTGCTACTATATAAGGAACCCAACACCACTGCCTGGTTGGGATCTTCATTGATAAAACCTACAATGACTTCATCTCCTATTTCAGGGCGGAACACCAGTCCCCGTTCCTGCCCGGCATCCAGACAAGCCAGCCGGCACCATACCCCCTGTTCTTCTTCGTTGATGACCGGTAAGGTTACCATGATTCGTTCTTCCCCATCCGGATCATCCTCTAGTTGGGAAACCTTACCGATCTGCAGCCCTTTGACAGCGGCGTACAAGCCCGATGCCGGTTGGGTGTGGATGGGATTGGCTTCTGAAAACCAGTCCGGGTCCAAACCAAATTGCACATCCACGGTCCAGTTACCGCCAGCAATTTGGTGCTGTACTCCCGACACATAGGCTGTACCGGAAAACCGGTCCCCCACCCCACTCAGCTCAATCAGCTTTCCCGGTAGCACCTGTGGAATTCCCTGAAATTTCACCCTTCCCCTTATTTTTGACAATTGCCGGATCAACCAATTTGCATCGGCCCAATCCTGAAGACTTGTCTCCGAAATCCGGCCTCCATTTCTTAATTCCAAGGGCCCTGTCCCCATCCTTTCCGATAGGTTTTCCGCACTGATATTCCCGTTTAATCGTATTCCTGGATCAGCCCCGTCAATTTTCACCATTTCCTGATCTGTTGTGTTCCAGCCGTAAGAAGCTACTGCTGAAAATTGGTTTCTACCGTCCATTTCGGCATCAAACTCCAAAATGTTCGCTCCAAAAGTAGCCGTCTCCAACGGTGTCTGGCCTACGTCAGGGGCTTTTACCTTTACTTTTCCATCTTCGACCTGCACTACCCTGCCATTGGCCTGAGCACGTGTGACTAAAAAGTCCCAATCGGAGCATTGGTACTGGATCAATTCCGGATGGGTGTAATGGGTGGATTCCACCTCAGCTTCCAACTCGTTTCTCTGGATGAGCACTTCCATCAGGTCACTATCAGCCTGATCGTAATAATACCCCGATTTTCTACCCTGCGTCATTTTGTAAGCTTTGTCCCTGCAGTCCAAAACCAGCTGTTGCCTCCCATCCCTGATTCGCAATTTGTGGTTGGTGATAATTCCTTTAAAAACCCCTGAATTGTCGTTATGGTATCCGCATAAAATTTCTATTTCATTGCCTGGTAAAAAGGTTTCTTCATTGCTGATCGGAAAGTCCCTTCTGGCCACATCACCGTCAATCAGGGTGACCCTGGCATAGGGAATCCGGTTGATTTCTCGTTGGATAGATACGGATTGAATTTGAACCGTATCCGGAACGGACTGTCCCAGAACAAGCAGTTCCAGGGTAACCAAATCTGAACTTCTCCCCGTTTGGATTACATCATTATTAGGCATGTCATTGTTTTTGAAGGGGTGGAAAATAGAGCGTCTGTCCCGGTTTTAAGTTCCTGAAATTTACCAGTTTATTCGCTCTGGCTACTTCCAGGTAGTAACCAGGGTCTCCATAAATTCGCTGCGCCATAAGGGGTAGGTTTTCCCCTGCTTTTACCACCCGGTAATGGGTCAGATCCGGAGAACTGTTATTCTCTTTTGCCGCCCGAAGGTTGTCCTCAACGAACCCTTTGAATTTGGCTTTGGCCAGGGCTCGTAAAGGGGTTCCATCCGAGCGAAACAACTTGAATTCCAGTGTCATTTCGGTGAGGCACCCTTTGAATAAAAGACTTCCCCAGGAAATCATGACATAATTAGGTTTATGTTCTTCCCCGTTATAATCTAATATCACTTTTTTGAAGTGCTCAATGTCGTCGATTACGCCATCTTCCACCGCTTCCTTACCGGGTACGATGCCTGTGCGGTCAAACAGAAAATCCAGATCGAGTTCCTCTGGTAACTTCTTGTTAAAGCGGGTGGGCGCAGCACTGGTACCGGGTGCCTGGTCTTCGTTTTGATCTATCTTGTACTGATAGCGGTATTTCTCCGGATTCAATAAGGTAGAAAATTCCCCGTCAGCCACCTTTTCATTGAACTCCGGGTCGCTGTACGCAATTAATTTTAACTTTTCTAACTTTCCTTCGCTCATGCTATTACCTTTCTTTTTGAAGTTTGAGCAATTCCATGACCTGCTCCACGCAGATGGCTACCACTTCATCCGTTCCGGTTCTTTTTCCTTTCGTCGTTTTTCCCGAATCATCCACATTGATTTTGATGTGTAATTCTTTGATTTCTATGGGCATCAATCTAAAATTTTAAAATAGTGGTATGAAAATTCGAGGGTTTCGATGACCAGTTTGCTTTCCTGAGCATTAAAATCATCCATTGCCCATTTGACTGGGAAAGCATGGACTACATTCCATGTCCTCAACGGCTCGTGCTTTTCATTCAAAAGGCGAACGGTAAGGTCTTTGGGTGCGAATTCAAAACCCTCCATGGCATCTCTGCACCATTGGATCAGCTCTGATTCTATCGCCATTCCTCTCTTCAAAACCAGATTTGGATACTTGGTTTTCACCGGAAATTTATGCTTGAACCTGTTTTCACCCCCTTCCGCAAACTCCTCTGTCTCCATATCAACCGTTAATCCGGAAACGGACTGAAATTGAGTATCAACGTCGTCTTCCAGTCCGGTAAAACTGACCGAAAAATGAAAACCAACCGGCGGGTAATCATAAGCCATACCTATTCGTTTTGAATGCTTAGACCCTCATGAACCAGCTCCATGCTTTCAATCGCGACCTCATTGCCATCTGCTTTTAAATCTGTCGATTGCACTTTGGTTGGCCAGGCATTTTTTACCTTCCAGACTACCACTGGCTCGTGTTCCTCATTCAATAGCGATATGGTAATGTCTCTTCTTTCTATTTGATTGAGCTGTACCGAATTCCACCAGGCATAAAACTCATTATCACTGGCAAAAGTCCCTCTTTTGAGGGTAATGTTGCTAAATTTCTGCATTCCCGGCATTTTGGTTTTGCTGTATTCGGGACTTGCCCCGTGCCGGTATTCGATGACCTCCGTTTCTACGTCCAGGCCGGAAACTTCTGTAAATCCGATATTCGTTCCAGCCCATTCTACCTGGAAGTGAAACTTAGATAATGGATAACTCATGGTTTTTACATTTTAGGGTGTGAAATTACGTAATCAGGACTCCTGCATCTTGTGAGAAAACTTCAGGATAATAAATTCGGCGGGTCTTACTACTGCCATACCGATTTCCACAATCATTTTTCCTTCCAATACATCCATGGCAGTCATGGTCTGCCCCAAACCAATCCGAACATAAAACGCATGCTCTGGTTTTGCACCTGCTAATGCTCCGGCGCGCCATTGTTGGATCAGAAAATTTTCGATCATAGCGCGCACTTTCACCCAGGTATTGGCATCGTTTGGTTCGAATACAAATTGTTCGGTCGCTTTTTTGGTCGATTCTTCCACCATATTGAAAAACCTTCTGACCGATACATAGCGCCATTCGTTATCATTACCTGCCAGTGTACGGGCTCCCCAGACAAGGGTGCCTTTTCCGGTAAAGGAGCGGATAGCATTAATGGATTTTCCGGCGATGGTGTCCACATTGAGCCTATCCTGCATGTCATTGGTGATTTTAACGCTTGGCTTTACCACGTAATTTAACGACACGTTTGCCGGTGCTTTCCAAACACCAGTATTGGAATCGACGCGCGCATACACGCCAGCTATTAGTGAAGATGGGGGTAACAGGACTTTCAATTTGTTAATTTCTGCCTTGATATTATTGTAAGTAGCACTGTCAATGGCCTCGACTTCACTTAGAGAAAGACCTTCAAGCTCTCCTTCCGAAACCATATCTAATTCCTCAATATCCAGTAGGGCATCTAAAATAGTCGGATCTATTAAATCCAGAATGCCCTGCAAAAGCGTGTTAATGTCAGTACCTGTAAGGGTGGTTTGAGCATCGGTAGAAGCTTGCTTAACGGCTGCCCCATTGACATCATCATTGAGAATATCCAAATGCCCCTGGAGCCCCTGGATTAGGGATGGTAAATTGGCGGCATCCTCCAGTTCATCATTTAACGCATTAGAAGCCTCGGTAGCAACCGTTGCCAACGTTTCGTCCACCTCCTGAGCGAGTGCTGCCACATTATTGGTATCCTCCACCACTTCGGTCATCAGCCCGGCAAAGGCATTCAATCCATCCACTATTCCCTGCAATGGATCAATCACCGTTGACTTGGTGGTAACTGCATTTTCATCCGTTTCTGCCTGAAGGGCGGTATTGGCATCCGAAAATGCGGTGACTTCCGAAGGCAAATCCGTCATGATTACTTCCGCTTCCAGCAAAATATCATCTACCTCCTCCAGTATATCTGAAACCGGGGAAGCATCCGCAATGACATGCGAAATTTCGATTTGCTCGGGATCGTACTGGTAATTCAAAATGGTTTCCAGGTACGGAAAATAGACTGCTCCGTATTTTTTAAGTTCCAAATCCGAAGTAATCAATTCCCTCACGCCCGTTTCCAGCGAAATTTCCGTTTCCATGTTGTTGGTATAGGTATCCAAAATGGTAAACCTGTCTCTCATTTTTCTGCACAAAGCCAGGGCATTATTATACAATGAGTAAAATTCGCTCGGCTCCGGCAGGGAGGTGGCATCTGGAAAAAGAATCAGGGTAGGTTCATCCTCCTTTTCCAGCTCCTGCAAACCTACGTTTAAAGCAGCCAAGGCTACCGGTGTAATTGGATCGGCATCCGCATATACGCCCACCGAAATAATATAACAGGGACCGCCACCATTGGCAAAATAAGCCTGCAAGGCATAGTACATCAAAAAAGGAGACTTGTCTTCCGGGTCGGGATGCTCTACCAAAATATTTTTCTCTCCTAGTTCTTCGGTAACCTGAACCTTAATCTCCGTTTCGGGCTCCGGTCCGCCAAAAAAATTCTCGTATTCCAATAAGGATACGATTCTTTTAGGTTGGTTCGAAAGGGTTTCGGTAGTATCTGCTTCTTTTTCACGGGCTTTTTCGGTGTATCCGATAAATGCCGGAATGGCGGTTTCTACCTGCGCTACGGATGGAGGAAATTTTGAAATTTCCTCAATGTAGACACCCGGGGTTCTGTAATTTGCTGCCATGATTCATCCTGTTAAATGGTGATTTCTGAATAATAATTGTTTCCATCTGAATTAATACGTTTTATCCCCGGATTGGGGAACCTGAATTGGCTGATTGATCCCGCATCCACATCAAAATCGGCCTCAGGATCTAGTTCCACAAAACCATTTTTTGTAAGCGGTTTGGGTTGGTTGGTCTCTATTTCCGTTCCGCTGGAGGCTTGCAAAAATCTCCAATAGGTACTTCGGTTATTGAAATGAATTTTAAAGACCGTCGGCGTTATTTTAAGGGACTGATTGATATTGATTACGTTTCGAGCACCTGATTCTCCCTGCATCCGAATTAGAAGTAAACCCACAGGTGAGATTCCAGCATCCAGACCCGCATACCTTTCCATTAACACCTGAAAATTTTCATCGGATACCAGCCAATTGTCGGAAAAATATTCGGCTTCATTGTCCAATGAAATGGGTTGGAAATCCAACCCCTCTGGTTCTTCCGGTTGAAAATTTGCAAAAAGCATTTTGTTACCAACCAGAAAAGGCATGTCGGTGTAATTTTCAAAATGCGGATCCCTGTATTCAACCGTAAAAGCAAGCGTCAACTCCTGCTCTATCGGAATAAAACTTTCCTGAGGCGCATCCTCGCCAACTCTGACCAGAACCCGGAATTTGCTGGAACTATTTTTTACAAGGAATTGAAAGCGTTCCAAATTTCTCCGGGTTGCTGTCGTAGGATTAATTTTCAAAAGGGATTCCCAACGATAAAACCTTAGTGCTTTTTCCCTATCATCATCCGGCATGTCTTCAAACCGCTCTTCCCCATTATTCAAATGGTAATTGTGCAGAATATCAATTGAAAACAGGGTTCTATAGGCGGCGACTTGCATAACTAAGATCGGTTTTTTACATCGGAACGAATGCGCTGAATCAATGGCCCCTTTGATTGGCTCATATCCCTTTCTAGTGGAAGCAGGTTTAGCTGGTACAGCGCGGATGGAAATTGTTTCCCCCCCAAGGTGCCCCAGATAAAATTCAATTCCTCGAAAGTTGGCGTGTATAACTCCATGGTAAACCGGAAATTCCCCACCTGTTGCATGGAGTCTAGTTCCCGGTCAAAAACAGTATTGCCCTGCGTAAACAGTTTTTTTCCCTGAAAAAAAGAGATAACGGCCGATAAATCTTTTAGGGATTTGCTGTACATATTGCGATTGGCAGAAAACAATAAAAACAAATGCAGATTAATCACCCGATTCCGGTACTGTACCTGATCCTCCCTCAACTGGTGATTGGGAAAATTCTTCATCGTTCCTTCCTCGTGGAGGTTTACCAGCGTTAAAACCGTTTTATCCCGCATGGCATCAGCTGCGTCGGAAGATCCTTCTGCCAGGGCGATGTTTTCTATAATTAATTGAGAATCTTCCAGCCCCATTTCCTGAAAGTATTGGTTTACCTGCTCGCTGAGAATCTGGAAAACTTCAAAAATCATTGGTAATTCTGCTAAATTATACGCGTCTAAAAGATCAATATTCCTGAGCCTTGATGACTCCCTGTGATTTATCCGGAGAAAACCGTTTGAAAACGTTCGAATTCCTCCGATAAGCCAGACACCGAAGTAGTGAAACAACTACCGTTTAGCCATAGATAGCTACTAAATTTTGCTCCTTGTATCACAGTCAAAATTTAACACTACCTTCTCAAATTTGAAAGAAATTTACATCAAATCCAAGTGTTTCAATAAAAATTTAAAGGGTAAAAAATGAGGATTTGCATATAGAAAAATAACGTTTTCATCGCTTTTTTCTTAAATGGTATTTAAAGACTAAAAAAGAATACTTATCTGTTTCTTTTTTCTCTCTAATCTGTTGGATACTTTCAGGAGAAAGCGTTTCGTCATAACCGGATTGATATACCCCTTTCTATCCCAATTAGAGTGAAACAACCCCGTAATATAAAAAAAATTCTGGTCGCAATGTCCCACCCAAAATTTGAGCATTCCAAGATAATGAAAGGCATGGTAGCGGAAATCCAAGGCATGCCAAATGTGACTTTCCATGATTTGTAGGGGTTGTATCCGTAATTTAATGTGAAAGTTTCCATGCGGGAGGAATTGCTAAATACCGAATTACAACGTCGAACTAGTCTAAATGACCAGGCCTGGGATGTTTCCGTAATCAAGGAAGGATTAAGAGAAAATAAAGTCAAGGGCGGTTCCTAAAGAAGGGTTACCAGGCTTTCCCTATCTTTTCCAATATCTTGTAGGTGATCAGGTAAGTAGGCCGGACTCCGTCTTTTCCCAACGCTCCTGAGGCCAGCGTACTTCCGGTTTCCAGGGGGTTGTCCGAGGCGTAGTAGGCATACATTACCTTCACACTTTTGCGAATGCTGTTTCGAATCTTGCTCGCCGATTGAATGGCCTTTTGGTAGTGAGCTCCTTCCATTTCCAAACCGATAGCCTGCCAGGAGGAGTCCATAAAGTAACCTAACACATCCCGGTTTTGTAATGATGTGCCCAGGACGGTGATCATAGGCCCCTCGTATACACCCAAGCCGTACCCTTCAAAATCTTCCGGATCCAATTCGTTTTTAAATGGATAATTATCCGCAGTCCCTTCAAAAACATGGGAATTGGGAATCATAATATCCCCTTTTTTACCCTCCAATATACCCGCCTTGCCCATGATAGAGCTGGAAATGATATTTAGCGGTACTTTTTGCTGACCAATTTCATACGGCTTTAGTAACTCGTCAAAGCATTCGTAGGCTTGTTCGCCAAAGGCATAGTCCATGATCACCAAAACCGGCCGTTTTTTGCTTTCATCAGGTAGTGGCAAACCCGGTAATAGCGTACTGGACTCCATCTTTCCGGTATCGATTATCTGTACTCCAATATTGGTACCCGAAGTATCCGGAACAGAAATCAAGCCCTGACTCCGAGCATACTCCAATATTTCTTTTTCCTTATTACCTTTAGATTGAAGGCTTATCTTTAAGGCCATTTCCTCAATCGCTTCGTAACTTTCCAGCCCAAGGGCCTGGTGCCCGTAAATGGTATTGACCACGCTGTGGAGGTTAGCACTGATTACATGCAGTGGGCGCTCTATCAGGTTTTCCTCATCGAGCACCACCTTGATCGTATTGGCCCAGCTTTCTCCATATACATGATGCCCCACCCGTTCCCGAAGGGTTGCGGAAAAGGAAACTTCCCGGTCATTCCCCTCCAACACCTCTTCCATGGATAACCGTCCCATATGGTAAATGACGGCAAACAGGCTGTTACTATTCTGAGAAGTCTTGAATTTCTGTACTGCGGATTTGGTCTCTTCAAAGGTTCTTCCAGTAAGGTGGCTTAGGTAAGAACAAGCCGCCTCTTCATTGAACTCCTCGCCATTTTCTTCCTGGCTTACTACCTGCTGTAGCTTTTTCCAGTTTAGGTTGATCCGGCCTTTAGGATCACTGCTATTCTTTCGGATTTTTTCAGATTCAATGAATAAAAAAGTAAGGTGGGTCAGGATATCGTAAATGTCACTTTTTCCCCGAGTCATTTCCACATACATCTGTTCCTCATCCACCCGGTAACAATTTCGCTTTCTTTTGGCCGGAACCAAGGCGGGAAATCCGGAGTCCTCGTACCCTTCCCTACTGATCAGGCGAATGTACCGACACTCTTCGATTCCACTGGGTAATCGCTCCATGACGTACAATAAGCCGTCCAATTCCAATTTTTCCGGGTCATTGACCAAACCATAAATTTCCGGACTTAATGTGAGCAGTGCCTGTACCAGCGACTCCCCCGAAACGCCCGTAGGTTTGTAATTTCCCCGCATGAAAAGGTGACGCATGGTAATGTACAATCGCTCGATTGCAGACCTGGATTCCTGAGCTTTGGTTCGTTTCATAAAAGTATTGGCAGTAAAATTTGTACAAACTTACTACTTTTTACCGGGCTGATGCCCTGCTCAAAGGGGTAAAAAGTAAAGAATCAGCTGACTTACTTTAACTTTCCGGCAAATACTTTTTTAAATTTTTCAACCTTAGGCCGAATCACAAACTGGCAATAAGGTTGATTTCCATTTAATTCGAAATAGTTGTTATGGTATTCTTCTGCGGGGTAAAAATTGGAAAAAGGGGTAATTTCAGTTACAATGGGGTTATCAAATGCCCCAGATTCGTCCAACGACTGCCTGAGTTTAAGTGCCTCTTGTTGCTGGTTTTCTGAATGGTAGAAAATTGCCGATCGGTACTGCGGTCCCACATCTGCCCCCTGTCGATTCAAGGTCGTTGGATCATGGCTGGACCAAAAAACCTCCAACAATTCGGGAAAGGCAATGACTTCCGGATCAAACACCACATGGACCACTTCGGCATGTCCTGTGGTTCCGCTAACCACGTCCTGATAAGAAGGGTTTTCTACGTGCCCTCCTGAAAACCCGGATTGCACGCTTTCTACACCTTTCAACTTCTGAAAAACGGCCTCCGTACACCAGAAGCAGCCTGTTCCAAAGGTGGCAGCTGATTTTGAATCCGGTATTTGTACGGTTGATTTAGGTAGGTCGCTCATAATTATTCACATTTAAGTCTAATGGTAACAGGTTCCGATAATGAAAAGTTTGACTTCACCGGCTTACCATTTACCAAGACTTCCAATAGCCCCTCTCCCTGAAGCCAGGTCAGGGCGCATTTTTCCTCGTCCAGAAAGGAACGCCAGTCAATTGGATAGATCCAGCGTAACACGTCGGTGGGGCTAAAGTAGCTTCCCTTGTTTCTTTGGGCCATTTCCATGGTAGCCAGTACCAATATGCCTTCATCCAGGTAATTCATGTTAGAAAAGATTCAGTTGTCCATTTCCTTTAAATATGTCCAAATCAAACTCAGGCATTTTTTCGCCATTTAGGTGCTTTCTTACCGAAACCCGAAACAATCCTGCTATGCTTTCTGCCAAAACACCGCCTCCTTTGATCCTTCTCCCCCATTCCGTGTCATTACTGCGGCCCGCATGCAACGATTCTATCTGATGCATAACTTTATGCTTTCGATCAGGAAAATGTACTTCCAGCCATTCCTGAAACAACTCTTTAAGCTGTCCGTTTAGCCGAACGACGGTATATTCCGCTTTCCTGGCACCTGCAGCGGCGGCTTGCCGAATGATTTCCGGCATAGCTTCCGTGTTGATTCCTGGAATTAGCGGTGCAACCATAATGCCACAAGGAATCCCCTGCCCAGAAAATGTTCGTATGAGTTCAATTTTTTTTCGGGGGGACGCTGTTCGGGGTTCCAAAATCCGTTTTAATCCGGGGTCAAGATGGTTGATGGAAAAATAAACATGAACCAACCTTTTTTCAGCCAATAATTTAAGTAACTGTAGGTCCCTTTCGATCAAGCCATTTTTAGTAATGATACTGACCGGATGGCAAAATTCCAGGCAAAGTTCGAGTATCTTAGCGGTTAGTTTAAATTTCCGCTCCGCAGGCTGGTAACAATCGGTGTTTCCGGACAACATGATGGGCTTGGGCTTGTACCGCTTCTTCTCGAATTCCGTTCTTAACGAGGAAACAATATCCTTTTTTACCAAGATCTTACTCTCAAATCCTAATCCGGCATCGTAGCCCCAATACGGGTGGCTGTTTCGTGCGTAACAGTAGATACAACCATGCTCGCATCCCTGATACGGGTTTACGGATGAACTTAAAGGTATGTCCGGACTATCATTGGTGCTGATTGCCGTTTTGCTGCTCACCATTAAATATTCGGTGGCGAGGCGCTGCTCCGTGTCCACAGCGTCTATACCTTCCGGATGTTCCCTTACGAATCTGTTTTTTTCATACAAATTATCGGGCCTACTGCCCGTACCCCTGCCTTTTGGAAAATTTGACTTCATCAGAGGCAAGATAAAAAATTAATGGGATTTATCCGGCTGTCAGGTATTGCAGATGATAATAAATGCCGGAGGAAAATTTTTAAGCGTAAAGGCTGTTTTGATATTGCTGAAATAGGAAGCAAATTGAAAACGCAACAGGTATGAATAACAAATTTGAATGAAAAACCCACTTGGTTTCAGAATCAATCGGCTCTTCTCATAAATGGCAGTTCTGGACTCTTTAGGTATAAGGCTAAAGGGCAAGGATGATAAAATCAAATCCACCTGTTTTCCATCCAAATGTTTGTCGAGATTTTCGGCCGAATCACATATGATTTTTACATTTTCCGAGGCAAATTGCCGGCTCAAATTTCTGCAAAAATGCTCGCTGATTTCAAAAACGTACAAAACTGAATCTGAATCCATGCGTTCCACGATTCCACGGGTAATGCTTCCATCTCCACCTCCTAATTCAATAATGACTTTTGCTCCGTTAAAATCAGCAAATGACAACATTTTATTAACCAGTGATTTTGAGCTAAATGTAACGGCACCTGTAGTTTTTATATTGACAAACAATTCTTTAAAAAGCGAACTTTTCTTCATTTGGAAATGGAATTAGCCTGGGATAGAATTAATTATTATTTTAAATAGGTCCTTTTTATTATTCTGTTCTATTAACAAACTTCAAAGTTACTAAAAACAACCTCATTTAAGTCATTTTTTTGTAAAAAAGGGCAAATCATTTCTTCCCACTACATTTTTCAGCATTTATAAACCATTCCTGTATAGAAATGAAAGGCTGGTAAAAAAAAATTACAATTTTGCTTATTACTGATTTATTTTGTTGTTTGCCAGGATTGTTATGAACACAAAATGAATTTTAAAGACCTATTAATTCCAATTTCAGTTTCCTGTTTATTCCTTTTTATTCTCGTAACCCAACCGCTTTTCGGGCAAAGTGACCGGAATGGTGAGAGAAGGTTGGGAAGCAGTTACGTAATTACCAACACCACCCTGATTCCATCACCGGGAGAAATCCTCCAAAACCAGCACATACTGTTTGAAGAGGGTATCATCACGGCTGTTGGTAAGGACATTCCCTTACCGGCAGAAGCTCAGGAAATCAACGGAGATTCCTTATTTGTATATGCCGGGTTTATAGACATGGCCAATAAAACAGGAGTGGTGGAACCCACCCTACCTGAAAAACCGGAGGGGTTCGATCCTTCCAAGCCCATGCCGGAAATTGCGGGCATTCATCCGCATTTTAACGTAACGGAGTATTATCAACAATCAAATCCCCATGATAAGGCCTGGCGTAAGTTAGGATTTACCCTGGCGCAAAAATTACCCTTGGGTAAAGGAATGCTTCCAGGCACCTCTGCCTTGGTAATCTATGGGCAAGAGGGTAAAAACAACCTGATCGCCGAACACCAATCGATCTACTTCAAATTTAGTACGGTTGGTGGGGTGTACCCCAATACCAACCTCGGTGTCATGGCTACCTGGAGAGACCTTATCCAAAATGCCCGTCTGTACAAAAAACATCAGGAAATGTATGCAGCGAATCGGAACATCAGCAGGCTGGAAAAAAAACCCGTTTTAGAGGCATTAATTCCCGTTATCAACGGTGACATGCCTGTTCTTTTAGAAATTTCCGATGAACTGGATATCCGGAGAGCATTGAAAATGAAAGATGAAAATCAATTTCGACTAATTCTTACGGGAATCAATGAAGGAGACAAACTCATTCCGCTGCTGAAGGAAAAGGAAGTAGGTGCGGTCCTTACCTTGAATTTGCCGGAGGATCCTTCTTCAGAAATTCCTTCAGGTGAAAAAAGCGAGGACTTTGAAAACCGAATGGATAGAACCAGGGAAGCGTACAAGCAGTCGTTGGCACTGGCAGGAAAATATGAAGTGGCAGGGATTCCTTTCGCGCTTACGACCAAACATTTACCGAGAGGAGATTTTTTTAAAAATTTACAACTTATGGTTGAAAATGGCCTCAGTAAAGAGGGAGCACTAGCAGCATTAACCGTAAACGCGGCAAAATTACTTGGAATAGACGATAGAACCGGTACTATTTCCGAGGGGAAAATGGCTAACCTCCTGATAATGACCGACACGCTATTTACAGAAGGGGCTACCATACAGATGGTGGTCAGCGATGGCTACGTATTTGACTATTCTGAAAAGCCAGGAAAAGTATCAAAGGGAGAGACTACCTGGGAGTATGAGGCTGAAACGCAAGGAGGGAAATCAACGGGCACCTGGAAAATCAATCAAAGCGAAGGAAAATGGACCGGGACCATTACCTACGAAGATCCGCAAGGGCAAGGGATGAAAACCTCCTCGATCGAAGATGCCGTTATTACCGAGGAAAAAATGCAATTTTCTTTTACCGTATCGGTGGGAAGCGATAAGCTCGACGTAGAGGTCAGTGGAAATCTATCGGGAAGAAAATTCACTGGCGATATGAAGATAATTGGATATGGCACTTTCCCCGTGAAGGCTGTCAAGAAGGATAAACCGGAAAAGAGCAATGGTTAGAAAAATACTAGTTTCAATAATCATCCTTACCCTTTTTATAGGTGCCAGTCAGGCTCAGGAGATCGAAAAGGGTGACGTTTTCATTCAAAACGCAAATGTCATCACCATTACGGACGGTGTTAAAGAAAATACGGATGTTTGGGTCAAAGATGGGATCATTCACCAGATTGGAAATCAACTTCAGGTTCCCAGAGATGTTCCTGTCATCGATGCCAGCGGAAAATTCCTCATGCCGGGAATTATTGATGCGCATTCCCATGTGGCCCTGGGAGCTATTAACGAGGCCAGCAGCCCGATCACAGCAGAAGTGAAAATGGAGGATGTGATCGATCCTTTTGACATAGGAATTTACCGGGCACTGGCAGGCGGAACGACCATCTCTCACGCCATGCACGGTTCCGCCAATGCCATTGGCGGGCAAAACATCACACTGAAGCATCGGTACGGCACCTTTAATCCGGGTGAATTGGTCATGGAGGAGGCTCCCCGAACCATAAAATTTGCCTTAGGAGAAAATCCAACGCGGGTACACGGAAGAGGCAAAAACCTACAACCCCGGTCCCGAATGGGGGTTGAAGCCGTGATCCGAAATGGTTTCGAAGAAGCCCTGCAATACAAAGAAACCTGGGAGGCATGGAATAAGGTAAAGGACCAGAAAAATAACCGGCAGGTACCCCCTACTTTTAATTCCAGGCTAGAGACGCTGCTGGATATTCTGGATGGGGAAATCATCATTCATTGTCATTCCTACCGGGCAGATGAAATCTACATGCTAATCCAGGTCTGCCAGGACTATGGAATTGACAAAATTGTGTTTTCCCATGTAAACGAGGGTTTCAAAGTAGCCCCCGAACTAGCCAAATACACGATGGGAGCCTCGGTTTTCTCCGATTGGTGGGCTTACAAATTCGAAGTGTATTATTCCACCGCTTACAATGCCGCTATATTAACCAAAAATGGTGTGATTACTTCCATCAATTCGGATTCTGCTGAATTGATCCGGCATTTGTACCATGAAGCTGCCAAAACCCAACGATATGGTGGATTATCTGATGAAGAGGCCCTGGCGTTGATTACCATCAATCCTGCCCGACAACTGGGCATTGATCAATGGGTAGGTTCCATTGAAGAGGGTAAGCAGGCCGACCTGGTGCTGTTTGATAAGCATCCCCTATCCATTTATGCCATTCCACAGATGACCTGGGTAGATGGAATCAAGTATTTTGATCGAGAAGAAGATAAAACAGACCAGCGATTGAAAGTAGATCCGGAAGAGACGCTGGAACCTATGTTTCTCCATGCAGATCATATCAATTGCATGAGCGATGTAGATTTCTATTTTACCGGATTTGGCCGTAACCTTTTCGAACACAATCATTAGTCTCCCCTGCTAGTTTAACCATGAAAAATAAAATATCCATACTATTCCTTTCCCTGCTATTACTCCATCTACCCCTCTATGCACAAATTGACGGTGAAGTAATCAAGGCGTTCAAGGGAGATTTTCTTTTGAAGAATGCTCGTATATACACCGTCTCCTCAGAAATACTGGAAGGAACTGATCTATTGATTCAAGACGGTAAAATAGCCGCCATAGGCAAAGGATTGCCGGAGGAAAATCACCTGGTTATCGATTGTACTGGCAAACGCCTTTATCCGGGATTTATTGACAGTGGTACCAGTCTTGGACTGGTGGAAGTCAACTCCCTTCCGGAGACGCAGGATTATATGGAACTGGGCAAAGTAACTCCGCAGATGCAAGCGCTGACAGCTGTCAATCCCAATGCTGTGGCCATACCCGTCACTCGGGTAAGTGGTGTCACCACTGTGCTTACGCAACCTCGGGGTGGTTATTTCCCGGGAACCGCTGCACTGATCCAGTTGAACGGGTACACACCCGATCAGATGGATGCCGGTTTCCGTGCCGTATTAATGAATTTTCCCTCGGCGGCAAAAGCAGGTGGCTATGATAGCCGGTCTGCTGAAACCATTCAAAAAGAAGCAGAAAAAGCATTGGAAGAAATCGATGCTATTTGGGAAAAGGCGAGTACCTACCACCAAATTCAGGAAAAAGGAGGTGAAGTTGACTATTACCCGGAAATGGCTCACCTTGCCAGGGTGGTGAGCGGAGAACTACCGCTATTTATTGAAGTAAATGCTGCTAAGGACATCTTAAGTGCCCTTGAATGGGTGAAAGACAAGGAAATCGATCTCGTCCTTACAGGAGTCGCCGAAGGCTGGAAAGTGGCCGAAAAACTGGCCGAAGCAGGTATCCCAGTAATAACAGGACCTGTTTTGGCTTTGCCTTCGAGGAAGTCAAATGCCTATGACTCGTCCTATGCCAATGCTTCTGTCCTGCAAAAAGCTGGCGTGAAAGTGACGATCCGAACTCAGGATACCGAAAATGTACGAAACCTTCCTTTTCATGCAGGTTTTGCCGCTGCGTATGGAATGGGAACAGAAGAAGCACTGAAAGCGATCACGCTACACCCTGCAGAGCTATTTAATGTAGCGGACAAATTGGGATCCCTTGAGGTGGGCAAAAATGCCACCTTATTCCTTGCCGATGGCGATCCCTTCGAACCTAAAACCCAAATACACCAGGTATTCATTGATGGATATAAAATCCCCATGACCAACCGGCATATCCGGTTATACCAGGAATTTTTAGACCGGGAAATGAAGCCGGAGAATTGATGCAATTTTTTCACTAATTGTCCCTTTTTAGTTACATTTGATTAAATTATTAAGGTAATTTTATGAAAAATTTGTTTTTGTTATCCATTGTCCTTGTTTTGATATTCTTCTCTTGCCAGGCACCCATGCAAGAGGAAAGGGTTCAATCCATCATCGATTCCACCAGAGCGGATTTTGCGCCGGATAAGCGAATTGCACTGTTTGATATTTACTGGGAAAAGGGAACGCTGGCAGGAGAAACCAATTTACCCGAAGCCCACCAGGCACTTTTACAAAAACTCGCCGCTGATAACCTACCTTTTAAAGACAGCATTACCCTGCTACCCGAATCCGGATTGGGTGAAGCCACCTTTGCTTTGGTCACCAATTCCGTGGCAAATATTCGTAGTGAGCCCAAGCATTCGGCGGAACTGGCCACGCAAGCCTTGATGGGCACTCCATTGAATATCCTGAAGGAATCGGGTTCCTGGTACCTGGTTCAAACCCCGGATGATTACATTTCATGGGTAGATGCAGCTGCCATAGTCCCCATCGACCAAAAATCCCTGGATGACTGGATGGGTAAGGAAAAGGTGGTGGTCACCGAGATGATTGGTAATGTCTACACGGATAAAAATCAAGAAGGTATTGTAAGCGATATCACGGCTGGCAATGTATTGGAAATAGTTGAACGGTTTCCGCAGGGCTATCAGGTTGTATTACCGGATGGAAGAACGGGATTTATTGCCGCTGATATGGCCGTTCCGTACGAAGATTGGATAAACAGTCGGAGTACTGATGATACCTCTTTGGTCCAAACGGCAAAACGGATGATGGGTTCCCCTTACCTCTGGGGAGGTACCTCGCCTAAGGGCATGGATTGCAGCGGTTTTACAAAAACCATCTACTTCCTAAATGGGATGGTGATTCCCAGAGACGCTTCCCAGCAAATCCTGGAAGGCGAACTGATCGACAGCGATAAAAATTGGAAGAATTTAGAGATCGGAGATTTATTATTCTTTGGCGTTCCCGCCACTGAAAACAGTCGGGAACGAGTGGTTCATGTGGGCATGTGGATTGGAGATAACCAATTTATCCATTCCAGAGGCAGGGTACGGATCAGTAGCTTTGATCCAAATGACGAAAATTACGATGCCTATGAGTTGGGCCGTTACCTCCGGACCAAGCGAATTCGCCAGAACCCAACCGAGCGAATTGTATCTGTCAACCAAATTCTTAATTAACCATGAAGAAATTAGCGTTAATTTATGCCATTTTTTTTAATACGGCATGGGGATATTCACAAGTGGAACGCCTCGATGGATTTTCTTCCATCGACAGCAAGGCTCAGAACGAACTGGAGGAACATTTTATGGAATCCGTCGATTTTGCGAGCTTCAAAACCCATTTGGCCACCATTACCCGACATCCCCATATCGCCGGAACCAAGGCAAACGAAGACGTGAGAGACTATATGGTCGAAGTCATGGATGCCGCAGGTTGGCAAACCAAATTATATCCTTACGATGTTTACCTGCCTAATGACCCCGGCCGCTCCCGGGTAGAAATAGTTACTCCAAAACGCAACCCTTTGAATCAACAGGAATACATCCTGGAAGCAGATACCTTTTCCAGGCATCCGGAACTCAAAAAAGGTTGGAATGCCTTTTCCGGATCCGGTGACGTAACCGCTGAGGTAGTTTATGCCAATTACGGAACCAAAGCCGATTTTGAGAAACTGACCTCCCTGGGGATTGATTTGAAAGGTAAACTCGTCATCGCCCGCTATGGTCAGAACTTCAGGGGCTATAAAGCGAAATTTGCCGAAGAATATGGCGCAGCCGGATTGATCATTTATACCGATCCCGAAGACAGTGGCTTTACCAAAGGGCTGGTGTATCCGGATGGCCCCTTCTACAACGAGAGTGCCATACAAAGGGGCTCTCTGCTGACAGAAAGCTTTACCGGCGATCCGCTAACCCCTTTCGAGCCCGCGCTGCCGGTAGCAGGAAAAACAAAAATAAACAGGTTGGACCCTGAAGAGACGCAAATACATACCATTCCCGTGACCCCCATCCCCTATGGAGAGGCAGCAAAAATATTGAGCCAAATGAATGGAAAGCCTGTTCCTGCGGGCTGGCAGGGAGGATTGCCCTTCACCTATCGCCTGGAAGGTGGGCCCCAACTCACCGTTAGGCTGATGGTGGATCAACCCATTGGTTTAGTACCTATTTACAATGTAGTAGGCACCCTGAGAGGAAGTACCTATCCCGATGAATGGATCATTTTAGGATGTCATTACGATGCTTGGGCATTTGGAGCCACCGACCCAAACAGCGGGACTTCCATGTTGCTGACCCTTAGCGAAGCCCTGGGTCGGCTCGCCCGGGAGGGAAAGCGCCCCAAACGCTCCATCCTGATCGCCCACTGGGACGGTGAGGAGCATGGAGTAATCGGATCGACCGAATGGGTAGAGCAAATGAAAGAAGAATTGGGCGCGAAAGCAGTGGCCTATCTGAATTTTGATGCCGGCGTATCTGGAAGAAACATCGGAGGCTCCGCCGCACCAAGTTTAAAAAAAGTCATGGTAGATGCGGCCCAGGAGGTAAGCTACCCGGATTCATCCAAATCCGTTTACGAGGTGTGGAAAGGAAACCAGGAGGAGCCAAGGATTGGAAATCTGGGAGGAGGGTCGGATCATATCGCCTTCTACATGCATACGGGCATTCCTTCCCTTAGCGGCGGCGCAGGTGGTCCCACGCTATACCATACCAACTACGATGATTTTTATTTTTACGAGCATTTTTCGGATCCCAGCTTTCAGATGGGAGGAACCATTGCCCAATGGGCTGGTATCATGGCACTGAGATTGGCTAATGCTACGCTGATTCCCTATGATTTAAGCCGATACGAAAAAGATCTTACCATGCATCTGGCAAATGCACATTCCGGTATTGCAGAGTATACTCCGGATTTTGAGGGCTTTACAGCTACAAAACAAGCCCTGGAAAAACTGGATGCTGTCGGTAAAGAGACGGAAACAAAGATTAAGGACGGGCTGGAAAAAGAGTCGTTGAGTTCCGCAGTGATCTCCCGGGTTAACAGCGAATTGTTACGCCTGGAAAAAAGCTTTCTGCTAAAGGAAGGCATGCCCTTCGGAAATTGGTACAAGTCCTTGTATGCTTCCACAGACCCATATAGTGGCTATGCTTCCTGGATGTTACCTGCCATTCAGTACGAAATTTCGAATGAATCCACTACAAATTTTGAAAAATTGGATCAACAATACGAAGCGGCTATTCAACAATTAATAAAGAGCCTACAGCGTATCGGGGCAGAATTGGAAAATGACTAGGAAGGGGTAAACGACCCCTTTTGTAGACTCCCGTTAAAACGTTGGCGAAAAGAATCTCCTATAGGTAGTTACTTTTAGCGCACATTGGAACATCGCGAAAAATTAATCTTTTCCCGGCACCCTGCTTCCCCGATACAATTCAAAAACCAGCAAGCGGCAATCAATCGTGCCATTGTAAAAGGGAATCCTCCGCTTGGGCTTTAATCCTATTTTTTTACCCAAATCCAAATTACCGGTAAAAACAAGCCCGGTATAGCCTGGGCAACGCTTTTTCATAAAATCACCGATTTCCCGATAGGTTTCTTCCAGGATTTCCGTGTCCCCTAGTCGCTCCCCGTATTCGGGATTCAAGAAAAGAATGCCCTTTTCGGTGTCGGGGAGAGTTGTTTCCCGAAAATCACATACCTCAAACTGAATCAAATCTTCCACCCCGGCAAACCGCGCATTTTCCCTACTGGCACTAATGGCCCGCTCACTAATATCCGATGCCAGCAGGATTATGTTTTCAGCTGGTTTGATCTTCGCCTGCAGTTTTTCCTTCAGTGCGTAATAGACCCCCGCATCATAGCCTTTGATGTACATCAGGGCATAGTCATCTCTGTATAAGCCTGGAAAGCGATCAGTAGCCATCAATGCCGCCTCGATGGCTACGGTCCCCGAACCGCACATGGGGTTGACAAACGGACTTTTTCTGTCCCAGTTTGAAGCTAACAGGCATGCCGACACCAGTGACTCCATCATGGGAGCTGCTCCAGGTATTTTCCTGTATCCATGTTTGATTAGCGTATCGCCGCTGGTATTGATATACAAACTAGCCTCCTCCCCTTTCCAGAAAAATTGAAACACTGCTTCGTTTAAACTGGAACCGGAATCAGGTCTTAGGCCAAATTTCTCCCGAAAACGGTCGGCAATGGCATCCTTAATTTTTACATTTACAAAAAGGGGATTGTCTACCGAATCGTGTTTGACATTGCTGATGACCGAAAAATAACCGTCCGTATCAATGAAATCTTCCCAGGGAAGGTCTTTAACCACTTTATACAGATGCTCTACATGATCCAAAGCAAAAGAATGTATTTCATATAGCACGTGGCTGGCCGTTCGCAAATGCATATTAAGAAAAATGCAATCGTTCAGACTTCCGGTCAGTTCCACATGGGTCCGAAACACCCCCGAGGGTGCAAAACCCAATTCAATCAATTCCGCTTCTAAAAATGGGGCATTTCGATCGTAGCAGGTCACCACCAGCCTGCCCGCCTTCTCAAAATCTATCATAAAGCAAATATACCGCAAATAGTATTCATAAACCCGGTACTGCGGTTTAGTTTTTGGTTGTTCCCAGTGCATCCAGGGCAGCACGGTGCTCTTCCGGATGATTGACGTTTCTGAATTCTCCGGTATCGGGAGCGTGTAGCAATTCAATGGCTGAATTGATCAGGACTTTTCGGGGACAACTGTATCCCTGACTCAAAAAACGCAGCAAGACCGGATATGCCCGAGGTTCCCACAGGGTAATCAGGGGTTCAGGAAATTCCCCTTTGGGGTCCAGAAAGGCAGTGGCCAGTTTGGAAGGATTTCGGTGTGCAAGCAAATGGGACAAGGTGTTTTCTGTAAGAAAAGGCAAATCACAAGCCACCGTCATCCAGGCCGATTCCGGCTTTTCCATAAATGCCGACACTAAGCCCCCAAAGGGCCCCAGATCCAGTATTTTATCTGCAATCACCGGATAATTATTCGCCAGGTCTTTGGCCTGAGCCGGATTACAGGAAAGAAAAGCTTCCTGACAAAAAGGCCTGACTAATTCCAACATGTGGTCCTTTTGGCTTTGCCCGTGATAAGCCAAATCAGATTTGTCCCGACCCATCCGGGTACTTTTCCCTCCTATAAGTACCAGGCCATTTACCCTGGGAATTTGGGATTTTAAAAAACCTACCACAAAATCGGTGATTTTGGCTACATCCTCGAAGGGCAACACAGGTATGGATTGCCAATCCCCAAGGTGTTCCTTAACTGCATCGGGTATTTCCGTCACACCCTTCTTTAACAGGATCAGGCTTACAGTGGTTAACTTATGCAATTTCTTATCCATGGGTTTCCCCGGATCTATGACCAGTACCTGGTTGAGTGCCTTAAAATGGTTAGCATTAATCAGGACCAAGTCCTGCCGGTTAAACCATTCCCTTTGTTCAAATACAGTGGTATCCTCCAGCCGCCTGTCCAACCGCTGGAAGACGATTTTATCCCGGTATTCGATTACGCCTGGGGTTTGCATCAAACTATCCGGTTGGCCCTTGCCCTCCTTCAACTGGTCTCCTTCTTTGTGATCTGCGTCCACATAGACCAGGCCCAAGCCAGGACAGAGGTTCCGGATAAGCTTACCGGCGAGTTCCTGGATCTGAGCACAGGAAGTGCCTAAGACACCTAATTCAACTCTTCCGTAATCTCCGTAGCTGGGTCGGGCCAGCGAGGCATGCTTTTGGTGTTTACCGTTTGAAGTCACGCTTTCCTCCTTTTTTTTCTTCCAATTTTATATCTTGAATAACGATATCATGAGACATTGCTTTGCACATGTCATAGATGGTCAAGGCCGCCACCGAAACACCGGTCAGGGCTTCCATTTCCACGCCGGTTTTTCCCGTAACCTTGGTACTGCAACGGACGATTACCTCCGAATCATTGAGTACATCTACGGTCACTTTGCAATCATCCATTCCCAACGGATGACACAAGGGTATTAATTCCGCTGTTTTTTTTGCTCCCATGGTGCCTGCAATAATGGCGGTTTGAAATACAGGGCCCTTTTTGGTCATCAACTCTGTCCCTTCGGTTAATTGTTGCAGAATTTGCTTGCCCAAAACTACCCGGCAGGAGGCAATTGCCAGTCGCTGCGTCTGGGCCTTTTCTCCCACATCTACCATTGCCGGAAGCCCGGTTTTTTTATCCAGATGAGAAAATTCGTTATCACTCATGGTTTGTATCTTTCAGATTCCCGAAGGGTTCCCTTTTTTCATTTTTTGGTGGGTTTCCGTTATAAAATCAATCGCAACGTCCACATCCTTCTCCGTCGTTGATTTCCCCAAAGAGAGTCTCAAGGTAGCAACAGCTGTTTCGGAATCCAAACCCATGGCCCGAAGCACATGGGAGGGTTTGTCGGTAATGCTACTACAGGCAGAGCCCGAGCTTACCGCCAGGTGCTTATTAATTCGAATTAAAAACGGTTTACCCGAAACACCACGAAACGAAATGTTGCAGACGTGGGGCAGACGGGAGTCGCTGCTACCATTTAGGTGAGCTCCTTCGATGGAGAGTAGTTCCTTTTCCAATTTATCCCTGAGCTCAGCTAACTTTAAAGCGTCAGTCGGAAATTCTTGTCGGGCTATTTCAGCCGCTTTCCCCAATCCCACGATTCCCGGAACATTCAGCGTTCCACTACGCCTTCCGGTTTCCTGTCCACCTCCAGTAATTTGGGAATCCAGCCCTATTCCCGGCTTGGATTTCCTTAGGTAAAGGGCTCCCACTCCTTTTGGTCCATACATTTTATGTCCGGAAAGTGCCAGCATGTCTATGCCCAACGCTTTCACATCTACCGGTATTTTTCCGACTGCCTGAACAGCATCGGTAAAAAAAAGAATTCCCCTCTCCCTGGCAATCGCTGCCATTTCTTTGACAGGATGCAGGTAACCGGTTTCATTATTGGCCAGCATAGCAGCCACCAATATCGTTTCGGCTTTAATGGTCTTTTTTAGCAGGTTCAGTGATACGGCTCCATCCGTTTGTACGGGAAGATAGGTAACCTCAAAGCCTTGTTTTTCCAGCACCTGCATGGTATCCAGTACCGCCTTGTGTTCGGTTTCGAGGGTAATCAGGTGATTACCCTTTGATTTCAGGCCAGCAACTGCTCCCCTTAAGGCTAAATTGATGGCCTCGGTGGCACCGCTGGTAAAGATAATTTCCTTGGGGGCCGCACCGATCAGACCAGCCACCTGCTCCCTGGCCACTTCCACTGCCTCTTCTGCTACCCAGCCAAAGGGATGCTGACCGCTGGAGGGATTACCAAAATGCTCCGAGAAAAAGGGCAGCATTTCCTCCACTACGGCGGGATGACAGGGGGTCGTCGCATTGTAGTCCAGGTAGATGGGATACTTCATGCAGCGATTGCTCGTTTTTATTCGTATTTGCTTAGGGAAGATGCCAGTTTCAGCGCTTCATAAGCATTCACAACACCTCCGGTATAGCTAAGAGAGTCGAATCCAACCATTTCATCCTTCCCGGGTAACTGTACGTTCTCGGTGGTCGGTTTATACACTGAATTGATCAATACTTGTCTCATCTCCTTTGGTTTCAAATCGGGATAATAAGCCCAAATCATAGCAGCTACTCCGGCCACAGTGGGGGCAGCCATACTGGTGCCGCTGATGGTGTCGTACTCCGAGCCAGGGACGGTGGAATAGATATCTACGCCGGGAGCAAATAGATCTACTGCTTTCTTGCTGAAATTAGAAAATTGTGCCGGTATATTTTCCGTGTCAATAGCGGAGGAGGCACCTACTTCCAGCCAGGAATCAGATTCTCCCCTTCGATCGTAATACCGGTTGGGGAAATTGTTGTCCGGATTGACTTCCTTGGAACTGTTTCCAGCGGCATGGATTAACAATACCCCTTTTCTTCTTGCGTATTTAACCGCTTTGTCCACGTATCTTTTTCCGGGAGAGTAGGACTTGCCAAAACTCATATTAATAATATGAGCTCCATTATCGACGGCATACCGGATCGCATTGGCTACGTCCTTATCTCGCTCATCCCCGTTGGGCACCGCCCTGACCGGCATGATCAATACGTGCTCAGCAATACCATCGATTCCCAGATCATTTCCTCTTTTGGCACCGATGATTCCTGCTACGTGCGTTCCATGGGTAGGATCCGGCCCGGTAGGGTCGTTGTTTCCGTAATATTTCTCTCTATAATCTTTTGGATCGTCTCCCACAATATCCCGGGGATTAAAATCGGTATTATAGGCATAATTGGCCTGCACTTCAAAAAGCTCTGCCGCTTCCCTAAAAACATCTAAAATCTCGTTCACACCTGGGTCTTGCAAATTAACCATAGAAAACAACTGAGAAAGCATTTCCAGTGCATTTTTCACCTCTTCCTCCTCTGATTCCATTTCCTTCAGATCCACCAATTTAAAATCAGCTACTTCAAATTCTTCTTTTACCAATTCGGCCATTTTGGAAAACCCCTCCAACATATTGGAATACATGTTATAATTCATTTGGGCCTCTTTCTTGGTTTCTTCGAAGTTTTCGCTCACGCGCTGCCAGTAGGCATACTCTTCTCTATTTCTTCTCTTTACATCTTCCGCTGCCATATCTTCATAGATGGCCTTCAGCCGGATGTATTCCCGTGTAAGTTCGTGCGAATCTTCATCCACATGCGAACCATCTGCTCCTCCGATAAAATTCCAGCCATGCACATCATCGATGTAGCCATTCCCATCGTCATCTATTCCATTCCCTGGAATTTCTCCGGGATTAGTCCAAATATTGTCCTTTAGGTCCTCATGAATAATGTCTATTCCCGAATCGATTACCGCTACGACGACGGTTCGTTTCGGAGATTTATCTTGCAATAGTTTTTCGTGAGCTTTGGTGGCTCCAGTACCCAAATAGCCATCTTCAATGGGGTCCAGGAGGAACCAATTTTCAGGTGTTTTGAGACTGTCTTTGTGATAGGTAAGATCCGTTTCCCCGGATGAGGTGAAAATGATACCAAAACAGATCCCTGCAAGAAGGGTCCAAAAAGAATTCCTTAAAATGATTCTCATAAATTAGTGTATGATATAGAAATGAAATGTTAAAATTGACAGTAAATCCCTGTAGTTACCCTATCAATAACGAATGAAAGTTATTAAAGATCCCATTTGAATCAAAAAGGGAAAAATGTTTACGGCAAGAAAACCTTTTGTTTGGTATTAAAAACACTTAAAAAACCCACCCCAACCGCAATCCGATGTTCTCTGCGACATGCCCATGTGCTTTCAAATCTCCTCCCAGCAGGAAGCCTCCCGGGAACCGATAGGTCAAGCCATATCGCTGAAAAAACTGGCGTTTTTGTCCTATATTTTCAGGTTTAACCAGGTAATGTCCCATGCGTTGATTAAAATCAAACCTACCAAAAATCAGATGATGAGACAGAAAAACTGCCGGGACTAATCCCGTGCTGCTTGCATCCGTTTTCAGCGATTGATCCCAGAAAAATTCTGCCCCTGCCCCCAGGCTATTGAGCCGGGTTAGGCTATGCATGATGTCCACAGAGACACCCATCGCCGGTACCCTACCTTCACCATCAGGATTGTCTCTAAAAGTACCAATGGTTTCCAGGATGACCGAAAAATGGTGGCTAAGCGGAGGTTTTTCAAAGATCGGAAATTCGGATCTTGATAACCAATACGATGCCCCGATTCCGATGCCCGGGAAATTCATCCCCCGGTTGGGCTGGCTTTGTCCACCATTGGATATGTGATTATAATGCCCGGACAGAAAAAGCTCCCAGGTATCTGACAGATGATAGGAGAGTTTTGGAGCTACTGACAATAAAAAGCTGATGCGGCTGCTAAAAAAAGTATTTTCAGGATTGGAGTCGGGATCGTACACATTACTGAGATAGCTAACTCCAAGCTTTGTACGAAGGCCAAGCCGCCAGGGAGGGCTTTGCCAAAGTATGGGTTCAAAAAAACCGGATAATAAAAAGGCATTTCCCAATACCCTGGGATTATTAAAGTCGGTAAAGCCCAATTCTGCCCCCCAGAAGTAAAAACAATTGCAATTTTCCCAGGAAGCTTTTTCCAGGGATAGTTTTTCATAGGAGAGCCGAAATCCCCTGGGGCTGTATTGGGAAATGGATACCAGCTCCGCCGAATGGGGAATAATCCAGCTATTCTGTCCTTCCAGGCTTGCCTTCCGTAACGTCTGACCGATGACAGTTGGCCCTACTGCAATACCCATCAGAGTAATAAAAGCAATCCATCTCAGTTGTTCCATTTGTTTATCTCACTGAATATCTGGGATATTGTTTCAAATAAAGAAAAAAATACGCTAAATCAATTGGAAAAGATACCATTGTCCGCTTATTTTGTGCCATCCTTTAACTTTTTTAAAGTATAAGGATTTATAGAGAAGAGGTAAGAGACAGGCTCGAAGACCCTCTGGCAACCTGGAAAATCCAAGGTGCCAATTCCTGCCAGATGTGAATGGTTCCGTCTGGGAATATAAATTCTGTAAAGATGAATTCATTTCACATTCTATTAAAGGGTAAAATTTCAACAAAATTTCTTCAACACTTTTACTATCCTGTGTGTGATTTCACCAGGAGTTGTTGCATGCGTTTTTAATTTACGGCTGCTATTCGTTTAAGCATTTCATATCAATCTGTACATTGTAAAAATAAACCTAAAACACAACAATCATGTCAAAAGCGTATCGTTTCGAAACATTGCAAATCCATGCCGGTCAGGAAGCCGATCCTACCACCAATTCGAGGGCAGTACCCATTTACCAAACCACTTCTTACGTTTTCAATTCCGCCGAACATGGAGCCAATTTGTTTGCGCTAAAGGAATTTGGCAACATCTATACCCGGATTATGAATCCGACTACCGATGTATTTGAAAAAAGAGTGGCCGCACTTGAAGGTGGGGTAGCTGCTGTCGCCACCGCATCCGGACAAGCCGCGCAGTTCCTGGCCCTAAATAACTTCCTGACTGTCGGTGACAATTTTGTAACCTCTCCTTTCTTATACGGGGGTACCTACAACCAGTTCAAAGTATCCTTCAAGCGGATCGGTATCGAAGCCCGCTTTGCAGATTCGGACAAAGCAGCGGATCTGGAGGCGAAAATTGACGATAAGACAAAAGCGATCTACGTGGAAACCATCGGTAATCCGGAATTTAATGTTCCTGATTTTGAAGCCGTCGCCAAGGTCGCCAAAAAATACAATATACCGCTAGTGGTGGACAACACCTTTGGGGCCGGAGGCTACTTATGCCAGCCAATCAAACACGGAGCCAATATCGTGACCTCCTCGGCCACCAAATGGATAGGCGGACACGGAACTTCCATAGGAGGCATCCTTGTAGATGGCGGAAATTACAACTGGGGCAATGGTAAATTCCCTCAATTCTCCGAGCCTTCGGAAGGATATCACGGATTAAATTTCTGGGAAACTTTTGGAGATAACAACCCGCTCGGAATGCCCAACGTGGCTTTCGCCATCCGGGCAAGAGTGGAAGGCCTACGGGATTTTGGGCCGGCCATAAGCCCGTTCAATTCCTTCTTACTACTACAAGGCCTGGAAACCTTGTCGCTGCGAGTACAGCGAACCGTAGATAATGCCCTTGAATTGGCGAAATGGCTGGACAAACACCCCAAAGTAAAAAAAGTAAATTACCCCGGATTACCTTCCAGTCCCTATCATGAACAGGCTAAAAAATACCTTCCACATGGTTACGGTGGAGTCTTGAGCTTTGAGTTGACGGGAGATAAAGAGTCTGCTTCCAAATTTATCAGCAGCTTGGAATTAATTTCCCACCTGGCAAACGTCGGGGATGCCAAAACCCTGATTATACAACCCGCGGCTACCACGCACCAGCAGCTTTCCGAAGAAGCCCAGCTTGCGGCGGGTGTCACGCCGACCATGCTTAGAATTTCCTGTGGAATAGAACATGTGGATGACCTGAAGGCAGATCTCAGCACTGCTTTTGATAACCTTTAATTGCATCAAATGAACCTTCAATCGCCGCATTTGTCTATTGAAATGACCCGAGACATTTTCTATTGCAAGGAAGCCCTCCCATTGGAATCCGGAGAAGTATTGCCTGAATTTCAGTTGAGTTTCACTACCCAGGGACAACTCAACGGAAAAAAAGACAATGTAATCTGGATCCTGCACGCACTTACCGGTGATGCCAACCCTCAGGAATGGTGGGCTGGCCTGGTGGGAGAAGATAAATTTTACGACCCTGCAAACTATTTCATCATTTGCGCAAACTACCTGGGATCCTGTTATGGATCCACCCACCCGCTAAGCAACCGTCCGGAAACAGGGAAACCCTATTATTATGATTTCCCAAATCTTACGACCAGAGATATCGCAGCGTCTCTGGACCGGTTACGCATCCACCTCGGTCTGGAGAAAATAAATACGGTGATTGGAGGTTCACTAGGTGGTCAGGTTGCCTTGGAATGGGCTTTTTCGCTGGAAAACCGGCTGGAAAATGCCATCATCATCGCCTCTAATGCCAAGGCATCCCCCTGGATTATTGGCTTTAATGAGACTCAACGCATGGCCATAGAATCCGATGAAACCTGGGGACGGGAGCATCATGCTGCCGGAAAAAAAGGGCTGGAAACCGCGCGAGCCATTGGCATGCTCAGTTATCGTCACCCGGAGACGTTCATTCAAAGCCAAAGTGAAACCGAAGAAAAAAGAGATCATTTCAAAATCAGTAGTTACCTGCGCTATCAGGGACAAAAACTAGCCAATCGCTTTAATGCCCTCTCCTATTGGATATTATCCAAAGCAATGGATAGCCATGATTTGGGTCGGGCCCGGGGAGGAACCGCCAATGCCCTGGCACGCATCCAATGTCGGGTCTTATCCATTGGGGTAGATACGGACGTATTGTTTACCTGTGAAGAATCCAGGTATATTTCCCGCCATGTAGCCAAAGGAACCTACCGGGAAATCAAATCGGTCTATGGGCACGATGCCTTTTTGATTGAGTACGAGCAGTTACAATACATCTTGCAATCGTTTTATTTGGAAAACAACTCCTGACCGGCAAAAAATACAACTATGATCCCCTATACTCGAATCAAAGAGACTTGCCTGTATATCGATGACCTGGACAAGGCTCTGGCATTTTATCAGGGGTTGCTTGAGATGCCGGTCATTTCAAAAGTCGAAGGCAGACACGTCTTTTTTCGGTGTGGGGATACCGTTTTGTTATGTTTTCTACCTGAAATCACTCAAAATGAAACCACCTTGCCTCCGCACTATGCCCATGGGAAACAACATATTGCCTTTGAAGTAAAGCAGGACGATTACCAGGCGACCCTTAAACAGGTAACCGGAAAAGGGATTGCCATCACCCATGAGCAGGACTGGGGTTCCGGCAGGCAGAGTTTCTACTTTGAAGACCCTTTCGGCCATGTGCTTGAGATCGTTCCGGAAGGTATTTGGGAATAAAACCGGCCAATCCAAGAGCCTCAACCGGTGAGATTACCTTGTATATAATCGTTTTTTAATGCTTTCTTCACAAAGAAACATTGCTCATTCCCTTTTCTTTTAGAATATTGCATAAAACTTTTAATACATCCATGGTACAAAAAATACTCCTTACCTTTCTAGTGACGGTGGTAAGTTTACTGCACAGCCAAGCCCAAAACATGAAATTCCATACCAATAAAGTCATTGCTCATCGGGGTGCGTGGAAAGCGGCCCCCCACCCACAAAATTCATTAGCCTCCCTTCAGCAAGCAATAGATATGGGTTGTGAAGGTTCGGAATTTGATGTTTGGATGACGGCAGATGGGGTATTGGTAGCCAACCATGATGCCGACCATGAGGGAATGATGATTGAAGAAGCTACCTATGCCGAACTCCTGCAAAAGCCCCTTCCTAACGGGGAGAAACTACCAACGGCCGAGGAGTACATCAAAAAAGGGATGACTCAACACGGTACCAAATTGATTTTTGAAATCAAACCCTCCCAAATTTCCAAAGATAGAGGGCAGGAATTAGCGACAAAATCCGTGGAGCTGGTAAAAAAACTAAAATCAGAAAAATGGATAGATTACATCACCTTTGACTATGATATCGGTCTGAAGGTATTGGAATTGGATCCCGAGGCAAACGTCGCTTACCTTACCGGAGATAAAACACCTCAAGAATTAAAGGATGATGGTTTTTTTGGTTTTGACTACAATATTAGGACCGTTAAAGAAAACCCACAATGGATAGAAGCGGCCCAAAAATTAGGACTAACGGTAAATGCTTGGACGGTCAACGAAGAGGAAGACATGCGTTGGCTGCTGGAAAAAAAGGTTGACTTCATCACAACAGACGAGCCGGAAAAATTATTTTCTTTGATCAAGTAAAAATATGAATGCCAGCGATCTAAACCGGCTATCGTTTCAGCTTGGAGCCTTGTTTATTGTCCTTTGCTGCCTGAGTTGCCACGAGCAAGTTCCGGAAAGAAGGGTTAAACATGTGGTTTTAATCGGGCTCGATGCCTTTGGTTCCCGAGGTTTTCAGAAAGCCGAAACGCCAAATATCAATCAAATGGTTGCAGAGGGAGCCATTGCCCCTTTTGCCCGTGCGGTTTTGCCTACTAATAGCTCTCCTAACTGGACTTCCATGCTTACCGGAGCCGACCCGCTTCAACACGGTGTCTATGACAACGATTGGGAATTGGATAATCAGCGGTGGCCTCCGGTGATTGCCACGGAAAAAGGCATCTATCCCAGTCTCTTTAATTGGATAAACGAGCAGCTTCCCGAATCCAAAATGCATTTTTTCTATGAATGGGGTGGGCTTGCGCGCTTGTATGATTTGGAAGGAGTGGATAAGGTTTTTCACGGAAAT
Source organism: Cyclobacterium salsum (assembly GCF_010119245.1). Classification (GTDB taxonomy): domain Bacteria; phylum Bacteroidota; class Bacteroidia; order Cytophagales; family Cyclobacteriaceae; genus Cyclobacterium; species Cyclobacterium salsum. The sequence goes on from NZ_WNKG01000001.1 coordinate 559,502, forward strand.
AGCGGGGATGAAGTCTTTTCCAAAGCGGTAGCGGCTTTTTTCGAAGAAAGGCCTGACTTTCTTTTTATCAATATTGATGAAATAGATCACTATGGACATCAGGACGGGCACGACTCCAAGGCTTATTTCCAATCCATATCCCATTATGATAGCTTAATAGGCGATTTTGTCGGAAAATTAAAAGAAGCGGACTTGATGGAGGAAAGCCTGATTCTGATCACCGGGGACCATGGTGGAATTGGAAAAGGCCATGGAGGCAGCAGTTTGGATGAACTCGAAATTCCCATTATCCTCTACGGAAAAGGGGTTCAAAAAGGCAGGGTTGTAGACAAACCCTGTTACCAGTACGACGCGGCCCCCACCTTGGCCTATGCCTTGGGAATCAGCCCTCCTGATGCTGGGGTGGGCAGGCCGATTTTGGAGGCATTCGACCCGAAGGCAAAATCCGGTACCTTCGTGCCCATGCCGGTCGTGTCTCCATTAAGCGGCTTATATAAGCAAGAAGAACTAACGCTGGAAATCAGTGTAGACGCTCCCGAAGCAGAAATTTGGTATACGCTGGATGGCACGCCACCTTCTGCCGACAATGGAAAAAAATTCGAGAGCCCCCTCACTATTACTGAAAATAGCCTGGTAACGGCTGTAACCTGGATCGAAAACCAAAGCAGCAGACCGGAAATTCAGCAATACAGAATTTCGAATGAACCAGGAAAGGTGAATTGGAAGTATGCGGAAGGAAACTTCACCCAGATTCCTGACTTCGCCAACCTGGATATCATCGCCTCCGGAAAAAGTTCAGAGATCAGCCTCGATGAGATTCCACATAGAGCGGATCATTTTGCCCTGCACTACACTGCCAACCTGGTCATTCCCACATCCGGTACCTACACTTTCTTTTTACAATCGGACGATGGCAGTTTGCTGTTTTTGAATGGAGAGAAGGTTATTGACAATGATGGCTCACATTCCGCCAAGGAAAAAAATGCCAGTCTTCTCCTGGAAGCTGGCATTTTTCCGCTGGAGGTATATTACTTTGATGACATTGCCGGAGAAACGCTGGAAGTATCCTTTGCCGGACCGGATCTTCCCAGACAAATAATTACAGAAGCCTTTTTTCAATAATTTTTAGTAGGAGTGCCTAATGAGGCTAACGGACTACCGTTCGGGGAATGGCTGCTGGTAAGCGGCTTAGCATTTCATTATTCAGCAATTGGGTGACGTTGGTAAAACTGGAAACGTTGATTACGTTATTATTCTGCCTTCCTATCAACACCACTTCCTCCCCCACCTGGACTCCGGGGATATGACTAATGTCAACCATAAACAAATTCATATTGATCAAGCCTACGATCGGTGCCTTTTTTCCGCGAATAAGTACCTGTCCCCTATTGGAAAGGGCTCGTGGATAGCCATTGGAATATCCCAACGGTAACACCGCTATTGACATTTTCTGCGTAGCCTGAAAGGCAGTACCGTATCCGATAAACTCCCCCTTATCTACTTCCCGAATATCCATTACATCTGTCTTCCAGCTAAAAATTCGCTTCAAAGAGGTGTCCGACTTTTTATTGGTTTCGTGCAGATGAGAAAAATAGATATCAGGGCTGGGCCAAAAGCCATACTGCGCCACACCTATCCGAACCAAGTCATAAACCGTGTCTTTCATGGCGAGAGCAGCAGCGGAACAGGCGATATGGCGGAGTATAGGCATGAATTTTTTCTCTTTGCATTGCCGGAGAAATTCCTTGTATCGTTTGTGTTGCCGGTCGATTTTAAACTGATTGCTGACACTTTCGGCCCCGCCGAAGTGGGTACAAAGCCCTTCAAACACCAGCCATTCCTCGTTTTTTTTCAGGTAAGCAATCGATTTGGGAAATTCCTTAGCGTTCATGCCCGTTCTATTCGCTCCCGTTTCCACTTCCAGGTGTATTTTGGCTTTTTTCCCCACTTTTTTGGCTGCGTCCAGTGCCTTGGGCAAGCGATCAAAATAGTAAACAAAGAAGGCAATATCGTGGGCTACTGCCCATTCCAAATCCTCTTCATAAATAATCCCCATTATCAAAATTTGACTCTCGGGTTTGCATACGCTCAACACCTGCTCGGCCTCAAAAGAGGAAGCCACACAAAAGTGATGGATTCCACACTTTTCTGCCATGGGAACAAAAGACTCAATTCCGTGGCCATAGGCATTCGCCTTGACCACGGAAGAGAGAATCGGTTTTTCACCTATCTTTTTTCTAATAAAATTAACATTGCTTTTATACGCACTCTGTTTTAATTCAATTCTAGAAGAATGTTTTACCATTGTTTTTTAATTTCCAGCCAAGTATATGATTTCCCCCAGCTATCTTTGGCTATCTTTTTAACTTTTTCTACTTCAGCTTGAGGAATTTTATCCATGTTGGAGGAAGCCTCCAAATTATTATAGTGAAAGGCATAAACCCTCGCTGCAAACTGATAAAGCGGCAAGGATGATTCACCGTGAATCTCACCGTTTCCGTAGACAGAGGGTTTTATCTCCTGTCCCCAGTCCTGGCGTCCCTCATTATTGGGATTTAGAAAATAAGCCCGAACGTTACCGGATGGATCTTCCTCTACCCGGAGTAGCGACACAGCATGAAACCCAAGCATTTCTCCTTTGGCGGAAGTAATGAAAATGCCCACCGGATTTGGATATACCAACCGATGCCCCCCATTAAACTGCGGATGACACATGGCATAAAATACCCGTATAAAACCATCAAAGTCTACGATGGCATTGGACAGGTAATCATAAGCAGAGGCAAAGCCTATTTGAATCCATTGCCCGTATAAACCCGGATTGGCCCATTTGTGGGGGTCTTCTCCTCTTCCTGTTGCCCTTCGCATCATTTCATTGTACACCCTATCCAACATCGGAACCAGTGTGACCGAAACGGCATCCAGGTGATGATCCAGATTTTGAACCAGTCCGGCCACAGTGGTCGAGTAGCTAATCTCCTGTCCCTCAAATCGAAAGCTCAGGTCATTATGTACCGCAGCTGTTTGCACCATGTGAATCAGCTTTGCCGGAGCATGCTGACTCCACATGCTGATGCCACGGGCACTCTGGCAGGTAGGGTTATTTCCCTGGCCTACACCCAGCGGCTGACCCAGTATCCTAAGCAAGGCACCAATAAGGTATTGCTTGGGGCTTACTTTTTCGTGTGGAGTCCGGGTTGACTTCAAAATGCGGTTAGTAACTTCCGGATGAATAGTAATCTTACACAGATTATAGAGTCCCGACCTTACGGCTTCCCTGGAAATGATTCCGTTTTCAAGCATTTTTGCCAACCCAAAGATGCATTGTGCATTAAAAGGATGAATTACCTGAACAATCAAATAACAGACGAAATCCTTGAATTCATTAAACCGGGCAACACCGGTTGGATTCAACCCCAGGCAAACAGGAATCAGCTCGTGGTACTCTTTGTTCACCAGATGTAATAGTAATGTGGCCTGATACGTACTGACAAGCCCAAACTGAAGCATGCTGTCTCCCATTGCTTTAGCCTCTTTTTCCAGCGATGCGATTGACATCGTCTGGAGTAGCTTGCCATAGGAAACGTGATCCTTGCCATCCGTGGAAGGTGAAGGTTTATAAATAGCCCTCTGAAAAGCTAACAACTCCATGTCTGCAGGATGCTCCGGATTTAACTCAATTTTTTCCTTTACCAGCGCAATGATTCTGCGTTGCTTTTCGGTAACCACCGGTCGCTGTTCACAAATAAGCGTTAACTCTTCCACCAATTTGGATTTGACTTTGGATAACTCAATCTTCTCCAAAATGAACTGGAAAAGCGCATGAACTTTATTAAGTTCATGCTCGCTCATTACCAGCCGGGTTTCTTCCTGAGGTTCATTAAAAACAAATTCCAAATTGTAAACCAAAACTTCCTGTAGGTAGCTATCGGCTTCTTCCTTCTGAGCCGCAGAACCAGCGATATTGCCTTCCAATATAGCCAACATTCTCAACTCACTGAGGAGCTCAATGGTAGAATTTGGATGCCCACTTTTGTAGGTTCCGTTTACCAGTTGAGGTATCAGTTTACCAGGGTGTTCCCATGGGCTGTCCTTAAAGATTCCCGCCTCGGTCAGGTCGGGAACCTTATCATACACTTCTCGTATGCCTTCCAGCTTGCCGCACCAGGTATCCAACTGGCCCATGATTTTTTGGGCCTTCTCTCTCTTTGTTAGCGGGGTCGCCGCCACATAATTCTCAAACAACTCTTCAAAAGATGCCAGGTTACTTTCTGAGATCACTCCTTCTTGCATATATTCTGATTTATTAAACTCGTTTCTAATGATAAAAATCTACATTCTCATAATGTAGCAATAACTCCGTCATTCGGTCGGGATCACTTCCCTTAAAATTAACGGTTCCAAAATGATTTCCAAAGCCTTCCCGATCACTAATCTTTTGACTACTGAGCGGAGGGACCAGGTTATGATCGAGAAAGTACGATTCTTCCTTAAGCTCCTCCGGTATAATCAATTTTGAAATTTGGTTTTTGTGCGGATAAATCATCACATTTCCATAGAATGTTTCCGGCCGGGCATCCAATGGTGGTAAAATTTGTTGAAGTTCATCCTCGCTGAGATCCGGGTCATGACATAAGACAAATGCGCCTAATGCATCAAATCCGTAGGCTTGTCCGCACAGTTCCAAAATATGTCCCCCTGGAATTCTACAGGCAACCTCTCCAAAGCTCAGTTCATCGTTTTCCGTCAAAAACCACTCCGGGTGAATCATACCGTACTGGATTCCGAAAAGATCAACCAGCTTTTGCATTTCCTTCAATATTCTATCCCTTTTGGAATGAAGGTGGTTTCCTTCCGGAATAAAGTTGGAATAACCCAATTTAACGTATTCGGTGATGTTCATGAATCGAATCTTTCCTCCATGGATAAACGCCTCACAGGAAAACTCTTTTCCGGGAAGGTGACTTTCCGCCAAACAAGGGAAATCTTCATCCTGACATTTGGAATCCACATCGGCTTGGGATCGAAGCAAACGATGTCCCACCGTTCCGGCAGAGGCGAAAGGTTTGATATGAACCCAACTGTCTTCTTCTCCATCAACCTGAAGGTTGGCCTGGTTAAGCCGTTTCATAAAGTTTTTTACACCTTCTTTATTATAAACCTCTTCAAAAAGTCCAACACGAAGACCACCAATCAAGGCTTTTCTTTTCATCATAGCCTTGTTTCGAAACAAAAACGCCCTGTTCAACACACGGGGATCATCCCTATACAGAGAATTCAAAGCACCGGCCCATTCTACCGTTTCTTCAAAAAGTGGAACCGCTACGTCTGCACCGAAGGCATCCAACTTTTCTTTCAAATCGAGCGAATTCGAAGAATCACTCCATTCGTTGAACTGGTAGGATACAAAAGGAATGTTGTTTTCTTTGGCATATCCCTCAAAATCAGGATAGGAAACAACTACATACGGTTTGTTGAGTTTTTGCATACTTTCTATTACGGGTAAACTCCAACCCATTAGTGCAAAACATTTTGCCATTTTATATTTTTTGTTTGGTTCGGTTAAACCATGCAACAAAAAACAGGCTAAAGTCAATTTTTAATCAGAAATAAAAAAAACTTCCTATTATAGTTACCTATTTTCTTTATTTAGTGAAAAATGAATACGATAAGTAACATTTACCCCTTCAACTAATGCTTATTTTTCCAGTATTCAACGACGAAAACGCAGGGCATTATTTTTGCGAAATTTGCGGCAAATACAATCTGCTTCTAAAATTTGTATTTTTGATCAAATAAATAAATATTTGTAGGGTTTTCCTATGACAAAAGAGACGCACATATCCTCCCTGATTTACCTGGCCCATGATAATCTTTTTGGGTATCCGATATTGTCTTCCCTCAAAACTTTCAGGAATGTTTTCAGGGCATAGTCCCTGTATACTTTATTTGGTATCCTATGTGGATACTACCTTTTCGAAAGCGTTCAATCATTCATTTCAACAACCTTCTTAGGGCTGACTGTCAAAAAGCAAATCAGATGGGAATAGCCGGTAAGCCCAAAACAATGACAACATGTCTAACCAGAAATTCATCATAAAACCAGCGGCAGAAGAACATTGCCATTACGCAGAGACCATTACTGAAGAAATGGAACGCTCCGCTCAGGCCCGGGGAACAGGAATAGCCAAAAGGTCACCGGAATACATAAAAACCAAAATGAGGGAAGGGAAGGCGGTAATCGCACTTTCTAAAACCGGGCAGTGGGCAGGTTTTTGTTATATTGAGGCTTGGGGCCACGGGAAATTCGTTGCCAACTCGGGCCTTATCGTTTCTCCTGAGTTCCGGAAACATGGGTTGGCAAGGGAGATCAAAAGAGAGGTTTTCAAACTCAGCCGCAAAAAATATCCCGAGGCGAAAATTTTCGGGCTTACCACCGGTGCTGCCGTCATGAAAATCAACTCCGAATTGGGCTATTATCCGGTCAGTTACTCCGACCTCACCACCGATGATGATTTCTGGAAAGGATGTCAGAGCTGTGTGAATTATCCTATTCTGATGAGCAAAAACCGCTCAAACTGCTTGTGTACTGCCATGCTCTACGAGCCAAAAAATGTAAAAAAAGCAGAGCAGAAAAAACTTTCTGCAGAATTTAATAAGAATCTCAGCCTTTTTGAACGCTTAATCAAAATCAAACGGGCCATGTTTCTTAATATTGCCAAAGGAAAAAGAAATGCCCTGGCCAAAGTAAAAGAAAAAGTTAATCAATCATCTTAAATAAAGGTTTGCTTTCGGCATGGCTTTATAACGATAACCTTAAATATGAAAAAAGTAGTTTTAGCATACAGTGGCGGGTTGGACACGACTTTTTGTGCCATCCATCTGAGTAAAGAAAAAGGATTTGAAGTTCACGCTGTATTAGTCAATACCGGAGGATTTGAGCAGGAGGAATTAAAAACCATTGAAAGCAGAGCCAAAAAGTTGGGGGTAGCCTCTTTTAAAGTCCTTGACGTTACCACCACCTATTATGAAGAAGTGCTAAAATACTTGATTTTTGGCAATGTCCTTAAAAACCAAACGTATCCCCTGTCAGTAAGTGCAGAAAGGATATTACAGGCCAAAGCACTGGCGGAATATGCTAAAAGTATCGGAGCGACCGCTGTGGCACACGGAAGTACCGGCGCAGGAAATGACCAGGTTAGATTTGATATGATTTTTCAAACTATCCTTCCACAGGCAGAAATCATCACTCCTATCCGGGACCTTAAACTGAGCAGGGAGGAAGAAATTACCTATCTCAAAAAGCACGATGTGCATATGAATTTTGAAAAGGCGGCCTATTCGATCAACAAAGGCATCTGGGGAACCTCCGTAGGGGGAAAGGAAACCCTTACCTCGGATCAGGCCTTGCCCGAGGATGCTTACCCTACCCAGGTAAGTAAAACCGAAGCGGAGACCCTTACCATTGGTTTTGAAAAAGGTGAAATCAATCAGGTAAACGGAGAGTCCTTTGATCATCCGGTAGCTGCCATCTTAAAAATCCAGGAAATAGCCGGGCCTTTCGGTATCGGAAGGGACATCCACGTTGGGGATACCATCATCGGCATCAAAGGAAGGGTAGGATTTGAGGCCGCCGCTCCGCTGCTGATTATTAAAGCCCATCAGTTGCTGGAAAAGCACACCCTGACCAAATGGCAGACGTACTGGAAAAACCAACTGGCGGAATTCTACGGCAATCACTTGCACGAAGGGCATTACCTCGATCCGGTGATGCGAAACCTGGAGGCCTTTATGGCTGACACCCAAACGTACGTTAGTGGGGAAGTGAAAATACAATTAATGCCTTATCGCTTTAGTATGATCGGTATCCGCTCCGAACACGACCTCATGTCTTCCAAGTATGGAAGTTATGGAGAGATGAACAAAGGATACACCGCAGAAGATGTCAAGGGTTTTACCCGAATTTTAGGCAATCAAACTGCCATTTTTCATAACGTAAACCAGCCGAAAAATCATGACAACCATTAACACGGGAATCGTCGGTGCAGCCGGATATACCGGAGGCGAATTGATCCGGTTGCTGATACACCATCCAAATGTAGCCATTCAATGGATCCACAGCAATAGCCAGAAAGGGAAACCGCTGGAAGTGGTCCATCCGGATCTAATTGGAGATTCAGACCTGGTATTTACAGATCAGATTGCTACCGATGGCCTGGACCTGGTCTTTCTTTGTCTTCCGCATGGAGAAACAAGACCCTTCCTGGAAACCCACTCCTTCGGTTCCAAAACGGTGATCATAGATTTAAGCACCGATTTCAGAGACGAGTCCGATGGTTTCATTTACGGATTGCCGGAAGTGAATGCGTCCCGAATAAAAAAAGCAGGGAAAATCGCTAATCCGGGTTGTTTTGCTACAGGCATTCAATTAGCCCTAGCCCCGGCTGTAAAAGAAGGATGGTGCAACCAGACTCTGCATGTCAACGGTATCACCGGTAGCACCGGGGCGGGCAAAAAGTTATCCCCGACCACTCACTTCAGTCAGCGAAATCAAAATGCCTCCGTTTACAAACTGTTTTCCCATCAACACCTGAAGGAAATCAACCAGACCTTCGGACAGCTGAATCCTGCTTTCGATGGGCAGCTTTTATTTGTTCCGAATCGCGGTAACTTTACCCGGGGAATCTGGGTGACGGCCTATTTCCCCTTTTCAGGAAGCCTGGAAGAAGCCCAGGATGCCTACCGGGATTTTTATAAAGAGGCCGCCTTTACCCATGTCAGCCAGCAGGATATTGATCTAAAACAGGTGGTCAATACCAATAAGTGCATTGTTCACCTAAAAAAGGAAGCGGGCCAATTGGTCATTTACTCTATCACAGACAATTTATTAAAAGGAGCTTCGGGACAAGCAGTACAAAACATGAACCTGGCATTTGGGCTGGATGAAAAAACCGGATTACGATTGAAAAGCAGTGCGTTCTAATAAAAATATTCCCTACGTTTAGATAACGAAACCTTCGACGAATGAAGCTATTTGATGTATATCCTTTAATGCCAGTGACACCTGCAAAAGCACAGGGGGTCTATATTTGGGATCAGGAGGGAAATAAGTACCTGGACTTATATGGAGGTCATGCCGTAATATCAGTAGGTCATAGTCATCCCCATTTCGTAGCGTGCCTGCAGCAGCAACTGGAAAAAATCGCTTTTTATTCGAATTCGGTTAAAATTCCGTTACAAACCGCTTTTGCTGAAAAATTGGGTAACCTGTCGGGATACCCCGATTACCACCTCTTTTTGTGCAATTCCGGTGCAGAGGCCAATGAAAATGCCCTGAAATTGGCTTCCTTTCACACCGGAAAAGCAGGAGTTATTGCTTTTAAAGGTGCTTTTCATGGAAGAACATCCGGGGCGGTAGCGGTAACGGACAATCCAAAAATCGTGGCCCCTTTTAACGCTGGCCATCAGGTGTTTTTTGAAGCAATGGATGACCTGGATGCAGTAGAGAACAGGTTAAAAGCGAACGATATTGCCGCCATTATCATTGAGAGCATACAGGGAGTAAATGGTATCCGGATAGCCGATCCCGATTTTTTACGTGGCTTATCTGAATTGGCCCGAAAATACGAAGCCATTTTAATAGTGGATGAGGTGCAAGCTGGCTATGGAAGAACCGGTAAATTTTTTGCCCACCAGTGGACGAGTGGCCTGGAGCCGGATTTAATCACGGTAGCCAAAGGGATGGGAAACGGGTTCCCGATCGGTGGGGTATTGATCCATCCTACGTTTAAGGCTAGTTTTGGTCTGCTTGGAACCACTTTCGGAGGAAACCATTTGGCTTGTGCGGCTGGAATAGCGGTACTGGAAATTCTGGAAAAAGAAAATCTGATGGATAATGCGGTAACACAGGGTGATTTCCTAATGAAAGCCCTGGCCAGTGAATTTTCAGCCGTAAGTGCCCTGAGAGGTAAAGGCTTGATGATTGGTTTCGACCTAAGAGAAGCCGCTGCTCCTTACCGGACCGAATTGGTCCAAACTCACCGGATTTTTACCGGGAGTGCAGCCACAAAAGAAACCATTCGTCTCCTCCCTCCCTTAGGAATTCAACAGGCAGAATTGAGGCATTTCCTGGACAGTTTGAAAAAAGTAATCGAACCAAATGCACATTTAAATACCACATGAAAAATTTCACACAATTTGATAGCAGTTCCCTGGCAGCATCCCTTATCGATAAAGCCCTGACCTACAAGTCGGCTCCACTACAGGCGCAGGAAAAGGGTAAAGGGAAGCGACTTGGCCTTATTTTTTTAAATCCCAGTTTGAGGACACGGGTGAGTACCCAGCTAGCTGCTTCCAATTTGGGAGTGGAAAGTTTCGTACTCAATATGGATAAAGATACCTGGGCACTGGAAATGCAGGACGGAGTATTGATGAACAAAAACAAAGTGGAACACATCAAGGATGCAGCAGCCGTCCTGGGCAACTACTTTGATTTTCTGGCTATCCGGGCATTCCCTACTCTTACCAATAAGGAAGAAGACAGCCAGGATTTTATCCTCAACCAGTTTATTCGGTATTCAGGTATTCCGGTCATCAGTCTGGAGAGTGCGGTACGGCATCCCTTGCAAAGCCTGGCGGATATGGTAACGATAGAAGAAAACTTTAAAGAAAAACGAAAACCAAAGGTGGTACTTACCTGGGCCCCACACATCAAATCCATTCCTCATGCGGTGGCTAATTCTTTTTCAGAATGGGCCGTGGGCTGCGGTCACGACCTGACCATAACCCATCCGGTTGGATACGAGTTGGACGAACAATTCACTAAGGGAGCTACCATAGAATACAATCAAAAAAAGGCGCTGGAAGATGCAGATTTTGTTTACGTTAAAAACTGGAGCGCTTTCAATCTTTACGGAAAGATTCTCAAAGTAGATGAAAATTGGTTGTTAAACGAAAATAAGTTGGGATCCCATTCCAAGGCAAAAGTCATGCACTGCTTGCCGGTGAGAAGAAACCTGGAACTCAGCGATGAAATTTTGGATGGAAACCGGAGTCTGGTTCAAAATCAAGCTAAAAACCGAATTTTTGCCGCCCAAGCAGTTATTGACAGCTTGCTTTAAAACCTCCTTGCCATGGACATCAGCGTTATCAAAATCGGTGGAAACGTAATCGATCACCCTGAAAAATCCACCCAATTTCTTAAGTTATTTTCAAAGTTCCCCGGTCAAAAAATACTTGTCCATGGAGGAGGTGTCATGGCGAGCCGGATTGGTCTATCCCTTGGAATCGAACCTAAAATGCATCTGGGGAGAAGAATTACGGACAAAGAAACCCTGGATCTGGTGACCATGGTCTATGCCGGACTGATTAATAAAAACCTCGTGGCCGAACTCTACACCTACGGGCAACAGGCAATCGGCCTGACCGGCGCCGACGGCAATGCCATCCGCTCTCACAAAAGACCTGTAACGGGGGGCGTAGATTACGGGTATGTGGGGGATGTCGAGCAAGTACATACCGAGCTGTTGGAATCTTTGCTACAACAAAGCATTGCACCGGTTTTCAGTGCCATCACCCACGATGGCAAGGGGCAACTTTTGAATACAAATGCCGATACCATTGCCTCCGAAATTGCCACGGCTCTGGCAAAAAAACACAAGGTAAACCTGTATTTTTGCTTTGATAAAACTGGTGTGCTAATGGATGCTACCAATGAATCGTCCCTGATACCGCTGATTAATGATGATATTTATAAAGAACTAATCCGGGATCAGGTCATCCACTCCGGTATGATACCCAAATTGGAAAACGCATTCAAAGCACTTAACCAAGGAGTCAACCATGTATGGCTTGGCTTACCGGAGAACCTGCTTTTAGCCTCTAAAGGAAAAAATGCCGGTACCATCATCGAATCCCAAAAGTACGGTTTATACTGACCTAACCCCCATCCTACATTGGAATCCCTCAACCAACTGCATACAGAAGCCCTGGAATTACTTAAGGACCTGATCCGAACTCCTTCCTTTAGCAAATCCGAGAACCAGACAACAGCGATAATCCGTGCCTTCTTTGAAAAAAAGGGTGCCTCCGTCCATCAAAAGGGAAATAATATTTGGGCATATGCAGGTAGATATGATTCTGCCCGACCTACGGTCATGCTTAATTCGCACCACGATACGGTAAAGCCCAATCAGGGATATACCCTGGACCCCTTCGAACCGATAGAAAAAGACGGGAAACTATTTGGTCTGGGATCTAACGATGCCGGGGGACCCCTGGTGGCCTTAATAGCGGCCTTCATGCATTTCCGAAACCAACCTTTGCCAGTAAATCTGCTGATGGTGGCTTCAGCAGAGGAAGAGATCAGCGGAAAGGGTGGTATTGAATCCCTGATTCCGGAACTCCCTGAATTGAGCGTTGCCGTAGTAGGCGAGCCGACCCAATTAAAAATGGCGGTGGCGGAAAAAGGGCTAATGGTAATTGATGCCCTGGTAAAAGGCAAAGCCGGACATGCGGCCAGAGAAGAAGGGTTGAATGCTATTTACGAAGCATTGGATGATTTAATCGCCATTCGGAACTTTCAATTCCGAAATGTTTCCAACTTTTTGGGCTCCAGTAAGGTTTCGGCTACCCTGATCCAGGCTGGTTCCCAACATAATGTGGTTCCCGATCGCTGTACCTACACCCTGGACGTACGTGTAACCGATGCCTATACCTTGGAGGAAGCCCTGAATGAGCTCCGCCAATCGTTAAAAGCCGAACTTCGTCCACGTTCCATGCGCTTAAATCCCTCTCGTATTGATGCTGCTCACCCGATGCTTTCGGTGGCCAGGTCCCTGGGATTGGAAACCTTCGGTAGCCCTACCCTCTCCGATCAGGCCCTGATTCCCTACCCTTCCGTTAAAATTGGCCCCGGAGATTCAGCCCGATCTCATACCCCCGATGAATTCATTTATATAAATGAAATTAAAGAGGGTATTTCCCTGTACATTGCATTACTGGAAAACTATTTTTCCAAACTAACCGAAATCAAAAAATGAAGCTTTGGCAAAAAGACAAAACGAGCAAAAAAGAAGTAGAAAATTTCACTATTGGTCGGGATCCGGAATTTGATCTGATACTTGCCCCCTTCGATGTCACCGGCTCCATGGCACATGCCATCATGCTGGAATCCATCGATTTGCTGACGGCCGAAGAGCTCCGATTACTTAAGAAGGGACTGAAAGAAGTTCGGGAAGAGATCCGGCAGGGTACATTTTCCATCGCACCCGGAGTGGAAGATGTACACAGCCAGGTAGAATTTTTACTCACTGAGCGATACGGAGATGTTGGCAAAAAACTTCACAGTGGCCGCTCCAGAAACGATCAGGTGTTGGTCGATCTGAAGTTGTATTACCGGCAGGCCATCCGTCAAACCCTGGAGGAGGTAGACGACTTGTTTGAGCTCTTGCTTCGCCTTGCCGAAAAGCATAAAAATGACCTGATGCCAGGATATACCCACACCCAACTGGCCATGCCTTCTTCTTTTGGGCTTTGGTTTGGTTCGCTGGCTGAAAGTCTGGCCGAGGACATGCACCTCTGGCAAGCTGCCTATGCGTTGGTAAATCGCAATCCGCTGGGTTCCGCCGCAGGTTATGGCTCCTCGTTCCCGCTAAACAGATCCCTTACTACCGAATTGCTGGGTTTTGCAGACATGCATTACAATGTAATCAATGCTCAAAACAGTCGGGGAAAGACGGAAAAGTCCCTTTCTTTCGCCCTGTCGGCAACTGCAGGGACCCTAAACCGGCTGGCCACAGATTCCATCCAGTATATGAACCAACATTTTGGTTTTATAAGCTTCCCGGATGAATTAACTACCGGATCCAGTATCATGCCCCATAAAAAGAATCCGGATGTATTTGAGTTGGTCCGTGCAAAAACCAATCAAATCCAAAGCTACCCTCAAAGTATCCTGATGTTATTAACCAACCTGGGTACAGGTTATCACCGGGATTTGCAGTTACTAAAGGAAACCATTTTTCCTGCTTTCGAGCAGTTGGTGGATTGTCTCAAAATCACCCGGTTAATGCTCGAAAATATTTCCGTAAAGCAAGACCTATTGGATGATGAAAAGTTTGCCTATCTTTTTAGCGTGGAAGAGGTCAACCGCCTGGTACTTGCGGGCATGCCCTTTCGGGATGCTTATAAAAAAGTAGGTATGGATATCGAAAATGAGCGTTTTTCCCCGGGCAAACGTGTGCAGCATACCCACGAAGGCAGTATTGGAAACCTTTGCCTGGACGCCATCAAAAATAAGATGGACGGCCTGGCCATTAATTTTCAGCCGGCACTTCAGGCGGAACAAAAACTATGGGAAGGGTAAAATCAAATAGAATCCTGAATCAGATAAACCATCGCAGAAGCTAGCAAATATCCTCCCAGAAAGGAAATAAAATAAGGCCAGGTCAAATCGTATTGCCGGTAGAGCGCGTTCCTGGCCGATCTGGTGAATTGATTCAATTTGTCAGACCTTTTTACCGGAAACATGGACAAAAACAAAAGTCCATAACAAAGGGTAAATATTACAAGTGCTACGAATGTTTGCATAACTTTTTACCGTTTGGGCAAAGGTATGTGCTCCTACTGAAAACACCAAAATACCGGGTTGAAATGATGAAGATATATTTGCATGAATCCCAGCGGTTTCGGTATTCATTTGGAGTACTATATAATCAATGCCTCAAATTGAATATATTGAAAAAATCAAACCTCCGGTGACGCCGTTTGTATTTGTATTTCATTTTGGCATAAGTATAATTGGGAACGATCCGGAATGAGAGCACGATTATCAGAAACATCAAAAGCAGCGACCCTATAAATACCACATCAAAACTATAGCCAGCATCCACCACTACTCCGTAAATAGCTGGACCTACAGCGGAACTTAAAACCATAACAGAAGCAAAAATGCTCCGCACCTTGCCAATGAATCCAGCACCAAACAATTCTACCTGAAGGGCTGAAACGATTGCATTTCCAAAGCCTGCCGATGCGCCCATCAAAATCATATAAGGAAATATGACCAGGGGGTCGCTGAATATCCAAATAAACAAGATGGCCAATAGAAACGGAATCAGGTAAAACGGAAAAAATTTCCTTGCTGTGTACTTATCAATCAGGGGACCGGCAAATAGAATGGCCAGAGAACCCGAAATAGCGTAAAAAGTAAGCCCTACCGCCATCCATTCCAGCGTCCAACCCTTGAATTCTGCGATGGCAAACTGATAGAAAAACAACCCGGTAACGGTGAAAGAAAGCACAAATAAATTAGGTGCTAAAAGCCAAAATGTTCTGGATTTCATGATTTCCCATTGGGAAACTTCTTTTTTGAATGAGGAACTGTCGGTAGGACTCGCCTCCTCGTGCACCACCAGTTTTTTCTCATCAATGAAAAAATACAAATACAAGGGTACAACGGCCAACACAATCAGGGCATTTACTAATAAAGATTCCCTCCATCCAAACAAATTAATCAGCCCCACTACCATGATTGGCAATGCTGCTTGACCGAAAGGGTGTCCCAGAGATGCCAGGCTGATGGCCTTTCCCCTACCCTTTTGAAAGTACTTGGACATACTGGTGATGGCAATATGGCTAAATAGCCCCTGTCCGGCGATCCGAAGACCAAAAAAAGCAAGCGGTAGGAAATACCAGTACTGGTTAAAACTCATCAATACCATGGCCAAAATAAAAATAACCGTTGCCATCAGCGTGTATTTTACCAGGCTGATTTTATCGATGTACTTCCCAATTTGTGGTAAAATTAAAGCACTTGCAATCGTAGCCACCATGTAATACACACTGATTTGGGCATTTTGAAGGGTGAATTCTTCAATCAGGTAGGGCACATATAGGGCCAGCAAATAGGTTTGCCCGTATCCGGAAAGACAAGTCATCAGCAAACCAAAAGCCAGGAGTTTCTTATTTTCTAAAACAAAATTCAAATAGTTCATTAAATGACTGTTTTTTCGCTACCAATAAAAAGGCATTCCGGGCTTTTACAAAGATAATTTGTAAAATTAGGGAATAATAATTTTCAAAAAAACCAAATAATATAAAAATGAAAGATAATTTCACAGCCTATTAATACCCTCGTTCTTACCTACGTGTTGCACCCTTGAAATGTGACGAGCCGATCCTTGTAGAAAAAACAAATAATACCTTCCCCGACCATAAAGCAGGCGCGTTTGATGAAAGAGTCGTATTTTTTTCTTTATTTAGCCAATCAAAACCGAAAACATTCCAAATATGACCACCGGATTCCAGCATCTCCATTCTTTCCTGGCCTATATTGTTCTGGCAGGAATTCTATTTAGCTTCGTCCTTGCCCTCTATGGTGCCTTAAGTAACAAAACCTTCACTGAAAAGGACCGAAAATTTGGCTTGATAGGCATGGTGCTTTTACATATTCAATTATTGGTTGGAATCATTCTATATTTCCTTAGTCCACAGGGCTTTTCCAACCTTAGCGGAGAAGCCATGGGAGATTCCATGAGCCGCTTGTACGCACTGGAACACCCTCTAATCAATATCCTGGCAGTGGCACTGGTTACCATCGGTTATAGCAGAGCCAAAAAATTGACAGAAAGCCGGAGCAGGTTTCGAAGTATTTACATGTTTTATGGAATCGGTTTTATCCTAATCCTTAGCCGAATCCCCTGGAACGCATGGTTAAATTAATCGAATTACAGCTTGGATAATACCATTTTACTCGACCTGGTCTCAAAAAAAATGCCCTTCGGTAAATACAAGGACAGGTTGATTTGTGATATCCCCGAACACTACCTTATTTGGTTTAAGAGACAAGGGTTTCCGGATGGAAAATTAGGCATCTGGCTTGAAACCATGTATGAAATCCGACTGAATGGGCTGGAGCATTTGCTGGATAAGTTAAAAGCAAAAAGGTAAGCACATTCAATATTGCCATATTGTTGCAATCATTGATAAATATGGATACCTTTGTGTTCGTTTTCAGATTTCCATCATCCAAATTTATCCTGTGAGGATTGTAATTCTTTCCTGTTTCTTCCTCGTTTACCTGTCTCTTTTTTCCCTGGCTCAGGAAAGGTCATTCCTTTCCATTGAGGGTACGGTTAAAAGTGAATCAGGAGATGGTTTGCCTGCGACCATTATCGTCCATGAATTGGGAAATGGAACAGCAGCAGACTTAGAAGGTAATTTCCGAATTGACGGGTTAAATCCTGGAAATTACCATCTACACGTGACCCACCTCGGGTACAAAGCCCTGACCAAGACGATCCGGTTGACCAATGAGGACCTGCAACTTGACCTCAGGTTGGAAGAATCAGCGATTACGCTACAATCGTTAACCATAGAAGCCAACCCTTTCAAAAACGGACCGGTAGAACAGTCCCAAAGCATTGAAGTAGTGGACAGGGAGTTTATGGAGAAAAACAACTCCGGCACTTTCGCCAACGCCCTGGAAAAATTACCCGGAATCAGCACCATCAATACCGGAGTGGGCATTAGCAAACCCGTTATCCGGGGAATGAGCTTTAACCGCATCATGGTAAACGACCGGGGAATCAAGCAAGAAGGACAGCAATGGGGTGCTGACCATGGGTTGGAAATCGACCCCTTCGACGTGGACCGGGTCGAAGTGGTCAAGGGTCCGGCCTCCCTGATTTACGGTTCGGATGGCATGTCAGGCGTGATCAATATCTCCCCAGCTCCCCTTCCCCGGGAAGGGAACACTCAGGGGCATCTGATAAATAGCTACCGCACCAATAATGCCATGAGAAGTCATTCGGCCATGGTGGAAGGAAACCAAAACGACTTTGTTTTTAAAGGGCGAGTGACCCTTCAGGATTTTCAGGATTACCAGGTACCGGCCGACAGGTTCGTCTACGCAGGTTTTGAATTACCGGTATATGATTACCGGTTAAAAAACACCGCTGGTAAGGAAAGACATTTTTCCCTTATGACTGGCTGGCGAAAAAACTGGGGAAAATCCACCCTCACGGTAAGCCGATTTCAGCAAAAAGCGGGCATTTTTACGGGGGCAGTGGGCATTCCGAACAGCTACAACCTTCGTCACAATGGAAATTATGGGGATATCGAATTTCCCAGACAGGACAATACCCACCTAAAAGTAATTTCCAACACCACGATTCAATTGAACGAAAATTGGCTGGAAATCGATTTGGGCTATCAACGGAATGAGCGAATGGAACAATCCCTTCCCCATATCCATGGAGTGGGGCCCACACCGGAGGGAAATTTAGCCCTGGCCTTATACCTCAATACCTTCACGGCAAATGGTCGGTTCAATTACCATATCAATTCCAAACACCAATCCATTATTGGATTTCAATCCTCGTTAATGGATAACCGGTTTGGAGGCTTTGAATTTTTATTACCTGCTTTCCAATCCTGGAGTGCGGGCTTTTACTATTTCCACGAATACCGCTGGAAAAATAATCTAATAGTAAACGCAGGCCTGCGACTAGATGGAGCCCGTCATGCTATACAATCGCACGAACAGCCGGTATACGATCAATCTTTAAATCCTACCGGGGAAATGGTACAGCGAAACCCGGATATTGAACGTAATTTTGCTAATATCAGTGGGTCTACCGGTTTTTCCTGGATCCTTAATGAGCGGAACAATTTCAAATTAAACTTGGGTAGCAGTTTTCGTATCCCTACTCCTATCGAATTAGCCACCAATGGCATTCACCATGGGAATTTCAGGCATGAAATTGGCGATGCCGATCTAAAAAGTGAACGAAGCTATCAGGCGGACCTGAATTTCACGCACTCTGTAGAAACGCTTCTAGTGGGAATTAGCCCTTTTATCGCCTATTATGAGGATTATATCTACCTGGCCCCTACCGGCAGGTTCTCTACCCTTCCCGGTGCCAGCACCCTATGGGAGTACCGACAAAACAATGCCCTGTTTGCTGGGGCCGAGTTGAAATTTCAATGGGCACCGACGCAGGAAATACAGTTTTCGCTTGCAGGAGAATACATTTATAATCAAAACCTGGATACCGGTTTGCCCTTACCGCTGACCCCTCCGGCCAGTGTGTTGAGCAGTATCGAATACTCCTTTCCAGAAACGTTCCGCTTCATTGCAAACAGCTATTTCTACCTGGAATACCGACAAGTAGCCGCGCAAAATCGGGTAGATCGAAACGAACGAACTACTGGTGGCTATGGCTTGCTTCAAGCCGGACTGGGATGGGAAGTCCCTATAGGCTCCAACCCTTGGAAATTTCGAATCAGCGGCCAAAACCTTCTAAACACTTTTTATTTCAATCACCTGAGCAGATACCGTTTACTCAATTTGCCGGAGCAGGGTAGAAATATCAATTTCAATTTAAAGATTCCCTTCCAACTCAAAAGTAATTAAGAAATAAGCGCAAACTTTTTGGAACTCTTCTCCGTTTGTTTTATTATTGCAACACTAATGCATATGCAATTGTATTGAATTATCAACCATCTCCATAACTACCAAACGATTTATGAAACGAAACGGAATAGTATTACTGGCTTTTGTAGCCACTTTTTTTCTGGCTTGTGACCCGGTAAGTGAGACTCCTCAGGATCTAGAAGCTCCCGCCATCGACCATGCCGATGGGCATGACGAAATAGAGCCTGAAAACGGGGAGGTATTCAGTGAAACCGCCGATCACACACAGGTAAGATTTTCGGTAGAGGATCCTTCGGGGATCGGTCAGGTTCGGGTAAATGTACACGCCAATTTTGATGGACACAGCCATGCCCGCATGAACAACGATTTTGTCAGACTGGATGTCAACGATATCTACAGTCCGGAGGCATCTAATCCGGATTTTCGATTTCCTGAAGGAAGTACCCGGATCAATATTGATGGCCCAGGTACTGACATTTACTGGACTGGCACCAATTCCCGATTGACCGGACCGGTTATCGCCGGGTCCTACGATGTGGGCATTGAGGCGACGGATATCCACGGCAACCAAACCGGATATGACGACGGAAGCAGCTACCTGGCTACCATTCAAATTCGTACCCCTTATGCCCCTTCGATCAGCATTACCAATCTACACGATGACGAGTTGGAGGGCGAAGTGGGGATACCCTTAACCATTGAGGGCAGCATTAGCAGGACCGGACATGAATTGAGTGCTCCGATTTCCTTTTTATGGATTAGGTTGACAGAGGAGCATGACGACCATGAAGGTGAAGACGATCATAATCACCGCATCTCCGAGGAAGATTACTACGATAAAATGTGGGGAACTTCGGCATGGCTGGAAGAAGGCAGCGGCCCGGATTTACCACATGATGAAATGCTGGATCTTTCTAAAATTTTAACCGGGGATAATGCCATCCAAATACCTTCCGGGGAAGATCATCTGGACTTAGTTATTCGCGCGGAGGATGTAAATGGTAATACAACCGAAAAGGTATTTACGGTGCACATAGAATAAGCAGTACAAAAAAGCGCTTTCCCAAGGAAAGCGCTTTTTTGATTTTTAAGTATATAGTGGTTTAGTTTAGTTTCTTTCCGAACAGTTAATTTAATTTTATCTGAGTGTGCGGCAAATCGACGAGGTACTTAATAAAATCTTCTTTTATCGACCATAAAACAACTTTAACAGATTGAGTTAGTTGATCTGATTTTGCGGAAAAATCACCCAGCTCATAAAATGAATCCCAAAATCCTTGCTGGCTGATAAAGAAAAATGTAACAATAATAATCAGATACTTGGCGGAAAATCTCATAACCCATTTCGTTTAATAATATACTAACATATATTAAACAAAAATGTTTGATTCGTTAAGAAATGAATACGGCAATTATGCTATTTATTAATATATCTAGCTGATATCTAACTTTTTACACAGGATTATGATACACTTCCTCTGAAATAACAATCAGATAGTGATTAACTATTCAGGATAATTAGGTGAACACAATGCTATTTTATGGGTATTAAAATAGTACAGTGATGTATCGTTGCTGCCGATATTTCCGCTAACAAGAATGATATCGTAGTCCGGCCCCTGGTCAGCAAGGTGGATTTTTATATGCCCATCGAAATTTTTTAATGACTCAAAGTCCGGTTCATTGCCATTCGATAGTCTTCCAATAACGGTTCGACTTTGCAGGGTGCGGCTGTCAATGGGGCTAAGCAGCTGTGCAATCGTAGCCTCTTCATCATCAAGATTTCCAAAATGCAAGTGCCCCGTGTAAAAGTAAGGGTCTTCGGAGTTTGCGCCATCCAATTGGATCAATAGCTCCACAGCATCTTCCCTTAGCTCAAAAGTAGCGGTGCCTTCAAAGGCATATTCTCCGGTCTGATATAAAGGATAACTTACGGACTGTATTTCAGGTAAATTTTCTTCCGTTTGGCATCCTGCTAATGCCCATATTACAATTGCGATAAATGGAATATTTTTCATTTGATAGTTGTTTACTCACCAATTTTTAAACGAACAATTAAAATTATTGGTTTATGAAGAACTTAAAATTGTGAAAATATATGAGTAAAATCATTAAACTGGGATGAAAAGATTTTCAAAATTGATCAAGCAGCTAGATCAGACCAACAAGACCGGAGATAAATTAGGGCTGTTGGAAGCTTATTTTGCCGAGGCTCCGGACCAGGACCGTCTTTGGACCATGGCGCTTTTCACCCATAAACGACCCAAAAGAACCATAAACAGCAAACAACTTCGGGACTTATGCTGTGAGATTGCCGAAATTCCCGATTGGCTGTTTGAAGAATCGTATCAAACGGTTGGAGATCTGGCCGAAACCATCGCCCTCGTCCTCCCTGAATCTAAGGGGCATTCCGACAGGCCCTTGCATGGATGGATTCAGTTTTTGGAAGCACTCAGAAACTGCGACGAGATCGATAAAAAAGCAGCCATTCGCCAAGCCTGGCAAATCCTAACCAAAGAGGAGCGCCTGGTCTTTAATAAGCTGATAACCGGCGGTTTTCGGATTGGTGTGAGCCAGCAACTCATTACCAGGGCATTGGCGACCACCTTTGGTTTGGAAAAAACGGCCGTGGCACATCGGATCATGGGCAACTGGAATCCCTGGCAAACATCTTTTAATGATCTGATGTTTCAATCGGATCTTTCTACAGATCTTTCCCGTCCCTATCCATTTTTTCTGGCGCATCCATTGGAAAAACCCGATGACTTACCCGGAGAAAGGTCAGACTGGCAGGCCGAGTGGAAATGGGATGGTATCCGGGGCCAACTTATCCATCGCGGTGGGGAGGTGTTTATTTGGTCCAGGGGAGAAGAATTAGTTACGGATAAATTTCCGGAATTGGAAGCCATGGGAAAAACCATTCCGGATGGCTCCGCTTTGGACGGTGAAATCATGCCTTTTCAGGAAGGTCGGCCACTTCCTTTTGGCCTATTGCAAACCCGATTGGGTAGGAAAAATGTCAGTACCCGTCTTTTAAGAGAAGCACCGGTTTCCTTTATGGCCTATGATTTACTGGAATGGGAAGGCCAGGACGTTCGGCATTGGAAACTTTCCGAAAGAAGAAAAACCCTGGAAAGACTGGTCGGATCTCATTCTGAAGCTAACCTATTACTTTCACAGGTACTCGCTGCCCCTACCTGGACGGAATTGGCTCGAATCCGAGCCCAATCCAGAGAGGTGAAAGCGGAAGGATTGATGCTAAAAAGAAAAGATGGGGTGTACGAAACCGGCAGAAAAAGAGGAGGATGGTGGAAATGGAAAATAGACCCTCTTACCATTGATGGGGTGATGATTTATGCCCAAAAAGGCCACGGGCGCAGGGCAAATATGTATTCGGATTACACCCTTGCGGTTTGGAATGGGGATGCGCTGGTTCCTTTTGCGAAGGCCTATTCCGGCCTGACGGATGCGGAGATGAAATCAGTTGATACCTATGTCAAAAAAAATACCCGAGAGCGATTTGGCCCGGTAAGGACAGTCAAACCCGGCTTGGTTTTTGAAATTGCGTTTGAAGGCATTCAGGAGAGTTCGAGGCATAAATCCGGGATAGCACTTCGGTTTCCACGAATTCACCGCTGGCGAAAAGACAAACCCATTGAGGAAGCCAATTCTCTGGAAGATTTACAGCATTTATTGGAAAAATATGGAAAGTAGCTGGGCAGAGAACTGGTTTCAAGAGAAAGGATGGACGGCGTTTGATTTTCAGAAATCCTGCTGGAAACACTACCTGCAAGGCCAAAGCGGCTTACTGAACGCTCCTACCGGCTCCGGCAAAACCATGGCGCTGTGGATGCCCGTGCTGATGGAATACGTGCGGGAGCATCCCGACTCTTGGAAGAAGCCTCAGAAAAATGGCTTGCAGGTTATCTGGATCACCCCCCTGCGGGCCTTGGCGCAGGACATACACCAGGCCATGAGCCGGGTTTGCGAAGAAACCGGCCTGCCTTGGCGAATAGGGGTCCGAAATGGAGATACCGGAACCGCTGAAAGGCAGAAGCAAAAAAAATCGATGCCGGAATGCCTGATTACCACTCCCGAAAGCCTGCACCTACTGCTTACCCAAAAGGATCACCCCCTCCTTTTTAAAAACCTGAAGGCGATTATCGTCGATGAGTGGCACGAACTGCTGGCCAACAAAAGAGGCATTCAGGTACAACTTGCCCTTAGCCATCTCCGCACCTTGACCATCCAGCCTCTAAAGGTTTGGGGCATATCGGCTACCATCGGCAACCTGGCTCAAGCCCATCAGGTATTGCTCGGTGATGAGCAGCCGGAGCTTATCGTCCGATCCGCAATCAAAAAAGAAATCCAGGTACAATCGATCTTGCCGGATGAAGTGGAACGATACCCCTGGTCCGGGCATCTGGGCATCAGAATGATCCATAAAATACTACCGGTAATCGAAGCCAGTCAAAGCGTCTTGTTATTTACCAACACCCGCTCCCAAACCGAAATCTGGTATCAAAAAATTCTGGAAGCCAAACCGGAATGGGCAGGAATAATGGCCATGCATCACGGCTCCCTGGATCCGGCTGTCCGGGCCTGGGTAGAAGCTTCCCTCCATGAAAAAAAACTCAAATTAGTAGTCTGCACCAGCAGCCTGGACCTGGGAGTAGATTTCAGGCCGGTGGATACCGTTATTCAGGTAGGTGGTCCCAAAGGCGTCACGCGCTTTGTCCAACGTGCAGGCAGGGCAGGCCACCAACCGGGAGCTCTTAGCAGAATCTATTTTATCCCCACCCATTCCCTGGAATTGATAGAAGCAAGTGCCCTAAGACAGGCCATACATAGCGGGCAATACGAGGATCAGGTTCCGTTGGAAAACTGTTACGATGTATTGATTCAGTTTTTGGTCACGCTTGCTTTGGGCGAAGGCTTTTATCCGGACCAACTGTTTCCGGTCATTCAGTCCACGCATTCCTTCCGATCACTTAGCCGCCAGGCGTTTAACTGGATGCTGGAATTTATTACCGTCGGAGGCAATGCCCTGGGAAGCTACGAAGAATTTTCAAAGGTGGAAATCCAATCCGATGGGCTTTACAAGGTAAGTAGTAGGAAAACGGCCATGCGCCATCGCTTGTCTATGGGTACCATTGTCAGTGATCCCATGATCCAGGTAAAATTTATGACCGGAGGTTACATTGGTTCGGTGGAGGAGAGTTTCATATCTAAGTTAAAACCGGGGGACGTTTTTTGGTTTTCCGGAAAAAGCCTGGAGTTTGTCCAAATAAAAGAAATGAAAGCCCTGGTACGCAGGTCAAAAAAGAAAACCGGCACCATTCCCCGTTGGATGGGGGGGCGCATGCCTCTTTCGTCCAGATTGGCCGAACTAATTCGATCCGAGTTGCAAAAAGCGGCTGATCAGCAAGAGGATTCCATAGAGCTAAAGACTATTCAGCCTATTTTGGCCCTACAGGCATCCCTGTCCAAAATTCCGGACCAGAAATCCCTATTGGTAGAAAAATGCAAGAGCAAGGAAGGGTTCCACGTTTTTTTCTTTCCTTTTGAGGGAAGGTTTGTACACGAAGTGCTGGCTGCCTTACTAGCGTATCGCATTAGCATCAGTAATCCCATCAGCCTGAGCATCGCCATGAATGACTATGGCTTTGAATTACTCTCTGATAGCCCCATTCCCATTGAAGAAGCCCTGGAAGAGGATTTATTTTCTGCCCATAATCTGATGGAGGATATCTATGCCAGTATTAATGAAAGCGAAATGGCCAGACGGCGCTTTCGGGAAATTGCGGCCATTGCAGGCCTGGTATTTCAAGGCTACCCCGGGAAGGGTATTCAAACCAGGCATTTACAGGCCAGTTCGGGTATTCTGTATGGCGTATTTGAGACCTATGATCCGGACAATCTCCTATTAGAACAGGCCAGAAGGGAAGTATTGAATGTTCAGATGGAAAAAACCCGTCTAGAAAACGTCATTGAACGCATTAACCGACAAAAAATACAGTTGCTAACTACCCCGAGAATCAGTCCATTTGCCTTTCCGATCATGGTCGACCGACTGAGCAGTAACAGTCTCAGTTCCGAAAAATTGGAAGACCGCGTGCTGCGTCTGCAGGCGGAACTGCTGGCTTAAAACTTGTTTAGAAGCTATTTTAAGTGTAATTTAACCTTTTATTTAGTTACCATAAACCAAAATCACGCCTTTATGAAATCACTATTCCTTTCCCTGCTAATGACCAGCCTTTACGTGGCTTGCATGGGCCAGACACCGCCCAATGGACCGGAAGTCACTGAGCCTGAATGGGACAACTACACCATTGAAACGGTAGTTGATGACCTGAAAATACCTTGGGGAATGACATTTTTGCCCGATGGCAGCCTGCTCATCACCGAGCGTTCGGGAGAACTGATCCATTTCAAAAACGGAGAAAAAACCGAAATCAGCGGAGTCCCGGCCGTATGGGCCAAGGGGCAGGGCGGATTACTTGATGTGGAACTTCATCCGGATTATGCCAACAACGGCTGGATTTATCTTTCCTATTCCTCAGAAGAGGGACCGGGAGATGGAGCACACACGGCGATTAGTCGCGCAAAGCTAGAAGGCGATCGCCTGACGAATCAGGAAGTGCTATACAAAGCCGGCCCCAACACGGAGAAGGGTCAGCATTATGGATCCAGAATCGTGTTTGATACCGATGGATACCTGTTCTTTACCATTGGTGAAAGGGGTAATCGGGATGAAAATCCCCAGGACATTACCCGGGACGGCGGGAAAGTATACCGGTTACACGATGACGGACAGGTGCCGACGGACAATCCTTTTGTAAACTCCACCGGAGCAAAAAAGGCAATTTATTCCTACGGCCACCGAAATCCACAGGGAATGATCGTACATCCCGAGACGGGAGAAATATGGGTTCATGAACACGGCCCTCGCGGCGGTGATGAAATAAATGTAGTCAAAAAAGGGGCGAACTATGGTTGGCCGGAAATATCGTACGGAATCAATTACAATGGCACCGTTCTCACCGAGGAAACCTCCAAGCCTGGTATGGAACAACCGCTTTATTACTGGGTTCCTTCCATTGCCCCGAGTGGATTTGATGTCGTCAGCAGTGACCGGTATCCTCAATGGCAGGGAGATTTGTTGGTAGGTTCGTTAAGCTTTGCTTATCTGGAAAAACTTACCCTAGAAGGGGACAAGGTAACGAAAAGAGAAAAAATCATCGACGGTATGGGCAGGGTCCGAAGCGTAGTGATGGGACCCGATGGCTATATTTATGCCGGTGTGGAAGGAAAGGGTGTTGTAAAAATCGTCCCCTCCGCCAACTAACCTAATTCGCTTGCTATTAAATGAACTGGGAGCAGCAGCAAAAAAAGAAACGAATCGTTGCAGAAAGAATAAATGATGTCGAAAAACACCTATGATTTTATCATTATTGGCGGCGGTTCTGCTGGAAGCGTATTGGCCAATAGACTAAGCAAAGACTCAAAAAACAAGGTTCTCGTCATAGAAGCCGGTAGAATGGACCATGCATGGGATTTTCGGATACACATGCCGGCTGCCCTTACCTACCCGCTTTCTAATAATTTTTACAATTGGGGCTACTCTTCCGACCCGGAGCCCTACATGCATAACCGCCGGATCTACCAGCCAAGAGGCAAAGTGCTGGGAGGCTCCAGTTGTATCAATGGCATGATCTATATCCGGGGCAATGCGTTGGATTTTGAAAAATGGGCTGCGATGGATGGCTTGGAGGATTGGGGGTACGCCCAGTGCCTTCCCTACTTTAAGCGCATGGAAAACCGCTTGGTCGGAGGCGATGACTACCGGGGAGAAGGAGGTCCTTTGCACCTTACCACCCCAAAATGCGACAACCCATTGTTTGATGCCTTTTTTAAATCCGTTCAGCAAGCCGGTTATCCCCTTACCGAGGATGTAAACGGCTATCAACAGGAAGGATTTGGGAAATTTGATGCTACGATCTATAAAGGAAAGCGTTGGAATGCTGCGCGGGCCTACATCCATCCGGTGAAGGACCGTGAAAATCTGACGATTTCCCTCAAATCCACCGTCTCCCGCATCCTATTTGACGGAAACCGAGCCATCGGGGTGGAATACATAAAAGGGAATAAAACGCATAAGGTCTACGGTGAGAAAATTATTTGTAGCGGCGGAGCCATTAATTCCCCTCAGGTTCTTCAGCTATCCGGCATTGGCAACGGTGCTGAACTGAAAAAACTGGGGATTCCGGTAGTAGCAGATCTTAAAGGGGTCGGTGAAAATCTTCAAGATCACCTGGAGGTATACGTGCAGTGGGCTGCCAAAAAACCAGTCAGCCTCTACCCTTCCCTTAAATTTTACAACCAACCAAAAATCGGCCTGGAATGGCTTTTTAATAAAACAGGTATCGGTGCCAGCAACCATTTTGAAGCCGGAGGTTTTATCCGCGGTAACGATGAAGTCGCCTATCCCAACCTGCAATACCATTTTCTCCCCATTGCCATACGCTACGACGGCTCGGCACCGAACGAAGGCCATGGATTCCAGCTTCACGTGGGCCCCATGAACACCGATGTCAGAGGCCATGTGAAGATAAAATCTTCCGATCCCGGTGAATATCCTGGCATTTTGTTCAATTACCTTTCTACGGAGCAAGAACGCAAGGAATGGATAGAGGCCATCCGCTGTACAAGGAGCCTTGTCAATCAACCGGCTTTCGACGAACTGCGGGGAAAAGAAATCTCTCCGGGTGGGGCTGTAGAAACGGATGAAGAAATTCTTGACTTTGTGGCAAGGGAAGGTGAGAGCGCATACCATCCCAGTTGTACCTGTAAAATGGGATATGATAATGAGTCGGTTGTGGATGCCAACCTACAGGTGCATGGCATTGAAAACCTCAGCGTAGTAGATGCTTCTGTGATGCCTGCCATTACCAATGGCAATATCTATGCACCGGTAATCATGATTGCAGAGAAGGCAGCGGATATTTTGTTGGGCAATAGCCCCGAGCCGCCGCAGCAGGCCCCCTACTACACCCATTCAACCGAAGTGGAAAAAAACCAAATTTCCCATTAATGACTATACAACCCTTTTTTATGGATGGCTCCTGGGTAACGGCAATAGCCAGTAACCAACGAACCATCATCAATCCTTTTGATCAAAAGCCCATTGCCCTCGTCGCTGAGGGAGATCGCTCCGATGCCCGGGCAGCCATACAGAGTGCCCGAAAAGCTTTTCACGAAGAAAGCTGGAGCCAGATGCCCGCCCCGGAGCGGGGAAAGATGCTTTATGAACTGGGAGATCTGATCGCCGCCAATAAAGAAAAGTTGGCCGAACTGGAAACGCTCAATACCGGTAAAACCTATACCGAAAGTCTCTGGGACATGGATGACATTGCGGGTATCTTTCGTTATTATGGAGGCCTGGCCGATAAGCATGCGGGAGAAGTCATCGCCAGTCCCAATCCCCAGAGTCATAGCCGACTGGAAAAAGAACCGGTTGGCGTGGTGGGCATGATCTGTCCCTGGAACTATCCCCTGTTACAAGCTGCCTGGAAAATAGCTCCTGCGCTGGCTGCCGGCTGCACCCTGGTGATCAAACCGAGTGAACTCACGCCCTTGAGCACATTGGAATGGACCCGACTGGCCGAAAAAGTAGGCTTCCCAAGAGGTGTTATCAATACCGTTACCGGAGCGGGTGCTACGGTCGGGGCCGAACTGGCAGAAAGCCATGAGGTGGACATGATTTCCTTTACCGGAGGGGTAGTAACGGGCAAAAAAATCATGCAGGCAGCTGCCGGAAATGTAAAAAAAGTAGCATTGGAGCTGGGCGGGAAGAATCCGCATATCCTATTTGAAGACGGGGACTGGGAGACCGCCATTGATTTTATCCTAAACGGCGTTTTTTTTCATGCCGGGCAAATCTGCTCGGCCGGTACCCGGGTAATGGTTCACGCCACTATCCACGATGCGGTGGTGGAACGACTGGAAGCCAGAATCCGCAAAATACGGCTAGGAAACGGAATGGAAGACACCAGCCAAATGGGTCCACTTATTTCCGCAGATCAACGGGAGAAAGTAGAAAATCACGTTCAAACAGCCATCCGTGAAGGTGCAAAACTGGTCTGCGGGGGCAAAAGGCCATCGGGATCTGAATTCAGTCAGGGTTTCTTTTATGAACCCACCCTACTAACCGACTGTACTCCGGAAATGCGCATTGTTCAGGAAGAGGTTTTCGGTCCCGTCGTGCATGTGGAGAAATTTGACAGCGAAGAGGAAGCCGTACGGCAGGCCAATGATACCATTTATGGTCTGTCAGGAGGATTCTGGTCAAACGATCCTGGTCGAATATCCAGGGTGTCCAAAGCCCTTCGTTTTGGTACCATATGGATCAATGATTTTAACGTGTACTTTACACAGGCTCCCTGGGGAGGGTACAAGCAGTCCGGCCTGGGCAGAGAACTGGGCACAACCGGCCTGGAGGAATTTCAGGAGATCAAGCATGTCTATCAAAACTTCAACCCCCAAGCCCTCAACTGGTTCGGGAAATAACCCCTTAACGCTATCGACACCACAAGCCTAGGAATTATCGTCACCATTTTTTTTTACCTGATCATTTTGCTCACGGGCTATTATGCCAGCAGAAAGGAATCGGGTGATCAAACTTCCCAGGGAATGTTGCTGGCAGGTCGGAAAATGCCCGCCTGGATAGGTATTTTTACGATGACTGCTACTTGGGTCGGAGGCGGATACATCATTGGTACCAGCGAGGCAGTGTTTGACAGTGCCCGTGGCCTGGTATGGGCGCAGGCTCCCTGGGGTTATGCCCTAAGCCTGATTCTCGGAGGTTTGTTCTTTGCCCGTAAAATCCGGAGTTTTGGATTCACCACCTTTATCGATGTATTTGAAAACAAATACGGGAAAAAAACCGCTGCCATTCTGTTTATCCCTGCCCTGATCGGGGAAATTTTCTGGAGTGCGGCCATTTTGGCGGCCCTGGGAATCACTTTTGCCACCATTTTCGGTTTGGATCTGGAAACCTCCATCCTCGTCTCGGCCGCCATTGCCGTAGGCTATACCATGCTGGGTGGACTATGGTCGGTGGCCTACACGGATGTAGTGCAATTGATTTTTATCATCATTGGCCTGGGTATCAGCATTCCATTTGCCCTGGATAAAATCGGCGGAATGGATCAGGCGCTGGTCCTATACGATCAGAGTATCAGTCATGGATTTCGAATTTTTCCTTCCCTGGAGGCGTTTACCGGCAACGATCCGGAATGGGGAAACGGCATTTGGGTATGGCTGGATTTTGCACTGCTGCTGATTATGGGAGGCATTCCCTGGCAAGTCTATTTCCAACGGGTATTGTCCTCGAGTTCGGATCGGTCAGCTGTTCGGCTTTCCATCTATGGAGGAATTTGCTGTGCGCTGATGGCTATACCAGCCGTGCTGATCGGCCTGGCCGGTGTGGGATTTGACTGGAGTAATTCTTCCCTGGGAGTAGCACCAGAGGCCACCATGGTCCTGCCTTACGTACTATTGGAAATGACCCCGCCCCTGATCGCGGCGCTGGGACTGGGAGCCGTAGCCGCGGCTGTCATGTCCTCCGTCGATTCCTCCGTGCTTTCGGCCGCTTCCATGTTTACCTGGAACCTATACCGGCCCCTGCTTCGTCCGGGATGCACAGACAAACAGATTAAAGCTACCATCCGCTGGGCCATTCTGGGAATCGGCTCCATCGCCACCTGGCTCGCACTTACGCTTCAAAGTGTGTACGAACTTTGGTACCTTTGTGCTGATTTGGTCTATGTCATCCTGTTTCCACAGTTGGTTTTGGCACTTTATTTCAAAAAAAGCAACCAGTACGGAGCCATCGCCGGGATTTTGGTAGGGCTGGTATTGCGCTTTGGAGGTGGAGAGCCAATATTCGGGATTGAACCCTTTCTACCCTATCCCATGAATGATCCGGTCGAAGGACTCCAATTCCCTTTCCGAACCTTTGCCATGCTGGCCAGTTTACTTACCATTGTTGTCATTTCCCTATTAACGCCACAAACTTCCGACACCCACGAAAAATGATTAAATCGAACTAAATCATGAAATCCTGGTTTTTATTATCCCTCCTTTGCTTTCTTTCGGTAATTACCTTGGCTCAAACCGAAAAAATAATTCTCGATACCGATCTGGATTCGGATGTTGACGATGTAGGAGCTATTGCCATGCTGCATACCCTGGCCGACCACGAACGCGTAGAAATTTTGGGAATAATTGTTACCAGCAATGACCTTTTTGCCCCCCAGTGCGCCGATGTCCTTAATCATTATTTCAAGCGCCCTACCATTCCGATTGGCGTTGAAAAAGGAATTCCCTTAGAAAACGCTTCCAAATACACCAAGGCCCTTACCCAGGCTTTTCCACATCGGCTACAAAACTATGACGATGCCGAAGATGCCATTCAACTTTATCGCAAGCTGCTGGCAGCGGAACCGGACAGTAGCGTCACCATTGTGACCATCGGCCATTTGACTAATCTCAGGCATCTCATCGAATCCGCTCCGGATGCCATCAGTGAACTTTCCGGACTGGAATTGATTGAAAAAAAGGTAAAACTATGGGCCTGCATGGGCGGTCAGTTTCCCGAAGGCAAAGAAGCAAATTTTTATAGGCCGGATCCGGAATCTACCAAAATAGCAGTGGATCAATGGCCGGGCAGGGTGATTTATTCCGGCTGGGAGATTGGCAATAATATCATCACGGGCGGGACCTACTTGAAAAAATCCCTTTCCCCGGCAAGCCCCGTTTACATGGGGTACGAACGATACAATGATTTTGCGGGAAGGCAAAGCTGGGACCAATCGATTTTGCTGTACCTTATCTCTCCCGACAGCTACTGGAACTTATCCCCCAGTGGCAAGGCTCTGGTTCGGGAAGATGGCAGCAATGCATGGAAACGAGATGAAGGTGCCCATCAACAGTACCTGACCGAAAAGACTCCACCGAGGGAGCTGGCCAAAATTATTGATGCCCTGATGGTAGGCATCTATCGGGATGGGTTTTAAAATACCGTTTTTTTGCCTCTTTAAATATTTTTTGTAATAATTTATTCTATTTGGTATATTTATTTAATGATCTGATTCACAAAGTGATAATAAGTTGATCCTTTGCTGAAAACGGAGGGTAAAAAATAAAATGGTGGAATAGGGAGAACGAATTATTTTTGATTGAATCAGGTATTTTCGTTTCGTCTTGCAATAACCAATTTTCTGCTATGAAATTGTTCTACCTACTACTGTTATTGGTTTTGCATTGGGACATAACAGGTCTTAAGGCTCAATCAGAATTAAGCTTTGAGCATTTATCCGAGCAGGATGGACTATCTCACAATAGGGTATTAAGTATTCATCAAGACAAAGAGGGTTTTATCTGGTTTGGTACCTGGGAGGGATTGAACAGGTTTGATGGATACACGTTTACTGTATTTCAACCAGATCCCGATAATGCGTTGGAAACCCTTAGCCACAATGTTATTTCCGACATTGCTGAGGACAAAGATGGTCATTTATGGTTAGCTACGCGAGGAGGTGGACTCAATCATATTGATAAAATCACCGGCAAAGTTACTACTTACCTGCTTGACTCTATTGGCGACATTTACTGGAACGCCCTGGGTGATATTTATGATGACAGCAAGGGAGATTTTTGGATAAGCGGTGCCGGTGGATTAGCCAGATTTGAGCTAGAAAGTCGCACCTTGACCTGTTATCCCTCCCCTGAAGAAGCAACAATGATTGTTTCGGTAGCCGAAGATCCTATGGGAAGGCTGTGGGCTGCTTCCACTGGAAAGCTGTATCATTTTGACCGTTCTAACGGTAAATTTATTCCTGTTTCTTTAGATTCATTCTCCGCTGTTCAATTCACAGCCTTGCATGTAGACAAGGAGGGAATCCTTTGGGTGGGGACCAATGGGGATGGACTTTTCCGCTTAAATACCCGAAATCCTTCGCCACAGCTAAATTCCTATAATCCTGGGGGGCAGATCAATAAAATAATAAATGGTACCAATGGCAAACTCTACGAAGACAATTCGGGGATTATATGGCTGACTACCACCAACGGTTTACAGCGGATAGACAAGAAAACCGATCAGGTCCTTACCTTTCGGTCGGACCCCCTTTTTCCAGGCAGCTTGAGTAACAATACCGTGCAAGCTGTCCTGATGGACAATAATGGACACCTCTGGGTGGGCACCACCAACGGTATTAATAAACTGACGGTCAACACCAAAGATTACCGGTCATTCCAGATAAAGCCTACTCCCCAACTGTTTCATTTGGATGAGAATAACATTACACATCTTGTAGAAGATGAAAATGGAATAATATGGCTGGGGAATTCGGGGAAAACAAAGGATTCCAAAATACCCGGTGGAGGATTGTTTCAATTTGACCCCAAGGTTAACGACATTAAAAAAATTAACCTTCCATTTGCCGATTCATCGGGAATATCCAAAAACCAATTTTTTATTCCCTACCTGGATCACAGCGGTAACATGTGGATAGGTACGGATCAGGCTTTATTATGTCTGGATAAGGGGACTGGCAAATTTATACAATACCCAACTGCAGTTCGGATTCAGGCCATAGCGGAAGATAAATCTGGGAAACTATGGTTTGGTGGCTCCAAAGGGGGCTATATTTTCCAAGGTGCACTTGTCAGTTTTGATCCGGATATAAAGAAATTTACTTACTACTGGTTTGATCCAGAGGATAAAACCGGATTTAATTATCACAATGTCAGCGCAATAACTGTAAGCCAATCCGGGGATATTTGGGTTGCCACTCCTGGTAGGGGAATCAACCGTTTAAATCCCAAATCAGGAAAATTTACCTATTACAGGCCCCGCCATCCATATGACCCTGGCAGTATTACAGATAAAGACATCAGGGCCATCTACGAAGATTCTCGTGGAATAATCTGGGTCGGGACCAATCAGGGAGGCCTCAATCGGTTTGACGACGAAACGGAAAAATTTATTTCTTACACGGTCAACCAGGGTTTGCCAAGTAACCACATAGAAAGTATTGTGGAGGACCATTGGGGTAATTTGTGGATAGGAACTAGCAAAGGTCTTTCCCAGTTGGATCCTCACACGATGACCTTCCAAAATTACGGCACCATGGACGGACTGCCCGGCAATATGTTTAACCAGGGGAGTAAAAGCCGCAAAAATGGTAAATTATTCTTTGGCACCACTAATGGATTTGTCGTATTCCACCCGGACAGCATCAAAGATAACAGTAACATTCCTCCGGTGTATATTACAGGTCTCAGTGTTCTTGAAAAACCCATTCCTTTACCCGAGGACGGAAAGCTGGAATTTTCCCATAATGAAAATTTTATATCCTTTAATTATGTAGCTCTTGATTACACAGCGCCGGAAAAAAATCAGTATGCATACCAATTAGAAGGAGTAGACAGAAATTGGGTCCATGCAGGCACCAACCGATCTGCCAATTATACTGACCTTAAACCAGGAAATTATACTTTCCGGGTAAAGGCTTCCAATAATGACGGGTTGTGGAATGAAGAAGGTGCCTCAGCCTCCATTAGCATTTTACCCCCATGGTGGCAGACATGGTGGGCCTACACCGGATATGGCTTACTCTTTTTGATGGGCCTGCTTATGGCACAGCGGGAGACGGTACGGCGGGAGCGCATAAAGGCAGGTATGCATCTCCAGCAGGTGGAGGCGGAAAAACTTCGTGAGATGGACACCCTTAAATCACGCTTCTTTTCCAATATATCCCATGAATTCCGTACCCCTTTGTCCCTAATCCTGGGCACGGTAGAAGTATTTTCTCATCAGGAAAAACAACCTACCGACCGGCTTTTAGGTTATAGGCTAATACAACGCAGTGCCGATCGTCTACTACAGCTGGTCAACCAGCTTCTGGACCTGTCTCGTTTGGAGGCAGGGAAATTGCGACTTCAACTTCAACCTGGAGATATAGTCGGCTTTCTGTCCCTATTATCAAGCTCTTTCTCTTCTTTTTTTGCCAACAAAGGAATCCGCTACAAATATCAATTACCACAGGACTCTCTTTGGGTGCTTTTCGATACGGATAAGGTGGAGAAAATGGTTTCAAACCTGCTCACGAACGCCTGCAAGTTTACCCCTGCGGGTGGAGAAGTTATGCTGGAAGTAAAAGCAGATCGGCCCGATTCGGCACAGGGATCGTTGAACATTTCCGTGCACGACACAGGTGTTGGTATTCCAAAAGAAATGGTCTCCAGAGTGTTTGAGCGATTCTTTCAGGCCGATCTCTCATTGACCCGAGCCTATGAGGGGACTGGTATCGGACTGGCGCTAACCAAAGAGCTGGTGGAGCTGCACGGTGGCACCATCAGGGTGGACAGTATACCGGGTGAAGGCTCCCACTTCCTGATCACGCTTCCTTTACAGATCATAGAAAAGCCGGAGTCAAACCTGCAGAAAGAATTATTAATCAAACAGCAGCACCTTCTGGGAAATAAAGCCAATTTCATCTCCGAAACTCCCGTTCCCAATAAGATTGAAAAAAAAGCCAAAAAGTACCAAACCATTGTGCTTGTGATAGAGGACAATGCTGATCTTTGCCATTTTATTAAAAATAGCCTTCCAGCCGAATTTGCTGTGTTTGAGGCTGAAGATGGGAATATAGGATGGAAAAAGGCATTGGAGCTGGGACCTGATCTGATCATCAGTGATGTGATGATGCCCGGGCTGGACGGGATTAGCCTTTGCGATCGGCTGAAGAAGGATGAACGTACCAGTCATATCGCAGTCATTTTGCTTACAGCCAAAGCAGATATGGAAAGCAAATTAGCAGGGCTGGAAACCGGGGCAGATGAGTACCTTACAAAGCCTTTCAGCATGAAGGAGCTTCAGGTACGGGTGCAAAACCAGATTGCCTACCGCCAGCGTCTACGGGAGCGTTTCAGTCGATCTGTCACCTTACAACCGAAAGAAATGGCAGTGAATTCGGTAGATGAGCGATTTTTGCAAAAGGTGATGGGAATCCTGGAAGCACATTTTTCAGACCCAATGTTTGACCTTGTTTTTTTTAGTCAGGAACTTGGTCTTAGTCGGGTCCACCTTCACCGGAAATTAAAGTCTCTTGCAGGTCAGTCACCAGGTGATTTGATTCGCACCTACCGACTAAAAAAGGCGGTCCACCTTCTAGAACAGCAAGCTGGAAATATCAGTGAGGTGGCCTATGCGGTAGGGTTCAACAGTCTGACCTACTTTGCCAAGTGTTTTAAAAGTTTTTATGGACAAACCCCAACTGAATTTATTTCCGATTTACGTAAAGGTAAGGTGAAACAAAACTGATTTTTGACCTTACTTGGAATTAAAATTTGGGTAAGCATTTTTGGATCTTATCAATCCTTACCAGGCTTCTCATTAAAATGGATTAACTCTCAAAATCCGGGGTGAAAACCAATTAAATTCCTTGTCCAGTTCCTGTTTAAACGGCTATGTAACAATTTCTTGACTATTGGGAATAATAGTGCTAACCACAGTCGTAACCTTTTTTATAAGTTTATTTAAAAATTTTGAAATAATAGACAAAGGGTGAACTCTTTTTCGACTTTGAACCCTAACAGGTTCGGGTTTCGGAAATTAATAGGTCCCCTAATTTGTCACGAACAGTCAAATAAAAAAACATCAACTACCTGGTAAAACCCTAAATAAAAAAAGACCATGACTACAGTTAAAGCATATGCTGCTCAAGATGCATCCACCCCTCTGGCTCCTTTTTCCATTGAAAGACGAGAACCAGGACCTCATGATATCTCCATTCAGATCCTCTTCTGCGGAGTCTGTCATACAGACATCCATTTTGTACGAAATGACATCGGGATGTCACTGTATCCCATGGTACCTGGCCATGAAATAGTCGGTCGGGTTCTTCAGGTTGGCAATAAAGTGGAAAAATTCAAAGCGGGTGATTATGCCGGAGTAGGATGTCTGGTTGATTCCTGCCGGGAATGTGGAAACTGTAGCGATGGTTTGGAACAATACTGCGAGAATGGTTTTGTATTAACGTACAGCTTCTATGAAAAGGACGGAAAGACGGTAACCCAGGGAGGATATTCATCCCAAATTGTGGTAGATGAACGGTTTGTTTTAAAAGTATCCGATGCACTTCCGCTTGAGAAGGTAGCACCATTGCTTTGTGCGGGCATCACCACCTATTCTCCCATGAAGTATTGGAAAATTGGTAGAGGCCATAAAGTAGGTGTCCTCGGTTTAGGCGGTCTCGGCCACATGGCTGTAAAATTTGCGGCCTCTTTTGGTGCTGAGGTAACCGTCCTAAGTACTTCTCCATCTAAAGAAGCGGATGCCAAAAGGCTTGGAGCAAAGCAATTTGTTTTAACAAACGATGAAGACCAACTTAAGAAGGTTACTAATTATTTTGATTTCATCATCGATACCGTGTCTTCCAATCATGACTATGAAAAATACCTTTACTTACTTTCACCAAGTTCCACCCTCATTTTACTCGGCGTTGCCACCGAACCGATGAAGTTACCCGCTATTCACATGGTCTTTAACCGAAAAGCTGTTGCAGGGTCTATCATTGGCGGACTTCCTGAAACACAGGAAATGTTGGACTATTGCGCAGCGCATAACATCACAGCAGATGTAGAAGTGATACCTATCCAGCAAATAAATGAGGCCTATGAGCGGATACTAAAAGGAGATATAAAATACAGGTTTGTGATTGATATGGCTACTTTGTAAAATTTAAGAATAAGGCTTATTTAATAAGAAATTTTTGTTTAAATGAATTCAGGCATGAAAAACTCAATCAAGTATGTTTTGGTACTGAATGGCTTTTTGCTGGCTGCTACCTGCTTTGGACAGGTAGCAGACCAGTCAGATGAAAAAGCAATCATTTCCTGGATTGAGAAACATGCGGTTCCTATCCGGCATCTGGAGGCAGGTAATGGGTATGAAGATTTGCAGCCCCTTAAGGAAATGTTAAAAGACGTAAAAGTGGTAGGTCTTGGGGAGGCTACCCATGGGACCAGAGAATTTTTCCAGATAAAACACCGTCTACTGGAATTTTTGGTAAATGAGTTGGGATATACGGGTTTTGCCATAGAAGCCCCCTATTTTGCCTGTAAGCCGATTAACGACTATATCCTCCATGGGGAAGGAGATTTGTCCTCCATACTCACGGGGCAGGGATATGTCGTTTGGGATACAGAGGAGATGGTAGCGATGATCCAATGGATGAGATCTTATAACCAACATTTACCTGTGGAGAGGCAGGTTAAATTTTATGGTTTAGACCTTGCTTACCAGGAAATCGGGAGAAAAGAGGTATTGAGTTACCTTGAAAGGGTAGCCCCGGATTGGAAATTGCAAACAGATTCGATATTCAGGATCCTGGCAAAGGAGGAAGAAAAATGGCCTATGCAAAAAGATGGTGGATTTGATAAGCTAATGTTGACCACCTTGCCGTCGATTCAAACTTTAATGGATTATCTAGTGGTCAATAAGGAACCGCTGGTCAAAAAATCATCATCACCCGAATTTGAACAGGCGTTGCATAATCTCCGTGTGATGCGACAATTTATCTTTGCCAACACACCTGCGCTGAAGCCTCCCTTTATAGACGGTGTCATGGTTAGATCCCTATCCATGGCCGAAAACTTGATCTACCTTGTAGACCAGGCGGGTCCGGACGCAAAATTTGTCGTTTGGGAACACAATTCCCATATCGCCAAGAATATCTGGAAGGAAACGAATCTCTGGAGAGGGACCACTTTAATGGGATATCAGCTAAGAAAAAAATATGGTGAAAAATATTATGCCATTGGATTGGAAGTGAATCAGGGATCCTATCAAACCCGCCTAAGCGTACCTCCTAACCTTCTGGGAGACCTGAAATCGATACCCATACCTCCTGCACCCGTTGACTCCTGGCCATGGTACCTTTCCCAGTCAACTGTTGAAAACTTTTTAATTGACTTCCGGAAAGCCTCTTATCCTACGGAAGTTGAAGCATGGATAAACGCTCCACAACAACTATTTCTTACCGGTTGGGTACATGATCCCCAACGGACCTATGCTGAGCTGGAAGTCGGTAGATTGTATGATGGAATCATCCATATACGCAGTACAAACCCAACCCGTCCTACAACAAATGCATTGAAAACTGCGGCCGCAGGGAAAGGACTTTGAAATATTTAGAGAAATCTATCGGATTATTTTGCCTCAATTGAGTGCAATACAGACAATAGGAAAGAAAAAATTACTGGAATTATGCTTAACAGTTTGCCTGCAGATTTTGAGATTAGGAAGTCTTACCTGAGTGACGGAAAAAGTAATTTGACGAAGGGATTAAGGAAAATCCCTGTCTACCCTATTAAATGGCAGTAAAAAAAATGCCGGAGCCCCATTGTTCATGAAGCCCCGGACAAACCCTACATTAAAAAATAACCAACTAACCAATATCCATTTCAAAAGGCTATTCCTACCCTTTTATTCAAGCTACCTACTCATCTCCAAAAATCCGATGATCCAAACTCAAAAATTTCTTTTAATCTTATTCCTGTTTGATGAAATAAAGGTAATAGATAAAAATTAGTAATTATAGTATTTTACAATATTTTTTACTTTAAAAATGAACAAAACAGTTTTTTAATTTTGAATTACATAAATTTTAGTGTGGATAATTTTAAATCACCAATAGTGTATTTTCCATGATGAAAAAGTCGGTTTATCCAATATAGCGCACTTAATTTCAATAGGTTACAATTATTCTAGCGAAGCGATCATTTCCCACTCAGATTTTAACCCCAGGACCTAAAAAATTGGCAATTTAAATTCATAAAGGGTAGATTAGTATCAAATTTGCTCTTACTTAACAAAACGCTACTACCACAATTTTTACTTATGAAAGCATCTGATTTATTTGTCAAAGCCCTGGAAAAAGAAGGGGTAGAATATATTTTTGGCGTTCCCGGAGAGGAAAACCTGGACCTGCTGGAATCCCTGAGCAAGTCTTCCATACGCCTGATCCTTACCCGGCACGAGCAGGGAGCCGGTTTTATGGCCGCTACTTACGGAAGATTGA
Source organism: Cyclobacterium salsum (assembly GCF_010119245.1). Taxonomy (GTDB): domain Bacteria; phylum Bacteroidota; class Bacteroidia; order Cytophagales; family Cyclobacteriaceae; genus Cyclobacterium; species Cyclobacterium salsum. Next base: position 600,092 of record NZ_WNKG01000001.1, read on the forward strand.
CCGGCAAACCGGGCGTTTGCCTGGCCACCCTGGGTCCCGGAGCGACCAATCTCGTAACTCCGGCAGCCTATGCGCAGCTCGGAGCCATGCCCATGATGATGATCACCGGTCAGAAGCCCATCAAAAAAAGTAAGCAAGCGCGCTTCCAGATCATCGACGTGGTGGACATGATGCGGCCGCTTACCAAATACACCAAGCAAATTGTGAATGGCAGTGTCATCGCTTCCAATATTCGGGAGGCGTTCCGTCTGGCTACAGAAGAAAGACCCGGTGCCGTACACCTGGAATTGCCGGAGGACATTGCCCAGGAGGAGACGGAAGATACCGTGTTTGAGGTGGTCGGGCATATCATGCCCAAACCGGATGATGCGGCCATAGATGCGGCAGTCACCATGATCAAGCAAGCTAAAATGCCCTTATTGCTGATCGGAGCAGGAGCCAACCGAAAAGTAACCTGCGATGCCTTGGCAGATTTCGTAGACGAGACGGGGATTTATTTTTTTACCACCCAAATGGGCAAGGGGGTCATCGACGAACGCCACCCCCAATACCTGGGAACCGCCGCATTGTCCAGCAACGATTTCCTGCATGCCGCCCTGGATGAATCCGACCTGATCATCAATGTGGGGCACGATGTAATCGAAAAACCCCCATTCTTCATGAAACATGGGGGTAAAAAGGTGATCCATGTGAACTTTGCCCCGGCCGAACTAGACCCCGTTTATTTCCCCCAACTCAACGTGGTGGGAGATATCACCACGGCAGTACAAAAACTGACAGAGAAAATCACTAAAACCAGCAACTGGGACTTTTCTTTTTATCAAAAGGTAAAAGCAGAGGTGGCTGGCCATTTAAGTAAATATTTTGAAGACGAGCGCTTTCCTACCCTGCCCCAGCGCCTCGTAAACCTACTGCGTAAAAAGCTGGGAGATAAGGATGTCATCACCCTGGACAACGGAGTGTACAAAATTTGGTTTGCCCGTAACTATACGTGTTACCAGCCCAAAACCCTGTTGTTAGACAATGCCCTGGCCTCCATGGGTGCGGGACTACCTTCAGCCATGACCGTCAACCTGCTTTATCCTGACAAGAAAGTCGTAGCCGTATGTGGGGATGGGGGTTTTATGATGAACTCTCAGGAACTAGAGACCGCTGTTCGGCTGGGCCTCAATCTGTTAGTCATTATTCTTAATGATCAATCCTATGGGATGATCAAATGGAAACAGGAAGACATGGGTTTCAAAGACTTTGGCTTGGATTTTAAAAATCCGGACTTTATTCAGTATGCCCAAAGCTACGGCGCCCATGGCTATCGGCCGGGAAGCGATCAGGAACTTCAGGAAGTTCTGGATAAAACCCTGAACAGCCCCGGGGTGCACGTGATCGATTTGCAGGTCGATTACTCCCTAAACCATCCCATTTTAAATGTAATGTTAAAAGAAAAAACAGCGAAATTATGAGTACTACCCATAAACTAAAAGTACATTCCCCCTATGATCAACAACTAATCAAAGAGTTGCCCATGATGGATGAGGCTGCCGTGGAAAAAACCCTCCAAACCGCCTATGCGCTGTTTCAAAACCAGTCTGGCTGGATTCCTGCCTATAAGCGAATAGCGATTCTGGAAAAAGCCCGTCAACTCATGGAGGTAAAGGTAGAAGAATTGACCAAAACGGCCGCTCAGGAGGGCGGCAAACCCTATAAAGACTCCAAAGTGGAAGTACTCCGGGCTATTAATGGGGTAAAGATTGCCACCGAAGAGATTTCGCAGCTTCGCGGAGAACAAGTACCCATGGGCATCACCGAGTCCTCGGTCAACCGCCTTGCGTTTACTATTCGGGAACCAATCGGTGTCGTGGCCTCGATTTCCGCTTTTAACCACCCGTTAAATCTAATCGTGCACCAGACCGTAACCGCCTTTGCGGCAGGCTGCCCAGTGATCATCAAACCTGCCAGCACCACTCCCTTGTCCTGTCAGGCACTGGTAGAAATCCTAAAGGAGGCAGGCGTACCGGAAGGCTGGGTACAAATGGTGCTATGTACCAATGAATTGACCGAAAAGCTGGCCACAGACAAAAGAGTCAATTTCCTCTCTTTTATTGGTTCGGGTAAAATCGGATGGTACCTGAAGTCGAAACTGGCTCCCGGCACCCGATGTGCCCTGGAACACGGCGGTGCTGCTCCGGTGATCGTAGAGCAAGATGCCGTCATGGAGGACATGTTGCCCCTGCTGGTTAAGGGTGGCTTTTATCATGCCGGACAGGTCTGTGTCTCCGTTCAAAAAGTATTTGTTCATGAAAAAATCGCCAGAAAACTGGCACTGGACATGGCCGAGGCGGCCGAAAAACTGAAAGTGGGCGATCCCCTGGATGAAGCTACGGAAGTAGGCCCGCTGATCCGTACCGGAGAAGTGGACCGCGTAGAGGAATGGGTGAAAGAGGCCGTGGATGGCGGTGCCGAATTGCTTTGTGGCGGCAAGCGAATCAGCGACACCTGTTTTGCTCCTACGGTATTGTTTAATCCTCCCCAGGATGTCCGCGTATCCAAAGAGGAGATTTTCGGGCCGGTGGTCTGTGTTTATTCCTATGCAGACCGGGAGAAGGCCATTGAATTGGCCAACAGCCTGGAATACCATTTTCAGGCGGCCGTCTTTACCAAAGACATCGATCTGGCCCTGGACACCGTACAAAAGCTTAACGCCACCGCCGTCATGGTCAACGACCATACAGCTTTCCGGGTAGATTGGATGCCCTTTGGCGGACGAGATGCCTCCGGAGAAGGACTGGGCGGTATCCCCCACTCCATGCAGGACATGACCCGGGAAAAGCTGATGGTCTTTAAGAGTAAATTGCTTCCCTAAACTCAGGTAAATCTAAATAGTAATGGCCTTCCATCGGAAATTGGAAGGCCTTTTTTAGCTTAGCATGGACTTGAATGTAATTGGGAACACTGATTTGGCTAAAGCCTTTAATAAGGGGAAAAAACCTATTACCTACAGCTAAAGCAGAAGGCAATTGATGATCAGAATCCTGGTTCTAAATAAATTTTACCTCAATAGGAATGCGGCTTTAGCCCATTCTTAAAAATAGAATAGCGAGAACCTGGCTTTAGCCAAAACCGATACCCCAGGCAGCTGGCAATTGATTAAGAGGATCCTGGTTCCTTGTAAACCAAGAACGTATTTGGGGGTTCGATTCCGATAATCCGCCTACAAACATCCGGAAGGAAGTGTCCTGGGACCGATCTGTAGCCATAAGGATTGGTTGCAACGCCGTCACCGCACAGCAACGATGGCATTTTGATAGTAGAAAACTGATTGTGGCGGTAATTGATGGTATCCGTTTCCTCGTCCAGGCCAGTAACCTCCTGAAACACCACTGCTTTTTCCAGTGAATCAAAGGTGACGGTAAAGTAAAACTTTGGCAAGGGCCACATGGTATCTTGAACTTCTTCTTCCATGCTCTTACAGGATTAAAATGTAAATTATTTTTCGTTAGGGGGGATTTGTCAAAAAACCCCATATCCGAAGCTTTGAATAGTACATTAATCAGCAATCCCCCGGTTACCATTCGTAATAGTATTGCCGCTTTTTTCTTCGCCGGTGTTTGATCAGAAAGTGGCGGCTAATATCCCTATCTCAAAAGGATGGTTGCTTGCACACAAACCATGCGCCACCCGACTCTCGGTTTTCAATAAACAAAATAAGGAATTCGGATAGGAAATCAAGGATAATCGGCTACTATTATCCGGGTAGGGCGATTTTTTCGTGGGCTTCCGATAGGCCACTGGCCTGGGCCATTTTTATCGTAAAGCCTCAATTGGGAGCTTCCCTGCTTGATTGGTCCTGCACTAAGCCCAAATGGCTAAAAATTGGTACACAAAGTGAAAGAAGGTCTTTTGCCAAAGAATTTAAATGGACGGTATTGAAACTCCATAAACCTGGTAATCGGTCATGACCATGAGGGTTATAACTAAAATTATTTGTTTTTCTGGTAGTGCGGTGTATCTTTAGTCATACGTTATTGATTTCTAATGATGATAGTATCCAACAAATACTTACTTCTCCCGGTCCTTGTCCTTATGCTTTGTTTTCATAATCGTGCATTAGCACAGGAATCCGCTGAAATTTTTACCGCAAAAAACATGGTCTTTGTGGAGTTGTTAGGAAATTCAGGATCATATGCAGCCCACTATGGACGAATAATCCATCAAAAAGACAAGATGAAATTATCCGGTAGTGTGGGCTTTTCATTGGTTCCCCGTAAAGGCTTTGAACCTTTTTATCCAAACTTCTTATCACCTGTTTTCCCTGCTGAATTCACGGTTTTCTGGGGAAAGTCGCGGCACCATTTGGAGTTAGGGACTGGTTTTCTATTGCGTCAGGATCGAACATATATGTTTGATTCTGAATTTACTCCTACAAATCTAAGACAGGAAGTTTTTTGGGATAAATCTATAACCATGAGAATCGGTTACAGGTATCAAAAACCAGAGGGTGGATTTTTTTTCAGGGCTGGTTACACCCCTATGCTTAATTTTGAAGGTTCCGAATTTGCTGAAAAACCCATTCGTTTTTTTCCATTCAATGTGGGAATCAGCCTGGGGAAAAGTTTTTAAAGAATTAAACGAAAGACCACCGAGGTTTTAAAAACCTCAGCGGTCCTGTTCAGAAATCCAAAATTATCCTACGTTCGCCACTCTTTTCTCTCTTCTTCTCATCTCATACCAATTTAGTTATCTCTATTTATTCTATTTGGGGGTAAGAAAGGAAGGGATTTTCCTGCCAAAAATGTCGGTTCTGCTATTTCAGTCTATAGAGATAGGGCGCTTTGTTCTTCGCTCCGGTTAACTTTTTTTCCAAGCGTTCAAGCACGCCCATATCCAATATTTTCTTTTGAAAGTTGCTGCGGGTAAATTCCTTTTCAAATATCGTCTCATAAATCTGTTGCACTTCTTTCATGGTAAACTTCTCTGGAAGTAAATTGAAGGCATTGAATTTATGATCGATGTCTGCCCGGAGTGCTTCCAATGCATCGGTAAACACCTCATTGTAGTGCATGATCATTTCGGGTACTTCCTGAATGGGATACCAATCTATGGACACGTCGAACTGGGTCAATTTGGGACTGACTCGTTTCATATCCACCAAGGCATAGTAACCAATGGAAATAAAACGTTTTGTAAACCAGTTATATGCATTGGAATTGTTCGTCTCCCTTAGAAATTTTTGGTCTTCGGAATAATTCGATTTTATCAGCGAATCCAAAAACTGCTTCCGTTTGTTGTCGGCCTTGCCAAAAACCTTGAACTGCTGCAGATAAATATCTTTAAAGCCGGTTCGGTCTTCCAAAATTCGCTTTGCAGCATCGTCAAGGTTCTCTTCCTGCTTAACAAAGCCGCTGTGAAGCGCATAAAAGTCGCCCATAAAAGCCAGTTTGGAAAGCAAAACCTTCAATTGGCGATTCTCATAGCCGAAGATTACGCAATCGATCGCTACCTGTGGAATATAGTTTTTATCGCTCAATACGTCCATACGATTAAAAGTAAATGGCATAATTTATTAACTAGCTATCGGTAATATTGCCTGCCCCAGGCCTGCCCCCTCCCCAATAAGCAATATTAGTAAAAAAATATAAATTATATTGTATATTTTTTTATACAATAAAAAATTTTAATACTTTTGGATCCTAATCAAATGCGTTTTTATGAAATCGATACCAAAATACCTGGCAATACTACTGGCCGGACTAACTCTTTCCTGCGCCAGCGAAAAGGAGACCGCGGAAACTTCTGCCCTTTTTGACTTTTCCGAAATGGAGCAGGTTGCCGAAGTGAATGAACGCTACCAATCTATCAATGTAGAAATGTGTGAAGTGGTCGGTGGCGATTTTTGGGTGCCCTACAGTCAAATTGATACAGCCAAGGTTCAGGCCCTTGGTTTTGCCGGACTCAAGCAGAGCATCCCCTCTATCAACCTATACGATGAAAAACTACGTACCCTTTCAAAGGCACTAGGCCCTATGTACATTCGTGTAAGCGGTACCTGGGCCAACACCACGTATTTTCAGGACAACGACGAGCCGAAAATGAGCGAGGCACCCGAAGGATATGAAAATGTATTGACCAGGGCTGAATGGAAAGGTGTCATCGATTTTTGCAAGGCCATGGATGCCAGATTGGTTACCTCTTTTGCCAACAGTGAAGGCATTCGGGACGCCAACGGGGGCTGGACGCCTGAACAGGCAGCGCCACTTTTGGACTACACCCATTCAATCGGTGGGGAGATCCATGCTGCCGAAATGTTCAATGAACCTTCACATGCCAGCCATGGTGGCGCACCCGAAGGGTATGACGCGGCGCAGTATGCGGAGGATTTTGCCGCTTTTGAAGCATTCGTATCCCAGGCTGCTCCGGAGATGAAGATCATGGGGCCCGGATCGACCGGTGAAGGGGGAATCATCCCGGGAATCGACTCTACCCTAACCACCGACAAAATTCTTTCGGCCAGCCCTGCGCCGGAATTTGAGATTTTTAGCTACCATTACTATGGAGGGGTCTCCCAACGATGCATGGGACAACTTACCCCGGAAAATGCATTGAGCGAGGAATGGCTTTCAAAGACCGAGGAAGGATTGTCTTACTATGAAAAAGCCCGAGACCAATACCTGCCCAATGCTCCCCTGTGGTTGACTGAAACCGCTGAAGCGGCCTGCGGGGGAAATCCCTGGGCAGCTACCTATGTAGATAGCTTCCGCTACCTGGAACAGTTGGGGAGACTGGCCAAAAAAGGCGTACAGGTGGTCATGCACAATACCTTGGCGGCTAGTGAATATGCCTTGCTTGAACAGGATACCCACGATCCCCGGCCTAATTACTGGGCCGCTCTATTGTGGAGTAAATTCATGGGGCAGCAGGTCTACGATGCCCCAGTGCCCGCTGATGGACCCGACCTGTTTATTCACAATTTGAAAAATGCTTCCAATGGCTACGCAGTGTTATTGGTTAATCCGAAAGACGCCGAGACATCCTTCGATATCCCGGCGGATGCCATGCAGTACCTGCTCACGGCAGACGATATTCTTTCCAAAGAAGTCAAGCTGAATGGAGAAGTACTTCAACTCAAATCCGATAATACCTTACCTGAAATCCAGGGTAAAAGCGTGCAGGCCGGAGAGTTGGTGATGCCCGCCAAAAGCATCCTGTTCCTGACCTTTTCTAACCTATAAGCCAACCAGAGGGATGAAAGTAGCAGATAAATTATGGCTGGTTACGGGAGGTGGAAATGGCATGGGCCGTAGCCTGGTACTTACCCTTTTGGCAAGGGGAGCCAGGGTCGTGACAGTAGATATCAATCAGCAAGGGCTGGATGAAACCCTCGCTTTGTCCGGAACGAATGACGGTTCGCTTTTAACTTATGCGTTGAACATTGCTGACAGAGAAGCCGTGGAGAAAACGGTTGCCCAAATCATTTCCGAAAACGGTCCTATGGATGGTGTAATCAATAACGCGGGTATTATTCAGCCTTTCAAAAATCTGAATGAATTGGATTATCCTACGTTGGAGCGGGTATTCAATGTAAACTTTTGGGGTACGCTTTATCTCACCAAGGCTGTTCTCCCCCATCTGTTGAAACGGCCCGAGGCGCATATCGTCAATGTGTCGAGCATGGGCGGATTTTTCGCATTTCCGGGGCAAACCCTATACGGGGCCTCCAAGGCAGCGGTAAAGCTGACCACCGAAGGCCTTATCCAGGAGTTGCGCAATACCCGGGTCAGGGTCTCTGTCGTCTTTCCCGGCGCAATCCATACCAACATCATGGCAAATTCCGGCCTGGAGGTCAGCGGAAAAAAGGCGTCTTCGAAAAATGGAGCTTCCAGCGCCTTGCCTGCAGATAAGGCAGCCGAAATCATGATTGACGGCATCGAAAAAAACATAAGTCGAATTTTCGTTGGCAAGGATTCCCGCATGATGGATTACATGTACCGGCTCAACCCGGATTGGGCCTTGCGCTTTATTGCCAAAAAAATGAAGGACCACCTTCCAAAAACTTCTTAAAATCCGAATACTAAAGCCCAATGAGAAAATTTAACTTATTACTCATCTGTACCTTCCTTGTCGCAGGCTGCCAGGTAGTATTAGCTCAGACAAATCTGGTAACGGTTAAATGGGGATTTGCGACCGCTGATTCCCTATTTGCTGCGCCGTATGTAGATGTTGACGAGTGGCGGGATGAGCCAATACGACATCGGTATGTACATGGAGGATTCGAAGGGACCGATACCCGGTTTTCGTTCTATTTTCCGCCAAAGGAGACCTATGAAGGCCGCTTCTTTCAGTACATTACCCCTATACCCGACAACGAAAACCTGTCTCAGGGTGCTACAGGAGAAGAAGACAAAATCAGTTTTTCTATCCAAAACGGTGCTTACTTTATAGAGACCAATGGTGGCGGAAACCCTGGAATCGGAGCCGATCGTCTTTATAATCCCTATAAAGCCAATGCCGCCAGTGCAGCGTTTTCCAGAACAGTGGCCAGGCAAATTTACCCTGCTGATCAGAGGCCATTCGGTTATGCATTTGGTGGTAGTGGCGGAGCCTATCGGACCATAGGTGGTTTTGAAAACACCGATACCTGGGACGGAGCAGTGCCGTACGTGGCCGGTTCGCCCATGGCCATCCCCAATGTATTTACGGTACGCATGCATGCGATGCGGGTATTACAGGATAAGTTACCACAGATTGCGGATGCCATTGAACCAGGGGGTGGCGATATGTACGCCGGGCTAAACCCGATGGAGAAAGCGGCCCTTATGGAAGTTACGAAGATGGGCTTTCCCAAACAGGCATGGTTCAACTATGATAAAATGGGTATACATGCTTTTCCGGCTATATTTAAAGGAATGAAAATGGCCGATGTGGCTTATTTCACTGATTTCTGGACGGTACCCGGTTACCTGGGAAAGGACAAATACGAAACGATTGAGAGGGATCGCCTGCAACAGAAAGCCCGGATCAAAAAAATTATCACCAAAAGGGAAGCGTATGAGTTGGGATTGACTATAGCAAATGGTCCCGGCAACGCCAGGGGAACGGCCGATGCCGCCTGGCAAAATCTGGACCCAAAGACGGATACCCTCCCTGTCGCCTTTCAATTGGATTCGGGGCTGCCAGAGGTGCAATTCTTGGGAGGGGAACTCAACATCCTATCGGGTGAAACGAAAGGGAAAGCTTTGGCACTCAAATCCATTGACAATGACCTGGTCGTAGTAGATGCCATAGATCCTAAAATTGCCGCTTCCCTCCAGGTAGGTGATGAGGTACAGGTCGATAATAGCGATTATCTGGCCGCCCAAACCTATCATCGTCATCAGGTACCGGGCCCCGAGTATGAGGTATGGGATCAGTTCAGAGATGAAAACGGAAATCCTATCTATCCGCAACGCCCCATGTTGCTTGGCCCCATGTTTACACGAGCCACGGTTGGTGCCATGCCAACCGGTAATTTTAAGGGGAAAATGATTTTACTGGGTTCGCTGTGGGATACGGAGGCCTATCCCTGGCAATCAGACTGGTATCGTAAACAAGTAAAAGAATCCCTGGGGGATGCCTATAAAGATAATTTTAGGCTGTGGTTTACCGATCATGCCAGTCACGGTGATGTTGCGGTGCCCGGTGATCCTACCCATATTGTCAGCTACCTAGGCGTGTTACAGCAAGCCTTGCTGGACCTGAGCAATTGGGTCGAAAAGGGAATCGCACCCGCTGCGGCTACCAACTATAAAATTACCGATGGCCAGGTAATTGTCCCTGATGAAGCCAATGAAAGAAAGGGTATCCAACCCGTCATCCACCTCAAAGCTAATGGAAGCCAGAAGGCAGCGGTATCCGTCGGTGAAAACGTCACCTTATCTGCTCAGATAGAAATACCCGAAAATCAGGGAAGCCTGGTGGATGTATCCTGGGATATGGATGGATCGGGTGATTTTTTGGCGAAGGAAAACCTGAGGGATACAGATCAGCATAAAATGACCATTACACGAACCCATTCCTTTTCGGAATCGGGAACCTATTTTATCACCCTTAGGGCCGTCTCTCAGCGAAATGGAGATACGGAAACGCCATTCACCCGTATTCCTAATCTGGACCGCGTGAGGGTGGTGGTGAAGTAATAATCAGCAGCAACCCCAATCGAAAAATATCAGGTCAATTCTTTAGCAGAAACTAAGAATAGTAACGGCAGGCTTGGATCCAGGTATTTAAACTGATTGCCGGTGGTTCTGGCAACTCGACAACAAAGGGACCATTTATCAGTATCAGTTAAAAAATTCGCTAATTGCCGTATCCCCCTTGCCGTATGCTCAAACGCCAAAAATACATGGTGTGGTTCGTATTTCCTGGAAATGAACGTTTTATGGCCCGTTTTAGGATCCGTTAACAGGGTAATTATTTTTTCAATATTTTATCAATAATGGCAGCGGTCACCTCCTGGGTAGATGCTTTCCCACCTAAATCTCGGGTACGTATTTCTCCCTCTCGTATGTTAGTTTCGATAGCTTGCATCAGTAAGTTGGCACCTTCATACTCACCCAAATGATCAAGCATCATTTGCGCAGTCCAGAAGCAAGCAATGGGGTTAGCAATGTTGAGACCCGCAATATCAGGGGCACTGCCGTGGACGGGTTCAAACATACTTGGATAATCCCGTTCCGGGTTGATATTAGCACCGGCAGCAATACCCATTCCTCCAACCACCGCCGGTCCCAAATCGGACAAAATATCGCCGAATAAATTACTCGCAACCACTACATCAAACCAGTCGGGATGCTGTACAAAATGAGCGGTAAGAATATCAATATGAAATTGGTTCTTTTCAACCTGAGGATAAGCTTTTCCAATTTCTTGAAATCGTTGGTCCCAAAACGGCATTGTATGGATGATCCCATTGGATTTTGTCGCACTTGTAATTTTCTTTCTTCTTGTATTGGACAATTCAAAAGCAAATTTCATTACTTTATCAACACCCTTTTTGGTGAAAATACTTTCTTGAATGACCACTTCATTTTCCGTGCCTTCGTAGATTTTACCACCAGCGGATGAATACTCTCCCTCATTATTTTCTCGTACGATGTAAAAATCCACGTTACCGGGGTTTTTCAAAGGGGACGAAATACCATCTAACAGACGTACTGGGCGAAGATTTACATATTGCTGAAAAGTTCTTCTAATTGGAATCAATAATCCCCATAACGAAACATGGTCGGGGACTCCTGGATAGCCTACGGCTCCCAAAAATATGCTGTCACTATCTCTTAGTCGATCTAAACCATCATCGGGCATCATTTTTCCCTGTTTTAGGTAATACTCACACCCGTAATCATGGTTTGTAAACTTGAAGGAAAAACCACATTGGGCAGCGATGGCATCCAACACTTTTACTGATTCTCGAATAACTTCTTTTCCGATTCCGTCGCCTGGTACAATCGCTATTTCGTAAGATTTCATTTACGCTAGTTAGTTAAAAATTTAAACAAGCATTTAATTTTTGGCTCAAATGCGATAGAACACTTATATAAACGGAAGTTTTGAAAGGCTATTTTTCGATGACTAGCATTCGATAATCAGTTTCGGCTGTGTGTCGCAGCTAACATGAGGGTATCTTATGTTTGAAGAAGACAATATAGGGACTTGTAACACTTGCTCAAATAACAGGATACCTAATGTTGTTTTGAGTTTTTCCAATAATTCGCGATATTCCACCAAGCCAACCCATTTAATACTAGCTTCCCTTTCTGTTTATCCGGTTTTACCGGTCTATTGCGCAGGGAAACCGACCGGTGTTGCAAACGACCCCTCTGCTACTGTTACATACCTCTCCCGATGGAAGCCCCACCTTAAATTCCCGCACCGCCAATAAGCTCCAGCTCCTGCCCTTTGGCTGGCGGGCCGTCCAGTAAGGGCATGGCCTGGGTGATGAGTTCCCGTACCCCTTCTACTTTCAATGAATTGTCGTGGTCCTCTTTGCTGTCCCAGATTTCGGTAATGTATACGGAATGGCTATCGGCCTTGTCCTTTCCGATTACATATAGCCTACACCCTTTAGCGGTAGCCACCAATTCGGACGCTTGCAGTAAAATCGCTGCCAGGGCTTCCTGATGCCCGGGTTTTGCGGTCAATTTGCCATTCAATAGGTATTTGTTCATTTTATACGGATTAGCATTTATTGTTCTAAGGAGCTAAAGGTAACGAAACCTACCTTTACTTTTTTTCCTGCAGACTTACCGTGTTACCCGGTTACCACCCGGTGTTCCGCCACAAAATCCGGATCCAGCGTTACGCCCAGCCCCGGTCCCGTTGGAACGGTCACTTTGCCGCCTTTACTGGAAAGGCTGGAAGTTGGACTTTCCAGGGGGATTTCATTGTTAAATCCCTTGAATTCATGAAACGGTCCGGCATTGGCAACGGCCGATACAAAATGCATCATATACAGGTAGCCCAGGCCCGAGCCGGAAATATGGGGCGTGCAGGGCATTCCTTTCAAGGCCGCCATTTTTGCCACCTTCATGGAACGAACCATTCCCCCAAAATAGAAAATATCGGGCTGCACGATGTCCAGGGCATCCTCCTTGATCAGCCAGCGAAAGCCATGCATGCTGGGTTCCTGCTCCCCACCGGCTACCGGAATCGTTATCGCTTTTGTGACTTCCCGGGTTTCTTCGTACCAGTCAAACGGCACAGGTTCCTCGTAAAAATCATAGGCATATTCCTCCATGAGTTTACCAATGCGTATGGCCTCTTTCGGAGTGTAGGAGCCGTTGGAATCGGCGTAGATCACCATTTCCGGCCCAAAACGCTCCCGGACCAGCGGGATTAGGGCTTCGGTCCTTCCGGGAGGATAATCGGCATTGTGACTCATCCGGCCACCCACCTTGAATTTCAGGGCCCGGGCATCGGTTTCCCGGACATGCTTTTCAATCAGATCTATGGATTCCTCCGCCGATTTTCCCCGGTAATTATTGGCCTGGTACACGGCAATTTCCGGATGGTAGATGGATGCTGCCAGCAAGGACCCCATGCTTTTATGGGCCAATTTGCCCAGCAAGTCCAGAATGGCAAACTCCAGGGTGGCCAGGGGCACCCAGAAGGCCAGGTTTTGCAATTTGTAATTGCTCTGGTACACGTACACCTCCTCCAAAAGCTTTTCCCATTCCCGGGCATCCTTGCCGATAAAAAAGGGCTGAATGCGGTTGACAAAAATGGGGTACAGGTGCTTCATCTGCATGTTGTTGCTTACGGATAGCCCTTCGGCACCCTCTTTGGAGCGAACGCGACAGATAAAGTTATCTCCCTTGCGCAGCAATTCTACTGTCTCAATCCAGACCGGATCCTTTAGCTCGTCCAGACGCAACACGGGCTCGGCTAAAATTCGGTCCAGGGCCTCCTCCTGCCTGTCCGGTTCCGGCGCATTTTTTCCAGAAACGCCCGCAGGCAGGCCGGTCATACCGACTACTGCCCCCAGGGCAGAACGCTTGATAAATTTCCGTCTATTCTCTATCATAGTTTACTCGTTTCCGGCCACTTTTAATTCCACGGCATACAGACCCGTCCTTGCGGTCACAAAAAGCGTTTTCCCCTCCGGGCCTCCAAAGGCCAGGTTGGAGGGGGTTTCCGGGAAGCGAATAGTACCGAGATGCCGTCCATTGGACGCAAATACCAATACTCCTCCCGGCCCGGTGGCAAAGAGGTTGCCCTGCTTATCCACTTTAATGCCATCCGGATTCCCATTGCCAGACAGACCTGAGGCATTGAAAAAAAGGCTACCCTTGCCTACCTTCCCCCCTTTGCTAACGGGGTACTTCATGTATTTTTTGGGCCGGTCCGAATTGGCCACGTACAGCGTGCGCTCGTCCGGGGACAGGGCCAGCCCGTTGGGCCGGTACAGATCCTCGTCGATCAGGGTTGTCTTCCCTTTGTAAAAGCGGTATACTCCATAAATACCCAAGGTATCGCTGGCGTCTGCTGGCAGTCCATATGGGGGGTCGGTGAAGTAGATGGCTCCATTGCTGTGCACAATCAGGTCATTGGGACTGTTAAGCCGGGTGCCTTTGTATGCTGTTACCACGGCATCGTACTGTCCCTCCGGACTTAGCTGGCCAATCTTTCTGCCACCGTGTTCGGCCATCAGCAAGTTCCCTTCCGCATCGTAGGTCAGGCCATTGGAATTGTGGCTGGGTTCCCTAAAAACGCTTACTTGCTCTCCAGGCTTCCACTGATAGATGGTATTGGCGGGAATATCGCTAAACAGCAAATGACCTTCCTCCTTGTTCCAGACGGGCCCCTCGGTAAACCGAAAGCCATCTGCCAATTTTTTTATTTCCGCATCCTCGGCTACCAAATCCAGCAGGGCCTGGTCTTTTACGTCCAGGTTTTGACCAAAAACCGGGAGAAGAAATAGGAAGAAAAGAGAGAAAGAACTGATTAGGCGTAGGCGGGACGTTATTTTCATGGTTTTTGGGTTTGATGGTTCTAAAGGAAATATACAGGAATCCATCTAAAAGGCAATGGCCTACCGCTCAAATCATTTGGAAAAGAGGGAGGATGGCCTTCAATAACTCATCTCATCAATCTTCACTTTGCCGCGGAAGGTAAGGTACACAAAGGTCGTGTACCCAATTACCAGTGGTGTCCCGATGGCAGCAAAGGTCAGCATGATTCCCAGGGACTTGTCCGAAGCAGCGGCATTATAGACAGTGATGTTATATTGAGGATCCAACGTAGACACCAGCAGGTTGGGGTACAATTCGATCGCTACCAACACCAGCAACAAACTAATCGTCAGGGAAGAAAAAAAGAAAGCCTGCCCGTATTTCTTTTTACTCGACAAGCGGGGCACATTGGCTATACTCAAAAACACCAGCAGCGGAACGATAAATAAAACGGGTTGATCCCGAAACGTGTCGGACAGATGCGGAATGTAAATCAGCGTATACAGGGAGGTGATGCCAAAGCTCACCATAAAGAAAATCATGCCCTTTTTTAGTAAAACAGTTAGTTTTGCGTACATCCTACCTTCTGTTTTCAATAGCAGGTAGATGGCACCATGGCTCATCATCAGCGCGAGGGTAGAAATACCTACCATCAGTGCAAAAGGGTTCAGGAAGGTAAAAAAACCACCGCCCTCGTATTCAAAATTTTCCCCTATGGGCAAGCCCAGCAATACGTTTCCCAGCACTACGCCTAACAAAAAAGGCAAAACGATACTGGATACGGAATAGGAAATATCCCACATCTTCCGCCACCAGGCCATTTCCTCTTTGCCGCGAAATTCAATGGACACGGCCCGAAAAATAATGAACATCAAAAACAACATAAAAGGAATGTACATGCCGGAAAGCAAGGTAGCATACATCACCGGAAATCCGGCAAAAAGGGCTCCTCCGCCAATGACCAACCAAACCTCATTGCCATCCCATACCGGACCAATGGCATTCAGTGCCAGGCGCCGGCTTTTTTCCTGTTTGAAAAACAAGTGCCAGGCCCCTGCGCCAAAATCAAATCCATCCAGGATGGCGTAGCCCGAAAACAGGCCACCAACCACCAGAAACCAAAGTGTGGGATAATCGATACCGGCTAGTGTTTCCATCTGATCTTAGTTAGGTTTTGAAAATGATTGGGCGACTTCCCGTTGAAAGGGACGGTCATTGTCATCCTTTTCCTCATAGGGCCCATGTTTGATCTTTTTATTCAATAAATATAAAAATAAGAGCAACAACAGGGTGTAGATAAAGAAAAACATAATCAAGGAAAAAAGCACCTGATTTTCGGTGACCGATTTACTCAGGGCATCGCTGGTACGCAAAAGCCCATAGACCACCCAGGGTTGCCTTCCCATTTCTGCCGCAAACCAACCCACCTGGTTGGCTACCTGCGGCAGGATAACCGAAAAGGAAAAAACCCAGAGCAGGCCTTTGCTTTCGAACAAATCACCCTTGATCCACTTGTAACAGGCAAATAGGGTCAACGCAATCAAAAACATCCCAATGGATACCATAATGTGGTAAAACTGAAATACGGCGTTAATCTGAGAAGGACGATCTTCTTCCTTGAAGGCATTGAGGCCGGTAACCGGTGTATCGAAGCGGTAATCCAGCAGGAAGGAAAGCCCTCCGGGCACCTTTACGCCCCACACCTGTTGCGATTCTTTGTCTACCCATCCAAATAGGTACATGTCTCCGGGGGCAGCGGCTTCGAAATGCCCTTCAAAAGCCGCCAACTTGGCGGGCTGGTTCTCTGCCACGCCGTTTGCCGAACTGTGACCGGAAACCAATTGAGACAGGGAAAAAATAGTAGCTACTACCAGGGCGATGCGGAAGGCTTTTTTGGAGATATCCACAAACCTGCCTTTGCGCAGGTAGTAGGCATGCACGCTTAATACCAGAAAAGCTCCTGCCAGAAAGGCTCCCTGCCAGGTATGAATCAACCGGTCCATGCTGGAGGGGTTGAATACCATTTCCCAGAAATCGGTGATCTCAGCCCTGGCTTCCATCCCCTCGCCTACGACATGGAAACCGGCAGGTGTTTGCTGCCAGCTGTTGGCAATGACAATCCATACCGCTGAAAACATGGACCCCAAAAAGACGCCCATGGTAGCAACCCAGTGCACCCAGGGCTTTACACGGTTCCAGCCAAACAGCAGCACCCCCAGAAAACCGCTTTCCAGGGCAAAAGCAAAAATGCCTTCTGCCGCCAGCGCACTTCCAAACACATCGCCTACGTAGCGGGAGTAAGTGGCCCAGTTGGTGCCAAACTCAAATTCCATGACTATTCCCGTGGCCACACCGATACCGAAAGTCAGGGCAAAAATCCGGGTCCAGAATTTGGCCAGGATTTCATATTCTTTATTTCCCGTCTTCAAATACAGGGACTCCATGATCACCATGATCAGACCCAGGCCAATACTAAGGGGCGGGTAGATGTAATGGAAAGCTATCGTAAAAGCAAATTGAATCCGGGATAATATTTCTACATCCATATGCGGCAAGGATTGGTGAAAAGGAAACGCATACTCCTATACTAAATCCAGGTAACCTGTATTTTCTGGTAGGCCTCCTAAATCTCTGAAAATCTGCCGAAAAATCCACTTACACCGGCTGTAAATTTTCCTGAATTTTATCATGTATATCAGACCATCTTTACCTTTTCCCGGGATGATAGGTCTCTTCAGCCTTTTTTTCTACATCTTCCCGGTAGTAGGATACCTCCTTGAAGCTGCCATCGGCATACATTTGCGCCTGATCGTCAAAATGAGGGGATTCCGGATCACTGTTTTGCCCTCCGGCCAGCAGGCTTTTCGCCCGTACCTTTTCTCCAAATTCCACTGCTGCCACAAAGCTGTTTCCGGAGGAGCCGTAGAGCTTTTTAGTGTTTTCCCGGGCACTGGCACCAAAAGAAGCCAGGGCACCCCAGCGACCCGAGGCCAATCCAATGGGGAGGCTTTCTTTGGAATCATCATAGGCCAAATCTATATCCCCACTCAATCGTTGAAAGCGGTTGATCTCTCCCCAGGGCATTTCCCAGGAGCCAAAATCAGCTTCCAACTGCTCCACCGCTGCGTCAAAGGCCTCCAATACATCCTCCGCTTCATAATTCAATTCGTTCCCTTCCTTTTGGTTAAAAGGTATCAACCGATAAGGACTTCCAATCTGCCTGTTAAACCACAGGCCATAAAAATGAGCCAGGGACATGGCCACGGAACTTTCTCCAGTCTTATAGTCCCATTGTTTTAGAACTTCTATCGGAGCGGCTAAATCACTGTAAGACGCCCCGTTCGCCTCAAATGCCGCCAACAGCTCCGGAATAAGGTAGTCAAAGGCCGGCAGGTAGGGATCGTATCCGAGTGCAATCAAATCGTCCAGGGAAATCTCACTTGCCTGGGAAAGCAGGTCTACTGCATGGATGCCACGAAAATTCTCGGCATCGGGAGCCATGTAATAGGGATAATCCTCCTGTTTGGGACTGTAAGGGCCTGCCGCAGTAAAAGGAGTGGAATTGCAATTTTGTATCCATCCGGTTTGGGGATTGTGAATGACTATGCTCTCTGCTACCGTATGCAAACCCTGCCAGTCGGTTGCCGGATCGCTGCCATCCACCGGTCTTGAAAAATCAAAAGAGGTGTCCCTTTTGGGAATAAAATTCCCGTGAAAATAGGCAATATTGCCTTCAGCATCTGCAAAAACGGTATTGTTGGAAGAATTGGTCCGGATATCCATCATTTCTACAAATGCCTCGTAGTTGTCCAGTTTGGTGCGGGTAAAGCTTTGGATCAGCGCATTGACCGGATCCCAGTTGATTTTGGTGGCCACCCATTTGTCCTCCAACTGGTGGGTGACCGGACCGTGATGCGTACGGTACATGGTGAAGCTTTTTTCCTGCAATCCTTCCGGGGAACTATATGAAAGCGTAACAGGAATTTCCTCCACTGCCCGCCATTCATCTCCATAAGCATACTCATAGCCATTTTCGGCTTCCCTTACTTCTTCCAAAAACTCATCCATAAAATCCAGGCGGGTAGAGGTATGCATCCACCCGGTCTTTTCATTAAAACCCTGATAAACAAAAAACTGGCCCCAAGTAACGGCTCCATAGGCATTCAAGCCCTCCTCACTGGCCACATGGATTTCAGGGCGAAAATAAAAGGAGGTATGGGGATTGATCAGCAACAGGGCATTTCCCGATTCGCTCAGTTCTGGCGCAATGGCGATGCCATTGGAACCCTTAGGCTCTTCATAGGGATCAGGATGCAACAGTCCATCACCATATCCAGAATAAGCCAGGGCCATTTGATTTTCATAAAAGGCCTGAATCCGTTGGGTAGCGATCCGCTCAATGTCACCCCCAATGGATCCCTCGCTAAAAAACATGGGAAACCAGGGTTCATAGCGGGTCAAAACCTGCGGCGCTACTTCAGGGTGGGTTTCCAGGTAATAATTGACCCCGTCGGCAAACGCATCGCACAGGTCCTGAAGCCATTCAGGCGCCCCTTCATAAGCTGCTTTTGCCTCTGCCTCGGTCATGTATAACCGCGCTCGAAGGTCACTGTACAAGGCCTCCTCTCCTTCCAGTTCGGCCAGGCGGCCGGTTGCCCAGATATAGTTCCGTTCTACCCTTCTAAAGTCATCTTCACACTGGGCGTAAAGCATTCCAAAAACCGCATCCGCATCCGTGGCAGCATAAATATGGGGAATGCCGTAATCATCCCGGATGATGGTCACCCGTTCTGCCCGTTGTTCCAGGTCATTCGATTCGGTATGGACTGGAGCCTGGCAAGTCCATAACAACAGGGCCAGCAATGATAATTGTAATTTTTTCATGGTTGGTGGTTAAACGTTTCTAGTTAGAAGCCAAAAAATGATGCCCCCTATGGAATAGCGGCTGATTCCGGACCTCTTTTAATAGCATTCAATAATAGGCAAAAATCCAGTATCCGGCAATAAAATAACCAACACAGAACCATTTTTACGCCCAGGGTTTTAAAATAGGACTCCAAAACCTACTTATTTGCCTCAAAAAACAGTGACTATCCAAAAAATCACCTGTTAAACCAATGTTATATGGGGACTACTAAATTTTTCGAATGCGTACTTTTTTAACCCATAAGGCCAACAGCAGAGCGAAAGTGGTCTACTGTTGGCTACAGAAATACAGTTGTTTACCGATTTGTATGAATCAGCAGTTACGAAATGTATAGGTTCAGCTAAATATCAGGATAGAACCAATCAATTGACTATGGTAATATTACCTGAACTTACTTCTCCTTTAATGGTATGCGGTGAACCATTCCTGATAATCAGGGTTCCGGATGATTCACTCTCTCCAACTTTTGCCCGTCCGCTTCCAGTATGGATTTCGTAATTGAAAGCAGCCAAATTACTGTTGGTTTGTATGGAAATATTTCCAGAGGACGCTTTAAAGGAAGTATGTTCGCTTAACCCAACGTTGCTACCTGTCACTTCCCCGGAACTCACGCTTACCCTTCCCAAAGCCTGCACCTGATCCATGGTGATTTTTCCGGAACTCAACTTCACATTCAATAAACCGTTGATAGCCCTGAATGCCATATTTCCGCTGGATGTTTCTGCATCCAGGTCTCCCTCAATTTGTTCCAGATTCAGTTTCCCGGATGAAACGGATGCTATCGTGTTTCCTTCGATGTTTTCACCTACAACCTCACCTGAGCTTGCTGTAAGGTATACTTCCAGAGCGTCAAGATTTTTGGCGCTAACCCGGCCCGAATTCACTTCCAAATCAATTCTATCTCCCTCAACATTTTCGGCATGGACCGTGCCGGAACCTGCATGCATCTGTAAGGACATATGGGTCGGACCCGTGAGCCTGATGTGTCCCTCGGACCGGCCCATTCTCAGGCCATTGTGATCCAGGTTGACAATGAGTTTTTCACCTACCACCCGGTAGGCGATCGTCCCCCCATCCACATTGGACCGAAGTAAGGCATCCAGGGATACTTCCTCCAAATCAGGAGATCCGAGGTACTCCGCAGGAAGAAAGCCAGCATCCACTTCAATAGAACTGATGCCCACAAAGCTTTCCTCGATATCCGCCACGGTTTCCAACTGTGGATCCAGGCAAGAGGTAAAAATCAGCAGGCTGAGTACCAGGGATGCACTTACATTTAATTTTTTCTTGGAAGGAAAACTAAAGTTCCAATTCTTCTTTTCCCGTTTACCTTGTATTGTTTTCATTTGGTGATGTTGTAAATTTTTGTTTCTATCAAAAAGATAAATCCAATCTAATGCCAATTACCAAAATACCCCCAATCGCTGAAATATCAGGGGAAACCTTCGAAACATAGGTCAGAACTGTTCAAAAACGGACAAATTCAACACTTTTTCGGACAGCATAAAGGGTACATCAGGGCATCAATGCCGCTTATGTAACGAACAGGGTGTTACTCCAAATTGATTCTAAATTGGATGCTGGCCCTGTCTCATAAAGTAATTCTTAATATATTTAACCTAAAGTTTCCGATCCTTTCTATAACAAGGCAAACTACCCATGATCAGTGACAATCCCTCCACTCCTTACTATGCCGTGATATTTACCAGTATCAAAGATCCGGAAGCCGGGGAAGATTATGCGCAAATGGCCCGGGAAATGGAAGCATTGGTAAAAAATCAGCCCGGCTATCTCGGTCATGAATCCGCAAGAGAGGCCCTGGGAATAACGGTCAGCTACTGGGAAAGTCTGGAGGCCATTGCTGCCTGGAAAAACGAAACCCGACACCTACTCGCCCAACAGCTCGGTAAGGAAAAATGGTACCAAAACTACAAAATACGGATATGTAAAGTAGAAAGGGAGTATGGCTTATGAATCCCCCTTTTAACCATCATCAACCACTATTATTGATCCACTTATGACAACCAAACTTTATGCATTCCTTGTATTACCAGCCATCCTTTTGCTGGGCGCTTGTTCCGAATCCCCGGAAACCGCCACCCGGGTATTTACCGGCGGCATCCTTTACACGGTAAACGAAGACCAACCCACCGCCGAGGCCATGGCCATACAGGGAAATAAAATCATTTATGTGGGAGATCAGGAAGGGGTAAAACCCTATATCGGTTCTGAAACGGAAGTGATTGACCTGGAAGGAAAAACCTTGACACCGGGTTGGATTGAAGGACACGGACATTTTATGGGCCTGGGCTACAACGAACTGAACCTGGATTTATCCGCTACCAAAAGCTTTCAGGAAATCGTCGCTATGGTAAAGGAGGCTGCCGATCGGACGCCTGCGGGCGAGTGGATTACCGGTCGTGGCTGGCACCAAAGCAAATGGACCGAATCGCCGGGAAAACAAATAAATGGCTTCCCCTTACACCAGTCCATAAGCGAGGTATCTCCGGATAACCCGGTCTTTTTGTACCATGCCAGCGGTCATGCAGGATTTGCCAATGCCCGGGCCATGGAAATTGCGGGCTTAAATACCCTCGGAAAAGAACAATTAGGGGATCCCAACCACCAGGAAGGAGGGGAAATAATCCGGGATGAGAACGGAAACCCCACCGGTATTTTCAACGAAACCGCCATGGGATTGATTACCCGGCACATTCCTGCCAATAGCCCGGAAAAGGACCGACAGGCATTCGAACTGGCGATGGCTGCTTGCCATCGAAATGGCATCACGGGATTTCACGATGCGGGGATCGGTTCCAAAACGGTAGACTTATACCAACAAATGAAACGCGATGGGAAAATGAAACTCCGCATGTACGCCATGATCGCAGGAGGAAACCGGGAATTCCTGGACGAATGGCTGAAAAAAGGTCCTGAAATAGACAGCCTGCTTACCTTCCGTTCGATAAAGTTGAGTTGTGACGGGGCTCTGGGTTCCCGTGGAGCCTGGTTACTGGAGGAATACAGCGACAGACCTGGTCATTTCGGCCACGAAACCCTTCCCATGGAATACGTCTATGAAGTTTCAAAAATGGCCCTGGAAAAAGGATTTCAACTCTGCACCCATGCCATTGGAGACCGGGCCAATAAAGAAGTACTGGACCGGTACCAGGCCGCCCTGGAGGAGTTTCCCGAAAAACGCAACGAGCACCGCTTTCGCATCGAACATGCTCAGCACCTGCATCCGGATGATATTCCTCGCTTTGCGGAATTAGGCGTACTTCCGGCAATGCAGGCCATTCACCTCTCCTCAGACCGGCCCTGGGCCATCGATCGGCTGGGAGAAAAACGGATTAAAAATGGGGCATATATGTGGCAGGCACTCCTGCAATCCGGAGTCCCCATTATCAACGGAACGGACGTACCCGTAGAACCCATCAATCCCCTGGCTAATTTTTATGCCAGCGTGACCCGCAAAACCCTGGACGGAAGCCCCGAGGAAGGTTACGAAGCGGATCAGAAGATGAGCCGGGAACAAGCACTGAGAAGTTATACCCTGGATGCGGCTTATGGAGCCTTCGAAGAAAATATAAAAGGCAGCCTGGAAGTAGGAAAAGTAGCTGATTTTGTCGTTTTTGACCGAGATATCATGGAAATCCCGGAGGCTGAAATTCTACAGACACAAGTAATACTGACCGGGTTGGATGGGGAAATAGTCTTTCAACGATGACTTCTATCATGTCCTAAACGCGGCAAAATCCAATAAACTATTTTTAACTTGCAGCAAATTATTTTGTAAATGATACACCGAATAATCGCTTTCAGCGTAAAAAATAAATTTATTGTTCTTTTAGCGGTATTGGGCATGATCATTTGGGGAATGTTTTCCTTCCAGCGTTTGTCCATTGGATCTGTCCCCGACATTACCAGCAATCAGGTACAAATCATCACGGTAGCACGAAACCTGGCCACCGAAGAGGTGGAACAATTTATTACTTTCCCTATAGAACTTTCGGTGGCCAATTTACCCGGCGTGGAAGAAATCCGCTCGGTCTCCAAATACGGGCTGTCCACCATCACCGTGGTCTTTGAAGAAGGCATGGGCACCTATCTGCCCCGGCAATTGATCGGAGAAAAACTAGCACAGGCCAGCAAGGACATTCCGGCACATTTTGGCAGTCCGGAAATGGCACCCATATCCACGGGCCTGGGTGAAATCTACCAATACACCCTGGAGACAAAACCGGGCTACGAAGACCGCTATTCGGTGATGGACCTGCGAGAAATCCAGGATTGGTTGATAAAAAGACAGCTCACCGGCATCAAAGGCGTGGTGGAGATCAATACCTGGGGAGGTTACCTGAAGCAATACGAAGTGGCCATGCAGCCTGAAAAGCTCCGAAGCATGGACATTTCCCTTCTGGAAGTCCTGAAAGCCCTGGAGGACAACAATGAAAATGCCGGAGGGGCCTATCTGGAAAAAAACCAGACCAACTATTTTATTCGAGGCGAGGGCATGATCCAATCCCTGGAGGATATTCGGAAAATTGTCGTGGCCAATCGTGGAGGTGTGCCCCTGACCATTGCCGATCTGGCAGAGGTGCGCTTTGGATACGCCACCCGCTTTGGGGCCATTACGGGAAACGGAGAAGGGGAAAAAGTGCTGGGGCAGGTCATGATGCTGAAAGGGGAAAATTCCTATGCGGTGATCAAGAGCGTCAAAGAACGCATAGCTGAAATAGAAAAAATACTGCCGGAAGGGGTGTACATCAATGGGTTTCTCGACCGCTCCATGCTAATCGACAAGACCACCTCCACCATACAGGAAAACCTTATCCTGGGCGCCTTGTTTGTCATCTTCATTCTGGTCATCCTGATGGGCAATTTTCGCAGTGGTTTGCTGGTAGCTTCCGTCATCCCCCTTTCCTTGCTTTTTGGCATTTCGCTGATGAGTTTTTTTCGGGTAGACGCTAACCTACTGAGTCTGGGGGCCATTGATTTCGGAATTTTGATCGATGGTGCAGTAGTGGTGGTCGAGTATGTGGTCTACCAAATGAGCAAGAAATTTCCCGGCTTGAAAGGGAATGCCCAAAAGGAGGAGGTGGACAAGCTGGTCATTGAGAGTTCCAATCGAATGATGAACGCCGCCATTTTTGGTCAGATCATCATTTTGATTGTTTTCATTCCCATCCTGAGTTTCACCGGAGTAGAAGGAAAAATGTTTCAACCCATGGCATTGACCTTTATGTTTATTCTGGCAGGAGCCATGATTCTCTGCCTGACCTATGTGCCGGTCATGGCGGCCCTGTTTATCCGCCCTTCAAAAGATGAAAAAGGTACGCTTTCCGCCAAGATTATCCGGACCGTCCACGGTTGGTACGAGCCGGTATTGATACGTGCCCTAAAACATGCGAAGTTTGTTTTAATTACGGCCCTGATTGCATTTGGAATCAGCCTGTTTATTTTCTCCCGGCTGGGTGGAGAATTTTTGCCCACGTTGGACGAGGGCGATTACGTGATCCAGCCGGTATTGAAGCCGGGCACTTCCCTGGCCCAGACCATTGAGATCACCACCAAAATCGAGTCCATTCTGCTGGAGAAATTTCCCGATGAGGTGGACCAAGTCGTCAGTAGAATCGGAGCGGCGGAGATCCCCACGGACCCCATGTCCATGGAGATGTCGGATATCATCATCAAGCTAAAGGACCCGGACGATTGGTCAAGGGTGGATTCCAAAACAGCCCTGGCAAACCTTATGACCGAGGAGCTCTCTGTTTTACCGGGTATCACCTACCAGTTTACCCAGCCCATCGAAATGCGCTTCAACGAACTGCTCACGGGGGTGCAATCCGACCTGGCCATCAAGATCTTTGGAGAAGACCTGGAAACCCTGTACCGCTACGGCCTGGAGGCCGCTGACATTATAAAGGATGTGGAGGGAATCGACAATATCAAGGTAGAACAATTGGTAGGACTGCCCCAGATTTCCATCCGCTACGACCGGGAAAAGCTGGCCCTCTATGGCCTCAGCATTGCCGATGTTAATCAGGTAATCCGTACCGCCTTTGCCGGCAGCAGCGTAGGTACTATTTTTGAAAACGAACGCCGCTTTGACCTGGCCCTGCGTCTGGATAGGGAGACGGTAAGCACCGAGGTGGTAAACGAGTTAAGTCTGCCCCTGGAAAACGGGGAAAAAATATTATTGAAACAAGTGGCTGACATCAGCTTTCAGTCGGGGCCCGCGCAGATATCCCGGGACGACACCAAAAGAAGGATTGTGTTGAGTTTAAATGCCAGCGAGAGGGATGTGGAATCCATTATTACCGATGTGCAGGCATTGCTGGATGCTGAGTTGGATTTGCCCACGGGCTACTCCATTGAATATGGGGGGCAGTTTGAAAACCTGAACCAGGCCCGGGACCGCCTGATCAAGGTGGTGCCGCTTGCCTTGTTGTTGATTGCCATTATGCTTTACTTTACTTTTCATTCTGTTTCTGAGACGATCATGGTATTCTTGTCCATCCCCCTGGCGGTAATTGGTGGAATTGTGGCGCTATGGATAAGGGGCATGCCCTTTAGTATTTCCGCAGGTATCGGTTTTATTGCTTTGTTTGGCATCGCAGTGCTCAACGGCATTGTGTTGATCAGTTACCTCAATGACCTGGAAACTAGCGGAGAAACCGATATACGCAAAAGAATCCTGAAGGGCTGTAAAAACCGTTTGCGGCCGGTACTTTTGACTGCATCCACCGATATCCTGGGATTTATTCCCATGGCGCTATCCACTTCTGCAGGAGCGGAGGTGCAGCGGCCCATCGCCACGGTAGTAATAGGTGGGCTGATCACCGCATTTTTTCTTACCCTGATCGTCTTGCCGGTGGTCTATTATGTAGTAAAATCGAAGAAAGTTCAGGGCTTTCGCCCCGGCAAAGCGCTGACGGCACTGGCGATACTGCTTGGGATTCCCTTTCTAAGCCCTGCCCAGGAGGGCCCTATAGATCCGGAAGCGGCCTGGTCCATGGCACTGGAAAATAATTTTGAATTGGCTGCCGCCAGAATATCATTGGAAAACAGTCAGGTCCAAACCAAAACTGCCTGGGATATTGCCCCATCCCTATTCTTTATCGGAACGGAGGAAAACCAAAGAAACCTGGAGGGAGATGGGGTAAACTCTTTCGGGTTCCAACAGTACATTGATTTTCCCGGAGTCTATGTTTCCCGAAAAAAGGTACTGGAAAAGGAAAGCCTAATCACAGAGGATCTGTATGACATCAAGACCCTAAACCTGAAAAAACAACTGTATAAAGCTTGTTACCAGTTGGAGTACCTGGTCAAAAAGAAGGAACAATATTATGGATTTGATTCCCTGTATCAAGAACTGTATAAGGCCTCCGAAAAGCGGTATGCCGCTGGCACGACCAACCGACTGGCCATGGTCATGGCAAGAGCCCGGTCTGAAAAAGTCCGTATGGCTTATTCTCAACTGGAGCAGGAAATCCAAATTGTGTACCGGCAAATTCAGGAAGTGGTACAGTCCCCGGATACATTGCAGCTCAAGAGCCCTCCGCTGACTATGGCATTCGCCGAATTCCCCGACCTGGAAAATCATCCTTCTTACGGCTATTTGATGCATCAAAAAGAACGTTTTGAAGCGGAAAAGAATCAGATGCAAAACAAATTGCTCCCCGGATTCTATGTACAGTACATGTTCCAGAAAGTTGATGGCGTCAGCGGTTTTTTCGGTTATCAGGCAGGCATACAGGTTCCCCTGTGGTTTGGACCCTCCCGGGCAAGGGTACAATCCGCCCGCCTGTCCGTCTACCAATCGCAAAACAAAATCAATGATTTAGGTATCCGCTGGGAATCAGCCATAAACCAGAAAAAAACCAGGCTGGAAATGCACCTCAAAGAGTTGGATTACTATAACCAGGAGGGGCTACCGATGGCGGAAGAAATCATCAACACGGCTCATAGAAGTTTTGACCAGGGGGAAATTGATTACCTGGAGTACATCCGCAGCCTGGAATATGCCAGCGAAATCCAAATGGATCACCTGGATCTCTTGAACGAATACCATCAAACCCTTATTGACATTCACTATTTTAACCTGCCATGATATTGAGTAAAACGAGAACGCCAGCCGGAGAGCTGAATATCAAACTATCGAACCTTTTCCTCCTATTACTACTTGTGAACGGACTGATGGCTTGCAAGGAGGATACACGTACCACGGAAGGAAATGAGGAATCCATGGAACACAGGGAAGCAACGGTTCAGTTGACTCCCGAACAAGAGGTCATTACGGGCATACGTCGCGGAACTTTCGTCAAACAGCCCCTGACCAACCTGGTGAAAGCACCCGGATTTATCGACTCCCCTCCCCAGTACAAAGCCACCATCAACTCCTTTACCACGGTCTTTGTCGAAAAAATCCACTTTATTGTGGGTGATCCGGTGAACAAAGGCCAGGTAGTAATCACCGCTTCCAGCCCTGAATTTGTATCCATGCAGCAGGAATACCTGGAAACCCTCAGCAGCCTCGCCAACCTGGAAAGCGATTTTGAACGAAAACAAAGCTTGCGGGAGGATAACATCTCTTCCCAAAAAGAACTGGAAGAAGCCCGGGCGGCATTTCAGGCAGCCAGGGCCAAAAAATCCGCCCTTCAAAACAACCTGAAACTGATGGGAGCGGACATTTCTTCCCTGGAACAGGGTAACCTACAGTCAAAAGTGCTTTTAAAAAGCCCGATTTCGGGTAAAATTTCCGCTTTGCAAACATCTGTCGGGCAGCACAGTGCGCCGCATGAGGTGCTGATGGAAGTGATCAACAGCGAACACCTGCATGTGGAGATGAACGTATTGGAACAGGATATTCCCAGGGTGATGGAGGGACAGGCGGTGACCTTTACCTTACCTGATTTTAAAGAGCAATTGTTTTACGGGCACGTTTACCGAAAAGGAAACACCATAGATCCCAAAGGCCGGTTTGTGCAGGTGCATGCGCATTTGGATACTGAAAATGATTCCTTCCTGCCGGGAATGTATATCAATAGTTATATAGTAGTGAGCCAGGATTCTGTATGGACCGTACCTTCCGGATCTATTGTCCATGAAGGAAGCGAAACCTTCCTTTTTGTATTACAGGATAGCAAGCAGGAAGGGAAAGTTTATCAACGAAAGCAGGTTCGAACCGGAATCGAAGCCATGGGCTACACCGCCATCATGAACCCAGACGAAGCCCTATTTAAAGATAGTGTGGTGGTGGCGGGCACCTATTATTTATCCAATGCTCTGAACGAAGCCGGAGGGCACGATAACTAAATCAATCAAAGCTAATATCCGGTAAAGCCTTATCCTGGATCAATTGACTGATAAAGCCTGTATGAGCAAAGCCCATCCGAATACCATGCCATACGTAATTTTTTCTGGGTTTTACCTTTCTTGCATCAAGTCGCACCGGTTCTGATTCACCTACCGGTAGCCACCGTCTATCAGGATTCGGGTCTTCCGAATGGCCCTTTTCTGAAAGAAGCGGTATAGGATATAGAGCGCATCGTCGCAGACCCAATCACAAAAATTTATTCCATGATTCAATCGCTGAAATTTTATTCTTTTGGTCTTCTTTTATCTGTCTTTGTTTTGCCCCTGGCGGCCCAGCAAACCCTTTGGGAACCGGTAGCCGATAAGGTATTTCTCCAGGAAAAAAGTGAAATCCTTACTACCCCCTCGGCCGTCACACAGGTAGCCATTTTGTCTGGTCGTTCCTATGCCGTTTTGGATGGAAAGCTTCGGGAATTAAAAGCGAACGGACTCCAGCCGGTACCCGGCAGTCCGGCGGGAATAAGCAAAATGGAGGTGTTGGACGATACGGCCTGGGTGATGGCTTCCTCCGGATTTTACCGCTTTGCCGACGATTCCTGGGAGAAACTCAGTGAAGACAGCTTTGTGGATGTTTGTCTGCATCTGGGCAAGGTCCATGCGGCCACCCGTGATGCCATTTATGTCTATGAGCAAGGAAATTTGACCGATATTGAGCCCGAAGGGGGCTACCTGTCCAGTGACGTGACCATGCTGATGGAGGATGGCACCCAGCTACTGGCCGATCCGGTGAAATTGGGTCCTATCACGTCCATTGCCAGCTACAGCGGAACCCTGCATGTCCTTCGACCCGGGCAACTGGTGCAGCTTTCCGGCAAGGTGGTCAACGAGCACCTGATCGACTGGGGCAATCTGCCCTCCAAAAATACTGGTGAATTGCTTTCCATGGGTAGCCGGTTGTTTATCAGCACGGACCGGGGATTAGGTGTTCTCCGGGGTGCTTCCCTGCAATCCATCCAGGGAGCCGATGGACTTCCGGTGGAAGAAACCCGGCAATTGGTGCAAGGGTTTGACCGAGATGTATGGATCGGCACACCCAGAGGAGCGATACGGATGCTGGACGAGGACTGGCATTATTTCGGTGCCGACCACTGGCTGCCGGACAACCGGGTCAATGACATAGCCGTGGCCGAAAACGAAGTGCTTGTGGCCACGGAAGGCGGCATTGGGATGATCCGCTACGAACCATTTACCCTGAGGAAAAAGGCTGACCACTACGAATACTGGTTGGAAAATTGGGGCCATAAGCGCATGGGCTTTATCCACACCATCCGCGATTACCAGGGGAAATGGGTACGTGAAATCAGCGATAACGACGGTGCCCATACGGCCACCTACCTTTCAGCCATGAGTTATAAATACGCCGTAACAGGCGAAGAAGCCGCCCGAAAAGAGGCGGTGGATGCTTTCCAGGCCATGTTGTGGCTGGAACGAATTACGCCAATAGATGGCCTGATCGCCCGCTCCATCTGGTCCCGCAAAGGAGACAAAGGCACTATGGGCCAACGGGGCTCCGGCGGCTTGCCGGCCAAATGGAATGCCACGGCAGATAGCCTCTGGTACTGGAAAGGCGATGCCTCCAGCGACGAGATCATCGCCCATTTCTACAGCGTTTCCTTGTTTCATGATCTGGCGGCTGAAGGCAAAGAAAAAGAACTGGCCAAAGAACACATGCGCCGCATCGCCGGATACATCATGGAAAACAACTGGGTGCTGATCGATGCCGATGGGCAACCCACCCGCTGGGGACGCTGGAATCCGGAGTACCTGCTGCGCCCCTACGGCTGGTCCGACCGGGGCGTGAACGGGCTGGAAGCATTGGCTTTTTCCTATTCCACCTATGCACTGACCGGAGAAGAACGCTTCAAGAAGGGATACCAGCAATTGGTAGACTGGGGCTATGCGGAAAATACCATCAAGCAGAAAAACACCTTCCCTCCTTCCCAGATTGCCCCCTGGGATGACAACCTGGCCTTTGAAGCCTACAATACCTTGCTGCGCTATGAGAAGGATCCCATACTACGCTCCTTTTACCTGAGAAGCCTGGAGCGCACCTTTGAAATCAAGCGCATGGAGAAGATCCCCTGGTTTAACTTTACCTACGCCGCCATGACCGGCAATGATGCGGATTTGGAAGCGGCCGTGCAACACCTGCGGGAATGGACCCTGGACGCTATCGAACACAATTACCGCAATTCCCACCGGGACGATTTATTTGTGGAGGAGGGCTACACCTCCTATGAAGGCGGGGTAAAAGCCATTTCTCCCCGGGAAGCGGCGGTCACCCGAGGTGCCAGAAGGGCCATTGTGTTGGATGGCGGTCAAAACAGCAAGCGCATCATGGAGCCGGTGGGCTTTATCCGGGATTACTGGATGGGCCGGCACTACGGCCTGATCCTGGCCCCTGAAACAAGTGATCCTAAATTGTTGGAGGTAGATAAACGTTCAGGGGAAAAAGTTGGAGCGGCGCCTTATGATGGGCCGGACCGGCCGGATTTTCTGTAAAATCCTTGGTAGTTATTCTTAGTCAAGATCAAGGACAATACGAATATTTTCCCTAACCTGAACCGTTAATTCATCTGGTAATGTACCCAGCCTTTTGGTAAGCCTTCTATTATCTATTGCCCTAACCTGGTCAATCATAATATCACAGGGTTGATTCAGATTTGCAACACCCTTATTCAAATGAACCCTTAAAATCTCCACATCTTCTCGCACGTTTGTTGTGATTGGACAAACAACCGTAGATGGATGAGGGATTTTATTAAGAAGGTTCGTTTGAATGACCAAAACGGGCCTTTTCTTTCCCGGTTCCGTTCCTATCTGAGGATTCAGGTCTGCAACCCAGATTTCAAATTGTTTAATCGGCATAATCAATGGCTTCAAAATCCCTGAGGATTTCCATCGAATCCGCTTTTACCAGGTTTGATTCAATTTTCAACTTCTTCTCAAGAAGCTGCTTACGTTGAAATTTATTATAAAAGGCGATTGCTTCGTTAATGTAACGATTCCTGGGTTGCTTCATTCGCTCACGTATTTTTTCTGTTTCACGAAAAACCAGGTCGTCAATTTTAAGGGATATATTCTTCATGATAAATTTTTTATATCACAAAAGTATATATTATTAGTATATCATTCAAGTATTAATTATCTATGTCAACACAACGGGTTTTGGTCAGGGATGTAATTCCCTGAAGTAATTTCCATACCATGCTGACATGATGCAATTTTTTCATTTCTTTAACCCAGCTGTGAACAAGCTAAAGAAACCTTTGATGAAAAAACAAGCACTTCCAGTGTGGGAACTAGCTGGACATCCAAAAGACTTTGCGAACGGGATCGTATTGTGGCATTCGGTTACTTTCAATGGCTACAGACCTGAGCTAAAAACTGGGATCGCTGACTGCCATTTTACACTTAGGACGAATCTTCAAACATAGGTTACCCTCCCATCGATTTACGCCAAAACACGCCTTAGCCTGGGTCGGTTATACCGCTGCACTGCGATGGGGTAACCGTTCAATACGACATTCAGAAAAAAGAGCCAAAAGGAATCCCTGATGCCCTGGAGCAACGCTACTGCGATGCCAAAAACCGATACCACAATGAAAATGATGAGGTGGCCAAATTCCGATTGGCGGGTTTGGTATTCCAATTTTTCTAAGGCAGTCCGGTTCTTTTTTACCGGGTTGGAGGCCCTGCTGAGTTTTTCCCAGCCAATCCATACCAGCAACTTCCTGAAAACATCCACCCCGAGCCATCTATATACCGTTCCTCCTGCTTCCCAGTTTTTGGTTGCAAAATAGCTTGATTGCAGTGGGGGTTGGAAGGTTTCGGTGTAGGCCATTGAGGCCGTCATCAACAGGAAATTTACAACCCAAGCAAACACGAAGGTATGCAGGCCCTGCCAACTAGCTATCCCCACCGTGCTGGCAGCGACAAAAAGCCAGGTAAAACCTACGAATGCGTATTTTTTGAGACCTTTCTTTTCCATAGAGCCTGGCGGATCAATTAGTTAAGGGTGGCCAAATCGTTTTCAGGAAACGGCGGTAAACCCGAATGGAATCTCCTACTGCCTGACATTGTTACACCCCAAATTGCCTCAGGTGGTGGTCCAGGTGCTTGTAAAACATATTATTCCATTCTTCTTTGGACAACTTGCCGAAGGACAGGGATTCCCTTCCATCAAAATGACTTTCTCCCAACGCTACGGTTTTGTGCAAGTACTGGATCAGTCGTGCTTTCTCTTCCTCAAAATCCCGCTCATCTGCGATGATAAACGCCGGTGCCGTCCGAACATTCTTCTTGTAAGGGGTTTCGTTCACCACCATTTTTTTGACAAAGGCTTTGAGGATTAATCCCATGAAGAAATTGGGTTTGGGATGCTTGTTTTCATAAGCCATCTCATAGGTGACGTTGCAATGCGCCAGCATTTGAGCCACACTCATTTTTCCCCATTGTGGCTGGGTACTGGGTGTCAGGGAGTCAATCCTCCGGATCAGCTCCGCTGTTACTTCTTTGTCGAAAATAGTGGGAAAAGCCATCTTAAGTTTAATTGGTTTCAATTTAACGTATTTGTAAGGGTGCCGACCCATAAATCAAACCGCACAACCCGCATTAAATATACCTGAAAAACAACAGAAATTCACTAATCCACCTTCTTGCCAGGCATTTTTTGTCCACCCTGAAAAAGGGTCAGGCTTTCTACCACACCGTTTTTGCTTTGAAAAGAAATGCTTGCTTCCACCACAGTCAGGTAAAATTTAGTCTGGCTTTCCGGAAAAATTTCAAACCGTGGCTGATCGGTACCCTGCACAAACAACTGCTTCCCTTCTTTGGAAATGCTGATCATAAAATCAGGCGTTAACTCGTAAACCCCCACATACCGTTCAAGGATAGATTCCGGTACATCCACGGCCTGATTCTTGGACTTCACGTTCACTAATTGCGAACTTGGATTGAGTAAATGGAAGCCAATATCACTCGAATCCATGGATGAATTGGTAAAAAGAACCACACCAACACCGGTTTCTTTGACGAATCCGGCAAATGTCCTGTAGCCGCCGGTACCCCCACCGTGCCAGATGACATCTCCAAACTTACCACTTCTATAATTCCAAGCCATGCCCACTTTCCTACCTTCCGCTTTGCGGTGCCTGACTTTATGAGATAAGGCCATTGCTTCCTCTAAGGGACTTTCTACGTAACCCAAATTGGCAGCAATAAAGGTCGCCATATCGGAGGTGGAACTTCTGATCGCTCCTGCCCCGGCAAGCGTGGGGATGTCCCAATTTTCAACCACAGTGCCTCCGCTATGTCCTAAGGCAAGATTTTTCTTCATTCGATCCGTCAAGGCGATTCGTGTGTCCTCCATTTCCAATGGATCGGCAATCGTCTGCACCATCAATGCTTCATAGGTATTGTTTCTATTCAGGGCCAGCAGGTGACCCAAAAGTCCCTGGGCAAAATTGGAATACTCGTAATTTGTACCCGCTCTCCTCCCGGGCTTATAGTCTGAAATAAAAGCATACATCTGATCTACCGTGTAGTCAGCATAAGGATTTTTAGGATTTGATGGGGTAGAATTTTTCGGCATCAAGGGGAATCCAGAGGTATGGTCCGTAAGATGGCCAAAGGTAATTTCTTCTTCCCCTATCGCAGCGGCTTTTATACCCTCCGGTAAAAAGTTGTTGATCTCATCCTCCAGTTTAAGGTCTCCATCCAACACTTGTTGGGCCAGCAGAATCCCGGTAAATACTTTGGAAATGGATCCTATTTCATAGACGGTATGCTCATCTACCGCCTTACCATCTTTGGAAGTTTTACCAAAATTATGGTAGGTTATTCCAGCAGAGTCAATTAAAGCAATTGCCATGCTTATCGTGCCCCCATTCGCTATCCGTTTTTCGATGGTGGCTAAGACTTCAGGGGGAAGTGTTTTTAGCGTTTTCTTACCCGAAGTAGGCTGACATTGAAAGATGGAAAAAGCTACCAGAAGAATAAAAAGGGTGACCTTAAAGCGGTTCATTGATATTTCTATTTTAAGGGTTCAATTAAAATCTATCCTTTATCCAAAATTTCACCTCCCTAAATTAATCATTTCAGTCAAGGAATCAAGTAGTTAATGCCATTTTGAATAGTTAATCTAGATTCTTTATCTGGTCGAATACAATATAAACAAATGGATATTTAAATGAAACAACACACCATTTCACGCTAAGACCGCAACGAAACGCTGAGAAGGCTGCGAGAGGCAATCCATGAAACATGACAATTAGATTGCCCGATTGTCTTTGGGCAAATAAAAGCTGAAGCATGAACCTTCGCCAAATTTGCTCTGCGCCTGAATGATTCCCCCGTGCAACGCTACGATTCGTTTGCAAATAGAAAGTCCTAACCCATTGCTTTTTTCCGATCCGGTGGGTAAGGTACTCGTTTTTTGAAAAGCAGAGAAAAGTTTGTCCATGTCTTCTTCGCGAATACCCTGGCCCTGATCAAAAACGCTGAAGTATAGCTGACCTTCCTCCAATTCGACCACTAATCGCACCGTTGTATCCCTATGCGAATACTTGATTGCATTGCTTAGCAAATTATCCAGAACCTGTTCGACCCGTTGGGGGTCGAAGGTCCACGAATCCGGACCATCGAATTGCAATTCAAGCAGAATGTCTTTCTTCTCCGCAGACCGCCGGTTCAACCGTATCACCTTGTCAAGAAATCCTTTTAAAAACACTACTTTTTTCTCAAGAACAAGCTGCCCCGTCTCGATTGCAGAAACATCAAGCAGATCATCAATCAATCGCAGTGATTTCTCAGCTAGCTCATCTATAAGTTTAAGAAACTCTTTCCTTGTTGCGGTATCAGTCGAATCTTCGGCAATCACATCATGGCACATCTTGATGGTTCCAAGGGGTCCTCTGAGATCATGAGCCACCATACCAATCATATGGTCCTTCTCCTTGTTGAGCTTAGTCAGTTCAATGGTGCGTGCTTTGACCCGCTTCTCGAGATCCTTGTTTGCTTCCTGCAATTGGTTCACAAGTTCCTTATTACGAACAATTAAATTGTGTCGCTCAAAGGCTTCGCGAACGATTGTATCAAGCTCAAGGGGATCCCAGGGCTTGGAAATATATCGAAAGATATTCCCCTCATTTATGGCTTCAATTACTGACTGGATATCGGCATATCCAGTCAAC
The DNA here is from genome assembly GCF_010119245.1 of Cyclobacterium salsum. GTDB lineage: Bacteria > Bacteroidota > Bacteroidia > Cytophagales > Cyclobacteriaceae > Cyclobacterium > Cyclobacterium salsum. Next base: position 636,076 of record NZ_WNKG01000001.1, read on the forward strand.
AAAAGGCGAATGGCCTCCGGATAGTCATTTTTTACTTCATTAAAAAAAGCTGAACCGTTCATACCCGGCATCCGCTGGTCGGAAATAATGACCTGAATTGGATGTGCTTTCATCAATTCGAGTCCTTCCTTGGCACTGTGGGCGATATGAACCTGGTAATTTCTGCGAAATTGCCGTCTCAATGAACTGAGTATCGAAGGTTCATCGTCAATGATAAGTAAGTTGTCGTCCTTGTCACTATTTTTATCGATTTCAGTGCTATTTTCATTCATGAGTTCATGCGTTTTTAGGTAAACTGATGGTGAAGGAGGTTCCTTTTCCAACTTCACTGTCAACGGTGATTTTTCCATTATGGCCATCTGAGATAATCTTGTAGGCAATCGACAGTCCCAAACCGGTTCCTTCGCCTACTGGCTTTGTCGTAAAAAAAGGATTGAAGATTTTCTCTTGAGTAGCCGCATCCATCCCGATACCATTGTCCGTAAAGGTTAAAATCAGCGCATCTGTCGTTTCTGAACCTTTAATTTCGAGGCGGCCATCCTCTTTCACCGCCTGAGCCGCATTCATGATCAGGTTAAGGAAAACCTGATTCAATTCAGACGGGCGGCATTTAATCGGGGAGAGATCATTAAGCTGACAGTCTATTACCAAACGATTCCTAACAACGGACCCTGCAATCTCCAGCGTACTCTCGATACACTCTTTCATTGATGCGATCTTCTCGTCTGCTTCATCCAGCCTGGAGAAATTACGTAGGCTCCCAACAATACCCTTGACTCTCTTCAACCCGTCGATTGAACTATTAATCAAATCATCAAGATCCTCCGAGATAAAGTCCACATCTGCCTCTTGGCTAAGTTTCCTGGCCATTACTTTCAAATCCTCATTGCCGGAGGTGTCAACAGCCATATTTAATTGTTCATAAGCATCTTTCAGGTCTTCAGCCATCTGTTTGAGCGCATGCATATTGCTTGCAACAAAAGCCACTGGATTATTTATTTCGTGTGCAACCCCGGCCACCATCTGCCCTAATGCGTTCATCTTCTCCGAATGGATCAGCATCGATTGCGTTTCCTTAAGCGTCTCCAGGGTCCTTTCCAGCTCAATTTGCTTGGCGGCCGTTTCCCTACGCGCCTCCTCCCTGTCTGTTACATCGTTTTGAACGCCAACAAAATGAGTAAGCTGGCCCTCTTTGTCTCGAATCGGAGAAATGATTAAGTCATTCCAGAAAAAAGTGCCGTCTTTACGGAAATTTTTTATCAGTACCTGGCAGTGATTACCTGAATCCAGCGCCTCCCGAATAATATACCTGGCTTTCTGATCACGATTTTCACCCTGAAGGAATCGACAGTTCTTGCCCACAACCTCCTCCTCCAAATAACCACTCATTTCACAAAAAGCCCGATTCACATAAATCAACGGCATATCCGGTTTACGTGCATCCGAAATAGAGATACCACAACTCGTAGACTCCATGGCTGCATCATGAAGTTTCAGCTCTTGTTGGATAACGTTATAATCCTGGGATTCATGTTTTTTCATAATGCCTTATCATATTTTATAGCCTCAAAATTTCCACACCTAACTCCAAAGAACTCACTACTATACTATTAGGATGACATTACAAATATAGTGATGATGCATCATTACCTACGGCGTACTCCGTATCTATCTCCTTTTTTTCATCACCAATACAATAGCGGATTGCCCAGTAAACAGCATCATAATAAAGCTCATTCCAACTAATGCCCACTTTCTTTCTAATACCAACCCAAAGTTTGATTGAATTTTTGAACTACTCACCTTAGGAAGATTTACAAATTGTCAAAACATATATCAAGTGACTGATTTACAGTAGGTTTAACCTGAAGAATAAATGTCTTAATAAATGAACAGAATCAAAGCCTGATAATTTTTTCTTCCAAAATAGATCTCATGATTTAAATGTCGTGCAATTTCACCCCACAATTTTTTTAACATACCAAAGTTATTTATTCATGAACAATGAGCCCGAAAATAGCTGTTTAAGGCTTTCTGTAACGTTTAAATAGCTCAAAAACCAAAGGACTACCCGTAGGTGTAGGCTTGACACCAGAATGGATAGTAAATAAAAAAGGCCAATATACAAGCCCATATCACATGTTCAATTTTTATGCTTGGGGAACCCCAAATTGGGTCAGGTGCTGGTCCAGGTGCTTGTAAAATAGGTTGTTCCACTCTTGTTTGGACAACTTGCCGAAGGACAAGGATTCCCTTCCTTCGAAATGGTCTGCTCCCAACTCCAAGGTTTTATGCAAGTACTGGATCAGTGGCTCTTTTTCCACAACAAAATCCCGCTCATCCGCGATAACTATTGCCAATGCCGTTTGAACGTTCTTCCTTTACGGCGTTTTGTTCACCAGCATCTTTTTAATAAATACTTTGAGGATCAACCCCATTAAAAGTCCTCCGATTTCGTATATTTTCTTCGGATGGTTTTTTCAAGGGACACCAGCACAAACAGGCCCACACCTGCCCCCAACACCCTAATCCAGGAATCCAGGCCAATGGGGGCCGAGTGGAACAAGGCATTCATCACCGGCGCATGAATAAATACAAGTTGGAGCAGCAACATGGTGAAGGCCCCCACATACACCCATTTGTTGGAAAACCAGCCGATTTCGCGGACCGATCTTCGCAAAGAGCGGCAGTTAAACAGGTAGAAGCCTTCCAGCACGATAAATACCGTGGTGGCCACCGTCTGGGCTTCGGCCAGGCTGGCTCCCAGGGATAACTCGTAACGAAACAGCAAAAACGAACTGAGCATCAGCAAGGTCCCGACCAAGAGAGTCCGCATGATCAGGGGAAAGGTAAGGATGGGTTTGTCCGAGGGGACGGGGGGTCGGTCCATGATGCCCTTTTCCTTGGGTTCGAAGGTAAGCATCAGCCCCAGCAGCACAGCGGTGGTCATATTGATCCAGAGAATCTGCACCGGGGCCAGCGGCAGTTGGGTGGTAAAGGCAATGCTGGCAAGGATGACCAGGGCCTCTCCAAGGTTGGTCGGAAGGGTCCATACAATAAACTTAGTCAGGTTGTCCAAGACTCCCCTTCCCTCTTCCACAGCGGCCTCTATGGAAGCGAAATTGTCGTCGGTAAGCAACATATCGGAAGCATCTTTGGCGACTTCGGTGCCTGTAATGCCCATGGCAATGCCAATGTTCGCCTGCTTTAAGGCCGGCCCATCGTTTACCCCATCACCGGTCATGGCCACCACCTTGCCACTGGCCTGCAGGGCCTTCACCAGCCGGAGCTTCTGATCCGGGCTGACCCGGGCAAAGACCGCCACCGCTCCTGCCACTTCCTGCAATTCCTCGTCCGAAAATCCTTGCAGTTCCAGCCCGGAAAGGGCCAGGAGTCTTCCGTTTTCGGTTTGGCCACGGATCCCCAGTTGCTCGGCGATGTTGGCTGCGGTAAGCGCATGGTCTCCCGTGATCATTTTTACCTGTATGCCGGCTTGCTGACAGAGAGAGACAGCATCTACCGCTTCTTTTCTCGGTGGATCGATCATGCCCTGAAGTCCGGTAAAGACCATGCCTTCGGACAGGTCCTGGTGGTCCAGTTGCCGTTGGTCAGGCTCGCTGATTTTGAAGGCAAAGGCCAGGACCCGCAGGCCTTCTGCAGCCAATTGATCGGCGGCCTGCTGAACAGCGGAAAAATCTAGGGGAACGATTTCTCCGGTTTTGTCCAGCGCCCGATCCGCACAGCGGAGCACCGATTCCACCGATCCCTTTAAGAAAACCACCGTTTGATCTTCGTGCCGGTGCAGGCTGCCCATGTATTGGTTTTCCGATTGGAAGGGAATCTCGTCCAGGCGGGGATATTGCGGATCGATTTGCTGCCGGGTGATGCCTGCTTTTTCGGCAGCACTGATCAGCGCTGCCTCGGTGGGATCGCCCTCTACCGTCCACCGGCCCGCTTCTTCCACAATGCGGCTATTGGAGCAAAGCAGCCCCGCAGTCAATACCTGTTGCAGGGCCGGCTTTTCGGAAAGGTCCACCGCTTGCCCCTCAAAAATAACCTTACCCTCGGGTTTGTAGCCAATGCCCGTGAGCTCAAAGGCCTCCCCTCCGGCCAGGATTTTTTGAACGGTCATTTGGTTTTCGGTGAGCGTTCCGGTTTTGTCCGAGCAGATCACGTTGGCGCTGCCCAAGGTTTCCACCGCTACCAGTTTGCGGATAATGGCCCGCCTTTTGGCCATCTGGGCCACGCCAATGGCCAGCATGATGGTCACCGCTGCCGGAAGGCCCTCGGGTATGGCACCCACCATCAGTGCCACGGCCACCATAAAGGCATCGGCCAGGCTCTCTCCCCGCAGGTAGGCCAGGGCAAGGATCAGCAGCGCCAGGCTCAAAATGACCCAAAGTAAAGTATGACTGAATTTTTTGATTTTCAGGGTCAGGGGGGTATCCAGTTCTTCCGCAGAAGCGATGGATTGGTTGATCTTGCCCACCTCCGTGCGGTCCCCGGTAGCCACCACCAGCCCCTTTCCCGTTCCGTAAGTCACGACCGTTGTGGCAAAGCCCATGTTGTGGCGATCACCCAACAGGGTATCCCCTGCCTTGGTCTCCGGATTTTTTTCGGTCGCCACCGACTCTCCGGTAAGGGCCGATTCGTCCACCTGCAGGTTTTTGACGGCGAAGAGGCGCAGGTCAGCGGGAATCTTATCCCCCGGCTGCAGCAACACGATATCCCCGGGTACCAGGCACAGGCTGTTTATCTCTGACTGCCTGCCGTCACGAATGACGGTGGCCCGGGTGCTCATGCTTTTTGACAGCGCATCAATGGCCTTCAGGGCTTTGGTTTCCTGCACGTAGCCAATGATGGAGTTGATCAACACCACGGCAAAGATGACGGCGGCATCCGTGTATTCCTCCAAGAGCAAAGTGAGGACCGTGGCGCCGAGCAAGATGTAAATCAGGGGTTGGTGAAATTGGAGCAGAAAGCGAACGATGCTGCTCTGGCTTTTTTTGGTGGTGATCCGGTTTTCCCCGTACTGCCGCAAACGTGCCTGCACCTCATCGGTTGAAACGCCCTGTTGCAAGTTGGTTTTCAGCGCTTCTGCTACCTGCTTGTAGCTTTGTGTATGCCAGTGGTGCTGCTTGTGTTCCATTCCTATTTTAATTAACCAAAAGTCGAAAAAACCAATGGTGAATATACCCCAAAAAATAGAACGAATCAAACGGATCCCCCATTCCGGGAGGGGGATTCGTTCACGTTCGGATTTATGGTATTCAAAAGCCTTACCGTCCCCCGGCCCGATTGCATACGAAGCTCACAAATACAGGCTAGTTTCCATACCTTCCGATAAACCCATATTTTTCGGCTTCCTTAGGATTACACAAAAAAGATGTTAAATTTCCAGCATAATTGCAGCAGTTATGGGTAGAAAAACAATCGATTTTGGAGAGACCTTAGATCGGTATATTGATTGCAGTACCTGTGAACGAGGTTGTAGGTAATATTTTAAATTTCACCTATCTTTGAATTATGACTGAATTGATTCAAAATAAACGAGATGAAATAATTGCAGCGTGTAAGCAACATCACGTTGAGGCTATTTCTCTATTTGGATCAGCTGCAAAAAATACCATGCATGAAGAGAGCGATATAGACCTACTGGTTGAATTTTCCAATGATATTGATGTCTTGGAATATGCCGACAACTACTTTTCGTTGTTAGATCAGCTTCAAGAAATTCTTAGTAGAAAAGTAGATCTTGTGTCAAGCAAATCACTTAAGAACCCCGTACTAAAAGAACAGGTTCTTAAGTCAAAAGTGAATTTGTATGCAGCCTAAACTACTCAAATACATGCTAGATATTGAAAGCGTTATTGAGGAGATTGAATCTATTAAGCAAAAAACCCAAAACGATTTCCGGAATTTTTCTGATGATATCATTTTGCAGCGGGCAGTTGAGCGGGATTTAGAGATCATCGGAGAAGCGACAAGGAAAATGATGGAGATCAATCCAGCCCTCCAAATTACCGCTTCTAAAAACATCATCGGATTAAGAAACATTATTTCGCATGCTTATGACTCGATTGAACCTGAGATGTTGTGGGGAATAATTCAAAAGAACATTCCCGTTTTAGCTGATGAAATTCGAAAAATAAAAGATACATAACCTGAAGATTTGGACGGTATTGCTACTAAATTGAATCTTCATCAAAATCCTGCCTACCGATTATGGCCATGATTTCTACTGCATTACTTTCAATTCTGAAATAGATACTATCTGCTCTACAAACGCTACGTCTATAGCCTTCCCTGATAAAATCCACGCTCGGAAATAGATAGGGTTGGTCAGCAATTAGATCAAACTGGTCAAAAAATGCCATAAAATATTTTTCGGCCTGGTTTTCACCAAATCGTAAAACCCCATAGTGATGAATACGAATCAAATCCGCCTTGGCATCCTCAGTAAGTCTGTAATGGCCCATTATTGATTGCCCAATTCTTTCTTAGATTGTGCAAGGATTTCTTCGGGACTCATGTTTGTAAAACCACTATGTTCTGCTTTGATAAGTTTCCTGCGTATCCAGTCTATCTGCCTTTGTTGGGCACGTGCTTGTCGGATTAAATCGTTGACGAGCTCACTTTTGCTGGAATACTCTTCACTATCGACCTGGGCTTTGAGCCAATCGTCGTTTGGTTTGGTTAAAGAAATACTCTGTCTTGCCATGGTTTTATTCTTTACTAGAATTGTTGATGCAAAATTACATCATTTCAGCACCAAAAACAATTCTATCCTAATTTTGTCGTCTACTAAAGGACTATTTCTAAAAAGAATCCGGTCAAATTTTTTCACCTTAAAAGGTAATGCCATTTGTGTTGATTAGTAGCATTTCACCCCTCCTCCACAATCACCACCGAATCGGTGTATTGCCAGGGACTGATCAGCTCCATCCAGCCGGACCAGTTCCGAATGCCATGCTCCCGGTACTCGCCTGTAAAAATATTGAACCAAGTGATTTTCATCTTTCCACTAGCCAGCTTTGGCAGGACGGCATTAACCCGCTCGCTGTCTTTGGGAATAAACATCAGGTACAAGCCCTCCCCGTTGCTTAGCGCATAGCCATTGGTGGCCAGGTTGTCGGTTCCAACCCGGCTATTGGTAGTAATCTTGGGATAGCTGGGTTGCAGCTCGTTGAAGTTGTATCGGGTAAACAGATCGGCCAGGTGCTTGTAATAGTCAAACCTGGGCGGCTCAAAATCCTGTCCCTCCGCAAAAGGATCGTGGACCACGATGTTCCAGGAGCTGTTCTGCCAATAATAGGAACCGTACACCCCAGCAAATACGCATTCGTAGGTCCGCACCAGGCAGGTTTCGGGGCTGGTGTAATTGCCGACAAATGTTTGGTACGGGCCGGTTTCGTAGCCCCCGTGTTCGATGTTGACCACCGGCTTACCGGCATGAGTGGCCCTTCCCTCCAGCATCAGGGAATAGAGATTGGAGCGCCAACTCTGGATGGAAATAAAATCCACCAGCTCCCCGTACCGGGAATTGAATTCGTAATCGTGCACGGTGATCAATCGGTTGTATCGGTCCTTTTCCCGAATCCGGCGAATCCGTTCCTGAATGTAGGGCGGATCGGCCCGCTCGTAATCCAGGGCTTCTTTGGAAACGTCCCAGATCACGTTGGAAAAGGCTTGGTAGCGGTGAATGATGTAGTCAAAATACAGGTTGTCCCCATGGGAGTACATTTCAGGCCAGTTGACCAATTTGTTCCAAACATAGATCATCAAGTGGGCATCCAACCCTTTGCGTTGCATGCTGGCCAGCACCCGGTCCCAATGCTGAAAAAGGTCCAGGTTCAGGCGACTAAAATCGGGGTTTTCGTTGCTGCCTTCCCAGGCGGTATAGGGTGGTTTGCCGTAGAAGTATTTTTCCGGCACGTCGTCGGCCACTCGCCAACCCACATCGTAGGCGTAGATATTTGCCACCACATGATTGAATCCATTTTCTTTGATCCGATCCAATAATTGCTCGGTCTTAGGAAGGCCGGATTCGTTGCCGTAGTCCAGGGCAAACAACCAATCCAGTTCAAAGGCCAGCATAAAATGGGGATCGCCATTCGCATAAGCAAAGCCCTGGGGATTTTCCGGGTCGATGCCCACCGCTCCTTTTTGCCGGCGCCGGGAGTTGGGTTGCACCTGCAGTTCCCCGGTAAGTCCACTGAGTTTGGGTTCGGAGGAGTACGTAACAAAGCGCCAGGTGCCTTGCTCGGCAGCCGAAAAGCGGCTGATCCATTCGTTTCCGCCATTGTAAAAGCCGGTAAGATCCAGGAGCTGCCCATCGGGTCCGGTATAAATGGCCCCGAATGTGATGTCAAAGGGATTATCATCGGGATCAGTTTTGGCAGAAAAGACGATGTCGTTTACCTGCCATTGATCGATTTCCAGCAGGGCTCCCTTTTTGAACGGGGAAGTTTGGATTTGAGCGTTGGAAAAATACGGGAGCACCAATACCCCCATCAATAATAGTAGCAACGTTTTCTTTACCATCCCGCTTCTATTTCAACGCAATGCGCGCTACATAACTATCGGCCGTGACAAAGAGCATATCTTCTTTTTCGTTTAATGCCACATTGGAGCAAAGTTCTCTGAGACTCAACCTTCCCAATACCTGCCCCTCCTGGTCAAAGACCCAAACCCCGCCGGGGCCGGTAGCAAAGACGGTTCCGTCGCTGCTAACTTTTAGACCGTCCGGTAGGCCGGGCTGGTTTGCGAACACTTCACTGGCATCGTAATAAATCTCTCCTTCGGTGGGAAATCCATTTTCATCCAGGGCATACCGGTACCAATAGGGTTTTTCCGGGTCTGAATTAGCAATCAACAATCCCTTTCCATCCCCTAAAAAGGCCAATCCATTGGGACGGGAAAGGCTGTCCAATAGCAAATCCAATTCGCCGGTGTTGGAGTAACGGTATACGCCTTGAAAAGGGATGGCTTTCGCCGGATCATCCATTCTGGATTCCAGCCCATAGGGCGGGTCCGTAAAATACAGGTTCCCCTCCGCATCGTAAACGGCATCGTTGGGACTGTTAAATGGCATGCCTTCGTATTCGCCGACGATGGTTTCAAAATTGGATGCGGGTTGGTCTAAAGGAGCCAGCATCCTTGCCATCCGCCTGTCTCCATGCTGGCAAAGCACCAGGTTTCCTTGAGTATCGAGCAACAAACCGTTCGACCCCAATTCCCCTCCACGACTTCCTTCACCAGTAAATCCAGCCGGTTCCAGGTAAACTTGCGGGGCTTCTCCTTCTTTCCAGGAATGCACTTTATTGGCTGGAATCTCCGAAAACAGCAACATTTCTTCGGAAGGAATCCACAAAGGCCCTTCCGTCCAGGCATAGCCACTGCCAATAATAACCGCCCTCGCTTCCGGGTCGATAATGGCACTCAAAGCATCTTGTGCATCGAAAATCTCCAGGGGAAGGAATGCTTCCTGTGCGGTAGCATCGGCCGGGTCCTGGTCTGTCGTGGTTTTCGTGGAATTACCCGAACAGGCCGATAGAAAAACCAGCAGCGCAACGCCTACAATTTTCCGCGATTTCATTAGTCAATTACAGAAAATTTGTAAATACATTCGTGGGTGTACGTCTCTTCGGGATTAAGCGTCACCGACGGAAATTCCGGTTGATTGGGAGAATCCGGAAAAAACTGGGTTTCCAGGCAAATGGCTCCTCGCTTGGCGTACGTTTTATCTCCCTTTGATTCCGAGGTTCCGTCCATAAAATTTCCGGTATACACCTGAACCCCGGGCTGGTCGGTGTAGACTTCCATTTTCCGGCCATTTTCGGGCACCCAAACCGATGCCGCTAAAATGGTTTCATCGTTCCCTTCTTCTCGATTAATCACCCAGTTGTGGTCGTAGCCTCCGCCCTTCTGCAACTGCTCATAGTCATCGTCTATTCTTTCTCCTATCAAATGAGGTTCCGTAAAGTCCATCGGCGTTCCGGCCACTGGACGCAATTCACCCAAAGGGATTAGCACCTCGTTTACGGGTGTGAAGCGGTCTGCATTCAATTCCAGCATGTGGTTGTTGACATTTCCTTCCCCATGACCGTTCAAATTGAAAAACGAATGGTGGGTCAGGTTCACAATGGTCGGTTTGTCCGTTTCCGCCTCGTAGGTGATTTTAAATTCATTGTCATCGGTCAGGTAATAATTCATCAATATGGTAAGCTCTCCCGGAAAACCGGCTTCTCCATCCGGAGAAACGTACTTCATGGCCAGCTTCTGATCGGTTGCTTCCAGCACCTCCCACACCACGATGTGATAGCCCCCCGGCCATCCATGCAGATTGTTGGGTCCATTATTGGCTTCCAGTTGGTAGGTCTCGCCATTCAGTGTAAATTGAGCATCGGCAATGCGATTACCGTAACGTCCTATGGGCGCGCCATAGTAGGAAGTAGGGCTATTGATGTAATCTTCCAGATTGTCATATCCCAACACCACATCTTCCAGGTTTCCGCCGCTATCCGGAGCAAAAAGCTCCACCACCCGGGCACCGAAGTTGGTGACGGTCATTTCCATGCCATTGGCATTGGTAAGCCGGTATAATTTCACTTCTTTTCCGTCGATCGTCTTTTCAAATTTTGCGGGGTCCATTTTCGATAGGGTTTTGCTAGTTTGCACTTCTTCCACTTGTTGCTTTTCTGCCGGCCCGCAGGCTAACAGCAGTCCCGAAATGGCCAATGTACTAAATAAGGATGTTCTCATTTCATAGGGATTTTAATAGTGTATAATTCCTGGTGCTTGTCTCGCAAAAAGGCGGGATCAAACTTGATTACTTTCCGATCATAGGTCATCAATCCGTTTACTTCTACTTCCACGTCGGTAGTTTGTGTGTAAATGGCCGCCGACAGGCCTCTTGGGATCAGGGGTTTCAGGTCCTGTATCAATCGGCTGTAACGCTCCTGTAACTCTGATTCATTCTTAAAGCTCTGGTAACCCCAGTTGTCTTTCTCCTGCCAGGTGTGTCCATCTACCGGCAAGCCCAGGCCGCCATATTCTCCCAGGACGATCACCTGTTCCTCGCCCCAAATTTGGGGATCCGGCATGACCGGGTCTGGATAGTTGTGCATGTCCATGATCTGTCCTTTCAGGGTGTAATTCCCTCCACTGGCACCATTTACCAGGCGGCTGGGATCATAATCTACCGTCCATTGCACGATTTCATCGGTATCAAACTGCCCCCAGGCCTCATTAAAGGGCACCCAAACCACAATAGAAGGAAAATTGTAGTTGGCATCCATGATGGCTTTCCATTCCTTCCTGAAAATTGCTTCCGATTCATCCGTCCGGTCCTTCTCGGTTCCTTTCCCAACTACCCCTGGCCTAGATTCCCAGCGATTTCCCATGTCTCCGCTGGGCATATCTTGCCAAACGAGCACTCCCATCCGGTCGCAATGGTAATACCAACGGGCGGGCTCGACTTTCACATGTTTGCGGATCATGTTGAAACCCATATCCATGGTTTTCTGAATATCAAAAAGCAAGGCTTCGTCCGTCGGTGCGGTGTACAAGCCGTCCGGCCACCAACCCTGATCCAGGGGACCATACTGAAAAACAAATTCATTATTTAGCATCATCCGCTGAATGCCATCGGCATCCTTTTCCATACTTATTTTACGTAAAGCAGTATAGCTGTTTACCTGATCTACTTCCTTTCTACCCTCCATAAGGGTTACTTCCAGATCGTACAAAAAGGGATTTTCCGGACTCCATATTTTAGGATCATCCAGGGTGAAAACAGCTTCCTCCTTGCTGGCGACAATGGTTTCTCCCACTTGAACGTCATCAGCCAGCAGGCGTATGCGGACGCTGTGATTTTCCCCAGGGGAGGAAATATTGGTTTGCACCCGGATCTGATTATTGTCAACGTCTGGTGTATTTTTCAGGGAAGCGATGTATTGTTCGGGAACCGCTTCCAGCCATACCGTCTGCCAGATGCCGGTAACCGGTGTGTACCAGATTCCCCGGGGTTCGTTCACCTGCTTGCCTCTGGGCTGCGGTCCCTCGTCGGTAGGATCCCATACCCGAATGGCAAGAGATTGCTCTTTTCCGGATTGCAGGGCTTCACTGATTTCAAAATAAAAGGGATCGTAACCGCCCTGATGAATGCCAACGGACTGGCCATTGACAAAAACTTCCGCTTCCCAATCGACTGCGCCGAAGTGCAAAAGCACCTTTCCGCGACGCATGGATCGTTCGATTTCAATGTCCCGGAAATACCATAACTCCTGGTCTTTTCCTACCCGGCTGCCCACACCTGACAAAGCCGATTCGATGGCAAAGGGCACCAAAATCTCTCCCTCATAATCCTGGGGCATGCTAGCCCCTTTGGCTGCCAGGGCATAATTCCAAAGCCCGTTTAGATTGGTCCAGGCATCCCGTGTCATTTGTGGTCTGGGGTACTCCGGAAGCGGATTGGCTGGGTTAATTTCTTCCGCCCAGGGGCTCAGAATTTTGGCATCCACCGGGCTCCAGGTTTCCTGCTGGCCAATAGCCGGCGAGCTAAGGAGTAAGGTAATTAGCCATAAGGTGAGAATTGATTTCATAGAATCGGTTAGGTTTATGTAATTGATTTTAAAAATTCTGATTTTCGTAAAGGAATAAGGCGAAAATATTAAAAAATATGGATAATGACACTGAATCTAAGGTTAAATTCCATAATTTAATGCGGCCTTGCAAAACAAACGTTCGTCCATCATCCTATACTTCAAATGATTATCCCCATTCCCTTTTCCAACCCAACATACAAATGCTTTTCCATCCCCCTGGCCCTGATGGTAATCCTTCTGACGGCTTGTGAGCAGCAAGAGAAATTTGAGCATTCCCTGGCTGCCAATGAGGACGTGGCCCAATACATGGAAAATTTTGAAGGCAGAGGAGACCTGACCGATCCCGACTCCCGTCCCACGGACCCAGAAAAATCGATTCAGGCGTTCCAATTGCCGGATGACTTAAAAATAGAATTAGTCCTGAGCGAGCCAGATATTGTCCAACCTATTCACATGAGTTTTGACCACCGTGGCAGGCTATGGGTAGTGCAATACCATCAATATCCTTACCCGGAAGGTTTAAAAATAACTTCCATAGACAACCATACCCGCGTAAAATTTGATCGGATACCGAAAGCTCCACCGGAAGGGACAAAAGGAGCAGATGTCATCTCTGTCTTTGAGGACAAGGAGGGTAATGGTACCTTTTCCCATGCCTTTGATGCCATCGAGGGATTAAATATTGCCAGTTCCGTGGCGTTGGGCAGAGACCGGATTTGGGTTTTAAATCCGCCTTACCTGCTGGCTTATCCGGACCCGGATGGAGACGGTAAACCGGACGCAGCGCCGGAAATTCACCTGGAAGGCTTTGGACTGGAGGATACCCATGCCATCGCCAATAGCCTTCAATGGGGCCCGGACGGCTGGCTTTACGGGGTTCAGGGAAGCACCACCACCGCCAACATCCGGGCCGAAAACAGCAATCCGGTTTCCTTTCAGGGGCAGGCTATCTGGCGGTATCATCCGGAAAACAAAACCTTTGAACTGTTTGCGGAAGGAGGAGGAAACAACCCTTTTTACCTGGAATTTGATCGTAAAGGCAGGATATTTTCCGGCTCCAACGGCTATGGCCGCGGTCCCTATTACAAGCAAGGAGGCTACTATGTGAAAAGCTGGGGCAAACATGGGGCCTTGACCAATCCTTATGCGTTTGGCCACCTTCCTAATATGCCTTTAGATGGTGAAAAAAAGCGGTTTACCCATGCGGTAATGATCTATGAAGGGGATCTTTTGCCGGCTGCTTACCAAAACAAAATGATGGCACTCAACCCACTGCATCACTATGTCCAACTAAGCACCTTCCAGCCATCGGGTTCTTCCTTTTCTACCCAGGATGAAAAGTTGCTGGTGGAAACAACGGACAAGTGGTTTCGTCCGGTGGATATTAAAACCGGCCCGGATGGGGCCGTTTACCTGGCCGACTGGTATGACAGCAGGCTCTCCCATGTGGATCCCCGCGATACCTGGCACAAAAGCAGCGGCAGGATATACCGCATCCTACCCAAAGACACCCCTCTCAGGAAAGAAGCCTTTGATTTGGCTCGTGCCGATTTAGCGGAACTCACTGAATTATTAACGCACCCGAACAAGTGGTTTCGTCAACAAGCATTACGGCAATTTGCTGACCGAAAAGATTCGACTGCCCTGCCAGCATTGCATTCATTATTTGAATCTGAAAACCCTCAGCATGCCCTGGAAGCCTTATGGGCGATTCATTTGTCCCAGGGATTTGACGATACGTTTATCATAAATGCCTTAAACCATAATGACCCCATCGTACGATTGTGGACCTACCGACTGGCAGGAGACCAACAGACAGTAAGTCCGTTGGTGTTGCAGGAAATGATTGCAAAAGCAGAACAAGAGGGTCATGCAGAAGTGAGCGGCCAAATCGCCTCTACTGCCAAGAGGTTGCCTGCGGAGCAAGCCCTTCCTTTATTGAAAGCCTTGCTTCGGTCAAATCCGGATGCGGCCGATACGGATATTCCCTTGCTGACATGGTGGGCGCTGGAATCCAAGGTTACCGGAGATCTACCGCTTGTCATGGACTTTTGGAGGGATCAACGAATATGGGAAAGTACGCTTAGCAAGACCCATTTGGCGGGACGTATGATGCAGCGCTTGATCCGGGCGGATCAATACGATGCCGCTACCCAATTGCTTTCGTTTTCTCCGGATGAGTCCTTCGATCAAGTATTGGTAGCTGGTTTTTACGAGGGTCTGGTAGGCAGGGATTTGGTGAACCTACCAAAACCGCTCCTGGATAAGATTTCTGAAAAAGAAAAAGATACCCAGCCCTTTGAGCTGGCATTGCGGTCGGGTGACTTTACGAATCTGGACAAGGCTATCGAACTAATTGCTGACAGCGAGCAAGCCTTAAATGCCCGGTTAAACATGATTCATTTGCTAGGGGAACTTCAACCGTCGGCTGCCCTGCCGGTGTTAGTTAATCTCATTGAATCCGGTGCCAGTCCGGGATCCCTCAAGCAGGCCTCCATTCATGCCTTAAAGAGATTTGACAGTCCGGAAATTGGTAAAAAAATGGCCTCTATTTATCCGGGAATTCGGGCAGATGCCTACGTTCGGGAAGAAGCCATCCGGTTATTTAGCAGCAGGCCGGAATGGGCCCGGGCATTTTTTGAGGAAATAATAGAGACGAAAGTAATCCACAAAGAAGACGTTCCCTATTCCCTTGCGCGTAATTTTCACTTGTTGGAAGACGAAGTTGTCCGTCAAAAAGCAGTGCAAATTTGGCCGGAGACCAGATTGATGACATCCGAGGAGAAAAACAAAGCCATGTCCAACTACAAGGCTATTCTAAAATCCGGGCAAGGAAATGCTATTGCCGGAAAGCAGGTTTTCGCTCAAAACTGCGGTAGTTGTCATCGAATGGATGAAGGAGGAGGTGCTATCGGTCCTGATTTGACGGGCTATAACCGCAGTGATTTGGATTACTGGCTACTCCACACCGTTGATCCAAATGCAGCCATACGAGAAGGATACGAAACCATGGAGGTCAGGACCAAAGATGGAAGGACCATTAGGGGGAAATTGGAGAACGATGAAGGGGAAACCAAGCACCTGGTTCCGCCTTTGGGGGGCAAAGGGGAATTCCTTTCCGGGAATGACATCCAAACCATGGAAATACAGCAAATTTCCATCATGCCTGAGCGGCTTCTGGAACCCTTGAACGAACAGCAGATCAGGGACTTATTTGCTTTCATTCTAAAATAAATAGATAAAAAAAGAGGCTGTTTGAGCAAAATAATGACACAATTGCTTAATTTTGATTTGAAATGTAGTCATACTCATTAAAATGTATTTCTAATTATTAAATTTGTTTTTTATTGTGAATCATTTTTTTAAAAGGATCTTTTTTAGGCCAAAATTAAAGGGAAGTTTGTGGGTAATGGCTTCGCTGATGGTTATTTTCTCTATTATACAATCCAAAGGAAACGGCTGGAACCTCTTTGCCCCCATTACCATCACCGGACAGGCGAATGTGAGCATCTATTACGATGAAACGAAGGAGATTACTCTGGACATGCTTACCATTGATTATGGTGGGGATCCGGACGACTTAACCATTCAGGTGGAGCCCGGGACTGGCTACACAAATACAGGGAATTCTATCAACCGCACCATCGAATACGACGATGAATGGGCCGCTGCAGGAGAGGAAATTATGGTAAATGTTACGGTAAGCGATGGAGCCGACCAGGCGGATTTTGAATTAACCGTCCTGGTCATCCCTCCATTGACTCAGACCAGCTATTCGGAAAATACCTGCCTGGGTACTATTTCGCTCACCGTCAGGGCCTACCGACCCGATCCTAGTGTGGCTTCAGCGTCGTTTCCATTCGTTTTTACACTTTCCACCCTCGACGATGAAATCATTGACGAGATTGAGTTTAACAGTAATTTTCCCGGACAGGGCAGTGCTTCGGCAACTTTTGGGGGAATGGACCTTGACCTTAACAGAAATACCGCTTACAAAATCAGGGTGGAAGACAACCTGGGCAGAATCTTTGAACGGGAGGCTGGCCCTATTGGGGAGGCGTATTCCCTGGATTTTGACCTGAACGTATCCGGTCCCCTCTGCGCCGGCGACCCCGGAGGCGTGGTAGAATACATTATCTATAATGCAGAAGTGCCTTTAAGTTCCTTCGGTATTTATGATGAAGACGGCAACCTGGTCACTGAGCTATATGACATTATCAGTCTCACTGAGGATTATATCGTTGTAAACGCTGATAATCTTGGCTCGGGAAATTTCACTTTGGAGGTTACTGACCGCTTTGGCTGTATGGGTTCGGAGGAATTTGAAATTGTTTTGCCTGAGCCCATTACAGCAACGGAAAGCATTCAGAACCCCTCTTGTTTTGGAGACAGTGACGGTCAGATCGACCTTTCTATAAGCGGAGGCTGGTCCCAACCCTTTGATGGCAGTCCGATCGAAGCGGCAAGGGATTATTCCATACAGTGGTACAACTCCTCAGGTGACGAATTGGGTACCGGCACCAACAGCCCAATCGAAACGGCAGGTGAGATCGTTGGGATGGAAAGCGTTCTTTCCGGACTGTCGGCAGGGCGGTATTATGCTGAAATTACTGAAAGCGTCCGGCGTTTTGAAATTCCCGATGCCGATCCGTTGGTATGTACTTTTGTTACGCCTACCTACGTGGTGGAAGGTCCGGAACCCCTTGACTTGGATGCGGTTGCCAACGACATTTCCTGCCATGGAGCCGGAGATGGGTTCCTATCCATTTCACCTACCGGAGGCACGGAAGCCTACACCGTAAACTGGTACGAGGGCAACTTTGCGGATCTGGATGCGCCGGATGCTTCGGGGCTTAGCCCTTTGCCTGAACAAGGAGGGGAAGGCTCCTTCCAGCGTCAGGGAATCCCTTCAGGTGACTATGCCGTGTGGTTGACCGATGCCAACGGATGTTTTGTCGCCGAAAACTTTAGCATTTCAGAACCCGATCCCCTTTCTATCTTTGAACGAACGGATCTGCGGGAAAATGTGCAGTGCTTTGGAGAAGAAAGCGGTACCATCGTAGTAGAAGTAGATGGGGCTACCACTTCTCCGTATTTCTTTGAGGTATTTAAAGATGGAGCCGCCACCGCAATCACGGCTGATCCCATCGTTTCTCTGGGCTTTAGCCCGGTATATTTTACGGACCTTCCGGCTGGGGAATACCGGATCCAGGTTACCGACTCCAATGGGTGTACATTTGATATTGATGGCATCTTGATCGAGCAGCCCGCTACAGGGTTGGTGATAGAGGAGCCTGTTATCTCGGATTACAACGGATTCGCCATTTCATGCGCCAATGCCTCCGATGGAAGCATTGAATTGACCATTACCGGAGGAGCGGGAGCCTTGGAATACTTATGGACGGGCCCTGGTGGCTTTGAATCGACAGAAAAGGATATTTACGACTTGTCGCCAGGCCAATACCAGTTTTTAGTGACCGATGAAAACAACTGTACGGCCACCATTGGTTCGGTAGAAATGATCGCTCCTCCCCCGCTTGCGCTAGAAGTGGACATCCCATCCTATAATTTTTTCGAGATCAGTTGCAATGGCAGTGAAGATGGAAGCATTACTTCCCTGCCAAGCGGAGGAACCGGTGATTACTCCTATGATTGGACCGGTCCGGATGGCTTTACCGCTGCCGGTCCTACCATTGATAACCTCGGACCCGGGCTTTACTCGTTGGTCGTGACAGACGAAAATGGCTGCTCCGCCCAGGCCGATTATTTCCTGGACCAACCGGCACCGCTCGTCATCAGCGAAAACCCGGATGAACGGGAAAATATCACCTGCTTCGGAAATGATACCGGAGCTTTGACAATAAGTTTGATTCCCACTTTACCTCCATTTGACCTCGAACTGGGACTCGCAGGTGAAACCGACCCGCTTCGAACCATTACCGATTTTCCCGGAGAAATATATGAATTCACTGATTTGGAAGCGGGAAATTACTGGGTGCGTGTTCGTAACATCAACGGTTGCACCGATATCGTAGAAGACATTCCGATCACGCAACCGGCTACCGGCCTGGAATTAACTAATGTTATGGTCTCGGATTATAATGGGTTTGAAATTTCCTGTACCGGTGCCAATGACGGATCCATTTCCCTGGAAGTAACCGGCGGACAGGGCGATGTCAATTTTTCCTGGACCGGCCCGGGTGGTTTTACTTCAGAAAGCAATGTCCTCACTGATTTGGCTCCCGGCAGCTATGAATTGCTGGTAACGGACGAATCTGGCTGTACACTCGCTGAAACCTTTGAATTGACCGAGCCTGAATCCTTAACGGTATCGGAAGACATTTCTGATTTCAACGGTTTTGGCATACAATGTCATGGCGGAGATCAGGGGTTCATAACGCTTTCGCTATCGGGAGGGGTGGCTCCCCTGACCATAAATTGGACCGGCCCGGGTGGCTTTGTATCCAGCGAACCCGCTCTGGAAAATCTGGAAGCAGGCCTGTATGAAGTTTCCATTACCGATCAAAATGGCTGCGAGATAAGCAGCAGCTACAACCTGTTGGAGCCGGAGGAACTGGAAATAATAGAACTAGCTGAGGAGAAGGTGGATGTAGCTTGTTTTGGACAAGAAACCGGCCGGCTTGGTGTAGGCTTAAGCAGGGCATCCACCGGCCCGTACCAGTTCAGCCTTGAAAATTCTGATGGGACCATTACCCGGGAGGATCTTGCCAACCCGGTTACTACCTGGATCGTGGAAAACCTGCCCGCTGGCACGTATCGCGTTCAGGTAACCGACGGAAACGGGTGCCAGCAAGAAATAAATGATTTGGAAATCACCCAACCCGAAGAAGGCGTGCAAATCGAATCCATTGAGGTATCGGATTACAATGGTTTCAATATCAGTTGCTTTGGAGCCGGGGATGGATTTATCGAGGTACTTGTCACGGGTGGTTCCGGAAATTATGATTTCTCCTGGACTGGGCCTAACGGCTTTTCCTCCGATCAGGCTGTCATAACCGACCTGGGTCCGGGTTCTTATCAGGTAACGGTTGCCGATGAAAATGGATGTAGGCTATCCGAAACCGTGGATTTAACCGAACCGGAAGTTTTGGCACTTTCCGATGAAGTGTCTGATTTTAATGGCTTTGCCATCCAATGTAATGGAGGAAATGAAGGCTTTATCAATTTATCCCTCTCCGGAGGAGTAGAACCGCTGTCCATCAGCTGGAGCGGTCCGGATGGTTTTAGCTCCAGTCAACCTTCAGTGGAAAATCTGGCTGCGGGTGCCTATGAGCTGACTGTCCTGGACCAAAACGGATGTCAAATTAATCGTACGTACAACTTGCAGGAGCCGGAAGCCCTGGAAATCATGGAGTTAGACGAGGAAAAAATTGATGTAGCTTGTTTTGGACAAGAAACGGGGCAATTAGGAGTAAACCTGCTACAAACTTCTCTGGCACCCTATCACTACCGATTACTGGACCAGGAAGGAACCCTTATACAGGAATTGGAAGACAGCAACGATACAAATTGGATAGTAGAAAATCTTCCGGCAGGAACCTACCGGGTTCAGGTAAGCGATGGAAACGACTGTTTAGAGGAGCTGGCAGACCTGGAAATTACGCAACCGGAGGCGGGCGTACAGATCGATTTTATAGATATATCGGATTATAATGGATTCAATATCAGTTGCTTTGGTGCTGGGGACGGATTTATAGATGTGACGGTTTCAGGCGGCTCCGGAAATTACGCCTTTTCCTGGACCGGACCCGATGGATTCCGTTCGGATGAAGCCAGAATCGAAGGTTTGGAACCGGGAACCTATCAGGTAACCCTGACGGATGAAAATGGCTGCGCTATCCGTTCGGAAGCGTTGGAAATTCTTAGTCCGGAGCCGCTGGAAATAAATCCGGAACTTTCCGAATTCAACGATTTTGAAATTAGTTGCTTCGAGGCAGCTGATGGATACGTCCGCCTGGCGACAGCGGGAGGAACGGGCTCCTATACCTACACCTGGAGCGGTCCGAACGGTTTTTCTTCCGAGGCCTCCGAGATTTCCGGTCTTTCTCCCGGCACTTATGAAGTTCTGGTTCAGGATGAAAACGGGTGTGAAGTCCGACAAGCGTTTGTTCTCAACCAGCCCGAAGCACTAACGGTAGACCTAATCGAGCAGGTGGATGTTTTATGTTTTGGAGAAGCGACCGGGTCCATCGATATTGCGGTAGGTGGCGGTGTGCCAAACTCCTATGCCTTTGAATGGAAGCGGGATGGAGCGGTGATCGAATCAACCTCCCAAAACCTGGATGCCATTCCGGCAGGAAGCTATTCGTTAACGGTGACCGATGCCAATGGATGTACCGCGAGAATCCCTGAAATCAACATCTTACAACCGGAAGCGGCCCTTGAGCTTACGCTTAATCAAACTCCGATTTCTTGTTACAATGCCAATGATGCAAATCTTTCCGTGGATATCGAGGGAGGGGTTGAACCCTACCAGGTCAGTTGGAATATCGGTTCCACTCAAAGGGAGTTTACCGGTATCGGACCAGGCTTTTATCAGGTAACCGTCACCGATGCCAACGGCTGTACCCAAATCAGGGATACGGTCATTGAAGACCTTCCGGTTTATGATATAAACCCTGAGGTCGTTCCGATTTCCTGTCATGGAGCCGCAGATGGAAGCATCTTATTGAACCTGGAAGGAGGGGAAGCACCGGTAAGGGCCGTTTGGGATCATGGCCCCGAACAGTCCTCTTTATATAATTTAGGGCCGGGGGAATACCGCGTGGTGTTGGAAGATGCCAAAGGGTGCACCATTGAGCGAACCTTCAACCTCGTGGAGCCGGATTTGCTGGTAGTCGTGGAGCAAATACAGGATGCTCTTTCATGCGAGGATGGACAGAGTGGATCCATCGACCTGATCGTTTCGGGAGGCACGCCGCCTTACGCGTACAATTGGAGCAACGGAGCTACTAGTCCTGGCATTTCAGGCTTGACCAATGGTACCTACTCGGTAGATATAACCGATCAATCCGGTTGTTTTGTAAGCCAGACCTTTCGGGTAAACCGGCCTGCTCCCATTGTTATCGATCTGGTATCTACTACCTCAGCGAGCTGCGAACCCCGGGAAATCAGGGAAACCTTTGACATCAACATAGATGGTGGTGTGGCTCCTTATGATATTCAGTGGAGCAGTGGGGACGTTTCCGCCGATGGGTATCGCATGGAAACCGACGAACCGGGAACCTATTTTGTCACCGTAACAGATGGCTACGGATGCGTTCAGTCCCGAAGTTTTGAAGTAGACAATAGTCAAATTCTCGTAGATGGTGACTTTGCCTCCAGTTCTTTACCGGTTTACGGTGAAAATCTGGTCAACTATGACGTGCAGTTTACTAATAACAGCAGTGGAAACATCCGCTCTTATTACTGGGATTTTGGGGATGGAAACAACAGCCTGGAAGCGGCTCCCTTACATCGCTATCAGGAAGCTGGGCTATACCAAGTAGAACTGACTGCCTTTGATGACTGGGGTTGCGAAACTTCCACCAACTTTGAAATTGAAATCCTGGATTTCTTCCTGGAAGTGCCAAACGTTTTCAGTCCAAATGGGGATGGGATCAACGACACCTTCTTTCCAAAATTTCTCTATATAGAAACGCTGTCGTTTACCATTATGAATAAATGGGGAGAGATCTTATTTCATACCGAGGAATTGGATTCCAAGGGATGGGATGGTACCTATCGTGGGCAAAAGGCCATCCCCGGGAATTACATTTATAAAATTAATTTTACCACTACCGATGGCAGAACGTTTTCTGATACCGGTGCATTGATGCTGTTGGAATGAAGTACATACGAAGCGCAGCCCTGATCGGCTGGTACCTATTATTAATGGTTTTTTCAGAGGCACAGGGTCAGGATTTTCACTTTACCCAATTTTATGCCGCGCCCCTGAACCTGAGCCCGGCTTTTGCAGGAGCGATGGAAACCACCCGGGCAGGAGTTAATTACCGCAAACAGTGGCCAGGTTTTGGCTATGATTTTAATGCTGCAGGCTTTTATTACGACACCTACTTTACCGAATCCAACATTGGCATCGGTCTTTCTGCCTCCCAGTTTACCGAATCCTTTTTAAAAATTCGATCCGCCGACCTATCCGGATTTATTTCTTATCGGATGAAATTGTATGAGGAGACTTTCTTGCGCTTCGGAGGGCAGTTTGGAGTGGTCAATAGAAGCTTGACGCTGCAGGAATTGATTTTTGGGGATCAGATCGACCTGCTTACCCGCAGCATCAATCCCTCTACCATTGACCGGCTTCCCGGAGAGGACAGTAACTGGTACCCGGATATTTCCTTTGGAGCCCTGGTACAGGGAACTGATTTCTGGTTTGGCGTTAGCAGTGCCCATGTCACCCAACCCAATATCGGCTTTCTGGATGATGGCATTGGAAATAACCTACCGATTAAATGGGGGGTACACGGCGGATATGTCAAAAACCTGGACAACCGCATGTTTAAAACCTATCCCATACGAAAGGTTTTCTCCGTTTCTTTTAATTATAAACGACAGGGCACTTTTCAGCAAATCGAAGTCATTCCGCAATTGCAGGTAGAAAATTTTATTGGAGGCCTGGGCTTTCGAAATATTACCCGATTCAATGAGCTGCCCGACCAAAATTCCATCAATGCCGTTCTGGGATTCAGTCTGCTGGATGGCATTACCATGGCCTACAGCTACGATTACATGCTAAACCGCTTTAGCAGCCCTGCCCACGTATCCCATGAAATCTCCATCTATTTTACCGATTTAAAAAAGAAACGAATGATGCAAACCATACTCCCCTGTCCTCCAGGCAATGCCAATTGGCGGTACTAAAAATGAAGATCCGCAAAATCCAGGTATTGCATCCAGTCGTATTCCAGCAAACCATGGCCGCCGGACCTGACATGGTATCCAATATGCCCCATTTCCGGATGATTTACCGCTGGCTGGGAAGATACCGGCATACCTTGCAGGCCAAAAAGCTGATAAACGGGGCTGGCGGTTACACAGGATAAGAATTCACCTTTGGGATCTGCCCAGCGATCTTCTACCCCACTCGCCACATAGACTGGTCTGGGAGCCATCAGGGCAAGCAACTGGTGCTGATCGATGGGTAATTCCATTTCCTTTTCGTTGTATTGATTGAAGTTTTCCGCAAACCAATGGGGAAAAGACCGGTTAATTCTTCCCACTGTTTCTCCGAATTGCCTTCTTGAGATTGCCGCCCCCCCGCAACCCGAATTGTTGGAAATGACCAGGGCAAATCGTTCGTCTATGGCACCTGCCCAGAGTGCCGCCTTACCGAGACGACTGTGGCCCAGCACAGCTACTTTTTGCGGATTTACCCAGGATTCGGTTGCCAGGAAGTCCATTACCCGGGAAAGGCCCCAGGCCCATCCGGCCACACTACCCCAGGATGCTGCATTTCTGCTTTCCTCCGGAAAAAGACCATGCACGCCATTTTGAAATCCGTCGTCAAAATCAGGATCCAACTCCCCATAATACAGGCTGACCAAGCCATAGCCTCTGGCGATAATTTCCTCATAGGGCCAGTTGGAGATTCGTTTGCCCCTGCCAGCCTCGGAGGCTTTATTATCACTACTTCCCATGGTTTCGTTGTTTCGAATCCAGGCAGTGGGTACAGCAACCTGAGAATCGGCGGCAAGGGTATGGTTGCCATAGAAATTCAATCCCAGAAAAGCCGGTACGGACTTCCGGGTATTGGGATAAAAAACAAGCAAATCCAAAGGCAGGTCCTTACCGTTTCTTTTTAAGTGCAACCGTATTCCTTTCCGGGTAGCCTTTCCATCCATAAAATCCGGATTGACAAATAAGATCTCGGTTTCCATTTCCCCATCCCATACAGGCGACTTGCCATACACTTCATTTTCAAAAATTTCAAAAATTTCCTGCCTTCTGCTATTCCATTCCCCCGGACTGGTTACGGTATCACCATTGGCAAACAGCAAGGGATCCGGAAGAGAGTAAGAAGGTACTAGTGCCTCCTCATAGTTGGGTTCAAAATCCTGGGCTTGGATGGGTTGGAAAAAGATTCCACTCCCTACTAGCAGATTAATGCAGAAATTTCTCATAATGGCTATTCTTTGATACAAAAGTTATGGAAAAAAACTCAATTTGATAGGACTTACGTTTTTTTAATTCAGAAATGATAGAAATCATTTTTAAACGAAAGGGGGTTGGTGCAGGATAAGGGATATAATAAGGACCATTCCTTCCCTCCTTTTCCACAGATAGCTTTATATTTGCGGTCGCAATAAACAAGCAGCGCAGGCATGAATGATTTTATAGAGGAACTAAAGTGGCGGGGGATGTTGCAGGACATGACCGCCGGTATCGAGGAGCACTTAGAAAAAGGGAGGGCAACGGCCTATCTGGGCTTTGACCCAACGGCCGACTCCCTTCATATCGGCCATCTGGTAGGAGTCATGACCTTGCTGCATTTCCAAAGGGCAGGACACCAGCCCGTAGCACTGGTTGGCGGAGCTACGGGAATGATCGGCGATCCTTCTTTTAAATCGGCCGAACGGAACCTGCTGGATAAAGAAACGCTGGATCGTAATATTGCTGGTATTCAAAAGCAACTTGAAAAATTCCTGGACTTCGGATCGGAAAAGGCTAATAAAGCTCTATTGGTCAATAATTACGACTGGATGGCTGACTTTTCTTTTCTGGAGTTTATCCGCGATGTGGGTAAATACATTACGGTCAATTACATGATGGCCAAGGACTCTGTCAAACGCCGGCTGGAAGAGGGGAACGGCTTATCCTTCACCGAATTTACCTATCAACTCATACAGGGCTATGATTTTTACCATTTATGGAAATTTCAGAATTGCAGCATACAGCTGGGCGGGTCCGACCAATGGGGAAACATTATCACAGGAACCGAACTCATCCGAAAAAAAGGAGGCGGTGAGGCCTTTGCCCTTACGGTACCCTTGATTACCAAAGCAGATGGAAGCAAATTTGGAAAAACAGAGGGTGGAAGTGTCTGGTTGGATCCGGAGAAAACTTCTCCCTATGCCTTTTATCAATTTTGGCTGAATGTATCCGATGAAGATGCATCGAAATACATCCGTATCTTTACCACAATGGATAGAAACACCATCGAGGAGCTGGAAAAAGAGCATCAGGTCGCCCCACACCTTCGGCTGATTCAAAAGTCCATTGCTAAAGAAATAACCATCCTTGTTCATAGTGAAGCCGACTATGAGATGGCGTTAAAAGCTTCCGGTATTCTTTTTGGGAAATCCTCCCTGGAAGATTTAGCAACCCTGGACGAACGGACATTTTTGCAGGTATTTGAAGGCGTACCAATGATGGAAATCAACCGAACGGGATACGATCAGATCGAAAATATATTGGAATTGCTCTGCAGGGATCAAACCATCTTTGCTTCCAAAGGCGAGGCCAGAAAGTTAATACAGGGAGGCGGTCTTTCTATCAATAAGATAAAAATCACGGATCCGCAGTCAAAAAACGAGGTTCCCCTGCTTCAGGACAAATACCTGTTGGTACAGAAAGGCAAAAAGAACTATTTTATCATTACTGTTCATCATTAAATAAATCTTTTGCAACGTTTATAGAAAGACAACTCCATCCAAACCCAATCAACCAATATGGGTGTTTACGAGAGACAACAAAAGGAGAAAAAAATCCTGGAAGCAGCCATACAACTAATTGGCGAAAAGGGACTTCATGCCACAACAGTAGATGACGTTGCGAAAAAAGCACGCATTAGTAAAGGCCTGGTTTATTTCTACTATAAGAGTAAGGAGGATCTGTACATGGCCATCACTAAAAAGGGCTTCGATGAACTGAAGGAATTATTCCATAAAGCCTTTGGAAAATCAAAGGAAAAAACCGGCTTGGAAGTCATGACGGATTTGTCAGAGAGCTACCTTGCCTTCGCCAGGGAAAAAAAAGTCTTTCACGATGCCGTCCTCCATTTTTTAGGACTCCTAGACCAATACCGGGTGGATAAAGAAATGGTTAATCCCCTTGTCCGGGATAGTCAGTTTTTTAGCAAACTGGTTCAAAGTCATCATGACCTGGCCAAACTGGGCATCAAGGCGATTTCTACAGGCATTAAAGACGGGAGCATTAGACCTGATTTGCACGCAGAGAGCACATTTTACACGTTGTGGAGCATGATGATTGGTTACTGTCGGATTTCCGGATCAATCTCCCTGGAGCCGGGTGAAATAAAAATCAATACAGAAAGCTGGAAAAATGGGTTCAAAAGACTATTTTTTGAAATCCTGAAAGGAAGTAATACTCCTTCTGTAAGTCCTCCCGTGCAAGGCAAATTGTTTTAGAAGGATCCTTTTTTACCAGAAACCCAGCAATTCGGATCTTAAAACAAGCAATCAGGCAAAACTAAATCATAGGTTTAAACGATTAGGCACCTTTCTTGTTCTAAGATTGTAAAGCATGTTTAATCAAACCAAAATATCATGGATTTAGTAATAGGCGCTTTATTTGTTTTTGCCGTTGTACTGGCACTTTATTTACTATTTAAACGTATTTTTAATAAACGGAAGGACAAGGTCGACCAGACACAGGAATTGGCCTCTAAAGAGGTCATAGGCAAGGAAGTCTCCAATTTTGACTCCGATTCCAAACGGAAAGACGAGCCATCAGATCACAAGGAGTAATCATTGGATCTGCCATCCCACAGGACGATCATGTGAAATGGTCAAAAAAAAATTGATCGGCAAGCATGATTAAAGGCATAATAGTGGATTAAATTCATAAGAATAGTTTAAATTGAAAATAAAATAATATCCCGATTTTTCGACCAATAATAATATGGATTTAAGCACACTATTTTCCCTTCAAAATAAGGTAGCCATCATCACCGGTGCCAGCAGAGGCATTGGATTTTCGATTGCTCATTATTTTGCCGCCGCCGGAGCCAAGGTCGTTATCAATAGTAGGAACCAGGAACGGTTAGATGAAGCAACACGCCGATTACGGGAAAAAGGGTACGAAGTAATTGGGATTGCGAATAACATCGGATATCCCGAAGGCCGGCAAAACCTGATAAATCAGACCGTTGAAAAGTATGGCCAAATAGATATTCTTGTCAATAATGCGGCCACTAACCCGGTATACGGGCCAATTGAAGAAACCGATCTCTCGTTGTTTGATAAAATTCTGGAGGTGAATCTGAAAGCACCATTCGAACTCTCCAAACTCAGCCTTCCTTTTTTGAGGCAATCCTCTGCTGCCTCGATCATTAATGTTAGCTCTATTGCGGGTTTGTCTCCCGAAAAAGGACTGGGACTGTACAGTGTTAGCAAATCTGCTTTGGTTTCCCTGACGAAGGCATTTGCCAAGGAGTGGGGAGCGTACAACATTCGTGTGAATGCCATTTGCCCCGGATTAATCAAGACAAAGTTTAGTGAGGTTTTGTGGTCCGATGAGGCGATCAAAGAAAAATTTCTTTCTGAACTACCGTTAAAGCGAATTGGTGAGGAAGGCGAAATAGGCGCAATGGCATTGTTTCTGGCCTCACCAGCATCCAGTTATACAACAGGAACCATTTTTACAGTAGATGGTGGATTTAATGCCTAAGAACGGATTGGCTCTTCTTCTTCGGGGTCATCATCATCCAGTTCGATTGTCTGTATTTTTACTGCCTGTTTAATCGGCGTAATTTGTCCACCGACATTTTCCGCAATAAAATAGGTCAATTGGGCTCCAAATAGAAAAATGACTGCTGAATAGTATACCCAGATCAAAATGATCACCAGGGATCCGGCCGTTCCGTAGTAGCTTCCAACATCGGCATTGCTCATGTATAATCCGATCAGGTATTTGCCAAGGCCAAATAATAGCATGGTGACAAAAGCTCCCAACCAAACGTCTTTCCAATTGACCACCGCATCCGGTAGTATTTTGTACATAAGCCCAAACACTAAGACCAATATTCCCTGGGTAACGAAGAAATTGATGACCGACGCAAGCCGTAAGGTGCCACTATCGAAAAGCTCTGAGAAATAGTTTAAAAAGATGACAATTAACGCATCCGCTACCAAAGATGCCAATAGTAAAAATCCGATGGAAGCCACCATAGAAAAGCTAAGTAAGCGGTTTACGATAAATTTTACGATCCCTTTCTCTGGTTTGGATTTTATTCGCCAGATATGATTGATGCTGTTTTGAAGACTTACAAATACCGTCGTAGCAGAAAACACAAGTACCCCGATACCCAGAATCCTGGCATAAATACTCTGGCTACTGACCGATACATTTTGCATGACAGCATCGAGGGTAGTGGCACTATCTTCTCCAATTAATTCTGAAACCTGGTTGAGCAACTCATCCTTCACGGTGCTTTCGCTATACATAACCGAAGCGATGTTAAGCACAATTATCAACAAGGCAGGTAGCGAAAAAATGGTATAGAAGGCAGTGGAGGCGGCAAAAGTGATGGAGTTGTTCTTTCCAAATTCCTTAACGCTGTCTATTAAAATTTCAAAAACGGTATAATTCTTTAGCTTCTTAAATTTTCGCTTGATCATAAAAGAGGTTGATTTTATCTCAAAAAAGTGATTCAAAAATCATTCCTCAAATTCCTTTAAGGACATTATATTTAAAATCCTAGCGAATGCCCTGTTCAGGGTGTTTTCCTGTAATGGTCCTTCCAAACGCTTTCATCTCGTCTATTTGTTCGTCCATATGACCATTGGGAACAATCACCGGGCCAATTCCCGCCAGCTTCCGTTTATAATCAAGAAATCCCACCACCACGGGTACGCCTGCCCCCTGGGCTATATGGTAAAACCCCGATTTCCAACGGGGAACGTATTTCCGGGTACCCTCGGGTGTTACCATGATGACCAGCTCCTCCCGATCCTTTAACATTTGAATCATTGCTTCGGTATAGGTCTGTTTTCTTCTACCTGGCCTTCGGTTTCGGTCGATGGATATGCCACCAAGAGCTTCGATCAACCAGCCCAGCGGTCCTACCATAACTTCCTTTTTAATGGTAAATCTTACCGGTACGTCCATCAGGTAAAAGGCAGATCTTGCATATAACAAGTCCCAGTTGCTGGTGTGAGGTATAGCGATCAATACCGCCTTTTTTAGCCCTTCAGGCCATTGGCCGGAAATCTTCCAACCCGTTATCCAAAATATAAAACGAGCAAGTAGCTTCATGGTCTTATTGAATCCAAATTTCGATTACCGAGTGCTGCCAGATCGGGGGTATTTTCTAAATACTCCCGGCAGGAAGTATATCCTGCCGCATAAATATCTTTAGCCCTCTTTATTTCCAATACCCCAAAACTGGCAAGACCAGGGGGTTCAATAAAGTAATCACATAAGCTCCTCCTGCTATACACATTGTAATTCATGGATAAAATCACCGATCTTTCGATTAATGCCTTGATATGGCTGATGGTTTGTAGCTCGGGTAAGTGGTTGCAATTCACGCCAATAATGGTTTGGCACTTGTCTCTCAATGGTTCAACGGGCAGGTTATTCAACACCCCTCCGTCGACATACAAGGCTCCGTCCAGGGAAATAGGCTCAAACATCCCTGGAATACAAGAAGAGGCCATTAGCTTTTGAATGATGGAACCCTCTGAGAAGTAAACCGTTTGTCCGGTTAAGATATTGGTGGACGCTACGAACGTGGGGATTTTTAAAGCAGAAAAGTCATCTACCGGGATGTATTTTGCAAAAAGTCCTTCGAAAAGATCCATTTTCAGAAGGGCCTTGAAGCTGATGGCCGGTTTGAAAAACTTAAAATAGTTGGTTTGAACGATGATATCCAGAATCTGCTCCGGTTTGTATCCAGAGGCGTACATCACGGCTGCGATCGCCCCCGCACTACTGCCAGACAAGTAATCCGGGTATATCCCTTTTTCGTTCAATGCCTGTAGCACTCCCAGGTGGGCAATTCCTCTCACCCCACCACCGGAAAGAACAATGCCTATTGAATGGTTGTGTTTCAAAATGATGTCCTGGATTTCAGAGGGTATGATTTACCCCGGTTATTCATTAACAACACCCATGGCGCAGAATTTGTCAATACGTGCCACGATCCGTTTGTCCGGATTGATTTTGTCCAATTCCTTCAGCGATGTAATGATGGTTTTTTTCATTCGGGTGGCCATATCCTGCATATTCCGGTGGGCTCCTCCCAATGGTTCGTCTATTATGGCATCAATCAGGCCATTAGCCTTCATATCTGGGCTTGTAAGCTTCAGTGCTTCGGCAGCTTGTTCTTTATAATCCCAACTCCGCCATAAAATGGAGGAACAGGATTCCGGTGAAATAACTGAATACCATGTATTTTCGAGCATGAATACCTTGTCCCCAATAGCGATCCCCAGCGCACCGCCAGAGGCACCTTCCCCAATCACGATACAAATAACCGGAACTTTAAGCTTAAACATCTCCCGAAGGTTTCTGGCGATCGCCTCCCCTTGGCCGCGCTCCTCTGCTTCAATACCCGGAAATGCACCGGGAGTGTCTATCAGAGTAACGATGGGTTTTTTAAATTTTTCCGCCATCTTCATCAGCCGCAGTGCTTTCCGGTATCCTTCGGGATTTGCCATTCCAAAGTTTCTTTCCTGGCGCTGTTTGGTATTCCTGCCCTTCTGCTGACCAATAAACATAACCGTTCGGCCATCCAGATCTCCCAATCCTCCGATCATGGCTTTATCATCTTTCACCGTCCGGTCGCCATGCAATTCGATAAAATTATCGGTCATTTCGTAGATGTAATCCAAGGCATAAGGCCTGTCACCATGGCGGGAAAGTTGTACCCTTTGCCACCTGGTTAGATTCTGGAAAGTCTCTTTTTTTAAGCTATGAAGTTTTTCTTCCAGCGATTGAATATCAGCCGATAAGTCAACGTTTTTCCCCTTTGCCAATTGAATCATTTCGTGAAGTTTAAGCTCCAGATCAGCAATAGGTTTTTCAAATTCTAATACCATAAAGTGCAGTTTTGAAGTTACAAAGATAAAAATTAATTTTTGAAACCACGGTTAACCTTTATCAAAGATACCGGATATCCTTTTCATTTTATCTTAAAATTTTCCCATCTTCCATGGTAAGCATGCGATCCGACATTTCGGCAAGTCCCTGGTTATGGGTTACGATGATAAACGATTGGCCAAACTCATCCCTTAATTTGAAAAACAGTTCGTGCAAGGCCTGCGCATTTTGCGTGTCCAGGTTACCACTGGGCTCGTCTGCAAAAATCATATCCGGATTGTTGACCAATGCCCTGGCGACTGCCACCCGTTGTTGCTCCCCACCCGATAATGCCGCCGGTTTATGCGATAGCCGGTTTTGGATTCCCAGCAATTTAGCCAGCTCTTCGGTTCTCTTTTTAAGGGTAATTTCGGATTTTTTGCCCATCAGTCCTGGGATCATGATATTTTCCGCTGCCGTAAATTCCGGTAACAGGTTATGAAATTGAAATATAAACCCGATTCTGTTATTTCTAAAAGTAGCCAATTTATCCCCATTTAATTTCAACAAATCCAGGCCTTCCACTTCCAGATTACCGGAATCTGCTTTATCCAGCGTTCCCAATATATGTAGCAAAGTACTCTTTCCGGCACCCGAAGCACCGACTATCGAAACAATCTCCCCCTTTTCAATGGAGACATCTACTCCTTTTAAAACGTGAAGTTCACCGTAATATTTATGAATGGATTGTGCAATGAGCATAGACAGGGGTACTATATTAAAAGGTATTGAAATAAGAGAACATGGGTAAAATTAATCAAAAATTTAAAAAAGCAGGACACGGTCTTCGTTAATCGCCGGCAATTTTGGTATTCTTCTGATTTATAATGGCATAGCCTTTTTATTAAAAGAATAGAACGACAATCTTTCCCTCTTTGCCCAAAAAGGCCAAAGCAAACCTTGAATTATCGGACATTTGACATTAACTTCGGGCAAAAATTTGATCCGAATGAATATACACGAATATCAAGCCAAGGAAGTTTTAAAATCTTACGGAGTAAAAATACAGGAAGGAATCGTAGCAGATAGTCCCGAAGCCGCACTAGAAGCTGCTAAAAAGCTGAATGCAGATACCGGCACTTCCTGGTACGTGTTAAAAGCGCAGATCCACGCTGGAGGAAGAGGAAAAGGAGAGATTAAGGAAACCGGCTCACGAGGGGTGGTTTTGGCCAAATCACTGGAAGAAGTTCCGGAGAAGGCAAAAAATATATTAAACGGAACCCTTGTAACCATTCAAACAGGCGAAGACGGAAAATTGGTTAAGAAAATTTTGGTAGCCCAGGATGTTTATTATCCCGGAAAATCAGAACCAAAAGAATATTACCTGTCCATCCTGCTTGACAGGGCCACGGGCAGTAACGTAATCATGGCATCCACAGAAGGTGGTATGGACATTGAGGAAGTAGCCGAACATACCCCTGAAAAAATCATTAAGGAGTGGGTAGATCCATCTTTGGGTATACAGGCCTACCAGGCAAGGAAAGTGGCTTTCCAACTTGGATTGGAAGGAAATGCCTTTAAAGAGATGGTTAAATTTATCCTGGCCTTATATGCAGCTTATGATGCTACCGATGCCTCACAGTTCGAAATCAATCCGGTATTAAAAACCTCTGATGACCAAATACTCGCTGTAGACGCAAAAGTAAACCTGGACGACAATGCTCTTTTCAGAAACAAGTCACTTGCAGCGATGCGGGATATTGCAGAAGAAGATCCATTGGAAGTAGAAGCCGGGGAATCAGGCCTCAACTATGTCAAACTTGATGGAAACGTAGGCTGTATGGTTAACGGCGCGGGTCTGGCCATGGCCACCATGGATATGATCAAACTTTCAGGTGGCGAACCAGCCAATTTTCTGGATGTTGGAGGAGGAGCCAATGCCCAGACGGTAGAAGCTGGATTTAGGATCATCCTTAAAGATCCCAAAGTACAGGCCATACTCATCAATGTCTTTGGAGGAATCGTTCGTTGTGACCGGATTGCTACGGGTGTGGTGGAAGCTTACAAATCGATCGGAGACATACGTGTACCCATTATCGTTAGATTGCAGGGAACCAATGCCGAGGAAGGTGCGAAAATAATCGATGAATCGGGCCTGAAAGTTACCTCTGCCATTACTTTAAAAGAAGCTGCAGAAAAAGTACAAAATGTACTGAAACCTTAAATAAATTTTATTAGTTTTGCGCCACGCTAACGCAAAAGGCACCCGTAGTTCAACTGGATAGAATATCGGATTTCGGCTCCGAGGGTTGAGGGTTCGAATCCTTCCGGGTGTACAAAAAAAGCCTCCTTTTAACCAAAAGGAGGCTTTTTATTTTTCTAAATCACCAGCTCGATCACCAAATTACTAATTAGTGGTAGGCTGAGCCATGATCCAGATAGTAGATTAGCGGGCTATCAGGCCTCTTTAATCCACTTAAATAAGGTCTGATAGGTAACACCTGTCTCTTTACTGAAGTCGGCTTTTGTTTTACCCTCTGCTTCTGCCTTTTTCCAGGCTTTGAGGATATTTGCTTTTTCCTGATCTGAATAAGTTCTCCTTCCCCTACTCATTGGCTTGTCACCTTTACCTTCTACTCCATAAATAAATTGAAGTAAACCAATAAATTTTGAAGCCTCATTTTTAGAATGAATTCCAAGCTCACCCAGGTCAGCAAGTGCAGTGTCTTTTACATTCTTTGTAACGAATGGATGCGTACCCTTCTTGTGTGCTTCATCTATTGAGTGAAATACGTTGCCCTCTGCATCTTCCATGTAAACGATAGCATCTGATTTTGAAAGATCTGCATACTTGTTTAAAAACTCCTGAATAGTCATTAATAAATTAATTTTAATTGATCGATATATAAATAATCATTATTTCAGGCAAATATACAAATAAATTATTATACCCTAACACAATACAATTTAATTCTATATAAAAAGGTATGGTTATCTAATTTTGTATATCTAAATGAAAACTATATATAGCAAAAGCTGTTCCAATCCTGCGAATTAAAAAGCTTGCCGTTTACTGAAAACCAAATTAGCATTTTCCCTCGGGACTTACCCCAACCAATCAAACCATTCTTTCACACTCCCCTTAGCTTTTACGATTTCTTTAAAAAAAAATTGTTTTTGATTTGGATGTTTAAAACTAAATGGTTAAGTTTATTTCATACTATAGGTCGATTCAAAGACATGCATCAAATTCATTTATAGTATAAGAAAAGGCATGCTAAATCCTCCCTACAAATGAGGAATACAATGTTAGTGTTTGAAAACGTCAGGAGCGTATCCATCACCCAATTAAAACATCCAACTGGTAAACTGAATAAATATGGCAACCATTATCAATTATGTATGGCAAAGTACATTCTGTCTTGGCTTTTTTTATGGACTTTATTGGGTATTCCTGAAAAATGAAAAAACCTTTTTATTCAACCGGATTTTTTTATTGATAACTCCCCTGTTAGCAATTCTATTTCCATTGGTGGAAATACCGGTAACGTTTGATAAGCCCAGCATATCCCTGGAAGATACCGCCTTCTTAAAAGCATTCGATGTTATGGAAACATCGGAAATCATAGGAACATTTGGCTTACCGGAAGTAACGGTTACAGGCAGTAAATTACCCATCCTATGGGGAATTACCGATTACCTCTTTTTAGGTTACCTGATCGTAGCAATGATACTTTTTTGCCACTTATTGTGGCAATATTTACAATTAAGGCAATTAATCGAAAGAGGATGGTACCAAACGGTCTATATCCTAAAGGGTAACTATTTTAAAGTTCCAACGTACGGCATGGCTCCGGTTTTTTCATTCTTCGATAAAGTCTTCTGGGTGGACAATCCACAGTTGCAGCTTCAGGAAAAAGAGCAAATATTGGCGCATGAACTGGAACACGTGAGGCAACGGCATACCTACGATGTGCTGTACTATCAGGTACTCAGCATCCTTTTTTGGTTTAACCCAATGATCCACCTAATGCGGATGGCATTGGTAGACCTCCATGAATACCAGGCAGACGCGCGAGTATTGAAACATACAGAAAACAAACTATCCTATGCGCAACTCATTGCCAGGATGGCCTTCAAAGGGCTGGACTTGCCCTTGGGAAGTTATTTTGTACGGTCCACCACCCTAAATAGAATCCTAATGATGAAACGAGCCCAAAAAACCAATTGGTTGAAAATAGTGATGTTGCTGCCCCTTATGGCCATGCTCTTTGGATTGGTCTCGATGAAAACCAAAGAAGGGGTTACCCTATTTAGTAAAATAAACACCCGCCCGGTGCACCAGCTTAAAAGTCAAATACTGGCGGCTCAGGATTCCATTCAGGTAGGGATCAAGGTCAAAAACGTGAAAAACCCGGTACACTACGAAAGCATTGGTATATTGGAAGATCAGCGTTTGGTCGCCCAACTAGGGGAACTCTCCTATGAGTTTTCGGGAATCCAAAATGAAAAAGACTATTTCAAGGTTTTGGAACTGATTGAAACCCTTCGATCCAATTCGACCATGGTCCGGCAGTATGGCAATGCAGTTACCTTTGATAAGGTGGACAACCAACCAATACCGGAAACTGGCTGGGGCAGTTGGTACGACTACCTTCAGCAGAGCCTGCTACTCTATCAGGACGAGCTGACACCTGCGGCAGGCCCCGTGGAGTTGGAATTTATTATCGACCCGGATGGGGTCCTGCTCCATCCGGTTATCCGGAAAAGCTTCAATAGCACAGTTGACCAGCAGCTGTTGAAGGCAGTCAGCAGTCAGGAGGCACCGCGGTGGAATCCAGGGATTCAAAATGGCAAACCCGTACCTGTGGTTGTGCATACCAAACTCTTCATTTCAGATACGTTTGACGCGGTCCGAACTGAAAAGGTGGTTAATCCAGACCCTGTATTTCCAAACCAGGCAATCGAATCGACTGAAATTGACAGCGATAGACCAACCTCATCCCTTCATATTTCCAAATTTGAAACCGCTACTAAATCCATCAACGACCTGAAGTCTGGTGCCATTACTCTGGGATCGGCAGCCACCAAACATTTTAGTCAAAACCTAAAATATCCGTCAAATGACCGAAAAAATGCAATTGTAGGTACCAGCCTGGTTCAAATTAGAGCCGATAGGCAAGGTAAGATAGTCGATTACCAAGTTATCGATCCACTCTCGTCCGAAATTCAGCAAATGTTACTTGAGGTGTTAAAAGATATCCCGGCTCTCGAGCCTGTTCATCCCAAAGATGAATACCTGGTCATCCTCCCAATTACCTTTCAACTTCGCGGAAGTCGCATTCCATTGCCTCCATCCCAGAAAAAAATGTATGGAGAGGAAATAACCGTCAACGGGTACGGACAATCAAACTCCGGGAAGAATAAGATGCCAGCACTTCCATCCCTGACAAAAAAGGTGTCGCTGAAAATCATCAATAAAGACTACCTTACCATTGACGGATTTACCCTTCCTTTATCTATTGGTCTATCAAATAGTATCAAAACCATCATCCGATACCAACAATGGAATCCGGATAAAATCGAAGTAGTTTTTTATGCTGCCGAAGGAATTAAAATGGAAACCATACAAAAAGTGCAGGAGGCATTACGGATAAATGGGGTCAGAAAAATCGACTATGCAAACCAGTTTCAGTCCGAGCCTTTTGATTCCTCGAAGGACCCCTTGATTCTTATCGATGGGGTGGTTCAGAAAGATAATATTACCTTAAGCAATACCAATCCTGAAAGTATCAAATCCATAAAGGTGATGAAAGGAGATCAAGCCAATTTGTTTGGGAAAAAGGCTAAAAATGGTGTCATCTTAATTGAAACCAAAAAATAAATAACCAGCGACCTTTACTAAAGATACCTGCCAACTTACGGAAGCTCCTCTTCCGTAAATTGGCAGGATTTTTTATATTGCGTCCTATATTGCCACCATAAAAACCCAATTCAATAACTTCCCATGTCATACAAATATATCTTATTCCTTTCATTATGCGTGCTGTTTACTTACCGAACCACTGCACAGGAGGTATTTAATTACGAAGAGTCCAAGGTTCCCACTTTCTCGCTACCCGATCCATTTGTATCTCAAAAAGGAGAAGCAATTGAAACCATTCAGGATTGGGAGTTCCTAAGAAGGAGAGAGATTATTTCCTTGTTTGAAAATCAGGTGTACGGACAACTTCCCCGGGAACGGGATAATATTCATTTCCATCTTGTTTCGGAAGATAAGCAGGCAATGGGCGGCAGTGCCCATTTGAAGGAAATCGACATTCAAGTGGAGCGGAATGGAAAAAGCATCACCATTCGGTTGATTTTGTTTGTTCCAACCCAGGCGAGCAAACCGGCACCGGTATTTTTACTGATTACCCACCGGGACCCGGAGAATATTGATCCTAGGCGAAAGGTGAAAATGGGATTCTGGCCTGCTGAAGCAATTGTAG
Source organism: Cyclobacterium salsum (assembly GCF_010119245.1). Taxonomy (GTDB): domain Bacteria; phylum Bacteroidota; class Bacteroidia; order Cytophagales; family Cyclobacteriaceae; genus Cyclobacterium; species Cyclobacterium salsum. Next base: position 674,177 of record NZ_WNKG01000001.1, read on the forward strand.
AAAGAGGATTTGCTGCGGCAACCTTCCATGTGAAAGACGTTTCGGATGATAACAACGATACGTTTAAAGAGGATATCCTCAATACCTTGTATCCCGAGCAACTGGAAATGGAAAATGGGATGCGGGGCCTGGGATCCTGGGCCTGGGGCGCAATGAGAGCCATGGACTATTTCGAAACAGATCCGCTAATTGATGCCAAAAGGTCAGCCGTAGTAGGGCATTCCAGAGGAGGAAAAGCCTCTCTCTGGACCGGAGCACAAGATACCCGCTGGGCCATCACCATTTCGAATGAATCCGGTTGTGGTGGGGCTGCGTTGTCACGAAGAAAGTTTGGAGAAACGGTCAAAAGAATCAATACCAGTTTCCCCTATTGGTTTACGGATAATTTCAATCAATACAACGACCGCGAAGAATTACTTCCCCTGGATCAACACATGCTGATTTCGGCCATTGCTCCCCGAGCCGTGTATGTAGCGAGTGCCTCTGAAGACGAATGGGCGGATCCAAAAGGAGAGTTTCTCTCCCTAAGCCTTGGAACCCGGGTACATCGCGAAATATACGGTATGGAAGGCAGTTTCCCATCTACCCTACCCGAGGTTGAATCGCCCGTACATTTACCTTATGCCGGACACCATATTCGGGAGGGGAAACATAACCTAACCCCTTACGATTGGGATCGTTTTATGGATTTTGCCGATCAACTGTATGGGATACATCATGAGTGAAAGCAAAAGTGTTTTCTGAAAAATCCAAACGGCATCAACGTTAAACCGGGCTATAGTCCCATCAGAGCGCATTATGACAACAAGGCACATGCGGGTATTGATGGAGGGAATTGGAAAAAGGAACCAATAAACGATTAAGTGCCCACAATATCCGCAATGTCCAGGTAATACATTTGCCGGCTGCCTTCGTGGGTGGAATCGAAAAACACCCTCCTTCCCTGCTGGTCGCAACGTGGGTGCAAATCACAACGCCATTCCTCCACGAAACGCTCCGGAGAATGAAATTTCCCTAAAATGACCTTTTTATTAGTGGGAATGTGGTACAGGTAAAGGGTTATCATCCTTTCTTTATCCGGATAAGTATCGTTTAGGACCCATTCCTCATTGGTATGCGGAACGTAAGTATTGTGCCCGTTTCTACCCATGGCCTCCTCTCCTATCAGCTCCATCTCTTCCGTCTTGTCTTTAAGCAACCAAAATCCTGCTTGCTTACCCACGGGACGAGTCCAGACGAAAATATGGTTTGGGTCCCTCCAAACAAAATGGGAGGAATTCCCGGATGGATCCGCTACATATAGGTCCTTACCCCTTGTATTGACTGTAATCATTCGGGTGACAAAGCCGGTTCTAGCCATGATTTGATTGTCCAGGATTTCGGGTCGCCAGCGGTGAAGAAACAGCAGCCGTTCACTATCGGGACTCACCAGCAAGTGATTGAACCAATGCCAATTGTCAGAAACATTCTTTCCCAAATGAGGAATTGCTGCCAAATCGGCTAAACTTAACAAAGAAGTGGTACTCCCGGTTTTCAAATCCATGGTATACAAGCCTATCTCATCAGGAGCTTTAATAGACTGGTAAGGATCGGGAATACCCGCATAGCCATAACCTGGTCTCAAGTTCTGAATTCTGTTAAAGGCTGTTCCAATAGCAAAGGATCCATCTGGGGCCAGCGTATAAACAGGCTCCGGTAAGGTTCGGGTTTGCCCGGTTTGAATATGGTAAATACGGCTCACATAGCTGTCGTTTTGCCGGTCATTCCATATCAGCTCATGCGAGGAACCCGGTATCCATTGCAGCATGCAGGACTGTTGCCAGCCCCAGGCATGGGTTTCACCAATTTTCCTCCATCGATTACCGTTTTCCAGGTCAATCAATCCAATCTCTAGTTTGTCCGTCCGCAACGGAGACCTGCCTTCCAAGCCCACCCGGCAACCCAACGCATAGCGCCCAGATGGATCCACTTGCCACTTATCGTAATAGCCAAACCAGTGGCCGGAAGGCCCTTCGGTAATCCGTACTGGGGTTTTATTAGCTGGCTTACCAATCCAGGCCGGACCGGTAGCCAACAGGGCGCTGCAGGCTGCCGATGAGCGGATAAAATTCCTTCTATTCATCATTATCGGTGGTATTTGGATGTTGGTTGCAAATTAACGGTATCCCCATAATGAATTCTGGCCTCCTGCAACTGTTCCTTCATTGAATTAACAAGTTCCTGATATTCCGGATCTCCATACTGGCTTTTCATTTCATTAGGGTCATTCTTTAGGTCAAAAAACTCCCATTCATCAATCGTATAATAGTGGATTAGTTTGTATCGATCGGTGCGAATGCCGTAATGTTGCCGTACCATATGCCAATCAGGATAGGCATAATAATGATAGTAAATGTATTCCCTCCAGGATTTCACACCTTCCGGGTTTTGCAACAGGGGCACCAGGCTACGGCCCTGCATGTCCCCGGGGATGGGGCTTTCAGCCATTTCCAGAATGGTCTGTGCAAAATCCAGGTTCTGAACCAAATGGGCTACCCGTTCACCGGCAGGGGTCACTCCCGGCCATTTTACAAGTAAGGGCATGCGCAAGGACTCTTCGTACATCCAGCGCTTGTCGTACCAGCCATGATCCCCTAGGTAAAAACCTTGGTCCGAACTGTAAATCACAATGGTGTTTTCCGCCAGGCCCGACTCCTCCAGGTAATCCAACACCCTTCCTATTTCCTTATCCATACTGGCTACCGACCGCAGATAATCTTTCAGGTACCGTTGGTATTTCCATTCGGTCAATTCCTTACCGGAAAGGTTGGCTTCTCTGAATGCCTCGTTTTCCGGTCCATAGGCAGCTTCAAATTTGGCCAGCTGTTCCTCATTCATATAATCCGGGTAAATCAACTTTAGGTCCCGCTCGTTCATATCGGCGGCGATCTCCATTTCCTGTTCGCGGGTAGCACTGGTCCGGTTTTCGTATTCATCGTAAAAATTAGAAGGCAAGGGTAGATCCACGTCTTTGTAAAGATCGTATTCCTCCGGGGCCGGTACCCATTCCCGATGAGGGGTTTTATGGGAATAGGCCAGAAAAAACGGCTTGTCCTTTCCGGTTTGTTTTTCCAGAAAATCGATGGCTTTATCGGTAATCAGGGTGGCCGTATAGCCCGTTTCCTCTTGCTGTCCTGCGGCTTCCGTAAAGATCGGATTGTAATAAGAACCCTGCCCATTTCCCCGGGTCAATACCGACCAATGGTCAAAGCCCGTAGGATCGGACAACAAGTGCCACTTCCCTATCCAGGCGGTCTGGTAACCGGAACGCTGAAGAAGTTTCGGAAAGGTCTGTTGGGCTGCATTAAAGGTGGTATCGTTGTTCAGCATCCCATTAAAATGGCTGTGTTTTCCGGTCAAAATTACCGCCCTGCTGGGACCGCAAATAGAATTGGTACAAAAAGCATTGGTAAACAATACTCCTTCATTTGCTATTCTATCCAGGTTTGGGGTTTGAAGAAAATCGACTAGTTCCGGGTTATTTGCCTTTGGACCGTAGGCTTTTATGGCATGCGTGGCATGATCATCGCTAAAAATAAACAGGATATTGGGTCGCACCGGTTCGGTAGCTTGCCGGGATTCGCAGGAAATCAGCACTAGGAGAAAATTACCCACCAACAAATAGAGAAAATATTTCATATTCAGGATTTAACAAAATTATTAATTAATTTACGCTTCGATATTACCTAATTGATCCGAAAAAAGAAAACAGTCACCCAAAAATTACACCTGTGCTACTTTCCCATATTACTTAAATGCCAGCCTTTATTTTTGTTAAATCCTATTTGCATAGCCCATAATTCCCATACCCGGTATCTCTACTAAATCCCTAAAAAAATGAAAACCTGGATAAAAGTCACGCTGGCAGTCCTGGCATTAATAATGGTCCTCGTCCTTGGTTATGGTACCTATCAGTTTCGGGACCGTCATTCCGGCTATTCGATAGACCTGTTTTTGGAAAACCAGCACCCGGGACCCTTGCAGGCAGGCTTTGCAAAGGTAGATATCAGCCCGGTTGGATTTGATACCTGGGAAGACGCCAATGGAGATGCCCGCTATCAGGAAGCGGACGGAGACCGTTTTCAAGATCTTAACCAAAACGGAGAATTTGACCCCATTTGGGTGGCCGGTTTTCATCAAAACAAACCCGCTTCTGGCATAAATGACCCCCTATGGGCCAGAAGTATGGTACTGGGGGACGGAAAATTCAAATTGGGGCTTTGTATCATTGACATGATTGGTTTTGGTAACGATGAGGTGCTAACATTGAGGAAACGAATTTTGGAAAAAACAGACCTGGATCACCTCATCATTGCGAGCACCCATGTTCATTCTTCACCCGATATGATGGGCATGTGGGGACCGGGGCCTTTTACCAGAGGCGTCAATAAGGAATACCAACAGCGTGTTTTTGATGGAATCGAAACATCCGTTTTAACCGCCATGGAAAATAGCCGACCGGCAAAGATCAAATTTGCTGTCAATGAAAGTGATGCATTGCCGTTGGTGGGCGATAGCCGGGAACCGGTTGTATTGGATGCCGCCGTTCGACTGATGCAGGTATGTGACCGGGAAACGAATGAAACTTTGGGAACGCTCTTAAATTGGGGAAATCACCCGGAAACACTCTGGTCCAAAAACACGCTGATCAGCTCGGATTTTCCGCATTACTGGAGGCATTACATGGAAGAAGGCATCGTTCATGAAAATGAAGTCATCCACGAAGGGCAGGGAGGTGTGGCTATCTTTATGAATGGAGCCCTGGGAGGATTGATGACTACCCGGCCGGGTGATGCCATCACACATCCTTTCACGGGAAAAGTCCATTCCGAAGCCGGGGTGGAGAAGATTGAGGCACAGGGCCTGGCATTGGCAAAGATAAGTTTCGAAACCCTTCAAGCAAGTGGGGATAGCATCTGGGAAGGCAGCCTCTCGCTGCGGGCTAAAACAGTGGCGTTGCCAATGAGTAATAAGCTATTCCGTTTGGCGGCCTTTGTCGGCGTTTTTGACAGGGGCTTTATTAAATGGGGACATGTTCGTTCGGAAATCAATGCCTGGACTCTGGGACCGGCTTCCTTCATCCATATTCCCGGAGAGTTGTATCCAGAAATTGCCAATGGAGGAGTTGAATCGCCAGAAGGTGCGGACTATGCCATTGACCCGGTGGAAGTTCCGGCTATCCGTAGTCAAATGCCCGGTAAATATCGTTTTTTCAGTGGGATGGCCAATGATATGATCGGCTATATCATTCCAAAAAGCCAATGGGACGAAGAAGCCCCCTTTACTTATGGCAGGGATTCCGCTCCCTATGGAGAAGTCAATTCCCTGGGACCGGAAACGGCCCCAATTTTACACCGCGAGGCCTTGAAATTGCTGGAAGACCTGAACTAAGCGATTAAAGTTAAAAAAATAGGGTTGAACCTAAATCCAACCCTATCAAAAATCATGTTTCGGAAATCCCGAATCCGTTATTTTTTAGAAATGTACTGAACCAGATCTACTACTTTGTTGGAATAACCCCATTCGTTGTCATACCAGGCGACCAGCTTAACAAATTTATCGCTCAATTGAATACCGGCACCGGCATCGAATATGGAGGTCCGGGCATCACCGATAAAATCATTGGATACCACGGCATCTTCGGTATAACCCAAAATCCCTTTTAAGTCTCCTTCCGAAGCTTCTTTCATTTTAGCACAAATTTCTTCGTAACTGGCTCCTTTAACCAATCTAACGGTAAGATCTACCACCGATACATCTGGCGTGGGAACTCTAAATGCCATTCCGGTCAATTTGCCGTTCAATTCTGGAATTACCTTACCTACTGCCTTGGCGGCTCCCGTGGAAGAAGGAATGATATTTTGACCTGCGCCTCTTCCGCCTCTCCAATCTTTCATGGAAGGACCATCTACTGTCTTTTGGGTAGCGGTAGTTGCATGAACCGTCGTCATCAGTCCTTCTTCAATACCCCAGTTGTCATTGACCACTTTCGCAAGGGGAGCCAGACAGTTGGTCGTACAAGAAGCATTGGATACATATACCATGTCCGAAGTATAAGAAGATTCATTTACTCCCATAACAAACATAGGGGTATCGTCTTTGGATGGAGCAGACATCACGACTTTCTTAGCCCCTGCGTCTATATGACCTTTGGCGGTTTCTTTTGTCAGGAATAAACCGGTAGACTCCACGATTATTTCAGCACCGATATCAGACCATTTCAGATCGGCAGGGTTTTTCTCGGATGACACACGGATAGCATTTCCATTTACCACCAGTTTCCCGTCTTTTACTTCCACATCACCCTCAAATCGACCGTGGGTGGAATCATATTTAAGCATGTAGGCCATGTAGTCTACACCAATTAGGTCATTGATGCCTACGATTTGTACATCATCTCTTTCCTGAGCGGCACGGAAAACAAGTCTTCCAATCCTACCGAATCCATTGATACCTACTTTGATTTTTTCCATAATGTTACTTGTCTAATCTAAGGTTTAAAAGATTAATAGAAACTGTAAACCTTGCCTAAACTAAGCTGATTCGAACCCACTGGAACAAATCAAAATTAGCTGAAGAAGGTGTTTATACAATCCCATCGAAATTTTCAATGGTCAAATTTATAAAAATTAAACTTATCATTGAAATTTTGCATTTGATTACTTGTAAAAACTTTGAAATAAAGAAAACCGCTCTTTTCTTGTTGATTTATACTATTTTTGACTTTTTTATTGGCTATATGGAAGAATTAGATCAGCTGCAAATACACTTTGATGGGGATTCCTTGTTTCTGATGAATGTTTCCCTGGCAGTGATTATGTTTGGCGTGGCGCTGGATATCGACCTTCAGGATTTCAGACGAATCTGGGCTCGTCCCAAGCCGTTTTTTTTGGGTATCCTGGCCCAGTTTTTGGTACTTCCTTTTTTTACCTGGCTGTTCATCCTGCTGGTTAGGCCTATTCCTAGTGTTGCCTTAGGCATGTTTCTAGTAGCGGCCTGTCCCGGTGGAAATATTTCCAATTTCATGACCCATCATGCCAGGGGAAACAGTGCGCTATCGGTCAGTCTTACCGCATTTGCTACCATTTCCTCCATTGTGCTGACCCCTCTGAATTTTGCCTTGTGGTCAGGTTGGTACAAACCGGCTTCCACGCTGCTTACCAGCATTCAGCTCGATTATTTCGAAGTTTTCGAGACGGTGGCTTTGATTTTAGGAATCCCCCTGGCCCTGGGAATATATGTTCATCACCGAAAGCCATCCATGGCTCGTAAACTGGCGGGTTTACTAAAGCCACTCAGCATAATGGTCTTTATTACGATCGTTATCGTTGCATTTTACAGCAATTTTAGTCTGTTTACCAAGGTAATCGGACTTATTTTTGGATTGGTGCTCGTGCACAATCTCTTGGCGCTCTTGTCAGGCTTCTCTCTGGCCAAAATCGCGGGGCTGAAGTTGGCGGAAACCAAAACGCTGACCATTGAAACCGGTATACAGAATTCCGGACTGGCCCTGGTGCTGATTTTCAACTATTTTGAGGGACTGGGAGGCATGTCCATCATTGCCGGCTGGTGGGGAATCTGGCACATCATATCCGGGCTAACGCTGGCTTCCCTCTGGAAACTGCAAAAAAGGGAAACAGCTGTTTCTCACTAATTGATCCGCAGATGAATCATACTTTGTAATATTCTACCGATCGTCCATCAAATCCGGCCACTTTTTCTACCAACTGGTTTCTTTTGGCAGCATCAAAAGATCGGAACCTTTTAGCGTAATCGATTTTTTCGGAAAGCATATCCGCATCGTCCGCTCCGGTGATCAGCACACTGATCGGTAGGGACCATGAAAAATGCACCGCTTCCTCTACCGTGAGGGCATTGGGAATGATTTTAGGCTTATCGCCATGATTGAAATGTGAAGTTCCGCCAAAAAAACCACCATTCGCCAGGGTTTTCATGGCCATGGGAGCCATTTTTTTCTCGACCAATTTTGGCATGACGTTGGTAATAAAGCTCTTGTAATTAGGGTCAAAGGCATTTACCGGCATCTGGCAGGCCTGAAGTAGGTCCGTACGCTCCAGCATCCGCAGGTGAGCATTGAAATCGGAATGCCCCGAAAAACCAACGTACCGAACTTTTCCACTATCGCGGGCCTGCTGAACCACATCCAGCACCCCATTGGCCAACCTGCCATCCACATCCGATGGGCTGGTAACCGCGTGGATCAACCATAGGTCCAGGTAATCCGTTTTCATACGCCGGAGGGTTCCTTCCAGGTGAGCCTGGGCAGTCTTCCCATCTCTCGCCGTGGATTTGCTTTGGATAAAAGCCTCATCCCTGTATTTGGGGCTTAGGTATTTGCCATACCTTTCTTCTCCTCGTCCATTTCCGTAGGACTCGGCATTATCAAAAAAACGGATCCCTCCTTCGATGGCGCGTTCGATGGTTTTTTCGGCTTCTGTTTCAGGCATTCGGGCGATATGGGCTCCTCCCAGCCCCAACATGGTGACCGCTTCTCCCGTATTTCCAAATTTTCGCTGGGGAAGCAATTCTCCCCATTTATCCCTTGCATAAACTGCTTTTGATCCGGGACTGGAAGTTCCGCCTTGCAATCCGGAAAAAGGGACGGGCAACATGATTCCAGCAGTCAAACCCGCCAGGGATTTCAGGAAGGAACGCCTTTCATTTTCGTATTTCATGGTTTTCTTGATTAAAATTGAAAATTGACACCAGCGGAGAAGTTAATTCCCGGCATGGGGTACCCGTTTTCTAGCTGGTATTCACTGTCAAGCAGATTATTCGCCTGAATATGAGATTTTAGATTGTTCAATATCTGGTAGTTTACCTGCACATTCAGCAAGGTGTAATCCACCGGTTGGGCCTCCCCTGCCATTGAATTGTTCAGCCCAAAAACCTGCTGGGCAAAGGGCATCACCCGCAACTTCCCGAATTGGGCATCCATCTGAAGCTTCAGGTAGTGCTCAGGTGCAAACAACACATTTTCAGAGACATCTGCAAAATTATAACTGAAAATTAATCCAGGAAAGGCATCCGGTCTGTAATTGATTTGAGCTTCGAGTCCTTTATTTCGGAAGGCACCGGTGTTTCTATTTCTGGGGGGAGTCTGGGCCGGATCCACTTGGATGAGGTTATCCCCTTTGGCATAATATACTACCAGCTCCAGGTCCCAGAGACCATCAGGAGACCTGCGAAGGAATCCTAGCTCATGGTTCCACATGGATTCAGGTTGCAGTTCTATATTGGATGGCGGGAATAAAAATAAATCCACCACAGAGGGGCTTCTGAAAGCCTTTGAAGAGGAGAACTTGAATACTTTTTGCGCATCCATTTCGAAAGATAGCCCGAAACCGGGAACGGTCGTCCAGCCAAATTGAGAATTATAGACCTCCCGAACACCGATATTCAGGTGAAGTTTTTCCCAAAGGGTTTGCTGCCATTGCATGTAAACCTCCGTTTGATGCACCTGCTGGGATGCATTCAATCCAACTGACGCAGGAGGCGGAAGGTTTTCGTTACTTGCCTCCCCTCCAAACCGGTTAAAATCGATTCCCAGGGTGATGGTCTGGCCGGGAACAAGTTTTATATTTTGGTAGGCAGCAATTCCCTGATTAAAATCACTGGATTCAAATCCGGTCGTAAATTGATGTTCTCCAAAATTGTGAAAAAACAACGTGGCCCCGGAGACCTTATCCCCCTCGTTGGTAAGGCCCAGTGCTGCCCGACCTCTAAAATAGGTTCTTTTATCATCAAACAAAGGAACTTCCAAGGTCCCCGGGTGCTCGTAAGTGGCATCGGATAATTGAAAATCCCCTGATAGTTTCAAATTGGAATCAATCTGGTGGCTAAGTTTGTAAAAAACAGCCGTGTTTTCGAAACCATCTGCCGCATCTTTTCGGTACCCCTCCGTTTTGCTCCGGTTTAAAGAAAGAACGGATTCCCAGTTTGCAGATTGATATTCTACTTTCCCGGAAAGGTTGTGGGTACCAAATGAGCCTGCAGCAGCACTTACCTTTCCGGACCAACCTGGTTCGGCTGTTTTGGTGGTAATTAAATTGATGGCTCCGCCCATGGCATTGCTTCCATAGAGGATCGATGCGGCTCCCCGAATCACCTCTACCCGTTCAATATCCGTGGAATGATAGGAATCGGCAATGGGGTGGCTGAATATCCCCATGTATTGCGGTTGTCCATCAATTAAAACCAAAATACGATTGTTGGGAGAGCCACTTATGCCTCGGATAGAGATATTCCCTCCCGATCCCGGACCTACTCCGTATCCCAATATTGATCGATCATTAAGCATGAGTCCCGGAACATGCTGTACGAGTGAAGGCAGTACGTTGACATGGGCGGATTGATTCAACTGCTTCTTATCAATAATGGTAATACTGGCGGAAACCTCAGAGGCGGCCCGGGCGGCCCTGGTACCAGTCACCACTACCTGGTCCAGCGCCACGCTCAGAGAGTCCGAATCCTGTGCCTGCAAGGGCATTCGGAAAAAAAACGTCCCCAAAATAAAGCAAGCTAGGGTTAGTCTACTCATCCACTGTTCGCGTCTTTCCAAGGCCATGCCACACAGGATTTTACTTTGGGAAATAATACGAAATCGGCCACCCCTTTTAAAACAAAAGTGTACACCTCATGTCCGGAAAGCTTGTCTTTTACGGTGGCCAGTGTTTTTCCGGTAACTGACACGTCATCTACAATGAGTATGCGGTTATGGCTAAAAAAATCCCAATCGAAATCAGTAAGCGTCTCCGGTGATTCGTAAATGGGTTCGTTGTCATCGTTTCGATAACTTATCCTGACAATTTTTAACGCTGCGCCCAGCTGATGAGCGATCATGCAGGCAGGAGAGGTTCCCCCTCTTCCGATTCCCAACACCATGTCTATTTCAGGGAAATCAAAAGCATGCAGTGCTTCGCTGATCGCATCAAAAGTAATCTCCAGCTTTTGAGTCATTAGTGCTCTTTCTAGTTATCGTGAATAAAAATTTACAGCATATGCTCCTTTTTCGCTTTTTCCATAAACAGGTAACTTAGCAACAGGAGGATCAAGATCCCTGGAAGGCCGTTATATAAGGATTGGATAAAATAACTTACAGGAGGCAGTGGCAATAAACCGAATCCCAGAATAAGTCCCGCACCTGCGACTTTAGCTAAGAGAATCCCTGGTACTACTGCCCAAAAAGGAACCTTTTTTGAAAACAGATAGCTGATAACGAGGGTAAATACCATTAATTCCAGCGATAAAAGAATCACCAGCGACCATTGCTCGTTTCCGGAAATCAGAAAATTAAGCAGCGGTGAAAGGGCTGCTGCTACGAGAGCCGGAACCTTATCAATTAAAATGAAGGCAAGCAAGGGGACATAAAACATCGGAAGCAAAATAGCACCTAAAGGGATGCCCTGAACGGGGGGACCTAAGTGCACCACTATGGGAAAGAGTACTGCTGCCAGCAATGTCACCAGCATGATCGGTACGGGACTGTTTTTGTATTGGTGTTTTATCAAATGTATCATCGGTAACTGGTAGATTGTTAAGTTTAAAGTAGGTAAAAATTTTCAAGCATACAATTTTTAATGTGAAATTCCACCAACCAGGCTGAAATCGGGTCGTCTGGGTTTCTGGTCTGATAATTGTGCAACCATTTTTTATAGAAATTTTGATAATCATTAGCTAAGAGAATATGCCAGTAATCGGTGAATTGATAAAAAAAGCAATTGCTATAGGAGAAAAACTGAATACAGATGCCAGCCCTTTGGAAAAGCAAACCAAAGTATTGCAGGAATTACTAGAAAAGGCAAACGAAACTTCTTTTGGCATCTACCATGGATTTGATCAGATACTGAAGGAGGAGAATCCCATCGATAAATTTCAGGCTAAAGTACCCTATCATGATTATGATAAAATCTATCAGGACTGGTGGCATAAGATAAGGGAAGGGCATAAAGACATTACCTGGCCGGGTATAAATCGATTTTTTGCAGTAAGCTCCGGTACCACCAGCAATAGTAAGTACATCCCTGTGACGGATGATATGTTGGATGCCATTCGGAAAACAGGTGTTCAGCAAATCGTAAGTTTGTCTCATTACAATTTACCTGCTGACTTTTTTGAGCGACAGATCATGATGTTGGGTAGCTCTACAGAATTAAAGAAGAACGATGGGTTTTTGGAAGGTGAAATTAGCGGAATTAGTGCCAGCCAGATACCTTTCTGGTTCAACAATTTCTATAAGCCCGGACCTGAAATCTCAGCCATTGAGGATTGGGACGAACGCATTGAAAAAATTGCAGAAAAGGCCGGGGAATGGGACATAGGGAGTATTTCCGGAATTCCATCCTGGATTGAATTGATGATGAAGCGGGTAATTGCCTATCATAAGGTGGATACCATCCATGACATCTGGCCACACCTGGAAGTTTACACTCCGGGAGGCGTTGCGTTTGAACCCCACCGGAAAAGTTTTGAAAAAAACCTGGCGCATCCGCTGGTCTACATCGATACCTACCTGGCATCGGAAGGGTTTCTTGCGTTTCAAAAAAGACCCGACACCGATGCGATGGCCCTGGTGTTGGACAATGGGGTCTTTTTCGAATTTGTACCGTTTAAACCGGAAAACATGGACGAGTCAGGCAGTGTCCATCCGGATGCTCCATCGTTAACCATCGATCAGGTTGAAGAAAACCAGGATTATATATTGGTTATTTCTACGGTTGCCGGTGCCTGGCGATACATGATTGGCGATACCATATCGTTTACCAATAAAGAGAATGCCGAGATTAAAATTACGGGCAGGACAAAGTTTTTTCTCAATGTAGTCGGCAGCCAACTCAGCGTTCATCAAATGGATAAGGCCATGGAAGCCCTACAGGACCAATTCAACCTTACCATCCCGGAATATACGGTCAGTGCCGTTCAGGAAAACGGGGAATACCTGCATCGTTGGTATTTGGGAAAGGAAACCGGGGAAGGCAATAGAGAGGAAGTAAAGGAATTCCTGGACCAATTCCTGCAGGAAAATAACAAAAACTACAAGGTAGCCCGCAGCAAGGCATTGAAATCCATAGAAGTAGAAATTATTCCGGCTGCTGCTTTTGTCGATTACAATGAAAAGCAAAAAAAGAAAGGAGGACAGACCAAATTTCCCAGGGTGATGAAAGAAAACACGTTTTCCAAGTGGGAATCTTTTCTGAGTCAACAAGGCCATATTTCCAGCAGGTAAAAACCGTTCCGCACTGACATTTTGGCAAAATAAGCGTACTTTTGAGCGATCATTCAACCACCGGAACGAATAAAAGGGAACGATTGTACGGGGAATTACTATGTTGATTTTTAAGTCACTGTCTTCTAAAAATTATCGCTTTTTCTTTACCGGTCAGGCCTTTTCCAACCTGGGAAACATGATGAAACAAGTGGCAGTGGGTTGGCTAGTCTACCGGATTACCGGCTCTGCATTGCTTTTGGGGTTGGTGTCTTTTTCCAGGGAAATTGCCGCCTTTTTATTTTCCACAGTCGCTGGAGTATTGGCTGACCGGTATAACAAGCATCGCCTGCTGATGATCTGCCAATCCATCATTGCTATCAATGCTTCCGCTCTGGCTCTTTTAACCATTTTCGACCGCATTAATTTCGAGCTGTTATTAGGGTTGGAACTCCTTTTCGGAATGGTCAGCGGCCTGGAAATGCCCTCCAGGCATGCCTTTGTTAATGATTTGGTAGAAGATAAAAACAACCTGACGAGTGCCATCGCGTTAAATTCCTCTCTTTTTAATACCGCCCGGATCCTCGGTCCGGCGCTGGCCGGAATGCTGATTCCGGTTATTGGAGAGGGATATTGTTTTTTGATTTATGCGTTGGCCAGCTTTTCGGTGGTTGGCTTTTTTGCTGGCATCCGCTACCAGCCCAGTGCTAAAAAAGTGCCGAATAAAAATTTCAAAAATTCCTTCCTGGAAGGAGCCGCTTACTCCATATCCACCAAATACATTCGCTTTATCATTCTCTTTGTCGCGGGAGTGACCCTTTTGGGCGTATCGTATATGGTGGTATTGCCCGTCGTTGCGGCCGAGGTGTTTCAGGGTGATGCGGTCATTTTTGGGTATATGACAAGCGCAGTGGGCGTAGGCAGCCTGATCGGTGCCTTTTTCATGGGATCTAAAACCAATGCCCTTGGCCTGGACAAATTGATCCTTCTGGGTACCCTTGTTTTTGCCCTTGGCCTGGCAGTTTTTTCCTTTAGTACCTTACTATGGTTATCTTTGCTAGCCCTGCTGACCACGGGTCTGGGAAGAGTGATCATATTCACCGGCTCCAACACCTTACTTCAAACCATTGTACCGGAGGAAAAAAGAGGTCGGGTGTTGAGCTTTTATATCATGCTCTTTATGGGTTCCTTATCCCTGGGAAGTTTCTTGATCGGTTTGGCCACAGATTGGATCGGAGCTCCGCTTACCTTATTTTGCGGAAGTATTGGGGTGTTACTAATGGCTGCCTATTACGGTAAAAGTCTTCCCCTTTTACGCAAAAGAACCTATAGAGCGATAAAAAAATCGGCATTACTTTGGGAACGAAATTGACACGATCCTTATCATTAAACGCCTGTTAACATGAAACCATTACCATTACTGCTGCTAAATACCGTTAGTTTTGTTATCGTACTGTTGTTCAATTACCTGGGAGGAGCCGGAGATTATTTCGGTAATTCGGTCGGGGAAATCAGTTCCTATTACCAGACCCTGCTGACGCCTTCCGGCTACGCGTTTTCTATTTGGGGTTTAATTTACCTGGGATGGCTGGGCTTTCTAGGCTTCCAGTGGTACGGCTATTTGTCAGATAGCGATTCAAGCTCCCTTCTTCCGGCAGGGATTTGGTTTTTCATTGCCAACCTGAGCAATGTGCTTTGGATTTTGGCCTGGACCTCCGGGTACCTTTGGCTTTCCCTGCTTATCATCGGCTGTCTGTTATTTTCTTTAATGCGCCTGGTGATCAAGCTTGATCTTGAATTAGGAGATGCTCCCTTACGCACCGTTTTCTGGATTTGGTGGCCTATTACTATATACAGCGGATGGGTGATTTTGGCTACCGTCCTGAATGCCTCCATTGCTTTAAAAAGCCTTGAATTTTTGGCTAGCCCGGATGGAGAAGTGGTCTGGGCGGCAATCGTATTGTTAATCGCCACAGGCATTTACGTATTGCTTACCCTTTATAGAAATATGCGGGAAGCCGCCCTGGTCGGCACCTGGGGGTTTGCTGCCATTGCTGTCAATCAGTGGGAACAGTCTGCCTTCATCGGCCTGTTAGCAGCTATTTTAGCCGGGGTATTGCTGGTAACGGCTGGTATCCACGGATACCTTAACCGAAAAACGGCTCCACTGGTAAAAATTCAGAAAGGTGAATGGAAGTGATTGGTATTCAAAGGATTCGTTACCTATTTTCTTTTCCTTGGGTTCCATTTCCTAAGAAAAAAGTCTTCATCACCCCCTGAGCCAATTTATTTTGGGGGGTAAAGTCAGGAACCCGCTCTCGCGACTTTGGGTACCATTTCCAGAAATACACGCCTTGAAACCAGGGTTTGTCCCATACCGCCTCAAAAAAGGCCTGGTAGCATCGTGCCTGCATTTCCTGGGAGATGGGGACTTCTTTGCGCTGATTGGGCCATAACCAGGGTTCCTGTGCAGCATCGTGCGTATCGCAATACCCCAATTCGGTAAACAAAATCGGTTTTTGAAATTCCCGGCTGACCTTTTCCAGGGTTGGTACTACATTTTGCCAACCCTTGTTCAACCGAGTCAAGCCTGGTTCTGCTCCCATAGCCAGCGGGAAATAGGCCTGAACCCCGATGTAATCCAAGTCATCCCAAAAGGCCACCTTTTCGTATTCGGTAAAGTTAGCCGCATAGGTCAGTTTTCCCGAATATACTTCCCTTACGGCTTTGATGATCCCCCTCCAGTCGGCTTCCCGATGACTGGTTTTTTCCAGCTCTGTCCCTACGCAAAGCAGCGGCATACCATTTTCTTCGGCAAAATGGGCATAATACAAGATAAAGGCTTTATAATTCCGAAACCAGGTTTGCCAGTCGGCTTCACTCTTCATTGAAATTTCACCAGGCCAGGAACCGCGCACCCAGAGATGAGGCTTTAGCATGCTACTCAGGCCCAGAGCCCTTGCCGAATCGAGGGTTGCCTTTAAGCCATTCAAACTTTCTCCCCACCACATTTTGTCCGTGTGGGCCTCCCAACGCAATTCCGGATCCTGTACCTGTGATTGCCAACCAAAGGGGGTCTGAGAAATATGACTGGCCCCGATAGCTGTCAAGGCCAGCAATTCTCCACCTTCAAGAGGATTGGGACTGGCCACCCAACAAACACCCCGGTGTTTTACGCCATCCAGCGAAGCCAATGTTTCAGCATTTTTGGAAGCAGAGCATGCCAACGACCACATCACCAGGAAGGTCAGGTTAAGCGTATGATTACCAATTCGTTTCTTGCAGCTCATGACTATCTCCTACTATATAATGAATAAAGAAAAGACCCGATCATCAGCAGGTAAATCCAACTAAAAGGCAAAGCCATTACTATTAATAATTGACTTATTGATTCCAGCAATCGTTCCTTTCCGATAAAAAGCGTGGCAACGGTGAAAAGGACCAATATCAATCCCCATACGAGCAAGTTTCGTTTTTGTGGGTCCCTGTTACCATTATCGGCAAACATGCCCAAGACATAAATCGCCGAATCGATGGAAGTAATCAAAAAGGTGAAAACCAAGAGCAAGGACAATGGTTTAAGCAAGCTTCCCAAAGGAAGTTTGTCAAAAAAAACAAATATGGATCCGTACAGGGAATCAAACTGTCCCTGATAGGATTCCGGGCTTCCGATAAGCACAAAGGCTTCTGTTCCGAATACCGCAAACCATATGAACGTTCCAAGGGTTGGAACCAATAATACGCCTAAGATAAATTCCCGAAAGCTTCTTCCCTGCGAAATTCTTGCGATAAACACGCCTGTAAAAGGAGCCCATGATAGCCAGAACGCCCAATAAAAGAAGGTCCAATCCATCAAAAAGGTATCCGGTACTTCCATCTTACCCATGTTCAGACTCATCGGAAAAAAATCGTACATATAAGCAACCAGTGCCTGTATAAAATTACCTGCCATTTGTCCGGTATTTCCGGCTAACAAGGTGACTAAAACTAAAAACAAGGCGGTGGCGATGTTAAAACGAGATACGTTTCGTATCCCTTTACTTAGTCCGGAAAAGGCTGAAATCGTGGCCAGGGACCCCAGAAAAAGAACGACATAGGCATTATTGGAATAACTCATTTCTACTTGCATAAAGAGCTGACTAAAGCCAGCCAGTAGCTGCCGACTTCCCAGCCCAACCGCCCCAACCACTCCAAATAAGGTGCTGAGAATGGTGATCACGTCTATCGGAACGATCAGCCAGGACCGCTGGTATCGCTCATTCAAAATGGAAGAACTAAGCATCTTACGGGACCGGCCGTATACCAGGTAGCCAATGATCAATCCAAACATCCCATAAAACGCCCAAGGTGTCAGGCCCCAATGAAAAAAGGTATACTCCAAAGCAAAGATATCGGCCGCCCAGTTCGAACTCCGCGGAGGCTGGGTATAATAGAAAGTGGGCTCCTGCACGGCCCGCAGCATCAGCCCTGCTCCCATGCCGGTACTGTAAAGCATGGCTACCCAAGAAAACCAACCATAGGTTACCGGACCCTCTCCCAAGGTCTTTTTTCCCCAGGGAGAAAGGGCGATGCCCAACAGTACCAGGACCATAAATAGCCCCAGATACAAATAGAAGTTTCCGAAATAGTACAGCGTTAAGGAAGAGAAATCTTCAAGCCAATCCTTTAACCCAGTGGGAAATTGAAAAGCGACCACCAGAAAGAGCAGGCAGGTCAAAACAGTGGCCAGAAAAGTTGGTTGCGCTTTTAGTGTCACGGTAGTAAACTATTATTTCGCTGAATATACCAATCTATTACTTCCTTAGCTGTTATTTGGTTGTTTTTTTTTCTGATAAATCTTAATTTTCAGGATCAATGGAAAATCCAAGCTTTTCCAGCCCCCTGTTCACTTCTGGTGCCTGCATAAACAATTTCCATCCCAACCCGCTGCGGTGATTTTCAATCATCGCAACGAAACCATCGAGAATAAATGCCTCAATTCGATCGACACTTTCGTCACTTAGTTCTAAATGTGCCGTTTCTAAAAGCTTAGCCCTAAATAACCCAAATAGATAAAAGGAAAGCCTTCAGTTACCGGGAAAACCACCTGCTAAACAAATTATTTTTCCACCTCTTGGGCTTTACCCAATCTTCTTCCATTTCATACGGGAGTTTCCACACATTGCCATCGCTATCTCCAAAATACAGTCGGCTTTGACTGAATTCATTCGGGTCACCATCTGCCCAGAAATAATAGAAAGGATCCGAACCATTCACGACTCTGCGGATGTAGTTATGGTTTCGTTTACTCCCCTTTGTCAACTGCCGACTCATTTCCCAGGTTTTACCCTGGTCATTACTTTTCCATAGCTGCACTTCTCCACCAGCACCCCAAGCTTGCGGACGATTGGCCGTCGGGCCTATTACCGTCCATTCATTTTCTTCGACCCAGAGGCTCCCCATATCGTAATTTTGATCCGACTGAGTAATCAGGTGGTCTTGCCAACTGTTACCATCCCAATGCACCACATGCCAGGATCTGGGACCGTTTTCCGGGCCGGGCTGATGTCCGATTCCTTCCACATACAAACCAATTGGATTCCCATCCGCATCGAAATTCACATCCTTCAGATATACATTTCGTTTTTGACTAAAGTATTCCCTCACCAACCCCGAAGAGGTTAAATTTAAGACCGGAATTTCCACTTCATTCCCCTCACTATCGGTCCATGTTTGTCCAAAATCAGTGGTTTGGAAATAATACAAATTGGTTCGTAAATCCACATTTCCATTGGGATGCCAATTGCAAAAAAAACCGATTTTATTTCCTTGCTGCCCGGACACCTGATAATGACCGCTGTTCGGGTCTCCGTTACGTTTGATAGCTACTACCTTTTGATCAGGGCTCCATTCCAAGCCATCGGGACTTGTTTCCATGTATAACTCCCGAACGCCGGTGTATTTGGTGAACAAATTCAAAAAACCCTTCCCCGGTATAAATTTCGGTTGTGGGTAGGTCATTTCCTCCTCACTAATCAAGTCAAAGGAATCGACACGGTAGGGTTCGCTGCTCCGGTATTTATACCCCATCCTTCTTCTACCCCTACCACTTACAAAAACCCAGATATACCCTTGCTCATCAATGGCCAGGCTGGGGTTGTCATGAGGGTCATCCACTCCCTCTTTATCATGGACCACTACTGGCTTCGACACCATCCCTGTTTCATGATCAAAAACCCCTATCATGCACAACAAATGCTTTTCTTCCGGAGATCGGGTTCCCCCATAGACAAAAAAGGTTCGGTTGACTTCCGGGGCATGGATGGCCAGGGGGACGTGTTTGGCGGTATAGGTTCCCAGACCACCTGAATACTTGTCTCCAAAATCGGAAAACTGCCCCAAGGTAAACCAGATGCCCTTATATCCATCGGCGGTGGGAAATTTCTCTTGGGCAAACAAATCCTGCCCAAAAGAACAAAAAATAAGAAATAAGCTGGAAAGGATAAATTGACGCGATCGTTTCATACGTATTACTCTGATGAAACAACAATAATAGGAAAATATTCGCGCTAAAAATAAATCAGAGCCCGAAACCCGAACAATTAAAGGCTCAAAGGTTAAATTTTTCTTTGAGTTGAATAAAATCCTGAATACTAAAGGGCTTTACCCAGAAATCTACAATTTTCCGGTAACTTTCTGCATGCTTTTTATCAGCCGCTTCTATGGATGAGGTAATGATAATTACTTTCAGGTCTTTGGGAACATTCATTTCATTAAGGGTGTCCAGTACATCCCAACCGGATAAACCTGGCATATTTATATCCAGAAACATCAAATACGGTTCTTCTGAGGAACCATTTTTAGCTAAAAACTGCAGCGCATCCTCCCCGTTATTAAATGAATCAACCTGATGGGTAATCCCTGCTTTTTCCATCAGCTTTTTTTGCAATAAAATGACGATAGGGTCATCGTCTACCAATAATATTTTCACCTGATACCAATTAATGTTGTCAATTTAAATCCAAAAAAACAATCAAGTCCAATCGGGATTGAAACAAACAGACTTGAAAAATGGTATTTTTTTAACATGCATATTTGTATATATAAAATACATTTTTTCAAATGTAAACTAAGTGAAAGAAATTAAAAAATATTGATTGGTTTTTTTCGTAAAATTTTCCGGATTTCGAATATTGTTCTAAAAAATATAGGTTCGGTTATAAATAAATTAAAAGTCGTTCCATTAATAATTTATTAACGATAGGTTACCATTGACCAGAGCTGTTGCCTTTTCGATTAGCTTTCAACGAAACTTTCATAATGAGGGCTATTGGCGAGAATACCGCCACTTTTTTGATAAAATTCCTCACCGGTGGGATAAACCCCCTCCCGGGTATGGACCCAGGCTGCCTCAGACATGGGGTGGTAACTTAGCATTTCATCCCAGTTTTTGTAATATTGGTGGCCATTCGTTTCCTGCAATCCAATATTCATATCCGGAAAAGGGGCTAACCGCGCAGCCACGTTTTTATTCCAGTCTACCAAAATGGGATTTACCGTTAAGTCTGCACAAAAACAGGGTACCTTTCGTTCGTAAGCCGCCTGCGCTATTTTCATGGTCATGCTCATGGTTTTAGCAATGGCCTTCACGGCTATTGCACCGTATCCTTGCTCTATCCGAGTCAATGCATCCTCTACCGTGTGGGCGCTCTCATCAGCTGCAATGCGGACCCCCAGGTCCCCGACAAAGGTTTCATTGGCTTCACCAAACGGTTCCTCAATGACCGCAATCTGATCGAAAGCTCCGATTTTTTTGGCATGGTCCAGAAACCGCTCCAGGGTTTCCTTTTTCTCATACCGCTCGTTCACATCAAAATAGTACGGGATTTTCCCATTTTTGGTATAGGAAGTCTCCCGATTTCCCAGGGTCTTGTGAACTGCTGTCAAAAATTCTATGTCCTTTTCCAGCATTTCCCTCTGGGTACCCGGAGAGCCCGTTTTCAATTTCATAATGAAATGACCTTTGTCCGCGGCATCCTTTATGTCATTAATCGATGCCCCCACGCTGAACGAAGGAATACTGGCCACTTTATCGTGCTTATGAGAAAGTCCCGGACGGTAGGCCTCCGGTATCATCTCATCAAAGGTCTGCAAGCCATTCTCCTCTCCGAATAACAACCAGGCGGCATTGTCTACAGGTACCAGGGCATTTAAGGCAAAGGTCTTTTTAAGATCCGGGTTTCCGGTAATTTTTATGCCATAGGCATAAACTTCCGGCAAAATATCTTCCAACAGGGTTACCGGATCGACAAAGTGAGTACCTTTAATGATTTGCAAGGCTCTTTCTGTCATGGCATACATCAGGGCATTACCGGCTGTAGTGGAATGGGATTGAAACACCGCCTTATCGGACCATAAAGTGCCCTGTGTGCCGATACCAATTTTATGCCTGCCACTTTCGGCTTTCATCAAGGCCACCGTTTGCCAGGCTTCCGTAATGGCACTTCCTTTAAACCGATAAGGAAATAAGGGTTCCCTTTCAAAATTAGAATCGGTATGTGTGATTTTGATTTTTTTATTCATGTTTGGTTTGATTGATGCACCGGCAAACCCGGTATGGGGAAAGCCACCCATGCTTCCCAGGGCCATGACGGCCCCTGACCGTTGTAAAAAAGTCCTGCGACTCCACTCATTTTTTGCGTTATTTTCCATGGTACCGGTTTAGTTTGGAATGTTGTTAAGCGTATACCAGGCCTCTGAAGACCACAGCGAACTACCCGTTTGACTTTTCAAATCCTCGGATAATTTAAAATAGATAACGTGCTTTTCAAGCAATCCCGGGATGGTTACAAGAAGCCTTTTCCCATCTCCGGATAGTTGCATGGATTCGGGAGTTAGCTGCGTTAAATCCAACTTGGGACCACCGTAGGAAGCCGTGGGCTCGTACCGCCACTGCTGAATTTCCAGCAAGGCCGGATCCAGTACCTCTGCTGCTATTGGCTCGGTGAATTCTATTTCAAACCCATCCGGTTTTGCACGGATAGCCAACATTTCAAAGGTGCTGTTGCCGTTGTACATTATTTTTTCCAGGCCATATTGGTTTCCTTTCCAGCTCCAGCCACCTACCATTCCGACTTCTCCCACGTACAAGGCACCATCCGGTCCCCAAACCAGTCGATTGACCCCTGCTGTAAAGCCCTGGGAAAACCGGAATACGGCACCTTGGTAGGCACCGTTTACTTTTTCCAAAAAATCTCGCTTGATTCCCCCATTGGTTACATCTCCATGTAATAGCTGTCCCTGATAGGGCCCGTCTTTCATTAGAATTGGCTCAGAAGGAGAGTTCCCGATTTCTTTGTCCGGCAGCCAAATGGCAGGAGGAACCATGGCAGGAGGGTCCAACTCTTGCTCCGCCGAAAGCCCCCAGGCCATGCCATTATACGCTCCTTTTTGAACATGTATCAGTTTGTTTGCCGGTAGCCACTGCCCCTGATTATCGGTCACAAATAACTCCTCATCCATACCCAAACCGATTCCATTGGGGGTTCTCAATCCATAATCCACCCATTCATAATGACCGTCCCGATCGATCTTCAGGGTTCTGCCGCGGTCCGGGAGCTGCCGCTCGTTAGCCATCAGCCGCATGGCCATGGACAAGGTGATGTAAAAGTGATCTTCTTTATAAACCAGGCCAAAGGCAAACTCATGGAAATCATCCCGTACACCCCATTCGTCACAGACTACCCGGTACTCATCGATCACATCATCACCGTCGTGATCGATTAACTGAGTTAACTCATGCTTTTGTAACACAAACAATTCTCCATCCACCACCTCCAAACCCAGGGGTTCTGCCAGGCCAGCCGCAATGCGCTTTACCGATACCGGAGCCCTGTCGCCTTCCAGGATATTTTCAACCAAATACAGGCCTCCTATGGAATCCCAGGTACTGACCAATAGCCTTCCGTCTGGCAAAAAGTCCAGCCCGCCGACCCTTGGCTGAAAAGATTCAGTATGTAAGGTCGTCAGATCGTAACTCGGATGCACTCCTTCCAATGCTGCACCATGGCCGGGCTTCGGAGATGGAGATGCCGTTTCAATTTCGGTAGCTGGCTTCTTTACATTTGCCTGACTTTCCCTGGTAAGGGTCGACTCCTTCGGTTTGTGGGTAAAAATGTAATCCAGCATGGTTTTGATCTCGGCCGTAGACAAATCCGGATGCGGATTCATGGGCGTATCTCCCCATACCCCGGTTCCCCCCTCTTTTATTTTTCCGGTCAACAAAGAGTAGCTTTCCTGATTTTTCGGGTACCGAACGGCAATTTGCTCAAACGAAGGGCCAACGGTGGCGTGGTTTTCTTCATGACAGGTGTAGCAATCGCTATTTTCCATCCACAAAATGCCCAGGTGATCGTAACTATCCCCAATGGCAGGCGGAGATTGCTCCGGAAGTCGCTGAAAATAGTCAGTAGCCAAAAGATCTCCGGAAAGTGGCACCTGGACGTTATCATTTGCAGACCGCAGGGAAACTTCCAGTCCCGCTGGAATGTCAGAGCCAGCAAAGGAACGTTCGAAACCCGGTTGGTTCTGTACATTCCGGACAAATTCCGGACGCTCGTTTATCTCTATCCGAGTGCCGTCCTCCAAAACCAGTTCAAAGCGTATGGTGATGCGATTATCCCCCAATAAGTAGCCTTTGTACTGCGTTTCGAAGGGAAGTTCTTTTCCATTTTTGGACACCGACCATTGATTGGGCAGGGAATCCTCTCCATAATAGGAAGTCCCCCAGGAACTGGGTTGAATATTTTTCTTATTGGTGAAAACCGTTCCTTCCCGAAGGACTCCCCCCTTCCACACCTTGTAGAGCTGTCCTTTACCCAAATCATACGCGGCAAAACAGGCCGTATCCAGGGCCAGCGTCAACATTCGAGGGTGTTTATCCAATACGGAGCGAAATGCCCAGGGATCCATGGGGCGGGAGGGAATTTCTTCCGGTTCGGATTTACAGGAAATCCCCATTATCAAAACAGCTGCCATGCCGAAAAGCACTCCTTTGACGCGTTTGACAAAATCCTTTATCGCCATCCTTCGGGTAACCATTAAAAGGGTCCTTTATTCGTAGTTGTCAATGCATCCGGTCCTCCCGGCATTTGCCCACGGGTCCTTTCTATGTCCAGGGCTTTTCCAGTTTCCTTATCGTACCAATCCTCCGTCAAATCACTCGGAACCGTATCATCGGTTTCTTCACTCCATTTCTCCAGTATTACCCGCAGGTAATCCAGCATCCCTGTGCCGTCCCCTAAAGTGGCTCTGTTCAGAATCTGGTATTCATCCTCCTCAACCAGATAAAACTCTTCTGCGGGCCTTGGTGCCGCAAATACGTCTGCCTGTGCCGGATTGAGACTCCCCTCTTCTCGCACCCGTTTTAAATCCGCAAAGGCCTCTGAGGCATTCGAATCGGCAGGTCCCGGATTGCTGAATCCGGGCCGGTTGTTTTTGATATATAGGTGGTTTTTTGTGCGTACCATTCGGGAATGGGCCTCGTGGTCGTGCCAATTGTGCTCGGCGAATACAAAATTACGAAAGGGCAGCCCCGGATTCTCTAATACCGCCCTGAAACTTTTCCCCTGAAAGGAATCAGGAGGGACCAATCCGGCAAGTTCCACAATAGTAGGTGCCAGATCGATGCTGCTCAGCATGCTTTCCGAAGTGCTTCCTGCTTTGGAAATGCCCTCGGGCCATTTTACGATCAGCGGAGACTTGATCCCGGAATCAATCAAGCGTGTTTTACTTCTGGGGAATGGCCTGCCGTTATCCGATAAGACCAGGATGATGGTATTTTCCAACACCCCCTGCCGGTCCAATTCAGCTTCTACCTCTCCGATGAAGAAATCAAATCGGGAAATTTCGTCGTAGTAGCGTGCCAGATCTGTTTTGGTGAGCATTTCATCTGCGAGAAAAGGAGGCACCTGTACCGATTCCGGCGAATGGGTTCCCGAAAAAGAATTGGTCCCCCAGGGTCTGTGGGCATCCAGAGAAGCCAGCCAGAGGAAAAAAGGCTTGTCTCTGGGTCGCTCTTGCAGCAGGGGAACCCAACTAGCTTCTCCGCCATCGCCCATCGTGGGGCCTTTATCGTAAATCACATCAAAACCCCTTCGTGGAGCAGGCCCCATATGCCATTTTCCTGCCTGTCCGGTAAAATAACCAGCCTCCTTTAACAATTCGGGAAAAATAGCGATGGACTCCGGAAGCGTGGTATGCAATTCCGCCGCCCCGGTATTGTGAGGGTACCGTCCCGAGATTATGCTACACCGGCTGGGACTGCAGGAACTGGTAGTTAGATAAAAATTGGTAAAACGGAGTCCTTCCGCAGCTAAACGGTCAATGGTCGGGGTCTTCACCTGGGTATTCCCATAGGCTCCAATATCTTCATATCCAATATCGTCCGCGAGAATCATTACGATATTGGGCCGGGTATCCTGAGCCCAACCTGGGTTATTTCCTGTCAGCAATAAGACACTCAGAACAAACCAAAAACGCCTTCTTCTTTTCATTCCTTAAAATCAGTTTCATAGTCCGTATCGTTCACCCATCCGGTATTAAAGGATTCCCCCTCCATAAAGCGCGTGTAAAAATCCCGCTGGCTCTCCTGAGCATACTCATAGGAATCAAAAACGTCTCCATTCCCAACCATCCGGGGATCTTCCTGGGCTTCCAACTGCTGGAATAACTCTTCCTTTAGGTTTTCTTTAATGGCCTGGTATTCGGGATGCAGGGCCAGGTTATTTAGGCCTTCCGGGTCTTTTTGCCGGTCATAAAGCTCTTCCTGAGGCCGCTTGCCAAAGGAAAGATTCCAGAAATGGGTATTGCCGTCTACCCTTCGTTGATTTAAAATAACTGTTTTCGTAGGGCTTCCATCGGTATTAAGGTAACCGGTTTCAGGATTTCCCGCCGGCCAGCGATCTGTTTCAAAGTTGTGAATGTAGGTAAAATCCTCTGTAACAATACCCCGAATTGGATAACCCTGATCATTTGGCCTCCCAATATCGTGGCGCTCTTTCCCTATTAATACGGCATTCCGCGAAGGATCTGTTTTGCCCGCTTGATCTGTTAGAAAAATCGGTACTAAACTTTTACCAGTCATGGGAGCCATACCGGAACTGTCTGCACCTATTTTTGCCAATTCCAGAAAGGTAGGAGCAAAATCAGTGAAATTAACAAAATCATCAATGACCCTCCCGGGATTTTGAATGTTGTTGCCCCACATTATTGCCAGGGGAAGATGGTTGGAATACTCGTAGGCCTGTCCTTTGACTCGCGGAAATGGCATGCCATTGTCCGAGGTTACGACGACCACGGTATTGTCCAACTCTCCCCGTTTTTCCAGCTCCTGAAGCATGACCATCAGGTGTTGGTCAAAATATTCGACCTCATAGGCATAATCCAGCAAATCATTTCTTACCGAATCATTATCCGGCCAGAAGGCCGGAACATGGTCAATACTGTCTATGGATTTACCAGCGAGCTCCGCCCCGGAACCATAGGAATAGGCTCTATGAGGTTCAGTAGCTCCGTACCAAAAATAAAAGGGAGTCTCTTCCGGTTTTTCATCCAGAAACTGGCTGAAATTGGCTGCGTAATCTACCTTGCTTATCTGCTCTGTGGGAGGATCCAATTGGATGTCACTGTACCGGGGCCCGGTAAGCATTCTGGGTTTTCCATTCCGCTGACCGGGATTGCCGGGTGCCCAGCCCTTCCCGGTAAAACCGGTGAAATAGCCGTTTTCTCCCAATATTTCTACATGAGATGCAAATTTTTCCGGAAAAAACGGAACGTGGTTGGCGGCTTCTTCCAGCTGCCAGGAGTTCCTTCCGGTAAGAATGATCGATCGGGATGGAGAGCATTTCGCATTCGGAGTATAGGCCCGGGAAAACAGCAAGCCTTCCCTGGCCACCCGGTCAAAAGCCGGTGTCTGAATCCAGTCAATACCATAGGCTCCCATATGCGGATAGGACAAATCATCCGCTATGGCAAACAGGATATTGGGTCTACGGGAGATTTCCATTACTTTTTCCTGACAAGAAAACAGGAAACAGCAACCGAAAACATACATTAATAATAGGTTATTTTGGGCAGCCATACGTCTCGTTTAATTGGAGGATACACAACGGAACCCTGTGTGCTCCAGTCCGGTATCTGCGGATGACTTCATCTTGGCACTGACTCGATATCCCTCACAATAGGAAACATTGCAGAGAAAAGAGCCTCCTTTGACAACTTTCTTGGGAACGGTGGGCTCCTGCGGGTCATAACTGTCGGATGGACCTTGTGGATTTACCTGGACCTCGTCGTCCAAGCGGGAATAGTAGTCTTCCCGGTACCAATCGTTGGTCCATTCCCAAACATTACCAGCCATGTCGTACAAGCCATGGGGATTAGGCTCAAATGATTTAGCCGGTGCCAGGCCCTGAAAACCGTCCTCGCCTTTATCCGTCACTGGAAACTCTCCCTGCCAGATATTGGCCATAAAACCGCTTTTTTCTACCGGATCATCTCCCCAGGGAAAGGATTTTTCTTCCAACCCCCCTCTTGCGGCAAACTCCCATTCTGCTTCTGTCGGTAGTCGCTTTCCTGCCCATTTGGCATAGGCCACGGCATCGTCCCAGGCTACGTGCACCACCGGATAATCTTCTTTGCCCTCAATGCTGCTTCCGGGACCTTGCGGGTGTCTCCAGTTGGCTTCTGGTGTCCACTCCCACCAATGGGAGGCATTGTTTAAGGGAACAGACTGGTCAGGCGAGCTGAACGTAAGGGACGCCGCTACCAGTACTTCATCCGGTGGTTTGGGAGTACCGGGAGGTAGTTGTTTCTTGATTTCTTCCCAATCTGGCTTTTTCTCTGCCACGGTTACATAGCCGGTAGCCTCCACAAACGCTGCAAATTCCCGGTTGGTCACCTCGGTTTCGTCCATCCAGAAGCCATCGACTTTAACCGTGTGGGCAGGAAGTTCATCCTTCCTTCCCCGGCCATCCGTAGCACCTCGGGTAAAGGTTCCACCTTCTATCCAAATCATTCCCTCATGGGATACCGGGGCATCTCGCTCAGGAATAGCATTTTCTGTATCAGCATTGCCTGCAGAAAAGCGGTCCGGAATGGTGCCATGGCAGTCCGTCATGTCTTCGGTGATTTCTTCGTTTTCAGAAGAATCGGAAGAAGAAGAGCAGGAAACTTGCCCCATTAGAATTAGTATTAGAAAAGGCCAAAGCCTAAAACGCATATTCATATTAGTTGTATTTGTTTATCGGTTTCAATTTAATGAAGTTAGCCAAAAAGCCCTATGGATCGTGCTAATTTTTGATGAACGCATCTTTCTTTCCATAAATCAGCCGTTTACCAGGTGCCTTTTAGGTAAGCGAGTCTTCGCTCCACCTCCGGATTGGTTGCCCTAACGACCAAATCACCTGGATCAGACTGTGGTTTAAACCGGCTGTGATCAAGGAAATACACCAGGGTATTCAGTCCAATCAATGCTGCTACCGGATCCCGCGTTCCCTGAATCCAGGAAAACAGGGCCGGAAAAGGATTGTCTATTTCAAGGATTCCCATCAACTCGATCGCCCGTAATTGCACCATGGCTTGTTCCTCTTCCCTCCAATCCGGGAATGACCCGTACTCCGAGGCAATGCTTTTTCCAAAAGTTGCGGCCACCATATAGGCCCAGTACCTTTCCAGATAGGAGCCTGATTGCAGGGTCTGGAAGATGTTTTCCCGAACTTCCCTCCAGGGTTGGGTCGCCCAGTCTGAAATACGAATCAATTTTATCAACTCGGGATGAAAAGCCTTTCCATAGGCCACCGGATTGTCCATGGCCTCGTTGACAAGCAGGTTTTCAGGTAAAAAACCCAGGTCGTTATGAGCTGCAAGCCATTGGTTTAAACCCACTCTC
This sequence comes from Cyclobacterium salsum, assembly GCF_010119245.1. Lineage (GTDB taxonomy): Bacteria > Bacteroidota > Bacteroidia > Cytophagales > Cyclobacteriaceae > Cyclobacterium > Cyclobacterium salsum. The sequence goes on from NZ_WNKG01000001.1 coordinate 703,366, forward strand.
ATTTCATTCAAGACAGCTATTCTAGCAGGATCTGTGGCAAGATTTTTCGTTTCAAAAGGGTCCTGCTCCAAATCGAAAAGCATTTCAACCGGCTTGGCTTCAAAGAAAGCGCCTTCGATTTCATCTAGTTTTCCCTGATCGTGTAAGCTTCTCCACTCTGCAAAAGCCATCATTTTGTACCGGTAATTGTTTTGCAAGCCATCCGGATACCAGGGCTGGTAATGGCGGATGTATTTCCATTTGCCTTTACGAAAGGAACGGACCATTTCGTACTTTTCATCAAACCGATCCGCATGTCCGTAAGCCTCGTCCCTGGATTCCAGTTCGTCCGGGGTCAAACCCTCTCCCAGAAAAGGCTTCCCATTCATGGGTTCCGGAATTTCTATACCGGCCAGGCGAAGTACGGTGGGGGCAAAATCGATAAAACTGACGAAGGCTTCGGGTGAATCTCCTTTCTCATAGGGAACCAAATGCTTCCAGTTTTCAGGTATACGGATCACTAAGGGTACATTCAGGCCTGTTTCGTACAAATACCCCTTACTACCTGGCAAAACGCCTCCATGGTCACCAAAGTAAAAAACGAAGGTATCTTCCAACACGCCTGCCTCCTCCAGTTCCTTGATTTTCTGAGCCACCCAGTCATCAATTTCCCGAATTTTATCCCGGTGATATGCCGTGGTATAACGAAATAAGGGTGTATCTGGAAAATGGGGAAATAGCCTTACCTGAGCCGGGTCGTCGGTAGGAACGTAGCTATTCATCCGTTCTTTGTCAAAATGCAAGCGGCTTTCGTGAGATCCGGTATAGGTTTCCTGATGAAAAAAGGGCATTTCCACCTGGGGCTTGTTTTGCCAGGAAGCCTGATTAGAAGACACATCCCAAACCCCTTCGCCCTCCTCGGCATTGTAGTCCTTTTTAGCATTGTTGGTGGTATAATATCCCGCTTTTCGCAAATAGGCCGGAAACATTTCCAAGCCATCGGGCATGGGAGCAGACTGTATCTTCCGGTGCAGGTGAATTCCCGTTCGCGTGGCCAGGGTGCCCGTGATAAGCGTACTTCGGGCCACCGAACATACCGGCGAATTCGAAAACGCATGCCCGTAGCTCAGCCCGTGGGTTGCCATTTCTTCAATAGCCGGTGTGGACACTCCATTTGGATCAAAAAGCTCCATGAAGTGTTTTGAATTGTCCTCCGATATCAAAAAGACGATGTTTGGCTTAGCCGCCCGTTTTGACGGTACGTTTTTGCCAAAAACCGTCAAAAACGGAGCATAAAAACACAAAAGGGTGATAAATAGGTAACGAAAGGAAGGTAGCGAAAGGAAGGTAATGGGCATATCGGCTAATTTCAAGTGATTTGTAACGTTTGATGAAAAGGTGTAAACCCGGTTAGAAAAACAGTCGGAGCATCCTGTCTTGGTAAAGCTCCCCTAAGTTGCACCCAGCGGTGCTGATGCCGGCCAGGGCCAAAATGAATGGCCGAACCGGCATGGGAGTATTTCCCCATCCCTTCTTTCAGGTAATATGTATCCTCTAGTTCTTCGTGAGGAACCGTCCCCACAAAGGTACCCCCGGGTCTGAAAATAAGTTCCAGCGCCACCGGCACCCGCTCGGTGCCCTCAATGCTGATCTCCAACGAAAATCCCTGCTCTGCTTCGCGAATGGTAACCCGACTGTTGAGTTCCTGGACTTCGGATTGAGGTCGTTCCGATCGGGGCATTTTAGACCAATCCCCGTCCCCGCTGATTCTGTCCTTTGGAAAGGGTTGGTAGTAAGGGCCTCTCAAATAACTGCTGAGAATATAGGTCCCGTTTTCTTCTTTCAGGTTTTCGGAGACAAATTGCCCTTTTCCAAAAAATGAACTGGCAAACCGGATTCCCTGAAGTGCCAGCGAAGATTTATGAAAGGTGAAAAACACCGGGCTACCCATTAGGATGGATGCGTCGTAGTCCCCTCTACGTATCCGAGCCAGATTCGAGTGTCGAAATACGCGGGCATAGGAATCGGGCAGTGGTTTCGGTTCCGGCAATTCTTTCCACAAGTTCTTGTCTTCCAGAAAATAATATAAGAATCCGGTCGTTTTCTCGAAGGCGGTCGCTTCAATAAGTTTACAGGCGGCTGCATATTGTCCGTTCCCATCTTTAAGTGCCATGTACCGATACGGATAATAATAATTTTCAAGCGTTCCAATAATAGAATTATCCTGCCTTCCGGAAGCTTCGGTGACAATTTCCCCGTTGGGATGCAGGTAATAAAAATTCATGTCCAGGTTTTGGCGCACGTAGCTATATAGTTCTGGCTTATCGAATCCCCGTGCCGTGCTGATCAACACCCGATTACTGAGGGATGAATAAATATAGCTGCTTTTTTCCTCGTACTGACCGTCTGCATCCAAATCGATCCCCTCAGAAAGCCAACGTTCCGCACGTTCGAGGTAGGCTGGATTCTGCTCGATTTTGGATAACTCAGCCAGTGCCGAACACACCACCCAGCGATGGTTGGGGGTGTGAATCCCTCCTACTTTTAGTGCCTCTCCAGCCTGCAACAAAAATTGCTTGAGGGGAATGGTGATGCTGCTTTTTTCTGGCACGGAACTATTTTCCAGCAAACGCCATACAGGTGCCAGCCATTTGACGATAAAACCAGTATCGGGAGTGGAATGAAAATTGGTTGACAACAGGTCAATGGTCCCGTCTTCATGCTGCAGGCCGTGAAGAAATTCTGCGGCATGCCCCAGCTTTTTAACCAAACCGGAATCGGCATGGTAGGCAGATTCGGGACTTATAAGGGCGCAAATACCTGTTTTTAGGAAACTCGTCGCCGCATGCGGGGATGGCATTCCATATCCATCCAAAACCTCCCCATAATGGGGAGAGTCCGGATCCGATACATACCGTTGCTGTACCCTTTCCAGGGAAGCGTCGTTATTGGCAATCATTTTTCGAAGCCATTCCGGCTTTTCATCAGAATGATTCTCTGCTGTAAAGAGGGAAGGTAAAGCGGCGGGTACCAATGGAGCCAAGAGGGCCACTTGTCCGTTTTTACGAATAAACGTTCTTCGTTTCATTAAAGAGGTTATTTTTGGGTATTAGTGAAGGTTTGAATATACCAATTTTTGCTTTCTGAAAAAGAAAGCTTCTCAAAAAATTATTGGTAGGCCCAGCTTACCTGATCCCAGATTTCAGGGCCGTCGTTTTTTTGCTTAGGACCGGCAGTGCTTCTGCCCTCTTTTATCAGTGCAATCAGTTCTTTTTTTAAATCCTCCACTCTCTCAGGATACCGATCCACCAGGTTATTTTCTTCTCCAGGATCGGTAGCCAGGTTATATAGCTGAAAATCCGGTAAGTCTTCCAGGCCGTTTCTGGTAAGCGGTTCGGTCCATCCCCCGGAGCCGGGCCAGCAAATCAGTTTCCAGTCCCCTCTGCGAATCGCAAAACGGCCTTCGATGGAATGGTGAACGATAGAAGCCCTTTCGGAATCCGAATTTCCCTGCATTAAGGTAGGTAAAAAGCTAAAGCTATCTTCGCCTGCATTTTCCGGAAGTGGTTTCCCCAACATTTCGGCCACCGTAGCCATTAGGTCGGTGGTGCAGATAAGCTGATCTGAAGTGCTGCCGGTAGCAATTTTCTCCGGCCAGTGCACCAAAAAGGGTACCCGGTGTCCTCCTTCGTATATATCCGCCTTGTGGCCCCGCCAGCCATTGCTGGGATCGTGCCCGACCTGTGCCAATTCCGGGTAATCCGCCCGTGGGGAGCAGCCGTTATCTGAAGTAAAAATAATCACCGTATTCTCCAGCATCCCTTTTTTCTCCAGAGCCCCAATGATCTGTCCGACCACATCGTCTACCTGCAACATAAAATCACCGTACATATTCGAATTGCTTTTGCCCATAAATTCGGTAAGGGGTAAAATTGGGGTATGGGGAGCGGGCAAGGCAAAATAAAGAAAGAACGGATCGGCCGAACGGGCCTGCCGGTCAATGTAGCTCACCGCTTTTTCAGTCAGATGGGGAAGTGTTAACGTATGGTCAAAATCCGAACCGGTAGGACCATCTCTCCAAAAGCCCTTTTCGTCTGCATTGACGGTTCTTCGGTCGGGCAGGGCGGTCACCCGATCGTTTTCCAGGTAGACGTAGGGAGGAATATCTAGTGAACTGCTGATACCGTAGGAATAAGTAAATCCCCGGTCATTTGGACCATTTTGGATGGGCTGGGTATAATCCACCTCCAGGATCTGATTCAGGTTGTTTATATTCTCATATTCTTGTTTGAAGGACCAGTCCCAACCCAGATGCCATTTTCCCACAAAGGCAGTATGGTAGCCCGCCTCCTGCAGGTAATCTCCCACCGTAAGCCGCTCACTTGAAATCAGGGGAGCCGAAAATCCACCCAGCACCCCGTTTTTCAGCTCCGAGCGCCAGTTGTACCGGCCCGTCAGGATTCCATACCGGGTCGGCGTGCAAACCGCAGAGCTGGTATGTGCATCCGTAAATCTTAACCCATCACTTGCCAACCGATCAATATTCGGCGTGGTAAAAGCGGCATCGGAGTTGTAACAGGAGGCATCTCCTATCCCCATGTCGTCAGCAAGGATATAAACAATATTGGGTCGGGCGTTTTCTTGCGCCATGGCCTTGAAGGCCAAACAAAAACAAAGAAGGATAAGGTACCTGGAATGCATCATGCTTTAATTGGTTTCAATAGAATGTACTGTCGATTAGAAAGAAAGATAGCCGATTACTTCTCCCAAATCAACCGGTTGTCCCGAATGTAGGAAAAAATTTCCCGGTACAGGACGAGTTGAATGTCCAGTAGTTCCTCGTAGCTGGTACCGTCTTCCAGGGTTCCGTGTGGGCTTTCGAAGGTAAAGGCCATGGTTCCACTGGCATGGTGCAAGGCACTTACCAGGTTAAAGGAGGCCCTTGGAGGAAATTCCGGATCGTCGTCTTCCAGACTCAGCCCCCAATTTTCGGGCCTATGGGGCAGGTCGCCGGCAATAAAAGCCTGATTCAGTTGTTGGGCAAAATCGGCAATCCGCTTTTTCAAAAAAAGTGGGGCATGACTGTTCTGAATGACAAAAGGAGTACAAGAACAGGAGTGTAGGGAAACACTCAAATCGGGTGCCTCCTCTTTGGCCAACTGCAGGATGGCTTTGGTTTCCGCAGCCATGGGATCAAAAAAATCGTCGTGCATGATATTGATCCCGTTGTCATTAAAGTAGGCTCCCAAAATACCCACATCTCCTTTCATGGGATGCAACGATTTGGCCCCTGGCCAACGCCAAAAGGTACCGTCCTGCTGGGTTCCCTGCCCGTATTTGGTCATGATTTCTTCAGGGAGTCCTTTGAAGGTATCGTAGGGATTTCTTCTCCTTCCATCCGGATTGCCACTGGGAACGATGATTACCCGAAACTCGTCAAAGAAGGCCTGCAGCTCCGGCCATTCCATGCCCCGGTAATCACTGCCCGTTTCGGCAATATGCAGCAGGTTTACCAAGCCGGAAATCCCTTCCCCTTCCTGCCCGTGAACCGGGCCGATGAAGTAAACCACCGGTTTGGTGTCTGAGGTCTTTTCAGCAAAAAAGGCTGGATTTCGAGCTGCTACGGCTGAGTTATAATTGGCCTGACTACGAAAATCCTCCTTTTCTCCATAGAAAACGGCGTACAGGGGTAAGCCGCCTGCCGAGTAGGCAATGCGTTCGACTTTTCCTTTTTCAAGCAGCGCCATTTCCGCTTCGATATCCGACAAGCGGGATTTATAAAAGTCTGGTATATCCGAAGGGTTTTCCGGATCTCCGGGCTCAGGTAAGGGCTGGGAGAACGTACTTCCGGCCAAAAAGCAGAAAGTCAACAGGAGAGCTGACAAAGAAAAGGCTGTGTTCATTGGGTTGGGTTTTAACATTCAAACAGTTAATTTCAAGGCAATTTATAGAAATATAAAGAGAACACCCCTAATAATACGTGGAATAGGTTTCGTATTAGACCTGACAGGTTTTAAAAACCTGTCAGGTCTTCTTCACGCTTTTTGACTACTATCCTTAGGGTTTTTTCCCTTCTAGCATATCCAGCATTATGGCTACCGCCTCCTTTGCAAAAGCCACATCATTAACCGGCAAGGCTACAGGGATGCATTCTATTTCCGGATCCAGATGGGTTTTCAGGGCCTTTTCAAAGGCATTTGCGCACTTTTCATTGTGAAAATAATTTCCCGGAGCATCCAACTGGGAAAAGCCTTTTGACGGAATGAGCACTTTTGTCTTTGCTTTGTTTTTGCTCCTATTAAGTTTTTCCGCGATCACTTTCCCGAGGGCGAAGTTCTCTTCTTCATTGGTCCGCATCAACGTCACATCAGGTGCCCATTGGTAGAAAAGCCTGTCCTTGTAGGTTTCAGGAACGCTTTCCCTAGGGCCAAAATTGACCATGTCGAGACAACCGGGAGCCAGCAGGTTGGGAATACCCATTTCAGCCGCAGCTGTCAACCGATCCGGACCAGCACTTAAGATCCCACCACACCGTTCGTCTGCCAATTCGGTAGTGGTGAGGTCCAGTACCGCATCGAATACTCCTTCACGGATTAAAGCTTCCATGGCTTTTCCTCCTACTCCGTTGGCATGGAACGCCATTACCTCGTACCCCTTCTCCAGCAGCATCCGGGTGCATTCATTTACGCAGTCAGTGGTATTTCCAAACATGCTGATGGCGAGGGTACCTTTGCCAGTGGTTTTCTTTTGCGTCGGAACCTTCGACATGGCAGACAGGGCGGCCGCTGCCTGATCGATGATTGGACGGATAATGGCATTCAAGCCTGCCACATCCACCACCGAAGGCATCAATACAATATCCTTCACCCCTACCAAATGCGATACGTCCCGGGTAGCCAGGGTGGAAATGCAGATTTTGGGCAGGCCCAGGGGCAAGACCTGCATGGCTTTGAGTAGCAGGTAGGTTCCTCCACCGCCACCCATTCCGATAACGCCCTTGATTTGCCCCGGAAAACTGCGGAAAAGTTCACCGGCTCCCCGAGCCATCACTTCCAATGCATGTCCCCGGTCATTTTTTTCCCGGAGATCGTGGAGCGAGCTTCCTGCCAGATTGGCCAGGTAATCGGCTTCCACATCCACCGGAAACAAATCGGTACTGCCGAAGATTCCTGCGTTGATGCAAAGGACGGATTCTCCTCTTGCCAGAAGTTGTTCGCGCAAGTGTGCAAATACTTCTCCCTTGGTATCAAAACATCCCAAAACGAAAAAGGCAGGAAAGGAAGGCGGCATATGGTTAGGTTTTATTGCTTACCACATGAATGTAGGAATAAAAATACATTTGAAAAAATAAGGTTCAAGTACATTTTATCCGGTAAGCACAGCCTTCCATCGAATTTGTAACGGTTCTGTATTTTCATTCCATGCTGCCATCTGTTATATTTAAGTTTCCTATTTATTCACCAACCAGTCAACGAAAACATGGCCACGGACAACCCATTATTTAAAAAAACCAACGAGGACCTGAAATTTCTGACCCGCTGCTTCCAAAAAGTATTGCACCAACTTGGCGAATTCGAGCTGGAAAAAATCCTTACCCAAAAGCCCGAACTCCCCGAAATTGATTGGGAGGCGGGTGAGTTGGAAGAAAAGCACATACAGGTATTAAGTATCTACCTGCAATTAATGAACCTGATCGAAGAAAATGCCGCCGTGCAGGGTAGAAGAAATAGGATCAATGAAAAGGGAGTTGACTCTATTCGCGGATCCTGGGGCGAAACCCTGGCAAGATGGCAGGACCAGGGATGGACGGAAAACCAGATGCTGGATTGCATCAAAAACACCCAGGTTTATCCGGTTTTAACAGCCCATCCTACCGAGGCGAAGCGAAAATCCATTCTGGAATTACACCGGGAAATCTATTTGAATCTGGTAAAATTGGAGAACAACTCCTATTCCCAGCTGGAGAAGCAAGGGCTGGAAAGGGAAATCATGGCCTTATTGGAGCGCTGGTGGCGATCGGGAGAAGTATACCTGGAAAAGCCTACACTGGAAATGGAACGGAATAATGTGATGCATTATTTTTCAAGGGTTTTCCCCCGGGCCTTGCAGCAAGCTGACCAGCAACTTATGGAAAGCTGGATAGCGATGGGATTTGACCCTGGCCGATTTGATACGGCGTATTCTTTTCCTGACTTTCAACTTGGAAGCTGGGTCGGTGGGGATCGGGATGGACATCCCTATGTTACGGCTGACTTTACCAAAAGCACGCTGCTGGAACATCGCCAAACCGCTCTTGCACTGGTGAAAGAAAAATTGCAGCACCTGGGGGCCCAGATGAGCTTCTCGGATATCCGAAATCCGGTACCCCAGGGATTCAGGGAACAGATACGTGGCAAAGCCGAATTCCTCGGCGAAGAAAGCGAATCTGCTTTGAAACGAAATCCGCGGGAACCCTGGAGGCAATTCATCAACCTGATGTTGGTACAATTGGAGCATACGATTCAGGAAAACAGGCTACCTGTGTATGCCGATTCCAAAGAGTTGATAAGCGATCTTCAAATTCTGCGACAAAGCCTTCTTGAAATCGATGCAAGCAGCATTGTACAGCAATTTTTATTGCCGGTCGAAAGACACGTTTCCTGCTTTGGTTTTCACCTGGCCAGACTGGATATCCGGCAAAACAGCACCTTTCATGAAAAAGCCATCGATCAGATTCTGGCAGGTACGTTTTCCGGGTTAACCCCCTATTCCACCTGGTCTGAAAAAGAGCGGGTGACATTTATTAGTGAAGAACTCAAAAGCAACCGTCCTTTTGCCTTTTCCGGCAAAACCTTCGGGCCGGAGGCGGATCAGGTATTGGCGAGTTTTCAGTGTGTCAAAAATCACATCGATCAGTACGGAGATGAGGGCATCGGTTCCTTTATCGTCAGCATGACCCGCTCCCTGAGTGACCTCTTATTGGTATACCTCTTTTTGAGGGAAGCCGGTTTAGACCGAAACAGGTATCAGGTAGTCCCGCTTTTTGAAACCATTGAAGATCTGCAACAATCGGACAGCGTTCTTGGGGAATTCCTTTCTCATGAATCCTACCCGGGAAATTTTTCTTTTCAGGAGGTAATGCTGGGATACAGTGATAGTAATAAGGACGGTGGGATCACGGCAAGCAGGTGGAACATCTATCAGGCCGAGCAAAAACTTACCGACCTGGCCAAATCCCATGGTACGCGGCTGCGGTTTTTTCATGGAATCGGGGGAACCATCAGTCGCGGAGGAGGAAAATACCACCGTTTTTTGGAAAGCATGCCTCAGGGTAGCCTGCAGGGGTCCATCAAAATTACGGTTCAGGGAGAAACCATCTCCCAGCAATTTGCTAACCTGCTAACGGCTGGCTACAACCTGGAAATGCTGTTTTCTGGCACGGCGCTGCAGACGGGCTATTCCTTATTTCCAAGGGAAATTCCGGATTTCCCCATCGACGCGCTGCAGCAACTATCTGAATTTGCCCAAAATCACTATCAGCAATTAATACGCCATCCGGATTTTCTGGAATTTTATGGAGAGGCCACCCCGATCGATGTATTGGAACTTAGTAAAATCGGCTCGCGACCAGCGCGAAGAACGGGCAAACGATCCCTGGAGGACCTTCGGGCCATTCCCTGGGTATTTAGCTGGAGCCAATCCCGATTCAATCTCACCGGATGGTACGGCATTGGAAGTGCCATAAAAAACATAAGCGCATCGCATCCGGACCTGTACCATAAACTTCAGGATACTACCCAATCCTGGCCACTTCTGCGTTACATCCTGATTCAGGTAGAAACAAACCTGCTGAATGCCGATCAGGAAATCATGAACCTGTATGCCTCCCTGGTCCAAAACCGGGATACCGGTGTGACCTTTACCAAATGGATTATGGACGAACACCAGCTAAGCCTGGAAGAAATCGGTAAACTCCTGGGAAACGAAAGGGAAAGCCGAAGAATAGGCTTGCTGGACAGCATCAACCGTAGGAAAAATGCCCTTCACGGATTGCACCAGTTGCAGTTAAAAAACCTGAAACTTTGGCGGGCATCCAAAGAACCGGATTCTCCCCTGGTAACACGCTTACTTAAAATCACCACTGCCCTTGCCAGCGGGTTAAAGAATACGGGTTGATGAATGCTAAATTGGTAAAGCTGTAGCAGTATTTAAACGATAATCTGTCTACATTCTTTAGGACGAGCCCCAAGTCACCTTTCATGTTTTCCAGACGGATAACAGGCCTTAAAATCAGCCCCAACCCCCCATTTTGGCAAGGGGGATTTAGTTTCTGTCGGTTTGGTGTATACGTTCCAGGCTTTGTATTTAGTTGGCCCGGTTAAATGATACCCAACTCCAGGGTTCGGCCTTAATCACGCATATCCCGAAAACGGAGGAGATCCCAATACAGAAAATCCTCCCCTTCCCCGCCAATTTCTTCCGACAACTGTTTGTACTGTTTGTATTGATAGACCCGGGCTGCAATTGCCAGGGGTTCTGCCAAGCGTCCATCCTGCTTTGCCTTTATTTGATGATAAGGCCATTCGTTTTTTAAAAACGGCACCATGAAATCAAGGGCTTTTCGGATACTTCCTCCTTTCGAATTTTCATAATTCCAAAGATCCATTCCTGAATGGGAAGCTGCCTGGGCGTAATTCATCATGCCAAGGAGATTCATGGCGCTGTAATCCCAGGATCGGGTTCGGTCCAGTTCCTTGAGTTGAGAACCATCCTTTTCGATCATCTCATCCAGGATCAATGGAAGCCCCTCCTGAGCCAGACTATCTGCGCGTTCCTGTTGATCCACATAAAGTGCGAGGGGAATGGTCTGTGCAAAATACCAGGTGGTGTGATTATTTCCATGTACGGCCTCGTCTTTTCCGTGCTCACTGTTGATCAACCAGTCGAGGTATCTGGAAATCCAGTCCTTCATGGCTTTTTCGATGTCGGCATTCCAGTGACTGGAACCCGCCAGCATGTGAAGGATATCGGGCAGTTTGGCAAAAGATCGTGTATCGATGATGCCAATTCCCCGTCCCTCTGTCCTCCCCGGAATCCGCTGGGCATAGTTGAGGTTGGGGTTCATTTTGGTTGCCGGATCCATGAACCAGGCCCGGATCAATTCAATCGCATGCCCCGCATGCATTTCATTTTCGAAAAAGAAATAGGCCTTACTCAAAACTGCCAGTGCATCCATTAGCTCCCCTAATTCTTCCTTATCCTTATAATCGTAATATTCCGGATTAATTTCCCCATCCCTACGGATATAGGGAAGCCCATCATCCTTTTCCGGATCAGGCCACCAGTAGGGGCCCATGCTGGTGTAGTCGTGAATATCGCCACTGGGAGGCAGTTTTTTCTTATGGGTTACTGAAAAAGGACCTTCCTCCAGTTTTTGGTCGGCCACTTTTAGCAATGCCTGCACTTCTGCTAACACCGCCTTTTGAGAACCTAGGGAAAATCGGTCTTTTGCTTTATGCATCATTTTCCCGTCGAGTAAAATGAAATCACTCCCGGAAGGATTGGTTTCCTGTGAGAGTGCCAAAGTAGGCAACAACAGAAAAATGATGATTTGAAGGTAAGCTGGGTTTATAAAATTATTTTGGATTTTCATGTCACTGGTTATTTAGGTGGCTTCTGGTAAGATGGAAAACTACTTTTTTCTCATCAAATCATATCCGGCCAAATCCCAATAAATAAATTCGCCTCTTCCGGTGTTTAACTTATCGGCTATCTTTTTGAAGTCCTCATTCTGGTATTTAAAAGCACCTAGGTGAAGGCTGAGTTTGAGTTTTTCGGGGTCCAGCGCCAAAATTTGCTTGTATTCCCAGCTTTTTTCACCGTTTGCATAAGGAGCCAAAAACGCCAATGCTTCTTTAAGTCCGGCTCCTTCCTCATTTTTGTACTCCCAAAGGTCCCGGCCCAGGTACTCGCTTCCTTTTGCAAAATAAAGCATGGCTTTGAGGTTCATGGTACTGTAGTCCCAGGTCCTGGTTCTTCCCAATTCCTCCGGTTGACCTCCATCTTCGGCGATCATCCGATCCATGATCATGGGAATGCCCCTTTGAACAAGACTATCTGCTTTTTCCAATTGCCCGGAATAAATCATCATGGGAATTAGCTGGGTATAGTACCAGGTAGAATGATTGTTACCATGTACCGCTTCTTCCTTGCCATGTTTGCTGGTGATCAACCAATTTCCATAAGATCCTAGCCATTCCTTCATGCCTCCTTCATAGGCGCTTTGCCAATGGCTGGAGGTGGAAAGCAAAGTGATCAAATCCGGTAACAACACAAAACTCCGGGTATCAATGATACCTGAACGCCTTCCCTCCGTAATTCCGGGAATCCGCTGGCCAAAATTCAAATTAGGGTTCATCCTGGTCTCCGGATCTAAAAACCAGGTATGCAAAAGGGCAATCGCATGTGCACCGTACTTTTCCTCCTCCGTAAAATAATAAGCCATGGCCAACACTTCCATTGCGTTCATCATTTCTTCCAGCACCCATTGGTCCTGGTATTCATAAATTTCAGGATTCGCCTGACCGTCTTTCCTGATATAGGGAAGCCCATCATCCGTGTTGGGGTCCGGCCACCAGTAGGTACCCATGCTGATATAATCGTGTTTGTCGCCACTGGGTGGCACTTGTGTTTTATTGACCACAGAAAAGGGTCCCTCCGTCAACTTTTCATCAGCCCGATCCATCAGTTGCTTTAATTCAACAGAAATAGCTTTATCCTGATCTGAGGCTGTTTTACTTTTAATTCCCTCTAGCACATCTGCTTCAAGGATAATGAGTTGCTCTATGCCCATGCTTTGTGAAATCCCCAGAAAAGGGATGGAAAGGAGCATCCAAAAGACGACATTTTTTTTAATCATTGTATCGAATTACTTTTTGCTACTGATCAAAACAATGAAACAGAATGATATAACGATTCTATTCGACATACTATTTCAGTAAATAAAATTACAATGAGTTTCAAAGGTGAAATCCCGTAGCTGGTCTATTTTTTATCTCGGAAAGTCAGTACCAAACCAATAATCAGCAGTACGACGCTAACGATCACAGGTGTCCAATTGGCCGAGCTTACTGCAATATCCATACCCAGTAGACTAAAGCTTTCTGAGTCTTGCATCGCCTGGATGCCAAATACGATGGTGCCAATGGCCCCTAAAATCAATAAAATGATGCCTGCGGTTTTCATAGTGTTGGGTTATTGAGGTGTGGGATTATGGAAATAAACTGATACTTAATTATCTGAAAGAACAGTTCAGTACGTTGAGGGAATCGCCCTTTGGAGACATCCAAACCTTTCTATCAGCACATTATTTTATAATATAAGATAAAAGAAATGAATAATGAAATCCATAATTAAAAGCAATCCAACTCCTTAAAAACATATTCCAGATCAAGGGAGAATCCGGGAATAATTTTAGATTCAATGACATCCCCAGAAGTGAAAAGTCTGGAAGGAAGGTATTTGCCCTCACTTAAGGTATAGATCAGGACGGTCTGTTCGTTAGGGTGTATGATCCAATATTCCACCACGCCACTTTCCTCATAGACTTCATATTTGTTTTTAAGTTCTTTTTTATTGCTTCCGGGAGATAAAATCTCCACTATCAGGTCTGGAGCACCAATGCAACCCAAGTCATCTAATTTACTTGTATCGCAACTGACACAAATATCCGGTTGGACTACCGTATCAATGTCTTCATTTTTCTTTGACTTAACAGGAAGCCTAACATCGAATGGTGCTTCGTAAACCTTGCAGGGATGCTTCTCCAGAAAATTAAACAACTTATTAAAAACCTTTCCGGAGATCTCCTGATGAATCCTTCTTGGTGCAGCTGCAGCGGATCGAAATACCTTTCCTTTGATCAATTCCACCATTTCATCCAGCTGCCAGGTCAGGTAATCGGCATAAGTATACCTACCATATTCGGTAAATGGTTCGTTGATTTTATTTTTGGTTTCTTCCCGTTCCATGCTACCAAAATACAAAAAAAGACCGACTTAAAATAGCCAATCCCTTTCCAGCTAAGGGTTCAATTTGCCACGAAATAAGTTTATCCGGAAAGGGTATATCCATACCTATCATTTCGCTGAATCCAATGGGTTTTAGTAGGAACCAAAGTTCGATCTATTTTACGTAAAAAGGTTCAACCCCTTCCGGGGTTGGAGGTTCGTTTTTGTTAGCTTTTCCGTGGGTTGCACCCACGGTTATTGTTGTTCAGGCCCTTCAGGCCTGCTTTTACTGAGAGAATCATCAGCAGCCTAAATTGGTATCTATAGAAACTTCTTCCCTTTAGTCTAATCACATTATAATGAGGTCCCATATCACTTCCCAAGAAACAAGCTCCTACTCGACGTCGAAGCCTGGAGGGCTTCAACAATAATAACCCCGGGCGAAACCCGGGGTTTATAAGCCAATCTATCCTTCCAGCAACCCCGGAGAGGGTTGAACATTTTTTCCAAAAAAAGTCCGGAATCAAGTACAAAACCGTTCAAACGAACCAAATTGCCATCTATTAAAATCGAACTCAGGTTAGGAATACCACATACCTAATCCAAATCCTCAAAAAGCTCCCTTACATCCAGGTGAAAACCTGCAATGCAGCTGGAAGATACGATATCTCCTCCTGTAAAAAGTCTTGAAGGAATATATTTTCCCTCTCTGAGGGTGTATACCAATAAAGTCTGCTCCGAAGGATGAATGACCCAATATTCCTTAACTCCGGATTCTTCGTAAACGATGAATTTGTTATGGATTTCTTTCCGATTGTTACCCGGAGAGAGTATTTCAACTATCAGATCAGGCGCCCCTATACATCCTGCCTCATCCAGCTTGCTCCTGTCACATACCACGCAGATGTCGGGTTGTACTACCGTGAAGATGTCTTCATTTTCTTTTGAACAAGCCGGTAGCCGAACATCAAATGGGGCCTCGAAAACCTTGCATGTCTTGTTTTTCAACAAATAATACAGCTGGGAAGCTATTTTCAGGGAGACTTCCTGATGCTTTCTTCCAGGTGCGGCAGCTGCTTTGAACACTTTACCTTTAATCAACTCCACCATTTCATCCAGTTGCCAGGTCAGGTAGTCCGCATAGGAATACCTGCCATAATCGGTAAAGGGTTCTTTGATTTCATTTTTGGCTTCTTCCTGCTTCATCTGACTAAAATACAAAAAAGAATCAAACACCTAAAATCCACAAACATGTCCCGTTTTTCAACCAACAAGAAGCTTTGAGTAGTGGAAACCTGACCAGCTATACCCTTTCTCAATCAGTTGAATATAGAATTATATCAGGCCCATTCTTATCCCGCATTCGGATATACCGGAACCATATGATTTTAAAATTTGATTGATTATTCCCAACTAACCGTGACACTTTTTTCAAAAAAACCATGCCCATAACTCAGCTTGAGCTGATCATTTTCCTCCAGTGGAAGGACATGAGCTCCAACGCTAATTTCGGAATCCTGTAGTTTTACCCTTCCCTCCAGTGCCAGGGAAAAGGGAGAGGCTTCTTTCAATTCCACAGGGATGCTTTTACCGGCTTTATTGGTAAGCCAAACCCTAACCGGCTCCTCCTTATCCGGGTAAAAATTTACCGGAGCCTCCAAACGAATGATCAGGTCACCAGAATCGTTTGGCCTGCATTCCAGACGGGTATAATAATTGGCCATGTAAGCCATGCTCAAATTGAAAGCCGTATTGAATTGAACCCAGCCTTCGGTCCAGCCCAGGTCTCCAGCTTCCGGGTAGTTGGGGTAATGGAAAGATTTGGGTGATCCGTCAAACACGAATGGAACCTCGTCCAGCAAGCCAATGCCTCCCTTATGCCTGCTGTACCAACCCAGGTCCACTCCTTCTATTTCCTGCGGACCCTTAAATGAAAAATGCCTTCCCGTAGGATTTCTGCCAAAGGCATTTTCCAAATGTGACCAGGCCAACACCTCCATATCCCGGATCAACTCCTTGTCCTCCAGCAGGGTCATGGCAGCAAAAGCTGCCGCTGGAAACCCCAAGATATTTCCGGTTTCATTCCATCCCGGAGGGGTCCATTCGGCTTCATCGTATTTTCTAAAATCCCACATGTTGTCCGAGCGGGAAAGGGCTATTTTTGCCCAACCCCTTACTTTTTCTTTTAATCCTGCCGGTGCCCTGTCTGGAAACTCGGTATAAAAATAAGCAAATGCCCGCATGGTCATGTGTTCGGACATCCGTTGCCCCTTGGTGGTCATGGGATCTTCCCAGTCCAGGTTTTGGATCATCCATGCCATCTGCCGGTAAGCAGCATCAAAATACCTATCCGCATCCGGTTCCTTTTGACGCTTGCTCACTTCATACATCATAAGATTTGGGATCACCGAAAATCCGGGCGGCATTTCTCCCTTGGTGGTACCCAATTGGGTTTTAAGCGATAACAAATTATGCTCCGGGCTCTTATCGTACTGGGAAAGGGAATGCTCGGAAACCTCCCTTTTCTCCCAAACCGAACTTGCATATTCATACACCCGGTCAAAATTTTGTTCCGGCAACCACTTTTTTAGGTAGGGCCAGGCATAGAGGAAATGGGCCAATTCGGCCTTTTGCATTTCGTGGTCCAACTTTTGAGAGACCTTCACATCCGCATCCCAATGGATCAATTGGATAATGTCAGGAGTATTCGGTCCAAAAGGGGTTAAATCTCCCCATAAACCTTGATATTTTTCCGGAAAAGATTCATTCGGAACATACCGGGAAGTCACTTCCATCCTTTCATAGGCTTCCGGATTGGACAGGTACATGGCCACAAGACTCTGCATGGACCAATTGAAAAAATCTCCGTCTCTCCAGGCGAAGGATATGGGTCGGATATCATCCACATTGCCCACATAATGTCGGGCATCCAGCATAAAATCCACCATATTCCGGTACGTAACCCGCTCCAACCAATAAGGACCAATACGGAAAGGAAAAGAAGTCTTATCTCCTGAAACTACAAGATATTCCGAGGTTGACTTCGGGTCAAATTCCGAAAAATCACCTTTTTCTCCTTCAATTAATCCCGAAAATACTACCTGTCCACTACCCTTCTCCTGTATCAAAAAAGGAGTTTCATCGGCTACGCCGGGTGCGGTAAAGCGCTTTGGCCTACCAAGGTTATAACCGCTTTGATTAACCAACAGGGGCTTGACTTCGCCTGCATTGTCATCCACATACTGCTGTCCAAGGACTTGCAGTTCGGCAATGTGCAGGGCTTGTTTATCGGCAGCGATCAATCGTATCCGATCGGTAAGCAATACTTTTTCGAAGGTAACTGCCACCTCATCGTTTTGGTTTTCATTTACCGAATGATGGTTTCTCCAATCCCCGTTAAGTAAATATTGAAAATGAAAGCGTTCGTTAGGAACCGTCCCTTCCTGGAAAATTACCTTGAAACCGGCGATTTCGGTAGCACCCGGAAAACGTATCGCTATCCAGGGTTCCGTATCCCCGGCTGCACTTTCCCAATAGCTCCGGGTATCATTATCAATGGCCAGCTTTGCCTCCCGGTCCTCCTCTGAGGAACTACTGGAAATCATGCCCGAAGGAGCTAAATTTTGTTGCGCCAGGGCATCGTTAATATGACCCGTGGCCAGTAGAAAAAAGGAAGTGATTAATAATAAGATAGCTTTCATTTTCATAGATAATTAATAACACAAAATTCCAAACAAAGCGGCAGGGGTAGTAGCGGAAGGATGTTCCAGCCTGAATGTTAGCGATTTGGTTTTTAGGGGTTGATCCAGTTTCAGGGTGTAGCTGGACTGATGATTTTCCCGAACCTCGGACAGAAGTGTCCCATTCCCATCAAAAATGGAAAATTTTCTCACACAAAATGGCATCACGGACTCGGGATGCCCCATTAATGTAGATTCCATCGCATGATCAAAGTCGGTATCAAAAAACAATTTTATTTCACTGATTACTTGTGTTTTATCCCACTTCAACTCAACAAACGGTTGACTCTCATTTATGGCCGCCACCCAGGCATTGGTCCGAGTGGTAGGGCGGAAAAATCCATTGACCAATTGCTCGGAAGAATAGCAGTTCACCGGGCTTTCCAGCTCAAAACTCAGGTTATGTCCCGCAGGTCTGCGCTCGGGCAACCAGAAGTCAAATGCCTCCATACCAATGTTTTCGGGCGGTTCTTGCCTGCTACTGGTGGCTACTGCTTTATTAAACTTTTGAAAAACCGTCAATATGCCCGTCAAACGGGTTTCGGAGCATTTGATTTGCACCTTATCATTGGCAGAAAAGCCCACAAAATAATATTCTGAATTTTCTATATTACATTGTAAATCAACTGTTATAAACCGATCACCTAAAGTTAAATCAAATGTCTCTTCAGCCAAAATAACTTCAGGAGTAAAGTTTCCCCTCTTCAGACTTTTCAGAAGCCTAACGGTTATTTGGGTAGGTTCAGCCGCTTTAACCTGGAATCTAATCGCCGGAATTTTCCCTTTTTGTAAAGGCAGCATCTGGGCCATGGCAAATTCCAATGACTTCCAGGGGCCATCGGCGGGAAGGCCTTTGAGCGTAAATGTGTCCGATGTATTTATGGTGGCCTGCTGTGCCAATTCATCTGGATCCGACAATTTTATTCCGGGTATATACTGTCCGGATCTGATCAGGCGGCGCTGAAGCAGTTGCATGGTTGAACTGCCAGTTACTTCCGCAGGTGCCAGCTCTTTTTCCTTGCACAAAACGGCAGCCATGGCCACTGCCTGTGCATTGTGTCCGCAAGTCGCCATTACCCGGGTGGACCCGAATGCCACGTGGCTGCTACTTACTATTCGTCCCGCCAAAAACAGGTTTTTAACGTTTTTGCTGTACATGATCCGGTAGGGAATCTGATATACTCCCTTGGTATGCCATTGGGTACAACCGGGTTGATCTCCGTATACCCCATCAGCCGGATGCAGGTCCAACGCCCAACCCCCAAAGGAAACGGCATCGTCAAATTGCCGCTGTTGCACCAGGTCTTTTTGGGACAACATAAACGGCCCTTCAAAGCGCCTGCTCTCCCTTTTGCCTGGAATGGTTCCTACCCATTCCAGGGTATGGGTATCCATATCAGGAAACTCCCCTGAATTCTTAAGGTAATCCCAGATCCCGTAAATCACCCGCCAAAGTTCCCATTTGATATTTTCACTTTCGTGGATGGTGTCCCTCCTCCCCCCATACTCGACCCACCAAAGCCGGCAACCATGATCCTTGAGGTTAAAGGATTTAAAACGGGGTAATTTTGCTAGTTCTTTATTGGTGTAGGACGGGGCCACAAATCGAACAGGCTTTCCGGTATCCTTGCTGTAGAAATACAGGCTATGCCCCAGCAATTCCCCGTATTTGTGATCCGGAGCAAAGGGTTCGTCAAATTCATCGGCAGATTCAGCTCCCATCCGGAAAGCGGCACCTGCCAAAAATGCCATGATACCATCCCCGGAAGCATCTACGAATAAGGGGGATTTTAGATGGTATTGGGTGGAATTTTGACTGCAAAACGCCAACACATAATCGATTTCATCGGCTCCCCTTTTGACCAAATCATACATGGCCGTGTTTAAAAGTAATTTAATGTTGGGTTCAAGGGATATTTTCTCGATCAGAATGGTATCCAATATCAATGGATTACCTTCCGGGTTGCGATAAAGGTTTTCCACCAAAATTTCGTCCATGACCCCTCCTTCCCTGGCCCAGCGGTTATTATTACCCATATGAGAAGTGGCCCCCAGCATCCAAAGCCTGATTTCTGAGGACCCATTTCCGCCCAGTACCGGCCTGTCCTGCACGAGCGTTACGTTTAGCCCCTGTCTGGCCGCCGTGATGGCACAACAGGTGCCTGCCATTCCACCGCCCACAATCACCAAATCCGAAGTGATGCTGGCTGTTTTTAATCCTCTTTTTCCAGTATTAAAACCTTCCTTGATCATACCAAATATTTATTCCCTCAATTGATTTTACTATTAACTTCCCTTCCTATTCGTCCGCGTATATTTCACCAGGCCGAAGCCTAAAACTAAAATTATCCCACCCATCAATAGCGTATAGAAGATCCCCTTTTCTGCAATCAGGCCCAGCACCAAAAACATTATCCCTATGGAAACCAGCGCCAAACCGATCACTTTGATGCCAAAGCGGTTTTGGATCTCGGCTTCTTTGTAATGGGAATCGTTTGGTTCTCCTTCCCGCTGCTTCCAATCCCTGAAAAATGTTAACCTTTCGCTTATTTTACCTTTTTTAGCGGCATAAATTTCATACGCAGCCAGAAGCAATAACGGCAGGACTACCCCCAGTACCATCTCCTCACTTCTATTTAGTGTAAATCCATTAAGCAAGGGTTGGATAAATTTAAAATGCAGATTAATCAGGAGACTGATGGCCGTAACGGTCAGAATACTGGTTCCGGTTTGCCTTTTTGAAAACAAGCCCCAGATGGCCGGGGCATACAAAGCACCACCTGTGACGGCCCCGATGCTCAGGACTACTTCCACGATTCCTCCTGCCATCGGCACCAGAAAGGCAACCCCAACCGTACCTAAGCCAAAAATCAACGTGGCCCAGCGGGCTACGCGCATCAAATGGATCGCCTTGGAACCCGGAAACAAGGGTTTGTATACATCGTTGGTCAACACTGCCGCTGCCAGGTTGAGGGAGGTATTGACTGAACTGGCCGTAGCAAAAATCATACCCCCCAACATCAAGCCCAGCATCCCCACCGGTAGCACATTCATACACATCATCAGGTAGGCACCCTCGGTTTCCAGGCCGACCAAACCCGGATCCACCACCCGGTAAATCATGGGCGGCAACATCCAAATCAAGGGACTGATCAAATACAGTGCGCCAAACAAGTAGCCGACTTTTTGCGCTGAACGGGTATCCGCCACGGAGGTATACCGCTGCACATACGCCCAATTCCCGCCAATAAATACGGTATTGTATCCCACAAAGGCTAAAATGAACCAAAAGTTATATTCCTCATTGAATAAATGGAAAAAGGTATCCGGAGCAGCCTGGACAAACTGCTGGAAACCACCTACTTTTTCCAGAGATAAGGGCAGTACAATCAATACCGCGGCCGTTAGAATGACAAACTGCAGCACGTCTGTGACCACCACCGCCCAAAGCCCCCCTACTGCCGTGTATATCATGATAATTGCACCCAATAACATGATCGCATGGTAAATATCAAAACCGGTAACCACATTGAGAATCTTAGCAACGGGATATAAAAAAGCTCCGGTATATCCCAGGGATAACACCAGAAAAACATAGGTGTAATACTGCTGCGTTTTCCTTCCAAATCTTTGGGTAAGGTATTCGGCAACGGTAAGCACCTGGGCATTTTTCCACTTTGGTGCGATATATGCCCCGATCAAAAAACCACTGATGCACATGGCCATCTGAATGGAAATGGCCACCCATCCCCATTCGTAAGCAATGGAACCCCAAACCACAAATGTTCCTGCTGAGAAAAAACTCATAAACAAGGACAACCCATTTATGGGCCATGGCACAGCCCCTCCCGCAGCAAAAAACGATTTCATATCCCCGCCCTGTTTTCCGAAAGACAGGCCGGCAATAAGGATAACTCCAGTAAAAATGCCGATCGTTAAAAAATCAAGTAGTTCCATGCAATCAATCCTGGGGCAAAGTCGGGAGGTTGTGAATGCTTAATGGCGATTCAATGATGTCCATAAATTCGTTGAGGTGCAGGGTATATACCTCTCTGGGACTAGCATTGTTCTTCCTGGCCACATAAGCCGCATAGCCAACCGCTTCCCCCATCATCCCGCAGGTTCTCATGACGCGGGTACTCCCGAAAGCCACATGGGTGGTACTGATATCCCTTCCCGCCATATACAAATTGTCTATATTTCTGGAATACAAACAACGGTAAGGGATGGTATAGGGCTGAACTTTGATGTGCTTGGTGGCGGCAAAGAACTCTTCACCCTCGAAATACTGGGAGTTTTTCGCATCCGGAAAATGCAGGTCAATGGTCCAGGTGGCGGTCACACTTCCGTCCGGATACATGATTCCGTCCTGTATGTCCATCTGAGTCAAAACATGGTCGCCCATCAACCGTCTGGACTCGCGCTTACCTCCGATATAAGCTACCCAGGCCAGTTCATGGTGGCTATACTTTTCCGGTTTCTCGTTTTTCAGGTACGACCAGTTGCCGTAAATCGCCCGCAAATTATGGTCCCGGATCTCCTCGGCTTCATAAATGGTATTGAAATTACCAAATCCGGTTTCCCATTGCCAGTCGGCTTTGTGATCGTCAATATGGTATTCGTCCGAAAACTGAATCGCCCAGGGCGTTTCTGGAAAATCAGAAGGCTCCTCCCGCTCCAGGGAGGCCCAAAGATTAGAGGTTCCCAGGGTGAAATCATCCGACTCTTCTGGGGCCAGGGATTCACCGGTCTCGGCCCGGCTTTCACGGCCCATTCGGTACTCTGCTCCTGCCAGGTAACCCAGCGTACCATCTCCGGTGCAATCGGAAAAATAAACCCCTTCAAAACGATATTCCTGATTGGTAGCGATGTCTCGGCCGATTACTGCTTTGATCGTATTGTCCTCCATTTCCACTTCGTAAACGTGGGTATTCAAGTGGAGGGAAATATTGGGCTCTGCCCGTACAATCTGCAATTTTCGCTCGTCTCCGTAACGATCCGCATCCGGGTTTCCATTTCCGGGATCCCCATTATCCAATTCTCTGACAATCCGGCCCAATTTGGCATTATGGTTTTGATCCACCCGGCCCATTAGGTGCACCCGGATTTCGGAACTGTTATTACCTCCCAAAACCGGCCGGTTTTGTATCAACGCCACCTTCAATCCCATACGTGCTCCGGAGATGGCTGCACAGGTGCCTGCCATACCTCCTCCGACAACAACCAGATCAAATTGCCCCACATCTTTGGCTTTTTCGGTCAAATTCAACATTTCTTTCCGGAAAGCCAGTAGTGCTTCGTTGTCGTTGGTGGGCACATCCCCCTCCTCCGTAGAAAAATAAATGGCATCAAAACGGCCATTAAAGCCCGTGAGATCCTTGGCTTCAAGGGTGTTTTCGCCCTTCTGCATATCTACTTGCCCACCGTAGTACCAATCCCAGTCGGCAGAACCACTTACTCCAAAAGAATCTTCCAGCGGCTCCTCATTAATGGCGAGTTGAAATTCCCCCGGCCCGGTAGGAAAAGGTGCCCAATCTTTGGTCCTCACCCATACGTGGTACTTTCCTCCCTCTGAAAAATGGACCGTAGTCCGGGCATCTTCCACAGGTCTGCCCATTCCATGTGCCATGAGGTATGAGGAATAGAGTACGTCAAAGGATTGTTGGTCGATTACCCAGCCTCCGATGTCTTCAAAGGATTCTGCTTCTACCAATACCCTATTTTGGGCGAAGGATACCAGGGATATGCCTAGCAACAGGCAACAGGTTAGGATGATTCGTTTCATGTTTTGGGTTCGTTTATAGTAATTATCGATTATTTTTCAATGCTTTTTTTACCTCTTTCTCAGGTTTGTGCTGGATCTCCAGCACTGCGAGCAATTCCTGCTCCCACAAGCCTTTTCCCAGATAGGTCAATATCATTTCTTGCTGCGCCTTTCCCAGATTTTGCTGTTTTCGCAACACCTCAAATAACTTATTTCGCTGGGCAGGATTGCTTTCTTCTAATTGGGCCAATAGCTTCATTTGGCTTTCCGGCTTCAATTCCAGCGAAGCCATCTTTTCCAAAATATCCGTTTGAAGGCGGTATGGAGCTTGTTCGAAGGTTTCCCAGAGCCAGGCCTGCCGTTCCTGAGACTGAAACATCTCCGTCGGTAATTCTTCCAGTATATGGGTAGCCAGGAAAATATTCTTTCCCCTGATCATTTGCAGCAAGGGCTCCGCAAACCGGGGATCATTTTCAGCACCCTTTTCCTGAATTTTTTCCAGCGCCCAGTATTGGTAAGGATGATGGCCGCTCTCTAAAAACCGAATTAAGGTCTCATCGGTATGCTGATCTTCCGTATGTGCTCTTGTCCTTTCAGCAAGATTGCCATGGGCCAGGTGCCAAAGGGTGTAACAGGAATAAACCGCTCCCGATATCACTTCATTCTGAATGGTTTTGGAGGTCGCACCCGTTACGGCATCTACCCCATTGGATTCTGCCGTGTTGGTGCTCCCTACCAAATCCGTGATGGAATAATCCCGCAGAATGGAATTTTTATTGCTGAGTATGGCTTCCAATTGGTCATAATCCTCCTCTTCAAAGGGAATATGATCCAGCTTGGTCAGAATTTCACCTTCTGGCATTTCAAATTGCTGGAAATTGCCCAGCAGGTCCCAGTAAAAATTAATATACACCGGATAGCATTTATCGGTATGACAAACCGGAGTAAAAATTTCGGCCAGGTATTCCTGGGCAGTCCCCTCAGCATCTTCTATGACAAACAGCTCGTAGCGGATGGAATCGGTTTCTACTTCCTCAATCAAACGCCTGTTTTCTACCTGATCCTCCTGCGGGTCTTGTAAGCTCGCAGCCAAACCGATCAACAGTGTTAGACTATAGGCCAATATTTTTAAACCAGGTTCAACCATTATAATTCAATAACAAATCTATGCCTTTATTCATAGGTAAATAGGGCTGTAGCGGTACATTTATTGTTCGCCACCAAGCGAACCCACCTGGCCTCCATCTCCTCCGGAAAGGTCTCCAGATGGGTTTGACCCGGGGCTACCGTAACTTCTTTCCAATCCATCCAGGGGCCATGGCCGATGGGTTCAAATTGAATGGTAAAGGTAACTTCCTCCGAAGCGTCATGCTGAAGCTCCAATTTCCGCTGATCATAAAAGGCAAACAAATACGGGTCGGATGGAACCCCGGCTTCTACTGCCGTACCGGCCCAGGGACCTCCCTTACCTACCGGTTTGCCCAGTTTCCACAGGTCATCGATCACCCCGGCCCAAACCGCCAGTTCGCCATCTTCCGAAAGTATAATATGCTCATTGGTAGCCGCTGCTTCAGGGTCCACCCCTGTCAGCAGCAACATGCCCCTGTAGGAGGCATAATCATTGATACGCAAGGTATGGGAGGCGACGGGCCTGATCTTGGCAAATCCGTCGGCATTTTCTGCCGGCAATTCATAGAAAGTACCGTGACAATTGAATAAATCCCTTTCAGTAGCTACCTCTCGGGCAATGCGCAGCTTTCCTTTCAGCGATGGATCCGTAAAGGCTGCCGCTCCTTTGGGGAGTCGCCAGCTCCTGCCCTGATCGTCTTTTATCAACACGGATGCTTCATCCACCTCGAATACGTTTTCCGGAATGGCAAAACCCTCGTTGATAAAAGCCTCTGTTTCGGGATCGTTCACTTTGACCAATTGAAGCTTCTCGTCCATTTCATAATAACCGGCATTTTCAGTGCTTTCTCCCTGATAACGCCTCGCAGCAATGCCCAGTTTCCTTCGGTTATCGCCTAATCCGTACAACAGTCCCCCCATAAATTCATCTTCCTCAATGGAATGAATTCCCTGAAAAATATTCTCTTGATAGGCCGATCGGCTTTCCGGATTGGAAAAAGCCAAATGCACAGTGGCCCGGGTAGCGGCATCGCTTAGGACACGGATCCACTCTCCAGCAGTTTCCTGATCGAAGGAAAGCCAGCTACTTTCAGCTCCGTCCAGAGAAACTTCTTCCAGTTCTTCCCATTCTCCATTACCTGACCGATCAATTTCAAGGGTGAAATTTACTGCCTTATCGCCCTGGTTTTGCAGCCATACATTTTTCTCCTGCCAGCCTGAAAACAGCATGGGTTCGGAGGGTTCATTGGCCCTTACCTGCTCCTCCAGCCAGAGGGCACCATTGGCGGTGGCAGGCCCCAATTTATCCGGCATGTCCATATCGGTAAACCAGAGATTGGAGTTGGATTGCCCCGGGCCTTCTATATTTCCTTTGGCACTGCGCTTGTTTAGAAATTCCCGCTGGGCAGAGTCATCGCAGCCAAAAACCAATCCGTCCTGCCAGCGGGTAAAATCGCCGATGACCTTCAGGTATGCAGAGCGTGGCCGGATACCGGCAGTTTGGCCCTTTTGGAAGGTCTCCGGAAATTTCCAGAACATGCCGTGCATGGTCATCAGGTAATCCGGCGCTTCCTCCGTGCCCACATCCCGGATGCGGGGCCATTCGGTGTTCCAGCCATGTGCCCCATCGTAGCTGTGACTGGCTTTGGGAAGTCGAAAAAACTCCCAACCTTCGCTGGCATCCCGCACACCCAGGATCACCGATTTGTGATCCCATCCGGTGGCCCAAATCGGGTCGGTATCCGGATTTGGGTTACCATAAATTCCCCCCGGGCCCGTCACTTCCACAAATTGATTTCTTCTGATCAGGTGCCAATCGGCCCCATCCCATTCGTACAGGGCTCCAGCTTCTATAGAAAAATCTTCAAGGGCTTCCTGACCGGTCTCTCCGTTGTTTGAGTAGACCATTACCCCCTGTCCGGAATACAGCCCTTTCCCATGGGCTCCCAGCAGCAATTCCGCTTCCTGCGCCATTTCCCCTTCTTTGCGGGTTACATTCCCGTCTACGTATAAGGTCTTGGTCTCCAGGCTGTTCACATCCACTTCGTAAAAACCCTCCTCCATGGTACCGTAATAAATCATATTGGCCGGGTCTGTCAGATGCCGGGCATTTCCGGTATGGCGGCCCGGCATGGTTTCATACGAGATGGCTCGCACATTACCGGTTTTGTCAATGGCATAGGGGCCAATAAACAGTTGCTCGCTTTCCTTGTGGATCATCCGGTTGGCCGGGGTTCCTCCTATGCTTTCTTCCCGGGTGGTAAAACTCAGATCCGTATTGATCTCATAGAGTTTATCCGATGAGCCGAAGGGGAAATGGGGACCATAGGTCACCACCCAAAGCTTATCTGCCCAGGGCACTACGGCACCGGTGCCACATTCGCCTTCCTCATTGTAATAGGCCAGGTGGGGATAGATACCGCTGATGGAACGGGGTACCTCCGATTCAGGCGTATCGTCTGCCCTATTACATCCAGAGAGAAATAGGCTTACCAAAGCCATGAATACCATCCATTTTTTCATTATCATCTCTTTATTAAGTTAATGAATCATTTCTTATTTAACTAATTATTTAATAATTTATGTGCCCGTATTTTTTGTTGGGCATTTTGAATCACTGGCTTAAACTTGTCATTTTTCGCCAAATTATCAATTTCATCCGGATCTTTCTGCTGTCAATATTGAGGACCAATTCCTGGTTAACACCTGGAGCCAGTTCTGGCCCTAGCACAAAAAAAGGTACGTGGGTGGATGGCCGGTAGGGTAACACTTTACTGGTAAAACCATGTTCTCCCAGCATCCAGCCATTATCACTCATAAAAAAAATATAGGTATTGTCTCGAAGGCCAAGCGTTTCTATGGATTCAAAAAGTTCGGATAAAAAATGATCCATTTCCGTAATTACTGCATAGTAATCCCTGGTATGACTCTTAATTGAGTCTGCATTCGGATAACCATAGCTTCTTGCCTGGGTTAAATTTCTAACCGTTCGAAGGTATTCAGGTTTATCGACAAGATCATCCAGGCGACTGTTAGCCACTGGCATATTTTCAAGCCTGTATTGAGCCTTGGTTTTTTCTTTGGCATCCCAAATCAAAGCACCATTCATATGTGGCAATTGGGTATTGTGGAATAGGAAAAAGGGTTTATCGCTCGCTACGGCATCTTTTAAGAAGTCAACTGAGCGGCTTGCACAGTACTGGTCACAGTGAATTTCAGGTGTAATGGCTTTTCCTTCATCATAAATCAACCTGTTGTAGTAATCGCCGTTGCCTGTAAAGAATACCGAAAAATCAAATCCTGTTTCCGACGGCTTTTTGCCAATATGCCATTTGCCTGACATTCCGGTAAGGTAGCCCTCCTCCTTCAGGTATTGTGCTATCGTTTTTTCTCCCTGCTTTAAATCACTTCCCAATTCCAATACACCGTTGGAGCTTCCATACCTTCCTGTCAAAAATGCTGCCCGGCTGGGACTGCATAATGCAAATACAACATTGGCATTCGTAAATTGAATACCCTGACGTGCCAACAGATCCAACTCTGGGGTAATTATCACGGGATTTCCATTGGCACCCAATGCATCGTAGCGCTGATCATCCGAATAAATAAATATAAAATTAGGCTTCTCTACGCCCGGACTGCTATGCTGATAAGCCAAAGCCAAGGTGGTGAAGCAAAAATATAATATAGGTAAGGAAAATACATTTTTCATAATCAATTGCGAAAACGGTTCACCGCCCTGGAAAGTAAAGAGAAAACACCACTTTTCTGGAAAGGGTATAAATTCTCTCATCCGGGCCAAAAAGCGGCCTGAATGAGAGAATTATTAATTGGAAAACTCAAAAATTAATATCCCGGGTTTTGGTCCAGATTATTATTTATTAGAATTTCCTTAGACGGAATTGGCCAAAGATATTGTTTGGGTGCCTCAAATCTTCGGATGGCCAATCTTTTTACCAATCCAGCGTCATACATGGGAGAAAGGTCTGCGACCCCATCTTCATCAATTTCCGGAGTCATGGGGAAAAACCAAAGATCCTGGTCCACTACTTTCTCCTTCAGTTCTTCTACATCCAACATGCCATATATATCCCTATTTAAGACTTTTTCTGCTATCTCCCATCGGATTATATCGCTGTAACGGATCCCTTCAAAACCAAACTCCATCCTTCTTTCGGTTCTCAAAAGAGTTCGTAAAGCTGCCTGATCTGTAGTAGTTATGGCGGGGTAAGCATCGGTTTCAGCAGGGTCCACACCATAAGCGCGGGCGCGGACCGCGTTCATGGCCTCATGTACGCTAGGATCAATTTCTCCCAGTTCTATTTTAGCCTCGGCGTACATCAGCAACACGTCTGCATAGCGCATTAAAATCTCATCGTTCTCCGCCTGGAAATTTTGAAGCCATTCTTCATCCACTCCTTTTTTCATAAGTAGTCCATTGAATGAGGCAAACTGAGCAACCGAACGGGTATCATTATTCGTCTGCATGCTTCCTGTATTGAAGTTCATCACCATGGTAGAATCCGGATGAGGCTGATAGGAGAAATCAAGGTGTCGGGATCCAAAGGGAACAATGGTGGCTGCACAGCGAGGATCCCTGTTGGCAAATGGGTTTTGGGGATCATAAAGGGGTGATTCGTCTATGGGCAAACCATCTGTGCATAAATAGGCATGTAACAGGTCCCAAGAGGGAGCTACGGCACCACCCCAGCCGCCTCTGTTTCTCGGAAGGTAATTTCTTACTCCCCAGGTAACATTCAAGGCCCGGGATCTGGGCATGGCAAAGATCACTTCCTGGGGATTTCTTGTACTGGTCAGAAATAACTCCGAATAATCCGGATAGAGTTCGTATATCTCCAGGTCCATA
Organism: Cyclobacterium salsum; assembly: GCF_010119245.1. Lineage (GTDB taxonomy): Bacteria > Bacteroidota > Bacteroidia > Cytophagales > Cyclobacteriaceae > Cyclobacterium > Cyclobacterium salsum. The sequence continues at coordinate 732,832 of NZ_WNKG01000001.1, forward strand.
CAAGCCTTTGCCGCATCTCTGGCTATAGCAAAATCCCCCATTTGCAAAGCAAAGCGGGCTTTGAGCGCATAAGCAGCCCCTTTGGTGGCCAATTTGTTTTCTGAAGACCCATAGGTTTCCGGCAATAATTCTGCAGCCCGGTCGAAATCTTCGTACACGGCTTCTTTTACCGTGTTTTTATCGGTTCTGGACATGGTAAAGGCTTCATCCAGATCCAGGATAGTCGTGGAATGGACCACATCCCCGTAAAGGAAAACCAACTCTCCATATTTGGCTGCCCGCACAAAATGGGCATTGCCCGCAAATTTATCAAGGGTTTGTTCCGGGACCGTACCTTCAATCTTATCCAGGTTTAAAAGAATGGTATTGGACCTGGCAATAACCTTGAAGGTATTGCTCCAGATAGAGTTTACCGTTCCCCATTCCCCATTGATAGTAGCATTGGTAACCGGAGTAAGTGCTTCCCTGTTGGTGTAATCATCCGTCCAGGAATCGCTATATCCGGGCCAAAAAACCATTCTGAACAGGTCATTAACAGACATTTCTACCTCTGTCTCATTGGAATACCAGGCCTCACTCGATCCTTCTGAAAGCGGATTCAAATCCAATTCAGCACAGGATACCCCGCCCAATAATAATCCAGTATATATGATTGATTTTAATTTCATGACTGACTTTAATTTAGAATTGTACAGAAACACCCATTAAAAAGGAAGTGGTTATCGGATATCCACTTGCCGAAACTTCCGGATCCCAACCTGGAGGGTAGCTGTTGACCGTCCAGACATCCGAAGCATTGGTGTAAACCCTAATATTTTGCATACCCAATCTTTCTACCACAGGCCTTGGCAGGGTATATCCCAGGGAAATGTTCTTTAGTCTGAAATAGGCACCGTTGATCAACCAGAAATCGGACATGGCAAAATTATTGCCATCACTGTTCCTGGAAAGTCTCGGATAACTCACTTCCCTGTTTTCCTGATCGGTGTTGTAGGTGCTCCAGAATTCACCGTCCAGAATTTTTGGAACATGGCCCCAATTTTCCATGATGGGTTGTACCATCAGTCCGGAAAGACGCGAATTTTGTTTGCCTACCCCTTGAATAACCACACCAAAATCAACGTTTTTATAGTCCAGGCGGATATTGCCACCATACAGGAATCTTGGCATGCTACCTCCGAGTAGTACCCGGTCGTACTCCGGGGAGATCCTCCCATCCGGCTCACCATTGGGTCCACTGATGTCCACATATTTCACATCCCCGGGACGTACATTTGCATTCATTACGGCAGAATTATTCACTTCTTCCTGACTCTGGTACAGTCCATCAGAGACATATCCATACCATTCGTCAAACTCGGACCCTTCCATCCTTACCTGATTTCCCAGGAACTGTATGCCTCCAAGATCACCCATCACGGAACGAAAATCTGACAGGTTGAAATTTACGGAATAACTCAGCTCGTTGATATCGTCGGCCCAGCCCATATCGAGTTCCCAGCCCTCGGTATACATTTCACCGGTATTCTGCTCCGGATTATCAAAGCCTATATAATCAGGAATTTCCAGGGGCAACAACATATCGCGGGTGGTCTTTTTAAAATATTCACCGGAAAAACTCAGTCGGTAATTCAGGAAATTGGCATCCACTCCAATGTTGTAGGAAGAAGTTTTTTCCCAGGAAATATCGGGTATGGCGTATTGCCACTGCGCAGCAGATTGGGAAGAAACCACGTTAGAACCCTGATGGAAAAGTACATTACTAAAGCCTATGGTGGATTGGTAAGGATAATTCCCTATCCGTTCATTGCCCAAGGTCCCGTAAGACCCTCTGAGTTTAAGGAAGGAAATGGCACTTGCATCCTGTAAGAAACTTTCTTTGGTCAGTACCCATCCTGCTGAAAAAGATGGAAATGATCCCCAGCGGTAATCCTGTGCAAATCGGGAGGAAGCATCGTAGCGTATATTCCCCTGAAGAAAATATTTCTCTTCATAATTATAGGAAACCCTTCCAAACCAGGAATTGTACGCGTTTTCAAAGGCACTCCCACTATTGCCCCTAAATTCCAATGGCCCCAGGTTCAGGTAGGGATAATTGTCCAGCAAAAACTGATCCCTGGACGCCCCCAGGTTTTCATAAAAGGCCTGAAAACTCTCATTCCCTGCCATTAAACTGAGGTTATGCTTTCCAATTACCTTATCGTAATTCACCAATAACTGAGTCGTCAAATTATAATTGTCGTTTCGTGACTCACTTAGGTTGGTTGAATTGGCCCATTGCAGGGTACCTAGGGTTGCCGCTGGATCATCCCAGGCGGAATAGGTGACCCTTTTTTGAAAATTCTTACCTTTATTAAAGCCAAAATTGGGAGAAGCAATGGCGGAAATCTTCAATCCCTCCATTACCTCATAATTGAGGCCCAGGCGACCTCCGACCTGGTTTTCCCAGTTTTGCCTGAATCCGCCATACTTTAATTGCCCATAAATATTGGCTCCGGTTTTGCCTTCAGCTACCCTTCCGTCCTGCCATTCGGCAGCATATACAGGGGCAGAAATATTCATGTAATAAATGGGATCGATGCTGGGCTGGTTGAGAATCTCCCTCCTTAAAAATATATCAGCAGTAAACCCTAACCTATCGGTAATGTTTCCATCGGTATTGACTCTGGCCGTAACCCTTTCAAATGTCCTTCCTTCGTATAAAGCATCAAATTTATCATAAACGATGGAAGCTTTGGTCCGAATAGCCTCACTCCCACCGGAAATATCCAGGGAATGCCGTTGCCTGGGGGCGTTACTTTTCAAAATCAAGCCCACCCAATCCGTATTGGGGTATAAATCAGGATTGGAAGCGTTCAGTTCCATGTAGTTTTCCACCATTTCCTGTGGATACAAGGGGTATTCGTTGCCATCATTTCCATTGTCATTCCACCGCAATTCATTGACAATTTCCATGTACCTAATCACATCCACATATTCCGGAATTCTGGTGGGTACTTCCGTTCCGTATTCAAAGTTATAATTCAGACTCAACTCTCCCTTCTTTGCCCGTTTGGTGGTAACCAGAATCACTCCGGCTGCTGCCCGGGAACCATATATGGAGGCTGATGCCGCATCCTTCAGTACAGAAATACTTTCGATGTCATTTGGGTTGATATGGTCAATGCTATTAACCGGCACGCCATCCATGATAATCAACGGATTGCTATCCCCGATGGTGGTAACCCCCCTGATCCGGATATTGGCGGAGGAACCGGGCGCATTGTTGTTCCGGGTTACCATAACACCTGATACCTGACCTTGCAAGGCCTGAGAGACGTTAGGAGTACGCCGGTCTGCCAAATCTCTTCCGCCGATTGTTGCTACCGCTCCCGTTAAGTCACTTTTCTTTTGGGTACCGTAACCTACGACCACTACTTCGCCCAATTCAGACATATCGGGCTCCAGGCTCACATCTATTACCTGCCTGTTATTTAATGACACCTCCTGGGTGATATAGCCCAGAAATGAAAATACCAGGGTAGCATCCTGATTGGGCACATTTATTTGGTATTCCCCATCAATATCCGTGACCGTTCCCGTACTGGTACCTTTGACCAGTATACTGGCTCCCGGAAGTGGCTGATCGGATTCATCCAAAACAGTACCACTTACCTGGACCGATTGTCCAAATGCCAGGCCCACTCCTCCCATAAAGAGTAGGGCCAAACATAATAGTAATTTTGTTTTCATTTTTGGTTGATTTTAGGTTTCACAATATTATTAATTAAAATAATAGTTTATCAGAATATTATTCCAATAATAATAGGATTTTAAGCTATAAAAAAGTTAAAAATCAATATTAATAGAAGTTTTATATTGTAAACGTTATCGAAAACGTTTACATTTATTAAAAATCTAAAAAATCGGGTCTTTTGTTAACAAATTGTATTTCTCTTGCGTCTGATACTCATTATTCAGTAGTACCTTTGGAACATGGTCTTATGTTTGTGCTGATTTCAGTAATCTTTGCCCCTTATGAAAAAACCCACTACCATAAAGGATATTGCCGAAAAGCTTCAGGTTTCTATCGCAACCGTATCCCGTGCACTGCGGAATTCCTCGGAAATAAAAAAGGAGACCAAAGAGGCTGTGCTGAAAATGGCCAAATCCATGGATTACCACCCCAACCTGCTGGCCAGTAGCCTGAGTAGCAAGAAAACCAAAATCATCGGCGTGGTTGTGCCGACCATCAACCGCTATTTCTGGTCCAATTCCATTTCAGGGATCGAAAACATGGCCTATCAGGAGGGCTATAAAGTGATGATTTTCCAATCCGGCGAATCCTTCAATAAAGAAGTTGAAATTGTGGAAACCCTGGCCAATAGTAAAGTAGATGGCATTATCATCTCTTTTTCCAAGGAGACCTGGACTTTTGATCATGTGCAACATGTAATCGATAGGGAGGTGCCGGTGGTGCTTTATGAAAGGGCCTGTGCCAATCTGGGAACCTCAAAAATAAAAACAGACGATAAAAACGGAGCTTTTATTTTAACCAACCATTTGATAGAAAGAGGAAGAAAAAATATCGCCTATATCGGTGGCCCGCTTGCCCTGGGGGTGTGCAAGGATAGACTGGAAGGCTATCATATGGCACTGCAGGCGGCAGGCTTACAAGTGAAGCAGCACTTAATCATTACCCTGGAAGATTTTACTTTTGACCTTGCCGGGGAAGCCCTGCAACAGTTATGGGCCCATGCGGACCAGCCGGATGGACTCGTTTGTTTTGCGGATATTCTGGCTATTGGGGCCATGCACGCAGCCCACCAATTGGGGATTCAGGTTCCGGAACAATTGTCCATTGCCGGGTTCGGAAACGATGAAACCAGCCGATTCATCAGTCCGGCCATTACCACCATGGCCCAACCCTCTTTTGAAATGGGGGAAATGGCCGCCCGGGTACTGCTGGAGGAGATAGCCTGCTCCGGGGAGGCCCATAAGAAAAGACACGAGGTCATCAAATCCAGGCTGATCATCCGGGAAAGTACTTGATTTTTTTACTGCTTGATTAAACCCGTCGCGTATTTATTGCATTTTTGGTTGGTGTTACCGTTAAAATCTCCTATGCTCTCCGCGGCGGAGGGAATAGCTGAAATAATCCTGTTTTTTTCCTTTTTAAATGAATTCTGGTATCGGTAATTCACTTTTTGACCTGACATGGCAGCTTAGGCGACCCAAAAATCCCGACTCAAACTCCATAAGCACTTCACCGGTTTCCCCGAAAAGATCGGGGCAGGCAGCGCAACACCATTTTCATGCTTGGCTTTACAAGCCGCACAGCCTGCCCCGCCAGAGCAGGGAAAACTTAGTTGTTGGGTACTGGCTTTATTCAGGTCTTTCCCCATTTATTGTTCCGTTTGTACTTCGTCCCCATTCGGTTTTATACTTTAAATCTCTAACTATATTTAATATGTAATTTTTATCAATTTCTTTCAAGTCCATAATTTCAAATAAATCTTGTCCAGTTTTAGTTAAAGTAATTTTGTCAGGTAAAATGTCATTATTAGAAAACATAGCAGTATTATTATTATATAGTAAATCTGAATTTATAAGTTCATATAAATCTTGATTAAGCATTTTCTCATTGGTAGTCAAACTAATGTGTGGATACCAAGTATAAGGGTCTTTCATTATAGTAACATTACTTAAATCGGATCTTCTTCTACCATAGAATGAAATGAGACTTAGCTTTCTGTAAGTTAGTGAATTTGCTAATTCTAATAGTTGGTTAGCTGTTTCTGGCGAGATTGTATCTGTGAATACTGTCTCTTCAAAAATTTTAGATATATGAATTATTTTTTTCTCTTGAAATTGATTAGCGCACCTCAATAGAGTTCCTTCAAAAAGTTCTTCCGCATTACTTCTGTCATAAATACTTCTTTCAAAAAAATTGTCATTTCTTATAGTTTCTCCATTATCTAATCTTGTCTTAATTCCATCGAAGATAAATGTAGAAGTGGCTGCTATTCTGATTTGTTGTCTATTCGATAAGCTTCTCTTAATTATTTCTTGAATAAGTTGAGCAGATAAAACTCCCAACCCCCCACCTGCAATTGAGCCAATTGGACCGCCAATTAATCCAACAGCCCCACCAACAATTCCACCTGTAATTTCGGCGCCCTTTTTTAAAAAGGTTTTTAGTTTTTCGTTACACATTATTTATTTGGTTTATATTTTTAGCTTGTGCCCAACGGTCGAGTGTATGTGCCGTAAGGGATTGCGGGGCAGTAACCTGTCCCCCGACACGAAAGTTTGAGCGGGATACAATGCTTGAATACCCACTGAAACCCTTATGGCATATACACTTTGTTGGCGGTATGTGCTTTATCATTCTGTTTTTCAATTAAGTCAGTTAAAAATATCTCGTTTTTTTTCATTCGAATGCAAAATTCCATAAAATTATCTGTCTGCTGAGGAATAGAAAGAACCCAGATATAGACCTCGCCTGCATATCCATTTAATTGTCCAATTTTTATTTCTTTTGCTTCGTACTCATTATTGTCTGATGGAACTATGAACCCACCTATCTCAGCTTTTTTTACATACATGTAAGAGATTATTTGGTTCATGTCATTTCTATCCACTTTTTTGTCTGCCAATCTTTTATACTTTGCATCTAAAATAAAATTCTTTTTCCAGAAGTCAGGAAATCTTTTTCCTTTCGAGTTATTAAATAAATAAATTGCTCCCTCAGAATTTTTGTTTTTCGGATGGTTAAAACCGCTATTTATCAGAAAAGTATTAAGGTATTCTTCCCAAAGCCAAGCACCATCGAAAAGCAAACCATATACTTTGTCTTTTTCTTTACCATATTTAAGCCCTTCAAATGTTAAGATTTGCATGCAAATCTTTTTAAGCTCTCTATATTCAAAAAAATATGGATGTGAAAATTGTTTTAGGTTTTTGTTTAAAATTATTGTTCGGTCTCTATTATTATAACTTGGTGTTGCTAGTAAAATTTCATTTACACAGTTCTGTGTTTCTGAATCTAAATCCAAAATTCCATGTGCAAATTTATGTTGTTTCACAAACTCTATCGTATGTCTTATAAGTTGAGTGATTTTGTTGTCAAAACTATGTTCTCGAACCTTATAAGCAACATTTCCGACAAATGGAACATTCTTACGAATATGCCTACTAAAATCTATTGTCCCTTTTACATTTGAATCATTATATTCCTGTCTATGGTATTCTTTATACAAACCTTGCCTTAATGCTTTTTTTAAATAGAACGGGAATAAATAAAGTAGAAAATCAAATATTGATTCATTATTTATACCATGCTTTAAGTCAAAAAGGTTTATTGAAAACACCTTTTGAAGCATGTAATGTAAAAAATAGTCTTGATTGTTTTTTGCAAAACGCGATTGAATAGAAATCTCACTGTTGTTAACCCCTATAAATCCCATTATGTTACCAGTTGTAAGAGTTGAATCGAGCAACGAAAAAATATGCTCCTCGCTAATTTTATCGCTGTTTTGATTCAAATCATTGGGGAAAATCAATAAGTTCGGATTATCATCAGAAATTAAGTTGCTAATTCTTTTATTCGCAATTATTCCAAAATCAGGGAGAAAATGTGCTTCAATCTCCTTTCCTCCGTTATTATCAGTTGTTCTCAACATCTATCGGTGATTCTAAAGCATTATTATAGGCATCAAATAGTTCTTTAAGTCTCTTTTCTCTTTCAGGTAGTCCCCGTAAATACTCAAACAAAACACCAACAAGGTGATTTTCCCATAGTTGTTCAAAACCTCCGTTGTAATTTTTAAGTTTTAAAAAATAAGCTGGTCCTATGTGAAATGCTGAACCTAAGCCTTGTATTGATTCAATTTTCGTATTTATCGAAGTCATTCTTTTTAAAGATTCCGCCTTCCAATCATCAATTACACCATCCCACATTGTAATTCTATCTATTGCTTTTATCTCCTTCCAAGCAAAACGCCTACGCATTGCAAAATCAAAAGATTCAACACTGCGGTCAATATCATTCATGGTTCCAATGATATATACATTTTCAGGAACAAAGAAGCCATCAGAAAAAACATCACCTGACTCAATTAAATTCGAATATTGTGTTTGAACTTTATGCTCTATACCTCTATAGCTTGGGTCTAGTAAAAAAAACAACTCTCCAAAAATCTTTGAAATCTCTCCTCTATTTATTTCATCGATAATAAAAACAAATTTTTTATTTTCTGCTTCTTTTAAGATTGCACCCTCTTGATAGTCTTTTAATTGTAATTGAGTTTTCATAAAATCAACCACATCTTCCATATCTCTTTGAAAAGCGCCAGAGGGTCTTGCTTTTTTGTTCTGATAAGCATCATAAACATTTTGTTTTGTGATGGTAAAAGAATACTGAGAAGGAGTGTTTAATGATGAATATTTGAGCGAATCCTTAGTTGATAGTCCATACTCCCAAGAACCAATTTTTAATAATTTGTCATTTGACAAATTGGTTTTAACCAATTCTATTAGCTTTTCCCAAGTTTCTTCAAAATTGTCAACTTCATTAGAAATATTTTCCTTTAATGCTTTTTTGCAGAATTCTTTGAAAACACCGTCTTTCCGTTCAAATCCAATATTTCCATTTTCATCGGGTGGAGTTGGACGTAGCCCTTCAACCAAATCGGTATAATCATAAGAAGGGTGGAATTGTATAAATCCAATTTCTGCATTTAATGCTTTCGCAATTTCTCTTGCCAAAAATGTTTTTCCAGTACCTGGAGCACCTGTGAGTACTAAATTATAATTGGCAGTTAAAAGATTAATATATGGCTCTAATGCTTGCATGTGCTTAATTACTTGTTGCTTAATATTATGGTTTGCTAAAATATTTTTGAAGTTGTCAAAAAAATCAATTAGAACTTTGGTTACTTCTTCATTATTGTCAAAAAGTCCAAGAGAATCAAGGCTTCTAGTAATTTTCAAATCCTTTCTTTTAGGCGGATTTAACCAATATTGATATTCTTCTTGTAAAAGACTTTCAATATTTTCCTTATTCCATTTTGCAATTACATTAATTCCAGTTCCTTCCCAATTAAGATAACTTTTTGAAGATTTGTAACTACCAAAGTTTGGTTGGATATTAATACAAATTTTACCATTTGAATATTTATCCCAATTACTAATTTGAATTTGTATATTACCTCCGCTATAACCTTGTCCTGTAGCTTTAAAATTATTTGCATCGGTTAAAGGTTTTATATAGTTGTCAAAACCTTTACTATTTTTATCTTCACTATTAACCCATTCTAAATGTGTAACAAAATATTCTAATAGTTTTTTGAACCTCCTATATTCTTCGAGTTGTTTTTCATTATTCTTGTTAATTAAATCTAATTCCATAATTGCCGTAACTAATTCCTGACGTATTGACCACTCAAATAATCCATCAGATATATGTTTCCCATTCATTGGAATTATCCAATATGTAGGTTTTCCATCTATTCCAATTATTTCAAACCGATTCAGTTTCTTTTGAACTGCTTTAGCAAAATTTGTTATTGTCCCATTAAAAGATTGTGGTGAAACATTGTATTTTTCTCCAAGTGCTTTACACGTTGATTTATGGTCTGGTTCAGTATAAAATTTTATTAACGCATCTTTGTAGTTGTCATTCAGTAAATTTTCGTCTTGAAGTATAATTTTCCATTCCTCTACTGAAATATCAATGTCACAAAGGTATTCTCCGTTAGTTAGTGAGACTTTCTTAATGTCCATTTAAATTACTCATTTAGTTTGTACTGTGTCTTTCTTAGCATTACCGCCAACTTGCATATCTGTTAACCAAAAGTATACAAATCCATCATAAGTGTGATAAATCTGTATACCTTATCGGTGCTCACTAGAAAGCATCAACCCCACCAAACCCTCACCTTTCCGCTTTCAAATTAATCATTTCGGATTAGGAGGCAAGCCGCATTTTGATATTTTTTTGAATTCTAACTTTGCCCAGTCCCTTCTTTTCCCGGGTAATTAGCGGTTCTGTTTATACAGGTAGTTCTTCTATTATCCTATAACTGGCTTAAAAACAGCCGAAACAGGCACTTCCAAAGACCCCAAGGACTGCTCCGAACCCCAGCTGAGGACTTCAAAAATGGAGGTCCGGACTAAAAACTGACAAGCGTCGACCAAAAACTGACAGGCTTGAATTTAAAATATCGAACGTTTCGATTCCGAAGTCGGCATTTGAAGCCCAAAACCGAAGATTTTTGTTGAAAACAGACAATTTTCCTTTCCAAGGAAAATCAGCACTGACAATTTTTCCGAATTTTTTTCAATTTCCAAAAAAAAGGGTACTTCTGAGGTCAAATCACTCGATTTTTAGTCGGGCCTGTCAGTGTTTTTTATTTAAGGCTGAGATTATTAAACGGACGCAGTCAGGATTTTGGCAGTCGGTTGCATTTCTTTGGTGGAAGATTTCATTAAAAAACTGCGGCCGTTTATCTATTTTATTCAAAGGTGAATGTAGGTGGGAGATCCTTGAATTTCGGACTTGAGGCGGGGAATAGCCGAACTGTAAAAGAGGATTCCTAAATCAGAACATGGAGGTTCATAAGGGGTATGTGGTAGTTAATAAGTGCCTGGTATAAGTTAAAACCCTTACTACTACAAAGGGTGCAGCCTGGAACGATCCACCTGCACCCTTTAAATTATGTTAGGTGACATAAGCAACTTTTCCATTATTCTACATCCGTTCCATTTGTTGGGCTGGTTCTCGACCTGCCAAACCGCTGACTGAGATCCTCAAAAATTACCTTGGCATCGGCTACATTCATCTTGGCTCCGTACTTTACGGAATTGTAATAGCTATCATAGGCTTCCGAACCTGCCATCATTACCGAGTCATCCAGGTTACTGGTCAACTGCTGTAAATCATTGAGCCAGGGCACCAGGTTTTCCACCGCATTCCAGTCTTTTTCCAGTTCCTGCAAGTCTACATAGGGAGGTAAGAACTGCCCATCCTCCCGGGCATATTCCATGGCCTTTTCCACAAAGGGAAGGGTACCATCACCCATTTTAGGAACCCGCTGTCTATCTGCAGGTGTCAGGGCGATCAAATAGGGACTGAGGAGAGATTTCAGTGTCGCAATGGCTTCACTGATGGCCTGCTGCTCCTCCTCAGGAATCTGAATAGAGATTGCGTTTTTAGTACTCATAACACATAAAATTTAAGTTAAACAAAATTATACGTATGAAAATAACTTTTTTGATTTTAAAATACAAATATTTGCAGTTTAAATTTATTAAAAAGTTAATTTCAGTAAAAGGTCCATAGTTATGAAAAATGGGCACCATGCCAGGTAATTGGTCGGATTTCATTGTCACAACGCTATCTGAATTTAAAAATTCCCCTTGGCCCTCCGCCGCGGCAGAGGGAAATAGCTGAAATGCTGATTGAATTGGAGTCATTGCAAGTCACTGAGCAAATCCCATGGTAATAACGTGTCCGTAAATCTTATGGGCCCAAATCCCTCCGCCGCGACGGAGGGAAAAAGAGGGATTTTATTACGGTAACATTTTAAATCAAGCCAGGTTACTATACTCACTTCAGGAATAAAAACCTACTCCAAACAAACCAGCGGGTACCTTCTTCTCGGGGTGTTTGAGCTGAAGCACAATTTTTTTTGCCCCGATAGCGGGAGCAAATACAATCTCATACCTGCTCTGGTGGTTGTTTTTTTCCTCAAAAAGCAGGCTGCCCCGTTCATCAAGGAGCCGAAACTCCCGCACACAAAAAGGCATCACCCTTTCATCATGGCCCCTCAGCGTTGACTCCAATGGATGATCAAAGTCTGTATCACACCATAGAACAATTTTCCTGATTTTCTGCTGCACGGGCCAGGAAAAAGTAAGGGTAGGTTCGGGATCCGTTGGATCCGCTACCCAGGCATTGCTTTGGAAGGTGGGACGGAAGCTGCCATTGAGCAGGTTTTCAGGACGGTATAATCGCAGCGCTGGTTCGCAGCCGATGGCCAGGTTATGCCCTCCCGGCCTTCGTTCCGGCAACCAAAAGTCAAAGGCATCCACAGCCAGACCTTCCGGCGGCTCCTGCCGGCTACCTTTGGCAACATCCAAATTGACCCGGTTAAAAACCGTCAAAATCCCGGTTAGCCTAAGCTGGCTGATGCCAACCTGCACCAAGGGATTTGCCTCAAAAACTATAAAGTAGTACGCAGATGCATCCAGTAGCAAACCAAAATCCACTACCAGTTCCTGTACCCCTTTGGAAACCGAAAACTCCTTCTCCACCAATTGCCTGTCCGGGGTAAAGTTACCCGGCAGGCTACTGCCCATTAAGCGGAGTACCAGATGGGTTGCTTTCTTTGCTTTCACCTCAAAGGTAAAAACCGGAATCCTGCCTGCTTCCAGTGGAAGCATTTGCGCCATGCTGCTGTCCAGGTCTTTCCATCCGGCATCGGCCGGTAACTGCTGCAAACTAAACGTAGAAGAAACAGATACCGAAGCCGTTTTGGCCCGATTATCGATATCCCGCAAATGCATACCCGGCAGGTATTGGCCCATGCCCATCAGGCGCTGCTGCAAATTATCCATCAGCGCGTCTTCCATCAGCTCCCGGGGTAAAAGGTGCTGTTCTCTGCAAAGGGCGGCAGCCATTCCCACGGCCTGGGCATTGTGGGCACAGGTGGCCATCACCCTGGAGGAACCAAAGGCCACGTGACTGGCACTGATGATCCTGCCTGCCAGAAATAAGTTATCGATATTTCTGCTGTACAGGCAGCGGTAGGGAATGCCGTACACCCCTTTGGCATGCCATTGGGTGCAGCCGGGAAGCTCCCCGTAAATGCCATCTGCCGGATGCAGGTCCAGGGCCCAGCCTCCGTAGGAAACCATATCCGGATGGGTCCGCTGCTCCACCACGTCCCGTTGGGAAAGCATGTAATCCCCCTCAAAGCGCCGGCTCTCGCGCTTGCCGGGAATCATGCCCACCCATTCCAGCGTATGCGTTTCCATCTCGGGGTAGTCTCCAGAATTTTTGATATGGTGCCAGATCCCATAGATGATGCGCCAGAGTTCCCATTTGATGGTTTCGGTGGCGTGTATAGTGTCCAATCGACCCCCGTATTCCACCCACCATAAGCGGCAACCCCTGTCGTACAGGTTAAAGGTATGAAAACGGGGCAGGCTGGCCAGGTCGGTGTTGGCAAATGCCGGAGGAAAAAACCGCACCGGCTTTCCCGTGTCCTTGCTGTGGAAATACAGGGAATGGCCCAACAGCTCCCCATAGGCCTTTTCCGGCGCAAAAGCTTCGTCAAATTCCTCCCTGGATTCCGCTCCAATGCGAAAGGCAGCTCCGGACAAAAATCCGAGGATGCCATCTCCCGACGCGTCCACGAACAAGGGTGCCTCCAGCCGGTACTGGGTACTATTTTGGCTGCAAAAGGCCAGCACTTTGGCAATTCGGCTGCCGCTCGCTTTTTCACAGGCATGGACTGCCGTGTTTAGTAAAAGGGTAATGTTGGTTTCGCTGGCCACTTTTTCCAGTAGCACCGTATCCAGAATCAGGGCATTGCCTTCCGGATTCCGGTATTGGTTTTCCAACAAGATTTCATCGATAATGCCCCCTTCCCTGGCCCAGCGGTTGTTATTACCCATGCTAGAGGTGGCACCAAGGATCCAAAGCCGGATTTCGGAAGAGGCGTTTCCCCCCAGCACCGGCCGGTCCTGTACCAGGACCACTTCCAAGCCCTGCCGGGCAGCTGTAATGGCGGCACAAATACCGGCCATCCCACCACCAACGACAACCAGGTCGGCAGAAAGGGTTTGGGAGGCTAGGAATCTATTCCCGGAAAAAGGAGCTTCAATAAGCATAGAGAAAGATTTTATGGATAATACTACTTTCTCGCAAGGTACATAACCCGATGCAATTCGAATTTTAGAATTCAATAAAAATAAGTAGTTTTAACAAAAAGTTATTTCCCAAAAACCTGATCTAAATGAAAACCTTATTCCTTCGCTCCCTTATCCTTGCATTGACCGCCTTCCTTACCCTTGCTGCCCAGGCGCAGCAGGAAATTCCCTCCGGATGGAAACTGGGCAGTCAGGCCTATACCTTTCGCCTCTTTTCCCTGGAAGAAACCCTTGAAAAACTTAACAGTATCGGCGTACGCTATGTGGAGCTGTACCCGGGGCAAAAAATCACCAAAACGGGTGATGCCACCACGCACTTTGCGGCATCACAGGAAGAAAAGGATAAAATCAAGTCCTTACTGCAACAGTACGATATCGAAGCTGTAGCCTATGGGGTAGCCAGCCCCAGTGATGAGGAATGGCCGGACTTGTTTGCATTTGCCAAAGAAATGGGCATAGGCATCCTGACCACCGAGCCCAGGCCCAATCAATTCGACCTGATCGAAAAGTTGGCCATAGAACACCAGATAAAAATTGCCCTGCACAACCACCCCCTGCCTTCCCTATACTGGCATCCGGAAGTGCCCTTGCGCTTTCTGGAAGGCCGGTCCGAACTGATGGGGGTCTGTGCGGATATCGGCCACTGGGTGCGCTCCGGCCTGGATCCGGTAGCAAGCCTGCGCAAACTGGAAGGAAGAATCATCAGCCTTCATATGAAAGACCTGAACAAAGCCGGTGTCCGGGATGCACACGATATCCCCTGGGGCACGGGCACTTGCAATGTAGCCGGGGTCCTGCACGAATTGAACCGGCAAGGGTTTGAAGGTGTCTTTTCCGCCGAATACGAACACAACTGGGAAAACAACCTGCCGGAAGTCAAAGAAAGCATGGATTATTTCAAGCGGGTAGCCGGGCAGTTTTAGGGTGGAAAGAGAAAAGGTAAAAAGCTATTTGATATAATTATAATAGTCAACTATGAAAGTAACTTTAGACATCAAAGACAGCAAAGCCGCCGCTTTTCTCAATTTCGTGAAAAGCCTGGATTTCATTCGTATCCATAGGATTTTGAGGAACCTAGCAAGCAGGAAATTCTGGAAAGTATCCGGCAGGGTATGAAAGAAGTAACGCTTCATCAGGAAGGTAAAATCTAAAAATCCCAACGTAAACAATTCCCCCTTTTTAAAAGGGGGTTGGGGGATTTTTTCGAGGATTTCAACTATTCAATATACTGACTCGTCCTGAAATAGGTTTACACAAATAATGTGTAAAATGGAAAAAAAGAG
>NZ_WNKG01000020.1 GCF_010119245.1 Cyclobacterium salsum
CTTTAAGTTACGAATCTTAGCTTATGCTTCACTTTTCAAACATAATACCTCTGTGACAAAAAATAGAGAATCGTAATCCGAGGCTTTAGACGCAAAGCACACGAAGGATGCACAAAGGACACAAAGGTTTTGGGAATAGAGTTAGAGGGACTGAGGGTTAATGGTTTCATGATTCGATGGTGGGATGATTTGATTTCTTAGGTACAATTGTTTAACCCTTAACCACCACGATTGAACCCAAAACCAGCTCCAAATGCAAAAAAGCCAGACCCCAAAGTCCAGCCGATAACGAGCCAGTTAACCCTTAACCACCGCTTAGGCGACTAATAGCCATCCCATATCCGTGGTGAAATAAAAAATCAATAGTTTTCATTCAAATTTCACAAAACACCCTACCAACCAAAGATTTAAAATATATATTTTCACCGAAGAGCTGAAAAAAGGTGCCTTCTGTTTTTTTGCTGCCCTGCTTTTAAATATATTTGAGCCCAATTGCGAAGTTTCCTTATTCCCTATAAATGAAAATCTTTAAATTTCTACTTTTTGCCACCTCGGTGGTATCAATGACAGCCTCTTGTATTTCCAACGAACGCATCATCTACCTGCAGGAAACCGATGAGGAAATACCGCTCTATACCGAAAGCGAACTGGTGCCCAACATGACCGAAGACTATTACCTGCAGTACAACGACGTGGTGGATATCAATGTCAAAACCACCTCCGAAGAACTGAATGAAATTTTTGGCATCGCCAGTGGAGATCAACGGATGCAGATGAATATGGCCCAAGGGGCCCAAAACGGGGGCGATATCTTTTTTATCAACGGTTACACCCTGGACGAAAACGGCAATGTGGAAATCCCCCTGCTCGGAGAGATCGAATTGCTGGGCCTGACCACCAAACAAGCGCAATCCCTGATCGAAGAAAAACTCAAAGCCTATGTAAACGAAGAAGATTTCTTCGTCCGTGTCCGCCTCGGTGGCGTGCGCTTTTCTGCGCTGGGAGAATTTAACCGGAATGGCAATTTCACCATCCTGCAAAATCGCATCAGCATCTTTCAGGCCATCGCCCATGCCGGCGACATGACCACCACTGCCAAGCGTAACGAGGTGGTCCTGATCCGCCAATACCCCGAAGGAACCAAATCCTTCCGCGTCAACCTGAACGACCAACGAATCGTCGAATCTGAATTTTACTTTATCCGGCCCAATGACATGCTATACGCCGAACCCATGAAGGTACGGGAACTCGGTACCGGTGTCAACTTCGTACAGACCTTTCAGCTGGCAGTAACCACCTTGTCTGCCGTGCTGCTGGTACTGAACGCCATTAATTAGAAAGCAAAAAAGACCCGTGAATTAATTGCGAAAAGGGTTGCCGTTTCCAAAAGCAATTCATTTTTTTGTCTTCGATTTCCAAGCCTTCCGGTGGGTTCCAAAGAGATTTATGGGACTCAGGAGGCGAAGCTGTGCCCAGAGGGGTGCTGAGCGGGCAGGGTAGTAGCGAAGGGATGTTTTGCTGAAATTGGGATTTGCTGCTGAATTTAGGTAAGGTAATCGGCTTGGGGTATGGACAGGTTTTTTCAGACTACCAAGTCGAACGTAAATGAATCCCCCTTAATAAGGGGGCAAGGGGGATTTACTTACGAAACTATCAATAAATCAGTGACTCGGAAAGTTTTTCTGGCAGGGAAGCTGTTTAGGAGTAGAGACGTGGTGGTAAATATGGTTCGAATCGGTCTGAGTAGTTGAGGCGAAGTGATTTGCAGTTGAGCTTATTTGTTGTAGAGACGTGGTTGTTAAGGGTTAATATGGCTCGGGAGGCGGTGAGTAGCTCAGACGATGTTTCTGGCAGTTGAACAAGATAAAAGTTGAACCGTGGTGGTTAAGAGTTAAACGATAGTAAAACCAAAAATCCAAGGGATTTTTGCACAACCGCTTAACCCCTAACACTTCTAAGATGCTGCAGCAAAACACCCCAGCCGGACAACATTCCATTACCACCACAACAACCAGAAACAAGCCCCTTACCCCACCGATTCTGTCATTTTATTTAAATTATATTTATAACTTTACTAAAAATTAGAAAAAGTTATAAATGTATATATAGAAATGGAGCTTAAGCTTCCGCCACATATTCATGTCCGAGCGCATTATCTCAACAAGCTACGGCCGTTTATCGGGAAAAATATCATCAAGGTCCTGACCGGGCAACGCAGGGTGGGTAAAAGCTATTTGCTTTTCCAGATCATTCAATTAGTACAAAAGGAAATGCCAGATGCATCCATCCTTTATATCAATAAAGAAGATTTGGCTTTTTCCTTTATCAATTCCGCAGAAAACTTAAGCGATTACGTACTCACACATAAGTCAAAATCTAGCAAAACGATTGTTTGAAATAGGGGAGAAATATTATTTTGAAAACCTGGGGATCCGAAACGGACTTTGGGGATACCGCTTGGAAGACAGGGGCAAGATAATGGAAAATGCCGTGTACAATCACCTGGTGTTCAGAGGTTACAAAGTCCGGGTAGGCGTTTTGGGAAACAATGAAGTAGACTTTGTGGCTGAAAAAGAGGGCGAGAAAGTGTACTTTCAGGTAGCGTTGACCATCAATGATTCCAATACCATGGAACGCGAATTTGGGAATTTAAAAAAGATCGCAGACAACTATCCGAAGAAGGTCATCACCATGGATCCCTTTTCGGGAAATACCCATGAAGGCATTCATGCCATTGATCTTCGTAGTTTTCTACTATCGTGAAATGGTTAGTAGGGGGGCTTACGTAATTATCAAAAAGTCAGTTTATTCTAAATTGAAAGTGCACGAAAAAATCCCCCTTGCCCCCTTTAAAGGGGGATTTGGTTCAATTTGGCTTTGCTGTTTGATTTTAGGAAATGTGATCGGGCTGACTAAACGAACCGTTAAAAACGTATACGTCAATCCAAACGAAACCAATTCCCCCTTACCAAGGGGGTTAGGGGGATTTCATTACGTAACTATCAAAAAATCAGTTTATTCTAAATTAGAAGTGCACGAAAAAATCCCCCTTGCCCCCTTTAAAAAGGGGGATTTGCTGAAATTGGGATTTGCTGCTGAATTTAGGTAACGTAATCGGCTTGGGGTATGGACAGGTTTTTTCAGACTACCAAGTCGAACGTAAATGAATCCCCCTTAATAAGGGGGCAAGGGGGATTTCCTTAAGACCCGATAACCTTTGAGGTCTTCGAGACCTCAAAGGTTTGTTCCATATACGTTCAATGAAAGAGTTTTTGGCTTGGGCGAACTCCGAAACGGTATGCATCCTCGAAAAAGACCTTCGGAGTTGGGAAAACCCCAAAGGTCTGCATACGCGATCACCTTTGAGGTCTTCGAGACCTCGAAGGTTTGTTTCATATACGTTCAATGAAAGAGTTTTTGGCTTGGGCGAACTCCGAAACGCTATGCATCCTCGAAAAAGACCTTCGGGGTTGGGAAAACCCCAAAGGTCTGCATACCCGATAACCTTTGAGGTCTTCGAGACCTCGAAGGTTTGCTTCAAACCCTGAAATACTGTTAACCTAACATACACTGATAAACCCAAAACACTTATATTTGCACTTTATTTTACGTTTTTTTCATTCAAATAAAACTATTTAATCGATGACTGCTCCATTAACACCTTTTTCTGATGTAAAAATTGCCGTAATCGGCCTGGGCTATGTAGGATTGCCCCTGGCCGTGGAATTTGCCAAAAAATTTCCCGTCATCGGATTCGATATCTCGGAAAAAAGAGTCAACGAACTCAATGCCGGTAAAGACTTTACCCTGGAAGTAGCCGACGAAGACCTCAAAAAGGTACTTTCCAACAACCCCCAACCGGGGCAAAAAGGACTGTTCAATACCTGCGATGCAGCCCAACTGGCCGATTGCCAGGTTTTTGTGGTCACCGTGCCCACTCCCACCGACCGGCACAACCGGCCCGTACTCACGCCCATGCTCAAGGCTTCCGAAACCATCGGCAAGTACCTCAAAAAAGGCGACGTGGTCATCTATGAATCCACCGTCTATCCCGGGGTAACGGAAGAAGAATGCGTGCCCGTACTGGAAAAAGTAAGCGGCCTCCGCTATAACGAAGACTTTTACGCCGGCTATTCCCCCGAACGCATCAACCCGGGAGACAAGGAACATACCGTCGCCAAAATATTGAAAGTGACCTCCGGTTCCACGCCGGAGGTGGCCGAATACGTGGACCGCCTGTACCTGGAAGTGATCACCGCCGGCACCCATAAGGCCAGCAGCATCAAGGTGGCCGAAGCCGCCAAGGTGATCGAAAACTCCCAGCGGGACATCAACATCGCCTTTGTCAACGAACTCTCCAAAATATTTAACCTGCTGCAGATCGATACCCAGGAGGTATTGGCCGCTGCGGGTACCAAGTGGAACTTCCTGCCCTTCAAACCCGGCCTGGTAGGAGGCCATTGCATTAGTGTGGATCCCTTTTACCTGGCACAGAAAGCCCAGGAAGTAGGCTACCATCCGGAGATCATCCTGGCCGGTCGCCGGCTAAACGACTCCATGGGCAAGCACGTGGCCACGGAGGTGATCAAGCACATGATGCGCAAAGACCTGAAAGTAATCGATTCCAAGGTGCTGATTTTGGGCTTTACCTTTAAGGAAGACTGCCCCGACGTGCGCAACACCCGCGTGATCGACATTTACCAGGAGCTGCGCACCTTCGACATGGACGTAGACGTGTACGATCCCTGGGCCAATAAGGAAGAAGTATCCCACGAATACGGGCTGGAAATCATCGACGGAGAGGAGTGCCCGGATATCGCCGATTACTCCGCCATCATCCTGGCCGTTGCCCACCAAAAATTCAAATCCCTCCCCATCCAAAAAAGCAAAGACCTGGTCGTCTTCGACGTAAAGGCAGTTTTGGATAAGGAGAAGGTGGATGCGAGGCTATAGCGCTTGAAAAAATTCAGTGGTATATCGTACACAATTCCCCCTTACCAAGGGGGTTAGGGGGATTTACTTACGTAATCATCATAAATTCCGTTTATTATAAATTGAAAATGCCCGAAAAAAATCCCCCTTACCCCCTTTAAAAAAGGGGGATTTGCTGCAACTGGGCTTTGCTGCTGAATTTATGTAAAGTAATTGGGCAGGGAACTGCAAGGCTTTTGATTTCCGATCAATCAAACGCACACGACTCCCCCTTACCAAGGGGGTTAGGGGGATTTACTTACGTAATCATCATAACTTTCGTATTATTTTGAACTTGAAAATGCACGGAAAAATCCCCTCCCGACTTTGGTCGGGACAGGCTTTGCCCCCTTTAAAGGGGGATTTGCTGAAATTGGGCTATGCTGCTAAATTTTGGAAAATGTAATCGGGCAGGGAACTGCAAGGCTTTTGATTTCCGATCAATCAAACGCACACGACTCCCCCTTACCAAGGGGGTTAGGGGGATTTACTTACGTAACCATCATAACTTCCGTATTATTCTGAACTTGAAAATGCACGGAAAAATCCCCTCCCGACTTTGGTCGGAACAGGCTTTGCCCCTTAAAAGGGGGATTTGATTGCGATTAGTTTACTATCCTGAGAAAAGCTTCCTCATACAGTTAACCAAAAAAGACCAGTTAAACAATTAAACCTTTTCAAAACAACAC
Source organism: Cyclobacterium salsum (assembly GCF_010119245.1). Lineage (GTDB taxonomy): Bacteria > Bacteroidota > Bacteroidia > Cytophagales > Cyclobacteriaceae > Cyclobacterium > Cyclobacterium salsum. Next base: position 5,661 of record NZ_WNKG01000020.1, read on the forward strand.
TAACGATATAATTTCAGCCCAAGAATGAATCAACCCGACCCGCAACGGCCGCCGGTGGCAGTGCCGGAAGAAGACCTGATCGATGTCAAGGACCTGCTCTTGCAAGTCTGGCGCATCCGGTTCTATATACTGCTTTCCCTGGTCATCACCCTTTCCCTGGCTTACCTGATCATCCGCTTTTCCGTGCCGGTGTACCAGGTGTCTTCCAAGTTTTTTGTCAAGGAAAAGGAAAGCTCCCTTTCCGGGATTTTTGAAACCACCGGACTGGGCATGATGGGAGGGGACGAAATGGTGCTGGGCAACCAGATGATCATCCTCAAATCCCGCCCCATCGCCGAAGCCGCCCTGGACCGACTCGATTTTGACGTGGAGTATTATCAGGAAGAGGTCTTTGTGCAAAAGGAACTGTACCAGAAAACCCCCATTGCCGTGGAGGTGGACTGGACGCATCCCCAGCTTGCCAACGGCCTGATCCGCATCCGCTGGTCCGACCGGCAGACCTTTACCCTGAGCTATGAGGATACTGAGTTTAACCAGATCTTTCCGGATAGCGATTCCCGGGAGTCGCTGGAAGATCCCGCTTCTCCTTCCCAGACCTTTCGCTTTGGGGACTGGGTGGAGCTGCCCATGAACCGCTTCCGCGTGGGGCTGACGGGAGCCGATAGCGAGGGCGAACTGCTGATCCGCCTGCGCGACCGTTACGGGCTGGTCAACCAGTACACGGGCGAGAACCTACAGATCTCCCCCATGGACAAGCAATCCACCATTTTGGAACTCATACTAAAGACAGCGACGCCTTCCAAGGGCCAGGATTACCTGAATACGCTGCAGGCCGTGTACCTGGAAAACGAACTGCAGGAAAAAAACACCATGGCCACCAACACCATCGACTTTATCGATGCCCAGCTGGTAGTGCTCTCCGATTCCCTGATGTACATCGAAGATCGTCTGGAGAGCTTCCGCTCCAATAACGCCACCTACGATATCAGCTCGGAAGGATCGGCCATATTCGACCAACTCAAAGAACTGGAAACCGAGCTGGCCCAGGAGAAGTTTAAAAGGCAGTATTTCCAACAACTTCGCCGCTACCTGCAGCGGGAGGATTATAACCAGATTGTGGTGCCCTCCGGCCTGGGCATCGAAGACCCCATTCTGAACACCCTGATCGAAAACTTGCTGGAGCTCCAGGCCGAAAAGTCCATGCATGCCTCCCGGCTGACGGAGATTTCGCCGCCAGTCCGGGAGGTCAACCGGAAGATCAGTGATATGAATCAGTCCATTCTGGAACTGCTCCAAAATGTGGACCAGAACGCCCAACTGCTGATCACCGACCTGGAAGAGCGCATCGCCCGGATCGAACGGACCTTTGGCAGCCTGCCGCAGACCGAGCAGAACCTGATTCGCATTCAGCGGGAGTTTTCCCTAAACGAAGAGCTTTATACCTTTCTGCAGGAAAAACGGGCCGAGTCCGCCATTACCCGGGCCTCCAATACCCCCAGCAATAAAATTGTCGAAACGGCACTGGTAAATCGCAACCCGATCAGTCCTAAAAAGGCCCTGACCTTCCTGATTGCCTTGATTCTGGGAGGGGCGATACCCGTGGGCTTCAGCCTGCTGCGTAACTATTTCAATACCAAAATCAAAGACGGCAAGGAACTGGAAAGGAGATCCAACCTCACGCTGCTGAGCAGCATCAATCAGAGTGAAGAAAAGGGCAACCTGGTGGTGCTTAACCATCCCCGCTCCGGGGTTACGGAGGCTTTCCGCTCCCTGCGGGCCAACCTGAATTTTATTCTGCCCCGGGACCAACCTTCCGTGATCATGATCACTTCCAGCATTTCCGGAGAGGGAAAGACCTTTAGCAGCATCAACCTGGCCTCGGTCTATGCCCTGAGCGGCAAAAAGACCTTATTGATCGGCTGCGATCTGCGCAAGCCGCGAATCTTTGACGATTTTAGGCTTAAAAACAAAAACGGATTATCCACCTACCTCAGCGGGCAGGAAACGGAGCTAACTGCCGTGATTCAGGCTACCGACTACGAGCACCTGGATGTGATCGCCTCCGGTCCCATACCGCCCAATCCCGCCGAGCTGCTGATCACCGATCGCTTCCGGGAGCTGCTGCTAGAGATGCGGGAGTGCTACGATACCATTATCCTGGACACCCCGCCGGTAGGCCTGGTCTCCGAATCCCTGGACTTGCTCCAACTGGCCGATGTTTGCCTCTTTGTGGTCCGCTACAATTACAGTCAGAAGCAGTTTATCGAGCATATCAATACTCTAAAGAAGCAACAAATCCTCAACAAGGCCTACCTGATCTTTAACGGGGTGGAGAAAAAAGCCCACCGCTACGGCTATGGCTACGGCTATGGCTATGGTTACGGCTACTATGCCGAAGATCAGGAAGAGAAGAAGTCGTGGAAGAATTGGCTCGGGAAGGGCAGAGGAGTATAGATGGGCTGATTTGCAGGGAAGCTGGTTAGGAGTGGAGAGGTGGTGGTTAATATGGTTCGAAACGGGCTGAGTAGTTGGGATGGATCGATTTGCAGTTGAGCTTATTTGTAGTGGAATCGTGGAGGTTAAGGGTTAAAGTGGCTCGTTATGGGCAGAGGAGTATTTAGGGGCTGTTTTGCAGTTGAGCTGGATAGAAGTAGAACCGTGGTTGTTAAGGGTTAATATGGCTCGGGAGGTTGTGAGTAGCTCAGAGGATGTTTCTGGCAGTTGAACTAGATAGAAATGGAATCGTGGTTGTTAAGGGTTAAACAGTTGTAATCCCAAAAATCCAACGGATTTTTGCACAACCGCTTAACCCTTAACACTTCTAGGATGCTGCAAAACTACACCGCAGCCGGACAACACCCCGCTATCACGACAACAACCAAAAACAAGCCCCTTAACCCTTAACAAAGCTAGGGAGCTGCTGAACAACAGCTCTGCCGGAAAACATCCCGTTACCACAATAACAACCCAAAACAAGGCTCTTAACCCTTAACAAATCTCCGATCCAGCCTAACTACCAGCAGGTAGTAAAAAACCAAATAAAAACAGTACCAACAAGAAATACATGCATAAAATCACCTTACTTGATGGTAAATCATTTCTTTGCAAAGAATCTGAGTCTATTGTAGAAGGGGCAAGGAGGAACGATTTGTATCTGGATCATTCCTGCCTTTCCGGGAGATGTTCCTCCTGTAAAGTTAGAGTTATAAAGGGAGAGACAATTACGGATTCGGATGAGTTACCGCTGTCCGTTATAGAGAAAAGAGAAAATTATATACTCTCATGCATCCGCAAACCGCTGTCCGATCTTTACCTGGAAGCAGAGGATTTGAGTCAATACGGGTTTGCTAGTCCGATTACCATTCCCGCCAAAATTAATTCCATTACTCCATTAACGGAAGATATCGTTGAAATAGGATTGCGACTGCCTCCCAATCAAACCCCTCAATTTCTTGAAGGTCAATACCTGAATGTCCTTTGGAACGGCATCAAAAGAAGTTATTCCATTGCAAGTGCCTCGACCGAAAAGGAAATCAAACTCATCGTTAAGAATTATCCCAACGGCCAAATGAGTGGGTATTGGTTTTCTCAGGCCAAGGTAAACGACTTGCTACGAATCGAAATTGCAAACGGTACCTTTTTTCTGCGAAACCACACGGAAATGGAGTCATTGGTTTTCCTGGCCACAGGTACCGGGATAGCACCCATTCAAGCCATTTTAAAAAGCCCTCAAAATCAGGACCGTTTAAAAAAATTCCGGAAGGTCATTCTGCTTTGGGGAATGAAGTATCGATCCGAGCTTTTTTGGAATCCAAATCAGGAGAATATAACCTTTGTACCGGTGTTGTCCCGGGAAGGAAAAACCAAAGCGTACGTGCAGGACAAGATGGAAGAATTGGAACTGGATTGGACTTCGACGGTCGTATATGCCTGCGGCTCCGATGACATGATTCAGCAGGCAGAAACGAAAGCAACAGATCTGGGCTTATATAACACTAATTTTTATTCGGACGCATTTGTTCCATCAAATTAATACCTTATGAAAGCAGTAATTTTAGCAGGAGGCTTAGGCACCCGTCTGAGTGAAGAAACCGCCTTAAAACCAAAACCCATGGTCGAAATAGGAGGAAAGCCTATTTTATGGCATATTTTAAAATTGTATTCGGCGCATGGAGTCAATGATTTTGTGATATGTTGTGGGTATAAGGGATATGTGATCAAAGAATACTTTGCCAATTACTTTTTGCATCAATCCGATGTGACGTTTGACATGTCAAGCAATACCATGGAGGTTCATGAAAAAAGAGTGGAACCCTGGAAGATAACCCTGGTGGATACGGGGGACCTAACCATGACCGGAGGCAGGCTGAAAAGGGTGTATGAGTATATCAAAGATGAAAAAGCTTTCTGTTTTACTTATGGAGATGGGGTAGGAGATGTAGATATTAGTGCCTCTCTAAAATTTCATCAAAATCACGGGAAGCTTGCTACCATGACATCCACCTATCCGCCCGGGCGATTCGGGGCTATTGATATACAGGGGGATCAAATCAGAAGTTTTAAGGAAAAACCGAAAGGAGATGGAGCCATGATCAATGGCGGATTCTTTGTGCTTTCTCCGGAAGTAGTTAGCCGGGTTCCGGACGATGCCTCGGTATGGGAACAGGAGCCTCTGATGTCATTGGCAAAGGATGGGCAATTGATGGCCTTCCGACACGAAGGGTACTGGCAGCCCATGGACACGCTTCGCGATAAAACAAAACTTCAGGAATTGTGGGAATCGGAAAAAGCACCCTGGAAAATATGGGAATAAGAAAAGTAGATCCAGATTTTTGGAAGGGAAAACGAGTGTTCCTTACCGGGCATACCGGCTTTAAAGGAAGTTGGCTGAGCCTCTGGCTAACTTCCATGGGTGCCGCAGTAAAGGGTTTTGCCTTAGAACCAGATACCGACCCCGCATTATTTCAGGTGGCCAAAGTCGCCTCCCTTTTGGAAAGTGAATATGGGGATATTCGAAATTTGGAGGGAATTACTAAATCCATGAGGGCATTTAATCCGGATATCATGATCCATATGGCAGCACAACCCTTGGTGAGGTTATCTTATGCGCAGCCGGTAGAAACCTACGCCACCAATGTGATGGGTACGGTTCACGTATTGGAAGCAGCCAAATCCTGTCCCAACCTTCAGGCAATCGTATCGGTTACTACTGATAAAGTCTATGATAATAAGGAATGGGTTTGGGGGTATCGGGAAGATGAACCGATGGGGGGATACGATCCCTACAGTTCTAGTAAGGGTTGTGCTGAATTAGTTACCTCTGCCTATAGAAGGTCTTTTTTTTCCCACCCGGACACACCTGCTTTGGCTTCTGCCAGGGCGGGAAATGTGATTGGGGGAGGGGATTGGTCGGGAGATCGTTTGATTCCGGATGCGATCAAAGCCTTTGAAAAAAGAGAAGCAGTGGTGATCCGAAATCCATTGGCCACCCGGCCCTGGCAGCACGTACTGGAGCCATTGAGTGGCTACCTGATTTTGGCCGAGAGTCTGTTTACGGAAGGGAATAAATATGCAGAGGCCTGGAATTTTGGTCCGGAAGATAAAGACTGTAAGTCGGTACAATGGATTTTGGATGAGATGGTTTCTATTTGGGAAGGAGCTGCTTCCTGGAAGCTCGATGAAAATCCCCAACCCCATGAAGCCCGGTTTTTAAAATTGGATTGCTCCAAAGCCAAGACCGGTCTTAACTGGTATCCCAAGTGGGAAATCGAAAAAGTACTAAAGAAAATTTTGGATTGGCATGATCGGTTTCGAAATGGATCCGATATGCAAGTCCATTGTTTAAATGAAATTAACACCTATTGACGAAAAGAAATGGAAGTAGCCTTGAATATTAAAACGCAAATACTCGAGCTGGTAGAAAAATATGCCGAAGAGAAATATGCTCCTCAGCAGTTTGTACCGGGACAGTCCGTCATACCTCCTTCCGGTAAGGTGCTGGGAAAAGAGGAATTGATAAATATGGTGGAGGCCTCGTTGGATGGATGGTTGACCACCGGGAGGTTTAATGCGGCTTTTGAACAAAAGTTAGCCGCATTTTTGGGCGTGAAATTTGCCCTGTCTGTCAACAGTGGATCCTCCGCTAATTTGGTGGCATTCAGTACGCTAACCTCTCCCAAGCTGGGCGATCGAGCCATTCAAAAAGGAGATGAGGTGATTTCCGTTGCTGCGGGATTTCCTACTACCGTCAATCCCGTGGTTCAATTTGGAGCCGTTCCGGTTTTTGTGGATGTGGATTTGGCCACGCATAATATCAATGCGGACCTGATTGAGGCAGCGATTTCCCCAAAAACCAAGGCCATTATGCTGGCCCATACCCTGGGAAATCCCTTCAATTTGGATAAGGTGACCGAAATCTGCAAAAAGTACAAGCTCTGGCTGGTGGAAGATACCTGTGACGCCCTGGGGGCGACCTTCAAAGGGCAAAAAGTGGGAACCTTTGGGGATATCGGTACGCTTAGCTTTTATCCTGCCCATCACATTACCATGGGAGAGGGAGGAGCGGTTTTTACCAATAATGCAGAACTCAAGGTCATCGCAGAATCCTTCCGGGACTGGGGAAGGGATTGCTACTGTGCGCCCGGAAAAGACAATACCTGTGGCTGTCGCTTTGCACAGCAGCATGGAGAACTACCCTTTGGGTATGACCATAAGTATGTGTATTCGCATGCCGGCTATAACCTGAAAATCACGGATATGCAGGCGGCTTGCGGGCTGGCGCAATTGGACAAGGTGGAAGGATTTATCCAAAAACGAAGAGAAAACTTTAGCTACCTACGGAATCGACTTGCGTCGCTAAGCGATTTTATTCACCTACCGGAGCCGACGCCAAATTCTGAACCTTCCTGGTTTGGATTTCCGATGACCCTAAAAGATGGCTGTGGTACCGAACGGGTGCAATTAACGCAATACCTGGACCAACATAAAATCGGTACGCGCTTGCTGTTTGCTGGCAATCTTATTCGCCAACCCTATTTTAAAGGGGTACCTCATCGAGTGGTCGGTAGCCTGGAAAATACGGATAAAACCATGCGAGATACGTTTTGGATTGGTCTTTACCCTGCATTGGGAGAAGAGCACTTTGAATTTGTTGCGGATAAGTTGGAGGAGTTTTTTGGTTTGAATTTTTGATGGCGGGTAAGACCATTTTATTAACCGGAGCTACCGGGTTTCTGGGTAGTCATTTATTGAAGTTTTGGATTGATAAGGGACATCGATTAGTAGTTTTGAAGCGATCTACTTCTTCTACGCAACAATTGGAAGGGTATTTGGATCGATGCAGTTGGTACAACGTGGATCAACCAAATTGGGAAAGGGTTTTTGATGCACAAAAGATCAATACCATCGTTCATGTAGCTGCATCCTATGGAAGAAATGGAGAAGACTTGAGCGATATTATGGAATCCAATACGTTATTTCCGCTAAGGTTATTGGAATTGGCTATTCAAAACGATGTAAAGCATTTTATCAATACCGCCTCCTCACTTCCCAGGAATATCAATGCCTATGCCCTTTCAAAAGCCCAGTTCCAGGATTGGCTGCTTCATAAGAAAAAGGAAATTCATAGCGTCAATGTAGAATTGGAATATTTTTATGGTCCAGGGGATGCGGATTGGAAGTTTATCAGTATGGTGATCAAAAAATTGCTTAATAAGGAATCTTCGATTGATTTTACCCAAGGACTGCAAAAAAGGGATTTTATATATATTGACGATGTGGTTTCCGCTTTTGATGTAATATTAAACAGGATCGAAGATCTTGACAGTGTAAGTATTATTCCTGTTGGATCCGGAAAAAGCTATTCCTTGCGTTCAGTTGTGGAAATGTGCAAACAAATTCTGAATAATTCAACCACGACCTTAAACTTTGGAGCCATTCCGGATCGTAAAGGTGAAGTAAATGAACTGGTGGCCGATACTTCATTAATAGAGAGCTTAGGATGGCTATGTGAACATTCTCTGGAAAGAGGTTTAAATAAATTTATAAAATAGAATTTAAAATTAGCAAAATGAAGTATTTAATTACAGGGGGATGTGGGTTTATTGGCTCTAACCTGGCCGCCGAGGTACTCAAGAAAGGAGAAGAGTTGTTTGTATTTGATAATCTTTTTCGACACGGAAGTGCACAGAATCTAGAATGGTTAAGCAAGCAAGGTCAATTTAAATATTATCCTTTTGATATCCGGAATGCCAATGATGTAGAAACTGTGATCAGGGAAGTAAAGCCTGATGTCGTTTTCCATTTAGCTGGTCAAGTGGCGATGACGACATCCATTTCTAACCCTAGAATGGATTTTGAGGTGAATGCAATCGGCACTTTTAACTTACTTGATTCAATCAGGAAATATAGTCCTTATGCATCGATTCTATATTCATCAACTAATAAAGTATATGGAGATTTTTCAGCTTTGACATTTGAGGAAGCGGAAACCAGATATATTTGTAATGAATTCCCAAACGGAATTCCCGAAACATATCCCTTAGAATTTCATTCTCCTTATGGTTGTTCAAAAGGTGCTGCAGACCAGTACCTCTTGGATTTTCATAGGATTTATGGTTTAAACACCGTAGTTTTCCGTCATTCCAGCATGTACGGAGGTAACCAGCATGCGACTTATGATCAAGGATGGGTAGGTTGGTTTATTCAAAAAGCATTGGAGATCAAAAAAGGAATAGCCAAGGAACCATTTACTATTTCAGGAAATGGAAAGCAGGTGAGAGATGTGCTTCATGCTAACGATGTAGTTAACTTATATTTTAATGCCAATGAAAAAATGGATAAGATAAAAGGTCAGGCTTTTAATATTGGAGGGGGGAATGAAAATAGCCTTTCTCTTTTGGAGCTTTTTACGCATCTAGAAAGGATACTAGATATAAAAATGGAATACATTCAACTTCCATTTCGTGAAAGTGATCAGCTCGTGTTTATTGCTGATAATGGAAAAGCAAAAAAAGATATTAAATGGTATTCAAATATAAATAAAGAGGTGGGTTTGATTGAAAGTATTGAATGGGGTAATAAGATGCAAGTTAAATAATGAAAATTTCATAGCGAATATTTTAGATGAAAAAGGTTCTTTTAGCAGGAAATATAATCGGTTCTTACCGCTCACAGTTAATAATTAATTATTTTAGTGAACGTAATTATGATTATATGTTTTCAATATTGCCTTTCAATTTCATTTTATCTGATCGAAAGGGGTTCACCTTTCGGATAATTAATTTTATCTTGAAAAGATTTTTTATCCCGTTGTATTATGTTTTTTTAATTATTAATTGCGATATTTTTATTTATTTATCGATGAATTCGCAGCATATTTGGACTATAAAAGTTGCAAAATGGATGAAAAAAATCGTGGTTTTTGATTTTTATCTGTCCCGTTATTTAGTGAGTATAGAGAATAAAAAAGTTGGACAACAGCAAGGAAAAACATACGAAAAAGAATTTGATATAACTTGTTTAAAAAATTCCTCAAAAATAATATTTTTGAACCAAAGTGAAAAAGATTTTTATTTGGATATTTTATCTTATTCTGTTCCTCCTAATAGGATTGAGATAATTTCCTTGAAAAGTCCCATTAGAAAAAAGGCAAAGTTGTTGGCGTTTCGAAATATTAATCGGCAAAGAATTTTCAATATTTGTTGGTGGGGCAAAGCTTCACAATTACACGGAATTGAAAATATGTTAAATGGATTAAAGCAACTTGAATCAATTCGAACAGATTTTAAAGTAAACTTATTTGAAAATAATAGAAATAGAGCTTTACATTTAGCTGAACAAGTGAATGCTTTAGGATTTGTAGTAGAGATTAATGTTCATGATAGTTTAACATTCGTAAATGGGCTAGAAGAATATTTAGTTAATAATTGTGATATTTCCCTTGGTAGTTTTGGTGACACAAGAATGGCTAAGACTGTATTAATGAATAAGGTCGTTGATACATTAAGTTTGGGAATTCCGATGGTTACGCAGGCTTCTGAGGCAATTTTTGAGTTTGGTTTAAATGAGGATATATTGTGGATACCAAAAAATTTATCAAGTTCATCTATCTCTAGTACTTTAAATCAATTGATGGAATATAATCTTATACCTAATGATTTCCAAAAAAGGACACATACAAAATTTCAATACAATTTCACGTCAAATAGTTTTGAAATTTCTTTTGAGAAATTACTAATATCAGTTTCTGGTACATGATATTTATAGTAAAGTATCAATACTATTTTTTAAAATAATGACAATTTAGGTTTAATTTTGGGAGCTAGAAATTTATTTTTTTCTGGAATATTTTATTCTGCTCTGGGAAAATACAGTGGAGTAATATTGTCCATTATAATTGGTGCTGTATTAGCACGGTTACTTACCCCAGAAGAATTTGGGATTGTAGCTATTTTAACAGTTTTTATAACTTTTTTTAATCTATTAAGTGATATTGGTATTGCACCTGCAATTATCCAAAGTCAAAATCTAGGGAGAGATGACATCCAATCCATTTTCTCTTTTTCGGTAATAATAGGTTTTCTACTCGCTATAATTTTTTATTTATCTTCAGAAGCAATTGCAAGTTTTTATAATGAACCGGAATTAGTAAATGTTGGTCATTTGCTCTCTATTACTCTTATTTTTAATACTTTTAAGATTGTGCCCCAAGCCTTAGTTGTAAAAAAGTTACAATTTAAACATATTGGAATAATAAATGTATCAATCCAGTTACTTAGTGGTATCCTGGCAATATACCTTGCTTACACTGGATTTAGTTACTATGCATTAGTTTATAAGAGTATTTTTGATAGCGTGCTTTTATTTATTTTATTCTACTGGATGGCAAAATTGAATTATAGATTTTTATTTAAATTGAGTTCCTTAAGGAAAATTGCCCGTTTTTCTACGTTTCAGTTTATGTTTAATATTATAAATTATTTTTCTCGAAACACTGACAATTTATTAATTGGTAAGTTTTTCGGTCCATCTGTATTAGGCTTTTATAGTAGATCTTATCAATTGATGATGATGCCTGTATCGAATCTCACACATGTGATCACACCGGTCCTTATGCCAATAATTTCCAAATTTCAAGATGATAAAGAAAGGATTTTTAATTCCTACCTCAAGGTTGTAAAAATACTGGCGATAGTAGGGTTTCCTCTATCAATCTTTTTATATTTTGCAGGCCCAGAAATAATTAATATTGTTTACGGCGATCAATGGAAAGATAGCATACCTATATTTAGATTATTAGCACTTACTATCGGTATTCAAATGGTGTTGTCTAGTTCAGGTTCAATATTTCAAGCAATTAATCGTACTGATTTATTATTTTATTCTGGAACTTTAAGTGCTGTACTTATGGTGAGTGGAATATGTTATGGTGTATTTATAGGAGAAAGCCTTGAATCTGTCGGATATGGTTTAATTGCAGCGTTTTTTGTAAATTTTTTTCAAGCGTTTTTTATTCTAGTAAAAATTGCACTAAATGAATCTTTAATAAAATTTTTTTATGCCTTAATATTACCTGTATCAATTGGCATAGGGTTTGTGATTTCCTTGTCTTTTTTGACTATGATTTGTCTATCTAGCATCTATCTATCTTTATTTCTTAAAATGGGCGTATCTATTTTTACCTTTCTATTTATATTTAACATTTCTGCAGAGAATAGGAAATTATTTAATTTTTATCTGAGGAAAATTTTGATTATTAAGTAATTATTATTTATGAACACAAATAGTTCCGACCAAATTTTTGTTTCGGTAATTATTCCTACCTATTTAGATTGGGGTAGATTAGCCGAATGTTTAAATTCACTTTCAAAACAAACTTACGACTCAAATCTTTTTGAAATAATTGTAATAAATAATGCTCCTAATGATGAGAGACCTCCTTATTTAACAGTCCCTATAAACTGTTTAGTTCTGAATGAATCCAAGTCTGGTTCCTACGCTGCTAGAAATAGAGGAATACAAATGGCTAAAGGTGAAATAATAGCTTTTACTGATTCTGATTGTATTCCCGATCCCAACTGGATCAAAAATGCGGTTAATCTATTTTCAATTTGTGATTGCGACAGAATAGGCGGCAGGATTGATTTGTTTTATAGATCTAAGATATTAAATAGCGCAGAGCTTTACGAAAAAATATATGCGTTTAAACAGGATCAATCTGTAAAAGCTTCATCATCGGCAGTCACGGGTAACATGTTTACTTACCGAAAAGTTTTTGATAAAATCGGTTTTTTTAATGAAAAAATGTTGTCCGGAGGTGATCATGAATGGGCTAAACGAGCCGCAATTGCAGGGTTTGAAATTATTTACGGTAAAGATGTCGTTGTTAAACATCCTGCTCGTAATAATATTAAGCAATTGAAAATGAAGGCTAAGCGTGTAGCAGGTGGTAGGGTTTTAGACCGTAAGAAAGGTAAAATTAGAGCAATTTTACGGTTAATATTAGCTTTTATACCTAAATTTCGCAGTATTTATTCAAACTTAAATGCTTATGGATCTGATTTATCATGTTTTGATAAAACCAAGGTTTTTTTAGTGAAATATTATTTGAATATAGTGTCGGCCACTGAGGAATTATTAATTTTTTTTGGTAAAAAGTCCTTAAGACAATGATTTATTAGAATGAATTAGGAATTATATGTATTTTTAATTTTCACAAGATACCTGGTTTTATACCAAAGATGTTTTTGTCCACCCACTGGTGTCTATATTTTTGAATGTTGAAGAATTTATTTCCAGAAAATACTTATATATTTTTTGACTTGTTTTTAGTATTTTATAGTTTCATTAACTATAGTTTGAAATTTATTTTTTAATGAAGGGAAGTTACATTGTTTTATCATATCTATAATTATTCTGATATTTCTTTTGTTTTCTTAATAATTGCTTTTTAATGCAAAAGTTTGATAATTTTAAAGAGTAATCATATGAAAAAACGGTTAAAGGTATTGTATGTTCATCATTCTGGTATATATTCAGGTGCATCAAAAAGTTTAAGTTATGTTATTAAGAACTTAGACAAATTTAAATATATTCCTTATTTGTTAAATATTGAGAGAGGCCCTGTGAATATAATTTTTAAACTATTACCCGTCCTCTTAATGCAATCAAAAGGAATAAGGCCCTTCCATGGCTCAACCGTTGTTCAGAAGAGTCTAAAATTATTTATTCGTAATTGGGTTTTTCTTATTCCAAGTATTATCAGAGCTAATATTCTGGTAAGGCGGATCAATCCTGATTTGATCCATTTAAATTCCTCTTGTTTATTTGTTTTTGCTATAGTTGCCAGATGGAATAAAATTAAAGTTATTTGTCACTTGAGAGAGCCTTTGCGTAATGGAATTTGGGGTGCTCCTATTCGTTTTTTTTGTCAAAGGTTTGTGGATGGGTTTATATCCATTTGTAAAAACGATTTGGATTCTATGAAATTTTCAAAAAATTTTAATATTCCGTGTAAGGTAATATATAATTTTGTAGAAACAGTAGAGATGGACAAGAAATCGAACTTTCTTAAATCCGAACTTGGTATTAAGTCTGGTGATATCGTTTTTTTATATTTGGCTCGTTTCGCTAGCTTTAATGGATGGAAGAAGTTGATCTCAATGGGTGAAAAGCTCGTCAATGAACATCCTAATTTTCATTTCGTTTTGGTAGGAGCTCAGAAAGAGTCCGATTTTATATATAACAGGAAGAAGAACTTTTATATTTTACCTTTTAAACAAGATGTTACATCGATATTGCTGTGTTCGGATATATTTGTTTGTCCCTTTACTGAGCCTCATTTTGCTAGAGGAGTTATTGAAGCGTCGGCGTCTGGACTTCCTGTTATTGGTTCTAATATCGGCGGAGTTGATGAATTGGTAATTCATAATGAAACAGGATATTTGTATTCATCTGAAAAAGAATTTATAAACTATGCAATTGAATTAGGCGCTAATGAAAATTTAAGAAAGAAAATGGGGATGTCAGGAAGATTATTATCTGAAAAAAGATTTAATTTGGAGAAAAACCTGAAAAGTACATATGAATTTTATGAATTGTTTTTTTAATTTTATTATGTATAAGATATTTTTTTACTTTGGGATCTAGGTCTCACTCAGTTTAAAATCTTTTAAGAAATTAGATCGGATAATCGAGGTGTTTTTTAGTTAAATTCGTTGCTCAATTGTTTTCTTTTTTCAAATTTTAGTTTATTTTATGAAAGTTGTTTCCGTAATTACAATTTGCTTTAATGCTGTCCTTGATATAGAAAAGACAATTCAATCTGTAATAAATCAAACATTTACAAGTGTTGAATTTATTATTGTTGATGGTGGTTCAACTGATGGTACCCTTCAAATCATTCGAAAATATGAAAATAGTATTGATGTTATTATTTCAGAACCAGATAATGGCATTTTCGATGCAATGAATAAGGGTTTGAATGCAGCTACAGGTACTTGGATTAATTTTATGAATGCAGGAGATTGCTTTTATAATTCAGATGTTATTGAATCAATTTTCTCCAAAAATGATATTCAAGGCGTTGGCGTATTATATGGTAGTACTTTTTCGAATGGAACCCTGCGTAGACCTCAGAAGTTAAATTTTTTAAAGTATGGCGGAATAATGGCGTGTCACCAATCTATATTCTATAATCGTATTATTTGTGGGAATGAGATGTATTATAAAACAAAACATAAATATTATGGAGATATAGAATTAACAAGGAGATTATTCATTAAAGGAATAAAATTCCGTAAGGTATCTATCATTATCGCCAATTTTCAAGGAGGTGGGTTTTCATCCCAAGTTTCAATTTTAGCTAGAAGAGCAAAATTTGATTATCTGGTTCAGAATATGGGATTAATTGGAATTATATATGGTCTTATTGGGAAAATTAAATATCTTTTGGATAAGCCTAATGTTTAGAATTCTTTTGTTTAAGTATGTACATAGGTTTTAGTTTTATTTTATCAAGGTGTATATAATTTTTAAGTATGAAACTTTCCATTGATAATTTTAAAACATTTTATTATTTTTTATTATTTTTTTTATCGGTTGGTGCTTTCTATCCTTTTGTTCATAATTTTGTTTTATTCCCTCAATTTACCGTTGTTATTTCTCTTGCATTTATATGTGTTTGGTTTTTAACTATTGTTGTATGTAATAATTTTATTGTTCTACCAAAAAGAGCCTTTAATAGAATTGTTTTAGTGCAAGTTTTCTTTTTTGCTATAGCCTATTTCGTATTAGATTCACCGTCTGTATTGATGGTTATTTTTTATTTAATTTTATCTTGGATTTTTCTACTTTTAGTTATCAATTCCTTTTCAATAAATACTTTTATAAAGTATTTCACTAGGTTCAATATTGTTTCCGCTTTTTTTTGTTTTTTAGGTGTAATCCTTTTTTCAATTGGCTTATTAGGCTTAATCGGTTCCTATGAATATCAAGGTGAATTTAACATATATAATTATGGTTTGTTTTTTGTTAAAAGGACCCAAGAACTTTCTTTTCAGCTACGCCCTGCAGGATACTATGATGAACCAGGTAGTTTTGCATTTGTTATCATGTTTCTATTGTTAATTAATCGTAAGTTTTTTAACAATAGAAAATGGGAATATTCTCTTTTATTTTTTCCACTGGCTACCCTATCTTTAGCTCATATAGTTACAGTGCTTGTATTTTGCTTGTATTACTACGTTAGTTTTAAGAGTATCGGTAATTTAATTGTGTTTTGTCTTTTTATTTTTTCTCTTCTTTATACTCTTAATTTGTTTTCACACGTTGATTCAATAAGGTACGTGAAGGATCGATCTGTTGGAAGGATCGAGAACATTATTTCTGGTGGGGATGATGTTTCCCGCCAAGGGGGTTTAGAACAAGGGTTTTCGATTTTTTTGGAGAATCCTTGGGGATACCCTAAGGAAAAAGTCAAAGAAAAGTTTCCTGATTTTGTCAATGAGGTTTTTTGGTCCCCGTTGATTTACTATGGTATTTTTGGAATTGGATTTTATTTATTACCTTTTATCTATATTTCTATTAGAATCCTAAGGTCAAATAATAGAAAATATGGATTCTTTTTATTTGTTGTAGTACTAAATTTGCTCCAGCGTCCATTTTATATCTATCCTTTATTTTTGATATTGATTTATTTTCTGTTTTTTGTAGATTACAATAAGTTATCAAATAAGGTTAGTTATATTTAAATTTTTTTGATTCGATTTATTTATTTTTATTTATCTTCTTTAAATAATATTTAAGTAGTGTATATGAAAGACGTATATTTTTTTATTAATATTGCATCTCATTATCGTGGTTGGCTTTGGTTAAAAATTTTACAATCATCTGATTTTAAATCGTCATTCTTTTTTGGTGGATCAGGTTCTTCTGGTATTAAGACTATAAATTTACAGAGTATAGATTTTTCAAAGTACGCTGATAGGTTTTTTAAAGTAAATAATGTTTGGTTAGGTAGACGTATCCTCATTTGGCAAACCGGTATAATCATGTTTTGCATAAAAAGCAAAATGAATGTTGCTATTTTTACAGGCGAAATGTATTGTCTTTCTACCTGGATTGCCGCTTTGATTTGTCGTATTAGGAAAATTGAGGTAGTTTTTTGGGGACATGGATTATATGGGAATGAGGGTATAGTTAAATTGTTTATTCGTAATAATTTTAATCGATTAGCTGATAAACACTTACTGTATGAGAGAAGAGCCAAGAAATTGATGGTTGATCAAGGTTTTGAAAATGATAATCTGTACGTTGTTTTTAATTCCCTGGATTATGACTACCATAGAGAACTTCGTCAAAAAATCGATCCTATTTCTAAATCTGAAGCTTTTCCTTTTTTCAATAATTTGTCCGTTCCTGTTATTGTATTTATAGGACGTTTAACCTCTTTGAAACGCTTAGATATCCTTCTAGATGCTATAAAACGTTTAAATAGTGGGTCTTTATCAGCAAATCTATTAATTATTGGGGAAGGGCCTGAACGAAGCAAGCTGGAGGAGATTGGTAAAAGTAGCATTGATGATTCTTGGTTGCACTTTACCGGTGCTTGTTACGATGAGGAATTAATTGGGCATTACTTGTCAAAAGCTGATTTATGTGTATCCCCGGGAAATGTAGGATTAACTGCTATACATAGTTTAAGTTTTGGTACACCGGTTGCGACTCACAGTAATTTAGCTAATCAAATGCCTGAAGTTGAAGCGATAATAGATGGTTACAATGGGTTCCTATTTAAAGAGAATGATGTTGATGACCTATCTTTTAAAATTAAGGATTGGTTGGAAAATAATTCGGACAGAAATGAACTAAGGCAAAGATGTTTTGAGGTTGTTGATTCCTATTATAATCCATCCTACCAAATGTCAGTATTTAACAGATTAGTTAAAGGTGAGAATCCTGAAATTTAAACAGTTTTTTAATAAATTAAGTAATTTTGTTCGTCTGTTTCTTCTTAGTAAATGTAGCTCTTAGTATTTTATTTTAGTATGGCATTGATTTCTATTTGTATCCCTACCTATAATCGGTTAGAATATCTTAAGGAATGTTTGAAGTTCTTTAAAGATGAAGTTGATTTGTATCCATTTATTTTAAATGATGTTGAATTTCTGATATCTGATAATTGTTCAACAGATGGTACCGATGTTTTTCTTCACAACTTCTCACAGGTCAACCCTGAATTTAAATTTAAACGAAATGTAACTAATTTGGGCCTGGTAGGTAATCTTATTTCCTGTATAAATGCTGTAGATACGGAATACCTTTGGTTTGTTAGTGATGATGATAAGTTAGAAAGAGAAATTGTTAATAACGTTTTGTCTGCTATAAAAGAGAATTATAACCCTGAGTTTGTTTTTTTAAACTATTATATAAAAGGTAAACCTGGTTATACGTTAAATTCTGGTTATTTTCCGAATTCCAAAGACGTCGCATTAGATATATTTAATGAGGGCTATGGTTCATTAGTGTTTATTACATCGTGCGTTTATAAAACTACTAATTTACGATCCTTGTCTGATAACTTGATGTTTACCTGGCTTGGGGGACCGCTTCTCTATTCATTTCATAGTTTGTCAAAAGGTTCCTCTTTCATTTTCTCCAAACCGCTCGTTTATTTTAATTCTTCAAATGCCAGTTATTCCGGTTTAAAAAAAGAACTTAAGCTTAAATTTGAAAATTACATTCCGATTCTTGAGTATTTACCTCAAATTGGATACGATCAACTGAAAATTAATAAAACAATTCGATCGTTCATTAATAAACAATCGCCTTCTTTAATTTTATATTTCATTTTTTTCCCATCAAAAATATTTTATTTATTTAAATATATTTCTTTTAAAACGTTAATTTCTTTGCCAATTAATACTGTTAGTTACTTAGCTAATAGAATAAAATGATGATATCAGTTGTAACTGTAACTTATAATTCTTCACGCACCCTTCAAGATACCATTTTTAGCGCTTCGAACCAGAGTTGTTCTAAGTTTGAATTTATTGTTATTGACGGAGTATCTAACGATGGATCGATTGAAATTTTAAGAGATAATGAAAAGTTCGTCAGTCAGTGGATTTCCGAGCCTGACACCGGGATGTACGATGCCATGAACAAAGGTATCCACATGGCCACCGGAGATGTGGTTGGGATTTTAAATTCCGACGATGTTTTTTATGATGATCAGGTGCTTAGCAAGGTTGCTGCCGCTTTTAAAAAAAATCCCGAGTTGGATGCGGTGATTGGGGATATTGTTTTCGTAAAAGAAGACGATTTGAACCAGGTAGTGCGTAAATATTCGGCAAAAAACTGGAAACCGGCTAAATTTGCCTGGGGCTACATGCCTCCGCATCCTTCCTTTTTTGTGCGCAGGGAATGGTTCGAGAAGTTGGGGTACTACAAGACGGACTATAAGATTGCCGCCGATTACGAGCTCCTAATCCGATTCTTGCTAAAAGGGGGGCTGCGCTGGAAATACCTGCCCCTCACCACCACCAAAATGCGCATGGGCGGACTCAGCACCCGGGGCATCCAGAGTCTGATTACCCTAAATAAGGAAATCTACCGCGCCTGTAAAGAAAACGATGTCTACACGAACTACGCCATGATCTATTCCAAGTATTTGTTTAAGCCTTTTGAGTTTATTTTTAAGTAGCTTTTGTTTGCGTATTTGCTGTAGAAGTGTATTTGAAGTTCGTGCAGCTTTCCAATCTGATTGAATACGGTTAGTCATTGGCCATTAGCCATTGGGCTTTTGCCTTTGGCACGACCAACCGCCAATAGCCAATAGCCAATAGCCAAGAGCCAATCCATAAAACCATCCAAACTTTTGAAAACAAAGAATCAGATTACTAAAATAAATGTTGACTTAAATCAACAAAATTAGTACTATTGTCATGGGCAGTAATAAGCATCCAAGCAAAGTCATTCAAGAGGCGATCGAATATGCGTTGCAAAAAGATTGGAGAATAGTTGAAGCAGGAAGCAGTTCGCATGCCTTTTGTCGTTTGTTTTGTTGCGAACAAAGCAGGGAGGGTTGCATCATTTCTATATGGAGCACCCCAAAAAGCAAGGAGGCGCACGCAAGACAAATAAAGCGGGTGGTTGACAATTGTCCCCACTATAATAAAGATTCAAAGGGTTAAAGATGTCAATTTTTCATTTTACGTTAGTTTTAAAAGGTTTGTTAAAACCTTCCGATGATTTGGAAACCAAGTTGTTTGAGGGGGGGTGTAATGATGCCTTGCTTTATTTTAGGGAGCAGACAGCTTATTTGGATTTTGACCGGGAAGGGGAGTCCTTTGAAGTGGCTATCTTGAGTGCTATTTTGGATGTTGAAGATGCAGGAATACCGGTGAGTAGTGTGGAACCGGGAGATTTGGTTACTGCTGCAGAAATTGCCAGGCGTTTGGGCAGGTCCAAAGAATCCGTTCGCTTGCTGATTTCCGGTGCCAGAGGGAAGGGAGCCTTTCCTGTTCCGGTGGCAGGTGTAATCTCCAAAACCAAAATCTGGCGCTGGACCGAAGTGTTGGACTGGATGCTGCTACACCATAAACTGTCCGACAAACAGTTGATTCAGGATGCGTATACCATCCGAAATTTCAACGAATCCTTTGCCATCAGAGAAAATCCGACGGTCTATGAAAAGGCAGGGAAGCTGGCGAAGCGGTTGAAAAGATGAATAGGCCGGGCTAAAATGTAAAAATTAAAAGTTCGTCTTACGTCAGACTGCCGCGGGAGCGGTGTAGGATTCCGATATCCCATTTATTCCTAAAACGCTCCCTACCGATGACGTATTTATCAAATCGCTGAAAATCAATATATTAAAAATCCACATCGTCATCCCGATTTCTGCGTTTTTTAAAATGTTAATTCTCGCAGTGACGGCACCGTCAAACCATCACCAAATCACCACATCCTCACATCACCTAACCATCCCACCATCGAACCATTAAACCATCAAATCATCATCACCGGCGCCTCCGGCTTCGTAGGCCAAAACCTGCAAAAGCACTTAAAAGACAGGCCCTGGAAAGCACTCAGCCGAAATCCCTCCGGTTCAGGCTTGTCCTATGCCGAATTCTGGAAGCAAAATGACTTGTCCTTTCGCCACTACATCCACCTGGCCGGAAAAGCGCATGACCTGAAAAAAACATCCGGCGAACAGGATTACTGGGAAGCCAATTACGAGTTGACCCGCAAGCTGTACGATCGTTTTCTAAAAGATCCTCATGCCGAAACTTTTATTTTTATCAGCAGCGTCAAGGCCTGCGCCGACAGGGTAACAGGCTGGCTCAGGGAAGAAACGCCCTGTGCTCCGGAAACGGTCTACGGCAAGTCCAAGCGTAAAGCAGAGGAATACCTGTTGGATAATTTGCCCGAAGGCAAGCGGGTCTATATCCTGCGCCCCTGCATGATCCACGGTCCGGGCAACAAGGGAAACCTAAACCTGCTCTATGCCTTTGCCCAGAAAGGATTTCCCTACCCCCTGGCCGCCTTTACGAACGAACGCTCCTTCCTCTCTGTGGATAACCTCTGCTGGGTGATGCTCCGGCTAATGGAGAAGGACATTCCCTCGGGCATTTATCAGGTAGCCGATTCCGGGGTTTTTTCTACCGATGAACTCATACAAATGATGGCCGCCTCCCTGGGCAAGCCCGCCCGGCTGTTGAAAATCCCTGCGGGCCTGCTGCGGGCGGCTGCAAGGGTAGGGGACCGGTTGCGCCTCCCCCTCACCAGCGAACGCCTGCAAAAACTCACCGAAAGCTATAAAGTAAGCAACGAAAAGCTGCTAAAGGCCCTGGGCGACGATCTTCCCCTGACGGCCCGGCAAGGGTTTGAGAAGACTTTTGAGGCATTCAAGGGGTAAATGTTTACTGATTCACCACAGATGGCCACAGATTAACACAGATTTTTTTGGCAAGTGAAATGGGTACTGGCTGGTGTGTAGGTTCTTGCATTTTGGAAGGAGCGCTGGTTTTGGTTTCCATCGTGGTAGTTAAGGGTTAATGTGGTTTGATATGGGCTAGGCTTTCGGGTCTGGCCTTTTTGTTTTAAGACCTTGTTTTTTGTCCAATCGTGGTTGTTAAGGGTTAATAGAGAGCGAAAGGTTGGGGCGAGATCACGGGCTTTGAATTTACTAGCTTTGATAGAATTTATAGGAATGAAAAATGCGGGTGGGCCGACAAAAAACCGGGGGTGTGGGAGGATTGCGGGGGGAAGGATTTTTTTGTCTTGACCTTTTTGGTACTTTTTGGGTCAAGCCAAAAAGTACAGAAGGAATTGGGATTAAAACAAGGAATACAACCTGTGTCCTGCCATGCCCTTTGCCTAAAGCCGGGTGACTGTTTAGGGTCTGGCTATTTTGCGTTTGGGGCTGGATTTGGATTCAGTCCTGGTGGTTGATAGGTTTAATCATTTACTGATTCACCACAGATGGCCACAGATTAGCACAGATTTTTTTGGCAGGAAAGTTGGTTAAGGGTTAATTGGCATTTGAATGGCCGGGCTTTGGGGTCTGGCCATTTTGCGTTTGGGGCGGGTGCTGGATTCAATCGTGGATGTTAAGGGTTAATTGGCTCGAAGCCTGTTGGGAATTTGAGACGGGCATATTGGCAGGAAGAGTTGTTTTGGATTCTAGCCTGGTGGTTAAGGGTTATAGGTCAGTCGGTTGTGCCTGGTAGTTTTGATAGAACATATATATATGAGTAAAGCGGGAGGGGCGGCACAAAACCGGGGTGCGCGGGAGGATTGCGGGGGGAAGGATTTTTGTGCCTTGACCTTTTTGGTACTTTTTGGGTCAAGCCAAAAAGTACGAAAGGAATTGGGGTTAAAACAAGGAAAACAACTTGTGTCCTGCCATGCCCTTTACCTACAGCCATGTGACTGTTTAGGGTCTGGCCATTTTGCGTTTGGGGCTGGTTTTTGGGTTCAAGCGTGGTGGTTAATTGGCTGGGGCTCTGCTGAGGTATAGGGATCGACTTTGGTGCAGTTTCTCTTGTTTTGGGTTCAGCGGCGGTGGTTAACCTGGCTCGGTCTGGGCAGAGGTGTAGTTTCGGGCAAATAGGCAGGAGAGGTGGTCTTGGGGTCAGCCGTGTTGGTTAAGGGTTAATATGGTTCGATATGGGCTGAGGTATTCATAGTTGCTGTCCGGCAGTCAACCATTACTTTGGATTCAACCCTGGTGGTTAAGGGTTAAACAATTGTACCATCAAATTATCACCACACCATCACATCATCCCTTTGTGTCCTCCTATGTTGAAAAGCAAACAAAACAGCTAAAATTCCACATACTTTTCCATTCT
>NZ_WNKG01000021.1 GCF_010119245.1 Cyclobacterium salsum
CCAACCCGCTTTCCAAGGAGGACCCCTCCCTGCTCAGGCAGCTTAAGATACCCTTTTCGGCTGAGGGGGTTCGCCACCTCAAGCTACTAGCCAAACCCGTGGACCGCCTGCCTTCCTGGCACGGTGCCGCGGGAAGCAAAGCCTGGCTTATGGTCGATGAAATTGTAATGAACTAGAGTGAAAAAGCATAAGGGCAATGTATGAATTGCCCTTAGCTGAATGGTTACTTTATGAGTTAAGAATGACCTTCTGCCTCTTCCTCACTTTGCGCCAATAAGAAAGATTTTATAAAATCATTTAGCCCTCCATCCAGGACCGTCTGTACATCCGAGGTTTCGTGTCCGGTTCGGGCATCTTTCACCAATTTATAGGGATGCAATACGTAGTTTCGGATTTGGGAGCCAAAGTCAATTCTCATCTTTCCTGACTCTACCTTAGCTCTCTCCTCGTTTCTTTTCTCCATTTCTACCTGATAGAGCCGGGACTTCAACATTTGCATGGCTTTTTCCCTGTTTGCCAGCTGGGAGCGCTCCGCCTGGCAGACAACCACGATCCCGGTAGGTTTGTGGGTCAGTTGCACTTTGGTTTCTACCTTGTTTACATTTTGGCCTCCTGCTCCTCCGGACCGGGAGGTATGAAATTCCACATCGGCAGGATTGATGTCAATGGTGATGGTGTCGTCCACTACCGGATACACGTATACGGAAGCAAAGGAAGTGTGCCGCCTCCCCCCACTGTCAAACGGGGAAATACGCACCAGGCGATGTACGCCGCTCTCGGACTTTAGAAAACCGTATGCCAAAGGACCTTCAAATTCCAAAGTCGCCGATTTGATACCGGCCACTTCTCCTTCCTGCAAATCTACTTCCTTCACCTTGTAGCCGTTTTTTTCACCCCACATAATGTACATGCGCAGTAAAATGGAGGCCCAGTCGTTACTTTCGGTTCCGCCCGCTCCCGGATTAATCTCCAACATAGCACTCAACTGGTCTTCTTCCCCGCTAAGCATCTTCTTCAACTCAAGATCTTCTACCTTATCAAGCTGCTTTTCGTATTCCTTTTTTAACTCTTCCTCGGATACGTCACCGGCATTGTAGAATTCCCACAAAACCTCCAGATCCTGAATGCCGGAATCAACCGCTTCATACTGGTTGGTCCACGATTTACGGGCCTGAATCTGCTTCATTACTTTCTCTGCTTCCGCAGGATCGTTCCAAAAATCAGGCTGTGCAGAAACAGCCTCAAATTCTTCTATTTCCTTTTTCTTCCGGTCGAAGTCAAAGATACCTCCTCAAGGCCAAAACGCGGGCCTTCAAGTCTTTCAACTGATCTGGTGTCATTCTATCTATTTTTTTGGTTAATTTATCGTACAAATTTCGGTATTTCCGAACGTATTACCTATTACCGGAGCAAAACAAGCTATGGCTCTTCCAGATCCTCTTGTGGGATGACCTGAATCTTATTTCTACCTTTTATTCTGAATCGCTTGTATCTCAGCGGTTGAAGTATCAATCCCGCTCCTATCAGCGCTCCACCGGTAATCAAGGTTCCGGATGTATATTCGATAGTTCCTTCGGCATACAAACTATTGATGCCAGTCGCAAGCAACAGCATAGTCCCGGCGGCCATGGGAAGCAAACTCAAATTACCCAAGGTTCTGTTTCGTTCGTCTTTTCCCCGAATATCAATCGCTTCTATCTGGCTCAATAGCAGTACATTTTCCTCCAGGACAAGGATATCGCTCTTTATTTCCCGGATTTCATCCTGTATGTAATAGTCCAATCCTTCTTGCAGGTACACCAGTTGATCCCCTTCCTCATAAACAAGTCGGGTTTTTTGGTTGGCACCTCGTTGGAGGATCAGGTAATTCTGCCCGAAAACAGACACATTTACCGAACCCAAAAGCCATAATAAAAGGAAAATTGATTTCAGTCCCGGAACAGATAAGTGATCGGATTTAATAAATTCGAAATTCATCTCAGTATTTCCTGATCCAACCGTAGGTGTCAGGAACTTTTCCATACTTGATATCGTCCAGGGCCTTCAATACCCTATTGGAAAACGCGTCGGCTGGTTTTTCGGGCAACAGGTAGTCTTTTCCATGTATATTAATGAGTCTGATAAAGGCCACTGTAGCGGCCGTGCCGGTGCCAAAAGCCTCTTCGAGTCTACCGGAAATGAGGGCCTCTTCCAATTCGGCCACGGTTACAAAGCGCTCTTCCACCGGCACGCCCATATCTCTTGCCAGCGTCAATACGCTATCTCTGGTAATTCCTTTCAGGATGGTACCCGTGTTAGTGGGGGCAGTGACAAGAACCCCATCAAGGACAAACATGACGTTCATGGTACCACTCTCTTCGATGTATTGATGGGTTTTTCCATCCGTCCACAGCAGTTGGTCGTACCCCTCGCTTTGAGCTTTTTGGGCAGGAAAGAGGGAACCTGCATAATTACCTGCCGCTTTGGCCGCTCCTGTACCTCCCTCCACCGCGCGGGCAAATTCTGTCTCCACCTTCACCGCCACCGGTTTGGAATAGTATTTACCAACAGGGGAAGCGAGAATCATAAACTTGTACTTAATGGAAGGCCGGATGCCCAGGAAATCATCATCTGCAAAAACAAATGGACGGATGTATAAGGAATAACCGGGATTTTTAGGCACCCATTCCCTGTCCACTTCCAAAAGCTTACGCATACCTTCCATAAAAACCTCCTCCGGAACGGCCGGAATGCACATCCTCGAGGCTGATTCATTAAGTCTTCGCTGATTTGCATCCCCACGGAAAACCAAAATTTCACCGGCTTCGTTGCGGTAGGCTTTTAATCCTTCAAAAACAGATTGCCCATAATGAAGGGTGGCATTGGCCGGATTGATCTCCAGGGGGCCATAAGGTTCCACCCGCATATTCTGCCATTCCCCATCGATGTATTCCGCCACAAACATGTGGTCACTAATAATATGGCCAAACGACAGGGTGTCAAAATTGGTATCTGCTAGCTTCGACCGCTGCGATTTGGTAACGGTAATTGATAAGGTCTTGTTCATATTCACTTATTTCCCTGGACGCCAGGTGATTTCTTGAATTTGTAACTCCAGTGCCAGTTGCCTGCCCAAAACAAAAAGGTAATCCGATAGCCGGTTGATGTATTCGGGAATCAACTCGTCGACAGTTGAGGATTCCCTTAACAAAATAATTGCCCTTTCTGCTCTTCTGCACACCGTCCTGGTGATATGGGCATAAGACACTACGGGATGCCCACCGGGCAGGATAAAGTTCTTGAGCGGAGGTAGACCAGACTCCATCAGGTCAATCTCCGCCTCCAGAAATAAAACATCCTCCTTTGTAAGCTCCGGAATGTTAACTGCTTTTTTTTCCGGATCGGCGGCCAACATGGCTCCAACCACAAAAAGCCTGTCTTGTATGCTTGTGAGTTTTTCCTCCCGCTTTTGGTTAATTTCCTGATCTCTCAAGAATCCCAAATGGGCATTTAATTCATCAATGGTACCATAGGCATCAATCCGCAAGTGGGATTTAGTTACCCTAGTACCTCCCAATAGAGAGGTTTCACCTTTATCTCCAGTTTTTGTATATATCTTCATCAATTCAACGGGCGGAACAAATTATACGATTGATTTATCCACCACTGTAGGATTAGGATTAGCTTCATCCGATTCCACCAGTCCATCTCTCAAACGGATCACCCGATGAGCATAATGCGCAATATCGTCCTCATGGGTTACCATGATAATGGTATTTCCTTTTTGATGCAATTCATGGAATAAATCCATGATATCGTAAGAGGTTTTGGAATCCAGGTTCCCGGTAGGTTCATCCGCCAGGATGATACTTGGATCATTGACCAATGCCCGGGCAATTGCCACTCGTTGCCGTTGTCCCCCGGATAGTTCATTCGGTTTGTGGTGAATCCGATCATCCAAACCGACACTCTTTAAGGCAAGAAAGGCCTTTTCATCCCGATCCTTTTTATTGAAACCAGCATATATCAAGGGCAAAGCCACATTGTCCAGACATGTCGCCCGGGGTAACAGGTTAAAGGTCTGGAAAACGAATCCAATTTCCTTATTTCTTATTTCGGCCAATTCATTTTCATCCATATCGCTCACATCTTTTCCGTTTAGGATGTATTGACCGAAGGTGGGCGTATCCAAACAACCAATGATATTCATCAGCGTGGATTTCCCGGATCCGGAAGGCCCCATAAACGCCACATATTCTCCTCTGTCTACTTCGATGCTGACAGATTCCAGGGCATGGACCTCTTCTGCTCCCATCCGGTAAATTTTTTGCAATTCTTTGGTTCTGATGATTTCTGGCATAATAACAAAGGATTTGAAAATGTGAAGATAGGAGATTATAGGTAAAAAGAGGAATTCAACGAGTTAATTTATATCAATGGAATTTGAGGTGTTCCAGTTGCAGCTGGGTAAGGTCTTCCTGTCCTATCCATTCTGACATCGTCGCAAGGTTGCTACTGGCATATTGATCCAATCCAATAATTCGGCAATATTTTACCAATTCAATCCAAAGTAAAGGGTCTTTATTAAATTGACTGGCTTCCTGTAACAAGCGGTAGCGCTCCTCCGCTTCCGAAACCCTTTCGATAGCTGCCAACACCATGGGTGTCCTATAGGCATTACCTCCCGTTGAAAGATCTGCCTGGTTAGGCTCAACAGGCTGCTTTCCCTGAATCATTTCCACATACTTTTGAACAAACACTTTTTCTGCTTCGGATGTTTCAGCCTTCATTGCTAAGGTGTATAAATTATCCAGTCTATCCGTTTCCAGCCAATGTCCCTTTTTAAGCAGCATTTCTTTGGCCAGATACTGCTTAAAGTGCTGGCCTTGCAAACTATCCAGGGCAGGAAGCAATTCTTTTCCTAGCATTTTTGGCAGTCTCGCCAGGGTCTGGTAAAATTGTACCGTATCATTTGATTCCAGGCTACCTGCTTCATCGAATCGCATCCAACTGGGGTAGTTCACATTTTGGGTTCCCGCAATAAACGCAGCTTCTTCCTGCATCCCTCCAAAATAAAGGTAAGGCAAATGGGCAGGAGTAAATCGGGAAAAGCCCTTTAGCATCGCTTGCTTCCATTCGATCGCTGCTTTTTCAAAATCCCCCTCTCTGGAAAGAACCCAACCAGCAAAGGAATGATAATAACCTGCGTTACCAGTAAACCGGAACGCCATGCCATTTAACTGTTTCAACAATTCATTCACCTCCCCTACTCGAAACTCCAATAATAAGCGGGATTCCCTGATGCTTTCCTCAACGGACAAATCAAGTTGCAGCCTTTCGGACAGCCTTTGAACCGTTTCTCTGAATTCCTCCTCCAAATCCGTATCAAAGCGGGTGCTAAGCTGATTTCGTAAGAGGGCCCGGTTGATTAGGTTACCCGCCTCCTTTAGGGAATCCATCGCTATGACCTGGGGGGTAGTTCCTCCTGTGGCATTCGCATGTGCCAGCCGATTTATTTTCAGCTTAAGGGATGTCTCTGATTCATCAGAAGGCTCCACCACTTTCCCATGAGCTATTTTTACTGCTAGCTCGTTTAGATTTTCTGCCTGGCCTTTTACCGCCATAGTATCGAAAATGGCCAATGCATCCTCCGGTCGGTTCATCCCATGATAGATCAGTGCCAGGTTATTGGAAAGATAGGTACTAGTGGGATAATATTCCAGGCCTTCCTTCAGGTAAAAAATAGCCTCATTTATACGCTGACGCTTCTCGAGCAACTGGCTGAGCAAAAGGATATCCGGTACCTGAGGATTTTCTTCAAAGCTCCTCTCAAGGGTTTTCAATGCCAGTGTGGGTTGGTTTTGGCTTAAATACAGATGCGCAGCGGCAAGGAGGGCTTTGTCGTTCTCCCGGTACCTTTCAAAGGCATTCTCATACAAAACTGTAGCCTCTACCGGCCGTTCGCTGGCATAATAATAATCCGCAGATAATTGGGTTGAGGCCGTGCTGAATTGAACGGCTACTATACCATCCGCATAGACCAAAAATATCAATAAACTCAATACACCCCCCAGGCGGTAGTGAAAAAAAGGAAAGAAAGGCGGCTTATACAAAATCGTTCCAATCGCCTTTCCGCTGTTGATGATACCTGAAAAATTCACCCAGACGTAAAGAAAGAACAACAATCCGAATCCCAATTGGCTGTAAACAAAAACATGATTCAAAAAATCCACCATGGGACTGTTTACGGTACCCATTCCCTTAAATAGCACCAAGAGGCAAATGGAAAAAGCTGTTAAATAAAAAAGCTTCCCTACCCAGGGTGCCGCAAAAGGCTGCGAAGTATGCTCCATTTTGTGGACGACGACCGGGTACCCGACGATTCCGGCTACCATCAACAGTACCTGAAAAGGAGGCAAGGGCCAACCTGCCAGACTTCCGGTTATATCCAATAACATCAATCCCAGCAGCAACAGGTAAAGCAAACCAACTCCACCGAAATGCCAGCCCATTTTTATTCCCACCCCTTCATTAAGTTTTCCCAAAAAGAGAAATACCCCAGCGAGGATGGCATTTCCAATGTAGAGCACAAAGCCAGCGGCAATGGTAAGCGCCATAAGACTGGTGTTTTCAGAAAATAACAAGGTAGGGTAAGGGGCATTTGCAAAGTAAATCAGCAGTACCGGGCAAGCAATCCCTAGGCCAAAAACGAACATCGCGCGCCAGCCTAGGGACAAGTTATCAAAAAAAAGGTGTATGGCCGCCGCCGGAAGTAGTAAACAAAACAAGGCGATTATCAGCCCAAAATTACTACCTATTCCGGCTATATTGAGGCTATTTAAACCGCTGATGGTCAACAAAAAAATAAGGGTGCCCGCCCCCAATAAAAAGGCATTGCGCCGGAGCATGGTCAGCAACCAAACCAACACGAGAAATAATAACCAAATCAGCATTCCCATCATTTGGCTCCATTCTGGAAAGGAAAGCGGTGCGTCGGATGCGTATCGCTCTATGAGAAGAAAATTCTGCGTATTAAGGGCAAGGGAGTCTGTCCCGGTTAAAAACGTATCCAGGGGAACGGTAAGGGGCTCTGACCCAAGGATGGTCCGAATAGGAAGCTGAGAAATATCCCAAAAATACAATCCCAGGATAGCTAATCCTGCAAAGCAAAGAATAGCCAGTAGCGTAAAATAACTGAATTTTACCAAGTCATCCGAACGCATTATTCCATTACCTTCGGAACGCGGAAATAATCAGAATCTCTCTGCGGGGCATTTTTCAGCGCTTTTTCATGGTCCAGGTGCGTTCCTACCTTGTCTTCACGCAGGATGTTTTCTTCGGAGGACATGGTAATCAGCGGTTCCACCTCAGAAGTATCCAGTTCATTTAATTTCTCCACCCAATCCAAAATTTGGGTCATATCCCTGGTCATTTTTTTTGCCCCACTTTCATCAAACTCCAAACGAGCCAGGTGCGCAATTTTTTTTAGCGAATTAATATCCAACTTCATAAGCTGTTCATTTTTCTTTCAGGCTTTCATTGTCTTTCCACAATTGCTCCTGGATAATACGGTAACATTTCTCTTTGAGTTCTCCCACGTCCCTAATTCCCAAACCTTCCACGGAAACCGGGGGATGGATGACTACTTTTACCGGTTTGTACCGTAATAGAAACCGGCCATCATCCGGCAAAATTAAGTGATTGTAGGATAAAGTGATAGGAATTACCGGAATTTGTTTGTCCACGGCCGCTTTAAAAGCTCCATCTTTGAAGCGGGCCATTTTTGGGGGCTCGTTGCTGGAAATTCCCCCCTCCGGAAAAAAAACCACGCTGCTCCCCTGATCCAGGGCTTCCCTCGCCCGCTGCACCGATTCGCCCCTGCTTTTCAGGCTGTTTCTATCTACTGCAATGTGCAGATTCTTAAACATGTATCCAAAAAGAGGCACTTTTCCTAAAGAGCTCTTCCCAATAAATACCAAATCAAAAGGAATCAGACCCAAAACGGGAATATCGAGGTAAGAAAAATGATTGGCTACAATCACATAGGGCCCTTTTTCCTTAAATTGACTGAGGTTTTCCATTCTTACTCTAAAAAGCAGCATCCCAAAAAACACCTTGGACCAGACGCGGTTTAGCTTTCTTCCCTGGGCTTTTCTTCCGGAAATTTCGATCGTAAAAGCAAAAACCGGAAGCAACACTAAAAACGTAAGGATAAATACAATGGACCCGTATAGGGAATAAAGCCTTTGAATTATTTTCATCATAGAAAATAGGATTTTATTGGGTCCCGAAAATAAACAAAAATCGGAGAACCCTGCCGAAAGGGCTTGGTTTATCCGGAGGTAACTTTTTTAGGCCTGTACTTTTTTCACCCTGAGCGAAGTCCCCTCGGTACTGATTACCTGAACGGTTTCCCCTCTATCTATAAACTCGCCTCGGGAATAGGCATCGTAAATTTCATCATCAATAAGCACCTTCCCACTCGGCATAAGCCGGGTATGCGAAACACCTTGTTTTCCCAGCATTTCGTTGCTGTAAAAAGAAGAGGTGTATCCTTCTGATTTTTGATGCGTGTCGGCCAACGAAATTTTACTGAAACTTTTCCATTGATTTACCTTTGGGGTAAGGCTGAAAATGAGCACGGTAGAAACAATGACTGACAATATGACGGTCAATAAGGCAGTAAAAAGCTTTCCTGAACTTACAAAAGTAAAATCAAACAGGTCGTTGGGCAGCATGCCCATGGTCAGGCCTGCCAACACACAAATGATGCCCAAAATCCCGAACACCCCAAATCCAGGAATGACGAAAACCTCCACCGCCAACAAGGTTATTCCCACAATGAAAATCACTAGTTCCAGGTTGCTGGCCAAACCAGTCAGGTAGTAGGGAATAAAATACAGTACCACGGCAATGCCACTGGCTGCAAGGGGAAAGCCAATGCCCGGAGTTTGTATTTCAAAATAAATACCTGCAAATATCACCAAAATCAGAAACCCACTGACCGCAGGATTTAGGAAAAATGAAATAATATCTTCGGCCACAGAGGGTTCGTAGCGATACACTTCGTAATTTTCCAACCCGTTGCGTTCTATGATTTCATCTATGGAAGCCACTTCTGCCTCGCAAAATCCATTAGCAATGGCCTCCGACACGGAAAAGGTAATGACTTCACCGGCATTGGAAATTCCCTCTACTTCCAGGTCTTCGTCTACCATGGCCTCCGCTATTTGCGGGTCTCTGCCAGTGGCTTCGGCCGTGCTCCGCATCATGGAGCGCATGTAAGACTGGTATTTATCCGGCGCGGCCTCCCCGGTCCCACCCATTACTACAGTCGCCGCACCGATGCTTCCTCCCCTGGCCATGTAGATGCTATCACAGGCGATGGAAATCAAGGCTCCAGCGGATGCGGCATCCTTATCAATAAAGGAATGAATCGGAATCTCTGATTCCAAAAACAAGGTCCGGATGTCATCGGCATCATTTACCGCTCCTCCATAGGTGTCCATATGGACGATTATCATTGCTGCCTTTTTTTCCTTTGCATCTTCCAGTGCAAGGGTAACCTTTCGGTTCATCCTCGGATCAATATCACTTTTCATATCAAATACGTACACCAGCTTTACCGAATCCGGTTGCTCCTCATTTTGCCCGAAGGACAGATGCACCATTGAAAAAAAAGCCGCTGTAAAAAACAATAAATTAATTACCAATTTCATTTATTAATTCATTTAATATTTCTCGTTTGAATATACCAATAAAAACCATCATTGTTCCCATTGGAGCAAAATGGTGTTGCAATTGATAAAATAAATATCAAATTTGCATGAATGTTGGTAAATACTTGTCAGAAAACTGTTTTTAAAATGAAGTGCTGGATTTTGATTTTGGGGATGATCAGTTTGGCAATCCCTTCCTGGGGAAGCGAACTAACAAAAACGGATTCCGTGGGCATAGAGCGAATCGGGGATAAATCCTATATAATTCATGAGGTGGAGCCTCAGGAAACCTTATTTGGAATCTCCCGTCGGTACAATACCCCCGTAGGCGACATTGTCCAAAGCAACGATAATCTCAAAGCCGGACTTAAGGTTGGCCAACGAATCCGGGTGCCGTTCGTGGAAAATCAAGCCCTGCCGGAAGGAGCCAAGCTTCATCAGGTGATTCCGGGCGAAACGCTTTTTGCGATTGCCCAAAAGTACGATTCCGAAGTACAAGACCTGATGGAATGGAATGAGCTTAACGGAACGGATATCAGTGTGGGACAATCTTTGATCATCAAGGGGCTGAAGGAAAAAGAAGCTCCTGTTACCAACGAAAAAATAGAGGAAACGGTAGAAATGGCGGATCAAACCGTGGCTGTAACCAGCGAAGAAGTGACTCCCTCACCGGACAGCTCCAATAGTAAGCCAGCAGCGCAACCGGAAAAAGCCCCTAAAGAACGTAAAAGCTCCCCGACCAAAACAGCTGAAAACAAACCATTGGTGTCCAATACAGGGAATTGGATTTCGCATAAGGTCGTGCAGGGGGAAACTCTTTTTGCGATTGCCAGAAAGTACGATGCAAAAGTGGAAGACCTGATCCAGTGGAACGGCCTTTCTTCCAATAACTTAAAAATAGGTCAAACCCTAAAAGTAGGAAGGGAGACCAATGCACAAATTCCGGTCAGTCAGCTACCCGGACCTCCAAAGTCTGAAACGCCCACTCCTCCAGCGACCACCCGTAGTGAGAACCGGTCTGCTCCCTCATCTGGTGGAGCTACTTCCGTTTCCACTTCCAACTCGAATGTGGGAGCGTCCACGGCCTTTAAAAACGTTACGGAAAGTGGACAAGCAGAAGTGATTGAGGGCACAGGAAATCACAAAAAATACCTGGTGCTCCACCGCACAGCTCCGGTGGGTACCATCATGAGAATCCGAAATGAAGAAAACGATGTCACCGTTTTTGCAAGAGTGGTGGGGGTATTGCCGGAAACAGGGGACAACAACCGCCTCTTAATCAAAGTTTCCAAAGCAGCTTTTGACCAATTGAAAGCGGTAAATTCCCGATTTAGGGTAGAAGTGGCCTATTAAAAATTGATCTCCTTTTTGCATCCACTCCCATGAAAACCAATTTCCTTTTTAACCCAATATCCGGGACAATCACTTGCTTCGCCATTTCGGAAATGCCTTGATTCCGCATTATTATTTAACTTGCGTGAAATCGTTGAAGAATAATTGGACATACAGGTTTGATAGAAAATGAATATAAGAAAAAATAAACCGGTTATCGGCATCAGTATTGGAGACATCAATGGGATCGGTGCTGAGGTTACCATGAAGGCACTTCAGGACAGCCGCTTGCAAAAAATGATTACGCCGGTAATCTACGGCCATGGCAAAGCCATCACTTATTACCGAAAAATACTGGACATGAATGACTTCAATTTTATGCAGGTAAAAGGCATAGAAGACATTCATCACCGGAAGACCAATGTGATCAACGTGGTACAGGAATCTCCGGAAGTAAGTCCCGGTGTGGAAACCAGTGAAGCCGGAAAAATGGCCCTGGCAGCCTTAGATCAGGCAATTGTCGACCTAAAATCGGAACAGCTCGATGCACTTGTGACCGCTCCTCTAAATAAAAACAACATCAATAGCGAAGAAACGCCTTTTATTGGACATACCGAATACCTTACCGATGCCTTTGAAGCAGTAAAGAGCCTGATGTTTATGGTATCGGAAGATATGCGCATTGGATTAGTGACGGGACATATGCCGCTTAAAGAGGTGGTGGCTGCTATTACTTCAGCCGCCATTAAAGAAAAATTGAAAATAATGCTCAAGTCTTTGAAAGAGGATTTCGGTATTCCCAAGCCAAAAATCGCGGTTTTGGGGGTAAACCCCCACGCTGGCGAGGACGGGTTATTGGGAATGGATGAGCAAGAGATCATACAGCCGGTAATCAAAGAATTTAAGGATAAAGGAAATTTGGTTTTCGGCCCCTACCCGGCAGATGGGTTCTTCGGCATGATGCACCAGAAGAAATTCGATGGCGTCCTGGCCATGTACCACGACCAGGGCCTTGTGCCCTTCAAAACGGTATCCTTTGATTCGGGTGTAAACTTTACTGCCGGGCTTCCCATCATCCGCACCAGTCCGGACCATGGTACGGCTTATAATATTGCTGGAAAAAATGCGGCAGACGCAGGATCCATGCGAGCAGCGATATTCCTGGCTCACGACATCATTAAGCGAAACGATGACTGGGACACAGAAGAATAAAATATTTAAAGCCAATATTTTAGAAAACAGAAATTTATCCCTAAATTTGCGGTCTTAATTCAAATAATGAAATTCATAAGGAAGTTCGATATTGACATCATCCGATTGAAAGAAGGAGAGCATGCGTTTCATTTTGAAGTAGATGATGCGTTCATGGATCATTTTGAGAAAGTCAAAGAGGTCATTCATCATGGGGAAGTCGGTGTTGATGTGTTACTTGATAAAAGAATAAATCTGATAGAGGCGAATTTTCAGCTGCAAGGTACGGTTCGTCTGACCTGCGACAGAAGTCTGGAAGAATTCAACCATCCACTCTCGGTATCCCATAAAATTGTCTACAAATACGGGCAAGAGGAAAAAGAAATCAACGATGAGATTTTCCTGATTACCAAGGATACGCAAGTCATAAACGTGGCACAGTTGATTTATGAATTTATTCTGCTATCCATTCCGGCAAAGAAGATTCATCCGGACTACCGTATCGACGACGATGAAGTGGACGAAAACGATGGTTGGATCGTATACGAAGCGGGAGAGGAAGACGACGAAAAAGACAATGACAAAACTGAGCAAAACCCGTTTTGGGAAGCTTTGAAAAACTTTAAAAATAACGAATAATCTAAAATTACATAGATATGGCACATCCTAAACGGAAGATTTCCAAAACCAGAAGAGACAAAAGAAGGACGCATTACAAGTTAAATGCTCCAGGTCTGGCACAATGCCCTACCACGGGTGAATTTCACCTACCCCACCGGGCTTTTTGGCTGGACGGCAAATTATATTACAAAGGTCAGGTTATCATAGAAAAAGAAGTTTTAGCCTGATTTCTTACTCATTCCTTTTCTGAACTGCCCTGGAAAAAAATTTTCAGGGCAGTTTTGTTTCATTCCTTCTATTTTTCGCTTTTGGTTTTTTCCAGGAACTTTTTCCTGATCACCTCTTGTACTGGTCTGTTTTCAATTTTGCTTTCCAGCCAGGAAATGATATCCAGGTATAAAAATGCCCGCCTTTCATAAGGATGATTTTCAAATACTTTCAGCTTATCCAGCAGGTCGACGAAAGCATTTTTTAGTTCATAGTCATAAATTCTGCTTAGATTTCGAACAAAGCGCACCATTTCCTTCTGGACCTGATGTAAATCATCCATCTTGATCAAAAAACGATATACATTCCGAATCTGGATGTCCAGCTTTTCGTCCCGGCCCGCCTCATAACTGGCGATTAATTTCAAAATATGGGCAAAGCACTGCAAATCTTCCCTCAAGCCATCCTGGTTGTTTTGGATCACCTGATCCAGGTAAAAAATAGCCTTTTCATTGTCTCCATTTCCAAAATACAAACAGGCCACTTTATAATGCAGTACCATCAGGTGGTGAATGTCTAATTTGTTTCGGATAGGTTTTATATCCCTCAACAATGCTGGCAGCAGATTCTCCACCCCCTTTGTGAATTCTCCTTTTAGAAAATGAATATTGACCAGATTGGAATAAAGGTATAGGAATGCAAGTATTCTGCTGTTGTCATCCATCATAAAATCATTGCTTTCCAGGCTATTGCGAAATTCTTCCAGCACCTTTGTAAAGCGGTCGTAGTATCCCAAGTAAAAAAGCGTGTCAAGCAGGTAATGGTAGGCTTTCAGGTAATTCCCCGTGGCCACTTTGACCATATGAGGCGAGGCATGAAATAGATCCACCCAATGTTGGGCTGCGCGGTAACATAAGGGGAAGTCCTGGATAATATGAAAATACCAAACCTGTGCCTGGTACAGGTACATTTTCTCATAAAACCCCAAGGAAGACAGCTCATAAGCTGGCATGTTGCGCTTGTAGAAATTCTCTAACATCCGCCTCCCTTCCTGGTCCTTGATATAACCTGTCTTGAGGTAAATACCATATAACTGAAGCGAAAGACTGGAAAAACGATTTTTCAGATCTACTTTCCAGGATAGGCGGGAGGATTCTTCACTGAGTATTTCAGCCCTATTTCGGATACTCCGGGTAATGTGCTGCGATTCGATCACCTTCTCCATCTCTACCACTCGCAGCATCACCGTATCCAGCCCGTATTGTGCTGCCATTTGCTTCGCTCTGTCCAATACTTTCAGGCTCTGCATGTAAAGCCCCTTGTTAAACAATATCCGCCCAAAATCAATCTGCTCATTAAGCTGAAGCTCTACGTTTCGGTCTGCATACAATAGCCTTAGCGAAGTCAACAGCTGCTTGTACAAATGCGCTTTCATGTTTGGCAATTGCTTTTTAGACACAGGTACTTTTTCCAACAACTGCCTTTCGTCGTAATTTCCCATCTTTTCCATGGTCTCAAATAGCCTAAGAAATTTTGCATCCTGGTTAGAGGACAACCTTTTTGTAAAAAGCTTGAAATTCCGCTTTTCCGAGGGAGACAGGCTGGAAATTAAATCAAACAGCGAATCTTTTTTAAAATTGGATATCATATAAAAATAAATTATAACACACTGATTTCCTTTTATTTATACAACCCAATACTTTATCTGATATCGGACATCTAAAGTTAATTGAATTTTGGGAGCAAGACGAAGGTTTTACATTGGATTTCCATAAAAAAACCAACACAGACATGGATGAGAATCACGTAATGATCTTTGACACCACCCTTAGAGACGGAGAGCAGGTCCCGGGTTGCAAATTAAACACACCTCAAAAGATCGAAATTGCCCGTCAACTAGAAGCCC
Source organism: Cyclobacterium salsum (assembly GCF_010119245.1). Lineage (GTDB taxonomy): Bacteria > Bacteroidota > Bacteroidia > Cytophagales > Cyclobacteriaceae > Cyclobacterium > Cyclobacterium salsum. The sequence continues at coordinate 14,956 of NZ_WNKG01000021.1, forward strand.
TTGGGGTAGATGTGATCGAGGCAGGATTTCCGATCTCCAGTCCTGGAGATTTTAAGTCGGTAGTAGAAATATCGAAACATGTGACCGAACCCATCGTTTGCGGCCTTTCCCGAGGCGTGAAAAAAGACATTGAAACCGCCGCAGAAGCACTAAGATATGCCAAGAGACCCCGCATCCATACTGGAATCGGTACCTCCGATTCGCATATCAAATACAAGTTTAAAAGCAACCGGGAGCGAATCCTGGAGTGGGGCGCTGAAGCGGTAGCCTATGCCAAAACATTTGTGGAAGATGTGGAATTTTATGCGGAAGATGCTGGACGGACAGATAATGAATACCTGGCGAGAGTATGTGAAGCGGTGATTAAAGCTGGCGCTACGGTATTGAACATCCCCGATACCACCGGCTACTGCCTGCCAGACGAGTACGGCGCAAAAATAAAATACCTGGTAGACAATGTAAGGGGCATCGAAAACGTGGTGATCTCCGCCCATTGCCACAATGATCTGGGACTGGCCACCGCCAATTCCATTGCCGCCGTCATGAATGGTGCCCGGCAAATAGAATGCACCATCAATGGCATCGGAGAAAGAGCTGGCAACACCTCACTAGAAGAAGTGGCTATGATCATGAAACAGCATCCCCGGCTAAACGTGCACAACCAGATCCAATCCAAATTATTGAACCCCATCAGCCGTTTGGTCGCCGAAAGAATGGGTATGCTGGTACAGCCCAACAAAGCCATCGTGGGCATTAATGCCTTTGCCCATTCCTCTGGAATTCACCAGGATGGTGTTATCAAAAATCGCGAAACCTACGAAATCATCGATCCCCTGGAAGTGGGTGTGACCGAATCCATGATCGTCCTGACTGCCCGCTCCGGAAGGGCTGCCCTGGCCTATCGTGCTCATAAAATCGGCTATCAACTTACCAAACTTGAGCTGGATAAGGTCTACAAGGTATTCCTGGATCATGCGGATATCAAAAAGGAAATTCTGGATGAGGACATTCACTCGATTATCGGAGAGGCGGGCGTGCAACAGCACCAGGAAGCCTGATTACTACATTTTTAAAAGGGGGAAGCTTCCCCCCTTTTTTTTTCGGGACCTTTCTGGGAGAATCGCTACCGGCAAAAAAGCGCTCATACCGCTCCTAAAATTAGATACGGCCTCCTCCACCCTTAAAAAAACATTTGTTTCCACCACTTTTATGCATTAATTTATCCAACAGATTTTAAACCCGTACGTTCATGCAAATGTGGAATAAGAAAAAAAAGGGTGGACTGAAGAACTACCTGACAGCCTTCCTGATGGTAGCTTGTACGCTCACCGCTACCGCTCAACAATACGACCTACTCATCAAAGGAGGCCATGTAATGGATCCTAAAAACGATGTCAATGAGGTTATGGACATTGCTATCACTGGCAGTAAGGTAATGTTGGTCCAAAAAAACATCGCATCCTCCCTGGCAGGAAAGGTGATCGATGCCTCCGGACTCTTCGTGAGCCCCGGGTTGGTAGATATTCACACGCATAATTTTTACGGATTGGACCCTTATGGCCAATATAGCGGTGGATATAGTTCCATTCACCCCGATGGCTTTACCCTTCCCTTTGGAGTAACCACCGTAGTGGATACCGGCGGATCCGGCTGGCGAAATTTTGTTCAGTTTAAAGAGCAGGTGATCGACCGGGTGCGAACCCGCGTTCTGGCCATGTTAAACATCGTGGGTCACGGCATGAAAGGCTCGCCCTACGAGCAAAACCTCAACGACATGGACCCAAAAATGACGGCTTTGGTAGCCCGACAATTTCCCGAACACATTGTTGGCGTAAAAGTGGCGCATTACTCCGGGCACCAATGGGAGCAAATAGACCGGCTGGTAGAAGCCGGAGAGCGGGCCCATATCCCGGTGATGGTAGATTTCGGAGGAGCCAACCCTCCTCTTTCCCTGGAAACCTTATTTATGGAAAAACTTCGACCCGGTGATATCTACACCCATATTTTTGGCGGCGGCGGTTTCGGCAGGGAAGCCATTGTGGACAGGGGAGGTAACCTCCGCCCATTTGTCATAGCGGCCCAGGAACGGGGCATCGTGTATGACGTGGGGCATGGAGGCTCTAGTTTTGCCTTCAAACATGCGATTCCGGCCATGGAACAGGGACTTAAACCCAATGTTATCAGCACAGACAGCCACATGAGCAGCATCATGAGTGGAATGAAAAACATGAACAATGTGATGTCCAAGTTTTTAAACATGGGCATGGACCTGAACGAGGTGATCACCGCCTCCACCTGGACTCCGGCGCAAGTAATTAACCGTCCCGACCTGGGGCACCTAACCCCTGGCGCAGAAGCGGACATTGCCATCTTGAATATACGGGAAGGTACTTTTGGCTTTACCGAAAAAACCGGTGAAGGAAAAATGATGGGTAATCAGAAAATTGAAAATGAACTCACCATTCTTGCAGGCAAAGTGGTTTGGGACCTGAATGGGCTCACCGCGCCACTCTGGAACGAATAGGCAAACCAATAACATCCATGAAAAGGAGACACTTCTTTCAAAAAGCAGGGGCACTTTCTGCGGGTATTGCCCTGGGCATCGATGAGACCCTTCAGGCTTCTCCTCCTACCGCCGATTTCAAAACGCAGCCGTTTACCATAGGCATTAATGATTACAATATCAATTACCACGTGCCCCACCTGGATCAGTCCGTTTCCATCCTGCATGTGACGGATACGCACCTTTGGCGAGACGATGAGCGAGGCAAGCCTTATCGGCAATATAGCAAGCGGATGGCCGGAGCCTACAATGAAACCAAGCATTTCCTAACCGGGGAGACTACTAATCCGGAGGAGGCTTTTGAAGCTACGCTGGCCGTAGCTAAAGAAGCAAAGGTGGATGTAATTACCCTAACAGGAGATCTCTTCAGCTTTCCTTCCGAAGCCGCTATCGAATGGGCCCTGGAAAGGCTTGAAGCATTAGACATCCCCTATTATTATTCGAGTGGGAATCATGACTGGCATTACGAAGGAATGGACGGAAGCCTGCACGAGCTACGGGAAACCTGGATCCGGAAGCGACTTCTACCACTTTATAAAGGAAGAAACCCCTTCATGTATGCAGAAGAGGTCAAGGGAATCAACCTGGTTAACATTGATAATAGCTACTATGAGATTCTACCTGAGCAACTGAAGTTTTACGAAGAGCAGGTTCGCAAAGGCTTACCTATGGTGCTGATGATGCACATTCCCTTGTATGCACCAGCCCGAAGCCTGGGGTATGGCTGCGGCCATCCCGATTACAATGCCGCTAACGACCGAAACTTTGAATTGGAAAGGAGGCAAAGATGGCCGAATGAAGGACATAGCCAAACCACCATGGATTTCCATCAGGCAGTATTCGAAAGCCCTAATTTGTTAGGTGTTTTAGCAGGTCACATTCACAGGCAAACTGTGGATTGGGTAAAAGGCATCCCCCAATTCCTCACGCCTCCCAATGCCGCCGGGGGATACCTGAAAGTAAATTTCCACCCTATGAACCGCCAGGATCGGCCGAAATTCACTTAAAACCAGGAAACGGATTTAAAATTTTGCACTGATACGTTTTTCATCCAGCCCGGCCTGCATGCTGCCATCTTCAAAAACCAGAATGGGTCTTTTGATCATACTGCTCTTTTCCTGTAATAAAGGGATGGCAGTAGCCTTGTTATCGGCGGCAGATTTGGCCACCTCATCCAACTTTCGAAATGTGGTTCCCCGCTTATTAACCACCTGTTCCAATCCCAACGCGTCAATAAATTTTCCGAGCAAATCGGCATCCGGCTTTTGCTTTTTGTAATCCACAAATTCGTAAGGTTTGCCCGCCTCTTCAAATAGGGCAAACGTCTTCTTCATGGTGTTGCAGTTCTTAATACCGTAAATTTTAGTCATAACAATTTGTTCTATTTAACGTAAATTAACATGGTAATTTCCTGTTTTTGGAATATTTATTGCAATTTCAATACTTGAAACAAGTTAATAATAATAAAAATTTGAATCATGATTTATTCAAAAGTATCCAAAGTATCGGTTTTTTCCATACTGTTTTCCATTTGTCTTGCCTTCGGAACGTTGGGGCAACAACTTCCTCAAGGCGCACAACAACAGGTCAACGATAATTTTTCAGATGACGAATATGAAAAATTTGTTGCCATCAATCAAACGCTTGCTCCCATGCAAGCAGAAGTAGAAGCAAAAATGGTGGGCATCCTGGAGGAAAAGGGAATGGAAGTTCCCCGATTTCAGGCTTTGATGCAAGCCCAACGTCAGGGAAATATTATGGATGCCACCGATGACCCGGAAGAAATTTCTACCTTCAACGAAGCTGGACAGGAAATTATGAAAGTGCAGCAAGAAAGTCAGGAGGAACTCCAGAAGCACATTACTGATAACGGTATGGAAATCCAGAAATTTCAGGAGATATCCATTGCGTACAATCAAAGCCCAAAAGTTAAGGAGAAAGTAGATGCTTTGATGGCGGAACAAAATCCAGAATAAAAACTAAACCGATTAGAAAAAGAGGAACATAAACGTTCCTCTTTTTTTTCTACATGGCTAAATTTTCTCCAACAGCGTACATTTTCACCAGTCGCTTACCGCTCGTACCGCTGTTTTCACTTCCCCTCTTCTTTCTATAGGAATTTTAGGCAGGTTTTTGTTACATTTAGCCATGTTTAGATCGTCCATTTCCCCTAAATTTCTACTATTCACTTCGGCTGCTTTCCTGACCGTGTTCCTCTCCTGGGGACAGGAGGCCCGTATCAACGAAGCACCCGTCCGCTACACCACTTACCCCTTTTCGGACCCAAGTCCGGTGCCCTCGTTGGCATACAAGAAAGACATCTACCCCTATTTTAAGTTCGAAGGGTATAGCGTGGACCCAGTAACTAAAGAATGGAATCAAGTTACCCTTGAGAATGAATACCTGAAGGTAACCATCATGCCCGAAATTGGCGGCAGGGTCTGGGGTGCCGTCGAAAAATCCACGGGAAATGATTTCATTTACGAAAACGAAGTGGTCAAATTCCGAAACATTGCCATGCGCGGCCCCTGGACCTCGGGGGGGATTGAATTTAATTTTGGCATCATTGGCCACGCCCCCTCCACGGCCTCACCAGTGGATTACATTACCTACGAAAACGAGGACGGCAGCCTGACCTGCGTGGTAGGAGCCATGGACCTGCCTTCCCGCACCCAATGGCGGGTAAAGATCAATCTACCCAAAGACAAAGCCTATTTCGAAACGGAAGGGATCTGGTACAACCCCGAACCCCTGCGGCAGCCCTATTACAATTGGATGACCGCAGCAGCCCATGTGGGCGAAGATCAGGAGTTTTTTTACCCCGGGCACATCGCGCTACAGCACAGTGGTGCCCTGATGGATTGGCCCGTTCAGGAGGGAAAAGACGTGAGCCTTTATGCCAACAATGCCTTTGGCTCCAGCAAGTCCCACCACATGGCGGGTTCTTTTCAAAACCACTTTGGCGGGTATTTTCATGACCAGGGATATGGTTTCGGACATTTTTCGAGTTACGACGATATGCCCGGTAAAAAATTATGGCTCTGGGCGCTGTCCCGCTCCGGAGGGATTTGGGAGGACCTACTGACCGATGAAAACGGACAATACATGGAATTTCAGGCAGGGCGGATGCTCAACCAGTTTTCCCCTTCCAGCCGACAACCCAGCCCTTTGAGCAAGGCAGGATTCGCCCCCTATACCATTGACCAGTGGACGGACTATTGGTTTCCCGTCAAACAGATCGGTGGTATCAGCGCCGTGAGCCAGGCCGGTGTTTTCCATATAAAAGAGGCCAACCAAACGCTTTCCCTGTCCTTCAACCCGTTTGGATCCATTCGAGAAGACCTGCAGGTATACATCAACGATAAACTGGCACAAACCCTTCCCCTAAATGGGCAGCCCATGGATGTGATTAGCAAAGAATTGGCCCTGGAGGCTCCTCTGCAAAAACTGGAACTGGTTTTGGGAACTGAAAAGGTGTATTCCTGGGCAACCGAAGATCCGATGAAACTGAACCGTTCTTTTGATAAAACCGAAGCGGAACCGCTTTCAGCCGTCGAAGCCTTGTATTACAACGCCCGGCAGGATTATTACAGTCGAGCCTATCCGGAAGCCCAGGCCAAATACGAAGAAATCCTCCGGCTGGAGCCCGGGCATCAGCAGGCCAACATCGATTATGCCGAGCTGCTCTTACGTTTTGGGCGGTATGAGGAAGCATTGGAGCAAATTGCTCAGCCCCTGGCCACTGACTTCTTTGACCCCCAGGCCAATTTTGTCGCCGGAAGCATTTACCGGGCGATGGACCACCCCGTCGATGCGCTGGAAGCCTATGGCTGGGCTTCGCGGTCCATGGAATTCCGTTCTTCCGCCTATACGGCCATGGCGGAGATCCATCTGGCTGAAAACAACCTGGACAAGGCGTCAGACTATGCACAAAAAGCACTGGATTTTAATGTGCACAACGTCATGGCCTACCAAGTGCTAGCCGTCAAACACCGACTAGCGGGAGAAAAACAGGCTGCCGCAGCCGTCCTGGAAAAGCTTTGGGATATCGATCCCCTGAATCACTTTATCCGGTTCGAACAGTACCTGAACGAGCCAAAGCCAGCGGCACTGGAAACCGTTCATTCCCTGATCAACAATGAATTTCCCTATCAGACCCACCTGGAACTGGCCGCTACCTATCTAAAATACAACCGCAATGCTGAAGCCTTGCAGGTACTGGCAGAGAGTCCGGCACATGCCCTGGTAGATCTGTGGACGGCCTTTCTGGACAAGAACCAACAGGACTCGGGCCTTGACGCCCTGCTTGCCAAACCCATTGCCTTTGTCCTGCCATATCGAAAGGAAAGCCTGGAAATGTTGAACCGGGCCCGGCAGGAAAGAACTCACTGGAAGCTGGATTATTACCTGGCGCTTAACCTAATGGCGTTTAACGAACCCGAAGAAGCCGCAAAACTATTGACCGAAATTGACGAAAAGGCGGATGAAGCGACTTTCTACCTAAACCGAGCCCTTTTGCTTGAAAAAACGGGAGGGAAAGATCCCCTGGCCGATCTGAAAAAGGCCTGGGAAATGGATCCTTCCCAATGGAGGCACTGGCAGCACCTGGCCCGATATCAGGCAGAAAACGGTCAGGAACAAGAAGCCCTCTCCTTGCTGAAGAAAGCCACCCGCACGTTTTCGGGGAGCTATGTGCTGGAAATGGATTACATTCGGGTACTGAATAGCCTGGGCCAATACAAAAAAGCCATGGACCTACTCGACAAAATCAATGTGCTGCCCTATGAAGGGGCAGGAGAAGGTAGGGCACTCTTCGAAACGGTATACCTGAATGCGGCCCTGGAAGACATGCATGGGAGACGCTGGAAACCTGCGCAAGCCAAGCTCGAAAAATCCCTGGAATGGCCCGAAAACCTGGGTGTAGGTAAGCCTTTCACCACCAACGAAACCATGCAGGTTTACCTGTTGGGACTGGTAGCCCAAGCCCAGAATCAGCAGGACCTGTTCCGCTCGCGCATGCAACAGGTAATAGCTGCTACTGAAAACATGTCCCGCAATCGCTCCGAGCAACTGCTGGGGTTATTTGCCCTGGAAGCCCTGGGTGAAAGCGAGGAAGCTGCTGCGCTCTGGGAAGAAATCAAAAGTGAGGGGAATAAAGAAACGGTGAATTTTATTGGCCGGCTGTATCCTGGTGGCGACCAACCGATCGCATCCGAATCCGGCAATCGCCGGGAAGCGTTATTGGAAAAGATAGCTGGAATACGTAGGGATTTCAAGAAATGAGGTCAACCGTACATCCTAAGAGGGAAATATTCCTGCCTTCTCGGGTCTCCTACTCCAAAAATTCCTACGGTTTAGAAGCCATTTCATGTGTGAGGGATTCCACTTCCCGGATTTTCAAGAAATAGCAATCTATTAATCAACTCATCTATTGGGAAGTCGCTCTTCTGTAAATGTATCAATTTGAGCCTTTCTGTGGTTTTTGGTAGCTCAAAGATAAACATACGGAGAATTTAGCAATCGGTATGCATTACTTGTAAAGCCAACCCTCCTTTGGATGTCTCCTTATAACGGGAACTCATGTCTTTTGCCGTTTCCCACATGGTGCGTACGACTTTGTCAAGTGAAATTTTAGCTTTTGATGCATCGCTTTCGATGGCAATTTCTGCTGCGTTGATGGCCTTAATGGCTCCCATCGCGTTGCGTTCGATGCAAGGAACCTGCACCAATCCAGCAACAGGATCACAGGTGAGGCCAAGATGATGCTCCATGGCAATTTCGCTTGCCATAAGCACCTGAGCGGTGCTGCCCCCCATCAAAAAGCACAATGCGCCGGCAGCCATTGCAGATGAAACGCCAATTTCTGCCTGGCAGCCGCCCATAGCAGCGGAGATAGTGGCCCCTTTTTTAAAAAGTGATCCAATCTCACCTGCTACCAACAAAAACTTCTTGATCTCCTCAAAACCTGCCTGGTGGTTTTCAATACATAAATAATACATCAATACAGCGGGCAAGGTACCGGAACTACCGTTGGTTGGTGCGGTTACAACCCGGCCTAGTGAAGCATTTACTTCGTTAACGGCAATAGCAAGGCAGCTTACCCATTGAAGAATTTGCCTGAATTGCACTTCGGTTGATCTGATAGTCTCCAGCCATTGTTCCTTGTTTTGGTAATGTTCAACATTTCCGGCCAGGAGTTTTTTGTTCATATTGGCCGCTCTTCGACTCACGTTTAATCCACCGGGTAACGTTCCACCTGTATGGCAGCCCAGGTACATGGACTCTAACATTACATTCCAAACAGCTTTCAATGCCGCATCTATTTGCTGGTCTGACCTTAAGGATCGTTCGTTTGCTAAAACAATTTCAGCAATGTCTTTTTTTTCTTTTTCGCAATAATGTTGAAGTTCCGCTGCATACTGGATGGGAAAGGGTAACGGATTTAAATCCTGTAACTTTTGACCGTCCTCTTCTTGTCCTTCTTTTACCACAAATCCTCCGCCAATAGAATAAAAATAAGATTCATAACTGGTATTATCATTCAAAATGGCTTTGTACATCATCCCATTGGGATGAAAATCTAAAAAATGCTTATGGAAAACGATGTCCTTTTCGAAATGAAACGGCACCCTGATGGCCTTGTCCAGATGAAGTTCTGAATTTGCTTTAATAAAATCGATTTTTTCATCTATCGTTAAAGTATTAATGGTAACCGGATCATGGCCACAAAGCCCTAAAACGGCAGCGATATCAGTAGCATGTCCTTTTCCGGTAAGCGAAAGTGAACCATATAGATGAATTTCTATCTTTTGTATTTTATAAATAATATGGTTTTGTTTTAACGCTTCAATCCACCCTTGCGATGCCCTCCAGGGACCTAAGGTATGCGAACTGGAAGGCCCCACTCCAATCTTGAGCATATCGAATATGCTGATAAATGCTGCTTTTTCCATTGAAAGCACTATTGATAATGAATAAGACAAATATGGGTGTTTTATTTAAAACAGGTTAACATTATCCTTTAATTCCGCAGTAAATTCTCAGCGTATAGGATCTACTATAAAAAAACCTCCTGGCTTGGGATAGCAACCTATTTTTCCATGTTTGGTCCAATTAAAAAGCCTTTGGCAGTTCCATAGTACAGGATTCAGCTTTCTGCCTTCCTTAGCTCAGTTAGCGTGCTGTCCATATACAATTAATAGGCCTCTTTTCCGCTGATTTCACCCACGGGCTTTACTTGTTCCAGGTTTGTATAATCCGCTAATAAATACCGCACTAATGGGGGAAATGCCTTATTGGTATTTCGACAATCCTGTTGGCTGTCCTTGCCTACCACATGTTATTCGGCAATAAAGCTATCGTTATCCTTGTCTTCAATCCAATTGTATTCAATTTCGAACGCAACATTTCGGGCGAATTCGATTCCATGCCTGTCTGCCAAAAACCCCAGGGCCATATCCATACCAGCACTCACTCCCGAAGAAGTGTAATAGTTGTCATCCACTTTCCAACGTGCCTTTTTGTCCCAAACCACATTGGGACCCATTGATTCCACCCAGGAAAATGCCCGTTTATTCGAAGTGGCCTGCCTGCCATCCAAAAGACCGGACCTGGCAAGAAGCGCACTTCCGGTACAGACTGTCAATACGTAGCTGCTCGCACCAGCTATTCCCTTTATCTGCTCGATAAGCGATTTATTATCTACCTCTTTGCGTGTGCCCATGCCACCTGGTATTAGTAGCATGTAAGGACTAACGGAAGCCATGTCCAATTTTTCGGTCAGGACTGATACCCCGTGCCTATTCTCAATTAGCCCTCCACCAAGTGAATAGAATTTCAATGTATACAGGTCCGTAAGCCTTCCAAAAATTTCTACCGGACCGAAAACGTCCAGTGTTTCGTAATTGTCGAAAAGTAAGAAGGCAATTTCCATGGTATTGCTTTTTGAGTCCTCAGTCTTTTTTTCCTGGGCGAAGGAACCGCCACTTGCCATTAAAATCAGCACTGCGATTAGTAGCCGCAGCATTAACCTTCCTGGTTTCCTTTTTGCATTCATACGTTATCTGTTAGTGGTTCTGACTGGTAAATTAGTGAAAAGAATTGATGAAAGGGTGTTCGATAGGAATTAAACACAATTCCCAGGTACTTGCAAGCGGTCAAGGCTATGAAACATGGAGCTTATGACCCAAGTTTGTCTCGCCCGGCACTTGTTTAAACCAAAGTACGAAATGTGTCTCTAACAGAGTCGGCCCCATGTTTTTTAGCCGTTTTTGTGCTCTCGTACTTAATTTAATCGAGGTTGATCGAAATAGTGAGGTGTCCACCTAGTCCGTCATTGATTATTCTCTGAAGAGTGGAAAATCGTATGTCCTTTAGATTTCGCTCTAGTTTTGAAATGTAGGACTTATTTCTTCCAGCAAGGTGTGCCAATTGTTCTTGAGTCAGGCCTTTTTTTTCACGGAATTGCTGGATAAGCACACCCAGTTTGAAAGTGTCGTATTCGGTTTGATAAAATGAGTGCGCTCACCATTTGTCTAATGCTTCTTACTATTCAATCAGCAAAAAAAATAACTGCGAAGAAATAAGCGCATTCATTTTATCATTTGTTGTGGGGAGTTCCTTTTTCCCGCATCTTTCGCAGATAAGCCTTAGTTTCTTCAAAGGTCATATCTTGCATGTCTTCGTTCATCTTGTCTCGGATTGCTCTTAATTTTTTTACCAATCCTTTTTCGGTTTTTACTGTTACACTACTCATAAGTTCCAAGTTCTAAAGGTGAGTGAATTTCAATCATTTTATATCCCAGCTTAAGGTTTACTGAATTATACCCCCTAATTCTATCAATGTTAACAATATGTTGGAAGTTCCAGCTTACTAAAATGTCGGCATGGCTCAGAGTTGCCAAAGCTATATGGAGACAGTCAGCATAGCTCGTTTTCCCAACTACTTTTTCCGAAATATAATGTTTGGCAAGTCTTTCAGCTTCCGGATTAACGTCAATTGACCGGATTTGACTGTTTGGAATAAGATCTAATAAGTCTCTCACATGTTCAGGAGCATTTTCGAGTTCAGATGTAAGAACTTCAGATACAATCAAATCGATTTTATCCCTAATGATTCTTTCAAAGAAACTCACAGTGGGTTCCGAAAATTCTTCATCAAAATATCCGCCAAAAACCGATGTGTCTAAATATGCTGATTTGATCATATTCAAAGGTACGACAAATCACAATTCTTTGCCACTAGCTCACATTCCCCACAACATTTGTATAAATCCATGTTTCAAAAGATCAATTGCGTGTATATGTACTATGTCCACAACTCATCTCCCGGCTGTCGGTGATCAAATTAAGGAATCCGCGTAAGTAATCAAGCCCTATTCACCGCAATTATCGGATTCATCATCCGCTTTCCATTCATCCAATTCCCAAAGTGCGGTTCCTTCGTCAATTATCCCGGCATTTATCTGAATCTGCAGGCAGGTGGAAGCGATGGACCGATCGTCTGTTTCAGACAGTATTCCATTGAGGATTTCAATTAGCCCGCTATCGATTTCATCTTCGGTATACGCATAATAATTTGCGAACCCTTCCAGCGCGGCATATTATTTCCTCTTATTTTCACTTTGTAGTGATTTGAATAGAACTAAAATATGCACCACAGACTACCTTATTTCTCTTATAAAAGTTTTCAGCCCTGCGGCTGTTCCTGCAAGGAGGTATTCCTGAGGTTGGGAAAAATGAAGCCTACCCCAGTCGAAAGCGAATAGGAAGGTACATCCATGCCGTGGTGGGACTGCCTTGAAGATCACGGGCAGGAAGGAATCCCCCTGCGTATCGTTCCAGTACCCGTTCCACTTCTTTGACCAGGCTGGGATCTGAGGAAGCGCGGTTTACCACGGAGCTTTCAACCAATTGCCCCCGCTCATCGATTTTCAGACCAACCCAGATTTCCCCTTCTGCCCGGTTATTTCTGGCAGATTGGGGATAAGACAGGTTCTTGCCCAGGAATTCATGCCAGGCCTTCATGTCAGGTAAACCAGGCTTAAAAATATCCCTATCCACGGCTTCCTCTTCTCCGCCTGGGGCTACAAAGGAACCTTCACAGTCTAGTGAGCTATCGCAAACCAGGTCGAGCACCAATTTGTCTCCTACAAGTACTTTGGTATAGTTGGCATCATTTTTCCGATACTTGAACTGCGTATACTTCAAGGTGCCATCCGAGGCATAATGTTTCTCTTCTTGCCATAACGGCTCGAGAGGCTCAGAAGCTTCAAACATTGATTTTTTCGCAGAAACCAAAGCGTAATTAAGGTCATAGGTTTTTTCCACCAATTCCCCTTCCGGGGAAACGGTGACTATTTTGCTGTATTTTTGGCCTTCATCGCCGGATGCTACGGGCAAAAAATGCGCGTCCAGGGGGATGATTTTTCTTTCCTGCGCTTCCACAATGCCGGGGAACCCCAAATACCAGATTCCCACGACTAATCCGAAAAATGTCCATTTACCCTTCATAGCGCTAAACTATCACAATTTTGACAAATTACCAACTAGAAACTTATTTCTATCCTTTTGCCTGCTACAGAGGTATTATGTTTGAAAAGTGAAGCATAAGCTAAGATTCGTAACTTAAAGG
>NZ_WNKG01000022.1 GCF_010119245.1 Cyclobacterium salsum
CATAAAAGCACCCGCCGCGTCCGCCGCGCCTTCTTTGCGTTCGCCGCGAGAAAAATAGAGGGTTTCACGCCACGATCGCAGCGAAATCGCAGAGGGTTTACTACAAGGGGATGCATTACTTCAAACAATCTGAATAGCGGAAATGTACCGGTAAGACCTAAAAGCACTCGCCGCGTCCGTCGCGCCTTCTTTGCGGCCGCCGCGAGAAAAAAAAGAGGGTTTCACGCAGCGATTGCAGCGAATTCGCAGAGACCGCAGCGGGTTTACTACACGGGGATGTATTACTTCAAACAAGCAGAATAGCGGATAATGTATTGGGAAGTCATAAAAGCACCCGCCGCGTTTTATTTGCGTTCGCCGCGAGAAAAAAAGCCGCCACAAGGCTAAAAACAAGCGGTGAAAACAGGCAGTACTTTTGACTTTGGTTTTTTTCTATTAAATTAATGGTATTATGACTGAAAATGAAATCGCAACCTGCATTTTAGATAAGGCCTTTGCTATCCATAAATCCCTCGGGCCAGGGTTGTTAGAGTCAGTCTATGAAAAAGCCCTGGAATACGAATTGATTCAAAATGATTTTTATGTTCAGTGTCAATTCCCGGTTCCCATGTTTTACAAACAAGTCAAATTCGAAGCAGGTTTTAGGATGGATTTACTGGTAGAGGATAAAGTAGTAGTAGAAATCAAATCGATAGCAGCACTTGCTCCAGTTCATTTTTCCCAGTTGCTGACTTACCTCAGGCTTTCTGATAAGAAATTAGGTCTATTGATTAATTTTAACACCAAGTATCTCAGAGAAGGGGTACACCGTATTGTTAATGGACTATAATTGGATATTTCAAGCTAAAAAAGACGATAAAAATTTGGTTTCCCGCCACGATTTTAGCAAAGGCGCATGACCGCAGCGGGGAGTCTTCCATCAGAAGTAATTATCAGAATAGTAGGAGACGTACCTGGGAAGACATAAAAGCACCCGCCGCGTCCGCCGCGCCTTCTTTGCGGCCGCCGTGAGAAAAAAAAGAGGGTTTCACGCCACGATCGCAGCGAATTCGCAGAGATCGCAGCGGGATGTATTCCAGCGGAAATAATTAGCAAAATTGGAGGGGACGTACCTGGGAAGGCATAAAAGCACCCGCCGCGTCCGCCGCGCCTTCTTTGCGGCCGCCGCGAGAAAAAAAAGAGGGTTTCACGCCACGATCGCAGCGAAATCGCAGAGACCGCAGCGGGTTTACTACACGGGGATGTATTACTTCAAACAATCTGAATAGCGGATAATGTATTGGGAAGGCATAAAAGCACCCGCCGCGTCCGCCGCGCCTTCTTTGCGGCCGCCGCGAGAAAAAAAGAGGGTTTCCCGCCACGATTTTAGCAAAGGCGCATGACCGCAGCGGGGAGTCTTCCATCAGAAGTGATTAGCAGAATAGGAGGAGACGTACCTGGGAAGACACAAAAAGCACCCGCCGCGTCCGCCGCGCCTTCTTTGCGTTCGCCGCGAGAAAAAAAAGAGGGTTTCACACCACGATCGCAGCGAAATCGCAGAGACCGCAGCGGGTTTACTACACGGGGATGTATTACTTCAAACAATCTGAATAGCGGAAATGTACCGGTAAGACATAAAAGCACTCGCCGCGTCCGCCGCGCCTTCTTTGCGGCCGCCGCGAGAAAAAAAAAGAGGGTTTCACGCCACGATCGCAGCGAAATCGCAGAGACCGCAGCGGGTTTACTACACGGGGATGTATTACTTCAAACAATCTGAATAGCGGAAATGTACCGGTAAGACATAAAAGCACTCGCCGCGTCCGCCGCACCTTCTTTGCGGCCGCCGCGAGAAAAAAAGCTACGTCCCTATCCCCATTCAGAGGCGATTTTTTATTTCAGGTCAATTCCAGTTTTAAAATTCCTTGATTTTTATATTTCGGAAATACACTTTATCACCATGGTCGGTTAGCAGGATATGGCCGCTTTCCAGCTCACCGTATTCGGTGTCGTCTTTAAACTTATTGGATGCTTTCTTTTTCAGAAAGTCCCTGCTCCCACGCTGGTAGCTGACCACTTTTTTTCCATTCAGCCAGTGCGTCACCTTTTTACCTTTGGCCACAATTTTTCCCGTATTCCATTCTCCGGCGGGGTGAAGGGTTTTATTTTTTGGCGGATAAAAAAGATACGCAGCGGCAGTAGAACTCAGCCCGTTGGGATCCTCTTTAATACCCGGGTAATTGTAATCGTCGATTATCTGATATTCAGGGCCATTTACCATCATATTTCCCGTTTCTCCATTGTAAAGCGTGTCCACAAAGTACTTGATACCGCTATTGGCGGAGGGGGTGAGGTTAAATTCAAATACCAGTTCAAAGTCAGCGTAGGTTTTCCGAGTGATGATATCTCCACCTCCCTTGCTATCCAGGAAAAGCAAGCCATCTTCCACCTTCCATCCTTTTTGAGGAAAAGTAGCGGACTGTTTCCCTCGCCACTTTTCCATGGACTGCCCATCGAATAGCACTTCATAATCGCTATCCTGTGCGTTCACTTGAGTAATGCCTAAAAAGCAAATGCCAACCACGGCAATAAGAAATAGGTATTTGTGTCGTTCCATATTATTTGTTTTGAGATGTTGCATTAGGGGTTTTCAGTAATCGATAGTTGGCGGGCCAGGGTATCAAAGGTGGAGAGAATTTGCGCTTCCAAACCGGCTTTCCAGGTGTTGTGCAGGCCATAAACCATTTGGGAGGAATAGCCCTCATATCCTCCTTCTTTTAAGATGGTTTCTGTGGGAATGTATCCCATGACATCGTTGCTATAGGCCATTACAAATACTTCCGGCCCATATTTGGCTTTCAGGCGGTTGGCATATCCGATGGTGGATTCCCCTCCCATGGAAAAAAGAACCTGCGCTCCCAACTTCCAGATTTGAATGGGAAAAGGGTAGGAGGAATCGCGTTCTTGTCCTCCCTTTTGTTCCTCCAGCATCCGTTCGGCCCATCGCTTCATATAGCCATTCTCTTCGACAATCATCGTTTCCAAGGATTCCCGGCTCATGGGAGGATTCAGTGCCAGGTCGATTTCTTCATAGGCGTAGCTTAATTCGGGCTCCAATGACCTCATATCCTCTTCCAATACCCTTTCTACTGCTGCGGCCAATGCGCTTCCGTACTGCCTTGCCAGGGGCAGTGTGCGTCGGGGAAGTGGGTTTTGATCCCCGGCAGCCCCTTGAAAAAAGAGGGCCATGGCACCCGGATGATTTGCCTCAAGTGCTTCTTGCGCATATCCCGGATAATCGGCAGACCAGGAGTATTGGCTCAACACCGTAGGATGGCAGGCATAGCCAAAAACTACAGCCTTGATGTTATCCTGTAAGTCGGTAATTTTGATCACCGGAACAGCATGGTCAATGGGGCCCTTCAGTTCGGTCAGCAGGTGAATTTCACTTTCCTTGTTGTTCCGGCGGTTCACCTGAAACCGGGCGGTACCGTTTCCGGCATAAACCCGGGAAGGTTCCCTGTTTGCCAAGGCCCTGCCAACGCTTTCCACGATGTTCTGCTCCAGTTGCCCGCTGTATTCCGAAATACGCTGTTGCTGTTCCTTGTCCAGTGGGTAAATATCATAAAGGGCGGCCTCTAATACTGGTCCGGAGTGGGTATGGGAACTGTTGAGAATCACCTGCGATTTGGTCAGCGCGTGTTTTTGGTGGATGTCCCTGCGAATTTTTTCAGACATTTTCCTGGGAAATCCCAGTAGATCAGAGGTGACTAAGACGGCAGAATTACCCTGTTGATCCTCAAAAGCCACTACCTTGATCCAAAGTTCGCTGAACTTCCCCTGTGCCGGCTGGTCCCGGTGTCCGTAACCGGCCATCCAGATGGGAGACTGTGGCGTGATTTTGAATTTATCCGTTCCGATTTTCCAGGTCATGCTATTTTGGCCGTAAAGGGGAAGACTTGCGCACATCACCAAAAACAAGGTGAAAATAGGTAGCTGGGATAATGCCAGGCTTTTCATTTGTTTTTTTTTACAAGCGGGTGCTGTTTTTGATATCATGATCTTTTATTTCAATGTCCATTGGATGGCATTTTTCATCAGTTGCAGGAAATAGGGATGGGTAAAGTCGGTAGGATATCCCAGCGAGGTGTAAAAAACCTTGCTTTTTCCCGTCTTTCGCCTAAAGGCAATTGGGTTGGCTTTTTCGGATGAGTTACCGCTTAAAAGTACCTTAGCCTTCGGATCCAGGCTGTCGCCAATCAGATACAAATTGCCATCGCTCTTCCATGCTTGGCGATCGATCCCTGATAAAAGACCTTTTCCCGGCTTTTTGTTAAATTGAATGGTTGTCTTTTTGGTGGCTGGCCCGTATCCTTTGTTTTCATGCCCCAATACCTCCGGCACAAAGTCCCACCAGTCCACAAAGCCGGAAGGAATGTTCTCACGCACCGAAAAGGCATGGTTGGCCGTTCGGATACCGATCACCGGTTTTCCTTCCTGAAGGTGATTTTTAATGAGTACCATCTGATCCGAAGAAAGGGCTACCCTTCGCAGAAAAAACACCAGCAGATCGCTATCACCGAGGGTTTCCAGATGGGGTAAATGAAAGGCTGTTCGTTCTCCTTCCCCAAGGATTACCTGTGTTTGGTAGCCGTTTTCCTTAGCAAGCTTCATCGCCAGGTAAGGAACCGTCAGGTCCGCTTCGTAATTATCCGGATCCTTACTGATCAGAAAGGTGATTTTTTTGTCCTGCCCTATGTTGTTCTCTGCTGGTTTGGGCAGGATTTTGCCAAATACTTTTAATTGGTAATCCCTATAGGTACTGTATCTGCCCGAAAGCCAGAGGATAACCTCCCGGTTTGCATCCGCGAGTACGATGGGACGAATGTTGTCTTCCGCAGATCCGAAGGTCACCGGGCTGAAATGCCAGGGACTATCCTGCGTCTGCCGTTCGGCCCGGAAGATCTCATACCTTCGTTCGCCATTTACGAGCAGTGGTTCTCCGGTCTCAGGGTGCACATCTGCGGAAAAATAGAGGATGTTTTTATTGCTGGGGTGAAGGCTGATCAGTCCGGTGTATTCATTTTCTCCGGGATAAAGCCTGCTACCCGCATAAGCCATTTCCTTTGAAACCCAATGGCTGCCATCCCATCGGGCATCGTGGTACCGATGGTCAAAACCTCCCAGGCTTGTATTTATGGTTTCGCCCCTGCTGATAGGATCTTTGGTCACCGAAAAAGCGAAGTACGGCATGCCTTCCTCGTCCAACTGTATGTCGCTGGTCCAGGCTACATCCGTTCTCGTTTGCAGGTCTCCATCGTAAACCAGGGTAAAATCGGAAGGCTTTAAATTACTGGTTTCACCTGTACTCAATGGTCCTACCAGCGTTCCATCGGAACGGTAGGCCCGGCCATTTTCCAGGTAGCCGTGGTAGATATTGTTATTGAAATGTCGGGGATGGCCGTCGGTCGTTACAAAATGTATCCGGCTTTTTCCATCCGAAACGTATTTCAGGTAAGACCTCCCTGCAAACTGGAACAGCCTGCCTCCGGATTCCCAGCTTTCTCCAGAATCTTCCGAGACCAGGTAATGGGGGTTGTTTTCATTGCCCCGGAAAAAATTATAGGTTTTGCCTTCTTCTTCCAGGTGGTAGAGGTTGGCATAACAGACCCTGCCCTGGTGTTGAACTGTGGATTCTTCTTCCCAGGTGCGGATGTCGTACGGTTCCCGGGTGCTTCGGAACCTTACCAGACTATCAATGCTATGGCCGGAGTAGGCGGTCAGGATTTTGCCGTCGGGTCGCAGCATCAGTGCTCCCACGTTGTGATCGTCTGCAGGGAGGCTGCCTTCGGTGAGCACCTTGCTAATGGTTTGGTGGTTGCTTAAGTCCCATTCGCTTACCGTATTGTACCCTTCTGAAGTTACACTGGTAAACAGCACCTTATCTTCGATCAACAGGGCACGTTCATCCTGAAACCAGCACCAACTTCCGTTTTCGGAAAGCAAAATTGGCCCGTATGGATCCACTGTGCCCTCTGGGAGGGACTGGGCAAGAGATGTCAATGAAAAAGGGAGGGTTAGCAGAAAAGCAAGCGCAAGGTACAAACACTGTGAATAAGCGATCATGGAATTTTTGAATGGGTTCAATCAATTATATACCGAACCAATTTAAGCGATATTAGCCAATCTTCCAGTATCTAATGGATAAATTCCCCAATTTCCCTGATTGCCGGTCGTTTTTTTGACTTAGTGAATGAGAGACTGAGGGACTAAGAGATGTTATGGTGATGGGGTGATATGATGATTTGATGATGCGGAGATGTCTCGTGCCTGCGAGAATTAACATTTTAAAAAACGCAGAAATCGGGATGACGGTATAATTTTGAAGTGATTATATCATATTGAAAACCAAATACTTATAAAATACGTCATCGGTAGGGTGCAGACGGAGTTCGGTCGGATGGTTGTAATCGCTCGGGCACCCGCGGCAGTCTGTCGGATTACGTTTGTGCTAGTCGTTTTCTATTTGCTTTCTTCGAAGGACTTGCGATTTCGCTCCGGATCAGATTGCTTCGCTGCGCTCGCAATGACGGTTGTTGATGGTTTGATGATGTGGTGATTTGATGATGTGGTGATACAATTGTTTAACCCTTAACAACCAGGGTTGAATCCAAAGTAATGGTTGACTGCCAGACGCCACTATGTATACCTCAGCCGGATTCGAACCACTTTAACCCTTAACCACCACGGGTGAATCCAAGAACGCCCTTCCTGCCTATCTGCCCGCAACTACAATTCAGCCGGATCAGAGCCAATTAACCCTTAACTACCACGCTTGAATCTACCAAAAAGCCAAACAGCCTGAAGGCCCGCCAAGAAAATCCAGCCCGCTCCGAACCCTTTAACCCTTCACCAGCCCACCTACCTTCCAACCGGTATCCCTCTGCCGGCCAAAATGCATTTAACCGTTAACCCACGTCAGTGGCTGGCAATTACATTTTCCGGTTCCCATACCTCTACTGTTCCTTTGTCATTGATTTCGGTCAGCGTGACGGTTTTGATTTCATTGATTAGTACCGGATCGTATTTGGCGCTCACCCGAATGTAATTTTCAGTGAAGCCCTGCATGTAGCCATCGGATACATCTTCCTCAAATAGCACCTGAAAGGTTTTGCCCAGATTCTCTTCATAAAAAGCCCTTCGCTTTTTTTCGGAAAGAATCCGCAGCATACGAGACCGCTGGTTCCTGATTTTCATAGGCACTACTTCCTCCATTTCGGCTGCCCGGGTATTGGCGCGCTCCGAATAGGTAAAGACGTGTAAATACGATACAGGCAACGCATTCAGGAATTCATAGGTTTCCAGAAAATGCGCCTCCGTTTCTCCTGGAAAACCGACGATCACATCTGCCCCTATACCGCAGTGGGGCATCAGGGTTTTTATTTTTTCTACCCGGTCCCGGTACAATTCCCTCAGGTACCGCCGCCCCATTTTTCGGAGCATGGCATTGCTGCCTGATTGCAGGGGAATGTGAAAATGAGGCACAAACCGGGATGACTGCGACACAAAGGTAATCGCTTCGTTTGTCAGCAGGTTCGGTTCGATCGAAGAGATACGAAAGCGGTCAATGCCACTGACTCCGTCCAGGGCTTGAATCAGGTCAATGAATTTTTCCTTCCGCTTGCCCTCCTGAATACCGAAATCTCCAATATTCACTCCCGTCAGGACCACCTCTTTTACATCTGTGTGGGCGATCTCTTCTGCCGATCGAAGGATATTGGCGATCGTTTCACTACGGCTTTTTCCCCTGGCCAGCGGAATGGTGCAAAAAGCACATCCATAATTGCAGCCATCCTGAACCTTTAGAAAGGTGCGGGTACGATCGTGCATGCTAAAGGCCTGATGGAATTCCTGGGCTTCCTGAATTTCGGAAGCAAAAACCCTTGCCTCCTGCTGCACGGCAAAATCATCCAGCAACTCCAGCAGTCTGAATTTCTCGGCAGCTCCCAACACGGCATCGACACCTTTGATTTCCGAAATCTCCCTGGGTTTCAATTGGGCATAGCAACCAATAATGGCTACAAATCCGTTGGGGGAAATCTTCTTGGCCTCCCGAACGATTTTTTTACATTTCTTATCTGCATTCTCCGTAACCGAGCAGGTATTGATAATAAAAATGTCCGGGTTATCCTCAAACGTGACTTTGAGATACCCCTTTTGCTCAAACATCCTGCTGATGGTGGAGGTTTCTGCGTAATTTAATTTACAACCGAGTGTATAAAATGCTACTTTTTTCAAACCGAAGGTATTTTTTTGCCCAGTTGCAAATTTAGTGAATAGGTTTGGCTTTTCCATTTCCGCAAAAAAAATCGCGAAAGAAGGGTTTTTTAGCGGATCTAATGGATAAAGGGCCGTATTTTCTTGACAATAGTGTAAAAATTGCCTCAGTTCCCTATAATTTTCACCATTTTTGTTAAAAATTCATTTATTTTTCTACATTTGTAAGTAGTTTTTAAACCATAAACTCTAACGATGGCAACACTAAGACAAAAAGCATTAATGAAGGTGCAGAGCAGACCAAAGGTTACTGCTGTAGCTCCCTCCTTAAAAATTTCCGATTATTTCGGATCGCAGGTGTTCGGCTTGAAAGAAATGCAGGAAACCCTGGCTTCTCCTGTATTTAAGAAAGTCAGCACAGCAATCGACAAAGGAACCAAAATAGATATGTCAACCGCTGATGAGGTTGCCACCGCTGTTAAAAGCTGGGCCTTGTCTAAAGGTGCGACGCATTACACGCACTGGTTTCAGCCCTTGACCGGATCCACTGCAGAAAAACACGATACCTTCTTCGATGCCTTGTCAGGCATGGAAAAATTCAAAGGCAGTGCCTTGGTTCAGCAAGAGCCGGATGCTTCTTCCTTTCCAAGTGGAGGAATCCGTACCACTTTCGAAGCGCGGGGATATACCGCCTGGGATCCTAGTTCGCCTATCTTTATTTTTGACCAGACGCTTTGTATCCCTACTATATTTGTTTCGTTCACGGGAGAGGCGCTGGACTTTAAAACCCCACTCATTCGATCTACCGAAGCGATCAACAATGCGGCGGTAGATATCTGCCAGTATTTCGACCGAAACGTTAAGAAGGTCAATCCTTCCCTGGGTGTGGAGCAGGAATATTTTGTCATTGACCGGGCCTTGTATGCTACCCGTCCTGATTTGGTGATGGCCAGTAGAACTGTTTTTGGTCACAACCCTGCCAGAGGACAACAATTGGATGATCACTATTTCGGATCCATCCCTTCCCGCGTCAAGGAATACATGAAGGATTTTGAAATAGAAGCCCTGAAATTGGGGATTCCTGTTTCAACCCGACACAACGAGGTGGCTCCCGGTCAGTTCGAAGTAGCACCCTTGTTTGAAGACATCAACAAAGCGACGGATCACAATTTGTTGCTGATGGATGTGATGGAAAAAGTGGCTGAAAAACATGGACTGAAGGTTTTGTTTCACGAAAAACCTTTCGCCGGACTGAATGGAAGTGGAAAGCACAATAACTGGTCACTGATCACCGATACGGGTGTTAACCTGTTTCAACCCAGCAATTCTGCCAGGGAAAACCTGCAATTTCTTTGCTTCCTGGTAGCCACCATAAAAGGCGTGTATAAGAATGCGGACCTGCTGCGAGCAAGTATTGCTTCTGCAGGTAACGACTTCCGTTTGGGTGCGAACGAAGCTCCTCCGGCCATTATCTCCATATTCCTTGGATCTACCCTTACCGGAATTCTGGATGAACTGGAGAAAAACGGAAATATCAAAATCGAAAAAGGAGACAATATGTACATGAAGCTGGGAATTTCTAAAATCCCGGAAATCATATTGGACAATACCGACCGTAACCGAACTTCTCCGTTTGCATTTACCGGAAATAAATTTGAATTCCGTGCCGTAGGATCCACCGCCAACCCGGCCGGACCGATGACCGCATTGAATGTGATTGTTGCCGATGTGCTCAAAGAATTAAAGAAGGATATCGACAAAGAAATCGATAGCGGTAAAGAAAAGAAATTGGCCATCGTCGATGTGCTAAGAAAATATATCAAGGAAAGTAAGAATATCAGGTTCGAAGGCGACGGTTATTCCGAAGAGTGGGAAAAAGAAGCTAAAAAACGCGGACTGTCCAATCTGAAAAGTACAGCGGAAGCACTGGATGTTCTTCTAACCAAGCCAGTGGCAGATCTTTACAAACGACACAATGTGTTAAACGAAAAAGAACTGCATGCCCGACATGAGATCAGGCTTGAGAATTACGTGATGAAAGTACAGATTGAATCCCGTGTGATGGGCGATTTGGCACTTAACCACATTATTCCTACCGCCATTCTCTATCAAAATAAATTGATTGTCAATGCGAATGGATTGAAAGGCTTGGGTCTGGATCACCGGGCAGCGATCGATACCATCGAGGAAATTTCCAAGCATATAGAATCCCTGAAATCCAATGTCAGCAATATGATTGAGGCAAGGAAAAGGGTAAATAAGGAGGAAGATGTTGCAAAAAGGGCAAAACTATACAGCTCTGACGTAAAGGATGCCTATTTTGATAAAATAAGGTATGCCGTTGATAAACTGGAGTTGCTGGTGGACGACGAATACTGGCCATTAGTGAAATACCGGGAAATGCTCTTTCTGAAATAATAGTTTCAGCTATTTCCTAAAAAATAAAAAACCCGGATTTTCCGGGTTTTTTTGTTGTGTAGCCGGAAGAAAGGTGATGGTTTGATGATGTGGTAATGCCGTCACTGCGAGAATTAACATTTAAAAAACGCAGAAATCGGGATGACGGTATAATTTTGAAGTGATTATATCATATTGAAAACCAAATACTTATAAAATACGTCATCGGTAGGGTGCAGATGGAGTTAAATCGAATGGAGCCAAGCACACCTGCACCCGCGGCAGTCTGTCGGGGTAGGTTTTCGCTACTCGTTTTCTAATGGCATTCTACGAAGGACTTGGGGTTACGCTCCGGATCAGATTGCTTCGCTGGCGCTCGCAATGACGGGTTCTCGTCACTGCGAGGGTGCAGATGGAGTTAAATCGAATGGAGCCAAGCACATCTGCACCCGCGGCAGTCTGTCGGAGTACGTTTTCGCTACTCGTTTTCTAATGGCATTCTACGAAGGACTTGGGGTTACGCTTCGAATCAGATTGCTTCGCTGGCGCTCGCAATGACGGGGCGGTGATCGGGGACTGCGAGAGGGGGAGACTTAGAGACGAAGGGACTAGGAGAAGTAGAGACTAAGAGAAAATAATACAATTGCTTAACCTTTAACAACCAGGCTTGAATCCAATACCACCTCTCCTGCCTATTTGCCAGAAACTACAACTCAGCCGGATCCGAGCCACGTTAACCACAACAGCTGAACCCAAAACCAGCTCCAAATGCAAAAAGACCAGACCCTAAAGCCCAGCCCGTATCGAACCACATTAACCCTTAACCACCGGATTAAGACTAAGAGAGGGGGTGACTGAGGGACTCAGGGATGATGTGGTGATGTGGTGATTTAAAAAAAAATACAAGGGGAGGGGTACAAACCCCGGATTTTAAAATGGGCGACCGGTCAATAAGACCTGATTTTGAACTGCTTTTTTTGCTCCTGTACGGCGTTTCGGAAAGAAGTATCCGTCTCCATGAGGTCATTTACAGATTGGACGGCATGAATGACGGTGCTGTGATCCCTTCCTCCGAAGTGATATCCGATGGATTTCAGGGAATGGTTGGTAAATTCCTTACTGAAATACATGGCCACCTGGCGGGCGATAACAATTTCTTTTTTTCGCGTCTTGGCCTTTAGATCCTCTACCTTAATGCCGTAAAATTCAGCACAGGATTTCTGAATGTATTCAATGCTAACCTCCGTTTCAATATCCTTCACAATGTTTTTCATAATGGACTTGGCCAGGTCCAGGCTGATTTCAACGCGGTTTAGGGAGGCATGCGCGATGAGGGAAATGAGCACACCTTCCAATTCCCGGACATTGGTATCCACGGTATAGGCCAGGTATTCAATGACATTGTTGGGGATGTGGATGCCTTCGGATTGCATTTTTTTCCGAATAATGGCGATCCTCGTTTCAAAATCCGGCATTTGTAAATCAGCCGTCAATCCCCATTTAAAACGGGAAAGGAGCCTTTCTTCCAATCCCATCAGGTCTTTCGGGGCACAATCAGAGGTCATGATGATCTGCCGCTTGTTTTGGTGCAGGTGGTTAAAAATATGGAAAAACATTTCCTGCGTTCTTCCTTTCCCGGCCAGGAATTGGATGTCATCAATGATGAGTACATCTACCTGCATGTAGAAATTGGTGAACGATTTGATATTGCCATCTTTGATGCCATCCATAAATTGGTTCACAAACTTTTCCGAAGAAACGTATAACACGAATTTGTCTTCGGGGCCATTTTTGATTTCATTTCCGATGGCCTGCACCAGATGGGTTTTACCCAATCCCACGCCTCCATAGACCATTAGCGGGTTAAAGGAAGTGATCCCGGGTTTATTGGCAACGGCAAATCCAGCCGAACGCGCCAGCCGGTTACAGTCTCCTTCGATAAATGAATTGAAGGTATAGCTGGAACTGAGGTTAGACTGCAAGGTGGTTTGCTCATCCAGGCTTGACAAATCAAACGGACTGTGGGCCGCTGCGGCCAAGGTCTCTTTTTTCTTTTTGGCGGCGGGATTGCTTACCCCCTGCGGGTAACTAACCATATAGGGTTGATTGTTCGAGTTTCCCTTGTCTACCACCACGGCATATTCCAGGCGGCCATTGGCACCAATGACGGTTTTAATGGCCAACTTGAGTACGTCCACATAGTTGTCTTCCAGCCACTCATAGAAAAACTGGCTCGGCACCTGTATGGTGAGAACAGATCCATCGATCCTTGCAGGTTGTATGGGCTTAAACCAGGTAGAAAAACTCTGTTCATTGACATGTTTTTCGATTACCCGCAAACATTCAGTCCATATAGCTATCGCCTCTGAATTCATCAAATTTGTTTTAACCGAGAGTGGAAAAATTGTGTTTACTCCTTTACAAGGGGAAACAAAAATGTGGAAAATTATCTTAAATAAAAAATGCCTTTTTACTTGACTTTTTTACTTTGTGGGAAAGAAGTTGGTTCAGGCGGTTTTTAATTTTTTTTTATTTGAAAAATCAAATTGGGACTTGATTATACCACCATTTATCCCGGGAACGTTTTTAGTTCGGGAAGGATAAAATGGTAATTCTGAACCGTAGGTGGACCGTTTTGCCGATATCTTTTTTATTCCTAACTGATTTTTTGGCTATTGTTCATTACCTTGGTTTCGAAGTGCCTGGTGCTAGTACCTTCACCGACGCATTTATCCTCATGGCTATGAAAAGCATAATCCTATTATACGATCCAAAAATGGTGGAGGCCGTAGATACCACCATCGTTCCCCGATTCGGCGCGGATCTGAAACTCAAATTACCCTTTACCAATGAACTGACGGTGGAATTGGGGAAGGAGGATTTTGTGGTTACCTACTTGTCGGATGATCAATTGAAGGAATTATTTCCGTTGGCCCTGGAGCAAGACTGGCGAATCGCCCTGCTGCCTCATCCGGAGCTTATACATGGCAGACAGGGGTTTGGAGTAGAGGACAGCCTGGAAGAATGTATGGATCAGGTGCTGGAAACAGAAGAAACCGAAAAGGTAGACATGCTCATGCTGAATGGCCGACCCGTTTTTAATAGTGTCATAATAGGGGAGTCGCTAAGCCTGATGACAGGTGCTGTGGCCAACAATAGCTGGAGGCGTTTCTGGAAGAAAGTCAGCTACTTTTTTAAGCTATTTTGGGTGGCTGAGTCGCACCCGTATTGCCTGGAAGCACATGAAAAGGAAAAACTGGACACGGCCGCCATCGGGATGGTCATCGTCCAGCATGGTAAGAGCAATTTGCTGAGTCGAAAGGTGCTGGAAGATTCCTATATCAACGATGGAAAGTTGCATGCCATGGTCCTTTCGCCTAAGAGCATTTCCGGTTTATGGTGGTTTGGGTTGGATAGTTTTTTCCGGAAAAAGGGAAAAAGTACACTGCCCCCTTTTGCCGCACATATTAAAACCTCCTCCCTGTGTATTTCCAGTGAGGAATCCATCAATTATTCCCTGGACGGAGCCCTTTTGAGCGCAAAACGTCTGGAATTGGAAGTCAAGCCAAAGGCCTTGAAAATGGTGCCCGGGAAATTCCTGGATTTGGAAGGACAAGGTTCGGATGAAGATATTTTTAAGGTTCGGGTACTTCCCCGGGGCGAGGTGCGGGATGAATTGCTGAAAAGAAAGCTTCCGCTAATCAACCACGCCTCCACAGAGGAGTTTAAGGAGTTGTTTTCCAGTTTACGAGCAAGCTCCCGTACCAGCAGCAGTTATTTAGTGCTGATGGTATTGTCTACCTTAATTGCCACGCTGGGACTATTTGGCAACTCCTCTCCGGTGATTATTGGCGCGATGATTCTGGCACCGCTGATGGCTCCCATCATATCCCTGTCCATGGGCGTATTGCGGCAGGATAAAAATTTGATTATCAATAGCTCTAAAGCCATCGGATGGGGCATGCTCCTCGGATACCTCTGCGCAATGGTGATCACCTGGCTCACGCCCCTTAACCTCTCGAACGAAGAAATAATGGCCCGGGTCCGTCCCAATTTACTGGATTTAGGGATAGCTGTCGGCTCAGGCATCGCCGGTGCCTATGCCAGTGCCAAGGAAGAGATCGCCAAAACGCTAGCGGGAGTCGCCATAGCGGTGGCCCTCGTGCCCCCACTGGCAGTTTCCGGAATAGGTCTGGGCTGGATGGATTGGAGCATCTTTCAGGGAGCGTTATTATTACTAATGACCAACCTGGCTGGCATGGTGATGGCAGCAGCCCTTACCTTTTTGTTGTTGGGATTTAGCCCGTTCCGCCTGGCCAGGAAAGGAATCGCCTATTCGCTTATTGTCGTTGGCATGGTTAGCCTGCCCCTGTTCTTTGGTTTTATGGACATGGTCCGGGAAAAGGATGTGATTTCCAAGTTGGATGGCTACCGGGTAGAAGGAGCGGTATTACGGGATATTACCGTTCGCGGGATCAAACCCGTTCGGTTGGCGGTAAAAATTGTGGCCGAAAGCAGTTTAAATGAAGACCAGTTGAAAAGCATCAAAAGCGAGATCGAACAGTTGCTCGGTGAGGAAGTCGAATTGGAGGTAACCATGGGGGTGACGGTTTTTTAAGAGAATCGGGTTTGAGTTTGAGCGAGGGCGAGTAAAAATAAATCCGATGGTATCCGATAGACGAATTGGTCTTAACCAGCACTTGTTGATGGATTGTCTCCGACTGTTTTGGGTATTTTGGTAATTTATTGATACCTTGATAGGGTATTAATCCAAAAACATAACTAATTCATGAAATCGACACGATTAAAATCATCATTAAACACACAGGGCAATGATTATTTTAATCGTCAAAGATTCCATGTGACCGTTAAAAAGCAAATTAAAAACACATGAAAAGAAAAGCAACAGCAATTTGGAAAGGAACAGGCCTGGAGGGTAGCGGAACGCTATCAGCCCCTAGTGGTTTTTTTGATAATTCTCCCTACAGTGCTAAAACCAGATTTGAAAATGAGGATGGCACGAAGGGTTCCAATCCGGAAGAAATGATTGCCGCAGCCCATGCGGGTTGTTTTAGTATGGCACTTAGTTTTCAAATCGCAGGAAAAGACTTAAAAGCGGAGGAATTAAAAACCACTGCCACTGTTTCCCTGGAGAAAGGCGACGCCGGATTTTCCATTACCGGAATTGTATTGGATTTGAAAGGCAAGGTTCCGGGTATGGATGAGGCGCAATTTAAGGAGTTGGCCGAAGCGGCCAAAGAAAATTGCCCGGTCAGCAAGGCCCTAAGCTCAGTGCCTATTAGCCTGAATATTTCCTTTAGTTCCTGATTTGATCCAGGGAATAATAGTTACGTGCCAGGGACCTGTCTCTGGCACTTTTTGTTTAAACCATTACAGGCTACGATTCTTTAATTTACGCAGAAAATGAATCAACAAATGCGCCTATTGGGTTGGGCCACGCTTTTAGGCTTTGGACTGGCAGGACTTGCATTGGTGTATTTTTTTCAGGAAACATCGGTTTGGGAACTGCTGGCGGGACATTGGCCGCTTTGGACTCAGGTACTTATCGGACTATTGGCCGGCCTGGTTTCAGGCTTTTTTGCCAAATGGCTCATCCTTCGATCTTTTTTTGAAAAAGAAAAGATAAAATACCGGGATCTGATTAATCAGTGGTCATGGACACCTACAGGGATCGTTTTTATTTCATTTTGTGCCGGTATTGGCGAGGAACTGTTTTTTCGGGCAGGTTTGCAGCCCTTGCTGGGACTGTGGACGACCACCGTACTTTTTGTACTGTTGCACGGTTACCTAAATCCCTTCAATTGGCGGATCAGTGTGTACGGAATCCTGATGGTGGGCCTGATTGCCTTTTTCGGGTACTTGTTCCAGCAGGTGGGTATCCTCACGGCCATCCTGGCGCATGCGGCCTTTGATGCGGTGCTTTTGTTCTGGTTGACCGGTGGGGATGGAGGGACGAAGGGACAAAGGGACTGAGAGAGGGGGAGACTTAGAGATGATGTGATGATGGCACCGTCACTGCGAGGGTGCAGACGGAGTCCAGTCGAATGGTCGTAATTGCTCGGGCACCCGCGGCAGTCTGTCGGTTTACGTTTGCGTTACTCGTTTTCTATTTGCTTTCTACGAAGGACTTGCAGTTTCGCTCCGGATCAGATTGCTTCGCTGCGCTCGCAATGACGGGTTCTCGTCACTGCGAGAATTAACATTTTAAAAAACGCAGAAATCGGGATGACGGTATAATTTTGAAGTGATTATATCATATTGAAAACCAAATACTTATAAAATACGTCATCGGTAGGGTGCGTTTTGAGACAAAAGAGGATCGTATCACTCGTCGCACCCGCGGCAGTCTGTCGGTTTACGTTTGTGCTAGTCGATCTTTATTTGCTTTCTACGGAGGACTTGCAGTTTCGCTCCGGATCAGATTGCTTCGCTGCGCTAGCAATGACGCGGTGTGTGGACTGGAAACACGATCCCTCACTACGACTTAACTTTTTACTTAGAAGCAGAAATCAAGATGTCAGGATACGCCCCATCCCGCTCCGCGGAATTTGCAATTCCGTGGGTCAGATAAAGGGGATTTGTAATCCCCGAGAAGTGCATGTCAGCAGGATTGCAAATCCTGCCTTATCTGGGTTCGGAATTACAAATCCCGAACAGCGGCATCCAGCTCCGCGGAATTTGCAATTCCGTGGGTCAGATAAAGGGGATTTATAATCCCCGAGAAGTGCACGTCAGCAGGATTACAAATCCTTTATTATTCAATGGGAACGTGAAACTCATTGCTACTCCTGCCGCCGGGCGTGACGGTCACGTAGCGTAAAACCAGGGATTCCTGATCTTTGCCTGGAATAGGGGCAAGCACCGGTCCCGTGTACAAGCGGGCAGTTTGATCTGCCTTATGCCCGTCTACGGTGTAATAGACCTTGGCCCCTTCCACCAGGGGTTGAATATGGATTAGTTGCCTGCCGGATTCAGGTTCTCTGCTGATGTCAACAATGGCCTCAGGAATCCGGAAAAATACGCCTTGTTTCTCCAGCGACAGCAAGCGGGCAGGTAACCGATCCCGGAGAAAGGATTGATAATCCTTATCCTCCTTGGTTTTCCAGGCCACTTCGGCCAGGGCCAGGGCTCTGGGAAACAGAAAATATTCCATCTTTTGGTTGGTAGGAATGTATTCCGTCCAAAGATTTGCCTGAACCCCCAATACATGTGCTGCTTCTTCCTCGCTCAAGGCCTCTGGTACAGGTGAGTAGCTATATACTTTTTCCAGCGGAAGAAAGCCGCCTATGGCCAGGGGTTCGGTTGTTTTGTCTTCCGCCTGATAATGATCAAAATATAAATGGCTGTTTGGCGTCATGATTACGTCGTGCCCCATTTTGGCTGCATCGATGCCTCCCTGTTCTCCCCTCCAGCTCATCACCGTCGCATTGGGGGCCAGGCCACCTTCCAGGATTTCATCCCAACCAATTATTTGCCGTCCGTTTTCATTCAAAAATGCCTCTATGCGTTGGATAAAATAACTTTGAAGTTCGTGTTCATCCTCCAGTTTTTCTTTTTTGATGACCTTTTGGGCAATGGCGGAGGTTTTCCAATGGTCTTTGGGCACCTCATCCCCGCCTATATGAATGTATTCCGAGGGAAAGATATCCATGACCTCCGTAAGCACATCTTCCAAAAAGCTAAAAGCAGCAGGGGTTGGACCATAAATATTGTAATGCACGCCCCAATAACCGGGCACCTGCTTACTAATCTCATGATTCAGTGGTTCGCCTTTTTCATTTTCGGCGGCAATAGTGCCTTTGGCTGTTCCTTCGGTTATTTCAAAACTACCGAATTCAGGGTAGGCAGCAAGTACGGCAGAGCTATGGCCGGGCAATTCTATTTCCGGTATTACAGTAATCTTTCGTTCAGCGGCGTAGCGCACGATTTCCCTGGCTTCCTCCTGGGTATAATAACCCCCGTGTTTTTCGTTGTCGTAAATAAATGGCTGGTAGTCGTAATATTGTCCGATAATGGTGGAATCTCTCCAGGCTCCGATTTCGGTCAATTTAGGGTATTTTTTGATCTCCAGGCGCCAACCCTGATCGTCCGTCAGGTGCCAGTGAAGGGTATTGAATTTAAGCTGGGACATCAAGTCCAGCATTTTTTTCACTTGAGCGGTGCTAAAAAAATGTCGGGAGACATCCAACATGATACCCCGGTAGCCAAAGGCAGGCGCATCGGCAATTTCTACCTGCGGGACCACAGCATTGCTTCCCTGCATTTCCACCAATTGAAACAGGGACTGCAATCCGTAAAACAAACCCCTATCGGCTCCACGGATTATCACGCCATCTCCGGAAACTTCCAGCGTATAGGCCTCGGGATTGTCCGCTACCATGCTTTCCTCCAAAACGATCAGCGACCCATGGGCAGGTGCCTGCATCAGCACAGGCAGTTCAAATCCTGTCTTGGTTTCGAGCAGGCCGCTAAACAAAAGAGCTGATTTTCTGGCGCTTGCACTTTCTGCCACCAACACCGTACCCGGATCCAGGGTCCAATGCCCTTCTGCGGCAATCAGGGTTTTGGGTTGCGGGAGCAGCTGATGGGTTTGTGCGAGCAGGCTTACCTGGCTAAGGAATAGGAGTAGTCCGGCTATAAGGAGGTTTTTATTCATGGATCAGTTATTTGTCGCGGCCCAAAGGCCTGTTTATTCTATATGTTTCACAAAAAAATTAATTAAGAATCAAATGTAATTATAAAAAATTATAATTAAAAACAGAAAACCTGGCAGAAGGGGCTTAGAGACTTAGAGACGGAGTGACTGAGAGAGGGGGAGACGGTGAGACGGAGGGACGGAGGGATGATTTGATGATTGGATGTCTCGTCACTGCGAGGGTGCTGACGGGGTCCAATCGCATGGTCGTAACCGCTCGGGCACCCGCGGCAGTCTGTCGTTGTACGTTTTTGCTACTCGTTTTCGGATGTCATTTTACGGAGGGACTCACGATTTCGCTCCGGATCAGATTGCTTCGCTTCGCTCGCAATGACGGGTTTACGCAATGACGGGTTCTCGTCACTGCGAGAATTAACATTTTAAAAAACGCAGAAATCGGGATGACGATGTGGATTTTTAATATATTGATTTTCAGCGATTTGATAAATACGTCATCGGTAGGGTGCTGACGGATTCCAATCGAATGGTCGTAACCGCTCCTGCAGCCGCGGCAGTCTGTCGGAGTACGTTTGCGGTACACGTTTTTTACTTGCTTTCTACGAAGGACTTGCAGTTTCGCTCCGGATCAGATTGCTTCGCTTCGCTCGCAATGACGGGTTTACGCAATGACGGGTTCTCGCAATGACGGGATCTTGCTATGACGGGATCTTGCAATGACGGTTATTGATGATTGGTCTTAATTTCCCGCAATGTAGAAGGGGTCGATCAAAAACAAATTAGGGTTTTCCGGGGATACCTGTATCCGAACGGCATGCATATCCCGATCGCCAAAGACCTGCACCGCCGTAAAATTCGTAATGGTCTGGCCAGTATGGTCTCGAAGTGGCTGGTCTACTTGATAGCGATGATGATCTCCATATAATAGCAATACCGGTTTGCCAAAATCCAGTACCTGCTTCCGTAGCACCTGTACAAAGCTGGCATGCCCGTTGCGCTCGTTCCCGGTCTGGTAATCCAACCCGGCATGCAATACCAGCACGATGCCCAGACTTTCCGTTTCCCGGGCTTGTTCAAACAGCTGTGTCAACCAAAAATTATTGGCCAGTTCCCGCTCATAAAACTCATCGTTTAGGGCAGTCGAATCCAATTTGAGATTATTATTCGACCCAACCACATGCAAGGTCCCAAACGTGATGCCTGCCTCCTGCCAACGGGCATTTTCAGGAAACTTTTCAAAGCCCTGCCAGCTGTTTTGCCGCTCCAGGCGCATCGGGTTTTTGCCCTGGCTTTGATCGGTGGCGTAAAATAACTGCCGCAGTTTATCCAGCCGTTCTTCCGGATCAAAGCCCCCACAAGCTTCCCGGTGACAATCCGTCCATTCATTGTCCCCGGGTGTATAAATCAGGGGCTGTTCAAATTGCTCGAAATAGCCCTGGATGGTTGAATAGTATTCATCCGAACAAGGCGTACCTCCGGATTTGATGTCTCCCACGTGCAGGGAAAAATCCGGACTGGCTGAATTAATCGTCTGAATCAAGTGCTCAAACCGCTCAAAATCTTCGGGAAGGTGATAGGGCATGTCGCCTATCGCCATGAACGTTAGCGGTTGATTTTCCGAAGGAGTGCAGGCACTCAGACACACCGCTATAATAAGAACCGCTATAATAAGAATGAAGCCAAATCGGTCGTTCATATTTTAATTAATAAAAGATTTTGTCATGGTATAAGTCCCGTTTCTTACCCTTTGCAAGATAAAAACTTTCTGTAGACCTTGGCTAGGGTTAGATCGGGAAAAAAGCAGTAGCTGCAAACGGATAGCTGAAAATGACTGGCTTTTATCACTCATGCAGCGCGCTTTCCCACTAAAATACATCCCGATTACTTTCGGGTAAAAGGAAGGCATAAAGCTATTTTCCTAGTAAACCGATAGAGATAACATAAAAATAATTTTAATTCCAGATTTCAAGTTAAATGTTTCTAACGACAGTAAAAACTATTTAAAATACAAAAATAAGCATTCAAACATTTTACATACCGAATTTAACCTTTTACAGCCACCCAGACGCCCTTTT
Source organism: Cyclobacterium salsum (assembly GCF_010119245.1). GTDB lineage: Bacteria > Bacteroidota > Bacteroidia > Cytophagales > Cyclobacteriaceae > Cyclobacterium > Cyclobacterium salsum. Next base: position 21,400 of record NZ_WNKG01000022.1, read on the forward strand.
TATATTCTTTCTAAAGTTTTGAAATAAATTACTGCCCCACTACTTTTAGGCCTTCAAACGGCTGGTACCGGCAGCAAATGATTAAGCCCTGCATGCTGTGGATGAGCGGCCAATCCAATTGGCCTCCAACCCAAACAAACAGCGGCAGAGGACCCGGCTTCTGAAAATCGTAAGCCGGAAATTTTTACCCATTGTCGGCAACCTTTTGGTTCCCTGAGCAGGTCCTTATTTGGGACCCACCGGGCGAAGCTGTGTCCAACTTTATAACCCTAGATGTTTTCTCCCAGCCTTATTACCTTATTGATAGTGGCAGGATTGGTACTGGTACTATACCGGGACCTGCTTCGACCGTCTTTCGCATTTTTGGGGGCGGTTTTTTTATTGCTCCTCCTGCAGATTATACAGCCGGAGGAGTTTTTGATGGGATTGGCCAATAAACAGATCATCGTCATCTTTCTGCTTATTGGCCTGACCGCCGGCATCCAACAAAATATTGGAAACGGTTTCTTTTTCAAGATTTTTAGCCAAAAACTGAAACCAGGGATATTTCGGGTACGCCTGATGCTGTTGGTAGGAAGCCTTTCGGCGGTGCTAAACAACACCCCGGTGGTAGCGTTTATGATTCCCTATGTGAAAGAATGGACCAAAACCAACAAATACCCGGCCTCCAAATTCCTGATCCCACTTTCCTTTTCCACCATTCTGGGGGGCATGATCACCGTGGTGGGGACCTCTACCAACCTGGTGCTAAATGGCCTGATCAGCCAATATAATCTCCCCTTGTTGGGTTTTGAGGACTTCCTCTACCTGGGTTTGCTGGTGGCTTTCTTTGGCATTCTGTACCTGAGCATCGCCTCCAATCATTTACTTCCGGTCAGGGAAGAAAATAAAAGTGAAATCATCGATCACCTGAACGAATACCTGGTCGAAACCCGGCTGCCACAGGGATCCAAAATGCATGGCAAAACGGTAAAAGCAGCCGGACTGCGAAAATTGAAGGAAATATTTCTGGCGGAAATCAAACGAGGCAACCAGGAAATTTCTCCCGTGGGACCCAACGAAATCCTACAGGAAGGGGACAAGCTTTTTTTTACCGGTAATTCAGAGGCCATTCTGGAACTGATCAGGGAAGAAAATGGGCTTAGCCTACCGGAGGAAGGCCATGTTTCCAACTATGGGTTTTTTCAGCTCACAGAAGCGGTGGTTCCTGCCAGCTCTTCCCTGATCGGCGAAAAGATCAAAGACAGCGATTTCCGTAACCGCTACCAGGCTTCCATCGTCTCCATCCATCGGAATGGTACCCAACTAAAGGGCAATATTGGAGAAACCAAGGTGCAGGCAGGGGACTTGTTTTTAATGTTGACCGGTAAGGATCATACTCGAAATGAAAACCTGAAAGACCTGATCATCATTACCCTGAGGGGAGAACTCAAGCAGGAAAACGCGCGCTTTCGGGGATTACCTTCCTTACTGGCATTGGCGCTGTTGTTTACCGGGATTATTGGCTGGGTGGATCTTTTTATGGCAGCTTTTGCCGGAATCCTTACCCTGTATTTATTTAAAGTGTTAAATTTGCAGACTTTACGGAAAGCGGTGGACCTGGATCTCTTGCTGATTCTGGTTTGTTCCCTTTCCCTGGGAGTAGCGCTGAGCAATTCCGGAGCCGCCAATATATTGGCGTCAGGCTTGCTTGACCTGACCCAGGGTTCGGAGCCGGTTTGGGCACTGCTGTTGCTGTTTGTGATGACCTTGGTGCTCACCAGTCTGATTACCAATGCAGCGGCGGTATCCATCATGTTTCCCATTGCCATGGAGTTGGGGCAGCAGTTGGGGCAACCCTTGACACCCTTTTTCGTGGCGATTGCTTTTGCCGCTTCCGGAGATTTCATGACCCCCATCGGGTATCAAACCAATTTGATGGTCATGGGGCCCGGCAATTATAAGTTTAGGGATTATTTTGCCATTGGATTTCCGCTGACACTGATCTACGCAACAGTCGTCATCTTGTTTATCCAATGGTATTATTTATAAATTAATCAATGCAGCAGTGATGCCGCAGGATTTCTATGCAGGAAAACATTCATCCATCGGAATTTAAGATTACCCGGCAAATCCGGCAAGCAGCCCTGGGACAAAATCCCCGGTTGATCTGGTTTACCGGTCTGTCCGGGTCCGGCAAATCCACCCTGGCCAATGCTACCGAGCAGGCCTTGCACAAACGGGGCTACCATACCTACCTGCTGGATGGGGATAATATCCGTACCGGCCTGTGCTCCGACCTGAGTTTCAGCAAGGAGGATCGGGTAGAAAACATTCGCCGGATCGCCGAGGTAGCGCTGTTGATGATGGACGCGGGGCTGATCGTGTTATCGGCTTTTATCTCTCCTTTCCGATCCGATCGGGAAATGATTCGCGAACGGGTAGGCCCCGACCGGTTTCTGGAAGTTTTCGTGGATTGCCCCCTGAAGGTTTGCGAGCAGCGGGATGTCAAAGGGCTGTATCAAAAAGCCCGGCAGGGATTGATTAAAGATTTTACAGGGATTGATTCGCCCTACGAAGCACCCGAATCCCCCTTTCAAGTGATCAAAACCGCTGAAGTTCCGTTGGAAGAAGGGGTCACGCAATTGGTAGAAGCATTGGACAAAAAATTAAAATAGTAACTATGGCACATTATTATCTATCCCACCTGGAAGAACTGGAAGCGGAGGCGATTTTTGTAATCCGGGAGGTGGTTTCTCAATTTGAAAAGCCGGCACTGCTTTTTTCCGGTGGAAAGGACAGCATTGTACTGGCCCACCTTTCGCACAAGGCGTTTTATCCTTCCCGTATCCCCTTTCCCCTGATCCACATTGATACGGGGCATAATTTTCCCGAAACCATCGCCTTCCGGGATGCACTGGTGAAGAAGCTGGGGGTGCAGTTGATCGTTGGATCGGTGCAGAAAAGCATTGACCAGGGCAAGGTTCGGGAAGAGACCGGTGCCAATGCCAGTAGAAATGCCCTGCAGACGGTAACCCTGCTGGATACCCTGGAAGAATATAAAATAGATGCCGCCATGGGAGGTGCCCGTAGGGACGAAGAAAAAGCCCGGGCAAAGGAGCGTTTCTTTTCCCATCGGGATGAATTCGGGCAGTGGGATCCCAAAAATCAACGCCCTGAGCTCTGGAACCTCTTTAATGGTAAAAAACACATGGGCGAACATTTCCGCGTGTTTCCGATTTCGAATTGGACGGAGATGGACGTGTGGCAATACATCCAAAACCAGGAAATCGATTTGCCATCCCTGTACTTTTCTCATCAGCGGGAATGCGTGGTGCGGGATGGGGTGATCCTGGCCAAATCGGATTTTATTCAGCTGAAGCCTGAGGAGGAAATAAAGACGATGACCGTCCGGTACCGGACTTGCGGGGACATGCCCATCACGGGAGCCGTGGAATCGGATGCCGATGACCTGGAAAAAATCATTGCCGAAGTAGCCACCACCCGAACCACCGAACGGGGAACGCGTGCCGATGACAAACGCGGCGAAACCGCCATGGAGGATCGGAAGAAGAGTGGGTACTTTTAGGAGACTTAGTGAATTGGAGACGGAGCGACTAAGAGACGAAGAGAGGGGGAGACTAAGGGACTGAGAGACATAGGGACGAAGAGATGAAATGGTGCCGTCACTGCGAGGGTGCGTTTTGGGATAAAAGAGGATCGCATCACTCATCGCACCCGTGGCAGTCTGTCGGAGAACGTGTCCATCAGTCGTTTTTAGATAGTATTCTACGGAGGACTTGGGGTTTCGCTTCGGATCAGATTGCTTCGCTGGCGCTCGCAATGACGGGTTCTCGTCACTGCGAGGGTGCAGCCGGAGTTCAATCGAATGGTTGTAATCGCTCCAGCACCCGCGGCAGTCTGTCGGAATACGAATCCATCATTCGTTTTTGGATAGTATTCTACGAAGAGACTTAGAGAGGGGGAGACTCAGGGACTGGGAGACTTAGATACGAAGAGATGAAATGGTGCCGTCACTGCGAGGGTGCGTTTTGGGATAAAAGAGGATCGCATCACTCATCGCACCCGTGGCAGTCTGTCGGAGAACGAGTCCATCATTCGTTTTTGGATGGTATTCTACGAGGGACTTGCAGTTTCGCTCCGGATCAGATTGCTTCGCTGGCGCTCGCAATGACGGGTTCTCGTCACTGCGAGGG
>NZ_WNKG01000023.1 GCF_010119245.1 Cyclobacterium salsum
CCTTTAAGTTACGAATCTTAGCTTATGCTTCACTTTTCAAACATAATACCTCTGTTAATTTACGTAATTTATTTAATTCAGGGGCACTAAAATTTGTTGAATTAGCTAATTCAACTGGTTCCAGCTAAAATTTCGCATGGCCTTCACCTGATTCAACATGAATATGGGGAGGTTCGTTTCCTTCATTGCTGAAGAAGAAAAACCGGAAAGGGCCTATTCGCAAAACTGTTGGCATATAATTGGAAGTTGGTTATTTGTAAAACAGTAAATAACATCCATATAACGCTATCTTTTGAAGGCAGCGGCGTTGCGTGTAAACGAATCCTTTACCCCCTCTTAATCAATTTCCGGAATTAAATTAAGAATTTAGGATCATAAAACCACCGGAATCAGCACTTTTCTGGTTCAGGGATGAAAAAAATAGGCGCTAAACAGCTGATTCCTACCTTTTCGGCCGCCATCTGCCTAAGACGGACCATTCATTGCCTGATCAGCCCTACATCCATTACCCGCGACTGCTTCCCCCGGTTGCGGTATGCAGCTCTCTTTGTTCGACCCTCCAATTGTACCCCCTTTCGGAAGATTGTAAATGTGCCGGTACTACTGATGTTGCCATTATCCATTACGGAAAAAGAAACCATAGCCGTGCGCTTCAAGTAAATGGCACCTCCCTATTTCCTGCTTCGGTCTATTCTTGATGGTTCTGCCTGTTTATCACCAACTCCCTGATCGGAACCCCATTAATCAACACCTCTTGTAAAACCGCTTCACCTGCTTTGATACGCACCACCGCATAGGCAGTTTGCGTTGTGTCCAGTTGGGATTCACGGTAAGCCAATTCGGCATCGTATGCTTTTGATTCTTCCATGTAGTATCGGTCGAATGGGTAGTCAAGCGTTAGCTTGTTTGTGCCGTTATCCGTTACGTAGGCAACCTTGGCTTTCAAAAAGTCCTGATTCGTAGTGGGGGGTTCCTTGGAGACGCCCTGCGTTTTTGCAAACCCTTCCTTGTCTGTTGTCAGCAGCACAAAAATCGTTTCACCAGGCAGCCAATCTGCTTCGTTTTGAACCGTAATCACCGCTTCTTCGTAGTAAAGAGCTACAAATTTTCCTCTAAATGGGTCATTGGGATCAATTGGCTGGGTTTTGAATCTATATTCCTTCCCGGTAGTCAGAATGTCTTCCCTGTCAAGAATCATTCTGGCCGGCACATACAACTGCACCAGGGCGATACACACAAATACCAGCAATGCAATCTTTTTGCTATTCATTTGATTTTCTCTTTTTGAGCATCCAGTAATTGGCGACAATGAACCCAATCCCAACCGACACAAATAAACCACCCCTCAGGATGAAACTTAAATCGGTATCAAAGAATCTACAAACCACCAAAGCGGCAATAATTAGCAAACCCAGGTTCAATGTCCCTAAATTGTTTAGCCTTCCGCCATTTCTGATGGTAAAAATACCGATTGCAAAAACCAGTAGATTAACGAGCGGAACAGAAAGGGATGAGGATAGCCCACTAATGAAAATGGGAATAAATAAAATAAAAACAAGCCCTATTGGCTTGGCATCTTTCCAGGATTTGTTTTTAAGGTGCGGGACCAGTAGCACCGCCCCGAATACGGTGAGTAACACCACTGCCAGAAATTCCGGCGCCGTAATGACCTGGTTCCAAATGAAATCTTCGTTTCGCAAATGCTCCCAGAACCAATCAAAACTTACCGTCAGCAGTAACACCATTGTCCCCACGAAGCCCAGGACCTTGTACCCGTTGTTAATTGGCTTCTGCCGGGCAAAAAAGTCCAACTCCCCTATTAAGTAACAAAGCCCAAAAAGGCTAAAATAAGCCGGGACCATTAGTTCATCTACGGTACCGGCAATCGTCCCCAGGGTAATGATCACTGAAAGCGGAATGATCCAATTATGGAAAATCATGAAATTACCTTCTGGATTTTTCCTACCCAGCAGGTAATAGTGAGGCATGATGGACAGCAGCAGTAGCCAGTAAAAATAGGCTTCGGTGCCCGGGTAGGTCCAGTAGCTTGTCTCGGCAGCATAGAAGGTAATTCCGATGAGGTAAAGTAGGGAAGTGATGGACGAGTTCATCACATAGACCAAAGGGAGGCAAAGCAACATCCAGGTAAGCAGGAATACGCTCAATTCTCCCGGCATGTGGTAAATCTGACTAATGAGCGATACGCTTGCTCCAACAGCGAAAAACAAAAAAGCGGCGCTGCCTTCTCTCCATGCCACACTTTCTGATTTTTTTAGTAGCGCAAAGCCACATAGAATCTGTCCCATGAGCAGCGGAAGAAAGGCCCAATAGGTTTTTACTGTTCGCGAAAACGCATCCCAGTTGTGCGCAAGTACTAAGATAATTCCAAGGCCAACCAATATGGCACCTATTATCCCATAGGCGACAAACAGCCGATTGCTTGACTGTCCGCCTTTTTCCCTGTAATACGCCCGAATACTGGCGGCTGTTTCGGGAGAAATCACACCGGCTTCTACAAGTTCGGTAATGTCGTTAGTCAGATTCATTATTTTGTTTATAAGGCGTCAGGTTTCAGGTGCACTGTATAAAGAATAAAAGCAATACTCTTTTATTTGACACCGCTCTCACCATGGTCTGAATTTATTAAAGATGGTGTAATTATAAGGTACCAATAAACTTTCCCAGACTCCGAACCGCCACTCAGCTATCGATTGGGTATTTGCTTGAATTCCTCGTAGTTCTTCTCAAACCTGGTTTGTACTAGATTGCTCTTGATTTCAAATAATTTTCCGGAGTAAATACCGCGATCTCCGAGTTCAAATAATCTTTTACATTGCGGGTAAGTATCGCTTCTATTCCCTCTATCGACAAAGCCGTGGAGTATTGAACTGAATCTTCAAAATCCTTAAAATTATTTTTCAATGCTTGAATAATTTCATTTCGGGTGGTTCCTGCTATTTGAATCATAGCCGTGAGTTCTTCAATTATAAGAATGGCTCTTTTATGGTCCAGGTATTTCCTTACGATATAATAAATATTATTAATACTAACTGCCGAAATAAAAAGTTGCAACTGGCCTCGTTCACTTAAATCAAATATTTCACTTGCCGGATTCGCAAACGGTTCCCGATCTGTGAAAAAATCGATTACCACATCTGAATCTAAAAAAATCCTAGCCGCCATGCTGTTTGGATAATTCTTCGTTTAGTACTTCCTTGTAATTAAAATCACTGTCTACCTGAATGATCCCTCTTAACCTTTGGATCCTTGGAGACAATTGGTTGGGTTGAATCTTCCTTCGGCTAATGGTAATCAGCTTGAAGTAATTTTCAACCAGGTCGGAAAGGCTCTGCCCTTTTTCTTTTGCATAGTCTTTCGCTGTCTTAATGACCTCCTTCTCAATGGTCAAAGTTAATTTCGTATTCATGTGCTTTTTATCAAAAATACGTATTCTCTGGTAGATTTGCAATACGTGTAGTGGATTAGAAAAAAGGTCTAAATCGGACCAAAATAACCTGGGAAACCGAAAACCTATTCTTAAAATCCCAATTATATATTTTTAACCACATAGTTGCACAGTTCATCAAGTGGTTATTCGCTCTGAGAAATGAGATCAGAAATTTGATTTTTTTCTATTTGCATTATAAATAATAAACTCCTCTCCTGCCTGAAATAATTAACTAACCATTTATTGTTTGATAACCCACACATCCGTTACCCGCGACTGCTGTCGCCAGTTCAAGTGCGCTTCGTCGGGCTTGTCAAATCGGATCTCCAATTGGCCATCGCTTATCAAGTCCCTGGGAAGTGGAAACTCCTTTAATTCCTCGTATCCCTTTTCGTATTTCGTAGGTGTAAGCCGCTGTCCATTAGCCCGCAAAAGGGCCTCTCCGTATCCTGATACACGAATCAGATAATCGGAATCGGAGTCCAGCTTTTCATAGGCGAGAGTGGGTGTAAATTGAAACAATTGGGTAGAGAGTCGTTTTCTATTGATGCCATCATTTTCCCACAAGAAGTCAATGGCATCATCGGTTTTGGAAGTCACGTGTTTGGCATCGGCACTGGAGATATTGTCGTAAAAGCTTCCTTCTCCCGGGTACTCATAGGTCCGGATAAAATCCAACCGGGCCAGTTTTTCGGCCTCGGATCCCAGCGAACCCACCTTTTCAAATTCGTCTTCCAACCACCAGCGGTTGTTTAGCGGGTAATCGATAAAATCCAGAATGGCACCCCGCTCGGCACCACTGGCTCCATATTTTTCCACACTGGTCTGCGCTCCCACACTTTGGAAAAGCATTTCTCCATAGGCGAGTACTTTTTCCTTCAGGTCCTGGGAAACTGGCTCGGTTTCCGCTTTTTGCAGGTGTTGCAAAGCTTTTTCCATCGCTTGATCGGCCCCAATGGAGTCGGCTTTGGCCAGAATGGCGTAGGCTTCGGCCTCCAGTCGTTTTTCGAAAGCGAGGCGTTTTTTGATGTATCCATCGTAATGGGCCCGCATCAGCAATTGTTGCCAGCGCCAATTTCCGGCCAGTTCGGGATTTTCGGCCTCCAGCCTTTTCCACCAGGCAAGCGTTTCTTCAATGGCCGGGTTTTCCAGAATCGGCCCGTCCCAATTGTCCTCCAGTGCAAATATCCCCTGGGCAGCTTCTTCCGCCAGCTCGGCACCAAAGAAAAACCGGCTGTATTCACGCACAATGGTTTCCGGATCTTTTCCGGAATCCCAACCCAATTGGCTCCAGACGGCTTTGTTTACATCGTCATGCGTACCATCGGAATACGTGATAAACCCATCGGTATGGGGGCTGTCCCGGTTAAACAAGCGCGTATACATTTGCGGCTGCGGGTTGCAGGGTTCCCTGCCCAGGGTCAGCGCATAGGCCTGATCCCAATGCGCTACCGGATAGTGGCAGCGAATGGTATGTGTGATATCGGTATAAAAACGATGCTGGTATTTTTCCGGCAGTAGCTCCCGTTCCAGGGCAACCGGCGGACTACTGGGCCCATTCACCACTCCCGCCAACCAGTCCGGACTATTCTTTTCCAGGTAGTCAAAAAAATAGGTTACTTTTTTCTTGTTAAACCCCTGCAATGAAACCCAAATGCCCGCATCCGGATGGTATTGCTGCAATAGCTCCGACAGCTCCTCCAGGTAGGGTATTAGCTCGGAAGGATGGTTATCCCCGGGATCGCCACCTGGAACAAATACTGCATTCAATCGGGGAACACGCGCATAAAAGTCTTCCTGTTTCTCAAGCCCCTCTTGAAGGGCTCCGGGCACACTCAGGTCTCGGGGAGCCGGGGTCCAAACCCAATAATCGGCATCGTATTTTTCACATATTTTGCTGATTTCCACTTCCATCCGCTGCGGATCCACCTTAAAGTGCGGGCTGGAACCCACTTCCTGGAAAGGAATATTTTCAAAGGCATTGGCCCCAAAGAGCACCTGCTCTCGAAAATGCTGATCAAACTGCGCCACCGTCCAGGCATCCCAGGAATTGGCGGTATTTCGGTACCCAAACTGATGTCCCCGAAGGGCATATTGCGGGGATTCGGAAAAATCGATGTTCCTGCTGAGTGCAACCTTACCCTCGCTCAGGTGGGCCGTTCGCAGCAGTTTGCCAATGCCGTACAATATCCCGCGGGTATCGGCACCAATCACCCAGAGCGTATTCCCGTCCTCGCCGGATTCATGAAAGATCCGGTAGCCTTCGTCTTGCTGTTCCGGAGCATCGGAGCCCTCTCGTGACGGAACGGTCTTTCCAAAGAGTACGGTATCGGTAGCCAGCGCAAGGGCAATTTGGGTTTCGGATTCCCAATCGCTGCCCAATTCCAGCGGAATCCCGCTCCGTTTTTCAATTTCTTCTACCAAAATGGTGCGGGCAGTTTCCTGCATCGGGCTGGCAATCTGCGGTGTAACCAAAATCACGGCCTTGGAAAGGTCCAGGGTTTGTTGCTCCTGCGTTGAGCAGGAAACCAGGACCCAGATAAATACGGCTAGCGGCCAGGTGGGTGCAATTTTTTTCATGGACTGACGTTTTATGTTGGTCTTCTGTCAATTAACCGATTGCCGGCACCGCAAAGGAGGCACCTGGTAAAAATAGCCGCACAATCAATTGTACCCCAAGGGTAATACACCAAAAACCTAAATCCTACCAAGGAAAGATATACCTTTTTTAAAAACCCATTTCAAAGGTCTATATTTTGATTCTCGAAAACAGGTTTTTTTAGCTAAATCGTAACGATGCAGCTAACCGTGAAAAACACCCGCCTCCTTACAAGCCAATAAACCGGAAAGGTGCGGATTTCTTAAAATCACCGGAGGTTTCCCCGGAATAGGTGCGGTGATTGGCCAAATCCAGCTTTCGAACCGCTGCTTTTTCGCTAAAATCGATTTTCTTCAAATCCACCCAAAAGGCATTGGGCGTCAGTGCCGTTTCAAAATAGTACACCAGGTTTTTCTGGTCGGCCACCATGCGCCAGCGGGTGGTGGATAAATTGGGGTAACCTTCGATTTCAAATCCATAGGGAACGGATACGTTACGGATAACACTGAACACGCTGGCCACGGCCACCCGGGTGTTGTCCGTCTGCGGAATGGAGTTGAGAAAAAAAGATGCCCGCACAAAACGGTCGGAGGAGGTGACCGATCCGGGCAGAAAAGTCTTGCCAGGAATGTTTTCCCAGTACTTTCCAATGGCGAGCTGCTGCTCGTAGGGCGGATCATTGGTCATAACCTGGTAGGAGGCATCGTGGTGGATCACCAGTTTTCCGCCAATGTATTCAAAAATGGCACTGTCGCCGGTCGCATCGGAAAGGGACAGGTGTACGGTAGTGAATTTATTCGTCCCGGGTATAAAATCCGAAACAATGGCAAAGGAAGCCTGCTGCATGGCTTTGACCGCCTCCTCCACGGAAGCAAAGTTGTCGAGCATGTATTGCGCCCAGAGTGAAATGGCCAGGCCCTCCTTGTTTCCTTCTTTATCGAAGGAAGGATAGGTGGATTCCACCAGCCAAAGCATGTTGGCTACCAGGCCCTTTTCGTTCATTCCGTCGGTGGTGGAAATATCCCAGGAGCTTACCGCCAGACTACCGTATTTGGACACCCATTCAATGGAGTTTTTACCTACTTCCCCGCTGCGCTTCATTCCACGGGGAAAAATCCACTGATTGGCAGGAATTTCCAGGGAAAAATCCATGGTCCTGCCCGTGAGCACCGTATTATTGGGCCCTTTATACACCACCCGGGTACAACTTTCAGATTCAGAAATAAACCCAAATGGGCTCAGCAGGGCCAGAAAGAGGGGAACAATTTTTTTTCGGAGGAACATATTTTGAAAGTTTATTTTCAACTGATTTCTAGCAATGATACCTCAGCCCAATGATTTCATAGAAAGATTTACTTATGTTGGCAAAAGCTATTTTGTTGTAAACAAAACCTTTCCCATTTGAAATCAATTACCGGATTATGCTCGTTGCAAGGTACCATTTCAGGGTAGTTATTAGAAATTTAAGAATTTACCAGCAATTAATTTATGAAAAACAAAAAAAACAGTCCTTTACCGTTCCTTTCTTAAAATATACTGACCTTTCCCATTATTAAAAACTTCCCGGAAATCAGATGAAAAATTGGTCCTGGGGGCATGGGCTTTCCACAACTATTAGGTAAATTTTCTTGCACTTAGTCACTGAAAACTAACTTTTTATTGAATTTATGTGTTTGCATTATATAGCAGGTTGAACCTGTGGCCATCCGGGTCAGCAAAAACGCAAACGTAAAACCCATTTTCATCATAGCGTTTTTTTCTGTCATTGTTGGAATCGAAGTAGATCTTCCCTCCTGATTTATTGATTTCCACTATCCATCGATCGAATTCCTCTTTACTTTCAACAGATAGGGAAAACATAACCTCATTTCCCTGACTTAAATCAGCTGCTTCTCCCTCAAGGCTCAATTCCAAGCGTTTCTTTTCAAAAAAGTGAATGATAAAATCACCTTCACCAAAAAAGAAGCTTACCAATTCTTTGGAAGGATGTCCATTTAACTTAAAACCTAGATTTAGGTAAAATTCTTTTGTCTTTTCAACGTCTGCCACGGCCAGGTTTGCCCAGATTTTTTTTGGATTCATGATGTTATTAGTTAAACTTCATCTTTCGGAAACACACATTCAAATAACGGTCCAGATTTTCCAATCCAGAAGCAAAACCTTCTTTGAAATAGGGTCTCATTCCGGATCAAGCAGAGAAATGCCCCTGAGTTCGCCTTTCCGCCTGATAAAAATAGCCAGGATGTCTATTTCTAGCTTACCAGCTACCACCCGCGCCACCACCTCCAAAGCTGCCACCCCCGAAGCCACCGAAACCTCCTCCCCCACTGCCGCCAAAGCCGCCACTTCCGGAGGAGAAATCGCCATATTTGCCTCTATTGCCTCCAAGCATACTGGCAAGCATCATGGTGGTGAAAAAATCCACCCCTCCACGTCTTCCACCCATGTGGTTATTGTTGTCCCTTCGGTTTTTGATAAGGGTCAATATAACAAAGCCGAAAATAAAAATCAATATAAAAGGCAATGCGCCTGCAGGCCGACCCGATGTTGGTAGCTGCTCTGCGGCTTCATACTCCCCGGAAGCCAGCTTAAAGATCATGTCCGTAGCCTGGTCCAGACCAGCAAAATAATCCCCAGAACGAAAATTGGGCACAATGAGCTGTTCGACGATCCGCTTGGCCAATGCATCAGGAACGGCGCCTTCCATGCCATATCCCGTCGCAATAAACACCTCACGGTCCTTCATCGCTGCAAGGATCAGTATGCCATTGTCCTTGTCTTTCCTTCCAATTCCCCACTTATCACCTAATTGAAAGGCATAATCACTTATCGCATAAGGCCCAATCGAGTTTATCAAAACAATGCTGACCTGGGAGGAGGTGCTGTCGTTATAGGCCAGCAGTTTGTTTTCCAACTGCCTGACCTCCTGCTGGGAAAGGGTCTCGGAGAAGTCATTTACCAGGCGGGGTGGGTTGGGTTTTTCCGGAAAATCTCCCTGCGCCCAGCCGGCAAATGAAAGGGATGCTAAAAATAATAGGGTGAATAGCTGTCTTTTGATCATAATGTTTTATTCAAAGGAAATTTCGTTGGGTAGCTCGTTGATGCCCCCCTTCTGGTCATAAGGAAAATGTTGTCGAAGTTGCTGCCCGGATAGTTCGATGCCTTTTCTAAGGCCTTCGGTAAATTCCTTTCTTTTGAAATGGATCACCATTTCTTCTTTGATATTTTCCCAGAAGTGTTCCGGAACCACCTGGTTGATCCCGGCATCTCCTAGAATGGCAAATTGATGGTCCTCCACCGCCAGGTAGAAAAGCACCGCATTGCGGTACTTGGTTTTGTGCATCTTGAGTTTCTCGAATACCTGGGCAGCGCGGTCGAGCACTTCTCCTTTGCAATGGCTTTCGATGTGAACCTGTATTTCACCGGATGTTTCTTTTTCGGCATTCCGGATGGCATCGGTGATAATGGCCCGGTCTGCTGTGCTAAATAGTTTTTCGGCCATAAAATTTGGATTTAAAATTCTACTGTGGGTGCATTTTCAGAACCAGCTGTCGCTTCGAAATAACCCTTCGTTTCAAACCCATACCAACCGGCAAATACATTGTTTGGGAAAGTTCTTAGGTTGGCATTGTAGCCCTGAACGGACTGGTTGAAGTTTCTTCTGGCGACGGCAATTCTGTTTTCCGTCCCTTCGAGTTGTGCTTGCAATTCAAGAAAGTTTTGATTGGCTTTCAGGTCGGGATACCGCTCCACTGCCACGAGTAGCCTGCTAAGCGACCCGCTCAGTTGGTCCTGTGCTTCCTGGAACCGTTCAATATTTTCAGGTGTAAGGTCATCCGCATGCAAGGTGATGGACGTGGCTTTCGCACGCGCTTCGATCACGCCCGTCAGCGTTTCCTGTTCAAAGTCCGCATAGCCCTTTACCGTATTGACCAAATTCGGAATCAGGTCTGCCCGGCGCTGGTACTGGGTTTCTACTTCAGCCCAAGAACCGTTGATGGTTTCTTCGGTTTGTACAAAGGTATTGTACACGCCTACGGCTTTGGTATAGACAAATATGCCAATCAGGAGGATGATGCCAATGGGAATTAATATTTTTTTCATAGTTGTAATAGGGATGTTTTAGAAAAACAGTGCAGGTATTTGACGTAAAGGTAGGGCTGGAGGTTGTGAAAAACGATTTTTTTCGAAAAATACAAAGTCAATTCCATTGACAGGCTTTTTTGGGATTGGAAGGAACACATATAAAACTGGACCTTCCCCAGGTTTTTCTTAACTTAGGCTTACTAAAAAAGCAAGCAGCCCAAAAGACCAATCTAAATTATCAAAACGGTTTTGACAAACGGCTGATTGAGGGGCTATTCGTTGAATGCCATCAATAACCCTGTCTTTCAATAAAGGAAAAATAGTTGGACATTACCTAAGGATAAACAGATGACGATCAAAGAAATAAAAGCCGAACTAGAAACTGCTACTCATCCCATTGCCAAGTCACTCCATCACGGAACAGGCTTTAAGGTACTAATCATGGGGTTCCGAAAAGGGATGATATTGCAAGAACACAAAGCCCATACGCCATCAAAATTAACCGTTTTGGAAGGAACAGTGATTTATAAAGAAGAAAACAGGGTTTTAGAACTAAGGCAATATGACGAAGTAGAAATACCCCTTGAAATTACCCATTCGGTGGAGGCAATGGAAGACAGCTTGTGTATTCTATCCCAAGGGGAATAAAATTAATTCCAACATTTTAATACCCCTTTAATCATTCATCTATTAACTTTCCTTCATAGCGTTAGCAACAAATTCAGAAGGGGTTTTACCAAATTGCTTCTGGAAAGATTTAGTGAAGTAGGAGGGATCCTGGAAGCCCACCATAAAAGCCACCTCTCCAATATTTCCTGCACCACGCCGGAGTAGTTCGGCTGCTTTTTTCAGCCGCATGATACGGATAAAATCCCCTGGTGGGTAATGGGTCAGGGCTTTGAGCTTTCTAAAAAGCTGTGTCCTGCTCATACCGGCCTCCCGGCAAAAAACTTCGACCCCAAAAGCTGAATCGGTCATGTTATCTTCGATGATTTTCATAGAACGCTGCAAAAATTTTTCATCCGCTGAAGTGATAGCAACAGATGCGGGCTGCAATATGATTTCCCGGGTAAAATGGTCCTTTAATTGCTTTCGGCTTTCGATGAGGTTTTTTATGCGTACCAAAAGCTCAGCAGGTTCAAAAGGCTTGATCTGGTAATCATCGGCACCGGTTTCCAACCCCTCTATTTTGTCCTCTCCGCCAGCCTTGGCCGTGAGGAGGATCAAGGGCACATGGGCGGTCTTATCATTGGTTTTAAGCTTCTGGCACAGTGCTATCCCATCCATTTTAGGCATCATCACATCGCTGAGGATCAGATCCGGAATGGTTTCCAAGGCCAACCTGTAGCCCTCTTCACCATCCGTGGCTTCTATTACCTGATAGTTCGGTTGCAGGTTTTCTCGGATGAAAAACCTTACATCTTCATTGTCTTCTATTACGAGGACCAAGGACGTTTCCGGGTCTCCACCTTCGCCCGCCGGGTCGGGGGTTTTAACACCATCAACTTCTTGAAGGTCAAAATTGGTTTTAATGTCAATGCGCGAAGCAGTTCCTGAGATGGCCATTTCTTCAAAATCAGCCATCAATAGTGGCAGCGTCACCTTAAAGCAGCTGCCCTGGTCTACCTGGCTTTTAACAGATATTTCTCCCTGGTGTAATGCTACCAGTTCCTTTACCAGAGAAAGCCCAATACCCGAGCCTTCCTGCTCGTGGGCAGGATCTATTTGGTGAAAACGGTCAAAAATCTTTTCTAATTGATCTGCAGGTATGCCTTTTCCGGAATCCTTTACCTTTATTTCAAGCCAATTAACAGTACCATTTTGGCTTTTGAGGTTGGAAATCGATTTATTTATGAATTGGGCTGTTACCCTAATTTCACCCTTTTCAGGGGTAAATTTAAAAGCATTGGATAGCAGGTTGAAAAGGATCTTCTCAAGTTTATCGGTATCAATATAGGCTACCGGATTACCTGTGGGGTATTTAAAATGATACCTGATCTGCCTTCGTTCAGCCAATGAAGTAAAGGATAAAACCGTGCCTTTGAGAAAAGCATTCAGGTTTACGGGTTTCGGTTCCAGCTTTATGCTTCCGGTTTCTATTTTGGACAGGTCCAGAAGCTGGTTAATCAGATGCAGCAGACGTTGAGCATTACGCTGCATCATCTGAAATACAGGCTTATCCGGATTTTGTGCTTCGGTGCGGGAAACAAAATTCTTCAAAGGTCCCAGGATCAGGGTAAGCGGTGTCCGGAACTCATGGGAAATATTGGCGAAAAAGCGGGACTTTAGATGGTCGATTTCGTACATCTTTTCGGTTTCGAGCTTTTGGATTTTTAAGGCATGCTTCATCCTTTCCCGATTGACGGTATATTGCCGTAGACCAATAATTATCCCGATTCCCAGTAACCCATAAAAAAAATAGGCCCACCAGGTCTGCCAGAGGGGAGGACGGATTTCAAACGGATAGGCCAGCTCACTACTCCACATACCCTCGCCATTCATAGCTTTGACTTTAAAAATATAACTGCCGTGTAGCAGGTTTCCATAAGGTGCCTCACTGCGGTCCGTTATACCACTCCAGGTTTTATCAAGTCCTTCTAATTTGTACTGGTATTTCATTTTTTTCGGGGATTGGGTTGTGACCCCAACAAATTGAAAGGTGATAAAATTATTGTCATAGGGCAGACTTAGGTTTTGAGGAATGCCATACCACTTACTCAAGTCATCAAATTGAATATCATGTAACCTTACCCCATTAGCTAAAAGTAGGCTCGTTTCTCTAGCTTCCGAACCTTGCTCCTTTCCACTAAACTTTGTTGTCAAATTTTCATCACCTGCATACAAATTTTTTTCGGAAATTTCTTTTTTGCCTTCCGCTAACGTTTGCCAGGTGACGTTTTCATTGAACAAGGCCAGCCCGGTAAGCTGAATGTTCGGTGGAGTGGTATCCTTATTCAGCTCCTCGGGTCGAAAAGCGAGCAATCGGTCATCCCCGCCCAGCCAAATGGTACCATCTGAGGCTTCAAAAATTGTTTTACCATGATTCAACCCTACGCCCGAAAAACCATCTTCATAGGTGTATGTTGTAAAAAGTGAGCCAAAAACATTAGAATTGAGGCTTTTTTTAAGCAAAGATGGGTTTGATTTATTTAATTTATTCAAACCGTTTCCTGTGCCAACCCACAGATCGCCTTCTCTACTTTGCAATAAACTGGTAACAGTATTATTACTTAAACCCTCTTTTACTGAAAATTGGGTAACTATCCCCGAAGCTTTATTAGAACTCAACTCCAGTAATTTTAAACCACTGCCACGGGTTCCGATCCATATATCTCCTATTTGATCTTCTAGTATTGGCCATATAAAATCAGTTGCCAATCCTTCGGGGTCAGAAAAGTGTACAAAATTTTCGCCATCATACTTGAACAAGCCGCTTCCACTGGTACCAAACCAAAGATTTCCTTTTTGATCCTCCAACATACTGAATACCGTTTTGCTGCTTAGGCCAGGTATATCGGTAAAATGGGTAAAATTACGGCCATTGAATCGATTTACCCCATCTTTATTTAGACCCACCCAAAGGTTGCCCCATTGATCCATCAGCATGCTCCAAACCATATCGCTGCTCAGTCCTTCCAGTTTCGTATAGTTGATAAAAGTACTTCCATTGAATTTGCTAATGCCTTTCCAAGTACCAAACCATATATTGCCTTCCATATCCTCAAGCATGCTAGTTACGTTATTGCTAATAAGCCCCTCATTTTGAGTATATTGCGTAAACTGGTACCCGTCGTATTTAGTTACCCCACCGCTAAATGTACCGAACCACAGGTTTCCATTTCGGTCTTCCAACACGCTGCTTATAAAATGATTACCTAAGCCTGTTTTGTCTGTAAACTGCATAATACCTTTGGAATATTTACTAACCCCTCCTCCCTCCGTACCAAACCAAAGGTTGCCGTATTTATCTTCCAACATGCTTATCACGAAATTGATACTGAGTCCTTCCTTTTCTGTAAAATGGGTAAAAGTTTTACCATCGAATCGATTTACACCACCACCCCGGGTTGAGAACCATAGTTGGCCGTCTTTATCCTCCAGAATAGCTTTTATACTATTATTACTCAGCCCTTCTTTTTGTGTGTAATGGAAAAAATTTTTACCATCAAATTTATTAATTCCTTTTTCAGTGGCCAGCCAAATATTACCATTTTTATCCTCATGTATGCTCCAAACGGTATTATCGCTTAGACCTTCATTTTCAGTAAAATGGGTGAATTCTGATCCATTAAATTTACTTATCCCTCCCCCATAACTGCCAAACCAAAGGTTACCTGAACGGTCTTCCAGAATACTAACAATAAAATTATCGTTAAGCCCCTCATTCGTCGTGTAATTGGTGAAATTTTTACCATCAAATTTACCAACCCCACCCCCTAGCGTTCCTATCCATAAATTACCACTACGATCCTTCAGCAAGGAAAAAACATCATTATTGCTTAGCCCTTCATTTGCGGTAAATTGAAAGAAATTACTCCCATCAAACCGAATCACACCATCTCCCTGGGTACCAAACCAAAGACTTCCCAGATCATCCTCCAATATGGCCCTGACACCAGGGTTTGGACGGTCTTTATGATAATAATGGTAAAAGCTTTTACCATCGTATTTACTGAACCCGCCATAATTGGTACCGAACCAGATATTGCCGTTTTTATCCTCCAATAGGCTAGTGACCATGTTCCCCTTTAATCCTTGTGGTTTAGAAAAGGTGCTAAAATTGTATGGATTTTGGTCTTTCCAATAGGCTTCTTTGGCGGTTACTACTTCGGGTAGGATGGTCTTCATCGGAGTGTGAAATGCGGGAACTGTCTTGGGGAAGAGCAAACCATTCTTTCCAGGTACCCTTTTTTTCGGGTTTCCTGCGGGCACCACTTCAGGGTGTCCTGCAGGATGTACATTGGAATGGCTCAATACTACCTTGGGGTTACCGGCCTTCACTACTTGAGGATTTCCGGCTGGGATTACCTTGGGCGCAATAAGGCTATCCATAGGTACCTCCTCAATCCGGGCTTCCACTACTTTAGGGCCCAATGCCTCATGTTGGATTTGTTCCTGTTTTGGGTGGCAGGTAAACAACATTAATAGAACAGCCGGGATAAAAGTGAATTTGGTTTCCATGACCCAAAATCGATATTGAATATGTAAAGTAATTTAGTATAAATTGTTGAATAGTAGCTATTAGCGAAAGATGAAATTCGATAATTGCAAATTAATAGTTAAAGGATAGAGGCATCTTATTCAATATCTATCTAATCACCGAATATTTTTAAAGGTGTGCCGCAACGATGAGATTTGCCATTGGCCATCATGGTAATGGCATAGTTTCCAGGGGCTAGATTCATTGGGATTTTAACCATTACCATTCCGGCATGGAGGACATTGGTCACTTCTGCAATCCTACCGGAATGGGCTTCTGATCCCCAAGGGTCAAAGGTGACAAAGTTCTCTGAAGGGGATGTTTCGAAACTCTCCCCATATAGGGTAATTTCGGCACCACATTCCGCTGAACTGGGATTAATGGAATAAATGGCAGGCAATGAAACCATTTCATCTTTCCGATCAGTAAAAGGATCAACTTCAACGCAGGCATTCATACAAAATGCGATGAAGGATAACGATAGAATTAATTGCTTTTTCATTGTTGTTTAATAGTTAAATTTGAAAATAAATGAGCCAAGGCTGATGATATAAAAGTAGCTAATTGGGGAGAGTAGCAACTAACACCGACGTTCCGTTTTCTGGTAAGTTTGAGTCAGTTTAAAAGCAATCAAAAAGGGCTCGTTTATCTGGCTGGAACTTTCGTTTCAATTCCGGGTAATTTGGGCTCACACCGTAAGGGATAGCTGCGCAGGGGCTATCATCTACGGTTTTTCGTTTTTCGGACCTTTAGTCCTGGCAAAGTATATAAAACGAGTAGAAGAATTGATTTTGCGGACAACGATAAAAGGTATTACCATCCTAAAAAATTTCCGTAGCCAAAAAGACATAAACGTTCAATAACCGGGACCCCAGCCTGGGAAACGAAATCAAACTAATAATCCAAACCTAGTGAGCTATAACCACCAAGATAACCGATGTAAATCCCAGCAAGAAAATGGCAACAAAATTCCTGTCAGAAAAATGGATGAAAAAACAGATTGAATAAGGGATAATGCTGTAATGTTTCCGTAAAGTAGCCCATTTCCCTGCTCGTAAGAACGGAGGGCTAAATAGAATTAAGGAGATCTTTTTGCGTAAATAAAAACGATAAGAACACCAATATTGCCTTTCTCATACCTTTACAATCATTTTCCCTTTATTTTTTCCTTCAAACAAATCCAGAAATGCCTGCGGAATGTTGTCAAATCCTTCTACAATGGTTTCGCTGAATTGTAGTTTTCCGTCTTTTAGCCAGGAAGCTAGCTGCTGTATGGCAGATGGAAATTTTTGCGCAAAGTCACCGATGATAAATCCACGCATGGTGGCACTTTTGGTGAGGAGTATGGGCTGCAATCGTGGGCCCATTGGAACCTTCGTTTCATTGTAGAGTGAAATGGCACCACAAACCGGCAATCGCGCAAACTTATTGATGTTTGCCAATACCGCATCGGATATCTCACCGCCTACGTTGTCAAAATAAATATCTACCCCCTCAGAACAAGCTTCCTTGATAGCCTTTTTCAAATCGGGCGTTGTTTTGTAATTGATGGCATGATCAAAACCAAAGGTCGAGGTTAGAAGCTTTACTTTTTCATCATCGCCGGTAATACCCACCACATTGCAACCTACCAATTTTCCAATCTGTCCGACTACCGTTCCTACAGCTCCACCAGCACCGGAAACCACCAAGGTCTCCCCCTGGGTTGGCTTTCCGATTTCCATCAAGCCTAAATAGGCGGTAAGCCCGGTCATTCCTAAAATCCCCAAATAACTGGATAGCTTCGCCACTGTAGGGTCTACTTTATTTAGGCCTTTACCTTTAGAAGTTTGGAATTCCTTCCACTCCAACATACCAGACACAAACTCGCCCTTTTTGAAATCCGGAAGGTTGGAGTCCACCACTTCAGCTATTATTCCCGACTGAATCGGTTTGTTTAACTCGAACGGTGGAATATAGGACTTCGCATCATTCATCCTGCCACGAAGATAGGGATCGACCGAAACGTAAATGGTTTTCAGCAAAACCTCCCCTTCTTTGGCAGTAGGAACTTCCTCACTGACCGTTTTAAAATCATCAAGGGTTGGTTTTCCATGCGGGCGTTTGTTCAAAAGGATGCTCTTATTCATATTTTTCAAGTTTCCCAATAGGGTGACAAAAATGATACCGCAAGGGGGAAACACCCTGGAAATAATTGTCCCACCTAAACAATTTTGAATTTAGCTATAGGTAAGACTGATTAAGAAAGAGGCGAGGTGCAACCCTCCTTATCAATTGTGAAAGTCAGATTTGAGTGCTTTAAGAACACAATATTTGGCTAAAGCCATGGATCAGGTAAAAATTCCTATTGCCTACGGCCTAAGCAGTAGGCAATTGATTAAAAGCATGCTGGTTCTAAATGAGTATTCCTCAATAGGAATGCGGCTTTAGCCCATTCTTAATAATGGAATA
>NZ_WNKG01000024.1 GCF_010119245.1 Cyclobacterium salsum
TATGTGCACTTACATGCCTTATAGGATTTAAAATATTGAACCATATAAGGGATATAAGAACATGGAAGGGTGCGCGAAAATACTTATGTGCACTTACATGCCTTATAGGATTTAAAATATTGAACCATATAAGGGATATAAGAACATGGAAGGGTGCGCGAAAATACTTATGTGCACTTACATGCCTTATAGGATTTAAAATATTGAACCATATAAGGGATATAAGAACATGGAAGGGTGCGCGAAAATACTTATGTGCACTTACATGCCTTATAGGATTTAAAAAATTGAACCATATAAGGGATATAAGAACATGGAAGGGTGCGCGAAAATACTTATGTGCACTTACATGCCTTATAGGATTTAAAAAATTGAACCATATAAGGGATATAAGAATATGGAAGGGAGCGCGTACATACTTGCATGCACTTACATGCCTTATAGGATTTAAAATAGAACCATATAAGGGATATAAGAACATAGAAGGTGTCTCGAATAAGCTTAGGTGAACTTATATGCCTCATGTAGTAAAAAAAACAGCCTACGGAAATACTTCCATAGGCTGTTAACGTATGCTGAATGGGTGGATCAGGCAGCGTTTCGGGCTGCATTGATGATACCAAACATGGTTCGTAGAATAAGCTTTTGTAAAGCCGTATCTTCTTTGCCTTTTTCCAGGATGGTTTGTATCGCATATTGCTGAATGGTAATCAGCGGCAACACGATTTTTTCCCGGATACCGATTGATTCCTTACTCAGCGGACTATCCTCCAGCAGGCTGTTCATACCGGCTACTTTCAGGATTTTTTCGTAGGAAAGTTGGTACTCCCCGTACATTAGATCCCAAAAACCTCCAAATTGCTCGTCTTCTTTCAGGTAAGCCGTAGCTGGGTAAAAGGCCTTGGCCAGCGATTGCATGGAATTCCCCAGCAAGGACCGGAAAAACAAGGAGTCTTTGTACAGTTGCTGCACCTCTTTCAATTTTCCTCTTTTCTCCATTTCCTCAATGGCCTTTCCTACTCCGAAGAATCCGGGGATATTCTGCTTCATCTGCGCCCAGGCACCTACAAATGGAATGGCCCGCAGGTCTTCAAATTTCATGCTGCCACCTTTACTCCTTTTCACAGGCCGGGAGCCGATATTGGTCATACCGAAGAATTTCAGCGGAGTGACTTTTTCCAGGTAAGGGACGAACTGGGGATGATTTTTTAGTTCCTTATAAGCATTGTAACTGATATCTGCCATTTCTTCGATCAGCTCCTTCTGCGTTTCTGTCAGACTATTTTCGCTGGAAGGATACAGGTGACTTTCCATTCCTGCACTCAGGAGTTGCTCCAGGTTATAGGAGCAACTTACCGGTTTGCCGTAATTGGCACTGATGGTTTGTCCCTGTATGGTGATCTGGATTTCCCGGTTTTCCACGTTCGGTCCCAGCGAGGCATAGAAATTATGGGTGTTTCCACCACCTCGTGCGGGTGGCCCTCCCCTGCCGTCAAAGAAGACCACATCAATTCCTTCCTCTCTGGCCACAAGGGTCAATTCTTCCTTGGCGCGTAAAATGGACCAGTTGGCCCGTATGTATCCGCCATCTTTGGTGCCATCCGAAAAGCCAAGCATAATGGTCTGCTTATCCCCACGATGCTTTAAATGATCTCTGTATATTTTATTGTGGTATAAGGATCTCATCACCCCCGGAGCTGCGGCCAAATCATCGATGGTTTCAAATAAGGGAACGATATCCAAAAATAAATCCCCTCCTCTGGCAAGGAGCAGTTTATTAAGCTGAAACACCTCCATGATATGAAGCACGGATTGGTTATTGGAGATGATGTACCGGTGACAACCCATCGGGCCATTGCTTTTTTGTATGTAGGCGATGGATTCGATGCTCTGCAGCATTTCCCTGTGAAAAGGGTCTTCCAATGTATCGATGGCGGGTAACTTGGAAGTGCTGAGCACTTTTTGGATCTTGCTCTCCTCACCTCCTTCGTGGTAGGATTTCAAGCCTGATTCCCCTTCCTTTTCACCAATGATGGCATCCCATAAGCTGTCGTGCTTTCTGCTGTCCTGTCGCACATCCATGCTGGCGAAATGGAAGCCAAAAACCCGCACTTTCAGGATAAACTCATCCAGCAATTCCAGCGAAAGTCCTCCATGGTCTTCAATGATTCCCTTTCTCGCCTGATAAAGCACCTCCAGCAGGTCGTCTTTAGAGTGGAACATTTCCCCGCCTCCGCTAAACAGGGTGTTGTAAATCCCCCTTTCCGCCTTGATCAGGTGACTTTCCACATTGTGGAAGGTCAGCCTTCTTCTTACTTTTCGAATATCTCTATAGTAACACTTCAAAATACTGTTTTGAAGCTTGTCGGCTACTTTTTTGGTAATGTCATGGGTCACATAGGGGTTTCCGTCCCGGTCTCCTCCCGGCCAAAATCCCACCTTCAGCAGGTTGGGGTTTTCCCAATCGTGCAGTGGAATATTCAATTGGTTAAGGATCCGAATCATGATATCCGAAATGCTCGGATAAAATACGTATTCTAAAAACCAGGTCAAACTTACGGCCTCTTCGTAGGGAGAGGGTTTTTCTTTGTTAATAAAGGCCGTTTTTCCCAATTGCCTTAATAGCAGGTCAATATCGCCCAGGTCGTTTTTACGGATGGCCTGTTCCAAATCAGTAATGATTGCCAGCACATTTCCCGGGTAAAACTGAGTAGGGTGAGCGGTAAGGGTCAGCCGAACGGAGAAGTTCTTCAGCTTTTCGATCAACTCCTCCCGCTTGTGATCGTTTTCGGCTCTTGAAATGAGCGCCGTCATGGTGCCTTTTCCCCTGATATCATTAAATTTTTCGTAAGCAGCATCCTCTATGGAATCAAACAACACCACCTGCCGCTCAATGTATTGCACCATTTTGAAGAGCAGGTCGTGCCGGTCGGCTTCGGGTTTATCCGCCATCAGCTCCTCAAAAAACTGCTGTATAATTTCCTTTGGGGATTTGTTTTTCTGAAAGCCATTTTGACAAGCCTCAGATAAGATGGGTAACAGGGTACCCGTTCGGTATATTTGGTCAAAGGGAAGGTCTAAAAACAGACTGTTATAGATCGTAAAGCGCTTAGCAACTTCAGTCTCGTAAATGTTTGCCATGGTAAATGGGATTAATTTTAATCTTTCGAATTACTCAAAAATGCACATTTTTTTCTTTCTATACACCTATATCATCTTAAATTTTACATGGACAAAAGGGTTTTTTATTTATTTTACTTACAATCAGGATATTACTCCACCTTCTCTCGGGCCGAACTTAGAATCACCTGCCAGTAGGCTGTCCTATCCAAGATTTTTTGTATTTTAGGCTTTCGAAAATCAACCTCCATAAACCAGCGCTGATGTTAACCGCAGTAATCTCGGGATTTATTTTTGCTTTACTTATACCTATTATCCTCGGTCGGCTAAAATCCATTTCAACGCTATGGGTGGCATTGTTGCCCTTAACCCTATTTATATACTTCCTTTCCAAAATTCCGGAAATACTAGCTGGCAATCCCATAAAAACCAGTTACCAATGGGTCCCTTCCCTGGGAATCAATCTGGATTTCTACCTGGACGGTTTGTCCCTGTTGTTTGTATTATTGATCAGTGGGGTAGGCACCTTGGTTTTTGTCTATACTTCTGCCTACCTGAAGGGCCACCACTACCTGGATCGGTTTTATGCTTACTTGTCTTTATTCATGGCTTCCATGCTGGGGCTGGTCCTTTCTGACAATATCTACACCCTTTTCTTATTTTGGGAGCTAACCAGTATCAGTTCCTTTTTTCTGATCGGATTTAATAACGATAAGGAGGATTCCCGAAAATCGGCCCTGACGGCGTTGGCTATTACCGGTTTCGGAGGCTTGTTTCTATTGGCCGCCATGGTCGGATTGGGACAGATAACCGATGCCTACCAGATTTCGGCTATGGCTCCAATGGCTGATGCCATCAAAGACCACTCATTGTACGGTTGGGTCTTATTCTTTTTATTTATAGCGGCCTTTACCAAATCCGCCCAATTCCCCTTTCACTTTTGGTTACCGGGGGCCATGAAGGCACCTACTCCCGTTTCGACCTACCTGCACTCTGCCACCATGGTAAAAGCCGGTGTCTACCTTTTGGCGCGATTTACCCCCGTTTTAGGGAATCACGAATGGTGGAACGGAACGTTGATCATCGTTGGAGCGCTTACCATGGTATATGCTGCTATCCATGCCCTGTTCCGAATTGATTTAAAAGGAATTCTGGCTTACTCGACCATTTCTGCGCTGGGAATACTGGTTTTTCTCATCGGACTGGGTTCCCCCGACGCCCTACTAGCTGCCTCGATTTTTATCTTGGTTCATGCGCTTTACAAAGCCACCCTGTTCCTCGTCACGGGCATTATAGATCACGAGACCGGCACCCGGGATGTGACGCAGCTAGGGGGCTTGAATAAGGTCATGCTGCCGGTAGGAATCGCCGCCATGCTGGCAGCTATCTCCAATGCGGGGATTCCCCCCTCCTTTGGATTTGTAGGAAAGGATCTGATTTACGAAGCGACACTGGGGATGGGAGATTTGGCCTGGCTCTTAACCTGCCTGGCCATCCTTACCAATGTGGCCTTGTTGGTGGCTGGTTTTGTAGCGGGCATCAAACCATTTTTAGGCAAACTGCCTGAAAAATTTAAAAATGTTCACCTGCCAGCCCCTTCCATGTATGTTCCGCCCTTGATCCTGGCCGGCCTGGGTATCCTTTTCGGATTGTTTCCCGGGGTATTGGAAGGAGGGTTGATCAAGCCAGCGGTGAGCAGCCTCACGGGTGCTCGTCCCGATTTCCATTTGCAGTTGTGGCACGGTTTCAATTTGATCTTTCTTCTGAGTCTGATCACCATCGGATCGGGAACGATACTGTATTTCCTACTGAAACCTTCCGAGAGCCTGCTGAAAAAAGTAACCGCTTTCGATCGGTTTTCTCCGCAATCCCTCATCATGGGCATATCCCGGGGATTTGCGCTCGCGGGAAAAGGATGGACGGGTTTTTTCCAAAACGGGTATTTGCGCTATTACCTGATCACCATTCTTGGTTTTCTTTCACTTTTGCTGGCCTACCGCTTGTTTATAGGAGTGGACTTGCTGATCAATACCGATGTAATGACCGAAGTCACCTTCTACGAGGCGGTGGTTTTGCTGGTCATGGCCGTCGCCATATTATTTACGGTTTTCTCCAAATCCAGGTTGGCAGCCGTCGCTTCACTGGGAGTGGTAGGGTATTCCTTCTGCCTGATTTTCCTGTTCTATTCAGCACCGGATTTGGCCATGACTCAATTTTCCATCGATACCCTGACGGTCATTTTATTTGTTCTGGTCCTTTATAATTTACCCAAATACCTAAAGCTATCCGATACCCGGGTACGGATTCGGGATGGATTATTATCACTCATCTTTGGTGCCCTGATTAGTATATTGGCTCTGGAAGTGATGAGTGAATCCCTGAGCAAGGAAACGACTGAATATTACGCGGAAAACGCCTACCTTCTTGGCAAGGGTAAAAATGTTGTAAACGTCATACTGGTCGACTTCCGGGGATTTGATACCATGGTAGAAATCACCGTTCTGGCCATCGCTGCAATCGGCGTTTTTGGCCTATTGAAATTGCACCTTAGAAGTACCGAAAAAGAATAACCTATGAAGACAATCATATTCAAATCTGCTTCCGTCTACCTGCTTCCGCTGTTATTACTCTTTTCAGTATTTATTCTGCTTCGGGGCCATTACCTTCCAGGGGGTGGATTTGTTGGCGGGTTGATGGCTTCCATTGCTTTTGTCATCCATTCCTTTGCCAACGGAGTCGAAAACACGAAAAATATCGTGAAATTCCATCCCGGATTTTTGATGCCGGTTGGTTTGGCACTGGCCCTGCTGGCAGGCAGCCTGCCTTTATTTACAGGCGAAACCTTTATGACCGGCCTGTGGATGGATCAGCCCGTTCCGGTTATCGGTACGGTCGGTACGGCCTTGTTTTTTGACACAGGCGTGTATCTGGTAGTGATCGGGGTCACCCTCACCATTATTTTCACCATATCTGAAGGGCTTTAAGTATGGAACTATTATTGGTAATTATCATAGGTTTATTATATGCCGCCGGTATCTATATGATGCTGAGGCGCAGCCTGGTTAAATTAATTATTGGGTTGATCTTGCTAGGTAACGGTGCCAACTTACTCATCTTTTTACTGGGAAAGATCGTGAAGGGAGAGCCCCCAATCATAGGCCCAAACGAGAAGATGTTGGGTGAAATCTATGCAGACCCGGTACCTCAGGCACTCATTCTGACGGCCATTGTTATCAGTTTTGGCCTGCAGGCTTTTGCCATTATTTTGATAAAAAGGGCCTATAAAGTAGTAAAAACAGACGATCTGGACGAAATGTACGCAACCGACGAAGATTTATGAGCAACCCCTATATTGTTTTACCGGTCATTTTCCAGCTTTTTGTTGCCGTAACGTTGATGTTTTCCTGGACCAACAAAAACCTGCAAAAGCTGATTTCTGTCGTTGGGTCTCTTATTGCCTTACTGATCAGTATTTCGCTTTTGATAAAAGTCAATCAGGAGGGAATCCAGACCATGCAGGCGGGCGGTTGGATCGCTCCTTTTGGGATCACCTTTGTAGCCGATACCTTTAGTGCCTTGTTGGTTTTACTCACCGCTATCTCCGGCCTTGCCGTAAGTGTGTTTTCCGTCGGCAGCATCCGCAATGCGCGGGTCAGGTTCGGTTATTTCCCAATCCTGCATTTATTAATCATGGGACTCAGTGGTGCCTTCCTCACAGGAGATATTTTCAACCTGTATGTATGGTTTGAAATCATCATCATTTCTTCCTTTGTGCTGATCACCATTGGTGGGGAGAAAGCACAGTTAGAAGGGGCTATCAAATATGTGGCCATGAACCTGTTGGCCTCGGTGGTTTTTCTCACGGCAATTGCTATCCTCTATGGGCTAACTGGCAGTCTCAACATGGCCGATCTTTCACTACAAGTGGCAAAGGTAGAAAACCGCGGATTGGTAAACGTAACCGCTATCTTATTCCTGGTAGGTTTTGGAATCAAATCGGCCGTTTTCCCCCTCTATTTTTGGCTACCGGCATCCTATCACACGCCACCACCGGCTATTTCGGCTATTTTCGGAGGCTTGCTTACAAAAGTAGGAGTGTATGCCATGCTGCGGGTGTTTACGCTGATATTTGTCCCAGACACGTTTCTTACCACGGTCATTACCGTTATGGCCATGCTGACCATTTTCTCGGGAGGAGTTGGTGCCTTGATGCAAAATAATATCCGAAAAGTATTCAGCTACCTGATTATCTGTCATATCGGATTTATGTTGGCAGGTCTTGGTATATACAGTACCCTTGCCCTGGCAGGAGCCGTATTTTATCTGGTTCATGATATTGTGGTTAAAACCAATTTATTCATGGTTAGCGGTTTGATTTTCAAAATCAAGGGCACCTATTCCATGCGGCTACTAGGTGGCTTTTACAAAGAACAGCCACTGATGAGTCTCCTGATGGCCATTCCGTTGTTTTCGTTGGTTGGTATTCCTCCCCTATCAGGTTTCTGGGGGAAGCTCTTGCTCATCCAGGGTGCCATGGACTCGTCCAATATTTTATTGATTGGCTTCATACTATTGGGAAGTTTCCTTACCTTATTCATCATTGCCAAACTATGGTCGGAAGTGTTCTGGAAAGATCCGCAGATATTGCCCAAGAAAGAGCATATCAAATACTTTGATGAGTTAAAACCCCTTAAAAAGCGAGCGATGCTGGCCTCGGTGGTTTTTCTATCCATCCTTTCTTTGGGAATAGGTTTCGGGGCGGAGTGGGTCATGCGAATAGCAATGACCGTCGCCGAGAATCTAATGGATCCATCTGCCTACATACAAGCCGTTTTAGGAACTTAAATCGCACTAAAAATGATAAAAACCAGATTTCTCAGCAATCTACTTCTTTCCTTTATCTGGCTGGCGGTCACGGGTACTTTTTCATTCGTAAATTTTGTATTTGGGTTTTTATTGAGTTTTTTCCTGCTGTGGCTGATATCCAGAAACAGTGGGGAAAACAAGTATTTTCACAGGGGACCCAAATTGATTGCTTTTATTTTCTTTTTCCTTTACGAGTTGATAAAGGCCAACCTTCAGGTAGCCTATGACGTGGTGACGCCCAGCTATTATATGAAACCGGGGATTATCAAAATACCACTTACGGCTAAGTCGGATTTAGAAATCACCTTATTGGCCAATTTGATTACACTGACACCCGGAACCCTAAGCCTGGACGTGTCAGATGACCGCAAAGTATTATACGTGCATGCGATGTACGTAAACGACAAGGAAGAATTTGTCGCTGGCATTAAAAATGGATTTGAACGGAAGTTATTAGAGATATTGAGATGAGTGTAAACGACTATTTATACCTGGTGATACTGCCCATTCTCGCTGCATCCACCATGTTGATATTTATCCGATTTATTATAGGTCCTACCCTTTCTGACCGGGTGGTTTCCCTTGACCTGCTACTGACTACCGGAATCGGGATCATTACCATTTACAGTATTCATACCAATCAGCCCGCGTTTTTGGATATTGCGATGATCATGGCGCTGATTGCCTTTTTAGGTACCGTAGCCTTTTCCTATTATTTAGAAAAAAGAGAAAAAAATGAGTGATTATTGGATCATAGGTTTGAGTTCCCTGGGTGCCTTGTTTATCCTTCTTGCGGCCATTGGCGTGGTTCGAATGCCCGACCTTTACCTGAGAATTTCGGTTACTACCAAGGCTGCCACGCTGGGTATTGGTTTGCTGCTCGTCGCCGCAGCCACCTATTTTAATGAGTTTGGGATTTCTTCACGCGTTGCAGCGATCATCCTTTTTATGCTGCTGACAGCTCCTGTGGGTGCGCACATGATTGGCCGAGCCTCCTATTTTACTGGTGTGAAATTATGGAAACATTCCAAAGTGGATGATCTCAAAGGAAAATACCATCCCAAAAGTCACGAATTGGCCAGTGACATGAAAACCGAAAAAGAAAATGAATCGAAGTAACTTATCCGTTGCCACACTCCTCTTGCTTTCCCTGGCATGCAGTTCCAGCGAAACAAAGGAAGAAGAAAATAAATCTCAAGATATGTCTGCTACTTATGTATTTCTTCTGGGAACCTATACTGACCTACCCGAACAAGGCATCCACCTGGCTAGCTTCAGTCCTGAAAATGGTTTCGACATCTTGACTACCGCTCCCGAACCCGAAAACCCATCGTTTGTCATCGCTAACAAGGACCAAAATCTAATCTTTTCGGTAGAAGAAACCAGCGGTGCCGAGGGAGGAAACGTATCTAGCTTTCAGTTATCCGCTAATGATATTTCAATAATCAATACCGTATCCGCGGCCGGAAACAGCCCCTGCTACCTAAGCCTGGATCCTTCAGAAAAATTCCTGCTAGTAGGTAATTACTCGCAGGGAAACTTTTCCGTAATCCCCGTAGAAAGTAATGGACACCTTAACCCGGCCGTTCAGGTAGTGCAGCACGAAGGAAGTAGCGTTAATCCTGGCCGACAACGGCAGCCGCACGTCCATTCAACCGTCTTTCATCCGAAGGACGGTAAATTGTTGGTGGCCGACCTGGGTACCGATGAAGTGGTGGTATATAACTTTGATTCCCAAAAGGAAAAACCCCTGGAAGAGACTCCTTATTTCAGATTGAAGGTCGCCCCAGGAGCCGGACCCCGGCACATGGTCTTTAACGAAAGGGGAGACCGCTTGTATCTGGTGCATGAAATAACGGCCGAAATTGGGGTTTACCATTATGAAGATGGTACAATAAAACACCTGGAAACTCATTCTCTATTGCAGGAAGGATTTGAGGGAACCGTGGGAGCGGCTGAGGTTCGGCTAAGCCCTGATGGAAACCACTTGTATGTCTCCAACCGGGGAGATGCCAATGAAATTATTGGATTTGAAGTAGGTAAAAATGGTGGTTTGCACCGTATTCAAACGCTTTCATCAGAAGGTAAAGCGCCACGTAACTTTAATATTACTCCAGATGGAGCTTATGTCCTGGTAGGCAACCAAAACTCCAATACCCTGCTTGCCTTTAAACGGGATGCAAAAAGCGGCTTATTATCCATTACCGACCATCAACTTGATATTCATAAACCCGTCTACATAAACTTCCTGCCGTAGATCCGTGATTCGGTCGGTATATTTCCGGGTATCAATTCTTTTACTTATTATTGTGGCCATTTCGGCATCGCCGATACGTTTTTTCCAAAAGTAAAAGCAAGAAAATGACTGCCACAACGGAGCAAAACTACCACTGTTTACTTAACAGGAGGGAAACAGAAAAGGCTATTGACCTGATCAAAACCAAGTTTCCCGTCAGGATGTCCGAACGGTTAAACCTATTTAAAATATCCTGTCCATTGGCCATAATGGATGGCACGGGTATCAACGATGACCTGAATGGTATCGAGCGGCCGGTAAAATTCCCTATCCGAAACCAGGCGGATGCCACCGCTGTGGTGGTCCAATCCCTGGCAAAATGGAAACGGTGGCAGCTGGCAGAACTGGAGGCCGAAAATGGGGAAGGTATCCTGACAGATATGCGCGCCTTGAGGCCTGATGAAGACTATTCGGCTTTGCATTCCCTGTATGTAGATCAGTGGGATTGGGAACAAAAGATCACTGATAAGGATCGAAATCTAGAATACCTCAAAGCGGTTGTTGAATCCATCTACAGTATATTCCAGGAA
Organism: Cyclobacterium salsum; assembly: GCF_010119245.1. Lineage (GTDB taxonomy): Bacteria > Bacteroidota > Bacteroidia > Cytophagales > Cyclobacteriaceae > Cyclobacterium > Cyclobacterium salsum. The sequence goes on from NZ_WNKG01000024.1 coordinate 10,813, forward strand.
CTGGAGGAGTCAATAGCGGAATCGTTCCCTGTTATTCAACCCATTTTGCCTGAAAAAATCACTTTTATCCAGGCCGAAGAACTCCTCCGGAAGTACCCGAATCTGTCCCCTAAAGAGCGGGAATACCAGGCCTGTAAGGAGCACCAAGCTGTTTTTTTAATAGGTATTGGCGATGTACTCAGCAATGGGGAAAAACATGATGGAAGGGCACCTGACTACGATGATTGGAGTAGTTATAATTCTGAGGGCCATAAAGGATTGAACGGAGACATCCTGGTATGGAACCCGATGCTGGAAAATAGTTTTGAACTTTCTTCCATGGGAATTCGGGTAGATGCCGAAACCCTGGAAAGACAGTTGGAAATTTCAGGTCAGCAAGAAAGGAAGCATTTGTTTTTTCATAAAAAGCTACTGAATGGGGAATTACCACAAAGCATCGGTGGGGGAATCGGTCAGTCAAGGACATGTATGTTTCTTTTACGAAAAAAGCATATTGGAGAGGTCCAATCAGGCATTTGGCCAGCAAAAGAGGTGGAAAACTGCCGCGAGCAGGGTATAGAATTAATGAAATAAGTCCTTTAAATAGGGATGGATATTACATTTTGTATCGAATTTGTATAAAATACCATTTTAAGAAATCTTTTATTTTCAGAAAAAAATTTTACTCAACTGTTTTTTTTGCAAAAAGAATCATTACCTTTACTGCCATTAATACAATCAATTAATTACAATTATGAACACAGGAAAAGTAAAATTTTTTAATGAATCCAAAGGATTCGGTTTTATCATTGATGACGAATCATCTAAAGAGTATTTTGTGCATGTCTCTGGACTAATCGACGAAATCAGAGAAGACGATGATGTATCCTTCGATCTTAAAGAAGGAAGAAAAGGTCTGAATGCAGTGAATGTGAAGGTAGTTAACGCATAACATAACATTGACATCAGTAGTAGAAAGCAACCCTCAGGGGTTGCTTTTTTGTTTTCAGGGAATTTGCCAATTATCCTTCTTAAGTACCCTCCAATACCATTCGTCCGGATCGAAGCTTGCCTCGTATCGTTTCACTTGCCCCATGGTCAATAACTAAATCCTCGCTACTGGATTGATCTCCGATACTTAACCTGCCGCTCCCCACACTAAAATCAAAATTAAACCGGCTTAGGTCCGTGTTGGTGGTAACTTTCATGTAGCCTGAGGATGCTGAAAAATAGCTCTCTGCCCCTAATCCACAATCCTCTGCTACCAACATTCCAGAAGAAAGCGAAATCTCACCCAAAGTAGCTACCCTGTATAAATCTGCCTTACCAGAACTCATCTCCCCAGTGACCAGGCCATCTACGTCTGCGATTTGTACCAGACCACTGGAACCTTTAAATCTAACGGAACCCTTCATGCCATCCAACGATCCCATGCCGGAAGACAATTCCAAATCCAGATTCCCCTGGATATTTTCCAGCTGAGCCTTCCCGGAAGAAATTTTCACCTGAAGGTTGGGTGAATCCAAATCCTTTGCATCAATACTACCAGAGCTGCCCCTGAGTTTAATATTTTCGTTCCGAACATGGTATACCTCCAGTTTTCCGGAAGAATTGTACATGTCCAGCTCCATTTCCCTTGGCCCCTTCAAACTAATAAACCCATCAACCTGCCTGCCAAACAAAAATGAAAAATCCATTTCGGAATCAAAACTGACGATGAGTTCATCCCCGGACTGCTCGTAGTGGATGCCCTCTGTACCCGCATCCGTTGATTCCAGGAAGGCCGTTAAATAGACCTTTTCGGTATCGTCGCCTCCGGTATAGCTGATTTCCAAGGCTCCCCCCTGTACAATCACTTTGCGGATTCCCTCAAAAGAGGTGTCTATATCAGTTATCGTTTCTTTGGGCAAGGGATTGCAGCCAATAGAAAGGATCAGCATGACAGCAACACCAAACAGTATCTTAATTCGACTCATCGGAATACCCTTTTTTCAGATCAGTACTCATAGACATTAGGGATAGCGTTTCGTGAGCCACCTTTAAGTTATATTCGTATGCAAGACTCTTGTAGTTTACCAAATCTACAATCGTCCCAATAAAGCATAGCCCTACCGTCAATAGATATAAAATCCCCAGTCCAATTTGTCCAAGGATAAAGCGATGCAGACCGGCAAACCCAAAAAATCCGATCAGGGTTAAAATCAAAACCATCTGGCTATCTTTTCTCCGGGCCCTGTATACCTGAGAAAAAAGACTTGCTTGTTCGTCATTCATATCTTTTAGAATTCCTTGAATGTATCCCAATTCCATGCCCTCCAGTTCCGGAAGATGCTTTAATACGTTTGCCATAATTTTATTTGTTTTTTTATAAGTAGAAATAATTCAAACTGACGCCACAAAATCACCAGTAAAGCAAAACCTCCCAATGGATGCCAGCCCCAGGAAGTGTGAAACGCTCCATGCATGAAATAATGTAAGGAGCGCCCCAATCCACAGCCCGGACACCAGCTCACTCCCAAGTTTGCCAGTGGACATAGACCGTGGTGCTGTCCGTCGCCCATCCCATAGAAGTACAAGCCTACTAGCGCGATGGTCCAAATGAGAAATTCTAAAATTCCGGTAGGTATGCGTTGCATATGCGGAAATATACGAATAGAATGCCAGGATTGAAAAGCAGGAATAGGCCAGCCAGAGGCCGTTGGAAAAAATAGAGCGTTCGATTTTGGGACATTTTACGGCCGATTTCGGGCAGTTTTAGTAGCGAAAGCAGAAAATGTAAAAAGGACTTACTTTAATGGTGGAAGTGCAATGGACACGGGAGCACCCATCGATTTTTCGGATTGAACGATAAATTGTCGGTATAAAAGTGAATAGTGGGAAGGGGATGATCCCATACTGAATAATCCACTAGTGGATAAATTCCGAAATATCCAGTCGGGAACCAAAGCGGTTTTCCGAAGCCCCAGCACCTGACTTAGTTCCTCACCCAGATAAAAGGCTACGATTGCCTCCATAAATGGCGCTAATTCAGGCCGGATCAATTCCTGCTGATAAAAATGTAGAAGTGACTGTACCAGCCTTTTTCCAGCGTGAGAGGATTTCAAATGCCGCTTTCGGATGAGCCTTTCCAGCTCGAATGCTTCTTTACTAGTATGGGGCAAAAAGGCAGGGTCTATACCCAGGTAAAACCCTATCAGCCCCCAGTATTGGAGCAGACCCTCGCGATGCTCCTTGCTCACACTCACCCCACTGCGTTCCATCCCCCGGGAAACCAGCAAACTGAAGGTGAGGTTTGTGGCCAGCAGGTCTTCCTGATTGATCGGCATCCCCCATTCAGGATTCCAATCCCGAGCGTATTTCTCAATAAATAACCGTGACAGGGCGTGAATCAACCGGACCTTAGCCAACACCAGTAACACTTTATTTTCGCCTAAAAAAGCCTGAGGGCGGTAACACTCCAGTACAAACAAAGCGGTTTCAGACAGCCGTTTCCCAGGGTTATCAAGGATCTTTTTGGATCTAACCAATACCTCTGCTCCATCTGCAAACGCATAGGTATAGGGTAACGAATAAAATCCGAGCAAGGACAATATCAAAGATGCGTTTTTTTCAAAGAAGTACTGGGTTTGCCGAATTTGGTGTGGATCAATCACGGGAGGAGGCAACATGAAAACGTTGAAAAAGTACTTCAAAGAATCAGGAAAAGCAGGTGGAAGCGTCTCAGGAATGAGATCCCAAGAATTGATAACCGATACCAGCTGCGGGTCTTGGATAAGGTCCGCTGCAGCGGCATCCGCAGGCGCATCCTGCCTTTTTCTTAATTGATCCAGATTTCCACTGGTATACAAATCCACTTTATTCACAAAAATCTAACATGTATTTCGTAAATTGGTTTAAAATAAAATATTAACCCGCTTTTTAGTATGTGGTACCATTCAAGCCGTTCAAAATTTAAGACAAGTTTTAGTCTTTCCCTACTATCCCTATTGTTCATTTTCGGGCCTGCTGCCTTTTGTCAGGAAGCTAGCGATGTATTTTTGGTGGATGCTAAAAAAAATATTCTGGGATTTAAGGTCTTTTCCTCTTCCATCGAACAGGTAACAGATAGTAAGCGCTATGACAATCAACCAAAATTCATTAATGATTCGCAATTGGTTTTTTCATCCGAGGACGATACAGGCAATGTAGAAGCCATCTTATTTAGCTGGGAAAAAGAGCAGTTTACCAACATGACCAGAACCCCTGATAAGAGCGAGTTTTCGCCCGATCTGACTAGCTGCGGCCAATACATTTCAACCGTAACAGTAGAGGAGGACAGTAGCCAACGAGTCTGGCTTTATCCCATCAATTTTGGGGAGCCTGAACTCTTGTATGATGACATCCAGCCGGTGGGCTATTACGGATGGCATGGAGAAACGGCTGCGCTGTTCGTTATAGGGGAACCTAACCGTCTGGTATTCCCTTATGGACGGGAGGACATTCACACCATTGCGCAAAACACTGGAAGAAGCATTCAAAAACGGCCAGGAACGGATGAAATTATATTCCTGGACAAAAACAACAATATTGTAGTAGATGGAAAAACCACCTTCGAATTGAAAGCCTTCCACACAGAAACAAGGGGAATTACCAGTTTGGGGCTAGCTCTGGGAGGATCGGAAGACTTTTGTTGGGTAGATAAAAACAATATACTTATGGCCAGGGGAAAGGAATTATACCTCCGAAAGGTAAATAAAGGAATCGAATGGGAGAAAGTAGGGACCTTTACGATCCCTGGTTACGGCGATATCAGCAGGCTTTCTATCAGCCCCGACACAAAAAAAATCGCAATAGTCCTGGACCGTCTGGACTAAACTGGTATTAGTTGTATATTCACCTGCCAAAGACCCTTCCGTGTAATTTGTGGGGCATACTTTTTTCGGAAATAAATGAGGAACCATATAAGTTATATAAGAACATATAAGATTTTTTGTGATCCCTTCAATGACCTTAATCCCTTATATGGTTAAAAAAAAGAGAACCATATAAGTTATATAAGAACATATTAGAGTTTTCCTGATCCCCAAACTATCTGTTCGAATCTGCGCGAATCTGTGGTGCACACTTTCTTCAGCAATAAATAAGGAACCATATAAGGCATTTAAGAGCATATAAGAATTTTCCTGACCCCTTCAATGCCCTTATATTCCTTATATGGTTAAAAAAAAAGAACCATATAAGGGATATAAGAACATATTAGCCTCTCCCTGAGCCTTATCTGTGCGGATCCGAGTAATCTGTGGTGAACATTTCTGCAGCTTTGGGCATAAAAAAAGCCCTTGTGGAATAAACCAAAGGGCTTTTGAATAAATGAGGCGGCGATCCCGACGAGTCGGGACAGGCTCTACTCTCCCGTGCGCCGCGGCGCACCAGTAC
>NZ_WNKG01000025.1 GCF_010119245.1 Cyclobacterium salsum
TTGGCGGAAACCTGGTTTCACTTTTTAGCGGCTGGATAGCCAATGCAGGGAGCGCAAGACCCCAACTACCCCGGGCTGCGCCTCTTTTATCGGCTTACCCGGGGCTTATGGTATTTCGCCCCTTCGGGGCTTGGTTCCGGATACCTGATATAATAGCCGTTAGACAGGCTACCATACAATTTAGGTCCAATCGTGGTGGTTAATTGGCTGGGGCCCTGCTGAGGTATAGGGATCGGCTTTGGGGTAGGTTTTCTTGTTTTGGGTTCAGCCGTGGTGGTTAAAGTATCTCGGAACCGTCTGAGGTATTCATAGCGGCTGTCTGGCAGTCAGTCTTTACTTTGGATTCAACCCTGGTTGTTAAGGGTTAAACAATTGTATCATCACATCATCCCATCATCATATCATCATATCACCACATCATCACATCATCCCTCAGTCTCCCCCTCACTAAGTCACTCCGTCTCTAAGTCTCCAATTCCCTCAGTGTCCTTCGAGCCTCTTTGTGCCTTAGTGACTAAAAATCCCTGTACGTTCCATCCGTCCCTCCGTCCCCCCGTCACTGAGTCTCCTAGTCCCTCAGTCACCCCCTCTCAAAGTCAAAACACCCGGTCCTAAAATCAGATAAGCAGTTAACCAACGAACTGGCTGGATTTACGTATATTTGGATTATGAATTATCAGGAATATATAGAAATAAGATCTGACAAGAGATTTGGTAAACCTTGCCTTAAAGGGACAAGAATCTCCGTTTATGATGTGTTAAATTGGCTATCAAACGGAATGAGCAAACAGGAGATCATGCAAGATTTTGAAGAGATTAGTGAAGATATGATTAATGCTTGCCTGGCTTTTGCAGCAGATAAGGAGCATAAATTGCAAATTGCCTCTTGAAGCTTTTGTTTGACCAGAATATCTCGCCAAAAATTGTCAGGCAAATTGAATCCGATTTCCCGGGCTCTTATCATGTTCGACATGTGGGCTCGGAAGACGCATCGGATTCCGATATTTTTGATTATGCAAAGGCACATGGGTATGCTGTAGTAACGTTTGACGCTGATTTTATTGATTTAAATATGATTAAGGGTATTCCACCCAAAATCATCTGGTTAAAAACAGGTAATTTAACCACCCAATCTATTTCAAGGCTTTTACAGAAAAACAGAATTGCTATGATTGAATTTTTAGCGTCTGAGGAACAAGGAATTTTAGAAATAATTCAAAAGAAAGAATAGGTACGGGTTAATTGGCTCGGAACGGGCTGAGGTGTAGGGATCGGCTTTGGGGCAGGTTCTCTTATCTTGAGTTCAGCGGTGGTGGTTAACCTGGCTGGGTCCGGGCTGGGTTGTAGTTATGGGCAAATAGGCAGGAAAGGTAGTATTGGATTCAGCCGTGTTGGTTAAGGGTTAATATGGTTCGAATCCGGCTGCGGTATTCCTAGTGGCTATCTGGCAATCAGCCTTTACTTTGGATTCAACTCTGGTGGTTAAGGGTTAAAAGGGCATTTTGGGCGGATATGGAGCCCAACTGAACTGCCTGGTATTTTAGGCTTACCACATCACCACATCACCACATCACCACATTATCAAATCATCAAATCATCACATCATCACATCATCTCTAAGTCCCTCCCATTGCTTCTTTCAAATAAATAATAATTAATTACCTTTGCCAGAACCCTTTTACAGCCATGTACTACCTGATTGCCTTCCTTTTTTTCCTGGGAACATTGCTCCTCTATTTTCGCCTGGCCGAACGCTACCGGATCATTGACAAACCCAATGAACGCTCCTCACATACCCAAAGTACCATCCGTGGTGGGGGCATGGTGTTCGTCCTGGCGGTGGTCCTGGCCTGGCTGATGGGGGCCGCCTCCTGGCCATTGGCGCTGGCCATACTGCTGGTCGGCGGGATCAGCATGTGGGACGATATCCGCCCCCTGCATCAATTGCCGCGCATCAGCGCTCACTTCCTGGCCACTGCACTGCTGCTGCTGGACCTGGGGCAGGGCACCCAGCTGGGAGCCTGGATACCCCTGTTGTTTTTTATGCTGATCGGCTGGACCAACCTGTTTAATTTTATGGATGGTATCAATGGCATCACCGTGCTCTATGCGCTGGTGGCCCTGGGGAGTTTTGCCCTGGTACCGGAAATGGCCGGGGAAAGGGAACTGCTCTTGCTTCTGGCCCTGGCTTGCCTCGCGTTTGCCTGGTTCAATGTGCGGAAAAAAGCCCGGTGTTTTGCCGGAGATGTAGGCTCTGTTAGCATGGCCATGGTGCTGGGCTACCTGATGATAAAGGTGATTATCCTTACGGGTAACCCGGCGTACCTGTTTTTCTTTACCGTATATGGCCTGGATGCGGTAATTACCCTCTTGCTGCGCCTTTTTCGCAGGGAAAATATCTTTCAGCCCCACCGCAGTCACCTGTACCAGTACCTGGCCAATGAGACAGGCATTCCCCATGTGCAGGTATCCCTGGTGTATGCCGGGCTACAGTTGATGATCAACGGGATATGGGTCTACGGTATTGGCCTGGAAACCGTTCATTGGTTCCCTGCCATCGTCTTTGTTTTGGTGATGATTATGGGCTATTTAGGGTTCCGGTATTGGCTGATCAAAAAAAATGTAAAAAATATTGAAAAAAAAATTTCCTGAAACCTAATCGGCTTATACGGGTCAACTAGTTTTAATTATCAGGAAAATGCCACAAGCCTATAAGAAAAGGGACTTGATTTTTTTGGTGAAAAAATTATCCGATTTTAAAGAATTCCAGTTGTTTAAATTTGCTTTCCCTGGAAGGAATATCATTTAATTTTTCTGCAAATATTTATATCTTTAGCCGGTAGTATCGAATTACAGGGAAGTAATGGGAAAAAGTAAAGAAAGAATTTACCTGTCTTTTCCGGAATTTCAGGGTGGAGAAATAAAGCATGTCATGGCCGCCATGGAAGAAGGGCAGATCGCTACTCATGGCCGGTTTATTTCCGCATTTGAGCAGGGATTGTCCAGGAAGTTTGAGGCTTCCCATGTCGTGGCAATCAATTCCGGTACTTCCGCTATTCATCTGGCGCTGCACTTGCTAGGGGTAGGGCCTGGAGACGAGGTGCTCTGTCAGAGTTTTACGTTCATCGCTTCTACCAATCCCATTCTTTACCTGGGAGCCCAACCACTTCTGGTGGACAGTGAAAAGGAAACCTGGAACATGTGTCCGGATATCCTGGAGGGGACGATTCAGGAGCGGCTGCGAATGGGAAAAAAGCCCAAGGCCATCGTGGTCGTCAACCTTTTCGGCATGCCGGCCAACTGGCCCCGAATCAGGGAAATCAGCCAACGGTACCAAATACCCGTGATAGAAGATGCAGCAGAGGCGGTAGGGTCCCGTATTGGTGGACAGTATGCCGGAACATTCGGAGATTTGGGTATTTTTTCTTTCAATGGCAACAAGATCATTACCACCGGAAGTGGAGGAGCCTTGCTTACCGACAACCGTTTTCTTGCCAAAAAAGCCAGCTACCTTTCGACTCAGGCAAAGCTGGATTTCCCTCATTACGAGCATTCCGAAATGGGGTTCAATTATAAAATGAATAATATTTCTGCTGGGATCGGTCTGGCCCAACTCGACAGCCTGGAGGAGCGGATCCAAAAAAGAAGGGCCATCTTTCGTCGGTACCAGCAATTCCTGCAGGAACTCCCCGGTATTCGTTTTTTGAAGGAACCGGAAGGGTTTTTTTCCAACCGTTGGCTCACAACCATGGTAATAGATCCCTTGCTGGCTGGATTTTCAGCCAGGGAGTTGATGTTTAGCCTACAAGATCAGGAGATCGAATCCAGGTTATTGTGGAAACCCATGCACCTGCAACCTTTATATAAAAATACGCCCTTCTATGGAACAGGGGTCTCTTCGGCCCTTTTTTCAGAGGGCATTTGCCTGCCCAGTAGCACAGGCCTGACGGAGGAAGAAATGGACCGGGTATTGGATGTGGTTTTTTTGTTGCACAAGGACATCATGAAAGTGTCAGATAAACTGTCGTGAACGTGGGAAAACGAATCTTTGATTTTTTAGTAGCCCTGGTCCTGTTGATGGTGCTTTCTCCGCTGATGGCAGCGTTGGTAGTACTGCTGAGGTGGCAGGAGGAGGGCCCGGTGTTTTTTACACAAACCCGTACCGGCAGGTCTGGCAAGCCTTTTACCTTGCTGAAATTCCGCACCATGTCCGAAGCCCGGGACTTGTCGGGAAAACTGCTGAGTGATGAAAAACGGATGACCCCGGTTGGCAGCTGGTTAAGGCAAAGTTCGCTGGATGAATTGCCGCAATTATATTGTGTGCTGCGGGGAGAAATGAGTTTGGTGGGGCCCCGGCCCCTGCTGCCGGAATACCTTCCCCTCTATTCTGAAGAACAACACCGCCGCCACGAAGTCCTGCCGGGCATCACCGGAATCGCTCAGATTAAAGGTCGGAACAGGCTGAGTTGGGAAGAAAAGTTCCGTTATGATACCTGGTACGTTCGGAATCGCTGTTTTCTGCTAGATGTAAAAATCCTTTTCCTGACCATCAGGCCCCTGATCCGCAAGCAACATATTTATCCGGAGGGCAGCCTTTCGGTAGCACCATTTCGCGGAAACCGGCAAAGTGCCTGAACCAAAAAACACCACATTACATGTATATCTTTGGAGCATCCGGCCATGGGAAAGTAATCATCGACCTGCTAGGCCCGGAGGACCGGGTGCACGGTATCTTTGATGACAATATCCACTTAACCCAACTGATGGAGTTCCCGGTGCTTGGCCCTGTTCCCGATCATTTTATTTTTGATCATCCCCTTATTATAGCCATTGGAGACAATAGCGCGCGCCAAAAGGTTTACCTGCGATATCGGGAACGAGCGGATTTTGCCAGTATGGTCCATGATTCAGCTATTTTCAGCCAACGCGCTACGATGGGAGCAGGCACCGTAGTGATGGAAAGGTGCCTGGTTAAAGTAGACAGCTGGCTGGGCAGGCAGGTCATCGTCAACACGGCGGCCTCCATCGACCACGATTGCAGGATTTCGGATTTTGCGCACATCGCTCCCGGAGCCATCCTCTGCGGAGGGGTCCATGTGGGGGAGGGAACGCTGATTGGTGCTGGCAGTACCGTCTTGCCGGGTATCCAAATCGGCTCCTGGGCCAAAATTGGTGCCGGATCGGTGGTCACCCGCAATGTGCCCGATGCCAGCACCTGGATTGGAAATGGCTTGCGTACCGCTCCTCGGGATCCCGCTCCTAGGGATTTGTAATCCCGAGGACAGATAAAGGGGACCCCGCTCCTCGGGATTTGCAATTCCGAGGCCAGATAAAGGGGATTTGCAATCCCCGAAACGTGCCCATCATCCCAAAAACGATTCCGTAACCAGGAGTACAAATCCTGCTCATCTGCAGTCCGACATTGCAACTATCGAACAGCACCTGCTCCAGGTTGTGAGGCATAAGATTGCCATTCTTTCCTATTTTTTTGTAAAAAAGTTTATCTTTCGGCCCAAATGCTACGAACCCTCTTTTTTACAATCATATTTCTTTGTGTAAACCACATGGACTTGCAGGCGCAGGTTTTTGCCGGTGAGCCCATGCTGGAAGAAGCCGGTAGGAGAATGCAGCTCCTGGGCAAGGGAGACAACCAGGCCAGTTACCTGATCCGTCCCTTCGATTTACCGCTTGCGGACCTGATGGAAGGAGATAGCCTGGCTCCCGGAAAGGAAATCAGGGAAAACTGGAAATGGCTACCGGTAAGGGCATCCCTGGGCCATTCCGCCAGCAGGCCCTATGGCTACTATCCATACCTGAAGGTGCCGGCCAGAGGACCTCAACTCTGGTTAAATCCCGGACTGCTATACCGTAAAAATTGGCTGGAATTCCGTTTCCAACCGGAATTGGTTTTGGCCGGAAACACCGCCTATGAGGGATTTCCGGATAGCTACGGATTGACCACCAACCGCAGGTATTTTCGTTATCCCAATACCCTCAACTATCCGGAGCGTTTTGGCAAGGGAATGCTGCTTCGCCTGGGTTGGGGACAATCCAAACTGGCCGCTCATTGGCGCAAATGGGAAGTAAGCCTCAGTACCAGCAATATCTGGTGGGGTCCGGGACAGTTTCAGTCGCTTATTTTCAGTCATCATGCTCCGGGATTTCCTCACCTGAGCCTGGGTACCAGGGCACCGCTGCCCACCTTTTTGGGAACCTTTGAAGGGCAGGTATTGGTGGGTAGGCTAGCTAGCACCGCTTATGCTCCCCTGCAGGAGGAGGCACTCAATCAGCAATTTTACAATCCTCACCGGGAAGATCCGCGTTATTTGAATGCGCTGATCCTTGCTTATTCTCCCAAATGGCTGAAGGGCTTGTCATTGGGTTTTTCACGGACTTTTCAGATCTATAATCGGGATCGGCCCGCGGGCTTCAGGGCCTTACTGCCGGTAATCATGCCCCTGATCAAGGAAAATTACGGATTTTCCAATGCCAATGGGGAATGGGACCAGCAGGTAGCGGTGTTTGGCCGCTGGGTGTTGCCACAGGCACAATCAGAGCTTTATTTTGAGTATGGCCGTCGGGACCATGCATTGAATTGGCGGGAGTTTTTCCTCAATCCCGAACATGCCCGGGCTTATTTGCTGGGGTTTTCCAAACTATGGACCCTGGAAAAGGGACATTTGCAGATGCGTGGGGAGCTGACCCAGCAGCAGGAATCCATCAATCGCCTGGTCCGCTACTCCGGCAACGCAGGCCTTAGCTGGCACGGCCATTCCAGGCTTCGCGGATTTACGCATAGGGGAGAGCCGCTGGGAGTGGGCCTGGGTCCCGGCACTAATATGCAAACCCTGGAATTGGCCTATGTGCGAGGCTGGAAAAAAACGGGAATACGACTGGAGCGGGTGGCACGAAATGAGGATTTTTATTATGCGGCAACAGCTGCCAACGCAGATTTGGAGCCCTGGACAGATTTGGCCCTGGCTTTGTTATGGGAAAGAAAATTGGCGAACATCAACCTTGCGGCTACCGGCCAATATATTCATTCCCACCATTACCAATGGCAGGCCGCAGCAGGTGTTCGTTCCAATTTCAATTTGGAGGTACAAATGGTTTACCATTGGTGAAAATCAATTCAAAAGCCAGGTGTGCGCCTTTTAATGAATGTTGAATTAATTTTGATAAAGTATTTTTCAAAGAATAAGTTTGGCTTTTTTGTAAGGTGAAAAACCATTATCTTTGATAGATTCATTGGCGGCTTCTTACCATAAGTTTTTATTCATGTTTTTTTCGAAAAAAATCAGCATTCTACCCAGGTGGCTTATCGCTTGTCTTGACAGTATTATTCTTTTCATATCCATCTTTTTTGCCTATTTTCTGGCTACCAATTTCGATTGGTTAAGGATGGCTGACCTGCAGGTTTTTCAGGGAACCCTCACATTTGTTTTAATTGGCCTTTTTGTTATGTTTCTAACAAAAAGTTATACCGGAATAGTGCGCCATACCGGTATCATGGATGGGATGTTAATCCTGCGTACAGTTGGCTTTACGGTACTGGCGGTGTCGGTTCTTAATCTGTTAAAGGCGATGCTATATGGTGGGGGTAGGGTGGTACCCTTTGCCGTGCTGATCATCGGAGGAGTACTCGCTCTGTTTTTCCTGATTACCTACCGCCTGCTGGTAAAGGATTTTTTCAGAAAAAACAAGCTCAAAGGGATGGATTTGCCAAAGAAAAAAATACTGATCTATGGAGCAGGTGAGGCGGGCAGCATTACCTACCGGGCTGTGGTCAAAGACAGCCAGTACCAGTTTCTGGTCTATGGCTTTTTGGATGATGACCCCCGGAAGAAGGGCAAGTATTTTGAGGGATTGCCCGTATTCGGCAACGTTGACGAATTGGCGGACCTGGCGGAAAGATTTGAGTTGGAAGAATTGATCATCGCCATCATAGACCTTCCCCCCAGACGAAAAAGGGAAATTATTGATGCCTGCATCCGGCTGGATATCCATGCCATGACCATACCTCCGGTAAACCAATGGATAGGGGGGAACCTCAGTCCCGGGGCACTCAGGGATGTGAAAATAGAGGACCTGCTTGGTAGGGAATCCATTTGTCTGAAAAACACCACGGTATCTGCGCTGATAACAGGCAAGCGGGTGCTGGTCACAGGAGCGGCCGGATCGATAGGAAGTGAATTGTCCAAACAGATTGCCAGATGCGCTCCGGAGGTTTTGGTCTTGCTGGATATGGCCGAATCTCCCCTGCATGATCAGGAGGTATTTATCCAGAATGAATTCAAGGAGCTGCCGCTTCATGCTATTTTGGAGGATGTGACCAACCTGGAAGGGCTCAAAAAGGTGTTTGATCTTTACAAGCCCGATTTTGTTTTCCATGCCGCAGCGTTAAAACATGTGCCCATGATGGAAAAGTATCCGTTCAAAGCCATTCAGTGTAATCTCCTGGGTACAAAAAATGTGGCGGATTGTGCAGTAGCCTATGGCGTGAAAAAAATGGTCATGGTCAGCACCGACAAGGCCGTAAATCCCACCAATGTGATGGGGGCCAGCAAAAGGTTGGCTGAGATGTATGTACAATCCCTGGATAATTCTCAAAAGGAGCAGCACAATTCAGGAACAGCCTTTATCACTACCCGCTTTGGAAATGTATTGGGATCTAACGGTTCTGTTATTCCCCTGTTCAAACGGCAGATTAAAAATGGAGGACCTTTGACGGTCACTGACCCCGATGTTACGCGATATTTCATGACCATACCCGAGGCCTGTGATTTGGTATTGGAGGCAGGAGCCATGGGCAATGGAGGTGAGATTTTTGTTTTTGACATGGGTGAACCGATCAGGATCATTGACCTGGCGAGAAAAATGATACACCTCAGCGGTAAAAAACCCGGTGTGGATATTGACATAGAAATTACGGGATTGCGTCCCGGAGAAAAGTTGTATGAAGAAGTATTGGATTCCGGAGAACGGTCCGTTGAAACCCACCATCCTAAGATAAAAATAGCTCTGGTCCGCCCCGGTAACTTTCAGGAGATCAAAAGAAAAATGCGATTGTTTGAAACGTTTTTTGATCCCGAAGATGAAATGCAGCTGGTTTTGCATATGAAAAAAATGGTCCCCGAATACACCAGCAAAATGTCCCGCTTTGAGGTTCTGGATGGGCAAAAAGTGGAGAAATAATTTCTCCCGCTCCGCGTGATTTGCAATCACGAGGTGCAGATAAAGGGGATTTGTAGGGCTTCTTTCTGAATCCCTAAAAAACTGATATCCAATGAATTAAATAGAAGTA
>NZ_WNKG01000026.1 GCF_010119245.1 Cyclobacterium salsum
AAACCTGCTCTTTGAAAAGGTTTCGGAAAACCCCAAAGTCAGTGCCATTGAAATTCATTCCTTGTCCATGCCCTCCGGAACAAATCAACGAATTCAAATCATCGATAAATCAAAGCCTTCAGCTTTACCTATTGATGGGGAATCAGTCATAGCCAAGAACAATTCAATTTCCCGAGAAGAAATATCAATTTCAGCCTATCCCAACCCATTTGATTCTATCATTTATTTTAGAATGCCTGGAGGGGAACCGCAAGACTATTTGATAAGGGTTTATGATGTATCAGGTAAAGAATATTACCGAAAAGTTTTCAGAACAGATTTAAAAAGCTCAAGTATTTTTGAGATTGACCTATCTAACCTAATGTTAGCTTCAGGGGGTGTTTATTTACTTGTTGTTGAAAGTGATAAAGGGGAATTTATCCGTACTGTAAAAATGATAAAAAGGTAATATTGATGGTTTAATTTGCGTCTGCTTAGAGAGAATCAAAGCGACGATGGGAAATACTATCGTGCAGGAAAGTAGAGAATTACTAAGTGAAACAGCTGGCGAAGAGTCTCCAAAGGCATACCACTGATAGAAAGTATAGTAGCTCAAAAGAGCGGATTTACCTGGAATTTGATGAAGCTTTTACCACCAACTGGACAGCTCTAACCAGTTGGTGGTGAGTGGTGCTTATATTCCCAGAGGCTTTGCAGTTATCAAACACGAGCCACGGAAAAACCACATTAGCCTCCCGGATTCCTCTTCAGTACCTTGAACACCCTGCAAATACGGAATCTCGATGACCTGTACAATGAAACCCATGTTCCCCATTAGAGAAATTCCAGATTTTCTAAGGAATAACGCTCTTTAAAAAAACCTTCATTGGTATTTAAAAGCAATCTGGAAGCTCTCTTGGTAAATACTGATGGTGAAATGAAGTTCAAGATTCATCAATTTTTTCAGGAAAGCCCGAACTGAACCTATTTTAACTCAGTTCTTCCAAAAAGACCAGGTAATACCCACATGGAAAAAGTTTTCAATTCATTAAAGAAGGTCTTTGGGTAACTTCATGGTATCTGATGACATCCGACCCAAAATAGTGCATGACCATGCTCTTTCGGGTCCTGTCTCCATTTACTACCTTGGCCCCTCCATGTAACAGATTGGCATGCCAGATTAAGACGTCCCCCTTTTTGGCGGTGAAATACTTTATTTTAAAATCGGTATCCGCTAGTACACTCGCAATTTTATTGGAATACTTTTCCTTATAATTTTTGCCTAACATCCAATTATTACCACCATGGTCAAAGTCATTGTTCATGATGTATTTTAATTTATGGCTTCCAGGATAATAAAATAAGGGACCATTGTCCATATCGATATCCTCCAGGGCAATCCAAACCGCAATAAGGAAACCATAGGGATAAGTAGACATATGAATAAAATCAGAGTGGGCTGGGTCTTCACTTCCTTTATAGAAATTCACACTTTGAAATAACGAGACCGGCCTTCCTAGTACCATTTCAAGAATTTTTTCCAAACGTCCCGGGCTTGCCTCGGCACGGAGCTTTGGAGAATGATTAACGGCAAACATTATTTTTCGCCCTTCCCGGATTTCTAGTTGGCTTGATTTTACCAATTTTTCAATTCGATCGTTGATAGATGCTACCTGTTCCCCTGTAAAAAAACCCTCTAAAACGGCATAACCATCATCGGACCAATGCAACAACTCCTCCTGAATTTTTTCGGGTAAATCAGCGTATAATGGATGTGATGGAAGTTCATTTACCGAATTCAATCGATCCAATACAGGGCCAATTAAGGGATCGTACTCATTAAGATCGCTACTAGATATCGTCTGAAAACAGCGTTTCCTTACACCAAATCTTGCATAAAGCGGCTTGAGATAGGCTAATTTTTTTTGATGAAAAAAATTATACGCCACATAGAGCCATTTGATTCTTTTAAGGGTAGCAATCATAGTTCAGGTAAGGTATATGAATACTTTTTTCTTATTAAATATAAACATCATTATTAAATAATTTAATGCTTTTTATATTATTTTTTTACTGTTCATTAATCGACGTCAATAAAAACTCTTTATTCCTGTCATGAAATCGAGCCTGCCTGAGGCAGACAGGCATGACGAAAACGTCACACAGAGGGATGATTATAAAGCATGCGAGATTCCATATGGCCGCTTGAAGACAATTATAAACATATGAAATCCCCTCATTTTATTGTCCATTCCAATGCCAATTTCCCGCCTACAATATTGGATAATTCTCCCCGATCCAGACCAATGGCAGTAACTACGTTAATTTTAGGGTCCAGCCGATGGCTTAGTTCTAATAAAAAATGAAATTGGTTTTTGTTTGGAGAAAAATAGGCATCGTTGTAGTAGTTCCCGAAATGCCTTACAAAGGTAATCAATGTACGGCAACGCGTATATTTACCCAGGCTTCCCATTATTCCGCCGTGATACCCAACGATCCTATTGCTCACCACACTCCATCCCCCAATTCCATTAGGATCCAATTGGTAATTTGCGGCCTGCTTTTGTGAAATAAATAAAGGAGTACCGATAATGTTTTCCAGATACACCCAGCCAGTAGCATAGGTAGCATTGTTATAATAATTAAACCTTCCATTGAAAATAATATCGCCTCCCTGGTCCTTGGTATAAATACCTTCCAGCAACACTTTTTCTAGCCATGATTTTCTGTCGCTAGTCCAGCTTAATCCTACCATTCGGTCTTTTCCGAATAGGTTAAATCCAACCAGGTCATCCCTCCGGTTTAAATTGGAACTGTCCCCTCGGCCTTTGGAAAATATGGTTTGGGTATAGAGTTTTAGTTTGGATTTGGCCAGCTTGATCTCCAGGCCGATGTCAGAATTGATCATGTGATTACCCACCGCATTGGCCACATCAATAGCACCCGCACCCTGTTGGTAAACCGGATCATTTGGATCTCCCGAGGCCCCCACAATGATCCGTAAATAATCTTCAAACCTGTCGGGCATGGGCCCACGCGGATGTTCCCCACCCCATTGGGCGAAATGCATCAACCCTGCATAGAAACTGAATGGATCCCTCCCGGCTTTCAGGTAGAAAACCTTTTCATGCAAAAAGGCATTTTTCACAGAATGGGAAGTCCCCAACCAACCATGGGAATACTGTCCTTTAAACTGCAAAAATCCCTTGGTGCCCGGAACATCGGTAAAGCGATTTACGATAAAGGTCAGTTTGGGTATGGGTAAAGCATTGCCACTGACCGCCATGGAACCACTTGAAAGCTCGGGGTCCACCTCTCCAATAAGTTCGGCAAACCTTCCCGCCCTTAACTCCCATTGCTGATACCCCAGCCGAACAAATGCTTCTTTGGCAAAAATAGAATTAAAGCCATTATTGGCATATAGATCCAGGCCATACCCCAGGTGAAAATTGGCTTCTGTTGGTTTATTTTTCGACTTGTTCAATCGGAAATAGTGACTGTTTTCAGCGGACAGGTGCGGAATAAGATCCAGCTGCCGTTCACTGCCAACCGTACCGAATTGGTTGGCTTGTAACCAGAAAGAGGGATACTCCTTCGAAGCTGCGATCATGCTAAGTCCTGCTTCAATTTTGAGAGAATCAAGAAATTGACCCGAAACCTGATGAACACCCAGCTGGACAAATAAGACGGTAAACAAAAACACCTTCATACTCAAACATACTAAGAAACCAAATAAGAATAACCCGGTATATATCTTTTCTGAAAAAAAATAAGTAATAAGGATTTCGATTTAATAATCAAATACCCATTTTGGACGTAAAAAATAAAATTATTTTTTCATAAAATTATATATAATTTTTTCCATATTATAGTAAAAAGTTAATATAAAACTTGTTTTGTTCAATATTCGAAACCATCAATAAAAACGACAAAGGGGTCCATCCACTTTTTTTTGTATTTAAAAATCTTTTTAGTGTAGATATTATTTATTTTATTCTATTTTTATTACTATATTGAATTTATTGATACCCTACAAACCTGATCAATAAATTACTTTAATAGAGGATAGTTATCAAAACCTAACCAACCAACTGATAAGCATTCCTATTCAAATTAAATATAATCTTATTTATTGAAATCCTTCAATAGGTATTGAGGATTTATTAAATCTTTCGTTTATGAAGAAGAGAGTTCTCTTGATAGGCTATAACTATGCTCCAGAACCAACCGGAATTGGAAAATACTCGGGAGAGATGATCCATTGGTTGGCATGCAGGGGCCACGAATGTACCGTCATCACTACCTATCCTTATTATCCTTATTGGCAGGTACAGGAACCCTATGTCAAAAGCAGGTTCTGGTACAAACTTGAAACGCAATCGTTCCCATCCGGTGGTAAAATTAATATTTTCCGCTGCCCGGCCTATATACCGTCTAAGCCTACAGCCATCCGAAGGATGCTATTGGATTTTTCGTTTCTCGTTAGTGCCTTTTTTAAATTAATAGGAGTGATTCCTAAATTTCAATTTGATCAGGTAATTGCTGTATCGCCCTCTCTTCTCTTGGGAATACTGGGAGTGATGGTCAAAAAATTTCAAAAAAATCAATTCATTTATCATATTCAAGATCTTCAAATAGAGGCCGCGAGAGACCTAAAAATGATACAGGCCCAAAGCCTGATAACTGTTTTACTTAAAATTGAACAGTACATTTTTAACAACGTGGACAAAATTAGCACCATTTCCACCGCTATGGCTCACAAGATCAGGCAAAAATCCCACAAAGATATTTATCTTTTTTCGAATTGGGTAAATATAGAACTATTTTGCCCCCTAAAAGACAAAGCAGCACTCAAAAAAGAGTTTGGCTTTAACCCTGATGATAAATTGGTACTCTACTCGGGGGCTATTGGTGAGAAACAAGGTCTGGATCGTATATTGTTAACAGCCAAAAATTTTGCGAACGATACCCACATTCTATTTATTATCTGTGGATCCGGACCATATGTCGATCATCTGGTGGCCCAAAAGGAAATCCTGGGATTAACCAATGTGATTTTTTTACCCCTTCAGCCACTAGATAAATTTAGGAAAATGCTTAATCTCGCTGACCTCCACTTGGTGCTACAAAAATCCAACGCTACTGATTTGATGTTACCTTCCAAATTGACAACCATTTGGGCAGTTGGTGGTGTTTCCCTAGTCACGGCCACGAAAGGTTCCGAACTGTATAATACCATTGACAAATTCAACACAGGAATTATAATTGATCCCGATGATTCCAATGCGTTACATGATGGTATTCTAAAAGCAGTTTCTGAGGAAAATAACAACCGAATCATTTCCGGAAATGCGCGCAGGTATGCGGAAAATTACTTATCTCTTGAAAGTATCATGACCGACTTTGAATACGAAGTTTTACATTTACCGGTTAGCCAAATTAAGAGCCAAAAATCTACCGTAAGGGCATAATTCCTCACAGTGAAAAATTGAACAATATTCATACAAGGAGTAAAATATATAAGTGGCATTTCTCAATACGCATTCTTATTATCAAACAATAGCGAGTAAGCGGTCCAAGCCAGGATTTTAACATCCAAAAGTAGGTCCCATTTTTTAAAGTAAAACAAATCCAGCCGGTACCTGAAGTACAAGTCCTGATAACTTTTAATCTCTCCTCTGTACCCCCGGGATTGTGCCAGACCCGTTAGGCCCGGCTTGATGGCATGGCGGTTCATATAACCTGGAATCCGATCCGAGAAGATTTCATTCATCGGTACCGCATGGGGCCGGGGACCGATGAGTGACATCTCCCCCCGTACTATATTGATCAATTGAGGCAATTCATCCAGACTGCTTTTTCTCAAAAAAGACCCGAATTTGGTGATGCGAATATCTCCCTTTTTGGCCTGTACCGTATCCGCCTTATCGTTTACCACCATGGTTCGGAACTTTAAGCAATAAAAAGGCTTGTTGTCCTTCCCATGCCTAAGTTGCTTAAAAATCACCGGTCCCTTGGATCCCACTTTTATCAGCAGGGCAATGAGGGGAAATAACCAGGTAGCGATAACGATCAGGAAGGTACAAGCCACAAAAAAATCAAGACCGTTCTTTATTCTCAAGGGAAGGCGTTTTTCACTCAGTCGATCTTTTGAGGTTTGTTTTTCCGCTACCCTTTGATGGAATACATTATTTCTAAATAAGGTCTTATACATGGAACAACCGGTAATTCAATGGAAACTCTATTTTCTAACTATCCAGCATCAACAGACCAACCCATTTCTTCTTTTCTACCGGATACCTATTCATTCCATCCAAGGGGTTTGGGGCTAATTAACATGGGTTTTCGATTGTAGTATACAGCCAGATCAATCGTTCCTGTTTACTACTTAATTTTAATAATTGCTTTAATCTGAGCGTACAATGTTTGCTTAGGTTATAAAATTGGGTCTGCCCCTACAGGCGTTAGAGCAAAAAATTAAACCAAAAACAAAACGATTGTGAAACATTTTATTGTTTTTGAAATGCATTTTTTTTGCTATCTATGTTTAAATATAAAAAAATAATTTTTATTTTACCCAATCTCATCTCAAAAAATTTTTGCCCCATACCTATAAACTTATTTATTAAAATAATTTCAGTTTAGAAGGTTACATTTCCAACCGATAATAATTTATTTGAGTAGTTTAATTCGCTATTTAGTATTATAAATTCACTGAATTTCATTATAATTTACAGACCTATTCGTTCGATTTAGAATTGATTTTATACCGGCGATTGGGTGGAATTTACCTTATGCTTCTGATTACCCGACACTTTGAGACTTAACAGTTAAAAATTGCACCTCCCTCCGGTCCCCCTCCTAAAACAGGAGGGGAGAAAGAGGGTGGAAAAAATTGTCGTTTTACGAACACATCAGGCCTATTTAACTGCTCTTTTCTTGAGCTCCTTACATTAACGCTCCGATTCAGATTGCTTTTTAGGCTGAGCCTGCCGAAGCCCGCTGCCGCTCGCAATGACGACGTTGGAGTAACCGCGACACGTTCCCGTCACTGCGAGAATTAACATTTTAAAAAACGCAGAAATCGGGATGACGATGTGGATTTTTAATATATTGATTTTCAGCGATTTGATAAATACGTCATCGGTAGGGTGCTGACCTGACCCCAATCGTATTTCATCAACCGCCCCAGCACCCGCGGCAGTCTGTCGGAAGACGTACACGTCCGGCGTATCTAACTGCCCTTTTTCGTAATCCTTACGCGCACACCGCGAATCAGATTGCTTCGCTGGCGCTCGCAATGACGGGATTGGCGTCACCACGAACCGATGCCGACACTTCGAGACTTAACATTTTACAAAACGCAGAAATCGGGATAACGGTATTTATTTTTAACTATTTGAATTTCAACATGTTAAAAAAATTAAGAGTGACATCAAATCGCCTCCCTCCGGGCCCCCTCCTGTTTTAAGGAGGGGGATTCAGGGGGTGGTAAAATTATGCCGCGTATTTAAATCCCCTTTTTCAGACTCCAGCTGGTAGCCAGGGAGATGATATGATAATGATTTAGTCACAAAGAGCTCAAAGAAAACACAAAGTGCTCAGAGAGGCTTGAAAAAAACCTTTGTGTTCTTAGTGCCTCCTTTGTGTCCTCCTATGTTGAAAAGCAAACAAAACAGCTAAAATTCCACATACTTTTCCATTCT
>NZ_WNKG01000027.1 GCF_010119245.1 Cyclobacterium salsum
TATTCCATTATTAAGAATGGGCTAAAGCCGCATTCCTATTGAGGAATACTCATTTGGAACCAGCATGCTTTTAATCAATTGCCTACTGCTTCAGCTGTAGGCATTATTGAATTTTTCCGAAACTAGGGCTTTAGCCAAAACTTTTATCTTTGAACCTTTCCAAACCAGAATTCACAATTCCCTCCATTTTTGCAATGGTTCGAGGTTCCAATTTTAGGGATGGGCTAAAGCCGCATTCCTATTGAGGAAATATTTATTTTTGACCGGGGTTCGTTTTACCAATTGCCTGCTGCTTCAGTATTGGCCGAACTAATCATTAATATGAAAATTTTCACAGAAAAATTTGGTTTTTTTTGATTTTATAACTAACATCACCTAGCCCTTATTTTTGTTGTCATAAATTGTTGATTGGGAATCTGGTTTTTAAGGGTTATCGAAAAATAGTTTGTATCCGTGATCTAGGACTTTTAATAGGTTATTTTTATCTGGACGGGAATTTGGGCGGTTTGAAGAAATGACCTGTTAAAGGAGGGACTGAGTTCCTTTAAGCAATTCAGGATTTTTACGTTTATTCTAACCGATTATCTTTTAAAAAGGTATGAAAGCCAGGATTTTCCCTTCCGCTATCGCAGCGCACAGCGTCGAAGTTTTTGATGGCCGGATTAGTGTCCGCTCCCAAGCCATTTACCTCTCTATTTTAACCTTGCTAATGGGCGCATGCATTGCCCTGTTTTTTGTGTACGTAGATGTGGCGGTACAATCACGAGGTACCTTTCAGTCTGCGTTGCAGCGCAACCCGTTGATGACTGCGGTGGGGGGAAGGTTGGAAAAGTGGAACCTTGCCGAAAATCAAAAGGTACAGAAAGGAGAAGTGTTGGCTGTGATAAGAAAAGAAGCACTACATCTAGAAATGCAGGGAGTGCGAGAGCGACTTGCGCTTTTGAATGACTTTATTTCGGATTTACGGCAATTGCTAGGAGCAAATTTGTCAAAAAACCACGATCGCGCTATCCCATTACAAACACATTATTTCCAGGCTTCTCTGGTGGAGTTCCAGACGGAATTAAGTAACCAATCTGCGGCAGTTCAGAAATTGGAGCGTGATTATGATAGGGCCACAACACTCCTAAACAGCCAATCATTGGCTTTTGCAGATTTCGACGAGGTAGAAGTACGGTACAAGCAGGCCAGGGCCCAATTGGAATTGATCCAAAAGCAGAAAATTCATGCCTGGGAGCAAGAGCTGAATAATTTCAGGAATGAAAAGAATAAGCTTAATAATCAACTTCAGGTGTATGCCGAAGAAATGGACCGATACAGCATTTTGGCCGGTACGAACGGCACCCTGATCAATGTGTTAAACCTGAACGAAGGTGATTTCATTCACCCCCAGCAAAAATTAGCCGAAATCTCCCCGGATACCACTTTACTGGCAGTAACTTATATTTCCCCTGCTGATATCGCTTTTATCAAAAAAGGGCAACAAGTGAGTTTTCAGGTGGATGCCTATAATTACAACCAGTGGGGGATTGCAACAGGTAGTGTGTGGGAAATTGCTGATGACCTGACATTAATAAATGAAAACGAAGTGGGCTACCTGGTCACCTGTCTCTTAGAGCGTTCTTATTTGACCCTTTCTAATGGGGCACTTGGCCATGTCAAAAAAGGGATGACCTTCAATGCCCGCTTTGTAGTGGCAAGGCGTTCCTTGTCTCAGTTGCTATACGATAAGGTCGATAACTGGATCAACCCTTTTGTCAACAAACAGCCCTAACCGGGATGCGATATGAGTATAAAGATCAAACAGCAAGACATCACCGACTGTGGCGCTGCCTGTCTGGCTTCGGTAGCCTCCTATTACAAGTTGGAAATGCCAGTGGCAAAAATCAGGCAAATGGCTTCTACCGACCAAAAGGGAACCAATGTATTGGGATTGATTGAAGCCGCCACAAAAATGGGGTTTTCGGCAAAGGGGGTGCGTGGAGAATTTGAGGCCTTGAAGGAGGTACCCATGCCTGTAATCGCCCATGTAGTGGTCAACAAAGTACTTCACCATTTTGTGGTTTTGTACAAGGTTGGAGAACAAACGGTGACTTATATGGACCCCGCAGACGGGCAATTTCATAAAATTAGCCATCATGATTTTAAAAATTCCTGGACCGGAGTGTTGGTGCTGTTAATGCCCAATGATGACTTTAGAGCTGTTAACCAAAGAGTAAGCACCTGGAGCCGGTTTTGGTTTTTGATGCGCCCACACCGTGGGGTGATGTTTCAATCCCTATTAGGGGCGATGATCTTTACCCTCCTGGGCTTGTCTACTTCCATATATGTACAGAAAATCATTGACCATGTGTTTATCGGAAGAAATACCAATCTTCTCAACCTGCTGTCGGTGACCATGATTGTTTTGTTGTTGTTGCAAATCACCATAGGGGTTTTTAAAACGCTCTTCGTGTTAAAGGTGGGGCAGCGCATTGATGCCAGGCTGATTTTGGGGTATTACAAACATCTTTTGACGCTGCCCCAACGCTTTTTTGATACTATGAGAGTGGGGGAGATCATCTCCCGCGTCAACGACGCAGTGAAGATCAGGGCATTTATCAATGACGTTTCGATAGGCCTGGTTGTGAATGTCTTCATCGTACTTTTCTCTTTTGCACTGATGTTCACCTTTTACTGGAAGCTGGCACTGGTGATGCTTTTGGTAATTCCACTGTATGCGCTGATTTATGGCATCACCAACCAACTCAATAAAAAAATTGAACGAAGGCTTATGGAAGAATCGGCTGAGTTGGAATCCCAACTGGTAGAATCCATTACGGCTGCCGGAACGATAAAAAGGTTTGGTGCCGAAGAACATGCGAATATCAAGACGGAAATCCGATTTGTCTCCCTGCTCCGTACCGTTTACAAATCAGGTACAAGCTCCATTTTTTCAGGTACTTCTGCAGAAACCGTTTCCAGGTTGTTTACCATAATCCTTCTTTGGGTAGGGGCTGGGTATGTGTTGAGGAATGACATAACCCCCGGGGAGCTGATGGCTTTCTATGCCTTGACGGGATATTTGACGGGCCCCATTTCAGATCTTATTGGCATGAACAAAACGATTCAAAATGCCCTGATCGCAGCAGATCGCTTATTCGAGATCATGGATCTGGAAGTAGAAAGTGCCGAGAAGACCTTCCCCCTAAATAAGGAAGAAGCAGGAGATATTGTTTTTAAAAATGTGAGCTTTCGATATGGCTCCAGAGCCAATGTCTTCGAAGACCTTAATCTGGTTGTTCCAAAAGGTAAAATTTCCGGAGTAGTAGGGGAGAGTGGCTCGGGCAAAAGCACCCTGGTGGCCTTATTGCAAAACCTATATCCCCTGCAATCGGGACAGGTTTACATTGGAAAACATAATATTCAGTACATTAATCATACGAGCCTTCGGCAATTGGTCTCCGTGGTGCCGCAACGCATTGATCTATTTGTTGGCAATATACTGGAAAACATTGCACTGGGGGACTACCAACCCGATATGCAACGTATCGTCAACATCTGCAACAAGTTGGGCATGATGGATTTTATAGAAACCCTTCCCAACGGATTTGGAACGTATCTGGGAGAAAACGGAGCCGTTTTGTCAGGTGGGCAGAAACAACGCATAGCCATTGCCAGGGCACTGTACCGGGATCCTGCCATTCTGATCCTCGATGAGGCCACCGCCTCATTGGATTCTGATTCAGAGCAGTTTGTACGCAATACCATACGCATACTGGCAAAAGAGGGAAAAACCATTCTTTTCATCACCCATCGGCTGGCAGCCGTTCAGGAAATGGACCGGATTTTTGTTCTGGATAAGGGGCACCTTATTGAGGAGGGCACGCATGAAGAACTTCTGGGCAAAGAAGGCAAGTATTCTAAAATGGTAAAGAAACAGTTTTTAGTAGTGAATTTAACAAGTTAAACCGCATGGATTATGGAGTTTATTAGACAGATTGAGCGATTTCAGCTATTGAATAAGCTGGTAAAGGAACAACGCACGGGGAGTCCTAATGATATGGCAAAAAAGATGGGGATAAGTAAAAGACAATTGTACGTGTACCTCGAATACCTAAAGGATTTGGGAGTTGAAATTTCTTTTTCGAGAAAACTAAATAGTTTCATTTATAAGGGAAATACTAAAATTTGTATTGATCTGAGATTTGAGATACTTAAGGTATCAGAGAATTGATAAATAATCAATGAAAAATTGATGAATGTTATTTTATTGCATTGATCAGGGTTAAATTAGAGTGAAATTAATGAGAAATTACCTTCCAACATATATAGGAAGGATTAAAACGTTAAAAAATTTGGTGTAATAATTAAATTTGATTAAAATTATGGAAAAGTTAAAAGGACTAAGTTTAGAAGAATTAAAAGAGGTTAATGGGGGAGAACCAGTTTCGATTGCTATAGGACTATTTGCTTTAGCGATAGCGGTCGGTTCTGTAGGTGTTTATCTTTATAATAATTCTGGGGATATAGCCAGAGGTTTTAGGGATGGAAGGAAAGGAAATTATAATCCACCACTATCTTGTAGGTAACTACAATTAATTTATTATCTTATGAAAGAGTTAACTAATAACGAATATTTATCAATCATGGGAGGTGATCCCTTCTTATATGATGTGTTCTATTTAGCTGGTATGGTTTTTCAATCAAGTTTAGAAAGTGGAAAGAAAGCTAGAAGAACACTGGGAACGAATAGCTACATGATTTCTCTAAAAATGGGAGGTCTTTAGTTTATTGTAGTTAATTGCCTATATCGGTGTTTAAATGATAAGTTTAAATTGGACTAAGATGATAAATAGTGATAATAAATATAAAATTGGGTTCTATGTTCTTTTAATTTTTTCTATTTTGGTTTTATTAGTTCAATTATATAACGCTATTAAACCAATTAGTTATTAGAATGGTATTTAGCTGAATGTGATTTATTTAGCTGTTTCTCATTGATACCAATTTGTCGGGGGTAAAGCTACTATTTCCCCTCGATGGGGTTTTATAGAATGCACTATATTTGGATCATTATCGTTTTTTTAGGTGGATATTTCATGGCTGACTAATAATTTGTCCATAAGCACAATGCAGATGGAAACTATTTATTCCTTTGTATGAAAATTAAAAATAAAATACTGTTAATTAATATTACTATCATATTTTTGGTTATTTTATTTCAAAAAGATGTCTCCTATTATCTCCAACATAATGTGGCTATCTTTTTTGTTGCTATGGTGTGTTCGTTTCTGTATTCAATATTTATATTTTTCGCTGGTGCTTCATATGGTCTTGTATACATCGCTCCAATTATAAGTTTATTTTTAGGGTACTATTTTTTTTTGATTGAATCGAGTTATATTAAATTAAATGAGCTTATAATTGGTATAATAATAGGAGTATTACTATATGTTTTAGAAGTAGTAATGTTCAAGATATTTTCGTTATAACTTTAAGATTTTTTTCAATTCAACGGCTAAGTTAATTTTTTGTATGATTATAATATTGATGGTTTTTATTGAAAAAAATAATGATTGAAACCTTTTCAATATTCAGTCTTATACTGATTTTTATACTTTCAATTCGAGGTTTTTATATTTTTTATAATAACAAGATAAAACTAAGATAAATAGCTGGAATTTATTTTTTAGAAAGTTTAAATTATAGTATATATTTTTTTATTTTAATTCTTATTTTGTTTTATTCTATCATCTTATTAAATATATATAATGATTATATTGTTTTAAATTTTACCAATAATTATAAAATAATATTTTCACAAATGCCGAAATATTTATCCATAGCAATAGTAGAAGAATTTATTTTTAGAATTTTACTTTTTGCAAGCCTTATCCATTATATTTCCAATAAAAATGCATTAATATTTTCTACTTCTGTTCTTTTTAGCTTATACCATTTCCCAACAAATGGTATCTATTTTGTAAGTTATTTCCTGGCTGGTATCATGTATGGGTATTCATTTGTAAAATTTCAATCCATACTCATTCCGACAGGTATTCATTTCTCTTGTAATTTTATACAAGGCGCTATTTTTGGTTTCCCTGTTTCTGGAATCGAATCAGATGGACTTCTGAATATTAGCATTATACCCCATGAAATTTATAATGGCGGTAGCCAGGGGCCGGAGGGTAGCGTTCTTGGAATCATGGTCCGATTAGCCATTATTCTCCTGATATATACCCTCCCCTCGAAACAAACAAATTCTCAATTTTTAAAATACCCTAATGATTTTAAGAGCTAAAAAATTTTGGCTAAAGCCTGGGATCATGCTATGCCAATTTTGAGAATGGGCTAAAGCCACATTGCTATTGAGGAAATATCTATCTAAAACCAGCATGCTTTTAATCAATTGCCTACTGCTTCAGCTGTAGGCAATTTAGATTTTTACCCCATCATAGGCTTTAGCCAAATTTTTATCCTTGAACCTTTCCAATCCAGAATTCACAATTCCCTCCATTTTGGCTATGGTTTACGGTTCCAATTTTAGGAATGAATTAAAGCCACATTGCTATTAAAGTGTAATTATTTGGAACCGGATTTTGATCAATAGCCTGCCGCATGGGGTATCGGTTTTGGCTAAAGCCAGGGATCTTGCTATTCCATTATTAAGAATGGGCTAAAGCCACTTTCCTAGTGAAGAAATATTATCAAAAACCAGGATCCTCTTAATCAATTGCCTACTGCTTCAGCTGTAGGCATTTTTGATTTTTTCCCAATCTGGGGCTTTGGCCAAATCTTTTATGTTTGAACCTTTCCAATCCAGAATTCACCAATGCGTTCACTTTGGTTAAAACCCTGCGATCATGCTATTCTATTTTAAGAATGGGCTAAAGCCGCATTCCTATTGAAAAATAACCATTTAGAGGAATGGTATAGAGCCGCATTCCTATTGAAGAATAGTCATTTGGGACCAGCGTGCTTTTAATCAATTGCCTACTGCTTCAGCTGTAGGCATCATTGATTTTTTCCCAAACTAGGGCTTTAGCCAAATTTTTATCCTTGAACCTTTCCAATCCAGAATTCACAATTCCCTCCATTTTGGCTATGGTTTACGGTTCCAATTTTAGGAATGAATTAAAGCCACATTGCTATTAAAGTGTAATTATTTGGAACCGGATTTTGATCAATAGCCTGCCGCATGGGGTATCGGTTTTGGCTAAAGCCAGGGATCTTGCTATTCCATTATTAAGAATGGGCTAAAGCCACTTTCCTAGTGAAGAAATATTATCAAAAACCAGGATCCTCTTAATCAATTGCCTACTGCTTCAGCTGTAGGCATTTTTGATTTTTTCCCAATCTGGGGCTTTGGCCAAATCTTTTATGTTTGAACCTTTCCAATCCAGAATTCACCAATGCGTTCACTTTGGTTAAAACCCTGCGATCATGCTATTCTATTTTAAGAATGGACTAAAGCCGCATTCCTATTGAAAAATAATCCTTTAGAGGACTGGTGTAGAGCCGCATTCCTATTGAGGAATACTCATTTTGGGCCAGCATGCTTTTAATCAATTGCCTACTGCTTCAGCTGTAGGGAATAGAGATTTTTTCCTCATTTAGGGCTT
>NZ_WNKG01000028.1 GCF_010119245.1 Cyclobacterium salsum
GAAGTGATCAAAAGACTGGAGAGCAGCGACGAATCCGAAATGATGCCCCCTCCGGAATCCAACCTGAAACTCACCGAAGAGGAGAAGGGAATCATAAGAAAATGGATTCGGCAGGGTGCCCCCTACGAACCGCACTGGGCCTTTGTTCCACCCGTAAAATCAGCCCTCCCAGACGTATCCAACACCGCCTGGGTAGCAAATGAAGTCGATCACTTTGTGCTCAACAGGCTTGAGCACCGGGGCCTTCAGCCCAATGAAAAAGCAGACAAAATGCACCTGCTCAAGCGCCTGAGCATCGACCTGACCGGCCTTCCCCCTAGCCTGGCGCTGATGCAGGCTTACCGGGAGGATGAATCCCCCGAAGCCACCGACAAAATCATCGATCGTTTGTTGGAAAGCTCCGCCTTTGGCGAGCGGATGGCCGTACTCTGGATGGATATTTCCCGTTATTCCGACAGCTACGGGTACCAGGATGATAATATCCGTACCCAATGGCCCTATCGGGACTGGGTTATCCATGCCTTTAATAATAACCTGCCCTACGATCAGTTCATCACCTGGCAACTGGCCGGAGACCTGCTTCCCAATGCGAGCAAGGAACAGATACTGGCCACCGCCTTCAACCGAAACCACAAGTACACCGAAGAAGGCGGGGTCATTCCCGAAGAATACCGGGTAGAATACAATGTAGACAAAACCAACACCTTCAGCAAAGCCATTCTGGGCATGACCGTGGAATGCGCGCAGTGCCACGATCACAAATACGATCCCATTTCCCAGGAAAACTACTTTCAGATGTATGCCTTTTTTAACAATACACCTGAAAAAGGCTACGAAGGCGATGTGAGCATCTCCAAACCCGCCAAAAACCCGATCATGTGGATTGAGCACGAGGATTTGGAAGGAGTCCTTGATTTTGTTAACCATAAGGACACCAGCAACATCATGGTCTCCGTAATGGCTGACTTCAAGGATAGCCTGCGAAATACCTACGTACTGGACAGAGGTGTCTACGACCAGCCGACTACCGAAGTCACCGTATCGACTCCCGAAGCGATCCTGCCCTTTGATGAAAGTAAGTATGAAAAGAGCAGGTTGGGCCTGGCCAAATGGACCTTTGCGGAAGAAAACCCCCTCACCGCAAGGGTATTTGTAAACCTGATCTGGCAGGAGCTTTTTGGTGCAGGTATCGTGAGAACCGCCGGAGACTTCGGCATGCAGGGAGACCTGCCCACCCATCCCCAACTGCTGGATTGGCTGGCAGTGGATTTTCGGGAGAGCGGCTGGGACATCAAGCACCTGATCAAAACCATTGTCAGCTCGGCTACCTACCAGCAGTCGGCAAAAGTAGATGACCGTAAAATGGAAAAAGATCCCGGCAATTTCTACCTGGCGCGAGCACCCCGAATCCGGATGAATGCCGAGCATATCCGGGACATGGTCCTGTTTAGCAGTGGGCTAATGGTACAGGAGCTGGGAGGCCCCAGCGTCAAACCCTACCAGCCGGAAGGTCTTTGGGAGGCATCTACTTCCGGAAGGGGCGAATTGGCCGAGTACCGGCAGGATGAGGGCAACTCCCTTTACCGACGGGGGCTCTATACCTTTATCAAGTTAACCTCCCCTCCGCCCAAACCCATCATCTTTGATGGAAGTAACAGGGATGTATGCGAAGTGACCCGAAACAGAACCAATACGCCGCTACAGGCACTGGCCATGCTGAACGACCCCCTGGTTCTGGAGGCATCCAGAGTAATGGCAGGAGAATTGGTCGGAGCAGGCAAAGCGGCAGAGGCGGCCATAGAGGAAGCTTTTGCCCGGATCCTATGTCGCCCTCCCGGAGAGGAAGAACTGCGGCTTTTAACAGAATATTACCAAGAGGAACTCAAACGATTCCAGAAGCGACCTGAAAAAATACTGCATGCGGTCCGGGCCGGAGATTCACCCCTGGGTCCGAACGCGGATAAACCCGAAACAGCCGCCCTCATGCAGGTAGTGGTGGCCATTTACAATGTGGAAGAAGCGATTACCAAAACCTGATATGGAAAAAGAACGATTAGAAAGCGGATTGAATGAAAACAGGAGGAAATTCCTGTCCAAAATGAGCCTTGGATTGGGAAGCGTAGCGTTGGGCTCGCTTTTAATCCCCGACTTGTTTAATGGAAAATCCCAATTGGATACCGATAAGTTGATGGCAAGCCTGCCTCATTTTGCTCCCAAGGCAAAACGGGTGATCTATTTGTTTCAAAATGGGGCTCCCAGTCAATTGGAATCCTTTGATTATAAACCCACCCTCAATGAACGAATCGGAGAAGAACTCCCCGATTCCATCCGTCAGGGGCAGCGCCTCACTGGCATGACCGCCGGACAATCTTCCTTCCCTTTGGTAGGGTCCTACCATGGGTTTAACCAATACGGGCAATCAGGAGCCTGGGTAAGCGATCTTTTTCCTTACACCGCCAAGATTGTCGACGAACTCTGCATCGTCAAATCCATGCATACCGAAGCCATCAATCACGATCCTGCGCTCACCTTTTTTCAAACCGGTGCCCAGGTAGGAAACCGGCCCAGCATGGGTGCCTGGCTGAGCTACGGCCTGGGAAGTGAAAACAACAACCTTCCCAGTTTCTGCGTGCTGTTATCCAGGGGAAAAGGGAACGGTCAGGGCGTTTATTCCAAACTCTGGACCAATGGCTTTCTCAATTCCGTACACCAGGGCGTGCAATTCTCCAGCGGAGATGATCCCGTACTTTACCTGAATGATCCCGAAGGGATGGACAAGGTAGACCGGAGACGCATGCTGGACAAGATCTCCGCACTCAACCAGATGAATTACCAATCCTTCGGTGACCCGGAGATCAGTGCCAAAATACAGCAGTACGAAATGGCCTACCGCATGCAAACCGCCGTACCGGAGGTGACCGATGTGACCAAAGAGCCCGACAGCATCGTCAAACTCTACGGCCCCGAATGCCTGGTGCCCGGTACCTATGCGGCCAATTGCCTGTTGGCCAGAAAACTGTCCGAAAATGGCGTTCGCTTTGTCCAGCTTTACCATCAGGGATGGGATCAGCACGGCAACCTGCCCAATGAAATGGCAGGTCAGGCCCTGGATACCGATCAGGCATCCGCCGCCCTGATCACCGACCTGAAACAGCGCGGGCTGCTCGACGAAACCCTGGTCATCTGGGGTGGGGAGTTTGGCCGGACCAATTACTGCCAGGGAAGGTTTTCCGCTGAGAATTATGGCAGAGATCATCACCCACGTGCCTTCTCCATCTGGATGGCAGGCGGAGGCGTAAAACCAGGCATTACCTATGGGGAAACGGATGAATTTGGTTACAATATTGTCAAAGACCCGGTGCATGTCCATGACTTTCACGCCACCATGCTTCACCTGCTGGGGATAGATCATGAACGACTGACCTTCAAACACCAGGGCAGAAGGTACCGGCTGACCGATGTGGCCGGCAACCTGGTCAATGACATCATTGCCTGATCCATCACCTCCTATCTTGCTGCTCCTATATGCTATCCAATAAATTGAAGGCCATCCTGGGCCAGATCGTTTTTGCCGTCAATGTCTTTGTACTGTTTTTGGTAGTAGCCGAAAGCCGGGTACTCATTCCCGATTGGCTTCATGTATTCGGAAGGCTGCACCCCTTGCTGCTGCACTTTCCCATTGTTCTCATCCTGCTTGCCCTGGCACTGATCGGTATTCCCGATCTCTTGAAAAACAAAGAAGATAGCCAGGTCTATGGCAGGGACCTCTTGCTGCTGGGGACGCTTACGGCGGGCTTTACCGTCATCGCCGGATTGCTGCTATCCCACGAAACTGGCTACGATCAAAGTGCCCTGACCTGGCATAAGTGGACCGGATTGGCCGTGTTCTGGGCTTCCTCCCTGCTATATAACTTCATCAGCCATCCCAACCAGTTGCTCATCAAATCCTCTACGGCCTTTCTGGCACTGGTGGTGGTGCTTTCCGGTCACCTGGGCGCCTCCATCACCCATGGGGAAGATTTCATTACCGGCCCCTTAAAAAACGACGAGCTGATCACCGTCGACCTGGAGGATGCCGAAGTTTTTGCTCATGTGGTGTATCCCATCCTTGAAAACAAATGTGTCAGCTGCCACAAAGCCTCTAAACAAAAAGGGGAATTGCGGATGGATCAGGCAGCACTCCTGCTCAAAGGCGGAGAATCCGGCCCCGCCGTGGTACCCCATGACCTGGAAAACAGCCTGATGGCCCAGCGCATCAACCTTCCCCAGGAGGACGAGGATCACATGCCACCGGAAGGCAAGCCTCAGTTGACAGCCGAAGAAAAATCCATTTTGGAAGCCTGGATTCATTCCGGAGCCCCGGTGGACGGCAAGGTACTGGAGCTATCCGATACCAGCAGCATCTATAGCCTGGCCGTAAATAAGTTTAATGCCAAACCGGCAGGCTATGAATTCGAAGAAGCAGATGCAGAAACCGTGGAAAGCCTCAACAACTTTTACCGGAAAGTACAGGCACTGGGGCTGGAGTCTCCGGCACTGTCGGTAAGCTATTTTGGCAGGGCCAGTTTTGACCCCGAATCATTAAAAGAACTGGAAGCCGTTCAGATTCAGACCGTCTCCATTAATCTGAACAACATGCCAGTGGAAGACACCGACCTGGAATTCCTTTCCGGATTCACCCATCTGGAAAAACTCTACCTCAACTTTGCTTCCATCAAAGGGGAAGGCCTGCAGCACCTGCAGGGCCTGGAGAAGCTAGCACTACTATCCTTGGCCGGTAATCCGCTTGAGGAGAACGCCGTAGAGCAGCTATCCAAACTGAAAAGCCTGGAAAAATTATTCGTCTGGAATACCGGGCTGTCCGAGGCATCCCTGGAGAAACTGAGTACGGCACTTCCGGGAACCCAAATTGAGTCCGGAGGCAGTGTGAGCGAAACGGTATTGATGCTCAATCCTCCGGTGATTCGCTTTGACAAGGCTTTTTTCAGGGATAAACTCACCGCTGAACTCACCCACCCCATTGGAGCCACCACGCTATTTTACACCCTGGATGGTACCGATCCGGATAGCAGCAACCACCTGGTCTACGAAAAGCCATTGGAAATCGATTCGGACAAAATCCTGAAGGCCCGGGCCTTTGCGGAGGGGTGGATCGGAAGTGAAGTCGCCGAGGCGGAATTTATTCAGTCAACGATCGCACCGGACTCTTACCAGATGAACTACCTGCCGGAGGACCGCTACAAAGGAGACGGGCAGGAAAGTTTGTTTGACAGGAAAAAAGCGATCCCCGATGTCTGGAACCTCAATTGGCTGGGGTTTTTCAACAATCCGCTGGAGGTAGAAATGGAATTTAATACCCCTACGGACATTAACTCCATGGCCTTGTCTCTTTGGCAAAATGGCGGATCCCGGTTTTTTCCTCCCGGAGAAGTACAACTATGGACCCGGGACAGCCCGGAACAAAACTGGCAACTGGCTAAAACCTACCAACCCAACCCGCTTTCCAAGGAGGACCCCTCCCTGCTCAGGCAGCTTAAGATACCCTT
>NZ_WNKG01000029.1 GCF_010119245.1 Cyclobacterium salsum
TCCCGCTTCTTTCAATCGTAGACGTTCGATCAAAATTAGCCGATGCTTCGAAAATTGGTTCCTGCAAAAAAAACATACCTTAAAACGCAAAAAGGCCAGACCCTAAAGTCCAGCCGATAACGAGCCAGTTTAACCACCGGATTAAGACTGAGAGACGAAGGGATGGTGTGGTGATGTGGTGATAATTTGATGGTACAATTGGTTGACCCTTAACCACCGGGGTTGATTCCAAAGTAAAGGCTGACTGCCAGATAGCCACTATGAATACCTCAAACGGTTCCGAGCTACTTTAACCACCACGATTGGACCAAAAGCAAGGTCTAAAAACTAAAAGGCCAGACTCCAAAGCCAAGCCCGTATCGAACCATATTAACCCTTAACCACCAGGTTTGAACCTAAAATAAGTCATACTGCCAAAGTGCCCGTCTCAAATTCCCCACAGGTTTCGAGCCAATTAACCCTTAACCACCACAGTTGACCAAGCGGTAAGCCTAAAATGCCAGGCAGTTCAGTTGGGCTCCATATCCGCCCAAAATGCCCTTTTAACCCTTAACAACCAGGGTTGAATCCAAAGTAAAGACTGACTGCCAGACAGCCGCTATGAATACCTCAGACGGTTCCGTGCTACTTTAACCACCACGATTGAATCTAAAACCAGCCCAAATGCAAAAAGGCCAGACCCCAAAGTCCAGCCCATACCGATCATAACAACCACGGCTGACTCCCATACCACCTCTCATGCCTATTTGCCCATAACTACACCTCAGCCCATTCCAAGCCACGTTAACCACCACCACTGAACCCAAGACAAGCCCAAATGCAAAAAGGCCAGCGTGATATTTTCCTCTATTCGGTCAATCTGTTTTTCAAATTCATTCTTCCGTGCAGTATCCTTGTTATTTCAATTTGTATTGAATTGGTTTTCCGGTAGAAGATTATATGTTGATTTGCTTTTAATCCAAACAAGTCGGTAGTAATTCCGTCATAATTTTTCCCTAATTCAGGATTATTGGCAATATCCTGGCAGCTGTTGAGTAGCATATTGTAATATTTATCAGCTTGCTCCTCGGACCACTCATCAGCCGTATAGCCCCAAATCTCGTTCAAGTCATCCACCGCTTTATTGGTCAATTTATATTCAGCCATTCTTTCTCCTTTTGGCTTTTAATTCCTCAAGGTTCTTTTTTGGATCAAAATCGCTTGCTATGCCACTATCAATTCCTTCCTGAATCGCATTTCTCAAGGCAATTGCTTTACTTTCTTCATTTTCCAAAAGGCGAAGCCCGGCACGAATAACTTCGCTTACGTTTTTATATCGTCCAGCAGCAACCTGACTACTAACGAATTGGTCAAAATAATTTCCTAGTGATATAGATGTATTTTTACTCATCATTCAAACTTTTACCTAAATGTACCAAATATTGGTAATTGACCCAAATTACACGCAACGTTTTGCTTTAACCAACAGGTCTGAAAACCAAACCCCGGCGGGGGTGAAAGGATTATAACCCCTAGTAAGCCGAGAAACAAGTCGTAATAACCGTTGAATCCGATTTAAGACGGAGCGACTAAGGGATGATTTGATGATGTGGTGATTAAATGAAAATCAACTAATCCAAGCCCTGAGGGGGCGAAATACCATAAGCCCCGGGTAAGCCGACAAGGGAGGCGCAGCCCGGGGTAGTCGGGGTCTTGCGCTCCCTGCATTGGCTATCCAGCTGCTCAATAGTGAAGCTGGCTTTCCGCCAACGCCAGGGCACATTTGGGACCTCCCCCTGGACTCCAACGGGTCACCGTTAAAGAGGTAGGGGCTATGGAACTAAGAGATGGAGGACGTACACAAAATTTTAGTCACTAAGGGCACAAAGAGCCTCGAAGGACACAAAGGGAATTGGAGACTTAGAGACGAACGGATGGTGTGATGATGTGGTGATTTGATGGTTTTATGGTTCGATGGTGGGATGGTTTGATGATGTGAGGATTTGGTGATGTGGTGATTTGACGATGTCTAATGTGCTGATGGCACGTGCTGTTTGGCATTTGCAATGCCGAACCCAGATGAACAGGGTTTGTAACCCTGGGTTCGTGGATGCCAATGGATGATGAATGGTATGATGATTTGATGGTTTGATGGTTTAATATGCCAATCTTACCAGTGCTATGCTGGTTTATTATCTGCATGCGATCATTATGGCTAATTAAAAACAGCTGGGATTAACCATTCCTGCCTATTTTTATAGGGCTTAAACGGGTATCAAAGACATCTAATATTTTTATGGAAAGGGTTTCTTCTTCAACTCGATAGATAAGTTTGTAATTTTTAAATACCAAATACCGGTATTTTTTTTCTAACCTCCTTAGTGCTTCCTCACGCTGTCCCATATAGGGGTTTTGTGTTAAGGGATCAGCAGTATGTACTATTGACCTAACGAGATTCGTAGCAATATCCGGACTTGCCTTAAAATAATAATATTCATAAATAGCTTGCACCTGTTTTTCGGCAAATTCAGACCAAATTACAGTATAGGAATTCATTTATATTTTTTCATCAATTCTTCAGAGGTTTTAAATTTTCTTGCCGAAAAATCTGCTTCAGACCGCAACGTTCTGGCTATTAGTTCCTCTTCACTGAATGGCTTATCAGCACCTGCAAAATTAATCTCAAGTTGTTTTTTTAGTAAATCCTCGAGTTCGGAAATGGCTTCTTCGTTGGTCAATTTTAAAAAATCACGAATAAAATCAATTTTTCTGTTTGCTAGTTCCATGGTATCCTTACATTTCTATAAAACTACAACATCCCATTCACTTATTCAATTCAAATTTCTTCAAATCTTTAATGAGAATACTGAATCGCTTTGCTCTATTGGTGATGATCTAATTGGCGGTTGGCTTTTGGCTATTGGATGTGCCAATGGCTAAAGGCTAATGGCCAAACAAGATACGAAACCTATAAACCTTTCAACCGCTTCACCAACTTCCCTGCCTTTTCATAGACCGTCGGATTTTCTCTGATGGCGAACGATTCATTGAAATTTCGGATGGTATACGCATCCTGAATCAACTGTTTGTCAGAAAGTTTATGGTGCAAAACCATCCAGTCCAACACGTCGGTCCAGCGCCAAATTTTGGTTTTGGAGGTGACACCCGCCACCGGAACAGGAAAGGCTCCCTTCCCTCTGGCACCGGAAATCAGCAAGCGGATGGATTCTTTGGACCTGTGTGAAGGGGAGACTTAGAGACTAAGTGACGGAGGGCCAGATGAAACGTACAGGGGTTTTTAGTCACTAAGGGCGCAAAGAGGCTCGAAGGGCACGAAGGGGATTGGAGACGAAGAGATGATGTGGTGATGGGGTGATAAAATCTGTAAACCTATTTCAGGACAAGCGATTGGACCTAAATTGTATGGTAGCCTGTCTAACGGCTACTATATCAGGTAGTCGGGAACCAAGCCCCAAGGGGGCGAAATACCATAAGCCCCGGGTAAGCCGACAAGGGAGGTGCAGCCCGGGGCAGTTGGAGCCTCGCGCTCCCTGCATTGGCTATCCAGCTGCTCAATAGTGAAGCTGGCTTTCCGCCAATGCCCGGGCACGTTTGGGACCTCCCCCTGGCCCCCCTCCTACAACAGGAGGGGGAGTCAAGCCAGGAACAAGCATTACTACCGCACCTAAATCCCAAAAACAGCCCCAAATGCAAAAAGGCCAGACACGAAAGCCCAGCACGTATCGAACATAACCAACACGATTGGACCTAAATTGTATGGTAGCCTGTCTAACGGCTACTATATCAGGTAGCCGGGAACCAAGCCCCGACGGGGCGAAATACCATAAGCCCCGGGTAAGCCGACAAGGGAGGCGCAGCCCGGGGTATTCGCGGTCTTGCGCTCCCTGCATTGGCTATCCAGCCGCTCAATAGTGAAGGCAGCTTGCCGCCAATGCCCGGGATGGTTCCATTTCAGGTTAACGCAGATGACAGGATAAAGGCTGATGGGGGTAGTAAACGCCAATTCCTTCCGTACTTTTGGCTTGACCCAAAAAGTACCAAAAAGGTCAAGACAAAAAAATCCTTCCCCCCGCAATCCTCCCACACCCCCGGTTTTTTGTCGGCCCACCCGCTTCTTTCAATCGTAGACGTTCGATCAAAATTAGCCGATGCTTCGAAAATTGGTTCCTGCAAAAAAAACATACCTTAAAACGCAAAAAGGCCAGACCCTAAAGTCCAGCCCATATCAAACCACATTAACCCTTAACTACCACGATGGAAACCAAAACCAGCGCTCCTTCCAACATGCAAGAACCTTTACACTAGCCGGCACCCATTTCTTCTGCCAAAAAAATCTGTGCTAATCTGTGGCCATCTGTGGTGAATCAGTAAACTTTTACCCCTGGACCTGTGCTCATAAATTTTGATTTCGACCTATAGACTTATCCAATATGAGGTTGTTTTTCAAAAAAAAGTCAATAGTTAAAGAGTTCCCTAAATTGTTTAAAAGATACAACCTTTAAGTTATCGACTTTTAGGTCCAATAATAATTTGTCTCCTGTTACAAGAAAATCGGATTGTGATTGTATGGCCAAATCAAACAAGAAATTATCTTGTTTATCTGGACACCCCTGGAAATTTGTCGAAATGGAAATAATGGTCGTTAAATTACGAATAAAATTTAAATAAAAATCCGGTTTAAAATGGAGTACCTTTGTAAATTTATCTCTAGACAAAACTTCTTCTAATTCTTCTTCAAGCTCATTACAGGAAAACACTATTAAATTGTGGTCTAAAATGAGTTTTGTAATCTCATCTAATTTTCGTCCTATAATGTAGCTGACCCAGATATTAGTATCAAGGATTATCCTTCTTCCGTTCCTCATACCGGGATTTTCTTACTGAACTGCAAGATTCGACAATTTCTGCTAATGAGATATTATTTTTTTGCACGGATTTATTCAGCCACTTAGCCTGAGTCATCATCAAGGCTTGTTTATCCGCAACCCTCAAATCCATTCCCAGCTTTTTTGCAATATCCAAAAGGAGCTTCAGATCATCCTCGGAAGTACTATTTAAAATCAATGTTTCCATCTTTTGATTTACATTTTTGCCAGATTGCCATTGCCTGTTTAATTTATTTCTCTACCAAAGTAACGAATTAGTAGAACAAAAGATTTAAATGATCTATGATTTTTGATTTTTTGAATGATGTGATGATTTGGGCATGTGATGATTTGCTGATGTGGTTAATCTTAACCACGATTGGACCTAAATTGTATGGTAGCCTGTCTAACGGCTACTATATCAGGTATCCGGAACCAAGCCCCGAAGGGGCGAAATACCATAAGCCCCGGGTAAGCCGACAAGGGAGGCGCAGCCCGGGGTAGTTGGGGCCTCGCGCTCCCTGCATTGGCTATCCAGCCGCTAAAAAGTGAAACCAGGTTTCCGCCAA
>NZ_WNKG01000002.1 GCF_010119245.1 Cyclobacterium salsum
CAAATATGCCGCATAAAATTTCCTTTTGTCCTTGTTTTAACCTTAGAATACGGAGCGGGGTTTCCCTGAGTTATCAGTACAGGTTGGTTACTTTTTGACCTGAAGCAAAAAGTGACAAAAGTTAAAAACCCAATTGACCGCTGAATTCTTTTCCTGCCGGGCAGGGTACCTCTTTAACACCGGCCTTTTTGAGTTATGCAAAATGCTACCTAAGCTAATTAGCGACTTTTTGAGAGTAATGGTGATTTCCTTTAGTTAGCGAATCGCTTGAATTACCAGATTAGAAATAGAAAATCCGGTTTTTTGGAGACTGAATTCGCTCCCTTTATCGGTGCACTATCGTAGCCCTGGGTAATCAGAAGGCGCAGCCGGAGTATTTGTAACCGATTGTTTCTGGTATTAGCTTTCCAGCGGTATCCTGGACCCCACTCTTCCCTTAATTCCGCTGCTACTAACTGGTCTTCTCCAATTGCTTGATCAATACGGCAAAATCCTTGGGGTAGGGGGCTTCTGCGGTAATGGGTTCCCCGGCCAGGTTTTGAAAACTAATGGAACGGGCGTGTAGGGAAACCCGCTGCATAATCGGCCGTTCCTCGGTGTCTTTTTTCAGGTTAAACTTGCGCTTGAGCTGGGAAAGGTACAGCGGCTTGCCTCCGTAGAGCGTATCCCCGCAAATGGGGGCACCCAGATAAGCCAGGTGTACCCGGATCTGATGCAGCCGACCGGTGATGGGCTTGCAGGCAATCAGGCTGTGGGAAAAATAAGTTTTCTGGGTTTTGAAAAGGGTTTGCGCCGGTTTTCCCTGTGCTGCAATGCGGGCAATCCCCTTGTTGCTGGCCGTCAGGTTGCGGTCCACCAGTACCCCGTCTAAATCGTGGATCCCCTCGGCTACGGCATGGTATACTTTCTCAACGGTACGGTTTTCGAATTGCAGGGCGATATGCCGGTAGGCTTCGGGATTTTTGGCAAAGACCAGGCAGCCGGAAGTTTCCTTATCTAGCCGGTGACAGACCTGCAAGTCTTCCCAATACTCCTTCCCGATGGCAAGCATGTTTTGTGCCTCATGCCGGTCTTCTAGCGTGGCGAAGTAGGGAGGTTTGTTGACGATGATGTAGTCCTCCGTTTCCAGCAGTATCAGTGATGTAAAGTCTATTTTTTTCATGCCTCCCTATTTCGGCCCAAAGTTCCGAAATTAGCCGGTATAAAAAAACCAAAAGAAGAGAAAGGGGCGGGGTATCGCATGTTGCGTAGTATTTCTCGCAGCGGTCGCAACGGGTTCGCTACGCACGCAGCGGCTGGTTTCATTGTGCTTCGAATGCGCACAAATCTCCCTGCTAAGGCGTTGTAGCCGTTTAGGTTTACGGTATTTCAATAGCTTCACGGTCCTTCAGCCCGATTGGATTTCCCAACTTTAGCAAAAAATCACATTTTCAGCAACTCCCCTATTTTCAATTATGCCAACGCGGCAATGACCTTTGCCAGTCTTTCTTTTACTTCCCGGGCCAGGGGCTTGATTTCATCCTTGCCTACTGGGACCATAGCTACTTCCGGGTCGATGGCCGACACCTCAAACTTGCCATCTGGCAGTTGGCGGATGCTCACATTGCAGGGCAACATGGCGGTCATGTTGGGGTCGATGCTCAGAACCTTGTCGGCAAAACCAGGGTTGCAGGCACCCAGAATCAGCATCGGAGGATAGGCTTTATCCAACTTCTTTTTCATCGTGGCCTGAATATCTATTTCAGTCAATACCCCAAAACCCTCTTCCTTCAGTGCGGCGGTTACTTTCTCTTTTACGATATCGATGGAAGCGGCTTCCAGTATTTGATCCATGTGATAACTCATTGTCTTTGTTTTTTTAGTTGAAATTTAAGTTAAAGCTACGCTAATTTCGTACCATTTCCTGTGACCTGGGTCACATGCTACGTAGGACGAGATAGTCACAGGAGAAGGGGCGCGCCGGATTAGGTGATCATGCCCATAATGGCCATGAAATGCAGCACCGTCCCTGCCAATACAAAAAGGTGCCAGATCGCATGGGCATAGGGCATTTTTTTGTTGGTATAAAAAATTACGCCGATGGTATAGGCCAATCCTCCCGCCGCAATGAGCCCGATCGTCTCTAGTTGGAGTTGGGCTACCAGGGGGCGGATGAAAAAGACGGCCAACCAGCCCATGCTCAGGTAGAGAATAAGTGAAAGTTTTGAAAATCGATGGGTATAAAAAATTTTAAAAACCAATCCGATCAGGGTAAGTCCCCAGACGACACCAACATATACCCATCCCGAATTTCCTCCGAGGCCAATTAATAAAAAGGGCGTGTAGGTTCCGGCAATCAAAAAATAGATACTGATGTGATCGAAGGTGCGCAATAAGGATTTGACTGGCCCTTCAGGAAAAGCATGGTAAAGGGTGGAAAAGGTGTACATCAGTAGGATGGTGGCCCCGAAAATACTGCAACTGACCACGTGGATCAAGGTTCCGTTCAGCACCGAAAAAACCACCAGCAAAGCGATGGCCACGATACTGAACAGAATTCCAAAAAGATGGGTTATGCTATTGGCAAATTCCTCTTTCAGATGTTGGTTACTTTCATCGGGCCCGGTCATGGAGGTCTGACATTTGGTGTGGTTACAAATATCGGGTAGAAAATCAAGGGTAACCAGCGATTGCTTCGGAATTTACGAGAGGGAAGCTGAAAGCACCTTCCGTGGATACCCCGGCCTTAAAAAAAGGAAAAGGCACCGATTCTCATCGGGGCCTTTCGTAAAAATGTTGCAAGGAGTAATAAAAAAATTGTCGCTGTATTACTTCCTCAAAAGTAGGAGGAATTAATTTTTAACCGGGTGAAGGGCGGTTAAGGATTCATTATAAAAATCGTTACCAATTAATAATATAATAACATCATCCATAACCAACCGGCAGCCCTGGTTTTATGTCAGGTATATTTTGTACTTTTGCAGGAATTTATGAAAGCAAGAACCTTAAAAAAAGATAAAGTCAATATCATCACCATGGGATGTTCCAAAAACCTGGTGGACTCTGAAGTGCTGTTGAGCCAACTGAAGGGAAATGGTATTGATGCCCGGCATGAATCCAATGCCCGGGACAATAACATCGTCATCATCAATACCTGCGGCTTTATCGACAACGCCAAGCAGGAATCGGTCAATACCATTCTGGAGTATGCTGCTGCCAAGGACAAGGGATTGGTGGACAAGGTCTATGTGACCGGATGCCTGTCCCAACGGTACAAAGATGACCTGGAGGCAGAGATCCCCCAGGTAGATGCTTTTTTTGGTACCAGGGAGTTGCCGGCGCTATTGAAAAAGTTTAAAGCGGATTACAAGCATGAACTGGTGGGGGAACGGTTACTGAGCCATTCGGCGCACTATGCCTATATGAAGATTTCCGAAGGCTGCGACCGGCCCTGTTCCTTCTGCGCCATTCCATTGATGCGGGGAGGGCATGTGTCCCGGCCCATTGAAGAACTGGTAAAGGAGGCACAGCACAAGGCCGCTAACGGTACGCGGGAGCTGTTGCTGATCGCTCAGGATTCCACTTACTATGGATTGGACTTGTACAAAAAACGC
This sequence comes from Cyclobacterium salsum, assembly GCF_010119245.1. Lineage (GTDB taxonomy): Bacteria > Bacteroidota > Bacteroidia > Cytophagales > Cyclobacteriaceae > Cyclobacterium > Cyclobacterium salsum. The sequence goes on from NZ_WNKG01000002.1 coordinate 3,594, forward strand.
CGCCTGGCGGATTTGTTGGAAGCCCTTTCCGAGGTGCAGGGAATCGAATGGATCCGACTGCATTATGCCTATCCCACGGGATTTCCGCTGGATATACTTGAGGTGATGGCGGCGAAAGAAAATATCTGCAATTACCTGGACATCCCTTTGCAGCACGGCTCTACTTCGGTACTAAAAGCCATGAGAAGGGGTACTACCCGGGAAAAACAGGAAGCCCTGATCCACCAGATCCGGGAACGTATACCCGGTATTGCCATCCGCACCACCTTGATCACCGGTCATCCCGGAGAAGGGGAGGAGGAATTCGAAGAAATGATGGACTTCGTGCAGCGCATGCGCTTTGAGCGATTGGGGGTATTTACCTATTCCCATGAAGAGGATACCCATGCGCATAGCCTGGAAGATCATGTGCCGGAAGACGTAAAACAGGCGCGGGCCAACCGGCTGATGGAAGTGCAGGAACAGATCTCCTTCGAACTCAATCAGGAAAAGATTGGAAAGACCTTCAAGGTATTGATTGATAAAAAGGAGGGAGGCCATTTTGTGGGACGGACGGCTTACGATTCGGTGGAGGTGGATAATGAGGTGTTGATAGATGCCGCTAGTGGCTATTGCCGCATTGGTGATTTTGTTACGGCAAAAATAGTGGATGCTACCGAATTTGATCTGTACGCGGAGGTGATCGGAGCCAAGGCGAACTAAATTAATTTTCGATAAAAAATATACCTATGCAGTTAGTAGAAGTCCGCACCAAAACCCATGAAAAGGAGTTTATGGAAATGGCCGTCAGGCTTTACCGGGACGAAAAAAGCTGGATCCGGCCGCTGGATAAGGACATAGAGGACCTGTTTCAGCCCGAAACGAATAAATTGTATAAAAGTGGCGGGAAGGCCATTCGCTGGCTGCTGCTGGATGATCAGGGGGAAACGATTGGTCGCAATGCGGCCTTTATCAACCCCAAATGGAAAGAAAAGCAGCCCACCGGGGGCATGGGTTTTTTTGAGTGTGTGGAGGACAAAGAAGCTGCCTTTTTGCTTTTTGATGTGGCCCGGGATTGGTTGCAGGCGCAGGGGATGGAGGCCATGGATGGCCCGGTCAATTTTGGCGAGCGGGACAAGTGGTGGGGCTTACTGGTGGAGGGTTTTTCTCCTCCGAATTACAATATGTACTGGCATTTCCCGTATTACCGCTCCTTTTTCGAGGAATACGGCTTTCAGATCTATTTCCGGCAGTTTACCTACATGCGTAAGGTCCGGGGCGTGGTGATGGATCCCAAGATAGAAGCCCGGGCCAAAATCATCCGCGAAGACAAAAACATCACCTTCCGGTACCTGAAGGGGAAGGAGCTCTGGGACAAATTTCCGGAGTATTTTATGAAGGTTTATAATAAGGCCTGGGCGGGGCATATGGGCAAAACCATTTCCGAGCGGGAAGCTCGGCTGATCCTGAAAAACATGAAGCCCATCGTGGATCCGTACCTGGTCTATTTTGGCTTTTACAAGGAGGAGCCCATTTCCTTTTTTGTGAGCATTCCGGAAATCAATCAGGTCTTTAAGTACGTCAACGGAAAGCTGGACCTGATGGGAAAACTGAAATTTCTTTGGCACAAAGCGATGAACCCACCCGACAAGATGCTGGGATTGGTATTTGGGGTGGTGCCCGAATTTCAGGGAAAGGGTGTGGAAAGCGCCATGGTGACCGAATACCGGGACAACATTGCCGAAAAAAAATTGTCCTACGAGACCATCGAGATGAACTGGATTGGCGACTTCAATCCAAAGATGATGCGGGTCTGTGAGCAACTAAACGCCAGCATCTTCAAAACGCACCATACGTACCGGTACCTCTTTGACCGGGAAAAACCCTTTGAACGCCACAAGGTCTTAGGCTGATGAACAAAAGCAACAGATATCACATTCTCCGAATCCTTTTGATGGGATTGATTTTCGGGTATTTGTCCGAATCCTCCTTTGGGCAGCAGGTACGGTCTGCGGAGCTGCAGGAAATCCTGGATAAGGCAGGCCTCAGCGGGAGCATTCTGGTGTATAACGCTGAAGCTGATACCTATTATTCCAATGATTTTGACCATGCCGAAAGGGGTCAGTTGCCCGCTTCTACCTATAAAGTCCCCCATTCCCTGATTGCCCTGGATCTGGGTATCGTCGAAGATGAGGCAACGGAATTTCCCTGGGATGGGGAAGCCCGGGCCATGCCCCAATGGGAGCGGGATTTGACCTTTAAGCAGGCCTTTCACCTGTCCTGCGTGCCTTGTTACCAGGAAATTGCCCGGAAAATAGGGCTGGACCGGATGAAGGACTACCTGAGTCGGCTTGATTACGGGCAGATGGATGTGCACGCCGACAACCTGGATCAGTTTTGGCTGCGGGGAAATTCCCGGATCAGTCCGATGGAACAGATCGGCTTTTTGCGCCGCCTGTATGCGGGGGATTTGGACCTGGCTGGGGAGACGCTGGCCCGTTTTCGGGAGATGATGGTCATGGAAGAAAGCGAAGACTACCGCCTTAGCGGCAAGACCGGCTGGTCGGTGGATCAGGGGGTAGACAATGGCTGGTTTGTGGGCTACCTGGAGAAGGGGGGAGCGGTGTATTTTTTTGCCAGCAACCTGGCTCCCGGCCCGGGAGTCAGCGACGCGGAATTTCTGGAAGCCCGAAAAAGCCTGACGATGGAGGCACTGCGGGTGCTAGGTTTTTTGTAGGGGGAATCGGGCAGCTACGGCCGATTGGTCTCCGGATCAACGGTGGTAATCTGGTAGCTGACCAACTGTTGGTTCATGTATTCCTGCCAGGTCACCACGTTGATTTTCTCCTTCTCGGCATAGTTTTGCTACCCATTTATTGGAGGGGGGTACGGATCTGCGATATATTCAGCAGCTTTTGGGTCACAACTCCAGCAAGACCACGGAGGTATACACCCATGTAAGAAGCAAGCACCTGGGTCAGATCGTCTCTCCGGGAGATTTGCTGGATAGCTATGCGGAATAGCAATGAAAAAGCTAGTTGAATTTTCCTGGATTTTTTCTATCTTTCGAAGGCTGTGTTTGTAAAGGGGACTAACCGCAATGGCTGCGGTTAGCCAGTAGTTGGGGCACATGCAAAAAGACTCAAAACACCGATTTTCAAATTAATTAGCAATATTAATGGCGTCTTCTACAACCAATAAAAAAGAAATTGTTGACTTTCTATGGGATTGGGCAGAAGGTCATGGGGATTGGGCAAAATTACTCGTCCAGAAAGTAGTTGACAAAGAAAGCAATTTACATCAGTCTGAAAGAGAAGAAGTTTTTAAATACTTTCTAGAATCCATAGGTCTGGAGAAGGGTTTGCCTGAGCTTACCTTTTCAAAGCCATCCTATACTCCTACCGATCAACATATTGAACTCAGTTCGTTGTCTGATGTAACAGGTGTAAACAAACTGGCAAAAAATCAAACCATAGATTTCAGCCCAAATATCACAGTAATTTATGGAGAAAACGGAACCGGAAAAACAGGTTACGGTAGAATTTTGAAAGCCCTCGGATTCAGCTATGATCAAAATAACACCATTTATGCCAATGTCTTTGCCCAATCTCAACAACCAAAATCAGCTACCATAAACTATAAAGTCAACGGAAATGCTGACACTTTTACATGGGATGGCACCAACAAAGATGAAGACCTGAAAAATATTTCCGTATTCAATAGCGATTGCGTTCAAATTTCACTGGATGCGAGCAGACAATTAATCGTATCACCTATCGGTTTTCATTTATTCAACCTTGTGTCGGCTGAACTGGGAGAACTTGATAGCTTATTACAAACAAAAAAATCTGAGCATCCTACTCAAATATCCTGGATAGAAAATCTCCACGAAGAAACACCGCAACACCAGTTTTTAAATGGTCTTTCAAAAGATTCCACTGAGAAACGTCTCAATGACCTATCGGATTTCACCCCGGAGCATGAAAAAGACTTAAAAGCGAAGGAAACAGAAATATCCAAATTAAATAAATCATTGCTTCAAAATGAATTACGTTCTCTACGAGCACAGACTGATGAGCTTTCAACGCTTGTAAATAAAATAAAAGCAGCACAAAATACTTTGAATGCAGAAAGCTGGAAAAAACTAATTGAACTTAATAAAAGAATATCCGAATTAGAGAAAACCGCTCAAAAAGGAATAAAGGAAATTGCGGAAGACATAGGCATTGAATATTTTGAAACCGTGGAGTTCAAAAACTTCTTGAGTTCAGCAGAAGCTTACATTAAGATACTTGATAAACCTGATTATCCTGAGGACAATGACGTATGCGTTTATTGCCGGCAGCCACTTGAACAACCGGCCAATGAACTTTTAAAAAGTTACAGAGCGTTGTTGAATGACAAAACTGAGGAAAACATTGCTAAAGAAAAGAAGGAAAAACAGGAGCTTATTTCGAAAGTAAAGGGTGATGTTGAAACCCGATTACAGCTAAACCATGAAAGCTTTGGATTGGATGACCAGGATAAACCCGTACAACCGAAAAAGTTGCAGGATTACAATCAGCAATTGACTGAATTGAAAAAAACTTTTGTAGATGATAAAGTGGCAGAGGATTCAGTTTTTCAACTTAAATATGCTAATTATATCCAGTTCTTTACTGAGAAAAAGTCGGAAATTGATAAAACCCTGAAAGAGAAAAGTGAATTGCTTGGGAATTTGGATAAGAAGGAAAAGGAATTTAAAGCCAAAATTGTCGAGCTTAAAGACAGAAAATTCTTATCAAACAAAAAAGAAGAAGTTAAAAAGGCAATCTCAAATCATAAGTTGCTTTCAGTTTTAAATAACCATTCTAACGCCTTTAATACCGCATCAATTAGCCGGAAAACCTCACAAGCCCGTGAAGAATTGGTTAGTCAAAATTTCAATCAGATTTTTAAGGACGAACTGAAATCACTTCGCAAATCCAATCTTCCCATTGAATTGAGTTTTGGAACGAATCGGGGAATATCAAAACTCTCTCATCACATTGGCAATAAACAGTTATTGGAAATTTTGAGCGAAGGTGAGCAAAAGGCCATTGCTCTATCGGAATTCTTAACGGAGTTGCAACTAGACAATGTCAAAGCCCCGGTCATTTTTGATGACCCAGTGAATAGCCTTGATCATAAGATCATCGATGCGGTTGCAAGAAGGTTGATGAGGCTCAGCAAAGAAAGGCAAGTAGTTATATTCACGCACAGCGTTTTATTATTTAACAGCTTACTCTATTTGAGCAGCGAACCTAATTTTAAATCATTGAACTGCAACTTTTACAATGTCAAAAAGGAATACGGTTCAGTGGGTGTTGTAACAGAAGCTGAGGAAGAAAAAAATAAGGTGAAAGAAAATATCTCTAAATTAAATATACTAGTTAATAACACCCCAAAAAACAGGTCTGAGGTGGATGTTGCAAAGGAAGGTTATGCAGAATTAAGAAGCGCAGTAGAATTATTCGTTGAACATGAAGTATTTAATGGAACAGTTCAACGTTATCAAAAACATATTTCTATTGGAAGATTTATGAATGTGAAAAGTGACATTATCAGTAATCATAAGGAATCATTGAATGACATCTACGATAGGTGTTGTGGATTTATAGGTGCTCATAGCAATCCACAAGTTGTTTATAATGATCCGACTCTTGACGACCTGAAATCTGACTTTGATGAATTCAAGGACATCAGAAAGAAATTTGTATGATAAAAAATGTAGAAAAAAGCACGATGCCCCAACATTGTATAAGCGTAATGCGGGCTGAACAGCTAAAATTGAGCATTTTCACTCCTAAGAAACTTTACGGTGGGCGGACAGTGAATCGCTCCGAAATCCCGCACTACGCTTATACTTGACCGTTGTGGGTTATTGTAAAAGGACTCGATGAGAATACTCTACTTCACCATATTGACTCTATTCTTTATTGGTTGCACAACGACTAGTAAACTCAGTAAGCAAATTGACCAAAGTCAAAAAGAATCAATCAAGATTTCTCCATTTAAAACAGCGACAGGAATGACCGCTGAACTCAAAATTCAAAAAGAATATAGAACTCAATATGAAAATGAACTAGGTGAAATTATTGACAAAAATAAAAGTGATACAATAATACTGACTGAGAATTATGACTATATATGTTTCGGCTGTCCAGCATATTTAATTGAAATTTACACTGGAAATTCAATAGTTACTTACCAAAAACAAATACCAGAAAACCAATATCAAAGAACATCGATCCAGTTTTCAGAAAACTCAATTGGACCGATGACTTATTTGCATGCAGACATACTTGAATTGAAAAGTGAGATACAAAAAGGTGAAAACTGGAGCTCAAACCCTGAAAAATATGGAACTGACGAATGCTTTGACGGAGGACACACATTTTATACCGTATTTTATCCAAATGGAGAAATTGAGTCTATGTATATGAGATGCTGGACACCTGAAGAATTTAAAAAATAAAAAACAACCCACAATCGAGTAGCCCGACCTGAGCTAAATAGCTCAGATTGAGGCTCTCCCACCACCAAGCGTACGGGTCTCGTACTTGGCGGTTCACTGGATTGTAGGTTGCGATTTGAGGTAATAGGAAAGCATTGATTCGTAACCCTTTCTTCTTAGGCGGGACAAAGTGATTGTAGTAATCAGAATCGGACTCTGGGCTACTGCCCATCCACCTTTTCTGGTTCCTTCCCACTGCCTGGCCCCTCACTAAAATGACCTAAAGAGGTCATTTCTTTACGCTCGGTCCTAAGCATAGGCATGGTCTTGGTCTACACCCAATCGGATTAGGTTTTTACGTTTTCGCTCCGGCGCTCCCCGCATACCTGGCCCAAAGCTCCCGCTTTGTCCTCAATCGTGCCAGATACAGTATCGGAGGCGGTTTCGGAGCCACTCGTCGATCTGTTTGAGTTTGGCGTGAATACTTGCCAACCGGTAGTTGTTCACCCATCCCATCCAGACCTCCCTGAGTTTGCCAAGCCGCTCCTCAAAACTGTACGGTTTGGTCTTCTTGGTAATCTGCCTGAGCTTTCGCTTGAGTGATTCCCAGCTGCTCTTCTTCACCACCAGTTGGTATTTTCCCTTGACCCCTTTCTCGTATGTTGGGACAAACGCATGTCCCAACAGCTCGAAATTGGAAGGTCTTCGGATGCCGCTCTTCTCCCTGTTGATGGGCAGTTTGAGTTTGTCCCTTAGAAAGAGGTAAATCTCGTTGCCCACCTTTCTGGCTTCCCTCCTTGACTTGGTGTAGATGCTGAAATCGTCAGCATAACGGACGTATTTCAGGTTTCGCCTGTCCAGTTCCTTGTCCAGCACATCCAGCAGGATATTGCTCAATAGGGGGCTGATCGGGGATCCCTGGGGAACGCCCTTTCTACGTTTGTGCAGTTTTCCGTCAATCTGGATCGGTGCACGGAGCCATTTTCGGATAAGCCGTAAGGTAGTCGGGCATTTTACCCGCTGGTAAATGAACTGTAGAAGGATCGAGTGGTCAACCTCGTCGAAGAACCCTTTAAGATCAATGTCCACGATGTCCTGATACCCATCGTTGATGTATTTCAGGGCTTGCGTCACCGCCTTATGGATGTTCTTCTGCGGCCGGAAGCCATAGCTGTATTCCTCGAACGTGAGTTCGTACTTGGTCATCAGCACTTGGCTTACCGCCTGTTGGAGCCACCTTTCCACTGCCGTGGGCACTCCAAGTAATCTAATTTTTCCGTTACTCTTGGGTATTTCTACCCCCATGATAGGTTGGGGTACATACGTGTGGTTCAGGATGGAGGTGGCAATGCGGTCCCTGTTGTTTTCCAGATAGGAAAACAGTTCGGTGACCTCCATGCCGTCCACCCCTGCCGAACCCTTGTTCCGCACTACCTGTCGGTAGGCTTTGTAAAGATTCTTACGTTTGAGTACTTTTTCTATCATAACTAATCTGTTAACCCTGTCCGCTTGAGAAGAGGCTGCGCCAATGTGGCACTCCCCATCGAATTTGGACGTAATCCAGCGTTCAGTCCTTCGCTGCCCAGTGAGACCTCTGCAGATCTTACAGCTCGTTTCCGGCAACTACTACGACGTCGGCTGACTTCTTGGCTCATAGAAACCGAATCTATTCCAAGACCTCCCCAGGTAAGGGCATATTCCTTCCTCCGATTCCCGCAGCATCTACTAAATGGAGTTTGTTGGTCACGGGCATTGCAAAGATGTGCTTGCTCACCCACTCCAATTAGCCTCCGTATGCCGTTTCTGTTCGTCAGTACCGGATTTTGTAGTCCCGCTTTCTTCACTGCATTCCTCACGGAAAACCAGCTTGCGGCTTACTAACAGGCTATATATACCAACTTGCCTGCAAGGGACTTGCACCCTCTGGAATATTATGGTATCTTCGATACCAGATGCCCATACTGGGCACACACATTACCTTGGATCCAGCGGGGTTTCCGGTAAAGATTTTAATAGACACCCTTAATAATATTCGGTCAGGCCAGGAAGAATACGGCTCCGAATGCCCGTCGTCTCCAAGCTGAATCACGTGTATAGGCAATTATAACAAATAGAAAATGAAACAGATATTCTTATTATTGCTACTGATAGTTAGCACTCAAGTTTTTAGTCAAGAAGGAAAATTTGTTGAGATAAATGGCGTAAAACTTTATTATGAAATTCATGGGCAAGGAGAACCTCTAGTACTACTACATGGAGGAACTCAGACGCACGATATGTGGACACTATGGCTGAAAGATTTATCTCAAAACTATAAGGTCATAACCGTGGATATGAGAGGTCATGGACAATCTACAAATCCGACCAATAATTTTTCATTTAGGGAAATTGCGCAGGATATTTTTGGATTACTTAAGGAGTTGAATATTGATAAATACAGGGCAATTGGCTTTAGTGGTGGTGGAATGACATTGATTCATATGGCTACAATGCAGCCCAAACGAATCCAATCTCTTGTTTTATTTGGAGCTACACCATACTTTTCTAAGAAATCAAGAGAAATAATGAAAAATCTTACATATGAAAACGTAGCTGTAAATAATCCGGAACGGATAGAGAATTTAAAAAAAGTACACCCAAGAGGAGAGAAACAAATTAGAAATCTATTTAAATGGTTCGAACAAGGAGCTGACTCATACGACAATAGTAAGAGCATGAATTTTACTCAACCATATTTATCAACAATAATTTGTCCTACATTAATCATCCAAGGAGACAAAGACCCTTTCTATACTCTCGATATTCCAAAAGTAATGCGAGAAAATATTCCTAATTCTCACTTATGGATTATTCCAAATTTAAAGCATAGTATACCTCAATACGGAACGACCTTAGGTGATATGTTCACCAGCACAATCATCGAATTTATGGATGGAAAATGGAAAAACTAAAAAGCCTATAACACTGTGTAAAATTAATTGCTTGGTATAAGCCTACTTACGAAAATCCACTTATAGAAAAATCAGTTTAAAGAGGTAATTTCGTATATTGATTAAAAATCACGCCATGACACACGCAGAACGCCATATTGTGGAAACCTACTCAGAGCTTTTTGAAAGTTTAAGTTCTGCAAGTAAATTAGAGTTGCTCGAACGGCTTACAAAATCTATTAAGGAAGGTAGAAGGTCCAATGAAAAGGAATTTTTCAGTTCTTTCGGGGGATTTGCATCAGATAAGTCAGCCGAAGAAATTAACAAGGAAATCAAGGAAAACAGAAAGTTCAGAACAAAAGACTTGAAAATGTAGAATATGCAATATTTGCTAGACACGAATATTTGCATATTTTTTCTACGAGGAAAACTTAATCTCGATGAAACTATCAGGTAGAAAGGTCTTGAAAATTGTTTTATCTCTGAAATAACAGTATTTGAACTCAAATTTGGAGCAGAAAACAGTGATAATCCCAAAAAATCACACAAATCCGTTGACAAATTTGTGAAAGGAATGACAATCATTCCCATTTTTGGGATCCTAGATCAGTATGCAAAAACCAAAGTCCAATTACGAAAAAATGGAACGCCCCTACACGATGAGTTTGATTTGATAATCGGGGTTACTGCACTTGCGAATGAAATGACTTTAGTAACTGACAACATAAAAGATTTTCGGCATATCAAAAACCTAAAGATGGAAAACTGGGTAGAAAGAAAATAACCTGCATGTAACATCACCTTGGATCGAGCGGGGTTTTCGGTAAAGATTTTGTTAAGCACTCTTAATAATACTCGGTCAGGACAGGAAGAAAAGCGCTCCGAAAGTGCCCGCCGCCCACAAGCTTCGAACCGTTACGTTATGGACAATAAAATCCAAAAATAATTGGAAAATGATTTCATAATAGAGAAGCCATTTAATAATTACCTTCAAACGTGGGTGGATTATTATTTTTTCATTGAAATTCCTGTCGATAAACTGAAACTTAACGAAGAATTTGTTTTCCCTTTTCCTCGAATTACTTTCGGATATTTTTTTGAACATCCGTTTTTAGTTACCAATCATTCTATAAACGAAAATTATAGTGCCGAAATGATTATTTCGAGAATTTCGACCAACCAGATTTCAGTAAAACCGCTTACAGACAAGGTGAAAATTATCGGAGCACACATCAAACCCTATGCTTTGGCCCTGCTGACAAATGACAACATTTCCGAAAAGCCTTGGATAATAAAAACAGAGGATCTATTTAAAAAGGAAGCCAAAAGATTTAAGAAAAAAATTGACAGTTGTTCCAATCCGAAAGAAATGTTTACGGAGGTTGAGAATGTTTTTTTAAGTTCAGTTTTAACAAAGGATTTGAGTACTGTTATTAATGCAATTGATTTGATAGAAGAAGAAAAAGGAAATATTTCCATTTCAAAATTATCAGAAAATACAGGCGTTTCAACACGGACTTTGCGTAACCATTTTTACAAATCTGTTGGATGCTCCCCAAAGGAATACATTATGTTGGTTAAGTTAAGGCAATCCATATATCAAATGAAATATTCACCCGACTCCCTGACTTCGGTTTCCTACTCACAAAACTTTGCCGATCAGGCACATTTTACCAATACTGTTAAGAATATCATCGGAACTCATCCAAAAGAAATTAGAAAAAATTTGCCCAATTTCCGATTCTTACAATTTTAGGCTATTTGATTAAGCGAGCTTTGTCTTATCAAACTTTATTACAATAAGACAATGAAACGTAAAACCATTTTAACAGCCCATATTATCGTAACCTCCATTGCCGTATTGACCATCGGTTGTTTTTTCAGCTTTTCCCTTATTGCCGAAATAATAGGAAATCAGGAATTTATCAGGCAAGTAAAAACAGGAATATTGTATTGTTTGCCTGTACTTTTGTTTGCAATGCCAATGTTGGGAATAACGGGTCAAAAACTTGCGGGAAAGTCCAAAAGTCCAATCGTTGCTACAAAAATTAAACGTATGAAGTTTGTTGCATTTAACGGAGTTATACTCATCTCATTGGCAATTTACCTATATTTTAGAGCCATTGATAATAACATCGACAGCACATTTTTGTACGTTCAAATCATCGAATTACTTTTTGGAGCTATTAACTTAACATTGATAGGATTGAATATAAAAGCCGGAATGAAGCTTTCGGGTAGAATAAAAAGAAATACTGCCCATAATAACTAAGTTTTCCCCGCTCTCGCGGGGCAGGCTGTGCGGCTTGTAAAGCCAAGCATGAAAACGCTGTTGCGCTGCCTGCCCCGATCTTTTCGGGGAAACCGGTGAAGTGCTTATGGAGTTTGAGTCGGGATTTTTGGGTCGCTTAAGGTGCCATGTCAGGTCAAAAAGTGAATTACCGATACCAGAATTCATTTTAAAAAGTAAAAAAGCAGGATTATTTCAGCTATTCCGTGGCTCTCATCGAAAGTTTTTTGCGGCTGGGACATAGCTCTCCCAGTCCGATCAAAATCAGGGATTAATTTTGGGGTGGGATGGTTGAAAATACGGTTTTTGGCGGCCCTCGCGTGGGTAGTTCGTCAAAATGCAGGGCCAACTTTGCCAAGTGGTGCGAATAATTGCGCAAGGTGCTCTCACCCCTGCCGGCCACTGTGATTTTTTGACGGAATTTCTCGTAAAGTTCCATGAATCCTGCTACATTGGTACAGGCTGTTTCGATAAGGTTTGCTTTCCCGCCTGCCGGACGGGCAGGTTTTTCATGATTATAAGGGATATTTGATTGAATATAAAAGTTAAGCCATATCGAGCAGTTTTGAAAAACTACCGTAGGTTTAGTGCAACAAGGGTTTTGCGTTAGGTGGGCTGAAGTGCAAAAATCAACGGTAGTTTTTCAATTAAACATCAGTAATAAAATCAGCATTTGTGCTTCGAAATCCCGCCCGAACGCAAAGCCCCAAACCGTTACCGCCAAGCATAAAGCCGACATTGCGGAGATTAAGCACTATAATCGGAGCATAATTTGCGGAGAAAGTTTTATTTGCAGCGAATAAGGGGTATATTTGTCGCATAAATTGCGGAGAATGAAAATCTATATACACGAAAAAGAGAACTGGACTGACTTCACTTGGGACAATAAAAAGGTGATGATAAAACTTGGTGAAGCTAGAAACCAGCAGGGCAGACTTCTTGGGAAAATGGAATCGCTAGGTTTTGATTTGCAAAATGAAGCAGTATTGAACACGCTGACTTTAGATGTTATAAAATCATCGGAAATTGAAGGTGAATTTTTAGAAATTGAACAAGTACGTTCTTCAATCGCTCGAAGACTAGGAATTGATATAGCCGGATCAGTAGAATCGGAACGTCATGTTGACGGAATAGTTGAAATGATGCTTGATGCTACACAAAGAAATGATTTGCCTTTAACTAAAGACAGATTGTTTGGTTGGCATGCAGCATTGTTCCCATCAGGTTGGAGCAATTTATATAAAATCACAGTTGCAGGCTGGAGAAAAGACACGACTGGTCTAATGCAAGTCGTATCTGGACCTATGGGAAAAGAAAAAGTTCACTATCAAGCTCCAAATTCAGACAGGATCGAGTCAGAAATGTTAAGATTCTTAGACTGGTTTGAAAACGAGAACGAAATAGATTTGGTTCTCAAAGCAGCTATTGCTCATTTATGGTTTGTGACAATTCATCCATTTGACGATGGAAACGGACGAATTACAAGAGCAATTACAGATATGACATTGGCACGTTCTGACAAAAGCATCAGGCGATTCTACAGTATGTCAGCGCAAATTAGAGTGGAAAGAAAACAGTATTATGAAAAACTTGAAAAAACACAAAAGGGAAATTCAGATATAACAGAATGGATTTTGTGGTTTTTGCAATGTTTAATAAATGCTATTGACTCCACGAATGGAACTTTATCGAAAATACTTTATAAAGGAGAATTTTGGAAAATACATTCCACCACAATTCTTAATGATAGGCAACAAAAAATAATAAACAGACTACTTGATGGATTTGACGGGAAGTTAACAACTTCGAAATGGGGAAAAATCAATAAGTGCTCACAAGATACTGCTCTTCGAGATATTCAAGATTTGATAAAGAAGGATATCTTGCAAAAAGAAGCAAGTGGTGGACGAAGTACAAATTATGAACTAAAAGAAATGCCAAGCGATAACAATGTATATAAAAAATAGGCGGAACAGTAATAAAATCAAAGCTTTTGGCTCGTATTAAACTTTGTGCTTAACCGAAAGTTTCGTGCTTCATAATCGCCTACTTTTCATGTACTAACCGTTGCAGCACATTTAAACGAAACAATATGAAAAAAATAATCCTGTTACTTTTTGGAACTCTTTTAACCATCAATTTTGGTTTTGCTCAAATTCCAGAGGGAAAAGTTGTGGTAGAAAAACTGTATTCTGAACTATTAGAAAATTCTGGTGGAGAAAATCCAACCAGAAGATTGACAATCTATCTTCCCCCAGGATATGAGCAAAGTGAAGAAAGATACCCAGTAATCTATTATTTACATGGTTTCACCTGGAGTGATAGCCTTATGGTTTCAGATGATAAATTTGACAAATTACTAGATAAGGCCATCGTACTCAAAAAAATTAAACCTGTCATTGTTGTTATGCCAGATCAACATACACTTTACCGGGGAAGTTGGTACACCAATTCGACCCTGACTGGAAAATGGGCTGACTTTACGGGTCAAGACCTCGTTGCTTACATAGATAAAAATTTTAGAACAATACCAAATAAAGATAGTCGTGGAGTGGCAGGTCATTCAATGGGCGGGCAAGGTGCGCTAAAAATGGGCATGCTGTTTTCTGACGTTTTTTCCGTAGTTTATGCACTATCGCCTGCAACATTAAGTGCTGTTTCTGAAGATTTTGGAATTCGAGGTAATGGATATAAGAGAGTAACAGAACTTTCAACACGTGAAGAATTGGTAACTGGATCGGATGAGTTTGAAGCTAATGTTGTTGTAGCCATGGGTAGAGCATATACTCCTAATCTTGACAATCCTCCTTTTTATGCAGATTTTCCATATGAATACCGTAATGATTCACTAATTGTCAATTACGGTATTTTCAAAAAATGGGAAGCGAAATCAGTAATCGGAATGGTTGAAAAGCATATAAATGCCCTAAAGAGTTTAACAGCCATAAAACTAGACTGGGGTAGAAATGAAGATTTTGATCATATTCCGGTAACTTGTTTACAACTAAGCAAAAAATTGGAAAACTTAGGAATTAATCACTATGCAGAAGAATACATCGGAGACCACGGAAATAAATTATGGACTGAAGATGGGAGAGCATTAAATGACATGCTACCATTTTTTGACCAATACCTTAAATTCTAAAAGATGAAAACGTGCTACAATAACTAAGAAGTATTCTGACGGCTGGAACAGCCTAGCCTGCATGTGATGCTGAACCCTGACAAAGGCTCAGGGTAAACTTCAATGAAACATTGAAGGGGTGCTGGGAATTAGAGGTACTTGCTGGATATTTTGAGCTTGCAGCATTCAAAATTTGGCAGTCCACAGCCACAGAGCAGCGCAAGGATAAGGCGGTGTTTGAGTAGTTTTGGTGCTTTTAACAGTAGATTAACCCGTAACTGCGGTTATCCGAGACTCTTGGGTGTAATTAGTTTACACTAAAAAAATTAATTGCGAGATTGATTGATACGGATTAATTTGATATATTTGTACGTATAATATGACTATTATGGACACAAAGTTGAATTTAAAGCTTAATCAAAAAATTATTGAGAAAGCAAAGGAATATGCTTCGAACAACAATACGAGCTTATCTCGAATTGTTGAAGCCTATTTGCAATCCTTGACCACCGAAAATGACAGCTCTGAATTTGAAATTTCACCTTTCGTGAAAAGCATCGCAACAGGAACTGAAATACCGGCTGATTTGGACTATAAAAAAGAATATTCTGATTATTTACTAGAGAAATATAAATGAGTAAAAGGATTTTTATAGACACCAATATCATGTTGGACTTTTTAGGAGAGCGAAAACCTTTTTACGAACCGATTGCAAAAATTGCAACCCTGGCTGAAAAAGAAAAATTAACAATGGTTGTTTCTCCTATTTCATTCGCAACAGTAAATTATTTTCTTGCAAAATTCGAGAATCCGAAAATTGCGAGAGAAAAGCTACGAAAATTTAAAATAATCAGTGAAATAGGTTCTCTAGATGAACAAACGATTGAAAAAGGACTTAATTCGTCAATAAAGGATTTTGAAGATGCTTTACAATATTTTAGTGCAACCGAATCAGACTGCGAAATTATAGTAACAAGAAATGGAAAGGACTTTAAAAAATCGTTACTACCTATAATGACAGCAGACGAATTTTTAAAATCTTTGAATAAAAAATAATTACACATCAAAGGATTCCCCGCCTGCGGCAGGCAGGTTTGATAATATTGACCAGGGCAAGCTGATGCAGGCCCTGGAGAAGCATATCCCGGAAAAATGGGCCTTGCTTTACATCAAGAGGTGGCTCGAATCACCAGTTGAGAAGAATTCGGGAGAGCTAGTGGAAAAACAGGGTAAGGGTGCAATTCCGAACCCTATTCTATCACTGGCAGCTTGGTGACTCTTGTTGGCGAAAGTTCTGTATAAAAAGAGCCGTATGACGGGAGACTGTCACAGCCAGTCCCGCTCTGCGGGTTAGGGGTCTGCGAGAGGCTCGGCGTGAAACTCCCCTTGCCTACTCGGCACGAGGCCGTTACCTGAAAGCTATAAAAAAGGCCTTGACAATAATGATAATGGTAGTGTTACGTTCTTGCCATTCCCAGACAAAAATTCAAATGGATGAAATAGTAAAACTGTTAACAGAACAAGTAGAAAGCAATAAGACACCTTCTGTTCAGTACTTATATTTTGACCAAGACAGTGTTATAAAATCCTTTCAAATGGGTTTTGCTGACATTGAAAAAAAGAAGGAAGTGGATTCTTCTGTCACTTACAATGCGTTTTCTGTAACAAAAACATTTACAGCATTAGCTATTTTACAGTTAAATGAGAAGCGAAAACTAGATATAAACAAACCTGTAAGTCAGTACTTTCCTGAATTTTCATATGGGACAGAAATCACAGTAAAACAACTACTCAACCACACGGCAGGAATACCAAACCCTATTCCACTAAATTGGATACATTTGGACAGCGAGCATAGCACATTTGACAGAAATAGCTTCTTTAAATCAATTTTTGTAAAAAACAGGAAAACAAAATCGGAACCCAATGAAAAGTTTGCGTATTCCAATTTGGGCTATGTTATTTTGGGACAACTGATTGAAAATGTATCAGGAAAAACATACGAAAACTACATCACCGAAAATATAGTCCGAAAGTTACCAATCAACCCAAGTGATTTAACTTTTGAGATTATCAGCAATGAAAGACACGCTAAAGGTTATCATAAAAAATTATCGTTATCGAATCTCATATTAGGTTTTATGATAGACAAGTCAACGTTTATGGGAGACACGGAAGATAAATGGCGTTCATTCAATAATTTTTATGTGAATGGGGCGTCCTATGGTGGACTAATCGGAACGCCAACGGCATTTGTAGCCTATCTTCAAGAACTTCTAAAAACAGAAAGTATACTGATATCGGACGAGTACAAGGACATGCTTTTTCAAGAAAACAAGACCAATAGAGGTAAAAATACAGGAATGTGCCTGTCTTGGTTTACGGGGGAACTAAATGGCAACAAGTATTTTGCACATGCAGGTGGCGGTGGTGGATATTATTGTGAAATAAGAATCTACCCTGAACTAAAAACAGGGAGTGTCGTTTTTTTTAACAGGACCGGAATGTCAGACGAGCGATTTTTGGATAAATTGGATAAGTCTTTTATGAATGACTAAAAGCCAGCAGGTAACAATGTAAATAAAAAGTTGGCGAAACTGTACTAAATTCAAGGGTTGGTACTCTTACCAAACTTGGTTCTTATCCGATATTTTATGCTTCAAAATCGCGTACTTTTCATATACTAAACGGTAGCTGCAAGTAGAAACGGATAAAGCCCTAAAAATTGAAAAGGTCCAACTCTTGTTTCCAATATAAGATGCGATTTTTTATATGAAAAATTCTTTTCCTACTATTGGTCCAACCATGAATTTTCCTATATTCACAATGACCAGAACATGAAGAACCCCAGAGGGATCGGGGCAGGCAGTGTGAAGGGAGGCTTTCACGCATAGCCTGTCCCGCAGTTTACGAGAGTTCTGTGGGGGTGAGGGTACGATTCCCTTGCCCGACCCAATTATGGGCAATCAGAACAAAAATGTTGATTGAATCAATAAAAACCTCCTATTCATGAACAAGAAAGAAAAAAAGATCAACCGCCGAAAGTTTGTCAAAAATGCGGCTAAAGGCTATGCCAGTATTCAGGTGGCTTCTACGCTACCCGCATATTTATTCGCCACCTCTGGTTGTAACCCCGCGGAAGCTTCTATTTTTCATGGTGTATGTTACCATGATTGTCCTGATTCGTGTAGTTGGGAAGTTAAGGTGCGAGATGGGAAAGTTATTTCCTTCGGTGGGGACAAAGCAAACCCCTTTACAGCAGGTAAGCTTTGTGGCAAGATGGAAACTTTCCCCGAGGACATTACCTATCACCCCGATAGATTGCTCAGACCCATGAAACGAGTAGGTAAAAAAGGTGAAGGGAAATTTGAGCCTATTAGCTGGGATCAGGCTATTCGCGAAGTAGGTGATCAGCTCAAGAAAACAATTTCCGAGCATGGTAGTGAATCCGTCTTGTCTCATGGGTACATGGGAACCCAAAGCCTGATACAAAAATCGGTGATGAGTAATCGGTTTTTTGCCCGAATGGAAGCTTCGGATATTGCCCATACGATTTGTGGAGGTGCTGTAATCCCGGCCAACTTTGAGGTGAATGGCACAGTGATGGGTGTGTTGCCGGAAGATATGGTTCACAGCCGATACATCATCCTTTGGGGCACCAACACTAAAAACTCAAATGTTCACCAATGGCCTTACGTATTAAAAGCAAGGGAAGCTGGCGCAAAAATCATAGTCGTAGATCCTTTTGTTTCGGCCACTGCTAAAGAGGCCGACTGGCACATTCAACCATTGCCCGGTACCGATGTAGCGCTGGCTTTGGGGATGATGAATGTGATCATCAGCGAAGGCCTGGTAGATCAGGACTACATTGAACGTTATACTTCTGGTTATAAAGAATTGAAAGAGCACGTCAAGTCCTACGACCCTAAAAGCGTTTCAGACATCTGCGGTTTGCAGGAAGATGACATTATCCAACTGGCCCGGGAGTACGCCAAAGGTAAACCCTCGCTGATTCGAATTCTGGTCGGGATCGAGCACAACTATAATGGCGGAGATGCCACCATAGCGATAGCTATTTTGCCGTCCCTAACTGGGGCATGGCGTAAGCTGGGTGGTGGATTAATGCATTTGACGTTTGAAATGGGAGGTCTTGCACTCAACTGGGAACGGCTAGACTATCATCGTCAGATGCCAACACAACCGAAGCGTACGCTCAATATGGTCCAGATTGGACAGCTACTCAATAACCCCGACCTCAATCCAGCCATCAAATCGATTTTTATTTATAACTCGAACCCGATGGTCACGGCACCCAATGCAAACCTGACCAAAAAAGGGCTTGAGCGCGAAGACCTATTGACTGTAGTGCTTGAACACTTCGTGACGGAGACTGCAAAATATGCAGATTATATTTTCCCGGCCACAACACAGCTTGAACATTGGGATATTGGAGATTCATGGGGACAGGTATATATCAACATTAATCAGCCGGCTATTTCTCCAAGGGGTGAAGCCAAACCCAACAGTGAATTCTTCCGACTAATGGCGCGGGAAATGGGTTATACAGAAGAATGCTTTAAAGAGTCTGACAGGGATATTGTAAAATCAGCGTTTGATTCTGATCACCCTTATTTGGAGGGTATTGATTTTGATTACATGCTAAAACATGGCTGGGCCCGCTACAAAATTCCGGAGCCGTATTTACCTCATGCTGAAGGTAACTTTGGTACTGCCAGTGGCAAATGTAATTTTCTTGGTCAAAGCAATAGCCTACCTACTTACAAGGAGGTGGCCTACTCCGAAGAGGAAAAAGACAACTATCCGCTGCAGCTTTTGACAATTAAGAATACGAAAGGGTTTCATAACTCCTCCCATGCCAATGTTAAGCATCTTAGGCGAAAAGAAGGTCGTCTATGGCTTGACATACATCCGGAAGACGCAAATGCACGAAATATCCAAAATGGGGATGAATTGATGGCATTCAACCAACGTGGCAAAGTAATCCTAGAAGCGAAAGTCACAGAGCGCATTCGACCAGGAGTGGTATGTATGCCACATGGATACTGGCCTTCATTGGTCAAAGGTGGCCAGGCATCCAACAATCTGACAGATGACCGATTGACGGACATAATGCTCTGGGGTGGTGGTGCTGCACTTCAGGATTGCCGTGTGCAGGTAGCGAAAACATAAATGTAAACTTAAGTTAATAAAGCCTGTAATACTGTATATGAAATCATACCACCCTTTGCGATGCCAGGCTTCCTAAACTAAGCGTTGCACAGAAGCGAATAAACAGGAATTTGTCAACCTTTGGTAAATCGACTGAATATATAAAATGAAGGACCATGGACGGCAACGTCAGAAAAAAAGTACAGTTTTCGGATCCATCAACTTTTTTTCCCTTAACGCTTGCACCATTCTGGCCCTGAAAACAGCAACCATTTTTTTACCGGAAACAGCAACCGTCCTTTGGAAAGGGAAGCCTTCCATTTACCGGAAGGGGGCCATCCACCGGCAGGAACCTCCAAATAAGTTCTAATTCCTCTTGCCAGAAGATCGCAGAGAGGCACATACCGATCTTTTCGGCCCTCCCCACATCCTGGTCCCTTACTAAAACTGTCCTCTGTACAGTTTCTTCACGATCGGTCCTCTTCCCGGATATGGTGCATTTTTCGGTCCAGGTCGATATCTGATATTTTGAGTTTACAGCATTCAAAATTGCGCAGTCCACAGCCATAGAGCAGTGCCAGGATAAGACGGTGTTTGAGTAATTTTGGTGCTTTTAACAGTATGTTAACCCGTAACTGCGCTTATACCAGACCGTTGGGTATAATTAGTCTTTACTAAAAATATTAATTGCGAGAGAAAAGCTACGAAAATTTAAAATAATCAGTGAAATAGGTTCTCTAGATGAACAAACAATTGAAAAAGGACTTAATTCGCCAATAACGGGTTTTGAAGATGCTTTACAATATTTTAGTGCAGCCGAATCAGGCTGCGAAATTATAATCACAAGAAATCGAGCATGATGGAGGCGACACACAGAGGGATGATTATAAAGCATGCGAGATTCCATATGGCCACTTAAAGACAATTATAAACATATGAAATGGAAAGGACTTTAAAAAATCGTGATTTCAAGAAGAATTTAATTGAGTCTATCTTTTTTTCTGTATTTTTGACTGAACAGTCAGTCAGTATGGTGAAAAGAGAAAAAATAATAGTATCAGCCTTGCATCTATTTGCAAAAAATGGTTTTACAGAAACCTCTGTAGATACCATTGCAAAACACGCCAACGTATCGAAAGGATTAACCTATAGTCATTTTAAAAACAAAGAGGATTTATTAAGGGTCGTTATTGAAAGTACAATAACCGAAATGACTGCGAAAATGATGCAAATTGAAAATCATTCTATTTCATCATTGCTTCAAAATCTAAAAACGAGTCTTATAAAAGATAAGGATATGGTACGTTTGTCAATTCTTTTGCTAATTCATCCACAGACACCCGTTTCAGTAACAACAATGCTAAATAAGCAAAAATTAGAATTGATCGAATTACTCTCATCATTATTAGAAGTTAACTACAAGGACAAAGCAAGAGTTGAAGCCGAATTACTTCTTGCAACAATTGATGGAATTACCATAGATTATGTATTGAATCCTGATATTGAAAATTTAGAGGATAGAATAGATTATATAATAAATAAATACGAATAATGATATCAAGAACCATTAAACCACCAAAATTTCTACACGACATTCACGGGAATTCAACTACTTTATTTGATATTATACTCACCTATATGGGTGGACTGATATCTATCGTGAGTATTTATATTTTATACCTGCAAAACCATATAGATATCCCGATTTGGAAGCTTGTTTTGTTACTCGCAATAAGTGCTGATATTGGAGCAGGTGTTGTTGCGAATTTTACAAAGGGAACAAATTCATACTATGGCGGAGAAGGTAAAAGCAAGTTAAGAATAGTGTTTATTCTATCGCACGTTTTTCATGCTGCAATTTTTCTTTACACCTTAAATTTATTTTCTATAGAAACAATTGGCTTGGCCTGTTTCGTCATTATGTCAACCTTAATAATAAACGAAATTAGAAACAAAGAAGGTCAAAAAGTGGGTGCAGCACTTTCTATGGTAGTTGGGATTGGGGCAATTTTGATTTTAGAAATATCCAATCCGCTATTGTTGTGGTTTTTTCCTTTATACATGACTAAACTTTTTATCGCATTCGGAATAAGACGCCATTAAACACCTATGAAACTAAATATCAAAATTATTGGAACTAGAGATATATATCTAGCATCTGAGCTGCTTACCAGGAATTTTGTTTCAGACCGAGGTGTCATGATGCTTTTTAAAGAGAACGACGCAAATTATACTGAAAAAGTAAACCATTGGTTTAAAGCGACTCTGAAAATGCTAATCGATAATAAGCAAATCATAAAAGGTGCTTTTTGGGGAGATGAACTTGTTGGGGTTTCTATTGTAACACATGCTTCTTACAAACCATCCATTTTGTCATTATTGAAGTGGTCGTATTCTGTTTTTATGACCTGTGGAATTAAAACCGTTAGACAATCTGCAAAGCATGATCTTTCCAGAAGAAAAACGTTTACAGATAAGAATCAATTAATTTTGGAATTTATTGCTGTGAACCAGGAACACAGAGGTAAAGGCATTGGAAAAAAATTGTTTGAAAGTTTAGATGCTTTAGCCAGCAGCAAAAATGCTTCTGTATGGTTAGAAACTACAAAGGATTACAACATTGAGATTTTTAATAAAATGGGCTATCGTTTAATTGATACAAGAAATGAATCAACGGTTAGATATCATATTATGACCAATGAAAAATGAGTCTAACTCGACTCATGGCATCGTACATGCGGGTTTTAGTGGTTGTCGAAGGTGATTGGACATAAATATGTGCGGTGCATTTCGACAAGTTAATGGTTCCGTAGCCGCCACACCCTGCCAAAAACCGAAAAGGGATGTATTACAGTGTTGAATACTGAGGAAACCTGTTTACTATCCGTAGGGGAGGAGTCATTCAGGCGGGCGTTGCCTGTTCCGTTGTCCGGCAGAAAACCCTGGCAGGGCTGATTTACCGAACTCGGGAATCCCTATAAAATCAGTAGATGGACGTGCCCGTCCTTACAAGGATTGTCCTGTAACAGGATAGGAGTGAGGGAAGGGCAGGGTTATTCAGTTCCATTACATCGACCCATTTGAAAGACAGGATGAATTTATGGATGGAGAGCAGAACGGTATTGATCAACCGGGAAAGTTCTAACTGACGCAACTACTTATAGTCGAGACCGTTGGTACAAATAGAAGCAAAAAGATATTGTTTATAATTGAATATTAATAATTTAAAAATAGATGTTCAATGGAAAACGATGATATTAAATTTACAGCGAAACATTTAGCTAACAAACTTAAACTGCGAAGTGGAAATTCTGAAGTAGTAAGGAGGCATAATAAACTGAAAGCAATCTATGACGATGACCCTAGGGAAGCGTTGATAACGGATTCAGCAGTAGTTAATGGTGAAAACCTGGAAGATCCCTTCCACTCTAACGTTTTGATGAATGATGAACTCGACGTACCCCTAAAAACCGGTCTTCATAGAGCTGTTGGAGGAGATCATGATTACGCCACTCCCGGGGACATTTTGTGTGCCGCATTAGCTGTTTGCCTGGAAAGTACTTTAAGAATGATCGCAGATAGGTTGGAAATACAATTAGATCAAACAAAAGTGTCGGTTGAAGCCGCTGTTGATGTCCGGGGAACATTACGATTTGACAAATCTGTGCCGGTAGGTTTTCAGAAAATGAACTTAGAGGTAGTATTAGGTGCTAAAAATGCGGGAGAAAAGGTTTTGAATTCATTATTTGGTGCAGCCGTAAGAAGTTGCGTGGTTTATCAAACGTTAAAACCGGGAATCCCTATAACAAAAACATTAAAAATAGTGTGAATCATTCTTAAACTGGTATTGATAACCAAGTATGCTGACGGATCTGAATGCCGCGTGGAACCCTTGTACAGATCAACTTAAATGAACCGTTGAGCATGTGCCGGGAATTTGCGGAGATGGATTTTTCCTTTTATTTTTAGAGCAATGGGAGATGGTAAAAGTAGCCGTTTTTAAGTGGATTATTTGTTCGAACTCCGGGCCCGGTTCATGTGGGTACTTTGGCTTTTTCCTTATGGGATGATAGGTTTAGCGTGAGCAAATTGATTCAAGCCAACTGCACCGTATAGATTCGAATGATGATGTTTGAAAAGGTATGTTTGATAACTGGAGGAAATTCCGGAATTGGTAAGCAAGCGGCTATTCAGTTGGCTCAAATTGGATTTCGTGTCATAGTCGGTGTCAGGAATCTGGAACGAGGAGAAGTTGCCCTGGCAGAAATCAGAGAGAAATCGGGTAAAAAGGACGTTGAATTATTACAGATTGACCTTTCATCAAAGAAATCAATAATGGATGCGGCAAACGGATTAAAAAATAGCCAAGAGAAACTTGATGTCCTCATTCATAATGCAGCGGATTTTGATATTTCACGTAAGCGACCTGAAAAATCGGTTGATGGCATGGAGCCTATTTGGGCAACCAACCACATTGGCCCGGTATTGCTGACTAATTTGCTTATGGATTTGATTAAAAAAAGAAAATATTGATGCAGTCATGGAATTAACGATGAAGTACCTTAATTAAATCAACGCGTTCCGTTCAGTAAACCATCCATATAGTTTTGACGGTTTTCTATAATAAGTGAAAAATTAAGTTCTTTCTTCCACATTCTGATCAGCAAAAGGTTTTTTTTCGATAGGCTATCAGAAATGGCAAAAAAAAAGCCCCGCAACTGAGACAGTTGCAGGGCATTGTAAATTGCATAAAGTGGAGGATAACGGATTCGAACCGATGACCTCTACACTGCCAGTGTAGCGCTCTAGCCAACTGAGCTAATCCCCCGAATGGGAGTGCAAATATAAATAGGTAAATCTATTCGCCAAATTATTCTGTGGAATATTTTATCCGTGTCAGGATGCTTCTTCCCAGCGTGACTTCGTCCGTGTATTCCAGTTCACCGCCCACGGGAATGCCCCGGGCAATGGTACTGATGTGGATCCCTTTGTTTTGCAGCTTTCGGGTGAGGTAAAAAGAGGTGGTATCCCCTTCCATCGTGCCAGGAAGGGCTAGTATCACTTCCGTCACCGCCTGTCCGGAAGGAGGAGTGTCAATTCTTTTGAGTAGGGATTCGATATTGATTTCTTCGGGTCCGATACCCTGTATGGGCGAGATCACTCCGCCTAGTACATGGTAAAGTCCAGTGTACTGATTCGTGTTTTCGATGGCCAGCAAGTCCGGCAAGTCTTCTACTACGCAAATCAAGCTTTTATCACGTTTATTACCTTCGCAAATGCTACAGGTATCGCCGTCGGAGACATTGTGGCAGATGGCACAATACCGGATGTCGGTACGCAACTTCAAAAGCGCGTCTGTCAGGGACAGCGTAACGGGTTCTTTCTGTTTGAGAAGGTGTAGGGTCAAGCGCAGTGCCGTTTTTTTACCGATACCCGGAAGCCTGCTGATTTCGGTAACCGCGTCTTCTATTAATTTGGAAGGGAAATTCACCAAAGGCGGCGTTAGACAATGGTAGCCTGAATGCCCGCATCCAGGATAGATTCACACATAGGCTTTAACTTTCCGATGCTGCCTTTCTTTACGGAGCACTTGCCTTTGTAATGAATGATCATCGTGCATTGTTCAGCTTGTTCCTGGCTGTGTTTGCAAACCTTAATCAAAATTTTGCTCACATGATCGAACGTATTGAAATCATCGTTGAAAACAACCAGGTCGTGCTCCTCTTTGTCTACCTGCTCATCGAGCAGTAACTCTTCTTCGGTTTCCACTAAATGTTCTAAAGGTTTCATTTTGCAAAGTTAATAATTAATCACAACTTTATCGGCCTTTAGCCTGATGCAATATGGATTCTAATTTAGTACTAATTGTTATAACGTCCTATTTTTTGTTGTTGTTCCTCATTTCCTGGCTTACTTCCAGAAGATTAACGGCAGACACCTTTTATACCGGTGACAGGCAATCTCCCTGGTTTTTGGTGGCCTTTGGAATGATCGGAGCTTCTTTGTCGGGAGTGACTTTTATTTCCGTGCCGGGGGAGGTGGGGAGTACCCATTTTTACTACTTCCAATTGGTACTGGGCTACACCGCCGGATACGCGGTTATTGCCAAGGTATTGCTTCCTCTGTATTACCGGTTAAATCTGGTTTCCATCTACTCATACCTGGAGAGCCGTTTTGGGTTTTGGTCTTACAAGACCGGAGCCTTCTTTTTTATCCTTTCCAGGACGCTTGGCTCTTCCATTCGTGTATTTCTGGTGGCCGGAGTGTTACAGTTGATACTATTTGACCGTTGGGGCATCCCATTTTGGGGCTCCGTATTGATTACCGTTTCGCTTATCTGGCTGTATACTTTCAGAGGGGGGATAAAAACCGTGGTTTGGACGGATACGCTGCAGACCCTTTTTATGTTGCTGGCCGTGGTGGTCAGCATGGTGCTGGTATCTCAGGAGCTGGGGATAGGGGGAATAGGAGATTTGGTGGGAGTGGTTTCCGATCAGCCGTATTCCCGGATCTTTGATTGGGATTGGAAGTCAGGGACGAATTTTTTCAAGCAGTTTTTTTCCGGGGCATTTATTGTAATCGTCATGACTGGTCTGGATCAGGACATGATGCAGAAAAACCTTACCTGCCGAAATCTGAAAGACGCGCAGAAAAACATGTTTTGGTTTACCAATATCCTGGTAGTAGTGAACCTTGTTTTTCTGGTTTTGGGAGTGCTGCTCTACCTTTATGCAGCGGAGAATCAAATTTCGCTACCGGAGCGGACGGATGACTTGTACCCTTTGCTGGCTACTTCCTATTTTTCCACTTTTACCGGGATTGTATTTGTGTTGGGGATAACGGCGGCGGCGTACAGCAGCGCTGACTCGACCCTCACAGCGCTGACCACGTCATTTTGCTATGATTTTCTGGAAATAAACAAAAAATACGAAGGAGCCGCCGCTGTCCGTATTCGGAAAAAAGTCCATTTGGGATTTACACTGCTTATGTTTTTCGTCATTCTGGCCTTCCGCTGGATCAATGATCAGAGTGTGATCAACGCCGTATTTACCATAGCCGGCTACACCTACGGGCCCTTGCTTGGACTTTATAGCTTCGGATTATTTACCTCATTTCAGGTAAAGGATAAGTGGGTTCCCTTTCTGGCGATTCTGGCTCCCTTGATCTCCTTTCTGATTTCCTTTCAATCCGAAATGTGGCTGGGAGGATACCAATTCGGTTTTGAACTGCTTATTTTAAATGGAGCGTTGATGTTTCTGGGACTGCTTATGGTCAGGAGCAAAGAAGTGCACTGAGACGGAACAACAAACTACCGGTAAAGGTATTAATAGGCCTGATCCTTATGCAACAGTAGCGAAAGAATCGTCCAAATGATAATTTTCAGGTCCAACAGGGGTGACCAGTTGTTGACATAAAAGATATCCAGTTTACACCTGGAATAGATATCGTAGAAATCCCTGGTTTCTCCCCGAAAGCCTTTGGCTTGAGCCAGACCGGTAATTCCAGGCTTTACCGTATGGCGAAACATGAAGTTGTCAATTTCGGCGGAGAATTTATAGTTCATAGGTACGGCATGCGGTCTTGGCCCGACAATGGACATGTCGCCTTTGATTACATTAAAAAACTGAGGCAGTTCGTCCATGCTTGTTTTGCGAAGAAATTTCCCTATCCAGGTGACCCGGGGATCGTCCTTGGTGGCTTGTTGGGTATCTGCTTGTTCATTAATGTACATGGTCCGGAACTTATAACAATAAAAGGGAACGTTGTCCTTTCCGTGCCGGAGCTGCTTAAAGATAACCGGGCCTTCCGAAGTGATTTTAATAATAATCCCAATGATCGGAAACAACCAGGAAAATACAAAAACAACCAGGCCGAAGCTGAAAAACAAGTCGAAGGTTCTTTTTAGAACTTGCTGGGATTCATCGAAAAATACCTCTGGAAAAGAGCGGTGAATTCCTCCTTTTCCATACATCGTTTTAATTCGTGGTTTTCTCTCTGTAAGTGTAGAGGCCATACGTGCTGGTTTTGATTCTTAATGAGTAAATTCCTTCCCAACCATTATCATGCCACAAAATCGATATTATGATTTTGTCTTTTTAAAAATGCATTTCAAAACTAAATTAAAGGGTTTTAATTTCCTAATTTTCAAGTCTAATTTTTGATAATGGTAATATTTATGGCTAAAAAATTAATAAATCGTTAATTTTAAACCTGTATGCTTAAATATTCTGTAAAACAGATCTCCTCATAATTTGTTTTAAAAATCACTGTATAAAATGCAATTATTTAGCTGACATTCCGATAACCGGTCGGAAAGGTAAAACCGTTGCTTTAGTGGATAAGGTGTTTGGCGGGATCCCAAAAAACCCGTTCAAAATCGTTGACCTGATCCTGTTCGATCGCAACCCCTTCTTTTTCCAGGAGCCGTTGCATGGCGTTAATGTCTTGAAAATGGTTTTTGCCCGTTAACATGCCAAATCGGTTTACCACCCGGTGTGCGGGAATATTCTCCTGCTGATGGGAGGCATTCATGGCCCAGCCGACCATGCGGGCACTCCCTTTACTACCCAAATAGGCTGCAATGGCTCCATAGGTACTGACCCTTCCTTCGGGAATCAGCTTTACCACCTGATACACCATGTCAAAAAAGTTGATCTTATCCTGCTTCATGTTCCAAATCAATGAGGGTTTGGTTGACAAGTCTTCTGATTTTCTTTTCAGCCAGCTTGGAAGGGGTGTTTAATTGGATTTGCAACTTTAATTTCACAGTGTCCTTCCTGATATCAAGCACCTTCAGGTTCAGTCCATTTGCTTTTATTTCCTGATGAAATGGTTTTAGGGTATGCCTAAGTTTTTCTTCGGTCCGGTCCACGTTTAGGCTTGGGCGATTGCTCATTTCAAACTCAAAGGTGAGTCTTCGTACGCTTTGGCGACTGTGATTCACCACCTGGGAGGAAAGGATCAGGCTATTAGGAATCAATACCAGGTCGCCGTCGTCATTATTTAGTACTACATTCAGTAAGGTGATGTCTTGGATGATTCCTTTTTGCTCGGCGATCTGGATAAAATCCCCCAGCGTAATCTGGTCTGAAAACATGATGATCAGCCCGTTGAACATATTGGTGATGTAATCTTTGGATAGAATGGCAATAGCCGCAGCCACCAGAGCGATGCTACCGAGGAACTCCATGGGTTTAATTTGGAAAAAGATCATCACGGCAAACAGGAAAAAGACCACATTTAGCATGTTGGCAATGTGATTGATTCCCAATACAAAGTTAGAGTGCAATGATTCCGATTTCTTTTTTCTCAGGTAAAATCGAACCAGGAATAGCCTTCCCAGGGAAATCAGTATGTTTCCTGCCAGAAGAAAGACAAGGGCATCCATCATGGAAGAAAATCGGAGCAGCAGGGGGTCTCCCTCCCAATCAAGGATCTCCCGGAGAAATGCTAAAATAAGGTAGGCAAGAATTTTTAATACAAAAACAACCCGTCTTCTTCGTTCATTTGCCTCTAACTTGCTTTTTCCTAATTCGACCATGTTTCTTAAAAATAAATCTTAATTTTATGTTTTGCTTTTGTCATGCAAAAGTACCGGATTGTAACCAAACTAAATAATAGCATGAATAGAAATATTATCATTACGGGAAGTGCAGGGAATTTAGGCGGGGCAGTAGTGAATAAGTTCAAACGAGAAGGGTTTAAAGTCATCGCTGTCATTGAACCGGACAGTGGACATGAGGTGGAGGATGCCGACGATACCTACCAGGTGGATGTCACCGATGAGCCTTCGGTGGAAGCGTTTAGCAAAGAATATCAGATGCAGTATGGAGACCTGGAATGCGTAGCCTTGCTGGTAGGCGGTTTTGGCATGGGGGGAATCGAATCCACCAGCACGAAGGATTTGGATAGGATGATCCGTCTAAATTTTTTCAGTGCATTCAATATGGTGAAATATTTTCTACCCATAATGAAGAAAGCAAATAATGGCACCTTTCTTTTTGTTGGTGCCAAACCGGCCTTGCAGCCCGACGAAGGGAAAGACGTTTTGGCCTATGCACTAAGTAAAGGGTTGGTTATTGACCTGGCGGAGTTTACGGCCAATGAAACAGCTGACCTTAAGGTGAGGTCGCATGTGTTTGTGCCCAGTATCATCGATACCCCGCAAAACAGGGAGTCCATGCCCAAATCCGATTTTGGTCAGTGGGTTAAACCCTCAGAAATAGCAGAAGCCATGCATTACGCAGCTACTAATGCTTCCCTGAGAAACATGACGTTTAAATTATATGGTGGTGTGTATTAACGAATAAATGGATATGAGTATGCGACGATTCCTAGCAGTAGTTTCACTGGTTCTGATCGGTTTCCTGGCGGAAGCCCAAACGGTGTCGGAAACCAGAACCCTAAACGCATTTGATCAGTTGGTGCTGAGTAACTCCATTGAGGCGGAGCTCGTGCCAGGAGATGAATATGAGATTACCATCACCGCATCCGGGATAGCACCGGAAAAGGTGCTGACGGAAATAAACAAAAGGAAATTGGCAGTCAGCATTTCCGGTAGCAATCCTAAATCCAGCGCTGTAAAAGTAGTAATCAGCTATAAACTACTGGATGATGTGGAAGTGGATGCCGGTGCCAAAGCCCTAATAAAAGGAGTGTTGGATCAGAAATCCATCCGCCTACAGGTCGCCAGTAATGGCTATCTGGAGGCAGAAGTAAATGCGGATGACCTGTACCTCTGGGCAGAAACAAATTCCAAGATGTATGTTAAAGGCAACGCCAACAATCTGGATTATAATGCCTTTACCAATGCTGAAATAGATGGGGAAGGCCTGGTGGTCACTAATGCGGAGGTGCGCACCAATACCAACGCATCGGGCTCTTTTGAAGTGTTGGAATCCCTCAAAGGATCAGCCGCTACCCGGGGCCGGATTAAATATAAAGGAGATCCAAACGTGCTGGACATCAAAGAGAGTATTGGTGGTGCGATCGAAAATTGGTAACGCAGGATGAACGCCTGATTTGCAAATGGTTTTTTATCTATATACCTATGGGCATTTCTAGTCTAAAAAACTTGTGTTATATAAAATTTGTCCTTAGAATTGTGCCTTCAAACAAAAACGCATGGTTTTCGCAGTTAGAAGTATTTTCAATCCCTTGGCAACCGGATCCGTTCCGCTTGCTGGCTGCAGCATTTTTTTGAGCCGTACCACCACCACTTCCATCACGGGGTAATCCCGTGTGCAGATCCATAGTGCCCTAATCCCAAAAAGGTCTTCCACCACCTTTTCTTTTACATTTTAACCGAAAAAAGTAGCAATGAAAATAGTAAAATTCGGAGGTTCGTCAATCGCTGATTTGGATAGCATACAGAACGTGCTATCCATCATAAAAAATGCATCCCAAAAGGAAGAGTTGGCCGTTGTTTTTTCTGCCTTTGGAGGGGTAACGGAAAACCTGCTGATGTGCGCCCATTTGGCCAGACAAAACGACCCAGATTACCAGCCACTGCTTCGGGGAATGGAAAAAAGACACCTGCAACTGGTCAAGCAGTTGATTCCTGTACAGAAGCAGTCCAGCGTTTTGACCTATGTAAAAATACGGTTTAACGAACTGGAAGATTTGTATCATGGGATTTTTCTGATCAAAGAGTTTTCGCCTCGTACCTCAGACTATGTAGTAAGCTTTGGGGAGCGAATTTCGGCCTTCATTCTGTCAGAGGCACTAAAGGAAGTTGATCTAGACACCCATTTTGTGGATGCCAGGGACCTGATCCGCACCAATGATCGGTTTGGAAATGCCAAGGTAATTTTCCCGACTACCAACCAATTGATATACGATTTTTATTCCAAAAATAAGGGATTGCTGGTAATCACCGGATTCGTGGCTTCCACCAATAAGGGCGAAACCACCACTCTGGGAAGAAGTGGATCGGACTATACCGCGGCCATCTTTGCTGCTGCTTTAAAGGCAGATAGCCTGGAGATTTGGACGGATGTGACCGGAGTCATGACCGCAGACCCGAAATTGGTGTATTCCGCCATCACCATACCTCAGCTCAGCTACAGCGAGGCGATGGAGCTCTCTCATTTTGGAGCGAAGGTGGTCTTTCCGGCTACCATGCAGCCAGCCATGAAGCGAAAGGTGCCTATTTATATTAAAAACACCTTTCACCCGGAAGTAGAAGGAACGCTTATCTGCGAATCCTCCGAAAACACCAAATTGATCAAAGGGATTTCTTCGTTAAGCCACATCTCTTTATTGAATGTGCAGGGCTCCGGGCTGGTGGAAGTCGTGGGAGTGAGTAGCAGGGTATTTGGAACCCTCGCCCAAGCGCAGATAAACGTGGTACTAATCAGTCAGGCCTCCTCGGAGCACAGTATTTGCATTGCCATAAAAAGTGACGATGCTGACCTGGCTAGGGAGGTGCTGGAAAAGGAATTTCAATACGAAATCCTGGCCGGGGAGATGGATAAAGTTCAAATTATGCCCAATATGGCTGTAATAGCCGTGGTAGGAGAGAACATGAAGCATCACCCGGGGGCCAGCGGCAGGTTATTTCAGGCACTTGGAAGGAATAATATCAACGTTTCAGCCATTGCTCAGGGTAGTTCGGAACTGAATATTTCGGCGGTCATCAAACAGTCTGATCTCCAGAAAGGACTTAATGCCCTTCACGAGGCGTTCTTCTTGTCCGACAATAAGGTGTTGCACGTATTCCTGATTGGTGTGGGGCTGATAGGGAAGACACTCATTAAAATGATCCATAGCCAACTGGCCAAATTGCAGGAAGATAACATGCTGGATATCAAAATCCACGGCTTGGCCAATTCCCGTTTTATGGCTTTCGACGAAGACGGTTTTGACCTTTCTACCCTGCCCGTACCTTCTGAAAAAGATCTGCCCATGAATCTCCAGGTATTCCTGAATACGATGAACAGTATGAATTTTTCCAATTCTGTTTTGGTGGATTGTACTGCCAGCCAGGAAGTAGCAGACACGTATCAGCGGGTGCTGGAGTCGAAAGTGGCCATTGTGACCCCAAACAAAAGGGCCAACTCCGGCACGCTGGAAAAATATAAATCCCTGAAGAAGCTTTCCGATCAGCGAAACATCAAGTTCTTTTATGAAACCAATGTAGCGGCAGGACTTCCGGTCATCAATACCCTGCATGACCTGATCCTGAGTGGAGACAGGGTGATCCGAATTGAAGGAGTGCTAAGTGGTTCTATGAATTACATCTTTAGTGAGCTTAGTAAAGGCACTCCGTTTAGTAAGGTGGTGGCACAGGCAAAAGAAAAAGGATATACCGAACCGGATCCCAGAGATGATTTGAGTGGGATGGACGTGGCCCGAAAGATTCTTATTTTGGGTAGAGAAGCAGAGCAGGAGTTGCATTTTGACGATGTGTCGGTTCAAAGTATGGTTCCGGAAGATTGTGCCAATATCGAATCGGTGGAGGCTTTTCTACAAAAATTAGAGGAACACGATGGGCATTTCAAGCAACTTTTAGAAGAGGCGGACCAGAAGAATGAAAAACTCCGCTTCATGGCTGTCCTTGAAAATGGAAAAGCAACCGTTGGATTAAAGTCGGTAGCTAGCAACCACCCATTTTATTCCCTGGTAGGAAGTGACAACATGATCCTTTTTACCACGGAGAGATACCATGAGTTCCCCATGATCATCAGGGGACCGGGAGCCGGGGCAGATGTTACGGCAGCCGGCGTATTTGCAGACATCATCAGGTTAGGAAATTATTCGAGATAAAATGGAAAGGCAAAAAGTCACCGCATTCGCACCGGCCACCGTAGCAAATGTTTCTTGCGGATTCGATATATTGGGGTTTGCCATCGAAGACCTTGGCGACAAGGTCAGCGTGTACCTTTCGGACACTCCTGGGATTCGGGTGATCAAGATTGAGGGTGACAAGGGAAAGCTTCCCTATGAGGCCGAGAAAAACACGTGCTCGGTAGCGATTCGCGCCATGTTAGATGAACTTGATTTCAAGGGCGGGGTGGAAATCGAACTTTTTAAAGGCTTGCCCCTGGGAAGTGGAATGGGTTCCAGTGCGGCCAGTGCAGTCGCTGCTTTGGTGGCGACCAATACCTTGTTGGGAAATCCCTTTGAGAAAAAGGATTTGTTGCCCTTTGCTATTGAATCGGAACGGATTGCCTGTGGAGCAGGGCATGCTGATAATGTGTCACCAGCCTTGCTGGGAGGGTTTGTGCTGATCCGGGAATACCATCCCCTGGACGTGATTCCCCTACACGTGCCCAGGGGCTTGTATTGCACGCTGGTCCACCCTCACCTGGTGCTGAATACCTCCGATTCCAGAAGTGTGTTAAGAAGAAATGTCTCCCTTCAGGACGCGACGACGCAGTCCGGAAACATAGCAGGATTGGTAGCCGGTCTTTTTCAGGAAGACATGGCACTTATCAGTCGCTCCCTAAACGATGTCATCGCTGAACCTTCCCGATCTGTATTGATTCCGGGCTATGAAGAGATAAAGGAAGGAATCAAGCCCGCAGGGGCCTTGGGTTGTGGTATTTCAGGGTCTGGCCCCACCATCTTTATTTTATCTCCCTCCGAGGAAATCGCCTGGGAAGTGAGCCGAATGGCACAGAAAGTTTTTGATGCCATGCAATTGCCCATAGACCTGTATGTTTCAGCCATTAACACCAGGGGGGCTTACATCATTGACGAGGAAATTTGATCCACATGATACCCAGGTAGCGTTACCATGAACTATTTCAGTACCAACAATTCGAATCATAAAGTATCCTTAAAAGAGGCCGTTATTAAAGGTCTGGCACCGGACCAGGGGCTGTACATGCCCGAAAAAGTACCCGTGCTGCCCAAACCTTTTTTTGAGCAATTATCCACGCTTTCGTTCCGGGAAATGGGATACGAAATCATGGGGGCACTTTTTTCCGATGACCTGAGCCCGGCCCAGATTAAGGAACTGGTAGACCATACCCTGGTGTTTGATGCCCCTTTGGTAAGGGTGGAAGAAGGAATTTACAGTTTGGAGTTATTTCATGGCCCCACCCTTGCTTTTAAGGACTTTGGGGCCCGATTTTGTTCCAAACTCATGAGCATGCTTCAGGATAAGCAGGAATTAAAAGTGCTGGTGGCTACCTCAGGAGATACCGGCAGTGCTGTAGCGAACGGCTTTTATGGGGTGGAGGGAGTGGAAGTAGTCATTCTTTACCCCTCTGGTAAAGTGAGCGAGCTTCAGGAAAAACAATTTACCACATTGGGCGGAAACGTTCGGGCCATAGAAGTAGATGGCGTGTTTGACGATTGTCAGCAAATGGTAAAACGGGCATTTCTGGATCCGGAATTGAACGGTAAGGTGTTACTTACATCTGCCAACTCGATTAATATCGCCCGGTGGATTCCACAGTGCCTGTACTACTTCTATGCCTGGTCCCGACTACCTCAGAATAACCAAAAAACGGTTTTTGCGGTACCTAGTGGTAATTTTGGGAATCTTGCTGCCGGTATACTGGCAGAGAGAATGGGCTTGCCTATTGACTATTTTGTGGCAGCTACGAATATTAATAAAGTGGTGCCGGATTACCTGAATGGAACGGCTTTTTCTGCGAAGCCCTCCTTGCAGACCATCAGTAATAGCATGGATGTCGGGAATCCCAGCAATTTTTACCGCTTGCTTGCTTTGTTTGGAAACGATGAATCCTTACTCAAGGAACGAGTAAAAGGATTTTTTTATACCGATGATATGACCCGGGAGGCGATGCGAAAGGTCCGGACCCAAACCGACTACATCATGGATCCCCATGGGGCGATTGCTTACCTGGGGCTGAAAGATTTTATGGAAGCCGCTTCTGAGCAATATCAGGGCGTGTTTCTGGAGACAGCTCATCCCGGAAAATTCCGTAATGTAGTGGAGGATACCCTGAAAATCCAACTTCCCTTGCCCGAACGTCTGCAGGCCTTTATGAAGCAGGAGAAGCATGCGGATAAAATGGCCAATGACTACGGGGATTTCAAGCGATATTTGCTTGAGCATTAGATCTATCAACTCCTTACTAAGAGGACACTCAATCCAGGAGAGCATCTTTGTTTGGTAACCAAATAAAGGGATGGGCGGATCCGAAGCATACGCCAGTCCAAAAGGTAGGAAAAAATGCGCCATGGTTTATCCCCAATAAACCTGGAAATTTCGTACTTTCACCAACAGATACACCTTGCAAATAAAGTCAACCAACTATGAAGTGGATACAAATGAGTGCATTACAGGGCCTATTGCTGGCTTTTTTGCTGCCTGCAAATGCCCAGGACTGGGAGACGCTGGAACCTGAAACAACTTGTACCGCCAGACACGAATGTGCTGGTGCGGCGGTGGGAGGCAAACTGTACCTGATGGGTGGAAGAGGGGAAAAACCCGTTGAAGAATACAACCCTTCTACCGGTAAATGGGAAACAAAAGGTTTTGCGCCCTTTGAAATGCATCACTTTCAGGCAGTACCTTATGAAGGGAAAATATATGTTATGGGGGCTTTCACCGGAGGTTACCCCCATGAAACGCCGGTAAGTCACGTGTACATTTACGATCCCCGGGACGATAGCTGGACCAAAAGTCATGAAATCCCGGAAGCCCGCAGAAGGGGAGCAGCCGGAGTGGTAGTGCACCGGGACAAGTTTTACCTGCTGGGTGGCGCGCAAGACGGTCATTGGGCTGAAAACAGGGACTACTTAGACGAATACGACCCAAAGACAGGTGAGTGGAAAACATTGCCTTCCATGCCAAGGCTTAGGGACCATTTTCAGGCGGTAGTAGTGGATGACTTGCTATATGCTGTGGGCGGAAGGAGGTCCTTTGCCAAAGAGGGGCATGGCTTTGAACTGACCTATGAAGAGGTAGATGTATACGACTTTGACAGTGGTAAATGGACTACATTGGAAGATCATCCGCTGCCGACCGAGCGGGCCGGCAGTTCGACGATTGCCTACAAGGAGGGTTTTTTGGTGTTAGGAGGAGAAAGCGATGCTCAGGTAAAAGCCCACGATGAAGTCGAATATTTTCATCCCACTGAGGGATGGACCCTATTAAACCGACTTGAAAGGGGAAGGCATGGGTTTCCTGTTGCGGATATTGGGGGAAATTTGTATTTGGCGGCAGGTTGCGGAAATCGGGGAGGCAATCCGGAATTGAACAGCCTGGAAGTAATGGTGAAAGATTAATTTTTTTTTAGTTGAACCAGCAAGCCAGGCTGGAATTAGGATTAGGTAAAATTGAATAGAAAAAATGGTTAAGGGTACACATCAGGCAAAGGAAGATCCCAGAAACAAGGACATACAGATTTTTATTAATGGCACCTTTCATGCCCGGGATCAGGCTAAAATTTCTGTATTTGACAGTGGGTATTTAGTTGGCGATGGGGTTTGGGAAGCTTTCCGGGTTCATGAGGGAAAATTAGTATTTATTGAACAGCATCTTGACCGGCTGTGGCAATCGGCAAAAGTGATTGGAATTGACCTTCCGTTTTCAAGGGGAACGTTGATTGCCAATGTTCGGAAGACCCTTGAGGTCAATGACATGCATGATCACATTCACGTTCGGGTAATGGTAACCCGGGGGATTAAGAAGACACCTTCTCAGGACCCCAGACTTACCATTTCCGGCCCCAACCTGGTGATCATCGCTGAACACAAACAAGCGGCAGCTGAAAGTAAAAATCAGGGAATTCGGCTTTTCACCAGTACCTACCGAAGAGGAAGTCCCGATTACCTGGACCCACGGCTGAACTGCCACAGCAAACTTCATGAAGTGCAGGCGCTCATGCAGGCCATCGAGGCGGGCGCTGATGAGGCCTTGATGCTGGATGTTAATGGCTTCGTATCCACTTGCAATGCTACCAACTTTTTCATGGTAAAAGATGGGGAGGTGTGGACTTCTACCGGACAGTACTGTATGAATGGGATAACCCGCTCAAAAGTAATAGCCCTATGTGAGGCCAAAGAGGTAGTTTGCTATCAAAAGAACTTCTCCCTATTTGATGTTTATGGGGCAGATGAGGCCTTCGTCACCGGTACCTTTGGAGGGCTCACGCCAGTGGTTAACATTGATGGCAAATCAATTGGAGGTGAAGAAGCCGGACC
The DNA here is from genome assembly GCF_010119245.1 of Cyclobacterium salsum. Classification (GTDB taxonomy): domain Bacteria; phylum Bacteroidota; class Bacteroidia; order Cytophagales; family Cyclobacteriaceae; genus Cyclobacterium; species Cyclobacterium salsum. The sequence goes on from NZ_WNKG01000002.1 coordinate 41,687, forward strand.
TGTAACCCGGCAGTTGAGCACCTGGTATGAAGAACTGATTTTACAGGCAATTCACTGATGAGTAACCCCATGTCTACCAAACGATTGTTTTTATGGTCCGGCCCACGAAATATTTCCACGGCCCTGATGTACAGTTTTTCCCAACGGGAAGACTGTTTAGTGGAAGATGAGCCGCTCTACGCCCATTACTTAAGTCGATCCCCTGCCCGGCCTTACCATCCTGCTTCGGAGTTGATACTGAATCAAATGGAAAATGATGGACAAAAAGTAGTACAGCACATGCTCTCCAAAACAGGAAAGCCATTGCTATTTTTTAAAAACATGACCCACCACCTGATTGAACTTGATTGGTCCTTCATGAAGCAGGGAATGAACGTAATTCTAACCCGGAATCCCAGGGAAATGCTCCTGTCTTTCTCCAAGGTGATCGCAAAACCCGTAATGGAGGATGTAGGCTACGCCATGCAATGGAACCTGCTACGATACCTGAGGGAAAATGATTTCCCCTTGGTGGTAGTGGAGGCTAGGAAATTTCTTCTTGATCCGGAAAAACAACTCCGGCAATTATGTATGGCCTGTAACATCCCCTTTGATCCAAAGATGCTTGCATGGAACCCCGGGCCTCTTCCGGAAGATGGGGTTTGGGCCGACTACTGGTACCAAAACGTCCACCAATCCAGCGGATTTCAACAATATAATGAAAAGAAGGAAGCATTGCCGGAAAATTTATTGCCTTTGTACAAGGAATGCGAGCCCCTTTATCAGAAACTTTTAGCCTACTCCCTTTGATTGGTATCAAATGCTTATCTATAAAGTAAAGGATGAGTAAGTAGACGACGATTACATTCTGAGGGAGCAAGGTTGGATATTTCCAACCAGGCGGCAATTAGCAAGAAAAACTACCTGGAATTAGGAGTAATTTTACAATGCATGGGTTTCATGCTTGCTTTGTCGTTTTATAAAACATAATTTTGTACCATATTCCTTCCGCCCGGAAATTCAGGAGAATTTACGCTGATCATCCGGGCTTGCACATCGGTAATGTACATAACTAAAGTACATCCTCAAAATTGAAAATACGTACCAATGGAAAACGACCAGCCTGTTGAAGTTAATGTGATGCCCAAAGGATTGATTTACCTGCCAGAACCAGAAAAGGGGGCAACGTATATCAATGAATTTGATTTGGAATCTCATTATTATGCTCCCGAAAAGAACCCGGATGAGAATTTAAATTATAAATTTTTGCTTCCCGCTTTGGAAAAAATCAAGGGCCAGGATTACGATTTTGTGGTGGGATTCGACCATTCGCTCAACCGGACCATTATCGGATATCCCAACCCGGAAGGCAGGTTTCTGGTATTTACAGCGCATCAACAGGCAGCACTTTTGGCCCATACCTTTTTAACGGAGGACGGATACCCTGAATTTGGGGAGGAAAAAGATAAGTTAGTGATCAAAGGGATTGTTTTGTCTCAACAAATAGATAAAATTGTCACCAAAAATAACGGAGCCTATAAAGAGTCTCATTCCGGGTACGAAGATTTGCGGGAAAGAATCATGACCATGGATGATGCGTATACTCAATTTCTTGCTTTTGATGAGCGAAACCATGTGCTCATGGATTTAGAAAAGGAAAAAAACGTAGCCAAACAGTTGGACCTGATTTTTTCACAAGTCAAAAAATTGAAACAGCAGGAAAAAACCTTGTTTGATTTTCACGTGGACCTTCAAATCAAATACAAGCTGTATGGTGAGAAGACATTCAACATTACTTCTGAGGGCGAAAACAAAAAGATTTTTGATCGATTCCGCTCCAAACCTCCTTCCGATGCCATGCACGAGGAGTTGGTCAGTATTTCTGACTACAAAAAACAATTATTTTTCAATAAACTAACCGGAAGAAAAAGTGAGCCGGAGCTTCGGCAGTTGGATATTGTGCAACTGGAGTACAGCAGTGGCCTTAAAATTAGTGTGGAGCTGATTGACGGGGGGGATAAATTGCTCCTACACCTTAGTGATTTTACAGATTGTTACAACAAAGAATCGTTTGCAACCTCACGTAAGAACATACACGATCGGTTATTGAAAATTGTGGTTTCCCTGGGTAAAATGGTTATAAACGTTACCTGAGTTCTGACTATTTTTTGTTCAAATACGATCGCGTAAGAAAGTTCAGGTTTTACCGTCTGGTGGGAATTTTTCCATGAATATGGGGATTGGAGGAAACCGTTCAGTGCTTTTCTTTCGTTTTTTTATCTTTTTTTTCAGATTCGTTTTCCTTGTCAGGATACTCATTCCTTTTAGGTGGTCTAGGACCACTTCCAGTGGTACCAGGGGTCTTTCTATTGGATCCTTTATCCACCTCATCTTTCGCTAAATTAAAATTGTAAACGAATACCTGAAATTGCGTGTGGTGCTGCATGTTTTTTTAGTTTGATTTGAAGAAAAAGTAGTCTAAAACCATGCCATAAAAAAAAATGGTCGCATCTGGTTTGATTCTTGCGTGTTTTCTGTAAGGAAGGAAATCCAATATAGAACCTTTTCTTAAACTAGTTAAATGAACGTTTCTATGAAAGCTGATAAAAAAAATACATCGCAAGAACTTAGAAATACATTAAAAGAATTTCAGATTGGATACCTATCATTTTGCTTATTGTTGCTTGTGTCTGGATGTGTGGAAGAATCACCCCAACCGGAACCCGACGAAGTGGTAATAGCAGATACCTTTGAATCGGGTATGAATGGATGGGAAGGTGGATTTGCAGATTTGCCTGTTGATGCACATGATCGGTTTGAACTAGCGGTCAGTCTGGACAATTTGCCGGAGGAAACGGGAGAAAGCGGTCAGGCGATACGCATTCAGGGGCAGAACGGAAGCGATGATTTATTTATGTTTATCAAAAAGGAAATAGGCGGACTGGATCCTGGAGCTACTTATGAGGTGGTTTTTGAAGTCACCCTTGCATCCAGTTATCCTGAAAGCTCCGTTGGGATAGGTGGCAGCCCCGGTGGCTCGGTTTTTTTAAAAGCGGGAGCGGTCGACCGGGAACCCCTACCCGAACCGGTGGAGGAGGCATCAACAACCTATCATCGGATGAATATTGATAAGGGAAACCAATCACAGGACGGCGAAGATATGTATGGCTTGGGTACCATTGGCATAGAAGGCGATGACTTTGTCTATGAAATGATCACGCGGGACAATGGGAATCGTCCCCAGGAAGTTCGTGCTGACGGGGATGGAAACCTTTGGTTGATCGTTGGTACGGATTCGGGGTTTGAAGGAATGACGGTTTTGTACTACCAGGAAATCGAAGTAACTTTATCCAAAAAGTAAACTAAAATACTTGGTAGTTACACTGTGTAACGAACAAAATTCTCAAAATATGCCTACAAATCAATGGGAAGGATTTCAATGGATGAATGAGCCCCGAAGGTGGTCTCTGGAAGAAGATCGTTTGATATTGATTACGGATACCCAAACCGACTTTTGGCGAGTCACTCACTATGATTTCGTCAAAAACGATGGGCATTTTTTTTATCGGGAAATCAAGGGTCCTTTTACCTGCCAGCTTCAATTTTCCGGAACCTACCGGGATTTGTATGACCAGGCTGGGCTTATGTTGCGATTGGATGACAGGAATTGGGTAAAGGCAGGTATTGAGTTCGTATCCGGCATAGCAAAGGCCAGTACGGTTCTTACCAGGGATTTTTCGGATTGGTCCGTTAGGGAGTTAAAGGAAGTGCCCATTGATTTTTGGGTCAGAGCCAAACGAGGTAGGGATTATGTAGAAGTTTCGTTTAGTACCGATTCGGAAAATTTTGAAACCCAGCGACTGGCTTATTTTCCTCCGGGTCCTTCCCTTCAGGTAGGTATCATGGCAGCTTCTCCAAAAGGGCAGGGGTTTGAGACGAATTTTATTTCGTTGGAAATAAAGGAAGGATAAGTCAGGATAAGGTAGCTTCCATCAACACATGGAATCCTGCAAAATGGCCTCTCGAAGCCTATTCTGCAACGAATGGGTCTTTTTTCCATGCTAATCATCGGTGCCGCAGTGAGGAATTCTGAGTAGCCTTAAGCCAGCGAGGTACTTTCATCGACGGGATTTTCGGTGCTGACAAGAAATTGATTTTCTTCTACCAAAGAAATCGCACCCAGAATGGCAGAATCCTCTAGCTGGGATACGTAGATGTTTAGGTTTCCGGATATGGGTTTGTAGGGAAACTGGCGAATGGTCTTTTGTAGGCCATTTCTAAAGAATGGGTAGGCCTTGCGTATAGAGCCGCCAATCACAATGGCTTCAGGGGCATAGGCTAATAGAAGCCTATATATCAGCTGCCCGAGATGGCTACCATATGCTTCAAAGATATCGAGCGCCTCTTGATCACCCTGCTCTGCTTTAACGGAAAGCTTTTTGGCGCTTTGCTTGTATTCTCTTTTAAAAAATTTACTACTACAATAATCCTCGAAGGTCTGGTCCAGGTAGGGAACAGCCCCCCATTCGCCCGCTCCACAGAGCCTTCCGGTATAAAGGTGCCCGTTAGCAATAATTCCTGTGCCGATGCCCGTACCTAGGGTAATGGCAATCACATGCCGGTGTTGCTGCGCCGGCCCAAATTTATATTCTCCCAAAGCAAAACAGTTGGCATCGTTATTTATGGCTACCGGCACGTTAAATTTTTTCTCCAGATAGGCCTTTAAATTGACTTTTTGAAAAGATGGAATATTGGCCAGGTTGTAAACGATGCCTTCCCCCGGGTCTACCAGGCCTGGGATTCCGATCCCGATAGATTTAAATCCTGACGAAGTATAACTTGCGATTTGAGAAGATATTGCCTCTAAAATTTCTTCCTGAGGTAAACTGGCAGGAGTACGGCTTTCTTTTCGCTCGATAATTTTCCCGTCGCGGACCATTCCTGAGCTGATTTTTGTACCTCCGATATCCAATCCAAGAACCAATTTGCTTGCTTTCATTTTCTAAATGATTTTCGGGCATTGCCCGATTATACTTAATTGTGATGCCGGTGTTTCCCGGCAGTATACCTGAACTGACCCAATCCTGAAACAAGCAGTTTGATCAAAAAAGGGAAACCATCCGCAAGGTTACTTCCTAACCTGCGGATGGTTCGTTTTATTACAAAAGGCTTATAACATTCCTTCCGTGGATTTCTCCAGCTCCCTTGCCTCCATCAAAAATGATTCCACGTCCATTTCCCTGAAAAATATCAAGCCGTGACTGGAGCGAACTTTTGCTGTTTGGTGTTGGTAGAAGTAATTTTTGCCGAGCAATAATTGCACATCACTCAATTGATTTACCCAGGTCCTTCTTGCCAGGGTACTGAATTTTCCATTGTGAGCATAACTTGGAAAGGAAGCATTTACCTGGCTTAAATAGCAATTGGCAAATGAATCTTCCATAACGGACATGTCTCCCAATGAAACGGGAACGATCACATTTGATTCTGCAGCATCAAACTTAAACCAGACGTTGCGGTAGCCAACGATCTTAAACTCGGATAAATCCTCTTCAAGACTCCATTGCCTGACGGCCTCGGCAGTCGCCTGCAATACTTTGTAATGCGTGTCGGGCCCACTTCCTTCCGGGTCTAGTGTAAGGCTCAATTTGGTGGGCTTTATCTCCCGTAACATGTTCAATATGGGCTCCACATCTCGTTTTTTGTCCGGCTGTTCGGTAAAAATATCTCCGGTATAAAAGCCAAGTCTCAGGTGATGAACATTTTTGACTTGTACTCCAAAATGTGCCCAAACCAATTCTTCCTCAAATTCCCGGATCATTCCTTTCAATGTCTGGATGTTTTTCGGATTCTTTTCTCCGTCGTAGGAGTTTTTTAGCACGGTAATGATCTCATTGATCTGATCCCGCAGCTGCATGGTGGTTTTAATGCCGAAGGTGAAAACAATGGCGCGTACCACCCGGTGACATAATCCCCGCAACCGCTCTTCGGCATTTTCGGAGGCGACGTTGGTCAGGTAATGGTATACATCCTTATCCATTTTAAGTTTGTATCCGGATTCGTAAAAGTCATCAAATTTCACCATTTGGATGCGCCCCTCATCCAGAAATTTTTTGGTGCTTTTCAAGGTCTCGATGACAAAGGTGTTGGTCACCGCGGTAAATCCGGAGGTTAAAACGGCAAAATGTGCCTGATTGCTGTTTTCATGGAGTTGTTTGGTGATTTGGGGGAGTATTCCCAGTGAAATATCATCGTGGTGGGGACCTGTGTGAAGAAAAACTTCATTTTTCTCCTCTTCCATTCCCTTGTCAATCTTTGCACTGATACTTTTAATGACCTCTTTAACGGTGTTTTCATTCAGGTCAGGAATCTGACTCGTGTATTTATCGTTTTTCAGGTCTTCCAGGGTAATTCTATGCCCGTATTTTTGTAGTTTTTTACATAGGTCCAAAACAGCTCTTTCCGTTTTGGTGGTATTCCAATTTCCGGTAAAGTAATACTGGTCGATACTGTCCGTAAGCTTGGAAGCGGCTCCTTTGGTCATGTAGAACCTTCCGTTCTTAAGTTTTTGCAGGACCGTGGCCGGATAGACGTTGGTCATGGATCTTTCCAGGGATTGCTTCACGATGGGCGCTTTAGCCTCTCCTGCCGCAATGATAATGGCCACCGCCTCGGGATTGTGCACAATCGTGTCCAGCCCGATGGTAATCACCAGTCTATTGGCAGATATCTCAATTCCACCCAAATCGCCCGCAGCTACTGCCTGGGTTTCAAAATTGGTCTCGGTGAGGCGCGTCGTTGAAAATATATCGGACCCTCTGGTATTAAAGGCAATGTGTCCGTCAGGACCTATTCCGCCTACAAAAAAACCAATGCCACCCTTTTCCCGGATTTTGGCTTCGTATTCGCCGCACCACTGGTCGATAAGGTAAATGGATTCCTGCTGTAATTTTTCCAGGGGCGTGGTATATTCTCTGAAACGCAAAGATAAATCTACCTTGGAATCCGGGAAGATTTCCCGATAGGATTTCCCCTCCGCCAATGGGATTTCATCGGAGTTGATAAGCAGGGCTTTTTTAGGATCCAGTCCGAACCCTTCAATGTAAAACTTGTTTACATAGTGATAGAAACTGTTTTTTTGTTGGGAGGAAATGGGGTAAAACTCATCAATTTGCACAAATTGCAAATCCTTCAACACCGGTTTCTTACACTCTTTCAACCCGTATTTTTCCCGGATTTCCAATCCTTTTTTCTTTTCCCAATTCTCCAGTAAAAATTGGGTCCATTTGATAAAATACTCCGGTGTCTTACCGGTGGGTAAACTGATTACTCCATCTGGGTTGGTAGAAACCCATTCTAAAAACCTACAGGCAGTAAGTAATCCCAGTTTTGGGAAATTATCGACCGTGAGGTAGGGAATTTTGGTAGTGATGGTTTCTGTTTCAGAATCCTTAAAAAACGCCTCTTCAGTCTTTGAAAGTGGGTAATTTGCTAACATATGCTTTTATCTTTATTGTTGTTTATCTAGTGAGAATTGATCGTGTCTTCAAAGATGTGCTCGTTTACGATGGCAATGGCTCCACGAAGTCCTACTTCCTTACCTAGCCGGGATAGTTCAATGGATGTCTTTTCCCTCAATTTAGCCATGCTGTAAATGTTCAATGCCTGTTGGATAGGAGTGGTGATGTATTGATTGGCTTCCGCAATGGCCCCACCTAGTATAATCAGCTCAGGGTTGATTAGCTGTATGAGAATGGCAATTCCCCGGCCCAAATCCAGGCCTACATCGGATAAAATGCTGATGGCACGCTGATCACCAGCCATGGCCGCTTCCACGACAATGGAGGGTTCGAGATTATCCTCCTTTCCTTCGGACATCCGGGCAAGAATGGAGTCCTTATCCAATGCAATCGCTTCCCGGGCGAGTCGCACGACAGCCCCTCCGGATGCCACCGATTCCAAACATCCCCTTTTGCCACAACTACAGCTTATTTCCTTGGAATCAAATAGCGGAGAATGACTAAATTCCCCGGCAAAGCCTGAATATCCCCTGTACAGTTTTTCATCAATAATAATTCCAAGACCGATACCCCAGTCTACAAATATTCCCAATACATTTTTATGGGTGCTTTTATTCCCGAATTTAAACTCAGCGAGGGTTTTAGCCCGCGCATCATTTTCTATAAAAACCTTTCGTTCAAATTTGGCTTCCAATTGCTCTTTCAGGGTTTTTTTTCCTGATTTTAAGTAAGTATGGTTTATCCCGGCAACGCTGTCTACCAAACCAGGCATGCTGATGCCTACCGCAATGACTTTTTCATCCGAAATCCCGGAAGACTGAATTACATCCATGGCAAATTCGTGAATGCTGTCCAGCGTTGTTGCCTCGTTGTTCAAGGGAAGTTTAACCGTCTTTATCTTGGTGACCTTCTCATTTTTGGTATTGTATAGTGCTGCTTTTGCCCCATAGCGGCTTAAGTCCATGCCCAAAATATAAAAAGAGTCCGGTGCCAGCCCATATAGATCCGGCTTTCTTCCGCCCTGAGACTGTCCACGTCCCTCCTTAATGACGATATTTTCATCCAGCAAATCTGTCAGCAAAAGGTTTACGGTAGGTAAACTAATCCCTACGAGCTGGCAAATATTGCTGGCCGTATTGTTTCCCAAGGTGTATAGTTCTTTCACTATCCTCAGTTTATTGATGTAGTTTTTTATCTCAACCACACCCTCTTTTTCTTCCAATACTATGTTTGGGTCTATTAAATTCATATTGCGAATTTTAATGCAAGTTAATAAAAATTTTTATTTAATAAGCAAAACTTAATTCAAAAAAACAGTATCTTTTAAGTAGCATTGGCGACCAAATAGAATGAGATGTAATTTGTTTGGAAACCCTGGAAACTTACACCAATATGAATCATATTCTACCTACACAGAAATTAAGTTATTTATAAAAATATATAAAGCCAAGGTATTTTTTGAAAATATTTTATCATGTTTGTTCTAAACTTTAACCTTATCACTTCAACTCACCAAAAACACCATGGAAGGAAGAAGAAAATTTATTAAATTATCGGTTCTATCCACCATTGCCAGCCTACCACTGACGGGATATCCAAAAACCCCTTTCGCTAGTTCAGGTAATGCTCCTGTGCAATACAAACCGCAGGTATTATCTACCTGGAATCACGGGATGCCAGCTAATGACAAAGCCTGGGAAGTCCTCGGGAGCGGAGGTACCATCCTGGATGCAGTCGAGCAGGGGGTAATGGTCACAGAGAACGACTTAAGTAATTTATCCGTCGGACTGCAGGGCTTACCGGATCGCGAAGGAATTGTCACCCTGGATGCCTCGATCATGAAAGGAGATGGTTCTTGTGGCGCAGTGGCTTTTGTGAGGCAAGTAAAACACCCGATTTCTCTCGCTAGAAAGGTAATGGAAAAAACGCCTCACGTGATGATTGTGGGCGAAGGAGCCAGACAGTTCGCCCTATCTGAGGGAATGCCAATGGAAGCGGAAACGCTAAGTCCCAACGCAAAGGAAGCCTATGACCGCTGGAAGGAAAAGGCCAATTACCAACCCATTATTAACATTGAAAATCACGATACGATCGGTATGATTGGACTGGATAAAGACGGCTCCATGGCGGGGTCTTGTACCACTAGCGGATTGGCTTATAAAATGCATGGAAGAGTAGGAGATAGTCCGATCATAGGGGCAGGCTTGTTTGTCGATGATACGGTGGGAGCAGCCACCGCCACCGGGTTGGGCGAGGAAGTGATCCGCATTTGTGGTGCATTTTTGATTGTGGAATTGATGCGACAGGGGAGAACTCCTCAGGAAGCCTGTGAAGAAGCGGTAAAAAGGGCAGTGGCCAAAAGTAAGGATCTCGAAAATACTCAGATTGGCTTTTTGGCCATGAATAAGGAAGGAAGTTTTGGTGCACATGCCATACGTCCGGGCTTCAACTTTGCCCAGCACCACCAAAATGGCAGGAAATTAATTGATTCCGGAAGTTGGTTCAAATAAGTAGGCATGACTAAAAAGAGGATCCTTTTTGAAGCGCCTGTTTATACCCATGAAGCAGCGATTTTGGCGGCTGCCAACGGAGTGGATCGCCTCGAATTATGCGCTGATTTCGGAGAAGGGGGAACCACCCCGAGTGCTGGTTTGCTGAAGGTTATCAAAAGAACGGTTCCCATTCCGGTTTTTGTGATGATCCGGCCGCGTGGAGGAGATTTCATGTATGCTCCCCGAGAGCTGGAGGCCATGATGGAGGATATAGAAATCCTCGGAGAACTTGGTGCAGACGGCTTTGTTTTTGGTGCTCTTCGGCCAGGCGGAAAAGTCGATGCTGAGGCTTGCAGAAGGCTGCTGGAAGTGACTCAGGAAAAGCCGTGCACCTTTCACCGCGCATTTGATAAAGTGCCTGATCAATTAACCGCATTGGAAACGATTGTGAACCTTGGCTTTAAGCGAATCCTTACCTCGGGCGGTAAAAACAGTGTCTCAGAGGGGAGATCCGCTTTGCTGGATGTTTTGACACAAGCAGCCAACCGGATTACCGTCCTTCCCGGCGGGGGCTTGACAGGCGAAGACCTGGTAACCTTAAATCGGACGGGGTTTCTGCGGGAAGTACACCGTTCCTGCAAGTATTTCCGGCCCTCAGAGGGAGGCCAACAAAAAGGCGAGGTCCGCCTTTCCATGCTTGACCAAACCGAAGGAAAGGTATTGACAGTAGATCCGGAGCTGGTTCGGTCTTTTCGAAATAGTTTGGATAATCTGGGGTAATTTATTTTCTTTTTTTGGTGTGGTAAACACTGACAAAAGTTAGCCCCCCTTTTAATTGAGCTATTGGTGATTTCTACTCAAAAAAATCTGTTTTCAGAACCAAATTTGTGTCGAGTCTCAGAAGTTAATTATTCTCAAAATTTGTGAAAGCCGTGATATTTGGGTATATTATTCGTTCAATAAACCCTATAACGATATGGTAAAAAGTTTTCAGGGGGTTCGGGAAGCCCCCATCAAACCAAGTAATCAGCCCATTTTGGTAAGTGACTTCATGTCCACCAATCTGGTCACATTCCATCCCGAAGATACCATAGACCATGTGATCAGAGTGCTGACAAGGAAGCGGATTTCAGGTGCTCCCGTAGTGGATGAGACGGGTAAGCTGGTTGGAATTATTTCGGAAGGAGATTGTCTGAAAGAGATTATCAAAGGCCAGTACACCAATACACCTAAATTTCCTGCTGCGGTAGAAGAGCACATGACCAGAGATGTCATTACCATGCCCCCGGATGTTACTATTTTCGACGCTGCAGATCGGTTTTTGACCTTAAAGATCCGACGGTTTCCAGTGGTCAAAGATGGTAATCTGGTTGGACAAATAAGTGTTAGTGATGTGGTTCGGGCGATGCCAAAATTGAAGGCTTCTACCTGGTAATTCACCTCGTTACTTGTCCGCAAAATCCAGCTAGAGATAACCAGCTAATTTATAAACGACAATGCCTATCCATTCCTTTACAAGGATATGCCAGGTGAAAATAGATTGTACGCTGGGTTGAAAAAGGGATTGCAAGGTAAGCCGCGGTTCCGATGCGTAAAAGTCTACCGGGAACGTATCCGGATAAAGGCCTGTTTTCAAAAAACAGGCCTTTGCTCGTTTCATATGAAAGGCGGAAGTAATCAATAAAAGGTTGTCTGCCTCTTTTGGTAAAAACCCACCTTGGTCCAGAACTTGCCGGGTAAAAAGCGCATTTTCCCTTGTGTTGACAGCCTTTGTTTCCAAAATAAGATCTGATTTTTTCACCCCTGCCCACACCAAAAATTCGGCCAGGGATTCCGCCTCACTTTTAGGGTGAATGGGATCAAATCCTACTCCTCCTGAGATCAGTATTTTCTTTAATTTCCCCATTTTATATAATTGGAGGGCGTGGGTAATCCGGTCGGCCCCTTTGTTGAAATAGGTCCGGTCTTTGGGTAGTTTGTCGATGTTCGTGATTCCGGTGAGTACGATTCCGATCTCATAAACGGGTAATGTTTCCAGTCCCCTGGGTGCTGGCTCCCAGGCGTGCATGAGGCGATTGGAAATATAACTGTTCGAAAAAAAGAGGAACAATACCATGGCTCCGAAAATAAGGCGTTTCCCAAATTTTCTGTGGATAAAAAAGAGCCCTATCACCAACGTCACCAGGCAAATGGTGAAGGGCATAATTAGAAAACTAAATAGCTGGGAAAAATAAAAAAACATATTCGAAAATGTTTAAGTAGAAATTTGTCTGATACCGGTCTGGGACAAAAATATCCAAAAAATAGCTTCGGCAGGCTATTTTTCTTTTTAACTTCAACCTCTCAATTCACTGCAATCGAATATTGCAGCTTCAACTGCGTAATTTGGTTTTTTTATGGCATCACAGACTCCTTTTCACATTTATAAATCCTCAGCAGGATCTGGAAAGACGTATACGCTGACAACGGCCTATCTCAAATTGGCATTGGAAAATCCATTGGCCTTTCGTCAGATTCTTGCCGTGACGTTTACCAACAAGGCGACTCAGGAAATGAAGGAGCGGATCATTCAGGAGCTCAAACGAATAAAGAATAAGGCGGACGAAACCCAGCCCATGGATCGTGACTTGATGGGAAGATGGGATCTGAAGCCCTCGGAATTGTCCCAACGTGCGGCCATGGCGCTGACGGCTATTCTTCATGATTACGGCTCCTTTTCAGTCAGTACTATCGACAGCTTTTTTCAACGAGTGATTCGTGCGTTTGCCAGGGAGATAGACCTGCAAGCCAAGTACGATGTTGAGTTGGACCAGGAGAGCATTATGCAACGAATTGTGGACAGGCTGCTGATGCGGGTAGTTGATGAACCGGATTTGCAGCGCTGGCTGGTGGACTTTTCCATTCATGAAATTCAGAAAGGCAATTCCTGGAATACCAAAAAGTCCATTCAGGATCTCGGCAGGAAAGTATTCCAGGAGGATTTTAAAAAGGTACAAAAAGAGATACGGGATTTCCTGGAGGAACCGGATAATCTGAAATCGTTGATTTCCCATCTGTATCAGCAAAAACAACTGGTGATTCGTCAGGCGGAAGAAATGAAAGCAGAGGCGCATCAGATCCGAAAAAATCTAGAATTGGAATGGGAGGATTTCAAGGGGGGGAGCAGGTCCTTTGTCAAGAAAATCGATCAACTGGGTAATCCGGAATCCCCCATACCCGAACTCACCGAACTCCAGAAAATATTAAGTAAGAATCCCGAGGATTGGTATACCAAAACGAGTAAAAAGAAATCGGCCATTGAAGCCGCGTTTCACGAAGGTTTGGGGGAATTATTTTCCAGATTTGAACCCCTGCTAAAAACATGGAATACGCTCGATGCCATGACAAAAAACCTGTACGTATTTGGGCTATTCGGGTATTTGCTGGAGGAGTTGGAAGGGTTAAAAGAAGAAGAAAACATGCTGCTTATTTCCGAAGCAAATGATTTTCTCCGCTCCATTACGGCTGAAAACGAGGCTCCTTTTATTTACGAGAAAGTGGGAAATCGCTTTCGTCATTTTTTGTTGGATGAGTTTCAGGATACCTCAGGCTTTCAATGGGAGAGCTTTCGCCCCCTGCTTCTCAACTCACTCTCAATGGGAAAGGCTAATTTAGTGGTGGGAGACGTGAAGCAGTCCATTTACCGATGGAGGGGAGGTGAAATGCGCTTGTTAATGGACCAGGTCGAAAGTGAAACACGGCATTTTGGGCTGGAAGTTAAAAATCTGGACACCAATTACAGAAGTTTGCCTCAGGTGGTACTTTTTAATAATTCCTTGTTTTCAACACTGTCCCGGTTAGTAGCGATGTCATTAACAAAGGAACTGGGTTCAGATGAGGGGGAATTGATTTCCACGGCCTATGCCGAAATCAATCAGAAAGTTTCTTTAAAACAGGAATCAAAAGGACAGCCAGGAAAAGTCCGATTGGAATTTTTGGAGCCGGAGAAACCCCAAAATTATTCCGATGCGGCATTGGAGGCACTTCCGGCCATGGTGGATGAATTGATGTCAAAAGGATACCGGCAAAAGGATATTGCCATTCTGGTCCGAAAAAACGACCAGGCTGCGAACATCGCCGATGCCTTTATGGCCTATGAAATTCCAGGACAGGAAAAGCGATATGAGGTCATTTCGGACGAAGCCCTGTTTTTACATAAATCAGCAGTAGTAAGGTGCCTGTTGGCGGCTTTAAAACTGGTAGGCAATCCCGACGATGGCTTGTCCGGAAATAATCTTTGGGTGCAGTGGGCAAGAGCCAAAAACCTGCTCTTAGGGCAGGAATTTTTTCTTCACGGAACCTTGCCGCAGCCACATTCCGGATTGGAAAAGACTTTTTTTGAACGGATCCACCAGCTAAGAAAACTTCCGCTGATGGATTTATTGGAGGCATTGGTGGAGCTTTTAGGGTTGAACGGAGAGCTGTCTGAGCGGGCCTATTTATCAGGATTAAAGGAATCGGTATATGATTTTGTGGGTAAAAACAGGGCCGACCTGGCGAGTTTTCTAGCATGGTGGGAGCAACAGGGGCATAAACGCACCGTAAAGCTTCCCGATACCCACGATGCCATCCGAATATTAACGATTCATAAGTCCAAGGGCTTACAGTTTAAGGTCGTTTTGTTACCTTTTTTGGATTGGAAGGTCTTTGATACGGCAAAAGACCCAATTGTGTGGGCTCCTTACAGTGGGGACGAGGCAGTACCTCCGGTGATCATGCCGCTTACCGTTAGGAAAGAATTGTTAAATTCCGCTTTTGCACCTGCCTACAGGGAGGAAAGTTTGCTGAGTCATTTGGATACCCTGAATATGCTATACGTAGCGTTTACCCGGGCAGAGGAAGTTATCTGGGGCCTGGTACCCTTCAAGGAACCCGAAAAAAGAAATGGTATTGGAAGGGTAGATGACCTGTTGTTTTTTGCCCTTAGCCAACAGGGTGCAGAGGGAGAACTGGACCTGGAAACTCACTTTGATTCCAAAACGCGTATCCTGGACCTGGGAAGCTGGCCAACTTGGGATTCCGGGGTCAAACCGGCCGTTGACCGGCAGGAAATCATGGCCTGGAAATACCGCCCGTGGAGAGACAGTCTACAGGTTCGGCAGGTGTTTGGCGAATTTGACGAGACGGGGATGATTGCCAAACGCGATTTTGGCAGACTGGTTCATACCCTAATTGAAAAGTCGAGGACCAGAGAGGACTTTGGCCTGGAACTAGAAGCATTGTATTTTGAAGGAGCAATTAATAAGGAGGAGATGGTACTCCTGGAGAAGCAATTTAGAACGCTATGTGAGGTGCCTGAATTCAATAGCTGGTTCGATGACGGCTATCGGATTTTAACGGAGCAGGGTATTTTGATGCCGGGAGGAGGAAGAAAAAGACCCGACCGGCTGGTATTCAAAAAAGACACTGTAGAAGTTGTTGACTTCAAGACCGGAAAGGAGAGTCAATCACATAGAGATCAGGTACGCGGGTATATGGAACTTATCCGGCAAATAGAAAAAGATACGGCCGTGACGGGCTTTCTCTGCTACTTAGAGACCGGATCAATAATGAGGATCAGTTAATATGGATAGTTTTTTAAAAGAAACAGCAAAGACGCTTTTGCAATCAAAGGGAGACCTTAAGGGGGTAAAAGTGATTTTACCAAACCGACGGGCCGGCCTGTTTTTTATCAAGTACCTGAGTCAAATGGCGGATAAACCGCTCTGGATGCCGGAAGTGATCACCATTGAGGATTTGTTTTACCAGTTGGCAGGAAAAAAACCGGCCGATAAATTAACCTTGATATATGAATTGTATCGTGTATTTCAGGCGTTAACCGAAAGAAAGGAAAGTTTTGACAGGTTTTTTTTCTGGGGGGAAATGATTCTGAAGGATTTCAATGATCTGGACCAGTTTTTGGTAAATCCTGAAAAGTTATTCACTAACCTGAAGGAGCAAAAACTACTTGAGAGCGATTGGAGTTTCCTGAGTCCCGAACAGGTGAAATTGATTCGGGAATTTTGGGCATCTTTCGAAGGAAGGGACCGTGCCCATCAGGAGAAATTCTTAAAATTCTGGGACATCCTTTATCCCCTCTACAGGGGCTTTAATGCTGCTATTGAGAGCCTCGGACTGGCCTATGGTGGTAGAATTTACCGTGACGTGGCGACAGGATTGGAAAAGTTGAAACCAATGGAGGAGCAATTGGTCTTCGTAGGATTTAATGCCTTCACGACCACGGAAGAAAGACTGATTAAGCATTTGGTCAGCCATTTTGGGGCTGAAATTTTTTGGGATCTGGATACCTACTACCTGAATCAACCGGAGCAGGAGGCCGGACTCTTTTTCAGGAACTACCAAAAGGATCCCATTTTAGGACCTACCTTTCCGGAGCGTATTCCAAATTACCTGCAGCAGCACAAAGCAACGATTAAAACCTACAATGTGCCCCTAAAGATCAATCAGGCAAATTTGGTGGCTGGATTACTGGAACAGGTAAAAGGTAGGGAAAACTGGGAGGAAACAGTAGTGATTTTACCGGAGGAGCAATTGCTATTTCCCTTGTTAAACGTCTTACCTGAAAAGATCAATCGGGTCAATGTAACCATGGGCTATCCGGTCCGGCAAACACCGGTTTATACATTTCTGGAAGCTGTTTTGGAATTGCAGCGCTATGCGAAAATGGAGGATGGGGCGTTGCTGTTTTATCACAAACCAGTCAAGGATCTTCTGAGCAATGTGTTTTTAACCGAAATGGCTCCTGAATTTTCGAAGCAGGTTCATGACGAATTGCTGCGAACCAATGCCATCTATTTTCCAGCCAGGAAACTTCGGGAAGGAGGGGAAGTGTTTGCGCTTGTTTTTCAGCTATTTACAGCGGAAACCATTATGGATCACCTTTTGGAGCTCATCCGAACTTTAGCAGCCAGGATGGAAGAGAAAAGTATGGAGCGGACCTATCTTTATCAGTGTTTCAAGCAAATGAACAGGCTGAAAGAGGTTTTTGATAAAGAGATAAAGGAAACGGTTAGCGTGGGTTTTTTTACCAGGCTTTTCAGGCAGGTTTTTGCGGAGAGCAGGTTGCCATTTGAGGGAGAGCCCTTGGAAGGACTGCAACTGATGGGGGTTTTGGAAACCCGTAATCTTGATTTTAAGCGGGTAATTATCTGTTCTATGAATGAGGGAAGTTTTCCGCCATCCAAATCCATGGATTCACTCGTTCCCTTTAATTTACGTCAGGCTTTTGGCATGCCAGTGCAAGAACAGAACGATGCCATTTATGCATATACCTTCTACCGCCTACTGCACCGTGCGGAAGAGGTGCACCTAATTTATTCCACTGCCGGATCCCAGGGACAGGTGGGTGAAAAGAGCCGGTACATTCATCAGTTACAGATTGAAATGGAACACAGCGGGATCCAGAAAGAGGATACCCTTGTCCATGTTCCGGTAAACCTCACTCAAGCCAATCCCATTCAGATTCAAAAATCTCCATCCATCCTGCGTGTATTGGAGAGGTACACGGACAGTCCCGGAGAAGGCCAAACGGCCACCTCATTTTCACCATCTGCGATAAATATGTACCTGGACTGTCGTCTTAAATTTTTTCTGACCTATATCGCCGCTGTGGAAGTACCGGATGAGGTCCAGGAAGCCGTTGATCCTGCTATTTTTGGTAATTTGGTTCACCAGTCTCTGGAAAATCTGTATGCAGGATTCATAGCCAGAAAGGGCAGGAATTGGGTAGAGGCCTCAGATATCGAGGGGTTGATGGATTACATCAGTCCTGCGGTGGAAAAAGCCATTCGTGCACAATATTTTCTGGATGAAGATGCAAAATTGAAATTAACCGGTCAGCTGACCATCGCCCGCGATGTGTTGCAAAAGTACCTGGAAGGCGTATTGGAACAAGACCGGCATACGTCTCCATTTGAAATTATTTCGCTGGAAGGAAACAAAAAATATGCTACCCAATTACCGGTTGCCACCCGGTCGGGTGTCAAGAGGGTGTCCTTATCAGGTATTATTGACCGGGTGGATCGGGTTGGAACGACCATTCGGCTCATTGATTACAAATCTGGGAATGACAAGAAAGACTTTAAGGGAATCCCGGGTCTGTTTGACAGGGAAGATAAATCCAGAAACAAAGCAGCGATGCAAACCTTATTTTACGGGTTGCTTTATGAGGCCAGGCATCCGGAAAACAAATCACCATTGAAACCGGCATTATTTAGTTTGCGGGATGTATTTAAGGAAGATTTCTCACCCTATTTGCGAGAGGTGCTGGGTCCGGGACAAAAGCAAGAAGTAAATGATTTTGCAGATTACAGGGATGAATTTGTGGGAGAACTTACCCGTATTCTGGAAGAAATAATGAATCCTGGCGAGGATTTTGACCAAACGAATGATTTGGAGAAATGCAGGCTATGTCCTTTTTCGGAAATTTGTTCCAGATAGGTGTCTCCCTTTAGTTTTTTAATGAAATTGATTACCTTTAGCTCTTTGATGTTGAAGATGAAACCAACCATTCATTCTGTTTGGATAATTGGATTAACTGGGGGATTGGCATTGTTTGTATCGCCGTATCTGGTCAAGGGGTTGGATTGGATTTCCTTTCAGGAAAATGCCTGGCATTTCCTACAGCTATATGGTTTTATTTCCAGTGTGGCATTGATCGTCATTTCATTTACCTACAAGAAGATTACTGCCAGGGACCTGGGAAATTACGGAGGGATGTCTCACCAGATCTTCAATAAACTCCCGAATTGCGTTTGGGTGTTTTCATTGGATAACCGAAGATTGGAAATGTCTAATGAGGTAGCTGAAGCCATCTATGCGATTAAGGAACGATCCGATCCATTTGGGAGTTTTAAGTTTCAATTTTTTAACACCAGAATTGGAAATAAAGTACTTGGGGGAGAAAATTGTGTTTTCAGTAACATTGTCATGATCGACAAGCTATACGAACCCAGGTATGTAGATCTTTTTGGTATCCCCTTTAGTAACCGGCAGAAGGAGAAAATGGTCTTGGTGATGGTTTTGGATCGGTCGGAGGTGCATCGGTCACTCGATCAGATCCGGAAATTATCGGAATCCCTGCAACAGCAAAATGAGCAACTCAGAGCGTATTCGTTTATGAACTCTCATAAGATACGGTCACATTTGACCAACATACTAGGATTGATCCAGGTAGGGGAAAAGGGAATATCGGGTGAAGCCCTCGGGATGTTAAAAGAAGCTGCCGAGCGTCTGGATTCTGAGATTCAAAACATGAACAAACTATTGATGGAAAAGGACCGAAACGCAAAAAAAGTGGAGCAAAAAGAGCAAACGATTGTATTTGTAGATGATGACAAGGTACAACACATGATCAACAAAAGGATCTTACTCAAAGTAAACGAAAAGCTTAAGCTTGTGTTCTTTGAAAACCCGTACAAAGCCTTGGATTGGTTGGAAGAAAATAGAGCAGATGTGCTATTGCTGGACATCAATATGCCGGAGATGGATGGCTGGTATTTTTTGAAGTTGATGGAAGAAAAAGGAATTAAAATGGATGTGAAAATGCTTACCTCATCTCTGGACCCTGATGATTTGCAAAAGAGTAAAGCTTACCATCAGGTAAGTGGTTTTTTGATAAAACCGCTAAAAGATGAAAATATTGCGGAATTTTTGGCCAATTAGAAGTATTGGTTGATTTTTGTTGTCAAATTGCAATTCTAAATTAAACCCTCAGAACATGTCGGGAGAGTCCACAAAAAAAGACAAGGTAATCAGTAAGCGTATCGATCGGTTTTTTATGGGGCTGGAGAGTGCTTACCTTTTTGTCAAAAGATTTTTCAAAGAAGTTTGGTTTCCCCCTTACGAATTCAAGGAAGTAATCAGGCAATGCTATCAAATAGGCTACAATTCCCTACCGCTGATTTCCCTAACGGGGTTCATCGTTGGTGTAGTATTTACCAATCAATCCAGGCCTTCCCTGGCCGAATTTGGAGCCACTTCCTGGCTACCGGCCTTAATTTCTATTGCCGTCATCCGGGCCATGGGTCCTTTGGTGACAGCCCTGATTGCCGCTGGAAAGGTGGGCTCCAGTATCGGAGCAGAAATCGGATCCATGAAAGTGACTGAGCAAATTGATGCGATGGAAGTTTCCGCCACCAATCCCTTCAAATTTTTGGTGGTTTCGCGGGTTCTTGCCAGTACGTTTATGATTCCTATATTGGTGCTTTACACGGATTTTGTAGCCCTATTGGGAGCCTTTGTTAATGTTCATGCAAATGAAATGACAAGTTTAAGCACGTTTTTTGTACAGGTATTTGATGCCTTATCTTTTCTGGACATCACGTCTTCTTTAGTAAAGTCGGTTATTTTCGGATTTACCATTGGAATCGTTGGTTGTTATAAGGGATATAATTCCACCAAAGGTACTGAAGGAGTAGGTAAGGCAGCCAATTCCGCTGTGGTAATGGCCATGTTTTTAATTTTCATAGAGGAGTTACTCTCCTTGCAAGTAACTAATTTCTTTAGACAACTGTAACATGATAGAATCGGTAGTACAGGCAAGGAACCTGGTAAAATCATTTGATGACCTGCACGTTCTCAGAGGAGTGGATCTGGATTTATTCCGGGGTGAAAACCTGGTAGTATTAGGTAAATCAGGTAGTGGTAAGTCTGTCTTGATTAAAATAATGGTAGGACTGCTTACTCAGGATGAAGGATCTGTGAAGGTGTTAGGGCAGGAAGTCAAAGATCTGAATTCTAAGCAACTCAATGAACTGCGGCTGAAAATAGGTTTTTCATTTCAGGCCAGTGCCCTTTACGATAGCATGACGGTCAGGGAAAACCTGGAGTTTCCCCTGGTACGAAATGTAAAGAACCTAAGTAAGCAGGAAAAGGATAAAATGGTGGAAGAGGTTCTGGACAGTGTAGGGCTCTTGCAAACCATTAATCAAATGCCTTCTGAACTTTCGGGTGGACAGCGCAAACGAATTGGAATAGCCCGAACGCTCATTCTTCAACCCGAAATAATGTTGTATGACGAGCCTACCGCAGGTTTGGATCCCATTACTTGTATGGATATCAATAATTTGATCAATCAGGTGAATGAGAAATACAAGACTACTTCCATCATTATCACCCATGATCTCACTTGTGCCAAAGTAACCGGTGATCGCGTGGCCGTTTTATTGGATGGTACTTTTGGTGCCAGTGGAAAATTTGAAGAAGTATTTGAAAATGCCGAGGATGGCAGAATTAAATCATTTTATGACTATAATTTCATTAAGCAATGAGAAATGACAATAAAAAATCGGTTACTGTTGGCATTTTTGTGCTGATAGGTATCATCATTTTGGTTACCGGCATACTAACATTAGGAGCGCAGCAAAAGGCCTTCGTGAAAAGCATTCGGGTGTCTGCTGTTTTTGATGACGTTGGAGGGCTACAAACCGGGAATAATGTTTGGTTTTCTGGTGTTAAAATCGGAACCGTAAAGAAGATCAATTTTTATGGGGAATCTCAGGTGGAAATTGAAATGAATATTGAGGCCTCGGCCAAAGATTACATCAAGAAGAACTCCAAAGCCACGATCAGTTCCGATGGCCTTATTGGTAATAAGATCATTGTTATTTATGGAGGAACAGGGCAGGGGCCGTCTGTTGAGGAAGGAGACCAGCTGACGGCGGTCATGCCGTTGGATACCGACAGAATGATGGAGACCTTACAGGTAAATAATAATAATTTGGTATCCATTACCGAAGATTTGAAGGTGTTAACTGGGAAAATCGCCAACGGAGAAGGAATAGTAGGAGCAGTTCTTACCGATAGCATGTTGGTAAAAGATTTTAAATTGATGATGAGTAACTTTCAGCGAGCGGCTGCGAACAGTACCCAAATGACTTCAGAACTTGCAGCGTTTTCAAAGGGGCTGAATCAAAAAGGAGGTCTTATTGACGAACTGGTAAATGATACGGTCATTTTTGAAAGCCTGAGGACTACCATTCAAGGGCTGGAAGCGACGGGTGAGGAAGTAAATAGCGCCGCTGAAAGTTTCAAAAAGGTCAGCGAAAATCTGAACCAAACCGATAATGCGGTAGGAATGTTGCTTAATGACGAGGAATTTGCGTCCTATCTAAAAAATACCATGGTGAATCTAGATACCGGTACGGTTCGTCTAAACGAAACGTTAGAAGCCATGCGGTATCATTGGCTGTTTCGGGGGGCCTTCCGAAAAAGGGACAAAGCTCAGAATAAAACAGAGTAACTCCATTAAAATAGTAATCAGAAGTGCATCGGTTTCCCTTTGAAATTTGATAAAAAAACGTATATTAGAGGCAATGGAAAATCGAATCCATTATACCATTTAAATCCTTTTTTTCATTAAACCAACACAACTCATGGCTTATGATCCGTATCAAATAAAAAAGAAATTACCATCTTCTCAAGGGGATCTGACTTATTGGAGTCTGGAGGCTCTACAGAATCAAGGATACGCTATCAATAAATTACCCTTTTCCATCCGAATTCTTTTGGAAAATGCATTGCGAAATTTTGATGATTTTGCCATTACCAGAGAAAATATAGAGACCCTGCTTAATTGGAAACCGGAAGTCTCTGATAAAGACATCCCTTACAAACCAGCGCGGGTGTTGATGCAGGATTTTACGGGGGTACCTGCAGTCGTTGATATTGCCTCCCTTAGGGCCGAGGCGGTAAGAAAAGGGAAAGACCCCGAAAAAATTAATCCACTTATCCCGGTGGATTTGGTAGTAGATCACTCCGTTCAGGTAGATTTTTTTGGTACCAATTATTCATACAAACGGAACGTTGACGTAGAATACGAGCGAAATGGAGAACGGTATGAATTTTTAAAGTGGGCTCAGAAATCTTTTAATAATTTTTCCGTAGTTCCTCCCGGGATGGGCATTTGCCACCAGGTCAATCTGGAATACCTCGCTCAGGGAGTCATTTCCCGGGACGGGAATGTTTTTCCAGACACATTGGTTGGAACCGATTCGCATACCCCAATGGTTAACGGAATTGGCGTAGTAGGGTGGGGAGTAGGTGGAATTGAGGCCGAAGCGGCCCTTCTAGGCCAACCGATATATTTTATCATGCCGGAAGTAGTTGGACTCCGGCTTACCGGTGCCCTTCCTTTGGGGACTACTGCCACGGATATGGTGCTTACCATTACCGAATTACTAAGAAAACAAGGGGTGGTAGGCAAGTTTGTGGAAGTATTTGGGCCGGGGCTGGATGGTTTATCCGTGCCTGATCGCGCCACGATTGCCAACATGTCTCCTGAATTTGGTTGCACGGTGACTTATTTCCCGATAGATGACCGAACATTGGACTATATGTCCCGGACTAACCGAACGGAAGAGCAGATTCAATTGGTAAGAGACTACACCAAGGCCAACATGCTTTGGCGTGCCAATGAAGATGATATCAATTATTCTACTGTGGTGGAACTTGATCTCAGCTCGGTAGAGCCAACCGTATCCGGTCCAAAAAGGCCACAGGATAAAATCCTCGTGAGAGAATTTAAAGATAAATTCGGCTCTTTGTTAAAAGAAGTACATGGAAGAGATTACATTCCTATAGACAAACGCGATGTAGGAAGGTGGTTCGGTGAAGGCGGCGGAAATCAACCGGTAGAAGGTGCGGAATCGCCAGCTGAAAAGCACGTGGAAATCGAAACGGAAGTTAAAAATGGGTTGAAGACCGTCGTGGTTGAGTTGAACAACGAAAAATTTGCCCTTCATGATGGGTCGGTTGTCATTGCTGCCATTACTTCCTGTACCAACACCTCCAATCCGAGCGTAATGATTGGGGCAGGGCTGGTAGCCAGAAAAGCCCGGGAAAGAGGCCTGGATGTGAAGCCATGGGTTAAAACTTCGTTGGCTCCGGGATCCAAGGTGGTTACAGATTACCTGGAACACTCCGAATTGTTAGATGATTTGGAAGCCCTGCGATTTCATGTGGTAGGCTATGGTTGTACCAGTTGTATTGGGAATTCCGGCCCTTTGCCCGTCCATATAGCCAAAGCAGTGGAAGAAAATGATCTGGTCGTTGCATCGGTACTCTCCGGAAACCGGAATTTTGAAGCCAGGGTTCATCCTCAGGTGAAAATGAACTACCTGATGTCTCCCATGCTGGTTGTTGCCTATGCCCTTGCAGGCCGGGTGGATGTAGATTTGAACAACGAGCCGTTGGGTTATGACCCCAACCTGGAACCTGTATACCTGAAGGATATTTGGCCTTCCAATGAAGAAATCTTTGAAGTGTCAAACAGGGTGCTGTCTCCCAATGATTACAAAAAAAATTACGGGGAGATATTTGAGGGAAATGAACAGTGGAGAACGCTTCAAGCACCAAAAGACAAAGTGTATCAGTGGTCAGATAAATCTACCTATATTAAGGAAGCTCCTTTTTTCCAGGGGATCTCGGAAGATGTTCATGAGGCCGACGATATTTTGGGGGGCAGGGTACTGCTCAAATTAGGAGATTCCATTACTACGGATCATATTTCCCCCGCAGGTTCTTTTTCTCCGTCTTCACCTGCTGGTAAATACCTGATAGGAAAAGGAGTGGAGCAATCCATGTTTAACTCCTATGGCTCCAGAAGAGGGAATGACGAAGTGATGGTCAGGGGAACATTTGCCAACGTAAGGATCAAAAATCAACTCGTTACAAAAGAAGGCGGGCATACCTTGCACATGCCTTCTGGTGAAGAGATGACCGTATACGATGCCTCCCAACAATATCAAAAGGACAATGTTCCGTTGCTGGTGCTGGCGGGTAAAGAGTACGGCAGCGGTTCTTCCAGAGATTGGGCAGCAAAAGGCACGACGCTATTGGGAATTAAGGGCGTTATTGCCGAAAGTTACGAAAGAATACATCGGTCCAATCTCGTTGGAATGGGAGTATTGCCCATGCAGTTTGCCAAAGGGGAGTCCTCTGAGTCGCTGGGTCTAACCGGTAAAGAAGAAATCTCTATCGTAGGTATTGCCGAGGGTCTGAGCCCCTTAAAAGTCCTGAATGCAAAAGCAAAAAAGGACGATGGAAGCGTGGTCAATTTTGACGTGATCGCTCGATTAGACTCTGCCATTGAGGTCGAATATTATAAAAATGGGGGGATCCTTCATTATGTCCTGAGACAATTTCTGAAATCGTAGGCACCAATGCCTGAGTTAATAAAGCAGCTGTGTTCTTGTGCAGCTGCTTTTTTTTGGCCCAATCAAGCCCCGCTCCAAAAGATCAAGATGTAATTCAAATTGGTTCCAGCCCTGCATCCTGGCCCTAGCCTAAAAATGTTCACTGGACATTTTCTTGACGGCTTGTCCTCCCGCTGGGGCTTCCCGATAGCCTCCTGGAGTCGGCATCGGGATAAACTTCTCGCCCCAAAGACGCGCGTAAAAAATAAAAACTTGCTCCGAAGAACAAGTTTTCTACAAATTGTGATCCCGCTGGGGCTCGAACCCAGGACCCATACATTAAAAGTGTATTGCTCTACCAGCTGAGCTACGGAATCAAACCTATGTGATGCTGTCAGGACTCGAACCTGAAACCTTCCCGACTTAAAGTCGGGATGCACTATCCAATTGATCTATTGAATCAAATCTATGTGATGCTGTCAGGACTCGAACCTGAAACCTTCCCGACTTAAAGTCGGGATGCACTATCCAATTGATCTATTGAATCAAATCTATGTGATGCTGTCAGGACTCGAACCTGAAACCTTCCCGACTTAAAGTCGGGATGCACTATCCAATTGATCTATTGAATCAAATCTATGTGATGCTGTCAGGACTCGAACCTGAAACCTTCCCGACTTAAAGTCGGGATGCACTATCCAATTGATCTATTGAATCAAACCTATGTGATCCTGTCAGGACTCGAACCTGAAACCTACTGCTTAGAAGGCAGTTGCTCTATCCGGTTGAGCTACAGGACCTATAAATAGAAACAGGCTTTTCAGCCTGTTTCGGAGTGCTTTTTCAAAAGCTTGTGCAAATGTAAGGCGGTTTTTTTTAATTACAAACTCAAATTCACAATTACTTTTCTTTTACTCGGGTGTATTGATGATCTTTGCAAAAAAGAGTTTTCATGTCTGAGGAGCCATTGACACCTATTGATGACTTTTATGTCAAAACCATTGGAGAAATACCGTTAAAGGAGATTCTGTTATGTTTTCCGCACACTCCGGTTTCAGAAGCAGCCCGGATAATGCGGGATGAAAAGTCAAGTTGCCTTTTTGTGGGTGATAGCAAAGAGTTGATTTACGGAGTAATTACCGACATAACGCTGCGGGACAACGTAGTGGCCTCCGGGGTTTCTCCTGAGAGCGCTGTTAGCGAAATCATGGATCCCACACTGGTATCCATTTCGAAAGAAACGTTGGTATATGAGGCCTTGCTGCTCATGTTCCGCACGAAAACCAGGTACTTGCTAGTCAAGGAGGGCGGGGCCTACATTGGGGTGACTAGCCGGAATAAGATATTGACGGTACAGTCCCAATCACCTTTCGTATTTATTCAATCTGTTAAATTGGCATTGGGAAGGGAAGAACTTAAAGAAAAGTGGAAACAAGTTCCTCGGATTGTTGATCAATTAATTCAGCGGGGAGTACGGGCTGAAATCATCAATCAGATTATTTCAGCCATTGCTGATTCGATTGCGTTACGTGTCATCGAACAGGCAATTAAAGAGAAAGGCACTCCTCCGGCCAGGTTTGTTTTTTTTGTCTTGGGAAGTGAGGGACGCAAAGAACAAACGTTAAAGACAGATCAGGATAACGCCATCATTTATGAGGACAAAGCCAATGAGCATAGGGAATTGGTTCGGACATTTTTTTTAGATTTTGCCAAAGGCGTTTCGGAAGATTTAGACTTTATAGGTTTTAATTATTGCAAGGGAGGGTTTATGGCCAGTAATCCCAAATGGACTCACTCACTTTCCCACTGGAAATCCAATTATGCCAGTTGGTTTCAGGAATCCAGCATGGAAACAGTAATGAGTTATGGGACATTTTTTGATTGTCGACCCATTTATGGGGATTTTTCATTGCTGGAAAGTTTAAAGGACTTTATGGACGAGCAATTACAACATCCACTGGAACGTTTTTTTTACAATATGGCGCAAAATGCCTTGCAATACGATACTCAGCTAACCTGGTTTCGAAACATTCGAACCTTCAAAGTAGATAAAGAACAGGTTTTTGATATCAAAAAGGCCATGACACCGATGGTAGATACCATTCGGCTTTATGCATTGGCAAACCGTGTATTTGAAACCAATACCGGGAAAAGGTTAAAATTGTTAACAGAAAAAGGAGTCTTTACTAAAAAAGAATCTGAGGAACTATACCAGGGATATTACTACCTGATGGGATTGCGGCTGGAAAAACAAGCCATAGCTGTAATTCGGGAAAATAAAGATCCGCTGAATTACATTAAAATAACAACTTTGACCAAGGTTCAAGCAGTCACTATCAAGGAAATTTTTAAAGTAATCCGAGATCTTCAATTAAAAGTTAAAATTCAGTTCACCAAAACTTTTTAGTTACTTTGCATAATTGAAGTTTATCCATTGGGATAAAATCGGTACTTTGCCGGGATAACTTATTTTCAGGAATTCCTTTCTGGCAGGAAATCCACACCCTATGGAAAAAAACAACCATTCTTTTGGTAAGGCACCTGTAGGTAAATTATTACTACAGCAGGCGGTTCCGGCCGCAGTGGGTATATTGGTTTTATCCATATACGGAATTGTAGACACTATTTTTGTGGGCCGTTTTGTCGGGTCTCTTGGTATTGCTACCATTACGGTAGTTTTGCCGATTACCTTTTTGATTTCAAGTATAGGCATGTCCATCGGGGTAGGAGGAGCATCGGTGATTTCCAGGGCTTTTGGGGATGGCAATGATGCCAGGGCTTTTTCCACCTTTGGAAATCAAATAGGAATGACCTTGACCCTGGCCCTGCTTTTTGTGGGCCTGGGTTATTTGTTTTCGGATGAGATCTTGCAACTTTTTGGAGGGAAAGGAGCGGTATTGGAGCCCTCCAAAGAATACTTTTCTATTATTTTAATTGGAATCCCTTTCTTGGCCTGGGCGATGATGAGTAATAATGTCATTCGGGCAGAAGGTTACCCTAAAGTGGCCATGTACACCCTGATAGTACCGGCCGTTTTCAATATTATTCTGGATCCCATTTTTATCGTTTGGCTGGATATGGGATTGAAGGGCGCAGCCTGGGCGACTACTATTTCTTACATTGCCAGTGCTGCTTACACCTTGTGGTTTTTCATGTTTGGAAAATCTATTATGAAAGTGAAAAGTGCTTGGTTTAAACCAGATTTCCAGATCGCCCGGGAAATTGCAGCTTTAGGAGCAGTGACGCTGGCCAGACAGGGAACGGTGAGCATACTGGCGATTGTTTTGAATAATGAACTCTTTATATACGGAGGAGAAATGGGCTTATCGGTTTTCGGAGTTATCAATCGGGTAATGATGTTTGCCAATTTCCCCGTCCTGGGGATCACACAGGGCTTTGTGCCCATAGCAGGGTACAATTACGGAGCCAAACTAAACGGTAGGGTTCACCAGACCATCCGCCTTGCCCTGAGGTCTTCTAGCCTAATAGCACTGCTTATCTTTGTGCTGATAATGAGCTTTACAAGTTCTTTGGTTCAGGTATTTACGGAAGATGAGAACCTTATTCTGGAGAGCATCCCGGCCATGCGAAAATCTTTTTTGGCCACCCCATTGCTAGCATTCAGTTTAATCGGAAGTGCTTATTTTCAGGCCATAGGTAAACCGAAAGCTGCGTTGTTACTGGCATTAAGTAAGCAGGGGATTTTCCTGATTCCGCTAGTAATAATCATGCCCCTGTTTTTTGGACTAGAGGGTATTTGGTATGCCTTTCCCCTGGCAGATACCGGAGCTGCGGTCATATCCTATTTTTACCTTAAAAAGGGAACAAACGCCCTATAGAGGTATGTTTCTTCCAAGTCAGTTAAAAAGGCTTCCATACAATGTTTTTGGGAAGGTTTACAGGGTCTGAGGTAAACCAATGTGAAAAATAAAAAATTCTGGCAAAAAAAAAGCCCCGACCAAACGATCGGAGCCTTTCTACTAGACCTAACCAACTTTAATTTTCTTTGCAGGTGGAGCCTCAACCTCGCTTACCTTGGGTAAGTGAATATGCAAAATCCCGTTTTCGTATTTCGCATTGATTCCTTCTTCATCAATTATTTCGGGGAGATTGAATGACCTTTTGATGGCAGCATAGGAAAATTCTTTTCGTTTCATCTCTCCCTTTTCATCTTCTTTCTTTTCTTCCTTTTCGGCCATTAGTGTCAGTATTCCCTTGCTAAAATCGATTTTGAAGTCATTTTTATCAAAACCTGGGGCTGCAACTTCCAACTGAAATTCCTTTTCATTTTCGTTAACATTTACAGAGGGGATTTGGTATTTTTCCTCCCAATCGTAAAACCGCTTGCTCCAATCTGGCAGATTTTCTGATTCAAAAAAATCAGAAAATACTCTGGGCCAGAAGTTGTCTTTAATTTTGGATGGAGTTTTCATAGTGCGCTTTTTTAAATATTGAAACGGCATTTAATTCACTACTAATGTATCTATAAACCATTCCATTCTGTATGACAAATGTCACAGATAGGCCTGATTTTTATCAAAAAGCATTGGCGTTAATGGGAAATGATGCGTCCATCTTCCATCACGATGGTCCGATCGGTTTTCTCGGCAAAATCCGGATCGTGGGTAACGATAAGTAGGGTTTGATTGAAATCTGTGGCCAATTCTTTAAAAATTCCGAAGACAATATCGCTGTTTTTTTTATCCAGATTTCCAGAGGGCTCATCCCCCATGATGATCAGCGGATCGTTAATTAGTGCCCTGGCTATGGCTACACGCTGTTTTTGCCCACCCGAAAGCTGGTTGGCCTTTTTGAGCGCATGTTCTTCCATTCCAAAAATCCGGAGCTTTTCCATGGCTTTTACTTCGAGCTGCTCCCTGTTCAATTTACCTAATTTCAGACCGGGTACCATCACATTTTCCAATACCGAAAATTCGGTGAGTAAGTAATGAAATTGAAAAACGAAACCAATTTTTTCATTGCGGATGCGGGAAAGGTAGCTGGCAGATTTATCGGTAATTATTTCCTGGTCTATCAATAGCTTTCCCTGGTAACTGGTATCCATGGTGGATAAAATGTAAAGAAGCGTCGATTTCCCACAACCAGATTTGCCCATGACGGATACAAAATCCCCGCGATTGATCGAAAAGGAAATTTTTTTGAGTACTTGTGTTTTTACCGGGCTGTAGAAAAACTTATCAATATTCTGTGCCTCTAATACTTTCCTGTTGTCCATTTTATTTTCCTCTGATAATATCTACCGGGTCAACCCCGCTCGCTTTTTTGGCGGGGAAATAGCCAGCAAAGTAAGTCGTGACTAAACTAAATATCCCTCCGATAAGGTAATAACGTGGGTTAAAGTCCACAGGAAAGGTCTTAATGGTAGGCAAGGCCTCTGTCTCAAATGGGAGCTGGTCAATACCCAACCCTGCCAGGTAACCAAGGCACAAACCAAGGGTACCTCCTGCTAACCCGATAATTAAGGCGATGTTGATAAAAATGATGTTAACATCCCTTCCAGAAAATCCAATTGCTTTTAAGATGGCAATGGTATCCATTTTTTCATAAATCATCATGTTTAAGATATTGTAAATACCAAATCCCGATACAATTAATAGCGTAATCCCGACGGCATAACTGATTAGGTTCCTTATCTCTGTTCCTGTCTCAAATTGAGCGTTGACCGTTTGAATATCATCTGCGTTAATCTTAAAAAGGCCGGCATAGTCTCTTGCCATGGAAGGAGCCAGATCCAATTCCCGAAGTTTTACCTGAATGTCCGTGATGTAAGAGGGGGGCTCGCCCAGTATTTTCTGGACCGTTTGAAGGGATGCATAACTTTGGATATTATCCAATTCCCCCAAACCTGATTGATAATACCCCACCACTTTCAATTGTACCCGGTCTCCACGGGAAGTCGTCGCTTGAATGACATCTCCAATATCCGCCAGCATTCGGTCAGCAGCCCCTTTCCCCAGGATGATGCTATTGTTCGTTTGAGTCAGGTCCATAGGTGTACCGACAGTAACATAATCGGATAATGCAAACAAGTCATTTTCTGCTGGTACGTCGATTCCACTTATCGTTCCGGAAATATCGCTTGAACCAACATTAAAAAACACTTGGGTAGACACCTTGGGGGCAACGCCCAAAACCCGGGGATCTTCCTCCAGGGTTTTGATAATGGCACTGCTATTGTAAATGCGTAATCGGCTGCTCGTTGGTTTGATTGACCGAATGGTATTGGTGTAATTTTTATATTTTTCCGATTGGTCTATGGGTTGATCCGGATTAGGCTTGATTTCATTATAAAACCGAATATGAGGTGTACGATTAAGCACCAGTCCATCCAGCATCTGGTTTAGCCCATTCATAAAACCAAGTAGGGCAATAAACATGGTGATACTAAACGTTACACCAACAGCTGCCACCATTGTTTGCTTAAATCTTGCCAGCATGAGAGAACGTGCAATGTGCAGTAACAAACCGTACTTCATGGTTTTAACAGTTGGGTGGTTTCGTCTATTCCGCTAAGGATTTCTGTTTCACTGTAATTTTTAATACCCGTTCTGACCTGAAGGGTATCACCGCCGGAAGTGATCACCTGATTGCCCTGAAAAATATAGGAACTGGGAATTAAAAGCGCATTTTCCTTTGCTTCTATAATAATATTGGCTTCAAATGTTAGGTTTGGGTACAATGTCTTGGGTTTGGTTACCATAGAAGCTTCCACCACGAAACTTTTGTTTCCGGAATCCATCATCGGATTGATTTTGGAAATCCGGGCATCAAAAACCTGATCCTGGTAACTGTCAAAGCTTATCATTACCTCCTGGCCTAATTCGATCTGAGAAATATCGTACTCATCTACCAATAACTCCAATATAAATTCTTCTCCATCCCCGATTATGGCCAGGGTATTCTGGGCGTTTACCAGTTCCCCCTTCTCCTTGAGCACGGAATACACACGCCCGTTAATCGTACTCTTGATTTCCAGCTCATTGGCTAAAGCGGAAGCTTTTTCCAGGTTTTTTTTAGCAGTAGTCTCGTTATGATCTAATTCCCTTTTCAGGGTTTCTTTTTTGAGTTTCAGTGAAGCATATTCGGTTTTCCTCTGGGCATAGGACAGCAGGCGCTGCTCTAGTTGCAGGTCCGTGCCTATTTCCCGTTCATTTAGTCTTTTTTGTCTCTCCAACAAAAGCGAATCATGGGCCATTTGGGATTGAGCCAGGTCAATTTGCACTTCCAGCTCCTGAATTTTCTCCAAGTTATTTTCCCTTTCCGAAAAGGATCTTGAAAGGGATGCGATTTCCCGGTTCAGGATAGTAGTTTCGTTGGACAGCGAAAACAAGCGCATTCCGTTTTGGACAGAATCGCCCTCTTTCACATAAATTTCCTTGATATAGCCTGTAGTATTCGGCTTTACTTCGTATTGGTTTTTACTTGCCACTTTCCCGGAAGCATAAACGGATAAGGTGATGTGTTCCCTTACCGGGCTGGTTTTTTCCGCCTGGGGCTGGCAGGAAATAGTAGTCAACAGGCCGCTAAAAATGGCACTCGTAACAATTCTATTTAAACTAAGCATGGTTCAGAAATTCCTTGTTTCATGGTAACAAGTTATGGGAATTTTATCTTCCTTTAATGTAAATAAAAGAAAAATACTTGCTTACTTTAGAATAATTAAAGAAAGAGATCAGAGTCCAGTTAATTTTTGTTTTGTATTTTAACGGAAGATTTTGAAGATGGAAAAGTATTCAGTTTGAAGGTAACCACTCATTAAAATGGAAGCGAGTAAAAAGATTTCGATTATTTATGTGATGGTCGGAGTCCTATGGATTTTTGGAAGTGATAAATTGATTCATTTTTTGTGGGGTGGTATGGATATGGCACAATTGGGTTATCTACAGACCGCTAAGGGGGTTTTTTACGTGGTGCTAACGGGATTTTTATTGTACTTATTGATTGACAGGCATTACCATTTTCTGGACAAGAAGGTAAAAGAGCTGGAGCTGGCTAATAGCAAATTAGAAGAAGAGCGACTGAAATCGGAGCATTCAATAAACCAGCTGGACCAGTTTATCCTGGTGGCATCCAATGACCTTGCGGAGCCTGTACGACAGAGTCAGGGTTTTTTAGAATTATTTATCAGAAAAAATGAACAAATATTGCCAGAAAAATCGATTGCTTTCTTGCGCCTTACATTAGATAACTTTATAAAAATAAAGCATGTAATTCAGGATTTGGTTTCCTTTTCACAGCTTTCAGAAAAAGGAATCCAAGTGGAAGATGTAGACTTGAATGAGGTTCTTGAAAAGGTTATTCACCTGAATTCCAAAAAAATCAAAGAGGGAAATATTGACATTAGAAAAGAGGTACTTCCCATTGTGAAAGGGGACTACAAACGTTTTACCCAGCTTTTTGACCATTTATTTAATAATGCCATTAAGTTTGGAGACCCTGAACGGGCATTGCGAATAGCGATAAGTGCCTCCCGGTCGGAGGATAGGCTCATATTGGCAATAAAAGATAATGGGAGAGGGATATCTCCTGAATACCTTCAAAGTATATTTTATATTTTGCAGCAATACGACCATGGGTTTATCAAAAGAGGCACGGGCATGGGGCTGGCCATTTGCAAAAAAATCGTTGAAGATGTGGGAGGAGAGATATGGGCTACTTCGGTACAAGGAGAGGGTAGCACGTTTTACGTTGCATTTAAGGACAAGTAAATTTTTCAAAAGATGAAACAAGATAAACGATACTCTATTGATCTGCTATCTGTTTTTGATGATGCCACTGTTGGAATTGCATTTATCGATCCGGAGGGAAATTGGGAAAAAGGGAACTCAAATTTTTTACGTTTTACCGGATGTGATGAAGAACATTTTCCCGGCTTTACCTGGGACGATGTTTTTAATAAGGACGAAAATAATGCCGGGTTTTCCAGTGCCATTAGGGCTGCGTCTTCCAAGTTTTCCCCGGTAGTGCTAAAAGTTTTTCGAAAGGATGGTAAACAGATTTGGCTGAATGTGTTTTTGCTTCCGTTAGAAAACAAGCATTTTGCCTGCATTGCAGAAGATATTACAGAGGAAATAATCTTCAAGGAGCTTGATCAACTGGAGCGGGATGTTTTGGAAAAAAATGCCTTGCCTTATTACCGGTTGGAAGAAGTTTTGGATGAATTCATTCTGGGATTGGAACAGATTTTCCCTGAGACGGTCTGTTCCATTATGAAAGTGAGTGATGATAAAGTGTATTGCTGGTCGGCGAAGGGCCTTCCGGAAGATTACCTTCGGGAAATCGAAGGGGCCAGTATCGGTCCAAAAGCCGGATCCTGTGGAACGGCGGCATTCTTCAAGGCTGCGGTGATCGTGGAGGATATTTCGAGCGATTATCGCTGGGAACCCTATAAGTCCACCATTTTATCACATGGATTTAGGGCTTGTTGGTCCAATCCGATTCTTTCAGCTTCGGGAAAAGTACTGGCGACTTTTGCTATTTATTATCGAAAGGTAACCTCTCCTGAATCGATGGAATTAAGTTTCATCAACAGATCTGGTAAAATCCTTGCCATTATTTTGGAAAACTACCAATCCGTTCAGTCTCTTAAACAAAGTAACCAACGGTTTCAATACGTAACAGAAGCAACTTCGGAGGCTATATGGGATGCGGATTTAAGAAAAGGCACCGTCGTTTGGAGTCAAGGATATCATACCCTTTTTGGACATCCCCACCAGCAAGATGAGATGGATGGTAGTTCCTGGTCAGATTACATTCACCCCGATGATTATGATGCGGTTACTGGTAGTATTCAGCGTATAATTGATGGTAGAAAGAAAACCTGGACCCAGGCGTACCGGTTTCGGAAGGCGGATGGAAGCTACCTGAGAGTGGAGGACAAAGGCTTGGTCGTACGGGACCCCGAAGGTAAGCCGCTTCGGATGGTAGGGGCTATGAGGGATATTTCTGCCCAATATGCTTACAATCGTGCGCTTAAGGAATTAAACCGATCGTTGGAAACTAGCAAGAAGCATCTTGAGGCCACTAATGCGGAATTAGAGCAGTATGCTTTTATTGCTTCGCACCACCTTCAGGAGCCTTTACGAACGGTGATTGGATTTATGGATAATCTTTACAAATCCTACGGAAAAGACCTGGATGATAAGGCCCGCAGATACGTTTTATTTGCAATGAATGATGCCAAACAAATGAGGCAGCAGATTCTTGATTTATTGGAGTACGGGACCATCGGAAAAGAGCAAAAAAAACCGCCATTTCAATGGCTTGAAACTTCCAATTTAGTAGAAGATGTGCTACGAATAAACTGCGAATTCATTCAACAGGCATCTGCGAAAATCAATGTCGGTAATTTGCCTCGGGTCTGGGCTGATAAAAAGCGATTGATTCAGGTGTTTACGCATCTGATTTTAAATGGAATCAAATACCAGCCTCCTTCTCAAAAAGCAGAAATTTTCATTAGTAGCCAACAGAAAAAAGGAGAAGTCGTCATTTGTGTTCAGGATAATGGGTTGGGTATAGACGCAGCCTATCATCAAAAAATATTTTTGCTGTTCCACCGATTGCATGGAAAGGACGCGTTTCCCGGAACCGGAATTGGTTTGCCCATCTGCAAAAAAGTAATAACACACCATGGGGGCAGCATTTGGGTGGAATCACAGCTTGGGAAGGGTAGTAGGTTTTATTTTACCATACCTTCAAAATCGGAGTAAAATGTTTGGGATTATGTCCGATTTCTTATTCGCTAACAGACTGAACTTAACTTCTTTAGAATATTATTATTAAAATTTGCAGGGTAATATTTGGATTTAAACTAGATTTGTTTTTTATTCAACTACCACGAAAGGGTACTTTCTGGTAAAGTCGGCTGACCAACCAAAACTTTAATAAATGAAAATGCTAAAGCTTTTTTTAATAGAAGATAATGAAGGAGATATTTTATTAATTTCCGAAGCACTGGAAGACTTGAATTTTCCCCTTCAAATCACTTGTGCCAAAGATGGTCAGGAAGCAGTGGAGTTTCTTAAAACCTGCGTCCATGGAAACCAAACCGAAGTGCCCGACCTTGTTTTACTGGATATTAATTTGCCCAAAAAAAATGGGCAAGAAGTGCTTCATTTCATTAAAAATTCGGAAGGATTGAAACAGCTTCCAGTGATCATGTTGACTACCTCATCTAGTCATAACGATATTCTGGAATCGTATTTAAACCATGCCAATAGTTACATTACCAAACCGGTAGGCTCAGAAAGTTATCAGGATATTCTGGAGAAAATTGAAAAATTCTGGTTTTCCCTGGCTCAGCTTCCCTCAAAATCCTGACTCCATGTCACCTGCTTATGACAACCTTAAACTTCTAGTTATAGAAGATAATGAAGGTGATTTTTTGTTGGTTTCTGAAGCCATTGAGGAAAAATTCCCTACCATTATCGTCGATAATGCGACTACTTTTAAAAGTGCATCCGAGAAAAATATGAGAGACTACCAGCTCATTTTGCTGGATTTGTCTCTTCCTGATAAAAGTGGTGAACAATTAATCAAAGAAATCCTTGGTTTGGCAGGAAAAATTCCGGTGGTGGTTCTGACCGGATATGCAGATCGAAATTTTGCCGTAAAGTCTATCGGTTTGGGCATGTCCGATTACCTTGTCAAAGACGAGCTTCATCCGGATATCCTATCCCGAAGTATTATCTACAGCATTGAGCGAAAGAAGGTTTTCAACCGCCTGGAAGAGTCTGAGCTCCGGTACAAGGAGCTTTTTCACCTTAGTCCATTACCAATGTGGGTATATGATAAGGTATCCCTTGGGTTTTTGGATGTCAATGAGGCTGCGATTCAGTCCTACGGCTTTTCACGGGAGGAATTTCTTGCCATGACCATTGAGGATATACGACCTGAAAAAGAAAAGAGGAAACTCTATGAGGCCCTCGAAGAGGGTAAACGAGTCGATGGGCTAAGGAACGTAGGTTCTTTTTTGCACACGAAGAAAAACGGAGACGTGATCACCGTAGAAGTGAGTTCAAACTTGATTAACTTTGATGGGCAGCCCGCCAAACTGGTTTTGGCTAATGATGTCACCCTGAAAAAAGCCTACATAGAAACCATAGAACAACAAAACAAACGCCTGAAGGACATTGCCTGGGTCCAATCCCATGTGGTTAGGGCACCCCTGGCGCGGCTGATGGGGCTGGTAAATTTATTGGGAATAGAATTGAAAGACCTTCCTGCGGATAAAAAAGAGCTGTTGGATCATATACTGTTTTCAGCCGATGAACTGGATGAAGTGATCAAGGACATCAATGGTAAAGCCCGGGACATTGACCTGCCGGATAATGAGGGATAGGAAGCGTTCAAATGGGTTTTAGCAGTGAGTAATCATCCATCACAAAGCCTTTTCCAATGGGAATGACCTCTTCCCTGAATTTTTGGAATCCCATCTTCAAATAAAAATCCAATGCTTGTTTATTATATTTATTAACGTTTAACTCCAGGTTTTTCATTCCTTCCTTTTGACCTGCAGTTTTCAGAGTCTTCAAAAACTTGCTTCCCAAACCTTTGCCCTGTGCCGCAGGCAAAATGTATAATTTATGAATTTTCAAGTGCGGCTTTTTTAGGTAATTGGTTTCAAAGGAGGAAAATCCAAGTGCTTTTTGACCCTCGTATGCGATTAAAAAACGATGTTCTTTTGCCTCTATTTGTTCCTTCAGAGCCGAAGTGCTGTACATTTTCTGCAGCATATAGGCCAATTGTTCCTGGCTGAGGATCTTTCCAAAAGCAGATGGCCAGGTTTCTGCGGCCATTTCCTGCACCAGGGGAATCTGCTCAATACCTGCAGGTAAAAGTTGAATCATTTCGATCAGATTGAATGGTATGGGATTGTTTTCAAGAGTTAAACTTGTAATGACTGCCTGACAAAAATACCAACAATTTTTATTTTTTAAGAAAATTGTAAGATTTAGAAAAAGGGAACATAGGACTTACCCTTAACCGAAGATCAGATTAAAATTTAGGGCTTGAATGAAGGACATATCCCTATTTTTGGTTAGCTTCATATCCTGCTATTGGAAATTTTAATGCTATTTAAAATGACACTTCACGGGTAATTATGGAGTATAGAAAATTTGGAAATACCTCGCTTCGGGTCAGTGAAATTGGATTTGGAGCCTGGGGAATCGGAGGGTCTTCCATGGCTGGAGACATCCCGATCGGCTGGGGAAGTGTGGACGATAAGGTGTCCGAAGAGGCGGTGAAAAAAGCCTTGGATTTAGGGGTGAACTTGTTCGATACCGCAGATTTTTATGGTCTAGGCCATTCCGAACGTCTGCTGGGAAAAGTTCTGGGCAATCGGCAAGATGTGATTCTGGCCAGTAAACTGGGGCATCGGTTGGACTCGAATGGGGCGATTTATACGGATTATTCCGCGAAGCACATTATTCGGTCTTGTGAGGAAAGTTTACGGAGGTTAAACCGGGAGGTAGTCGATTACTACCAGCTTCACACGGCCAAAGTCGCAGATTTGGAAAAGGGGGAATGCGTGGAAGCAATGGAGCACCTCAAAGAAAAGGGCAAGATCCGCTATTGGGGGGTATCGTTGAATACCTTTTCGCCAGAGGCAGAGGCCGAATACTTATTTTCACATAAGTTGGCTGACGGCATGCAATTGGTGCTGAATATTATGAACCAGCAAGCCCTGCCAATTGTAGAAAAATCCCAGCACCTGGGTTATGGAATATTGGCGAGAATGCCGCTACAATTTGGTTTGTTGACGGGTAAATTTTCCAAATCCACCCGTTTTCCGAAGGACGATCATCGGGCTTTCAGGTTACCACCGGAGTTACTGGCAACCGCTCTGGATACGCTGGAAAAAGACGTTTGGCACCTATGTGAAACGGATGGACTTTCAAAAACCGAGTTGGCGATGAGTTTCATTTTAAGTTTTAAAGGCGTTTCCTCGGTGATTCCCGGTATCAAAACACCCCGGCAAGCCCTTCAAAATACGCAGGGTATTCGCCCACTCGCAAAGGAAGACCTGGACTATCTCCGTTCACTATATCCCTCGCCTTTTAAGTCATTGCTTGGCCAATAAGGAATCAGCCAGCAACCAGAATTATTGATTGAATCCCCTGAGCTTTACCTGGGTAAGTTTTCTTTTGGTGTCTAATGGAAAGTCTCCTTTCATCATCCAGTCGTAATAGCCCGGCTCTTCCTTTAAAACCTGAGCCACGGGTTTGCCCTTTTGCTTTCCAAAATTAAAACACTCTTCCCCTTTGTCATTGAAAACGAATCGACCTGCCAAATCCACCATTTTTTCATTGATCATGCTATGGATTTTTTTCATGTCATTTTCCATAGTACCCACGGTATTTCCCTGAAGATCCTCCATTTCTTCACCCGCATATCGGTTGATTTGGGCCTTGAAAACTTCATAGGTTGCCAATGTATCGGCTTCGGCACTATGGGCATTTTCCAGCACCTTCCCACAGTAAAACTTGTAGGCCGAAGCGAGGTTTCGCTTTTCCATCATGAAAAAGATTTTTTGGGCATCCAGTAGATTCCTTTTTTCAATGTCAAAATCTATTCCTGCCCGCAAAAATTCCTCCACCAGCAAGGGAATATCGTATTTAAGAACGTTAAAGCCAGCCAGATCGGCACCTTCAAAAAACTGGTGCAATTCCCGGGCAACATCCTTGAAGGTTGGTGAATCTGCCACGTCCTTATCGTATATCCCATGAATAAGGGATGATTCCAGTGGGATAGGTACCGTAGGATTGATCTGCATTGTTTTGATTTCTTCCCGCCCTTCAGGGTATACTTTTAATATCGAAATTTCGACGATTCTATCGGTAGATACGTTGATTCCAGTGGCTTCAAGATCGAAAAAAGCAATGGGTGATTTTAAATTCAATTCCATGATTGGGTGTTTATTTGGTACAGAAGAAGTTTCACAGGGGAATGACGAAAGTCAGGAAACAAAAACAACTTGGTTTTGCGTCTACTACATTCCTCGAAGGATTTCTTTAAAAATTATTTTCAAGGCACAAATATAGGGAATTTTATGGCTTTAAATACCTAACCGGCTTTGTCATAGTGCCGGTAATTCATTTTTAATTAAAATTAAAAAGACTTTGGAATAGATGTTGGTGCCAAGTCGTTGTCTATATAGTGCTTAGCATTTTGTGGATAATAAAGTGCATAACTTGTTCAAAAACTTTGTACTGAAAGGGGTACTTTTGCAGATATGGCGGAAAACGATAGTAGTAAATCGGAGCGAAAAATGGGATTGAGGAGAAGGCCCTCTGAGCCTTATGGGGCCCTGGGGAAATTACCTCCGCAGGCCATTGATTTGGAAGAAGCGGTATTGGGTGCTCTGATGCTGGAAAAAGATGCACTTACCGCTGTAGTGGACATTCTTTCTTCGGGTAGTTTTTACAAGGACGCTCACAAATTGGTTTATGAAGCCATTTTGGATTTGTTTAATGCCGGAGAACCCATCGATTTGCTGACAGTTACCAACCAACTTCGAAAGAACGGAAAGCTGGAGTTGGTAGGAGGTGCCTATTTTATAACCGAGCTCACTTCTAAGGTTTCCTCCGCCTCCAATATTGAATACCATGCCCGGATTATCACTGAGCAGGCCATGAAGCGGGACATGATACGCATATCATCAGAAATCCAAAAGGAAGCATTTGAGGATACTACTGATGTGTTTGAACTGCTGGACAAAATGGAGCAGTCCCTTTTTGAAATTTCTGAGAACAATATCAAAAAGAACTACATGGACATGCGTTCGATCATGCGTGAGGCCATCGTGGAGTTGGAAAGCAAAAAGGGACAGAAAGACGGCCTTACGGGCGTTCCTTCCGGATTTACGGGTCTTGACAGGGTCACCTCCGGCTGGCAAAAGTCGGATCTGGTGATCATAGCGGCAAGGCCTGCCATGGGGAAAACGGCCTTTGTACTTTCTGTCTTGCGAAATGCGGCCGTTGATCATGACCGGCCGGTAGCCATTTTTTCCCTGGAGATGTCTTCCCTTCAGTTGGTAAATCGACTGATAAGCTCGGAAGCAGAACTTGATTCGGAAAAAATAAAAAAGGGAAACCTTGCCGATTACGAATGGCAGCAATTGATACATAAAACAGGTAAACTTACAGCAGCTCCCTTGTTTGTGGACGATACGCCAGCCTTATCCATTCTGGAGCTCAGAGCAAAATGCAGACGGCTTAAAGCACAAAATGACGTGCAACTCATTGTTATTGATTATTTGCAATTGATGTCAGGAGACAGCAAAGGAAACCAGGGAGGTAACCGGGAACAGGAGATTTCAAGTATATCCAGGGCGTTGAAGAAAATTGCCAAAGAGCTGAACGTGCCTGTCATTGCGCTCTCACAGCTATCAAGGGCCGTAGAGACAAGAGGGGGCGACAAGCGGCCACAGCTATCCGATCTCCGGGAATCCGGAGCCATCGAGCAGGATGCAGATATCGTCATGTTTTTATACCGGCCAGAGTATTATGGGATTACGGAAGATGAGGATGGTAATAGCACCTCCGGGGTTGGGGAAGTAATCATCGCCAAGCATCGGAACGGTTCCCTGGAAAGTGTCAAGCTCAGGTTCATTGGAAAATACACCAAATTTACAGACCTGGACATGAACGTCCCTTACCAGCCGCAGGATGCGCTTTATGGAAGCAGGTTTCCCAGCAGTGCTGGCGGGCAGGGTTTTGATGATGCTGGCATGGTAAGAATGGGGAGCAAGGCAAATGGGGATGCCCAGGGAGATAATCCCTTTCCGGAAGGGGACGACAAAGCTCCATTTTAGCCAACCAAAGCGAATAATTCGTTAACCATAGAAACCAAACTCATGAAATGCATTGTACTGGACAGTAGTCATAAAGATGGAGTGACCTTCGTGGAGCTTCGGGAGCCCATACCTGAAGCGGGGGAGGTAAAAGTGAAGATCAGTGCTGCGGCTTTAAATCACCGGGACCAATGGTGCCGGGAACAAAAATACCCCAATCTAAAGGACGGTATTATATTAGGCTCGGATGGAGCCGGTGAAGTAGTTGCGGTAGGAGAGCAGGTGGATAAATCCTGGATTGGGAAAGAAGTTCTAATCAATCCTGCAAAAAACTGGGGAGAAGACGCTGCAGCTCAGGGCCCGGATTTTAGCATATTGGGAATGCCCGAACACGGCACTTTTGCGGAGTATTGCTGTGTGCCAGCAGATAGGATTCATCAGAAACCCGTCCATCTGGACGCTGTTCAGGCGGCGGCACTTCCCTTGTGTGGCGTGACAGCCTACCGGGCTACGATCGTTCAGGGAAAGGTGAAAAAAGGAGATAAGGTATTGGTCACTGGGTTTGGAGGAGGAGTGGCTCAAATGGCAGTTCAATTTGCCCTCTCAAAAGGGGCCAGGGTGTTTGTTACCAGTGGTGCCGTCTGGAAGCTGGAAAAAGCAATAGCTATGGGAGCAGAGGCGGGCTATTTGTACCATTCGGAGTCCTGGACGGACGAGGCAATGGCCCATACGCAAGGTTTTGATTTGATCATTGACAGTGCCATGGGGGCTACGGTCAACCAACTGATGGATGTCATTCGACCTGGCGGGAGCCTTGTGTTTTACGGAGCCACCCTGGGGAATATACCAGAGCTGAATGCCCGAAAACTATTTTGGAAACAAGTGACCCTACAAGGGACAACCATGGGATCAGACAGTGATTTTGAAGAAATGCTTGCCTGGGTAACAAATCAGGAGCTTGTACCCGTGGTGGATGCAGTCTTTCCGCTAAGCGGTGCGCTACTGGCATTTGAAAAAATGGAAAAAAGTTCTCAACTGGGAAAGTTGGTGTTGCAAACCGGTCCGGAGGCGCAGGATTAGCCTGTTGGCGGGATGCCTTTGGGGAATAAAGTGATTTATCCGGTTATTGCCATGGAAAACAGGAGCTAATCGTTCTCAAATTGGAAATTTAGGTAAGCGTTCTGCAGTTCTTTGAGCGCGTGAGCATTGCTTTGGTTTTTAGCAAGTTCGATTCCTTCCAGGTAGGTGCTTTCTGCTTTTTCCATCAGCCCCAGGTCGGAAAACAAGCGGGCAGCATGGTAATAAGAAGGAAGATAGCTTTTATGTTCACGTAATAGTTTGTTAAAATAAAAAGAAGCCTTTTCTTTGTCTTGGTTTTGATATTCCAACGCCAAGGCATAAATATTAAATGGATTTCCGGGTTCCTCTTCCAGGTACATTTGCAGTTCCCGGACTCTGTCATGCTGATTCATGGTTTTGCGTTTGATTCCTAATTGACAAATTTAATTAAAAATTATACATGAAAATATTGGTTTGTATCACGCATGTGCCGGATACCACTTCAAAGATAAAATTTACCGATAATAACACCCAATTTGATAAAACCGGCGTTCAGTTTATCATCGGTCCTTACGATGATTATGCGCTGGCCCGAGCGGTTGAGCTGAAGGAGCAAGGTGGAGGTAGCATTACCGTTTTAAACGTAGGAGAATCGGATACGGAGCCTACCTTACGGAAGGCGTTGGCGATAGGAGCCGATGAAGCCGTTCGTATAAATGCTTTTCCTAGAGATGCGGCGTTTGTGGCCGGTGAGATTGCCCGGTTTGCGAAAGAGGAAGCCTTCGATCTGATTCTTATGGGTAGAGAATCCATTGATTACAACGGAGGGATGGTTCACGGGATGGTGGGAGAGTTGCTGGGCATTCCTTCCGTATCTCCGGTGATGAAATTGGATATTGAAGGGAATACAGCTACTATTTCGCGCGAAATTGAAGGGGGGAAAGAATTTATCTCCGTAGACCTCCCGTTTGTTGCGGGTTGTCAGGAACCCATTGCGGAATGGAAAATCCCGAACATGAGAGGAATCATGTCCGCCAGAAGCAAACCTTTGAAAGCGGTTGATCCGGAAACGTCTGGAAGCCAGACTGAAACGAAAAAATACGAGTTGCCTCCTGCAAAAGGAGCGGTAAAATTGGTGGATACGGTAGAAGAGTTGGTTGATTTGTTAAAAAACGAAGCCAAAATACTTTAATTAACGAAAGAAAATGTCAATATTAGTATATATAGAGAAAGATCAGAGACGAATCAAAAACTCCTCCCTGGAAGCCGTTTCTTATGCGGCCGCCTTGGGGGAAATTACCGGGGATAAGGTGCAGGTAGTAAGCCTTGGAGAAGCGGTGGAAGGAGAAGCGGAGCTGCTGGGCAAAGCAGGGGCAGCCGGCGTGTATCAGGTAACGGATGACCGTTTGAATGCAGGAGTCATTCAGGCCCATGTCGAAGTAGTCGCTCAGGTTTTTGATAAGGTAAAGGGAAAAACCCTGGTTTTAGCCAAATCTTCGCTGGGGGATGCTGTGGCGGCGCGTTTAGCGGTAAGGCTGGACGCTGGCATGGCCACCAATGTGGTGGGCTTGCCGGATTTGACCGAGGGGTTTGTTGTTAAAAGGAGCATTTTCACCGGAAAAGCCTTCGTAGAAACGGCTATCCATACCGAGAATAAAATACTTGCCATAAAGAAAAACATACAGCCTGTGAAAACAGACGGATCGGCCGCTCCG
This sequence comes from Cyclobacterium salsum, assembly GCF_010119245.1. Taxonomy (GTDB): domain Bacteria; phylum Bacteroidota; class Bacteroidia; order Cytophagales; family Cyclobacteriaceae; genus Cyclobacterium; species Cyclobacterium salsum. The sequence continues at coordinate 86,441 of NZ_WNKG01000002.1, forward strand.
GTTGAAAACGTTGCGATAGATCTTCCCGGGGAGACTTTCTCAGCTAAAATAACCGGCACTGAAAAAGCCACTGGCGAAGTATTGTTACCGGAAGCGGATATTGTGGTTTCCGGAGGAAGGGGACTCAATGGCCCCGAAAACTGGGGGCTGATCGAGGACCTGGCAGATGCCCTGGGAGCCGCTAGAGGTTGCTCAAAGCCTGTCTCGGATTTGGGTTGGAGACCTCATCACGAGCACGTAGGACAGACCGGGGTGAAAGTAGCACCTTCTCTGTACCTTGCGGTAGCCATTTCCGGTGCCATACAGCATTTGGCAGGGGTAAATGCTTCCAGATACATGGTGGTAATCAACAAGGATCCGGAAGCACCCTTCTTCAAAGTGGCTGATTATGGGATCGTTGGGGATGCATTTGAGGTAGTCCCAAAATTGACTGAAGCGATTAACGCATTAAAATAATAGACCGTGGATAATACTGTTGAGTTAGAAATCTTGGGTTTATCTTCCAATAGCACCCAATCCGGATCATTTACCTTGGTACTGGGGGAATCGGAGGGAAGGCGAAAATTACCAATTGTCATTGGAATGTTTGAAGCGCAAGCGATCGCCATTGAGATTGAAAAAATCATCCCCAACCGGCCAATGACACATGATTTATTCAAATCATTTGCCTCCAATTTTCAATTTTCGGTAGATCACATTTTGATTTCAGATATGAGAGAAGGGGTGTTTTATGCCAAAATCATGTGTAAAAGTTCCCTTAAAACGGTGGAAATTGATGCGCGCCCATCGGATGCTATTGCCATAGCTGTCAGGTTCGATGCGCCGATTTATTGCGCCAGTGCGGTGATGTCCGAAGCAGCGATTGAATTTACCGAGGAAGATGAAAAAAGGGAACAGGAGGCCTCTGGGGGAGGTACTTCCAGAAAAGATTCCTCAAAAGAAAAAGGCAAATCCCAGGAAGCTTCCCTCAAAGACTTTAGTTTGGATAAACTAAATCAATTATTGGAAAAAGCCATCAGCAATGAGGACTATGAAAGGGCAGCGCGATTAAGGGATGAGATTAACAGAAGAAATTGATCGGAAAAGTGCCCATAGCTGGCAGCCATCCCCATTGCTTTTTAAAGAAGGGAAAAAAAGGTGCCGAATTTTTGGGCTGAAGTCCTTCGTTTCGAGGCGTTTTTTTTCCTAAAGATGGCTGGATATGGATTACGCTAGAGGTGTATTGGGAATAGTGGTACTAGTGGCTATTGCCAGTCTTTTTTCAGCTAATTTTAAAAAGATTGATTGGCGATTAGTAGCCATTGGGATTGCCCTACAAACCATATTTGGAATATTGATTACCAAGGTGGCCTTTGTGGCCGGTATTTTCAGCAAGATCAGCGAGGGGTTTGTGAAATTCCTGAGTTTTTCAGAACAGGGAGCAGAATTCTTATTTGGGGAGTTAGCCAGTAGTTCTTTTGGATTTATTTTCGCATTTCAGGTATTACCGACGATCATTTTCTTTTCTACAGTCTCTGCAGGCCTCTATTACCTGGGAATCTTGCAAAAAGTAGTCTTTGGAATCGCCTGGCTGATGGCACGAACCATGCGTTTATCAGGTGCGGAGAGCCTGTCGGCAGCAGGAAATATTTTTCTGGGTCAAACGGAAGCGCCCTTGCTGGTGCGGCCGTTTATTCCCACTATGTCCAGATCCGAACTGATGTGTTTGATGACCGGAGGCATGGCGACCATCGCTGGCGGGGTATTGGCGGGGTACGTAGCCTTTTTGGGAGGCGATGACCCGGTAGAGAAGACGCGGTTTGCTACCTATTTACTGGGGGCGAGCATTATGAACGCCCCGGCTGCCATTGTCATTTCTAAGATCGTCATTCCGGAAGAAAACAGGGAAGTGATCAACGATCAGTTGCATATCAGTGCGCAAAACACAGATGTAAATCTAATCGATGCCATGTCGAGAGGAGCGACTGAAGGCTTAAAACTGGCCTTAAACGTAGGGGCAATGTTATTGGCCTTTATAGCTGTCATAGCAGCATTGAATTTCTTTCTTTCGGGGGTTATCGGAGACTATACCGGTTTGAACTCCCTGGTGGTTTCCTCTACAAACGGCACCTTTACAGGGTTTTCATTGGAATATTTGCTGGGACAGGTTTTTCGATTGTTTGCCTGGGTGATCGGGGTGGAATGGAAAGATACCCTGGCTGTTGGCTCTTTATTGGGGCAAAAAACGGTCATTAACGAGTTTGTCGCCTATTTGGGATTAGCCGAAATGAAATCGGCAGGAGACTTGTCTGCCAAGTCTATCGTCATCGCCACCTATGCATTATGCGGTTTTTCCAATTTTAGCTCCATCGCCATTCAGGTTGGGGGGATAGGAAGCATAGCGCCTGAACAGCAGGGAAATCTGTCCAGGCTTGGTATGCGTGCGTTGCTGGCTGCTACCATCGCTTGCCTGATGACGGCCACGGTAGCAGGAGCGCTTTTTTGACTTTCTACTTATTCATGGATGACGATTTTACTGATTTTATCGCCCGCACGAATCTGATCGATGATTTCTAGCCCATCGGTAACTTTTCCAAAACAAGTGTGGTTTCGATCAAGGTGTTGGGTATTGCTGCGGTTATGACAGATGAAAAATTGAGATCCTCCGGTATTTCGGCCAGCATGTGCCATAGATAATACCCCCCGATCATGGTGTTGTAATTCTCCATCCAGTTCACAATCCACATGGTAACCAGGACCTCCGGTTCCATTACCTTTGGGACAGCCTCCCTGGATCATAAAATCTGGGATTACCCTGTGAAAAGTCAATCCATCATAAAAGCCTTTTTGAGCTAATTGAATAAAGTTTGCGACGTTTTTTGGGGCATCTTCCTCGTAAAAGGTGATTTTCAGGGTGCCTTTTTCGGTTTGTATTTCTCCGGTTTTCATGAAGTTATCGTTTGTTTTTTTTGCAATAATACTGATTTTATGCCAGGATCATGCTATACTTGTATTTACTGTACATGCCTTTTTAAGTAAAAACCACCTTAAATAATTCAGATTTGGAAAAAGAGGACAAGTTTATTGGAAAACACAACGCTCCGGAGGATATTCTGGAATTCGAAGGACCCCAACTTTTTGGGCATCCAAAGGGATTGATGACCTTGTTTTTTACCGAAATGTGGGAACGGTTTAGTTATTATGGGATGCGCGCCCTGCTCATCTTATTTATGACAGCGCCAATTGCTTCGGGAGGGCTGGGTTTTGATGATCAAACCTCAGGGGCGGTTTATGGCTTGTACTCCATGGCGGTATACCTGCTCGCGCTTCCCGGTGGCTGGGTGGCGGACAGGCTGATCGGTCTGAAAAAATCTGTTTGGTACGGCGGAATTATCATCACCATAGGTCATTTCACCATGGCCCTGCCGGGGGTTTTTAACTTGTTTTCAGGAGCCTCGGTTCCGGAAGGGCAGTTAGCGGCATGGGACCTGCCATCCTTCTTTCTGGGGTTGATATTGATCGTTTTTGGTACCGGGTTGCTGAAACCAAATATCAGCTCCATCGTTGGGCAACTCTATCCCGAAAATAGTTCCAAACGGGATGCCGGGTTTTCCATTTTTTACATGGGGATCAATCTGGGTGCGTTTATGGCCCCCATCGCTTGTAGTACCCTGGCCATTTACGATTGGCACCTGGGCTTTGGGCTTGCCGGTTTTGGTATGTTGATGGGATTGATTCAGTATAAGGGAACAAAAAAATACCTGGAAGGAGTGGGGGAGCCGGTGGAGAATAATAGCAGGGAGGAAAAACAAGCGTATCAGCGATTACTGAAACGCGTTTGGCTGGTTTTAGGTTTGGTCGTTTTAACTATGGCGTTATTCTTTTTTCAGGTAATTCCCTTGGATCCGGTCTCCCTGGCCGGGGTCTCCAATACCGTTATTGCAATTGTAGCCCTGCTTTTTTTCGGTTACGTTTTGTTTTTTGGGGGATTGGATTCCGGGCAGAAAAAGAAAGTGGTGGTGATTATGATCCTTTTTGTCTTTTCAGCCATCTTCTGGTCCGGGTTTGAACAGGCGGGTTCCTCATTGAACCTTTTTGCAGAACGGTTTACGGATCGGACGGTATGGGGTTGGGAGATTCCGGCTGGCTATTTCCAATCGGTAAACAGTATATTTATCATTATTTTTGCTCCTTTTTTTGGAGCGATGTGGGTGGCCCTGGGAAGGAAAAAACTGGAACCAAGTTCTCCTTTGAAATTTGCGATAGGCCTTATTTTTCTCGGTATTGGGTTTTTGGTTATGTATTTTGCTGCCAAGATCGCCGCATCTGGAGATTTGGCAGCTCCATCCTGGCTGGTGATTACCTATCTTTTCCACACGTTTGGAGAGCTCAGTCTTAGTCCCGTGGGCTTGAGTTTGACGACCAAGTTGGCTCCTAAAAAGTTTGCCGGTCAAATGATGGGCATGTGGTTTCTATCCATTGCCATGGGTAATCTGATCGCGGGAAGAATTGCTGGAAGTGCAAGTGGAGGCACCTCAGAAGCCCTGGCCGAAATGCCGGATCAGTACATGCTGATTGTGTATACCGTAATAGGTGCCGGAATGGTGTTAATGTTGATTTCCAAACCGATTCGAAGTCTAATGGGGAAGGTACACTGAGGTGTACCAGGAAAGAAAAAAGGCCGGTTTTCCAAAACCGGCCTTTTTTTAATCTTCTTTATCTTGTTTTTTGAAAACAGTACTTCTGAAATCAATGGCCGAAATGCCAGCTCCCAGGCCTACCAAAATGGCAACAATTAACCAAAAAATTTGTGCTCCGGAAGCAATTGGTGAACTGAATATTTCTAATAACATACGATTATTGGTTATGACAATGTTTAAAGCCGCAATTTAGCATCCAAAATAAGGATAACAAAGCGAATAAATAAAAAGGATTAAATCAATTTCCTGGAGCGAGTCTGATTAAACTAGAATGGCCCCCGATAAGAAAATCAATCGATCTCATCGTCTTCCTCCTCATCGAACTCAAAATCTCCTGAGAAATCGTCTCCAGTGTCATCGTAGCCATCGTCTTCGAAATCCATAAAGACATCTTCACCGAAGGCAGAGTCTTCATCTTCATCGTAAATGGAGTCGTTGAATTCATCACCGAAATCATCGTCATCGAAATCGTCTTCAAAATCTTCATTCATAAGCGTCAATTGTTAAGGGAATGCTGTTTTTTGCGCTAAGTAATGAAAATTTTATTAGTAACTCAATAGCTCATTGGAAATTAATTTTTCCTGGGCAGGTTTCAGGGTATGTGGTTGATTGGCAGCCCATTGATTCTCCAAAAGAGCGACCCATGTTTTCAGGTACAGCAACAGGTCTTCCTTCCGGTTTTTAACCAAATTTTTCCGCTGATCGAATGGAATATGTTCCAGAATCTCCGGATCAGATAATCGCTCCAGATGGATCAAGTCCTCTCTTTCTAACCCGATCTCAAGTAATTCGGAGATCATCAAATCCATGGGCAGCCCACTTCCGGGACAATAATCATTTAACTGTTCGCTCCAATCACCGCTCCGCTGCATTGCAAAGCGGTGAATGTCTCCTTTCGTAATTCTGGTGATTTCCTGCGCCAGGTTGCCGCAGTTGCAAGCCCCCATATGCCCCCATTGATAAGGAGCTCCCTCTTTCAATCTTGTAATGGTTTTCCTCAAGGCCAGAATTAAATTTGGATTTGCTTTTGCCATGTGTTTTTGGTTTTATTTTAATAACCGATTTTGGCAAAAGTAGTTTCCGAAAAGTGAGATAATATGCCCCTGTTTAAGAAATATTCTCTCTGTATTTTCCAAAAATGAGATTGATATATTGTTTGATCAAGGGCTTGGAAAGGTATTTTTTTACCTGATCGTATTGATTGGCTTTAAGGATGTCTCGCTCGTCAACAGAGCTGCTTAGAATGTATATTTCCGGATCTGATTTGGCAGGGTTAAATGTTTCCAAAAAATCCCATCCCGTCATTTCGGGCATATTGAGATCTAGGAATAAATAATGGGGACTTATACGATAGATGTCCTTCAGCGCGTCCATGGCATTATCGAATGAGAAAACCTTGCAAGGTTGCATGATGTTTCTTTGAATCAGTTTTTCGGTTACAAAAATACTAATGGGATCGTCGTCTATAAGAACTATCTTAATCATTGAAATACATAAATCGTGTTTTGAAAAGCAAAATACAAGCTACAAAAGTAAATAAAAAATTTTACTTTAAACTTTTATTTGCTCTTTTTTTCTTAATCCAATGAAATTTCTGAATTAAAAAATTTAAATAGCTAATTTTGTGCCAGTTCCCCTAGTGGGGAAGTTATCTTCTGGTTTTACTTTTGAAGATGGCCGTGAATTTTACCAGGCAGCAAACCGAAACCCTATGAGCAAACCGGATTTTGATGATATTTTTATGGAGTTAGCCGTTAGCCTTGCCCAACGCTCTCACTGTATCAAGAAGCACGTTGGCGCTGTATTAACGAAGGATACGCGGATCATTTCCATTGGTTATAATGGCCCTCCATCGGGCACGCATAATTGCGACGAAGAGTTCCCCGAGGAAGGCTGTAGCCGTGATAGCAAAGGCAGTTGCTCGCTGGCATTGCATGCCGAGCAGAACGCGATCCTATATGCCGTAAAAAACAAGGCAACTGTGGAGGGATCTACCCTATATGTGACGTTAGCACCCTGTTTGCCCTGTGCCCGAATCATTTATTCCATGGGTATTTCGAAAGTTATTTATTTGTATTCCTATGCGGCCTATAAGGGATTGGGAATCGACGAAGGGATCGTTTTTCTGGAAAAATTTGGCGTATCGGCAGAAAAATATCCCAAATCGATCCGAATTAAGGATTCTTTAATTTAAAAGTGCAGGAGCATAAGCTTAACTGGATCGACAAACATTTCCTTCCGGTATAACAATAAGTCCGGGCCAGAGTCCGATTTTGATAACCAGTATAACTTTATCACGCCTGAGAATAAAAGGGTATATCCATGCTTTCCTGCTACCTAAAAATCTGACCCCACACTGTCGTCCAGGCAGGCGCAACCTGCAATACACTCAACGGGGGTTGAGCGTAGAATAAAGGATCGGCTTAGGGATTGATCCATTGCTGGGGAGAAATCAGGTTAACTTCCCTTTCCAAGGTGATACCGTACTTATCGTAAATATCAGCTTGTATTTTTTTGCTCAGGTCAATTAAGTCCGAGCCCTCTCCATTGCCATGGTTTACCAAGACCAGGGGTTGGTGCTCATGTACCCCTATGTTGCCAAAGCGTTTTCCTTTCCAACCGGCTTGCTCAATCAGCCAGGCCGCTGGTATTTTTACGAATTTACCCAAGGGGTACCCGGGGATCCCGGGAAATTTATCCCGGAGACGTTCAAAGGCTTCCACCGGGACCGTGGGGTTTTTGAAAAAACTACCCGCATTTCCAATTTTGGCAGGGTCAGGCAATTTCCGTTGACGGATGCTTATCACCGCTTTGCTGATATTTTCGGGAGTGGGGTGGAGGTTCCCGAGTTCCTGCAAGGTACCTTGGATATCCCCATAGTCGATGGTCGGCCGGGGCTTCTTGGATAACCGGAGGGCCACGTGAGTAATGATATACTTGCCCTTCCATCTGTTTTTAAAAATGCTTTCCCGGTAGCCAAATGCGCAATCCGCTTTATAGAACCTTTTGGTCTGGCGACTGGCAATTTCGATGGCATCCAAATGGTCAAAAACCGATTCGATTTCCACCCCATAGGCTCCGATGTTTTGCATGGGGGCTGCCCCGACGGTACCGGGTATTAAGGACAAATTCTCCAGGCCGCTTAATCCCGATGCCAGAGAAAAGGTGACCAAATTGTGCCAAACCACACCTGCGCCCGCTTTTAGCAAAATAGAATCCGCATCTTCTTCTATTTTTTCGATGCCCTGAATGTTGATTTTGATAACCAAGGCATCGATGTCTTGCACGAGTAGAATGTTACTTCCACCGCCGAGAACAAATAATTTTTTACCCAAAGACCGGGCATGCGATATGGCCTGGATGACCTCATCGGAACGATTGGCTTCCAAAAATAATCGGGCTTTTTTGTCGATCCCAAATGTATTGTACTGACGTAAAGAAATATTTTCTTGTATCTTCATCTTTTTAATTATGACACGAAATAAGGATTATTTGATCAAATAGAAAACAAGACGGCTCGTTTTCTCCGTGTTCTTTTACCCTGAGCCGTTTTGGAGGAAAAGCAAAAGGAGTATTTTATGAAAGAAATGGTGATCAATGGCATACGGATAAGACCCGGGCAATCATTAAACATAGAAATTGCCATTGCCAGGCTGCCTACCCATACCTTGATTGACCTTCCGGTGTTTATCAGGAGTTCAAGTAACCCCGGCCCGGTGGTACTTATCAGCGGCGGCGTACATGGAGATGAAATCAATGGGATCGTGACCGTAAAAAGAATGCTGGAAGAAAACATTTTCGAGCCGAAGAAGGGTACGCTGATCTTTATTCCATTGGTAAATGTGTATGGTTTTTTGAGCAATTCCCGAACATTCCCGGATGGCAGGGATCTGAATAGAAGCTTCCCTGGAAACAGAAAGGGATCCCTCGCTTCCCAGATTGCCAATATTCTTACCAATGAAATTATCCCGCAAATAGATTATGGCATCGATTTTCATACCGGCGGGCGGATGCTTTCCAATTATCCCCAGGTACGCGTGGATTTTAAAGATAAAAAAGGGTTGAAGTTAGCAGAAGTATTTGGGGCTAATTTCACGGTTAACTCTCCGCATATTGACCGGTCCTTTAGAAAAGAAGCTTATAAGCACAAGAAACACCTGCTGGTGTTTGAAGGGGGGGAATCCATGCGACTGGATGAGCAGGTGATCCAGGAAGGCATTATGGGTACGGGAAGGATATTGAAACACCTTGGAATGATTGACGGAGCGTTTCCTTTGGTAAAGACCCTGAAAATTCAGGATAGCAGCTGGGTAAGAGCTAAAATTTCGGGTATATTTAATGCTTCGGTGTCTGCAGGAGATGAGGTAAAAAAGGGCCAGGTACTGGCAAAAATTTCCGACCCTTATGGGCAGGTAAAGGTTCCCGTTAAGAGTACCTTTTCCGGACACGTCATCGGGATCAATAATCAACCGGTAGTCAATGCAGGCGATGCGTTGGTGCATGTAGGCAAATCACAAACAGCAGCGGAAGCCTCCGAAAAATGAAACCACAGTTATAGAAGCCAATAGCGCATTCTATCCATTCCGGTAAAAGGGCTTCAATGGCGGGATATAGAAACACCGGATTAGATGTATCAGGGTTCCTTTTCCATGACCACGCCTTCTGCCAATCTGATAGTAGTTTTGGAGTCACAAGCTTCCCCTACAGAATACGTTAATTCGTGGGTGACTGGATTCTCTCCGGTCCGGTTAATGGTCCATGTTTCCGTACCGGAGGCTGGCCGTAGTAGCGTTTTAGAAAGGCAGGCTTCGGATATCTTTTTTTCAGGGTTCACCTGAACCGTAAAGCTGTTGCCACTCCAGTTCCGCCCCTCCATAGATCCCACGCTGGTAATTTCGCTTACTTTTCCAGATTGAATCCTGCCTTGATGCGTGTACCTGGGGCTCAGGCGTGTAGAAGAACCTTCTGAACGGACCAGTAGCAGGGAGTCGGTTAATTCATTCATGCTCAGGCCTCCGACCTGTTTCGCTGAGAGTTGAAAAATCCGCTGCCCGTTTACCTGAGTGCCTTCGATTTCGTATCCATTAAAGGCCAAATGGAGAGAATCACCAATTCCGAGGTTGGCTTGCCCGTACTGGATCGTAATTTCTCCCTTTCGAATGGAAGCATCCGTATCACACTGGGGTTGATCGTAATGAAGACTCACGGAATAATTGGCCGAATCCAGGGTAATACCGGGACAACCCGGCAACGAATCCGTATGGGAAGTATCGAGGAAAGATTCCCAATCCTGAAAAACCAGATAAAGGTGCTCGTCCAGGCTCTTGGAAGCCCAGTAGGCCTCTTCCCCTTCAAATGATTGATTGATCTGCAGGTCTTTGCTTACATCGGGTACGCAGGATATCAGAACCCATAGCAGTAAAAAAGGCACCTTATTTTTCATTCAAACTGAATTTAATGGGTGAAGCGTTTCAATGACGAAATTACTCAAAGTTAAATTAATATCCATGCCAAGGTTTAAAGCGTATAAAAATATGTATTTTAAGGCTTGTAAGGACTAAAAAAGGAAAAGAATGAACTACAAGGAAGGGATGTTGGTAAAAGGAGCCTTGGACAATCAAGTGATTATAGTAACTGGGGGTGGCACCGGACTGGGGGCATCCATGTCTCGTTATTTTTTATCACTTGGAGCAAAATTGGTCATCAGTAGCCGGAAATTGGCCGTATTGGAGGCGACTGCGAAGAAATTGGAGAAGGAGACTGGGGGGGAGGTTTTACCGCTGGCCTGTGATATACGGGATCATACGGCGGTGTCCGATATGTACGCTAAGGCCAAGTCCCATTTTGGAAAAGTTGATGCAGTGGTAAATAATGCGGCGGCTAATTTTATCAGCCCCACCCAGCGACTCTCTCCCAATGCCTTTCATACCATTTTGGATATTGTGCTCAAAGGCAGCTCAAATATGACCTTGGTAGTAGGCCAGGACTGGATCAAAGATAAAAAGCCGGGTGTGTTTTTAAACATTGTAACTACCTATGCCTCTACGGGGTCTGCTTATGTGGTTCCCAGCGCTGCGGCTAAAGCAGGCGTATTGGCGATGACACGCTCCCTGGCTGTGGAATGGGCTCCCTACGGTATACGGAGTAATGCCATCGCTCCGGGTCCTTTTCCTACAGAGGGAGCCTGGGAACGTTTGTTGCCAGGTCATCTGGCTGAAAAGTTTGATCCTGCCAAAAGGGTCCCCTTGGGAAGAGTAGGTGATCACCAGGAACTAGCCAACCTCGCGGCCTATTTGATTTCTCCCTTTTCCGCTTTTGTAAACGGCGAAGTAATCACCATTGATGGGGGCGAGAGGTTACAGGGGGCCGGTCAGTTTAATGCCTTTCGGGACGTAAAGGAAGAAGAATGGGATGCCCTGACTAGCAAAAGGAAAAAGACAGACTAAAATCCTTCAGGCTTTAATTTAGCGTTTATCTTCTTTAAAGACCGGCGGCTTTTTAAATGGCAAGGCCAGCCTAAAATCCCAATTTGGCAAAACTTTCTGAATGTTATTTTCTTCCAGGGAGGTGGTTTCGATAAAGTACCAGTTCTCTCGGTTTTCGGTGCCTACGGCGATCAGATTGCTCTCCGTGATCAGTGTTCCCCCCGGCACTTTTGTGACTTGCTTTACAGGCACGATCGCATGAACCTCATCCTTTACCTGAACCGTTCGTATTTCCTTCCCAAATTGCAGGGAGGCCAACCGCTGCCCCTGCCTCTTCTTAGTTTCCTGAATCTGCTTTAATAATTCTTTCATGGCTTCCCTGCCTCCTGCTTTTTCGATCAAGGATGGATAGGTAAAATCCAACAGGATTTCATGGTCGCCATGTAACTGAGCGTAAGCATAAATCTGACCGGCTGTTTTTATTTCTTCCACTACCTGCCCATGGGCCGTTTGAACTTGTACTCCCGTCCAAAAAATAAGACCAAACAGTAAATTTTTTATCATAGCTAAACCGTTATTTTACTTCTAAAATAGGTCTAAGAAAATGAAAGTCAAGCCAAAAAATCAGAAAATTTCATTGCTCTACACCAGATGCATTAAACCAGTGAAGTTCGCCATTTTCCATCCCATAACTGATCTGAATGGGATTGCAACAAACTTCACAATCCTCAATATACTCCTGATCCGAAACGCTGGGGTCAAGCAACATGGATATTTCTGAAAAGCAAAAGGGACATTGAAAAAAGTGTTCGATTTCCATTATTTTTCGTGGGATAGTTTTTTTAGTCTACTAAAATCCGGAAACAAAGTTGCGCTATCCTCCGGTTTTTTCTTTCGGTCGGTTTTTTACCGGAAATGACAAAGCCTTTTTTAGGATGAGGTTCCTCATTCAGGTGGTCTTATTTCTTGCGGTAACGAAAGGGAACTGGCATGGGGGATGATTCTCTTACAAACCGTTGCCACCTAAGGAAATGGTCGTCAGTTTGCTATCCAAAACCTGTCCTTTTTCACATTTCAGGATTCGGTAAGGATATTTTTTTAGCAGTTCGTAATTGTGGGTGGCCATAAGGATGGCGGTACCTTTCTTATTGATTTCCTGAAAAAGCTTAAAAATTCCATCCGATACTTCCGGATCCAGGTTGCCGGTGGGTTCGTCTGCCAGCAGAATGGAGGGTTCGTTTAGCAGTGCCCGGGCAATCACGACCCGCTGTTGTTCCCCACCGGATAGTTGATGGGGCATTTTCGTGGCAGCTCCTCCCAATCCCACACCCATCAGGACTTCAATCATCCTGTTTTTCATTTTGAGTTTGTCCTTCCAGCCGGTTGCACGAAGGACAAAATAGAGGTTTTCGGCCACAGAACGATCGGGAAACAATTGAAAGTCCTGAAATACAATGCCCAATTTACGACGTAAAAAGGGCACTTCTTTCTTTTTGATTTTTTCGATGGAAAAACCGGCCACTTTGGCCTCTCCCATAATTAGGGGAAGGTCGGCATACAGGGTTTTTAGCAGGGAACTCTTTCCACTTCCAGTTCTGCCAATCAGAAAGATAAATTCGTCTTTTTCTATGGAGAAATTTACATCCTTTAGAATCGTATTGATTCCCTGAAAAATACAGGCCCCCTGTACCTTGACTACCGGCTCATTCGAAAACACCATATCAGAGGCTGAGTTTTTTGAGTTTGCCAAAAGGAAGTTCCTTGATCAATTGCTCTAGTTCAGCTTCTTTTCCCTCCAGACCGAATTTTTCAATGTTCTTTAATGGCCGGTCGGCTCTAAAATAGGCCACCAATACAAAATTCTCATCCCGTATCTGTATGTAGTCCGGGATTTTTGCTTTCCCTTTTACTTTTATAATGTACATAGGCGGACCGGTTAATTTTTGGAGATAGGTGACCTTTCAGGTGAAAGATCACCTGCTATTCAATTATGGATTGGCCTTGGCATGGTCTGACAGAAACTGCGCAAGTCCCTTGTCTGTTAGCGGATGATTCAGTAATCCGGTGATGACTTTAAGCGGGCAAGTCACCACATCAGCACCTAGTTCTGCGCATTTTACCAAATGCATGGTATGCCGTATAGAAGCGGCCAATACCTCGGTTTCGTAGCCATAATTCTGGTAAATATGGACGATTTGTGAAATGAGATCCAATCCGTCAATAGAAATATCATCGAGCCTGCCAATAAACGGCGAAAGGTAACTCGCACCTGCTTTCGCAGCAAGGATGGCCTGTCCAGCCGAAAAAACCAGGGTGCAATTGGTACGGATGCCTTCGCTGGAAAAATATTTGATGGCTTTGATTCCTTCCTTAATCATTGGAACCTTCACCACGATTTTGTCATCAATTTTAGCTAATTCTTTGCCCTCGCTGACGATCTCGTCAAAATCAGTTGCAATTACTTCCGCACTTACGTTGCCATCTACAATATCACAAATGGCTTTGTAATGATTCCTGACTTTTTCTTTTCCACTAATCCCTTCTTTTGCCATCAGCGAGGGGTTAGTCGTCACGCCATCCAATACGCCCAAGTCGTAGGCTTCCTTAATCTCAGTTAAATTTGCGGTGTCAATAAAGAATTTCATGTGCGAAAATTAGGTTTGGTTTTATTACAAAATGGATAATAATTCAAAAGTAACAAAAAGAAGGGGAGCGTTTAATAAAAAGATAAAAAATAAGCGGCATCGCACCGCTACAACCGCCTACCCTTGCTTCCTTCCGGACCTGGGGGATTCAGCAGGAGCTGGTCGTGCCGCTCAGTACAAAGGTAGATAAATTTCTTTCAGCAACAAAAGTTTTTCCTCATCCATAGCTAATTCCTTTAGGGTCAAACCGATATTTTTTGGCAATATTATTGCAACCCTTTTTTACAACGGATAACGAACACACGTTTTCTCAAAACATTTTAAAATATGTTGACAAAATCGATTGGTATCATAAGTTTGATTTTTTTGCTGGGTTCATGTGCCCTATTTCAGCCAAGAATCCCCTATCAGTTGGGCATGTCTGAAAGCAAGTTTCTTCGACAAAATAAAGAAGCCGTCATCAGCCAGCTCAATGAAGACCGAAAAATATATCGAGTCAACAACGATGAGCGATTTTACATACTTGCCACGTTTGAAAATGGGGAATTGGTGAATTTAGAAGAAAAGGAATTAGCCCCTCAATGGCCTCGCCAGCGAATGATGGATGAAAATGATTCCTACCAACAAAATCCCCAAAATCCCAACCAGCGCATGCCTTAAATAGACGAATGCTTTCCGCTTATCCGAAGGCCAGTTTTCCCTATTCATTACTTTTTGTCCCGGACAAATGAATTATTGAAAAGATAATCTAAAAAATTTAGTAAGTTTGACTTATTGATAAAAATTGTCTGTTACTGGTGGGGTAAGCTTGGCGTTAAATGGTGAAAGTCACCTGAAAAATCAGGGGATAAGCCACAGGTTCTTCAAAATATAGCAAAGGAAAGGTTTTAGTCCAAACATGATATGTTCCGGATCTATTTCCGACTTACCCATCCTTATGATTTATTCAGGCAGGCATATTACCGGTAAAAGCAAAACCTAAGTTTTAATAGCGATCAGATCAAACGTAAAGAAATGGAAAATAACCGACGGAAGTTTTTAAAGAGAATAGGAATGGCAGGTGCCGCCTCGGCTATTGCACCGGCGGCTTTTGGGGCAGCCCATCCGAAAAAGGTGGTGCCAATGAACCGCCTGTCCCAAAAACCTGCTGACAGGGAGTTGAAAATCGCACTGATAGGTGCGGGGATTATGGGAACGCAGGACATGAACACGGCACTTCAGCATGAAAATGTGGAGGTGGTAGCGGTTTGTGACCTGTACGATGGTCGATTAGAGTCGGCCAAGGAAAAGTGGGGGCAGCATCTATTTCTCACAAAGGACCACAAAGAGATCTTAAAAAGAGACGATATCGATGCCGTATTGATTGGTACTCCCGATCATTGGCATAAGCAAATAAGTGTGGATGCGCTCAATGCGGGAAAACACGTTTATTGCGAGAAACCCATGGTTCACTCCGTAGAGGAAGGAAAAGCGGTCATCGATGCCTGGAAAAATTCCGGTAAGGTCTTCATGGTAGGTAGCCAGGGGATTTCCAGCCTGGGAAATGAAAAAGCAAAAGAACTATTGGCATCGGGCGCGATCGGAGATATCAATTACGCAGAGGGATTTTGGGCTCGTCATTCTCCTGAAGGAGCCTGGCAGTACCATGTGCCTGCGGATGCTTCTACGCAAACGGTAGATTGGGAACGTTACATTTCCAATACCACAGACAGGGAATTTGATCCGCTTCGGTTTTTCCGTTGGAGGAATTACCTGGATTACGGTACCGGCATGTCCGGAGATTTGTTCGTTCACTTGTTTACCAGCTTGCATTTTATCACCAATTCCCTTGGGCCAAATAAAGTTTCTGCCATGGGTGGATTAAGGTACTGGGAAGACGGAAGAGAGGTTCCGGATGTATTGCTGGGAATGTTTCAATATCCCGACAGCAAGGAGCATCCGGGGTTCAATTTATCCCTGCGATGTAATTTTGTAGATGGCACCAGTGGGTCCACCTATTTGAAAATTGTGGGGAGCAAAGGATCTATGGATGTGAAGTGGGACGAAGTAGTGGTCAAAACCAACCAGCAGGCATCTAGCGACGATCCTTTTTTAGAAGCACAAGCACAAATGAGTGGCGGGGCTGCTGATCGCAAACGTATACTGCCTCCTAATGAAATGGTTTATAAAGTGGAACCCGGATATAAGGGAGCTCATTACGACCACTTTGGGAATTTTTTCACCGCCATTCGTGAAAATGGAACAGTGACAGAAGATCCCGTTTTTGCATTTAGAGCGGCTGCACCGGCGCTTTTATGTAATGACAGCTACTTTCAGGATGAATTTATTGCCTGGGATCCGGTAGAAATGAAGTTGGTGTAACGAAATAGCTTTTACCTAAAACAATAAAATAGAAGAATGATGAACACACTTGCAAAAAAATCCGGTCTGTTTCTGGCCATGGCCATGGGGCTGTTTTTGACCTCATACGGTCAAAAAGCACTTTTCAATGGAGAAGACCTTACTGGATGGACGATCTATGGCACCGAAAAATGGTACGTTGAAGACGGGATTTTAGTGTCCGAAAGTGGACCCGATGCCGAATACGGGTACCTGGGTACGAAAGAAAATTACGATGATTTCGAATTGACGGCACAGTTTAAACAGGATCAGGATGGAAATAGCGGCATTTTTTTCCGGTCCACCTTCGAAGGAACCAAGGTATCTGGTTGGCAGGTAGAGGTCGCCCCTCCCGGCAATGACACGGGTGGAGTATACGAGTCGTATGGAAGAGGTTGGCTTATCAAACCAGATCCGGAATTGGACAGGCACCTGAAGTTCGGGGAGTGGAATGATATTAAAATAAGGGTAAAAGGAGACCGGGTGAGAACCTGGCTGAATGGAAAGAAAATGGTGGATTACAGCGATGAGAAGATCGGACAAGGTGAGGGACAGATAGCCTTGCAAATCCACAGTGGCGGAGGCTTGAAGATCTCCTGGAAGGATATAGAAGTGAAGGAACTTTAGATCCCATTCCGGTAGCCCTTTCGAAAGCTAATCGCAAAAGCTAAAAAATGAATCAAAAAAGGTCCCATTATAGGGGCCTTTTTTGGTATCAGGACTATTGTTTGACGAAAGGAAGGAACCTTTGGGGCATTTTTCGTAATTTGCACCCTGTTAAAAGATACTATATGTCTAAATTTGATTCCATAAGACCTTTTTATGATAGTGAAGTCAACAATGCGTTGAAGGAAGTCGCCGATCATCCCATGATGAAGGCGATGATGAATTTTACTTTTCCGGATAAAGAAGAAAGGGAATGGACCGAGCAACTTTTAAAAACACATTCCATCAGGGATTTTCAAATTAACTTTATTTATCATTCTGTTCGAAAAGTGCTGGACCTCACTTCTGATGGCCTTACCACTTCGGGCTTCGAAAAGCTGGAGCCGAATACGGCCTATTTGTTTATCTCCAATCATCGTGATATTATTCTCGACACTTCCCTTTTAAACGCCACCTTGTACGAGCATGGCTTGTTGATGACCACCTCAGCGATCGGCGATAATTTGGTGAAAAAGCCATTTCTAAAGTCACTTTCGCGACTCACCCGTAACTTTATAGTCTATAGGGGGCTGAGTAGCAAAGCGATGCTGGAGTTTTCCAGATTAAACTCAGAATACATTCGAGAGGCTATCCTTTCCCAAAACCGATCTGTATGGATTGCCCAACGGGAGGGAAGAACCAAGGACGGGCTTGACCTCACGCAGAAAGGGATCCTAAAAATGCTATCCAAAGGGTGTGAAAACCTTTCGTTGAAAGATTATTTTCTGAAACTTAAAATTGTACCCGTATCCATTTCCTATGAAAATGATCCGACCGATGTCTTGAAAATGCCCGAACTTCTGGCTAAAGCGAGGGAAGAAACCTACGTAAAGCAGAAAAATGAGGATTTCAGAACTCTTATGAGTGGGATTATGGGACAAAAAAAGCGGATTCATATTTCCGTTGGTAAAGTTCTGGATGAAGAAATAAATGCTATTTTTGAAAAAGAAAGTAGTGTCAATAAACAACTTCAGTTATTGGTAGAGGAACTAGACAAGGTCATCGTACGAAATTATCGGCTATGGCCTACGAATTACATTGCGCTTGACTTATTGAATCAATCGGATGAACACCGGCATCAGTACACTTCTGAAGAAAAAGAAGAGTTTCAGGAAAGGATTCAACGAGGTGTGGAAATGGATAACCCAATGGCCGTAAAGAATTTCCTTTCCATGTATGCCAACCCCGTAATTCATAATGACAATTTGCAACAGTTAGCTCCCAAATAAGGAGTCCAACACAATAGATAAGAAATCCACTAATTTCCACCACAAACTACTCGTAATCCCTTGAAAGAAAAGCGTGTAAAAATAGGTTTGGTACAGCTGAGCTGCAGTGCCGATATCGATCAAAACCTGGAAAAAACCAAGCTGGCTATTCGGAAAGCGGCCAGTGAAGGGGCACAGGTCGTCTGTTTACAGGAACTTTTCCGATCCCTGTACTTCTGTGATTTAGAGGAATATGAGAATTTCGCGCTGGCAGAGAAGGTTCCCGGGCCCTCTACGGAAACCTTTTCCTCGTTGGCCCGGGAACTGGAACTGGTGTTGGTAGTATCCCTTTTCGAAAAACGAGCAGAAGGCATCTACCACAACACCACTGCCGTAATAGATGCAGATGGAAGGTACCTTGGTAAATACCGAAAAATGCATATTCCGGATGATCCAGGCTTTTATGAAAAATTTTATTTCACGCCCGGAGATTTGGGATATAAAGTTTTTTCCACCAGGTTTGGGAAATTGGGCGTGTTGATTTGCTGGGACCAATGGTATCCGGAAGCGGCACGGATCACCAGCCTGATGGGGGCTGAAATTTTATTTTATCCCACCGCTATCGGCTGGCATGAATCCCAGGATGCTGACACCAACGAGGAACAATACCAAGCTTGGCAAACCATTCAGAAATCACATGCCGTGGCAAACGGGGTGCCTGTAGTGGCCGTAAACCGAACCGGAATGGAAGGAGAAGTACAATTTTGGGGAGGCTCTTTCGTAACCAATGCTTTTGGAAAAGTGGTCTATCAGGCACCCTATTTGGAGGAACAGGTGGAGGTGGTGGAAGTGAGCCTGACCCAATCGGACCGGTACCGGACGCACTGGCCGTTCCTCAGGGACAGGCGCATCGATAGTTATGACCCCATTCTCAAGCGCTTTCTGGATGAAGATTGATCCGAAATTTAATTTTAAAGGTAATTCAGGCACCGACCCGGTATGCCCTTCAGCTTTGGGGTATTTCTTTCCGGCAGAATTCCACAGACACGAGGCCACCTGGCTTAGTTGGCCTCACAAGGAGGCTTCCTGGCCAGGGAAAATCGAAAGTATCTATCCTTCATACAGTGAGTTTGTGGCCTGTCTGGCTAAGAGTGAAAAGGTAAATATAATGGTAGCGGATGCGGCCATGGAAGCTTTTGCCTGCGAGCACCTGTACAGGGCAGAGACAGACATGAGTCACGTGATTTTTCAACATTTTCCGACCAACGATGCCTGGTGCAGAGACCATGGCCCCTCTTTTTTGCTGAATAAGGATAAGGAAATGGGGAAAGCCATCGTGGATTGGGGATACAACGCCTGGGGGGATAAATACCCGCCCTATGACCTGGACAATCTTATCCCGGAAAAAGTGGCTTTGATTTTGAAAATCCCCTGCTTTAAACCCGGTATCATTATGGAAGGGGGGTCGGTGGATTTTAACGGCAAAGGTACCCTGATCACTACCGAGGCCTGTTTGTTAAATCCCAACAGGAATCCCCAGCATAGTCGGGAAGGGATTGAAAGGATTCTTCGGGATTATTATGGCATCCAGCAGCTACTTTGGTTAAAAGATGGGATCATTGGAGATGATACAGATGGACATGTCGATGACCTGACCCGCTTTGTCAGCGAAAATAAAGTGGTGACCGTGGTCGAGTCCGATAAAAAGGATGAGAATTTCCAGGTATTAAAAGAAAACCTGGAGATGCTGCAGGATTTCAGGCTTCCCGACGGGCAGGCTTTGGATATTGTTGAATTGCCCATGCCTTCGCCTGTAATTTACGAAGATACCCGCTTACCTGCCAGTTATGCCAATTTTTACATCGCCAATAAACATGTGATTGTACCTACCTTTAGGGATAAAAATGATGAAAAGGCGCTGGATATACTCAGCGGCTGTTTTCCCGACAGAAAGGTAGTAGGGATAGATTCCTGGGATCTGATTTGGGGGCTTGGATCCTTCCATTGCCTGAGTCAGCAGGAGCCGGCGTATCTCTGATCCGGATTCAGAAAACGGAATCCCTTGTAGCAGGGTAGCGAAATATATTTCGCCCTTGCAGGGCTTGAGTTGCAGTAGTCGATGGTTTTCACAGGGCTACACCCTATGTTTTGGTATTTCGCACTTTCAGTGCTTGGATGCAGCACCCTTATCATTCTGGTAAGTCCTGTAGAAGGCTATGGATTAGATTTAATTTACTGTTGGACCTACCGAAAGAACTTACCTCCAACCAAGTCGTGCAGGCACGAAATACCCTGGCAATGGAGGTATCTCATTTCAACAAAAGAATCATCAATTATTTCAGGAAAGGGCGGGATCTCTCAGCGATGGGTGTAGCCTATCGTAAAATGAGTTCCTATGATTTTTGAGACCTGGCGGGGCGGTATATATTCCTCGTTGCCAAGACTGACCAGTGTAATTCACCCTTTCAGGTCTTGAGTTCACGTAGCTGGTCTTTTCATCTTTAAGGAAATCTTCAAATGATAAATCTGCGGTATATCGCTTGATCTTTTTAACTGATTCAAGCATGTCTTCAAGGAGTAAATTGACATCTCTTTTAGACATAAATAAGATCGGATGCGATTGATTTATAATATTTGTCTTTGATCCCTTTTCTTGAAATTAAATCGACTTTGAATCCGATTAAATTTTCCAGTTCATCAGCAAGATCAATGAATCGTATTCCAATTTTATCGTTGAATTCAACAATAATGTCCAGATCACTATCATCATTTTGTTCATTCCTGGCAAACGACCCGAAAATTGCCAAAGATTCAATGGGATAGCTTGAAAACAATTGATCCTTGTGTTCAACTAAAGTAGCCTGAATGTCTTGCAATGACTTCATATTCCCAAAAGTACGAAATTATTGAAAAATCGTTTGTATTTCCGGTTTCAGCCCTGGTGCGGTTTTTTATACCATTGCCCCCAAGGGCCCTGGCAAGTGTGGGTTTTGAAATCGAATCGTTGTCCGCCCGACCTAATGTTGTGTAGTTGCGATATCTTCAATTTTAGTAGTCAGCTCCCCGCATTTGCTATCGCCAATGTGTGCGCCTTTTAAATGGTGAATATAGGTCAAAAAGTTGACCGTTCCAACGGGTGAAATGCCTGTACGGATCCCTAAGAGTAGCCTGTACCGATTTTAAGGTGTCTCTTTACATAGGGCTAACCCCGTGTTGTCGGGGCTGGCTGTCTGCAGGGCCTTGCCAAGTTCCACTTGGATTACGAATTGGATTCCGCCAATTTGCCGGGAGAATCCTATTTTTGTCGCACCCGGGTGGTCGCGATGGTCGGGATAAATTGTGTGGGCTGCTCCGCAGGCTTATGGCCTGTGGCCATCCACTCGATTATGGGCTGCCCTGGCACAATTCATTGGAGCTCTAATTTGTCCCGGTCTTGTCTTGGATCCCAAATTGTTAGATTGTTAGTATATTAATTATTTCTCCATCTAATTCGTAGAACATTAAATAATCTCGGACTAATTCCTGACGAACATTTCCAATGTCTGTTGATCGACCCATTTCTGGAAAATTGGCAATCAGTTCTGTGGCTTCCTCAAACAAATCAATTAATTTTTCGCTAAAGGATTCTGACTTGTTTCGGTTAGTCCAATATTCTAGAATTTCATCGAATTTCTTTTCGGCTAGAGGAGACCATTTTATTTTTTTAGCCATTTACGCGCCTTTTTGAAAACTTCTTCTGAATCAATTCCTTCTCCGTTTTCGATTTGTTTTCTGGCTTCAGCTATTTCAGCTTTTTGTTTTTCGTTTGTCACATAAATGGTATCGTCAAAATCAACCTCAAGAAGCCTATAAATTTCATCAATGATATCCTTTTTATCAATTGATTTGATTTTTTCGATAAGTCTATTTCTATGTTCGTCCGTTACCATATTATAAGATACTGTGATTTTTTGAAATTAGTTTAAGAATCTTCACTTGTGACGGGCTTGCCCATAACGTTTTGCGCAAATAAAAGGTTAATTTTTCTTCATTTCGGTAGCCTGTCCCTTTACGGGCGATATTGTCCGGTTAGCTTCGCACCATTCCGTTACTAGCAATGCACGTATCCTATTGATGGAATACCAATCGTTCATGGAACGGTAAATAGTTATCTAATCGACTTCTTGTCGCGCCTCGGTGGTCCCGATTATCGGGATAAATCGTGTGAGGCGCTTCACGTCAGAGGAATCTGGCGAGGCCTTCTACACGATTTTAGGGCGTTTTTCTACAATATCGAGTAATTAGTACCTGGTCCAGTTCCGAATTTTTCAATCAGTTTTTTCTTAATCAACGCTGGTAAAATCCTTTTCACTGTCGGACTAGGAATTCCTAATTTTTTAGCGATATCTCCCGATTTACAGCCTGCATTATTCTCAATAAAGGTCAGAATTGACTTTTCTCGTGGAGATAATCTTGTTTCGACTCCTTTGCTCCCAAGTTTTGTCATCAATTGATTCTGAATATTTCCCAAAGCATCAAAGAAAAAACGAATCCATTCGGTAACGTCTTCATTCGGTCTCTGCGATTGACAACTTCTTAATACGCTGTAATACGCTGTTTTTCGACTTTCAATCTCGTGTTCAAAACTCACATATTGAATCCACTTGTAACCATGTTTCATTAGAAGTAAAGTCGTAAGTAATCTACTCAATCGCCCGTTTCCATCTTGAAACGGATGAATACTCACAAAATCGTATGCAAATAACGCGCATTTTACCAATGGATGCGTTTCTTTGTCATTTAAATACCAATCAATTAACATTCTCATAGCATCCTGCATTGGAAACCCTGCTTCAGTTGTCTGAAAAATTATCTGTCTAGTTCCATCAGGTAGTTTAGCTTCTACAGCATTGCTATGCTGCTTGTAATCTCCTTTATGCCATTCATCTTTCTTACTGTGTTTCAGTAATATGTTGTGCAAATTCTTCAAACTACTTTCGGAAATTGAAATATCCTCAAACGATTCAGAAATTAAATCTAAGGTTTCAAAGTATCCGACCACTTCTTGTGAATCTCTATCTACAATCTTTGTGATATCAATTTCTTTAAGTAAAACTTCTACTTCTTCATCAGACATTTTCGAACCTTCAATCCTAGTAGAAGCACCAACACTCCGAACTGTAGCAATCGTTTTCAATTGCTTCAAACTTTGACCTTCTTTTTTTTCTATCGTTGTCCAAGAAGCATCAAATCGGTCTATCTGACTAATCAGTCGAATTAGTTCCCAATCAATGTTTAATGAAAATGTATGTACTTTATTTTCCATTCATCCAAGATATCACATTAATCTCAAAAAACGATACGATATGATTCGTTTTTGCTCGATAAATATCCAATAGTCATGATACGATATGAGCCTATTTTATACGATATTGGTTCGGTCAAATGCCCTATAACGGTTAGTATACGAAAAGTAGGCGATTTCGAAGCACGAAACTTTCGGTTAAGTACGAACGTTGATACTGCACTCTGCTCCAACTCATCTACCGAAGGGTAAAATGTCCAACCACCCTGCGGCTCATCCCTGATTAGCGGTTCGGTCGTTTCTTCTTTTATTAGTATGGACTTTTTGCTACCTGAGTGTTTTCGGGAAGTTGAAATTCTTGTTTATCTAATTTCATTTCTTTAATCTCTGTCGCTACACTTACTAATGTGAACTGCTGGTTCTCAATTATTGATTTCAGTGGTAGTGATTTTGATACTTTCAGAAAGTCATACCAATTTCCAAAAAGGTGGTTTTTAAATAATGAAATATCAACGCCAATTTCTTGATTATAGTAATATTTTTGAACTCCACTTAAGCAATATAAAACAACTTCATCACACTTGTAGCCAAGAATTTCAGTGACATCTTCGTTTAATTCAATATTTATTATACTGTCAGGATTAATATTAGCATCATTCCAATAAACGGTTTCAGAGTTAGACATTTTATTGTACAGTTTGTTGTTTTTATTAATGTAGAGCTGCCTCTGAAATAGAGAACCGTTGGAACTTGATTTATAGTCTCCGATTTTAATACTATATTTCTGTGTTGTCCCCATCATCGTGTTAAATTGTTCGGTTTCGATGTTTGGGAGCTTACTAGTATAGCTGTTTTGATAGGTGATTTCTCCTTCAAAAGTCTGCCCGAAAACTGTTGCTGTAATAACAGACAGTAAAATTGTCAAAATGTGTTTCATTGTCTCTATCTTTGAATTCCTATTTATCCTGGTTTTGATTTCACTTTTGTTTATTTCCGTTCGGCTAGAGGAGGCCATCTTATTTTTTTTAGCCATTTACGCATTTTTTTAAAAACTTCTTCTGAATCAATTCCTTCTCCTTTTTCAATTTGTTTTTTGGCTTCAGCTATTTCAGCTTTCGTTTGTCACATAAATGGCGTCGTCAAAGCCAACCTCAAGAAGCCTATAATTTTCATCAATAATATCCTTGTTATCAATTGATTTGATTTTTCGATACGTCTATTTCTATGTTCGTCTGGTACCATATAATTAGATACTGTGATTTTTTGAAATTAGTTTAAGAATCTTCATTTGTGACGGGCTTGCCCATACCGTTTTGCGCAAATAAAAGGTTAATTTTTCATCATTTCGGTAGCCTGTCCCTTTACGGGCTATATTTTCCGGATAGCTTCGCACCATTCCGTTACCAGAAATGCACGTATTCTATTGATGGAACACAAGGTTTAATTGTTCTTTGAACGTTAAACAGTTATCTAAGCGACTTCTTGTCGCACCTCGGTGGTCCCGACAGTCGGGATAAATCGTGAGGGGTGCTCCGCAGGTTTATGGCCTGCGGCCATCCACTCGATTGGCGTGTCGTTGTTTTTTGTTCTCATTTTAGGAGATACAAGGCTATAATTTTATGACAGCAGTAATCATATCTTTTTCCGTAAGAACAACACTTTCAAAAATAACAATGGTTTTATCAGCCTCTTTTTTCATTGCCGCAGCTACTGATTTATTATTTAAAGTAATTTCGATGGAGCTTGCTGATTTCCCTTCAGGTAATGCCACTGCTATTTCCTGCAAATTCAGTTTTCCGTCGACCATTTTCACCGTGTTGGTTTGAGATGTTGCTGTTCTTGTTTGAAGGATGCTTCCCCAACCTTCAGCGCTGGTAAAGGCGGCTTTGAAATTTTCAGCATTCATTTTCGGAGCAAAACCAAGTTGCCCTTTTGGTCCATTGTATGTAAAGCCACAAGCAGCAATAAAAGCACCATAACTAGACATAGCTCGGGAATAATGGTCGCTACATTCTATCTCATTGTATGGGTTTCTCTTCTCAGGGCCATAACGTTCATGAATCGCTTTTACGATAGAAAGCCCATGGTCCAACTTGTCTTCCCAGATCATATGGCTGGCAGCCTGATGTTCAAAACCCGTCATGCACTCGTTGAAATATCCAAATTGCCAATGGCTTTCCCAATCCTCTCTTTTCCCTCCAAGTGGCCAGGTGCATATAACCAAACCTGCATCGCCAGCAATGGCATAGGGTCTTCCATTTATTTTAGGAGACAAACCGGCTCGCAAAGGCCCAACATCAGGAACGAAATTGTATTTCCATAGCGCCTCTAGTGAACTGTTAATCATTTTTTTGTTGTATAATTGACCTAATCCAACCTGATGAGCCCATCCTTGTCCGAAAACCTGATCAATATAACATCCTGATCCAATGCCAATTGCATCCTTATGGTTAGGGTCTTCATTTTGAACGAAGTATTCTCCATTGAAAAGTTTCTCAATGTTCTTTTTTCCTACTTCAAGGATTGCCGTGTATTCTTCTTCTACAGTGGTGTCATTCATCACTTTTGCCATTTCAATAGAAGCAGCCAGAGCGGCTAAATAGAGAGAGGTAATTACCGGTATATTTCCGTACCATTCGGCATCCAGCGTGTTGTGCTGTTCTCCATAAATAGTGCCGTTTGCCTTGCCATCTTCTTTATCTAAGTTTATCAGGTATTGTAAGGTGAGTTTTATGTTTTCCCAATGTTTTTTCAGGAACTCATCATTTGTTGACATTTGATAGTCACGATATGCACGCAGCACAATTCCTGCTTGCCCATCAGCTGCATTTTTATTGGCCATTCCTCCTCTGAAATCAATCCCACCTGATAAGTCATCAATGACAACAAAATCTGTTTTCTCTCTAAGATTTTTTTCCAGTTCAGGAAATATTCTCCCCATGGCCTGAGCATAATGCCAAACATGCGTACAAGTGCCCGGGCAGCAGCCAATACCTTCCCATGCCCAAAAACGATCATCATCCAATAAATAACAAGTTTCTGTTGCCAGGATGGAAGTATTTACAAATGTTCTGTTTAGAAACCAATGAGGCAGTGTAGACTCTTCGTAAAAGCTGTTTCTCCAAGCGATCGTTTTCCGATATAAATCTTCGTATTTAGTAGCAATATCTTCAGCTACTTCCTGAGCGTTTTGAAATCGTTTTTTATAATATCGGCCTTTGTTTTCTCTTTCTAATTCATTGTTTTTGGGAAGTATGATGTTTGGGAAATACCAGCTGATTATAAAAGTGATTTCCTGCGTTTCGTTAGGGTCTAAATGTATTGTTTTACTCAATGCCCCACACAATTGTTCACCAAGTATTGCTGAAGCTTTTCTTTCATCATTTTTTGGAAAAAGTAGGCTACCCGTTACTTGAGTTCCGGCTTCAGCTTTCACTTCATGGCTGGCATCCAAAAGAGACAATGACATGTTGCCAAAGTCGCGTTGTTGTTTCAAAGACGCTGCATTCGTTTGTGCAGAACAAGTCAAAATCGTATTTCCGGAAACTTCTGAAATGGTATTGACAAGTGTTACTTCGCTATTGTTTTTCGTGTTGTTGAGAACGGCATTTTCTAACCAGCCAGCCAGCTCTGCGCTTACTTTTTTGTTGCTCGTATTGGTGGCTTTAAATCGCATGATAGTAGCGGGGTAACTTGAGGCATCTACATCGAGGGGAATAAACGGAGAGAAGGATTGCAAATCAATGGCTACCGGTAACTCTCTATCCCGATAGGTAACTTCTGCAATAGGATATTGCCCTTTAAATGTAATGTCATCAAAGCCTTTAAAGTCAAGCGATTTCTCCCAAGTGTTTTTACCCTGCTTTACTCTTATTCCAAAGCCTTGCTCAAAAGGATATTCAGGAGATACAGGAAAAATGAAATTAGCACCGTCTCTTGGCCTTACTTTTTTCTTGCCTTGCCAGTTTTCGTACTCCTTGCTACTTATCCCCTCTTTGTTTTCATTGAATATATCCCACAACCAAAGTTTGCCATCTCCGCCAAAGTAGACAGTCCCGGTAAACAGACCGCCAATAGGCATACCTATATAAGCCAATTCTTTTCCTGTATAGACTTCTGCTGCTCCACGATCATACAAGCTTTTATACCACTCGGGAGATAGACCTTTGTCTGTTGGTATTGTATAAGTGGATTGTGAATTTTTCATGCCAATAGCAGGAAGTCCAAGCATAACTCCACCAGTAGCCAGCCCTAAATATTTCAAAAAATCCCTTCTTACAATACTCCCTTCGATAGAAGAAGAAGTTCCGCTCGGAGAACAACATCCAGAATTCGGATCGCACGATTTATTGTTTGATTTTTTACTCATAATCATTTTTTTTTCTTAATTATTTTTTCACTTCCTGCTATAGCAGTTCTGAGGTTTTCTTCGGCATCCGTATTCCAATAGCCGCATTCTAACTCAAAAAAAACGGATGTATAAGGAATTACTAAATCCGTTTTAATGATTAGCACATTAAACAATTTTGCAGATGCATCAATTTTCTGAATAATATCATCATGCAACATAGTTTTGACAGGCTTTCCTTCTAATACATTATCAAGTTTAGCTCTATAGTTTTCGATACCTTTTGCTTCCTTTTCTGGAACGAATTCCATTTTTTTATCAATAAAAATATTAGCCTTTACATGTGTAGCTTTTTCAATTAATTGATTAACAAATTCAACTGCTTCTAATTGATCGGCATCAATAGCTAGCGTTTTGATTGCCTTATTGCTTTGTTTTGGGTAGGCAGCATCTGCTATTACGATCCAATTTCTATGACCAAACAGTTGTAAAAAGCTTTTCACCTCTGATTTCCAATCTTTTACATCTGCCTTTTCTCCAATATTTGGTTCTTGACGCACTGGTTTCGTACATGATAATATTGTTATCATTATTATAAATATTTCCTGCCTCTTATTCATGTGCATCTTTCCGGACCAGGCTTATTGCTGCCAACCACCGCCCAAGGCCCGGTACAAACTGGTGATGCTTTGCCGTTGTTGAACATTTAGATTGATATAATCCAGCGCTGATGATAAGGCGCTGGACTGCCCTGTTGATCACCTCCAGGCAGTCGGCATATCCTATCTTGAACTGACAGGAGGGTAAACTCAACTTCCCAGCCAGATATAGATCAATAACGTCACCAGGCAGAGTATGGCGGAAACCGGTTTGGCATACTTCCAGGGCTTCATTTCCAGCACCGGAGGTCTGCTGACATAGGTATTGGGCTTTCCCGGGAAGTAGTGGCTAATGGCAATCATCAATAATAGGTTCATCACGAATTCAATGGCCCATATATGGATAAAGTGAATACCTGTATCCAAAACAAAGCTGGTCAGTAGGTAGAAGCTCAGCCCCGTGATCAATCCAATTTTAGCTCCCCGGGCCGTTACTTTTGGAATGAAAAAACCGGCAATCAAAACGGAGGCAATGGGAATAAAAAAAATGCCATTGAGTTGCTGCATGAGTTGGTAAAGCCCTTCCGGGGCGTTTCCCACCAAGGGGGCGATGCCTATGGCAAATAAGGCCAGGACCAGGGAACTCAAGCGCCCCACCCGGACCAGTCGCTTGTCGGTACAGTCCGGATGAATCAGTTTTTTATAAATGTCGAGGCTAAAAATCGTCGCGGCGGAATTTAGTACGCTATTAAAGGTACTCAATATGGCACCCAAAACCACCGCAGCAAAGAATCCCAAGAGTCCTACCGGCATCACCCGGGTGAGCAGTACCGGATAGATGAAATCCTGATTGTCATAATAGGTATCGCTGTAGTAATAGTAGGCAATGATTCCTGGCAACACGATGATCAGGGGGATAAAAATTTTGAACATTCCCGTTAATAGTAGCCCTTTTTGGGCTTCCGCCATGTTTTTTGCTCCAAAAGCCCGTTGGATAATGGTTTGGTTCATCCCCCAGAAATAGAGTTGATTGATCATCAATCCGGTGAAAATGGTTCCAAAGGGAAGCACCGAGTCTGCTTCACCGATCACATTGAATTTTTCCGGGGCATATTCATATACCTTGCTCATGCCCGTTAGGATATTGCCTTCTCCGATATCCCATAGTGCAAAAATGGGAACCATCAGCCCTCCGATAACCAGGCCTATGGCATTGATCGAATCCGATAAGGCCACGGCTTTCAATCCTCCAAAAATGGCATATACCGATCCAATGACCCCGATCGTAATGACGGTGATCCAGATGCCTTCGGATAAACTTACGCCTAAAACCTCGGACACATTAAAAATGCTTTCCAAATTGATGGCTCCGGTGTATAATACGATGGGCAGCAGGGTAACTACAAAGGATACCATCAGTAAAAAGGCCACCAAGGTCTTGGTGCTGCTGTCATACCGGTTTTCCAGGTATTGGGGGATGGTGGTCAGCCCCATCTTTAAATAGATGGGCAGGAAGTACAATGCCGCAATCACCAATGCAATCGCACTGGTCACTTCCCAGGCGATGATGATCATGCCGTTTTTATAGGCAGAGCCATTCAGCCCTATCAGGTGCTCGGTAGAAATATTGGTCAATATCATGGAACCGGCGATTACGCCTCCGGTGAGCGAACGACCACCCAAAAAATACCCGTCTCTGGAGCGAATATCGTCTTTTCGTAATTTATACCAGGAAAAAATAGCCACGAATAACGTGAATCCAACAAAGGTCAGGGCTGTAAGCATGGGTGAAAATTAAATTGCTGCCCGGGATCCGTTCCAGGCAGCAATGAATACGTTATTTTGGAAAAAAGGAAATCAAAATCTAAGGGTTGCCGGCAAATACTTAGCAACCAGATCTTCGTAATAGGGCCTTAGTGCTTTTGCATCCGGCGGTACCGGAACTTTCGAGTACAGGTCGTAAGGATTGAATTTATCTACCCATTTAAACATCTCCTTGTCGTGATCATTTAGTAGGTGATCGTAGGCACCTTCCCGGTGCTGGGCATAAAAAGAATGGTACCGAATCATGTACAGTGCCGGTTCCGGCAAGTAATCCTTGACCATTTGGTAAAGGTACTCGTCATGTCCCCAGGACATTTTTACGTTATCCAGGCCGGTGTTGGGTTCGTAGATTCCATATTGGGTATTAAACCGTTCGTCTGATGCGTCGGGGTTTTCCTCAAAAAACTCCGGGTAAACGATTTTGTCCGAATGGCGACAGCCCACCGGAAAAGTGTCACCCACAACGGCCCA
Source organism: Cyclobacterium salsum (assembly GCF_010119245.1). Lineage (GTDB taxonomy): Bacteria > Bacteroidota > Bacteroidia > Cytophagales > Cyclobacteriaceae > Cyclobacterium > Cyclobacterium salsum. The sequence continues at coordinate 117,008 of NZ_WNKG01000002.1, forward strand.
CTGGGGCTCCCCGAAAAGGCACAATACCTTTCCCATATCGTGGATAAAACCGGTCAGCACAAACCAATCCGGATGTCCGTCTGCACGAATGGCTTCCGAAGTTTGCAAGAGGTGCTGCAACTGATCCAGGTTGATATCCGGGTCCGAGTCGTCTACCAGGGTATTTAGATAATCAATGGCCTCCCAAAAGGGCATTTCTTTCTTGTCAAACTTCAGGTAATCCTGTTGCTTTTGGCTTACAAAATCATACGTTTGATACTGGTGGTTTAATCGGTAAAATTCCCGTACCGTGTCTACCCGTTCCGAATCGTGGTAGTTTCGGTAATCCTGTTTGCTTTTAGCTTGTTCGGCCTTGGGTTTTGGGTAACGAACTTTTAAATCGTCTTCCCATTCTTCTATATTTCCCAAGGGGGCTTTTTCTTTATCTGTATATTGTTTGGTCATGATTCAGAAGATTTTATTCAGTGGTTTAAATTTAGAAAAAAACAACTTGTATTTTATTACCTAACTTATATTTTTCAAAATAATTGTTCACAAATTACGATCGATCAGAAATTTTTGTATCGCTTCATGAAGCATTTTCAGGGTTCGGGTATTGCTTTCACTGCTACTTTCTATTTCTACGATTTTTGGGTGGAGGGATTTTTGGAAAAAAGTTTCCAGACATTCTTCCAGCGCAGCGGCATCCCGGACTACCCGGTATTCAAATCCCATTTCTGCGGCCAGGTGTTTTGCACTAAGCTTCTGGTGGGTTTCAAAATACTCTTCCAACTCCGGTTGTTCGGCCGGCCCCTCGATCATTCGGAAGATGCCCCCTCCGTGATTATTAAAGAGCACCACCCTCAAATTTGTTAGTTGGTACTGATGCCAGAAGGCGTTTCTGTCGTAAAAAAACGCCATGTCACCGGTAATCAGGGTGACGTTTTCTTTGGTGGTGAAGGTGCAGCCTACCGCGGTACTGGTGGAGCCGTCAATGCCGCTGGTCCCCCGGTTACAGATAATCTCCAGGTCTTTTTCCGGCAGGCCCAGCCTATTCACATTCCGCACGGCCAGGCTATTGGCTAAATGTACCTTCCCGAAGGGAGGCAGTTTGGCTAACACCCGTTTCAGTGCCAGCAGTTCCCCGAAAGCCTGTTTCTCCAGCAGGCCTTGAATACCGTTTCGCAGGGCTTCGTTTTTTTGACTCCAGCTTTGACTAAAAACGGGATCTGCCGGTCCTTGTTCGTTTGTGAAATGTTCCAGGAAGTATTCGGGATGCACGCGGATGATCTGCCCCAGTTTTTGAAAGGGATCCGGTACCCTACCGGCGGGTTGCACGTGCCAGTGAGTGGCCTGGCTCTTTCGCAGAAACTGCTTCATTGCCTTTGATAGGATGGATTTTCCAAAACTAATGATAAGCTCCGGAGCCATTTCTTTTTGGGTTTCGGGGTCTTTAATAAAAAAATCGTGGTGGATGATGGCGCCTTCCTGTACCTGGTTACTGATCACATCCGTCACCAGGACGGCCTGCCGTTTACGAATAATTTCAGCCAGTAAGGTTTTGATTGCCTGATTTGGCCGCTGCTGGCCAGGAAGAAGTAGGATTTTCCGGTATTTTCCCAATTGTGCCCGGATCTTCTGTATGGCCTCCTCCCCAAAGGTGCTGAGGCCTGTCTGTATTTCCAGCGGCGGTTCGAGGTCGGTCACTTCAAATGAATACTTCTCCTCAGGCAAGGGGTAGAAAGGCTCCCTCACCGGAATGTTTATATGTACCGGACCCATGGGGAAACTTTTGGAAAGGACCAGGGCCTCTTTTACGATGCGTTTGGCATGCCATAACTTGTCGGGAAGCTGTGCTTCGTCAGGAAAGGTAAAGCTTTCTTTTACATGTGGCCCGTAGAGGTTTTCCTGCCGAATGGTTTGGCCGTCCCATTGGTCGATCCATTCCGGCGGACGGTCTGCTGTCAGCACCAGTAATGGGATTTGTTGGTAAAACGCTTCGGCGATGGCTGGTGCGTAATTTAAGGCAGCCGAACCACTGGTGCAAACCAACACCACCGGTTTTTGAAGTTGCTGGGCCATTCCCATCGCTATAAAGGCAGCCGATCGCTCGTCCGGAATGGTCCGGCAGTGGATTTCAGGGTGACGGATAAATGCCAGAGAAATCGGAGCACATCTGGAACCAGGCGATAATACCGCCTGAGTCACGCCACTTTTGGCACAGATAGAAGCTAAATGAGTTAATTGAGGAAGTATCAATGGGGCTTCGTGGTTTGGATGAATTTTCCGATAATGTCACACTTTAGCTCTGTCTCCTCCCATTCCTTTTCCGGGACGGAATCTTCCGTAATCCCCGCACCGGCATAAAGAAGTGCCTGGTTGTTTTCCAATTTGGCGCAGCGAAGATTCACAAAAAGGCTGGTTTCCCCATTTAGATTTACCGGACCAATAAACCCGGAAAAATAAGAGCGGTCAAAACCCTCTTCCTCCTTCAGAAAAGTCAGGGCATCCTCCTTCGGCATGCCACAAACGGCAGAAGTAGGATGTAATAACTCCAACATGACCGAGCCGAGTTGCGGGAAGTTAGTTGCCTTCATATCCACCAGGAATTCGGATTTTAAATGAAGTAGCCCTCCCGCTACTGAGGTTTTAGGCCCCAGTTCCTGGTATTCCCGAAGCCGGATTTTTTTAAAGCAGTTGACAATGTAACGACTTACCAGGGCTTGTTCTTCGATTTCCTTCTGCGTCCAGGCGGCATTTTTCAAGGGGTTATCTCCCTGCGCTTTCTGGGTGCCTGCCAGGGCCATGGTGTAAAAAAGATCGCCCTTGGTCCGGATTAGGGTCTCAGGACTGGCTCCGATCCAGCATCCACTGGTTTCACTATAAAAACAATTGACAAAGGCGCTGGGATAGGCCTCGCATAATTCCAGAAATACCCGGGCCAAGTCAAAATCCGGGGGGAGTTGTCGTTTTTTTAAGCGGGCGGGCACCACTTTGTAGAATCCTCCCGATTGAATACGATCAATGGCGTTTGCGACGGTACTCAGAAAGTTTGCTTTGTTGGAAGGGGTACTGTTGGGTGCTTCCGGGAGAGAGGCAATTTTATTTCTAACAATAGTTGCGGATCCCTCCAGTATCGGTTCATTGGAATTCCACTCCTCTTCGGCGGCGGGAGATACTTCTCCCAGCATAAACCGTTCGTAGCGAGAGGCTTTTACGTATACTTGTTCATGGACTTCAGAACTCTGGAAGGGGTGTATCATAAAGCCCCCCGGCAATTCGTCCAGGTCCAGGTTTGGACGGGAATAGGCTTGTGGATCCTTATCCATAATCATCTCCACCAGTGGCTGGCCCGGTTTTTTCCACACAGCGAACGGACATCCTTCGCGAAAGGCTTCCGCTATAAAGGATTCCAGGAACAGCTCCCGGGTGGTATTGTTTGCAATGTTTTGTGTATCCATCGGATTTACTTTCGGATAATAGCCAGGGTGATCCGGCTGACACAGGTAAGGTTTCCCTCCTGATCGTTAATTTTTATTTCCCATACCTGTGTCCTTTTGCCAATGTGCAGGGGAGACACCCTTCCTGTAACCTTGCCTTCTTTTACAGATTTTAGGTGGTTAGCATTAATTTCGAGCCCTACAGGATAAGCACCTTCTTCATCCAGGGTTAGCAAGGCTGCTACAGATCCCAGGCTTTCGGCTAATACCACGTTTGCTCCTCCATGTAACAGGCCAAATGGCTGTTTGGTTTTGGCTTCCACCGGCATTTCTGCTTCCAGGTAATCCTCGCCAGCGGCCGTGTAGCTGATGCCCAGAAATCCGATCAGGTTGCCTTTTCCCATCTGATTTAAAAAATCCAGGTCGGGTTTTTTCTTAAATAGCATGTTTTATGGGATAAAATTTTTTTCTTTGAATCCAAATTCAAAAATAGAGAATCTTGAGCAGTAAAAAAATTTACGTGGTGCGCCACGGACAGACAGATTTCAACCTCAAAGGGGTGGTACAGGGAAGTGGAATAGACGCCCCGATAAACGAAACGGGGAGAAAGCAAGCGGAACTATTCTTTCAAAATTTCAAGCATATTCCGTTTGACCGGGTTTTTTACTCCTCCCTGATACGAACCAGGCAGTCTATTGAAAAATTTTTAACTCCGGATATGTATCAGGAGGAACTTTCCGATCTGAATGAGATCTCTTGGGGAGATTACGAAGGTCTTCCTATGGACCACGACGAAAACCAATATTACCTCAACATGCTTACGAAATGGTCCTCCGGGGAGCTGGAACATAAAATAGGTGGCGGGGAGTCGCCCATTGACGTGGTGCAGCGATTAAAACGGGCCATGGATCACATTCTGTCGACAGGGGGAAATAACCTGCTTATCTGCATGCACGGTAGAGCCATTCGAATCTTAATGACGCTGTTGTTGGGGTATGATCTTAGGTATATGGATGTGTTCAGGCACGAAAATCTATGCTGCTACGAATTGCATGTGGAGGAAAATGGAAGCCTGATCTTGGATAAATACCACCCTTCCCCATTAAAAAAGACGGCCCCTATAAGCTGAGTTTGATGGTAGCCACTTTTTTTTGTGATCCCTGGTCCTTGGATTCGGAAAGCAGGGCCTGAAAATTTTCCTGACATTCATTCATGTCAATGATGCGGAACGCAATGGATTCCAGCGGAATTTCGCTTTTGTCAGATAGGCGAACGAGCGATTTTCCCATCTCGCAAACGGTCCAATCCGAAAAGGGAACGGTAACAAACAAAGCGTGTTCTGAATTTCCTACGTATACCTTGGTTTTAAAGGCATCCAGAAAACTCAATTCCATCTTTTGGGCACTGGATTGATACAATTCCAGCTCGGCCTCATCAAAAATAATCAAAAAGGTTTTTTGTGGACCCTCCTTGGCGGTGGAGAGATGCGTAAGACAAACGAATAATAGGGTGTAGATCAGCTGTTTCATTGTTTGGAAATATATGGAATAAACATATACGAAACAACAAAAGTTTTTGGATCTAACCAAAAAAGAAAAAACCGGAGAATATCCGGTTTTGGTAATAAGGAGATTTTAAGCTTTGCTTCGCTTTCTTTTTGGAGTTGGTTCTTCTACGATTTCATCTTCCACTCCTGCCAGAATTCGGCCACAGTGTTCGCAGACGATAATTTTTTTCCGTTCGCGAATTTCGGCTTGCCTTTGTGGAGGAACGATATTGAAACAGCCACCGCAAGCCCCTCGTTTTACCAAAACAACTGCCAATCCATTCTTAGCATTGTTTCGGATTTTATCATACGATTTGATGAGGCGATCTTCCACTTTCTTGGCGGCTTTTTCCCTTTCGGTTTTAAGCTTCTTTTCGTCGGATTCGCTTTCTGCTACGATGGTATCTAATTCCCCCTTCTTTTGATCCAGATCGTTTTGCCGATCGTCAAGGATTTCTTTCAGATCTGCGATATCTTGCTGCTTTTCTTCTATTCGTACCTGCGCTTCTGCGATTTTCTTTTTAGATACTTGAATTTCCAGATCCTGCAGTTCCAATTCTTTGGTGATGGCATCGTACTCCCGATTATTTCGCACGTTCATCTGCTGTTCCTGGTACTTTTTGATCAGCTTCTCAGATTCCTTAATGGCATCTTTATTTTTTTTAATCTCGGCCTCCTTCGCTTCAATATCGGTATTGAATTTGTTCAGTCGGGTTTCGTAGCCTATAATTTCATCTTCTAAGTCCTGGACTTCCTCCGGAAGGGCCCCCCTGACCTTAAAAATGGCATCTAGACGGGAATCAATATTCTGAAGATTGAGGATGGCTTCTAGTTTTTGTGCGACTGGACTTTCCATGTACTAAAGGTAACTTATCGGATTGGTAACTAAATTTGTCAAATAGGTTGCAATATTACTAAATTTTTGCGACAATAAATCTTTTAATAGTTCTTTTGTGTAAATTTCACTTTCGTAATGTCCGATATCCACCAGGAGAAGCTTTCGGTCAGCGTCGAAAAATTCGTGGTACTTAATATCAGCCGTGATAAATACATCAGCACCTGTTTTCATAGCAGATCCCAGCAGAAATATTCCTGCCCCTCCGCAAATGGCTATCCGCTGCACCTTTTTATCTAAAATGGCAGTATGTTTGAGAATTTCCAGCCCCATTGCCGCTTTTAGGTGTAGTAAAAAAGATTTTCCGTCCATAGGTTCGGGAAGCATGCCTACCATTCCAGAACCTACTTCTTGGTGCTCATTTTCGAGGGATTGGAGGTAATAAGCCACCTCCTCGTACGGGTGGGCTTCCTTTAGAGCACGAATGATACCCGTCCGGAGATATTCCGGAAACATGAGCTCTACCCGAACCTCATCCACGCTTGCCTCTTCTCCCCGGACTCCCAGGTGAGGGTCAGCACCATCTAGCGGCAAAAACGTACCTTTTCCCTGGATTTGAAAACTACAATGGGCATATTCCCCGATTGTCCCCGCTCCGGCCTGGTACAGGGCATTTAGGACCTCATCTGCATTTTCTTTCGGAATGAAGGTCGTGAGCTTAGTCAAGACACCCTTTTTTGGGTCTAAGATTCGTGTTTGCTGCAACCCGATTTTTTGGGCTATTTTTTGATTTACGCCCTGATAAACTACATCCAGGTTGGTATGGATGGCGTAGATGGCAATGTCATTTTTTATGGCCAATATGACCGTTCGCTCTACATAGTTTTTTCCAGTTAGCGTTTTTAATCCCTTGAAAACAATAGGGTGATGCGCCACGATGAGATTACAACCTTTCGCTATCGCTTCCGCTACCACTGCTTCGGTTACGTCCAGACTGCACAATATCCCAGACACTTCGGCATCCCGGTCACCGGTTATCAGTCCGGAATTGTCGTAATTTTCCTGATATACAGGTGGAGCAATGGATTCCAAATGAGATATGACATGCTTAATCAAATAAACCATATATTTGCTTTTGTTTTTCAATCAAAATTACAAAAAAATCCACAATGCGCTTTTCTGAATTATTGCTGTATCCTTTTGCCTGCATCTATGGGGCGGCTACTGCATTCAGAAACAGGCTGTTTGATCTGGGGATAAAAAAAAGTCAGGTTTTTGAAGTCCCTACTTTGGTGGTAGGAAACCTGGCCGTAGGCGGTACAGGCAAGACTCCTTTCGTTGAATTTCTACTCCGCCACCTTTCTTCCCAATACAGATTGGCGGTCCTGAGCCGGGGTTATGGACGAAAAACCCGTGGATTTATTTTGGCGGATGATAGCACCGGCCCTGAAGCGATTGGAGACGAGCCCTTGCAGATTTACTCCAAATTTAAGGAGAACGTAAAAGTAGCCGTAGGGGAGGAGCGGATCCTGGCCATACCCATGATCCTGGCTACAGGTGGAGATATTCAAGCCATTTTGTTGGACGATGCCTACCAGCATCGCTACCTGGAACCAGACATGCGGATATTGCTTACTACCTATTCCGAACCCTTTTTTTCTGACCGTTTGATGCCCCTGGGAAGGCTCAGGGAAAGTCCTGCGAATGCGGTACGGGCAGATGTGGTAGTGGTCACCAAATGCCCCTTACCGGTATCTCCAGAACAAATGGAAAGATACGTTTCCAGGTTGCGTGAATTTACGCGAGCGGAAGTGCCGATATATTTTGCTGGTTTGACTTACGGAATGGCTTACCCCCTGACCTCGAAAGCGGAGGAACTGCCAAAAAACCTGATTGTAGTTACCGGTATTGTTGACCCCAATCCCCTGGTGGAAGAACTTTCCAAAAACCACAGCGTATTGGAAGTGATGTCGTTTCCTGATCACCACCGGTATCGCTTAAAAGACCTGGAGGGTATTCGGGCTGTTTACGATAAATACCAAAAATACCAGCCTGCTATTTTGACCACCGAAAAAGATGCGGTAAAATTGAAGAACAGAAAATTTGAGCCGGTAATCGATGAACTCCCTATCTTTGTCATGCCTGTAGAGGTGCGGATGGACCCGCAGGATGCGGAACAATTAATACATCAGGTAGCCCATTTGATAAAAGAAAAACAATTTGGTGGTGATGCGTAAGAGAGGTTATTTTTTGGCAATGTGGATCGCTTTGTTGGCTTGGAGTCCGGCGGCATTTTCCCAGCAACAAGATGAGGAGGAAGGAGAGGGGGCTAGGAGAGGATTGCTGGACGACTCTACTAAAATGGTCTACGGCCCCAATACTTCCCTTTACTTCTATGAGAAATTTGTCCGGAACAACCGGTTTGAGAAAATAGAACTGGACACCTCGCTGACGGGTTTTCACAATTACGAACCCGTTGCCGACACCTGGTACAAATACCAGGACCTGGGAAATCTGGGCACTGCCGCCAGACCGGTTTTTTACGATGTGCCCCAACAGATTGGAAGAACCTCCGGTTTTGAGGCATACGATCTTTACCATAATTCTTCGGACAGCATCCGTTATTTTGATACCAAGTCACCTCACACGCACATTGCTGCGTTTTTCGGTGGTGGCAATCGCAACCAGCTGGATGTGGAATTTGTGCGAAACATCCGTCCGAACTGGAATGTTGGCATTGCTTACCGCACGATCCGGGCACGGAAAACCCTAAACCCGACCCGAAGGGACGATAATAATGTGGTTAACGACTCCTACGAGATACATACGAATTATTCCTCCCCTAATGGCAAGTACAGGTTGCTGGCTAATTTTACCCGGATGGAGCACAACGTGAACGAACAGGGGGGAATCATTCCGCCTGAGGTGGATACGACTTCCCTTTATTTTACCTATGAAGACTCCAAAGTCTGGCTACGAAACTCCAGAGCCAAGGATTTACGGCAGGAATACCATCTTTATCAGCAATACGAGATAGTGAAGGGCTGGCAGGCCTACCATGTATTCGATAAGAAAAAACAAGAAGTGAGGTTTTTTTCCGATCTGGAAACATCAGATGCCGATTTTTTTAATGAAAACCGCTTCAATTCCTCGGATACCACCCTGGTATTCAGTAAACGGGATACGACCAATAACCACAATCATTTTTCGGAATGGAAAAATGAATTTGGATTCAAGGGGGATTTAGGTCCTGTTTATTACAATGCCTATTTGAAATTCAGAACCGGCAGAATGGCCAGTCGCTTTTTTTCTTATAACAACTCCTTTACCGAGTTATACCTGGGGGGAGCTTTAAGAGGGGAGATCAATGAAAACTGGGTTTTTGAAGCCGAAGGGGAGTACCTGATCCCTGATGGTTACCGGCTCACCGGTTTGTTTATCTCCCCCTACCTGGATGTCCGGTATACCAAGGCCCTGTACAAACCTACACTGGCTCAGGAAAAATACCGGGGCAATCACTACCGCTGGGACAATGACTTCTCCAATATCGGAGTGGATCAGATTCAGGGAACAATCAAGGTTAATGTAGGCGACATGAGTCTCAGACCCAACCTGACCATAAACAGGATCAATAACTACGTGTTTTATAACGAAGAACAGGTACCCGAGCAGGCAGCGTCACAGGCATTTATGGTTATTCCCGGATTAAACAGCCACTTTGTTGTTGGGAAACGATTTCATTGGGTATCCGAAGCGCGTTATACGCTCATCACGGGAGGAGCTGCAGATAAATTCAGAATCCCCGAATTGTTTATCAATTCCCGTATATACTTCGACGGCCCTTTATTTGACGAAAATATTTTTGTACAAATCGGACTGGAAGGAAGGTACCGGTCGGATAACCTTGCTCCGGCCTACATGCCAGCCACTCAGCAGTTCTACCTACAGGACGACTTCAATGTGTATGCCTACCCGGTGGCCGATGCCTTTCTTAATTTTCGGATCAACCGCACGCGTGTGTTATTCCGGTACAATCACCTGAATGCCGGTTTTATGGAAAACGACGGGTACTTTGTTACCCCCGGGTATACCGGATTAAAAAACATGCTGGATTTGGGGATTAGTTGGTATTTCTTTGATTAACCGTTAGTATGGACTGGAAAGAATCTACGAAAAGCAAAATGTTGCACCTGCAATTGCCTACGGACCCGCGCTGGGTAGATATTGCTAAAATCAGTTTGGAGGCTATTTTGGTGGACCACGCTTATTGTGAGCAAAAGGCAGCCTCGTCCTGCATCTCCCTGATCATAAAATTCCCCGAGTTTGATACCATGGTGGATGTACTTAGCCCCGTGGTAGCGGAAGAATGGGCGCATTTCGAAGCGGTAATGCACCAAATCCGTAAGCGAGGGTACCGTTTTGGACATCCGCGGAAAGATGAATATGTGGTACAATTGCAAGGGTTTATTCATAAAGGAGGCAGCAGAACGTATCAGCTTACCGAACACCTTTTAATGAACGCATTGATCGAAGCCAGGTCCTGTGAACGCTTTAAATTGCTTTCCAGAAATTTACAGGATGAGGAGTTGAAACAATTCTATTATGATCTAATGGTTTCGGAAGCGGGGCATTATGTGAATTTTATCCAGTTGGCCAAGACCTATCAGGATCCTGATAAGGTGGAACGGCGATGGAAGGAATGGCTTGATTATGAAAAGGAAGTTATGAATTCGCTGGAAGTCAGAGGGGACCGCATGCATTAAGGTCCATAAAATACCGTTAAAATTTCTGAAATTCTTTGCCCAGACTTGATTTATGATTAATATTATCAAAATAGTTCGTTCAGAAAAATTCTTTTGCCCTTATACAGACAAAACATGGATTTGATAGAAAATATCCGGGAGGCTTTCCGGTCCGTCAGAATGAACCTGTTACGGACGATTCTGACAGGCTTGATTATCGCCATCGGTATCACCTCACTGGTGGGCATGTTGACGGCCATTGATGCCATGAAGGCGCAGATTGAGGAAAGTCTTTCCGGATTTGGGGCGAATAATTTTGATGTCAGAAGCCGGGGGTTTTCAGGTGGAAGGGCGACCAGCTCCGGTGTGGCCCCCAAAAATTACCCCAATATTTCCTACAGAGAAGCATCAGCTTTCAAGGAAAAGTATAGTCAAAATGGCATTTCTACCATCACTACTACGGTCACAGGTTCTGCCGAGGTTTCAAGGAGATCCAAAAAAACCAATCCAAATAGCCGGATTATCGGAGGAGATGAAAATTATTTTTTAATCAAGGGAATCGCACTGGAGGAAGGGCGGAATTTCAGTAATGTGGAAATTGAGTATGGCAACAATGTTTGTATTATTGGTACTGAAATTCAGAAAACGCTTTTTGACGAGGGAGAAAACCCCATAAATAAACATGTTACGTTCTATGGAAGGCGCTATACCATTGTAGGGATCATGGAGCGACAGGGGGGTGTTGGAGGCGATACCGGTCCGGATAGGGCTATTGTCATACCCATTCTGAATGCGCGAAACCTGGATCAAAGGGGGACCTTTCGGTATACGATCACAGTGGCTGGGCAAGACCCCCTTAAGCTGGAATACGAGATGGGCCAGGCTACTGGGGTCATGCGTTCCATCCGGGAGGATGGCATTGGTATGGAAGATTCCTTTGAGGTGGTCAAGTCCCAGACGCTGGGAGAAAGTTTGGAGGAGATTGCGGGCTTTCTCCGAATCGGAGGGTTTGGGATTGGGTTCATTACCCTGTTGGGGGCAGCCATAGGGTTGATGAATATCATGCTGGTTTCCGTGACGGAAAGGACACGCGAAATAGGCATTCGAAAGGCAATGGGGGCGACCCCTAAACGAATCCGGCAACAGTTTCTGATCGAGGCCATCGTGATTTGTGTGTTGGGAGGGATCTTAGGTGTCCTGATGGGCATTGGTATTGGGAACCTGGTAGGAAATACCGTAGGACCAGGTGGTTTTCTCATTCCCTGGGTTTGGATTGTTTTTGCTTTTGTGGTGTGCATTGTGGTGGGCTTGTTTTCCGGTCTTTTGCCCGCGTACAAAGCCAGCCGTCTGGATCCGATTGAATCGTTACGGTACGAATAGAAAAATGAATATGAAAGCGAATACATACGATGCCATCGTCATTGGCTCCGGCATTAGCGGAGGTTGGGCGGCAAAGGAGCTTTGTGAAAAAGGATTAAAGACCTTGGTATTGGAGAGGGGACGGCAAGTGACTCATAGGGAGGATTATCCCACCATGCATACCCCGCCTTGGGAGTTTCCCTTGCGAGGGCAATTGCCGTTGGAGTTGCGGAAAGAAAACCCCGTGGTTTCTCGTTGTTACGCATTTAGAGATGATGCAGACCATTTTTTTGTAAAGGATAAGGAGCACCCCTACATTCAGGATAAACCGTTTGATTGGATCAGAGGGTATCAGGTAGGAGGTAAATCCCTTTTGTGGGCAAGACAGGTACAGCGCTGGAGTCCTTTTGATTTTGAAGGGCCTGGAAGGGATGGTTTTGCCGTGGATTGGCCGATACGCTATGAGGATGTGGCGCCCTGGTACAGCTATGTGGAAAAATTTATTGGGGTAAGTGGCAATAAAGACGGGTTAGACACGCTGCCTGACGGGGAGTTTTTACCGCCCTGGGAAATGAATAAAGTGGAAAAGCTGGTTCAGGAGCGAATCCTGGAAGCCTATCCTGACCGAAAATTTGTTATTGGGCGCTGTGCGCACCTTACAGAACCCCAGGCCCATCACACCGCTCAGGGTAGGGGGCAATGCATGGCCAGAAGCCTTTGCCAGCGGGGATGTCCCTTTGGGGCCTATTTCAGCTCCAATGCCTCTACCTTGCCGGCTGCCGCTGCTACGGGAAACCTGACGCTCAGACCCCATTCGGTGGTACATTCGTTGATTTACGACGATGCCAGGGGAAAGGTGACTGGAGTGCGGGTTGTCGATGCGCTTACCAAGGAAACAACCGAATACTTCGCCAAGGTAATTTTTGTAAACGCCTCCGCATTGAACTCCAACTTGATTTTATTGAACTCCAAATCCGACCGTTTTCCGGATGGGTTGGGCAATGACAATGGCTTGTTGGGCACCCACATTGCCTTTCATAATTATCGGGGTTCCCTTTCAGCCAGCATGGAAGGCCATTTGGATTCCTATTATTATGGAAGGCGACCCACTGCGGTGATGTTGCCGAATTTCAGAAACGTCAAAAAGCAAGAGATGGACTTTTTGCGAGGATACATGAGTTTTTACTCTGCTGGCAGGGGCGGTTGGGGCGGTGCCCGAAACGAGGAATTCGGCCCGGATTTTAAAGAGGCCAACTCGGAAGCCGGGCCTTGGGGGGTATACATGATGATGCAGGGAGAAACCATTCCAAAACGGAGCAATAGGGTTTACCTGGATGAAAATCAAAAAGATGAGTGGGGAATGCCCCAGTTGCGCGTGGATGTGGGGTATGATGATAACGATGAAAAGAGCCTTCGGGACTTTTTGGATCAAGGTGCCGAAATGCTGGAAAGTGCAGGCTGCAAAAATATTCGTCAAAATGATAGCCGGCAGGCTCCGGGATTGGATATCCACGAAATGGGTGGCGTACGGATGGGTAAAGATCCCAAAACCTCTCTTCTGGGTAGGTTTCATCAAATGCATGCCTGCCCAAATGTCTATGTCACCGATGGGGCATCCATGACTTCCACCGGCACCCAAAACCCCAGCCTTACCTATATGGCCTTTACGGCCAGGGCAGTGGACCACGCAGTTGGGGCGTTGAAGCGGGGGGACTTGAGCAGCTAACCTAGTTAGTTGCCCTTCACGAAGTGGATAGGTTCGGTCTGTTGAATTTCGAAAAGGCAGTTTCAGTGTGTACTGACGAGCGCATTCATAAATACTGTATTCACTTTTTTGAAAGTTTCGGATATATGGAAAAAGTTAAGAATTTAATTAAAAAAAATCACCAAAATCGATCGAATATTCTTTTAATTGGCGAGATAGGCCCGACAAAGGTTGCCTGATTAGCGAACCGCAGTATGCTGCCGGTGTTTGGCGGATATTACCCATGTAATTAGGAAATCACCTCCCCAACCAACCCTTAAATTCCGCCGTTTTCTCCGAGCTGCTGATACATTCTTTGCTACAGGCTGGCTCCAGGTCCAGCTTGATCCGGCTGCGGGAATAGGCATGCATCTGACGGATGGCATCTACCTGTACCATAAAGCTTCGGTTTACCCGGAAAAATACCTCCGGGTCCAGTCCCTCCGATAGCTGATCCAGCGTTTCGTCCAGCACGTATTTACCGCCCGTTTTTTCTACCAGGTATACCGCCTTGTTTTCGGCAAAAAAGTAGGCCACCTCCGATATACCGATGGACTTGATCGTATTGCCATACGCAACCAAAAAACGCTTTCGGTAGGGCGATTCTCCCTTTCGGATTTGGGCCAGCAGGGCATCCAGGGAGGCTACCTGCGTCCCGGAAGCCTGTATGGCTTTTAACTTTTGCAGGCTCGCTGCCAACGCATCTTGTCCGATGGGCTTTAGCAGGTAGGCAATGCCATTGACCTGAAACGCCCGCAGCGCGTATTCGTCGTATGCGGTCGTAAAGATGACCGGGCAGTTCACCCGCACCTGATCAAAAATCTCAAATCCGGAGCCATCTGCCAGGTGAATGTCCAGAAAGATAAGTTCGGGTTGCTGATTTTTTAGAAAAGCTACTGCGGCACTTACCGAATCAACTTTCGCCTGCACCCGGATATCCGGAGCGATCTGTTGCAGCATTCGTTCCAAGCGGTCCGCCGCCAACTTTTCATCTTCTACAAGTAAGGTGGTGTACATGGTGGCTTAATCAGATTCTGGGATCAAGGGAATTTCAGCACAGAAATACCCCTCTTTTTCATAAAATTTAGCGTCTTTGTTTGCGACCAACTGTAGCCGCTGCACCATATTCCGCAGACCCGTTTGGGTGGAAGCGGCAGGGTAACTCCTTTTTTGGAGATTATTGCGCACCAATAAAGTGTCATTTTGTATCTCAAGACGGATGACCAGGGGACGGTCTTTCAGAATAACGTTGTGCTTGATAGCATTTTCCACCAGGTTTTGCAAAATCAGTGGTGGAATATGGTATCGGTCCAGGTGTTTTTCCAGTTGCTGCTCAAACTTCAGGTGCTCACCAAACCGGATTTTAAGGAGGTAGACAAACGAAGATACAAAGTCCATTTCCTCCCGGAGAGAAACAAAATTCCGGTCTTTCACTTCCAGCACATACCGGTAAATCCGCGCAAATTCCTGCACGAATTTTTCTGCCTTTACCGGATCCACGGGAATCAGAGAAGCCAGGCTGTTCAGGCTGTTAAACAGGAAGTGGGGGTTCACCTGGTTTTTGAGGCTTTCAAATTGCAAACGGGCTGCTGTTTTCTTTAACCGTTCACTTTCCAGTAAAGAGGATTTCCAGAGGTCAAAATAGAAAATGGTCTCATACACAATGGCAATGATAGCGGTGATAAACAAGCCCATCAGCAGGACGCGCAAATGATAATCCCATTCGTAGGGTGCCCAGCCAAACAAATCTAATAGTAAAGTTACTGTTGTTCCGCCAAGAATGGTGTACCCTATGGATAGCCCGGTTTGGGTAACGATTCGTTTTCTGGTTTGTTGCATAAGTGGAAATCGCTCCCTGACCCATCCCACCAACTGGTAATTTCCTTCCCAGTAAACAAAGGTGAATAGAATGTTTGCTATAAACTGGTGCCAGAAATGCCCTTCCGTCCTGAGATTAGCTAGGAGAAGGGCCAGGCCCAGCATCAATAGGTATCGGTCAAAGGGAGCTTTTATCTTCATTTTACAGGTAGCTTTACTGACAATATAATCAAAGCTATTGGTTAAACCCGAAATATGCATTAGCCTATCTATTACGAACTTAAACTGCTTCAAAATCAGCCGCTACGCTGCTGTTTTCGATTTCACCATAGCGATGCTATGCCTCAATCTCCAAACAGCCTGATTTTCTTGCAGTTTCAGCTCTCATTACGATTACTAATGCATAATCCGGGTTAAAAGGTAAGCCGGTATTGGGGAATCGGGAAAATCCCCAACTGATAACTGTTCACAACAGATTCGGAAATGGGATTATAGGTCTGCCGAAATAAATTTTGGTGATTGGTCAGGTTTTGTATGTCCAGTGACCATTCGTGTGTCAGGTTTTTCTTATTCACCCGGTAATTTATTTTTAGATCGGACCGGAAATAATCGGGGTTTTTTACCGAATAGGCCCGCTCTTCCTGATAGACGGTCTGGTTTTCCATGATACTGCGCTCCAAATCGATCGGAGTGATGTATTGTCCGCCTGCAAAGGTAATTTTGAAATCCAGGGATAAGATACGGTTAGGACTTCCTATCTGCCATTCTTTGCCCAGCAACCCATTCAGCACGTATTGGCTGTTGAAGGCAGTGTTTCGCCACTGTCCATCACTGCCCCGGTATTTGGAATCAAATAGGGATGTGGTGAACAGAAAATAGGAGCCTCCGCTAAATTGTTTTTCCAGGGTCAATTCCAGTCCGTAATTTCTCCCCCGGCCCCTATTGGTAAGGCTGTCCACATCCGGAATCCCAAAATCCGCACCTGCATTCAGCATGGAAAAACTGCTGGGGTTTTCCTCTACCGCGATTCCAAATAGATGTTGGTAGTAAATCTCGGATTTTAGGTGAACATCCGGACTTAGTTGATACCGGTATCCGGCGACAAAGTGATGAGATTTGCTGAAGTCCAGGTTTTTGTTCGTTCGTACAGGCTCCTGAAAAGGGATCTCGGATTCCAGAAAGTAAATGGGTAGTGGCTGCAATTGGCTGTGCAGTCCATAGCCCAGACTAAAGGTATTCCGTTCGTTTTGTTCAAAGGAAAGACCGATCCGGGGCTCTACCTGTTGGGAATTATTCAAGATAAAATGCTGGTAATGTATACCGGCGTTGGCTTTTAATCGCTGGTTGAACCGGTGTTGCCATTGCAAATGGGATTGGAACAAACCGGAATTACCAGATTCATTTCTCAAATTCCGAAAACGGTTTTCATCGGCCTGGTAAAGGCTATCCCGTAGATTGAAGTCTAGGTAGTCGTAATTGATACCCGCACGAAAATTGTTTTTGTTGTCCACTTTTCGATGCAGCTCATATTGAGCCCTGATTTTGCTCAAACCGTAATGATTGCGGAAAAGCGGTACGGCTTCCCGGTTTTCCATACTCAATGAATCCACCCGGTTTCCTGAAAAACTATGGTCAGCGGACAGTGTCATCACAGCAAAGGTCTGGGGGTCATAATACTGCGTGTGGTTGATGCCAATCACGCCCATTTTTGCCCGGTTGTAGATGTTTTGGGACATTTCAGAGTATAAATCCGTAGTGCTGCTGTCCGTTTCCGATCCAAGCAGGTCAATGTTACTTTTGCCACCTAGGGCAAACAGGGAGAATCGTCCCATTTTTTCGGTTGGGATATCCACTTTCATGGAAAAATCCTGATAATAAGGTACGGCATTCCCTGTACCGGCAGAAAAACCCACTTCCTGCATCATGGCAATGGTAGAGTACCTGTAATTAAGCAGGTAGGATGCACCCTTATCCCCGCCTAGTGGACCCTCGGTACCGAGTTCCAATCCATTGAACCCCATTTGCACCAGGTGCTCCCTGCGATAGGCATTGCCTTTACGTAGGTTTAGATCAAAAACTCCGGCCGTGGCATTTCCATAGGCCGCAGGAAAAGCACCCGTGATAAAATCACTCTTTTCCAATAAATTGCTGTTCAGGATGCTTACCGGACCTCCGGTAGTTCCCATGGCCCCAAAATGGTTGGGATTGGGAATGTCCACTCCCTCCAGTCTCCATAGCACGCCAGTAGGTGAATTACCACGGATGATGATGTCGTTCCGGGAGTCATTGGCACCACTTACCCCGGCAAAGTTCTGAGCCATGCGGGCCGGGTCATTTCTGCTACCAGCAAAGCGGTTGGTTGCCTCCATGTCAAATCCCCTGGCCGAAACCGTTGCCATTTCATTCCCGGCTTCACGGGAATCACCGGTAGCGCGGACGACCACTTCCTCCATCTGTTCCAGATTCTCCTGCAATTGAATGGTGAGCACCACCTCTTTCCCACTGGTAATGGGTATTGCACGTAAAGTGGTGGACTCGTAGCCTAAATAGCTAACTTGGATTGTTGCCCTCCCCGCTGGGACTTTTTGCAAGATAAACCCCCCATCCAGATCAGTGGCAGTTCCGATCAAGGGATCCGTATCCGGTATGCTTACCGAAGCTCCTGGCAGAGGAGATTGACTCACCTTGTCCAAAACCCTGCCTCGGACCGTTTGCGTATACGATGCGGTTTCCTGTGCCTGTGCCCAGGCGGATAGGCTGATTAGCATTGTCAGTAAAATTATTCGTTGTCTCATGTCGTTTGTGGTATAGGTTAACATACCTGCAAAGCAAGCCTCCGTTTGGGATTGGTGAAAATCAATCAGGACAGAACCGCTTAAGTTGGAGATGAATGCGTAAATTAATCGGATGAATTTCTGATCCCGATTTCTAAACGATAAAAGGTTTTTCATTTGAAAATGCCTGATTACAGGATAATGCTTCTGTTTATGAACTGGTTGGTAATTGCTGATTACGCGCTTTTGATATTTCACACCTCCTTAATTCTATTCAATTTGCTGGGGTGGATGGGTAGATCTACCCGAAAATGGCACTTGTACAGTATTTCCCTGACGCTGGCCTCCTGGTTTTTGCTGGGCATTTGGTATGGATGGGGATATTGCCCGCTTACGGACTGGCATTGGGAAATCCTTCACCGCCGTGGCGTGAGGGATTTACCAAATTCGTATATCAGCTATCTTTTACACCGGCTTTTGGGGATACAGCCAGCTGCTACACTCATCGAAGTGTCCACCCTGTTAGTTACACTTATGGCGTTTCTGCTTTCGCTGTGGGTAAATTTCCGAAAGCGACTCAAGGAAGTAAAAAAGGAATGGTAATAAAAGATAAAAATATCTTTTATTAGAATTTTTATTATCTTTGCCCAATAGAAAGACAAACATAGGCTTAAAATAGACACACAATGGAGCAGTTAAAAGCAGAAAAAATAGGAACAATTGTCGCCCGGGATTTCAGAACAGCAAAAATTTTTACGGAGTACGGGTTGGATTTTTGCTGCGGCGGAGGCATTAGTATTTCCGAAGCCTGTCAGAAAAAAGGCTTAGATGAAGCAGATTTGTTGCGGAAACTCGAAGGCTTGGACAGCCGTTCAAAAGATCTCCGATTTTCCCAAATGAAACCGGTAGAACTGATTAACCATATTTTGGAAAAGCATCATCGATACGTGGAAGAGACCTTACCCTCCTTAACGTTATATCTAGAAAAGATCGAAAAAGTACATGGTGAGCTACATCCGGAGTTGGCTAAAATCAATCAGTTATTTTCAGCAGCGGCAGCCGCCCTGACGGTGCATATGAAAAAAGAAGAACTGATCCTTTTCCCGTTTATTCAATCCATGGAAAAGGCGAAAAACGAGCGGATCGATTTACCGAAACCTTATTTTGGTCATATAGACAATCCCATTTCCATGATGGAAGATGATCACGCAGCAGAAGGAGAGCGCTTTGTAGCCATTTCGACCCTCAGTCAGGGGTACACCCCACCTGCGGATGCTTGCCAAACATACAAAGTAGCATTCGCCATGTTAGATGACTTTGAAAAGGACCTGCATGTACACATACATTTGGAAAATAACATTCTTTTCCCCGCTGCCCGTAACCTGTATAAAGAATTAATGCCCGCTACATCGGAGTTGAATTAATAAGTCCACGAAACCGACCAAAGCCCGAAATTTTCGGGCTTTTTTTTAGGGGCTTCAGGAAAGGAACCGTTTTTAAGCTGGGATTTAGGAAGATTTGTTTTAGCTTTAATCCTGAATACGCTTTGCCAATTTGGGGCATGGCCGGATGCAGGAAATGGGAGGCCATTTGATTCCAACAGCCGGGCTGCCTTTGTAATTTTTACATTCATTTTCTGACTGACGAATCCATCGTATGGGGCAAAATCGAAAAATTGTGGTGGTTGGGAGTTCCAATACCGATATGATTATCCAGGTAGACCGGTTTCCGGTCCCGGGAGAGACGCTCCTAGGGAAAGATTTCAAGGTTCTTCCTGGAGGAAAAGGGGCCAACCAGGCCATAGCAGCCGTTAGATTAGGGGGAGATGTTGCGTTAGTTGCCAGATTAGGAAGCGATTTATTTGGTGATCAACGTTTGGAAAATTTTAAAAATGAGGGGTTGGATGTTCAGGGGGTGGTCCAGGATAAGCTGTTACCTTCCGGTGTCGCTCAAATCACCGTGGATGCTGCTGGCGAAAACACGATTCTCGTGGCCAGTGGGGCCAATAACGCCCTGAGTACAGCGCAGGTATCGGAACACGCAGGACTTTTGGAATCGGCAGAATTTATCCTGATGCAACTGGAAATTCCTTTGGACACTGTGTCTTTTATTGTTGAAAAATACGGGAATAACGGAAAAAAATTGATTTTAAATCCGGCACCTGCTTTTCACTTACCTGAGGAAATGTATGCCGCTCTCCATGCCATTATTCCCAATCAGGCAGAAACCAGGTTTTTAACCGGAATTGGAGTAACGAATGAGGATACAGCAGTACATGCTGCAGCGTTTTTTCACGAAAAAGGAGTGGAAGTAGTGGTGATTACCCTTGGGGCTGCCGGGGCTTTTCTTTCATCTCCCGGTTTTACCGGAAGCCTGCCCGCTCCGGAAGTCAATGCGGTGGATAGTACCGCTGCGGGAGACACGTTCATTGGGGCAGTAGTCGCCGGACGTTGTGCAGGAATGGACTGGAAGGATGCCGTAATTTTCGCCAACCAGGCCGCGGCACTGTCGGTAACCAAATACGGGGCGCAGTCTTCGATTCCGGATTTGCATCAGGTCAAAAGCTTTTTTAAAGAAGATATCCCCTAAGATTCAGAATTTCTTGTTCCCAAAAATTAGCAATGCTCGTTACAGTAGCTTACCAACTTGATATAAGGGGCTTCTACGATACAAATCAGCTACTTTCCATACGTTTCATAGGCTAGCTTCCCGATTTTAGCGATGATTTTCTCTGCTTCGGAAAGGTCACGAAAGTCCTCAACAAAAACAGAAATGACTAATGGCCGCCTCCCAAAAATGATCCCGGCATCGCCCCTGACATAGTCGAGGGTTCCGGTTTTATGCGCTACTTCCAGCTTTTCAGGTAAAAATGCAGCGCAGAAAATTCGGTCTATGTTTCATGATTATTTTCATCGTAAAGATCCACCTGATCCAATTCCGTTTTTTATACAGGTTTAGCCAACATAGGCCTTAAATAGATTTTCAAAGGTTTCTTCCAGGTTGTGAGAAAGACCAGGGTGTGGCCGGGAGGTTTGAATTATGGAACTCCTAACCGCTGTCAGCCAGCGGAACCGGGACGCAACGCTTTTAGTAGCGATGGGGCTGAGTCCTTTTTTACCCTGGCACACCTGAGAAAAAGCGTCCAGGTGATCGCTAATTGTCTCCGGATCGGCTTCGGGATCCAGGGCTTTCAGTTTTGATTCATTAAGCGTTGTGGCGCACTTTAAAAATTGTTGTTGTATGCAGCACAGGATTACACCCACATTGATAAATTCCTCCCGCTCTACCCGGGGAACTACCCGGATGATGGCATATTCATACAAGTGCTTTTCTGGCATCTTGGGCTTGGGTTACAAATGTTTCAGAATGTTTCAAACGGAGCAATAGAAAATCCAGATAGACTTGTTTCCATATTTCTACCGTGCCTGGTTCACCCATGGCTTCCAGCCACTCCTCCGGCAGCGAGTTAACGATTCGCCAAAGTGATTCCGGGGAAAGGATCTGTTTGAAGGCTGCATCCACTTCTTCCAGCTTTTCTGCACCGGGCAATAATACATGGTCTTTGATCAAAGGGAAAGGACTTTTGGCATGTTTTTCCCACTTGTCCCAGGTGTGGTGAAAGATAAACGATGCCCCATGATCAATTAGCCACAATTCGCGGTGCCACATCAGCATGTTGGTATTGCGGAACGAGCGGTCTACATTCGTAATAAACGCATCCAGCCATACGATGCCAGAGGCCAGTTCTGCGGAAACGGATACTGCCGCCGGATCAAAATTGACGGCGGCTGATAAAAAGTGGAGTCCCAGGTTCAGACCCTGGCTACTTTTTAGTAAATCCTGAATTTCTTCATCTCCTTCCGTTTGCCCAAAGGCAGGGTCCAGCCGGGCAAAGACCAATTCCGGTACCTTAAAACCCAGCAAACGCGCAATTTCCCCTCCCAGCAATTCTGCTAACAGGGCCTTTTCACGCTGCCCGGCACCCCGAAATTTCACCACATAAGTAAACGCATCATCTGCCAGGGCCAGGGCGGGTAATGAGCCGCCTTCCCGCAGGGGCATCTTGTATTGCATGACATGAACCAACCGGAGGTCTAACTTATTCATTTCCTGTGGCCACCGGCCGGTTATTTCGGGACCATTCACTCCAGGAACCGATATATAATTTGGGGATGGCTAGCCCTGCATGTGCCAGCGCAAGTAGTGTATGGCAGGCTGTCACTCCCGAACCACAGTGAACAAGGGTATTTTCCGCAGGACCTGCGGCCAGCAGCTCCAAATAGTTCTTTTTCAAGGTTTCTGCGGGTAAAAAATGACCATTTGAATCCAGGTTTTCTCCAAAAGGAACGTTGATCGCTCCGGGAATATGGCCGGCTATCAAATCAATGGGTTCCGTTTCTCCCAAATAACGGACCGTTTCCCGTACATCGATCACCTTGTAGACCGGGTCTTTCGCTTTTTGGGCAACCTCTTCTAAATCTGCCAAAGGCAATTGCCATTCGCTAGCAGGGTAGGGGGCAGTAGGAGTAGCCGATTCCTCACCGGTACTTATGGGATAGCCCGCCGCTTCGGCGGCTTGTAGACCGCCATCCAGTACCTGAACGAGTTGATGCCCCATTGCCTTCAGCATCCACCAAAACCGGGCTGCTGACATGGCTCCTTGTTTGTCATCGTAAACAACTACCCGGCTTTCCGGGGTAATTCCCAAGTTGCCAAGGGTCTTACCAAATCCCAGCGGATCGGGCAGGGGATGCCTGCCTCCTTCGGCTGGATCTTCCTTAATCAACGACAAATCGCGATTTAAGTCTACATAGAGGGCACCTGAAAGATGCTTTTGAAGGTATTTTTCTTTTCCAAATCCGGCATCAATCAGCACCAGGGACGGATCATTCTTTAGTTTGAGTAAATTAGTAGCAGGAATTAGCGGGGTCAATTCGGACTTCATGTTTTAGGTCGTTTGATGGTTGTCAATGAATCGTTGACCAAAGATAAAAGCTAAAACATATAAATCCGGATTAGCACCAGCAAATTAACTAAAAAAGGAGCCTGAATCCGTTACAACTCCGGTTGCCTGTTTAGGGAGTCTTTGGCCTTTTTAAGGCTGTATAAGTACCCCAGTAAAGTGGGGGTGACCAAAGCAAAGACAATCAAATTCCCCACTCCTTTGGCTTTTTTCATGGACAGGGTCGCCAGGATAATGGACAGGGGAACGCCATATTTTAATCCGAAGTCAAGGTATTTTTGGTAAGTATTCATTTGCAGGTCGTTTTTTTCAATGATTACTGCAAGATTGGTGCCGAACGAATTTGGCATCCGGTTAGTAAGCAATTCGTAGTTGCTCCCCCGGATCATCCGGACGACTTAAATTGGAAAGACTGACACCCAATAGGCGCACCGGACCAGCCAGAGGCTCTTGCCGGGCAAGTCCGACGGCCAGACCTTCCATTTGATTCAAGGGAATGGATTCTGCAAATGTCCGGCTCCGGGTATGCACAGAGAAGTCGTCGTACTTGATTTTCAGGGTAAGTGTCCTTCCTTTGGTTTGGTTTTGGTTTATCCGCCTAAAAAATTCAGGAAGAATTTTTTCCGTTAAGGTAGCGATCACCGCTGAAAGATTTGGCAAGTCCTTTTCGAACGTATTTTCTACACCTAACGATTTCCGGATTCGGTCCGGTTTTACCTCACTGGGATGAATTCCCCGGACTATATCGTAATAATGAAGGCCCGATTTACCAAACCTTCGGGTAAGGAATTCCAGCGAGTATTGTTTGAGGTCCAGTCCGCAATGAATGCCGAGGTTCTTCATTTTTTCCGCTGTCACTTTTCCGATACCAAAGAATTTTTCTATCGGAAGTTTGTCTAAAAAAGCTTCCGCCTTTTCCGGGGGGATTACGGCCTGTCCGTTTGGTTTGTTGAGGTCAGAAGCGACCTTGGCCAGGAATTTATTGTAGGAAATTCCTGCGGATGCCGTGAGCCCGGTCTCCGAATGGATTCGATGCCTGATCGCTTTTGCTATCAGGGTAGCTGATGGAAGTCCGAAATGGTTGTGGGTTACATCTAAAAAAGCCTCGTCTAGGGAGAGGGGTTCGACCAAATCGGTAAATTCAAAAAATATTTTCCGAATATTTCGAGAAATTTCCTTGTAGCGTTCAAATCTAGGTGGCACAAAAATAAGGTTGGGGCATTTTTTTGCCGCCAGCCTGGAGGGCATGGCCGAACGGACACCATATTTTCTAGCTTCATAACTGGCCGCTGCCACCACCCCCCTTTCTTTATTGCCTCCTACGGCAAGCGGTTTACCACGAAATTCTGGCCGATCCAATTGCTCTACCGAGGCGAAAAACGCATCCATATCTACGTGTATGATTTTTCGGTTTGCGGCCATGGTTGCGGTCAGACGGTCCCCTGAGCATTCATCGATTTCGCTACTTTTTCGAAAGCTCCAATATTGGACGCATTCAGGTAATCCTGTTCCTGAAGATCGTGTTTGGCGATCGTTTCCAGGCATTTGTCATGAATGTCTTTCATGATGGTGCGAAGTTCTTTCTCCAGATCATTTTTGGTCCAGTACCTGCCCACCCTGTTTTGGGTCATTTCCAAGCCCGACACGGCGACCCCTCCGGCATTGGATGCCTTTCCAGGACCGTACAGTACCTTTGATTCCTGCAGGTAATTGATAGCCTTGGGAGTACAGGGCATATTGGCACCCTCTGCCAGTAAAATGAGTCCGTTTTTTTGAAGGGTCTTGGCATCGGCTTCTTCAAGTTCGTTCTGCGTCGCACAAGGGAAGGCACAATCGGCGGGAATAGACCAAATGTTTTTATCCCCTTTGGAGGTGAAACTGGCAGAAGGATACGTTTCGACAAATGCCGAAATGCTCTTTCTCTGACCATTTTTAAGCATCTTTAAATGCGCTAATTTTTCCTCGTTCATTCCTTCAGGATCATGAATGAATCCCGACGAATCCGAAAATGCCACTACTTTGGCCCCTTCCTGAAGAAGTTTTTCGATGGCAAACTGAGAAACATTCCCAGCCCCCGAAACCAGGCACACTTTATCCTCTAAATAGTCATCTGCTTCCGTCAGCATAAAATGGGCAAAATGAATCAGCCCGTATCCGGTGGCTTCTGGCCGCAGGTAGGAGCCACCCCAATCCAGACCCTTGCCGGTCAATACCCCCTGAAACTCATTTTGAATCTTTTTATAAGCGCCAAAAAGATAGCCGATTTCCCTTTCGCTCACACCAATATCCCCGGCAGGTACATCCGTAAAATGACCAATATGCCGGTAGGCCTCCATCATCCAGGCCTGGCAAAATCGCATCACTTCTCCATCTGATTTACCCTTTGGATCAAAGTCGGCGCCCCCTTTTCCGGCCCCCAGAGGAAGGCCGGTAAGTGCGTTTTTAAACACTTGCTCAAAAGCCAAAAATTTTAAAATGCTTTGATTCACGCTGGGGTGAAAACGTAGCCCTCCTTTGTAAGGCCCCAATGCGCTATTCATTTGTACCCGGTATCCTTTATTTACCTGCACCTTTCCTTGATCATCCGTCCAGCAAACGCGAAAGGATATGATCCGTTCCGGTTCGCAAATCCGCTCAAATAATCGGGCATCGACATAGTTTTTATGAACTTTCAGGACTGGTTGAATGCTTTCAAACACTTCTTCCACAGCTTGGTGAAACTCCGGTTCGTGGGGGTTTTTATCGATAATGCTTTTAAGAATAGGGTTTCGTGGTGCCATTTATGATATAATTGGGTTTGATTGATATAATTTTTTTAATGTCTTTAGGATGGGAGCAGCCTTTAACTGGCATTCCTGGTATTCATCGGTAGCATTGGCATCCAGTGTAATGGCACTTCCAACCCCGAAATAAAAAGAATTTTTGGTTTGATCGATCACCAAACTTCGGATCACCACACAAAAATCAAAATCACCAGAGCTGTCAATATACCCCAATGTGCCAGAAAACCAGGATCTTTTAAAGGACTCGTACCTTTCTATTAATTCCATGCATTTTATTTTTGGAGCACCCGTCATGCTCCCCATAGGAAAGGTTTTGGAAATGATTTCCTCAAAGGTAACCTTGTTTTTCAACTGACAGCTAACACTGGAAATCATTTGGGTAATGCTCTGAAAAGAATAAATACCAAACAACTCGGTTACGTTTACAGATCCAATTTCTGCCAACCGGGATAAGTCATTTCGCATTAAATCTACAATCATCAGGTTTTCAGCTCTTTCTTTTTCGCTTTCAACTAATGATTTTACAAGCTGCGCATCGGCCTCCGGGTTCAATCCTCGCTTCACGCTTCCTTTTATAGGCTGGGACAATAGGTTTTGTCCGGTTTTCTTGAGAAACCTTTCGGGAGAAGCGCAGCAAAGGAATAGGTCTTTCGCTTTAAAAAAAGCACTAAAAGGCATGGGCGATTGGGAGCAGAGCTCCAGGAAAATCCTCTCCGGTGCCTGTGCAGGTAAAGAACCGTGAAAATCCACACAAAAATTCAGTTCGTAAATAGTGCCTTCCAAAATTTGATCTCGAATTTGAGAAAAGACACGGCTATATGCCTGCTGGTCATGAGAAACCTGCATCGTTAGTTTTTTCTCAGGCCGCTGCCCATTTACTTTCGTCGATTGAATGGAATTGGCAATTTCGGCAGGCCTACGGGCCGTGATCTGTACTACATCCTCGCCAAGTTGAATGACTACTTCCGGACTGAAAAACACACTATCCGGGCAGTCAATCCAGGGAGTGTTATGGCTGGATAGCTTTTCGTACTTATTTTTCTGATCGTATCCGATAATACCGATTTTGGGTTTTTTATCAGGTAATTTGCCAATGCGCTCCAAGGGCTCCGCCCGATTTCCTGCATAAAAGACGTGGTCAAATCCCCCTTGAGGATAAGGTATATTATTGGAATGGAAATATCCGAAATAATTGAATTGCTGCCTGCCCCAAACCAGCATTTGTTCAACCCAGCCTCGGCTCAGGGGAATATGGATCGTAGATTCGGTTTCAGGCATGGTTGCAAAACTAGCAAAATGACAATAAAAAAAGGGGACAAATAGTCCCCTTCTTTTCAATCTTAAACTAAGAATTTGCTATTAATTCGCTTTTACATCAAAATTTACACTAACGGTGTTGTAAATAAATTGATCTTTTGCTTTATCCACTGCGGAAGCTTCGTCACCATAAGACAGGCCCCAGTCGGTTCGATTGATGTTAAATCCAGCCTGGGCTGAAATGGTACCGTTGTCTAAGGATACACTTGCCGGAAACTTAATATTCTTTGTGTTCCCTCTCATGGTCAAATTTCCACTAATCCAATGGGTTGGAGCCTCAGGAGCAATTTCCGAAGCACTTTGTGGGGTGTTTTCTGACTCGAATTGTTCCTTGTCCTCTATTTCATCACCAGACGTGTAAGGCGTAATTTCGGTGATTACAAAACTGGCCTGAGGATGGTTGCCAGCATCGAAAAAATCATCCGACTGAAGGTGGTTCCAAAGTTTGCCATGATCTTCGCTTCCTTCTTCCAAATCATGTATTTCCAGACCGGTGATGTTAAACGTAAATTCTCCGCCTGTGATGGCATCGCCCTCTACTGACAATTGCCCTTCTGTGACTGGGATTAACCCAAAATGCTGACCGGTTGGCTTGTATCCTCTCCAGTTAACGTTACTGGCATCGGCATCAAGGCTCAACGTTTGCCCGGTTGCGGCTGCTGCTTCCTGGGCCTCTGTGGTTTCGACGGTATCCGAGCTTTTTCCACATGCAAAAGTTAACAGCGCTGCTGCCAACATAAATCCTGATAGTTTTATTGATTTCATACTAATACTGGTTTAATTTAGATTGGTTTAGATCCTTTAAATGTATAGACACTAAAACTGAATTTTCAGAAAAAAGTTCAGTTAATCTGAAAATAAATTTCTTATTTTGAATATATTATCCTGCTTTACTGAATTAAATTTTGAATCTATGGCATTAATTAAGAAAATCAAGGACAAAATTCCGCAGTTGGGAGAGGGTTGTTGGACGGCTGAAAATGCCACCCTAATCGGTGATGTGATTCTAGGCAGGGATTGCACGGTTTGGTTTAACGCCGTTGTGCGGGGAGATGTGCATTCCATACGTGTGGGAGACCGAACCAATATTCAGGACGGAGCGGTCATTCATTGTACCTACCAACAATGTCCGGTTCTCATTGGGTCGGATGTTTCTATTGCTCACAATGCCATCGTTCATGGATGTACCATTGAGGATCGTGTATTAGTGGGAATGGGGGCAATCATCATGGACAAGGCCTGGGTGCAGGAGGGAGCTGTGATCGCTGCCGGAGCAGTGGTATTGGAAGGTACCGTGGTGGAGAAAAACAGCATCTATGCCGGCATTCCTGCCAGGAAAATTAAAGAAACCGGGGCGGAAATGCAGGCCACCATTCGCAGAATAGCTTCCAACTATCCCAAATACGCGTCTTGGTACAAATAATAGGATTAGACTTTTTCTTCCGAACGAAAACGCATGCTTTCCGGATAAGGATAGGCATGGATCAGTTCCCCTTTGGTGAGTTTCGTTTGTATTTCTTTCCAGTATTCAGGATCAAATAGCTGTGGATTGGATTCGATAAAAAAGTCTCTGACATCGCTTCTACCGATCATAAACCGCTTGAAATCCTCCGGAAACACGTCATTTTCTCCTATTTCATACCAAGGTGTGGAGGAATAAATTTGTTCATAAGTTTCCGGTTTGGGCTTGGCTCTAAAATTCATCTTTACCAGAAATTCTATTTCATCGTAGTCGTAGAAAATAACCCGGTTTTGGCGGGTTACGCCAAAGTTTTTGGTCATCATGTCACCAGGGAATATGTTCGCTTGAGCCATTTGAAGGATGGCTTTGGCATAATCGTTCACCACCACACGGGCAAGTTCCAGGCTACAGTCTTCCAGAAATATATTCAAGGGAGTAAGGCGTCTTTCGATATACAAATGCCTGATAATTAATGTATCTCCTTCGATTCTCAAAAGAGAGTTAACTGTTTTCTTTAATTCCTGCATTAACTCCGGGTGGATGCGATGAAGCGGAAGTTTGAAATTTTCGAACTCATGCGTATCGGCCATCCGACCGACCCGATCATGTAATCCTACCAATTTGTATTTTTCCCGGACCTGTTGGCGGGTCATGTTTTTTGGCGGGTCAAAATGATCCTTGATCAGTTTGAACACAATATTGTAAGAGGGAAGGGTGAAGACGGTCATTACCATTCCTTTTATTCCCTGAGCGAGTACGAAATCGTCCTTGCTGTGCCGTAAATGGTTGGTAAAATCCCGATAAAAGGAAGTTTTGCCATGTTTGTTGAAGCCGATGGCATTGTACAGTTCGTAGGGGCGTTTGTGCTGAATGACCGAATTAAGAAAGGCGACGGTTTGAGAGGGTGTTTGAATGGGTGCCATAAAATAGGAGCGGGTATAACTAAAAATGCCACTCATAATATTGGGATCAAAGATAAGGGTATCGGCAAACACACCCTTTTCATTATGAACAAAAGGGATAATGAAGGGCATCCACTTTTTTCCGAGAAAGGTTCTACCGATCAGGTAAGCAGCCTTGTTTCGGTAGAAAATATCCCGCAACACCTGAGTAATGGTTTCGGAAGTGGCTGGGTACCGGCTAAAAATAACTTGTTGGACCTCCTTCTCCAAAAACGTAATATCCCCTTCTAAATCATAATAGGGGGCACCAAAATCAAAATCATTGAGTATTTTCCGGAAAATAGTTTGAATGTTATCACGGGCAGGATAGCTAAAAAACAGGCTGGTGTCTATCTTAGCTGGCAACTCATCAAAGGGGGCCTCCACAAACATCAATGCTTCCTGGGTGCTGTTTCCCGGGTAGGTTTTCCTGAATACAGAATTGAAAAAAGTAGCTGCCAGTTCTTTGTCTGTTCTGGCTTTTATTTTCTCCAGGTATAGGGATTTAAGATCTTTCCAGGAATCCGCATGAGCTAACCTCTCTCCGAGTTGATCCCGGCATAGAGGTACTATGTTTTTCAGGTGATCTTTATAGAGTCGAAGTCTTTTTTTATGATTTTCCTGAAGGGCTTTCCAGTCCCTATGGACGAAATTGGCCGGTATTTCCCGGGTGACCTGGTTAAAGTTGGAAATGTATTGGTCGTACCCATTTAAAATGGTCAGGGCCGTTTGGTAAAGGTCGTTTTTTGTCATGCGATATACTGGGAAGAAAAACGGAATTTCAGGCCGGATAATAGGTTATTATTTTTACCTGTCAAAATTTATTGCCTTTGGAATTGTAGATTTATTCATTAAATTTCGATGAGTTTGTTCATTTCACATGAATAAAACCCAATAGGTTTAATAGGTTTGATAAGTGAAAAAGGCCTGAATGGTATTCAGGCCTTTTTTCAGCTACCAAGTAAGGAAACACATGTATGGAATTGAAATACCTGGTTCGCGTTTTGGAGGATCTATTAAAAGAACCATTGCCCGGCAGAATAGGGCAGCAGGCCATGGCACCGGTACCGTTGGAGGAAGAGCGCTTTGATAGCCGAAGGATGGAACGGGCCAGAAAAGGGGCCGTATTGATGTTGATTTGTCCGTTTGAAAACGGAATACGGGTACCTTTTATCAAGAGGGCTGTTTACGAGGGTGTTCACAGTGGTCAAATAGCTTTTCCAGGCGGGAAAATGGATTCGGGCGATAAAAATCTGGAAGAAACGGCCCTTCGGGAAACGGAGGAGGAAATAGGCGTTTCCCGTAAAAAAATACAGCTTCTGGGAGTTTTGTCGGATTTGTACATTCCTCCCAGTAATTTTTCTGTCAGGCCATTTGTGGGATTTACGCCAGAGCCTCCAATCTTCAGACCCGACCCCAGAGAGGTAGCGCGATTGATTTCCTGTGATTTTGACTGGCTATTAGATGAGAATAATAAAAAGGAGAAAGATTTTCCACTTCCATCCGGTCAAACGATTCAGGCTCCCTACTTCGATATAGACCAGGAGGTTGTTTGGGGAGCCACAGCCATGATATTAAGTGAATTTTTAACGATTTGGAAAAATAAATCAAATGGGGGATAGTGCGCTGATTCAGGATGATGCCGTGGTTTTTGGCTTATTAATGGCCGTATTGGGGCTGGTTTTTTATACCTCTGCTAGTGATCATCCCATTTTCAAAGTCATTTATCGATTTGTACCGGTGGTATTGCTATGCTACTTTATACCGGCGTTATTCAATACATTCGGATTGGTCTCTGGTGCTGATTCCGGTTTGT
Organism: Cyclobacterium salsum; assembly: GCF_010119245.1. Taxonomy (GTDB): domain Bacteria; phylum Bacteroidota; class Bacteroidia; order Cytophagales; family Cyclobacteriaceae; genus Cyclobacterium; species Cyclobacterium salsum. Next base: position 148,527 of record NZ_WNKG01000002.1, read on the forward strand.
ATTTTGTCGCTTCCAGGTACTTATTACCCACCTCCCTGGTGTTACTGACCCTGAGTATTGACTTGAAGAGCATTTTGAAATTGGGGCCAAAAGCCTTGATTATGTTTTTGACGGGAACTTTTGGAATTATTTTAGGTGGGCCGATCTCCTTAGTACTGGTATCATCTTTATTTCCAGAGGTATTGGGAGGGATGGGTGCCGACGAAACCTGGAGGGGGTTAGCGACGATCGCTGGTAGTTGGATCGGAGGCAGTGCCAATCAAACCGCCATGCTGGAAGTGTTTGGTGCCAGCCCGGTATTATTTAGCCAAATGATAGCGGTAGATGTTATTGTTGCGAATTTGTGGATGGCTTTTCTACTTTACTGGGCGGCGAAACCGGCCCTTCCTGATAGGCTATTGAAAGCGGACACGACCGCCATCACCCAATTAAAAGAAAAGGTTGAAAATTATCAAAACAGCATCCTCCGAATTCCACGGCTTTCAGACACCATGGCTATTCTGGGATTGGGATTTGCAGTGACCGGTATTTCTCATTTTCTTGGAGGAAATTTGGCGGCTTTTATTTCTGAAAATTATCCGTCTCTTAAGCAGTATTCGTTGGATTCCCCCTTTTTCTGGTTGGTAATCCTGGCAACTACCGGAGGTTTGCTGCTGTCTTTTACCCGCTGGAGGAAACTCGAAGGGGTGGGGGCTTCAAGGATGGGCAGTGTCCTGTTGTACGTTCTGGTAGCCACCATAGGTCTACAAATGGACTTGCGTGCCGTGTTGGATAATCCACTTTTCTTTCTTATTGGGCTTATTTGGATGGCTTTCCACATCTTTTTTATGCTACTGGTGGCATTTCTGATACGGGCACCCTTTTTCTATGTGGCCATAGGCTCACAGGCAAATGTGGGAGGAGCTGCCTCGGCCCCGATCGTAGCCTCCGCTTTTCACCCTGCCCTTGCTCCGGTGGGTGTATTGCTCGCCGTATTGGGTTATGCATTGGGTACCTATGGCGCCTATATTTGCGGGCTGCTACTACAATTAGCGTTTGGGAACTAATTTATTGATAGTCGATGAAGAAAAGAAGAACCTTTATCTTTGCCTGTTCTGGATCGGATTGCAAGTCCAACGGAGCCAAGGCTTTTGCGGACGCTATAAAAGGCACCATTAGCGAGAAAGCTTTCCGCGGAAAATTCAAACTGGTGAAGACGAAATGCATGGACTGCTGCAAATCGGGTCCCGTAGCAGTTATAAAAAATGAACTCATTAAAAAGGGCGATTTGGAACAATTGGTGAAAGAATTAGTTCTGGAATAGGTGCCTGGTTTGCCCTATTTATTTCCCTATATAGGAGTGAAATTAAGTAATGCCTATATTATTAGGATAAATTTGTGATGAAATTGATTTTTGTTAGTATCTTGAGGGGTTGATAGCAAGAAGCAAAACCCGTGGCGTATCAGACTGATTTTCCTGCGGTTATGAATAAATTACCCAGTTTTTAAAATGGAAAAAGGATTTGAGCAAAATCTATTTCAACGCTCTAAGAATGGGAGCGAACTATTTTTGGTTTTTAATGGGAATCAACTTCTTTTAGCCGAAGGTGACTGGTCTCCCTATAAGAAGAACGGAACTGATTGGAAGGCCTATCTCTCGGGGTTTGATGGTCTGATCCCAGAAATTCAATCGTTTTTCGAAAGTGAGCAGGAAAAGGGGGTAATGTTTGAGTATCTTTTTGAGGGGGAAGAAAATAAGCCGCATTTAAAATTAAAAATTACAGGGAAACAGGCAGACGGTATGGGGAAAATCTGCATGCTTACCGGATTCAGGGAGGAAAGTACCGCAGGGTCAAAAAATGGTGTTGAAAGGGAACCCTCGAACCCCACGCAAAATGCAGAGCACTTGCTCCACCGCAAGGTAGAATTTGAGCGGATGATCAATTGGGTTTCGACGCGGTTTTTAAATGCTACCGATGACGAATGGGATCAGGTTTTCCTCAAGGCCCTGTCAATGATTGCCAACGCTCAGGGTGCCGAACGAGCCAATTTTTTTCTGGTTTATCAGGAAATAAAAGTGCTGGAATGTGTATTTGAGTGGGAAAAAGACACCGCCCAGCCTTCAAAAAAAATAGAAAAATCACTTTCTTTCTCCGGGCAAGCCAGTTTTATGGAAAAACTGGCGGATTCAGGGTTTCGTGCCATAAATGATTTACAGCAGTTTCCAGACATGCATCCTTTTGAGGCAATGATGGCCGAAAGGTTTGGTATACGGGCCTTTATACTCGTCCCTATTTTTGCAGAAAATAAGCTGTTGGGCCTTTACACATTGAGCAGTTCTTCCCGGCAAAAGCATTGGGTACAAAACCACCGGGATGAGTACATTCTCAAGCAATTGGGAGATGTGTTCGGGGCAGCGTTTATCAACCGATCTACCAAATCCAGGCTTTTTAGAAACGAAAAGCTGCTTAGCTCTACGGAGATACTAGCCAAATCCGGCTCCTGGCGGTTCAACAATTCCGACCGTAAAATTTATTTTTCAAAAGGGATCAATCGGATCTTTGAAATGGATCCAGATACCGATGGCACCAGTATCCGAAATTTTTTGAACCTGATACGCCTGAAAGATAAAGAAAGGGTGAAATCAATGGTTCAGAAAGCCATCAACCAGAGGAAGTCAGTTTCGGGTGAATTTATTTTCACCACGATCAATGGTAAGGAAAAATACATTGCTTACGGAGTTCAGGTAAACCAGTTGACACCTCAGGGGAACCTGGAGGTGTTCGGCTATTGCAATGACATCACCGAGAAGAAGACGGTAGAGCGAAAGCTTCTTTTTGAATCTCAAATTCTTGCTCAGGTCAATGAACCCATCTACGTTACCGATCTGAACCTGAAAGTGATTTATATGAATCAGGCAGCGATATTTGAAGGGGAGCCTCAACCCAATGGACAGGGTAAAATAAGTGACTTTTTCAAGATTACCAATCCGCCATCCAAATCTTTTCAGGACCTGGTTCGAAAAGCGGAGGACCTGGGAATTTGGATGGAAGAAGTGCAAATCCTGGATAATTCAGGTCATGTTCAGCCCTATGAGGTTTCGGTCAAACCCATCAAGAATATCGAAATAGAAAAGATTGGTTATTCGTTTCTGATTCGAAATATTACCTCCAAAATCCAACGGGAGGAAATGGCAAAAAAAGCGAAGTTAATCGTAGAAAATAGTCCTGCCATTTTATTTGAGGTGGCACCCAGCCAGGGCTTTAAACTTTCATTTATCACCGAAAACATCAACCAATTTGGTTATCAGGCGGAGCAATTGATCGAACAAGCTGCCAGTTTGTTGGATTTCATCCATCCGGAAGATTTGGGTGTTTTTGAGAAAGAATTGATCCGCCCGGAAAAAACCCAGTATAACCGGGAATACCGGTTGCTTTCGGCGGATGGGACTTACCGCTGGGTGGAAGATAAAATACGACCGGTCTTTGACCAGCAGGGAAACGTCCTGCTTTACGAGGGACTGCTACATGATGTGACCGAACGGAAAAAAGACCGTCTGGAAATCGAAAAAATAAAAAACAGGTACCGGGTCCTGGCATCAAATATCCCTCATACCAATGTCTTTCTGATAGATCGACACCTGAAATACCTGGTGGCAGAAGGGTCGAATTTTAAATATTGGGGGTTGGACAAGGCCTATTTCGAAGGTAAATCCATTCAGGAAGTCCATACCACCACCCTGGATGAAGTAGAACCTTTGTTTAAAGATGCCTTGGAGAAAAGGAATACCGTCAGCAAAGTGATCCCCTACATGAGCCGGTTTTACGAGTTGACTGCCAAACCGATTTATTACGGCGAACAATTGGAATATTACCTGGGAATCGTTCGTGATATTTCAGAGGAATACAAGGCGAAAAAAGAGCTGAAAAAAAGCGAAATTAAATACCGAAATCTGGTGGAGGAGTCCACCGAGATTATTTTTTCTATCACGGCCCAGATGGAGCTGAGCTACGTTTCTCCCAATATCAAACAATTTCTGGGCTACGAAACCTATGAATTTACGAGTGGGGATTTTACGGATTTTCTGCATCCCGAAGACGCACAGGTTTTTTTGGACGGGGAAGCCAGTCCCATAAGTTATTTTCAGAAAAACCCGGAATTTGAATTCAGACTTCGGCATAAGAAGGGGCATTTCAGGGTGTTTAGTTCCAGCGGAAAGGTGATCAAAGACGAAAAAGGAGAGGTCCGCTATTACACCGGGATTGCCAGGGACATTACCAAGCTCAAAGAAACTCAAAAAGAACTTCGCAAGGCCAAGGATAAGGCAGAATCTGCACTCAATGCAAAAAGTCAATTTCTGTCTGTCATGAGCCACGAGATCCGAACCCCCATGAACGCAGTAATTGGGCTTTCCCACCTGCTCCTGGAGGATAACCCCAGGGAAGATCAGTTGGAGAATCTCCGAACCCTGCAATTTTCGGCTGAAAATCTTCTGGGCCTAATTAACGATATCCTGGATTTCAATAAAATTGATTCCGGAAAACTCATCCTGGAGAAAGTACCCTTTGAGCCCAAAAATCTAATAAACAGAATCATTCATTCCTATTCGTATCAAATACGGGATAAATCCCTGGAAATCATTTATGAGCCTGATTTTGAGCTTCCTAAATTGCTGATAGGTGATCCGGTCCGTATCGCACAAATACTCAACAACCTGGTGAGTAATGCGATTAAATTCACAGACAGGGGTTACATAAAAATTACCTTGGAACAGGTAAGACAAAAAGAGAACTGGGTGACCGTCCGTTTTGCTGTAAAAGACACCGGAATAGGTATCGCCAGAAGTAAGGTTAATTCCATTTTTGATGCCTTTACACAAGCCAGTTCAGATACCACCAGGAAATATGGAGGTACCGGACTGGGTCTTGCCATCGTGAAGAAACTTACCAAACTTTTCGGGACTGATATTCACCTGGAATCCAAATTGGGCGAGGGATCTACCTTTTGGTTTGAAGTGGATTTCGAAATTCAGGATGAAGTGCTGGAACTGAAGCCAACCCATACGATTAATGAAAATGGTAAATTGGGAGAAAAGAAAATTTTAGTGGCAGAGGACAATCAAGTCAATCAGGTGCTTCTGAAAAAATACCTCTCCAAATGGGGAGTGGGAGATATCAGCTTTGCTGCAAATGGAAAAATTGCCCTGGATTATTTTTTCAAAGAGGATTTTGACCTGGTGCTTTTGGATTTGCAAATGCCCGAAATGGATGGGTTTGAAGTAGCTAAGATTATTCGCAAACTAGACCTGCTTTCCAAGAGGAATGTCCCGATAATTGCATTAACGGCATCTTCCCTGATCGAAGTAAAGGACCAGTTGGAGGCTTCGGGGATGGACGACTACATATCGAAACCGTTTACTCCGGAAAACCTCTATGGTAAAATCATCAAATACCTTTGATCCAGGCAGGGTTAAATAGGTGAGCGGTATGGTTTTTCCCCGGTTTAAGTTCTACCTTTGCATCTTTAAACGGCATTATGAGAGGAATTTTATATGTTTTACTGCTCTTTCTAGGCCTGACTGGAAGTCTGCGGGCTCAGGAAAACCTATCCGAGCGGTCTACACTGTATTTTCTTTTAGGCAGTTCCGGTTCAAATATTCGCGAGTTTAATGATATGTTGGCCGAGAAAGGGATTTCCCCCCTTAGGGGAGGGTATAGAACGTTTGGCTTGGGATACCAGTATCGCCTGACAGATTTCATATTGGGTTTTGAGCTGTTTCAGAATAACGGCACCAATTCGTATTTCCGGGATTATACCCTGGATCATCGCACCACCCGTTTTTATCTGAACATTGGGTATTCACTCACCGAGGAGGGCCGCTTTCACTTGATTCACTACATGTCTCTTGGAGCAGGGTACCTTAATTTCCAAATGCTCACAGATGACCGAAAGGTGGCGGATTTGGGAAGTTTTCTGGATCAGCCGGCCCAGGGATTTCTTATTCGTCAGCATGACATTCAGCGAGGCAGTTCCAATTTGGGTGGGTTTCTGACGGAAATCGGCTTTCAGTTTGGGTACGACGTACCCCTGCCCCTTTTCGAAGAAAATTTGGGGATTTTAGGAAAATTCGGGTATTCCTTCAGTCCCTTCGAAGGGGCCTGGAAATTGAATGACATTACCTTCGATAACCTGCAAAGTGGAGCCTTTTTTCGATTGGGAGCGGCACTCTCCATGCCAGATCAAAACTTGTTTTTTCCCGACGCAGGAATTGGCGTTCATTTCTTTTATGGAAAAACATTCCGGAACCCCGACCGGTTAAATGCTTACCTACAGGAAAATGGATGGAACCCGTTGGGTAGTACCCCTTCTAACCTGGGGATGAAAATTCTGGGAGAAAACAGAAGATGGATTTACGGAGTAGATGTAATTAACGTCGCCAATAGCGGACAAGCAAGTGAAGATTACCAACAGACGCTAAATAGTGTGCGGGTGTATGGAAATTATGGCTATCAGTTGTACAAACGCCGTAATCTGGAAATGGGTGTCATCGGTGGAATTGGGTACGGTAACATCCGCTACACGCTTGAAAATAAGAATAAACCCGACTTCCCTTTGCTGTTTGAAGAACCCGATTTTGACGGCTACTTGCGAAATAGTGGGATCATGAGTAAATCAGAAGTTTTGGTATCCTATTCCATGCCGCTTTCAAAAAACACCTTTCGATTCGTTTATTCCCTTCATGCCGGATACGAAGTTCCGTTGAGTCGGTATCGCCTAGGTGAACTATCCATGGCAAGGTATCTTTCCGGTCCCTATTTCCAGATAGGCCTGGGTCTTCGCCCCTAAGCAGGGTGAATCTCCATTTTGCGATTTTTCATTTCGCCTTTCCAAAGCAAAGTTTTTTAAAAAAAGGGATTTTTTTTGCTGAATTCCTGTTACTTTTGGCATTGCTTATCGAGAAAGACGGAGGGTAGGGCCCTATGATGTCTTAGCAACCTGATGTGACAAGGTGCTAATTCCCGTTCCGGAAATGCCGGATAAAGATGAGCCGAAAAAGTTAGATAAACCTTTCTAGTTTTACGCCGGTTCATGCTCGTATAAGTTTTTTATAAATTACGACAACATGCCAAACAGAACCGAATTATTACTACAGCAGTTACAGATAAAAATCTTGATTTTGGACGGAGCCATGGGTACCATGATTCAGCGGTATGCCCTGCAGGAGGAGGATTTTAGAAATGAGGCCTTGTATGGTGTTAAAAAATCACTTAGAGGAAATAATGACCTGCTTTCCCTTACCCGGCCTGAAATAATCAAGGATATCCATAAAGCCTATTTTGATGCCGGTGCGGATATTGTTGAAACCAATACCTTTAGCAGTACTTCCATCGCCCAGGAAGATTATGGATTGGCCGACCTGGCTTACCAGCTCAATTTTGAATCGGCAAAACTGGCCAGGGAAGTGGCCGATGCCTGTACGGCATCCAATCCGAAAAAGCCCCGATTTGTCGCCGGAGCTATCGGTCCTACCAATCGAACTGCTTCCCTTTCACCCGATGTGAACGACCCCGGATTCCGGGCCATTAACTTTGATCAGCTAGTAGAGGCCTACAGTGAGCAGGTAGAAGGACTGCTCGATGGGGAGGTAGACATACTACTTGTAGAAACGGTTTTCGATACGCTTAACGCCAAGGCGGCACTGTATGCTATACAGGAGGTTTTTGAGAAGCGGAGCATTCCGTTGGATCCGCATGAGGGGGGGATTCCCATCATGGTTTCCGGAACCATTACGGATGCCTCTGGCAGGACCCTCTCGGGACAGACGACGGAGGCCTTCTTGATTTCGCTTTCTCATGTTCCCTTGTTGAGCATCGGTCTTAATTGTGCCTTGGGAGCAAAAGAACTCCGGCCGTACCTGAAAGTATTGGCAGAAAATGCCCCTTTTTACGTCAGTGTCTATCCCAATGCGGGTTTACCTAATGAATTTGGTAAATACGATCAGGGACCCGGAGAGATGAACGAACAGCTCGAAGCTTTTCTTGAGGAAGGTTGGGTCAACGTCGTGGGTGGATGTTGCGGCACCACTCCCGAACACATAGCAGCCATCTCCAACACAGCATCCAAATTTTCGCCGCGGCAATTAAAGGCATCTATTCCAGAAAAATAATTTCATGAGCGCAACGAACAACAAACCCACATTGAAACTTTCCGGATTGGAACCCTTGGTTTTTGGTCCGGCGATCAATTTTGTAAATATCGGCGAAAGAACCAATGTAACCGGATCCAAAAAATTTGCCCGGCTGATCCTGAACGGCAATTACGACGAAGCACTGGAAGTAGCCCTGGACCAGGTGCGGGGAGGTGCTCAGATTCTGGATGTTTGCATGGATGAAGCCATGCTCGATGGCGAAGCCGCCATGGTAAAATTCCTGAATTTGATTGCTTCCGAACCCGAGATCTGCCGGATCCCGGTGATGGTAGACAGCTCCAAGTGGAAAATTATTCTTGCCGGCCTTAAATGCATACAGGGAAAAGGCATCGTCAATTCCATCAGTTTGAAAAATGGCGAAGAGGAATTCATCCAACAGGCCAAAACCATCAAAAAATTTGGGGCCGCCGTGGTAGTCATGGCCTTCGACGAAAAAGGGCAGGCCGATAGCTATGAACGGAGGATTCAAATTTGTCAGCGGAGTTACGACATTCTTACCCAAGAGGTAAGGTTTAATCCACAGGATATTATTTTTGATCCCAATATTTTTCCCGTAGCCACAGGGATGGATGAGCATAGGACCAATGCGATCGATTTTTTCAGAGCTACCCGATGGATCAAAAATCACCTTCCCGGTGCAAAAGTCAGTGGAGGCGTAAGTAATGTGTCCTTTTCCTTTCGAGGAAATAACCCGGTCAGAGAGGCCATGCATGCGGTATTTTTATACCATGCCATCAAAAACGGCATGGATATGGGAATCGTCAATCCAAGCATGTTGGAGATTTATGATGACATCCCGAAGGACCTATTGCAACACGTGGAGGACGTGATCTGGAACCGGCGTGAGGATGCCACCGAGCGTCTCCTGGATTTTGCAGAAACGGTAAAATCCCAGGGTAAGAAAAGTAAGACCGATGAAGCCTGGAGAAGTCAACCCGTAGAAAAGCGCATACAGCATGCCCTGGTGAAAGGTATTTTGGACCATATAGTGGAAGATACGGAAGAAGCCCGGCTGTCGCTAAACGACCCTCTAAAAGTAATCGAAGGCCCCCTGATGGATGGGATGAATGTGGTAGGAGACCTTTTTGGAGAAGGGAAGATGTTTTTACCTCAGGTGGTGAAAAGTGCCCGGGTCATGAAAAAGGCGGTAGCCTACCTGGAGCCCTTCATGCCGCTCCCGGAAGAAAATGACGATGACGACGCAAAATCTGACAATATTAACCGGATCCTGTTGGCTACCGTGAAAGGCGACGTTCACGATATTGGAAAGAATATCGTAGGCGTGGTTTTGGCCTGTAATAGCTATAAGATCATTGACCTGGGAGTCATGGTGGAAACGGAAAAGATCATTGATGAAGCAGTGGCCCAGCAAGTGGATATCATTGGTTTGAGTGGATTGATCACGCCATCGCTTGACGAAATGGTAAATGTGGCCTCGGAGATGGAAAGAAGGGGGCTTAAAATACCCCTGTTGATAGGCGGTGCCACCACTTCCCGAATTCACACGGCCGTTAAAATTGACCCGGTATACAGCGGTACCGTAGTGCATGTAGCAGATGCTTCGAAATCCGTACCGGTAGCAGGAGAGGCGATCAGCAAAGAGAGCAAGGAAAAATACCGACTCGACATGAAGGCCTTGTATAGCAAGTTGCGCGATGAACATGAGGCCAAGCAGCAGGTAAAGCAGCTGGTGACCTACAAGGAAGCCAAAACGAATCCGGTTCAACTGGACTGGCCTACCTATCGGCCATTTATCCCCAAAAAGCTGGGCGTACAAGTACTGGAAAATCTGGACCTGGGGATTATTCGAAAATACATCGATTGGACACCCTTTTTCAGTACCTGGATGTTGGCTGGTAAATTTCCTAAAATATTAAAGGATCCGGTAGTCGGTAAGGAGGCGTTGAAACTTTATAATGATGCCAACAACATGCTGGATCGGATTGTGAATGAAAGGTGGTTGAAAGCCAAAGCGGTCCTGGGGCTTTTTCCCGTTCACCGCTCGGGAGATGACCTGTTGATCGATCCGGAATTTACGTCCAGCAAGCAGTTTGTGTTCCATTTTCTTCGACAACAGGGGCGAAAGGGCAAAGGGGTTCCCAACCGTAGCCTGGCGGACTACATCCATCCGAAGAAAAAAGATTATTTCGGGGGATTTGCCGTCACGGCTGGCCTTGGAATTGAAGCTAAAATTAAAGCCTTTCAGGAAGAAGGGGACGATTACAACGATATCATGCTGAAGGCCATGGCAGATAGACTTGCCGAAGCAGCAGCAGAGTACCTGCACGAACAGGTAAGGAAAGTGTATTGGGGCTACGATCCTGATGAATCACTGGACAATGAAGGGCTGATAAGGGAATCCTATACTGGAATACGCCCGGCTCCCGGTTATCCTGCCTGTCCCGAACATTCGGAGAAACGCACCTTATTTGATTTGTTGGAGGTGGAAAAAAATATTGGAATGACCCTAACAGATAGTTTTGCGATGTATCCTACCTCGTCGGTCAGTGGCTATTATTTCGGTCATCCGGAAAGCAAATACTTCGGCCTGGGAAAAATCGGGGAAGACCAGGTGGAAGATTATGCCCGGCGTAAAGGGGTCTCCAAGACCCAGGCAGAAAGGTGGCTTTCACCGAACTTATCCTATTCCCCTCAGTTGTCCCAAGAAGGTTAATGCCTCTGCATATCAAAAAAACGAAATGAAAGTAACAGAGTACATAAAAGCTGCAAAGAAAACTTTATTTTCCTTTGAAATTCTGCCCCCATTGAAAGGGCAAAGCCTTAGTAACCTCCTGGAGGGGATCGCTCCACTGATGGAGTTCCAGCCTCCTTTTATTGATGTCACCTATCACCGTGAAGAATACATTTATAAAAAACATGCCAATGGCTTGCTGGAAAAAGTGAGTACCCGGAAGCGTCCGGGAACGGTGGGGATATGCGCCGCCATCATGAACCGGTTTAAGGTTGACGCTGTGCCGCACTTGTTGTGTGGTGGCTTTTCAAAAGAGGAAACCGAAAATGCCCTGATTGACCTTTATTTTATCGGCGTGGAAAATGTACTGGCCCTGCGTGGGGATGCCCCCAAGACGGAAGCGAACTTTGTACCCCATAAGGACGGGCACCGGTACGCCTCCGATTTGGTTGGCCAAATTGTCGGCATGAATCATGGCCGCTACCTAAATGACGAAACAGAAGTTGGCTTTCGAACCGATTTCTGTGTGGGCGTAGCTGGTTATCCCGAAAAGCATTTTGAAGCTCCCAGCCTGAATTTTGACCTGAAAAAACTACAGGCAAAGGTGGATGCCGGAGCCAGCTACATCGTTACCCAAATGTTTTTTGATAATAAAAAATTCTTTGCCTTCGTGGAAAAAGTGCGGGAGATGGGCATAGACATCCCCATCATTCCGGGATTGAAACCCATTACGACCCTTTCACAAATCGTCAACCTTCCCAAAATTTTCTACCTGGACCTTCCCGATGACCTGTTGGCAGGACTGGAAAAGTGCAAGACCAATTCGGATGTAAAGGAATTGGGCATCGAATGGGCCATTCAGCAAAGCAAGGAATTGGTAGCATACGGGGTGCCTTCCCTCCATTATTACACCATGAGCCGTGCCGATGCTACCTATCGGGTAGCTAAAGAGGTGTTTTAGTGGTTTTTCCACACCCATTTCCTTTTCTAATCATTACGAAATAAATCAATCCAGTGGACTACCGGGCGGCAAAAAACCAGTTCAAAGAAACAGAATCACTTACCTTTAAAGATCCAAAAGGGAAGTGCTTTCGATGGGTAAAGGCTGGATCCTGGCAGCCCACAGGCAAGGGCGTATTTTTGATCCATGAGACCTACCAATTGCAAGCTTTGGTGGGGTCGTTTTCAGAGGTGGCGTTGGACCTGGTGGAATTTTCTCCGGATACGGTAATGTTTCAAAGCCCCCCGAAAGGCTTTTTGGGGACGGAGATGATTTCCGAAGGATTGATTACATTTGCATTGATCAAATCACCTTATTGGCACCGGCTCCTGTTTGAATTGCGGGAAATCGTGTACATGGAGTGGATTCCGGAGTTGGTAACCGCTGAGCTGATCGGCTCCGACCAGGCATTTCCGCTTGCGGAAAAGGGAGCCAGATCCATTGAACTCCATGCCGACGGAAAGGTGAAAATACGTAACGCATGAATCTAGAAAAATCGTTAGATAGCATATCCATTTTTCGCCAGGTGGGGGCGGTAGCAGACCAATTGGAAATGGAAACCTACCTGGTGGGCGGGTATGTCCGGGATTTGTTATTGGACCGGCCGAGTAAGGACATTGATTTTGTGTGTATAGGTGATGGCATTCGCCTGGCCAGAGCAGTAGCTGAGTCATTGGAAGAAAAAACGTCCGTCAGTGTTTTTAAAAATTTCGGTACGGCCATGATAAAGGTGGGGGATTGGGAGGTGGAATTTGTCGGAGCCAGAAAGGAATCCTACCAGAGCCATTCCAGAAAACCACAAGTGGAGGCAGGAAGCCTTCAGGAAGATCAGGAACGGAGAGACTTTACGATCAATACCCTGGGAATTGCGGTCAATCAGGGAAATTTTGGAGAATTGGTGGATCCTTTTGACGGTGTCAAGGACCTGAAACGAAAAATCATTCGCACGCCTTCCGACCCGGACATCACCTTTTCTGACGACCCCCTTCGAATGATGCGGGCCATTCGGTTTGCATCCCAGCTAAAGTTTGACATTGCCCCGGATACCTTTGACGGCATCATTACGAATGCCAGCCGGCTTTCCATTATTTCTGGCGAGCGGATCATAGATGAGTTGAACAAAATCATCATGACCGACAAGCCCTCCTATGGGTTTAAGTTGCTATTTGTTAGCGGATTGCTGGCGGAATTTTTTCCGGAGATGGTAGCTTTACAGGGAGTGGATTCGGTCGGGGATAAATCACACAAGGACAATTTTTACCATACCTTGCAGGTGCTGGACAATGTGGCAGCCCGAACGGATTCCCTTTGGCTGCGTTGGGCGGCGATTATGCACGATATTGCCAAACCTGCCACCAAACGGTTTAATCAAAAAGTAGGCTGGACTTTTCACGGGCACGAAGACAAGGGAGCCCGTATGACCCCTGGGATTTTTCGAAGATTGAAACTTCCCATGGACGAAAGAATGAAATACGTTCAAAAGTTGGTAAAATTGCACCTGCGACCGATCGCACTGGTAAACGACAAGGTAACGGACGCAGCGCTTCGTAGGTTACTGTTTGAAGCCGGAGACGATATTGAAGACCTGATGCAGCTATGTCGGGCAGATGTAACATCAAAAAATGACCACAAAGTCAAACGTTTTTTGGCGAATTTCGATAAAGTAGACAAGAAATTACAAGAGGTAGAAGCCAAAGATCAATTAAGAAATTTTCAGCCTCCTGTATCCGGAGATGAAATCATGGCTATATTTGATCTCAAACCTTCCCGGGTGGTAGGGGATCTGAAAGAGGAAATCAAAGAAGCCATCCTGGAGGGACAAATTCAAAACAATAAATCAGAAGCTTTGGAGTTAATGTACCGATTAGCCGCAAAAAAAGGAATTGAGAAAAAAACAAACTATTGATGATGAATATGAAATATGCTGTATTGATTATGTTGCTGTGTTTCAGTACACTTGGGGTATTGAGGGCGCAGGAAAATGCCAGTCCCGACTCCACCATCGCTGCCGCTTCCGGCAGCAAGCAGGCTCAAAATGAGGTAGATAACCGGATTTACTCCCTGGCCATGAGGTATAACGACGTATCTGTGGCCAAAATAAAGCTCTACGAGCTCATGGAGCGAAATCCCCGGAATCTTTCCTATGCCGAAACTCTGGCTTCCCTGTATTTTGAGATGGAGCAGTATGGTTCAGCGGCGCTGGTTTCGTTGGATATTCTGGAAAGAAACGATGAAAGTCTTACCGGTCTTAGAGTAGCCGCCTTTTCCCTGGAGCAACTTGGTGCCTTGGAACGCGCCTTGCCGCATTTTGAATCCTTACATTTACTTTCGGGAGATCTTTTTAGCTTGTACAAAACCGGATACCTACAATACACCCTGAAAAAATACGATGAAGCCCTGAATTCAGTCAACATGCTGATTAAGGATAAAAAGGCAGCCGAGCAAAATTTAAACTTTCCTATGGGGGATAACAACACGCAGGAAGTCAGTATGGTGGCAGCGGCTCAGAACCTGAAGGGATTGATATATAAAGACCAGGGAAGTGCTGAGGAAGCCAGAGCCGCTTTCGAAGAAGCGCTTGCGCTCAGTCCTGAATTTCAATTGGCAAAGGAAAATCTGGGAGAGTTGTAATTTTTCCAATAATTCTCAGTACGCAGCGGCCTGTCCCACAATTGTAGGGGCAGGCCATTGTTTTTTTAGGTCCTTACTTTTGGGTTTTATTCTCCTCTTCGTTTTCATTAAAAAGCGCTTTCATGTCCTTGTTTTTTAAGTGATGAAACAGCAGGCCGGCTACAATCATCCACATTCCCGGACCGATGTTTTCCAAATGACGCATAAGATCCATATGGGGATCTTTAACAAAAATGATCAAATGCAGGGCAAAATACACACCGGCACAGCTCAGAAAAACATATTTCAATAGGTTCAGTAAATATTTCATGGTTTCTTTTTGTTCAAGCTTTATTTTCATCCAATTAGTCGATGAGGCAAAGGTATCCGCATTTTATACCCCGCGAATTGACCTATGTTAAGGAATTACTTACCTTGAGGTGGAAATTAGAGGTAAAAAATATTCTCGCAGGTATGTCATTACCACAACCGTCTCTTTCTGCTGAGGAATACAAGCAGCACCTCCAAACTGCCAGGGAGTTATTACATGCCTATTTACCGATGAGTGAGGAGCAATGGGAAGTATTTAAGCAGGGATTTAAAATCAGAAAATACAAAAAGGACGATTTCATTTTAAATGAGGGCGATACCGAAAAGTACCTCTCGATCGTACTTATTGGCAGCACCCGGCATTATTTGATGGTTAAAGGGGAAGAAAGGTCCTTTGATTTTTCTTTTCAACATGAGTTTAGCTGTTCTTATTCCAGTTTTATTCAACAAGAACCATCGCAGTTTTGCATACAAGCGATGGAGGAAAGTGTTTTAGCTTCTTTACCTTACCGGTTTTTACATCAATTGTACGAGCAGTATCCCGAGAGCAATTATTTTGGCAGGACAGCAGTAGAGCAATATTACCTTTGGAGAGAAAAAAGGGAAATTTCCCTGATGGTAGATTCTGCTCGGGAGCGGTATGTTAAACTGCTTGAAAAATACCCAATTTATCTGGAACAAGTGCCTTTGAAATACTTGGCATCTTATCTGAACATCCAACCGGAATCTCTTAGCAGGATTAGGAAAAAACTCCTGGAAGAGTCCTGAACGCTCAATCAATTCACAATACTATGAATACCCGCACTAAAGATTTCAAAGACTGGTATGCCGATCAGGGAGAGGCTTTATTAGGCCTATTAAAGCACCGGTTTGAAGAGCATCCGATTCGGCACCAAGGCCATTCCTGGACACCAATTCAAAAAAGGCTGGAAGAACAGCCGGAAAAGCTCTGGTCGCTACAGCAGATGGAGGACACAGGAGGTGAACCGGATATGGTAGGCCTGGATTCAGAAACCGGCAGTATTCTCTTTTTTGATTGTTCCCCCGAAAGCCCCAAAGGGCGTCGAAGTGTTTGCTACGATAGGGAAGGGCTGGAGTCCAGAAAGTCCTATCCCCCTGAAAACAATGCGCAGGACATGGCTCGCTCCATGGGGGTTTCCCTGCTGACGGAAGCCCAATACCAGTACCTCCAACAGTTTGGCCCGCTGGACACCAAAACCTCCAGCTGGTTAGATACCCCCCAATCCGTTCGACTTCTAGGCGGAGCCTTATTTGGCGACTACCGCTACGGTCGGGTGTTTATCTATCATAACGGGGCACAGTCCTACTATTCCGCACGAGGCTTTCGGGCAGCACTTTTGGTTTGAATCAGGTTTCAGATTATTCGCTGTCAGGATGGGCCTCCAACAAATGAGGGAAGGGCATCGCTGACCAATGGAATCCTTCCCTTTTTTATTCCTTCCAATCGTGTAAATCGGGAGAAAGGTAGCGGGGATCAAACCGATTCATTCCGATTCCCCGACCACTTCCCAATCGGACCTGTTATTTCAGAAATCAAGAGGACATTGACTCCGGTGCTGCATCCCGCCGCATTCGCTGCGCCTTCTTGGCAGTCTTGGCGTGAAACCATTTTCCGAAGGTTTTTACCCCCCCCAAAAAAAATGGGTAATCACGATGCCATGTATTCAAGTATCTCATCCCGCTGCGTTCGCTGCGGTCTTGGCGTGAAACCCTTAGCTAAAATACTTTTCCTCATATAAACCAACCTCCGGGAATCGATTTTCACTGCCAGGATAGCCAACAGGTATCGTCACCAAATAGCAATAGCGGCAGCCTAATTTAAAAAATACCAGTTCGCGCTTGATTCCTTATCCGAAATCCCTAATTTGACCAATGAAAAAGGGGGAGGGATGTTGGACATCGTACCTATACACGCAAACCCCTTCCAAGACATAGTTTTATACTGATGTTGTGGCACATGCAAAAACAACCAACAGTTAACAAAGCGGGAATTTTGTCGTATATTTAGTAATATTTTAGTGCTTTTGATTATGAACATTGACGCTATAAAAGTGGAACTAATTGACTGGATTGCCAAGCTCAATGACCAGCGGGACATCATTAAGCTAATGAATTTGAAAAAGCGACTCAGTACCAAGAGTAAATCGAACCAGAAAATATTTGGTTCGGGAAAGTACTTAATTGAGTTCATCGATGATGACTTCAATGCTCCTCTTGATCAATTCAGAGATTATCAAAAATGAAATACCTGATTGATACTCATATACTACTTTGGTATATGGTAGGTGATAATAGAATAACTCAAGACACTCAGACCAAAATTGAGAATATTGATAATACAGTATTTCTAAGTAACGCAAGTTTATGGGAGATTGCCATCAAATTAAACATCGGCAAATTAAAACTAAAAGGCAGCTTGACTGATCTTGAGGAATATCTTAATCAAAAAGGATTTATTATTCTTGAGTTCAATTTTGAAGACCTGGAAACACTTCAAACGTTACCTTTCCATCATCAAGACCCATTTGATCGAATGATAATATCACAAGCAAAATCCAAATAGCTGGAAATAATAACAAATGACATCCAGGTACTAAAATATTTCGGATAACCCGAAATGAATAATTAAATTGGGAGTCATTTGTCCCACCGCCACTTCTATCATTACCTCCAATCACCCTTCCGAAGCTGATAAATGACGATGCCACACACTCCCGGTTTGCATCCCGCCGCGTTCGCTGCGCTTCGTTGCGGTCTTGGCGTGAAACCCTTAACTAAAACACTTTTCCTTGAAAATAACCAACGCCCGGAAATCGATTGTCACTACCAAAATAGCCAAAAGGTATCGATACCAAATAGCAATAGCGGCCGCCTGGTATCAAAAAACACCCGTTCACGCTTGATTCCTTATCCGAAATCCCTAATTTGACCAATGAAAAAGGGGAAGGGATGTTGGACATCGTACCTATACACGTAAACCCCTACCAAGACATAGCTTTATACAGATGTAGGAAAATATTAATTAATAATTTAAAATAAATAAAATTGATAATTATGGAAACCTATTACAAACCAGAAGATTTAAAAAAGTTCGGTAACATTGGAGAGTTTCAAAAGAAGCTGGCTGACAAATTTTTTGACTACTACGGAGAGGTTTTCAAAGAAGGTGCTCTTACGGGCCGTGAAAAGGCGCTGATTGCATTGGGAGTGGCTCATGCTATTCAATGCCCTTATTGTATTGATGCTTACACTTCGGACACCTTGGAAAAGGGCTGCACAGAAGAACAGTTAATGGAAGCTGTGCATGTAGCCGGAGCTATAAGAGGTGGCGCTTCTTTGGTTCATGGTGTGCAAATGATGAACCAGACTAAAAAGATAATGATGTAATATGAAGTCATTAAAAGCTCAGGGACATCTGTTCGCCAGCTCAGATGCGCAAATGGAAGTACTGAATAAAAGCGATCATGAACCCTTCGACAGCAAGCTGAAGGACGTTGGTCTGTACCCGTTTAAACCAACCGGGATTGACATATTTCAGGTAAATCTAGGTAAAATGTGCAATCAAACCTGCAAGCACTGCCATGTGGATGCCGGACCCGACCGAAAGGAAATCATGACCCGCAAAACCATGCAGCAATGCCTGGATATACTTGCCGTTCATGACATTCCTAAAGTTGACCTTACGGGTGGTGCTCCTGAAATGAATCCGAATTTTCGCTGGTTTGTGGAAGAGGCAGCCGCTTTAGGAAAACACATTATGGATCGTTGCAACCTGACGATTATTACGGCTAATAAGAAATATAACGATTTACCGCAATTCTTCGCTAAACATAGGGTAGAAGTTATTTCTTCATTACCCCATTATACTTCCCTGCGAACGGACAGCCAAAGGGGTGATGGTGTGTTCGATCGATCGGTAAAGGCTATTAGAATGTTAAATGAAATTGGGTATGGCATTGAAGGAACAGGTTTAGAGTTGAACCTTGTATATAACCCAACCGGAGCCATTTTGCCCGGCTCGCAGGAAACACTTGAAGCGGACTATAAAAGAGAACTTAAAAGGCGGTTTGGTATTGAGTTCAATAACCTCTATGTAATTACCAACATGCCAATCAGTCGTTTTCTTGACTATTTGTTGGTAAGTAATAATTATGAAAATTATATGCAAAAACTCGTTGAGGCCTTTAACCCAAATGCAGCCGGTAAGGTGATGTGTCGAAATACCCTCTCTATAGGATGGGATGGATATATCTATGACTGTGACTTTAATCAGATGCTTGACATAAAAGTTAAAAGTACAGCACAACACCTATCGGATTTTGACTTTGAAGGGCTTAATAGCCGGGAGATTGAGGTGAATCAGCATTGCTATGGTTGTACTGCAGGCCCGGGGTCCAGTTGTGGCGGACAAACATCCTGATAATTGAATGAACGTTTGCAAACAATACCTATACGCAATGGGGGCTGAGGGAATAACCGAAAAGTCTCATGTTAGAAATTATACACATGCACCTCCTTTGTTTGCTATCAAAAATGGTCACGTTAGTAAAATTAGTAGTGGAATTAAAATCTCATTCCTCAAAATGGGTGAAGACGCAGTAACAGGGTTGCAGGAAAGGGAAATACCCCCTTCCTTCCTAACCGATTTGGTTATCCTGCCTTAATTCCACTACCTAATCCTATATTCAACTAATAAAGACTGTCAGGGTTCATCTACTCAGCGTTTGTTGTTGGTTGAAATTCAATAAAAACCTGACAGGTATGCCGATTTTAGTTATCCTGTATTTCCAACCCTGCCCGTTTGATTAAGGCATCGGTTTTGGGACCTCTTCCCCGGAATCTTTTGTAAAGTATTTCCGGGTGCTCTTTTCCTCCCATCGCCAGGATATTATCCCGGAAGGAGTGGGCCGTTTCGGGATCGAAAATGCCCTTTTCGAGAAACAGTTCAAAGGCATCCGCATCCAGGACTTCCGCCCATTTGTAGCTGTAATACCCAGCCGCGTATCCGCCTTGAAAAATATGCGAAAAGGAGGCGCTCATCAGGGTTCCTTCGACGGGTTCCAGAAGTTCGGCCGGCTTGGTGACCTCCCTTTCAAAACGTGCAATGTCTTCGATTTGGGAAGGATCGGTCGAATAATAGGCCATATCGAGTAATCCCAGACTGATTTGCCGTACGGTTTGATATCCCTGATGGAAATTGGCCGCTTTTTTTATCCGCTCTATCAGTTGTTGGGAGATGGGTTCCCCTGTTTGATAATGCCTGGCAAACAGATCCAGGCAGTCTTTTTCGTAGCACCAGTTTTCAAATATCTGCGAAGGAAGCTCCACAAAATCCCAATAAACGTTCGTTCCGGATAGGGATTCAAAGGTGCCATCTGCCAACATACCATGTAGGGCGTGGCCAAATTCATGAAAGAGCGTGGTTACCTCATTGAAGGTAAGTAAGGAAGGTTTGGTTTTGGTAGGTTTTGTAAAATTGCAAACGATGGACACGTGGGGTCGTTGCTCCTGGTTATCTTTTCGCTTTTGACCGCGGTAGATGGTCATCCAGGCACCGTTTCTTTTGCCTGCCCGAGGGAAAAAATCAGCATAAAACACGGCCAAATGAGCTCCTTTTTCATCTTTCACCTCATAAGCCTTGACATCTTTATTATATACCGGGATGTTGGTGTTTTCCTCAAACGTAATCCCGAATAATTTCCGGGCCGTCTGGAACACGCCCTGAATGGCACGGTTTAATTCAAAGTAGGGCTTCAGCAACTCGTCATCTACATCAAATTTTTTCATTTTTAGTTTTTCAGCGTAGTAGCCGACATCCCATTTTTGAAGCTTTTCCAAGCCATCCCTTTCCCTGGCAAAGGCCTCCAGTTCTTTCACTTCTGCAACGGCTTTGGGATGGGCTTTTTTAAGTAATTCATCCAAAAATGCCATGACCTTTTTCTCGTCTTTAGCCATTCGTTCCTCCAGGACGAAGGCGGCAAAATTGGAATACTGAAGAAGTTTGGCCCGCTCGTCTTTTAGCTCGACGATCTCCTTGATGATAGGACGGTTGTCCAGGTCATCCCCTTTAGAAGCCTTGGTATTATACGCGATAAACAGTTCCTTTCTCAACTCCCGGCTGGCAGCATAGGTCATAAATGGAATGTAGCTGGGATAGGCAAGTGTAAATACCCATTTCCCGGCTTTTCCTTTTTCTTCTGCTGTTTGAGAAGCGGCTTCAATCACCCCTTCCGGTAGTCCTTTCAGGTCTTCTTCCTTGCTGATGACCAATTCGTAGGAATTGGTTTCCTTCAGTACATTCTCTCCAAATTGCAGCCCCAGCCTGGAAAGTTTCTGGTCGATTTCCCGCAATCTCTTTTTGCCATTGGCATCCAATAACGCTCCATTCCGAATGAAGGATTTATAGGTTTTCTCCAGCAGGGTATTTTCTTCGGTGGTTAAATCCAATGCCTCCTTTTGCGAATAGACTTGCTGGATGCGGTCAAAAAGATCCTCGTCCAATAGGACATCGTTGCTGTGTGCAGATAGCAGGGGGGAAATTTCTCTGGCCAGTTTTTGAATCTCATCAGTGGTTTCCGCTGCATTCAGGTTAAAGAAAATGGACGCAACCCTCGATAATTTTTCCCCCGAATTTTCCAGGTGGACGATGGTATTAACGAAATTTGGTTTCGAAGCTTCTTTTATCTGGGAGATTTCTTCCTTGGCCTGCTGGATGGCCTCTTTTATGGCAGGAAGGAAATGTTCATCTTTGATCAACTGAAAGGGAGCGGTTTCAAAAGGGGTATTGAATTTTTCCAGTAATGGATTCATATCGTATATTTATATTGAATTGCAAAATTAACAAAATAATGGAGACAAGTAAGGGATTGCCAGAACCTAAGGCCGGAAGTTACAAGCCATTCTATAAGGGCTATGTCGCCCGGGTGTCGGGAATGGACCTGAGGAAAATTTCGGCAGAACAGGAAGATTTCATTTCAACTGTTTTCAAGGATTTGTCCCCTGCAGCAGCATACACCCGCTACCAACCGGGAAAGTGGTCCTTCAATCAGCTTTTGGGCCATATGCTGGATACCGAAAAAATAATGCACTTCCGGGCTTTGTGCATCAGTAGGGGCGAAAAGGCTTCCTTACCTGGATTCGATCAGGACCTATATGTGCATTCTGCCGATTTTGATTCCCAATCTCCCCAAAAAATACTCGCTGCCTTTCTGCTCCACCGGGAATTATTGTGGGAATTTATAGAAGAGATACCGGCTGAAAAATGGCACCTGGAAGGACGGGTAGATAATCATCCCATGTCGGTATCTGCACTGGTTTACATCATTTTTGGACACATGGAGCACCATGTAGCACTTCTGAGAAGCCATTACCTTCCCTTGCTTGCACCCGAAGCTCCTTTGTGATTTTTATTACTGTTTTCAAACGGTACAAGAAGTACTTTTGTTATCAAATAAAACAGATAGAATTATGGCCAGTGGAAAAAGTTTCTCAGAAATCATCAATAGTGATCAACCCGTCCTGGTGGATTTTTACGCCACCTGGTGTGGTCCTTGTCAGATGATGCAGCCCATCCTTCAGGAAACAGCAGCCAAAGTAGGGGCGAAAGCAAAAATTATCAAAATCGATGTGGATAAAAACCCCTTAGCTGCCAGTAAATTTCAAGTACGAGGCGTTCCAACGCTGATCCTATTTCAACATGGGAAACCAGTATGGCGGCAGTCCGGAGTAGTTCCCGCGCATCAATTGATTCAGGTTATCGACCGGCAATTAGCAGAAACTGCCTGAGCAGGTTATTATCATCCTACCTCCTTTTGAAAGACCAGGTGATCGAAAAGGAGGCTGGGCTTTCTCCGTTAGGAAGCTGACTGCTTACGACTACGGTGACGTTGGCGGTATCTCCTTTCTGTCTTAATCCGGCAAGGGTCTCCCGGATTTTGTTCCCATCCAGGCAGGTCATGGTGACGGTCTGATTGGCTTTTTTAGTAAATGTTGCTTCAAAATGAGTGACCAGCATGGAATAGGAACCCTGGCCTGTCGTATGTAACAGGCAGAGGGCACCGCTAGCCAATTCAGCGGCACCTGCCAATGCCGAGAAATAAATAGATCGGAAAGGGTTGGTGGACCTCCAGTTAAACGGAAGTCGGGTCTGACATTGCTCCAGGTCCAGGCGGGAAATACGTATCCCCCAAAAAATCACCGATGGTAATTTCCGCATCATGTACCAAACAAAAGACGGCGCAGAAAGGAGGGATTTTTGGATTTTTTGTTGGCGGTTATTCATAACGAAGGGGGCTTAGGCAACTTCTTGCCAGTTTGGAGTTTGATCTCAATGGGTTGACAATATAAAAAAACCGCAGCCAAAATGACTACGGTTTTTTCTTTATAAACCCATACTAAATTTCATAGTACCCTTCTTGGGCTAAGCCGTTCCTAATAAGGTAATTTCTCCTATATTGTTGCCAATACATTGCTTCCTATATTTCCCTGTGCGACGATGACACCGAGCTGATCTAAGGATAAATGGACATTGACATAGCCATCTATGGTTTGCAGGTCTTCATAGGTTAGTGGCGTTCCATCGTCTAACGCACGTAGCGTGGTCTGACTCATGCCGGTCGTTCCGTCCACCGAATTAAAGGAGACGATGATACCCCCACCGGTTGCCGCTGAATTGGCATGAATATGGGCGGGATGTATCCCTCCATCCGGTGTATTTTCCAGTTGAATGGTTGCCAGCGTAAATCCATTTTGTCGTTCACTAAAGGTAATGGTTCCACTGATTCCGGGCGCGGCTAATTCTCCCAGCTCATAGCTACTTGTTGTACCGGTTAATTCGTTTCCACCAATATCTCCCTGCGCCACAATCACTCCTAATTGATTCATGGACAAATGTACATTCACGTACCCATCGATGGTCAACAAGTCTTCATACATTAAAGCGGTACCGTCGTCCAAACTTCTAATGGTTGTTTTACTCATGCCTGTGCTGCCATCCACCGAATTGAAGGAAACAATAATTCCTCCACCTTCAGCGGCGGAATTGGCATGAATGTGTGCTGGATGGACACCGCCATCCGGCGTATTCATTAGTTCTATGGTAGCGAGTGAAAACCCATTCATTCGCTCTTCAAAGGTGATGGTTCCCTCTAACCCGGGAACAGCGAGTTCATTCAATGGATACATTTTCATTACGCCCGTTAGTTCATTTCCTCCGATATCTCCCTGGGCAACGATTACGCCCAATTCGCTCATGGAAAGATGGACATTTACATAGCCATCCATTTCCAGAATTTGCTCATAGGTAAGGGCTTCACCTGAATCTTGTGCGCGGACGGTCGTTTTGCTCATGCCGCTTGAACCATCTACAGGATTAAAGGAAACCAGAATTCCCCCTCCTTCAGCAGCTGAATTGGCGTGTATATGTGCCGGATGTACCCCGTCCTCGGGCGTATTATTTACCATAATGGTGGCCAGGGAAAATCCATTCTTCCGCTCCTCAAAAGTGATTGACCCGTCTATACCAGTTACGGCCAATTCATTAAGGGGGTACATTTTACTCATTCCAGTCAGCTCGTTGCCACCAATATCCCCCTGGGCTACGATGGTGCCAAGTTGATTGGTTGACAAGTGCACATTAACATACCCGTCTATATCAAGGATCTGATCATAGGTCAAGGGTTGTCCATTATCTAAGGCGCGAATGGTGGTCTCACTCATTCCCGTGGCTCCATCCACTGGGGTAAAGGAAACGATAATCCCGCCGCCTTCGGCCGCTGAATTTGCATGGATATGGGCCGGATGAGAACCGTCTTCAGGGGTGTTGTCCAATTGGATGGTGGCCAGAGTAAAGCCGTTGATTCGCTCTTTGAATATGATGGACCCCGAAATTCCAGGCACGGCTAACTCATTTAAGGAATATTCCTTAAAATTCTCGGTTAGTTCATTGCTACCGATATCGCCCTGCGCTACGATGGTACCCAATTCGTTTGCACTCAGGTGTACATTTACATAGCCATCCATACTGAGAATATCTTCATAACTGATTGGATTTCCCGCATCATCGGTTCGAATGATGGTTCGGCTTGTACCAGTCGTTCCATCTACTGGGTTGAAGGAAATAAGGATTCCGCCTCCTTCGGCTGCCGTGTTTGCATGAATATGGGCCGGATGGGAACCGCCGGAAGGAGTTCCGTCCAATTCTATGGTGGCTACGGTGAATCCACCAACGCTTCTTTCAAATAATATACTTCCGCCGATACCGTCTATATCTTTGGTTAGCAGGTTATAGCGTTTGGAATTTCCATCCAGCGCATTGCCTCCAATATCTCCCTGAGCTACCACCGTTTCCAATTGCCCGTAAGCCAAATGGACATTAACGTAGCCTTCAAAAGCGACTAAACGCTCGTAATCAATATACGATCCATCATCCATTTGATTGACCAGCGTAACGCTGGTTCCGGTCGTACCGTTGATCGGTTCCAGGGAAATGGCAATATCCCCTCCTTCGGCGGCAGAATTAAAATGAATATGCGCCGGATGAGCACCTCCATCGGGCGTTCCGCTCAGATTTATCGTCACTTTGGTATATCCGCCTTCTCCTTCTTCAAAAACCACATTTCCGCTAATTCCGGATCCATCTACCGCATTCAGAGGGTACCCTCTGCTGCCACTCAATAACTCCAGCGCATCTGCAGGGCTTTGTTCGTCTACACAGGATTGTAGGAATAAACTTCCTGCAATGCCCATCATGAGAATCAAAAATTGATAATACTTTTTCATAACGTGATTGGGGACTAGGTTAAAATTTGTTTTCTTGTTAATTTGTAAACCAATTCAATGGTATTATGTTTTACGTCTGTGAATATTTTTGGTTGATTTACAGTATGGCAGCTTTTATTTTTTTTGACTGTGGATCCTTTTCTGGCATCTTTTTTGAACATTTGGAAAGGATTCTTTACCAATAGTAGTATGTATAAAAAAATTATTGCCCTTCTTTTTACTGGTCTTATAGCTTACAGTTGCGCCACCGTACCGCTTAGCGGCCGAAGGCAGTTGAATCTTGTGAGTAACGCTGAAGTATTGCCCCTTTCCTACGATCAATACGATCAGGTGTTGGGTGATAGTAAGGTTTTGACGAATAGCACCAAAGGTAAGCAGGTTGTAAATGTGGGAAGAAAGATTGCGGCGGCTGTCGAAAAATACCTGGAAGACAACGGGCAATCCGAGATCACGGAGGGATTTTCCTGGGAGTTTAATTTGCTGGAAAGCGAGCAGGTAAATGCCTGGTGTATGCCTGGCGGAAAAGTGGCTTTTTACACGGGTATCTTACCTATTTGTGAGGACGAAACGGGCATCGCGGTGGTCATGGGTCACGAAGTAGCGCACGCCATTGCCAACCATGCCCGCGAACGCATGTCACAAGGAATGGTGGCTAATGGACTTTTGGGTGGAATTCAGGCGGCCATGGGAGAAAATCCCACCCTGACACAAACGATCTTTTTACAGGCCATTGGTTATGGGGGGCAAGTGGGAATGTTGAAATTTTCACGGGATCAGGAGTTGGAAGCGGATCAGCTGGGCCTGATCTTTATGGCCATCGCTGGGTATAATCCCCGGGAAGCACCTGCTTTTTGGGAACGAATGAATGCCCAGGCAGAGGGAACCAGACCCCCCGAATTCCTTTCCACTCACCCGGGTCCGGAGCGAAGAATCGATCAATTAAATGATCAAATGGAAAAGGCCATGGAGTATTACAATAAAAACCAACCCTAAACCAAAAAGCTTCCCATTATTCGATTCCTTTTAAGGTAAGGGTTTGGCTGGCGGCTGTGAGGGTAACGGTTACGCTGGGAACAGCCGCACAAATCTGAAATTCATGTTCGCCGACGGGCAGGGGATCAAATTCCGCTATTTCGTCCAAAAAAGCGACATTGGTTCGATCCATCTTTACCCGATTTCCTTCGATCTCAACCAGCTGGTCCTGGAATCCATGGAAGTAAATCCTGGCCTGGCGATAATTACTTGAGTAATCGCCCTCTAAAGCTCCTATTTTTAATACGCCGTGGTCATGATCCATTTGAATGATCCGTTTGGCCCAGTCTCCATTCTGGTGGGCATTGCTAATCCCATCGTCTTCGTACAAGATTTGTTCACGTACTCCTTTTCCCTTGAAAACATGCCATTTGATCCTGCCATCCGAGACCGCTGCGGTATGTTGCCCGACGCTTTGCATGGGTAAAATACTTCCGGCAGCCACAAATACAGGAAGGTAGTTCAAGGGGCATTCCCATAAAAGTTCGTTTCCGCCTTTCAACTTTTTACCTGAAAAGAGGTGGTACCAGTCGCCTTCGGGCAGGTATATTTTGGTAATGGTTTTATAGCTTTCTACCGGCGCGATCAATAGCTGTTCACAAAATAGGTATTGGTTGTCATAAGCACCATTATAAACAGTATCGTCAAAAGGATACTCCAGGGCCAGGCTTTTGGCCACCGGCAATCCGGTTTCCTGGCTTTTGTAAAATGCGGCATAAATGGCTGGCATCAATTTGTACCGTAGCCGTATGTAATTCCTTGCAATGGATTCCACTTCCTCCCCAAACGACCAGGGTTCGGAAGCATGGCTGTTGACCATGGTGTGTGCCCGAAACAGCGGGCAAAATGCAGCGATACTGATCCACCTGGCAAAGAGCTGCGGGGAGCAATTCCCCACAAACCCTCCGATATCGTAGCCTGCGAAGGGTACGCCGCTGATCCCCATGCTATTTACCAGTCGGATGCCAGCCATCATGTGCTCATCGCTGGACACATTGTCACCGGTCCAGACGGCTGCATATCGCTGAATTCCGGCAAACCCGGAACGAGTCAATACAAAGGGCCTTGCATTGGAATGGGCCTGGATTTGGCCTTCGCGGGTACTTCTGGCCATTTGCATGCCGTACATGTTTCGGGCCTTTCGGTGATTGGCACCGGTACCTTCGAAGTCAAATTGCACGAGATTCGGTACGGTCTGCCCCCAGGTAGCCGGTTCATTCATGTCGGTCCAAAATCCGTCCACTCCCAGTTCGGTATAAAATTGCAGCTTTTCTCCCCACCAGGCCCTTGCTTCCGGGAGGGTGAAATCAGGAAAAGTGCACCAACCCGGCCAAACCTGTCCCAGGTAATGCTCTCCATTTGGGTAGTTTAAAAATAGGGATTTCGATTCCCCCTCCAGGTAAATCGGATAGGATTCATCGGCTTTTATGCCAGGATCAAGGATGACCACCACCCGAAACCCCAATTGCTTTAAATGGCGGATCAATCCCGCAGGATCCGGAAAGGTTTCTTTATCAAAAGTGAATACCTTATATTTTTCCATGTAGTGAATGTCCAGGTATATCACATCTCCGGGGATGCTTTTTTCCCGAAAGGTTTGCGCCAGGCGCATCACATCCTTATCCGGATAGTAGGAATAGCGGCATTGCTGATAGCCCAGTGCCCATTTGGGGGGAAGCGGCGTCTGGCCCGTCAATCTGGTGTAGGCGGACAGAACCTGCGACACGGATTCGTCATGGATGAAATAATAATCCAGGTCTCCGTCTTCTGCCGAAAAGTAGGAATACCGGTTGTTCCCTGCCCCGAAGTTAAAGGTGGTTTTGTGGGTATTATCAAAAAATATCCCATAAGCCAGTCCATGATGAAGGCCCATGTAGAAGGGAATGGAAAGGTACAAGGGATCGTCATCAACACCATACCCAAAGTGATCTGTGTTCCAATGGGTGTAACTTTGCCCATAGCGATTCAGCCTACCTGTTTTTTCGCCCAAGCCAATAAACTTTTCCCATTCCTGTAGCTTCTTATAACAACTGACCTCAGTGCCCAGCCAATTTATTCCAACATCAGGATCGTCCTCCGATAGCATCTGACCGGAACTGGTTTTGAAGATTAGAGATAAATTATCCTTGCGTAAAAATAAATGGATGTTGGCGGTTTTAAGAATCAGGTGCCGGTCGTCTTCCTCAAATCCATAACTGTTTTCTATCGGAGAGGCGATTACTGAGTAGGGATTGCCTTCCCATTCCTTATGCTTACTAACCCGTATTCTAAAGGTATTTTCAGCATAAACCATAATTTCAAAAATACAGTTGTCCGTGGCACCAAGCAGACCGGTAGGGGTTAAATGGAAAGAATCAATCTGTCCGGGAATTTGAGGTAGGGATTTGTTTTTTTTCATTTTTTTAGCTGCTAATCGCTTTCAATGTAAGCAGGATAATTAGCTTAGAAAAACCCTTTCGCTGTTCTATTTTGGAAAAATTGGTTCATTTAATGGAAGAATGAAGCTATTTCCGGTGGCTCCTATATTGTTTCGGTAACGTGAATTTGGTAAATTAGGTACATGAAGATAACCGTTATCATTTTGCTGGCCTTACATGGGTTCATTCATTTTTTAGGTTTCTTAAAAGCCTATGAATGGATGGAATTGAAAGAACTACCCCTGCAAATTTCCAGGGATGCGGGCATGCTGTGGTTGCTTGCCGGAATCGGTATATTAGTTGTAACGGTTGGGTATGCCTGGCAGGTACACTACTGGTGGTACCTCGGAATGGCGCTGGCCATTTTTTCACAGGTGCTGATAATCCTGTACTGGGGAGAGGCAAAGTTCGGAACCGTACCCAACGTGGTCTTATTTTGCCTATCCGTACTGGCGGGAGCTGATGTGCGTTTTGAAACGCAGGTCATGCAGGAAGTAAACGCGTTGTTTAGCCAATCCACAACGATATTTGAAAAGTCAGATTCTCCACCAGCATCTTCCTACCCGGAGCCCGTCCAGCGATGGCTTGAACGATCAGGAGCATGGGAGGCACCGATACCCGGCAGGGTAAAGGTAGAACAGGATTTCCAACTAAAACTCAATCCTACCCAGAAAGACTGGTATCAAGGTACGGCCCATCAGTACTTTAATCCGGTCCAACCCGGTTTTGTTTGGTCCTTGGACCTACAGTTATACCCTTTGATTCAGGTAAAGGGGAGGGATAAGTTGCTGGGTGGAAAAGGTGAAATGGCGATTAAACTCTGGTCGCTGATTGCTATGGTTAATGAAAAAGATAATCCCAGAATAGATGAAGGTACCCTACAGCGCTTTTTAGGTGAAATAGTTTGGTTTCCTGCTGCTGCCAAGTGCCCTTACCTGAGCTGGGAAGGCATTGGTGAAAACGAGGCCAGGGCCATTTTGACTTTTCAAGACCGTTCAGTATCCGGCGTTTTTACCTTTGATGAGGTCGGCAGATTTGTGAAATTCAGCACCGAACGGTACATGGGTGGGGAGGAATCCGCTACTCGAAAGCCCTGGATCATAGAAGCCAGGGAATACCAAAAATTTGAAGGGGTGGAAGTTCCTACCCTTTGTGAGGCAACCTGGATGTTGGCGGATGGCCCCTGGAAATGGGCGCAAATCCGTATTCTATCCGTTGAAACCAATTTCGGGGCTACTCTTTAGGTTTTGTTTCTCTCTTTACCAAATAATAGCTGGCTGGTTTTTCATTCAGGTCCTTGCGATCTATTAATTTCTGGCAGATTTCCTTCGGAAGGGTGATTTTTATGATTTTAAAATCCTGGTAATTCCCCATGGGCGGTCCGGGCACAGGCGATTTTTGGTAGCTCAAATCCTTTGCAAGAAAAGTAGTGGTAGTTACCTCATCCGGACTAACGGCTTCAAACTGTAGGACCTCAAACTCTTGAAAATGATAGGTCTTGTCTTTGGTATTCCGCTCGGTTTCTAATTCTTCCTGCGCTTGCGCCCGGATGGTAAATAGAAACACCATACAAGTAAGTAGTACAAAAGGCTTCATATCATTTTGGCTTATTGGTTACGCAATCAAAGTAGCCAATTCCTTTTTCAATTCCCAATTTAATCAATAAAATAAAGCAAATAATAGTATTCTGACCGGTTGTAAGGGAGTTGGGCCGGTAAAATGCTCATACAAATGGTTTGAGTTTTTATCGGATATACCTACTAATTCCTTTTCCAGCAAGTACAAATCCAAAAGCGGGAAACAAAAAAAGTCCGCATAGGTATAAGCTGTTGATCAATGCGCTTGTCAGGCCTATTGAATTTTTCATTAACTTAGAATTTACCGGAAAGGATTGGTTAAAAATAAGGTATTAAGGGTAATCCTCAATCAATTTAATCCGGCTTAGTTTTGAATTCATCCAGGGGATATAGTTACTTTATAGAAAATAACTGCTTCCGGATGGCAAAACCCAGTCCTTTTGTCGCTTTTAATAATCTATACTTCTATCTGAAAATGAAATTTTTACTTTTTTTTGCGGTAGCTGTTTTCGTTTTGAACCAGGCTCGGGCGCAGGATTTCCCGCTTCGGGTTTATTCGCAAAAAGATAGCAGTTCGTATGCGGGGCTCCGGCTAACGGGCCAGGTGTGGATGCGTTACAACCAGAACAATCCGGGAACGCTGATCAACGGAGAGCCCTCTTCCTCTTTTTTTGATATTTCGGTGAGGAGGTTGCGATTCCAGGCTTACGCCCGGATCAGGGAAAAAACAAATCTGACCATGACCCTGGGTCAGAACAACATCAATTACCTTACCGCAAGATCCGGGGAAATACGTTTGTTGGACTTCTACATAGATCACCGGCTGCACCGGTACCTGACCGTAGGAGGGGGGCAATCCGGATGGAATGGTACCTCCCGATATGCGGCACCACTGACCAGTAAGCTGTTGACACTGGACCTGTCTCCCTTTCTGATTCCGACGGTGAATCAAACGGACAACATTTTGCGCAAGCTGAGCGCCTTTGCAGCAGGCCAGGCCGGTCCATTGGACTATCGGATCGTTTTCAGCAGGCCTTATGCGCCGGTAGCGAATAGCCAGATAGGTTTTGATTCAGGTTTTGCAAATGTCAAGCCGGGTATCCAAACAGCGGTGTATTTAAAATACCAGTTTTTTGATCACGAAAGCATCAGTCCGTTTCATGCCGGAACGCTGGATGGGCAAAAGAAGGTGTTGACCCTTGGGCTGGGTATCGAAAGACAAAATAAGGCCATGTGGCATCTAACTAATGAAGCCGACACACTGACCACTCCCATCACGCTGATGGCTGCAGACCTATTTGGGGAAATTCCCCTCCCCGGTAACAAGGCCTGGACCTTTTACATGGGTTATTTTTACTATGATTTTGGACCCAATTACCTGAGAGTCATTGGTTTTAACAACGTGGGTAGCGGCTTGAATACGCAAGGTACCTTCAGTGGTACCGGCAATGCCTGGCCCGCCATTGGTACGGGGCAAACCGGTTATTTTCAAGTGGGTTATACCTGGCCTATACCCAATAGGAACGAACGCATCCAACCCTTTATTTCCGGCCAATTTTCCGACTACGAAAAATTACAGGAGCCGGTCACGTTTCTGGAAACAGGGGTCAATCTACTGCTGGACGGACAACGGTCCAAGTTGACCCTTGCCTACCAAAATCGGCCTGTTTTTGATGCAGATAGGACGGGTGATTTGGTGCAGCAAATGAGAAAAAGTTCCCTTGTTCTCCAATATCAGATTCGACTGGAATAGACCTTTATAACGTGAGTTCGACCTATTTTCATAATAAAACCGTCATTCCGAGGCTCTTAGAGTGGGTATGTGCGAAGGAAGCCGTGGGAATCTTTAGTAGAACGAGACCGTCACTCCATAGTGCCCATAAAACAGAGTCGCAGTGACGATATAGCCGGGTATTGAGTACGTTCTTAACTCGACCTCACGTTTACACAGTGTTAAAGAGATTCGTTTTTGTGCCTGGCCGGATTTTACAACCCGGCCAGGTACTTTTGCTAAAAGCTACTCCCTTATCCAGTCATTATCATCCCTGTTAATGTCGGCTAGCCGAAGGGATGGGTCGATGGACAGACTTTGGATAGCCGAGAGGGGTTCATCGAGGATTATTTCAGTTCGGGTGTGTGTCCAGGGCCATCGCTGGGTGCGGACCCTTTCGGGAAATCGGGCCTCTTCCCCTTTGTTTCCGCGCATAATGGTAAGGGGCAGGTAAATAGTCTCCTGCTTGCCATCTTCATAGGTGATTACAAAATCAATGGGCATGGGCATCAATCCTTTTCTTTCAAGGGTCACTTTGGTTTGGCCATTTTCTTCGCTTACAGAGGAAATGGCGTAATCAATGGATTTGGTTGTGTAAACCCAATATTCCTTAAACCAATCCAATTCCAGCCCACTGGCCTTCTCCATTACCCGGGTAATGTCATTGGCATTTGGATGTTTGAACTTCCATTGATCCCAATAATGCAGCATCGCCTCATCCCGGACTTCTTCTCCGATGATATATCCTAGCTGGGCAAGGAACAGTGCTCCCTTGGAGTAGGCCGCAACCCCATAGGCCGTGTTCGTATGGTAATGGTCCGCATGAGTGGCCATGGGTTCTTCCAGACCCGATTTTGCTAGTTTTTCGTAACTGGCATAGGCTCCGAGCTGTGGAAATCCGGAAGGGTTCTCGGAAAAAATGGCTGCCATGCAACGGTTGCTGGCAAAGGTGGTAAATCCTTCATCCATCCAGGGATATAAGGACTCGTTGGAACCTAACACTCCCTGAAACCAACTGTGAGCCAATTCGTGAACCGTCACCCCTACCAAACTACCCAGGGTACGCTGTCCGGTGATCAAGGTGGACATGGGGTATTCCATTCCTCCGTCTCCGCCCTGAATGACCGAAAACTGCTGATAGGGATATTGCCCGTAATGCTCGCTGAAATAGGCCATCGCTTTTCGGGTATATTCCTGTAAAGCCGCCCAGTTTTTTTCTGTTTTTGAATTTTTTTCGTACAGAAAATGCAAGGTGATCCCGTTATCCATCACCAACTTATCATGGGTAAAATCAGGGTCCGCAGCCCACATGAAATCATGTACCTGTGGGGCATAAAAATGCCAGGTTAGGCTGGATTCGTTGTTTTTTTTGGTACGCTCTCCGGGGGCTTCGTAGCCATGGCCGATTTCATGGGCATTTTGCAAGTAACCTGTTCCACCCAATACATAGTCTTTATCGATGGTTATTTTTACATCAAAATTCCCCCAGGTCCCATAAAATTCCCTGCCAATATAAGGGTTGGCATGCCAGCCCTGTTCGTCGTAATTGGCCAGTTTTGGATACCATTGGGCCATGCTATACCGGATGCCTTCCGCATTATCTCTGCCCGAACGTCTAACCTGTAAGGGTACCTGTGCCTCAAATTCGGATTCAAAAATGACCGTGCTGTTGGGCAATATGGGTTCCTGAAGGCTCACTTCCAGCACCGAACCAACCTCTTCCATAGCGACCGGTTGACCGTTCATCTGTAGGCTGTTTACCTGCATGTAGCCGATTTCTTCGGGACTTAAATCGGCTATTCTGTCCCCAACCCTCCGGTCTGGGTCGGATATGGTTCGGGACCTTTCGTCCATCATGCTGTTTGGTTGAAAGGCATTGTAATACAAGTGAAAAAATACCCGGTGTAAGGTGTCCGGTGAATGGTTGGAATAGGCTATGGTTTGGCTTCCCTTGTACCGATTCGTGGAAACATCCATATCCACTTCCATCTGGTAATGGATGGATTGTTGCCATCGGGATGATTGGGCCTGGCTATCATAGCCGATAAATGCCTGTAAAAGCCCCCAAATAAAAAAAAAGGTATGTTTTTTCATGTGTATCTAAATTTTTGCTCTAAAATAAATCAAATTCGGGGGCTGGCCAAACCGTTTATCCTTGTTGCCTGTTATGGGTAAACATTTAACCAGGCAAAGGACATACAAACATGACTAAAAGAAAGGCTTTTTGGAGACTGGTAGGTGCCATCGCACTGACGTTATTTTTTGTTTATAGCTGGGAAGGACTTCGGTTTAATTATGATTTTGAAAACTTTTTTCAGCAAGGGGATGCGGATCTGGAATTTTATCAGAACTACCGGTCCACGTTCGAAAATGATAACGATTACCTTCTTCTGGCCCTGGGCAGGCAACCGGATGTGTACGATAGCATTTTCCTCGAAAAAGCCCTGCAACTGGAAAATAAAATCAGGGAATTTGAAGGGGTAGAGGAGGTGAATTCGCTACTTCGAATGGAAGAGCCCCGGATTGGTCCTTTTGGGGTAAGCTTCAGACCATTGATGGATTGGTCTTCTCCCGAAGCACTGTCCCAGACAGCCGAAAAACTTTCTGAGGAGGATCAGTGGCAAGGAAGCCTGATTAGCGAAGACCAGGATTACCTCCTGTTGGTTATTCAAAACCAACAACTTATAGGGAAGGAGGCCGGTGATTCTTTGTTCAGGTCGATCGAAAATGCAGTGCATAATGCAGGGCTTCCTGAATCTAAAATAGCTGGAAAAATAAGGGCTCAGGGAGAATTTGTCAGCTTGCTTCAGGAGGAGTTTACGCTTTTTCTTGGACTGGCGGGGATTTGGGTGTTGCTATTGTTATGGCTATTATACCGTAGTTGGTGGGCGGTGCTGCTTCCCTTCGTAATCATCGTCCTGGGAGTCTTCTGGGCCGGTTCTTTCCTGTTGGCTACCGGAGGGCAGTTGGATGTCATGCTGGTCATGCAACCTCCGATCTTGATGGTCATTGGGCTAAGTGGCCTGGTCCATTTCTTAAATCATTATCAACAATCCCTGAGAGACTCCCTGCCGAAAGAGAAGGCGGTAGCCGCTATGTGCAAGGAACTGACCCTTCCGGTGTTTTTGACAGCCTTGACGACTTCCCTGGGATTTCTTTCTCTTTATTTTACCGATATAGGGAGTTTGCGTTGGTTTGGTGTGTACACGGGATTGGGAGTTCTTTTTATGTTTCTGGCACTGGTCACCCTGCTACCCTGGGCTTTGCTGGTCTTTCCTGCCCTGCCATCGGCTGAAAATCAGGATTGGGCCCGGCGCTGGGATCGGGTATTGGGCTCGGTTTACAAGAAGGTGATCACCCGGGGAACCCGTATTTCCTTGATTTTTGTCCTGGTCAGCCTGGGTGCCGGATATTTGATGGCTCAGGTGAAGACCAATGGCTACATCGTCGATAGCTTGCCGGAAGATCACCCGCTAAAGGAGGATTTTCGATTTTTTGATCAAACCTTTGACGGGTCGAAGCCATTGGAAGTTTATCTGGAAGTGGGGAATTCGGAACAAGGTTTATTTGACTACGCCGTCCTGAAGGAAATCAAAAAACTGGAGGATTTTATAGGGGATAATTACGGTACGGGTGCTATTTTGTCTCCCCTCACCCTGGTGAAGGGAATCAATAAGGCACAAAACAGCGGGAATCCAAATGCCTACACCCTCCCGTCTGAGGGCAGCTATGAACGCATGGCTCCGATGATGGAGCGGTGGATGGATGAAAACGAATGGAAATTGTGGACGGAAAACCTAAAATCCGGAAGAATTTCCGCTCGCGCTAAAGATGTGGGTAGTTATATCGGATACCAGCAGCACGCAAGGCTCGAGGCATTTGTAGCCGATGAAGTGAACGAAAATTTGTTACAGGTACGGCTTACCGGCACTTCCTTTCTGATCGATAAAAGTCACGAACAGGTCACTCGGAAAGTTTTTTCCGGATTGGGATTCGCTTTTTTGTTAGTGGTTTTGGTGATTGGATTGCTATATAAATCCTGGAGAGTGGCACTTATAGCATTGCTTCCAAACATCATTCCCCTGGTATGGGTGGGGGGGGTCATGTTTTTACTGGGGGTTGATTTTAAATTATCCACTTCCATTGTATTTGCGATAGCTTTTGGAATTGCCGTGGACGACAGCATTCATTTCCTAAGTAGCCTGCGCATGCAACTGGCCAAGGGATTTCCTTTTGAGAAAGCGCTCAGAATTACGTTTCTCACCACCGGAAAAGCGATCATACTTACTACTATTATTCTTTCTTCCGGTTTTATGGTATTGGCCTTCAGTGATTTGGAGATTCCCTGGTTTACGGGAGTTTTGGTGGGCTTATCCTTGTTTTTCGCTTTAGTGGCAGATCTATTTTGGCTACCGGTACTATTGAAGTACCTCCAAAAATGGATTCAGAAAAAGACAGGGCTGGCTATTCAGGAAAAGCAAAATTGGCCGAAATAGGGTAGTGGTCGGAATAGTCAACTTCCCGGTGGGTGCGAAATTGTTGGATTTCTAGGGGGGCATCGAAAAAAATATTGTCTATGCGAAGGAAAAAAAGCACCTTATTATAAGTAAAACCGAATCCTCTTCCCATTTCCTCGAACGCATTTTTCAGCACTTCTTTAAAGCTAAAATAGGTGTAACTGTAGGGCAGATCGTTAAAATCTCCGGCCAAAATGACCGGGTAGGGGCTATTTCCTATATGGTCTTTTAAAATTCGTGCTTGTGAGGCCCTCATTTGTATTCCTTCTTTTAATTTCTTTATGGTGCTGCGGTATTGGCTTTTGATTCCTTCCAGGTTATTCAAGTCAGCAGCCCGGATATTCATGGACTCCAGGTGGGTGTTGTACACGCGAATGGTATCCTGCCGGATTTTAATATCCGCAAACATGGCCCCATTGTTTTTCTTGTTGTCAAAAACCTTACCGCTGTTGATGATGGGGAATTTGCTGAAAATGGCGATACCGTAGGCTCTTTTTTTTGGATTACCGTCTACCGGCAAAAAAGCATGTTCGTAAGCTCCGTCCTTACTCAATATTTTTAGCGCATTTTTGGAAGGAGTGGTAAAATCCTGATAGAATTCCTGAAAACATTTGATATCCGAAGGATTATCGCGGGCCCATTGTACGGAGTTTATTATCAGCTCTTCCCGAT
Organism: Cyclobacterium salsum; assembly: GCF_010119245.1. Taxonomy (GTDB): domain Bacteria; phylum Bacteroidota; class Bacteroidia; order Cytophagales; family Cyclobacteriaceae; genus Cyclobacterium; species Cyclobacterium salsum. The sequence continues at coordinate 186,133 of NZ_WNKG01000002.1, forward strand.
TGGGGCCCCAATTGTTGTTGAATAACATTACGTTATAGCTTAAAATGGAAAAGCCTTCTGTGGTAGTATCGGGAGTATTCCATTGGAAACTGACCGAAAGAAATTTCCATCCAATCACGAGGGCAAGAATAGGAAAAATGATTAACCTTAATCTGCCAAATAGCAGCAGGACAATTAAGAAGAGGTTTAGTAGAACAAAAACGGGTATCAGCAGGGAAAATAATCCGGTATAACCCCAGCTTTCGGGAGATACGTGAACACTGAAAAAAAGGAGCACAGAAACGAAAAAGAAAGAAACGATTATGAAACGCATAGGATAGCTGAAATTTCAACACAAATTGGTGAAAAAAACATACAAGAAACAACAAATTCATTTTTTTTGCCGCCCAATCCCAAAATGGACTTCGAGTATGGCTTCCATTCTGCGACCGGATACTGGTCTGATTCCCCAAATGTACTACCTTTTCGTAGGGGATATTCGAATATCGCTTCCATTTTGCTGCATTATTCTGGTAAATGAATATGGCAGGGCAGAAAAAAATACATAAATTAGAATAAAATTAAACAAGGTTATCCATGTGTACGACGATAAAGAATTTTTATCACCTATTTGGCTCATTTCTGCTATTTTTCATTTGGTCCTGTTCCGGACCTTCAACGAATAATGCCGGTTCGGAAGCGGATGCGACCATGGAGTCCGCTTCTGAAGAAGAGCGAGCCAGTCCACTGAAAACCACCTCCGGAGAAATCGGGGATAAATCCATAAAGGTGCAATACGGTTCACCTGGCATCAAAGGCCGGGAAATCTGGGATGACCTGGTGCCCTACGAAGAAGTGTGGCGGACGGGAGCCAATGAGGCTACCTATATCACGCTGGAAGAGGAGGTACTAATAGAAGGGGAGCCATTGGCTCCAGGAAAATATTCTCTTTTTACCATTCCCAGAGCCAACGATCCCTGGACCGTCATCTTTAACGCTGAATGGGACCTGGAGCACGGGCATTTCCAATATGACGAGGAAAAAGACGTATTACGGGTTGAGGTAACTCCTACCTGGGCCAACGAAAGCCAGGAATGGCTGTCCATTGAGGTTGTTGCGGATGGTTTGGAAGTAAAATGGGAAAAACTGGTATTACCCATCACGATTGAATGAAATACATCGGGTTCTTTATTTCGTTAATGGTCACCTTGCTGATCGCGGTAGGGCTATCGATAAACCTGGCCGGTTTGCCTCCCCTTGCCAGTATATTTGATCCTTTTCGGGGATTTTGGCAAAATATGACGAGTGAAGATCGAAATCCGATGGAGGAACTGGATTTGGAAGGCTTAATGGCCCCTGTGCAAGTGAAATACGATTCGAACCTGGTACCTCATATTTTTGCGGAAAATGAGGCTGATTTGTTTCGGGTGCAAGGTTACGTGACCGCCATCCATAGGCTGTGGCAAATGGAATTTCAGGTACGTGCAGCCGAAGGCAGGCTATCAGAGGTAGTGGGGGAAATTGCGTTGAATCACGACCGGGAAATGCGTCGAAAAGGGCTGGGTTTTGGTGCTGAAAACAAATTATCCTTCCTGGAAAAAACGGATCCGGAGACCTTGAGCCTCATGAAGGCATACGCTGACGGGGTCAATGCCTACATACGGAATTTGTCCCCCGGTGACCTTCCCATCGAATACAAATTGCTGGACTACCAGCCCGAACCCTGGAGCCCGTTTAAGACCCTTATCTTTTTAATGAACATGGCGGAAACCTTGTCCGGCGACCGGGATCTGGCCTATTCCAATTTTAGAAATCTTTTTGGCGAAAGCTGGATGCAGCAATTATTTCCGGAGTACCCGGAGGGAACCCGCCCGGTGGTGTCAAAAGAAAACTGGGGTTTTCAACGGGAACCGGTTACTGTTCCCCAACAGAACTACCCCGATTCGGGCTTGGTTTCCAGTGTACTGCCTGATAAAGAACCCGGATACGGATCAAATAATTGGGCGGTGTCCGGAAGTAAAACAGAAAGTGGATATGCGATGCTTGCCAATGATCCCCATTTGGCATTGAATCTTCCCTCGCTTTGGTATGCGATCCAGTTGAGCACGCCAGATTATTCCGTTAAAGGAGCAAGCCTTCCCGGAGCCTTGGGAGTCATCATTGGATTTAACGAACGAATAGCCTGGGGAACGACCAATGCCGACAGGGACGTAAAAGACTGGTATAAAATAACTTTTAAAGACGAGTCCCGGAAAGAATACCTGTACAATGGGCAGTGGATTCAGAGCACCACCCGATTGGAACGTATCAAAATAAAAGGTCAGCAAGATTATCTCGATACGGTGGTGTATACGCATTACGGGCCGGTGGTGTATGACAGAAACTTTCTCATGGAGGGGAAGCCCACCGATTTTGCATTGAAGTGGACCGCGCTTGAGGGCTCCAATGAGCAGCGAACCTTCCTACGGCTGAATCAATCAAGAGATCACGATGATTTTTTAGAAGCCATTGCCAGTTATGCTGCTCCCGCGCAGAATTTTGCCTTTGCCGATATCGATGGAAATATCGCTATGTCGGTTCAGGGAAAATTTCCCATTAAATGGACTGGACAGGGAAAATACCTGATGGATGGCAGTGATCCGGATTTTGAGTGGCAGGGCTGGATACCGCAGGAGCATCAGGTTCGGGAATTCAATCCGGATCGGGGTTTCGTCATGTCGGCCAATCAGCACCCTGCTTCCGAAAACTATCCCTATTATGTCTTTGCAAACGAATTCGAATATTTCCGAAACCGGAGAATTCAGGCGCGTTTATCTGAAATGCAGGCCATTTCGACAGCAGATATGATGGCCCTTCAATTGGATAATTTTGACCTGCATGCTTCGGAAATACTCCCCTATATGCTGGAAAATCTGGATAGCAGTTACCAAACACCCCTAAACCAAAAATGGATACCCCCCCTACAGTCCTGGGATTTTGATGCGGGAGCGGATATTTCGGCTCCGGCCATTTTTACTTCCTGGTGGCGTAATTTGCAATCGGCCTTGTTCGGGTCCTGGAACCCGGACCAACAGCCCCTAGTCTACCCCAATAAATACGTGCTTTCCCGCTTGCTGCAGCAGGAACCCTCCGGCCCTTGGTTTGATGACCCCTCCACGACGCAGCAAGAACAGTCCGGACATTGGATTGGTAAGGGGTTTGAAAGGATGGTCGAAGAGATGGAGGCACTGGGAACCCCTGTGGATTCCCTGACCTGGGCCGATTACAAGGGTACTACCCTGGCACACATCATTCCCAATCTGGAGGCATTTGGAAGAAAAAACATACCAATAGGGGGCGGGAAAAACATCGTAAACGCCACCAGCGACGACTGGGGGCCAGGTTGGCGAATGGTGGTGGAAATGGGGCCGGAAATTCAGGCCTTCGGTATTTACCCTGGCGGGCAGTCTGGAAATCCAGGGAGCCGTTTTTATGACAATATGATCGACAAGTGGGCTTCAGGTGATTATGTGAAAATGGACCTGAAGGATTCGGAGGAGGAGGAAGGATTGCTTTTCAAAACACTTTTTAAACCGGAATAAGATGCGTCTACTCGTTCAATTGCTACTGAATGCACTGATCGCCTATGCCTTGGGCGGGCTGGTTCCTTATTGGGTCATCATGATCCTGATTGGGGCACTTGCCGTAGGCTGGAAAGGTCCGGCCCTACATTCCTTTATTGCAGGGGCATTAGGGGTTGGCCTGGTTTGGCTACTGGTTCCACTGATCACTTGGTCTGCCACTGATTCGGATTTTCCCGAACGGATTGCCAGGATCATGGGGATGGAAAATGGTGCTGTTCTGGTGGGAATTACCAGCTTGCTGGGTTTTTTGATTGGTGGATCAAGTGCCCTGACCGGCAATTTACTGTTGAAATTATTCCAGCGAAATCAATTTTACTAAAGCCTTTCAGGTAGAAAGCGTTGGTGCTGGAATACCGCATCCGGTTTTTTTTATCAAGGCATTTTCCTTAAATTAGAAGCTGTTAGTAGTGTTTTTAACGAACCTTACCGAAATACCTTTTTATACCAAGCAACCCACAGCCAGACATGTCCAAAACGATTATTGTTTCCAATAGACTGCCCATTAGTTTGCAACACAAAAATGGCAAGTTCGAATTTAAACCCAGTGCAGGTGGATTGGCCACTGGCTTGGGTTCCATCTATAAGGAAGGAGAGAATATATGGGTAGGCTGGCCTGGGAATGATGTAGCCGATGAAGAGCAGCGAAGTGAAATTGTCGAGGAGTTGAAAAAGCTGAAAATGGCACCCGTTTTTTTGACCAAAAAGGACGTAGAGCTTTATTACGAAGGGTTTAGCAACGAGACCATTTGGCCTGCCTTTCATTATTTCACTCAATACATCAATTACGAGGATTCTTACTGGGAAGCCTATGTGCAGGTAAATCAGAAATTCTGTGACGCGATATTGGCCAAGGCAAATCCGGATGATACCATCTGGGTCCACGATTACCAATTACTCCTCCTGCCAATGATGCTTCGGAATCACCTTCCCAATGCGACCATTGCTTTTTTTCAACACATACCCTTTCCGTCCTACGAGATCATCCGCATGTTGCCATGGAGAAAGGAAATGCTAGAAGGGATGGTGGGTTCCGATTTGATCGGTTTCCATACGTATGACGATATGCGCCATTTCCTCAGTGCGGTAGGGCGTATTCTGGGGCTTTCCAATGAAAGTGGGTTTATTCAGGCAGATAACCGGTTGATCAATGTGGATTCGTTTCCCATGGGCATTGATTATGAGAAATTTGCCAAGGCCGCTGAAAGTAAAAAGACGCTGAACCACGTTAAGAAATTTAAGGAAATGCTGGGGGATCAGAAGTTATTGATCACCATTGACCGGTTGGATTATTCCAAAGGAATTCCTCAACGTATCAAGGCTTTTACCCAATTATTGGAAGACCATCCGGAATTCCATGGCAAGGTTTCCATGATCATGGTAGTGGTGCCTTCCCGGGATAAAGTAAAATCATACCAGGTACTGAAGGAGGAAATCGATACCCTGGTAGGGGGGATCAACAGTAAGTTCTCCACCCTAAATTGGGTGCCGGTACATTATTTCTACAGGAGTTTTCCATTCAATGAGTTAAGTGCCTTCTATACCATGTCAGATATCGCACTTGTCACCCCGCTGAGGGATGGGATGAATTTGGTATGTAAGGAATTTGTGGCCAGTAAAACCCATAAAAAAGGAGTGCTAATCCTTTCGGAAATGGCTGGTGCCAGTAAAGAGCTGGTAGATGCCATACTTGTGAACCCAAACAATCAGGAAGGGGTTGTAAGCGCCATTGTAGAAGCCCTTTCCATGGACGAAGAAGAGCAAGAGTTACGGATAAGTTCCATGCAATCCAGCCTGAAAAAATACGATATTTTTCAGTGGGTAAAGGTATTTATGGACCGGCTGACACACGTCAAGGAAAAACAAACCGAGTTGGAATCCAAATCCCTGGATCCTAAAATTGTGGGGCAATTAGTCGACTCATTTAAAGCCGCTAAGCGGCCCATCGTTTTCTTGGATTATGACGGGACGTTAGTAGGATTCAAAAGTCGTCCGCAGGATGCTTTTCCCGACGAGGAGCTGAAGTCCCTGGTCGCCACGCTCTCCAAGGTATGTCAGGTGGTCATTATCAGTGGACGGGATAAGGAGACCTTAGGCAAATGGTTTAAAGGCCAACACGTAGATATGATTGCCGAACATGGCGTTTGGCTCAAAAAGAAGGACCAGCCGGAGGAATGGTCCTTGTATGCAGATGTAGATGATAGCTGGAAAGAAGATATCCGACAGGTAATGGAATATTATGTACTGAGAACTCCGGGAGCCTTCATCGAAGAAAAACACCATTCCCTGGTTTGGCATTACCGGAAGGTGGAGAGCGGCCTGGGCGACCTGCGAATGAGAGAGTTATTCAGTCACCTTAAATACATGGCCAGGGGCCACAATTTGCAAGTGCTGGAAGGAAACATGGTTTTGGAAATCAAAAGGCCCGACATCAATAAAGGTCGTGCCGCTTTGTCCATGATGAGAGGCGAAGAGTACGATTTTGTGATGGCCCTGGGAGATGATTGGACAGATGAAGACACCTTTAAAGCCATGCCCAAAAATGCCTACACCATACGGGTAGGTTACGCCTACACGCAGGCAAATTACAACATCAAGAACCCTAAAGAGGTCCGCGTATTGTTGAAGAAGTTGATTGATTAACCGGCTGTCTCCAATGGTATCCCGATTGAGGATGCCATTGGCGTTTAAACCCGCATGTAATCTCCTTGCCAGTCTTGGATGGCTCTTTTTATTTCTCTGGGGCTTAGGTTTTCTTGAATAGCCCGGTCTATCAGTGGGATGAGTTCCTTACTTCCGGCAAAGCGCAGGGCAATGAGTTGCTTCATTTTCAATTTCTTTTCCAGGTGCAAAAATGGTTTGCCCGAAAGCTGGAAATACCGCAACCTCATTTCCAGCCGGATGATGCGGTTTTGATTTTTCAATGCATATATTCGGGATATGACGGGCAGCAAAAAAAGGACCACCGCTCCTAAAGCCAGGTAAAGGCTATTCAGCCAATCCCCACCCGCTGCAAATGCTTCTGCCAGGTTCCAGAAAGACCAGGAGAGTAAAATCAGCGTAAGCGGAGCCACGACATAATGGTGCAGCGGGTAATATCGGCTATGGTTGGCGTAGTTTTGCATAGTAGTTAAAAGTTGCCTGTTTGATTGATCGCAAAAATAGGAATTCTAAGGCAGTAATCAGTTCGATTTGGATTTAAAAGCGGTCATTAGGAAAATGAAAACTTGTCAAACCAGGCAAGCAAGTGTCGAAGCAGTCATTTGTTTCAATCCTGTCATAATAACCAAATTTTAAAGGTTATTAAAATAAATGATTTTCTCATTCAATTGTTTAAAATTTAGCTCTCCGCCCGTTTCCTTTAAATGGGTCATGATGGCCAGGGCCTTGTTCAACTGGCTTTGCGGATTTTTCACCTTTCCGGTTAGGTAGACTAAACTTCGTTGTTTTCCTTTCGTGAGTGCATAAAAATGCTTGCTAAATAGTTCATCCTGCTCCAATAGGAGTTGCAGGGGTTCGGGAAGGGAATGACCAAACTCCGAAAAATCTGACGTTAAACTTACCTGCACCAGTGATTCGGGATTTAAACGAAGGGTTGTTTTTATCTTTTTGTTGACCAAGACAAACCAATAATCCTGGCATTTCATCAAGGCTGCCGAAAAGGTATGGCTATCATTTAGCGTGCAAATGATTCGTTTATTTCCTTCCCGCGTGAGCTCACGGACCACTTCCTCCGGAACGGGCAGGTGATATTGCCACAAGTCCGAGTGAAAGTTTTTCAACTTGCTCTGAAAGGCGTGTTTCATGGGGAAGTGAGCGGTTGATTTGCCGACCCTTGAAGTATCCAGGTTGCGAGCTTTTCCATCATCGGCTCGTGCATGGTTTCCTCGATTTCGCCGTATTCGGACACGGCTCCGGTTGGAGCCGTTTGAAACAAATGGTTCAGATTTTCAAAACGATGTATTTCAAATAAATCCTTTTCCATCGCCTCCAGGACTTGGAAATGAAGAACTAATGGAAGTTTTTGGATACCCAAATCCAGTTCTCCTCTCCAGGCCCCACTAATTTCCTGGTTTTGGGCAAATAGTCCTGACGCCATAAAGGTAATGGCCCCTACACAGCCCCAAAACAATAGCAGAGAGGTGCCGGATGAAACAGCACCGGATCTTTCCCGGGAGAAGAAGGGGAATTTATTCCATAGCGGCAGGCATTTCATTTTTAGGGATCAGGTTTAGCAAATTTTGACCATTGTCTTTATAGATGGCCTCGTTAAGTGAATAGAAATAGGCCCCTTTTTTTGAAGTAGATTTATCCTTTTCTTTTTTCTTTTTCAGGATGTTGCTAGACAACAGTTTCCGAGTAAAATTCCGTTTGTCTATCTTGGTGTCGAAGAGTCCTTCGTACAAGGCCTGCAGCTGAGGCAAGGTAAACTTCTCCGGAAGCAATTCAAATAAGATAGGGTGAAGCGATGCTTTATAACGGAGGCGATTAAGTGCCATCTGCACCATTTCCTCATGGTCAAAAATCAGTTGGGGTAATTCTTTCATCAAAAACCAGCGGGCATGGAAATCGTCGTTGATTTGCTTTTCGTATTTTTCGATATCGATCAGGGCCATGTATACGACACCCACCACTCGCTCCACCGGGTCTCGATCCGGACGGCTAAACGCATGCATTTGATCCAAATATACGTTTTCCAATCCGGTTAGCTGTTTTAGGATTCGCGTGGCCGCTTCATCAAGGGATTCTGTGGGCTGGAGAAACCCGCCCATGAGGCTCCACTTTTCTTTTTCCGGCGCAAACCCACGCTGAACCAGTAATAATTTGTAGTCTTGACCATCAAACCCGACAATGATGCAATCCACGGCAACTAAAATTCTGGTTTGATTAGAGTATTTGATCATTTTGTGTTCTAAATTTTTACTCAAACGCAGGTACCCAAGAAGCATTTATTACTAAGATGACCTGCGCCGGCGAAACATACTTTATTGTAAATAAACTGAATGATTTGGGCAAATAAAAGAAAATTTTCATCCCTGTTTTCATATAGACAACCACATATTTACTTAATATTTTTTTTAAACAGAAAATGCTTCTCTACTTTTTGTAAGATTCAATTTTGATTAGGTAATTACTTTATTAGCACATTAGGACTTTTGATTTTCCTATTAGCATTACTAAAGCAACCGCGAATGGACTAATGCGTAACCTTTCGTGCAGGGGTCGAAAGTAGCGGTTTTAATTTAAAACAAGCATTTGAAAATAAAAATTATTTTTATTTTAAGAAGTAATTAAAAAACATGTTATATTTATTGAATATAGAATTAGATGGTAATCTAAATGTATTTTTTAGAATAATAATTTTAATTTTTAATTAAATTGCATAAAATATTCTGTTTGGTATTACCAGCAAATAGTCTAGAGTATTTTTTTTGTTAGTTTAAAAAGTAATTTAAAATTGGTGGAATTAATTTCCAGGTGTTAAAACGATGGTTAAAAAAAAGAACTAATTCTTGCCCGCCCCAGGTAAACACTTTACCTCACAATTATCAATTCAATTTATAATAAATCCATTTATGAAAGTAAAATTACGAACCCATGACATGGTGGGGTTTATCCCGCTGTGTCTTATGGTATGTCTCATTTTTCTTAACTTTAAGACTGAGGCTCAAATTCAAAATGCATTGCAAAACAATACGGCACTTGCCGTTGTTTCAACCAAATTTATTTCCTCCTCGCCAAAATCAGTTGTCGTTTCAAAATCTCTGGTAGAGGTAATCGTTTCTGGTACCGTTGTGGACGAAAACGGCCAACCTATCCCTGGAGCTACTGTATCTGTTCCGGGAACTTCAATAGGCACTGCCACTGACCTGGATGGAAAATACTCCATTACAGTACCGGATGGATCCTCGCTGGTATTCTCTTTTATTGGCTTTGAAAGTCAGACGATAACAGTGGGAAACCAGCAGACCATAAATATAACACTGGCAGAAAGTGCGCAAGCATTGGATGAAGTGGTGGTCGTAGGGTACGGTACCCAGCAAAAAGTAAACCTGACTGGTGCGGTGGGGGTAGCGACCAGCGAGCGTCTGCAGAATAGACCGATTGCCAATGTAGCAGAAGGATTGCAAGGCGTAATCCCTAACCTGAACATTGCTCCCAGAAATGGAGATCCTTCTCAAAGCCCTTCGTTTAATATTCGTGGATTTCAGTCGATAAATGGAGGTTCCCCACTGATTCTGGTGGATAATGTTCCCATGGACTTAAACAGAATTAACCCCAATGATATCGAAAGTGTATCCGTGTTGAAGGATGCGGCCGCAGCTGCCGTTTATGGTGCTCGCGCCGCTTTTGGGGTGGTGTTGGTCACTACCAAAAGCGGGAAAGCCGGTAAAGTAAGAGTGTCCTTAAATAGCCAGTTTTCACTAGCCAAGCCGATCTTTAATATGGATCCGGTCACCGACCCGCATGACTTTGTAAATGCACGAAATATAGCAAATATTCGAACCAATGGGGTACCTAGTTTCGATGATGACATGGTGGAGGGAACTCGTAGATGGTCTGAAAACCCAATCCCGGAAAACGAATGGGGTGTGGTAGATGGAAACCTCCGTTTTTACGGATATAACAATTACCAGAACAATATCATGACTGATTTCGCACCCACGCAGCAGCATGACTTGTCCATTTCTGGAGGATCCGAAAACTCAAACTATTTTGTTTCGTTTGGCCACCTCAATAAAGATGGGTACCTGGACTCAGACCGCAATGAAAACTTCAAGCGGTACAACATCCTGATGAAGGGTGAATTCAAGGTAACGGATTGGTTGACCCTGGACGAAAAACTGGTGATCAATTCCCAGCAGAGTGACAAACCCTTTTTTTACAACTGGGATGTGAATATCAATTCCCTGGCAAGGGTGAACCCCACTATGCCGATTCAGTTTCCTGACCTTCCATTTTACGTCCAGCAGGGTGATCGGAGCCAATACGAACCGTATATCGGCATGTATTTCGGCGGCACCAATTTCTGGCCTTATCTGGAAGATGGAGGAAGGTCTACCTGGACCAACAATGATATTTGGATGACTCAGGGCGCTACGCTTACGCCTGTTAAAGGCCTTACGATAAAGTCTAATTTCTCGTATAATTTCTTCCACCGAAGTGAGCAGAATGTGGCGAGTAAAGTAGAGATTGTCGATAACAATCTGCTAGCCGCCAACTTGATCAGTAATGGCTTTAGTGGCAATGATTTTATTGATGAGCAGAGCAATTACAATCAATACTACGTCTTTAATGCCTTCGCAGATTATCAGTTTTCTTTGCCGGAAATTCACAGCCTGAATACTATGATTGGTTTTAATCAGGAGTGGGGACAAAACAAGTACATTAGGGCGCAGGCAAATACACTGCTTACTCCTTTGATTACCGATTTGAATGCCACCACAGGACTGCAGCAAACTTCAGGAAGTAGTAGTCATGTTTCCTTAAGAGGTGCCTTTTATCGGGTAAACTATATTTTCGATGAAAGATTTCTGCTGGAAGCCAATGGCCGATATGACGGTACTTCGCGTTTTCCTCAAGATAGTCGATTCGGTTTCTTCCCCTCTTTTTCTGCAGGTTGGAGAATCTCGAATGAAAACTGGATGGCGGGTACCAGCAACTGGATGGATGAACTGAAAATCCGGGCTTCTTACGGAACGTTGGGTAACCAACTATTGGGTAACAACTATTACCCCTATATTCCTACTATGGGAACCGGCCAATCACCCTATATGATGAACGCCGGGCAGCGAACACCGTTTGTATCTCCTGCTGGATTGGTAAGTCCGACCTTGACTTGGGAAACAGTTGTATCTCAGAATATTGGTCTTGATTTCACTTTATTTGGTGGTAAAATTGATGCCTCCTTTGATGTGTTTTCGAGAGAAACCAAAGATATGCTGATGAGGCAGCAATACCCTTCTATTTTGGGAACAGGAGCACCACAGTCCAATGCGGCTGATCTTAAGACTACCGGCTGGGAACTGGCATTAACCTGGAGAGACCAGGTCAGAGACGACCTGAATTATGACGTCACCCTGGCCTTGTCAGACTGGACGGCAGAAATAACCAGATTTATCAATCCCGAGGGAGTGATCAACCAGTATTATGTAGGTCAACAATTGGGCGAAATTTGGGGTTACGAGACGGTGGGGATTTTCCAGACGGAAGAAGCGGTGGATAATCATGCCGATCAGTCTCGCCTGGGAGCCAACTGGAGACCTGGAGATATTCAATATGCGGACCTTAACGATGATGGGGTGATTTCACCGGGTAATAACACGCTTTCAGAACCTGGAGACAGAAGAATCATTGGAAACAATACTCCTCGCTATAGCTTCGGCGTCAATAATAACCTGCAATGGCGGAACTTCAACTTGAACTTATTCTTCCAGGGAGTAGGGAGAAGGGACCATTGGCCAACCTCCGGAAACTGGACCTGGTTTTTCCCTTTCAACGCGGGTCATGTGGAAAAATATTTCATCACCGATTCCTGGTCTGAAGATAATCGGGATGCCTATTTCGCCCATCCCCATATCTCCACCAATGATAAAAAGAATATTCAGCCCCAGACCCGATTTTTGCAGAACGCCGCGTACATACGCCTTAAAAATGTCAACTTGGGCTATAATCTGCCCGCCGGTTGGATGTCAGCGATCGGCTTTCAAGAAGCCAATATCTATTTTGCAGGGATGAATCTTTGGGAATATTCTCCTATCCGGAAGCCATTGGATCCTGAATCCATTTATGCCGGAGCGATAGAATATCCGATGCAACGGAATTATACCATCGGAGCGAGAATAACCTTCTAATTTTAAAAACTGAAATTTCTATGAAAAGCAATATATATATCGGTAGCATCGTGTGTCTGATGGCATGCCTGTTTACTGCTTGCAATGACGATTTCCTGGAACGCTTTCCTTTGGATGAGGTAAGCAATGAAACGTTCTGGAATACAGAAAATGACCTGGCCACGTATAACAATACCCTCTATCACATGGCTTTAAATGATAATGAGGTACCCATCATGATGGCGCATCATGAAGGTTTTAATAGTTTAGCCTGGAGTTACTATTTTCAGGATGAATTTGCCGATAACCTTGCTCCCAGGCATGAGCGGCATTTGTTTTTCCAACAGGTAAGAGCCGGGAGACAAATTGTTCCTAACGATGCCCAGTGGTTTGGCTATAGTGGTTGGAATTTTGTTCGGGCCATAAATATAGGTCTTGAAAATTACGGAAAGGCGTCCATTTCTGAAGAAGCTCGAAACAAGTACATAGGAGAAGCGCGACTTTTCAGGGCCTGGTTTTACGCTGAAAAAGTCCAGAAATTCGGAGATGTTCCCTGGGTGGAAAAGGAGCTCAACATTGACGATGAAGAGCTATTTGCTGCCAGAACGCCACGAGAGGAGGCCATGGACAAGGTGTTGGCCGACCTGGAATTTGCCACGACACATATTCCCAATGATTGGGGCGATGGCAATGAACCCGGTCGCCTGAATCGATGGGCAGCCCTGGCAGTGATGGCGCGGGTATGTTTGTTTGAAGGTACCTGGAGAAAGTACCATGGCGGATCAAACCCCGAAGTGTGGCTTAGAAAAGCGGCAGAAGCGGCCAAAGAAGTGATCGATAACAGCCCCTATGACGTTTACAGTACCGGTGATACCGAAAATGACTACAATGCCTATCACCGGGTTTTAGACGTAAGTGGAAACCCTGAGGTGATGGTGTGGAGAAGATACCAATTGGGTATTTACACCAATCACGTGCAAAGTTATTTCAGTTATACAGGTGGCGCTACCAGAAGTCTGGTAGAAGACTACCTGGCAGCAGATGGCTTACCTATTTCTTTATCTCCGCTATATCGGGGGGATGAAACCATCGAGGATGTTTTCGAAAACCGGGATCCTCGTTTAAGGCAGTCCATCCTGCACCCGGAGGATACTGAAAAGTATAAGTACCATGTGAATGATGGAAGGGAATACCCCCGAATTGTAGGCATGCCTGGTGGCTATACTACGACTACCGGCTACCATATCATCAAGCATTACAATGCAGACGATATGATTGGTAAGGCTTACAATACTGCCGAAACTCCGGGAATCATTCTTCGGTATGGGGAAGTACTACTAAATTATGCCGAGGCCGTGGCGGAATTGGGTGAAATTACCCAGGCAGACTTGGATATGAGTATCAATCTTTTGCGTGACCGGGTTGGAATGCCTCACCTTGACTTAAATCCTCCCATGGATCCCCGATATGCAACTGACGGAATATCTTCCTTACTTGTGGAGATCAGGAGAGAGAGAAGGGTAGAATTGTTTTTGGAAGGTTTTCGATATAATGACCTGAAGCGCTGGAAGCAGGGTAAAAAACTGGAGAGTCCTGATTTGGGTATCCGATGGACCGCGGATGCAGAAGCCAGATATGCCGGTGCCGCCATACAGACCAGTGTGGATCCTATGAGTGGAAATACCTACATTGATGTGTACAAAGGCACGGATTGGGCTGATCCTGTATTTGATGAAGGCAAGCATTATTTATGGCCGCTACCATTAGATGATTTAGCACAAAACCCGCAATTGGAACAAAACCCTGGTTATAACTGATAAGTGCTGAGGTTTAATTAATTACATTTTAGGGGTATAAGCCTGTCCAGACGATAGAAGTTTGGGCAGGCTTTTTTTATGTAGTTTTAAATTAAGGTGGTTTTATTTTTTCGTGTTTTTAAAGATAATAAGATTAGATTTTTCCTATATTATTTCTAAAAATTACATTTTGCAGCAATATAATTTCGAAAAAATAAGTGATGGTTGATCCTGTTTAAGTGCAATTCCCTTCACCAAATAAAAAAAGTCCTATTTTTCCTTTTTATTTATTGGATATTTCTTTAGACTTGAAGATGATAGGTGAAAAACCTAGATATATGGTATTCTGACATGATAAATGACTTAGTTTAATAGTTAGTTTCTATTATCTAAATTATTTTTCGTTGAAAATAGAATAGATCCGCGAAGATTATCACCTAATTGCGGACATATGTTTCATATTTAACCTAAATGCCTATGGAAAAAAAGCAAGAAAAGTTTTAACTTATCCAATTAAAGTAAAATGCTGGAATGACTTCCATTCCGGGATTTCAAACTCAATTAACAACAATCCATTATGAAAAAACAAGTACTTAATTGTCGCCTGGTGAAATCGATTTCATGCCTGGCGGCAATCCTGTTTTACCTGGTATCCGGCAGCCTGATGGCGCAGGAACAGCAATTAGACAGGAATCTAGAGAATGTGGCAGTGAATGTGCCAGACAGAGCCTCCATCAGCAGCGTGGAGAAAACCCAAAATGAATTTGATATCACCGTATCCGGGACCGTGACGGACCAAAATGGGCAACCCATACCCGGTGCTACCGTATCCGTTCCGGGTACCTCCGTAGGTACGGCGACGGATCTGGATGGAAAATATTCCGTGACCGTACCGGAAGGAGTCTCCCTGGTATTCTCTTTTATTGGCTTTGAAAGTAAGACCGTAGAAGTCGGAAACCAGCAAACCATTGATGTCACCTTGGTAGAAAGTGCGCAAGCATTGGATGAAGTGGTGGTCGTTGGATATGGTACGCAGGAGAAAGTAAACCTAACAGGAGCTGTTGGGGTAGCTACTAGTGAGCGACTCGAAAGCAGGCCGATTGCGAATGTGGCAGAAGGGCTGCAAGGGGTAATTCCCAACCTGAACATTACCCCCCAAAACGGAGATCCCTCGCAGAGTCCGTCTTTCAATATTCGTGGATTTCAATCCATCAATGGGGGTTCTCCTTTGATTTTGGTGGATAACGTTCCCATGGACCTAAACAGGATCAATCCCAATGATATTGAGAGTGTATCCGTACTAAAAGATGCTTCCGCCGCTGCCGTTTACGGTGCCCGGGCTGCATTTGGAGTTGTTTTGGTCACTACTAAAAGCGGAAAAGCCGGTAAAGTAAGAGTATCCTTAAATAGCCAGTTTTCATTAGCCAAACCGATCTTCAATATGGATCCGGTCACGGATCCGCATGATTTTGTAAATGCCAGAAACACTGCGAATATTCGAACTAACGGCGTGCCTAGTTTTGATGATGACATGGTGGAAGGCACTCGCAGATGGTCTGAAAACCCAATCCCCGAAAACGAATGGGGCGTGGTAGATGGAAACCTTCGTTTTTACGGTTTTAACAATTACCAGAACAATATCATGACGGACTTTGCTCCCACGCAACAGCATGATTTATCCATTTCAGGGGGTTCAGAAAATTCGAATTATTTCGTTTCCTTTGGTCACTTGAATAAGGATGGGTACCTGGATTCAGAGCGCAATGAAAATTTCAAGCGATACAACATCCTGATGAAAGGGGAATTTAAAATAACAGATTGGTTGACCCTTGATGAGAAAATCGTGATCAACTCTCAGCAGACTGACAAACCTTATTTCTACAACTGGGATGTGAATATCAACTCACTGGCGAGGGTAAATCCAATTATGCCCATTCAATTTCCTGATTTGCCTCACTACATAGAGCCAGGTGACCGAGAGCAGTACGAACAATACATTGGGATGTATTTTGGCGGAACTAATTTCTGGCCCTATCTGGAAGATGGAGGAAGAAATACCTGGACAAATAACGATATTTGGTTGACGCAGGGAGCAACGCTCACGCCAGCGGAAGGCCTTACGATTAAGTCTAATTTCTCGTATAATTTCTTTCACAGAACACAGCAGGAAGTAGCCAGCAAAATTGATATTGTCGACAACAACCTCCTGGCCGATCAAATGATTAGTAATGGTTTCAGCGGTAACGATTTCATCGATGAAAGAAATACTTATAACCAGTATTATGTTTTCAATGCCTATGCGGATTACCAAGTTCCACTTCCGGAAATACACAATCTGAAAACCATGATTGGTTTTAATCAGGAGTGGGGTCAGAATAAATTCGTCCGATCACAAGCCAATACCTTGCTTACTCCCCTAATTACGGATTTAAATGCCACCATTGGGATGCAGCAAACAGCAGGAAGCAGTAGTCATGTTTCGTTGAGGGGAGCCTTTTACCGGGTAAACTATATTTTTGACGAACGATTCCTACTGGAAGCCAATGGGCGGTATGACGGTACTTCTCGTTTTCCTCAGGACAGTCGTTTTGGTTTCTTCCCTTCTTTCTCTGCAGGATGGAGACTTTCGAATGAAAACTGGATGGCGGGAACCAGCAGCTGGATGGACGAATTGAAAATAAGAGCTTCCTATGGAACCTTAGGTAATCAATTATTAGGTAATAATTTTTACCCCTATATTCCTACCATGGGAACCGGTCAATCTCCTTATATGATGAGTGCCGGTCAGCGAACACCTTATGTGTCTCCTGCCGGATTGGTAAGTCCGACCTTGACCTGGGAAACGGTTGTATCTCAGAATGTTGGTCTTGACTTCACCTTATTTGGCGGTAAAATTGATGCCTCTTTTGATGTATTTTCGAGGGAAACCAAAGATATGCTGATGAGGCAACAATACCCATCCATATTGGGAACTGGTGCGCCACAATCCAATGCGGCTGACCTTAAGACTACTGGCTGGGAACTGGCATTAACCTGGAGGGACCAGGTCAGAGACGACTTGAATTATGACATTACCCTGGCCTTGTCAGATTGGACGGCTGAGATTACCAGGTTTATCAATCCCGAGGGAGTGATTAATCAGTATTATGAAGGCCAACAATTGGGAGAAATCTGGGGCTATGAAACCGTTGGTATATTCCAGACGGAAGAAGCGGTAGATAACCATGCCGATCAGTCCCGCTTGGGAGCCAACTGGAGACCAGGAGACATCCAATATGCGGACCTGAATAACGATGGTGTGATTTCACCAGGTAACAACACGCTTTCCGAGCCGGGAGACAGAAGGGTGATAGGAAATAATACACCAAGATATAGTTTCGGTGTCAACAATAACCTGCAATGGAGAAATTTCAACTTGAATTTGTTCTTCCAGGGAGTAGGGAGAAGGGACCACTGGCCAACCTCAGGCAACTGGACCTGGTTTTTCCCTTTCAACGCCGGGCACGTGGAGAAATATTTTATCACCGATTCCTGGTCTGAAGATAACAGGGATGCTTATTTTGCCCATCCTCATATCTCTACCAATGATAAAAAGAATATCCAGCCTCAAACACGGTTTTTGCAGAATGCAGCCTATGTACGTTTGAAAAATGTCAACTTGAGTTATAATCTGCCCCTTAGTTGGATGGAAACGATCGGTTTTCAAAATGCCAACATTTACTTTGCGGGCATGAATCTTTGGGAATATTCTCCTATACGTAAGCCCTTGGATCCTGAGTCCATTTATTCAGGAGCTATTGAGTACCCGATGCAACGTGTGTACACGCTAGGTGCGAGAATAACCTTCTAATAAAAAACCGAAAATACTATGAAAAGCAATAAATATATTTGGATCATGACTTGCCTTTTGGCAGTGATGTTTTCCGCCTGCAACGATGAATTCCTGGAACGCTATCCACTGGATGAAGTGAGTAACGAGACATTCTGGAATACAGAAAATGACCTGGCTACCTACAACAATACACTGTACCACATGGCATTAAACGATAACGATGTGCCCATTATGATGGCCCATGATGATGGGTTTGACAGTCATAGGTATAGTTATTATTTCCAGGATGAATTTACAGATAACCTGGCTCCCAGGCACGAGCGGCACTTGTTTTACCAGCAGGTAAGAGCCGGGAGACAAATTGTACCCAATGGTGCCCAACCCTTTGGCTATAGGGGATGGCATTTTGTCAGAGCCATCAATATTGGACTGGAAAACTACCCCAAAGCAGCCATCCCTGATGCAACTCGTAATAAGTATGTAGGGGAAGCCAGACTGTTCAGAGGCTGGTTCTATGCTGATAAAGTTCAGAAATTTGGGGATGTTCCCTGGGTGGAAAAAGAACTCAATATCGATGACGAAGCCCTCTTTGCCGCAAGAACGCCAAGAGAAGAGGCGATGGATAATGTCCTGGCTGATCTGGAATTTGCCGCTACCCACATTCCTGATGACTGGGGAGATGGCAACGAGCCGGGCCGATTGAACCGTTGGGCCGCTTTGGCCATCATGTCCCGGGTTTGTCTGTTTGAAGGTACCTGGAGAAAATACCACGGTGGATCCAATGCCGAAATGTGGTTGACAAAAGCGGCGGAGGCAGCAAAGGAAATCATGGACAACGGGCCCTATTCGGTGTACAATACCGGGGATCCGGAAAACGATTTCAATGCCTTTCATCGACAGTTGGATGTAAGTGGCAATCCGGAGGTGATGGTGTGGAGAAGGTACCAATTGGGAATCTATACCAATCACGTCCAAAGCTATTTCAGCTATACAGGTGGAGCCACCAAAAGTTTTGTCGAAGATTTCCTGGCAACCGATGGCTTACCGATTTCTATGTCTCCGCTGTATCAGGGCGATGAGACCATTGAAGATGTCTTTGCTAACCGGGATCCTCGCTTACGACAGACGATCCTTCATCCGGATGATTCCGAAAAGTACAAATACCATAATAATGATGGAAGGGATTACCCCAGAATTGTAGGGATGCCCGGAGGCCTTACTACCACAACGGGTTATCACATTGTCAAACATTACAATGCAGATGATATGATCGGCAAGGCTTACAATACAGCGGAAACGCCCGGAATCATTCTTCGATACGGGGAAGTGTTGCTGAATTATGCAGAGGCCAAGGCCGAGCTGGGTGAAATCACCCAGGCCGACCTGGATATGAGTATCAATTTGCTTAGAGACCGGGTAGCCATGCCTCACCTGGATGTAAATCCACCGATGGATCCCCGATATGCCAATGATGGTATTTCCCCCTTACTAGTAGAGATCAGAAGGGAAAGAAGGGTTGAGTTGTTTTTGGAAGGTTTCCGATACAACGACCTGAAGCGTTGGAAGCAGGGTAAAAAACTGGAAAGCCCTGATTTGGGTATCCGGTGGACTGCAGACGCTGAAGCCAGGTACGCCGGTGCAGCCATACAGACCAGTGTAGATCCCGATAACGGAAATACCTATATCGATGTGTATAAAGGCACCGACTGGGAAAATCCGGTATTCGATGAAGGCAAGCATTACTTTTGGCCCCTTCCACTGGATGACCTGGCTCAAAATCCGCAACTGGAGCAAAATCCTGGTTACGAATAAAATATTGGTTTAGTTAGGTGACTTTCAGAATTGGAGTCATTAGAAAGACCAAGTTCTAAATATTGGTAAAAGGTCAGTTTTAATCTGGCTGTTAAATTTGATAAGACCTGTCAACAATTTTTCCCGGATCGTTTTTTCGGAGGAATTGTTGGCAGGTTTTTTTCTTTATATTACATGGAAGGATTGAAAGGAATAGCAGAAAAATGTAAATTACCTTTTATAAACAGCAGAATGAACGGCTAAATTCTTGTTTCGTCACCCAAAATCGCCATTTTGCCTGGACCTTTCTTAACTTAGTGAATCCCATGTTGAATGATTGAAAAACCATAAAATAGATATGAGAAACCCAAAATTACTACTAATGCTTACACTGTTTGCAGGCCTTCTGACAGGACCGGTTTCTGCAGTAGAAGCAGCCAACGTACCCCTTGTCCTTTTGGAACAAGATCCCCCCAAACTGGAAAACCCCATTACGGTAAACTACATCAAGCGCAACCTGCGCAAAAGAAGCCCGAAACTGGCCCTTACACCCGCCTGGGAACGAAACCTGAAGCGAGAAATTAAACAGGATCCGATGGTGGCCAATTACTACCAAGCAGTGAAAGCCAATGCCGAAGCGGTACTTAGTGAGCCGGTATTAACCCGCAAGGTGGTGGGGCGCCGGCTATTGGGAACTTCCCGAGACATGCTGCATCGAATGAACGTATTGGGAATTACCTATCGAATTGACGGCGATCAAAAGTACCTGGACAAAATGAACGAAGAGCTGCTGGCCGTTTCCAACTTTTCTGACTGGAACCCCTCGCATTTTCTGGATGTGGCAGAAATGGCTACTGCCGTGGCCCTGGCCATTGATTGGGTAGGGAAGGACCTGCCAAAATCAACCGTAGCTTTGGCCAAAACCGCTTTGATTGAAAAAGGCATTCAGCCCAGTTGGGAAGGCAACCACGGCTGGATCGATGGAACCAATAACTGGAACCAGGTTTGTAACGGAGGCATGATCGCAGCATCCATCATGATTGCCGATCAGGATCCGGAATTGGCCGCCAAAACCATTTCCCGCTCTCTGGATGGCATGCCCCATGCCCTGGAAGAGTATGGTCCGGATGGGGTGTACCCGGAAGGGTCTACCTATTGGGGCTATGGAACCGCCTTTTCGGTCCTGACATCCGCCATGCTGGAATCAGCTTTTGGAACCGATTTTGGCATAGCCGAATACCCGTCCTTTAAAGCCAGTGCCGATTTCAGGAAACTAAGCATTGCCCCTTCCGGCTGGTATTACAATTATGCGGATTGTGGGGATCAACATGGAACAGCCGGGGACATCGTGTTGGCCTGGTTTGGGACCAAAACAGGGAATCCGCTTTATATCGAAAATGAAAAGTTCCTCCAGCCAACAGCGGATATGGGCAAGTTGCACCGTATAGCCGGTGCAGGCCTGATCTGGCTGGCACAATTTGAATCCACATCAGAGGAAGGTCTTCCTACGGCCTGGAAAGGAGACGGATCCAATCCAATAACCATCTTCCGGGATGATTCAGACGCTTCCGATGCGTATTATTTTGGCGGTAAAGGAGGCAAGGCCACTATCAGCCATGGCAATATGGATGCCGGTTCCTTTATTTGGGAACTAAACGGGGTTCGATGGGTCATTGATCCGGGAAATCAGCCCTACCACGAGCTGGAAACGACAGGATTTAACCTTTGGGGAAGTTGTCAGGATTGCGAACGCTGGACCCTGCTGACTAAAAACAACTACGGTCACAGCACCTTGACGGTAAACAATGAATTGCATGTCAACGATGGCTTTGCCAGCCTGGAAAATTTCTCGAAGGGAGCTCAACCCGAAGCTTTGTTTGACCTGACATCGGTCTTTGGGGGTAATTTAGATAAGGCTCATCGGAAGTTTGTACGTCCGGATGATCATTCCTTACTAATAGAGGATCAGCTAGTCACCAATGAAAACACCAAGATGATCACCTGGCAATTGATGACGCAGGCCGATGTGGAAATCGTTCCAGGGGGAGCGATTCTGAGGCAGGACGGAAAGCAGGTGAAATTGGAAAACCTATCTCATCCGGATCTAATGGTGTCGGTCGTTTCCCTTGATCCTGCGCCGCTGGCATTGGACAGGCAAATTGATGGATTAAAGCGTATTGAAATCCGTATTCCTGCCTGGGTGCTGGAAAAAGAAACCACCCTGAAAGTGAAGTTAGAGGCTTTGTAGGGATGAGTCGATTTGAGACTTAGACACCGAGAAAAAAAAATAGTGAACCATATAAGTGATATAAGGGCATTGTAGAATTTAGCTTAAACCTTTTGTGTACTTTTATCCCTTACATGGTTTAAAAAAAAGAGAGCCGCGCTGTTCGACATTTGCCATGTCGAACCACAGATAACCAGGATTTGTAATCCTGCTTACGTCCACGTTCGGGGATTACAAATCCCCCGGTCTGTGCCACGGAATTGCAAATTCCGCGGAGCCGTGCTGTTCGACATTTGCCATGTCGAACCACAGATAACCAGGATTTGTAATCCTGTTTCCGTATCCGTCCGGGGATTCCAAATCCCCCGGTCTGTGCCACGGAATTGCAAATTCCGCGGAGCCGTGCTGTTTGACATTTGCCATGTCGAACCACAGATAACCAGGATTTGCAATCCTGCTTACGTGCCCGTCCGGGGATTCCAAGTCCCCCGGTCTGTTCCACGGAATTGCAAATTCCGCGGAGCCGTGCTGTTCGACATTTGTAATGTCGAACCACAGATAATCAGGATTTGCAATCCTGCTTCCGTACCCGTCCGGGGATTACAAATCCCGGGGAGCGATTAACGTTTTAAACAAACCTGAATAACCATGAATTTGAAATTATTGGCATATCGATTTATCCTGATAGGAATGATACTTGTCTTTTCTCCGACCTGGGCCCAAGAGGTTCCTATGGAACTTCCCGTAGATAGTCATCCCAGGATTTTGCTAATGGAAGGGGAGGAAGATGAAATCAATCAACTGATTGAAAAAGATCAGCGATGGAATCGCTTACATCAAGCCATTATTAAGGAATCCGATCAAATCATAGGAGAAGACCTATTGGAAAGGAAACAAATCGGCCGAAGGTTGCTTTCTGTGTCCCGAGAGGCGTTGAGAAGAATATTCCAACTTAGCTATGCTTACCGGTTGACCGGAGCGTCCAGGTTTGCCCAACGGGCAGAACAGGAGATGGTGAATATTTCCGGTTTTAGTGATTGGAATCCCAGCCACTTTCTGGATGTTGCGGAAATGACCATGGCTCTGGCGATTGGTTATGATTGGCTTTTTGACGTTTTGTCTCCGGATAGCAAAATAAAAATCAAAGATGCCATCGTTAAAATGGGATTGGAACCCTCTTTTAACGAGGAATACAACTGGTTTTTAGAGGCCACCCATAACTGGAATCAGGTCTGCAATGCAGGAATGATTTACGGGGCGTTAGCGGTATATGAGGATTATCCTGAGCTGGCTCACCGTACCCTTCAACGGGCGGTGGACACCATCGCGAAAGCCATGGATGATTACCAACCCGATGGGGCATACCCGGAAGGATATGGTTACTGGGGGTACGGGACCACCTTTAATGTGTTGTTTTTGGATGTGCTGGAGAAAGTTTACGGAACAGACTTTGGCCTAACCAATACTCCCGGTTTTCTTGAAACTGCCGGCTTTTATGAACACATGACCGGGGTTACCGGATATGCTTACAATTGGGGAGATGCCGGAGGAGGCAAAGGGAATTTAACACCTGCTATGTTCTGGTTTGCCCAGCAGAACGAACAAGCCTCTCTGCTATGGGTAGAGCGGGATTATCTCGACCAGTCAGACTTAAGTGGGTTGAACAGAAATCGAGTGCTTCCTGCTGCTTTGATTTGGGGGAAAAATATCCCGCTGGAAAACATCCCGGTGCCTGATGAGAAGGTCTGGGTAGGACAGGGAGCCAACCCCGTAGCACTGATGAGAACCTCCTGGACCGATCCGAACGCCATCTATTTGGGTTTTAAGGCCGGTTCCCCTTCTGTAAACCACGGACACATGGATGTAGGCTCTTTTGTTATGGAAGCGGAGGGGGTCCGCTGGGCCATGGATTTTGGTAGCCAGAACTACGAGTCGCTGGAGTCCAAGGGGATTCAACTTTTTGGAAGAACGCAGGATGCGGAAAGATGGACCGTTTTCCGCCTCAATAATTATGTTCACAATACCCTCACCATAGATGCTGCGTTACAAAGGGTGGATGGCTATGCCAAAATTGAGCGGCACGGAACGTCCGATGATTTTCCTTTTGCTGTTTCCGATGTGACTTCCGTTTATGAAAATCAACTGGAACAATTCCATAGGGGAGTGTCCATCGTGGATCAGGCGTATGTTTTGGTTAGGGATGAAATCCGGAACAAAAACTCCCGATCCCATATCCGGTGGAACATGCTAACGCCGGCCGATGTGACATTGGACGGAGACAGAGCCCGATTAACCCAAGAGGGAAAAACGCTTCATTTAATGATTCAGGGATTGGACGGTGTCCAATGGAAAACCTATAGCACGGACCCTGGAACAGACTACGATGCCCCCAACCCGGGAACGGTAATGGTGGGTTTTGAGTACCATGCCCAGCCCGGAGAGGAATTGGAATTCCAGGTGCTGCTGGTGCCGGAGCATTCCCTGGACAAGGTACGGCAGGAGCATAAAAATTTAGCAGAATGGAAATAGTATGGAGGGTTAAGTAGAGATACCGAATACAATGCTGTGTATTTGTCACTTTCGCTTGTTTTCCGGTTCCTGATAGCCGTGCTGTTCGACATTTGCTATGTCGAACCACAGATACTCAGGATTTGCAATCCTGGTTACGGCCACGTTCGGGGATTACAAATCCCCGGATCTGTGCCACGGAATTGCAAATTCCGCGGAGCGATGCTGTTCGATATTTGCAATGTCGAACTACAGATAATCAGGATTTGCAATCCTGGTTACGGCCACGTTCGGGGATTACAAATCCCCCGATCTGTGCCACGGAATTACAAATTCCGCGGAGCCGTGCTGTTCGGCATTTGCCATGTCGAACCCAGATAAGCAGGATTTGCAATCCTGCTTACGTATCCGTCCATTCTACTAAAATAGCATCGTCAATACTCGGTCAGAATGATTTTACTTTTTCTTACGCCATAAAGCTCTCCACAACTGCTGTTAAGGTACTCTTCTTCTTTTTCGACTATTCCGGCTTTTACCGGATTGAGGTGAATGTAATTTATTTTCGACTCTAAGAACTTCTGAGAAAAAATCTCTATTCCATGGTATCCCTTTTCCCAAAACCATATGTGTCCATTTCTTTGAAACAACCATAAGAGCCATTTTCTCCTACTTTCTTTCTCATTTTCTCGAATCTCTTCAACAATTTTTTTCGCAGTATATTTCTTGAAATCCCTAATGATATCCGTTAGTGGAAACTTATCACTACTCAATATAAAGTGGCAATGATTGCTCATGATTACCCAGGCATAAACCTTTAATCCTTTGGCTTTTTGGCAGTAATTGACGCTTTCGGTAATGATTTCAACATAAACATTTCTTGTAAAAACGTCTGCCCATTGGTGAACAGTGAAAGTCACAAAATGAAGGGCTTGCTGGTCTTTGATGGTATATAAAAACGCCACTGGTAAAAAAAATGAAGTAAGTAATTAAATTTGTCCTAACAATTTACTATTCAGGTAGTTAAAAGTCAATGTTCTTTTTACATTTTTTTTTGCGGAGCCGCGCTGTTCGATATTTGCCATGTCGAACCCAGCTAACCAGGATTTGCAATCCTGCTTACGTGCCCGTCCGGGGTTTACAAATCCCCCGATCTGTGCCACGAAATTACAAATTCCGCGGAGCCGTGTTGTTCGGCATTTGCCATGTCGAACCCAGATACTCAGGATTTGTAATCCTGCTTTCGTATCCGTCCGAGGATTACAAATCCCCCGGTCTGTGCCACGGAATTACAAATTCCACGGAGCCGCGCTGTTCGACATTTGCAATGTCGAACCACAGATAACCAGGATTTGTAATCCTGGTCTCGGCCACGTCCATGGATTACAAATCCCGCGGAGCTGATTGTCGTTTTATTGTTTATTCTTCGTATAAAAACGCATAGGGGCGGGCAATTTGGGCTTGTATATCGGTAATACTCACCAAACCATTACTTCGAAAAACTTCTTTTCCTTCCATGAAAAGCAAAATCCCTGGAACCGATAGCATCCGTAACTGTGCCGCCATTTTCAGGTGGTGTCCGGCATCCAGCTTCAATAGGGCAATTTTCGGAAATTCATCCGTCATTAACTTTTTGATTTTCGGATACAATGCCTGGCAGACGCCACATCCTTCCGCAAAAAAATAGAGCATAACGGCTGAATTCTCGTCTAGGTACTTTCTCAATGGTAGCGCTTCCATTATTTCCATGGGATGGTATAATTAAGTATGGTATTGACATGAAACAGGTTGACTTTATTATATACCCAGGCAGGTCGGAGCTCTGTTTGATCCAGGGCCGTTTTACTCATGAGTATCAAATGTACATTCAATCCTTCTACCCATTTTTTAGGGGTGTATCGGAGCCCTATATTCGCCTGCGCATAGCTTGGAAGGGCATATTTATTCCGTTTGGCATCGGATGGATTGGGCAGGAAATGGAAACCCAGGTAGCTATACACTTGCAGTGATTTTTCTGGAAAAGCATGTTGAAAATACGTACTGACCGCATCTACGCTTTCCAATCCTTCGTTTCTCTCCCGGGGAATAAAGGTATAGAAAGGATCTTTTCCCCATTCCCGAGGGCTTAAAAAGCGTCCATTTCCTCCCATCTTGGTGTAATTGATATGCCACAGGCTTTTTTTGGATTTAAGGCCGATTCTTCCACTCAGAATCCAATTGTAATCCTCCGGGTTTTTATAACGCAGGGCGATTTCTTCATTGCCGCCATCTCCTATACCATGTTGAACGATGCTTTGTAGTCCGGTGATACCTTGTAACGAACGGTTTGGCAGCCCCCAGGTTTTGTCCCATTGGGCCAGGTAGGTGCTGTAAATGTTTTGCACCAGCGTGTGATTCAACAGCAGGCTGGCGTTTGGTTCCAGTTTGATTTTTACATCCAATACATGCGCAAAATCCACCTCGGTTTGTCCAAAATAGGAGGAGGGCTGTCCCCATTCATCCCGGGCAACCGGATACATGCCGATACTTTCTCCGAGAGAAAACCAATTACCGGTGGATCGGGGAGAAACTCCCCAGATCAGGTGATGGGTGACGGCTATTTCAGGTATCGGTTGAAAATCCCAGCGAAATCCTTCCACAAAGGTGGGGCTTAAACGGCCATCCTGAGCATTAATAAAGGGGGTGTTGACCTCCATTCGACCCAGCCTGGCCTGGAAGTTGGTATGCAGGTAATCCAGGTGAAGGTTACCGATCTTGCCAAAAACGCGTTTATCCAGGTTGTTTACGTCAAATAGACCGACTTCGTAGCGGTTTAAATTTGGCACCCGGGGGTCCAATGCCTGGAGGTTGGAGCTTAGGATTCTAAGAAACCCCAGGTATTCGGCGGTTACCTGAAATCGATGCGGCAGCATGGTTCGGGCGGACAGTCGTGCCATTTGTCCCCAGGCGTAGTCGTCCTTGAAATCCTCCCGGTAGGAGGTACTCATAAAGTAGGAACGAAGGCCGAGCCGTAGTTCCGGTTTCCACAGGCTTGAGTCTTGTTGCCCGAAGCCAGATAACCACATTAAACTACCCATCAGGGAAAAAATTATCTTTTTCATTTGTTTTCGTTTTTTGCCGCCAAAATGGGTTGAAAGGGGCCGTATTTATGTTGTTTTTCTGAGAATGGATCGCTATAGGGACCAAAAGGGTGGTCCATAGGTTTTTTGGAAATATCCGGCCAATCGCCGGAAAGCTCTTTGGAGGGCCTTTCCATGGAATTGACATAGGCAGCCAGATCCCAGGCTTCTTCGTCGCTAAGAAGTGGCCTTTTGTACGTGGCACCCAAAGGCATATTGGCTTTAACGTATCCGGCAAAGCGAGACAAACGGTACAGGCCGGCACCTTGGTTATAGCTGGCTGGTCCCCAAAGTGGGGGATACAGGTAAGCGGTTCCAGCGGGAGTTTTCAGGCCCAGACCTTCTGTTCCGTGACAACTCGCACATTGCCGTTCATAGACACTCTTTCCCTGAACCGGATCGGCCGCTCTGTCTAGCAAGGGAATCTCATAAATCCCCACTCCTGGTAGTTTGCTACCTTTAGGGACTTCCTTTCCCAGCCATTGCATGTAGGCTACCATCGCCTTCATTTCCTCACTTTCCGGGTCTAGCCCCTGACCGTTCAAACTTCTTTCGAAGCAATCGTTGATCCGTTTGGGAATACCTTCGGAAAGTCCGGACCGTCCCCTGATTTTCGGATAGGTGGAGGCAACCGCCCCATAATTATTACCTAAAGGCAGAGTTCCCGCCTCCAAATGACAATTCTGGCAATTCATTCCATTGGAAATTCGGAGTACCTTGCCCTCGGGACCCAGGTATTCTGCCGTATGCGCGATCAGTTCCTTTCCATATTCGATCTGACCTGCGTTGGGTTCTAATGCTACCGTGTTCCAAGCCGGAGCTGTCCATATCCCTTCCTCTTTAATAAGTCGGGTATCCGGCAACTTCGTTTCCGCAGTCTTTTTTACCAGCTCCTGATCAGGTGTTGAGGAATCGGAAAGGCTCCACTGGCTGATAACCAGGGCACCTACGAAGAGGGTCAACACAAATACAAGAAATGACAAGCCAAAAAGGCCCCGGATTAAGGGTACGATAGATGGAGCAGTTTTTTTCACGTTTTCTGATTTTTACCTTTCACAAAATTACCTTTCCTTTAAGCCCTAAAAAGTGATCTGTATCACACAATTGCCTTCTTGGTAACAAAGAAATTTGTATATTCAGATTTAGAATAATAATGCCCCACCTGGTGTTAGACTTTGCGTGGAAGAACTAAAAACCCGATTTACCTAAACCCTAAGCACGATGAATACTGGTAAAAAATGCTGTCTGACTATACTGGCTTTGATGCTCGCCTTCGGAAACCATGCGCAGCAACTGATTAGTGGTACCTATACAGAAGAGGAGCTTTCTGATTTATTGATTCCCTTATCCAACTGGCAGCCCTTTCCTTCACTCGAAGACAGGGATGCCTGGAATCAGGCTGATCGGGACTTGTTGCAGCATTACCTGGATTTCGCCAATGAAAACCTGGACTATGAATGGCCTTACATTCCAGCTACCAAATCGCTGCTGATCGATCGTACCGGTGACCGGAACGAATATCAGGCCATCACCTTCGAAAAGCGCCGGGTTTTGGGTAGCATGATCCTGGCGGAAATTGCCGAAAACAAAGGCCGTTTCATTGACCCCATCATTAATGGCATCTGGTCTATTTGTGAGGAGTCTTTTTGGGGGGTGCCGGCTCATTTGCCGAAGACCGAAGAATATTCCGGACTCATGGACGTTTCCAAGCCCTTTGTGGACTTGTTTGTAGCCGAAACGGCCACCTACCTGGCCTGGGCCGACTATTTTCTTGGCGAAAAGTTTGATGAAATCTCTCCGCAGATTCGAAAACGAATTCGGTATGAAACCAGCAAACGAGTGTTTGAACCGCTGATGAATCAGCACCACGGCTGGATGACTGCCAATGAAAACGGCCGGCCGCCCAACAACTGGAATCCCTGGATTTGTTCCAACTGGATCAATACGGCCCTGCTACTAGAGGACGATGAAGAAAAACGCGCCGCACAAGTTTATAAAGCCATGGAGGTATTGGATGAGTTTCTGACTCCCTATCCGGAAGATGGGGGTTGTGATGAGGGGCCAAGTTATTGGGGAGCGGCGGCAGCTTCCCTATTCGACAATATTTCCCTGCTGAATCTGGCCACGGAGGGGGGCTTTCAGTATGTGTACGAAGATCAGAAAGTAAAAAACATGGGCAAGTTTATATACCGAGCCCAAATCAGCGAAGACTATTTTCTCAATTTTGCGGATGCGGACCCCCAGCCCAATATGGCAGCTTCGATGATTTATCGTTACGGTAAAGCCATAGCGGATCCAGACATGATGCGTTTTGGAGCTTATTACCTCGAGGAAGACGCTGCCTCCCTGCCTCGCTTTCATTATTTCCGGAAATTTTTCGAGCTCTTTATGCAGGAAGAATTCCGGCAAGCGGAAAAAGGGCTTCCACTCCCCAAGGACGTTTGGCTTTCGGATACGCAGGTGATGGTAGCCAGAGATACGGAAGGTAGTACGGAGGGGTTCTTTTTTGCCGCTAAGGGAGGTCACAACGATGAAAGTCACAACCACAATGATATTGGCAATTACGTGGTGTTTTATGACGGGCTTCCCTTGCTGATAGACGTAGGAAGAGGTACCTATACCCGCAAAACCTTTAGTGACGAACGATATACGATCTGGTACAACCGTTCCGATCACCACAATTTACCTACCGTTAACGATCAGGTGCAATCTCCGGGAAGTCAGTACCGGGCCAGCAAGCTGAACTACGATGTGCGTAAAAACCGCAGCACCCTGTCGATGGATATTTCGAACGCCTATCCGGAGGATGCCGGAATCGAATCCTGGCATCGAACCCTGCGGCTGGACCGGGGAAAGCGGGTAACCGTAACCGATCAATACCGGTTGAGGGAGGATGGCGGCCTTACACAACACCTGATGACAGTCTATCCTGCCGTGGTAATTAGTCCTGGAAAAATCCGCATTCCCTTCAAGAACAGCGCAGGAGAGGAACGGCCCTTTCTGGTATCCTACGACCCGGACAAAATGGATGTCAAGGTTGAAAAGATAGCCTTAACCGAACCAGAAGACCAGGGCGTGGGGGAGAAATGGGGTGACCGTATTTACCGGATCAATCTGGAACACAAGAACCCAAGTCAAAATGGGGAAACCGCATTTGAAATTTCCAGGGAATAGTATGACAGTGGAGTTTTTCACTGACCATTGCGTGGATAACTCTTGTTGTCGCAATCGTAGCTTATTTAATTTTCCAGAACATTCCGAAGACAGCAATTTTCTTTTTGTTATGCTTTTCGGTTGCCTGCGTTCACTTCGTGGGTTCGCCTACGGATAAGCCAAAATTCATTCCCTGAGAATTGACACCCGGATTCGGTATCAGGAGATGGATCATTTTGGCGCCTCCGACGCCTGGTCCGGACAGTTTGTAGGCAATTGGCCTACGCAGAAAAAGGAAGCCATTGCGGATTTGCTTTTCAGTAATGCAATGGATGATCAAGGAAACCCGATTGGTATTGGACTGTCCCTGTGGCGTATAAACCTGGGATCCGGATGTGCCGAGCAGGGCGAGGAAAGTGGGATTAGATATCCCTGGAGAAGGGCACCTTCTTTTCTGGATAAAAATGGAAAATTTGATAGCGAAAGACAATATCTCACCGACAAGAATCATGATTTGGGTTACCAGGAAATACCCTCATCAAAATCGGTAGGTATTCCCGGACGTTCCATTCTCACATTAACTACTCATTCCCTTTGAAAGGGATTATATAGGTATCAAAACCCAAAAACACTACAAGCCCGCCTTCAGATTTTCCCAGTCCCAATCATTATTGATCTGGGCGATGGCATGGTGAGCGGTCATATCAAACTGGCAGGGAACCACGGCGGCATAATTATTGGCAATGGCCCACTCGTCGTTGTCTTCGCCTTTGTCAAAATTCACAAAGTTGCCCGCCATCCAGAAGTATTTTCTACCATTGGGATCATAGCGTTCTTCGAAATCTTCCTGCCATTTGGCCCTGGCTTGCCGGCATATTTTGATGCCCTTCATGGCTTCGTTTCTTTTGGGAGGGAAATTGACATTCAGCGCCACTCCTTTAGGAATGCCAAAGTCCAGCACCTGTTTGGCGATTTCGTATACGTAATGTTCCACATGAGAAAAGTCCGCCTGAGAGCTGTAATCGCAGAGGCTAAACCCAATGGAGGGATACCCTTCGATGGCTCCTTCTATCGCAGCAGACATGGTACCGGAGTACAACACGCTGATAGAAGTATTACTTCCGTGGTTGATACCGCTGACGATAAGGTCGGGTTTCTTATCTTTTAATACATAATGCTTGGCCAACTTGACACAGTCGGCGGGGGTGCCGCTAGACTTATACGCCATCACATCCTGAAAAATCTCTTCCTCCGAAAGGCGGAGTGTGTTGCCAATGGTGATGGCATGTCCCATGCCTGATTGCGGACTGTCGGGTGCAACTACCACCACGTCCCCGAGTTGTTTCATCACGTCTACCAACACCCGAATACCCCTGGAGGTGATTCCATCATCATTGGATACTAAGATTAAAGGTTTTGCCATTAAGAATTTCTTTTTATCTGATTGTAATGCGCCGTGATCCGGAGCAGGTCGCCTCGCTTGTCGTGAGAAAGCTTATTTTTTCGCATGTAGAGCTTCATTTCTGAGGATTTGTCATCCATGAAATCGTTTAGCAATTCCCGCTTTTTCTGGCTGTACTTATAAATTTTCTGATCCTGAAGGAAATAAAAATCGAAGTCTAGCCGGTTAAAACCCATGCCCATTGGCATTCCCCACATGGGATTCATGTACATTCCCCGCATGCCCATGGTGTTGAAATTCCGGTTATCAACCGTGATAAATTCCCGACAGAGAAGGGTTATTTCCTCTCCTTCGGTTAACAACTCAAAGAAAATCGGTGTTTTGTAGTCGGAATTCAATGCATAGGGGAGGCTGTAAAAGATACGGATGCCCCCATAAATTTCGTCATAAATTTCAAAATGACTTATGGAAGCAGAGCTGAAGGTTTCGATGGTGTTGGACTGCACCTGGACTATATTTGCCTCCAGGTCGTATTTCACCTTTCCCTCATAGGACTCTCCTGTATTTAAAAACACCTGCCCATCGTGCCATACCTGAGAAGGAAACTCCTGGGCAAAACCTGCCGAGGATATCACTAGTACAAACAGCAGTGAATAGATTGATTTTTTCATGACTGTGTTGGTTTTGTTTCTACCCCTGATACGTAATTGAGACCGTTTTTGTTGAATGGGCCAGAATGAAAACGCGGGCAAGCCTTACTTTTTCAGAATTTGATGGCCCATTTTATCCCGTTTGGTTTGCAGGTAACGTTCGTTATGGGGATTCGAATTGATTTCCAACGGTACGGTATCGACAATTTCCAACCCATACCCCGACAAGCCCACTCGTTTGGTGGGATTATTGGTGATCAGCCTGATTTTGGTGACATTCAAGTCACGCATAATCTGGGCACCTACACCGTAATCTCTCTTGTCCATCGGAAAACCCAGTGCCAGGTTGGCTTGCACGGTATCCATGCCCTCTTCCTGTAACTTATAAGCTTTTAATTTATTTATTAACCCAATGCCGCGGCCCTCCTGATTCATATATAATACCAGGCCTTTGCCATGGGCTTCTACCATTTTCATGGCCTGGTGCAGCTGGGGACCGCAATCACACCTGCAGGAACCGAAAATATCTCCGGTGATGCAGGAAGAATGCACCCGTACCATGACCGTTTCACCCTCCTCCCATTGACCCTTGATCAGGGCCATATGGATCTCATCCGTATTGGTCTGCCGGTAAGCAATCAGGTCAAAATCACCCCACTCGGTAGGCATTTCCACGCCTATTTCCCTTTTGATCAGGGACTCGTTTTTCAGCCGGTAGGCAATCAGGTCCTTGATGGAAATTAGTTTCAGGTCAAACTTTTTCGCCACCTTTACCAGATCTGGAAGGCGGGCCATGGAGCCATCTTCGTTCATGATTTCCACCAAAACACCGGCTGGTTGTAACCCGGCCAATCGCGCCAGATCTATGGCGGCTTCGGTGTGGCCCGTTCTTCGTAGCACGCCTCCTCTTTTGGCTTTCAGCGGAAAAATATGGCCGGGCTTACCTAACTCCTCCGGTTTGATATCCGGATCGATCAGTGCTTTAATCGTTTTGGAACGATCGCTGGCAGAAATCCCCGTCGTGCAGCCATGTCCAATTAAATCTACCGAAACGGTAAAGGGCGTCTCAAATGTAGCGGTATTGGTTCCCACCATCAGATCCAAACCCAGGGCTTCGCAGCGGTCTTCCACCAGGGGAGCGCAAATGAGTCCCCTTCCGTGAGTAGCCATAAAATTGATGATTTCAGGAGTCACCATTTCAGCGGCACAGACAAAATCGCCTTCATTTTCGCGATCCTCGTCGTCGACTACAATCACTATCTCCCCGTTTTTAATGGCATCAATGGCCTCTTGTATGGGATCCAATTGAATAGTATCTTTCATTTTATTCTTTCTAGGCGATAAATCAAGTTGCAAAATTACGATTAATTATCTTCTTAACCGTTTTTCCAAAATTTTAGTTTAGTTTTTAGAGGGAATCACATTTCCCAACTCCTGATCTATTTTATTCTTCATTTGCGTGATTTCCATATGAATTCGAAGCAATTCTTCCACCTCCGGTTCGGATGCATCTTTGATTTTTTCCATCACTTCTAAGCGCATTTTTTTTAAATAGGCACTCTTTAACCTCAGGGAAGTTCGATAGGTAGTTCCGGAGAGATCATCCGTTTCCTTTCGGGTAAAAATCTGGTGCCTGCTTTCCCAGTTGAGGGATATTTCCCTCCCTTCGGCGATCATATCTACTACCGCCTGTTTGATTTCCGTATCCTGGATTTTTAAGAAATGATCGAATTTGGGCAGGATTTTCTGCATCAGTGCTTTTTTATAGTGCACCAGGATCTTCTGGTACACCGGCGTTTCAAATTGCAACTCCTTGATTTCTTCCAGCAGGTATTCACAGAGGTGCATCTCATTGGATACTTTCTCAAATCCGTAATTGATCAGAATTCGTATTAACTCCCGTTCTTCTTTGAGCGTTTTTAATGGCGCGGTTTCTTCCTTTTCCTTGTCGACCGGCAAAACCTCCTCCAGTGGTGTGGGGGGTTCCCGATGAAACTGTCCGGAAGGTTTCTGATGGTTTTTGAGAATCTGCCTGTTGAGTTCTGTCAGCAGAATTTCTTCCTCCATGGAAAGCAGGTTGGCCGATTCTTTGGCGTAGACCGAACGAACGATCGGATCGGGGATTTTTGCGATACTCCCCACCACCTGCCGAATCGCTTCCGCTTTTTTGATCGGGTCATTCGCCGCATCCCGGGCAAAAAGGGCAATTTTAAACTGAATAAAATCTTTGGCCTCGTTTTTAATAAATTGCTGAAAAGCTGCCTGACCTGATTTTCGGGCAAAGCTATCCGGATCTTCTCCCTCAGGGAATACCACCGTTTTCACATTCAGCCCACCTTCCAGCAGCATGTCAATGCCCCTCAGGGAAGCTTTGATGCCCGCATCGTCGCCATCGTATAGGACCGTAACCTGATTGGTAAACCGTTTGATGAGTTTGATTTGGTTTTCAGTCAGGGAGGTGCCCGAGGAGGCTACCACATTCTCAATCCCCGCCAGGTGCATGGAAATCACATCCGTATACCCCTCTACCAGGTAGCAATTATCCTCCTGCCGGATGGCCTGTTTGGCCTGGTAGACCCCATACAGCACATCACTTTTGTGATAGATGGCCGTTTCCGGGGAATTGATGTATTTGGGCTGCTTTTTGTCCTGGGTCAGGATCCGGGCACCAAAGGCGATGGCTTTTCCGCTGAGGTTGTGGATGGGAAACACCACCCGGCCCCGAAAGCGGTCGTAGAAATTTCCGGGATTGTTTTCTCTTTCCAGAATCAGCCCGGCTTTGAGCAGGATGTCCGTCTCAAAGCCTGATTTTTTGGCCTGCAACAGGAGCTGATCCCAGCTATCCATGGCGTACCCAAGCTGAAATTTTTCGATGATGGTCGGACTAAATCCCCGTTCTTTGAAATAACTCAGGCCAATGGACTGGCCTTCTTCGCTAGTGAGGTTGGTTTGAAAAAATTCCCGTGCAAAGTTCAGGGCGATGAACAGGCTTTCTTTTTCATTGTATGCCTGTATGGCCTCCGGGTCTTTGGGCGTTTCTTCTTCGATTTCGATGCCATACTTGGTTGCCAGGTGACGGATGGCTTCAATGAACCCGATCCCTTCAATATCCATAATAAACTGTATGGGGTCGCCGGCTTTTCCACAACCAAAGCACTTGTAAATTTGCTTGGCGGGAGAGACCGAAAAGGAGGGTGTTTTTTCCTGATGGAAGGGGCAGCAAGCCCAAAGGTTTTGCCCTTTCTTTTTCAGGGTAACGTAGTCATTGACGACGTCCTCTATGTCGACGCGGTCCCGGACTTTATCGGTGGTCTGATCGGAGATGGCCATGGTTTTTCTTCAATTCCCAAAGATAAGGTTAATCGTTGAAACTCGGTAGTTCAGATCTTTTCAGTAAAAGAAACTATTTGAAGGCCGCGAAAGTTGACTTTAACAAAGGAGGGTTAACGGGCTGATTATTTTAAAAAGTGCCAGATTAACTATAGATTGCAGGAAAATTAACGATAAGGAATGAATATTTCTAAAGAGGAAGTGTTAAAAGCCCTATCTACCGTAGAGGACCCCGATCTGAAAAAGGATTTGGTAACGCTCGGTATGATTCAGGAACTGGAAATAACAAGTGATCAAACCATCCATTTTAAGGTCGTGTTGACCACCCCGGCATGCCCTTTGAAAGAATTGATCCGGATGAATTGCGAAGAGGCGTTGAAAAAGGCCTTTGGAGATAGCGTGGAAATGGACATTGTGATGACTTCCAACGTAACCACTATCCGGGATAATGCACCGCTTTTACCCAAGGTAAAAAATATTATCGCCGTGGCTTCCGGTAAGGGGGGGGTAGGAAAAAGCACCTGCGCCTCTAACCTGGCGGTTTCCCTGGCCCGATCCGGGGCTAAGGTAGGGCTGATCGATGCCGATATTTTCGGTCCTTCTGTCCCGACCATGTTTAATGTGGAAGGGGAACAGCCCGCTGTAAAACAAGAAAACGGAAAAAACGTTATCATACCCATAGAGCAGTATGGCGTAAAATTAATGTCCATAGGGTTTTTGACTCCGGCGGAAAGTGCCGTGGTATGGAGAGGACCGATGGCGAGTTCTGCATTGAAGCAATTTATTGGGGATGTGGAATGGGGTGAATTGGATTATTTGCTGATTGATCTGCCTCCGGGAACTTCCGATATTCATCTGACAATGGTTCAGACCGTGCCGGTCACCGGGGCGGTCATCGTCACCACCCCGCAAAAAGTAGCCCTCTCAGACGCTACTAAAGCCCTTACCATGTTTCGACAGGCTCAGATCAACGTTCCTGTTTTAGGAGTTGTGGAAAATATGGCTTATTTTACACCTGCCGAACTTCCTGATAATAAGTACTATATTTTCGGTGAAGGAGGAGGAAAAAAGCTTGCGGAAAAATACGACACCCCATTTCTTGGGGAAATCCCCTTGGTACAAGGAATTAGGGAAAGTGGAGACAGCGGCTATCCGGCAGTGATGAAAGAGGGGGTGATCGCCGAAGCCTTCGGCTTGTTTGCCGAGAATGTGGCCAGGCAGGTAGCCATCCGTAATGCGGAAATGAGTAAAACAGAGGTAGTACAGGTAAAACAATAAGCCATGTTGGAACAGTATAAAGATCAGATTGAATCGGCTTTGGATACCATTCGTCCCTATTTGGAAGCGGATGGGGGAAATGTAAAGGTAATCGGGCTCACCGAAGATATGGTGCTGCAGTTGGAGTTGACAGGTGCTTGTAGTTCCTGTCCCATGTCCACGATGACCTTTAAAGCAGGCGTAGAGGAAGCCATAAAAAAAGCCATTCCGGAGATCACCAAAGTGGAAGCGGTAAATGTTGAAGTGGCCTGATTCTAACGTCTTATGGTAACAAAACATCAAGCACTGATGCGCATTGCTGTATCAGTGCTATTCTTTTTTCTGGGTTTTTCCCTTTTCCTTTCCGGGCAAGTATTGGATCCGCTGAGCCCGCCGATGGATCCAGCCCGCTGTGGAGCGGTTTTTTTAGAAAATAAGCAAGCCGATAAATTAGGGTATTTTGGTTCCCGGGAATACTTTGAAGGATGGATGGAAGACAAATCGAAGGAACGCAGGGAACTCCGTGCCGGCAGCCGGCTGATGCTCGATGAAATCAGGCAGATCCCGGTGGTTATTCATGTCATCCACCAGGGAGAACCCATAGGTCAGGGCTCCAATATCTCCGAGGAGCAGATACTGGATCAGCTACGTATCATTAATGAAGATTTTCAGCAACGCAACGCCGATTTTTCGAATACCCCCACCGAATTCATAGGTGTAGCCTCCAGTCCCAACCTGGAGTTTGTATTGGCCAAACAGCGCCCTGACGGGCT
Source organism: Cyclobacterium salsum (assembly GCF_010119245.1). GTDB lineage: Bacteria > Bacteroidota > Bacteroidia > Cytophagales > Cyclobacteriaceae > Cyclobacterium > Cyclobacterium salsum. The sequence goes on from NZ_WNKG01000002.1 coordinate 224,401, forward strand.
TCCGACCAACGGTATTAACCGGGTTCAGGGTCCAAAAAACGAGTATAGTTCAAGAGATGCCGCCCTGGTGGCCGATATGGTTTCCTGGTCTCCGGAGGAATACCTCAATATCTGGGTGCTTCCCTTGATTGATGCGCAATTAGGATACGCCAGTTTCCCCGTTTCGGACGAGCTTGAGGGCTTGACCAACCCTCCAACCTTCAGAGATTTGGATGGCATCGGAGTAGATACCTACCATTTTGGCAGCGTGGGGAATGTGGTTGATAACTCCCGCGGAAGAACGGCTACGCATGAATTGGGCCATTTTCTTGGATTAAGGCATATTTGGGGAGACGGGGGCTGTGAAGCGGATGATTTTGTGGAAGACACACCCCTTCAGGATGGTTTTAATCCGGTTTGCTCCAGTACACCCCGGCAGACCTGTGGTTCCCGGGATATGATCGAAAACTTTATGGATTACACCCCCGACCGGTGCATGAGTTTGTTTACCCAGGGACAGGTAGAACGGATGGATGTGGTCCTGGCCTTTAGTCCACGGAGAAATTCCTTACTTAGCAGCAGGGCGCTGCAGGAACCGGAGATGCCCGAGCTGGACTTGGCCCTGGAATCCATTCGTTCCCCGGTCGGTTTTAACTGTTCAGAAGTAGTGCCTACCCGGGTAAGAGTGCGGAATACGGGAATGACGACCATATCCGAAGTCTTACTGGAATTGTCGCTGAATGGAGAAGTACAAACGAGTCAGTCCTTTGAAGTGAACCTGGCCACCGACGAGCATACCGACCTGACCTTTGATCCCGTGATGTTTCCTGGCCTGGAAAACAGCCTGGAGCTGTCCGTTCTGGAGGTAAATGGGAATACGGATGGCAATCCATTTAATAATACCCTTCAGACCATCGCGAGCTTTGTCCGGGAAGAAAGGTTGCCCTACAATTATCCCGGCCACAACGCCGCTAACGGATGGGATATCGTAAACCCGGATAATGCCGTCACCTGGCAAGCCATAAGCAGATCGGTGGATGGGGTTCAGCAAGATCTGTTTTATGTCAACAGTTTCAATTACAATGGCAGCGGGGAGCTGGATTATTTGATAAGTCCCAGGTTTGACCTGACAGATATACCCCGGCCGCAGCTTTCCTTTAATATGGCTTACGCTCCCTATAATAATCCCGTATTGCAGGAAAACCTGTTGGTGGCCATTTCAACGGATTGCGGTAATTCCTTTGATTTGTTGACTGCTCCCTATAACAAAACAGAGGAAAGTCTGGCCACGCAACCGGTAACGCTAAGCGAGTTTATACCCAATGCTTCCAATCAGTTTCGTACGGAGGTCATTAATTTATCTCCCTATGCAGGGAATCCAGATGTACGGATCGCCTTTGTCTCCATAAATGGATTTGGTAATAACCTTTATATAAAAGATATAGAAGTACAGTCAGAGGAAGTTTTTTCCTATGATTTTGAATTGACGAGCATTGAAAACCCACTTCCAATAGTCAGCCAGGCTCCCGGAAGGGAACGCCTACAAATACGGAATCAAGGGAACCTGGATATCCAGCAATTTCGAATCCTGCGAACTACGAATCTCACTTTCCGGGACACCCTGGTAGTGGAGGAGAACTTGGCAGCGGGAAACACGACTACGACTGCCATTGGAAACGAAAACCCCCTACGTCAGGGCTTAAACCGGTTGGATTACCAATTGCGCGATCCTAATTTCGATCAGAATCAACCGCCGACGGGCGAAATCAGCTATTACCTCTTCGCAGATGATACCCGTATTCCCAGCCCTTGGAGGGCCAATTTCGACAGGGAAGCTCAGTTTGACGATTGGATCAGTATAAATCCGGAATCAAATAGCCCTGCCTGGGATTCGTATCCGGAAAGCGATGGGGAGAGTAACCTGTTGCTGCTAAGCCGAATGGAATCCGACAATTCCTACTGGTTGGCTTCACCTGAGTTCTCGCTGGAGGGAACCTCCCGGGCGAGCGTGTTTTTCGATTGGGCAGGTGTGGGGTTTGACCCGGAATCCATGGCATCCTTCTCTGTTTGGGTGAGTACCAATGGAGGGTATAGCGGAAACAGGTTATGGGAGGTATCGGGAGCGGAACTGGAAACCCTGTCCGGCCTTGCGGGTGCCTTTCCCGATTCGAAAGAGCAGTTTGAAGCAGCGTATATCAACCTGTCCTCCTATGCAGGACGAGACAGTGTCCGGCTCTATTTCAAAGTAGAGGAGGTCAGCCAAGCGGAGGCGGTGGTGTACCTGGATGATATCGAATTGTTTTTATCCGATAATCCGGAACCGGTGGACCCTGGTGCCGGTGAGGTGCTTCTTTATCCCAATCCAGCTGATGATTTGTTTAACCTGGTATTTAATCTGGAAGCATACGAAGATATCCGGATAGAAATATACAGTACGACGGGACAGGTGGCTTATGAGAAGGATTTTCCAAATACCCTCAACCAGACATATTCCTTTAGCAAAGCACTGCTGAGTTCGGGGGTCTTTGTGGTGAAAATTTCGGGAGAGCAGTGGTCAGAGACCAAAAGATTGATCCTTCGCTAATACCAAAAGGGGCTACGACGGCGTTTTATCAGAAAAATAACCGGTTTCATTCGGCATCTTCTAAAAATATAACCGTAATTTGCCGGTAGGTAGGGAGGCTCCAAGAGGCTATTCCTGAAGTACAGCGGCATTAGGTTCAACCAACTATGAGTGAATTAAAAACAGGATTAAAAAAAGTAGGCATCCACCTGCTGGCAATCATGGGGATTGCCTTTGCGCTTTTGTTTGTCTTTTTTAAAATTTATTTACCAGGGTACACCCATCATGGGGAGTCGGTGACGGTGCCCGATCTGGAGGGGTTTGATTTTGAAGAGGTTCAGTCTTACCTGGAGACCAGGGGCTTGTTACTGGAAATCACACCCGATAGTGGTTTTGTAGCGGAGGCCGATCCGTTGGAGGTTTTGAAACAAAACCCCAAACCCGGTTCGAAGGTCAAGCAGAATCGAAAGATTTACGTAACGCTGAATGCCAAAAATGCTCCCATGGTACGGATGCCAAACCTGGTAAACACACCACTCAAAAATGCACAGGAAATCCTGGCTAATTTTGGATTGGTAAGGGGTGATATTGTGTATGTTCCGGATATTGGTCTGAATGCGGTATTGGAGCAAAAATACCGGGGAAGGGAAATCAAGGAAGGTTTTGAGATTCCCAAAGGGTCGCAGATAGATTTGGTCGTAGGAGATGGATTGGGCAACCAAATTCTGGAAATGCCCAATATTATCGGAATGGATGACGTAGAGGCCGAATTTCTGATTCTCGGATCCGGACTGAGTATGGGCAACATTAATTTCGTGGAAACCGACACCGTGCCTAAAGGAACGGTCATAAAACAATTGCCACCTCCCGGTCTGGATATGAAAACCGGCGAGCGGGTTGACGTGTGGGTATCCAAATTATCCGATGAAATAAATTTTTAATGGCCGAAAGAGGAATAGTTGGTTTTTTTTGTTTCCTGCTGATTTGCTTTGCCTTTCAGAATGAAACGCAGGCTCAATTCCACCAGTTACCCCTTTCCCTCAGCCAACCTGAAACGAAACCGGCTTCTTCACAGCTAAGGGTGCAACAGGAGATGGCAAGCCTGCCGTTTTGGGATGATTTCTCCTCCGGTGAAATTTCAGCAGACAAGTGGCTGTCTAAAGGCACCCTTCATTCCTACACCATTGGGAATAATCCACCGTCCCTGGGAATGGTTTTTCTAGACGGCATGGATGCTGGCGGTAATCCGTATTCCCGAAGCCGGTTGGAAAACGGAGAGGGAGACGAATTGCAATCCCTACCCATAGACCTTTCCGGACTGAATGGGGAGGATCAAAATAGCCTATTCATTAGTTTTTTCTGGCAGGCTGGGGGAAAAGGGGAAATGCCCGATTCCCAGGATGCCCTTGTACTTTCCTTTTTAGATGGCGAGGGCAATTGGATTCCTGCCTGGACACAGGATGGAGGAGAGGAGCTTTCCACAGATGGTTTTCAGCAAGCTATTTTGCCGGTACCAGCGGCATTTCAGCATGCAAACTTCCAATTTAAGTTTACGCAGTCGGGCAGGTTATCGGGGCCATTTGACACCTGGATCCTGGATTACATCCTGTTGAATACCGGGCGGAATGAACAGGATTTGTTTACCAATGACCGCAGTCTTACCCGACTTCCCGGCAGTCCGTTTGCGCCCTATTATGCCATTCCCTATTTTGAATTTGATCCGGAAATGGTTTCGGGCACCATCCAAAATCAATTTAATAACCTGGCCAACCGGTTTCGGGCCATGGAGTACACGGTGGAGCTGCGGGATCTGGCTACCGGGAATTTAATCGCAAGGCCGGACCAAAATACCCCGGTCAACCCGGTAGCTCAAGCAGGAGAGCGAAGAGATTTTTTCAGCACCTTGCCGGAAGACCTGGAGTTGATGGCAGACAATGCGTTTGATCTTGAGATTGCCGTGCAGTTGATGGCGGGAGATGATTTTTTGGTGGCCTCTATTGAGGGACAGGATACGGTTTTTAACGAAGCGGTGGATTTTAGGGTAAACGATACCAGCAGCACCATTATTCCCTTCCAGGATTATTATGCCTATGATAACGGCCACGCAGACTATGCCGCCGGTATCAACCAAAGAGGAGGTATGCTGGCGCTGGAGTACACCACTTTGAACCCGGGCTACCTGAGCGGCATCAGCATTAATTTCACCAATCTGGCCCAAAGGGGCAATGCCATTGAATTGATGGTCTGGGATTCCTTGGAGAACGAGCCGCTGTTGCGGGAAGAGGTGCTCATTCCGGAAGATGACGGGTTGGCTTCCTTTGCCTATTTCCCTATTGATACCAATATTTTGGTGCAGGATACCTTTTACGTAGGGTTTGCCCAATATTCCAATGATTACCTTCACGTAGGCCTGGATAAGAGTGGTGATACCGGTGAAAAGGTGCATTTCAACGTGCTCGGATCCTGGCAGCAAAATGAGGAGGTCTCCGGAAACCTGATGATTCGCCCGCATCTAAGTCAGGTGCCCGTGCAGGAAATTTCCGAAGAAACGGACCCGGAAATCCACCTCTATCCCAATCCGGTAGTAGACCGATTGCGGATCAGCGGGCAGGTTACCGGAGTAGCCGTTTTTGATTTTCAGGGACGGGAGATAAAAGTACCCCAGGAAGGGGATAAAAATGGGGAAATTCTTAATTTTACGGGCGTTCAAAAAGGAATGTATTTAATTAAATTTATACAGGGTGACCATTCCTTCACCAAAAGAATAATAGTCAAATAAGCCATGGAAGATATAGAAGTAGACGAACTAAAAGCACGATTGGATAAAAACGAAAAGTTTGTTTTCATCGATGTTCGCGAAGAATATGAATTCGAAGATGATAACCTGGGAGCCTGGCTCATACCCCTGGCCCAGTTGCCAAATAAATTAGCTGAATTGGAAGCCCATAAAGAAGAGGAAATCATCATCCACTGCCGTTCTGGGGCAAGAAGTGGCAATGCCAAGCAATTTCTGGAAAGCAAAGGCTTTCCGAAGGTCAGGAATGTGTTGGGAGGGATTCTGGCATACCGGGAATTGGAGGAAGAGGACTGAACTTTCCTGAGCTCGCATTCCTGGTAAAGACTATGCTGCTACGCTGCAAATAAGGTCCAGAAACAAATCCCAACGTCAGAATCGTACCTAGAAATCCAACCGTAAACGAAATCCCCCTTTCTCAAAGGGGGATAGGGGGATTTTTTCGATGGCCTCATTATTTAATATTGCTGAATCGGAAAAGGTCCGTACTGCTCACAATGTACGGCAGCTATCTGGAATTTACGTACCTAGAAATCCGACCGTAAACGAAATCCCTCCGCCGCGGCGGAGGGAAAGAGGGGTTTTTTCAAGAATTTCAAATATATAAGCATTACTCGATCATGAAAGGTCTGGGGATAAAGCAGAGGATAAAGATCAGAATGGCAATCCATCCCAGGATTTTTCTGTTCTGGTCCAACGGTCGGCCATCCGGTACTTCGGGATGATTAATACCCAATACCCTGCCAATTAGAAAGGCAAATAACAACCATCCCGAATAGCCCTGAATACCTGGATAAAAACTGACCAGGGTGTATTGAATTGCGGCCATGCCCAAGGCGATAATCCATTGGTTGGTATTCGAAATTCCTGCTTTTCGAAAGCATATATAAAGAAATCCAATGTAGAGGGGAAGGGCAAAAATCAGGTAATTCAGGTCCTCGTAGGGGCTGATAACCCCCAAGCCGGCAAAAAACAAAAACAAGGTATAGGCCAGTAGCGACAGTTCTTTATGGTGCTTTGGCAAGATCCCAAATACGACGTGTCCACCGTCCAGTTGCCCGATGGGAAGCAGGTTTAAGGCCGTAAAGAACAGGGCAAGGTAGCCGGCAAACAGGTAGGGGTAATGAATGACCTCTGCCATTTCCGGCATTCGTTCCGGGTCGGCCAGTGTTTCCTGCATGATCCAGAAAAGCAGGTTGTAGCCCAACTGAATATCCATCACGTCTTCATCTGCATCTTTATCATAGCTAGGGTCCGCGTATTCCGGGTGAATTTCATAAATATAGGATGCCTCGGGAAGGGTGGTAAAGCCATAGACAAGAACCGCTAATGCCACTACGAAGCCTGCCAAGGGACCGGCCACCCCGATATCAAAGAATTTTTTACGGGAGCCCACCTGGCTTTTCATCTGTATCACCGCTCCAAAGGTACCGATGGAAGGCGCTCCGATAAAGCCCAGCCAGGCCGGGATAAAGAAGGGTAGGGAGGAGCGGACTTTATGGTAAATGGAGGTAAACAAATGACCCATTTCGTGTACAAATAAAATCCCCAGGAAGGGAATGGAAAATTGCATGGATAGGAGAAAATACTCCCAGGTGAGCGGTTTTTCATCAGAAAGCACGCTTCTGCCGTACAACCATTCCCCGCCCGCAAGTGTGGTGGCAATAAGGGTCAAAAATAAGAGTAGTCCGTGCTTTAGGTAGTCCCTGTTACTGTACATCCTGAAAAAAATTGATAAGTGCTTTAGGGTGATCGATATGAAAGGTTTTAAGGCCAACCTTTTCGGCACCCAAAAGGTTTTCTTTGAGGTCATCAAAAAACAGGCATTGTTCGGGTTTGGCCCCTAGTGTTTGAAGTACCGATTGGTAGATGGCCTCGCCGGGTTTTCTTAGCCCCATTTCGTGACTTAAAAACAAGTGCTCAAACAAATGGGGCCAGGTATTTTCCGGCAGTTGGTTTACAAAGGCCTGTTCGACTACCTTAAAATGGATGGCATTGGTATTACTGAGCATAAGCAGGGGGTACTTTTGCTTGAGTTTCAGCAGCAGGTCCAGCCTTTCCTGGGGGATCGCCACCAGCAGGCTGTTCCACACCTCATCGATCCAGGCATCTTCCCAATCGGCGGAGAAATATTCCCTTACCCCATTTCTAAAGGCCGCTTCATCTATTTTGCCGGTTTCCAGGTCATAGTGGATGGGAGAAACCATGAAATCCTTTACCATGGCATGCTTTTCGTTGGGCAGTTTGGCATACAACTTATCAAAAGTCCTTTGGTAGTCAATATCATAGATGACATTTCCCAGATCAAAGATTAAAAATTGGATTTCCGGATGGTTTTTCATGAAGATATATGTTGTGAAATTAAAATCAAATATGTAACATTGCAGTCCCAAAAGCAAGGTAAAATGATCAAAAAAAGCGGTATTTTAAGCTTTAAAGGCTTGGTTAGTAGTTTGCTTCGGGGATAGAAAATAAAATAGAATGGGCCTATAACTCAGTTGGTTAGAGTATCTGACTCATAATCAGAAAGTCCCTGGTTCGAGCCCAGGTGGGCCCACGATAGTCCTGATTATCAGGTAGTTACAAGAAAGTGGTGCAAAAAACGTGCAAAAACACCAAGATTCTTTTAGGGGAATTAGTCCTGTCAGGATCCACTGGCAGGACTTTTTTTATACTCACTCCCGAAAGTTAAACGGAACTTGATAAAGTCAAATCAATTTTATCTAATGCTTGCTAACCGTTCAGTCAAGTATGCGACCCATTTATTTGAGAACGGTACGATATACGGTACATTCAGGAATTGTTTGGGTACCAGCGCCGCATGACGACTGAGAATTGTATCTGTGGCAGAACGAAGTCTTTGCAACATAAAATGTCTCCTTTCTATTATCTTTAAAGAAAAAATTAGTAATATTAAACCGTGGTGGAAAGATAAATTATGAGGGATGACCAACCGATGTTGGTCAAAATTTCCTGATGTTGTCAGGTATATATACATGTTGTGCTTCATCAAACAGAATCTATGAATAGAGCTTTCCTTTCACATAGCAGTAAACAAAAAGAACTTATCAGAAAAATAGCAGCTAATCTTGGTAAGGCCAATTGTGTTTTCGATGAATATGAATTTGAGTCGGGTATGCCAATTCTAGATGAGATCTTAGCGGGCATGGAGAACACAGAGTTATTTGTAATTTTTATTTCCGATGACTCTCTGACCTCAGAGTGGGTCCAAAAAGAAATAACTCAAGCCCAAAGAAACTTAGAAGAAGAGAATAACAAAAGGATGCTTCCCATCCTTATTGACAAATCAATTGATGTAGTCAAAGATTCAAGAATCCCAGAATGGCTTAAATCATATCTTCTCAAACCTTATCAAGATCACTTCATCATCACAAAAAAAATTAATCAACGATTAAGGGAAATAAGCTTCGAACAAAACCCTCATTTCAAAGCAAAAGAGAGCTTGTTCGTTGGAAGAAATATTCTTTTTGAAGACTTCGAATCAAAGATCTATTCCTTAAAAGAAGAAAAACCAAGCTCAATTATTGTTTCTGGACTAGAAGGAATTGGACGACGGACCTTTTTAAAAAATGCTTTGAAGAGAACAAATAAGATTAAGGAATTTTATAATCCAATATTTTTAAGCCTAGATACAAAGGATAGTATAGAAGATTTCATTATTAAACTTCAAGATTTTGATGATGAAACATCCAGCGAATTTCTATCAGAGCTTCAAAAATTATCATTGACTGAGAAAATTCAACAGGCTAAAGAGCTACTAGACAAGGTTCAGGATTCGAACGAAATTATTTTCGTTATTGATGCTGGTTGTATTGTGCGACCGACTAGTGAGGTTGCTGAATGGTACTTGAAATTAATAAAAAATCAAAAACACAAAGAAATTTTTACTTTAAATATCATTTCTAGGTTTAGACCTTCGAATGGCTTGTTACGTTCAAGAAATGATATTATTCACTTTCATGTTACGACTCTTTCCGAAAAGGATACGGAAAAGCTGTTCGTTAAGTATTGTGAAATGTTAAGGCTGGATTTGAGCAATATTGATGCTAAATCCATTCTCACAGTTATGAATGGCACTCCCTCTCAAGTACAATATTCTGTCGAATATATTAGTGAATACGGTGTTAAAGAAGCTATTAAAAACATTAGCGAACTAATAGATTTTGGTGAAACACAAGTTTACTATTTAATTGAGCTCGTAAAATCAAAAGGCCAACATGCTAGTTCACTACTGGCTTTGTTAGCTAGTTTCGAATTTGTTAGTTACGACTTTGTTTACTCCATAACTGGGAATTCTAATGAAATTGAAGAGCTACTAAGTTATTTCTTTATAATTGGGATATTCGATCTTGTTGGTGCTAACAAGGAATACATAAAAGTACATTATTCTATTAGGGACTATTTGAGACGATCAAAACAAAAAATAAGTGCCTCACATGCTCAAAAATTACGTCAAAGCATTAAAAATTTCATTGCTGAGGAAAGTGAACACTCAGATTTCAAAGACATTTCAGAACTACTTTTCAATATAAAAGGTGCAATACTTGCTGGTCACAAGCTTCCAGAGAAATACTACATACCTTCTTTCGTACTTAAAACAATAGTTGAACTATACTATCAAGGAAAGTACAGAAATGTGATTTCCCTTATTGATAAGGTACTTGAAAACCCGGGCAGACTTGATACCAGCTTGGAAAGGGAATTTAGATACTGGCTTTGCCTGACTCTAGCTAGAAATAAGTCTTCAAGATTCGAAGTAGAAGTTGATTATTTGGATGGAGCCGATTATGATTTCCTTTATGGGTTTTATCTCCGGTTTAAGGGGAAATTAGAAGCAGCGATGACTTTCCTACAAAGATCCCTTGAAAAAAACCCAAACTCTCAAAAAGCAAAAAGAGAATTAGTAAACATTTTATTACTTAATAAAGATTATAAAAAAGCGATTGCACTAGCAAAGGAAAACTATGAACAACAAAAACTAAACGCCTTTCATATACAAGCTTATTTTATTTGTCTTATTCGAAAACCATATCTGTCAAAGGATGATAAATTGGTAATTGATCAATTGTTTAAAAGTATTGAGAAAAGCTATGACTCAAAGTCGAAAGAAATAGCCTCAGTAATGGAAGGTGAGTATGAATATTATGTAAAAAAAGACACTACTAAGGCAATTAGCATACTCCGAGAGTGTATTAAAAATAACAGTAGCAAGCATTACCCACAAAAAGCCCTGGAGGAACTTTATAATGCTACTGGGATGATTGCAGCAAAAAATGACATATCAGACAAATTTGCTAAAGTGGAACAATCATTTTTGGAGTAAGAAAGACGAAGCACATTGTATAAATATAATGCGCGATGAACGGCTAAAAATGAGCCTTTTGCGACTAAGAGACTTGCGATGAGTAGACAGTGAATCGCTCCGAATTCCGCACTACGCTCATACTTGACCACTGTTCTTCAAGATAAAAATATCATCGCTCATCCAAAACCATTCGTTTCTTCATCAAATCCTACATCTAAAAATCAGAGGACAAAATTTCATTCAAACCTAGGCCCCATACTGAACAAAATTCAGTAAATTGACCAAAAAGAAGGTAATAGTTAGCGTAAATGAAAGTAAACAGCTTGAAACCCAGGAAGGCATTAAACAAAGCCTTTTTAAAAGTAAAACCGAACAGGACTGAAATTGAAGGTTTCAAGACCAACCTGATCCAGTTGGCGTCATTGTCGAAGCCAAGAAGCCCACGAATAAATCTGATAGGGTGACTTCCTGGTAAGCCAGAAAAACAACTGGATAAATCAGCATTCTAGTGTTGGTAGTACCAGACAGTACACTTACTAGCAACAACAAATGCATTAAAAACGAACTAATGAAACAACTGGAAAAATCTTTGATGAAGCTGATGAATTAAAATGAAAACTTTTCAACTAGAAATCACCCCTCAAAAAACCTCGGGACATTTTCTACGCCGCTGATGACGGGGATGATAGATGTGGAAGAATAGGACCCAACTGATTTTGAGGAAGGAGATGAAGAGGGAATGATGATGGGTGAGCTTGAAATGAAATATAAATCCAAGACCAAGTAATTATGCTGAGTTATCAGGAGTACGAAAAGGCTGTCTATGATTCTTTGATGGAGAAAAGAAAGTCAGATAATCGATACAATTTTTCAGTAAGACAAAAAGCTTCAAATGGGGCTGAAAAAGATTACTTCATAGGAACCGAGAAAGGCAAATATTTTGGAACCACCTTTTGGAAAATCAACGTAGGATTTCCTGGTTCTGCGGGCGACTTGATTAATATTTTTTTTTGGTACACGCCTGATTCAAAACTGGGATATTATTTTGAATGTAACCAAACCAAAAATCCAGATAATGATCAGAATAAATGGGCTTTGGAATTGATAAAAAAACTGGAACCGATCCTTGAAGAAAAGATCGGTTTAGCTAAAAAAAGCAAGCCTAGTCAAAAAATACTCAACTATAAAACGAAGGGTAGACAGGCCTCCTATACTTCATTAGGGGATATGATGGAAGATGTTTTTAAAGACGGTGAAGTCATCATTCCCCTGGTAAATCAAGAAATAGATAAGATCAAAACTAAGCACCCTCAATTTGTAGCACACCAGTTTACAGATGAAGAATTTGATCAAATGCAGGAAAAATTAAAGAACCGCATGGATAAGGATTCTTCAACTGATCAAGAAAAAGTTTCTGATGAAGAAGTTCATGTACAAAGTGAGGAACTTTTACGCTTCCCTCTCAATCAAATTCTTTTTGGCCCTCCGGGTACTGGCAAAACCTACCATACCGTCAATGAGGCACTCCAAATAATCGGTATAGATATTTCCGGATTGATTCGTGCCGAAATCAAGGAAGAATTTGACAAGAAGATAAAGGAGGGACAAATTGTCTTTACTACTTTTCACCAAAGCATGAGTTATGAGGAATTTATTGAAGGAATTAAGCCTGGTCTTGAGCCTGAAAAGGATGGTGAGGAAGTTATTTACAAAATCGAGCCGGGTTTATTCAAAAAATTAAGTATTGAAGCATCCTTTGACATTGCCAAGTTCAGAAAGTCAAAAGGAACAGCTGAAGTGTTGGATTTTTCAAACCTCCATGATATGTTCATCGAGGAAGTGCAAGAAAGGCTAATCAATGAGGAAGAAGTAGAATTGAAAACTAAATCGGGGGGTACTGTATTGATTGATAGCATCTCTCAGCAAGGCAATATTATCATCAAACATCACAATGGCACCAGAACCTACACAGTTTCCAAAGGGAGGTTGACCAAGCTACAAGCCGCCATTGATAGTTTAGATAGCGTTAGTAATATCAACGATGAATTTAGAGAGGTAATTGGCGGCAGTAATTCATCCGCCTATTGGTCTGTTTTGAATGCCATAAAACAGATGACCAAGAGGGCGAATGGCAAAGTTGAAGAGAAAACGTACACCTACAACGACAAAGTTGAAGTGGTTAAAAAGATGATCAAAGAAGACTTCTATACTGCTAAAGGGAAAAACTACGTCCTTATCATTGACGAAATCAATCGGGGAAATGTATCTCAAATTTTCGGGGAGTTGATCACCCTGATTGAAGAAGACAAACGTCTCGGCAAAAATGAAGCGTTGGAAGTAAGCTTGCCGTACAGCAAAGAGAAATTTGGTGTACCTCCCAATCTCTACATCATCGGCACGATGAACACGGCTGATCGAAGCGTAGAGGCATTGGATACTGCGCTAAGGCGAAGATTTAGCTTTACAGAAATGCCTCCCCGATACGATTTAACCGGCCTTGATTATGGATTTGCCGGAGTTAAGGGCTCTGAAATTTTAATGAAGATCAACAAGCGTATTGAAAAGCTTTTGGATAGGGACCATCTGCTCGGGCACTCGTATTTCTTACTTAATGAACAAGAAAAACAGCAACCTGAAGCCAAGCTATTAGACTCATTCTACCGCAACATTATTCCCCTGCTGCAGGAATATTTCTTTGGTGATTATGCCAAAATCGGTGCAATATTGGGCAGTGGATTTGTCTACGCAGAGAATGAAAGTGATCAGGCAGAATTCGCCACTGGATATGAAAATGAGGATTTCGCTGAGAAAGACATTTACCAGATCATAGATTACAGGCCCAATCAACCGGTCAGCAGGTACATTCAACCTGGAATGACCTTTGAAAAGGCCATTCGCTTATTGATGAACCAGCAGGTGGAACAAGAAATTGAAAGCTAAGAGAGAACATATCCGTGTTTTTGAACACCAGACCATCGTACTCAATCAGCGGTTTGAGGACGGGGTGATTTTTGATGAAACCAAACTAGAAGCTTTTGTGCGCTTTTTCGGGAAGGGCGTTGCCTATTATAGCTTGATTCGAAACGGAATACAATTCAATGAATACGTAGGAGCCATTCAGGTAGGTAATACCCTTATCAGTGTGCTGCCCAAAGCGGACAAGAGACTGAAAGAGGATGAGTCGGAAAAGAAAAAATGGAATCAGGTCATGATTGATATGCTACGGGCCGTACATGGTTTTGATGTAAAAGCCTCTAGTTCATCGCATTTGAAAATCAAAAACAATTCCGTACTGGATTTGTACTTTGAACTATTGGTGTTAGAAGTCGAATACCTATTGCATCGGGGTCTGGTCAAAAAATACCGCAAGACCGAGGGTAATTTAAATGCCCTCAAAGGAAGCTTGCAATTCAGCCAGCAAGTAAGTAAAAACCTGGTACACAAGGAGCGATTTTTTACAAAGCACAGCACCTATGATACTGAACATGTCCTCCATGTTATTCTCTATCAAACCATACAGGTACTCAATAGGATCAATACCAACTCGGCATTAGCCGGCAGAATCAATGCCTTATTGCTGAATTTTCCGGAAATGCCCCATCAGAAAATAACCGAATCGATTTTTGATAAACTGGTTTTTAACCGCAAATCAATGGGCTATATGAAAGCCATTGAAATTGCCCGCTTAATTTTACTCCACTATCACCCTGATTTGAGCAAGGGAAGAGATGATGTACTGGCCTTGATGTTTGATATGAATTCACTTTGGGAGCAGTTTGTATTAGTAAGTTTGAGGAAAAACAAGCAATTTAACGTTAGAGGTCAGCATTCGAGGTATTTCTGGAAACCGGAAGGAGGACAAAGAAGAAGCATAAGACCCGATATTATCGTTTCAACTAAAGACGGAAACTACGTGCTGGATACGAAATGGAAGTTGGTAGCCGACAAGCCATCTATGGAAGACATAAGGCAAATGTATGCCTATCATCATTACTTTGACGCGAACAAAGTTGCCCTTTTGTATCCCGGTGATGCGCCTTACGTCACCGGAAAGTTTGTTGATATCAAGGGTCAAAACCAATTGACTGACTTAGAGTGTGGGTTATTGTTTACGCAATACAGTGATTCTGTAAAGAACTGGCAGAAAAGAATCTGCAAAGAGATAAAGTACTGGATCAATTAAATGAACGAATAAATGAGCTATGAGTAATCAGAAGATGGATTGGTAGATGCCTCCGGGAAAGGTTGATAGCTTAAGTCAGCGGCTTAGCCATTCCCAAAAGTCTACAGAGGAAGGAGATTAAATTTTTCCTTTTTCAACCGGCTATATTTTAAAATTTATTGCTAAAAGCCGGATGTACTATATAACAGCCCCGCCTTCATTTTGCTAGGGGAAATGCCCCCCAGGGTAATTTCATTCTCAAAATCAGGAACCCCGCTCACAGAAACTAAAAATTTCAATGGGGCTCATATCCACTTTCGGAGGAGTAGAAAATTAATGGTTCATACCCTAGGGAAGGTCGCAGGTAGTGGAGGCCATTGTTTATTTTTCAAGTATACATGCGGATTTCATCACTTCAATCTTAAACCTCCCAATATTCTACACGGATTCCGGTTCAAAAATCAGGTAATCAAAATGGGACAGCTGGTGGCTTGCTTCTTCTTGGACTTTTTCACTGGTCTTGCCGGAATAATTTAACGAGACTATTTTTGTGCGCTGGATTGCCTCCAACTAGGTGGCCAAAATTTCAGCCCACCTTAAACCGCTGCGCTATTTTCAGCGCACGATCTTGACCGAACCAGAATCCCGCACCAGCGACCCCCGCATATACTTTTGGCACTCAAGGCAAAAAAGTAAAAAACAAATCAAACCCTTCTCCTCGTTCTGAATAGAAATAAGGGGCAATCCCTTGACTCCTTGCCCGAAATCCTTAATTTGTGTTCCAATATCAATGAATTACTGAACATATTCCTCAAACAACATTGCGTCTGGAACATTGAGAAACAAAGTTGTAACGCCTCGTTTTAATAGAACAGCTAATAATGAGATTTTCCTCAAGAAATAACTACTCACCAAAAGAAGTTCCAATCACGACAAGGGAAGAAGCACCGCCCGAACTACAAGAGTTTATCATTCAGACAGCGTATGACTTTAACTTTGGTCCAGCGGGACTAAGAAAAATTGTATGCAGGTTGCTCCGAAAGTCTCCTAACCGGAATAATTGGACCGAATTTCCAAATATTGATGGTGAAGTCCATGACTTATTGGGCCAATGCGAATGGTTTTACGTCTATGATTTAATTGAAGAGCTATATGAATGCATTGGGAAACTGTTAAAACATCCATCACAAAAGTCTGATGAACAGTTCGCAGAAGAGATAAATCAATTCTTTAGAACTAACGGTATTGGATGGCAATTGAGAGATGGTAAAATAGAGTATAGAGGCGATGACGATTTTGAGGCCCTTCGAGAGAATGCAGTAAAAGCGCTAGAAAATGCAAATAAAGAAACTTCCAAATATGAAATTAAGGAAGCAATAAACGACCTTTCAAAAAAACCTAACCCAGACATAACAGGCTCAATCCAACATTCTCTGGCCGCCTTGGAATGTGTCATTCGAGAGGTTACTGGAGATACAAAATCAACGTTAGGGAAATTAATTAACGATTATCCCGATATTGTACCGAAACCAATTGATACCGTTATCGCCAAATTATGGGGATATACTTCAAACGTGGGTAGACACATTGAGGAAGAAAACCCGCCCGATTATGATGAAGCTGAATTGGCAGTCGGCGCTTCGTCAATCATAATCTCTTACTTAGCAAAAAAGAATTTTCAGGACAAAAAAGAGAATAGCGACTTGGGATGGTGATTTTAATTGCGGGTTAAAAATGATTTATGCAATTGACCAACCAGTATTTTGTATAATTTTTCTTGTTCACAGCCATCAGCTGACACTTCGCTAGCAAAAAAGCTTTTTTTTGCCCATACTTTACTAAAATGTTGGTAGTTTAGAATTGAATTAATAGGACCGAAAATAAATGTCTAAAAACGCAAACAATAAAAAGTCGAAATCAATTGAAGAAACCCTATGGGAATCAGCGAATAAACTGAGGGGTTCTGTAGAATCCTCGGAATATAAACATGTAGTCCTCGGGCTGATCTTCCTAAAGTTTGCCAGCGACAAGTTTGAAGAACGCAGAAAAGAGCTCATTGATGAAGGGAAAGAAAAGTACCTGGAAATGAAAGAGTTCTACAATATGAAGAACGTTTTCTTTCTGCCAGAAGAATCCCGTTGGTCGTTCATTATAGAAAATGCCAAACAAAGCGATATAGCCCTGAAAATTGACACGGCGCTGCATACGGTGGAGAAAAACAATCCTGCATTGAAAGGTGCTCTGCCGGATAATTACTTTTCCCGGCTTAATCTCGATTCCAGTAAACTGGCCGCCCTACTCGATACCATTAACAATATCGATACCATCAAAGATAAACAAACCGATATTGTCGGTAGAGTGTATGAATACTTCCTCAGCAAGTTTGCCCTGGCGGAGGGCAAAGGCAAAGGTGAATTCTACACCCCCAAAAGCATTGTTAACCTGATTGCCGAAATGATCGAACCCTACAAAGGGGTGATCTATGATCCGGCCTGTGGTTCCGGTGGTATGTTTGTGCAATCGATCAAATTCATTGAAAGCCACCACGGCAACAAAAAAGAAGTTTCCATTTACGGCCAGGAATATACGGCTACCACCTACAAGCTGGCCAAAATGAACCTGGCCATACGAGGAATTTCCGCCAATCTCGGTGATATCCCGGCTAATACCTTTTCCCGGGACCAACATCCAGATTTAAAAGCCGATTTTATTATGGCCAATCCCCCTTTTAACCAGAAGGACTGGCGGGCAGCAGATGAGCTGACGGATGATCCCCGCTGGAATGGCTATGAAGTACCACCCAAGAGCAACGCCAACTACGCCTGGATACTCAACATGGTGTCAAAACTTTCTGAAAATGGTGTCGCCGGGTTTATCCTGGCCAATGGCGCATTATCAGGTAGTGGCGAAGAATACAAAATTCGGAAAAAACTGATTGAAAACGATCTGGTGGAGGCGATTGTAATCTTACCTAGAAGCATGTTTTATACCACTGATATAAGTGTAACAATTTGGATCCTAAACAAGAACAAAAAGCAGCGCACACTGAAACTGCCGGACACAACCAGAAAATATAGAGACCGACAGTATGAAATATTGTTCCTCGATTTGAGGGAAATCGGCGTGCCCTTTGAGAAAAAATTTACGGCTTTTAGTGAAGCCCAGATCAAAAGCATAGCCACAACCTACCACAGTTGGCAACAGGAGGAGAGCGGATATGAAGACCAACCGGAATACTGTTATTCAGCCACATTAGAGGAACTAAGGACCAAAGATTATTCCCTGGTGCCAAGCAAATACATTGAATTTGTAAACCGGGACGAGTACCTGGACTTTGATAAAAAAATGGCAGCGCTTCAAGGAGAGTTCTCCGAGTTACTGAAACAAGAAGAACAATCCAAAAAGGAATTGTTGAAAGTATTTAAAGAGTTGGGCTATGCGATCGAATTATAAAAAGCTGGGAGCATTTATTCGACCTGTTAATGTCCGCAACACGGATTTGAAAGTTGAGAAACTGCTTGGTGTGAGTATTCAAAAAGTATTGATGCCATCTATTGCAAATACAGTTGGAACCAATATGAATACGTACAGAATTATTGAGAAGAATCAGTTTGCATATGGACCGGTGACATCAAGAAATGGCGATAAAATATCTATTGCTTTATATGCAGATCATGAGAAAGCCATCATTTCCCAGGCCTACACAGTATTTGAAGTCAAAGATGAGAATAGGCTAGATCCGGAATATCTAATGATGTGGTTTAGAAGACCAGAGTTTGACCGATATGCTAGGTATCATTCACACGGTTCAGCCAGAGAAACATTTGATTGGGAAGACCTGTGCGATGTTGAACTCCCCGTCCCCTCAATTGAAAAGCAGCGCGAAATGGTTGCCGAGTACAACACGGTGGTGAACCGAATCAGACTCAACGAACAGCTTAACCAAAAACTGGAAGAAACGGCTCAGACCATTTATCGACGGTGGTTTGTGGAATTCGAGTTTCCCATCTCCAAGGAACAGGCTGCTGGAATGGGTCAACTAGAGTTGGAGGGCAAACCTTATAAATCTTCCGGTGGTAAAATGGTGTGGAATGAAGAGTTGGGGAAGGAAGTGCCGGAGGAATGGAGAGTTTCTAAATTAGAAAGCTATCTTGACTGCAATGTGTCGAATTACAGTACGGATTATGATTTTGATGAATTACTGTATTTGGACACAAGTAATATTACAAATAACAAATTTGACGAAATAAAACTATTAAAAGTTGGTTCAGATACCATCCCAAGTCGTGCAAAAAGATTGGTAACACATAATGATATTTTGTATTCAACAGTACGTCCAAATTTGAAACACTTTGGTTTAATAAAATACCCACCTGAAAACATGGTTGTTTCAACAGGGTTTGCAGTCCTTAATAATAAGGCAAATATATATTGTTCAGAAATTCTTTATCAAATATTAATCGAGGAGGAAGTGATTAACACCTTACAATCCAAGGCGGAAATGAGTGTTTCAACATATCCTTCAATCAAACCAGAAGACTTATTAGAAATAGTAGTTGCCCTCCCGAAAGAAGATGCTGAGTGTTTGCACATAATAAAGTCACACTTATCGGCTACCTATGAACTGATATACTACGATAATTTGGAAATTGATAAGCTAAATCAAATGAAGGCGATAATGCTATCTAAAATGACCAAAGTTGAACCGGAAAAACAACTGGTTGAGTAAACAGAAATTAAGGATATGAATATGAATCTGAATTATTTCCCCATTCATTTTGATTTTTCGAATTACCAGATAATTACTAAACCCTATTCTGACGATCTACTTGAAAAATTGAGACTAAAATATAATAACTGGTATTCTTTTTTTAGATACGATGATTTGATTGTTGTTTCCAATAAAGATGATGATGACAATCAATTAACTGGTGAGGTTGAACAACGGTCTGTATTTGAAGATAACAGGGTTACTTCATCTTTGGTAAAGCATATATTCTTCAGGACATTTAAAGGTTTTGTTCCAGTAGACTTCTACCCATTCCGTTTTTATTCTCGCCAAGAAAAAGATGATTTGATCTTAAGCTTTCTTCCTGAATCACTTAAGCATAAAATATCCTTTAAAAAGCTTATTGAAGTTCAATTAAGAGAGACAAATATTAATGGAACAAAAGGCTTTGCGTTTGTAGTGAATATTCGTAGGAATTGGGTTTTTAATATTTCTTGCAAAGAACTTGCTAAAGAGGGATTTGATCTAACAGACTTTGAAGTATTACATGCTGAAGTACTTCCTGGATTAGACAATATTCTCGCTCCTAATGAAGAGTTTGTCGGTACTCTTCATGCAATTAAAGGCGACACTGCTCTAGTTTATACAAATGAAGGAGAGAAAAATTATCCTCTAGATAAATTGTTTATTCGTAAAACGAGAAAAAACATCCAAGAATATTTAAACTTCGCCATCGGTCAACAAAAATCTGAACTGATACTGTCAGCTGTGAGAAAGGAGCAAATTAGTAGACAAAATCCTGAACATCTACTCAAAGAAATAACACGTATAGCAAAGTATTTATTTTCCGAACAAGGCGAACCTATCCTTTTTCAGAACAAAGATGGATTTTGCTTTAAGGTAGATACCACGCCTTTAAAGGTACAAAATAGCACCAGTTTAGAAACCCCAACATTTATATACGATCAAGCCCGAACCAAAACAAATAATTACAATGCAGACAAGGGGTTAAGTTACTACGGCCCCTATGATAGCGTAACTTTTGACATTAAAAAGCCGGATGTTTTAGCTATCTGTCATAAAGCAAACAGAGGGTCCTTTACTAAATTTCTACATGATCTAAAAGACGGGCTACCAAATTCAAATTATTTCAAAAAAGGGCTATTAAGGAAATATGAATTGCAAGACGTGGATTACAATATTCAGGAATTGTCAGGCTATTCTTTAGATGAATATTTGAAAATTATCCGAACAGAATTTAGCGACAGGCCTAACCTTGCAATTATTGAAATACCAGAACAATTTAAAAAATTACCTGATTCAGAAAACCCCTATTATAAAATTAAGGCAAAACTATTGTCTTTGGAGATTCCGGTTCAGTTCATAAGGAGCTCCAATATCAAAAAATATGATCAAAACCTATTAAATTCAGTTGCCCTTCAAATCTATGCAAAACTTGGGGGAACACCGTGGGTATTACCTGCACAAGGCTCAGTAGATCGAGAAATTGTTATTGGGATTGGTCACAGCTGGTTAAGAAGTAACCAATTCAGGGGAGCTGAAAGTGATCGTGTGGTAGGTATCACTACATTTATGTCTGGAGATGGCCAGTACTTATTGGGTGATAAGGTAAAAGATGTACCTTATGAAAGATATTTTGAGGAATTACTTATAAGTCTCAAAGATTCAATCAAACGATTATCCGAAGAGTATGCATGGCAAGAGGGAGATACTGTCAGGCTTATATTTCATATTTTTAAACCTATTAGGAATGTAGAGTTTGAGGTTGTCAGTAAATTGGTTCAGGAAATCTCTCAATTCAAAATCAAATTTGCTTTCGTTACAATTAGCAAAGGACATCCAAGCATTATATTCGATGCCAGCCAGCAAGGTATTTCAAAATATGGCTCGAATACAGTAATAGGAAAATATATTCCTCTAAGAGGTAGCAATATCTTTATTGACGAAGAAACCAGTTTGGTACAGATGCTCGGGGCAAAAGAGCTTAAAACTTCTAAACATGGTATGAGTACACCAATTCAAATCAGAATTAGAAAACCACAAGGTAACTATGAAAATCCTGAATTAAAAGGAATGTTATTTCACGATCTAAATTATATCACCCAACAGATTTATTCATTCACATACCTGTCCTGGAGAAGCTTTTTACCAAGAGAAGATCCAGCCACTATGCTTTATTCTAATCTAATTTCGCATTTACTTGGGAAAATGAGAAATGTACCGGAATGGGATGCAGATAAACTGAACTATAGCCTAAAGAGAAAAAAATGGTTTTTATAGAAGAAAAGCATAGGTATTTAAGCAGTTTGTCAGACCAGCCTAAACAACAAGCTCTGTTTACATTGGTTGCTGAGGAAATATTTCAACCTCCGCAAGATAATGTGTCGGAGACAGATAATATCTACTTTTCGTCAATACAGGCAATAAAAAAGAATTCCAAAGAAGGATTCGATACTCAATACATTAAAATTTCAAAACGCAAAGTCTCGGAAAACTCAACAGCGCCTTTTGTTCATGATGACTTTTTGATATTCACCTTGATCATTGGAGTTCTCAAATTTGAATTAGGAAAAGAGTGGCTATTGGGGGTCATAAAAAATCGAGCAAAAAATGCAACAACTACGACTTTTGAAAACCTGCTTACTGGGAATTATCAGAGCAAGGCAAACATTCAATCATTGGTATTGGTGTTTTTGTTTTTATTGGACAAATCCAAGATAAATAATAATCAGCTTATTGAAGCTTACAATACAATTAGTGATACGCATCAATCATTCAACGGTGATTTTATTCGCATTATTCATTACAGAGCTGTCGATATAATTGTTCAATTTAAATTGCCAAGAGATTTAGATAAAATTTCTCAGCTATTGGATTTTGAAATTATTTTTAAAAAGCGAATTAAAATCTTTAGCTATTTCGTCTATAATATTCTTTTGTTGGCGCTCTTATTTGCAAGTTATCAAATAGTACACTCACTATCGGAGGAACTAAAATTAAAAATTAACGAGGTAGCTATAATCACTGGGATTGCTGGAGTAGGGCTTTTTGGAAACCTCATTCCAAAGTTTAGAGTAAAATTTCAAGAATTAGTGTTACGATCGTTTGGTTACCCGAAGGAACTGAATAAATAGAAACTAAATATGCCCGAAACCAATCGTATAGAATATAAAGCCCAACTTACCAAAGACTTGGATCTGGAAAAAGAGGTGGTGGCCTTTCTGAATTACCGGGAGGGAGGGTTGATCTATATTGGCATTGATAAAACGGGCAAGGTATTGGGTGTTGCGGATACAGACGGGGATGCCTTGAAAATCAAAGACCGCATCAAGAATAATATTGCGCCATCTGCCATGGGTCTATTTGACGTGGTACCGGAAGAACGTGAAAACAAGGACCTGCCTGGTGGAGAGGCAAGTATTCTTAAAATCATTGTGGCAAGTGGTAGCGAAAAACCCTATTTCAAAAAGAAGTACGGTATGACAGAAAAAGGCTGCTATATCAGGATTGGTACAGCAGCAGAGCCCATGCCTCAAACGATGATCGACAAATTCTTTGCCTCGCGCACCCGCAACTCCATCGGTAAGATCAAAGCCCACAGGCAAGATCTGAGCTTTGAGCAGTTGCGCATCTACTATGAGGAAAAGAAAAAGCCGCTCAACAAGCAGTTTAAAAAGAACCTGGAACTACTCACCGAAGATGGCTCGATAAACTATGCCGGTTATTTACTGGCAGATGAAAACAACGTCTCCATCAAAATAGCCAAATACAGTGGTGATAACCGGGTGGACCTGATAGAAAACAACGAATACGGCTACTGTTCGCTGATCAAGGCCACTAAAAGTGTACTCGACAAAGTTGAGCTGGAAAACCGTACGGCTGCCACCATCACGGCTAAAGAACGAAAAGAACAGCGGCTATGGAATGCCATTGCTTTACGAGAGGCCATTATTAACGCCTTTGTTCACAACGATTACACCCGGGAAATTCCACCAAAGTTTGAGATTTTTGCAGACCGAATTGAAATCACTTCTGCAGGGTCGCTACCGGAAGGGTTGAGCCGGGAAGAGTTCTTTGAAGGGTATTCCATTCCCCGCAATAAAGAGTTGATGCGCATTTATAAAGATTTGGAAATGGTGGAGCAGTTGGGTTCAGGCATCCCACGAATTTTGGAGACTTACGGAAAAGAATGTTTTCACTTTTCTGAAAACTTTTTGCGAATGGTTTTCCCTTGCCGGTCCGGGATGCGGGTTCCTGTGGAAAAGCCCCCCCAAGATACCCCCCAAGATACCCCCCAGGTCACCCCCCAGGTCGAAGGACTACTTTCAGTAATGGATAAAGACCTATCAAGGGTTGAAATTCAGGAAAAACTGGGATTATCTGATAAAAAGAACTTTAAAGAAAACTATTTGTCTCCGGCACTTGAGGAGGAGCTAATCGAAATGACTATACCGGAAAAGCCTAGCAGCAGACATCAAAAATACCGGTTAACCCAAAAAGGAAAAGCACTTTTGAGCCGATGAAATCAAGAATGACGCAAGCGACTCACGGAGGAATGATTATTCATCATGCGAAGATTCCATGTGACCTTTGAAAAGCAAATTATAAACACATGAAATTTACGGAGGAAAAACTAGAACAGGTATTTACTGAACTGCTCAGCCAGCAGGATATCCCCCATGTGCACGGATCAACAATTAAACGTAGTCCGGATGAAGTGCTCATTGAAGAGGATCTAAAAACCTTTCTGTTTTCAAAGTACGAAAAAGAAAAACTCACGGAAAATGAAGCTGATCAAATTGTCCGCCAACTAAAAAGCTATGCAGCCTCTGACTTGTACGAGAGCAACAAAGCGATCATGAAGTTGCTTTCGGACGGATTTATCCTGAAACGTGAAGACCGTTCTCAAAAAGACCTCTATATCCAGCTCATCGATTATAGTGGATTGGCGGCTTTCCGAAATCCTGATACAGAACAACTTCCCTATATAATAGGGGCAGATCCTGAACCGTATAGTAACGTCCACAACATCTATAAGTTCGTTAATCAATTTGAAATTGTAGGTTTTGAAAAGCGTATTCCGGACGGCATTCTTTATATTAATGGGTTACCGCTAGTCGTTTTTGAATTCAAAACGGCCATTAGTGAGAATTGTACCATTTATGATGCCTATATTCAGCTTACAACCCGATACAAACGAGATATTCCTGAACTGTTTAAATACAATGCTTTTTGCGTCATCAGTGACGGTGTAAACAACAAAGCAGGTTCGCTCTTCGCTCCTTACGAATTCTTCTATGCCTGGCGTAAAATTGAAGGCATGGCAAAGGAAGTGGATGGAATTGATTCCATGTATACCTTGGTTCAGGGTATGTTTGACAAAAATCGTCTGAGAGACATCATTCGAAATTTTATCTATCTGCCCGATTCATCCAAAAAGGATGAAAAGATACTTTGCAGATATCCGCAATACTATGGAGCAAACAAGCTCTTTCAAAGCATCATTGAACACCAAAAACCGGAAGGTGACGGAAAAGGAGGAACTTATTTTGGGGCTACCGGCTGCGGAAAGAGTTTTACCATGCTTTTTTTGACCCGTCTTTTGATGCGGAGCAAATTATTTTCCAGCCCTACCATCGTATTGATTACAGACCGGACCGATTTAGACGATCAGCTGGCAGGACAATTCACAAACGCTAAAGAGTACATTGGGGATAACAATGTCATCAGTGTAGAAAGCAGAGCGGAATTGCGTGAAAGATTACAGGGCATACAAAGTGGCGGCGTTTACCTTACAACTATTCACAAATTTACAGAAGACACGGAACTACTTACTGACCGATCTAATGTCATTTGCATATCCGATGAAGCCCACAGAAGCCAAACCAATCTTGACCAAAAAGTAAAAACCACTTCAAAAGGTGTTTCAAAGACCTATGGTTTTGCCAAATACCTTCACGATTCTTTGCCTAATGCTACTTATGTTGGTTTTACAGGAACTCCGGTTGATGCAACGCTGGATGTGTTTGGGGATATTGTGGATGCCTATACCATGACGGAATCTGTAAAAGATGAAATTACGGTTCGCATCGTCTATGAAGGCAGAGCGGCTAAAGTATTATTGAATAACAGTGAACTGCAAAGAATTGAGGATTATTACAACCAATGCGCTGAAGCAGGAACCAATGACTACCAGATAGAAGAAAGTAAAAAAGCCGTCACCAACATGAATGTGATATTGGGCGATCCGGACAGATTAAAGGCATTGGCAGAAGATTTTGTAACGCACTATGAAACCAGGGTAAATGAAGGCGCAACCGTAAAAGGGAAAGCCATGTTCGTTTGTAGCAGTCGTACGATTGCATATGAATTTTATAAAAATGTTATAGCCTTGCGTCCTGAATGGGTAGAAATAATGGCCGCAGAACCAGGGTCTGAACTTACCGAAAAAGAAAAACGCGAAATCAAGCCGATGGAACGCATTAAGATGGTAATGACCAGAGGCAAAGACGACCCGAAAGAATTTTATCACCTACTGGGTACAAAAGAATACAGAAAAGAATTAGACCGCCAATTCAAGAATGCCAAATCAAATTTCAAAATAGCCATTGTGGTGGATATGTGGCTTACTGGCTTTGATGTGCCCTTCCTGGACACCATATACATAGATAAGCCCATTCAACGGCATAACCTGATTCAGACCATTTCGCGGGTAAACCGAAGGTTTGAAGGGAAAGAAAAAGGCCTGGTCGTAGATTACATCGGTATCAAAAAGCAAATGAACCTGGCACTGGCTCACTACAATAAGGCTGATAGCCAAAATTTTGAGGATATAGAACAGTCAGTGGTTGTTGTAAAAGACCATTTAGACCTATTGGCCAAGATTTTTCACAATTTTGATAGTAGCAAATACTTTTTAGGAAGTCCGGTAGAGCAATTAAATACGCTGAACATGGCTGCAGAATTTGCGCAGCTGACCCAGGATTTAGAAAAACGATTTATGTTTCTTGTAAAGCGGATGAAAGCAGCATATGACATCTGCGCTGGTAGCGACAAAATAAATCAGGCGGAAAGAGATTGGATCCATTTTTACCTTGCCGTTCGTTCCATCGTTTTCAAACTGACAAAAGGAACAGCACCCGATACCGCTCAAATGAACGCTAAAGTGCGAGAAATGATCAAAGAAGCGTTAAGCAGTGATGGGGTAGAAGAAATCTTCAAACTAAATGATGATAAGAACGCTGAAACCAATATTTTTGATGATGACTATTTAGCTAAGATTGAAAAAATTAAACTACCTAATACCAAGATCAAACTGCTCCAACAGCTACTTGCCAAAGCCATTGAAGATTTTAAAAAAGTGAACCGTGTTCAGGGCGTTGACTTTTCCAAAAAAATGCAAAGTCTTGTGGAGAAGTACAATGAACGAAAAGAAGGGGATGTGCTCAGAAGTGAAGTTCTTGAAGACTTCACAGATGAAATCATAGACCTCTATCATGCCTTAAAGAAGGAAAAGGAATCCTTCAACGAACTGGGGATTGATTTTGAAGAAAAAGCGTTTTACGACATCCTTAAGGCATTAACCGTCAAATATGACTTCATCTACCCTGACGACAAATTGATCCATTTGGCTCAGCATGTAAAAGAGGTTGTTGATGACAAAGCCAAGTACACCGACTGGAGTAAAAGGAGTGACATTAAAGCGGAATTGAAAGCCGACTTAATCATTTTATTAGCTGAGAATGACTACCCCCCAATAGATAGGGATGAGGTTTATAAGGAAATTTTTGAACAGGCAGAGAACTTTAAAAAATACCAAAAATCGTAAAAAACCACACACATTGCCCGGACGTTCAATTCCGAATCTTGGTAGAGTTAAGATTACAGTCTCGTAGACCGACACAGTTTAATCGTATTCATGCGACAAAATCCGATACTTCAGAAACCGGCTTCTGTAGGCAAAGATGTCGCATGAAAAGAATAAATGAATTGGGCTTTATAGGGAATGGAAAGAATCCGGAAAAGGCAAAGCTGATTTTGCCGGTGAAAAAGGTATCGGACAAAACACATTTTGTTACCGGACCAGCCTGTTCAGCAAACTGTTGACGATTGTAGTTCGATCTTGAAGAATCTTAAATTGCTTCGGAATAAAAATAAGTATGGAAATCATTCAACTAAAACATTGGAAAAGGAAGGACTTATATACTAAGTTTATTGACTACGAGGATCCAATTATATCAGTTAATGCAAACATCCCAATACACGATGCGATTGATTTTACGGAAACTATGGACATACCCAAGACTATTTTTTTTATTTATATAATATTGAGGAGTATAAATCGATTAAATGATTTTAAGTATATTGTGATTACCGTCTCAAAAGGCTTAACGGGTGTGGGCGATGACCGTCCTGTTTGGGAGTCCATCAAAGACTTAAAAGCCGGAGAAACCTACGAGCACATAGAAAAAATCCAGTTGTTTTACGGCAAAAAAGTAACCTACCACGCGCCATTTGATAAGTGCGATAGGGTGGAGGATTATAAAGTGGTGTGGGGGCATTTGGAGGAGGTTTTTAAGGAGGAGAAAGTATGATGGAAACTATAGAATTCATCAATGAAGTTAATAAGCTCAAGCAAGCCAATGTAGATACATACAGGAGCATCACACGCAGAATAACGGCTGACTTTAGGCTGGAAAGGGCGACCACAAAATCGTATAATGGTCGTCAAATATTGGAACTGCTTCAAAATTGCGATGACGCGTTAACAGAGTCTTCAAGTTGGGAAGAATCCAGGGTGGAAATATCACTAGACACGAAGAATCAAATTTTGAGTATCGCCAATTTTGGGGAACCCTTTTCCATTGATGGTATAGGCTCTTTGCTCATTGCGAATACTTCTAGTAAAGGAAAAGAGTTCATTGGAAATAAAGGGTTAGGGTTCAGGGCAATACTAAATTGGTCCCATGAAATTAACGTTCTAACGCGCGGTTGCAAAATCACCTTTTCAAAAGATCGGGCGCAGAAAGCCTTTGAATCTTTGATTTTGGAATCGGAGCAACAGGAACTGCGCAAGGATAATGCAGACTACATTGAAGGTAATGAAGTGCCTCTGGCTGTTCTTTCAATGCCAGAAGTTCGTTCTGCCGAAGATCAATCGAGTTACTCTACCGTCATAGAAATCAAGTATAAGGAAAGTAAAGAAGAAGATATAAAAAAGCAATTGAATGAGTTAAACACCAAACTACTTCTCTTTCTCAATTTCATTAAAAAACTCACCATTTCCTACACAGATGAAGGGCTTAACCGTATTTTGGAAGTTAACCGAGAGGTTAGTAACCCCGAGTTTGTTTTCACCAACGATGGGGCTTGGCACCTTGCAGATTCCGGTGATCAACGCTACGAAACTGAAGGCGAAAATGAAAAATTCTACCGTATTAAAATAGCTTGGCAGGATAGCCTCAACGAGGCTGATGCCAAATTCTACACTTTTTTTCCAACGGCCGTTCCAACGGAGTTGCCTGTACTTATTCATGGAACCTTTGATTTAGACCCTACGAGGAATTATTTGAATAAGTCTGATGACAATGCCAATCAAATTATCTTACAGGCCACTGCAGAATTGATGTTGGAAACTGCAAAAATTCGGCTATGCCATGGCGATTCATGTAATTGGGATGCATTTCGCTTCATGTTTCCCCAAAAGGTCTCATCAAATAAGATGCTTGCCGAATTTTATACTACGCTGAACACATACCGGGCAGAAGAAGCAGTTATACCTTGTGTAGACGGATGCTACAGAAACTTGCAAGATGTTGTTTATTTGGGAGATGAATTTTCTAATTGGATTATAGAGAACCAATTGGAAAATGAATTCTCCAACTTTATTGTTGCCAAAGGAGAGTTACCCATAAATATTACGAGTTCAGTCGGGTTTGAAGTGTTCCATGATATCCTTGATCAAGTGAACGAGCGAATCTCAATATCAGCCCGGGTTGACATCCTACGCATGATCACCATGAATCAAGAGGGACTTTTTGATTTCCTATTCAACCAACCTGATAAATTACCACTACTATTAGATGTGAACGACAAGCCTGTATCTGTTGCCAGCCAGGTTTTCACAAAGGATACAGAAAGCGCCGAATACGATTTACCTGATTTCATTGGTGATATTGCGTTCATTTCAAAGGCCCTATATGCTGCCATCAAGGAAGGATTAAAAGAGCAAATGGAGGATAAACAATTGGATACAGAAAAAGGCCGCCCCTCACGAGCTGTAAAAAGACTACTCAGTCCGGTTGTAAACATTGGATCAGATGACATAACTGATGTTATTCAGCATATCGTTTCCCAAACCAATAGGAGACTGGAAGAAATTAGCAATGATACGAAGACTATTAAAAAAATGGTGAAGTCTCTGTATTCCATATTTATTGTTAATACCGACAGAAAGGGAACTTTAAGTTCCATTCAAAATATCCCCTTGGTCACAAGGGAAAAGACCATTCGAGTAGCAACCAAGTTAAATTTTGGAAAAGAGTTTAAAAAAGGTGTTGAACCGGAGCTCATACTCGGGTGTACTCGTAAAGATTCTGACTACCTCATTGGAAATGAGTTTTGGGAACTTAACGCAAATGGCAATGAACTAGAGCTCTTTTTCACTTGGTTGAATGTTAATCATTTTGTGAGGTATTTGAACATTGAGAAGGAGTTAGGGAGATACGATTCAGACCCTTATACTGAATTCATAATAACCCACTTAGATAGACCAAGAAAAGATACTCATAAGACTTATAAGGTCCAAATTATTGATAACATTGAAGGTGTATTGAACCATCAGAATTTTACTATCGAACATTTAATAACTTGGGTAGCTAAGGATCAAAACTTGAGAATTTCTTTAACCTCCGAGCATAGTGATATTTTCTCAACTAAATTAGGCAAGATTCAAGATGATTTTACAAAAATTACTTCTTTCATAAAGTTTCATATTTCAGTTTCAGGAATTACCCGCAATGTTTTTGCAAATATACCGGTAGATAGCCTAAAAGAATTTAGGAGCGTAGATTTTAATTGTGACCTATTCAGGCAACTAAACTTGAGGGAGTCGGAGATCATGGAAGCTATATACGCACTCGGTATTAAGACTTCTTTTAATGACATAAGACCTGATGAAGTTTACCATATTCTTGCTAGTTTGCCCGCTTCCGCTGAGGCGCAAAAAAGTCAATCAATCTATAAATTGATCTATGAGTACTTTAAGAATAATGAGGGAACTCAATTAAAGGACTTTCCACCACAGTTTGAAGGTATGCGCTATTTCTGCAGACAAGGAGGCATTGGAAGGGAAATAGCCATAAAACCAATAGATGAAGTTTATTATTCAGATAACAAGTTGCTTCCTCAAAGTATCCTGGATAGGTATTGGTTCATCAATCTACCAAGACGTATCGGTGAAAACCGGGTAAAAAAGTTTTTCGGAGTTCAGTTAATTAAAGATTTTGTTGATGAGATAAAAGTTGAGCAAATAGAGCTAAACAACTTGAATGAAGAATTCAATAAGTATTTAGATCAACTAAAACCGATTATTCTTTGCTATAGGCTTGAATCTCTCAAACAAAATGAGTCCATTAAAGCAGAGACTCAACGGCTCAAAAGCTTGCATGTTAAATTAGTGAAGGATGCTTCTTTCCGCTTTGCCGGTGCGGAAACTGCTAAACTAGGTGAAGGAGAATTGCTACCATCAGACAAAGAATTCATACTCAGGAGCTCAATCCAGTATTCGTTGACTAATCTCAGAAATGATAAACTGCTATGCGATGCTATTGCTGAGTTGTTTTCTATTCTTTTTAAGGTTCAGGACTTAAAAAACACATTTAGAAGAGTATTTAAAGATGGTTTTGGCGACAGTATGCATCTTATTAAAACAGACGACCTAAACAGATATTATGAAGAGGCTGTTACTTTGTTGGGTGTGAGTCCGGAAGAAAAGGAATTCTGGCAAAGCTTATTTCCAAAAGAAGAACTTGACTTTCTCAACCGAGAAGTCTTAAAAAAACAGTTAGTAAATAAGTTGGGAATGCCATTATCCACGATTTATGAAAATATGAACTTCTCTGAGTTTTCGGGAAAATTAGAGCTTGAATTCTTGTCAGAGATATCCCAAAAGACAGGTGTTTCAACTAAATACTTCTTAAAAGAAGGAGCTTTGGAAAAGTGGCACAAGCTAAAATTGGTAGATAAAGTAAAAGACTTAGCCAATCAATTCGAAGAGAAATTATGGCATATCGCCAATGTCAGTGATGATCTTATGATGAAAAAGGATTTCTTCAAAAAATGTATCGACTTTGAAGATGCCGTTGATAATTATGCCTTTACCTCATACTTGTCTGAAAACCAATTTGAGCTCTTCCCTGATTACTTTAAGGCGATTCGAGATTATGCTAAAAACACTTATGGCATAGATCTTCAATCGGAAGACAAGTCTCAATTTAAGGCAGAAACCAAGTATAGGTCCATCATTGCTGGATACTCATTTGGGATGGATCTAGCGGATATGGAGAACATTATTAAGCAAGACTCTCTCCAGTCATATAGCCTGATGTACTTTGACGGTTTTGAAGATCGCATCAAAGAGGCCTGTGAAGCGCAGCAAACTGAATTTAATGGCGAAAAGAGCAATGTAGATGAATCGGAAAATATGGAAGGCCATCTACTTGTTTTAAAAAATGCCGAATTAAAGGCTAAACACACTTCCCCTACTGGCGGCATAAAAAAGGGTGGTAGTTACTCCCACACCACAAAAAGTGATAGGAAGAAAGCGCGTGCCGGTAAAAAAGAAGAAAACAAAGTCTTTCAAGCACTAAAAGAACAGGGATTTGAGGTTAGACGTGTTTCTCAAAAAAGAGACTCCAAACACTATGACCTGGAGTACAAAGAGCCGGGCAAAGAATGGCGATTCCTCGAAGTGAAAAAAGATTCAGGAGGCTACTTTTTCTTAAGTGCAGCTGAAAAAGAAACAGCTTTGTCGAACGAATATTCTGACAGGTATGATGTTGCAATTGTAAATGGTGATGAAATTCATTTGGTAAAATGTCCTTTCGAGTTAGGAACCGAGGAATTTGAAAACAATTCAAATTTTTATGCAGAACCAACAGAGTTTCTAATTAGCTTTTCAATAAAAGAAGAATAGAAATGCTTAGTTTAGACCATTCCATAGAAATAAAGTGTAGTAGCTCTGATGTTATCTGACAGTTGGATAAATTTAAACCACATTTTATTATGGGATATTACTCCGTATATGATTGTAAGATAAGGGTCTTTTTACGGCCCCTTGATCATTTCGGTAGTCCGGGGTATTCCTGACAGGTGGGTCACCGCCAGAGCCTATTTCCACTTCGCCCGGCGTTGGTAAAGTTACGACTTTTTCATGATTTAAGTCCAGCATTTTTTCGTCAGACGAATAAATCACTCATAACCAAGTTTCAAATCCTGGGCTTGCGCTGAAAGAAATTTCAATTTTTCTTCTCTGGTCCATTGAAGGCACTTTTCGTAGGTGAGCAAATCTCCTAATAGGATTCTTCGATGCTCCCCACTTTCTTGAACGGAATGGTAGTATTGTTTTCCAGTAATTTAATCCACTTTGGTAATGTTCCTGGGCTTTCGTATTTTTCTTTTCAATAGCTATCCCAATTTGAACAAAGAGCAGGTTCTGGCTGCACTTTTTTTCCATTCCAATAGTTAAAAGGGACGATGCAAAGTCCTCTCGATTTTACCTACTGCCTGGCAACCTTCCTGCCAATGAAAATGAGCATGTTACTTGAAGGTTTCGGTAATTTTCCGATAGTTAGAGGGGAGTCCTTTTCAGGCGATAATAGAAAAAACAGCAAGGATTTCGGTTAGCCAATAGTTGCTTCATTTTAGTTTTCATTTTTATAATTGTAATTGTATTTCATGAGATAAGCGTATTATTAATCATAATTCATGAAAAGTAATTGATTTTCATGGTATATTTGTACTTGTATGTCATAAAAAGGGATAATGCATCACTGTTTTTCACAACAAGTAACTGTATTTCATGGAAGATCTACTCCAGAACCTGGATTTCTTGCTGGATATGCATTATTAGTAGCTATAATTGAGGAAAATGGGGTGAACGTTCCTTTACCTGACAGACTTGCCATTATTACTGAAAAACATCAACGGTACAATACCAACCAATGGCAAGTATTTACAATCAGACATAAACCTGCCAATGACATAACCAGTCATTTAGCTTTTGCCATAAAATACGAAGGAATAGATCTATACATTCTAAAAAAATTCTTTCAGCACACAGGGAGCGAGCCTGTTCTGCATATGCTAAAGAAAGAGCCAACCAGTCAATACAGCAGAAAGGTATGGTTTCTTTATGAATGGCTAATGGATAAAGTGCTTGACGTACCAGATCTCAAGGCAGGAACATATGTCGAAATAGTCAATCCCAAACTTCAATACACAAGCTCTTCAATTAACTCTACCCGACACAGAATAAAAAATAACCTACCGGGGACACCTGCATTTTGTCCCATGATTAATAAAACAGATAAAATCGAAAACTTCATATCTAAAGATTTATCTGGTTCAATGGAAAAAGGCTTGGATGGCAGGGACAAAGATATCATTAGAAGGACTGCTGCATTTCTGTTATTAAAAGACTCAAAAGCTTCCTTTGCTATTGAAGGAGAATATCCTCCAAACCTTAGAGCAAGAAATTGGGGAAAAGCAATTGGACAATCAGGAAAAAAACAACTAACCATAGAAGAATTAGAGCGGCTTCAAGACATCGTTATTGGGACAAAAAAACTGAAGAATATGGGGTTAAGAACGCAGGAAGGCTTTATCGGAGAGCATGATCGCGAAACCTTTTCTCCCTTACCTGACCATATATCAGCAAAATATGAGGATTTACCATCTTTGATGAAAGGACTATTGGATGCAAATAAGCTTCTACAAGAGTCAGCGTACGACCCTGTATTAGCAGCAGCCACCATAGCATTTGGATTTGTATTTATTCACCCTTTCTCTGATGGTAATGGCCGTATACACAGATACATAATTCATCATATATTGACTCGAATGGGGTATACTAAAAGGGGCATGATTTTTCCAATATCAGCAGCCATACTAAATCGGATTGATGAATACCAGTCAATTCTAGAATCATACTCTTCTCCAAGAATAGAATTAGTAGAATGGGAGCCCACACCAGATCATAATGTTAAAATCCTCAATAATACAATTGATCTATATCGTTATTACGACCTAACCAAACAGGTGGAATTTTTATACGAATGTGTAGAGGAAACCATCGAGCAAATAATACCAGAGGAACTAGATTATTTAGAAAAATATGACCGAATAACTAATTATATAAACAATTATTTGTCTTTGCCAGACACCAAGGTGGATTTATTGATCAAGTTGCTAAATCAGAATAACGGTAGGCTATCAAAGAATAAAAGACAGAAGGAGTTTGACGATATCACTGATGAAGAAATTTCATCAATTGAAGAGAACTTTCAGTCCATTTTTGAAATAAATAATAAATAAACGAAAGCCCAACAAGAGCTAAACTGCATTGAAACGCAGTTTAGCCAAAAGAGATGATTTATGGTGAGAGACCTACGGCATACTTTGATTTTCGGTTCAGATTGAGATTTTGTAAATTTGAAATGGTTTAAAATTAATAAGATAGGTGAAAATAAGTTCGCTGATTTTTCATTGACAGATGAAAATTTAAACTGGAACGATTACGACTTGATTTTCCTATTTCTGATTTATATAATGGACAAATAGAAGCATAAAGATTGACTGTATGGTTTACGCCTACAACTTTTGCATCATACCTCTAATCGAGCAGCAAGGAGCTGCCAAAGTTACCCTCTTGATGAGGTTTATGATTAGCACTTTGTACAAAGGAACCAGTTAACTGACATGATAATGCCAAAAAATAAAAGCTTTTCCAGCAGAAAATACCAACGGCAAAGCAACCCTGTTATCGAATGCGCCAAATCCCACATCACCCCTTTACCCGGTCAGACGCTGGAAAATTCCACATTAAACCATTGCCCGTTTATTCACCGGAACATTGGGTGCATATTGCTCGTTTTTTTTGCATCCTTGCTATGCGCATGTGCTCCGTCCAAAGTCCCTTCTGATACATTTTTTGATGGCCAGTCATTCAGGGGCTGGAATGCCCACACAGCATCGGTTTGGCGCATTAAGGATGGAGTCATCACGGGTGGCAGTTTAAAGGGGAATCCGCGCAATGAATTCCTGGCAACGGACAAGGTCTACAAAAACTTTCACCTGCGGCTCGAATACCGGCTTGTTGGCACAGAAGGATTCGTGAATGGTGGCGTACAGTTTCACAGCCGGCGAACCAGCCATCCGGCGAATGAGATGAGTGGTTACCAGGCAGACATCGGTGCAGGCTACACGGGCTACCTCTATGATGAGTCTCGGCGTAATCGCTTTTTGGCGGAGGCAGACTCTGATTTCGTTGCTTCGATTGAGCGGCCGGGCCAATGGAACCAATACGAAGTCATTGCCCGTGGCAAGCAGGTGACGATTATTCTCAATGGTCAACGAACGATTACCTACCAGGAGCAGGAGGAAGCTATTCCGCTGGAGGGACACATCGCCTTGCAGATCCATGGCGACAGCAAATCAGAAATCTCTTTCCGAAACCTTCAAATTGAAGAGTTGGATGATACCGTCATCCCTCCCAATGAGGCTATCCTGAGTCGTTTCGGAACCTTACAGAACCGGGCACCCGTTCCCGCCTTCGAAGAGGGCAACTTCCAGTTGCAAGAAGAAGATGTTGTCGTATTTGTAGGTCAGGAAAACTTTGTGCGTGAGCAAAAATCGGGCGAATTGGAGTCGCTGTTGGCGGCAGGTTTTGCCAGGCAACGGCCCCGCTTTCGTTCGATGGCCTGGGAAGGTGATGTGGTCTATGAGCAATGGCGTGACCTGAACTTCGGCGATTGGGGCGATCAATTGGATGCGGTGGGCGCTACCGTGATCCTGGCTCAATTCGGTCAGATGGAAGCACTGGATGGACCCGACCGACTGGCGGATTTCGTAGCAGCCTACCACCAGTTGCTGGATCAATTTTCCCGCCGTACCCACAAGTTGGTGCTGGTGTCACCCATCCGTTTTGAAAAACCGCTTGCTTCCCATGCACCCGATCTTAGGGAAAGGAATGACGATCTTCAGTTGTATGTGAAATCGATGGAAAAGATTGCGGCTCAACGCAATGCGCTATTCGTGGATCTGACCAGGATGCGTTCCGGGAATCGGCTCACTGAGAATGGAATCCATCTGACACCGGAGGGGCTTCGCCGGGTGAGCGCGGAAATTGCCAGGCAGTTGGATGTTGAAATCGGGGAGATACCTTCGGAGAGGGTCCGTCAGGCCATCGTTCAGAAAAATCGCCTCTGGTTCGATTTTTGGCGACCGGCAAACTGGTCCTTTGTCTACGGAGATCGCGTGAATCAGATGTATGGGCAAGGTGCCGGGGAGGAGCCCTCGTTGCAGGTCGCGTTTGAGCAGCAGCTGCCCCTTGTGGAAAGCGCAGATGCCGTCATTTACGACCGGATCGCTGGTAAAGAAGCACCGGGAGTCTCGGTCGCTCCGGTGGTGTACAGTGAGATGGATGCGTTGACACCGGAAGAACAACTGGCGGGTTTCACGACCGCAGAGGGGTATTCGGTCAATCTGTTCGCTTCAGAGCTGGAAGGAGTAGTGAATCCCGTGCAATTCGCATGGGACGAGGAGGGAAGACTCTATGTAGCCTGTTCACCCTCCTATCCGCAGACATTGGCTGGGATGCCTGCGCAGGATTACATTCAAGTCCTGGAGGATCGTGACCGTGACGGGGTAGCAGATAGTTCCTGGCGGTTTGCCGAAAACCTGAGCATGGTTCAAGGCATAGAACCGGGTGGAGACGGGGTCTATGTCTGCGACTTCGATCGAATTCTCTATCTCCGTGACACCGACGGGGACAAAAAGGCCGATGAGCGGGAGGTACTATTCTCCGGTTTCGGCGTAGGCGACACGCATCAAATGGTAAACAGCATTACGCATGGCCCGGATGGGACACTGTGGTTCACCCAGGGGCTCCACGCCATTTCCCGGGTCGAAACCCCGCATGGAGTTGCCCGTCTGGACCGGGCCGGGGTTTGGCGATATCGTCCACGCCGCTTAAAATTGGAGAGTTTCTTCGGAGGGGGAATGGCGGGCGCCAATTGCTGGGGCGTCGCATTTGACGACTACGGGCAGGTCTTTCACAAGACGGGAGATCGCCCGGAAGGCTATTGGACCGTGCCCGGATTGGTTCCTTTTCCGGAACAAGACGATTCCCGCTACCATGAAGATCCGAACACGGCCTACGAAAAGAACAATCCGGAGCAGTATCACGATATAGGCCCCCTATTTGAGACTTCACCCAAAACAACCTCCCTGGAAATCATTGGAACATCCGCCATGCCCGAAGAGCTACAAGGTGCGGCACTGATCGCCGGATACTTTGGATCTGTAGTGGAATTGCACCAATTCGAGGACGCAGGTTCCGGATTTGCTACCCAACAGCTTCCCAGATTGATCACGTCGTCTGATAATTCCTTTCGCCCGGTGGATGTCTCTGTGGGACCCGATGGGGCTATGTATGTGGCCGATTGGTTCAACCCGATCATTGGTCACTACCAGGCGAGCTATGCCGACCCACGACGTGACAAGTCACATGGCCGCATCTGGAGGATCACAGCAGATTCCAGGTCGTCCTTTAACTATCCCGATCTATCCGCAATGGATGGGGGCCAACTGCTTGCACTTCTGGATTCTCAGGAGCGATGGTTGCGCTACCAGGCGAAGCGCTTGCTTTATTACCAACCAACGGAAACGGTTGTGGCCGCAGCAGATGGGTTGGACCTTCAGGATCGGAAAGATCAGTTTCTCCTCGAATTGA
This sequence comes from Cyclobacterium salsum, assembly GCF_010119245.1. Taxonomy (GTDB): domain Bacteria; phylum Bacteroidota; class Bacteroidia; order Cytophagales; family Cyclobacteriaceae; genus Cyclobacterium; species Cyclobacterium salsum. The sequence continues at coordinate 262,987 of NZ_WNKG01000002.1, forward strand.
TCGGAGTCTACCAGGCCCATGAAACGGTCCGGCCGGAGTTGCTCGATCGCCTGTTGCGGTCGAAGGATTTCCGGATTCGGGCCTATGGTGCCCGTGTGCTGGGAGACTGGGCGTCGCGGCTGGAAGGTGGAGCGCTTGGTCGGCTAAGGGAATTGGTTAATGATTCCCACCCCCGGGTCCGGTTGGAGGCAGTGATAGCCGCCAGCTACCTACGGGAGATCCCTGCGATCGAAGTGGTAACCGCAGCGCTCGAACATGAGTTGGACCCCTTTCTACAGTACGCGTTGAGGCAGAGTGCACGGTCCCTTCAAATGCTCTGGGAGACTCCTTTTCAGGAGGGGGAACTCCACCCTGCGTCCAAGGTTCAGGAAAACTTTCTGCGCGAGCTGCTGGACCAGGGCCCTGCGCTCGTTTCTACTGGCGAAGCCTTGTATGAAAAGGCCTGCCTGTCATGCCATCAGCCGGGTGGTAAGGGCCTGCCAAAGGTGTATCCACCCCTGCTGGGTTCGAAGCGGGTCACCGGAGACGAAACGAAGCTCATCAAAATCGTGCTCAATGGGCTTACCGGTCCCCTGGACGTAGCGGGAGAGCAATACGGTGCCGGAACCCAGTCCATTCCCATGCCTTCCATGGGTGGAATGAGCGATCAGGAGATCGCTGAGGTCCTCACCTACATCCGCAAGGAATTTGGTGACGGATCTCCCGCGGTTGCTCCCGAAACGGTTGCGAAAACCCGGGCGGAGGTCTCCGGACGAACCAAGCCCTGGACTGCTCGGGAGCTGGACGACTGAGCAGCCTTACAGGAAAAGCACCCTAGTGCGATTAAATGAGGGGCAGTTGGTGCCAATGCAAAAAGAGAGTACTGGCACCAATACGAAGCTAAAAGCAAGTGGGCGGAACACTATTCATTTATCATTCATCCACAGGTACTTCTTTGACATATTGAACAATGGTCTGATAAGGCATTTTTTCTCCATATTTGGCTTTTAGCTCCTGGTATTCAGCTGCTTTTTTATCTTCCTCGTTTGGAACCAGAAACTCGGAATATTCCAGCTTTTTAACATCGAATTCATCTGTATCTTCCAAGTGAAAATCCCAGAACGATTTCATTACCTCTGCCCGGTAAACATCCGCTGTTAAAGGCTCAATCGAACTGGATGAGCTAAATTTTGAACTTTCAGAATTCTGCGAGCTGATGGTAATGCTCCTGCCTTCCACATCAATTTTGTATTCTTTATTTAAATATGCTTTTTCAACCGTTGAAAGGTTACTTTCGCTGTAAGCGGAAAAATGTTTTCGATGCTTTTTACCAAAAGCAACCACATCTTCATGAATGACCAGGTCCACGTCCATCACTTTATATGCTTTCGTTACCTTAAGTATTTCAGCGTCAGGATCCTGCTCTGATAAAACCACACTGACGACAAAAGCCTCCACCTTATCACCATACCTTTCTTTTAAAATCCCATAGTTTTCAGTTGCACCAGCCTCCGGCTTTTCCAGCGGAACAAACCTTCCCGAAATCATTATTGGGGCATCTTTACGCAAATCAAATCGGGTAAAAGAACCTTCTCTTTTAAGTTCGAATACATCGGAATCATCCATTTGTTTCAATACCATGGGGCCGCGCTCCTTTTCCCTCTGAACCTGCCAAACCGCCAGTTCCTCGCCCTGCCTTTCAATCTTGTAAACCGGGCTTTTCATTTGTTGCTCCATTTGCACCTTACGCATTCCGTTCCATTGCACGGCTTTCTGATCGTTTTCCTCAAAAAATTCATTTACCACTTCATCGTTTTCAAAAACCACTTCTCTCACCTCATAGTATTGGGCATTTATGAAAAAAGGTGCTGTCAAGAAAACGATTAAAAGGACTGTCTGCTTCTTCATCATCATTTATTGGTTTTTGGTTGCACACAATTTTTAAAATAGAAAAAAGAATGTTCTTTACCAACCCTAATCGAATGATGAAATCCTTGGATTCATCCTGGAGAAATTTGAAAAAAGAACTTTATGAATGCGTATTTGAAAGAATTTTACGATTTAGGTAAATCCAAAAATGGAAATATATTTTTTATTAAACCCAAAAAACATAATTTTATGTTTAAATATACCTAAATTGCAGCTAAATATTCTACTAAAAATAAAGTTGAATTTCTCTGGAAGTTCTGCTATTTTATATTCAGAAGGTGGGTAGGGTGTTATTTTTATTTTTAAATAAGTACCCCTAAGTTAAAATGAGATGGGCTATAAAAATGAGTTGGCAGAAGCCAACCGAAAAATCGAATTTCTTTATCAGGAAAAGGAAAAAAGGGCGGGGGAGTTGTATATCGCTAATCTGGAGCTTATCTACCAAAACGGGGAAAAGGAAAAACGCGCAGATGAACTGGTAACAGCCAATCTGGAGTTGGATTTTCAAAACGAGGAGAAAGAAAAGAGAGCGGATGAATTAATAACCGCTAACCTGGAATTGGACTTCCAAAACGAGGAGAAGAAGAAAAGGGCTGATGAATTAGCGATCGCTTACCTGGAACTTACTTTTCAAAATAGGGAAAAGGAAAGTAAAACCGAAGAACTGATCCTGGCAAACAAAAAGCTTTCGGTTCAAAAAGTCCAATTGGAGGATTTTTTCAATATTGTCTCTCACAACTTACGAGGCCCTTTGAACAATATTTTCATACTGGTGGATGATATTACCGAAAGCAAAAAGGAATCAGAAGTTGCCACACTTAAAGAACTTCTAAAAGGATCAACCGTAATCCTTAGGGAGATTCTAGATGAATTGATGGAATCTCTTCAGGTCAAATATGATTTAGAAATCAGATCGAAAAAAATTGACCTGAAAGACTATTTCTTAAAAACATGTGCAGGCTTGAGAGGGGAAATCGATCGTTCCAATGCGCTGCTTGAATGCGATTTTGATGAGTCGCTTTTTCTCCATTTTCCGCCAACGTATGTTCGGAGTATCATGCATAACCTGATTAGTAATTCATTGAAATACAAATCACCTTTACGTACGCCCCATATTTGCGTCACAAGTAAACGAGAGGGAAATAAAATGGTACTTTCTGTTGCGGACAATGGTTTGGGTATCGATTTAAACAAGCATGGCAAGGACCTGTTCAAAATCCGAAAGGTATTTCACACGCATCCAGACGCTAAAGGATTTGGTTTGTATATCACAAAATGTCAGATGGAAGCCATGAAGGGCCGAATCTGGGCCGATAGTATCCCCCAAGTGGGTAGTACCTTTTATGTGGAGTTCAATAACCAACCTTTATGACTGTAATTTCAACGGCAAAAACATCTATTACGATAGATGCTGCTCCGTAATCTAAAAACCATGACCGTGTTTGCTAACGAACCCGGCTCGAATCAGGTAGGCAGGTAAGAGATGTTTCTGAGAGACCGGTCCTGATAGCAATCAAGAGCTACCGGGATACAAAATCGGCCGGATGACCGAGATTAATCTCCTTAGTAGAAGGCGGTTTTAACATCAGAAAAATGCTCTTTTCGACAATAGCTAATGAAATAATTAGTAATATTAACTACTGATACACAGGTAGAGTTTGTGAGGGAGATCTATTCGGAGTTCGTTTCACAACCCTGATGCCCCTGGGTATCGGCAAATTTCAAGGGCATGTTGAGGGAAAATTTGATGGCGAAAAAGGAAAGGAATTAGCGCCATTTGCTGCCTAATAAAAAACGGTTGGATCAATTAGTAGACAAAGACGACAACAATTTTTCAATAATGAATAAAAAAGTAAAGGACTTTGGTCACTTTCAATGGATAGATATAGAAAATCCACTGGAAGAAAGTCTTACAGACCTTGAATTCCCTTTCCGCTTGGATATAAAATTTCTGGAAGATTCTCTTAAATCAGGGCATTTGCCTAAACTGGAAAGGACGGCTGAATATACTTTTTTGATACTTCGAGCCTATACGGCATCGGAAGATGAAAAAGCAATAGAAGTCGGTCAAATCAGTAATAAAATTGCCTTTTTTGTAAATAAGGAAGCTGTAATCACGATACACCGAGCTTCTTTTTCATTTTTAAAAAATATTCATGACAATTTTGACTCTTCAGATGAATTGGTCTTACATATTATCAATGATTTACTCCAAACCTTTGAAACCCCCATCAAAACACAATCTGAAAGGATGGATGCATTGGAACAAAGCATATTTCTTAAAGGAGGAGACGATCTATCTATCGAAAAGCTCTATTTTGAAAAGTCTAAAGCAAGGTTAACCAAGAAACTTTTGGTAATCATGCAGTCAGTGTTCCATCACTTTAAGGTTGATGATTCTTTAAATACCAACCTGCAAGATATTAAAGACACCCTATTGGATTTGACATTACGAACGGAAGAGGTGGTAGATGATGCAAATGCCTTGCTAAATTCATATATGACCTTCCAAGCCCAAAAAAGCAATGATGTAATGAGGTTGCTGACTGTATTTTCTGCGTTCTTCCTTCCTCTGACGTTTATCGCAGGTGTTTACGGAATGAATTTTGAAAATATGCCCGAACTTCGCTGGGATTATGGATATTTCCTTTCATTATTGGTAATGCTCATTATTGCTAGTGCCATTTTTATATGGTTCAAAAAGAAAAAAATAATTTGAATGCTTGAGAATCATGGAATCTGCAATGATCAATCGTGCAGACCTGGAAAACAGACCATTTATTTTCAGGACGGTTCGAAAATCCTGCGTCCTGCCACCTTCTGGTTTCGTTATTGAAAACGCTGGAGCGCAACCGATCGGACAGGGATGTCACGGGCGGCCTTTGTTGCGCCTGAGGCAGGCCGTTGTGATGAGTTCTGGGCAGTTACCTAAGCCTTTGCCTGCTCCTTACAGGCATTTACCAGCACATCCAGCTCGTCCAGCGTCGTATAGAGATTTGGGCTAATCCGACAGCCATGGACATTTGAACCGTCGATGGCAACGGTAAAAATCTTGTACTTTTCCATCAGGATTTTCGCAAAGTCAGCTGGTTTCAGGCCTTCAATGCCGACGTTTCCGATTCCGCAATGTCGGGCAGGATCCTCGGGCGTGTTTACAATTACCCCCGGAATATCCCTGACCTGGCTGGTCCAGTACGTTTGCAAATACCGGAGGCGTTCTTCTTTTCTTTTTCCCCCAATGGCATGATGGTAATCAATGGCATCACTGATGGCCAGGTCGGTATACGCCGGGTAGGTTCCAATATGGTTCAGGCGATGGATGTCGTTGGGGTCTCGCTCTCCTTCGGCAAGCAAGGGCCAGACATGCTCCGCATTCCCTTTCTTTACGTATAAGAGGCCGGCACCAAGCGGCGTGCTCAGCCATTTGTGCAGGCTTGTCCCGTAATAGTCGCAGTTCAGATCGGGTAGGTTAAACTGGAAATGGGCAAAGGCATGCGCCCCGTCCACCAACACCTGCACCCCTTTGCTATGGGCCATGTCACAAATCTTCCGGACGGGCAAGATCTGCCCGGTAATGTTGATCATGTGCGAGACCATTAGCAGCCGCGTCCTGGGGGTGATGGCAGCCGCGTAGAGCTCCACAATTTCTTCGTCGGATTGGGGCAGGTTCGGAACGGATATCACCTTGTTGACCACCCCGTACCGTTTGGCGGCCAGTTTGAACTGATTCAACATGGCACCGTAGTCCTGCTCGGCCATGACGGCCTCGTCTCCTTCCTTCCAATGAATGCCGGTAATGATCAAATCCAGGGACTCGGTGGCGTTTCGGGTGATGACCACCTCCTCGGGGCTGCAGCCGCCCAATTCCGCCAGACGGGCAGTGGTGGCCGCTTTGTTTCCCTTCCGCTCGTTTCGCATGTACCAGGATCCCTGGTAATTTACCTCCCGCACATGCCCGATTAAATTTTCAAGGGTTTCCTGCGGGACAAAGCAATAAAAGCCATTTTCCAGGTTGATGTAATCGGGTTTGAGCCGGTAACCGGCCCGGATTTCGGCCCAGAAGTCTTCGTTGGAGGCAAGTTGAGCAGGAGGGATGTGCTCATAACGGGACAGGAGCTGGCCAAAGGAATTGACGCCGGGGCTGGCCGTAACACCCAGGGCCAAAAGGTTTTTCAGAAAGGTTCTTTTTCTCATCTTCTGGAACATTTGTATAAATGTAAGAAAAAAATAACTGGGTGTAAAGGGAGTATTTCACCCCAGGGGAGGATTGGGTAGCTGAAGATTATTCCAGAGCATGTAGAGATGAATAGGTTAAAAATATGCACTTCTAAGGAAATCGGTAGATCTATTGTGCTTCGCTCAACCGTTTTCCCGCTGCAACTTTGGAACTCGAAAATCGATTTATAGATATAATTTCAGATTTAATTAAAATAATATTTTTAATATAAAAAAAAATAGAAAGAATATTCGTCTTTTATTTAGAATCAGAAAAACGGTAATCAGCTGGGTGTTGATCAAATAATTTTTTAGTGACTTATTAGTCAACAGCTCGGATGCCGCAGCCATCATAACGATTATCATTGGAAGATCCGGGTTGAACTGGCTAACATATCATACGTTTTTGATAAGATGAAGGACAGTAATCTTTTGCCGATGATTTAATTTTGAATTCTACTAACAAATTAAATAATTGTATTGTATAGAGAAGTAATACAGGATAAGCTTGTTCATTTGAATCTGAATTTAATTGAAAATAGCCAGTTCAAGTAGGGTTTTACACTGCTAATAATATAGGTTTGGTTGCCAGGGATTCGCCCTGTTTCCTCAAAATCACGGATGGTAAAACTTGCTGAAAAGAATTGACTGAGGTTACGCGCATGCTGAAGGTTGGATGGATACTGACCAGAATAGATGGATTTATTTTGAATTAATTAGGTTAATACGTTAAGTGTCTGCTTTACAATCCGATTTTTCAGCATGTGCGGACTTTGGTTGACTATCATTTATTTAAGACGAAGAGCCCTGTCAACCTGAGTTCGATTTTAATGGATGGCAATTTGGTTCTTTGGAACGGCTTTTTGCTTGATTCCGGGCCTTTTTGGAAAAAAATGTTCAACCCACTCCGGGGTTGCTGGAAGGATAGATTGGCTCCTAAACCCCGGGTTTCGCTCGGGGTTATTATTGTTGAAGCCCTGCAGGCTTCGGAGTCGAATAGGAGTTTGTTTCTTGAGCAGTGATCTGGAACCTCCTTATAACGTAATTGGACTAACGGAAAAAAACGCTATAGATGCCAATTTAGGCTGCTGCTGATTCTCTCAGTAAAAGCAGGCCTGAAGGGCCTGAACAACAATAACCGTGGGTGCAACCCGCGGAAAGCTAACAAAAACGAAGCTCCAACCCCGGCAGGGGTTGAACCTTTTTACGGAAAATAGATCGAACTTAGGTTGTCAGGTTTTTGAAACCTTACAGATTTTTTTTTCTACTCTTTTAAAAACCGGATCCGGTCCGTAAATCCGCTGTTTTCCAATTTAATAATATACAAACCGGTTTTTAGGTGAGCTACCGGTATGGGAAGTACCTTCTCGTTGGCGGGGAGTACATAGGTTCCTACCACCTGCCCATCCACAGACAGCAGGGTCACTTGGCTGGGCTCCGGGAAGGCGCGTTTTACCTCAAGGGCCGCCTGGCCTGTTGAGGGATTGGGGTTCAGGCTAACCTGCCTTTTGACTACAAAATGAACCGCATTGGTAGTCAGCAACTGACCATCGCTTCCTTTCAGGATTGCTGAAGTTTGGTAGGAACCTGGACGGAGCTGTTCCGGTAAGCTGTGCCAAGTGAGTTCATCGCTTTTTTCCCAGGATAGATTTCCCAACTTTAGGTCTTGCGTCAAGGCGATGCTTTCCGATCCATGCAGTGGGCTGCCGGTCTTTAAAATCAATTTCACCTTCCCATCTGTTTCCTCTGCGCGTAAGCTGGCCTCTTGTCGCATCCGCAGGCTGCTTGGGGAAGATTTGCCCAGTTGGATAAGCAGTGGCTTGGAAGACAGGGGTAGCAGCAGTTGGCCGTTTTCATAGCCTACAGTAGCAACTTCCCCCTGTGGGTCCAGTCCGGAAAGGTACCAGGCCGATGCTGCAGGCAATTCGTAGGGAAGGGCAAGGTTTACGGCCACAGAATCATCCCCGGTGACCGGTCTCCAGGCGATTAAATGGCTGTCTTCACCGGCTTCATTGCGCAGCAGGTAAATATAGGCCTTATCGTCTTCCTTCAATACTTCTTGAAAACGTAGGCTGGCCATTCGGTTTTGAAGTGCTTCGGCAGCGAAAAAGGACCTTTTTTCTTTAAAGTTAAAGTTGAGGGATTCCGTAAGGCCGGAGCGGTCGTAGTTTCGTTGGGAGTCCGTACTTTCCAAATCCACATTCGCATAGAAATACCAATGGGCCCGGTCAACGCCCATGCGGCTCAGCCAAAGCAGTCCTCTCACGGCATACACGGCTTGGGAAATGGCCGATACGGCTTCGCTGTTGGAAGCGGTTTCATTGGCACTGGAAGCATCCCAGCCCCATTCGGTGACGTGGACCTCCTTGCCGGGCATGTTATGATCCCGGAAGCGCAGCCCGGCAAAGAGTGCCCGCATCTCCGAAGCCGGATGCTCCGGGTGCACGGCCAGGCGAATTCCCGCTTCGTTTCGGATATAGCTGTACAGGTGCAGGTTGATGCCATCCAGGTACGGAGCAGCGGCTTCCGATAGTTTGTAGCCCATGTAATTTTTGCTGATTCCGGAATTCCCGGCCTCGGGATTGGAGGCCTGAAGCGCCGCAGGCAGCACGGTCAAGGCTGGGTCGGCGGATTTCATACCCTTTGCCATGCCCTCCAGGATAAGCCGGTAGGTCTCATTGCTGTAATCCCAGGGTTCGTTGCCAATCTCCGCGGAACGGATAAGATCCAGGTTTCCAGGTCCGAAGGTGCCGGCAAAAGCCTGTCCCAGGGCCTCCCCCGATTCGTAGGGGCTATCCCAGTCGGACTCCCGAAACCGGTCGAAGGTGTACGTCGCATCCACGGAAAACCCCTTATTTTTCCAATCGGAATATTCCTGTTCCCATTGGGTCCATTTCAGGTGCACCTGCAGGTTGTCCGGATCATAGCTGGGGATCTGATCCGGATCCGGGGTATCCCAGTGGATGTTGTGATAATTTCTGGCCTGGGAAGCCGCCCGGATAAATTTTTGAGCACCTTCGTCGGGACCCTGCAGGTTCGGTACTTTCTTTGTTCCCCAGGCCCAGACGGTATTCAGCCCAAAGAGTTCCCCGAAACTCCGGTCCTGTGGTTCTGGGGCAGGAGGGGGGCCATAGTTGCCGTATTCGTCGTAAACGGTGATTTCCTGTATGGTGGCTTTTTTATAATTTTCATCGGCCAACTGTATTTCCATCCTCAGGTAGCGGGCCGGAATGGGTTCGGGCAATTGGATCGTTTGGAAATCCAGGATGCTTGGGTCCAGGTCTTTTACCCCTACCAGGCTGTCGGGATGGTTTCCCAGGAGCAATGTAGCCGAAATGGCGGTGCCTGCACCGTTCCATTGCCGGGTTCGGATCCAGGAAACTTGCTTTTTCTCTCCCAGATCCATGGTCAGGTGCTCGGTCAGGGGCTGGCTGTAGGCCGCGATTTCCTGAATGCTGAAGGCCGAAGGAGAACTCAAATAAACTTCGGTGACCTGGTCCAGTTCGACGGTAAACCGTTGGTGCCCACTGGTACCTACCGGATAGGAAAGTTCTTTCCTTTCTCCGTTGGCCGTGGTAAGGCGTATGCTAATGGGTTCGCTGAAATTGTTCGAAATCCGCAATCCCAGACGGTGAATGGGCAGGGAAGGAACAGAAAGGCGGTACCAGGCGAGGTTTTCTCCCTCGGGTATTGGAATAGTGGGCGTACTGTTTCCCAATAAACCATCGGTAGCTTTTTCGACAGGGATCGCTCCGGATGCTTCTCCGGCCAGATGCAGGAGCACATTTTGCAGGGGATTGGAAACGTACCGGTCAGGCAGGGGATTATCGGATACCCAGGCCGTGGAAAAATCGTTGTCCAGGACCCTGGAGGCCTGATTTTGCGCTCCGGCTGCGGTGGAACTGGCAACTACACTTGCCTCTGAGGACAAGGCCGGGTAGAGACCGGCATGCGGATCCCATGTAACGGAGGGCGGGGGATTAGGGGCATTTTCCCCAAAAATTTCCAGTTCAAATACGGATACCTTCTTATAATTTTCAGGTACCAGGGTATGGGCAATTCTAACGTACCGTGCTTTTATGGCCTGCGGAAATTCGGTAATAACAAGCGAAAGGTCTGTTGGATTGAGGCTGCCTACCTGTACCAAGCTGTCCAGGTGGGTACCCATCAGCAGGGATGTTGCCGTGGCATTGCCCCAGCCGGCCCAGTGCTTGCTGTGGATTTGCTTTATCCATCGGTCCTGCTCCAGGTCAATGGTAAGGTATTCCACAGCGGCTTGCTCCAGGGCTGCCAGGTCATAGATAAAAAAGGGGGCAGTACTGGAAAGGCTGATGCTGACAATGTTTTCTACATCCGGCGTGTAACGGATCGTGGCGTTATTTTGGATGTCGGTGTAAAGCAGCAAGGTAACGTTGCCGGAGGCATCAAAAAGGTTGATTTCAACATCTTCCTGAAGGCCACCCAAACGAAGGCCCAACAGGTGGATTTTTTTTGGATCGGAGAAGAGCAGTGCTGCAGTTGCCTTACCATCGACTAGGCTGATTTGAGGAGTATAGGTACCTAATTTCCCATCGGTGGCATTGGCCAATATTGTGCCAGAGGGGCTGTTCAGGGCTTGCCCCAACAAAATATTTTGTTCCGGATTGCTGAAATAAAGGTTTGGAAAAGGATTGGCCGATACCCAGGAGGTACTGAGATTGCCGTCAATGGCTTGTTGTGCCGGGGCATTGGCTGCGGCCGAACTTGCGGTGACGGTCCCGGTCACTTTGATAAGCGGATTTTCCCCGGAAAACGCAAAAGAAGCGCTTTCGCAGAGTAGCAAAATGCAAAGGGGGAGTAATCTAAAAGGCATAGGCTAACAGGAATGAGAAGGATGACCCCGCAAGTTAAATCAAATTCCCTGAAGTTGGAATTGGTTTTTTTAGATGAATTGAAAATCGGTTGCCGATTGGCTATTGACTTTTTTAATTAAATGTTTTAACTTCCTGATAGGTAGGTAACTATATATTCTGTTTTCCCCACACTAAACAACAGGGCTATGAAGAGATTACCTCTGCTATCTCCTTACTTTGACCCGGAGGGCAGCGAAAAGAATTGGAGGCCGGCCATTAGAGCAAATTTGTTTGCCGGGATAGGCAGTTATTCCAATGATTTTGGGGGTTCGTCAACTATTCGGGATGATATCGTTCGATTCGGGGGATCTATTGAGCCAGGTATCCTATTTAACCCCCGGAAGGGATTATACCTGGGCATGTACTTCCCCTTATTCTCTTATACACAGACCCGGTTTAGCAATGAATTTACCGCAGAACCCTTTGTCGACAAGCAGTTTAAATTTGGCCTCAACAAACCCGGCCTGGGCATGGAGGTGTCGTTTAGGTTTTAGGTGGATTGTTCGTGAAGTGCCTGTCGAAGCAGTAAACATGGAAATCAGGGAAAGCCGAAAGTGCAGAGCAGAAGACACCCAACCTATCAGTAGCATATATATAGCTTCAAAACAGCATCCCCTCGTCTTAAATCTCAAGGCAACCGTTGGTGAAATCCTATTTTTCCACTATCTTGCCCGCATTGCTTATCGCTGAATCATGTTTTGTAGAATCTTTTTAAGTGGAAGGAATATCCCGGAGAGGCAGTTTTGTTAAAAAGGGGCAGCGGAGATTTGGGCAATGAAAAAGAAATTTTGTATTGTTGAATTCCAATAGCTTGTACGGAGTTAATTCTTTTTAAATAGGAACAATAAAACGAGTTAATTGGCGACCTGGTTCTGTTAATATCTATTTTAAAGTGCTCGTAATAAATAGGTTAATAGAAAGTTAGAAAACAAGGAAGGTCCGAGAAAGCCTACGGAGTCGTAGTCCAGCGGTGTTCAAATGAAATTTTTGCAATGGAAAAGTGGAGTCTAGAACCCACTAAAAAAAACGGGGCGGAAACGAAAAGCCAAACGAGTAGTATAATTTAAATTTTAAAAAAGATGAAAGTATTAAATTTTTCAGTGGTATTTTTTCTATGCTTAGGTGTCATATCTTGTAGTGAAGATGATTTTAAACCAGAAAATTCAGAAAGATTAATTACAAATGCAGAAACAGAAAACCGGAGTAATGAATGGGACATAACAGGTCAACTTCATAATGATTTTTTAGATTTTTTTATAACTCGTGATGATTTTGAAAATAGTGCTTTTCGCAGTAATTTATTGGAAATAACTAGAGAATTTTATTCTATAAATAACCTACCCTACAATGGGAATGAAATCAATGCAACATTTGATGTATTCCAAGAAATGGAAAACGATGGTGTGGATGTAGGAATAGTTTTAGACAATCAATCGTCGACTGGATGTGATTATATTCCGACATTATGCGATCTCTTCCCTTTCAATCCATTTCCAATACCAGATTTTAATTTTATAACTTCCGGTAACAATACCGATAAAGTATTAGATTTTATCGAAAGAACTAAAGAACTAGAAAATGATGTATTAAAAAATGATTCTTTTAGTGAAGAGCAAAAAGCTGTTCTGTTAGAATCTTATGCTGTTTCGAGATATTCACATCAATATTGGCATAATCAGGAAGTTTTGGGGAATGAAAGTCAGTGGGTGGACTCTATACGCGAAATAGATGTAATTGAACAAGCTTGCTCTGTTTGTAAAGCTGATTTTGTCGGAGCAGTTACAGGGGCATTTACAGGTCCTGGAGCATTGATTGGGGCTGGTGCCGCAAGTGCTGCTCAAGCATATGCTAATTGGTTGTTTGGGGAATAATAAATTTTTCTCTTTTTCAGGTGAATAAAAGCTGTTTTAGAATTCTATTGGCTTTAAAACGTTTGAAACCATGGAAAATAGTTGATTTTCTATGATTTGATTTTTAATAGCAATTAAACTTAGAATTATCTAAAACTACCCCATAAACTCACCTAAACTCAGGAGCGGGTTTGCAGATAAAATTACACTATTATACTTAAAATTAAGCCTAGTGATTTTATTGAAACGAAAGTAAGTTAAACCCGCTCCTGCATGTATAAGGCCTGACTTGAAGGGGTCACAGAGCTTTGGAACAGCTCATCGACATGCTGATGTGGGAATCCGACTTTAAACAGGTTGCATCGAGCAGCTTTCTATACAGAAGGGTTGTCAAAATGGCTGCTGCTGTTTTTGAGAATTCATGCTTAAGGGGAGGTATTTATGCGAGTTTTATCGCATTCCGGCAAGTACCGGTGGAAGGGTGTTCCCCCTTTTCCTGAACTGATTAGTTCTAAATAGAAAAAGACATGCTAAGTACGTACTTTTTTCATGTATTTATACGTATTAGTTATAATGAATCATGGATAAAAAATCAACATTGAAACTTGACAAATCCGTATTTGTACCGGATCGTTTCGGACATGGTAATAAAATATCGGGCAAACTTGGTTTATTTTAAAATATTGACCAATTTGTACCAACCTGCAAGAGTTATGAAAAAAATCAAAAGAAAATATATCGTTGACGAGGACCAAAAAAAAGTGGCCGTACAAATTGATATCGCCGATTTTGAAAAAATAGAGCAGCTATTAGAAGATCATGCACTGGGAAAATTAATGGAGGAAAATGATTCTGCTGAAAATCTAGATTTAAATGAAGCGAAAGCCTATTACGATCAATTAAACAAAACCTGATTGGGTGACTGTCCGGATTAATAAAAAATTTTTAAAAGATTTGTCCAAAATCCCCGTAAGTGATCGGAATAGGATAGCCCAATTTGTTTTTGAGGAAAGTGAAAAGATTGTTTCGATCGGATCAGAGGGAATATTTGAAAATGGATACAGACCAACTAGCCAAGGATTTTTTGCCAAAAGAAATAATGTTCAAATTGTACCGAGACATCCCTATTTGGGATTATCGACAGCAAATTGATCTGGTAAACAGCTACGCCGGGACCATTAAAGCAAGCATGGATCGGGAGGTTTTTGATATTAAACTTCATCATCAAATTGGATATTGTTACTGGCAAGGAGGAATTTACCGGCAAGCGATCGTTCATTTTGAAAAAGTAACCAACAAATTAGCCCCACATCACCATCCTTCCCTTTACTTTCAGATAGTAGGCCTTTTGATACGATGCAACCGGCAGATTCAGGAATTCCGCAAAGCACTTAATTGGGCCGAAACCGCCCTAAAGAATCAGGAGACTACTACATCCTCCTTTGAGAAATTGAATATCCTGAAAGAATATGTAGATGCGTTGAACGACTCTACCGAACCCTTTAACAAGGATTACGAACCAATCATTGAATATGTAATTGCCGATTTGGGCTTTCCGGAAACGTTAACCGATCCCATTGAGACCGTAAATGCCATTCGAACTACCCATCATATCTGGAGCCGCAAACTTTCTGATGTTGAGCTATCCCAAGCGCATCTGGAAGAAGATCAAATCATACGGGCCTTTGAAAATTACAAGCAGCACTGCCCGATTGAATGGTATCGAAATTACGCTCAGCATGCAATTGATATTAGAAATCGAGCATGACGAGTGCTCCGCTTTTTACTTAGTGTGGTAAACTGCTTCGATGAATTTTAGGCAGTTACACAGGTTGTATTTCAGTCAACATACTGTATAATATTGTCAAAATAAAGCACACCTTTTAAAGCACAAAATCCTAAAATTGAATATCCTTTTCAACCAATTAGGCAAAAGAGATTTTTCCTAACATTTATTTCCATGAAATCGAGCATGATGGAGGCGACACACAGAGGGATGATTATAAAGCATGCGAGATTCCATATGGCCACTTAAAGACAATTATAAACATATGAAATCGACCATGACGAGATCCTCACACACTGGGATCATTGTTAAACATAGGAAATTCTCCCGAATCAAGTTCGAGACAGGTTATCACGACCTTTCGTTTGGGACAACGTATGATCGTTAAGAAGCAATTATAGTCACCATGAGACAGCATTTTCAGAACTTCCTTTTTATTTTAATAACTGCTTTTTGTTTTGGCTGTGGGAATAGCAATAAATCGGAAAAACCCGGCAGGCAAAAAGAAAGCTTTGATTTTGATTGGCGGTTTTCCAGGGGAGATTTTCCGGAAGCTTCGCAGCCGAATTTTGACGATAGTGGGTGGGAAGAAATCGATGTTCCCCATGATTGGGCAATTCTGGATGAATTTTCACCAGATAATCCTACGGGCAGGCCCGGGGGCTTTTCATCAGGAGGGGTGGGATGGTATAGAAAGACCTTTTTATTAGGGGAAGAGGCTGCCGGGTCCAAAATTTCCATCGAATTTGGAGGAGTATATGAAAATAGTGAGGTCTGGATAAACGGGCATTACCTGGGACTTCGACCTTATGGCTATATCAGTTTTAACTACGATTTAACCCCATACCTGAATGTAAATGGAAACAATGTGATTGCCGTGCGGGTAGACAATTCCCAACAGCCAAGCGCACGCTGGTATACCGGTTGCGGTATCAACAGGCACGTCTGGCTGGTTAAAACCAACAAATTGCATGTTGCCCGACATGGGGTTTTTGTAACCACTCCCCATGTCACCTCAGAAAGTGCCCAAGTAGCTATCCGTACCACCATCAAGAATGATTGGGAGCACGACGAGCCATTTCAGCTGTTTCAGGAACTGTACACTTCCAGCAATGAACTGGTTGGCCAATCGGAAATAACGGCTCAGGTGGATCCCGGGAAGGACACGACCTTCGACCAAAAATTAACCCTCCTTGAGCCCGATTTATGGTCTCCCGATGATCCTACCCTCTATACCCTTAAGACCCTTTTGCGTCAAAAAGACTCCCCGATGGATGAGCTACATACACCGGTAGGCATACGCTATTTCGAGTTTTCACCGGACAATGGATTCTCCTTAAATGGAGAAAGGATGAAAATGAAAGGCGTTAACATTCATGCGGATTTAGGGGCACTTGGTACAGCGTTAAACGACCGGGTGTTGGAACGCCGGCTGGAAATATTAAAAGACATGGGTTGCAATGCCATCCGGACGGCACATTATCCCCATTCGGAGGAATTGATGGAAATGTGTGATAGGATGGGCTTTATGGTGATGGACGAAGCCTTTGACGAATGGCTGGAATCCTGGCCTTTTGGGGGAATAAAGCCGCCGGAAGGAAAAGCAAAATACGGGTACCACCTGCATTTTGACGAGTGGGCAGAAAAGGACCTCACCGAGCTGATCCGTAGAGACCGAAATCATCCGTCGGTCATTCTTTGGAGTGTTGGAAATGAAATTCCAGACGCTTGCTTTGAAATAGGGACGGAGCGATTGAAACGATTGATGGAAGTCGTTAGAGAAGAAGACCCGACCCGGCCGATTACCGCGGGTATAACCCACATGCACTTGGCCAACGAAAGTGGATTTGCCTCCCAATTGG
Organism: Cyclobacterium salsum; assembly: GCF_010119245.1. GTDB lineage: Bacteria > Bacteroidota > Bacteroidia > Cytophagales > Cyclobacteriaceae > Cyclobacterium > Cyclobacterium salsum. The sequence continues at coordinate 279,500 of NZ_WNKG01000002.1, forward strand.
ATGTGACCGGATATAATGGAGGAGGTGGCTCTGCGTTTATGTATGAAGCAGATAAGGAGACCTATCCGGACAGAATATTTTTGGCGACTGAAGTTCCCCACTCCTTTCAAACCAGAGGAGTGTACCGGACCCACTCCTGGTACCGGGGACAAAATCCCCTGGGAGGAATAATGAAAGTTCCGAATCTTACGGAAGAGGAGGTCTTTACCGACGTGCCCAAACATTACAGTTCTTCCTATGACAATGCCATGGTACGGATAGGTGCGCGTGATTCCTGGAGGAGAACACGTGATTTACCCTACATGGCAGGCGAGTTTCGCTGGACCGGGTTTGATTATCTGGGAGAGTCGTTGATGGGGTGGCCGGCGAGATTCTGGAATTATGGGATCATAGACATGGCCGGATTCCCCAAAGACACCTATTTTTTCTATAAAAGCCAATGGACCGATGCACCCATGGTACATATCCTTCCTCATTGGAATTGGTTAGGCAAGGAGGGCGTGGAAATACCTGTGGTGGCCTATTCAAATGGTGAGTCAGTGGAGTTGTTTCTAAACGGCAAATCGTTAGGAGAAAAGGAAATGGGGGATAAGATGGACCTGGTTTGGCTGGTTCCTTATGAACCAGGAGTTTTGGTGGCTAAAGGCAAACGGAATGGTGAAGTGGTTTCGGAAATGGAAGTGGTGACCTCAGGAGATCCGGCAAAAATTCAGCTTTTGGCCGACAGGCAAACGATAAAGGCCGACAAGCAGCAAGTGGTTCATGTGGAAGTAAACATTTTGGACAATAACAACCATTTCGTTCCCAATGCTTCCAACAGGATTCAGTTTAAAATAGATGGCGAGGCAAGCATTATCGCAGTAGATAATGGAGATCCGTTAAATGAGGAAAGCTTTGATAACCCCTCACGTAAGGTTTTTAACGGAAAATGCCTGGTTATTGTAAAATCGAACGGAAAACCGGGACAGCTTACCTTAACCGCTAAAGCAGAAGGCCTGGAGGAAGCAGAAGTGACGGTTGTTACCCAATAAAACTTATTCGAAAAAGGTGTACCGAACAACCTGCAGGAAAAGGATACTTATTTGCCGTCCGAAATTTGATGTATAGTAATGAATTTGGGGTAAACAAATCATAAATTTAGCATTATGCCCAAACCTTTAAAAAAGAGAAGTATGATCGGGACTTTTACCCGGCCTGTTTTGGTTCTCCTTGGCCTGCTGTTGCTCCTTTCCTGCAAGGAACAGGCAAGGCACCCCAATATCATTTTAATCCTCACGGATCAGCAAAGCGAGAGCATGATGAGCAGTTCGGGTAACCAATACCTCCATACCCCTGCCATGGATTACATCGCCAACAATGGCATTCGTTTTACCCGGGCCTATGTTACCAATCCGGTATGTTCTCCCTCCCGGGTAAGTTTGATGACGGGAAGGTTCCCTGGCTTTTACAAAGACGCTGAAGGCCGGCAGGTAAGGAACAATGCAGGGGCTATGGATATCCCGGCCAACAGCCCGGAGGCATCAGGTGACAATCTGGCAAGCTACTTAACAAATGCGGGGTACGATTTGGTGTATGGGGGCAAACAGCACCTGCCAGCATTCCTGGATCCGGATTTGGTGGGATTTCATGTGCTCACCGAAGATGCCAGAGGGGAATTGGCAAGCAAGGCTGCCGACTACATCAGGGCCGATCACGATAAGCCCTATTTTATGGCCGTATCCCTAATTAACCCGCATGACATTTGCTTTATGGCCATACGGGATTTTGCAGATTCCACTTACCAGCAGCAGTTGCAACGAAATTTTAAAACGGAATTGACGCTGCTGGACAAGGCCCTGGAGTTGCCGGGAGGCGTCAGTCGAGAGGAGTTTTTTGAGCAGTACTGCCCACCGCTGCCTCCCAATTTCGAACCCCAGGAAGACGAGGCGAAGGCCATTGAGCTGTTTTTGGACCGTGACCCCCGGTCCTTTCGGAGTGGGGCCCGGGAAGAATATACCGAAGAGCAGTGGCGCATGCACCGCTGGGCCTATGCCCGGTTGACCGAAATGGCGGATGCGCACGTTCAGGAAATTTTGGATGCGCTGATTGAAAGTGGCAAAGAAGAAGAGACGCTGATCCTTTTCACCAGCGAGCACGGAGACAATGACGGCTCTCATCGATTGGAGCACAAAAATGTACTGTACGAAGAGTCGGTTAAGGTTCCGTTTACCGCCATGTGGAAAGGACATATACCCGCTGGACAGGTAAATGACCGGCAACTGGTGTCGGTGGGCTTGGACTTATTACCTACTTTGGCGGACTATGCCGGCATCACCGCCGAAACGGACCCGCGTGGCAGCAGTTTGCGCCCGCTTTTCGAGGGTGAAAAAGTGGATTGGCGGGAAAGCCTGGGCATAGAGGGGGAGATCAGCAGGGCGGTAATCCAGGAAGGAGGTATCAAATACATCCGATATGATGCAGCGGGATTTGAGGAGCGCCTGATGGACCTAAAGGAGGACCCCTATGAGACCACCCATTTTACCCATGACCCGGCTTATAAGGAGCAGTTGGAAAAGATCCGGATTGAATTTGAGGAATATTGGTTTGAAGGTCATTGAAAAACAGGATGAGCGAATTGTATTCATTGTTGTACAATAAAAAATCAAAAAAAGAGGAAGATGAAAACCATTAACAGGATGATGACAAACATCTGCTCGGACAACCTAGCTGAGAGCGGAGAATTCTATACCAAACTATTCGACTTTCATGTGGATTATGATAGCGATTGGTTTGTGCACCTGATTTCGAAAGATAAACAATTTGAACTGGAAATTATTAAACGAACCAGTGAAATGGTTCCGGATGGCTATCAAAATAATCCACAGGGATTTTATGTAACCTTTGTTGTCGAAAATGCTGATTCCGTATTTGAACGGGCAAAAGAGGAAGGTCTTGATGTCTTAAGTGAACCAGCGGACACCTTTTACGGACAAAGAAGATTATTGCTTAAAGACCCAAATGGAACATTGGTAGATGTTTCCTCACCCATGCCAAATTTCGACTAAACGTAAAACGCAAGAGGGCAGCCGCTATGAAAACCAGGAGCGGTAGATTGCTTTACGGCGATCTTTGTCACGGCGTAAAGAAAAGCGCTCCGAACAAAAAAACAGTTTGCCTGACTTCGGCCCGACGCTAAAAACCCATAACCCAATGATCATGAAAAAAACAGTTTCTATCTTTCTTGTCTGTTTAGTTAATGTATGGCTTTTTCCTGCCGTATGGGCTCAAAAAAGACCGAATATTCTCCTCATCATGGCGGACGATATGGGCTATTCCGATATGGGAAGTTTTGGGGGAGAAATCTCCACCCCAAACCTGGACAGACTGGCCGAGGGAGGGATAAAATTCACTCAGTTTTACAATGCGGCCAGGTGCTGTCCCACCCGCGCATCCTTACTCACCGGACTGTATCCCCATCAGGCAGGTATAGGTGGCATGACCAACGACCGGGGCGTCCCTGCTTACAGGGGAGACCTGAACAAGCAATGCGTGACCATCGCCGAAACGCTAAAAGAGAGTGGCTACCAAACTTTTATGTCTGGAAAATGGCATGTGACCAAGCATGTGGATTTCTGGAGGACCTGGTTGACCGAAGATCAGAAAATACGTACATCCAAGGATAATTGGCCCGTACAGCGGGGTTTTGATGCCTTTTTTGGTACCATCCATGGAGCTGGCTCTTATTACAATCCTGCTACCCTGACCCGAAACAATACCCCCATCAATGCCGGGGAAAACTTTTATTATACGGATGCCATCAGTGAGCATGCATCGGAGTTCATCAGAAATTTTGGAGAAGCGGGCGGAGATGAAAAGCCTTTTTTTGGCTATATCGCCTACACCGCTCCCCATTGGCCCCTTCATGCCATGCCTGAGGACATCAAGAAATACAAGGGCAGGTATGATCAGGGATGGGACAAGCTCCGGGAGGAGCGCATGGCCCGAATGACCGCCATGGGCTTGATTCCGCCCGATTGGAAATTGAGTGACAGGGATCCCGATAATCTTTCCTGGGAAGCAACCGAAGATAAGGAATGGTGGGCAGCCTGCATGGAAGTCTATGCGGCCATGGTAGACCGAATGGATCAGGGCATTGGAAAAATCATTCAGTCACTGGAAGCAACCGGACAATTGGACAATACCCTGATCTTCTTTTTGCAGGACAATGGAGGTTGTCACGAGGTATTGACCGATAACTGGCCCAGATCCCTTCACTTTCCGGCTTTTCAGCGGGATGGAAGTCCCCTGCTCAGGGGCAATGATGTCAGTCAGATGCCCGGTCCGGAGAGCACTTATATGAGTTATGCTTCCGAGTGGGCAAACGTGAGTAATACCCCCTTTCGACTATACAAACACTATATCCATGAGGGAGGCATTGCTACACCCCTGATCGCCTACTGGCCGGAGGGCATTCAGCAAGCGTCCCGTACTACGGATCAACTGGGACATATCATCGACATCATGCCCACCATTGTAGAAGTGGCCGGAGCCAGTTATCCCAAAGAATACAAGGGAGAGAGGATCCAACCCATTGAGGGGCAGAGCCTGGTGCCGGTGTTCCGAAATGAAAGGTTTGATCATCAGCCCATTGGATGGGAGCATGAAGGCAATAGGGGATTTAGGGATGGAAAATGGAAGTTGGTGGAGCGAAGAAATCCCGGGCTGGCCTGGGAGCTTTACGATATGGAGACCGATCGCACGGAGCAAAATAATTTGGTGGAGGCGTACCCCGAAGTGACCCAATCCATGATTCAAAAATACCAAACCTGGGCAGATCGGGTGGGGGTGGTGGATTGGCAAAACCGGTAGGAAGTCGAGTCGCCGACGGGAGCAAATATAATAGGCTGTTAGTTTCCTGAATTTTTTGTGCGGTGGCCGTTTTGAGAGCAGCTCACGAACCAAAACGAGTTCATCGGCTCCTTCGGCGTTTGGCTGGATGATTGAGAGCCAAGAGTTTTCCTGGCCATGCTAATATAACATGCTCTTTTGGTAAGATGATGGATGCGTTTCTTTTGCTGGGTACCTACCTTTCTTAGCGCGTTTAAAGTGATCAGGATACCCCGACTTTCGGTAATAGGGGAGTTTTCGATGGGGTGGGAGGTGAGTCTTTTTTGGGAGAATTTACTTGCCGCAAACCCATTTTCAGCCAGGTAGATTGGGGGAAACGTAAGTAAAACTGCTATTGTAACCCAGGTGACAAGCGGGTTGAGGTTTTTCCTGGTAGCGGATGAAATGCCCGTTCCATGATCATTAGACCCAATCAGAGCAGCAGGTATAACAAAGATGCCATATGATTATCAAAAACTTACCCAATTGGATTTTCATAGGAATAATAGCAGGTATCTCATGTACCGAAATGCCTTCGTCCGATGTGCTCCCTGGGTATCAACCAACCTATCTGGAGGCTGTTTCCTACAGAAATGTTCGCATCAACGATGATTTTTGGACTCCAAAAATCCACCGAAGCCGGGTAAACGGACTGCGTTCCGTCTTCGCCGAAGCCGAATCCTCACTGGCAAACTTCGCGATTGCGGCCGGTATTCGGCAGGGGCAGCATAACCAAATGATGGCCAGTGACTCGGATGTGTACAAGATGATTCAGGGAGTGGCCCATGCCCTTCATCACGAATCGGATGCGGAACTGGAAGCATTTTCCGACCAGCTGATCGACACGATTTCCGCTGCACAATTGCCTGATGGCTACCTGTTTACCCCCCATATCGCCGGTGACCGTACCGAACGATGGACCGATATCGACCGGGACCACGAACTGTATTGCGCCGGGCACCTGTTTGAGGCGGCGGTTGCGTACTACGAAGTGACCGGCAAAAGGAAGCTGTTGGATGTGGCGATTAGGTTTGCGGATCACATCGATTCCATTTTTGGTCCGGGAAAGCGGCGGGAAGTACCGGGTCACCAGGAGATCGAATTGGCCTTGTATGCGCTTTACCAAACAACCGGAAACGAAAAATACTTCCGCCTCGCCACCTTTTTTCTGGACGAACGGGGAAATCCAGCACGCATTGACACCGTTCCTCCCAAAGTAGATCCGTACGCCGATACGCCCTTACGTTGGAGGCATCCATTTTACCGGCAGGACCATTTGCCCGTGGACCGGCAGTACCATGCCCGCGGTCATGGTGTCCGGGCGGTATACATGTATTCGGCCATGGCGGATATGGAAATGGAAACCCAGTCGGGTCGTTATCTTCCCGCGCTGGATTCTTTGTGGTCGGATATTGTCACCAAAAAAATGTACGTAACGGCAGGAATTGGTACCCATGAGTTTCGGGACGAAGGCTTTGGTAGCCCCTACAAATTACCCAACTCTAGCGCTTATAGCGAAACCTGTTCCGGTATTGGTTTTACGCTATGGAGCAATCGCATGGGGTTACTACGCGGACAGAGTAAATACGCTGATCTGGTGGAGTACCTGCTGTACAATGCCGCCATTTCCAGCGTTTCGATGGAGGGCGACCGGTTTTTTTACCGAAACTTGTTGGCGTCCGACGGAGGTTATCAACGTAGACCCTGGTTTAACCCCGCCTGTTGTCCAAGCAATATGGTGCGGTTTCTTCCAGCGATCGGCTCGTTGGTATATGCCAAAGACAAACAAGGTATTTATGTCAATCAGTTTATTGGAAACGAAGCGAGTCTTCTGGTGAAGGATCAACCGGTGTCGCTTCGAATGGAATCCCAATTTCCCTGGGATGGAAACGTATCCCTGTTTGTGAATCCGAAAGAAGCGGCTTTTTTTGACCTACGTATCCGTATTCCGGGTTGGAGCAGGGGAAATTTCCTTCCTGGTAGCGATTTGTACGTCTACGCGGATACACTGGCTCTTGACCGGGTATTCCCTTCGATCGCCTTAAACGGTGCGCCCTTAAAGGACGCTATCCTTACCAATGGCTACCTGCTAATCCAGCGTACCTGGCAGCCGGGGGATCAGATAACCCTTTCTTTTCCCATGGAGGCGAGGGCTGTAATCGGCCATCCGGAGATCGAAGACACAAACGGCAAGGTAGCGTTGGTCCGCGGGCCGCTCGTATATTGCATGGAAGAGGTGGACAATCCGGACTATTTTCGGGACAAGGAAAATCACCGAATCCATTACAAAACCCTCGAAAGTGCGTTTGAGAGAGACCTTCTCGAAGGGGTGGTCGCCGTTACAACCCGTGCGTCAAACGCGAAAAACGAATACCTAGACCTAACCTACGTACCCTATCACCGATGGGCTAACCGGGCAAACGGGAAGATGCAGGTATGGGCACGATCGGAATAAAAGGCGGCCTTTGGCGAGTCAGGGGGCTTCTCCTCGACGAATATCCTCCATTAGAAACAGCTTTGGAGTTATCGACCATTTCTACTAGCTGCGGCAGACTATGGTTTTTAGAAAATCGGAATGAAACTATTGCCACCGGTATTTTTAAAAGCGTCCTTTGTCAACATACAATACATTTTGGTTAAAATACTGAATAGTTAAGACGGGTCATCTTAGTACTTTTATCGACAACTTAAGTTCGATGATTAAAATGGTATCAAATGGGAATGCCATTACCTTCCAAAGCGATTGGTTATGAGTATCATTCTAAAAGTAATTCTGGGGATCATGACGGGAACGTTTGGGTTCTACTTTATTACTGACGTTTTTAAAAATAGAAAGATGTTTTCCGGCAAATCATGGTCAGGTCTTTTAGGAACCGGATTTATTACCAATTTTTTCGACACCCTGGGGATAGGAAGTTTTGCACAGCAGACCGCTATTTTTAAGTTTTTTAAGCTTGTTGATGACCGCCTGATTCCAGGTACAATGAATGTTGGAAATACAATTCCCACTGTAACGCAGGCTTTTATATTCATGACGGTAGTTCAGGTGGACCCCGTTACCCTGGTCAGCATGTCAACAGCTGCACCCCTGGGTGCATTGCTTGGTGCCGATATTGTGTCCCGGATGTCACGCCGCAGGATTCAGATGGGACTTGGTTTTGGTCTGCTGGCTGTGGCCCTGATTATGATAGCCGGCTTTTTGGATTTGATGCCTGTTGGCGGCGAGGCCATAGGACTGACAGGTTGGAAACTGGCGCTTATTGTTGGTATGAGCTTTATTTTTGGTGCCTTGCAAACTGTCGGAGTCGGGTTTTATGCCCCCTGTATGGCAATGGTCTATGCGCTAGGGATGCATCCGCTCACCGCCTTTCCAATTATGATGACCGCAACTGCCATGTTAATGGCGGCTGGCGGGGCACAGTTTGTCAAAAAAGGAGCCTATGACAGGAAAGTTTCATTATCGCTATCGATTGCTGGGATTATTGGCGTGTTTCTGGCCGCTTTTGTTGTTAAATCGTTACCCCTGTTAATGCTCAAATGGGTGGTCTTATGTATCGTTCTTTATACATCGGTATGGATGTTTATTTCTGCCTTCCGAAAAGAAGGGGAGTCGAAAGTCGAAGTAATTTAAAAGGAAAAAACCCATTACCCCGTTTTTTAGTTTGTTCCATGGAAATAACAGCAACTTATGAGCGGTTAGCTGCCATGTGGGTTAAGAAAAAGCTTGAGAGTCATCGACCATTTTTACGAGTTGCATTCGACTACATTTTAGAAAATCGGGATAATTTCATTCCTATCGGTATTTTTGAAAGCGTCCTTTGTCAATATACAACACATTTTGGTTAAAATAGTGGATGGCTTGCCTGGAACATCTTAATACATTTAAATAAAAAGATTTTTATCCAAATTGCTATTAGCCTACTGGCGAAAGCGCCTTTAGTTAATTTACTGACAGGTGTCGGATAAGGCACCCAGGAAAAATGACCATTACCATAGCCTATGCGTTATATTATATTGTTAATACCTATTATGATCTTGTCTTTGCCAGGCAATCACATTTTTGCGTATGAATTTAATAGGGGAAATTTAACCCACTATTCTCAATCCACATTTAATTTAAATTCAAATGAAACCCTGGTTGGCAATAAGCTATTTCAAGCCAATTCAACCCCATTCGAAGTACCAACTAAAAAAACTCCCCCCAACATCATCCTTATTTTTTGTGACGACCTGGGCTATGGGGATCTGTCCGGCTATGGCTCGGTCTGGAATCAAACTCCGGAAATAGACAATATGATGACTGAAGGGCTGCGGTTTACCAACTTTTATGCCGGAGCACCCGTCTGCACCCCATCACGCGCCGCATTGATGACGGGCTCCCTGGCAAGAAGGGTTGATCTAGACCTGGACATACAAAACCGTTGGGTGCTTTTTCCTAAAGCATCAAAGGGCATTAACCCTACCGAAAAAATATTACCTGAGATTTTGAAGGAAGCTGGATATGCTACTGCCATTATAGGCAAATGGCATCTTGGGGATCAACCGGAATTCCTTCCTACCAAACATGGATTTGATTTTTGGTATGGCCTGCCCTATTCCAATGACATGGCGATACGCGTAAATGATGAACCCATACTTCCTTTGATGAGAAATGAAGTAGTCGAAGAAAGAATCAAAGGAGGAGCGAAGAACAGGGAGCATCAGGCCACCTTAACTCAAAAATATACAGAAGCATCTCTTAAATGGATAGACGAACATAACGAACGTCCTTTTTTTCTCTACCTTTCCCATACCATGCCTCATGTTCCTGTGGCAGCACGGGAGGCCTTTCATCAGCAAACGAACCACCCCAATACCGCATTTGGAGGAAGTATTGCTGAAGTGAGTTGGTCTACCGGGCAGCTATTGGAATACCTTAAAGAGAGGGGACTTTCGGAAAATACCCTGGTGATTTTCACCTCAGATAATGGAGGGGCACAAAAATTTGGTTCTAGTAATGGGATACTGAAGGGAAGTAAAGGACAAACCTTTGAAGGGGGCATACGCTTCCCTTTTCTCGCCTGGTGGCCGGGTAAAATTGAACCCGGTACAACCTGCCATGCACCCGCTTCCGTTTTGGATTTATTGCCTACTTTTTCATCAATAGCCGGGGCAAAGCCGGATCGTTCGCCAAAACGGGACGGCATGGATATTTCCGATTATTTTTTTAATCCGGATTCCCGCCAGGACGACCGACCTTTCTATTATTGGCATGCCGGGTACCTTATGGGGGTAAGGTTAGGAGATTGGAAGCTCAATTTGCTGGGCACCTTCCATGAGGAGGAGAAGAAAAACATTCAGAAGTCCACTTATAATTTAACGCAGTTTCCGGAAGACATCGAATTAATTAACCTTCGGAAGGATCCAGCTGAAACCACGAATGTTTCAAAAGATTTTCCGGAAGTGGTCGAAGCATTAAGGAAATTAGCGGACAAACAAATTGAAGCCCTGGGCCAATATGACCAGTACGGTCCGGAAGTGAGAAAAACCCGGGTAGTGGATCGCCCTGTTTTTCTAATCGAATAAAAATGGTACCATGAGTTGGAAAAAAGATTACGTATTACTGAAAAATGAAAGCATGAACAAATTTACTTTAATCGTTTTGGTGTGGGTTGCCTTTTCTTGCACAGGGTCCGAGGAGTATGCCCTTGATTGCGGGTTATGCCCGGAATCAGGTGCCCAATGGCTGGAGTCGGACCGGCCCTTACCTGAAGCGGATTCTCTTTTTTATGGCCCGCGACCCGCACCCCTTTTTCGAAAGGAGTTTTCAGTGTCTTCCGAGATTGACAGCGCCACGCTATACATTACGGCTGCCGGTTATTACAAAGCAACCATCAATGGCGACACCTTGGGAAACAAGGTTTTGGATCCGGCATGGACGGATTATACCAAACGAGTTTATTTTACCGAATACGATGTGTCCAATCACCTCGAAGCAGGGGAAAATAGCATCGGCGTGACCTTGGGAAATGGCTTTTACAACCCCCTCCCTTTGAGAAAGTGGGGGAGAAGAAACCCGCGGGTGGATCTCAATGTCGGAAAGCCCACGTTTATTGCCAGGCTACGGGTGACCTACGCGGATGGGAGTGTCGCCGAAATAGTTACCAACGATAGTTGGAAACATAACTTCGGGCCTCTTATTAAAAACAGTGCCTACCTGGGGGTGGTCTACGATCAAACCAAAGAAATGGAGGGCTGGGATTTGCCCGGATTTAACGACGCTGCCTGGAAGCCAGCGATTCCCGGAACCGGTCCGGGGGGAGCTTTACAGAAAGCCTTTTTCCCTGCTGTTCAAGTGACACAGGAGATCAGTCCCGTAGCGGTGCATGGGGTAGAACCCGGGAAATTTATCGTAGACATGGGGGTGAATTTTACGGGCACCTATCGAATCAAGCTTTCAGGAAATGAAGGGGATACCCTTACGTTTAGATTTGGGGAGCGCATCTATGAAGATGGTAGCTTGAATCCCATGACCACGGTGGTGGGCCAAATCAAGAAAGAGGGGATTGGTGGTCCGGGAGCCCCAGCCATTGCCTGGCAAACGGATCGCTACATAATGGCTGATCAAGAGGCTTATTTTACGCCGGACTTTGTGTACCGTACCTATCGGTACATGGAAATTGAAGGACTCGAAGAGGCTCCCTTGCTTTCAGATATTCAGGGTTTGTTTATCCACTCCAACATTCCCGATAGAAGTAATTTTACCAGTTCCAATCCCCTGTTGAATGACATCCAGGAAGCGGTGCATCGAACCTTTCGATCCAATCTGGTGAGCGTGCAGTCCGACTGTGCGGTGCGGGAAAAGTTTGGATACGGGGGAGATCTGAATGCGACCAGTGAGTCGTTTATCTATAATTTTGACATGCAGGATTTCTACCGGAAGACCATTTACGACTGGGTGGATGCCATGAATGATTCCACCTTTGTGGACACGGCCCCTTATGCCGGGATTAAGTATTGTGGGATTAGTTGGGAGTCCGCTTATTTAATCACCCAATATTACCTTTACCTCTATTATAATGATACCGCAATCGTTACCGAACTTTACGATTTGAATAAACAGTGGATGGACAAAGCCGCACGCATTCATCCAGAGGGAATGGTAAATGAAGGGTTGGCAGATCACGAGTCCCTGGAACCAGTGCCCGTTCAATTGACAGGCACTGGCCATTACCTACAATGCGCCAGGATTATGGAAACTTTTGCCAGCCTTGTGGGCGATGAAGAAGGTGCTGCTGAGTATGCCCAACTGGCGGCCAACCTAGCGGATATATTAAAGAAGAACTTTTGGGATAAGGGAGTGGCGGAACCCATCAATAAGCAAACCCTTTTTTCAACCCTGCTTTTTCATGAAGTGATACCGGAAGAGGATCTTGATCGGGCAAAGGACTCCCTGTTGATGGCCGTCCAAAAGGGTCCTTCCGGGCAATTCAATACAGGCATCTTTGGGACTAAATACGTTCTGGAAATGCTTTCGGCCCATGCCTTCCCGGATGTGGTTTTTGATGTGGTCAATAGCACTGCATTTCCCGGTTGGGGCTTTATGATTGAAAATGGAGCCACCAGCATCTGGGAAACCTGGAAAGAAAGTGATAACACTTTTACCAATAGCCATCCCATGTTTGGAACGGTCACCGAGTGGTTTTACCGATGGTTGGGAGGAATCAGACCTGATCCGAATCACCCGGGATTTAGCGAATTCACGCTGGCGCCATCTACTCCGGAAGGGCTGGATCAGATCAGTTGCCACTACGAGGCGCCACAGGGTACCATTGTTTCCAATTGGCAACGAAAACCGGATCAATCAGTGGTGTTTGAAATAGAAATTCCACAGAAAAGCAAGGCAAATGTTACCCTGCCTTTACGTTTCAATCAAGAAATCTCCCTGGAGAAAAACGGCAATCTTGTGGAGGCCGGACAACTGGTAGGAATGGATACCGGAAAATTTACCCTGGAGTCGGGATCTTATCTCATTACCCTTTCGGGAGCGGGAAGTTAGGCGTTTCGTTGCTAATCAATTGATTTAAATGTTCGATGATCAGCAGTTAAGATTTTGGTAATCAATTATATAATAATAAAGGCGGATCTTGCTAAGATAAGATCCGCCTTTATTATTATAAGTGGTTCAGACAGTTGGTATGGATGGAGAACGGTTATTTGAGTGGCTAATATACCACACATTTTGGTTAAAATATTGGATGCTTTCCGCTGTACATCTTGATAAATTTAAAAATTGTTCATTTAACCAATTTGTTATGAAAACAATTTATACCGAATTAATTAACGTAAAAGATAAAAGGCTGGATAGAAAAATGGCCCCTTTTATTTTCAAAATGAGTGGTTATTTTTTCCTGCAGTTATTGCTGCTGCTGGTGATCGCAGGTGCCCCCGTATTAGCGGAAGGGAAATTTATCGCATCTAATAGCAGCGGTACCAATCCATTTGGAGCGGACCCTGTTGAAATTCGCAACTCTGGCGAAGACCTGAACAGTCAGATAGCAGAAATCCAGGTCTCCGGAACCGTTACTGATGACACTGGCGACCCTTTGCCCGGAGCTTCCGTCACCGTCGCGGGAACTACTACGGGTACGGTTACCGACATCGATGGCAACTACACCCTGTCGGTGGAGGAGGGGGCCACCTTGGTTTTTTCCTTTATTGGCTTTGAGAGTCAGGAAGTGGCCGTTGGCAACCAGACGCAGATTGACATTACCCTGGAAGCGAATCTATCCTCGCTTAATGAAGTAGTGGTCGTTGGATATGGTACCAAAAAGAAGATCAACCTTACCGGTGCCGTTTCCACCGCTAGCGGGGAAGACATGGCCAATCGTCCGGTCACCAATGTGCAGCAGGCGATGCAAGGGCTGGTCAGTAACCTGGTCATTCAGCCCAACACCGCAGGCGGAGAGCCGGGAGCGGATATGGCCATGACCATCCGGGGATTAGCCTCGTTTGAAGGAAACACCGCTCCCTTTGTTCTGGTCGATGGGGTTCCGATGGGCATTAACGACATCGATCCCAACGATATTGAATCTGTTTCTGTGTTGAAGGATGCCGCTTCCACTTCCATCTACGGGGCTCGGGCAGCTTATGGGGTAATCCTGATTACTACAAAAAAGGGCAGTAAGGGATCACGAATTTCCTATTCCACCAATGCCGGATTAAGTACGCCAACCATATGGCCAAAGTTACAGGGAGGAACCGATTGGGCACATGCCTTAAACGATGCCAGGACCAATTTTGGGGCCTCTCCGTTTTATCCGGAAGAAGCCATTCAGCGTCTGGAGCAAAACCTGGCCGATCCGGGTAGTGCGCCGGGCATGTTGCCGCTTGGATCGGGCGATAATTGGGACCTAATGAATACGGGTACCAGAGGGGTGGCCAATGATGGTATTAGAGATTTGATCATGAAGGACAATTCTTTCAGGGTGAAGCACAACCTGTCTGTTTCAGGTGGAAACGATAATGTTAATTATTATTTATCCACTGGTTTCTATGAGGAAGATGGCCTGTTGAGATTCGGTGACGAATCGTTTAGTCGATTTAATGTAGATGCCAAAATCGGTGCCAAGGTCACGGATTGGATGAACCTGGATCTATTTGTTAAATACAAATCCGAAAACGAGGATTTTCCCTGGAACCAGAACTTTGGACGGGCCTGGTACATGAACTGGATTGGCAAAATAAAATTTGGTACCCCAGCCAAGTATCCCGGGACCGATATTTGGACCCAACAGACCCGTGTGGAGGAATGGAGAAAAGTACGGCAAACGATCACGGATAACCAGATCGTCCTGTCCCCAAAAATAGAGTTAAAGCCGATAGAAGGTTGGGTGACCACTGTACAGCTGAATTATACCTCCACTCAAGTGGAAGACACCAGAACTGGTTTACAATATCCATGGGTCAGGCCTGGTGATGGTCCGAATTTTTCTGGTGGCGATATTGATTTTATACCACAAAACCGGGAATCAACAGAGTATCACAATGAATTGAGAAGAAATACCTATCTCTCCCCTAATATTTATTCTTCTTACTCCCGGCTATTAGGAAAACACGATCTTCAATTGATGTTGGGATACCAACAGGAGGAGTATACTTTCAGTAATTTAGGTGCGAGGAGCTTCTTCTTACTGAGTGATGCCATTCCATCGATCAGTACCGCAGTGGGGGATCAACTGGTGAATGACGGAATTGGACACTGGTCTACCCGAAGCTTTTTTGGAAGGTTTAATTATATTTTTGACGAAAAGTACCTGCTTGAAGTAAACATGCGGACGGATGGGTCCTCCCGGTTTGAAGAAGCTGAGCGATGGGGCGTATTTCCATCGGTATCGGCCGGATGGATACTTTCGGAAGAAAACTTCTTATCATCGGCTGATTTATTCGACCTGTTAAAATTAAGAGGTTCTTACGGAACATTGGGTAATCAGGATGTGGCCAATTATTTATTCATCCCGACCATGCCCATTCGTCAAACCAATAATTGGTTATTTGGTGATCAGCGGGCCTGGACCGTTCGGGCACCCAATCTGAATAGTGTGAATTTATCATGGGAAACCGTATCTACCTTAGATCTGGGTATCGATGCCTCCTTACTCAATAGCCGATTGGGAGTTTCTTTTGGGGTATACGAAACCAGGACATCCGACCTGGTTGGACCCGGACAACCTCTTCCCGCCGTATTGGGATCAACCGTGCCAAAAAGGAACGAAGGAGAAATAAAAACACGTGGATGGGAGTTGGAGCTTTCCTGGAAAAATCAGGTTAGCCCGGATTTCCGTTACGAAATCAGAGGCCAATTAGCCGATTACAGAAGTACCGTGGTGGATTATAACAATCCAAACGGATTGTTGAATACCTTTTACCCGGGACAGGATCTCAATGAGATCTGGGGATATCGCTACGATGGCCATTTTCAGACCGAGGCTGAAATTAACGAAGGGGTAGATCAGAGTTTTATCTATTCCGGAGTGTGGAGAACAGGTGATTTCAGGTATCAGGATTTGAACGGTGACGGCAAAATCGATATCGGAGATAATACCGTTGGTAATCCTGGAGACCTTGAAATCATAGGAAATACGACACCACGATACACTTATGGACTGAATTTAAACGCCCAATACAAGAATTTTGATGTCTCGGTGTTTTTCCAGGGAGTGGCCAAAAGGGATTGGACATTTGGAAACAGTTCCGTCTTTAGAGGACCTGCAGCAGGACCCATGCACAATAATGTCTTAGAGGGACATATGGACTACTGGCGTGACGAAACAAGTGTTTTAGGGGCAAACCCAGACGCTTATTTCCCAAGACCTTATGCGCAGTTCTTCGGCGAAAATGCGAAAAACTACGGCAGACCGGTCGACCACCTGATTCAAAATGCGGCCTATTTAAGGCTAAAAAACCTGCAGATTGGCTATTCGCTTCCTCAAAAAATTGCCGAAAAAGTGTTGCTAACCAATGCCAGGATCTTTGTGTCGGGTGAGAATCTGTTAACCTTTACCGATTTAATGTTTTTTGATCCGGAGGCACTTGCCGGAAGATGGTATGGTGCTGGGGACGCTTATCCCTTGAGTACAACCATGTCTGCAGGTATAAACCTTAACTTCTAAAAAAAGACATCATGAAAAGAATATATTATATACTAATAGTAGCATTAGCAGGGACCACATTGCTGTATTCCTGCCAGGAAGATTTTCTGGAGAGATCACCACTCGATCAGATATCCGATCCGGAATTCTGGAATAGTCAATCCGATTTGGAATTATTTCTTAACTCGTTTTATGACTCCTTTCAGGGATGGCCAGCCTCCGGAGGCGGAAAGGCACCCACTAAGGACGAGGGAACAGACTTTGCACTAGAAGGCCTCAATGCCTTTGGTGGCACGTTTACGCAACGCATGGATGGTGTTTTAAACGTTCCGGGTTCTGGTGGCGGCTGGAATTGGGGAAATATTCGAAACATCAATTATTTCCTGGCTAACGTCGATCGGGTTGCCGAGGGAGGTAATATGAGAGAGCATTATGTGGGTGAGGGACATTTTTTCCGGGCATGGTTTTACTTTGACCTGTTCAAGGATTTTGGAGCCTTACCAATAATCACCCAACCCGTTACCGCAGAAGATGAGGATATTTTGTATGGGGCTCGTTCCAGCAGAACGGAGGTTTTTGATTTTATTCTCAGCGATATTGATATGGCCATCTCCAAAATGGATCACAGCTACCAGCTGGCCACTCCCGGAACCCGGTTGAGTAAAGATATTGCTTTGTTATTTAAAGCAAGAGCCGCTTTATTCGCAGGTACATGGGAAAAATACCATCAGGGCTCCGTCTTTGAAGGACAAACGGATGGAAGCGACTATATAGAAGAAGCTGCAGCAGCTGCCAAACAGATTATTGATGATGGGCATTTTTCCCTCGTAGCAGGGGATAGTAGCAGCGTCTATTTTGAGCTCTTTAATCAGGTAGACTATGCCGGCAATCCGGAAGTGATTTTTTACCAACACTTCGACAGAGCAATTGGTGACAGTTTTAGTAATCAATTGTGGAACTGGCCAAACGGTTACGGATATACCTACGATGCGTCAAAATTTTATTTGAGCAATGATGGCTTGCCCATCGCCGTTAGCCCAAATTTTGTGGGAGATGAGACCTTAGAACTTATTGAACGGAATCGAGATCCACGACTTGCGCAAACCTTTATGGTACCTGGGGATATCCGAAGAATACAAGGAACCGATACCTTGTATTATGATGCCCCGGATGTGGACAATAGTGGTACCGGTATCGAATCACAAAAGTTCCGGCACATCGTAGTAGATCCTTCCGTAGGCATTAACAATGGCAATGTCGATTATATTTTTATGCGGTATGCCGAAGCACTGTTGATTTATGCCGAAGCAAAAGCAGAACTGGGTACTTTGACGCAGGCGGATGTAGACATGACTATCAATCAGCTCAGGGACAGGGTAGGAATGCCGCACCTTAACTTAAATGACATCACTCCTGATCCCAATTGGCCGGATTACGGTTATCCTTTGACCGACGTGTTACATGAAATCAGAAGAGAACGTGTCGTAGAATTGTTTGCAGAAGGGTTTCGTTTTGATGATTTGATGCGCTGGAGAGCACATGAATACTGGATGGGAGAGCGATTCGTGGGCACCTTTGCTACGCCCGAATTACAGGAAATATCTAATGTTCCGATCAATGCGGACGGATTCTTTGATCCGTTTCGGGATCGGCTAAGTGGCCCGGACGGGGGATATGGATTTGATCCCGAAAGAGATTACCTGATACCCCTCCCCACCAATGAGCTAACCTTAAATCCAAACCTGGATCAGAACCCGGGTTGGTAGCCGGTACGGCTTTCGTGTAAAGAAAGGAGCCTGAAAAAGCAAAGCTACGCCAGCGCGAATACCCAATTCGCACTGACGTAGCTTTGTATTTTATAGACAGGTTCATAAAAGACCGCCCGATTTTGACTATTTAAACAACGAAAAACTCGATTACCGTTTCGTTCACCGTTGATCAGGCATTTGTGGATCAGAACCGGAACTGGAGATTCGCTGGTTTATGAACAAGGATTTCCGAATGGCCACGCTCAGGGACTGGATTGCCCAGACTCCTGAGAAAGTGATCGATTTTACCCGCTACGACCTGGAGGCGAAAGAACCTGCCGACGCAAAACCAGGGCAGCCAATCCGCAACTGGAGCCTGATGAATCGCCTGAACCAAAAGGGTACCCGACCGCAGGATGTGCCCATGAAAATAGAAGCACTTTATGCCGAAGAACAGGAAATGATCAAAAAGAGATATCCGGTTTTGTTTGAGGAAGGGCATCCGCTAAGTATTAAATAAACGTTCTGACTAGTCCTGAAAACTACACTAAGTCCCTACAAAAATGCCCTTAGACTTTCCGAGCAGCAGACGGTGCCCAAAATGAGTGACGGCACCCTTCCCTTTGTGGAGAAGGCAATGGAATATGCCTGGGATGACAGTCAGTTTTTGCTTCCAGCGATCGCTTTAGAACTCAAACGAGCTGCCAAAAAGGTGAAATTTCCCAGTCAAAATGCGCAACGCTCCACCTCCGAACAGCAAGCTTGAATATAAAGAGCTGACTGGTAAAATAAACTTCATTTAGAATCGAATCCCAGGTTAATAGGATTCTGAACCCATTGTTGCGTTGGAAATTTTTTTTGAGTATCACATTTAGGTCTTTATGAAAGTTACAGAAAATGCTTGAACCCAGCCTTCCCATTGCTAACATACCATATTTTTTGGCTAAGATGATTGAGGGTTAACCAGCGCAAACCCGTTAATTTTAAAGAATGATTGCAAATAGGCTCTGCGTCAAAACAACTAGTAAAATAGGTTTATATTGTTTTAATTTTCGTTTTGATCGAATAATAACAGCTAATGTACCCATGATAGGTTACCTGTCTGACGGTTTTCCAACCGTCTGGCAGGTGTGCAGGCTATATATCCAATGAAAACAATAATAATCACATGATAAAATCTGCTTTCTTTCTAACGCTGCTGCTATGCTTCACGGTAATGGAGGTAAATGCACAGCTCATCTTTGAAAAGGATGAATACGCCAACCGTAGGCAGAAACTCATGGATAGTATTCCTGATGGAATTGCCATCATCCGGGGTGCATCAGAACCTCTGGGCGATATGCCTTTCAGCCAATACAACAACATGATGTATTTTGCCGGGGTTGAAATTCCCGATGCCATTCTTATCGTGGATGGTGAAAGGCGGGAAAGTACACTATTTTTTACCATCAGTGAGCAGCATGCTGATGGTGAAAATATTCCCCTGGACCTGGTCAGGGAGCCTGTAAAAGTTACTGGAATTGAAAACTATCTTCCCTACGAAGATTTTTCTGAAACGCTAAAAGGAAGGTTAAACAGCAGTACGGTAATTTATACGCCCTTCAGTCCGGAGGAATATATAGGCGAAAATTCCATGGAAAAATACCACAAATTCAGACGTTCCGTAACCGAAAATGAATGGGATGGCAGACTTACGCGGGAAATGCAATTCGTGGAGGTTCTAAACCAGCGATTCCCTGACAATCAGGTGTTGAATTGTACGCCCTTTATCTGGGAACTGCGAAAGATAAAGTCCAAAGCTGAAATTGATGTACTTCGTAAGGCTGCCCAACTTTCCGTAGAAGCACACAAAACGGTCATAAAAAATACCAGGCCCGGTGTAGCAGAGGTAAAACTGGCTGCCCTTTTCCAGCAGGTTTGCATGTCTGGCGGGGCAAAAGGATTGGCATTCGGGACCATTATCATGTCGGATAAAAACCATGCCTACGGCCATTACATGCAATATGACCGCACATTGCAGGAAGAAGACTTTATCATCCTGGATGGTGGGGCCAATGTGGGGTACTATGCATCAGACGTTTCAACCACCTTTCCGGCAAGTGGAAAATTCTCCGAAACACAGCGGGAGATATACGAGCTGGGTCTTTTTGTAAGGGAAATATGCCAGAGCCTTTACCGCCCGGGGATTTCTCTGACAGAGATCGGTGCGGTCGTTAAAGGGGAGCTTGAAAAATTGGGATTTGACACCACCGAGCCCCGGTTCAAGTTATGGATTCGGGACGGCGGATTCAACCATAGTATTGGCATGGCCGTGCATGACCGGATGCTCGACTTCGACCGGGGAGAACCGTTGAAACCTGGTTTTGTCTTTGCCTGCGACATCATGGGAAAAGCGGACGAGGTAACCGGTATACGGATCGAAGACACCGTGGTGATCACTGAAGATGGCTTTGAAATCCTGTCAGCAGGGCTGCCACGGACTGTAGCTGAAATAGAGGCATTTATGAAAAATAATCAATAAGAAATCTAAAATAATTCAAAGAAACGATGAAGTATCTTTTTTGTTTTGTAATGCTCTTATTGGCTCATCACGGACTGTTAGCCCAACAGATGGATATTTATCAAAGGCCGGTTACCCTAGAACCGGACAGGGATTTCGATGCCTTACATTACCGCATAAAGCTGGATATCGATATGGAGAGGAAGCAATTGACGGGACAAAACACGGTAACCCTGACACCGCTCAGAAGTAATCTAAACAAGGTCAGCCTGGATGCGGTATCACTAGATGTAAGCGATGTGCTCGACAGTAAGGGATTTCCGCTTTCCTACACTCAGGGCGGAGACAAAGTTCATATTAACCTCTCCCGCACTTATTCCTACTTAGACACCCTAACTTTTACCATAAAGTACCTTCTCGCAAAGCAGGTAGAAGGCCTGAAATTTATAGATGAAACGGAAACCAATCCCATGCAGGTTTCTTCCGATTGCTGGCCCAACAAAGCCAGGCAATGGATTCCCTGTTACGACTATCCCCACGACAAAGTGACTCAGGAGATGATCGTGACGGTTGATAATAATTATAAGGTATTGTCAAACGGCAAGCTGCTGAGCATTACGGAAAATCAGGAAAATGGTAAACACACCTACCATTGGAAACAAAGCCTGCCACATTCCACCTATCTCACAAACCTTAGCATTGCAGATTATACGGTCATCGAAGATTCGCTGGATGCGCTACCGGTAAACTATTGGGTATATGAAAGACATGAGAAGGACGCAAAAAGATCCTTTGCCAAGACACCTTATATGATAGATTTTTTTACCAGGCTATATGGCTATGCCTATCCCTGGGAGAAATATGACCAGGTGGTTTCTGCACATCAGGGAGGGGGCGCCGAAGCCACATCGGCAACGCTTCTAGGAGAAGGGGCTGTAACTACCAGCGAAGAAGAAATCGACTTTTCTTTTGAAGGGATTCTCGCTCATGAAGTTGCGCATCAGTGGTGGGGAGACCTGGTTACATGCAGAAGCTGGGAACATAACTGGATCAATGAAAGTTTTGCTACCTATTCCGATTACTTGTATAAACGATTTGATTGGGGTGAGGATGAAGCAGCATTTGACCTGATGCGGAAAAAAAACGCCTACCTGCGTGAAGCGAATAACCGGTATATGCGCCCCATTGTCTTTAACCGCTATGAAAATCCGGGACAGAATTTTGACAGCCATGCTTATCCCAAGGGAGCCAATGTCTTGCACATGCTTCGGTTTGTTTTGGGTGATGATACCTTTTTCAGAGTTATCAGTCAGTTTCTGCATCAATTCGAATTTCAGGCAGTAAGCACCCAGGATTTTATGCGATGTGTGAAAGAGGTCAGTGGCCTGAACATGGATTTGTTTTTCGAACAATTCCTGTTTCATCCGGGACATGCCGTATTTGAGGTCAGCAAAAACTGGGATGAATCAACCAAGACGCTTGCGTTGGAAATAAAACAAACGCAGGATAAGTGGGAGGATGTGCCCATTTACACCATTCCCGTTAATATCGGATTTTACGATACCGATGGAAAGCGGGTTGAAAAAATAGCATTGAAAGATCGTGTCGAGAGATTTGAATTTAAATTCGATACAGCCCCTTTGATGGTCCGCTTTGATGAAGGCAACCACTTGCTCAAAGAATGGACATTTATTAAAACCGGGGAGGAGCTTTTGTTTCAGGTGGAAAAGGATGATGTACCCGGCAGATTATGGGCTATTGATCAACTTAAGGCCTTTAGCAGCTCTCCGAAAACGATTCAGAAGTGGACGGAGCTTGCCAGGGGAGATAATTTCTGGGCCGTCAGGGAAGCGGCTGTTCAGCACTTGTCTGAATTCCATGCAAGCAATAGTAAAGAAGTTTTCTTAGATGCTGTCAGCGATAGCAATTCAAAAGTAAGGGCTGCAGCTGTAAAGGCTTTGGGACAGCTAAAGGACCCTTCCATGATAGCTGATTTCAAGCGTATTTACCAAACGGATGACAGTTTCCTGGTTAGGGCGGAGGCACTTATCGCTATCGGGGAAAATGGCAATGCATCACATCTGAGATTTCTCAATGAAGCTGCAAAAGTCAGGTCGCCCCGTAATACCTTAAAAAATGCTGCTGAGAAGTCGATTGAGCTTATTCGTAATTCAAACCAATAATGGTCTGAAATTTTGTAAAAACCGGGTATGATGAAGGCTACCCACAGAGGGATGCTCCCGAAGGTCGGGAGTATTCAGTAGAGACGAGTTATGGTCCTTGAAAAGCAAATAGTAATCACATGAAATCGAGCATGTCGCAAGCGACACACGGAGGAATGATTATTCAACATGCGAGATTCCATCTGACAGCTAAAAAACAAATTATAAACAGATGAAATTTAAATTACATATCCCGGAACGATCCCTAAAGGGCATGTTACTCATTCTTCCGATTTTTTCAATCGCCATACCTACATTGGCTCAGGGACCAGCCGGCTATGTTGAATGTAAAGCGGAACACTCTTTTGAGGAGCCAACCAATGTTGCTTTTGGCAGCGATGGGAATTACAAATACCTGTTTAATCAGGTGGGGCCGATTGTTTTTTCGCGGGGACAGTTTTTTGGAGGGCCGAGTTCGGCAAAAGTGGAAAAAGCATGGTATCAAACCATCAGTGAAATGGATGTGGAGACCCCTTCTGCAAAACTCGCGGAGGCCTTTGCAAAACTTAAAAAGCATTTGGTCGGCGAGGCGTTACTTTCGGCCAGCCAGATTATGCAGCAGGACTCCATTATTCAAGCCAATATTTCAGCGATTGGCATCAAAAAGGAAATCATCGAGCAGGCTTTTGATCTGGTAAGTACCTACGAGGAGACGGCCGGACCCTTATTCGATATCCAAGGGGAAAAAATAATGTTACCTCGGGAAGTACAGCCGGGTATGGAGATTCATTATGCCCTTTTTTATATCATGGATGCCATTACCCGTAGCTACAGCGCTTCAAAGCTGGAAGAATTCCCGCAGGTATACCATGGCGCCATGTTTAAGACGGCTGCTTATTTTCCAGGAAAAGTTGATCCACCAAAGGATGCGGATAATGTTTACCGGGTTAAGGTAAAAGCATCACAGGCGCCAAACTGGGGGACGCCCATCTATTTTCACCAGGATGCCTATTCCCGCCGGCCTACAGGAGCCTACGTAGCACCAGGTACGATTGTTAAAATCAAAGTACCTCCGGCAGTTGTAAATAAGGGATATACCATCAGGGTGGGCACTCATTTTTGGGATTTAAAGTACCGGAACAGAATCGCCCGGCTCGACAGGGCAACCATCATCTATCCGGTAGTCAATGAAACCACCACGGTAGGTTCCCCCCTCGGAGGGAATATTTATTTTGAAGTACCGGAGGGAAAAGAGGATGGTATCATTGATTTGGAAATTACCGGAGCCGTACGTTCTCCCTATTTTTCGACCAGGGATTATAACAAAACAAGCCTGAAAGAATGGAAAGAAACCGAGCGCCATTACACCGGAGCATGGGCAGACTTTGAAACCGATAAATTTCTAATGCAGGTGCCCACAAGTTGGATCGATGATTTTGATGACCCGGAGACTATGCTGAAGCGGTACGATACAGCGATGGATGCCGTTGCCGATCTCTTGGGCAAGCCATTGCCGCAGGGGACCCATTTTATGTTTCGGCAGGTAGATGCGATCATGCGGGCAGGGGTTCACGCCCCGGGATATCCGGAGATCAACGTTAGGTATGACCCTACGGAAGAATCGGACGGAAAAGGAAATCATATCATGCTGCAGTCACCAGTAAAGCAGCCTTGGGTCATTTTCCATGAAATGGGCCACTCTCATGTTCCTTCCTTTTTTGTTGACGAAACGGAATCTATTGTTAACCTCTTGCATGTAGCCGTGGCAAATGACGGATTTGGTATGGAACTGGATTCGGCTTTCGGATCGTCGATAAGCAATCGGCTTGATGTAGACCTGGACATGGCTGCTATCAATTTAATGGTTACGGAACCCTTCCGAAACAATCAACCCTTAAACAGGAACCGCATGTCTTACCAGCACCGGGGGCATGCCAAATATGTGGATGTGGTCCGCTTATTTGGATGGGATGCCCTGAGAGAGATGTTTAAAAAAGTGAATGAGGATTATAACCGGGGTATTGTCATTACGAAAACCCACCACCCGACTGATGATCGGATTTTACGAATGTCCGTGGCCGCCAACGCAGACCTCCGCCCATTGCTTCATTTTTGGGGCAGGCCACCCGAAAACAATAAGGCATTGGCTGACAGCCTTGATGTGGCAGGATTATCACCTTCAAGGGAAATATTTGAGACGCTGGAGCATTATAAATCCATCCTTCCCAAAACACTAACCGAGGCCAGGGCCCATGCAAAGCTAATGTTTCCAAAAGACGGCCATCCTTCATCCGATGGTCACGACCTGGAGCGGGACATGGCCTTTATTTATACCAGTTGGAACGAAGAATTTGCAACGCAATCGATACAACAAATTGAATTAATCCAAACGCTTTATTTCCCGGAAGACTGGCTTGATGGTGAATAAATCAGAAAAGGAGATTGGAAGTTATTGCAATTTCACGAAGAGTGGGTACTCGACGGAGGTCGGGAGAAGTTAACTGAAAATAACGCAGTTGAATTGTACAACCTATCCTCGGATATCGGTGAAACAACGAACCTTGCTGCAATAGAAACTGATAAACGGGATGAGTTGCTTGATGATCTTATAAAGTGGCAAGAGGAAGTTAAAGCACCAATTTCCATGGAGGTGAATCCAGAATACGAAACAAAAGTGAAGGGGAAGTAATGGTTATCATTTTAACCTGAATAGGGATTTAAAAAGCCTTTAATCTAATTGTAAATATCAAAATGAAAAACATTTATTACTTAGTTATTATCTCCTTGGTTTTTGTCTCACATAGTAGTTTCGGACAGGAGATTTTCAAAGACAGTTTACAGAGCGATGTAAATCAGGTTACTGAGAAACTCTTAACGAAATATGGAGAAGAAAATTCAGAACGCATCGCTAGGGGTGTCAGGCACCTTTCTAATCTTTGGTTTGAAGAAAACGGTAGTGGTTCCGAATTTCAGGAGTTCTGCCTGAAGCAGTTTATTCCTTCCGGTCCACAGCTTGATCATGCATTGAACATTGCTGAACAACAATTTAGTGCCATCAATGGGTACCAACGAGAACTCTCTCTGGCACTCGATTACCCATTGGTGACAATGACGCGACCTATCACTGAGCTCGACAGGTTTTTTAGCGATTCAAAAATTACGATTGATTTTTTCAAAAGCAAACTTGCACTCGCCATCGCCCTCAATTTCCCCTATTATACCAATGAAGAAAAGGAAGAATTTGGCACAAGCTGGAGTCGAAAGAAATGGGCAATGGTCAGGTTGGGAGATAAATTTGATTTCAGGTCCGATCCGGACAAGGAGCCCGACCCCATGCCGATTCCCGATGAGCTTCGTGATTACACCACCCGCTATATTCTATCAATGGATCATGTGGTATCACCCGAACTTGAAGTTCTTTTTCCTGAAGGAACCCGATTAAACAGTCACAATGGACTAAGGGATGAAATCAAAGGGCTTTATTACAGGGATAATCCTCTGGAAAAGCAGCGGGTAATAAGTACCATCGTGATGCATATCATCTATCAAACCATACCGGAATGCATGGTAGGAGAAACGGCTTATTATTGGGAACCCATTACCAATAAGGTGTATCTGAAAGAGGGAGAAAAACTTGTCGAAACAGATTTTAAGGCTGAACCTGATAATAGGTACAAAGTTTTACATCACAACATGTTATCCAAGATGCAACAGGATGCCAAATATCCTGAAGGATCAACCTATTTGACCCGAACCTTTAAAAATGCCCAACTGAGTGAAGAAAAAATTGTCTCCTTGCTGGAAACCGTTTTAAGCGCGACAGAAAAGAAAGCCGTAGCGTCGCTGATTGAAAAAAAGATTGGGAGAAAGTTAGAACCCTTCGATATTTGGTACACCGGATTCAGCGACAATACGAATTATAAAATGGATGAACTGGATCAGCTGATCAAAGAAAAATATCCCACCCCAATGGCATTCCAGCAAGATCTACCCAACATCCTCAAAAGAGTTGGTTTTCCGGATTTTGAAGCTGAATTTTTTGGCAATCACGTGGTTGTTGATCCCATTTCCTCCGGAGGTCATGCCAATGCGCCACAAATGAAAGGCGCTAAAGCACATTTGCGTATCCGTTTTGAAAAGGATGGCCTTGATTACAAAAATTACAGGGTAGGGATGCATGAAATCGGCCATACCATTCAGCAGAATGTAGGTACTTATATGACAGATTATTATTTTCTTAAGGGCATCCCAAGTAGCCCTTATACAGAGGCCATGGCAGATCTTATTGCTTACCGAAGCTTGATTGCCTTAGGAATAAATGAGGAATACAGTGCCAGGGAAAAGCAGGACAATGCCTTGGCCGCGTTTTGGTTTGTTTGTGAAATGGGATCGGAAGCGCTTCACGAAATCAGGGTTTGGCATTGGCTGTATGATCATCCGGATGCTACGGTTGAAGAGCTCAAGGCAGCAACCATTACGATTGCGAAGGACATCTGGAACCAGTATTTTGCAGACATTTTTGGTGTAAGGGATGTCCCGATCTTAGCCATCTATAATCATTTTATTTCCGGGGCGCTCTATTTGCACAGCTATCCTATTGGAAATATTGTCGTCATGCAATTGGAAGAGCAATTCGAGGGAAAGGATTTTGCAACGGAAATGATACGTACCTGCAAAATCGGAAAGCTTACTCCGGATCTTTGGATGATGAATGCAACAGGTGAACCTTTAAGTTCCAGGCCACTATTGAGTGCCATGCGAAATGCGCTTGAAGCCTATAAATAACTTTTGTGCAAGGCTTTACGGCATCTCCGGAAAAATTGTAAAAACTTTAACCCCTAACTAAATACCTTATTATGTGTAGTAAAACGAGTAAATTTCTCCATCAAATAATCTTCCATTTACTTTTATTAATTGGTTGCGTTACTACTGTGCATGCCCAAAAGATTAAATTACCGGCCGACACGTCTCTTGTCTCTTCCAATGAAGTAACTGTTAACGGGAAAAGAATACCCTATCAAGTTACGGTAGGCACTCAGCCGGTATACGGTGAAGATGGAGAACCAGATGCAGCGCTGTTTTATACCTATTACAGGCGAAATGATGTCGATCAGGTTGAGAATCGACCCATTGCATTCTCATTCAATGGGGGGCCAGGCGCTGCATCGTTATGGATGCATTTGGGTTATTCAAGTCCGAAACGGCTGGAAATAAGTGATGAGGGATATCCCATACAACCCTATGGTGTCGTCGATAATCCCCATTCCATTATAGATGTGGCAGACATCGTTTATGTTGATCCCGTTAATACGGGTTTTTCACGCCTATTGAATGACGGCAAGCGTGAAGATTTTTTCGGGGTGTATCAAGACATTACCTACCTGGCCGACTGGATCGACAATTTCCTATCACGACAAGAACGTTGGAGATCCCCAAAGTACCTGATTGGGGAGAGTTATTCGGCAACACGCGTAGCGGGCTTATCTGCTGAACTGCAAGACAAGCATGGGATATACCTTAACGGAGTAGTTATTGTGTCCGGGACTAAAATGGAACTGCCTATCGCAAGCAATGAAGTACTACAGTTGCCTAACTACGCTGCGGTAGCCTGGTATCATAAAAAGCTACCTGAAGATTTACAGAAAAAAAGTCTTAAGGATGTTCTCTCAGAAGTTGAAGAGTATGCCATAGAGGAATATTTACCAGCAGTCGAAAGAGGCGGATTTATTGGTGAAGCTCAGAAACAAGCCGTTGCAGAAAAATTAGCCCGGTACACAGGTCTCAAAAAGGAATTTATATTGGACCACAATTTGGCAGTCCCCACGAAAGCTTTCAGAAAAGAATTACTAAGGGAGGAAGGATATTTCCTGGGTCTCTCGGATGCACGGTATAAGGGTATCGATAAAATGGATGGGGGCGATTCCTTTACCGGAACTCCACCCGAGTCAGCTGCCTGGGATAATGCCTTCACTCCTGCAATTAATACGTATCTTCGAGATGAGTTAAATTTTAAAACAGACCTGCAGTACCATGTTTCTGGTGCTGTATTTCCCTGGCCCTGGGATAGATTTACGGATGGGACCGGAGAGAAATTGCGTAATGCCATGATGCAGAACCCCCATCTTCAAGTATTATTTCAAGCCGGATATTACGATATGTTGGTCAATTATTTTAGACAAATGAATGGTATGTGGAAGCTTGATCCAAGCGGTAAAATGAAAGACCGTTTACATTTTAAGGTGTATGAAAGCGGTCATATGATGTATGTGAGGGAGGAAGATTTGGTAACGTCTACCAATGATCTCCGGGAGTTTATTCAACAATCAATCCCCCTGCAGGGTGAAGCCGCAAAGTATTGATGTAAGCTATTCATAAGTCTAATATAATGCAATCGTTTATAGATCAACGAATCGTCCTTCATTTCGTTTACAACTTCTGGTGCTGGTGTAGAATCCACAGGGGGGCAGAAAGGAGTGGCTTTAGAAGTAATCAACCCAATTTACAAATAAGGATAAATAAGCCACCTACATTTATTTTGCAATTACACCTTTCTATCCATCGCAATGAAGTATTTCCAACTCCTTTTCGGTGGCAGTTTTCCAACAGAGTAGTTCCATTTCGGTAATGGCAGAAATAGCAGGGTTGGAATCGGACAACCTGCTGTCAATGAATTCTTCAGCAGAAGGTGGAAATTGCTGCTGAAGGTAATAGATTGCTGTGTTGGTATCCCAGGGGCATTTTATTCCCATTCGCTGCGTAACTCATTTAGTTGTTGGTCAACCTCGCCGATAGGTTGTTTGGACATGGCTCCCTTGTATCGGCCCCAGTCTGTAGCATCCTTTTGACCAGCCTTTTTTTTCCTTATTCGAATCAATTTAAGCAATTCTAAATCCTGTAAAAGAAGGATGGCTTTTTCGTTGATAATATCAATAGTGATCGATTTCATTCCTCAATTATTTAGTGGCAAAAGCCTGTATGGTTTTGTAATAACCCTGAGCTACACTACATTCTCCGAAAGTTATAAAAAGGTACGATAAGAAATTTGAAATAAAGGCTTTTAACAAAAATATGGTGTCTATTTATACGAAACAAATGGTAAAGGTATTGTTTGCTAGCGCCTATTTGCTTGTCTTTTAACCAAGAAATACGATTCAAAAAAGTTTGATACAGAGAAAAAATACGCTCATTTGGGTGAAATTTGCAATTACACCTTATCTATCGCCCTTATTTTTGCATTTTCAGCCCTGATCATGAATCAGGGCTGAAGAATATCGAGCATTGATTCACCCATTGATTTCCCAATCAGAAAATAGGATTCGGCGTTTCTATTCCAGTGATAGGACTGATTGGCTGGTGAGTCTTCGACTTCACGCCAGAAATCTCTTGTCTCTACCACTTTGACATCACCCATGAATTCCGGTAAATCGGCGACAGCCAATTGGGCCTCCATCAATGATAAAGCCCTAGGATGGGTTTCCTCCCAGCCTGACATCCCTGTTGTAGCCAGGACAAAAGGAAGGTTGGATACGCCAAGATCTTTTCGAACCTCCTTAATAAAACGGATCATATTCTCCTTGTAGGCATCATTAGCGGCTTGATTGATCCGGTCATTCCATCCCTGATGCCATCCAAAGCCCATAATTTCATAGCCCTGACCTTCATAAGAAGGCACATAATCTTCCAAATGGCCCAGCACTTCATTAACTATTGAAAGCATCTGCACATAATAATATCCGGTATCTCCAGGGGTAATTGGTCGATTTTTATACCCTGACGCACCTGCAGCACCCGGAGGAAAAAAATCAACAGCAAGGCTTTTACCACCCCAGGCGGTTTTAATAATCAAGACATCTTCATCGAAATGATCTCCCACAACATGGCCAAATTGTAATTCGGGGCCGATTGTATTTTCGTTGGCACCATAGCCAACTGTCAATCCACCGGTATGAATTTTTTCCTGATGGTTAAAGTAAATAAATACATCATCCCGTACCTTCCAGTCACCTTTTTCATCTACCAGATGCTGGTATTCTCCCTTTTTATCATTTCCAATCAGGTAGTTAAGATTTCCCCGATCTCCCTTTTCAACCTCCCCATGACCTACCATATTGGATTGTCCTGCAAGAATAAATACTTTCAAAGGCGCAGGGCTTTTTGGTGTAAATCCTGTAAAAGATAGAATGGTAATTATGAATACGCTTAGACCAATTCTCAGAATATTTGCCGGATGTTTTTCCATTATTTTATAAGCGTAGCGTTTATTAATTGTATCGTTACCTGAATTCATATGCATTCAGTTTGGAACTATGTGGCGGATCAAATTCTCCAAGCAGCTTTTTTAAAAATGGTACCCTACCCAATTCTTCTGAATGAAGTTTACTGGGCCCCTGCAGGTAAATGGTTAAGCAAATACCTCACCATATAAAGCCTCAAATGCAGTGAAGTGCCTTTTCCCTCACTCAGACCATGATTTCGGTTGGGATAGGCCATATAGTCAAATGGCTTACCCAATTCGATCAGGCGATCCACCAGCCCCTCGGTAATTTCAAGGTGGGTGTTGGTTTCACCTGTTCCGTGAATGATCAAAAGATCCCCCTTTAATCCTTCTGCGAAGTTTATTGGTGCCGATTTGCGGTATCCTTCAGGATTCACCTCAGGAGTTTTCATGTATATCTCCTGAAACCATGCGTTGTAAAGGTGCGGTTGTGGCTTTGGTGCAACAGCGATTCCCACATCATATACGTCCGGTTTACGAAACATTGCATTTAGGGTATTTGACCCGCCGCCGCTCCATCCCCAGATCCCCACCCGGTTAAGGTCAACATAGGGCCTGTTTCGCCCAAGCTCCTGTAAGGCTGCTGCCTGCTCATCCGTTGACAGGGGACCCAAACTTCCGGCTACCGCCCGGCGCCATGCTGCTCCTTTTGGGGATGGGGTTCCCCGGTTGTCAAATGACACTACCACATATCCCAGATCGGCGATAACACGATGATAATCAGCCATCGCATGTCCCCAGGAATCCATTACCGTTTGCCCGTGAGGTTCGCCATAAACATACACAAAAACAGGGTATTTGGCGGTCGAATCAAAATCGGAAGGCTTGATCATCCAGGCATCCATAACCACCCCATTGCCTATATCAAGGCTTAAAAGCTCTTTTGGCTGTGGGACCAGCCATTTGACTTTTTCATGGAGCTCAATGTTAGCTTCAAGGACACGTTCCACTTTATGCTCAGGAAGACTGACAAGTTCAGTTACAGGAGGAGTATTTGCTGAAGAAAAAGTATGAAATGCCCAGTTCCCTTCAGGAGAGATCGTATAATGGTGCGTCCCCGGCTGATCTATTGGAGTTATCCTTTCCGCTTTTCCTTTTCCGTCCACAGGTGCCCGGTACAAATACTTTTGGGTCCCATTGTCCGGAGAGGCATAATAGTAAAACCACCCTTTATCCTCATCCATACCTGCCCTTCCGATGACATCATAATCTCCCGGTGTCAATAATATCTCTTTCTTTCCTTCAGCAGACACCAAATAGGCGTGTCTCCAGCCATCCTTTTCAGTCAGGATAATAAAATTGCGGGTATCAGTAATCCAATCCACTCCTCCGTTTGTTCCATAACTAGCTACTACCCAGGCCGGATTAGATTCCTCGTAAATAGTACTTATACCTCCATTATTAATGTCGGCAATCAAAAATTGTCTCTGGTCCCTGAATCGGCTTCTCTTTTCCACAAGTACCTCCTCCGAATTTCCTGCCCAGCTTACCTCTCCAAGATAATATCCTTCTTTTGGGATTGGTATTGGTAACCACCGGGTCTCTTGTCCTGATGTGTCCACAACACCCACACGCAATACAGCAATGTCTCCCCCGACCCGGGCAAATCGCTGCTCTCTTATTTCCGGGTAAGAAGGATCACCGGGAATAAGTGAAGCTCTTTTTCTCACCTCTTTCACATCGGATTGCACAAATGCGATATGCGTACCATCAGGACTCCAAACAGCCCTTCCGTTGGTAACCGTTTCGGAATTGGCATCAAACGTAAGTCGGGTAGTATTTTTACTGATCAGGTTATACACAAAAAGATCTGCTTCTTCAGCATAGAGAATTTGCGTACCATCCGGAGAAATACGGTTATTTCCTCCGGCCACAACCTTTTCATTGGCACCTGTATTCCGATCTACCATCCAATAATCGGACTCCGTGAAATCGTTGTCCTTACCGGACATTTCTACTAAAATTTTGTCACCCGCCGAAGACAAAACATAGTTTTCAATGATAAAAGGGACTGAATAGCCATACCTGTCAAAATCCTCTGGGGAAATCAGCACCGTTCGGTTTCCCCCGGGTACACCATAATTTACCAGTGCTTGTGTATCCTCTCCCGGTAGATTTTCAAGTAGAAGGTACCCCGAACCATCAGGAAGCCATTTTCCATTGAATGAATTCGTTATATAAATATTATCTTCATAAATATCCTTCAACTTCTCTTTAGTGCGCTCAGGGACTTCAACCTGACGATAGGTCTGGGATGAAATTGACTGACAGTTGGCGACATTCGAGAGAAGAGAGGCCTTTACCAGGAAAATCATTACAATTAAGAGTAATATTTTTACGTTTTTTATCATAATTTTCTCCAATTATGGGTTTCGGTCCCGAATGGACCCATTATTCCAATCCCTGTTTTGTAACTATAGGCACATATCCTACCTCCATACCCGCTGGTGGACTGACGATCAAGGCTGGGTCAACATCGGCTAACTCTCCTATCAAAGGTGGAGGCAGGTATTCCTGGTCTTTTTTCCAATGCTTGTGCAGTAGTTCCACCCTTCTTTGCATTTCTTCACGTGCTGCTTTACTCATGTCGGCATTGAGCAAGGCAGGTTGGTCGGCAAATCGATACCAGTAATAGGTAACGGTACTGCCATCTCCCAGTTTTGCCTTGAAAGGCCCAGCCGCCGGGCCTGGATTTTTCCAGCTACTATCTCCCTCTTCAGGAGTAACATAAGTAAGGGAGGGCCTGTCATCTTCAGCCCTATTAAAGCTCACATTATGGAGTCCGGTTTCAGAAGGGACCTCTTTCGGAGCCACTGCCACCCATTGCCCCATATCGTCCTCGCTGGATTTCTCCATTTTATAGTATTCAGGAAGTGTGATCAGGTTATGGCTATTTGTTTTTCTTTTTGTAATCAGGTCTCCTTCCCAGCGAACCCTTAAGGTAGTCGAATCAGTAACATTTGCGTCCATGTAGGAAGTAATATTCATTAAAGCACGTTTGTCGGTTGGAATATGTTCTCCGTAAAATTTCCAGTTTGATCTGACACCTTTGTTAAACTTTTGCAAGGTAGCGTGTTCCAGTTTTATTTTACCGCCAACAGCATCACCCCCGTCAAACCATGCTTCGACATTGTCCCATAGGGCCTCCTTTTTATAGACCATCAGGCGGTGAAGCAGTTCCGAGTTGCCATCTGGACCTGCCGGATATTGCGTCGGAGCCATACGTGCATAGGTCTGACCTTTGGAGTCAGTGGCTTCATAGGAGTGAATATGCTGGGTTTCCATTTGAAAGGGTTTATTCGGTTCTGAGGGACGTTGATCTAAAAACAGTCCACTCAGACGAGGGTCTTCCACTGATGCTTGACTCCAAAAATAAGGAGTAAAGAATGCCACGGGACCCTTAAAATTTCCGGTATTTAAAAATAAGGTCCAGCACTGATTGCCAGTGGGTACAGCTGTACCTGCGGTGGTAGATGTCGGCTCAGTAAGCGGTAAAGGCAGGTATCCACTACCAAATAGCTCACCATTGGTGCCTTGTTTGAGATTCAGGCCATCCGGAGGCCACAGTAGCCATGGACTCAGTTGAGCTACGCCGTATTTCCCTTTCGGGTCGCTCCAGTCCCTTCCTCTACCGGCCCCTGGACCGTTGGCCCATCCTGCAAAATTAAGTTGTACACCGCCCATTATAAATTTAGGCGTCGACGTTGCAAACTCGGTATCGCGCCACCAGCCAAGACCTCCTTCAATATCCGTATACAACTTTTCTACTGGCAAAGGCCCGTCATACTGCGGGTGCATCCAGGTACCAAACAAGCCTGATTGAAAACTCCTTCCTGAATATTCCCTTAATAAAGGCCAGGCCGCTGCATACATGGAATAGCCTGCATTG
The DNA here is from genome assembly GCF_010119245.1 of Cyclobacterium salsum. Lineage (GTDB taxonomy): Bacteria > Bacteroidota > Bacteroidia > Cytophagales > Cyclobacteriaceae > Cyclobacterium > Cyclobacterium salsum. The sequence goes on from NZ_WNKG01000002.1 coordinate 314,570, forward strand.
TATGATTCATCAACCTTTTCCCTTTGAGTAATCATGTAACCGCCAACATTTGCCTTTCGGATCTTACTTGCGTCGGATTTATCTTTATTATTCTGTGCAGTAACAGCAGTGAAAAAGAACAAGAGTATAATAGAAAGTCCCATAGCCACTGTTCTGGTATCCGCCGGATTCTTACAACTAAAATAGGATAGGCATGTCCCTTTAAGTTGATGCCCGTACAAGGTGTTTTTCTTAATTACAGTCATTTGATATCGTTTTTCTACCTGCTGGGAAAATGGATGCTATATGGAAAGCAGAAGTCCGTTATCCTATGACATTCATCAACAGAAGCAGGTAGAGGGTAATAGAAGGTTTTTGCGGGTTTATTAAATATACCGGCTCTTTTGGTTCTAACTATTTACAATAACGGTTCAGTACTGAAGAATCGACACCTGAAGCGCAGCAGAAAAGCAGAATTAATCTAAAAAAACCACTGAGTGAATATAGTAAATTCCTGCAAATTATTCGCAATAAATATGGGACGGTGTTTTTTTCTTTACTTGACTCCGATAGCAGGAAGCGAATCTATTCATCTTCAAATTAGGCTGGTGTAAAAATTGATCGGTTGGTTTATGGTAAGGTGCTTTTTGTTTCCGTAAAGAAGAATAGTATGTATTATGCCTCGTTTAAGTCTCCTCCAAGAGTGGGAGGGAACAAAAATTCAGATTCCCTGAAGGAATAAACAGGAGAAATAAGTAGCTTATTTATGAAGAGGAAATAATCACCTTTTTTAACGTGACTCGTCCTGAATTTGGTTTACGCAAAAAATGAGGAAAATGGAAAAAAGGAGTAAAACTAACTTAGGACAATGGATAACTTTGGATTATAAATAAGCAAGCTGCCTAATAGTAAAAGAAGAATTGTAGTGCCTTATTGAGAAATAATTTCACACATTAGTAAAGGGAAAACATGCATAAAACCCTGTATCCGCTTTTTGGCATCGTGACGGTTTTGAACACACCCTTCAAAGCCGGTGGAGCCATTGATTATGCTGCCCTCCGGAAAAATGTCCGGGAGGCCCTGTCGGCCGGGGTGGCTGGATTCCTCGTGCCGGCAATGGCTGCGGAAGTGTACTCCCTTTCACATCGGGAACGGATCAAACTAGTGGAAACCGTTTTGGAAGCCGTAAATCAGAAAGTTCCGGTCATTGCAGGGGCAGGGGAGGCGGACCCGGCAAAAGCAAAATCCCTCCTAAAATCCTACCTTGATCTGGGCTGCAAGCAAGTACTGTTTCAAATCCCTTATCAAACCGAGCAACAGTTTAAATCTGATTTTTTTCGGTTGGCAGAGATCGACGTGGAGATGATCATGTTGCAGGATTGGGATGCTTCTGGCTATGGATTGCCAGACGATTTAATTTGTGAGCTTTTTGACAGCGTGGAGGCATTTCGTTGCTTAAAAATCGAAACCGTTCCGGCTGGGTACAAATATTCCAGGATACTTTCGCTGACCGGAGGACGTTTGAATGTGAGCGGGGGATGGGCGGTGACCCAATTGATAGAAGGACTGGAAAGAGGAGTACATGCCTTTATGCCCACCGGTATGCATTGGATTTACACGGAAATCTACCGGCTCTGGACGATAGGGAAAACAACCGAGGCAGCGGAACTTTTTGAATACATCCTTCCCGTACTGGCGTTTTCGAACCAACACCTGGAGATTTCTATTCCCTTTTTTAAAAGGCTGCTATACCGTCAGGGAACGTACCCTTCCCCTCTTGTCCGCAATCCTGCCCTTCCTTTTGACGCTTACCATGAAAACACAGCAGACAGGTTGATCCAAAGGGTCATCGAATTGGAAAATCGGATTAAAAACGAACGGGCAGGCCCTTAAAACAGGCAATTGGTCCGCTGGTCCTGCAAACGAAGGGAGCTTTAATGGAAATGATTGTGGGCTTTACTGAGCCGAAGCTCCAATGTCGGTATAGACTGCCCAAAACTTAGGAAATTTGTTTTGGTTTAAATTTAAGGAAAAACTTCATGCAATTTTGTTCATCATAACAAAATTTATCAGTTCTCTGGTGTTTTTACATTTCGCTTTTGTTTGAATATTCCTCCTATGGGTCCGCACCGTTTCATAACTGATTTGAATGAGTTGTGAAATTTCCTTGCTTGTGTATCCTTTGATCAACCATTTTAGAATTTCTAACTCACGGGCTGAAAAAAGATTCGTTAAAGGTTTTAACCCCAGGCTTGAATTACTTAAATGGTAATGTTGGTTGGAAAATCCGTTGATGATTATAGCATGTGGAATATTCGCGGGCTGAAGGTGTGATATGTCTGTAATAATATTGGCGAATACAAACGGTATGTTGTTTTCATCAAATACAAGTGGGATATTCTGGTTTTGTATAACGATGACCTCACCGTTTTTTTTGACAGAACGCGCATAAAAAACCACAAAAACGAACGGTCTTTCTTTTATCTCAAGATCATTGACAAGCCTCATGGCTTCATGAATTACATGGATGACAAAAGGAAAATCCTCCTGGTGAATAAACGAAGAAATAAAATCCTTATTTCTAGTTACAATCTCCTCGTTAGAATATCCGATTACTTCCATACTATTTCCGGTGACCATCTCAAGTTCCCAGGTATAAGTATTTGCAATAAAAGAAAACCATTTTCCCACCGTCCAAAGTCCCGTTAGAATGGGGTTTTTTTTTATTGCCTCTTGAAAATCCTTTTTAAAGATGGTATAATTCTGTTTTCCAAAGGCTTTGACCAGGTCGATATAATCAATTTTTTTCTCCATGGTTACACATTAGATTACCACATTTGAGGTATTGCTGTACGGCAATTCCTTGCTTAAATTGTGTATAAAATACTGAAAATCAAAATAGTGAAAACAATGGGTTTATTTATAAACCCATTTGACCACCCTAAAAAAAACATTACTATGAAAAACCTCACCTTATTTATCTTTCCCTTAGTCTCCGTTCTTCTGATGGCAGTTATTTTCTCATCGGTTGGATATGAAATTGGTTTAAGTACCCCTGGCGATGAACGTTTATCTGGTCATGAGAAAATGGCAACTTATGTGGTTGGTAAAGTCAGAAACGAAAAGGCAGAAATTGTACAATCGCCCCGTTTGAAAAAAGCGCTTAAAAGCCACTTTGAAGGAAAGCGCATGTTAACAGACCTGAGAATTGCTTCCGATGCCAATGATTTTTTTCTTGTCCTAACGGCAAAAGAAAAAGACGGTAGTACGAGTGAAATTGCTTATGAACTGGTCAGAAAGGGAATTAATCTTGAAGCGACGGCCGCTGCTAGCGAAACCTGCTCAGGATGTTCTCATTGTGCTTTTGCAACCGAAGGTGGTTGTGTGTGCGTTGAAGAAGGTTCCTGTACCCACAGTACGACAAGAGATAGTTTGATGGATATATTGGAAACCGAAGGATTTTGAGCATTTCAGGAGCATGTTTTTTCAGATTTCTCCGTTCGACTGACACCTTCACCTGGAAAAAATGCCCTTTAATTGATTTTTTAGGGCTTTTTTTCTATTCCTTCATTTCCGCTCCATTGGTCCGCTCCCTTCGGCTCCGCTCAGTATCCGGGAATGGGCCGATAGCACCTGCGGCAGTCTGTCGGTGTACGTTTCCATTACTCGTTTTCTAGTTCCTTTCTACGAAGGACTTGCGTTTTCGCTCCGGATCAGATTGCTTCGCGAGGCTACCGATGACGTATTTTATAAGTATTTGGTTTTCAATATGATATAATCACTTCAAAATTATACCGTCATCCCGATTCCTGCGTTTTTTAAAATGTTAATTCTCGCAATGACGGCAAGTACGGTCACTGCGAGGGTGCGGACCTGATCCTATTCGAATTTCGTTCACCGCGCCAGCACCCGCGGCAGTCTGTCGTTGTACGTTTGCGCTACTCGTTTTTTATTTGCTTTCTACGGAGGACTCGCGTTTTCGCTCCGGACCAGATTGCTCCCTTTTCAGGCTGAGCCTGCCGAAGCCCGACCGGCTCAGGGACCAACGATGGGTTTCTTCATCCCTGCGGAAGCTGCCATCACTGTGAGGCAAAAGGGTTAACATACCATGCCTTTTGGGTAAGATCGTGGAAGATTTAACCGATGCCTGGCCTTACATTTATAATCTTTTCGTCTTAATCCATTTATATTCCCTTGGTTCGCATAGTCTCAAGCCTGTACAAATTTGATATTCCTTTCCGCAACCCGGCAGCATCCCCACTTTTGCTGGTGATATGGCTGTTCTTTTTTGCGGGCTCTGGCTGTACTTCCCGGCAAGAAAAAGAAAAACCAGAAGTCCTTCTTTCGGAAGAATCTTTTCGCAATCCGGCTACCGAATACCGTCCGCTGGCACTATGGACCTGGATGAATGGGTATGTGGATACCGTAAAGCTGGTGGATGAGTTAGAGGAAATGAAAGACAAAGGCCTACGGGGTGCCATTATCTGGGACATCGGTGCCCTAATCAATCCCGATGGGATGATTCCGGATGGTCCGGCCTTTCTCGGGCCTGAATCCTTACAATACATATCGTTAGCCCTAACTACCAGTCATTCATTGGGGCTTGACTTGGGCATTAGTTCGGCCAGCAGCTGGAATTCCGGTGGTGAATGGATCAATGAACCGAACGGCTCAAAAGAATTATTAAATACCGCTGAATGGGTTGAGGGTCCCTCCACAATAAAGCTAGAACTGAAGAATCCCAAATCTTCCAGAGGAACAGCCGAGAACTGTGAACTCCTCACGGTGATTGCGATTCCTCAAAACACGGCAAAGGTATATGATCCGGAAGATGCCATCATTCTTTCAATCCCTGAAAATGCAGGAGAGCCAATAGAATGGCAGGTACCGGAGGGACGGTGGGAAATCCGTTCATTTTTCAGCTGCAATACCCTGCAGCCTTTGGTAGTACCCAGTCCTAACTCATCAGGTTTAATCATCGATCACTTGAGTGAAAAGGCTACTGAGCGTCATTTTGAAGAATTATTCTCAAGGTTGGACCAGGTCAGTACGCCTCAGAAACAGATGGATTTCATTTTTCTGGACAGTTATGAGGTGTGGGAAATGACGGATTGGACACCGGAATTTATGCGGGAATTCGAAGATCGGTATGCCTACGATCCTCGGCCCTATCTGCCCTTCTTGCAGGGGTTTCACCATTCCGATTCCCTGGTTGAGGACCGATTTGAAGCAGACTACAGGCGATTGGTCAGTGATTTGCTGATTGAAAACCACTACGCAAAAACGGTGGAGATGGTAGAAGAACGAGGTGTTCAGATGGTCACCGAAGCGGGCCATGGTGGCAGTCCGAGGGTTGAACCGCTGAAAGCCCTTGGAAATTCCCACATACCTATGGGTGAATTCTGGAACCGTCAACGGCACTGGGTTACGAAGGAAGCCGCCAGTGCTGCCCATATTTACGGAAAGAATATCGTTGCCTCAGAATCACTAACTGGCTGGAACCATTGGCAACACGGCCCGACAGACTTTAAGCAGCTTATTGATATTGCCTTTTGTGAAGGGCTGAATCAGGTAGTTTTTCATACGTTTTCTCATAATCCGGAAATTGCCGGAAAGCCCGGATTTGTGTACCATGCTGGGGAGCATGTCAATGTCAACGCTACCTGGTGGGAAATGGCCCGGCCTTTTATGGATTATATAGCCAGGTGTTCCTATATGTTACGCCAGGGCCATTTTGTAGCCGACGTACTCTTATATTACGGAGACGACGCACCTAATTTGGTACCTCCCAGGAGGATGGACCCCAACTATACCCCTGACATGCCGGGCATTTTCCCTCCTTATTTTTATGACGAAAGTAAGTGTCCCCACTGCGGCAGGCCCAAACCGATCAACCCCGGAAATCTGCCGGGATATCAATCCGATTATATCAATGAAGATGTGATTACCAAAACCCTGGAAACCGAAAATGGACAATTGGTATTGCCGCATGGACCGGCCTATAAAATGATGGTGCTCCCGGACCGGGCGGATATATCCCTTGAAGTATTAAAAAGGCTCGATAAACTGATAGCTAATGGAGCAGTGGTGATTGGGAGAAAACCCGAAAGAAGCACCTCCTTAAAAAATTATCCAGCGAGTGATCAGGAAGTGAGGCAGATCGCTGGCAGAATTTGGGGTGATTGTGATGGTGAAAAGGTCCTTTCCCACAAGTACGGAAAGGGCACCGTTTATTGGGGGAAGTCGGTGCAGGAAGTATTGGAGGAACGTTCCATACCTCCTGATTTTCAGGTTTCCGGAACCGATAATCAGGACCTCCATATCGATTTTGTTCACCGGCAGACGGAGGATGAAGATATTTTTTTCCTGTCCAACAGCAGCGAACAACAGGAAAAAATCACCTGTATTTTCAGGGTAGATCCGGACAGCAAACCCGAATTGTGGGATGCTGAAACAGGACTAATACAGCGGCAGGTCGAATTCGCAAAAGTAGATAACGGATTGCAAATGGAGATTACTTTGGATCCGCTGGCATCCAGATTTGTGGTTTTCCGGAAGGAAACTAATGGAATAGATGATGAGGACTTGCACCACGATTTGCAGAATGGATTAAAAGCTCACCTCCACTCAGAGGAGAACTACCCGTCAATTGATCTTTCCACGCAGTGGGATATTGCTTTTGATTCCGAAATGGGCGGTCCGGATTCACTGAAATTAGACAAGCTTATTAGTTGGTCTGAATTGGAAGATGAAGGGGCCAGCTACTATTCCGGTTCCGCCATTTATACCCGGGAATTTACCATCGATGCAGATGTGCTAGCTGCTGAGGCAGAGGCTTTCGTTTCATTTGAAGACATTCAGGAAATGGCCCAGGTTTTTGTCAATGGGAATGACTGTGGGATGGTGTGGCTTCCTCCGTATGCAACCCGTATCACGCCGCATTTGAAGCAGGGAAGCAACACCATTACCGTAAAAGTAATTAATACCTGGAATAACCGGATTGTCGGGGACTTTCGGAATCCGGAAAAAACTCCGTTTACGCAAACAAACGCCAGGGGGAAATTCACGGGCAAGAGCCCATTATTGCCGTCTGGCTTGTTGGGAACAGCCGCCATCAGTTTAATTAGTAAAAAATAGGATGAAATCGACACGATTAAAATCATCATTAAACACACAGGGCAATGTTTATTTTAATCGTCAAAGATTCTCCCGATTTGGTATCGGGACAGGCTATGTGACCGCTAAAAGACAATTATAAACACATGAAATCGAGCATGATGGAGGCGACACACAGAGGGATGATTATAAAGCATGCGAGATTCCATATGGCCGCTTAAAGACAATTATAAACATATGAAAATGAGAAACCGATACCTTTTATTTTACGCAAAGAATAGGCTGCAATTTCAGCGCTTTGTTACCTATCTATTTTGTGCATCATTCTGTTTATCAGTTAGCTGTGCTCCCAAAACAGAAGAAAAAAAGCCTAATATTATCTATATTTTGGCAGACCAATGGCGGGCTTCGGCCACAGGATATGCAGGGGACCCGAATGTAAGGACACCGAACCTGGATCAACTGGCAAAAGAAAGTTTTAATTTCCGTAATGCAGTCTCTGTCATGCCCATTTGCACGCCCTATAGAGCGTCCCTGATGACAGGCAGGTATCCTACTTCTACCGGTATGTTTTTAAATGACCTTCACCTTCCGCCCACGGAATTATGCATTGCGGATGCCTTGGTTTCCGGAGGGTATCAAACGGCCTATATCGGTAAATGGCATCTGGACGGACAGGGCCGTCACTCCTTTATCCCTCCCGAACGCCGTCGTGGGTTTCAGTACTGGAAGGCAGCCGAATGTGACCATAACTACAACCATTCGCATTATTATACAGGGGACTCTGATGAGAAATTATATTGGGAGGGTTATGACACCTTTGCCCAGACAGCGGATGCCCAGCAGTACATTCGGGATCATGCCGACAGCGATAAGCCCTTTGCCTTATTCCTTTCCTACGGGACACCGCATTTTCCTCATCACACGGCACCTGAGGAGTATAAATCCCGCTATCCGTTGGATGAGATTACCCTGCCCGCAAATGTACCGGAATCTAGAAAAAGCGAGGCACTCCAGGAAGCACAAGGATATTATGCCCACAGTGAGGCCCTTGATAAAAGTATAGGGGATTTGCTAGCTACCTTGAATGAAATGGGGCTTGATGAAAACACACTGCTGGTATTTACCTCAGATCATGGTGAAATGCTCGGTTCTCACGGTGTAAGGCCAAAGGCAAAACAGGTACCCCTAGGTGAATCCGCAGCCGTTCCGTTTTTGCTTCGGTACCCAGCTATCCATGGAGAGAAAGGAATGGTAGTAGACATGCCCATTACTACGCCAGATATATTTCCCACCCTATTTGGTTTGGCCCGCTTACCTATCCCCGAGACGGTTGAGGGAGAAGATCTTTCATCTGTGGTACGAGACGGGGTGGAAAAGGAAGACCGAGCCGTCCTATACATGCAACTTGCCCCCTGGGAAAGAGGGGAATATAGTCGGGAGTATCGGGCAGTAAAAACAGCCAGGTACACCTATGTACGGTCCCTCGATGGCCCCTGGCTTCTTTTTGATGACCGCACCGACCCACTTCAAATGAATAATCTGGTTTCGAATCCCGAGTATTCGGATTTGGTTCAGGAGTTGGATGCAAGGCTTCAGGATTTGCTGGTAGAGATCGATGATGACTTCAGACCTGCCCAATCCTACATTGATGAATGGGGGTTGGTATTGGCTCCTCATGGAAGTATTCCCTATTCAAACGACAGTGATGCCGGACCCCAACCACCGCAAACACCGCAGAGAAAAGGGAACGGTGAGTAGTCATCTATTTTCTGTTTTACAAGCTGGAAAAAATAAGTACATTTCGCAAATGGTAAAAATCAACCTCTTTTTCCTTTTTTCACTAAATAACCTTCTTTTTTTAGGTTGTGATCAATCGGGAACAAAAGAAGCAGAATATGCTCCGGTCAATATACTTTTGATAACGGCGGATGACTTGAATTATAATTCACTTGGCTGCTATGGTAATTCGATAGATCAAATTTCTCCAAATATTGATAAACTGGCCCAAAGCGGCATGCGGTTTACCAATGCCTTCGTCAATATCGCTGTATGCCAACCCTCCCGTCAGTCCATTTTGACGGGCAGGTATCCGCATAATAACGGGGCTCCCGCTTTCGACCCCATCGATAAAGCCGTCACTACCTTGCCGGAACAGCTTCACAATGTCGGCTACCTGAATGGGGTTCTGGGAAAGGAAATACACCTCAAACCCACGGAAAAATTTTTCTGGGATTATTACATTCGGGAAGGAGATCTTGCCTCTGGGATGGGTATTGGAAGGGATCCGGATCTGTATTACCAGTATGCCCTGGAATTTTTCACGAAATCAAAGAAAGAAGCGAAACCCTTTTTTCTTATGGCAAACAGCCATGATCCCCACCGTCCCTTTGCTGGCAGTGACCAGGAAAAAAGGCAATGGGGCGAAGACTTGCCGGAAGTCACCCGGACCATTCTCCCTTCGGAAGTGGAAGTACCGGCTTTTCTTCCTGATTTGCCAGAGATACGGAAGGAGATTGCGGAGTATTATACCTCTGTTCACCGTCTGGATCAAACTGTTGGGGCCCTGCTGCGAGCTCTATCCGATGCAGGATTGGACGAAAACACGATGGTTATGTTCATCAGTGATAACGGCATGGCCGTTCCGTTTGCCAAATCAAACTGCTACCTCAACAGCAACAAAACACCTTGGATCATTAAATGGCCCGGGAACGTTCGAGAAGGACAGGTGGACAGCACCCATTTTATTTCAGGTATAGACTTTATGCCCACGATCCTTCATGCCTTGCATTTACCTGTGGTGCCAGATATGGATGGTACGTCTTTTTTACCTGTACTAAAGGGGCGGACTCAGCAAAGCCGGAACACCGTTTTTACGGAATTTCACCGGATTTTTGCGGGGGTTGACTACTCAATGCGCGGTGTCCAAAAGGAAAAATTTGGGTATATTGTCAACTTCTGGAGCGATGGGGATCATGAAATCAGGGGCGATGCGGCCAGTGGCCGAACGTTTCAGGCCATGAAGGAAGGGGCACTTGAAGATGAAGCCATTAAAGAACGCCTGGACATGTACGTGTATCGGGTTCCAGAGGAACTGTATGATTTTAAAAATGATCCCGACGGGCTGGTAAATTTAATTGATGACCCAGCCTATCAAGAGGACATCGTCCGGCTCCGGGAGCTTGTCCGGAAAGAAATGAAACGAACAGCTGATCCCATTCACGATGAATTTGTAGAACGGTTTATGAACGAATAGCACCGGGCTTTCTCTAAATACCAAAAACCATAGTTAGTAAAAATGATGAAAAAACACCTGTTATTAATCCAACCAAGGCTGCGGAGGCATTCCGGAATTTTGCTGAGTGTATTGCTTATAGTGAGTGGTTTTCTTACCAGTTGTCAACAAGAAGAAGTGACTGAGAAGCAGCCCAATATTCTTTTTATCATGACGGATGACCACACCCAGCAGGCCATAAATGCCTATGGACACGGGTTGCTGGATAGTGTTTATTTTCCAAATATGGATCGCCTGGCGAAAGAAGGAGCCCTTTTTAAAAACAGTTTTGTCACCAACTCTATTTGTGCCCCCAGCCGTGCGGTCCTGCTATCAGGAAAATACAGCCATCTCAATGGGAAAGTAGATAATGTGGGGCCATTCAACTGGGATCAGAGCATTTACCCCAAGTTGTTGCAGGAAGCGGGGTATGCAACGGCACTTATCGGAAAAATACACCTGGGAGGAAAACCGCAAGGGTACGACTTTTCGCTCACCCTACCCGGTCAGGGAAGTTACTATAACCCTGAATTCATAAAAAACGGAGAAGAGGAAGTGAAGTTTGAAGGGCACTGCGAGGCACTGATCCCTCAGTTTGTGGTGGACTGGATAGAAAAGGATTGGGACCGAAGCAAACCTTTTGCCATTAACTACCATACCAAAGCGCCCCACCGGGACTGGATGCCGGAAGAAAAATACCTTTCCTATCTGGAGGACCAGGAGTTTGAATTTCCGGAGAATTTCTTTGATGATTATGAAGGGAGAGGGACTGCTGCCCGGGAACAGGAAATGGAAATTGTTGACAATATGTATTGGGGTTGGGATATGAAATTTAAAGAAAATCCCTTCACCGGTGAGCCGAGTCGTCTGGCTGCGCCTTTCGGTCGCATGACGGAGGAGCAAATGGACGCCTGGAACGCCGTATACGGTCCGCCAAATGAAAAATTCAAGGAGGACTTGCCCAGGGGGGAAGAACTTGCCAAGTTTATGTTTCACCGTTATTTGAGAGATTACCTTAAGGTAGTAAAATCAGTAGACGATGGCATCGGAGAGGTACTGGACTACCTGGAAGCAAATGACTTACTGGATAACACGATTGTGGTTTACACTTCTGATCAGGGTTTTTACCTGGGCGAACACGGTTGGTATGACAAGCGCTTTATGTACGAACAATCGCTAAGCACTCCCTTGCTGGTGAGGTATCCCAAGGAGATCAAAGCTGGCACCGTGGTGGAGGATTTAGTGCTAAACCTGGATCATGCGCCAACCCTACTGGATTATGCAGGATTGGAAAAGCCCGATGATATGCAGGGAGAATCCTGGCGCGCGCTGGCTGCAGGAGAGGAAATTCCCTGGAGAGATGCCATTTATTATCACTACTACGAATACCCGGGCCCCCATGCTGTAAAACGGCACTATGGTGTCCGGACGGATAGGTATAAATTGATTCATTTCTATTACGACATTGACGAATGGGAAATGTATGATTTGGAAGCCGATCCTAACGAAATGAATAGTGTTTATAACGATCCCGACTACCAGGAGGTGCAGGAAATGCTCCACAACCGGCTGGAGGAGCTTCGGGAACAATATGGCGATTCGGATGCCTTGAATCAGCAATTTATCGATCGATCGCTTTCCAAAAATTAACCACATTTCTATCCCATGCGAAGTCAAATAAAAGGAAAAAGCCTTGCAGTCCTACTTTTAGTAATCGGTTGCTGGAGTTGTCAGGTTCCGGAAAAGGAGGGTGCCACCGAAAACGAAAAGCCAAATATCATTTTTATCTTGACCGATGATCAGCGATGGGATGCCTTGGGATTTGCCGGAAATGACATTATTCATACGCCGAATATGGATAAGTTGGCCGCTGAAGGCTTGTATTTTGAAAATGCCTTTGTAACCACGCCTATTTGTGCGGCAAGCCGGGCGTCTCTGTTTACCGGCCTGTATGAGCGGACACATGATTTTACGTTTGGCAAACCTCCCTTGCAGGATGCCTATATGGTCAATAGCTATCCAAACCTTCTCAAAAAGGCCGGTTACCGTACCGGTTTCGTGGGGAAGTTTGGGGTGAAGGTCAATGAAGGGATTGAAGATTCCATTTTTCACCAGATGGACAAAACCTTTTGGCCCTACTTAAAAGAAGTGGAAGGTGAAGAGGTTCACCTGGCAGATATCAATGGGGACCTTGCCATTGACTTTATTAATGCTAGTACGGACCAGCCTTTCTGCCTTTCCCTTTCCTTTTGGTCTCCACATGCAGATGATGGGGCAGAAGAGCAATATTTTTGGCCGGAGTATATGGATCATTTATACCGGGATGTGAGCATTCCGGTGCCGGAAACAGCCGATCCTTCTTTTTATGATAGTTTACCTGAATTTTTACAAAACACCATGAACCGGGAAAGGTGGTATTGGCGATTTGATACCCCGGAGAAGCACCAGAAAATGGTAAAAGGCCACTATCGGATGATTAGCACCGTGGATAGCGTTTTGTCAAGGATTCGATTGACCCTGGACGAAGCGGGAGTGGCCGACAATACGGTTATCATCTTTATGGGGGATAACGGTTATTTTATGGGGGAAAGAGGCTATGCCGGTAAATGGCTGTTACACGAAACTTCCATTCGGGTTCCGTTGATCATTTATGATCCCCGTCAGCCTGAGAGCAAGCGAAGCAAGACCCTTTCCCAGATGGTCTTGAATGTGGATGTCACGCCTACCATTTTATCTTTGGCGGGGGTAGCCATACCGGACGATTATCAGGGAGAAAGCCTCACCCCATTCTTGGACGGATCCCCGGACTCATGGCGCACCGGGGTATACCTGGAACACCGGCTTGAAAACAATCCCAAGCTACTTAAGACATCCGGTTACCGGGATGAGGAATTTAAATTTATTCGCTACGATGACAGTGATTTGATCGAATTGTATCATCATCAATCGGACGTTAATGAGGTCAATAACCTGGCGTTAGAGGAGAAGTATGCTGAAAAAATAGCCTATTATTCAACGAAGTGTGATTCCATTGTCCACCGGTTAGTCCAGCAAAGAGTAACGAATCAATGAAACTAAAAGCTAAAATTCTTGACCTTGTAGTGAGGTGGCCCCATGTCGTTACGGACCTGGTTCTGGCATTTTTCTCATGTTCCGAGAAACTGGAGAACAGCGCTCCAAACGTTGTCATTATCTATGCGGATAATATGGGATACGGAGATCTCAACATCCAAAATTCCGACTCCTCATCTGGACCAGCTGGCATCAGAAGGGATGCGTTTTACCAATGCCCACAGTTCCTCCGGGATTTGTTCTCCGAGCCGCTATGCCTTGCTGACGGGAACGTATCATTGGAGACGGCAAAAATGGACAAGTTGATTTCGGAAAACAAGGCCAAAGGGTATCTGATAAAAGATGAATAAAGTCTGGTAAATGAGAAATTACGAACAAACTACTTAAGAAATATTGTATATGATCTTTAGCATAAAATTTAGAAAACTCCTTTTGCCCTTGTGCTTTGTTTTTTGGGGTAGCCTTTCTGCACAAGAGGTGATTGTTATTGATGATTGGAACCAATTTGGCGACATCCCCAAAACATGGGAATTGGTAGGAGGGGTGACGACCGATTGGGAGCAGGATTCGTTTTTGTCAACAAGTCAGGGAACGGGCATTCTGGTGAATCCACCAAAGTCAAAAAACGGTCCGCATTTGATTTCAGGGTTTGAGCATGGAGATATGGAATTGGAACTGGAGTTCATGGTTCCCAAAGGGTCCAATTCCGGGATTTACCTACAGGGGCGCTATGAAATTCAGATTTTGGATAGTTGGGGTAAAACCAATCCCAATTCCGGAGATGCAGGAGGGATTTACCAGCGCTGGGATGAAGAAAAACAACAGGGCTTTGAAGGAAAGCCGCCGCGTACCAATGCGAGCAAGGCACCTGGTTTGTGGCAAAAGGTAAAAATCGATTTCGAAGCCCCAAGATTTGATGCTGCAGGTAAAAAAATAAGGAATGCAACTTTTAGCCAGGTCTATTTGAACGGGGTATTGGTCCATGAAAACGTAGAGGTGACCGGACCGACCCGTTCCGCCTTGTTCGAAGACGAAAAACCGCTTGGCCCGCTTATGATTCAAGGGGATCATGGTTCGGTAGCGATCAGAAATATAAAGTACAAACCCTATGGAGATCCGGTTCCTGAAATCACGGACTTGAAATTTGCCTATCATGAAGGTAAGTTCCAATCAAATGAGGAGTTCCTGGGGAATCCCCCAAACGAAAGCGGGCAACTCAATAAAATAACCTGGGACCTGGGCCATGGGGTGCTTGATTTTGCATATGTGTATACCGGGAATTTGGAAATTTCGAAATCAGGAGAGCATACCTTTTCCCTGGCTGCTTTCGGTAAGACCAGCCTTTTTTTGGATGGCCAAAATGTATTAGCTGATGAAACCCAATTCCCCAACAATCCCCCCAGGAGCAGGACCTTATCGCTGGAAAAAGGTACGATCCCCTTTCAATTGGTGTTTTACAAAAATAATTATCCGGGCAGAAGTCCACAACTCGGCGTTTATATAGAAGGTCCGGGGATCAAAAAAAGTCCCTTGCACGATCCGAATTCTTACAAAGAATCTGCTATCCAGAAACCGATTTATTTGGGACCATTACAGGAACCTATGATTACACGCGGGTTTTTCCAGCATAAAGACGAGAAAAAGACGCATGTGGTAGCGGTAGGAGAACCATCGGGTTCAAACTTTGCCTATGATCTTCAACAAGGAGCGATCTTGAGTATTTGGAGGGGAGGCTATCTGGACACCTCTCCCATGTGGAGACAAAGGGGGACCTCGCAGTTGATGCTACCCACAGGAGCAATTGTCGAATTGGCAGAGGGCCCTTTCCTGGCCAAATTAGAAAATACGGACAGTCCCTGGCCGGATTCTCTCAGTAGTGATCTGATTCAAATTCAGGGATATACCTTAAATCGGGACAGACGGCCTACTTTTAACTATGCCCTTGAGCAAATAGCTGTTGAAGACTTCTTTGAACCGGAAAGTGACGGAAAATTTTTAACCCGGACCATCCGCTATGCGAATCCTCAAAAAACACCGGATGTTTGGGCCCGGATAATCGCTGCGGATAAAATAGCGGATCTTGGCGAGGGAATTTACCTGGTGAACGAAGGTGAATACTATGTAAAAACAGCTGCACCTATGCTGGAGGATTCCTTGTTACGAAATACGGCTAAGGGTCAGGAATTGTTATTTCCACTGAACTCAACAGAAGAAAACGGACAAATGAAATACAGTATTATTTTCTGATGGGTTTCGGATAATTAAAAAAAAGAATTTATTGAAAAATAAGCATATGAAATTAGATGATAATGGATTGTTAATCAGGAATGCTAAACTCAATTTTTTACTCCAAAAATCGCATTCCAATAGGTTTTTGGGATGCTTATTAGCAGGGTTTTCCTTACTTATTTCGGTTTCGTTGCCTGCCCAACAGGCAGCGGACCCGGAGGATTTGATTGCCCAGGAAGAAGATTACTATTCGATAGTGGACATCCCTATTCCCGATGGCATTGAACTTGAGGTGGGTGGCATGGCCATTATTCCAGATGGAAGTTTGGGGGTCGCCACGCGAAGAGGGGAGGTCTGGCTAATAGAAAACCCCTATATGACCGGTTCCCGGATTCCCGAATTCAGCCGCTTTGCATCCGGTTTACACGAACCGCTAGGGCTTGCCTACCACGAGGGAAGTCTGTATACCAGTCAACGGTCCGAGCTAACCAGATTAACAGATAAAACCGGAAACCGGGAGGCAGATGCTTACGAGACGGTCGTTTCCTGGCCCCTTTCGGGAAACTACCACGAATATTCCTATGGCCCCTTATTCACTCCGGAGGGTGACATGCTTATCACCTTGAATTTAGGTTGGATAGGGCATGGGGCCAGCCTGGCAAAATGGCGCGGCTGGATGATGAACGTTTCTCCGGATGGTGAAATGACTCCGGTCGCATCTGGAATGAGGTCTCCTGCCGGATTTGGCTACAATGCAGAAGGGGATGTTTTTTATACGGAAAACCAAGGGGACTGGGTGGGTTCCGGCCGCATTACCCACGTAGAGAAAGGCGATTTCGTGGGGAATCCGGAAGGCCTTGTCTGGAGTCATCTGGAAGAATCCCCCGTTAAATTGAAGCCCGAAGATATACCCGATACGGGACAACCCATGTCCAAGGTAGCTGCCGACATTCCCGGATTCAAGACCCCGGCCGTCTGGCTTCCTCATGGCCTTATGGGGATTTCCACCTCCGCTATTCTTACCGACCAATCCGGTGGAGCATTTGGGCCCTTTACCGACCAACTCTTTGTGGGAGATCAGGGGCATAGCAAGATCGTAAGGGTTTACCTGGAAAAAGTAAACGGTGTCTACCAGGGAGTGGCCTTCCCCTTTAGAGAAGGTTTTTCTTCCGGTATACTGCGAATGGTATGGGGCAAGGATGCTTCCTTATTTGTGGGCATGACGAGCAGAGGCTGGGGTTCCACGGGAAAGGATCCGTTTGGATTGCAACGACTGGTTTGGAC
Source organism: Cyclobacterium salsum (assembly GCF_010119245.1). Taxonomy (GTDB): domain Bacteria; phylum Bacteroidota; class Bacteroidia; order Cytophagales; family Cyclobacteriaceae; genus Cyclobacterium; species Cyclobacterium salsum. The sequence goes on from NZ_WNKG01000002.1 coordinate 331,524, forward strand.
AGGTAAAGTACCTTTTGAAATCAAAACCGTAAAAGCCAAACCTGATGGATTCGAATTGGAATTCACCCTTCCTGTTAAGGAATCGGTGGCCAAAAATCCGGACTCCTATCAACTATCCAGTTTTAACTACAAGTACCACCACAATTACGGGAGTCCTGTCATCGAGTTAGAAGATCTTGCTGTTAAAGCGGCGATTGTAGCAGAGGACAGGATGTCTGTGAGATTGGTGGTAGATGGTTTGAAGAAGGGGTATATTCACGAAATAAATGCCGCGGGTATTTCGTCCGAAACGGGTATGGATTTATTGCATGCCGCTGGTTATTATACCCTTAATGAAATTCCGGCCGGTGAAAAAGTGAACCTTTCGCTAGTAGAGAATTCACCTGCCAACTCCCACCAAGGCCACCAAAATAGCGATGGAAGTACATCCAAAGAGGCAAGCGCAGCTACTTCAGCGGCAGCAACTACGGAAAATTCTCCGAAAAGAATGACAGAAATGCCTGAATCCTGGTCAGATGGGCCGGACCAAACCATTGTGATGGGGACAAAACCCGGCTTGAAATACGATCTGGAGAATTTTGAAGTAAAGGCAGGGAGCAAGGTAAAGGTCACCTTTAATAACAATGACGATATGATGCACAACCTGGTGATCGTACAGCCAAATACCGCCATCGAAGTAGGAGAGATGGCCTTAGAGATGGGATTGAAAGGTTCCCAAAAAGATTATATCCCCGATTCTGATAAGGTGCTCTACCATACCAACATTCTTTCCCCGGAAACTTCTGAAACCATCTATTTTGAAGCGCCGGCTGTTCCTGGAGAGTATACCTATGTATGTACTTTTCCAGGACATGCATATGTGATGCAGGGGATTATGAGGGTGAAAGAATGAATAAAAGGGAGCGGCTGCAGCCAGCGTCGAAATAAATTTGTTTTACTGGAGAATAGGATCCGAATTTCAAAATTCTCTCTAACTTCATTTATTAATGCATTGAAATTATTGACTTGTCCTGCAGAATTTTTTAACTTCAACTATCTTATCTTCAACATTAAAATTTATGGACATGAGTTTTCCCAGACAAATATCCCTAAAATTTTATTTGATAGTAATATTATCTAATGTCTCCTCTATATTGCTACAGGTTCAGGCGCAAGACTTGGAGTTTAATACGGATGGCTTATACAATGCCGAACTTTTCGATTTTATTTATAGAGGTCACTTTGAAAATATTGAAATGAGTCGCGAAGAATTGGAGTTTGTCCAAATCTTTAACTCCTATCTAAGAAGCTACGCCCGACAATGTCCTGACTTCCTACCTAAGGACAAGGAAGAAATCATGAATACGATATGCGCAAGAGAGCAAGAACAAATTACAAAAAATGGATATGGTGTCGAAATTAGCAGGACTTCGACATGTATAGAATGGACTACCGAGGGATCGGGCCTGTACGCTCGTTCTGATTTGTACGCTGCTTATTTGGAAGTAGAAGGAATTTATAATCGGAATGCATTGAAAAACTTCGTGGATATCGTTTCGGACCAAAATCCTATTGGTAATAATTTAGATCGATTTCACAAATCCAAGGCTTTGCAATTTGATATGGCTCAAATTTTTGAGTTAAACGATTGTAATAGCCCTGGAATCAGGAGATTTGAAGATAACTTAAAGGCCTTTGCTTTAAACAAGTCTCCCGTTCGCATGGAAGAGGAGAGCAAATATGTCGCCGTGAAAAAATCCGGAGGACCGACGGGATTACAAGATTTAAATAAATTGATAGACGATCTGGTCGCTGATCAGTCAAAAACATGGATGTTTAATCGATATAAGCCAGGAAGCATCTCCGGAGTTACGGTCCAGGCTCAAGACAATCAGGGAAGGCCTACTTCAATAAAAGCGAATTATAATTATACAGGATTTAGTGGGGCGAGCGAAGGCTGGGTTGAAATCATTTTTAAAAATGGATTGCCTGCGGGTATCTATTTCTTCGATTATCCAAATAATCGCAAAACGCCCAATAGTAGTATTGTGGCCTCCTATGCCCAAGGAGCGTATCAGAAATAAATTTTCATTGATTTTATTTTTTTAGATTGCCTGAATCCCAGTAAAATAAATTCTCCTAACCAAACAACTGTAAGGGGCGTAAAACAGGGGGTGCTGGTTGCGGTTCTGGGTCAGCTCTCCTTATCCGACCTAATGGCTTCCTTACATGGTTTTCAGGTCGACTGGGATACAAAAACAGCTGTCTGGCTAAAGGTGTATTTAATAAAGAAGAACTTCCTGCCCTTCGTTTTGGCTTCCGATCGGCGGTGCTATCCGGGATTATTTCAGGGCTTTAGGCATACGGGTAAATATCTGCATGCGCTGCTCACCGATTGGAATGGTCAACTTTTTAACTTATATTAACCATAAAGGGTACGAACACTATATAACCTAATGCCCGCTGAATCGCTAAAATTGAATAGTTTAGTATATAATTAACGTGTGTATGTTGATCGCTATTTGCGTCGAAATCTAAGCGTATACGGTATCCTCGGCTGCTAATAAAGTCATTCAAATAAAACAACATGGATTTATTCGATGTACAAAAATCTCGTCCGGATATCTTTCAACAATTTTCCTTGGAAGACACCTTGTTTTTATACTACAGTTGTCCTCAGAGAGATAAAATCCTACACCTATATGCTAAGCATACCCAATTCAATTTTACGATAAGTGGAAAACGTATTTTTCATCATGGTAAAAAAACCTGGGTTTCAAATCCCAATAAGGGCTTATTGGTGAAAAAATGTGCTTTTTTGCAAGAGCTGCCGCCTGATTATGAGGGCTGGGACGTAATGGTATTTTATCTTAAAGATGACTATTTGCGCTCCATTTTTGATGAATTTAGACCCTTTCTGAATTTGAATGACCTGCCAGAACCCAACGTCGAAATGTTGGAGACATTTGCAATGGATAACCAGATCCGAATGGGTTATCAAAGCTTGTTGCCTTATTTCGGAACCAATAAAAAATTACCACACAGCATCTTAGAAAGCAAGTTCAAGGAACTGCTTTACAATATTTTTGCCCATCCCGAAAACAAACACATTCTTGCCTACATTATTCGAATTGTAGACAGGTATCAAACACCCATTTGGGAAGTGATGGAGGCTAATTATATGTACGATCTCAAAATACAGGATTTTGCCAATATCTCAAACAGGAGCTTATCTACTTTTAAACGTGACTTTATAGCCTATTACAAGATCTCTCCGGGAAAATGGATCACCGAAAGACGATTAAAAAGAGCGAAAGCACTACTGGAAACTACAAGCAAGAGTGTAAGTGAGGTAGTATTTGAATCAGGTTTCAATAACGCTTCGCACTTTAGCAGAATATTTAAAGAAAGGTTTCACCTTTCGCCTTCAGAGGCTCAGAAACGTTGAACCGAATAGAATACTAGAAGCTATTCTTAGTTTTCCAATAGCTCCTGCGGCCTGGTGGGAGATGAACTGGAACCTAACTGCCTATCATCACCAGGTAAAAGAAGAATCCAGTCGGCCGATGGTATTCGAAAAGGATATACTCACCTACTCTGTACAATTGATTAATAACTTTCTCTTACCCAATGACTGGTCAATAGGCATAGACGGGAGGTATAGGAGTAGTTATTTGGTTGGAGACCAACGCGTATTTGATTATCCTGCCCTCAATCTGGGGGTCAGAAAGAATTTTTCATCTGGCGGTTCGTTAAGTTTCACTGTTCAGGATGTTACCAATACCGCTGGAAAAAGAAGATGGGAGTATCATCAGCCGGAATTAGGTGTCAAAACATTTGGTTTAAATAATTTTTCCGAAAGACAGGTGCGGGTCACCTGGAACATTCTATTCGGCAATCAAAAACTATTGGGCAAAAGACAGCGTAAAACGGGATCAGAGGAATTAAAAAACCGGATGTAGAAATTACATTTACCGAAAATGAAGCGCAGGCCTACAGACCATGCCACCATCGCTAAAGTAACCCTCAGTTATCTTTGTGGGAGTCGATCAGTACATAGTCAATAGCACCTTCAGGAGTTGATAAGGTCAGTTTGTCAAGTATATCAACTTCCTGTTCAGCAAACCTGGCTCTTTGATGTTAGTTTTTAATCTTTTGCAATTTCCTGCCAGACAGGTGGTGATCGGATCGTTGCTGCAAGTGGCTCATGCCACAGAGTGTGAATTTCCCCTGCCCATGCTGGTACTCATGTTGGTACTGGTGTAAGTTTTCCATTACCGTATGGTCTATCAAATTGGCATTTGTAAAATCAATCCGGATACTTTTTCCTTTTGGGAGGCTATCCAACGATTTTTTAAGGTTGATGTAGTTGCTGAAAACAGCAGAATGATGTACAAAAACGGTATACTCCTCCTTTTCTTCCTCAAAACTAACCGTAAATAAGGGCTTAAACAGGTATTTCAGCGGAAGGCCATTAGCAAAGTGGATGATCATTTTGAGCAGAATGCCTGCTGCAATTCCAAGTAGTAAATCCGTAGCCAGGGTTACCAGCAGGGTGGTCAGGAAAATGGATAACTGCTCCTTTCCGATTTTGTAGGTGTTGACAAATTCCTTGGGAGAACTCAGTTTATACCCCGTATACACCAGCATGGCAGCCAGGGCCGCCAGTGGTATCTGGTGGATCAGCAAGGGGAAAAAGGCCACAAAAAGGAGAAGAAAGACACCATGGAAGAAATTCGACCAGGCGGTTTTAGCTCCATTGTTGATATTGGCCGAGCTTCTCACAATTTCTGAAATCATGGCTAATCCACCGATCATTCCTGCCAGGACATTGCCCAGCCCCACACCCATCAGGTCCTTGTTCATATTTGATTTTCTGCGGTATGGATCCAGACTGTCTACCGCCTTTGCACTGAGCAGCGACTCCAGGCTTCCCACCAACGCAAACATAATGATGTACTTAATGGAAGTCATGGTCAATACCTGTGAGAAATCAGGAAAGGTCACGGCTGACAACATATTTTCTGGTAAGGTGACCAGAAATTTTGGCCCAATGCTGTATTCGTGTCCATCCAGAAACAGGTATTTATGTTCGTGTTCCAGATCAAAATAGATCCCCATGGGGATGGCAACCAAAATAACCAGCAGCGGTGCCGGAATCATCCGCAGGTATTTATTTTTGATTAGGGGAAATAAGAAGAGGATTAGTAAACTGATTCCACCAATGATGGCAATATCCGGATTTATTGCTGTCAGCGCATGAGGAAGCTCCCCGAACAATTCCAGCGTTTCATTGGCCTCCGGTTTAACTCCGACCAGGGTAAACAATTGCTTCGCAATAATGATAATACCGATAGCGGCCAACATGCCATGTACGGCAGCCGAAGGAAAGAAATCGGCTAAGATACCAGATTTAACCCAGCCAAATACGACCTGCAATAAGCCGGCAACCACAATGACGGCTAAGGTTAACCGGTATCCCATTAGGGCATCGCCTTGGCCTAAATCGGAAACGGCTCCGACAGCGATGATGATCAATCCGGCAGCAGGTCCTTTGATGGTCAGATGAGAACCTCCCAGGAAGGTCACCACCAATCCACCGATAACCGCAGAAAAAATCCCCGCCATTGGCGGAAAGCCGGAAGCCATGGAGATGCCCAAACAAAGTGGTAATGCAATAAGGAAAACCAGGAATCCCGATACCAGGTCCGATTTCCAGTTCTCCCGAAGTCCGGCCAATCCAGACTTGGGAACTTCAATTAAATGATTTTTCATGATACTTGAATTAAGAAGATTTTAAAGCGGTGGTATGATAATTTTTGATATGCGGGCCAAGGAACAGCCGGGCATAGATCCGGATAAGGGCAATGCCCCCAAAGATGAAGCTGATGGCATTAAATGCCGCCAGGACGTACTGGTCTTCATGGATATGGCTGAATAGTAAATCCACTCCAATGAAGGTAGGACTGATAGGAAAGCCCATTAGCGCCAGTGCGGCAAGCAAAAAGATCAGGGCAAGTTTGGGGTGCTCGTATACGTGCCCATAATATTGATTCAGGTCAAAATGATCCTTCTCCTTATTCCTTAGCCGATTCAGTATCCAATATCCTGTGCCCCCCGCCAGTACCACTCCACTGAGGTAAATCAGGGTCTGCTTGTAATCGAAGGTTTCATTAAAGGACACTGCCAGGGCTATCCAGAAATGATTAGCCATCACCAGCATCAAAGCCAGCCTGGGATGATTTCTCTCCGAAAAAGCCTTGAATACCATCATCAAACCTAAAAACCCAAAAAGCCCGGGTATGTAGTACTGAATGGTTTCAGGAATAACACCCTGATTGAAATACAGCAACAAACCGAGTAGATAGAGGGGTAAAAAATACTGCAACAGATTTTTGGGTGTCAGGAAATCAAGTTTTCTTCCCAGTCTTTTGACCGGTTTGAAGACCAGCGTGTTCAGCATCGTATCCAAATTCCATTCTTTGAGAGATAGGATATAAAGGCTGTAAGCTAATCTTTTGGAGAAAGAATCCTTTAGACGGATTGGTTTGGGCTTGAAATGGTAAAACTGATCCCTGATCATATAGGCAACCACCGAAGGAGATACCAGTAGTTGGTAGGTTCTTAGGAAGGCATTTCCTGCGAAGTGTATCAATACCAGATGCTGCAGCCCTAAGGCTATTTCGATAAACATGATCCCTATCTGGGCGATGGAAGCGTAGGCTATCTGTGTTTTAATAGTCGTTTGCACCCTCGCAATCGCATAGGCAAGCAAGGCTGTCAGCAGGCCCAAACCTCCTATCAGTATTCGAGCCATCAGTTGATGCTCCCAAAAGGGGAAGGTCCGAAGCAGTAGAAAAACCCCAAAATGTACCGAAAGGGAGCCGTAAAATATGGCCGAAGAGGGTGTCGGTCCTTCCATGGCTCGCGGCAACCAGGAAGAAAACGGAAACTGAGCAGATTTGGCTGCAGCCGCAATTGCCAAACAAACAGCAATGAACAACCCGATACCCCCGTGAGCGCTCATTTGTTCGGATACCAGATCTCCATCCAATAATTTGATAAAGGTGATGTTTTCGTGCCATAGATGATGACTAGCCCACATCGCGAGAATAATGCCTATATCCCCAATCCGGTAGATCGAGAAAACCTTTACTGCATTCCTTACCGGTAAATAGCGATCCCGGTAAAAAGCGATCAACAGGAAGGAAGCGATTCCTAGCATTTCCCATCCTATAAATAAGGTTTCGAAATTCCCAGCTACCACGGTAACGTTGTAAGCCAGGTAGAAAAAGAGCAAGGTATTGAAGTACCGTTTGTACCCTTCTTCCAGGTGCATGTAAAACCGGCTATACCGGGTTATCAGAAATGTAATAAAAGCACCCACCCAGAGGTAAACCGCTGTAAGGCTGTCAAAATAGAAATCCAGCAAAAACTGGTAATGACCATTATTGTAAATTTCCCACTCCCGGATATTCACCGGGTGCATCCCACTGAAAATCCAGTAGATAATATAGCCTGTGATTCCCAATAGCTGCAAACTTACCGATCCCATTGCTAACCTGGAAAAGCTGGTTTCATGGCCGTCCGGAATCAGCAGGGATAAAACAAAAGCTACCAGTGGCAACAAGACGAAAAAACCAATCATTATGTGATGTTCCATGGTATCAGGAGATTTGGTAAACGGGGAGGTTTTCAGCAGTATTGGCGAGGAGCTCATCCAGGTTTTGAATGGCTTCGATCGTTTGTGTAACCGGCTGGTACTCGGCAAACGCTCCTTCCTTGAAAACAAAGGCTTTTTTGCTTTCCGGATGGATGCAAACCAGCTTAACCCAATCGTTGGAAAACCACTCATAGGTTTGTTCATGGGTTTTGATGGTTTTGAGGACGACTTCGGGATAGTGCTCCACCGTGATCAAAATCCGAAGCGGGTCGTGGATATTGACCATTTGCAAGGGCAATCCTGTCCGTAAGTCCCCATCCATCCCATTGGCTACACCGATCAGGCCCATAACGTTGTGCGGTAGCTTACTTCCGGCACCCAACCTGTCGTTATCTACTTTGGAGAAGTAATATTCCAAATTGATTCCTCCGCATACTGGCGCTACCGCTTTGAGTATGCCAAACAGGTAACTTCCCTCCGGATCAATGCGGTGGTCATAGGAATTTAAGAAGGCGCGCTTATCTAAAAACAAGTGTCGATTATTTTCCCGTTTTCCGATGACGCAGAGTGCATTCGTAGCGTGGTTCCATTCCGGCCGGGTTACAAAAAGGGACAGGGCTCTTTTTTTCACCTTTTCATGGACCTTCCTGGCCTCCTGACTGGAGTCGACGGTATGAAATCTTCTGGACCTTTCTTTGGCATTGTAATCCAATGCCGTGTCGAAGGTCTGTTTATTTCTTTCATGTAAGCGTCTGTTAGCTTTGAGCAGCAGCTCCTCATCATAAAATTCCATTTCATCCCTGGTGGTATCATGTAGCCCACCGACAAATTGGGTCGTGTCGGGAATATGAATTCCTCTTTCGGTAAGCATTTCCCTTACTTCGGGATTGTTGCCAATCGAAGCTGCCACACGGGCATTGACCGATCCGGACCGTCCGCTGCAAGCTCCACAGTCGTACCCGGCATAGTGTGTATTGTTTACCGAACTCGCTCCATGCCCAATTACATAAATCAAGGGCGCAAAACCCTTCACCAACCCGATGCTTTTTAGCAAGCCTTCCATTGCATCGGTCATTTCTTCCAACGTAAAGCCGACCTGAAGGCCATGTTGTTGCTGTTTCTTGTTTTTGATACTAAGTTTACCTTTGGGGTCCATGTGCTTGAAGGAAGAGACCATGGCCGGCGTTTCCGCAGGAAAAAAGATGCTTTTGGCCATTTTCAACGCGGACCAAAATCCCATGGTCTGACTGATGGCCCATCCGCCGAAGACCCCCTTGGTGTGCTTACTGAAATGCACATCTTTTTCATGTCGGATGTTGGATTCGGTTTCTTTGATCAGGTGTCTGGGAGTGATTGGTGCAGGACATACTTTGGTCAAAAACTTCCCATGTTCCGGCTGAAAGTAGAAAGGGAGGTTAAAGAAGCCTGCAGTGCCGAAAGTTTGCGCATTCGGGTCAAACCTTTCCACGTAGCGCCGGATGGAACAACACCTGTCATCTATGCAAAACATGGCCTGAAAGGATGCTGCTTTTTGAAAATCCTCCTCATGACTAAGCTGTAATCCCCTGATAACCTGGTCGTAATAGGTCCATTCCAGCGCCTCTTGCCATAGTTTATGAACGTCAAAAAATTCCGAATACCTGGATTTCCCAAATAATAGGGGTAAATCTGTGGGGATCCACTCCGCCAAAGCGCCCCATCCATTTCCTCTTCTTCTGTCCAAGGCATCTATTTCCAGCAGACACTCCAGAAAAATCAGGTCTTTGAGGCAAATTTTTCTTTTGTCCAGCAGGCTGCTTTCATTTTTCTCCAACACTGCCACCATACCCGACCAACCCGGGTGGGCAAATTGCTGGTCGTAAAGGTACTGGCCATGGTATTTGTCATTACCCACCAATAGCTGTAACAAATCCTCCAATTGTGTATGGGGGTCAAGGAAGAGTTTTCTTGCTCGCTCGCTTTTGATAAAGGTACTGAAACTGTTTTTTTCCAATTCCCTGACACCGGCTAAAAGCCCGTTGGTTTTGGCAGGGAATTTCCAGATGGCAATTCCCTGATCCAAGTAGGAACTCACCAATCGAAATAACGTCTGATGGACCTCCTTGTCCAAATTGAGGTTGTAGGCCTTTCTCCAGAGTTTTCGGATTTGGCCCACTCGCGATTCGGGATAGTCAGAGAGGGGTTGATGAAGCAGACGGTGAGTCCAATGGGCCAGATCATCTGCACCTTTATGGGAGATGATTACCCGTTTCAGAATTTCTGCATTGATTTTCTTTTCGTGAAACTGTGCCCTGTATTTTTCAAGGTTCCAATAGACTTTGAAACCGAAGTTTTCTGCGGCATCTTGTAGGGCTTCATGAAAAGGCAACCGCTGGAATGCATGCAGCGTATTGTGATGCACAAAATCCCTAAGTGGGGATTGTGCAGGAAGGTAATGGGCCAATTCGTGGATAACTTGATCCAGGCCCGATGACACGCGATGCGCCATAAGTAACGAAAATTAAGGTGGAAGGATAAAATTAAAAAGGCTGATAAAAAATCAGTTTTCGCATTGGCTTCAGGCCAGATCTAGCCGGAGGTTTTGAAAAAGTAGGTAAAAGGGGACCTTGGGATAAATAACAATGGCAGGACTAAAAAAGGATTGTGCAATCAGGAACGGTTTCATTCCCTGGAATCCAAAAGGAGTACTTCCGGTACCCAGGGAATGTTTAGATGATTTTTCTTCCTGATTCTCCTCCTCTTTTTCCTCCGCTTCCTCCATGAAGAAATCCGCAGTTTTTCCGGGGATTTCGTGGGGATCGGCGGCCGAAACCCTGGTTGGGTGTAATGAAATGTCTCCATCTCCCACCACCATATCGGTTAGGTGGAAACCTAAAAAAACTAAAAAAAGCAGACCCATGAAAATTCCAAGTGCGGGGAATTTCCAATAATTTGTCTCTCTTTGAAGTTTGTTGGACATTGCTAAATGTTAAAATCCAAAAGTAACGTAAATTGAATATAATCTCGTTATTTTTCTTGTTTTTTACGAATCGTAAAGGTAGACCGAGCCGGGTGAATTGGTGGTGATTTTTATCACTTAGGGGTCTGGTGTCCCTTTAAAATCGCCGGCAAAGCAGCCTGGGACAATAAAACGCCCGGATTATTACTAGTTGCTTTTTTTACTGATCAATCGGCATGCTTTTCCAATTCTCCTCTATTCCATTTTGAGGTGATAGCTGCGGCCTCATAGGTGCTTTGCAAAAAATCCAGGAGCATTTCCTCCGGATGATCCGATTGTTGCACGTCTTCGTATTTCAGCATAAATTCACCCATTTCAGCGCTGTAAAAAGCGGCTTTCGGAAGGACCTTTTGTTCGCTAAAAAGCGGGTCCGCCGGATAGGCGTAGGAATAAAAGATAGCAGAGGGAAAATCTTTTGACCCCGGCCAAAAACCGGCACTGCTGACTTCTTTGGAGTAGGCTTCCTGCATGACATCCAAGGGCATGTTGGGAGCACCTCCCGGGTGAAGCGGTGCAGGTCTTCCTGAAAAGCGGGTCACCGCCAGGTCAAAGGCACCCCAGAACAAATGAACCGGACTGCATTTCCCGATAAACGTACTTCTGAATCGGCTAAAAACGTCGTGTACCCTGGCCATGGCCAACCATAAGGTATGGGCAGCAGTGGGATCATAGAACCGGTTAATCGTATTTTCCTGGAATGGAATGGCAGTTTCCAGTTCATTGGGACTCCCATGGATATCCACATGGATGCCCAGATTGGCAAGCTTCTGGAACAGCTCCTCGTAAAAATCAGCTACCGTCATGGGTCGAAGATCCATACTCAGACTTGCCCCATGGGCGCAGGAGATGAAAAGTTGGTGCTGCCTGAAATCAAAATCGATCTGAAAAAAACTCCCCTCATAGGGAATGACCTGAGTAGTGTACCCATGCGCACTCAGATATAAGGTGGTATGCCAGGAGTGATTTTGCCAGGGCATGGTTTGAATGCGTATTTTTCCAACAATTTGAATCCACTGGTGCAGGGTTTCTAGGGTATCTTGGATTTCTCTGAAATTCAAGACAGGCCAGGCTAGCGGTTTTTTTTCTGATTCCATACAATAATTTATATAATTTTTTTTGGATCATCAATAGGCAGGCAAGTTTTCAGGTATTAATTTAATCAATCTGTTGATCAAAAAAGTTAATCCCCAAGTTCCCCATCAATGAACTCTGGGCAAAACGACTATACATGGTTCAAGAATAGTTGCTTTCGATCTGGCATGATAAATTCTTGTTTAGTTAGCTTGCCGATTAAAACTGGATGCCAGCTTTATTTTATAAACGACGTCGTACCAGGTAAGCCAGCCCATCAGCCTGAAAAGGGCTCCAACTAAAACCAGCGGCTCCCAGGAAAACGAATATCGGAAAATCATAAAATAATACATAAAACCGCCAATTTCGGACTGGTTTTGAATGTATACTCCGTAGGTCTCCTGAAAAAATTGATTGAACGTTCGTTGGTCATAGACGTACTTGCTTATGTCACACATGCCATTGGAAATAGGTGAGTTGAGGTCAAAATGGGCAACATTGGTAGCTTGGTTTCCATCTGAATCCAGCAAATAATTGGCAGCATTGGCAGGATTGTATACATTCGTGGCGCTGCCATTCTGCAGCTTGCCTCATAAAGCAATCTTAATCTTCGAGGTACGAAATGCTGGATATTCATTTGCCTTTTGTACCTTTCCGGCCTCAAACCCTTAAAAATTCAACTATATGAAAAATCCAAAATACCTCAATTTAGCGGCAGCCCTGACCCTTATGCTCTTTTTATCAGTGGTTTACCAATCTCATTCCCAGATCCAGGCTCCTGCTCCCAGTCCGGCAGCTTCTGTCTCACAAAACGTGGGTTTTACCACCATCAGCATGAATTACTCTTCACCCGGCGTAAAAGGCAGGATGGTATTCGGGGAACTCGTTCCCTATGGTGTTCCCTGGAGAGCCGGTGCCAACGATCCGACAACCATCGAATTTAGCACTGCCGTAAGCATTGGTGGGACAACGCTCGGTCCTGGAAAATACTCTGTATTCATTACCCCTGCCGTTTCAGGAGACTGGACCGTCCACTTCAACAGTAAGGGAAACGCTATTTACGCTTACATGCAGGGCGATACCGTAGATGCCGCCGCCCTGTCGAAAGACGATGCAGTAGCCATTAGTGTGAGTCCGGTAATTACCGGAAAGCAAAAAGAAAGACTTTCTTACAGCATTTCCGCCGCCGATAACAAAGTCGCCGAGGTGGTTTTTGAGTGGGACGATGTCATGTTTTCATTTGAGGTGGACACGCAAGTTGACCAGAAAATGGAAAACTTTAAGGCAGCCTTCAATTAAGAGAAAGGTGCCGCATTTGGGCGCGTCTTTTTCAACGGAATTGGAACTGAAAAATAACAAAAAAACCTCCAAACGGAGGTTTTTTTGTTAGGAATAGTTCAAAGCCGACAATAACTGGTATTTCAGGTTTCCGCTGCCGGATACCATCGGCCGAAGCAAATCGTTATCAGCCCCTGGAGCCCTACTCCTTCCTGCGTGCTGCTGCCACAGCGAGATTCAGGTTGATATGCGCATTCATTCCCAGCATAACATGTTGAACAGTTATCAGTGGCTTGTCCACCTGATCAAAGGCATAGGCCCAGGCGGCGCTTATCTCTTAGTTTTTTTTTAGGCGCTGTAGGCATCCAGATATAATTGGGCAAATACCACGTCAAATTTTTCCAGGCGTTTGTTATCGTCAAAAGGACCCAAAGCAATTTCGCAAGCGATCTCAAAGGTAGTACGCTGGTAGACATAAGCAAACAAGCTTATCATGCTGTTGTTATCGATACTCTCCTCTATGATACGATTAAGCTCCTTAAGGAAACCCTGAATGGTAGTGGTTTTATCAATTTTGATGACCGAACCTTTCTAACTCAAATCACAAGTCAACCATTCGTTTTTAGCGGCTAGTCCGATCTTTTGGGTTGGCGGATAAGCTAAAAAAAAAGCCAAACCATCATGGAAACAGCATACCAAATGTGCTGGGGTTTGCCTTGCAATCCGAAGGTTTGCGAAGGGGTTGACCTTAGAGTTAAAGCCATTTACTCATAAATTCAAAGTTCGAGAGACGGTTAAAATTCCTGTCAAGATTTTAATGCTGCAAAATAAACTAATGGCCTTCCATTGGTTTTATAGGCAGGCATTCCATAAGCATAATCTTCAGTTATTTCGCTGTCTGCATTTATCACCTATGTTCTAATTTTGTTTAGAATTTCCTGAACATCTTTTGGGAAGGAGCCTATGTTCTTGTCTACTTCATTCATAGGGTTAAATTTTTTTTAATAGTCATTGTTGTGATTTATTCTTTTTATTGTAAAAATAGCCTATAAGAAAAAAAGTAAGCGTAAGAGCAAAAGATATACCTGTAAAATAAATAAGCCCCATCTTTTGTATAATAAGTGGAGAAAGCCCTGTAATTAAACCACCTCCGACAAAAGGTTCAAATAAAAGCTGTTTTAATGCAAATGCTTCTTTACCGTTACTTTTATTGTTTTTGTCTACGATAGATTGAAACATTAAGCCAATAGATGTGGTCCCCATCGACTGCCCATAATCAGCGATGCCCCTTTCGAACGCGTAATTTGGAATAAGGATTCTATATGTTAATAGAAAGCAAGATATATTCCATAAAAAACCGGCAACCAGCAAAACAAAGACTAAAATAATGTTATCCTTTATAACGGTTAAGTTTATGGTCCCAATGGCCATAATGATGACAGCATCCAGAGAAAAGGTTTGAATTTGCTTCACAGTTCTTCTATTAACTATATCAATCGAAATAAATCTATTAATTAGGACTTGTAGAATGGCCCCTCCAAGTAAGGCCAACGGAAAAAATGGGATGTACTGTACAAATTCGGTTTTATATAAAAACTTTAATAATACCGTACTTTCGATATAGTAAAGGGAGTCCAATAACAACTGACCCAATACTATGGCGATTCCGATGATAGCCAGTTGTATAATGAAAGTGTTTTGAAACCTGCTAATTTTTATTACTTCTTTATTACTTTCCTGCTGTTCAAGATGAATTATTTTATCTTGATTTTTAAAATTAATTAAAAAAATACCGCTTAAGATTCCGGTTAACATAGCCAACGGTGCAAGAGCTACTGTTATAGACTTTGCGTCAGTTAGACCAATAGACCTAAATGTCTCATCCATTCCTACGGCAACTCCCACGCCTCCTTGAAAACTTATCTCAATAAAACTAGCAACACTTGGGTCCAGGTCAAAAATGGGAATCAATACAAAAAATGTGAGTAAACCTCCTATTAAATACTGCCCCCAAGCGAGCGTCTGTCCTAATGAAGCTTGTGGGATTGCCAACCTCATTGAAGTTTTAAAATTGGGGATTTTTCTTCCCAGAAAAATGCATGCAAAGACTATATTGACAAAAAACAATGCCAACTCATTCCATGAGTCTTGTATGTCCTGAGAGATAAAATTTAAATCGAGAGTTCGCCCAAAAACCTGAGGACCAGCGAGAAGAGCGATTAACCCTCCCAAGAAGGCCCTTGGGATGTGATATTTTTTTAGAATTGGAACAAAACTTAAAATGAATTCTGCTAATAGTGCAAAAACCGTTGCGAGAAATAAAGCTTTAAAATAAATTGGGATGGATTCATGCATAAAAACACTTATTTGTATGTCATACTTAACAAAATAATTGTTTTAATTAAAGCTCTTTACTGATTCAATTATTTAGCATGTTTCAATTGGTTTATTTCAAGGCAAATGCTGCGCTTTCTTTTCAACCAAATGGATCAAAATGATTTTGAATAAACGACAAAAGGCACTTTAATAGGCTCTAAGGTACGAAATGTTTCTCTGTATACTGCAAAGCTTCGACCAGACTGAGATAAAACCAATTTTATGTAAATTTTGTTTTTAAATATTTACCCAGATTTTTATTTTTTAAAAAGTACTTTGTTTTGTGTTTTGTACGGTTTTAATATTTATAATTATTTAGGTCTTTGTTGATCAGGTATTGGACAGGTTTGTAAAAATCTGGCAATAAGGTTAAGTTGGCGCGAGGTTAGGTCTTCAGGCATATTCTGACAGAATAGAAAAAAGCCGTAAGGGTTTCCCATAATCTAATGGTCCCGACAAAAAAACTGGTACAGTTATAAAATGAAATAAGTGCTCAATAATACTTAAACGTGTGGACCGATTTCGCGTTAGAAAGAAAGTTTCCAATTATCAAAAACGAAATGAATAGTAAGCTAAAAGCCTTTTAGAAACAAGCGCAGACTTTACCGATTTAATAGTAAACCTTTTTTAGAAATGCAACACAGACAAGAGTATGATAAAAAAGCGATGGGCCTATGGACAGCCACCTCGATCGGAGTAGGTGCAATGATCGGAGCCGGGATTTTTGCCCTCATGGGCATTGCCGTTCAAATTGCTGGAAAATTTGCCTATCTCTCATTTATAGTAGCCGGAATAATTGCTGCCTTAACCAGCTATTCGGTGTCCAGACTTGCCGTAAAATTTCCCAGTAAAGGCGGGCCCGTTGAATATTTAAACAAGGCCTATGGTAAAGGTACATTTGCAGGAGGATTGAATATCGCGATGTGGTTAGGTTACCTGATTGTAACCTCTCTCTATGCCAAAGCCTTTGGCGAATACGGAACTGCGCTTTCAGGAATGGAGAATAGTTCATTCCTGTTACCCATTTTGAGTAGTTTCATTGTGATTTTTTTTGTTTTTATAAATTTTATAGGTGCCTCATTGGTAGGTAAATCGGAATTAGTTACCGTATTGGTCAAAACCGGGGTTCTCCTGTTGTTTTGTGCAGTTGGCTTAACTACAGTTCAGACCGAAGAGCTGATGGCAGCAACATCATTTCGTTTTTCAGATGTAGTGTTCGCCAGTGGAGTAATTTTCATGTCCTACGAGGGTTTCGGCCTTGTGGCAAATACAGCTGAAGATTTAAGAAAACCATCTAAGAATCTCCCAATAGCGCTGTTTTTAAGTGTTGGCATTGTCATGCTTATTTATATTTTGGCCACAATGGTTGTGGTGGGCAACCTTTCTATACCTGAAATAGTAAACGCTAAAGAATACGTGCTGGCAGAGGCTGCCAGGCCTTTGTTGGGGAGTTTAGGGTTTGAGATAATGGCTATTGCGGCTTTATTTTCGACTGCATCGGCCATAAATGCAACTGTCTATGGTCCAGTGAACATGGTCCAGGAGACGTCTAAGGCCAAACAGTTACCATATTTCTTTACGAAAGATCTTTTTGGACACCAGTCCGGTATAGCACTATTGATAACAGGAGGAATTGTACTGCTGATCACTAATACGTTAAATTTAGAATCGATTGCAGAGGTAGGGAGCTTGGTGTTTTTAATGATTTATACCGCTGTGAATATTGCCAATTTTAAACTGCGACATCAAACTAAAAGTAAAATTTGGTTAGTGGTGCTGGGAATTTCAGGGACTACCTTTGCATTTGGTGCTCTTTTTTATTATCAGTGGCAAAAAGACAGCCTCTCTATATCTGTTTTTCTTGGCTTAATCCTGCTTTGTTTTATGTATGAGTGGTTTTTTCAGCAGAAGAATGAATTAAGGTGAGCAACACATGGGGTAGTTCACAGAGAGGAATAAGCCGCCGCCAGCCGTTGATCACCCAGTAGGAGGCTTTTTACTCTTAGGCCAATCACCTGAACTTATTTAACCCAGAATACAGGTCATTTGATCACGGATTCTTCGTGTTAACTTGAGATAAGAATACACCAACAAAAACGATAGCAAGACCGGTAATATCCATTGGTTGGATTTTATCTCCAAAAGCAAGCCAGGCCATAAACATGGTTACGGGAGGCCCCAGGTAAAACAAACTGGCCACCCGGGTAGCTTCAATTCGTTCGATTAACAGCCATAACAATACATAGGCTCCCAGTGAAACAGCAAGCGTTAGCCAGATCATGGCGTAGATGAATTCGGCCTCCCATTGGGTAGCTAATTTTTCAATAAAAATAGCGGGTAACGCCAAGGCCAAAGTGGTTGCCAGGCTTTGATAGAACAAGGCGAGGTCTACTGGTAATTTTTTACTTCTTTTTTCTACTTCCATCCGTCGCTGTATCAGACTTGCC
This sequence comes from Cyclobacterium salsum, assembly GCF_010119245.1. GTDB lineage: Bacteria > Bacteroidota > Bacteroidia > Cytophagales > Cyclobacteriaceae > Cyclobacterium > Cyclobacterium salsum. The sequence continues at coordinate 349,336 of NZ_WNKG01000002.1, forward strand.
CCAGTCATGCCAATAACAGATCCCAACGGAATAAGGTATCCAAAAATGGATGAATAGCTCCCAAAATCAATTCGGAAAGCCACGGTGATAACAACGCCCAAAAAGCCCAATACCAGTCCTAACCATTGGTACCAATTTGCTTGTTCCCCGCCAACAACCACTCCGGTAAGAGCACCAGTAGCCAAAGGCTGTAATGCCACAATTAATGCCACAATACCCGCCGGAACCTGGTAATCCAGTGCTAGCAAAACACAAGTAAGCCACAGGCCGTGAGCCAAAATACCAATCAGCATATGGGGAGCTGCCAGGCTCCAACTTACCCATCGAAAACGCTGTCTTAGCAGCAAGTATAAAACGATTACCATCGTTAGCGCCAGGTACCGCCAAAAAACCAAGGTGAAAGGTCCGGTGTAGGGAAGCCCATAAACGGCTCCAATAAATCCCGAATTCCATAGGAGAACAAATCCCGTGATTAGTATAAGCGTGGTTCTTTTCATCAAAGCCGACACCGTATAAGCAACATTATTTTTATTTTGGGTTTTCTTTTACATCAGTCCGGTTGTCAATTAGGGTTTTTAGGACGGACAAGCATCGATAATAAAAGATAAATTCTTTTTTAATTAAGAGGCTGGTTCGATTGTCCCTCGCCCGGTATTGCTGGGAATAAGTTAACAATTCCATTCAAAAAACAAAGCGAACCGATTTCATGTAGGTAGGAAACGACCAGGATACCATCGTAGACCAAATTGAATGGTACCCGAAAGGTATTTTTCTTGTTTTCGCACGAAAATGGCTTTTCTTGTCCAAACGGCATCGCACTCTCTCGGGAAAGGGCCCATGGATGTGCCTCATTTCCATTTTTGTCTAGCGTAGTGGTTTACTTTTTCGGTAACAATCTCCATTTGGGATAAGATACCATATTTTTTGGCTAAGATGTAGCATAGGTTTCGCCATACAGAATTCTAAATTAGCCTATCCTTTCACATCTAATCAACGCTTATGAAAAATGTTACCCTACATCCCCTATTTCACAGGACTTTCCTTTGCATAGGGGCAATGCTGCTTTTGGGGCTGCTGGCCTCTGAGGCATTCGCACAGACCCGGGTCAGTGGTACGGTTCGCAACGAATCCAACGAGCCTTTGCCTGGAGTCAGTATATTGGTGGTGGGCACCTCCACAGGAACCGTTACGGATATTGAGGGCCAATATGCCCTTACCGTTCCCGAGGGCTCCCAACGACTTTCCTTTTCCTTTATCGGTTTTGAATCCCAGACGACGGATCTTAATGGCCGTAGCACCCTGGATGTGGTGATGCAGGAAGATTCGCAGGACCTGGGTGAAGTGGTGGTCACTGCCTTTGGTGTACAGCGGGAGCGAAAAGAATTGGGCTACACCGTGCAGGCGCTGAAGCCGGAAGACCTGACCACGGCCAATGACTTTAACCTGGTCAATTCCCTGAGCGGAAAAATCGCCGGGGTGCAGGTAACCAACAGTGGTTCCCAGGTAGGCGCGTCTTCCCGAATCGTTATCCGGGGAAATGCTTCCTTCTCCGGAAACCAGCCCTTGTTTGTCGTAGACGGAATTCCCATCGATAATTCCAGCAGCAATCTGGGAGGAGCCGGTGGACTGGATTATGGCAACACGGCCGCAGATATCGACCCGGAGAACATTGCCTCCCTGACCGTACTGAAAGGGGCCAATGCAGCCGCCCTGTATGGCAACCGGGCTACCCACGGGGTAATTTTGATTGAAACCAAAAAAGGCAAGCAAGGAAAAGCCGGATTGGGCGTGGAGTTCAATTCTTCCATGGTTTTTGACGTGCCCAGTTTTTTTATGGATTTTCAGAACGAATACGGCCCCGGTCAGCGGGGTGGCGAATACGACTGGCAACAGTACCTGGAAAATAACCCCGGGTCCAACCTGAGTTACAACGAATACGCCAAGCAAAACAGTTACAATTACGTCGACGGCATCGGGGGAGGTGTCAATGAAAATGCCACTTCCTGGGGACCGCGATACGATGCCGGCCTGCTTTTGGATCAATGGGTAAAAGGACCAGACAGTCCCTGGGAATCCATTCCCAATAACATACAGGACCACTACTTTCAGACCGGAAAGAACTTTATCAATCAAGTGGCGGTGACAGCCAGAGGCGAGGAAGCCTATGGTAGGGTGGCCTTTTCCAACCGGCAAATGAACGGGACCTTTTTCAATACCGATCAGACGGTCAACACCTTCAATGCCAGCCTGACACTCCTGCCCACCGACAAGTTGAAAGTGAGTACGGATTTTAACTATGTCAATCGATACAGTGATAATATCCCGGTGGTTTCTTACGGGTCCATGACAAAACTGGCCTGGGGAGCTTTTCGAAACATTCCCCTGGACGAGGTAAAGAAGGTTTATGAGGAGCATGGAAACGAAATGGGAAGCGGTTACAATAGAAATGCCAATAATTTCTACTATGATTTGGAAAACACCAACAGCATGGATCGGAAGCGATTTTTTGGTAACATTAATCTGGATTACCAGCTCAACGACTGGCTTTCCGCCAATATGGTCACTGGTTTGGATTACTATAATGAGGAAAGGGAATCCATCACCCTTTCCCGCACCCGGGCCAATATCAACAATAACCGAGGGGGGCAGTTTTCGCTTACCAATCTGAGCCGGCAGGAGTTTAACAGCGATATCCGATTGAATATCAACAAGCAATTTATGAATGATTTTTCTTTGGTGGCATTGGTTGGAGGAAATTTCCGGCAAAATACCACTGATTTCTTGTCGCTGAGTGCTCCGGATCTTGCGGTTCCGGACCTGTTTAATATTTCCAATGTCAGAGGAACCCCCGGCACTGGCATGTCTGAAAGCCAGCGCGAAACCTACAGTGTGTATTCTTCCGCAACACTGGGGTACAAAGGGTACCTGTTTCTAGGGGCTACCGGCAGAAACGACTGGAGTTCCACCTTACCGGAGGAAAACCGCTCGTATTTCTATCCTTCGGTGAACATGGCCCTTACCCTATCGGAAGCATTGGATTTGAATTCGACTACCTTCAGCCATGCCCAGGTTCGGGCTAGTTTGGCACAGGTAGGTTCGGATACGGATCCCTACCAACTCATGGGAACCTACGGTACGACTACTTTTAATAATATTTCCCTATTTACGCCCACGGCGGTAAAGCCACCAACCAATCTATTGCCGGAGATGACCACTTCGTTTGAAGTGGGGGCCGATCTGAGGTTTTTCTCAGACCGCCTTTCCCTGGATGCGACCTATTACCGGCAGGTGACGGAAAACATGATTTTGCAGGTGCCGACAGCCCGGTCTACCGGCTATGCCTCACAGTTGATCAATGCTGCGGAGATCGAAAACAAGGGAATCGAACTGATCTTACGAGGCAGTCTGATGCGGCGAGGGGACTTTTCCTGGGATGCTACGGTTAACTGGGCCAAGAATACCAGTACGGTGGTTTCGCTGTATGAAGGATTGGAAAACATTACCATCAGTTCCGGATTTGGTGGCGTACGCCTGGTGGGTACTCCCGAGCAGCCCTGGGGTGATCTCAGCGGATTGCCTTACGTGCGGGATGACGCAGGCAATATCATGATCAACCCCAATGGGACACCCATGACTACCAATCAGCAGGTAATCCTTGGGAATGTAACCCCGGACTGGATCGGAGGCATTCAGAATACGTTCCGATACCGTAATTTCACCTTTGGGGGATTACTTGATTTCCGCATGGGTGGAGATTTCTTTAGTACCACTTACTGGCATTCCTATCCCACGGGAGCCTTTGAAAACAGCGTGCAAAATGACGTGAGAGCAGAAGGTATTGTAGTAGAAGGGGTTCAGGGAGATGGCTCTCCAAACGACGTACGGATCTCGGCGCAGGATTATTACAACGGATCCTGGGTATGGAACAACCACGAATATTCGATCATTGATGGTTCTTTCGTAAAACTTCGGGAATTAACCTTCGGATATCGGTTCAACATCTGGAAATTACAAAATGTTACGTTCTCTGTTTTTGGTCGGAACCTAGCCATCCTGCATCGCAGCGCGAAGGCAAAAGAACTGGGACTTGATCCCGAATCTGCTTCCCAAATGGGGGGTGGAGAAGCCGGTACCGGATTTGAAAATTTCATGCCGCCGACCAACCGATCCTATGGATTTAACCTTCGGATAGCCCTTTAATGGTAAATCCAACAAATGTTACTTCGCAAAAACATGCTAAAAATGAAACATACAATCACATATAAATTCTTCGGCCTGCTGGCAGCTTCCGCAGTGCTTTTTGCCTCCTGTACGGAAGAATGGAATGAAATGAATACCAACCCAAACCAGCCCTCTGAAGTCCCGGCCAGCAACGTACTGGGAGCGGGCATGACGGTGGTGGCGGGTCAGTTATTTGGAGAGCGTATAGGAATCTATTATGCCGGGACATGGTCAGGGCAGTTGGCCGCGATAGGAGCCGGTGATTACGAATTCCGCGTAGATATCAACAACAGTCAATGGGACAACCTGTACAGGGGCATGGCCTATTTTGTGGATGCTGCTGAAATCGCCAGGGAAGAGGGTAACCAAAACCTGGAAGCCGTAGCCCAAATTATGAAAGCCTACACGGCCCATCAGGTAACGGATATGTGGGGAGATATCCCCTATACACAAGCCTTTCTATTAGATGAGGAGGGAATCTTAAGCCCGGAATTTGATTCCCAGGCAGCGGTGTACGAGCAGATTTTGTCGGAATTGGAGGAAGCGAACACCATGCTTGATCCTAACGGCGCAGCGTTGGGAGTGGGAGATTTCATTTATGATGGCGATATCCAAAATTGGAAAAAGTTTGCCAATTCCATTCGGCTGCGAGTGGCCATGCGCATGTCATCCGTAGCACCGCAGGAAGCGGCCCCGGTGTTGAGTCAGATAATTGGAAATCCCGCCACGTATCCCGTGTTTGAGGATCATTCGGACAATGCCTATATGGATTGGCCTGGAATCGGTGCCAATATCGAACCCTGGCGACAGCGGCTGGGAGCACCAACCAATAAAACGGATCAATACCGGACGAACCATGAATTGATCCAAACCTTGAAAGACCTGGACGACCCCCGTTTGCCGGTATATGCGGACGAGAATGAAAACGGAGTCTTCAACGGATACAAAATGGGGATCGGACAGACCAGTGATCCCATGAATACCCAAGCCAATGTTTCCCATATCGGAGACCGTTTTGGATACGATGACATGGGTTTTTCTCCCTTCATGAACGCCGCTCAGGTTTGGTTTATCAAAGCCGAAGCGTTCGAACGAAACCTGGTTTCGGGAGGGAATAGCCAGGAAGCCTATGAAATGGGGATTACCGTTTCCCTGGAAGAAAATGGTATTTCTCAGGAAATGATAACCGAGTACCTCCAAAGCCCTGGAGTTGCCTGGGATTCCGGTGCTACCACTAATCTGGAAAAGATCCGCCTGCAGAATTGGATCGCCTTGTTTAAGCAAAGTGTAGAGGCCTGGGCAGAGGTGCGCCGGACCGATGTACCCATGCTGGATGACGTTTCCAACGACTACGCTGCCAACCACAACCGGCCTCCCTTTCGCATGTCCTATCCCGCTAATGAAATTGCACACAATCAACGTTTTCCATCCGATATAGTGGAGGAAGACATTTTCTATGGCATTCAGGTTTGGTGGGATACCCGGAACGGGGTTGAATAGGGTGCCTTGGATAACTAAGAACGACATCGAATTCGAATGCCAACTTGGGTGAATCAACGGTACTATCGCGTGATTTTGAATTAAAAGCATTATGTATATACGAATTTTAGTAAGTGGATTATTATTGGGAATAAGTGGCCTCGTAATCCATGCATCTGACCCTGAAAAAGGCAAATCCCCACCTGCGTCAGAGCTCTCCCAGCAAGCCAATGGACTCCACGGTTATATCGGCTACAGTTCACCGAAGCGGCCGGAGGGGTTTGGAGCAGGAATCGGATTTTATACAGCGGTCTGGCCACTGGTGGAACAGCCGCTAGCCGGATTTCAGATCGGATTGCCAGGAAATTGGATCATCCCGGATAATCCGGACAACAAAGACATGGCTTGCTGTCCGGAAGGAACCATTGCGCGGACCTGGGAGCCACGAGGACCGACCTGGGCCAGCGTGTTTCAAACCCAGGAAGGTGGATTGGGCTATTGGCGGGGAAACCGTTACCACTATGGCCCGCCCAAGTTCAGTATGAACGGGGTACCGAATTGCTACAATTCAGAAATAGCCTCTCCGGGCTGGCCGTTCTTTTACCGGGCAGAAGCCCTGCCGGAGGACGAGTTGGGAATTGCCCAGCTAAGCAACCGGATAGTGGTACCACCGGATGGAATTACCTTTGTAGAGGACCTGGAGGGCAAATTTCTAGGTTACACCCATATGATGCTTCCCCTGACCGAAAAAAGGGAGGGGCCACCGCCCACCGGGGATCAAAGCTGGACCTTGTTTCTCAATGCAGCCAATTTTAAGGGACCCGTGGCCTACTACATTCCGGAAATGTGGAGCCGGTTATCAAAAGAATACCCTGCCATTGAGGGGATGGGGCTGGATGCCCGCCCAGGAACCATGGGCGGGGGAGGTGCCATGGAAATCAATACCGTGCCTTCCTTTGAAATGAAAACGGAGCAGGGAGAGTTGTTCATCAAAATCCCGCAATTGCAATTTCCAGTAGATGAAAAGGGCCGCTCTGTTTTGGTGCAGGACGTGACCTATTATTCCAAAGATGCCTTATTCAACCCGGTAAAAGCATGGAAGAATGGCGGAGAACCGGTGTCCGGCGCATTTAGCGAAGCCCATTCCTGGAAGCCGTCCATCAGTCCCCGAAAAATCTCATTGGATCAGGGAGCCCGGTTAAATGCTGGAGGTACCCGTTTAGGAGGGCTGGATAGCGTGGTGGAAACCATCGTCAACGAATCCAATGCCTTTGGTTTGCAATGGCAGGAAAATCCTTATGGGTCCAGAGGCTTATTTCCCCAATATTTCAAGCAGGTAGGAGAGGAGCGCATCCCGGTTTCAGAAGAAGAGGTTCCGGCGGAATTGAAAGGCAGCTCCTTTGCCCTGGCAGGGACGGAGAAAGAGTACGTCAATTGGAGGGATGGGAACGAGATCGTCTCGGGAAATTTTGTCATTGATAAAAGCCTTCCCTATTCTACTCCGGAATCAGGCGCCTGGACTCGTCCGGGACCCGCTTCCAAGGCCTATACCGTCGAGCTAAAAGACGGCTCTACTGTTACCTACAAATGGTATCGCTTTATCGATCAACCTTCCTTTCAGCAATTTGACTGGAGCCAGGCCGAAAAAGAAGCCTTGCAGCAACTGGTAGAAAAGATCCACCAACGCTGGACCATTGACAAAAACTACATGGCACCTCCCACAACGGGGGAACTGGTGCAAATTGATCCTGCCCTAATCCTGACACCTCCTCCGGGAATGGAAGTAGGCTACGTACCCATTGTGGTCCGGCAGGAAAGAAAGGTGCTGGCTGCTGAAGATCCGATGAAGCCTCCATTAGCTGATTTATAGTAACGTCCAATAATTGAGTAAGTACTACCTGTTTGCTGATAAGTTGCTTAATCATCCGTCTTATCAGTTACTACGATCACCAACAAAAACCCAAAAGATGCAGGTAGCTTTTGGGTTTTGTTTAAAAAAAATCAGGTAGCAACCCATGCATTTTGCTACCAACTAACTCGAAGATGAGGCATATTTTACGTTTTACTACTTATTGGACCCTCGGGCTGCTCATTTTTTGGAGTCTTTCTCCTTTGAATTCGGTGGCCGAAAGCCAGGATCCGCCTCGCCCCAATATCATTATTTTCCTTACAGATGATTTAGGATACGGTGATCTGGGTTGTTACGGGCATCCCCTTATCAAAACACCGCATCTCGACCGATTTGCCAGCGAAGGGGTTCGAATGACCGATATGCATTCCGCGGCGGCCGTTTGTTCTCCCTCCAGAGCGGCTATACTTACCGGAAGAAACGGGTACCGGAGTGGCTTTTACAATATCGCCGGTTTTTTTGGAACCACACTGGATAAAAATGAAATCACCCTTCCTCAATTGCTTCAGGAAGAAGGGTATGAAACGGCCTTTTTTGGAAAATGGCACCTTTCTAAGTTAGAGTCTCCCCATGAAGTCTCGGTAAACGAAATGGGTTTCGACTACTCCCTGGCCACCTCGGTCAATGCCTTCGGTACCGGACCCAAAAATCCGGATAAATTTCTTAGAAACGGAGTCCCCGAAGGTCCGATGGAAGGCTGGTATGTCGATATTGTTTCCCGGGAGGCAGCCGATTGGATTGCCGAAAAACGTGATACGGAAAAACCGTTTTTTCTCATTATTTCCACCAACGAGCCGCATACTCCTATCGATCCTCCAAGAGATTTTGCCGAACAATACGACGCAAGGGAAGTTGGGGAGACGATCCAGCAGGTTTCTTATGGAGGGTTGAGCCGGCCGGAAAGAGATATATCCCAGTATGCTAATGAATATTACGGGACGGTATCGCAGGTAGATGACTCCTTTGGTACCTTCATGAAATTTATCGATGATCAGGGACTAAGGGATGCTACCCTGGTTATTTTCACCAGTGACAACGGTCCGGAATACCCAGTGACCCTGGAAGAATCGAACGGGGAATGGGAAGACCCGATTCGGGATAAATGCTTTGGTACACCCGGCAACCTGCGGGGAATGAAACGTTATCCCTACGAAGGAGGTCATCGCGTTCCCGGATTGATCCGTTGGCCAGGGCACATTCCTGCCGGCACCATCAGCGATCAACTCTTTAACGGAACGGATTTTCTTCCCACCCTATGCAAATTGGCAGGAGCTTCCATTCCGATGGATAGGGCCATTGACGGTACGGATGCGTTCAATGCTTTTCTGGGCAAGCATTACCAAAGAGAAGTCTTACCTATCTGGTTTTTTCTGTTAAATTCCTCCCACATGCCGGGAATGGCCCAAATGGCCATGCGCTACAAGGACTATGTGCTGGTGGGCCGGTTGGGACCCAAGCGGGAAAATTTTACTGGAATCTCAAACGAAGGAACCTTTCCAGCCGTTGATTGGCTAAAGACAGCCGTTCCGGATTCATTTGAACTGTACAACATCAAAAAAGACCCGGGTCAAACCATGGATATTTCGCAGCAGGAATACACAACCTTCCTAGAGGCAATTCCCAAAATGCAGCAGCTTTGGCTGGATATCCGGGATGAAGGCCCCTGGTGGGGAAGAATCCCCGATTAAACCAGTCGAAATAGTTTTTTTAATCCTATTTGGTTTATATTTTCAAAATTGAATTCTTGTAAAATAACATGACGTTGAAATTTTATCCCCGGCAAACGATTTTAATCCTGTTTATTTTCGTTTCCTGCCAAAGCAAATCTGAAAAGCACTCCCTGAATGAATCCGCTGCATCTGGTTTTATCCTTCAGGAATCCGAGCTTCCCGAATACGAAAAAAACATTGACCATAAGGGGCTGTTGGAGGACCTGGGAGACCGGCATGGGGAATCCATGAGAACTGGTGAGCATATCTATACCAACACCTGTATCACCTGCCATGGAAATCCGGAACAAGAGGGTTCCCTGCCCACCGCTTTTAAATTTTGGGCGGACACCTTTAAGGTGGGTCAAGATCCCTATGCCATTTATCAAACCCTGACCCGCGGTCATGGAGCCATGCCGCCTCAGGTAAATCTGACTCCGGTGGAGAAGTACGATGTGATCCATTACATCCGGGAGACTTTTATCTCAAAGGAAAATCAGGCCCAGTATTTTGATATTAATGAGGAATACCTGGCGAGTTTGCCAAGCGGTTCCAGCGAGGGACCTGCTCCCAGGGAATACAAGCCCTGGGCGGAGATGGATTACGGTAATTTTTTGATCAATACCTATGAGCTGGTCGATGCGGACGCTCCTCCCAGGGAAAGGTCCACCGGGCCCGTACAGCCCCTTCCGGATGAAGATTTTGGAGATGCCAATTTTGCCTACAAGGGCATTGCAGTAAGATTGGACCCCGGTGCCGGGGGAGTGGCTGCCGGGAAGGCCTGGATGATGTTCGACCATGATCTGATGCGGATAGCCGGGGCCTGGACCGGAAAAGGATTTATCGACTGGGAAGCGATTCTCTTTAACGAGAAACACAACATCTCGCCAAGAACCGTTGGTGAACTTCACTTTGAAAACGAGACGGGTCCAGGCTGGGCACATCCTCAAACGGGAACCTTTGAGGATCCACGGTTTCAAGCCAGGGATGGAAGAAGGTTTGGTCCCCTTCCCCGGGATTGGGCACATTATAAGGGGCTTTATCCATTTGAGGACCGGTTAATCCTATCGTATACGGTGGGTGAAGCCGAAATTTTGGAAACGTTTGGCTTGGATTCCCTGGGAGACCAGCCTGTTTTTACCCGCACCTTGAATACCACGGTTTCGGGTGACCTGCTTAAAATGCGGGTGGCTCCGGTCGGAACATCGGCGGCCCTGACCGGGACAGGGGCCGAACTGGAAGTAGAAGACGACTTCCTGGTGGTCAACTTTACGGGCAAGGAGCCGGGCAAGATCAAGTTATTTCTGGCAGCTCCGGGAGTCAAGGGCCTGGATGCACATGCAAAAGCGGCTACCCCTGCCGAATCCCTTGCCGATTTTACCAAAGGAGGACCTGCCCGGTACCCGCAAACCTTGGAAACTGCGATTTTGCCTGGACAGCAGGAAGGGGCCTTTCAGGTTGATGTCCTGAATCCTCCCTTTAACAGCCCCTGGAAAAACCAGCTGCGATTAAGTGGGTTGGATTTTTTCGAGGACCGAAATAAGGCCGTGATATGTGCTACGGACGGAGACGTATGGCTGGTAGAAGGATTTACAGAAAATGAACAAAAGCTGACCTGGCAGCGGATTGCTTCCGGATTATTTCAGCCCCTCGGAATAAAGGTAATCGACGAAGAGATTTTCGTCACCTGCCGGGACCAAATTGTCCGCTTGCATGATCTCAATGGGGACCGTGAAGCTGATTTTTACGAGAGTTTCAATAACGACCATCAGGTAACCGATCATTTCCATGAGTTTGCCATGGGCTTGCAAGCCGATGCGGAGGGAAACCTTTATTATGCCAAAAGTGCCCGGCATGCCCGGGAAGCCCTGGTTCCCCAGCATGGAACCTTACTGAAAGTCAGTTCCGATGGGCAACAGACGGACATTATTGCCACCGGTTTTCGGGCGGCCAACGGTGTGTGTCTCAATCCGGACGGGACCTTTATTGTGACAGATCAGGAAGGGCACTGGAATCCCATGAACCGGATCAATTGGGTAGAAGAGGGAGGTTTTTATGGTAATATGTTCGGTTTTGACCCACCGGCGGATAGCACCGATTCCGGCATGGAGCAACCCCTGGTTTGGGTGGAAAGGGAGCGGGATCGTTCTCCTTCCGAACTGCTATGGGTGGACAGTGAAAAATGGGGTCCGTTAAACGGGAAACTTCTGAATTTTTCCTATGGGTATGGGAAAGTATACCTGGTTCCCTTTGAAAAAATTGACGGGCAGGTTCAGGGAGGTATTGTGGAACTGCCTTTACCTCGCTTTGCCACGGGCGTGATGCGTGGACGATTTAATCCGGAAGATGGTCATTTGTACCTTTGCGGCCTTTCCGCCTGGGGCTCTACCCAACCCCAACTGGGAGGACTATACCGGATCCGAATGACCGAAACCCCGGTAAATTTACCGGTTGGCATTCAGGCCCAGAAAGACGGGGTTTTGCTAACCTTTACGGAGAAGCTGGATGAAAGCAGCGTAAACGAGCTGTCGAATTACACGGTTGCCACCTGGGATTTATTACGGTCCAGAAAGTACGGTTCCAAGCATTACAACGAGAAAGAATTGGCAGTTTCCGCTGTTGAGCTGGGGCCGGATAAAAAATCGATCAAGCTAAAACTACCCGAGATCGAACCGACCTGGGTGATGGAAATCCAATACCGATTGGAAAGTGAGCAAGGCGAAACGGTAGAGGGCCTGATCCAGAATACCATTCACCAGTTAGGCGGAGTGACTTCTTTATAGTTTGAGTTTGATGTAGGTATTCACCGTTAAAAACCTATCCGACCATCCAAACAAAACAAACAGAAAGGAGGCAAGAGGAATTTCATATCGTAGATCACATTATGTTTAGCGTGTTATCAACCGGACTTGCTCAAAACCAATCCCCAAATCAGGGATAGTATATTATCTTAAACGTTTTGATTTTATCAAAAGGGAGTTTTATTCGTTATGCCTGCCTGGCGTGAATATACTAGAAGTACTTAAACCGTTTTATAACCTTATTTCTTTTAGCAAACCTTCCAAATCCAGTCTTCGGGTATACATTTCAAGGGAGCCATCGGGTTTTTTAGGCCATTGCTCTCTGGGCCGGTCCCAGTACAATTCCACTCCGTTGTTGTCCGGATCGTTCAGGTAAAGTGCTTCGGATACACCATGGTCTGCGGCACCGGTCAAGGGATACCCGGCTTGCAGGATTCGGTCAAGAATGGTAGCCAGGTCTTTTCGGGTCGGGTACAGAATGGCTGTGTGGAATAGTCCGGCGTTGTTTTTAGGAGCTGGAGGAGCATCTTTGCTAAACCAGGTATTCAATCCGATATGATGGTGGTAACCGCCGGCAGAAATAAAGGCAGCGTCCTCCCCATAGGTGGTGGTCAGTTCGAATCCCAACATCCCGCAATAGAAGTCAAGCGCGCGCTGTAAATCCGCCACTTTCAGGTGCACGTGCCCGATGCCGGTACCGGCTGGGATTTTATAGGTATTTTTGTTTTCTGAAGGCAATTTTCTTTTTTTAAATTAAATGTTTGTAGCTCAAATTGGTGAATGGAAACACATCCTCTGACTTTTTCCGTTAATAAATAAGCATTTTCAGTCACTTTTTATCCACTCCTTCGTTTCATCAATATTTTCCTGTTTTTCTGAATCGCTTTCTCTTCAAACCTTTTCTAGTTCATGAAATCTGAAAAATCGTATCCGGCCTTTTTGTCCACAAGTAACAATAGAAAATCACTTCCCCAGCCATTGGCCCATGGCGTAAAAGTCTGTGAGCCACTGGTTTTAACCTCTCCAAGTGGCAGGACCTTACCATTTCTGGGATTAAACCAATAAGCCTCGGCTGTTTCCATATTAAATCGGGTTAAATCAAGGGTTAGCGGCGTTCCGGTAGGTATATAGGCAAGTATTAGGTCACCCTTTTCTGTTCTGGAGGCCAGCATGTGGGACTCGTTTTTTGGATTATCCCCCAAGATCAGGCTTTGATCTAGTTGCAACTGCTGCCAGGGAAGCGCTGAAAGGATTTTTTTAAGGTAGCCCATCTGGGAGGAGCCGGGCAGGTCCAAGGCCACTTGCCAACCCGTACGGGCATTGATAATTGGCGCCCTGCCGCTTTCGTACATTTGCCAGACATCATTGCAACCGTAGGTGTAGCCGGCAGCTCCCGAAAGCATGCTCCAATAACCCGCAACCCGGACATCGGCATCATCCAGCCAGCCGTAGTCTTTATTTTCCCAGAACCGATCCCGGATATTTTCGTACCTGGGCTCCCCGTTGATCACTGGCCGGGCGGGGACGGCGCTTCGCGCATCCAGTACGTATTGATAATCCGTTGCCAGCCGGCTGTGACCGCTCTGAAACATATCCAGGCTCAGCCAACTATCCTCCCTAAAATAATCCGTTGCCTTTTTTGCTCCCACGGGATGAAACGTCAATAAATGCTTCTCGTCAATCGCCCGGATTCCTTTGGCCATAGAGCGGATAATTTCATAATGGGTTTCGTTTTCTATGGGTCGGTCCCCGCCGAGAATCCAGACCAGATTGCTGTGGGGTTGATAGCGTTTGGCCAATAGTTCGCCGTAGGTTTCTGCATTTTCCGGAGTGAAAATTTCCGGGCCAACACCCCATTTTTTGTTAAACTTATCTCCCCAGGTAGGCAATAATCCAACGTACATGCCCAGTTCAGCGGCTCTCTCCAACACGTAATCCACAAGCTTAAAGTAGGCTTCGTTAAGCTTCTCCGGATTGTTGTCGATCAATGGGGTGTCTCCCTGAGCATTTGGTGTGTTCAACCCATCCAGTTCTGCCAGGATGACGGTTTGAATAAGTGTAAAGCCCTTGTTGGCACGGTCTTGCAGATAGTGGTCGATTTCTGTTTTGTCCAGTCGGTGAATCAATTCCCAGGCCGTGTCTCCTAGCCAAAAAAACGGTTGGTTGTCCTCTGTTACGAGGTAGCGATTATCGGGGGAGACCTTTAAAAGCGGGAGTTCCTGCCCGTTGGTGAAAAGTGCTAAAAATAGTAAGACTAAAAGCAGGAAAAGGTTTTTCATTCGTTTTTTTAAGGTTTATTTCGGTTTTTGATGGCCGGAGAATGGAAATGGTGTGCAATTTACATACTGGCAGGCAGTATGAAAGTAAATATCGTTTAAACAAGAATTAATTGCAACGGAGGGTGGAAAAAGCTCATGGATGACAAGAATATCTACGTTATTGTACGTTAGGGATGAAAATCCAAAACCTGCTAATGTGAATGAGACGATCAACGCGATCAAATGAATTGGCACATTTATTCACTATTCTCCAATGTTCTTTTTGCAGCGTTGTCAAGACTGTCCTTTGCTTCCCGGAAGGCCTCATCTAAACGCTCCTCGATAAGCTCTTCAAGTATGCTCCCTTCCATTTCGTTTAACACTGATTTTATAGAGCCTAAAAGGTATTTGAATGCCGGTATGCCCTTTGAAATTGGAATGGGAGTGGTTGAAATGTATTCAAGCATACTTCTCAAAGCGGCGATGCCAACCACATTGTCTTGCATTGCAATGGCTTCCTTGAGACTACTGGCTAATTCCTCTTTCGTTCCATCATTGATCCCATTTGCCAGTACATTACCTATTCGACGTAAATTTAAAACATGAAGATTACCGTCGGGCAATCCTTGCTTCTTAGCATCGTTTAAATACGTTCTAGCGGTAGCCCTCATTTTACGCGCAATTTTATTTAGATCATTTTTGTCTAGTTGATCTATCAAGTCATCAAAATCAGTTCTAAGAAATTTTGAAGGATGGTAATGATAAATTTGGGAACCATTGGAAATAGTCAATACCGTGAGGAAGCACCAAAAAACCAATGTCATTCTAAGGATTGAGTTCGGTACCTTTATTTTTTCAGTAACCATGGCTGCTGGTATTTACTTAACACACATATTATCAATATTTTACATATTAATTTAAATAAAAAATCTAGTTAAAACAAATTTAATGAGCAATGGTTCTCGTGTTTGTGATTCACTTTTATGAAGAAATAAAAGAGTATTTAAAAAGATTCATTTTTTTTATTAAGATCCCAATTGAATAGTTTAATGATAAAAAAGTTGGTGTTTCCCTTTCTTTCATTTGAAAACAAATGTTCTTAAGCCGCCATAAATCTGTCCCGGACGTCGGGAGAATCTCATGCCTGCCAGCTGGCAGGTGTTAAATATTATCTCCACCATTGACGATTGCGCCACGGTCGTTTTAATTCCTGTGTTTACCCTGATACCTTAAAGTCGAAAACATCAATTTAGTCCATGCCAATGATTTGCTTGTTTTCCACCAGGCGATTCTTTAACGTTTCATAAGGCAGATCTTGAACGGTGCGCTGTTTCTCCAGGCAAAGGTCCGCCGCAATACCGACAGCCTCTCCCAACAGCATAAAGGTCCATTCCAGGCGGATGGCTCCATAGGCAATATGGCTGGCGGACAGGCAGGTGGGGGTCAGTAAATTGGTGCATTCGGATTCCCGAGGGACCAGGCTGCGGTAGGGAATGGGAAAGGGTTTCCAATTATCCCCTCCAAATACGAAGCCTTCGTTGTAAGCTTTTCCATCACGGACAATGCGCCGCACATGATGCACATCTGGTGGCCAAAAGGCAATGGCTACCGGATCCTCAATAAAGATGGAAGTGTCGTTTCGGGTATGATGTTCTGTAATCACATAGTCCGACTGCATTCTTCTTCCATCCCGAATATAGAGCATTCGCGGCCAGCCCTGATTATCGGTAAACTCGTCTTTGGTCGTGCCCCATTGGCTCCATTCCTGCCGGACGTTTTCGGGCACCTCCCGATCGTTGGCCAAAAACCAGAAGAGGCCACGGGTAAAGTCCAGGTGGTATTGGTAAATCTCCTGCCGTTTCTGGTAATCCCCTTCCGGGTATTCGTGGTTCATCCCGTAGAGATTGTGCGACAGGTCGTGCCAGGCACCCAAGTCGGTTTTGTTATTAGGTATGGAATAGGAGGGTTTGTACAAGGTACCGCCTGCATCCAGGTAACGCAGGTAGATTTCGTACCAATCCCTGTGGTAATTTTCCGGTTTCCCAAAGGGAACCCGATTGGAGGGGTCCTTGGTCAGGCAGGCCCGAAAGCAGTAGGCCTGTATGCGCTGATCCCCCGTACCTGCCTCACCCAGTATTTCGTCCTGTATGCTATGAATCAAACCGCTTTCCGGATTTCCGGGCTCCACATAGGGATCTACCGCCACTTCAAAGTTCCGGTAGGTGTTGGTTGTTCGGATGCCATTTTTCGTTTCCCCATACAGGCTATTGGGTTCCCGGCCTACAATGGTGGATATGCCGGCATAATGCAGCAGGTCGCCTTCGTAGGACGCATCAATAAAGAAGGAAGCCCGAAAAGTTTTTCCATTAACCGTTTCAAAGGAGGTAATCTGCCCGTTTTCTTTCTTCACGGCATCAAATGCAAGCCGCAGCCCCGATTCCGTGTAAACGGGAATATCGTAAGCCTTCAGCCATCGGTCAAAAATCGCTTTGGCCACATGGGGTTCAAAGCGCCAGGTTTGGCGATCGGCTCTTGCCGAATCAAAGTCCGTGATTCCGTAATGCTGGGCCACTTCTCTGTAAAACTCCAGGGTAAGCCCCCCGATCACTGAATCGTTTTTGAATCCTCCATGATTGTTTATATCCGACCCACCCAGGCCCTCAATCGTCATGCCGCCTACGTATTTATCCGGACTAACTATCACCACCTCCCTGCCACGCTTTTTTAATTGTACAGCTGCCAGAATGGAAGCGCTAGAGTTGCCATAGATGCAAACATCCGATTGGATGGGTTGCTCTTTCTTTTGGAAGGCTGCAAAAAGCCAAAAAGCCAGAAGAAAGTATTTTACCATTTCCCCGGAAAGGACCTTAATTCGTGGTTTCATGTGCAGGAGTTGTTTACCTTCAAGTTTATTATTTTTTCTTTCCCTTTAAGGAACTGAAAAAGGGTTGCGATAAAAACTTCCAAAAAAACATGGAAAATTTATGCTTCAGGGCCTATTAAACGATTTGGGTGTTTTTTTTATTCAATAACTTCTTGTTTTAGGTAAAGTAGGTTATTTTTATACCGGCAAGTATTTCAATACGATTCCAATAGCTAACCAAACGTAGCAGGTCAATGCGTTCCACTTTAATACTTTTTCCAGTAGTGGGCTTTTTGGAGCCATCTCTTTATGATGCATCACATCTTTTCCTTTGAAAAAACCGAGGTAAATCAATATTCCGGAAAGGGCCAAAAAAACGGCATTCAGATAGAAGGTATAATCGATTGTAAAATGCTCTTTTTCTGTGATACTTTTTGCGGAAGCTTCAGGGATCAGGCCGAAAAGATCAAAACTGTAATGCAACAATAGGGAAGCGGCAATGAGAGACGTAAACAAAAGAAACAGGATAAAAAGAGACATCTTCCAGCCATAATACTTGGCATTAATGCGGAGAACGGGGAATACTACCAGATCGCTGAAAATGAATGCCATGACACCAGCAAAACTTACTCCCTTATCAAATAGCAGGGCTGCAAGAGGAATATTTCCCATAGAGCCAATAAAAGTTAGAAAAGCGGCTACCGGCCCTACCACTACATGCTCAAGTAGGGTAAAAAAGCCGAATGATTCCTGGCCTTCACCGGAGTTAATAAAGAGTGTTTGAAAGAAAGAATCGGGTATAAAGGCGGCAACGATCCCTGCGATGGTAAATCCTACCGTTACATCTTTCCATACCATTTTCCATTCCATCGCGTATTGTTTCCCAACCTTAGCCCATTTTTCCGGGGATTTAATTTTAATTACCATGGAGGCCTCTTTTTTATGTTCATCCTCTTTAGAGTCCTCCAGCCGTTTACGCGCTTTTTCTATCATTTTTTTTGGATTGATAAGGCGGATCAGAAGCCAACTGAATAGAATGAGCAAAACACCCCCAATGTATTCGCCCACCACAAACTGCCAACCGAGAAAAATGGAAATAATGATTCCGAGTTCAATGACCAGGTTGGTGGACGCCAGCAAAAATGCAATGGATGAAACAAAACTGGCACCTTTTTGAAACAAGGATTTTGAGGTGGCTAGCGCTGAAAAACTACAAGAGCTACTTATAAAACCAAAGAAGGTACCGAGAAGAATGCTCTTGCTTCCTTCATCGCCCATGGTTTTTTGCATTCGCTTTTCCGTAATAAAAATTTGGATTAGGGAGCTGATAATATAGCCCAAAATAAATGCCCACAAGGCCATCCAGAAAAAACCTAAACTAGTATACGCAGCATCACCCCATTGTTGGATAAATTGATTCATTGTAATTTGCACTTTTTTAGTAATTAAACCAGTTAGTTAGTTTTTTTTATGGTTCATGTCTTTTTTATAGTTCTTTAGGCTTTTCCCAAACTTTTTGTCTTTTTTTCGTTTTTCAGCAATGGTAGAGTTAAAATGGACGTTCTCTTTCTCCAATTTCAGGTAATTTTCGTAGGACGCCTGGTCTATTTCCCCTTTTTCAATGGCTTCTAGTATTGAACAACCAATCTCATTTGTGTGGGTGCAGTCATTAAACTTGCAATCTTGAGAAAGTTTGGTAATCATATCAAAAGTGATTTCTAATCCGGTAGTTGAATCGGCAATACCAACTTCTCTCATTCCAGGATTGTCAATAAGTATTCCACCATTTTCAAGAACAATTAACTGCCTGTGACTAGTAATATGCCTCCCCTTATTTGTATTCATGCTTAGTGTATCTGTTTGCATTAGGGGTTTGCCCGAAAGGTTATTCAATAGAGTGGATTTCCCTACGCCTGAAGAACCTAGCATACAATAGGTTTTTCCTTTTTCAATATTCATTTTTATTTTTTCGTATCCTTCTTGTGTTTTATTACTTATTGCAACAATCGGAATAGCTTTAATCCGAGCATTTATTTTGTTCCCTATCTCAGAGATTTGATGCTCATTTATTAAATCAATCTTTGTTAATACTATAATTGGACTAACCTTTGACGAACTACAAATAGCCAGGTATCTTTCAAGTCTGTTTATATTAAAGTCCCTATCAACAGCTTGAACCAATAACGCATAATCAATATTTGTTGCAATTATCTGCTTCTCTCCATATCTACCAACATTCCTTCTTGAAATAATTGAGTATCTTGGAAATACTTTCTGTATGAGGGAAAAACCTGAATCATAAATTGTGAGTGCAACCCAATCTCCAACTGCGGGTAAATCTTCTCGATGATTTGATGAAAATCGTAAGTTCCCTGTTATTTCAGCGTTGATATCCCCTTTTTCGGTTTTTACAGTATACCTATCTTTATGCTCGGAAACGACCCTTCCAATCTTAAAGTCCTTCAGGTTATTCTCAATCCTGAACTTTTCAAGTTTATCATTATAACCAAATTCCTCTAATTCCATTTTTCTGATTGATCGCGAGTTTTTAGCATGAAGCACAACGAACCTGGTCGTGGAGTATTTGGAGTTTCGTAGCCGAATTCCTGTATGCCTGCGGTCAGTTCGTTAGTTAAACCAACTTGTTGTTTACCGTTAAGCAAGAGCAATGTAAAAGCCGATAAGGGTGCATAGAATATTAAATATAGGTCAAAAAGCCCAACCGTCCAAAGGATTAAAGTTTGGTACCATTGGCTATCAGTATTCCTTAAACATTGTTGGAAGTAGAAGATCCGTACCCAGAACAGAAAATGATTCGGCGCCACGCTCGACAAAATAACTTGTATTCTCCTTGATCATGGTAATGGGCAGCGCCGGACACCCGAAGGGCAGCGCGTTCGCTATTCCCGATAGATATCTCTAATAACCTATAAAACTTTCGAGTACTGCTCACTTCGACCTGCTCGATTAAGTAGCGGCAGTGTACGGTATCCGTTATGGGCGGAAAATCAGATGGTAGGGAGTGCAGGGTTACCAAACCCCAGACCCATACTTTAATCGGCTATTTTTTATGTAATTGATAGTCAGTAACATATTTTTTTATCAGTCATTTCGCATGTTACATCGCTTTCTATTAAGGTAATAAGTTATATTAATATCTTCGTTTTGAAGAAATTAGGTATAAAAAGTCACAGAACTCTTTCACATAAACCTGTAGCTTTGTATAAAATTAGAATTTATGAATTGGAAAAAAGAAGTCAAGAGTTGGGGGATTATGTTGGGAATTTTTGCGGTGCTGTATTTTACCGGGCTGATGACACCCATCGTTGGAGGCGTTCAGTCACTGGTCTTGTCCACCGGACTGATCAAACCCAAGGTGCTTTTGGAAGATAAATCCAATGAGGCGTTTGATTTTAGCGGACAGTTTTTGGATACGGAAGGTGACCGGGTGGGACTCTCCCAATATCGGGGTCAAACACTCTTTATAAACCTTTGGGCCACCTGGTGCCCTCCCTGTCGGGCAGAGATGCCCCACATTTCTAGTTTATACGAAAAGGTGCGGGGGAACGACTCCATTGAATTTCTAATGATAGCGTTGGATGACGATTTTAGTAAAAGCATTCAATTTGTAGAAGACAAGGGTTTTTCTTTTCCAATCGTACACGCTGCTTATGGATTAAATCCTTCCTTGCAAAGCCAGGCCATCCCTACCACACTGGTGGTCAATCCCGAAGGAGAAATCGTCTTTTATCAGGAAGGAATGAGTAATTTTGATAACCAGGAATTTCAGGAGTTTCTGCAAGGTTTGTAAGAAATATTCAGGATAAAGCCAGCGCGGCTTCCCCCTGCCGAGGACAGATTTTATACCACATTGAAGGGCTCGCCGCCACCATCCAAAAGCCGCGTATCGGGTGGCGCTTATTTGGCGTTCATGCCTCCCACCATGCCTTCTCCTTTACCCTTCAGGTCGCAGCTACCGGTATTGCAGTTTTTAAAAGATTTCATCTTATTTTTTGGGTTTTTAAAAGGGCATGAAGTTTTACGCAGAGGCGAATAGCTCCCAATAATAATACCGCTAGGTAAGTTCGTTTCAAAGCTGAGGGAAGCGGATGCGTAGCCCGATTCCTATATTCGAATAAATCCCGGAATGCGCGTCCTGCAATCCCTGAAACCGGGAGCTGATAAATTATTACTGAATAGAGCTCTTAAAGCTAAAAAAATATTGAAATAGTTTTATATGTGCACTACAGTTTCACTACCTCTCGGTTTTTTTTCGAAAGGATAGAAAATGGCTTAAGATCTTCCTGCAATTATTTTATTCAAAACAACTTCTTAGGAAAAAATATTTTTTTGATTTTTTTTCCACTTTTCATTTAGCCGGGTTGTTTAAAGACTTTAGAAATGGATTGGCAATATAATAGAATTATTTTTATAATTTGAATTTTTTTTTTAGTAAAATTACTGTGTAAAAATCGGGCGAATTGTGGATAAACTGAATCAAAAAATTTTTTTAAAATAAATAATTTGTTTTTTAAATACATATATACGTCTTTTGAATCAGGAGTAGGTTTTAGTTTTCAACGTAATTGGATTCTGTCGTGATCTTGTCAGGGTACAATTTCTATTTGCTAATTTCTATTCAGAAAGTAGGTTTATCACATTATTTTCATTCAAATGAAACACCGTTATCTGTTTAATGCACTCTTTCTCTTGCTGTTATTTTTTAACGCAGCAGAAATTTCAATCAACGTAGCTCGCCCCCATTCCCCTGAGTTTGATGACGTGCTTCCATCGGAAGATCCTCAGCCGGAATTCCGGTTTGACCTTACGGGCAAAGTCCGTTCCCTGGAAGCTCCCTGCCCTGGCATTAGTCCCCTGGATTGCAGCCAGATTCTACAGGGTTTGCCGGTAAATTTTGATTTTACCCAAAACCAGGGAGGTCTTTCCGAATCCGGGTTTACCATGGTGCTGGAGCCTAGTGTTCCCCTGAGTACCCCTAGCGATCCGGACGTACCAGGATACGAGCCAGGTTTGATCAGCCGGGATGCCAGCGGATTGACCATTACCAGTACGAAAGGGATCTTTTTTAGCCAGCCTTCTGGCACTCCTTCCAGTAATAATACCAATTCTCAGGTAAATGCGCTGGGTGTCGGATTGGATGTGCCCACCGGGACGTTTAGTGTTTCCTCCACCCTGATCAATCCCAATTTTGAGGTGAGTGGTGCGAGTCAATCCCAGCAGGCGGGTATCTGGCTGGGTAAAGACGAAGATCATTACGTTAAACTCGTGGTGGTAAAGAATGGAACCACCAACCAACGAAAAATCCAGCTGCAGGTGGAAAACATGGACAATACCACCCAGCAAACGGCATTTCTGGAAATAAATACGGCCAATCTATCTACGGATACGGGCCCGATAACCCTTCGCCTGGAGTTTGACCCTGTAGCCAATACGGTACAGGGTTTTTACCGTTTGGGAGCGGGAGAAGAGGTGCTTGTTACAGGTCCCGAAGGAGACATCCGTGCGGTTCCGGCAGCGTATTTTTCAGGACAGACCTATTCCGGGATATTTACGTCACATCGCAATGCGCCGGAGAACGAACCCATTACGGTACTTTTTACTGACTTCTCGATTGAGGAGGCACCGGTAGTCGATCCGGATTTAGTGGCCATCCCTTACCGGATGAACGTGGCCGGATTTGACTACACAAAAGATGGAGACTTGTTTTTGCAGGAAAATACCGATTTCCTGGTGGAAACGGAGGGAACGTCAACTTCTCTTGGTTCCTACTCCCCATACGAGGTAAGTGGGGGGCATATGGACCTTTATTATCCCAGAAGGTTCGGAGGAAATTTTGGTTAC
This sequence comes from Cyclobacterium salsum, assembly GCF_010119245.1. Taxonomy (GTDB): domain Bacteria; phylum Bacteroidota; class Bacteroidia; order Cytophagales; family Cyclobacteriaceae; genus Cyclobacterium; species Cyclobacterium salsum. Next base: position 372,438 of record NZ_WNKG01000002.1, read on the forward strand.
AACTTCCCGATAGCCAACGGACAATATACCGTTAGGGTCCACATGATCGAGAATTACCATGAGGGTTCGGGGCTTCGAGTTTTTGACATCCTTATGGAAGGAGAACTGGTTCAGGACGATCTGGATCTCTTTGCCCTGTATGGTAAAGGTGTCTTGGGAATTATCCAAAATGACGTGACGGTTTCGGATGGAGAACTGAATTTACAATTCCTGGCCTCAACCAATAATGCCCTGATCCAGGCCATTGAAATTTTACCTTTGACCGCCAGTTCGGAAAAGGATATTCTTGGGTTTTCGGTAGATGGCCAAATCAGCGCAGAAACAGATATGGGAGCGGGCACCATTGAAGTAGTGATGCCTTCGGGAGCGGATGTGACTGCTTTGTCACCAAGCTTCACCCTATCGAATAACGCAACGGTAACCCCAGTTTCCGGTAGTACTCAGAATTTCACCAATCCGGTTACCTACACGGTCACAGCGGAAGATGGCAGCAGTAAGGACTGGACGGTCACCATTACGGCCCTTCCTTCCGATTTTTCCTTTATTGAAAATTTTGATACCTACGGAACAGGCAACCTGCACGAAATAGCTCCTACGCAATGGCTAAAAGAAAACGCAGGAGATGCATCTATTCCGGTTGTAAACGAAGGTCTAAGTGATAATACCAGCCATTACCTGGATTTTTCCCTGGGCAACCATGCCCATGACCTGATTCCCCTTACGGACAACCCCGTATCCCTTACGCCAAACGTTCCCTTCTATTTTGCTACCTATTTTCAGATAAATGGTCTTGGATCGGGCTCGGGTGACAGATTACGTACCGCCATCCGCATCGACGAAAATTCTGGTTCTACCCCCTGGGTACGGCTGCAGATGGCCAAAGGGGGCAGTACAGGTCTGATCGCTCGTGTCGGCCTGGGTGGACCAGCCTCCGACAACGGCACCCAAGAAGTACCCTTTGGTGAAACCATTCAATTTTTGGTGAAAGGAGTCTGGGATGGTGCTAACAGCATTGCCTATGAATGGACACTGGCCCCAACGCTTTCTGAAGAAGCCAATACCTGGACAAGTGCCGGGAGCCAAACTGTTTCCGGTACACCTCAGATTGGGCGGCTGTTTATCAGTTCTGCTTCTACCAATAATGCCAATGTCGGACCGGTGCGCTTAAGTACCGATTATGCCCAGGTGGTGACCGAAGACCTGACTGCGGTACCCCTATTTACAGGAAATGACATCACCTCTTTTTCACTGGCTGAACAAGTTGAAGCGGCATCGATTGATGCCGAAAATCGTACGGTGTCAGTGCTTGTTCCTTTTGGTACCGATCTTACTGCGCTGTCTCCCACCTTTACTCTTTCTGAAGGGGCTAGCTCTCTGCCTGCCAATGGAGAAGGCCAGGATTTTACCAATTCCGTAACTTATACGGTTACAGCAGAAGACGGGACGGAAGTGGATTGGACCGTATCGGTAACCGAAGAAGCGGAAGTAGCAAAAGGCTTTCAGACGTTTGCCCTTTCTAATGGAATAGGGGAGGTAAACATCAATCAGATAGACCAGGAGGTGACGATTCTGGTGCCCTTCGGTACCGATATTACGGCCCTTTCTCCGGAATTTACTTTTGACGGCTCAGGGATTAGCCCGGAGTCCGGAGTGGAACAGGATTTTACTAATCCGGTAGTTTACACGATCACAGGTTCAGATGGATCCAGTGCCGATTGGACGGTATCGGTAACGGTAGCCTCCGGTTTTGCGGCCAATATCAACTTCCAGGACCGCACGTCTACACCTCCTGCCGGCTACCTGGTAGATTATGGCAAGCAGTTTGGCCATGCCTCAGTTACGTTTGAAGAAACGGATTATGCTTATGGCTGGAAGCTGAAATCTGACGGCACTCCAATTGACGCTTCGGATGAAGCAGCCAATAACGGCCCTGGAGTAGGCCGAAACCGAATTTCCGGTACCTATGCCAGTGCGTCCGATCAGGAGAAACTGGAAGGTACACTGGTCCATTTTCAGGGTGATAACATTTTGAATACCACTGGTGGCGTTCAATCCTGGTCTGGACAACCCAGAGGCAACGAATTGATCTGGGAAATGGAAATTCCCAATGGAACATATGAAGTAACGGTTGGCCTGGGAGATGCAGGAACCGATCTGGATAGCCGCCACAGTGCCACTGTGGAGGGATATACTGCCATTGCGGCCTTTGTGCCGGAAGCAGGAGAAACCAGAACCGGAACCATTACGGTGGAAGTGACCGACGGACTCCTGACCATCACCGGGCTTGGAGGATACAACAGTAAAATCACCTACCTGGACATAACGGCCAGTAGCGGCACCGCTGCCAGTGGGCAATTGAGCTTTGAGCCGGCAGCGGTAAATAACAGCCTGGAGCCGGGTGAAGCAGGTACCTTCAGTAGCAGCCTGAGTGGAGCTGGCGCAGGAAGCATCGGTCTGGTGATTGATGACAACATCAATGCCGAAGACAAATTTATAACCGGCAGCAACGATTGGTTGACTTTGCCGGAAAGCGCAGCGGCTGGCGCCATTGATTTTGCTATGGATGCTTCCTCTCTCAGCGATGGGGAAAGCAGAAACAATACGATAATTGCCACTGCAGAGGGATTTGCACCAGCATTGCTGGAGGCAAGTCTTACCGTTTCCACTACCCTGAGCGATGAGAAGTCCTTGCTGACTTTTGCATTTCCAGGTGATATCGGGGAAAGTACGGTAGATGCCACCAATTTTGCAGTGAATGTAGAAGTGCCGTTTGGTACGGATGTAACCGCTCTTGCCCCTGAATTCACCCTATCCGAAGGAGCCAGTGCTTCCCCTGAAAGCGGGCAGGCACAGGATTTTACCAACCCGGTGGTTTACACGGTGACGGCAGCAGATGGAAGCGAGCAGGAATGGACCGTGACAGTGGCCGTAGCAGACCCGCTACCTTGTTCTCCCTGGAGTTTACTGGATTGTAACGGTATTCCCAAAGCCCTTCCATTGCGATTTGAATTTGATGGTACGGAAGGTGGATTGGAAGATGGAAGTGGTGTTGGTACCGGGTTTACCATGGTAGACCCTCATTCCGAAACCCGATTATCGGCTGATTTGCCGGTGACGTATCCGGAAGTTATTGGGTATGAACCCTCTAAAATAGCGATAGGTGGAGGCAACCTGACCCTCACTGCATCCAAAGGCATTGCCTATCTCAATCCAGGGCAGAGTGCTAATACCAATACTCAGGTGAATAGCCTCGGGGTAGGAATTACCGATCTGTCTCAGCCTTTAGTGATTGAAACCCAATTACTGGGGATCAATACCGGAGGAAATTCGGCACAGGCCGGTATTTGGTTCGGTTTGGACGAGGATAATTTCGTGAAACTGAATGTAAATGCGAATAACGTAGAACTACGTAAAGAACTTAATGCCCTATCTGTAAACGGAGCTGATTCCCCGGATCAGATTCAGGTGGATAATGTCGGCGTTTCAGGCCAGAATGTAACGTTGCGTCTGGTCGTCGATCCGATTGAAATGACCCTCACAGGGTATTATGCCATCGGTGCCGGTGATTTTGTCGAGTTGACCAAGGCGAGCTTGGATGCCATGACCCTGCCTCAGGAATACCTAAACGGTTTGACCGTGGGAGAGGAGACAAGCCTGGCTTTTGCCGGTATCTATTCTTCCTACCGAAACGGAAGCACGGCATTTGATACGGATTTTGCCTATTTCGCTGTTGATCAGGAAACAGCCCCGCTGAGCCTGGATTTCTCGGTTTCTCAGTTGAATTTTTCCGGTGAAGAAGGGACAAGCATTGCAGCTCAGTCGGTGGAATTGACTTCCAGTACTGGAAATCCAACCGTCGTTATTTCGGATGATCCGGATTCAGGCGAATGGTTGACGCTCCCCATCAACCCTGTTTTGGGAACACTTGAATTCAGCGTGAAGGAAGGTTTGGAACCAGGGACCTATTCCACCATGGTTATGGCGATAGACCAGCCGGATATGGGATATAGCAATGCCGAAATGGAGGTAAGCCTGGTGATTACGGAAGCAGATGTCGATCCGGGTACACCTGATTTTGAAGCAAACATCAATTTCTCTGATCCCGAAACGGCAGCCCCTTCTGGCTATGTTCGAGATGCAGGCGATGCTTTTGGAGATAGAGGCAACGGCTTCAGCTATGGCTGGCTGGATGCAGCAGGAAATACCCTTGCTGACCTTACCCTGAACGGCAGAAACCGTGCAGTAGCCGGAGTATCTGTTTTAGAAAACACACTTTCCCACATGCAGTATGGGGATGTTTCAGACAATGCAGCCAATGGTTATTTGCCGGATGCCAAATGGGAAATTGAAGTACCAAATGGCACCTATAACGTAACGGTAGGTGTAGGTGACCCAAATATTGATGGCTCGGTGGACGACACGCCTTCCCATACGATAAATGTGGAAGGTATCAATGCCATCAACGCTTTTGTTCCCGAAGGAGAAACAGGAGCGCCTGGCCGATTCACTACCGGTACCGTACAGGTAGTTGTTGCAGATGGTCGTCTGACCCTGGACCCCGGAACCGGGTTCAACACTAAAATTAATTTTGTCCGCATTACTGCCGGAGAAGGAGGCGTACAAACCCCTCGAATTCTCGGGGTGAATCCGGAAGATGGAGCTATTAACGTATCGGTTACTACCAGTGTTTCCGCTAATAACCTATTCCTACCCAATCCGAATGAAAACGGATTGACTAGTGTAGACAACAGTACCATTACAAACAGTACGGTTAAGTTGTTTAAACAAAGTAATAGCACCCCAATTGGTGCCACCGTCAACGGAACCGGAGGCGGGGATGCCATTAACCTGGTACCAAGCCTGCCATTGGAATCAAATACTACCTATGTTTTTGAGGTAGATGGGGTAAAAGATCTTGCCGGTGAAACGTTTGAGCCCTTTACTTCCTCCTTTACCACTGGTTCCGGAGGAACCCCCGGACCCACCACTGACCTGGACAACGTTTCCTTTACCAAGCAAGGTGCAGTAGCTTCGGGGGCTAAGTATACCACACTTACCATCGGGCCTGACAGCAAATTGTACGGATTGACCATTGGAGGGGATATTCATCGCTGGACCATAAATGCGGATGGAACCCTATCTGGAAAGCAGACGCTTTCTGGCTGGAAAGCCGGGTATGATGGTCGCACGGCAGTAGGCCTGGAATTTGATCCGACTGCTACCGCCGGAAACCTGATTGCCTATGTATCGCACAATTCCGCCGGACTTAGCAGTGCCCCGGATTGGGATGGCAAACTATCCCGATTGACCGGAGCAAATCTGGAAAATGAGGAATTACTGGTAACCAACCTGCCTCGGTCTTTGAGAGATCACCTGACAAACAGCATCGCTTTCCGGCCTGGAGAGCCAAATATGCTTTATTTCAATCAGGGTAGTAACAGTGCCGGTGGAGCACCTGATGGTGCCTGGGGTAACCGGGAAGAAAGCCTGCTTTCTGCGGCGACGCTGAAATTGGATTTGACAAAACTTCCTGCTACGCTTCCATTGGACGCGATGACCACCCGGGACCAGTCGGCCATTAATAATGTGGACGTAAATTCTCCCACCCTGGATGGCATGTACAATCCTTATTACGTGGATGCCCCGATAACCTTGTTTGCTACAGGGGTAAGAAATGCCTATGATTTGGTATGGCATTCCAATGGACAGTTATATGTGCCTGCCAATGGTACTGCGGGGGGTAGCAACTCACCTGCCTCTGTCAGCGGTACCCGCAGACCGGATGGCACCATTTATGACCATTCCGATGCCGACTATCCTGCAATTTCTGCCTCAAATAATAACAATGTTCAGCGAGACTGGCTGTTCCGAATGAACCCTTCAGCAGGATTAGGCTATTATGGCCATCCAAATCCATTCAGAGGGGAATTTGTTCTGAATCGCGGGGACGCAGATGTGGATAATTCTGTATATAATGGCGTGCAACCTGACGTGAATTATAGGGGTGCAGCCTTTGATTTTGAGTTTAATAAATCTCCAAACGGAGTTATTGAATACCGAAGCAACGCCGAAAATGGAAACCTAACTGGTGCCTTATTGGTAGTCCGATACAGCGGAGGCAGTGATATCATTGCCCTGGTACCCGATGGACCGAATGGAGACATTTCCACCTTCAAGGAAGGCATCCCCGGATTTACCGGATTTGGTGATCCGCTAGACCTGATAGAAGATGTTAGCACCGGAAATATCTACGTTTCGGATTATGCCAGAAACGAGATTGTGCTGCTAAAGCCGAGTAACCAGGCGGCTCCGACACCATCCATTGCGGTTGGTACTGAAGCGGTAGTGGGCGATGCAGTTGTTGGAGAATCTATTTTCGAAGAAGAGATCCTGTTGTCCAATCTGGGCAATGCACCATTGGAAGGAATTACCGCCACGATAACGGGTACCCATGGCGATCAGTTCACCGTGACCGGGCTTCCTACGGTAGTCAATGCCCAAAATTCGGCCTCTTTTACCGTGGAATTTACTCCAGCGAGCACCGGACCTAAGTTCGCGCTATTGACCATTTCAGGTCAGGGTGCCGATCCGGTGCAGATAAGCCTGAGTGGATTGGGTAAAATTGGTACTAGCGGAAGCGAAGAACCATCTCTGCAGTGGATCCTGGATACCCAATTGGGACAAGGATTGATTGATGTGGGAGATACCGAACCGGCTACCAACCTGATCAATTTACCTGCCGGAAGCTCGTATAACAACCTGCTTGGAGACGAGCTGGATATTCAGTATTTCCAGCGGGCAACCGATGCTCCAGTGGAATTAGAAGTATTGGGCGTTTATGGTCCGCAAAGCAGCAATCCAATTGTAGGATTCGGCTGGTACAACAGTACGGATGGCGGTTCTACCCAGGAATTGTTTACGGTACAGAATACCATTTCCGGAAACGGACAGACGCTGAATCCGGTTATTAACGGCAACACTTCGTTTGATCCCGGAACCGGAAGTTTCGGTTTCTACAACCGTTGGCCATTCTTCGAAAACCGATTCCTCTACAGTGAAGATGCCTTGAATACCTTCAGCGGTGCCATTCCACACCATATTCGGGTCTATGCGCTTCCTGGCGAACAAAACGCCTTCATCATAGCCACGGAAGAACACGTCAGTGGATTTGATTATCAGGACATTGTGGTGATCGCCAGAAATGTGAGACCGTTTGATGGAGCATCCGACGGATGTTCCCCTATTAGTTTGCTGGATTGCAGTGAACTGGAAGCGGAATTACCGTTTAGCCTGCAGTTTTCAGGCGATGAAGGCGGATTAGGCAATACAGGCTTTACGATGGCAGACAATCCATCTGCCCGTCTGGAAGCAGATGGACCGGTATCCTATCCAAATGTACCTGGATACGAACCGGGAAGACTCAACCTGACAGGAGGGAATCTGGAGGTGAATGCCGCAAACGGAATCGCCTACAGAACCAACGGCAGCACGAATACTACCAGTACCGACGTTAATTCCCAAATAAACACGCTTGGTGTGGGATTGGACGCTGACGGACAAGGGAATTTCAGTATTAGTACTACCATTTTAAATCCTTATAGTGATGGGTCCGATAATTCCGAACAAGCAGGAATTTGGTTTGGATTGAATGAAGACAACTTTGTAAAACTGGTTGTCGCCAATGGTGGAAAAGTGGAGATTCTGAGAGAGATCAATGGATTGGCTCCTGCAGACGTTGCGAATAATATACAGGCGAACGGTGTTTCGGCCATTCATAGCAGTGCGGTCACCTTACGATTGTATGTTGATGTAGAAAACAACCTGCTCACCGGTTACTACAGCCTCAATGGAGGAGCAGAGGTTGAATTGGGTTCAGTAGCACTTCCTGCAGTATATCTCAATGGTAACCCTGCCCACCAGGACCTGACTTTTGCCGGTATTTTTGCAAGCAAGCGAAGGGAAGCGGTATCCGAGGTAGTGTACACCTTTACCGAATTTTCTGTTACTCCTGATCAGTTGCCAGACACGGACTTTGATCCAATCAAGATTAACTTCTCCAGACCAATCGATGATATTCCAGCAGGGTATATCAGGGATAGCGGTGCTCCTTACGGGGACCGGGGAGAAGGAAGGACCTATGGCTGGTTGACCACCAATGGTCAGACGGGACTTAACCTGACGGACAATACCCGAAACAGGGATTTGGCCGGTGTGGATTTAATCCAAAATACCCTCATACACATGCAGTATGGGGATGCAGGAGGCACCAGTGGTGTCACAACTGAAGGAATATGGGAAATGGATGTTCCTAATGGTACCTATGAAGTAACCATTGGAGTAGGAGACCCTGAAGTGGACGGGCAGGAAGGTACGACTCCTTCCCATACGATCAACGTAGAAGGGGTCAATGCCGTGGATGGCTTTGTGCCAACAGGGCCTGATGGAGCGCCAAGCCGAATGACCTCTGTTTCATTCACGGCAACCGTGCTTGATGGGCGATTGACCATAGATGCTAGTGGTGGATTTAACACGAAGGTGCATTCGTTGGAGATCGTGCAAAAAACCGATTCCAATGTACCGCTGTTTACCAACGTGACACCGGCGAATAATGCTACAAACGTTTCCCTGAATGACCTTCAGGTAAACGTGGAAATCCTGACTCCGGATGGTTACGAGTTGGATAATGGTACACTTGCTGGAAACATCAACTTGTACGAGCTGACCGTGGATGGCGAAGTATTTGTTCCGAGTAACTCCAACGATACCGGTGGAGGAGATGCCATTACGCTTACCCCCATCGAGCAATTAAAAGAGAATACCACCTACTTGTTCCGTATTTCGGGAGTGGAAGCGAATCGCGCCGGTGATTTATCGGATCGGTTGACATTTGCCACCTTTGAATCCAGGTTTACAACCGGTACAGAAGATGACCTGCCGGTTCCGGTCAGGGATCTGGAAGGAGTAGCCTTTACGGCCGTTGCTGGCGGGACAGATCTGGGAGAAGGTACGGTCAACGAACGATTCTCTAGTTTGGTAATCGGGCCTGACGGAAAGCTATACGCCAGTACGATTGGAGATTTCCAGTCTGACGGGAAGATTTTCCGTTGGGATATGGAGGCCGATGGTACCTTGAGTAACCTGGAAGTATTGAGTCCGGAATTAAACGGTTCACCGCATCCGGAGACCGGTGTGATGGCTGGAAACAATCGCTTGATCATCGGTTTGGCATTTGACCCTGCCTCTACTGCGGATAACCTGATCGCCTATATAACACACAGTGCAGCCTCGTTAACTAACGGACCGGCATGGGACGGAAAACTGACCAAATTGACAGGTCCCGATCTGAATACCGTGCAGGATTTGGTGATTCACTTGCCACGCTCTACCAAAGATCACCTGACCAATAGCCTGGCCTTTGACGAGGAGGGGCTGATGTACATTGCTCAGGGAAGTAATTCTGCGGGTGGAGCTCCCGATCCGGCCTGGGGCAACCGAGCCGAGCGATTGCTTGCCGCTTCAGTATTGAGGGTAGATCTGGATAAATTGCCAGCAAATCTTCCGCTGAGCGTGCATACCACGGACGATATTGGAGTGATCAATGCAGCTCCTGCAAATGGGCTATTGATGGGAGATGGAACGACCTATAACCCCTATTCGGTAGATTCTCCGGTGACTATATTTGCCACTGGTATCCGGAATGCTTACGATTTGATCTGGCACTCCAATGGTTGGCTATATGTGCCGACGAATGGAACGGCCGGTAACAATAACGATTCTCCAAATTCTCCGTCAACGAATAACTACTCATTGGCCAGAAGAATTGATGGGCTGACCAGTATTCCTTTTGCACCTGCACTCACTGGAGGAGAAACACAAAAGGACTGGTTGTTCAAAACCCAGGGGGGCAGTTATCACGGACATCCTAATCCCTTTAGGGGAGAGTTTATCCTGAACCATGGAGGGATGCCGTATAGTGGTGTGCCGGGCCAGGAAACCGAGCCGTACAGGGATGTGGCGAAGTACCCAACTACTTTGGGCCCTGATCCAAACTACCGAACCCCTGCCTATGACTTTGGAAAAAACAAGTCTCCAAACGGCGTGATTGAATATAAAAGTGATGCCTTCGAAGGAAGGCTTCAGGGACTGTTGATGGTAGTAAGGTTCAGTGGACAGGATGATATCTTCGTCATGGAGCCGAATAACAATGGTAACATTGGTGAAGTATACAATCAGATACCTGGTCTGGGGGGATTTGATGATCCGCTGGATTTGGTGGAAGATCCCAATACAGGAAATATCTATGTGTCAGAATATGACAGGGACAACAATGGCATCGCCAGACTTACCCTGTTGCGTGCCGCCATCCCGGCGACATTGAAGCCAGAACTGGTAGCTGCGCCTGAGGAATTGTTGTTTGAAACGACCAACAATACGGCAGGAGATCAGTCTCAGACAAAAGTGGTAGAAATCACCAATGAAGGAAATGAGGGCGTAACCATTACGGGTGTTTCGGTAGCCGGACCTTTTGCGGATCAGTACGATCCGGTAAGTCCTGCCGGTGCGACAACCCTGGCACCTGGAGAATCAATCAGCTATTCGGTGACCTATGCGCCCGATCTGAATACCAGCAACCTGGGATATCAGGAAGCGGTATTGGAAATTGCTACCGATAATCCGGACCAGTCAGTGCTGGAAGTAGGGCTGCACGCCTTGAAGAAAACCGGATATGAAGGTGGAAACGAGCCTCCGCTGCAAGATGTGGTAGATGCCCTTGGTATTGGTATCAATGTAGGCTGGACATCCCTTTCGGATGGCACGCAGCCAGTATTGAAAGGAGAGGAAGTGCTGGTACAGCAGTGGGTGAAAGCAGGTGCTGAGGACGTGAAAATTACACCGGTCGGTAGGTATTCGCCAAATGAAGAAATTCCTTTTGGCTGGTATACCCGGGAGGAATCGGTAACGCTTAATGAAGTAGGGGTGATGTCTGGAGAATTTGGACAGCATCAAACCCTTTATCCCGAAATTTCGGAAGGCACGGATACATTTGATCCTCAGGGAACTGTTTTTGGGGTCTATGTCACTTCTCAGGTATTTAACCGAACCAATTATACGGAAGACGACCTGAACACAGAAGTAGCCAGAAGGGTGAGAACCTATCCTGTAAAGGACAGGGAAGGTAATCTGGTAGAAAACAGTTACATCATCAATTTTGAGGATGCAACGAACGGAGACTACCAGGATTACATGTTTGTTATTGAAAATGTGATTCCGTTTGAAGACGGTACCCTGCGATTGGAGTTTGATCCGGAGGTACTGGCATTGAACGGAACCATAAACGATTCGGATCCTGTGGTACAGGAAGTAACCCTTTCAGCGAATGGTGGATTAACCGCAGGTGAAGTAAGCTTGAGCAGTTCGGACACCCGACTCAGTCTGCCTGCGACTTTCGAATTGGGTACCCCATTTGAGATCAGTTTTGACAAGGCCGGGTTGGCTATCGGTAACTATACCACCACGCTTACCGCAGACGCGCCAAACTACGAGCCAGCAACGCTGGAGGTGAGGGTGAATATTACCCAGGAAGCGGTCTACGTGTACCAGTTCAATTTCCAGACACCGGAACAAGTATCCGCATCTCCTGAAGGGTATATTGATGACCTGGGTGCGCCTTATGGTTTGCAAACCACGGATTTGGGCCAGTTGAATTTTGGTTGGGTACTTCCAGGTAGTGAAACACCGGCCGATGCCAGCGTTAACGGGCGAAACCGTAACACGGCTGCCGATGAAGATCCTTTGCTGAACACCTTCACCATAATTGGTCACCGTACGACGGCCACCTATCCGCAAAGAGACTGGATGGTGGAACTGCCAAACGGGTTGTACAACGTAAATATCAGCGTTGGAGATCCGGATTTCACAGATAGTTACCATGCATTGGATGTGAATGATGTACGAGTCATAGACTTTAATCAGGAGGGCAATAATCCGGAAAATCTGATTTTTGCTGAAAATACCGAGTTGGTGGAGGTTACCGACGGAAAATTACGGTTGAGTCTGGCTGCAGAAGGTGTAAACGCCAAGCCAAATTACATCCGGATTGCGCCTATCAATACAGCTGCTCTTCCGCCAACACTTAGTGTTGAGTTTGAAGGGTTACAGGCAACAGAGGGCGTTTACAGAGGTCCGGTTTCTATCAGTCTGTTAGCCGAAGACCAAAGTGAGAGCGGAGCGATAGAGCGATTGGAGTATAGCATCAACGGCGGTGCCTTCGCAAGCTTTGATGGGCCTTTCGTCCTGGATGAAACCGGTGATTACGAATTGCTGGTAGAAGCGGAAGATGCCAACGGCAATACCACTTCCAGAAATTACTCTTTCAGTATAGAGGAACCTTCCGACGCATTGTTGGATATGGAAAACATGACCAAAGTTCCGGGCACGGATAGGGGATTCCCAGCAGAGGATTATTTTACCTTCTACCGAATCAACAACACTGGATCTACCGGGGCGAGGTTCCATGACAATAATGTCATGAGGTTGACTAATTCGGGAACCGAACCGTTGGTTATCGATGAAATTAATATTTCCGATGAAAATCGATTTATCTACAACATCGTACCACAGGGTATTGAGTCTACAGAGTTACCATTGACCATACAGCCAGGCGCTTCCAGGGATCTTTCGATCACATTCATCGGTGTAAATGGAAACAATACCACCATGATGAAAGAGACCATAGAAATCATTAGCAATGCCGACAATGGAGCCAATGCTCTGGCAACGCTTCATGGCGGTTATGTACCGGTACCGGAAGGCGGCAAGGAGATAGACGCGCAGCAGGTATTTGATGCCTTCGGTTTTAAAACCAGCATGCTGAGTATCGTGAATGACGAGGGCACCATCGACCCACCAAATAACATTACCTACAGACCGAGTTCAAATTACCCGGATCCGGCCAATATTGATGCTGGTTACGAAGGTGACATAATCTTATCGGACAACTTCGTGCAAGCAGATCCTACCAAACCGGTGATTGGTATTCAATTATCAGCGCTTCATGGAGGACCATCCAGCAATGGGTCCCGATTTGTGGAAGTAAATGGCACCGGCACGGTAGGTGGTATGAGTTTTAGCCATCAGGCTAATTGGTACCAAACGTTACTTCCAAAAGGAGGTGACAATGAGACCATCAATTTCGATGTGTCTAATAACATCTCGCAGGCCTTCCGTATTTCGGTTTCCAGTTACCTTTCCAGTGGCGGAAACAATATCAATGGAGATCGTCCTGATTTACTTGGATTGAGGATCTACAAGGCAATTGATCAGGATGGCAACATCATTCCTAACGAGTACATTGTTCTACAGGATTTTGTACAGAACGGATGCGGTGCCGGATCGGCCAATTGTGATTGGAACGACAATACCTTCTATTTCATCAATATCCGACCGGAAGCAGTTCCGACTGCAGCTGCCCTGGAAGATTACCTGGTAGACCTTGGAGATACCTTTAGTACGGACTTATCCGGATCCTTTGACAAAGGATATCCTGGCAACAAGCTTCAATACAGTGCTACACTTGTAGGGGGCGCAGCGCTCCCGGGATGGCTGACCATTTCCAGTGAAGGAGTGTTGGCAGGAACAGTGCCAGAAGACGAGGAGAATAATTACAACCTACTGATTACGGCAACGGATGTCAATGGATTGACTGCAGATGCGGAAATGAATCTGCTGATCAATAAAGCTCCGGTAGTCGTGTTGGAAGCAGATGTAACGGAGGGAAGAGTACCACTCACCGTAACCTTCAGCAGTGATAATTCTACTGATGAGGGTGAGATCGTGTCCTTCGATTGGGATTTCGGAGATGGAAACAGTTCTGAAGAACCTAACCCAACACACACCTTCACTACAATAGGTGAATACACAGTAGAACTTACGCTGACAGATGATAGAGGCCTGTCGAATTCAGCTACCCAGCAAATTCAAGTAGTGGATCTGGCAGAGCCAATAGCTGTAGCAACAGCTGATGTGCAGCAAGGAATTGCACCGCTGACCATTCAGTTTGATGCCAGCGAGTCTGAAGCCAATGGCAGCATTGTGGCTTATGCCTGGGATTTCGATGATGGAAGCAGCTCTACTATGGTAAGTCCTGCGCATACCTTTACCAGTCCAGGTACCTATACGGTAAGCCTGACGGTGACGGATGATAATGGAGCAAATGCGCAAACGACACTGGTAATTGAGGTAGAAGAAAACCTGCCGCCAGTCGCCGTGCCAGAAGCAAATGTTACCACAGGAAATGCGCCCTTGACTGTTTCCTTTACTGGAGATGGCAGCAGTGATGATCTGGATGATGTGACTTACTTCTGGGATTTTGGAAACGGTGATTCGTCTACAGCAGAAAACCCATCTTATACCTTTACCCAACCAGGAACCTACACGGTAACCTTGACCGTTACGGACGGAAACGGGAATGTAGACGAGCAACAACTCGAAGTGGTGGTGACTGATCCGGGAGTACAACCTTCGTTCGAACTGCGCATAAACGCAGGTGGGCCGGAAGTCTCCTTTGATGGAAAAGTGTTTGATGCCGATAACTACTTTGAAGGAGGTAAAACGTACACCAACACGAGCGCAACCGTACCGGCATTGTATCAAACAGAACGGAGCTCAACACCCAAAGTGTTTGGCTACAATATACCGGTGCCGAACGGGACTTACGAAGTGATTTTGCACTTCGCTGAGATTTACCACGGAGCTACTGGTGGCGGTGGTAGTGGAACGGCAGGTCAGCGTGTTTTTGATGTTAGCATTGAAGATGCCCTGTTGCTGGATAATTACGACATCAACGCATCGGTAGGACCTCAGACTCCGGTAACAGAAGTATTTGAAGTAGAAGTCATTGATGGTCAGTTAAATATGGATTTCTCAGCCTTATCAGAGGTTGGGGGAACAGATCAACCTAAGTTAGCTGCATTTGAAATTCTCAGTGTAAATGAGGAACCGGTGGCACCTGACTTCACCCTATATCTGAATACCGGAAGCGCAGCAGATGTAAGTCTGGAAGGCAAGACCTTTATAGGTGACATTAACTTACCAGACTATTTCGATACGGATCATACCTACACGAATGCCTCTGCAAGTTCAGAACCCCTCTATCAGACCGAACGAGGATCGGGTGCAGATCTTGCGCCGCTGAATCTAAGCATTGAGGTTCCCAACGGGACCTATACGGTAAGCACTTATCATAACGAACTTTATTTCGGTAAGGTAGTCGCAGGTAGTGCCGGAAGCAGGGTGTTTGATATCGTGATGGAAGGGCAGCTTGTCAAAGACGACCTGGACCTTTTCCTTGAATCAGGTAATACGCCGGTTAAATTGACCTTTACTAATATAGAGGTAACCGATGGTTTACTGGAGATTGCACTGAATCCTAGTGCGAACCGACCTAGTATTTCGGGTATCGCTATAGAGGGAGCAACCACGGCAAACGAGCCTCCGGTTGCGGTAGCAGAAGCAGATGTAACCACCGGCTTTGCGCCGCTAACGGTCGAGTTTACCGGTGCGAACAGTACGGATGCAGAAGGGGAAGTAAGCTACCTCTGGGACTTTGGCACTGGTGTAACTGCGACCGAGGCAAACCCTGAGTACACTTTTGCCTCCTCGGGAACCTACGAAGTATCACTGACCGTGACAGATGAGTTGGGTGCCAGCAATGCCACAACCATTACTATTGAAGTGGCGGAAAACCAGCCACCGGTAGCAGAGGCAGAAGCAGACGTAACCTCCGGCTTTGCGCCGTTGACGGTTGAGTTTACCGGTTCGAACAGCACGGATGCAGAGGGAGAAGTGACTTATCTCTGGGACTTTGGAACCGACGTTACGACGACCCAGGCAAACCCTGAGTACACTTTTGCCACTTCGGGAACCTACGAAGTATCACTGACCGTGACAGATGAGTTGGGTGCCAGCAATTCCGCTACCATTACTATTGAAGTGGCGGAAAACCAGCCACCAGTAGCAGTGGCAGAAGCAGACGTAACCTCCGGCTTTGCGCCGTTGACGGTCGAGTTTACCGGTTCGAACAGCACGGATGCAGAGGGAGAAGTGACTTATCTCTGGGACTTTGGAACCGACGTTACGACGACCCAGGCAAACCCTGAGTACACTTTTGCCACTTCGGGAACCTACGAAGTATCACTGACCGTGACAGATGAGTTGGGTGCCAGCAATTCCGCTACCATTACTATTGAAGTGGCGGAAAACCAGCCACCAGTAGCAGTGGCAGAAGCAGACGTAACCTCCGGCTTTGCGCCGTTGACGGTCGAGTTTACCGGTTCGAACAGCACGGATGCAGAAGGGGAAGTAACCTACCTTTGGGACTTTGGAACGGGGGTAACTTCGACCCAGGCAAACCCAGAGTATACCTTTGCGACCGCTGGTACCTATGAAGTATCGCTGACCGTGACGGATGAATTGGGTGCGAGTGATGAGGCTACAATAAGTATAGATATAGATGATAACCAGCCTCCGGTCGCGGTGGCTACTGCCAACGTAACTTCCGGAACTGCCCCATTAACGGTAAACTTTACCGGAGATAACAGTAGTGATGTGGAAGGTCCGGTTAGTTATCAATGGGATTTCGGAAATGGATTCACTTCCATTCAGGCGAACCCGGTTTTCACATTCAACCAAATAGGTACCTATAATGTAACGTTGACGGTAACCGATGCACTGGGTTCAGAAGATACAGATGAGCTAGTGGTTACCATCTCGCCGGATATAGTAATTCCGGTTGATCCTTCCTTCGAGCTGCGCGTCAATGCTGGCGGTCCGGCTCTGAGCTATAATGGCAAAGCCTTTGAAGCAGATAATTACTTTATCGGTGGAAAGAGCTATACCAATAGCAGTGCAACGGTACCTGCACTTTACCAAACCGAAAGGAGTTCTGACCCGAAAGTCTTTGACTATGCGGTGCCCGTTCCGAATGGTACTTACCAGGTAATGCTACACTTCGCCGAGATTTTCTGGGGTGCCAATGGTGGCAGTGCTGGCGGAACAGGTAAGCGGGTGTTTGATGTGAGCCTGGAAGGTGAACTGGTGTTGGACGACCTGGATATCAACGAAGAAGTAGGAGCACAGACGGTTTTGACCGAGTCTTTTGAAGTGACGGTGACCGATGGCGAGTTGAATATGAATTTTACTTCTCTGGGAGGGACAGATCAGCCAAAGCTTTCCGCCTTTGAGATCCTTGGAACTAACGAGCCACCGGTAGCGGAAGCAACGGCAGATAAAACTTCGGGAATTGCACCGCTAGCAGTCAGTTTTGGTGGAGATAACAGCAGTGATGCAGAAGGTGCGGTGACTTACCTCTGGGACTTCGGTACGGGAGCTACTTCCACGGAAGCGAATCCGGAATACACCTTCACTGAAGTCGGGGATTACGAAGTGACCTTGACAGTGACGGATGCTCAGGGAGCAACAGATAACGCCAGCATTCAGATAACCGTGGAAGAAGCGGTAGTGATACCGGGTGATCCTTCCTTCGAGCTGCGTATCAATGCAGGTGGCCCGGCACTGAGCTACGATGGCAAAGTCTTTGAAGCAGATAATTACTTTATCGGTGGAAAGAGCTATACCAATAGCAGTGCAGCGGTACCGGCACTTTACCAGACCGAAAGGAGTTCTACACCAAAAGTCTTTGACTATGCGGTGCCGGTTCCGAATGGTACTTACCAGGTAATGCTACATTTTGCTGAGATTTACTGGGGCGCCAATGGTGGCAGTACCGGCGGAACAGGTAAGCGGGTGTTTGATGTGAGCCTGGAAGGTGAACTGGTGTTGGACGACCTGGATATCAATGCAGAAGTAGGAGCGCAGACGGTGTTGACCGAGTCTTTTGAAGTGATAGTGACCGATGGCGAGTTGAACATGAATTTCACATCGTTAGCTGGTGTGAATCAGCCGAAGCTATCTGCCTTTGAGATCCTTGGAATTAATGAACCTCCGGTGGCAGTTGCAACAGCGGATAATTCATCCGGCACTGCACCATTGACAATTGATTTTACAGGATCGAACAGCAGTGATGCAGAAGGTACGGTGAGCTACTTCTGGGAATTCGGTACGGGAGCAACTTCGACAGAAGCGAATCCGGAATATACCTTTACAGAAGCAGGGGATTACGAAGTGACCTTGACAGTCACGGATGCTCAGGGAGCAACGGATAACGCCAGCATTCAGATAGCCGTGGAAGAAGCGGTAGTGATACCGGATGATCCTTTCGAGCTGCGGATCAATGCCGGTGGTCCTGCACTGAGTCACGATGGTAAGGCCTTTGAAGCAGATAATTACTTTATCGGTGGAAAGAGCTATACCAATAGCAGTGCAGCGGTACCGGCACTTTACCAGACCGAAAGGAGTTCTACACCAAAAGTCTTTGACTATGCGGTGCCGGTTCCGAATGGTACTTACCAGGTAATGCTACACTTTGCTGAGATTTACTGGGGAGCTAATGGCGGCAGCACCGGTGGAACAGGTAAGCGGGTGTTTGATGTGAGCCTGGAAGGTGAACTGGTGTTGGATGACCTGGATATCAATGCAGAAGTAGGAGCGCAGACGGTTTTGACCGAGTCTTTTGAGGTGACGGTGACCGATGGTGAGTTGAATATGAACTTCACCTCGTTAAGCGGCGTGAATCAGCCGAAACTGTCGGCTTTTGAGATAGTCAGTGTTAGCGGTGAATCCATTACCTCTGAAGTTGGGTTGCGTACTCAACAGGAAAACGCACCCATGTTGGTAGCCAGTCCTATGGAAGGATCGGGACCATTGATGGTGAAATTCTCAGGAGATCTACTGGGAACTGCAGATCCGGACTTGAGCTACTATTGGGATTTTGGAAATGGAAATGCTTCGAAGGAAAAGAACCCGGTATCAATCTTTACCGAACCGGGGGTATACGAAGTCAAGGCCCGCATCAGCAAATACGGTGTGCCAATTTATTCCGAAACGCTACAAATTACGGTTTTTGAGGATGGTGCAACTCTGGAAAACGATCCAGCAGTGGCTAGTCGAGTAACTATAGAGATGTATCCGAATCCGGCATCTACCTTCCTGAACCTTACCTTGGATCATGAGACGGAGCAGATTGCGGAAGTCAGAATATTTGATCTCAGAGGCAGGTTGGTTAATACCTTTGTGCCAGGTGATGACCACTTGAGCAAGTCTTACGAAATCTCCGTAAATGACCTGCCAGCAGGGGTGTACTTTGTGAGTACCATCACCCATTCGGGTCACCGGGACATGCAGCGATTAATTGTAGTCCGCTAAAAGGTGAGTAAGGAGTTAATGAAAGGGAGTCCGATTTCGGGCTCCCTTTTTTTGATTTGAATCATCTGGTGTTCTTTTTATGATGTATCGTCTGGTTCATCGCTCTAACGGATTTATTTCCTATTTGTATTAGGAATCGTAGATTGAAATAAAAACAAGTAACCCTGATTTCTTAGATTAGAAAATTGACAAGGTAGCGACGCTGCATTTATACATAGGGAATCCAGCCTACCTGAAGACAGGCCTGAGGCAAGCTTCACACGGAGGAAGGTCCCGGTCATTTTGGAAGAAAATGTGGGGATCTCTTGAATTGGTTTCAGATCAGGCTACCCCGACATTCTGATAGGGGACAAGTTGGGACCGTTAAAGAATAATTATTAAACAGGACTCAAATGATTGCAGATGGGGGGCATGAAGCTATTTGCAAATCTTTCTTTAATGAAAATGAATGCTTTATTTTTGATAATTCAGGGAATGCTCTATTTTTGGATTCAGAAAGAAATTTTGCTTTCTGAAACCCAGAATTAATTTTTATTTAGGGAGAAGATAATCAATTTTATAGGAGCAGCATGCTCGTGTAGTTTTTAAACCATAGATAATGAAAATACAAAATATTTGTTGTATTGGGGCAGGATACGTAGGAGGACCTACCATGGCCGTAATCGCTAAAAAATGTCCTAATATTAAGGTTACTGTAGTCGATATCAATGAGGCAAGAATTGCTGCCTGGAACGATCAAAATGTGGAGAATATACCCGTTTATGAACCGGGTCTACCTGAAGTCGTGGCAGAGGCGAGGGGAAGAAATCTGTTTTTTTCGAATGATGTAGACAAGGCCATTGACGAGGCTGAAATGATTTTTATTTCAGTGAATACCCCTACCAAGACCTACGGAGAGGGTAAAGGGCAGGCGGCGGACCTGAAATGGATCGAATTATGTGCTCGCCAGATTGCCCGGGTGGCAAAAGGAGATAAAATTGTAGTGGAAAAGTCCACTTTACCCGTTCGAACCGCCAGCACACTCAAAGATATCTTGACTCATACGGGAAATGGATTGAGTTTCCAGATTCTATCCAATCCTGAATTTTTGGCAGAAGGCACGGCTGTTGACGATTTGATGAAACCGGACCGGGTGTTGATTGGTGGAGATCAGACAGAAGAGGGGTTAGAGGCCATACAGGCACTAGTGGATGTTTATGCTCATTGGGTTCCGAATGAAAAAATACTGACGACAAACGTTTGGTCATCGGAGCTTTCTAAATTGACTGCCAATGCTTTTCTTGCGCAGCGGGTGTCTTCTATCAATTCCCTCTCCGAATTGTGCGAGCATACCGAAGCAGATATCAATGAAGTGGCCAGGGCGATAGGCACTGACTCACGGATTGGACCAAAATTTTTAAAGTCTTCTGTGGGTTTTGGGGGGTCTTGTTTTCAAAAGGACATCTTGAACCTGGTATATATTTCCAGAACTTATGGTTTACAGGAAGTGGCGGATTATTGGGAACAAGTGATCATCATGAATGACCACCAGAAAAGAAGGTTTGCCAAAAAAATCATTAACAGCTTGTATAACACGGTGAGTGGTAAAAAGATCGCTTTTTTGGGTTGGGCTTTTAAAAAGGACACTAACGATACCCGGGAATCAGCTGCGATTTATGTGGCAGACCACCTTTTGAACGAACAATCGGAAATTGAAATTTATGATCCAAAGGTAAAAAAGGAACAAATATATACCGATCTGGACTATTTAGGATCCAGGTCATCAGAAGAAAACCGGGCTAATCTGTCGGTGGGCACCGATCCTTATAAAATTTGCGAAGGAGCGCATGCCGTAGCCATATTGACCGAGTGGGATGAATTTAAATCCTATGACTGGCAACGAATTTATGATAGTATGCTCAAACCTGCGCACGTGTTTGATGGCAGGAATTTGCTGGATAAACAAGCCTTAAAGACGATTGGATTTCAGGTTCATGCCATCGGTACGGCTGATTAAAAAATGGAAGCTGGTTGGTAAATCAGTAATAAAAAAAAGGGTGCGTGCTTCGTCACCCTTTTTTTATTTTTAGTTAATGGAAATACCGATTACTGCTTTACATCGTCTTTTACCTCATTCATAATCTTTTCTAAGGCTTTGACATCAAGCTGTTCATCCTTTGCGAAAAAAGAAGCCAACTTAGCAAATGAACCACTAAAGTAACCTGAAAGCAGGTTTTTTATAGTGAAGCTCCGGTATTCATCTTTCGAAACAATGGGGTAATACTCGTGTGATTTTCCATAGGCCCGGTGTTTAACAAAACCCTTCCTTTCCAATATGCGGATAATGGTAGATACCGTGTTATACGCCGGTTTTGGTGCTTTCATTTTTTCCAGGACATCTTTGACAAATCCTTTCTCAATGTCCCATAGAATCTGCATGATCTGCTCTTCTGCTCTTGTTAATTCTCTCATAATTTTTACTAAAGTAGGTGATTTTGCATGAACTTAACCATTTAGTTTTTTAATTGCAAAGCTTTTTTAAAAAAAATATGTGATAAAAGGAATTATTCAAAAAATACTACTAAAAATGAAATACAATGGCAAAAACAACTGGCGTTTCAGAAAAATGGAAAAGCATGCGTCAGAAGCTGTTCCATTGAGCCTAACGCGCTTGTTTCAATTTAATAATCCCGGAAGCATGCAATAATTTCACGATGGGGTAGGTAGGGTCGAATTCAAACCATTTCACGGCAAAATTTACCCTCATTGGTAATCGGTGATGGTTGTTTTGGAATAGTTCTCCCAGCATCAAAAAGTCCAGAAACAAGGAATTTTTAGAATGGTCGTTATTATCAAAATTGGCATAACCATATTTATGACCGCTCCAGTTGACGATGGCACCGTGTACCGGGCCCATCATGAAATGAATAGGGAGTAGAAAGTACATCCACCAATGTGTTCCCGCCAATTCAAATACGCTGATGCTCAATACATAAATTAGGATATACACCAAAACCCACCCGATACGTATAATCATGGTGTCAGCGAATCGATCAAAACGATTCCAATCAGGGACATCCTTTGAAAACCTGTCCTCTGCCTGTACTTTGAAGGTAAAATGTTCGTTGTAGATTTTTTTGGTTTTCCACATCATGGTAAACAAATTTTCAGTGTGATGTGGGCTATGTGGATCTTTGGGGGTATCGCTATACGCATGGTGCATACGGTGCAAAATAGCATATGCCCGTGGGGATAGGTAGGAACTTCCTTGTGCAATCCAGGTAAATAGGTAGAAAAACTTTTCCCAGAATTTACTCATGACAAACATCTGATGTGCGGCATAGCGATGCAGGAAAAAACTCTGGCAAAACAGGGAGAAATACCAATGTAGTAAGAATAAAATTATTAAGATCACTGTTGTTAAAATTTAATGAGAAGCGTAAAATTAATCCCAAAATTCGTTACTATTTCATCGCTTGGAATATTTTTTACGAATGGTGACGAAATTCATCTAACCGAAAGGAGATATCCCTCTTTTCTATCGGCCATTTACCTATTCTTTTATTTCTAACATAATTGAGTTACATTTAGGTTCATAATGCACGAACCCAAAATAATACATTCCTTTCCGGTAGCTCCGGATCCGTCTGCCCTCTCACCTGGTGTGAAAGAGAATGAAACAGAACTATGGGATCAGTTTAGAAAGGGAAGTGAGTCGGCTTTTATTATTATTTACGATCGCTACTTTGATAAATTGTTTCAATATGGCAATCAACTTTCCGGCAAGCCAGCATTGACAGAGGACTGTATTCAGGATATTTTTATTCAAATCAGGCAAAAGCGAGAAGGGTTAGGAAACACCAATTCCATTCATTTCTATCTGATGAAATGCCTAAAGCGAAAGTTGATTCGGGAAATGAAAAAAAACAGAAATGACATGGAGTTTTCCTATTCCGATCAATTTCTGATTACCTATTCGCACGAGAAAACACTGATTGATCGGCAAATTCATGAGGAAAAAGCCTCCTTGCTCAACGCTGCTTTGAAACAACTTTCCGGCAGAAAAAAGGAAGCGTTGTACTATTTTTATTTTGAAGGACTAAGCTACTTGCAGGTTAGTGATTTGATGGGGCTTTCTCATGTGAAATCGGCAAGAAACCTGGTATATCAAGCGGTTTCGTCGCTTAAGGAAGCCATTAAAGGTGAGCCGAAATAATCCAGTCCAGGTAAAGGTACCCTATGCGTGCTAATTTTAACCTAAAAGGTAAGGTCTAAAAAAGAAACTTTTTTTGATAAATTTCCATGTCATTTTAGGTCGTGCTGCCTTATAGGGATGTAAGCGTATAGCACATGCAGAAGCAAAATGATATTTTCTTATTCTTATTAACCAATCCGGAATTTGTCCGCTGGGTAAAGAAGCCGAGTCCAGAGCTAGAGACCTATTGGAAAAACTGGATGCTGGCTCACCCTGAAAACCTTGGAGCGGTAAAAAGTGCGAGGGAAATGGTGGCAGGTTTGCGGCAACCATCTTTTAGACCCGGTGCTGATGCTAAAAGTAGGGTTCTGCAAACTATTTTAGTGAGTGACACGATACCGGATCAGCAATTTTCAAAGAAACCTATTGATTGCACCAAAACCTTTTTCTGGTTTGCCCTTGACCAATGGACTAAAGTAGCAGCCATCTTATTCTTGACATTATTTTCTACGGTTTTTTTTAACAAGATGACCATTTCACCGTCCGCTCAGGAAGAAGATGTGATTCCGGTGCCGGAACTTGTTACCAAAGTTACCCAATTCGGGGAAAAATTGAATATTAAACTTCCTGATGGATCTTCAGTCTGGTTGAATTCGGGTAGTGAACTGGAATTTCCGGAAAAATTTGATTCGCTGGAACGAAGGGTCATTCTCCGTGGAGAGGGCTTTTTTGAAGTAATATCTGATCCCCATCGGCCGTTTCGTGTGGAAACGGGAAAAATAGTCACCGAGGCCTTAGGCACCTCCTTTGCTATTAATGACATAGTGGAGGACAAGCTGGAAATTTCGTTGGTCAGCGGTAAGGTAAAAATAAATCACACCAGCACAAGGGAGACCGTTTTACTAAATCCTGGAGAGCAACTTCGTTACAGAAATTCCAATCAAAGTATGGAGGTGGGTTCCTTTTCGGTTGATAAAATACTTGGCTGGAAAGAAGGAGTATTGCAATTTTCAAACGCAGGTTTTGAGGAGGTAATCCATAAGCTGGAACGCTGGTATGGGGTACAGATCACGTTTTCGGGCCGTCCGGATAACTCCTGGCGATTAAGTGGCCGATACGCCAATCAAAATCTGGACCTGGTACTAAACCGAATGGCTTACATAGAATCATTTGACTACCGCATTAAAGGAAAAAATGTTCACTTAAAGTTTTAACGCTATGAAATAAACCAAAAATATCCAAAATGGAGCCATGGCTCAAAAAAAAATGGTTCGGCATGGAAAGTCATTGGGGAATGCACCATCACCGAACCAGGCTTAATGAATGTATCAATAAACCTCTTAAAAGTATGAAATTTAACTTACAAAAGACAATCTACATGTTGTCAAGGTATTTTCTTTATGGGTTCACCTTGCAGTTGGTGTTTCTCAACCTGGTATTGGCAGGTAATGTTAACGCCCAATATGAAACGATAGACAAGGTCTGGGTTACTCTGAACCGGCAAGAAATGTCTCTGGGTCAATTTTTCAGACAGATTGAGACCAGTACATCCTATTCCTTCTCCTATGATCGGAACGATATTGACCCGACGGTGCGGGTTGAATTAGGGTCCGACAATGCCAGCGTGGAGACCATGCTTCGGGAAGTTGCGCAGCAAACTTCTCTGAGTTTCCGGCAGGTTAATGATCAGATAGATGTCCGGAAAGTAAGCCCGGATCAAACGGAACGCGTAACAGTGGAAGATCAGAACGTGAGTGGTGTGGTCAGGGACGATCAGGGAGAGCCGTTGCCCGGAGCCACGGTATCTGTCAAGGGTACTTCTACCGGTACGGTTACCGATTTGGATGGAAGCTACTCTCTGACGGTACCCGATGGTTCGGTGTTAGTGTTTTCCTACATAGGGTACGATTCCCAGGAGGTAACGGTGGGAAACCAAACCGTTATCAACATTTCCCTGACCATGGATGAATCGTCCCTGGAAGAAGTAGTGGTAATTGGATATGGAACTCAAAAGCGGAGTGATCTGACGGGTGCTGTTTCTTCGGTAAAAGCAGAGGAATTGACAGCTTATCCAGCCATTGATGCGGTGCAAGCCCTTCAGGGCCGCGCTGCAGGGGTCCAGATCCAGGCCAATAATGGTGCTCCCGGAGCCAGTATGAAAGTGAGAATCAGAGGGGGTACTTCCATCAACGCCAGCAGTGACCCGATTTTTGTGGTGGACGGTTTCGTTGGCGCAGCCATGCCTCCTCCGGAAGATATTGCTTCCATTGAGGTACTAAAAGATGCTTCGGCCACCGCCATCTATGGTTCCAGAGGTGCCAATGGGGTTATCATGGTTACTACTAAAAGAGGTAAAAGCGGAGCGGCCAGGGTTGAGTTCAATACCTCGTATTCCATGCAAAACGAAATCAACCGATTGGATTTGTTAAATGCAGAACAATTTAACGACTACATTTCAGATGCCAGACCGAATATTGAGCCAGCTGGTGGAGATACCGATTGGCAAGACCAGATATTTCAGACAGGTGGCATACAAAATTACCAACTGTCGATCAGCGGAGGAACGGACAATGTGAATTATTATGTTTCCGGTGCTTATTTTGATCAGAAAGGGGTGATCATCAATTCGGACTTCAATCGATTTAGCATCACCAGTAACCTGGATATTCAGGCTTCCGATAAACTTAAATTCGGGTTGAATTTATTTGCTCGCAGAAGCAGTAGCGATGGGGTAAGAACGCAGGAAGGTTCCGGAGGCCTTACTCCCGGTGTGGTGGCCTCCGCATTTAAATTTGAACCAGACCAGCCGATTTACCGGGAGGACGGAACGTTCACGATAGCCCGATTGAATGATCCGCATGACAATCCCTATGCGGTAGCCACCCAACTGATCAACGAAAATGTAAACGATCGGTTTCAGGGAAATTTCTTTGCGGAGTATGACTTGATGGAGGATTTGAAGTTTAGAACTACCTTCGGTGCCACGGCCAATACCAGTCGTACCGGACTGTATTCTCCAACTACCGTTACGGAAGGTAGAAATGTGGGAGGCGATGCCCGGATAAATGCTTCCAGGAATACCTTGCTACTAAATGAAAACTACCTGACCTATACCAAAAATTTTGCTGGTGATCATACCTTTTCAGCCATGGCGGGATACTCTTATCAGTCTTCAGAAAATGAAAATTGGGGCGCCAGGGGCACTTCGTTTATTACGGATGCTTTTTCATATTGGAACCTGGGTTCTGCTGCGGTCTGGCAAAGACCTGGTTCCGGACTTTCTGACTGGAGAATTTCTTCTTTCTACGGTCGATTGAACTATTCGATGGGAGACAAATACCTACTGACTTTTAATGCTCGGTACGATGGGTCATCTTCCTTTTCCAGAAATAACAAATGGGCTTTTTTCCCTTCTGGTGCCTTCGCCTGGAATATGAAAAACGAACGCTTTCTCGAAACTTCGGATCTGATTAGTTTCTGGAAGTGGAGGGTAAGCTACGGTATTACCGGAAATCAAGCCATTTCTCCATACCAAACATTGGCTAGATTTTCACCCGTGTTTACCGTAATTGACGGAGTTCCTGTCAATGCCGTTCGCCCAACGACGGTGGCCAATGATAACCTTACCTGGGAAACCACCGCTCAATTTAACCTGGGAACGGATGTTGGCTTTTGGGATGATCGGGTGACGTTATCTGCTGAATATTACCGCATGGTCACTTCAGACTTGTTGTTTGCGGTGCAATTGCCCCAATATTCGGGGTACACCAACCAGCTCAGAAACATAGGTGAAGTGGAAAACAAGGGGATAGAGCTAACCGTTGGTTCCCGGAATCTTGTTGGAGCCTTTCAATGGGATATGGATGTCAACTTCTCCAGAAACCGAAATACGGTCTTGTCATTGCCGGAAGGAAACGACATCCAATACGGGTCCGGACCCGGCCACATGGTAGGCCTGGGCACCACGCAATTGCTGAAAGAAGGATACCCCGTAGGAAGTTTTTTCGGATGGGTTTATGATGGAGTATACCAGGAAGGTGAAGATTTCCTTCCGGGTGGCGGATTTGAGCAGACTCCCGGTGGAGAAAGGTTCCGGGACTTGAATGGAGATGGAACCTTGAACAGTGATGACAGGGAGATTATTGGCAACCCGCATCCTGATTTCTTCTGGGGCTGGAATAATGATTTCCGATACAGGAATTTTGACCTCAATATATTCTTTCAGGGTTCTTTCGGAAACGATATTCTGAGCTATACCCTTATGGAGCTGGATTTAATGTCTGGTATCAACAACGCCACTACGGCAGCATTGAACCGATGGACACCTTCAAATACACAAACAGATATTCCCAGGGCTTTTAACGGAAGGACAAGAAGGGTTTCTACCCGTTGGATTTACGATGGCACCTTTACCCGGCTGAAAAACCTTTCCTTGGGATATAATTTCCCTCAAGGGATAGTAGACAGGCTGAATCTTTCCAGGCTAAGGGTGTACGTAAGTGCTCAAAATGTGCTGACATTTACCGAATACGAAGGATATGATCCCGAGGTGAATTACCGCTCTGGTGGTGCCACCGATGGCAACCGAAATATGGGGCTGGATTACGGAAGTTATCCCAACGCAAAAAATTATACCGTGGGATTAAACGTAGGATTTTAAATTAGCCAACTAAATTGAAATAACCATGAAAACGAAAATATATAAAACTTTGGTTTTGGCCACAGCCTGTTGGTTTGCCGGATGTACGGATCTGGAAGAAAGACCAGTAGGATTGTTGGCACCTGAAAGTTTGTTTAATTCCGCCAAAGATGTGGAAACAGCCATCTTCGGAGCTTATGGCTGGATGGCTTCTGAAAGATTGTACGGAAGGCAGTTTGTATCCGCCCTGATGCTTCGGGGCGATATGGTAGATATTGGAGATAGAGGCACTCCTGCCGAGCGGCAGCAAGTGAATGATTTCAATATGGATGATAATAACGGGATGGTCAGGTCTTTCTGGCCTTATTGGTACCAGGTGATAAGTGCGGCAAATGCAGGGATTTCGGGAACCGAAAGTCTGGAATTAGGAGAAGAAGTGAGGAACAGATTGGTGGCGGAGGCCAGATTTGTACGGGCTTTTAGTTATTTTCATTTGGTTCGGGTATTCGGCGACATTCCTTACATTGATTATTTTATTAATGATCCGGAAGCCGTTAAGGATATTTCCAAGACCAGCGCATCAGAGGTATACCAGGGTATAGTGGCTGACTTGGAATACGCCAAACAATGGTTGCCCGACAACCAACCAAACAATGTACGGTCCAGACCTACCAAGGGTACGGCAGCTTCGTACCTTGCTTCCGTTCACCTCACATTTGGGGATTATCCGGCGGCTTATGAAGAAGCTAAATGGGTAATTGACAACAAAGAAAGGTTTGGATACGCATTGGAGGCAGATTATCAAAACCTATTCCGGGCCGAAATGGCCGATAATCTTGAGGAGCACATCTTTGCGCTGGACTTTTTGGGGCAGCAAAACGGTGGCGGCGGTGCCAATGACGATCTCATGCCACCGATGACGGGTATTCGGGGTGCGGATCAGCTTGGTTGGAGCGTTTTAGTCCCTTCGATGGCTGTATACAATACCTGGGATGATAGGGATTATCGGAAAGAAGTTAGCTTTCAGCCTGAAGCGTTGATAGAAGGAGCTTTAGAGCCTTTTTCGGAATACGACAATACACAAAGGCCGCACATCGCCAAATACAGAATGTACCCAGGGAATAGCAATTCCGATGGAAGGTATTCTGACCATAATTATGCGGCCATGCGCTACGCAGAAGTGCTACTCATCGCTGCGGAAGCCGCGACCGAAGTTAATAACGGCCCTACTGCAGAGGCAATTGGCTATGTCAATGCCATTCGGGAGCGAGCTAGAAATGCTGGCGGGGAACAAAATACCTTCCCGGAAGACGTCCAGGCAGGCCTGGATGAGGCAAGCTTTATTGACCTGGTGCTCAATGAGCGGAGACTGGAACTTTCCTTTGAGTACAAAAGATGGTATGATATCAAAAGGAGAGAGCTCGGAACGCAGGTGTTTACAGGAAGTGAAAGCCTGGAGCCACACCCTAATTTTGATCCTGCCAGAGACTATCTGATGCCATTACCCAGGATCGAGTTGGATGTAAACCCTAACCTGGGTCCACAAAACCCAGGGTATTGATCCTGAATTTCAAATAGAAAAAGCTAAAAGGCGGTGGGAGCTTCTCACCGCCTTTTTTATTTATTAAAATAGTCGACTCACCGGCTTGATTTTTTAATATACATGGCCCTTCTCCTGATTCTCCTCGGACTAAAATGCTATTTCTTGTTCCAATAAAGGAACCCCACCTGCTCCTTTGATTTGAAAATTCATTAGTTGGTCCTGCCAGTTGATGTGTAATAGGCCATAATGAAGTTGGTGTATGACCTTTCCTATCCGGTACTGATTTGG
Source organism: Cyclobacterium salsum (assembly GCF_010119245.1). Taxonomy (GTDB): domain Bacteria; phylum Bacteroidota; class Bacteroidia; order Cytophagales; family Cyclobacteriaceae; genus Cyclobacterium; species Cyclobacterium salsum. The sequence goes on from NZ_WNKG01000002.1 coordinate 402,402, forward strand.
CTCGCCTGAATAGGCGGTGTACGCATGGGTTAGGCCGCTGCTGGTAATCTCGTATAGCGGATCTCCATTTGCCAAAGACATTCGGGATATTTCCGAAATGTGTCGATCTCCGCTTAGCAGGACCGTATTCTTCGGAGCGTTGTTATGGATCAGGTCCAGCAATTTTTTTCTTTCTTGCGGAAAATTCGCCCATTTTTCAAATCGATGTTCTTCCGGAATGACCTGTATACTTGATGCAATTAGGTTGATTGCGGCTTCACTATTTTCCAATTCTTTTTCCAGCCACTTCCACTGGGCTTCTCCCAGAATGGTTCCTTCCCGATTAGGGATATAGTGCCCGTTTTCCTTGGTTAAGGTGTCTCGGTGATACCGTGTGTCGAGTAGAAAAAGCTTCACTTGCTGCTCTTCCACACCAAAGGTATGAGCAGTATAGGTGCCTTTCCGGGTTCTTCGGGGGCTGGAGGCAGGCACTTCTAAAAAATCCAGTAATAACTGCTGGCTGGAATCTTTTTGGCTAAAAAATTTTCCTCCATCATTGATCCCATAATCATGATCATCCCAAATACCCACCACTTGAGTTGATTTTCTTAAATTCTGATAATCAGGCTGGTTAAATTGCATGGTGTAATCGGCGGCCATTTCCTGCATGTCTGGCGTATCAGCATAGATATTATCACCTAGCCAGGCCCAGACATCCGGATTATCATCTATAATCGGTTCCCATAAAGGCTGGTCCAGTTGCTGCCGGTTACAGCTACCAAAAGCCAGTGTGAAGACCTCTTTTTCCTCACTGGTTTTCGTGGACGGACTCGAACAGCAAGCGATGAGAAAGCTTACCAGGAACATAGAAAGGAGCCCGAAAGAAATGAATTTCATAGAGGGAGAGATTTGCTATATTTTAAATTAGGCAAAGTTAACCAGGGAATTTCAATAAACGGGAAATTCCTTGGCCAAACCTGAAAAGCTATCGATCATTTGCCATTGGTCCTCGCTGACTTTTTGCCGCGCACCGACCGCTGAACTACCATATTGAATAAAGGTCAAGGCACTGGCCAGATTGGCCTCCCGGGTGTCTCCCCAATTAAACGCAGGGTTGTCGACGGAGGGAATGGTAACGGGAAATCCATCGTAATAAGCTGCATTTCCTTCCGCATTGGCAATAGCAAAGGTGATCGGAACCAGTTCTACTTCATTTTGCGATAGCACCTGATTAAACTGAGAAAGGGGGAAAGATCCCACCGGTTTGCCATAGGTTTTTTGACCCACCAATACCACCTCCATATAGGGTCTCAGGCAGTTAATCAGTAACTCGCTGGCAGAGGCAGAACCCCTGGAGGTAATCACCACCAGGCGATTCAGATTCAAACTACCGGTCTTTGTGAATTGAAAGGTTTCATTCAAATCCCTTTTATCCCGATTGAGCGCATTGGTATACATGAGTTTTTCGTCATCAGCCGCTGGGATCAAGGCGTTCATGATTTGTTCGGCCACATCTACCGACCCACCACCATTATACCTCAAATCCAAGATAAGCTCATCGACCCCTTCGTCTTCAAAATAGGACAAGGTTTCTTCCACTTCCTCGCTTCGGTTAGGACTAACCCCCGGGCTGACTTTAAAGCTGTTGTAGACCCAGTAACCTACATTTTTGCTGCCAGCGTTGATCACATCCCGGTAAAGTACAGAATTGGCCTGGTATTCAGCTTTGGTGTTTTGCCGCGTGGTGGTCGTTCCATCTGGCAATTTAAAAGTGAAGGTATTCGTGACCCCCGGGGAATTCTCTCCTAATTCAAAGTTATATCCGCTCCCTATTCGGTATTCTTCAATGGTCTTCCCATTGATCTTCGTAAGTTCCCAGCCTCTTTCCCAACCATCTCTTCCCGCCGGTGACTCTTCATAAACAAACGATACATACAATTTTCCATCTTCACCCAATCCAAAACCAAATCCATGACCTGCATTTTGGCCTGTAAAAGCCCTGTCAAATGCTTTCCGGGTGGTAAGGTAAGACCAGCGATCCAGTTGCAGGTACATTAAGTCATACAATAGATCATCGTTGCTGCGGTATTCGGTCGGATTTATGGCCATCGGCAACTCCTCATTCCAGTAATACCATTCCTTCATGCTCTCAAAAATGGCTTCTTTTACCAGGTTTTGGCTGGAAGGCGTTTCTCCCAAATCCTCGTTGCACGAGGTGAGGGTGAATGTAAATACCAGTAAGAAGCCAATAAAATAGTTGTTCAATTTCGATATCATAACCTATAATTTCCCTTTCTACCAAAGATTAACGAGAAAAAAGTCTAATTGGATGTACAGGATGTTAACAATTCCGCGCTATTAAAAAATTCCCCGGGCTTTTCGAAATTCATTGGTAAAAAATTATTTACACCTTTTTACAAACCTCTTCCTGCCTCTAGTTGTTGTTTGTTCGGAGTTCATTAAAGAGAAAGCAATGACAGAAAAATCAAAAGAACAAAAGACCGATAAAAACAAAATAATCGATGCCTACATCCATCATGTATTGGAAACCGGCAAAGAACCGGCATCGGTTTTTAAATTTACCAAAGGGTTAAAAATGCAGGAGGCATCCTTCTACGATCATTTTAGCAACTTTGAAGCCATCAAGAAAGCAGTATGGGAGCGTGTTTTTGAGGCCACCATTACCAATCTTGAAAGCCAGGAGGTGTATAAATCCTACAGTACCCGGGAAAAATTACTGGGATTCTATTTCACCTGGATCGAAGAAATGAAAAGTCGTCGTTCCTACCTTTTGGCAGTTTACGGGAAGAACGTATTCAAAGACCGAAATTTCCCGGTCGAGCTAAAGGGATTTAAGCATCGTTTTAAAGAATTCGTCAATGAACTGATTTTGGAGGGAAAAGAGACGGAAGAAATTGCTAATCGCCCTTATGTGGCAGATCGCTATGACGAAGCGCTTTGGCTGCAGGTGCTGTTTATTTTTCGGTTTTGGCTTAAAGACGATTCCCCAGCCTTCGAAAAGACCGATGCAGCCATCGAAAAATCAGTGAATCTGGCATTTGATCTCATGGGAAAGTCCGCGGTGGATAGTTTCGTAGATTTTGCCAAATTTCTATTCCAATCCAGGTAACCCATGACAGAGAAAGTTAAAGAACAACAGAATATTCCCATTTCCAAAGTGCAGCGGGCGGCCAAATTTATTAGTACCGGTGCCAGGGTAGGCGGAAATTACATGAAACACTATGCCAAAAAGGTAGTAAATCCTTCCATGAATAAGGATGACCTTCACCGGGACAATGCCACCGATATTTACGATTCCCTCAGTGAACTGAAGGGTAGTGCCTTGAAGGTAGCGCAAATGATGGCTATGGACAAAAACATGTTGCCCAGGGCGTACCAGGATAAATTTACCATGGCCCAGTATAGCGCGCCACCCCTATCTTATCCCCTGGTGGTGAAAACCTTTGCGCAGTATTTCAAAGCAGGTCCGGAAACGTTATTCGACACCTTTACTCCTTCGGCGGTCAATGCGGCTTCCATTGGCCAGGTGCATCGGGCCTCTAAAGACGGAAAACTATTTGCTGTCAAAATTCAGTACCCTGGGGTGGCATCGAGCGTGCGATCAGACCTGAAGTTAGTCAAGCCATTTGCCTTGCGCCTGCTCAACATGAATGAGCGGGAACTGGATCATTACATGGAAGAGGTGGAAGAAAAGCTTCTGGAAGAAACGGATTACGAATTGGAAGTGAGAAGGAGCAAAGAGATTTCGGCAGCTTGTTCCCATATCGAAAACCTTAAATTCCCCAATTATTATGAGGAATTGAGCAGTCCCCGGATTATCACCATGGACTGGATGGAAGGATTGCACCTGAGAGAGTGGTTAGCGACAGCACCTGACCAGGCTGCAAAAAATAAAGTGGGGCAAGCCTTATGGAATTTTTACCATCACCAGGTTCACGAATTGAAGCAGGTTCATGCCGATCCCCATCCGGGAAATTTCATCATTCAGGACGAAAATAAACTGGCGGTTATTGACTTTGGCTGTGTGAAAGTAATACCAGAGGAATTCTATCAGGGTTATTTTTCCTTGATCAAAAAGGATTTGTTAATCCGGGAAGAGGAACTGAATCAAATCTTTTACAATTTGGAATTTATCAGCGATAAAGATTCTGAAGTAGAAAAGGAGTATTTTAAATCCATTTTCAAGGAAATGATTTCCCTGTTAGGAAAGCCTTTCCACGTAGATCGTTTTGATTTTGCTGACGATCGTTATTTTCAGCAGATATTCGCCCTGGGAGACAAAATCTCCAACGATAAAATGTTTCGAAAATCCAAACAGGCAAGGGGTTCAAGGCACGGGCTGTATATCAACAGAACCTATTTCGGATTGTACAACTTATTGAATCAGCTTCAAGCTTCAATTGATACCACCAAGCCAGACTGGTTAAAATGAAGGCTGGGGGTGAACCCGCATTTTTACAGGGTTTGAATAAATTTATGTGCCAGCTTGAAGGGAAGCATGGGATCGTCTGATTGACTCACAGTCCCGGTTAGAATCAGGTGAAGCTTCGGTACGTTAAGAGCAAAAGCACCTGACATACCGGTATGCCCGATCATTTCAGGAAGCTTTGCTCCTGTAAATCCGTACCTGCTTTTCTGATACCGGGCAATTCCGAGGCCGTAGGAAAGGGACGGTCCCATTGGGATCCATTTCTGAATGGCTTCCAGTTCTGTTAGCGGAAATAGCTGACCGTGAAATAGTGCCTTCATAAATCGCATGCTATCCCTGGCGGTGCTGACCATCCCGCCTGCAGGGCCAAAAGAGGTCATGGCCTGTGGAATTTGCAGTTCTTTGCCATCATGGTAAAAGGGTGCCGGAGTGCGGTCATAGAGATCCGAGTAGACATAGGTTTCCCTTAAGCCAAGCGGTTGGGTTTGAAATTCTTCCAGGGACTGTTTTAAACTTTGGCCGGTAACCTTTTCTATCACCTTTCCAAGCAGTTGATAATTGGTATCTGCATAATGAATTTTCTTGGAATTACCTGGTCTGAAAACCGGTTTTAATTTCCTGACGGCTTTAATTAGCTCTTTGAATGTCCAGGATTGGTCATTTCCGGCAAGAAGCTCCTCTCTCAGACTTTTTGTTCCCTGGAATGGTGACTCCATGTAATCTGGCAAGCCTGAAAGGTGGGAAAGCAGGTGTTTCAGGGTAATTTCAGAGGTGTAATCCTGATCCCGGATTAGGGATAATCCCGAATATTCTTTTTCCGGGAGAAAATGGATCATGGCATCGTCCAGATCAACCCTGCCTCTAACTTTTAGTTTGACAAGCAAGGCCATTAAATGCAGTTTTGCCACGCTGCTGATGAAGTAGGGTTGTTCCGGTGAAAGAACTCCGGAGGCGCCACTCCAGGCCAGGAGTTCTTGTTTTTCCTGATACAGGGAGAGGATGATTCCGGGTAATTTTTCCCGTTTGCAGAATCGATCTAACAGGTTTTGCCATTGAGTAAAAATAGGGGAATCTTGATCACTTAAAAGCATGTTCAAAACGTTGAGTTACCAGGAAAAGTAATTTGTAGTTTGATGGTTTAATTTAACCAGAAAATGGCATAAAAAGCCAGTTACTTTCCTTAGATTGCATAAATAATATGTAAACAGCCTTTTACAGGTAGTTTTAAAGCTTAATAAAAGTCTTACTAAATTTCTACCAACCATGCTTTTTTTCTCCGCATTTTACACCATCCTTTTAGTTATAATTTTTGTTGTTGTTTTCAAATGGGCCAAAAGGCATAACGACCTTAAAGAGGAGCAAAACCAAATACTCCGACAAATTTTGGATAAATGGAACAATCAATAATTGTTAAAATACCTGGTAATTCCTAGAGTTGTCCGAGAAATTACCTTAATTTGATTGACACCCCAAAGTAGCTCAGCGATTGCGTTTTTAAATTTCAACTAACTAATTGATTTATGATTTCGAAGCATCTCCTTCTATCTGGGCTGTCCTGTGCCTTGATCACCCTGTCACTAATTGCTTGTAACAACAATACTGAAAACACCGAAAATGAGTCGGAAAATTTACCTCGCGTTGCGATAGCGGGATTGGCCATAGAATCGAGTACTTTTTCTCCTGCGGTGACGGAGGAGGAAGCCTTTCTTGCCCGAAGAGGCGCGAAAATATTTGATTATTACCCCTTTATGCATGAAGACTCTTTGAATCGTGCAAGGGCAAATTGGTTTCCCACCTTGCGTGGACATTCCATTCCTGGGGGCATCGTTTCGCGGGAAGCGTACGAATCCCTTGTAGGAGAGACCCTGGATAGGCTAAAAGAAAACCTTCCTTACGATGGCTTGTTTTTTGATATTCACGGTGCCATGAGCGTGGTAGGATTGGATGATCCGGAGGGAGATTTTATCAATCGGGTCCGTGAGATAGTAGGGGAAGAAACCCTTATTTCCACTTCCATGGACCTGCATGGAAACGTTTCCTGGCGCCTGGCAGCCCATTCGGATTTGATTACTTGCTATCGGATGGCTCCACACGAAGATGCCTTGGAATCCAAAAAAAGAGCGGTAGACAATTTGTTAGAACGACTGGAATCCGGCAAGGGAAAGCCCGCTTACAAGGCTTGGATACCCGTTCCGATTTTGCTTCCTGGCGAAAAAACCAGTACCCGGGTGGATCCTGGAAAAAGCCTTTATGCGGAGGTGTATCCTGCTGCTGAGCAGGAGGGGGTAACAGATGCTGCTATTTGGGTAGGTTATGCATGGGCCGATGAGCCAAGAAATCATGCGGTGGTCATGGTTACAGGAGATGATAAATCCAAAGTGACGGGAACCGCCGAAGAGCTGGCGCAACGTTTTTGGGATAAAAGGTTCGAATTTGACTTTATTGCGCCAACTGCCAGTTTACAGGAAAGTCTGGATATGGCCATTGCCAGTGACAAAAAGCCATTTATGATTAGTGATATGGGAGATAACCCCACTGCCGGAGGTGCCGGAGACGTTACCTGGACCCTGAGAGAGATATTGGCCCGGACGGAGTTCCAATCCCCGGACGGCCCCTCATTAATATATGCTTCTATTCCTGGTCCTGAATTGGTAGAAGCAGCCGTAGCCGCCGGAGTGGGAGGAGAGGTATCCGCCAAAGCCGGTGCTGCAGTAGACGATCGGTTTTCACCGCCCCTAACCTTGACGGGTACCGTTAAGGCCATCGAACACGGGGATCGAAATGCAGAGACAGAGGTAGTGGTAGCGGTTGGAAGCGTTCAGGTGATTGTCACCAAAAAACGAAAACCCTACCATAGAGAGCGGGACTTCACCAACCTGGGGCTAAACCCACGGGAAACGGATATCGTAGTAGTAAAAATTGGTTACCTGGTGCCCGAATTGTATGATATGCGGGCCGATTGGATCATGGCCCTAACTCCCGGAGGGGTGGATCAGGATTTGGAGCGGCTGGAATTTAAGCGGATCAACCGGCCCATGTTTCCCTTCGATAAGGACATGGAAACCCCGGACCTAAGTGCCCGATTAGTTCCCCTGTCTCATGAATACTGAGGTGGAAGGGAACATGGTTCTGCGTATTTCAACTCATTGAACACTCCGGAAAACGGTATTCCTATCCTTACGTCAGATACGCTGTGTTCAAAAATCATGGCATATGGTTTGATATGCCTTTTAGTTGTAAAAGTCATTTAAAAATGGATTGGAGAATCATTTGTATTTTCTTGGTGGGGTTTTCCATTGTTGCTCACGGGCAGGAAAAGATAGAGCGCGAGTATCGTGTGAAAGAGAGAGAAGCACCCGGAGAGGCCAGGGAATGGTTAAATGATGCGTTTGAAGGGCGTAAAAAAGTGAAATGGTTTAGGGAAGAAACCTCAGGAAAGAGTAGTTATGAGGCCAAATTTAATTGGGAGGAAGCAGATTACAGTGTGGAGTTTGACCTTTCCGGAACAGTGGAAGACATTGAAATAATCAAAAACTGGGAAAACCTTTCCAGTAACCTGAGGCAGAATCTGGAGGCTTATTTTGATAAACATTATAGAAAGTGGAGGCTCGAAAAAATTCAGTTGCAATATAGTGGTTCCCCTGATGATCTGGAAGATCTCATCGATGAAGATGAAATGGAGGGAATCCTAACCAGGTATGAAATAGAATATTATGGGGACGGAGAAGAGGGTAAGAATCTATGGGAAGGTACTTTTGACAAAGATGGCCATGTAATAGATAAAAGAGTCATCATTATTCCACCGGCAGATAATTTATTTTTTTAATGATAAGAATTGTTTGGATCATTTTATTGGCCCTGCCGATGGAGTTGATGGGGCAGGGGAGGATAACAAATTTCGGGCTATTTCCGGAATTCCAACTTGGATTTAGTGCTGCAGAAAATCTTAAAATTACAGGAAAAATAGAAAGTCAGCATGGATTGGTGGATAAGGTAGCGCACGAACAGGCAGATTGGGGATTATACCACAACCAAACCGATTTTCAGGGATTCATCGGTAAACCCCTAAATCCGTTTGTAGCGATCACGGGTGGTTACCAGTATCGCCTGGAGTCTGGAAGCGAAGACAGTCACCGGGCCATACAGCAAATCTCTTTTTTACAAAGAAAAGGTACTTATCAATTGGGACACCGGTTCCGTACTGATCAGACTTTTGCGCCGGATGGTCCGGTAGAATACAGGTTGAGGTATCAGGTCTCCATTGAAATACCCATAGAAGGCCAGAGTCTTGATCCGGGTGAATTTTATCTGGTACTTAGCGATGAACCCATTTACAGCCTTCAATCGGGAGAAAGTGGCCTGGAAAACAGGTTAGTAGCGGCACTAGGTCATTTATCTAAAGGAAAACAAAAATTTCAGGCCGGAATCGATTATCGAACCGATCGGTTTTTTGATGCCGCACTCAGACAACGAACCTGGTTTAAATTTGGATGGTACCTCAGCTTATAAAGACACTTGAGGCCACTGCCCCTATCAGGATTGGATTATATTAATAAGTCAGGTGTTAATACACGTCTAAAATCGTATAGCTCCTGTCATTCATTGAAAAGGAATCTCCTTTCTTTTTTCCTTCCATTTCTGCATAGATGGGTGCCTTTCGCGATATACCGAAAAGATTTTCGCCATCAACTTCAAAATTTTCAATACTTACACTTGGGAAAAAGGTCATTTTATCCGTTTTGACTATTGCTCCCAGGGTTACTTCTTCGAAAAGGTTAGCAGCGGTTTTCATCTGTTTCAGAAAATCCAACTCCTCAATTACAAAATTTAACTCATCTGCCATGCGATTGATTACAATGGCACTTTCATCTTCTTGCCCTTGTTGGTCGTATTCAAAAGGCTGATCCTGTGTTTGTTGCTCCCCATCTCTTAGTTCTTTGATGCGGTTTCTAAAATCAGCTACCAGGGCTTCCTGAGTAAGGATGGCTTGCTCCATCACCTTCTTTTTATAGGCTAATTTTTCCATTTTTTGGGTTATGGTTTTAAAATAGTGGGTATTGAATTGAAAAATTTTCAATTGAAGATCTTAAAATACGCACAAAATCCCTGTAGTCCAAATACCCGGTGATGCGGACAGGGTTATCCCGTTCCGGCGTCTTGGAAGTTTTTACAAAAAGTGTATCTTTACCGGTGTGTATAACCATTAACCGAATAAACGATGAAATTCTTACAAAGTATTAAATCCATTGCACTACTAATGTTGCTTATGGGATTCTTCTTTTCTGCCACCGTAACTTCCTGTGGAAACAAGAAAACAGATGATACCGAGCAAGCTGCAGACCATCCGGAAGAAGAAGGCGAGCATCCTGAGGGAGACGCTGAACATCCGGAAGGTGGGGATGAGCATCCTGAATAATCGGCAGTAAAAAATGCTTCCCCTTTTAGTCAAGGGCTATAACGAAGTGGTGAAGTACAAGAAGATTCGATGAAATATAGCGATCAGGATATTTTCTGATCGCTATATTTTTTAAAGGGATCGGCTGTGTTTTAATACTTCGTTTTTTATTACCATTTCAAAAGGGATTAAAGGATTCTTGTAAATGAAAAGGAAGATTGCGCTACTGCTGGCTGACCGCCAATTTCAAGAAGTGGATAGGCCAGAAAATTAATGGGTCCTGAGGCAGGCCCCGGATTCAGCTCCAAATCCCTTCCTCTGCTAAATTCAATACGATTGGCAGGATGCCTTCCAAAATAGTACGTGGCAAGGGCGGTATACTTGTTCCCTTCGCTAATATCCAGTGGCCACCATTTTCCCTCTGCATGAAATTCAGCCCAGCAATGGTATCCGTCTATTCCCCCCTCGTTGCGGTCAGAGGGAATGGCTGCGCCGATCGAAAAGCGGGCAGGAATGCCTACTGACCGCGCCAGTGAAATAAACAGCGAATGAAATTCGGTACAATTGCCAGTCTTGGTATCGCAGGCGTAAACCGCATCACCCTTGCCATATTCCCCTGATTTGGCATAGCGCATATTGTCAATAATATAGTCATAGATAGCTCTTGCCTTCATCAACTGGCTGTCGTTTCTTTTCTCCCCAATGGCCTCCAAAGCGATTTCACGAAACCGCCGGTCTACCGGCATGAGCCTGTTTGAAGCCAGGTAGCGGTCCTCGACTTTCCCACCATCTTCATAAGGGCCTTTTTCTTTTCGGGATACCTTGTACGTCAGCTCGATTTCATCACCGCTATTTTCGGGAGCCAGCTCCAAATAGAGAATGGTGTTGGAATTTTTCTCATCCTTGATCATACGATGGGTTCCGGGGACTTCCATGGATTCGAGTTCTACCGTTTGAAAAGGATCGCTAACAGCTATTGGGATCCACATTTTTGCGGGGACCTCCAGGCTGGGGACGGTGGCTTTGTAGTGAAACCGAAACTGGTCCTGACCTTCGATCACGCCCATGAGTTCATTCGTAGCTTCTTCCATCGGTAAACGAAACCAGGTTTTATCCTCTCGTTGTTTCCAGCTGTAAAAAGGTTTTCCGTTTAACTTATGCACGGTAGTTTGGGTCACATCCATGGCCCCGGGTTTGCCTTCCAGAAAAAAATCAACGTCGTAGACATCTCCATTGATGTCTGCCAGGTCCACGCAGGCAAAATGGCTGTTGGGACCCAGATTAGATAGGTATTCAGTGTGTACCCGGACCAAGCGCAACCGCAGTAGTTTATCGTCGTCCTTTACCAAAAAATATCCTTCGTTTTGTTCGGTTTTGGCGTCAATATAGGCTTTGATCCCTGCCTCAATATCATCAATGGCTACTTTGGGTTGTGCAGGAGTTTTAGCAGATTGAATGGCAGCGTCCTCCTGCTTTTGATCCGACTGACAGGAAACCCAAAAGACAAGGGCCAAGATGATTATTAGTAAGCGGGAGAGGATAGGAGACGATAGGTAAGCAGTGAGCGGGAGCAGTTGGTTGCGATTCATGGTTTAAGTTGCGTTGGTTGAATTTATACATTTCAAAGATACTGTTTATCCTATAAGTATCAAGGGCCAGATCTGCAAAACCCTCGTAACGAATCGCTCAGGAGGGCGATTGCCTTGATTCAGTAGCGGTGTTCTTTTCCGGCAGGATTTACTTTCTGGTTGATTTTAATTTTATAAAAACCTTATTTGACTATATTGCACCTTTAATTTTCTGTACAGTGCCAAGTGAATTGACAAAAGACCGAACCCATTAATCCATTTGTTCATGAATTTCACCGCCTTAGACCTGATCATCTTTATAGGTTACTGTTTGTTAATTCTCCTGATGGGATACCTGGTATCCCGGGAGAAAAAGGGACACATTAAAAATTCAAACGATTATTTTCTTGCCAGTAAGGCATTGCCCTGGTGGGCGGTGGGCGCTTCCCTGATCGCTTCCAATATCTCTGCCGAGCAGTTTATTGGCATGTCAGGATCTGGATTTGCGCTTGGGCTTGCAATATCTACCTACGAGTGGATGGCAGCTGCCACGCTGATTATCGTCGCCATTTTCTTTTTACCGATTTACCTCAAAGAAGGCATCAGCACCATGCCGCAGTTTCTGTTGCGGCGGTATGATTCCCGGGTTAGAACGGTCATGGCCGTCTTTTGGCTTTTGGTGTATGTTTTTGTAAACCTGACCTCGGTGCTTTACCTGGGAGCCCTAAGCCTGGAAACGATCCTGGGTGTTCCACTGGTTTACGGAATTGCGGGGCTTGCCGTATTTGCCATGCTTTATTCCATCTATGGAGGCTTAAAGGCAGTGGCCTGGACAGATGTGGTTCAGGTTTTCTTTTTGATCTTGGGTGGTCTGGCGACTACCTACCTGGCCTTGTCCATTGTGGGATCCGGCGATGTACTGGCAGGTTTTGCTTCTCTGCTTCAGGAGGCACCCTCCCACTTTCAAATGATTATTAACGAAGGTGAAATGATGATTCCGGATGGGGCCGGAGGAGAAAGGGATGCGTATATGGACCTTCCCGGTATCAGTGTTCTTATTGGAGGTATGTGGGTTATTAATTTAAATTACTGGGGGTTTAACCAATACATTACCCAGCGGGCACTCGCGGCCAAATCGCTTAATGAAGCGCAAAAAGGAATGGTTTTCGCCGGATTCTTGAAATTATTGATGCCACTGATTGTGGTAATCCCGGGTATTGCTGCCTTTGTCATCGTTAATCAGGGCTTAGATGCCACTTTCATCGAATCCATGACCGATCCGGATACCGGTATTATAAAATCGGACCGGGCGTATCCCACCTTGCTACAACTCCTGCCTTCAGGGTTGAAGGGACTTGCTTTTGCAGCGTTGACGGCTGCCATCGTGTCATCCCTCGCTTCCATGGCCAATAGTACTTCGACTATATTTACCCTGGATATCTATAAGACCTTTTTAGATGAAAAAGCCTCGGAAAACAAGCAAGTACGGGTAGGAAGAATTACCGCAATTGTTGCTTTTGTTGTTGCAGCCATCGTCGCACCGGCATTGAGCGAATTGGACCAGGCTTTTCAGTACATTCAGGAATACACGGGATTTGTTTCCCCCGGCGTATTTGCCATCTTCATTTTCGGTTTTTTCTGGAAAAAAACCACCTCCAATGCCGCACTGACCGCTGCAGCATTGACAATTCCGCTATCGACAGCCTTCAAATTCCTGACGCCGAGCCTTCCCTTTATCGACCGGATGGGGGTGGTTTTCTTAATCATTTCCGCTTTGATTATCGGAATCAGCTTGTATGAAGGAAGAGGAAAGGACCATCCGAAGGGAATTGAAATCACAAAAGATCTTTTTGTTACCAGCACAAAATTTAAGATCGGTGCCATTTTAATTTCGGGAATCATTGCTGCCCTCTACATAGTATTCTGGTAATAAAAAAAAGTATACACTTTCATGAGACGACTACTGATTGGATATGACGTGGGAAGTTCTTCGGTTAAAACCACCCTACTGGATGCGGATTCTGGCAAAGTGGTGGCTTCCAAGGGATTACCCAAAGAAGAAATGAAAATTGATGCACCGCAGCCGGACATGGCCGAACAGGATCCGGAGCTTTGGTGGAAATACATTCGGGCCACGACCCAGGAAGTAATCCGAAAAGCTGATGTGAAACCTGGCGAAATGAAAGGAATCGGTATTTCCTACCAGATGCACGGACTGGTGTTGGTGGATAAAAACTTTTCAGTGATCCGTCCCGCCATTATCTGGTGTGATAGTAGAGCTGTTGCGATTGGAAGAAATGCTTTTCGGGAAATGGGAGAGGAATACTGCTTGAAGCACCTGTTGAATTCCCCGGGGAATTTCACCGCTTCCAAGCTCAAGTGGGTCAAAGAGAACGAACCGGCAACGTATTCCAACATCCACAAAATAATGCTTCCCGGGGACTTCATTGCTATGAAACTAACCGGTGAAATCCTGACCTCGGAAACCGGCTTATCGGAAGGTGTGTTCTGGGATTTTATAGAAAACGATGTTTCCGGGCAACTGTTGGACCACTATGGGATTGATAAATCCCTTTTGCCAGAGGCCGTTTCTTCCTTTGGAAACCAAGGGAAGGTCTCGGAATCCGCTGCCCGTGAATTGGGGCTAGAACCGGGTATTCCGGTCACCTACCGTGCCGGCGATCAGCCGAATAACGCCTTTTCGCTAAATGTACTGGAAGAAGGTGAATTGGCGACGACAGCAGGAACTTCGGGAACCGTGTATGGAGTTAGCTCTCGTCCGGTGTTTGATCCTCATTCCAGGGTAAATACCTTTGTTCATGTGAATCACCGGTCTGATGATCCCCGATACGGAGTGTTACTTTGTGTCAATGGAACCGGTATTTTGAATAGTTGGCTTAAAAAGCTCTTGGGAGGAAGCCAATACAGCTACGAGAAAATGAACCAACTTGCAGCAGAGGTACCCATCGGTTCGGAAGGCTTGCGTTTCATTCCTTTTGGTAATGGGGCAGAACGAATCATGCAGAACCAACAGGTGGGGGCGCATCTGTCCCGGCTAAATTTACTGAAGCATGACCACAGACATGTCCTGCGTGCCGGGCAAGAAGGAATTGTATCCGCCCTTACCTATGGGTTTCAAATCATGAAAGACATGGGGCTCAACCTAAAGACTGTGAAAGCTGGGAAAGCCAACATGTTTTTAAGCCCCCTTTTTAGGGAAGCTTTTGTGAATATGAATGAAGTTTCCTTGGAATTGTACGATACCGATGGAGCCCAGGGGGCCGCAAGGGGAGCAGGTGTTGGAGCCGGAATTTACGCCGGTCCGCGAGAAGCTTTTGAGGGATTGGAGCGAATTCAGGTATTGGATCCGGAGATGGAAAAAATAAAGGCTTACCAGGATGTTTACCAGCAATGGGAAAGCAACCTCAATCAAGTGAAATAAATTAATTACAATTGTAAATACCTTAACTAATCGATTACCATGTCAAAATCATATTTTCCAACTATCGGTAAAATCAAATTTGAGGGGCGGGATTCTAAAAATCCGCTGGCTTTCCGGTTTTATGACGAAAACCGGATCATTCAAGGAAAAACCATGAAAGACCATTTTCGGTTTGCGATTGCTTATTGGCATAGCTTCTGCGGCACCGGGAACGATCCTTTTGGTCCGGGCACCTTGGTGCGGGAATGGGACAAAGCATCTGACCCGATTCAGCGAGCCAAGGATAAAATGGACGCTGCTTTTGAATTCATCAGTAAAATAGGTGCTCCTTTTTATTGTTTTCACGATGTGGATTTGATAGATGAAGGGGAAGATATTGCCACGTATGAAAAGCACATGCAGGCCATAGTGGAATATGCAAAACAAAAGCAGCAGGAAACAGGCATCAAACTGCTTTGGGGCACGGCCAATGTGTTTAGCAACCCCCGCTACATGAACGGTGCTGCTACCAATCCTGATTTCAACGTTTTGACCAGGGCGGCCACGCAGGTCAAAAATGCCATTGATGCCACCATCGCACTTGGCGGCGAAAATTACGTTTTTTGGGGAGGAAGAGAAGGGTACATGTCCCTCCTGAATACCGATATGAAACGGGAAACTGAGCACCTGGCACAATTTCTCAGCATGGCAAGGGATTATGGTAGAAAGCAGGGATTTAAGGGTACATTCCTGATCGAACCAAAGCCCATGGAACCCACCAAGCATCAATACGACTACGATGCAGCAACGGTCGTAGGATTTTTGAGGCACTACGGACTGGATAAAGATTTCAAATTAAACCTTGAAGTGAATCATGCCACCCTGGCCGGACACACCTTTCAGCATGAATTGCAGGTTGCTCAGGATGCCGGTTTGTTGGGCAGCATAGATGCCAACAGGGGAGATTATCAAAATGGATGGGACACCGACCAGTTTGCTATCAATCTTCAGGAACTGACCGAAGCCATGCTGGTATTGTTACAGGGGCCTGGATTCACTACCGGAGGGGTAAACTTTGATGCCAAAATCAGGCGGAATTCCACCGACCTGGACGATTTGGTTCACGCACACGTAGGAAGCATGGATGCATTTGCCAGAAGTTTACTCATTGCCAGTGATATCATGGAGAAATCCGATTATCAATTGCTCCGTAAAAGAAGGTATGCTTCTTACGATGGTGGAAAGGGAAAGGATTTTGAAGAAGGAAAACTTAGCCTGGAAGATCTGAGATCCCATGCACTGGAAATCGGTGAGCCAAAGATGATCAGCGGTAAGCAGGAGATGTACGAAAATATCCTCAATCAGTACATTTAGTAGGTACAATTTGTAAAAGTATAAAGACCAAAAAAACGGCTTCTCATCTAGAGAAGCCGTTTTTGGTTATCCTTTATTCCTGGGCTAGCAAGGCATTTATTTCCTTGATCAGGATTTCACTGAGCCCTGGGACCAGATTCAGGTCTTCGTCCCAAAAATCAATTCTGGAAAGTACACTACCAACGAGGTCTTCCGGCGTTTTGATCTTCCATAATTGATCGAAATAATGTAGGTTTTCCTCCTTATCCCTCAGGGGAATAGGCTCTCCTTTGTAATGCCCTCGGTAGAAAACTAATAGCGCAGCAAAGGCTTTACACAGGTTTGGCGGCAACTGGTCCTTTTTTTGGATATACTCCAACAGCGAGGGGAGCACCCGTACCTTCCATTTGGCGATGGAATTCAAGGATATGTCCATCAGCTTGTGTTTGATAAACGGATTCCTGAATCGATCCAGCACATCGGCAGCAAAAGGTTCTAACAGATCGGGAGACAAATCCATGGAAGGGATGATTTCTTCAAAAATGGTTTTCTCCACAAATTCACTGGTTTCGGAGTCGTCCATCGCTTCCTTGACTAAACGCTGTCCATTTAGATAAGCTACCGGTACCATACTGGTATGGGCACCGTTTAATATCCTTACTTTCCGTGTGCGGAAAGGACGAAGATCGTCAACAAATTTCACGTTTAGCCCCAGTTTCGCTACCGGAAAAGCCTCTGGAAGCCATTCGGGTCCTTCTATGGCCCAAAAGTGAAATGGCTCAGCTATTACCAGCTGCTCGTCCCTAAACCCAAGTTGCTGCTGGATTTTTGGGGCTGCCTCTACCGGGAATCCGGGTACGATACGGTCCACCAAGGTATTGCAAAAAGAATTATATTTCACCAGCCAATCTTCAAAGGAACCGGGAAGGTTCCAGAGATTGGCATACCTGAGGACGTTTTCTTTGAGTTTATCTCCGTTGGATTCCACCAGTTCACAAGGAAGGATTACCAGGCCTTTCTCAGGGTCTCCTTTAAAATGGGTAAAACGCTGGTAAAGCATTGCTGCCAGTTTTCCGGGAAAAGCATCGGGTGTCAGCGTGCGGTCCATGTCCTTTTCTTCAAAATAAATCCCAGCTTCGGTAGTATTGGAAAAGACAAACTCCAATTCCGGCTCGTTACCCAACGCCAAAAATGCGGGGTAATCGATATAAGGGTTAATAGCACCTCTTACGCATTGAATCAACCTGTCTTCTTCGACGGTTTGACCTTTTTGGAAGCCCCTTGTAAGCAGGTGATACAGGCCATCCTGGGCATTGATCCCGGCTGCCGGTTGGCGACTGTGTACCTGTACCATTTGAATGTCACCATTAAAATCTGTTTTCTCATTCAGCAGGTCTACCATCCAATCAGCGAATCCCCTCAAAAAATTTCCGGTACCAAACTGGACTATTTTTAAAGGTCTGCTTTGGTCGGAGGGAATGTTTTTTCTGTGTAAAGGTTTCATAAATTATTCAGGATTAGTTGAGTTAGTATTAAGTTGGATATTTGGAATTCTGCTAGAGGAGGTACGAATGATCAGGTTAGCGTCCAGGACTTTTTTAATCCTGGGTTTTGGCCTGGGATCACCGTTGATCATTTCAAAAAACAGGGCGGCTGTATTTTCGCCAATGGAAATGGCTTTCTGATCGACTGTGCTCAGTGCAGGTTCAGTAAACTCCGTAAAGGGTTCATTGCTAAAACCAATCAGCCCCACTTCTTGTGGAATCTTTACCTTATTTTTTTTCAATTCCTGCAAGGCACCCACAATGGCGTAATCACTTGCCGAAAAGATGGCATCAAACCCAAAACTCTGATCCAAAAGAAATCGCGCGCTATTCCGCCCCCCATCCAGCTGCATGTTGCTTTCTACTACCATCTTCGCATCAAAATGTATACCATTATCCAGCAATGCTTGCCTGTATCCGCGTAACCTTTCCAGGTAAATTTTGATTTTCATATGGCTGGTAAAATGAGCAATGTGCCGGTATCCTTGGTCGATAAGATGGTTGGTAGCTTGATAGGCAGCGGAATAGTCATCGATTATTACCTGATTCACATCCAGTTCGTCCGTGGTTCGGTCAAAAAACACCAATGGAATTCCTTTTTGGATGACGGACTCAAAATGTGCAAAAGAATGCGTGTTTTTTCCCAGGGAAACCATGATTCCATCCACCCGGGCATCTAACAGGGCATCGATCGTTTCAACCTCTTTTTTATAATCGTCATAGGATTGGCTGATCATGACTTTGTAATCCCTGGCATTGGCATATTCTTCTATACCTCGGACGATGGACGAGAAAAAATTTCGGTTGATCGTTGGAACAATAATGCCAATAAGCTTACTTTTCCCGTGCCGGAGGGCCGCGGCAATTCGATTGGGCTTGTAATTGATCGCCTTGGCAGCTTCCAAAACCATTTTCTTTGTAGCAGGACTTATTCTGGGATGATTGTTTAATGCCCGTGAAACGGTAGAGGCGGTGACCCCCACCTCCATGGCGATGTCATGTATGGTAATTTTTTCTTTTTTTTTCATTGGGCAGTCCAGGAAACCAAAAATAGCAAAACAGCCCTGAGACCGTTTAAAATGAATATTAAGGAAATAATCCAGTAAATGCAATCGATTGCGCTATTATATGTTTTATTCTTTTGTGATATTCTTTATATTTAATCCTTTATTAAACCGTTTCTTAATTCTTATTCAGGAAATGAAAGTGCCTATGCCGTGAATACCATAAAAAGTACTGTGGTAATTGATTTAATCTCATTAAACTTTAATATTTAAAAATACACTTATGAAATTCAATAGTAAATTTTGGTCACCTGTTGCTGCCTCAATTTTACTTTTATCCATCTCATGTTCCAACGAAAAAAATGTGGAAGAAGAAGTGAAAACTACCTTTAACGGAGAAGAAAACGAAATCAAATTATTAACCTTAGACCCGGGACATTTTCATGCCCACCTGGTTAAAAAATCCATGTACGAGCAGGTCGATCCAAAAGTACATGTTTACGCCCCAGACGGTCCGGAGTTAGAGGCTTACCTGCAAGCCATAGAAAGCTTCAATACGCGGGAAGAGAACCCTACCAGTTGGCAATTGGAAGTATACAAGGGAGATGATTTCCTGGAAAAAATGATTCAGGAAAAGAAGGGAAATGTAATGGTGACAGCCGGTAATAACCGGGAAAAGACCGCAAATATCAAGGCTACCGTAGATGCTGGGTTTCATGTGCTGGCAGACAAACCCATGGCCATTGATGTTGCCGGGTTTGAATTGCTCAAAGAAGCGTTCGCGTCGGCCAGTGAAAACAACGTGTTGCTCTATGATATTATGACCGAACGGTTTGAAATTTCGACGATCCTTCAACGTGAATTTTCCATGATTCCCGAAATATTCGGTACCTTGGTGGAAGGAAGCCTGGAAGACCCCGCGATCACCAAAGAAAGTGTGCATCATTTTTACAAGCAGGTTTCCGGCAAGCCGCTGATTCGACCGGCCTGGTTTTACGACGTGAGCCAGCAGGGAAATGGGATAGTGGACGTAACTACCCACCTGGTAGACTTAGTGCAATGGGAAAGTTTTCCCGAAACAGTTATTAATTATGAGACCGACATTGAAATGCTTGAGGCCAGAAGATGGACCACGGACCTGAGCATGGAACAGTTTTCTCGTTCCACCGGTTTGGACGCGTATCCGGATTACTTGCAAGGGGTAGTAGAAAACGACACCTTAAAAGTGTATGGAAATGGCGAGATAAACTATAAAATTAATGGAATTCATGCCAAGGTATCCGTAATCTGGAATTACATCGCACCGGAAGGGTCTGCCGACACCCATTATTCCATTATGAGAGGAACCAAATCTAATCTGGTGATCCGGCAAGATGCGGAAGAAAATTACACTCCGGAATTATACCTGGAACCAGTGGAAGGAGTGGATCCGGAAGCATTTGAAACGACGGTTCAGGAGCAGGTCAGCAACCTGTCCGGTAAGTTCAGTGGACTCGATGTAGTGAAGGTAGAAGGGAAAAATTCCTGGCGAATAGTCATTCCACAACCATTCAGGACGAGTCATGAAGATCATTTCAGGGAAGTAACAGAAGCGTACATCCAATACCTCACCGAGGGGAAATTGCCCGACTGGGAAGTTCCTAACATGTTGGCAAAATACTATGTCACTACCAGGGGGCTTGAATTGGCTCAATAATTTGCAGTAGCAATCTGTACATGGAAAATGAAAGAAGAGAATTTATAAAAAAGGCTGGCCTGGTTGGGGTGGGGCTGACAGGAGGGATCTCTTTCCCCGCTGCCCTCGCAAACGCTCCAGCCCAAACCCAAACCGAAATGAACCGTGCCGAACAGAGTATTATAGGACCTTACGGCCCTTGGTTGGATCGTGTCATGAAAAGGGAATTACCATCCCTCTCATTTCGTAATGATTCGTTTACTGATCTGAACGAATGGAAATCCCTTGCTCTTAGCCGTACCAGAGAAAGGCTGGGCATACCGGCGTTGGGGGAGCTACCCCGCATGAAGGTCCATGATTCTCACGTGTACGATGGGTTGCAGATAGAGGAAGTTTCCTGGCAGCTACCCTACGGACGTCCTACGAAAGCACTTATTTTGAAACCGGAGGCTGCTACCGGTAAATTACCAGCTATCCTTGCGTTTCATGACCATGGAGGGAACAAGTATTTTGGCCTCAGGAAAATAACGAAAACAGGAAAAGGTCAGCACGAATTGATGTCAAGTCATCAGGATCATTATTACGAAGGAAAAGCCTGGGCCAATGAGATGGCCAAACGGGGTTATGTGGTCATGATACCAGATGCCTTTACCTTTGCCAGCAGAAGGGTATTGTTGGAAGATGTTCCCGAAGATCAACGCTCCGGATTGTCCGACAGGGATCCGGAATCCCCTCAATCCATTGAAGCTTACAACCAATGGGCCGGTCAGCACGAGCATGTAATGGCCAAATCGCTTTTTTGTGGCGGCACTACCTGGCCGGGGGTGTTTTTTGCAGAGGATCAGGTGGCGCTGGATTTGCTTTTGGCTCGTCCTGATGTAGACGAAGAGAACGTAGGCTGTGGCGGATTATCCGGAGGCGGTCTACGTACCGTTATGATGGCCGGTTTGGATCACCGAATCAAATGTGCCGTTTGTGTGGGATTTATGAGTACCTGGACTGACTTTATGCTAAATAAAGCCTATACCCATACCTGGATGACTTACGTTCCCCGCTTACCGGAGGAATTGGATTTTCCAGAAATTCTGGGGCTGCGGACTCCACTACCAACCTTGGTTTTAAATGACGAGCAGGATCAATTGTACACCTTACCCGAAATGAAAAAGGCCGATCTGATTTTGCAGGAGGTCTTTGAAAAGGCTGGAGCAGCGAATAGGTACAAGGCCTCCTATTATCCGGGCCCACATAAATTTGATCAGGCCATGCAGCAGGAAGCCTTTTCCTGGTGGGACAAATGGCTGAAAACCTAAAAATAACTTCATGAAAAATAATCCTATTACCCAAATGGCGAGTGCCCTGCTGGTTCCCTTTTGTTGGCTACTGCTATCCATCACTGCCGCCGAGGCCCAAAAAGAGGCGGATGAGATGCTTTGTGTGGGGGCGCACTGGACCGAAGAGGAAGGAGCCGCATTCCTTCAAATGATGCGGGAAGAATACAAAAGTGAAAGGGCCTGGGATAAACGGGCCAAAGATATTCGAAAACAGATTCTGAAGGGAACGGAGCTACAGCGGATGCCTGAAAAAACGGCCCTGAATCCTATTCTGGGAGAGGTGCGCGTACATGAGGGTTATCAAGTTCAAAATGTAGCCTTTGAGAGCCTGCCAGGGGTATATGTGACGGGAAGCGTTTACATGCCCCTCGAAAATTCTGGAAAATTGCCTGGCATCTTAAGTCCGCACGGGCATTGGGATCAGGAAGGGGATGTCGGACGCTACCGGGCCGATGCCCAAAAACGATTCGCTTCCCTGGCACGAATGGGAGCCATGGTCTTTGCTTACGATGCCGTGGGCTACGGGCAGCAAAAGGAGCTGGGTTGGGAGCACCGTGCCGATGGAGAAGTGCTCAAGATGCAGCTGTGGAACAGCATTCGAGGGGTTGATTTTATCCTTTCCCTGGGCGCGGATCCCGAAAGGCTGGCCGTTACCGGAGCTTCCGGTGGGGCTACCCAATCGTTTTTGCTGGCGGCAGTGGACGATCGAATTGACGTGGCTGCACCGGTGGTAATGGTCTCGGCTCATTTTTTTGGTGGATGTGTGTGTGAAAGTGGCATGCCCATTCATAAATCCAAAAATTTTCAAACCAATAACGTGGAAATTGCTGCTCTGATTGCTCCCAAGCCCTTGCTATTGGTATCTGTAGGAGGGGATTGGACCAAAAACACCCCGGAGGTAGAATATCCCCACATTCAATATATTTACAATTTGAAAGGAAAGCCGGAAAGGGTACAAAATGTACATATACCAGAAGATAATCACGGATACGATGCCAAAAAGCGACAAGCGGTTTATCCCTTTCTGGCCAAACATTTGGGACTTGATCTTTCAAAAGCCTTGCATGCCGATGGGAGTTTAAAGGAAGCGGATGTAGTGTTGGAAGCGCAAGAGACGCTGTATCCTTTTGATGACAATAACCCCTTTCCTGAAACTGGAATCACCTCTATTTTTAATGTAAAATGGAACTAGAAATGAACAACAAGCAAACCTACAGAAGGGACTTTCTTAAAAAGACCCTGGTATCGGGATTGGCACTGAGTACCTTGGGAGCCTGGTCCGGCAACGCTTCTTCCATGAAATTTGGCCTGGTGACTTATTTATGGGGGAAAGACTGGTCCTTACCAGAACTGATTGCCAACTGTGAAAAAACGGGGTATCAGGGGGTCGAATTACGCACCGAGCATGCCCATGGCGTGGAGGCACACCTGAATAAAAATGAAAGAAGGGAAGCCCGAAAACGGTTTGCGGATAGTCCGGTGACCTGTATCGGGTATGGAAGTAACTTCGAATACCACAGCCCGGAGCCCGCTGTCCTGATCGAAAACATTCAGCAAACCAAAGCCTATATTCAACTTTGCAGGGACATTGGTGCCACCGGGATCAAGGTAAAACCCAATACCTTGCCGGAGGGAATTTCCCGGGAAAAAACCATCGCTCAAATTGCTAAATCGCTGAGTGAAGTAGGGGAATATGGAGCTGATCATGGACAACTGATTCGGGTGGAAGTGCACGGACGAACTACTCAGCAGTTACCGGTGATGAAGGAAATATTTGATCAGGTAACTTCCTCAAATGTAAAAATTTGTTGGAACAGCAACGATACGGATCTGATGGATCCTGGGTTGGAAGCGAATTTTGCCATGGTAAAAAAGTGGTTGGGAGATACCACTCACGTCCGGGCTTTCAACGAGAATTCCTATCCCTATCAGAAGCTTTTCCGCCTATTGGATGGTGCTGCCTACCAGGGATGGGTATTATTGGAAGCGCATAGCAATCCTGCAGATAAAATAGCTTCCATGCAAGAGCAGAAAGTACTCTTCGAAGGGTTCATGGAAAACATGTGATTTTTAAAAAGAATAAACCTAAAACTAAATATGTCAGAAAGAAGAGAATTTATTAAAAAAAGCCTGCTGGGTAGTGCGGGCATTGCCATAGCGGGAATGAGCATGAGTGCGAAGTCCTACGCTAGCATTATGGGTGCCAATGATCGGATGCATCTGGCTGTTATCGGAATCCGGGGACAGGGAACCAACCATATCAACCAATTTTGTAAACTGAAGGAAAGCCGGAATGTAGTTATTAAAACCTTGTGTGATGCGGATGAGAATACCTGGGCCGAAAAAGTAAAACTGGTAAAGGATAGCGTTGGAGACACGCCGGGTACGGAATACGACATGAGAAAGGTCCTGGAGGATCCGGAGGTAGATGCGGTTTCTTTTGCGACCCCAAATCACTGGCATGCACTGGGTACGGTATGGGCCTGCCAGGCAGGTAAAAATGTCTACGTGGAAAAGCCGGCCAGCCATAATGTATATGAAGGGAGAAAGATGATCGAAGCAGCGCGAAAATACAACCGGATTGTACAGGTAGGATTTCAGAATCGCTCCATCCAGAACGTAATGGAAGCCATGAAATTTTTACATGACGGCAATATTGGAGAGGTGTATATGGCCCGCGGATTGTGCTATAAGCCACGGAATTCCTTTGGTATTTCAAGGGACAGTGCCCCACCGGAAGGCCTTCACTATGATTTATGGCTGGGTCCAGCTCCTTACAGGGCCTACAATGAGAAAAAAGGCCACTACAACTGGCACTGGCATTGGGATACCGGAAATGGTGATACCGGTAATCAGGGTCCCCATCAATTTGACATTGCCAGATGGGGTTTGAATAAAAATGAACACCCCGTATCCGTGTATTCTGCGGGGGGAATTTACGGGATTACTCCCCAAGAGTGCTCGCAGGAAACACCTAATACGCAGACATCGCTCTTTACCTACGATGACGGAAAAGTGCTGGAATTCGAAACCCGGGGCAGGTACACCCATGGGGAATCTAGTCTGGGAATTAAGATAGGAAACATGTTTTACGGGACGGATGGCTACCTCGAACTGGATGGCAGTACCTGGAAGGCCTTTCGAAAGGATGAAAAAGAGCCTTTTGCCAGCTCCCAGAAAGCACAGGCTGAAACCTCGGGAGGATCCAATGTGTTGGCAGCCCCGGGAGGATCCGAACATTATGCTAACTTTCTGGATGCCATCAGAGACGATAAAAAGGAAAGCTTGCATTGTGATATCCGGGAAGGATACTATTCTTCTGCCTTGCCCTTGATTGCAAATATCTCTTACCGTCTGAAGAGAGAATTGAAATTTATGGGAGAGTATGAGAAATTTGCCAATGATACAGAGGCAGATACCATGTTGACCAGACCCAGCCGGCCACCTTATGTGGTTCCGGAGCAGGTTTAATTTCAGGCAGGATAGAAACAAAGGGGAAGACAAGATGTCATTCCCTTTTGTTTTTTCGGCTTTAACGGTTCTGCCGGATTTTTCGAAATGTACCGAAAAATGTTGCTTTGTATGATGAATCAAGTATTACCAATTCTGTAACCCATTTTCTTATGAATCGCATATTCTTCACCTTATTGATTTTTCTCTTTCTTGGTTTTTCAAGTCAGGCTCAGGAGGATTTAAAGGTCATTCAATCGCATTGGGTCAGTTTTACGGATGGTCCCAATGCGCTTTACAAGCATCAGGCAGCGCAGGCCTTTAAGATGCTGGATGCCAGAGAGAAGGCGGTAAAGGAATTGCATTCCCTTGAGGACTGGAAAGGTTGGCAGAAACAGGTTGAAAAAACATTGATGCAAGTAGTGGGACCTTTTCCGGAAAAGACTCCACTTCGCCCAGAAATCACCCGAACGATCCAAAAGCCCGGCTATCGGATGGACCATCTGGTCTTTCAGTCTCAGCCTGAGTTTTATGTTAGTGCCACTCTGTTTATCCCGGATGGATTAAAATCGAAAGCCCCGGCCATTATTTATTGTTCGGGACATGCCCTGGAATCCTATCGAAGTGTTACCTACCAGCATGTGATTTTGAATCTGGTAAAAAAGGGGTTTATCGTATTGGCTTTTGATCCGGTAGGTCAGGGAGAACGACTCGAATACTATGATTCCGCTACGGGAAAGCCTACCATTGGCGGACCAACCAAACAGCATTCCTATCCGGGTGCACAGGCTTTTATTTCGGGCTCCTCCCAGGCAAGATACATGATTTGGGACGGAATCAGGGCAGTTGATTACCTGATTTCCCGGCCTGAAGTGGACCGGGAAAGAATAGGCATCACCGGCAGGTCCGGCGGAGGCACCCAAGCAGCTTACATCGCTGCCTTTGATGATCGTATTTATGCTTCAGCACCTGAAAATTACCTTACTAATTTTAGGCGGCTATGGTTAACTCACGGGCCACAGGATGCCGAACAAAATTTCTATCGGGGGATTGCTTCCGGGCTGGATCAGCCCGACTTGCTGCTGGTGAGAGCACCTAAACCTAATTTGCTTATCGCCACGAGCAGAGATATTTTCAATATTGAAGGGGCAAGAGAAACGGCAAAGCAGGTAAGCCGGATTTACCAGGCTTTCGATGCGCCGGGTAATTTTGCCTTGGTGGAAGACGACGCTGGTCATGCATCTACTCAAAAAAACAGGGAGGCCATGTATGCCTTTTTCCAAAACCATTTAAATCTCCCTGGGGAGTCATTGGATGAATCGATAGATACCTTAAGCAACGAAGAACTCCAGGTCAGTCCAAAAGGACAATTACTGGAAACGTACCCGGGAAAGACCATACAGCAACTCAACCTGGAATTCCTTTCGGATCAACCTACCGGAACCCTGGAGGAACGGGTTGCGGATTCAAGGGAATTATCCGGATACCTGGAGCCGGTGGGTACATCGGAGCGAATGATGACTGGCAGGTACCAACGTGACGGATATACGGTAGAAAAGCACCTGATAAAAGGAGAGGGGGAATATTGGATTCCATTTTTGCTGCTGGTACCGGAGGAGATTACCGCTGAAGCGGTACTCTACTTGCATCCCGAGGGTAAAGCGGCCGATGCGTCGGTCGGGGGCGAGATGGAAGCTTTGGTAAAGGAAGGAGCCATGGTCATGGCACCCGACTTGTTGAATACGGGGGAAATGGGAAGCGGTGGATTCAATGGGGACTCTAATTTCAAAGGAAATTCCTATAACCATTGGTTTGGCAGTATTCTGATTGGACGGAGTCTGGTAGGTCTGCACGCCGGGGATGTCAATCGACTTGCAAAGACGTTGCAGGAAGTATCCGGAAATAAAACCATCAAAGGCCTGGCTAAGGGACGCATGTCAGCCGTTCTGCTGCATGCAGCAAATTACAATGAGGCTTATTCATCGATTGCGTTAATCGACCCCATGGTATCCTACCGAGCGCTGGTGCAAGAACGAAACTACGACCCTTCCCTGATTCCTTTTGCCGTGGCCAACTCGGTAACCCATTATGATTTGCCTGATTTGTTGGAAAACCTGGCGGACAAAAGACCCCTGGTATTGCAGGTCGATGCCGTGACGCCTTCTGAGGGTCAATCCCTGTTGCCGGAACGGGCAGCCATGGAAAAGATCAATGTAATTCAAACCGTTGATCTTGAAGAAAGAAGCGGTTATTTGAAGCAATGGCTGCAACCTTGATTTGGACAAGGACAATATCAATTTGATCTATGTATCGGGCTGGTTGCCCCTAAAACAGTAAAAGCTACCCCGCATTCTAAGGGGTAGCTTTTACTTGGTTATCGCTTGTCCGTTTTAATTACGGTTAATGGCGTTCAGCATATCAAAGGCCAATTCCAGTCGTTTCCCAAAATTTTCCTCCCCTTTACGTAGCCAAACCCGTGGATCGTATGATTTTTTATTAGGGTTATCCGCGCCCTCGGGATTTCCCAGTTGCGTCTGAAGGTATCCTTCTTTTTCGTGGTAATATTTCAATACCCCTTCCCAGAAGGCCCATTGCAAATCTGTATCGATGTTCATCTTGATAGAACCGTATCCATTTGCTTCCCGGATCTCTTCCACAGTGGAACCTGAACCGCCGTGAAATACGAAGTTTACAGGCTTACCGGTAGTTCCGAATTTTTTATTGATAAAATCCTGCGAGTTTTTTAGGATATCCGGCCGAAGTGAAACGTTGCCGGGCTTGTAGACCCCGTGTACATTTCCGAAGGCAGCAGCGATGGTAAACATGTCACCCACCTTGTTTAGCTCTTCGTAAGCATAGGCCACTTCCTCGGGCTGTGTATAAAGTTTGGAGCTGTCTACATCGGTATTATCTACGCCATCTTCTTCTCCACCAGTCACCCCCAGCTCTATTTCTATTGCCATCTGAAGTTTTGCAAACTCTTTGAAGTAGTCTACCGAAATGGAAATATTTTCTTCTAACGACTCTTCTGACAGGTCCAGCATGTGCGAACTAAACAAAGGCTTTTTAAAGGCTTCGTAATAGGCTTTTCCTTCGGCTAGTAGGCCGTCAATCCAGGGAAGCAATTTTTTGGCCGCATGATCCGTATGCAAAATTACCGGCACTCCGTAAACTTGCGCCATTTTTTGTACGTGCATGGCTCCGGAAACCCCACCTGCGATAGAAGCCTGTTGTTTGTCATTGGGCAAGCCTTTTCCGGCAAAAAATTGAGCGCCCCCATTCGAAAACTGGATCATCACAGGAGAATTGACTTTTTTTGCCGTCTCCAGTACCGCATTTACGGTATTGCTGTTGATACAGTTTACAGCTGGCATTGCAAATTCACTTTCTTTGGCATAGGCCAACAGGTCTTTGAGCTCTTCGCCGTATTTTACTCCAGGTTTGAATTTCATAAGGAATGGTTTTTGATTAATGATAGTAGGATTCTATTTCAGGAAGAAATAAAGAATCAACATGCAAAGATAATAATACCGCGGAACAATTGCCTTATGATTTGCATGAAAATAACCGATTTGCCAAAGAATGCTAGTGGAAACACGGTTTTAATCTTTATTAGAAACTATAAAATTTCCTTTTTATCTTTGATTTATGGAAAAGATAACCATCACCGGAGTACCAGAACATTTTAATTTCCCTTGGTTAAAGTTAGTAGAAAAGCAACCATTTTTGGAAGAGGATATCCAACTAGTATGGGAAAATGAATCCAAAGGCTCCGGAGCCATGAACAAAGCCATCCGGGAGGGAAATACGGATCTGGCGATTATTCTTACCGAAAGTTTCGTAAAGGACAAAATTGAAGGAAACCCGGGAAAAATGATTGGTTTTCATGTAGAATCGCCTCTTGTTTGGGGAATTCATGTACCTGGAAACTCCAAATTGGAGGAGGTTTCTGAATTGAAGAACGTTCCTTTTTTGGTAAGCAGAATGGGTTCCGGTTCCCATTTGATGGCCTTTCTTCTGGCCAGAGAGCATGGCTGGGACACAGCGGACATAAATTTTGAAATTATTGGAAACCTGGATGGTGCCATCAAATCGTTTAAGAGTGCCAATCCCAAAGCCTTTCTTTGGGAAAAATACACCTCCCAGCCCCTCGTATCAAAGGGTTGGTTCCGAAGGATCGGTGAAATACCTACTCCCTGGCCCTGTTTTGTGATTGTGGCCTCCGATAATTTTCTAAAGAATCACCCGGGGCTCTCCGACAGGCTGCTGAATGCCATTTATGACATCAACACGGGCTTGATGCAGGATAAAAAAGCAATTGCTCCGACGATTCAAAAAAACTATCACCTGGGTTCCGAGGATGTGAATAAATGGTTGGAACAAACTTCCTGGGCTACCTCAAAGGAGATTCCTCCGGTACATTTGGAGCGCACCATGAAAATTTTGGCTGAGGTAAACCTGATTCAAAAGACCCTTCCGGTTAGTGCGTTTATTGCAGCAGAAAGGCCATAAAAAAAGTGCTGTCCCGAATCGGAAACAGCACTAAGTAACTACCTTAAATTCGCTGGATGATCTTATTCACATCTGATAAAGAAGAATTAAACCTGTCAGGTTTCATCTACTTGAAGTGTGTTGTTGCTTGAATAGCAACAAAAACCTGACAGGTTTGCAGATTTTAGAAACTACCTTAATTATTTAATATTTAAATATCCGAATAGTCAGTCGGTTGAAGCAGGCGGGTATCGTTTCTGGACACCGTATTCCGGTATTCTTCCAAGTCTTTCATGGCTTCCCAGTCAGGATCGGTCCGAAAGGCATCCCAATGAGCATTCCGGTCTTCCATGTTTTCGAAGGTGGTCAGATACATCAGGTTTGGCATATTCGCACCCGCCAATGTTTCTGCGTAGAAAACGGGATTAAAATCAAGTTTGTCAAAAATGTCAATTTCACCGCTATTAAACATTTTTACTTTTTGGCGGTAAAGCCTTTCTGTGGCGGCTTCATAACTTCTGAGTTCATATACCCGTTCGGACATGGGGGCAGTCAGATTTGGTGTGGCCATTCTTGGGCTACCAGTAAATGCCTGAAGCAAAGCCGTCTCAAGACGCTCAAAAGGAGCCTTATCATGGGCGGCATGTATATAATCGTTGCCTGCATTCTGGTAGGTCTGGTCTTTATCCAATTTTCCCTGAAATTGAAAATACGCTTTTGAATTTTTGAATGGGAGCAGTACATAAATTTTCGTTCCGGCATCCTCTTCAGAACTCAGCGGTTTAAATACCCCTACATTGCTCAGACCAGCCCGGTGCGCTGCAGGTATAAATGCTGTTTTCAGGTATTCATCCACCATTTTTTCCTGGCTTTCGTTGGCAATATGGTAGATTTTTAATTCGTAAAGGTCTCTTTTTCCATCCTGTGCCTGAGATAGTGAGGAGCTGGTTAAAGTAAACAGTAGCAAAAGGCTTCCGGCAATCAGAAGAGGGCAATTTTTTAGCATGTTATATTGAGTTTTATGTGTTAAGAAAATCCATACTAGGGATTCTTTACATAAATGTAAATAAAAATCAAACTACTTTAAAAAAAAACGATAGCAATGGCAAATAAATTATTATTTTTGGTTTTTGCTTCTGTTGAATGACAGGTTTATATTTTGAAATATTTATTTTAAAGAAATGAAACGGATTTTAGTAACCGGAGGGGCTGGTTTTTTAGGTAGTCATCTCTGCGACAAACTTTTAGGTGAAGGACATGAGGTTCTTTGTGCCGATAATCTTTTTACAGGAAGAAGAAGAAATATCCACCACCTACTGGACAACAAAAATTTTGAATTTCTTCGGCATGATGTGACATTGCCCTTGTATGTTGAAGTGGATGAAATCTATAATCTTGCTTGTCCTGCCAGCCCGGTACATTATCAGTTTGATCCGGTACAAACGACTAAAACAAGTGTGATTGGTGCCATTAACATGCTGGGACTTGCTAAGCGATTAAAAGTAAAAATCTTACAGGCTAGCACCAGTGAGGTATATGGAGACCCGGAGGTGCACCCTCAACCAGAATCCTATAAGGGAAGTGTGAGTGTCACCGGCCCGAGGGCCTGTTATGATGAAGGTAAAAGATGTGCCGAGACCTTGTTTTTTGACTACCACAGGCAGCAAAAACTAAATATAAAAGTCATACGGATTTTCAATACTTACGGACCACGCATGCATCCTTCCGATGGGAGGGTGGTGAGTAATTTCATCGTCCAGGCATTGAAAGGAGAGGACATTACCATTTTTGGAGATGGAAAGCAAACTCGAAGCTTCGGATACGTGAGCGATTTGATTAGAGGGATGCACTCGATGATGAATAGTCCTAATGAGTTTATTGGACCGGTGAATATCGGCAACCCAGTGGAATTTACCATGTTGGAGCTGGCGGAAAATGTGCTGGAATTGACAGGGTCCAAAAGCAAACTGAAATTCCTTCCCTTGCCACAAGATGATCCCATGCAACGGAAGCCAAACATCGATTTGGCCAGGGAAAAACTAGGATGGGAACCCAAGGTGCATCTCAAAGAAGGCCTGGTAGAAACCATCCGGTATTTTGATCAGATTTTGAGTGAAGGGCATTATTAGTCAAGCTATTTATGAGGTTAGGGGCATTGTTTTTCTGCAGAAAGGCAATGCTTTTTTTATGCATAGTTTTTTAGTTGAATGAATTTGTTTATTTGCATCGCAATCGACTGTTTCTTTAAACACTGATTTTAGTTTTTTGGATTATAAATTTTGTATTTTATAATAAATCGAAATAAAAATTAATTTATGGACAATAATAATTTGTTTTTATTTAAAAATAATCATTAAAACCTTTTTTTATTTGTTATGTGATTACTACCTTTATTAAGTAAAAATTCATCACCTATAATACCTGTTGCCATGAAAAGCACTTATAAAATTTTTGCAATCGATGATGAGCCTTCGGTATTGCTGATCATCAAACATTACTTTAATGAAAAATTTGAAGTCAGTGTTTTTAATAAGCCTGCTGATGCTATTGCCACCATGCATGAAGGAAATTTGCCGGATATTATTATCTGTGATTTGAACATGCCGGAAATAAGCGGGACAGAGTTTGTGGAGTTGATCCGGTCTAGTGGTTTTTTTGAGGCCATTCCTTTAATCGTTCTTTCTGCCACAGAATCTTCGGAAAAGAAGATCGATATTTTAAACCTGGGAGCGGATGATTTCATGGTGAAGCCCTTCAACCCAAAAGAATTGGAAGCTCGGATAAATTCTATTTTGAGAAGGACTGGTAAACCAGCATTGGAATCCATTAATGGGTGATACGATACCAAAGATTGCGTTGATATCTGAAAATCAACAGCTAGTGGAGGTAGTTAACCAGGCTCTTACAGAGGTATTTGAGATTGCTACTTACTCCAATGGTATCATTTTTTACAACCAGCTGTCTCAGGCTAAGTCTGAATTTGCAATGGTTATCAGCGAATCCTCCATGAAGGGGGTTCACGGACTCCCGCTGAAGCATACCATGGAAAAGCTGGGTTTTGGCCATATTCCATTTTTTTTAGTGGTAGACCAGGCAAGCCGTGAAGACATTCTTCAAGCCGTAAGGCAGGGTATTTCTGATTTTATTTTCAAGCCCATTGACAAAAGAAAGTTGTTGACCCGATTGCAATTTCAGATCAGCCATCCGATTCAGAAAATAAAGGAATCGAAAATTACTCCCCTAAAACAGTATAAAATCCCAAAAATAAAACGGCTATTTGATATCCTGCTTTCCGGTTTGATATTAATAGCGTTGTCCCCTTTGTTTCTAGTAATTGCCATTTTAATAAAACTGGAATCCCGGGGACCGGTTTTCTATTATTCATACCGGGTTGGCACTGGGTACACCATTTTTAAGTTTTACAAATTCCGCTCAATGGATCCCGATGCAGATGCCAAGCTCCAACAATTAAAGCACCTGAATCAGTACCAAAAGCCGGAAGATAATAGCTCGCAAGAGGTAAAGGCGGCGGGATCGACTGCCGTAAAAGAGCTTTGCGAATTCTGCGAGCAAGCCGGAGGTGGCTGTCTTCAGCCACTGTATGACGATAATAAGATGGTGTGTGAAAAACTCTTGTTAGCTAAAAAATCTGGTAATCAAGATGCCGCCTTTATTAAGATAAAAGATGATCCCAGAGTCACCCGGATTGGAAAGTTTATTCGGAATACCAGTATAGACGAGTTGCCCCAACTTTGGAATGTCCTGAAGGGGGACATGTCTCTGGTTGGAAATCGCCCCCTTCCATTATACGAAGCGGAGAAAATAACTACTGACAAATATGCCCTACGATTTCTGGGTCCAGCTGGCATCACCGGACTCTGGCAAGTAGAGAAAAGAGGAAGAGGGGAGATGTCGGAGGAAGAGCGACTAAGCCTGGACAATGATTACGTCAAAAATTTCTCTCTCTGGTTTGACTTGAAAATATTGCTTCGGACCATTCCTGCTCTCTTTCAAAGCGAAAACGTTTGATTTAGTAATTCCCAAAACAGGGAAACCCGCCCCTCCCAGGTATTTTTAGAGGCTTCCTGATACCTTTGCAGGCCTTTTTGGGGAGTATCCGATTCCAATTCCTCGGTGATGGTCCGGCTAAAGGATAGGGCATCTTTTTCAAGACGGATGAGGGGAGAAAAGGATTGAATATCTTCCGAGAATGGTGTGGCCACGATAGGCTTGCCGGAGGCCAGGTACTCATTGATCTTCAGTGGGTAAATGCTTCTGGTAACCTCGTTGCAAAGAAAGGGTAGGATCAGCACATCGAAATGTGCCAGGTACGAAGGAAGTTGTTCTATTTTTTTTGGTCCGGTGAAATGCAGATTGGGTAACTTGTCCAAATCCACGTTTGTATGTCCCCAATGGTTTCTCGGTCCTACCAATACCATGCTTTTTTCGGGATTGTTCTCGCAAATGCCCTTCAAGAGCTCGTAGTCAATCCGATGGCAAATATTGCCGGTGTATCCAATGATAGGTCTGGGAAGGTTTTTTAATTCATCCGGTAAAGGGATTTTGTTTTCAAAGGCTGATTTGAATAAATTGAAATCTGCGGCATTTGGAAAATAGGCCACATTTTCTCCAGATAGTTGTTCCAGATCCTTTTGGAGCAATCTGGAAGTAGCCAGGCTTAGCCGGGCATTTTTTACGGCCTCAATTTCAAGGTAGGAACCATGCTTCCGGAGGTAAGGCTCCAGGGCTCTTATGTTATCGCGGGATTGGTAAACAAAGGCTTTGGGAGTGAACCTTTTCGGCAAGCTGCTCAGGTAAAGTGGGTTAAAGGAATTAAAAAAAATAAAATCTGTAATAGTTAATTTTAGGAGCCCCTTTTGAATGCTTTTGCTCAATCGCCGATTATTCCACCCCGCAAGCAGGCGGTATAATTTTCCCGGAGGCAGCCAATTAATGGGAAGCATCAGGGGAGGGGTCAACGCAAAAAGATTGGTATGGTATTCGGTAAGCGGAGTCAGGCAATTTTTTCCATAAAGCAAGGCAGGTATTCTCGCTTTGAGATGTGTTTTTTTTCTTTCCCGGATAAAATCAATAAGTGTAAATGGGTAATCCACATAAATGACTACCTGATTTTGGGCAAAGGTTTTGGCCAGAGACCAGGAAGCCGAGGAAAAGTCTCCATCCCATCGGGACATGCTGGTCATTACAATGGGAAGTTGCTTGAATTCATTAATCGAAAAATTGCTCATAAAAAAACCGTTATTTTAGCCTTGCACCTGTCGCATTCTAAGGAGTAAATTGTAAATTTAAAATAAAAATAACCATTAATTTTTGATGCTTTGATCTTGTTTGAAATTATTGTCTGGCTTTGTTGTTTTTATCTTCTGTTCCCCCTTTTTAGCGGTTTGCTGGCGGTCCTCAGGCCAAGGGAAAATCTTCGGGAGAAGCCTTTTTCAGCTAATTTTGCCTGTATTATCACCGTTTACAAAGAAAAAGATATTGCCTGGCCATTGGTAAGGGCTTTACTGAAACAGGATTATCCCCATTATCAGGTATACCTGGTGGCGGACGGGATCGAGGAAACGTTAGAAAACCAGGTTCAGGATGAAAAACTTACCCTATTTCAGCCGAAGCCTTTTTTAAATAGTAAAGTGGCTTCCATCGCCCTTGTTTTGGAAAAAATGAAAAAGACGCACAGCCATGTGGTCATATTCGATCCGGATAATCTGGTGCCTACCCATTTTCTGGGAGTGCTCAATCGCTATCATGCTGCGGGGTTTCAGGCAGTACAAGGGAAGCGGATCGCAAAAAACACCTCGGGTACCTACGCTGCCCTGGATGCATTGGGCGAGTATTACTATGATTTTGCGGTTCGGAATGTTCCCTACCGTTTGGGCTCCTCCTCCACGATTGCCGGTTCAGGGATGTCATTGGAGAGAGAAATCTACCAGCAAAACATTTCCCTTGAAATGCAGGTGTTAAAGGAAAAGGGGTTGGTCGTGGCGGAGGACAAATCCCTGCAGGTGCAGCTAGTGGGAAGTGGCATCCGAATAGGGTATGCAGCGGCAGCAATCGTTTTTGATGAAAAGATTACGGCTGCTACTCAAGTCGGTAGGCAAAGGAGCCGGTGGCTAAACAGTTATTTTGGCCAGATTCCAACTTCATTCCGGCTTCTTTTGAAAGGGTTGGGTTCCGGGGATTGGAATCGTATCTACTTTGCGGTAATGGTCTCCATGCCCCCCATGGTCATATTGGTAGGAGTAAGTTTGCTGCTCCTTGTTGCATCATTGTGGATGAAGGTAAGTTACTTTTTTCTTTTGGCGGGTTGTTTGATTTTGTTTGCGTTGGGTTTTCTGACCCTATTGGCATGGAACCATACACCTATGGAAGTTATTAAAGCCATCCCAAAAATACCTCTTTTCGTTTGGGGCCAACTGTCCGGCATGCTGAAAATACGGAAAGCCAGCAAAGATTTTATGGCTACCAGTCATCAGGAAATCACCGAAATGGAGCCGCTTTGGGAAAAACGGCAGCATGAATTCAGCCATCTGCAGGCATGGTGGAAGGAATTGCGATAACGATCAATTTATGGTTTTTGGAATTTTTCCATGAGGGAGGTCACTAATGTTGGGTAGGCCCGTGCCGCCTGTACCCAGCAATGGGTAAATCGCATTTTAATGTATCTATTGAGGACCAGGTGTTTGATTAAAGCGGTACAAAAAACCGCCAGAACCAACCCGTAAGCAGCTCCCAGTAAGCCTACCCAGTGAATGAAAAACCAACTCAATCCCGCGCCATAAATCAAGGTACCAAAAACCATTAGCATATTGATAAAGGGCTTGCCTATGGCATCTAAAAAGACACCAGACTGCCTGTCAAAAGGCTTGATCAGTGCCAGAAAAGCCATGATTCGTAAAAAAGGAACCGCATCCAGGTAGTTTTCTCCTGCGATAAATAAAATGATGTAATGCGCAAATACCAGACAAAATAACCAAAAGGGGAATGTCAGGCTAAGCATCATTCCGGTGGTCTTTTCATAAAGGTGGCCAAGCTCCTTTGTTTTCCCAGTGTCGTGGGCTTCTGCTGCCTTTGGGTAGCTAATGGAGGCAATGGAATTAACGGGAATCTCCACCATGTTCAATACCCTTCCGGCCGTATTGGCCATGGCTACCTGCACCGGCGAGAGCAGGGCTCCGAGTAGAAATTTATCCAGTCCATTCGTAAGCATGGACACCAGATTGGTTCCGAATACGAATTTCCCAAAGTGAAATATTTTTGCCAGCCAGTATTTTTTTACCCGCCATTGAAAACCGAAATAGTGCCGGACCTGATAGGCGGACATCAGGGTGGCTATCAAAAAAGCGGCATTATGGTACCAGGCAAGATGAACCAGGGATAGTTTATAGTCACTCAGGTACCCGATCAAAATTACCAGAAAGAAGGGTAAACTTTTACTGATTCCTGCCAGGAAATAGGCCTTGAAATCGTAACTGGCCTGCATCAAAACCAGGTTATGGGTATGGAGTACCAGCACGGGGAGCACCCAGGCATAAATCGTTAATATCGTCGCTAGTTTCGGAGCATTGAATAGATCAGCGATTGGATGAGCGGCCAGGACAAGTAGTGCGAGAATCAGGAAACTAAGCAAGGTATTGAGCAAAAGTGCGGCCGATTGGATTTTTCGTTTTACAGCCGGGTTCTTCCCTACAATGAATTTGATCATTCCGTTTTGGATAAAGCCGTTCCTGGCCATGTCCAAAATGGAAGTAATGGTGATGAGCAGTACCCAAACGCCAAAATCCGCTGGGGAGAAAATACGAACCAGAAACATGAATCCAACAAACCCCAGCAAAAAATCCACCCCTCGGTGCATCATGGTAAAAAAGCCGCTTTTTAGCCAATATTTTTTATCGCTCATGTCCGCTGGAGTATTTCCTGGTAGTTGGCCAATGTGGTGGCGGCACCCTTTTTATAATCAAACAGGGGAGGTCTTTCATTTCCTTTTTCTATTAATTTCTGCCGGATGTCTTCATTTTTCAGAAGTTGTTCAATGCCCTGTTGGATACTCTCCGGATCAAAAGGGTCAACCAGCAGGGCGGCATTTCCTGCGACTTCGGGCATGGAAGAGGTATTGGAAGTGATTACCGGACAGCCGCAGGCCATGGCTTCCAGGATCGGTAACCCAAAACTTTCACGAAGAGAGGGATAAAGGAACAGCACGGCTTGGCTATAAATGGCTGGGAGGTCTTCATTGGGAATGTAACCGGTCAGGTGGATTTTAGAAAGTAGCTGAGGAGCTCCGATATCGGAAAGCATGGATCGAAGCACTTCCTCTCCAATATCAGGCATGACCAAGTCGGGAAAAGACTCGGCTGACGAATTCAAAAGTGCCAGACTTTTCAATACTCCTTTTAGGTTCTTTTTTGGATCGGTATTTCCTAAAAAAAGCATGAAGGTTTTCGGTAGCTCATATGTTTCCCGAACCTCCTGCTGCTTGGAAAGACTTTGGGGCTTAAAGTGGCTGGCAACACCGTTATAGACAACAGCTACCGCCGAGGAATCCAATCCGAAATGCTGGATAATTCTACCCTGTTCGTACGCCGATACCGTAAAAATCCCGGCCGCTTTTTTCACCACAGCCGGCACATTCCACCGACGGTAAATGTTCCCCATTCGTTGGTACCAGCTACCCTCTTTCAGGTTTATTTTTTCCAGGTAGATGATATCATGAAGGGTTATGACGAGTTTCGTTTGGCAAAATACGGGAGCCGTATTACTGGTGCAATGCAGTAGATCAAGTTCGTATTTTTTTACTGCCCGGGCCAAATGATATTGTTCCCAAATGGGGTAGGGAGAAGCGGGGAGGGGGATAATGGTGAAATTATCAGTTGGCTGAATTGGAGATGAATCTTCCGTTTCATTTACAAAGATGAAATACTGGTTTTCGGTATCTATTTCCTGCAAATTGCGAATCAGTGCAACGGCCACCATATCCATGCCGTGTCTTTTTTTACGAAAAATTCGTTGTGCCTCAATGCCTATCCTCATGCTGAATTAAATTTAGGTTTTCATTAATATTTTGCATCAATAAGCCCTCTGCAAAGCCCTTGACATACGTTTTAGCATGGGCCCATTCCGACTGTACCAGATACATAAAAAGATTTTTGGGCAAGGCGATGGCCAGGTAATAAAGACCAGTAAAAAAGAATAAAGGCCAGGTTACATTTCTGCGTAAAAAAAGCCAACGATTTCGGCTCATGTAGTAGGTTTTCAACAAGGAGTTTTTTCCCACACTCATGGACTCTTTGTGTAAAATGTATGTCTGTGGCTCGTACCAGAGGGTATAGCCCCCATCCTTGATTCGCTCGCAATAATCCATTTCTTCGTAATACAGAAAGTACAATTCGGCCATCATACCGATCTTCCGCACCACCGATTTGGGAATAAACATGGCGGCTCCATGAGCCAACTGGGTGATTTCCGCTTTTTGATATTGTCCCCGATCTTTTTCCTGATACCCTTTTCCTTTGCCTCTGCCCGTAATCGGATTGATGGCTGAAAATCCGGCAAATTGAATGGTGTCGGGTTCGTCGTAGTACAGGATTTTTGGACAAACCAGTCCGATAGTTGGGTCTGAAAGGGTGCGCTCAAGCAGTACATCCAGAATGTTTTCGGCGACCTCGGTATCGTTATTGACAAGGAAAAAATAATCGCCATTTGCCGCCTCCATTCCCCGGTTGTTGCCCCCCGCAAACCCTTCGTTTACCGGGTTTCGGACTAGGATGGTGTTTGGGTACCGATCGAGAATCGCTGTCGGGTCTTCCTTTGAGGCATTGTCAACAACAATGATTTCTAGCCGGGGATAGGTAACCTTCTGAAACGAGGCCAGAAAATCAAGGGTATGTGTCAAACCATTATAATTAATGGTAATGACAGAGATCAGCGGTTTATCCATTTTGATCCGATTTTGTTAAGTTGTTTTCCAGTTGTGGAGAAAGATAGAAGTAAGCCCAGGACATGTACAGTATGATTCCCGTGGGCATTTGCCCCAAAAGTGGATTCCCTATGGAGGCGGCGGCAATTCCGGCATACCCTGCGAGCAGGGCAAATAATTTCTGTCTTAATTGGGGGCTCTTTACTTTCCAAATCCGAAAGAGGGCCATGATCCCGATAAAAGCCAGTATGGAGACATGCAGGTAA
Source organism: Cyclobacterium salsum (assembly GCF_010119245.1). Classification (GTDB taxonomy): domain Bacteria; phylum Bacteroidota; class Bacteroidia; order Cytophagales; family Cyclobacteriaceae; genus Cyclobacterium; species Cyclobacterium salsum. The sequence goes on from NZ_WNKG01000002.1 coordinate 442,263, forward strand.
AGCCCAACAATCCCCAATTCCGCCCAGATTTTAATAAACCAGCTGTCGTTGGGTGTCTCTGCCAGGAAAGTACCAGGACTAAAGCGTTGTCCCCAAAAACCAGAGGTACCGACACCTCCCCCAAAAGGCCTGTTTTTCAGGTATTCGGAAAACTTCGCTTTGTTGGACAGCCTAACATTTAGCGAAGCGTCGTTGGGGTCCAATGCAGAGCGCAATCTGCGTATTTGATAATTTTCGTTCCCTATGCTGGTAAACTTTAGAAAGATAAATACCATGGCCAGTGCCGCTAATCCCATGGCCATGAGCTTAAAATTTTTTGATGCAAAGAGGTAGGCCAGGGTTCCCGCTACCGGCACCATCAACGCTCCTCTTGTTCCGCTCATTATCATCATGTAAAAAAACAGCAAGGCGCAACATCCGAAAAAGATCCGGTACCTTGTCCGGAAAGGCCCCAATGCCAGTACCAGTGCAATCATCCCGGAATGGGCGATTCCAGCTCCAAATTGGCCCGCATCCGAAAAAAAGCTGAATACCCTCAGGTTGCCAAATAAGACGTGGGTGGATCTGGATCCCTGGTCCAACCATCGGTTTTCAGCAAAGTCTAATCCAATGTAATATTGCCTTAGCCCCCAGAATGAAGCCAGTATGGAAAACAGAAAGATGATTTTAAGCAACCGGTCAAGGTCTTTTTGGGTATTGGCATAGAGTAGGGTGAGGGGCACGGTCAACAACATGTAAAGTGCCGTTCCCCGGACGGCATACACCCAGGCGGTAATGCTTCTGGCCTCGGGGTTGAAAATTTCTGCCACATTGTATCCCATCCAAATGAGGGTTACCGCCATCAGTGGATTTTTTAGGTAGGAGAAGTCGGTCTTGACACGGGTATGAAAAACAGCACTCACTAGAACGGCTGCGAGCGCGAAGTCTACGGTTAATCCCAATGGCAGACTCGGTACATACCTACTCGCCCCGATGGACACGAAAGCAAAAACCAGGGCGGTGTACAAGCAATGGGCAGGGTGGCCCATCATGAAGATGCCAAGCCCCACTCCCAAGGGAATAGCAAATAAGGTTCCTATTCCGAAAATCCCGGTCTGAACCACCCACAGGCTGACCAGCAGGGATAAGACCAGTACTGTCAGCGGAAAGGTTAGTTGAATACGGGATAGATCCATAGGTCAGGACAAGATTTTTTTAATTTTTGAGCGTAGGAAGGACCTTTCTCGTGGAATCTCCCCATTGACATCCTCTAGTTCATCGTCTTTCAACTTATTTAGCCAGATCACATGCGGGATTTCTATCATTTCTTTCAGACTTTCGTGAAAGCGACTATCGGATGAATTCCAGTTACGTTCGGCATCTAACACCATCACCAATACATTTGCCTGATTAATAAGGGAATAATTTAAGGGCAGCTCTTCAATATTGGGAAGTTCCCAAAGGATAAATTCTTTTTCCGTTTGGGCGATTCGTTCCTCCCAATAGGTATCTTTCCGGTCGTAGATAGCCGTTTCGTGGTGGTAGGAGAGGCTTTCGCAGGAAATTTGAGCGGCATCTTCGGGGCTACCCCAATAGACCGGTTTTCGGTTTTGGTCTGTTAGTTCTTCCACCAATTTTTGGATTAAAAAGGTTTTACCCTCTCCTTGCTTTAAACTATAAAACAGGATGACCTTTTTCCCTTGTTGGGGAAGGTATTTTCCAATGTTATTGTAAAATTGCTTTCGTAACCGGTTGTATAAGGTTTCCTTTTTTACGGCCTTGCTCAGAACCTTTTCATCGATCCATGCCCCGGAAACCTTTAATCCGGTCACCTTCTCTGCCAGTGGAGCGGATTTGATGGTTCGGTCCAGGAAGAAAGATAAAACCACCAGTGAAAACCCGAAGAAACCAGTGGCCAGGCTGCCTCCCAGGATAAACAACATACGCTTGGAAGGAAGGGGTGTTTTTGGATAATAGGGTTCATCGATCAATTTTTGTGAGGAGGACATTTCCAGGTCGTATTTCTGCAAATAAGCCATGTTTAGTCCGTGAAGGATGGAGAGGTATTGTTCTTCATTGACGCTAACCTCCCGTTCCAATTTCTTTAGTTCTGCACCTAGTGGCGCAAATTCTTCAATTTTCCCGGACAGGTATGCCTTTCTATTTTGCATTACATCCAGCGATTGTTTCTGCTGTTCAAATAGTATTTTTAGCCCTAACCACTCTTCTAACAAGGTCTCTCGTTGGATTCCCTGAAGGGAGTTGCTATTTCGGAATAGTTCTGTGGAGGCTTCCTCGATCTGGGATTTTAGATTTGTTATTTCAGCCGTTAACCTTTCTATTTTAGCATCCGAGCCGTTCTGAGATCGTAAGCCCTGGATTTCCATATCTCTGACAACAATTTCATCTTGCAGGGAGGAAATGGTTTGAATAATTACCTGCCTTTTGTCAAAATTCTGGAACATTTCCTGTATTTCGTCCAAATTGGAGCGGGTGCCGGAGAGCAGGCGTTTCGACCTTTCCTCGTCTTGTTCGTGTTCTAGTTTGGCGATATCCAGGTATTTCCCTTGCTCGTAGTAGTTTAGTATCCGGTTCTGAGTCATGAAGGCTTTCAAATTACCTTCGGCCTCCCGCAATTTGTCCTGAGCTTTGGTAAGCTGATTTTGAAAGTAGGCAATAGAGTTGGTGTTTTCCATTTCTTTCATCCCCGAATACCGTTCCATAAAAGCTTCTGAAACAAGTCTTAATGTGTGGTAACAAATACCAGGGTCATTTGTCCGATAGGAAATTTCCATCATATCAGAGGAGGATTTTCTTCCTACATACAACCTTTCCAGTACTTTTCTAATAGAATAGTGCTCGTGTTCCCGAAGGATGTATTCGATCGGTGAGCCAGGGATGTTTTGGTAGTGTTCCCTTAGCCGCAGGAGGGTTTGTTCCAGGTTGCCTGGTACCGCTAATTCTTCCCACAGCTCGGGGCGAATATGTTGCTGCAGGTTCCGATAGGAATCTTCCTGAATAATGCTGGGAACAACCTCAGCAAGCGACAGGTGCATGGCGAGCAGGCGGAGTACGGCATCCTCTATGGTTTCCCTCGATTTGACCAGCAAGGTGAGATTGTCAAATAAGTTATTGGAGGTATAAAAATCCATGCGCACCACTCCACCGTCGGTAGCACCGCGGTTGGTATTGGGGTTGGTGAAAACGATGGTTTTGCTTTCGTATTCGCGCGGCATGTTTTGAGTAAGGAAAAACACAGCCAGACCTACCAAAATTGGTGGAATCAGGATCCGGAATTTGTTTTTCCAGAGAAGACGAATCAGGTGTTTAATACTCATTTTTGCGAATTAGTTGGCCCAGCGGAACCCCGATTAATAATTCCAGTTTTTGAACCGCCACAAAAAAACTGCTTTTGGCATTTTCGTACTCCGATTGGGCGATGGTATGAATCTCAGCATTACGCATGTAACTGGTGGCATCCAGGTTACCCAGGTTAAATTCCATTTCCATTTGCAAAACGTTCGTTCTTGCTTTTTCCTGCATTTGAGAGCGAATGTTCATTAACCGCTGAGCCAGTAGCAAGTCATTATATTGTTCAATGACCTGTTCGGCTATGACCAGCTCCATTTCCCGGGTTTTGTGAAAGGTAGCTTGCAATTCATTTTGTTGCAACTTGATTCGGTCACCCCGGTTAATTATTTCAGCCAATGGAATGCTTAAATTGAGACCGGTCCGGTACCCGTTGGCAATATTGGAAAGATCAGCGCCTTGCGTCCCTGTGGTGACGATGGCCTGATTGCCATAGCCGTAATCCACATAGCCCCTCAATAAATTTGCCCAGGATTTTTTTGCCAGCTTGAGCCTCGATTCTGCAGAACCGACAAGGGCTTCGTTCAGCCGGACGGTGGGATGCTGTCCAATAGCCAGGTCGATAAGGCTATCCAGCGCAGGCAATTGATTTTCAATGGGAATATTCAAATCCAATTCTCCCGACACATCTCCATCCTGTTGAGCCAGTACGGATCCCCCCAGCGTAAAAAATCCTAAAAAGTAAATCAGGCCCAGGTTTAGGCACCTAAAAGGTTTTTTTACCATGAATTTCATTTATTTATATATCAATGACAATAATAAGTTTACGTAAAATATTTTATTGTTTTTACCTTATTTTTAAAATAAAAGTACTAAAAATTTTAATTTATCCTTTTTTTTTGAATTTAAATTTTCACCCTATATATTCATTAATTATTTAAAAGATACATGATTCAGCAAAAATTAGCGGATAGGTTACACGGGAAAAGCCATGCGCTTTTTGGACGGCAGGCGCGGACTACAGGTGAAAAGTGCCGCCTTTATCTGGCTTTTTTCAAGGAAGTACGCCAAGGTATCATCCGTTTATTGAATGGAAAAATCAGACTGAGGAAATGCGAGCAGGTAGGCAGATTGGTGACCGTACGAGGACGTCTCAGAGTAGAAGGTGATGGTGTAATACGAATTGGTGATCGGTGTAAACTTTGGTCCCATATGGGTGCCACACAATTGTATGCCGATCGAGGAGCCTTGTTGGAAATTGGGGAAGACACCTTTATCAATACGGCCTGTATCTTATCGGCAAGCCAGCACATATCCATTGGAAAAAACTGTCAGGTAGCCAATCAGGTTATCATTATGGATGGGGATTTCCATGGGGTAGAGAACCGGGATGAAAAAGGAAAATCCGGTGCTATTTTTATAGAGGATGATGCCTGGCTCGCCACACGGTGCATGGTGCTAAAGGGAGTTCGGATTGGCAAAGGGGCTACCGTGGCAGCAGGGGCCGTCGTAACGAAAGACGTAGCTCCCTATACGCTGGTGGGAGGAGTGCCTGCCCGATTAATTAGAAAATTACCGGAACCGGAGCCTGTATATTCGACATGATCTGGAGGAACCAATAATTAGAATGGGTATAGTTAACTTGATGATAGGGAAATGAATCGTTGTGTAATCATAGATGATGATGCGGCCAGCATTGAAGTGCTTTCGCATTATATATCAAAAACAAAATCGCTGGAATTGCTGGCTAAATTTACAGATGCTATCGATGGTTTGAATTTTTTGATCGAAAATAAAGGAACCATCGATTTAATTTTCCTGGACATTGAGATGCCTGAGATGAATGGTTTTGAGATATTGAAACACAGCCAGTATGATGGATCCCTGATTGTCATTTCTGCAAATCATGAAAATGCGATTTCCGCTTTTGAGACCAATGCCTGTTTTTATTTACCTAAACCTTTTTCCTATCCCCAATTTCTGAAGGGAATAGAAAAATGTAAAGAAGCCGAAGTAAAGATCGATCCGAGTTCCTATTCTAAGGATTTTATTTTTGTAAAAGACGATCGATTATACAAAAAAATCCTCTTTTCCGAAATCAGTTATTGTGAGGGAAAGGGAGATTACATCAGTTTAAAGTGCAAATCACAAACATTCACCATCAAATCAACCATTTCCAACTTTCTGGAAAAATTGGCTTCCAACTCGGAATTTGTTCAGGTTCACCGCTCTTATGTGATCAACTTACATTACCTGACCGATTTCGACAGTGATACCGCAGTCGTGGATGGAAAAATCATTCCTATCGGCGCGAAGTATAAAGATCAATTGAAGAAAAATGTTAATTTTTTATGATTAGGAGTCCAGGTTTTGTGATCGGAATCTGTCAGTAATATGCCGGTAGGCTTTTACTGGCCTACTCCGAATCAATATGCCTGGCTATTAGTTTTTTCACAAGCTTGTTTTCTACCGAAAATGTTTCTAACAGGGCTTTAATACTGGACTCCTCGAATTTAGTCAGGTTCTCTAGTTCCAGCGCAATCGTGTACAGCGTGTCCAGCCCAGCTGTTAAAGCAGAACCTTTTAGTTTATGCCCCTCGGTACAGATCCCAGCGAGGTTCTTATCGGAAAAGTGTTTTTGTAAAACCTTATCGGAGTGATCCAGTTCGGTTAACGTAAGTTTTAGAACTTCTTTGATTACTTCCGTCTCATCACCTAAGTATTCTTTCACCTTTTCCACGTTGAAATGGGCTGAAGGTTCCAGGTCTGCCGGGTCCGATTTCTCACTGTCTACTTTTTTGTCCTGGCTTATGGCTGCTGGATTTTTTTTAGCCTGCGTGTCTTTGGGAGGCAACCATTTTTCAAATATTTGACGGATGTTTTTTTCCACAATAGGTTTAGCCACAAAATCTACCATACCTGAATTCAGGCATTTTTCTCGCTCCCCTTTGATATTTCCAGCAGTGATGGCCACAATGGGAATGTCTTTAAGTAAAGGAGATTCCTTGATTTTTTTAGTCGCTTCATGGCCACTCATCACCGGCATTTGAATGTCCATCAGTATGATGTCGGGATGGTAATCTCTTACCATCTCAAACGCTGATAGTCCATCTGTGGCTTCCAGAATTTCGGTATTAGGAGAAACCTTAAGAACGATGGTTTTGGCTAGAAACATATTGATCGAATTGTCCTCAGCGATCAGCACCCGATAATTGTCCTGTAGGGATTTCGGTGAAGAGGGAGAGAAAGCGGTTTCCTTTTGAACGGGTTTACGGTGATTTAGCTGAGCTAAGGAATCGTAAAGGGCTTTGATTTTGATCGGTTTGGATAGTTTTATTTGGATGGACAATTCCTTGCATTTTTTATGGATATAATCGTCGTCTGCCGAACTGTGTAAAAGCATGATGGGCAAATTGGTTTTTTCCGGCGAAAAGTTGTTTCTGATTTTTGTAGCCGTTTCCAAACCATCCATATAAGGCATGTTTAGATCCATTAATACGGTATCGTAATCGCCATTATTTTCAATTTTCTGGAGTGCATCGAAGCCATTGGTCGCTTCATCCATTTGTATATTTTTAAGGGAAAACATTTCCCTTAAAATGAGGCGGTTGTTTTCGTTATCATCCACTACCAATACTTTTTTTATAAAATCAGTATCGGTTTTTTTAATGTAATTGCCATTTTCCGTTTTCAGGGGTATGTCAAAATAGAACCTACTTCCCTTCTCTAATTGGCTGATTAGTTTCAATTCGGATCCCATCATGGCCAGGAGTTTATTGGAAATGGTTAAGCCCAATCCCGTCCCCCCATATTGTTTGGTCGTGGAGCCGTCTTCCTGCGAAAAGGCATCAAATATTTTTTTCTGGTTTTCCTGCGAAATGCCAATACCCGTATCCCGAACCTCGAAGCGAATCAGCTTGTGCCCGTCTGCCAAATCTTCCAGCCTTTGAATTTTTAACTCAATTTCCCCCTCCTTGGTAAACTTAACCGCATTTCCGAGCAGGTTTATCAGGATTTGTTTGAGGCGGATATCGTCAATGTGCACAAAACGAGGGAGTTCTTTTTCCAGGTTAAGAAGCATCTCTACTCCTTTTTTCTGGGCTTGATAGGAGACCACGTCGGTTGCCTGCCCCGCCAATTCAAAAATATCCGTTTTGCTGATGTCTAATTCTAATTTCCCGGCTTCTATTTTTGAAAAGTCAAGGATGTCGTTGATTATATTTAATAGTGTAGTGGCGGATTGGTTGACGATGCCAATATACTGGTCTTGAACATCATTAAGTTCGGTTTTTAACAGCAGATCCGTGAACCCAATGATACCGTTCAGGGGTGTACGGATTTCGTGGCTCATGTTGGCCAGAAATTCTGATTTTGCCAGGCTGGCCTTCTCAGCAATTTCTTTTGATGCGATCAGATTTCTTTCCAAAAAATTCCGATCGATGGCATTGGAGATGCTGTTAGCAAAACTTTTTAAAAGGGATAGCTCTGCTTGTGACCACTCCCGCTCCATTTTGCAATCATCGTACCCAATGAAGCCCCAAAAACCTTCCTCTGTAAATATTGGAATGGCCAGGATGGACTTGATGTTTTGCTCTGCCAAAAATTCCCGCGTTGAAGATGATTCTGGCATATTGGAAAGAATCGCCTGAAAAACCTCGTTATTTTCCATGGGTTCCACAAATTCCCCAAAAAAATTGATGGGAACATCCTGAAGATCCGGATTATTTATTTGTGGTTCTACTTCATCGGCACTCCATTCAAATCGCTGAGAGGTCAGTATAGATCCATCCTCCGCTTTACTGTTTTCCCAATAATAAACACGGTCCACATCGGCCGCTTTTCCAATCAACTCCAGGCTATTGGAAATGGCTACTTTTAGATTTCTATTTGAAAGCAACTCGTCAGTGGCTTTGGAAATAGCAGAAAGCATCTGTTCTTTCTGGATCAATTGATTCTCTCTGTTCACTGCTTCGTTGATATCCTGTATGGTTCCAAATAGGTAAAGGCATTTTCCTTCTTCAATATGGGCTTCGCCAATGGTACGAATCCAAATTTCTTTGCCCTTGGCGGTTATAATTTTTAATTTTTCATCCCAGGCTTTCCCGTATTCGCTGGCCAACGAAAAAAGCTCCTGCATTCGCTCCCGGTAAAATCCTTCTTTATAAAACTGAAAAGCCTCGTCCAGGTGGGGCATGTAATCCTCCTCAACTTCAAATATGGATCTGGATATGTCTGTCCAGCTTAGGGAGTTTTTTTCCATGTCGTATTTCCAGCCGCCAATCTTTGCCATCATGTGCGTTTGGCTGAGCAATTCCTTGGCATTTTGGATGGTTTTTTCCAACCGTAGCCTTTCCGTAATATCGATGGAGTTACCGATTACATAGCTATTGCCCTGATAGTCCTTTTCCAGGGTGTTGCTGTACAGCCAGACCTTTAGTTTACCATTGGTCTGCCGGGTGGTCATCAGGCCCTGGGCTTTCCCGTCTTTATTTAATTCCTGGAAATAAGCATCAATTTCCGGGTGGAATTTCGAAGGAATGATGTCCCATAGTTTTTTGGACAGCATCTCCTCTACCGTATAGCCCAACAACCGGGCACCATAATTATTAAAACTTAAAAAGTTACCCTCCAGGTCGTGCGTCAGCATCAGCCCCTGGCTGTTTTCAAAAAAAGACCGAAATTTTTCCTCACTGGAGAGTAACCTTTTCTCTCTGTCTTTTTCCTGACTGATGTCCCTGCCAATCGCAAAAATCCATTTGTTTTTCAGGTCTCCGGTAGCGGTCCATGCAAAGGTTTTGTAGGTACCCGTTTCTGTCTTCAACCGGTGACTAAAATTGGATGTCGCTTCACCCTTGATCAGTTTATTGATCTCCACCATTGTCTGTTCCACATCTTTCGGGTGGATGTAATCGGCCATGGGTTTTTCCGAAAGTTCTGCTTCCCCATACCCTAGCAAGGTTTCGAAAGCTTTATTTACCTTGATGAATTTCCCATCAAAACGGATAACGGTAATGAGGTCTTGGGAAAGCGAAAGGGCTTTGCTTAAAAGCCGATCTTCGAAATTCTCGGTTTTAATACGGATATGTTCCCAAATTGCTTCTGATAGAATTTCAAGGCTTTCCGATATAGTGGCTAAATTTCCGGGAATAACCGGATCAGCTACTACTAAATAACCCACCACATCTCCCTCTATTTCTAAAACCGGCTGAACGGCCAGGTAGCCAGAACTTGTCAATGATTGCAAAAAATCACTTTGCTCTAACGGCTTGGCAACTTCCTTCGTATCCCGAAATTCCTTGCTATCCAATAGGTATTGGCAAAAAGGATCGTTTGTCGCAATGTAGTCTAGCGGTATACTTTCAGATTTGGATTTAAACCAAATACCCTCGGGATCTGGAAAGCCTATAAAGGCATGTTTGCAACCTGTAAGTTTCTTCGCTAAAACCACGATCCGGTCAAAATTTTTGTTGGGAATGCCCTTTCCGAGGTACAATCCGGAAACCCTGGTGGTCATATTGTTTCCCTTTAAAGAACTACCTTTACTCATGGTGTGACTGGTGCAAGTTGGCGGTAAGATCAATTACTAAAGTTACTATTAAAATAAATACAAACGCAAAGAAGTTAATCAAACGTTTCAATGGGTAAAAAAACGAAAATTATTGGTTGTTTCAACAATCCATTTCAATCATTCCACTTACTTTTACAAAATCGATATTAAAATTTAAAAATCAAATTCAGTCGCAAATTTATATCTTATGCTAGAGGTTCTATTTTGGATGTCGATTGTCGTTGTTTGGTATGCATTTTTAGGTTATGGAGTGATTTTGATTTTGCTGGTGAAGCTTAAAGGAATTTTTACGCGTAATCCTTCAGCGTCTTTTCCTGAAAATTGGCCGGAAGTTAGCTTGGTAATTCCCTGCTTCAATGAGGCGGATGTAATCCGGATTAAGGCTGAAAATTCGCTTGCCTTGGATTATCCCAGTTCCAACTATAAAGTTATTTTTATCACCGACGGATCCACCGATAACTTTCGGGAAGTATTAGCGGAATTCCCGCAGGTGGAAATCCTGCATGAGGATCGCAGGGCAGGAAAAACGGCCGCTGAAAATCGGGCCATGACCCAAATCAAAAGCCCATTTGTTGTTTTTACCGATGCCAATACCCTTCTCAATAAAATGGCCTTGAAAAACATCGTCCGTCATTTTTCTTTTGAAAAAGTAGGTTGTGTTTCCGGAGAAAAACGCGTGCTTATGGAATCGGCGGAATCGGCCAGTGCTGCTGGCGAAGGTATGTATTGGAAATACGAATCCTTTCTGAAGAAACTCGATAGTAGCCTTTACTCCGCAGTGGGAGCGGCCGGTGAGCTGGTAGCTTTTCGCTCTACCCTTTACCAAACGCTTCCGGAAGATACCATTTTGGATGATTTTATGCAGTCTATGCTTATCGCCTCGAAAGGGTATAAAATTGTATACGAGCCGGAAGCCTACGCCATGGAAACAGGTTCAGATTCCATTCCGGAGGAGTTAAAGAGAAAGATCAGAATCAGTGCTGGCGGCTGGCAGTCCATGAAAAGGTTATTTTTCCAAATTACGCCATTTAGCCAACCGCTGTTGTTTTTCCAGTACCTTTCCCACCGGGTGCTTCGATGGACGATTACGCCTTTTTTGCTTATTTTCATCTTTATTTTGAATCTGTTTTTATGGACTCAAGGTTGGGTCTATCAGCTGCTGCTGATTGGGCAGATCCTGTTTTACCTGGCTGCCGGATTGGGTTATTTTCTCGAAAATAGAAAAGTAAGGATAAAAGTACTTTTTGTCCCTTATTACTTTTGCCTGATGAATTATGCCGTGGTGGCTGGATTGATCCGCTTCCTGAAGGGAAGTCAGAAAAGCACCTGGGAAAAAGCCAAACGGAAGCAACATTAGTAATCCAGGAAAACAAAATAACTCAGGTAGGGTAAGAATTAATTTTGAGTTGGGATAGTAAAATTCAATGACGGATTCGTTGCTCCAGGTTAACTATTTTTGTTATTTTTTTACTACATTTCCTTCAATTCCTCTTTTCTTCCAAAATCAATTTGAGGCTGCCAATGAAAAAACCATGTCTGATTATTTTCTTGCTTTGTCTGGTAATGGCAGCAAGCTTCGCCCAAGAAACTACCTTCGAAACGTCCAATTTTCGACTCCTACTAGATCAACAAGGACATGTAAACAGCCTTTTCGATAAAAACAATAAAGTCGAATACCATTCTGGAGATCAGCCAAGTCCTTTTCTTCGCATTCGGGTTTCGGGCAAGGTGCTTTTTCCGGAAAAAATGGAAGTGCGGAGAGACCTGCTAATCCTGACCTTTGCCCAGGAGGATATCCGAATAAAAATTCAACCGAAAGCGTATTCAGATTACCTAAGCTTTGAAATTGTTTCTATTTCAAGCATACATAAGGTTGACTGGGTGGTTTGGGGTCCTTTTCCTACCACCATCCGGGAGATTATTGGAGAAGCTGTGGGGGTGGTCCGTAACGACGACTTTGCCATCGGGATACAAGCCCTGAATGTGAAAACACTGGGAGGCTATCCAGATGCTGAAAGTGATATCGAGCCGGCATATGATATTTTTGAAACGGGAGATTTAGTGGATTTGGATGCCAGCTGGCGAAATAAAAAATATTACAGGGGGCAGACGGCAAAAGTGAGCGAAAACGGAAGTCTGCTTCAGGCTTACAGCAGAAATAGAAACAAAGATCGGATCATTGCCAACGTTGGGCACGACAGGTATCTTGCTCCAGCCTTTGAGGATGGAGGTCCCGTGGGTTCCAAAATTGCACTTTTTGGCAGTTCCTCTAAGTTTGTCCTGGATTTGATTGGCAAAATTGAAACCCAGGAAGGGCTACCCCATCCGCTGATAGATGGGGAATGGGCTAAGAAATCCAGGAAAGCGACTTCCTCTTACCTGATTTTGGATTTTACGGTAGAAAATTTAGACAGGGCTTTAGAATTTACCCAAAAGGCCGGATTGGAGTACTTGTATCATGGCGGACCCTTCCGAAACTGGGGCCATTTTGATTTGAAGAAGGAATCCTTTCCGGACAACTGGAAAAGCCTGAAAGCATGTGTCGATCGTGCTCGCCAAAAAGGAGTGCAGCTAGGGGTCCATACCCTTTCCAATTTTATTAGCACCGATGACCCCTACGTTAGTCCGAAACCGGATCCAGGGCTGGCCAAGGTGGGGATTTCGAGTTTAGCAAAACCTCTTACCCGAGAGGATAATGTGATCCATATTGAGTCTCCTGATTTCTTCAATCAGATGGAAAATAATTCTCTCCAAGCCGTTCAGATCGGAGATGAAATAATCCGATACCGTTCTGTTTCCCCTGAGGCGCCCTGGAGGTTAGAGGGCTGTTTGCGGGGAGCTTATGGGACAGAACCCCGGGCCTATTCAGAGGGCACCTCAATAGGGAAATTAATAGACCATGCTTACCAGGTTTTTCTGGGAGATGTAAACCTGTCAAAGGAAATGGCGATCAGGCTTGCAAGACTCTTCAATGAAACCGGGCTGAAGCAAGTTTCTTTTGATGGATTGGAAGGCACCTGGTCCACCGGAATGGGCCAATATGCACGAAGCCTTTTTACCAAAACCTGGTTTGATCACCTAAATGCCGATTTACAGGGAAAAGTAATCAACGATGCCAGCAATCCATCTCATTTTAACTGGCATATCAACACGCGGTATAATTGGGGAGAACCTTGGTATGCTGGATTCCGGGAAAGCCAAACCAATTACCGACTGATGAATCAGGATTTTTACCAGAGAAATCTGTTGCCCGCGATGTTGGGCTGGTTTAGTATGCGCCCGGAAACCAGCTTGGAAGATACCGAATGGCTTCTGGCAAGAGCTTCCGGTTTTGATGCTGGGTTTGCCTTTAATCTGAGTTTTGATGCGGTAGAAAAAAACGGACAGTCCGCAGCTATTTTTGCGGCCATAAGAAACTGGGAGAAGGCGCGAATGGCTGGCGCTTTTACTGCAGAGCAGAAAAGCAGGATGCAGGATATTCAAAATGAATTTAGTCTGGTGCCTGAGGGCGCTGAGAAATGGAAGCTGATTCCCTATCAAATCGGACGCGTGGAGCATCCCCATATTTTGAAGCAACCAGGGGAACCCCTGCAGACTTCCATCCATTGGGAGAATCCAAACCCCAGTCAACCGTTGCAATTCCTCATTAGTCTGGTGCCGGCATCCGGTGAGAGCGTAGCAAAAGCCTCAAAAATAACCTTAACGGTCAATCAGTTTTATGCGCTGGAAATTCCGGTCACCCTGAAAGCAAACCAGCAAGTTAAGCTTATGGGAAATGGGGATCTTGTTGTATATGATAAGTATTGGCAGGAACTTGAAGTACTATCCGGATTGGAGGTGATTCCTGAATTGGAAAATGGGACCAATGAACTCTCGGTAACTGCAGATTTTGAGGCTGCTCCCGGAGCTACATTAAAGGTAGAAATAAAATCTCAGGGACCTGATGAAACCGTAATCGCAATGGACAGGTAATGGTGGTAGTAAAGGCGACTACCTATCCAGGGCTTGTACTGACTTTTCCCTACGCATTGCATTGGAAAGGAAATAGTTTTACTTTCACCGGTAAATAAACCCAAATACCGTTATGAAGATACTTATCCTACTCCTGCTGTCCATGGCCTTTTCCCAAATTCATGCACAACATTTCCAACCCCATCCCTCGGCTGTTTTTGAATACCAAATGTTACCCGTAACAACCCGGGGTGAGACAGCGTTAAGGCATTTGATGGATTGGCCCACCAAGACGCTGGAAAATTTTCATGTCGAACAGCTTGATCTGAAGGCTACAGAGGCTCTTGAAATAAAAGGCGACCAGGAAATGCTGGTGCTGGTATTGGACGGGGCGCTTCAATTGGATACCGACCATTCCAATGAGGTCATGGAAGAACGGAGTATCGCCTGGTTGCCTCGGAATAAAAATTTCAAAATGGCTCCGCAAAATTCCAGTGCTTCCGTTTATCTGATACGATGGACTGTTGAGGGCAGCGCTAAAGAGGTGGCAACTGACCGTCCCGAGGCGAAAATTTTCCATTATGATGCCATGGACTTTCAGGAGACTTCCAAGGGAGGCAGACGCGCTATCATGAGAGACGAAACGGAAATGTTACAAGAACTCGAAATGCATATTACAACCTTAAAGGAAGGTGAAAAAAGTCACGACCCTCACGTGCACGCTGATGAAGAAATTATTCTGGTGCTGCAGGGTCATGTAGCCGAACATATCAACGGAACCGAATACCAGCTGGGACCGGGCTCTTTGGTGTTTTTATCCGCCTATGACCCTCATGGAATTCGCAATGTGGGTAAGGGGGAATGTGAGTATTACGCCATTCGCTGGATTACAGCAAAAACGGGAAGGTAACTATTTCAAAAAAGGCATCTTTAAAAAAGGTATTTTTTTATTTAAAATGAAATAAGGTATATTGTATTCCCGAAACCGCCAAACCTGCTAAAGTATACTGCTTACTGTCCAATGTAATAAACCCTATCCCCAATCGTGAGTTCATGGGAGTTTTGCAAAAACATACAGATACGGAATTGCTGGCAAGTCTCCGGCAGGGAGACATGGCTGCCTTCGATGAGTTATATTTTAGGTATGCTAAAAAATTAATGGCATTTTCCCGTACTATTTTTACAGATCAGTATCTTGCCGAAGAGGCTGTTCAGGAAATTTTTGTAAGAATCTGGCAACGAAGAAAAAAACTGGATGCTTCCAAATCCTTCAAGACTTACCTTTTTCAATCGGTCAAATATTATGTATACAACCACATTCGCAATCGCAAAAAGGATTGTTGCCTGGAAGCGGTAGCAGGCCGCCCGGAGTTTGTGGACCAAAGTCAGGAAAAGGACATGGCCTACCACGAATTAGAGGAGTGGGCGATGGAGTTAATTAGTCGATTACCGACCGTGCAGCAAGAGGTTTTTCGCCTGAACAAGCTCGATGGCTTGAGTAGTGATCAAATAGCGGCACAGATGAATTTATCTAAACGGACCATTGAGCACCACATTTACCTGGCCTCAAAATCACTGAAAAAAAACCTGCTTCAGCATCCTACCTTTTCTGGACTTTTGTTTCTCAGTATTAGTTTTGGTATTTGTTAAAAATACCGTGTTATTGTAAAATAATATTCTTCTATTTTATAAAAATAAATTTTTGTAAAATTTATTTAAAGAATTTTTAGAATTCCATTAAGTAAATAGACTGTCTGATGGTTTCTATACCAAAGCACAATAAACCCAGTGAAAAAAGAAGTACTATCCCGGTTTTTGAATGGAACGGCCAGCCAGGACGAAAAGAACCTGGTATTAAGTTGGCTGGAGCAGGAGAATGCGCGGGAAATTTTTGACCGGCATTTAAAGGAAATATGGAAGGATTCCAGTCCTTCCGATGCGGATAGGACGGATTACGAATCCCTTTTACAGCGGATTCACAAGAAAGTGCAACCCGGATCAGGGAGGGGAAAAGTCAAACCCATGATTTCCTTGACAACATTTTTTCGGATAGCTGCTTCCCTGATTTTGGTTGTCGGATCTGCCTATTTTTTGAAACAGGGTTTGGAACACCAACATCCAGTCCCGGTAGTAAATGAAAAAACAATTACCAAAGTGACTCAAGAAGGTGAGAAGCTGACGTTGGATTTGCCAGACGGCACTCAAATCACTCTAAATGCGAATTCATCCCTTTCCTTTTCCTCCCATTTTGGGCAAGAAGAACGAGTCGTTCACCTTTCCGGAGAGGCTTTTTTTATTATCGCCAAAGATTCTTTACGTCCATTCCAGGTGATTACCAATGAGATGGTCACCACTGCATTGGGCACGGAATTCAATGCCTATGCGCGATCGGATCAGTACACATTGGCACTTACAGAAGGAAGGGTGGCGATTGATGCAGCGAGCCAAAGCGTCGAATTAACTTCCGGACAAATGGCCACAGTGGATGCAAGGTTACATCCCAATGACTTAAAAGTCAACCCATTTGATTTTGACAGAATCGTTGGATGGAAAGAAGGACAATTGGTGGTTGACCGCAAACCTCTAAGGGTCCTATTGGAGGACTTGAGGTCATGGTATGGAGTAGAAATGAAAATAGATCCGCAGTTAAACCTAAATCGACGGGTGATCGGCACCTTTCGAAATAAGAACCTGTCCGATGTGTTGACAGGACTGGGGTTTTCCATGGGATTTGATTTTGAAATAAACGGAAAAGTGGTATTCATCAAAAAAGAAAGCCTATGAACTAACAAAAAGCAGGGTAAAACTCCCATCGGCAAATGAAATGCTTTACCCTGCAGATCTTAATTTGTACTAATTAAAATCCTTTAAAATTATGAAAAGAAAATTACTGTACCTAATCAAAATGGTATCGAAAAACCTATTGTACGGGCTGGTTCTTCAATGTTTGTTAATGACAACATTGATGGCACATGAGATCAGTGCCCAGATTAAGCCCATTGATGAGTCCTTTATCCGGCTGAATAAGGCGGAATGGGGGCTTGAGGAAATCTTCCAGGCAGTGGAAGGTAAGACTGATTATCAGTTCGTATTTCCGGAAGAAATTTTGACGAATTCGGCCCGACTTCAGTTAAAGAGTAAACGGCAGACAGTAAATGAGTTGCTCTTGGATATAGCCCTGGGGGCCAATCTGAAATTCAAGCAGGTAGACAACTCCATTTACGTGGCTCAGGGGAATCAAACCTCCCGGGAACCGATTGAAATTTTGATCGATGAACGACCGGTAACCGGAAAAGTAGTTGACACCAACGGGCAGGGAATTCCAGGGGCTACGGTATTGATTGAGGGCACTACCATCGGTACCGCCACGGATATTGATGGCAATTTCAGTCTGGAAATTCCAGATGATGCCGTGCTGGTGATTTCATACATCGGATACGAGTCTCAGCGAATTGAAGTAGGTAACCAAAACGAAATCAATGTCACCTTGGAGGAGGATTTATCCTCGCTTGATGAAATCGTCGTCGTGGGGTACGGAACCCAGAAAAAGGTAAACCTAACCGGTGCGGTGAGTACCGTCACCTCAGAAGATATTGTGAACCAGCCTGTAGGTCAGACCTCCATGGCATTGCAGGGTATCGCTCCGGGAGTGACTATCACCCAGAGAAGCGGACAGCCCGGATCAGATGGCGGAGCCATACGAATTAGAGGGGTAGGCACCTTAGGTAATTCCAATCCCCTGGTCATGGTGGATGGGGTTGAAACCAGCATGAACAATGTAGATCCCAATGAAATAGAAAGTATTTCCATATTGAAGGACGCATCTTCTGCGGCTATCTATGGTGCGCGCGCCGCCAATGGGGTAGTGCTGATCACCACCAAAAGAGGGGTAGAAGGGGTACAGGTAAACTACAACATGTATGCTGGTTTCCAGGTACCTACCCGCATGCCGGATATTGTAGGCGCATTGGATCACATGGAGTTGGCCAACGAAGCTTTTACCAATGTGGGTAATGATCCCCAATACACAGAAGCGTTTCTCGCCGATTACCGGGCAGGCATGCCTTCTGACCAATACCCGAATACAGACTGGCAGGCACTGACCCTTAAGAATACAGCTTTTATGCAGAATCATAATGTCAGCATCAATGCTGGCAGTGAAAAGGCCAGGGTTTTTGGTTCGATCAGTTACCTGGATCAGGACGGAATCATTCCCAATACCGATTTTAACCGGTTTAACCTCCGTCTAAACTCGGATGTGAGCGTAACGGACAAATTGACTTTATCAATGGACTTGTTTTTACGCAGGGCCTATCAACGAGAACCCTCTTTTGGTACCGGATATGTTTTCCACTGGATGCGTCGAATACCAGCCAATGAAGTAGGTGTTCTTTCCAACGGAAGGTACGGTGAAGGCTGGAACGGAGATCATCCACTGGCGCGCGCCAAAGACGGGGGCCTGCGGACAGAAGAGAGTCTGGATGCCATTCTTAACTTCCGGCTGGATTACAAGATTACCGATTGGCTATCCGCTGAGTTGATGTATGCACCCAAATTCTGGAACCCGCATACCAAAAGCTTTTCCAATATTACCCAGACCTATGCCAGGGATGGTGAAACCCCCACCCATTTTGTCCCGCAGCGAAATTCCCTAACGGAAAGATTTGACCGGGAATGGTACAACAATATCCGGGCGATCATCAGAATGGACAAAACCTTCAATGAAGTACATACACTCGGTATTACGGCAGGTTACCAACAGGAGGACCAAACCAATAATTGGATCTCTGCTTACCGGGAAGTATTTCCACTGCCTCAGTACCAGCAGATCAATGCCGGTAACCGGGCCAATGAGCAAACAGGAGGTGCTGCCTCCCATTGGGCTTTACAATCTGTTTTTGGTAGAGTTACCTATAATTACGATGAAAGGTACCTGCTGGAAGGAAATGTTCGGAGGGATGCTTCTTCCCGTTTTGCTGAAGGCAACCGAGTCGGTATTTTTCCTTCCTTTTCAGCCGGATGGCGAATCTCAGAAGAAAATTTTATGCAGGGAAATTCCGGCGTGATCGATCAGTTGAAACTGAGAGCCAGTTGGGGGCAGTTGGGTAATCAAAACATAGGTCTTTACCCCTTTGCTGCTTTTATGTCTCTTGGGGGAGGAGCTCAGGATTATGTGTTTGACGGGGCCAATGCACCCGGTGCCGCGCTGAATAGCATGGCCAACTCCTCTATTCAATGGGAGGTCACCGAAACAACCGATATAGGCATCGATTTTAACCTTTGGGGAAAACTGGATGTGGCTGCTGACTATTACATGAGAAGAACCAAAGATATCCTGCTGGCATTGAATATTCCGCAGACCATCGGACTAAGTGCTCCTTTTCAAAATGCGGGCGAAGTGAAAAACAATGGTTATGAACTGATGGTCAACTACCGCAACAAGGTAGGAGATTTGAATTATAGCGTTATGCTCAATTATTCGGATGTTCGCAACGAAATTGTCGATATGCGTGGGATAGAAAATACCGGCCTGACGGTAAACCGGGAGGGACACCCCATCGGCTCGTTTTTTGGCTATATTTCAGAGGGTTTGTTTCAAAGCCAGGAGGAAGTAAATAACCATGCCGATCAGTTTGGAAATATTGCACCGGGAGATATCAAATACCGTGATGTAGATGGAGACGGCATGATCAACGACCGGGACCTGGCCGTGATTGGAAGTCCCATACCGAGACATACCTTTGGTCTTCGATTGAACGCTGACTACAAGGGCTTTGATTTCTCTTTGTTTTTGCAGGGAGTAGGCAAAGCGGACGGGTATTTGTTTGGGCAAGGAATTATGCCCTTTTACCTGGGAGGTACGGTCCAGGAGCAGCACAAGGACCGTTGGACTCCGGATAATACCGATGCCTCCTTCCCCCGATTGGCCTGGAACCAAACCAATAACGAGCAAAATTCCAGCTTTTGGATGCGCAATGCATCTTATTTAAGAGGACAGAATGTGCAGTTGGGTTATTCCCTTCCTACAATTGCCCTTGACAGACTGAATATTCAGCGGGCACGTATCTACCTGAGCGGTAGGAACCTGTTTACCATCACGGATTTTTACGAGGGATACGACCCGGAAGCCCCGGTTAGCAATGGGGGTTGGTACCCACAGATGACTACCTACACCATGGGCTTGAATGTTAACTTCTAAACAGCAGGAACCGATGAAAAATTTAATTAAATATATTCTATTGATACCCGTTCTGGTATTCTCAACATCTTGTGACGATGAGTTTTTAGAGCGGATGCCGCTGGATTCTCCGTCCAGTGAGACCTATTTTGAAAACGAAACGGAATTGGAAATGGCCGTAACCGGCGTGTATAACCGCCTTTGGTACTGGCCGGCAGGCATTGCCTGGTTTTTATCTTTTGATTTTGCCTCGGATGATGGCTGGGATCGAAACGGAAGTGCCCTTCAGGCCCTGGGCAGGGGGGAACAAAATGCGGATAATGGCTTTACCAATGGCTTTTGGTCCCATTTTTACCGGGCCATCAACCGGACCAATTTTATCACTACCGGTGGAAGTCACTTGCGGGATGAAATGGATCCGGCCAAATACGACCGATTGGTAGGCGAAGCGCGCTTTATCCGGGCCTATTTCTATGCCTACCTGGCAGAACTGTATGGAGATGTCCCCTTGGTGACCTCTACGCTGACGCTGGAGGAATCCCAAACCCCGAGGACACCAAAATCGGAAGTAATCGACTTTGTGATGGACGAGCTTAACGAGGTAAAGGGATATTTACCATTGGATGCTACGGAAAAGGGAAGAATTACCCAGGGAACCGTTTTGGCGATGATGTCCCGTGTTGCTCTATGGAACGAGCGATGGGAAGAGGCTGCATCAGCTGCCAAAGAGCTTATGGATTCCGAAACGTATTCTATTGATCCGGATTACGAGGGCATGTTTACTTTCGCTGGAGATAATTCTCCGGAAGTGATTACCCGAATTCAGTACTTGCGTGGTGTGCAAACCCATAATATGCCACGAAATTTCTGGTCCAGGATGGCGCTCGGACACTCCAACAAAAAGCCACCACAGGATATGGTGGATACCTATGATGCCATTGATGGGCTCCCCATTGATGAATCACCGCTTTACGATCCGGAAAATCCATTCGAAAACAGAGATCCCCGCTTGGATTATACCTTGGTGGTTCCTGGTTCCCGGTTGGTTAACTGGATCTATGAAACGCATAGCGACAGCACCATGACCTGGGAATTTCAGGGCGAGGATAGCGTGCGGGTTCCGAATATTGAGGCACAACATGCCTATGCTTCCTTTACGGGTTACTTATATCGGAAGCACGTTGATTTGGCTAATTATCCTACGGATGTGGGCTCCACCGATCAAAATCTGACAATTTTCCGGCTTGGGGAAGTATTACTGAACTATGCCGAAGCGAAGGTAGAACTGAACCAAATCGATGAAAGCGTATACGATGCCATCAATTCCATACGGCAAAGAGAATCGGTGCAAATGCCTGTAATTTCACCCGGAAAAACCCAGGAGGAAATGAGGAATCTGGTACGTAAGGAAAGGAGACATGAATTGGGTATAGAAGGATTTCGGTATTTCGATATCCGCAGGTGGGGCATTGCCGAAGACGTTCTCCCCGGTCCCTATCGGGGAAGAGTCAACCGATACGGCGAAGGAGGTTGGTTAACCGAAGCACCCATGATAGACCCCATCGGCACGCCAAGCTATGACCACATCAGCAATGCGGATGAAATGGTGGTGGTAGAAACCCGCGATTTTAATCCCAGCAGGGATTACCTATGGCCCATTCCACGGATAGAGTTGGAAACCAACACAGCATTGACCCAGAATCCGGGTTATTGATACTGGAGCTGATGCTGAAAAATGAATATTTCAGGGATTCCTGCCCCAAATGTTTGGGCGGGAATCCCTTCCTGTAGGGCTTCATTCTTTTCTTGAAAGTAGCCCATCAAAAACCCAAACTAACATGCACTATTTGATTTTATCGTTATTATTCCTGCTGGTGACAGGTAATGTCCAACCAACAATGGCCCAAGGCGAATCTTATGATCTGGTCATTTACGGAGGAACTTCAGCAGGTGTTGCGGCAGCCATACAGGCCTCACGAATGGATAAATCAGTCGTTCTGATCGAACCCTCTCATCGATTGGGAGGCCTGACTACCGGAGGACTTGGCCAGACAGATATTGGCAACAAACAAGCCATAGGAGGGATTTCCAGGGAATTTTACCAAAACATCAGAAAGCACTATGAAAACTCCGCAAACTGGAAATGGCAATCCAGGCAGGAGTACCAAGATGGAGGCCAAACCCGCACGGTGGAAGGAGAAGAGGCCATGTGGACGTTCGAGCCCTCTGCTGCCCTGGAGGTTTATCAGCTGATGATCGATGCGGAAGACATTGACATTGTGTACAATGAGCGGCTGGACAGGTCCGCCCGGGGGGTGACCAAATCAGGACAGAAAATCCAATCCATCACCATGGAAAGCGGCAAAACTTTTTCCGGAAAAATGTTTATGGATGCTACCTATGAAGGGGACCTGATGGCCACCGCTGGCATCAGTTATACGGTCGGCAGGGAAAGTAACGAAGAATATGGTGAAACCGTGAATGGTGTTCAGGCCAATCATTGGGGCATCACCTTAAAAGGAAAACCTTCCTTAAATGCTGCTAACCACAATTTTGTCCCTGGGGTGGATCCCTATGTGGAGAAAGGAAACCCTTCCAGCGGTTTGCTACCTTACATTATTGAAGGGGGTCCTGGTATTGACGGCACAGGGGATAAGAAGGTACAAGCTTATGGCTTTCGCATGTGTCTGACAGACCATCCGGAGAACAGGATACCTTTCGAAAAGCCTCCGGGATACGACACGCTCAATTACGAATTGCTTTTCAGGAACTATGAAGCTGGGGAAACCAGACTTCCCTGGATCAATTCTGCCATGCCCAACCGCAAGACAGATACCAATAACAACCATGGTTTTTCCACGGATTTTACCGGTCAGAATCACGATTACCCGGAAGCTTCTTACGAAGAAAGGGAAAAAATAGTGGAAGCACATCGTCAGTATCAAAAGGGCTTGATGTGGAGCCTGGCTTACCACCCCAGAATGCCGGAAAAAATCCGGAATGTGGTGTCCCAATGGGGTACCTGTAAGGATGAGTTTGCGCGGGAAGATGGTTGGCAAAACCAATTGTATATACGGGAAGCCAGGAGGATGGTCAGTGATTATGTGATGACACAGCACCATTGTGAAGGCCTGGAGATCGCTGAAGATGCCGTGGGTCTGGCAGCTTACGGCATGGATTCCCACAATATCCAACGCTATGTAGACCACAATGGATATGTACAAAATGAGGGTAATGTGCAGGCATCTGTCCAGGGACCCTATCCTATCAGCTATCAATCCATCATCCCCAAAAAGGGGGAGGCCAATAACCTGTTTGTTCCAGTATGCCTGAGTGCGACCCATATTGGATTTGGCTCCATCCGCATGGAGCCGGTGTTTATGGTACTGGGCCAATCTGCGGCCATTGCAGCTTCCCTTTCCATAGACCATGACTTAACCATTCAGGAGCTACCTTATGAACAATTAAAATCGGCATTAATCGCCCAAAAACAGCGGTTGGAATAGTAAAAATTCCTTAAATTCCATCCTTTAAAAAAAAGAATTATGAAAAATTACCTTTTAACGTTATGTTTCGTTTTTTCAGCCCTGGCCCTTCCACCGGTTCAGGGACAAAACCAATCTTTTGATATCGTTATTTACGGAGGCACTTCTGCCGGAGTAGCCGCCGCTATTCAAAGTTCCCGTATGGGTAAATCTGTCGTATTGATAGAGCCCTCCAACCATGTGGGCGGACTGACCACCGGTGGACTGGGAGCTACCGATATTGGTAACAAGCAGGCTATTGGAGGGATTTCCAGGGAATTTTATCAGGGAATCAAAAGCTACTACGACAATCCGGACAACTGGAACTGGCAGGAACGGTCCGACTATTTTACCCGCCCGGATCAGGGCAGGTCCAAAGAAGGAGAAGATGCCATGTGGACCTTTGAGCCCTCCGCTGCCAAAGCGGTTTACGAGCAAATGATGGCTGCCGAAAAAATCACCCTTGTCACCGGTAAGCGCCTGGATCGTTCCAATGGGGTAAAAAGCCAAAATAACCGGATCAGCTCTATCACCATGGAAAGTGGAGAAACCTTTTCAGGCAAAATATTTATGGATGCCACCTATGAAGGAGATCTGATGGCAGCAGCAGGGGTGAGTTACATGGTCGGTAGAGAAGCCAACAGCGAATTTGGAGAAACCCTTAATGGTGTTCAGGCCAATTATTATAACCGGACGCTGAAAAACAATGTTTCCCGCAATGCCATCCACCATAATTTCATTCCCGGAGTGGATCCCTATGTGGAGAAAGGAAATCCCTCCAGTGGCTTATTGCCCTTTATCATTGAGGGAGGTCCGGGAATAGATGGGACGGCTGATAATAAACTACAGGCCTATTGCTATCGAATGACCTTGACCGATCATCCGGACAACCGGATTCCCTTTGAAAAGCCCGACAACTACAAAGAACTGGAATACGAGTTGTTGTTCCGGAATTACGAGGCAGCTACCGGGCCGCTGGAAGAAATGTATCATTACGGTGATCCCTTGGTACCCTGGATCAATACCCCCATGCCCAACCGAAAGACCGATACCAATAACCAAAAAGGATTTTCTACTGACTTTGTAGGTCAAAATCATGGTTTTGCGGATGCCAGTTATGAAGAGCGGGAGGCCATTGCACAGCGGCACCTGGAATACCAGCAAGGCCTGATGTGGACCTTGGCTTACCACCCCCGCATTCCGCAAAAAGTAAGGGATGTGGTATCCAAATGGGGAATGGCAAAGGATGAATTTGATCAAAGAAACGGCTGGACACCCCAACTCTATATCCGTGAAGCAAGGAGAATGCGCAGCGATTATGTGGTCACCCAACGGGACTGTGAAGGTCTGGAGCCGCCGGTAGAAGACGTGGTGGGGCTAGCGGCTTATGGCATGGATTCCCATATGGTGCAGCGCTACGTGGACCACAATGGCTACGTGCAGAATGAAGGCAACTTTGAAGCCCATGTGCCGGAACCCTACCCCATTCCTTACCGCGCTATTGTACCCAAAAAAGGTGAAAAAGAGAATTTACTCGTTCCTGTTTGCGTAAGTTCCACCCATGTGGCCTTTGGGTCTATTCGGATGGAACCGGTATTTATGGTGTTGGGCCAATCTGCTGCTACGGCCGCCTCACTGGCCATTGACCAAAATATACCGGTGCAAGAAGTATCGTACGGGGATTTGAAAGATAAGCTTCTGAATGACAATCAGATTTTAGCACATGAATAACCCATTGGTTGATCAAATCAAAAGCCATTCCTGACTGGATGGTGGTGGCAGATAAAACAGGGAATATTGGAAAGAAGAGATTTTATAGGACTTTTATCAACAGGGGGAATAGCTACTTCCGCTTTCCCCTTGTTTTCTGCTTTTGGAAACTCAGTAGAATCGGATGAAGGTGAGGAGGAATTGAAGGCCGATATGGTGGTGGTTGGCGGAGGATTGGGAGGTTTTGCGGCAGCCATGGCCGCTTCCCTTTCAGATCCCATTGGGAGCCCTGCTACCCATTCGGATGGAAAACCTGATTCCTGCCAGTAAAAATATTGGAACCACCCATATTACCAATGGCTGTTACCGCCTGGCACCGGTAGAATGGAGTATTGGTGAGGCAGTTGGTTTGTTGATTGCGTTTGCAAAAAGTAAAAAAATATCCCCCAGGAAAGTAAGGGCCAACAGTAAATTATTAACTGAATTTCAAAATTTCATCCGGTCTCAGGGGATCCAAACCCAATGGCCGGAAAATACCTAAACGTTGAACACATGAAGTATGTAACGGATAACACCAGGAGATCATTTATCAAAAAACTCAGTGCCTCTGCCGTGGTGGCCACAGGAGTGCCCCTGGCTACTGCCTCTCCAAAAGTGGCCGTTTCATTTTTGGAGAAAGGAGGAAGGAAAAACTGGACGGCCAATGACCGCATTAGGATTGCGGTCATCGGAACCGGTGGCATGGGTATTGGGGATGTGAATACGGCACTCATGGTGGATGGTGTAGAAGTGGTGGCTGCCTGTGACCTCTACGATGGGAGGCTTGTCCGTGCAAAAGAGCTATGGGGAAAGGATCTGTTTACCACCAAAGATTACCGCGAAATCCTGGAAAGATCCGATGTAGATGCCGTGATCAATGCCACCACAGACCATTGGCACCAAAAAATTTGTTTGGATGCCATGCAAAAGGGGAAGCACGTTTATTGTGAAAAGCCGATGGTCCAAAAATCCGAAGACGGTCATGCCATCATCGCCATGCAAAAAAAGACCGGTAAGGTATTTCAGGTAGGCAGCCAATACGTCAGTTCCATCATACATGCCAAGGCAAAGGAATTGATTGCCTCCGGGGAAATTGGAGAGATTAACTTTGCGGAGGCTCAAATTGACCGGCACAGTGCCAGAGGAGCCTGGCAATATACCATTCCGCTGGATGCTTCTCCCCAGACAGTAGACTGGGATACGTATCTGGGGCAGGCACCTGATCGACCCTGGGATCCACTTCGGTTTTTCCGGTGGAGAAATTACCGCGATTATGGAACCGGAGTGGCTGGGGACCTGTATGTTCACATGCTTTCCATGCTTCACTTTGTAACCGGATCTAAAGGGCCAAACCGGGTTATGGCCACAGGGGGCCTGCGATACTGGAAAGATGGCCGGGATGTACCGGACTTGCATTTGGGCTTATTCGATTACCCCGAATCCTCAGAACACCCTGCCTTTAACCTGGCTTTAAGAACCAATCTGGTCAGTGGAGGAGGCGATAATTTTCTATTTCGGATCGTAGGGTCGGAGGGGGATATTTCCATCGGCTTTACAGGTCTTACCCTGCGCAAAACTCCCTTTCCCAAAGACCCCGGAATGTCCCTCAACAGTTTTCCCGAAGCCATGCAGGAAGCCATAAGGGCAGATCACCAAAAAAAATACCCAGCGACAGCCTCTCTGGTAGGCCCCTCCGAGTTTGAATTCAAAGTTCCTTCCGATTACAAGGGAGATCGATACGAACACTTTGTCAATTTCTTTGACTCCATCCGAACGGGAAAACCTGTAGTAGAGGATGCGGTATTCGGACTTCGGGCATCCGGCCCCACAGAAGCAGGGAATATCAGTTATTTTGAGAAAAAAATCATGGGCTGGGACCCGGTGAAGATGGAGCTTGTACATCAGGTTTAACCCCTCGGATAGGACTCATTCACCCATACATTTGACTTTATGCAACTAGAGAAATTTATTAATATAGTCCTCATTTTCCTTACCATAAGTGCTTGCGGGTCAGGTGACAGACAGGAAAAAGAGATGCCGGAGGTAGCTGTTGCAACCAGGCCGGAAGTGCCCAACAGCCTGACTGAGGCCGAAAAAGCGGAAGGAGGGGAGTTATTTTTTGATGGTGTCTCCACTGCCAGGCAATTGTCCGGTAAAATTGGCCTGCAGGATCATGGCGGTCCGGTATGGTTTAAAAATATCAAGATTAGAAAGTTATAACACGAAAATAGTACCCAAAAAATCCCAAACAATGATGAAAATGTTAGACAATTTACGAAATCTTCTCCTGGCCTTTTTTCTGTTGCTGTCTTTTATGGCCTGTAGCCCTACTGAGGATCAGGAAGAAATCACAGATGTAATCGTATACGGAGGTACTTCCGGAGCCGTAACTGCAGCCATTCAGGCTAAGAAGATGGGAAAAACCGTGATTATGGTTTCCCCTGATACCCACCTGGGAGGACTGACCGCTGGCGGCTTGGGTTGGACCGATACCGGAAAGAAGGAAGTGATCGGTGGCCTTTCCAGGGAATTTTACCAGCGTGTATATGACAAATACCAGGAAGGTGATGCCTGGAAATGGGAAGATCGCGCTGATTTTGGAAATCAGGGGCAAGGTACCCCTGCGATCGACGGTGAGTTTCGCACCATGTGGATTTTTGAACCCCATGTGGCTGAGGAAGTATACGACGAGTGGGTAGCGGAACTGGGTATTGAAGTTTTGCGGGATGAATGGCTCGACAGGGAAAGCGGTGTCACCGTAGAGGAAGGTAAAATTACGGCGATCCGTACGCTTAGTGGGAAAGAGTTCAAAGGCAAAATGTTTATTGACGCTACTTATGAAGGGGACCTGATGGCGGCTGCCGGAGTAAGTTACCATGTAGGCAGGGAAGCCAACAGTGTCTATGATGAAGAATGGAACGGCGTACAGACCGGTGTTTACCACCATAGGCATCATTTCAAAGTGTTGGACCAACCCATTGACCCCTATTGGACGAAGGGAGACCCTTCCTCCGGCCTGTTGCCACGAATAAGTGCGGAAGACCCGGGTATCAAAGGAGAGGGCGACAACAAAGTTCAGGCGTATTGCTTCCGTACCTGCATGTCCAACCATCCGGATAATCGGGTTCCTTTTCCCCGGCCTGAAAATTACGATTCCACCCAGTATGAGCTCCTGGTCCGCATATTTGATGCAGGCTGGAGGGAATGGTTTGGAAAATTTGACATGATCCCGAATCGAAAAACCGATACCAATAACCATGGTCCCTTCAGTTCGGATAATATTGGCATGAACTACGATTATCCTGAAGCCAGCTATGAACGCAGAAAGGAAATCATCAAAGAGCACGAGGATTACCAAAAAGGCCTGCTGTATTTTGTAGCCAATGATCCCAGGGTGCCAAAAGAAACGCAGGAAGAATTTCAGAAATGGGGATTGGCCAAAGATGAGTTTACTGACAATGGCAACTGGCCTCATCAGATTTATGTCAGGGAGGCACGCCGCATGATTGGTAAATACGTGATGACGGAAAACGAATTGTTGCAAAAGAAACCCACCCCTGAATCGGTTGGAATGGGCTCTTACACCATCGATTCCCACAATATACAGCGGTATGTAGATGAGAATGGCCATGTGCACAATGAAGGGGATATAGGCGTTCCCCTGCCACAGCCTTATGAAATTGCTTACGGTTCCCTGGTGCCAAAGAAGGAGGAGATCCAAAACCTAGTGGTTCCTGTCGCTGTTTCGGCAAGCCATATCGCTTTCGGTTCTATCCGGATGGAACCGGTATTTATGATATTGGGCCAATCCGCCGCTTCGGCGGCTGTGATGGCCATGGAGCAGGGAATTCCCGTACAAGACCTTTCCTATGATGATTTGAAGGCAAAATTGCTGGAGGATGGACAAGTCCTTACCTTAGAAGACAGGATAGCATCTAACTAGTATTTATGGTCCCTCTGAGAAAGCCTTTTTTCTTTCTTTTCCTGAGCCTTATGTGCTGCCTGGGCTGTAATAAGCCTGTGCATCAGGATCGCTCCGCTGCTCCCAATGTGGTCATCTTTTTATCAGATGATCAGGGTTGGGGGGACTTGAGTCACAGCGGAAACACTAACCTATCCACGCCAAATATCGATGCGCTGGCGCAAAACGGGCTTAGTTTTGACCGCTTTTATGTGGCCCCTGTTTGTTCTCCTACCCGGGCTGAATTGCTAACCGGAAGGTACCACCTGAGGGGAGGGGTTAGTGGCACATCAGCAGGCGAGGAAAGGCTGGATTTGGACGAAACTACTTTTGCTGAGTTGTTCCAACAAGCGGGATATGTTACGGGTGCCTTTGGTAAATGGCACAATGGCACACAGCATCCCTATCATCCCAATTCAAGGGGTTTTGACTATTTTTATGGTTTTTGCTCCGGTCATTGGGGAGATTATTTCAGTCCACCACTGGAGGAAAACGGAAAAATGGTACAGGGAGAAGGCTATGTAGTGGATGACGTTACCACAAAGGCCATCGAATTCATTGAAAACAACCGGGAATCCCCATTTCTGGTCTATCTGCCCTACAATACCCCCCATTCACCCATGCAGGTTCCGGACCAATGGTGGGAGAAAGTTGAGACAAGGGAATTGGAAATGGTCTTGCCGGAAGATCAAAATGAAGACCTTCCATTCACCAAGGCAGCCCTTGCCATGTGTGAAAATATAGATTGGAATGTGGGAAGGGTGATGGATAAGTTAAAGGAGCTGGAGCTGGAAGAGCATACCATTGTGATTTACCTCAGCGATAATGGCCCCAACAGTTTTCGCTGGAATGGGGGAATGAAAGGCAGGAAGGGTTCCACTGACGAAGGTGGGGTTCGCAGCCCCTTTTTTATCCAATGGCCCGGAAGGATTCCTCAGGGAAAGACCATTACAGAGATTGCTGGGGCCATCGACCTCTTGCCGACCCTGGTGGATTTGGCTGGTTTAGAAGCTTCTTTTTCCAAGCCGCTGGATGGGAAAAGTCTGCTACCGCTCATGCTGGAGGAGAATCCCTCCTGGGAAGACCGGATGATTTTTAGCCATTGGAATGGAAATACCAGTGTCCGGACCCAGCAGTACCGCCTAGACAAGGATGCCAAACTTTACGATATGGTAAATGATCCGGGACAAACTACAGGTATCGCAGGGGAATATCCGGAAATTGCCCAACAGCTTTTTCAGGCGAAAATAAGCTGGGACCAGGAAATGGCTGCGGAGTTTGACGGGAAGGACAGGCCATTTACCCTGGGATACCCGGGCGCTTCCATTACCCAAATGCCCGCCCGGGATGGAATAGCCCATGGTAATATAGAACGCAGCAACCGGTTTCCCAACGACTCCTTCTTTACCAATTGGACCAGCACGGCGGATAGAATAAGCTGGGATGTGGAAGTCATGGAAGCAAGTGAATTTGAGGTGGAACTGTATTACACCTGTAGTGAACAGAATTTGGGTTCCAGGATACAGTTGGCAGTGGGAGAAAATCAAGTGCAAGCTCGGGTATTGGAGGCGCATGACCCTCCCATTCGAGGCATGGAAAACGACCGGGTGGAAAGAATGGAATCCTATGTGAAAGATTTTAAGCCTATGAACCTGGGAAGGATCAATTTGAATAAAGGAAGGTCCGAGATGGTATTAAAAGCCCTGGAGATCCCTGGCGACCAGGTCATGGATGTCAGGCTGCTGCTGTTTAAAAGAATGAATTAACCTAAAAGCAAAATCATGAAAAACGTATTTGTATCACTTTGTTTTGTCTTCGTTTGGCTGACTTTTTCCTGTTCTACTGAAAAAGAACCTGAAGTGGAAAGCTATGATGTGGTGGTATATGGAGCCAATTCGGCCGGAATCATGGCCGCTTACACGGCGAAAACCATGGGCAAATCGGTGGTATTGATTGAGCCCAGCCATCATTTAGGCGGCTTGACCACCGGCGGATTGGGATATACGGATATTGGTAATAAATATGCCGTAACGGGCTTATCCAGGGATTTTTACCGAAGGTTGGGAGATCATTATGGCAAATTTGAACAGTGGATTTTTGAACCCAGCGTAGCCAAAAAAACCTTTCAGGATTACCTGGACAGGGCGGGCATAGAAGTTCAGTACGACTATCGGGTGATTGGAGTGGATAAGGAAGATGGGTTTATCAAAGAGATTGCACTGGAAAAGTCCAGTAATCCTTCAGGAGATCACCGTATGGTGTCTGGAAAAATGGTAATTGATGCGACCTATGAGGGAGACCTGATGGCTTTGTCAGGAGTAAGTTATACCATTGGAAGGGAGGCAAATTCCGTGTATGGAGAAACCTATAATGGGGTGCAACTGATGAACGGCCACCAGTTTCCGGATGGCATAGATCCGTACAAAACCCCGGGTGATCCTTCCAGCGGATTGTTGTGGGGCATCAGTGAGGATGAATTGCAGCCCGATGGCACCGGGGATGATAAGATTCAGGCTTACAATTACCGGATTTGTCTGACCAATGATCCGGCCAACAGGATAGAAATTACCGAGCCTGAGGGCTATGATCCTTCCATGTTTGACCTGCTGGTGCGGCTGTTTGAGGCACAACCCGATCGGCGCAGTCTCGGCAATTATTTTATATGGAGCCACATGCCGAACAACAAAACGGATATCAACAATCGGGGTGGGTTTTCTACCGATATGATAGGCATGAACCACGATTATCCGGAGGCAGATTATGAGCGCAGGCAGGAAATCATCGATGCCCACACCCATTATACCAAATCGCTGCTTTATTTCTACAAGACTGATCCCCGCGTCCCAGAAGAGCTTCAGGAGCAGATCCAGGAGTGGGGATATCCCAAAGACGAATACGTGGACAACGACCACTGGATCCCACAGCTTTATGTACGGGAAGTGAGGAGAATGATAGGTGAATATGTGATGACTCAGGCCAATTGTGTAGGAGAAGAAGTGGTGGAGGATGGCATCGGCATGGCGGCCTATACCATGGACTCCCACAATATTCAGCGGATTGTGATCGAAAAGGATGGTAAGAAAATGGTCAAAAATGAAGGTAATGTGGAGATCGGTGGTTTTGGACCCTATCCCATTGCTTACCGCTCCCTTATTCCCAAAAGTGAAGAAGCTAAAAACCTATTTGTACCGGCAGCCATGTCAGCCAGTCATATTGCCTTTGGTTCCATTCGTATGGAGCCGGTATTTATGGTATTGGGTCAGTCGGCTGCCGTAGCAGCTAGTATGGCCATTGACGGAGGACATGCGGTTCAGGAAGTGGATGTGACTGCCCTTCAGGAAGAACTGAAATCCAACCCCCTGGCAGATGGGAGTACAGCAGATATATTGGTAGACAATGACGATGAAGCACAAGTGAGTCTGTCTGGAGATTGGGAAAAGATGAGCAGGGGAGGCTATGGCCCCAGTTTTTTATTTGCTGGTAGTGCCGGTAATAATTCCGCCCGGTTTAGCCCAATCATTGAAGATGCGGGAAAATATGGCGTATACGTGTATTTTTCCAGAGTAGCCGATGCCAGCTCTCAAACGTATATCGTATTGGGAGACGGATTTGAGGAACACGAAATGGTGATCAGGGAAGAGGATGTCCGGGTAGAGGGGCAGACTTCCGGCGAATGGGTGCATCTGGGAGATTTTGATTTTAAACCCGATACCTCGCCTTTTGTGGAAGTGTCCAATAAAAATGCCGATGGCAATGTGGTGGCGGATGCGGTGCTGTGGGTGCCGGTGAGGTGATGTCTCGTCACTGCGAGAATTAACATTTTAAAAAACGCAGAAATCGGGATGACGATGTGGATTTTTAATATATTGATTTTCAGCGATTTGATAAATACGTCATCGGTAGGGTGCGTTTTGGGACAAAAAATGGTCGCATCACTCGTCGCACCCGCGGCAGTCTGTCGGTGTACGTTTGCGCTATTCGTTTTTTTACTTGCTTTCTACAGAGGACTTGCGGTTTCGCTTCGAATCAGATTGCTTCGCTGGCGCTCGCAATGACGGTTATTGATGATGTGTAGATATGATGATTTGATGATGCGGTGATGGGTCTTCCGGTGCCTGTCTCGTCCTAAAAATTCTTTACAGTTTGAGCAGTTAATCCTAAATGTAATTTATTTTTCTTAACTAAAAGGACTGAATCCGATTTATGACGAGGGAAGGTGGGGACGGTTTTACTTGATGGTATGGTGATGAGGTGATTTGTTGATAGGTCGCTTCCGGTGCCTGAGTGGAGTCGAAGGCAGCGGCATAAAAGATGCCTGGAGGTGGGGACCCTTATCTATGGGCGAAAGTGGGAATTTCAACCTTATTATTTATTGAAAAAATACTGTAATTTTAAACCGTTTCCACCTACTAAATACCACTAGCAAATGAACATGTCCAAGATACCTTCTCTGCTGTTATTTTCCATTGTAGCGTTCTTTTTTCAGTGCAGCCCGGGAGCTGAGGAAAAAGAAGACCTTAGCGGTGAATTAAACGAATGGCTGGATGTACAGTATGAAGAATGGCTGCAGCAAAGCCCCCTTCAGTTGACCGCACAGGGTCGAAAAGACTTGTATGACCAAATTGATGACATGAGTGAGGAGGCAGCAGATGAAAAACTGGGCTGGCTGGAGGGCAGTGTGACTGAGATGCAGAAGAAATTCTCCAAAGATCAACTCAATCCGGAAGCGCAAGTTTCTTTTGATTTATGGCAATACCAGTATGAGGTGGCCAGAGAAGAAGCTGAATTCAGGCAATATCCTTATATTTTTCATCAAATGGGTGGGGTCCATACCGGTCTGCCCAATACCCTGATCAATTACCATAAGGTAGACGAACCGGCAGACATGGAGGCACTGATCAGTAGAATTGGAGAAACAGGCAGGGCCATCCGGCAACTGTTGGAACGGGCAAAAAAACAGGCCGATGCCGGTATCCAACCCCCACGATTTGCCTATGAAATGGTGATACCGCAGGCGGAGGCACTTATTCAGGGGAAACCCTTTGAATCCGGAGAGGAAGGATCACCGCTATGGAACGATGCCAATACCAAAATTGACAGTCTGGAAGCAGCCCATAAAATCGATGAAGGTCAAGCGGCAGCTTTTCGGGAATCAGCCGATAAAGCACTGAAAGAGCAATTTAAACCCGCCTATGAGGAGTTGATCGTCTGGCTAACATCTCAATTGCCCAGGTTGGAAGAAAAACCTACCGGTGTCAGCAGGCATCCCAAGGGGGAGGCCTATTACCAACACAAGTTGAAGGTTTCGACCACCACCGAGCTTTCTGCAGAAGAAATTCACCAAATCGGACTGGAAGAAGTGGACCGGATCAAAGAGGAAATGCTGGAAATCAAAGAAAAAGTAGGTTTTCAGGGAAGTTTGGAAGCATTTTTTGAGTTTATCAATACCGATGAACAGTTTTTCTATCCCAATACGGACCAGGGAAGGCAAGCCTACCTGGATGATTCGAAAGCCTTTCTGGATGCCATCACGGAAAAACTGCCCGATTATTTTGGTCTGCTGCCCAAAGCGGAATTGCAGGTCAGGCGTGTGGAAGCCTTCCGGGAGCAAGATGGCGCACCGCAGCATTATTCGAAAGGAACCCCTGATGGCTCACGGAAGGGAACGTATTATGCCCACCTGTCTGATATGAATGCCATGCCCAAGTCTACCATGGAAGGCGTGGCCTATCATGAAGGGAATCCAGGCCACCACATGCAGGTTTCCATTGCCCAGGAGCTGACCGGCATCCCTAAATTCCGGACCCAAATGGGTTTCAATGCCTATGTAGAAGGTTGGGCGCTTTACTCCGAAATTCTGGCTAAGGAAATGGGTGGCTACGAAAATCCCTATTATGACTTTGGCCGGTTGGTCAACGAAATCTGGCGGGCCATCCGCCTGGTGGTAGATACAGGGCTGCATGCCAAAGGCTGGACAGAGGAAGAGGCCATCCGGTTTTTTTCAGAAAATTCCTCCATATCTCAGGGGGCCATCAAGGCCGAAGTACGTCGCTACCTGGTCATTCCAGGGCAGGCCACGGGCTATAAAATTGGGATGCTTAAAATCCAGGAACTCCGGGCTATGGCGGAGGAGGAGTTGGGTGAGCAATTTGACCTTGCCGGATTCCACGACACCATTTTGGGCGGAGGTGCCCTTCCGCTGGAAATTCTGGAAGATGAAGTGAATCGATGGATCGCCGGCGTAAAAGAAAAGTGAGCTTAACTAGCGCGGATAGGGTAAGTTTTACGTTTTGATACAACCCTTGAGGTCTCAAAGACCTCAAGGGTTTTTTTATGTATACGCTGCGAAAAGACCGGAGTTGGGAGACCCAAACGATCAATGTCTCTAACCGAGGTCTTCGAGGGTTTAAGAAAAAACGAACGATTAAGCTTTCATTAACCCATTTCACTTTTATGCTTTCCGCAATATCTTCTCCATTTTTCGGCCTTTTGCCAGTTCATCGACCAGCTTATCCAGGTACCTGACTTTTTGTGTCAACGGATTCTCGATGTCCTCGATGCGGTAACCACATATCATTCCGGTAATTAGGTGTGCGTGTTGGTTTAATCGGGCTTCCTGAAAGAAGGTTTCAAAAGAGGCCTTTTTTTCAATGAGTTCCTGCTGCTTTCGTTCGTCAAAGTCGGTTAGCCACTCGATGACCTGGTTCAATTCCTCCTTGGTCCGGCCTTTTCGCTCTACTTTTTTCAAGTAATGCGGATAAACAGAAGCGAAGGTCATAGTCGCCATTCGTTCATCGTGTTTTTCACTTGTTGTCATAACATTGATTTTCGTAAATGATTTTCCTTCACTTTTTACAAATCAGGATTTCCATTACCATTTTAAAAATACGGTTTCTACGGGGATATTTACAAATAAACGTTTAATTTAGGAACAAAAAATTGCCTGAAAATTTGTAATTATCCCTTGTTCCCAATTTGAAAACATGAGCCCTATCCAGAAATTTCTCTTCATTCTGTTTTTCACATTCGTTTCCTGCCTTTCTTATTCCCAGGTACCTACTGGTTCCCGACTAATTGTCAGGGGTGACGATATGGGCTCATCCCGTTCCTCCAATTTGGCCAGCATAGAAACCTTCGTTAATGGGATCGAAACTTCCATAGAAGTGATGGCAGTGGCACCCTGGTTTCCCGAGGCTGTGCATTTGTTAAGAGAAAATACGGGCATTGAGGTCGGCCTTCACCTGGCCATTACCAGTGAATGGGATGGTGTCAAGTGGAGACCTTTGACCCCATGCCCCAGTTTGACAGATGTAGAGGGCTATTTTTTCCCTATGGTACGGGCAAACCCCAATTATCCCGGCCTGGCCATCATGGAAAACCTATGGAAATTGGAAGAGGTGGAACAGGAATTTAGGGCTCAGATAGAATTGGCCCTGAAGCATGTTCCTCAAATTAATCATCTCTCGGGGCACATGGGTTCGACCGGTTTTCATCCGGATGTGGCAACAATGGTTTCAAGACTGGCAGACGAATATGGACTTCTCCTGATTGACGGTGATTTCATGCAGGCATCCGGTATTGCCAGAGCCAGTTACGAAGGTCCGAAGGAAACTTCTGTGCAAAAAGAGGCTTCTTTTATCCGTATGTTAGAAAATCTGGAGGCGGGTAAAGCGTACCAGTTTGTGGACCACCCCGCCTATGATAATCTCGAAATGCAAGGCGTGAGCCATATCGGCTATGAAAATGTGGCCGAGGATCGACAGGGAGTCACCGATACCTGGACCAGTGAGAAGGTAAAGGAAGCGATTGTAGGGAATGGCATTGAACTGGTCAATTTTAATACCATCGCCAACGCCTTGCCCAGAAGCGATCCTGAAATGGAAAGTGTTAATCCAACGGCCATTAGAGAATACCTGGAAGCGATCAAAAACCATGACCAGGATCTTCACAGTCTGATGATCCTTAGAAACGGGAAAGTGGTGTTTGAACACTGGTTGGGAGACAACGCGGCCAATAAAGCTCATGGCATGTTTTCCGTAAGCAAGACGTTTACGGCAACCGCCATCGGTTTTGCCATTCAGGAAGGGTTGTTGGATGTCTCCGATCAGGTCATTTCCTTTTTTCCGGACAAACTTCCCGACGAAGTGAGTCCTAATCTGAAGGATTTGGAAATCAGGCATTTGCTGACCATGACCGTCGGCCACGATGAGGATCCGACCGGGACAATACGCAACAGCAATGATTCGGATTGGATAAAGGCTTTTTTGGCTTTTCCCATGGAACACAAGCCGGGGGACCAATTTGTCTATAACAGCCTGGCAACTTACATATTGTCTGCCATACTTACCAAAGTAACCGGAGAGCAGCTTTTGGACTACCTGCAACCGCGGCTTTTCAGGCCTTTGGGAATAGCCGGAGCCACCTGGGACGAAAGCCCTCAGGGCATCGCTATTGGAGGCTGGGGGCTGAAGGTAAAGACGGAAGACATGGCCAAATTGGGACTCTTTTACCTTCAAAAAGGCCAATGGAAGGGCAAACAGCTCTTAGCTGAATACTGGTTTGATGAAGCAACTGTGGCCCAAGTGCCTTCGTTACCCGCTGGTGCCAATAGGGATGAATTGAATATCAATGCCGAAGATTCCGATTGGTTGCAGGGTTATGGCTACCAGCTATGGCAAAGTCGGCACAATTCCTACCGGGCAGATGGTCGTGATGGGCAGTTTATCCTGATCCTTCCTGAAAAAAATGCGGTAATTGTAACTACTGCCAATATTCCCAATATGCAGGCAGAACTTAATCTGATTTGGGAGTATTTGTTGCCAGCTTTTGGGGAATAGGTTTCTTTCAAGAGACCCCTAAAAATCTATTGGAAAATCATTTATTGGCCAGGAAGTGGGAGCAAGTTGTCTAAACGGTAGGATTTTTTTAACAACCAAATTTCAATTTCCTTGTAATTTCACAGACTGATACCCCACAAAGCTGGCCACAAGGTTCTGGGATGGATTGGCAGATATCGTAAAATCCCCGTTTATATCCGTTACTGTTCCTTTGGTAGAATCCACAATCAGGACGGTTGCCCCTGGAAGCGTATTTCCCTCTGGATCTCGCACTTTACCCGTCCACAGACCATCCGCATAGTTGGCATCAACTTCCAACTTACCGTTTCTTTGCTCTACTCCTTCTACGATTACTTTACCTATAGGATGACCGTCATGACCTACCTTTTCCTTATCAAGGATAAAGTGTATGGGCAATACCATTTTTACCCTAACCGGGCGGCCCCCTTGCATACCCGGTTTGAAATCCGGAGAATTCCTTACCACCCTTTCAGCTTCTTCCTCACAGCCGCCTGCAATCTCG
Organism: Cyclobacterium salsum; assembly: GCF_010119245.1. Taxonomy (GTDB): domain Bacteria; phylum Bacteroidota; class Bacteroidia; order Cytophagales; family Cyclobacteriaceae; genus Cyclobacterium; species Cyclobacterium salsum. Next base: position 480,842 of record NZ_WNKG01000002.1, read on the forward strand.
TTCATGGCCGATACGTTGGAAACGGAACCGTCTTTTTCCACCACAAACTGTACGACAACCTGTCCTTCAATGCCATTTCTCCGTGCCCGAAAAGGATACCCGATGTTCTCTATGACATACCTGTAAAAGTCTGTCATCCCACCTTTAAATTCAGGCTGTGACTCAACCACAAAATAGGTGTCATCCGTGGCCTGATCTTGTTTCTGGCTTGTAGAAGGCACAGGTATATGCTGGGCATTAATTTCCAATGAAATACCTGCGATAAACAATGAGGTTAATAGGCTGAAACTGAAAATTCTCAATTGCATACTCTTTTTGGTTAAGGGTTTGTTCATCATGATTAATCGGTTTTTTAATGCGGAGGAAGATATTGAACTGGTCAGAATTTCCAAGTTGTTATTGACGGCAACTTCAAGCAAGAGCTGTTTGTACCTTGTTGGATGAGCAATTTTTTGGACTTCTTGATCAGCAAGGTATTCGTGGTTAAGAACCATTGCTTTTTTTACGAAATAAACCACGGGGTTAAACCAGCATAATACCGTCAGTAATTCCATCCAAATAAGGTCAACATGGTGCCGATGTGCAATGTGGTATCGTTCATGTGTTAGAATCATTTCAGTCTCTAAACTGCATTTTTTATAAAGATTTGGGGGCAGGAAAATGTAGTTGCCAAAACTAAACGGGGATGAGACTTTTTCTGATAAAATCAGAGATGCTCCTTGGATGTGCTGCACTGAGGCATTTTTTGTCCAGCTAATTAACTGGTTCAGAGCTTTTAATTTTTTTAGAAGCAGAAATAAGAACACTGGGATGTATACAACAAGAAACCATTGTATCGGCGAGTAGGGGAGGGTTTGAACTGTATATGATTGGTTAACCGTAGTAGATTGAGGAAGGTTAATTGGAAGATAATCAATCTGTACAGGGTTTTGCTGTGGCAAAAATATCGGAAAATTAAGGAAAGGAATGATCATGGCGGCGGGAATAAGTGCCAACAGTATCCAGCGGTTTAGCTGCAATGATTTTTCCTTTGCCAAAAAGATTTGGAAAAGCAGCATTAGAAATGCCGAACAGGCGATAAATTTTATCAGGATCATCATTTCTTTCTCCTTTCAATTTCAGTTTCCACCAGTTTTTTTATTTCCTCTAACTCCTTAGTGGTCAAGTCTGTTTTTTTGGTAAAGAAGGAGGCAAATTGAAGCGGGTTGTCCGAAAAGAAATCTTTGATAATGGTTTTCACCTGACCTGAAAAATAATCCGGCTTCTCCACCAGGGCATGGTATTGCCTTGAGTTGCCAAACAACTTGAAGCCTACATATCCTTTTTGCTGCATGCGTTTCAGTAAGGTAGCCACCGTACTGGGAGCTGGTTTCGGTTCAGGATGAACTTCCAGAAGTTCTTTCATAAATAGAGGCTGGTGGGACCAGATCAAGTCCATCAGTTTTTCTTCGGATTTGGATAACTTCATTCTACTATTTGTTATTTATTTCTACAAACATAGAAATAAATTATGAAATAGCAAAGAATAAACCGGTTATCAATGGGTAAGAAAATTTATCCGAGTGATCTTTTGCTAATCATCAACCTGGCCTTACCATTCCCACTACTCACTTCGTAGCGATTTACCTGGATTTTCGAAAGCTGTTTTTACGGTTTGAATGCTGACTGTGAGAATCGCCAAAAGTCAAACTAGAAGTACCGGTAGTCCCAAAAGCCACCAATGGATTTCCATTTGGTAGGCATAATTTTTCAACCAGGTTTTCATCACATAATAAACGATAGGATTTGGTAGAGGGCAGATAGGTCAAATCACATTTGATAGGTGTATAAATTTGCATAAATTTATACATAAAATAATATTTAAATATGCGAACTAATATTGAATTGGATGATGAGCTTGTACGGGAGGCGCTAAAAATCAGCAAGTTGAAGACCAAAAAAGATGTCGTTCACGAAGCATTGAAACAATTTGTTGCTTCGTTGAAAAAAAAACAGCTATTGTCCATTCGTGAAAAGGATACTTGGGTCGGTGATTTAGGGCAAATGCGGGAAGTATGAACGACCCCGTTCTTTTTGATACTTCAGTCTGGATTGACTTTTTGAATAAAAAAAGTACTCCTGAGGCCAATTTATTGGTGCACTATGGTGCACTATATTGAAGAGGATAGGCTTGTATCGCTTACGCCTACTATTGTTCAGGAAATCCAATAGAAAAGAAAATTTACTACATCGAAGATGAACCAAAATAATAGTTACCCGGAAAATTTCCGATCAATCATAGAAGCTTTTAACAGGAAAAGATAGATCACAAATTTTCAATTGATCTCCTCAAAAAATGCCTCCAAATCCAATTCGAATCCTACAATAGCTGAGGATATTGCCGTATCCCCGGAGGTCATCAAGCGTGATGGTTGAAAGCTGCCTTGAATCAGCGTGTAAATCAGGAGGGTTTGTCCCTCGGAATCCATCAGCCAATATTCGGTTACTCCGGATTTTTCATAAACCTCCTATTTGTGTTGGAGTTCAAGCTGTTTGTTGCCGGGTGACAGGACTTCCACCACCAGATCAGGTGCACCAACACAGCCTCTATCATCCAATTTTTCCATGTCACAAACCACACAGATATCCGGTTGTACAACAGTATGGATTTTATGGTCTTTTTTGGATTTTACCAGAAGTCTAACATCAAAGGGAGCAATATAGGCCTGGCATTTTTTACCTTTCAAAAACAGGTGAAATTCCGTGTAAAGCGTTCCAGCCAAACGTTGATGAATTCTCTTTGGAGCAGCAGCGGCTTTTTTGAAAACTTTCCCTTTGATCAGTTCGACCATTTCTTCCATATCCCATGTCAGGTAATCCGCATAGGTATAGTTCTCGTAGCTTAAATCCGGTCCCTTAATAAGGGATTTGCTGTCCTCTTTTTCCAGACCTGAATATAATCAATTTGGGGATTAAAAGGAAGGCATTCAGTCCTCCATCATCCCATATTGCGATCGGAACAAAAGTCAAGACCCCGATGCCACAACTAATTCTTTACTGATGAAAAATCATTTCATGATTTTCAGTTCAAAGAAATTAAGGAGTTCCATGAGAACTTTGAGAATCTTAGAAATCATCTTTTTATGAATCATATTCCTTAAATTTCACAAAAATAAATGCTTGACTATAAAAAATTAAAAAGACTTCAATATCAAATTACATAATTCCGAAAAGAAATCGAAGTTTATTAGTTTCTCTTTTCTATTTACATTTTTGTGTTAATTAATTTCATAAAACCATCCAAAGACAAAAGATATAATTTTGGAAAAGGAATGGATGCTAAAACTGAAAAATGTTTGTCCTCCGAAACTAGAAAAGATGCTCCTGAACTTATTGCACAATCAACATATTTATTATCTTCTGGATCAGCGTCTATTAAATTCCATTTGTAATAGGTATTTGTGAAACGAACATTGGGAAGTTCTTTCAACAAAGTTATTAAACTACCAGCGGTGCGAATTCCGTATTTTATTTGGATAATTTCTTCATATTCCAGCAAAATTTCTTCGTTGATTGCCAAGTCAAATTTTCCATCGACCAAAGATTGAAATATAATATGATGACCTGGAAGTAAGGCTCATTACTAAAATATTGCAATCTAAAACGATCACCATGGTTGATTATCCTTGTTTTCGAAAATGCTCTTTTTTCCATTTATTAAAAACCGCCTGCGTATAGTTCTTATCTTCAAATGCTTTGTCCGCTTCCCTTACAGCTTTTTCAGAAAGGTAGGTAACCAGTAATGATTTAATTTCCTGCAAATCTTCCTCTGATTGTTCATGGCTGAACAGCTTCAGAATTTCCAATTGTGTCTCATTTAGAGGGTTTGACATAATAACAGTTAATATTTTTAATAAATTCTTCGTTCAAAAATACAAAAAAGGACAAATAAAGAAAAATAGCAATCAACTTACCTAACGTTCTGGTCAATAAGTTGGTTGTGATTTTTGAAGTAAGAGAGGTGCCTGAAAAAGGAATTTGCTGACACAAAAAGGTAATAAAATTTCTTCCAAGACTTTATTTCCCTCCCTGCCTTCTCGGCTTTTCTTTAAATCTCAGGCTTTTTACCTCTTTCTCTTTTTTCCACAAACGTAATCGGTACAAATTTTTCCGTAGGCGCACCAATATAATAAAGCCCCCAATTGAGATCATGGTGGGCCAGCATTTCTGAAAGACAGTCTGCCCGATGGCCTTTGGGATCCTGACAATCTTCCCAATAAAAATATTCCACCTTGTAATGAAGGGCTTGTTTTTGCTTGTTGATCGTCACTTCGATTTGGATGTCCTGTTTTTCAGAGCTCGTTGGAATAGGGATAGCGATGTACGTCATGGGATTTGATTTTATAGTGAGACATCATTATAATTGCCAGGGCTAGCGGCCATAAAATACCCGTAATGGTTCCTGCGCGAAGTCCAAGGGGAAATGGTCTTGCTTGTTAATCCATTATTTGTTCTCGAGTTAAACTGATTTCCTGAAATTGGTTTCACTGTTTTAATCTCTAAAATCAATCACTCTTTAAACTATTTACCGGATTTACCAGGGCCGCCCGGACTGCTTGTGAACTAATGGTCACCATTGCGACTACTACGGCCAACATCCCTGCCAATAGATAAACCCACCATCCTATCGCCGCTTTATAGGCGAACCCTTCCAACCATTTATTCATAGCATACCAGGTGACCGGCGTAGCCAGTACAATCGCTACCAACACTAGCTTAATAAAATCCTTAGATAGCAGCCTGACAATGCTGGAAACCTCTGCCCCAAGCACTTTTCTGATTCCGATTTCTTTGGTTCGGATCTCAGCGGTGTAGGTGGCCAGGCCGAACAATCCCAGACTTGCTATCAGGATCGCTAATACGGAAAACACCGTAAATATCTTTCGGAACTTGAAATCAGCCTGATACTGTTTGTTAAAATCCTCATCCAAAAAACTATACAAAAAGGGCCTGTGCGGGGCAATGTTTTCCCAAATCGCTTCCACTTCAGCAATGGTTTTTTGCAGATTGTCAGGCTTCACTTTGAGCGAAAGGAAGCGACTTGCATCGGCTTCAAAGGGTAACGTCAAAGGTTCAATATTCCGATGGAGCGAAATAAAATTGAAATCTTTTACCACCCCGATGACTTCTCCGGCCCTTCCCCATTGGTCAAATTTCTTCCCGACAATATCAGCCGGATGGGCATAGCCAAATTGGCGGGCGGCGGCTTCATTTACCACCAAGGCTGAGGTTGAATCTGAAGGAAATTCCCTTGAATAGGACCTTCCTGCCACCAATTCCATATTAAAATGGTCAATAAAGTCTATTCCCACCTGAAAAATGGCCTGGCCTTTCTGAATCATTTCCCCATCAGGCCCTTGGATGCTTGTTCCGGCATTTGGAAAATAGCCTCCCGGTACACTTCTGGAAAAAGCGATGGAAAGGATCCCCGGATTTGATTCCAGCTCGCTTTTAAGGGTATTGGACCTGCTATTGACTATTTCATCATAATTGTAATCCAACACCAACATCTGTTCCTTATCAAAACCCATGTCTTTATCCAATAGGTGATTCATTTGGGTATAGACGATGAGGGTCCCTGCAATCAGGATAATGGATAGGCTGAACTGGAAAATTACCAGTCCTTTTCTAAGGCTGACCCCACTATTATTGGTTACAGAAATACCTTTTAAAATCTGAACCGGCCTGAAACCTGACAATACAAATGCCGGATAGGATCCAGCCAATAAACCAATAACCATTAATACCCCGATCATGGCGGGTATGGTCCGCCAACTGACAAATCTTCCCAATTCCAGTTCTTTGCCGGTGATGCTGTTCATCAGCGGCAGCGCCACAGATAGCATAACAATGGAAGCCAACATGGCAAAAAACACGATGATAATGGATTCTCCCAAAAACTGAAAGATAAGATGCTTTCTGTCAGCACCCACGGATTTTCTGATACCTACTTCCTTGGCGCGCTCCATGGACCTGGCGGTGGACAAGTTCATGAAATTGATCATGGCGATGACCAAAATGAAAATCCCAATCACCGAAAAAACATAAATATTGGCCAAGCTCCCCGTTTCGCCGGGTTGCCTGTCCGCATCTGTTCCAAGGTAAAAATCCTTCATCGGCTCCACATTGACAGTATAGAGTGGATTATCTTGCCTTTCCGCCAGAAACTCAGGTATTTTCTGCCTAAAGGAGGCGAGGTTAAAATTCTCGTTGACCAGAAAATACGTATAGAAATCCACGTATCCCCAGCTATCAAATACCTCGGGCCAATATTGCCTGAATGTACTCAAAGAAAGCAGCATGTTGAATTTAAAATGTGAGTTCGCCGGAATGTCTTCGATGACGGCAGTGACCGTGTAATCTCCGGCATTTGACCTTCCCGGTGAGTCACTTCCTTTTAGGGTTTTGCCTATCGGGTCCTCGTTTCCGAAATACCTTTTGGCGGTACTTTCGGTCATCACCATGCTATAGGGCGCCGTCAAGGCTGTTTTTAGATCACCTCTAATCACTTCCCAACTAAAAACATCAAAGGCCGTCGAATCCATAAAAAATACGCCGTTTTCTTGATAGGAATTTTCACCATCTGTTAGCAAGATATCAGAACTTCCGGAGAACTGGACTACCTTGTCAACTTCTGGGAAATAGCTCTTAAGGGCAGGTCCCACCGGTGCATTATGCCAAACCCAGAAAGGATTGGCCCCGGCATTTTCAGGTTGGTCCTTGGATGGAAGGCTCCCGTGAGTCAAACGGTATATTCGATCTCTTTTTTCATGGTAGGAATCCACTGAAAGCTCATCCTGAACATACATGAAAATCAGAAAGCAACAGGTCATTCCCAGTCCCAATCCAAAAATATTGATAAAGGAGTAGGCTTTCTTTTTCAAAAGGTTTCTCCAGGCGATTTTGAAATAATTTTTTAGCATAGCACATTAACTAAAGCAGGCAATTTTAAAAGGTGTGTTTGCGAGTTTTATGCCAAGGTGAAAGTAGGTGTTCAACCGTTTCAGGCCGCTTATCGGTTTTAGTGCGGAGATTTGCGGACAAAAATGTTCGCAGACGGGCGATTTTAATATTGAGGAAAAAAGAAATTGAATCAGACTTAATAACCTGCTGACGAAACCCCAAACCAATTTGATACTTACCTGATTTAGGTTTTGCTAATACCGATTAACTACAACCAAGAAGCAATTATACATGCGTTAACAAAAATTCAGCATCCATATTGAGTTTTTTGTGGGCGGCTTTTAAGAAGGCAACATCAGGTTCCCGTTTACCGGTTAATATCTGGGACAGTTTTGGTGCACCAATACCCAAAACCTCAGCCAGTCGTTCTTGGGTGAACTCAAGCTCTACCATCTTCAGTTCTAATGCTTGCCGTAACGTATTGGGTTTGATTGGCATAAGTTCCATTGTATTGTCTTCATAGGCTTCAGCTAGTTTAGAAAGGTCCGACAACATCTTTGTTTCCCCTTTTGTTAGTTTATGGAACCCCCCTTTCAAAGTTGCTTTTTCCAACAGCGACTCCACCGTTTTCATTACTGCCAGGTACTCTTTTTCATTTCGAATCTTAGTAAGCATCCTCAATCAAATTAAATGGTTGAACAATCAATTTTATCATAGGCTGCATGGGTACCTATAAAACGAATGTAGATTGTCCTAATATCAAAGAATATCATGGCAACCAGCCTGTATTTGTTCCCCTTGATATTGAACACATATCTGTCATTACCTACATGATCCACACCACTGAAGGTCTCTTTAACTTCAGGAAATGTAGCCCAATCAGCTTGTTTGGTTTTCTTCCACCATTCATTTAAAGGCTGAATGGAATCTGCATGATCTTTTCCAAAAAACTATGAGCTTTGTCTTGGATATAACTACCATCGATTTTATAGAGTTTCAAAAATAGAAATAAAATTTCATTATTTGAAATAGTTCTCTCAGGTAAAAGGCAGTTTACGGAAAAATTTAATTCTTTTAAGTGGTTTAATCAGGGCTTTACCAGATGGGTGACGGATGTCCAGCGGAAGTTCTCAAATCAATGATCCTTTTACTCCATTCCGATCGTGGTCTTTATCAAATATCCTTCGACATTCAACCCCCTCTATAGTTTTTTATTAAGGATATAGTTATAGGCCTTCTGATCGCTCCTATCGGGAAAGTTCCTGTCCGCAAGCAGTTCAATGCCCATCGGTCTGGAGAAAACTTAAACATATCCAGTGGGTTCCTTCGTATTAATTGGGTAAATTGAAATTTTTACATAAAGAAAGTAAATAATACGTATATTTGCTTAAACACGTATGTGACATAAGAACCATGAAAACAAAATTGACCTTAACCGTAAAAAAGAGCATCATAGATGTAGCCAAAAGAAGGGCAAAAAACAAGGGGATTTCCCTTTCCAGAATGTTTGAGGAAATTTTTGAAGAAGAAGGTTCCAATGAAATTAAAACTGAACACCAACGGGCTGCTGAAAGGTTACTTCAAATGCTTGAAACCTCAAAGAGCTTGCCCACAAAAGAGGATAAGGAATTGATTAAATCGCATGTTAAAAGGAAGTTTGCCTGAAGTTTTTCTTGACACTGATGTTGCTTTTGATATCATTTCTAAACGGGAACCCCATTTCGAAAATGCTTGAAATGGCTTCCAAGGGCCAAACTGTCCTTCAAATTGCTGAAAGCAGCGTTGCCAACCTGATTTACTTGTCCTTTGACATTTATAAGTTAGCTGATGCATCCTCAAAATTATTGAATTTTATTGGAGCATGTAATGTGGTCAATGGTGGGAAACCAATAATATTGGAAGCTTTGGCATCCCAATTCAAGGATAAAGAAGATGCGTTGCAATACTATACTGCGCTGCATTCTGGTGCGGATTACTTTATTACCAGAAATACAAAGGATTACAAATTCACTTCACCTATGCTTCCTGTATTTCACCCCTTGGAATTTTATAGTAAAATTTAATGCTAGCAAAACAAGTCTTGAATCACGAATAGGATTTAGGCATTTGTAAGGAAGTCATGATAGATAATTATTCACTTCTCAATGCCTCTACCGGATTGGCAACAGCTGCCCTGAGGGTCTGGAAACTCAAGGTCACCAAGGCAATCATTACCGCCACCAATCCAGCCGCCGCAAACATCCACCAGTCCATCTCAATCCGATAGGCAAAATTTTCCAGCCAACGGTTCATAACATACCAGGCGATAGGAGAAGCTATAGCTATTGCAATCAGTACCAATTTCACGAAATCTTTACTAAGAAGTGCCAAAATAACGGTAACATTAGCGCCCATCACTTTACGAATGCCTATTTCCTTGGTGCGCTGTTGGACTGATACGGTGATCATTCCCAGCAGGCCTAAGCTGGAGAGTAAAATGCTTAGTCCACCAAATGCCGTACTCAAGGTCAAAGCCTTCCGGTCCTCTTTGTACAGCCTGTCAAATTCCTCATCCAAAAACGAATATTCAAAAGGCTGCTCAGGGGTAAATTCATTCCATACATTTTTGGCGTGATCCAGTGCCTGAGTCGCATTTCCAGCATTCACCTTAACCAAATATGAAGAACCTCCATAGGGATCAAGCGAAAATACGACTGGATCGATTTTTTCATGTAAACTCTTGTGATGATAGTCCTTTACTACCCCAATAATACTACCCATTTCTTCTGACCCTGTCCGATATGAAATAGTAGAAAACGAGGTTCCCACAACAGGCTCCTCAAGTCCGAAGATTTTAACAGCAGTTTCATTAATTACAAAATTGAAACGGTCTGCTTCATTTTCGGCCTTATACCAGCGACCAGATACCAAAGTCAGGTTGGCCAATTCAGCATAATCCTCGTCTGCCCAAATCATCACCGCGTCAACAGTTTCCTGGGTTTCCGGGTACCCAGACCAGGAAATATCAACAGGCTGTTTCCTTTTATCATCGACCATCGAGGTACCATTGACTTGAGAAACAGATTGTATCGCACTATTTGCCAGTAAACTGGTTTTGATACTGTTAACCCGGGTCCAATGGCGTTCTTTTGCCTCCACATCACCAAATCCAAATCCTAAAGGCAAGGGTACATGTACCCTAAAAACCTGTTCTTTTTGGTAACTTTCGGTTTGCTGCTGAATAAAGGCAAATTGATAATGGATGGTAACAATGCCCACAAGCAGCACAATGGTAAATACAAGTTGGCCTGTTACCAACGCTTTTCTGAATCCCTGACGACTGATGCCTGTCAACACCTGGTTCTTTAACAAGCCTATTGGCTTTAACGTGGCCAAAACCATAGCAGGATAGAGGCCAGTCATAATAAAAACCAATGCAACTATCCCAAGAATTAGCAATAAAACATGAGGATTCATCAGGTTGAGTTCAAGGTTTCTTTCTGCAAATGCGTTGAAATCAGGAAGTACCAAGAAAACCAACAACAACGTTACACCTGATGCCATGATGATGGACAGGAAGGTTTCTACCATTACCTGTACAAACAAATTATATTTAGACGCACCCACAATTTTTCGAATCCCGATTTCCTTCAACCGGGTACCGATCCTGGCAATGGACAGGTTAACAAAATTGACACTGGCTACGCCAAGTAGTAATATAGCCAGAATAGAAAATACCCATAGATTGAGGGTATTCCCATGAGGAATGGTCTGATCAAGGAGGCCCGTGTCAAAATGTAAATCAGTAAGCGCAACCAATTTGGATTTTCTAGGTGAATCGGCCATCCATTTCGGCCGATTATTGGTTATGATTTCACTTATTTTTTTCTCTACTTCCTCAACAGAAGCCCCTTGGTACAATTTTATAAACATAAGTTGAGTAAAAATGCCCCAAGATTTTGTGTCATCAGAATCCCCCTTTCTTTCGTTGTAAAAGGAATTTGAAACCAGGACATCTTGCTGGAAAGAAGAGTTGGCAGGTATATCCTCAATAATGGCAGCTACAGTATAGGGGATTGAATCAATGTAAAGGGTTTGTTGTAATGGGGGCAAGTCTCCAAAATACTTGGCTGCTTTGGACCTCGTCAAGATAACGGAACGGGGATTATTGAAAAAATAGTCCATGCTTCCCCTGTGAACTTTATAATCAAACATGTCCATCCAGTACTTGTCCACGATCAGGGCATTTGGTTCTTTGAATTGGTGGCCATTTATTTCTAAAACCTTTCTCCCTAAATTAATACCGGCCATTGCCATTTGTTCTATTTCGGGTACCTTCTCTTGAATGGCCTCGAAAGCAGGGTATTGGGAAGTCCCACTAAATGGGTATTCTGCTTTAATCGTGTCGTAATCAGCTCTTAGGTAAATCCGTTCTGCATCCGGATAAAAGTTGTCATAGCGCAACTCATTTTGACTCCAAAGAAGAATAAGCACAGCTGCCGCCATGGCAATGGCCAGCCCTCCTATGTGTATGATAGAGCTTATTTTGGTTTGCCAGAGATAGCGAAAGGCGATTTTAAAGAAATTTTTTACCATGGTTATATTTGTTGTGATTTGACTAAATCAGGCATCCGTTTCCAGTAATTCCCAATCCAAACAAATCCATCCCGATTGTATCTTTCCATTCTGTTTACTACTACCATGCCATTGAAATTCCTGCTGAAATTGTATAAAAGGCCCCATTCACTGGTATAATGATTTCCCAAACGAACAAAAACGTCCGCTGTCGGGCGAATTATCTGGAAATAACCAATCGAATTAATTTCGAGCCGATCCATTGGAATTATTGCCGGGTATATCAGCCTCGACCCAAAAGGAAATATAGGGCCCTGGCACCTTGGAATCAACCCAATAAATTTATGGACTTTCTTATGCGCATTGACTATATTTATGCGCATAAGATGGCTAAAAATTCCTCCCCATGAAGAAGCGACTAAACATCACGGTCAATGATGAACTGATCAAAAAAATGAAAAAATATGCGGATCTGAAGCAGATCAGTCTATCCCAAATTGTCGAAGAGCACTTTGAGTAATTATTGAAGCGGCCATCCACGCTTCCCAAAGAAATGTCCCTTGTAGCGTATGTGAAAACCTTGCCAAAATCCAAGGTGGATTTTCCAACCGATTTTGATTTTAAAAAAGAGCATTATAAAACAAAAGAGTCTAATGAACAAAATGCTGTTTGATGCCACTATGCTTCTGGATATTTTCTTGGTTGATCAGGATATCGAAAGAAGTTCACCAGATTGAACTGGGACCCGTTCACTGATTACACTATCACAACCTAATCTCGCTTATTTTCAATATATTAATTAACTGAATCGAATTACGTCGAAATGGATTTTGGTTCAGGCGAACAGTCAAAATTGAACGTAAAAGAGGATATTTCACCTAATAATTTTCATTATATTTGGTCATGGATCAGAAGCTTGATAAAAATTCCATTTTCGAAACGCTCAAATCCCATAAAATGGAGTTGAAAGGATTTGGGGTGAAAAGGATCGGCCTTTTTGGCTCTTATTTCAACAATCAAGTAAATCCCGACAGCGATATTGATTTTTTGGTAGAGCTGCAAAAGGAAAAAAAAACGTATAGAAATTTTATGGCTTTGTCTTATTTTCTGGAGCATCTATTTCAGAAAAATATTGACTTAATTACCCCTCAGTCATTAAGTCCATACATAGGCCCCCATATTTTAAATTCGGTGGAATATGTCTCTTTTACCAAATGAATTGTTAAGACATATTTTGGATGAATGTGAATACCTGAAAAGAGAATATGAGAGCAATTCTTTTGATGAATTTATTAAAAATGAAAGGCTCATCAGGGCCATTTGCAGAAGTCTTGAAATAATTGGGGAGGCTAGTAATAAGTTAGATCCTGCATTCAAAAAAAAATATTCTTCCATTCCATGGCGAGAGATGGGAGATATAAGGAATAAAATAATTCACGATTATTTTGGTGTAGATTTCGATATAATCTGGGATGTGGTCAAATCCGAAATCCCAATATTGAAGTCAGAAATTAATAAGATATTGTCAAATGAAAAATCATAATTCTCCATTTTAACCTACTCACTCTTCAGTGTCTCCGCAGGATTTACCAGTGCTGCTTTGATCGCCTGAGAACTCACGGTCAACAAGGCAATCACAAGCGTTAAACCGCCTGTCCAAAGGAACAAGGTCCAATCAATACTGGTCCGGTAGGTGAAAGTCTCCAGCCAGTTGCTCATCAAGTACCAGGTTACTGGAATGCCAATGACCACCGAGATTAGAACTAACCGGGAGAATTCCGACGATAACATGCCCACGACACTTGTGATGGAAGCTCCCAGTACTTTTCGAACGGAGATCTCCTTTTTTCTTCGCTCAGCAATGAAATTGGCCAGGCCAAAAAGCCCCATACCGGAGATGATCACCGCCAGACCGGTAAAAAGAGCGGTAAGATTCGAACTACGTTCCTGAGACCTGAATTTCCGGGCATGTTCCTCGGATACAAATTTATATTCAAAGGGAGCATCGGGATTGAATTTGTCGAAAACGGTCTCTACCCTGGCCAGTGAATTCCTATAGTCCGCATGCTCCGCAAATCGAATGTGAATAAAATTCAGCTGGCGCTTTGGGCCCATCACCATTATCGGATGTGCTTCATCGAATGGGGATTCCATAATGAAATCCTTCACAACGCCCACAATGGTGAACTCAAAGGCATCGTCCTTGACCACCTGACCGATTGGATCATCCAAGCCCATCACCTCCACGGCTTTTTCATTGACTATTGCCGAAAGGCTATCGCTGGCATACGTATAGATATCGATGTCCCTGCCTGCGATCAAATTCATGCCAGCTGTTTTTACCAGGTTGGCATCCGTGCCCATTCGGCTAATGTTTGGCTTAAACTCCGGATCCTTGCCCTGCCATTCCATGCCATCCGTGTCACTGTAAATATTGGTCAAAGGAGAAAAGGTATAGCTTACTGCGGTTACCTCAGGGAGCGCCAACAACTCATTGCGAAGTGCCACTTTATTTTTTCTCATACTTGCCGTCACCGGGTGGAAAATGAGCTGATCTTTATCGATTCCCATATCCCTGTTTTGAACAAAGCGTATCTGATCCTGAACGACCCAGACACAAGAGATCAGGGTAACGACTACAGCAAATTGAAATACTACCAGAACCTCACGGGGCTTTAACCCAAGCTCGCTTTTTGTTCCCATCTTCGATTTAAAAATGTTTACAGGCTTGTAGGAACTCAATAAAAAGGCAGGATAGGCTCCAGCCAGAACTCCTGTGACAAAGACATAGATGACAGAAATCACCCAGAAATAGGGTTGAGTAAATGGGTTGGCCAATTCCTGCCCCATCAGATTTTTAAACCAGGAAAAAGAAAGCGAAACCATAACGATGGCCAGCAAGTAAGCCGCAAGGGCTATTAAAATGGATTCGGCCAGGAATTGTCCGATCAACATCCCTTTACCGGCCCCGGAGATTTTCCGGATGCCCACTTCTTTGGATCGTTGATCACTTTGGGCGGTACTCAGGTTTACAAAATTGATTGCCGCAATGAGCAAAACGATGATGGAAATGATACCAAACATCCGGATCATTTCTATTCTTCCTCCTACAGACCTACCATTTTCAAACTTTGCATAGAGGTGCAGATCCCGCATGGGGAAAAGAAAATCTGAAATGGCCTCTAATTCAGAATTCCTCGCCGTAAAGTCCGCAAATTTCTCATTGAAAGCAGACAGGTCTGCCCGTTCATTTAAAAGGGCAAAGGTTCGGTAGGAATTATTGCCCCAATAATCATCCACCCAGCCCAATGATTCGATCTTTTTAAAAGGTAAAAACACAGTAAAGGGGAAGTCTGTGTTCTCCGGCAAATCTTTGATAATTGCTTTTACTTCAAAATCCAGTTGTTTCGCCACGGTGACAATGCTACCCATTGCAGAGCGTTTTCCAAAGAGCTTTTTAGCGACGGATTCGGTAAGCACAACTGATCCTGGCTCATTTAGTGCCGCTATGGGGTCGCCTGCCAGTACTTCAAAACTAAAAAGCTTAAAAAAACCTGGATCCGTAAAAGTAGCTTCTTCATAAAAATTGTTTTCCCCTACCGTCAAAAGTTGCTGATCCCATTCCGTAATCCTTGCTACTTCTTCCACCTCGGGAAATTGTTCCTTCATGGCAGGGGCGTAGGGGGCAGGCGTATAATCCCAGGTAGATAGCTTTCCTTGCATTCCCGCATTTCTCCAGACCGCATACAATCGATCGGAATTTTCATGGAAGCGATCCACAGACATTTCAAATTGCACCCAGATTAGGATTAAAATGGAGGCGGCCATTCCGATTCCCAGGCCAGCTACATGGATGAGGGTGTAGCTTTTTTTTCGGCTAATGTTTCGCCAGGCGATGGTAAGGTAGTTTTTCCACATAATTTTCAGTAGTGCTTTTCTACTCTAGTTCTACTTCCATGCCATCCAAAACCTGCCCGAATGGCATTATTACCCCGATTTTTAAATCGTAGCGTTTCCGATTCGAACAAAATTGTTCGCTATCGGGCATTTAAGTGCATTTGCAAAGGTATTCATCGGTAACCCATACAGCCAAAATTCATTTTATTCCACCGTGGGGAAATAACCCATTTATTCTTTTGTTTTACATGATTTATTTAAGAAATTCCCTTTTCACAAACTTTCTCATACCCTGACCACGCCTGAAATGTCGATTAAATTTTACGCACCCCTATGGGGTAATACCCTGCCTTTTAAAGAATTTTGTAAAAAAGTAAAAGAAGCTGGATACGACGGGGTGGAAATGGACCTTCCGCTAGATGAAAAAGAGAAGGAAGCGGTATTAAACCGCCTGGGGGAATTTGATCTGGAATTGATCGCCCAGTATTACCAGTCATTTGAAGCAGATCCTTCAGCCAATCTAACCGCATATAACCGGTACCTGGAACACCTATTGGCCGCCAAACCGGTAGCTGTAAACTGTCAAACGGGCAAGGATTATTTTAGCTTTAACGAAAACCAGGCACATTTCAGTCTGGCACAAAAACTTTCGGACACATCGGGTATTCCCATTACCCACGAAACCCATCGTGGCAAGTGCCTGTATTCAGCCCCGATAGCAAGTACCTATTTCCAACAAATTCCTGACCTTCGCATATGCCTGGATATTTCGCATTGGTGCAACGTGCACGAATCCTTGCTGGAAGATCAAAAGGAAGCCGTAGACCTGGCCCTATCCCGAACCGATCATATTCACAGTAGGGTGGGTTTTGCGGAAGGGCCCCAGGTAAGCGATCCGAGGGCTCCGGAATGGAGCGATGCCCTGCAAGCCCATCTCGGTTGGTGGGATCGGGTGGTACAATGGCATCGGAAACAGGGTACCTTACTTCGAATTACCACCGAGTTCGGACCTTTTCCCTATATGCCCTCCCTTCCTCATACCCAAATGCCTGTTGCCAATCAATGGGAAATCAATGTGTATATGCTGAACCTACTCAAAGTGCGCTATACGGAATGATTTTACCTAAAAGTCAAGCTTATAATAGAATATCGGTAAAAACCCCAATTGATAGTTGGGTATAATGGATTTTTCCGGGTCAGGGTTCTCCAATTCATCCGGAACCCAGCTCAGGTTCAGGATATTTTTAGTGTTGAGCATATTGATCAGGTCCAGGGCAATTTCATGACTTAGATTTTTCTTGTTGATCCGGTAGTTTACCCTTAAATCCATCCTGAAGTATGGGTCAAATTGCAGGGAATTTCTGCTTTCATCCAGGTAAATGATCTCCTGTTGCTCCCGTGTACGCTCAATATCCACAGGTCCGTACCTTCTACCTCCTGCAGTAGTGATATTGGTGCCAATGCCGATCAACCCGTTGTTGATTTGGATTTCCCTGGTGGCCAAAAAATTGAAGGCATAATTCCCATTAAACTCAGTATCTCTCCAAACGTCATCACTTCCCTGGTACCGAGCCTCAAATAGAGAACCAGTAAGCAGAAATAAGTATCCTTTGCTGTAGTATTTTTCTAAAGTTAGTTCCAGCCCATAGTTTTCACCGGTTCCCTCATTGACCAGAATTGTCTCTGGAAAAATCCTATTGAAACTGGCACCAGTATTCAGGAGGGAGAATGAAGAGGGGCGATTTTCTACGGGTACCTGGCTCAAACGTTGGTAATAGGTTTCCCACTTCATCCGGATTTGATTGCCCAGTGTTCGCTCATAGCCCAGTATCAGGTGTTTGGAACGCGTAAAATCCATGTTCCCGTTATATGCCTGAAATCCCATGTCAGGCCTGGATGGCTCCGTAAATTTGTAAAAATAGGTGTAGGCAGGCTGGATCTGGCTATGGAAGCCCATTCCCAAATTCAGGTTTTGTGTTTCATCCAGTTTCCAGTTTATTCCCAGGCGAGGCTCAAGGGGAGACCAGCTATCTGTTAGTGAAAAATACTGATGGTGTAAACCCAATACCAATGAGAGGGTTTCGGTGGGTTTATGCTTCCATTGCAGGTAGGGTTGGGCCAATACGGCCATTGTACCATCCACATTCCATCGATTTACCCATGGGGTGGTTTGATATTGTAATGGATTGTCTGGATCATTTGGAGGTAAAATTCCAACCTGCCGTGCAGAGTCCATCAGGTTGAACCCGAATATATCGTTTTGAAACCCAAAATTGAGGGTGTTTTTATTGTCGATTTTTTTAAAAAAGCTCACTACCTGGGAATACTTGTTAGTGGTAAAGTTATAGCCAAGTATGGCCGGCAAATCCTGGACATTGATAAAGCCATCGGGCTGTACCTTTCCTACAATATAGTAATGGTCTGCCTTTACCTGCTCCTGGGAAGCAGCCAGGCTGGCTTTCATATAGGTTTGGTTTTTAAGCACTTTTTCATAGGAAATGCCCATTACACCCATTCTGGAACCAAAATACTGATCCCTGTCCTTTTCACCATACAAATTCCGGTCTTCGGTGCTTTCTTCTGAAACCTTGATATCAATGTTGCTTTTCCCTCCAACGGCAAAAACAGAGAGGCTGCCATTATTTTTAAGGGGGAAATTAAATTTAAAGGCAAAATCCTGGTACCTGGGGACGGCAGTAGTGCCTACATCAATACCCAATGCTGAAAAAAGCTGCAAGCTGGAATAGCGATATCCTACCAGGTATGAGGAGCGGGAAGTTGTATTGATCGGACCTTCAAGGAAAAGCTCAGCGCCCATAAATCCCAATTGAAAGCTTTTTTCATGGTTTTCATTGTTGCCTTTTCTAAATTTCAGGTCAAAAACGCCGGAAACGGTATTGCCAAATTCGGCAGGAAATGCACCTGTGTAAAAATCTGAATTGGCCAGGATCTTGTTGTTGATGATATTAACAGGTCCCCCGGAGGTACCAGAGGCACCGAAGTGATTTGGATTGGGGATATTGATTCCTTCAAGTTGCCACAATACCGAACCCGGAGCATTACCCCTGATAACGATATCATTTCTGGAATCATCCGCTCCCTGCACCCCTGCAAAATTGGAGGCCATTCTGGCAGGATCGCCCCGGCTGCCTGCATATCGGTCTGTTTCTTCCACCGTAAAAGCGCGGGCACTAACGATTGCCATTTCATTTTGCGCTTCGCCAGAACGGGTGGCACGAACTTCCACATCTGCAAGGGAAATGGCCATTTCTTCCATGGCTATCTCAAGGATCAATTCTTTTGAGGAGGTAAGTATCAGGTTACTTAGCACCACCTCCTTGTATCCCATAAAGCTGAATTTCAGATGATGCCTTCCCAATGAAACATTTTCAAGCCGGAATTCTCCTTCAAGATCCGTAGTGGTACCCACCAAATCTTTCTGGCCCTCATCTGCCAGCAGTACGGTAACCCCTGTCAGTGGGTATTTGCCATCCGTATCGATGACTTTACCACGTATGGTTTGGGTAATGCTTTCCTGGGCTTGAAGAGAGGACACCGCCAGAAATATCAGGCAACTAAGGTATTGTTTCATCATGTCCTGTTGATTTGCATGTATTGGATAAAAGGGAAATCCGGGGGTTGACCTGATCCTATTCAGTTTTGCAGTTTTGTTGGGGTCAATTTATACACAAATATTGGCTAATGTTCGTCTGAATTTAATAATTATCTAACGATTTTTTGTCAAAATCAATAACCGCAAGAATTAGCAGCACCGCTTTCAACGTTGGCCCTTTTGATTTGATCCTGATTAGTTTTGTACTTACATCTTTTGACCGTATTTTGTGCCTTCAATAAATTCGATATCAACCAAATGACAAATTCCTTCCGACTGAACGAAGTACTGCGAAGTACCTTCGTGGATAACAAAATAAAAGCCACACTTTCAACCTTTATCTTATTTACTTTCCTTTCATCCTGTGGAAAAGAGGAAATCAAAATTACGGAAGTGGACTTTGAAAAAGAGGAGTTTGCAGGATTTGTAGAGTCCGGTTTTCCGTTTATTAGCACCTCAATGGACGGGCGGGACCTAGGAGAAGGTTTTCCGGAAAACAATATTTCAGCACGTGTTTTGGCCCTGCAACTGGGCAATGAGGCCTACGCCTGCTTTGACACGGATATGTTGCGTTGGACGGTAGGCTGGACCGGGGATTTTATGCCCATGGTGACCATGGCGCAAATCTCCTACGATGATTTTCACAATAAGGGAAACCAGATTCCCAGGATTGGAGGAGATCCCAAAGTGGCCACCGGAAGCTACCCGGGTTGGTCAGCGGGAGCCCCGTTATTCTCTGATCCACGCACACCTTCTCCGCACCCACAGAGCCCTCCATGGGGGGCCATACCTGCTGAAATGGGTCGCTATGAAGGCCTTTATACCTTGGGTCAGCAGGCGGTGCTGGCCTATTCTGTGGGGAATACCTTGATCCATGAGTTGCCTGGCAGTGTGGTTCGGGATGGCATGACGGCGTTTACCAGGTATTTTGATGTTTCTCCAGCCGACAGATCACTTTATTTGGTTGCGGCCGAAGTGATCGGCGCAGACCGTGTGGAGGAAAAAGAAAATAGCATCTTGATACACAGGGAGGGCGAAATGACGGGACTTGGACTTCCAGCGGGGGTTACCGGTGTGAGCTTGTCGGTACACGAAGAACGGTATTTAGTAGCGGAAGTAGCTCCCCATGCGGAAGCAGCGGAGTTCGGCTTGGTGGTGTGGAAAGGAGAACAGGAGCATCTCGCTGCTTTCGAGGCGGCAACCTCCGAATTTGAGGAAGAAATGCCTGCAATAGATCAGGGAGGACCAGCTTATTGGACTGAAACGGTGCTTACCAAAGGACAAATTTCTCCGGATACGGCTGCTTTTGTTACCGATCGACTTACCCTACCGGTACCCAATCCCTGGAAGCGAAACGTCCGACTGGTAGATATAGGGTTTTTTGATGCCGATAAAGCAGCCCTGGTCACCTTTGAGGGAGACGTTTGGATGTTGGAAGGCATTGGAGCGGATTTAAATCGGCTGTCGTGGACCCGATTTGCCTCAGGATTATACGAGCCGCAGAGTTTAGAAATTGTAGATGGAAAGGTGTACGTCTATGGAAAAGATGGAATCACCCGACTTCACGACCTGAATGGGGACGGGGTAGCGGATCGGTATGAAAATTTTTCCAATGCCATGGCCCAATCCATAGAAACGAGAGAATGGGCCTCCAGTATGGTAGCCGATCCGGAAGGAGGATTCTATATTTCCAAATTTGGAGCGCTGGATATGGGGCCAGAGACCTCTTCACCCAAATCCCTGATGGGGTTCCGATCTGCCTCTCATCACGACGGTTCCGTTCTGAAAATAGCTTCTGACGGCCGGTTGGTGGAACAGTTTGCCTCGGGATTCAGGGGGCCCTACCTGGGTATTCATCCGGAAGAGGGTTGGCTAACCGGTTCTGACCAACAAGGGCATTACATGCCTTCCACTCCGGTGATGTTGATTCAGAAGGGGGATTATTACGGGGTGCCTGCCACGGCCCATCGGGATCCGATCCCGGAAGTCACCCCACCTATCACCTGGATTCCGCATAACGAGGATCGTTCCGGAGTGGGGCAGATATGGGTAAATAGCACCAAAATGGGGCCCTTAAACGGGCAGTTGCTCCACCTTTCCTACGGCCGACCGGGTTTGTTTCAGGTGAAAATTGACAGTGGATCACAGATGGTGCAAGGCGGAGCAAACGTGATACCCGGGACCTTTCCCGCCCCAGCGATGAAAGGGAAAGTGCATCCGGGGGACGGACAGGTTTATTTTACCGGATTTTCGCTTTGGGGGCATAATTCCGATATTTTAAGTGCACTCCTTCGGCTTCGGTACACCGGAGAAGAGAATTTCATGCCCCGGGAATACAAAGTGCGGGATGGGGGGGTCATTTTACGCTTTGATCAGGAACTGGATGAAACCGTGGCCCAGGACATTGCTGCTTATAAGGTAAAGCGCTGGAATTACCAGCGTACCCAAAAATACGGGTCGGGTCATTACAAATTGGATGGTACGGTTGGAGAAGAATACCTTCCTGTGTTAGAAGCCATTCTATCCGATGATGGCAAAGGTGTATTTTTGATTGTGCCTCAAATCTCCGAGGTCATGCAGATGGAAGTAGCCTATGAGTTGAAGACGAAAGCAGGCAGCTCGTGGTCGGATAAAGTGTGGATGACGGTCAACGAGGTGGTTCGGCCTGATTTGCTGGCGGAGGGATTTAGCAATGTAAGCGAAGGAGATTTAAATCAGGACTATGAGGCTTCGCTTTTAGAAGGTTCAGAAGGAGAAGCACCGGATGCCGTTCGTGGAAAGGAATTGTTTATGAATTACGGATGCATTGCCTGCCATGCTGTGGAGGGAAGTGGCGAAGGAAAAATAGGCCCTAATGTAAACGGACTTTACGGTTCCGAAAGGGAGTTTACCGATGGAAGTTCCGCAACCGCAGATGAGAACTACCTCAGAGAGTCCATTGTGGATCCGGGTGCCAAGGTGGTCAAGGGTAGGGAAGGGGAGATGCCTTCTTTTCTGGGCGTATTATCTGAAAATGACATTGATTCTATTATATTGTATTTTAAAACATTGGAAAATTAAAGTATCTTACCGAAAAATCCGGTACGATGAAATCTATCTTTTGTGTATTGCTTGTGATTGCCGTGATGTCATCCTGCCGGCAAGGCAGGAATGACGGCACCCGTGAAGAAATCACCTCCGAAACAAATTTGATACAGGTTAACCTCAGAAAACAGGTCGCTATAAACAGCGAAAACGTAGCCTGGGAAACCAGGGAGTATGAGGAGGATTGGGACCCCTCAAAAACCGCCTTTATCATTACCGATATGTGGGACGAACATTGGTGCGAGAGCGCTACCAAACGGGTAGGGGAGTTGGCACCGGCCATGAATGCCACCATCGCTGCAGCCCGGGAGAAGGGGGTCACCATTATCCATGCTCCTAGCGGAACCATGGATTTTTATGCCGATGCGCCCCAGCGAAAGGCAGCTCAAGCGGTAGCCTACCATGCAGCACCCGAAGCTTTTCCCATCAATGACTGGTGCTACCTGGATCCGGATAATGAAGCCCCCTTGCCCATTGATGACAGTGACGGTGGTTGTGATCAGCCGTGTTCCAATGGAGAGCCCTGCGAAGAAAGAACCGCCTGGACACGGCAAACTCCCGAAATACGGGTTATCGAAGGGGATTTTATATCCGATCAGGGGCAGGAAATCTTCAATATTATCCAATCCAGGGATATAAAAAATATTGTGGTCATGGGCGTTCATTTAAATATGTGTGTGCTGGGCAGGCCCTTCGCTATCCGGCAGATGGCCAACCTGAACAAGAATGTCGTTTTGATGAGGGATATGACCGATACCATGTACAACCCGGAAATGCCTCCTTATGTGAACCATTTTGAGGGCACCAATTTGGTAGTGGCGCATGTAGAAAGATACTGGGCTCCTTCCATGCTCAGCACCGATTTTACAGGGACTTCTGTGTTTCGTTTTAAGGGAGCAGAATGATCTGTTTTTCATTAATTTGTTCAGTTTATAGGGACAGCAAATTTTAATTTTTACCAAACCGGTCTTACGAGACCCATTATTTTTTTATTAAGTTAAAGCTACCTTCGAATCCAAATAGTGATCAATTAATAACGTCAAATAAATCCTGTTTAAAGATCGATTATTGAATTTTGTATTTCAATAAAACAAGATCACTAATGGGAAAAAAACTACGATTACTAAGCCTGTTGTTATTGCTTTTTAGCAGTATTGCAATGGCGCAAAACACGGTGGAAGGTGTGGTATATGACGATGGAGAACAGACACTCATCGGTGCTGTGGTAACGGTCAAAGGAACCACCAAAGGGACCGTCACTGATATAGACGGAAAATTTAGCCTGCAACTGACCGATGAAGAGAAGGAGCTTTTGATCTCCTATGTGGGATTTATTCCGAAAGAGATTTTGGTAGGCAACCAAAGCTATCTGGAGATCCGTCTTCAGGCAGATGATTTATTTTTAGAAGAATTTATCGTCACAGGCTATAGTTCCCAAAAGAAAAAGGATTTGACCGGAGCGGTTAGCAGTATCGACATGGAAGAACTATCCAATATTCCCGCAGCTAGCGTAGATGGAATGATTCAGGGCCGGGCCGCCGGGGTGAGTGTGGTTTCAGACAACGCTCCGGGAGGAGGAGTAGCCGTCCGTGTAAGGGGTTTCGGTACCATTCGCAATAACGATCCCCTGTACATAATTGACGGGGTTCCGACTACTTCTGGAATTAACATGATTAATCCCAATGATATTGCAACCTTTCAGGTACTGAAAGATGCTGCCGCCGCGTCTATTTACGGTTCGCGGGCAGCAAATGGGGTGGTGATTATCACCACCAAAAAAGGTAGGACAGAAGAAACCAAGCTGAATTTTAGCAGCTATGCGGGAATACAAACAGCTTTTAACCTGCCTGAAATGCTGAATGCCCGTGAGTATGGTGAGTTACTCTGGGAAGCTACTCTTAATGATGGTGGACAGCCCTCCAGTGATGTGTACGGGTCAGGACCGGAGCCTGTTATTCCGGAATGGATAGACGAGGAGCAAACCATTCCGTCGGCCGATGTGGATTGGGTTTCCGAAATATTCAGACCTGCGCGCATCCAGTCGTATAACCTGGATTTCTCTAAAAACACTTCCGATGCAAATCATTTTGTTTCTTTTAATTATTTCGAACAGGAAGGTTTAATCAAACATACTGACTTTAAGCGGGTGTCTGCCAGATTTAATACCGAGTACAAGGTGTTGGATCGACTAACCATAGGAGAAAACCTGACGGCCGCCTACACCTGGAATACCGATGTGACGACCAATGCTGCCCTGGGAAGTGTGGTATACGATGCGTACCGATTTCCGTCCATTTCTCCGGTCTACGATATTAATGGAGATTTTGCCGGATCGGCTACCAGCGATAACCAAAATCCACTGGGAAGGCTACACCGAAACAAGGACAATGTCAGGAAGAATTTAAAGCTTTTTGGTAATGTGTACGGCTTACTGGAATTGGCCGAGGGCCTGGAGGTAAAAACTAATCTGGGGATCAATTTTGAGAATTATAATTACCGGAGGTTTAATCCCAGCTTTGAGGAGATTTACACACAGCGGGTACTGAGCGATATTAGTACCTCTAACAGCTACCAATACGAATGGATATGGTCGAATACGGTTAATTATAATCGTAGTTTTAATGACCACCAAATTGGCTTCCTTGCAGGGATCGAAGCGATTTCCTATTATCGGGAGGGTTTTTCTGCCAGCAGGTTTGGTTTTCCGTACGATGATCCCAATTTCAGGTACCTGGACGCAGGAGATGGTGCTGACCAACGGAATTCCGGGTCCGCTTCGGACTGGTCCTTGTTTTCCTACTTTACCAAAATGGATTATTCATATGCTGACAAATACCTGGCTTCTCTAACATTACGGAGGGACGGGAGTTCTAAATTGGCAAATAACCGATGGGGGACGTTTCCTGCCTTTTCCGCAGGTTGGCGACTGTCAGAGGAGGAGTTTTTTGATTTTTCTAGTGTTGATGACCTGAAGATAAGGGCAGGTTGGGGTGAAACCGGAAATCAGGACATCCCGCCTTTTTCGACCTTTTCCAGCTACAGAAGCTACCCCAATTACTCTAACTACCCCATATCCGGTTCGCAAAATAGCGTGGACCTAGGGCTAACCGAAACAAGAAATGGCAATCCAGATCTGAAATGGGAAACGACCACGCAGACTAACCTTGGATTGGATGCCACCTTGTTCAATCATCGGCTTGGAGTAAATGTGGACTATTTTATCAAAACTACCCGGGACATGCTGATCGAAAGACCGCTAACGCCCATGTTGGGAGGATCCAATATTTCCACCTGGGATAATGCAGGGGAAATGCAGAATAGAGGAATAGAGTTGAACCTACAGTACTTTGGTAAAGAACGAGGTGAGTTTAACTACTCCATAGGACTGAACCTAACGGCCATACAAAACGAGCTAATATCCTTGCCGGAGGAAGTAGATTATATTGCCCTTCCCAGTTCCCTGTTACACACTGTGAATTTCGGACAGGAAGTGACCCGGTCAGCGGTCGGAAAGCCCATTGCCTCCTTTTATGGTTTTGAATCCTTGGGTATTTTTTCCGGTCAGGAAGAAATTGCAGCTCATGCCACCCAGCCTAATGCCCAGCCGGGAGATTTAAAATTCAGAGATATAAATGAAGATGGTGTGATAGATAGTCAGGACAGAACCTTTATTGGTAGCCCTCATCCGGATTTGATCATGGGTTTCAATTTCACTAGTAAATACAAGCAATTTGATGCCTCCTTCTTTTTCTATGGAAGCTTTGGAAACGAGACCTATGACCTTACCCGCTATTACCTGGATTTCTTCAACCTAAGTGCCTATAACAAAAGTGTTCGGGTTGCGGATGCCTGGCGTCCGGACAATATGGATTCCAGCATTCCCCGCTTATCGCTGAATGACCGGAATAACAACATTCGCCCCAGTTCCTATTTCGTGTCCGACGGGTCATTTTTGAGATTGCGAAACATGCAAATTGGCTATTCCCTTCCCGAGGCCCTGGCGAGTAAGTACAGCCTTAGCAATTTAAGGGTGTACCTGCAAGTGCAAAACCTCTTTACCATTACCGGTTATAAGGGGTTGGATCCGGAGATTGGACTTCAAAATTACGATTCGGAAATGCGTAACCTGGATATTGGAGTGGACAGGGGCATTTATCCTCCGAACAGAAACGTTACTTTGGGAGTAAATCTCACATTATAATAAAAATGAAAGCCTTTATAAATCAACGCAGTCTCTTTTTAAGGATTCGTTAAAAGGTTTTGAAAACATCTACAGACATGAAAAATACACAATCTATACTGAGTTTATTGGGTTTGATGCTATTGCTCTTTTCCTGCTCCAAAGCCTTTTTGGACGAAGAGCCCATTGGTGAAATATCGCCGGATCAAATTCTCAGGCCTGAAAATCTGGAAGGAGCGATTATTTCTGCTTATAGTATTTTAAACGGGCAAATGGACAATGCTTCCAGTGCATTTAATTCTCCGGCTTCAAACTGGAATTTTGGGGACGTTGTTTCGGATGATGCCTACAAAGGAGGGGGAGGTACCGGAGACCAGAATCAGATCCATCAGATGGAACTATTTCTTACCAACCCTTCCGTCAGGGATGTGGAGAGGAAATGGCTTGCTCTTTATGAGGGGGTCAAGCGATCAAATCTTGCCATTCGGTTGATTCAGGAAAGCGATGAAATGGAAGCGACCCTGGCTAACAGGCGACTGGCTGAGATGCATTTTCTGCGAGGGCATTTCTATTTCGAACTGAAAAAAATTTATAACCGCATTCCCTACGTGGACGAAACGGCTGTTACAAGTGAAGACTATTATGTATCCAATACCAGTTTAAGCGACGACGAACTTTGGGCAAAGATAGCCGAAGACTTTAGTCAATCATTTGATGGGTTACCTGAAAGCCCTGAAGAGCCCGGCAGGCCGGGAAAATGGGCGGCGAAAGCCTATCAGGCAAAAGTGTATTTGTATCAGGAGAATTGGTCCGCTGCGGAAGCCGCCGCCGATGAAGTAATCAGCAGCGGCCAATACGAGCTGATGCCCAATTTCAGGGATGTGTTTTTGCCTGAAAATGACAATGGACAGGAAATAATTTTTGCCGTACAACATGCCATCAATGATGGGTCGCCTAATAATTATAACGGATCTATTGGGGATCGATTAATGGCTCCGGGAGGTCCTTTTTATCCGCAATACGGTTTTCTCCGACCAAGTCAAAATTTGGTGAACGCCTACAAAACGAATAGCCTGGGCCTACCGGTTGGAGATAATGTGATTCCCGAAGAGGGCCAATCGTTTGATCCCAGAGTTGACCACACGCTGGCTCGACCTGGAATTCCTTACCTGGACCTGGGCATTAATTACGAGGCTTCCTGGGCAAGAGATTTAGCCACCTATGGGCCATACGGCCCTAAAAAGCGAATGGTATCGGCTCTTTCACCACACCACCTTCAAATATGGCCTTACGTTAACAGCTTAAACTATTACATTATCCGATACGCGGACCTGTTACTCTGGAAAGCCGAAGCGGCCATCCAAACTGGTGATTTAGAAGAAGGCAGAACGTATATCAACATGGTTAGAGAACGTGCTAAACTCGGAAGCAGGGTCCTGAATCTGGACGGTACCTCCGAAGCGGATAGCTATCTAATTGACACCTATACCACCCCTTTTGCCGATAAAGAAGCTGCACTTGCTGCAATTAAGATGGAAAGAAGGTTGGAATTCGCGCATGAAGGCCATCGGTTTTTTGACCTGGTACGATGGGATGAGGCGGAAACGGTTTTATCAGCATACTTTGAAGTAGAGAAAGAGCGAAGACCCCATCTGAGTGGGGCGGCCTTTACAGCAGGTAAAAACGAATATTTCCCCATTCCCCAGAATCAGATTGATTTGGGAAGAGAACTTATAACCCAAAATCCTAATTATGAATAAGGGCTGAAATTCTTGGGTCTTATGGTCTGTACTTAATTATCCCCACTCTGTGTGACGGGTCTGTCTAAGTTTCATCAAATGGCATTCTGACAGTCGGGTTTAAGTGAGATGATTTCAAAAATGCGCAAAGCGGCTGTCAGGTTGACAGTCGTTTTTGACGTATTCTTTTTATGAATTAATTGGCATGTGATTTGAAATTCGGTCTGGTAGATGGTTAATGGTTGTTGTCAGTTTTTTGACAATAGGTAACCCATTGAAACAATTAATTTGATGTTTTACTTAAAACTTACATGCCATGAAAAATGTGATTAGTAAGAATGGAATGCTTACGCTGGTCCTTCCGAAAAGGGAAGAGGCCAGAAGAAGACCCATTAAAATAATCGATATTTCCTAAGAAAGACCTATTATTCATTGTAACGATTCCTGAATTATGAAAACCTCTTATTTGGATTATTATAAAATGATTTTAAAAAAGGTAAGTTTTGATTATAGCCTTTTGAAGAAGGAGCTTCGAAAAGCGAATCAAATACTCACCCAGGAAGAACGATCCAGTTTAAGAAAGTGGATGTTGCAAAACGGGCTTCATGCAGACGCTACAGGCAAAACCTCCGTGGCGGCATAACCGCTCCCTGTAGTTGGTTTGGCTCGTGACGGGAAGGTTTGCAAAACCACCTGATCCCGTTTAGGAACCATCGAGTTTAAAGCTAAAATGGCCCGGCTTATACGGGCCTTTTTTATTTTGCTAGGATCATTACGGTTACTCAGAATGCAGAAAAAATACCCGGATCCGGGTATTTTTAATACCCCCAGGCTTTCTACCTTTGTAAAAGGTGATAAATAAACTTTTCGAAATGGATTTTTCCATTGCAAATGGTGGGTATTATTTTGTTGATTTTTTTACCCACTATTTTATCCTTTTTTCTCCACAGTAAATATTAAACCGGTCCTTCTTCAGAAATCCAATTAAGGTTTGGTTTTTTTCTTTGGCTAATCTTACGGCCAGGCTGGTAGGAGCGCCCAAAGCTACCAGGATCTGAATACCTGCATTTACTGCTTTTTGCACCATTTCAAAACTCACTCTGCCGCTAAGCAAAACCACTTTGTTTTCCCGGAGATTGATGCCTTGTCTAAGGCCTGCTCCAATCAATTTATCCAAGGCATTGTGCCGTCCCACATCTTCCCGGAGTAGAAGCAGATCACCCGTATCTTCGTAGAGGGCGGCCGCATGCAGCCCTCCCGTATAATTAAACCCCGTTTGCTCGGTATCCAGCTTTTGAGCCAGTGATCGAACCGTTTCCGCCGAGATTTTCCGGTCCGAATGGAACGGTAATCCAGCCGCTTCGAAGCTCACTGCAACAATGGCCGTTTTCCCACATACGCCACAACTGGAGTGTGCGAAAAAATTTCTATTCAGCTTCCCGGGGTCAAAAACCAGGTCCGGAATCAACCTGACCCGAACCACATTTCCCTTTTCCTCGGGTTTGACCCGCTGACAATAGCGCATCCACAAGACATCTTTCTCCTGATGGATGATTCCCTCCGCAAAAAGAAACCCCATCACCAGGTCAAAATCCTGTCCGGGGCTTCTCATGGTTACCAGCAGGTCGTTGCGATGCCATTCGCCGTATTTTTCGTACTCCAATTGGATTTGCAGCGGCTCCTCTACTGCGACCAAATCCGAAAGGGGTTCCTTTCCATCCTGGTTTTGCTTTTGGATGGTCCAGGGGATTACAAGCCCTCCGTTTCCGCTCATGGCTTCATGATTTCCAAATGAACTTCTACAAACTTGGAAGCCGGGCACTGGCTCTCACCGGATCGGTTTCCAAGGGCCACCAACACATTTCCTTCGGGGAAGTAAACCGCCAGGCAGCCTTTCGTGATGGCGTAGGGTACGACTTGAAACCCTTCCAGGGTCCGTTCCTCCCCTTCAAAGATACTGGTGAGCTTCACCCGATCTCCAGCCTTGCACCCGTATTCCTGCATGTCGTCGGCATGCATCATGACCACCTCCCGACTATTGGCAATTCCCCGATACCGGTCATCATAGCCATAAACCGTGGTATTGAACTGGTCATGGCTGCGAATGGTCATAAGGGTAAAGGGAGTTTTCGGAGCCAAATAGGCGGGCAGTGGATTGACAGTTAGTTTTGCTTTTTGATCCCTGGTGTGAAAGGTACCTTCCCGGGCGCCGTTTGGCAGGTAGAATCCGCCGGGAACACGTACCCGTTGGTTATACTGCTCAAATCCCGGTATGACTTCTTCGATTTTGTCCCGGATTCGGTCATAATCGACTGCCATTCCCTCCCAATCCGTCGGGTTGTCTTTTCCCAGGACAGCCCGTGCCAAACCGCATACAATGGCTACTTCACTTTTGAGCTGATCGGATGCTGGTTCAAGGTCACCCTGCGACATGCGAACCCGGCCAGCCGTATCCTCCGTGCTGACCCACTGTGGTCCGGCCAAACTGATATCCTTTTCCGTTCGGCCCAGGCAGGGAAGTATCAGCGCCTTCTTCCCATGAATCAGGTGGCTGCGGTTTAGCTTGGTGGAAACCTGAACGGTCAGGTCACATTGCTGCAACCCCTGGAATACCTTGGTGGTGTCCGGGGCTGCCAGGGCAAAGTTGCCTCCCATTCCAAAAAATACCTGGGCTTTGCCGGAGAGCATGGCTTCTACCGCGCCCACCGCCCCTACCCCGTGGTGCCTGGGCGGATCGAATGAAAATGCCTTCCCAAGGCGATCCAGGAAGCTATCGGGCATTTTCTCCCAAATACCCATGGTGCGGTCCCCTTGCACGTTGCTATGGCCTCTAACCGGCAGCGTTCCGGCTCCTTTTTTGCCAATAGAACCTTTTACCAATAGGATATTGACGATTTCACGGATCGTATTTTCAGCATTGCGGTGTTGGGTAATGCCCATGGCCCAGGCGATGATTATTTTCTTGCCGGAAGCAAGCAACTCGGCGGCCTCCCTGATTTTTTCTTCGGGCACACCACTCGCCGCTATTAATTCCTCGGGGTCAGTGGAACCTAAATGGCGGATCAGTTCCTCATTGCCGCTGGTCTGCTGCTGAATAAAAGCATGGTCAAACACGTTGTTGTTACCGTTGGCATCCGCTTCCAAAAGCATTTTGAGCAAGGCTTTTAGAAGGGGCAGGTCGCCGTTCAGTTTTACTTGAAGGTGCAGGTCATGAAGGACGGTTGGTTTGCCCATCCATTCCCAGGGTTTTTGGGGGTTTCTGAATTGGATCAGCCCTGTTTCGGGAAGAGGGTTTACCATAATGATTTTCCCGCCGTTTCGTTTGAGTTTTTCCAGGGAAGTGAGCATCCGTGGCGCATTGGTTCCGGGATTTTGCCCCAGCACCAGAAGCAGGTCTGCTTCCGGAATGTCGGCCAGGGTCACGGAAGCTTTCCCAATGCCCAGGGTTTCGGATAGGGCTTTTCCGGAGGCTTCGTGACACATATTCGAACAATCGGGCAGGTTATTGGTCCCAAATTGCCGGACAAAACAT
Organism: Cyclobacterium salsum; assembly: GCF_010119245.1. Lineage (GTDB taxonomy): Bacteria > Bacteroidota > Bacteroidia > Cytophagales > Cyclobacteriaceae > Cyclobacterium > Cyclobacterium salsum. Next base: position 512,383 of record NZ_WNKG01000002.1, read on the forward strand.
TGGTAGAGAAAAGCGGCTTCATTGCTCGTTCTGCCGGAAGTATAGAACAGGGCTTGATCCGGGTGGTCCAATTGGTTGAGTTTATCGGCAACAAGGGCAAAGGCCGCTTCCCAGGAAATGGGGCGGTAATGGCTGGCGTTTTCATCCAGGACCATGGGTTGGGTCAGGCGACCCTGCTTTTCCAGCCAATGGTCGGATTTTTCTGCTAGCTCCTTGATGCTGAATTGCTCGAAGAAGGAAGGTTGTATTCGTTTGTAGCCCGATTCCCAGGCTACCGCCTTGGCCCCATTTTCACAATATTCTGCTATTTTAGATACATCCTGGGCATCAGGGTCCGGCCAGGCACAACTGGGGCAATCAAATCCCTTGGGTTGATTCAAATTCAAGAGGGTTTTTACCCCCCGTCCAATATGGGTTTCTTCCCAAAGCGAATAAGCCACTGACTGAATGGACCGCAGTCCGGCGGCCGTTTTGGGAGGAGGGCTGAGTTTTACGATTCTTTTTGGGCTCATTTTCTTTGGGTTAATTGGCCTAGGCAGTGCCGGTAAGGTTAAAGAAAAGCAAACTTTATAATATTCCCATAGATGCTACAAAAAATTATTTGAATTGGGTTAATTGACGAGGTTAGTTCTAGGGCCGCTGGCTGATTACAGGACCCATACCGGTGCTCAGCTATTCACATCTTTTAAAAATCACCCAGATTACTATTTCAACTATTAATTAAGCAGGCGAACCAAAATGTATTCCTTCTTTTAGGATGTTGATCAATTACACGGACGGCGGGGGATCCATTTTTGAAAGTTCATATTTCAAAAAGCCACGCAAACTTAAGTCCTCATCCAAATCAGGCCAATGGATAGCTACACCATCATTGATAAAGCCAATCAGCTGCTATTCTTTTGCTCCAGCCAGAAGTTTAAAATCAGATAAAGGCCGTTTCAAGACCTTTTTATTATTTAATAATACGATGATCAGATCCAGCTCACGGTCAAACCAACTATTTTTCATACGTAAGCCCTCTTCAAAGATAAGCTGGTCTATAGGGGCACTTGCTCTTTTATTGACTATTTTATCTTTGGAAGTATCCATACCATTGTTCCTTTAAAAACTCCTGATGTTGGATGATCAGGCGTTTGATTTGTCGCCTTTCTTGAAGCGTAAATCAGTAAGCATATTCTTCTTCGATCGTGGGCGCTAACCACCATTTGCCTCGGCCTTCTCCCTTCTTAATATGTACATGGACTGGTTCATTACCTTTATCCGAATAAAAGTAGAACGTAAAGCCATTTTGGGCAAGTACTTTTGGCATTATGTAAAAATAGCATTTTTGTCTTACTGGTTCACCCCGGGAGCTCGATTATTTTGAGGAATTGCCGGACGTTTTCCGATGCCATTATTCCAGGCAGTTTTTAAGAATATAAATCAACATTGAGAGGCTTCAATTGGTCACCCGTTTCTGTTCTTCTTGGGAGCCTACTTTTCTGTCTCTTGTTCCTTTGATTTTGCTATTCCCAAACTTATAGGTATAGGTGGCCATGAATACTCTTTTTTCAAATTTGAGTCTACCTGAAAAATCGATATCAGCGGCCTCAAATGACCGCCACCTTACTTGATTGGTTTCGAGAATGTCATTGCAGGATACCCTTATTACCCCGGCTTTTTCAAACTCCTTTTGAATTCCGATGTTGATAAAGCCTCTGGACAGCCAATTGAAATATCCGTTGATGACGGGAGAACTATAATTCCCCGTCACCTCTACGGTGTATTTTTTGGGAAGCGTAAAGGTATTGTTCAACACGACCTGCAGCCCTTTCTGCTCTACCTCATAAACCTCTCCATTTAGCACTGAATTGACTTTTTGAAAATTTGCAGTGACGTTGTTTTGGGTTTCCCACCAGGGTGTCACTTCCAAAGGGACAGCGACCATCATGGAAATTGTCTGCCGCCGGTCAATATTATCCGTTCTCAGGAACATTGTGTTGGTCTCTTCATCGAGCGTGGGTTGAAAACGTGCGATTACATCTTTGTCTATGCTATGCTGAACTGATAACATCCAACTTTTGTAGGAATAGTCTGTTTTGATGGTATTGGTGTAGGTAGGAAGGATGTTTTCATTTCCCGAGAAAAAAGTAAACGGGTCAGAAAAAATTGCATAAGGTGCCATCTCATTGAAGGTAGGGCGGGTAATCCTGCGTCCGTAGGACAAATGAATCAGGTTGTCAGAATTGATTTTTCTGGATAAAAATGCCGTTGGAAAGAAATCACCGTAGCCCCTCTCAATAATTTTTTCACCTGCGACGGTAGTCAGGGTTGTCTGGGTATTCTCGTATCGGAGACCTGCATTCAAAGTAGTCTTTCCATCAAGTTCGATTTTGGCAGAGGAAAAAGCAGCCAGGATATCTTCATGTAGATCACCATCGTTGCTGAACGTTGGATTAAACATCCAATCCAACCCTAGTTTCTTTTCAAAGACAACCGTGTTAGTAAGTTTTGAAAAGGTGCCCCGGATACCTGACTCGACAGCTACTGATTCTCCTATTTTCATCGAATGGTTCATATCAGTCACCCAAAGCTCAATGGGCGTATCCTTGGATATCCTGATTTCCTCTGACTTGATCATATCATTTGATTCATTATAATTCATGATGGTATACCACGATGGGTTAGAATTATTGTAGGTTAAGTAATCTACATTGGAACTGATAACTTGCCCATTTCTGAAAGTGTGCTGTAGATTGATATTGCCCATGATATGGCTCCAGTAGCTATCATCAATCGTAGTCATCCTAAAAAGGGTATCCGGAGAGATGGAATAATTGGATTTAGTAATGTTCGGTGCAGACCTATTCAAACCGTTATAATAGCCGCTAACCAAACCACTTACGATGGTATTCTTCCCTAATTTATAGTCAAATCCAGTCTGGTAATTGATGGTCTTTCTGTTTGTGAAGCGTTCTATGTCTGTTTCGATTCGAATGTCTTCAAATCCATTGTTGTTGCCTCTAAATTGTACCCATTGCTGATCCTGATCAACATACGTTCCAGACAAAATTCCAAACCAACTGAATTTCGGTCCTTGATGGTTGAGATTGAAGCTCATATTGCCATTATAACCAGATCCATAGCCTTGCCCGACAGTCAGGGATCCATTGGTGCCTATCATATCATTGTCTTTTTTCATCACGATATTGATAAACCCTGCATCCCCATCAGCATCATAGTTGGCAGGGGGGACAGTAATGATTTCGATCTTTTCGACATCACTCGAATTGAGACCGGCCAGCATCTGATAAGCCGCCTCTAGGGGCATTCTGAATCTTTGGCCATTCATCAGGATTACCACTCCGTTTTTTCCTAAGACAGAGAGCGAATTACTCTGCCTGTTTACCGATACACCGGGAGACCTATCCAACACATCGAGGACCGACAATCCTGCTGCAGAAATGCTGTTCGCCACATTGACAACCATTTTCCCCTGTTCCAACTCAAAAAACGGCCTTGTTGCCGTTACCGTCACTTCATCCAGGTTCTGGTCTTCTTCATGCAATAGGATAGCTGCTACTTCACTTTTTTCTGTCCCCAAAAAACGGAACACCGGTGAATAGGTTTTCGCATATCCCAAAATGGTTACTTCCACAAAGTATTCCCCTTTTGGGATATCTGTAAAAATATAGTCTCCGGATTCATTGGAAATCGCACCTTTGATCATGGAGGAATCAAGTTCAGTCCTAAGCAGCACATTGGCATAAGGGATGGGCTTACCGGAAACATCCTGAATAGTGCCATTGATCTGGGATTGCCCAATCCCATCAAAAGCAGTGAAAAATTGAAGAAGGATTAAAACGGGTAGTGCACGTGTTATTTTAAGTAATGATCTCCTCATTTCGAAATCTTTTTTTTCTAGAAACAATCCAGCGACGACTTTCTAAATAGGAGCAATTGGTTGGAACTGGATTTTTAAAGATTTTATTTTTCACTATTTTTTTACCCCTAACTTATTTGCAATAAAAAACCTGATTCTAAGCTACCCCTTTTATCCTGTCAATGCTTTCGCTAATGTTGCGATCTCTTTCTATATTGTTGTGACGGTAATAACTTATCACTTTAAATAGGACTTTATTACCAAATCCTATAAAATATTTGGGACACTTGGACTGAAGATTTAAATCGTTTCATTGCCATCGATTAAATGAAGGAATCAATCCATTATTGAGATTTTTCAGTTTTTTGGAAAAGGGAAACAGATATCAAACCGGGTTTATTCAATTGTCAATGCGCTTTTTCAAAATGCTATTGTTGGTATGGTTAAAATTACCAAAGACGAATTAGATCCGTTAGCACTGATGTTTCAATTAATAGTAAAATGGAACCATTTCTTCCAGGTGCTGGTCTTCAATGAGATGGTCTGTCTTTCGGTTACCACTTGTTATCTTTCAGTTAGATAATTATTTGGGGCAATTATTGCCTTCTTTTTACGAAAAAAATGGAATTTCTTCCACGACCTTTTAAGTGCAGTGGCCAGCGATTTTCATGGCTCTTTGGATCCATTTCTCATCCAGAAATTTGCTTATTTGAGAAAATTACCAGGTGATTTTCGATAAAACTGCGATTAAATGGACAGCCATATGGTCTTCCGCCGCTATCGAAAAGGATGGGAACTATTTTCCCTGCAAATCACATCCAAGCGCCCGATTGGCCGAGGTATGGTCCCAGTAATGATAGCAAGCAACCCGGAGAAATCAGAATTGCTGTCCGTGATTTTGCCGGAAAATCTTCATCTAATCATTCTTTTGCAACAGGCGGTATTTTATTTACAATTAATCTAAATAATTTTTGTATTTAACTTTTCTGAATTTAACTTTGCCTTATATTATAATTAATCTAAATAAAACCTGATCGCATAAACGTTAATTGAAATGAATTACAAACAAGCTTCGCTCATTGCTTTTTCCGGATTGATGGCGTTTTCCTGCATGGAGGACGATGTCCCTGGTAATGAAGCCATTAATCCGCCTGCAACGTATGTTTTTGAACGAGATGGAGCCTCTACTGTCAGTTACCAAGGGCAGACAGATCGCCTGAACATGCTCTCTGAAATGAAAAGTTATCTGGTATCCGGAGACCAGGGAGAAGCACTTTCGTTTCAGAAATTATTGGACATGTATTCCAATACGAATGACCCGTTTTCTGATCAGGGGTTGAATGAGGCCACTACGAAACAGCTTGAAAATAAGACCAATGCAGCACAGATTGATTTTTTCAAGGGGTTGATGTCAGAGGCAGCTGAAGTCAGTCAGGAGGTTGCGACCAACAACACGGCTGCCGCCAATGGTGTTGCCGGAAGAGTAGAAAGAGGTACCACCGGGAATTTTGTCAATGTAAACGAAAAAGGATGGGAGTTTACCCAGCTTATTGAAAAAGGACTGATGGGAGCGGTTTTTTATGACCAGATTTTTAACGCCTATCTCAGTGAATCTAAAATTGGAGAGGGAGTGGACAACGAGAATCTGGTGGAAGGGGAAAATTACACGGCCATGGAGCATCATTGGGATGAAGCTTTTGGTTACTGGGGAGTACCCAGGGATTTTCCACAAGGCGAACCGGCATTATCGCCTGAATACAAACGATTCTGGGCCAACTATACCGACGGAAGAGATGATTTACTCAATGTAAGCCAGCCCCTTATGGATGCCTATATTTTAGGTAGGGCAGCAATCGTAGCCGACAACCATACGGTAAAAAGTGAGCAGGTGGATGTGATCATTGATTTGCACGAACTGGTATCTGCTGCCACGGCAGTGCACTATATCAATGATTCCATGGGGTACTTGTCATCCGGAGATCAGGGTAACCTTTTGCATGCCATGTCTGAGGCCTATACCTTCGTGAGTGCCCTCCAATATAGCCCCCGCAAAAAGATCAATCAAAGCGATATTAATGAAATCCTGAATAGTGACCTGGGCACGGATGGTAATTTCTGGCTCGTAAGTATTGAAAGCCTGCTAGATGCCAGGGATAAATTAACCACAGCTTATCCCGAATTAAAAGATCATGAAGATGTATTGTAAGCACCTGTTCGTTTCAGTATTGGTGGTAACGGGCCTAATGGGTCTGTTACTTTCCTGTGTGGAAGATTCGGGGGAGGAAAATCAGCAGGAGACCTTCAGAAAACCTGTTTTGGAAAATCTGGCAAGCAATGTCATCATACCCGGGTATGAAAACCTCCATGCCCAAATGACGCTTCTGGACCAATCGGTTAAAAATTTCACCTCCGATCCGAATCAAGCCAATCTGACGGCACTTCGAACGGATTTCATAAGCACCTATTCACAATGGGAAAAAGTCTCCTTTTTGGAATTTGGTCCTGCATTTTCCCAGACGTTAAGAGCGGAGTTCAATACGTTTCCCACTGACAATTTTTCCATTGACAATGCGATTGAATCCGGCGATTTTTCCTTAACAGGTTTCAGCACTGCAAATCGCCGGGGTTTGCCAGCCATGGATTATCTGATTTATGGCCTGGCGGATACCGATGAGGAAATCATTGCAAAATACAGCATTGATGAAAATGCCGGGAACCGCAAAGAATACCTGTTGGCCGTCAGCCAACTTATTTTGAATAAGATCGATTTGGTCTATAACCAATGGCTTCCTTCTGGCGGGAATTTTCAGGAGGAGTTTATCCAAAAAGACGGTACCGATGTAGGCTCTTCTTTTGGCGAAATGGTCAATGCGCTTTCGCAGTACCTGGAACGGTTCAGTAGAGATGCGCGGATGGGTATTCCGCTGGGCAAAAGATCCCAGGGGGTTATCATCCCGAGAAATGTGGAGGCCTATTACAGCCAGCAATCAATTCCTCTTTTACAAGCGCATATTTCAGGAATGAAGGATTTTTATCTTGGAAAGCAGGGAGATACTGATGGCAAAGGCTTTTATGAATTACTTCAGGAAATCAGAGCTGGAGAAGACGAGGGCTTGGCCAATCGGATTCTGGCTCAATTTGACCTGATTCTGAGCAGACTTGATCAGGTACCTTCTCCGCTTTCAACTATCATTCAGACCAACCCTGCCCCTGCGGAGGCAGCACATCAGGAATTGCAAAAGCAGGTCATTCTCATCAAAACAGAATTTTCCTCAGCACTGGGCGTGCTGATTACCTATCAGGACAATGATGGAGACTAAATGAAGAAAGTGAAAACACGGATAATCAATGGTATCAACAAACCAATTTCAATAGCACCCCTGGTTCACTTTAGGGTGCTTTTTGGTTTGATCATGTTTATCAGTGTTGCCAGGTTTGTATTCAATGGGTGGATAGCAACCCAATACATAGAGCCCGAATTTCATTTCAGCTATTATGGCTTTTCATGGGTAAGCAATCCGGGTGAAGCAGGCATGTACCTCCTTTTTTTCACCATGGCATTGTCGGCATTAGGCATTGCGCTGGGCTATTACTACAAGGTGTCGGCAGTGCTTTTTTTCCTTTCTTTTACCTATGTGGAATTGATCGATGTCACCAATTACCTCAATCATTATTATTTCGTAAGTCTGGTTGCCTTTTTGATGCTCTGGATGCCCGCTCATTTAGCTTTTTCAGTTGATTCAAAAAGGAAAGGTTTCACGATTTCCCAGATTCCCTATGGGTATGTGCTCATTATTCAATTGTTGCTGAGCATGGTCTATTTTTATGCGGGACTGGCAAAGCTGAATCCGGCATGGATGATGGAAGCGTTACCACTGAAAATTTGGCTTCCCATGTTTAGCCATTTGCCACTGGTAGGAACCTGGATGAGTGAACTTTGGGTGGCTTATGCCTTCAGTTGGTTTGGGGCCCTCTACGATCTCAGTATTCCATTTTTTCTTTTTTACAGCAGAACCAGGCCTTATGCCTACCTGGCAGTACTGGTTTTTCACTTATCCACCTGGCTGCTATTTCCCATAGGGATGTTTCCCTTTATCATGATTCTGGCCACCACCATTTTCTTTTCTCCAGAAAGCCATTTAAAAGTAGCTACCTTTATCAGGAATATTTTCCGAAAGAAAAGCAACACCACCTACAGTTCTTCAAATGAAGTATATAAAGCACCCTATCAAAAACTGATCTGGAGCCTATTCGCTGCGTTTTTGGTGCTTCAGCTCCTTTTGCCCCTGCGGGCGTATGCTTATCCGGGTAATCTTTTCTGGACGGAGCAGGGTTACCGCTTTTCCTGGAGGGTTATGTTGATGGAAAAAGCAGGATATGCCATTTTTCATATCAGGGACAACGTTACAGGGAGAGAATGGGAAAATTATGCCAGCGATTACCTCAGTCCCATGCAGGAAAAACAAATGGCAACCCAACCGGATTTGATTCTTCAGTTTGCCCATTTTCTAAAGCAAAAACTGGCCGATCGGGGATATGAGGAAGTGGAAATCCGGGCAGAAGTGTATGCCAGTTTAAATGGTGGGAAGAACCAGTTATTGATAGATTCCAACGTTGACCTGACCCAAATAGAAGATGGTTTTGCTCCTAAAACCTGGATTTTACCTTATAAGAAACCTTTATGAAATGCTTGCTGACCCTATTGCTTTTACCCCTATTTTATCTTCCGTTGCAGGCGCAGGTTAGGGTGGAAGGAACCGTTGAAAGCGTAGGTGAATCCCTTCCCGGAGCCAATGTATTTCTAAGGGGAACCCAATTTCAAACAGTAACTGACCAGAATGGAGCGTTTACGCTTGCTGCTATTCCTCAGGGAGAATACTTACTGCAAGTGTTTTTTTCCGGGAAAAAAATGTTCACTACAGACCTGTCTATCAGAGCGGATGAGCCGCTTATTCAGCTAAGGATAGAATTGGAGGAGATCAGCGGTGAACTGAGTCAGGTAATCGTCAATGGTGACCATTTCGATGCTTATGGCATCCGCAGGTTAGGCGCAGTGGAAGGAACGGCCATTTATGAAGCCAAAAAAAATGAAGTCATTCAGCTTAATAATATTACCGCCAACCTGGCTACCAATAATACCAGGCAGATATACGCCAAGGTTCCGGGATTGAATATTTACGAAAGTGACGGTGCAGGTTTGCAGTTGGGCATAGGTGCCAGGGGGTTGGACCCAAACCGGACCTCCCATTTCAATGTTCGTCAAAACGGATATGACATCAGTGCCGATGCGTTGGGATATCCTGAGAGTTACTATACCCCTGCTGTAGAAGGAGTGGACCGCATTGAGGTGGTCCGTGGTGCCGCTTCCTTGCAATATGGGACCCAGTTTGGAGGCTTGCTTAATTTTGTCATGAAGGAAGGCCCGGAGGATAGAAATCTCAGCCTGGTGCTGAGAAATACCGTGGGTTCCTATGGCTTTTTGAACACCTTCAGCAGTGTAGGCGGGCAGACAGGCAAATGGAACTACTATGGATTTTTCCAATATAAAAGAGGAGATGGCTGGCGGGAGAACAGTGAATTTGATTCCAAAATGGCCTATACGGCTCTTTCCTACAAGCCAAATGACAGGTTCCGGTTAAAACTGGAATACACCCTGATGGATTACCTGGCCAGGCAGGCAGGTGGGCTTACCGACGCATTATTTGAGCAGAATCCCAGACAATCGATCCGGTCCAGAAATTGGTTTAAGGTCAACTGGAATCTTCTGGCTTCCCAATTGGATTATAAAATCAACCAACAGCTCAAACTAAACCTCAGGACTTTTGGCCTGATCGGGGGGCGGGATGCGCTCGGCAATTTGGGTAGGATTGACAGGGTGGATGATGGCATGGAGCGAAACCTTTTTGTGGATGATTTCAGCAATATTGGCTCCGAGCTCCGATTAATATATAATTATCGGCTGGGAAAGCAGGAAAATGCATTTTTAGTCGGAGGCCGCTATTACAAAGGCTTTACGGACAGGAAACAGGGCCTGGGCCCGGTAGGGGATCAGGCGGATTTTCATTTTCTCAATCCGGATAACCTGGAGGATGCAGATTATGACTTCCCTGGTAGAAACATCTCCTTTTTTGCTGAAAACGTCTTTAATCTGACGGAAAAAATCAGCCTTACGCCAGGTATCCGGTTTGAATCTATTCATACGGCTGCAGCAGGCTATTATACTGGCAATACGCTGGTTCCTGATCCGGTTACAGGGTTTGCCAGAGATTCTACCTTTAAAGTATTCGAAGCGCTGGATAGGCGAAGGAGTTTTGTGTTTGGAGGTTTGGGGCTAAGCTACAAGCCCAGGGAAAACCACGAGTTGTACGCCAATTTTTCACAGAATTACCGATCGATCAATTTCAATGACATCCGGGTCAATAACCCGAATTTGGTGGTGGACGAAAACATTCAGGACGAAAGAGGCTATAATTTTGACGTGGGTATCCGTGGTAGTCAAAACAGGAAATTCAATTATGACATCAGTTTATTTTATTTGAAATATAAGGACAGGATAGGAGCGATCCTGCGAACCGACCCCGAGAGTTTTCGGATATACCGCTACCGAACCAATGTGGCTGATGCCTACAGTATGGGTTTGGAGGCTTTCGGAGAAGTGGATCTTTTTCGGGTGCTGGAGCGGAATGAAAAATACAGATTGAATTTATTTACCAACCTTTCGGTGATCGATGCCCGCTATCAAAGTTCCGAGGAAAAAGTGCTGGAGGGAAATAGGGTAGAGTTGGTGCCGCCTTTTAGCATTCGTTCCGGACTTACCTTTGGCCTGGGGGATTTCAATATGACCTATCAATATTCCCATGTAGCGGAGCATTTCACAGATGCCTCCAATGCGGTCAGGACACCCTCTGCGGTGGAAGGCATCATCCCGGCGTACCAGGTGATGGACCTTTCGATGAGTTATTTGTACAAATTCGTCAAACTGGAGGCCAGTGTCAATAACCTGGCAGATCACCTTTATTTTACCAGGAGGGCCGCTGGCTATCCTGGCCCGGGAATTATCCCTTCGGATGGCAGGACCTTTTTCCTGACAGTGGAATTGAATTTTTAAAAGGCTTTCGAAAATTTCATACATTTAAGAATATAATTCTTGCTGTTAATTACGTCAATTGGTTACCCGTTGCTGTTCCTCCTGCGAGCCTACTTTTCTGGATCGTGTTCCTTTGATTTTGCTGTTACCGAATTTGTAGGTATAACTGGCCATAAACACCCGATTGTCAAACCTAACCCTGCCGGAAAAATCAATCACAGCATCTTCGAATGAGCGTAATCGGAGTTGGTTGGTTTCGAGTAGGTCGTTGCAGGCGATCCGCAGGACTCCGGCTTTTTCAAAGTCCTTTTGAATACCGAGGTTGATAAAGCCTCTCGATAGCCAATTTAAATAGCCGTTTATGGTCGGAGAGCGGTAATTCCCCAATAGCTCCACCGTGTAGTTATTGGGTAGGGTAAAGGTGTTGGTCAGCACCAGCTGAATCCCTCGTTGGTCCACCTCATATACCTCTCCATTCAGCACAGAATTGATTTTCTGGTAATTCGCGGTAAGATTACTTTGGGTCTCCCACCAGGAAGTAAACTCCATTGGGAAGGCGAGCGTCAGGGCAACCGTCTGCGCTCGGTCAACATTTTCCGACTTCAGGAATAGGATATTGGTCTCCGCATCCAGGGTGGGTTGAAAACGTGCGATGACGTCTCTGTCCAGACTGTGTTGCACCGATAGAAGTAGGCTCTTGAAGGAATAGTCAGTCTTAAACATAGTGGTATAGGTAGGCAGTATGGTTTCATTTCCTGCTAAAAAGGTATAGGGGTCGAAAAGTAGCGCAAAAGGTGCCATCTCGTTAAAGGTAGGACGGGTAATCCGGCGCCCATAGGAGGCGTGAACCCGGTGATTGGAATTAATTTTTCGGGAAAAAAACAGGGTAGGAAAGAAATTTCCATAGTCTCTTTTAACGAGTTCTTCTCCCGAGGCGGTAGTCAGGTCGGTGGACGTATGCTCGTAGCGTAATCCAGCATCCATCGTCGTGTTTTCACCCAATACGATGTTGGCCGAGGAAAAAGCGGCCAGGATATCTTCCTGCAGGACGCCATCGCTGCTAAACGTAGGATTGAACACCCATTCCGTTCCCACTTTTTTATTGAATACGACGGTATTTTCCAGCTGTGAAAAGGTACCTCGAATACCGGATTCAAGCGCAACCGACTCCCCTAATTTGATGGAATGGGTTGCATCTCCCACCCAAAGCGCTATGGGCGTATCTTTGGCTATTCTGACTTCCTCCGATTCGATGAAATTACTTGACTCGTCGTAAAAGTCAATTAGATTTCTGGTAGGAAAGGAATTTGTATACCACAGGTAATCCAAATTAAAACCAAAGACCTGATCCCTGCTTAATGTATGCGCTAGGTGGATATTGCCCATGACATGGCTCCAGTTGTCAACTTCATCCAGGGACATAACAGCCAGCGAATCCGGTGAGATGGAATAGGTGGATGCGGTACGTGTGGATGCGGTATTATGTCTACGGTTCTCGTAGCCACTAAAAAGTCCGCTAAGGATGGTTTTGCTTCCCAACGTATAGTCAAATCCTGCCTGATAGTTGAATGTTTTCTTGTTGTGGAGATTATCGCTGTCTATTTGGATTCCTATGTCCTCAAAACCGTTGTTGTTTCCTCTGTACCGGGTTGCGAAGGGGACCTGATCGACATGGGAAGCAGACAATAGCCCAAACCAGCTGAATTTTGGCCCTTGGTGGTTGAGGTTGAAACTGATACTTCCATTGTAGCCGGAGCCAAAGCCCTGACCCGTGGTCAGGGAACCGTTGGTGCCAATCGTACCATTGTTCGTTTTCATGACGATGTTGATAAACCCGGCATCACCATCCGCATCGTACCTGGCAGGAGGCACGGTGATGATCTCGATTTTTTCGACGTCGCTTGCGTTGAGACCTGCCAGCATCTGGTAGGCGGCCTCTACGGGCATTCGGAATCGTTGTCCATTCATCAGGATAACGACGCCGTTTTTGCCCAAGACGGAAAGCGAATTGTTTTGCCGGTCCACGGATACGCCGGGAGACCTATCCAGCATCTCCAGAATGGATAACCCGGCGGCGGTAATGCTATTGGCCACATTGACGATCATTTTTCCCTGTTCCAGCTCAAAAAGCGGGCGGGCGGCCGTCACAGTCACTTCATCCAGCTGCTGTTGTTCTTCAGTTACCCGGATAGCGGGCAGCTCATTTTTGCCGGTGCCCGGGAAATGGAATCGGGTTGAATGACTTTTTTCGAAGCCAAGCAGGGAAACTTCCACGAAGTAATCCCCTTTAGGTATGTCCGAAAAAACAAAGTGTCCCGATTCATCGGAAATAGCTCCCTTAATCAGGGCGGAATCCGTTTCATTCCGGAGCAATACACTTGCAAATGCGAGCGCTTTGTCGCTGGAATCCCGCACGTCTCCCTGAATGACTCCCTGCGAAAATCCCGAGTTAAGCAACAACGATGAAAGCAACGAGCATAATAGCGTCTTCATAATGAAGAAATTTATCGCAAGCATCAACTAAGGGGATTACCTCCATGCCAGTGGATGCACGCGTGGTTGGTTTGTGTCCGGATGAGTTGTGGCTATGCTTGGTTAGCGTATTTCTTGAGCCATCCAGATCTATCTACGACTAAGTTTCGTTTTGTCTGTTTTCCACATGGTGTTCTGCTTCGTTTTACTTATTCGCTCAAGGAAGGATGATATCCCTGCTTTTTCGTCTCCACCAAAAAACACCGCCCTTACCCGGGCATTCGGATCAATGATGTCGGTGGCGGATAGGTTGTCTTGAGCGTTGGATACCGAGGTCAGCGCACTACTTGCGCCCAATAGCAGACTACAGATCGTACCTATTGCTCCTGCTAGCGACGGCATCCTTTTCTTCCTGTTTTTTGCTTGGACAGAGTCCGTTGCGTTAAATCTAACCGTTCGCATTGGGCAGAATATTATTGTTTAGGTGAAAGAAATTGTCAGGGTCGTACCGGTGCTTTAGTTTGGCCAATCGGGAATAATTCGGCCCGTACGCCACCTTGACCCGGTCCAGGCCATCGTCTGGCGAGAGCCAGTTTACCGCGGTGCCCCGGGTATGGGGCTCCACTTCGGCCCAGAAAGCCTTTGCCCAGGCAATCAGCGAATCGGCCTCTTGCGGATCCGCCCACTGTGGGGTAATGTCGAAATACCATTGCTGGTCTCGGTAGGGGAAGGGCGTTTCTTCCGGATCCACCCGGGTCACTGCTCCTTTCATCGCGTTGAATAAGACCATGGAATAGGGACTGATGCCTTCGGTGTTTTTCACGACGATGTCGATCAACTCGTCTCTTATTACCGGGAGATAACCCATTTTGTTGTACCGTTGCAAGCCATGGGGAACGGCTGCATCCAAACTTTTTTGAAGCTGTACGTAAGGACCTGGAGCGATCAGGTCGAGCATGGGTGGCGTAAAGGCCCTGAGCGGTTCCAATTGCCGATTCCCTTCGTCGATATCTCCCGTCCAGCAAACCACGAATCCAAAAACCTTCGTCCCATCGGGTAGTGTAAAGATCCCGGCGATAACGCTCATGTCGTCGGGCGTATTCATGGAGTACTCCCGGTAAAATTGCAGCAGCTCGCTCGCCTGAGTCAGGGGATAGAGGATCATGCCAGCCAGTACCTCCGGCCCCACCTTGTGTAGCTTGTATTCAAAGGAGGTAACCACACCGAAATTTCCCCCTCCTCCGCGAATGGCCCAAAACAGGTCCTTGTTTTCCGTCTCCGAGGCTTTGACAAAGCTCCCGTCTGCCAGGACCATGTCTACCGAAAGCAGGTTGTCAATGGTGAGCCCGAATTTATTCATCAGGTATCCTTGTCCACCGCCCAGGGTCAATCCCGCGATGCCGGTGTGGGATACCACCCCCGCTGTGACCGCAAGACCGAATGCCTGTGTTTCGTGATCGAGGTCCGCCAATAACGCACCGGCTTCCACCCTTGCGGTCTGCTTGACCGGATCTACACGCACCCCTTTCATGGCGGACAGGTCGATCAAAAGTCCGCCATCACAGGTCGATCTTCCGGCAAAACTGTGTCCGCCTGCTTTTATCGCCAGCACCAATTGGTTTTCCCGGGCAAAATTCACCGCAGCGATCACATCCGAGACCCCGGCACACTTGACCACCATGGCCGGATACTTGTCGATCATTGCGTTCCAGATAGTCCGGGACTGGTTGTAGCCTTCCTGATCGGGAAGTAGTAGCGCTCCCCGTAACGAGGATTGGAAGGCTGCCGTATCTATTTCCGGAGCCTTTTTGTCGGTTGAGATCAGATCGTTGGTTTTCATAAAAATGGGGTTTTGGTGTGGTAGGTATGATAAACTCCTTGATGATTTGGTAGATATAAGGCATCTATCCTCCTCCTTGGAGCTAAACAAACCTAGGGAATAAAGAGAAAAAAGATTTAGTCAAATGTTCCAAAAACAGGTGCAGATGTTCCATCGGTTAAAAAATTCCTTTAAATTCCTATCATAAATAATTACTTGAAGAACGATTGTAATTTTTTGAGAAACCTTTAATAAGGTATGTTTTGTACAAAAAGAAAGGCTGTTGTCCTCTCAAAAACTTCGTAACCTGTTTGAATCTTTAGGAAATAATCCCGGATGGCGTTTTTCCAAACTGTTTCTTGAAACATTTATCGAAATAGGAAACACTATTGAATCCGACGGCATAAGCCACTTCGGTGACATTTCCAGATTTTTGTTCCAGTAGGTACATGGCCCGTTTCAGCCGAACTGCCCGGATAAATTCGGTAGCCGAACAGTCGGTCAATGCCTTGAGCTTTCGGTGCAGGTTGGTCCGGCTCATCCCGATTTCCCGACTGAAAAATACTACATCAAAATCCGTATTCGCTAGATTCTCCTCCAGGATCGCCATGGCTTTTTTCAGGAATTTCTCATCGGTGGAAGTTACTGCGATCTCGGAGGTTTTCAGATCAAGCGAACGGCTGAATCGTTCCCGGAGTTTTTTCCGACCTTCAATAAGGTGGTGTATACGTACCCGAAGCTCTTTCATATCGAAGGGTTTGGTCAGGTAGGCATCCGCACCCGTATCCAGACCGCCGATTTTGCTATCCGAATCGGCGCGAGCGGTAAGTAGGACAAAGGGGATATGGCTGGTCCGCTCGTCGTTTTTCACTTTTTCACTAAGGCTTATGCCATCCATTACCGGCATCATCACATCGGAGATGATCAGGTCGGGTACGGTTGTAGCAGCTATGTTAAACCCCATTAGTCCATTTTCGGCTTCTAGGATCCGATACTGGTTTTGCAAGCTTTGCGCAAGAAAATGCCGGAGTTCCGGATTGTCTTCGACGATCAGCACGGTAGTCCTAATCGCCAGTTGGTCGAGGGAGCGCTTCCCGGCTGGATTGGTTTCCTGAGGTATCCAGGCAGTATCCAGTGCGGATTCCGATTGCTTCAGCCCGGGAATCGCCCCGGGTTCCACCCGTTCCAGGGTCAGCTCAACGGTGAAGCAGGTTCCCGAATCGGGGCTGCTTTCCACGCGGATGGTTCCACCCTGCAGTTCGGTGAGTTCCCGGACCAGTGCCAGCCCGATTCCGGTACCTTCGTAGCTGCGGGTGGCAGAGGCCTCTCCCTGGTAAAAGCGGTCAAAAATAAAGGGCAACCTTTCGGGCGGGATTCCGATGCCGCTGTCGGTGACTTCGAATTGCAGCCGGGGGCCTGCATCGGTTTCGGCCAGGCAGGAAACGTCAAAGCGGACGTTTCCGGAGGTTGGGGTGAATTTGTAGGCATTGATCAGGAGGTTGGAGAGCACCTTCTCCAATTTGTCGGGATCAAATTGAAGGTAAATGGGGCCTTCGGGATAGCTGCTGGAAAAAGCGATTTGCTTGCTTTCAAACTGTGAGGAAAAGGTGCCAGCCAGTCTTTTGGCAAAACCAACAATTTCTCCGGGTTCCTTTTCCAGGGTCAATTTCCCCGCTTCCAGTTTGGAAAGGTCTAGCAACTGGCTGACCAGCTGGAGGAGTCTTGCTGCATTCCTTTTAATCAGACTATGGCCGTCCTGAAGCAGGGGATGACCATTTCGTACTCCTTCCAACTGATCAACGGTGCCGGTGATCAGGGTAAGCGGGGTTCGGAATTCATGAGAAATATTGGTAAAAAATTCCGATTTGGTCTTGTCCAGTTCTCTCATTTTTTGGGTTTCAAGCCGCTTGACTTCCATATCTAACAGGCTGGTCTGAAGGGTTCTTTTGGTTTGAGCGTACTCTATGGCCAACAATACAGAAAAGGAAATGGCTGCACAAAATACGGCCAAATCCAGGGTGACGGCTATGTCATAGGGAACGCGCGGGAGTATGTTGAAAAAAAACAGGCAAAATAATGACCAAAAAAGAAAATTTCCTGACCAACCTAAAAAGACAATCCATGCACCCTTGATTTCTTTTCGGACAGCTCTCCGGCTAACCAAAACCGCAACCATTGGCCCCGACAACAGGAAGTAGGGCCAATAATAGTTGGCTGCTTCATAGGGCCATTTCCAGGAGGGAATAAATAGCAACGCTGAAACCGTGGCGAACCAAAACAAGCCATCCAATTTTTCCCTGGCAAAGGAATATACCGCTAATATTCCCCATATGATGTACGTGCTGAAAAACAGGCAACTGATCAATCCAATCACAAAATAGGAATCTCCTTCCCTGGGCATAAAACGGAACACATGTTCCAGGAAGTAGCCTAATGCCAAACTACTGGTGAACAGGCTGTAATAAAGATTGGTTTTATTGGATGGATAAGTGACAAAAAAGAAAAGGTGCAGCAATCCCAAAAACAATAAAAAAGTAGCCTTTCCCACCAATCTGGAAGTAGATACAGCCCGTGTCTGCACCATGCCTTGTATAGCCTTATCCATTTGATTCAATTGAATGATCAATGCCGGATTGCCCCCCCAAAGCCCGAGGAAATTCATGTAGGGATTTCTTTTTGTAAATGAAAAACGCACCGCTAAAACCTGATGGGGCTTGTCTTCAAATTGAAAGCTGTAAGGAGTTAGATTTGGATTGAAGATTACTTCTTTATTGGGATCCTGACTAACCACACCCAGTTTATGAATCAACTTGCCATTTAGGTAGATCTCAGAAGCTCCCCGCTGGAAAATGGTCATTGCCAAAGGAGTGTTTAGTAATGAAGTATCGACACCTAAACGCAAGCGAAACCATCCAATTTCCGCCGCTCTCAAATCAGTCAAATAATGGATATCAGTGGTAGGATCTATGGCAGACCAATCGCTGTCGTCAAAATCAGGGGCTGCCCAGGAGGGATCGTCTCCGGGATGAAATTTCCAATGCTGATCCAGGATAATCGGATTGAGACCAACTTGAGAACGTTTTAAAATGGTTGAATCCGTTACTGCCGCTTCACTTTTATGGCAATAAAGAAAAAACCACAGCAGGCAGATGAGCGGCAGCCGATGGACAGCTACGCCCGTCAGAAAAAGGATAGGAACGAAACCAGTGGCCCCGAAGAAGGTTTTTTTACTTCTAACTCTACAGTATTTAAAAATTAAACATATCAAAATTAAGGAATTAAAGATGTATTAATTACTGAATAATTTAATAAATAATTTATTATAATACTATACTGCCATATTTAATATGGTATTAATTTTTTTCTACCTTTTCCCCAGGCACTTGAATGGCACCTGCACACTACTAAGGTCGGAAATCAACGGCACGGGTAGGTAGCACAGATGTTCCAGGAAGTTGTCGGTATGTTCCATTTTGATGATTGCTGGTATCGATCACCCAGAAGCGGTATTCTTTTCGTGTAGGTTTCTATCGTAACTACCAGAAGGAAAAGCGAGCGGAATCGAGCGGAATAGAAAGGTAGCTTTTTCAGTATCAACCGGGCTTTGTTTTAATTTTACCGATTTCCTCCTATATTTAAGTCAATGCTTCACCCGTATTTCCAGATTAAACATCTTATCCAATGACCAAAAACTACGCTTGTATCTTTTACTGCCTGTTTTTTTCCATTTTATTTTCCTGTTCCAAACCGGCAGCCGAAGAAAAGCCCTACAATGTTTTGTTTATCGCCATAGACGACTTACGGCCCGAGCTGGGGGTATATGGCAATGACCTCATCCAGACCCCAAACCTGGATGCCATTGGCCTGCAAGGCACCCTATTTGAAAACCATTATGTACAGGTGCCTACCTGTGGGGCCTCACGTTGCAGCATTTTGACTGGCTTGTTGCCGCAATCCAGGCAACACCTGCAGAATTCCGCTGTTGAGCAGTTTATGTCCAATGAACCAGAAAGAGAGACACCGGAAAGTTTTGTGCATCACTTCAAAAGGAATGGCTATTATACGGTAGGCATAGGAAAAATAAGCCATTCGGTGGATGGCCTCTGGTATGGCTACGAAGAAAGCCCCGAAGGAGCCAAAATGGAAATGCCCCATAGCTGGGACGAGATGCTTTTTGATCCCGGCAAGTGGGAAACCGGATGGAATGCCTTCTTTGGCTACGCGGATGGGTCTAACCGGCAGGAAAAAAACAAGCAAGTCAAACCCTATGAAGCAGGAGAGGTGGATGACCTGGGCTATCCGGACGGCCTTTCTACCCAACTGGCCGTAAAAAAGCTGAAGGAACTTTCCGATAAGGACCAGCCCTTTTTTATGGGATTGGGTTTGTTCAAGCCCCATCTGCCCTTTACAGCACCTAAAAAATACTGGGACTTGTATGATAGAGAGGATATCCCACTTTCACCTTTTCCCGAATTGCCTGAAAACGTACACCCCAACAGCCTTCAGGAGAGCGGGGAATTCAATTCCTACCAATTGGGAGAAGAGAAGGCAGGCCTGGACCAAAAACTTTCGGATGATTATGCCAGAAAACTCCGGCATGCCTACTATGCCGCTGTCAGCTACAGCGATGCACTGGTGGGGAAAGTGCTGGAAACCCTGGAAGAAGAAGGCCTGGCAGACAATACCATCATCGTGGTTTGGGGTGACCATGGCTGGCATTTGGGAGATCACAGGGTCTGGGGCAAGCATACCAACTTTGAAATGGCACTGCGCAGTCCGCTTATGATTAAAGTTCCCGGGATGACCCCCAGAAGAATCGGAACCAACATGCCAGTCAGTAGCATTGATCTGTATCCCACTCTGATGGAACTTACCGGTATTTCGGTTGATTTCCCGCTGGACGGCCAAAGTTTGGTTCCCCTGATAACGGCAGGGGAGGACGGTGCCAGAGCCGCCCAGGCTTTCAGCTACTTTCGAAACGGTATCTCCATGCGTACCGAGCGGTACCGGCTCGTTAAGTATTTCAGGGAAGCCGAACCTACCATAGAATTGTATGACCACCAAAACGATCCCATGGAGACAGTAAATGTGGCGGATGACCATCCGGATATTATTGCCGAATTGATGCCGCTCATGGAAAAGGGAAATACCGGCTTGTATGCCCATTCCTCCAACTAAATTAATAACCCAAAATGAAAAACCAATACCAACACATCACCACCAAAGCGTTGGTGTTTGCCATGCTATCAATAGTGGTTGCCGCTTGCAGTAGCGCTCCGGACGAAGGGGAGGACCAAATAAAGAAACCCAATATCATCTATATCCTGGCAGATGACCTGGGCTATGGAGACCTGAGTTTTTTGGGACAGCAAAAATTCCAGACCCCACACATTGACGCGCTTGCCGCCAGGGGAATGGTCTTCACCCAGCATTATGCCGGCAGTACGGTTTGTGCCCCCTCACGCTCCGCCTTAATGACCGGTTTTCATACGGGGCATACCCAGGTCAGGGGCAATCGTGGCCTGAACGGCGGACAGTTTCCCCTGGCTACCGATACCCAAACCATACCTAAGGTCCTGAAAAAGGCTGGCTATGTCACCGGTGCTTTTGGCAAATGGGGATTGGGGTATCCTGGTTCTACCGGGGCTCCGCTGCAGCAGGGTTTTGATGTGTTTTTTGGTTACAATAGCCAAACCATTGCCCATAACTATTACCCGAGAGAGTTGAAAGACAATGATGACGTCCTTACGTTAGAAGGCAATCAGGGGACCGGAGAGGAACAGTATGCGCCGGAATTGATTCAGCAGAGAAGACTGGAATTTATAGAAAACAACCGCGACACCACTTTTTTTCTGTACATGCCCTCCATTATACCTCATGCGGAGCTGGCGGCTCCTCGCGAGTATATGGAGCAGTTTCTGGAGAGGAAAACTCCTGAGCCGCCCTATGACTATGAAAGTTTACTGGAACCTGAAACGCCCTACCAGGGCGTAGACGATCCGGAGCATCCCCGGTACAAGGTGGGCGGATATGGCTCGCAAGCCTATCCCCATGCAGCTTTCGCGGCCATGGTCACTTTATTGGACGATCAGGTAGGGGAGTTGGTAGAAAAACTGGAAAGCCTGGGTTTGTTGGACAATACGCTGATTATCTTCACATCCGATAACGGCCCCCACCTGGAAGGCGGGGCGGATCCTGATTTTTTCGATAGCAATGGTCCCTTTCAGGGATACAAGCGGGATTTACACGAAGGAGGCATTCATGTTCCCATGATTGCCAGCTGGCCGGCAAAAGTGGAAGCAGGGAGCCAAACGGATCACATCAGTGCTTTTTGGGATATATTGCCGACTTTTGCAGCATTGGCTGAGGTGAAGTTGGAGCAAAATGTGGATGGCATTTCGTTTTTGCCCACGCTTTTAGGTGAAGAAGAGCAGCAGCAGCCCCATGACCACTTGTATTGGGAATTTCACGAGCAGGGTGGCAAGCAGGCCATTCGAAAAGGCAAATGGAAGGGAATCAAATTGAATGTTTTTGAAGGCAATGAAGACATCCTTTTATTTGACCTGGAAAACGACCCGGGTGAAGAAAATGACCTGAGTGAGGCGCATCCGGAACGGGTAGCCGAAATGAAGACCCTGATGCAGGAGTCAAGGGTAGAGGATCCGGAATGGCCCTTTGAAGAAAAAATTCAAGCTGAAAATCAGCCATGAAGTAAATTAATGCTTTTACCCGGACGCTTTGGCAGGGAAAAGGAGGAAAGCCATCCCAAGCCCAACAATCCGATTTACTACCTGCTCAACTGTATAGACATTTAATGATTTGAATGGGAATAACTGAGAAAAATCTTATGAAAATATGGCCATTAAAGTGTCTCCTGTTTTTGGTTTTGATCACACTGGGATGTTCGGCCGATAAGCAGGAAGATACCTATCAAACCTGGGAACACTACCGGGCTACCAAAACAGCCGCCCAATATTCCGGACTGAAGACCATCAACAAGGAGAATGTACACCAGCTCCAGCCGGCCTGGACCTTCCATACCGG
Organism: Cyclobacterium salsum; assembly: GCF_010119245.1. GTDB lineage: Bacteria > Bacteroidota > Bacteroidia > Cytophagales > Cyclobacteriaceae > Cyclobacterium > Cyclobacterium salsum. Next base: position 534,667 of record NZ_WNKG01000002.1, read on the forward strand.
AGATAAAAGGGAACGCACCCCCATGGAATGCAATCCCATTATTCTTGGTAATACCATGTATGTGACTTCTCCTCAATTGGATTTAATCGCCCTGGAAGCGGCCACTGGAAAAGAACTGTGGCGTTTTGATCCGGAAGTTTTTGGGGTTTCGGGAGGAGTGAACCGGGGCGTAACGGCTTTTACCGATGGGGACAAAACCCGGATTTTTATGCCTGTTGGCCATTGGTTGTTTGCCCTGGATGCCAAAACCGGAGAACTGGTGGAGGAATTTGGGGAAGGTGGAAAGCTGGATTTAAGGCAGGATTTTGGCAGAGATCCCGAATCCCTTTCCATTGGGTTAAATACCCCCGGAATCATTTACAAGGATTTATTGATCATCGGATCAGCCACTGGGGAGGGGTATGATGCCTCTCCGGGTCATATCAGGGCCTATTCCGCCAAAACAGGAGCATTCCAATGGATATTCCATACCATACCCCAGGAAGGAGAATATGGCCACGATACCTGGCGATGGGTGGAGGATGAAAACTACGGTGGCACCAATAACTGGGGCGGCATGAGCCTGGATGAGGAAAGGGGATGGGTGTATGTAGCCACCGGATCTCCTACCTACGATTTTTATGGAGGCAACCGACTGGGAGAAAACCTGTTTGCCAATTCCATCCTTGCGCTGGATGCCAGCAGCGGTGAGCGGCAGTGGCACTACCAGGCAGTAACCCATGATGTATGGGACTATGATTTGCCCTGTGCGCCTACCCTTGTAGATTTTCCCCTGAATGGGGAGACGGTTCAGGCCCTGGTACAACCCAGTAAAATGGGTGAGCTGATCTTGCTGGATCGCATTACAGGTGAGCCGCTGATGGAGGTGAAGGAAAAGGCTGTTCCTCCTTCCTACGTTCCTGGCGAAGTAGCTCATCCGACCCAAAAGTTTGATCAGGGCATTACCCTGGTGCCTCAGGGCCTGGACAGCACCTATTTGACCAACATTTCCGAGGCAGCAGCAGCATATGCAAAGGCTGAATTTAAAAAATACCGCAATGAGGGTTTTTATACCCCACCCAGCCTGGAGGGAACCCTGACTTTTCCGGCCACCAGGGGGGGCATGCTATGGGGAGGATTATCCTATGATCCTGTCAATCAGATGATCTATGTCAACGCCAATGAAATTCCCATGATTTTGCAATTGAGGAGCCTGTCAGAGAATCAGGAAGAAGGGGCTTTCAATAGCTTAAGTCCGGGTCAGCGGATCTACCTTTCCAATTGCGCCAATTGCCACGGGGCAGACCGGCAGGGCCTTGGGGAAGCTTACCCGGCACTAACCGGGCTCCCTGACAGACATGACCGGGAATCGGCCAGGACCCTCATCACCGGAGGAAATGGGGTGATGCCGGCCTTTCGGGGATTTGATGCACAGGAGCTGGAAGCATTGCTGGACTATCTGCTGGATCAGGAATCTGTTGGATCCAGTCAGGAAAATCTGGCAGCAGCCCCATTGGATCGTTATGTTTTGCAGGGTTTCCGTATTTTCACAGATGAGGAAGGCTTTCCCGCGAGCAGGCCTCCCTGGGGAACGCTGAATGCCATCGATTTAAAAACCCAATCCATCAAATGGAAAGTGCCACTGGGAGAATATCCCGAGCTGAAGGAAAGGGGAGTAGCCCCTACTGGTACGCAGAATTTTGGCGGTTGTGTGGCTACAGCCGGCGGGATAGTATTCATTGGAGGGTCTGCCGATGAAATGTTCCGTGCCTTTGATGCGGAGACAGGAGAAGTGCTGTGGGAATACCAGCTTCCTGCCGGAGGTTATGCGGTGCCTTCCGTGTATGAAGTGGAAGGCAGGCAATATGTGGTCATCGCCGCCGGAGGGGCCAATCGCCTGGGTACCCCTGCCGGAGATGCTTACGTGGCCTTTGCTTTACCAGAGGAATAAAATTTTAAGCAAATTAAAAAATCTAACATGCCATGATGTATACTATACAAAATGTTTCACCACAGATGGACACAGATTAGTACAGATTTTTTAGTTCCTAATAAAAATCCAGCTTGTAAAAAATTGTTGTTTTCGTCAAAATGCCCCTTTCCCCTTAAACCTTGGATTTGAGATATGAGGAATCTCAAAAAAATCCCCCAGCCCTCCGCCGCGGAGGTATTTAGTTATAAATACCCGAAAGCGCTGGCAATCCACTATTGCATTCAAATCGAATGGACGTTTACCCAATCGAAGCTGAATTGGTGTCATGAAAAGGGTTGAGAAAACTTCTCGTTAATACCGCTACCGGTAAATCCTACGAAACCAACTCCCTCTTTCTCAAAGGAGGCTGTTGGATTTTTACGCAAATGTCAAGTAATTCACCATAACTTACTCACTGATATTACCTTCCTCGTCTATGCTGATTTCTTTCCTTTCCCCGTCTTTTTCCAGGCGAACATTGAAATGCAATATTTCACCTTCTCTTCTGGCAGACACCCGGGTGATTTCGTGTCCGGGATAGTTGGAAAGCAGGATGGTTTTAAGATTTTCCGGGAGGGGATCTTCGTAGGGAATGGTGTTGGAGAATCTTTTTTCCTCTACCGCTTCGGATTTTCTTTCAATAAATTTATTGGTGCCATCTGCTTGTTTTTCCAGGTCAAAGGCATCATAAAGTTCTCCAATGGCGGTATACGATTCAAAGCTCAGTTTATCCCCTTCAATGTTAATGACCTGAAAAAGTTGGGTGTTTTCCGCAGCGCGGTCCCTTTCCGCCTCATAGTCATTCCAGGCATTCTTTTTCAACCCGTACATTTTGCCCCCGCTTACGGAGACCACATAAACGGTTCCGGTTTTATCCCTGGCATTGACCCCATCCAAAACATTGTCTTCAGGAGAAACCCTACCACGGGCATAGCTGTGGTCGTGTCCCTGTAGGGCCAGGTCCACCTGGTATTTGTCGAACAGTGGCTTCCATGCCTCTCTGAGCCGCGTATTTTCCCGGCCCTCAGAAGCTGAAAATAAGGGGTGGTGATAAGTGACTATGGTCCATTTTTGTGGGTTCTCCGACAGGACCTTTTCCAGCCAGGGAATTTGCTCCGCCTGGAGAACATTGCTATTCAATACAATAATTCTGGTGTTTTGGTAATCCATGTAATAGACCGTTTCGTCCAATGCCGTTATATTTTCCGGGCCGTTTTCAGGCAGGGTGAATTGAGGTTTCCACTGTACGGACAAGCGGCGATCTGCACCCTCACCATCCAACTCCGAGATACTGCGGTATTCATGGTTTCCGGGAGTAACTACTGAAGGTACCATGCTGTGGATAAAACCCCCGGCGGTAAACCATTCGTGCCATTCGGTTTCCCGGTGTGCTACATTCACCAGATCCCCTGCATGGATGATAAACTTGGCATCCGGTGCCTTCCGGTAGCCTTCCCGAATCAGCCTGGACCAAAGTTCCAATATATAGTTCTGCGTATCTCCCACATAGAGAAAGGCAAAGGGGCTTTCCTTGTCGTTGGAAGCGGTACTGAATTGTATCCACTCCGTCCAGGATTCTCCATCACCCACGCGATAGGCGTAAATGGTGCCAGGTTTTAAGTCCCTAAAACTGACTGAATGGAAATGCGCCTTTACATTGGCCACTTCTACGGCCGTAGCATCCAGCAATTCGGTTTTTGCTTCCATGGTCTGGGCATTTCTCCAAAATTTCGGCGCCCCGTCGGCAACGGCAATTTCTGCAAAGGCTTTTTCGATACTGGTATCCGTTCTCCAGGTAACATTGGCCTGACTGGAAGGGTCCTCCCCAAAATTGAGGATGACGCGATCAGGGTAATCAGAAGGTTTGCTCCATTCTTCCCGAAAGGTGGGGGCTTTGTATACGCGGTATTCCTGCGCCATGCTCCACTGGCAGGCGGCTATTAGTAAAAGGGTAAAAAGAAGGTTTTTCATTTTTTGGGGTATGCTTTAGACTGATGTTGGACAAGGTACGAAAATCAGATTTGGATATCAACGGATTTAAAATCAAAGCTACGAATCCCAGATTACCCTGATGTTACGAAAAGGGCAAGGGTTGGTGAAAAGGGGCGGATTCAAGGGTGTTTGAAATTGAATTTTGTGGACTAGGAGATGATTTCCCGTTTTCAGGAAAAATGAAGGATGCGTGAATATGTCGTTCATCTTTAGAAAATCTTCATGCCAACCACCTGGGGAAGAAAGTCCGCCCTAATCAAAACACCTGCGAAACGTCCTGGCGGACTCGAGTGAAAACAGCTATTCAGCAGCATTTCATTAGGTTATCTTTTAAAAAATCCCGAAATTCTTTTCTATTTCGTAAGGAAAGCGAGCAGGTTCCAGGAAATTTGTTTTTGTCAGCTGGTTGGGTAATTTCGTCTGTTCGATTAATGGAAACCGTTCCGAATCCGAATCCGAAAACTGATTCGAATTCCGCCGCTACTTCCGCTGTTATTTTCTTAAATAATTTAGACGCACCATGCAAAAGATACTTTCAGGAAATCAGGTAAAATCCCTGGATCAAAAATACATTGAAGGAGAGGTCATTCATTCCTACCAACTGATGGAACGGGCTGCTCAGGCCTTTTGTAACTGGTTTGTGGCTCAGGTACCAAAAGAAAAATCGGTATCGATTTATTGCGGTACCGGAAACAATGGCGGCGATGGACTTGCCATATCCAGGATTCTGAACCAAATGGGCTATTCTGTGGCAGTAGGGTATATAGGCAATCCGGATAAGGGTTCTGCTGACTTTCAGCACAATCTACACTTGTTACCTGAGAAATTACCGGTTAGCAACTGGGAAAAGGTGGCTGAATCAGAGGTGCTCATTGACGCTGTTTTCGGTGTCGGAATCAACCGGCCCCTGGAAGGGGAATACCTGAAATTGATTCGGTACTTAAATGAAAGAACTTCGTTGAAAATAAGTGTGGACACGCCATCTGGCCTGCCTTCCGACGGTCCCCTGGAAGGGGAGGTATTTCGGGCGGATTATACCTTGAGTTTCCAGTTTCCAAAACTTTCCTTGCTCGCTCCGGAACATGCAGCCTGTACAGGAAAACTGACGGTACAAAGCATCGGCATAGAACAACGGTATTTTGATTCCTTTGAATCGAATCGGTTCTTCTTTTCGGGCGAAAATTTAATTAAATACCATAAGAAATTCCTTACATCTAGTCATAAAGGAGATTTTGGAAGAGTTGTTTTGGCAGGAGGGAGTTATGGTAAAATGGGATCCATTGGGTTGAGTACACGAGCCGCATTGCGAACCGGAAGCGGACTGGTTTTTTGCCACATTCCTGCCTGTGGCGTGGAAATTATTCAAGGTAGTATTCCTGAGGCAATGGTCTTGCCGCCCGGAAGTGAAAAGGAAGTGGGAGACAAGTTGCATACGGAAGGAATAGATGCCGTAGGAATCGGTCCTGGATTGGGAAAAGGCAAGAATGCTGCTGAATTGGTATATCAGCTTCTGAGCCACTATTCGGGACCCACAGTATTGGATGCGGATGCTATTAATATATTGGGAGATAACCCTGCCTGGTTGAATTCCTTGCATTCCAATGTGGTACTTACGCCTCATCTGAAAGAATTCGAGCGCCTTACCGGAGTTGCTGCAAAAAACCACTTTCACCGTATGGATCAGGCCAGGGACTTTGCCAGAGAATACAGCTGCACATTGGTATTGAAAGGGGCCTTCACATTGATCAGTTTTCCGGATGGGCAGCAGGTATTTAACAATTCGGGGTCCCTTCACATGGCCACAGGAGGCTCAGGAGACGTGCTCACTGGCATCCTCACCTCCTTCCTTGGGCAAGGCTATACGATGAAAAACGCAGTGCTGTGTGGCGTTTTTCATCATGGACATGCAGGAGAACTGGCTGGTGCTGATCGTGGTAGAGGTACGCTGGCCTCCGATATACTTGAGAGAATCCCGGATAGCCTCCTGCATTACGGGATTGCATGATGATTATTCGAAGGTCAGCTTTAAGATCTTGTCATCGTGTATGCGTAATGCTGCCCTGCCGTCGGTATTGCTGGTGGTGACATACAGGTTTCCATCCGGTCCAACTGTCACGTCGCGCATCCGTCCATAGACACCTTTGGAAGGGGCATATGAAAACCAACGCTCTACTTTCTTGACTTCGTAATCATTTTCTTTATCAAAAACCAGGCGGATTAAGGCTTGTCCCCCAAGAGAGGCGACAAACAGATCACCCCGATAAAAAGTCATGCCCGCAGGAGGTACGGCCGCTTTATTCCAGGAGACTTTTGGGTCCACGTAGGTTGCCATTCCAGGAGCCCCTACGGCGATGGGCCAGCCATGGTTGCCACCTTTTTTGACCATATTTACCTCATCCCGGTAGCGAACGCTCCCTTCCACTTCGGCACCGGAAGGACCGTGTTCGGAATTAAAAAATGCCCCCGTATCGGGGTCCCAGGCAAAGCCCTGCACCACGCGGTGTCCATACGAGTAAACCGGAGATCCGGGAAAGGGATTGTCAGAAGGGATTTCACCTTCTTCCGTTATGCGAAGGATCTTTGATGCCAGGTTGTTTACATCCTGCGCCACAAAGGGCTGAGACATATCGCCCGTGCCAATGTAGAGCATGCCGTCCGGACCAAAAGCAATTCTACCACCCAGGTGAATGGCATAAGCAGGTATATTGTCCAAAATCACTTTGTCCACCACGGCTCTGGATCCAAGATCGTTTAGCCGGACGACCCTGCTGAGAAGCTGATTTTCATCGTTTCGGTAAGCATGCATGATGTAGATCCAATGGTTGGTTTCGAAATTGGGGTGAACAGCTAATCCCATTAAGCCCGCATCCACCTCGTGCACGCTGCCCGGAACCTCGATATAAGGAGTTGGGTTGGTTTCTCCGGAAGGAATTCGGAGGATCGTACCGGGTCTTTGGGCTACCAGAGCATCTCCATTGGGAAGAAAGCGCAAAGACCAGGGAATAGTCAGGCTGTCCACCCACACCTCTACCTTTACTCCCGGCACTTCCGGTAAAAAGACATCTTCGGTTTTTTGGGGTAATTCACCCAAAATGGGTTGGGCTTTTTGAACAGCGTCCTGGGCTTGCAGGGAGAAAGAAAGTCCCAGATAAAGGAGTATCAAAAAAACATGTTTTGGGTTCATAAGCGTTTTGGTTTATTTCAATTACTTAACTGAGCGTACGAATCATTCGTTCCTGATGCGAGGCGTTATGTTTTTATAAATCCATTTTCAATTGTTCCGGTAGCAGGCGGAACGATTTCCGATGTAAGGGGCTTGGACCTAATTTCCGGATTCCTTCACGATGCGCCTTAGTAGGATATCCCACATTTTTTTCCCACCCATACCCCGGGTATTCCCTGGCGAGATGGGCCATCCACTCATCCCTATACGTTTTGGCCAGGATGGAGGCGGCAGCAATACTGGCAAATTTCCCATCCCCCTTGACCACGCAGTCAAAGGGAATGGAACTTGTTGATTTGAACCTGTTGCCATCAATCAGTAAATGATCCGGTTTCATAGTGAGCGCCGCTACAGCCCGATTCATGGCCAGGAAGGAGGCATTTAAGATATTCAGCCGGTCGATTTCTTCCACATCCGCACTGCCAATAGCCCAGCACAACGCCTTGGATTTAATTTCTTCCGTTAACACTTCCCTCCGGGTTTTTGCTAATTTTTTGGAATCGTTGATCCATTCGTTGGCGTAACGATGAGGAAAGATCACGGCTGCGGCTACCACAGGTCCGGAGAGGCAGCCCCGGCCTACTTCATCGCAACCCGCTTCGGTTCTGTCAGCTTTTAAATAGGGTAGCAGCATTGGGGTAAAATTCCTTTTCCTTGTAATATTTATGAATAAGCTCGGCTACCAAACCCGTCCAACCGGTTTGGTGAGAAGCTCCTAAGCCCCTGCCATTTTCACCATGGAAATATTCGTAAAACAAAATGAGGTCCTGAAAATGAGGGTCCTGCTGCATTTTCTCATTGTCGGCATAAATGGGGCGGTTTCCGTTTTCATCCTTTCGAAACAGGTTGATCAGGCGTAAGGATAATTCCTTCGCAATCAAGTCCAGCGTGATAAATTTACCTGATCCCGTCGGATATTCTATGGAGAAAGTGCCCCCATAATAGAAGTCAAATTTTTTAAGGGATTCGATGATCAGGAAGTTTATAGGGAACCAAATGGGACCTCGCCAGTTGCTGTTACCTCCAAACATCGTGGTTTCGGATTCTCCGGGGGCATATTTGACGGAAAATCGATTGCCGTTGATCTGAACGGAATAGGGTTTTTTTAGATGATCCTTGGACAGGGAGCGGATACCATAATCTGATAGGAATTCACTTTCGTCGAGCATTTTATGAAGGATACTTTTCATCCGATGTCCTCTTAGCAAGGAAAAAAGCCTTCTTTTTTCGTGCCCGGGATGTATCCAATTGGAGACCAGGGCAGCTAATTTGGGTTTTTCCTTAAAAAAGAAATCCAGCCGGTTTTTGAATTCCGGAAGGTCGTCAAAGAGCTCCTCCCGGATAGGCTCTACCGCAAATAAGGGGATGATGCCTACAATTGACTTAACTTTCATAAGCCTGGGCTCTTCACCGGAAAGGTGCAGTACGTCGAAGAAAAAATTATCTTCGTCGTCCCATAAGCTGATGTTTTCTTTTGAAATATTGCTCATGGCACCGGCGATATACAGAAAGTGTTCCAGGAACTTGGTAGCCGTATGCTGATAGACCTTATTGAATTCACAAAGGTCCAGGGATATACGCAGCATGTTGAGACAAAACATGGCCATCCAGGATGTGGCATCCGCCTGCTCCAGCTTGCCAAACAATTTGTCTACATGGCTTCGGTCAAAAACACTAATATTGTCAAGTCCCAGGAAGCCACCCTCAAATATGTTTTTCCCTTCTTCGTCTTTCTGATTCACCCACCAGGTAAAATTTAACAGTAGTTTATGAAACGCACGCTCTAGAAATTCCTGATCGCCTTTATTTTTCCCATTGTATTTCTTATCAATTTGGTAAACCCGTTGAACCGCATAGGCATGTACAGGAGGGTTTACGTCGTTGAAATTCCATTCATAGGCTGGCATTTGCCCGTTTGGATGCATGTACCAATCATTCAATAGCAAAAGGAGTTGGTCCTTGGCAAAATCAGGATCTAACCTAGCCAGGGGAATGCAATGAAAGGCCAGGTCCCAGGCTGCGTACCAGGGGTATTCCCATTTATCCGGCATGGAAATGATGTCGTAATTTTGTAAGTGGCGCCAATTGCCGTTTCTACCCGATTTTCTTTCCTGGGGCGGTTGATACCTTCCCGGGTCTCCTTCCAGCCAGCGCTCGACGTTGAAGTAATAAAATTGTTTGCTCCATAACATCCCTGCATATGCCTGCCGTTGGATCAGTTTCATTTCCTTATCCTTAACCCGTTCTTGCAAGCCTTCGTAAAATGACTCCGTATCCTGTATCCGCTCCTGAAAGATGTCATTTGCCACTTCCAGGGGAGCGTCCGTTTCCGCATGCTGCATGCGCAATGTTACTTCCGCTTTCCCCCCGGCCGGGATGGTTAGTTTATAGATGGCAGCCGCTTTAGTACCTACAAATTTTGGGTTGAGGTGCTTATTTTCCCCATGTACGAGGTAGTCATTGATCGCGTCTTTAAGGAACTTTTTCTGATTTCCAATATGATACAGTCGTTCCCGGTTTGTTTCGTTATCGCAAAACTGTAACTCGGGTTCATCTGAAAATGTAAAATGGTAATTCCCTGATTTGGGAGAAAAGGCCTTGATCTTGTTTGGCCCTTCTTTTTTCAACCTGGGCATAAAAGGCTCGTCTCCTGTAAACCAGGTTTTTCTAAACCAGATGGTGGGCATTATCCAAAGTGTGGCTTCTTCTGATCCCCTATTGTAGACCGTCGCTCTGCCCAGGATATCTTCTACATCTGCTTTGGCGTACTCTAAAAAAATATCGAAATAGGCATTCTTATCAAATACACCTGTATCCAACAGTTCAAATTCTCTTTCATTTTTTCCCCGCAACTGGCTTTCTTCCAGTAATTGCTGGTACGGAAATGCTTCTTGTGGGTATTTATAGAGCATTTTCATATAGCTATGGGTAGGGGAAGAGTCCAGGTAATAGTATAGTTCTTTTACATCTTCTCCGTGATTGCCTTCATTTCCGGTAAGTCCGTATAAACGCTCTTTTATCAGGGGATCTTTTCCATTCCAGAAAGCCCAGGCCAGGCAGAGTTTCTGCTTGTGATCGCTGATTCCTCCGATTCCTTCCTCTCCCCATCGGTACGCTTTACTTCTGGCATCGTCATGGGTAACATTTTCCCAGGCAGACCCGTCCGGACTGTAATCCTCCCTCACTGTTCCCCATTGTCTTTCGGTAAGATAGGGTCCCCATTTCTTCCAATGACGGATTTTCTCTCTGTTTTCTTTTAATCGCTCTAACTCTATATTCATGGGTATTTCCGTCCTACGTAAACAAAGAGCGAATTTAAGTCATTTACGGTTCAAATTGCCAAATTTTCCCGGTTCTATTTGGATTTTTTTGCTTCAGGGTTGAATCTCTCACTCCAAACCTTCGTGTTGGCTACCAAACTTATTTTAGCTTGTTTTTTTTAGCCTGGCAAATTGATTTTTGACTACTAAAAACGGATTGTTACCCATAAAAATATGCCGGATACATTAATTTGCTACCGGAATTTTAGATCCTTGCATTTCTTGCATCCATTCGGCAAAGCAGGAATCCAGAGAGTGCTGCCATTCGGCAAATTGCTCGAAGGAATCGGTAGTCGATGAATTGGATGCTGTTAATCGCGCTAGTAATTGCGGATCAAAGTTTTTAGCACCCAGGCCGGCACCCGATTTTTCTGCATCCAACGCATTACACTGTTGCTCATATTGCCCTTCCACCGGCACCATTAAGGTTTTTTTCCCCAGATACATGGCCTCGGCGATCGACTCAAATCCGGCAGTGGATAAGTACGCTTTGCATTGGCTTAACTTTTCTACAAACAAACGGTCGTCAATTTGGTGAAACGTCAGGTTAGCCAATGGCTGGTATCTTCGTGGCATTTCTCCGGCATCCCAGAAGGCCTCAATGGTTATTTCCGGGTATTTTTTTGCCAATTCAAAAATTTCCCGGGCATAGCCCGAATTGACAATGTAAACCAGAAAGAAGTTTCCCGAAAGTGGGAGAGCGGAACGAACCGATTTTTTCACCATGGGAGGCCAAACACTGTAATTCTTTACAGCAGCCTTTCTTACCGGTTTCCATAGGGATAAGGCAATGATTTTGGAGGCATTCCAACAGGTGATTTTGGTATTTAGTTTAAACAATAGTTTTTGAATACCCCCCGGCTGGGCAAACGTGAAATCCGGATGATAAATCAGGTATTGATGTCCTATCACAACAAAGGACGATCTGGAAGGATAGATCATCGCATAAATTCCTCCCAGCATATCGTAAAAATTCAGGATGCAATCCGGCCTCTCAGCGACGACAAGCTGATCTAGTTTTCGGATGCTTTCTGTATAGTAGGGGAGTTTCTTTACGTTGTCCCATAAGGTAGCCCCCATTTTGATGGCTTTATTGGCTTTGTCGGTCACAAAATTGGGACTTTGAATCCGGTGGATGGGACAGGGAAAAGCTTCCAGAAAATAATCCGGTGCTTTTCTTCGGTCGCTGGAGCCCAGTACGACCGACCCGATATCGTGGCCATGTTGCTGTAACAACGCTCCAATCACCATGGCCTGCGTCATATGCCCCCTTCCTTCTCCTTGTACAATAAACAGGAATTTCATTGTTGGCTAGCTAAATTTATCCAGCGGTCTGGCAATAGGCTCCTTTAGGGGAATTACCTTGCTTTCGAATGGTTTGGCTTTCCCGAAATCCAGCTCATTGTAATAAATGAGTTGCCAGTTTCCTTCGTGATCTTCTGCCAGGGCACTTAACGATTCCACCCAGTCACCTGAATTGTAATATTCGATGCCGTCAATGGTCCTGATTTCTGCCTTGTGTATGTGACCACAGATAATGCCATCGCAGCCTTTAGAGCGGGCTATTTTACACAATTCCGTTTCAAATCCGTCGATATAGGTAACGGCCGATTTAACCCTGGATTTCACATACTGGGACAAGGAAAAATAGGGCAATCCTTTTTTCCTACGGTAGTGGTTCACACGGGTGTTGAGCCAAAGTAAAAAAGTATATCCCATATCCCCCAGGTAAGCTATCCAGCGCAGGTTAGTAGTGATATTGTCAAATACATCTCCGTGAGTAATAAAGTATTTCTTTCCGTTGCTTTCGTAAATCAGGTCTTTACGTATGGAAAGGTTGCCGATTTCCAAGGGCAGTACCTGGTCCAGAAAATCATCGTGATTTCCCCGCAGGTAGATCACTTTGGTACGATCGCAGTCGATCATTTTCAGTACCCTTTTGAAAACCCGGGTGTGTTTTCGCTTCCAACTGCCTGATTTTTTAAGCTGCCATCCATCGATAATGTCGCCGTTGAGAATCAGATTTTCGCATTGATATTGTTTGAGAAACCTGACCACTTCTTTGGCCTTGGACCCTTTTGTTCCCAAATGAATGTCGGAAAGAACGATGGTTTTAAAGTTTGTTTCCAAAGTATTCTTGTTTTGGAAGCAATATAGGCCAGCAAGATAAACTGTTGATGAATTGCTGTTTATCAAAATGCTATGAAAGTACTTGAGCGACCGATCGTTGTGAATGAATTGTTACCGGTCCGTTAAGTACGGGAACAGGATATCAGGCATTAAAGATCAATTTAAAGATGGTTCCCTGGCCCAGGGTGGATTTTACCTGAATATTGCCCTTATGCCTGCGCATGATTTGCTTGGAAAGGCTAAGCCCTATCCCAGAGCCTTTCTTTTTGGTCGTGAAAAAGGGGATAAATATCTTGTTAAGCGCTTCCTCTTCGATGCCTTTACCACTGTCTTCTACTTCGATGATGATTTTTCCATTGTCATCGATAAAGGCACGTAGGTAGATTTTCTTATCGGGAAGGTTTTCGACGGCATGAATGGCATTCTGAGTAAGGTTAATCATCACTTGTTCGATTTGCGAACTGTCTGCAAACAAGAGCAGGTCTTCAGGGGTAATTTGTTTTTCAAGTTTCACATCCTGGGACTCCAGCTGGTTTTGAAGTAAAAGATCCATCTGGTCAAACAATTCCCGGATTTTTATCGCAGAAAATTTGGGAAACGGGATATGTGCCAGGCTTCTGAAATCACTTACAAAATTGATCAATCCTTCACTTCGCTTCTCTATCGTAGACAATCCCATTTGATAATCTCTCAGTTCCTCCATTTCTACGGTTTCTTTTTGCCGCATCTTGGACTTTATATCCGAGCTGATGGTCGCCGCCAGAGAGGAAATCGGAGCGATGGAATTCATTATTTCATGCGTCAGTACCCGAATAAGATTTTGCCATGCTTCCATCTCCTTTTCTTCTAACTCACTCTGAATATTTTGCAAGGAGACTAATTTAAATTTTACGTCCCTTAGTACCAATTCAATCGCATAAACAGAAAGCTGCATAATCCCATCCGGATGGGCAATCTTTATCAATTCGCTTCCCCCGGTTCGCAGGTTTTCGATGGCATGATGTAGCTCTTTATTAATGGATGCGATTTCCTGAATATGGGATAGTTTGTCGATGTTGAGCATGCGCTTGGCAGCCGTATTGAGAATCTGCACGCTGCCATCTGACTCAAACGTGATCAATCCGATACTGAGGTGTTGGAATACTGTCCTGAAATAATGGAAGTTGGCCTCTTTTTCTATCTGGTCTTCCTTGAGTTTGGCCAGAATCGCATTGAATTCGATGTGCAAGTCATCGGTTTCTGTACCGTCAAATTTTACCGGATATACCGTTGCGTAGTTGTTTTGTTTTATGTTGTCTAGAAATTGGCGCACTTTTTTAAAGCTACTTTCTGCATAGCGAATCAGCAGGATCAGTTGCACAAATGTCAGGATAATAAATAGCGAAATCGCAAAGACTCCGGAATCATTAACAATGATGTAAGCTAGTAAAAAGAGCGTGAGGGTTAGTACAAAAATTCTTCCCAGTAAGCCGACTTTATAATCCATATTTCTCCAACCTTCTGTACAAAGAGGCTCGTGTCAACCCCAGTGCTTTTGCTGCTTTGGAAATGTTGCCGCCGTTTTTGTCTATGGCTTTCTGAATAAGGTTTTTTTCCACCTCGTCCAGATTGTAAGTGTTGCTGCTTACTTTATCATTGGATGGTTTGGCCGACAGAAAGAAAAAATCCCTGCTATCCAGCTCATCTCCTTCTGCCATGATGATGGCCCTTTCGATGGCATGCTGCAGTTCCCGAATATTTCCCGGCCAACTATACCGTTGCAACAACTGCAGCGCATTTGGCTTTAGTCCTTTAAATTGTTTACGGTATTTTGCGGCGTACACGGTAAGAAAATGTGATGCCAGAATGGGAATGTCATCCTGCCTGTCACGAAGGGGGGGAAGGAAGATTTCTACCGTATTGATCCGATATAGCAGGTCTTGCCGAAAGGAATTTTCAAGGATCATGTCGTGCACCGGCATGTTGGTGGCGCAGATGAGTCGAATGTCTACCGGAATGGATTTATTGGTTCCGATACGGGTAACTTCTCTTTTTTGCAATACGGTCAGCAGTTTGGATTGTAGGGGCATGCTGAGGTTTCCGATTTCATCCAGAAATAAGGTCCCCTTATCCGCTATCTCGAACCTGCCGGCACGGTCTTCCTTTGCATCTGTATACGCTCCTCGTTTGTGACCAAAAAGCTCACTTTCGAATAAACTTTCCGTAATAGCACCCATATCCACCCCAACGAAAATTTCATCTTTTCTTTCGGATCGATCATGGATGGCACGGGCGATCAACTCTTTTCCGGTCCCGTTTTCGCCAAGAATAAGAATATTGGCATCGGTTCCAGCCACCTTTTCGATGATGGAAAACACATTCTTCATCGAGGCACTTTGGCCGATGATCTCTGAAAAAGGTTTTTTTAAATCGGCCTGCAATTGTTTTTGCCGATTGGATAGCTTATCTACCTGATTGTAGCTTTCTTTAAGTTTGACTGCCGCCGAAAGCGTGGCCAGTAATTTCTCATTTTGCCAGGGCTTCAAGATAAAATCCGTCGCCCCCTCTTTTAATGCCTGTACCGCCATCTCCACGTCTCCAAAAGCAGTGATCAGGATGACGACTGCCTTGGGATCTATTTCTTTGATCTGTCGCAGCCAATGAAACCCTTCTTTACCGGAAGTGGTGTCTTCCGTAAAATT
This sequence comes from Cyclobacterium salsum, assembly GCF_010119245.1. Taxonomy (GTDB): domain Bacteria; phylum Bacteroidota; class Bacteroidia; order Cytophagales; family Cyclobacteriaceae; genus Cyclobacterium; species Cyclobacterium salsum. The sequence continues at coordinate 549,964 of NZ_WNKG01000002.1, forward strand.
CATATCCAGAAGAATGACATCAAAACTCGTATTATTGACTAAAAACGGAATTCTTCTGGGATCCTTTTCAATAAACACTTCTTTCGCATGCTTCTTTAGCAACATTTTAGCCGCGAATAACAAGTCCTCATTGTCATCCACTATCAAAATCTTACCCAAATTCGTCTCTTCCATTTTTTTTATTTAATCAATGCTGAAATAATGCCAGGTTTTCATCGGCTAATTTAGCCATAAAAAGCCAATTCTTGAATTTATTTGTTCGTAAATGGACATTTTAAGTACGCAATTGGACAAGTGGGGATTCCTTGCCTAATGACTTTTAATAGCCTAATAAAAATGTTACCTTTGTTGTTTAAACAAACTAATACAAACTTATGTCTGTAGCAACTAAAGGAAATACCGTTAAGGTACACTACACAGGAAAACTAAAAGACGGAACTATATTTGACTCTTCTCAAGATCGTGACCCGTTGGAATTCATCTTGGGAGATGGGAAAATGATCAAGGGATTTGACGTTGCCGTTGAGGGCATGCAAGTTGGAGATGATAAAAGTGTGACCATTCCTTCTGAGGAAGCTTACGGTCAGAAAAGAGAAGATATGATGCTGGATGTTCCTTTGGAGCAGGTTCCTGCCGAAATTAAGCCTGAAGTAGGAATGGATCTTTCCATCCAAAATCAACAAGGACAACCAACTCCGGTAAAGGTAGTCCATGTCGATGAAGCTAAAATCACGCTTGATGCCAATCACCCGCTTGCTGGAGAAGATCTGGTTTTCGATATCAAATTGGTAGAAGTAAAGTAATCGTTATTTAAAGCCGGTTAAGAAAAAAGGGAGCGTTTGGCTCCCTTTTTTTATTCGTCAAGATTCACGTTTCTTTCCATGCTTCCGGGTGGGTTGGCATACACACTTTTGGTCTTATTATACTTTGCATTGCCCACTTCTACCACAAACAGTTTGCTGTTTAAATGGGTAAAATCATAGTTTTTTTGCATACCGTCTGTAGGATTTAGTTGGTCGTGCAAAATCAAATTCCCTAAAATATCGTATATTTTTACATCCGTCAGTTGTTTTCTCGGCTTTTCCAAAACCAACTTGAATCGCTTATTCCCCAGGGATTGAAGGTTAAAGTTTACCGGAGCAGAACCCAAGTCTGAGGGAAATGATATTTCAGTTTCAATCAGTTGCCTGACATTCTGTGCACCTACAAAGAATGTACTTGCACCATAAAAAGCTAACAAAAGGAATACTAAGGGTATGTATTTTTTCGTAATTTTATCTCCATCCATTAACGCACAAATTGCAAAAATTGAACCGAAAAATTTTAATTTTTCACCTATAATTAATATTAATTAACAAATTTATAATTTATTAATTAATTTTTTGTCCCGATAGATATACAATATGAGCGGTTTTATGTAAGTGGTGCTGCCCGGTTAAGTATGGATTCAAAAAGCCTCCGGGCGGTTGAATGCCCGTAAGATATGAGTATCCAATAAAATCACTTTATTAGTTGTTAATGCCAACGCCTTAATTTCCGGTAAATCGGGCAAACGAAGTTGGGTACTCACATCCGATAGAAAGTTGGTTTTAAGCAAGTAATCACCCTCCAGGTAGTAGATAAACTCCTGATCAATAAAGGCCGGAACCTCTCCGGGAATGGGTATTTTTTTAATAAAATTTGCCTGATTATCAAAAAGATATATCCCCTCCGTCGCTATTTGTAGAAACAATAAATTTTTTCTTTCCTGTATCTGCAGGATTTCCAAACTACTATGAGGAAGTAATGCCATTAGGGGTTGTTGCTGTACCAGGTTACCGGAAGACAGGTCGATTTTTTTAAGCCTCAAGTCGGTCTCGTCGTACAGCCAAAGCCCATGATTATTTCCCTGGCTAGCATGACTGATATAACCCGTAATACCCAGGTCGGCCATTGTACTCCTATTGATTGGGTTTAGAAAACGATCGAGGATTTCAATTTGCTGCTGGCTTGCCGAAAACAAGAAAATGGATACCGTCCAAAACGCATCCAATTGGCTCAATGGCGCGCTGAACGCGGGAGCATAAATATTCAGCGAATCACCCTGTTCGCTAAATTGTCTTAAGTAGCCGTTTTGGTCACTTACGAAAATATTTCCTCTCCGGTCAACGGATAACTTGTCTGCTTGCTCCAACTCCAGCGTCCAGGCCGTTTCGGATAGTTGCTGCATGTGGCCGGGGAAGCTTATGCCCAAGCTGAAAGCCTGAATCAAGAGGATAGTTTTAATCAGATTTAATCGCATATCCATTGTACGATTTGAGTTGAAAAAACCATCCGTCAAATTCGCCATAGTGGGATTGATTGACCCATTCCCCTAAATTGAAATAGGTGGAATTTCCATGAAGGGGCAGGTTTAACGGTAAGTGCCGGTGGCCGAAAACATAGTAATCAAAATGCATCTTTTTTTCAATTTCCAGGCAATATTGGTAAAGCCACTCGTTGTCTTTTCCCTTAAATTCCCCCTCTTGTTTCTGATCATTGGTTAGCCGGCTGTTTTTTGACCAGGAATGAGCGATAGCCATGCCAATGTCCGGATGAATCCACTTGAATAGCCATTGGCAGTATTTGCTTGTAAAAATCCGTTTTAAGATCTTGTATTTTCTGTCTCCCGGACCCAGCCCGTCTCCATGGCCTACCAAAAACTTTTTCTGGTTAATTTCCATTTCCAGGGGATGGTGAAATACCGGGATTTCGAGTTCCTCTGTAAAATAATCCCGCATCCACAGGTCATGATTGCCAGTAAAGAAAAAAAGCGGAATGCCATCGGCCCGCATGGAAGTTATTTTAGAAATAAAACGGACAAACCCTTTCGGAATAACTTTTTCATATTCAAACCAAAAATCAAAAATATCTCCTAAAAAGAATACCGCGGCGGCATCTTTTTCAATTTCTCCCAGCCACTTGATGATTTTTTGTTCCCGCTCCCTGCTCGATTTCAAGTCCGGAGTTCCCAGATGAAAGTCAGAAACAAAATATACTTTTTGCTGATCTTTTAACCGGATCTTCATTTTGCCAGGGGGAGAGGTATTGGTTCCGGACACGGACATAATTGTTCTCAATTTTCTAAAAAGAGTCATACCGGGAAAATCATACCGACCGGCATTGACCTATCAATGACTTTAACACTATAAATATAGCGGAATAAAAACGAATCACTAAAGCAAAGCCTTGCCCATCGGCTTGATTTTTTATCTCCTGTTCCTGAGAGCTATTAAAATAATGAATTCCGGTAAAAAAGTGGCTTAGCCTCTCCTTTTTACCGGAATCATCAATTAGAATAACAAGGAAATCAATCCCTATTTTCGATTACGTCTTCCTTCGTCTCTTCCTGCTCTCCAGAGGCATCTTCCTTTTTGGGTTCGATTGTTTCTATTTTCTTACCATCTACCACCTTTGTAAATTTTTCATATGTGGTTTCCTTATCAAAAGGCCTCTTTCCGATGAGGTTCTCCAGGTCTGACTGAAACAATATTTCCTTTTCAAGCAACTTCTGGGCAATTATCTCAAGTTCCTTTTTTCGCTCCTTAAGTAAGGTGATTGTTTTTACGTAAGAAAACTCAATTAACTTCCGGACCTCTTCATCGATGGTTTGAGCAGTATTTTCAGAATAGGGCTTATCTAATTTGTACTCGCTTCCCTTGCTGTCATAAAAGGAAACATTTCCTATTTTTTCATTCATCCCGTAGATGGACACGATGGAATATGCCATTTTGGTTATCCTTTCCAAATCGCTCAATGCTCCGGTGGATATTTTTCCGAATATGATTTCCTCGGCAGCACGGCCGCCGAGTGCCATGCACATCTCGTCGATCAATTGCTCGGTTTGGTAAAGGAATTGTTCTTTGGGCAGGTATTGGGCGTATCCCAACGCAGCAATTCCTCTTGGGACAATACTGACTTTTACCAAAGGATCTGCATGCTCTAAAAACCAGCCAGCCACTGCATGGCCCGCCTCATGGTAGGCAACAATTTTCTTTTCCTCTGGAGAAATGATTTTGTTTTTCTTCTCAAGACCTCCTATGACCCGATCCACGGCATCCTGAAAATCCTGCATATCGACCGCCTCTTTATTTCTTCTGGCAGCAATCAACGCCGCTTCATTACAAACGTTGGCTATTTCAGCACCTGCGAATCCCGGGGTTTGAGCAGCCAGTTTTTTTGGTTCCACATCATCAGCTGTCTTAATAGGCTCCAGATGGACTTTGAAAATGGCTTCTCTACCGACCATATCCGGCTTGTCTATACTAATTTGACGATCAAAACGACCCGCTCTAAGAAGTGCACTGTCCAATACATCCGGCCGGTTAGTCGCTGCTAAAACGATCACTCCTGAGTCCGTTCCGAAGCCATCCATTTCCACCAATAAGGAGTTCAGGGTATTCTCCCTTTCATCATTGGATCCTGGCATCTGTCCTTTGCCTCTTGAACGACCGATTGCATCTATTTCATCTATAAATATAATACAAGGAGCTTTTTCTTTTGCCTGCTTAAAAAGGTCACGGACTCTAGCCGCTCCTACTCCCACAAACATTTCTACAAAATCAGAACCTGACAAAGTAAAGAATGGGACCCCTGCTTCACCGGCAACGGCTTTGGCCAATAACGTTTTACCGGTACCGGGAGGGCCAATTAATAAGGCTCCTTTGGGAATTTTGCCTCCCAACTTGGTGAATTTACCCGGCGTTTTAAGAAATTCTACAATTTCTTCTACTTCTTCTTTGGCCTCGTCCAAGCCTGCCACGTTGTCAAAAGTGATCTTGACCTTATTTTCAGCGTCAAATAACTGGGCCTTGGATTTCCCCACATTGAAGATCTGACCTCCGGGCCCACTCGGTCCCGACATCCGGCGCATCATCATCCAAAAAAGGAAAAAGATTAATATCAAAAAGCCGAAGCTGGAAATCCAATTACCCCAACTCTCCTCTTCTTTGGCAGAATAACCTATGCGTTCTTCCTCAGGCAACTGTTCTTCCAAACGGGTATAGCTTTCAATAAAATTGTCTACAGAAGCAATGTTGATCCGATAGTGAGGTCCGGTAGGATTATAGAATCTGTTCTGGGCCTCCAATTCATCTTTATAACGTTGATTTTCCAATGCGGCCTCCCGTAGCGAAACTTCTACGTAGTTCTGGTTGTAGATCACGGTTACTTTCTGAACATCGTTACTTAGCACCATGTCTTCAAAACGCTTCATCGTGATTTCCAGGGTGGCCGAATTCTGATTGAACCAAGTCACGCCTATCAAAACAATTACCGCGGTAATTATCAACCAGAGTTGAAAATTGGGCTTTTGAGGTGGCTTTGGAACAAACTTTTTAGATTTATTTTTATCACTCATGTTGATTTTTTTATTACTATAAACTTTTTGTACAACGAAATAAAAAAATGAAAGTTTAAATCCATCGGATTTAGTGACTGTTTATTTTGGTCACCTTGGCATCTCCCCAAAGCTCTTCCAACTGATAAAATTCTCTTTTCTCTTTCAGGAATATGTGCACGACCACATTAACATAGTCCATTAAGACCCATTGCCGGTTATTTTTACCCTCACTTTTCCAGGGTTTTTCACGGTTGGTTTTGTAAACTTCTTCTTCCACGGAATTGGAAATACCTTCAATCTGAGTGTCAGAGGTACCCGAACAAATCACAAAAAAGTCAGTTATCGTGCTGTTGATGTCTCGTAAATCCATTACCACTATCTCGGAAGCTTTTTTATCTTCCATTCCTTTCACTATCACTTTGCTCAACTCCTCTGCCGTCATATATTTTTTCTGGTATTTTTTTTAGTAATCTCCATTTTTTGGCTAATTTCAATGCAATTTTAAATATCCTGATTATGCAATAAAATAACTAATTATAAATGCATAAAATCCTTGCCAATACGGTATTTTTGGGAAAAGATTTGCAAATACTGACAGACTGTCACTCTACGAATGATTTAGCCGTCTCCCGGCTCCGGTCTGGAATGGCAGCAGAAGGTACCGTCATCCTCACCCATCATCAAACGCAGGGGAGAGGACAAAGAACGAATACCTGGCATGCCAAACCCGGGTTGAACCTCACGTTTTCCATGATTTTCAAACCGGATTTTCTCAAGGTAGATCAGCAATTTGTTCTCAATATGGCCATTGCCCTTGGAGTGCAAAAGGAACTCTGCCGTTTGGTTTCCGGAATTACCATCAAATGGCCCAATGATTTTCTCTCCCCGGAAGGAAAGAAAATTGGCGGAATGCTGATCGAAAACACCCTGTCTGCCAACCGGATAGCTGCTTCGGTGGCTGGGATAGGAATTAATGTAAATCAACATGAGTTTCCGGTTCCGATGGCGACATCCCTTGCCAACCTCACCAACAAATCCTATTCATTGGAACAGTTGCTCGAATGTTTGCTGATTTCGGTGGAACGCTATTACCTGCGGTTAAAAGCCGGTGATCAGGAAGCGATCCACAAAGAATACCTTAGTCAGTTACACCGCTTTGGAACCTGGGCGAGTTATGAAGATGAGCAGGTATTTACTGGTAAAATAGTTGGGGTCGGTAAGCACGGACACCTAAAAATCAAGAAACAAAATGGAACGACATCCAGTTATGATTTAAAACAAATCCGATTCATTTAATTACCCTATTTTCTTTTGTGTCCTCGAATACTTAAATTTGCTAAAATTTAATTTAAACCATAGTAAAATAAACATGTCTACAACCAAATTTCAAAAATATACCCAATACAAAGTCAAGGATATCTCGCTTGCTGCATATGGAAGAAAGGAAATCAGGCTGGCGGAAAGTGAAATGCCCGGACTGATGGCATTGAGAGAAGAGTATGGTGCTTCTCAGCCCCTTAAAGGGGCACGGATTGCCGGATGCCTTCACATGACCATACAGACAGCGGTACTGATAGAGACCTTGGTTGCACTTGGGGCGGAGGTAACCTGGTCCTCCTGTAACATATTTTCCACACAGGATCACGCAGCCGCTGCCATAGCAGAAGCGGGAATAAGTGTTTATGCCTGGAAAGGCCTTTCTGCCGAGGATTTTGATTGGTGTATCGAACAAACCTTATTTTTTGGAGAAGATCGCAAACCCTTAAACATGATTTTGGATGATGGGGGAGATCTGACGAATATGGTTTTGGATAATTACCCTGAGTTAGTTTCCGGAATCAAAGGGCTGTCAGAAGAAACAACTACTGGCGTTCACCGACTCTACGAACGAATGAAAAATGGAACGCTAACCATTCCAGCGATTAATGTAAACGATTCGGTTACCAAATCGAAATTTGATAACAAATACGGCTGTAAGGAATCGCTGGTAGATGCCATCCGAAGAGCTACTGATATCATGATGGCGGGAAAAGTAGCGGCAGTAGCCGGTTATGGTGATGTTGGAAAAGGTTCGGCTGCCTCATTGAGAGGTGCTGGCGCACGGGTGATCGTATCGGAAATTGATCCGATTTGTGCCCTGCAAGCAGCCATGGATGGGTTTGAAGTTAAAAAAATGATGGATGCGGTAAAAGAGGCCGATATCGTCGTAACCGCGACTGGTAATAAAGACATCATTGGCGAGGCACATTTCAAAGCATTGAAGGATAAAGCGATTGTTTGCAATATCGGCCATTTCGACAATGAAATAGACATGGCCTGGTTGAATGGGAATTATGGGCATACCAAGGACGAAATCAAACCTCAGGTAGATCTTTACCACTTGGATGGCAAGGATATCATCCTATTGGCGGAAGGCAGGTTGGTGAATTTGGGCTGTGCCACGGGACATCCTTCATTTGTTATGTCTAATTCCTTCACCAACCAAACGCTGGCGCAAATGGAACTTTGGAACAATACGGATCAATACGAAGCGGGTGTGTACATGCTACCCAAACATCTGGACGAAAAAGTAGCTGCCTTGCATTTGAAAAAGTTGGGTGTCGAGCTAGACGAGTTGACGGGTGACCAAGCATCATATATAGGTGTAAATCAAAAAGGACCCTTCAAACCCGACTATTACCGGTATTAATCAGTCCTTTAGAATAACAAAAGGTAAAGCCCGGACGTTGTGTCCGGGCTTTTTTATTGCGTTGGAATGCATTGAATACCCCGATCTGAAAGATCCAAAAGGTTAAAATTTTTGTTAAGTGAGCGCATATAGGCAGGTAAAGACTTGGTGCGAAAGCTTGTAACGATTAATTTTAGAGTATAATCCAATTTGATGAAGACACTTTCTTTTGTATTTATACGGTTAGGTATTGGAATTAGCATGTTTGGTCATGGCCTGGTAAGGATTCCCAAACTCAACGAATTTAGTAGCGGGATGGTAAGCCGTTTTAGCGAATCTTTCTTACCCGGCCAAGTGGTACTACCATTTAGTCTGATTTTACCGTTTCTGGAGTTGTTAATAGGACTCTTGCTAATCCTTGGGTGGAAAACCCGACTTACGGGAATTTCCGGAGCCATTTTGATGCTCTTCCTGATGTTCGGAACTTCCATGATAGAAAACTGGGGGGCGCTGCCCTCGCAGATGATTCATTTATTATTTTTCGTTTTGGTATACGAGTTTCATCAGGTAAATACGTTGGCTCTAGACCGAATTAATGCTCCATCTAATTAAATGTATATGATCGAAAAAGAAGATCTTAAATCTCATTTACCTTTTATCACCGATTCCAGACTGAGAGATGCCCTGGTGAAAGAGGGTAGGCTCATGGAAATTGAAAAGGGGAAGGCCATTATGGAACCGGGTCAGTTCATAAAGATGGTGCCCATCATTTTAGAGGGTAGCATCAAGGTCTTACGAATGGACGAGGAAGGTAGGGAGTTATTTTTATATTACCTGGAACCGGGGCAGACCTGCGCCCTTTCCCTAACCTGTTGCTCTGCTTCCAAACCCAGCGAGATAAAGGCCGTTGCCGAAGAGCGTTCGGTTATATTGGCCATACCTGTTCAGGTACACGAGCAATGGTCCGATGAATTTAAACAATGGAAGGACTATGTGTCCAGTACCTACCAATTCCGGTTTCAGGAAATGCTGGAGACACTGGATGCGGTAGCCTTTAAGCGCATGGATGAGCGACTGATGCGCTACATTGTAACCAAAATGAAACAGGCCAAAGCCAACGAACTGCACACCACTCATCAGGAAATTGCCTCCGAATTGGGAACATCGCGTGAAGTAATTTCCCGCTTGCTAAAGCAGTTGGAAAAGAAGAAGTGGATAGAACTGGGTAGGAATGTGATTTATATCAGAGATGATTTTGAAGAGTTGATTAGCAAATAAAATCCCTCTAAACCAGCGCATTGATGGCAACCTCTATATCTGCTAAACAGAGCTACCGGGTGGTTCACTGGCAGGCATTTTTCTGCTACCAATAGGTTTTCACGACATGAATAGGTAATGAATAAGTGGTTCCTTTTTCTGAGTACTTGCTTTGGGTTTTTGTGGCTACCTATACTCAACGCGCAGGACACGAATTCCCTTAAGTTCAAAAAACTGGAAATGGATAAAAACCTTTCCAGTGGAAATGTGCAGGCCATTTTTCAGGATGAAGATGGCTACATGTGGTTGGGGACAAATAATGGACTGAATCGATATGACGGATTCAGGCTTAAGAATTTTTTTGCAGATCAGCGAGATTCCAGTACCATTAGCAGCAATTCGATATATAAGATTTTCCAAGGTCCCGAAGGAAATGTATGGTTTAAAGATTTCGATAAAATTGTTGATGTCTACCTGAAAGATAAAGGCATTTTTGAACGGGACATGGACGAGATTTCCAGGCAGTATAAGTTGCGGAGTTCCGACATCACACGGGTTTTTGAAGATTCAGAAAAAAGATACTGGTTTTTACATCCCTACGAAGGTATTAGTCTATTAGGTAGCGGGCTACAAGAGACCCGGTATTTTTTCTCCAAAAATTCAGCGGAAGGTACCATCAGTAGTAACCTGGTGACAGATATACAGGAAGATCCCCATGGTGATTTTTGGCTGGTTCATGCCAATGGATGGATTGACATCGTTTCTGGAAAGACGTTAACGGTTATTAAGCGTATTCCATTATCGGATGCTAAGAAAGACCTACCCGAATGCTCCTATGAGATGGTTATAGACCATGCTGGAGATGCCTGGGTCTTTTGTCCGGATTACGCATTCGGTGTGTTTTGGGTTTCGGGGAGTACCTACACGGTTCAATCTATTGATGATACCTCCGAGGAGATTCGACTAAATAATTCGCTGGTTAAATCAGTGCTGGAATATGCTCCCGGTCAAATTTGGGTAGCGACGGATCATGGAGGAATCAACATAATCGATACTCAAAAAGGAGAGGTACAGTACGTGCTTAACCAACCAGAAAATCCCCAGTCGCTGTCACATAATGCTGTTTATGACTTGTTTCTGGATACCGAAGGGATTGTATGGGTTGGAACGTTTAAAAGAGGAATCGATCTGTATCATCCGAGATTGAACCGCTTTGGTCTGGTGAAAAGGGAAATAGAGGCGGAAAACCCCATTCCAAGAAATGATGTGAATGCCATAGAAGAAGATTCTGAGGGCAATCTCATCGTTGGCTCAAATGGTGGCGGCTTGTGGCGTTATGATCCTAAATCGAACGATTATTTGGATGGGGTCCAATGGGCAAACCGGGGAAGTAAATCACCCGGATCGGATGCAGTGATAGTAGACCTGCTAACAGACCAATCGGGCACCCTTTGGATTGGTACCTACCAACGTGGTCTTTACAAATACGATGGGAAAAAGTTTACACATTTTGAGGCGGAGCCGGGGAAATCAGGTGCCTTACAGGACAACAATGTATGGAAAATATTTGAAGATAGTGCTGGAAGGTTGTGGGTAGGAACCCTGCGGGAAGGACTTTTCCTGATGGACAGGGAAAATGGCACCTTTACCCAATACAGGGCGGAGGGGCAAGGTATCCCATTGAATAACCAATATATTACTGGAATTACCGAAGACAAGGAAGGAAATATATGGGTAGGAGGGGGGCGTGGTATCGATGTCTTTCACCCCGAAAATGGCTATCAGCGGTATTTTTCAGGGGACGGAACAGACGGTTCCGGACTTAGTAATGCGAATGTTTCGGAAATGATCCGGGATTCATTCGGAAATATATGGGTAAGTACCGGAAAAGGCTTGTTTTATTACAATGAATCCACCGAATCATTTAAGGTTTTTGACCAATCCAGCGGTTTGAAAAATGATTTTCTGGTTAGCTTGGTGCCGGATCAGAATGGAGATTTGTGGCTAAGTTCCCAGAACGGACTGATTCACGCCGCTGTCAATCGTCACTCACGGGAATTGTCTCTAGGATTTAGGTATTTTGCTACCGGAGATGGCTTACAGGGGGATTATTTTAATAAAAATGCTGCCTATTTGTCGGCAGAAGGCAGGGTGTATTTTGGAGGAGCGGATGGTATCAGCTACCTGGATCCGGAGACCTTTCCTTTCGTTGAGAAGGAATCTCAGGTGAAATTCACCGGTTTTCAGCTGTTTAACCAGCCGATTGGCATCAATGAGCCAATTAATGGAAGGATATTGCTTGAAAAGCCCCTGGATAAAACCCGATCCATACAATTGAAGCACCATGAGAATGTTTTTACCGTTTCCTTTTCGTCTCTGAATTACCTCAACCCTGAAAAAAGCAGCTTTCTTTATCGACTGGATGGATTTAGTAAGGATTGGGCGAGTAAGGAAGCCGGTCCTTTTGAAGTTACGTTTACTAATCTTGATCCGGGCACCTACACCTTGCAGGTTAGAGCTGCTTCGAGTGATGGGGTATGGGGGGATGAAGTGGCATCCCTTAGCATAGAAATATTAACTCCTTTCTGGTTAACGCCCCTGGCCTACGGGATGTACGGGCTGTCGTTTTTCCTGGCTTTCCTGTTTTTCTGGAAGTGGTTGGTGTCCCGGGAACGACAAAGGCTCCGGCGTGCGGAGGAAATCAAGGAAAATAAACGGCTAGCCGAATTGGATCAAATGAAGAACCGGTTTTTCACCAACATCAGTCATGAATTCCGGACACCCCTGACGCTTATACTGGCCCCCATAGAAAAATTACTTAAAGACAAAAAAGAATCGGCTCCAGAGGCTTTTCAACTCCAAACCATTCAAAAAAATGCTCAAAAGCTATTGCAGATGGTTAATCAGTTGCTAGAGGTACGTAAATTGGAAAATGACAGCCTGAAATTGGTATTGACCCAAGGAGACATGGTGACATTCATGGAGGAGCAAGTCCGTTCTTTTCAAAGTCTGGCCATACAGAAGCATATCGGCCTGACCTTTAGCTCCAATGTCCGGAACATCCCCGCCTCCTTTGATACCGATATGATGGGTAAAATGATTACCAACCTGCTATCCAATGCCTTTAAGTTTACCCCAGCTAATGGGGAAATAAATGTTAGTCTGGACTTTCAACAACACAGCCTTGAAAAAGGCTTCCTTCAAATCAAGGTGAAAGATTCAGGAGTAGGAATAGGAAAAGAGCAATTAGATCGAATCTTTGAACGCTATGTTACCCTGGGTTCCCACGAAAACCAGGGTACAGGCATCGGGCTTGCTTTGGTCAGGGAGTATGCGAAAGTGCATGGCGGTACTGCCCGTGTTTCCAGCCTTCCGGGTCAGGGGGCTACGTTTACCGTCTCTCTCCCCTTGGATTTGAGTGAAGGCTACCTGATTTGGGAAGAATTTTTCATGGATGCCGGAAAAGAAGAGTTGATCGCATCCGGTACCGGATCGGGAGTTCCCAGGGAGGAGCTTCCCACGATGTTGTTGGTGGAAGATAATCCGGACCTCAGGCAGTACCTGGTGGAAGTACTGAAGGATGCTTATTTTATTTATCAGGCCTCGAACGGAAAAGAAGCCCTTGAATTAGCTTTCCGGCACCTTCCGGACATCATTCTTTCGGATGTGCTAATGCCGGAAATGGATGGGGTAGCTTTTTGCCGGGCGGTAAAGAATGATATTAAGACTTCGCATGTGCCGGTAGTCTTACTTACCGCCAGGACGGCCGATGAGGATCGGTTGCTTGGATTGGATTCCGGTTGCAACCTTTATTTAAATAAACCTTTCAATCTGGAAATTTTACGTTCATCCCTGAGTAATCTGTTGAAGGAAAAAGAAAGGCTCCAGAGACGGTATCGAAAGTTGATAACCGTGGAAACGAGTGAAGCCGAATTGGAATCACTCGATGATAAATTAATGCAAAAAGCCGTAGCTTTGGTGGAAAAGCAAATCGACAATCCTGATTTTTCCGTGGAAATTTTAAGTAAATCCATGGGAATGAGCAGGGTACACTTGTACAAAAAAATAATCGCCCTTACCGGTCAAAGCCCGCTGGAATTTATCAGGACCATTCGCTTGCAGCGGGCAGCTCAATTACTGGGAATGAATCAGTATACGGTAGCCGAGGTTGCATACAAAGTAGGATACAACAATGCCAAATATTTCTCCAAACATTTTAAAGCCAACTATGGAAAAATTCCATCCCAATACCAAAAAGAAATTGAGAATGATTAATCGTAACTTGCTGATAGTCCTGTTTTGTTTTATAGCTGCCTGTTCTGCTCCGAAAGCCGATTCTCCCGAACCCGTCTTGCCGGTGCCTCACGAGCGGCAACTTGTTTGGCAGGACATGGAATTCTATGCCTTTGCCCATTTTAATATGAACACCTTTACCAATATGGAATGGGGCCTGGGAGATGAAGATCCTGCCTTGTTTAACCCCACTGAATTCGACCCGGCGCAATGGGCCAGGATCTGTAAAGCTGCCGGAATGAAAGGGATCATTCTTACCGCCAAACACCACGATGGATTTTGCCTCTGGCCCACAGCTACTACTGATCATTCGGTTAAAAATGCTGCCTGGAAAGAGGGTAAGGGGGATATCATTCGGGAGGTGTCGGATGCTTTCCGTGCGGAAGGACTTAAATTTGGGGTTTACCTATCTCCCTGGGACAGAAATCATCCGGATTATGGTAAACCGGAATACATAGCGGTCTTTCGGGAACAACTTCGGGAATTATTGACCAATTACGGGGATATCTTTGAAGTGTGGTTTGACGGGGCTAATGGAGGCACCGGTTATTACGGAGGTGCCAACGAAGAAAGGCGAGTGGATAAGCGAAACTATTACGATTGGAAAACTACCTACGAATTAATCCGTGAACTGCAGCCCAATGCCGTTATATTTGGAGATGCAGGACCGGATGTACGGTGGGTAGGCAATGAGCACGGATATGCCTATGAAACCACCTGGTCAAACCTGATGCGGGACTCCATTTATGGAGGCATGCCTGAATATGCGGAAAAGTATTCCGCCGGTCAGGAAAATGGAACCCATTGGGTTCCGGCAGAGGCAGACGTTTCCATCCGGCCGGGTTGGTATTATCATCCCTATGAAGATCACAAAGTAAAGTCCCTGCCTCAACTGTTGGATATCTATTACCGAAGTATAGGCAGAAACAGTTCCTTACTATTGAACTTTCCCATTGACAAGCGTGGTAAAATTCACGAGAATGACGAGGCCCAGCTTATGAAATTGGTTGATAAAATCCACGAGGATTTTTCTTCGCCCCTGCCTTTAGAGAACGCAAGGCTTTCGGCAAGCTCCACGCATGGTCAGGGGTTTGAAGTAGAAAATACAATTAGCGGGGATGATGACCTGTATTGGGCGGCTGAAGATGGAACAACCAATGCCACTATTCAAATTGAATTTGATGAACCAGTTCGGTTTAACCGATTTTTGGCTCAAGAAAATATAGCCCTGGGACAACGGATTAAGTCCTTTGACCTGGAAATAAAAACGACGAATGGGGGCTGGCAAAAGCTGTCCTCCGGAACGACGGTCGGTTATAAAAGGATACTTCGGTTGCCGGATACAGAAACCACAGCTGTTCGGTTGGTGATAACAGATGCGAAAGCCAGTCCTACCCTTCAGCACCTGGGTTTTTTCCTGGCACCGAAGGTGTTGCTTCCCCCCAGCATTACCAGAGAAAAATCCGGTTTGCTGAGGCTGAAAGCACCGGAGGAAGGCCTGGAACTGCTGTACACCCTGGACGGGACCGACCCGAAAGAGAATGGACAAGTATATACCGATGCCTTCACCGTATTGCAGCCAACCGAAATCCAGGTACTTTCCAGGGATAAAGGTACGGGCGAGACGAGTGAAGTGGCTAAAAAGGAACTTCAAATAGCTCGAAAAAACTGGAAAGTATTGGGTGATGGGGAGAATACCGACCATTTAATTGATGAGAATCCGGAAACAAATTACTTTACAGAAACCAATGCGGTATCCATAGATTTGGGGGAATCCTATTTACTTAAAGGATTTACCTATTACCCCATGCAAAACAGGTATTTATCTGGCTTGATCACCAATTATGCATTTTATGTTAGCAATAATGGGTCACAATGGAAGAAAGTCAGCGAGGGCGAATTCGGCAATATTGTAAACAGTCCCATCGAACAACGGGTAAATTTTGCCCCAGTAGAGGCCAGGTATATCCAGTTGAGGGCGCTGGATAAAATGGATGAAAATCCGGCAAGCTTTGCGGAGATTGGTGTCCTGGTTGATAACCAATAAATAAGCTGGTTTAAAGGCCGGTTATTGCTGTTTTATAATTTAAAACTTTAAGAGTTTGGAAGTTTGGTTTAGTTTTTGTGTTTTTTGAATAAATTGTTTTATTAATCAACCAAACCAATAAACTATGTTAACTTGGGTAATTGTATTTCTGGTAGTAGCCTTGATTGCTGCAATATTAGGTTTCTCCGGACTCGCTTCCGGACTCGCATCCATCGCTAAAATTATTTTTTACATATTTGTAATTCTGTTGGTGATCAGTCTTATAGCAGGGGGATTAAACGGATTTTAATGATAAAACGCGGCCAACCCTTAATTACGATTGGCCGCGTTTCCTAATCCGGAAGGTAAACTTCTCTCTTAGTAAGTCACTATTTCTTCCTTGGCCGAAACATGAACTACTTCTTCCAAAAAATCAATGGAAGCATCCAGTACTTCGTCCCAATGATCGGTTTTGATGCGAGAAGCAATCACATGATCGCCCGCATCGGGAAATGCCACTTTTCTTTTGAGCGATTCCGGTGTATCGATTTGCGCGTACATGTCTAGCATGGCGGGCACCGATACCACTTTGTCCTGGATTTCCTCATTTTTGTAAAAATAGCCCATAAACAGCGGCTGCTCCACCTCTTTAAACGTTTCGGCATTCATCTCACTTTTTACCAGAATAGCCAGGCTGCTGTATGCATTGATATGCAGGCGATCGGACCAGTACTTTCCTTCTTCGGTTTCCCGGGGTACTTCCATAATACCATCTTCCGTCATGGTCAACTTCATCAATGTTTTCATCCAGGGTTGGAAAAGGGGATCCAACCGGTCACCATAAATGCCTATACAGGGAGAATATAAAAGAACCGCATGGATTTCCGGTCGTTCTTCAGCCAAAACCAATGACAAAGCCCCGCCCATAGAGGTGCCAATTACAATCACTTTCTCTCCTAATTGCTTGCTGATCATATAGGCCTCCCGGGCTCCCTGAACCAAATCGGGGGCATTGAGATATTCAAATGCATTCGGCCGGCTAATCCCATGCTCCGGAAGCCGGCTTAAATAGAGATTAGCACCAAAATGTTCGGCAATTTTGCGATGTACCGGATCACCTTCCATGTGGCTGGCACCAAATCCATGCACGTACAAAATGCTATAGGGCGTTTTCGCTTTTCTAAGACTATCAGCCCAAATGATTTGTGCCCGATTGTGGGGTTTCAATCCGGCTACCGTATCTTCTTTCTGCTGGATATAGGTTTCGAGGCTTGCCAAATCTGCCGGGACTTCCGGATAAGTACCACTGAGGTCCTGGATGCTTTCTTTGGGACCCAACATGTATAGGAAAACCAGCAAAATGGCAGATCCCATCAGCCAGGGAATGATTCGTTTCATCTGTTTATTTCTTAATGTCTTCATAAGAGGCGACTACGCCCCTAACCATGGCAGAGCTAAACCCGTGGTGCTCCATTTCATTCAGCCCCTTGATCGTGCTACCCTTTGGAGTAGTCACCTTGTCAATGGCAGCTTCCGGATGAATTCCCTTTTGAATGATCAATTCCGCGGCCCCTTTTACCGTTTGATTTACGATTTTATTAGCCGTTTTGGCATCAAACCCGATCTGAATCCCTCCCTGGGTCATGGCCCGCATAAAGCGCAACACAAATGCCGTTCCACAGGCACCCAATACAGTGGCAGCCTCCATCAAATGTTCCTCTATGGTGATGGAGATACCCACACTATTGAAAATGGATTTTACCATGTCCTCGGATTCGCTCGTAAAATCCTCCCCGCAAATGCAAGTGATGGATTCTTTAATATCGGCCGCGATGTTTGGCATCACCCGGAACACGGTAGTACCGGGTTCTAATTCCTTTTTAATGGCAGCCAATGAGATTCCTGATGCTAACGAGGCAATCACCTGCTTTTCCTTAGACAGGAATGGCTGAATCTCCTGAAGGACAGGAACGATATTGTAGGGTTTAACCCCCAGAATGACAAAGTCGGCCTCCCGGACAGCTTCTTTGTTGTCTGCCAGTACGCGTACGCCCTGAGATTGCAGGTAAAAAAGGCTTTCCGGATGCCTTTTGGTAACGGTTAGGTTTTTACCATCGAAACCCTTACTTCCCAATAATCCATTGACGATGGAAAGTCCCAGGTTTCCACAACCTATGATGGCGATTTTTTTGTTGGTTTCCATTGCTGGTTTTTTTTATAACGTGAGGGGGTAAAATTAATCAATTATTCACGGAAAGGTAATTTAATTACTTATTCAGACGGGGGCTGAATTTGTTGGGTGTAGCTATAAAAGTTTGGATCTGTTTCGAACATTATTCCTGCCTGCAAGCGATCGGTCGATTGCCAGGTGCCTGTCGGTGAAAGCCAATAGGTTTGCTCCCCTTGGTGGACCTTGATGGGCATGGAAAAGTCTTTTACCACCTCCTGCCAACGGTAATGGAGCCGTTCGCCTTTCCAGTAATACTGAAAAAGGGGAACCTTGGCAGTGCGAAGATACTGGTCAAAGAACGGTCTTAAGGAGAGGCCTGTCTCCTGAGCCAGAAAACCTTCAATATCCTCTGTGGATACCGTTTGGTGGTAAAACTGATGGTTCATTTTACGTAAAATTGCCCGCCATTTTTCGTCCTGGTCTATCCACTGCCTTAGGGTATGGAGTATATTGGCCCCTTTAAAATACATGTCTCCCGACCCTCTCTGATTAACCTCGTAATCACCAATGATGGGTATATCGTTTCTTATTACCTGACGGGCTCCCTGAAGGTAGGCATTCCCTGCCAACACGCCATAGTGATAATCCAGAAAGAGGCTCTCCGAGTAGGTGGTAAAGCTCTCGTGAATCCACATATCGGCGATGTCGCGATAGGTAATGTTATTGGCAAACCATTCGTGACCGGCTTCATGTATGATGATGTAATCAAACGTAAGACCCCAGCCGGTTTCACTAAAATCCTTTCCCTTGTAACCCTGCTGGTACCCATTTCCGTAGGTCACCGCAGATTGGTGCTCCATGCCCAAATACGGCACTTCGATCAGTTTGAAACCATCTTCATAAAAGGGGTAAGGACCAAACCAGTGTTCGAAAGCCCGCATGAGGCGGGGGGCATCTTTAAATTGAACCCTGGCTTTTTCCAGGTTTTCCTTTAAGACATAATAGTCCATGGACAGGGGCCCTTTTTCACCCAGGTATTCCTCTGAAAAATGGGCATAATCCGCTATGCTGATGTTTACACCGTAATTGCTTATGGGATTACTTACAAACCAATGAAAGGTGGTTTTATCATTAGCTTGTTTTTCTCTTGAGCGCAACCTTCCGTTAGAGACGTTCATTAGCGGGTCGGGAACCGTAACGCTGATCAGCATGCTATCCGGCTCGTCGTACATATGGTCCTTGCAGGGCCACCAGAGGCTTGCCCCGTCTCCCTGATTGGAATTGGCAATAAAGGGCTTTCCTTTCTGGTCTTTCTCCCAGGTTAGCCCGCCACTCCAGGGCGGATTGGGACTGATTCTGGGCTTGCCTCCATAGCGAACCTCTAGCTTTCTGACCGTACCCACTTCCTGTGGCGATGCTAGTTGCACAAAATAAGCATTTCCTTCCTGCCGGTATCGCAGTTCCGTTCCTTCCTGATAAAATCCGTGGATTTCCATCGGTTCCTGCAAGTCGATCTGCAGGGTTTCTTCCTGCTTAAGGACCTTATAATGGACGGTGTTTTTTCCATGGATGGATTTTTTATTGGGATCCACCTCTATGTCCAGGTGATAATAAACCAGATCCCACCATGCCCGCTCCGGGGTGATGCTTCCCCGTAAACTATCCTGCCGGCTATAGGGGATGGTCGATTGCTGCGCTTGTAATCCGTAGGAGAAAAAAATCGAAAATCCCAGGCTAAAAATCACAATGAACCGGGGGTTGAGAAGGAAAAGCTTTTCCATAATTTGAATCGTCATTTATTCGTAGCGGTTTGCCAGGTCCAGCTTTTCAAGGTCAATCATCAATTGGGCCACTTTCTGGGATACATCTTTAAAAAACCGCTCCCCTTTTTCAGGACTGGAAGCTTTGGGATTTCCGATTCCCGTATCTTCGGTGACCATGGACCACTTTCGTTCTGCCCAGGCCCAGCCTTCTCTCAATGCCTTTACGGTTGATTTTTTTTCGGCACCATCGCCTGCTTCTGCCAGCGGGCCGACCAGATGGGGATGCAGGTGCATGATCAGACTGGTTTCCATTTCGTCCGCATGATCACCCATGTGTTCAAAGTAGATGGTCTTATCCATGGATTGAAACCAATTGCAAGTGCTGAAAAACATGTCGGGAAATTCCAGTCCGATTTCGCGCAAAATGGTTTTGAAGTCATTTCCTCCATGACTGTTTAAGATCAATAGCTTGGAAATGCCCTGCCGATGCAAGACATTGGTCAGGTCCCTGATAATGGCCAACTGGGTGCTGGGATTGAGATTCATGTCCAGGTAAATGTCCGACTGCCCGGTATTGACTCCAAAAGGAATGGTGGGTAGTATGGTGATTTTGGCTCCTGATTTCCAGGCTATTTCTCCGGCTGCAGCAGCGATGGCATCCGCCTCGTAAATATCGGTTCCATAGGGAAGGTGATAATTATGGGCTTCAGTGGCTGCCCAAGGCAATACGGCCAACTCTATTTTCTCATCTTTTAAGGCTTTCCAGTTGGTCTCTGCCAATATATAGGGTCTCATTGTAAATTTTTTAATGATTTAAACCGGTACTCCAAAACGTAAATAAACCATATTTTTTTAGAAATTCCATCTCTCCACTGAGAAGACTTTCCTTTATCCCTTTGGCAAAAAACCAATTTGTCTACAACGACTGTCACTTAAAATGAATGTTAGTTTCAGAGATTCTTTCGCAATAAAGGAGATAAGCTCCGGGATCATTCCTGTCCCGGGTTAGTGTATTTTTCGGCAATGGAGTTCAGTTTTTCTTCAATGAACTCGTTGTCCAGCCAGCGTCCCCGGACCATGACTCCGGCTGGATTCCGAAGATGGCTCAGATCCTCCAGCGGGTTATTTTCTACCAGTATCAGGTCTGCTTCCATTCCTTCCTTTAGTTGGCCAAAATTCCCTTCGAAAAAGGTAGCCGGATTAACGGTGCCAATCTGCAATGCCTCCAATGGGCTCAGTCCCGCATCGAGCATGCCCTGCAATTCGTGGTGGATGGAAAATCCAGGTACATTGAATACCTGAGGGGCATCGGATCCCAATAGTAACCCTTGCCCTTCCATGTGGAGTGCTTTGATAAGCGTGTGTCTGATTTCATTGAATCGTCGCCATTGATCCGGATCATAGTTATCTCCCGTGGTCTGGTTATTTTTACTAGCGATCCAGTTTTTTATGGTTTCAGGATTCATGTACTTCATTTCTGGCTGCCTGGCCAGCTCCTCTGCGGGAGTGGGCGAAAACCAGCGGTCAAAAAGTGCCTGCGTGGGCACCACCCAAACCCCATTATCCTTGCTAAGTGCCACCAATTCCGGAATAAGTTCTTTATCAGCCAGATCTGTAAAATTATAGCCAAAAAAACCATTTTCTATAGGGTTTACTCCTGCTTCCTCCGGAACCAACCCTTCCAGAAAACCATCTACATGATCCACCGTCTGGTATCCACTCGAAAGGGCATGGCGAATACGCACCAGATTCGAAACGTGGCCTGCATAGGGAATTCCGACTTCTTTGGCGGTCTTTACCAGAGTGTCAAATACATGTAACCGAATACCGGGATGTAGCTTCAGAAAATCGTACCCCTCTTCGGCATAGGCGGTCACCTTCTCCCGGGCCTCTTCCGGGTTGCGCACCGTGTTGCCGTTCAGTGAGGGACTAGAAGTGAAAATTCTAGGAGAGAGGATTTCTCCCTTTTCCGCTTTCTCGCGCAAGGGCAGGTGTACCGGATTGCCCAGCATTCCCCGGATGGTGGTGATGCCATTGGAAAGGTAGAGGAACAGGGTTTCTTCCACCAAAGGGTCATTCCACTCCAGGGCAGGAATATGCGCATGCATTTCCGCCAGGCCCGGCAGGAGGTAGTTACCTTCCCCTGCCAGGACCTTACCTTCGCCCCAATCAACAGGAGCGCCAGCTGGAACGATCCGATCGATTAACCGGCCTTTAATGATGACATGGCTGCTGTCTATTTTTCCGGATATGATATCAATGACCAGCACATTTTCAAATACAGTATCTTCGGAAGTTAAGGAATAATTTTCAGTCTGCTGTCCACAGGAGTTGAAAACGAGACACAGAATTAGGGAGATTGAGAGGTATTTCATTGGTAGGTTGTTAGGTCGGGGTACGCCCGGTATTGGATGGATATTGGTTTATGCCAATAATAAGATTTTGCCTATATGTTTTGAACTTTCCATCAGTTGATGGGCTTTGAAAGCATCTTTCAAGGGGAATGCGGTATGAACTACCGGTCGAATCATATCCGGGAATAAGGGCCAGACCTGAGCCATTAATTCGGTTGCAAGGATTCCTTTGTATTCCACGGACTGAGGACGCAGGGTAGAACCGGTAAGTACCAGTTCTTTTTTCATTATCCGGATCAAATCAACTTCTCCAATATTCCCGTTCATGGCATTGATCATAATCAGCCGCCCCTTCTGAGCAAGCAGTCGGATGTTTTTTAAGGAATAGGAGCCGCCGACCATATCCAGTATCAGGTTTATTTTTGCTCCTTGCAACCTGGTTTTCAGCTTTTCTTCGAAGTCCTCGCGGCGATAATTGACAGCGAGGCTGGCCCCTAATTCCAAGCAGGTTTCGCATTTTTCATCCGTTCCAGCCGTCGTAAACACTTCTCCGCCGAGTGCCCTGATCATCTGAATGGCCGCTACGCCAATGCCGCTACTGCCTCCGTGTACCAGTACTTTTTCGCCCGATTGAAACTTGCCGATCTTGAAAACATTATTCCAAACGGTAAAATAAGTTTCCGGCAGGGAAGCCGCTTCTTCCAAGCCAACGCCTTCCGGTATCGTAAGGCACTGGTCTGCTGGGGCAACCACGTACTCCGCGTAGCCGCCACCGGCAATAAGGGCGCAAACCTCGTCCCCGATTTCCCAGGTTTTTACCGTTTTGCCCAATTTCTCTACCCAGCCGGAAACCTCCAATCCCGGAATATCCTCCGGCACACCTTCCGGTGCAGGGTATTTTCCCAGGCGTTGGGCAAGATCGGGTCGGTTCACTCCTGCTGCCCGAACGCGGATAAGCACTTCGTTTTCCTTGGGCTCCGGCACTGGTCTTTCTTCCAATTGCAAAACTTCAGGGGGACCGGCCTTGGTGATTACGATTGCGTTCATGTGTTTATTTTATAACCAACAGTGGAATGTGGGTGTGATAGGCCATCTCTACGCTATGACTTGTGGAAAACAGGGAATTGAAAAAACTTTTTTCCTTCGAAAACATCACCAGCAAACTTTCTGTTTTGCCCTGCAGGTAATCGTTTAGTCCCTGATCGCTGTCCTTTCCCATCAGTTTTTCAAAGGTAAAGTCACAGTCAGGAAACGTCTCCGTCAGGTGCGCAGCAATGCCTTTAAAGCTGATGTCTTTGTCAAAATCAGCACCGGTTTCCACATGCACTACCTCGTAGGGTAGGTTCCAGGTTTCTGTCAGTTCGATTAGTTTTCGGAACATGGCCTCGTTTTCGTTTTCCAATTCCAGGGCCACTCTTATTTTTTTGACCGATTCGAAATTGGCATTAAAGGGCACGGCGATGACGGGTACCTCGCTTTCTTTGACCACAGTAGCGGTGTTGGATCCTATCAGGCTTTTTTTGATCCCGCTTGCTCCCTGGGTTCCCATGATGATCAGGTCATAATCTCCATTCGCAACGGTGGCAAATATGGCCGTCGAAACCGTGCCCTGGATGATTTTATAATCCACCTCTACCGAACCATCGGTCTCGCTGATCACTTTTTTTAATGCTGCCTTGGCATCGGATTCAATGGCCTGAATGATCTCTGCTGCCTGTGCGGCAAAATCATACACGGCATAGTACGAATACATTAAGGTAATGCTGGCATCTTGCTGTTGCGCATAAGACCTGGCAAAGGAAAAGGCGTTGGCCGCATTTTCGGACAAATCGGTAGGAACAAGGATCTTCATAGTGGGTTTTTTTACGATCCTTAAGATAATGAAATTTAATCTATTCGGCACAATGATTTAAATCATATATCTTTGTTATTCATTCCTAATCAAGCGATGTTTGAATTTGATAAAGAAAAACATTATCCAAAAGAAACGGAGAGCCGGGTGGTCGTTCGCTTTCAGGATTGTGACCCGTTGCAGCACTTGAACAATGCCAAGTATTTCGATTATTTCTTCAATGCACGAGAGGATCAGGTGCCCAAATTGTACGGCGTGGAAATGATTGATTTTATCCGCAAATACAAGGCTGCCTGGGTGGTGTACAATCATAACATTTCCTATGTCCGACCGGCCAGGGTAGGCGAATGGGTACGGATCATGAGCCGCGTCATCTGGCATGACCACCAAACCGTGCTCATTGAATATTACATGACCGATGACAACAAGGAGGAATTGAAAACCTTACTTTGGACAACGATGCGCTACGTCGATATGAAAGAAGGAAAGTCCACGGAACACACCGGAGCCGTTAAGGAATTTCTTATGGCCGTTTCTGAATCCATCGACGTTCAGAAAATGACCGTCAAAGACAGAATCAAAGAAATAAAATCCAAATTGTAAACACACCACAAACCAAAATACTAGCTAAATAAACTATAGGTAAGTAACAGCTGGTTTTCTTTTTCCCAGCGAATCCACCCAGTTCCCAACGGTTTGAAATCCTTATCTAAAAGCGTAACGTTCAACCATTGCCCTTTTACCGCTGCTGCTTGAAGGAAAACGTACTCGGTGCGAACCTCGTCCGCATTTTCCTGAGGCTTGATTCTGACAGCTACCTGCTGACCGGGCAAGGCTTCTACCGAAAAAACCTGCAATAGGAATTCCGGCCAGTAGATCAGGTTGCCATTGGCTCGTTCCATGAGTGCTGTTTGGCCTGTTTGCTGATTGACTTCTACTTCCACCATAGTTCTTCCCAGGCTGATCACTTTTAATAAAAGCCGGTCGTAATCCAATTTGAGGTGTTGCGGAAAAAAATAGGGTGGGGCATAAGCAATATCGTACATTCCTTGTTCATTTTTAAAGAAAACCAGGCTGTCCTGTACCATACCAGATCCATCCCAGGCACCAGGAGAAAAAGCTCCATAGAGGTAATGCGTGGAATGCTGCAGGTAATCCGGGCTGAAAAAACCCAGCCCTTTGGGCGGTGTCTTTTGGTAAGAAAAGGTGACCGGTTGGGTGGGGGTCACAGGTTCGGCGGGGGTCACAGGTTCGGCGGATGGCTCGTTTGTGGGTTTTTGGCGGTGATTCCAGCGCAGGGTGAACAGCAGAACTACCACCAACAGTATCCCTGTCAATGCATAATTGGTTTTTACAATGTACTTTTTTTCTACGTATAGGGTCAGCATAATACCAACTATCAGGCAGCATATAGCTCCCATCATAGCATATCCAACGACGATACCAGCGCTTGCAAGGCCCTGGCCCTTGCCGACACCCATTCCCGCTACCAACGCTCCTGTTCCAATAAAGCTAAGGGGAACCAATAGCAGGTAAAATAATAGGCTGTAACCTTTAACCGTATTTTTCATAGCCTTAATTTGATTGGGATCGGTCTAGCATTCGATCTGTAAGAAGGGTCAATGGAGTGCTGTCTATTGGGTTTCGTATTATTATTTTCAGGGCCGGTAGGTCACTTTGCTGATAATCAAATAGAAATGACATCAACACAGTATTTCCCTTGTCCCGCCACACGCCTACCATCCATTTTAACGATTGCGCGTATCCGGAAGGAAATTTACCTACTAGCTATTGACAAAAGCCCATAAAAATAATAATTTATTCTTTAAATAAAAAGAATTTCTTTTAGGTAACCATTTGATATTGATAAACTTACTGTCGTATAAAACCGTTTTTGCCAGCCCTTTTCAGACTACGTTCAGACCAAAGGTATGCCTCGGGTACCGCTCCCAAAAAGCTGGTTTGGGTAGGGGCGATAAGAGCGGGAATTTGGTACAAGTCCGTTACTTTTAATACGTTCAATAATTCCAGTGCTGTGTCCCTTCCATTGACAGGGCTGGGTAGGTCATGCGTCTCCGGTGGATGGGACAGGATCAGGTTTTCGCATTCCTCGTCCAAAAAAGCCGCATACATGGCAACAAGCCCCATGCCGTCTCTGGCAGCGATGCTGATTTTTTCCGGGTCTACACCGGGCAAGGTTCGGGCATATTTCAGGGCCCGCAAGGCATCGTATACCTGCATGGAAGGCAAGGTTCTACCCGTCCAGGCCGCTGCCCTCCGCACGTGCCAATTCAATTCCGGTGCCCAGCCAACCTCTCCGGTTCCCCGTACTTCCAGGTACGCAACGTTTTTACCGCGGGCGATTTTTTGGGCAAAGCTTTCCGAATCCCACCGTTGTTCCCCGGGGCTTCTTAAGATGATTACCAGGGGATGGTTTTCGTCCGGATTCTGCCGGTAAAATACATTCAGCTTTAAGCGCCAGCCCTTCTCGCTGGTAAATGCAAACGTCTTGTTTCCAAAAGGAGCCAAATCAGCCGTTCGGTATATTTCTTTGCCTTCAAAAGCCGCCGCCGCGTTCGGAAATGCACCAAAGGTACGCGTGGATAAGTATTCTTTAACCTTTTTGCGGTGCTCTTCTAACTCTTTTTCACTGTTTATTTCCGGGGGGGAAGGAATCTCTATGAAGTGCTCCTGAATGACAGGGGTAAGATCTCCCTCAGGTGCGGAATCACCATACACCGACAGGCTATCGGCGGGAAGCAAGGCAGCGGGACCCGTTTCGATGTCTTCGATTTGCCCGGGAGGGACGGTTTTTCCCATCAGGTGCTTGAGGAAGAATGAAAAAATGGCTTTACGCGATTGTTCGTGATAGGAATGCCCTCCGGGTGTTATCACCAGAGATACCTGGTCTTCCGCTCCCATATTTTTGTAAAAAGAGGTTAGCATTTGATGGAATTTTCGGGTGGATTCGACGCCATAAAGTTCGTCTCGGTCCGACTGGGCAATTAATAGCGGTCTGGGGGCGATCAAGGAACCAATGTCGGTGAAGTCCATTTGAAACGTGTTGTTCGGCATCATGCAATCGCAGTGTCCGTCAATCCTTCGATCGCCTATCTGGGAATCCATGGTGCCAGCCCCACATACAGGGGCGGCTGCTTTGATCCGGGGATCTGCTGCGGCCAGGTACCAGCTTTGGGAGCCGCCGCCGGAAATACCGGTGACCCCTACATTATTCATATCCACTTCCTTTCGTTCGGCCAGGTAGTCCAGGGCCCGGATGGCATTCCATAGCTCCACAGCGGCGGGATTGTATCCGCGGGAATACCAGTGAAACCAGCCTTTGTTATAGGGCCCCCAATGATGGCCATCCACCTCGCCGAATTGCAAGGTGTCGAAAATCAAAGAGGCAAAGCCCAGTTGGGCAAGTCTACGTGGGTGGGCCTGGTAGTGTGCTTTTTGCCCCGGGGCATGGCCGCAAAGGTACAAGACCAGCGGCCGTGGGGAGCTGGTATCGTCTGGTAAATACAAATTGGCCGGTACAAACAATCCCGGCAAGGACTCAAAATAGAATTTTTCGATCGTAAATCCATCTTCCTGAATGGTCCCCGTATGGCGGACGGCGGGAGCGGTACGCGGCCCCTCCATGGAAAAGCCCATCATTTCGATAAACTGCTGGTACAGCTCCGGCCTGCGGTTTTCCCAGTCGGAAGGGGAGAGGGTTGGAGGAGGAAAATTAGCACTCAGAGCAGCGGCTTCCTGTTGCAAATAGGACAGGATGGGATTGTTCGTAGGTTCGTTTTGCGCCAAAGAAATAAATGGCATACAAACAAAATGCAATAAAAACGGCAAATACAAGGAAAGTAATTTTGGACCCTGTTTCATAGAAAAAAGAATTTATGTGATTTCGGAAAGTAGTAACCAATTTGTCCGGCACTTAAATTACCTTCTAAGCTAATCAAAAATTTGGAAAATTGCAGTACGCAGGAATTCCTCTTCTTGAAGAAATTTCAGATGGGATAGTAGTTTGTTTTGAGCGTTCACTTTCCCATGTACGAGGGGGCGTTGATTTACTTTTCAGCCGTTTTGCTCGCGTCTTCAGGCTGTTCCAGTGGGATCAAGGTGGAGGAGAGTCCCGCCCTTGTCATGCTCGAATATATTTTAGAGCGCAGGTCTTTGAAAAACCGGATTCGTTCTTTTTCCCCTACAGTGCTAATCATGCTGGATTTTTTTATCAGGTTTTCCAGGTTACCAAACATGGCATCATTTAGCCTGGGATCCATGGAACCGATGAAATACAAAACACTATGGTTTAGGTAGGTGATTTTTTTGTCATCCATCTCTGCCATAAATGTATTATCTCCCAAAATAAACTCGTTCACAAGTAGCCGATAGGGAGCATTATCCGGCTCCGGGCCACAATTTGGGTTGAATTTTTTGCCCAACTCGGCCTGTTTTTCAATATGATCTACCAGGTTTAGCAATTGTTGGTATATTAACTGGCTATCTGCAATATTTGAGATAATACCCATTTCGTGATAGCTATCAATCTGTCTAACGGTGGTGTTGATACTCTCCACATTCCAGATTTCGGTTGTGGGGGTTTTGTTGTAAAATTTCAAAATTTTTTGAATAAGGCCATCATACTGCTCAAAATGATTGATTTTAGAATCAAAGGATTCGTTTTTGAACCGCTCGTAATATAAGATGGATCTCATCCAGAAAAAGAACTTGAAGTATGTCAGTTCTTTAAAGTAGAAATGATAAAAAGGAGGAATATCCTTGAGCAAAAAATAGATATGTTTATGCTGGTGTTTATTTACCATCTCAAGTTGTTTTAGTATATCTTCAAGCCAGGATGTGAACCTGTTTTCGGATTGGTCGTTTAATTTTCCATGAAAGAGGATAGCATCGCTGTTCAGATTCATTAACTGATCTAGGGAGATTTTGAAGTGTTGGCTGATTTTTTTGATTTCCTCTAGGTTGATCATTTTCTCTCCTCGAATCCTCCGGTAAGCACTATCTGTACTTATTTCCAGTATATCCGAAACCTCATCCACCAGCGATTTATAAGCAGGAAGTAAAGTTTTGAGATGCTGAAAAAACCGATGCTGTAAAGGGTTGTTATCCATGGGACAAGATGTGGTTTTAAAATTTATAATCCTTAAAACTATTTTAATAAAAATTATAATTTGTTAAAATTGTATTTACCTAATCATATTAGATTTTTTTGGTAAAAAAAGCAATCATTTTTCTAAGAAAATTTCAACTTGGTTCTTTCCCAGATTTGTTGACCTTTCCCGGATATGTTTTTTTGAAATAGAATTCCCGAAATTTTGGTGATATGCTGGTAGGTTTTGGTGCTAAGGTTCCAAATAAATGATCCCATAAGATCAGACTGAAACCAAAGCAATTGTCAGGATACCTGCCATGGTGATGTAAATGGGATTCCTGAAGTCTGGGAAATAAGCGACTAGCCCAAGACTGATGAAGCATCCAATGCATAAGGGTATAGCCTATAAAGCCAATAAAAAATCCCGTGAAAATGACAATAATGGGAGGGAGGAAAAATGAAAAGTAGAGCAAAATCAAACCGCTAATTAACATCCCTAATCGGTGCCATAATGTAATCTTTATATGTGAAGGATTTCGGTGATGGTTCATATGAGATTGGTACAACTTTTTTTCAGTGTTAGGCTGAGGATGATGCATGTAAAATCGATGTACAGAATATTCTGTGAATGTCCAGCTGAGCCAGCCTGAAATGATCCATATTAGCCAACTTGCAAAGGTATCGGATAGCAAGCTTCCAGCAATCCATAAAGGAAGCGTGAGTGTCATAAATACCAACAAACAAGGTAGTAGTCCTAATGGTTGGTGTTTTTTTTCGGAAAGAAGAGATGTGTTTTTCATGGTTATTTTGATTGTGAGATTGTCCGAAATTAGATGCAAGACCAGGTTTTTACCAATTGAAAAATTTAACGCATCCAGATCCATTTGCTGTAAGCCCGAAAAAGCTGTAATTCAGGGGGCCGAAGTTTTGGTTTGTACTATTCTTGGGATATTTATATTGCCTAATTGGGGGATTTTACCAAAAATACTTTCACAATTGAGATAGATTATTTAAAAAATTTTGGTGTTTTAATATTTCGCTTTATGCAGATACCGGATCAGAACCGAGATAGCTTTCTTAATTCGTATTTTATGGTTAATTTTCCTTCATGAAGCCATTTACCAAGCAACAAACCGAAGATTATGCCCGCGATGGATACCTGGTGGTACCTGGATTTTGCTCCCGGGAAGAGACGGATAGATTATACCGGGTAGCCCTGGACGATGAGGCCATGCGGAAAAATGCCATGGACCTCAACGATCAATCGGGAAAAAAGACCCGCTTATCTCTCTGGTTTAAGCCAGGAAATGACGTTTTTGGCTACCTGACCCGCAGCCGGAAAATGGTTCAGTCTGTGTCGGAATTGTTGGAAGGAGATGCCCCAGTTTGCCATTTTCATTCGAAATTAATGCAAAAAGAACCCAAGGTGGGTGGGGCCTGGGAATGGCACCAGGACTACGGGTACTGGTACAAAAATCAGTTTATGTTTCCGGATCAGTTGCTAAGTGTAATGGTTGCGCTTACCCCAGCCTCTAAGGCAAACGGATGTTTGCAGGTAATCAAAGGCTCCCACAAGTTAGGGAGGGTTAATCATGGCTTTGCCGGTGAGCAAGTGGGTGCGGATAAGGTAATGGTCGACAATGCATTGAAAACCATGGAATTGGTATATTGTGAATTGCAGCCCGGTGATGCCTTGTTTTTTCATAGTAACCTGCTTCACCGTTCGGCAGCCAACCTGTCGGATGAACCCAGGTGGAGCATTATCTCTTGTTTTAATTCCCTGTCAAATATCGCTTACAATGAACCTTCCACTGCTTGGAAGGAACCCATTGAACAGGTACCGGACGAGGCCATTTTGGAATGGGAGGCAGCTTCCCTTTCGGAGGCGGATTTTCTAAAAAAAGAAAACGATCCGGCCCTTAAAAATACAGGATGGGAATCGGATGTGGAGGTTCAGAAAGATAGCTGAACTTGTTTTGTCTACAATGGCAGAACCAGCGCGTTTCCAGCTCGGATATCTCCTTTAATTTTTCAAGTTTGAAGGTAAATTCGCTGGGATTTGGATCAGCTGATTGGGTTTGCCCTCGTTGGGATTACTATCCATTCCCTAGCTCCGACTGGGTGTAGAATCCTCTACACCCTATTATTCCTGGATTCCTTTAAAATTGTCATCCATTATAAGCCATTTGCAATGGCTCATTAAAGAATCTCTTGGTAAATAAACACCCAAAATGTTGAACAGTTTCTAACCGAAATTTGAAAAAGTACACATGAAAACCATGCCATTAAACTTTATCGAACTGAAATGATCGAAAGTAACATGCTTTACAATCATGAAGATCCGGTAAGGGCAGGAATTGTGGAAAAACCGGAAGACTATATGTGTTCAAGCGCAAGGAATGATGCTGAATGGGTAGGTTTGATAGCCGTGGATTATTGGTAATGACGTCTATTTCCAATTGCAAATTGAAAATAATAGAAGGGTGTAGTTGCAAACTCCCAGATGAGGTAACTTCAGCGAAATTACCATATTAGCTGAGAGTGTAATTTCAACTAACACTCCCTATTTGCTTTTCGATAAAATTCACCCTTAATCTTTCATATTTTTTGCGATACTTTCCTCATAGATTTTTACAACATCCAAGACCCTTGATCTGCTGCTATAATATACACCTGATTGGTTATTACTGTTATCTATTTTTATTATGCTCAGCTTGCCGTTTTCAATGATGCCATATTTCGGCAAACTGTTAATTCCTACCCCATCTATCAATTCTTCCTGTAGTATTTTATTAGCTAAAAGATGTACACCGGATAAGTTTTTTTTATAAATGTAGGATTGCCATACCTCTTTTTTCTCAGGCTTGTCGAAAGAAACATACAAAATGCTCATATCCTTTTTGGAGTCTTTTAATAAGGATTTCATGATTTTATGATCGATCAAACACGGACCACACCATGTAGCCCAGAAATCAACAAATATTACCCGCTCCTTTATTGATTTTACCATGCTTTCAAAGGAACCGTAGGCGGCATTGTTCATGATGCTTATTGATGTGCTATCAATTTCATTAAGCCGTTGCCCGTTTATGGAGACTGTATTATCAAAATCTTCCACATCAGCCTGTATATTTACCGTATCCATGGGAAACATTAAAGTTTCTACTTGGTGGGTGCCAATGTTCATCCTAACATAAGAAGGAGCCATAAAACCGATGTTAATGAGAAAATCTCCCGAGGAATTTGTTCTCAAAATTATATTGCTTATATCCCCGAAGCTGTTGTCTAAGGCGGTTAAACTTATTTCCCCTGAATTGTAATTCCGGAAGTTTCCCATAATCAGTGTCTGCGAATGATTCTCCAAGGAAAAACCAAATAATAAAATTGTTATAAAAATTCTCATTGCGTAATTATTTATACCGTTATTGGCTTTCATCCATATTAGCCAAAAGTAGAGAGTTCATTCCTATTTGTAATAAATCTTTTGCCCAGACTCTTCCGATGGCAATTACATTTGGGGCTGATATTATTCCGATCAGCTCTCAGTCCACTATAAACCGGTAGTTAAAAGACAATTACCTCGGTCGGTTTTTTATAAGAAACCGTATCAATGATTACGTCCTCGATCCCATGATTGTTGAAAATTTCTTTAACATCTAGGATTTGCTTTAAAGGGATTTCAGTGTAGGTTTTTATCAATCCAGTCAGGGAGTATTTGTCCGGATCCAGTTTTTCTACCTCCAAAACTATTTTGCCGGAAATGTCTTCCAAAGGCACTTCTTTCCCTCTCAGAAGGACCCGGCCGTGTTTTTTAAAGAAAATATCAATATAGTTACTATTCACAGGATCCGGTGATAGAGTGGCGACAGTAACAGATTTATCTTTTTTCAAATTCGGCGTCTGATGGACTTTATCATTTTTATTGGGATCATCAACAACAGCAACTGTTTCTTTTTCCGAAAGGGATACCAAAAGAACTGCAAACACCGGTACCAGTAGCAATCTTGCCAAACCGGCAAATCTGTTTTGATTTTTTGATTTCATCATAATTATTCGTTTTTTAAGGTTACTTGAATTAAATTCTGTAAATAATGGGAGCTTAACCCTATTCTGCACCATTGACAGCATGGTTGACAGGTATATTTGGATATCAGATTCCCTGATAACCATATCATCAGCCCGGAATTCGAGGTTATTTCTAATAGCCTGACTATGAAGCCATCCAAAGAGGTTAAACCATTGGAGAATTAAAAGCAGTTCAGCAATTATAATATCATAAAAATGTTTTTCTCTTGAGTGGACTGATTCATGGTTTAAAACCACCGCTATGGAAGGATTGTTAAGAATGTTTTTCCCTATAATAATCTTGTTAAGAAAAGTGAAAGCCCGGACATTATCTTCGGAAACATAAACATTTATTCCATTAACAACTTTCTCCCTGCATCTTTTTTGGATTCGGGCAGCTACTCTATACCCATAGACTAGCTTTATAAAAAAATATATTACTCCTACCAGGTAAATAGTCAGCAAAAATTCCTGAAAGCCTATAGATTTTCCTGCTTCTGTTGCATAGGTTACAGGTTCTAAAACATCGGCACCATTGACGCCATAGGAAAAATAATTGCTTGTCGGCCTGAGGTAGGAGCTTGCTTTAAAAGTTATAAGGGGTATAATAAAAGAGGCAATAAAAGATCCTACAAGATAAAAGCGGTTAAATACGAAATGCTTGCTTTTCTGGAACAGAAAATGATAAGCAATATAGAAAACAGCAGTTCCAATAGCAACCTTCAATAGATAATAAAGAACATCTTCCATGGTTTATTTGGATTTTATAAGTTTCATTATTTCTTCAATTTCTTCCCGATCAAGTTCTTCATCATCTATAAAAGATGCTACCGCATTGGAAAATGAGTTGTCGAAGTAATCGCTAATTATCTTTTTCATAAAACCTTTACGGTATTCCTCCCTTCTGAGCAGTGGAAAATATTCATAGGTGTTTCCATATTGTTTAAATCCCACGATTCCTTTATCCTGTAATATCCTCACCAGTGATGAAATGGTATTGTTGTGTGGTTTAGGATCTGGGTATTTTGCCACAATATCTTTAACGAAAGCTTTTCTGAGTTTCCAGAGGATTTTCATTACCTCCTCTTCCTTTTTTGTAAGTTGGACCATACTGTATTAATTAATTATTTAAATATACAACGGATAAATCAGGTAAACAACTGATTTATCATTTATTTTAATTTTTTAATTAATTAGCTTCTTGTTTAGCTAAAATTTAGCCTCGATGATGTTTACGGAAAATCCGGAAAAATACTTTCCCTATTCCAGGGTAGAGATCGTGCATTTTCCAAAGGGAGAATCCGAACCAGAGTTTTTTGAGGCGCCGCACATTACGGGTCCGGTAGATTATATGATTAATCGTACCATGGAATACCTTAGGATAAATGTGTTGAAACAAATGACTCGAAAAATACAGGGGCAGTCAGCATCCGTACGTGTTTGGAACTACCCTTTCGAGGCTTTTGAGGAAATAATTGCCAATGCACTTTACCATCGGGATTATCAAACCAGAGAACCAGTAGAAATACGGATTTATCCCGACAAGGTGATGGTGATCAACTGTGGAGGACCGGATCGTAGTATAAAGATAACCGAATTTCGAAAGGGTACCGTTTTTCCTCGCAGGTATCGGAATCGGCGCTTGGGAGATTTTCTCAAAGAATTGGATTTAACGGAAGGCAAGGCAACGGGTATCCCTACCATTCGAAAAGCGATGAAAGCCAATGGTTCTCCCCTGCCCGATTTTATTACAGATGAGGAGAGGAGTTTCTTTCAGGTAAATGTTCTTGTTCACCCTTGGTTCCTTGAAGAAGTTGAAAAGGATGAAATACCCCCCCCCAATCCGAGGATGAACCCGTCACAATCGGTTTGCCGGAGAAGCAAAAAGAGATCGTTCAATTGATAGTAAAAGATCCAACGGTCTCAGTAAAGACAATTTCTGAAAAGTTGGAGATAAACTACTACACAGCCAAAG
The DNA here is from genome assembly GCF_010119245.1 of Cyclobacterium salsum. Taxonomy (GTDB): domain Bacteria; phylum Bacteroidota; class Bacteroidia; order Cytophagales; family Cyclobacteriaceae; genus Cyclobacterium; species Cyclobacterium salsum. The sequence continues at coordinate 584,856 of NZ_WNKG01000002.1, forward strand.
AGCAGGTAAATACCCTTAAAGAAAAACGGGTGTTGGAGAGAATAGGAGGGACCAGGGGATATTGGAAGGTTTTACCCAAGACTTATTGATTACCGAAGATCTTCGGAGAGCTAGTTGAAAGACCTCGAATCCCTCAACTGGGTGTAGAATCCTCTACACCCTATTATTCCTATCTTCCTTTAAAATCGTCATTCATTATAAGCCATTTGCAATGGCTCATTAAAGAACCTCTTGGTAAACAAATGCCCAAAATGTTGAACAGTGTCTGGCCGAGATTTGAAAAAGTACAAATGAAAACCATGCCATTGAACTTTATCGAACTTAATTAGCGATTTCCAGTTTTACCTTCACTTTTTTTAATTTCTGGCCAGATGTATTTTTAAGCAGGTCCGAAACCTTTTGACGGGGAATCGCGACATAAGTTGCCGTTTCCAGAATACTGATCAAGCCAATTTCATTGCCCTTCAGTCCACCTGTTTTGGTTAAAAAGCCCAGCACATCCCCACCTAGGTGTAGTTTGTAACTACACCTTTTTATCCTTGGAATTTGTAATTCCAGTTTACAACAATTATTTTCAATTATGGGCGAAGCTTACCGGATAAGAGATCAGGAAATGCCCTATTTCTTCACCTTCCAAGTGGTTGGATGGGCAGATGTGTTTTCAAGAAAAATGTATAGGGATTTTATCTTGGAAAATCTGACTTATTGTAGAAATGAGAAGGGGCTTTTTTTGTTTGGTTATGTCATCATGACCAATCACCTTCACTTGATTGCTCAACAAAAGGATGGAAAATTATCAGACTGGGTTCGGGATTTCAAAAAGTTTACAAGCAAAAAATTGCTCAAAATGATATTGGAAAATCCTCAGGAAAGCAGAAAGGAATGGTTGAAGATGATTTTTGCTTATCATGCTAAGTTTAATAACAGATCTGGAGAAATGCAATTTTGGACACATGAAAACCATGCCATTGAACTTTATCGAACCGAGATGATCGAAAGTAGAATGAATTATATTCATGAGAATCCGGTAAGGTCGGGAATCGTGGAAAAACCTGAAGACTACATGTGTTCAAGCGCGAGAAATTATGCGGGATTAGACGGTTTGATAGCCGTGGATTATTGGTAATGATGTCCATTTCCAATTGCAAACTGAAAAGGATAGAAGGGTGTAGTTGCAAACTACACCCAGATGGGGTTTTTGGCAAGCTCATTGCCCAGGGCTTTCAGTTCAGTTTTTAGGGACCGGTATTTTTTGGTGAGCTTCTTAGCCTCTTTTTTGAAATGATCAGTAAGTTCAATCTCAAAGTTCATCGAGGAACTCTTGAAGCGGTGTACCCTTCATTTTGCCTTCCTGGATCAACTTCACCTCCCTAAAACCCTGCTCAAGCCCGTCTAAAGCTTCCTGGCGTGCTTCTATTGGTTCTTCCTTTATCTTTTCCAGTCCCAGGTTTTTCACCAGTTCCAGAAAGAAGGAATACTTGTGCTCGGGTATCATAATCGTTATCTTTTTCATAATCAGAAAGGATTATTTTGATTTTATTTTTTGGTAAAAGCGGTTCGTAAAGGCCACCGTGTTTACATGACATTTTTTTATGGATTAGGTCATTTTTGTAATACCCTTCCTATTTAATTTATTTCCATTTGCATTCATTAAAGCGTTTAATACGCCAATATAGGAACCTTTGGCCAGTTAAAAAAGTTGCAATGGCTCACTAAACAATCTCTTGGTAAACAAATACTCAATATGCTGAACAGTGTCTGGCCGAGATTTGAAAAAGTACACATGAAAACCATGCCATTGAACTATATCGAACTTAATTAGCGATTTCCAGTTTTACCTTCACTTTTTTTAATTTCTGGCCAGATGTATTTTTAAGCAGGTCCGAAACCTTTTGACGGGGAATCGCGACATAAGTTGCCGTTTCCAGAATACTGATCAAGCCAATTTCATTGCCCTTCAGTCCACCTGTTTTGGTCAAGAAGCCCAGCACATCCCCTTTACTGATTTTGTCTTTTTTCCCCCCGCTGATATACAGACATTCCATGGGAGACGGCTGGGGAGTGGTGAAGTCCGCGGGGACCTGGTATTCCGGCAACTCCTTCGTCAAGTATTCCGGAAGCTGTTCGTCATGAGCCAATACCAGATAGCCGGTTCCTGAAGCGTGCATACGGGCGGTTCGGCCATTGCGGTGAATATAAGCCTGCTCCGAGGTAGGAAGTTGGTAGTGCACCACCTGCCTTATTTCAGGAATATCCAGGCCCCTGGAAGCCAAATCGGTTGCAATTAGTAGGTTCTGGCTGCCATTCCGAAAACGTATCAGGTTTTTCTCCCGATCTATCTGTTCCATGCCACCGTGCAGCAGGGCATGAGCGAAGTTGTTTTCGGTAAGCATCTGGCTGATCCGGTTCACGGCCTCCCGGTGATTGCAGAAAACCAACGTGCTTTCCCCGGCCAGGTCCGCTAGCAACCGGAGCAGTGTATCCGCTTTTTCTACGCTGGAGGTTCTCACTAGTTTTAGCTCCAGACTATTGGAGGAAGCGCCTTTCAGGAAATCCAATGTCTCCCATTCTCTGGCTGGAAGCATATCGGGCAAGGGATGCAGCAGCGTGGCGGAGGTTAAATAAAACCGAGGTTCCCCTTTTATTTTTTCGAACAGCATGTTCAATTGTTCGTGGAAGCCCAGTTGAAGGGACTTGTCAAATTCGTCCAGGACAATAAGGGAAAAATCATCGGGCTCGATGTTTCCGCTGAGGACATGGTCGGAGAGTCTTCCGGGTGTTCCCAGCACCAAACCGGGATTGTCATTTAGCCGATTGGTCTCCACCTTCATCTCGTGACCACCGTAACAGGTACAGGAGGAAATACCTGTTTTTAGTGATTTGAATACTTGTTCGATCTGCACGGCAAGTTCCCGTGAGGGAACTACGATCAATGCCCTTTTGGAGGAGCCTTCTTCTTGTAGTTGTTGAACAAGGGGAATGAGGTACGCCGGCGTTTTGCCGGAGCCCGTTGGGGCCAGTAGAATCACTTCTTTGCATGATGCTGCCTTTTGGAAAAATGCCAGTTGCATTTCGTTAAATGCGTCGAATGGTAGATTTTCAAGAAGGGGCTGAAAGTCGGAATGGTTTGCTGCTGTCATTTGGCAAAGGTACGGATTGCGTTTTCGGAAACCGCATCCAGAGCAAGATTCAATAAGTAACCAATATTAATGAACCTGCGCCCGGTTGACGCTTTACATATTGAAAAACAAAAAAGCATCCCATCAGTGATGAAGGGATGCCTGATATCGGCGTTTCGATAATTTTATTAATTTCTAGTAAGAATCTTGAATTGGTCCATCACTTTATAGGTAGCCCGGGTAAGGTCAATGTGGATGTTTGGGGAGGCATAATCAAAATACGCCGAAGTGTATCCCTGCCAGATCGTATTGCCTTTTTTGTGATCGATGACCAAAACTACCAACATGCCGTCATTCTGGGTGTATTTTACGGCATTGTAATTTTCTCCTCGTTTTTGGCGCTCAAGACTGTCCAGGACGGATTCTTCTACCAATTCGATGCCTTGTTTCTTTAACCAGTAATCAAAGTTGGGCTGATTGTAACCCCTGTATCGGACTTCACTCATATAAAGCTTGTGAATGATCAGCAAATCAGGGTTATTCTCTTTTTGTCGGAATCCCTGTGAACCCAAACGGGAACTAATGGATTTTTCAATAATGCCGGTAAAATCGGCTTCGTTTTTTCCTTCCTCTTCCACAAAGCCAAAGGTCTTGTATTTTTTAAAAGCTCCTTTGTAGTTATAATCGTATTCGGCAATAAAATCTTTTTGAGACAAGCAAGCTGAATTAAGGATCAGCAAAACAAAGATGAAGTAGTTAAAATTTTTCATACAATTTTGTTTTGAACGTGTTGGTGATATGGCTTGAAGTAAAAACAGTGAGAACAAAAACGTCATTCATTTCAGAATACAATTTTGTCAATACTGATTAAACCTCATAATAGAAATTTTGTTTGCCGGGCCAAGGGTAAAATTCATTTTAATGTTAGCGATTTTCAAAAGGAATTCCAAAAATTTCCTATGGAAATGAAAAAACTTATCTTACTGAGGCTAAGAGAGATAGCTTTAGTTAAGAAATGTAGGGGGCAATTGCGTTTCAACGTATAAAAAAAGGCAATCAAAAATGATTGCCTGTGGAATAATTCCGTAAACCAATGGAAGATGGAGTACCTACTGCTTTTGGCCGTTTTCGATATAATTCCCCAATTCCAGGTATCGTTGATATTTTTTTTGATAGACGTCACGATATTCCGCCCTGGGTTGATATACCTTATCGAAACCATTACCCATTTTGGACACTGCATCCGGAACATTATCATACAATCCTGCTGCCGTGGCGGCATAGATGGCTGCGCCAAGCGCAGGGGCCTGTTCGGATTTGGCTACCTTAATGGGCATATCCAATACATCTGCCATGGTTTGCATGACTAGAGTCGATTTTTTGGCAACGCCTCCCAATCCGATCACCTGCTGTATGGGAACGCCCTCCTCTCTGAATCGCTCAATGATCCGTTTGGAGCCAAAACAAATGGATTCAACCAGGGCCAAAAAGATACTGCCGGCATGGGTGCCCATATCCAATTCAGAAAGCGCTCCCTTTAGGTTTTGGTTGGCATCGGGTGTCCGGCGCCCATTGATCCAGTCCAGCGCCATTACCTGACTGGTGTCCGGAGAAAGTAAGGCTGCCTGGTTGGATAGGGTTTGTATTAAATTGGTTTCCAACGTTCGGCTTATCTCGGCATAAGTGGCTTCATCCAGGCCGGATTCAGAAAGGGTAGCCAGGACTGGTTTTTGAATCAATTGAACAAACCATGCCAATACATCTCCAAATCCTGACTGACCTGCTTCCAGCCCAATTTTACCGGGAATGACCGATCCATCTACTTGACCACAGATGCCTTTTACGGTTTTGTTTTCTAAAGAGGCAGGAGAGGTGACCATGATGTCGCAGGTGGATGTACCCATCACTTTTACCAGAGTTCCCTCCGCTACTTCTCCGCCCACGGCCCCGGCATGGGCATCAAAGGTGCCTACTGCCACGGTGATTCCGGGTTCCAGCCCCAATCTGTCCGCCCATGATTCCGAAAGGTACCCTGCTATGGTATCGGATGTGTAAGTGTCTTTGTAAAGGTTATTTTTCAAGGCTGCCAATCGAGGGTCTAACTGTTCTAAAAATTGAGAATCCGGAAGCCCACCCCAGCTTTCATGCCATAGGGCTTTGTGACCTGCAGCACAGCGGCTTCTTTTAAAGCCAGGAAGGTCTTGTCCCCCAATGAGTTCGTAGGTAAGGTAGTCGCAATGCTCCATCCACGAATGAGCGGCCTCGGCCACTTCCCGGTCCTCGCGGATAATGTGAAGAATCTTTGCCCAAAACCATTCCGATGAATAAATCCCTCCTTCGTACTTGGTGAAATCTTCCCCTCCCCAGGATCTGGCCAGCTCATTGATTTCGTCCGCCTCTGCCACCGCCGTGTGGTCCTTCCATAAAACCATCTGGGCATTGGGGTTTTCCTTGAACTTTTGCGACAAGGCTAGTGCTTTTCCCTGCTCATCTACCGGAAGTGGGGAAGAACCGGTGGTATCTACACAGATCCCCTTGACCGCTGTCTTGGGGACGCCGCTGTTTCCCATAATGGCTCGAATGGTATGCTCCAAGCCCTCCAAATGATCTAAAGGATGCTGTCGGAATTGATTTTTGCCAGGGTTGCAATACCTTCCTTCCTTCCACCTGGGATAGGCAAAAACTTCGCTGGCCACCGTTTTCCCGTCTGCTGCATTCACCAAGACGGACCTGACGGAGTCGGTTCCAAAATCAACTCCCAATACGTATTTGTCCATGTGTTCTTTATTTTGGGTTGATAAAAAATCCACCTTTCAAGATGGCTTTCTATTGGTAAAAATATACCCAAATATTGAAAAATGACCCATTCCTGACTTAAAAATAGCAGAATGACTTAGTAAAGATCCGATTCGGAAGGGTCTTCCTGATGCCAGGTCTGTACTTCCAATATGGAATCGTTTTCGGTTTTTATTGCCATGTGGTATTCGTATTTGATTGATTTTAAGGTCTCTCCATCCAATGCGGAGAAAGTAGTCCAAACCAGCGTCCAGTCCCCTTTCAAAATTCCCCGGTTTACCCGAATGCTTTTAAGAATCGGGTCACTAAAGGACAGGTGGCTCATTTTTTTATGTTGGGACTTCCAATGGGCTAGTTCCTGCATGCTGTCCCGAATGGAATCCGTATTGGTATTGATACATTTAAAGTCCTCGTGAATCAGTTCTTTGATGTAATCGTAACTTTCCAGTTGCAAACCCTCCAGGTAGCGTCGAATTAACTTTTGATCCGATTTTTCCTGAGGGTTGGCGGTGACAGGAGGGGGGGAATCCCCTTTAACATGGATCGGCTGCTTTTCGTATTGACTGGAAAACAAGTATCCAGGCAAAAAAGCCAGCGCTAGTGAATTTTGGATGTTGGTCATGTCTATAAATTATTTCCTAAAAATAGTTTCTTTGCTCGAACACGGGTTAGAGATTCGAAGCACGGTGATATCATCTACAAAATACAAAAAAAAGTATTAAAAATTCAAATTTCAGTGTTTTTTATTTTCTTTTCTGTGTAAATACCTTACAATCGGGATTTTTAAAACCAATTCCCGACCCAATTGGGCTGGAATTTACCATACTTCCGGCTACGCACTCCCTCCCGAAACGGCAAAAAAAAGCCGGGGAATAATTCGATTTCCCCGGTTTTAAGCAACTAATTAATCTTTAATCGGATGGACAAGTTGCGCATTGATAATTTGAACCCACTTTTTAGCCAGCGGCCCCTCACCGAATAAGTCTGAGTGTCTTTCTCCATCGAAAAAGAGCAATCGAGCACTGCCTGTTTCCGGATTCCAAAACGTTATCTGAATCTCTAAACGGTCAATTATCTCCTCTCTTTCCCTTCACCTTCCTTTAAACCGGCTGGATTTTAGCAGGTATGCGTCTTTTATTTCGTCGATCTGAAGTTGAATCAATTCCTGAGGTGAAGAGGTGTTTGTATAGTGTATTATTCGGTTGGTTTCGTCCAAACCGATCGCGTATTGACCCCGCCAAAAATCGAATTGGTGGAGCTGAACTCCCTGATCCAGGGCTGCCTGGAAAAACCTCTGGCGATGCCCTGTCTCCAGGCGCTTTCGTTTGTTGGAATGATAAATCAATGGCGTAATAAATGCCACAATAGCCAGCAAGGACATGCCCAGGCTGACGGGTTCTATTGGTATCATTTGAAAATATCAGAATTAAGTAAAGAAATGAGTTCTGTGCACGGATACGGGAAATCATACTTCTACCATTTGAAGTACGTTTCCCTTCTATGCTACACCAGGTAAGCTCATGCGTTAATCATAAAAATGGAAGGGGAATAGGATCAACCGTAGCCGGAAAATGGCAAATCCTCCTGAAATCCAGCCGGCAAGGCCAGGTAATTCGGAGGGCACGTCCACCCACTCGTACCGATTTTTACCTAATCCCGATAATAGATGGTAGGTAGGTTCAGTATTCCTGCTCGAATCCTGCTCGATACTTTTGTAGAATACTGGTGAATCCTCCTGGAAATCAGTGCTACTAACGGACTGAAAGGTACGAGTAGTTGAGGTTATTTCTTTGCCAGGATCGGCGCATGAGGAGAGAACCGGAATTACTAGTCCGGATAGAACTAGCAACAAAAAAGTCTTTAATCCGGAATAAGCTCTCATGTTCTATTGAAGTTATCCGGTTTAACGAAAAATTAAAAAGAGAGGATTAGTTTAAAAAAAAAAATATTTTTGTTTATCTTGTTTTATGGCATAAAATAAGCCTATATATTCGGAGTTTAAATCTTAGCCTCTGAATGATACTTTCACTCGTATTGCTTGTAATTGGATTTGTTCTGTTGGTATACGGAGCAGATAAATTGGTGGAATCAGCCTCCAGTATCGCTTCCCGGCTGTCCATTCCCAATATGGTGATCGGGCTAACGGTGGTGGCCTTTGGTACCTCCGCACCCGAATTGTCAGTAAATGTGATGGCGGCGATGGAGGGATCCGGAGAAATGGTCATGGCCAATGTACTTGGCAGCAACATATTCAACGGACTGGTGATTTTGGGAGTTTGCTCGCTTGTTTTTCCACTCACCGTAAAGTCAAATACTACCTGGATAGAGATACCGTTGAGTTTTCTGGCAGCCCTGTTGGTCTGGATCCTGGCCAGTGATCGCTGGTTGGATGGGGGAGAAGTTAATTTGGTAAGCAGAAGCGAAGGGCTGGTGCTGATATCGTTTTTCGTCATTTTCTTAGTTTATAACGTGATGGTTTCAAAAAACCCCGAAACCCAATCGGAAGAAGTGCCTGTAACTGAAATGAAAGTGAGCAGTGCTATTTTCTGGTTTGTGCTGGGATTAGCTGGTTTGGTATTCGGAGGACACTTAATCGTGAGCAATGCCATTTTTATTGCCCAGACCTTCGGATTATCCGAACGGGTTATCGGATTAACCATCGTCTCTATAGGAACTTCCCTGCCGGAACTCGCCACTTCCCTGGCAGCAGTAAGAAAGAAAAAAGTGGATATTGCGATTGGCAATGTGGTGGGTTCAAATATCTTCAATGTCTTTCTGATACTAGGGCTGTCCTCGACTATTTTCCCGGTAGTGATTCACGATGCGACATTTTTAGACATTGTGATGAATTGTGTGGCGGGATTGCTACTATTTTTATTTGTTTTCTCAGGAAAAGGTAGAATGCTCGAAAGGTGGGAAGGAATCACTTTCCTATTAATCTATGCCGGGTATTTGTATTATTTACTCTTTTTGTAACGGTTTATCTTATAAATCAAGGGTCAAAAAAAAGCTGCCATTTGAGGTGGCAGCTTAGGTTAGTGGGTAGCTTATTGAACTACAGCCGGTGAAAGATTCTCCGAATGGGTAGAATCCGCCTGCAGAGGCATTTCCTCCTTGATTTCAGCCTCGGAGACTTCCTCGATCTGTTCAGTAGGTACAACTAAGGTTTCCTCTGTGGCTTTTTTTCCGCAGGAAAGCAGAAGGCCTGCTGAGCAGACCATCAAGGCTAAGATGATTGTTTTCATTTGTTTTGTTTTTTTAGCGTCGCTTGGACAAAACAAACGATCTAATTTGCGTGCCAGTTTGTGCATTTTTTATTCTTTGGCAGAAAATTATTTTTGAAAGAAATTATTCTCATTTATTGTGGTTTGAATTTGTCGGGTAATGAGAAAAAAAATGGGACTTATCGCTAAGTCCCACCTGTTCGATTTACAATAAGTAATTATCAATTATCAAATCGGATGTACTTTTCCCTTCCATTGGCATCCGTTACCATTAAGGTCAACCCATTAACGGGAATGTGTTCAAATACATAATCTTTTCGAAAGCCCCTGGGTTCGTTAATGGTTTCATTCAGCAGGAGCCGGTTGGCATGGTCAAAAAATTTAACAATTGTCCCTGGCTTTTCGAGGCCTACTACGAGTAGAGATACTTTATGAGGTCCCGCCTGTTTCCCGTAGGCCATCAAGGGAAGAAGTACTTTTTTTCGGTTTTCTATTTCATACGAGTTGCTTCCCTCATCTCCGATAACGTGCAATACGTAATGGCCTTCATCAAGCCGCGATAAATTAAGCGGGATGATAATCGGTTCTTTTGTCTGGTATTTTTCATTATATAACGTTTTTCCACTTTTGTCTGTAAGCCGTAACGTTACCTTTTCCATCGCTGATTTAAAATGGACGCGGACCAACTGGTCTTTTGCTTCAATTCGGGTGTTTTCTTTCAATTCTTTGAGACCAGGATTTGCCATGGAACCAAAAGATAAAACAAGAAATAAGAATAAGGAAAATGAGGTTTTCATGATTTTGACGGTTAATTGTTTTGGAATATTTACTATCATTTTTGTTGCCTATTTACATGACTAATGGCCAATTACAAGCCAAAAAATCGAAGTACTGAGTATAGGATACCCACAGCACCGCATTTAAAAATGGTAGTAGGGGCTTTTGGACCAAAATGATGTCCGCTTATGAAACATATCCCTTGCAGGATGTACGAATAAGAACAAAAACGTCCCTTTAGACTACTAAACTGGGAAAAATTCAATTCACAATATTTTTTATAATTATTTGTGATGGTTTCATTTTTGCTAAAAACGATAGGATTGATTGTTCGATATTGAACAACTCGGTGCACGGATTTGCATCACTAATTTGTCCAAAAAAGGAGAGAATAAGATATCCCTTTCCACAAAAAGAAAAAAATACCAGAAGCCATATGTTTGACTCCATTTTTGTAATTTACGGGTATTTGGCTAATTTAAGAACATGATTGGAGTACTAGTACGAATGAAGGTATTGTTAGGGTTATTACCGGGTATTTGTTTGCTGTTATGGGCTTGTGATGGTGAGAGCAACCGGGAACATTCTATTCCGGAAACGATCAGCTATAATTTGCATATCAGACCTATTTTGTCCGAAAACTGCTTTGCCTGCCACGGCCCGGATGCCAATAAACGGGAAGCTGGGTTACGGCTGGATCGGGAAGAGGATGCGCTTTCTGCTTTGAAAGAACAACCCGATCGGCATGCCCTGGTACCGGGAAATCCGGATGCCTCGGAAGCCTATCAGCGAATACTTAGTACCGACAAGAATGAACGCATGCCCCCGCCGCCTTCGAACCTGAGCCTAACGGATAATCAAATCCAGTTGATAAAGAAATGGATTCGCCAGGGTGCGGAATACGAACCTCATTGGGCATTTGTCCCTCCCAGAAAGGCCGTGTTGCCGGACATAGAATCCAAAGATTGGGTACAAAACGAAGTGGATTATTTTGTTTTGGCAGCCATGGAGGAAGCTGGATTAAATCTCAATGAACCTGCGGATAAGTCAAGTTTGATCCGAAGGGTCTACTTTGACGTACTTGGCTTGCCCCCGAATGCGGAGGATTTGGATCGATTGGCAGGTAAGGATCTGAACCTGGATGCCCTGCTGGATACCTTGTTTGCCAATCCTGCCTATGGGGAAAAAATGGCTGTTCACTGGATGGATTTGTCCCGGTACGCTGACTCTCATGGGTATCAGGATGATTACTACCGTACCCAATGGCCCTGGAGGGATTGGGTCATTCATGCCTTTAATCAGAATTTGCCCTATGACCGCTTTATTACCTGGCAATTGGCGGGTGACCTGTTGCCAGAAGCCGGAAAAGAGCAGTTGCTGGCCACCGCCTTTAACCGAAACCACAAGATAACGGAAGAATCCGGTGCGATAGATGAAGAATATCGGGTGATGTATGCGGTGGACCGCACCAATACCCTGGGGAAAGCCCTCTTAGGAATGACCCTGGAATGTGCCCAATGCCACGATCATAAATACGACCCCATCTCTCAGAAAGAATATTACCAGACCTTTGCGTTTTTTAACACAGTGGCCGAGTGGGGCATTGAGGAAGCAAGTCCGGGGTTTTCTAAAAAAAGCCCTGCAAAAGTACCGTTAATGGAAATCGGAGAGGAGGATGTAAAAGACATCCTTCATTTTGTTAACCTGCCGGACAGTGCCAGGAGGGTACAGGCCTTGCTGGCAAATATGGGGAAAGGGACTAATTATAATTCTCTGCTGGCCGAGGCAGATGTGCTAAAGGTTTCCGTTATGGGCGAGCCCGACAGTGCCCGACGCACCTTCTTGTTGGATCGGGGAATGTACGATGCACCAAAGGAAGCGGTCGAACCCGGAATTCCGAAGGCGATCCTCCCTTTTCCGGATCATTTGCCGAAAAATCGACTGGGTTTATCAAAATGGCTTTTTGATTCGGAAAATCCCCTGACTGCCAGGGTATTTGTAAATCGCATTTGGCAGGAACTATTCGGAAAGGGCCTGGTAGCGACTCCCGGTGATTTTGGTATGCAGGGCAATTTACCTGTAAACCAGCCCTTGCTGGACTGGCTGGCGGTGGATTTTATCGAAAGTGGTTGGGATGTTCAGGGGCTAATCCGGAAAATAATGCAGTCTGCGACCTACCAGCAGTCTTCGGTGGTTCCTCCTGAAAAATTCGAAAAAGACCCTGGAAACCGCCTATTGTCCCGTTTTCCGCGACAGCGGCTCCCTGCGGAAGCAATACGAGATCTGGTCCTGGCCAGCAGCGGGCTCTTACACCGTGAAATTGGCGGGCCTAGTGTGAAGCCTTACCAACCGGAGGGTTTATGGGAAGCGGCTACCTCGGGTAGGGGCAATCTCTCCAGGTACCTGCAGGATAGTGGAAAATATTTGTATCGTAGGGGATTGTATACTTTTATCAAACGAACCGTCCCCCCTCCATCCATGATGATTTTTGATGCCAGCAACCGGGATGCCTGTGAAGTGGAGCGGCTGCAGACCAATACGCCCTTGCAGGCTCTGGTAATGATGAATGACCCTGTCGTGTTGGAAGCTTCCAGGGTGCTGGCCGAAAAACTGCTGGAAACCGGAAGCCCCACCCCGAACCTTATCCGGGCTGCCTTTTATCGAATACTAGGCAGAAAGGCCGAAAAAGAAGAGTTCCAAATTCTTCTGGCTAATTACGATTCCTTTTATTCAGGATATAGCGAGGAACCGGAGCGAGCTGATACCATGCTTTCGGTAGGGGAGTATCCACGAAAAGACTCCTTGCCGGTAGTGGAAAGGGCTGCCTTGATGCAGGTAATTTCATTGATGTATAATTTGGAAGAAACCATTACAAAATCCTGAGGTATGGAAAAGGAAATTTTAGATCATCGTCTACACATCAATCGCAGGCATTTTCTGTCGAAGTTGAGCCTGGGCCTGGGAAGCGCCGCCCTGGGGTCCTTGATGATTCCGGATCTATTTCGTGGCAATGAGCTTTCAGGAGATGGTGGCGGGCAACTGGGGATTCCGCATTTTGCTCCCAAGGCGAAGCGCGTCATCTACCTTTTTCAGAACGGTGCACCTTCTCAGTTGGAATCCTTTGATTACAAACCTAAACTCCGGGAAATGTGGGGAGAGGAGTTACCGGAATCCATTCGTATGGGGCAGCGTTTGACGGGCATGACTTCTAGCCAGAACTCCTTCCCGCTGGTGGGTTCCTTCAGTGATTTTCAGCAATATGGAGAGGCCAGGGCCTGGATAAGTGATCTCTTTCCCCACACGGCTGGTATCGTTGATGACATCTGTATCATCAAATCCATGCATACTGAAGCCATCAATCACGACCCGGCACTCACCTTCTTTCAGACCGGAGCACAACAGGGCAATCGACCCAGTATGGGTTCCTGGCTGAGTTACGGACTGGGCAGCGAAAATAGCAACTTACCAGCGTTTACGGTATTGTTATCCAAAGGAAAAGGCAATGGTCAGGGGGTATACTCGAAATTATGGAACAATGGGTTTTTGCCGGCTACCCATCAAGGCGTACAATTCAGCAATGGGGAGGATCCGGTACTCTATCTCAACGATCCAAATGGAATGCGCGCTGCTGAGAGAAGAAAGATGTTAGACCATTTGGCGGCCTTGAATCAAATATCCTTTGAAAAATCGGGGGATCCCGAGATACAGGCCAAAATAGCTCAGTACGAGATGGCTTATCGCATGCAGACGGCAGTGCCAGAGGCCACTGACCTCTCCAGGGAGCCGGAGCATGTTTTTGAAATGTACGGAGAGGATAGCCGTAAACCGGGAACCTTTGCTGCCAATTGCCTTTTGGCAAGAAAATTATCTGAAAGTGGCGTGCGGTTTGTGCAACTTTATCATCAGGGCTGGGACCAGCATGGAAACTTGCCTTCCGAAATGGCCTTGCAGGCCAAAGATGTGGATCAGCCGTCCGCTGCGCTGGTGAAAGACTTGAAGCAGCGGGGCCTGTTGGACGAGACCCTGGTCATCTGGGGGGGAGAATTTGGAAGAACCAATTATTCTCAGGGAAAGTTAACCAAAGAAAATTACGGGCGCGATCATCACCCCAGGTGTTTCAGTATCTGGATGGCAGGTGGAGGCGTTAAGCCGGGTATGGTGTACGGAGCCACCGACGAATTTGGATACAACATTACTGAAAACCCCGTACATGTACATGATTTTCAGGCTACCGTTTTACACCTACTGGGACTCGACCATGAGCGGCTGATTTACAGGCATCTTGGCAGAAAGTTCCGGCTGACCGATGTTTCCGGATCAGTGGTTCCTGCCCTTTTAACCTGATAGGGATCGGGGTGTTGAACTGGGTACGACGCGAAAAGGGAGATTGAAAATTTGGGATTGAAATCAAAAAGGTGCATTTTTATACGCTATGACCATTTTTAATTTTTAGATAACCAAACCAATATATGAAAGAATTACAGTTCGCTAATGGTGATACCATGCCTGCTTTGGGTTTGGGTACCTGGAAATCCAAACCAAATGAAGTTTATGAAGCTGTCCTGCATGCATTAAAAGTTGGATACCGGCATATTGACTGTGCCCCCATCTATAAAAATGAGCAAGAAATCGGTAATGCCCTTTCCAGGGCTTTTGCAGCGGGCTGGGTTAGCAGAGAGGAGGTCTGGATCACTTCCAAACTGTGGAACGACAGTCACCTTCCGGAAGATGTGCTTCCTGCCATGAAGGCCACATTGGCCGACTTGCAACTAGAATACCTGGATTTATACCTGGTGCATTGGCCGGTAGCGATCAAAAAAGGCGTGGATTTTCCATCTGCCAAGGAAGATTTTCTGAGTTACGAGGAAGCTCCCCTTTCCAATACCTGGAAGGAAATGGAAACATTGCACCAAAAGGGGCTAACCAGGCATATTGGGGTCTCCAATTTCAATACCAGCAAACTGGAAGAAATCAGAGAAGCGGCGAGCAAACAGCCGGAACTAAATCAAGTGGAATTGCACCCCTACCTTCCCCAAAATGAGTTGAAAGGCTATTGCGAAGAACATTCCATCCTGATGACCGGGTACGGTCCCTTGGGTGCTGCATACCGGGTAGCAAATAACGAAGTGGATTTCCCCCTTTTGTTGGAGGATAAAACTTTAAACCGAATTGGCAGCAAGCACGGAACCTCCGCCGCACAGGTGGCGTTAGCCTGGGCGATGGAGCGAAATACCTCAGTAGTACCAAAATCGGTCAATCCGCAACGAATTGAGGAAAATATTAATGCTGCCAAATTGCATTTGGATGCGGAGGACATGTCCCTTTTAAATAAGTTGGAGGGACCCTACCGCTATACACCCGGGCCTGCCTGGGTGGGAAATGGTAGTCCGTATACCTATGCCGACCTCTGGCAAGAATTTATTAATTGATTTACAACTACTTTAATACTACAGAAAATGAAGTTCATTACATTTGAAAATAATGATAAGCTGCCCATGTTGGGTCTGGGGACCTGGAAGTCCGCTCCCGGTGAAGTATATCAAGCCGTATTATGGGCTTTGGAAGCTGGCTACAGGCACATTGACTGTGCAGCCATCTATCAAAATGAAAAAGAAGTAGGGGATGCATTGAAGAAAGCTTTTGATGATGGATTGGTCAAAAGAGAGGAGGTCTTTGTGACCTCTAAATTATGGAACAATGCCCACGAGAAAGACCAGGTAAAAGTTGGATTGAATAAAACCCTACAAGACCTGCAGTTGGATTACCTGGACCTTTACCTCATCCATTGGCCGGTATCCCTTAAGTCTCATGTTATGTTTCCTGAAAAAGGCGAGGATTTTCTAGACTATTCACAGGTTCCATTATCAGAAACATGGTCAGGAATGGAAGCACTAAAGGCAGAGGGAAAATTAAAGCACATTGGCGTATCAAATTTTAATCAGGGAAAAATTAAGGAGCTGCTGGATTCTTGTCAGGTAAAACCCGAGATGAATCAGATTGAACTGCATCCCTACCTTCCTCAGAACGATTTGGTCAATTATTGCAAAAAAAATGGAATCCATGTGACTGCTTATTCCCCACTGGGATCTGCTGACCGGCCCAAGGCAAGAAAAAAAGAGGACGATCCCATCTTGCTGGAGCATCCCTTGTTTAAAGAAATAGCGGATAAGCATGGCGTATCAACTGCGCAGGTGCTGATAGCCTGGTCTCTGCATCGGGATATTGCCGTGATTCCAAAATCGGCAAATAAAGAAAGAATCAAACAAAATCTGGAAGCGGCGGATATTCGCCTGGATGCGGCGGATATGAAGGCAATTGAAGGGATTTCCGTTCACCATCGATACATTGATGGTACCTTCTTTACCGAGGTGCCCGGTAGCCCATTTAGCCAATCTGACCTTTGGGATTCTCTCTGAGCTTAGTAAACCAGCCCTGTTTTTAATGCAGGGCCGGTTTATTTTACTACCGGATTGTTTTTTTAGTTTATCAAGTGAGTTTATTTTTTTATTGTAGTACATTTGTAATGGAAATATGTAAAAAATTCTTTTTTCGATGTAACTTGAGGAAGTTTTGGTTGTAAAAATAATTCATTGCAGTAGGATTCGATTATGAAGTCAGTACACGTTTTATTGGTAGAAGATAACGAAGGTGATGTTTTTCTAACGACAGAGGCATTGGAGGATAGTAAATTCGTGGGGGAGATCAGTATTGCCCGGGATGGACAGGAAGCTTTGGATTATGTCTTTAAAACCAATGGCTTTGAGGACAGAAATACGCCGGACATAATCCTTTTAGATGTTAACCTTCCGAAAAAAAGCGGTCATGAGGTTCTTGAGGAGCTTAAAGTTCACCCGATCCATAAGCGAATACCGGTAATTATGTTGACCACCTCCTCTTCCAGACGGGATATTGATAGGTGTTATGAAAATCATGCCAACTGTTATATAACCAAACCGGTCGAAGTAAACGATTTTTTGGAAGCCATGGCTACGATTGAGCAATTTTGGATGAATATTGCCAGTTTGCCTTGCGGATAATTTTATTGTGGTGCCGAAAGGGGAAATTTGGTTTTGTTAATTCAGCGGAGATTGCTAAATTTTGAGATCAAATTTTTCTCAACAAATCATGACCCATTTCCTAACCAAAAACGTAATTTCTTCATTTCTGCTAGCATTAGCCGGATTATCCATTGCATGTTCCGGTAATTCCCTAAAAGAAGGTAGTAATTCTAATGATGAGTTACCCAACATCGTCCTGATTTTTACGGATGACCAGGGTTACGGAGACTTGGGGGTTTTCGGTGCTCAGGGGTATCAAACTCCCCATTTAGATCAAATGGCCCGGGAGGGAACCCAGTTCACTAATTTTCATGTAGCAAATGCCGTTTGCTCGGCTTCCAGGGCTTCTATCCTGACCGGTTGTTATTCCAATCGATTGGGGATTTTCGGAGCGCTTTCCCACCAGAGCGAGCACGGCCTAAACCCGAACGAAGAAACGATAGCCGAAATAGTAAAACCGCTGGGATATGCCACCGCCCTTTTCGGAAAGTGGCATCTTGGGCATAAGGATCCTTTTTTACCCACCCGGCAAGGTTTTGATGAATTTTTCGGCCTGCCCTACTCGAATGATATGTGGCCGTACCACCCGGAAAGACCTGATTTCTATCCCCCCCTTCCCTTGTACGAAAACGAAACGGTCATCGATACCCTTGAAGATCAAAGCCTGTTGACCACCTGGTATACAGAAAAGGCGGTAGATTTTATCGAGCGAAAAAAGGAGCAGCCCTTTTTTCTTTACCTGGCTCACAGCATGCCCCATGTTCCCTTATTTGTATCCGGTAAATTCAAAGGTAAATCGGAGAATGGATTGTATGGAGATGTTATCATGGAAATAGACTGGTCAGTAGGGGAGGTAATAAAGGCCCTTAGGCAAAACGGATTGGAGGAAAACACCCTGGTTATTTTCACTTCGGATAATGGTCCCTGGCTTTCCTACGGCACCCACGCTGGCAGCACGGGAGGCTTGAAGGAAGGAAAGGGGACTTCCTGGGAAGGAGGGATACGGGTACCTACCCTTATGAAATGGCCCGGAAAAATACCTGCTGCCAAGGTGCAGGATCAGGCAGCCATGAGCATCGATTTATTGCCAAGCATTGCCCATATTACCGGAGCGACCCTTCCCGAAAAACCCATTGACGGCAAAAATATTTGGCCCCTTATCACTCAGGAAGAAGGAGCAGTATCGCCTCAGAAAGCTTATTATATCTATTACAACCGAAACGAGCTGCAGGCAATGATCATGGGTAAATGGAAGCTCGTTTTTCCGCACCGTTACCGATCCCTCCCCGAAGGAAGTACGCTTCCTTCCGATGGGAGCCCCATAGCTTATGAGATGCTATCGTTGGAGGAAATGGCACTATATGATCTGTCTGAGGACAGGGAAGAACGAAACAATGTTCGGGAGCAATATCCTAATGTGGTGAAGGAAATGATGGCGTTGGGGGATCTTGCCCGGGAGGACATGGGAGATGCCCTACAGGATATGCCCGGGAAAAACCTTCGGCCAGCGGGAGAACTATCCGAAAAAGGTGACTAATCTAATCTGAAAGGTTGGTTTGAGCATTTTAGGCATACCCCTTGCTGCTAGATATATTTTTAAGAACGTAAACTAATAAGATTTATGAAAAATATGGAAGAGTACAGTTTGTTTGATGATGTATCCAAAGTGGTGGATCATGCCGCCAGTCATATGGACATCCATCCCGGACTTTTAGATCAGATCAAGCAGTGTAATAGCGTTTACAAATTTAATTTTCCTCTTAGAAATGGGGACGGTACCTATCAAGTAATTGAAGGTTTCCGGGTACAACATTCCCACCATAAATTACCCGTAAAAGGAGGGATACGTTTTAGTAGTTTTGTGAATGAAGAGGAAGTAAAAGGCCTGGCCGCATTGATGACCTACAAATGCGCCTTGGTAAACATTCCGTACGGCGGAGCAAAGGGCGGTGTTACCATCGATCCTACCAAATACAATACCGACCAGCTGGAAAAGATTACCCGGAGGTATACTTCCGAATTGATCAAAAAGAAATTTATTGGTCCGGCCATCGATGTTCCGGCTCCTGATTATGGAACCGGAAGTAGGGAAATGGCTTGGATAGTGGATACGTTTGAAGCCTTTAATCCGGATGTGATAAACGCAAAAGGCTGTGTCACAGGAAAACCGTTATCTCAACATGGAATTGAAGGTCGAACCGAAGCCACGGGAATGGGGGTTTTCATCGGAATACGTGAGGCCGTAAGTGTTAAAGAGGACATGGATGCCCTGGGCTTGACGGTTGGTTTGGCCGGAAAGAAAATTATTGTTCAGGGCTTGGGGAATGTAGGCTATTATTCGGCAAAATTTTTAGAAGAGGCAGGAGCCAAAATCATAGGAATCGCCGAATACAATGGAGGCATCTGGAATGAAGAGGGAATTGATATTGAAGATATAAAAAGGTATCAGGTTGCCAACAAGGGATTTAAAGGGTACAGTAAAGGTACCTTTATGGAAGATACCATGTCGCTGCTGACTTACCCCTGCGACATCCTGATACCTGCTGCTCTGGAAAACCAGATTACACTAGAAAATGCAAATCAGATACAAGCAAAGATTATTGGCGAAGCAGCCAACGGGCCTGTGACGCAGGATGCTGATGTTATCCTTTTGGAAAAAGGAATCATGATCATTCCGGACATGTATCTGAATGCAGGGGGGGTAACGGTTTCGTATTTTGAATGGCTTAAGAACCTTTCCAGGGTATCTTTCGGAAAACTGGAAAAACGATACGATATGAAAAAGTATGACATGCTGTTGGAAAGTATCGAAAAAGCTACTGGTGATACCTTTAGTGAAGCCCAAAAGGAAATAATTGTCCGGGGAGCGAGTGAGCGAGACCTTGTCAATTCAGGCCTGGAAGAAACAATGGTCACTGCTTACCACCACATGAACGGGGTGCGTAAAGAAAGGCAAATCAAGGATCTGAGAACAGCGGGCTTTATTGTTGCGTTGGAAAGAATCGCCATCTCATATATGGATTTGGGAATATTCCCATAAAGGATGCGCAAAAATGAAGAAAAGGCAGTTTTTAAAAAAGTCCTCAATAATAATCGGAACCAACCTTATGTTACCTATGGTGGGCTGTGAA
Source organism: Cyclobacterium salsum (assembly GCF_010119245.1). Lineage (GTDB taxonomy): Bacteria > Bacteroidota > Bacteroidia > Cytophagales > Cyclobacteriaceae > Cyclobacterium > Cyclobacterium salsum. Next base: position 604,961 of record NZ_WNKG01000002.1, read on the forward strand.
ACAGGAACTCAAGTACAATCGGGACCGGAAAGGGTTAACTGGGCAGGAAATCTTCGTTACAGTACCCGTAACCTGAATACACCTGCTGATAGAAATTCACTCCGGCAAATCATTAAAAAGACAAAGCAGGTGAAGGTTTTAGGAACCACCCATTCCTTTAACAGCATTGCCGATAGTACTCATCATCAGGTTTCTCTAAAAGAGTTGGATCCGGATATCCAGCTGGATACCGCACAGCGAACGGTTACCGTTAGTGGTGGCGTACAATATGGTGTGTTGGCAAGAAAACTCCATGAACAGGGTTTTTCCCTACACAATTTAGCCTCCCTTCCTCATATTTCGGTGGCCGGTGCTTGCGCAACGGCTACTCATGGGTCGGGTGATAGCAATGGAAACCTGGCTACCGCCGTTACTGCTATGGAAATGATGAAGGCAGATGGAGAAATACTTGTCCTCAGCGAAGTCCAAAATCCGGAAGCATTTCAGGCTGCTGTAGTACATTTAGGTGCTTTGGGGATCGTAACAAGGATTACCCTGAGCATACAGCCCACCTTCCAGGTGAGGCAGTATGTGTATGAAAACCTGTCGCTGGAGCAATTGGGTGCAAATTTCGATTCGGTCTTTTCTTCGGGTTATAGTGTGAGCCTGTTTACCGATTGGCAGTCAAAACGGTTTAATCAACTGTGGATTAAACGACGAGATGCAGACGAGATGCCAGCAGAGATTTTTGGAGCAAGTGCTGCGACTACGCATTTGCACCCAATTAAGGAGATTTCAGCAGTGAATTGTACGGAGCAAATGGGCATCCCCGGTCCCTGGCACGAACGTCTTCCCCACTTCAAAATGGACTTTACACCGAGTAGTGGAGAAGAACTTCAATCAGAATACTTCGTTCCAAGGGAACATGCAGTAGAGGCTCTCACCGCCATTTTTTCGTTGGGAGAAGCCATTTTTCCTCATTTGTTGATATCGGAAATCCGCTCCATCCGGAAGGACTCCTTATGGCTAAGTCCTGCTTATGAGCGGGAAAGTATTGCCATCCACTTTACCTGGAAGCGGGATTGGGAAAACGTGCAGAAATTGCTTCCTTCAATTGAAAACAAGTTAAGGCCTTTTGGTGTGAGACCTCACTGGGGAAAACTGTTTACCCTTGAGCCAGCCTACCTTCAGGATCAGTACGAGCGCTTGGAAGATTTTACGGATCTGATGAAAAAATTGGATCCCGAGGAGAAATTTGTCAATGATTTTCTGAAGGAGAATTTACTGGATAAAGGATAAAAAAAGGGCTTTTTGATCATCAAAAAGCCCTTTTTTTGTTATTCCGAAGTCTTAAGAAGTTCCAAGACTTCTTCCAGTTTGGCGGGATCGTCTTTGTAAGGGGATAGATCAAAAATGGCAACCTTTCTAAAGTCAATGGGGTGGCTTTCGCTTTGAAGGGAAATAAAGCCCTCAGAAATCAATTGTCCGTCCTTTTTGATATCGGGGTTGTGGTTACTTACATTTCCTCCACCCATTTGGGGTTGGTGATAACTGAGGACGGTGTCTCCCTCTATAATGTGGTGAATGATCGAGTCACCTAAAACCAGAAAATCTGCCGTAACCCATTGTTCTCCGTGATAGGTCTTGGATGCTGAGTTGATACAGTGGGGAGTAAAGAGTTCGTTATCCATCACTACGTTTGTACCCGGAGTGCAAAGGTTACTGGTAGTTCTTGGATTTTCACCATCTCCTCCGAGCAGTTGTCCCTCAATGGAAATGGGGAAATCCTGGTCTCTGGTCATGGTTTCCGGGTCCTGGCCGTGAAGCATCACCCCTGAATTTCGCAGTGCCCATCCTTCCCCTTCCGGAGCCTGTTCGCCTACAAAACGGTATTCTACCCGATATAGGTAATGTGAAAAGGATTCGTCATAGAAGATGTGCCCATATTGCCGATCAAAAGCTTCGTACCCGTCGTAGCGAACCTTTAGTAAACCGTCCTCTACCCGAAAAGTATTTTCATAGTTTTCGTCCAGTTCGTGCTTGGAGATCTTAATTCGCCAGTTTTCAAGGTCTTCCCCGTTAAAAAGCGAGCGCCATCCGGATTTTACATCTATTGTTTCTGTTTCGGTACCTTTGGAACAAGCTATCAGCGTCAGGCAGGCTAATAGAAATGTAACTACTTGGGTAGGATAGAATTTTTTCATCGTTTTTATCTAAAATAAGGCTTTTTATAAGCTGGGTTTTACCTGCAATTTAAGAATTTTTACTTCATTTGACCCTCCTTTTAGGTACGAAGGGTTAAGAATGGCATAAAAAGGACTTTCAATGCCCTCAAAGTTAAGTAGAAATAGGAGTTCAGCGGGCAGAGATATAGGAGTAGACCACCCTTTATCAGGGATAAACCATTTAAGTTGTTGTCCTGGAAGGGAAGTGGGGGTACGCTTGGGATCTTGAAGCAGGCCTTCCAAATAACTGACGGCAAACCCATTGTCCATAGCGAACAGACCGGTAATCTCTCCTTCAGCGAGCACCGATCCGTCGTTTCCAAGAGGGATGGATTGCCCTTTTATTTGCACGAAATCTGGGGTTTCCAGAGAAATACTCGCTTGCCAGCTTCCTTCATTGGCCAAATCATAGCGGTGTACTAGTGGCTCTTTGTTAAAGGCAAAGTACAACTGATTATCCCTCACGCTTATCAACGGGGTCGGTTGTTCAAAATGAAGGTCCTCCTGGTATTTACTTTCCGGAGAGAGTTGCAAAAAGGGGGCGATTTCACCGGTGTTCATGTTTACTTTTTCCAACAAGTGATTGTCCCGGAAGTAGCCTTTGTCATAGGGGCTTTTGTTATCTCTTCCCGGGTAAAAAAGTAACAGGGCATCCTGCCATTTGGCCATGATCTGTACGTTTCGCTTCAAGTCCATGGCACCATTGGGAAAGGGCATGAACATTTTTTCTTTCAGTTGAAGGTTTTGGTCCAGCAAGCCTATTTCTCCCTTAATGGAATGCGCCAACACCTCGCCGTCAGGCAAGATCTTCAATCCATTGACATAAAATAATCCATTTTTACCCTCAGCCGGAAGGGAATTGCTGACCAAAATGGAGCCGGTACTGTCGAAGGCAAGGTAATTTCCGGACCGGTAATTATAGATGATGCCACGGTTTCCTTCATAATCTGCCGCATGCACTTCCCCCTCAAAAGGAATAGACAAGGTATCCAAAACGATTACTTCGTACCGGTCATGCTGTTGGGGCCCACAAGAACTGATTAAAAGGGCAGCAAACAAGGCTGGAAGGAGCGAATAGGTTGATTTCATGTCGAAAGTTAAGGGCATTTTTTAGCCTTTTCAAACATTTTAAGGAAAGTAATTTTTGGTTTTTTAATGAAATTCTCTGCATTTCGTTTATCTTCAAGGCTGCTTTCCGATACGCTGATGTAGTCGAATCGGTGTCCAATAGAAAATCGCAAACAAAATAACCATTCAATAATATGAACGATAAACGTAGACAATTTATCAAATCCGGACTGGTAGGTGCAGCCGGTATTTCCATTTTGCCCTCTTTTGTATTCGGCAAACCGCTGGGCCATATAGCCCCCAGTGAAAAGGTTAACCTGGCCTGTTGCGGAATCGGCCATCGGGGAGGGAGTATTACCAAATCACTTCACGAGACCGGCCTGGCCAATATTGTGGCGCTTTGCGATGTGGATATGGGAGCACCACATACCGAAGAAGTCATGAAAATGTTTCCCAACGTGCCCCGATTCAAAGATTTCAGGGAAATGTTTGACAAGATGGGGAAGGATATCGAAGCGGTCAGCGTAGGCACGCCGGATTTTTCTCACTTTCCCATTACCATGCTGGCCATGTCGCTCGGCAAGCACGTGTACGTAGAAAAGCCAATGGCCCGAACTTTTCAGGAGGTGCAGTTGATGATGGACGGTGCCAAAAAATACAAGGTGGCTACCCAAATGGGAAATCAGGGGCATTCGGAAGCCAATTATTTCCAATTTAAGGCCTGGAAAGAAGCCGGAATTATCAAAGACGTGACCAACATGACGGCCCATATGAATGGGCGTAGAAGGTGGCATGGATGGGATACCAATATCATCTCCTTCCCGGAAAAGCAACCCATGCCCGACACCCTGGACTGGGATACCTGGCACACCACCGCTCACGAGCATGCCTATAACGAAGACCTGGTAAACGGGCAATGGCGCTGCTGGTACGATTTCGGCATGGGTGCATTGGGTGATTGGGGCGCACACATCATGGATACGGCCCATGAATTCCTGGAGTTAGGGCTTCCGGAAGAAATCATTCCTACCCGATTGGATGGTCACAACACCTTCTTCTTCCCCATGGAAACCACCCTTGAATTTAAATTCCCCAAAAGAGCTGACATGCCGGCCATGACCATTACCTGGTACGATGGACAGAAAAACATTCCACCGGTACCGGAGGGATATGGGGTATCCGAATTGGATCCCAATATTCCACCGCCAAGTGACGGGCAACTGCAGCCAGCGAAGCTCAACCCTGGTAAAATCATTTATGGAAAAGACCTGACCTTTAAAGGAGGTTCGCATGGCAGTACGCTATCCATTATACCGGAAGAAAAGGCCAAAGACATGGCTTCCCAGCTCCCCGAAGTCATGGAAAGCCCTTCCAATCACTTTGCCAATTTCCTCAAAGCCTGCAAAGGGGAGGAAAAATGCCGTTCTTCCTTTGATATCGCCGGACCGTTGAGCCAGGTATTTACCCTGGGAGTTCTTTCCCAACGACTCAAGGCCCATTTGAAATTTGACCGGGAGTCCAAACAAATTACCAACCACGCACTGGCCAATCAATTGCTGGCAGGCGTTCCGCCAAGAAAAGGCTGGGAGGAATATTACAAGCTTTAAAAGGCTTGTACATGAATCGTTTTCAGCAATTTCTGCTGGTCACGCTATGCTGCTGGGGAGGGTTTTGCTGCAAGCCTTCCCCCCAGCTACCCGTGGAGGTTGCTGTCGAACGCATGCAGGAAGTTTACGAGCGGATTAAAACTCCCTATAAGTACGGTGTGGTGTTTCAGCACAGCGATACTTCCAAACTAGTGGACAGCCCTACGATCTTCCGGCACGAAGGCCATTGGTACATGACTTACATCGTCTTTGATGGAAAGGGGTATGAAACCTGGTTGGCCAAAAGCAGCAATCTATTGGATTGGCAAGAGTTGGGCAGGCTGCTCTCGTTTACGCAGGACTCCTGGGATGCCAATCAAAAGGCTGGCTACCTGGCGCTCGTCGATACCGATTGGGGTGCCGGAAACGAGGTAGGGACGCATGCAGGCAAGTACTGGATGTCTTACCTGGGAGGAGCCACGGAAGGGTATGAAGCAGGTACCCTTGGGGTTGGAATGGCGAATTCGGAACACCTGAATATGGCCGAAGAATGGGAGCGGATCGCTGCCCCGGTTTTGCTGCCTGGGGATTCCTCCGCGCGCTGGTTTGAAACGGATAAAATTTACAAGTCCCACATAATCCGCGATGAAGATCTACTTACTGGTTACCCTTTTGTCATGTATTACAATGCCAAAGGGGATACCGCTACCTACGAAAGTATCGGTATGGCGGGTTCGGAAGACATGGTAAACTGGACCCGGATAGGCGAAGAGCCCGTCATCACCCGAGGAGAGGGTATTTGCGGAGATGCACAGGTAGTTAAGATAGACGACGTGTATGTGATGTTTTACTTTGGTGCTTTCTGGAAACCCGGGGCTTTTGAGCGCTTTGCCTGCTCCTACGATCTGGTCCACTGGACGGATTGGGAAGGGGAGGACCTGGTGGCGCCCTCAGAGCCTTACGACTCCCAGTATGCCCATAAGCCCTGGGTCATTCGTTGGGAGGGAGTTACCTATCATTTTTACAATGCAGTCGGAGACCAGGGCCGGGTGATTGCACTCGCCACCTCCGTTCCTTTAAATTGAAAAAGCATGAAAAATTGGTTGAATTATATCCTTTTCCTGTACCTGATCCTTTTCCAGGGAACAGATGTCCTTGCGCAGGGTCTGGATGGGAAAGCGAATCCCCCCAATATTGTCATCATCTTTGCCGATGATATGGGCTACGGGGACATCAAGGGCCTGAACCCCTTGTCCAAAATTGAAACCCCGGCCCTGGACGAGATGGTTGCGGAAGGCATTACTTTTTCCAATGCCCATGCCAGCGCCTCGGTGTGTACGCCATCCCGTTTCGGATTACTTACTGGAGAATACGCCTTTCGAACGCCCGCAGCGGCTCGGGGAATCGGTGGATTTGCACCGCCGGTGATGGACACAAACCGCATTTCCATGGCTACGCTTCTTAAAAATGCCGGGTACCGCACCGCAATCGTAGGGAAGTGGCACCTGGGTTTGGAATGGGTCACCAAAGACGGCAAACCCGCCGTATTGAATGCTGAGAGTGGCCATTCCAACGTGGATTACAGGCAGCCCATTGGAATAGGACCGAATGATTTTGGTTTTGACTATTCTTTTATCCACCCGGCATCGCTGGATATTCCTCCCTATGTTTTTCTGGAGAACCATCGGGTCTTGGATCCGGGGGTGATCCTGACCACGGAGGTGTATCCTACCCGAAAGGAAAATACGGAATTTTCCTGGGATAAAAAACACAGCAACGATCAGGCCGTGTACTGGGAAAAGGGCGTATGGTGGCGGCAGGGAGAGATGGCCCCTTCTTTTCGGGTGGAGGATTGCCTGGATGAAATCACCGGGCAGGGTCTGGCCTTTATCGAACGCCAATCGGCAGCTACTCCATTTTTCCTATATTTGCCGCTAACCGGCCCCCATACCCCCTGGCTGCCCTCGGAAGCGCATAAAGGTAAATCGGGAGCCGGGCTGTACGGAGATTTTGTCATGGACATCGATCAGGTGGTCGCGCGCATAAAGGAGCAGCTCCAGGCGCAGGGCTTGCTGGAAAATACCCTATTGATTTTTGCCAGCGACAACGGGGCCTACTGGCCGGAAGAAGAAATTTTGCTGTACGGTCACGATTCAAATAGGGGTGTGCGGGGCCAAAAAGGAGATGTTTGGGATGGAGGCCACCGTGTGCCTCTGCTGGTTTCCTGGCCAAAAGGGATACAAGAAAAAGCAACTTACCCGGGGCTGGTCAGTCTGACCGATCTCTTCGGTACGGTTGCCAGCTTGCTGGATCAAAAGATACCCAGAGGAGCGGCCATGGACAGCTACAGTTTTTTACCGGTATTGCAGGGAGATACTGGTTTCGTATCCCGTACGGAGATGGTGCACCATTCCTCTTCCGGCATGTTTGCCATCCGGACGCCGGAGTGGAAATACATCGATGGGCTAGGTTCGGGAGGCTTTAGCGCTCCGAATCGGTTGACGCCCGCGAACGGTGGGCCCAAGGGGCAGTTGTACCGAATTCGGGATGATCCCTATGAAAGAGACAACCGGTATGCCGATTTTCCGCAGGAGGTGGAACAGCTTAAATCGCAACTAGAAGGGATAGTCAATAGGTAAACCGGTTTTTTCAATTTAAATATTGGAATTGCGGCCCCCGGCTGGGTGTTGAATCCGCTACACCCTTTTATACCGAAGCTCCTTTAAAGGTCGAATCCATTGCAAGCCATTTTCAATGGCTCACTAAAGAACGGCTTAGTAAACAAATGTTCAAAATTTTGGGCAGTGTCTGGCTGAGCTTTGAAGAAGGATTCTAACCGATCATTCCCTGGTTTATTAATCAGCCAGTTGTTGTTCGGATAAACTATAGTTAGCTATCCGGCAAGGGCAGGAATCGTCGAAAAACCGGAACACCATAGGTGTTCAAACGCAAGGAATGAGGCTGGATGAGTAGGTTTGATGGCGCTGTTTTTTAGGTGATTAAGTCCAATTTCCCATTACAAATGGGTATTGATAGACGGGTGTAGTTGCAAACTCAGAGTGGGGATTATAGATCATTTCTTTTTTCTGTTGAATGGATTGAAGGGGATCAAAATTGGAATAATGAAAATAAGGTGGACAATTTACTTTTCTAATAATAAACTCGAAGAAATATAGAATCTATTACTGATACCTCACCGGAAGCAGGTTCATTTTTAGTAAAACCAAAAGTAAAATCAACAGAGCTGTTGCCGGTACAGCAAGGAGGTTGATGAACTTTTGTGCCTTAATTCCATTATGGAAAGCCCTTTCCAGGCCAGAAAACAATAGTAGCCCAATGAGTCCGCCTAAGGTATTGGTCATTAGATCGGTTACATCAAACGCCCCAATCCGGAAGAGGTATTGAAGTCCCTCAACCAGCAAACTAAGCAGGAAAAGGAAGAAAAGTTTTTTACCGAAAATCCATCGAGTGAATAAAACACCTACATAGATGCCAAGCGGCACAAAAATCAGTACGTTCAAAATGTTTTCGCTGGTAAAGATTACCGGTTCATTAAAAGGAATTAAGTTGGTGCTTCTGGTTCCCATATATGAAAACTGTACTCCTAGCTTTAAAAGCAGGATCCAGACCAGGGCAACCCCGTAAATAATAAATAATACGGTAGTCAACCTGGTTGCGGGATTATTGTTGCTGGATTCTTCCTTCATCGGGTGTGCAGGTTTGTTCTATTTGCATGGTTTAAAATCACCTGAAAATTACCAATTTTTTTTTGTAGAGGGAAAATTAGTTCAAAGGATGACTGTTTCAATCAGATAAAACTTATGGCTTTTTCGATGTGTTAACATTTGCTAGTTTACATGAAAGTTGCAAATGATGCCGGGAGGGGTTGGATACTGGCGATGCCGTATCGTAGGGTTAATATGAATATTTACCCTCTTTTGGCATGCCAGTTTGCCTCAGGCTGGCTCGATTTCCAAATAATCTTTCTTCTAAGTTATCTTTCCAAATGACAAATCCTTTTCTTTCGTCCGTATAGTCATAGAAGATTCGGCTGAAATTTTCGGGTTGCTTTTCTAGAAACATTTGTCTGCCTTTGTTTCGGATAATATTCAGATCCTTGTCAATGGTTCGTAGCTTTTGTGGGTGCAGTTGCTTGTTTTTCTCAACATGCCAGATGTAAGTAGCTTCTTCGGAGTCCAGTGTTTCTAAAACAACATGATATTGTTCTGTGCCGGAAAGAAGGAACACGAATGAGAATGGATATAAGACAAAAATGCGCAAAAAATTCGTGAATTCTGCTAAATAAATATTAAATACATGAACAATTGAGAGGTTTACAACTTGTCCCGCCAAAACGGCGGTGCACTGAGCCTGTCGAAGCGTTCAGTGGGAGGTTTTGGGGTGGGAATCCCCTTTGCCTGCTCAACTGGGGTATCGTGCTTTTCATCCTTTGTATTTTGTTTCCACATTGCCAATTGGTTAAAAGCTATATATTTATCTATCCGGGTATTTATCTTACACTCCGTGTCTGGCTTTGTTTGCGGTTGACCTTAGACTGAAAGCAATGTGTATGATTTATTAACTCTAAATTACTAATCGGTACTTAAAGAAGCGTAGTCTCTAATTATTAAAATTGCCAATAATTCGTTAACCTTGTAGGTTGATGAAGGTACTTGCTCAAATAAAGGCCTATTTTGTGATTGCCATCATGCTATTTGGTATGATGCACAATGCTTTTCCACATGTTCATCATGCACATGAGCTTGATGGGCATACGGAGCTGATTGGAGAATCGCATCATCACCATCATGATTCAGACCACCATCATCATTCAGATGAAGAGGAAAACGATCACGAGGAAAAGACCTTCTTAGAGTTTCTTTTTAACAATCATTCTCATACCAAACACACGCACCAATATACTCCTGCCCCTGTTGAGCATGTAAAAGCGGCAAAGCAGATTTTAGTTAAGTTTATTGGGGATAATGATTCATGGGGGGGTTCTGCAAAAAAAGCTGATATTGAATTACGCAGATATGTACTTTTCAATGAGGTTGGATTAGAAGATCCCAAACTAAATTCCAACCCACTTCGGGGCCCCCCATATTTAGGATAATCGTTTCTGGCACGTAATGTTGTCACGGACGGAGAGACGTAACTGTGTGCTCCGCATCATTAAGTTAATCCTAAATCAATTTACATGTATAAAACTATTGTGTTCGCTCTATGCGGATGCTTGTTGGCATTTGGGGGCTTTGCTCAATCACCATCCATAGATAGCATTCTAAAACAGGTCGAACAAAACAACCAGGAGTTGAAAGCACTGTCCGAATACGTGGAGGGCAAAAGGCTTGAGTTGAAGTCTGGCAATAATCTACCCGATCCCCAATTAGGAGCTTATTATCTTCCTTTTGGGGAGCATAATACGGGTGATTACACTGAGTTTCAGATTAGTCAATCTTTTGAGTTTCCAACTGTTTACAGTGCCCGTGGCAGCCTTATTGACCAACAATCGGCTCAGTTGGAATTGGACTACCAAGCAAAAAGGCAGGATATACTGGCAGAGGCCAAAAATCACTGTCTGAACCTTATCTACCTGAATAAACGACTGGATACCGAATCGCTTCGGGTGGAGCAAGCAAGGCAGGTTTTTGATCAGGTACAGGAGCTTTATGAAAAGGAACAGGTCGGTATCCTCGAACTGAATAAAGCTAAAGTGGCCTGGATGCAGGAGCAGTTCAGAATTCAACAGATTGACAGTGATGTAAGGAACACGCTTTTGCAGTTGGTCAACCTGAATGGTGGTAATGAACTAAGCTTCACGCAAAGTGAGTATAGTGCATCACTGTTTTTGGCTGCAAAGGATGCAGTATGGCAGGAAAAGCAGGTCCAAGACCCTGTATTGACTCAGTTGAATCAACAAAAGGCGATTGCTCAGCAGTCATTGAATCTGGCTAAAAACAAATCTTTCCCTAATCTGACTGCTGGCTATAATAGTCAGGGTGTCGCTGGTGAGCGGTTTTCCGGTATTTATGCTGGTGTCACCATTCCATTATGGAGTAACCGAAATAAAGTGAAAGCTGCTCAATCACAGTTGGATTTTCAGCAGTCCTTTAATTCATCAGAGAAACTTCAAGCCTATACATCTTTTGAGAAGCAATACAATGATTATGAAATGATGCTTTCCAAATTTAAGGAGTATGAGGCTACTCTTTCCGGCCTGAATAGTGATAAATTGTTGTTGCGAGCCTATCAGTTGGGTGAGCTTTCATTCATTGAATACTATATGGAGCTTCAATTTTACCGACAGGCTTATGATGCCATGCTGGACATGCAATACCAACTTTATATATCGCAAAATCAACTCTTGAAACATCAATTGTAAAACCTTTAAAACGTATCAAAAATGAAAATTTCAAATATTCTTATCGCATTAACTTTTGTATTCGCTGTTGCCTGTAAGGACAAGAAAGCCAATGATGAGCATGGACATTCTCATGACACAGAATCACCTGCACACCCGCATGATGAAGCTAGTGAAGATCACGGACACAGTCATGATGATGGTGAACATGGACATGAACATAATGAGCAAGAAGAGTTTACTGTTGGCAGTGACTCCACTGAAGTTGAGGGAGAAGGTACCCATACGCATGAGGATGGTAGTACTCATCACGATCATTAATCTTTAAAATAGAAGTTGATATGCGATATATAATAGTAACGCTTTCGTTGCTGGTGTTTTCATGCCAATCAACGGAAGATCATGGACATTCACATGACGAGGATGGCGGTCATTCGATTGCGAGTGAAGAAAAACCTGCTGTGGATTATACTGTTTGGACAGACCAAACTGAATTGTTCGTAGAGTTTCCTGCATTGGTAGTGGGTGAAACAAGTCGCTTTGCGGCTCACTTTACGGTGCTAAATGGGCATCAGCCTGTGAGAGAAGGAAGTGTGACTGTAAGTTTAATTAAAGGAGATAAAGGCATTCGCCATTCGGTGGATGCTCCTTCTTCTCCGGGAATTTTCGGACCATCACTGCAGCCCAAAGAAGCAGGGGTTTATCTGTTGGTTTTTGAATTGAAAACTCCTGCCTATTCGGATAGGATTACACTGAAAGACATTACCGTTTTTGCGACTGCAGAGGAAGCTGAGGTGGCTTTGGCTGGAGAGGAAGAAAACGGCAATGCCATTACCTTCCTAAAAGAGCAAGCCTGGAAGATGGAATTTCAAACTGCTCCTGTATTGAAAAAAGAAGTGTTTCAGATGATTCCAACATCGGGTGTTTGGAAAGTTGCTCCTTCCGATTATCAAACTTTAGTTGCTCCTGCAAGTGGGCGTGTGAGCTTTGGTTCAGGTGTATTGACGGAAGGAAGTGCTGTAAAAAAGGATCAGGTATTGATGACTATTAGTAGTGTAGGGCTGACTTCCAACAATCTGAGTTCGGAGATTCAGAAAGCCAATGCAGATTATGAGCAAGCCAAATCTGAATATGAGCGAAAGAAAGAGTTGTACGAATCGAAGATCGTACCCAAATCAGAATTTGAGCAGGTTGAGCAAAAGTATCTGGTAGCTAAAACCAACTACGAAACATTAAGTAGTGGTTACAGTGCAGGCGGCAAACAGATCACCGCACCAATGGATGGTTTCATTAAATCCATTCAGGCGGTGAATGGTGGCTTTGCTAACCAAGGAGATGCTTTGCTGACAGTGACAAGTCATAAGAGTAGCTTGCTGGAAGTACAGGTTAGTCCAAAATACAGTGCCGAGCTTCAAAACATCCAGAACATTTGGTACCAACCCAAGCAAGGAACATGGTCGAGCCTGAATGAAAAAGGAGGTAAAATCTTGTCTGTAGGTAAAGAGGTGGAAGCCAATCAACCGTTGATATCTGTTTATGCCGAAGTAAATGAAGGTGTGGAAATGCCGGAAGGCAGTTACACAGAAGCACAACTGGCTGTAGGTAGTGGTACAGAGCGCCTGGTTGTTCCTACTGCTTGTTTGATGGAGGATTACGGCAACTACTCGGTAATTGTCCAACTGTCCGGTGAAAGCTTTGAACGCCGGAATGTAACACTTGGCAAAAGGAACGGAAGCGAAGTAGAAATAATCAAGGGTTTGTCCATTGGAGAAATGGTTGTCCCCAAAGGGTCTTATCAGGTAAAAATGGCTTCCATGTCTGGTCAGGCACCTGCACATGGGCATGCTCACTGATTTGAATGTTGAATTGTGAATGATGAATGTTGAACTGTGAATTTTTAATGGTTTAGTTATGAAAGAGAATGTGATTTTAAATAAGTCGTTTGATTTCGCTTTGGAGATTATTCGAATTTATAAGGAGATGAAAAATCAAAATGAATTCGTCTTATCAAAACAATTACATAAGGAGCGGTACTAGTATAGGCGCAAATGTGGAAGAAGCTACCGCAGCCTTCAGTAAAAAAGACTTTGCAGCCAAAATGTCGATCTCCTCAAAAGAAGCGAGGGAGACAAAATACTGGTTAAGACTGATTCAGCATAGTCAAATTGTAGATATCGAGGTGTCAGATGTACTTAAAAGAACGGAAAAGCTAATTAGAATTCTTACTGCAATCGTTAAGTCAGCTCAAGGAAAATAAAGGCAGTCATGCATTTGATTCAACATTCAACACTAAACATTCAACATTCAGAAAATGCTTAACAGAATATTACAAATATCACTTCAAAACCGACTTTTCGTTTTATTGGCAGCCGTCTTGCTAACTGCATCTGGCATTTTTGTTTTTCGCAACATGAACGTGGATGTATTTCCTGACCTCACGGCTCCTACGGTGACCATTTTGACGGAAGCTCATGGCATGGAATCCGAGGAGGTAGAAAAGCTGGTGACCTACCAATTGGAGACGGCCATGAACGGTTCGCCCAATGTGCGAAGAATCCGCTCATCATCTGCTGCTGGAATTTCCATTGTTTGGGTAGAATTTGAATGGGGTACGGATATATACAGAGCAAGGCAAATTGTAAGTGAACGCATCCCGATGGTGCGTGAGAATCTGCCTTCTGGAGTAGGCTCGCCTACTATGGCTCCCATTTCTTCCATCATGGGTGAAGTGATGTTGTTGGGTGTTCGGTCGGATAGTTTGTCTCCGATGGAATTGCGAACGTTGGCTGATTGGACGATTCGGCCAAGGATTAAATCCATTGGTGGTATTGCCAATGTGATTGTGATTGGGGGAGATTACAAGCAGTATCAGATCTTAGCTAATCCCGAGAAGCTGAAATATTATGATGTGAGCCTTGGCGAACTACTGGAAATGGTACAGGAAAGCAATGTGAATGCTTCTGGTGGTTTTCTGAATGAATACGGCAATCAATACATCATTAAAGGAAGTGGAAGAGCGTATTCCGTAGCGCATCTGGAAGAAGCGGTGCTGAAGCATGTCAATGGTCAATCCATCAAGATTAAGGACGTTGCAACGGTACAAATTGGTGCTGCCGACAAGATCGGTGATGGGTCGCTAAATGCTGCTCCTGCAGTTATTTTGACGATCTCTAAGCAGCCGGATGTCAATACACTGGAATTGACCGAAAGACTGGATGAAGCGATTGCTGACTTGAATACTACTTTACCCGAAAGTGTGGAAATCAAAAGCCACATTTTCCGTCAGGCAAATTTCATAGAAGCTTCTATTGATAACCTGAATCAAACCCTACTTGAAGGTGCCTTCTTTGTATTGATCGTATTGTTTGTTTTTCTGATGAACTGGCGAACAACTGTCATTTCATTGGTAGCTATTCCGGTTTCGTTGCTGGTTTCTATTATTGTATTAAAGCTCTTGGGATATACCATCAATACCATGAGTTTAGGCGGTATGGCCATTGCCATTGGTGCGTTGGTAGATGATGCCATTATTGATGTGGAGAATGTTTTCAAGCGATTGCGAGAAAACATTCGCAAACCAAAGGCTGAACAATTGCCCGTTCTTACGGTGGTAAAAGATGCTTCGGTGGAAATCCGAAGCTCGATTATCATTGCTACGCTCATCATCATTGTTTCGTTTGTGCCTTTGTTTTTTCTGAGTGGCATGGAAGGTCGATTACTGAAACCGCTTGGAATTGCCTTTATTACTTCGGTTTTGACTTCCCTGATTGTTGCGGTGACAGTGACCCCTGTGCTGTGTTCCTATTTGCTAAAAAGCGAAAAGGTACTTAGCAAGCAAGCTGGAGGAACGAAGGTGGAACGCTGGCTGCAAGTTCGATATGCAGGAACATTGGAAAGGGTGTTGAAATTTCCCAAGACAGTAATTGGCTTGACCGTTGGAGCATTTATTATCAGTTTGATTCTATGGACGCAATTAGGTCGTAGTTTTTTGCCTGAGTTCAATGAAGGTTCATTGGTAATCAGTGCTGTAGGTGTGCCTGGTATGTCCTTGGAAGAGAGCAATAAAAACGGTAAACTGATCGAACAGCTACTTTTAGAAATGCCTGAGGTAGAAGTAGTCACTCGCAGAACCGGACGTGCCGAACTGGATGAACATGCACAGGGCGTGAATGCGGCTGAAATAGATGTACCCTTTTCCCTTGATGGAAAATCCAAAGAGCAATTCTTTGAAGAAGTGAGGACTAAACTCAGTGTGGTTCCTGGTGTGAATATCACTTTGGGTCAACCTATTGCTCACCGTATTGATCACATGCTTTCGGGCACACGTGCCAATATTGCCATTAAAATATTTGGGGACGACCTGCAGCAACTGTTTGAGTTGGGCAAAGGTGTGGAAACCAATATCAAGTCTATTGAAGGGATTGCAGATGTGGCAGTAGATCAACAGGTAGAAGTGCCGCAAATCCGTATCACTCCCAAACGACAGATGTTGGCCGCTTATGGGATTACCGTTGGTGATTTGATGGAGCAGGTGGATGTGGCCTTTTCCGGAGAAAAGGCAGGAGAAATCTACGAAGGGCAACAGTATTTTGACCTGATAGTCCGCTTTCAAAAAGAGTCGAGAAATAGTATGGAAGCCCTACAGTCAGCTCTGATCGCTTTGCCGAATGGAGGTGAAATCACTTTAGATCAATTGGCAGTAGTAAGCTCTGTTAGTTCTCCTAATACCATTTCACGAGAGAATGTAAAGCGAAAGATTGTGGTAGCAGCCAATGTAAAAGGCCGTGATTTGCGTGGGGTAGTCAATGAAATTCAACAAATTATTGGGTCGAATATTGACTTACCCGAGGGCTATCGAGTGGAGTATGGCGGTCAATTTGAAAGTGAAGCGAAAGCTTCTCAATTGCTGCTCATTACTGCGGTTCTGGCTATTCTCATCATTTTCCTTTTGCTCTACTATGAGTTTCAGGATGCCAAGCTTTCTTTCATTGTCTTGATCAACCTGCCATTAGCGCTGATTGGTGGGATTTTGATTGTGTACTTCACTTCCGGTATCATCAGCATCGCGGCTACCATTGGTTTTATCAGTTTGTTTGGTATTGCTACCCGAAATGGTATTCTCTTGGTCTCTCGTTATGAAGATTTGAGGAATGAAGGAATGCAAGGTTTTGAATTGCTTAAAACAGGAGCATTGGACAGGTTAAACCCGATTCTCATGACTGCTTTCACTACTGGGCTTGCCTTGATTCCGCTTGCATTGAAAGGAGGCGAACCGGGCAATGAAATTCAAAGTCCAATGGCGGTTGTGATTTTGGGTGGTTTGCTTTCTGCAACTTTGCTTAATCTGGTGGTGATTCCGTGTGTGTATGAGCTGGTGACGAATCGTAAGTAATTTGAACGTTTAAAAGTCAAGTATTTGTTAGGGAGTTTCGGAAGGTTGCATTTTAGTTAGGAAGCCTAGTGTCCCTAAGCTAGGGGTACACCTAACACATAAACAACTCCTGGCCAGGAGCCGTTGTCTGCTGTTCAAAAACAAGAGCAAATGGACTCCCTCGCAAATCTGGAAAGCCGAGTTGCTTTTCCGTTATTACCCTTCATTAAAGCAGGCTTATGCCCTG
Source organism: Cyclobacterium salsum (assembly GCF_010119245.1). Taxonomy (GTDB): domain Bacteria; phylum Bacteroidota; class Bacteroidia; order Cytophagales; family Cyclobacteriaceae; genus Cyclobacterium; species Cyclobacterium salsum. Next base: position 621,801 of record NZ_WNKG01000002.1, read on the forward strand.
GCCCAAGGCCTGGGACATATCTATTCACACTATTAAAGACAAAGGAGTAGCCTATATGAAGCTAGCCAAATGGTATTATAAGATCGAAAAGGCCGGGTTCAAAAGCTTCAACACCGTTTCCAGGTCCGTCCAGCAACACTACCAGACTATTCTCAACTATTTTGAAAAAAGGAGCACCAATGCTTCAGCTGAGTCCTTTAATGCTAAAATCAAAGCTTTTAGAAGTCAATTCAGAGGGGTAAGAAATGTAGCTTTCTTCTTATATCGACTATCTAAAATCTATGCTTGAATTACCAATCTCATGAAATCGAGCATGATGGAGGCGACACACAGAGGGATGATTATAAAGCATGCGAGATTCCATATGGCCGCTTAAAGACAATTATAAACATATGAAATATTGCTTGATCCACAATCTATCCAGCTGAGATTGGTTTAGGAAAGGGTTTAAACCAAAAAAGCCCGGTAAACCCCAGGCTTTTAAGCGGAATGGACAGCCTGTCCCGTATTTACGGGAGGACTCGAACCCGCGACCTTCCCGACGCGTCGGGACAATCTACCCAGCTGAAATTGGTTTAGGAAAGGGTTTAAACCAAAAAAGCCCGGGAAACCCCAGGCTTTTAAGCGGAATGGACAGCCTGTCCCGTATTTACGGGAGGACTCGAACCCGCGACCTTCCCGACGCGTCGGGACAATCTACCCAGCTGAAATTGGTTTAGGAAAGGGTTTAAACCAAAAAAGCCCGGGAAACCCCAGGCTTTTAAGCGGAATGGACGGGACTCGAACCCGCGACCTCCTGCGTGACAGGCAGGCATTCTAACCAGCTGAACTACCACTCCAATATTTTTACTTTATAATTCGAACCAGCGACCTTCCCGACGAGTCGGGACATTCTAACCAGCTGAACTATATCAATCTTTCACGAAATCGTATGAGCAGCCTTTAGTCCCGATGCTAATCGGGATGAACTACCACTCCAATATTTTTACTTTATAATTCGAACCCGCAACCTTCCCGACGAGTCGGGACATTCTAACCAGCTGAACTATATCAATTTTTTACGAAATCACCTGAGCAGCCTCTAGTCCCGATGCTAATTGGGATGAACTACCACTCCAATATTTTTATCTTCTAATCCGAACCCGCGACCTTCCCGACGAGTCGGGACATTCTAACCAGCTGAACTTTACCAATCTTTTACGAACTCGTCTGAGCAGCCTTTAGTCCCGATGCTAATCGGGATGAACTACCACTCCAATATTTTTATCTTCTAATCCGAACCAGCGACCTTCCCGACGAGTCGGGACATGCTAACCAGCTGAATTACATCATTCTATTACGAAATCATTCGAGCAGCCTTTAGTACCTATGTCAATCAGTATGGGCCACCATTTCTATATTATTTCAATGAACAAGTACAATATTTTTTCTTGTTTCAATTTTTCTTCTCTTTTGAAGTGATGCAAAGGTAGGAGAATGTTTTTTTTCACACAAGAGCAGGAAGAAAAAAAAATCCAGGATAGTTTTATTGGTTTCATTCTCAATGAGATTGATTTAAGTAATGGTCTAAAATCTACTCCTTAAATTTTGAATGGATTGAAAAAAAATGCCTATTGAATACCGGTACCAAGCCGTTTGAACTTAATTGTGAACCTTCAATACCCAGTTTTGGGTTTGGAAATCTTCATAAATTAAAGTTTATAGTTACCTTTCTAATTGTTACTTGCTGTTTTGGTAAATCATCCGGATGAAAATGAAAGAATCAGAATTACACCAGGAAATACCTTTTTTTAAGAACCTACAGGAATATTTGCGAGAATTTGTCTACGGCGGAATTGACGGTGCCGTCACTACCTTTGCAGTGGTAGCGGGTGCCGTCGGGGCCAACCTGGACCCCATGGTTATCATTATTCTTGGGTTCGCCAACCTGTTTGCGGATGGACTTTCCATGTCCATTGGAGCCTATCTATCTTCCAAGTCTGAAAAGGAAAACTATGATAAACACAAAAATATAGAATACTGGGAGGTGGATAATTTACCCAAAAAGGAGCGGGAGGAAATCGAAGAAATCTACCAGGAAAAAGGTTTTGAGGGTGAATTGCTTCAGAAGGTGGTGGATGTCATCGTCTCTGATAGGGATCGATGGGTTAATGAAATGATGAAAGACGAACTCAACATGATGGAAGAAACCAAAAGTCCGTTTAAAATTGGCTTGGCTACGTTGATTTCGTTTATTTTGATCGGATTTATTCCCCTAACCGTATACGTGTGGGATTATTTTTTTACCACCGCCTTCAACGTGTTTTTCTGGACTTGCCTACTCACCGGAATGGCCTTTTTATTTGTAGGTGCCCTGAAAAGTTGGGTAAACCAAACGGGACTTTTTAGAAGTGTTATCGAAACACTTGCATTGGGGTTCGTGGCGGCTTTGGTAGCCTATTATGTGGGGGATTTACTGGAAGCATTTCTTCTAAAATAAAAAAAGGAGCCGATGGTTCTCAAAGACTCCTGGTATGGGTTTATAGTAACTGACTACAGCTATATTATCTGGCAAATTGCCCTACTGAGTAAGTATTAAAATACTAATAATTCTTTAAACTTAACAAATTCAAACCGAAGGACAAGGGGTAAGCGTACTTATCTGTAGTAAAAAAGTGAAAAAGATATTTTATTTTGATAATTGACTGATGACAGAATAAAAATTTACTTTTCAGGTGTGCAAAACCTCTTTTTAAGTGTAATTTATACAATTAAAAAGAATCTTTTGGCTTACCATTGATTGCTTATTGATCTCTTTTAGAATAGGTAAATGCCTTATTCGGCTTATGAAATAACGGTTGCTATTATTTCGCTCGTACTATTCCTCAGGAAAATATTGCACGTTTTATAGTTACTATGTGCTAACAACATTTATTCAGCAAATCCTTTGGTATTTCCCTTTAAAATGATTAAAATAAATTTGAAATTTCTCTGAACTGCTGCAAATAGTTGGCTTTGTTTAAGTCATTCTGAAGAAAGCGACCATTGGTGGACCTTTTAGTGAAGTTTATTAACAAATACCATTAAACCTAAAATAGAAACCTATGAAAAACCTAGTCAAATTGGAGTGGAAGAGGATGCCGTTTTGGTCTCTTTCAGCCAAAGTAGGGACGATTGTAATGTTGTGTTTTATCAGCAACACCCTAATTGCCCAGCAACGTACGGTCACTGGGACCGTCACCTCTGCTGATACGGGAGAAACCCTTCCGGGAGTGAACATTCTCGTTAAAGGAAGCTCGGTAGGAACGGCTACCGATATTGACGGAAATTACAGCATTCAGGTGCCCTCGGCCGATGCGGTATTATCGTTTTCTTTTATCGGGTTTGAAGTGAAAGAGGTTCGCGTTGGAAATAATAGCACCATTGATACGGCATTGGAGCCGGAAATGTCTGCGCTCTCTGAAGTCGTGGTGGTGGGTTATGGTACTCAGGAGAGGGCCAAAGTTACCGGTGCGATTTCTTCTGTGAGTAGTGAACAGATTCGTGCGCTTCCGGTTCCTAACCTGGCTTCAGCCATTCAGGGCAGGGCCGCAGGTGTAAGTGTAACGAATGCCGGTGCTCCGGGAACCAGCCCCATCGTTCGAGTAAGAGGAATAGGTACCGTAGGCAACAACGACCCTCTTTATGTCATCGATGGTGTACCGGCAGGAGGTTTGAACCAGATAAATCCCGCCGATATCGAATCGATCGAAGTGCTTAAAGACGCGTCCGCTGCAGCCATTTATGGGTCCAGAGCTGCCAATGGAGTCGTCCTGGTGACGACAAAGAAGGGAGCGCAGGGAGCACCAAAAGTGTCCGTAGATTCCTATTTCGGAACGCAAACTGCCTGGAAGCAACTGGATTTGCTCAACAGAGAGCAGTACCTTGATTTTGGAAGTGATTTGCTGCTCAATGGAGGAGAGCCCATCCCGCAGCGGTTCGGCGATCTTGGAGAATTTGCCAATGTGGACACCGACTGGCAATCCGAAATGTTCCGATCGGCTCCCATTCAGGATCACAACGTGGCCATCAGAGGAGGAACAGAAAGCGTGCTGTACAATGTTTCTGTCGGGTACTTTAAACAAGAAGGAATCATGCGGGGAACGGGCTTTGAAAGGGTGTCTTTCAGAAGCAATACCGACTTTAAAATCAATGACCGGATCAGTATCGGTCAGACGCTTACCCTCGCCTACTCCGATCGGGACAATGAACCCTTTTCAGGAGGGAGGAGTCAAATAGAACATATCGTCAAACAAGTACCGTACATACCGGTTCGTGATGCCAGCCGCTTGGGCGGGTTTCGCTCCCCGGACCGGGTAGATGGATCAGATCCTGAAAATCCCGTTCTAAATGCCGAATTGAGGACCAACAGACAACAGGATTTTAAAATTTTAGGAACGGGATACATCGATGTGGATATTTACGATGGACTATCCTACAAATTTTTGGTGGGGCTGGATATCGGCCTGGGAACCCAGGATCAATATACCCCCAGATTTGATGCAGGGGATTTTAATTTTCAGCCTTTTGCATCCATTCAGCAAAACCGGTCCACTTTCGTTTCGCCGCTGATAAGTAACCAGCTTTCTTACAATAAGACTTTTGGAGATCATACCATAGATGCGCTAGCCGTATTGGAGCAGCAAACCTTTAAGCAGACCGGGCTTCAGGGATTAGGACAAAACGAGTTGACCAATGATGTTCGGGTCTTGCAGGGGGTGCAAAATCAAACCACCAGCAGTAACGAGACGGAATATGCATTGATCAGCTACGTAGGACGGATAAATTATGATTATGCCCAAAAATACCTGATCAGTGCTTCGGTGCGAAGAGATGGTGGATCCAGATTTGGTCCGGCAAATAAATGGGGAACGTTTCCGTCCCTTTCATTGGGCTGGAGAATAAGTGAAGAGACGTTTATGCAGGCCGTTCCAGCGATAAGCGATCTGAAATTGAGAGCGAGTTATGGAGAAACGGGTAATGACCGCATCGGTGATTATGTATATCAGGGAACCATCAATAGTAACTTCTTTTATAATTTTAATGGTGCCCTTCAGGGAGGAAGTGCTATCTCCTCATTGGCCAATGCCGATTTGAGATGGGAGACTACCATTATGCGAAATATTGGTTTGGATCTGGGACTGTTTAATGATCGGTTCAGCCTTTCCGCTGAATGGTTTGACAACACAACAGAAGGAATGATCCTGGGCGTACCCATTCCTCCATCCCTTGGCTACGACGGTGCGCCGGTGGCAAATGTAGGGAATGTATCCAACAAAGGGCTTGAATTTACGGCTGGTTATCGGAAGTATTCCGGAGCATTTCAATTTTCTCTGGATGGGAATATTGGGTTTGTCAATAATGAATTAACCTCTCTGGGAACAGGTAACACTATCTTTGGACCCGGATTTCAGGGAGATCAAATGACGTTCACTGAAGAAGGAGAACCGATTGCCTATTTTTACGGCTGGCAGACGGATGGCATTTTTCAGGAAGGAGACGATACCAGTATGCAGTCCAATGCTTCTCCCGGCGATATCCGATTCGTAGATGTCAATGGAGACGGAACCATTTCCGATGCGGATAGAACCTTTCTGGGCCATTACTTACCTGACTTTACCTATGGACTAAATGCTTCCGCAAACTATAAAAATTTCGATTTGAACATCTTCATGCAGGGAGTTCAGGGAAATGAAATATTCAATCTGCTGCGTTTCCATACGGAAGGAATGACCCGGTTATTTAATGCAGGAACGCAGGTATTGGACCGATGGACTCCGGAAATGCCAAATACCGATATTCCCCGGGCGGTTTCGGGAGATCCCAACCGAAATGCACGTGCCAGCTCCAGATGGATAGAGGATGGATCTTATTTCAGAATCAAAAACCTGTCGCTGGGATACACCATTCCCGCCGGAGCATTGGAGTCCTTTAGCAGAGGCTCGATATCATCCATTAGGGTATACCTATCAAGCCAGAATTTACTTACGCTGACCGATTATTCGGGGTATGACCCCGAAATAGCCGTTCGGACCGGGGTCGATTCCACCTTGGGAACCGGTATTGATTACGGTCAGTTCCCAGCTGCGCGCACCCTTATGGCAGGATTACAACTTACCTTTTAAAAATCCGGAAGAAAAGATACAAACCTATGAAAACGAAATATATAAGTATGATAATGATGCTCTTTGTAGGAATCGTTTCCTGCGATGAGGATAAATTGGATCCGGTAAATCCCAATCAATTGGGTATCGAAACCTTTTACCGAACAGGTCCTCAGTTAGAGGCTGCGGTTAATTCAGTATACGCTGGTCTTCAGGCTAATAATTTATACAATCGGGAATATTTTTTCCTTCAGGACCTGCTGTCTGATGATTGCGATACGGGCGGTCCCCAACTGGAAGCACCCCGGGCACAGGTACTTAACCACGTTTTTGATGCATCTAACCCGGTAATTACGGCTAACTGGAGGGGATGGTTTCGAGTGGTACACCGGGCCAATCTAGTGTTGGAAAATGCCGAGAATACGGTTGAAGAAATAACGGAGGACCTGAGGAGCAGAATCCTCGGAGAAGCGTATTTTCTCCGTGCCTTGGCTAATTTTGAACTGGTCAGTTTATGGGGCCCTGTCCCCTTGATGACTTCTTCAGCTTCTTCACCAGATGGACTGTCAAGGGCTTCTGAAGAAGAAATATATCAGGTTATCTTTGCGGATCTGCAGGAGGCAGTTAATCGACTTCCGCTGAAAAGCCAGTATTCAGGAGAGAATTTGGGGAGAGCTACCAAAGGTGCCGCCCAAGCATTGGCTGCCAAGGCCCATCTTTTTCGTGGTGATTTCCCAGCGGCGAGGCCATTTCTGGAAGCGGTCATTAACTCAGGAGAATATGAATTGGTTGATCGCTATTTAGATAATTTCGAAGCGGAGACTGAAAATAATTCCGAATCTGTTTGGGAAGTGCAATTTTCCGAAGAATTCGGAAATGCCGGTGGTTGGAATGCCGACGGAAGTGATATTGCCGAAGTGACGTTCCGTGGGCAGGAGTACGGTCCCACCGCCTGGAGAAACGTTATCCCTTCTATCAGCCTGGTAGAAGCTTATGAAACGGTAGAAAACGGGGCAGAGAAAGACGATCCCAGAGGGGAATATACCTTTTATAGAATTGGAGATACCTACAATAATGGTCAGAGCGTATTGACGGAAGACAAAGTTCAGGGTTCCACAGACCGACCCAGCTGGAAGAAATACCAGGCCATCTACAAAAGGGAAAATGAAGATACCAACTCGGGGATTAACTTTCGGGTAATCCGCTATGCAGATGTGCTTTTGATGATGGCAGAGGTGGAAAACGAAACCTCCGGACCTGCGGCAGCCTTGCCCTACATCAATCAGGTGAGAGCCAGAGCAGACGTGGACATGCCTCCTTATCCCACCGCTCAGTTTCCAACTGGATCCCAGGAAGAAATGCGGTTGGCCATCATGCATGAAAGAAGGGTAGAGCTAGCAGGTGAGCAGGTTAGAAATCGGGATATCCGAAGATGGAGAAGGCAAGGCGTGTTGCCCTATGAACCAATCCCTGATTTTCAATCCAGAAATGACGTTCTGCCGATTCCATTGGTAGAAATTGATAACAACTCTGCCCTGTCTAACTCTGATCAGAACTCCGGTTATTGATTGGGCTTTATGCCAACTAAATGGTAAAGCCGCTGCAGATTTGTAGCGGCTTTTTTATGGGGTATTTTTTCCCTTTAGTTTAATCACATTATAGTAAGGTCACCTATCACTTCCCAAGAAACAAGCTCTTATTCGAATCCGAAGCCTTTAGGTCTTCAATAATAATAACCCCCGGGTTTCGCCGGGGGTTATTTGGAAACTTCATCACAAATTTGATATCTGGCTTGATTGCCTGTCCATTTTTTCCGAAAAAGCCCGGAATCAGGTACAAAGCCGTTCAAACGAACCAAATTGTCCTAAATTAAAACCGAACTCAGTTAACGGAGTTATCCGTTTTCAGAAATACGAATAGCATTAGTTTGCCATAGGCATAAGACCTGTTTTTTGTAGAAATGCCTCGGTCTCTTCAAGGGTTTGAAGGTAGATTTCTTTGTTGCGCACATTAAAAAACCCATGCCCTTCACCCTCATAAAGGATCAATTCGCAATAGCTCCCCACTTTTTTCATGACCATGGTATAATATTGAGCGGTGACTACAGGGATCAAATGATCGTTGGTTCCGAGAAAAAAGAGGGTGGGCGGGGCTCCTTCAGACAGGTTATGAAGGGGGGAAAAATCTTGGTATTGCGCGCCAATTCTTTCGTACCCGTATCCACCAGGTCCGTTATCAATAACCGGGTTGAAAAGCACCAGTGCTGCCGGTTGGGTACTGATTTCGGAATGTTCTTTTCCGTTAAATCCGGAAATCAGCGCCGTGGCTGCCGCCAAATGACCTCCCGCAGATCCTCCGGATGCAATTATTTTACTGCTGTCGATAGCCAGTCGTTCCGCATGTAGTTTGAGGTACCGGATCGCTGATTTGGCATCTTCCAGGGCATCAAAGGGGCTGGTTTGTTGCCTGCCGCGAACCCGGTAGTCCACCAGCACGGTGATCAGCCCTTTCTGAACGAAATGTTCGGCATGGGGCCGGAATTGTTCGATGCTACCCTGATTCCAACCTCCTCCGAAAAAGAAAACCATGGCTGGTTTGGGCGAATCGTTGCCGTCCGGAGAATAGATTTCGAGGGCTAAACTATCCTTGCCAGCGACCTTATACACTTCCCGTAGGGAAGTTTGGGCAGGCGCAAAATACACCATTGCCGGACCGATCAACAAGGGGAATAAAAGGAAGAAGGTTTTTCTGTTCATGTGAGGATGGTGTTATATGATGTTCCCTGGGCTTTTATTATAGAAATTGGGGAATTATTGGTTAAAATCCAACTTTGTATTTCAGAATTATTGGATCTTCTTTGTCTGTTAACGTTTCAATACTTTTGAGGAGTTTTTCTTCGTATTTCCCAAAATAGCTGATGTTCAACGCTCTTTGCCAATCTTCCTGCTGCATTACCTGGTAAAAATAGCCATCTTTGGAATAACTTTTATTGCGGATTCCCGATAGTGCTTTTGTGATTTTTTTCTTACGAGTATCCCTTTGGATGAATACATCATAGAAAGGAAATGTGGAAAGGTCCTCGAGATTGAAATGGGGACTTTTTTCAATCCCGTAAGCCAATAATTTTAGTACCCCCTGGCTGATGTCAATGTGACCAGTATTGAAAGCGTAGTTTTGAGAAAGCAGTATTTTTTCCATAAATGCCTCTCCATTCAGTTCAAAATCATCTGGAATAATGGGGGCCTGCTTTCAAAATTTCCGGACTTACCTGTGATTCGAATTGTTTGAAATTTTCCACAAATAGGTTTACCAACTTGGATTTCGTCTTATCAAATTTACTTTTATCCTCCCAGGTGTTTTCAGGTACCAGTATTTCAGCAGGGACTCCAGGGCAGGACAGGGGTATGTTCAGTCCAAACTCTTTTTCTTTGTGTATGGCTACGTCATTAAAATCACCATGGTGAATGGCATCCAGGATGGCGCGGGTGTATTTGAGTTTGATTCGGGCACCCAGGCCGTAATCGCCCCCACTCCAGCCTGTATTTACCAACCAGGCATTCACCTTTTGCGTTTTCATTTTCTGGGCCAGGAGTTCGGCGTAGGTATTGGGATGCCACATCATAAAAGCGGCACCAAAGCAGGCACTAAAGGTGGCTTGTGGCTCTTTGACTCCCATCTCTGTACCCGCCACCTTTGCCGTATAACCGGAGATAAAGTGGTAACTGGCCTGTTCGGGGCTGAGTTTGCTCACTGGCGGCAGCACCCCAAAGGCATCGCAGGTAAGGAATATAATGTTTTTAGGATGCCCGGCCATGCATGGAATCTGGGTATTGGCAATAAAATCAATGGGATAGGATGCCCGGGTATTTTGGGTAATAGAGGTGTCGCTGTAATCTACTTCGCGGGTGAGTGGATCGAAAACCACGTTTTCCAAAACAGTACCGTAACGAATGGCAGCGAAAATATCCGGTTCGTTTTCAGCACTCAGATCAATTGCCTTCGCATAGCAGCCACCTTCGATGTTAAAAACCCCTTCCTGATGCCAGCAGTGTTCATCATCCCCGATAAGTTTTCTTTTGGGGTCTGCACTCAGGGTGGTTTTGCCGGTACCGGATAATCCAAACAGCAGGGACACATCGTCTTGTTCTCCCACATTAGCTGAGCAGTGCATGGGTAAAACCTCCTGCATGGGCATGAGGTAGTTCATAATGGAGAAAATTCCTTTTTTCATTTCCCCGGCATACTCTGTTCCCAGAATGACGACTTCCTTTCTTTCCAGACTAATTCCGATGCTGGTTTTGGAGGTCATATTGGTAGTAAAGTGGTTGGCAGGGAAACTACCAGCATTAAAGATGGTATAATCCGGTTCTCCGAAGGTTTTTAATTCCGCTTCGGTAGGCATGATGAGCATGTTTTGCATAAACAAGGCATGGTAAGCCCTGGTGCAGATGATTCGGATTTTTAACCGGTATTTCGGATCCCAGCCGGCAAAGGCATCGACTACATAAAGATGATCCCGGGTATTGAAGTAATCAATGGCCCTTTCTCTATTTACCAGAAAAGTATGCTCGTCCATTTCAAAATTCACAGGACCCCAATCAATGTTTTTTTCGGAGGCAGGCTGCCGTACAATGCGTTTATCTTTTGGACTTCGGCCTGTTTTCTTGCCTGAGTAAACCATCAAAGCACCCTTATTAGAAATGGCGGACCCTTTTTCCAGACGCAATGCCGATTCGTATAGAATCGCACGTTCGCTATTTCTAAAAGTCTCGGTTAATTCTATACCGTAGGTCCTTAAATCAAAATCCATAAATTGTTTTGGTTTCTTTTTATTTAAAGTCGAAAATACAAATTGATCCATGAATTTTCAAAATTTGCTTCAAATAAAAAACCTGATGAGCATCAGGTTTTTTTAAAAACGTGACCGTTTTTGTTACATTTTTCCTCGGAGCATCTGATTCCAATAGAGGTAGGGCAGCCCGTATTTTTTGAGCAGCCACATCGGATAGAGCTCTTTGCTAGTATCAAATATCTTGCTTAATAGCGGGTCGCTGTCACGGACATTGTCGTATTTAAATTCGGCCAACACCATTTTTCCATAGCCCGTAACCAGCGGACAACTGGAATAACCCTCGTAGAGCTGCTCACCGATCTTATTGTGTTTGATCAATTGAATCAGGTTATTGGCTACGACTGGAGCTTGTTTTCGGATGGCCGCTCCGGTTTTGGCCGTAGGTAATGCAGCCACATCTCCCAGAGCAAAAATTTCCGGGTAGTCCAGGTGTTGCAAGGTATTAATATCTACTTTTACCCAACCCTTGGAGGGGCCTTCCTGGTGGGCTATTCGGGATTCCTGGATAAATTTGGGTGCTTCTTGTGGAGGAGCCAGGTGCAACATGTCGTAGGGCATGACGATTTCTGTTTCGCCCACAATTTCCTCATTGATGCTGCTATCTTCGGTGCCGACACAACTATTAATACCGGACTGTGAATACTTGAAATGGACTTTTTTATTTTTGGAATCGATTTTTACAGGCGTATAAAACGGTTTGAAGAAGATATCTCGCTCCTGTATGATTTTGTTTAGGGTGTCGGCAAAATCCTTCACCCCAAAAATCACCGTCCCGGGTGTGGCAAAGATGACGTTGGACTTTTTACGAAGTCCTTGCTTCCTCAGGTAATCCTCGGCCAGGTACATGATTTTTTGAGGGGCTCCTCCGCATTTGATGGGAGTGGCAGGCTGTGTGAATACAGCATTGCCTCCCTTGAAATTTCGCAGAACCTCCCAGGTATATTCCGGATCTACGTAATTGGAACAAACACCATCTTTTCCCAGGCTTTCTCTTAATCCTTCTATTCCATCCAGGTTCATGACCAGTCCGGGAGCGACCACCAGGTAATCGTAGGTGAACTGCCCGGAGGATTTGGTACCGACCGTTTTTTTCTCGGGATCAATCGATGTGGCGGCATCCTTTATCCAATCAACTCCTTCAGGAATGTACTCCGCTTCCTCCCGGATGGTCTTCTGCATATCAAAAGTGCCAGCACCTACCAAGGTCCAGGCAGGTTGGTAATAATGCTTGTCGGAGGGTTCGACGATTGCGATCTGTAGGTCCTTCTCTGCTCTTTTTAGCCGGGCAGCCACCATGATTCCTGCCGTACCTCCGCCTACAATTAAAATTTTATATTTCTTCATCAGTCTTTTTTGGTTAATTGTTGTCCCAAAAAACGAATAAATAGCGAATTATAATGTAATAAAGATCACAGAGGAATAAAGTAGCTGTAGCCGTCCTCACTGGAAACATTTACCGTCAAGCTATTAATTAGAGTAACTAGACCCATTTAAAACCGATACTAGGGGATCCATTTGATATGCTTGAAGTTGGGTTTTCTTTTTTCGAGGAAAGCGTCGCGCCCTTCTTTGGCTTCCTCTGTCATATAGGCCAGGCGGGTAGCCTCGCCCGCAAAAACCTGTTGGCCCACCATGCCATCGTCGGTGAGGTTAAATGCGAATTTCAACATTTTGATAGAGGTAGGAGATTTTGCCAGAATTTCCTGAGCCCATTCATAGGCCGTTTCCTCCAATGCTTCATGGGGAATGACCGCATTGACCATACCCATCTCATAGGCTTCCTGAGCGGTGTAGCTTCTACCCAAAAAGAAGATTTCCCGAGCTCTTTTCTGTCCCACCATTTTGGCCAGGTAGGCAGAGCCATATCCGCCGTCAAAACTGGTCACGTCTGCATCGGTTTGCTTAAAAAGGGCATGTTCTTTACTAGCCAGGGTAAGGTCACATATCACGTGCAAACTGTGGCCTCCTCCTACAGCCCAGCCAGGTACCACTGCTATTACGACCTTTGGCATAAACCGGATTAAGCGCTGTACTTCCAGAATATTTAGTCGGTGCATCCCGTCTTCGCCAACATATCCCTGTTTTCCCCGTGCCTTTTGATCCCCGCCACTACAGAAGGAATACACGCCGTCTTTGGGGGAAGGGCCTTCTGCAGATAGTAAAATCACGCCAATGCTGGTGTCTTCCCGGGCATCAAGAAAGGCATCATAAAGATCACTGGTCGTTTGAGGGCGAAACGCATTTCGTACTTCTGGCCGGTTAAATGCTATTCGGGCTACTCCTTCACATTTTCTATACGTAATGTCCTTGTATTCTTTTACAGTGGTCCAATGAGTCATTTTGAAGATGTTTTTTGTCTGCAAGATAACAGCCAATTGTCACATTTCAGAAAGAATTCCAGGTAGATTCTCGACCATGGGTGGATTTTTTAGTTATTTTACAAAAAAGCACTGATGATCATTTTTGGAAACAAAACCTATACTCCCGAGGAGATCAAGGCTGGCAAAAAAGGTAAGTTGGAACCTGAGTTTGTGACTGCTTTTGAATTTTGCCGGCAATGGCTGAATGGAACGCCCTGCTTTGATCTGCAAACTTCGGGATCCACAGGTGACCCAAAAACGGTACGGGTACACCGCAACCAAATGCTGGCAAGCGCTCAAGCTACCAGACGTTTTTTTGGTCTAAAAAAAGGGAGCCGAATGCTTTGCTGCCTGGATACAGGCAAAATTGCCGGAAAAATGATGTTGATTCGGGCATTGGAGTGGGAAGGCATACTAGTGGTTGTTCACCCAAAACAAAACCCTCTTGAAAATTTACTGGATTACCATTTTGATTTTGCTGCGATGGTCCCCCTGCAGGCGGAAGCCTGCTACGATCTTGCGGATAGCCGAAAAGCCCTAAATCAGATCGAGGTGTTGCTCGTTGGGGGAGCTCCGGTAAGTCCCGTACTTAGAGAAAAAATGAGGCAAATAAAGGGTAGGGTGTACCAAACCTACGGAATGACGGAGACGGTTTCGCATGTTGCCCTGGCGGATATGAAAGCCGATGGACCATTGGAATACCGGGCGCTTCCACAGGTAACGTTGAAGGTGGATAAGGAACAGAAGCTTGGTATTCAATCTCCCATGAGTGGCGAAGGCTGGCTTTTTACCAATGACCTGGTGGAAATGACATCTAGTCGCACCTTTATATGGAAGGGGAGGGCTGATTTTGTCATTAACTCCGGAGGAATAAAATTGTATCCGGAGTCGATTTTAGAGAAAATTAGCCCCCTGATTCAGGAGGTTTTTCCTAACAGAAATTCATTTCTTACCGGAATAGAGGATCCAAAACTCGGGCAGGCACTTACCCTGGTCATCGAAGGGGACGAGAATACTGAAAGCGCAAACCACCTGTTGAAAGCAGCAAAACGGCTATTACCCAGCTATCAAGACCCAAAATCCATCCTTTTTATACCCCACTTTTTGTTTACTTCTACTGGAAAAATAGATCAATTACGTACCTTAGCATTATGGGACAGGGATTGATTTGTTTGATTTTTGCATTCGGCATTCTAATGAATGGTGAAGGAAAAAAAATGGCGCTTCAAATCACAGTCCTTATCCCAGGCGAAACAGACGGATTGGTTCAGTTATTGGTTTTTGACTCCCCTTCCGGATTTCCGGATCGGCCATCCAAGGCCATTCGATCCACGTCAGAACGGATAAAATCTGGGAGGGCGGTATTTCGTTTTGAAGGGTTAAAGGAAGGTTTTTATGCCTTATCTGCCTTTCATGATACCGACGAAGACGGCAGGATGAGAAAATCACTTTTTGGCATTCCCCAAGATGCCTATGGCTTTTCCAATGATGCGCGCAAACCGTTTTCTGCGCCGACCTTCAAAGACGCTTCTTTTTACCTTCCGAAGACAGGAACTACGGTTGAATTTTCCCTTAAATGATTATGAATAAGTCCCTTCAAATTTCAGTTGCTTCTATTGGTCTGTTGGCAGCCCTCCTGTACATGCTTCATTTTTTCGGTGTGATTCATCACCCCTATATCCCTGCTATTAGTGGAGGCACCGTCATCGCTTCGTATTTGTTTGGCGTGTATGCCAGAAAGAAGCAGGAAAAGGAATAGAAAAGGGATGACAGGTCAGGAGCTAAAAATTGCTGCTGGAATCCTCTTTTATGACGTTTATCATATTCTTCATTGATCGAAGTAAGGAATAATACCCTTTCTGTTTCCTAACTTTAAACCATCAATCAATGCAAACCCTTCAACGAAACGGATATGAAAAAGCTATTGGTCCCCACAGATTTCTCGGCTTATGCCGACGCGGCCCTTGAGTTTGCCACACAACTGGCTAAAAAGCACGAAGCTGAAATTTTACTTCTGAATGTAGTTCTGACACCCGTAAACTGGACAAAATTGACCAAAGAGCAGGAAGCACTCTATCCGGATACGATGGAAGTTATCCATAAGGCAAAAAACGAATTGGCCGCTAGAGTGGCTAATGTGGAACAAGCGGGCGTAAAGATTAGCAAATCAATCCATTTTAGCGATGGAAAAGAACGGCTTATTCCGTTTTTGTCCTCCGAAAAAATCGACCTGGTAGTGATGGGTTCGCATGGTAAGTATGGTTTCAAAGCACATGTTTTGGGTTCCAATACCTACACTGTCCTGAGGAAGGCAGGCATACCGGTTTTTGTCGTAAAACCTGCTGAAGCCCCCTTTAGGTTTAAAAAGGTGGTATTGGCAACTGATTTCAAGGAAGCTTCAGGAAAGGCCTTCCAGACACTTGGAGATGCCATTCGTTTTATGGGGGCTACTCCCGAGGTATTATTTGTAAATACACCGGCCAATTTTATGGAAGATGCTCAAATAAAGCAATTAGGGGAAGAATTTTTAAAAAAATTCGCTTACTATTCCCATGATATTCATATCTATAGTGCATACAATGTAGAACGAGGAATCATACAGTTTGCACAGGCTGCAGAGGTAGATGCCGTGGCGGTGATTACTCATGGGAAAACAGATTTGCAGCAGTTGTTTTCACCTTCGGTAACCGAAAATCTAGTTACCTATTTGGATAAGCCTGTACTCAGCTTAAATGTAACAGCACTAGAATAATGAAAAGAGCCCCGTAAATTTTTAGGGGCTCTTTTCACAAGGGAACAGAATCGACTCGATTAGCCAAAAAACTGCTTTAGCGATTCAATTTTTTTGTCCAAAGAGGCTTCTGTAGCCCGGTAGGCTTCCCGGTTGGGCAGTTTTTCGTTTACAGAAATATAGTATTTAATTTTTGGTTCTGTACCGGAAGGACGTGCGGAAATTTTGCTTCCATCTTCCAGGAAAAACTGTATGACATTTGATTTTTCGAGGCCCAGCGGATGTTCCTTACCCGCTTTCATGTCATAGATTTTACTTTCCTGGACATCGACTATTTTAGCTACTTTGAGGCCATTAATGGAGGTAGGTTTGTTGGTTCGAAAGCCTTTCATCAATTCCTGAATTTGCTCCGCACCATCTTTCCCTTTTTTGGTAATGGAGATCAGAGATTCTTTATAGAAACCATATTTGACGTAAATCTCGGCCAAAACATCGATCAGACTCATTCCTTTTTGCCGGTAATAGGCCACGATTTCTGCCACCATGGCGCAGGCAGAGACACCATCTTTATCCCGAACAAAATCTCCAATCAGGAAACCATAACTCTCTTCGCCTCCCGCGATGAATTCTTTTTTCCCCTCGTTGGCCAGAATAATAGCCGCGATGTTTTTAAACCCGGTTAACACATCGTAGTAATCTACGTCAAAATCCCTGCTAATGACACCCAGTAAATCCGTGGTAACAATGGTACTTACGGTAAATTGCTTACCGGTAAGCCGGCCTTGTTCCCGATAAAGGTTCAGAAGATAATAGATGATAATGGCTCCGGTTTGGTTACCATTTAATAATTCAAATTCACCTTTTTCGTTGGGTATGACAGCGGCATACCGGTCACCATCCGGGTCACAAGCCAGCACCAATTCGGCTTTTACCTCCCTGGCCAGTTGGATGGACAGATCCAGTGCTTCCGCCTCTTCCGGATTCGGGTATTTTACGGTTGGAAAGGTGCCATCCGGTTCAATTTGTTCTTTGACTACATGTATGTTTTCAAAGCCAAATACCTTTAGTGCTGCCGGGACCATCTTGCCGGAAGCGCCGTGTATTGGGGAAAAGACAATGGTCATGTCTTTTTCAACAATGTTATTTTGAGGGGATAAACTGAGTTTCTTTACTTCATTCAGGTAAATTAAATCAAAATCCTCTTCGATATATTCTATGAGCTGGTCATTTTTGTCCCAGTTGACATCGTCTATGGATTTTATTTTCAGGACCTCGGTAATGATGTTCTTATCATGGGGAGCCACTACCTGTCCCCCGTCATCCCAGTACACTTTGTACCCATTGTATTCTTTAGGATTATGGGATGCGGTGACCATCACCCCACTTTTGCAGCCATAGTGTCGAATGGCGAAGGAAAGCATGGGGGTGGGGCGCATATCCCGGAAATAGCGTACGCCTATTCCATTTGCCGTGAGCACATTGGCTGTCGTTTCGGCAAACAACGTGTTATTGATGCGGGAATCATGGGTAATGGCAACCCGGATCTCCTCACTAGGAAAGTTATTTTTAAGGTAATTGGCCAATCCCTGTGTCGCCATTCCGATGGTATACACGTTTATGCGATTGGATCCAATGCCCATTACTCCTCTCAATCCTCCCGTGCCGAATTCCAAGTCCCGGTAAAAAGAATCAATCAACTCGGTAGGATCATCCGAATCGAGCAATGTTTGTATTTCTGCTTTACTCTGGGCATCCAGATTGCTATTAAGCCAGGATTGGGCCTTGCTGATGATGGCTGCATCTGTCATGGGTAAAAAAAGTTTTTTTGGTTTATAATTGAATGCCAAAATATAAGCATTAATATGGATTTCCGCCTACTTTGATTCCTGAATTTTGAATGGGAGTTGGTAGAAAATGGGGCCTTTCCAATTTTTAAATGCCCTTGTTGGAATATGTGCCCATATTCTCTACCTTCATATTTTCAAACACGCAAAACAGCTTTTAGCCTTTATGGATTTTGATAAACTTGACAAAGATCTTTCTACCATCGTAGAGTTACGCATTCGTTTGAGTAGTATCACTTATGCAGATCCGGATTATGATGAAATCGAAGAAGAACTTCACGATCTGGAGGACACGCTAAATGAGCAATATGGTGATGAACTGGAGAGTAAGTTAGAAGAGATCTACGCTACCCTGGCTTCTGACAATGACGTATTGCTGCCTTCGGCTTATCTAGCTAATAAATACATCCCCATGCAACCCGATGCCAGGGGAGTGGTCACCTACGATGTACAGGGTCCGGAAGGGGTGCCGGTCGAATCCGAGCAGTTTGACGGGCAGGATGTGAGAATCGCCCTGGTTCCCAACCCCGCCCGTTTCGTTATGGTAATCAATGGGCGTCCACTCAAAGACCTATGGCGGTCAAGATAGGGAAGGGCTCAAAAGCAGGCCATTTAACGTTTTGTTGAGGGTTTAGCAATTGTAAATTTACTCCTAATAAAATGCTTGCTACTGGCCGGGTTTTTATTCTATGTTTTTTTTTAATTCCGATTTTTTCCGGATGTCAGAGCTTTCTTAGTAATCGGAAAGGCATGGAAGCTTCATCGGTTGCTACCAACGAAGGACTGGAAACAGCGGCAATTCAAAATTCAGCTTCGTTTAATGTCGGTGTTTTTTATATGCCTTCCTGGAATGTATCCGGAAATGAAAAGCAAGATGTGGATAGTTTTTGGTCCTGTATACAGGGCAGGGAGAATTGTAGTTTTCTGACTGACAAAAGTGCCTGGGGTCCGCATGGGAGAATTTACACTTCTAGTTTTCCCTATGAAGGCCCCTACCTGGATAAAAAACCCATAGAAGCACTGAAGGGGTTTTACAAGAGAGATGATCCGGAAGTGGCACGAAAACAGTTGGATTATATGTATGATTATGGCATTGATTTTTTTGCCTATAATTGGTTTTTTGGCAGGCATTATTATTACCATAAAGACTTTGCTCCTCAGGCCGGGGTGTATTACCCTGAAGAGTGGCCGACGGACAAGTCACGGGATGGCAGGGTAGAAGTGCCCGGTGTGGAAGAATGGAATGACCAACTGGAGGTTTTATTGCAGGAGAATGCCAAAAGACCTAAAAATACGCAACTGAAATTTGCCTTAAACTGGTGTGACGATAGTGAGGACAGATGGACCCAATGGCTTCGCATGGCCTCTCCTCAAAACATTAACTCGCGTACTAATTATCCGGGAGAAACCCCTGATAAGGAATTGTACCTAAGAGTTCACGATAAAATTACCCTGCTTTGGATTGATAAGTATTTTCATAGGGATGATTACTTGAAGGACGAAACCGGAAGGCCTGTTGTCTACTTTTATTTTCCCCATGACACAGAAGCCAGGGCAAGTTATTACGGTATTGGGTTGGATGATTTAATCGAAAGGTCACAAGATTTGGTGAAAAAAGCGGGATTTCCCGGAGTGAAATTTATAGCAGTGACCTCTGGAGCCATGACCACTTCCCAAAAAGCCTATGCCATGCCGACCTCCTGGAAGCCACTGGATCCAAAGCAGCCCTGGCTGGGAGGAAAATATGCAGATCGCTTGCTTTTTCAGGATTATGTCCCTCGATTGAAAGCGTTGGGATTTGATGGGATGACGGCATATATGTATCATGATTTTTACGATCAGGATAATAAAAGTTATGCGGATATGCGGAAAACCTATCAGGGACACTGGGACAAATGGTCCAAGTATTATAAAAATGACGGTGAATTCGACTATCAGGTGCCGGTAGCAATGGGCTGGGACCGTAGACCGGCGGGAGGGACCTGGCCACAGCGGAGCGGTTTTCCAAGTGAGCCTTCCAAGGATAAGGTTATATCAGATAAATCATCCTTTAAGGTCAAACTTACAGCTGCCAAAAAGGTGTTAGTTGAAAATCAGGCAACAAATGGAAATACCTTGATGGTCTGTTGCTGGAACGAATACCTGGAGGGCAATCATATCGAGCCAACGGTGGGTCATGGGTTTGATTACCTGGAGGCGATTAGGGCGCTTTTTTAATTTTCGTAACGGGAGAGTGTTCCCCAAGTTGGAAGGCATGCTTCTTATGAATGCTTACTTGTATCCCAGGCGGTTTCTGATTTTATTTAATAATACCATCGCCGCAGAACGAGCCTTCTTTTCTCCTGCTTCTAGCTTGGCTTCCAGTTCGCGAGGGTGGCTCATGTAATAATTAAAAGTTTCTCTTTCTTTTTGGTATTTATCCAAAATTAATTCCATGAGTTCTTTTTTTGCATGGCCATAACCAAAATTCCCTCCAAGATAGCTATTTCTTAAGTTTTCAATTTGGGATTTTTCAGCGATCAAGCTATATAGGGCGAATACATTGCAGGTGTCAGGATTTTTTGGTTCTTCAAGCGGAGTACTATCTGTAACGATGGTGTTGATGTTTTTTTTCAGTAGTTTTTCAGGTAAAAAGATGTCAATGTAGTTATTATAGGATTTACTCATCTTTTGTCCGTCCGTACCTGGAATTGTTTTCACCTCTTCCGAGATTTTTGCTTCGGGTATGGTTAACAGGTCTTCCCCAATCCGGTGATTGAAGGTACTGGCAATATCTCGGGAAATTTCCAGGTGTTGGAGTTGATCTTTTCCTACCGGTACCAGATCTGCCTCGTAAAGCAAAATATCTGCTGCCATCAGAACCGGATAGGTAAATAGCCCCGCATTTACATCCGCCAGCCTGTCAGATTTGTCTTTGAAGCTATGGGCATTTGCTAACATGGGAAAGGGAGTAAAACAACTCAGGTACCAGGTAAGTTCGGTTACTTCCGGAATACGGGATTGGCGGTAAAAGACCGTCTTTTCGATATCCAAACCGAACGCCAGCCAGGCCGCAGCCACTGCATTGACATTTTCAATACGTTGTGCGGCATCCTTGATGGTGGTCAGGGAATGAAAATCCGCAATAAATATAAAAGACTCGTTATTATCTTTTCTGATAAGGTCTATAGCCGGCTGGATGGCGCCTAACACGTTACCCAAATGAGGTTTTCCCGAACTCTGAATTCCTGTCAATACTCTTGCCATTGCTGTATTTTTGGCGCAAATTAAGCAATTAAAGGAATAATATGTGGAAATTTAACGTTATTTGCAGGTATGAAGAGGACAATATTTTTATTGGGCATGTGCGGTTTTTTGTTTTCTTGTTCTGAGGATGTTAATAGTCAGGACGTTGCAGGAACTGGCTTGGCATGGGAAGAAAACCTTCAAACGCTGGGTGCTGTGTTGGCGGAAAACGGAGAGGCGACCGCAAATTTTTATTTTGTAAATAAAACCGATTCGTCGGCTTACATCAAGTCGGTAGAAACGGACTGCGGCTGCACCGTGGCGCAATATTCCAATGATACCCTTGCTCCGGGCAAGGTAGGATTGGTGAAAATCAACTATGATCCGCAATCCCGCGGTGGATCCTTCTCAAAAATGATCCTGGTTCGTACCAACGTGGATCCGCAAGGGGATTCCTTGTTCTTGGAAGGGGTTAATGTGCCTTATCCGCAAAATCCGGAAAACCACTATGAGGTTCGAAAAAATGGGCTTGGCTTCGTGTTTAAGGTAAATAATCTAGGCACCTTATTCACTGATGAGCCTAAAACGAAATACTTGGATTTTTTTAATTTCAATGATTTTCCGATTCAGCTAAATCAGATTCAAGAGCATCTTCCCGAATACATAGAGGCGCAAATGCATCCGAATATGGTGCAGGGTAACACCAGAGGAGTGCTGGCCATTACCTTCGATACCGCTAAAAAGAATGAGCTGGGCTTTATGGAAGAAGAATTTCGACTTGCTTTCCTTTCATCCGAGCGCTTCGAACTTCCCATCAGGCTGATGGCGACCGTACACGAGCACTTCGATCCGGTTCCGGTGGATCAGGTAGATCAGGTACCCAAATTAGACATTAGCGAGAGGGAGGTAGACTTGGGGAAAATCAGTTCAGGGAATACCCTTTCTAAAACGATTTCCCTACAGAATACAGGTTCCCAACCTCTAAATATCAGAAAGGTGGTATCCAATTGCGATTGCCTACGCTTTGAAATACCGGCCTACGACTTGAAAGCCGGAGCTGAAATCGAATTGAAGTTCACATTTGATCCGAAGGGAAGAAGAGGAATTGATCATAAGACCCTAACGTTTTTTAGCAATGATCCCTTGAACCCTACCCAAACGGTTGTCATAAAAAGCCGGATTGACTAAAATTTGGTTTGGTTTGCGGGTATCTGAAAAGGGTCAGATGGCCTGATCAATGGAAGTCTTGGGCTAATTTGGTGGTCAAATTTGTTATTTTGCAGATAATAGCAGAATTTTAACTCCCCGGAACCAAATCTTTTTTGGTTCCTCGCCAAGAATAATCAAAAGAAGCGTTACCGCCATACCTGCATGGAACAAGAGTATCCCAAAAAAGAAATCATAGAAAAAATTAAACTGCTGGAAGAGAAATTTCGATCTTCCGGTCAGGATTTATCTTCTTACCTGGAGGGGTTGCTTCACGCCGACTACCTAAACTACTGGGACTATATCAATCTGGATACCTTGCTTACCTTACAGCAGCCCCGTACCTCTTTCAGGGATGAAAAGATCTTTATTGTGTACCATCAGATTACGGAGTTGTACTTCAATCTCATTCTTTGGGAATTGGAACAAATGGCAGCAGAAAAAGAAATTAGCCTCTCTTTTTTCAAGGCCAGGCTGAAACGCGTGATCATGTATTTCGATTTGTTGATCGCTTCCTTTGCCGTGATGTGGAAGGGTATGGAGCGCGAGCAGTTTATGAAATTTCGCATGTCGCTGTTACCGGCCAGTGGGTTTCAAAGTGCCCAATACCGGATGATCGAAATCATGTGTACCGACATACAGAATTTAGTGTACCTGGAGGCCAGGGAGGATTACAAGGACATCAACCTGACCAGTATTGATTCACTTTTCGATATTCTGTATTGGCAATACGGTGCCAAGGAACTGGCTACCGGAGAAAAGACACTAACACTCAAATCGTTTGAACAAAAATACGGTCCCACACTCAAAGAGCTTATAGGCAAATTCAGGAAAAATAACCTTTGGAAAAAATACCTTTACCTATCTGAAAAGGATGAAGCCCTCACCGATCTAATGCGGGAACTGGATGAAAAGGCGAATGTTTACTGGCCCTTGGCGCATTATAAATCAGCGGTTAAATACCTCCAAAAAGATCCTATGGATATAGCCGCTACGGGTGGAACCAATTGGCAGAAATTTCTTCCTCCCCGATTTCAAAAGGTAATTTTTTATCCCGAACTATGGACGGACTCGGAAATGGATAACTGGGGGAAAAATTGGGTGGAAAAAGAGTTGTTGGGTGGTGTTTCCGGCTAAGTAATGAGAAAGGAACTAACGCTGGTACTCAGCCCGGAGGAAGCCTATCAGGACGCGGTTTTTCGTCAGGTAGTAGCCAAAGAAGCGGGTTTTGCTGATGATACGGAAGGGCTCATCATACGCCCCCTCCGAAGGTCCATTGATGCCAGAAGCCGAAGGGTGAAAATCAATGTGACGGTGGAAGTCTTTTCCGGAGAAAAGCCCCCTCCGATAATAGAAGCAGGAAAAACGTATCCCAATGTGCGAAACGCCGATCCGGTCGTGATCGTGGGAGCAGGACCGGCTGGCTTATTTGCAGCGTTGAGAGCCATTGAGCTGGGGGTGAAGCCCATCATTCTGGAACGGGGAAAAGATGTGCGTTCCCGAAGGCGGGATCTTGCCGCCCTGAACAAGCATCATTTGGTGGACCCCGATTCCAACTATTGTTTTGGAGAAGGAGGCGCAGGGACTTATTCAGATGGTAAGTTATACACCCGTTCAAAAAAGAGGGGGGATATCCGCAGAATCATGGAGATCCTCGTTTCCCATGGCGCCAAAGAAGAAATTCTCGTAGATGCCCACCCCCATATTGGTACCAATAAATTGCCTGCACTGGTGGTAAATCTTCGGCAAAGTATTCTGGATGCCGGAGGGGAAATTTATTTTGAGACCAAGGCATCGGATTTGATTCTGGAAAGGGATACCATTCGGGGGGTAGTTACCGCGGGCGGAGAAAAGGTTTTAGGCATAGGAGTCATTCTCGCCACCGGGCATTCCGCCCGAGACATTTTTCACCTGTTGGCAAAGCGGCAGGTATTTATTGAACCAAAGCCTTTTGCTTTGGGAGTAAGAGTGGAGCACGATCAAAATCTGATTGATAAAATTCAATACCATTGTCCGGTGGATAGGGGAAGTTTTTTACCCCCTGCGTCCTACAGCCTTGTCCAACAAACGATGTTGGAAGGAAAGCAGCGAGGGGTGTTCTCATTCTGCATGTGTCCCGGGGGATTTATTGTGCCGGCGGCAACCTCACCCGGTGAGATAGTAGTCAATGGAATGAGTCCCAGCCGTAGAGACGGGAAATTTGCGAACTCGGGTATGGTGGTAGCGGTAGAACTGGAGGATCTGGACGGGTACCATCAGCACGGACCGCTGGCAGCAATGGTTTTTCAGCAAGAAGTGGAGCAGGCTGCATGGGTCGCTGCCGGGAAAACGCAAGCGGCTCCGGCTCAGCGAATGGAAGATTTTGTGAGAAGTAAGGAAAGTAAGCAACTGTTGGCCAGCTCCTACCAGCCGGGTCTCCAAAGTACGGACATGCATGCGCTTCTACCGGCCTTCGTCAGCAAAAGGTTGAAAATGGCTTTACCATTAATGGATCAGCGGATGAAAGGGTATTTTACCAATGAAGCCCAGTTGATTGGGATTGAAAGCAGAACCTCTTCTCCGGTCAGGATTCCGCGGGATAAGCAGCTCTTAGAGCATCCCCAAATTCACCGCCTTTACCCTTGTGGTGAAGGTGCTGGCTACGCAGGAGGCATCGTCTCGGCAGCAATGGATGGCGAACGATGTGCGGAAATGCTTGTGGCCAAATACCACCGAACCAGGTTGGCCTGAATGTTGGGGTAAAAATAAGGTATGGAAGAAAATAAAAAGACAGTTATTCTCGGTGCCAGTCCGAATACCTCCCGGTATGCCTATGCGGCGGCCAGAATGCTTAGGGAAAACGAGGTTCCTTTTGTGCCTGTCGGTATCAAAAAAGGGCAGGTACTAGGTGAAGAAATTCTAAATATTCGGGAAAAGCCTAAAATAGAGGGTGTTCACACACTGACCTTGTATATCGGCCCCCAAAATCAACCAGAGTGGTACGACTACCTGATTTCCCTCCAACCGGAACGAATCATTTTTAATCCGGGAACAGAAAATCCGGAATTCTATGCCCTGGCGAAAAGCCAAGGGATCGAAGTATTGAATGCCTGTAATTTGGTAATGTTGAGCACGGGCCAATTTTAATCCTTATCGGATTCAAGGAATCGATTCATATACCAGACATGTGGGGCGGAAATAAGGGAGATTAAAACAAAAAACACGAAGATGATTTCCTCTACTTCGCTGCTTTTATAAAGGAAGGCGATTATCAATGCCATCCCTGCCAGGCTTAGCGTGGTAAACGGTATCATCCTGGAGATAAAACTTTTAAGTTTGTTTTTTCCAAAGTGTTTTTTCAAAGCTTGGAATTCTTCGCTCATACTGGGAAGGGCGTGCCAAAATCCAAAGTAGATTATAAAAGCCATCAGAAGGGGCAATTGGTAAAGTAATAGCCCCAGGCCCACCATTTCTACCGGAAAAAACAGCCATTTTCCTGACCTGTTCCGAAAAAACAGGAAGTTGCTTATCAGAAAACTTCCAGAGATGATATACCAACCAATGGATTTAAACGCCGCAATCGTTGCTATTTCCTCAAGGATTTTGCCCGTCTCATCGAAACTACCCCACAAGATCACACTTAGGTAAAAAAGACCGGTAAAAAAGTAGGTAGCTTTTTTATGGTACGTTAAGGGGGTTTGGATAAAATGACTTTGCCCAAAATGATACGCAGACATGATAATAAAAGCAATTAATGCCGGTAGGGGTAAAAGAATCCAAAGCGATAGATAAGCGAAAATGATCGCCAGGTATTTAAGGATGAAACGGATTAGGTTCTCTCTATTGATCCTGGGATTAGCAAGCAGATGATCCAAAGATCCATGGGGAATGCCCACCGTCACTAATACTAAGCCGATAAGAATCCATTCAAACGTCTCGTTTCCTTGAAAGAAAACCAGGTATGCCAAAGCAATAAAAACCCCCAGTACCTTACCGCTATTTTCAATGTTTCTCAAAACGAAGTAGGGATTTAATAAAAATGGAAAATTTTAACCTGGAAAGAAGCTTAAGTTCATGAATAAAACTGGTTTCTTCATTTAGAAATCGCAATATTTCGGGTCCGGAATTTTTTTCAAAAAGGTTGAAAAAAACTCGAGGGAGCTCATGGGGCCATTTTTTTGCAATGTTAAGAATGATATTATCGTAAAACGAGAATCTTATTTTCCTATTAAATAACAGGCTTGCTTGATCGGGTTTACTTTCAAGTGCTCTAACGATGGATGCACAGTGTTTTTGGATGGTATGAAAGGTGTAGCCGGTACTCGGTTTACTGCACCCCGCCAACGTTCCCAAATGGGTGATGTTTGGATGCTTGATTTTACTGAAAGCATAGGTGGTCATCGGAATACTTCCCGCTTCCTTGAAGGAAATTTCAATAGGTTCTTTACCCAATCGTTGTGAAATATAGCGTTGTAAAGCAAATTCCATCTTTTGAGCATCCAAATGCTCCGTTGTAAACACCGTGTACTCTATCAAAGCTTCCGTTGGTGAAAAGGGTAACAAATAAAAAAAATCGGTATCACCATTCGAATTGCCTAAAAAGTTCATCAACACAGCAGTGTCCGTTTCAAAGCAGGAGTTCTGGGTTTTTACTTGCCAACCCAGGAAAACCTGCCTGAGGATTCTGTTTTTTTCAGGTAATAGGGGACCATTAGGGATGCTATTAAAGATTTTTCTACCCAGGTAGGTTCCATTTTCCAAGGTGCTGACCGACACACTGGTAGCGTTATTTTCGGTAATAGAAGAAACCGAATCCAGTACGAAATGCACGTTGGGAAACAAACTGATTCGTTCCTTGATTTCCGAATAAAAGTCAGAAGATTTGATATGAAAGTAGTTGAGTGCACCGAGTTGTTTTTTCAACGTTTTTTTCCCCATACTGATACTGATATTTTGCCAGGAAACAATCGGAGAATTTTTCGGGTGAATGGAAAGCGGCTTTTCTGCCCAATAGCACCAGGTTCGGTCGTTGGTGTTTTTATTGGAACTGTCAATTACCAGGATCCGACTATTTTTGAGTTTACTTTCCAATAGGTGATAGACGAAACTCATTCCGGCACAGCCAAATCCTGTTATAATAAAATCGTAGGTTGAATTGGGAGTGATCATGAGTACGAACCTTAGGGTAGCTTATTTCAAGCTTATAAGAAAAAACAAACTGCCCCAATAGGTTAGGGCAGTTTGTAATACTTTTAGGCAGCTACTGCTTTCCTGTTCTTTGCCGTTTCAGCAATGGCGACAGAGTAGATCACCAATCCGAACCCGATTTTGTTAATGGCATCAGCCAGGTTATAAAACAAATCAATGCTGCTTACTTCAAAAGCTCCTGATAATAAGTTTCCTGGTAGTACCATGTACCCAATTGGATAAATAGACCATCCCAAGGTGATAAAAATTTTCAGAAGAAACATCGCATTGCTTAAAGCAGGGCTTTGAGACGTTTTAGCCAACTTTGCCACGTCCCCCGCAAATACTTCATAAACGATGTACAAATACCCCAATGTGGAAAGGATGCCCCACATGACGTTATTTTCGATCCCAGAAGTTTCCCCGATGAATCCCGTCACCAACATGATCAAAGAGGCGAGAATTAATTTAAACAAGGTGGATCCTTTTGCCCCGAAAGGCTTGGTAAGTAGATAAAACTCCACACACATCAAAGGGACCGTCAAGGTCCAGTCTACGTAGCGGAATGCCGTGGGACTCTGCCCTGTTTCGAGGTAGAAATCCCTCATGTAATAATAGTGGACGGCAGCAATACCCGTAATGAGTGCAGATACCAAAAGAGATGTTTTCCACTTTCCGTCCACTGATCCTCTTTCGACTAGGAAAAAGATAGCAGAAGCAAACATGGCCATGTAGCCGATGAAGAATGTGATGGCTACCGGGTCGCTGTTGATGATCTTTTCCAAACCGACCAATTCAGCTGTTAATACAACGTTCATAACTTTTCTTTAAGGTGAAATTTGATTAAAATGAATCCAATAAAATTCTAATGTGGACAACTTTTGCAGAATAATATTTGTTTAAATTTTAATCAGATACTCTAAACAAATGCGTGTAAAACACTGAAAAATAGTAGTGAACTGTTTAAAATAGTCATAGGGTTTTACAGGGGTAGGCTAATTTTTTTTCTGGTATTTTGGAATTTAATTTTTTGTTGGCCCTAAATAAAATAGGGGTGTTGTATTTCGTTTTAAGCTCAATTTACTTCTCCAAAAAGCTGGGTGCTATCGATTTTTTTTTGTAATATTGCAGGTTGATTATTGAATGAAAAAACTGCTTTTTAATTTAAAAAAAGGGCATTTGTAATAGGTTATGAGCGAAAAAAAAGAAGGAAATCGGAACGATTATTCGGCCCAAAATATTCAGGTTTTAGAGGGGTTGGAAGCGGTCAGGAAGAGGCCTGCCATGTACATTGGAGACATTGGGGTGAAGGGTCTTCATCATTTGATTTGGGAAGTAGTAGATAATTCCATTGATGAAGCCCTCGCCGGTCATTGCGATTCCATTTTTGTGACCATCGAGGAGGACAATTCGGTTACGGTAAAAGATAACGGTAGAGGAATTCCAACCGAGGTTCATACCAAAGAAAATCGCTCAGCTTTAGAAGTAGTAATGACGGTCCTTCATGCCGGAGGGAAATTTGACAAAGACACTTACAAAGTTTCCGGGGGACTGCACGGAGTGGGGGTTTCTTGCGTGAATGCACTATCGTCGTCATTGAAGGCCACTGTTCATAGAGAAGGTAAAATATTTGAGCAGGAATACATTCGGGGAGTACCCCAATACCCGGTACGAGAAAACGGAACGACTGAGAGCAGGGGAACACATATTCATTTCAAGCCGGATCACGAGATATTTCAAGTGCTTGATTTCAAGTACGATACGATTGCAACACGCTTAAGGGAAATGTCGTTTCTGAATGCGGGAATCCGTATTTATTTAAACGACCTGAGAGAAAAAGACGACGAGGGGAATTTTCGCTCAGACGAGTTCTTTTCGGAGGGAGGCCTGGTTGAATTTGTGGAATACCTGGACGAAAACAAGCAAAAAATCATCGATTCGCCGATTTACATTGAGACCGAAAAAAATGGAGTTCCGGTACAGGTGGCAATGGGGTATAACAATTCGTACACTGAAAATGTGGTGTCCTATGTAAATACCATCAACACCTATGAGGGCGGAACCCATGTGTCCGGATTCCGACGCGCCTTGACCCGAACCCTGAAGAGCTATGCCGATAAATCAGGCATGCTGGACAAGGTGAAGTTAGAAATTTCCGGAGACGATTTTAGGGAAGGCCTCACGGCGGTCATATCTGTCAAGGTAGCGGAGCCTCAGTTTGAGGGGCAGACCAAAACGAAGTTGGGAAACTCAGATGTAACCGGGGCGGTAGATGGCGCTGTTTCCGAAACCCTTCAATTTTGGTTGGAGGAGCACCCAAAGGAAGCCAAGATCATTGTTGGAAAAGTCGTTCTCGCGGCCCAGGCACGGCATGCTGCCAAAAAAGCCCGGGAAATGGTCCAACGGAAAAATGTACTTGGCGGAGGAGGCTTACCGGGTAAGCTGGCGGATTGCGCTAATTCGGACCCCACGGTTTGTGAACTCTACCTGGTGGAGGGCGACTCAGCCGGTGGTTCTGCCAAACAAGGTAGGGATCGGGACTTTCAAGCCATTTTACCATTAAAAGGAAAGATACTGAACGTGGAGAAAGCCCACGAACATAAGATTTATGATAATGAGGAGATAAAAAACATCCTGACAGCACTAGGCGTCAAGTTTGGGACCGTCAATGATGAAAAAGAGTTGGATTTGTCCCATCTGCGGTACCATAAGATCATCATTATGACGGATGCCGATATCGATGGATCGCATATCCGGACCCTGATACTTACCTTGTTTTTCAGGTACATGCGAAACCTAATAGAAAATGGGTACGTGTACATTGCCCTTCCTCCTTTGTATTTGCTAAAAAGAGGAAAGGAAGAAAAATATTGCTGGACTGAAGATGAGCGAAAACGGGTTACTCAGGAATTAGCCCCGGACGGCAAGGTAGATAGTGTGGGTATACAGCGATACAAGGGATTGGGAGAAATGAATCCAGAGCAGCTTTGGACCACCACTATGGATCCGGAGACACGAACGTTGAAGCAGGTGACCATTGATTCGGCTGCAGAGGCGGACCATTTGTTTAGCATGCTGATGGGCGATGAAGTGGCTCCAAGAAGAGAATTTATAGAGAAAAATGCGAAATACGCTAAGATTGATACCTAATCCGTTTCGGAATGCGTTGTGTCAATACAAAAAAGGGCGTTGTGCCCTTTTTTTATTCTTCGATTTATTTAGTATCATTGGCCTACTTTTTCCCTTAAAAAAATCAATTAATTATGAAGCTTATCCAACATGATAAAATAGAAGAAACCATTAACAATAGTGAACTTATCAGCCGTGACCTGAGCTGGCTTAAGTTCAACGAAAGGGTTTTTGATCAGATAAAAAAGGATAAACGCAATATTTTCGAGAAATTTAAATTTCTGGCCATTGCTGCATCCAATCTGGATGAGTTTTTTATGATTCGGGTAGGGTCCTTGTATAACTACCTGGACTATGATAAGGTACGGATTGATTACTCTGGCTTGAGAGAGGATGATTTCAAAAAGAAATTAATGATTGAGTCCCAGCATTTTCATAAACGGCTGCAGCGGCATTTCGTAAAGGAACTATTGTTTAAAACGCAGGAGGCTGGTTTTATTTTGAGCAATGTTCGTAATTTACAGGAGGAGGAGCAAAAAACCATTAAAGAGTACTTCTACAAAGCGGTATACCCCATGCTAACCCCCATGGTATTTGACGGGTACCATACTTTTCCCATTTTGATGAACAAGTTGCTTATTTTTGGGGTGGTGACAATTGGACCGGGGGAAAAAAAAGACAATAAGAAGCTTTCATTCGTTCAGATACCTTCCAATATTCCTCGTTTCTTCGAACTGGAAAGAGAGGACATGATGATTTATGTTCCGATAGAAGAAATGATTCGTGAGCATATCGTTTCCTTGTTCAGAAATGTAACCATCGAATCGATAAATTTATTTCGGATTACACGAAATGGTGATTTTACACTGGAGGAGAGTGAGGACATGGACAGCAATTTTTTAGAAGAGGTAAAACGAAAGCTAAACGAACGAAAAACGGGACGTGTCGTCCGTATAGAGATAGAAGAAGGCTACAGTAAGTGGATGGTCAATTTGCTTAAACAGCGATGGACGCTAAACGACGATAGTATTTTTAAAATTGAGAGAAAGAGCCTGATGGATTTTTCAGGACTTTGGCAAGTCATTGGTAACAAACGATTTAAAGATAAAATACCAGCTACGCCCCGGCCCGTTCCGCCGCTATCTTACCCCGAAGCCGCTTCGGAGGATATTTTTCAGGTTTTGAAACACAAAGACGTGCTGCTACACCACCCCTACAATGACATGGAACCCATTTTGGAGTTGTTGGATAAGGCTGCGGATGATACCCATGTGATGGCCATAAAAATGACTATCTACCGGCTTGCCAAAAACTCACGTATTGTGGGCGCGCTGCTAAAAGCGGTAGAAAATGGGAAACATGTCTCTGTTCTTTTTGAAGTCAAAGCGAGATTTGACGAAGAGAATAACATACGGGAAGCCAAGAAAATGCAAAAAGCAGGCTGCTTTGTTATATATGGGGTGAGTAATTTTAAGACGCATACCAAATTAATGCTCATCGTTAAAAAAGAAGAAAACAGGGTGACCCGTTACGTTCACGTGGGATCTGGTAACTACAATGAAGAAACCAGCCGGATATACACAGATATCGGTTTGCTGACTACCAATGAAATACTAGCAAATGACGTATCCGAATTTTTTAACGTTATCACAGGCCATTCAGCTCCTACCAACTATCAAAATCTGATCACCTCGCCCAGAGACATGCGGAACAAATTGATAGAATTTATTCAAATAGAGGCTGAAAATGCTAGTAAAGGCTTGCCTTCCGGTATATTTATTAAAATCAATTCCTTAGAGGATTCGGAGTTTATTTTCGCTTTGTATAAAGCTTCTCAGGCCGGCGTACCGATTAAATTGATTGTTCGTGGCATTTGCTGCCTGCGACCGGGAAGGAAGGGTTTGAGTGAAAATATTGAAGTGATCTCCATTGTGGGGGATTTTCTGGAACATTCCCGGATTTACCATTTTCATAACAATGAAAACTACCGGACCTATGTAGGTAGTGCCGATGCCATGGTCAGAAGCTTTGATAAGCGGCTTGAATCCCTATTCAAGGTGGAGAATGAATTTCTACAAAAACAACTGATGAATATCTTGCGGTATAATCTATGGGATAACGAAAATGCCTACGTCATGCAGGAAAATGGTCAGTACATCAGTAAGAAACCTGGCGAAGGAGAGGAGCCGTTTAATATTCATCAGAAATTTTTCGAATTAATGCCGGACATGATTGAAGAAGTCCGGTTAATCGAGGGATAGGCGGCCACTACTTGCCGGTGAAAATGGTATTTTCGGTTCCGCAGTTTTTCTCAAATAGTTCCAGAAGCATGCCGTCTTTCAATCCCAGGTCAGGCACCTTGATCTTTTGAATTTTAGCAGCATCCAATGCAATTAGATAGATCTTTGTCGCTGGGATAATCACGTCCGCCCGGTCCTCATTCAGGTGAAGCAGGTTTATTCTTTCTTCACCACTATGGCTTTCCAGCAGATGTAGAATTTCCCTGATTTTTTGAATATCCAGCAAGCTTCCCCGCTTCTGCAGGCGGGCCAATTCGAATATTTTATTTATGTTTCCACCTGTCCCGATTCCGGTAATGGTTTTTTCCAGCGAAAGATGGGTGGTAATGAATCTTTTAATTTGACGCAGAGCGGGCTCGGGAAGCGCCTTATCCAAGGTACGGACAGATCCGATTTTAAACGATTTTGAGCCGACTTTTAGGCCTTTCTTATAAACATTCAATTCTGTGCTTCCTCCTCCTACATCTATATGGAGGTATGTTTTATGGTCGATATGATTTCCCAATGATTTATTTATCAGGGCTGCTTCGGTATTTCCATCAATAATCCTGATTTTTAGGCCCAGGTCATTTTGAATTTCTTTAACGATTTCTTTTCCATTTTCTGATTCCCGCATGGCAGAAGTGGCACAAGCCATGTAATCATCTACTCCATAGAGGTTGATCAGGATCTGAAATGCTTTCATCAGTTCTTTAAACCTGATTTTGTTTTCCTGAGAAATTTCTTTTTTTAAAAACACGTCCCTTCCCAGGCGTAGGGGAAACCGGAGGTATTCCAGTTTTTTAAAGGTATACTTCCCACGAAAATAGTGCACTTGCGTCACTTGCAGGCGAACGGCGTTGGACCCAATATCTATAGCTGCTAATTTCACTTGAACATGATAATCAACTCAGAAAAAGAACTAGTTACAAAAAGGAGTTACTTGGTCGGTTAGATGATCGCCGAGCAAACAACTCCTGCCACATTACCATATCAGGTAATGAGGTTATAATGTTAGGTAATGAATTGGACGCCTATTTTTTTCTACCTACTGCCAGCAAAACAAAACCTGCGATGACAGCGATTCCTCCGGCATAAGGGGGCCAGTTGAGCGATTCCTCGCTTTCAGCATTGACTTCCAGCGGCCCGGCATCAATCACCGTTTCTTCCGTGGTATAGGAAATCCCGGTGACTAAAAACATACCGATTCCCGCAATAATAAGAATAATTCCTAATATTTTCATGATTTTAAAAGTTTGGTTCTAACTACTGTGCTACAAATAGCTTACCAATTTTATGGGTTATGCGAATGCTATTTTAGAAAATCACATTTTTTCATATTTTCCCTTATTTAATTTTCTTTTTAATCTAAAGAAATTAATAAATCCAAGGATTAGTAACACCAAACTTATCAGGAAGGAAAAATACCCCAACTCTTTCACATTTTCCAGATCGTTTACCTTAATCAGCGCGGTTCCGCTGACGATAAAATACAAGCTCGTTCGGATATAGGACAAAAGCGTTCGGTCATTTGCCAATTTGGTACGCTGTCTGGCCAAAAAATCCCGGACGATAAGTGTTTCTTCTGTTATTTTTTCCATAGACTTGCGGACTAATAATGATTTAAAGCACAAATTTAAAGGTATAACTTTGAAACAATTGTACAAATTGTCACTTTAAACTTTTAAACCAAATAAAAAATTTTCAATGAAAACCTATTTACTTATTTTAATCGCCACGGTAGTATCGTGCCGTTTAGTAATCGCTCAAGAGGCCGAAGCTACTTCAGCCGAAAAAGACACCACCTACTGGCAATCTGAATTTAGTGCTGGTCTAAATTTTAATCAAGCTGGTTTTAGTAGTAACTGGAAGGCGGGGGGTGTCAATTCCGTGGCTTTTGGAAGCTTGGTTGCAGGAAAGGCATCGTATAGCAAAGAAAAATTCTCCTGGGATAATGAATTGGAATTATTGTTTGGAATTGTCCGTAATGAAGGAGAGGAAACGCGAAAGTCCAATGACCGAATCTTTCTGGATTCAAAATTAGGCTACCAAATGTCTGACAGGTGGTCGGCTTACTTTTCCGCTAATTATCTTACCCAATTCGCAGAGGGCTATACATTTAATGACGATGGTACCAAATCGTTGATTTCAAAATTTATGGCTCCGGGTTTCCTGACCTCCTCTCTGGGAATGGAATACAAACCCAATGAAACCTTTTTTTTGCGGATAGGCCCCCTTTCGCCCCGTTTTACATTTGTCACTGATCAGGGAATTATTGCTAATGTGCCGTCGAATTACGGCGTACCAGCGGGGGAGACGGTTAGAATTGAATGGTTAGCCATGCAGGTTTTTGCCAGCCTGGATAAGGATTTGGCTGAAAATCTAAATCTCAAAACCCGCTACGCACTATTTGCCAATTACGAAACACTGGCATTCGATTCCATTGACCACCGTCTGGATCTTACCCTGACCGCGAAGATTACTGACATCATCAATGTCACCTTCACCGGTATCGCCCTGTACGATTTGGACCAGGATCCGGGGGTGCAGGTTAGCCAGGCATTGGCGTTGGGCATTCTCTACAAAGTGGGGGGTAAAAAATAAATTATTGTGTACTTTTTTTCCAGGAAATTTTGATTTCAATCAGTTATTATTAATTTTGTTTGTATTATGGTAGTTAAATAATAGTTGGTTTAGTTTTCAAAATAAAAAGCAGGAGAGGTTCTCCTGCTTTTTTGTTTCCATATTATTTTTTCCAGTAAAGGGTTTTTTAGATAACTTGCAGAGGTTTCTTTTGAGGGATTTGATGAAAAACGACCGACAGCAGCTAAACGCATTATCAGAAAAGATAGCGGGTTTCCTGACATTTATACGCGATAGATTTGATCTTCATGAAGGCAAGGAAGATGAAATTGAGACGATTGAATACATAAGAAAAAATGTGGAATTCCGGGGTGCTAACCTTTGGATCCTTATTTTTGCGATTTTGGTGGCTTCTGTAGGCCTGAATGTCAACTCCACCGCCGTGATAATAGGGGCCATGCTGATATCACCTTTGATGGGTCCTATCATGGGGATCGGTATGGCAGCAGGGATCAACGATTTTGAGTTGATAAAGAAATCCATGAAGAATCTGGGGATTGCGATTTTGATCAGTATCATGACCTCTACGCTTTATTTTTCGTTTACCCCGCTAAACGATGCCCAGTCTGAACTGCTTGCCAGAACAGAGCCCACCATTTGGGATGTTTTGATCGCGCTTTTTGGCGGATTGGCTGGGATTATCGCAGGTTCTCGAAAAGAAAAAAGCAACGCTATTCCGGGGGTGGCCATCGCCACGGCCTTGATGCCGCCCTTGTGTACCGCAGGGTATGGCTTGGCTACCTGGAATATCTATTATTTTTTAGGTGCCTTCTACCTGTTTTTTATCAATTCTGTATTTATAAGCTTATCGACCTACCTTATTGTCCGGTTTATGGGTTTTCCTAAAAAGGAGTTTATAGATAGTCAGCGGGAAAGGCGGGTACGCAATTACATTAGTATTTTTATTATGATTACGATTGTTCCCAGTATTTACCTGGCATATAATATCGTCAAAAGAACACTCTGGGAAAAGTCGGCCAAAGAGTTTGTTCAGGCAGAATTTGATTTCCCAAGCACGCAAATTATCACCAGCAATTTCCAGTATGAGCCGGACAGTAGTGTCATCGAGCTGGCCTTGGTAGGTAAGCGAATCGAGGAGGAGGAAATAGCCATGATCCAAAAAAAGACGGCAACATTTAAATTGGATAACACCTATCTGATAGTTAAACAAAGCGGTGATACCGGAATGGACCTCAACATGCTGCGCTCGGATGTGCTAAAAGACCTCTACGAGCGAAATGAAGCCATGATACAGGGGAAGGACCAAAAAATTGCTTTTTTAGAACGTGAGGTAGCAAAATATGCGGCCTCTACCGGTATGGTGGCTGACCTGGCACGAGAAGCCAAAATTCATCATGAAAACCTTGTAGCCTTTTCCGTAAACCGATCGGTGATCGCTAATCTTACCGAAAACAGACAGGACACGGTATTGATAGCTGTTGCCACCTTCTCTAAAATTCCTGAAGAGCAAGAAACAGAACGCCTATGGTCCTGGTTAAAAATTCGGACCAAAGCAGACTCTATTTCCCTTATACTGGATTGATTCCCTGGAAGCATCCGCAGGAACTATCCACGAGAAGGAGCTTAGGGCAAACGCCGAATGTCGCCTCCAATGGGGTCGGGTGCTTTTCCAGGTTTTCCGAATGGTGCGTTTTGGCAATAGGAACGAACGATTGAGTCAACTAGGGTAAAAATCGAAGTCAAGCGGTGATAAAATCAAAAAAGCTATGAAACAATGTCTCATAGCTTTAGTCAATTAACAATAAACCCAAAATAACCTGCTGTAGGAGAAGGAGTCGAACCTCCACGGGGCAGTTAGGCAAAATACGAGCTCGCTATTTGCTTTTTTCTGGATTCCCCACCCCCGAGACAGGAGGGCATGTCTGCCAATTTCATCATCCTACATTGTAAAAAGACCGTTTGTCTTTATTTGATATTTCAAAGGTAATACATGGGGTTATAAATTGAAAATAATTTAATAAATATTTTAAAAAAATACGTTATTTATAAAAATTTAACTTAAAAATTTAAATATCATTAAACAGAAACGAAATAGTATGGGTCTCTTTGAGGAATTGTAAATGCTGTTTTTTCCTTAACTTAGACTCTAATGCTGAAAATGTCTATGGGAGAGCCAATAAAAACGTATGAAATGCCGAAAATCACCAATCAGCGAGCATTTCAGATTTATGAAGTTCAGGGAAAGACGATTCGGAATAGTACCTACCCTCATGAAACAGATCGACCTCACCGGCATAAATACTATGAAATATGCGTTTTTATCACCGGGGCAGGGAGACATGAGATAGACTTTGAGTCACACCCGATTCACTCCAATAGTGTGCATTTTCTTTCACCGGGTCAAATCCACCTGATAAGCCGTGAAAATGACTACCATGGGTATCTAATGGTATTTTCAAGAGATTTTTACGGTTTAGAAGCCGGGCAGGAAGACATCTTATTTGCGTTGCCATTTTTCAATAATCCGACCCTGGTTCCAATTCTTAATCTTTCCAGGGATGATTTTGACGAGCTCTTGCACCTGATCCGGTCGATAAGAAAAGAATACTTACATTGGGATGGGTTTACGTCTGAGATTCTTCGTCATTTTTTGCAAATATTCCTGATTAAATGCAAACAATATTATCTGCGTTACTTCGCCGATAAAAATAAGACATTGGATCCGCATTTTGCATTGGTCCAACAATTCAATGCGCTCGTAGAACAACAATTTCGACAGGTACATCAGGTGCAGGATTATGCCGCCATGATGGCCATGTCGCCTTCGGTTTTAAATAAACATGTAAAAAACATCACAGGATTTACGGCTGGCGAAGTGATTCTCGACCGGCTAATGCTTCAGGCAAAGCGGTACCTGATCTATACCGATCTCTCCAATAAGGAAATCGCGTACCAGCTGAATTATCAGGACCCATCCTATTTTAGTCGGATTTTTAAAAGGAAAACGGGAAAATCCCCGTCAGACTTCAGAAAGTCTGAGAACGAAAAGTACCAGCTTTAAATTAAAAAATACCTTTATAATGACGATAAATAAAGATAGTTTTAAGCTTTAAAATAAAAAGTGCAAGGTTTCACGATTGAATTCCGATTAATATTTTGAATTAGACAGCTGGATGAGCTTATCCCAAACAAATTTAAACCCATTAAAAAAATGATAGCAATAGATTCTGAAATTCAAGCCCAAGATTTAAAAAAGAGACTGGAGCGGTTTTGGCAACTTTCTGCAGAGAAAATCAAAGCGATTGAAAAAGAATACCCCCAAAACCAGGGTTCACCGGTATTTACGGTAAATGGTAAATATACCACCCGGGGTTGGACAGAATGGACACAGGGCTTTCAATTTGGTTCTTCCATCTTGCAGTTCGATGCTACCGGGGAGATGGATTTTTTGGAAAAGGGTAAAATGAAGACCCTGCAACTGATGGCTCCCCATATCAGTCATACCGGTGTCCATGATCACGGCTTCAATAATGTAAGTACCTATGGCAACCTGCTGCGGTTAATGATGGAGGAAAAAATCCCCTACAATGAGTGGGAGAAGAATTTTTATGAATTAGCCCTGAAAATTTCTGGGGCAGTTCAAGCCAGCCGATGGACTCCTATTAAGGATGGAGGATTTATTCACTCCTTTAACGGTCCGCATTCACTTTTTGTAGATACCATCCGAACCGTCCGGATTTTGATGCTTAGCTATAGTCTGGGGCATGTACTGCAGGAGGAAAACGATAAGAAGGTAAATTTACTTGTCAGAGGACTACAACATGCCAAGGCCACGGCGGACTATTCGGTGTATTATGGAGAGGGTAGGGACCGGTACGATGTATGGGGCCGCACGGCGCACGAAAGTGTCTTCAATACGCGAGATGGCAATTACCGCTGCCCTAATACCCAGCAGGGATATACGGGGTTTTCTACCTGGACCAGGGGATTGGCCTGGGCTATGTGTGGTTTCGCAGAAGAATTGGAATACATAGACAATTTATCAGATGAATCCTTAAAGGCATATGGGTCACCGGTGGAGATTGAAGCATTTTTGTTAAAAGCTGCCACAGCTAGTTGTGATTTCTATATTGATCATACGCCAATAGACGGGGTACCCTATTGGGATACCGGGGCACCAAACCTGCATAAATTGGGAGATTACCTATCTAAGCCTGCAGATCCCTACAATGCGTATGAGCCGGTGGACAGCACGGCTGCAGCGATAGGTGCCCAGGGATTACTGCGATTGGGTCATTACCTGCAACGTAAGGGACAAACAGAGAAAGCCAAAAAATACTGGCAGGCAGGACTTACCGTCCTCCGCACCTTGCTGGAAGAACCTTACTTAAGTACGGACGAAAAACACCAGGGCATTTTATTGCATTCCATTTATCACCAGCCCAACGGTTGGGACAATGTGCCGAAAGGACAGAAAATTGCCTGCAATGAATCCAGCATGTGGGGAGATTATCACGCAAGGGAACTAGCCTTGTATGTTCAGCGAATCATTGATAAGGATCCTTATTATACGTTTTTTAATTGTCTATCATGAGTATACAACCCATCAAAGATTTAAGCAGGCTTTGCGTTCATACCATCACTACCAAACATTGGAGTCTGGAGGAGGCGGCGGAGAATTATGAAATGGCAGGAGTCAAAGGGATTTCTGTATGGAGACAATATTTAGGTGGCCGGGATATCAAAGCTGCCGGCGACCGGCTCCGAAGTCATGGGCTGGAAATTGTTTCCCTGGTTAGGGGAGGCTTCTTTCCCTCCGTTTCGGCGAAGGACAGGGACCTGGCCATTCAGGATAACCTCAAAGCAATTGACGAAGCGGCAGCGCTAGGGGCTCCCATGATCGTTTTGGTTTGTGGTGCCGACCCGGGACAATCGTTGGAAACCTCCAGAGAGCAGATCCGGGAGGGCATTGAAAAAGTATTGCCTCATGCCATGCAAAATGAAGTCAAATTGGCGATCGAACCATTGCATCCGATGTATGCAGACACCCGTTCGGCAGTTAATACCCTGCGTCAGGCCAATGAAATGGCGGAGGCGATCGGTTCGGACCATGTGGGTGTAGCAGCGGACGTGTACCATTTGTGGTGGGATCCCGATCTTAAAGAAGAACTTCTCCGTTGTGGCAGCCAGGGAAACCTTTTCGCTTTTCATATCTGTGACTGGATGAGTCCTACGGTAGACTTTCTCAATGACCGTGGATTGATGGGAGAGGGCTGTATCGATATCCCTACGATTCGCGGATGGGCTGAAGAGGCCGGTTTTTCCGGATTTAATGAAGTGGAAATCTTTTCGGACCGTCACTGGGCCCGAGACCAAAAGGAGTTTTTAAACGATATTGTAAAAAGTTATTATCATTGCTAGTAAAATAGGAATACATATGGAACATAAAGTAGGAATCATTATGAATGGTGTCACGGGTAGGATGGGCACCAACCAGCATTTGATGCGTAGCATCGTGGAAATTATCGATCAAGGAGGTGTCAAACTCGCAAATGGGGATACCATTATGCCTGACCCGGTGCTGGTGGGAAGAAATGAGGCCAAGTTGCAGGCACTCAGCAAAAGGTCCGGGGTGAAAAAGTATACCACCGACCTGGATGCGGTCATGCAGGACTCGCAGTACAGTATTTATTTTGATGCCCAGACCACCGGGCGAAGGGCGGATGCCGTCAAACAGGCAGTGAAAGCCGGGAAGCACATCTACTGTGAAAAGCCGGTAGCGGTCGATACTGACACCGCACTGGAACTTTATGAAATTTGCAATAAAGCCGGAGTGAAAAATGGGGTGGTTCAGGATAAATTGTGGCTGCCCGGCCTCCGTAAGTTGAAGCGTTTGATTGAGAACGATTTCTTTGGAGAGATTCTTTCTGTAAGAGGAGAGTTTGGATATTGGGTCTTTGAAGGCCACACGGTACCCGCACAACGTCCATCCTGGAACTACCGGAAAGAAGACGATGGCGGTATCATCGTGGACATGCTTTGCCATTGGCGCTATGTATTGGACAATATATTTGGAAAGGTAAAAGCTGTATCCTGTACAGGAGCAACGCATATTAAGGAACGGGTAGACGAACAAGGTAAACCCTATACCTGTACGGCGGATGATGCTGCTTACGCCACCTTTGAATTAGAAGGAGACATTATCGCCCATTTTAACTCCTCCTGGACGGTACGTGTCAGGAGAGATGATTTGTTGACCGTTCAGGTGGATGGCACCAAGGGATCGGCAGTAGCCGGGTTGAGAGAATGCTACATTCAACATTATGGCAACACCCCCAAGCCGGTTTGGAATCCGGATATCGTGCAGCCAATTGACTTCTATGAAGGTTGGTCGAAGGTACCTGAGCAAGAACCCATGGACAACGCTTTCAAGGTGCAGTGGGAGTTGTTTTTAAAACATGTTGTTGCTGATGAGCCCTTTCCCTGGGATATGAAAGCCGGTGCCAGGGGAGTACAGTTGGCTGAGAAAGGGCTGGAGAGCTGGGCTAAAAGAGCCTGGGTTGATATTCCCGAACTTTAAGAATATATGACTATGAAAAATGTAGCACTGGTTACCGGAGGATCAAGAGGCATCGGCCTGGGAATTGCCAGGTGCCTGGCGAAAGAAGGATATGATCTGGCGATCAACGGTATGCGGAAAGAGGAAGATACCGCAGACAGCCTGAATGAGTTAAGGGAGATGGGGGCAGAAGTGCTGTATTGCAGAGGAGATGTAGGAAGTGCTTCCGACAGGCAGGGAATTATGGATTCCATAGAAACTCATTTTGGAAGGCTACATGTGTTGGTAAACAACGCCGGAGTGGCTCCTAAAGAGCGAAAGGATATTTTGGAGGCTTCTGAAGAAAGTTTCGACTATGTCTTGAAAACGAATTTGCATTCTGCCTATTTCCTTTCGCAGTTGGCCGCGAATCGGATGATTGCTCAGAAAAAGGAGAATCCGGACTTTAAAGGTTCCATCATAAACGTATCCTCCATTTCTGCCACGGTGGCTTCAGTGAATCGGGGAGAATATTGTATCGCAAAGGCCGGTATGAGTATGGCTACTCAGCTCTTTGCCGTGCGCCTTGGAGAATTCAATATTCCGGTATTTGAAGTCCGACCGGGAATCATCGCGACGGATATGACTTCCGGAGTACAAGAAAAGTACGACAAACTTCTTGCTGAGGGGCTTTGTGTGCAGGCCAGGTGGGGCTTGCCAGAGGATGTGGGCCTGGCGGTGGCTGCCCTGGCCAAAGGGGATTTCCCCTATTCCACAGGCCAGGTGATCATGGTTGACGGTGGCCTGACCATCCCCAGATTATAATAGCCAGGCAATTGGCAGTGGCTTGCTTGCTGCCAATTGCCTGTTTTAATAAATTTTCGTACTATTTCAGTCAACAATTGTATATTGTCAATTAAAAGACCTAAACCCAATTCAAATGGAAAAAAAGAGACTCTATTGGAAAATATGTTGCATCGCTGCGATTTTCCTGTGCATCCTTACCTTTACGCCTTTGGTCATACCGCAGGGAATTGCCACGCCTGAATTAGCTGGCGTACCCTACAGTTTATGGACCAGTTTTATTATCACGGTACTTTTGGTTGTCCTTACCTACATCGGTACGCGGGTACATCCAGGTATGCAAAATGAGGAGGAGGACGTATGATATTCTGGGTATGGGTATTTGGCCTCATCTATGCAGGCCTTTTGGTTTTCGCTTCTTTAAAATCCTATAAGAAAAACAGATCCTCCGAAGAGTTTATGATGGCGGGGTCTAATATAGGATTGACCCTTGGTGTACTGACCTTTGCGGCAGCACTTTTCAGTACCTTTACTTTTTTAGGCATGCCGGATTTCTTCCGGATCAATGGGGTAGGGGCCTGGATATTTCTGGCCGTATCCGATGGTGCCATGGTATTTTTACTCTTATGGTTCGGATACCATATCCGGAATAAGGTTAAAGGCATGGAGTTTAGAGGGGTTTCAGGCTTGATCACCAGGTGCTATGAAAACAAGCTTGCCGGATACGTATTCTTTCTCAGCGCATTTTTATTTCTGATTCCGTATGTGGGCATACAGATACAAGGCATTGCGATCTTTATGGATGCGGCTTTTCCCGGTTCCTTTCCAGCCTGGGGTTGGTCAGCCGGTATTGTTTTGATCATGTTGATATACAGTGAAATCGGTGGTCTGAAAGCAATCATTTTTAGCGATGCCATTCAGGGATTACTCTTATTGGTAGTTATCTGGATTATCGGATGGGCTTGTCTCAATCATTTTGGCGGGATTGGCCCCATGTTCGATAAAATTGGCACCGTACAGGAAGACCTGTTATCCACTCCCGGACCTCAAGGGCTGTTGACGCCTCAATTTTTGATTGCTTCCCTGATAGCCATTTTGATGATTCCCGTTACGCAACCTCAATTTACGACGCGGATTGTGGTGATGAAAAGCATGAAGACCATGCAGCTTATGGCGGTATCGCTGGGTGCCTTTGCCATTTTGGTTATTTTACCGACTATTTTCATAGGAATGTATGGCGCGGATTTGTACTCGGAGTATGGAAGAGACGAATTCTTTGCCAATGCCTTTCTTTATGACCAACCGG
This sequence comes from Cyclobacterium salsum, assembly GCF_010119245.1. Taxonomy (GTDB): domain Bacteria; phylum Bacteroidota; class Bacteroidia; order Cytophagales; family Cyclobacteriaceae; genus Cyclobacterium; species Cyclobacterium salsum. The sequence goes on from NZ_WNKG01000002.1 coordinate 665,967, forward strand.
ATGCCGTCGCGGCCCTCGCCATCATCGGTTTGATTGCCGCAGGATTGTCCACCACCAATGCGCAAATATTTGCGTTGGGTTCGGAATTAAGAGGCTTGCTGCGTGGAAATGAAAAAAGCATCATGCGGAATACGAAGATTGGCATTTTCGTTTTTTCCGTCATCGCTTTCTTTTTTTCCATTATTGTTTTTGACCAATTAGTGTTACTGGCCCGGGTAAGTTTTGCCGGGACAGGTATCATGGGGCCCATGATCATCCTGGGGATCCTCAGTGATCGAAAAGTTTCTCCGGCCATTATTTACCTTTCGCTTGTAGGATTAATAGTTTTCCTAAGTTCGTTGGCAGGTTTTATTCCTGATATGTATTTCGGCTTGAGGTTGGACTTGATACTGTTTATAATACTTGGTCTGGTGGCCGTTATCAGTCATCTTACCGGGAAAAAACTGCAATTGATTTCTCCTGAAACAGATCAGTAAGTTGATATTGAAATAAAGCGGATGCAAACTGGATTCCTTCAAATAGTCAATGGCAATGTAATCACCCCATTTGCCATACACTATCAAGCCTCTGTGCTGGTAAAAAACGGACGTATTGAGGGTGTTTTTCCCGATAACCATTCGCTTCCGGAGGTAGAAACGATTGATGCCCGGGGGAGATTCGTTTCTCCCGGGTTTATTGACTTGCACGTGCATGGAGGGGGAGGGCATGATTTTATGGACGGCGATCTGGAAGGGTTTTTGGAAATTGCCCGTATGCATGCGAGGCATGGGACCACGTCTATGGTCCCTACTTCACTCACCAGCACCCGGGAGCAGTTATTGGCATTGCTTAGTACCTATGAGAAAGCAAATCAGGCAAATGACCGGGGGGCAGTGTTTTTAGGGATGCACCTGGAGGGTCCCTACTTTGCCATGAACCAGCGGGGTGCCCAGGATCCGCGATACATTCGGGATCCCGATCCGGAGGAGTACGAGGAAATTTTACATTATTCCCATCTTATTGCACGATGGAGTGCCGCTCCGGAAAGAAAAGGAGCCTTGGAATTTGGGAGAAGGCTGCGGGAAAAAGGCGTTTTAGCGGCCATGGCGCATACGGATGCCATATACGAGGAAGTCCTTGCCGCTGTCGAAGCGGGTTACACCCTTTCAACGCATTTGTACTCCGGGATGTCTGGCGTTACCCGAAAAAATGCCTTTCGATATGCCGGGGTGATTGAAAGCAGCTTGCTTTTAGAAGCGCTGGACGTAGAAATTATCGCAGACGGGATCCACCTGCCTGCTCCCTTGTTAAAACTTATTTACAAAATAAAAGGTCCTGACAAGATTGCATTGATTACCGATGCCATGCGGGGTGCAGGGATGCCGGAAGGTGAAAGCATGCTCGGTCACAAAGAAGATGGATTGAAAGTGATTATAGAAGACGATGTGGCCAAGTTGCCGGATCGAAGTTCCTTTGCTGGAAGTGTGGCCACAACGGACCGATTGGTCCGAACGATGCTTCGACAGGCAGATGTGCCAATGTTGGAGGCGGTGAAAATGATAAGCCTAACACCTGCTCGGATTATGGGGATTGAAAATAAAAAAGGCGCCATTCAGGAAGGAATGGACGCCGATTTGCTTTTGTTTGATTCCAATATCATGGTAAGTATGACCATGGTGGAGGGAAAAGTTATCCATCGCACGGATACGGAAGCGATTAGTCAATAGCGACCCATTTTTCGTATTGATCTGACTCAAATATGGCCTGAAGCACACGGGTGTTTGCCCGGGCATTTTCCAGGGAAACGGGAACCGCTGTATTTTCCAGTATGGCTCGGGAAAAGTCATCCGCCTGAGCCGTATATTGATTGCTGGCAGGTAACACAATTCGCTCAGGATTGGGGTTCAGAAAATTGCCATCGTGAATAAACAATTCATTGCCCTGGTCTGCAGGTGCATTGAATGGTATCCGGACCTCCATTATTTTTTCCTCCCCGTAGAAAAGCATGCGCTGGTAAGGCGTAAGCTGGGTGCTGACGGTGAAAGTCATCTGAATTTCATGGTAATCGATCAGAACGGATCCGAGTTTATCTGTTCTGAATCGGGGGTCGTATTCCAGCATGGATACCAGCCTTCCAGGCTCCTTTTCCAAAACGAAACGGGAAGTAAATACCGGGTAGCAGCCAATATCCCAGATGCCTCCGCCGCCTTTTTCCTGTATGTTACGGATATTATCCTCCTGAAGGTTGAAATAGCTAAAAAATCCGTGAACGGCCTTTAGTTTTCCGAGATACCCTTTTCGTACCAATTCCCTTGCTTTGATCCATTGAGGATTGGAGGCGACCATAAACGCTTCCCCTACTTTTACGCCTTGTTTATCCCGAGCGCTGATGAGTTCATCGATTTCTTCTGCATCCAGGGCCAGTGGCTTTTCACAAAGAACGTGCTTGCCGGCATTGATGCATTGGAGGGTGTAGGGTACGTGGAGGTCATTGGGAAGCGGGTTGTATATGACATCAATATCGGGATCCTGGATCAATTCCTCATAGGATCCGTAAATTTTGGGAATTCCCAGCTCATTGGCCACGGACCTGGCTCTTTCCGGGTCTCTGGATGCCAGTCCGTAAATTTCGTAGAGATCACTGTTTTGCATGGCGGGGATCACTTTTTCCCGGGCTATTTTCGCAGCGCCTAAAACGCCCCATTTAAGTTTTTTCATGGAGATGGTTAAATTGGTGAAAAAAGACTGCCGTCAACTTTTGGCGGCAGGAAATTATTGGAAAAAGCAATTTAAGAGTAATGTCGACCAATCCAAACCCGCATGGCCCCAATCAATGTATAATCATTATAAATTAGAACGAAAGCGGAACACCGTGACCTGGATGAGTTTAAGAATATAATTTGAAATATATAAAATAACGGAATTTTATTCCTTTGGAATTAGATTTATATATTATTAACCCTATAAAATGATTTTTTCTTTTTATAGGGTAACCGCCTGTATTTTTCTGTATGAAAGTTAATAGTTGTCAATTTCTTAATTTTTATTTATAATGCAATCGATTGCGCAAAAAGCAATAACACAGAGCTAGTAGGCTCTTAAAACAAACCTTAACCAATTATTAGCCATGGAAAATAAATTTTCAAGAAGGTCTTTTCTGCATGCCGTAAGTTTGCTGGCTGCCGGAACAGCCGTGAGTACGCCCCTGACAGGCTTTGGAATGAAAAGAAAGCTTAGAGTAGCGCTGGTGGGTACCGGTGTAAGAGGGACATCGTTTTGGGGAAGAAGACTGGTTGAGCAATACTCGGATATTCTGGAATTCGTGGGGCTGAGCGATATCAATCCCGGAAGGTTGGATTATGCGCTGGAATACATGAAAGTAAATTGCCCCACATTTGTTGATTTTGACGAAATGATGGCCAGCACCAAGCCGGATTTGCTGATCGTCACGACCATGGATTCAACGCACCATGAATTTATAATCAAGGGACTGGAAGCGGGAAGCGATGTGCTTACTGAAAAGCCGCTCACCACCGATGAAAACAAGTGCCAGCAAATCCTTGAGGCAGAAGAAAATTCCAATAAAAACCTGATTGTAGGTTTTAATTACCGATGGAGTCCTTACATCACCAAAATCAAAGAACTGCTTCAAAATAAAGAAATCGGGGAAGTTACCTCGGTCGATTTTCATTGGTACCTTAATATTCACCACGGTGCTTCCTATTTTCGCCGCTGGCATGGAGTGACCGAAAATGGTGGGTCGCTTTGGGTGCATAAGGCGACGCACCATTTTGATCTTCTCAACTGGTGGCTGGATTCAGACCCTTCCGAAGTATTTGCTTACGGGGACCTGGAGCATTACGGTAGCAACGGGCCTTTCAGGGGTAAAAACTGTCGCGCTTGTCCCCACAAAGACGATTGCACGTATTATTGGGACATCACCAAAAGCCCAAGGGATATGAAATTGTATGCAGAAAACGAGCATCACGATGGTTATTTCCGGGATGGCTGCGTCTATCGGCATGAAATAGATATCTACGATAAAATGTCTGCCAATATCAAATATGCCAATAATGCTGTGGTGAACTATTCACTGACTACTTACAGTCCGTACGAAGGGTGGAAGATAGCATTCAACGGGCAGAAGGGTAGAATTGATGCCTGGTTAGATATACCATTTATGAGTAACGAAACCATGGACCAGGAAGCACTGCATGCGGCCGAGATGAATCAGAATGCCGGTGAAGACATGCACCGGGAGCCGCTGGTATTACATAAAAACTGGGAAAAGCCCCAGATTATTCAAGTGGTAAGTGAACGCGGAGGCCACGGGGGGGGAGATAAAAGGCTCCATGACAAAATTTTCAAAAACCCGGAAGCCGCAGACCCCTACAAACATGCTGCAGGCATAAGAGATGGGGTCATGTCGGTACTTATCGGTGTGGCAGCACGAAATAGTATTAATAGTAAGGGCCCCGTTAAAATAGCCGACCTTACCAGCATCAAGCCAAGCCCAAATCGAGCTTAAATCATTAGTTTTTCCCCTCCATGCAGGCCGTATCGACCTATGGAGGGGTTTTTTGTATTTGTCACGAAAATCATCCGATTAATAAGTCAAGTTTACGAGTATGAAAATTGAACACATTGCATTAAACGTACAACACCCACAAGCCGTTTCCGATTGGTATGAGAAAAACCTGGGCTTGAAGGTGGTTAAAAAAATGGCCAACGCCCCTTTCATGACCTTTTTGGCCGATGATAGTGGCAAGGTGATGATCGAACTGTATCAAAATTCCAAGGCTCCGGTCTTGGAATATGCTACGTTAGACCCGTTGATGCTTCATCTGGCATTTGTATCGGAAAACCCGGAGGAGGAAAAAAAGCGCATGGTAGCAGCAGGTGCGGAACTCGTGAGTGATGATACCTTAGAGGACGGAACCCGCTTGCTAATGCTCCGAGACCCCTGGGGCCTGGCCATTCAGTTTTGCAAAAGGGCTAAACCCATGCTGAAATAACCTTAGTCAGGTTTAATCAACTGGAAATTTCGGGTGATATTGAAACCAAAATGGATGTCACCTTTAAAAAAATCACCCGTAGTGGAAGGAATATATCCGGTTTCTGTCATTTGTTGGCTATTGGTCAGGTGTAGCTGAAAAACATGGCCACCCGTCTCGATATCCACACCAAAAGAAAGGGGATTAGTGCTGCCGTTATTCTCGTTGGTAAAACGATGGTAATATTCCATGGTTAGGTGAACACTTCTGGTAATTCTATAGCTTGCACCAGCTCCCAGAGCGAAAAGGCCATTTTCTCCGCTTCTTTCGCTAACGAGGTTTTGATGAACGTAGGTAGGCATCAACTGAATGGCCGCCAGCTGATTCAATTTGCTTGCTAAAAGAAATTGATGGGAATAGCGTAATCTTCGTTCCAGGTTCATAGGTAACTCTGGTCTGCGTAACGTATTGACGGATGTATTCGAAACCCAGACTATGGAGATCGGAAGGTTTGTTTTAGACTGACCCTGGCGGTGAATGCCGATTTTGACGAATCCATCATATAGTTTGTTAAACGAATTTCTTCCAATCCCCAGCGTAAGCCAATCCTCCAATGAATAGTCGAGGCCCAACCTCATGTTTGCCTGGTCCATACCGAAAAATTGATAGGCTCCGGTATTGACTCTTCCGAAACGATGTGAAATCAGGAATTCCAAATTCCCTTTTCTTCGGGTTTCCACTGTGTGACCATTGATTAGCCTGACGGCTTTGAACGTAGAGGTAGGACGCTTCCAATCGGAATCGGTTTTACTTTCTGACTTCAGTTGATCCAATAGATTCTCCTGGGCTCCAGCAGGAAGGAAAAAATTAGACATTAAGAAGAAAAGGAGTAGGGCTTTGCGTATCATTTTTTTATTTCTTCAAATACAAAATTGGCAGTTACTTCTACCTCCTCTGCGATATTGTAAAACAGAACGGAGGGAATCTGAATATCATGGTCTTCCAGCTTAACCGGGAACACCGCTTCCATTTTAATTTGGTCACCCTCGATTAGAAGCGTACCCGAAATGTCGTAATTAACCGTGACACCATGAATCGTCAGTTTTCCTTTGGCGCGAGCATCCTGAGATCCGGTTTCGGATTGGCTGTAGCCGGTTAGCTTTCCGTCGAATGTAGCTTCAGGATACGTATCGGAATCCATAAATTTTTCGTTGAAGTGTTCCTGCATCAGGGATTTTGGAAAGCGGAAAGCTTTTATAGGAACCAGGAAGGCAAGACTTCCCGTTTCCGTGTTGAACAACCCAGTTACCGCATTGTTTTTTGCCGTAATGTCCTCTACAGGGGCACTGCTAAAGAATACAACCTCTCCTGTTTCCGTTTTGTAATCCTGCGCCCTGGCCGTAACCAGGGTAAGCAGGCAAAAGATCGTTAAAATTATATTTTTCATAGAAGTTTAATTATCCAAGGCACCTTGATCTACCCAACAAAAGATGCTTTCTTTTTGAGATTCGCTAAGTTGTTTTCCGGATCCCTCAGGTGGCATGTAATCACTTTGGGTAAAGTTTTTGATCTGTTCTGCGTGTTGGAGAATATTTTCTTTCAGTGTTAGGTTTACGCGATTGGTTCCTGACACATGGCATCCTGAAATGGCGCAGTTTTGATTGATAATCGGAATGATGTCATTTGATAGTGATACCGATTCGACGCACCGTTCCTCCTGGTCATCAGGTTCTATATCCTCCTCATTTTCACTCGTACAGGCTTGAAAAGAATACGAAAGGATCACCAGGAAACCCGGTAAAAGGTAGTTTTTAATAGTCATCATTGGTGGTATTGTTAGGGTTAGAATCATTGTTTTCCTGGCTATTACTGCCAATATCGCCACGAGCAATTAACGTCGACATGGAGGTAGCACTTAGATGCACGTTAACATGACCGTCAAAATTCAACAGCTCCTCATAATTAATTGGCGTACCATCACCCATTTGGGTGACCACTGTTTCGCTGACACCCGTTTCGCCTGCGACATCATTTAGTCCAATGGCAATCCCACCACCATCACTGGCCGCATTTCGGTGAACATGGGCAGGATGAGCATCTCCCGCAGTTGTTCCATCCAATTCAATGCGGATCAGGGTACTCGTCTCGCTTTCTTTGGTGAACGTGACGGTCCCCTGAATGGAAGGATCCGACACCGAATTCAGTACATACTCTTTCTGGATCACCCGAGGACTTTCATCCTCCTTCTCACAGGCTATTGAGAAAAAAGCAAAAACTAATAACAGGATTATGTTTGATTGTACGGTTTTCATCATTTCTATTGTTTAGAATTTTAAGATTTGATTTGATGGGTAATAGTTGATACCGAAGAAAATGCCCATGCTTTTTAGATCCAGGTTTCCTTCGCCTATACCCACCAGGGGTATCCGGAAATAGGGCTCTGCCTGAATCGTGAATTTTTTACTTAACTTATGTTCGTAGCCCATTCCAATATTCCACACGCCAAAGACATGCTGGTTATCACCATTTATTTCCATTTCCTGTGTGTAGCTATTTCCACTATAGTTTTCATAGGTTAGCGAATATTTTTCTTTCAACATGATATAAGAGGACAAGCCTGAGCTAATAAACCATCGGTTTTTTGATCTGCTGATGGGGTAATATTTCAGGTTTACGGGGATTTCTATTAGCCAGCAATCTCCGATCATTTCCTGATGGGAAGTGTCATACCCCTCCCAATACCCTTCACCGCCCCGATACCTTTTTTGCCCATGAAGCGCGCCTACTGAAAATCCCCATCTACGACTGATTGGATAATCCAGGCGAACACCGATGCTTCTTCCGAAAGCCGGAAAATGGTCGAATTGTATGGCACTGAAATCTGGTGAAAGCATTATTCCCAGTGCCATATTTTGGTGGTGAATGAATGGTTCGCTTGGTGCAAACTGAATGCCTGAGCCCTTATGAATTGCGATATTATTCTCTATCGGGGAAATGCGATTAAATTTTTCAAACAGGTTCCATTTCGAATCTGATTCCCATTTTAGGTAAGTGGGTTGAGCTGTGCCATCCGGTAAGTCCTCTTTCGGGAAAGAGTCAGAGGTTAGGACTTGACTGCGATGTTTTTTGGATGCATCTGCAGCCTGTTCGTTGTTATTCTTAACATTCTTCATTGACGGCATTTTTTTCGCCAGGATTTTTATCCGATAATTGTCATATGAATCTAATTCCGTTAGCATCAAGGTAGATGCTGACAATAGCGGAGTTTCGTCTCCTGTTTTAAAGGGACCGTCTGAAACCGCCATCCAAACTGTGAAAAGAAGCCCTACGATAAAAAGAGGGCCTATCAAATACCACTTAAACCCATTGACAGGGCGAGCTACGTTTTTATTGGCAGCGATCCTTTTTTCAAACCGATCCCAGTCCTGAGAATTGTAGGGGATTTCAGGATCAGATGATAATTTTCTAAAGAAATCATCCAGCTCTTTATCAGTCATTTTTGACACCTGCTTTTTCATGATTTCTAACAGTTAACATGGCTCTTAGCTTTTGTCTTGCCCGGTGGAGATTGGATTTCGAGGTTCCAGTGGAAATACCTAATAGTTCCGAAATTTCCTGGTGCTCGTAGCCTTCGATCACATATAAATTAAACACGGTTCTATATTGCATCGGCAGCGCCTGTATTAATTGGATCATGTCCATGTATTTCAGATCGTCTGAGGCAGTTTTACCGTGATCTGGGATTTCCGAAACATTCTCCAGACCTATATTTTGGGAATGGTTTTGATTTTTTTTGTAGTAATTGATGGCTCCGTTTATCAATATTCTTCTAAACCAAAGGGTAAAAGGACGCTTGGGATCGTATCGATCAAAATGGTGAAATACCTTCAGATAGCCGTCGTGAAGTATTTCCACGCTTTCTTCCCTGTTTGCCGAATAACGAAGGCAAATGCTCATCCCATAGCTGTAAAATTGCTTATATAGCTCTTCCTGACTCTTTCGGTCTTCTTTGGAAATCCCGTTTATAAGCTTATTTGACAAGTATTTTTCCACATTTGCTGGGGTTGCTGGGTCGGTATTCGTCTATACACCAAGGTGAGTTAAATGGTTGCGTGGCAAAAAGTAATTTACATATTAGTAATGGTTACTCACTACATTTCCATCCAAATAATATTTTGACGTTAGTGATTAAAGCCGTTTTTCCTGGAATTCGTATCTGCAATTGCGGATTGAGGAGCGATTTGCCATCGTCAATTTCAACGCACTGTAAAGCAATCAAGGTTTCAGAGTTCTTGGGAGGGAACCATTGGTCAGATTTTACTCCCTTTATCCCTGTTATTACCTTATTTTTATTGAAATTATTACCCCTATTCGAAAAAATCAGGACCTTAAAAGAAACAAATGAGCCTTTTACATGGATTCAGTATCACCTGCTTCCTATTCGTTGGCACACTAAGTATCTCTCTTTTTGGACAGCGGCAAATGGAGTACCTCGACCGTGGATTGGTCGCCCTCAAAGACGGAAATGGGGGTGTTTTCCTGAGCTGGCGGTTGTTGGGAGACGAATCCGTAGATACTGGGTTTGACCTCTACAGGAAATACGAAGGGAAACCTGCAGAGAAAATAAACAATGTTCCCGTAAATCAGACCACCAGCTTTTACGATCCGGAGGCCGATCTAAGCCAGCATCCCCGGTATTCGGTTAGGAATGCTAGCCATGGACTTAGTAAACCAACACCGGTTTGGGATCAGAATTTTTTGGAAATCCCCCTGCAAACGCCGGAGGGCTACCGTCCAAATGATACTTCCGTTGGAGATTTAAACGGTGATGGGCAGTACGAGTTGGTGATACATATGACCGGCAGGTCCAAAGACAATTCTCAGAATGGCTTTACCGATCCACCCATACTTCAAGCCTATACCCTGGAAGGAAAGCGGCTGTGGGAAATCAATTTGGGAATAAATATTCGGGAGGGAGCTCATTACACCCAATTTATGGTATACGATTTGGATGGGGATGGCATCGCCGAAATTGCCTGTAAAACGGCGGATGGCAGTAAGGACGGATTAGGAACGGTAATAGGAAATGCTAGCAAAGATTGGAGAAATGAAGAGGGTAAAATTCTGGACGGCCCGGAGTATTTGACGGTTTTCTCCGGACAGACGGGGCAGGCCTTGTCCACCGTGGACTACATCCCAGGCAGAGGGGATGTGTGCGGATGGGGAGGAGAAGGTGGAAACGGTGGAAATGACTGCAACGGAAACCGGGTGGACCGGTTTTTGGCGGGCATTGCTCATCTGGATGGCAAAAGGCCGTCCTTACTTATGGCAAGGGGTTATTACGGTAGATCGGTTATTGCTGCCTGGGATTTTGATGGCAAAACGCTTCAATCGCGGTGGGTGTTTGATTCGGAAGGCCGGGAAAACCCCTATTCCGGACAGGGAAACCACAGTTTAAGCATCAATGATATTGATGGAGATGGGAAGGATGAAATTGTTTACGGGGCGATGGCCATAGACGATGATGGTAGGGGTATTTATAGCACGGGTCTTAGGCATGGCGATGCCCTGCACGTCAGTCGTTTTCACCCGGACTATCCGGATCAACTGGTTTGGGGTATTCATGAAAACGAAACCAACGAGACCGGATTTGGGGCTGCCCTTTTCAATGCCAGAACGGGGCAGATTCTTTGGGGTGCCGCTGAGGGAACAGACGTAGGAAGGGGGCTGGCGGCGGATATTGATCCCCGGCATGAGGGAGCCGAATTTTGGTGGAACGGAGCCGAAGGATTGTACAATTTTCAGGGAGAAGAAATTGGAAAAAAACCGAATAGCATCAATTTTGTCCTTTGGTGGGATGGGGATCTACTCAGGGAGTTGTTGGATAAAAATCGCATTGATAAATGGGATTACGAGGAAGAGCGGCTTCGTAATTTACTGACGGCAACGGGATCTGAATCAAATAATGGCTCCAAGGCGACTCCTGCGCTGTCCGCTGATTTGTTTGGAGATTGGCGGGAGGAAGTGATCTTCAGAACGGAGGATAACCAGTCATTGAGAATTTACACCACTACAGAAGCTACGGCGCACCGGTTTACGACGCTGATGCACAACCCCCAATACCGTCTCAGTATTGCCTGGCAAAACGTAGGTTACAATCAACCTCCTCACACGGATTTTTATTTAGGAGTGGGAATGGAGGCCCCTAGTCCGCTTGACATTGAAATCGTAAAGAAAAGGGAATAAATTTTTTACGTTTTTCAGGACACTTTTCCTGAACCGTCCGTATAGGGTAAAAAGCCAAACGATTAAGGATGAAAAGTAAATGGTTGTTTTTGCCAGATGTTTTTCTGGTTTTGCTGGTATGCCTGACTTGTGAGCGGCATGAGATACCGCATTCGGGGGAGAGGAGCCATTCGCCCCTTGCTAATGAGCCTGTTCAACACTCCGGGGAAAACCGCACGATGTTACAGGAACATGAAAAGCAAAAAAGCTTGAGAAAATTTATTCAGGCTGCCAATAAGTCATCCGGCAATTTGATAAGGCAATACATTAAAGAGTAAGTTGGTGATTTTTTAATTATTCTTTTTGGAAAAGGTAGGTGCTCATGCGCTTACCTTTTTTTGTTTGCCTCGCATTCAACTTGAAAAGGAGTTGGGGCAACCGGCAAGCGACGTTGCTGAAATAGAATGACCAAGGCTGATTCGGTTGTTGTGCCGAAAATAGCATAAAATGGACCGTCGGTAAGGGTACTGTTTGAAATCAAGCTATTTTTAATTACTTTGTTTCGGATATTGACGCTGTTGGCAATACTTATATGCGCACCCAAAAAAAGTACATTACCTATACCTTCTCCGTGCTATTTCTGCTAGGCCTTTTGGTTTGGATGATGCGCGTGGTACCCTTTGAAAACAAGCACCGAATCGTTCCAGGGATTGTGTTGGGAGAACGGGTCGATTACAACCGTGACATCCGTCCCATTGTCAACAACAAATGCATTGCCTGCCACGGAGGCGTAAAAAAATCAGGGGGATTCAGCCTGCTTTTCGAAGAAGAAGCCCTGGCGGTCAACGAATCCGGAGAGCGAGCCATCGTACCCGGAAATGTCTGGAAAAGTGAACTTATCAACCGGATCAATCACACAAATCCGGAATACCGGATGCCGTTAGAAGAAGAGCCCCTTTCCGAAAAGGAGATAGCATTATTTACCCGGTGGATCAATCAGGGTGCTGTTTGGGATGACCATTGGGCCTACAAACCACCACTGGCGCAGCAAGTACCGGACACAGGTAACCCATGGGTAATCAATGATATCGATCGATTTGTCATGCAGACCCTGGAGGAGAAGGAATTACAACCCAACCCCTTATCGGACCGGTATTCGCTGATCCGAAGGCTTAGCTTTGATACCCGGGGTTTGCCTCCCGATTTGGATGAGGTTCAGGCTTATTTGGCCGACAGTTCTGAAAAGGCCTATGAAAAATGGGTGGATCAATTCTTGGATTCCCCTGCCTACGGGGAAAGGTGGGCGGCCATGTGGATGGATTTGGCCAGGTATGCCGATTCCAAAGGATACGAGGCAGATCGGCCCCGAAAGATCTGGAAATACAGGGATTGGCTGATCCAGGCATTTAACGATAACATGCCTTACGACCAGTTTGTCACCGAACAGCTTGCAGGAGACTTATTACCCAATCCTACCGACGAAAACTACATTGCTACCGCCTTTCACCGGAATACCATGAACAACGACGAAGGGGGCACCGATAATGAGGAATTCCGTGTGGCGGCGGTGCTGGACAGGGTAAATACTACCTGGACGGTATTGCAGGGAACAACGATGGAATGCGTACAATGTCACAGCCATCCTTATGATCCGATTCGACACGAAGATTACTACCGTAGCCTGGCATTTTTTAATCAGACTGCGGATGCCGATATTCCCAGTGAGGCTCCGGTCCTGATCGATTTTAAGTCGGAAGAAGACCAGGAAAAGTTAAAAAGAATTCAAACCTGGGTCAGTGAAGAAGGAAGTCAACAACAGGAACAACATCCGGATTACTTTACCCGGCTGATCCGTTTGGGAGAAGGCAAGATCCATCCCCATTATTTCGAACAAATGGACAAGGGCATTCCCGTGAAAGGCACGGCCACCTTTAAGGTGGAGCCTGATATTTATTCGAGGACCCGGAATTTACCCTTTGTTGGCGAGGACCGGATCCTGTTTAAGGTTAGAGCCCAAAAAGGGAAAGGGAAAATTAGCTTTCGGCTGGATAGCCTGAAAGGAAGGGAAATTGGATCCTGGAATGTGAAGCCTAAAACCAAAACACGGTTTAACGAAGACACAAAGGAGGATGAAACGTATTCGGTGATGGAGGTGATATCGGTCCCGGTAAAACCAACGAAGGGAACCCACGATTTGTACCTGGCCTATGAAGGAGTAGAAGGAGAGGAGCTCACCTGTACCTTCGAATGGGTCATGTTGCACCATGCACTTCCGGGGGAGGAACAGGCCGGATACGAGGAAATAGCGCAAGCCTTTCTGGAGCTTTATAATTCGGAAGCGGAAAAAGAAACCACCCCTGTGATGGTTTCCCTACCGGACCGGTACCAGCGTGAAAGCCGGATATTTGAAAAAGGAAGCTGGATTGTACCAGGTGAGCTGGTTTCTCCGGGCCTGCCTGCCATTTGGAATCCCTTTGAAGGAAACTATGATCCGGACCGCCTTGGATTTAGCCAGTGGCTTTTTAGCCCGGAAAATCCGCTAACGGCACGGGTAATGGTCAATAGACTCTGGGAACAATTATTTGGCAGGGGATTGGTCTCGTCGTTGGAGGATTTTGGTTCGCAGGGATATGCACCTACTCATCCTGAATTATTGGATTGGCTGGCCTTGCGGTTTTCTCATGACCTGGACTGGGATATCAAAAAACTACTCAAGGAAATACTGATGTCTGCCACCTACCGCCAATCCTCTCATTTTAAAGATCAAAAGGATGACCCGGACCCCTTAAACGAGTGGCTGTCAAGAGGGCCCCGGCTTAGATTGACTGCCGAGCAGATTAGGGACCAGGCACTGGCCGTTTCCGGTCTGTTGAGCAAAAAAATGAGGGGACCCAGCGTGATGCCCGAACAGCCCGACGGCATCTGGCAGGTGGTATATAGTGGCGACGAGTGGCTCACCAGCAAAGGGGAAGACAAGCACCGCAGAGCACTTTATACCTTTTGGAGGCGAACCAGTCCTTACCCTTCCATCATTGCCTTTGATGCACCAAGCAGGGAATTTTGCCTGCCCAAACGCATTGATACCAATACACCGCTTCAGGCCCTGGTAACCTTAAATGATCCGGTGTACCTGGAGGCCGCAATTGCAATAGGGCGAAAAGTGCTGGAGAATTACACGGAGGACGAGAAGCGACTCGGGCTATTATATAGCCTGGCGATGAGGAGAGGGATCGATCCCGATAAATTGGGCGATTTGCGTAGCTTGCTTCAGCAAAGCCAGGCCTATTTTGATGCCCAGCCCGATGCCGTTTGCCAGTTGATAGGGGAGGAGAATAAAGCATTGGCCGTATACACCATTGTGGCAAATGCCGTAATGAATCTGGACGAATTTCTAATGAAGTCATGAGTAAGCGAATCAGTTTAGCCGACGAACAACGATACCGATACCTGCAGAGTAAAACCCGCAGGCACTTTCTGAAACAATGCACCACCGGATTAGGGGCATTGGCCCTTGGTGGTATGGTGGGTTGTCAAAAGTCCGGAGAGGAGCAAGCCCTGGAATCTCAGGTGGATAGCCTGCTCCGGCAAGTACCCCATTTTGCTCCAAAGGCAAAACGCATCATTTACCTGCACATGGCAGGTGCGCCCTCGCAGTTGGAATTGTTTGACTACAAACCGGAACTGGCAAAACTGGATGGAAAAGACTGTCCCCAATCCCTATTGGAGGGAAAAAAGTTTGCCTTTATTCAGGGCGTACCCAAAATGCTGGGGCCTCAGGCTGTTTTCAGGCCCAGGGGAGAATCAGGAATGATGGTGTCCGATAATTTACCCCATTTTTCAACGATTGTGGATGACGTTGCCTTGATCAAAACCATGCATACGGATGAGTTTAACCACGCGCCGGCACAATTGCTGTTGCAGACGGGCTCACCAAGATTGGGCCGGCCCAGTATGGGAAGCTGGGTAACCTATGGGCTGGGGTCTGAAAACGAGGATTTGCCGGGTTTTATGGTGTTGGTATCCGGAGGAAATACGCCCGACGCGGGCAAATCCGTCTGGGGCAGTGGCTTTTTACCTTCCGTGTACCAGGGGGTCCAATGCCGGTCCGAAGGCGACCCGGTCCTTTATGTTTCCAATCCTTCCGGCATGGATGGGTCTTTGCGGAAGCAGACCATTGATGCCATTAACCGGATCAATGAGAAAGAACACCAGGAATTTGGCGATCCGGAGACCTTGACCCGTATCTCCCAATACGAAATGGCCTACCGCATGCAAACTTCCGTGCCCGACGTCATGGATATAGAGGATGAACCGGCATACATTCACGAGATGTACGGTACGGAGCCAGGGAAAACGTCTTTTGCCAATAACTGCCTGTTGGCCAGAAGGCTGGTAGAGAAAGGCGTTCGCTTTGTGCAGTTATTTGACTGGGGCTGGGACATGCACGGGGTAGCGGAACGCGAATCCCTTGACGAGGGACTACCCATTAAGTGCAAGCCCGTGGACCAGGCCATGACGGCATTGGTCAAGGATTTAAAGCAGCGGGGCTTGCTGGACGAGACGCTTGTGGTATGGGGAGGAGAATTTGGCCGTACCCCCATGCAGGAAAACCGAGGAGGCATGGAATGGCCTTTTAAAGGAAGGGATCACCACACAGAAGCTTTTCCGATTTGGATGGCCGGTGGAGGCGTAAAAGGAGGGTTGACGTATGGTGAAACCGACGAAATAGGCTATTATGGCATAAAAGATAAAGTGCATGTCCATGATTTACAGGCAAGTATTTTGCATCTGATGGGTATGGATCACGAAAAATTTACCTATTTTGCCCAGGGAAGGGATTTTAGGTTGACGGACGTGTCAGGAAAAGTAATACATAAATTATTCGCATAAATTACATGGAGCTATCATCAGACATCATCATCTTCTTCGGAAGGTTTCACCCCTTGTTTTTACACCTTCCCATTGGCTTTTTAGCCCTGGGATTCTTGATGGAATTTCTTTCCCGCAGGGAAAAGTTTGCCTACCTGAAACCGGCGATAGGCTTTGTGCTGGGCCTGGGAGCCCTTTCCGCTCTGGTGACAGCCATACTGGGCTTGATGCTGGCGCAGGCAGGCGACTATGGAGAAGATTTACTGTTTATCCATCAGTGGTCCGGAATTCTTTTGGTGCTCTTTGCCTTCGGTACCTGGTGGCTCTACGGCCAAAAGCAGAAAAAGGCAACGCTGAAATTTAACCGGGCTTACCTGGGCTCCTTCTCCCTGATGATGGTATTCTTAGCCGTGGCCGGCCATTACGGCGGATCCCTGACCCACGGGGCAAACTACCTCACCCAATACCTGCCCGATGGAATAAAACAGCTCGCAGGGATGCCGGTAGAACAAAAAGGACCCCAGTTAATAGAAAATCTGGATGAGGCCGTGGTGTATACCGAAATTATCCATCCCATCATGGAAATTCGCTGCAATTCCTGTCACAACGCCAGCAAGAAGAAGGGTGATTTGCAAATGCATACGAGAGAAGCCCTGATGAAAGGAGGGGAAAATGGCCCCATCTTTCAGGCAGGAAAGGCGGCCGAAAGCGAAATGATCAAACGGATTCACCTGGACCAAAATCACGACGACCACATGCCCCCAAAAGGCAAATCGCAATTATCGGACGAACAAGTATTGCTACTGGAATGGTGGATTAACGAAGGAGCTCCCTTCGATAAGAAAGTGCCCGAACTCGAAGCGAATCAGGAGATACAATCAGTATTGCTAACCCTTACCGATCCCAATGCGAATAAGTCCGAAGTGGAGATCCTGCTGGCGGAAGGCACCACCCCACCGGATCCGGAAAAGCTAAAGGCTTATACCGAGCAGGGAATTGCGGTAAAGTCCCTTTCCAACGATTCCAACTGGCTGCAGGTGACCTTGTCTGCAAAAGATTCCGTCGATGTAGTATTGCAGCGGTTGGCGACCGACTTCCCCGAGCAAATTACCTGGCTGGATGTCAAGGACACGCCGTTGACGGATGAGGGGCTGGTCGCAGTGGGGAAAATGAAAAACCTCACCCGCCTACGAGTAGAAAAAACAAGCATTACGGATGCTGGCTTGGCCCATTTAGCGGAACTGGAATACCTGGAATCCCTAAACCTTTATGGGACCGAAGTCAGTGATGCCGGCCTGGAGCAGCTGGCAGGGCTCCCCAATCTGAGGCGTCTTTACGCCTGGGAGACCCAAATCAGTCCGGAAGGGGCCGCAGCGTTTAGTAAAGAGGGAAGTCAGGTTGAAATCAATTTGGGGTATGAAGTCAATGTAATTGATTCCCTTAACGTGGAGGTGAAGCCGGTGGCAAATTTAGAGTAAAACGAGAGCGGTACGACCGGGGAGAATGGTGAAAGTATCGTTATGGGTTTAACGGGAAGGAAGAGGATTCAGCCTGAAAATCGGGTAGACAATGCTATTACGAATATTGATTTAGGACAAATTATCCGAATGGCTAGTATCGCAAGCAATTTACCTGGCTTATCAAAAAAGTGAAAGGAAATTTTAAACATCATCCGAATGATTGGAAGGTCAATGATTTTATTAGTAGTCATTTTTTTTACGATGATCGCTTTTATTAAGGCACAAGAGCAAAAAAAAATTGAATTCAACCACAAGAGATATCAAACGGTCTCAAGAACTATAAGTCACAAGGATATATGTATAGATTTTATTAATAGTGTTCATTCTAACGACTTTGAAAAAAGTAAAAAGTTGCGACCGGATTTTTTTTTAATAGACGTGTCATCAGCGATGATCAGGATACCGGGAAAAGAACCATTTTTAGCAGGGCTGGGGGATTATCTAGATGCATATTCTTCAGATAGTTATGATATATTAGCTTTAAGTGTTTTTTTGAGAGAAAAGCACAACGTAAGAAAGGATTTGTTTGATAAAATGTTGAGAGGCAGTCTAAGGTTAGACCCTAATAATGTCTCAGCCTTATATTTGTTAGCTAAATTTCGTTATGAAAATGATATTGAAAATGATGCATATTATTTAGTTAAAAAGCTGTATACAATTGATAAAAGTTCAAAAGAAATAATAAGATTATATTCCTTATTTGAAGAAGCATATGGTGAAATAGAGGGGGAGTTGCCTTCTCTGGACGATTTTTTAAAATATGATGTGTCCTATTATGAAGAAGAATAAATCTTGTTGGGAGGAGTTCTGGGATCACCCCCGATTGGGTGTAGAATCCGCTACACCCCACTGGGTTAGGATTAAAAAGTTTGGAAAATGCAACTAAATAAAGTTACTTTGAGTTTATGTCCAAGAAGGAAAAACTGATCGCCAGGTTTTTGGGCATGCCATCCGACTTTCATTATGACGAGATGGTAAAACTGCTTGGATTCTTTGGTTTTGAGGAAGTAAAGAAAGGCAAGACCTCATGTTCGAGGGTGAAATTCGAGAACGGTGTGGGTACCTGTCATGCTCCACAAGCCCCACCCAAGCGGGATTATGAAGCAATACCAAATGAAACAGGTCAGAGAACTATTGGAGTTATGAAATCGAGCCTGCCTGAGGCAGACAGGCATGGCGAAAAACGTCACAAAAAGGAATGATCATAATCCATGCGAGATTCCATATGGCCTTTAAAAAACAAATTATAATCATATGAAATATCTGGAATACAAAGGTTATACGGGTAGTATTGAGTACAGTCCTGAGTACAGTCTGCTCTATGGAAAAGTATTGGGAATCAAGGGTTTGGTCTCCTATGAAGGAGAGACTGGAAAACTTCTGGAAGCGGATTTTAGAGAAGCCATTGATGCTTATCTGGCTGATTGTAAGGAAGGAGGGAAATCTCCTGAGAAGCCGTTTAAAGGGAGTTTCAATGTAAGGATACCGGCCACATTGCATCAAAGGGCGGCTCTATTGGCCATGGAGGCCAAAACCTCCCTGAACAACTTTGTGGCCGAAGCGATCCGGGATAGGGTCGACAAAGAACCTGCCTGATTATTTTATTTTGCAGGAATGGGGAGCCGTTCCGAAAAGACACTCGGATACACTTCCTTTTTCATGCCTATCGGCAGAAAAATTTAAGGGGTGAAACGTTCTATGTCTACCTGCCGCAAGGCCCGGAAAAAGGGAATGAGGGGCTTGTAAAAGGCCCGACTGGGTGTAAAATCCGCTACACCCTATTATTCCTAACCTCGTTTAAAATTGTAATCTATTACAAGCTAGTTGCAATGGCTCACTAAAGAACCTCTTAGTAAACAAGTGTCCAAAATTTTGAACAATGTCTGGCTGAGGTTTGAAAAAATATCCAGGCCATCCATTCCTTGGTTCATTAAATTCATTTGTAATTGCTGTTCGGATAAACTATTTTTAGTGATGGGAGAGGGTCACCAAATAAGAGATCACTGCGGTTAAAAAATAATAATGATTTTTATAGGGTTATTGATTTTCATTTTGGGCGTATATCTCTACTTTCGGATTATCCGGAGAGATGAAGTAGGTGTCCATAAATTTAATGCAGGTCATAAGATTAGAAGAAACCTGTTTATTTACGCTCTAATATTAGTAGGATTTATAACGGTAATGAGGGAGCTGATTGTATGGTTGGCACCCTAAAAGGTAGAGCAAGTTTCTAAAAGAAAAATCCGGTGGTTCGTCCTTGCTTTTTTGATTTCCAATGCCGCGACATTTTTCTGGAAGAAGCCTTTGAATTTTCGTTAGTGAACATTTTGTCGTTGCGTTTGAAGACAGCCTGCCGGTCCTCGTCTTCGAGTTGCTGAATTAGCCTGAGTTGTCCGTTCGTGGTTTTGTCCTCCATGAAGACCTCGGATGAGATATTATCGAAGAAACTGAGCGCCTGAATACGGGGCCTATTGAAGCGCTTTGGGGCTTTTTACAGCTTTTTAACGGTAATGGACTTGTTTAGCTAATCCATTGCTACGCTATCAAATCGCCATCAGCATGTATTGGAGAAACTAAAATAAACATAAAAATCGTTAACTTTAGGGATTAAATAAAAAATGATCATTATGGATACTCAATCAATAAAAGTCGAACTTATCCACTGGCTCACCGAGCTACAGGACCCGAAAATACTGGAACAGCTGCAGGCTTTCAAACACAGGCAGGAGGGAGGGTTAAGCGATGCCCACAAGGGGTTATTGGATGAGCGGATAGCTTCCTATGAAAAGGATCCCGGCAAAGCGTTGGACTGGGATGACGTAATGAAAGAGCTTGAAAAGGATTTATGACCTACCGGATTAAGCTGCTCCCGGAAGCCAGTTTCGACGTCAAGGAAATAATGGAATGGTACGATGAAGAAAAGCCGGGTTTAGGCGATCGGTTTTTTGAATCCTTAAAATCAGGGCTAAATTACATAAAAAAGTATCCATTGCATTGTCAGGTTCGGTATCGGGACGTAAGAAATTTATTAGTGGAAAAATTCCCCTACCAGATTCATTACCGGGTAGAAGAACCGGACAGATCAGTCATTGTTTTTGCTGTTACACATACCAGTAGGAACCCAAGGGTCTGGAAAAACAAAAGATAATCCCCGACAGGGTGTAGAATCCTCTACACCCTATTATTCCTACCCTCCTTTAAAGTTGTAATCCATTACGTGCCATTTGCAATGGTTCATTAAAGAATCTCCAAGGCGGCCGGGGCCATGCACAAGGACATCGCCGATTACCTCGGGGCTTTGCGCAAGCGCTACGGTAACCCGGCCACACTGAACCGGATACTTTGCAGCATCAAAGCCTATTACGGTTACCTGCATGCCAGCGGGAGAAGAAAAGACAACCCGCCCGGCTCGGTCAGGCGGCGGGACAGGCAGGGCAGGGACATACAGCTACAGGACCTCTTTACCCCGGAAGAACTGGAAAAGCTGCTGGACCGCAAAGAACGGTACGCTGTACTGACTTACCGGAACTCCTAAAGGACAATGAAAGAGAAGCACTACTGATCGGCAGCCGTCAGAATCCGGTAA
The DNA here is from genome assembly GCF_010119245.1 of Cyclobacterium salsum. Taxonomy (GTDB): domain Bacteria; phylum Bacteroidota; class Bacteroidia; order Cytophagales; family Cyclobacteriaceae; genus Cyclobacterium; species Cyclobacterium salsum. Next base: position 687,140 of record NZ_WNKG01000002.1, read on the forward strand.
CTGCGGAAGATATCACCAAGCAGGTTACAAGGAGCTTTAAGGGGTTTTATGCACCCAGGAAGGTAAACTGCCGGACGATCAGGCAGAGTGTCATCACGAACCTTTTAAGGTCGGGGCGCGACCTGAGGATTGTCCAGGTGTTTGTCGGTCATAAATACCCGTCTTCTACGGAGAAATACAAACAATCGGGAATGGAGGAACTCAAGGCCGCGGCGCAGAAATTTCATCCGTTGGGTTGAAAACAAATGTGAAACTTAAAAAAGGACGAAAAATGTTATCTTTGGAAAAAGGCAGTATTATGGACATCCAGACAGAGAAATTACGCTTGATCGAATGGCTTGCGGGGCTAAATGATACCGAGATACTCAATGAGTTCATTACTTTGAAAAAAAGGAAAGAAGTGGACTGGTGGGACGGTATCAGTGCTGAAGAGCGGTCCGAAATAGAAGAGGGGCTTGCCCAGGCGGACAGGGGTGAGGTGGTTCCCCATGAGGAGGCCATGGAGAAGTATAAAAAATGGCTTTAGAAATCGTTTGGACCAGGCGTGCCCAAGCAGGTTACGCCAGGATAATCGAGTACCTGGAGACCCATTTTACAGAAAAGGAAATCCGAGACTTTGTCCGTCAGTCCTATGAATTTTTTGAATTGCTCGGTCAGTATCCCGAAATGCTGGCGGGCACAAAAAAGCAAAAACATGTCCACCGGGGGCCGATCAACAAGCACACCATTTTAACCTACCGTATCAGGCCACGGAAGGGGCAAATAGAACTGATCAACGTCCGTTCTTCCAGACAAAGGCCACTGAAAAGGCAATAGCCGATCAAGAAATATATACTTTCTGCTCAATGGCTTCGGACCAAGTTCCGGTTTAGCGATGGGATTTACAGCAAAAGGGCGTTCATCTTCAAAAATAGTCAAACAGCAATTTTGTCCATATTGGCCAGATCAGGGCTTTCTTTTACTTCCTTTCCTTTTAGGGAGAGTCATTAAAAGTAGAAATATACGCTCCCCTTCTTTTTTAAGCTGAAAACTTTTCAACTGAAAGAAAAAAACTATCTTTATGGTTGTCCAAAGGGGCGAAACGTTCTATGTCTACCTGCCACAAGGCCCGGAAAAAGGGAATGAGGGGCTTGTAAAAGCCCCGACTGGGTGTAGAATTCGCTACACCCTATTATTCCTAACCTCCTTTAAAATCGTAATCCATTAGAAGCCATTTGCAATGGCTTACTAAAGAATTTCTAGGTAAACAGATGTCCAAAATTTTAAACAGTGTCTGGCTGGGGTTTGAAAAAGGAAACATGAAAACTATGCGATTGAAATTTATCGAACCGAAATGATCGAATGGAGCATGTTTTATATTCATGAGAATCCGGTAGGGGCAGGAATCGTAGAGAAATCGGAAGCTTGTCGGTGTTCAGATGCAAGGAATTATACTGGATTGGTAGGTTTGATAGGGGTGGATTAGTGGTGATTCCGTCCAATTTCCAATTACAAATTGGTGTTGATAGAAGGGTGTAGTTGCAAACCACATCCAGCGAAGGATTAAAATAAGTCTAAAATTTATTAACTTTATGGGATAATTAAAAACCATCAAATGGATAATTCGGTAAAATACAGGATCATATCGGAAATCATCAATACCAATGATGATCGTGTTTTAAACGCCGTCAAATCGCTTTTAAAAATTGATGATGATGGGGATTTTTGGGAAGCGTTAAGTGAGGAAGACCGGGCGGCCATAGATGAGGGCCTTGAGCAGTTGGATAAAGGGCAACACCTGTCCCATGAATCCGTCCGTGAGGAAATCAAAAACCGATTCAACTTTTAGGTTTGGCATTGGCGATCCGCTATTCCCTTCGTGCCAGGCATGAGGAAATTGAATTGTTGGAATACGTAGTTCGGAAGTTCGGACAACAGAAAGCAAAAGAAATATATGTCAATATCGAAAAAACCTTGGGCCTGCTATCGGAATCGCCGGAGATGTACCGCGAATCCGATATAAGAAAAGGCCTGAGAAAATGCGCTTTCAGTAAACAGACGAGTATTTATTATCGCATCAAAGAAGATCATCTAGAGGTCGTGAGTTTTAGGCCTAATCGGAAGGATCCGAAAAAATTTAAAGTATGAATGACCACCGTTCAAGACATGAAACCCTGCTCCGAAAGGTATTTTGAAGAAACCTAAATAGCCCCGACCGGGTGTAGAATCCGCTACACCCTATTATTCCTAATCTCCTTTAAATTCATCATCCATTAAAAGCCATTTGCAGTGGCTCACAAAAGAATTTCTTGGTAAACAGATGTCCAAAATTTTAAACAGTGTCTGGCTGAGATTTGAAAAAGTACACATGAAAACCATGCCATTGAAATTTATCGAACTGAAATGATCGAATGGAGCATGTTTTATATCCATGAGAATTCGGTACGGGCAGGAATCGTTGAAAAATCGGAAGTTAGTAGTTGTTCAGATGCAAGGAATTATACTGGATTGGTAGGTTTGATAGGGGTGGATTAGTGGTGATTCCGTCCAATTTCCAATTACAAATTGGTATTGAAAGAAGGGTGTAGTTGCAAACTACACCTAGAAGGGGCACCCTTCCAAAAAACCGAAAAGGAATAAATAGCAACCCTTCAATCCAAAAATGCATTGCTCAGAACTAAGCTGTTTCATAGGTTTATAATTGTCTTTAAACAGCTCGTTCCGTTTTAGAATGTCCTCAAGCAGTTACCTAATCACTGAGTACTTCCCATATGGCATCTAAAAACCGGAAAGGGATCCGGCTTTGATCCGGATTTTCGCCCAGCCGCACCAATACCAGCTTTTCAGAAGGAACCACACACAGGAATTGCCCATCCCTGCCCATGCCACAAACCATATCATATCCGAGGGGCCATTGGGAATAAAGCTTCCCGGAAGGGGATTTTGAATCCCGGGAAGCATATACCTTTCCTGGCCATTTAGCCACCAAAGGTAGCCATAGCTTTTGTTCAAAGCTTGAGAGGGAGTCACCATGGCCTGAAGGTAGTGCTGGTCGCTGATGATTTCTTTGTTTTCCCAAATTCCTTCCGCTAATACCAGCAGCCCAAAACGGGCCATGGAGCGGGCATCGCTGAAAAAGACGCGGTTATGGCCTATTTCCTGCCAAAACCCGGTCATGCCTATTTTTGATCCTATTTTTTGTTGAAAGTAGGTGGCTATGTCCGATCCGGTAGCTCCTTCAAGTACATTATCCAAAAGGGTATAGGGAGCATTGTGGTAGGCCCAGCGCTGTCCGGGATCAGCCAGGTAGTGCAGGTTTTCCGGGGAATAATCATCGGCATTGTCCACCCCGTCATCCAGCCCGGTGGTCATACTCAGGTGGTGTCGGATTTGGATGAGATTTTCCTTTTCAGGCGGCAGGTTGCTCCATCCGGAGCCCAGGATTTCAGAGGTGGGCTGGTCCAAAGAAAGCTGCCCCTCCTCCTGAGCGATGCCCACCAATGTTGCGGTTAGTGTTTTTCCGGCCGAGGCCCAGTACCAGGCTGAGTTTTCCTGGAAGGGTTGATTACCGGCCAGCCTGTTGCCAAAGTAGTACTCCAGGGCTATCTTTCCATCCTTCAGAAGGATAAAAGCCCGGGTGCCGTTTTGGGCGAGCAATTGCTCCAGCTCCTGTAACTTTTCTTCCTCCAATCCCGATCTGGTAGTTTCCCAATTTTCCGATTGGAGAGGCGGAAAGTAAAGGTCAGCAGTGAGGATAGGTTCTGGTGATGAGGCTTGTTTGCAGCTACAAAAAGCAATAGCGGAAAAAATAAAAAAGAATGGATAATATTTCATATCAAACTCTAATGGTTCCCATAAAAGTAAAGACTTTTTTGTGGAATTGATATCCTGTAACAAAGACATCAAGTCAGCTGGACAGGGACCTGATATAAAATTTCGGGTGAAAGGTATGGCAACATTGGTTTAGTAGTGGGTGCAGGAGTAGGGTTAACAAAGCGGACTTGACAGTTCGCAATATTTGAGAATAGTTAAATAAGGAAAAGGAATGAATCCCGATTTTTCAATTATTGCCATTTCAACCCCAACAATCAATCATAGTCCAATATACTGCCAGGTATTGGTTTTATTGTGCGACCAACGCTACCTGATAGAAGGTGAAAAATTCAGGCTCCTGATCCAAAATCTCAACATTTTGTCGTGCCCACAAACGATTTTTTTCATCCACATGGGTAATGGTGAAAAGTGGTGGGCAGTAGCCTACTTTACTGTAGACCCCTTCCGCTTCTCTTACCAGAAATTTTAGGGGATTCAACCTTGCGTTAATTTCGTTCCATACCTCCCGGGGCGTTCCCTGTGCAGGCTTATCTTCAAGAGGCAGACCAGACTGGTAGAGGATTAAATCTTTTTTATTGATGTTAAAATAACCTTTTATCACACCTTCTGTAGGTTTTGGCTTGTCATAATCTTCCCTTCCCCCAAGTGGGTATCCGGGATTGAGAATAAACTGATCAAAGGGAATGCCTTCGATGGACAACTCATTCCCCTGTCGGCTCAGATCATAGGTATGAAACAAAGTGTCTGTGGCAAAAACAAATTGAATCAGGTCTTCATTTACCTGAAACACCGGCCGAATAAAATTAAAAGCCTCTCCCTGAAAGTACCTGCTTTTGGGATGCAGGGCCGTAATGGGTGTGAAACCTCCGGTATCCGTATGGATCAGGTCAAAAGTGTTGAAATGGGTATAATAGGCTTCCTGATTGGTAGCAGCGGGATGTTGGGGACCACCCGTAAATGCAACCAAATAGATTTCGTCGTTTACCTCGGCCTTCTGTAGATGGTCATATCCAGAGTAAAGCATTCCTTTGCCCGCATAAGGTTTTTGATGGCTCTTGATAAAATTAAAATCAAGGTCATAAATCACCAATTTTTGTGGCCCCAATACGGCAATATGGTCTCCTACAAAAGTAGCGGCACAAGCGGTATTGCCATAAGAGGTGGGGGCGTCGCTCGGGTGGTCGAAGGTGGAAAGGAGCTCACCCTTTCGATCCGTCAGGATCAGTTTGTTTTGCCGGTACTCATGGAAAATAAATAAGTCCTTAGCGGAATGGACCGCAATAAGTTGTGGATTTCCCAGAAAATCCACCTGTACCGAGTCTACTATTTCTAACGTGTAGGAATTAACCGCTGCCGTATCTCTGGTGGTGGGACCACAGGAAATGAGACAATGGAGCAGCCATAGCTGGAAAAGGATTATCAAAACGTTTTTCATAAGTAGACCCTATAGCTTTCAATATATTAATAAATTCGTTTTGAACCAATTTAAGCAGGATTGATTTATTTCAGGGAAGTTTCGATCCTACCGAAAGATGGATAGAGGAAAGGCTTGTGATTTATGTCCCACAAAATCAATCATCCGCATTCCAGTACGCCATCCGCTCACAGCTGCTGACTTCGACGCTGTAGAAGCCGAATTCCTCGGTGACCATTCCCCTGATCAGGTAGATGCCGCGGCCCTTGAAGGGTGTCTTTTTCACCACCGGGGGGAAATGCACCGTATCGATCCAGTGCCCTTCCCGGTCAATAAAGGTGCCGAAGTTCATCACCTCCCCCTTTACCGTCCGGGTGTATTTGACGGTAACCAGGTAGCCGACCAGCTGTACCCGTTTGCCCAGAAACTGTGCCATTTCCCTGGCTGCTATGCCCCGGACTTGTTGGTCTTTTACCAGCAGGAAGGGGGATTCCAGTGGGAATTCGAGGATTTCAATCTGGTCGGTGATCTCTTGCCTCACATCTGCCGCTTCCAGAACAGGAGGCTGCAGCTCCCGGAAGCCTGCCTGTGCAAACAGCCGCTGGCTTCCGCCGGCCGGTTTTTTTTTGCGGTGCAGGATAAAATGCGCTTCCCACAGTGTCTCCTGCTTGCTCTTGCCGGTAAAGCGGAAGCAGCCGATCCGTACCAGGATCAGCAATTGCTCCAGGCTGATGTCCACGCGGGAGACAAAGTCCACCAGGCCAGTAAACCTTCCTCCCTGCTGTCTTTCCTGCAGGATTTGGGCGACGGTTTCTTTTTGGAGAAATTTCATGTGTACAAATCCCAGGTAGACGGTTTTGCCCCGGATGCAGGTCAGGTTTTCGCTTTCATTGATATGTGGGGCCTGAACATCTGCTCCATTCATGCGGAGTTCGTGAATGTAAAACTCGGTAGGATAAAAGCCCCCGAAATTATTGATGACCCCCACCATAAATTCCAGGGGGTAATGGGCCTTTAGATAAAGACTTTGGTAGCTCTCCACGGCAAAAGAGGCAGAATGGCCCTTTGCAAAGGAGTAACCGGCAAAGCTTTCGATCTGATGCCAGACCGCTTCCGCCACTTTTGGCTCACGCCCTTTTTTCCTGCAGTTGGCAAAAAAGAGGTCCTTTACCCGCTGAAATTCGTCTTTGGAGCGGGATTTGCCGCTCATGCCCCGTCGCAGTACGTCGGCCTCGCTCAGCGAAAGGCCTGCAAAGTAATGGGCCACCTTGATCACATCTTCCTGGTATACCATGATGCCATAGGTTTCGGGCATGATGTCCTGAAGCACCGGATGGGCCATTTTCCTTCTGCCGGGATCTACGTGCCGGAGGATGTATTCCCGCATCATACCGGAGCGGGCCACACCCGGCCGGATGATGGAGCTGGCAGCTACCAATTCCAGGTACTCGTCCGCTTTCAATTTTGCCAGCAGCATGCGCATGGCCGGAGATTCTACGTAGAAGGCACCAATGGTACGCCCCTCCCGCAGGTGCTGCTTGATTTTTGGGTCTTTTTTGAAGGCCGCCACCTGGCGGATATCCACTTCCTTGCCCTGGTTTTGATGGATGATTTCCAGGCTGCTCTTGATGTGTCCCAGTCCCCTTTGGCTGAGGATGTCAAATTTGTGCAGGCCGATGTCCTCTGCTACGTGCATGTCGAATTGGGAAATGGGGAAGCCTTTGGGCGGCAGCTCGGTGGCGGTATAGTAATGGATGGGTTTGTGGGAGATCAACACTCCTCCCGCATGGATGCTGAGGTGGGAGGGCATGTCCCGAATCACCTCGCTGTAGCGATAAATCAGCTTGCCATACTGGTCTGGCCGATAGTTGCTGCTTTCCAGCTTGTCGCCGTGGTAGATCAGGGACTCTATTTCGGACTTGGGCAGACCGAAGACCTTTCCAAGTTCCCGCAGCACTGAATTGTACTGAAAGGTATTGAACGTCGCCAGCAGGCAGACATGTTCGCTTTCCGGGCGGTTGTATTTGGTGAAGATATAACGGGTTAGTTCGTCCCGGTCTTTCCAGGAAAAGTCCAGATCGAAGTCAGGGGGATTTTCCCGGTACAGGTTGATAAAACGCTCAAAGTACAGGTCCAGCTCAATGGGATCTACGTCGGTAATGGCCAGGCAATAGGCCACAATGCTGTTGGCCCCACTGCCCCTGCCCACGTAGAAGAAGTTTTTTTGCTGGGCAAAGTTGACGATGTCATAATTGATCAGAAAATAGGAGACAAATCCCTTTTGCTGGATCATTTCCAATTCTTTTCCAATCCGATTTTCGATGGTATCGTCCAGCCTGCCATAGCGTAGTAGGGCACCTTTAAAGGTTTCCTGCCGCAGGTAGTCAAAATCCTCCCAGTCAGAACCCAGAATGTCCCGCCTGTTTTTAACGGCCTGAAAGTAGAAGGAAAACTGGCACTGTTCCAGAAGTTTTTGGGCGTTGTAAATCAGGTAGCTATGGTTTTCACAGCGGGCCACCAAATCGGCATAGCCATAAAATTGCTCTGAAGGATCCCCTTGCTCGGATACAGGTAGTTTGCTAAGCAGGGTATTCTGATCCATACAGCGCAAGAGGCGGTGGGCATTGAAGGCTACTTTACTGGCAAATGTCACTGGTTGGAGCAAGACCAGCCGGTCTTTTTGCCGGGCCCAGGGACTGTAGGGAAGTTTCTTCAATTGCGAGGGTTGTACCCCGATGTATTCATTGTCACGTAGGGGAAAAGAGGTATCGGAAAAGGGATAAATGATAAAGGCATGGTTAATGGCGGGAGCGTCGGAAGTAAACGGTAGCTTACGAGTCAGGTGATGAGAGAGGTGAAGGTTTAGCTCGCAGAAGCCTTCCTGATTTTTGGCCAGACCGATGTATTGCCGGGTAGTGTCATTGCGGAAGTCAATGCCGACCACCGGGTGAATCCCATTTTTTTGGGCTTCCCTGATAAATGGAAATATTCCGGAAACGCTATTGATGTCCGTCAGGGACAGCGCATCCAGTTTTTGCTTTTTAGCTTCCGCTACCAATGCTTCCACGGAAAGCGTGCCGTACTTGAAACTGTAATGACTGTGGCAGTTGAGATACATTTTGTTTATTTAATTAACATTAATTGGTTAATAATATAAACATTAAAAGGTATTATTATGGATTGGAAAGCTATTTTTTTGATAAGGGTAAAGTTGGGTGATCTGCTATCGGTAGATTTAAAACGGACCAATTGACAATAATAGGACAACAGAAATCCTTGTTCGGAAAGACCTGGTGTTTTAAAATTAATATACAGAATAGCCCTTTAATAAGTAATAAAAATATTTTTTTAAATCGATATAGTATTATTTTTAGTATTTTATATTTAAAATAACAAAATAATATTGCCATTTAAGTAGGTTGTTTTTTAATATACAATAAATAAAGTATTTAATTCTGTTTTATAGTTTAAGTTCATTATAAAAGGTTATATTAATGGTTATAATATTTGTTAAATTTTATTTACATTAATAGACCAGAATAAAGTAAATTCTGATCAAACCTATACAGCTGGGATTTACATAAGACCAACAGCTTCATTTATCCCGCAGTCCCATTTTAACGTTCCGAAAAATCAAATGAATTCGATCTGAGCAAGGATGCCCTGGTATTTCATTTCGGCGTTTCCGGCTGAAATCAAATCTGGAGTGCTTTGGCTGGGATTTCAAAATTAACATCAACCTAAACCCACAAAAATCATGAAAACAACTGTATTCAGGCAATTAGATTTGCGGTTAAAAACGCTGTCATTGCTGCTACTTCACTTATTTTTTATTGGATGCACATGGGCCCATGGAGCGATTCCTCCGGGAAAAGGCGCAAACATGGATATTGCTGTATCAGGTACCGTTACAGACGCAAATGAGGTTCCCCTCCCGGGGGTTACCGTAACCGTTCTGGGCACCAATAGGGGTACTGTTACCAATCTGGATGGTAAGTATTCCATAACGGTTCCGGACAACGCCGAACTGGTATTTTCCTTCATTGGTTTTACTTCCCAAACCATACAGGTTGGCAACCAAAGTACCATTAATGTGGTATTGGCAGAAGACCTGGCCTCCCTGGACGAAGTGGTAGTGGTGGGATATGGTACCCAGAAAAAAGCCAACATGACCGGGTCAGTAGCTACTGTGGGGGCAGATGAAATCATCAAGCGACCTTTGACCAATGTGGCAGGACTACTGCAGGGTAAAGTAGCCGGTCTGCAGGTTTCTTCCCATTCCGGAAAACCCGGAAGTGAAAATAATTCATTGCGGATCAGGGGCCTTGGTACTTTTAGCTCTGCTGGAAGTGAACCACTTGTTCTCATCAACGGTATTGCCGGTGATATGACCAATTTGGATCCCAATGATGTGGAATCGGTCTCTGTTTTGAAAGATGCAGCATCAAGTGCTATCTATGGTGCCAGGGCTGCCAATGGCGTTATTTTGATTACTACCAAAAGAGGTACTGAAGGTGCTCTCAGTATCGATATACATAGCAATGTGCAGGTGCATCAGCCTACCAGGTTGCCCAGGTTGCTGAGCAATTCTGCCGATTACATGATGTATTGGAATCAGGGAAGGCAAAGAGCCGGAGGTCAGGCACCCTATTTCAGTCAGGAGGAGATTGATGCCTTCAGAAACAATCCGAACGATCCCATCAATTATCCCAACTTTGATTGGATAGATCATTCTTTCAACACGGCGGTTGCCAATATGCAATCGGTTCGGGTGAGTGGTGGCACAGAAAAAACGACGGTTGGATTATCTCTGGGCTATTTTGATCAACCTGGTTTGACCAGTCTGTATGAATTCAAAAAATACAATGCAAGGTTGACCGTGGATTCCAAAATCAATGATTGGATTACGGTAGGCGGCGACATTCAACTGGTCAACAAAGATATTCAACGCAGCAATTGGGATAATGGAAACGTTGATTACCAGATCCTGGCCATCTATGGTGCGGGTCCCAATTATACACCTACCATGACCTTACCTGACGGGTCTACTGGCTACGTGGCAAGGTACAGTTCAAATATAGGCGAATGGACCGTTAGGAACCCGGATGCGCAAGATGCCAGTGGCATTCAAACGGATATCAATTACAATGTTTTGCCCCAATTCTATGTGGAAATCAAACCTACCGAGCACCTGACCTGGTACACCAAAGGAGCTGTATCTTACGACAACCGCGCACTGAAAAATCATGAAACGCCGGTGGATAATTATTTTTTCAAGGATGGCTCCTATGCCCACAATAACTCCACCTGGCAATTGGGGGTCAGGGAAACCTGGAATACCGGTTTATGGACCACCTTTTATTCCACTTTGAATTACCGAAGGCTTTTCAATGAAACCCACAATGTCAATATTTTGGCCGGCTACAATCAGGAATACAGTTCCAACCGGCAGCTTAGGGGTTCCAGGGTACATTTCCCTACCAATACATTGATGGAATTGGATGCGGGAGCACCGCTGGACCAAACCACCGGGGGATATTTGCAGGAATGGGCCATCATGTCCTTGTTTGGACGCGCCATGTACGATTATAAGGAGAAATACCTGGTAGAGGCCAATATCCGTTACGATGGAACCTCCAGGATTTCTCCGGATAACCGTTGGGGAGTATTTCCTTCTGTCTCTGCGGGATGGAGGGTCTCCCAAGAACAATTTTTGCAACTAAATTCTTGGATAGATGAGTTTAAAATCAGGGGATCCTGGGGGCAATTGGGCAACCAGAATGTTGGCTTATATCCTTTTCAAGAAGTTTTGACCACGACTTCTTATCCATTTAATACGGCCCATCCCGGGGCGTATGTTAACCGCCTGGTAGATCCCAATTTGAGATGGGAAACCACCACCATGGCTGACATTGGGTTCGATCTTTCCTTAAAAGAGGGCTTGATCAATGTTACCTTCGATTGGTTTGATAAGGTAACGGATGATATCCTGTACAATGTGCCTATTCCGGCCAGTGTGGGACTTTCCCCGCCCACTGTGAATTATGGCAAGATGAGAAACACCGGCATCGAGCTGGAATTGGGATCCATGAAACGATTTGGGGAATTTGGCTATAATGTCAGCGTCAATTTCTCCACCTTCAGAAATGAAGTATTGCGGATCCTTTCCCCGGTTTATGGCAATTTCACCATTCAGGAGGGGCTTCCTTTTAATTCTCATTTTATGGTGGAGTGGGATGGTATTTTCCAAAATGAGGAAGAAATAGCGAATAGTCCCCAGCACCAATTTAACCCCAAACCCGGCGACTTGAAATTTGTAGACCAAAATGGAGATGGAGTAATCAATGCGGATGACAGGGTAGTCATGGACGGTGCTTACCCCAGGTTTCATTACGGAAGTACCATCAATCTTTCCTGGAGAAATTTTGATTTAAATGCATTTTTCCAGGGTTTGGAAGGCTACAAGCAGAGTACCCAGGGATTATCCTGGGGATTGGTGCCTTATATTCAGGGTTCACCCCCTCCAGTGGATTTTATCGAAAATATGTGGACCGGGGAGGGATCTACCAATGAACACCCTGCCATGTATATTTCTGGCTATGCCCCTGTGACAGGTACCCGAAACTCCTATTGGTTACTGGATGCATCTTATCTGAGATTGAAAAACCTGGCGATAGGATACAATTTGCCTGATCGTTTAAATGAAAAATTAGGGCTAAGGTTTTCCAGGGTTTACATGTCCGGTGACAATTTATTCACCATCACCGACTGGCCGGGATCAGATCCCGAAAGAGCCAATACCAACTGGTTTCAGGCTTATCCGCAGATCACCAGTTACACTTTGGGCCTGAAAGTTTCTCTTTAAATCATTAAACAGTTACCAAGATGAAATATTTAAAACTATCATATATTCACCACATGCTAATAGGCTTGCTGGTCTTGTTGGCAGTATCCTGTACGGATTTTCTGGAAAGAAACCCTACAACCCAAATTTCAGGCCCTACCTTCTGGACCTCACAGAAGGATGCCGATCTGGCCCTGGCGGGAGTATATTCCAGGCTCAATACCAATACCTTTAACCATGAAGGGGTCTATTCCCTGGCCATCATGGCAGGTGATGCGAATGAAGGAGGGCAGAGTTTGGGTGCGGCCTCTACCGGAACCTTTGCTATGGGTATAATGGAAGCGGTTTCAGGAGGGCTTCTCGCCAATGTTTACAACCATTGTTATCAGGGGATAGCTACCTGTAATTATTTTTTGGAGAACATTGACCGGGTAGACATGCCTGCAGAAAGGATCACCCGGTATAAGGGAGAAGTGCTCTTTTTGCGTGCTTTCTTCTATTTTACCCTGGCAGACTTTTACGGAGGAGTGCCGCTTTATACTTCCACTGTATCTGCTGATGAGGCAAAGGTGGCCCAAAGTTCCCGGGATCAGGTGATCGATCAGGTGTTGGCGGATTTAGATGTGGCCATCGCCAGCCTCCCCAATACTGATTATAGTTCCAGCGGGCATGCTGTAAGAGGTTCTGCCATGGCCCTTAAGAGCCGTGTACACCTATTTGAATCCGATTGGACTGCTGCTGCACAAGCGGCTTCCCAGGTAATGGCTGATGGGCAGTTTGGCCTTTATACAGAAGAATGGCAAAACATGTTTTTGGCTGAAGGGCAGAGTAACAATCCGGAAATCATGTTTTCCACAAAGTATTTGAATCCTGATAATTTTAGTAATCAGGATATCCGTATTCTCTGGCATGGCATTTGGAATCCCAGGGCCGAATTGAGAGATGCTTTTGAATGCGTCGATGGTTTATCCATTGCTGAATCGCCCTTGTATGACCCGGATAACTGGAAAGAAAACAGGGATCCGCGTTTGGGCAAGACAATGCGGGATTTTAATGATCCTGCGGTCAAAGAATCAGGTGAAGTGGTGGAGTTTGCGTACAATGGGGTTTCCATGACCGGATTGATGCCGGCCAAGGGAGGCAATGTGGAAACTTTACCTATTGATTACTCCACCAAGAGTGAACAGGATTGGGTTTTGATCCGCTATGCAGAGGTTCTATTGAATTTTGCCGAAGCCACCAATGAATTGAACGGTCCTACGCAGGCGGTTTATGATGCGGTAAACGCCGTTAGATCCCGCCCGGGGGTGGATATGCCAGCTCTTCCCGAAGGTTTGAATCAGGATGAAATGCGGGATAGGATCTGGAACGAAAGAAGGGTGGAATTTGCCTTTGAGGGCATGCGTTACAGGGACATCAAAAGGTGGAGATATGCCGAAGAATACATACCAACCCTTGTTGAACCGGGGTCTGGTATACAGCGGCAATTTGATCCTGCCAAACATTATTTGTTTCCCTTTCCCCAATCCGAAATTGACATCAACCCTAACCTGGAACAGAATCCGGGTTATTGATAGAAGCATATAAATAACACATGAAGGCCTGTGGCTTTCATGTGTTATTGCTTTTTTTGAGTATTATTGGATCACAAAATAGCGGAATCTCTATGCCATCCATTCCACCCTTTCACCTCGGTTTTCCGGTCAGAAATTTTTTGTGCTTTTTGGATTGGTAAGAATAATTATCTCGGCCAGATCCCGGTATGCTGCCCAGTTGGGTGCCGCAAAGTCTTCCGCAGGAAAGCAGGATAGGGTAAGCAGGCGAAGTTTTTTCTTTCTGCTGCTGAGCTCGGAAACCGTTCCCAATCCCTCATCGCTGTGAAATCTTCCAGTTAGGTGCAGAATAATACTGTTTCTATTTTTTTTCCAGGCCTTTAGGATACTTTCTGCCATGGTGGCATCGCGGAGAAGTTGCGCATGAAAAACGGAAGGCCCCATTTGATGTCCATGGCTTCCCATGGCGGCATCGAATTTTTTGCGGTAGGGGTCGTTTTCTCCAGGAGGCTCAAATATACTGAAGTAGGAACTGACTTTCTTATCCAGGAGTTTAAGGGTTCCGATTCCTTTTCTGCTAACCATGCTAGCGTACCGGGTCGGGACATTTGCCGCAATCACCTGTTGGTTATTTTTTTTAGCCAGGTTTACCAAAGGGGCGTAATCTAAGTAGTTATTCCAGGCCCTGCCTTCTTTGATCAGGCTGGATTCACTGATCAGGCCTGCCAGGTACTCGTTAAGGACCAGCTGAACGTCCCGCTCAAACATTTCCATGGAGAGAATCACCTTCCGGCGGGTGGTAAGTAAGTCCTCGTAAAGCTGCCGCTGAAGGGCATGGGCCAGGCTATCGTTGTGTTCTTCACCAAAGAGGATTACGTCTGCCTGGTCAGAAAGGCTAATGATGTCCGAAATCTCCAACGTCTGTTCGGTGGGGCTGTGGTATATTTTATAACCGGGTTCTTGGTTATCCTGTGCCCGGGTGTGAAAAATGATTCCCATCAGGATCAGCGTTTGAATCGATTTATACATATTCGGAAGTTTTAGTGGGAAATAAGGGAATTTTTTTCCCGTAGTCAAATTCCCTTTACAATTTACCGATTTTCGGCTTTCATGCATGAAGTAAAGCAGCTAACTTGCTTTCCTGTCACTTGCGTCAAAGATGAATTTCAAATCGTACACGAAGGAAATTGCCGGTCTGGATCCGAAACGGGATTACGAAAGAATTGCTTATTTGCTGACCTTTCATTGTTTTCCCTGGGACATGGAAAAAGCATTGGAGTTTGCACTTTTCAGGACGTTTGCCGTGCCCTCCGTATCCCGGTTATTGGTAGTCACCGGAGAATTTGTAAACCGGACCCGTAAGCGCTATGACGACACCGAATTGATCCTGTATGAAATTCTTGAAAATGGGATGGACAGCGAGCGAGGTAAGGCTGCAATAGCACGTATGAACGACATGCATGGGCGATTCAAAATTTCCAATGAGGATTACTTGTACGTACTGTCTACCTTTATTTTTGAGCCGATTCGCTGGATGGCTAGGTGGGGCTGGCGGCCCTTTACCGCCTTGGAAAAAGAAGCCATACTGATCAATTATCAGGAGTTGGCCCTAAGGATGCGCATCAAACAGGTACCCGATTCGTTACAATCCTTTGAAGCCTTTAACCTGGAATATGAGCACTCCCATTTTTCCTTTCATCAGGCAAACAAAAAAATAGGCGATAAAACCCTGGATTTGTTAATTGGCTTTTATTTGCCGGAGAGATTGATCTCTCTGGGCAGACCCCTGGCCTATTGTCTGATGGATGATCCCCTTAGAAAGGCAATGGGACTACCCAGTCCACCAAACTCCATGGCTCTGATGGTAGCGAAATCCATGCGGCTGAAGGCGTTTTTACAGGCTACACTTCCGGAGCGGAAGAAGCCTGCCCTGGGAACAAAAAGAAAGCGTGCTACTTATCCCGAAGGGTACCGGATTGAAGAATTGGGAACCTTCAATCTCCGAAAATAGGTAGATTTACTTGATTTGGTAGTCCAGTTTCATGGTGATGGAAGCTGTTTTTGCTTTGGAGGAAGTATTGAAAGTGCCTCCCCAGGAGTAATCTTCTCCGGAATTTTGACCGGTTATCTGAAATATCCCCATATTGGCAGTGATCAGCTTGCCAAGATTTGCTCCTGAATTTTCAGCGATCGTTTCTGCCCTGAGTCGGGCATCTTCGGTGGCCTTAGATATGAGTTCTATTTTCAAGTCGGCTAGCTGGGTGAAATAATAGCGGGGTGCCTGGGAGTAAAACTGGATTTCTTTGTTAAGTAATTCTGTGATTTCACGAGCTATTTTCTCTACTTTTTCCACTTCTTTGGATTCAATGCTTATGTTTTGACTTAGGATATACCCGAGAAACGTATCTCCCATGAATCGGCCTTCTTCATTGTAATCAGCCCGCGTATTTCGACGTGATTGCACTGCACTAAAGACGATTTCCTCTTGGGCGATTCCTTTGGCAGTGAGGTATTCCATTACCACCGTTCTGTCCTTTTCCAGGCCCGTATAGGCTTCTCCCAAATAATACGCTTGTTTTTCAAAATGCCCATCCCAAACGATCAGGTCCGAAATAAAGTCAGTTTCTCCCAGACCAGTGACGGAAATTTTGGATTGGGCAAGACTTCTTTTCCAAAAGGAATTGCCTAAAATAATGGCTGAACTAACAATGGCCAGGGCAAAAATGACGGCAGTAAGGTGTTGTTTCATCGAAATAAATTTGTTGCTGTTAATTTCGTCATTATTGACTACATAACTCCGAAAGGGTGGAAATAAAGTTTTTCCCTACTCTTCAGGAAAAGCCCTGTGGATAAAACATGACATTAATCATGTTCGGGCCTTCCCAATATCACTGTCTCTAGTCACCACTGCTGCTAGCTTTGTAAAAAAAAGATTGGCTTATGCAGCGCAAATTGGATGTACATTTTGCCTTTCCCGATGACCTGGTTACCGCACATTACCGGTTTCCCTCACCGAAAGGTTTCACCACTGCCATCGTGAGTGAAAATCAGCGGCTATTGGAAAACGGACCGGCGCAACTCTATACAGCCCGCTTGCCAAAGGTGCTGGATTGGTTGCATGGATTGGATTACCCCAAGGCCATGGAGAGTGAACCCTGTGAGGTCCCGGTGTTGCTGTACGACCGGGAGCTATCTTTCGAACGATTGCTTTTTCATTACGACGGCACACCGGCTTCGGCTAAGATTATCAAGCAATTTCTGGAATTGTTTTCAGAGAATATTTCAAACAGCAAGGCTACCATAATCTCTCCGGCATTTATACCCAAATCGAAATTAAAGGAGGAGCATGAGATCATTCAAGAGGTGCGGAATCGTACGGCAGAAACTTCGTTTATCAAATTTAATTTTAACAGAATCGGGGATTTCTGGTCCTATGCAGTTAAACATCAGTGTACTTTGCTAGTCACCACCAAAAATAATCAGGCCGATCTGGCCAAAGTGCTTTTTCATTTTTACAAGGGAGGCATGTGGTACGAGCGGCTTTCTTTTTATTTGGCTTTATAAATCAGTATATTTAATGACTTTCGTCATACTTTCGACTTTTTAGCTGATGTAACTTGCTGCCAAATGGAAAAGACTTCGACCCGCTTTCATGATGAAACCCGCACCACCTGCTTCCACTGTGGGGAACTTTGTGACGAGGAAATAATTCTGCACGATGACAAGGATTTTTGCTGCACCGGTTGCAAGACGGTTTACGAGGTGTTGAATGAAAATGATCTTTGCGACTACTACGATATCTCTGATTCACCTGGAAGTAATCAGAAAAAGGAAAATAACCGCTTTAATCGCTTCGATTACCTGGATGATCCGGAAGTTTTGGATAATCTGGTCGATTTTAAGGATGAAAAAAATATCCACGTTACCTTTTATGTGCCCTTGATCCATTGTGCTTCCTGCATTTGGCTATTGGAAAACCTACACCGGTTGCACGAAGGCATTTTTTATTCAAGGGTAGATTTTATCAATAAAAAAGTACAGGTTAAATTTTCAAGAGAAAAAATTGGCTTAAAGCATCTGGTATCCCTGATGGCGGGTATTGGTTACGAACCGCAAATCCACTTGTCGGACATGGTTCATCCAAAAAAGCCAGCCGTAGATAGGAAATTGATTTACAAATTGGCTGTGGCGGGCTTTTGTTTTGGCAACATGATGTTTTTCAGTTTGCCGGAGTATTTTTCAGAGGCGGAATTACTTGGGGATGGTTTCAGGGAGTTGTTTCATTACCTGAACGTCCTGTTGGCATTGCCCGTGGTTTTTTATTCAGCGACCGACTATTTTAGAAACGCATGGATGTCCTTGAAAAACAAGTCAGTGAGTATGGAGGTACCCATTGCGATTGGCATAGTCACCTTGTTTTTGTATAGCCTGTATGAAATTTTCGTGATGGGCCGGGAGGGATACCTGGATACGATGGGGGGGCTGTTATTTTTCTTACTTGTAGGCAAATGGTACCAGCAAAAAACCTTTGATACCTTATCCTTTGACAGGGATTATACTTCTTATTTTCCCATTGCGGTGAGCCGGATGGTGAAAGACAGGGAAGAAGTGATCCCATTGACGAAAATTCAGGTCGGAGATAGAATCAGTGTCAGAAATGAGGAGTTGGTACCTGCTGATAGTAAATTGCTGGATGAAGCGGCGCTGATTGATTATAGCTTCGTGACTGGCGAGGAGGTCCCGGTACGGGTTCGAAAAGGAGCTTTGGTCTATGCCGGAGGAAGGTTGAAAGGCTCGTCCGTTCAATTACTGGTTCAGAAATCACCCTCTCAGGGCTACCTCACCGACTTATGGAATCAGGAAACCTTTAATAAGGAAGATCAGGAAGATTCCCTTGCCTCCCTCGCTACCCGCATTAGTGGTAAATTCACCCTTACCGTGCTGTTGATTGCCTTTGGAGCGCTGTTTTATTGGAGTTTTTATGATTTGCCCATGGGAGTCCGTGCGTTCACGGCTGTTTTAATTATCACATGTCCCTGCGCCCTGGCCATGTCCACGCCCTTTACATTGGGTAATGTGATGCGGAGTTTTGGAAAACGAGGGTTTTTTCTGAAAAACTCCCAGGTTATCGAAAAGCTGGCCATGGTGGATACCCTTGTATTTGACAAAACGGGTACCCTTACCTCCCCTTCTAAAGCGAAGATACATTACGAAGGCGAAGCACTCTCGGAGGAAACCCTTTCCGTATTGAAGGCACTGGTAAATCATTCCATTCATCCCTTGAGTAACCGGATAAATCGCTGGTTGGGAGATATACCAGCTGCCATGTTAGCGCAAGCGGAGGAAGTTCCAGGCAAAGGACTAAAGGCCATTTACAAATCGCAGAACGTGTTTTTGGGAGCAGCATCCATTTCCGGGATGAATGATGAGCTCGGTACGAAAAGCAGGGGAAATAAAGTGCATCTACTCATTGAAGGGGTCCATTTGGGTACTTTCTATATTGAAAGCGGTATGCGGGAAGGGATGGCGGAAATGATACAGGCACTGGGTAAATCTCATTCCCTTCACCTGCTTTCAGGAGATCAGGATCATGAAAGACCTTACCTGGAGGAAAAATTTGGTCCCGGTATGCACATGCATTTTCAGCAAAGTCCAAAAGATAAATTGAATCAAATTCACCGGCTTCGGGAAGAGGGAAAGCAGGTACTGATGGTCGGCGATGGACTAAATGATTCAGGAGCATTGAAAGCGGGGCAGGTGGGTATTGCGGTGACGGAAAACATATCTCATTTTAGCCCGGCAAGTGATGCCCTCCTGGATGGAGAAAAACTACGCTATTTACCCGCCTATATTGAATTTGCGCGGCTGGGAAGGAGAATCATCAAAAGCAGTTTTGGACTCAGTTTTACGTATAATGGCCTCGGCGTTTTCTTTGCTGTTCAAGGGTTGATAAGTCCAGTCTTTTGCGCTATTTTAATGCCTGCAAGTAGTATTTCAGTTGTATTGTTTACGACGTTGGCCACGAATTATTTTGCTCGTCAAAAGGGCATGAACGAAAAACCCACATCAGGATGGAAGTGATATTTGTATTAATTGGAGTGAGTCTGGTCATGGCCGGTGGCTTTTTATGGCTGTTTTTTAAGGCAGTAAAAAGCGGCCAATATGACGATCAGCACACCCCTGCAATGAGAATACTATTTGATCAAAAAGCCAAAAATAAAACGATTAAAAAAACACCTAAAAAAACGAAGTGATATGTCAGGACCATTACTTGAACAGTTTAGTTACGATAATAAGATCGTAAAATACTTTGGTGCAGCCACCATTATCTGGGGGATAGCCGGTATGCTGATCGGGGTGATTGCTGCGACGCAGCTTTTTCTTCCCGAGGCCAACATGGGCAATCCGTATACTACTTTTGGCAGGTTACGACCATTACACACCAATGCCGTAATCTTTGCCTTTGTGGGCAATGCCATTTTTGCCGGGGTTTATTACTCCATGCCCCGCTTGCTGAAAGCACCTATGTGGAACAAAACGCTAAGTTGGTTTCATTTCTGGGGCTGGCAGATCATTATCCTTTCTGCTGTCATCACCCTTCCTTTGGGTTTGACTTCCTCCAAAGAATATGCAGAGTTGGAATGGCCCATTGACATAGCCATTACCATTGTATGGGTGGCTTTTGGAGCGAATATGATAGGTACGCTAATCAAGCGTAGGGAAAAGCACATGTACGTGGCCATTTGGTTTTACCTGGCTTCCTTTGTGACCGTGGCGGTCCTTCACATATTCAATTCGCTCGCCTTGCCGGTATCGCTTTTTAAGAGTTATTCAGCCTATGCGGGCGTTCAGGATGCGTTGGTACAATGGTGGTATGGACACAATGCGGTGGCCTTTTTTCTCACCACACCATTCTTGGGCCTGATGTATTATTACCTGCCCAAGGCCGCTAACCGGCCGGTATATTCCTACAAGCTTTCCATTATCCACTTCTGGTCCCTGATCTTTATCTACATCTGGGCAGGACCGCATCATTTGCTGTACACCGCCTTGCCGGAATGGGCTCAGGTGCTGGGCGTGGCTTTTTCAATCATGCTTATCGCTCCCTCCTGGGGAGGAATGGTGAATGGCCTGCTGACGCTTCGCGGGGCCTGGGACAAGGTAAGGGTAGACCCGGTACTGAAATTTATGGTAGTAGCGGTTACTGCCTATGGCATGGCTACCTTTGAGGGCCCTTTACTCTCCTTGAAAAACGTTAATGCCATCGCCCACTACACCGATTGGATCGTGGCACACGTTCACATCGGCGGTTTGGGATGGAATGGCTTCCTGACCTTTTCCATGCTCTATTGGTTGTGGCCAAAAATGTGGAGAACCAATTTGTATTCTGTAAAATTGGCCAATACCCACTTCTGGTTGGGTACCTTGGGTATTCTTTTCTATGCCTTGCCCATGTACGTAGCGGCGCTTACCCAGAGTTTGATGTGGAAGGAATTCGGAGATGCGGGAAGGTTGGCCTATCCCAACTTTTTGGAAACAGTCATTCAGATCGTCCCCATGTACATGCTGCGGGCATTCGGTGGCCTTTTATACCTGTCAGGAGCCATTATCATGGTTTATAATCTGGTGAAAACGGCTGCTGCCGGATCGTTCCTCGAAGAAGAAGCCGATGAAGCCCCCGCGCTGGCCAAGCATGTGTCTACCAAGGGCGAATTCTGGCACCGGGCATGGGAACGAAAACCCGTATTCTTCACCATTCTGGCCACGGTAGCCATTTTGATTGGAGGCGTTGTCGAAATTATTCCTACCATTTTGATTAAATCCAACGTGCCCACCATCAGCAGCGTAGAGCCCTATACTCCACTTGAATTGCAGGGAAGGGATCTTTACATTTCCAATGGATGTGTCGGATGCCATTCTCAAATGATTCGGCCATTCCGATCCGAGACGGAACGCTATGGCGAATACTCCAAAGCAGGCGAATACGTTTACGACAGGCCATTCCTGTGGGGATCTAAACGTACCGGACCGGATCTGCACCGGGTAGGAGGCAAATATCCCGATAGCTGGCATTACCACCATATGGTGGATCCCC
Organism: Cyclobacterium salsum; assembly: GCF_010119245.1. Classification (GTDB taxonomy): domain Bacteria; phylum Bacteroidota; class Bacteroidia; order Cytophagales; family Cyclobacteriaceae; genus Cyclobacterium; species Cyclobacterium salsum. The sequence continues at coordinate 708,859 of NZ_WNKG01000002.1, forward strand.
GGACCATGTCTCCGGGGTCACTGATGCCTCCTTATCCCTGGATGACGACCAATCTGATGGATCACAGTAATATAGGAGCAAAGATCCGGACCATGCAGAAACTAGGGGTTCCCTATCCGGAGGGATATGATGAAGCAGCCATCAACGATTTGAACGCACAGGCAGAATCCATTGTGGCAGGGCTGAAAGAATCAGGCGTAGAAGTCCTGCCTGAATCCGAGATAGTTGCGTTGATTGCCTACCTTCAGCGACTAGGTACCGATATCAGTAAAACCACCAGTTCCAACCCATAAAACGGAAACGACCATGCAAAAGGAAATATTAAGATCTATAGAAAACATTGAAATTTATCCCATCATCTCCCTGCTGATTTTTGTAATCTTCTTTGTGGGGATGTTTTGGTGGGTCGTTCGTGTAGATAAGAATTACATTGACCACATGAAAGAAATGCCTTTGAAAGATGAACCTCAAAAAGATGATTCCTATGAAAACGTTTAAACTGATTGGAGCTTCCTTATTGTCCCTGTTTTTGGTAATCCCTGGCCTTGCTCAGGAGAGTGAGGAAAGCTGGACCGCCCAACTGCAGCAACTGGATAGCGGCCAGGCAGCCTTGTTGATGATCATTGGGGTAGTATTGCTCTTAATCGTGGTCATCATGGGGTTGATGCTGTATTTATTATCTTTTCTGATGACGGTGATCCGCAAGGATAATCCGGCCCTGGCGGAGAAGCCTTCCTGGTGGGAAGAATTCAAAGTGAAATTTGTAACGGGTAAAATGAAACCTATTGAACAGGAAAAAGACATCCAGTTGGACCATAGCTACGATGGTATCGTGGAACTCGATAATTTCATGCCTCCCTGGTTGAAATACGTTTTTTATATGAGTATCGCTTTTGCTATACTCTACTTTGTTAATTATTCGATCCTGGGAATCGGAAAGACCCAATACGAGGAATATGAAGAGGAATTGGCGATTGCCGCTATGGAGGAGGAATCCAGAGGGGAATCCATGTTGGCATCTATAGATGAAACGTCCGTTGAATTTGATTCTTCAACTCCGGCTATTGAGGCAGGCATGGAATTGTACGCAGGAAACTGTGCCGCCTGTCATGCCATGGATGGGGGCGGCGGCGTTGGGCCTAACCTTACCGATGAATACTGGATTCACGGAGCAGACATTAAGGATGTCTTTTCGGTGGTTAAATACGGAGTAATCGAAAAGGGGATGATTCCCTGGCAAGATCAACTTAGTCCGGAGCAAATGCAGCAGGTTTCCAGCTACGTGCTTACCCTTCAGGGAACCACCCCTGCCAACCCCAAAGAGCCGCAGGGAGAAAAATACGAACCTGAGGTAGAAGATCCTGTCGATGCGCTGGGAGAAGATGAGCTGGGTTTAGAGCCGGTGGAGTAATCTATTTGGGTCGGGACACACTGTCCCGACCTTCCATTACCCGCCTTTACCTATTTAAAGTAAAATATAGTTATGGCAATAAAAAATGAAAACCTTGACCCTGATAAATTCCGGGATTCCATGGGAACCGTCACGAAAGACGGAGGGAGAAATTGGGTGTATCCCAAGAAGGTTTCTGGAAAATTTTACAAGTGGAGAACCTATTTTTCATGGATTTTACTTGCCATTTTGTTTGCCGGACCCTTCATCCGAATAGACGGTCGCCCTTGGTTGTTATTCAATATTTTTGAGCGCAAGTTTATAATTTTCGGGGCCGTATTCTGGCCACAAGATACCCATTTGCTTATTTTTTTACTCCTGATTTTTGTCGTGTTTATTATCTTGTTTACCGTGGTCTTTGGAAGGGTTTTTTGTGGCTGGGCCTGTCCGCAGACCCTTTTTATGGAAATGGTTTTCCGTAAAATTGAATATTGGATTGAGGGGGATGCCAACCAGCAGCGGAAACTAAATGCCATGCCCTGGAATGGAGAAAAAATGCAAAAGAAAGGACTGAAGATGACGATCTTTGTTCTCATTTCCTTACTAATTTCACACACGGTGATGGCCTACCTGATTGGGGTAGATCAAGTAAAGGAAATTGTCCAGCAATCTCCTGCTGAAAACCCGGCCGGATTTTTAGGTTTGATCGCCTTCACCGGTATCTTTTTGTTTGTCTTTTCCTGGTTTAGGGAACAAGCCTGCATTGTGGTTTGTCCCTATGGAAGATTACAGGGAGTTCTACTGGATAATCAATCCATCAATGTAAGTTACGACTACGTGAGGGGAGAGCCCAGGGGTCCCATTCGGAAAAATAAGGTGGAAGATAAGGCCTTGGGAGACTGCGTGGATTGCACCCTTTGCGTGCAGGTGTGTCCAACGGGTATTGATATCCGAAATGGAGTGCAGATGGAATGCGTCAATTGTACAGCTTGTATGGATGCCTGTGATGAGGTCATGGAAAAGGTAGATCGCCCGAAAGGCCTGATCCGCTATGCTTCGGAAACGAGCATCGTCACCGGAACGTCTAAATTGATTACCGGCAGGGTAAAAGCTTATTCTTCCATACTTCTGTTGTTAATTGCTGGATTCGTAGCCTTGTTGGTTACCAGAGATGATCTGGCGGCAACCGTGACCCGGTTTCGGGGAATGACCTATCAGGAGCGAGAGGGTGGTCAGATTAGTAACTTGTATGAGGTAACATTGATCAACAAGACCTTTGAGGCGCAGGAGGTAAGTATTGTGCCAGAGGATCCTACTATTCGCATGGAAAAAGTGGGGGACACGGATTGGAACCTGACCGGGCAGTCTAAATTTGAAGGGCGCTTTTTTCTGGTAAAGGACCAGGATGACATGGTCGTGCCGCAGGAAAACATCGTCCTTCTTCTGAAGCAAAATGGCGAAACCATTGACAAAATGGCCACCAGTTTTATGGGGCCGGTAAAAAATTGAACGCATTAAAAATAACACTATGAATTGGGGAAATGGAATAGTAGTAGTTTTTGTCGTATTCGTAGCCTTAATGGCTACCATGGTCACCATTTGTATGAAACAGGATGACCTGCATCTGGTGACGGATAATTATTATGAAGAGGAAATCAGGTATCAGGAACATATTGATAAGGTCAGCAATTCGTTTGAGTCTGAAAGAAAAGCCTTGCGGTTTGATGTCGGGAAAAAGGTGTTGACGCTCAACCTTCCCATTGGGGCTAAGGGAGAATTGCATTTGTTCCGGCCATCGGATGCCAGAATGGATCGAAAGATCGATGTGGACATTACAGAAAAGGATGTCAATACGGTCAACCTCAATGATCTTGAGACAGGGTATTGGCGAGTAAAACTTACCTGGAAAGAAAATGGAAAAGGTTTCTTTGAAGAGAAAAAGATTGATTTATAATTAACGATGCTCTGGACGGCCTTTATATGGGGATTTTTGGGATCTTTCCACTGCATTGGAATGTGTGGTCCCATTGCGCTGGCACTGGCAGGAAAGGATAAAAACAAATACCTGGTAAATAAGCTTCTGTACAATTCTGGGAGAACCCTTACCTACTCCCTGTTAGGGGGGCTGGTGGGCTTACTTGGCTTTTCCCTGGCGATGGCTGGCATTCAACAGTGGCTTTCCATTTTGACAGGAGGGGTCCTGCTGATGATGGCTTTTTCCTACCGCAAATCCGAAACCTGGGCTTCCAATTCCTTTTTGTCGGCTGCATTGGCCAAATTAAAATCCCGTTTGGGACGTACTATCAAACCCGGTGGTACCCGGGCGTTTGCTTTATCTGGAATATTAAACGGCTTTCTGCCCTGTGGAATGGTCTACATGGCGTTGATGGCTTCGTTGGGACTGCAAGGCCCCATACAAGGAATGGCTTACATGTTCTTCTTTGGTTTGGGGACGTTTCCGGTAATGATCCTTTTGATGATCTCCGGAAATGCCTTCTCTGCTGGCCTCCGGCTGAGAGTAAATCGATTACTACCCTATTTTGCCTTGGTAGTGGGTACCTTATTTATCATTAGAGGGATGGGCTGGGGGATACCTTACCTGAGTCCTTCCCTTTCCTTTCCTGCTTCACAGGCCACGGAACTACTGGATGGAAACATCACCCATTGTGAATAAGTAAAGGGCTTACATCTCCTTACCAGATTACTAACTCATTATTGGTTGATTGATCGTTACTTCCAAATAGGTGGTAGACCAGCGCAAATTCGTGGGTCTGACCTGGCAACAGGTAGCTACGGTTTGACGGAAATTCATAGATGTAACCCAATCTAAACTTGTCGAACAACACCCCAAATTGAAGGTTGCTGGCATAATCAAACCGATGCCCCCCACCAATCCATAGCTTGTTTCCCAGTAGGGTTTTTAAATTGAATTCGATGTTATCAGGCAATCCTTCTTGATTCCGGTAAAAACCATTGACAATCAAAGCAACCTGTGGAGAGAGGGTTTCTCTGAAGCCAGCTTGCGCAATGTAGGTAACAGGCCTACCATCCATGAATTCTTCTCCGCTAACTATCCGTCCTTTATTTACGTTGTTCATGGCATAGGAAAAATAATAGGATTTATGGGTAAGTGCCAGTCCGATGTTAAAATCAAAAATTTGCATGTCCGAAAAGCTGCCCAGGTATTGACCAATAAGGGGATCCCCAGCTTGTTCACTGGATAGGGCATTTCCATCCAGCCTAATGGTTTGGTAATTTAGGGCAGCCCCCAATCGTAATTGGTGCTCGCTAGTCAAGCGAACCCTGCTGGCATAAGCAAGCAAAAGCTCCGTTTCTTTAAAGGCTCCATAGGTATCATGCATCAGGTTAATGCTGTAGGCATTTTTCCCCATCAGAGCAGGGTCTTCCAGTCCTTTCGCTTCGGCAAAATCCATTTCGGCACCGATAAAATAGGTTTTGGGAGCCCCCTCCATCCCGGACCATTGATTTCTTACAAAACCTCGTAAAGTACTCCCTTCATAACCCGTTAGGCCAGGGTTGAAATAACTTTGGAAATGGCTGAACTGACTGATGTATTTTCTTGACTGTGCCTGTAGATTACCGGTTTGAAAAGCCAGTATCAGTAGAACGAGGCAGGCTGTTATGGGTGCATTGCTGATTTTCATGTTCCTTTGATTAATCGTTAAAAATAGTGAGTACTCCCCGTCGGATTTCATCCGTTTCTCCCAAACTGATCACCCAGAAATAGGTTCCGGTAGGCAATTCATTACCAAAATAAGTTCCATCCCACCGTTCATTCGGGTTTTCTGTGTAGAAGATGCGCTTGCCGCTTCTTTCATAGACTGCGATTTTACTATCCTGATAATATCGGAGATCATTTACACCCCAATCATCGTTGACGCCATCCCCATTGGGCGTAAACGAATTGGGTACAAAAATAGCATCCAGATCGGCCCTGCTCCTGTTCAGGGTGAAGGTTTGGAAAATGGTATTCCCAGCCCTATCCGTGCTGCTTACTTGCAGGCTAAACGAGGTTTTTCCCGGCAGGGCTTCCTGACTGTTCCAAAATAAGTCACTGCCTGAAATCCCGAAATAGCGGTTATCCATTGTTGATCCGGTTAGCTCATATCGGTGAATATTGTCTGCCGGATCCAATGTGTTCAAGGAGCCGATAACCGTCCCGGGATCACTATCAGCAGCAAACTCATCGGTAGATAGCGTGATTCCTTCCGGAAGGGCTTTGTCTTCAACTAAGATACTTAGAATAGGTTCCAACCCATCCGGATTTTGAATGTTGCCAACGTCCGGAGTGCCTTTGTATTGATACAAACCAGCAACTTTGGTATCCAATACAGGAATCGTCCAACTAACCGGAATGCTGCTTTCCTGTCCATTACTGAGCCGTACGGTAATTTTATCCGGGAAGGAAACGGATTCTAGTGGAGTATTCCAGGGGATAGTGACTAACTCTGGATCTTCTATGGCTACCAGGTTTAGGTTTACCAACGTTATTTCGAATGAAGCAGTTTTATCATTACCGTCTGTATCGGTAGCCGTTAATTGCACAAGAATGGTTTCGGCATCGGAATACTGTGTTCCCGGAGCCGGAAGCTGAACGAACCGGGATAATTCACAATTGTCCCGTGCCACTGCCACCTCGGTGAAGTCAGGCAATTCATAGCTGCCATTCAAATAAATGGTTTGGTCCGCCGGAATGGATTCGATCACCGGCGCAGTGACATCCGCGATGACTACTTCCTGCGTCTGGGTGCTGCTGTTTCCATTCGAATCAGTAAATGTCCAGGTAATCAGCGTATTTTCCTGAATAGGAAGGTTTTTATCGGGTACTCCAACAATACTTCCATCACAATTGTCACTCGCTGTGGGAGGCTCCCAGGATTCCAAAGCACACTCCGCTCTTAATACGGGAAGGCTGGCGAGGGAGGGTAGAGGAGCGGATTGGTCTTCCACATTCACCAGTGCATTTGAATTAAATGCGTTTCCATTTTTATCCAAAACACTCACCTCAATTTCCTGTTCGCCTAAAGTCGTGCAATCAAAATCAACCCTGTCAAGAATGACGAGTTGACCGGCCGCCAGCGGTTGATCAAGCAGACTCACAGGTTCCAAGGTTGCTTTTCCCGATTCATCAAGGACCAGTGTGCTGTTTTTGACACGAGGAAGAATTTGGAAAGTGTCTCCGGAAAATTGAATTTGATAATTAGTGCCTGCACTCAGGCTTCCCTGATTGATTGCATAAGCGCCCACATCTTCCCCAATTTCCCTGTTTAGAGATCCGGAAAGTAGTGATTCGTCCTCTCCGTTTACGAAACCGCTGCTCGTAAAGGTAAGGGCAGGGTCATTCTCCCCGTAAACTTTATTTTGTCCGGAATTGGCGTTCAGAACCAATGTTTGTGGATTGATAGAAAAGTCGGCTGCTGTAAAGTCCAGTGTATAATTGGCACCCGCACTAAGGTTCCCTTGACGAA
>NZ_WNKG01000030.1:2500-4373 GCF_010119245.1 Cyclobacterium salsum
CTTGCCGGTGAGGAGCAACTCGTAGGCTCATTATGCAAAAGGCACGCCGTCATCCTGACAAGTCAGGACTCCGACCGCTTGTAGGCGTACGGTTTCAGGTTCTTTTCACCCCGTTATTCACGGTACTTTTCACCTTTCCCTCACGGTACTCGTTCACTATCGGTCTCCGGGGAGTATTTAGCCTTACCGGATGGTGCCGGCAGTTTCAGCCGGGATTTCTCCCGTCCCGGCTTACTCAGGATACCCACTCCTCATTCATTCATTCCCCTACGGGACTATCACCCCCTATGGTCCGACTTCCCAATCGGTTCGGGTCTGAATCAACTCAGATTATTGGGTCCTACAACCCCCTGACGGCCGTAACCGGCAGGGTTTGGGCTGTTCCGCGTCCGCTCGCCGCTACTGACGGAATCACTATTTGTTTTCTCTTCCTATGGGTACTTAGATGTTTCAGTTCCCCACGTTCGCCTTGATCTATAAATAAATCAATATCCTAATCACTTAGGATGGGTTGCCCCATTCGGACATCTGTGGATCAATCCGCCTGTGCCGGTCCCCACAGCTTTTCGCAGCTTGGCACGTCCTTCTTCGCCTCCCGGAGCCTAGGCATCCCCCGTACGCCCTTATTCACTTAAACTCCCTCCGTGCCCTTTTGCAAACACGAAGGGGTATTTCCAGCTTACCACTACTCACGTAGCAATAAACTCATTGCATTCTCCGCTCAACATGTCAATGAACTTTTTGATAGCGCTTATGCTATCAATGGTTATTCAATTTTGAATAATAAAGTAACGAACCTTTTGCTCATTAAATTAATTTTTTCTAAGTGGAGGATAACGCCTGCCTGCCGTCAGGCAGGGATTCGAACCGTTGACCCTCCCGAATGTGTCGGGATGCTCTAGACAGCATTCCTTGCATTCCTTGTTTTTACAAAACTCCTTGTGAGTTTAATCTTTCTAAGTGGAGGATAACGGATTCGAACCGTTGACCCCCTGCGTGCAAGGCAGGTGCTCTAGCCAGCTGAGCTAATCCCCCTAATTTCTATCTTCCCGGTTTCTAGCAGCTGACCCTCCCGACGTAAGTCGGGATGCTATAGACAGCTGAGCTAATCCCCTGTTTGTTTAATTTCCCGGTTTCTAGCAGCTGACCCTCCCGACGTAAGTCGGGATGCTATAGACAGCTGAGCTAATCCCCCTAATTTCTATTTTCCCGGTTTCGAGCGGCTGACCCTCCCGACGTAAGTCGGGATGCTATAGACAGCTGAGCTAATCCCCATGGTTTTTTATTCCCCCGGTTTCGAGCAGCTGACCCTCCCGACGTAAGTCGGGATGATAGACAGCTGAGCTAATCCCCCTAATTTCTATCTTCCCGGTTTCTAGCAGCTGACCCTCCCGACGTAAGTCGGGATGCTATAGACAGCTGAGCTAATCCCCTGTTTGTTTAATTTCCCGGTTTCTAGCAGCTGACCCTCCCGACGTAAGTCGGGATGCTATAGACAGCTGAGCTAATCCCCTGTTTGTTTAATTTCCCGGTTTCTAGCAGCTGACCCTCCCGACGTAAGTCGGGATGCTATAGACAGCTGAGCTAATCCCCCTGATTTTTTATTTCCTCGGTTTCGAACCGCTGACCCTTCCGACATAAGTCGGGATGCTATAGACAGCTGAACTAATCCAACACTGGGTTGCTAAATAAAGTGGGCCTGCGTGGACTCGAACCACGGACCTCTACATTATCAGTGTAGCGCTCTAACCACCTGAGCTACAGGCCCCTAATACATTAATTAATGAAGTAGTAGGTAAGACAGAAAAACAATCCTGATTCCAGAAAGGAGGTGTTCCAGCCGCACCTTCCGGTACGGCTACCTTGTTACGAC
>NZ_WNKG01000031.1 GCF_010119245.1 Cyclobacterium salsum
TCCCGCTTCTTTCAATCGTAGACGTTCGATCAAAATTAGCCGATGCTTCGAAAATCGGCTCCTGGCAAAAAGTACGGACTCATACATCAGCGGACAACCAGCTCCTTAACCCTTAACAACCAGGCTTGAATCCAAAGTAACGGCTGACTGCCAGGTAGCCACGATGAATACCTCAGCCGGATTCGAACATAACCAACACAACTGGACCTAAATTGTATGGTAGCCTGTCTAACGGCTATTATATCAGGTATCCGGAACCAAGCCCCGAAGGGGCGAAATACCATAAGCCCCGGGTAAGCCGACAAGGGAGGCGCAGCCCGGGGTAGTCGGGGTCTTGTGCTCCCTGCATTGGCTATCCAGCCGCTAAAAAGTGAAGCTGACTTTTCGCCAATGCCGAGCCAGGTTTGTGACCAGCCCCCTTTCTCCGTCCTAAAACAGGAGGGGGAGGCAAGCCAGGATCAAGCATTACTACAGCACCTAAATCCCAAAGCATCGCCCAAATGCAAAAAGGCCAGACCCTAAAGCCTAGCCGGCACCGAGCCGGTTAACCAGCCAAAATGCATCAACCCTCTGCGCACCCAAAAATATACTTCTTCAGCTGATCAGGGATCCCTAACCTTAAGACCATGGGATGATTTTCAAAATTGATTCACTATCTTTGAAAAAAAATAATTACCATGATAACCAAGACTCAGATCATCAATTCCCTGGACCAATTACCTGAGCACCTTACGATTGATCAGGTAGTAGACCATTTGATTTTTCTTGAAAACGTCCAAAAAGGACTTGATGATTCCGTGAATGGTCGGATAAATACCAAAGAAGAGGCAAGAGAAAAACTCAATAAATGGTTAAAGTAATCTGGACCGATGCTGCCATCTTTGATTTAAACGAAATCGGAGAATATATCTCAAAAGATTCTGAAAGGTATGCACAATTAACGGTAGATAGATTATTTAATGCGGTTGACATACTTGAAGAACAGCCACGATTAGGAAAAATGGTTCCTGAATTCCAAAACGATAAATTAAGAGAACTTATCAGATTAAACTATAGAATTGTTTACCATATAGTTGATACCTATCGTATTGATATTATTACTGTTCATCGATGCGAAAGGTTAGGTAGAAATGCCTATGACTTTCCGGATTTTGATACGGAATAGTCAATAAACTAAAATGGTCCTCCCATATGCTAATCCCGGGTAAGCCAAGGCACGAGGCGCAGCCCGGGGTTGTTGGGGTCTTGCGTTACCTTCATTGGCAATCCAACTGCTCACCTGTGAAGCCGGCTTTTCGCCAACGTCCGGGCACATTTGGGACCTCCCCCTGGACTCCGACGGGTCACCGTTAAAGAGGTAGGGGCTATGGAACTAAGAGATGGAGGACGTACACAAAATTTTAGTCACTAAGGGCACAAAGAGCCTCGAAGGACACAAAGGGAATTGGAGACTTAGAGACGAACGGATGGTGTGATGATGTGGTGATGTGGTGATACAATTGTTTAACCCTTAACAACCAGGCTTGAATCCAAAGTAACGGCTGACTGCCAGGTAGCCACGATGAATACCTCTACAAGTTCCGAGCCTCCTTAACCCTTAACCACCACGGTTGAACCCAACACCAGCCCTCCTGCCAAATTGCCCATTTCAATTATTCAGCTGAATTCCAGCCTCTTAACCCTTAACCACCAGGCTTGTAAAGTAAAGGCTAACTGCTAGATAGCCACCATGGCGAACTCAGCCGGTATCGAACCATATTAACCCTTAAACACCACGGCTGTAAAGTAATCTGGACCGATACTGCCATCTTTGATTTAAACGATATCGGATGACATATGGCTGTTGATCTTATACCAATTCCGTCTTTATCATTCCGAGTTTTGGTTTATTTAATTTCTTAATAGACTCTTTGACTTTTTCTCTAGTCTCAAATTGTAAAAAAGTAGGAATCAATATAGGTAGCTTAATACCTAAAACCCGATGGATAATAACCAGATCTTTTAATGAAAATTGAGATACACCATTCATCAATTCGCTCATATACGATTTTGGATGACCTAAAATTAATCCCAAATCTTGCTGAGTCATGTCAAAGGCTTTAAGTTTTTTGCGGATCACATGCTTTCGGTTATGGATGAAATTTTCCTCAACTTTCACCATCTGCTCTGCTTTATCAGATTCGGCTACCTGGGATTCAGTTATTTTTTCAAAATCAGACCATTCCTTGTCTTCGTAATCTTTAATCAAATCACGAAGTTTTTTTCTTAACGGTTTTAAATCCGGATTTTCATCAATCATTAAACGCAATTTACGTTCATATAATGATGCCTTTTCCAAATCATACTCATTCTCTAGTCTTTCTATTTTCTCAATTTCGTTTATGTCAAGAATGTCTTTCATGATTACCAATTTTTAAATCCAGTTATTATCTCTCAACCATTTTTTAATAACATTCCGATTGTTTTTAAAAGTCAGTTCATAATCATCATGACTACCAGCCCAAACAATTGTAGCTTCACCGTTTTCTTCAAATTCAATCATTATTAAAGTGCGATGAATGTTGATGTTGAAGAAATAAAATTCTCCGCCATAAACACAATCGGCATCAGGTCTTTTAGCGGTCAAATCAAGTGGCGTTTCCCAATTGCTATTCTCAATCTCCGAAATCAATTGCTGAACTGCTTTAACCAGTTTCGAGTTCCCCCGATTTTTCCGAATCAGTTTACCCAAAATGGGTTTATTAATAATTCTCAAGTAACTGCTATTTTAACCATTTTACGGGAAAGATAACAGATTGTTCGGAAATAATCAGAACAAATACTCATTTATTTGCATGGTGACAATTGCGCAAATTTGATAAGGGTTAGCCATAAAACTTTTAGATTTTTGGAGAAATGGCTAATACTTTAACGTTTAACAACCAGGGTTCGGTTAAAAATCAAGCCTTATTGCCAAAAAGAATGTTTGAATCTGCCAAAACCTACCGTGCCAATTAACCACTTTAACCACCACGCATGAATCCAAATCCCGGCCCAAATGCAAAAAGGCCAGACCCTAAAGCCTAGCCGATAACGAGCCAGTTAACCGTAAACCACCGGATTAAGACTGAGAGAGGGGGAGACTGAGGGACTTGGAGAGGAAGACTTAGAGACTCAGTGACTCGGGGACAGAGAGAACGTACAGGGATTTTTAGTCACTAAGGGCACAAAGAGCCTCGAAGGACACAAAGGGAATTGGAGACTTAGAGACGAACGGATGGTGTGATGATGTGGTGATGTGGTGATACAATTGTTTAACCCTTAACCACCTGGCTTGAATCCAAAGTAAAGGCTGACTGCCAGATAGCCACTATGAATACCTCACCCGGATTCGAACATAACCACCACGGTTGAACCAAGACAAGGGAAACTGCCACAAAACCAATACCTACACCTCAGCCGGGGCCCAGCCAATTAACCACCAGGATTGGAGCAAAAACAAGGTCTAAAAACAAGAAGGCCAGACCCAAAAGCCCAGCCCGTATCGAACACAACTACCACGATGGAAACCAAAACCAACCCTCCTGCCAAAATGCAAGAACCTACACACCAGCCGGTACCCGTTTCATCTGCCAAAAAAATCTGTGTTAATCTGTGGCCATCTGTGGTGAATCACTAAATGATTAAACCTATCAACCACCAGGACTGAACCCAAAACCAGCCCCAAATGCAAAATGGCCAGACCCTAAACAGTCACCCGGCTTTAGGCAAAGGGCATGGCAGGACTCAGGTTGTTTTCCTTGTTTTAATCCCAATTCCTTCCGTACTTTTGGCTTGATCCAAAAGTACCAAAAGATCAAGACAAAAAAATCCTTCCCCCCGCAATCCTCCCACACCCCCGGTTTTTTGTCGGCCCACCCGCTTCTTTCAATCGTAGACGTTCGATCAAAATTAGCCGATGCTTCGAAAATTGGTTCCTGCAAAAAAAACCATACCTTCAAACGCAAAAAGGCCAGACCCTAAAGCCTAGCCGATAACGAGCCAGTTAACCGTAAACCACCGGATTAAGACTGAGAGAGGGGGAGACTGAGGGACGCAGAGACTAGGGGACGGATGGAACGTACAGAAATTTTTAGTCACTAAGGGCACAAAGAGCCGCAAAGGTATTATGTTTGAAAAGTGAAGCATAAGCTAAGATTCGTAACTTAAAGGAATA
>NZ_WNKG01000032.1 GCF_010119245.1 Cyclobacterium salsum
GCAATGACGGGTTCTCGTCACTGCGAGGGTGCAGCCGGAGTCGAATCGAATGGTCGTAATTGCTTGGGCACCCGCGGCAGTCTGTCGGATTACGAATCCATCATTCGTTTTTGGATGGTATTCTACGAAGGGCTTGTGATTTCGCTTCGGATCAGATTGCTTCGCTTCGCTCGCAATGACGGTTAGGGATGAATGGACTTAGAGACGAAGAGACTGAGAGAAAATAAAACCTCTGAGCCCTTTGTGGTTCTTTGAGATCTCTGTGACCAAAAAAATACGACACTGAAATATTAGAAATAAAATAACGAGCATGAGCATACAAGAAACCAATCAACTCTTACGATTTACAACCGCCGGTTCGGTGGATGATGGGAAAAGTACCTTGATCGGGCGGCTTTTATTTGATTCCAAATCTATTTTTGAAGATCAGATTGCAGCGGTCAAAACTTCCAGCGAGAAAAAAGGCTTTGACTACGTCGACCTTTCACTGTTGACCGATGGCCTCAAATCGGAAAGGGAGCAAGGCATTACCATCGATGTGGCCTACCGCTATTTTGCCACGCCCAAACGGAAGTTCATTATTGCCGACACCCCGGGCCATATTCAGTATACCCGAAACATGGTCACGGGTGCTTCCACAGCCAACCTGGCCATTATCCTGATCGATGCCAGAAAGGGCCTGCTGGAGCAAACCTACCGCCATTCGTTTATCGCCTCCCTGCTCAAAATCCCTCATGTAATCGTCTGTGTCAACAAGATGGACCTGGTGGACTATGATGAAGCGGTTTTCGAACAAATCATCAAGGATTACAAGGCATTTGCCAGTAAAATGGAAATCAAGGACGTGCATTTCGTGCCCATCTCTGCCCTGAAAGGAGACAATGTCGTGGACCGGTCCAAAAACATGGACTGGTACGAAGGGCCCACACTGCTCTATTTGCTGGAAAACGTTCACATTGCCTCCGATTTAAACCATATTGACTGCCGTTTTCCGGTGCAGATGGTCATCCGTCCCCATACCCACGAGCACCAGGATTTCAGGGGCTATGCCGGCCGGATCGAAGGGGGTATTTTTAAGCCCGGTGACGATGTGAAGGTGTTGCCTTCCGGTTTTACCTCCAAAATCAAAAGCATCGAACTGAATGGAAAAAACATTTCCGAAGCTTTTTCGCCCATGTCGGTGACCATGACCCTGGAAGACGAATTGGATATCAGCCGGGGCGATATGTTGGTAAGGCCAAATAATGTACCTACCGTCGCGCAGGATCTGGATGTCATGGTGTGCTGGATGAGTCAGCAAAAACTGCTCGGCAGGAGTAAATTGCTGCTCCGCCATACCACCAAAGAATGCCAGGTGATGGTCAAGGAGATCCTGTATCGGGTAAACGTGAACACACTACACCGGGAAGAAGGGGTAGATCAAATCGGCATGAACGACATTGCCCGTATCAGCATCCGGGCAGCGCAGCCCTTGTTTTTCGATGCCTATCGCCGCAACCGCCAAACCGGCTCCATCATCCTCATCGACCCCAATACCAACGAAACCGTCGCCGCGGGGATGGTGATCTAGGGACTGGGAGAGTTAGAGACTGAGAGACTTGGAGACTTAGAGACTGAGAGACGGAGGGACGGAGAGACTTTGGGACTTGGAGAGGGAAGAATGGAGAGACTGAGAGGTGAAATGGTGCCGTCACTGCGAGAATTAACATTTAAAAAACGCAGAAATCGGGATGACGGTATTTGTTTTTAACTATTTATAAATCAACATGTTAAAAAAATACGTCATCGGTAGGGTGCAGACGGAGTTCAATCGAATGGTCGTAATCGCTCGGGCACCCGCGGCAGTCTGTCGGCGTACGTTTTCGTTACTCTTTTTCTAATGGCATTCTACGAAGGACTTGCGTTTTCGCTTCGGATCAGATTGCTTCGCTGGCGCTCACAATGACGGGTAGGGATGAATGGACTTAGAGAGGGGGAGACTGAGGGACGGAGAGACTAGGAGAGGGGAGAGTTGGAGTGACTTTGAGAAGACGAAGGTTGAAAGCTTAATATAACAAGGTAAATTTCAATTTATTGTTTTAGAATATTTCGTTCTACATCTTAGAACTATGAAAATCAGGTCACATGAGGATTTAGAGGTGTTTCAATTGGCATTTGAAGCGGCCATGGAAATTTTTGAAATATCAAAAAGTTTTCCGAAAGAAGAAAAATACTCCTTGACAGATCAGATTAGAAGATCCTCCCGGTCTGTTTGTTCCAATATTGCTGAGGGCTTTCGAAAGCGAAAGTATCCAAAATCATTTGTAGCAAAACTTATTGATAGCGAAGGGGAAGCGGCTGAGACCATAACCTGGCTGAAGTTTGCCCACGCTTGTGAATACATAAGTATAGAAGAAAAGAATAACCTTTCCATGAAATATAATAATATTTTGGGAAAATTGGTAAACATGGGCAGAAACCCACAACAGTGGCAGTACTAGGGGAGAATTGGAGACTTAGAGACTGAGAGAGGGGGAGACTTAGTGACTTAGAGAAGGGGAGACTGAGAGTCCCTCAGTCCCTTCGTCCCTAAGTCCCTTCGTCTCTAAGTCCCTGAGTCCCTCAGTCACAAAATTGGCCAGAAAAATATGATCGAGATATAAAAAATGAACATTCAAAAACTAACCGTATTAGCGCGAAAAGCCTCCAAAGCCGCCGGGCAGGAAATCCTCAAGGTATACCATTCCGCAGACGTTGGGGTGGAGATGAAAGCCGATGACTCGCCGCTGACCCTGGCCGATAAGGCCGCTCATGAGGTGATTATGGAGTATCTGACGGAAACAGCCTATCCCGTTTTGTCCGAAGAGGGTAAGGACGTTCCCTTTGACCTGCGCAAAGACTGGGAGTACTTCTGGATGGTCGATCCCCTGGACGGCACCAAGGAATTTATCAAAAAGAACGGGGAATTCACCGTCAACATTGCCCTGATCCACCGGAATACGCCGGTCATGGGCGTGGTGTATGCCCCCGTACTGGATGTCATGTATTGGGGAAATGCCGAAGAAGGAGCCTGGAAGCAGGAAGGACAGGGAGAAGCTATCGCCCTACGGCAGCCGGAAGATAAAACCATTCGGGCCATCGTGGCGAGCCGCTCCCACCTGAGCCCGGAAACGCAGGAAGTAATTGACCGCTATCCGGATGCGGAAGTCATCAGCATGGGATCCTCCCTCAAGTTTATGTTGCTGGCGGAAGGCAAGGCGCAGCTCTACCCCCGCTTTGCACCTACCATGGAATGGGATACAGCGGCAGCACACGGGGTGTTGCTCGCCCTGGGCTATACCGTCAAAAAAACCGACGAAGACAGCCCGCTGGTTTATAACAAGGAAAACCTGTTGAATCCCTGGTTTATTTGCGAAGGATAACCTTTCTGTGAAAAGAGGACTTCGGGACTTAGGGAGGGGGAGACTGAGGGACTTAGAGACGAAGAGACTGAGAGAAAATTAAGCCTCTGAGCACCGGCAGGCAGGCGTGGTTCTTTGAGCCCTCTGTGACAAAAAATAACGCATCGTATTCCGAGGTTTTTGGACACAAAGCACACGGAGGATGCACAAAGCACACGAAGAATTATAAAAACAATCCTTTGAGCCCTTAGTGGTTCTTTGAGTCCTCCTATGTTGAAAAGCAAACAAAACAGCTAAAATTCCACATACTTTTCCATTCT
>NZ_WNKG01000033.1 GCF_010119245.1 Cyclobacterium salsum
AAGGATATAGTTTCATCCTACGTGGTCAAATTTTATTGGATTTTCCAAGAAGCCCGAAGAAAGTTGGGAGCGGATATTCGATCTGTATCTTATATAAAAATCTCCTTATTTAACTCGTGAGGACGAAAGCCTTTATTTACAAGGAATTGCCCTGGCTGTTCCTATTGCAAACATAAAGTCGGTTAAAAGCTTTCAAATAAGATTTCGGAATAAAACGGGAATGTTAGCTCAACAGCTGCCGACATCTTAGAATAAAAAAAACCGCCTCCCTATTGAGAAGCGGTTTTTATCCATTAATTCAAAGTGACTACGGTTTGAGAAGAACGAAATGATGGAATCCTGTAGATGGGGACATCAAGCGTAATAAAAGCTGATCAGTCGTTGCTTTCCAACGGCTAACTTCCAGAATAATCGTGTTGCTTCCCTGCACAATGGATTGCTTCTCTTCATGTATCAATCTGCCTTCCATACTGAAGATACTGATGGATACTACTTCATCCATATTGCTTTCCATGTCGATAAACAACTTTTCTTGCAATGGGTTGGGATAAAGCTGCAGGTTTAGCGTTACAGGCCCTTCCGGATTTTCCAGTTCTTTAGTTCTTCCAGCGGTTTCGCTAACATCGAAGCGGGCATTTTTGCCTGATTTACCTTTATGGATGACCACACTGCCCCCTCCGATGACCGTGGTGGATTCTGCTTCATCGGAAGCACCCATTTCATTGTCGTAGATTACCCCGTCATTGTCCCATATTTTTATACGGAACCGGTCCAAACCATCTCCTTTGAGCTTTCCATCCACCGCAGAGAGCATAAAACCGTACTGGCCGACGCCATTTACCGTGCCTTCTCCTTTGAATTTAGCGGAATGCCCTGCCACCACCAGCCAGTCATAGGAAGTGCTCTTGAAATTGAGGTCACCTGCTTTAAACTGAAACTCTGTATTACCGGTAGGAATGTTGGCACCGCGTTTATATTTGGAAACAAAACCAAAGTTTGCTTTACCAACTGCATTGGGGTACATTTCCGATGCCCCGGCAGGAGAATCGATCCAGCCTCCGCCGGTGACAAATTCACCATTGGGATCAAAGATGACAATAAGGTTAGAATAGGTATATGCTGCCGTCTCTCCGCAATGATCCGTTACTACCAGAGATACAGTATATAATTCTGCCGTGTTAAACGTACGCTGACCACTTACTGTATTGGTACCTGTAGTAGCATCATATATAAAGGTGCCTGTGGTAATAAGCCCATCACTCCAGTGCCATTCCACAGAAGCGATGTTATTGTCCGTTACTACATCAATGATGGTAACTGGGGATCCCACAGGATTGGGATCAACAGGGGCCACCAAGGAGCCGGAAATCACAGGTACTGCATTCGTTACGTTTACATCTTGATAAGCCTGACTCTGATTACCACTGGCATCAACTGCTGTCCAGGTTACCGTAGTTTGCCCAATAGGAAATTTTGCAGGGGCATTATTGGATAGCTGAACACCCGCACAATTATCATTAACGATAGCTTGTCCTAAATCAACGATTGCGTTGCAGGATTCCGGATCATTGGTTACGGTAATGTTTGCCGGTGGTACAACGGTAGGAGCCAGGTTATCCACTACCGTCACAGTAGCGGAAGCGGTTGAGGAGTTCCCGCTGCCATCTGTTGCTGTCAATACCACCGTATTTTCTCCTACATCCCCACAGTTAAAGCTAGTGATATCCACCTCCAGGCTTAGGTCACAGTTATCGCTGCTGCCATTGTCAACATCCAGGGCAGTAATCGTAGCCTCACCGGAGGCATCCAATTCCACGGTGATATCCTTAGCTGCTGCAAGGGGTGCCAGGTTATCCATTACCGTCACAGTAGCGGAAGTGGATGATGAGTTGTTATTTACATCTTTTCCACTCAACGTGACCTCCACAGGTGTCCCTACATTTCTACAGCTAAAACTGCTGATGTCCAATACAAGGCTGGTTTCATCTATCGCACAATTATCACTGCTGTTAGCCGGGTCGTAAATATCTGCCACTGCAATAGCTGCCTGTCCGTTGGCATCCAGATTCACGGTGATATCATTGGTCGCCAAAACAGGTGCTTCGTTGTCCATTACCGTCACAGTAGCGGAAGTGGATGATGAGTTGTTATTTACATCTTTTCCACTCAACGTGACCTCCACAGGTGTCCCTACATTTCTACAGCTAAAACTGCTGATGTCCAATACAAGGCTGGTTTCATCTATCGCACAATTATCACTGCTGTTAGCCGGGTCGTAAATATCTGCCACTGCAATAGCTGCCTGTCCGTTGGCATCCAGATTCACGGTGATATCATTGGTCGCCAAAACAGGTGCTTCGTTGTCCATTACCGTCACAGTAGCGGAAGTGGATGATGAGTTCCCATTCACATCACTTCCACTCAACGTAACCTCCACAGGTGTCCCTACATTACTACAGCTAAAATTGCTGATGTCCAATACAAGGCTGGTTTCATCTATCGCGCAATTATCACTGCTGTTAGCCGGGTCGTAAATGTCTGCCACTGCAATAGCTGCCTGCCCGTTGGCATCCAAATTCACTGTGATATTATTGGTCGCCAAAACAGGTGCTTCGTTGTCTTCAACTGTCACCATAAAGCTCTGCTGAGCGGCCACATTTCCTGCTGCATCGGTGGCGTTTACATAAACCTCGGTCTGGCCTAATGGAAATACATGCGGGGAAGTGATTGCCGTGCTTACACCATCCACCAGAATGCTAAACTCAGGAGAAACGGAAGCATCGGAATTGTCTGTTGCTGTAGCAGAAAAGGGGACAGATGCAACACAGGTTCCCGCATCAGTACTTACCGTAATGGGCGCTATGGCCTCAATAACAGGAGCTTCATTATCTTCCAGCACCTCCTGTAGTTTAACTACCCAGTAATCCCAGCCACCTTTATTGTTTTCACTTTTATCCCCTGAAGCAGAAGAGTTAGAATAACCTGCCAGTAAATAGCCTCCATCAGGGCTGGTAGTGGTACTGCGAAGAAAGTCAGTGTTATTCCCCCCTATGGTTTTGTCCCAGACTTTGTTGCCACTGCCATCTATTTTGAC
>NZ_WNKG01000034.1 GCF_010119245.1 Cyclobacterium salsum
CAGGCAATCGTCCTCAAATCCCCCCATCCCTAAGTCTCCCCGTCTCTTAGTCTCTAAGTCTCTTCGTCACAAATCATTTCCCCAAAAAACCTCTGCGCCCTTCGTGGCTCCTCCGTGTCCTCCTGTGACAAAAAACTCCTACCTCCCCACGCCAGACAACCGGACTCAAATCTCCCTCTCCCTACGTCTCACCATTCCTTCGTCCCCAAGTCTCCCAGTCTCTCAGTCCCTTCTTCACACATCATTCCACCTCTCCATGTCCCCTTCTGAAGCATAACCTGAAGGACTAATTTACCGGTACTAATTCCTGATCCATTATTTGTTCAAACCTGTCCGTGTCCAACAGGTCTTTTATGCTCAGAATCACATGGTCAGGAGAATAGGCAAAATTTTCTATTTCTTCCCTGCGAGTAGAGCCGGTAAGGGTAAGGACGGTTTTAAAGCCCATTTGTACGCCTCCCAGGATATCGGTTTCCATGGTATCGCCAATCATAATGGTCTGTGCCGACCGGGTTCCGAGTTCTGATTTTGCAATCCGCATCATGACCGGGCTGGGTTTTCCGGCACTGAAGGCCTTTTTTCCAGTGGCCATTTCGATCATTGATACAAAGGCACCACAGCCCGAGCGAATGGAGTTATTGGAGCTTGGGCAGTAGGCATCCAGGTTGGTAGCGATCAATTTGGATCCGTTCATGACCATGTTGATGGCTTTGTCCACTGATTCAAGCATGATGGTTCTTCCTTCGCCGATCACCACGTAATCGGGTTCATCATCCACGATGGAATAGCCGTTTTGGTGCAGAGCGGTGAGCAGTCCTCCCTCGCCGATCACGTAGGCCGTTCCGCCAGGTTTTTGGGAGGCCAGGTACCTTGCCGTGGCAATGGCACAGGTAAAGATGTGTTTTTCCGCTACTTTAATGCCCATTCGGCTTAGCTTGGCTACCACGTCACGGCAGTTGCGCTGACTATTGTTGGTTAAAAACAGGAAAGGGTAGTCCTCCCTTAGTAGTTTTTGTATGAATTCCTTCGCACCGGGGATCAATTCACCTCCACGATAAATCACCCCATCCATATCGATCAAAAATCCTAGGTCCTTTTTCATAGTGTATTCCGTTTAATTGTTCGATACAAAATTACGGTATATTCAATAAAAAGTAAATAAAAATGAAAAAATATTAAGTTAAATTATTTATAAATAAAAATAAAGCAATAAAATTGGATAAATAGTATTAAAATGGAAAATACAAAAGTCATGGTTATCGGTCTTTTTAAAACCACTTCCACCTTTTTTGTATCGGATTGTTACTGGTGCATTTGAACTTGAAAGCCTGGTTGACGAAACCCTTTGAGAATTCATTAATTATCATCTCAAATCGAGCAATTGAATTGCAAATATGAATAGAAAATGGGCTAAAAAATAAATAAAATGTAAAAATAAGCTATTTGTATTGATGTATTTTTAATTTTGTATGGCTTTTATTACCTTTGACATATCAAACAAAGACAAAAGGTCTTGAACTGGTCAGAAAGCTTGCTGCTGAGGACCAGAAGTTTTGAAGCAATACTGTAGGATGATGAAACTGGCAGACATGCCCTCCTGTCTCGGGGGTGGAGAGTCCGGAATAAAGCAAATAGCGAGCTCGTATTTTGCCCAACCGCTCCGTGGAGGTTCGAATCCTTCTCCTACAGCAGGTTATTTTGGGTTTATTGTTAATTGACTAAAGCTATGGAACAGTGTTTCATGGCTTTTTTCTTGCATTGAAAAACTATTTTTTTGGTCACAGCGATCAGCAAGAAGGCACAGAGGTGGCAAAGGATTTTGATGGGATGGTGCCTGTTATCTCAGCCGTGTTGGTTATGTTCGATACGGGCTGGACTTTTGGGTCTGGCCGCTTTGCGTTTGGGGCTGGTTTTAGGTTCAAGCGTGGTGGTTAAGGGTTAAAGTAGTTCGATACCGGCTGAGATATTCATTGTGGCTGTCTGACGGTTAGCCATTACTTTGGAATCAACCCTGGTGGTTAAGGGTTAAATTGGTTCGGTTCCGGCTGGTCTTTATGTTACGGTTTTGATGCAGTTTCCCTGATGTTGGATTCAACCGGGGTAGTTAAGGGTTAATTGGCTCGGTTCGGATTGAGTTGTAGTTATGGGTAAATAGGCAGGGAAGGCGGTTTTGGATTCAGTCGGGTTGGTTAAGGGTTAAAGTAGTTCGATACCGGCTGAGATATTCATTGTGGCTGTCTGGCGGTTAGCCATTACTTTGGAATCAACCCTGGTGGTTAAGGGTTAATGGATTCGGAGCAGGCTGGGTTTTCTTGGCGGGCCTTCAGGCTGTTTGGCTTTTTCGTAGATTCAACCGGGGTAGTTAAGGGTTAAACAATTGTAACATTGTACCATCAAATAATCAAACCATCAAATTAAATCTTCGAGTCCTCCGGGGTACTTCGTGTCATCCTATGTTGAAAAAACACCAATCTCCCCACGCCAGGCAATCGTCCTCAAATCCCCATCCCTAAGTCTCCCCGTCTCTTAGTCTCTTATTCTCCCAGTCCCTTCGTCTCTAAGTCTCTTCGTCACAAATCATTTCCCCCAAAAA
>NZ_WNKG01000035.1 GCF_010119245.1 Cyclobacterium salsum
TTGGCGGAAACCTGGTTTCACTTTTTAGCGGCTGGATAGCCAATGCAGGGAGCGCAAGACCCCAACTACCCCGGGCTGCGCCTCTTTTATCGGCTTACCCGGGGCTTATGGTATTTCGCCCCTTCGGGGCTTGGTTCCGGATACCTGATATAATAGCCGTTAGACAGGCTACCATACAATTTAGGTCCAATCGTGGTGGTTAATTGGCTGGGGCCCTGCTGAGGTATAGGGATCGGCTTTGGGGCAGGTTTTCTTGTTTTGGGTTCAGCCTTGGTGGTTAAAGTAGCTCGGAACCGGCTCAGGTATTCACAGTAGCTGTCTGGCAGTCAGCCTTTACTTTGGATTCAAGCCTGGTGGTTAAGGTTTAAACAATTGTATCATCCCATCATCCCATCATCCCATCATCATATCACCACATCATCACATCATCCCTCAGTCTCCCCCTCACTAAGTCACTCCGTCTCTAAGTCTCCAATTCCCTCAGTGTCCTTCGAGCCTCTTTGTGCCTTAGTGACTAAAAACCCCTGTACGTTCCATCCGTCTCTCCGTCCCCCTGTCACTGAGTCTCTTAGTCCCTCAGTCACCCCCTCTCTTAGTCTTAATCCGGTGGTTAAGGGTTAAACAATGGTACCATCAAATTGTCACCCTATCACCACATCATGCCTTCGACTCCGCTCAGGCACCTGAGAAATCAAATCATCACACCATCCCTGAGTCCATCAGTCTCTTAGTCTAAATCCGGTGGGTTAAGCTTGCAGGAAGGCAATTAAGAAAACCGAATATTTTTTTTAAATTTGATCCGATTTAACCTTGAAATCATGGATTTACTAAATAGAATTACCTTAAATGCTTCTGTCTGTCATGGTAAACCATGTGTACGTGGAATGAGATGGCCGGTAGAAGTGATAATAGATATGCTGGGATCCGGGATGAGTGTGGAAGAAATCATAGCAGATCATCCAGAACTTGAAAAGGAAGACATATTGGCCTGTTTGCAGTATGCGAAACTTTCATTATCCGGTCAAAATAGTAAGGAGTTGGTTTGATGAGGTTCCGCTGCGATGTTCATATTTCGTTCAAACTAGTAAATCATCTCAGATCATTGGCTTTTGAAGCGATTCATGTAAATCAAATTTTGGATAAATGGTTTACCCAGGACGAAGCCATTTGCCACTACGCAGACGAAAATGATCTGATCGTCCTAACAAAAGATATCGATTTTAGAAATAGTTTTTTGGTCAGGAATACTCCTAAAGAACTGGTCAGAATCAAACTTGGTAATTTATCCAATGCTAATTTAATAATGGTAATGACCGAATACCTGCCAACCCTACAAAAATTAAATTCAGATGGGGGGTTTATGATGGAAATAGATCAGACATCGGCAACGGTCATAAAAACGCCTCATAGCCCTGAAGGCAAACAATAACCTGGCACAAAAAATCATCTAGGAAAATGAAATTTCGTACGATGACCCAGCTGTTAACCAATTAAACCATTTCCCTCCGAGGCTCTTTGTGACCAAAAATCCCTGTACGTTCCCTCCGTCCCCCCGTCACTGAGTCTCTTAGTCCCTCAGTCTCTCAGTCACCCCCTCTCTCAGTCTTAATCCGGTGGTTAAACTGGCTCGTTATCGGCTGGACTTTAGGGTCTGGCCTTTTTGCGTTTTAAGGTATGTTTTTTTTGCAGGAACCAATTTTCGAAGCATCGGCTAATTTTGATCGAACGTCTACGATTGAAAGAAGCGGGA
>NZ_WNKG01000036.1 GCF_010119245.1 Cyclobacterium salsum
GGGCTTCTTGGAAAATCCAATAAAATTTGACCACGTAGGATGAAACTATATCCTTCGTGGTTTTTTTATGATTATTTGCTCTGATCGACAGTACAATTCCGCTACGGTAAAGTACAATTTGCTGGTGAATCGAGTACCTCTTTTTTGTTTTTTTGTCAATGGGGCATAGTTATCCCATCGGAAAGGGTTTTTGATCGTTTTCGTCTTTAGGCTGCCTTCTTTCGGGGTGCAGGCTCCTCCCGGTTTCTTTTTTTGGCGATTTTTACCGCATTGGCTGCCATAGTTGCAAAAAGTACCATCAGCATTTCCCGCTTTTCGCCCCTGACTTTTATTTTTTTTAGTCCGTAATGTTCTTTGTGCGTCCCAAAAACACCCTCCATCACCGTTGCCCTTTGCTTTGATATTTCACTGCTGAGTATCTTTTCAGCTTTGGAGTGGTTTTTAGGGCCTTTTTTGGGGAAGCAGGTGAATATGCTGTTTCCAGTACAGTATCGTCTGTTTTCGTTGGTGGCATATATTCGGTCTGCGCCGAGCTGTGATGTTCCTTTAAAAACTGTTTTATGTTTCACCACGGAGATTTTCAGCCTTTTACATTCATTGAAGTTTTTGAAACTCATCTTGTCTATAAAAGATAGTCCGTCCACCTGCAGCATGTGTACTTTCATTCCGAACTCCACAGGTTTGTTTTCTTTTCCCCTTACTATTGGTCTGATATAGGGTTTGTGAAGGGAAACGATCCTGTCTTTCAGCTCAGATGGCTTGTGGGTCAACAGAAATGTCTGCTGTACCAGAATTTTCTTGATGGTTCTCAAACAGGCAAAATCTTCCGGCCTCATACATTCTCCCCGGAACATATCCATTATTTGCTGAAGTTGCCCGATTCCTTTTTCCAACAGGTATACCAGCGATTCCCTTCTGCGGAGCGTTTGTTTATGGCTGTTTTTTCTTTTCCTGAAATAGGCAAGCTGTTTAATCTTCTGCTCCCGGTATTTGGAACGCGGCCTTTTGATCTTCAGGATCTTGCACAACCTGAAAAGCTGCTTTTCAAACACCCATTCACAGCATTCCCACAAAAGTTTCACATCGGTAGGAAAGCGGATATAGCTCTCGTAGCAGGTGGCATCCATGAGAAGTACATGGGAATTGTTCACATCCCTTTTCCAGTGGTTGAGCAGTACTGACTGGACCTGTTCCCATTCACAGTTTTTTTCAATATAAGCCCTAATACCTGTCATCAGGGTATAATCCCTGATCTGCTTGTCCTCGGCCAGAACTTTGCCGCAGAACATCTGCAGACTGTAATCTGTATTGAACCTTTCGATCAGTTGTCTGTCGCTGACATTGAGGTAGGCCTTCAAGAACATCATGGCAAACATTCCCTTGGCATCAAACCACTTGGGAGCGCCGGGACCTCTATTCTCTGCCGGAAGACATCCTGCGAGCTCATCCCAGGGAATAGAATCTTTTATCTGACCGAACAATGAATTCTTAAAAAAATGATATTTTGGAGAATATCCGTCGAAGTCTTTGAAAATCTGTAGTTGCGCTGTATCTTCCATCGTATTTTTGTTTAGCAACGTTAAAATACAAAAAAGAAAACCCCGGAAAAAGCCTAAAAGTGACTATTTTCGGGGTTTTTAAATTAAATTACTTCTATTTAATTCATTGGATATCAGTTTTTTAGGGATTCAGAAAGAAGCCCT
>NZ_WNKG01000037.1 GCF_010119245.1 Cyclobacterium salsum
CTCCTATGTTGAAAAGCAAACAAAACAGCTAAAATTCCACATACTTTTCCATTCTTTACCCTTTTCCTCTTAAATGCGACCTCCAGTTCTGGCCGTGGTTCTGTCAAGGCCGGAGCGTAGCGGAGTTCATTTCAGCCTTTACAGGTTCTCGGACTGAACTATCTTTGTATTTAAAGGAAAAAGGTAAACCAGTCAATTTCTCAATCACCGCTGACCTGCTTTTTTGTAACCTCTTTAATCAATCTCCTATCAGCAGTCCGCAGTGGCCGCAATGTATTGTTCATTTTAAAGAGGAAGGGGACGTAATCTCTGTGGAACGGTCTTCCCTGTCGGGTGCCGCAGACACAAAACATCGCTTGATCCCCATCCAGATTATCCAGGATTACCAGGCCTTTCTTCTCTTCTATGTTTTGTTTACTTTTTACTTTGCTTTTGCCAATATTCAGCTTACAACGCCGGGCACGTATTCCACACCGTTCCGAAGTACATGGCGGATCCTGCTAAGCAGATTTTTAGCTATCCGTATAATGGCCTTATTCTTTTTCATCCGTTTGCTCAGTTCGTTAAACCTCGCCATCAGGGCCGGGTCTTTTCTGGCAGCCGTCCAGGCAGCCTCGATGAGCTGTATTTTGATTTTTTTACGTCCCCTTCTTGTCATCCTGCCCGTGGCGGTCTTCTCCCCCGAACTGTTCATATTTGGGACGATCCCTACATAATGGCACAGTTCGTCGATAGTTTTGAACCTGGTGATGTCCCCGAGCTGGGTGAGTAGGTTCATCGCCACAATCCTGCCTATGCCGGGGATCCCCATCAGCAGACTGCATTTCTCACGGTACCTGTCAGTCCGGGAAAGCTCGGCTATCTGCCGGGTCACTTTCAGGACGCACTTTTTTAGGGATATCCCCGACTCCACGTAAACGGCGATGGCCTCACGGACCTTTTCGTCCACACCCGGTAGTTCTCGCAGCCATTCCATGTATACTTTTGACCAAGACCTGGTCTGGGAAACGGTAAAGCGTTCGGGTATAGTCACGCCGAACTGACGCAAAAGGGACTTGACCCGGTTTTTGTTCCTGCTCAGGTCCTTCACCAGGGTGTCCCGCTGCCGGCAGGGAACCCGATCTGCTTCCAGCTGTTCCCCGGGTATGTTGATACCTTCAAGTTCGCCGCCCCGCAACATCCGGGCAAGCTTCCTTGCATCGGCCTTGTCGGTTTTCTGGAGCCGCTCCTTCTGGCTGGTCGGAACATCGGACGCATTGATCACCATGCATTCCACTCCCAAACGGTTAAGTGATCTGCATGCCCAGAAACCGCTAAAACCTGCCTCATAAACAGCTTTATAGGTGGCCCCGGGAAAATTCTTCTTGAGAAATTCGGCCAGCTGATCGGGGTTAGCTTCCCGGTTCATACTCTTAAATTCGTATT
The DNA here is from genome assembly GCF_010119245.1 of Cyclobacterium salsum. Classification (GTDB taxonomy): domain Bacteria; phylum Bacteroidota; class Bacteroidia; order Cytophagales; family Cyclobacteriaceae; genus Cyclobacterium; species Cyclobacterium salsum. The sequence goes on from NZ_WNKG01000037.1 coordinate 1,426, forward strand.
GCTCACCAAATATGGATACCTTCCAGCTTTTAAGATGCTTGTCAATACCCACATAGATCGATTGTCCTTCAAATGTTTTTTGGTTAACTTTAATGCGTTGCATAAGCTATGTTCGTTTAAAGTGATAAATGAGATTATTCCTTTAAGTTACGAATCTTAGCTTATGCTTCACTTTTCAAACATAATACCT
>NZ_WNKG01000038.1 GCF_010119245.1 Cyclobacterium salsum
CTGACTCGTCCTGAAATAGGTTTACACAAATAATGTGTAAAATGGAAAAAAAGAGTAAACCTAATTTAGGACAATGGTGTGGAAATCGGCTGTATTTTTCAGATCATGAAAAGAAGCTAATTATTCATGACTATTTGTCCGGCAATGAAACAAAAAAGGCTGTTTATAACAGGTATACCGGATATAAAACCGAAAATGGTAAGATTGCTATGTGGATGCGGAAATTAGGCATTAATGATAAATTCATCAAAACCGCTAACTTTGAGTCTATGCCCAACAGCAAAAAAGAAGATGGGACCGGTTCTGAGGAATTTGAAATTCTCAAGCTAAAGAAACGCATTGAAGACCTTGAAAAGCAAGTTCAGACAGCAGAGATGAAGGCTGTTGCCTTCTCCACGATGGTTGATTTTGCCGAGAAGGAGTTTAACATTTCTATAAGAAAAAAGTACAATACCAAACCATCGAAGAAATGAAGTATAACTTCAAGGGCATAAGTTTAGTCGACTTATGCTCTTGGTTTGGCCTGACAAGACAAGCATATTACCAAAATAAGCACCGTGTTTTAAAAACAGCCATAGAAGAAGAGATACTGATTCTGGAAATTCGGGGTATCCGTAAGAAACACAAGTGTTTGGGAGGCAGAAAACTGTTCGGTAAACTTGAGGAGTTTATGTACGAGCATCAAATAAAAATGGGAAGGGATGCCTTCTTTGATCTGCTAAGAAGCGGGGGACTGCTGGTTCGGAGACGAAAACGGCATCACGTAACCACCAACTCGAATCACTGGATGAAGAAATATCCCAACTTGATCAAGGACCTGGAGCCAGTGAGCCCGAATCACATTTGGGTAAGCGACATTACTTACTGGAAGACAAAAGGGGGCCATTATTACATCAGCTTTATAACAGATGCTTACTCAAGAAAAATCGTCGGTTATCAGGTGGCAGAGACGATGGAAGCAATCGAAAGTATTTATGCGTTAAAAATGGCGTTAAAAGGACTTGATACGAGGGCTTTTGTACTGATTCATCACTCGGATAGAGGATCTCAATACTGTAGTGCTGGGTATGTGGAACTACTCAGAAAAAACAACATTCAAATATCAATGACAGAAAATGGGGATCCATTGGAAAATGCTCTTGCTGAGAGATTAAACGGAATAATAAAGGGAGAATATCTTTTTGATTATCAGATAGATAGCCTAGAGGAAGCTAAAACTATATTGGAGTCTGTTGTTGGACTCTATAATGAAGAAAGACCGCACTCGAGCGTTGGCAATATGGTTCCATCGCAGGTACATGAGGGATCCTTGGATAAAGAAGTTAGGCGTTTATGGAAAAACTATTATAAGAAAAGGGAATTAAGCGAAATGGAAAAATGAGTTTTCTTAGGAATAGACAGAATAGGTTTAAAGTAACCCAGGACGAAAGCCCTGGGTCAACCTTATCTGATCAACCTATTCCTGGTCAGTTGCTCTCCAGCAGAGCTGATTTACGCTTCGGTTGATAAATGTAAATGTAAACCTATTTTCGGACTTAATTTAAATGTAAATTTGTGGTAGGACTAACAATGAATAAAATTTAAATCTGTAAACTTTTTTCAGGACGGGTCA
>NZ_WNKG01000003.1 GCF_010119245.1 Cyclobacterium salsum
AAGGATATAGTTTCATCCTACGTGGTCAAATTTTATTGGATTTTCCAAGAAGCCCTTTGTAATCCCCCTAACGTATCCGCATTCCCCGAAACGATTCCGTACCCAGGATTGCAAATCCTGTTCATCTGTGGCTCGACATTGCAAATGTCGAACAGCACCGCTCCGCGTGATTTTCAATCACGTGGTACAGATAAAAGGGGATTTGTAATCCCCCTAACGTATCCGCATTCCCCGAAACGATTCCGTACCCAGGATTGCAAATCTTGCTCATCTGTGGCTCGACATTGCAACTGTCGAACAGCGAATCCGTTAAAAGACATCCTCTCAAGGCTTATTGGGGTCTACCGGCAAGCCATGCTTTTTGAAGAAAGTAGCCGGCTCCTCCGGAATTTCTACCGTTTGGTCGTAGGTTCTGCCGGTTTTTTCGAACAGCTCCCTTCTTCCTTTGATATCATCCACCAGCTCCATGTAGGCAATCTGCCCGACCCTGACAGCCACCCTGCGGGGAACGACTACCACCCCATCCGAATCGGCCACGATTACATCTCCCGGGTAGACCGTACATCCGCCCACCACCACGGGCCTTTGTACGTCGATCACTTCATTTCTTCCGATACGTTCCCCTCTTCCCCTTTTGGTATAATCGGTGTATACCGGATTTTTTTGACGGATGATTTCATCAATGTCCCTGACACCACCAGCAGAGACCAGCCCAACCGCTCCTTTCTCCTGCCAGTCCATGATGTTTTTAGAGCCGGTTGATCCGGTGTCATTATCATCTCTGTTGTCCATCACCACTACCGATCCTTCTTTGATGAATTCTCCAAAAGGCTCGGTAGATAGTTGGGAGTACCACATGCCCCGCCATTGGCGGTAAACCTCATAATTTTCAGGTTGGGTTAGGTCTGCTCCGGGATGCATGGGCCTGTTGGTCGGGCCATAGCGGACGGTAACGGCTATTCCGGAAAAGCGGTGTTCCATGGTTTCCACATCCCGCCACAAGGGGGCAATACTAGGATCCATCACTCCCACATCCATATAGCCCACCGTGACCAGGCCATCGACTACGTCCGTGACCCGGGCTCCTTTGTATAATTCGAGCAGCACCTCGTCCGATACATCGGCAGCTTCCTGAGCGTAAGCTGAAGTACCAAAATCAAGATTTACGGCTAACAATAGTACCATTAAGAATGGTATAGATTTGATAGGGAGAAATACCTGGAATGGAAAGGGTGAAAATTTCATGGTTATTTTGAGTTTAATCGTTATTAACGAGCGTTAGGGTGCCATCAGGTAAGCATGGCACCGTTGACCTGAAGGGTCTGTCCGGAAATGTACTTGCTCATATCCGAGCCCAGGAAGATACAGGCATCTGCGACTTCTTCCGGCTTTCCGCCTCGTTTCATAGGTATGGCATCCCGCCAGCTCTGAACGGTTTTTTCGTCCAATACCTCCGTCATTTCCGTTTCAATAAAACCGGGGGCAATTGCATTGCAACGGATATTTCGCGATCCCAGCTCCAGGGCTACCGACTTGCTAAATCCGATGATTCCGGCCTTGGAAGCGGCATAATTGGCCTGCCCGGCGTTGCCTTTGATGCCCACCACCGAAGTGATGTTGATAATGGAGCCGGATTTGGCCTTCATCATGGTGCGGGTAGCAGCTTTTACGGTATTGAAGCAAGACTTCAGGTTGACGTTGATGACCTCATCCCAGTTTTCTTCGCTCATGCGCATCAGCAGGTTATCCCGTGTGATTCCAGCGTTATTGACCAGAATATCCAGTCCACCAAATTCGGAAACGACATCGGCAATAAGTTGCTCTGCTGCCTGAAAATCAGAAGCATCGGAGCGAAACCCCTTGGCCTTGATCCCGTAGGTTGCCAGTTCCTTTTCCAGTGCTTCTCCTTTTTCCACGCTGGACAAAAAAGTAAAGGCCACGTCTGCTCCTTCTTCGGCGAAGCGAATGGCAATGGCCCTTCCAATGCCTTTGGAAGCCCCGGTTACCAGGGCTTTTTTTCCTGTAAGTAATCCCATATTCAAAATTTTTATGTTTTTTCTTTTTCAAAAATAGGTATTTATTCCAAAACATCGGAAAACAGCTCCCAAATAATGCTTTTGCCTTCTTTGGCTTTTTTGTTCTGTTCTATCTTATCATTGCGTTTCTGTCGGCTTTGATTATCAAAACCAAATTTTTTTCTGAACATTATTATTATAAATTTGCATAGCAAAAAAGAAAACAAAATCGAATCATATGTCTTCAACAAAATTTGATGTCATCGTATTGGGCACCGGCCCAGGAGGTTATGTAGCAGCAATCCGGGCCTCACAACTGGGGCTTAAAGTGGCCGTGGTGGAAGCAGAGGAACTCGGAGGAATTTGCCTCAATTGGGGTTGTATCCCTACCAAAGCCCTGATCAAGAGTGCCCAGGTATTTGAATACATCAACCATGCGGCCGATTATGGGATCTCTGTAGACAAGGCCAGTGTCAATTTTGAAGACATGATCAAAAGAAGCCGCGACGTCGCCAATGGTATGAGCAAAGGCGTGCAGTTTTTGATGAAGAAAAATAAAATCGAGCAGCTTTTGGGGTGGGGAAAAGTGAAACCCGGAAAAAAGGTTGAAGTAGAAGACAAAGACGGAAAGAAAACAGAATACAGCGCAGACCACATCATCGTTGCTACCGGTGGTAGGTCCAAGGAATTGCCGGCACTGAAGATCGACAATAAGAAGATTGTGGGTTATCGCAAAGCGATGACCCTCGACAAAATGCCCAAAAAGATGGTTGTGGTAGGATCCGGAGCCATTGGAGTGGAATTTGCCTACGTGTATCATTCCATCGGGGTGGAGGTGACCATCGTGGAATTTTTGGACCGCATCGTGCCAAACGAAGACGAGGAAGTGTCCAAAGCACTGGAAAAAATATACAAGAAAAAGGGCATTGAAATCATGACCAGTGCCGAAGTGACCCAGGTGGATACCAAAGGATCCGGCTGCAAGGTGACCGTCAAAACCAAAGAAGGAGAAGAAAAAATTGATTGTGACGTGGTGTTATCCGCCGTAGGCGTGGTATCCAACGTGGAAAATTGTGGTCTGGAAGATGTTGGAATCCTGGTGGATAAGGGCAAAATCAAGGTGGACGAGTATTACAACACCAATATGCCCGGCTATTATGCGATCGGAGACGTGGTAGCCGGTCCTGCTTTGGCCCACGTGGCCTCCGCAGAAGGGATCATCTGCGTGGAAAAAATTGCCGGTCAAAATCCCCAACCCCTGGATTATAACAATATCCCCGGTTGTACCTACTGTATTCCGGAAATTTCATCCGTAGGCTATACGGAAGCAAAGGCGAAAGAAGCCGGGTATGAACTGAAAATTGGTAAATTCCCCTTTTCAGCTTCTGGCAAAGCATCTGCTGCCGGTGCCAAAGATGGGTTCGTGAAATTGATTTTCGATGCCAAATATGGAGAGTTGCTGGGAGCCCACATGATCGGTTCCAACGTCACCGAAATGATAGCCGAAATCGTCGCCATCCGCAAACTGGAGACCACCGGACATGAATTGATCAAAACAGTACACCCTCACCCTACGATGTCAGAGGCAGTGATGGAAGCAGCAGCGGCCGCCTATGGAGAGGTGATCCACCTGTAATAACAGGTGTAATGCTGGAATTCAAGAAAGATTAACTACCACCTACGGAAAACGTTTTTTTGGAAGAACAGGATTTAATAAAGGGGTTACAGGTCAGTGACCGACAGGTGCAGGAATATTTATACGAGAAATATTCCAGAGCACTGTATGGCATCATCCGTCGGATTATTTTCGACCAGGAGCTGGCCGAGGAGGTGTTTCACGATGCCTTTCTCAAAATCACCAAAAAGATCGGTTCTTATGACGAATCCAAAGGACGCTTGTATACCTGGATGGCCAATATCTGTCGTAATGCAGCCATAGATAAAACCCGGTCCAAAGAATTTTCAAAAAGTAGTAAGACCAATACCATCGATGATTACGTATATGGAATGGAAAGTGAATCCGGAACGGCAGCAACCGTCGATGGAATCGGGGTCAGAGAACTTATGGAAGATTTGAATGAAGAGCAGCGGCTGGTTATGGAGTGCATTTACTTTAAGGGATATACGCATACGGAAGTGGCAGAAGCGCATGCCATTCCCCTGGGAACGGTAAAATCCCGGGTTCGCTCGGCCCTACAGGTATTAAAAAAGAAAGCTGATAAAATCTAGTGGATATCCAAGCCTACATATCGTCCGGTAAATTGGAACTCTTCGTTTTGGGAGACCTCAACGAAACAGAGCAGCAAGAGGTGTTGTCCATGGCCAAAAAATACCCCGAAATCCAAAAGGAGATAGCGGAAATTGAGGCGGCCATGTTTGCCTTCGACCAGGCATCAGGGCCCGAGCCTTCTCCTGCGGTGAAGAATAAGATTTTTGCCAGCCTGGATGCGGAACGGGAATCCGAAGGCACTTCCGATGAGTACCTGGAGAAGGAAGTGAAGTTGTATCCCGCAGCGAATCCGTGGAAACCGTTTGCCGTGGCCGCTTCCCTGACTGCCGTAATAGCAATTGGTGCTGCGGCATACTTTGGGTACCGCTACTATGAAGCGGAAGAGCGCGTTTTACTGGCATTGGAGCAGAACGCCTCCCTGGCCGAAAACCTCCAGCGTACAGAATTTAGATTGGATCAGTTGGATGCGGATACCAAACAGTTACTTTCCGGTAATTTTGACCGGGTACCCATGAAAGGAGAAGGACTTCCCATGCAGGAAGATGCCCGGGTGGATGTCTTTTGGGATAGGGAAAGCCAGGAAGTATTCCTTTCCGTAAATCAACTGGCTTCACTGGACGAGAACAGCGATTACCAACTTTGGGCCATTGGAGAAGACGGTCCCGTGGGAATTGGATTGGTCGATTCGGAGGCCAGGCTAAACCTGCAATCCATGCAGGCTGCCGGTGAAGCCCAGGCCTTTGCCATTACTATCGAGCCCAAAGGAGGCAGTGAGAGTCCTACCCTCGAAAAACTAGTGGTGCTGGGAGAGGTTTCCTGATCGGGTACGTAAAAATAATCGCAGAGACCCCGTCGAATCTTGATGGGGTTTTTATTTTGTTTTAACTTGTGGGCAGAACCTTTTGAAACCCATCCATGGAATTACAATTATCTACCCCCGGCCTGCTTTTTTCAGCCATTACCCTGCTGATGCTTGCTTATACCAACCGCTTTCTGGCCATGGCAAACCTGATTCGGGGGCTTCATAAAAAATACCTGGAAAACAGTGGACAGGAAAAGGTACTGATCGGGCAAATCAAAAACCTGAGAAAGCGACTGAACATGATCAAAAACATGCAGATTTTTGGTGTCTTAAGCTTTTTACTTTGCGTGATTTGCATGTTCCTGCTTTACCAGGAATTCATCCCTGCCGCCAATTGGGTATTTATGGGCAGCATGCTCTGCCTGCTGGTTTCGCTGGCCATTTCCCTGCTTGAACTACAAATATCCACCAACGCGTTGAACCTGGAACTGCTGGACATGGAAGATGTACTCAGTCGGCAGACGGGCTCGGGACTGGATCAATTCTTTACTAAAAAAGACTAATACGAATGGATCAGGAAGATTGGGTCATAGACCTGCGAAGCGACACCCTTACCCAACCCACCCGGGAAATGAAAGAAGCCATGATGATGGCCAGTCTGGGAGACGATGTGTTTGGAGAAGACCCCACAGTCCGCCAACTGGAGGGCAAGCTGGCGGGGATTTTTGGCATGGAAGCGGGCCTGTTTTGTCCCTCCGGTACCATGACCAATCAAATTGCCATCCGGCTCCACACGCGGCCGCAAACGGAGCTGATCTGTCACAAAAATTCCCATATTTACCTGTACGAAGGCGGAGGAATCATGTCCAATAGCCATGCCTCGGTAAAATTACTGGAGGGAGAAGCAGGTAAGATAGATGCAGAAGCCATCCGGGAAGCCATCAATCCCGATGACGATCACGCTCCGGAAACAACGCTGGTATCCCTGGAAAATACCATGAACAAAGGGGGAGGCAGCGTTTATTTTCTCGAAGAAATCCGACCCATCCGGCAATTGTGCAAGGAAACCGGCCTAAAGCTACACCTCGACGGTGCCCGTCTGTTTAACGCCCTGATCCATTCCGGAGAGCGGGCCCATGATTGGGGTAAAATGTGCGACACCATCTCCCTATGCCTCAGCAAAGGACTGGGATGCCCGGTGGGTTCCGTCTTGTTGGGTACTCAGGCAGACATAAAAAAGGCCAGAAAAATACGGAAAGCCATGGGTGGGGGCATGCGGCAGGCAGGGATGCTGGCGGCAGCGGGTATCTACGCCCTGGATCATCACGTGGCCCGGCTGGAGGATGACCACGAACGTGCCCGGGCAGTGGGGGAGATCCTGGGTAAAATTCCCAATGTGGTAGAGATTCTACCTGTGCGTACCAATATCGTTATTGCCCGCTTGGAGAAAGTAAGTCCGGAGTCTTTCCTGGACCAACTGGCCGAAAAAAATATCCAGGCAGTGAAATTTGGAAAAGACCAAATCCGAATGGTCACGCATCTGGACATAGAAGACCGGCACCTGCAAGCACTGGAAAAGCGGCTTTCAACCTGGAAAACCAGGATATGATTTTCATTTAGGCCACTTCTTTACCGATAGGCAAAAGTCAGGTTGCCAAAAAATGGTATTTCCCGGATCGGGCATGCCTTTTGATCAATTCTATTAATAAAGAAAACATGGACCAAACCCCATTGGCGGAGCGAATGCGGCCAACAAGGCTGGAAGAACTGATTGGACAGGAACACCTATCCAAACCCGGAACCTTTCTTTTCAACGCCATTCGTTCCGGTGCTGTACCTTCCCTGATTTTATGGGGCCCTCCCGGAGTAGGAAAGACCACCATCGCCAACATTATTGCCAACGAAGTAAAGGCCCCTTTCTATACGTTAAGTGCCATCAGTTCCGGCGTCAAAGACATCCGGGAAGTCATCCAGAAAGCCCGGTTTCAGCAAGGAGTGGTCCTTTTTATTGATGAAATCCATCGGTTCAATAAGTCCCAGCAGGATGCCTTACTGGGGGCGGTGGAAAAAGGAATCATTCGACTGATAGGTGCTACCACCGAAAATCCTTCTTTTGAAGTGAATGCTGCCTTGCTGTCCCGATGCCAGATTTTCACCTTAAATCCACTGGGCAGGGAAGAACTGGAAGCCATGATGCGGCAGGCCCTGGAAAAGGATGCGGTGTTGAAAAAAGTTACCGTCGAGTTAAAAGAAACCGATGCCTTGTTGCGGATTTCCGGAGGGGATGGCAGAAAGCTGCTCAACCTGCTGGAAATTGTCATCGACAGCTTCCAGGGTGAAAAGGTTGTCATTGAAAACGAAGGGGTCATGAAGGTTGCCCAGCAGAAGGTAGCCTTGTACGATAAATCCGGCGAGCAGCATTACGATATTATTTCGGCTTTTATCAAGTCCATTCGGGGCTCGGACCCCAATGCGGCTGTTTATTGGCTGGCCCGGATGATTGAAGGAGGGGAGGACGTAAAATTCATTGCACGCAGGCTTTTAATCCTTGCCTCCGAGGATATTGGAAATGCCAATCCCAATGCCCTCTTGCTGGCAACTAACTGCTTCCAGGCCGTCAATGTCATCGGTTACCCCGAATCCCGGATCATTCTGTCTCAATGCGTGACCTACCTGGCTTCCTCGCCGAAAAGCAATGCCAGTTATATGGCCATCAATCAGGCACAGGCCCTGGTCCGACAGGAAGGGGACTTGCCGGTGCCCCTGCACCTGCGAAATGCACCGACCAAATTGATGAAAGATCTTGACTACGGAAAATCTTACCGCTATGCCCATGATTTTGAAAATAATTTTGTAATGCAGGAATTCTTGCCGGATAAAATTGCGCATACCAAACTCTACGATCCCGGCAACAATCCCCGGGAAAATGAATTGAGGAAGCAGCTTCAAAAGTTGTGGGGAAAGAAATACGGATACTAGTTTTCCCGGCGGTCCCTTTTCAGGTTACCCCCAATCGATACCAATTAGTAGAAGGGGATAAGGCTGTTCGTAGTTCATTAAACGCCCTTACAGTAAATGGTTCTTTTTTTAAACCATTTAAGGCATATAAGTTTTTATAAGCCTACTAACCTAAGTTCGATCTATTTTCCGTAAAAAACTTTCTATATCGTCACTGCGAACCCTTTTAGCTGGGTGGTGAGGTGGAAAAGGGTGTGGCAGTCTGGTTAAGCTGGAGGTTACCACGGCTTTCTCGACCCAAACATAAGGCTTGAAATGACGATTTTTTGGCAATTTCCCACCCCGATCTCGGGTTTAAAAGTTTTGTCTTTTGTCATTGCAAATGGCCTTTTGAGGAATGGGTTACTCAACTAGTGTAGATTCTCAAATAAAAGGGTTTAGCTGATACTACACCTAGCGGGCTCTCCTCTGTCAATCTGGGATCGACCGTACTACCCAATTTCCAGAAGCGTTATTCTTGGGTGGCATGCCATTCATGTTCAACCCCTTCCGGGGTTGGAGGTGTTTGGTAGTGCATGAGCCGTGGGTTGCACCCACGGTTAGTGTTGTTCAGGCCCTTCAGGCCTGGCTTTTCTGAGAGAATCATCAACAGTCTAAATTGGCACCTATAGAAATTTTTCCCCATTAGCCCAATCACATTTTAGTGAGGTCCCATATAACTCCCCAGGAAATAAGCTCCTATTCGACTCCGAAGCCTGTAGGGCTTCAACAATAATAACCCCAGGCGAAACCCGGGGTTTACGTGCCGATAGATTCTTCCAGCAACCCCGGAAGTGGGTTGAATATTTTTTCCAAAAAAGCCCGGAACCTAGTACGAAATCGTTCAAACGAACCAAATTGTCCTATATTAAAATCGAACTCAGGATAGTAGTATCCCTTACATGTCCTTCCATCCCTTATAGGTTCCATTTTTTCAGAGAATTTTAGGCTCCTATAAGCCTATTCGCATTGCTAACATGTGTATATGGTTCCCTATTTCTAATCCGTTTACCTCACCCCATGATTAACCCGTATCAGTGATCCAGATTAATATTCCTTACGAAAGGTATACCGTAAGCCTACCAGTGCCCGAAAGCTAAAATGAAAGGCATAGAGCGGTGTCGCCTCCAATACCAGGGCAAATTGCCGGTGCTCTTGGATGGGTTTGATGCTCAGCCCAACCGGTACTCCAAATCTGCCTTCATCCATTTCGGAATAGCCGACCATAAGCCCCGCATGCACATTGTACCAATCGGTTTGTTTCAGATTGTAATGCCCCAGGGCTTCCAGGCCCAGGTAGGGGTTTATTTCGCCTCCTGCCAGGATACGGGCCTCTCCGAAAAAGGGATTTTCAGGATCCGTTCCCACACCAATGTGGCTTAAAATCCCTCCCTGATACAAGCCCACCTGTACCTGGGAATAAGCCGTTGAAAAAAGACCAAATACTAAAAATAACAGGAATACCTTTCGCATATAAAGTTGGATTTTGATTAGGCTGCAAATATAATGAAAAATGTCGTTTAAAGAAGTTTTTCGTTTTGGCGCACCTAATGTAGTTGGTGGTAGGAGGCTTGAGTGCCGCTCGGAATCCGTTCTTGCCAGGCTCTTTGACTAGGTCTGGCATGCGTCAAAGCTGTCAGGGGCCCAGGAAAGTTTAGTTTAAAAAGGGCTTATCGAACCAGGTGAAACTCTCCGGAGCCATTCGCCCATTTTTCTCCCGGTAAAAACCGGGATTTCGCTACCTTCAGCCGGAAGGAGGAGGATTTTAACGTAGAACTGGTTTTTTTCCGTTGCGACCATCAATTTTTTGAGCTATCTTCACTTTTCGATGCGCTTCCGACGGCGAAAAACGGTTCCATACACGTTTTGCGCTTAGACGAGAGGGCGAACTTATAAAATTCTTATTCTACAAAGCATTAGTAGATTTACTAACAAGATAACCAATGATTTACCAGGTAATGACAATGAAAAAGACAATTTACACCTTACTTTTCTTTCTTTTTACGGGCAGTATATTTGCTCAGAGCCAAAAAGATTTTCCAGTAACGGAGGAATGGCTTGAGAAAATAGAATCATTGGCCCCTTCCGATACAAGAATACAAGCATCGGTAAAAAAGGTGCTGGTTTTTTCCCAACACACCGGATTTTATCATTGGACGATTCCCCATAATGATGAACTGCTGAAAATAATGGCCAAGAAAACAGGTGCTTTCGAGATTACCATCGCCCGGGATATTGACAGTTTCGACAAGAAGAATTTAAAGCAATACGATGCCGTCATCCTTAATAATTCCAACCCTTCCGGTCCGGATCGGGACCTTTTCGCAGATCTCCTGAAAAAAAATTCCAGCTATGATGAGGCGACCATCGCTGAATTGTCTGCGCAATACGAGAATAACCTAATGGAATATGTAGCCAAAGGTGGGGGATTAATGATCCTGCACGGAGCGATCACGGTGCAAAACAATTCGGAAAAGTTCAGCGCCATGGTGGGAGGGAGCTTTGACTACCACCCCAAGCAACAAGAGATGCACGTGAAAGAGGTAGACTCGAATCATCCCCTGGTACAAGCCTTTGAAGGCAATGGCTTTACCCATATTGACGAACCCTACTTTTTTAAGAATGCCTATTTTGATTACAATTTCAGACCGCTCTTGTACATCGAAGCCGATCAATTAGAAGGAAAAAGAGCGGAAGTCAGCAACAATACCATTTACGTAGCCTGGATCAAAAAACATGGTAAGGGACGGGTGTTTTATACTTCCCCTTCTCATAACGCCCAAAGTATGGACAATCCGGAGTTGCTTCAGTTTTTCCTGGATGGCATGCAGTACGTAGTGGGCGACCTGAAAGCAGATGACAGCCCGATGGAGGTTAATTAAGCTAGCGTTTTCAAATAGAGAGCGAAGGCATTGGTTTCGTGCATCGATCTAACCCGCCAGACGACGGGTCTTTTAGGAATTCGCTTGATTCCTTACCCTTATTTCATCAAAGAGCCGCATCCTTGTTTAGGGGCGGTTTTTTGGTTTTTGCGGTTCCCAACGCCAGACATTCAGACAGGGTACCTCGTCTACTCAGTCCACAAAGGTTTCTTTGATTACCCCCTTCTGGGATCAATAGTATGACCCAATCTCCAGAAGAGTTATGCTTACAACGCATGCAATTCCGATTCAACCCCATCCGGGGTTGGAAGACATTTGGTGATCCACGAGCCGTGGGCTGCACCCACGGTTAGTATTGTTCAGGCCCTTCAGGCCTGCCTTTACTGAGGGAATCAACAAGGACTAAGAAAAGTTTCTAGAAAAAATTACTTCCTATTGAGCCCAATCCAATGGAGTGAAGTCTCGCATCAATTCCCCGGAGACAAGCCGCCATTCGCCTCCGAAGCCTGAAAGGCTTCAACAACAATAACCCCGGGCGAAACCCGGGGATCATGAGCCGGTCTATCCTGCCCGCAACCCGGGAGTGGGTTAAACATTTCGAAAAAGCATTGTATTTTTCGTAACTTTCTTTAAACGCTAACTCCTTGATCTAATGAGCGGTTACAGACAAGTACACTACCCTTCAGTAGTAGGAAATAAAAATAGAAACGAAACCATTCCCAATACTCATTTCTTCGTCTTCTTTTTCGATGCAGCGGCTTTCTTGGGCTTGGCTTTTCCCTTTTTGGCCTCTCCCTGGTTCTCGATTATATCTATGGTTTCGGCATAGGTAAGGGATTCCGCCTCTTTGTCTTTGGGGATCTTGAAGTTGTTTTTACCCATTTTGATATAGGGTCCCCAGCGACCGTTCAGGATCTGTAGTTCGGGGTTTTCGTCAAAGGACTTGATATGCTTTTTGGCATCGGCTTCTCGCTTAGCCTTGATCAGTTCGATCGCTTCCTCCTCGGTGACGGAAAGGGGATCGTATTCTTTACCCAGGGAAACAAACTTCCCATCGTGCCGGATATAGGGACCAAAACGGCCAATGGCCGCTACAATCTTCTTGTCCTCAAAATGCCCCACATCCCGGGGTAATTTGAAGAGTTCCAGCGCATCTTCCAGGGTCATGCTTTCGATAAACTGCCCTTTCAGCATGCTGGCAAATTGTTTTTCCTCGTCTTCCTGCTCACCAATCTGCACCAGCGGGCCAAATTTACCCAAACGGGCAATAATCTTTTTGCCGGTTTTGGGGTCGATACCCAGTTCCTTAGAGGAATTGACATCGGTACGTTTGATGTTTTCCGTTTGCTCTACCTTGGAGTGGAAAGCTCCATAAAAGTTCTGTATCATTTCCTCCCAGGGCTGCTCACCATGGGCAATGTGGTCAAATTCCTTTTCTACCTTGGCGGTAAAGGAAAAATCAATCACATTGGGAAAATGTTCGACCAGAAAATCGTTGACCACCATGGCAATATTGGTGGGAAAGAGCTTGTTTTTCTCTGTCCCGGTGGTTTCGGTTTTATCTGCAGAGATGAATTCCCCGTCTTTGATCACCATTTCGCTGTACTTTCGGGGCGTTCCTTCCCTGGATTCCTTCAGTACGTAGTTTCGCTTTTGAATGGTGGAAATGGTCGGTGCATAGGTGGACGGACGTCCGATACCCATCTCTTCCAATTTTTTTACCAAGGAGGCTTCCGTGTACCGCGCAGGTGGACGGGTAAAGGACTGCCGGCCCTTCATTTCGATCAGTTCCAATTCCTGTCCCACGGTCAAAGGTGGTAGCAGGCCTTTGGCGGTGGATTCTTCCTCGTCTTCCTCGTCCGTGCTTTCCAGGTACACTTTCAGGAACCCCTGAAATTTGATAACCTCTCCGCTGGCGCTCAGGGTTTGATCAGCATTGGAGATGGCGATGGAAACATTCGTTTTTTCCAGTTGGGCATCTGCCATCTGGGAGGCAATGGCCCGCTTCCAGATCAGTTCGTACAGGCGCTGCTCGTTGCGGTCCTTACCGGCTTCGGTGACCGAAAAGTCGGTGGGACGAATCGCTTCGTGTGCCTCCTGCGCTCCCTCGGATTTGGAAGTGAATTTGCGTTTGTGGTGGTATTCATTTCCAAAAGCACCCTTAATTTCGTCCTCAGCACTTTTCAACGCATCCTCGGAAAGGTTCACGCTATCGGTACGCATGTAGGTGATCTTACCGGATTCGTAGAGCTTCTGGGCAATGTTCATGGTCTGTGCCACCGAGAAGTACAGCTTTCTACTGGCCTCTTGTTGCAGGGTAGAGGTGGTAAAGGGGGCGGCCGGTGTTTTTTTCGCTGGCTTGGTTTCCAGGGATTTGATGGAAAAATCGGCCTCCAGGCAATTTTTCAGAAAGGCCTCTGCCTCTTCCTTTTTATCGAATTTCTTGGGCAATTCCGCCTGCAGTTGCTTGCCTTCCACATCAAACAGAGCGGTAATTTTATAAGAGGAGGTGGCATCGAATTTTTCGATTTCCCGCTCCCGGTCCACGATAAAGCGCACGGCTACGGACTGCACCCGGCCAGCGGAAAGGCCCGCTTTTATTTTTTTCCATAATACCGGGGAAAGCTCAAAACCCACCAGCCGGTCCAGAATACGTCGGGCTTGCTGGGCGTTGACCAGGTCCAGGTCGATTTGACGGGGAGATTCCAGGGCCTTGATAATAGCGGTTTTGGTGATTTCCCGGAATACAATTCGTTTGGTATTTTCGTCTTTTAGGTTGAGAACTTCCTTTAAATGCCAGGAAATGGCCTCTCCTTCGCGGTCATCGTCACTTGCCAGGAAGATGGTCTCTGCCTCCTTCACTAATTTTTTTAATTCCCGGATTACTTCCTTTTTATCCGGGCTGACCTCGTAGGTAGGCTTGAATTTATTTTTGATGTCAATCGCATTTTCTCCTTTCGGCAGATCCCGAACATGCCCGTAACTGGAAGTGACTTTAAAGTCCTTTCCAAGATAACCTTCTATGGTCTTGGCTTTTGCAGGGGACTCGACAATGACTAAATTCTTTGGCATGGTTGATTTCGTTAAAGATAAAAGTACATGGGACCAGGTAATTCTCCGCTAATTAAGGCCTAAAAATAGATGTCATATAATTAGCTTCCAAATATTCCTCCCATCCAATTTTTATTGCCCACGTAAAATCTACATATTTAATTTTCAAAGAACAGACCAACGAATGCTTATGGTTAAGGAACTACTATTGGCCCGACACGGGCAGGCGGAAGCTCCCTCTTTCGCAGTGGACGATAAGGACAGGAAACTGACTTCTGCCGGTATGCAACAATTACAGCGGCTGGGGAAATTGCTGGCCATCAACCGTCAAGCCTGCGATTACCTGGTCCACAGTCCTGCAACACGCTGCCGGCATACGGCCGAGATCCTTGCGCGGGAATTGAAAGTCAAAACCCTGGTTTCCGTTTCCAGTATCTATCGGGCCGGGCGGGAAGAATTGCTACGGGTAATCACTGATTTTCCTCCGGGCGTAAATCATGGGATCCTGGTAGGGCATAACCCTGCCATTAGTCAGATGGCCGCCTACCTTACCGGCGAATCCCACCTGGTATTCTCTCCCGGGATGATGGCACGCATACATTTTCAGGAGCTGGATTGGGTCGCGGTATCCAAAGATGCAGGTACCCTGGAGGAAATCCTGCAATAACCCACTTCAGGTTTCTTCGGTTATTTTTCAATTCGTTCAATACAATCCACACACATGTCAGATAGAAATGCGCCTATTACTAATTTTGACCCAAATGGCTTGGGGATCTCAGGAAAATTGTTTGGACTTCCCTTCGAGCCCGAAAACAGCCAATTGACGATACTACCCGTGCCCTGGGAGGTGACGGTGTCTTACAGCTCGGGTACGGCAAGGGGAGCCGCAGCCATTCTTGAAGCTTCCGTTCAGGTGGATTTGTTTCAAGAAGACATCCGCGATGCCTGGAAGCTGGGAATCTCCATGCTGCCGATAGATCAGGATATCGAAGCAGCAAATAACAAGTACCGATTTCTGGCCGAAAACTACATCCAATGGTTGCAGGCCGGTTCGCAGCCGGATCAGGACGAACGTTTTGCAGCCGTTCCGGAAATTATCAACGGTGCCTGCCGGGAAATGAACGATTGGGTGTACCGGCAGGCAAAAGGTCAATTGGATCAAGGCAAATTGGTGGGCTTACTGGGTGGGGACCATAGCACCCCCTTAGGCCTGGTCCAGGCCCTGGCAGAACGAGACGAAGCTTTTGGTATCCTGCAAATCGATGCGCACGCCGATTTGCGGACGGCTTACGAAGGCTTCGAATTTTCCCATGCGTCGATTGCCCACAATTTTCTAAAAATACCGCAGCTGCAGCGACTGGTACAGGTTGGGGTTCGGGATTTCTGCGAACAGGAATGGAATCTCAGCCAAGCCGATGCCCGTTGCCGGATGTTTACCGACAGCAATTTAAAGGAGCAATTGTTCCGGGGCAAAACCTGGGATACCCTTTGCCAGGAAATCATCGCAGAATTGCCGGAGCAGGTATACCTTAGCGTCGATATAGACGGGTTAATTCCCCAGTTGTGTCCGAATACTGGCACCCCGGTGCCCGGTGGACTGGATTACCAGCAACTGATGCATTTAATTAAATTGTTGGTCACATCCGGCAGGAAACTAATTGGATTTGACCTGGTAGAAGTAGCACCTGGTACGGATGGAGGGGAATGGGATGCCAACGTCGGTGCCCGTGTCTTATACCGGATCGCCAATCTGGCCGCCGTCTCGCAGGGCAAGTTGGATTGGGCTTAGTGAAAAAATCCCTCCCGATCAGTGTCGGGAGCGATTTAAGAACGTAATCCCAGTTAATCTAAATTTCCTTTCCTGTGACAAGAGAAAATCCGGCGCAATATTCCGATATTTGCTGCTCAATTTTTTTCTGATGAAAAAGCGCGTTCCTTTCTGGCAATTAATCAGCGAATCCATTCGGGGTAAGGAGCAGGACTATACCCGTATCTCCATAAAAACGGGGATTGTGCTGCTGGCGGTTCCCATGATTCTGGAAATGATCATGGAATCCCTGTTTGCCGTGGTGGACATATTTTTTGTAGGCAGGCTGGGAGAGGACGCCGTGGCCACAGTGGGACTTACCGAGGCCGTACTCACCATTATTTATTCGCTGGGAGTGGGCATCAGTATGGCTGGAACGGCCATGGTGGCCCGCCGCTTTGGTGAGAAAAACTATAAGCGGGCCGGTACCGTTGCTTTTCAATTGCTGCTGGTAGGCGTGGTCGCCTCCCTGGCGTTGGGGATGGGAGGATACGTTTACTCCGGGGAAATACTGGCCATCATGGGAGCGGAATTGGAGGTGTTGCAAATAGGAACGGCCTATACGGAAATCATTTTTGCTGGAAATACGGCCATTATGCTCTTGTTTCTAATCAACGGGATTTTCAGGGGTGCCGGTGCGCCCCATCTGGCCATGCGGGCACTTTGGATTTCCAATGGCTTGAACATCGTTTTGGACCCCCTGTTGATTTTTGGCCTGGGTTCCTTCGAAGGCTTTGGCCTGGTAGGTGCTGCCTGGGCCACCACCATCGGAAGAAGTGTGGGCGTGCTGTACCAGGTATACCATTTGGTGAACGGCAAGCACCGCCTGGTCATTGGCCGGCAAAACCTGAAAGTTCGTTGGGTAACCCTTCAGAAAATCATTCGCATATCCGTCGGGGGAATGGGGCAGTTTCTGGTGGATTCGGCTGCCTGGATCGTGCTTACCCGAATCGCCGCAGAGTTTGGCAGTGCTGCGGTGGCCGGATATACCATTGCCTTCCGGATTTTGCTCTTTAGCCTGATGCCAGCCTGGGGGCTCTCCTCGGCTGCTGCCACGCTGGTGGGGCAGAACCTGGGGGCTGGGAAAGCCTTCCGGGCAGAACTTGCTACCTACCTGACAGCCCGCTACAACTTTATCTTCCTGGCCTGCGTCACCCTTGTTTACCTGCTGTTTGCAGATAGTCTGGCCGGCATATTTGTGCAAGGAGAGGAAGTGAGGGAAATTGCCGCTACTGGATTAAAAGTAACCGTTTTGGGGTATATCTTTTACGCGGTGGGCATGGTCATGGTACAAGCTTTTAATGGCGCTGGAGATACCAGAACCCCTGCTTATATCAATGTGGGAGTGTTTTGGTTGCTGGAAATCCCCATGGCTTATGTCCTGGCAATTACCTTCCATTTGGGTACGCTGGGAATTTTTAGCACGATTGCTTTTTGCCATTCCCTTCATGCTGTAATTGCGTTATGGTTTTTTAGAAAAGGGCGGTGGAAGTTTGCGAAGGCCTGAGCGTATTGAGAGAGGGGCTGACTTTGAGAAATGGAGACAAAGGGGCTGAGTGATTAAGAGAGGGGGAGACGGAGTGACTTTGATTCAGTGGGACTTATAGACAGTGACATGATCGGCGCCCGTGGTTCCTGAGCTTGTCGGACTTTGACGGGCTCAGCCTAAAAAGGAAGCAGAGTCGGACTTCGACAGGCCCAGCGTAAAAAGGCATGATGTGGTGATTGGATGAGCTGACAGTGGCGTCACTGCGAGAATTAACATTTTAAAAAACGCAGAAATCGGGATGACGGTATAATTTTGAAGTGATTATATCATATTGAAAACCAAATACTTATAAAATACGTCATCGGTAGGGTGCAGACGTGAATTAATTCGAATGGTAGTGAACACTCCAGCACCCGCGGCAGTCTGTCGGGGTATGTGCTCGTCACTCGATCTCTATTTCATTTCTAGGACCTACTTGTGGATACGCTTCGGTTCAGATTGCTTCGCTGCGCTCGCAATGACGGTAAGGAGACTAAGAGATGCTGGGACGTAGGGACTTAGCGAGGGGGAGGGGCTTGGCTGCCACAGATAGCGAATAGGTGACGAACAAAAAAACAACCAAAGCCATTACCCGTTGACTTGTCCTCCTGAAACAAACGACGACGGGGTAAAAACAAAACTACCGATCGTTCAGCAGATCGGTAGTTAGGTTAGGTAAAATAGGTATTGATAAGGTAAATAGCTTTGTGAGTTATATCCTTTCAACAATGTAAAGCTAACCAATACGAATGGATTCGGGGGTACTCATTTGTAACCAAATAGGGTATAAAATGTTGCATTGGGCCGAAAAAGGCTGTTCGTTGATTCTGATTGACTTTTGAAAATGGCTAGAATTCGTTTTGAGCTGCTTGCAAAAAAAGCCGACTTACAGGACGAAAGTCGGCTTTGATGTTAATTTGATGAATTAACTCAGGGGTTTAATACCCCTCATTTTGTTCAAGAAAACCGGGGGACCCGCTGGCTGCATCAATTACTCCTTGAGGAATGGGGTATAGCCTGCGGATTGGATTGGAGCTGCTTTTATCAATCCAGGCATTTTCCCATTTTCCAAAGCGGATGGCATCCGTTCGAGCCAGCATTTCGGTGTAGAGTTCGAAGGTTCGCTCCCGGTGAATGATATCAAGGTCTACCTCGCTAAGAAGCTCCGCTCCCCTCGCGGTGCGCAGGGCATTCAAGTCCGCCAAAGCGGCTACCGGATTTCCATTTCTGAATTGGCCTTCGGCTCGCATCAGGTACACGTCACCCATTCTTAAAATGGGAAGGTTTACCCGGCTGCAGCATTGTCCGGTTTGGGCTTCAGGATCGAAGTCGATTTTAAAGGCTCTGGGACCGTTGCTATGCCCCCTGTTGTCACCCAGATCGACTTCGATGGTATACACTACATCTTCACCGGTACGGGTTCGGTTGACCAGTTTTTCGATAACCAGCTCCCCATCCGGCGTGCGTTTGAAGCGGTTGCTCTCGTCCAAAACGATGCCGTACTGCTGACCGAATTGGATGCCTCGGTTCCAACGAAAATCGGATTCCGGGATGGATCCGCCATCAGGCAAATTGCGTTGAAAGAAACGGGGATCTTCGTGATTTCCTTCCCATTTGTTAAAGAAATCGGTTGTCAGGGACACGCCATCGCTGCCCACGGCAAGGATATTGGTCAGAGAGCCGTGGCGGCTTCTGGAAGAGCCAAACCAGGCAAGCCGATTGGAACCACCGGTTGCCAGCCGTTGATCAAAAGCAAAGACATGCTCGGGATGGTCGTGGTTGTCCACGTTCCAGATAGAAAAATAGTCCTCCATTTCTAGCGCATAGTCTCCAGAATCGATAATCTGGCTGGTTAAACTAATAACTTCAGTCATATCTGATTCATCAAAGGTAAATGTGGAGGCATACCGGTCACTGTAGACGGCTTTGTTGAGCAAAAGGCGGGCTTTTATTCCCCAGGCGGCTGCCTTTGAAAACCGTACCGATCCGACCTCTGCCCGGCTGCCCAGCGCAGGCTCTGCCGCATCCAGTTCAGTTAAAATAAAATCAATGGCATCCGCTCCCCGGAGAACCCGGGATAATTGCGGAGTTCCCACGTCTTCCGGTAGTTTTTCAAATGAAACACCGTAAAGGTCCAACAGGTGAAGGTTATAAAAGGCACCCATGGCACGGGCCTCGGCAAGGTACCGATCGGGACCATTGATTTCTTCCAGCGTTTGTCGGGCACCGGCAGCACGGGCCACGCCCTGGGTCAGGTGAGACCAAACGTCCCGAACAGTACTGTGAAATGGCGTCCAACTGTGCTGGTGCATTTCAATGAATATGCCCCCATCAAACCAGTCAGTGCCTCCCCGGAATGGTACAATGGATTCATCTGAGGCAATGGATTGAAGGTTAAACAGCCAATTGTGCTGCCCATAAGTGGAGTTTAACCGGGCATAAACCGGAGCCATCACCAGATCGGGTGCTTCCGGTGCCTCCAAGACGCCTGTGCCTACTGCTGTGTCCAGTATTTCTTCGGATAAATCCGTACATCCGAAGCTAAGAAGTCCTATAAACAAGAGTTTACTAATATTTTTCATGTGGATGGTGAGTTAGAAAGTACAGCTTAGTCCTAAAATAATCGTTCTGGCCGTGGGGTATCGCGTACCGTCGATTCCGGTAGACACAAAGCCTCCGTTTGAGCGGGGCGTATCGACTTCAGGATCGAAACCGGGGTAGTTGGTAAAGGTCAAGAGGTTTTGGCCGGTTAGGGAGAGACGTAACTTTTGAAGCCAGTCTATTCCCATTGTATTAAAGGAATACCCCAAACTTGCGTTGTTCAGGCGTAGGAAATCTCCGTCGTGTATAAATCGGGTGGAGGGAGAGGCCGAGTTGGTACGGCTTTCCTCCGGAAAATCCAGCACGTTCGTGGAGACGTTGTTTCCGGCGACCAGTCGAGGCAGGTTGAAATAGGCATTTTCATCGTTCCAATAGATCTGATTTCCGGCGACCCCGTTAAAATTCAAAACCAGGTCGAGGTTTTTGTACACGAGGCTACTGTAAAAACCGAAGGTACTCGTGGGTAAACCCGATCCGCCGTTAACAAAATCAGCATCGGTAATCAAACCGTCCCCATCCAGGTCTCTGAAGCGGTTGTTTCCGGCTTCATCAAAACCGATCCAATCGTGCACCCAAAAGGTTCCGACCGGTAGCTCGTTCAGGAAACCATTTACCTGTACCCCGGAAAGGCCGGGGCCACCAATCCCTCCGGTACGCAATATGGTGACAGGAAGATTGGTGACATTGTTTCGCAAGAAACTGATGTTTCCTCCCAGGTCCATGGTGAAATCCCTACCGAGGTCTTTTCGGTAGCCCAGGGAAATTTCAATTCCGGAATTTTCGATTTCCATGGGATAGTTGCTCCAAAAGGAAGAAGTCGCCACAATGGGATCCACTCCTGTTTGGGTTTCCCATAGGATATCACTGGAGATTTTCCGGAAAACATCCACCGTCCCGTAGAGGGATTCATTTAGAAAACCAAAGTCCACCCCTACATTGGTTTGAGAGGAAACTTCCCATTTGATGCCCGGATTCTGGAGTCGCACAAAGTTAATCCCCGGAGATACGGGTGCGTTAGGCCCCAAACCTAAGGCATAACCTGATCCGGAGCCGGTATTGACGGTCAGCAACTGTTGGGTAATGTAGGAGGGAATGTCCTGATTCCCCGTTTGTCCCCAGCCAGCTCTCATTCTCAGAGAGGACAAGGAAGAACTGGACTTCAGAAACTCCTCGTTGGATAGCTGCCAGGCAGCGGAAAAGGAGGGAAATATTCCGTACCTATTATCGCCCCCAAACCGGGAGGATCCATCCGCCCGAACCGTACCCGTGAAATAATACTTTTCGTCAAAATTGTAATTGACTCTACTGAAGAAAGATTGCAATTCATTTACGGAAGCCCCTCCGCCAGGGCGGTTATTTCCGATGGTTAAATCTGAGCCAATGCCCGGATTTCTGTAGGCTTCTATTTCGGTAGTAGCAAAATTATTAATGGTCCAATACCGGAACGAATTAGTGAACTCTTGATAGGAATAGCCAAGCAACACGTTGAAATCATGGGATCCACCATCCAGAGCAAACTGGTAACTCAGGAAACTTTCGGTAAGAAAATTACCATTTTCATTGCTGCTGTCCTGTAGTCTGCCCCCTGGATGAGGAAGCCGCTGCACCGAATGGCGGCTGATTTGGCTGATGCGAGAGCCGGTGGCATTATCCACGGCTACATTCAGTTTGTAGGTCAATCCCCGGGTGATTTCAAAACCCAGATCGATATTGCCTAGCACGCGGTTTACCTTCGCAAAATCCGTGTAAATCTCCATCATCATCAGAGGGTTGATTCCTTCTGGAAACAAAAAGGTGGACCCGTCCGGGTTTCGGGTAGGATAGGTCGGATTGGCTGTCAGGGCATTGGATAGGGCATCTCCTCCCACTCCGGCATTATCACCAATGGGCGGGGAGTCGGTTCGGGTATGACTAGTGGTCAAATTGATGCCTAAACTTAGCCTGTCATTGATAAAAGACTGGTTCATGTTCATCCGGGCTGTATACCTTTTCATAGCACTCTGCTTTACCACACCTTCCTGATCAAGCGCGCTGAGGGAGGCATAAAAGCTTCCATTTTTCGTCACCCCACCGTAGGATACATTGTGGTCGTGCGTAAAAGAGGACCGGAAGATTTCATCCTGCCAGAAAGTGGAAGCGGATCCAATATTGCTCGGATCCCCAAACTCATTGGTAAAGTCGGTGAATTGATCTGCATGGAGTACGTCGATGGTTTTATTTACCCTTCCGAAGGAAAAATTGCTGTTGTAATTCAATTGTGGGCTTAGGCCAGCTCCTTTTTTAGTGGTAATAAGCACGACACCGTTGGCTCCGCGAGACCCATAGATAGCAGTGGCAGAGGCATCTTTCAGCACGTCAATCGATTGGATGTCATTGGGATTTAAAAAGTTTAAAGGGTTGGAGGGTGCAGAAGACGATGCCCCCAGGTCTGCCCCGCTTGTGGTAGGCGAAGAATTATCCAGGGCTACTCCGTCTACGACGTAAAGTGGCCCGCTACCACTTCGTACTGTTCCGGGACCTCGAATGGTCAGTTTCATGGCAGCACCCGGAGCACCACTGGAAGCCGTGACGTTCACACCGGCAATCTTACCTTGCAGCAATTGTTCCGGAGAAACAATGACACCTCGGTTAAAACTTTCTTCTTTTAGCGATCCGACCGATCCGGTCAGATCCGATTTACGCTGAAAACCGTATCCTACTACCACGACTTCTTGCATGATGGATTGGTCCGGAACCAGGTTAACGGTCAGGGAATTTTGATTGTTTACCTCCAGTCGTGAAGATTGGTATCCAATAAAGGACACGACCAGAACCTCGTTTCCCCTTACATCCAGGGAAAAGTTTCCGTCAATATCCGTAACAGTACCTCGCGTGGTACCCTCTACAGTAATAGTGGCCCCCGGAAGCGGCGACTGATTTTCGTCATATACATTGCCAGTCAGCGTGGTGTTTTGCGCAAACAGGCAGGGAGTCGAAATAAACAGGAACAGCAGTAGTCCCAACAGTATGTGTGTAATGGACCGGCTGGGTGGGTCCGATAAGTTCTGATTCATTGGTTTTGTGAAAAGGGTAAATGATTACTTAAAGTTCTTTGGATGGATGGTAAAGAGTAAATGAAGTGCTGGATGGTCCTTGGTAAATCTTTTAAGAGGTGTCAAAATAGGCCATTTCTGGGTTGGTTAAGGAAGCGAATAAATAATATAGCAAGCCATTAATTATTTTTCAACCAGGCTGGATTTACTGGTGAAAAAAAAATATTATTTCAGAGATAAGTAGGGAAACTTTAAATCAGTAAAGGAATATATTTTCCAATATAAGTATTTTATTAATCGAATGTACAATAATTATGGATATTAAACGTTATCTGTGATTTACGTTATTATTGCGTAACTATTAAGCGTTTAACTGGAGAAGCATCAAAAAGTTAAAGGCTAGGATTTCCAAGGGTTTCCCAAGCAATAAAAATCGGGGGATTATCTAAATTGAGTATTAGTAAACCGTGGTCAACACCACCAATCGATCTTGTTCGGAAAGAACGATCTTTCGGTTCTTGTCCGGATTGAGGAGCAGGTGGTTTTTTCTGCGTGGTTTCGGCTGCAGGGCCAGGCCAAGGGCTGTTTCTCCATGGGATGCTGCCAGGGATTCGATTTCATGGAAAGCGATTTCTCCGGGGGAAATGCCATAGGTGCAGATTTCTCTAAAAATAATTTCCGCTCCTCCTACGGTAAATAATTCGTTATAAATACTACTTAGCTCCCGCTGCAGGGCAATACCTGCCAGCAGGTGACTTAATACCATCGGGCTGATAATTACCTCACTTTGATAGCGCCGGATCAGGGATTCATTGCTGGGATCTGCCAGTTCAAGCAATACCGAAGGTCTTTTTTTGGCTTTTTCCAATACTTCCTCCAGTAAAACATACCCTACCATGGTACGGGCATCGGCCTCTTCCTCCTCTTCCATGCGGTCGCTACTGATCATCAGTATGTGGTCAAAGGTTTCGGCTCCGGTTTTTTGGATTTCCGACTCCCGGATATAATCGGCTACCACATGTTCGAGTGAAACCCTATTAGGGTTTTCTTTTAGAAACTGCAGTTCCTTTTCCCTTTCCATGACGGGTCGCATGGCCACCAGGCGGACAAAGTAGGTCTCCTCTTCGTAAGAACATAATTCCTTGATCAGGGAAGGGACATGCTCATTCCAACCCAAAATCAACACCCGGATGGTTTCGCTCGTTTCCTCGGGTGCTAATGGGGATCGAAGGAACGAAGTAGGTACCTCTTTGGAAAGGGAAGCGGTTTTCCAAACCAGGTCCTCAGAATTCCGGGCCATTACCACTAGCCGCTCCCCCTTTTCCAGAATGTGACTTTCTGGAATATTCAACTTCGGAATGTATCGATCCGATGAATTGCTTACTACCCCCATCACGACGGCTTTGGTAAAAGCTTTTTTTATACTTCCCAGGGAATACCCGATGAGATCGGGGAAGTTTTGGCAAAAAAGGTTGTTGTTTACGATCTGGGACAGGATTTCATTGTAAACTTCCGAAAGCCCCGGATGCCGGATATTCTGCGCCATCAACCTGCTGATAATGGTATTGCTACCGACTACCTCCAGGGGCCCCGAGTAAGCTCTGTACGCGGCCTTTACCTTATATTCATCCTGAATTTCAGCTACCACATAGGGTAATTTATGTCTCCGATGTAGGCTGGCTTCTGCATTGAGGGAAAGCAGGCATTTAATGGTTTCAATATCCGGACTGATCAGCTCCCGTTTGCCATAAGCCAAACTGGGAATAATGATGGCTGAGGCATTCAGGCTGTCTACCCGGCGCAGGTGTTCCCGGTCTATTGCCAGCCCGGTGCGTAAAACAATTTCATTCGCCCGTTTCCCGATGATGGGATGGTCTTTAAGTTCCTGCAATTGGAAAGGCCCGACTTCTTCCGAAAGGATAATTAGTTGTAGTTTTCGGGCACCAAAACGAATTAAAAATCGCTTGATTCTTCCTACCGACTGAAAAATTTCCGCTGCGATATGGATGGTACGGTTGGACCAACCCAGAATCAATAGGTGGTTATTTGCCGTGACCGGAGTCAGTCCCTGCTCCAGATGCCGGATCTTTCGGTTCATCCAGGTAGTAATGATGGCGACCAGCGAACCCAGAAACACCACGTAACCGGCAACGGTGATCAGCGTGGAAATAAACCGCCGCCAGCCTCCCTCATCATCCCCCAGGTAACCGGGATCGGAAAGGCGTAAAAAGGCCCACCAAACCGATTCTCCAAAGGTGGAAGTGGGAGGTCCGGATGGCATGACCAAAAGCCCCCCGACCAGGGATATGAGCCCAATAAAAGCCGCGACCAGTAACAGCTGGAATTGGGCACCTTTTACCAATTGCCGTTCAAGGGTGAAAAGAATCTTTTGGCGAATACGGAGTTTTTTGAGTGGCATAGGGGTAGTTAAAGGTGGTTGGTTTTTCTGCCCCAATATACCTAATTCA
Organism: Cyclobacterium salsum; assembly: GCF_010119245.1. GTDB lineage: Bacteria > Bacteroidota > Bacteroidia > Cytophagales > Cyclobacteriaceae > Cyclobacterium > Cyclobacterium salsum. The sequence continues at coordinate 25,414 of NZ_WNKG01000003.1, forward strand.
TCAGATTAAACGAATCGGTTTTAGCACCAGATCTCGTTCCACCCCAAATCCCATTATTTTTAACTCGAATTCGTGCATAGCGGGAAAGCAGCGTTATAGGGTGTCCTGTCGCTAAGAATAAATCTAATCAGGGATTGTCCGTCGTATCCGCCTCTTCCTGCTCCTTATCCAGTAGCTTGAAATTTTTCACCTGCTTTCCTTTCAATTGCTTTTGCCAACGCTCCAGGAGGGGCTTTTCCAGGCTAAATTCCCGGTATTCATCCGGATTCATGATGGGAATGCCTTTTACAATGGGGTACATCCGTTTGCATTGCGCACAATACAGCCAACCCTCTTCTATCGTACCATCCAGGTCCTCGGTAATTCGCGTCAATTCCAAATCCGATCGGTCAAAGGGACAACATAATTTTTCAATCGTTGTTAACTTCATTACTTTTTTTCGTTTTAAGTAGGTATGAAAACTGTTCCATGGCTTTTGCCGGGTTGGCTTGTCCCATGATGCCGGAGATCAGGGCCAGTCCCTGGTGGGGTATGGATGCCAATTCGCCGAGGTTGTCCGTCCGGATTCCCCCTGCCAAAAAAAACGGTAAGTTGCTGCATTCAGCCGCTTTCCGAAGGGTGCCCTTGCTGACCAATTCACAAGCTCCCGCATTGGCAGAAGGGAATACCGAACAGAAGGAGAGGTAGTCGAAACCCTTTTCTTCTGCTTTTTGAAGCAAGGACAAATCATTTGTACAGGTCAGTCCCAGGAGGGTATTTTTCGGCAAACGCTTTCTGATAGGAGTAAAATCGGCAGGAATTTGATCAAAATGAACCCCATCGAGTGCCGTTTTATTTACCCATTCCCAGGAATTATTGATCAAAACCGGAAAGAGATAGGGATTGGCCAACTCACAAACATTCTCAATGAATGCTCTTGCATCCTGTTCCGGGCTAAAATGATCCCAAATTTGTACGGCAATGAGCGGATACTGAAACACCCCTTTTAAATCCTGAAACAATTCCTCTTCGGGTTTTGCCTGTGGGTCAAGGACCAGGTAGATTCCTTTTTCGGAGCTTAGGTTTAGTCTTTTCATTTCCATCCTTGTTTGCTGGCTTGAAAAAAGGCCGCCCAGTACGGATCTTTTTTCTGATAAACGAGTGCGTTGCCCTGGCCATTTTCTGCTAGCACCATGCCCTGGCTGGCATCGGTCAATTCTCCTACTGCTGCGCAGGGGATACCCGCTGATAGTAGCCTTTCCTCCACCGATGCGGCATTTTCCTTTTTGCAGGCAATGATCATGGAGCCCGCCCCAATACAATGCAGGGGGTCCAAATCAAAAACATCACAGACAGCAGCCTGCGCGGGTCCAACCGGAAGTTTGTCTTTGTCTAGATGCACGCCACAACCGGCAGCGGTTGCCAATTCGTAAATGGCTCCCAGTATTCCTCCTTCGGTGACATCGTGCATGGCGGTAACATCGCTAGCGGTTCCTTTTGCCTCCAGGCCATCTTGCAGAGAGGAAGTATCATAGAAAGCGCCATAGGCCGCTAGGTATCGTTCCCGGCCTATCCGATTCTGGATGGTTTCCGGAAAACTCATCGCCAGAATGGCAGCAGAAGAAATGGCCGCCGATTTGGTCACCAGCAGTACCTCGCCTGCCTGTGCTTTGTCAGCGGTCAGCGCTTGATCAGCGGGAAGAATGCTGATAAAGGTACCCCCTCCGGCGATGGTAGAATTTTGCCCGGCAACAAATCCGGTATGCCCGCCGGTGATGGCCATGCCCATTTTCTGGCAAAAAGTGTGGATATGCTCCCAGTAGGTTTTAAAATCCTCCTGGCTAAACTCAGCAGGAAGGTTTAACACAAATTGACCGTATTGAGGGGCAAAGCCAGTGGTAGCCATGTCATTGGCCATCAATTGCACCGATAGCCAGGCGGACTCCTGCAATCCCAAACCGGGGATCAGCGATAGGGGATCGCTGGTTAGGGCCATGACCTGATTTCCAGGCAAGGCCACCAACGATACATCCAGGCCAAAACCCGGTTTCACCAGCACTTCCGGCCGTTTTTCTCCGCATCTTGAGGCGATAAAGGTCTCCAGAAACGTTTCATCTATTTTTCCAATCGTATTGCTCATTCGTCATGTAGTTGTATGTATAATCCAAAGAAATCGCCATAAGGTATTCGCCACTGCTGTACCGGAAACCACTTGGGCAGGCCGGTGCAGCTCCATTCGATGGTATAAGATCTTCCTTTTAAGGCTTCCTCGATTAATGCTATTAGTTTTTCAGGGGTATAAAAGGTAGCCGTCACATAGAAAGGGTTCTTTCCGAAGAGTTGCTGAACTCTGCGCCTTAGTACCTTTGGCGAATTGCGGTTCATCATGCCCATGGCAATGCCATACCGGGCCACCCTTGCCGCTTCCCGGATAACCCGTACCGGGTCTTGGTAATATTCGAAAGTGGTGATAAAAGCCAGGGCATCAAATGTATTGTCCTTGAAGGGCATGTGATGGGAATCGGCCATGACCAGATCCCCTTCAAAAAGGTGGATGGCCTGTGAAAGCATCAATGGGGAAATGTCCCCTCCCGAGGCTTCAATGCCGATCTCTTTCCACCAGCGGGTAAACCGGGTGGTGCCGCAGCCAAACTCTAGTAGCGTTTGGATCCGCTTGTCTTTGGAGACCAACTGCTCCATTACCTTTTTTTGCCAGATTTCGGCCCGCTTGTACCGGCCTTCGTACCAAAGTTCGTAGGTATCGGTATGTTTCCGGTTAAAAAACCATTCCGGCCGGTTTTGCCAGTTTTGCTGTTGTTGGGGGATCAGTTCTCCTCCTGCCTTTTTTATTTCCATAGTTGCATTAACATAAAAATTCCATCCGATTGGACTGGCCAAAGGAATGGAGCGGCAACTAACACGATGGAAATTTGGCTGGCTAGCATCCCTACGTTGGCATTATCCAAATCAGGTTTCGGGTTTGATCTCAGCCTGACATTCATCAAGCACCCCGTGCGATTATTTCAATAGTCAAAAGTATTCAATTTATCCGGTGAAGCAAATAATTGGCTTTTTTTTAACAAATGACTCCTTCTTTTTTGATTCACCCAAAAAACATGGCTCTACAATTTTTTATCTTTTCAGAAAATACTTATTATTCCTAAAGCATTGAAAAGAAACCCCTTAACCCATGACTGTTGTATCGAAATTTCTTACTTGGAAAAAAGGAAATGCCCATGTTTCCTGGGCACTATTACGCCTGGTGACCCAGGTAGTTTTCAACCGGGACAATGTACCCAAACACATCGAAATCCTTGATGATACCCTGACCAATCACTGCTCCCGGCAAAAACGAAGTCGCTGGGTAAGAACGATCAATTTTCTGGTCACCCCGCGCGTTGTGCGGAGGTTGATAGAGAATAGGCTGAACAAAAACATGGCAACGCACGAGCGGGTGGTGCTATCCCTGGATAAAGAATTGACCCAGGAGGACATCTTTTCAAAAGATAAAAAAGTTCGGCAAAAATGGGGTAATTGGTACGGCAACCATTTTTCCGAACCCCTGCGGTTTTTTGTACCAGGCAACGGCGAATACGAGCATTTTTCGCCTAAAAATGAAGCTTGCACCGGATACGATTACCAGGGGCTGGAAGAAGTGGTGGAATTGGTTAAGCTGGCTGAAAAAAACGACAAAAAAATCCGGGCCGTAGGTTCAGGCCATGCGCTGACAGCCGTGGCGCAATGCGAGGATTACCTGGTTTGCACCCAGCACATGAACATGACCCAACGGCCTGCCGAGGACTGTATTAAGGAGGCGTACCGGGTTGGCTTTGAAGTGACGGTTAATTACGAAAACAAGAAACGCAAGGAAAGGCATTTCCTGTTTGAAACCGGGGGCGGAACCAAAATCAGGCATTTGATCCAGGCACTGACCTATCATGGGTTTGCCCTGATCAATCAGGGCGGATCCAGCATCCAATCCATTTCCGGTGCCATTGCTACCTCCACCCACGGATCAGGAATCGGTATTGGTCCGGTTTCAGCATTTGTAAAATCCATCACCGTGGTCGGAAAAGGAGGGAAGGTCTTTCGCGTAGAACCTACCGATGGGGTCACCGACCCGGAGCTATTCGCCAAGGATAAAATGGCTATCAAACACAAAATAACCCTGATTCAGGACGACGAGAAATTCAATGCGGTCATGGTGGGCATCGGCTCGGTGGGCATTATTTTTTCCATGATCCTGGAGGCCCAGCCGGAATACCGGCTTATGGAAGAACGAATCATGCGAAATTGGGAGGATGTCAAAGCGGAAATGCAACAGGATATGTATCGATATATTAATGCCCACAGGCATTTTGAGGTACTGATCAACCCTTACCGGGACATGGAAGCGGGAACGGAAGAAGAGCGAAAACGAAAATGCCTGGTAACCACCCGGAATTACAGCCAGCAGCAACACGAAAAGCACCATGCGGGAAGGGAGCGGAATTACATTTCTACTTTTATATCAGGCATTGCCATTTCAGGAAGACTTTCTCCCTGGGTGTTTAATAAGAACCATTTATCGATCCCCCGGATGACGAACAACTCCATAAAAAGACTGGTGGACCATACCGGAGATGAGGGGGGAGGCTTCGAAGACCTGGCGAGAAACGTTCTGGATCAGGGCCTGGGAGAACTGAAGTTCTATGGGTATGCCATCGAGTTTGGATTTCCCCTGGACAAGGTTTTTGAGGCAGTAAACCTGATTATTCGGGTTTGTGAGGAGTCTCAGCGCTACGATCACCTGCTGGCCGCTCCGTTTTCCCTGCGTTTTGTAAAACAATGTCCGGCGCATTTGTCCATGATGCAGCAGTCTGATATGTGCATGATTGAGTTGGTAAGCGTCAAAGGGGTTACGGGCAGTCTGCCATTGTTCATGCGACTGGAGCGGGAGCTACTCGCTGCGGGCGCCATACCGCATTGGGGGCTATCGGTAGAACCCTGGCACCGGGAAATGGTAGAAAAAGCCTTTCCCGGATTCAACGACTGGGAAAAAGAACAGGAGTTTTTTGGAGGGGCCACCTTCCGAAATGCTTTTCTGGAGCGGATCAAACAATCGTAACGGTCAGGGATTAGTTCACGTTCGGATTTACAGTATCCAAAACCCTTGCCTTCACTTTCACTATTCAATATATTGATTTATTGATAGTTACGTAACAAAATCCCCCTTGTCAAGGGGGAATTGTAACCGGTTGGGATTACTGAATTCATAAACCTTGCCGTCATTCAGCCCAACTACATCACGCAATTTCAGCAAAAAATTTCCATTTCAGCAAATCCCCCTTTTCCAAAGGGGGTTGGGGGATTTAGGGACGGAAATCACAGAAAATTACAATCTCAAAAACGGAATGACTCGAAAAAATCCCCCTTGCCCTCCGCCGCGGAGGGAATTGTAACCGTTTGGGATTACTGAATTCATAAACTACCTATTCCGGAAAGCCGCCAATTCTTTGTAAACCCTTCTTCTGGCCCGGTTGATGCCGCCGACCGGCGCATGGTCTGCCAGTCCTATCCAGGGTGAAAATTCCATTTTTTCTCCCAGAGCGTTCCTTTCGGGAGTATCAAATTCCTGTACGGGAAGGGTTAAGGTGGCCAAGGGGATCAAATCTGCTTTCCAGGCCTTTGACGTATTTTCCAGGGGATGTTGGTCTTCATTTTTATGAAGTTGAATGGAAAGGGTGAACGCATGAATTTTCCTCTTGCAGTCTTCCACCAGTTGCTCTTTTAGAAAGGAATCTGATTTTTCTTTTTCCAGGGTGTAACCGAGAGAGGGATCATGAGGGCTTAAGACAAATTTGACAAATGAATCCGGGCCAAAGCGAAAAGCTCCTCCGGAAAAATAGGTTTGGGAAAGCAGGTTTTCGTGTTTGGCCGAATATTTCAGGGTAAGGTAGATGCTCCGCCAATGTTTTGGGTGGATCGCAAATCGTAGTTGTTCCCAAAAACCAAATAAGACGGCTCGAATGGCTTTTCGATACAACCGAATGTTCCAGGCCGAAAGAATGGGGCTGGTTGTTAATAAAAAGTTTTGGGTAGGCACCCCAATCGGGTCTTCTTCCAGCATTTCTCCATCCACATCGAGTACCTTGATGGCCAGCCCTCTCCCGGATGCTGGTTTGTCGGATTGTACTTTGGGGGGCGCATTGGACAAGCGAATCCAGGCTTCATAACGTTTGGTTTCCTTGAATAATCCCTTCCGGAGGGCTTCGGGGATATCTGGCTTTATGGTTAAGCTCCCTTTCAGCAAGCCATGCATTTTAGGATGAAAATTTCTCCGGATGGAACCCTGGGGATATTCCTTTTTGAGGAATTCTTTCATATCCCCCAACAAATCCTGAATGTCTTTTTCTTCTTCGGGTGTATAGAAATCAGTCATTTTCAGTCAGGTATTGCAGTGCCCGGATTCCGGGAAAGAAGAAATAGGCCCCGCCTTTGATATGCGTAAAATTAGGTAAACTCCTGTGTATTTTCCTTACCGGATATTCCGGAATGCTGAACGAATCCGTCTTTCGGCGTTCGTTTTGATAGTGATTGCCGATAATGGGATCCGCATCGTTTTCCAATCCTCCGAATTTATGAAAGTTCACCCAGTTGTTTTGGACAAATTCAAATTGCCTCCGGATATCGGTGACCAGGCAGATAAAATGCAGGCCTCTTTCTTTCCCGTCATCGGGCTTTTGCATGATTATTTCCGGATCTAGTTCCGGCGTTAGTGGAGGTCCGTAGGGTCTGCCCTTTCGTAGCATCCGGTGTTTGGCAGCCATTTCCCGGGAATCTTTTCTACTTTTCTCGGTGACCAGGTGATCCCGGGGATTGGTACGGCGTATATGAGCACCAATGGGACATTTCAATCCCGCTTTATCCTGCTCCCAGTATTCAAAGTCATTGGTATCAGACTGGGAAGGGTCCGGCTGGAACGGGCAAAGGGTCAATGGGGAACCGTCTGGCCATCGGCCGACCATTTTACTGGCCAGACCAATCGCTGCGGATGGGTCGGTGCTGTTGGCTTTCATATACTCCCAAAAAATGGGTACATGTTGTTTCATCTGCCTGAACACGAGGTAGCAGCCATTTTTTCCCAGGTCCTTCAGGTTAGAATCATCCCGGTGTTCAGGAAGCCTGTTGTTGGGGTCCAACTGCGGCGGAACCGTCGGCGAGGGGGCAAGTTCATCGTAGAGATTATCGTACCCCATGATAAACTCTCCGGCGGGAAAGGTGGTGTCCGGATCCTGGGGCGGTTGGGATAGCAATTCCCGGATGATGGGTCTGGAGATATCATCCCGAAACCCAAAATGTTCTTTTTGGCCTTGCAGCAGGCCGGTGGGTAGCGCGTGCAGTTCTGTGACGCCTTTCGCATTCGAAAGCTGCCGAATGCCGGCCAGGGTTTCGTTCAATTGATTTTCATCCTTTCCGTAAACCAGCAGGAGAAAATGCAAGGGTTCGTTTCCCCAATCCCAATGTGGGGGGGCATTTTCGCCGGTATCGCCCAGAACGAATTGCCGCTGCAATTCAGCCATGCCTTCCTTAAACTCCCGGCAAAAGCTATCCAGCACGGGGGCTGGGAGCTCCAAAAAGGCCAATCCCTCGTAGGTAAACGCCAGGTGCAAGGCTTCATTTTCAGGCTTTTCTGAGGCTGGGGTGATTTTTGGGATAAGTTGCCGGATAAATTCCAGTGTTTCTTCGCGCTGGCTTCCAGTATACAGCAGGTATTTGGCACTAGGCAGGTTCCCGTATCCGCGAACCAACAAGCCTTGAATGTCTTCTTTTTCCAGTTTACTCATGGTCAAATGGTTAACAGCCAGTCTTTGATGGCCGGATCATCCATCTTTTTGAAAAGCCCCTCTCGGAAAGCCCTGTTTCGTTTCAGGTTTTCCACACTCAAATTTCGATTATGGCTGTACCAAAACTGGGTGATTTTTTGATGGGCGCGGACACCTTTCATGTATTCGCTTCGGTGATTGTATTGCTTGTGCACCAACCAGCGGGTCGCCGGGAAACCAAAAGCGTGGCTAAATATTACGGCCATGTTCATGGACCTCCGTTCACTATCTACAAAATCATGCGCATAGGCTTCGGATAAATTATCAAAATTGGCGATAAAAACGAGTCGTTTGCCTTTATCCATTTGTAGCCATCGGGCGGTATGCACGGTGGGGATGTAGGCAAAATAGGCCACCAAGCCGACCAACTTCAGGGTAAGGGCCAGAAAAACCCTTCGGACCCAGCCTTTTTTCAAAGGGGCGATGACAGTCATTTCGTTAATTACCGGGTTGGTTTCCAAGGCTACAATCTCCCGCACTTTTTCATCGGAAAGTTCAGGCGAGGGTTCGTGGGGATTGTTTTCATTAAGCCGAAGCAATAAAAAAAGGGCACCTGTTACCAGCAGGAAGGCAGGGAAGATCCAGGCCAGCCACCTGAAAAGCAAGGCATCAGTAAATAGCAAGGCAATCAGGGATACGATGGAAGCAAGCATCATCAGCCCAAAGGCGGCCAGAGGCCAAAGCATCTGAACTTTGTTTTGGCTACTAAAAGGAATACCGCCTGAGGCCCAATGTAGTTTGGGATGGCTGGAGACGAAGGATTCGATGGCTTTCTTGACGGCAGTGGGTTCACTGGCCGGGCCCAATGATTCCTGTTTTTGCATGTAGGAGAGCACCTCGGATTTCAACTGGGCTTCCTGATCCACTTCAGCAGTGCTGATGAATTTGAAACCCGAATAAAAAGTATTGGGAATGCTTTTCTGATTTAAAAATTGAACTAATTTTTCTTCGCTGGGTTCCCCGGAAGGAAATTCAACACTTTGACTAAATACTTGTCTGAGTTGGGGGGCTAAAAAAGCGGCCAATTCTTTGAGGTGCCGGGATTTGCTTCCGACGTAACTGGTCAGCAATAGTATTCGTGCCGGCAGGGTTTCCTGGTCTTGATAAAGCTGAGTGGGCAGGGTAAGCCAGCTGATAAAGAAGGTGCCAGGTAAGGATTTTTGGTATTTTTCCTGATAGAGGCGGAGGTCTTTCCGGTATTCCGACAGCAGCCCGTTTACATAGGGAATTTTTTGTTCGTCCAGCGTGACGGTAACGGTAAGGCCTTTGTGTACTGTGGACATACGCACGAAACTATTTTTTATCCAATATATAAAATTAAAATTAGGTTTTGAAATTCAGCGCTGCAAAAATCTTTGTTGATACGGGAAATTTTTCCATGAATATTTCTTTATATAAAAATCAAAGGTTGTTGCACCCATAAATCCAGTAGCAATGTTCCCTGGAAAAACGAAGTGAATTTCACTTTCGGGCGGGTTTTTTGATTTTTGTTACCTAAAACCATTAAATTTCATTTAATTTATAGTATTCGCAAGTAAACCAATCGAAACCCAAAATGAAGTATCTTATCTACTGCCTCTTTCTGTTGTGCCTGATATCCTGTCAATCTTCCAGGGAAGAATTACCACCGCCCAATATCTTATGGATAACCAGTGAGGACAATAGCCCCTTTGCCGGATGTTACGGAGATGAATTTGCCACCACGCCGAACATGGATGCCTTGGCCGCAGAGGGTTTTTTATACACCCATGCCTACGCAAACCTACCCGTTTGTGCACCTGCCCGAAACACCATTTTAACCGGAGTCTATGCCAATTCGGGTGGACACCAACACATGCGTAGCTACTACGATAAATCAGGTGAAATTGGATTTTATCCCCGAATGATGCGAGAGGCAGGGTATTATACCACCAACAATTCCAAGGAGGATTACAACATCAATCCAGAGCAAAACGAGAATATCTGGGATGAATCCAGTAATAAGGCCCACTACAAAAACAGGCCCGAAGGGAAGCCTTTTTTCGCCGTTTTTAATACCACCATTTCCCACGAAAGTTCCATTCATAACTCCATTCCTACAGCGGAGCTGCGGCACAAGCCCGAGGACGTGAACCTGCCTCCCTACCATCCGGACACTCCCGAAATGCGACACGATTGGGCACAGTATTACGACAAAATAGAGGACATGGACCAAAAAATCGGCGAGCTGCTGCAGGAACTTGAAGACAGCGGAGAAGCAGAAAACACCATCGTTTTCTATTATGGCGACCATGGAGGGGTACTTGCCAGAAGCAAAAGATACGTGTACGAGACCGGAACCCGGGTACCATTTATTGTAAGAATTCCTGAAAAGTACCGACACTTGTATCCCGCCGAAAAACCTGGGACCCATGTAAACCGAATGATAAGCTTTGTGGATCTGGTGCCTACCCTGCTTAGTCTCGTTGGTCAGGAGATTCCGGATTATTTGCAGGGCAAGGCATTTTTGGGAGAGCAGAAAACGGAAGATCCGGAATATGCTTTTATGTTGCGTGGCAGAATGGACGAGCGATACGATATGAGTCGATCGGCACGAGACGCTAAGTACCGGTACATACGCAATTACATGCCTTACCGGGTGTACGGTCAGTTTTTGGAATACCTCTGGAGGGCTCCTTCCATTCAATCCTGGGAAGCGGCCTACAAAGCCGGAGAGTGTAATGAAACTCAGTCCAGATTCTGGAATACCAAGCCTGCCGAGGAATTATACGATACCGAAAACGACCCCTGGGAGGTAAATAACCTGGCCGATGATCCGGAATACAAAGAAGTACTGGAGCGCATGCGGGCGGCAACCAAAGAATGGATGCTGGAAATCAAAGATACCGGCTTTATCCCCGAGGCGGAGTTAATCGACCGTACGGAAGGTACCACCGCCTATGATTACATGAGGGATTCCGGCATTGATCTCAATGCCCTGATAGATGGTGCCAATCTGGCTTCCAACCCCAGAAAGGGTGATATTTCGTTCCTGGAAGAGATGCTAAACGAGGAGGAAGCAGCTAGCCGCTATTGGGGAGCGACAGGATTGTTGATACTGGGCGAGGAGGCAGAAGAAGCCGCAGAATCACTTCGAAATGCCCTCTCAGATTCTTCTCCCAATGTAAAAGTGGTGGCGGCAGAAGCCATGTACCATTTAGGGTATACTGAAGAGGCCCTGAAGGCCTTGTACGAAGTCCTCGAAACACCCAATTCGTTTGCCCGGACGCATGCCCTTAATGCGATCGATAGTATAGAAGATAGTGCCGAATCCACCCAACAGGCCGTTCTGGATATGATCGGTATGGTGGGGGAGTTTAACCGGAGTCATTATGACCTCAGAGCGGCCAAAGGGCTTTTGACTAAATGGGACGTGGACCCCATGGATCATGGCTACGATATGAATTGGTAAGGAATGAAGCGTAGGAAATTTATTTCGAGGGTAGGAGCAGGTTCGTCCTTTTTTTTATTGGGGTCGGCAGCTGTAAAAACACAGCAGCAGGGGCTTCCTCCCTTTCAGTATGCCCAGCCTACTCGTTTTTCAGAAGTCCTGAACCAAAATGGGCAGTTCCAGGTACGCCTGGAGATTCGGACAATGGATCAGCTCGCTCCCAAAGAAGTGCGGTTGGAGGTAAGAGAACCAGGGGCACAACAATCCAGGGTAAAAGCCTATCCCTTCGCAAACAAGCCGGAAAGGGTAGACGAAGCGAATCGTACCTATACCTTTGAAGTGGGAAAAGCGTTTCCTTTCGTTTTTGCCGTTTGGATTGATCGCCCGGAACCCGGGACGAATGTGAATCTGGTACTGAATGGCAAACCAATGGAGTTTACTTTAGGCAACTTGGTAGAGCGGCGGCAACTTTCCTATCAGGAGGATGGGATTCAGCTAAGCTGTAATTACCTGTTGGATAAAGAAATGGGGGTGTTGGACCCGGCAAAATTAGGATTAGCAAAAGGTCAGAAACAGTTTTCCTTTGTCATTCTTGCAGATCCGCAGGGTGGAAATCCGGATACTCCCAAGGCACATCCAACACGGATGAAGATCCACAATGCCTTTATTTGGGACAGTGTGAACCGTGTCAATGAGTTGACCCCTCAACCTGCCTTTTCGCTGGTGTTAGGCGATATCGTGGACAACCAGGGGGAGGCTGCCCATTTTGAAGCCATGCACGAATACTTGAAAGGAATTCGTTCTCCGTTACTATACGCCATTGGGAATCACGAAACCCGCTACCAGGCATCGTTTACACCCGGCTACCGGATGGAGGAGTTTGATGCCTATTTCAGTGCACAAAAGGCCATGAATGGGATGGAGTGGCTGCTGTATAGTTTTGATCTGGGTGACTGGCATTTTATTGTCTGGCCGGATCCCTTGCGCAGTAATTTCTTTGAAACCCACCCGCATTATTTTGATTGGTTGGAAGAAGATCTGGAAAAGAACAAAGACAAGCCCACTTTATTCTTCCAACATGTGCCCACCCATCCCATTGGAATTGACCCCCTGATCAATTATGCGGAATCGGTGGCAGTAAAGCGGTTGGTTTTGGATATTTTGGCCAAACACGGCAACGTCCGGTATGTTTTTAGCGGTCATGTCCACATTCCCATCAGGGCTTCCCTAAAAACCGCTACTCAATACAAAGGGATGCGAATGATCAATTTACCCGCCGCCGGGTACCGGCCCCGGGCGTTTGGGGAGGAAGAGGTACATGGAGGCCCCTCCCAGGGAATCCTGGTGGTGGAGGTCAATGGCACTACCTGCAACGTGTACTTCAAAACGGTTATGGAGGAAGTCTATTCTTATCCGGAATCCTTGCCGGAATTTAGCGAAACAAAATTCCCACTATGGTTAAATTATAAATGGCAACTGGAAGCCAGACCTGAAATTCGAAACGGGGATTTTTCACAAGGTCTGGCATTCTGGAATACCCGATACATTTACGGCGAAGATGAAAATCCATCCAACCGGATGGAAGTCCGGAAGTTTCAGGGATATCAGACCTTATACCTGTTCTCCTCCAAACGAAAGTACCACATTCCCGGACAGGACCGGCTTCCCCAGACCATCAACCACCTGTGTCAAACCATAGCGATTGGAGAGGATCCTTTTTTGATTCGGTTGGACTACTGCCTGGACAAGGAGACCGCCGGGCTGCCGGATAGTTGGGCAGGTGGTTTTGTTTGGCTGGAGGGGTTTCAAGGTAGCGTCAAACTGCTTAATCTGGCCTATTGGATAGGAAAGGGTAACAGTCAATTATCGGATCGGTTTACAGATAGTGAGGAAGTTCCCTTGTTGCATTACGAATTGCCCGCCTCTGATGAGCGCTGGCAAGAGGCGCGACTAAACTGGCGGCAGGATTATGGGGATCAGGGTCTGGACCTATCGGGATTGGACCGTTTGGTGATCAATCTAGGCACCTGGCACATTAATGATGGAAACAGTCCTGGGTTTGGTGTTTATTTCACCAATCTGAAACGGATTCCGGATTTGGGAGAATCGCAGGTAGCAGGAGGTAAAATCAGGAACATGCCGGATGAAGCCCTGTGGCGAATGAATAAATACGAGCCTTTTGTACACATTGCCGGAGAGCACCGGTACATCATGTCCACCCAAAACCCTAAGCAATGAAGCGCCGTTATTCCCTTCTTTTTATTATCATTTCCCTTTGCTTTTCTTGCAATCCAAAACAAAAATTTGAAGTCCTTTCACTCAAAACCAGCCATATTGATCGGCCATTGGGTTTGGAGGAAAGACCGGTTTTTGGCTGGCAAATCCAGGCGGACGCTGGTTTCAAACAACGTGCTTATCAACTTTTGCTAGCCTCTCAACCGGATAAATTGGAATCCGGGAAGGCGGATATCTGGGATTCCGGGAAGGTCTCTTCCAGCCAGTCCCAGGGAGTAAACTACCCCGGGGAAAAGCCTGAGGACGGGCAAAGAGTTTACTGGAGGGTGATCGTTTGGGACCAGACCAACGAGCCTGTTTCCAGCGAAGGTACCTGGTTTGAAATGGGACTGACCCAATCTTCCAGCTGGAAAGCCTCCTGGATTTCTTCCATACCGGAGGTGGATAGCGTTCCACCCTTACTACCTGCTCCCTATTTTCGCAAAACGTTTCAAATTAACGAAGGCATTCAGCAGGCAAGACTTTACATTTCCGGGTTGGGGTATCATCAGGTGCAACTCAATGGTCGGAAGGTAGGGGATCATGAATTGGATCCGGCCCTAACCCGCTACGATAAGCGCGTTAAGTACCTGGTACACGATGTCACGGATTTGCTGAGGGCCGGCGACAATGCCATCGGGATTGTCCTGGGAAACGGTTGGTACAACCAACACACCCGTGAGGCCTGGGATTTTGATCAGGCCCCCTGGAGAGCTTCGCCAGCGGTCATGGCACAATTGGTAATCGTCGACCAGCAGGGTAGGGAACATTTGGTCAAGACCGATGCCACCTGGAAGGTTACCCAATCCGGCCCCATTATTTTTGACGGGGTACACAATGGAGAGACCTATGATGCCCGAAAAGAATTGGGAAACTGGTCCGAAGCAGCTTATGAGGATGAGTCCTGGCAAGCGGCGATACCTATCGGAGGACCTCAGGGCAAATTATCCGCCCAGGTGATGCCGCCCATTCGGGTGACGGGGAAGCTGAAACCCAAAACTAGTTGGGAAGTAAACGACAGCACGTTAATGCTGGATTTCGGCCAAAACCTTACCGGTTGGGCCAATATCCGGGTAGCAGGGCCGGCAGGGTCACGCGTAAAAATGCGGTATGGCGAACGCATTTATTCCGATAGTACGCTGGATGTGGAGGAACTCAGCCGCTTTATCTGGACGGGTGATACCCAGACCGACCGGTATTACTTGAAAGGCGGTGGAGAAGAATCCTGGCATCCCATTTTTACCTATCAGGGCTTTCAATATGTGGAAATAACGAGTAGTGATCCCGAAGTGGAGCTATTGGCAATACAGGCCGACGTGGTCCACACGGATCTTGCTGAAAGGGGTTATTTCAGAAGTTCGAATGACATGTTCAACCAGCTACAGGAAAATTTTGAATGGTCTTTTTTGGGCAATTATCATGGCTATCCCACCGATTGTCCCCATCGGGAGAAAATGGGTTGGTCCGGGGATGCCCTGTTGGTGGCCGAAACGGGACTTTACAATTTTGACCTGAGCAGGGCTTACCTGAAGTGGATAGATGACTTTGTAGATGAGCAGCGACCAAATGGGGATCTTCCCGGAATCATCCCTACAAGTGGTTGGGGCTATACTTATAACGGGAGTGAAGATCCGGAACGCGGGTATGGACCCCAGTGGGAAGGCGCCTTTCTCGAAGTCCCCTGGCAACTGTACCGGTTTACGGGTGATTCTACCATAATCAGAAATTACTATCCGGCCCTAAAGAATTACCTGGATTACCTGAGTGCGCATGCCGATGGATACCTCTTAAATTTTGGTATTGACGACCACAAGCAGCTAGAAAATAAAACCCAGGGGCCGTTTCTGGCCTCTGCCTTTTTTTACTATTTCAGCAACATGCTTTCCCAAATGGCAGCAATCGTCGGGGAAGAGCAGGATCAGGAGGCCTTTTCCGATCTTGCCAGCTATATCAGGGAAGCTTTTAATAAGCGGTATTATGATCCTCAAAGTGGAACATACGATCATGGGGGGCAAAATGCTCAGGCCGTCCCCTTGTTTGTGGGGTTGGTGGAAAAGGACCAGGAAAGCCCCGTCCTGGCCAGGCTATTGGAAGCCATTCAGGAAAAGGAAGGTCATATAGATGCCGGTGTGGTAGGCACCAAGGCACTGATACAGGTGTTGATGCGTTACGGGCATGCCGATGTGCTTTATGAAATGGCCAACAAACGCACCTTTCCCGGCTGGGGCTACTGGGTGGATGAACTGGGAGCCACGACCCTTTTTCAGAATTGGGACGGGTCCCAATCCAGAAATCACATTATGTTTGGGACGATAGGGGATTTCTTTTACAAGGGGCTTGGCGGCATTCAGCCAACGGATGAAGCGGCGGGATTCAAGCGGATACATCTCAAGCCATTTTTTCCCGATGACCTGGAATGGGTAGAGGCCGGGCATCATTCCCCCTACGGCTGGATCCGGTCCCATTGGAAAAAGCAAGGGGAAACGATTCGCTGGGAAGTAGAAGTGCCGGGCAACACATCGGCAGAAATCCGTTTACCGGACGGGGTAGCAAATGATCTGCGGCTAAATGGAAGGCCGATAGCTGCATCGGATCTGGTCAGCGGGGCCGATACCGCCGGAGCTTATAGCGGGCTGCTGGTGGGTAGTGGTAGGCATGTGCTGGAGTTTTGATGGCTGTCCTATTAGCTAACCTGATAGGCTAAAAGAGAAAAATATGCCATATTCATTGGTAAAAATTAGGAAATGCCTTATTTATGGGTAAATTTAACTGGTAATTACCAATAAACCCTATCATGCCTCTCTCTCATTTCAACGTTTTGAAGCAGTTCCCTGCTGAAAGAAACAAAGCCCGATCCGTTGATAAAATTCCGGATGCAACCCTTTGGAATCAATTCAGAAATGGCAGCGATGCGGCCTATATTGAGATTTACGAGCTGTATTTTGATCGGCTTTTTGCCTACGGCATGCGATTGACCGGGGATGAGTCCCTTACCAAAGACGGCATTCAGGAGGTGTTTTTCGATTTAAAAAATCTCCGCAAGAAGTTGGGTCCTACGGATCATATCCGGTTTTATTTGCTAAAATGCCTGAAACGAAAGCTGTTCCGGCAGCGTTCCGGATGGGAGCAACGCCGGGCGGATTTGTCGGAGAAGGAAGGGTTCGGGTTTGAGTTGTCCCACGAGCAGATCCTGATAGATCAGCAGCTGGATGCGGAGAGGATGGAAGAGCTCAACCAGGCCATTGCCGAACTAAGTCCCAGAAAGAAAGAAATCATCTATTATTTTTTTTACGAGGATCTTTCCTATTCCGAGATCCGGGAATTGATGGGAATGGACAGCGACCATACCACCCGAAACCTGATGTACAAAGCATTGGCTTTTTTGCGGAAAACGTTGCGGTAATCTTTCTCGATCAGATCCTTTAAAAAGATTCCTAAAACCGAGATACCCGTTTCAGTTTTTTTGCCACGAAGGCCTCAAAGAACCTCAAAGCGCACAGAGGCTTATTTTAAAATGCTTCGTGTCCTTTGGGCATCCTTCGTGCGCTTTGTGTCAAAAAATCTCGGAATACGATGCGTTATTCTTTGTCACAAAGGCCTCAAAGAACCACAGAGGACTAAGTTTTTAAATTTACCTTACTCGTCATCGGTAGCGCAGCGAAGCAATCTGATTCGAAGCGGGCACCCAAGAAATTTGTGGAATGATAATAAATAAGGTAGTACGGATACATATTCCGACAGACTGCCGCGGGAGCGTTGAGCGTTTTCCGTAGGTTTATTTATCCAAAAACGCTCCCTCGCAGTGACGAAGACTGCACATACCGACCAAAAACACCGTCATTGCGAGAATTAACATTTTAAAAAACGCAGAAATCGGGATGACGATGTGGATTTTTAATATATTGATTTTCAGCGATTTGATAAATACGTCATCGGTAGCGCAGCGAAGCAATCTGATTCGAAGCGGACACCCAAGAAATTTGTGGAATGATAATAAATAAGGTAGTACGGATGCATATTCCGACAGACTGCCGCGGGTGCAGGAGCGGATACCGCCATACGATTGAATCAGATCTGCACCCTCGCAGTGCCATCACATCACCACATCATCTCTTCGTCTCTAAGTCTCCCACTCTCTAAGTCTCTAAGTCTCTGAGTCTCTCAGTCCCCCAGTCTCTAAGTCTTTATGTCCAAAATTTTTGGAATGCGACAGGACATTTTTTAAATGCTGGCAATATTTATTAAAAAAAGTAAATTTTTTAGGTGTTGTTTTGGTAACTGACAGCATTTACAGTAAAGAAGGAACTAATACGGCATGAAAACCAAAGAGGATTTTTTAACTGATCCAGAATTTATTGCCTGGGTGAAGCAACCTAACCAGCAGTTGGACAGCTATTGGTCCAAATGGATGGTGGCCAACCCGGAGCAGGTGGGGGAGTTGAAAAAGGCCAGGGAAATTTTACTCCGGGTCCGGTATCCGGAGCACAAAGCTCCCGAAGGGGCCCGGGAGGCTATCTTGCAGGAATTACTTCGTGAACCAAAACGGCAAAAGGAGATTGAAAAATCCGCTTTGAAAAAGGACCCTTCGTTCCGTAGGCAACCCCTGGGGCAAATGCATCGCATCGCAGCCATCCTACTCCTTTCTTTTGGATTGGCTTGGTGGCTATCGCCTATGCCCACCGATACGGCACCCGGGGCAGCGGCTAATGAAACCGTTTGGATCGAAAAGAGCACCCAGCCGGGAGAAAAATTGCAGTTGACCTTGGGTGATGGTAGTCGGATTTGGCTGAATGCCAATAGTCGCCTCTTCTTTCCGGAGCGGTTTGACTACCTGGAGCGAAATGTTAGGCTGATAGGAGAGGCCTATTTTGAGGTGGAGAAGGACAGTTTACGGCCCTTTCGGGTAGAAACCAATGGGTTGGTGACCACCGTATTGGGTACCACCTTCAATATCCGCAACCTGGAGGGGTCCAACATTGATATTTCCCTGGTTTCCGGGTCGGTGAAAGTAACAGAAAAAGCCCTGGCCGATCCGGTTTGGCTGGAGCCGGGCCAGTCCATGCGTCACGATGTCCGGACCGGAAAAAACAAGCTAAGAAATTTCAATCCGGATGTGGTGCTGGCCTGGAGGGACGGTTGGATCCGGTTTGACCGGGCATCTCTGGAAGAGGTGATGCAAACACTGGAAAACTGGTATGGGGTAGCGTTCCACGTGCAAGGTTCGAAACCCGTCGCCTGGGAGTTTTCGGGGGAGTACAAGGAACAGAGCCTGGAAGATGTATTGCGTAGTATGGCTTACATACAGGGCTTCCAATTCAGTATAGAAGAAAAAATAGTTCACTTAAAATTTTAGACCGATGGTATACATACATGCGCCATAAAAAAAACCGGTTGGATAAAACCAACCGGCTAAGGGCTGGTCTGATGATGGTGTACATTGGGGAATGGGGCCATCAAGAGACCAGGCTTATTGAAATCAATTTCCAATAAACATTCAAAACTATGAAAAATAAATTACTAAAGGCAATACTCATGTTGTCCAAAGGCTTTTTATATGGCTTAATTTTGCAAATGCTGCTGGTTAATTTTGCCAGCATCATGCAGGCAAAGGGACAATACAAGCGGATCGACGAAGTCAGCATTCGCCTATCAGCTCCTTCAATGAATGTGCGGCAATTTTTTAATGAAGTAGAACGGAAAACGCCTTTTAAGTTTGCCTACGACAATAAAAAGCTGGACAAATCCCAGCTTTTGGTATTCGACTCGGAATCGGGTACGGTAGAGGAGCGTCTCCAAGTAGCAGGACAGCAATTGCAGGTGAGTTTTAGGCAAATGAACCACACCATTGACGTGGTTCCCACGGGTCAAACGGTGGTTCAGGTTATGGCCGAAGTGGAGCTAAGACCCATTACCGGAACGGTTACCGATGAAAATGGGGACCCCATTCCCGGAGCTACCGTGCTGGTAGAAGGAACCAATACCGGCACAGCGACCGACATTGATGGCAATTTCAGTCTGGAAGCAGAAGAAGGTTCGGTTTTGTTGATTTCCTTTATCGGGTACCAGTCCCAGCGCATTACGGTTGGGAACCAAACGGACCTTTCCATCACCCTCCTGGAGGATCAATCGTCCCTGGAAGAAGTGGTGGTAGTGGGGTATGGAACGCAGAAAAAAGCTGATATTACTGGTTCTGTCGCCTCGGTATCAGAAGACCTCCTACAATCCAGACCTGTGGCCAATTTTGAGGATGCATTGCAAGGACGGGCAAGCGGGGTTCAGGTAAGACAAACAGGGGGAGATCTCAATGGAAAATTTTCCATTAACATCAGAGGGATAGGTTCTGTAACAGGCAGTAATGATCCTTTAATCGTTGTAGATGGTGTACCGCTTTTCAGCTCGGATTTTTCAACAATAAATCCAAAAGACATTACGGCAATAGATATTCTAAAAGATGCTTCCGCAACGGCAATATATGGGGCAAGGGCTGCAAATGGGGTAGTCATTATCACTACCAAAAAGGGACAGGCAGGAAAAACTCAATTCACCTTCAATGCAGATATTGGCTTAGAAGAAATCACCCGAAGGTTTGATGTAATGAGTTCACAGGAGCAAAGGGAGTTGTTTGTAGAAGCTTTTAAAAATTCAAACCGGAATATATCCGTATACGATGATCCTAGTCACCCTTCCTGGCAAATAGATAACGACTGGCAGGAACTTGGGACTCAGACTGGGGTGAGGCAAAATTACAATCTTGGTTTTAGTGGAGGATCTGAAAAAACCCAATTCTCCGGATCTGCCTCCTACCTGGACAGAAAAGGTACTCTTATTAATTCTGATTTAAAGACCTGGTTTTTAAGATTGAATGTAAGTTCGGAAATCAATAAATGGCTTAAAGTATCTACCAATATGACTGGCAGCCATCAAAAACAAAATGTTCAGAACAACGACAATTGGGGTTCAACCGGTTACCGAAGTCTGGCTTTTCAACATTCTTACACCCCAGCTTATGATGATAATGGCAATTTGACCGCCATCAATACAACCGCTGCTCCTTATTTTGGTGCGAATGATAATCCTTTAATTGATCTTCTTTTGCCCACCCGTGAGGAAGATGTTACCCGATTGATGGGAAATACTAAGTTTGATTTCAAACCCATGGATGATTTAACAATTTCTGCAAATATTGGAGGGGACGTGATATTGGGCAGCGGTTATACATACATGCCGGTTTATCAAATCGGGAGGTTTACCCGCCCGGAGGGAAGCGTAACTGTACCCAATAGGCAGGAAATCAATTGGGTTTCAGATGTCACTATCAATTATGAGAAAAGAATTAATAATCATGATTTCAAATTATTAGCCGGATTTTCTGCCCAGCAGTTTATTTTTAATAATAGTTCAATATCCGGTTCAGGAACTGTCAATAATTCCTTAAATCAACTCTCCAACCAAATTAATTTCAATGCTAATGGATCCAAGGTAAGTTCTGGATTAATTTCCTCCTTTTTCAGGGCAAACTATTCCTATAACGATAAATTACTTTTAACAGGAACAGTTAGGAGGGATGGTTCCTCGAAATTTGGTCCTTCCACTAGGTTTGGTGTATTCCCATCCGGATCCATTGCATGGAGGTTATCAGAAGAAGAATTTTTAAAATCTTCTAATTTTATTGATGATCTTAAAATAAGAACCAGTTATGGACTTACAGGTAATCAGGAAATTGGAAACTTTGCTTTCCTTACCCGAGCTGCATCCACTCCCTATGTATTTGGAAACAGTTTGGTCATCGGAAATTCTCCTCAAAATATTGGGAATCCATTTTTACAATGGGAGAGTACCAGACAATTTGATGCAGGAATTGACATTTCCATCTTAGAAGGTAGGATTTATGCTACTACGGATTATTATAACCGGGTTTCTCAGGATTTATTGGTATCCACTCCTATCCCATTAACGGCAGGGGTTGCACAGGACCCTGTTGTTAATTTGGGCTCGGTTTTGAATTCAGGGTTCGAGTTTTCGGTCAATTCGAGAAACACAGTTGGAGAAATAGCCTGGAGCACCAATTTCAACGTCTCTTTTAATAAAAATGAGGTATTAGATATTGGCACTAATTCTATTGGAGAATCTCTGGAAATTCCAGGCCAAAACATACCCCTTTCTAACCAACCTGCCAATTTATCAAGAGCAGGACATCCAGTGGGGTCATTTTATATGTGGCAATATGATGGTGTCTGGCAATTGGGCGAAGAAGATGAAGCCCTGAGCTGGTCTGGTGCAGTACCGGGTGACCCCAGGTACAAAGACAATAACGAAAATGGAGTATTCGATGCAGGCGATAAAACCTTTGTGGGAAATCCCCATCCAAAATATTTTGGAGGAATAGATAACTCTTTCAATTATAAGAATTTTAATCTTTCGGTGTTTTTTGATTTTGCCGGCGGATACCAGGTTTATAATACTGCAAGAAACCTGTTGGCCAGGGGAGTGCCTTTTGTTCAGAATTTTGCCGAGGTAAATGGTTTCTGGACACCTGAAAACCCGAGTAGCACAATTCCCAGGCCTTCACAGGGAGGTAATACTACGACCCTGGTGACCATGGTGTCGGATCGGTTTCTGGAAACTGGAGATTTTATCCGGTTAAAAAACCTTAGTTTATCCTATAATTTTCCCATCGAATGGTTTGTTGGAAAATCCATTCAAAGCACCAAATTGACGTTGACAGGTACCAATTTATTAATGTTCACCAATTACTCTGGACTGGATCCAGAAGCTTCCAGCAGGACTAGTTTGTTATCTTCGGGAATAGATTATACTCCTTATCCACAAACCAGATTGGTATCGTTGTCTGCCCAGATGACCTTCTAGATTTTCTAATTTTTCATAAAAATAGAAATTAAAAATACGATGAAAAACAATAAATTTCTCAAAAATATAGGAATAGTATTAACTGCTTTAACCATGAGCTGCGAATCTATTCTGGAACCCGCACCCGAGGGCCTTGTTCCAATGGCCGACCTATTTACTACCGAAAGTAATATCATTACCGCAGTGAATGGGGTTTATCAGCCTTTAAATCCTTTGTACCAAAACGTTATGTTTCAACTTACTGATCTGGCTAGCGATGATGGATGGACTTGGAGAAAGGAAACTGAGCCGGATATCTTTAACGTAGATCCAACATTAGGCTATATTGAGACAACATGGAGTTTGCACTATACGGGAATTACCCGAGCCAATACTGTCCTGGATAATATATCCAGGGTAGAGGATTTCTCAGGTCCGGTCATGGAAAATGCCATAGAAGGACAGGCTAAATTCATGAGGGCATTGTATTATTTTAATTTGGTCAGGTTATTTGGGGAAGTGCCTTTAATTATCAATGAGATTCAAACGCGCGAGGATGCTGAATTGCCTCGGGAAAGCGTATTGACGCTTTACAATCAAATAAAATCTGATTTAAATGATGCCATCAGCTTATTGCCTGAGAGTTATTCCGGTGGTATTGGAATGGAATCCGGCAGGCCAACATCAAATTCGGCAAGCGCACTTTTATCTGCTGTTCATTTGGAACTGGAAGAGTGGGAGGAAGCATCACAGGTCACAAGTAACCTCAAAGAAAAGGGTGCCTTGTTAGAGAATTATGCTGATAATTTTAATGGTTCTCAGGAAAATAGCGACGCCTCTTTTTTTGAAGTGCAATATGGTGGCGTAATTGGGCAGACCACCACTTCAATAAGTGTTGGTTTCGCTCCACCTGATTTTCTCGGTGGAGCAGCTTTCCTGTTGCCTACAGATGATGATTTGAATGGTGAAGGAGGAGGATTGTCTTCAGGAAATGGGCTCATCCAATTATTTGAAACTGGTGATAACCGCAGGGGGGTGATTGTAGCAGACTACGGCTTGTCCAATTTTATTGACCCTTCCATGCCTGACGGTAGCCTTAACTATATTAATAAGTATTATAATACCGATGATCCCAGGTCACTTAGTACCTGGAATTTTCCTTTGATCAGGTATGCTGAAATTTTATTGAACCGGGCTGAGGCATTGAATGAAATCGGCTACCAGTCTGATGGAGAAGCATTTGAACTGCTGAATGAAATCAGGGTCAATGCTGGACTTTCCGCATTGAGTGCTGTTGACCTTCCTAATCAAGAGACCTTTAGGGATAGATTACGGGATGAAAGAAGAATAGAGCTTGCCTTCGAAAACAAAAGGTATTTTGATTTGAACCGATATGGGATTCTTAGAGAAGTCATTCAGAACCAGATGGGATTTACTGGACTTAATTTTCCTCAACAGCGCTTGGTGGACCATCCAATTACAGGAAAGGAATATTTTCTTTACCCAATCCCTTCTATAGAATTTGTAAATAACGCCCAACTGGGTGAACAAAACCCGGGATATTAATCACAGTTAATATGAAAAAACTCATTTATGTGATGGGGCTTTTGGCTTTATTGGGTTTGGGATGTAATTCCCAACCCAATAATGAAGATGATACCCAGCAGGAAGGTACCCTACCTAATGTGTTACTGATAATGGCAGATGACATGGGTTATAACGACCTGGGCTGCTATGGCAATGCTACGATCAATACCCCAAATATTGACCGCTTGGCCGCTTCGGGGATGAGGCTTACAGATTACCATAGCAATGGGGTGGTATGCAGTCCCACCCGGGCCGCACTTTTAACTGGCCTTTACCCTCAGGAAGCTGGAGTAGAAGGAGTTGTAACTGCCAAAAGTCATAGGGCCAGCGGTATGTCTCCAGGTAAATTTACTTTGGCGGAATATTTAAAGGAATCTGGTTATACCACAGCATTGTTTGGAAAATGGCATTTGGGTTATCAGCCAGAATTTGGACCAAATGTACAAGGCTTTGACCAGTTTAAGGGATTTGTAAGTGGGAATGTAGATTATTTCAGCCACATCGACCAGGAGGGATTTGAGGATTGGTGGAACAATAACCAGCTTCAAAACGAAGCTGGTTATTTGACTGACCTGGTTTCAAAAAATGCCATTGAGTTTCTGGAAAAAAAAAAAGACGACAAACCCTTTTTCTTGTATTTGGCCCATGGAGCTCCCCATTATCCTTATCAGGGACCCAATGATAAGGCAGATAGAACCGTTGGCGGCAGTTTTCCGATACAAGGTAGCCGTGAAGATAAAAAGAACGCTTACAAGGAGATGATAGAATCCCTAGACAAGAATGTGGGAAAGGTAATTGACTACTTGGATAAGAATAAGCTTACAAATAATACCATTATTATTTTCTGTTCAGACAATGGAGGTACCAGAAATGTGGGCTCAAATGCCCCTTTAAGCGGGTATAAAGGTCAGGTGTACGAGGGAGGGCATCGAGTGCCAGCCATTTTCAACTGGAAAGATAAAATAATTCCCGGAGAGTCTGAAGAATTGGTATTGTCTATGGATTTGTTCCCAACCATATCCAGCCTGGTGGGTTTGGAGGTGCCAAAAGATTTGTCTGGCAAGGATTTGTCTGTGATTTTTGATCAAACAAAGGCTGATAAAAATATAGAGGAGAGGACTGTATTCTGGAGATTTAAAAATCAGGGTGCCGCTCGAAAAGGCAATTGGAAACTGTTGAAAATAGATGGAGAGGCGAAACTATATAATCTCTCAACAGATATTAAGGAAACAACTGATGTAAAAGAAGAATTCCCAAAAGTATTTCAGGAATTAAATGGTGCCTATAAAGAATGGGAATTCGGTTTAAATGAAGAAATGATCCTCAGCTAAATAGTTTGTATTATCCGAAGCGTTCCTTTATTTGATGAAAAACGGTTTTTATTACTTGTCCTCCCTAATACTTTTCTGTGCATCATTTACGGCATTGATGGCTCAAACTTTCCCAAACGAGTATTCGGAGGGAAAGTTTGAGCAGGTTGATACCCATATTTACCTTTGGAGGGATGTCAGTAATGTTTACGTAATAAAGGATAACAACAGGGCTTTATTAATTGATTTGGGAAACGGATCTGTACTCGATCATTTAAGTGACATTGGGATAGAAAAAGTAGATTGGGTCCTGTTTACCCATCATCATCGAGAACAGAGCCAGGGATACCCCCTTTTAAAGAAATGGAAAGCAAAGGTTGCGGTTCCCGAAGAAGAACGTCTGCTTTTCGAAAAACCTACTTCATTTAGAAAAATGGTTCCGTCCAATAGTGATCCCTTTTCCGTGGTGGGCGCTAGTTATGTTAGGCCTGCATTATTCCCTATTCAGGTGGATCGTTCTTTTGCAAAAATGGATACGTTTACCTGGCACAATTTTGAGTTTCGGTGTATGGAAACCAAAGGAAACAGTCCCGGATCCATGTCATATTTCCTCAAAACGGAAAGAGGGTGGAATGTATTCAGCGGTGATTTGATGTTGGATGGGGGGCGCATGCATAATTTTTTCGACACTGATTGGGATTATGGTTTTGCATCTGGAATTTATGCGCTGCACAATGCCGCAGCCATGGTCAAACAATTCACCCCCCATTTATTACTTCCTTCGCATGGTGCGATAGTGGAGGATCCAGTGAGACAATTAGAAGATTACCAGGCAAAATTAGCCAATATGGCCGATTTATTGGTTCAGGGATATCCGTTATTTACCTATGCAGCGTCTATTGAGGACGAGGTGTCTGTCCCTACTAACATTCCTTTTGTGAATCAAGTGTCCCCGCATGTGTATAAATTCAAGGGGGATGCCAACTTCTTCCCCAATTTCACGATCATCATTGCTGATAGCGGAAAGGCATTGGTCGTCGATTGCGGATTGATCGACGAAGGTTTATTAGAAACTGCAATCCGGCAGATGGAGGAGAAGTTGGGATTAAAAAAAATTGACGCCGTTTTGATTTCCCATATGCACGGAGACCATTTTCTGCAGGTACCATTTTTAAAAGAAAAGTATGGAGCAGAGGTTTGGGCGCTGGATCGGATGGTACCTCAAATCGAAAGACCGCTTGATTTTAATTATTCAGCAATGATTCCGGGATATAATAAAGGTTTTCGTTCGTTAGAGGTTGATCGGGAGTTTAAAGACGGAGAAACCTTTGAATGGGAGGAATTTACTTTTACCGTTGATTGGATGCCCGGACAAACTGAATTTGCCATGTGCCTGCAAGGTATGATTGATGGCAAACTTGTAGCTTTCACCGGGGACAATATCCGTCCTTCCCCCAATAACAGGGGAAATCCTGCTGTTGTGGCCCATAACAGTACCGTTTTAGAAGAAGGATATATTCATGGAGCAGAATATTTAGCAAACCTTAATCCCGACCGGATTGTTGGGGGGCATTCGGTGGTAATCGACCATCCCCGGGATTTAATAGAGAGATACCGACAATGGTCCTATGAGTTACGGGAAGCCTTTCAAAGCCTGAGTATTTTCCCCGATTATAGGTTTTGGTTTGACCCTTTTTGGGTGAAAGCTGAACCATACAGGAAAAGACTGACCAAAGGAAAACCAGGAAGAGTTAATGTGGTCATCCGAAATTTCGTGGAGCATGAACAAATCTATAAGGTGCACATCAAGGCACCAAAAGGAATCATTTCAGATCCTGAGGTAATTGAGGTAAAAATTTCCGACCCAGGAAATAAATCTTTTCCGGTTGAACTTGAGGCAACGGAAGCAGCTGCAACCGGGGTCGGAATAATAAGTTTTGATCTCACCTTAAACGGGGAGCTGATTGGAGAGTGGTTTGATTCCATCATTTATGTTGAATAATATCCACGATTCACCTAAGCCTTTATATCAGGAAAAATTTAACCCTGATAGTTAAAAATGTATAAAATAAAATCAATGTTTCCGTTCGCGTTTATTTGGGTTTTGTTTTTGGATCATGTGTCCCATTAAAATCCAAAAAATCCAATTAATGGGATATCCTGCTATCGCAAAGGAAATAAATGGAAAATTAAAAACAACAATCTTAAAACTAAATTAATCAACTATGCATATAATAGAAAAAACCCAAATTTTGTTTTTATTTGTTTTATTGGTTGTCTCTTTTCAGATCCGTGCCCAAACTTCCAATTCGACAGATCATCCCAATATCGTATACATATTAGCCGATGATTTGGGAATTGGGGATGTTTCTGGCTATAATCCTGATTCAAAAATCCATACAAAAAACATTGATCGGTTGATTAACGGTGGATTGAAATTTACCGATGCACATACCAGTTCTGCGGTTTGCACCCCTACCAGATATGGAATCCTTACCGGCAGATACAACTGGCGATCTACCTTAAAAAACGGGGTTTTGGGAGGTTATTCCAAACCCCTAATACCCAATGATAGACTTACCGTGGGGAAGTTGCTTCAAGAAAAAGGGTACCATACGGCCTTTGTGGGGAAATGGCATCTGGGATGGGATTGGGCATTTGAGGAAAATAACAGCAATATTGATAATTTGGCCAATAACTTTGAAGTTGATTACACAAAACCCATAAAAAATGGACCAAAAGATCTTGGATTTACTTACTCTTATGGGTTTAGCGGGTCATTGGATATGCCTCCTTATGTATATGTAGAAGACAGCAGGATTACCGCTGTTCCGGATAGGGTTACTGTCAATGTTGATGATAAAGGGTTTTGGAGAGAAGGTCCAACAGGAAGTAATTTTGATCATGTTCAGGTGTTGCCCCACCTGACCCATAAGGCGGTGGAATATATCCAAGCCAAGTCCAATGCCCCTGAACCGTTTTTTCTGTATTTTGCCCTTCCTGCCCCACATACTCCTATATTGCCTACAACCGAATTTATGGGGAAAAGTAATACCAATATGTATGGAGATTTTATGTTACAGGTAGACGAAGTCTTGGGTCAGGTAATGCAGGCGTTAGAAGAGCAGGGAGAACTGGACAACACGATTCTTATTTTTACCAGTGACAACGGCTGTTCCCCGAAAGCCAGTTTCCCGGAACTTGAAAAGGTCAACCATGATCCAAGCTATATCTATCGTGGACACAAAGCGGATATATACGAAGGAGGGCACCGGGTTCCTTTTATTGTTCATTGGCCTGAAAAAACACAAAAAGCCCAAACCACATCCACCACCATATGTACCACCGACTTGATGGCAACGGTTGCAGAACTTGTTAATTACAAATTACCAGAACAGGCAGGGGAAGACAGTTTTAGTTTTTTACCACTATTGACCAGTACTGATGAACCTGAACCATTGAGAGAAGCAACTGTACATCATTCCATAGATGGGAGTTTCGCGATCAGAAAAGCCGAATGGAAACTTATATTATGCCCGGGGTCTGGTGGTTGGAGTTTTCCGAGAACCCCTGAAGAATTAGAAGGATTGCCAGCCATGCAGCTGTATAATCTTGACAGGGATCCTGGAGAAGAGCAAAATTTAATTGCTAACCACCCTGGCAAAGTGGAAGAATTGAAGTCCCTTCTTACCGCTTATATACAAAATGGGAGAAGCACTCCGGGAGCACTTCAGAAAAACGATGGACCGGAAACCTGGAAGCAACTTCACTGGATGACGGATTGATCTGACTGGAAACAAAAAAGGATGTATATAAAATGGTACCAACTTAAGGCGTCAAAAATGTTAAAAAAAAATATTTTAGTTTCATTTCTTTTCCTGGCTATCGGTTTTCTGTCTTGTAACCTGGAAAATAAAGATAAACAACTTCCAAATATTGTAATTATTTATGCCGATGACCTGGGTTATGGGGATGTTCAATCCTATAATCCGGAGAGGGGGAAAATTCCCACCCCACATATAGACCGACTGGTTTCAGAAGGAATGTCTTTTACAGATGCTCATTCTTCATCAGGGGTTTGTTCTCCATCGCGGTATACCCTGCTCACCGGCCGTTATCACTGGCGCAGCCAGCTGCAAAGGGGGATTGTGGGATTGTACGGAGAACCTCTGATCACCCCAGACCGATTGACCCTGGCTAGTCTGGCCAAACAAAACGGTTACCAGACCGCCTGCATTGGCAAGTGGCATTTGGGTTGGAACTGGCCCATCCCCGAAGAGCAGATGGAATTATTCCGGCCAGGTGAGAAGGATGTAACGGCAACGGAAGAGCATCGCAATACGTGGCGTGAGGTCTTTTCCCTCCCTATTCCAGGTGGACCGATGGAGGTGGGATTTGATGAATATTTTGGGACAGACGTACCTAACTGGCCTCCCTATTGTTTTATCGAGAATGACCGGACGGTGGGAATTCCTTCTGAATTTGGGGCCCCGCGGTTATTTGGGCGAAACCAGGCTAGCACCCAAGGGCCGGCAAGAGCGCTTTGGTCGCTTGAAGCGATTTTGCCTGCTCTAGCTGCCCGGTCGGCAGCTTTTATTGAGCGGGAGAAGGAAACATCCCGTCCTTTTTTGCTTTACCTGCCCCTGACCTCCCCGCATACCCCTCTTTCCGTAAATGATGAGTGGTTGGGCGAAAGTAACCTATCGCTTTATGCCGATTTGGTCATGGAGACCGATGCTGTGGTTGGAAGAGTACTCGAAGCCCTTGAAGAAAGCGGCGCAGCGGAGAATACGCTGGTAATATTTACAAGTGACAACGGTTGCGCCCCTTATGTTGGAAACACCACAATGGAGGAAGCCCATGACCGTGGCATGAAGAGTTGGCCCTGGGATCGTAATCATCCTCCTGTCGCCGCCATGGAAGAGAAAGGCCACTATCCCAGCGGACCTTTTCGCGGATATAAATCGGATGTATGGGAAGGCGGACACCGCGTCCCATTTATCGTCAGATGGCCTGGCAAAGTACAACCCAGGAGTTCTTCTGAACAGTTGGTTCATCAGGCTGATCTGATGGCTACCATAGCCGAGATCATAGGAGCCGAGATTCCTGACGATGCAGGCGAAGATAGCTTCAGCCTGCTTCCCTTGTTAAAGGGTGGTAATCAGGCGGTACGTCAAAATGCAGTAAGCACTTCGATAACTGGCCTACCCGGCTTGCGCCAGGGGAACTGGAAATACATCGCAGGTCCCGGGTCAGGTGGCTGGACACCCGGAGAAAGCGAATTGCCCGTACAACTATACGACCTGGCTGCTGATCCCAGTGAAACTCAAAACCTGGCCAGCCAGGAACCCGATCGGGTAAAACAGATGGAAGACCTGCTGGAAAAACTTATCACTGAGGGCAGAAGTACTCCCGGACCCACCCAGGAAAATGATGTTGAAGTGATCCGATATCCTGAAAAACAGTAAATTAGAATTACCGAAGATTAAACCATTTATAATAGTGGAAAACAGGTAATTTATATGAAATCAAGACTTGCTAAGACAGGCTGGCA
Organism: Cyclobacterium salsum; assembly: GCF_010119245.1. GTDB lineage: Bacteria > Bacteroidota > Bacteroidia > Cytophagales > Cyclobacteriaceae > Cyclobacterium > Cyclobacterium salsum. Next base: position 56,239 of record NZ_WNKG01000003.1, read on the forward strand.
TATGACCGTTGATAAACAATTATAAACACATGAATCGAGCATGACGCAAGCGACGCACGGAGGGATGATTATCATGGCGAGATTCCATGTGACCTCTTAAAAAAAAATATAAACATATGAAATCGAGCACGACGTACCCGCCACCCACCGGGATGATTATAAGGCATGCGAGATTCCATGTGACCATTAAAAGACAATTAAAAATACATGAAATCGACACGATTAAAATCATCATTAAACACACAGGGCAATGATTATTTTAATCGTCAAAGATTCCATCTGACCAATAAAAAAAAATTATAAACAGATGAAATACAGGAAGCAGTAATTTATTCTTTTTCATTTTTTGTTTTAACAGTATTGATTCGTTTGGTCAACATTCAGATCTCCCCCAACAAAATCCTAATCATGACCCATGACCTGGCCTGGAGGATTTACTCTGTACATCTCAATTCAAAAAACCGTGTACCATGATCGAATGTACATTCAGTGAAAGCGTTTTTCTGAAACCCAATCGCCTTAGGTCATTTGTATGCGCACCTGATTTGCCCATCACACCCTTCACCAACTCTAACTCTATAAGTGGCCACTTAATTTCCTGATACCAAATTGAACGGAATAAGTGGGAGGACTTATATACAATTTTATTCCAGGTCCTGCCGGGAATCAGCGCACGTAAAGTTTAAGCACAATAACCATAAAATGAAATGATGAGTAGCGGTGCAGATAGATGATTGCCTTAGATGTGCCATTCCTTTTCCTATAATCTATTTTTTTGGGTTTAAATATTTTTGACCTGCATCGGAACCTTCTAATTAACCTGTTTAGGGAATCAAAAGTATTTCACTTCTTTGTGTAAACAACTTTACTACCCATAATACTGGTTTGGTGCCAAATTTTTTTCTATTATTGAATACTAAACCCAAATTAACTCAAAAGTGAGCCAACCTCATTCGCATATTGATGATAGGACTGTTGCTGAAAGCAAGGATTGCTGGAGGCGTATTCAGCGGGATGACAAAACAGGTTTAGAGGGTCTTTATGCGCTATTTGTCGGTGAAATGATGGCTTTTGGCCTTTCCATTGTCCCTAACCGGACGCTGATCAAGGATTGCATTCAAGAACTTTTTATTGAGATTTGGCGGTATAGGAGAAACGGGGCAGCCGTCAAAAATGTGAAAGTTTATGTCTTTAAGGCCCTTTCCAATAAAATCAAAAAGGAATCGGCCAGGGAAAAAAAGCGACATGCCAACGATCAGGAACTAGGTGCAAATTCGCTTTATTATCAAAATGAAGCGGAGTCTGGGATCATCCACATCCATCCGGAAGAAGGCAACAACCGGAGATTGTCAGAAGCCCTTTCCAAACTTTCAGCCAGACAGATGGAAGTAATCCGCTACGTGTTTTTTGAAAACCTCCCCAATGAACAGGTTGCCAAATTGATGGGGATCAATGTTCAGTCTGTCTATACATTGAGCTGGAAGGCCCTATGCAAGTTAAGAAAACTTTATATCCTCTTTATTTCGCTTTATTTTTCCCTTTTAAGCTACTTCAGTTAATTTTTTTGAAAATAGTCCAAAAATAAAGGATAGATTTTTGATTTATCCGACACCTATCCATGAAAACATGCCTAAATGGATATTTACAACGATACAGTCAAAGGCCTGGTGCTAAACCCGGAGTTTAGGAAATGGGTATTAAATCCAAATCCCGAACGTAATAACACCTGGAAGCACTATTTGTCCACTAACCCCACATCTGTGAAGGATGTGGAGCTGGCCAGGGAGCTTATTTTGGAGTTGTTTTCAAACCAATTCCCGCTTCAGGATAAGGAATATAAGGAGATCTGGGACCATATAGAGACCAAAACCACTAAAGAAGACCAACAAAAGCAATTTGCAAAAGTAGTGCCTATCAGGCAAGGGATGGTACAAGAGAAGCCCACAAGCACCCAGGATTCTTTTCAGATAGGCTATTTTTGGCGCATTGCCTCCATATTGCTGTTAGCACTGGGGGTAGGTTTTTTTGCGAGTCGCTATACGCTTCCTGAACCAACGGTAGAGATTCCCCAACCCGTAAAAAAGGTTGTTTTCAATAACCCTCCCGGTGTGAAGTCCAGTATTTCCCTGGCTGATGGAACAAGGGTAATGCTCAATGCGGGAAGCAGTTTATCCTATGAGGAGAGCAGATTCAAAGCCGTTCGGGATGTCTTTTTGGAAGGGGAAGCCTTTTTTGAAGTGGCACACGACCCGGGTCGTCCCTTTACAGTTAATGCAGGAGGAGTCAATACCACTGCCTTGGGTACTTCCTTTAATATCATGGCCTATAAAGATGAAAAACAAATGGTTTCCCTGGTTACTGGAAAGGTATCCATAGCGCTGCCAAATTCAAAAAAGGAAGAAATTTTATTGGCTCCAAAAGAGGCCATAAGTATCAGTCCGGACAAAATGCTGGTTTCCAGGACTAAATTTGATGAGGATGCCATCCTGGCCTGGACCAGAAAAACCATTGTGTTTGAGGATACGAAGTTGGTGGAAGCCATCAGGGCCCTGGAAAATTGGTATGGGGTCAGGTTTCATTTTCAAAACCAACCGAAACCCGGAAAGCGCCTTTCGGGGAAATTTCATAATGAGACGCTGGAAAATGTACTGGAAGGCCTGAGCTATACGGCAGGGCTTGATTTCAGGATCGAAAAGGACCAGGTCAACATAACATTCAACTAGTAACCCAAAACTTCACTGCCCATGGAAAATTAATTCAGATTAACATTAAAAAAAACCGAAGGTGCTGTAACACCCTCGGAAGTAGTAAAACATCGGGCCGTTTGACGCTAATCAGTACCCGATGCCCGTTTATTCAACCATTTACACAATAGCCAAAATAAACCATGTAAAGATATGAAAAATCTTATACTTAGGCATGTTATACGCATGAGCAAATTATTTACCTATGCTTTTCTTTTCCAGTGTTTGACCATGGGCTTTTTAGTAGCCTCGAATGGCAATGCCCAGATCAAAAGCATAGAAGAGGTGGTGGTCAGGCTGCCCCTGGAAGGAGTCCCGGTCAAGGATGCATTCAAGAAGATTGAAGGAGTATCCGATTTCACCTTTGTTTACCTTACAAGGGAAGTCAGGAATTTGCCTCCCATTACCGTTGAGGACAAGGACCAAAGCCTTTATGAAGTATTGGTGGAGATCGCCAGACAATCCGGATTGGATTTCAAGCAAATTAACCATAATATCCATGTACAGGCGCACCGGAAAGGACAGGAGAAACCCATTGTGTCCGTTTCTAACGTAGCGGTAGAAATAAGGGGAACCGTAACCGATGAAAACGGGGAGCCCATTCCCGGAGCCACGGTATTGATTGAAGGAACCACTACAGGTACCGCCACAGACATTGATGGCAATTTCAGTCTGGAAGCAGAAGAAGGTTCGGTTTTGTTGATTTCCTTTATCGGGTACCAGTCCCAGCGCATTACGGTGGGGAACCAAACGGACCTTTCCATCACGCTCCTGGAGGATCAATCGTCCCTGGAAGAAGTGGTGGTAGTGGGGTATGGAACCCAGCAGAAGTCTGATTTAAGTGGCGCCGTTTCTTCCGTAAAAGGCGAAGACATGCAAAAAACGCCTGCAAATACGTTGATTCAATCCATGCAGGGAAGAGCCGCAGGGGTGGATATAAGAGCAGCCTCAAATGCCCCGGGAGGAGGAATGAAAATAAGAATCAGGGGTACCAACTCTATTAATGCTTCCAGTGACCCCTTGTATGTAATTGACGGATTTCCGATCGATAATATTAATACAACCCCAGGTGGAGCAGGAAACAATGCGCTTGCGGCAGATCCGCTATCTTCTATCAGTCCCAGTGAAATAGAATCGATTGAGATACTAAAGGATGCTTCTGCAACTGCCATTTATGGAGCTCGCGGGGCCAATGGGGTGGTATTGATTACTACCAAAAGGGGTAAACTCGGAAGTGCAAAAATTGATTTTGATTATTCATTGAATGTCGCAAATGTTAGAAAAAAACTAGATCTGGCCAATGCTGAAGAACTTGCCATTCTTACGAATGAGTGGGCACTCAATAACAATCAACCATTAATCTATGACGGAATCAATAAACCATTACCTGAGGAATTGGGTGAAGGAACCGATTGGCAAGATCAGATTTTCAGAACTGCCCTGACGCATACCTATAATCTTTCTCTATCCGGTGGCACCGAAAATACCAAATACTTAGTATCAGGAAATTACATGGATCAGGATGGTATCATCATTGAGTCGAATTTTAAAAGAGGAGGGTTAAAATTCAATTTGGATCAAAAAATAAATGATAGGATCAAAGCCGGAATCAATTTAAATGTTAATAAATCCATTAATGATGCCGTACCCTCTGACGGAAGTGGATTTCAACATGATTCACCTCTTTGGAATGCGCTTACGACTACCCCGGTGATCTCAGTCTACGATGAAGATGGGAATTACCTGCATAATCATGATGAAACAGTTAAAATCCTTGAAAATCCTGTTTCCATTGCAAGAACACGTACAGATATAACTGAAACCACCAGGGTGTTAAGTAATGCATTTGTGGTTTTCAATATTTTGGATGGGCTTGACTTCAAGACTAATTTTGGTACAGATGTGGTCAATTCCAAACGTGATGTATACATACCTAATACAGCCGAAACACAAGCCCTTCCCAATTTGGGAGTGGCATCTATTGGGACCATTCAAAGTAATAACTGGCTACAGGAATATACCTTGTCATACAATCGTGAGGTTGGGTCAAAGCATAGGATAAACGGTCTTTTGGGATATACAATACAAACCAGAGAGACCGAAAGCGTATTGAGTAGAACAGACGAATTCTTTACCAATAAACTTAAATTCAATAATTTAGGAATTGGTGCCAATCCCAGGCCTTCTGAAAGCAATGCGGTGAATACGGCTTTGTTATCTTACATTGGGAGGTTAAATTACATTTTTAATGACAAATATATTTTTACTGGTACTGTAAGGAGAGATGGGTCATCAAAATTTGGAGATGAAAATAAATGGGGGGTATTCCCTTCAGCAGCATTTGCCTGGAGGCTGGGTGATGAAAATTTCATCAAACAGTTAAATACCATTGAAGATCTTAAGATAAGATCCTCCTATGGGGTGACGGGAAATGAAAATATCAGTCCCTATTCTTCATTGGCACTATATAATACCGTAAGACCGATCATCGATGGAGCACCAGTAATTGGGTTGGTTCCCAATAGGATACCTAACCCTGATTTAAAATGGGAAAAAACTGCCCAATTCAATGTTGGATTGGATGCAGCGTTTGCAGAAGGAAGGATTAATTTTTCCGCTGATTACTACATTAAGAAAACAGATGATCTTTTGCTTAATGTAACCATACCAAATCAATCAGGTTATGGAACATCGGTTCAGAATATTGGGTCGGTAGAAAACAGAGGTTTTGAGTTTCAAATTGGAATAAATAATACTTTTGGAGAACTGAGCTGGAATTCCTCCTTCAATATGTCCTTTAATAGAAACAAATTACTTTCATTGGCTGATGGAACGGAGCGGCTTCTTTTTGGAATAGGAAGAGGGGAGTCTGCACATGGGCGTACCATTGCTGAACCTGGCAAGCCTCTGGGTTTATTTTACGGATACAGGTTTGCAGGAATTTGGCAAACAGAGGAAGAAATTATTGCTGCGGGAAATACCGTTGGAGGCATAAACAGACCAGGTTTACCTAAATATGCCGATTTAAATGGCGATGGTTTTAGAAGAAATGATGATGACCGGGAAATTATAGGAGATCCCAATCCGGATTTTATCTATGGTTTTTCGAACGATTTTTCTTACAAAAACCTAACCCTATCTGTTTTTATCCACGGTGTTTATGGAAATGAAATAGCCGACATGAACAGGATAGGGTTATTGGCGCAGCCCCAAAAGCACAATGTTTACCAGGTTTTTTTCGAAGAAAGGTGGACGGGACCTGGTACAAGTAATACCATTGAGGCTCCAATAACCAATGCCGGTGAATGGAAAAATTTTAGCGACAGAGATGTATTGGATGGTTCCTTTTTAAGGGTCAAAACCATTAATCTGTCTTACAATTTACCTCCTGGTTTTCCAGGAATGAATCGTATCCGGAATGCACAGCTCTACGTGGCTGGCGACAATCTGTTCACCTTCACTGATTATACAGGTTTTGATCCAGAAGTGGATTTATATGCCTCAAGTAATGTACAAATGGGAGTTGACAATGGTGCTTACCCCATGTCAAAAAGTGTAAGGATAGGCGTTAAATTAGGATTTTAATTCAAGATGACTCAAATCATGAAAAAGACACTAAAAATTAAAATTTATATAGTTATTCTGTTCGTATTTCCTTTGAAGTCCTGTAATGACCTTTTGCAGGAAGACCCACCAAGTAATATAAGTTTGGCCAACTTTTATGAATCGGAGGAAGATGCGCTTGTTGGACTCTATGGGGCCTATAATAACCTTTATGGGTTGGTATCGATGGAGCCCAATTATGGTGAGATGATTGCTGATGATATGACCATCTCTCCGATTGTCCCGGATGCATTTGAATGGGATGAATTTACCTTCAATAGCGAAGTCACTGATGGACTTTGGTCTCTGTGCTATTCGGCCATAAACCGGACCAATGAAGTGATCCACTGCACAGAGGATATTGATTTTGAGGCGGGGAGAAAAGCAGATCTAATTGCAGAGGCGAGGGCTTTACGTGCTATTTATTATTTTCACCTGGCACGGGCAATGGGAGGTGTTCCATTATACGATTCACCCACCGTTGGTTTTGATAATATTTACGAATCAAAATCTACTGAAGATGCGATCTTTAATTTTATTATACAAGATCTCCAAATAGCAGCAAATGAATTGGAGCCTTCCAGTCCTCCAGGACGGATAAATTCGGACATTGCAAATAGCTTGTTGGCAAGGATCTATTTGTATAGAGGGGATTTTCAAAATACCCTTTCCCATGCAGAGATAGTGATCAATTCTGATAGGTACAGGCTGCTAGACGACTACGCAGACCTTTTCAAACCTGAAAATGATAACAGCTCAGAACATATTTATCAAATTCAATACCTGAGTGGAGAAAACAATAACCCATTACCCGGAAGATATGGACCCAGAGCTCCTTCAGGACCTTATGGTAATTCCTTTTGGGCAGGAACGACTATTCCTGGGTCTTACGCACCTTCTGCTGATTTTATAGCTCAAAACCCGGAATCATACAGAAGGTCTGTGACTATTGCCGATCATTACGAACATATTGATGGCGTATCCGGGACGATTACCATGCAAGAGGTGTATGGTGGGAGCTTTCCTTATTACATCAATAAATTTGACGATAGGGAGGGGGAATTGCAAAGCGGTGTGAATTATACGGTGATCAGATACGCAGACGTTTTATTAATGGCGGCAGAAGCCATGAATGAGACTGAACCGAATAATCCAAGGAAATATGAATGGATAAATAAAGTGAGGGAAAGAGCCAGAAATGGTATTGAATCTGATTTACCAGACTTGAATGCACTGACTCAAGATCAATTCAGAACTGCCGTATTAGAGGAAAGAAGATTCGAACTGGCCTTTGAAAACCAAAGAGCATGGGATTTAAAAAGAAGAAATATGTTTTTGGATAAAATGAGGGATCAAGGTAAAAATGTTGAAGACCATATGATGCTTTTCCCCATTCCTGATAGACAAACCCAATTAAATTCCAATTTGGAACAAAATCCAGGATGGTAATTTCTCTTGAAATCGAGCTGGCCTTCCGCAGGACGAAATCGTCAATCGGTGAGATGCCCCGATAGCCCCGATAACTATCGGGGGAAAAGCATACGAGATTCCCTGTCTGCCGATAGGCAGGCATCTGAACGCTTAAGAACAAATTGTAAACAGATGATATAGGAGTAGGTAACCTTGCTTGCTCCTATTTCTTTAGCCTATTTTATACTATGAGATATTTAGTTAAATGGATATACGCCGTGGTGGTATGTTTTTCCCTTACCGGTAATGCATATTCTCAGAATAAAACCCCAGATCCCCCCAACATCATCCTGATCATGGCCGATGACCTGGGCTGGGGAGATGTGGGTTTCAATGGAAATATCTTTATACAGACACCGGAACTAGACAAAATGGCACGGAATGGGTTGGTATTTAATCGTTTTTATGCCGCCTCCGCCGTTTGCTCACCCACCAGAGGAAGTTTTGTGACTGGAAGGCATCCTGAACGATATGGGATAACCCATGCCAATACCGGACATATGAAAGAAGAAGAGTTCACCCTTGCCGAATTGGTGAAAAAACAGGGGTACACCACCGGGCATTTTGGGAAATGGCATCTGGGAACCTTGACGGTGACGGAAAAAGATGCCAATCGGGGAGGCCCCAGGGGAGCGGCCCATTATTCCCCGCCCTGGGAAAATGGTTTTGATGTCAGTTTTTCCACCGAATCCAAAGTTCCTACCTGGGATCCCATGATCACGCCGGAACCGGAGGCGCAGGATATCGGAAACCGGGTACCGGGCGAACACTTTGGTACCTATTATTGGACAGGGGAGGATGAAAAGGTTACGGATAACGTTACCGGAGATGACTCCCGTATCATCATGGATCGGGTAATCCCTTTTATCGATCAGGCAGCAGAGACCTCGCAACCCTTTCTATCCGTTATCTGGTTTCATACGCCCCACCTTCCTGTAGTGGCAGGGCCTGCTTACCGTAGTTTGTATGCTGATTTTTCTGAAGACAAGCAACACTATTATGGCAGCATTACTGCTATGGACGAACAAATTGGTAGGTTGAGGAATTTCCTTCGGAAGAAAGGACTGGCAGAGAATACCATTATTCTTTTTTGCAGCGACAATGGACCCGAAGGTCCGGAACAAATCAACCGGACTCAAGGCTCCGCCGGACCGTTTCGTGGAAGAAAAAGAAGCCTGTACGAGGGAGGTATCCGCGTTCCGGCGCTGATCGAGTGGCCGGCAAAAATTGAGGCGGGAAAGAAAACCAATTTACCCGTTTCCACAAGTGATATTTTCCCAACCCTATTGGGTATATTGGGCATTGATAATCAAAACGGTGTAAAACCCCTGGACGGTGCCAATGTATTTCCCTTAATTCAAGAGAATAAGCAAACGAGAGCATCCACCATCGCTTTCCGGTTTCAAAACCAACAGGCCATTATGGACAACCAATTCAAATTGTATTCGGCGGACAACGGAGAAAATTTCGCTTTATTTGACTTGCTGAATGATCCTTCGGAATCTACCGATGTTGCTTTGGACAATCCCCAAAAAACAGCGGAATTGTCTCAAGAGCTTGAAAATTGGCTGATTTCCTGTGAGGAAAGTAACCAGGGAATGGATTACCAATAGAACTTCTAAAAAATAACCTAATGATGAATTTCAAAATACTCTTTCTGGGGATCACCCTGTTACTGGCCGGACTTGCTCAGGCCCAACAAGCCAGCGATGAAAAACCTAATTTCCTATTTATCTTTTCGGATGACCAACGCTATGACCTGATCGGTGCGCTTGGACATCCGGAGGTGCTTACACCCAACCTGGACCGCTTGGTAAACAATGGTTCCACTTTTACGCATGCCTTTAACATGGGTGCCTGGAACGGAGCCGTCTGTGTAGCCAGCCGGGCCATGATGATCAGTGGCCTTTCGGTCTGGGATGCCCGTGAGCAGGAAAAAAACTTCCAACAAATGGCCGATGAAGGCAGGTTTTGGCCCCAATTGCTGGAAAAAGCTGGCTACGAAACCTATATGACGGGAAAGTGGCATGTAAAAGCAGATGCTGAAAGTATTTTCCAGAACGTAGTACACGTTAGACCGGGCATGCCCAATCAAACCCCTGAGGGCTACGACCGCCCCAAAAGCAAGGCAGATACCACCTGGCAGCCCTGGGACCAAAGCTTTGAAGGATTCTGGAAAGGCGGCAAGCACTGGTCGGAGGTTCTCGCGGAGGATGCCCGGGGATTTCTGGATCAGGCGGGCAAAAGCGAATCCCCCTTTATGATGTATTTGGCCTTCAATGCGCCCCATGACCCCCGGCAGGCACCGAAGGAATTTGTAGACCTGTATCCGGTGGAAAGCATTGCTTTACCACCCAGTCATATGGACATGTACCCTTACAAAGACAGCATAGGACTTAGCGAGAATCTACGGGATGAAGCCCTGGCTCCTTTTCCCCGTACCGCCTATTCGGTTCGGAAAAATATTCAGGAATATTACGCCATCATTAGCCATATGGATGCCCAGATTGGAAAAATACTGGACGCTTTGGAGGAGACAGGCAAAATGGAAAATACCTATATCATCTTCACTGCCGATCATGGCCTGGCGGTGGGCCACCACGGCTTGATGGGTAAACAGAACATGTTTGACCATAGTGTGAGAGCACCATTGACCATCCTGGGTCCGGGCATTCCAAAAGGCAAAAAGTATCATCAGCAGGTCTACCTGCAGGATGTCAGTGCCACCATGATGGACCTGGCCGGGATTGAAAAACCCAAAACCACCGTGTTTAACAGCCTTATACCTTATATTAAGGAGAATGCGCCAAGTGCCTATCCCAACATTTACAGTTCCTATCTTAACCTTCAACGGATGGTACGGACAGACCAATATAAATTGATTTTTTACCCGAAATTGAATAAAATTTTGTTATTTGACCTGAAAAAAGACCCGGAAGAACTGAGGGACCGTTCGGCCGATCCGACGTATCAGGGGGTAAAGCAGCAGTTACTGACCTTGCTGGCGATGCAGCAACAGACTTTAAATGATCCATTGGGACCGATTAGCTTCTAAGTGTGGGACTTGGGTACATTAGGATAGGTAGTCAGCGCGTGGTGGTTTGCCCGGGAATCTTTTTTAGCTGAAAGAACTCCTAAACGCATTTAACTGCTTACCCATGAAGAAAATATACGTTCTGATTTACGTTTTCCTTGTCATCCACTTGAATACCCAGGCACAAAGGGATGTCGCAGAAGTAAGAAATGATCAACGGCCTCCTAGCAATGACTGGCTCCTCTACCGGTCCAATCAGCCTGCCAGGGTGCAGGCCAACGAAGAAGGACACCTGGTGCTGAGTAACGGTCTGGTGAGCCGCACCTTTGCAAGCTCGCCTAACGGAGCTACCATCGGACTGGAACACATGCAAACCGGGGAGTCCTTCTTGCGCTCCGTGCGACCAGAAGCGGAGATTCAGTTGGATGGAATTCGGTTCGAAGTAGGTGGACTTACCGGCCAACCCATTCACAATTATTTGCTGCCGGAATGGATCGCTTCCATGAAAGCCAATCCAGGGTCCTTCAAACTAGTGACTCATACCGTGGAAAACACCAAAGAGCGTTTTGACTGGAAAAAACGAGCCGAATGGATGCCGAAAGACATGCCCTGGCCCGCGCCGGGAAAGGAACTTGTTTTTAGTTACCAATTGGACGAGGAGGCCATACAGGTGCTCTCGGAACGATCAATCGCGGACGAAAGCCGCAAAACCCTATTTGAGGATTCCTTTACAATCTTAAATGAAAATTGGAAGCGGGTTGAATCGGACACCCATGAACGCAATTCCTTTATCAACGAAGGTAAGGCGGGGGAAATCATGGCCTTGGCCAATACAGCGGTGTATGCCGAGCAGCCGGTGCTTCCGGAGGCCAGGGTGTTTTTGGCGAAAATTGATCCGGGCACGGACCGGAGCAGCAGTTGGGGTCCGGGGCTCGGACTGGTGTTTTCCGACAAGGTAATCAAACTCAACCTTCGTTCCGGTAACCATGAGATCGGGTTTTATGACGGGCAGCAGGAACAACGCGTGCCCGGCCTGGAAAGCGGGAAACCTGTCTGGCTGCGGATGGAATTGGGAGAGGGGCAGCTACAGGCCACTTGGTCTTATGATAAAGAAGATTGGCAGCCAGTGGGTGCGGTCCCAATTCAGCAAGCTCCGCAAACAGTCCGCATTGGCAAAATGGATGCATCGGGCACCGATAAGGATCACACCGAAAAGGGGGAATTCGGGCGGAGCAAAATCGAAGTATTTTCCATGCTGGGGGAAATTTCTCCCGATGCAAAAGCTTCTGGCCTGGCATCCTACCGCTACCTATTGGGAATTACAGTGAACGTTCATTACGAATTGTACGATGGCCTGCCGGTGTTTAGCAAATGGATGACCGTTGAAAATCGCTCCGACCAGCCGGTAACGGTCAATTCGTTTACCAGTGAAATCCTGGCAGTGACGGAACCCGAAAGCACCGTTGACAGCCGGGAGCAGTGGCAGCTTCCCAATTTGACGATCGAAACCGATTACAATTTTGGCGGCATGACCTCCGAAAACGTGTTGCGCTCCAGCATTGCATGGAAACCGGACCCCCTGTACAAAACCCAGGTCAATTACGAACGTACCATGCCCGTTTTGCTGGAAGTATCGCCCAAATACGGCCCGGAGCAAGAGTTGAACCCTGGGGCTTCTTTTTCGTCGTATCGGGTATGGGAGTTGCTGCACGATAGCTGGGATCGCGAGCGAAAGGGGCTGGAGCACCGGCGCATGATGCGCTCGCTGGCACCCTGGGTCACCGAAAACCCCATACTAATGCATGTCCGCTCTGCGGAGACTGAAGCGGTGAAAAAAGCAATAGACCAGAGTGCCGAAGTGGGATTTGAAATGGTGATCATGACCTTTGGAAGCGGATTCAATGCCGAAGATGCAAGCAGGGAAAACCTGGACCGCATGAAGGGCCTGGCCGACTACGCCCATTCAAAGGGAATCGCCCTGGGCGGTTATTCCTTGCTGGCCAGTCGCCGTGTCGGCGGTGGAAACGACGTGGTGATGCCCGAGGGGATGACTCCCCGTTTTGGCAATTCGCCCTGCCTGGAAAGTGAATGGGGACACGATTATTTTGAAACCCTTTATAATTTATACAGCACAACCGGACTCGATATCCTGGAGCATGACGGCTCTTATCCGGGCGATGTGTGTGCGGCAACTGATCACCCCGGACACAAGGGATTGGCCGACTCCCAATGGAACCAGTACCGGCGGATTGCTGAATTTTACCAGTGGGCCCGTTCCAACGGGATTTACCTGAATGTACCGGATTATTATTTTCTGGCAGGGAGCAACAAAACCGGGATGGGTTACCGCGAGACCAATTGGTCGCTGCCCAGGGCCCAGCAGGAAATCATCGAACGTCAAAATATATACGACGGCACCTGGACCAAGACACCGTCCATGGGCTGGATGTTTGTGCCGCTGGTACAATACCATGGGGGAGGGGAAGAAGCTACGATCGAACCATTAAAAGAGCACTTGCCCCATTACGAGCAGCGACTGGCTAACCTATTCGGTGCGGGCGTACAGGCCTGCTACCGCGGGCCGCAATTGTACGATGCGCCCGAAACCAAAGCACTGGTCGAAAAGTGGGTAGGCTTTTACAAAAAACACCGGGAAGTGTTGGATGCGGACATCATCCACCTAAGGCGTCCGGACGGTAGGGATTGGGACGGTCTATTGCACGTAAATCCAACTGGAAAAGAGAAAGGGCTGCTCATGCTTTATAATCCCCTGAATAAAGAAATCACCCGGACCATTCAAGTTCCGGTTTACTATACCGGACTACACAAGCAGGTGCAGCTGGAAGACCAATCGGGAAAATCACAGCAGGTAGCAGTCAACCGGGATTTTAGCCTGTTAGTTGAGGTTACTATCCCTGAGCGGGGATATCGTTATTTTGTTTTAAAATAAACAGTCCACAAATTGTTCAAAAGATGAAAGGATTCTCGACCTGGCTTTTAAGTAGAATTTTAATCGATACCGCCTTGGCTGAACAAATACCTATGCTGATTAATGCCACAATGGATGTGGAAGAAGCCTTTTCCAAAGCCAGGTATTTCATCGTCTTTTTGATGGTCATGGTGGGGATAATTTCCTGTCAACCAAATGAGGGTCATGAAGAGGAAGTGAAGCAAAAGTACAATGTGCTCTTTATTGCAGTTGATGACTTGCGTACAGAGCTGAACTGTTATGGTGCCAACCATATTAAGTCGCCTAATATTGACCGACTTGCGTCTGAGGGAGTTCGGTTTACAGAGGCTCATGTGCAACAAGCCATATGTATGGCCTCACGTGCATCCGTCCTGTCAGGGATCAGACCTGATAAAAAGGGTATTTATACAGGTGAATCTGTAGCGGATTTAATGCCCGATGTACTGACCATGAATATGTTTTTTAAAGAAAACGGTTATAATATAGCGGCAGCAGGAAAAATTTATCACCATGCCAGGGACCATGAAAAGCAATTTGGAGAGGACTATATGATTCCCAAAAAATCCTGGACAGGAAGGGGTTATGTGACCGAGGAAGCGATCAATCAAATATCCCTCAATACGACGCATCAACGGGGGCCTGCCTATGAACGGGCAGATGTGCATGATACCCTTTATAAGGATGGTATAAATACACGTAATGCGGTGAGAAAGCTGGAAGAATTGAAAAAATTCGACAAACCTTTCTTTTTAGCGGTGGGCCTTTCAAAACCACACCTGCCTTTTGTAGCTCCCGCGAACTATTGGGATATGTATCCTGAGGCATCCATTGCCATGCCTGAAATCAGAGAAATGCCCGAGAATTCAAGCGAACATACCATGCGGTTAGGTGGTGAACTGGGCAACTACTATGGTATGCCCGCCAGGTACGAAGATATTGATGACCCTACCACCCTTATTTTAAGAAGGGCTTATTATGCCTGCGTTTCTTACGCAGATGCCCAGGTAGGATATTTACTGGACCAACTCGACAAATTGGGATTGCGAGAAAATACTATTATAGTGCTATGGGGGGATCATGGCTATAAATTGGGAGATTACGGCAACTGGTGCAAATGGTCGAATATGGACATTGATACCCGTATTCCATTGATATTCAGTGTTCCGGGTGGAAAAAAAGGAGAGGTTGCTGATATGCCGGTCGAAGCATTGGATATCTATCCTACTTTGGCGGCATTGTGCGGCATAGAAGAACCATCCCATCTTGAAGGAAAAAGTTTAATTCCTATATTGAATAATCCTGAACTTCAACCAGCTTCAAAGGAATATGCGTTTTCCATTTGGCCACATAATCGCTGGAATTACGATAAGACCATAATGGGATATGCTGTAAAAGACGGCCGCTTCAACTACGTGGAATGGGTAAAACTAAACACTGGTGAGGTTTTAGAAAAAGAACTTTATGACCATCAGACTGATCCGGGAGAGATCAGGAACGTCATCAATGAGGAGCAATACCAGGAGGTAATAGCTAGCTTGTCAGCAAAAATTGAAGAGCGGAAAGCTGCCACAGACCATGATCATGGATTTAAAACACTTCGATAAGGATATCTACATTTGGGATAAATGGCCCGTTGCTCATCCCTCGGCATTGTTTTCTGGTTTGGCTTATGGTAAAGCGGAATACATAGAAACCTATCTTACA
Source organism: Cyclobacterium salsum (assembly GCF_010119245.1). Taxonomy (GTDB): domain Bacteria; phylum Bacteroidota; class Bacteroidia; order Cytophagales; family Cyclobacteriaceae; genus Cyclobacterium; species Cyclobacterium salsum. The sequence goes on from NZ_WNKG01000003.1 coordinate 71,765, forward strand.
CTAGAAGCCTATCCTGTTCACACAGAAGTGGTAAGAAATCTTCCGATAAGACATCCCATCATTTGGTTAATGGATTAAAAATGCGTAAAGGCATACTATTTTCCTTTATGAAAGCCCCACCTGGCTCTTGAATTCAGGAGGTTTTTCCCGCTGATTTAATTTGTCATTGGTTTTTTACTGTTAATGGGGTAGGATTCATTTTACAGGTGCACCCGAAATAGTCGTGGGTAGATTTTAGCAGTGTTATTATTTTATTCATTTATTTTTTATAAATTGGATTATTGTAATTGAATCCTATACAACATACTTTGGTAAAATAGCTATCTTTCAGTTGTAGCGTATCTGAAGTATTTGTCATCAATTAACTTAAACCCGGATTTTGAGACCGCTTATTAACCAAAATGAGAAGGAGTTGGTACGTTCCCTTAGACAAGGGGATATGAAGGCTTTTGATGAATTGTATTACCGCTATTTGCCAAAGTTACTCGGTTTTGCCTACAATTACCTGAGTGATGAAATGGAGGCGGAGGAGACCGTACAAGTCATTTTTATCAAAATTTGGGAAGTACGAAATACGCTGGATGAAAACAGAAATTTCAAATCCTATTTATTTCAATCGGTAAAAAATCAGTTGCTCAATAAATTAAGGAACCAAAAGAGAAATTGCACCATTGAGGATATTCCGGAAATGTATTGTGTGAGCACGGAAAATGTTTTTGAAAAAATAACCTACAAGGAATTAGAAGACACTGCCGCAGAACTTATCAAACATTTACCCAAAGCCCAGCAAAAGGTTTTTGTTTTGAATAAGATCGATGGGTTGAGCCCCGAGGAAATAGCCATCCGGCTAAGTTTGTCAAAAAGGACGGTAGAACACCATATTTACCTGGCCACGAAGTTCCTCAAGGGGGAATTGATTCATAAAACCTCCCTTTACGGCCCCCTGCTCCTTCTTTTCTTTTAAGGAAGCGGACTTTTGACCTCCATTCTGCTGAAACAGACCCAAATTTTATAAATTATAGTATTTAGAATACCGAACTTAATTTTTTTATCAAGGCTAGCAACATCTGGGTTAAATAAAATTTATATTTTTTTTACGTAAAATGTTTGTTTCAGGTGTATAGCTTAAAAGAAACAGCATTTTGAAAGAGGAAAAGCTAATCAGATTTTTGAATAACCAAACCTCAGCGAGGGAAAATCGGGAGGTAATGGAATGGCTGGCTGAAAAGGGAGCAGAAGATAGGTTTATTGGCATGCTTCGAAGGGAGTGGGAAGCCGGGAAGCCTCGGACAGTAGCGGAGTCAAAGCAACGGCTCCTGCTGGAGCAGATTCATCATGCTACTTTGAAAAGCCAAAAGGAGAAACAAGAAAAGCTAAAGTTTAGTCAATTCCTTAAATTCGGCAGAATAGCGGCTACCTATCTATTGCTTGGCTTTTGCATCTTTTATCTCTATCAGACACTTATTCGGACGGAGACGGTTGAAACGCTGACCGAGGGTGCCCCCAGAAAAATCCAAAAACATACCGCTGCCGGGGAGAAATTGAAATTAACCCTGCCGGATCAGTCCGAAGTAATCGTCAATTCCCTGTCAACCCTTACTTTTTATTCCGATTTCGGAATTAGTAAAAGGGAACTTGAACTGGAAGGAGAAGCTTTTTTCGCAATTGCACCGGACAAAGAGAAACCTTTTCAGGTAAAAACCGGGCCTGTAAAAACGACGGCTTTGGGTACTTCCTTCAACATCTATTCCAGGGGGGAGGAAGTTAAGATTTCTTTAACAGAGGGTCGGGTGAATGTAACCAATGAGGAACAAATGCTTTCTCTTGAACCGGGAGAGATGGCATCAGTTCAAATGGACACCTTTTCGGCGTTAAGCAAAGAAAAATTTGACCTGGACCAAACGACCTTATGGAAGGAGGGGAAGATCCGGTTCCAAAGTAAACCATTTAAGGAAATCCTTCAAACACTTGAAAATTGGTACGGTGTACGATTTGAAACAAAAGCCTTAGACAACCGGAAAGTCACCGGTTTATTTAACAATGAAAGCCTGGAAGATATATTGACCGGCTTGAGTTTTTCCCTTGGGTTTGAATACCAGATCAATCAAAAAAATGTAGTCATAAAATTCTGATTGCCTATGAGATAAAAACAAAAAGCAGGATAAAATTCCCATCGCCAAATGAAACATTTTACCCTGCCCGCTTTAAAGAAATCAATTCAATAAAACGTTTAAAATTATGAAAAGAAAAATACTATACCTAATAACGATGGTATCCAAGAACCTGTTATACGGCTGTATATTGCAATGTATGTTTCTGACTACCTTGCTGGCCAATGATTCCAAAGCCCAGATCAAACCGATCGATGAAACCTTCCTACGCATGGCCAATAGGGAGTGGAGTTTAAACGAAGTTTTTACAAACCTGGAATCCAAAACGGACTACGTATTCATTTTTCCGGATGATTTGCTTACCGGCCGGGATCCGGTCGTTTTGAAATCCGGAAAACGATCCGTTAACGATATTCTGGTGCAGCTGGCGCAAGCTTCGAAATTAAAGTTCAGGCAGGTCAATAATGCCATCTACGTAGGTGGAACCAGCTCATCTGGACAGCAAAAGGAGATTTCAATCACCATTGAACTTGTGGAGATCACCGGTACGGTAGTGGACGAAGATGGGCAGCCCATTCCCGGTGCCACGGTATTGGTAGAGGGGACCAATACGGGCACCGTGACCGATATTGACGGGAAATTCACTGTGGATGCTGAGGAAGGATCGGTACTGCTTATTTCGTTTATTGGCTATGAATCTCAGCGGATTACCATTGGTAATCAAAGCAGTTATTCCATTACCCTGGCAGAAGATCAATCTTCATTGGATGAAGTGGTGGTAGTGGGTTATGGAACGCAACGAAAAAGAGATATTACCGGGTCTGTATCGTCCCTGGGCGAAGATGATTTCAATCCTGGAGTGGTGACTTCTGTAGATCAATTGATCGTAGGAAGGGCTGCCGGTGTCCAGATAACACAGGCCAGCGCCGAACCTGGAGGAGGGGTTAGTATCAGGATAAGAGGCGCTAATTCCATAAATGCCAATAACGAGCCCTTGTATGTGATAGATGGGCTACCCATAGATAACGGGGCATCTACCCCAAGCTCGGGGGTTATCAACAACCCTACACCAAGAAACCCTTTGAATTCCCTAAATCCAAGTGATATACAATCCATAGAGATTTTGAAAGATGCTTCTGCCACTGCTATTTATGGTTCCAGGGGAGCTAATGGAGTCATATTAATTACGACCAAGAAAGGACAGGAAGGTAAAATGAAGATCAATTATAATGGCTATTATGGTACACAAGAGGTTGCCAATCAAATTGATATGTTAGACGCAGGTCAATACATGGCGCTGCTAAATGATCTGAGAGCGGAAAACAACCAGGCACCGGAATTTTCTCAAACAGAGATCAGTGAAATAGGGCAGGGAACGGATTGGCAGAATGAGATATTCCGCACAGCCGCCGTTCAAAATCATCAACTATCTTTTTCAGGTGGAGATGAAAGCACCCGGTATTTTGCTTCCTTGAATTATTTTGATCAGGACGGGGTAGTGCTAAATTCCGGAATCAAGAGGTACACCGGAAGAATGAACCTGGAACATATTTCTGGAGAAAATTTCACTTTCGGCATGAATTTAAATACCAGTTTTATTGAAGATAACTTTGTGCCGTTTGGGGTGGCAATCAATGAGAATTCGGGCGTAATCAATTCCGCTATTTACCAGGACCCTACTATGAACATTTTTGACAGCGAGGGTAATTATTTTCAATCCCCGATTGTCAATTTGGAAAACCCTGTTGCTTTTGCCAATGAAGTATACGACATGGCTGAAACAAACCGGACTTTCGGGAATGTTTACGGACAATACAATTTCAATGATGAATTTTCAGTCAAATTAAACCTGGGCTCCGATCGGCAGACCTCACGAAGGGATAATTACGTTTCGACTGCTACCAGAAGGGGAGGATTTAATGGTGGCGTGGCGGATGTGCGCACTAATGAACGAAGTAATTATTTGCTGGAATTGACAGGCAATTACAACAAAGAAATCGACGATCATACGATCAGCTTCCTTGCCGGATACACGTACCAGGAATTTTTAGGCAGGTTCTTGAGGTCAAGTGGACAAAATTATCCCTCGGATGCTTTTCTTACCAATAATCTGAATGCCGGTGCTCAGGGAACCTATGCCATAGGCACCAATAAATTCAGAAACCAGCTATTGTCTTACTTGGGTAGGGCCAATTATTCATTTGCAGACAAATACCTGATGACGGTATCCTTCAGGGCGGACGGTTCTTCCCGCTTCGGGGAAAACAATAAATTCGGGTATTTTCCATCGGTTGCCCTTGGGTGGCGAATCATTGATGAGCCATTTATGAGCAATCAGGATTTGTTTTCAGAGTTGAAGTTCAGGTCCAGCTATGGCTTGACCGGTAACCAGGAAATTGGGAATTACAACTCTTTGATCTTGCTAGGAACTCAAGGTCAGGCACAGTTTGACGGCAATCCATTTGTTGGCATATCCACGACTCAGGCTCAAAACCCAAACCTAAAATGGGAGGTGACCAAACAGCTTAATTTAGGATTGGATTTCAGTTTTTTATCAGGACGAATTGACGGTGCAGTGGATTATTTTTATAAACAAACCGATGATTTGCTAATGTTCTTGCCGATTCCTAGGACTACGGGGTTCAACAGTTCGTTGCAGAATGTGGGAAGTATGGAAAATCAGGGTTTTGAATTCACCCTTTCCTCAAGAAATATTGTCGGAGATTTTTCATGGAATACCTCCTTGAATTTATCAGTGATCAGAAATAAAGTGTTAGATATTTCAGGCTTACCTTTCATTTTGCAGGGAGGTGCTGGCTTTACGCAAAATATTTCCATTATTCAGGAGGGGCTACCTCTAAATTCATACTACGGATTTGTGGTGGACGGTATCTTTCAACAAAATGACGACATCGAGAATTCCCCCCAACCGTTGGCACGACCGGGAGAATTGAAATACAGAGACGTGAATGGGGATGGACAGATAACTCCTGCCGACAGGGATGTCTTAGGTTCACCTTTTCCGGATTTTACCTATGGGGTGAATAATTCATTTAAGTACCGAAACCTGGATTTATCGTTCTTCATTCAGGGCGTACAGGGAAGCCAGATTTTCAATTTCAACAGAGTGGAGTCTGAAAATCCGATTTCATTTAGAAGAAATCGCCTGGCGGAATCCTATACGGATAGGTGGACTCCCCAAAACCCTACTAATGAAAACACGAATGCGCAGCCGGTAAATGTATCTTATGGAGGTCCTGTCAACAGCAGAGCCATTGAGAATGCGTCATTTGTAAGGTTAAGAAATATCCAATTAAATTATCGGATTCCGAACCTATCAGGTAAATACTTTTCCAATGCCAGCGTCTATATTTCCGGTCAAAACCTGATCACGATCACCAATTATTCGGGGATGGACCCTGAGGTAAGTTCCTTTGGAACCTCGAATGTTCGGGCGGATTACAACGCCTATCCCTTTACCAGAATGTTTACACTCGGCGTTAATTTGGAACTTTAAATACTGATAAAAATGAAAACCAAATATATAAGAATACTTGCAGTACTGTTCCTGTTTATTTCTATTCAGGGATGTGAAGATCTTTTGGAAGAAGAAGTTTATTCGGTATTAGGACCCACCAACTTTTTTCTTTCGGCGGAGGATGCAGAATCTATGCTCAATTCAGCTTACGCCTCAGACCAGCGGAGAAGCAGCAGGGATTACTTGCTATTATCGGAATTGACTTCCGATCTTTTGATCGAAAGAGGAGGGGGCTTACGAAGGGATGCCCAATTGATCGAAGATTTTACCTGGAATGCCACCCACTCGTTTTTGGATGTTCAATGGGGGAGGGATTATACGGCCATTTATCGGTCAAATTTAATTATTGACCGGGTTCCTGATATTGATATGAATGAGGAGCGTAAAGAGGAGATATTGGCTGAAGCCAGGTTCATCAGGGCCAGTAATTACGTTTACCTTTTTGATATTTTCGGTCCGGTCCCCCTAATCACCAGTAGTGAACTGGAAATTGAAGCCAGACCGGCCCGGGCCTCACGGGAGGAAATAGTCGGTTTTATTGAGGACGAATTGCTGGCCGCAAGCCAGGTATTACCGGTAGAAGCCAGAAATTATGGAAGGGCCAATAAAGGAATTGCCCTAAGTCTGCTCACCAAATTCTACCTGAACAATAAAAAATGGCAGGAAGCTGCTGAAACAGCCCAAATGGTGATGGAGCTCAATAAATATTCCTTATTTGATCAGGGTTCCAGAGACGCTCTTTTTGATATTGAAAATGAAGAGAATGATGAGTTTATTTACATCCGTCCCAATTTGCCCATTCCAGGTTTAAGCACTACCTATTTGGCACACGCTGCCCCCCCATCGTATCAATTCGCTTATCCCCCCAGGGCAAATTATGCAGCTCAATATCAGTTGTTAGATGACTTTGTAAATTCTTTCCATCCGGATGACCAGAGAAAAGAGGTGATTATTAAGGAATATATAGACGTTAATGGAAATTTGATAGACCTGGGCACCGACAATTCCAGAAGTTTTAAGTTTGGGGAGGATCCCAATGGGGTAGGCCAACATATGGGAAACGATTTCCCTATCATACGGTATGCGGATATTCTCCTATCCAGGGCCGAGGCCTTAAATGAAATTTCAGGACCTACGGAGGAGGCGATTTCGTTGATCAATGAAGTCCGTGAAGTGGCAGGAGTGCCAGCGCTTTCGTTAAATGATTTTAGCAGTAAAGAAGCCCTTCGGGACCATATACTGGATGAGAGGGCCTGGGAGTTCTTTACCGAAGAATTGCGCCGTCAGGATTTGATCCGGCATGGAAAATTTATCGAATTGGCCAATGAGAGGGGAAAAAGTGCTTTCGACTATCATGTGCTTTTCCCCATTCCTCAAAACGAGATCGATCGGAACCCCAATCTGGAACAAAATCCCGGTTATTGATCACATAACGAAATTATGGCTACTTCTGGTCCTTAGATTCCAGTCGAATTACTATATTTAATAAAAAAACAATGAAATTAAAATCCAATTGGATTCTGCTCGCTGCCCTGCTGATGGCCTCCTGTCAGCAGGAGCAAGTGGAGCAGACCGAAAAGCAAAAACCCAATGTACTCTTTATACTGGCAGATGACCTGGGCTATCACGATTTAAGCTGCATGGGAAGCGATTATTATGAGACTCCAAACATCGACCGAATAGCCCATGAAGGAATGGTGTTTACCAACGGCTATGCGGCCTGCCAGGTTTGCAGCCCCTCACGGGCAAGTCTGATGTCCGGCAAATTTCCGGCAAGACATGGAATCACCGATTGGATAGGTGCCAAAACCGGGGAAGCCTGGCGTGAAGCTGGAAGGTTTAATAAATTATTGCCCCCGGAAAACAAAGATCATTTAGACCTGGAATATACGACCCTTCCGGAAGCCATGAAAGCGGCAGGCTATACCACGTTTTTTGCCGGGAAATGGCACTTGGGAGGAGAAGGATCTTTGCCTGAGGATCATGGTTTTGACATCAATAAAGGCGGTTGGGATAAGGGGAGCCCCATGGGAGGCTTTTATGCCCCCTGGGAAAATCCCTATCTGGAAAGCGGCCGCGACGGAGAAAGCCTGACCATGCGCCTGGCACGGGAAACAGCCAATTTTATCAGACAGGAAAAGGATAAACCCTTTTTCGCCTTTCTTTCCTTTTATGCGGTGCATGCTCCCATCCAGACCACCAAAGAAAAATGGTCCAAATACAGAGATAAGGCCGAACAAGCCGGTATTGCGGAGACCGGATTCAAAATGGGACACTTTCTCCCTATCCGCCAGGTGCAGGATAACCCCGTTTACGGCGGACTGGTGGAAACCATGGACGATGCGGTCGGCCATGTGTTACAAACGCTCGATGAACTGGGTTTGGATGAAAACACGATTGTAGTTTTCACTTCTGACAATGGAGGAGTTTCTGCAGGAGATGCCTTTGCTACCTCCAATCTCCCCCTGCGTGGAGGCAAAGGCTATCAGTTCGAAGGAGGGATTTTGGAGCCTTATTTTATCAAAACCCCTTTTCTGGACAATGCAGGAAAAACCTCGGATGACCCCGTGACAGGTACGGATTTTTACCCCACCCTGCTGGAACTGATTGGTGAGGAATTAAAACCCGAAGAGCATGCCGACGGCGTCAGTCTGGTTCCCCTGCTTACCGGCGGAACGATCGAGGAAAGGCCGCTGATCTGGCATTATCCCCATTATGGGAATCAGGGGGGCGAGCCCTCCTCCATTATCCGGCTGGGCGAATGGAAGCTTATCCATTATTATGAAGATGGCAGGGAAGAATTGTACAACCTGGACCAGGATTTGGAAGAAGACCATGATGTGGCGGCTGATCATGTGGAATTGGTCGCTGAGTTGAGTAATCAGCTTTTTGCCTACCTGGAGGAAGTTGGCGCATTGTACCCAGAAAAAGACCCCCAGTATGATCCGGCAAAGGAACAGGAGTACCTGGACAGGGTCAGAAATGTTCGAATGCCAGCCTTGGAAAAACAGCGGATGGAATTCCTGTCCAAAGAGTTTGACCCCGGCAATAATTGGTGGGGCAGTGAGGTGGACCGTCCATAATATTGAAGGAGTTAATAACCAATCAAGACCCAATAATCATTTTTTTCAGATGTCTATGGTCGGAGGAAATGGTTCCATTCAGCTTCAACTTTTGGTGAAATAAGTCCGGATTTTTATTCCCAATAAAGTTTTTCTTAAATTTTTTCAACTTTTTCTAAGTAAAATGTTGGTTTCAGGTGTAATGCTTAAAATGAAATAATACCTTGAAAAAAGAAAAACTAATAAAATTTTTAAATAACCTTACCACAGCCAAAGATAATAGGGAGGTAATGGATTGGCTGAAAAAAACCGGTTCTGAAGATCGTTTTCTGAACCTGATTGAAAAGGACTGGAATTTCGGGAGGCCTGCAAAAGTAAGTCAATCTAAGCAGCAGCAAATGCTGGATCATATTCACAAGGCCACATTGAAAAATCAGGAGGTTCATAATGGGAAGGCAATTTTTCAGCAATTTCTGAAACTCGGAAAGGTAGCTGCGACGTTTTTATTGTTGCTGTTTTCCGTCTATTTTCTGTATGAATTGGGATTTTCAAAGAAGGGAGAACCCATTTTAGCGGAGGTTGCCCCAATGAAAATTCAGAAAAGCACTGCGGCAGGTGAAAAATTACGGCTGCTGCTTCCAGATAAGTCAGAAGTGGTCGTCAACTCCCTTTCCACCCTCACTTTTTATTCTGATTTTGGGATCGACAACCGGGAAATAATACTAGAAGGTGAAGCATTTTTTTCAGTAGCGCCAGACAAAGAAAAGCCATTTATCGTAAAAACGGGTGCTGTGGCAACCACTGCCCTGGGCACCGCCTTTAATGCTTATTCACGAGCAGAAGGAGTTAAAATTTCTCTAACGGAAGGACGAGTCAATGTTACCAAAAATGCACAGGTAATTTCCCTTCTACCGGGAGAGATGGCCTTAGAACAGTCTGAAATGGCTTCCGGTTTAAGCAAAGCAAAATTTGACCTGGACCAAACCACCTTATGGAAGGAGGGGAAGATCCGATTTCAGAGCAAACCATTTAAGGAAATCCTTCAAACACTTGAAAATTGGTACGGTGTACGATTTGAAACAAAAGCCTTAGACAACCGGAAAGTCACCGGTTTATTTAACAATGAAAGCCTGGAAGATATATTGACCGGCTTGAGTTTTTCCCTTGGGTTTGAATACCAGATCAATCAAAAAAATGTAGTCATAAAATTCTGATTGCCTATGAGATAAAAACAAAAAGCAGGATAAAATTCCCATCGCCAAATGAAACATTTTACCCTGCCCGCTTTAAAGAAATCAATTCAATAAAACACCTAAAATTATGAAAAGAAAAATACTATACCTAATCAAGATGGTATCCAAGAACCTGCTATACGGCTGTATATTGCAATGTGTGTTTCTGACTACCTTGCTGGCCAATGACTCCAAAGCCCAGATCAAACCGATCGATGAGAGTTTCCTTCGTATGGCCGATAGGGAGTGGAGTTTAAAGGAAGTTTTTCAAGTACTGGAATCCAAAACAGATTATGTATTCATTTTCCCAGACGACCTGCTTGCTGGCAGGAGTCCGGTAAACCTGAAAGCTGGAAGACAATCGGTCAATGACATCCTGGTACAGGTAGCCCAAACTTCCAAATTGAAATTCAGGCAGGTCAATAATTCCATTTATGTCGGGGGCTCCAAAACCACCAACCAAAGCGTGGAAGTCACTATTTCTTTTGATTTTATAGAAATAACCGGGAAAGTGGTAGACCAGGATGGAAGTCCCATACCGGGAGCTACTGTGCTCGTGGAGGGAACTTCCACAGGGACGGCTTCAGACATTGATGGTAATTTTTCCATCGAGGCACCTGAGGGATCCGTGCTGCTGTTTTCGTTTATTGGTTATCAATCCCAGCGGGTAACCGTTGGCAATCAAACCAGCCTGACGATTACCTTAACGGAGGACCAGTCATCATTGGAAGAAGTGGTGGTAGTGGGTTATGGAACCCAGAAAAAAGTAAACGTCATCGGATCGGTTTCGCAGATCACGGCTGAAAATATTGAAAACCGCCCGGTACAGCAACTCTCCCAAGCCATTACAGGTCAAATGCCGGGAGTAACGGTTATTCAAAGGTCTGGCAGGCCTGGCCAGAGTGGTGGCAATATCAGGATTAGAGGGGTAGGTTCCTTTGGAGCCACACCCAATGCATTGATCTTGATTGACGGCATACCGGGAAATATGAATGATATCAACCCAGATGATGTGCAGTCCATTTCAGTACTAAAGGATGCCTCATCGGCTGCGATATATGGGGCCAGAGCCGCCAATGGGGTTATTTTGGTAACCACCAAAAATGGATCTGACAAAAAAATGACGGTAAGCTACAATGGCTATGTGGGCGTTAATCAGCCGACTCAGCTACCTCAGTTTGTAGATTCCTGGGATTATGCTGCCATGTACAATATCGCCTCCGGTAGCAATAGTTTTACAGACGAGGACATAGCCAATTACCGGTCACAATCCGATCCGGATAATTATCCCAATACCCGGTTTTTAGACCATGTGTTTGCCGGAGATGGGGTCCAGACCGGCCATACCCTTACCTTGAACGGAGGAGATGAAAACAATAAATATTTTCTTTCAGGAGGTATTTTAAGTCAAGAGGGAATTGTACCCAAAAATAACTATAACCGGTATAATCTGAGGTTGAACCTTGAAAATAAGTTGGGGGAGCATTTTAAATTGACCACCAGATTATTTGGATCCATAGAGGAGCGAAATGAACCCCAGGCCACCGCAAATAAAGGTGGAGAGCTCGATGACCAGCTGATTCAAAATGCCATCAGGTATCCCGCAGTCTATTTGGGCCAGGCTTCAAACGGAGATTTTGGCATTGGTCCTGAAAGTGGAGGAACCCCTGTATCATGGCTGCAATCAGATTCCTACCTGACCAATCCCAGAACTCGTACTGGAATAAACATGAAATTGGATTGGACCCCGATAGACGGACTGGTTTTTTCGGCCATTGGGGGTTACAACTCATTTTTGCTCGAACAACGGTCTTACCTGGCTTCCCAGCGATTGAATGATGATGTTTTTCATGCACAATCCTACCTGAACCAATTCAGCAATAAGGAAATTTTCAAAACAGCCCAGCTAATCGGAGAATATTCGAAAAGTTTCAATAAAAATAATTTGGACTTTTTGTTGGGCTATACTTTCGAAAACCAAATCAATACCTATTTCAATGGCTACCGGCAAGATTTCCCCAGCAATGATTATACAGTAATCGGTATGGGAGGGGCTGATAATCAGAGAGTCGGTGGTTTTGATGCGGAATGGGCCATTCAATCCCTTATTTCAAGGGTAAAATTCAACCATGACGAAAAATACCTGTTTGAAACCACTTTGAGGTATGATGGTTCTTCCAGGTTTCCTGAAAATAATAAATATGCGCTATTTCCTTCCATGGCACTGGGCTGGAGACTTTCAGACGAACTTTTCCTGGAGAACTGGAATTGGCTTTCCGATTTTAAATTAAAAGCCTCTTGGGGAATTTTGGGAAATCAGAATATTGGAAACTACCCTTACCAAACCGTACTTAACTCCGGTAGGAATTACCCATTCGGTGGCAGTATTTCCACGGGGGCAGCCTATTCTGATTACAGGGATGCTAATATACGTTGGGAATCCACTGAAACGTTGGATTTTGGCGCTGAAACGAGCTTTTTGGAGGGTAAATTATCATTTAATTTCACCTATTTTAACCGCAATACGACTGATATCCTTTTTCAACCTACTGCAAGTGTGTCATCCATTTTAGGAGTAGGTATTGGAGAGATCAATACCGGAGCGGCTAAAAATAAAGGCTGGGAATTCGATTTTGGATATCGAAACCAAATCAATGAATTTCAATACAATGTTTCAGGGAATTTTTCCATTATCAATAATGAGGTCGTTACGTTAGGCCTGGGAAATGTGGAACAGCCTAATGGAATGGTAGGCAATGGATCTACCTTGTTTTTAGGCTTCCCAATGGAAATGTATTACGGATATGAATCAGACGGCGTTTTTATAACGGAGGAGGATATATCCGGTTGGCCCAATCAATCTGCCATCACACCAAACCCTCAGCCAGGCGATATACGTTATAAGGACATCAGTGGTCCCGACGGCGTACCCGATGGTAGGGTGGACCCCACGTACGACAGGACCTATTTGGGAAGCAGGATTCCTAAATATACCTATGGATTGAATTTTGGATCCAGGTACAAAGGATTTGACATATCCGTCTTCTTACAAGGCGTGGCTGGCGTAAGTGGTTTTTTGAATAACTACGCCGGTTGGGCATTTTTTAATCTGGGAAATATTCAAAAATGGCAGATGGATGGCCGGTTTGATCCCGATAGTCCCGAACGGTACCCGGCTTATCCCCGATTGGAGGTCATTACCAACAGCGGAACGCCCAATACCGTCATTTCCGATTTTTGGGTAACTAATGCTTCTTACCTCAGAGTAAAAAACCTTCAGCTGGGATATACACTTCCCGCAACTATACTTGAAAGGATTGGACTGCAAAACCTAAGACTCTATTTAAGTGGAGAGAATGTACTTTCGTTCACCTCCTATGCAGAAGGTTGGGATCCTGAAATCAATACGGGTGGGGCCTATTATCCCATTTTGGCCACCTATACCCTGGGTGTAAATGCCAGATTTTAAGTACAAATGAATTCAATCAATAAAAGGAATATTCTTATGAAAACGATATATAAGCCATTGTTAGTTATGCTCCTGCTAATTTCGGGAATCGCTTGCGATGATAAACTGGAGCAATTTCCCACCGATGCCTTCGCTAGCGGAACATTCTGGACTTCCGAATCCAATGCCCTGATCGCTTTGACCGGAATGTATAGAGGTAATATCAATTATGGAACCCAGGTCGTCCCCTCAGATTGGTGGACGTATTGTGGGATCGTTTTTTTGGAGTTTGCTACGGATAATGCCTATGATAGGAGAGGGGATAATTCGACTTATAACCGCCTGACAGATGGTACCTTGTTGCCTAATAATAATGTCGTAAATGGTTATTGGCAGGGATCTTACCGGAGGATAGCCATTACCAATGATTTTCTGGAAAACATTGATAACGTAAACATGCCCGAAGAAAACAAGCAGAGAATGAAAAGCGAAGCGCGTTTTTTAAGGGCAACCCAATACTTTTACCTGTCCCAGTTTTGGGGAGATGTACCCTTGGTTACGACTACCTTATCCCCGGATGAAGCCAATAATGTGGAGAAGTCAAGTAAATCGGTTATAGTGGATTTCACGATTCAGGAGTTAGAAGAAGCAGTAAATGGACTGCCCCGATTTTCCGATATTCCAGCTTCCGAAATAGGAAGGGCAAGCAAACAAGCTGCACTGGCCTTTTTGGGTAGGCTGTACCTCGCTGAAAAACGCTTTGATGAGGCATCCGAAGTGTACCAGCAAATCATTGATTATGGTGATAATATTATAGATACGGAATATGGCCCACTATTTACCACAGAAAATGAAGACAGCCGTGAAAATATTTTCAGTGTGCAATTTGTTTCAGGATTAGCCCCTAATGCCATGCCCCAGCATGCCTTCCCTGCTGCCTCCAGTGGTTGGCACATCATTAATCCATTGGGTAGCTTGGCTGAGGAATATGGTTTTGACGATGGCTCGGCTTTTTCTTATGATGATCCTAAGTTCATTCAGGAGGATATGGGAGCCAACCGAGATCAGCGCTTTAGAGATACATTTATTTGGAATGAATCTACTTTTCAGGGAAGGAGATATGTATGCCATCCTGATTCAACCCAATCCGTGGATCAGCTAACTTATTCCAAACAAGCGACGCGTACCGGATTTGGATTTAGAAAATATTTTGATGAATCGTTTAGTGGCAATCTGCGCAATGACTATGGTGGCAACATTCCGATCATTCGCTATGCCGAAGTTTTACTCAGTTATCTTGAAGCGGAACTTGAAGCGGGTAATACCATTACTCAGGAGTTGCTTGATCAAACTATAAATCTTGTCCGTGGAAGAGAATCAGTAAATCTACCTCCCATAACCGAAACCAACCCGGACCTACTTCGGGACATCCTTCGCAGGGAACGACGAATAGAATTGGCATTTGAAGGCTCCCGTTTATGGGATATTTTGCGCTGGGAAATTGGAGATGAAGTTTTAAATGGAGATTTTTGGGGAGCACCCTTTCCGGATTCGGAACGGTACCCTACCACGTCCATAAAACTGGATCCGCAGTCCAGGTGGTATGTCACCACTAAAAATTTCCGGCCGGGAGTCGATGATCAATGGCCCATTCCTGAATCTGAAACCAACATAAACCCAAATTTGGCAGAGTAATTATTATGAAAAGAAGACATGTAGTAAAAGCAATTGCACTCGGATCCATTACCCCGCATTTACTTGTTGGCGCATCCTCTAGTTTTGCGATTGCCCCAAAATCCAATAAACAATCAGCCCTGGCTGCTTTTCAAAGTGCCTGGCAGCAATGGCCCAACATGCCCTGGGTGGGGCCGGAATACTGGGGAAACCGCCTGCAGGACTGGGAAATTCGTAATGGTCGTGCCGTTTGCGTAATCTCCGACAAAAACCGTTCACTTCATTGCCTTACCCATCAACTGGGAACCGAACCCGGAGAATTTGCCTTAGAGGTAAAATTGGAATGGATCAATGCAGCCGCCAAAGGAATGCCGGAAGCCTATGCGGGTTTTCGCCTGGCGGCTAAGGGTAAATTCCCCGATTACCGCTCAGCAGCGGTTTTTGGTCAGGGACTGGATGCCGGCATCAACGGAGAGGGGCATTTGGTGATCGGTGAAAAAAAAGGGACTCAAGAAATCTCCCTGGAATCCGAAATGACCCTTCACCTGCAGGTAAAAGGAAACGAAATCCAATTAAAAGCCTTGGATTCGGATAATGGGAAACTGCTGGGCATGTTGACCTATACCCAACCCAACGCCAACTGTGAAGGCAATCTGGCCCTAATTACCCATTTTCCCATGGAGGCTACTGGAAGCCCTTCTGTGGCCTTTTCGGATTGGCAAATTTCCGGAGACAAGATCGTGGGTGCCCTTGCTCAGGAGTTTGGCCCCATCTGCTTTGCTCATTATACCCTTCACCGCAACACGTTAAAATTAGCCGCCCAGTTGGCACCCGTAGACCAGGTACCGGGTATGGAAGTAAGTTTGCAGGTAAAGAAAAACGGTCAATGGACCAGCCTGCAACAAGCCAAGCCGGATCCCCTTGGCCGGGTAGTGCATTTCCGGCAGGAAAACTGGAAT
Source organism: Cyclobacterium salsum (assembly GCF_010119245.1). Taxonomy (GTDB): domain Bacteria; phylum Bacteroidota; class Bacteroidia; order Cytophagales; family Cyclobacteriaceae; genus Cyclobacterium; species Cyclobacterium salsum. Next base: position 87,789 of record NZ_WNKG01000003.1, read on the forward strand.
GCTGAAGAAGCCGTTCCTTACAGGGTCAAATTGGACCTGCCGCTGAAATCAGGTAGCCAATCTTATTTTTACGAAGGCAGCATTGCCCGGGAACCTTCTTCCGAAGAAAAGGTGAAAATGGCGGTCTTTAGCTGTAATGCGGATTATGGGTTTCCAGATCAGGAGGTCAGTACTCATGTTCCGAAACACCAACCAGATCTGGCCGTCTTTCTTGGCGATCAGTTTTACGAAAGTACCGGAGGTTTTGGTATCCAGACTTCCCCGCTCGAAAAATCTAGCCTGGATTACTTGCGCAAATGGTATATGTTTGGCTGGTCCTACCGGGAAATTTTCCGACACATCCCCAGTGCCTTTATTCCAGACGACCACGACGTGTATCATGGAAACGTATGGGGCGAAGCCGGAAAGTCAGCGCCTACCGATGAAGGATGGGGCTATGTGGCCCAGGATCAGGGCGGGTATAAAATGCCCCCCGAATGGGTGAATATGGTGCAGCTGACCCAGACCGGTCATTTGCCCGATCCCTATGACCCCAGCCCGGTAAAACAAGGGATTACCACTTATTATACCGATTGGCTTTATGGCGGGATTAGTTTTGCTATTCTGGAGGACCGGAAATTCAAATCTGCTCCCAAAAATGTGTTGCCCGAAGAGGCTAAAGTGCTTAATGGCTTCATTCAAAACCCGGAATTTGATATCAAAGCGCATTATGACGTGGATGCGGACTTGCTGGGCGAGCGGCAGCTGGAATTTCTGGAGCATTGGTCTTCGGATTGGAGTCAGGGAGCGGAAATGAAAGCCGTATTGTCTCAGACCAATTTCTGTACGGTGGCCACCCTACCCAAAGGCAGCATTATTGATAGCATCGTTCCCAAATTACCCATACCCAAACCGGGCGAGTACGTATCTGGCGATGCCCCTACCACGGACATGGATTCAAACGGCTGGCCACAAAAGGGAAGGGATGAAGCCCTGCGACTGATCCGCAAAGCCTTTGCCCTCCATGTGGCCGGCGATCAACACCTGGCCTCCGTGGTGCATTACGGAGTGGAGGAACATGGAGATGCCGGATTCGCCTTTGCTGGTCCGGCGTTGAATAACCTTTTCCCCAGGCGCTGGTGGCCGGAAGTACCTGCCGGACATGTGCCATTGCCCGGGCGACCGGATTACACCGGTAATTTTGAAGATGGGTTTGGAAACAAATTGACCGTTCATGCCATCGCAAATCCGCATGTTTCCGGGAGGGAACCTGCTTTAATTTACGACAGGGCTACCGGTTACGGGATGGTCACCTTTGACAAAGTCCAAAAAAATATCCGGATCGAATGTTGGCCCAGATACGTGGATCCCGAAATGAATCCAAACGGGCAGTATACTGGTTGGCCGGTAACGATCAGCCAACAAGACAACTACGCCAGGGCATCGATAGGGACGCTACCAGAGCTGGACCTGAGTAAGTGCCATCACCCGATCGTTCAGGTAGTGGATGAGGATACCGGCGAGCTGGTTTATTCCTTAAGAGTACGGGAAACCAGTTTCCGCCCTAAAATATTCAAGGAATCCAATTACCTGGTTCGGGTTTGGGAGGATCTGCAAAGCCGGGAACAGGTTTTTCCTGGCCTGGCATTGGATGTCCACAATGAAAAATTGCTAGCGGTGAATCCCTTGCCGCTGAAAGCCTAAAAAAAACCTATTTCCGTACCGAACGAAAAACGAGAATGAAAATCAACTTTATTTACCTGGCCAGTGGCTTGTTTGTAAGTCTGTCCATCGCTTGTTCCTCCGAAACAGCCCCTCCAACCGCTCCTCCCAATATTATCTATATTTTGGCGGACGATTTGGGATATGGTGATTTGGGATGCTACGGGCAGGAAAAGATCGAAACGCCTCATATCGACGCATTGGCTGCTTCCGGCATGTTATTTTCCCAACACTATTCCGGTTCTCCGGTTTGCGCCCCGGCCCGTGCCGTGTTACTGACAGGAAAGCACAGTGGACGGGCACAGGTCAGGGGGAACGATGAATGGGCAGAACGGGGAGATGTCTGGAACTATCGTGCCATGCTGGCGGACAGCACGCTGGAAGGGCAGCGCCCTATTGCCGAGGGTACCACCACCATTGGAACCTTATTGCAAAGTGCCGGGTATACCACGGCAGTAGTAGGTAAATGGGGCCTGGGAGCCCCGCATACAGTGGGCGTGCCCAATCAGCAGGGCTTTGATTACTTCTACGGGTACAATTGCCAGCGGCAGGCCCATACCCTGTATCCGGTACATCTTTGGGAAAATGACCGGCGGGTGTACCTGGATAACGATACGGTTCCGCCCAATAAAAAGCTACCGGAGGGTGCGGACCCGAATGATCCGAACAGTTATGACGATTATTTTCTGACTGATTATGCCCCCGAAATGATGTTTTCCCGCATCCAGGAATTTATTGCCCAAAAGCGGGAAGCACCCTTTTTCCTATATTGGGCCACCCCGATTCCGCATGTGCCTTTGCAGGCACCCAGGCGATGGATAGACCACTATGTGGAAAAGTTTGGAGAGGAAGAACCTTATTTGGGGGAACGATCTTATTTTCCCACCCAATATCCCAGAGCTACCTATGCCGCCATGGTTAGCTACCTGGACGAACAGGTTGGAGCTTTGGTGCGACAACTCAAAGAGCAAGGAATGTATGAAAATACCCTGATTATATTCACGTCAGATAACGGTCCTACTTTCAACGGTGGGACGGATTCTCCCTGGTTTAACAGTGCCGGAAAATTTCGGGAGGAAAGAGGGTATGGCAAGGGATTCCTCTATGAAGGAGGAATCCGGGTGCCCATGATTGCTTCCTGGCCAGCCGAAATCGAGGCAGGTACACATTCTGATCACATTTCTGTATTTTACGATGTCATGCCTACTTTGGCGGAAATTGCAGAGGTTGAAGCTCCTTTTGATTCCGATGGGATCAGCTTTCTACCAGCATTAAAAGGTGAAAAGCAGCAGGAACATGCCTTTTTGTACTGGGAGTTCCCTTCCTATGGGGGCCAAATGGCGGTAAGAATGGGTAATTGGAAGGCCATGCGGCTATCCATTCACGAAGGGAATTCGGAATGGACCCTGTTTGACTTATCCACCGATCCCTTGGAAATGAACGACGTAGCGGGAGAAAATCCCGAGGTCCTTCAGGAGATTGAAACCATTGTAGCGGCAGAGCATGTTCCCGCTTCTAATTCCCGCTGGAGGTACTCGGCTTTAGGGGAATGAGGTTTCTGAATAATTGGTACTTGGTATACTTCCTGGGAAGTTAATACCCTTCTCGAATATTCTCCAACGAGCAGTAGAAGCCGAATTTTACAGGTACGGAATTGGTTATTTGCAGGATAGATTGTAATTTAAACGGATCATGAATTTATCCTTGCCATGCAGTTAAAAAAGGGCTCTTACTTTCCTACAGGTGTTTTATTTCCGTTGCTTGCCGGTGTAATGGTATACGCCTGTGAAGAAGCAGAAATCAGCGAAAAAATCCCGGAACAAGTCAGTTATAATTTCCATATCCGCCCCATCTTATCCGATAATTGCTTTGCCTGTCATGGTCCGGATGCGAACAAGCGGGAGGCAGGATTGCGTCTGGACCAGGAAGAGGGGGCCTATGCCTCCTTGAAAGAAAACCCGGAAAACCATGCCATTGTACCCGGTAGTCTCAGGGAATCAATGGTGTTTAGCCGGATTACATCGAAGGAGGCCGATCAGCTGATGCCTCCCCCCGAGTCCAACCTAAAACTTTCTGAGCGGGATAAACAACTTATCCGGAAGTGGATTCAACAAGGGGCGGAATACGAAACCCATTGGGCCTTTGACCCCCCAAAAAAACATACCCCACCCGAAAACAATCACCCGGGATGGTCTTCCCATCCCATCGATAAGTTTGTGTTTGCCGGCCTGAATTCCACGGGGCTGCAACCCAACCCGGAGGCAGCAAAGGCCTACCAGTTGAAACGGCTGAGCCTGGACCTTACCGGCCTTCCTCCAAGTACCGACGAGGTAAAAAGCTTTGTGGGTGGGGACCGGTCCTGGGAGGAAATGGTGGATTATTACCTGGAAAAGCCAGCATATGGAGAAAAAATGGCACTTCTCTGGCTGGACATTTCCCGCTATGCAGATTCATTTGGTTACCAAAATGATAATATCCGGACCCAATGGCCCTACCGGGATTGGGTGATTCATGCCTTCAACCAAAATTTATCCTACGACACCTTTTTGACCTGGCAATTTGCCGGAGATTTGCTTCCGGAGCCAACCAAAGAACAATTACTGGCCACGGCTTTTAATCGCAACCATAAAATCACAGAAGAAGAAGGGGTGATTGATGAGGAATACCGGGTAGAGTATGTGCTGGACAAAACCAATACCTTCAGTAAGGTAACGCTTGGGATAACCATGGAATGCGCCCAGTGTCACGATCATAAGTACGACCCGGTGTCTCAGCAGGATTATTTCAGCCTGTATGCTTTTTTTAATAATACCCCGGAGAAAGGTTTTGAAGGTGGTGCTGGTTCTCCTGTGAGGGCAAAAACCCCTTTGATTTGGGTAGAGGAAGAAGATACCCAGGGGATTTTATCCTTTGTTAATCATCCGGACACCGCCAAAGTGGCGGTTTCCATTATGAAAGACTTGCAGGATTCCATCCGGCCCACCCATGTGCTGAACCGGGGAGTGTACGATGCACCGACAGGTGATCCCTTGCCTGCTGCTACCCCTGGCGTTATCAAACCATTTGATCCCGATTTGCCCCCAAATCGATTGGGATTGGTTCAATGGGCGTTGGCAGAGGACCATCCGCTTACCTCCCGGGTTTTTGTTAATTTGATTTGGCAGGAAATTTTCGGTCAGGGGCTGGTTCCGTCGGCAGGTGATTTTGGCATGCAGGGAAAACTACCTACGCATCCTGAATTACTGGATTGGCTGGCCGTAGATTTTCGTGAAAACGGTTGGGATATCAAGCGACTTATCAAAGTGCTCGTTACCTCTGCTACATACCGGCAATCGGCTGTTATTCAACCTGAACATCTGGAAAAGGACCCAGATAACGTTTATCTAGCCCGTTATCCCCGTTTGCGGCTGCATGCCGAATTGATTCGTGATTACCTGCTATCCAGCAGTGGATTGCTGGTTCCGGAGATCGGTGGGCCCAGCGTAAAGCCCTATCAGCCGGAAGGGTTATGGGAAGCATCCAGCTCGGGTAGGGGAGAGCTGAACATTTACCGTCAAGATAAAGGCGATAAACTTTATCGGAGAGGGATTTATACCTTTATCAAATTAACCTTGCCACCACCCTCCTTATTGATTTTTGATGGCAGCAACCGGGATATTTGTCAGGTCACCCGCAGCCGAACCAACACCCCCTTGCAGGCCCTGGCATTGCTTAACGATCCCATGGTATTAGAAGCCTCCAGGGTGATGGCTGAAAACCTGATAACCACCCACAACTCACCGGAAGAAGCCATAGAGGAAGCCTTTATCCGTGTTTTGTGCCGGTTTCCCAAAGACGAGGAAAAGGAGGCGCTGCTGGCCTTTTTTCAGGAAGAATCGGAACACTATAAGGGGGATCCACAAGAAGCAAAGAATCTGCTGACTGTGGGAGAATCTCCCCAAAAAGAAGCCACGGCACCGGAAAGAACAGCTGCACTGATGCAGGTAATAGTCGCCCTTTATAATCTGGAAGAGACGCTTACCAAAACTTGAGCACGTTATACCCCTTTAACTGATTGGATTTAAAGCTTGCATGCCGGTATGCCTCGAAATGGGCTAATATTTTATTCTTTCGCACCGTCAATTGCTGTGACGTGCTGCTCTCCCAAAATTGGAATCGATGCTTGGTCCCTTATAAAGTTTAAACAAGTGAATTAAACGCCTGAGGAAGAAACAAAATATTCGATCCATAGGTTTGAGACCAAATACCAGTAGCTTTCCGCAAGCGATTAAGGAAGAGCAGGATAGGCGAGTATGCATTTTTTACCGCTCTGGTAACAAAAAATTAATTTTTATTTAAACCTTGGAATATAGGAAATATTTCGAATTAGTCTTAAATTGAGTTATTAAATTTGTAAGCTTATTAATTTGGTACATGTTTTATTTTCAGGCATCAGGTTTTGAAAAGGAGAAATGCGTTTCCTAACCAATTGCCAGGAGTAATGTACGTTGATTAACAGCTTTCTACGTAACCTTAAACCCGAAATCGGCTTGGTTTGCACCATTCCGGTCAGAATTAGTATAAAAGGCAGGTCTAATAATACATGGGATGGTTAAATTTATACTATGCTAGCTTCCTATCAAGGCCTGTTTTTGACGAATTCTAGCCTTTTTGCTGAAATTTTTGCATGATTCGGGTGAAATCAGAAGTTGGAATTCCCTCATTTTTCGGAATTTCAATAGGTATCCGTTCTTAAGAAACGGGTAACAAGGCCTGAATCTTTTGATTGCATTTCAAGATTGACACTAATCCTAGAGAATCCTTTCTTTTTTGGAAGGCTAGGTAGTTAGGTTAATCAGGAATCTTTTGAAGATAAACAGGTTTTAAAAACTTCTAAATATGGTTTTAATCAGATTGTAACCTTCAAAAATGTTAACCCAAGCCTGCAATGAATCTGGAAAACAGTTCCTAAACCCTCTCAAAGCTGCTCATGAGATGCCATTTCAAACGGGTCTTTTGATGCTATGATCAAATTTGACCATACTGTCTCGGAAGAAACTCCGTGTGTCAAGCAGCTTACTTTTCTTGATTGCCCCTATGGGCAAAATCAACCTTTTACCACGGAACTACAGGCCTGAAAAATGATTCCTGTTCCTGAATCTTTCATTAGGGACCGGGATTGATTTGACAGCCATCGCTCCCCGTGTTTGCTCACTAATCATAAACTTCAAAATCTAATGAAAAATAAATTACTCAAGGCAGGACTAAAACTGCTCGAAAGGGCAGGGTTTGTCCTGGCTATTCCATTGATGATCTGCTTGGTGCTGAATCAGCCAGTTCAGGCAGCAGCAATAGCAAAAGATAATTCCGGCTCAACGTTTCAGGAAGCCGATGTGACCATTTCCGGTACGGTGCTGGATGAAAACGGGCAGCCTTTGCCCGGTGCCACCATTTCCGTACAGGGCACCACTCGTGGTACAGTCACCGATCTGGATGGAAAATTCTCCATTACCGTTCCAGAGGAATCTTCTCTTGTAATTTCCTTTATAGGTTACGAATCTCAAACCATTAAAGCGGGCAATCAATCCAACATAACCATTCGCATGAATCAGGATTCTTCAGCATTGGAAGAAGTAGTGGTGATTGGTTATGGTACCCAGAAAAAGTCGGATTTGACTGGTTCGGTGGGTTCCGTAGGAGAGGGCGAATTAAACGAACGCCCTTCCCCTTCGCTTAATCAGGCTTTGGCAGGCAGGGTTGCAGGAGTTCAGGTAAACGTGAACTCGGGAAGGCCCGGAGGTAGAACCAATGTACGTATCCGTGGATTCAGTTCTATAAACTCCTCCAATAACCCACTATATGTGGTGGATGGCGTCCAGCTACCCATGAGCAACCAGGCTCAGGCCAGTAATGCCATCGATTATATTAACCCCAACGATATTGTCTCTGTTGAGGTATTGAAGGATGCTTCCTCTACTGCCATTTATGGGTCCAGAGGTGCTAATGGTGTAATCCTAATTACCACCAAAAAAGGTAAGTCCGGTGAAGGAACGCTGACTTACAATGTAGATTTCAGCGTAAATACCATCGGACCGAACAGACCAGAAGTTTTGAATGCAGCAGAATACATGGCTGTGGAAGACCTCGCTTGGAGAAACATGGAAAAATACGATCCAGAAGGTTGGAATGCGGGAAGGTGGGCCTATCTGAACCCCGCACTTAGAAGAACCGATCCCAGGGTGTTTGACAGTCAGGGCAACCCCTTGTTCGATACCAACTGGTTGAATGAGACGACTCAAAACAAATTGTCCCAAAACCATCAATTGGGATTTACCGGAGGCAATGAAAGGACGAAGTACTCTTTATCGTTGGGATATAGAGATGATCAGGGTTTGTTAAAAACGTCCTACCTTACCCGCTACTCCACCCGCTTCACCATTGACGATCAGGTCAAACCCTGGTTGAGTGTAGGCGGTACCATAAGTTATAATAATCAATCAGAAAACCTGGTGGATGTCAGTGATGCGGTGCCCAGACAAATTGTGGAGGATTTTCCGTTTTTGCCCGTAAGGTATGAAGACGGCACTTTTGCCAACAACCGTGATTATCCTTTTGCAGAGGGCACCATGAGTTCCATGCACCGCTTGTATGGCAGGAAGTACATATTGAATACCCAAACCACTCTGGGAAGTGCTTATTCCAATATAAAATTTGCAGAAGGATTGGAAATGCGGACAGTATTAGGGGTAAATATTTTAACTCAGGAGAATAACCAATCCAGCACACGGACGTTAGCCATAGGCCAATCTGGAACTGCATCCAAAAGTTTGCAACGGGACAGTTTCTGGTCGCTGGAAAATTACCTTACCTATAATAAAGTATTTGCAGAAAGACATGCTTTTACCGGATTATTGGGTATTTCCTGGCAGGAAAATACGTACTCCAGCATGAGTGCCAGTATCCAGAATTTTGCTACGGACTTCTTTACCTATAATAACCTGGGAGCCGGATCACAACTTCCCCGAGTGGGCTCCAATGCTTCACGACATGCATTGAATTCCTATTTTGCAAGGATAAATTATATCCTGGACGATAAATATTTATTTACTGCAACCGGTAGGGCAGATGGTGCCTCCAAATTCGGAGAGAATAATAAATATGCCATTTTCCCCTCTGCTGCTTTGGCCTGGAGAATGTCAGAAGAAGCGTTCTTAAAAGGAAACAGTACCATTTCAAATTTGAAGTTAAGAACCAGTTATGGCCTTACCGGAAACTCTGAGATCCCGCCTTATTCTTCCCTTTCCCTATTGAGCTCCAATTATTCGGCCATTTGGAATGAGACCCAAGTAGGTGGAACAGGTATCAACCGCCTGGCCAATCCTGACCTTAGATGGGAAAAAACGGCTCAGACCGATATTGGTTTAGAACTAGGTTTGTTTCAAAACAGGCTCACCCTGGAATTTGACTACTATTATAGAAAAACGACGGACATGTTGTTAGACTCTCCCGTTCCAAGAACAAGTGGATATGCAACGATTAGAAGAAATGTGGGTTCCATGGAGAACAAAGGGGTTGAACTCACTCTAAATGCCGTGATTGTAGAAAAAGCAGATTTCACCTGGAATAGTAGCTTTAACTTTTCTGCCAACCGTAATAAAGTATTGTCATTGGCTACGCCAGCAGATATTTTTGGTGTAGGCGGACCTAATTTTACCAACCAGACCAATATCATTCGGGTTGGAGAACCGGTAGGATCTTTCTGGGGTTTGGTGAGGCTAGGAACCTGGAATGAATCGGAAAGAAGTGAGGCAGCGGAATATGTCAGTTACAGAAATGGATTAACCATCCTTCCCGGAGACATCAAGTACCTGGACGTCAATGGGGATAAAGCCATCAATGATTCTGATAGAATGATTATTGGAAACGGCAACCCTGAATTTTGGGGCGCGCTTACCAATAATTTTCGCTTTCGAAATTGGGATTTGGCCATCGATCTTCAATACATGTATGGAAATGATCTCCTGGACATGAACCTGCACCCAAGTGAAGACCGGCAAGCACTTGCTAACAGTTATAGGACTGTTTTAGATGCCTGGACTCCGGATAACCAAAATTCAATGGTGGCTGAAATTAGGGATACCAGAGCTGGCTATGTTACTAATGTGGATTCCAGGTGGGTTAAAGATGCGTCGTTTTTACGTGGAAGAAACCTGCTATTAGGATACACTTTTCCCGTTGAGGTAGCAAATAGGCTTCGTTTGAGTAGGCTGAGGGTGTATACTTCGACCCAAAATTTCTTCCTTATCACAGGAGATGAAATCATTGGGGATCCTGAAGTGGCACCGATCCGGGGAGGAGATGGAAATAATGTATTTTCCCAGGGAATGAACTGGCACAGCTATCCTAAGCCAACCACTTATTTATTGGGTATTCAGGTTGCATTGTAATTTTGGGAAATAATTAATGAAACTAGAAATGAAAAATATAATAAAGAAAAGATTTTGGATCCATATAGGCATTAGTTTGCTTGGCATGGCTGTTTTGACGGGCTGTCAGGATTTTCTGAGCGAAGAAGATCCGTCTAACCTTACACCGGAAAGTTTTTATACGATTCCGGATCATGCCGAAGCAGCCTTGGCCGCCGTTTACGCAGACACCAGATTCATTGGAGACGGCGCAGGTATATTTTCCTCTACCTGGCAGCTTGTAGAAGCACCCACTGGAACTTCAACTACGGAGACTGCTCAAAATTCCGATTTAAATAACCTGTATGGGTTGATCTACGACGGGCGTACCCAACATGTGATCAATTGGTGGAATGGCTTATACAAAGTGATCGCCCAGGCGAATTTGGTATTGGACAAGGTGCCTGCCATTACACCTATGGATGAAGCGCAAAAAACAAAAATTCTTGGAGAAGCAAGATTCCTAAGGGCTTGGGCCTATTTCTATGCGGTTCGCCTTTGGGGGGATATCCCATTGATCACTGCCCCACAAACCGCCGCTGCTGAGGATTTTAGGCCTTCACCGGCTCCCCAATCCCAGGTATATCAACTGATTGTGGATGATTTGAAAGCGGCGGAGGCTGCTGGCCTTCCCTGGATGGATGTGAGCGGAAGGGCATCTCTTGCAGCTGTGAAAAGTCAATTGGCAAAAGTTTACCTGACCATGGCGGGATTCCCCTTAAGTATGGGCACTGAATACTATCAGATGGCGGCACAAAAATCAGCCGAGGTTATAGAATATGCCAATGCAAATCCCAATGTCATCAATTTGTTTCCCACCTATGGAGATCTCCATGATGAAACCAATGATAACTTATTGGAGCACATATTTATGTTGCAATACAACATCATTGTTGCCGGAAATCCGATGAATAACATGTTTCCAAATTTCAAGCCGGTAACCTTTCAGGGACCTTCCGGTACGGGAAGCACGGTACCTACCAATGATTTTTATAATTCCTATGAGGAAGGAGATTTAAGAGCCGTCAATCAGGAAGGTTTTTTCTACACCAGCTATTATACCAATGGAAGTGGAGAACCCTTTGATTTGGGAGCGCCGTATATTTTCAAGCATTTCAATCAAAGAGCTTTGGGATCAGAGGGAAATCCTGGCAACAGAGCCAATAATTTGAATGTTCCGTTGATTCGTTTTGCAGAAATATTATTGATTTATGCAGAAGCCCAGAATGAATTGGCGGGGCCTAATGCCCTGGCACATGAAGGCTTGAAAAGAATCAGGGATCGTGCTCAATTGGAGACGCCTGCTTTAGGGGATTTTACTACCGAAAGCTTCCGGGAAGCTGTTTGGAGAGAACGGTGGCATGAACTCGCCTACGAGCAGATCACCTGGTTTGACATGTTGCGGCTTCGCAAGGTTTACAACGAAATTACTAATGGTTTCGATAACTTCGTCGGTCACGAGAACCTAAGTTCTAACCAAACCTTGCAGGAAAGACATTATTTGATGCCATTTCCCTTGCCTGAAACGCAAAACAACCCGAATCTGACGCCCAATAATCCGGGGTATTAACCCGAAAATAATTTATATCTGAAAAGGGGAATGACTTTCCATTTGGAAGGTTATTCCCTATTTTTAGTAAATACAAACAAGTCACACCCAAAATAACCCAATAAATGAAGGAAAAGAACGACATTTCCCGCCGAAAATTTATCCTAAAAAGTGCTACTGCCGCGTTGGCCCAACCACTAATATTCCAACTTCCTGCTTTTGCAAAAAACAAAAAAGCCAAGCTCAGGCACGTGTGTGTCGGCGTAGGGGGCATGGGTTGGCACGATCTGAATCGGTTTAAGTCCCATCCGGAAGTAGAAATCGTAGCCCTGTGTGACGTGGACGAAAACCATTTGGCCAGGGCATCGGAGATTTTGCCGCAGGCCAAAACCTATACCGATTGGCGAACCTTATTTGCCAATGAAATGGGGAATTTCGATTCCATAAACGTCAGCGTGCCGGACCACAACCACTTCCCGATCATTTACCAGGCCATTCGGGCCGGCAAGCACGTATATTGCCAGAAACCCATGTGCCACGACGTAGCTGAAATCAGAAAACTCACCGAAGCTGCCAAAAAAGCTGGCATTGTCAGCCAGCTGGGAACCCAACATGCTTCGGGCAAAGGGGATCGTACGGCCGTTCAGTGGATTAAGGAAGGGCATATCGGAAAAATAAAGCAGGTGTATCTCTGCTCCAACCGGCCCGGTGCCACGGAGGCCTACCGTTTTGAAGGACCCCGGCCAGCGAATGGCGAAAATCCCCCCGCCCACGTTCATTGGGAGCAGTTTATTGGCACCGCGCCGATGCGGCCCTATGCGCCCACCATTTACCATCCCTCCAAATGGAGGGCCTGGCAGGATTTCGGTACCGGTTGGTCCGGGGATATTGGATGCCACATTCTGGACGCTGTCTGGAAAGGAATGGGATTGACCGCGCCCCTTTCGGTGACTGCGCGGGTGCAGGAATCCTGGGAGCAATCCCCCGCCCGCAGAGCAGATACCTGGCCACAGAGTAACCACATCACCTGGGTATTTCCGGGTAATAAAATGACTGCAGCCGATGAGTTAAAAGTAGAGTGGTTTGATGGGGAGTTTTATCCCCCCGAAGAAGTCCGGGCCTTGTATTCCCTGGAAGATTATCCAGCAGAGTCGGCCATGCTGATTGGTACCGAGGGAGCGCTATTGATTCCGCATACCAAAATGCCCGTGTTGTTGCCGGAAAGTAAATTTCAAGCGGTAGTCAGCCCCGATCTGGAAGAACGGGACCATTACCACCATTTTGTGGATGCCTGCCTGGGGAAGGTGAAGACCGAAAGCGATTTCGCCGTTTCCGGTCCCATGTCCGAAACGGTGATTTTGGGTACCGTGGCGATTCGCATGCCCAATACCCTGCTAACCTGGGATGCCCGCAGAATGAAAATCAGTGAACCGTCCGAAGCCAATCGCTACCTTTCCAGGACCTATCGGAAAGGCTGGGAGATTTGATTTAACTCGGCCAAAACGACGACTATATTTTCTTGGACGAATAGCCAGGACCGGTTTTGCCAAAAAAACCGGTTTTGGCTTTTTTTTGACGGCACCTGTGCGAGGCACTTTTGACGTGTAAGGGATCAAAAGAGTAACCGGTTCGCATAAAAACCGTACGTACATCGCCAACTTGTAAAATTATTCAGTAATTTAGGAATCGTGCTCAAATGACGTTTTCCGGCCCTCTTATGCGTTATAAAATTTTCCTTCTGGTACTGCCGTTCTTTTACTCCATTCACCTGGCAGGGCAATCCATAGTCCCGGAAAAACCGAATATTCTTCTTATTTTAACGGACGATCAGGGCTATCACGACGTGTCCTACTACGGAACGAAGGACATCCGAACACCCCACATCGATGCGCTCCGAGCGGACGGCATGCGGCTGGATAATTTCTACACCAACTCCCCTGTCTGCGCTCCTACCAGAGCTTCCCTGTTGTCTGGCCGGTATCCCGATCGGGTGGGAGTGCCGGGACTGATTCGCTCAATTCCGGACAATACCTGGGGCTACCTGGATCCCAAAGCAAAACTGCTCCCCTCCCTGTTAAAGGAACAAGGCTACCATACCGCGCATGTAGGCAAATGGAACCTGGGCCTGGAAACACCCAACCTGCCCAATGAGCGTGGTTTTGATCACTTTCACGGCTGGCTGGAAGACATGATGGACGACTACTGGACCCATCGCCGGCACGGAAGAAATTACATGCGCCTGAACGAGGCAACTATTGATCCGGGGGGTCATGCCACCGATTTGTTTACCCAATGGTCCGTTGACTACATTCATTCCAGGGAAACTGCTAACGAACCGTTTTTTCTTTATTTGGCTTACAATGCACCGCATTTTCCGGTACAACCCCCGGAGGAATGGTTGGAAAAGGTGAAACGCCGGGAACCCGGCCTTTCAGATACCCGGGCCGAACTGCTGGCCTTTATCGAACATATGGACGATGGTATTGGAAAGGTGGTGCAGGCACTCAAGGAAACCGGACAGTACGACAATACGCTTATTATTTTTACCAGCGATAATGGAGGGCATTTGCCCAGCCAGGCCAATAACGGGCCTTTGCGAGATGGGAAACAAAGCATGTACGAAGGGGGATTAAAGGTCCCAACGGTAATTTCCTGGCCGGGACACATACAAGCCGGATCGGTATCCACGCAGGTCAATCTGACCATGGATGTACTCCCTACTCTGGCGGAACTAGTGGATAGTAGCAGCCCTCCAAAAACGGATGGACGTAGTTTCTTACCAACATTGCTGGGCAGAGAGATGAAAGAAGCCGATCGCCCACTTTACTTTGTGCGAAGAGAAGGAGGAACCCGCTACGGTGGCAAAGCCTACCATGCCCTGAGGCTGGGGGACTGGAAACTGTTGCAAAACAGCCCTTACCAACCCATGGAATTGTACCACCTGGAAGAGGATCCATTGGAACAAATAAATCGCATAGAAGACGAGCCGGAAGTATTTCAGGAATTGCATCGATTGCTACGCCGACAAATCCAGGAAAGCGGAAAAGTCCCCTGGCAGCGACCGGATTGAAACGTAACCTTATAAAACCCAAAAATAAAATTTCAATGAAATCAGTTTTAGTAAAAACACTAACCCTTTCGCTAGGTCTTTTTAGCGGATTAATCTCGGTGAAAGCAAACCCGGATCCAATTAAAAATGAACCTCCCAATATCATCGTCATTTTTGCCGATGATTTAGGCTATGGGGATTTGGGGGTTTTTGGACACCCGACCATCCGTACCCCCAACCTGGATCGCATGGCTTTTGAAGGGCAAAAGTGGACCAATTTCTACGTGGCCGCTCCAGTCTGTACGCCCAGTAGGGCCGGTTTGCTTACCGGAAGACTGCCCATTCGCTCCGGCATGAGCAGTGATAAAAGGAGGGTGTTGTTCCCTGATTCCAATGGAGGCTTGCCGCAATCGGAGATGACCATTGCCAGGGCCTTAAAAGGCAACGGCTACCGTACCGCAGCCATCGGAAAATGGCACCTGGGTCACCAATCTCCTCATTTGCCCACCGATCATGGTTTTGACAGCTATTTTGGCATCCCCTATTCCAACGATATGGACAAGGTAGAGAAAACGGATCATTTTACGCTGGCCGATCAAGAAAGGTACCAGGCCTACAATGTTCCGCTTATGGAAGATAAGGAAATCGTCGAACGGCCTGCGGATCAGCGAACCATTACAAAGAGGTATACGAAAGAAGCCATTGGGAAAATTAAAGAATTCGGAGAGGAGCCGTTCTTTATTTACCTGGCGCATAACCTGCCCCATATTCCCTTGTTCCGATCGTCCGAATTCAAGGATGAATCCCTGGCGGGCATTTATGGAGACGTAATCGAAGAGATCGATTGGTCCGTGGGGCAAATTCTGGAAGCCCTGAAGGAAGCGGGTGTGGCCGAGAATACCCTGGTGGTCTTTACTTCCGATAATGGACCCTGGCATACCTTCCGCACCCATGGCGGTACGGCCGGTTTGCTCAGAGGAGCCAAAGGCGGCACCTTTGAAGGCGGGATGCGGGAACCCACGGTTTTCTGGTGGCCAGCGGGCATCAAACCGGGAGTGGTACGCGACATGGCCACTACCATGGATTTGCTACCAACTTTTTGTGCATTGACCGGTACGGAACTCCCTTCAGACCGGATTTACGATGGATTTGATATCAGTCCCTTACTGCGCGGTACGGGCAAAAGCGAACGGGAGACGGTGTTTTATTACCGGGGGCAACAAGTTTATGCTGTCCGTAAAGGGGATTACAAGGCTCACTTTATCACCCAACTGGAATACGGAAATCCTACGGCACACCCCGTAACCCAGCCTTCAGTGCCGCTGGAAAATTCCCCTACGATATTAGAAACCCCGCTATTATACAATGTCAATATAGACCCCGGTGAACGATTCAATATTGCCGCCGACCATCCCGAGATCATCGCCGAAATCAGGGAAGTGATGGAGGCGCACAAAGCCAGCATTGTACCGGTAGAAAATCAATTGGAAAAATAAACCGCTGTTCGGATGAACCGGGCCAACAGGTGGGTTGCATCACTATATGAACGAGGATTAACTATGAAGCAAAAAATGATCTACTTCCGAGTATTGGCGGCCTGCGTGCTGGGCCTTGCCGGACAGACCGAGGGGCTCGGATTCCAAAAGACTGAGCGCCCCAACGTCATATTGATCATCACCGATGACCAGGGGTACGGGGATCTGGGTTTGCATGGCAATTCCCATGTTCAAACACCCGTCTTGGACAAGCTAGGAAGGGAAAGTGTGCGCCTGACCAATTTTTACGTGTCACCGGTTTGTGCGCCAACGCGCTCCAGTCTGATGACCGGAAGGTATTCCCTGCGCACCGGCGTGCGGGATACCTATAACGGCGGCGCCATCATGGCTACCGAAGAACTGACCCTTGCCGAGATGCTGCAGTCTACCGGCTACCGAACGGGTATTTTTGGAAAATGGCATTTGGGTGACAATTACCCCTTTCGACCCGGAGATCAGGGTTTTGAAGAATCCCTGATTCACCTTTCCGGCGGCATGGGGCAACCGGGAGATTTTACCACGTATTTTCAGGGAGACCGTAGTTATTTCGATCCCGTTCTTTGGTACAACGGGGAGCAAAAGGCCTTTCAGGGCTATTGTTCGGATATTTTCACCACAGAGGCGTTGACCTTTATCGAAAAAAAGGCAGCGGAGCCGTTTTTCCTCTACCTTTCATTCAATGCTCCCCACACCCCCTTGCAGGTTCCGGACAAGTATTATGAACGGTACAAGGACCTGGATCCCTCGGCCGGATTTGACGAAGACGGCCGTCCCTTTCCGGAAATGAGCGAACGGGACAAAGAAGCTGCCCGAAAAGTCTATGCCATGGTATCCAATATCGACGATAACGTGGGGAGGGTACTGAATAAGCTGGAAGAACTGGATATTGCGGAGAATACGGTAGTGATCTTTATGACCGACAACGGTCCCCAGCAGGCCCGCTACGTGGGGGGGATGCGCGGTAGAAAAGGAAGTGTATTCCGGGGAGGCGTGCGGGTGCCGTTTTTCCTGCGGTTACCGGATCGGCTGGAGGGAAACCGAGATATTTCCACCAGCCTTGCCCATATCGACGTGCTGCCCACGCTCGCTGACCTATGCGGGGCGTCCCTTCCGACAGACCGGCAAATTGACGGCAAAAGCTTCTATCCCTTATTGCAGGGTAGGGATGCGGCCGGCTTTGACGAAAGGCCCCTGTTTTTTTATTGGACCCGCAGGTACCCGGAATTGTACACCAACGTGGCCCTGCAAAAGGGAAAGTATAAGTTGGTCGGGAATACCAATTTTGATGCGGAGCCGGGTGATTTCGACCTGTTTGATCTGAAGGAAGATCCATACGAAATGAACTCCATCGTAGATGCAAACAAGCCGCTTGCGAGCGCGCTAAAATCAGAAATGGACGAAATGATTGCAGACCTGACGCAATCTCCCCACCTCAACCAGCCCCAGCGGGTAATCATCGGCAGCGAGGAGGAAAACCCGGTTTACCTCAACCGCAATGATGCCGGAGGAGAACGGGGCATCTGGACCCAGGAGGAAGTGTTCGGGATGTGGAAGGTCAAAACCCTGGAGGGCAGGTATAATATCCGCTTCAAATTTATCAAACCCTTGGAAACGAAAGGGAAGATGGTATTGGAAACGAACTCGGTAATTATTCAGGAGCAATTCGAAGCAGTACCTACCGATGAAATCACCTTGGAGAACGTTTACCTGCCGGAAATGGAAGTAGACCTGATTCCCCATTACGTAACGGAGGGCCGGAGTATTTTCCCGCTATGGGTAGAGCTGGAAAAGATTACTGGTCCATGATATCCAAAAGCCCAGATTTAACAATTTTGGTAACTATTCTTTCAATAACCTTCTATATTTTCGAGGATTTATCGGAAAATCCAGGCCTGAAGGGCCTGAACAACAATAACCGTGGGTGCAGCCCACGGATATCGACCGCTAATCACATTCAACCCCGGATGGGGTTGAACCTGACGTAGATGCCTTTAAGATCAAATATTCTTGCTGGTACACCACCATTTCGAAGCTGATGGCATAGGAGAGCTTATCTCCGGATAGGACAGTTGGTTTGCAGTACCTTGTTCAACCCACTTCGGGGTTGCGGGTAGGATAGACCGGCTCATGATCCCCGGGTTTCGCCCGGGGTTATTGTTGTTGAAGCCCTTCAGGCTTCGGAGTAGAATAGGGCTTTTTTCTTTGGAAGTAATTTGGTACTTCATTAAAATATGGTTGGACCAAATGAACAGTAATTTTAGTAGATATCAAATAAGACTGTTGATGCTTTTCTCAGTAAAGGCAGGCCTGAAGGGCCTGAACAAATAACCGTGGGTGCAGCCCACGGAAAAGA
This sequence comes from Cyclobacterium salsum, assembly GCF_010119245.1. GTDB lineage: Bacteria > Bacteroidota > Bacteroidia > Cytophagales > Cyclobacteriaceae > Cyclobacterium > Cyclobacterium salsum. The sequence goes on from NZ_WNKG01000003.1 coordinate 106,420, forward strand.
AACCAAAGAAGTACCTCCAACGCCGGAAGGGGTTGAACCTATCGTGCCTACGTTTCAAAATAACTATTACAATAATCAAATCCTTATATCCACCCATGGTCAGCAGGGGAAAGGGTATTAGAAAAGGACATACCGTGTACGTATAAACGTGTTCAACCCACTTCGGGGTTGCGGGCAGGATCGACCGGCTCATGATCCCCGGGTTTCGCCCGGGGTTATTGGTATTGAAGCCTTTCAGGCTTCGGAGGCGAACGGAAGCTTGTTTCTGGGGAGTTTATGCGGGACTTCACTTCATCGGATTGGGCTAAATGGAAAATATTTTCTATGGACGTTGATTTTGACTGTTGATGAATCTCTCAGTAAAGGCAGGCCTGAAGGGCCTGAACAATAATAGCCGTGGGTGCAACCCACGGAAAGCAAACAAAGAATTGCCTCTAACCCCGGAAGGGGTTGAACATTTGTTATAAGAAAAGATAACGTTCGTCGAATTCAATACCATTTTCTTTCAACAATCGTTTGTATTCCTCCAAAAAGGATTCCTTTTTGTGATGTTCTTTCTGCCTTTTGATATAAGAAGTAATACGGTCTTTTTCTCCGTAGGTACAAGTAAATGCACCGTATCCCTTCCCCCACGCGTTCCAGCGGGGGAAACTCGTGTGTTCCTTCATCCATAAGCTGCTTGCTACTTTTATGTCTTTAATGAAATCGGATAAAGACAGGGTAGGATTTAAATCAGTCAATAGGTGAATATGATCGGCGATTCCGTTTATCTGGTAAAGCGTACAACCTTTATTTTTAACGATACCCCCAATGTAGCGGTACAGTTCTTCGCAATGAGTATTGGGAATTGTTTCGTTTCTGTTTTTAGTTCCTAATACAGTATGGTAGAGTATTTGTTTGTAACTGCTCACTAGATCAAAGAGTTAAGGTTTGAAGAAAGTTACGAAAAATAATTCTTTTTCGAAATGTTCAACCCACTCCGGGGTTGTGGGCAGGATAAATTGGCTTGTTGGCCCCGGGTTTCGCCCGGAGTTATTATTGTTGAAGCCCTTTAGGCTTCTGAGTTGAATAGGGCTTGTTTCTTTGGAAGTAATTTGGTACTTCATTAACATATGGTTGGACCAAATGAACAGTAGTTTTAGTAGATATTATATAAGACTGTTGATGCTTTTCTCAGTAAAAGCAGGCCTGAAGGGCCTGAACAATACTAACCGTGGGTGCAGCCCACGGAAAAAGCAAATAAAAAAGTACCTCCAACCCCGGAAGGGGTTGAACCTTGATTACATTCGTTGTAAAATTAGCGCTTCTGGAGATTGGGTCATACGATCAATTCCAGATCGGCAGTGGAGACCCCGCTGGCTGTAGGATCCACTACCCCCCATCTATCAAGAACGAATGTGGGTGATGCAATCGGCAAAAGGCCATTAGCAATGGCAAATAACACAACTTAAAAAAGAGAGATTCAAAAACGAATAGCCGCATCTTTTATGAAATATTTCAGCACCTTCAGCTTTCCGGTTCCCACCTTAACCGACACATTTGGGTGCCTAATGCCGGGTCATGGTTAGAAGAAAGGTAAGTTTCCCCTCTGGGTGTAGTATCCATTACGCCTCTCTATCAAGAACCTACTTGAGCAACGCAATTGTTAAAAGGTCATTTGCAATGGCCAAAAACTAGCCACAAGAGGAAAAGGTCTACAAAATGTAGGGCTCCTCATCTTGTAAAGTAAAACAACCATCGGTTATTTCATTCTAGACGAATCCTCACGAAGCCCAATTCATCATCTATATTTTCATACAACCAGATTTTGTTATCCGCAAAAAAGTGTTGGCGTGGATTTTTTGGGTATTGCTCCAGATACGTCTCACCGAGCATCGTTAAATCCTTGTCCAAAACGGTGAGGTATACTTCTGCGCCGGTTTCGATTGCTTGTCCGTATTCGTCCAGGTTTTCGGAAAATTGGGTTGTGAACGATAGCCGGATGTAACGCTGAGATACCGGGTCCCATTTAGGAGGTAAAAAATAAATCGACTCATTGAATTTCATATAATGTTCTTCCGCCTGCAGCAGTTCCACCGTTTTTGGGAGTTTGTATTCATTTTGGTTGGGTGTAAGCTGGCTTTCCCAGGTTTTCAGGTACAGGGAATCCAACCGGATATCGTACACATAGGCTTCATTGAATGCACCGTTGGTGATTACGATTTTGTTGTCCTGGATCGCGTGTGCTATAGGTTTTGGGCTGAACCCTCCTGTAGGTTTTCCCTCGTGTTCGATTTCCATCCGGTAGTCGTTGAGCTTCCTGGTCTCGGGCAACGGTATTTTTTCATACGACTCACTTTCCAGGTCAAACCGGATAAGAAAAAATTGGTGGTCCTGCCACTTGCCGTACAGCCCATAAAACTTGTTCGCGTCACTGGGATGCTCCATCAAGCGTATGGGAAATGTTTCCGGGCTCTCAATTTCCGGGGCTATTTTGGTCAACTTTAGGTCCCTGACTTTCTTGCCCTCCTGATCAAATAAAGCGTTGAGTCGATCAGACCAGACCATTACCTGGTCGAATCCGGTCAATGCATAGCCGAAAATATTTCCTCCCATTCCATCGGGACCTTCCTTTTCGTATTGGAGGGTCTCCTCCAATACCAAATCGGTCAGATTGACCTTATCAAACCTGGCCTCGCCATAGTTATAGTGATACAGGTAGTTACCATCGGCGGAAAGCTCGGGGTGGGTAAGACCGAATTTCAGGTTGATGATGCTGCCTTGTGGATCAATGACCACCGTATCCTGGGTCAATAAAAAATCAACATGGGCCGCTGGCTCGGATTTTTTTTCTGAGCAGCCTAAAAGAATAAGTAGACTGAATACAAGTACAGGAGTTTTCATTGGTTTGGATTGATTGCGGTCAACAACTAGGATTCTTTTTACGGGCGAATATCCTTCTTAAAATCTGGAAAACAGGAGTTTAAATATATTTAAAATTATAGTCTTATCGCACATTCATTGACGTATTTTAACTTCTTTTATTAAATGGAGCATGTCGAAGCGGCTGCATCCTGTCCCTAAAGATGATCGTTAAAATAAAGCTGGCGCTGAATAGACCATGTCTCATAAGGTCCACAAACGGACCGAAGGTTTCGGGTATGAAAAGGAATTGATTCGGAGTCAAGATTCCTTTCAATCCGACAGGATTTGATAATTGATCGATGTAATCCAATAGTCCGGAAGGGGTTAAATCGGAATTGCATGCCATGTAAGAAAAACGCTTCTGGAGTTTGAGTCATACAATCAATCCATAGAAATAAATTTCTATAAGATCTTCTTCAGCCTGACGTGTCAGTACGAACTTCATTGCCGATTTTTAGCTCGCTTCTTGGCCTCCTCCAACACCTCTGACATTGATTTTGAGGAATATCCGCTTTCCTCTCCCTTAATTAGTTCAGCACGTAACCAATTTCGTTGTTCTTCATGTTCTCTTTGCCTTCGGATCAAGTCATTGATCAGCTCGCTTTTACTAGCATATTCGTTGTCTTGAATTTTTTCCTTCATCCAACGGTCATTTGGCTCATTTACTGTTATTGTTTGTCTAGCCATTACGTCAATTTTGGTGTAAAAATACACCGGTTAACCTGCATAAGCAAGTTTTCCGATTAAGACCAGAAATTGGTATGGCCGGCAAATGCGCATTAAATGAGCGATTTCTATACATGGGCTCCATTCTTTGTGACCAGCCGCTGGCTGTAGTATCCATGACACCCTTCTATCAAGAACGAATGTAAATGATGCAATCGTCAAAAGGCCAATTGCAATGGCCAGCAACAAACCTCACGAGGGAAAGATTTACAAAATGTTTAGCAGAAAAGGAAAACAACTGGTTTATCGCTGAAGGTGTTGCATTTAGGAGCTTGTCATCTCCAATAGAATATATTAAGCGTTTTTCCCATCAACAATGGTGTCCTGCAACTAGGACGGATGGCTTGAGAAAAGCAATAAAAAAACCATGCCTTCAGAGAAAGCATGGTTACCAAAAGGAAATAAATTTGATTTAAAAACCGAAACCTAAGTAGATTTGACCTACCCCATTTTTAGAGTTGTCAGTCAGGTTTCCAGCCAGGCCATCATTTCCGACCTGCCTAAGGCCATAATTATACCGGGCGCCCACGTTTACATTCTTGATGTCAAATCCAACGCCGACGACCAGCCCGTAGTCTATCCGGTTAAAGTCATCCGTGTTTAATTCGCGAACCTCGGTGGGGCTGGTTTCGGATGATTTCCAGTTATTTACATTCGCAGAAAGCAAATAGCTCAGGTAGGGGCCTGCATGAACATTCAAAGGTCCCAGGTTGACCGCCAAAGCGATGGGTACCTGTATGTAATTAAGATTGAACCGGATCTCTCCACTCTCGATTCCAAAGACGCTTTCGAAATCGGAACCTCCATAAGAAACTTTGGAACCCATGTTGGTATACAATACTTCAGGCTGTACGGCGACGAAGCTATTGACAGGTATTTTTCCAAAAACCCCAAAATGAATACCGGCCTTCATATTCTCGTCTTGAACGTTGGGCTGATCCACGTACAGTTGTGATAAGTTAAGCCCTCCTTTGATGCCAAATTTAGGCCCTGGATTGTTGTTTTGGGCAAAAGTGCCGGAGATGCCCGCCAGGAAGGTCAAAAAGACCAGGGATACGGCGGTAACTATACGAATTGATGCTAAATTGTTCATGATTTTGTCCGTTACAATAATTATAAGGTTTATTAACAAGACAAATTTACTACTTATTTTTGTTAAAATATTACAATAAAAAATAATAATATTATATATTTTTTTGCTGTGCATTCCTGAAGTATAAAACGGCTTTTAACCCCAGTTTGATCAATGTATTTACCTGAAATGTGTATTTTGCCAAACGACATTCTTCTTGACCTAATCGGGCAGAGGAAAGTCAAGGTGTCCGAATACCGACCAATCGAATGCGGACAAATTCCTCCGGCGCAGTCAGGGGATTGCGTAAAATTTGTTAATCCGATAAAAAATTAATCCCGGTCGTCTTTTCGGTAGCTTTCCAACAACCCCATCAGGTGTTTGACTTTTTCCGGATGCTCTCGGGACAAGTCCCGGGTTTCTCTGAAATCGGCTTTTAGGTCATACAGTTCCTTACTTCCATCTTGCCGAACCAGGAGTTTCCAATCTCCCTCCCGCACGGCGGAAGCTCCCTTTATTTTCCAGTAAAAGGAACGGGTCGGTTGCGGGCTAGCCTCTGGGTTTTGCAGGTATTTCCAAATGGATTCCCCATCTATACGCTGCCTTTCCGGATTCGGAATTCCTACAAGTTCCAACAGGCTGGGAAGCCAGTCAGCCATATGGACAGGCAGGGACATTTTCCCGGAAGCGAGCCTGCCCGGCCAGTTGATGATTCCGGGAACCCGTATACCTCCTTCATAAAGGTCTCCTTTCCAGCCCCTAAGAGGATAGTTATTGCCCAATACTGAATGCGGTTTGTCTGCATACTTTCCCCGGTAGTGCTCCGTGCTTTGCCAGCTTTTTTGCCCGCCGTTATCACTCAGAAACAAAATGACCGTGTTTTCTCGCTGACCGGTTTCCTCCAAGGTTTTCAGAATTTTGCCAATGCCCTCATCCAGATGGGAAACACTGGCGGCAAATAACTTTCTGGAGGGGTGCATCTGCGGTTTGTCATCATACAGGGAAAGGTAGGCTTCCGTTTCCTCCAGCGGATAATGTGGTACATGATGGGCCAGATACAGAAAAAAGGGTTTTTCCCGCTGTTCCTCGATTATCCGGATGGCCTCGGCAGTAAGTAGATCCGTCACGTGCCCCTGCTCGTCCAGGTATTGATCGTTTCTATGCCAGGATCTTCTATCGGTTAGCTCGGTTTCTGTTTTGTATTCATGGGTGTAAGGGTCTATCTGTCCGTCAAAATAGCCATAGGATTGATCAAACCCGTACTTCAACGGGGTGTAGGGAGGAGAACCCAGGTGCCATTTTCCTACAATGGCGGTAAAATAGCCTGCATCCCGTAGCAAGGAAGGGAGTGTCGGTGTACCCAAATCGATCACCTCCCCATATGCCGGTGCCAAAACCCCAAACCTGCTGGGGAACTTTCCCGTCATCAGGCTGACCCGGGTCGGGGTGCAGGTGGGCATCACGTAAAACTGCTCCAGAATTTTCCCATTCCGGGCCAGGCGATCAATGTTTGGCGTGAGAATTTCCGAACCCTGGTATCCCACATCCGACCAACCCAGGTCGTCCGGAACGATCACAAGGATGTTTGGCTTCTGTTCGGTTTGTGCGGTGGAGGGGGTGACGAGTAAATAGAGAAGGAAAGGTAATACGGCGTATAGGTTTTTCATTTTGGGAAATTGCTTTTCGTTTGATACAAAGTAAGAAAATTTCATATAAAGTTCGCCCGTATCGGTAAGGGTTTTTGGTTGTTTTACTCCCATTAGCCGAGGCTATGAAACACAAGCAGGCATTATTATCAAGAAAGGCAGTTTTTGGGTAGAAAAGCCGGGCAAAGAAAGGGCTACCGGGATTTATCTTTAAGACCTCACCGGAATTGGTAAATGAAATTATCGTCCTAGCGATTTACTTTAAATAATTGTCAAGAAAAAAATTTTTAATTAATTAACTATTAAATTTCAATATTCATTTGAATAAATCACTATTTTTTTCAAAATTTAATAGTTGATTTAACAGTGTGTAAAAAAGTTTTATGAAGAGTGGTTTTTCGCTGATATGGAACTTGAAATAGCATTTGTTTCAGTACCTATAGGTGCCATAAAACTTTTTTTAGAGAAATAGAGATTTACTCCCCAAAACAGGCAAGCAAAACCAACTGCCGTGTTGCAAGGACCGAAGGCATTGACCCAAATCAAAACCTGGCTTTGTACTAGAATATTACCCTATTAAACCGGGATCTAATTATTAAATAGATCCAAGATTCAAACTATTTTACTACTAAATTTTAAAACTTTCATGAACGAAAAATTACCAATTAAACGGGGGACGAGAAATTTCCTGTTTGCTGTTCAGTTCCTGGCCCTGTTGGCGTTCTGCCTTCCCGGAACTTCGCAGGCGAATGAAATCCCCGAAAACGTTTGGGACCTGACCATTCAGGGCACCATTTTGGACGAGAATGGGCAACCCATGCCCGGGGCTACGATAACCGTAGCCGGAAGCAATACCGGGACGGTTTCCGATATTGACGGGAAATTTTCCCTTACCGTTCCCGATCAGGCAAGTATCGTGGTGTCTTTTATTGGCTATACCACCCAGACCATAGAGGTGGGTAACCGGACGGAGTTTACCATTCAGATGATCGCTGATGAAACCTCCTTGAATGAGGTTTTGGTAGTGGGCTATGGAACGCAGGAAAAGCGGGATGTGACCGGTGCGGTATCCTCCATCAAAGGCGGCGATATCCAAAACTTGCCCGTCTCAGGTGCGGCTCAGGCCTTACAGGGAAGGGCCGCCGGTGTCAATGTGGTTCGAAATGGAGGTGCCCCCGGCAATCAGGGCTCCATACGGATCAGGGGAACTGGTACCCTCAACAACGCAGATCCGCTGATAATCATAGATGGTGTACCAGGAGGAAATTTAAACGATGTGAATCCCAACAACATCGAATCCATTGAGGTGCTCAAGGATGCCTCGGCGTCTGCCATTTATGGAACCCGTGCGGCCAATGGCGTGGTGATTGTAACCACGAAAAGGGGAGATTTTGACCAACCCTTGAAATTTGAATTGAACGGATACACAGGGGTTTCCAATGCCATCAAAACCATTGATGTACTGGAAGCACCGGATCTGGCACTTTTAAAGCGGGAACGCTACACCAATGACGGCCTGGCCATCAATCCCATCTGGGAAAACCCCGCCTATCAAACCCAACAAACCAACTGGCAGGAAGAATTACTGGGACAGGGCAGCACTCGAAACATGGACCTGACTTTGACCGGAGGGAATAAAAATTCTTCCTTTATGTTATCGGGGGGGGTTTTTGAAGAAAAGGGAATGATTACCAATTCCAACTTTCGTCGGCTTAGTTTTCGGTTAAACTCCGATCACAAGATCAGCGATCGGTTTAAAATTGGCCAAAACCTGCAATTGGTATCCATCAACCAGGTCAGTCCCAATACCTTGTCCGCTCAAACGGGTGTTTTATGGAGCGCCATCCGGTTTCATCCGGGATTGCCGGTTCGCAATGAAGATGGAAGCTATAGCTCCTCCCAGATCTCCGGAGAATTTGGGGATATCAACAATCCCATTTTCACGCAGGAAACACAAGATAATAACAACACCAGCCACAAACTATTGGGCAATGTTCAGGCGGAATATGAGATCCTGGAAGGCTTGAAAGTCCGTGCCAATCTTGGCTTGGAGGGCGCCATTAGTGATGGCTATAATTTCAATATTATTGTCAATGATCAGATCAGGGCAAGTCCGCGCAATAGCTTGTCGAGAAGCTACAATGAGTATTATTCCCTACTGGCCGAATATTTTATTTCCTATGACAGGGTATTTGCCGATCTGCACAAAGTGAATTTTGTAGGAGGGTATACCACCCAAACTTTCAACTCGGATGGATTTAATGCCAGTAAGCTGGATTTTATTGATGAGTCCTTCGATCAGCGGTTTTTAGACGTGGGGCAAACCCTGAATTCCATCGGAGGCGGCAAATCGTACGATGCGCTGGCTTCTTATTTTGGACGGGTAGCTTACGATTACGACGAACGGTATTTGGTTACGGCTACTTTCAGAAGTGACGGATCATCGAAATTCGCACCAGGGAACCGATGGGGTTATTTTCCCGCCTTTTCGCTGGGCTGGCGGATTTCGGAGGAAGCCTTTTTCCAAAATGTGGGTTTTATCTCCAATCTTAAGCTTACCGGGGGCTGGGGAAGTCTCGGGAATCAAAATGTACCGGGCTTGCAGTATTTGGCCCTTATCAGCTCTGGAAGAAGGTATTCCTTTGGGGGTAACCAAACGGTGGGCGCGGCACAAACCCGAATTCCGAACCTGAACATTACTTGGGAATCTGCTCAGATGACCAACTTCGGTCTGGACATCGGTTTTTTGGAAAACCGGTTGTTGGCCAATTTTAATTACTTCATTAAGGATACCAAGGACATGTTGATTGCTCCTCCAACCATTGGTAGCATTGGCACGGCTCAGATACCGAACCAAAACATCGGGGAACTACGGAACCAGGGATTGGAGATGGAATTGTTGTTTCGGGAAAATAAAGGTAAGCTGTTTTATTCCGTCAGTGGAAACGCTTCTTTTATAAAAAATGAGGTAACCCAGCTGGCCGATGGTAATTTTATCGGTTCACGCCTATACGGTCGCTCCAGTCAGGAATTGTCGCGGACATACGAAGGGTTTCCGATTGCCAGCTTTTATGGATGGCGGGCAGATGGTATTTATCAAACCACCGAATCCATTCAAAACGATCCCAACGTTGCCAATGACCCCAGAAGGAGCGAAGGATTGATACAGCCGGGAGACGTTCGGTTTATTGACCTGAACGGGGATGGGCTGATTGACGAACAAGACCGGGAAGTCATCGGAAATCCGCATCCCAAGGTGGTGTATGGGTTAAACGCAGAACTAGGATACGGTAACTTTGATTTGAGTTTGTTCTTTTTGGGCAATGCCGGTTTTGATATTTATAATGCCGACCGGATGCAAGGCATCGACCCCACCTATCCGTTTAATATGTATGCCGAAACCATCAATCGTTGGAATGGGCAGGGAAGTAGCAACGAAATCCCCAGGATGACGACCAAGCGGGATAATCTCAATCACCGTACTTCTGATCTGTTTTTGGAAAAAGGTGATTTCTTCCGGCTAAAGAACCTGGTAGTAGGGTACACCTTGCCTGAAATGCTTACCTCTCGGGTAGGGGTGACCAAGGCGAGGTTTTATGTAACCGGCCAGAATGTCTTTATTCTGACGGGATACACCGGAATGGATCCTGAATTGGGATACACGGACGGAAATCTACAGTTAAATGCAGATTTTGCTCAATATCCACAAGCCCGAAGCTGGACGATTGGTACCACCATAACATTTTAAGTTAAGCCATGAAAAATTCAATTTTATACCTATTGCTATCTTGCACGCTGCTAGCGGCCTGTGAGGATAATATTCTTGAAACGGTCCCTTATGGCCAGTCTACCTCATCTCAGTTTTGGAGAAATGCCGACGATGCCGTGGCGGCGGCCAATGCCATGTACGAACCCCTGGTGGTGGAGGATTTCTATGGTCATGCCGAGCATACCTTTGACATCCCATCTGACGATCAGTTCCGGGCAGGAGATCATGGGGAAGACCAGGCCATTGAGTCGTTTACCTTTGATGCTGGAAACCCCCAGTTGTTTTACAGCTGGCGGCACAAGTACGAGGTAATATCCCGGGCCAATGCCGTGCTGATCAATGTGCCGGACATTTCCATGGATCAGAATCTCAAAGATCGAACTCTTGGTGAAGCCCATTTTCTGAGAGGATTTATGTACTGGCGCTTTTTGGTGATATATGGCGGAGTTCCATTGATTCTAGAGGAGGATGTCCTTGCAAATGAATACAACAAAGAAAGAGCCAGCATGGAAGAGATGCAGGCTCAAATATCCGCCGATTTGCTTGCCGCGGCAGATTTGTTGCCGGAATCGCACGATGCAGATGATTTGGGTAGACCTCATAAGGGATCTGCCAGAGGCTTGCTGGCAAAATTATCTTTATATCAGGACGATTTTGCCAATGCCATTGAGTACGGGCAACAGGTTCTAAATGGCCCCTATCCTCTGGCAGCAGATTTTGCCGATAATTTCAGGGTGGAAACCCAGAATAATCCCGAGATGCTTTTTGCCATTCAAAGCTTACAGGGCTGGCAGGAAAATACACACGTAATCTACACTACTCCAAGACCCTGGGGTGGCTGGGATTTCCACGAACCGGTGCAGGACTTGATCGATGAATTTGAGGAGGGGGATCCCCGCCTGGATTACACCGTTTACCAGCCGGGAGACATGGTGGATTTAGGTGGCGATAGAGGCGTGACCCCTTATACAGAAGATTTGTCCTCTACGGGATACCATTTCAGAAAATACAGCTCCTGGCGGCCACAAGGTGGTCTGAATATGAGTCACAATAGCCCCATTTTGCGGACCGCAGATGTCTATCTGATCGTAGCGGAGGCAAAAATCCGATCCGGACTAAATGGCGACGCAGAGATCAATGCTGTTAGGGAACGATCCGGCAGAACGCCGATGACCAATGCCACCATGGAAGACCTGATTCACGAAAGAAGGGTGGAGCTGGCCGGTGAAAATCAACGGCATCAGGACCTGATTCGCTGGGATAAAGCGGGCCTGGTAGACATTGTGGCCCTTTACCAAAAAGACCTGGGCCCCTTGAAGCCGCCCAGAAATTTTGAAAGGCCCAAACACTATCTGTTTGCCATTCCCCAAAGGGAAATTGACCTTAGTAACGGTGTTTTAACTCAAAATCCCGGATATTGATGCAGAAAATGGCACTTTTCCTTATCGGTTGCGCTGTTCTCTTTAGTGCCTGTAAACGCAGCACGGAGCAACAATTGCTGGGGAAATGGAAGTTGGATTCCGCTTATTACCATTACAATCAGTTTGGCTTTAGCAGTGGAGACTGGCACCAGGAGGAGGTGTATGAATTTCTTCCTTCCGGAGAAACCAGGACGATTGCCCAGAACTCCGTCCTATCCAATGAGTACGAAATCAAAGAGGGGCAGCTAAGGTATCTTGATGAGGAAGGCGTGCTGATAAACACCTACCAGATCCTTTTGGTCGACGGGAATCAACTGGTTCTACGGGCAGAAAAGGAGCCGCTGTTTAAAGGAAACAATCAAAACCGGTTTGAAGTACGCTATTTCTCCAAATTAGATTGAATCGGATAGGAATCCAACTGGTTTCCATCCAAATCAAAGTAGTCAATTCGAAGCAAGTCTTTTTCAAAAATGATTCTATTGGGTTGCTGGGTCAGGTATCCGGCTCCCCAATAGAATTCTTTTTTTCGGACTTTTCCGGAGCGGTAATGAAGCATGACAAATGCCGTGTTTTCTACCCTGGGGGGAGAAAAATGCGCCGGTGAAGCCGGAAAGAGGTTCAGCCATTCCAAGGCCTGGTTATTCTTCAACGCCAGGGCCAGCGTTTGCCCGCTTTGCTGCAAGGTGGCATGGGTTAATCCACGTTGATCTCCGGAGACCCAGGGATTTTGTTTCCGTACTTTTACGGTTCCGTCAGCATTTCCATGCAGCATTAGGCCATAAGAGGCATCGTAAGGACCATTGATCGCTTCTCCGGCAAAATGGTTGCCTGTCAGAAAAAGATCCGTTTGCCCGTCTCCGTTGAAATCCTCCGCCAAGACTCCATAAACGGGAGCAAGCTGGGCTTCATTTGGAAGTGGACTAATCTGGAATCCGCTATCGGTATTCATCAAGATGACCGATGCAAATTGCTCCACGGACAACTGCTTAGGCGCTTTCTCAGCGGTAGCTCCGATTAGGGATGCCATATCCGCCAAGGCATAGTCATGGTAGGTTGGATAGGTTTTTTTTAAGGAAGGAATCTGCTGGAAAAGATCGTCCCGCGGGTGCACGGGAACCCTCTTCCCATCCCTTACATGCGAAATAATGGCTTCCATACTGCCATTGGCATCAAAATCGGCCCAATGAATCTGAAGGGGTGCTTTCTTTCGGGTTCGGTACCGGCTGTTCAACCCCAGGTTGCCCAGCACATAATCCGTCCTTCCGTCCCGGTTCAAGTCGGTTCCGATGATGCTATTCCACCATCCGGAACTGCCTTCCAGCCCGGGGAGGCTTTCTTTTAGTATCAGTTTACCGTTTTGGTTTTCGAATAGGGTAATTTCCATCCATTCGCCTACTACCCATAAGTCCAGCCAGCCATCGTTATTATAATCGGACCAGAGTGCGGCGGTAACCATTCCTAGCGTATCCAATCCCGGAGCCACTTCCTGGATCACATTGGTGAATTGACCATTTTCATTCATTAAAAGCTGCGATGTTCCCGGGAGCGGATACTGATTGGGCGCTAACCTTCCTCCAATAAATAAATCCATATCCCCGTCTTTATCAAAATCCCCGGCAATCACGCAGGAGCCGCTTACCGGGTTTTCAGGAAGTCTGTCCGTTGAAAGGACGAGGTTTCCATCTCCTGTATTTAGGTAAAGGCGGTCCTGATAATAAGTAGACTCGGGAGGGAATTCATTTCCTCCTGAAACCACATACAGGTCTTGGTCGCCATCGCCGTCCGCATCAAAAAACAGGGCACCCATATCTTCGTAAAGGGCATCCTCCTTTGGAAGGGATTCGATCGTAAAAAGGCCATCGGAGTGTTGGATAAATAACTGCCCCGCCTGTCCGTGGGCTCCGGAGAAAAACAGGTCTTCCCTTCCGTCTCCATTAAGGTCGCCTACAGCGGCCCCCGGCCCTAATTGGGAATGTTTGTGCGGCAACAGGGGCTGAAGGTTGAAATCAGCGTAGTATTTTTCTTCATGGGTAAAAAGGGGTAGGTCCGGGACCTGCTTTTCCCTGGTTTCCGGGGCATCCGATTTTTTACCGGCCACCTTTTCCCCGGAACGTTTTTGATTTATTTCCAGGGTTTGGTCAGCTGAGATATCCCGGAAACGGCTGTTTTCCCCATCCGGCCAAAGCACCAGCAGGGAATCGATTCGGTCGGAATTTCCCAGTCCAAAATGGATTGTTTCGGATACCGAAGATTGATAGCCCCGGCTTAGGTAGTGTTCGTAAAATTGCTGAACGGAATCCGTCCATACATATACCCTGGCACCGATGGCCTGCAGGTTGGGAAGCTTTCCCTGCAGCTTGATTTGCAGGTAGTGTGCCCCTTGCTTCCGGGTGTTGTTCTTATAGACCGATGCGCTTGCATAGGTATTGGTGATGATCAAATCCAGTGCGCCATCGCCGTCCAGATCGGAAAAGGCCGCACCGCTGGAGTAGGAGGGGAGGTCCATGCCCCATTCTTTACTGACCTCTTTAAAGGTGAGGTCCTGTTGGTTTTGGAATACAAAATTGCGGATGTGCGCCCCCTCCAGGTTTTGCAGTGCTTCACTCACCTGCCTGCTATTGAGTCGTGAAAATCCGGAGCGGTAATCCACAAAATCCCGGTTGGTGATATCTCTGGGATATCCGTTGGTAATCAGTAGGTCTTTCCAGCCATCATTGTCCAGATCCAGCCAAAGCGGTGCCCAGCTCCAGTCGGTAGCACTTACCCCGGCCATATAGGCGATGTCTGAAAATAACGGTAGATTTTCCGGACTTTTTCCACGGTTTAGCTGCAACGTGTTGCGCATCAATTGGGGCTCATACCCGCTTTTGAGTTCGGATAGGTACCGGTCGTTACCTGTTTTTCCAAACATTAATTTTTGCCGGTAGGAGTCGGGGGGCAACATGTCCACACTGATGATATCGGGCCGCCCATCGTTATTAAAATCGGAGATGTCGTTGCCCATGGCAGAGTAACTGGTATGGGGAAAGACGTTTCCCGCTACGTTTTCAAAGGTACCGTCTTGTTGGTTGAGGTAGAGCAGGTCATTGGACAGGTAGTCGTTGCTGACATAGATGTCCGGCCAGCCATCCTGATTGATATCGGAGATGGAAACTCCCAGTCCGTAGCCTTCGATGGTAATGCCTGCCTCGGTGGAAATGTCGGTAAAGGTTTGATTGCCATTATTTCGGTACAGCTTGTCGGTATTCAGCATTTCCCCATGGATGCGCTTGGGCCGAATGATATTGGGACCCGTTTCATCGGTCATATTGTTGAGCAGGTACAGGTCCAGGTCCCCGTCCCGGTCGAAGTCAAAAAAGGCCGCTTGCGTGCTGAATCCCCGGTCCGCCAGTCCATAGCTTTCCGCCATTTCGGTAAAAGTCAGGTCACCCTGATTGATGTACAATTCGTTGGCGCGTTGGGGGGGGCCATAGGGTCCCGAGAAACAAATATAGATGTCCCGCAGGCCATCCTGGTTGATGTCAATAATGCTGACTCCGGTGGCCCATTTTCCCTGGGTAGCTATTCCGGACCTTGCCGTGCTATTTTCAAAGGTAAAATCCCCGGTATTGATATAGATCTCCGAGTTTCCCATGTTAGAGGTAAAGAACAGATCGTCCAGGCCGTCCGCATTGAAATCCGCTACGGCCACTCCGGCACCATTGTAGAAATACTCAAAGGTAAGGATGTTCATAAACTCGTCTTCGAGCAGCGTATTTTGAAAGTCAATCCCGGATTGGGAGGAAGGAATTTCCGAAAGCAGGCTGGGTTCCTGGCAAGAAAACCCCAAAAGCAGGGCCATCATTGCCGGAAACGAACGTACAGTAGGTAGCTTCATGGAGCGCAGGGTGATTGAGCCAATTTAAGGATTAAAGATACTGGATTTGGCAGGGGAATGGGAAGCGAGGGGGTTAATTTTTTGTGAAAATGGCAGTTTGGCGGTTGGCCAGGTTTCGTGTGACGGCTACCTGTTCATTTTTGCGAAGTGATTTTGTCTGTTTCTCGGGCTTTTTAATGAAATATTTAGTATCATTAAACCCTGACAGCGCAATGATTTTATCAGGTCAATCCAACTGTTGTGCCTCATGCTGAACAACTAACTAAATGACAAACCTCGGTAAACAGGCTGAATTAAAAACAGTACCGAGTTCTATTTCTTCAAAGAAGGCAAACTGTGGACTTATGTCAATATTGAAGACGAATTGGGCTTCGCCATATTCACTTTTAATTATTAATAATTTATGAAAAAACTACTTCTACTTTCATCTTTAGCCTTGCTTGCTTCCTGTAGTGCCAGAGAATCTGAAAAAGCAGAATCTGAAAATATTCTGGAAAATTTTTCCTTTTCCGTTGATACGCTTATAGTGGACGTAGGAGAGGAAATTTTCATGCCGGGAGCATATGACATGTTTGAATTAAGTGGGGATGGCGACCGGTTGTTTACCTACTTTGAGCCTGAGCTAGAAGTCCACGAGATCGATCTCAATGCTATCAAACTATTGAAGCGCCACAAATTCGAAAAAGACGGGCCGAATATGATTCCCATATATTTGAACTACATGCAGAATCTAAGCGAGACGGAGTTGTTTTTTGCAAGCTCCGTACAGGCCGGAATATTCAAAAAGAGTGGGGAAAAAGTAAAGTCTATTTCGCTAAAACCTGAGGATTATGCTGGATTAGGTCCTGACTTCCCTTTCTCTTTGGGAAATTCCATTGTAGTCAGCCCAGATCAGAATAAAGTACTAACTCTACCTAATCAAATTCTGGGAACGGCAGAAGGACTCGCGATCCTGGATATAGAAGATATGCGTGGGAAATTCCAATCTCTTCCGGCACTGGAAATTACTAAAAATTTCCGAGTGCTAACCAGGCGAGGTAATGGAGGAGCATCCCTTGGCGAAAGTCAGCGGGCCAAGTTGGTCAATGGACTAGTGATTATCGATAGCGGAGCGACTTCCGACACCTATATTTTAGACTTAAAGAATGACTCATTACAGCTGCTGACCTTTCCACATCAGCTAGTTCCAAAAGCAAAAACAGGAGAATTTCCATCCGAGGTTGATTCGAATGAACGACTTAGAGAGGTGACAAATGGAATTTACAGGCAGATCAGCTTTTCGCAATTTTTCTGGGATGATGGCAATCAGATATATTTCAGGATGGGCCGAATGAATAGGGAATTAAATGAAGCATTGAAAAAGTACACAGCAGATGTTTACCTCTTTGCTTACGACGAAGAATTTAATCTCATTGGAGAAACCGTGGTAGAGGGACTGGATTTTATGCCTACCGGTGGATTTACGAAAGGAAACAAGTTATATGTGGAATGGGTGGTAGATGAGAACCCCGCCTTTATAGAGTACACCTTAAACTTTTGAGGTTTTTATGAAAAAACACACAAAAGAAATGGATTTATTTTTTCTTGAGTTCAATTTCGAAGACCTGGAAACACTTCTAATTCCACCATTTTGGTTAAAGCCGCATTCGCATTGAAGTGGTTTTGGTTTAGGGACTGTTAAAAAGTTGCAATTTTAGGATACGTTTCGTGCCAAGAGTCCATCGAATAATTAAGTCCTGAAAGGGCGGAATATGTTCGATAGCCTTTCTTTTGAACCCCTTTTTTGTAGAATACGGGTACTTCCTAACTGTGGTATACCCCTTCCGAACCCCGATGCACTGGTACTGAGCAGCAACGTTTCGATTCGGAAACGCAACGTTCTGCCTCTACCATTCACCCGTCAACCTATTTTAGTTAACGGAGCACCTTTTAGGCGAAACGATCCATCTAAAAGGTGCAACAGCCCGGCAAAAACTGACAACGATTCACCTAAAAATCGAAACGTTGAATAAAATAAACTGACACGCCGAGTTCCGAACTCGATGGTTGGAGCTCAGAAGTACCCATTTTTCGCCATCCAGCAAAAATTTTCGGTAAAAATGTCAGGCTTTTTTGTTTTTGAACCAAATGCCTGTCATTTTTTAGCGAAAATTTCCGGTTTTGAGATTCAAAAGCCGACTTCCGAACCGCAACGTTGAATAAATTTTATTCAAGCCTGTCAGTTTTTGGTCGACGCGTGTCAGTTTTTAGTCCGCGCTTGCATGTATAAAGTGCGTGCGAGCATCTCGGAACTGCGCCATAGCGGTTAGGAGGTCCCTTCCGGGACTCAGAAACTACCCTTTATGAGTTTAGCTGCTGTCTATAGGTTTACTTTCCACTGAATGTTAAAAAAAAGGAACGAACGGTGCTGTGTTTGCCGCGCCTTCACGGTGGTCTTGGCGTGAAAGACCTGGTTAGGATACTTTTCCCAGAAAAAACCAAAACCTGGGAATCGATTGTCTCTACCGGGATAGCCAACAGGTATCGTTACCAAATAGCAATGCTTAAATGGGCTATAAATAGAGCAAAAGAACGGAATGCTCATTTACTACAATTAACGACTGACAAAAAACGACCGAAAGCGATTAAATTCTATGAGGACTTAGGGTTTAAAGCAACTCATGAAGGAATGAAAATACACTTTGAATAAAAAGCCTGTTGCTAATAACTAAGCATTCTGATGGCTGGACCAACCTAGTCTGAATACAGTGTTGAACCCGTTGACAGGCTCAGGGTAAACTTCATTTGGTCGCATACGGTGTGGTGGGAAATATGGGGAATGATTTCTCCTGTATTACTTTTTACTTGTTGGAGGACGAAAAAGTAGCTGGTTTTTGATCCTCGTTTGATTAGCTTTTATGCATTAGAATATGTCGACTTATGTTATGGTTTAGGAGTGAATTTCCATCGTTTTTACCATTTGGATAAACCTGGCACATTAAGCTAAATGGGTAAGATATGCGATGAAAATATTCTTTGGAGTTCAAGGCAAGAAATAAAAATTGGTAAATATCGGGCCGTTCAGGCCATCTGAAATAGAGTCAGTAACGGCCACACCGGCACCGCTGTAGAATTGCTCAATTTTCATAAACTCGTCTTCGAGCAGCGTATTTTGGAAATCCACTCCCGAGTAGGAAGAAGGAATTTCCAAAAGCAGGCTGGATTCCTGGCAGGAAAACCCAAAAAGCAGCACCATCAATGCCGTAGCAGTAGGTAGCTTCATGGAGCGCAGGGTGATTGAGCCAATTTAAGGATTAAAGATACTGGATTTGGTAGGGGAATGGGAGAGGATGGGATTCATTTTTGTGAAAATGGCGGTTCGGGGATTGGCTTTTTGTGGTTGGTTGTTGGCTGGGTTTCGTTTCCGGCTTCCGGTTCGTTTTTCACGAAACGATTTTGCTTACTTTTTAAGGCTTTTTAATGAAAAATTTAGTATTATTATTTCCTGGTAGAAAGACGATTCGATCTGGGGTATCCAGCTCGATCCGGGCGTATGAGCCTGACTCAGTCAAATTTATATATAGATTGGCTGCCATAATAAATAACGAAAACCTAAATTCAGATGAAAAGCAAATGGTTTTATAACAATAAATATTGGCTGGGAGCATTTTTTCTTACCATAATAGGGCTGATTTGTATAATTATTTCTTTTCGACTTGATTCAAAGGGTGAAGATTACAAATTGGCAGCTTCGACGATTGGCGGTATAGGGACAACTGTTCTAACCATTGGATTGATTTCTTTTATATACGAATTAATACTAAGGAATTCCTTTTTGCAACGAACAAGAGAAGCAGTTTCAGAGGTGATTCGTGAATCAATGCCAGCAAGATATACAAATATTAAAGATGCTGGAATAATTGACGCTTATAAAGGGCTAAAAATAGATAAGCTAAGAGAAAAATTCATGGAATGCAAAAAGTGCAGAATAAGGATTTTAAAAATATGGATACCAAACCTGCATACATTGGAAAATTCAATTGTAGACGCAATTAATAGACGTGAATGTTCAGTTGAGATAATATTATTAGATCCTTCATGCCAAGAAGCAATTCAAAAGAGGTCTTTAGCAATTCCCTACTACGAAAAGGAGGATATAATTTCCAACCTCAATTTGAATATCGCTGTAATTAAATCTATATGGGAAAGACTTCAAGACAAATCTAAATTGACCTTCAATCTACATAAAAGCTTTATTGGTGCATCTATTATTGGGTTTGGAGATACCATTATAGCAGGATATTATCTTCACAATAGGTTAGCTTCTGAAGGCATGTTGATTAAAGTAAATGATGTTACAAAAGGATTTTTCCATGAGCTGGACGAGCATTTTGAGACTCAATTAAAAAAGTCAGAACCATATGATTTTACCTCAAGTAAAGGGAGTGATAAAATTAGGGCAGCCAACAATGTGAAAAGCGGCAATACGACCTGACCGGGCTTACTCCGATTGCATCAACCGGTTTGCCCTGAAGCTAGAGCGCCTGATAGGAGCTCACCGATATGCTGATGTATGGAAGAGAGGATCACGATAAATCGGGTCGCTCTGCAGAAGAGACCTTTCGGGGGGGGCAAAAACGGCTCGTACTGCTGCATAGGTGGTGGTGAAAAATAGGCTTAAAAGCGGGAGGAAAGACTCCTGCCCTGGGGTCTAGATAAACTGGATGCAAGTGGGCGTAGGTTGTTACCTGGTCTTCGTAAGTACTAATGCAAAAAAACCATCCGGAAGAAGTTTAGGGAAATGGAGATTTACAAGCGCAGGATTCCCTTGAAGGACCTTGCAAAAAAGGTTGGACCCAATAATCCGTGGACTAATGAACGACTACTACAAATTTTGGCTAGCGGGAATGCGCCCTGTATGAAAATAACCGTCGACTGCTCAAATGGTTAATAGGGAGAAAGGACTTGTTCAAATAGGCGTCTGTTCACTGGCTCAAGAAGTAGGAGAAGCAGCGTCTGGGCAATTAACCGATCTCTTGATGGGAAGATCAGAAATAAACATTTAACTATGGTACGTTAAAAAAATGAGGAGCATGTATACACGCAATAGTATTGGGAAAAATTATTTATGCTATGTACCGGTACTATTCTGGTGTTGTTTTTCCAATCCGGCAGAAGCCCAGACCAACCTACTAACGAACCTAGACTCACCAATTATTTTTAAAGGAGATGATACCACGGCATATCGTGATCCCGCAATCCTATACGATAACGATATATTTTATCTGTTTTTCACCTTGGTGAAAACCGAAGATGGAAAGGTTTATTCCTACACAGCAGCGAGTCACTCGGTAGATTTGAAGAATTGGAGTCCAGCGAAAATTCTTACCCCTAAGGATCAAACCTTGAATTTTTCAAGTCCCGGAAATATTGTCAAGTACAATAATGAATGGATTTTATGTCTGCAAACGTATCCTCGTCCCGACCATTCAGCGGACCAGGAGATTCGCTACGGGAGTAGCGATGCGAGACTGTATACCATGCGCAGTAAAGACCTTACCAATTGGAGTGAACCTGAACTAATTAAAGTCAAGGGTCCGGATGTTGAAGTAGCCCAAATGGGAAGAATGATTGATCCCTATCTATTGGAAGATAAAGATGAAAAAGGAAAGTGGTGGTGTTTTTATAAACAAAATGGAGTAAGTATGTCATATAGTTATGATTTGCAAAACTGGACCTTTTATGGGTATACTGACTCTGGTGAAAATGTATGCGTTTTGATTGAGAGTAACGAATATGTTCTATTACATTCTCCTCCAAACGGAATGGCTATTAAACGTTCTTCGGATTTAACTAGCTGGAATGATTGGGGGGACCTCATCACGTTGGGTCAAAATGAGTGGAACTGGTCAAAAGGAAGAATCACAGCGGGAACGGTAATAAACCTAAAGGAACGCAAGGAATTTGGAAAGTACCTACTGTTTTTTCATGGTTCAGGTCCTAAATCCGAAAGGGAAGGAGATTTTGATAAAAATGCGTCGATTGGGATTGCCTGGAGCGATGATCTTCTCAATTGGGATTGGCCCGGAACAAATAGATAGTCACGCCAACTGGTAAGGTCTAAGACTGGCTGAAGCTAAAGCGACCGTGCAACGAACGTTAGAACCGGTCCACCCATTGGAAAATGGTTCAACGATACGTAACTCACCGGGACGAAGAATCCTTTTATCAAAGGGAAAGTCCACTACGCTGATTATTTTAATTTTTCCAAACTCCTTATGACAAGGGTTTATTAAAATATTGAAATCTCCCTTTACTACCGCAGAAGGGACTTTTAATAGGCATTCGTCAGAATCGATACAGTCATCCCCAATTTTCTGTTTGCTGCGGTTGGGTGGATGGTGATTCCAATTTTCAGGAAGGTCCGGTATGCTAATTTCCTTTATTGTCAGCTAAGCTATTGGTATGGTCCGGTCAGCCCCGAAAAAGGCCAGGAAAAGGAATAATATTTGTAGTTAAGGGGTATTAGCTGTATATTTAAGTTCATTCCAAACTGAAAACCAATAAAAACCATGAATTTTACCCAAAGCTTGTACACTTGCTTGATGGCGGTGCTGGTAATGGCTGCCTGCGGCAGTCCAACCGAACAGACGGAAACCCCATCCCCTTACTTTACGGCTGATGAAGACCAAGGTGGCCTAAATCTGGGTGCCGGACTACAGGCCTACGTAGTAGCGGAGGACCTGGGAAGGGGCCGTCACCTGGCCGTCAATGAAAATGGCGACATTTACATGAACCTGCGCGAGGCCACCGAAGAAGGCGGAATTGTTGCCCTGCGGGATACAGACGGCGATGGCCGGGCAGACGACATCCAATACTTTGGCGATTTTGGCGGTACCGGCATGGCCTTTTACAAGGGTAACCTTTACGCCTCAAACGACAGCACGGTGTTCCGGTTTACCTTTTCGGGAGACAACCTGATTCCGGATAACGCCACCGCACCCGACACGATTGTTTCGGGTCTGCCCGTGCAAACTTCCCATGCGGTGAAGCCCTTTACCTTTGACGAGCAGGGTCACATGTACGTCAACGTCGGCGCACCGTCCAATGCTTGCCAGGAGCAAGACCGTACCCAGGGATCCCCTGCAATGGATCCTTGCCCGCTATTAGAGCGGCACGGCGGCATTTGGCGCTTTGATGCCGAGCAAACAGGACAAACGCAGCTGGAACACGGTTACCGGTTTTCTACGGGTATTCGAAATGCCGTGGCACTGGACTATAATGCCGCGGATGGCCACGTGTATGTGGTTCAGCATGGGCGCGACATGTTACACGGGCTCTTCCCGGATATGTATACCGAAGAGGAAAGTGCCGAACAGCCAGCGGAGGAAATGTTCCGCTTAAGTGATGGTGCTGATTTTGGCTGGCCGTATTGCTATTATGATCCTTCTCAGGACAAAAGGGTGACGGCTCCGGAATACGGGGGCGACCGGGAGCAAGCCGATCGCTGCGAAGGTACCGAAGGGCCTGTAATGACCTTCCCTGCCCATTGGGCACCCAATGACCTGTTGTTTTATACCGGTGATCAATTGCCGGAAACGTACAAAGGTACCGCTCTGGTAGCCTTTCACGGTTCCTGGAACCGGGCACCTCTGGAGCAGAAGGGATATTTTGTGGCTGCTGTACCGTTTGAAAATGGTGCGCCCACTGGAACCCACGAGGCTTTTGCAGAAGGGTTTGCCGGAGTGGAAACCATAGAGGCCCCCAGCGATGCCCAACACCGGCCCACGGGTCTGGCACAGGCTCCGGATGGAACCGTATTGATTTCCGACTCGGTAAGCGGAAAAATATGGCGGGTATTTTACCAGGAAGACGAAACCATGGCCATGAACTAGAACCGGATTAGTGGCCTGGGAAAATAGGTTTCCCAGCTGAAAAATCTTTTCATGCCGACTCCCTTTTTTGGGGGTCGGCATTTTGTGTTTATCATATTATAACGAAATATCAAATAATTGGCCGTTTATGGTCAGGTGCCTGAAACAAGTAATACACCTGCGAATGGTGGTTTTTAGAGCCTTGATCTCGTTTAGGTCCGTTTTCTTTTTTGAAAACCAGCGTGAGTAGGGTGGCCTGTTGATTGATCATTTATGAGACCTAAAAAATAAAAGATGCATCCTTCCTGTTTTTTTAATTTTTAATCTTTAAACTTGCGTTGAAATTTTCTAAAAGACAGTAGTAGCGTTGAAATGGGTGAAGATTGGAGCTGTGAATTTTTTTAAGTTTTTGATCCAAATTTTCTTAGAAGTTGCCATTCGGGCTGAACGCATCAAGCCGCGCGAGCACTTTTTTATAGAATAATTATTTAGTTATCAATGTTTTATTTACGATGAAAACAGCCAAATTTTTGATTATTGGCATTTGCTATTGGGTTTTTACGTATGCGACGGTACATGGACAAGGGACTCCGACCGACTACATCATTACAAATGATGGAGCAACACGTACGGGTACCATAGCCCGGTCCTTCGATTTCAACAATGCCAGGACCATTACATTTCTGGACCCTGAGGGAAAGGAGTTTCGTTTCGGACCCAAGGACCTAAAAGGTTTCGTTTTGGCCAACGGAAGAACATTTGAAAGCCGCAGGCTACCAGGACAAGAGGAGAAGGAGTTGTATTTTATGCAGGTGATCTTACGCGGGAAGGTGAGTCTTTTTTCATACAACAGTCGTTTTTTTGTGGAAAGCGAAAAAGACTATTTGGAGCTGTCAAAAACATCTGGCCCAAAAACGATTCAGGGCAATGTGATCATGACAAGGCGCAAGCAGATTACCGGAATCCTCAATTACATGCTATACGGTCCTTGCGGGTTACAATTGCGGGAAAGGATAGCAAGAACCGTTCATTCCGAGGGTGGATTTATTGACATTATCATGATGTACCATGACTGTGAAAACCTGCCCTATGAATTGTTGGTGGAAGAGATTCCGGTCCTAAGGTTGTCTTGGGTAGGCATGGTGGGGGCTTCTTTGTTCCAAACCTATCCGGTTCCCATGACCGACCGGACAGGGCATGTATTTGATACCAACGTTGCTCCATTTGTAGGGGTAGGAATCAAGTTGGATCAGTGGCGCCGCAGCCCAAGAGTTGCTTTTGACATCGGGATTGGCTTTTCCTGGATCAAAAATACGCTGAACGCCCAGTTGAATAAGCAAAATTACTTCTACACGGCAAGCGAGGAATTTGCTACCACGACCGTCTCGGTACCCGTATTTATTGATTACTTGGTGTTTCGGTCTTCAAAGCACGAATATTACCTGGGGGCAGGTGCCAATCTTCGGTTTAATTCCTTTCAAAGCACAAGCAGTATTATCGATTTCAAGACCAAATCCGAACCGGTCGTGGTCGAGTTATACGAAGAGCCGATTTACATCCATTCGCCGGTTCAGTTTTCACCGGCTTTTAAAGCGGGAACGCATCTACTGTACAAGGAAAAATGGGGGATGGTATCGGAATTTCAGTTGGAGTATACCCGTAAAGGCTATGGCCTATCGCTCGGCTCAAATCAGTTTCAATACAATCAACTTGTTTCCACTTTTATCCTGGGGTTTAGGTTATGAAAAAGTACCTACATCATTTGGTCACGATCCTGATACTACATTTGTTTGGCTGCGTAAATCCGGAAATGACGCCCAGGACCAATCCACGCTTCAGTGTGGCTTTTATTCAGGAAATAGACGAATCCGGAGCGGAATTCGCCGCAAACGTATACGATTTTGGCAGCGAGGAGATCCTGGAATACGGATTTCTTTACAGTACCCATTGGAATCCAAGACCGGCCTATGCTGAGGAATTGAAACAAACCGGAAAGCCGGAAAAGTATTTTATCCTCAAGGCCGAGCACTCCATGGCGAAGGGTGAGATTTACTACGTAGTGGCGTACGTAAAAACCTTGTCCGGGGTGGTGTATTCGGAACCCCACCCCTTTGTCAGTAAAGGAACAGTTGGTTTTATTTTTGAAAAATTTGACTACAATCAGCCCTTGTTTTTTGGCGATACAGTGGCCGTTTATGGAGAGAACCTGAGTAGCGTTATTGCTAATTACAAGGTCACCTTTCAAGGAGAAGAAGCGCGTGTAATTGAGGTACAAAAGCATTTTTTCAAATTTATTATCCCGGATTTCCAAAATTTTGACCGCTACAGCGAACCGGATGTTTTTCGCATTTCCATGGAAATCGTAGACAAGGAGATGGAGATGAACGTCCTCATGCCGTTTCGTGAGCCGGAGTTTGCCGACATGGCGATTCAGCAAATCGACTATGGAGGTACCGTCGAAATTCTAGGGGATTATTTGGTCGACCCTAATTTGGTCGTGACCATATCACCCCAACCTTCCGAATATCCCATTCGCGGTACCGTGACCATGGTGTCTGCGGACCGGAATAAAATTGTATTCAAACCCAATCCAGTATATGCTGGTGAAGAAAATGTCATCGAGCTGGAAATACGCGGCAAAAAATACAACCTGGGATCCGGTGTTTTCAAGTACAATCCGACAGAACTAGACCCTGGGCAACATATCGTAACCGGTTACGGGGATCAATTCAGCATCACGGGAAAAAATATCAATTATGCGGCGCCTTACTATCACAGAGGCGTATTGAATGGTCAGACCTATGAAATAAACTACGAACAATCGAATAGTGAAACCCTATCCCTTCGATTCGTAACCCAGGGCTACCTATTCGATCGAATCAACGACTTCCGGGTTCAAACATTTGACAACGTTTCCCAAAACTCGGCAACGATTGAGCTGACCGATCCGGATATCCCATTTATGAGAAAGCCCATCCCTTCCATTGCGCTGGCAGAATATTTACGCTTTGGAAACATGACAAGTTTCGAAGGAAAAGGATATGCACTTGGGAATAAGGAGATCTTCGAGGTAGCCGTAGCAAGCAGATCGATGACTCCCCTGCGTGCCCTTCAACTTGGAACCTATCGTCTTTCGTTTACTTTTTCGGTTGCACATGGAGAAAATTGGTACCTTGGTGGGGGGCAGACGACCGATTTAAATCCGTCCAATCGGGCGTTTTTTGTCTTTAATCTACGCAGTGGTGAAATTAGACGGCTTCCGGATTTGCCGCTGGACCAAAGAAACCCCATGCTGGTGCATGTCGTCAACGATCACTTGTATGTGGAGGGGGGGCATACGCCTGAGAGAGGGGAAGACCACCGCCTACGGTATAAATTCGATATCCGTTCCGAAAAATGGGTGCGCCTACCGGATAAAGAAGAAGGCCGGATGGTCGTTGGCAGGACCGTTCCGTTTACATTTAATGGACGCCATCTTGCTTTTGGTGAGCCGGATGGAACCGGAGACGAGCATTCTGGACTTTTTGAGTTCGATTTGACCACCGAACGGTGGAACCTGGTGAAGCGGTTTTCGGACATAGGACGGATGGGCGTGAAAACAGATGAGGTGTTTATCGTTGGAAACAAAGCCATTCTCATGGGTATCGAAATCTTTGTCCTGGATTTAGAAACCATGGAAATGAGCCAGGTAACCAATCTGTCCCATCCATCGTACCTTACCTGTGAATTTTTACGTGTAATGGCCTTTATGGCCAATGGAAAGATCTACGCATGGGATTGCAACGAGACGTTTTGGGAAATTGACCCCGAAAGGTTCGACAATTGGTAAACTCTGGGTTTTGGATGAGGATTTTCCCTTTTTCGATCGGTAAAAACTAAATACAGATTTACCTTAGCAGAGACTAGCTAAAGACAAACAAAAAATCGGAGACCCTTTTCCGATTTTTTGTTAGTTTAACCGGCCTTTTCGTCCTTTATTGCCTGCTCTCTTTTTTCATTGGCTATGGTGTTTGGGACGCGCATGTTCCTGCACCGATCGGCTTTTTCTGAACCTTCGTCCGGGAAATTGTGCCAATACATGTACCAGGAGAACCCGGTTACGTGCCTATCTTTTGATGAACGGTTACATTTTTTGTTAGCAAACATTTACTTTTAAGCGGAATAAAGAGAAAAAGTTTACGAATAAATTAAATGTGGGTTAATTTTCACCCATTACTTCCATTTAAAACAAGAAAAAAATTAATTTTTCCCACAGATGATGGGTGTTTATTGATTTCGTTGGTATTCCCCGCCTTAACCACTTTCATTTCATTGATTCCGCTGACCATATCAAGCACCCATAAACGAATGAAGATTCCCATTCTTTTCTTTTTTGTACTCCTGATGCGAGCTACTTTTCTATTTGGCCAATCGGATACCGAAATCTTGTCCAATTACCAATTACACATCCAAAGAGCAACAACACCGATAACACTGGACGGGGTATTGGATGAGCAGGCCTGGTTGGAGGCAGATGTGGCGGATGAATTCTGGATGCAACAGCCGCTGGATGGTAAAAAAGCCGATCCCCGTACGGAGGTAAGGGTGACCTATGATTCGGATAATGTCTACATTTCCGCCATTTGCTATGATGTGGAGGATTATGTCGTACAAACCTTGGAACGAGACAAAAGCTTCTTTGAAGGGGATGGATTTGGAGTAATCATCGACCCGGTGAATAGCCGAACCAATGGCCTGTTTTTCGGGATCAGTCCCTTTAATGCCCAGTCTGAGGATTTACTTGGTCCCAATGCGCCGAGAGAGTTGACCTTTAGTTGGGACAATCGATGGTTTTCTGCGGTATCCAGACTTCCCGACAGGTACATTGTGGAACTTGCCATTCCTTTCAAAACCCTGAGGTTTAAAAAGGATATATCGACCTGGGGGATCAATTTTATCCGGAACAACATGTCTCAGAATGAATACTATAGCTGGACACCCATTCCCGTCAATTTTCAGTTGTACGACTTGGGCTACACCGGCAATATGGTCTGGGACAAAGCCCCCGAAAAAACAGGGACGAACATTTCCCTTATTCCCTATGTCACGGCCGGGACGGTTCGGGGTGCTGAAAACGAAACGACCGCAGATGTGGGCATGGATGCGAAGGTGGCACTCACATCTTCGTTGAACCTGGACCTAACGATAAATCCGGATTTTTCACAGGTTGACGTGGATGTGCAACAGACCAACTTAACCCGATTCAACCTCCGGTTTCCCGAGCAACGGGGCTTTTTTCTCGAAAACAATGACCTTTTTACGGGATTCGGACCGAATTCGGCCAAACCGATCTTTACAAGGCGAATTGGGCTTGATGTGAACAACCGGCCGGTGCCGATTGCTTACGGGGCCCGTTTGAGCGGGAATCTTAACCCAAACTTCAGGATTGGACTGATGAATATCAAGACCAGGCCTACCGAAGCCGGGCCGGCCCAAAACTATAGCGTGGGGGTCTTTAACCAAAGTTTATGGGAAAGATCCGTCTTAAGGGGATATGTCACCAACCGACAGGCGCAGACGGTAGGTAATGGGTTAGACAAATTTGATTTTGGGAGGAATGCCGGTTTAGAACTCAACTACCTGAATGAATCCGGTACCTGGAATTATTTTGGGTCCTTTCACCTTTCGGAAAAATCGCAGATCGGCATGGGAAACTACCGGCAGCTGGGCTTTGAATACGGAGGAAGAAAATGGAATTTCCGGTTGAATTACTACGGTATGGGGGACGATTACCATGCGGATATGGGATTCATTCCCAAAATGAGTAACTACGATGCCTTGAATGATACCTTATATCATTTGGGGTCGGAACATTTCCATGCACGGATTGGGTACACCTTTCGTCCCGAAAATCGCGGCAGCGTTATTTTGCATGATATTCAGCTCCGGAATACCGTAAATTATTATACCGATTGGTCATTGATGGACAATGAGTATCGGCTGGATTATGAACTCAGGTTCAGAAACACGAGCAGAATCACCTTTCAGGCTCAGGCCCTGGAAACCCGCTTATTGTTTCACACCAGATTTACTGATGGAGAACCATTGGAGCCAGGGCTTTACCGTTACCCTCGTGCCAACCTTTCCTACAGCTCGGATGCCAGAACCTCCCTGCCTTTTCGGGCAGAAGTGGAAACAGGGTTGTTTTACAACGGCCACCTGACTACCTATTTAATGGAATTGAATTTAAGGCGGCAGCCCTGGGGCACCTTTTCACTTGCCTGGGAGCAAAATATCCTCTCTCTCCCGGAACCTGCCGGAGCATCAACCCTAACCCTGATCAATGCCCGGAGCGAAGTGAATTTCAGCACTCAGTTATTCTGGACCACCTTTTTACAATACAATACCCAGCAGGAAAATTTCAATATCAATAGCCGGTTTCAGTGGAGGTACCTGACCATGTCGGATTTATTTTTGGTCTATACCTACAATTATTCCATGTCACCCTTTATCGAAACCAGGCAAAATCAGGCGCTTTTGTTGAAATTTACGTATATGTTCAATATATAACAGGCTGCATATTCTATCGTTTACTGCAAGGTCCCGATGAGAAACCAATGCTGGCTTGCGTCCTATGTAAGCACCACCGGCTATTTCCAGCTCGTTTTTGGGCTTTTCACCGGCTGGCATATGGTTTGCAGCGTGTTTACCTTCTTGGTTTATAACATACGATCCGTTTTATGATTTCTAGTTCACGCTTACTTGCCTGCTGTTTTTTGACCGGTTTGATCTCCTTTACTGCTTGTGTTCAGGAGGATCCTGATCCCGCTCCCGATCCCGGAGAAGATAAAGTCCTACAATTGGTTGAAGCTTTTCCCAACCTTCCATTCAACCGACCGCTGGAAATCCTACATGCCGGAGATGACAGCGACAGGATTTTTGTAGTAGAGCAAAGGGGACTTATCTCCGTTTTCCCTAACCAAGCAGAAACCGAAGAGAAAGGTGCCTTTTTAAGTTTATTTGGTCAGGTGAATGATTCCGGAAACGAAGAAGGCTTATTGGGGCTTGCCTTTCATCCGGAATATGCCGACAATGGGTTTTTTTATGTCAATTACACCGCTTCCAATCCGGCACGAACGGTAATTTCCAGATTTAAGGTTTCGGCTTCCGATCCGGACAAGGCCGATGCGCAAAGTGAAACGGTTCTTTTGGAAATCGAGCAACCGTTTACCAATCACAATGGGGGCAAGCTTGCTTTTGGTCCCGATGGGTACCTGTATATAGCCGTGGGAGATGGAGGTTCCGGGGGAGATCCACAGGGCAATGGTCAAAACCGGGAAACCTTGCTGGGATCCCTATTGAGGATTGACGTAGATGTACAGGCAGGAGATTTGAATTATGCCATACCGGAAGACAATCCATTTGCGGGTAATGATGAAGGCTTTCGGGAAGAAATTTTTGCTTATGGCTTGAGAAATGTTTGGAAGTTTAGTTTTGATACGGAATCCAACCTCCTTTGGGCGGCAGATGTAGGACAGAACCGTTACGAAGAAATCAGCCTGATTGAGAAGGGCGGGAATTACGGCTGGAATACCATGGAGGGTTTTGAATGCTTTGAGCCTACATCTGCCTGTGAAACGGAAGGACTTGAGCTTCCGGTGTGGGCCTATGACCACAGTGAGGGAGACGGTTCTGTCACAGGTGGTTATGTATACAGGGGTTCGGCCCTGCCGGAACTGGCAGGAAGGTATATTTATGCCGATTTTATTTCCGGGAGGATTTGGGCACTGGACGTTACGGATAGGAGCAATCCCACCAATACCGAATTAGTGCAGGCTTCGTTTCCTGTCGCCGCATTTGGATTGGATCCATCCAATGAGCTGTTAATTTGTGGATTTGATGGGGAAATTTACCGGCTGGAATATCAGGCGGCGGATTAATTTCTATTTAACAATGCTATCAATGAAAGGGTAGCGTTTTTGGTTAGGAATATCCTATTAGCTGATTTGGGCAGCCGGATACCTTCTGGAATTAGCTTTTGGAAATGGTAAGGGGACAAAAGGATTGTTTTAATCTCCATCGCTATTTGCACGTTTGATTTTTATCAGGATCATGGAAAAATTGTCATGGGTTTTCCCCATGCAATGGTCCAGGATTTTTTCTTTGATCCTTTCTGGCTCCTCTTTTTTTACAAGCCACTTACTAATGTGTCGGTCAGTGAGCCTTTCCAATAAACCGTCAGTACAGAGCAAAAAGTAATCATCTGTTTGGATATCGCTAATCATTTTCAATTCAGGAATGCGCTCTGATTTCGCTGTTCCCAAGGTTTTGGTAATAATGTTTCGTTTCGGGTGGTGACGGGTTTCTTCTACGGTTAGAAGACCTTGCTCTACCAATCTGTTTACATAGGAATGGTCCCAGGTTTGGTAAAGGATTTCACCATCCCTGACCTGAAAGATTCTCGAGTCCCCCATCCAGGCAAGAGTGGCCCCCGCCTGATGAAAACTAACAGTGGTCAGGGTGGTTTTCATTCCCTTACTTTCGGGCTGCTTGTTTTCATAGGCCATCATTTTTTCCCTCGCAAATGCAACGACATTTTGCATGAACCGAGCATCGTGAATGGTATTGGGGTAATGGTCAAAGTATTCGGCTATGGAATGGCAAGCAATCTTGGAGGCGATTTCTCCGGAAGGCGCACCGCCAACCCCGTCACAACAAATAAAGGCCTGGAATTCATCGGACAGGCACTCCTCATTGGGAAAAAGGTAATCCTCATTAGCTGGCTTTTCGCCAATTTCGCTGAAGGAAACGGCTGGTAGCAGATCGATTGAGGTGTATAAGGGTTTAAATTTCATCCATTAATTTTAATAGTACGTTGCTGAAATACAAGGTTAATTTTGATTGTAAAAAAGCAGCATTGGATTTATTCAGGATATCTCTGGCTGTCAGGAGTTCCACCGAACTGATTTTCCCCAGCCTGTATTTTTCTTCCTGAAGGGCGTAGGACAATTTGTTTTTTTCCCAGGCTTCGCGGGTGATTTTATACAGTTCTCTGGACGTGTCAAAGTCATTGATCAGTTGAAGGGTAACAGAGGCGATGGCGTTCTCTGTCTCCGCCAATGCTAATTTGCTGTTATGCAATTTGATTTTTTCCTGTTTCACCTGATTGGCATTTCCCATTTGAGTGAAAACCGGGATGCTGAGGTTAAAGCTCAGGTATTGCCCCAGATTATTTTGGATTTGCCTGGGCAATATAAGTTCCCCGTTCTGATCGTTTCCTAAATTTACGTTGTAATTGGAAAAAACACTACCTCCTATGCGTAAGGTTGGGAAAAAACTGCGATTGGCACCTTTTAATATCATTTCCGATACCTGATTCTGTGCCTTTGCCTGTTGTAATTCCGGATGGTGCTGACCTACATGCCGGAGGATTTCTTCCCTATAAATGGGTTTGAAGTAAATTTGTTCCACTTCAGCGGTATCCACAGGTGCCAGGGTAAAATCGGTGTCATAGCTTAGGTTTAACAATTCCCTGATTTGCTGCAAAACCAATGTCGATTCATTTTTTACTTTTATGAATTCCGCTTTCTCCGTACTAACCCTGGCTTCGAAAGTGTAGGCTTCGTATTCCGAAAGTCTTCCTATTTTGATCTTTTCATAGATGATCTCCAATTCATTTTCCAGGGTGCTAATATTGTTTTGAATCACTTTTATTTGTTCTTCCAGCAGGATTTGATCCGCATACAGTTGAGTCAATTTAGTGAGCAGTGCCAGTTCAGCCGATTTTTTGGCGTATTGGGTTTCCCGAACACCGAATTCCTGTTCTCTGATGGCAAGTAGGTTTTTGAAACCTGAGAATAGGGTCATGCGTAAACGGAGCCCCATTTCCCCTCCGCTAAACTGCTCAAATGCAAAGGAATTGGTCACGGGATCAATGTTTTTTCCAAAGGAAAAATAATGATTCATGTCATAGGTCAAAGAAGGTAACAGTTGATATTGAGCGGTCGATTTTTCAATTTCCTGAATTCGGACTTCATTATGCATTTTTTGAAGGTTCAGGTTTTGATTGATGCCTATCCTGAAGCAGTCTTCCAGGGAAAGAACCGTTTGTCCCTGGACCTGCAGGATCAGAGGGCCTATCCATAAAATTGTCAGGATCGTTTTTTTTACATTCATGAGCCGTCGATTTTATTGAATATTTTCTTGATAAATACCTGGTAAATGGACATCCTTTTGAGGATGATTTCACCCCTTACTGCATATCCCGGCCTAAGGGTCAGGTCGTTATTTTCGGGGAGTTTGATATGTGCATAGTATAGTTCGTTTTCTTTCCTTTCCGCAATAAAATCCAGTGTGCCTTCCAGCGTTCCAAAGCCATATTGGTTAAAGGCATTCAATTTTAGCCTGGCCCTCAAGCCTTTTTCTAGAAAGGGGAGTTCTTTTTCGGGGACAGAGACTTTTGCGTAATAGTTGGAGGTTTCCGGAGCGATGCTTACCAAAAGGTCTCCTTTCAGGATCAGGTTACTGGAAAGCTTGGTGTTAAATAGGAAATTGACTGTCCCTTTTTCGCTGGCAGTAATGTATTGCAAGGCGAGGTCTTTTGTGAGCTGTGTATAGGTGGCCTCTGCTTGTTTGATTTGGTTTTCCAATTCTATTTCGGTCTGGTGAAGCGTATTTAGGTTTTCTTCCAGCTCCAATTTTCCAAGGATCAGTTCGTTTTCCATCTTCTCATAGGCGTTTCTTGCCAACTGTTTTTCTCCGCCATAGGTCATGCTCTCATCTTCAAGTTGCACGATGCTTTCTTTCAGTGACAGGTAGCTGTCCCTGGCATCATTGAATTCATATTTGCTTAACATGTTTTTATGGTACAAAATAGAATCCCCTTCGTACTTTTCTTTGGCGGATTGTAAACGGCTGTTCATCAGCTCAGCCTGATAGGCTGTCATCTCCATGTGGCGTTCCAGAAGTTGGGTGTCCAGTGCCAGTTTTTGTGAAGAAATCCGGGTGCTGCTGGCATAGGTATTTAACTTTGTTCTCAGGCTGGACCTCAACTCCGAGATGGTTTTGGCCCTGGCTTTCAGGTAGGCCAGTTCATTATCTACTTGGTTTTTTTGGGCTTCCAATTCCCGGTTTATGATGATGACCAGGGTATCTCCTGCATCTACCGACTGCCCTTCTCTGGTCAGAATGGCTTGCAATTGTCCATCAAATGGTGCTTTCAGGTCTTTCTGAGGGTTATCTGCAATGATTTCACCCTCGCTAATGGTAACCGACTCATTGATTTTGATGGTGAAAACCAAAACCAAAACCATGAGGGTAATGAAAATAAGACTTCTGAAAAACCAAATGGTAAATTTATGCTCCCTGATACTGTAATTGTAGTTGTTCGATACTTCCATTTTTTACGATCAGTTTTTTGGTAAATTCAACATGCTCCAGTGGCTCATGTGAAATAATGATAAAGGAACGGTTTTCCTCTTTATTGATGTAGTTCTCAATTTTTTCTCTGGATTCGCGATCAATACCGGATAGGGTTTCATCCAAAATGATCAATTCTGCTTTGGATAAAAATGCCCGCATAAGCAATATTTTCTTCCGCTGACCGGTAGATAAGTTTCGACCCTGCTCATTGATAATAAAATCCAGCCCCTCCGTTTTCTCTGAAATGAACTCGTAAAATCCCAGTTCTTTTGCCAATTCCAATACTTTTCTTGTATGGATATCGTATTGAAACGCCATATTATAGCCAAGGGTGTCATTGAAAAGGATGTCTTCATTGCTTACCAGCAGGATTTTTTTTCGAATGGATCCTTGTTGGTAAAAGGAAAATTTCTCTCCATTCAGGAAAATCTCACCGGTTTCCGGTGGATAAAGCAGCGATAGCACCTTACAGAAGGTACTTTTGCCGGTTCCATTGCGACCCTCCATATGAATTTTCTCCCCCTTGAAAATCGTAATATTCAGGTCACTGAAAATCGGTTTGTGAGGCAGGTAACTGAATCCTACCTGTTGAAATTCAATGGATTCTATCTGATCAATTTTGATTTTCTGGTGGATGGATTTAGATTCCGGTTGGCCTGCCTTACTAAAATCAAAATACCGGCGTAGGATGATCTCATTTTCCTGAATGTCCAGGCTTTCGTCCAAAATGCCCCTTACTGCTGAAAAGACTTGCGAAGAAAATGCAATATAGGTGATGATCTGACCCGCTGTGATGTCCTGGTATAAAATGGCACTTCTGGATAAAAATAGCATGATCATGGCGGAAGCTATGGCAATCACCATATGAATCACTCCCGAGTTTAACAGGGCGACATACCTCACCCTTTTTTGAGTCGCCAGTATTTGTTTTATTTTCGGTATCAGCCTTTGTAAAAATGCCGTTTCCATCCTGAATGATTTGATGACCTGAAGCCCATCAATATTTTCAAAAAGTGCGGAAAATAAATTTGATTTTTCGAAAAAACGCCGGTTTTCGTTCGACCTGATATGGGGGGTGATTAAGTAAAACCATATGATAAAGATAACCAATACAGCCACTACGATGAGGGTGACTTTCCAGTGTATGGCAAACATCAGTGCCAACGCAGCTATACTGACAAAAGCGTCAATCAATATTCTTGTAAAAAATTTAATAAAGAATGACTTTAACTTGAGACTGTCTTTGATCCGTTCGGTAAGATCTCCGCGGCTGAAAGTCTGGATATAGCGGATGGGTAGCATATTCAGCTTCTCTGCAAAAGAAGTCAGAAAATAGTTATCGAAAATATTTCCCAAGTGAATGGCAATGTATTTTTTATAAATGCCGATCATCAGGTTAAAAATCTTGAAAAACATCAAACCAAATGCAAAAAACAGTAGCAGGTTCAGGTCCTTGTCCGGGAGCACATGGTCGATCAAAACCTGACTTTTGAACAGGGTAAACTGGCTGAAAAAAGAAACTAAGATCGCAGTAACAATATAAATACTCCATAGCCTGTGGAAAGGTTTCATTTCCTTAAATAGCCGGAAATAGGGATTTTTAGATCGTTCGTCGGTGGCTTTTGCTTCTGTTGAAATCTGTACCCCAGCCCCCTTTTTAATGGTAAGGACCACAGGTACTTTTAACCTGATTTTTGAAGATTTGATTTTCATTGCCCGGAACTGCTTGGGCAACATGCTCAGGTCCTGATGGAAAAGTAAATCTGCCAAAAAATCCTTTTCAGCACCTTCATTGGCAAACCCAAAATTCTTTTTCAGATAAGAAAAGTAAGTCAGTTTATTGATTATGGTGTCCTTGTCCATCTCCTCGACCTTTTCCACAGAGATGCCATAAGGTTCCAGTTCCTGGGAAACTATTTGTTCGATAAGGTCATGATTATTCACAAAATCATAATTGACACTGGCATAATGGGCTCGGTGCATCAATTCTGAAAATGACCACCGATAGCTTTGTCCGTCTGCCGGATCGAGAATTTTGAGCTTTTTGTTTTTCAAGCCCTCTATTACCACAAAATGTAATCCTTTCCTGTTTTTAATGGATAGGATGCAGGGCGTAGCGTCTTTGATCTTTTGGGCATCAAATTTAAGGCTGTTGACATCCAGCAGGTTGAATTTTACATCAAAAGATTGATTTGAAAAGAAATCCTTGATGTCGTGAAGGCTGGAACCCGTTTCTGAGATGAAAATATTATCTTCAATGTATTCCCTGCCTACAGGAATGTGGTGCAGATTGTAAATAATCTTTGCTGCGCTGATGCCACAATCGTTGTGCTTGAGTTGTTGTTCATTCACACCACGCATAGTATTTTTTTTCTTGTCCTGTCTTTACGATTGCTGTTTGCTTAAAACTGGCCAATAAATCCCCAGCATCCCGGTACCTTTGTTCAGGATTTTTGGAAACACAGCGGGAAATGATACCTTTCAATTCAGGGTTTAATTCCCTTTTCCAAACGGTTTTCTCTGGAACAACGAAATCGTCGTTTTTTATGCTATGGGACAAATCCTCCCATATAAATCCCTTAAAGGGCTCATTTCTAAAAAAAATAAAATACATGACCAGGCCTAATTGATAGACATCCGAATAGAAATCAGGGAATTTGGTGAATTTATTAATGGTGGTAGTATTGATCCGTTCGGGAGGCATGTAGTACATCACGCCACCTTTTTTTACCGTTTCCGAAGCCGGGTGATCATGGGTAAGGGCCAGACCCAGGTCGATGATTTTTACATTTTGTTTTTCACCCACCATTATATTCGAAGGATGAATGTCCCCATGTATTATTTTAGCCGAATGTAGTTGGGCAAATCCCTTTAAAATTTCAAATACCAATCCATAGGCCTCATTTTCTGTCAATAGGGGATGGTGCCTTAGAAACCTGGGCAAGCTTTCTCCTTCTATCCATTCCATGACGATATAAGCATATTCATTGCCTACCTGCTCAAAATGATAAGCCCTACATAAGCTATTTACCCTTTCGCCTTTGCACAACAAATGGTATTCGTGCTTGAATTGGGAAAGTTCTTTTTGAAATTGTTTTGGGTTTTCTGTCTTTTTGCTACACAATAATTTAATGACATACGTTTGAAGTCCCCCACTTTTACGAACCTTATAGAGGTCCACAAATTTTTTATTGGATATTAAATGAAGGATGTCAAAAACCCCTAACGTATCACCTGCCTCAAAATAGGGTAACCTGGGCTGTGGATTCTCGGCTGCCTTTTCACTCACTAAGAAGCTTCTTTTCTTAAAAATTTTAAAAATGGTTTCACAATGTGCCATTAAGTTGTTTTTCTCCGTTCCCAGTTCCCCTGCAATCTCATCAACTACCTCGTCCAACGTTTTAGGTGAACTAAATTTCTCAAGGAAATACCTTACACTGGAATTGATTAAAAAACCTTTTTTTAGATGGCCTGCAGTGATTACATGATGATTTTCTTTGAAGCGTTCAGGACACAATTCCCGATTGTAATCCATAGGGGAAATGATATGCAGGCTTTTTGAAATCTGGTATTTTTCCATTTTGGGGCTATTTTGATGTAGTTGGTTTCCAGAAGTATAATTTTGACACTCCGCATTGAAAAAGAAAGATGACCCGGCTAGGATCAACCTGCCAGGCCATCTTTGCTTAACTTGGATTAAGAACTGGAAGAACTTTCAGAGCTCACAGAGCTCAAAGAACTTTCAGAGCTTTCGGAGCTTTCACCACTCATAGAGCTGGCACTGCTACCTGCTGCTACGATTTCATTGATGTTTTCTCCTTTCAATTCAGACATGAATTTTTCTAAAGTAATCATGATGATAAAATTTAGGTTAATTGGCTACTCTGTTATGTAGGGTTTTCACCGTACCCCTCCAGGTACCATGGTCTGGTTTTTACAAAACTTATTGGTGGGTTTTATGCTAGCTGCCAATAAGTCATTGTACTGAGTAATCGAAGCCGAGGTATTATTTGTAACTATTATTTAACAAAAAATTAATATTAGCTCCTGATATAGGGCGAATTGGGTCCAGTATTTTGTTGTAAAAATTAATTTTATTTTGAAAAAGGATTAAAAAATTAGCTTTTTTATGCCGTTCATTTACATTTAAAAAAATATGAAAAAAAGACCTTGATTTTGGTGTTTGACGGCTGGCTATTTTAAAATTTAAAGAGGGTTAAAAAAATAAATCTGCCTTCTTTGGTTAATTGTTAATTTTAAAAAGTGCCTTATTTTTTCCAATTGTCCGTGTTTAGCCCAAAGCCGATAAACAGGCTGGTGTACGAGCTCCTGCTGCTGCCAGCTACCCTTACTTCAGGTTCACCGGGCCTGGAAGTAGTTTGTACCATTTCATCTGTTACCCTTAGACCCTGTTGATGCCTGATACCCACCATAAAGTAATTTTTGTTTCTGGTATACCTTTTTATACCTGCCTCAAGCCTGAGTCCCAGACCATAGGGGCTGACTTGGTCTACATCCCTGTTAAAGTTGTCATGAAGCTCGTTAAAAGCGGTAATTGGGTTTCTGATCTCCTGGGGAAGCAGTGTGAAGCCAACGGAAGGCTGCAAATAAAAGCCATATTTTTCTTTTTCAATAGTGTACCTGGCTCCTAAAGCAAAAGTAGGCATTTCATAGTTGGTCGGACCGAGATAGGTAAACCCACCAGTTCCAAAATCCCCGGAATTCCTCACCGCCATGGACCTGACAAATAATTCCGCCTGGGTAATGAGTTGCCAATGGTCTGATAAACGGGTAAGGGCTCCCAAACCAAGGTGATAACTTAATTGGTTATAAGGTTCGTTTTGGGGCTGGATATCGGAAGGGCTTGTTTCAAAATCCATGTAAGAAAGGGAAGGCCCTCCATATACTTCTAACCTTATCTGAGCTGAAGAATGCAGGCTAACGATAAAACAACCTATGAAAAGTAATAAATGTAGTTTTTTGAACATGGTAATATAAATTAAAATCCATAAATAAATACATCACCTAATATCCATATAAACGTTAGTTTAAAGAAATTTTTTAACATATTTTATAGTTTGTTCTGGTAAATGGGGCCCGGAATAACCCTTGAGGTCTTTGAGACCTCGAGGGTTTTTTTCGAGCACGCGCTGCGGAAAGACCTTCGGGGTTGGGAAAACCCCAAAGGTCAATGCCTGTAACCGTTGAGGTCTTCGAGACCTCGAGGGTTTTTTCGAGCACGCGCTGCAGAAAGACCGTCGGGGTTGGGAAAACCCCAACGGTCGATGTCTCTAACCCTTGAGGTCTTCGGGACCTCGAGGGTTTTTTTCGAGCACGCGCTGCAGAATACGGGGTTGGGAAAACCCCAACGGTCAATGTCTGTAACCCTTGAGGTCTTCCCGACCTCGAGGGTTTTGATACGTGTCCGTTCGGCGAGGAGACCGTCCTTTATCAATTTCCATCCATTTCCCGCTCCCAGCGATCTCGCGATTGCCTTAGTTCACGGAGGATTGCCGGGAAATCAGCTTTCAGGTCCCGGCTTTCTGCCAGGTCCTGCTCCAGATTATACAAACTCAGGGTGCCAGCGCTCCGGTCTTCCAGGAGTTTCCAGGGACCCCTCCTCACCGCAATGGCCTCCGGAGTTCTCCAGAAAAGGGTCCTTTCGGACATTTTTCCTCCGGAGGTAAGGATGGGTAGCAGGCTTTTCCCGTCCAGTCGGTCCGGTCCTTCCGGGTCGGGCAGCGGCTGTCCCGTCACCGCCAAAAAGGTGGGCAAGAGGTCAAAGGTGGCCAAGGATTCGTGAGTCTGACTCCCCGCCGGAATTTTTCCAGGCCACCAGGCGATGGCCGGTACCCGGTGTCCACCTTCATACAGATCCGATTTTTCACCCCGAAGCAAGCCATTGGATCCCACGACAGGCCAGGTTTCGCCCTGGTAATCCAGGTATTGCCCATTATCCGAGGTAAAAAACAACAGGGTGTTTTGATCCAGCCCTTCCGCTTTAAGATAAGCTAGCAGTTTCCCGACGTTCCGGTCCAGTGCTTCAATCATGCTTACCAGTACGTCGGGGACTTCTTCAGGTGCATGCGGGCCCAATTTACTGGCAGGTCCGGGAAGGCTGGAGGTGTAATCGACTCCTTCCTGGCGGGTTTCCAGTTGGTTATCTGCTGGCGATTGCCAGGGAAAATGGACCCCTAAATGGGCCAGATACAGGAAAAATGGTTGCCCTTTGTTCTCTGCTATAAATTGAATCCCATTGTCGGTGATGACATCCGTGGTATATCCTTCCTGGAAAGACAGGCGTTCATTGTTCCACCAGTCCGGATAACCGAAGCGATCCAATTTGGAGAAGTAGTCCCCATCACCCGAAGTCAGGCCGCGGAAGGTGTCAAAACCAAAATTCCGGGGATTGGCATCCGGATGGTTGCCCAGGTGCCATTTGCCAAAAAAAGCGGTGGCATAACCGGCTTTTTTCAGGTAATCCGCCATTGTCGGTGTAGAATACAGGTCCTCCCGGGCAATTCCCTTAATGGCTCCAATCCCTTTTTCCTGCCAATCTCCCGGTAGGGGATCTTCTATGCCGAGCCGCTGCTGGTACCTTCCGGTCAATAGGGCCGCGCGGGTAGGAGAACACATGGCGCCGTTGCTGTGAAAGTCGGTAAAAAGCATGCCTTCTTTTGCCAGGCGATTAAGGTGAGGGGTGTGTGCGTTACCGCCATAAAAGCCCCCTAAATCCCCATAGCCCAGGTCATCTGCCAGAATGACGATAATATTGGGAGCCGAACCTTCAGGAAGCCGATCTTGGGCATGGCCCGGATTCAGCCAGGTAAGCAGGCAGATCAGGAATAGCACTATTTTTACCTTCATCTCGCAATGTACTTTATTTAGTATACGTGCCTGATAGCATATTGGGCCATTTGCCAGGGAAGTGGAATGGCTTTCCTCTCAACTCGGACTCCTTAATAGTAGGAAAGGCATGGCTTAGATTCCCGAAATCCCGCTACCATCGGCGTTGGAGGAGCATGAAGAGGACCGGTTGACGTATAATTTTCGGAGAATTAAACAGACTTTATGCTGCCATTTGCAGATTTTACTTTGGATTTTAAAAAAATACTGGTTATTAAAATAAAAAATTTAGGTAACTCCTGGATTTAGACAAAAAAAATTATAAAATTGAACTTCTAAATCAATCAATGTAATTTTATACCTTGGAAAAAAATGCTATTGCCTATGTAACAAAGAAACCGACAGTCACCTAATTTTATCGGATTGTCAAAAATTAAGTAACCATTTTATCAAAATGTTCATGTATTGCAAATGCTTACCTGAACCTGACCAATCAAAAAATGAAGAATGAGAAAAAACTACTAGAAAAAACCGTTGGAATAAAGAGAACTATCTTCTTTTTGTTTCAAGGTATTGTGCTGACCTGTTTGTTGGCAAGCCAAACCCTGGCAAATTCCAGCCTGGGAGCTGCTTCGGCAGTGGAATCAAATGCAGTGGAGGCGCAGGTGACAGGAACTGTCACAGATGATAACGGGGAGCCGATGCCGGGAGTAACCATCACCGTGCAAGGTTCATCCACGGGAACGGTTACGGATATCAATGGAGAGTACATCCTTGAAGCTCCGGAAGGTGCCACGCTGGTATTTTCCTTTATTGGCTTCGAAACCCAAACCATCCGGGTAGGAAACCAAAGTAGCATTGATGTGACCATGCAGGAAGACGTGGCAGGCCTGGAGGAAGTGGTGGTGACTGCATTCGGTCAGGAAAGAGATCGAAGAGCCCTGGGTTATGCCACCTCTAATATTAAATCAGACGAACTGGTCAAAGTGGGAACCCCTAATTTGGCGACGGCCCTTTATGGAAAGGCGCCAGGCGTTCGGATTCAAGCGGGAGCTGGTGGAGCTACCTCCGCAGTAAACATTACTATCCGGGGAATCAACTCCATCACCGGTAGAAACCAGCCTTTGATTATTTTGGATGGTATCCCTATCCGAAATGAGGAAGTAAACAATAACAATTACTGGGGCGATCAGCGACTGAGGGGAAATGGCTTACTGGATATTAATCCGGAGGACATCGCCGATATTTCCATTTTGAAAGGAGCTTCAGCCGCTGCATTGTACGGATCCGAGGCGGTGAATGGGGTGGTCCTGATCACTACCAAAAAAGGAACTACCAAAGGGTTTAAAGTGGATTTCAATGCCAATTATGCCATGGATAGAATCGCTTACCTTCCTCGCTACCAGAATGTAAGAGGGCCAGGCGCTCCGAGCCATGTTTTTGACTTTGGTCAGAATGAAGAGGGTT
Source organism: Cyclobacterium salsum (assembly GCF_010119245.1). GTDB lineage: Bacteria > Bacteroidota > Bacteroidia > Cytophagales > Cyclobacteriaceae > Cyclobacterium > Cyclobacterium salsum. The sequence goes on from NZ_WNKG01000003.1 coordinate 149,401, forward strand.
TTATTACCTATCCGGACGGTTCCACTGGACTGCCGGCAACCAATCTTAATTTCGGAGCTCCCTTTGATGGGCGGCAGGTGATGGCCTGGGATGATCAGGTAAGGCCTTATAGGGCACAGGAAGATAATTATTCTGCCTTGTTCAACGATCCTATCAGTTCGCAGATAAACGTAGCCATCTCGAACTCCACCGATGTGGCTGATTTTCGTTTTTCGCTAACCCGCCAAGACAATGAAGCGTTGAGTTTAAATTCCAAAAACAGCAAAAATATTGCGAATTTGAATGCTACGTTCCGGGTTACCGATAAGTTAAAAACCGATGTGTTTATTAACTACATCAATCAGTATACCGCAAATCGGCCTTATTCGATCGATCGAATGATCAATAATTTTGGGGGGATGATGACCCGTTTCGATAATGGTGCCTGGTACCTGGATAAGTACAAGACCAGCAGGGGCTATCGATTTGTAACCGGAAACGGACAAAGCCTGACTCCCGATGAGAACATCACAAGAAATGGTTTTCAAAGTGCGATCGCTGATTACGTGTGGCGGGTAAATGAGCAAAGAGCATCCGAGCTTAGTAACCGGGTGATTGGTAGCATTACCAATACCTATGCTTTTTCCGATGAATTGAGTCTGAGAACCAGGATCTCCACTGATTTTACCTACAGAGAAAATGAGAATGAGAGTTCAACTACCCGACCTTTAGCCTTCGGTCCTTCAGGAGGATTTAGCATGTCCAACGAGATTTTCAGTATTTTGTATGGGGACGTGTTCCTGTATTACGATAAGAAAATTACAGAGGATGTAACCCTGAGTGCCACGGCCGGCTATACAGCTGACAAGGAAAATTTCTCCTCTATATCCAGAGGCACAAATGGAGGTTTAAGTACGGAGAATTTATTTGACGTAGTGGCTTCGGTCAACCTGCCCAATAACGGATCCAGGAGAACTTCAAGGGTCATTGATGCTGCACTTGGAACTTTAAACCTGAATTACAAAGGGTTCTTATACGTGGAAGGAACGATTCGAAGGGACCGTACTTCCACCATGAATCCGGATAATAATTCCTTTATTTATCCTTCAGCCAATACCAGTTTCATCTTATCGGACGCGGTTGAATTGCCTTCCTGGATCAGTTCTTCCAAGCTTAGAGGATCCTGGGGTATTGTGGGTAATTATCCGGACGTATACCGAGCTAATATTGCCTACAATCAAAATACGCTAGGAGTTCAACAGCCTGGTGGCGCGCCGGTACTGTACACCAATATTTCCAGCAGCTTTGGAAACGACGGTATCCGGCCCGAGCAGAAGCATGAATTCGAGTTTGGAACAGATAGCCAATTCTTTAATGGCAGGTTGTCGTTTGAATTTTCATACTACAATGCTCAGATCCGGGATCAGATCTTGCCGTTGACACTTCCTGCCACCTCCGGTGCCACATCTGTCCTTGCCAATATTGGTACCCTGAGAAACAAAGGGATCGAGATTGCTTTGAGCGGAACGATTTATCAGAGCCGAGGTTTGAACTGGTTGGCGGGAATCAATTTTGCCCGAAACAGAAATGTGGTAGAGAAATTGGCCAATAATGCTACCGAGTTACTGCATGCTGACTATGATGGGAATGCTGCCCAACTAAGATCTGTAGTAGGTCGTCCTATGGGTGATTTCTTCGCTCGTCCGGTAGAAACCAATGCCAATGGAGAGAAAATCGTTCAGCCAAATGGAATGTATAAAATTGATCCCAACGAATGGATCCTGGCAGGTAATGCCATGCCGGATGCCGTAGGGGGTATTTTCAATAACCTGAACTACAAGAATTTCTCCCTGCAGGTATTGGCGGATTTCCAGATTGGTGGTAGTGTGATGCCTACCGGTGTCAACTGGATGATCAGTAGGGGATTGACGGAGGAAAGTTTAAACAACATGAATACCGAAAGAGGAGGGTTGTCTTATTACGTTAATGCCGACGGACAGGGGGTACAAACGACCAGCCCTCAAGGCCCCAACGGAGAACCGGTGTATGATGACGGTATGCTTATGGATGGCGTTACAGCAGATGGAAATCCGAATACCAATGTCATTTCGCAGGCCTTGTACTACCAGCGAACCTATAACTGGGGAGGTCCCCAATACAGCCAGGCCAGATACGAGCTATACATTAAAGACAACACTTACCTGAAATTACGGGAACTTTCTCTAGGGTATGATGTGCCTTCTACCTTCGCGGAGCGATTGGGAGCGAACAGCATCAATGTTTCTGCCTTTGGAAGAAATTTATTCTTCTTCTATCGAAATATCAAGGATCTGGATCCTGAAGTGTTGACCGGTGGTTCCCGATGGGCACAGACCTTGACCAATGCAGGTACCAATCCAGCTACCCGAACCGTAGGTTTAATGCTTAGGGCTAGCTTCTAAGTGGTGTTTCTACTATTAAATCAAAGTATCATGAAAAATAAAATAATATTACTGACCTTGGTAGCCCTTACCAGTCTGGCAAGTTGTGAGTACTCCGAGTTTGAGGAGAATTACACCGATCCTTCCAAGGTTTCAGAAACTTCCGTAGAAAAGCAATTTACCGGTTTTATTATTGCCAACCGGAATTACGTACTCCCCAGTTATACAAATTACTTTGTTAATTTGAGGATTACATTAAACCGCTACACCCAGGCTACAGGCTGGGTCAATGAAGAGAACCAGTACGTTCCCGGATCGGCTGCTGTCAGCGGCCGTTGGAATGACTATTATCAGTTTCTGGCCCAATACCGGGAATTAGAAAAAGTGTATGCGGGCTTGAGTGATCAGAACAAGGAAGATAACCGGGTCTTTATGATTACGGCAGCTACTTACCTTTATGATCATACCCAGAAAATCGTGGACCTTCATGGCGCCATACCTTTTTCGGATGCAGGCATGCTAAGTACCAACGGGGGTGATTATAGCGAATCGTATCCGGTGTACGATGAGCCGGATGCCATTTACACGAAAATGTTGGACGATCTGGCCGGATTTGCGGATGAGTTGAGAACCCTGGATATTAATCCGGGCATATTAACCGGTTTTGAATCTCAGGATTTGATCAACCGGGGCGATATCGACATGTGGTTGAAATACATCAACTCCTTGCGAATCAGAATGCTCACCAGGGTGAGTGGCATTCCGGCATTCTCAGATCGTGCAGCTACCGAAATCAATACGATTTTGTCCAATCCTACCAATTATCCCATCGTGACCACGAATGATGAGAACATTACCTTTCGTATCCACGAATTGGGTACGCTAATAACGGCAAATGGTTTTCAAAGTGGTTTGGAAGATTGGGATGGCAATGTGGCTGGTAAAGCAATCGTGGACCATATGTTGAATAACGAAGATCCTCGACTTACCTATGTGTTTGAGCCTGGTGAAGAAGCCGAAGGAGAGTTTCTCACGCTGGATCCCCTTTTAAGTTCGTCCGTTCAGACCGAACTGATCGGATCCAATACCATGACCATCTACAATCGGACCACGTTAAGCCGAAACCAGTATTTCCCTGGAATGTTAATAAACGCCAGCCAGATTCACTTTATGGTTGCGGAATATTACCTAAAAGAGGGACAGGATGCTCAGGCTAAAGAACATTATGAAAGTGGGGTCAGGGAATCCATTCATTATTACGAAATGCTTCGAGGCATGAGTAATAACTTGATTTCTCCCGAGCCAATGCCGATCACAGCAGCTGGCATCGATACCTATTTGGCCGATGCAGATATCAGTTGGGATGCGGCTGCCGGAGATATGGAGAAGATGAGGCTTATCGCCGAACAAAAATGGCTTCATTTCAACGTGGTACAGCCCAATGAAAACTGGGCCGAGTTGAGACGAATCGAAATGCCGGATTTAGTATTCTGGGAAGATCAGTCCAATCAGCAAAGTCTTCCTCCCAACAGGTGGATATATCCTGGTTCGGAACAAACCTACAATACCGAGAATTACCAGCAGGTACAGCCTAATGATAATCTGACCAGAACGTTGTTTTGGGATAATTAATCAGGAAATCGGTTTATAATAAGAAGTTAAGAGGGCACCCAGTGGGTGCCCTTTTTTAATTATTAAAAAATGGAAAAGGAAAAGGCAATCGCAATGAAATAAATATTTTTTTTTATCTTGACTTCAAACTCAATTCTATTTTAACAACATCCCATCTATGACCCGCCTTTATCTCGTGCTCTCACTACTTGTTAGTTTTCTTCTAGTACCTTTTTCTGGTTGCCAGACCGAAAAAAGGGAGGAAGCCAGCCTCGCCAAAAAACCTAACATCGTCATCATTTACATGGACGATTTGGGGTATGGAGACATGAGTGCCTACGACGCGGGTACCCTGGAAACGCCCCATATGGATTTCCTGGCAAATCAGGGAATGAAGTTTACAAAAGCCTATGCGGCCTCCGCCACCTGTACTCCCAGTCGCTATGCCTTACTTACCGGCACCTATCCCTGGCGAAATAAAGATGCCAAAATTTTGCCCGGAACCGCTCCCCTGCTGATTGGTACGGAACAGCTAACCGTTCCTAAAATGCTAAAAAAGCAGGGCTATGCCACGGCAGTCGTGGGTAAATGGCACCTGGGACTAGGCGAAGGAGATGTAAATTGGAACGAACAGGTAAGCCCCGGACCGAACGAAGTGGGTTTTGATTATTCCTACATCATGGCGGCCACCCAGGATCGGGTACCCACCGTTTACCTGGAAGACGGCCTGGTGCAAGGCTTGGATCCGGAAGATCCCATTGAAATCAGCTACCGCGAAAATTTTGACGGGGAACCCACCGGAAAGGATAACCCTGAACTACTGACCATGAATTGGCACCACGGCCATAATAATAGCATTGTAAACGGCATTCCCCGCATCGGATTCATGAAAGGCGGAGAAGAGGCCAAATGGGTGGATGAAGACATGGCGGATCATTTCCTGGAAAAAGCACAGGAATATGTTAAGGAAGAAAGGGAGGATCCTTTTTTCCTTTATTATGCTTTTCAACAGCCACACGTGCCCCGTACGCCGCACCCTCGTTTTGCCGGAACATCCGGAATGGGGCCCCGGGGAGACGTGATTCTGGAAGCTGATTGGTGCATCGGGCAGTTTATGGAAACCCTGGAAGCAGAAGGGCTGCTGGAAAATACCCTGGTAATTTTCAGCAGTGACAACGGTCCCGTTTTGAACGACGGTTATTACGACGAGGCGGTGGAAAAACTAGGGGATCATACCCCATGGGGTCCATTCAGAGGAGGGAAGTACAGTTTGTTTGAAGCCGGTACCCGCTTGCCTTTCATCACCTATTGGAAAGGTACCATCGAACCCGGGGAGTCGGATGCCTTGATCAGCCAAATCGATATTCTGAACTCCCTGGCTGCACTGACCGGCAGCAGCGAACGAAGTGCCGATGGGCAGAATTTCATGGATACCTTTTTGGGTCAGGCAAATCAGGGAAGGGAATCCCTGGTTTTGGAGGCCACTACCCGGACAGCCTTCCGGCAGGGAGATTGGGTGCTTATCCCACCCTATAAGGGTCCGGCGGTTAACACTCATGTAAATATTGAATTAGGAAATGAGGCTGACTTTCAGCTGTATGATTTGAGTCAGGATAGGGGACAACAACAAAATCTGGCCGACCAGCATCCCGAAAAGGTAAAAGCCATGCTGGAGGATTTCATCGCCATCCGTGGCGAAGAATTTGTCAACACAGAAGCCCTGGAGCTAAAGTAATTTCGGCGACAGATTTACTTTGCGCTGCTTATTAGGTAATGTGCTGTTGCCCTTTTAATAAGGAAATTGAGTATGAAAGTAATCGTATACCTGTTTTTTGGGTTGCTGATCAATTGCCTTTTAATCAGCAATGGATTTACACGCCAAAAACCAAAAGTAATTTTACTGACCGATATTGGAGGGGATACGGATGATGAGCAAAGTCTGACGCGCTTTTTATACTATGCGGACCATTTCGATATCAAGGCTTTGTGTGCTACCAGCAGGTTAGGGCATGGTCAGGACATTCGCCCGGAAATCATCGAGGGACATTTGCAGGCTTACCGGGAAGTGTACCCCAACCTTCGCCTGCATTCGGAAGATTTTCCGAATCCGGAGGTACTCCTTTCTTTGGTCAGGAAGGGGCAGGGAAATTCCGAAGAGATTGGAGAAGGTTTTGATACCGAAGCTTCAGAGGCCATTATCCAAGTGGTAGATGCGTCGGAAACCTTGGTTCATATTCCTGTTTGGGGTGGTTTGCGGGAACTGGCGCAGGCATTGTGGAAGATAAGCCAAAACAGATCTCCGGAAGAAGTAGCCGCTTTTTGCCGCAACATCCAGGTTCATGCCATTGGAGATCAGGACGGACACCGGGAGTACCTACTTAGCGAATTCAAGGAGCTAACCTTTATTGCTAATGGTTACGCCTGGTATGGGTTTACAGGTGTGCGTGAACTGTCGACCTTTAGAGGCATGTACATGACCGGCAATCAGCAAATGCAGGATGCGGCCTGGATCAGGGCAAACATTCACGGAAACGGTCCGCTCAGCGAGCGCTACCAATTGCATGGGCATGGCACGAATGGAATGAAAGAAGGGGACAGCCCTTCTTTTTTGGGCTTGATTGGCAATGGGCTTAATGTGCCCGAGCGTCCGGATTGGGGAGGTTGGGGTGGTAGGTATCGCCTGCTTAAAGGAAAATTGTATATCGATGCGCCGGATTACCTGGAGGGCACACTAAACGAACGGCATTCGGTGGCACGGTGGCGAACGGCTTTCCAATCCGATTTTATGGCCCGTGTGCAGTGGGCGCAGCTCCCATTTGAGCAGGCCAACCATAATCCGGTAGCAATAGTAAATGGCGACATGGCCAGGACACCACTATCTATTTCCGCGAAACCAGGGGAACGAGTGCAACTGGACGCCAGTAACAGTAGTGATCCGGATGGACAGGAGCTGGCCTTTCACTGGTGGGTGTATGAAGAGATATACCGTCCCACACAACCTCTTCCGTTTCAATACGCTGAAAATAGGAGCAAAATATCCTTCGAAATGCCGGTGGTTGCTCCGGGAAAGGCCATCCATTTGATCCTGGAAGTGAGCGACCGGGGGCAGCCTGCCCTGAGCAGTTACAAACGCATCATCATAAACCCAAATCCATGAAAACAATTCACATAAAAACACTTCTTTGCGCTGCGCTGCTGATATTCGGGTGTGGGCGGACTCCCTCCGGACAGCAGGAACAGGAAAGCAGCACCGGTATCCGACCCTGGTCGGAAAACCCGGCTTACTGGGAATACAAGGGAGAGCCAGTTTTGTTGTTGGGCGCTACTGATAACGACAATTTGTTTCAGATGGGTAATTTGAAGTCCCATTTGGACAGCCTGCAAGCGGTGGGCGGAAATTACATTCGGAACACCATGAGTGATCGGGACCCCGGTGATTTGCGGGCATTTGCCAGGGATGAGCAAGGCAAATACGATTTGAATGCATGGAACGATGCGTACTGGCGACAAATGGACAGTTTGCTGCATTGGACAGCCGAACGGGATATTGTGGTGCAAATTGAAATTTGGGACCGCTTCGACCATTCCCGGCAGGAGTGGTTATCCGATCCCTATCACCCTGCGAATAATTCGAATTATACCTATGAAACGGTGAAACTGGACAGCCTGTACCCCAATCATCCCGGGGCCAACGAGCAACCCTTTTTCTATACGGTTCCGGCCCTGGATGACAATCCGGAATTATTGCGCTACCAGGAATCGTTTGTACGGAAACTCCTGAGTCACACACTGGCTTATGATCACGTTCTCTATTGCATTGACAACGAGACCAAAGGAGAAGACGATTGGGCACTTTACTGGGCTGAATTCTTGAAAAATGAGGCTGGAGATAAGGAAATCATGATCACACAGATGTGGGATGATTGGGATATAACCTCTGACATGCACCGGAGAACATTGGATCGCCCGGGAATTTATTCCTATATCGACATGTCCCAAAACAGCCACAATACCGGTCAGCAAAATTGGGATAATGCCCGCTTTATTTTTGATTACCTGCAAGCTAATCCGAGGCCCGTCAATAGTACTAAAATTTACGGCAGCCGGACCAGTCCCTGGACCAATCGTGGGATCAATGAGCAGCATGCCGTGGAAACGTTTTATCGCAATATTATGGGTGGATTTGCTTCCAGCCGCTTTCACAGACCTCCCGCAGGACTGGGCTTGAGTGCTCCTTCGATTCTGGCCATTTCATCCCTGAGAAAAGTGGAGGAAAGGGTTAAGCTTTGGGAGGTGGATGCCCGAATGGATTTGCTATCGGAAAGAGCAGAAAACGAAGCGTACTGTGCCGCAAGGGAAGGCGAGAAATACCTTATTTATTTGCCGGGGGAAGGAGAAGTGGTGGTGGATCTTAGTAACTTATCAGGAGCGGCTACACTTCACTGGCTTTCCTTATCCGATGGAAAATGGCTTTCCTCAACCGAGGTTAAAGGAGGGCGAGAAATCAATCTAATAACGCCGGTAAACAATGGCAGTATGGCAGTGATCGTGAAAGAATAGGCAACAGAAACCGGGGTTTGGATACGATAACGAAGGCTATAATAGTGGCGACAGCAGCTAAGCGAAACCAGGTAGTACTGGAAAGAAAATTAAATCAGTAAACGTTGGAATTCAAATTAAAATAAAAGGCAATGATAGAAATGTCGGTTTCTAGTGGTCGCAACGTATATGCCCTTCTGCTCCTGATATTACTGGGATTAATGGCATGTGGAGCGAATGAAGAATTACCTGAACACCCCAATATCTTATGGATTTCCCATGAAGACCTGAGTCCCATCTACGGATGTTACGGAGATGCCTACGCCCGAACCCCCTATATCGACAGCCTGGCTAAAACAAGTATTCGCTTTACCCAGGCATTTTCCAATGCTCCCATTTGTGCGCCAGCCCGGTCTACTTTAATTACGGGAATGTATGCCAGTTCCCTGGGAACCCAACACCTTCGCTCGGAAATACCGGTTCCGGAAAACCTGAAAATTTTACCCGAGGTATTAAAGGAAGCGGGCTATTACACCAGCAATAATGTCAAAACCGATTACAACTTTGATCACCAGGGACGCTGGGATGAAAGCAGCAGGGAAGCGCATTGGCGAAACCGGGCAGAGGGGCAACCTTTTTTCGGTGTATTTAATTTTATGATGACTCATGAAGGCCCAACCAATGCCCTACGGGAAAGCGATACCGAGTCGCTGGAGGTGTACAGTGATCCCGATCAGGCGGTTTTACCCCCTCACCTTCCGGACAGTCCCAAAATGAGAGAGATATGGGCGCATATGTACGACCTGCTGGCGGTTTTTGATCAGCAAGTGGGCAAATTGCTCGGACAGTTGGAAGCTGACGGCTTGCTGGATGAAACCATTGTGTTCGTTTTTTCGGATCACGGTCACGGCTTACCCGGCCATAAACGCTGGCTGGACAATGCCGGATTGCAAATCCCTTTTATTCTGCACGTCCCGGACAAATACAGCCATTTGGCAAGCAACATTCAAGCCTCCGTAACCGACAGAAAGGTAGGATTTGTAGATTTTGCCCCCACCGTGATTCGGTTGGCGGGTGCTGAGGTTCCGGAGATGATGGAGGGAAAGAATTTTTTGGGAGAAGCAGCGGAAGAAAAGGAGTTTGTGTTTGGATACCGGGACCGGGCAGATGATTGTTACGAAGTATCCCGATCCGTATATGACGGGAGGTATTTATACGTCCGGCATTTTATGCCCCAATTGCCTTACTACCAGAACGCTTTGATTTTCAACAAGGGTGGGAGTTATGCGGAAATCAATCGCTTGCGGGATAGGGGGCAACTGTCGGAGTCTGTCTTACAACTGTTTGCTCCCAAGCCAGTAGAAGTCGTATACGATTTGGAAAACGATCCTTTGGAACAACATAACCTGATCGACCAACCGGAACTGGCAGGACGGATCGCCGGCTTGAGTCAAGCACTGGACGAATGGATGATCCGGCACCGGGATACCGGTTTGATTACGGAAGGAATCATGATGGAGCAGGCGAAAGCGGCAGGCAAAAGTGTCTACGAAATAGCGCAGGGGTATTCTACGGAGGCTTTCCGTGAAATTCTGGAGGTGGCCCGAATGACGGGAGAGGTGGAGGAGCCGGAGGCGTTGATTCCATTTTTTGAATCGGAGGAGGCTTCTGCTCGATTTTGGGCGTTGGTGGCATTGGATTCCTATTCCGGAGATATAGAGGCGGTTTTTCCTTATTTGAGCCAATTGATGCAGGATGGGGCACCGGCGGTAGCCATCAAATCGGCAGAGATTGTGGCGAAGAGAATGAATGATCCTCGAGCCTTTGAGGTATTGGAACGAATGCTTAAACTGGATGATGAGGTGCAGGTATTGCAGGCGGCGATCAGTGTGCGACAATTGGGTGATAAAGCACAGCCCTTGCTGGAAGTGATTCAAGAGGAAATTTTCCCGAGGTATTCCGGGGAAATTTGGGGCCGCTACAAAAGCTGGAGTTACCCCATGTTTATTGGAATGGCATTGGATCAAACCCAGATCAACTGTGGTAGGGTCATAGATACACACAAGTAATTGTTTTATCTAAAATAACGATATTGCCTATAAGAACGGATTTATTGGAGATTAGTAAAAGAGAAAGAAGACCGGAGCGGGTAAATGAAAACAAATGGATTTTAATTTTAATATGGGGCCCGCTTAAAGCCACGTTTTTTAGTTAAGTGTTAATAGGACTAAAAAATCTTTTTAAACCAAAAAAATTGAATTTTATCACAGAAGAATTAGATTAATTGTTTATTTTTTTACAAAAGTTGATACATTGGAATAGCCTTTTATAAAATTTAATGCGTATTGTAATAGATTAATTAAATTATTTGATATTTTTATTGCTGGAAACAGCATGTATTTGAAACAAAAATTGTCAAAACATTTATTTCACATGATATTTTTACGGTTCAATTTTTAATCAGCTATGGATTGTTACTCAAAAAAAAAGAATTTCTACGAAACGACTTCGTTTAAAATGGAGTTGTTTTTTGACTTATCCCTGGATTTGTTTAGTGTGGCAGGCTTTGATGGGTATTTTAAGCGTATTAATCCGGCGTTAAAAAAAGTGCTGGGGTATCCGGATGAAATTTTATATGGAAGGCCTATCAATTCCTTTGTACATCAGGAGGACCTGGAGGCTACGGTGGAAACCCGGAATTATATCATATCAGATGGAATTCCCCTGCTTAATTTTGAAAACAGGTACATCACCCATTCTGGTGACATCATTTGGTTGTCCTGGACCTCTGTACCGGCAAAAGAAGAAGGGCTAATCTATGCGGTAGCCAAAAACATTACGCACAAGAAGAAATTGGAAGCAGATAGAAATGCGCTAATTACCAAACTCACCCAATCCAATGAAAAATTAAAGGAGCTTACTTTCACGACCTCCCATGATTTAAGGTCGCCTGTTAATAACCTGCTTTCCATTTTTAGTATTTTAGAAGAATCAAATATGAAGCCTTCTGAAATTCTTGAGTTTATCGAATTGATGAAGCATTCTACTGCAGGTCTGAAAAACACACTGGACACTTATGTTGACAACCTGAGTCAGAAAGATGTACTGACTGTACTGCTTGAACAACTTGATCTCAATGAGGTGATGAGCAAAGTGAAAAATTCTATTAAATCACTGATTGAAACTTCCAATACCAAAATAATCTCCGATTTTTCTGCGACGGATCAGGTGAAATTCAATGGTGCCTATTTGGAAAGTATTTTTTTAAATATGTTTACAAACTCGATTAAATATGCCAAGCCTGGCAACCATGCCATTATATCGGTGTCCACCAAGATTAGGAATGGTTCTACCCAGCTGGTTTTTGAAGACAACGGGATCGGTTTTGATATGGACAAAATTGGGGACAAGGTATTTGGTTTTAGGGAAACGTTTCATTCCAACACGGACAGTAAAGGCATTGGATTGTACCTGGTACACAACCATGTCACCGCGTTGGGAGGGAAAATAGAAATCGACAGTAAGCCGGGGCAGGGAACCCGATTCACCATTAGTTTTAAGGGGTAATTGCCGGACAAGACAAGTATCTAATTATCCATCCAAACCTTGTTTTCAGCGGCGCACCGAATTAATTCCCACCGCTGCGGCGGAAGGCGAGGGGTATCGAATGTCTTATACTTAAAACTACTCCCTTTATTGGTATTTACGATAAAAAATTCTTCCCAACTCTGGTCGGGACCGGCACGTATCCATTTCCAGCATACCATGGGTATCGATCAGCATTGTTATCTCATTATATGCTGTTGTTTTAGGGCATCGTTGCTACTTTTTTAAGGTTAATGTCTTATATTCCGGCCATGTTATTACAGGGAATAGACTGGCTGATACTCGTTTCGTTTTTCGCGTTATCCCTGGGGATTGGAATTTACAGCTCCAAAAAATCGGCTCAAAACATACAGGAATTCTTCAAAGCCGGTGGTAATCTCCCCTGGTGGGTGCTGGGAATTTCAATGGTTGCCACTACTTTCTCAACGGATACGCCCAATCTGGTGACGGATATTGTCCGAAAAAATGGCATTTCCGGAAATTGGGTATGGTGGAGTTTTTTGTTGACCGGAATGCTTACCGTTTTTTTCTTTGCCCGGCTTTGGAAACGGTCCGGGGTGTTGACGGATATTGAGTTTTATGAATTGCGGTACAGCGGCAAGCCCGCCTCTTTTCTTCGGGGATTTCGAGCCATTTACCTGGGGATTTTCTTTAATGTGGTCATTATCTCCGGCGTATCCCTGGCAGCCATTAAGATCGGCGGTGTATTATTGGGGCTTAGTCCCCTGCCTGTGTTGCTCATCTCGGGATTTGTGACGGTACTTTACAGTAGTCTGGGAGGCTTGAGAGGCGTAGTGTTTACCGATTTTATGCAGTTTGGGATTTCCCTGGCGGGTGCCATAGCTGCCGCTTGGGTTTCGGTTCATCATCCGGCCATTGGTGGACTGGATGCACTACTTCAGCACCCTGAAGTAAGCATAAAACTTGATTTTATTCCTGACATTAATAACTGGGAGGTATTTTTAATTGTTTTCCTGATTCCCGTTTTCATACAGTGGTGGTCGGTCTGGTATCCGGGATCGGAGCCAGGTGGCGGAGGATTTATCGTTCAGCGCATGCTAGCTGCCAAGGATGAAAATCACGCCCTTTCTTCGGTGTTGCTATTTACAATCGTACATTACGCCATTCGGCCCTGGCCTTGGATCATTGTGGCCCTGTGCAGCATCATTGTTTTTCCAGATCTGGATGCCTTAAGGCAGGCCTTTCCGGAAGCAGATGTATCCATTGTTCAGGATGATATGGCCTATCCGGCCATGCTTTCCTTTATGCCCGTCGGCATCATGGGGCTGGTGGTTACTTCCCTGGTGGCTGCCTACATGTCTACCTTGTCGACCATGCTGAACCTGGGGTCTTCCTACGTCGTAAATGATTTTTACCAGCGGTTTATTCGGCCCGGTGCTTCTCAAAAACACCTGATAGGCATGGGCAGGCTCACCACCCTGCTCATCATGGTGATCGGTGGCTACGTAGCCTTACAATTAGAAAATGCCCTACAGACCTTTGCCATTTTACTGCAGATTGGGGCCGGAACGGGGCTGATTTACATATTGAGATGGTATTGGTGGCGGATCAATGCCGTCAGTGAAATGGTGGCGATGGCCGTTTCCTTTTTGATGGCACTATATTTTGCTTTTTTACATACAGCCCTTTTTGAGCCCCTGACAACGGCCGCCGAGTTGCTTATAGGCATCGTGGTCACTACCCTGAGTTGGGTAGCCGCAGCCTATTGGACACCGGATACGGATGGTAAGATATTAATGGCATTCGTTCAAAAAACAAAGGCTCCGGGTCCTGGGTGGCGACGAATTCATAAACGTATGCGGGCAAATGGACAGCCGATAGCAAGTTCTCTAGCCTTTGATTTTCAGGCCTCCCTGCTGGCTTTTGCAGCCGGGGTCACCGCCGTTTATGCTTTTTTGTTTAGCACAGGATATTTTTTGTTTGGAGACCCACTTAGTGGTGTTTTGTTGATGGGATTGGCAGGTATTGGCTTTGGGGCGGTATTTATCTTGAGAAAAAGGTTGAGGTAAGCGGGTTGTTTCAAGAAAAGCTACTACGAAATCCCGGTTAGGGAGCCCCAACATTTTTTTCGAAAAACCCTGTAGCATTTCGCAGGTTTTAAACGTCTCGTAGTAAGGTAGGGTAGGTAGTAGCAGTGAAAAGGAAAAAGAGGGCATTTGGTTTTCCGTCTATTAGAATAACGTTAGGTCCATACTATTGGCATTCAGATGTTTATAAATAGTAATTAAATTTATGTTAATTATACCTAATGTTTTCATTTGATTCAAAATTTCAAATATATTTGCGAAATTTTATATAAATCGATTCGCTCCCCATATAAGGCATTTGCAAAATGAAAAATCAAATTTTTAGTTGTTTTTTACTTTTATTCAGTTTAAGCGGATATGCCCAAAAAGTAGTTGTGAGTGGGACGATTACAGAGGCAGGAACCGGCGAGCATCTGATAGGAGCCAATATCTTTGATAGGGTTGCTGAAAAGGGAGCCGTTGCCAATCAGTTTGGATTTTACAGTTATACCAGTAGCAGCGATAGCCTGGATCTCTATGTTAGTTTTGTAGGGTTTCAGACCAAACGGCTTCAGTTGAACGTGCAGGGAGATACGGTCATTAATGTGGAGCTGGTGCCGGATGGCAACCTGGAAGAGGTGGTGGTATCGGCCAGCGATATGGACAAGATCCAGGAGGTCAGCCGGATGAGTTCGATTAACGTTCCCCTCAAACAGATCAAAGAATTACCGGCTTTTATGGGAGAGGTGGACGTGTTTAAGGTACTACAGTTGCTGCCCGGCGTGCAATCGGGCACGGAGGGAGGAAGCGGCCTGTATGTTAGGGGAGGAGGTCCTGACCAAAACCTGATTTTGCTCGATGGGGTGCCGGTTTACAATGCCTCCCATTTATTTGGGTTCTTTTCCATATTCAATGCGGATGCCATTAATAACGTCGAGCTGATCAAGGGAGGATTTCCAGCCCGGTACGGGGGGCGATTGTCTTCGGTAATTGATATCAGCATGAAAGAAGGCAACATGCAGGAGATAAAGGGGGAAGGCTCGATTGGCTTAATTGCATCTAAAGTGACCGTAGAGGGGCCCATTAAGAAAGATCAAACTTCTTTTATTTTTTCAGCCAGAAGAACATACCTGGATCTATTGGCAAGGCCCCTAATCAAGGCATCTACTGGTGGTAGTGAAAATGTAGGGTACTACTTTTACGACCTGAATGGAAAAATCAACCATAAAGTCAACGATAAAAATCGGATTTATCTAAGTGTTTACTCAGGCGATGACAAAGCATACTCCAGGTATAACGACTACTATGTTAATGATAACGAACGGACGGATTATGATGAAGAATTTGGCCTGCGTTGGGGTAACTTCATCACGGCCCTTCGTTGGAACAATGTCATAAACAATCGCTTATTTAGCAACCATACCTTTACCCATAGCCGGTATAAATTTGATCTTTTCAGCAACTACGAGGAAAATATTTCAGGATTTGGTGTGGACGAAACCAATGTTTATTCGGAGCGATACTTTTCGGGGATCAGAGACTGGGCCTTCAAATCCGATTTCGAATTTATTCCCAATCCGGATCATTACCTTCGGTTTGGCGGGCAGGTGATTTTTCATAAATTTTCTCCGGGAGTATATGCCAGCAAAAGCAGCGAATCCGAAAACGATTTAAGGTTGGGAGCCGACGAATTGAATTCGATGGAGTATGCCGTCTATGCAGAGGACGATATTAATCTCAGCCCACGACTGAAGGCCAATCTGGGCCTGCATTATTCTGGTTTCCTTACCGAAGATCAACACTACAATAGCCTACAGCCGAGGATTGCTGCCCGGTATATGGTGAATCCGGCTACTTCCATAAAAGCTTCCTTCGTCACGATGACCCAATTTATACACTTGCTCACCAATGCAGGATTGGGCTTGCCAACGGATCTTTGGGTACCAGCGACACCCAGAATCGGTCCGCAAGAATCCATGCAGGTAGCTTTGGGAGGGGCTAAAACCATCCGAGGCTTCGAAGTCAGTCTGGAAGCTTATTACAAAACCATGGACGGGTTGATTGAGTATAAGGATGGTGCCACCTACCTGAACCTGGACCAGGACTGGCAGGATAAAGTGGCCGTCGGGGAGGGAAAGAGTTATGGTGCCGAGTTCCTGGTGCAGCGAAAAGTAGGAAAAATTTCCGGTTGGCTGGGCTATACCCTTTCCAATACCGAAAGGCGGTTTGATGAGATTAATTTTGGTGAGTGGTTTCCCTACAAGTACGACCGAAGGCATGATATCAGCCTGGCCCTGACACACGAATGGAAGGACAATAAGGATTTTTCTCTGGCCTGGGTTTACGGAACCGGAAATGCAGTATCCTTACCGACGCAACGCTATGAGGGAATGGAAGTGAACCGTTACGGGGGATTTTCCAGACCGAATATAAATTATTATGAAAGCCGAAATAATTTCAGAAACAGGGACTACCATCGACTGGATTTGAGCTTTAGCTGGTGGAAAACCAAAAAATGGGGCGAACGGAAATGGACACTGGGAATTTACAATGTGTACAATCGGATGAATCCGTTCTTTATGGATCTGGGTAATGACCGGCAGGGAAACAGAAAGGTCATTCAATACAGCCTTTTCCCCATTATCCCCTCCTTTTCTTATGGGTTTAAATTCTAATTTTAATGAAAAAGAACAAACTGTTGACTTCGATTTTTCCCGGCCCGCTAAAGCTCGTTGGGTTTGCGTTTTTGCTTTTTGCCTGCGAGACCACCGTGGATATCGACATACCTTTCGAAAAGCCGCAGATCACCCTGAACTCCAGTCTCAGACACAATACCTTTCCCAGCGTAAGGCTTAGCTACAGCAAGCACATTCTGGATAATAACTGGGAGTTTGTTCCCATCAAGGATGCAGCCGTAAGGCTGATTCATGAAGGAGAGACACTCCCACTTTCATTCGTTGAAGAAACGGGCGAATATACAAATCTAAACAGACTGCTGACGCAAGGAAATGAATATACCGTTGAAGTAGATGTGGAAGGATATGAAACCGTGCGAGCGTCAGAGGTTATCCCCATTTCTGTTCCCATAAAAGATTTGATTTACCAGGGGACGGTGCAGGTGGATGCCTGGTCCTCCAATGACGATGTGACGCTTATCTTTGATGACCCGGAAGGAGAAAATTTTTATGAGATTTCCGCAGAATTTTACCGGCAGTATACCTATACGGATGAGAATGGAAATATGGTGTACTACGAGGACAACTACCCGCTTTACCTGGAGCCCAAAAACCCAACCTACGAAAAAGACTACAATACCGATGGGGAATTACTGATTGACGATAAACTTTTTGAGGGAAGAGAAGCCGTCATTGATCTCTTTCTTAATGGTAGTTATTTTTCGGACGATATGGAGGGTGAAATTAAATTTACCTTGAAATCTGTTACCCGAAACTATTACCTGTTTCATTCCACGTACGGCTTGCAATGGTGGAATGAAGGGGATCCCTTTGCTCAGCCGGTGCAGGTGTATTCCAATATCTCGAATGGGATAGGTATCGTCATGGGGGAGAGTATTTCCGTAAAGAGAATCGATCCGTAATTAGCTAAGGTTGATTAATTTTGGTGTTAAAAAGGCGCATTACAGATTACTCAGATTAACAAAGAAAATGGATCATTACTGGGTGAGTATGCCACTTCACCCCCATATCTATGGTGCTATGAACAAATAATAGCTGCCAAAAAGCCATTTGTAATGGCTTATGGTATGCATTTTAAAGCACACTTTTCGTTACGGTCGGTCTTTGATTTCCGGCATTACAAATGCCTCATAAACCAAACTAATCGGATAGCTGGGATGAAGTTGCAAATTTTCAGAAAAACTCTTGCTCTAAAAGATAGTAACTACACCAAGAGACAGCCAACCACACCCAGAGAGGGTTTCGGGGATTGCAAATCCCCTTTATCTGAACCACGGAATTACAAATTTCGCGGAGCGGAGCTGTTCGACATTTGTAATGTCGAACTTCAGATAAACAGGATTTGCAATCCTGCTTTCGTAAACAAATTGGAATTATAGCGTATTCCGGTACAAGGTCAAAACGCCAAACCCTTCAGCTCTTCGGGAGAATTGATGCTGGTTTCCTCAAAATGCAAAGTCCAGCCCATCGTACCCGTAAGCAGGTAGATTTTTGACAATTCGGTGAGCAAGCGTTCTCTGGCATCTTCTTTTAGGTCGGACTGTTGGATCTTGTCCTCCAGAATCTGGTAAACGCTGCCTTTTATTTTATTGTAATCCGCTGCGTCGAATTTATTGAAGTAATCCTGGCTGACATCGTAATATTGCAAATCCGGATAAATATTAATTTCCGGTTCGGGGATACTAATGATACGAACCTGCTTTGCCTCCTGGTCTATTTCGGTTTTAAGTTGTCTCAGATCGTAGGCAACCGTAACTTTTGCATTGATAATGACCAGGGCCTTTTTGTTGGCCGAAAAAATATCAAAATAATTTTTCCGGGTATTTTTATAACTCAATACCTGAGAAAAATGCCCCTCGGTGACCAACAACTTGCCCACTTGTTGGATTTGTTGCTCGAGCAAGGCCGTATTTTGTTGGATTTCCTGCTGTTCACTATTTTGACGGATAATGAATTGAATCGCCCCGTAAAGCAACAATGCGGTAACTATTCCAGCCAAAAATCGATACATCTCTCGGTGTTTTTTTAAATCACATCTATGATCCTGTAAAAGAAAGGAGAATTAGCAGAAGGTCCAACAAAGGAGCCGCTGAACGGTAGCATTTATTTTATAGGGTCGGTTCGAGAATTAAATTAGCCAAATCATTTTAAAAAAGCGGTACATTGAATATCTTAGTAAAAAAGCCCAAGTCATTAACCAAAAAAAGCCAACCATGCAGGAATCTCCCTGGTTTAAATTTTACCCGAAAGCGGTGCCTACTGTCATTGATCCCGAAGAGTTCGGTAGCGTTGTGGACCTATTTGAAGAAAGCATTCATAAATTTGGCGATGCCGTAGCCTATGAATGCATGGGTAAAACCATCTCGTTTAATGAATTGGATCGATTGTCGAATCAGTTCGCTGCTTTTTTACAGCAGAAGTTGGGATTAAAAAAGGGGGACCGTATTGGAATCCAAATGCCCAATCTGCTCCAATACCCCGTGGTCATGTTCGGTGCCTTGCGCGCAGGGTTGGTGGTGGTAAATACCAATCCCCTGTATACCGCATCTGAAATGAAGCATCAATACACCGATTCGGGGGTCAAAGCAGTGGTCATTTTGGCAAATTTTGCCCACAATCTGGAGAAGATTAAGGAAGAATCGGGTGTGCAGCATGTGGTCGTGACCGAAATTGGGGACCTTTTGGGAGGATTGAAGGGAATGATCGTTAATTTAGTAGTAAAATATATTAAAAAGATGGTACCGGCCTATTCCCTTACGGGAGCCTGGAATTTCAAAAAGGCAATGGCAGCAGGAAATCCGGCGGCTTTTGAGAAGCAAACCTTGCAGGGGGCTGATCTGGCTTACCTGCAATACACAGGAGGAACTACCGGTGTATCCAAAGGAGCGATGCTGACCCACCGTAACATTGTGGCCAATATGCAGCAGATTTCCGCTTGGATGAAGCCCAAACTTAAAGAGCGGGAAGAAACCGTCATCACTGCCCTTCCCTTGTACCATATTTTTGCGCTGACGGTTAATTGCCTGGCTATGATGAAGATCGGAGCGCATAACGTGCTCATCACCAATCCCAGGGACATGCCCGCTTTTTGCAAGGAATTGAGAAAACACCCTTTTAGCGTTTTTACGGGCGTCAATACCCTTTTCAATGGCTTGTTAAACCAAGAATCCTTTCGTTCCCTGGACTTTAGTTCGTTAAAAATTGCCGTAGGAGGCGGCATGGCCGTACAGCAATCCGTGGCCAGGCGCTGGCAGAAGGTAACTGGAACGCCATTGGCAGAAGGTTACGGACTTACCGAGACCTCGCCCGTGGTTTCCTGCAATCCCATCGATGGTACCGAAAGGCTGGGAACCATAGGGGTGCCCCTACCCAATACCGAGGTAAAAATTGTAGACGACGAAGGCAAGGCGCTTCCCATCGGCGAGCGGGGCGAGTTATGTGTCAAAGGACCGCAGGTAATGCCGGGATATTGGCAGCGACCTGAGGAAACGAAAACGGCTTTCTACGAAGATTGGTTTAAAACCGGTGACATCGCCATGCAGGATGAAGATGGGTTCCTTAAGATCGTAGACCGGAAGAAGGAAATGATTCTGGTTTCCGGCTTTAACGTGTACCCCAATGAAGTAGAAGATGCCCTTGCCGGCCACGAGCAGGTAGATGAGGTGGGTGTCATTGGCATACCGGATGATAAGTCTACCGAACGGGTCATTGCCTACGTGGTCAGTACCAACCCATCGCTAACTGAAGAAGAGCTGATCGCTTTTTCCCGGGAAAGCCTGACCAGCTACAAGGTTCCCAAAGAGATCTATTTTGTGAAAGAACTGCCCAAGTCCAATGTCGGTAAAATTCTCCGAAGAGTCATCCGGGAAAATCATGAGAAAAAACAGCAGGCTTAGGTCTGCTGCCTTGGCTTGTCCAGGTTTTTGATGATTCTGGCTGGATTGCCACCCACCAGCACATCCGAAGGCACCTCTTTGGTCACTACTGCTCCTGCGGCGATGATGCTACGGGAACCAATATGCACCCCCGGGCAAATAATAGCCCCACCGCCAACCCACACGTCGTCTCCGATACGGACCGGCTGGCCAAATTCCAACAAAGAACCTCTGATTGAAGATTCTAGGGGATGAGTGGCGGCATAGATTTGTACATTAGGACCAAATAAGCAGCGATTCCCGATGGTAATCGGACAAACATCCAATAGGGTACAATTGAAATTGAAAAAGACCTGGTCTCCCACCTCAATATTATAGCCATAATCACAGAAAAATGGCGGTTCGATGCCAAAATCCTTGCCAATTTTACGGAATAACTGCTCCATGACTTGTTGCCTCAGTAGGAGCTCATCCGGGGCACTGTCGTTGAGTTTTTTTAGCAGCATGCGGGCATGCAACCTTTCCTGGGAAAGTTCCCTGTCCGAAGCCAGGTACAATTCGCCAGCCAGCATTTTTTCTTTTTCGGTCTTCATTTATTCGGACGATAAGAGGGCCTTTAATTGAGTAAGATGCCGCTGCTCATGCGTGAGCATGATTTCGATGGTGGCATCCAGTGGATACACAATCCATTTGTTAGCCGGGGAGGCAATCATTATTTTCTGATTAAAATAGGGGTCAAGTTTTTGAATGTACCCCGAAAGTTGGTGTTGTACTTCAAAAAACCTGTTCAACAGGTCCTGGTTGTGCATGCCTGCCGTTGGTTCCCAGCGTGCAAAGGTTTTGATTTTTACAGGCTTTTTATTGGCAGAAAGGAT
The DNA here is from genome assembly GCF_010119245.1 of Cyclobacterium salsum. Classification (GTDB taxonomy): domain Bacteria; phylum Bacteroidota; class Bacteroidia; order Cytophagales; family Cyclobacteriaceae; genus Cyclobacterium; species Cyclobacterium salsum. Next base: position 171,029 of record NZ_WNKG01000003.1, read on the forward strand.
GAGTTCACCCATTTTCTGGCCGTAGAATGGTAGTTTACCCAGTAGCGGGTTTTTGTAATTCCCCTGAATGATTTGATCGAAAACGGTGAAATAAGATTCATTTACGCGCAGCAGATGCTGCAGGATTTCCATAGGGCTCCATTTTTCCGGATTGGGCTTTTGGTTCAGGGTAGTAAGGTCGTTCGCTTTTACTAGTTTGTCAAACTCCCAGGTAAGCTGAGTCAGTTCCATTTGCCAGGTATCGGCTTGTTCGTTCATAGGGTTTTATTTCTAAAGCTGGATTGATTTACCTGATGCCTGGGTGCCGTTCAATGGCAGTTTCCCATCACCAAAACTTAATATTAACCAATTGGAGACTGGAATTCAAGAAAGAAATAAAAACAATTCCTTTTGATTCTCCGGCCAATTGGTTTTATTTTATATTTCACTTATGTATGCGATCGTAGATATTGAAACTACCGGGGGATTCTCGGCTCAGCACCGGATCATTGAGATTGCGGTGGTGTTCCATGACGGAGAAAAAATCACCGGACATTACGAGCGGCTGCTCAATCCCCGTAGAAGTATTCCCTCTTTTATTACAGGTCTTACCGGTATAGATGCCCACATGCTGTCAGAAGCCCCTGATTTTGCACAGGTAGCGGATGAGTTGTGGACATTGTTGGAGGGGAAAATTTTTGTCGCCCATAATGTAAGTTTTGATTATAACTTTGTCAGACAAGCTTTTGAACAGGAAAAGAAATCGTACAAGCCCAAACGCCTGTGTACGGTAAGGCTGAGTAGAAAAATTTTTCCCGGCTTGAGAAGTTATAGTTTGGGCCGTCTGTGCGAATCCCGGGGAATCACGGTGACTGATAGGCATCGTGCGTTGGGAGATGCCTGGGCTACTGCCTTGCTGTTTGGCCAACTGCTACGGGAAGATGGTACCGGTGAGATTGCCAGGTCAATCAAAGGGAAAGAAAAAGCACTTACACTCCCGCCGAACATTAGCCACGAACAGTACCGTCAAATTCCTTGCGCTACAGGGGTGTATTATTTTCATGATAGGAATGGAAAGGTAATTTACGTAGGGAAGGCAGTCAATATCAGAAGCAGATTTGACAGCCATTTTTCGGGAAAATCGAAAATCAGCCTTAAATCCGAGATTTGCGATATCAGCTATGAACTGACGGGTAGTGAGCTGCTGGCATTGCTGCTGGAAGCCATGGAAATAAAGCGACTTTGGCCCAAATACAACCGCTCGCTGAAGGTAAAGGCCACTTCATGGGGGATATTTGCCTACCAGGACCAGCAAGGATACCAGCGTTTTCAGGTGAGTAAGATTTTTCCGGGAATAAAACCGCTGATGACCTTTACCAGCCACACAGAGGCCTGGAAACTCGTGTCGGACAAAACGGAGGAACTGGCGCTTTGCCCCAAATTATCCGGTATTCAGAAAACGTCTGGAGCCTGCTATGACTATCAGTTGGGAAAATGTACCGGTGCCTGCTGCGGGGAGGAATCGCCAGATGCCTATAATCAAAAAGCAGCCCAATTATGGAGTGGAAGGTCCAGCCAGCAAGGAGAACGGTTTCTGATCAAAGATCAGGGAAGGAACCGGGAGGAAGAGGCCGTATTGCTTGTGGAAGACGGGTTTTTGGCAGCGTTCGGATACATCGATCAAACGGCCCAATGTCAGGAAATTGAGGAAGTAATGCATTTTCTTAAACCAGTAAAAAGAGTGGTAGAAACACAGGCATTGCTCCAGTCTTACCTGACTAAACTCCCGGCGGACCGGATTATTCCCTTGAACGGGATGCAATAAAGTTAGTAGAAACGTACCTTTAGTAAAATAACCAAATTAAATAACTATGAAAATTAACGATCAAGATCCGCTTTTGCCCTATCAACCTGAATCGAAACGGTACGAATCCATGACGTACAGAAGGTGTGGCAGGAGTGGTCTGGACCTTCCCCTGATTTCGTTGGGTCTTTGGCATAATTTTGGGCATAGCGATGATTTCAAAAACGGCAGAAAGATACTGCGGACTGCCTTTGACCTGGGAATCACCCATTTTGACCTGGCCAATAATTACGGGCCTCCCTATGGTGCAGCCGAAGAAAATTTTGGGAGAATCTTTCAAAAAGACTTCAAAGCCCTTCGGGATGAGCTGATTATTTCATCCAAGGCCGGCTGGGACATGTGGCCGGGACCCTACGGTAATTTTGGCTCAAAGAAATACCTGGTGGCTAGCCTGGACCAAAGCTTGAAGCGGATGGGATTGGACTATGTGGATATCTTCTATCATCACCGACCCGATCCGGACACCCCTCTGGAGGAGACCATGGCCGCATTGGATTTGATCGTAAAGCAGGGGAAAGCCTTGTATGTCGGAATTTCCCAATACAGTGCAGAAGATACGGCAAAGGCATCCAAACTGTTAAAGGAGATGGGGACTCCCTGCTTGATTCATCAGCCGCGTTACAGCATGATGGACCGATGGGTTGAGGACGGTTTGCTCGATGTGCTGGAATCAGAAGGAATAGGCACTATTGCGTTTTCTCCACTGGAACAAGGGGTTTTGACGAATAAATACCTGGACGGTTTTCCGGAGGATTCGAGGGCTGTTAAAGACGGTCGGTACCTTCAAACAGAAAAACTAACTCCCGAGCTGTTGGCTAAAGTAGAGCAACTGAATGATCTGGCGAAAAATAGGGGACAGAGTTTGGCGCAAATGGCCATTGCCTGGCTGCTAAAGGACCCACGGATTACTTCTGTTTTGGTAGGAGTAAGCAAGGCTTCCCAAATCATTGACAATGTGAACAGCCTGAAGGTTCTTGATTTTTCCAAGGAAGAACTGGCAATAATTGAGCAACTGCTCAAGTCTTGAATGAAGGCGATTTGATCCAACGCTTTTTTTGGTTCGTTGATTTTAGGCCCTTTCCGGAATAGAAAAAATCCTGTGTGAGTCTCCTTTCATGCAGGATTTTTTTATTTATCATTTCTCGTTTATGGTAAAAAATACGGATAATCGGTATTTTTTTTGTTTTAATATTTGTATATTGACTGAGAACCCAATTAACCAAGTTATGAAAAAGCAGCTATTTGTGGCTATCCTAGCCCTATTTACAAGCATCAGCCTTTCGGCGCAACAACAGCAGTATGTGGTCTTTGAATTTATCAAAGTAGAACCCGACCGGGTGTTGGATTACCTGGAATACAAGGATTTTTTGGCCCAGGTTCATAAGGTTTCCAAGGATAATGGTCATATCAAAGGCTGGGATTTATGGTCGTTGCAGTCCGGATCCGATCTGGAAGGAGAAAATTTCCAGTACGTAACCGTTACCTACTACGAGGATCCCGTAAAAATGATGGATGGAAACAAAGAGGATATGTGGGTAAGCAATGCGCTTGAAGCCTTTCCGGATATGGATGAAGAAGCCGTTCGAAAGCGGATAGGGGATGCCCTGGACATGCGTGACCTTGCTGTAAGAAGTTACATGGTAGAGGTGGCGAGGACCTCGGATGATTTTGAGTACAAGCCGGGGATTTTAGCCTCCTTTGATTTGATGAAAGCGGTTGAAGGCAAATTTCAGGATTACGAAAAAGCCGAAAAGGAAGTATTCCTTCCCATTCATGAAAAAAAGATACAAGCAGACCTGATGGAAAACTGGTGCTTTCTAAGAACAGCCCTTCCCACGGGCAGTGAGGCGAAATCCACCCACCTGACCATGAATGTGTATTCCGACTATTTGCAATTTTTTAATTCCATGGAATACGAGGACATGGAAGTCACGGATGAACAACAAGAAGCGGTGGAAGAAGGCCTAAACTCACGAGATCAGAAATGGGTTTACCTGGCCACATTGGAAACGGTGGTGCGCTAATTCAGTTTGAGGGATTAAAAACCTCGTTTTCCCAACCCATCCGCCTGCAGGTCAAAACCATCAGGTAATTGACACCGGTATGGAAAACGACCAATAAAAAAATGGCCAATAAGGGGACGCCAAAAACCTGATAGGGCCAGGCGTAGGTCCATACGCCTAATTGTATGGTGATTATTTCTCCTATCGTAGGGAAAATCATGGCTACCAAAAGGGTAAGGATGATTTTTTCTCCGGTTCCTTGTAGGCCTAGGGAGCGGAAGAGGTCTTTTTCCAATTGATAGACAAACGTAAAGGCCAAGGCCCAGGCGAAAGGAAGCCAATAGGGAAAGCTCCGTTGCCCCAGGTCATGGTATTCCCAATGATTAAAATAGATTCCCCATCCTTCACAACAAACCCCCAAAAAACCCCCTATTAGGGCACCGGTTGCGTATACGTATTTGTCATCTGCATGAAGCCGCCACCTTTTTACCAGGGTATATACCAGGTATAAAGCCAAAACCAACCCAACCCAGGCATCGAAAGAATGAAAAATACCGATAAAAAAACCGGCAAGGATAAGTTTCAGCAGGCTTTTGGCCAGGATTTTACCGGTTTCCGTTTTGGACGAAATTTTAATTGCTGTTTTCAATAGTAGCTGTTTTACCCTCAAAAATAGTAAAAAAGAGTTAGTCTGGAAAAAACCATTTTTTCAAATGCTCCTCCATGATCAATACGCCCTTGCCCGCTGTTTCCTCAATGGGTATTAAATGCGCCGCTGGGTAGTATGAAGGCATTTTGGGATCGATGATGAACTTTGGTATTTCCGAAGCGGCCTCGTCCAATAAGCCAGCGGCCGGGTAAACCATTAGCGAGGTGCCGATAACCGCAAAAGCATCGGCACTTTTTACGGCCGAAATGGCCGCTTCCATCATGGGCACGGGTTCGCCAAACCAAACGACAAAAGGTCGTAATTGGGAGCCTTTTTCACAGGTATCACCCAGGTTAATTTCAAATCCCTCTACCGGGTATACAAGACTTGGATCCAAACTGCTCTGTGCTTTGAACAGTTCTCCATGTAAATGAATCACCCGTGAGGAACCGGCCCGTTCATGAAGGTCATCTACGTTTTGGGTAATGATAGTCAGGTCAAACATCTTTTCCATTTCCGCAAGCTTCAAATGTGCCGGGTTTGGTTGTGCATTTTTGCAGGCCTTTCGGCGTTGGTTGTAAAAATCCAACACCAGCTCCTGATTTTTTTGCCATCCCTGGGGAGTCGCCACCTCCATTACATCATGACCTTCCCACAATCCATTATCATCCCGAAACGTACGAATACCACTTTCCGCAGAGACTCCCGCACCGGTTAAAACCACCAGGTGTTTTTTCTCTTGTTTGTCCATCGTAAAAGTCTGTTTTTATTTAGTCAACCCCTGAATTTAAAAATAAAATCTGAACTTCTACCTTTCTGTCTTCAGGTTGCGCGGAAGGAACCCGGGTTCTGACCAATTGTGCACCGGATTGGCGCTGAATTCGATCATTTGCGATCCCAAATTCCTCCAGGGCCCCTGCTACCGATTGGGTACGTTTTTCGACCAGATTAAGGTTAAAGGTAATGCTTCCGGTGTGATCTGCGTAGCCCTTTAGGGATACGACGGCATCCGGAAAAAGCTCTAGTGTATGGGCTAGCTCCTCTAATTTTGATAACGCAGCTTCGGATAGCTCACTTTGATTTATTTCAAAATAAATGTCCGTATAAAGGGCAGGCAGACTTAATTCCGTAGCGATGGTGTCTCTTGTTTCGTTCAGGATTACGATTTCCGGCAACCTGCTACCCGGTAGGGGAAATGGCTCCGACCAGATGGGTACTCTCGGATTTAGCCGAAGCCCGGTTTTTATAGACAGGCTATCGGGACTAACCTGAGGCACCAATGCTAGGTCGGAAGAAGCCCTCTCCGTAACTTCTGTACCTGTAGCTCCTTCTGCTGGCCTCCGACCCAAGGGAGCAATGATCGGTACAAATACCCTGCTGGAGGATCGGTTTTGTTTGGTATTGGAATACCTTTCGGTAGGAAATGATCGGGTTTGTTGTTCCTGTTGGTTTCTTCTTCTAAAATCGGAATAATTTTCAGGATAGACACGGAAATCCGAATAGGGTTTAGGGTAGTTAGGGTAAACCGGATAGAAGGTAGTAGGAGTGGTGGTTTGCTCCATTTCATCATTCGAATAATCGAATTCAGGATAATAGGCCCTGGACTCTAACTGGAAATAACGGTTTTCGAGGCTATCTAATGCAGGAATTTTCGTTTCTGATGCCACAGCACCTTGAAAATAATAGTTGGCTATCGGTGATTCAAGTGAATCCATCGTACCCGGGCTTTCAACGGTAGGATTAGCGGATATAAACAACTCCGGAACAGCCCTATCCTGAATGGTGTCGGGCAGGGATGGATTTATCCCACTACTAGGGGAGACTTCGGAGCGAGGCGCTTCCCGGTAGGTCGCAGCGGAGGGACTGATAATACTGGCTTTAAAGCTAGCCCGATTAGGTGCAAAGCTGAATTTTATACCCAGTTGATGCTGAAATAACCAGTCCCTGTCAGGACCCCGCTGAGCCGGTTGATTTCGGATAGCTGCCGGGGAGAAAAAAGCTTCGGAGGCTGGGAAAAGTCGTTCGCCATTCGTTTGCGCATTGGATTGGATAAACAGTTCAAATTGATGGGATAACCTTAGCCTCAGTCCCAAACCCATGTCCAGGTAAGATCGCTCCCCGGAATGATTTTGTCCGGTCACTAATCCGTTTTCTATTCCAGAAGAGCCCTGCAAGGGATTACCTGCTACCGGTTTGAGGGTTTGGCTTTCCCAGGTACGCCAACCCATTCCTATAAGCGCATAGGGTGCCAGGAGGGATGTTTCCGGAAGTATTTTGCCGTTGTCCATCCGAAAGATCAATGCCGAACCAATATTCCAAAGGCTAGACTTGTAATGAGTGGAATGGTATTGGCTAGGGTGGAAGTTCGAAAATTCCATGCCATTACCCGCCAAAGCCTGCCTGCCGCCATGAATGGAAAGCCCCAGGCCAGCCCTCAGACGTTTCTCAAGGCTTATATTCCAATTTGATTCCGGCACTACGGGGAAAGATGTACGGAATGCTTCCGGTATATCGGCGGATTTTTGCAACCGATACGTACTCAGTTGACCATAGTAATTGGTATAACCCGTAGCAATGCCCAATCGCCAACGATATTGTTGGGAAAAAACTTCTGTTAACAGAAGAAAATAGGTAAGGAAAAGCAAGATACTGCTTCTGATCATCATCTGTTTTTATTTTCGTAATCCCAACCAAAGGCTGAATTCGGCGCTGAAGCCAACAAAGGGATATAATGTGATGTTCTCAATATTGGAATTTACATCGGTAGCGGTGAGGACTGCCCCGGCGTTGAATCGCAAAACCCGGAATAAACTGTAACCCAGCCCTACATAAACGGGCCTTCCGATGAGCGGGCCGCTGATTTCCGTTTGATTGCTATCCCTCATATTGCTGAAAAACACGCCGGTTGAAAGGGAAGCATTGCCCAATATCTTGGTGAAATTTTTGTTACCCAGAGGGACAGAGATACCACCAAAGGCGGAGGTTCCGTAATCCAGATTATTAAAATCTCCACTGAAATAGGTTCCCGCATACCCAATACTCAAAGGGAGGTAATAGGGTTTGTTTTCCGTGGGGTAATTTTCAATTACCCGAACATCTACCAGCATCAACATTTGATTACGCAGGTATTGACTCGTCTCTGACTTAAGAAGGTTAATTAACTCTTGTTTTAACTGATTTGTAAAGAGGGCCTGATCCTGTATATCCGGATTCGTTTTTTTCGAAAGTAAATTAAATCGGGCCTTATTTAACTTAATGCCATGTATTTGATCTATTTTTTGCTTAACAACATCTGAAAACCCCTCAAATTCCTGGTCTAGCGGATGCAGGTAGTTTTTTAAGCCCTGTCGTACAATCTCATTCAGGTGGTCTACCATGGTATTCGGCCTGCTCAAGGATTGTGTGCCTCGCTTCCCAGCCAGAATGGTGGCCTGAACGTAACTTTCCAGATTTTCATGCAAGGCATCCCGCAGAGAAAGGGTCTCCTCGGAGTCTGACTCGCTGTAAAAGTAAAATTTCAGGGTATAGTTATCACTGCTGCGTAAGGGGTAGGCAACAAAAATTTCGTAATTTTGGGGACTACTTTGATAAGGGGCCTTCCAGAAATAAAAGTCTGCCTGGTTTTCATTCTTTTTACTCTTGAAAATCTTGAGCTCCACCCGTTTGATACCGGTAGGTAAATTCCCCTCTACATAAAAAGGTGCTTCAGAGGGCAGGGGTAAACCACCGTTCAGTTGATTTTTTTCCGTCGAAAATACAATCGATTGATGCTGCGCCTGAACTGAAACCGATAGGAGAACTAAGACAACGATCCATAAATATTTTTTCATATGCATGATTAGAATAGTGATTTTTTAAAGGTTAGAATCAGCCTACCTGGGAAAAAAAATCGAATAAGCATCAAATAGTTTAAAAAAATATGCAAAAACTAAGCCGAATATTCCTCAATTGAACTTTTATTTGGGTTTCCGGGGAAGTTTAAGTTGGTGTTTTTTAGAAAAAGGTATGGCGCTTATTATCTAAATTGGATTTTTCGGCCTAAAAACATAGATGAAAACTGAATTTGGAGGTGTAATCGGCGTCCTTTGGCATTTTCGGCGTAAGAACGAAAATGCATAACCTGAGTTCATGCTAAATAAACCCAGATCAGTAGGCTAGGTCAGGGCAGCGAAAGCCGTGGCAATCTCCAATGTAGCGAGACTGCCAATCCTTTTCCCGCCCCAGCAGCTGGATATAGGGGTTCCCAGTGAGTAACTTGGCGGGTTTTTTACATTCATCTGGCCAAACTCCAAGTGCGTAGGTATTCTTGTTTTTTAAATATTTGTACCGGAAATTGGAAAGGTAAATTTTCCAAAAATCGAAACGGTTACAAATGGGAGTCAAAAAGTCCAAATAAATAGCCTAAAGGAACAAAAAAAGGTTGCCCCATAGAGGCAACCTTTGTATTGTTTTGAAGGGCGTATTTTATAGTTCTTTCACTCGGATGTTTTTGAAAAACACCACGTCTCCGTGTCCGAGGAAACCGATGTGTCCTTTTTCCCGGAAAAGTCCTGGATGCTCTCGTCCGTCAAGCGTTCCATTTTCCTTTGCTTCGGCAATGTTTACATCCAATATTTCGGTACCGTTAAGGATTACCTGAATCCGGTCTCCCTCTACAATCACTTCCTGATAGTTCCATTCGCCCACGGGGTTTTGATGACCCTTGGTGGCAGCAGCAACACCATACAAGGAGCCGTGGTATTGGTATTCTTTTAATTCGCTATAAATTTCAGCTGTATCATCCAAAATCTGCAATTCCATCCCTGCATAGGCCGCATCCCCTTCCAGTGGGGCGCGAATTCCGAGACCGTTATTGGCTCCCGGGGTAAGTTTGAATTCAAATCGGAAGACGAAATCGCTGTATTCCTTTTCTGTCATCAGATTGCCTTGTCCACCTCTGTCGGGGTATATGGCCAATACCCCATTGTCCACAACGTAGTCCGTTTTGTTTCCAGTCCATTTGCCCAGGTCAGTGCCGTCAAATAACACCTCAAATCCAGCGTCCTTTTCTTCCTCGCTCAGCTCAAACTTAGGAGCACCTGTCAATTCCCGGATATAGATATCCCGGTAGGCTACATAGGTACCGTGCGCCTGCAATTCAATTTGTCCTTCCGGGAAAATGGATTGCTCCCGGTCCCAGTAGTTTTCCAAGGGAACCTCGTCCACGACCAATTTCCCGTTGAGGTAGACCGTCACCTTCTCTCCCTGCATGCGGATGTGGAAGGTGTTCCATTCTCCTACCGGGTTGTCCGCCACTTTAAGCGGTTTGCTTGGGTACGTTTGGTTGTTGTACAAGCCGCCGGAACCAACTTCTGCTCCCACATCGGTACGGGCGGTATCCCAGATTTGAACCTGCGGGGTACCTCGCACGTAAATGCCAGCATCCCCATCCTCGGTGATTTTCCAGTCAACAAACAGTTCGAAGTCGCCAAAGTCTTTTGTGGTGGCAATGTTTTGGCCTTCTCCTGTGAATATCAATAGGCCGTCTTCGGCCTTCCAGCCCGCTTCCATGATTTCATCCGCTTTGGCCTGCTCTCTTGAAAGGGTTTGCTCGTTCATTTCTGATCGTTCGATGGGATTGCTAAATACCCCTTTCCAACCGTCCAGGTTTTCCCCGTTGAATAAGGAATAGTATCCTTTACCTTCCGGCATTTCATCCAGGTATTTCTGTAGAGAGGTTTTGTAATATTGGCTGTCCTGTCCGCTGATGACATCGATGGTTTTTTCTACCATATTCCGCACCTTTTCTCCATAAATGGCTTCGTTATTTAGAACGATGTTCATAACGGCCCTGGCAGCAGCTTGCTGGTAAGCGGCTGCTTCCTGGTATTCGCTGGCTACCAACAGCGCTTGAAAAGTAGGGTAGTTTCCCAGTTGACCTAGAGCAGCCAAAACCGTTTCATCGGATTCAGCCAATTCCAGGGCATTGCGGAGCATCAGTACTTTTTGGGTATCTGTTTCTTCCATAGTGGGCACCAGGCGAACGAAACCCATCAGGGCATTCTCTCTCAGGGCATCGCTGCTTGCCTGCCTGGCGATGTCCAACAAGGCTCCTGCTGCCAGGGGATCCTCCGCCTGGTTCAGGGCGCTTACCACGGCCTGCTGCCGTCCAGCGTTTCCATTCTCGTAAATATCTTTGAGCTTTTCCAACGCTACCTCTCCACCTGTCTTGGCCAACACTTTATAAAGGTAGGCTTGCTTGGAATCCGGAAGCTGCGGCAATAAATCCATGGCCCACTGGGTTTCGGCCGTCCGATCATCTTTTTGGGCGTTGGCCACAATAATGGCTTCCTGTATTTTGTTCAGGTTGTCAGGAGATTGTTCCTCTCTCAACAAGGCTACCAGCCGGTCCAGGTTCCGGGGTGTGGCCATTTTCGAAAGGGCTGTTAGGGCCGCTTCTTTTACCGCGGGTTCATTCCCCGTAGCAGCGTCAAAAACCGTCTCGATCTGATCCTCGGCAGCCCGTGATGCCAGCAAGTTTATCAGCACCGTCTTTTTATCAGGAGATGCTCCTTGCATTTTTCCGGCAATAGCTGCCGGTACCTGCGATCCTTTCATGGTTTTTAAAGCCGTTACCAGCGCTTCTGTTTCGCTTTCATTGCTGGAAGTTTCCAATCTGTCCAACAGCGCATCCAGGGCGAGGTTATCGCCGGCGGTCACGACGGAAGCGATGCTTGCCATCCGTACCTCCAGATCAGTGCTCTCAAGGTAGGGTAAAATGGCCTGCGCCACGGCTGGATTTTTTACATTTCCCATCCTTCGGATAATGGCTGCTTTTGCTGCTGCCGATCCCTTATCCAGATTTGATTTCCAATCATCCAGATTAGAAATAAGCGCTTCATCAGTAAGCAATTTCAACGCAGATCCTCTAAATCGGGGATGGTCATCCAAAGCTGCTTTCATTAATAGCTTTTGACTTTTTTCAGGTTGCATTGGGACCATTAGCCCCAGGGCAGCAGCTTTGGTGTGGTACTGATTGGTAGTTTCCGTTTTTTTATAAACTTTTTTAGCCAGTTTATAAGCTTTTTTGGCTTCTCCTTTTTCCTCCAGGTTGGCGATGTATCGTATGTATAATCCGGAGGCATTGCTGGGATCATAGGTGAAATCGGCCATTTCTGCGGCGGCATAAAGGGTTTTGGCACTTCCCGGATCTGCCTGGCTCGACAGGGCAAAGAGGGCTACTTTTTTCAATTCCGGATTGACTGAAGCGGCATAGTTTGTAAGTTCTTCTACCGCTTCGGAGCTGTCGAAACTGCCCAGAGCCTCGATGTAACTGGCTTTTTTGTCATCCTGATCAGAAGCACCCAACGCCAGAATCAGGGACCTTTCGGCCGATTCCGAGCCGATGTTGGCCATTACGCGAGCGGCGGTTCCTGAAAGCCGGTCGTCCTGCAAAAACGCTTCCACATAGGGCACGGCATCTTCCTTTCCAATCCACTTAAACTGGGTCAATAGGAAATTTTTTGCTTCGGGGTCTTCCAGCTGATCAAGCGCTTTTCCGTAGGCTTGAACGGCCATGCGTGCCAGGTTTTCGCGAGACGGGTGACTGGCATAAAAGGCAAAACCCGCCAAGGCGTATTCCAGTTGTGCATTTGATGTTCCTGGTTTTAACATTAACGCCAGTTGGGTTATGCCATCCTGGCCCAGGTCTTCCATTTGGCGCATGGCATTTTGCAGGGCTTGAGCGTCGGCCGCCGGAAAGCGGTTGAGCAGGTCGGCTATCTTGGTGGCGGTCGTCCGCCCATCATCGAGTTGGTTTTGTGCCTGGCTGAAAAATGCCTGTCCAACGGCCAGGCACAGTACCAATGCTACTTTAAGTAATGAATATCTTTGCATCATTCTATAATTCCTTTAAAATTAGTTGGATCTATATGGTGTAGGGTGCCCGCATGGGTTGATCAATAAGCCTATTGGCTCCTTCATCGTTGATAAACACTTGTTTTACCGGGTCAAATTCCAGGTCTCTGCCCAGGCGAAGGGCTACCAGACCCATGTTGACCAGCGTGCAGGAGCGATGCCCGTTTTGTTCATTTAAGGCAAATTTCTGGCGGGTTCTTACGGCTTCTACAAAGTCAGTAACCTGGGGCGCTGGATCGGGAAATTGAGCTAATTTGCGCTCCATATTAGGAATGTCTGACTTGAATCCCCGATAGAGCTTACCCTCCGGCCCTTCGATATAAGGCGCTTCTGTGGTTCCTTCCCCGTCTAAAATTATCTGACAACCATCGTCGTAGGTATAGGTGATTTTTCGCCAGGTACCTACCGCATCCGGGTGTTGCTGCGGCGCATCAATTTCTACCTTCACCGGGTTGGTTTGGTCTTTTCCCAGAAAATACTGGATGGGATCCATGTAATGTTGTCCCATATCGCCCAAGCCACCTCCGTCGTAATCCCAGTAACCCCTGAAGGTGCCGTGGGTACGGTGGTCGTGGTAAGGCTTATAAGGAGCAGGGCCCAGCCAGCGCTCGTAGTCCAATTCCTGAGGAACGGGCATGGTGTCCAGACCGGTTCGGCCTACCCAGTAGAACTTCCAATCAAATCCAGTCAGTTTTCCAACGGTGACCTTTAGCGGCCAACCCAACATGCCGGAATCAACCAGTTTTTTGATGTTCTTCACTTCCGTATTCATACCGTAAAAATTGGCATCGAAGCGAAACCAGGTATTCAGTCGGAAGATATTGCCGTGTTGTTTGACAGCTTCCACCACTTTTTTCCCTTCGCCTATGGTACGGGTCATCGGTTTTTCACACCAGATATCCTTTCCCTCCCGGGCTGCGTCCACAGCCATAATTCCATGCCAATGAGGCGGTGTAGCAATGTGGACGATGTCTACTTCGGGTAGCTGAATCAATTCCCGGTAATCGGAAAAGGTCTTGACTCCCTGACCCAAGGTTTCCTGGGCAATACCGATATGGCGCGTGTCCACATCGCAAATAGCTACGGTCTTGGTTCCGGCATATTTAAAGTGACCCCTACCCATGCCGCCAACACCAATAACCCCCTTGGTAAGGTGATCACTTGGTGCAAGGTAACCTTTTCCTAGCACGTGTCGGGGTACAAGGCTGATGCCCCCCAAGGCCAGAAGGCTTCCCTTCACAAAGCTTCTTCTGGATTTTTTTGAATTATTGCTCATATTTCTATAAAATTTTTCTGAACTATTAGTACGTGAATATATTTCCTTGCGGAAGGATAAACAAATAAAATGGGACTTCAGGTAAAATTTTGCTGTGAATATAACAATTTCAGCCTTTTTGGAATGATTTTGGTTCTGATTAGCATCAAAGAAACCAAAATAATCAAACCATGAGCACCGAAAAAAATCAAGATAAACAGCCTGAAAATTTTAAAGACAACAGCTTTGACGAGGCCCAGGAAGAAGCCCGTGATGGAAAGGGACCCAAATCTGCCGATTCGAAGAAAAAGAAAAAATCGAAAGAAGAAAAAGCAAAGGATGAATTGATGCGCGCCAAGGAAGCTGACAAAGAATGGAGCAGTGAAAGCGATCGGTTCCGAAGAGATAATGCCTAAACCAAAACAGCCATGCCTGACAAAAAAATACCCCAAATAAAAAATGAAGATCAGTATGAAGCGTTACGGGATCAAGGGTATAGCAAGGAAAAATCCGCCCGTATTGCCAACACCCCTGACCAGGTAGCAGGCAAGAAGGGAGGAAAAGCTCCAGCTTACGAAGAATGGACGCGGGACGAATTGTACGACAAAGCCCGCGAAATAGGCCTGTCTGGCATTAGTAACCTCCGCAAAAAGGAGTTAATAGAAAGGTTGAGGAACCACTAATCCTCTCGCTACTGCTGCTTATCTTCCTCCTCTTTCCTTTTCTTCATGGCTTTTCTCCAGAAAAAATAGCCAATAATGACTAGAATCGGAAGAATGATAAAGATCACCAAGTTACTGGTGTCGCTCAAATCTACTGGACCCCGTGGTTTGGGAATTCCGGGTTGAACCTGAGCATATGCCTGTGATCCGGAAAGGAATAAAATGAAGGAGGTCAACAGGCGGGGTTTTAGAAAATTTAGTAACTGTTTCATACCCTAATAAGCACAAATAACAAGCCAAAATCTGAAGAAAAAGAAGGAATTGTAGCTAAGGAAGGGAAGTAGCCAAATATACCAGGTCAGTGATCCTACCTAGCTATCTGCTAGCCCACCCTTCAAAATTGGAAAATGAGCCCGATCAACAACTTTTATAAAATTGCCCTTTTCCCAATTTGCGTTCGATTTCTTTTGCGGTTTTGGTTATGGATAGTCCACCCAGATTGGTACATCTAAGGGTATTTGGGATGCTTTTACCCACTTCGTACATGGTTTCGATGACTTCGTCCAATGGAATAAGGTGATCGTAATCTGCAAGTGCCATGTTTGCGCAAGAAAGGGCATTGGAGGCAGCCATGACATTTTTATTAAGACAGGGCGCTTCAACCCTGTTTCCTATGGGATCACAGATCATGCCCAGCGAACTTTGCAGTGCCATGGAGGCCGCAGAAATGCTTTGGGTAAGCGTGCCCCCCGCCAGGTATACCAATGCTGCCGCGCCCATGGATGAACCGGAACCACATTCGGCTTGACAACCACCCACCTCAGCGGCAAAGGTAGAATGTGCCGCAATAAACACCCCGATCAGGCCGGCAATCAGTAAGGCCTTTACCGTTTCCTCTTCCGACAAACCCAAGACATCGGAAAGACCCAAAACGGCACCGGGCATTGCGCCGCAGGAACCGGCCGTAGGGGCAGCCACGATCACTCCCATAGAGCTTTTTACCTCCATGATTGCAGAAACATACATAATGATGCGGTTGAGCACGTCCCCATCTACTAATTTTTTACTTTCCATCAGGGATTTAAATTTTACAGATTGGGGCCCCAGGATTCGGTCCTCGTAGTTGGTTCCTTTGATGCCTGTGCTGATAGCGTCTTTAAGGATTTTTCGAATGGTATCCATTTTGGCCAATACCTCCGCCTCCGAAATGTTTCCCCGGATGCTTTCATACCGAACAGCCAGTTCCCATAGGGATAGCCCTTTGTCCTTATTATAGGCCAGCATTTCGTCACAGGTTATAAAAGGCACTTTTTGGTTTTTGGCAGTCAATACGGGCAAAACAGGCCGGATCTTTTTTACCCCGGATACCACCTCCATCTGTTCCAACTCTTGAATAAGTGCCGCATCCGGAAATTGTTGTGCTTTGATTTCGATATAGGGCTGATTTCCGGAACGAAATTCCAGGCTATCGTAGCTCAGTTCATGTTGCAGGTAGTCCATGACCTGTTCCGGATGGGTAGTGTAAACCAATGTCAAAAAGCAGTCCCCTGCAAAAGATACCGGAGCCTGGTCTATTTCGATCACTTCGATCATTCCTCCCCCGGTGGAAATGGCTGTGAGTTGGTGGGTCTCCCAGGGGTTGGTCAGGGTGATTTTATAGGTATTTGGATGATCGGCTTGGATGTCTCGGATGTTGATCTTCACCTGAATGCCCGCCGCTCCCAGGTGTTGCTCGGCCCGGACCAGGCGTTCATCGAAGGCTTCCCAGCCCAAAAATCCGCCGAATAATCCCATATCCGATCCCTGTTCTTTGTGCGTGGTTGCCAGGGAACCTTCCGGATCAAAATCGATTTCGATTGAAGAAATACTCCCTTTCATCAGGTCATGGCCTATCCTGCCGATCCGCAGGGAAGCGGCACAATGGGAACTGGAAGGGCCTCTCATGACAGGGCCTACTACATCATTAAATATACTTGGAAAATTCATCGTCTAATTAGTATTGGTTATTAGTTAAATGTAGTGGATTTTAAGCGAGTACTATTTTCAAATATTAGCTTTTGTGTATACTATCTTAGCAATTTCGTTTTTATTTGTATGCTTTTTTGCTTTTTATCTGCAACTAGTCTAAATTAATGCACTCGGAAACCAATGTTCATCTAATCATGCAGCCGCTACATTTTAAAGTACCTCGATTAAAAGAAGAAACCATACGGGTGGAGTGTTGGGATTTGGATAATTTCTTTGAGCCCATTCACTACCACGAAGAATTTCAGATTACGCTGATTTTGGAGGGGGAGGGATCGTTGTTCGTTGCAGAAAGTGTCATTCCTTTCAAAAAGGGAGAAATATACCTATTTGGTAAAAATTTACCTCATGTTTTCCGTAACAAAGATTTTTCCTTTGCGGGTGACATGCATCATAAAGCTAGAGCCATTTCGGTATTTTTTAATCAGGATGTACTCAAAAATGCCTTATGCGATATACCGGAAGCCTATGCGATACAGCGGTTGATTGATTTTTCGGTTTATGGGATTAAGATTTCTACAGTGGTACAGGCGCAAATCAGTGAGAAATTAAACCTGTTGCCAGAAAAAAATTCCTTTGAAAGGTTTTTGGGATTGCTGGATATTCTGGAATCGATTTCGAAGGATAATAATTTGAATTTCATTTCCTCGCTGGGGATACCGATTCATTCCGTTCAGGAAAACCTGCCTAAAATTAACCGGGTGTTTGATTATGTTCGAAATAATTTCAGTGAGAAAATCAGTCTCAAGCAAGTGGCGGAAATGGTCAACATGTCTCCCACTGCTTTTTGCAGGTATTTTAAATACAAAAGTCAAAAGACTTTTTCCAGGTTTTTGATTGAAGTAAGAATCGCCAATGCCTGCCGCATGCTTTATCAGGATGATTTCAATACCTCAGAATGCTGTTACAGTTCCGGGTACAATAATTTGTCCAACTTTCATAAGCATTTTAAAAGTGTCATGGGGATGACTCCCCTTGAGTACCGAAATAATGTCTTGAAAAAGGCAAATTAGCCAAAAATTTTTTTCTAGTAGCGTATGCCCATTACCAGGAAAATGGAATATTGACTCAATAATTTAGTAGCCTCAAGCATCAAAATTTCATTTTCGTTAAAATACCATATCTTTTGGATAAAATGATGGAATGCTTAATGCTTCCGAAGGCTCTATCTTTATGCCTGTAGTTAATTGACATCCCAACGGCTGATTTAGCAGGTCAGCGATTTGGGTTTAGCGTAAATATTAGACGAATTATTTAATGAAAAAGATTGTTTTAGTTGTTTTTTATTTTTTCACGGCTGCCAGTCCGGTTTTTCCCCAAGCACCACTTAGTTTGGAGGGGATTTACAGGGATAATGCCTTTACTCAGAAGCGATTCGGCCCCATCCGCTGGATGAAGGATTCGGAAAGTTATTCCAGCATTGAAAAGAACCCCAGGTTGGACGGGGATGATATTGTCCGTTATGAGGCGGTCAGCGGGGATCGTTCGGTGCTCATTTCGGCGGAGGAGTTAATTCCGGCTGGTGCCACGGAACCTTTGGAGGTGGCCGATTACCAGTGGTCGGAGGACAACAGTAAAGTATTGCTTTTTACCAATACCCGAAAAGTATGGAGGTACCATACCCGGGGAGATTACTGGGTACTGGATAGGGATCAGAAACAATTAACGCAGCTGGGAGTCGGGCTTCCTTCTTCCAGCCTGATGTTTGCAAAATTTTCTCCGGATGCCTCTAAAATTGCCTATGTAAGTGAGCATAATCTATTCGTTGAAACCTTGGTTAGTAAGAAAATCACTCAGCTAACGGAGGATGGAGGCGAAAACATTATTAATGGCACCTTTGATTGGGTATACGAGGAGGAGCTGGGTTGCAGAGATGGTTTTCGTTGGAGTCCGGATGGTGAAAAAATTGCCTATTGGCATTCCGATACACAGGATATAGGTACGTTTTACCTGATAAATAACATCGATTCTATTTATTCACAGCCCATTCCCTTGCCGTATCCGAAGGTTGGGGAAAGGCTTTCTTCCGTAAAAATCGGGGTTATTTCAGCGGAAGGGGGGGCTACCAAATGGTTTGCCATTCCCGGCGATCCCCAAAATAATTACCTGGCCAGAATGGATTTTATCCCGGATTCTCAGGAGGTGTTGATTCAACAACTAAACCGGCCCCAAAACAAAAACACCGTCTGGATAGGGGATACCAGGACCATGGAACTGACCGAAATCCTGGAAGAAAATGAGGAGACATTTCTGGATATCCATGATAACCTGATCTGGATGGATGATCAACAGTTTTTTACCTGGACCAGTGAAAGGGATGGCTGGCGTCATCTTTATAAAGTTTCCCGAAATGGAACCTCCATGACGCTGCTGACGCAGGGAGCCTTCGATGTGGAAAGGGTGAGCCATATAGACCCGGAAGGAGGCTATGTCTATTACATTGCCTCCCCTGAAAATTTCACCCAACGGTATCTATACAGAAGTCCGATTCACGAAACAGGGAAGGCAGAAAGGATTACTCCGGTTGGCATCCCGGGCCAACATGCCTACCAGTTGTCAGGTAATTCTCAGTTTGCCATCCACACCTATCACAATGCCGTTACCCCACCGACGATTTCCCTGATTGAGCTGCCCGGACACAAGGAATTGCGGGTGCTGGAAGATAATGGAGCATTGAAAGAAAAATACGATGCTTTGGGTCTCAGACCAAAGGAATTTGTGAAAATTGATATTGGGGAAGTTACATTCGATGCGTTTATGATTAAGCCTGTCGACTTTGATCCGTCCAAAAAATACCCCCTAATCATTTATGTTTATGGCGAACCGGCGGGGTCGACCGTGCAGGACGGCTGGATGAATGGTGATCTCTGGCACCAGTACCTGGCGCAAAAGGGATACATCGTTATGAGCATCGACAACAGGGGAACAAAGACCCCCAGAGGAAGGGAATGGCGGAAATCCATCTATGGACAAATAGGGATTCTGGCCTCAAAGGACCAGTATGCCGCCGCGCAAAAAATCCTTTCCACCTATGATTTCATCGATGCGTCCCGCGTTGGTATCTGGGGATGGAGTGGGGGAGGGCAAATGACCCTAAACTGCCTCTTCCGATACCCCGAGTTATATAAAACCGGCATTGCCGTTTCCTTTGTTTCGGATCAGCGACTTTACGATGCCACCTATCAGGAAAGGTATATGGGATTGCTGGAGGATAACCCTTCGGGATATTTCGAAGGTTCGCCCATTAATCATGCTGAAAAGTTGGAAGGAAACCTGTTGGTCATGCACGGAACTGCCGATGATAACGTGCATTACCAAAGCTTTGAGATGTTGGCAGATCGGTTAATTCAGCACAACAAACTGTTTTCCATGATGGTATATCCCATGCGGGCGCACGGGATCAATGAAAGAGAAAATACATCACTCCATCTTCGAAGGACCATGGAAAAATTCTGGATGGAGAACTTAACTCCTGGTGGAAGGTAAGCAGCGGATCAGGAAAGGATAAACATTGTTTTTTAATAATCAGAAAATGCTCAGTACTACGTTAACACACTTAATAACAAAGCTATGATAAAATGGAAAGGAGTATTTCCGGCAATTACCACCAAATTCACATCTGATGACCAGCTAGACCTAAACGCTTTTCTTGCCAATATAAAGGTTCAGCAAAAAGCAGGTGTCGATGGTATTATTTTAGGAGGTAGTTTGGGGGAGGCCAGTACTTTGACCGACCGGGAAAAGGAGACTCTTGTCAAATCGACCGTAGAAATGATATCGGGAAAAATCCCCGTAGTATTAACCATCGCCGAACAGTCCACTAAAAAGGCAGTGGAGGCCGTTGAAGCGGCTAATGACAGTGGTATCGAAGGTTTGATGGTTCTTCCTCCGATGAGGTATTACGCAGACGACCGGGAGACGATAACCTTTTTTAAGGAGATTGCCGGTGCTACCGACCTGCCTATCATGGTTTACAATAATCCTATTGATTATAAAATTCTGGTGACCCCAGACATGTTTGAGGAACTGGAACCCTGCAAAAACATACAGGCCATCAAAGAATCATCCAGAGACCTAACCCTGATAACTAAAATGATCAATCGCTTTGGCGATCGGTTTAAAATTCTGGGTGGCGTAGACCCCCTGGCGTTGGAAAGTCTGGCCTTGGGCGCGGAAGGTTGGGTAGCCGGGTTGGTTTGCGCCTTTCCCTACGAAACGGTCGCCATATATCGCCTGGTAAAAGAAGGAAGAATAGAGGAAGCCCTGGAAATTTACCGGTGGTTTTTCCCACTCCTGGAACTTGATATCCATCCCAAATTGGTGCAATACATCAAACTGGCTGAAGTAGCCACTGGATTGGGAACCGAATACGTACGGGCACCCCGACTGATGCTTGCAGGGAAAGAACGCGAACGGGTGTTAAAAATCATAGAAGATTCCCTGGCCTTGAGACCCACCTTACCAACCTGGGAGAAAATTCCACTCTAATAAACCTGTAAATTCCAATTATTTTGCAGAAGTTTAGCGTGTAGACGGCCATTTTAACTCGTAAGGATACCAACTGATTTTAACCGGGATGCATTTATTTTCGACAGAAACGTACATTGAAAGAAGGAAAAACCTCAAAAAAATCATGAAAGGGGGTGTCTTGTTGTTTTTAGGAAACGAGGAAAGTAGCAGTAACTTTAAAGATAACTGGTATCCATTCCGGCAGGATAGTTCTTTCTTGTATTTTTTTGGACTGGATGTTCCCGGATTAGCGGCGGTTATAGATATTGACGAAGATAAGGAAATCATCTTCGGAGACGAGCTGACTACGGAACAACTGGTTTGGCATGGGGATCAACCCAAATTGGCGGATTTGGCCCGGGCTGTCGGAGTTGCTCAAACCTTGCCCTGGAAAGAAACAGAAACGTACCTGTCCAAAGCCTCCCACAGAAAGATCCATTACCTGCCTCCTTACCGACCGGAAAATTGCCTGAAACTCATGCATTGGTTTCATCTTCGTATTGATCAGATTCCCCTGCATGTTTCTGAAGATTTTATCAAAGCCGTTGCGAGGTTACGATCCATTAAGTCTGAGGAAGAAATGGTGGAAATATCCAAAGCGGTGAATCAAACGGTACAACTACACCGGAAAGTCATGCAACTGGCTCGACCGGGAATGTACGAATACGAGTTACTCGGTTTGGTGAACGGAGAAGCACTTGCCGGAGGAGGAGGGCTTTCCTTTCCTCCCATTATTACCATTAATGGGCAGACCCTTCATAACCACCATTATGGGAACAAACTGGAGCAGGGGAGGTTATTACTGGCTGATTTTGGCACCGAGTCGGCCATGCACTATGCAGGAGATATTACACGTACCTTTCCGGTGGGGAAGCAGTTTTCGGCATCCCAAAAAGAAATATACGAGGTGGTTTGGAATGCCCATAGGGCGGCAATTGAAGCATTGAAGCCAGGGGTTCGGTTTTTGGATATTCACCTACTGGCCTGTAAGCAGCTAGTGGAGGGACTTAAAACCCTCGGACTGATGAAAGGCGACGTGGAGGAAGCTGTTCAGCAGGGAGCTCATGCAATGTTTTTTCCCTGTGGACTTGGACACCTGATGGGCTTGGACGTTCACGATATGGAAGATCTGGGGGAAGCTATTGTGGGCTATACCGATGAACTGAAAAAAAGCACTCAATTTGGCCTTAAATCCCTGCGATTGGGAAAAGAATTGGCAAAGGGCCAGGTACTTACCGTAGAACCGGGAATTTATTTTATACCCCAGCTCATGGATTCCTGGCAAGCCCAAAAACGGCATAAGGACTTTATTAATTATGAGAAGTTGGAAGAATACCGCACGTTTGGTGGTATTCGCATCGAGGATGATTTTTTGATCACGGCCAATGGATCAACGATACTTGGCGAGCCGCTGGAAACTTCTCCCCAAGAATTGGAATCGCTTCGCTAGGATGCGGATTGAAGAGAAAAATAGTATTTAACGATTTCCGACGAACCAAAAGCAGTGGGGTATACGCTTGTAGCTTTGCCGTCTTTTTAAGCTGGTTTTCTCGTACAGTAATGGAGATCAATTGAGCCACTATAAAAAGGAATGGTATCCACAAGCACAGCGTGCGGACGTATTAGCTGTATCCGCCGGACTTGCCCTATAAGATGAGGGCAAAGAAATCCGGTAATATGGTTCCTTATCAAGTATTGGGGCCTGGAAATACCGCGCAGGTACTGCAATTCAGCAGCTCAGCCAATACCCCGACTTTAGCATTGGGACCTCATCTCAGTTGCTCAAATACAAATACTCCCTTTTTATTGGCTACCACGATGTCTACCAGCCCGTTGCCGTTAAAGTCTTCTGTAATCACATGAACCCCCACACCCGAATCGGTATCGATCACATGCTGGATCCATTGAGGTTCGGATCCCGGAACAAATTCGTACCAGGACAAATAAGGGGTGTCGTATTCTCCGGGGTCGTTTCCCATATGGGCAAAATACCGTTTACCGGTAACCAGGTCCGGATGCCCGTCTCTATTGATATCCACCAATTCCAATCCATGGGTTTGCGTAAAGGAATCGTCGATCAGGTGGGTTTCCCACTGCCCGGATTTTTTCTGTTCGTGCCACCAGATACCCAATTGATGGGCGGAGGAGGAAACCACATCCGGCAGACCGTCTGCATTAAAGTCCTGCACGTACATTTGTGCTGCTGGTTCGCCCAGGTTGGCGTCGTGAAATTCCCAGGGGCCTTTGGTAGGATCTTCGGGGGCTTCCCACCAACCCGCTGTGATGAGCAGGTCCTCTCTTCCATCCCCGTTGATGTCCCCCATGCCCATACCGTGGGCAAACTGCGCCGTGCCCGGACTTTCTTTTTCACTGATTGGGTATTTTTCCCATTCCAGATTTCCTGGGCCAGCAGGTGCTTTGAACCAGACCATTTCTCCCGTTTCCGGAATGCTGCCTACGATATCCTTGATACCGTCCCGGTCTACATCAAAAAAGCCTGCCGACTCGTTGCCAAGCGATTGGTGAATCAGGTGGACCTTCCAGTGTCCGGGCTGGTTTTTGGGATTTTCAAACCATTGTACCTCTTTCCCCGGAAAACCAATTCGGACAAAATCTACCCAGCCGTCCTGATTGACATCCATACCGAAGCTGATAAAGGCATTGCTGTAGCCCTTGTCGTAATGAAATGTTTGTGGCACCTCCAGTTCGTGGGCCGTCCAGTCCGGTGCTTCAAACCAATAAGCCCCGGCCATCACGTCCATCAAGCCATCCTGGTTGACATCACCGATGGCTGCTCCTTCTGCCAGAAAGGTGGTGCTGAGGGTATGTTTCTTGAAGGAAATAGCTGTAGCAGGTGTGCCGGATTGGTTTTGCTGCGCCAGGCAGGGGCAGGACCACAGGCTTCCCATCAGGACGATGAGAGCAGTCGGAAATTTGGCATTAAAGGCGAATCGGTATAACATCTTATCTAAGGCTAAGTAGGTAATTCATCAAATCGTTGAACTGTTCCTGGTTCAGCGTGGTGCTAAAATAATCCGGCATCAGCGTAATGGTAGAGGCGGTTTGTTCAATAATATCGGTTTTGGGAACGGAAAATTCCTGTCCACTCTGGTCTGCCATCACGACTACCTGTCCTTCTTCCCGTCGGAAGAGCCCGGAACGGGTTTGCCCATTTTTGAGTTTAAGGATATAGGTCCGGAAGTTTTCGGAAATGTTTCGGTTGGGGTCCAGTACTTTGGTGGCCAGGGCGGAAAGTCCCCAATTGCCAATGCCGTCCAGTTGGGGCCCGATCATGCCTCCGCCTTCTTCGATTCGATGGCACGTACTGCAATGCTGTTCGTATAATGTTCTGCCGGATACCACCTGCGCTTCACTTTGCTCAAAATGATCCACGCGTTCTGCAATTAACGTTTCCCGTTCTTCGCTGACCGGCAGGAGGTTTTCAGTCAGGGAAGTAAATGCCTCTTTTTGGATTTCTTGAGCTCCTGAAAGGAAGTTTTCTTCCACCGTTCTGTTTTTCAATATTCTGGCAGGCGCCTGACCTTCCCTGATCAGGGCGATCAACTTGTCTTTACCGGCATTTTCAGAGGCCAGTAAGGCAGCGATGGATTCCTGTAGCTCCATGGGAGCATTGCGCATGCCGGTTGCCAATAGATCTAACGTCTGACTGGAGCTGAATCTGGCCATGGAACCGGCAATTTTTCTTCGAAAACTCAGTGGATGATCTGGGTCGGTCAACCATTTTTGTAAATGGTTCACTTGCGCCACCGGATCGGTTTCTACCAGGGCATTTGCCGCCATTACCCGAAGATCTTCTTTTAAATAAGGATTGCCAAGCATCTGTCGTAGGTGGGGGAGGTGCGCACGAACTTTCAGGGTTTCGGACATTTCGGCGGCGAACTGCAAGCGCTCCGATTCTTCTTCACTCAGGGTGGATTTGGCCGAAAGCTGATCCAGAATTTGTTTGCTAAGTGAAAGGTTCCAGTTCTTGATTTCCTCAGGCCAGTCCATGCCCTGCTGTACCAGGCCTTCATTGATGGCAAGGGCTTTGCGATACGGGGCAATTTCGCTTCCCTTTTGCCTGGCTACTTGTACCAACACATCTATTCTGGATGCGGGAAGGGTTCGGGCAATGGATGTTAAATAGGGCAAAAACCGGTTTTCTGACGCAGTGTTATTTTGAAGATAGTCCAGTAAATATTCTCCGGCGATACGAGATTCAACGTCTGAAAATACCAAAGCTACTTGCTCGGTTTCCTTTTTATTCCAGGAACCACTGGCGATGGCCATGGCTATTTCCACTTTTTTGGCGTGTTTATAGAACGCATGTTGCAAGGCATAACGTAGGTGGCTGTCGGCTTCCGGTGTTTCCATATAGGTTTGCATCAGAGGGCGAATCATTTTCACATCCTGATGAAGGATCAGGTTTTCTGCGGCTACGCGTTGTACATGTGGGCTACTGTCTTTCAGTCCCTCCAGCGTCCACTGAAACTGCGTGTCATTAAATGCCAGGTGTTCCCCTAAAACTCGATGCGCATGAACCCTCACTAAAGGGTCCGGATGATTCAACATTTTCCCCAGCTTTGCCTCAGATAGCGCATCCATCCGGTACAGGGCCCACAAGGCCTGGACCAGTTGCCGGGAGAGGCTGCGTTTATGGTTTACGATTTTCTCCAGTGAAGGAACCGCTTCCGACTGATACCGGTCCACCAATTCATCAGTTGCGAGCAAGCGGGTCTGTAGGACCGGATCTTCAAGGGCTTCTATCAGCCGCGCCATGCTTGCCCTGGACCAATCCGTCACAGGTCTTTCCTGGCCCTGGTAGGTGATTTTCCAAATGCGGCCGCTGGTACGGTCTCGTTCCGGATGATCCAGAGGCACCTCATAGTGCCCGATAATGGGGTTGTAAAAATCGGCTACATACAGCGCCCCATCTGGCCCCACCTTGATGTCTACGGGTCGGAACCAGGGATCTTTACTGACCAGGAAATCGGCCTGCCTGGTCGCTTGCGGGGTGGATCCGGTAAAATTCATCGTGCTTCTACTGATGCGGCAAGTAACCACATCACCAGAATAAAAACTGTTTTGATACGCTTCGGGAAATTGCGTGTCCGTGTAATAAACCAGGCCGGAAAGGGCGGTAGAATTAAGCCCGTAATCCATCATGGTAGGAGCAAAGCCCCTATTGGGTTCCTTTTTTCCCCATTGGGTGTAATTTCCATTTCGGATGAGCTGATAAATGGGAAGGGTATGACAATCGGCGGAATAGTGGTATCCCAGTGCATCCAGGTCTGATCCAAAGGGGTTGATTCTGCCATCACTGGTTTTTTCTGCCCGGCTGCCGTCTAACTTTAAACGGAATGTATTGCCGGAGACCATTTTTATGGAATCCCCATCTTTTCCTGCTACGGTAGAAATATTACTGAAGCCATGGGAGGCATGTATCCATCCGTCAAACCCTCGGAAAAGGTTATTGACCATGCCGTGGGTGTCCCGCGTTTCGAAGGGACCGAGCAGCACTTCCCGCTTATCGGCTTTATCGTCCCCATCCGTATCGTAAAAAAAGTAGAGGTTTGGAATGCTAAATCCCACGGCACCACCTTTTACCGGCTGCACTCCAATGGGGATATTCAGATCTTCTGCAAAATGCGTGATTTTATCTGCTTTTCCATCCTTATCGGTATCTTCCAGAATACTAATTCGATCCGTTCCCTGCCCCGCACCTGCTTTGATAGGATATTCTGACGATTGGCTTACCCATAGCCTCCCTTTTTCATCAAAGGCCATGTTGATGGGTTTGGTAATGTCCGGTTCGGAGGCAAACAAGCTTACCTCAAACCCTGGGGGAAGAACGAAATCTGCCCTTTCTTCTTCCGGAGTTTGAAAGGGGGTCGTTCGGACATGGGCAGCATAGATGGGATCGGGATCTGCTTCCACATAGGTAGAAGCCCGGGGATCGGGAAGGTCAACCGTGCTGGTAACTTGCCTGGGTTGCTGACAGGAATGGAGGATCAGCAGTGCGAATCCTGCGGTAAGGTATTGGGTTTTCATTAATTGAATAAAGATAATGGTGATAATTCACCCCTTAACATAATCTTTATTCCTGAAACTTACAACCTTGCCCTATTTCCATTTTACGAACGGAGTCCGGATGCGGGGATGTACAGGCCTTAACTTCGGTCTTTGGTCGTTTTTAATAGGCCCAATCCGGAACTAAAAAAAATCAGGCCCAAAACTAACAGAACCAGTATGGTTTTCCAATCTCCATCCTCCGGAACCAAAAAAAGATACGCTCCATAAATAAGACCTCCCAATCCTATCAATGTAAGCAAGGGGCCAAATATGCGTTTAAAGTTCATAGTATTTTTAAATAGGGAATGATCAAAAATTTTGCCAGAATGAAAAATACAAATTTGGGATCGCATTCAAGCCTGTGGATTGTTGTGGGAGTTAGAAATTCGTATCCGGTTCCTCAAGGGCCAGGCGTTGCACCCATATATTTCGGAACAATACCTCGTGACCCTCGGCCTGAAGTTTAATTCCTCCGGGACGGTCGGTAATCCCTTTTCCTCCATCTCTACCCCCATCCAGACCTGAATTTGCTCCTCCCCAGACCTGTTGAATAGGTACGTTTTCGTGTATCTTTTCACCATTAAAATAGATGGTTGTCATGGCCTTATCGGTTATCTTTCCACTTTCATCAAACCGGGCGGCGCGAAACTGTATGTCGTAAGCATTCCATTGGCCCAGGCCCTTATAAACCTGATAAGGAGCCGCCTTTTCATTAATCACTGCGGCCATGCCATGATCGGTGCTATCTCCATCTAATATCTGTATCTCATACCGGTTTTGCAGGTAGACACCGCTATTGCCCCCTTCCTTTTTTATCAGAAATTCCACATGCAAGCGAAAATCGGTAAATTTTTGTTTGGTGACAATATCGGCAGCCCCGTATTTTCCACCTGCTCCGGCAGGGTCATTGGCACTAACTGCGGTACCTTTATCTACAGGATCCGGAACAATCTCCCATTTTATGGGTAAACTGGCAGCCAGCCTGGGGCCTTCCCAATAGGTCCAGTTTTGATGGAGAGAGCGTTTTTTGCCATTAAAAAGCAGTTCGGCCTCTTTGGGGGGCTCTGCGCCCACGCCAATCTGCGCCAATGCGGGAGAGGATATCCAAATTACCGATAACAAGCTAAAGAAAACGATAGTATGGATTCTTCTGGAAATAAACTGTTTGTAGTGCATGGATGAATAGTTGGTTGGAAAGGTTATCGATTTATTGATGTACATCACGTAAAAGATCATTAATGGTTTTGACCGGATTGAAAGTGATCAGGGGTACTTCCACGAAAATCGAATTCCAGTGGGCCATGGAACCATTCCAGAGACCGGGAAGCTCCTGGGCTTTTAAGTCCCTTCCGCTTTTGGATTTTTGGGTGATGAAGCCGGTTTTCGGGTCCCTAAACGCCATCAGGTCAAAGGCCTTTCCCTGGTAATCCCGAATCCCACAGACCAGGTCGGTCGGATTAAAATGAGTTGCCGCTTGTAATTTGGCCTGCTGATCCGGATCGTCCAGATTTAACTGGGCGGTTTCTCCAATTTGCAGGGAAAGCGACCCATCCGCTTCTTTTACCCAAAATGGCCCTCCACCGGGCTCGCCGGTATTTTCGACCATTCCGCATACCCGGATAGGACGATTCAGTTTTTCTCTAAGATAGCTTGCTTTTTCTTCCAGGCCCATGGATGAAAACGATTCGGGTAGCTTGCCTCCAATCGTTTCGGTAAATACCTTTTGGGCACTCGCTACGGAGGCTTCGCTTACTCCCTTGTCCAGTTCTTTTAAGGCCTGAAAGGTGCTGGACTGCGCTTGCAACAAGACCCCGCCAATGGCTTTTTTATACCGGGTGGTGGTGTCTTTTAACCGGTCTGGCACTACGTTGTCAATATTTTTAATAAATACCAGATCGGCCTCCATTTCATTTAGGTTTGCCAGCAAGGCGCCGTGACCAGCAGGGCGAAAGAGGATTTCCCCACCTTCTTCTGTAAACGGTTGGTTGTCCAGGTCTACAGCTATCGTGTCGGTAGCCTTTTGTTGCTGAGAAAAATCGATATCGAATTTTACCCCAAACTTCTTTTCCATAGCCGGTTTCACCTCCGCTACCTTTTGCTCAAATTTCTCTTGGTGCTCAGGAGAAACGGTAAAATGTAACCGTACCGTATGCTCTTTGCCGGTTCCATACTGAGCTCCTTCCACGAAGTGCTCCTCTACGGGTGTCCTGTTTTCATTTCCGTAGGCATGGAATTTTAATAAGCCTTTGGGTAAATTTCCGTATCCAAGTCCTTCATCCTCCAGAAGCATGCGTAAGATGCTTTTATAATTCTTTTCTTTTAAGGCCGCATCCACACTGCTGCCTGCTTTTTTCAATTCAGTATCCAAATCCTCGTAAAACGCAAATGATTTGATGGAATCAAAAAATTGCCGGACAAAGGAATCTTTTTCCAGCGAAGGGTTCTCTGCTTCCAGGAATCCGAAAAGGTTTTTAAACATCCGACTGGCCGCCCCACTGGCCGGAACAAATTTGACCAGTATCTTGGAAGGAGCAGCAGCCTCGTAAACCTCCATTGCTTTTTGCAACTCCTGCTCATTCAGTACCCGAATTCCTTCCCCGATTTTTGCGGGATTCTGGATTTCTAAAAATGGAAAGCCTTGTTCAAAGTTTCTTAGCTGTTCTTCTACGGTATCAAGCGGCATTCCCTGGATTTCAATTTGTTTCTTTTGCTCGTTGGATAACATGAATATAAGTTGGGTTAAACGGTTTCTAATGACAATCCAATATAGCAATTCCAATCGTGAAAGGACCAATTATTTACAGAAATGTGGCCTGGGGTAGTTATGAACCAGCCTTTTTTCTTTAACAGGAGAGAAAAAATATTTTCCCTCCTTACTTGAACAAAATATCATGGAAATCATTAAATGAATAAACCCTTGCCCTGAACAAATGCAGCGACCGCTTCCACAGAAAACTTGCCCGGTATGCGGAAGGCCGTTTACCTGGAGAAAAAAATGGGAAAAAAATTGGGAACAAGTCCGTTATTGTTCGGACCGTTGCCGCAATAATCGCTCAAAAGCCCCAGGATAAGCCAAAATGAACATCCAATCGGTTGCTGTCTGCCATCAAACCGGTGAGAATGGACTGGCTGCCGAGAAAGAAGCCTCCATACTGTAGGCCTAATCCACCCGTCAGTCCCGACACCTGATGCTGCATCCAGGGGGAATACACTTCAAGTTTTCCGGCAATGAGCCGGGGGGTCAGCACCAGCAGATCTGAAGAACTTAGCTGGCTGTTGCTGTTTTCATCCTGCATCCTCTTTTGTCCATAAAGGGAAACCTGGAATTGCCTCACTGGGCTAAACTCAACATAGGCGGCCAATAATTGGGGCAACTGTATTCGGTTTTGCGAAATGTCATTGGAAATGGTAAAATAGCCGCTATTAACCAATTGCTGTTCAATTTCCGCCGCCGAACCCTGCAGATTATCGATCCGAAAGGATTCATTTTCCGGAATATTCATGGTATAATTCCGCGTGGTTTGGTTTTCTGTAGTCGTCATCCCTCCGATATTTTTCAGTGACAAACCCAGGTTGACAAAGGGTTTATCTCCCCGCTTCAGCAGGTAATTCAAGCCCAGATCCATAGCAAAACCCTTTGGAGCAAAACCCCTCCATAAATCCGTATCAAAGGCTAGCCCGTTTCCAGTATCCCAGCGATCATCGTAGGATAGATTTAGGTTACCCCGGGCATCTGTCAGCCGGATCTGATCAGGTCCCGACAGCAGCGTAGCCTGAATTTCATACATACCGAAATTGGCATAAGTGCCGGGAAATAAAAGTTTAAAATGTCCTCCTAACGAGAGGGATTGGGTTTCGGTCTCCCAAATCGAGGTCCCGGCCATTAAACCCAATTCCATCCATCCAACGGCATTGATACGTTGATTATAGGGGATGTCTAACAGTGCCTGATTGGTGGTACTGGAGGTACTTTCGCTTACGATGGCATCCCCTAAATCCGGATTAAAATCAATAACATCTATCTTGCCCCTCAGCTGAGAGGTGAATCCAAGGGACCATTTATCAAACCGGAGGCCTACGGAAGGACCTAATACAGCGAAATCAGTACGTAGATTTACCGGATCCGAAACAGATTGAAACAGGTTTTCCCATTGGCCAGGGTCTGAGATGATATCCTGAAAAGAGAGCATGTTGTTATCCATTGCTTCTCCCACTGCAAAAAAGGATACTTCCACTTTTTTGGTGAGATTATTTAACTCCGCAGGATTCATCAATGCATTGATCATGCCTTTACGCTGGCTGTTTTGTATGCCTAAAAAGCTTTCCTGCGCCATGCTGAGGTTCCAGGTAAAAAAAAGGATAAAAGAAAAGGATAGAGTGAATTTCATGACTATTTATTTTAAAAATTTCCAGACATGAAATTAGAAAAATATCGGTTGAATTCTACCCGGCAAACAGGAATATTTCCAGATTTTATTACTTTTAGCAATTGCTTTAGCAAACAAAAGAATATAAGATAATGCGATTTTTCTCCCCTTATTTCATTCTCTCATTTTTACTGGCCTTTGGGGCGGCTACAGCTGCCTATTCTCAAACGAAAGGAAACCTCTGGCTGGCCACTGGTTTGCAGCTCCAGTCGGGCAGGGACCGGGGGTTTTCGCCGATGATCTACAGTGGTAACCGAAGTTTTAGCCTGGCTGCCTTTGGGATTGAATCTCCCCATAAAACAGAGACTTTCCAATTCGAATTTGGTTATGGCCCCTTGACCAACCGCTTTGGGAATTCTTTGAATGCATTATCTGCGGGTTTATTGAATTACACCTTTTATCATAAAGAGTCTCCTGCGGAAAGAGGCCTTCATTGGGGATGGTCCAATCAAAATGTTTTTAACATCCGAAGGCACAATGGCTTTACAAATTATAGCCTGCGGTACGATTATTTTACGGCTATTGGCCCTGCACTGCGCTATACATATCCTTTTGAGTGGAAAGGTCAATCCTTCAAGTGGCAAACCTTGGCGCATTGGCAGGTAGTAGGGTTTCAAATTAAATCGGGCTATATAGGGGCTGACCCTGAAGGCCTATCTGAAGAGAAGACCGGGTTTGGAAATTTACTTCGGGCGGTAGATCCTTTTTTTGCCGGAAAAGAATGGAGTATGGGCCTGGAATCCAGCCTGATATGGACCTTGCCCACCGGCAATAGCCTGGCCATAAGGTACCGGCCTGAAATTTCTTCCCTGGGAGGAGGTCAGCCGGTGCAACGGCTGGGACAAGCAGTTTTGGTAATGGTAACGATACGTTTATGGTAAAGCAAGCACGCTATTTCTGGATTTTGGTCTTTTTTCTGCTTTCATGTGAACAATGGGTGCTTCCCACAGACCCTTCCCCGGATCCTATTGAGGTATTTGATCGTTTATGGGAAGATGTCAATGATAGGTATTCTTTCTTTTCCCACAAGGCAATTGATTGGGAACAGGTAAGGGAAACCTACCGGGCCAGGGTATCGGATGACATGGGCCAATTGGAATTGTATGAGCTATTGGCTGATATGTTATTCGAGCTCCGGGATGGACATGTGAATTTAAGTACCGGTTTTAACCGAAGCCGAAACTGGGACTGGTATCAGGAGTTTCCAGTCAATTACGATGAAAACCTGATCGAACAGGAATATTTAGGTACGGACTATTGGATCAGCGGCCCCTTGCTTCACCAGGTGTTGGATGAAGTGCTGTATGTTAATTACCGTTCTTTTGCTCAGCGGATTTCCGAATCCAACCTTCAGGTAGTAGTAGAAAGAGCCAAAAGAAGCCGGGGTGTCATCATCGATGTTAGAAATAATGGAGGCGGTAATCTGAGCAATGCAGAACTATTGGCATCCGCCTTTGCAGAGGAAGAAATGGAATATGCCCGGCAACGAATTAAATCGGGACCGGGACCGGAGGAGTTCGGCCCCTGGGAACCGATGGTCCTAAATCCCTGGGAGGAAGGAACCTTTACAGGTTTGGTAGTCGTCCTGACCAATCGAAGGTCCTACAGTGCCACCAGTTTTTTTGCTCAGATGATGAAGACACTTCCCAATGCGCTCCTCTTGGGTGATCAAACCGGCGGGGGAGGAGGAACCCCGGTTTTTGGAGAATTGCCAAACGGCTGGACCTACCGGTTTTCAGCAACCCAAACCGTGGACCTGGAAAACCGCCAACTGGAAGATGGGGTTCTGGTGGATTTGAGACTTGACCTGGACCCGGCAGCCATGCAAAGGGGAGAAGATAACCTGATAGAAGCGGCCATTTCGCTGCTTCGGCGATGATTAGGGGCTAGCGGCTTCGGGCCTGTTTTTTTGCTTGAGAAAGGCGATTAAATCAGCGAGATCCTGTCTACTCATATTTTGTTCCAGTCCATCTGGCATCAGGGATGTCCCGGTTGTTTCTATGTTAGCAATCCGGTCGCGGGGCAGGGTTTCGTCGGTTCCAAAAGTTGTTTTTAGGCTCAAAGAATGAGCGGATTCGGCCATGATTCTTCCGGTAAGCTGTTTGCCATCAACCGTTTCCACCTGCACGGTTTGGTAGTCGGGTAGAATTTCATAATTGGGTACCAGTGTATGCAATAAGAGGGCAGAAGCGGGTTGGTTGTTGATACCTGTTAAATCGGGACCTACCTGCCCACCTTCACCCGAATGGCTGTGGCAAACGGAGCAATGGGTCATAAATACCAGTTTACCCTTCAGGCCGTTTCCTTCCATTTCCAATACCCCGCTATATTGTTCATAGACCTGCATCCTGCCGCCTTCTTCCATGGAGTCAAATAGCTTACTTGCTGCTATTCTTACCCGTTCAATTTTAGATTTCATCAGGTTTTGCCGGGTGGTAGAAGGGATGGCTGTGGGGGCTATTTGCCCTGCCTCCAATGCTCTAATGAGCTCCTCTAGTAACAACGGGTCCTGAAGTAACCTATTCAAAACAGCCCCCTTTACCTGAGGCGTATAACTTTTCCATCTTTCAGCTTGAGTAAGTACCTTACCTGCCTGAGAGGGATTTAGTCTCGAAAGAGCCCTCACGGCAGCCAGTTGAATTTCAACTGGCTCATGGGGTACGAGCAGGCCAGCCAGGATCGTTTCAGATGGTCCATTCGGAAAATACCCCAGTAAAGTCGTCGCCTGAACACGCTGATCGAGAGGAAGCGTTTCCAAGGTTACCGTTTCGGATAGTTCAGCTATCCATTCTTCCTGCACCTTTTCAGGTAATGGCAGTGAATTTAAATATGCCTCCGGAGATGTTGGGTTTTTATCCAGCCCTTTAAACATCCCTGCCAGGAAAAATACACCATTTGCGGTGTTTTTTCTTTCCAAATACTCGGAAACCAGCTTTTTGGAATCGGTAAAGGTAAGGGAACCGCCCAGCAGCTCTCCAAGATCACCAAA
Organism: Cyclobacterium salsum; assembly: GCF_010119245.1. Classification (GTDB taxonomy): domain Bacteria; phylum Bacteroidota; class Bacteroidia; order Cytophagales; family Cyclobacteriaceae; genus Cyclobacterium; species Cyclobacterium salsum. Next base: position 205,359 of record NZ_WNKG01000003.1, read on the forward strand.
AAGGGTGTTTAAACCGTTGCTGGGGGATTTTGCTGCCAGGCTGTCCAGGATCGGTAAGAATTCCATCGAATGATCCTTCAGGCCTGAAAGCACCGCGGTTCGTAACCAGGGGTCCGCAGCATCCCGGACGGCTATCTGGGCCAGCGGGAGTAATTTGGAGCTGCCGGGTTGGCCACCTATTACCAGGGCGGCCACAAAGCGGACTCTTGGGTCCGAATCTTCAGCCATCAGAAACAGTTGATTTTGTAGGGGTGATGCCGATAACTGGTGTAGTTGGGCTATTTGGAGGGCCTGCTCCCTGACACCCGGATCTGGGTCTTTCAACGCGGCTATCAGCGCACCTTCCTCCAAAACCGTCAAATGTTGCAATAGCCAGAGCGCCCTGACGCGGGTTTCGGGCAGGGAAGCACCCGTAGCAAGCGATTTTAACTCAGAGCTGATTTCTTTTGGTTTGGATTCCAGTAATAACCTGAATGCCGTTTCCCTGGACCAGGCATCCGTGGCGGTTAAGGCTTGTAGGGTTTCAGGCAGACTTACCGGATCCTTTTTGGGAAAAACGAAATCGAGTTCCTGGTAGTGGAAAGATTGGTTGCTAACCCGGTAAATCCTTCCTTTGTTTTTGCCGCTGGAAAAATCCAATTTCTCCCTGGCCTCCTCCGGCACATAGGAGGGATGATCGATGATTTTCCGGTACATATCGGCCAGATACAGCGCACCGCCCGGCCCATGCGCAAGAAAAACGGGATTAAACCAGGTGTCCGTGGAGGATAGAAATTCCCAGCCATCATGAACCCTGGAAGAAGAGAAACTGGCTCCTTCTTTTTCTAGCTTTTGTCGTTGAATCAGGTTTTGAGCCGGTTCACAGATAAAAGCATTCCCTTGATGCATTTTTGAAAGGCCCATGCTTTGATAAATCAAGGTGCCGCAGGCGGAGGTAAAGGTGCCGTCATGTGAACGGCCCATTAGCTTGGGAATATAGGCTGCCGTGGTCACGGAGGAACTAATGGGGAAAACCAGGGCTTCCGATTCTACCGGAGAAACGTTCTGTATCGTGGTCGTACGTAAAAGATGGGGGTTCTGATCCAGTTGTTTGGTTTCCAGTACGATGTGCTGTAGGGGATGGCGGTTGCTCGTGCCAAATCTTCGGCCAAAGGCATCAAAAGCCAACCCAAACTGGCTCTTTCCACCGGTAAGTTCAACGTCCAAGGTTTCGGGATGAAAGCGGCTGTCCGAGGAGGTGAAGATCAGTGGTTCGGTATCGGGTCGGGAGGGCGCGTAAACCTCTCCTCCCGTTAGGCCTGAGGTAAGGTAAATCCACCCATCCAATCCCAAAATAGGGTGGCTGACGCGGATTTGCGCCGTTCGGCTGGTATCAAATCCCGTCAGGACGATTTCACGAACATCCGCTTTGCCATTTCCATTGGTATCTTTCAGGTAATACAGGTGGGGGGCGCAGGTGACAAACACCCCGCCTTTCCAGGGCAGGATGCCGTTGGGATAGCCAAGATCATCTGCAAATACCGTCCGGTAATCGTATTTACCATCCCCGTCCCGGTCTTCCAGCCGGGCTATTTTGCCCAGGTTTTCGGCTGGGGATCCATCCATCGGATCCGGGTAACCGGTATTCTCGGCCACATACATCACCCCCTTCTCGTCAAAAGCAAATGCAGCCGGGTCGGAAACCAGGGGTTCTGCCGCAACCAAGTCAATTTGTAAGCCAGGTTCCAGTTGGAAAGCCGCCAGGGCGGCTTTGAGTTCGGCAGAATCGGGATACGTGTACAGAAAGGAATTAACGGGGTTTTCCTGCCGTTCAAAAACAGGCTGAAGTTCTTTTTCATTGCTGCGCTTCTGGCAGGAAAAAAAGAGCATGGGTATAAGGATACCAAAAAGAAGGGAGTTAATGCAGCGTAAGATCATCGACATCAGTAAAGGGTAGTGTTATAATTACCGACCTGGTTCCGGGGGCACATTGCCATAATTCCAGGGCTTGCCGCTAAAATGCGGCGCTTTGGGATGCTGGGGAACCGGATCGGGATCCAATTGGCGGATGAGTTCCAGGCTGGAAGCGACGATTTTGGTTCCGGCATTCACCTCCAGATTGCTATACGAAGTCAGGCGGGTTTCATATCCACCACCATCCGGTTCGAAGGCGCTAGCGGTTGGTACGTATCCCACGCAATCGTTTGCCATGGTTACCGGAAAGGTAAACGGAAAGGCACTTTTTGACTTTAGTTCGAGACCCAACTCGCAGAAGAACTCTGCCGGATTGGCTGTCAGTACCGCAGGCCCGATTTGAATGGCTTGCAAGGGGAGTTTATGAACGGGGTTTTGTGTTCCCCAACTGTCCAGCAAGACGGTTTCCTTGGCAAAAATCCATGCGGTCCTGCCAACCTGTTCCGGAGTTTTTTTTACCATTTTCATGGCTTCCCGGACCTCCACGTCGGCGGGCATTCTTCTTTTTAGGGGCAAGATAGTGGCATGGGAGCGAATTTTTAGACGGTCCGATTTGGGAATTTGCAGGAGGGTTTTAACGGCTTCTGCTCCTACGCTGGCTCCCACCAGTCGGGCCCAATCTTCGCCGGAGGGATGAATGTCCGGGTTTCGGTTATTTACCTGCGTTACATCACCACTGGCCCCTTGCAAAAACACAACGACACAATCCTGCCCAAAGGCACCCCGAATCGTTTGCTCCATATAATACACCCAGTTAGCCGAAATTCCACCGGGGTTGGTAGTGGTATGGCAGGCATAATTTACGAGACAGCCGATTAGTTTACCCTCCGAATCCCAGGTCCCGATCACTCCGACTTCCGGGTCTATGGGGCCAGCTACCCGCAAAATGTCAGGGTTCAATTGCCCGGGATGGGTGTAAGTTCTGCCATTTTTCATCAAAAACCTCCTATTAAAGGCTACTTTTTCTGCTACGCCACTTCCAATTCCTATTTTGACTTCCGTAAGCCTATCCAGGGCATGAAGGGCAGTGCTAAGGGTCACTTCCTTTACTACTTCCAAGTAAGCCGGGTCGGCACAGGAGGATTTGTCATAGGCCAACTCCTGAATAAAGGCAGGGGCCTGATCGTATTGTCCCGGTTGGACCATGGCCGTGGGGCCGGAGGAATGCGAGTGCGAAGCAGCGATCAAGATGTCATCGCCCTTAATATTTGCTTTTTCCTGTATATGGTGTTTGATTTCATCCACCCAGGGTTGGTACACGGCCAGGGCATCCATGGAGATAATCAGTGCCTTACCGGAGCCGGACTGAAAGGCGGCAATGCGAACCTTGCAGGGATCGTGAAAGGACTGATGGTACTGCTTGCCATAGTTGCCCGGCTGCTCCATGCCAATTTCCGGAGATATGTCTCCTTCGGCAAAGGCGGCTTTTACGGGGCCATCATCCGTTTCTACTGATTGGGATTGGCTTGCGGCCCAGAGCGGTGGGCTAAATCCCATTGAGGCGGCAGCCAGTGTTGTAGCAACTAGAAATTTCCTCCGGGAGGGGTCAGGTTTCTTTTCCATGTGTTTTAAAGGCTTTGGGTTTGCAACATTTTTCTTTTTTTGAATCCGGGCGGTTGCACACGCTTTTCATGTGTATTTTTGTTTTTAAGATACAGGAAATGATTGGTAATCCCATTTTCTCGATTTTAATTTTACCTCCAGTGCGCTTTCTACCCTCCGCTTGGAGCTAATTTTATCGAATGAAATTATTTGAATTGGCTTGGAAAGCGTATTTTTATTTGAAAAATCAGTGAAGGATGTGCGAAAACCTAAATGATTTACGACTTTTTAATGACCGACTGGACGAGCGTTCCTTGCAGGCCTATTTCAGCCGGGTCGGGTATAGGGGAGATGGAGAGCCAACGCTTGATGCGCTGAAGGAATTGCATTACTTGCATCCTCAGGCCATTCCCTTTGAAAACATCAATCCCTTTTTAGGGATTCCCCTTACCTTGGAATTGCCGGGTTTGCTGCAAAAGTTAGTTTTGGAAGGGAGGGGAGGATATTGTTTTGAACAAAACCTGTTGTTTGGGCAGGTGCTGCATTCCATGGGGTTTCTGGTAAAAGGGCTTTCTGCGCGCGTATTTTGGGAGGTTCCGGATGGACAAATTAAGCCCAGGGACCACATGTTATTATTGGTGCAGGTGGATGGAAGGAAGTACATAGCGGATGTCGGCTTTGGCGGTGCTTCGTTCACGGCTCCTTTATCCCTGGATCAGATGGAGGAGCAGGAAACACCGCTGGAACGCTACCGCCTGCAAAAAAAGGGTGATTTCCATTACCTGGAGATTTGGGTGAAAGAACAGTGGCGACTGTTGTATCGATTTGGGATGGAATCTCAACTACTGCCGGATTACGAGGTAGTGAGCTGGTACTTGTGCACCCACCCCCAATCCTTATTTGTGCAGGAACTGATGGCAGCTCGCTGCATGCCCTGGGGCAGGTACGCCCTGCATAATAACCGCTTTACCATCCACCGAAAAAATGAAGAAAGCCAGAAACGAACCTTAACCAGTCCGAGAGAGTTAAAAGAACTACTGGAAGAACTATTTTTGATTCAGTTACCATCACACGAAAACATGATGGAAAAGCTAAAACAATTGGTCTCGGAAGATTAGGTTATTTTACCAGTTTGGTATTTTTATGAACGCGCACGATCATGGTTAATAAATGCTGGTTTGCCGCTTTCCTTTTGGGAAGCTTTCTTTTAGTGGCAGAAGCGGATGCACAGGGTTTTGTCAAGCGGTATCTGAATTCGATTTTGAATGATACCAGTGATATTTCCCGGCCACAGTTTCTAATGTATCCCACGCTGGCCTATGCGCCCGAGACAAGCTGGGAGATTGGTTTCAGTGCTTTGTACGTCTATTATGCCAATAGAGATACCACCCATCGATTAAGTGAAATCAACGGGTTTACCTTTTTTACCCTTGAAAATCAATACGGTTTGTGGATTGATCATGCCAATTATTCTCCTGGCGATAAATGGTTTTTTTTGGGACGTATACGGCTGCAAAGTTTCCCCTTATTGTATTATGGTATAGGAAGCGAAAGTCCTCCGGATTTCTTGGCCCGGGTAGATGCCAATCAGATTTGGATCAAAGAACGGGTCTTAAAAAAGGTTCGGAAAAATTTGTTTTTTGGTATTGAAATGGATTGGCAGCGGTTAAGTCAGGTTCGCTTTGTGCCCTCCGAATCAATGGAATCAATTGCGCTACCCGCTGGATACCGGGGAAGTTCCAATCTGGGATTAGGACTGGGACTGGTCTACGATGACCGGCACAATGTGCTGAATGTACGAGACGGTTTTTTTTCCGAATTGGCCGTAATGCGGTACAACCCCTTTTGGAAAAGCGAATTTAATTTTACCAGCTTTTTGTCAGACACTCGTTTTTACCGTCCTGTCGGAAAAAGCAACGTATTTGCGGCCCAGGTATTTGGGCAGTTTCAAACAGGAGAAGTTCCTTTCAACCAATTGTCACTGATGGGCGGGGAAAGTCTGATGAGAGGCTATTATACGGGTAGGTACCGGGATCGCAATCAATTGGCCGGACAAGTAGAAATGCGTTTCTTGCCCCTTCCCCTGGGGTTTAGCAAGCGAATCGGAGCGGCTGTTTTTGCAGGGGCAAGTCAGGTTTTTCCCAAGGTGAAAGCCCTAAAATGGGATAATACCGTTTGGTCTGCTGGTGCCGGATTGCGGTTTCTCCTTTTTCCTAAAAAAGATATCTATACACGTCTCGATTTTGCATTTACCGAAGAAGGGAACGGTTTTTACCTTTTTATCGGGGAGTCTTTCTGAGGCCCCTTCAAATTTACCAGGCCAGCGATTATTGCTGGCGCAGGCGTTTTTATTAATTTTGACTTAGTAGACTGTAATCAGGCTTGAAGTCGATCAGATGAATTCTCGGAGCGTTTTTTTTTTCATCCTTCTCCGGTAATTTTCCCACTTTCCAGTTAGCCGGTTTTTGATATTTCGCCTCATGTTTAAATTCTTCAAACGTTTCAGGATCATCTTCCGCCGATCTAACCGCCTTGATGATGAATAAAAGTCCCAAGCTGATTCCTACTGCCACAGATATTAAAATGTACGTTTCCATAGTTTCCGATCATTAAAAAAGCTTTTCTCTAAAGAACGCCGGTTATCAGGTTCTTTTTAGATTTTTAGGTTCCGAATTATTGATTAACATTTCAAAATTAATAAAATTTAATTACAATTATTAATAAAAAATACTTGTTTTTATGATTAAATTTTTGTAAATATAAAATAGTATTTTGTTGTATTATTTTTGTATTTCGTGTTTGTCCTGGTGATTGTACCGTAGTGGGTCTCCGCTAAATCCTATAAAAGAAGGTATTTAGTGCCTATTTATGCCTATTCTGCTTGATTTTATCAGGAATTCACTTGGGCTGCAGGTGTTTTCTGTTTACTTTTAATCAATAGGATTATTTAATTATTTTACTAATTCCAATTTTATGTTTGTTTTGAATCGATTTTCCTGTCCTTTATTTTTTATTTTCCTGCTAACGCTATCGGTGACCATTTTTGCGCAGGAAATCCACGTTTCCCCTCAGGGAACGGATTCCGGACCGGGCAGCCAGGGCCAACCCCTGAAATCCATGGAGGGTGCAAAGCAGTTTATCCGTAAGCTGAAAGCGGAAGGGAAGTTTACCCAAAACATCCAGGTGATTTTTCACCCGGGTGACTATTTTATATCCTCCCCGGTTCACTTCGGAATGGCGGACAGCGGCACGGAGGCCCATTCGATTACCTACCGGGCCGCAGAAGGCGCAGCCGTGAATTTCATTGGGTCCAGGCAGGTTAGCGGGTTTGAGTCCATTGGAAACGGGATCTATCGGGCTGATGTGAGCGGAAAGGATTTTGAGCAATTGTACGTCAATGGTAAGCGGGCTACCCGGGCAAGAACCCCTAACAAGGGAGCGTTTTTTGAAGTCAAATCTGTAAAGGAGACCCTCTTTGACGGGGAAGAAGAGCGGGTTCCGGCTTTTGCCATTCAGGAAATCACCATTGATTCCCTGGAAGCAAGCAAACTCCAGCTCGACACAAAGCCCTTGAAAGCCCTTGCTGTTTTTTACCACAAATGGGACAATACCCGAAAATACATCCAACATTACAATCCGACTAGCCATCAATTCTGGATCAGCGGTGGGGGCATGAAGCCCTGGAATCCCATTAATGAAGCAGCGAGGTATTATGTGGAAAATATGAAATCAGCGCTGGATGCTCCCGGAGAGTGGTTTCTGGATCCCGATGGCTCCTTATATTACATCCCCGAAGAAGGAGAGACCATGGAAACCGCGGAGGTATTTGCTCCAGTCACGGAACAATTACTGGTAATTTCGGGTAATTCTCAGGAAGAAAAGGTTCGTAACCTACACTTTGAGGGATTACGTTTTTTATATACCGGCTACCGTACCCCGATTTCCGGAAATGAGCCGGCACAGGCAGCCGCTCCAATACCCGCCGTAGTCATGGTTGACTGGGCTGATCGGGTACACTTTCGAAAATTCGAAATTGCCCACACGGGAATAGGCGCCATCTGGTTGAGAAATGGGGTAACTAATAGTATCCTACAACAAAATTACCTGCACGACCTGGGCGCTGGGGGGGTTAAGATCGGTCCCCTGGCTGCTGGCAATTCGGAGGATCTGGAGCAAAAACTAGCTGGATTTAACCGGGTGGAAAACAACATTATTAGGGATGGAGGCTGGGTTTTTCCCTGTGCGGTCGGAGCCATGCTATTTCATGCCCATGACAACGAACTAACCCATAATGAAATAGCTAATTTCAGGTATTCGGGTGTTTCTGTCGGTTGGGTATGGGGGTACGACCAAAGTTTTTCCAAACGGAACAGCATCAAATTCAACCACATTCACCATTTAGGTTGGGGTGATTTGAGTGATATGGGTGGGGTCTACACGCTCGGAAAGTCGGAAGGAACGGAAGTAAGCCACAATCACATTCACCATGTTTATTCAATGACCTATGGGGGATGGGGCTTGTATACGGACGAAGGCTCTACCGGAATCCTTATGGAAAATAATTTGGTTTATGCATGTAAAAACGCTGGTTTTCATCAGCATTATGGAAAGGAAAACCGGATTCAAAACAATATTTTTGCCTATAACCGGCTTTCACAGCTACAAGCCACCCGGGTAGAACCGCATACCTCTTTTACCTTTAAAAACAATATCATTTTGTACAAGCAGGGCACTTTGCTTTCCAGTAATTGGGACAAAATCAACCTAATCTCCGACCATAATTTGTATTGGGATGAGCGTGGAAGGGAGCCGAAATTTGGGGACATGGACTGGAAGGAATGGCAGCAAAAAGGAAATGACCGGCATGGTATCATCCGAAATCCCGGTTTCCGGGATGCCGGGAATTTTGATTTTTCCTTCGTCGATCTTTCAGCTGCGGAGTGGATAGGTTTTGAGCCCTTTGACCCGAATAGGGCAGGGGTCTATGGAGAGGATGATTGGGTCAGGCTGGCCGCTTTTGATCCGGAGTTAAAGAGAAAATTCGATGCGCTGGTAGAGGAGCTTTCAAAAAAGGAAACCAGGGACTGATAATGGTTCGTCTCTTGGCTGGGACTTTCGGTTTTTTTTTGTTATTTGTACCTGCTTTAAAGAAAGGTGAATTCGGATGTCCCTACGTTGTCAGCCCTATTTATCTTATGCTTCTTTCCGGAATCCAAAATTGCTGCATCACAAATCATTTAATCAATAACTCAAAAAAATGAACAAGAAAAAAAAGAACCTACTCTCCAGACGGAAGTTTATGGGTACGGGCCTACTGGGAGCTGCCGGAATCGGAGTATTGCCCCAAAGTGGATTTGGGAAGGCACCTCAGATCAGGAAAGCTGCTGCCGGGACCCTTCGTTTGGGATTTATCGGACTGGGCAGGCAGGCCAATGGCTTGTTAAACAGCTTTATTTCCATGCCAGATATCGAAGTGATCGCTGGTTGTGATGTCTATGGGGCAAAACGGCAACGATTTTTGAACCGCACGGCAGCTTACTATCAGGAGCATAACCAGCAGGTGGACGTAAAAGTATACGAAAACTACCACGATCTGCTAGCCAGAAACGACGTAGATGCGGTAGTCATTGCCACTCCGGATCATTGGCATGCACTGATAGCCATCGATGCCTGCAAAGCAGGAAAGGATATTTACCTGGAGAAGCCGCTAACCTTTACGATTAAGGAAGGCCAGGAACTCGTGAAAGCTGTCCGCTCCAATAATACTGTGTTGGCTACGGGCAGCATGCAGCGCTCCTACGCCAACTTCCAACATGCGGTCACCATGGTTCAAAAGGGACGCATTGGTCCGGTCAGTAAGGTTTTTGCCTGCGTAGGAGGGCCTCCAAAACCCTTTGACTTGCCTAAGGAAACCATTCCTGAGGATTTGAACTGGGATCTTTGGCAAGGTCCCTTGGATGCTTCCATTCATTTTAATAACGAGCTAAATCCTCCCATATCCCTAAATCCTCCTGAAAATGAGAAAGTGTGGGGAGGCTGGCGCTGGTACAAGGAAACCGGTGGCGGATTGACAACCGACTGGGGAGCGCACATGTTTGATATCGCCCAATGGGCCCTTGGAATGGACCGGAAGGGGCCGGTGGAGATCATTCCTGCCGGATATCAGGATACCGAACACCTGACTTTCAAGTATGCCAATGGGGTGACGGTAACGGAGCAGCCTTTTGATGAAAATGAAACCAGGGGTTGCAAGTTTTTTGGTAGGGATGGCTGGATAGAGGTTTCCCGATCCCACTATGAAGCGTCCGATCCTTCCTTGTATCCGGTACTGGAAGACGGTGAAAGCCTTCAGGGGGGCGGCGGAGGCGCTCATCACGTTGATTTTATCGAGTCCGTTCGGCGAAGAAAAGATCCCATCGCCCCGGTAGAAATAGGCCACAGCACTTGCGTGACTTGTACCTTAGGGAATATCGCCTATGATTTGGGAAGACCGCTGAACTGGGACCCCGAAAAGGAGCAGTTTGTTAATGATGCTGAGGCGGAAAAATACCTGCACCGGCCCTATAGGACTGGATACAGGTTGTAATGCAGAAAAAGCGGTATCTAAATGATGCCGCTTTTTTTATCGCTAGTTTAAATGGAGTGTCTGGGGACCAAACTCTTCAAAAAAGATGGATTCCTTTGGAATACCCATTTCCAGTAGGGTAGCGTGCTGGGCTTTTATAAACCCAGCCGGTCCGCAAATATAAAATCTGCTGTCTTCCCGAAGCGAAGGTAATTTTTCCAAATCCATGGGACCTGCATGAATGCCTTCTCTTTTATCTTGCGTGTCAAGCTGATCGTAAAAAACATGTTTCTCAATCAGGGAATGGCTGGCGGCAAGTTGCTGCACTGGTTCCCTAAAAGCATGAACCGATTTGTTTCTGCAGGCATGCACCCAGGTAAGGGGATGGGTTTATTTTTTCCGTGGCACCCCGCTGATCGCTTGTGCATTCCAGGGATCGTCCGGCCAGTGGTGCTTGGGGTAGCGGCGTTTCAGTTCTTTTTTAACTTCGTGGTAGGTCTTATTCCAGAAATTTTCCAGGTCTTGGGTCACCTGAACGGGTTTAAAGCCGGGGGACAGCAAGTGGATCAACACCGGCACTTTTCCCTCATTGATACAAGGGGTTTGACTCCAGCCAAACAACTCTTGCAACCTGGCTGCCAGCACCGGCGGTTCTCCTGAAGAGGCATAATCGATTTTAACCCGGGATCCACTAGGGAGCTGCAGGTGCTCGGGTGCCAGTTGGTCCAATTCCTGCTGTTGTGCAAAACTCAGGCTGTGGTGGAGAATTTCCAATAGGGGGAGTTTTTTCAGGTCCTCCCCTGATTTTACTCCTTGCAGGTAAGGAGCTAGCCAGGGTTTGGGGTTGGAAAGAAGTTGCTCCGTTCGGGCATCCGGCCAGCCCGCCTCCGGGTTCCAGTTTCGCAGGTTTAGCACCCTGTTTTGCCATTGGCCAACCTTCTTATCAAATGGAAGAAATCTTTCTCCAAGTTGGCTAATCGTTTCCAACAGTACCTGCATCACCTTCTCTGGATCGGGAGTCGGCAGATTTTTTTTCTGTAAGCGTATCTGACCTATTTTCCATTCTTCAACTGCCAGCACCGATTCTTCCTGCGCATCCCAATAAATTCTAGGTACTATCCGTACCATGGGGCGCAGGTCAGTCGGGGAAAGTGGTGCCGCTAAAAAAATCCGCCCTGATTTATCTCCTTCATTCACATGAGCAATCGCTATCCAGGGTTCACGTGCCAAATCGTCCTTTCTGTCCATAGAAGCCATGCGCCCATTGGCCAACTGAAATAGCGCCTGGTTTCCCGGTCTGGCGGAGGCGATTCTCTCGGGAAAGGCCTGGGCCAGCAACATTCCCGTTTGGTAGGGATCCACCGGTCCGTTTTCTGCCTGTATGCCTAGCAGCTTTCGGAAGGATTGAGCCGCTTTTTCAATCTTTACAAATTCTTTTGGACCCTTTTTGGCCAGCCGAAACCTCCGTAAGCCCTCTATGCGCAAGTTGATGTCCACTCCCATAGCAGCGGGTAAGGGATCTTTTTCTTCAAGTACTGCGGCCAGGTCGGTCGCCAGGGATTCCAGGTTCAGATCCTTGCTGTAGACCAATAGGTGGGCAATTCTGGGATGGCTGGGAAAAGCATGGAGGGCCTGGCCGTGGGCCGTGATTTTACCAGCATCCAATGCTCCCAGGTGTTCCAGCAAGGTAACCGCCTCTTCCCAATGGCCCTGCGGCGGCGGGGTAACCCAGCTCAATTCCCCGGGATCGGAAATGCCCCATTTATGCAGTTCCAGGGCCAGTGAAGCCAGGTCGGCCTGCAGCATTTCAGGCTCTCGAAAGGGAAGCAGCTTGTCCTGGCTTGCTTTTGTCCAGAGCCGGTAGCATACCCCCGGTCCCAGTCGACCGGCTCTTCCGGACCGTTGGGTGGCCGTATCCTGGGTGACCGGAAGGGTGACAAGCCGATTCAGTCCGGTATTGGGATTATATTGGGAACTACGCATGAAACCACCATCCACCACGATCTGGATGCCTTCGATGGTGAGGCTGGTCTCTGCGATGGCCGTTGCCAGTACCATTTTTCGTTTACCCTTCGGATGGGGCAGAAGGGCAGCCTGCTGCTTGCCAAAGGGCATTTGCCCATAGAGGCTGTAAACGGCCATCTCAGGGTATCGATCCCGGAGTATTTTTTCGGTTTTCTTAATTTCCCCCTGCCCGGGAAGAAAAGCAAGCACGTCTCCTGCATGTTCCGTAAGGGCCTTTCCAATGACCGAACTGATGGTTTCCGGTAGGGAATACAGGTCGGTACCGGCTCCGTAATGCAAGTCAACCGGGTATTGCTTTCCCTGGCTTTCTACCAGGGGAATATGCAATTGATCGGCTAAAAGGCGGCTGTCCAGCGTGGCAGACATGATTAATAACCGGAGGTCTTGCCGGAGAAACTCCCGGACCTCCATTCCCAGGGCCAGCCCGAGATCGGCATGTAGGCTCCTTTCGTGAAATTCATCAAAGATGACCAGTCCCACACCCGTGAGGGCATTATCCTGTTGCATCATTCGCGTGAGAATACCTTCGGTGATGACTTCGATTTGGGTGTTTTGTCCGACGCAGGTATCAAACCGGACCCGATAACCTACTCTTTCTCCGAGGGGTTCGCCCAGCAATTGAGCCATGCGTTGGGCAATACTTTTTGCCGCCAACTTGCGTGGTTCCAGTAGTAATATCTTTTGGTCCCGCAACCAGGGTTCCTCTAGCAAGGTTAGCGGTAAAAGGGTGCTTTTACCAGCCCCGGGAGGGGCATGCAGCATCAGGAAAGGGTCTTGTTTGAGCAATTGCTTCAGCCGCGGAATAACCTCCAGAATGGGTAATTGGGGAAATGGCTTCACCGTATTCAGGGAATGATTGTATCGTTAAAAAAGTAACCAAGCAGCCGGGGTTCAGAAACCGGCTGCTTGATTGGAAAATTACTCTATGGACGCTTTGGCCTGCCCGTATTCCCACATGACAGCCATGCCATCATCGTGGATTTCGTAAGTCAGGTTTTCCATTAGGGATTGTGTTTCACTGGAGGGAACGCTTACCCGAAGGGCATCCTGACTTTCGTCGTATTGGGTTCCCCACTGACCGGTTTGTTTATTGAAGATAAAGGTGCTGTTGGTTTCACCCGGAATGATAAAGAAGCTGTATTTTCCGGCAGGGAGCGTTTGGCCTTCCACCTTTATATCTTTGCTGGTTTCAAAAATCGTGGCTTCGTTTGCACCTGCTCGCCAAACTTTTCCCAGGGGAACCAATCCTCCGAAAATTTCACGCCCTTTTACGGCAGGACTGCTGTAATTGACCGTAATGGTGGCTCCGTTAACGGTTCCTTCGGCTGTTTTTGGAGGGCTTGCCCGTTCCTGGGAATGAGATAAAAAGATGACCGACATCATCAGCATTCCTGACAGTCCCAGCATTTTAATGGTTGATGTTTTCATTTTGGTTTTGGTTTTGGTTAAGATTTGCTATAAATAACGGGTTAGGAGAAACAATGGTTGACATTCTACCCTTTATATTTTTACCCAGGCCTGTTTTTTATGGCTTTCGATGATGCGTTCACAGATCAGCAATTCCCTGTAACCATCCTCAAAAGTAGGATAGCTTGGTTTTTCGGGTTGTTTGCCTTCGCTAATCGCTGCATATACCTCTTTAAACATCTGCTTGGAAGTATCCGGGAATCCTTCGTTATGGCCGCCGGGGAAACCAATCAATTTAGCCGCCTCGGGAGTAAAAAGGGAAGGGTCTTTCATCAACTGCTGATTGGCCGTTTCTCTCTTACCGATCCAGAGCTCGTTTGGTTTTTCACTGCACCATTCAAAATTGGCCTTGGAGCCAGCAATTTCAATATTGAGTCTGTTTTTCCTTCCGGCGTTTACCTGGCTGACCGTTACAGATCCTTTGTTACCATTATCAAAACGCAGCATTACTGTAGCATGGTCTTCGGTATTGATGGGAACCTCCTCGTAATCCGACTCCTGCAACATTTTCCCACTGTAGGTTTCGATGGCTTTAAGTGGCTTTAGCCGCGTTTTGTGCACGGTAGAAAAATCCGCCATTACTTCCGTTACCTTCAATCCGGTTACGTATTCGGTCAGGTCCAGTAGGTGGGATCCGATATCTGCGATGGCCCGGGAATCACCGGACTTGTCTGGTTCCAGTCTCCAATTGTAGTCGGTTTGTAAAAATAGCCAATCTTGTAAATAGGATCCCATGATGGTGTAAATGTCTCCCAGTTCTCCGCTTTCCCGCATGGTTTTCATCTGACGGACCATGGGGTAATAGCGTAGGTTAAAGTGTACCGCATTGACCAGCCCTGTTTTTTTTGCCAGCGCGACGAGTTCCTCTGCCTCATCAATTTTTGTGGCCAGGGGTTTTTCGCAGACCACATGTTTGCCGGCTTCCAGCACTGCCTTGGATTGGGCATAATGGAGGAAATTTGGGGTACAAATATGGACCGCCTGAATCGAGGAATCTTTGAGCATGTCCTCAAATACCATGGCTTTCTCGATGCCCAATTGGGCTGCCTTGGCCTTGGCCAGCTCCTCGTTGACTTCGCAAAGGGCAGCCACTTCAATGCTAGGGTTTCTTCTCAGGGCTTCAATATGGGCAGGACCAATGAATCCGGTGCCGACCACCGCTACGTTAATTTTTTCCATGATGTTAGGTTTATTTTAAAAGATTAGCCTTAAAGATAGAAGGTACTTTTGTATTTTTCAATGGTAATTTCCTTTTCTACTGGTTGTGCCTGCAAGCAGGAGGGAGAACTTGTTGGATTGGGTATTGGTTTTCAGGACCTGCTGCTCCCTTCGACAGGCTCATTTATTGATGATGTGATAATGTGATGATTTGATGATGTGGTGATTTGATTTTCTGAATTCGATTCCCGCCCCAGCACCCGCGGCAGTCTGTCGGAAGACGTAAACATCCGGCGTATTTAAATGCCCTTTTTCGTGATCCTTACGCGCACGCTCCGGTTCAGATTGCTTCGCTGGCGCTACCGATGACGCGGTGCGCGCACCGGAAACGTAACCCGTCACTGCGAGAATTAACATTTTAAAAAACGCAGAAATCGGGATGACGATGTGGATTTTTAATATATTGATTTTCAGCGATTTGATAAATACGTCATCGGTAGGGTGCTGATCTAGCCCCATTGGGATTTCGATTTCAGCCCCGGCACCCGCGGCAGTCTGTCGGAGGACGTAAACATCCGGCGTATTTAAATGCCCTTTTTCGTGATCCTTACGCGCACGCTTCGATTCAGATTGCTTCGCTGGCGCTACCGATGACGCGCAAACGGTAGGGTCTGATCCTACTTTTTAAATAAAAAAAAGGAGAAAAGTTGTTATTTTATTTTGAACGAGTAAATTTGTTACTCTATGCCTGTGGCTTACCTGGCGAAGCTGTAAAAGCACCTGGGGCCGGTTTCAATCCGTCGCTACTTTATTGGATTTTGTGTCCGGTTATTTGTTTTTCACTCCTTTAATACCTTTCCATTTACTGCTACTTCCTTTGCTGGATTCACTAATTACCTCCAAGACCAGGATTAAATTGCTGGTTAAATTTTTCTCAAATGCCGGCAACCGGGGTTATCTCAGAGGTCTGGCCGAAGAATTTAAGGAATCTACCAATTCGGTACGGGTGGAGCTGAACCGGCTTTCCGAAGCGGGCCTTTTGCACTGGCAAAACAACGGCAAAACCAAAAGTTACCAGGCCAACGAAGCCCACCCCCTATACCAGGAGATTCGCAGCATTGTGAGCAAGTACCTGGGCTTTGATGACCTGATTGAGCAGGTGGTAAATAATTTGGGTAACGTAAAGAAAGCCATCATTCTGGGCGACTATGCCGAAGGGAAGGACAGTGGAACGATTGAGCTACTGCTTGTGGGCGAAGCGATCAATGCGGAATACCTGGCGTTTTTAATTCAAAAAACAGAGGAAAAGATCCAGCGAAAATTGCAAATAGAAATAAGAGAAACAATGCCTTTGGAAGCATTATCCGGTTTGGTGGTTTTCGAAAAAGAAGTTCAGTGAAAGCAGAACCGGGAATTTTCCTTTCGGTGATCGTGCCGGTGTTTCAATCAGCCTCCAGTCTGAGGGAATTGATCCGGAGGCTTCGGGAGGTAATGGTCGGCATCAGCTCTCAGGTAGAATTGATCCTGGTGGATGATCGCAGCCTGGACAGCAGTTGGGAGATCATCCAGGAAGCTGCTGTCAATGAAAGATTTATCAAAGGCATTCGGCTAAGCCGGAATTTCGGACAACACCAGGCCATTGCGGCCGGCTTGGATGCGGCAGCCGGTGAATGGACGGTGGTCATGGATGCCGACTTGCAGGATTTGCCGGAGGAAATTCCCCACCTGCTGAGTAAGGCCCAGCATGGTTATGATGTGGTTTTGGCCAGAAGGGTCCGAAGGAAGGATTCCTGGGGAAAGAAATGGGGATCGAAACTATTTTACAACGTATTCTCCTATATGAGTGGCTTGTCACACGATCCGGCCGTCGGAAACTTCGGGATATACCATAAACGGGTAATCGATGAATTGGTACAGATGCGGGAGTCTTTCCGGTATTTTCCTGCCATGGTAAATTGGTTGGGTTTTCGCCAGGGCACCTTTGACGTGGCTCATGGAAATTCAGTCAGCGGAGATTCCAATTACGTCTTCCGGACTAAATTTCACCTGGGATTGAATACCTTATTGGCATTTTCGGATAAGCCCCTTCGCCTTACCGTAAAATTGGGTTTTTTAATTGCTTCTATTGGGTTTATATTTGCGTTGGTCACCTTGATTCGGTATTTTTCCGGAAGCATTGTGGTGCCGGGGTATGCCAGCCTGATCGTATCTATTTGGGTATTGGCAGGCCTAATCCTGATGACCATGGGTCTGGTAGGGCTGTATGTGGGAAGGATCTTTGAAGGTGTCAAAAACCGGCCTGTATATGTCGTAGATCAACGAACCTGATATGATACAATTTTTACCCTTCGACTCCTCGCTTTTTGGCTACCGTGTAGGCAAACTTTCCCTGGAAAAGTCGCTGCCCGATTTGGCCCGTGTGCAATCCCAGGCAATCGATTACGAATTGGTTTACGTGATGGGGAAACCCGGCCTGGTCAAAATGGGAGGTTGGCCGCCCATCAGCACCCGGATAGACCTGGTAAAAGGCATTCGAAAAGCTGATCTGGAGTTGGAATCTGATGAATTGGATAACATTTGCATTAGTGAACAAGACCTTTCCGTCTCCCTCTCTGCTGCCGATCAGCATCAATTACGAGAACTGGTACTTAGCAGTGGGCAATGGTCCCGATTCCGGCAGGATCCCCTTTTGGCCAATCAGGAATACGAGAAGCTTTACAGCACCTGGTGGGAAACCATCACCCGCCAAAATCACCGGGTCATGGTGGCCAGAAAAGGCAAGCGATTATTGGGATTTATTACCTTCCGCATGCTCAGGGGAAGGGCCTATGTAGATCTTTTTGCCGTGGAAGGGAAATCCCAGGGAACAGGAATCGGAAAGAGCTTGATGAACCGGGTTTTTCAGGAGGTGTATGCCAAAGGCCTGGCGCAGGTGGGGCTTTCTACCCAAAAGGCCAATGAACGGGCCATGGACTTTTACGGTAGCGCAGGTTTTCAGCCCGTGAAAGAAACGCTGATTGCCCACTGGCGCCCGGGAAATCCTAAATGACACCGAATAATAGTTGATCGATCAACCAAACAACAGGATTCAGGTAAAAGCCTATACGACGGAGCTTGCCGGAGACTGGCAGGAAGTACTGCAAGGGGCACCGAATGCTACCCTGATGCACCAACGGTCTTTTCTGGCCTACCATGGGAACCGATTTCAGGACGCTTCAGTGCTTATTTATTCCAAAAACCGGCCGGTAGCGGTCTTTGCCGCCCATAGGGAAGAAAAGGAAGTGTATTCGCATCAGGGGCTTAGTTATGCAGGGCTGATCCATAAGCCCTGTTCATTTGATCAGGAATTGCAATTGTATCTTCAACTACTGCGCTACTACGAGGAACAGGGAGTCCACCAGCTCCGGATCAAGGCAACGCCTTCTTTTTATGGAACTGGGTTTCAGGAATCCCTGTCCTATATCATGCAGTTGGCAAATGCCGAAACCAGCCAAATGGAATTGTCCCTGGCCATACCATTGCCCCTAAAGGTCAGACACAAGGGTCGGAAGGCAACGATTCGCCAGGCATCAAAATCCGGATTGGAAATTAGCGAGGAAGAGGATTTGGGTGTGTTTTGGGATAAACTGCTGGTACCTAATTTGCAAAACCGCTATCAAAAAAAGCCTACCCACGGCAAGGATCAAATGCGTTATTTAAAGGCCCGGCATCCTGAAACTATCCGGCAATTTACGGTGTACAGGGAGGGAGTTCCGCTGGCAGGTGCCACGGTTTATTTTACACCCAATTGTTTGCATACCCAGTATCTGGCCACCAATGAAGCAGGCAGGAAGGCACATGCTCTGGATTGGTTGATCCATTACCTGTGCACCACCCAGGCGGAGGGTAGGAAGTACCTGGATTTTGGTCATTCGAATGAGTGTGGAGGAAAAAAAATCAACCGGCAGCTTTTTCGCTGGAAGGAAAGTTTTGGTGCCCAAACCTTTGTACATGCCCACTACAGCCTGGCCCCGGCAGCCTGGCGACGGTTGGATCAAGTGTATGACTGGAAAAGTGGGCTAACGGATGCCTAAAAGGTCAGCCATTAGCCCGGAGAGAAGGCAGGAATTGAAGGTCAAAAATGCCTGCTATGTCATTACGTGTTTTGAAAATGAATTTCTATGCAAGGACCATCCAAATGGTCGTTGTGAGCGGGGGTTTTTTTCGCTTTTTCTACAAGTATTGTATGGAATGGCTTTTGCAAAAAAATATGACTTGCCTTACAGGGTAGATTTTTCTAATGTGCAGTATGCCTACAATGGGAATGAGGACAGCGATCGAATCAATTTTTGGGAAGCATTGATGGTACAGAGAAGTCCTTCTCCGGGATTTAATCCCATTGTTAATCTCCGGTATGAAACGCATCCCTTGAGAATATGGAATCGCCATTTTATACGCTCGCTTCACCAAACACTTCGATCGGAAATCCGGCTTCAGGATAAGTTGCTTGAAAAAGTTAATGCCATAAAGGAAAGGTTCAAGGGATTTAAAATACTAGGTTTGCATGCAAGGCGTACCGATCATGCTACGGAAGTGCCCCCTGTTAGTGAGCGGGTACTGATAAATACAATTGAAAAAAGAATACCAGCTTTTGACCGCATATTTGTAGCAACGGATGATGCAGCTTTTTTGGAAATGCTGAAAACCAGGTTTCCACAAAAAGTCCTGGCCCATGATTTTATTCGCTCGGCTAACCAAAAGGCTATACACGATCATGGCGGTAGCTCAAATGGAATTCTTTTGGGAGAACAAGCCCTTTTGGATTGCCTGTCGCTTTCCTTTTGTCAGGAGCTGATTCTTTCGCCATCCAACTTATCCTATGCGGCGCTGGTGTTTCAACCGGAAACTCCTTACACCCTGGCCGAAAGCAATGCAGCCGCCTGGTCCCGGCGAAAAACCCTGCTGGCCTATCGGTTAAACCAATGGGGAATCCGAAAGTGGTAATGAATGATTGACATCTACCCCTATATAGCATCCATTCCTGCCAACTGCCCCCGATGTGGCGGCGAAAGTAAGGATATCGGTGAACTGTTTTTTCAGGGAACGCATGTGTTAGCCGAACAGCACTGCAGTGATTGCGGGCTTGATTTTTATGCGACGCTGCCGATTGGGCACGCAGCTCTTTACCCCGTTGCCTTTAGCAAGGATGGAAAGTTTTGCCATTACAACCGGCAGGAAGGGTCCTGGATGGCCTTGCCCCTGATACGCTCCTTTCAGGAAGATGCTGGCGCAGAGGTGGAAATAGCACTATTACAGCCAAATCCCGGAGGAGAGCTGTTGCTGGTCAATTGCCTGGACAGTTGTTTCGGGCATGTTTTTACCAAACTCTGGAATGTGTATTTACTTAAAAAACAATATCCCTTTAAAACCCTTGCGGTACTGTTACCGGCTCGCTGCCGTTGGTTGCTCACCGATGCGGAAGTAGAGATCTGGTCGGTGGACCTGCCGTTGGAGGAGTTGGGAAAAGGGGTGCCGGGGCTGGATGTCTGGGTAAAGGAACAGTCTAGACGCTTTGCTTCCGTGGCCCTGAGTGAAGTGCCGGTGCATCCTCCGCTGGAGAGATTGGATATTGAGGAGATATTGCAAGCCCGTCCTTTTGCCTTGGAGGCGTTTGAGTCTCAACCGCTGCAGCTTACATTTATCTGGCGTTCCGACCGATTTTGGCTAAACAGCCGCCTGCTGGATTTCTTGCACAAGGCCTCCATCAAATTTGGGTTTCAGGGTCGGGTGCAGGGACTACTGTGCTACCGGCAGGCCAGTTTACTGGGCCGGTTGCTTCGAAAGCTCCGGAAATCCCTACCGGAAGCGCGTTTTGTGCTGACGGGGCTCGGAAAGGAGGGAAGGCTTCCCTCAGGATGGAAGGACGAGCGAGTGGAGGTAATCGACGAAGGAGTAGAACGAACCTGGAATGAGCTTTACCGGCATAGTCAGTTGGTTATGGGGGTACATGGCTCCCATATGTTAATACCCACCGCCTTGGCAGCCGGTTTTGTAGAGATCCTGCCCCGGCAC
Organism: Cyclobacterium salsum; assembly: GCF_010119245.1. Classification (GTDB taxonomy): domain Bacteria; phylum Bacteroidota; class Bacteroidia; order Cytophagales; family Cyclobacteriaceae; genus Cyclobacterium; species Cyclobacterium salsum. The sequence goes on from NZ_WNKG01000003.1 coordinate 226,120, forward strand.
AAGCTGCCTCATTTGACGGAGGACATTGGCCGGCAGCACAGCGGCCGTCTGGGTGCTTTTCTGGGTAGGTTTGTGGATGAGTTTTCTTCTTCCAGTTTGGTTGCCGGACATGTGGTAAGTATGGTGAAGGGGTTTGGACGGGTTTATGGGGAGCTTAATATGGCAGTTCGGAGGGAGCAAAAAGCCGTAGGGGTTGAAATGGAAGCATTGAATTAATGCTAGATTTATTGCTGGTGTCAGAAAACTGGAAGTTCCACTTGCTGATGTCGGTATTGTAAGTGCGATACGAAGTAATAAGAGTTTCCAAAAAAACCACCGCAATTTACGGGTCTTCAAGGAAGCTATCTGTTAGCTGAGATTTGAGTCCTTTATTTTAATTGCCAATATCCGTCAAGTATAAAGTGATCCAAAAAATTAAGACCTTTCTAAAAAACACATCACCGATTTTTCTAATGGATATTTACCGGTCATTCCGGAAGAAAAAGAAGCTGGATATAGATGGCCTTAGTACTGAGGAAGTATTTTTAAAGATATATAAAGAAAAGTTTTGGGTGTTTGGGGAAAGTGTTTCAGGAACAGGTTCAGACACAAATCAGACCAATGTCATTATTCCTGAAATGGAAAAGTTATTCCAGGAGTTGGAAGTGAAATCGATTTTAGATGCTCCCTGTGGGGATTTCAACTGGATGAATCAGGTGAATCTTGCAGAGATAGATTATTTGGGAATCGATATTGTAGAAGACCTGATACATTTTAATAGGTCAAAAAATTGGAATAAACGGAGTGTTAAATTCAAAACAGGAAATATTATTACAGATGATTTACCAAGGGTTGATTTGATACTGTGTAGAGATTGTCTGGTTCATTTTTCCTTTGCAGATATCAAAAAAACCTTGGTTAATTTTAAAAAATCAGGATCAAAATACCTATTGACCACTAGTTTTACAAGCCATGCAACCAACCAGGAAATCCAAACTGGATATTGGAGGCCTTTAAACTTGCAAAAATCACCCTTTAATTTCCCCCCACCCGTCAAAACAATTAATGAAAAGTGTATGGAAGGAGGAGGAAAGCATAGGGATAAGATGCTTCTAGCGTGGGAATTAAAGAATCTGACTATCTAATTTGTAGCATATTCAAGGAAATTAAAATTTAATCCTGCTGTCTTATTGCAAATCCCATTTCAAAATTGGTCGCCGACTAGGTATTTATTTTCAATTTGCTAAAAGTGAATTTTTATTTATTCTACAAGTCGTATGTCCAATGGTTATAGGTAAAGGCCGTGATTAAAATTGATTTTACCGTTCTTTCAGTTGAAATGAATTTCTGACTTAAAATCAAGAATGAAACAAGGCATTACTAATACTATTTTTAAAATAAGGAGAAGTAAGCTATATCAAAGATTCAAATATTTTTATTTGAGTAGAAAGCCATTTTTAAGGTATTTTTTCAATAAATCAAAGAGAGACAATCTTTTGGGAGAAAAGCCTGTTTTTATTTATAATCATATTCCTAAGTGTGGTGGGACAAGTTTTAACGTCATACTTAATGATTTTTTTTCCGTAATTAATGATTATCCTCCTCATGAGTTAGAGTTTGAATGCCATATTGATTTTTTAGAAAGCCTTAAAGTACATGAGAAAGAAACACCAGATTATTTAGAGTTAAAACCTTTTCAGGCCATGTCAGGTCACTATTTTTATAACGAAATTTTTCTAAGCAATAGGTTTGAAGGGATATACGAATGTCCCAGAGTGAAATTAATTTCATTTTTGAGGGACCCATTAACTCATCGCATTTCTTTGTATTCCTTCGGAAAAAAAAAGGGGCATTCTTATGTTAAAGGAATAGAGTTAAAGGATTACATTTTGGGAGAAAAAAACTATTATTCAAAATTATTAGAGTGTGATATCAATAATTACAAAGAGAGATTGGACAATTATTTTTTTATCGGAATAATGGAAGAATTTAATAGGTCAATTGAATTATTGTCTGAAAAATTGCGAATTAAAGTAAATAGATCAATTCCAAATATTAATAGATCAAATTCTGAAAAGTATTATGGGATGCTTTCAGAAGAAATAAAGCAAGAATTCAAGAGTTCAAATCATCTTGATTATTTAATATATGAATATTCATTAAAATTATTTAATAGATAAATTATATTTATATATTAATTTATGTCAATAACTATATATAAAATAAATAGGATGGACTTTTTGACACTAACATAAATTGCTAATTAATTTGAAAAAAGTAGATCAATTTCTCAGGGATAAGATCCTACCTGTTTTTTCAAATAAATTGGATGGAAGACAAATCAGAAGGGTTAAGAACTTTGGAAAGCGTTTGTTGACCTTTCACAAAAGGGATGATTTGACATTTTTGGCGCAAATTTATGGCACCGACAAATGGGGAGAACATTGGTACACGCCTCATTATGATTTCCACTTCAAGTCATATCGTAAACAGAAAATCAACCTGTTGGAGATTGGCGTTGGGGGATATGATAAACCTTTAAGTGGTGGATCTTCCTTACGCATGTGGAAGCGCTACTTTCCAAAGGCCACTATTTTTTCATTTGATATCTATGACAAAAAGCCACATGAGGAGTCCCGGATCAGAATTTTTCAGGGCAGTCAGGTAGATCCCGAATTTTTGGATGGTATTTGTGCGGAAATAGGAGGCTTGGATATTATCATTGACGATGGAAGTCACCTCAATGAACATGTGCTGTTTACCTTCCATCACCTGTTTCCAAAACTCAAAATGGGAGGAATCTATGTGGTAGAAGATACACAGACGTCCTATTGGGAACACTATGGGGGCCAATTAGAGGAACGAAATAATTCTGATTCTATCATGGGTTACTTCAAATCCCTAGTCGATGGTTTGAATCATTCGGAGTTTAAAAACAAGGATTACCAGCCCACCTACTATGATTTGAACATCATTTCCATCCATTTTTACCATAACTTAATTTTTATTTACAAAGGAGAAAATAACGAGATTTCTAATCTCAATAAAAATCTTTAAACCAAATATGAATTGAACTTTAAGCATTTTCTTTTTACCAGATTCAATGTTCAGTACCTCGAAATGGTGCCTTATAATCTCGGACTGGATCCTGAGGTATGGCTTGAAGGAAGGATTGAATTGTTTTTTGATTTTTGCTATCGAAGTGTCAAAAATCAAACGAGTAAAGGTTTTCAATGGCACGTGTTTTTTGATTCCCGAACTTCCCGGCATTTTATTGATAGCATTGCAGGCCAGGATACGGATGGCATTATTACATTTCATTATACAGATCACTGGAAGAAATTGGATGCGGAGATACTGCAAATTTTGGAGGGGGCAAAAAACCAATGCGATATCCTGATATCCACAAGGTTAGATGGGGATGATGCTGTTTCAGCTGACTTTATCGGTTCGATTCAGTCTGAGGTCATGAAACTGATAACCGAAACACCCTATGCCATCAACTGCTCCAATGGCGTAATTCTGGATACCCAATCAGGGATTTATTATCAGAAGAAAATGCACAGCAATCCTTTTATCTCCTTGGTGCAAAATAGTGCTGCGCTAGATATTTCTATTTTCAAATTGGAGCATCAGACCATTTCAGGAGAAATCAAGACCATTGAACTCGATAGGCCAAAAATGTGGCTGCAGGTAGTTCATGGGCGAAATCTTGTCAACAAATCATCAGGTCTACCGCTTGCCAAAAATATCGGACCGCATTTTAATATTTCATGGGAGGTCAATAATTCCAATCCCAAGTCGGGTAAATTATTCAAAGCTTACATCAAATACCTTAGGGTCAGGGCCAACAATCTAAAATTTAAAGTCAACAGTGCATTTGGAAAAGGAGCCGAATACCTGTATTGGAAGGCAAAGCAGTAATTTTAAATCATGGTAAATATACTCAGGTATTATTTCAGAAAATTTAAGGGCTATATCCGCGCCAATGAATACATTTATTACCCCAAGGATTTTTTTTCAGATGTGGATCATATGGATGATATTTTCAATAAGATTCATTCAAAAAACACCTGGGGGTCAACCGAGAGTGCATCGGGTAGGGGTTCAGAGATACGGCATACAAAAACTTTATTAAGAAAGCTTGACAGATTGACCAAAGACCTTGGCGTGAAAAGTATGTTGGATGCCCCTTGCGGAGATTTTAATTGGATGAAACATTTGGATAGAACAGGGATTTCCTATATCGGAATGGATATCGTGGAAGATTTGATTGGTTCATTGAATGTCAAATATGCCCAAGATTCCCAAGTGACTTTTAAGGCCGGAAATATCATCGCAGGTGGATTGCCTCAGGTGGATTTGATATTTTGCAGGGACTGTTTGGTTCATTTTTCATTTGAAGATATCCATCAGTCCCTGTCAAACTTTAAGAAATCAGGTTCAACGTATTTACTTACCACTTCCTATACAGACAGAGGGGTTAACCGTGATATTCAAACAGGTGGCTGGAGGCCAATCAATCTCGAAAAGGAACCTTTTAACCTTCCCAGGCCACTTAAGATAGTCCATGAAAATAATTTAGATGATCACGGTATGTATTTCGACAAATGTATGGCTTTGTGGAAATTGTCTGATATCAAAATTTAGTCTAAGATTTAATGACAAAAGTCAGTGTAATTGAACCTTCCAAAGGCTGGAAGGTAGTAGATGTAGGAGAGTTATGGAGGTACAAGGATCTGTTGTATTTTCTGACGGTCAGAGGGATTAAAGGAAGGTATGCTCAATCTGTTCTGGGAGTGGGTTGGGCCATTATTCAGCCCTTGTTTACCACGTTAGTATTTACAGTAGTTTTTGGCGGCTTGGCTAAGGTGGATTCTGATGGCATGCCCTATATTCTATTTTCCTATTTGGCTTTATGGCCCTGGAATTATTTCTCAGGAACCCTCTCTGAGTCCGCCAATAGCCTGGTTACCAATGCTAGTATGATTACCAAAGTCTATTTCCCCAGGTTGATTCTACCTTTGGCGGCTATCTTTTCCAAACTCTTAGATTTTCTTATATCCTTTTTAGTGCTTCTGGGCTTATTGATCTATTTTCAAGTTATGCCGGGATGGAACCTGATATTTTTGCCCTTGCTCTTGGTGCAGTTGCTGATGGCCTCATTAGGAATTGGAATGGTGCTTTCGGCGATGGCGGTTCAATACAGGGATGTAAAATACGCCCTGACATTTGTGGTGCAGTTGTTACTGTATCTGGCTCCTGTGGTGTACAGTACCACTGCGGTACCCGAACATTGGCAGTTTGTCTATTCCCTCAATCCCATGGTGGGGGTGATAGAAGGCATACGTGCTATGTTTCTTTCCAGGCCCATGCCTTGGGAAAGGATATGGCCTGGGGCAATTGTGGCTATGACAGTTTTTGTTTTTGGCTTGTTTTATTTCCGCCGTATGGAAAAGGTGTTTGCTGATGTTGCTTAACCTAACCCACTCACCTAAAGAGAGAGGGGGAGAGCCCTAAAACTATTTTTTATAAAAATTGAAAAAGGTAACAACGATTGCAGTGAATAGCATGAATTCCTTACTGGTTTTACTCTTGGGAACGGTATTCTGGTCCACCTTTATGGGGTAGGAAGATTTAGGGATATGCATCACAAAGCTTCACTGTAAATTTTTCGAAGGGCCAAAGAGCTGAGAGAGCGTATGACTCCAGCTGAACAAATTCTTTGATAAAAATTGAAAGCAAGGCAAATAAATGGTTTGCATTTTAGAAGGCAGCATCCCATTTCTAAATATATTGTTGATTTCTATTGCCATACAATTCAACTGGTTATTGAACTCGATGGTGAAATTCATCAAAAGAGGGATCAAAAAGAAAGAGATAAAGAAGAGATGAAGATTTGAGCAAACTTGGATTACACATCCACAGATTTTCAAACCAACAGGTACTTGATGAACTACCTTCTATTTTAATCAGAATCCTAAATAAAATTGAACATCTTAGACGAATTAGCCAATAGCAGTATAATTTATTTTAAGATGAAACTAAATCATACCAAAACACTAAACACCCCTTTAGGGGCTAGGGGGTAAAATGTCAGATACCATAATCAAAGTAGAAAACATCTCCAAACGCTACCGCATAGGCTTGCAGGAAAAAAAGGCGGATACTTTTGCCCAGCAGATGGTCAATGTACTGAAATATCCTATTGACAACTTTAAAAAGATTAAGAGCCTAGGTAAGTTTCAGGGAGAACCATCCCTAACGGGAGGCAGGGAGGAGGAAGGTGTTCATTGGGCACTGAAGGATGTAAGCTTTGAGGTGAAGCAAGGAGAGGTACTAGGAATCATCGGCAAAAATGGTGCGGGAAAATCTACCTTATTAAAGATACTTTCCAAAATCACCGAACCTACTTCTGGCAGGATAGAAATGTATGGCAGGGTAGCAGCCTTGCTGGAAGTAGGGACCGGATTTCACCCTGAATTGACAGGACGAGAAAATATCTATATGAACGGTACTATCCTCGGGATGACCAAAAAGGAAATAGATCGGAAACTAGAGGAAATTATAGATTTCTCCGGGGTTGAGAAGTATGTGGATACTCCTGTTAAGTTTTATTCTTCAGGTATGCGGGTCAGGTTGGGATTTTCGGTTGCTGCTCATTTGGACCCTGAGATTCTAATTATCGATGAAGTTCTGGCGGTTGGAGATTTTGAATTTCAAAAAAGGTGTTTGGGGAAAATGGAAGAAGTTGCGGGAGGCGGTAGAACGGTGCTATTTGTAAGCCATAATATGGGTGCTGTGAAAGAGCTTTGTCATAATGCTTTAATTTTAGAAAAAGGAAAAGTTGTGAAATATGGGACTTCTGAATTAATGGTTGCAAATTATTATAATAGAGATCAAACTATAGAAATTGGAAAACCGAAAGTAGAAGATTACCATCAAAGAACCTTTAAAGGTTCAGAAGTATTAATTCATGATATAAAATTCAAGGAATTTGGTGAAAATATACCGGTAATTCCTATGCATTCAAATTTAGAGCTTATTTTAGTGGTAGAGTCTAAAATAGAATTTAGAGGTGCAAATTTTAATTTTAGAATCGGCAATGAAGAAGGCTTGAATTTAGGAGGAAGGTTCAGCTTGGATGATGGTTTCAAAGTTGATTTGTACCCTGGAATCAATGAGTTTTCCCTTAATTTATTTGAAATTCCATTAACTCAAGGAAAATACTTTATCACCTTTGGTGTCAATCAATCTGAAAATACGATCGCATGGGATATTATTAAAGATTACCCCTTGTTTGAAATAATTAATGATAATCAATTCAACTTTTTTGAAAATAGGCCTTGGGGTATTAATCATTTTAAAGTTGATTGGAGAAAAGTAGATAAAAATGAATCGATTTATGGAATTGAGCAGGATAAAAGAATACTATGATTTGCATTCGAAAAGAAAGATCGAAGATTTCGTAAATGGAAACCCTAGAGTCGAAAGAGCTTATCAGGAAATAAAAACTTGGTTTGTAAATAACCCTAAAGATGTACTGGAAATCGGATGTGGTATTGGTACAGTAGCAAATAGGCTAGCTAAAATATTCCCAGATACTAATTTTAATGCATTTGATATAAGCCCCAAGTCAATAGAAATTGCTAAACTTCTGTTTCAAAATCGAAACTTAAATTATTACTTAGCAAATGAAATCAATGAGGTATTTTTTCCGCAAGATCAAGTTTTTGATATCATTTATTTGATCGATGTTTTTGAGCACCTTCAAGATGAATCTAGGACAATCCTATGTGATTTTATAAATACTAGATTAGCAGTTGAAGGTGTTGTTTTTATGAGTTGCCCGACTCCCTCTCATCAAAATTGGTTGAAAAATAACAAGCCAGAGGGTATTCAGCCGGTAGATTTTGATATACACTTAGATGATTTGATAAATTTTGGAAATAAAATAGGTAGAAGAGTCTTATATTATAAAGAAATAAGCGTTTGGAATGAAGGAGATTATTTACATGTAGTTCTTGGAACTAGATCATTAGCAAATAGAGTAAAACCAAATAATCTAGAAAGAAAAGTAGGTTTAAAAGAGGCATTTTCAAACAAAATAAATTCTTTTTTAAAAAAATCTCAATCGGAAAGGAATGATAGGATAAGACATATTTCTCAAATCCTTCCGGATTTTAGGATTTAATAGGTGGATTTGCGTGCTTATTAAAAGCCAATAGTTTATTTTGCAATACTTTTAGAATTAATGAAAAAAACAAAAATATGCTTCACTTCTCCGATGTATTCGGTTTATTCTGAAACATTTATTCAGAACTTAAAAATGGGAATCGAAGGTGAAATATTTCATTGTTTTGGAGGAATGTTTCCTAACCAGTCGGAGGATCGGGAGTTGGTTAACTATCTAAAACCCGAACTGCATCACAGAATTCTTAAAAGACTTGGATTTTTACGGAAGCCTCTTGATCAGCTTTATTTAAGTGATTATATAAAAACGAAAAAAATTGATTTGATTTTTGCTAATTACGGACCGGCCGGTGCAAGAATGGTTCCTGTTGCAAAAGGTCTTGGAATTCCATTAATTGTTCATTTCCATGGTTTTGATGCATCTGTTAAGGAAATAATTTCAAATAATAGGGAGCCGTATATTGAATTATTTAAAACGGCTAAATCGATCATAGTCGTATCTGAAACTATGAAACAAGATTTGGTCAATCTTGGGGCAAATGAAAACAAAATAAAAAAAATTATTTATGCACCAAATTCTAAGTTTTTAAATATTTCACCTGATTATCACTCCAAACAAATCGTCGCAATTGGTAGATTCGTTGAGAAAAAGGCACCCTATTTGACTTTAATGGCATATAAATTAGCCAAAGAAAAGTGTCCCGAACTAAAAATAAAATTTATAGGGGATGGTCCATTACTTTCTATCTGCAAAGATTTAGCTGAATCCTTGCATATCAAAGACGTTTCATTCACAGGGGTACTTAACTTGAATGAAATTCACAATGTGATCACAAATTCCTTTTGTTTTATTCAGCATAGTAAAAAGGCATTTAATGGAGATAAGGAAGGGACTCCTGTTTCAATTTTAGAGGCGATGGCATCTGGGTTGCCAATTATTAGCACCAACCATGCTGGAATTCCTGAAGTGGTCATTGATGGACAAAATGGTTTTATTGTTGAAGAAGGCGACATAGAGACGATGGCTGAAAAAATGATTCAATTATTCAATGATAGGAAATTGGCTAAAGTATTTGGGGAAAAAGGAAGATCCAATATTGAACAAAATCACAATTCGACTGACTATTTTAGAAAAATAAATGCATTAATAATTGATTGCGTAAATGCATAATCCCCTCGTCTCTATCCTAATCCCCAACTACAACAAATCCCCTTATCTCAGGGAAACTTTGGATTCGGTATTACAACAGACTTATACCAATTGGGAATGTATTCTTGTGGATGACCACAGTACTGATGATTCTTGGAAGATTTTGGAGGAATATGCAAACTTGGATACTAGGTTCAAAATTTTTAAAAGACCCGAGAATCGGCAAAATGGTGGAAATGCAGCTAGGAATTTTGGTTTTGAATTGTCTCAAGGAGAATTTATAAATTGGTTGGACTCAGACGATGTAATTAATATAGAATTTATTACTGAAAAAATCTCCACCTTTGAAATACATCCGAATTTAGACTATGTCCTGAGTAATATTTATAAATTTCAGTTATCAATAAATGAGAAAATACCTATTTATGATTCTAATGATGACAAGAAATTTTTTGTAAACTTTGGAGGCACCAATAGGATTTTTCAAACTCCTATGGCATTGTACAAGAAAAGCTTCTTGAACACATTTGATTATTTGTTTGATGAAGAAATAATTGCTGTTCAAGACATGGAATTTCATGTAAGAGTAATGTTAAAGTCATTAAACTATAGGGTTAATCTCAAATCAATTGTTTTTTGGAGAATAAATGAGGGCTCCAAAACTACCTCCTTTATTAACAACTCCTATTGTGAAAAATATAAGAAATCATATCCGGCATTTAAGAAAATTTTTTTAAGTATTCAAGATAAAAATATAATTGACAAGAAAGCTGAATTATTTTTTCAAAATGTCTTTAATGACATGTTGTTGAATTTACCTTTTTGTTCATCTATATATTGGGATATATTTTTTTTTGCAGCAAAACATAGACTTTTTAAAGGAAAATATCAAGCTTTGAGAATTTTTGGCATTAGGATTCTTAAATCCGTCAAACTGATTTGATACCTAAGGTTATCCATTATTGTTGGTTTGGCCCCAATCAGATGACTGACCTGGAAAAGGACTGTATTAGGAGCTGGAAAAAATGGCTGCCCGATTTTACCCTTAAATGCTGGAATGAGGATAATTTTGATGTTACTTTATTTGAATTTACCAGAGAAGCCTATGGCTTAAAGAAATATGCATTTGTCTCGGATGTTTGCAGGTTAAAGGTTCTCTACAGTGAAGGAGGGATATATTTGGATACCGATATGTTATTGGTTCAAAAAGTGGATAGTTTACTTACCTACGATTTTTTTATTGGGGAGCAAAAGCAGCGGAGTTTAAATGCAGCTATTATCGGGGCGGAAGCAAAACATCCCCTTATCCTAGAACTTCTTGATGGATATAGGCAACTTACATTTGACTATAATGCCCCAATGGATATACCGACCTACCTGAATGCTAGACTGAAAAAAGAGGGAATCAAGGTATTTTCTCCTGAGTATTTTTATCCACTGCCCTATACTAAAAGAGGAAGAGCGATAGAAGATTATATTCGACCTGAAACAATAACGGTCCATCTTTGGAACCATAGTTGGAAACAGGAACGGGATTACCTACATGATAAAAACTTCAGCATGGCACTGAAACAGTATCTTCAACGCTGTCTAACTTCTCCTCAGAGCATTTGGAAAGATGCTTTTTTGTTGGATTTTACGAAATACTTTCTGGCGGATAAATTTGAATCTGTTTATCGACGGTATAAAAAAATGTAAATGAGGATTGATCAAGATCTGGAGGTATTTAAACAAACCGTGTTGTCTAAATCAGAAAAACTTTTTGTGCTATCCACTTATTTTTCTTCTAAACAGGACCCTGTGCGGGGAGGGTATCAGGATTCGGATAACTTTGGATATATCGAAAACTGGTACCATTCTGTCCTGGAACATGGGCTTTGGGCGGTGGTATTTTATGATAAGTTAAGCGCTGGCTTTATAGAAAGGTATCAAACCGAAAAAATTATATTTATCAAATGTCGATTAGGTGGGATGTCCCTAAATGATGAGCGGTTTTTTATCTACAAGGAATTTATTCCCCATCTACCTGAAAACGCGTATGTGCTCACTACCGATATCAATGATGTTGTTATAAATAAAAATCCTTTGTCATTATTACAGCGATCACCCGATAAATTGTTTTTAGGAAGAGGAAATCGGAGGGTCTGGAAAAACGGCATTTGGCTTCTGAGCTCTTTAAAACAATTCAGCAATAAATATAATCAGTCCCTACCCATCAGCTTTTTTCATTATCCGGTATTTAATCCGGGTACCATAGGTGGAAGAAAAGAAAAGGTAACGGAATTGTTTACAAAAATGATCCAAGTGTTTCAAGTCTTAGGAGATGACAAAAATTACGATATGCCTGTTTTCAACTATGTGCTGAAAGAATATTATTATCCTAAGACCAATAGGGTTGACGGGAAAATACCTTTTGGATTGGCCTGGAATTTTTGGTTTTACGCTTATCGGATTCAGCGTAAACTTGAATCCGAATACAAAAAGGAAAAATATGACCTTGTCACCCATCAGGAATCCGTGGTGGAAAATAATAAAATAGTTGCAGGTTATCCCTTTGTCAGTATGTTTAGTTGGTACGAGAATCCCTCAGAAGCTTATTTGATCCATAAATGAAGAAAATCAAAAACTACTTTCACCACCATTTGGCAAGGCCTCTCTATCAAATATTGAGACCATTTCAAGCTGTTTTCAATCTGAAGAAAAGGACTTTTTTTGATAAGTTTAAAATAAAAACCAAAGATGGGGTAAGCTTTTGGTTGTACAACAATGCTTTTTTTTGGGAAACTGAGATGTTTTGGACTGGTTTTGAAAATTTCGACTATGAGCGAAAAACCAGAGAAGTTTGGTGCGAATTGGCTGAAAAATCAAAAGTCATATTAGATATAGGTTCCAATACAGGATGGTTTTCGATGATGGCCATGGCAAATAATCCTCAAGCAGAAATCCATGCCTTCGAACCTCAGCCAAATGTATTCGAAGTACTGAAAAAAAATAACGATATCAATGGATTTGGAATTACCTGTAATCCAATTGCGCTTTCGGATAAACCAGGAAAATTTCCTTTTTATAATACTGGTTCTGAAACTTTTATATCCAAAAACACCAACCATGGTAGTCTCAATAAAGAATGGAGAACTGAAAAACAATATGCTATCGAAGTTGAGGTCAAGCGATTGGATGAATATTGGGGTTATAAATCCAAAAAGATTGATCTGATAAAAATAGATGTAGAAACTTTCGAATACCAAGTTCTGAAAGGTTATGGGAAATTATTGTTTGACCATAGGCCTATCATCATTCTGGAAATTCAAGATGGTTTGATTGGGAAGAACATTTTAAATCTTGTGCAGGATTATCAATTTGAATTTTTTCATATAGATGAAAAATTGGGGTTAAGAAAAGTACCTGCCTTGGGTACATATGCCGATGATATTCATCGGAATTATTTAATTTGTCATGAGGAAAAAACCAATTTGATTTCAAAATTCATTACCAAAGCATAAGTGAAGATTCTTATCATTCCTTCTTGGTACCCCACACCCAAGCAACCTTTGAGAGGTTCGTTTTTTCAGGAACAGGCACAATTTCTTCAGGGAAAAGAAGGAATAGATTTTCAAGTGCTTTATGGAGAGAAAAAATCAAATCCATTGATTCGTTGGATTTGGATATTCATTCAATCTTGGTTGAAGCCTATCTGGCCAATTTCTACAGAAAAAGTCAAACAAGGTCCACAGGCTTATGGATTTGACTTTCCTGCGAACAGAAGGATTCCTGATAAGCTTCAAATCCAATTTGAACAGCGTATTTTTCTTAAAGCTTACCGAAGCTTGGTCCTATCAGGTTGGGTACCTAACTTGATTCATGGACAAAGTGGGATGGATGCAGGCATCTATGCCCACCATATTAGTCAGGAAACCAATGTACCTTTTGTGATTATGGAACATCAGGTATTTGTATTTCACTACAATTCTAAAATGCGTTCTACCTTGATTATGAATGCATTTCAATCGGCCCAAAAAACTGCCGCGGTGAGTTGGGATGAACGAAGGCAAGTCTTGATGAACCAACCCCATTGCAATCCGGAGGTGATCTGGAATTTGGTCGATGAAGATCAATATGTGATTGATTTAACTAAAAGAAGCAAGGAATTCACGGTCATTACACTTCTTAATTCACTTCCGATCAAAGGTTCAGAAGATTTTATGGAGGCCATGGCAATTGTGCTTCAATCCGATCCGGGGATCCGCTTTATCATGATTGGAAAAAGTGCTAATGAAAAATCATCCAATCCACATGAAAATCTGTTTGTCAGAAAAAGTAAAGAATTGGGAATTTTTGAAAAAGGAGAATTTATTCCTGTTGTACCGAGAGATCAAATTTCTGATGTCTTAAACCAAGCCCATTTGTTTGTTTCACCTAGTATTCAAGAACCTCATGGAATTGCTGTAAGGGAAGCAATGATGTGTGGTTTGCCAATAGTCAGTACGGCCAATGGAGGGGTGGAAGACAGTGTTAATTCCGATACAGGATTGGTAGTACCTGTCAAACAACCTGAGGCAATGGCATCGGCCATTATGTATGTGAGAAACAATTATTCCAGTTACCATCCTGATCGGATTAGGGAATTGGCCATCAGTCAATGTGGTAAAAAGGCTTTTTTAATATCAATGTTGGAATTTTACCAAATCGAAAATCGGTAAGGTGCGGAAAAAACCAAAATTAAGTGTTTGTATGATTGCCTATAATGTTGAAAAATACATTGGTGAGGCGATAGAGGGAGTGTTGAATCAAACAGCTGATTTTGAAATTGAGTTGGTGATTTCTAATGATAAATCCCAAGATAAAACCGAGGAAGTTGTTCAAAAGTATATTCAGGAACATGCAAATGGTCATTGGATAGAATACAAGAGACAGGAAAAAAATTTAGGTTCCACACTGAACTATCTGTGGGTGTTGGAACATTGTCAGGGACAATATATTGCACTCTGTGATGGAGATGATTATTGGACTGATGTCCTGAAACTTCAAAATCAGATTAATTTTTTGGAAAGGCATAAAGAATATATTGGCTCATTTCATAACCGGCACAAATGTGATGAAACAGGCAATATTCTTTCAAACTCTATTCAGGAAAAAGAAAAAAGGAATTGGGATTTTGATGGATTGGTTTCAATTATGCCTGAGATTCCTTCAGCGTCAGTAGTATTTCGGAAACCTCCAAATTTCTCCTTACCCAATGAATTTAAAAAAGTTGTGATCAATGGGGATACCTTCCTTTGGGCCTATGTTTTACAGTTTGGGAATTTTTATTTTGATTCCCTGATTGGCCCCTCGGTTTATAGAATTCATTCCCAAGGCCTTTGGTCAACTAAAAGCAGTTATAAGAAATCAGAATTATCTTATAGAACCTATCAACTTTTGGATTCGGCTTTTCCGAACAGAAAAAGTATCAAGCTGCAGCTTTTTCAAATCCGCTTTCATCTTTTCTATTATGCCATGAAGGAAAAAAAGTGGGGAAAATCAATGAACTATTACTTTTCAAATTTATTTGGTATGTTAACCTATCCTTCAGCGACAAAAGTTTTTATTGATTTTCATAAAACAGTCCTACAAAAAAAATCCAGGTGAATTGATTATTTCGGTTGTAATTCCACATTACAAGGATGTAGAAAGGTTACTTGGCTTACTAAAATCTTTGGAAGGTCAATCTTTAGAAAAAGAAAATTGGGAAGTAATTGTAGTCAACAATGACCCTGAATTGCCTTTGGTATTGCCAAACGATTTTTCTGCTACCTACCCGCTGCAAATACTGGAAGAGAAAAAACCGGGTTCCTACACGGCAAGGAATAAGGGTATAGTTGAAGCTAAAGGACAAATTATTGCATTTACGGATTCTGACTGCCTGCCTGACAAAGGTTGGTTAAAGAATGCCATGGAATTGTTTCTCCAAGATTTTAAAAAAGAAATCGGAATATTGACTGGACCGGTTCCTTTGTTTTTTAAAGACCCAAAGAATTTGACTGATGCGGAGGTTTACGAAAAATATACTGGATTTACCACAGAAGCCTATGCCAAAGAAGGCCATGCCATCACAGCCAATTGGTTTTCTTATAAATCGGTTTTGTTTGAATTTAAATGTTTCAATGAAAAATTGAAATCAAATGGGGATTCTGAATTGTCAGGGAAAATCAGCCAAAAATATTCAATCGTTTACGGAGAAAATATTTTGGTCAGACATCCTGCCCGCCACCAAACTTCCGACTTGGTCAATAAATATCAAAGACTATTGGGTGGTACTTACACGAGAAGATTTCAGGGAAATAAAGCTGCCTTCCGTAAGTTTGTTCTAGATTTTGTTCTCAGAAGATATCGATTTTCCCTGAAAAAAATATTTACAGTTACACCAAAAGAATCCTTTGTCATTCTTAAGGTTTGTCATGCTATTAACAAAGGAGCTGTTAAAGAATATTTTAATTTGATTAGAGGAGGGGATACTAAAAGGTGATTCATCTCCGCCGTCATCGGTAGGATTCGCTGAGTAAGCCTAATAGTTTAAACTAGCCCTTCCGAATCCAAAGCAATCGCCTGATTTTGAGGACTTGCTCTACACCTTGGGAGATTGCTTCGTTCGCTTGAAAGAATTTTATAGAAATTAAGGTTTTGAAATGCTCCCCGCAATGACGCGCTAAAACCGAAGAAATCCCCCAAAAATACGGTTACTTCCATCTCCCATAAACATACCCAAATAAGAGAAATCCCAATAGGGTTTTAAAATTTACAAGCAACAATGCTCCAATACCTCAAAAGAAAGTTCTACTACTATTACATTCGAAAACACAGGCTTATCAACAAGCCCAAATTTGAGGTCATGCCTGTTCCTGAAATCGGATACGATCACTTGAAAAATGGAAAATTACTGGCCACAAGGGAACAATTGTTAGCACTTCTTCCTAAAAACGGTGTGGTCGCTGAATTGGGCGTGGACCATGGGGATTTCAGTAGGAGGATTTTAGATATCAATCAGCCTGCTAAATTACATCTTATAGATGTTTGGAAAAGCGAGCGATATCCCGAGCACCTATTCCATAAAGTAATCCAGAAATTTCAAACAGAAATTAAAGAAGGAAAAGTGGTGATTAATAGAGGCTTATCAACTGAGGTAGTAGATCAGTTTCCAGATCAATATTTTGATTGGATTTATATTGATACGGTTCATGACTACAGGATAACTAAGCTTGAACTGGAGGAATACAAACCAAAAATCAAAGATGGAGGCATCATTGCCGGACATGATTTCATAGTAGGGGAAATCGATGTTCCTTGGAAGTATGGGGTGATAGAAGCAGTTTATGAGTTTTGTAATGAGCATAATTGGGAAATTATTTACCTAACTATGGAGAGAAGTATTTCTCCTAGTTTTGCAATTCAGAAGAAATAATTGAAAATCGTCCGGATAGTGTTTGAACTGGATTTTGGAGGGGTAGAGAAGGTAGCAGAACTTGCTGCTGTTGGTTTTCAAGTTTACCCTGATATCCAAATGCAGTTTATTTCATTGGGGAAAGGGGGAAAGGTTTCAGATGGATTAATCGCCAAAGGACATCAGGTTTGGGTAATGAATCAAAAAGGCAGGATCCCTGATTTTGGCTTGATTCATCAATTATATCAGTATTTCAGAAAGGAGCAATTCGATGTGGTCCATACTGTGGGGGCAGAAGCCAATTTCCATGGATTGTTGGCAGCGGCTTTGGCAGGAGTAAGCATCAGAATTGGAGAGGAAATCGGACTTCCTAATCACCATATTTTTTATAGGATACTTTTCAGGTTCACGTACCAGTTTGCGCATCAGGTGATTTGTGTATCCCAAGCGGTCAAGGAACACCTGAATCAAATAGGAGAGTTACCCTTATCCAAGGGAAAGGTCCTGTACAATCCGGTTAAATTGCCGGAGGTCAAAACCAAAAAGGAATCATCAGGGAATCAATTGGTTTTTATAACAGTTTCCCGTTTGACGACCATCAAAAATATCAAGAGTATAATTCTTGCCTCGGGTGAAATTATCCATGGAACAGATTTTCGGCCCAGGCTGATAATCGTGGGTGAAGGAGAGGAGAGAGAGAACCTCAAAAGCTTAGTCGGAGAAAATCAAATCGAGGAGTATGTCAGCTTTGAAGGATATCAGGCCGATGTATTTAATTATTTGTCTCAAGCAGATGTATTTGTCCTTCCTTCGTATTCGGAAGGTTCCTCATTGGCATTGGCCGAAGCCATGCATATGGAATTGCCATCTGTTGTCACCAAAATAGGAGGGGCATCGGAAATTCTTGGCGATTCTGCTTCCGGAACATTGATCGACCCGTACTCCCTTCAAGAAATAAAAGACACCATGTTGGGTTTTTTAAAAATGGATTCAGCAGAAAGGCTGAAAATGGGAAAACGTGCAAAATCACAGGCTGCAAAATTTTCCAAAGAGAATTACTGCAAGGAATTACTGACCCTATATAAATCCATTCCAGTTTAGTTTTAGGTTTTAATGAAAAAGCCTCTAGTTTCCATAGTGATTCCGGTTTATAACAAAGCCGCTTTTATCAGGGAAACCTTGGATGCTGCCTTGGCACAAACCTATCAAGCAATTGAAATTGTCCTGGTGGATGATGGTTCTTCGGATGGTTCTCTCGAAATCCTTAAGGAGTACCATGAAAGAAACCCGAATAAAATTGTCCTGATCGATCAGGATAATCAAGGGGTATCTCCTGCCACCAATAAAGGCATAGAAAAGTCAAGGGGAGAATACATTCAGTTTTTGGATGCGGATGATTTGATGTCCTCTGATAAAATTGAAAAGCAGGCAAATCTCTTGAGAGCCAAAGGAAATCTTGCCATGGCTTCCTGTGAATGGGTGACATTTTTGGATAATCCCGAAAACTATCAAAAGTGGAAACTAAATACTTATATAGACTATCCCAACCCATTGGATATGGTATTGGATTTTTTTAATCACTCTGAAATGAT
Source organism: Cyclobacterium salsum (assembly GCF_010119245.1). Classification (GTDB taxonomy): domain Bacteria; phylum Bacteroidota; class Bacteroidia; order Cytophagales; family Cyclobacteriaceae; genus Cyclobacterium; species Cyclobacterium salsum. The sequence goes on from NZ_WNKG01000003.1 coordinate 244,451, forward strand.
GGCTATTTCATCTTACCTTACTCCCAAGGAGCTAATAGCAAAAGCAGGTCCTTGGAATGAAGCACTGACCATCAATCAGGATGGAGAGTTTTTTATGCGGGTTTTACTTCAAGCGGAACAGGTACTTTTTGAACCTGAGGGGAAAGTATATTACCGAAAGCCCGGGGCCACCAATGTCTCCCAGCAGAAATCATACAATGCTTCTAAATCATTATTGGAAAGTTACCGCTGCTATGAAAGGGAGGTCTTAAAAAAAGAAGATTCCCATAGGGTCCGTGAAGCCCTGGCCAAAAACTACCTACGTTTTATATACGTCACCCATCCCAAGTATCCCGATCTGATCAAGGAGGCTGAGAAAGAGTTTGATAAATTCAAATTTACGCATCCAGTCAGAATAGGAGGGCCCAAGTTTCAAATGATGGCTAAGTTGTTGGGATTCAAAAATTCCATCCGTTTAAAAAGGTTTTTCTAACTATTAACCATTAACAATCAGTTGTTCTCCATCATCATCCCCCTATACAACAAAGCCCAATACATACAAAGAGCGATTGATTCTGTTTTATATCAAAACTTCCAGGAATATGAAGTGATAGTGGTAAATGATGGTTCTACGGATGGGGGGGAGCAAAAAGTAGCCAGCGAATATGGTGACAGAATTAGATTGATCAATCAGGCAAACCAAGGGGTATCCCAGGCCAGGAATTCCGGAATTGCTGAAGCGAATTATGAATATTTAGCCTTCTTGGATGCTGACGATTATTGGCACCCCAATTACCTAGACCATATTCGCATTGGACTTGAAAAATTCCCCGGAACAGGAATAATAGGCAGCAGTTATGCAATAACTCACGAAGAATTAGGGCTTGAAGATTCCAAGGGTTGGTTTGAGATAAATGATTATTTTAAAAGAGCAATCGTCAATACCCTTTTTTTTACATCTGCTACCGTTGTCAAAAAGTCGTTTTTCCTTCACAATTCAGGATTTGACAAAAATTTGGCAAGAGGGGAAGATTTGGATGTTTGGTTCCGAGCTGTTTTGTTTTTTGGAAATCCGGCTTATACCTTTTCCAAATTGGTTTATTACAGCAGCGAAGATGAAACCCAAGCCACCAATAGACAATTTCCTGTGGAAAGAGCATTGGTGTCCAAAATTTTGGGAGATGATTATGCCACAAGCCAATCAAGCCAAATGAATAATGATTTTGAGGCATTCAGACATCAATACGTTTATTTTAATCTATTACCTTATATAAGGGATACTCAAAATGATATCAAAATTAAATCCCTTTTAAAAAACACAGGTTCGAGCTATTTCTTTTTGAGGTTGGTGTATTTTCCATATTTTGGATTTCACCGATTTTTGATGAAGTCTGCATTTGGAAAAAATCTGATCCGAAATTATCTGAAATTCTGTTTACGGTATATTTACAGCCGATGAAAATCATAAGGTTGTGTACCCTGCTCAACTTTGGTGGGTTGGAACAAAGGTTAGTAAATATATCCCATATCAATGACGGACATGAGTGGATTTTTTGTGCTTTGGGTACAGGCGGTGAAGCTGCTGAGGAAATCACAAAAAACGGTAAAAGAGTAGTGCTATTGGATGTTGCATACACTATTCCAAGTGTAAAAGCAATTCAAAAATTGGTGAGTTTCTTTCTGCAGGAAAAACCCGATGTGGTACATACCTCAGGAGCAGAAGCCAATTTTCATGGGATTATTGCAGCGAAGATGACGGGCGTGAAAAGATTGATAGCAGAGGAAATCGGAATTCCCAACCAAAAGATCCACCATAAAATAATGGTCAAAATAATATATAAATTTCCTGACTACGTTTTGGCCAATTCCAAACCGGTGACAAATTACCTTGAAAAGGAAAATGGCGTCAATCCAAAAATTTTGAAAATAATTCCCAATCCCCTGAATGCTATAGCTAAAAGAGCCATTCAACAATCTTATTCCAAGGATTTTCAAATTCTTACTATTTCAAGGCTCAAGGTTGTTAAAAATATTGAGGGGATATTAAAAGTTATTGCTTTATTGGTACAAGAAAATCATCCATTGAAGTTTACAGTAATCGGTGATGGGGATAATTTTCTGGCATTAAAAGAAAGGGCATCTGATTTGGGAATAGCAGAAAATGTAGAGTTTAAGGGTTTTATTCCAAGTCCTTTGTCAGGCATCAAAGAAACTAATCTGTTTATTCTCAATTCATTCACTGAAGGGTTTTCAAATGCGTTGGTGGAGGCCATGTCCGCGGGAATACCTTGCTTGGCAACAGATGTCGGTGCTGCCGGCGATCTAATTGAGGAGAATGAAACAGGTTGGTTGGTAAAACCGGGAGATGAACAAGATCTTTATATAAAGATGAAATTTATTCTTTCGTTGGAAAAGGAAAGATTGGCTGAAGTAGGGAATAATGGGCGAAACGCTGTCATTGGCAAGTATCATTTAAATCGGCATATATCTCAGTTAATGGAGGCTTACCAAAAATAAAATGGAAAAAATCAGGGTCCTTCAATGTATCGAAACGATATCCTCCGGAGGAGTTGAACAGACCCGTTTGACTTTGGCCAAATACCTTCCCACGAACCGCTTTGAAATCAAAATAATTTGTACCTATGCAGGAGGGCCGATTGCTGACAACCTTAGAAATGAAGGGGTGGAGTTGATTGTTGTCAGTTCGATGAAGCATCCTTTGGATTGGACTATTCATAAACAAGTTCAGGGAGTTATCTCCTCCTACAGGCCTCATATCATACATGGAGCAGTTTTTGAGGGCAATAGCATGGCAGCTATTTCTGGTTTTTTGAAAAGGGTTCCCGTAATAATTTTGGAAGAGACCTCAGATCCACAAAACCGATCATCAAAGGCGGACTGGCTATTAAGACAATTAATGAAGGTGTCGGATGTTATTATTGCGATTTCACCTGATGTTAAAAATTATCTTAAAATGAAAGCCAAAATCACTCCTTCAAAAATAAAAATGATATTTAATGGAGTACCTATTCCAGAACAGATCAACCACAATTTAGTTCAGCTAAAAAAGGAAGAACTAAAAATAAGTGAAGATGAAATTGTAATAGGTTTCGTAGGAAGGTTATTTGATGATCACAAAAAATTAACAGATTTAATTGATGCCATATCCATCATCAATGATCCCATAGTCAAATTATTGGTTGTTGGAGATGGGAGAGATAAAAGCATAATCGTAGATCTAATCAGAAAGTTAGAATTAAATAAACAAGTGATATTAGTTGGTTTTCAAGAAAATACAGGATTGTTTTATTCTGTTATGGATATTCTTTGTGTACCTTCAGCGAGAGAGGGTTTTGGATTGGTAGCAGTAGAGGCGATGTTACATAAATTACCCGTAATTGCCACGGCAGTAGGTGGGTTAAAAGATATTGTGATTGATGGTAAAACCGGTTATCTGGTGAAACCCAAATCACATAAGGATCTCGCAGATAGAATTAAAGAGTTAGTTAAAGATGCACAACTCAGGGTAACCTTTGGAGAAGCAGGTTATGTCAGGGCAAAAGAAAAATTTACAGCAGACCGCTATTGCCTGGAAGTTGAAAATCTGTATACCACCCTTTTAAAAAAGAAAGGCTTTCTGCATTAGGCTCATATTATTGAAAATCCCTTCCGGAAATTTGATTTATTTTAAGGTATTTTGTTAGACATCATATTCATTGTAGCTGGATTAATCGCCTTGGTGAATTCAAATACCACGATGGCAAAAAGTTTTGGGTTGCCTTATAAACATGAGGTCCACCTCCATTACCTTTTGTTTTACCACCTGTTTTTCAGTGTTTTTTTCACTTGGTATATATTGAATTTCGGGGGAGATTCCCAAGGATATTGGCGATTGGGAATGCAGCAGGTCTTGGTCAGAGACCCCACTTGGATAAAATATTTTGGTACAAGTACTACTTTTATTTTGTGGTTATGTTATGTCCCAGCCAAAGTACTTGGTCTTAGTTACATTACTGGAAATATATTATTCGGGTTTTTAGGCTTTATAGGTATCCGGTATATTTTTGTGATGGTAGCGGAATACTTTCCTACCAACCACAAAGTACTCAATATCCCGATGTTTCCGTATGTGTTTTATTTTTTGAACCTCCATTTCTGGACAGCTGGGGTGGGAAAGGATGCCATCTGTTTTTGGGGCATCGCCTGGTTTCTCTTTGCCTTGCAAAAATACCAGTCCCGTTGGTGGGAAGCGTTAATCGCCTTGTTTTTTGTGTATATGGCAAGACCTCATATGGGGCAAGCCTTGATTGGCGGAGCAGCAATAGCCATTTTGCTTGGTAGTCACATGAGAATTCAATATAAAGTGGTGTTAGGGCTGATTGCTGCAGCAGGGACATTTTATCTATTAGGAAGTACGGCTGAATTCTTGGATTTAGAAGAATTAACTCTGGAAAGCCTGAATGAAAAAAGTGCGACCACAGCTCGGAATTTGAGCAGGGGCAGTGTGGGTTCAGCAGTAGATATTTCTTCCTACTCCTTGCCGATGAAGGCGTTTACCTATTTGTTTAGGCCCCTATTTCTGGATGCACACAATATTGTGGCGCTATTCAGTTCTGTTGAAAATGCTCTTTACCTTTGGTTGAGTTTGTTTATATACCAAAATTGGAAACCCGAAGCAATAAGGGATATGCCGCTGTTTTTGAAGGCGGGAATTATTACGTTTATTCCGGTAACCTTTGCCTTTATGAATGCCTTAAGTAACCTGGGGGTCGTGATGCGCATGAAAAACATGACCATGATCTACTTTATGTTATTTTGCTTTTACCTGATCGTACATAACAAAAAGCAACGCTACCTGCGGGCCATGGACAGAAAGCGGTTTTTCGAGCGAAGGCAGGCCATTATTGAGCAAAAAAAGGCATTGACGCCGAATGACTGAGGCATCCAAATGAAAAAAATCCTTTTCCTTCCCAAATATCCCAGAAAAGGGGCCAGCAGTCGCTTAAGAACCTATCAATTTTTGCCCTTATGGGAGGCTGCCGGAGTAAAGGTTACGGTCTCTCCTTTTTTTACTTCCGCTTATCTCGATGCTATCTATGCCAATAAAAGACCGCCATATCTTCATGTGCTGGCTTGCTACTGGCGCAGGTTTAGGGTCTTGATGACAGCCGGAAGCTACGACCTGGTTTGTATCGAAAAGGAATTGTTTCCCTACCTTCCGGCTTTTCCCGAATGGCTGCTTTCCCGTTTCAAAGGCTATTGGGTGGATTATGATGATGCGGTATTTCACAATTACGATCGGGGGAAATACGGGCTGGCCTCTCGCCTGATACCACAAAAAATTGACCGGGTGATGAAATGGGCTACCGCGGTTACCGCAGGCAATGATTACCTGATGCAGCGGGCCCGGTTGGCTGGTGCGAAAATGGTAATCCGGCTCCCTACCGTGATTGATCCGGCGCGGTATCAAACGAAAGTACATCGGGAAACCGCTGCCGTCACCATCGGCTGGATTGGTTCTCCCAGCACGCTTAAATACCTGGATGCCCTGCTCCCGGTATTGGAAAGTCTGAGCAAGGAATTGGATATTACCTTGCTCCTTATTAATGGGAGAAAACGACCTGCCTATACCGGAAAACTACAAACCATCCCCTGGACCGAGGAAGGAGAAGCCCAGGCCTTGCTACAAATGGATATCGGCATCATGCCCTTGCCGGACAATCCCTGGGAAAGGGGCAAATGTGCCTACAAGCTTATCCAATACATGGCCTGCGGACTGCCCGTGGTGGCCTCCCCGGTGGGAATGAATAAAGAGGTGGTAAGGCATGGCGTGAATGGGTTTCTGGCCCAAACCGATGCCGAATGGATTGCGGGGCTTAGCCGACTTATCGAGGACTGGAGGCTTAGAAGGGACTTTGGGGAAAAGGGGCACCAACTGGTCATGGAAAATTATACCCTGCAACAGAATTTTAAAAAAATGCAGCAACTGCTGAAAACCCTTGAAAGTGAAAGGTCCAAAAATGCTTGAAATAGTACCTGCCTTTAGGTTAGAATACCAGTCGGAATCAGGCCGCTCTTTTCTATGAATATCCTTTTTATCACCTGGGATTCCGATCAGACCAACTACCTGGAAAACCTGTTTATCCCCATTTTCGAAGGAATACAGAAAAAAACAAGCTACCGGTTTCAAATCATGCAGTTTTCCTGGGCGGCACCGCAAGAAGTGGAACGCCTCCGCCTGCTGGTGGAAAATGCTGGAATAGGCTATTTTCATCGTGTTGTTTCACACCAGCCCAATGCCGCCCTGGGCTCCCTTTGGACGCTGATGCGTGGCAGTAGAGAAATCAAAAAACACCTTAAAAAAAACGAAATTGCCTGCCTGATGCCCCGATCCACGTTGCCTGCCTGGATGGTGTTGAGACTGGGAGACTGGCTAAAAAAGCGTTCCATTTCCGTCGTATTTGACGCGGATGGCTTTCCGATTCAGGAGCGGGTAGATTTTGCGGGACTAAGTCCCAAAGGTTTTTACCATCGTTGGCTCCGGCAGGTGGAGCGGCGCATGGTCCAGAACGCCCAGCGTGTCCTGACCCGCTCTGAAAAAGCAATCGTCTTCCACCAGGAGCATACGGGTATTCAACAGCGGGAAAAATTTTATCCGGTGATCAACGGTCGGGATCCTGAAATCTTTAAGCCGAATGCTGCTGGGAGAACCGCCATTCGAAAAGAATTGGGAATTCCGGAAAGTACCTGCCTTTGGTTGTACTCGGGCAGTTTGGGGCCGCAATACCTGGTCCCCGAAATGCTTCAGCTCTTTTGGCTTGGCTGCCAAAAAAATCCCGATAGCCGGTTTTTGTTTCTGGTTCGCAATACGGATTTCCTGAAGGACAAGATTCCGGAACGGCTTAAGAAACGGGTTATGGTAAAAACGGTTCCCTTCGAATGTATTCCGGACTATAATGCGGCAGCAGATTTGGGCATCAGTCTGCGTAAAGCGGCTCCCAGCCTGTCAGGACTGGCACCTATCAAAATCGGCGAGTACCTGCTCGCTGGTTTGCCGGTATTGCTTTCGCCCGGGATAGGCGATCTTTCCGATCAGTTGGCAGCAGAGCCGGCCTGTTTTGTTTACCGGGCAAATCCCGGGGAGTTTATAGATTGGTTGGAAAACACTAAAAAATTGGCAAAAGCGGATATTCGAAAGTTGGGAGAACGGTATTTTGGTCTGGAGCAAAGCGTATCGAGCTATATCCGGGCATTGGAAAAGGGGTCGATTTAATGAGCCCAAAGGATTTTTTCTTTATATTTCTTCTCCTAAGCCTGGTTTTCCGTTGGATTGGCATTCGATCAAAGAACAAGCATTATACACGGCGGCAAAGGGCTTTTCTCTATGCCATGTGGGTGTATCACCTGGGAATGGGCTACCTGTTTTACCGCTACCTGCTCCACCATGGAGGGGACAGCCTGCGGTACTGGAACCTGCAAAGCCTCCCAGTCAGCGAGGCGGAAAGCTGGATGGCCCACTGGGGGGTCGGCACGGCATTTATTCAATGGGTTAATTTCCCCTTTTCCCATTGGCTGGGGCTTCATTTTATGACGGGAACGGTGGGCTATGCGACGCTCTCTTTTTTCGGATTTGTACCCCTGTTGGAGTGGATGGGAAGGCGCCTGCAGCCTTTGGATGCTTCCCCGGTTATCATCGGAGGCTTCCTGTTGGTATTTTTGCCCAATGTTCATTTCTGGACGGCCGGTGTGGGCAAGGAGGCTTTTCTATGGCTGGGCCTGGTACTAGTCATGGTGGGCACGCAAAACTTCCCCGCAGGATGGGGCTATTTGCTTTTAGGCTTGGTGCTTTCATTAATGGTCCGACCGATTCAAGGGCTTATATTAGTTATATCGGTCGCAGGAATACTTCCCTTTCATCCGGGCCTTCGAAATTACCGAAAGTGGGTCATTCCCTTGGGGGCAGTATTAATAGTTGGGATACTGGGCTACCGCTGGCTATTGGGTTCGCTGGAATACGGCTTTCACTTCAGATGGATAGGGGAGCTGCTGGATTGGCAACACCGCTACCTCGATTCTTTTGGAGGGAACAGCCGTCTGCCCATGGATGACTATTCGTTTCCCGAAAAATTAGCTGCCGTTTTTTTCAGACCCTATCCCTGGGAAGCGGAGGGTTTTTGGCCCTTGGCAGCTTCCCTGGAAAACAGCCTTTTTTTCCTCCTGCTAGTAGCCGGAAGCCTGGCACTCCTTCAACGAGGGATGAATCGCAGCATTCCGTTTTTCTACCGCATAGTCTTTGTCTATGGTATTTTACTATCAATATTATTTGCCCTGGCCCTTAATAACCTGGGGTTAATCATGCGAATGAAAAGTATCTACACGGTCTTTATGAGTTGTTTTTTTTACGAGTGCATTGTTCATGGTAAATCCGGGCTCCGATGAATAAAGGAAGCTTAATCATCTCCCTGGATTTCGAGCTCCATTGGGGCCGGTTTGATAAAACGCCTTTGAAGGGTAATGAGGCTTATTACCACAAGACGAGGGAGGTTGTTCCAAAATTGCTTTCGCTGTTTGCGGACTACAAGCTGGAAGTTACCTGGGCGACGGTGGGCATGTTGATGGCCGAGAATTTGGAGGAATGGGAATGGTTTAGTCCGGCGCTCAAGCCAGGCTTTAGCAGCCCGCAGTATTCGGCCTATGACTGGCTTAAGAATACCCGGGCAGACCATCACTGTCTGTTTGCTCCGGATTTGGTCCGGGAAATTATCCGGACACCCGGTCAGGAGCTGGGGAGTCATACCTTTGCCCATTACTATACCCGGGTACCCGGTCAACTGGCCGGGGAGTTTCGGGCCGATTTGCTTGCCGCCCGGCACATTGCAAAAGAAAAATTCGGGACTGATCTTCGTTCCCTGGTCTTTCCTCGCAACCAGTACCATACGGAGGCCTTGCAGATTGCCGGAGCACTTGACTTTTCTTCGGTACGAACCAATCCCGGCGATTGGTTTTGGCAAGATCCGGAAAAGGAAGGCTGGTTTAAAAATGGAATCCGGGCGGCAGATTCCCTTTGGCCTCTTGGCAGTCGGACCTCTTTTCAGCCAGCTAATCCGAGTCCCGGATTTCCCAGTTTGGTTCCCGCATCTCGCTTTTTCAGGCCCTATCAGCAGCGGCTTCCCTGGCTAAACCGCATGAAAATCAACCGGGTAAAAGTTGAAATGGAAACGGCCGCCCAAAAGGGAGAAGTGTACCATCTTTGGTGGCACCCACACAACCACGGCCACTATCCCGAGCAAAGCCTTCAGGAAGTAAAAATCATCCTGGATCATTTTTTAAGATGCCGGGAGTTGTATGGCATGCAGAGCTATTCCATTAGCCGTTTTGCCGAAGATCAGCTTCCTCCGGGACGGGATTGATCCCGGCCCATTCCTTCTGGCACGCTCATTCCTACCTCTTCCCGAATCCTCCCGGGGAAAAACCTTTCCCAAAAACGTACCGTAATTTTCAATAGCGGGCGAAACGCTATTTACCAGTCCCGTTTACGCATGCAGGCATGGGGTTGAAAGGCACTCCTTTACCAGGCAGCGGCCAATCTACCGCAGGCTACCTAACTTTAGCTGCATAAAAAAACCTGAATAGTTGTCGGCTTGGTGTTTATGTGTTTATTTTGCCTTTGCTTAAATTAACTTCACCAATGAACCTGTCAGATTTTAAAAATAGCATCCAAATGGATACCCCTCCATCGGGTTTATCTGTATATTTGCAATCGCTGTGGTTGGATAAGAAAGGAGATTGGGACCGTGCCCACGGATTGATTGATTCCCTGGGGGGTGAAGATGCCGCCTCACTTCATGCCTATTTGCATCGCAAGGAAGGAGACCTTTCCAATGCTGGTTATTGGTACCGTCGGGCGGGGAAAAATCCTGCTTCCAACAGCCTGGAGGAAGAATGGGAGCAATTGGCCCGTTATTTTTTAACGAAACAATAAAGGTAATCAATTTTACCTTTCGAACTGATATTTTTGGTTCCCGCAAGGGGTCCAATTCCCGGGCGTTTTTGATTAACTAGATACATTATTCGTTTCAACGTAAAAGAGACATGAAGGTAGCATTGATAGCCCACGATGGGAAAAAAGCAGACATGGTTCACTTCCTTAGCGGGTCGAGAAAAGAACTAGAAGGTGTAATCCTGGTGGCTACGGGTACTACCGGAACTCATATCGAAAAAGCGGGGTTTGAGGTGGAGAAATTGTTATCCGGACCATTGGGCGGGGATGCTCAAATTGGGGCCATGGTGGCGCAGAAGGAACTGGACATGGTGATCTTTTTCCGAGACCCGCTGGGCAAACATCCCCATGAACCGGATGTGCAAATGCTGATGCGGATCTGTGATGTGCATAATGTGCCTCTTGCCACCAATTTGGCAGCAGCCGAATTGATGTTCCAACATTTGAAATAAGAAAAACGACTCAAACAACTACATGCTAGACCAACCTATATCCATTAAGAAAATTGGCGTACTTACATCTGGCGGTGATGCGCCGGGAATGAATGCGGCCATTCGCGCCGTGGTCCGTGCCGGTTTCTATTATAAGCTGGAGGTTTTCGGAATATACCGGGGATACGAAGGAATGATCCATAACGATATCCGAAAGCTCGACAGCCATTCGATCGCCCATGTACTGGAAAGGGGCGGAACGTTCCTGAAATCTGCCAGAAGTGAGGAGTTTAAGACCCCGGGAGGTAGGAAAAAAGCATATGAAAATCTAAAAAGTCATGGAATCGATGCCTTGGTGGTGATTGGAGGGGACGGTTCGTTGACCGGTGCACACCTGTTTTACAAAGAATTTGGCATACCGGCGGTAGGATTGCCGGGAACCATTGACAACGACCTCTTTGGTACGGACCTTACCATTGGGTTCGACACGGCCTGCAACACGGCGATTGAAGCCATCGACAAGATCCGTGCTACGGCTACTTCCCATGATCGACTGTTTTTTGTGGAAGTAATGGGTCGGGATGCAGGGTTTATTGCGATTAATGCGGGTATAGGAAGTGCTGCCGCTGCCATTCTGATCCCGGAGAAAAAATTTCCGGTTGAAAAATTGATCGACCGTCTCAAATTCAGGGAAAAAGCTAAAAAGGAAAGTAATGTGGTGATCGTTGCCGAAGGCGGTAAAAGTGGCGGAGCCCAGGAAATATCGCTGAAAGTAAAAAAAATCTTTCCCAGTTACGATATCAAGGTGACTATATTGGGCCATTTGCAGCGGGGAGGGGCCCCCTCTTCCTTTGACCGTATCCTGGCCAGTAAATTGGGAGTATCGGCAGTGGAAGGCTTGCTCCATGGTAAATACGATGTGATGGTAGGGATCATCAATAACAAAATCGTGTTTACGCCCATCAAACGGGCCATTGTCGATGATAAAAAAGTAGACGAGGAGGATTTGCGGATTGCCGGAATCCTATCTACTTGATCGGATAGTAATTGCCATTTTGATAAGTTAGCAAGCCCCAAAACCTCGGGTCGGATATCTTCCTTCCCGCTCAAATTGGATTTGGATTTTTTTAGGGGGGATTCTCGTTAATTTCTCATTAATATTTTGCATATATTCAAATAGGGGGTATTTTCATTGTCTTTTGGCTACAAAAAATTTCCATTTACTACTATTTTTGGACATATTGTAGTTTGATTGTCAATTATCTTTTTTCCAATACCTAAAATAAACCTATTTAATAACATGAAGAAAAACATTGAACGCCTGCAACAAAACTACCTGGACCAAGCGCGGGAAAAGGTCACCGAAGGCAAATCTCCGGCCTCTTTGGCGCAGGATTCCGAAAACGGGCGAAGGTCCTTTTTTAAAAAGGCTGCATTGGGAGGATTGAGCCTGGGGGGCATGATGATGCTTCCTACGGAAGACACCATAGCCCATACCACTTCTAAGGTCAATCGCCTTTCCAATCCCTCCGATTTGAAAATTACCGATATGCGCATTGCCCAATATGGTAATGTTCCGATATTGAAGATTTACACCAATCAGGGCATTCATGGGCTGGGGGATGTCCGGGATGGGGCAGACAAGCGCTATGCCCTGATGCTGAAAAGCAGAATTCTGGGTGAGAATCCCTGTAATGTGGAACGGATTTTTAAGCGGATCGAACAATTTGGATGGCATGGCCGGCAGGGCGGCGGTGTATCAGGTGTGGAAATGGCCCTTTGGGACCTGGCAGGAAAGGCCTATGGCGTACCGCTGTATCAGTTGATGGGAGGAAAGTTCCGGGATAAAGTCCGGATTTATGTAGATACGCCCACCGTAAGCGATCCGGATGAATTTGCCAATAAAATGAAGGAACGGGTGGACATGGGATTCACCATGTTGAAAATGGATATAGGTATTGGATTGATCAAGGATGAAAAGGATACCCTGACCAATAAATCCCCCTGGGGACAGTTGCGGGGCTGGTCGGATCAGGATGTGATGAGTTATACCCAAACCCCCCATCAGTTTACCCATGTGCAGATTACCCAGAAAGGACTGGAAAGGATGGTAGAATATGCCGCCAAGGCAAGGGAAAAGGTAGGCTATGAAATCCCGCTGGCCATTGACCATTTTGGGCATATGGGGTACAATGAAATGATCAAACTGGCAGAGGCTTTTGAGCCCTATAACATCGCCTGGCTGGAAGACCTTATTCCCTGGCAAAATACCGAACAATGGAAAAGGATCACCGAAGCGATTACGACGCCTACCCTGACGGGAGAAGATACCTACCACAAGAAAAATTTCAAGGACCTGATTGAAAACCGGGCCGTGGACCTGGTTCACCCCGATCCTGGCAGCGCAGGAGGCTACCTGCAAACCAAAAAAATTGGAGATTATGCGGAGGAGTATGGAATTGGCATGGCCCTGCATCATGCTGCCTCTCCCATTACCTTTATGGGTACCATCCATGCGGCTGCGGCTACCTATAATTTCATAGGTCTGGAGCACCATTCGGTGGATAATCCCTGGTGGGAAGATCTGGTAACCGGAATGGATAAACCCTTTGTGAAAGATGGGTATGTGGAAGTTCCGGAATCGCCTGGAATAGGGCTGGAACTGAATGAAGACGAGGTGAAGAAACGACTTCGGGAAGGGGAGCAGTTTTTTGCCCCTACCGATGACTGGAACGAAATTCGATCCTGGGACCGAACCTGGAGTTGAGTTCTCAAGAAACCCCTGGATATTTATTCGGGGGTTTCTTTTACTTACTACCAGAAAATTATATCTTAGTTCAACCCTCTAAAAATATCATGAGCAAATCAAAAGACATCTTTTCCATCCTCCTTCAGCTGGCAGTTGCGGGATTGGTCATTATTTTTACTGGGTACCTGTTACCGGGAATAGTGGTCACTGATTGGATCACTGGGGTCATTATTGCCGCATTGCTGGCATTGTTAAACATTACCATTAAACCTATTTTGATCTTTCTGACCATTCCCATTACCATCCTGACATTAGGCTTGTTTTTGTTGGTGATCAATGCGCTGTTGGTAATGCTGGCTGCTGCGTTGATTCAGGGATTTACGGTGGATAATTTTTGGTGGGCCCTTCTTTTTAGTCTGGTATTATCGCTGGTTAATTCCATTTTGGGTATTTCTCTCGGAAATGGACTCAGAAAGTAGTTGCTTATCAGTTTAAAAAATCGATTGGATTAAGGATGCTCCGGTAGCTGGAAGGGTACGGATCGGTCGTGTTTTCGGCGGTAATAAACCGGCTTCTGGTTTTCTTCGGTAAGGGCATGGGGAGCACGGTCGCTTTTTGGGACGTGGATAAGAAGCAGGTATTTCTCCTCCGTAGGTTCAGAATCAGTAAACAGCGGCACTTCGTATACCTCAAATGTGATCGGAAAGGAGGGCTGACAATATTTTTCCACGGCCTCAGTGGCCATAAACATTTCCTCTTCCGGGTCTATGCCCAATACCTGTTTTCGGTCAGAAACGCCGACCACTACCGTTCCCCCTTCCGTGTTGGCAAAAGACAAAAGTGTTTTAGCAATTTTTCGCTGGCTGCTCAGACTCTGCTTATAATCCAGGTGCAAACCCTCCGGTGTAGTGAGTAAGTTTTTGATCCATTCACTATTCTTTTTAGGAGAAAACATTTTTTTAAAAGGTAAAAGATGGTAAATTATTGGAGAGTTAATATGAGCAATATTAATTTTTTATTTAATTGTAACCAAAACCAGCAATAATCATTTCACAAATCCAGCTTATAATCCAATGAACTATCCAAACGAAGGCTTTTTGCCTGAAACCATTGCAAAACTACGAAAAGAACTTGAAGCTGCCGGGAAGAATTTTAAAATCGTGGCAGGGGAGGATAATTCCGATGAATATGTGAATTTTTATTTTGTCGGAAAATTCGAAGGTAAAGATGTCATCTATGATGCCGTCTTGTATACGCTTCGGCTGCATTACCAGAGTGAGATCTTCGAATTGGCAGAGCACGAGGCAGCTAAGAAATTCCCTGACTACCACGGCATCAGTTACGAAGAAGACGAAAACGGAAACCTCAAACCACTGAAGGCAGAAGAGGAAGAGGTGGGTTGGTTTATCACGGAACTTATCATGGACATGGAAGAGGAAGGAAGGGTGAAAGTGCAGGAGTTTGTTGATATGGATACGCATCACGACTATGGAATTGGCCTGGATGCTGCTTTAAACATTGAAGCCATTGACGAACAGGTCCTTCAGAAGTTTGTTTCTGACTTTAATAATGATTCCCTGATTTTGGACGAGACCTTTTACGCATTTGAGTCCGAAGAGGAGGATGGCTAAGTTCAGCCTTTTTTCCTGATAATTGACAACAATTTTAGTTGCAATAAGTTTTGGAGGTATGTTAAAAGTAGCCTGGTCCTCACTTTATGCCCATCCGTTACCCGAAGGGCACCGATTTCCCATGGAAAAATACGAGTTACTTCCCGAGCAGTTGCTTTACGAGGGCACCCTTTCGGAAGCTAATTTCTTCAAACCTGAAAAGGGGGATGAGCACTGGGTGCGGGCAGTTCATGACGGCCAGTACCTGGAAAAATTAAAAAGGCAGCAATTAAGTCCTTCAGAGATCCGGCGCACTGGATTTCCACTTAGCGAGGCCTTGGTCGAACGCGAACTGCATATCATGCAGGGATCGGTAATGGCAGCTGATTTTGCGCTTGAATATGGAATTGCTATGAACACCGCTGGAGGTACCCATCATGCCTTTGCAGATAGAGGGGAAGGGTTCTGTTTGCTAAACGATATCGCTATTACCGCCCAATACCTGGTGGAGGGCCGGGGGCTAAAAAGCGTGCTCGTGGTCGATTTAGACGTACACCAGGGAAACGGTACCGCTGCTTTGTTTGCCAATAACTCCAAGGTATTTACGTTCAGTATGCATGGGGAGCATAATTACCCGATGCACAAGGAAAAATCAGATCTGGACATTCCCCTAAAAGACTATACGGATGACAAGACCTACCTGGAAATATTGGGGGAGAATTTGCCAGCGTTAATGGATCGGGTTGCTCCCGAATTTCTGATTTACCAGTCCGGGGTAGATGTCCTGGCCTCGGATAAGCTGGGCAGATTGGGCTTGTCTCTCAGCGGATGCAAGGAGCGGGACAGAATGGTACTGGAAACGGCCAAAAAAAGCCGCGTTCCCGTCATGTGTTGCATGGGAGGGGGCTATTCCCAAAAAATCAATGACATCATAGAGGCTCATGCCAATACCTATCGATTGGCACAGGAACTGTTTTTTTAATCATAAAATAAAGGTGATGCGTAGAGAAAAATGGAGAAAATACTGGATGATGCATGCCGTGGGAGGCTTGTTGTTGACCGGGTTTGGACTTAGCTTATTTGGAGAAGCACTGATCAGGAAATGGGATAACGCAGCCTTTTGGGACTGGGTAGTATGGGGAACCCTGGCCCTGCTGGTGTTCAATGCGGGCATCTCGTTGGTGGGTCAGGCAGTGATATACCGGGTGAAAATGGATAGCCTTTCGGATCGCGACTAATTATCAATCGCGGATATTTAACATTAATTAAGCGGGCAGAATTTGTAAAAGGTTTAGAATCCTTATATTTGCCCCGAATACTATAAAAATCCGTAAGAAGTGAGAAAAATAACAACGATTATTAGTGCAATAGTAATGGCGGGCATGCTTGCAGTATCCTGTAATTCCACTACCCCAGGGGAAGAAATAAGTAATATTGCAGACGAAGTAAACATTGCTGATTTGAAAGTGGCTTATATCGTCACGGACAGCGTTATCAACAATTTTACCTATTTTAAAGAAAAATCCGCTGAAATCGCTGAAAAAGGCAAAAAATACGAAGGTGAATTGACCAACCGTGCCAGGGGATTTGAGCAGGAAGTACAGAACTTTCAGAGCTCAGCCTCTTCGATGACCATTAATCAGGCCAGGGCAAAAGAAGAAGAGTTGGTTACTAAGGAGCGGAATTTGGTGGCCTTCCGTGAAAATATCATGCAAGAGTTGTCTGCCGATGAGACCAAACTGTACAATGACGTGTACGACATGATTCAGGAATACCTGGATACTTATGCAGCAGAAAACGATCTGGAAATGATCCTTTCCTACACCCGTGGTGGAGGCGTATGGTATGCCAATAAAACCCTGGACATCACCGATTCGGTCGTCGAGGGAATTAACGAAGATTACCAAAACGGTGAGGAACCGGAAGCGACCGAACCGGCTGCATCCGAATCGACTGAATCAGAGCAAGAATAGCAGCCAGAAATTTAGGCATCAGGAGCCCGGATTTTCCGGGCTTTTTTGTTTCTACTGATTCCGGTTGCTAATCAGTGCCTGGTTTACTATCTTCCCTACGCTTTTTATTATTAGTTTCTAAACAACGAGTAAATTTAACATTTGGATCATGGAAATTACCAATTTTCTGAAACACCATTACCGACATTTTAATGCTGCTGCCTTGATTGATGCGGCAGACGCGTATAAAACCCATTTGGATGAAAACGGCAAGATGATGATCACGCTTGCCGGGGCGATGTCTACGGCGGAATTGGGTATTTCGTTGGCGGAAATGATTCGACAGGATAAGGTTCAGATCATTACCTGTACCGGAGCCAACCTGGAAGAAGACATCTTTAACCTGGTGGCACATGATTATTACGAACGAATTCCCCATTATCGAGATCTCTCTCCCCAACAGGAACAGGAACTGTTGGACCGGCACCTAAACCGGGTGACGGACACCTGCATCCCGGAAATGGAAGCCATGAGGAGGATCGAAAAGGTGATATTGCAGGAGTGGCAAGAGGCAGACCAAGCCGGTAAACAGTTTTTTCCCCATGAATTTTTTTACAAAGTATTGCTTTCCGGGAAGTTGGAACAGGAATATCAGATTGACCCGAAAAACAGTTGGCTGTTGGAAGCAGCCAAGAAAAATATCCCCATCATCGTACCGGGATGGGAAGATTCTACACTGGGTAATATGTACGCCGGACATTGCATTTCTGGAGATATCCAGGACGTTCACACCGTCAAAGGCGGCATTCAGTACATGATGTATTTGGCAGATTGGTACACCGAAAATGCCAAAGAAGAAAGTAAAGTAGGTTTTTTCCAGATTGGCGGAGGCATAGCGGGCGATTTTCCGATTTGTGTGGTCCCCATGTTGCATCAAGACCTGCAACGAGACGGAGTTCCTTTGTGGGGCTATTTTTGTCAGATTTCGGACAGCACCACCTCTTTTGGGTCTTATTCTGGCGCAGTACCCAACGAAAAGATAACCTGGGGAAAATTGGGATTGGACACTCCGAAGTTTATTATTGAATCGGACGCTACTATTGTCGCTCCCCTGGTATTCGCCATCGTTTTAGGCTATTAATCCAATAACCCGTGTATGGAATAGTCATCATAATTTCAAGGGCGATTGCCCTTTCGGCGCTTGCTGTTTGGATCACCTTGCCCGCTGAGGCACAGGAGGATTCAGTCCGGTATGCGGTCTCCATGGCTTATGATGAACAATTACCCCAGATTGGAGCGGAGGGGAATTTGTATTTCTCACTGGCTTTTCACCCCCAAAATAATGGAGGAAACCAGGATCCGGGAGACATCTGGTTTGCCCGGGAGGAAGGAGAAGGGTTTGGTAAATCAACGCCCATGGCTTCCTTAAATACGCCATATTTAGATTTGCTGATCGGTTTTATTCACCCGGATACGGTACTGGTGTATCACCAGAATCTAGATAACCGGCAGGTAATGCAGGGATACTATCGATCCGGAGAAGGTTGGGAACGGGGAGATGAGCACTTGATTCCCGGATTTAGGTCTACAGGAAGCCACTTTAGTGCCAGACTAGATGCAGAAGGCAGCCTTATGATCCTATCCATGGATTCCTTTGGTTCGTATGGTAACGAAGACCTTTACCTATCTTTCCGACAGGGAAATAGGACCTGGTCCCGGCCTCAAAATCTGGGAGGTACGGTTAATACCTACCGGCAGGAATTAAGCCCCTTCCTTAGTGCCGATCACCAAACCCTTTATTTTTCGACAAATGCCTACGAGGGAAATAAATCCCTGGGAGTCTATTCCAGCAAACGCATTGGAGAGGCATGGACGGAGTGGTCTGAACCTCGTCCCTTAGATTTACCGGAATTGGAGGGTTGGGACCTTTATTTTTACCAGGACCCCTACCGTGACCGGTATTTTTTCACCAATACCCGGACCAGCGATGGGTATGGAACTATCCTTTGGGTAGGTGAATCTTCGGTTGAGGCATCCAACCTGGCCGCTCCAAAAGAAAGATCAGCTCCTGAATTGGCCATTGAAACGCAGGACACCCTGGCCGGTTCGGAACCATCAGCGGAAAGCATTCCGCCTCCGCCAGCACCTGAATTGGATCTTTCCCAACAATTGGAAAAACTACAGCCGGGGGAATCATTGGTGTTGGAAAACCTGCTCTTTCAAAGAAGCTCGGTAGTGCTTGCAAGCGAGGGGGCATCGCAAGAGTTAACCAAGTTGGCTGCCTATTTGAAGGAACACCCGGAATATGTCATTTCGGTGGAAGGTCATACGGATAGCTATGGGAGTACCCGCTTGAAGGAAAGGCTGTCCCTAAACCGAGCCCGGAAGGTAAGAGACATGCTGCTTGAAAAAGGAGTTGCCTTCGAGCAAGTCAGGGTTAATGGTTGGGGAGGGAAAAAGCCCATCGCTTCCAATGATACGGCCGAGGGAAGGCGAAAAAACAGACGCGTGGAAATTATTCTTTTGAATTAACCCTAATCAACTTATGGAAACCTTAAAAACAGGCTCGCATTACATTTGGTCAATCGTCTTATTTGTTTTTGCGCTGGCAGCTTCCTGCGGGCAGAAAGAAACAGGAAACCAGGAGGAAACCGCGGCCTGGCCCGGTCATAAATCCTGGGAAATGGGGCCATTTGTCAAACAGAATGCCGCAAATCCGGTGCTTTTGCCGGGAGCACTGGAATTCCTTTGCCCGATTCTAGAAGAATCCGTGAAATGGGAGGAAAAAGACGTATTTAATCCAGCAGCAGTGGTTAAAGACGGCCAAATCAACTTGCTTTACCGGGCCGAAGATTTTCTGGGCAGCAATAACGGCACCTCCCGTATTGGCCTGGCCTTGTGTGAAGATGGGTTGAATTTTGAAAAGCTTTCCGAACCCGTTTTTTATCCGGAAAACGATAGCCTGAAGCACCTGGAATGGGATGGGGGAGTGGAGGATCCCCGCATCGTGGAAAGTGAAGACGGACAGTATATCATGACCTACACCAGTTATGACGGTGAGGTCGCCCGATTGATGCTGGCCACCTCACCCAATCTTAAGGACTGGACCAAATACGGAAGGGTACTGAAGGGTGATTTTAAAGACAGTTGGAGCAAGGCTGGAGCGATCGTAGCGGTGCGTGAGGGCGAGCGAATTATTGCTAAAAAAATCAATGGACGCTATTGGATGTACTTTGGGGATACCGATCTTTTTTTGGCCCATTCTGAGGACCTGCTTCATTGGGTCCCTTTGGAAACCAACGGGGCGTTAAAACCGGTAATGAAGCCCAGACCCGGTTATTTCGACAGTCGCCTGGTAGAATCGGGTCCTTACGCCTTGCTCCGAAACGAAGGGATAGTGCTCCTTTATAACGGGATGAACCTGGAAGAGGGGCAAGAACTGGATCCTTCCCTGCCTCCGGGGGCCTATTCCGCAGGTCAAGCCCTGTTTGACGGTGATGATCCTTCCAAATTGATCGATCGTTCCGAAACCTATTTCATGACTCCGGAAGAACCTTATGAAATCGAAGGACAAGTAAATCTGGTTTGTTTTATCGAAGGGATGGTTCCCTATAATGGTAGCTGGTTTTTATATTACGGGACCGCAGATTCAAAGATCGCTGCGGCCGTTTATGAGGAAACAGACATGCGCTAAGGGGTAAAAAAAGGAACCCCGGCAGTACCTTTTCAGGTATTTACCGGGGTTCTGTTAATTGAGAGAATTAACAGTCTTTAAGGGGGCAGAATTAGTTTGGTCCACCGCCGCCCATGACGGCACCGCCGGCACCACCATCGCCCTCTTTTAAATCTTCATTGGTCACGCCTCGTTTCTTCCTTCTTCCACCATCCACACTTAGTTTTCCGATTCGGTAAGAGAAGTTTATTTTAAAATTCATGTTTCGCATACTGGTGACACTTTCCTGCATGATGGTAGGAGTCACCAACTCATTTCGGATTTTAAATTCGCTGGTAAAGAAGTTTTCTGCACCGAATCCGATACTTCCTCTCTTTTCAGCAAATTGCTTGTTTATGCTTAAGCTGTAGATACCAAAGCCTCCAGATGAACCTTGTAATTGAACCCTTCGGCCCCGGTAGAAGCTGAATGCCTGGATTTGCCAGTCATTTGGTAGGCTGTAGTTTCCGAACAGCCTTCCGCTCAATACCAACCCTTCGTTTTGAGCAGCAAATGCAGGATCATCTAAGCCATTATCCAATTGGGCAAAATAGCTGTCTATGGATCCATTTAGCGAAAATTTACCTGAAATGTTGATGTTAGAGAACACGCTCAGGCCATACGCTCTTTCATTTCCTATGTTCTCGTAGGTGGTGAAGATCACATCGTCATCCTGAATGGTTCTTACCGGTTGGATGGATCCGGTGGTATTTCTCAGGTAGGTAGTGAAATTAAGCGATGTTCCTTTTATAAACGTGCTGTAGGATAATTCGTAATTGTCTGTAAATTCCGGATCCAATAGCGGGTTTCCCTGTGTGATTTGTTGAGGGTTGGCCGCTTCAATGTTTGGGTTCAGAAAATTCAGGGAAGGCCTCTGAATTCTTCGGTTATACGCCGCTTTTAACATGTTTCCATTTTCCAATTTTCTACCAAAGTTCATGTTTGGAACGAAGGTTCCGTAGGAAGGTATATCGGCAGGCAAATCAGAATCAAGAAAATCAGCTTCGATATTGGTATATTCGTAGCGCATTCCTGCTTTGATGGTATAGTGTTCCAGGAAGCCCAGTGTGTAGGATAAGTATCCTGCGGTTACATTTTGGTCGTAATTAAACTTATTGGAAAGGCTAATATCGTCCACTTCTTCAAATTCCCCATCGGCTCCTTCTGCCCGGAAATAAGCAAAGTCACTGACGGCTTTCCGAAGAATGTTTTTCGCACCGTATTCCAAAATCTGGTTATCACCTGAGCCCATGGGGCTGACATAGTCTAATTGAACCGTGAATTCTTCGTTAAGGTTATCGTTGTCATTTTTCAATCGGCTTACTACCTGGTCAAAGGACTCGTTATACAAACTGTTGATAAAATCATTGGTTCGATTGCTTCGGCTATACAAGCCAGACACACTAAATTCTTTCCCTTTTTTCTCAAAACTTTTGGTATAGTTATAGCTTACATCCACACTGTTGGAGAGATTATCTGTACGTACATCTCGCAGCAGCTCACTTACCAATACATCTTCCACATAGGTTTCGGTAGTCAGGTCATCCTGGTTCATTTTCATGTTTCTCAGACCAAAACTGACGGATGTGGTCATGAAATTAAGTGGGTTGATTTCGTAATCCCATCCAAAATTATACCTTCCGAACATCATGTTGTTACGGGTATCGGCAGCTTGAAGTATCCGTCTGTCAGGTCCATCGGAGGACAGCAGCGTTTGCTCATTTTCAAACCCTCCCAGTATATTATATCCGGCACGACCAAATCCGCCCAGACTAAAGCCCATTTTTCCCTTCTTAAGGGCAGCATTCAATCCCACATTAGATCCTCTTATCCCGGCACTGGTATTGATGTTCAGGGAAGCACCTTGTAACTTATTTTTCTTTGTCACAATATTGATTACCCCTCCGGTGCCTTCTGCATCGTATTTGGCAGACGGGGAGGTGATTACCTCTACCGACTTTATTTCTTCGGCAGGAATTTGCTTTAATGCATCGGCAATATTGTTGGCCACAATGGCGGATTGTTTGTTATCGATCAAAACCAGGATATTACTGCTTCCGCGCATGGACACGTTTCCATCCAAATCTACGGTAAGCATCGGAACCCTACGCAAGACATCGGAAGCATCTCCTCCGATGGTGGTTTTATCATTTTCGGCATTGTATATCGTACGGTCCACTTTTTCTGTGATCAGGCTTCGTTGCCCCTGTACGGTTACCTCTTCCAGTGCAACAGCAGATTCAGCCAGGGTAAGATTTCCCAAAAAGACATCGGGGGTATTAGGTCCCACTTCGATATCCTCCCGAACGAGGGGGTCATAGCCCACATAACTTAATTCAACTTTATATCGGCCAGCGTTTTTTACATTAAAAAAGAATTCTCCGCTGTCATCCGCAACCCCACCGGCAACCCCAGCATCGGTACCCGCCTCTTTCAACATGGCTGTCGCATAAGGAACCGGTTCACCGGTTTCTTTATCTACCACCTTGCCCGAAATTTTGAATTCTTTCTTGTCTGCATTTCCCTGCGCATGGGTGTGTAGGGTTCCTGCAAACAGGAAGAGGGTGGATATTACTAATAAACTGAATAATCTTTTCATTGGAGTGGAATATTTTAAATAATAGTTGTTTCAATACCTGCAACAAAAGAAATCTATTCTGTAGGGATAAAAAAACACAATAGATAGGTAGCCGTCAATTATCGACAAAAGCAGGAAAATACCAGACCAATGATTCGGCACTTCTCAATATTTGTATTGGTGGATCAGATTGGCTGATTAGACGGCTATTAAGGTATCTTGGTAGATTCTTTTGGTTCTTTCGTTTTCTTTATTTTAAGTTTATGCTGAGAAAAGGTATTTCTACGGAATATCGATCTCCCAATCTAAGCTTATGTCGTATTCCAATCAATCCCAGCGGATCACCCTGCTTATTCACATACTGGCGTGGATATTCATCGCCACGGTGATTTTCGTAGTCAGTCCCCTTTCCTGGAAAGTAGAGTTACCAGTTGAATACTGGTTCAAGCAGGGCTTTGTTCTAGCATTTCTTATTTTGCTGTTTTACCTCAATATGAAGGTGCTCGTTCCTAAAATTCTATTTAAGGGAAAGAACTGGACCTTTCTGCTGATAGCCATAGGCTCTACCTTAGTCAGTTTGTTTTTGATTATTCAATATGAAAATATTGTCAACCTGCCCGAGTTGATGCATTATTCCTTCCGGCCCAATGTACCCTACGAACCAAGACCCCGAAACTTCAGTTATGACCTGTTCACCGTATTGTTGTTACTTTTTGGTTTTGGAATCAGCACCAGCGTAGTGGCGGTACAAAAGTGGCAGGCCGATTTGGCTTTAAGAAAAGAGATGGAGCAGGAAAAGGTGTCCTCTGAATTGTCCTATCTTAAAGCGCAGATAAATCCGCATTTTTTCTTCAATACGCTGAATAATATCTATGCACTGACCAACATTGACGTGGAAAGAGCCCAGAAAGCCTTGCTGAAGCTGTCCCGAATGATGCGTTATGTCCTTTACGAAACGGATAAGGACCTGACGCGATTTAGTAAGGAACTGGATTTTATCATTGACTACATCGAACTGATGCGGCTGAGGCTCTCAGATAAGGTGATTCTGAACATTGACATACAGGAGAAAGTAGAGGATGTGCCCATCGCCCCCATGTTATTACTTCCTTTTCTTGAAAATTGCTTTAAGCACGGTATCAGTTCCACCAATGAAAGTAAAATTGATATTTCCATTTCTCAAAAAGGGAAAATTGTGCAACTTCAGACGCTGAATACCATCTTTCCGGCAAATCCTAATAGTAAAGAGACCGAAGGAAGCGGCATCGGGTTGACCAACACCAAAAGGAGGTTGGCCTTGATTTACGGAAAAAAGCACCAACTTAATATTGACCAAAATAATGAAAAATATCGAGTAGATTTAACCTTGGATTTGTCATGAATATCAGGTGTATCGTAGTAGATGATGAGCCCCTGGCCCTGGAGATGGTTTGTAAATTTGTAGAGAAAACAGCCTTTCTTCAATTGGACGCAAAATTTGAAAGTGCCCTGGAAGCATTGGCCTATATCAATTCCCAACAGGTAGATCTCCTGTTTTTGGACATTCAGATGCCTGATTTGACCGGTATGGAGCTGGCCCGGGTGCTTGAAGGAAGGAAAGGTACCGCTTCTCCTAAAATCATCTTCACTACGGCCTACAACCAATTCGCGATCGAAGGATACAAAGTCGATGCACTGGATTACCTGCTAAAGCCCTTTAGTTACGAAGAGTTTCTGACAGCCAGCCAAAAGGCCTTACGTCACTTCGAGAATTCACAGGCGATAGAAAAAGAACCGGTTCAGGATTATATTTTTTTAAAAGTCGAATACCAATTGGTTAAGGTTAAACTCAAAGAAATTATCCTGGTAGAAGGGTACAAAGATTACGTAAAAGTGCATCTGGAAGGAAAAAGTGCTCCCTTGCTCTCGCTCACCACGCTCAAAAGCATGGAAGAAATGCTTCCTGATAAACAATTTATGCGTGTGCATCGGTCCTATATCATATCCTTGGATCATATCCAATCCATCAGTAAGAGCACGGTAAATATGGGCATCATCACCATCACCGTCGGTGAAGGATACAAGGAAAATTTTCTGCAATTTATCAATAAATGGATCCAATAAAATCAGAAGATTCCAACTACCTTGTAAGCTATTCTACGGCGTACACGAAATTGCCATAGCCTTCTTCCTCCATATCTGAAAGGGGAATGAACTTCATGGCAGCGGAATTCATGCAATATCTCAGCCCTGTAGGTTCCGGACCGTCATTAAAAACATGACCCACATGCGAATCCCCATACTTACTGCGAACTTCTACGCGTACCATACCCATACTTCTATCAATCGGCTTTTCCAGAAACCGAGCATCCACCGGTTTGGTAAAACTGGGCCAACCTGACCCTGATTCGTATTTATCACGTGAACTGAACAAAGGAGCACCTGAAACAATACAGACATACAAGCCTTTTTCCTTATTATCATTGAGGGGATTGTCAAAAGCCCGCTCAGTAGCTTCTTCCATCGTGACCTGATATTGTAACGTTGTTAAACTGGCTTTCAATTCACTATCGGAGGGCTTGTCATAGTTATCAGAGGAGGGTACCTCCCAATGTTGCTGAATAAACCGGTCTCTTCCTGAACCGGTCCGGTAGGCTTTATACTCATTGGGTTGCTTTTTGTAATAGTCCTGGTGATATTCCTCGGCAGGGTAAAAATTCGTAAACTTCACAATCGGCGTGACGATAGGCTTTTCAAAAACAGTTGATTGCTCCAATTTTTCTTTGCTGGATTCAGCCACTTTTTTCTGACTTTGATCGTGATAGAATAAAACCGACTCGTATTGGCTTCCCCGATCATAAAAACTCCCCCCCGCATCGGTAGGGTCAAACAATTTCCAGTAAATATCAATGATCTCACTGAAACTGATCACATCTGGATCAAAGGTTACCTGAACGGCCTCTTTATGACTGGTTTGGCCTGAGGAAACCTGCGCATAGGTTGGATTTTTTTCTTTTCCTCCCGCATAACCTGAAACGACTGAAATAACCCCGTCAATCCCTTCAAAAGGAGCTTCTATGCACCAAAAACAACCTCCGGCAAAGGTGGCTTTTTCGGTTTTACCTTGATAACTGACCGATTCCTCCTCTCCATTATCACCTCCCGACTCATTCGATGCGTTGCAGGCTGAAAGGGTAATGGAAAAAAGGGCCACTAGCCCGAATAGGGTTTTCCTTGAATAGCTCATGTAAAATCGTGTATTTATTTCCCTTAGGAAACGTCAAAATAGGGGTTTATGTTCAAAAATTTTAAGAGCCGGTTATCAGATTATCCGGTTTGTGAATTATCCTCCGGAATGACAAACCACAGAATCAAGTAAACCAGTAATCCTGGAAAAGCAGCACTCAGTAATGAAATCAGCACGTAGGCAATTCGAAGTTTGTCTGCTTCCCAGTCCAGGTAGTTGGCAAGCCCACCGCATACGCCTGCAATTAGTTTATTCTGAGTGGATCGGTGAAATTTTTTAGTCATGGAATCGTAATATTTAGCGTTAAAAAAAACGGGATGTCAGCTTAAGGTAGTCAAACCACCCTAATCCATGTAAATTAAGCAATTTGAAGGCCAATTTCAAAAAAAGGAGTGCCAACGCCACATCCCCTGGAAGGAACCGCTAGATTGATCAGTTGTGTTGGATATCAATTCTGGCATTTTTTTTGAACCGAGTGACTAAGAGTAAGTGATCGAAAGCCATGGCTTTCTTTTATTTAATTGAATGTATAACCAAACCAACTCAACACCATGAATTTGAATGTAGTTAATTTGAGCGCAGCAATCGCCTGCACCCTGTTATTTATTGCCTGTGACGGCAGTCAATCTGGTAAGGATAACCTGAATGAAGCGGAAGACGAAATGGAAGCAATAACTTCTGATACCAAGGAGGAGGTTAACGAAGTTCTTTCAGAAACAGAAGAGGTTATTTCCAAGGAAACGGCTGAACTCAAAGAGGAGGCCAGCAATTTGAAAAGTAAATTGAATGAAAATCAACTGGAACCTGCCGATTCAGCCATTAGCGAGCATATTTCACGCTTGGATGAAGGCATCCAGAATTTGGAGCTAAAGTCAAGAGAATTTGAAAATGCGGCTCAAAAAAGAAAAGAACAGATCAAAACCGAATTTGATAAATTGGTAGTAGAAGTGGAAACAAGTTTGGAGAATTTGAAAGAGGAATTGCAAGAGGGCTAAATCGAATTTAGACTACTGTAAATGAGAAAGGCATTTTCTGAGCGATCAGGAAATGCTTTTTTATTTGAAGCCCTCTCAATCAAATCATTGTACAGGTGCTATTTGCAGCTGCCAGGCACGGCGTTACTGAAGGCAGAAACCGTTGAGGTCTTCGAGACCTCGACGGTTTTTTTTGTGTACATTCCGAAAAAAGAATACGAGGTCATATCGATGAGTGATTTAGAGGAAGCGCAAATGGTTTTGGTTATCAGTAAATTACCTTAACTGAAAAGCAACAACAACTTGACAGGTTTTCGGATTCTAAGAATTATGAAAAACGTATTAAGTATCGTAAAATTATTTTTTCAGGGTGTAAAAAAAACTCCAAAATGAGTCACCGGCAAAAGCGATTTTTTTGGCTTGAAAATTGCGCAAAATTTATAAATAAAGTTTTGAAGAAAATATTGAAAAGGTATCACAAGATCTGAAATTGACAATTCCGTGTAAAAAAATAGGCAAACGCGGATTACTTCAATTGGGGAGGAATTTATATTATGGAAGATACAGAAAATTTGTTGAGCGATACCGATTATGATTTGGGTTTGTTTTTTAAATTTTCTCCGGATCTGTTTTGCATCGCAAGCTACGATGGGTATTTTAAAAAAGTTAGTCCCTCTTTTCAGAAACTATTGGGTTATTCTTTTGATGAATTGTATGAAAATCCCACTACTACTTTTTTGTATGGAGAAGATGCAGCTATCACGGCGGACATTCGAAAAAATGTAATTGGTGGCACGGCTTTAAAAAATTTTGAGAACCGGTACCGGACAAAAACAGGCGAAGTGATTTGGCTTTCCTGGACGTCTTTTCCAATACCGGAAGAAAAGTTGATCTACGGGGTCGCCAGAAACATTACCCCCAAAAAAGAAATTGAGATCAAGAAAAACGAATGGATTCGGTATTTGACCCAGAGGAATGAAAAATTAAAGCAACTTACCATTACCACTTCGCATGACCTCAGGGCACCTGTTAATAACCTTTTAGCTGTTTTTCAGCTAATGGATACTCAAAAAATTGAAGATCAGGAGACATTGGAACTGGTGGAGTTGCTGCATCAGTCCACAGAGGGTTTAAAACAGAAGTTAGATCATTTTTTAACCACCCTAAAACAAGATTACGCTGAGAAGGTAAAGGTCGAAAAACTTTCGCTTAGGGGTATTTACAACCAAACCACGGTTGCCATTCAATCGCTTATTGAAAATTCAGGGGCGGTGATTTTGGCTGACTTCAGCCAGGTTCCGGAAGTTGAATTCAACCGCATGTACCTGGAAAGTATTTTCCTGAATTTGATTACCAACTCCATCAAATACAGTAAATCGAATGTAAAACCCCTTATAGAAATTAAGTCTTTTGTAAAAAATGGCATGGTAAAAATTTCCTTTACGGACAATGGGCTGGGCTTTGATATGGAACAGGTGAAAATGAAATTATTTGGCTTTGATCAAACGTTTCACAACCACAAGGAAAGCCAGGGAGTTGGGTTATACCTGGTACATGCGCATGTTACGGCATTGGGCGGAAAGATCGGGGTGAATAGTAAACCTGGGGAGGGAACGGAATTTATCATTTCATTTCCAGATCTGGATTAGTGAATTGGTTTTGTTTCGATCCGGTTGTTTCCTTTTTAAATGCTAATTTTTTTCATCAACTTGTCAGGAATTAGACAGATAGTCGTCTGTTCCAGTACGTAAATTTGTTTGAGAAATAGTATTAGGAAGGATTTTTCCCAATGAGTGAAAAAAGCAAAAGCATCGTTATTATTGGCAATGGCATTTCAGGAGTAACCTGTGCCCGAAATATCCGAAAGCAGGATCCGCGGGTGCCGATCACCATCATTTCCGGAGAAACGACCCATTTTTTTTCCCGAACCGCCCTGATGTATATTTACATGGGCCACATGAAATACGAGCATACCAAACCGTATGCGGATGATTTTTGGAAAAAAAATGACATCCAACTGCGCCAGGGATGGGTTCATTCTGTGGACTATACACATAAAAAAATAGTTTTCCAGAACGGTGATGAATTGTCCTATGGAACATTGATTTTGGCCACCGGTTCCAAACCAAATAAATTTGGATGGCCCGGAGAAAACCTGGAAGGGGTACAGGGGCTTTACAGTTATCCTGATCTTTTGTCCATGGAGAAACACACCCAATCGATTAACCGGGCTGTAATTGTGGGCGGCGGATTAATTGGAATCGAAATGGCAGAGATGCTAGGCACCAGAAATATTCCGGTTACATTTCTGGTCAGGGAAAAGGGTTTTTGGGACAACGTGCTTCCGGAGGAAGAAGCAGACCTGGTCGGCAGGCATATTCGGGAACATGGAGTCGACCTCCGACTAGAAACAGAATTGGCCGCTATTCTGGACGATGGAAAGGGAAGGGTAAAAGGAGTCCGGACCGGTAACGGCGAGACCATTGATTGTGGTTTTGTGGGGTTAACGGCCGGGGTGAGTCCGTATATTGAGATATTCAAAGGAACCGAACTGGAAACGAATCGGGGCATTCTGGTGGACGAAAAATTTCAGACCAACCTTCCGGATGTGTTTGCCATCGGTGATTGCGCAGAATTTAAAATTGCCCCGGGACCGGATCGAAAAAAAATCGAACAAGTCTGGTACACCGGCAGAATGCATGGAGAAACACTGGCGCACAACCTGACGAGCAAAAATCAAGTTAGCTATCAGCCTGGTATTTGGTTTAATTCGGCGAAGTTTTTTGATATCGAGTACCAGACCTATGGGCACGTTCCAGCCCAACCAAGGGAGGGAGAATGGGCCTTCTACTGGGAGGATGCTTCCGGTAAGATGGCGCTGCGATTGCTTTTTAACGAAAAAGATCAGGTGTTAGGTGTCAACGCCTTTGGTTGGAGAATGCGGCATGCCTTTTTCGACCGGGCTATCACAGAAGGCTGGGAGGCAGACAGGGTGGTCAGCCAACTACATAAAGCCGACTTCAACCCGGAATTTCACAAAAAGCTGCACCGGCTTCTTATAGCGGCTTATAACAAGGAAAAGGGCAAATCCCTGACGATTCCTAAAAGGTCATTTATTCAAAAACTAATTGGTTCAAGGGCATGAAATTTCTTCAAAATACAGGGCTGACACTTTTTGTATTAGGCTTAGCCATTTTCACCGCAATCCCCTTTTTAGGAACATGGGAACTAGATGCCTCCATGGTAAAAGAAACGACAAAGGAGATGCACCGGGAAGTGATGGTAGATATACTAACTCCCATGTATGATAAAACCTACTCCTCTCAATTTGCCTTTATAAGCGAATACAGCCGCCATTTCGAAGCGTATAATGAATCTTTAAAGGCCGAAGAAAAATGGGATCAGGTGATTTGGGATGATTATGCCTTTCCATTGACAAAAAATGCCTCCGAAGGCCCAGTATCGGCTTCCCCTTTGCTATTCTTGTTTCTTTCCATAGGATTAGCGGTTTTGGGCGGATTACTTTATATCCTGCCCTTGTATAGAAATGAGACAGCAGGTATTAAGAATGACGGAATTTATTTTTCGTCCATGAAAGCAAGAGGCTGGCTGGGGATCGTCACCGGAACCTACCTGATTGTTTTTTACATCATTCTGTACTGGTACCCCGAATACCTGGCAAATTTGGTGATCATGGTAGATCCCCTCAGTGAGGTCCTGTCCGGTGGTCCGGCAAGCCAGTGGTTTCTATACGGTTTGATATACACCCTGGCCATACTGGTCATGGGCGTTCGCATGTTCCGGAAATATCGGGGAAACAACTACCAAACCATTCGAACCGTTTCGGTCATGTTTTTCCAGTTATCTTTTGCCTTTCTGATTCCGGAAATTTTGGTTTTATTCAACATGCCCTGGCATGACTTTAAGAATATTTGGCCCCTGGACTATTCATTTTTCTATGAATATCGCCTGGAAGGAATGATCAGTTCGGGTGCATTGGGCATGTTTATGCTTGTTTGGGGCATATTGTTAATTATAATCGGAGTGCCCATTTTTACCTATTTTTATGGTAAGCGCTGGTATTGTAGCTGGGTGTGTGGTTGCGGGGGCCTGGCCGAAACCCTGGGAGATCCCTACCGGCAACTTTCGGATAAGTCCTTAAAATCGTGGCAAATTGAACGTTATCTGGTGCATGGGGTGTTGGTATTTGCCGTCCTGATGACGGTCGTTACCCTAACCAATTATTTTATGGAATTTGGCCTCTTGGGTCAGGCAACGGATCAGCTCCACTCCATTTATGGTTTTGCGATTGGTTCGGCTTTTGCTGGAGTTATTGGGACCGGATTTTATCCCTTTATGGGGAACCGGGTATGGTGCCGGTTTGGTTGTCCTTTAGCAGCTTACCTGGGCATCGTACAGCGTTTCAAGTCCCGATTTCGGATCACAACCAATGGAGGGCAATGCATTTCCTGCGGCAATTGCTCCACCTATTGTGAAATGGGCATCGATGTTCGCTGGTATGCGCAGCGGGGGCAAAATATTGTCCGATCCTCCTGTGTGGGCTGTGGGGTATGTTCCGCCGTCTGTCCCCGCGGAGTATTGAAACTGGAGAATGGGGAAGAATCCGGAAGGATTAACGACATGCCGGTCATTATCGGTAATAATTCCGTCAAATTGAAATCGTAAACATGTGGATATATTTGTTTTTAGGAATGTATGGTTTGGCCATGACATTTATTTTGCTGTACAGTTTTGCACAGGCAAACTTGTTATGGCATTTTTTCCGGTTCAAAAGCAATAGTGAACCGATGGCTTCTTTGGAAGACCCGGATTTACCCCAGGTGACCGTTCAACTACCTGTTTTTAATGAAAAATACGTTGTAGAGAGGTTGATGGATGCGGTCTGCCACCTGCAATACCCATCGGAAAAGCTTGAAATTCAGATTCTCGACGACAGTACCGACGAAACGGTGTCGCTGATCCGGGAATCGATCAAAAAATACCCGGAAGCGAATATCAAACACGTTCATCGAAAAGTCCGGACCGGCTTTAAGGCAGGTGCCCTGAAGGAGGGGTTGGCCGAGGCTTCGGGAGAACTGATAGCCATATTTGATGCTGATTTTGTACCGGATACCCAATTTTTGCTAAAAACGGTTCCCCATTTTAAAAACGAGGAAATCGGCATGGTCCAATCCAGGTGGGGACATCTGAACGAAGATTATTCCCTATTTACCCGCCTTCAGGCCTTTGCCTTGGATGCGCATTTTATGGTGGAGCAAATGGGAAGAAATGCCCAACAGGCTTTTATTAATTTTAATGGTACCGGAGGGATTTGGAGAAAAACCTGTATCCTGGATGCGGGAAACTGGGCAGACGATACGCTGACAGAAGACCTGGATTTGAGTTACCGTGCCCAGCAAAAAGGATGGAAATTTTTGTATCGACCCGATGTGGTATCTCCTGCCGAACTCCCACCTGTCATGTCGGCTATCAAATCCCAGCAATTCCGCTGGACAAAGGGTGGGGCAGAATGTGCCGTCAAGCATTTAAAAGAGGTGCTGCGAGGGCCCTTTCCCTTTAGTGTCAAAATCCATGCAGCCGCTCATTTGCTAAATTCCTTGCTATTTATCGCCATATTGATTGTCAGCATTAGCAGCCTACCGATTTGGTGGGGGTTTTACCAGGGATTGATTCCGCCGGATATTTTCAAGGCGGCGACTGTTTTTTTGGTAGGTTTTGTCCTGATAGCGGCCGTTTATTTTGTTGCCAATTTGAGTTTGGCCGGCTATTCCCGGAAGGGACTTTGGCGTTATTTATGGGAATTGCCCGTCTTCCTTTCGGTATCCATGGGACTTTCGGTCCATAATGGACAGGCAGTATGGGAGGGGCTTACGGGGATAAAATCTCCTTTTATCCGAACACCCAAATACAACCTGAAAGGTAAAAAAGAAGGCTGGTCCGGTAATGTTTACCATCTCAAAAATGTCCCTGCCACGGTTTACGTAGAGGCAGGGTTGGCCTTGATCTTTCTGCTGGTCGTCGTTTTGTCGGTGTATACGGCTACTTACGAAATGATCCTTTTCCATGCCATGCTGGCCATGGGTTTTGGAACCGTCAGCCTGGCCTCTTTCAGCGGTCCAGGGAGACCCGGTACTCACTTATCGAGCAGCGTTTGAAACTGAAATAGGCCTGTTTTCTTTGTATTGGTCCTTTGCTACCAACCGCAAGGCTTATCACTAACTATTAAAGAATGAATCCAAAAAAAGGAGCACCTAGCCATATTGATGTCATCATACCTGCCTTTAACGAAGAAAATGCTGTTGGAAAGGTAATTCAGGAAATCCCGGCCCTCGTCAGGCATGTAGTGGTAGTCAATAACAACTCCAATGACAATACCCGGAAGGTAGCGGCCAAGGCCGGTGCAGTGGTATTGGATGAGCCGATAAGGGGCTATGGAAAGGCCTGTTTGAAGGGGATGGCATTTCTTTCCCGGGAGAAAGTAGCTCCTGATGTGGTGGTTTTTTTGGATGCCGATTACAGTGACTATCCAGCGGAAATGGAACGGCTCATTGCTCCAATTATCGAGGATGGGTTTGATTTCGTAATTGGCTCCCGGGCTCTGGGCAATCGGGAGAAAGGATCCATGACGCTACCACAAGTCTTTGGTAATTGGTTGGCTACCCGCTTGATGCGGCAGATGTATTCAGCTCATTTTTCCGACCTGGGGCCTTTCCGGGCCATTCGTTGGAAAAAGTTGCAGGCATTGCAAATGGTAGATGAAAATTACGGTTGGACCATAGAAATGCAGGTAAAGGCAGTCAAAGCTGGGTTGACCTATACCGAAGTCCCGGTAAATTACCGGCAGCGGATAGGCAAATCCAAAGTCAGCGGAACCCTGAGAGGAGTCATCGGTGCCGGATATAAAATCCTTTGGACGCTATGGAAATACCGGTAACTTTTGCTCATACCTTTCTTCTCCCGGGCTTTAGAAGTACGTATTTTTCATTAAATTACGACTAAATAGAACCAATCATGAAGAATCGATTACTCTTATGTGCAGGAATCTTGTTGACCTTAGCTTGTTCGCGACCCGAAAGGGAGTCAGTGGATTTTGAAGCCTGGGGAGAATATTGGTTCCAGGGAACAGCCGAAATTAGTAGTTTTGACCTGGTCCAATACCGTTACGGGGAACCCCGGGAAGGGGAGGCTGTATTGATTTTCGTGACGGAAGATTTTTCCCGGAGCAAACAAGTAAAACTGGATGATCCGGCCGCCGCCGGTAGGGATAAGATGTCAGTGATTAAAATGAACCAAACCAGGGACTTTATCACTGGAATTTACCCCTATCACATGATGCTTTCTGCTTTTACCCCCACCAAAGAGGACTCCCGGGGAGTGAAGTTTACCGTGTCTTCTCAGGAATGGTGTGGACAGGCATTTGCTCAGGTAAATTTAAATAGTGGGGAATCCTATTCGGGAGAACTGTTTTCCTATTTTGAAGAAGAAGGGGATAAGAGCTTTTCCCTTACGGGAATGGCAGAAGATGATTTGTGGAATCTGATCCGCATACACCCCAATCAAATCCCTACCGGAAGCGTACAAATGTGGCCTTCTCTTATCTATCAAAGGTTAACTCATCGGGATTTTGCAGCCGAAGAAGCGTTTATCCGGTTGAAAGATATCAGTGATTCACGAAGACAGCTGGAGGTGACCTACAGCACCGGCCAAAGGGAATTGAGGATAGATTTTGAAAAAGAATTTCCTCATACCATTCTGGGCTGGGAAGAATTGCATACCAAAGAAAACGGGGAAACGGAAATTACCAAGGCCACCCGAAAAGGGATGAAGGTCGTTGATTACTGGACCCGGAATTCGCTGGAAGATGAATACCTACGCGATGAATTGAATCTTAACCCCTAATCCCGACTCCTTTTGAAAGCATTTTTAAGTTATGCGGGAGTAGCAATTGGGTTGTTGGGGATAGGGTATTGGTTTCCCAGAACGGCCTTTCCGGAGCTGATGGGCCTGTATGGAATGGCATTCTTAAGCTACCTCGTACTGGTTTCCATTCACAAGAATAAAGCATTTTCTACCCTGGTAGTGATAATACTGGCCATGGTCCTGCGCCTGCTTTTGATGGGAGCCTGGCCGGAACTATCGGACGATTTTTACCGGTACCTATTTGATGGGCAGCTATTGGTAAAAGGAATCAATCCTTACCTGCAAATGCCAGCAGAACTGTTTGACTCTGGTATCATACCGGATAATTCCTATTGGCAAAGCCTGGTGGAGAAGATGAATTCTTCGGAATATTATTCACTTTATCCGCCGTTGCATCAGCTTTTTTTCTGGATGGCCGCACTGGCAGGAGAAAATTTATTTCTCAACATCCTGGTGCTGAGGTTAATTATTTTGCTTGTAGAAGGGATCAATTTATGGCTGATTCAAAAAATCCTTTTCCTTTGGCGCAAGCCTGCTTATCACCTTTCCTGGTATGCGTTTAATCCGTTGGTTATATTGGAACTGACCGGTAACCTGCATTTTGAAGGGTTAATCCTCACGGGCTTGCTGGCGGCAATTTATTTTTACTCTTCCCAAAAAGTTGTATGGACTGGATTGAGTTGGGCTGCTGCTATAGGGCTAAAATTAACGCCCATTTTACTGGCTCCTGTTTGGATCCGATTTTGGGACAAAAGAAGGTTTTTGATCTTTTCATTAACGGCCATTTTTTTTGTTCTTCTCTTTTTGAGTCCCATTTTATTGCTGGAGGGAGGAGAAAACTATTACCAGAGTTTCCGCCTGTACCAGACCAAATTTGAGTTCAATGCTTCGCTGTATTACCTGATTCGGGGAGTAGCCGGATTTTTTATCGATTATAACCCCATCGCCTACGTAGGGCCTGCTCTTCAAGTGATTGCCGTCATTTTCCTGTTGGGCATGGGTTTGTATCAGCGGACATTTACTCAGGAAGCCCTGGTGTCAAAAATGGTGTGGATGTACCTCGTTTTTCTTCTGCTACAAACCACCGTACATCCCTGGTACCTGATTCCCGCACTAGGTATCAGCGTGCTAAGTGCCAACCGCATCTTCGTGGTCTGGACGGGATTGGTTTTTGTTTCCTACCATGCGTATGCTCAGCCCGGCATGAACGAAATTTTATGGATCATCGCCACTGAATACGTACTTCTGGGGATCGCGGGATTGTTGATTTTATACCGGGATTTCACCGGGGAACGTACGTTGTCTTCTTCCCCTTCCTCCTCCGGAGAGTTATGATGACCTAAAAACAGAAATCAGTTGCTCCTGATATGGTCTTTCAGGTCTGGCTCTTCTTCGATTTTTTTTAGGAGTTCTACCACATTGTTTACTTTTAGCTTCTTCATGATGTTGAACCGGTGCGTTTCAATCGTTCGGATGCTTTTTCCCAGTTGTTCTGCGATTTCCTTATTTGCAATACCGGCTGCGATCATTTTCAGGATCTGCCGTTCTCTTTTGGTGATCTCGTACTGATTGACCCCGGTTGTTTTATGAGTGATTTTCCGGTCTTTGCGCGTCAGAAAATTATTAACCAACACCTGGCTAATATCACCGCTGAAATATTTCCCTCCCTGGTGAATGGTTTTGATGGCCTTCAAAAACTCTTCCTTGCTGGTGTCTTTAAGCAGGTATCCAGATGCGCCGCTTTCGACGGACTGCAGGATGTAGTCTTCATCGTCGTGCATGGATAAGATCAGTACCTTGCTGTTCGGAGAGCTTTTGGTTAGTTTATGGGTCGCTTCCAACCCATTCATTACCGGCATTCGAATATCAATAATGAGTAAGTCTGGCTGCAACTTTTCTACTGCTTGCAGGGCTTCTTCTCCATTGGATGCTTCACCGATGACCGCGATATCCCCCTCATTTTCCAGCAGATTTTTGATGCCGCTGCGTACGACCAGGTGATCGTCCGCCAATACTACTTTTATTTTTCCCATGATGCTGTTTTTTCTCATTTAATCCAAAGGTACATTAATGCCAATGCTTGTTCCCCTTCCTTTTCCCGTTCGAATTTCACATTGCCCGTTGATGAAATTAGCCCGTTCACGAATATTGAAAAGTCCGTGACCGGAGGTTCCGAAATGCCCTTGCTCTTCCAATTTTTGGAGGTCAAAGCCTTGGCCGTTATCGCTGATTTCAAGATTTAGAAATTGTGAATTGTGCGAAATGGTAATGGTCACTTTCGTTGCCTGTGCATATTTGATGGCATTGTTTACGGCTTCCTGGCAGATTCGGTAGAGGTTATTTTCTACTTTTCCTTCCAATCTACTTAGAAATCCCGTTTTGTTTTCAAAAGTCACCTCCAAATCGGATATTTTGGATATTTCCCGGGCAAATTTGTTCAAGACCGGAACGATACCATAATCCGAAAGGGCACTCGGGGTAAGGTTAAAGGAAATCCGCCGGACCTCCCGGATTACATCTTTGAGTAATTCTTTGGAGGTTTTTAGTTTTTCCTTTTCGAAAGCGGTGTCGACCGAATGAATGCCTTCCAGGTTAAACTTCATAGCAGACAGCAATTGGCCAATGCCATCGTGCATGTCCCGGGAAATCCGCTTTCGTTCCTCTTCCTGTCCTTCCAGAATCAAGGCGGAGCGAAACTGCTGTTCCTTTACTTTTTTCTCGATTCTTTCCCGGTTGATTTCTTGAGAAATGGCCTCCGCCTCTTTTTTTTCCGTTTCGTCCGTACAGATCAAAAGCATGCTATCAGTCCGTTCTAGTTCATTTTGCGTAGGAATCAGGTTTACTTTTAGCCAGACAAAATCCCCTGCCAGGTTCACTACTTTGATTTCTCCATTCCAGGGATGGCCATTGCGAACCATTTCCCGGATGTTTTGCAAGTGCTTGCGATCGTATCCCTGCTCCTGCAGCCATTGAAAGAGGTTTTCGGGCCGCTCCTCCTCAAATTCCATTAGGGAAACGAACTGATCTGAAAATTGCTCAAAACTCCCATCTGCGGTGCATTTGGCATAAAGCGTGAAGTCATCCAGCGTTACATCCACCTCCAGAAGGTCTTGATAGGCCTGTTCCAGGGAACTGTATAAAGCACTTAGTTCCAGGGTCATTTTTTTGGATTTCTTCTGGGATTGCACCAGCTTGACAAATGTCTGCCGAATGGTTTTGGCAGAAGGGATGAAAACAAAAAACAGTTCAAATAGAATAACTCCCAAGGAAAGCACCATCAAAAACAGGGAGATATTCCCCAGATTCGTCACCTTCGTTTTAGCCTCCCGGTCGTATTGAAAAACGATGCGGTCCATGCCCTCCAAAAAGACAGGCTCCTGCCGGATAATGGATTCGATATCCTTTAGGATGTTTTCCGTTGGCGTTTGGATATCCTGATTCAGCGCGCCAACAATGCGGGAAGCAGCACTTGCGATCATTCGGTATTTGGGCTCAATTTGGGTAAAGAGGCTGGCTATTGTTTCACTGTTTTTTCCAGTAATTCCCAGGGAATCATCCCCGGTTTGCAATGCCCGGTGTGCCTCCTGCCATTCCTGTAAGGCCAATTCCAATTCTCCCAGCACTGCTGTTTTATCGGTTGGGACCGACGTTTCTCCCAGCAACAGGGCACTTTTACTTATCTTCTGACTAAGCATCCGCTGCCTTCCCGATAGGTTGACCACCAGCGAATCGTTTTCCTGCTCCCTGATAAATTTTTGAATCAGGATTTGACTGATAATGATGCTTGCCGCAATGGCACACAGGGCGATCAGGTAATACCTGCCGAGTTTTTCAAAGGTGGGTTTTTCGGTTAATGTATGATTATCCATTTGCGATTTCTTAGCCTAAAAATACGTAAAAACACTTAATATTCCCATTAGATAAACGCAAAGCAAAAAAGCAAGGCCTACATGCAGACCTTGCTTTCCGTTAAATGCCATCCAATAAGAAACGAATTCGCCGGCTTAATCCTCAAAGCCTACATACACATACCCTTCTTCGACTTTCACGGGGTAGGTAGCTATCGCAGCACAATCTCCGTTAAGGTTTTGGCCGGACCTAAGCGAAAACGTTTTTTTATGGAATGGACAGGCAACTTTGGGTTCGTCTCCTTCCGAACCGATCATGCCCCGCGACAAGGCCATTTGCATTTTGTGCGGACACAGGTTCTGACAAGCATACCATTCGTTTCTTCTGGAGAAATTATAAATGGCAATTTGCAGGTCTTTATACTTGATGCAGGCGCCACCGTTTTCGGGCAGGGCACTGACCGGTGCGGCCTTAAACCAGGTGGTGATTTTGGAATTGTCGGCTGTTTTATACATTTCCAGTTTGGTTGTCATCTTAGTTGCGTTTGGTAATAGTCGATTTTTTTAAGTAATGGATTGCATTTAGCTTCAGGAAGCGGGGATCTTTTGGCCTCGCATTTCTTGAAAAGAAACGGTTGGGTCGCCGTTTGTATCATTGACAAAATGCCTGAATTTTGCCCGAAGCTCAGGATTATTGACCACTTCTTTCCATTCGCAGGCATAGGTTTGAATCATAAAGGCCATTTCCCTTTCCAGTTCTTCTCCAATTTCAAGGGAGTCGTTTACGACGACATCCCGCAGGTAATCCAGGCCGCCTTCCAGTTTATTGAGCCAGGTTGCCGTTCGGGTAAGGGGTTCTGCGGTCCGGATATAGAACATCAGAAATCGATCGATGTACTTCAGGCAAGTGGCACTATCCACATCAGTGACCAACAGCTTCGCATGTTGTGGCTTCGACCCTCCGTTTCCGCAGACATACAGGTTCCAGCCTTTTTCGGTGGCAATAATGCCAAAATCTTTGCTTTGCGCTTCGGCGCATTCCCGGATGCATCCGGATACTGCTCCCTTTAATTTATGAGGAGAGCGTAGTCCCCGGTACCTTTCCTCTACCTGAATGGCAAAAGAAACGGCATCCTGAACGCCATAGCGACACCAGGTGGAGCCCACACAGCTTTTTACCGTTCGCAGCGATTTGCCATAGGCATGACCGCTTTCAAATCCGGCATGGATTAATTCTTCCCAAATATCGGGAAGTTGATCCACCCTTGCCCCAAATAAGTCGATCCGCTGCCCTCCGGTAACCTTGGTGTACAACTTGTATTTTTTGGCTACCTCTCCGATAACGATCAGCTTTTCCGGTGTAATTTCTCCTCCCGGAATCCTCGGAACGACCGAATAAGTCCCCCCTTTTTGGATGTTGGCTAAATACCGGTCGTTCGTATCCTGAATGCTGTCTTGTTTGACTATCAGTTCGTTCCAGGTGCTGGCAAGAATGGATGCTACAGCCGGTTTACATACCTCACATCCATCTCCTTTTCCGACCCGATTTAAAAGCTCATCATAGGTTTTGATTTTTTTCACCTTCACCAGATCCAAAAGCTCCTGCCTGGAAAAATCAAAATGCTCGCAGAGTACATTTTTTACCTGCTTTCCCATTGCTTTGAGCTGCTGTTTCAATAGGTCGTTGACCATGGGTATGCAACCTCCACAACCCGTGCCCGCTCCCGTGCAGGATTTGATCTCATCCACCTTGCTGATACCGTCCCTTTCGATCAGGTTGCTGATGGCCCCTTTGGTAACATTCTCACAGGAACAAATCTGAGCTTCATCGGGCAGGCTTTCTACACCTGCTCCCACGGGTTCTTTGCCTCCACGGGCTCCAAGAATCAAATCTTCCGGATCCGGGGGTAGTGGCATTTTATTTTGAATCATCTGCAGCAGTATGCCATAGGCAGCAGCATCTCCCACCAAAACGCCACCTAACAGCCGCTTTCCATCCCTGGCGACATTGATTCGTTTGTAGATACCCCGGGTTTTGTTTTCGTAGACGATGGATGTGGAAGGCTCTGCTTCCCCAAAAGGGTCACCAAAGCTAGCCACGTCGACCCCAATTAGTTTTAGCTTGGTGGACATGTCAAAACCAAGGAAGGGCCGGACTTCTTTTCCACACAGTTGATTGGCGACCTGAGAGGCCATTTCATAACCCGGAGCCACTAAACCGTATACCATTTCCTGATAAGACGCTACTTCTCCAATGGCGAAAATATCCTTGTCCTCTCTGGATTGCAGAAATTCATTTACGACCACTCCTCCCCGGGGAGCAGTAGACAGTCCGCAGCCTTTGGCCAGCTCATCCCGCGGTCTGATACCTGCTGAAATCACCAGCATGTCCACCGCTAACCTGGACCCATCCGCAAAATCAAGGCCGGTTAGTTTTCCATTACCTGTTATTTGTTTGGTATTTTTACTCAGGTGAATGGCTATGCCCAATGCTTCCAACTTGGCTTTTAGAATGGCGGCCCCTGCCTCATCTAATTGCCGGGGCATCAACCGGGGTGCAAATTCAATGACATGCGTATCTAAGCCCATGTCCATGACCGCTTTGGCTGCCTCCAGGCCGAGTAAGCCTCCGCCCATCACCGCCGCGGATTTCGCATTTTTCTTACCAAAATCAATGATAGCGTCCAGGTCCTCCAGGCTGCGGTAAACAAAGACCCCCTTTTTCTCTACGCCGTTGACAGGAGGGACAAATGCGCCGGAACCGGTAGCCAACACCAACTTGTCATACGACGTTTCTACTCCCGTATGACTCCTTACTGTTTTCTGATCCCGGTCGATAGCGACAATAAGCTCATTGGTACGTAGGTCAATATCCTTTTCTTCATACCAGGATCTGGGGGCCAAAAGCAAATCATCTGCAGTAGCTCCTGAAAAATAGGCACTTAAATGAACCCGGTCGTAGGCAGGCCAGGGCTCCTCCCCAAATACAGTGACCTTAAAGTCGCTGGCAGGCGCAGATGCTCTCAGTTTTTCGCAAAACTTGTAGCCTACCATTCCATTTCCGATTACAACGATACGTGTCATATATAATTTTTATTTAAATACTCAACTGCTCTGTCTAAGTAATTTATCTGATTAATCCCGTTTGAATCTTTCGCTAAGGTATCAATTATTTGATAAAATACGTATAAATACGTAAAAAAATACTTAAATTTGTTTTTGTGTTTAAGTAGTAAGTGTGTATGAAATACGTAGATTCAAAATTATCAATCGTCGGAGCAGGCCCTGGAGATCCCGATCTGATCACCCTAAAGGCAATAAAAGCACTTCAAAGTGCCGATGTGGTATTGTATGATGCCCTGGCAAATGAAGCATTGCTGGATTATGCTCCGCCTACTTCCATAAAAATTTTTGTAGGGAAAAGAGCGGGAATGCATCACCGGCAACAGCGGGAAATTAATCGAATGATCGTAAATTATACCAACACTTGTGGGCATGTGGTCCGACTAAAAGGAGGCGACCCCTACGTATTTGGACGTGGCCACGAAGAGTTGGAGTACGCACAAAGGCACGGGATTCCTACGACCTACATTCCCGGCATTAGTAGTGCCATTGCCGTTCCCGGATTGATGGGGATACCTTTGACCAAAAGGGGGATCAATGAAAGTTTCTGGGTAGTGACCGGAACGCTGAGTGATCAGCGAACGGCAAGGGATCTTACGCATGCAGCCCAATCCTCTGCCACAGTGGTCATCCTGATGGGGGTTAGCAAGCTGCCGGAAATTGTGGAACTGTTTAAAAAATACCGGGAGGTCAGCGAGCCGGTTTGCATGATTCAAAA
The DNA here is from genome assembly GCF_010119245.1 of Cyclobacterium salsum. Lineage (GTDB taxonomy): Bacteria > Bacteroidota > Bacteroidia > Cytophagales > Cyclobacteriaceae > Cyclobacterium > Cyclobacterium salsum. Next base: position 287,292 of record NZ_WNKG01000003.1, read on the forward strand.
TGGAAGTAAACCGGATGTTCGTTTTATATCTGGAGATTTGGACAGCATCGTTTCGGTAAAGAATGAAGCGGGCCTTGCTTCACCCGCCATCATTGTGATTGGTGAAGTGGTTCGGGAAAAGGCCCAGGCTGTTTCTGAAATGCTGGAGCAGGAAGCGGTCCTGGTCAAATAGGATTAACAGCATAAATGGCCGTGGATTTCATTGCGATCCTTTTACATAATCCTCCGGGGTTTTTGGGTTCGGAAAATTATCACTTTCGTCTTCATGGGGTCGCTGGTGAAGGCATTGAAAATCCTTCTCAATGAGGATCAATGTTTCTTGCATGCTGCCTTCTTCCTGCAATTGTTTTAGAGAGATTTCCTCTGTTTTTGCCCAGGTTGTTAATGAGGAGAGCGGTGCGGAGATTTCCAGTTTTTGACCGGCAAATCGCGCCTGTATTGTTTTTACCGTTTGGTCCGGAATTAAGGCATACTGTAATACCTGCTTCTCGCCAAGGTTTAGTTCCTGATGGATGGGATGGCCCAGTGCAATTTGGGCTACCTCGGACTGGCTGAGCCGAAGGCGAATGGAATTATTATGGATTCTAAGTTTCATGTAAGATTATTAATTTAAAGGCCGACTTTGGACTCTCACAGACCGGACACTGATAACTGTCTGGTAATTTCATGAAGGAGGTCCCGGGAGGTACTTCGGACGCAGGATCACCGTATTTTTCATCATAAACGGTCTGGCAACTGGCACATTGGTACTTTCTGGGTGGTTTCCGGGCCGTTTCCCCGCTTCCTTCTGCGGAGCCGGGAGGTTTTCGAACCTCAAGCTGGTCGTAATACTTATAACTCAGTTCGATCAGTAATGGAGGAAGCGTCTCGATCGGCACATTTTTCACAAAGTAAAAATACTCGGATAAATTGGGATTGAAATTCCTCGAGAAAAGTATGTTAAAGGTATCCGGATCGTTTTCTTTGCTTTTCTTGGCCTTTTCTATGGCTACTGAAGTAAACAGGGCCATGTGTCTTGTTTTTACAGAAAAGCTCAGCCCATAGGTACTGATGTCCTGCTTGTCAAGTGCCCGCACGAGGTAGTTCTTTATTTCAAGGGCTTCCTCATCCAGTACCGGCAGGTGCCAGTTCAGTTCAAGTGAACTGTGCCGAATATTGATGCCAAATTTTCCAAGTAATTTTTCCCAGCTAAGCCGGTCCTTTTCCGCAATCCCTTTTACAATAATGGATTTCCAGGGACTGAGACATATTTTTCCGATGGAGGTGTCCAGGCATAGCTGACAAAGTGCTTTTAAAAAGTTGATGGTAAATTTATTATTGCGCCAGTAGAGGCCCAGCCAATATTTCCCGCCTACAATGCGGTTCATGCCTTCATAATAGGGAGTGGTGGCTTCCGGATAGTCCAGTTCCTGTATTACTTTTTGATGGTTCGGTGAAAGCGCTTCCTTCACTTCCTGGTAGAGTTCTTCGTACTTCCTTTTATTTTTAACGGGATGGATGTCTTCGATGGCTTTGGCGATTTTGGCAAGGTCATAGCCATAAATAAGGTCAGGAGCACACCAGGGCTTTGGATCAATTTCTGAAAACCGTAAATACAGGTACCAGTAGTTATCACTGGAAGAGGCAACAAAATTTATATTGCCCGTAAATAGCGGTACAAGGTTTTGAACCGGATCGGTGATGTTGATTTTAAGTTTGGGTCGGTAGTCAAAGGTATCCAGGATGTAATGATAGGTATGCGAGGCCAGCCAATGGGTGGTGGGCATTACGTCCAGGGCAGGGTAGGAGGAAACTATGTTTTGAAACTCCTCCCCATCCGTATCGTATTCCGTATCGATGGCCTGAAAGGTATTGGCCAAGGTATCCAGGTTTTTGTCTTTTAGGGGGAATAATACATCCTGCCGGGAACCCAGGTGAATGTAACTGGCACCCAATTCGTTGGCCGTTTGTATCATTTTCAGAAAATCACCGGGTGAAATGATTCCTCCTTTAACGAATACCCTGACTAAATCGGCTTTCTGCATGATCTTTTTGAGTTAGAGCGATAGTTTTGAGAAAATAGCCTTGGATAAATGACCCGTTGCGATATCAGCTCTGAATGAGTAAATGTATTTGGTTTTTTGGTGATAATAAAGCTTTCCGGGTTTTAGCAGTAGAAACGGATCATTCTCATCCGGATCCTGTGCTTACACCCCAGCCGACACCTTGGACAAAAGTTCCTCCTCCAGTATCCCCTTCACTTCAGGTTTGCAGCTCCCACAGCCCAGGCCCGCACCGGTTTGTTGACAGAGTTGGCGGAATTCACAGCATCCTGATCGGATGGCTTTGGTAAGATTCCCTTTACCGACGTTTCCGCAGGTACAAACCAGTTCTCCGATCAATTCTTCTGCGGAAGCTTTGCCTCTAAGTAATTCCTGTCGCTTGCTGGAGAGTTCGGTCCGTTCCTCAATGAGGGTTTTAAATTCGGCAAACTCTGACTTGTCTCCCATTAGAATGGCTCCCACCAATCGGTCCTGGTAAACGATGCATTTTTTATAGTAGGTCTGGGCGGTGTCGATCAGTAAAATCTCCTCGTATCCCTCTGCATTCGCAGGCACTTCCGGAAGGCCTATGGAGCAGAGGTCCAGGTCCGCAAATTTCAATATATTCATCGGTACATTCCCTTGGTAAAGGCTGAGCAAATCGCCGGCAATAAACCGGGCGGCGCAATCTGCCTGATTTTCGGCTGCAGCCGTGATCCCATTGAGTTTTCCCTGGAATTCGGCGATTTCACCCATTGCAAAAATGTCCAGGTCACTCGTCTGAAGGTAGTTGTTGACCTTGATTCCCAGGCCACAGGTCAAACCGGCAGATTTGCCCAATTCGATGTTGGGACGGGTGCCGATAGCGTAAACGACCGCATTGCAAGGGATGGTTTGACCACTTTTTAAACTGGCAATAATGTGTTTTTCCTCTCCGAAGGATTGCAGATGGGCCAATTGATTATTCATAAATAGCTGAACCCCCATGTCCTCTAGCCGGTCGCGCAGCAGGGAGCTGGCCATCGGATCCAGTTGCCTTTCCATCAAACGGGAGCCTAGCTGAACAATGGTGACCTTCAGGTCGATTTCCCGCAGAGCGGCGGCCAGCTCCAGCCCCAGCAATCCTCCCCCGACGATCAACACATGTCCCTTCTTTTCGAGATATTGTTTCAAATCATCTGCATTTTCCCGGTTTCTCATGGTAAATACGCCGGGCAAATGCATGGGCGCATCTCCGGGAACAAAGGCTCTACTTCCCGTGGCGAGAATAAGGGTGTTATAATAGTGCACCCGACCCTTTTCATCGGTTACCGTTTTGTTGGAGCGGTCGATCGATTCGATGCCATTTTCCACATGCAGACTGACGTTCAAATTGTCCAAATCGGAATCTGACTTGAACTTTAGTAAGTCCTCCCAGACCTTATGCTGGTTTACATAATCCGGAAGCAAGACCCGGTTGTAAAAGGGGTGTTTTTCTTTAGAGAAGACATGTATTTCATCCTCCTGATTACATTCCCGGTAAGAATTAATAAACCGGTAGGCAGCCGCACCCGCCCCTACAATCACGATTTTTTGCTTCGGCTTTTGATAGAGGCTTACCTGTACGACCGAATATTTGAAATCCGGTTGTTTGGAAACCGGGTCAAGGGCATTACCTGTGAGGTTATTGGCTCGGGCAAAGTCATTCTGTAAGATTTTTCCCCAATGCATGGGCAGGAAAACCACGCCTTTTTTAATGGTATCAGTGATCCTGGCGTACACCCGTACTTCTCCCCTGACTCCTATAACCTGTACGGTACTCCCCTCGGTTATTCCCCGTTCCATGGCATCTTCCGGATTGATTTCCAAAAAGGGCCTGGGAAGGTGTTTCTTAAGCTTGTTCACTTTCCCGGTGCGGGTCATGGTATGCCATTGATCCCGTATCCGCCCGGTCGTCAGAATAAGCGGAAATTCAACCGAGGGTATTTCATAATCGTTTTTTGGGCCGGAAAGTTGAATTTGCGCGCGACCGTTTGGGGTAGGAAACTTCCTGTCCGTAAAAAGACGTTTGGTTCCTCCCTGAGTCTTGCTCCGAAACGGCCACTGTACCGAACCTTGATTTTTTAAATAATCATAATCCAAACCGGAAATATCGATGTTTGAGCCTTTGGTCATTCGACAATATTCCGAATACACTTCTTCCATATGGCCGAAGTCGAATCCCGAGAACCCCATTTTTCGGGCAAAGCGAATGAGTATTTCGGCATCCGGAAGGGCCTCTCCTGGGGCATCCGTGAATTTGCTAAGGTGGCTGATACGCCGTTCCGAATTGGTCATCGTCCCTTCTTTTTCCCCCCAGCCCGCCGCTGGCAAAACCAGATCGGCATAGGGAATGGCTTCGGATTTGCTGGAAATGTCCTGTACCACCACAAACCTGGCTTTTTTCAGTGCGGCCTCTACCTTTCGGGCATCCGGCATGCTCACCATCGGATTGGTGCAGATGATCCATAGGGCTTTTATGGAGCCATCTTCAATCCCTTCAAATACCTGGGTAGCCGTTTTTCCAGGTGTTGCTGAAAGGTTATCCACCCCCCAGAAATGAGCCACTTCCTCCCGGTGTTCGGGTAGGGCGAGATTGCGATGACAGGCAAGTAAGGTAGCCATGCCTCCGACTTCACGTCCTCCCATGGCATTGGGTTGTCCGGTCAGGCTAAATGGACCGGAACCAGGTTTGCCTATGTGTCCGGTTATCAGGTTCAGGTCAATGAGGGCCAGGTTTTTATTCACCCCGTCGGCACTTTGATTGAGGCCCATGGTCCAGAGGGAAAGAAAGCCCCTGGCGTTACCAATGTGGCAAGCAGTGGATTTGATTTCCGCTTCAGTGATCCCGCAAATGCTGGCCGCTTCTCTAAGGGGCGTTTTCATCACCATTGCCTTATAGGCTTCAAACCCGTCCGTATGATTGGAAATGAATTCCAAATCCACGTCGCCCTGCTCAATCAGACACCTTCCCAGGGCATGAAACAGCACCTCATCCGTCCCGGGGTTTAGTTGCAGGTGCACGTCGGCAATGGCGCAACTTTGGGTAACCCGGGGATCCATAACAATAATTTTTACATGGGGATTTTCTTCCTTATGTTTTTCGATTCTTCTCCAAAGAATGGGATGGCACCAGGCCGGGTTGGCCCCTGCCACTAAAAAGCAGTCTGCGAGTTCGATGTCCTCGTAGGCTATGGGCACGCTGTCTTCACCCAGCGTTTTGATGTAGCCCATCACGGCCGAACTCATGCACAGTCGGGAGTTGGTATCTACATTGTTGGTCTTCAGGTATCCTTTGGTCAGCTTATTGACCAGGTAATATTCTTCTGTCAGGCATTGGCCGGAAACATAGAAGGCAACCGAATCCGGTCCGTTTTTTTCAATAATAGCCGAAAATACCGCTGCAGCTCGTTCCAGGGCTGTATCCCAATCTACCTTTTCCAAGGGGTGGGATTTGCCCCAGCGCATTTGAGGGTGAAGTAGCCGGTCCGATTGGTCTTCCACCACGTAATGAAGGTTCATGCCTTTGGAGCACAGCATCCCCTTATTTACCGGATTGTCAGGATCTCCCTGTAAGGTAATTTTTCCTTTCGTATCTTTTTCAGCAAGGATGCCACATCCTACCCCACAATAAGAGCAAGTGCTCTTGTAACGTTCTGCCTTTACCATATCCTTTGTGAATTCAAATGAGAAATTTAACTATTGACCATTTCCGGCTGAAGGATAGCCTCTTGGGTCAATGATTCTTCCAGTTCCTCTTGGGCCACTTTTTCATCATACCTGGAAAAGCGGATTAACAAAGAGGAAATGCTGATAACAGAGACGGTAATTCCCAGAAAGAACAAGGCATCCGCATAGCTAAGGCCTTCTACTTTTAAAAGGAATCCAGCCAAAACGGCTCCCACATTTCCGCCTGCTCCCACGATACCTGAAATCATCCCGATGGCTTTTTTATTCACAAAGGGTACCACAGAGAAAGTAGCTCCTTCTGCCATTTGCACAAAGAGACTAAAAAGAATCATGGTACCGATGGCTAATGGCAGCAGGGTCATTTGAGAGAACAGCATCAGGGCAATCCCTTCGATGAGTACCACTGCTCCCAAAAAGCTAACCCTTCCTTTCAGCCCCCATTTGAGTCCTGCTTTGTCTCCGAAAAAGCCTCCAAGAGACCGGGCAAACAAGTTCATCAGTCCGAACAGACCTGCTATTAGGCCGGCTGTCTTTAGGTCCAACTGGAAATTATCATGGTAATAGATAGCTGCAATATTATTAATGGTAAGTTCTATACCGAAACAGGCAGCGTAAATCAGAAACAAGGCCCATACCCGGCGGTCGGACAAGGCTGCTTTCAGTGCCCCTTTGCCATCGGCTTTTTTCTTTCGTTTGTACTCCAGATCTTTTTTGTTGAGGTCTTTGATATTTCCTTCCGGAAAATCCGTGGTCCATTTGTAGTAGGCAATGGCAGTGAGCAGCATGGCAATCCCAGGTACCATCATGGCGTATCGCCAGGCATTGGAATCCAGAAACCCAAGAGAAACAAACAGCGCAAAAATGGCTGGCATGACCATTTGCGTGACACCGCCACCCATATTGCCCCAACCGGCCGAAGTAGCATTGGCGGTGCCCACCACATTGGGAGCAAACATCACCGAGGTGTGGTATTGGGTGATCACAAAGGATGCGCCGATCACTCCGATCGCCAACCTGAATAAAAGAAAACTTTCGTAACTATCGCTAAGGCCGATGAGAATGACGGGTACAGCTCCCAGGGCAAGCAGGTAGGTATACGTAATTCGCGGACCAATACGATCTACCAACCAGCCAATAAATAACCTTGCCAGCACCGTTACCGATACCGAGGCAATAATAATATTGCCAATTTGTGACTTGGTTAGATCTAATTCTTCCCGTACGATGGCCATCAAGGGCGCTATTCCAAACCACCCGAAAAAACAAAGAAAGAAGGCAAACCAGGAAAGGTGAAATGCACGCATCTGCGGGGATTTGAAATCCAACAGGTTAATGGCGGTGGCTTTTTTGGCTGAAAATTTCATTGATTATCTCGTTTAATATGCGAAAATAGGTTCGGTATCGATCAGGCTTATTGAAGGCTATTATTACGTATATATACGGGTGACTATCCCAATCCTCTGATAAAGCGAATTCCTCAATGTTTATTTCGGGTTCCTGTTTTTTGCTCATGAACCACTATAAAACCACGAATTTCATTCGTTATCCCCTATCAGTGAGCTTTGTTTTTTCTGATTGCTAATATACGGGATGTTTTATTAAATAAGTAAAAATACGTAAAAAAAATTACGTAAAATTTGAAATTTACGTAGTGATTAAGGAAGAAGGGGCATTTTGTAGGCTTCCCGGTTTTGAAAATAATCCAGCATGTATAAAATTGCCTCTAATTTTGGATGGTTTTTCTTATCTTTCCAAAAATGAGTGCTGTTGGCTTTAAACGGCAAGTATAGGATTGATTAGGGACATTATGCTCTTGGTTTTTCAGAACAGATTTGTTGATTGAAAACAATAATGATACCCCCTTAAAGATGAAATCGAATTTTAAGTGTAGGTCTATATGAGAAAGTTTTCGGTAGTTTTATTAAAAAACATGGGTTGCGCCTTGATTTTCCTGAGCGCATCCGTTGCTTGTTCGCTAGAGAGTGAAGCTGATAAAATCATTGATCAATCCATCGCAACCCATGGAGGCGAACGCTTTCAATCGGCCGAAATAAGCTTTGATTTCCGGGACAGGCAGTATGAAATATTCAAATCTCCGGAACGGTTTCGATATGTAAGGGCTTTTTCCGGCGAGGCTGGTCGGATAGTAGATGTACTTGACAACGAAGGATTTACCCGTAAAATAGACGGGGAGGAGGTGGATTTGCCCGATAAAGACAAAGATGCTTATGCTAATTCTGTAAATTCAGTGGCTTATTTTGCTTTTTTACCCTACGGTCTCAATGATCCGGCAGTGATCAAAACCCATCTGGGAGAAATCCAGCTAGATGGAAAAACGTACGAACTTATTAAAGTAACTTTTGAAAAAGAAGGGGGAGGGGAAGATTACGACGACGAATTCCTGTATTGGATCAATAAGGAAAATTTCCGGATGGATTTTATGGCCTATACCTACCACACCGATGGAGGAGGGGTCCGGTTTCGGAAGGCTAAAAATCAGCGAGAGGTTTCCGGAATTCTTTTTCAGGACTATGATAATTATAAGCCAGAAGATGAAACAGTATCCGTGGAGGAAATGCAACCGCTGTACGAGGAGGGAAAGCTGGAACTGCTGTCCGAAATACTTTTAGAAAATATTCAAGTGGAATTGATTCAATAAAAAACGGCAGCTACCATGCATGAGAAAAGAGGACTGGTCATTTCCGGAGGGGGAAGTAAAGGAGCATTTGGAGGTGGAATAGCCGAATACCTGATCCGCGATTGCGGTTTCAACTATGAAATATTTGTGGGAACTTCTACAGGAAGCCTGTTGGTGCCACTCCTATCCATAAACGAAATCGAAAAAATCAAGGCAATCTATACATCGGTTACCCAGGATTGCATTTTTAGCACCAATCCGTTCGTTATTTCCAAAATTAACGGAGTGTATAAAACCCGCATCAATCATTTTAGTACGATCAAAATGTTTTTGAAGGGCAAGAAGACTTTTGGCGAAAGCAAAAACCTGTTCAAACTCATCAAAGAAATCATCACTCCTGCAGATTTTGATCGGATGAAAGCCAATACGGCGGAAATTTACATCACCGTTTCCAATTTGAGTACGAATAATGTGGAATACAAACGGCTAAAGGATTGCGAGTACCACGATTTTTGTGAGTGGATTTGGGCGTCTTCCAATCTGGTCCCCTTTATGAGTTTGATGGAGAAGGATGGCTATGAGTACGCAGATGGGGGGTTTGCAGACTTGGTTCCGATTTCCGAAGCCATTTACAAAGGGGCAACCGAAATAGATGTGATCGTATTGAAGGCAAGGGCAGGGAGGGAGATGAAGCGACCGGTACGTAATGCCTTGGAACTAACGACAAGGGCCTTTGATTTTATGTTGGACCAGATTTCCAGCGATGACATTAAGATCGGCGAATTGCTTGGAAAAAGGCGCAGGGTGAACCTCAATTTTTATTACCCACCGGCAGTATTAACGGAAAATTCACTTATTTTTGATCCTTACCAAATGAAAAAATGGTGGCGGCAGGGAAAGCGATTTGCGAAGGAGCAAAATCCGGTTTGTAAGTGTATCGAAATAGGAGTTGACAAATAAATCATATGCGACCTTCTTGGAAAAAATTCATTTATCTTCCGGCTGTTTTTCTCACCATACTGTTGCTAACCGCTATGGACCGGCAGCCCTTGCCAGGGTTATTTGTCATTGGCGATAGCATTTCCATGCAGTACGGCCCTTTCCTTGAACAATACGTTCAGGGGAAGTGGATCTATGATCGCAAGAGGGACGATGGATCTAGTTCAGCTAATCTGGATCATCCTGCCGGGGCCAATGGAGGCGACTCGGGTATGGTGTTGACCTACCTTCAGAAAAAGGTACAAGATCCATCCTTCCGTCCGGATTTGATGCTGATCAATTGCGGCCTGCACGATATCAAAACCGACGTAAAAACAGGAAAGAAGCAGGTTTCCCTGGACGACTATCGCTCCCATCTGGAGCAAATGTATACCCTTTTGCAGGAAAAAGGAATCCGAATGGTCTGGATCCGAACCACCCCGGTAGACGATGAGACCCACAATTCAAATCAACAATCCTTTTACCGGTATGCGGCAGATCTGGAAATTTACAATGCGGTGGCGGATGTAGTTTTCGAGTCCAGAGGCGTTCCTGTGATTGATCTCCATGGTTTTACTGAGAACTTGGGTGCTGATTTGTTTATCGACCACGTTCATTTTGGCGAGGAAACACGCGCCAGGCAAGCCGCTTTTATTGCTGGGTTTTTGGATTACTATTTTTAGTAAGTTCTGGCCCCGGGAATAACCTCTTAGGGATGTTACAGCCCTACTACGATTTCGGGATTTTTTTTGCTCGATCGTCAGTCAGCGTTTTGTATTCATCAATTTTTAGGACAGGGTTTTATTACAGTTTACCTTTGCCGAAACACAATAACCTATTTTTATGGACCGGCCCATCCCCGAGAACGAATTTGACAGGCTTTTGCAATTATCTGATTATGACCTGGACCATATCAAACTGGAAGATCATGTGAAAGACCTTGCCAAACTGGCAGCAAAAGTGGCCGGAACCAATATTTCCCTGGTCAATTTGATTGATGCCTATACACAGTGGACAGTGGCGGGGGAGGGGATTCCTGCCATGCAGATGCCTAGAGAGGATTCAGTCTGCCAATATACCATCATGGGTGATAAACCTTTTGAAATCAAGGATCTTACCAAAGACGAGCGCTTTAATAAAAAATTGTATGTGACAGATGATCCCAACCTGAAATATTACTGGGGGGTACCCTTGAAAAGTGAATCGGGTTTAAATCTGGGAGCTTTGTGTGTGGTGGACACGGAATCCAAGTACATCAGCCCGGAGAAAGTGGCCTTATTGGAGATCATTGCCAATGAGATTGTCAATCGCTTGAAATTGATGAAAACCGTAACCTTTTTACAATCTGAAGTTCAAAATGCCAGAGAAAAACAAGAGCAGGTAGCCCATGATATCAGAGGACCTATTGGAGGAATCATTGGCCTGGCGCAAATCATCAAAGAAAAAGGGGATAAAAATCAGTTGGAGGATGTGTTGGAGTTTATTGAGGTAATTCAAAATAGCAGCAAATCTTTATTAGAGTTAGCCGATGAAATACTTTCATCCAAGGAGGACGAAGGGAAAAAGAAGCCTGCACTAAACCCGGATAGTGAATACAACTTATTGACCTTAAAGGAAAAATTAAAAGACCTTTACGAGGTGCAAGGAGAGCAGAAAAAAGTAGAACTAAGCGTAGAGGTGAAAGGTGAAAATCAAGAAAATCCCTTTCCCAAAACGAAACTCCTTCAAATATTGGGAAACCTGATTTCCAACGCCATCAAATTTACACCATCGGGAGGTAGCGTAACCGTAAGCTTGGCACTTGCTGAAACCGCTGGCAAAAAGGAATTATTGGTAGAAGTGAAAGACACCGGGGCTGGAATGACGGAGGAACAAATCGAAGCTATTCTGAACGGTAAAGGGAATACGACAAAAGGAACCTCCGGGGAAAAAGGATATGGTTTTGGTCTTCCCCTGGTAAAGCATCTGATCGATGGTATGGGCGGTACCCTAAAAATTGATTCCCGGCCAGGTGCCTATTCCCGGTTTGAAGTAGCGCTCCCGGTTTAATTTTCTGCCTGTTTTGGTTTGATTTGGAGTCCGAAATCGTTTTTTTTGATAAACCTTTATTTGTTTAGCATGGAAAAATACGCACTTCCTAATTCTGATTTAGAGATTTCAAGATTAATTTTTGGTTGCTGGGCCATCGTAGGTGGTTTTAACTGGGGGCCACAGGATGAAAGGGATTCCCTGGCAGCTATCAAAATGGCCTACGATCAGGGAATTACCACTTTTGATACCGCAGAAGCCTACGGCGGGGGGGCTTCGGAGAATTTGTTAGCCAAAGCCCTGGGAGAAAAACGCAAAGACATCATTATTGCTTCCAAAGCGGGTCCGGCCGATTTTGCAGCGGAGGATATTAGAAAAGCGTGCGAAAGAGGGCTGAAAAATTTGAAAACCGATTACATCGACCTATACCAGTTGCACTGGCCCAATCCGGAAATTCCGTTGGAGGAAACCTTGGGTGCGCTTCAGGAACTTCGCGAGGAGGGTAAAATCCGGGCCTTCGGCGTGTCCAATTTCGGGAACGAAAGCCTGGCTACCTGCAAAAACTCCGGATTCAAGATCAGTAGCAATCAAATGGCCTATAATTTACTTTTTCGGGCCATTGAGTATTCGATCCTTCCCCAATGTGTTTCGGATGAGGTACCGGTACTTTGCTATTCTCCCATTATGCAGGGCTTGCTGACAGGGAAGTTTTCCTCGGAAGCGGAGGTACCCGATGACCGGGCGAGAACCCGGCATTTCACAAAGGAACGGTCTCAATCCCGGCATCAGGAGGAGGGCTGTGAAGAACTGACTTTTCAAACCATTAGTCAGATCCGGGAACTTTCCAAAGAAGCGAATATTCCCATGGGAAATTTAAGTTTGGCATGGTTGCTTTACCAAAAGGGCGTAGCGGCAGCCATCGTCGGCGGAAGAAATGCGGCGCAGGTTAGAAAAAATGCAGCGAGCGCTCAGGTGACACTGACCCCCTCCCTGGTATCCAGCCTTAATGAAATTACCCGTCCGCTCAAAGAGGCCTTGGGCCCCAACGCGGACCTATGGCAAACGGACGGTAGGGTGGTATGATTTTTTAGGGGACGGAGGTCTTTCCCATTCTTTTATGAAAAAATATATTTGAGCGATATGGGGATAAATGATTTGACAACCACCTAAAAGATGACCATAAATACTGGCATCATTTATGGTAGAATTTGGTGTAATTGATTCCATTTTTTAGATTTCTAAAAATATTAAAATCATGTTTGAATTGGAGAAAAACGAAATCAAATTTCTTTATAACGGTAAAAAGTTGGAAGACAGGGAAGCCTATGCCTATGTTTTGACGCTACATAAGCATGTAATCAATGAGTTGGATGTATCGAAAAATGAAATGACCCCAACCCAGGTTTTAGAGTTGGCAAAAAAACTAAACAAAAGTGTAATCGATCTCTTCGACGAGAAATCTGATTATTTCAAAGCAAACATTCAAGGAAAAGAGATCGACGAAACCGATCTCTTGACCTTATTGATTAAGGAGAAATCTGCTTTGAAAACGCCTCTTTTGATTTCAGCTAATGGGGCAACGGTTTTAGAATATCCAAGGGATACCATTAAGATAGATATGGTATTCAATGAAATAAGCGGAAACGATTCATAAACGCTATATTCCAGGTAGTCTAGCGTAGAAACTAATCTTTCCCATCCTGTAATTCTCCTGTAATTCTGGTTTTTTTAAGTAAAATGAAATTTAATTTCTTCGTAAAAGGGAATTTTTCTTTGTTTTATAACTTTTGGATGAAATTTTTTTCTATTTTTTGCATTCATTTGACGAGTAAGAAATGAAAGCCCAAATTACCGGCATTGTAGCAGTAGTAGCTCTATTCTTGATTTTGTTGTCCCCAGGTGAGGCAACGGGTCAATTTGTTGGAGGAAAAAGTACACCGCCAAACATCGTACTCATCCTTGCCGACGACCTTGGCTGGATGGATGTGGGGTATAATGGGGCTGAGTTTTATGAAACGCCCAATATCGACCAACTCGCTTCAGAAGGAATGGTCTTCACCCGGTTTTACCCCTCGGCTGCCAACTGTGCCCCCACGCGGGCGAGTTTGTTAACCGGGATGTATTCGCCACGACATCAGGTGTATGTTCCGCAAGGGTTGTCAAGGGGTGGCGATGTTTCCAAAATGCGGTTCAAAGTACCCACTCAGGGCCAAAATTCCACTTTCAATACATTTCCAGTGAGCATCAATACGGTTTCACCGGAATTTGAATCACTTGCCGAAATGCTGAAAAAGTCGGACTATGTATCTGCCAGGCTTGGGAAATGGCATATAGGCGACGATAATCAGGGTTTCGATGTGTTATCCGCAGCCGGTGAGATTGGGAAAATCACCAATTATTGCGGAGAGGAGAAGCGGTACTATAACGATGATCATGTGGCGGAAAGGCTGACTGATGCAGCGATCCATTTTATTGAGGCAAATAAAGAGCACCCGTTTTTTCTTTATCTCAGTCATTGGGAGGTACACACTCCCCTGGCCGCAAGGGACAAAAGGATCGAATATTACAAAAGCAAGCTTAAAAACCGGCCCGGAAAAAATTACGATCCGGTGTATGCAGCCGAAGTGGAACAGGTCGATAGTAGTGTTGGCAGGGTTCTAGCCAAATTAAATGAACTGGGTTTGGAAGATAACACGGTTGTGATTGTTACCTCGGATAACGGCGGGCTTTCGTCCGTTACCGATAATGCTCCGTTAAGGGCTGGTAAAGGCACTTTTTACGAAGGGGGACTCCGGGTACCGTTTTGTATTAAATGGCCTGGCATAACCCAAGCCGGTTCGAAATCCGACATTCCGGTAACTGGTGTTGATTTTATGCCCACCTTTGCAGAAATCGCCTCGGCGGAGTTGCCGCAAAACCAGCCGGTGGACGGTGATTCCTTTGTACCAATTCTTAAAGGAGAGCCATTCGACCGGGATCGTTCGCTTTTTTTCCATTTCCCGCTTTACCTGGGGGGTAGCGTGGAGGTATTGCCATCTTTCGATGGAACGGAAAATTACTGGCGTGCGGTACCCTCTTCGGTAATCATGGCCGGGGATTGGAAATTGATTTATTATTATGAATACGATCGTTATGAACTGTTTAATTTGCGAACCGATATTTCAGAGCAAGACGACCTTTCTGGCAGCGAAACCGGAATAGCAATAAAACTGTTGGAAAAACTTAGAAATTGGGTATTAGAGGTAAATGCTCCTGTGCCCAGTGTTTTAAATAGATAACATTGACCCGATAAACACCCAAGTGGAAACGCTTTAATTAAGATTTCATTATTCCAAAAATTCAACATTTATCATATGAAATTCCTCCTGTATCTTGTATTATACTTGCTTTCATTAGATTTAAGTGCCCATTCCGGCAGGCTGGATAAGATGGACACGAGCAAGCATCATCATGAACCGAAACGAAAAGCCCCTTTGAAAGCGTTAATCGTTGACGGACAAAACAACCATGCGGTATGGCCGAAGGCGACCCTAATGATGAAGCAGTACCTGGAAGAAACGGGGCTTTTTCAGGTAGCTATTTACAGAACCAGGTTTACCTGGGGCGCAGAAAGGGAAAAGGAGTACTTGCCCTTAGCGGGAGTGGGTGCCACCACCGATCTGGAAAACCCGCAACATGATCCGGATTTCGCCCCCATGTTCAAGAATTATGATGTCGTGATTTCCAACTTTGGCTGGAAAGCAGCGGATTGGCCGGAGGACACCCAAAAAGCATTCGAAGAATACATGTCCTCCGGCGGAGGCTTTGTCTCCTTTCACGCTGCAAACAATTCTTTTCCAGACTGGCTGGAATACAATAAAATGATTGGCCTGGGAGGCTGGGGTGACCGTACTGAAAAAGATGGACCTTATGTGTATTATACTAATGAAGGCGAGCTGGTACGAGATCCTTCACCGGGGAAAGGCGGTGCCCATGGACCTAGCCATATTTTTCCCATCACCATTCGTGAGAAAGATCATCCCATCACCAGGGGAATGCCGAAAGTATGGCTAACCACCAAGGATGAATGCTATTCTCAATTGCGTGGACCGGCCGAGAACATGACCGTACTGGCTACCGGTAAGGATGTTTCAGGCAAAGCTCCTACTGACCGGCACGAACCCATGCTGATGGTGTTGGACTACGGCAAAGGGCGGGTATTTCATACCACGCTGGGGCACGATGATTTTTCAATTGAAAGCGTTGGTTTTATCACTTCATTTTTAAGAGGAGCGGAATGGGCGGCAACAGGAAAGGTTACTCAACCCATACCAGATGATTTTCCTACGGCAGAAAATTCCACCAGCCGGGATTTTAAGTGGAAAATTGATGGCCAATAAAATCAATAGAGTTGGATACGATCAACCCGGTTGCAATCGCAATTTTTTACCTGCTACCGAAAGGTTATCGTTCAGATTTTGTTCATCCCAAAGATTGGAAATCACCGCTGATAGGTTTGGGTTCTGCAAGGCCCATAGGTAGGCTTTAACTGGAGCTTTCATATTCCCCGGTAATTCTTTGCATTTTTTGGATGCGCCACTTTCTTTGGCCAGCTCAATTTCTCTTTCCATGTATCCACCATTGATAACGTTAAAAGCTACCATGGCTACCTCATAATGGCCGGTTTCTCTGGCAGCCCTTAAAACGCCGGCCGGGTCATTGTGGGAAGACACGCCAAGAAAACGGACTTTCCCGGCCTTTTTTAGCTGTTCAAAGGTGGTAAACGTTTCTTTTAATTGTACTTCTTCGGAGAAACCTGCTCCGTGGGGACACATCAGAATATCAAAGAAAACGATGTATTCCCTGAACTTTGGACTTCCTTCCACTTGTGGGCATAATTAGCGGCCATGGCATTGCTCAGGTAGGTGCCTTCAAAGGAGCCTTGCTGTCCGGGCCAGTAGGTGATAAAATAGCCGGGCTTACCCACATTGTGGGCAGAACGCATTTCCATGGCTTTTTTTTTGGTAATGTTCCTGTTTGTTACCATGCAGGCCGTCATAAAATTCCCGGTACAGGTTATTTCTTAGATCGGTATATCCACTTACCTTTGTGGTCATAAACATTTTTTCCCGTTTGGCGCTGTTGTCGATGATCTTGGCATAACATTCTTCACATTCGCCATTACCGTAGGAAGGTACCCTATCCAGGTAGTTCAATCCACGTTCCATGGCAATTTCGGTCATCCGCAGGTTACCTAGACGGGCGGGATCACCGCCATTGACCACTTCAGAGATCACTATGCCGGTATTTCCCAACCGGCGATAGGCCATACCTGTTTTTTTGTTGCGCCATTCCGGTTTGATACCAGGTTGCAGGTTAGTAAGAGCCGAGGGTCTAGTTGCTTTGGCTTTTCCCAGCAAAGGAATGCCCAAACCTAATTTAGCAGGTATCAGTACAACAAAGCCGGTGATGAGCAATGAAGCTGCGCTGGATTTTGAGGGATTTATTCCTACTGGGAAATATGACATGACCGCCATTTTACGGGATGACGAAGAGCGGATGAATCCTTCCTATTATGTTTACATTGAAAAAATCAATGACCAAGAGTTGAAATGAATGGTATTCGTATCGATAGCAGCAAGCTTCTTTCCCAAACCAGTTGTCTTTCAGAGGGATTACGTGGATGTAAACCGGAACCGGTTTTGGTTTTATTTATATGGTTTTTATCTAAATCTTTGATATTTTAACGATTAGTTTTTATTTTAATTTCGTATTGACATTTCCCACCTATATAAATGAGAGCTTATCAAAAATAAAGGATTAAAAACACTCCTATGAAAATCAAACCCAGCCAGATAACCTCCCTATTACTTTTTCTTTTTGTAAATTACACCGCCCTTAATGCCCAAGAACAATCGCAGGAGCCGGAAAAGAATTACCAATCTGTTACCCCCTATGCATTCCCCTTACTTTCATTCACGGATCCCAACCAACGGAAAGCCGATGGGAATGGGGAAGTGGATGTCTCAGGGGAACTGAAGGAATGGCATAAGGTTACCCTGACCATGGATGGCCCCTTTGCACATGAATTGGACAAGGAACCCAATCCATTTACGGATTACCGCATGTCGGTGCGGTTTGTCCATGAATCCGGGGAGCCGGAATATGTCGTGCCCGGATATTTTGCGGCTGATGGTAATGCGGCAGAATCAGGGGCCGATAATGGAATCAAGTGGCGGGCGCACCTGTCTCCCGATAAATCAGGTGAATGGCATTATGAAGTTTCGTTTTTGAAAGGGGAGTTGGCGGCCGTATCGGATCAACCCTGGTCCAAACCCCTGGCACCATATGATGGGGCAGAAGGCGATTTCACCATCAGTCCGACAGATAAGGAAGGCAAGGATTTTAGGGCCAAGGGAAGGCTGGAATATGTGGGAGAACATTTCCTTAGATTTAAAGGCAACAATGAATATTTTTTAAAAGTGGGCCCGGATGCTCCGGAGACCTTACTCGCCTATGCGGATTTTGACGGCACCTATAATGTGCACACCCAAATATGGAAAACGACGGTACCCATCAAACATTTCAGGGATCATTTAGGGGACTGGAAGGAAGGTGATCCCACCTGGCAGAAAGATAAGGGAAAAGGGTTGATAGGGGCGGTCAATTATTTGGCATCAAAAGAGATGAATACCTTTTCCTTCCTGACTTATAATGCAGGCGGTGATGGAGAAAATGTATGGCCATTTATTGAAAGAAATGAAAAGTACAGATACGATTGCTCCAAGCTCGACCAATGGCAAATGGTATTTGACCATGCCCAGACCAAGGGCCTAAATTTGCACTTTAAAACCCAGGAAACGGAGATGGATGACAACAACTATCCGGCTACCAATAAAGCCAGGGAATCTTCTGTGATCATTGAATCCCTTGACGGAGGGGATTTGGGGCCGCAAAGGCGGTTGTATTATAGGGAATTGATTGCCCGGTTTGGATACAGCCTGGCTTTGAATTGGAACCTGGGAGAGGAAAATTCGCAGACTACGGAGCAGCTAAAGGAAATAACAAAATTCTTTTATGAAAACGATCCTTATAGGCACAATGTGGTGGTGCATACCTACCCGCAACAGCAGGATGATGTGTATACGCCCTTATTAGGATATAATTCCCATTTATCCGGGGTATCTTTGCAAAATTCATGGGATGCCGTTCACCAAAGGACCCTCCAATGGGTAAGGGCATCAAATACAGCCGGCAAACCCTGGGTAGTGGCCAATGATGAGCAAAATCCTGCCGGAACAGGTGTACCTCCTGATCCGGATTTTGGCAATTATGAACCCCTGGATTATGACATCCACGATATAAGAAAAAGGACCTTGTGGGGAAATATCATGGCAGGCGGTGCCGGGGTGGAATATTATTTTGGCAACCGGCATCCGGATAGCGATATGCAAAGTGAAAATTACCGCAGCCGGGATCAATCCTGGGAATATTGCAGGATTGCCCATGCGTTTTTTATGGAACATGAAATCCCTTTTTGGAAAATGACCAACCGGAATGCCCTGATTTTTAACGAGGATGATGGAAATGAAAAGTATTGTTTGGCGCTGGATGGGGAGCAATACCTGGTTTATCTGGCTGATGCTCAAACTTCAAAATTGGACCTTAGAGATATAGAAGGTTCATTTGTTGTGAAATGGTTTAACCCACGGGAAGGAGGAACACTTATGGATGGCAATATTACCGAGATTGAAGGTGGGGATGTCATTGAACTGGGTTTGCCACCGGAAGAACTGGAGGAGGATTGGTTGGTTTATATTATGGTTGAATAATTTCAGGATTTAGATAAGACCTTTAGGTTTTAAAATACTAACTTCAATTATTTTCCTAAACGAAAAAACATGATACATGTATTTTATTTGATCCCATATATTTCCCTGCTTTTCAATTTGGTATTGGTTCCAAAAACGGAGTCCGGCCCTGTCCCACCTACACCAAACATCATCCTTATCATGGCGGATGATATTGGGTTTTCGGACATTTCAAGTTATGGGGGAGAGATTCCCACCCCTAACATCGATCGGCTGGCAGCGGAAGGGCTACGTTTTAGGCAGTTTTACAATATGGCAAAATGTGAGGTATCCAGGTCCGTCATGCTTACGGGCCTGTATGATAAAAACCCTGCTGCTCAAAGCATGGTGAGTCTGATCCGCAATGAAGGATACCAAACCTACCAATTTGGTAAGGAACACTTCCAGGAATGGGTGCCTGAAAGGTGTTATGCCAAAAATAACATGGACCAATCCTTAACCTTTTGGGCCACCACGGAATACTTTGTTCCACCTGATGGTAAGTTTTCACGACCATTTTATTTAAATGGTGAACGGGTAGAAGTTAAAGATTTGGAATTTGAGCAAAAACCATTTTATAAAACGGATGTATTTACAGATTATGCCGTGAAATACATCAAGAAAGCCAGTAAGGACAAAGAACCCTTTTTTTTATTTATGCCCTACCATGCCCCACATTACCCGCTTCAGGCAAGACCGGAGGATATAGCCCGCTTTAGAGGGAAATATAAAATCGGATGGGACGTACTTCGGCAGCAAAGGTATGAAAGGATGATTGAGATGGGCGTACTGGACAAAAATCATGAACTAAGCAACCCCACCTCCAACATCAATCAATTTCGCGGACACCCAAAAGGAGACGAGGAAATCAGGGCTTTGATCCCAAAATACAGGCCCTGGTCCGACCTTACTGAAGAAGAAAAGGACGCCCTAGATTTGGAAATGTCCGTTTATGCAGCGATGATCCACCGCTTGGACCTCAACATAGGAAGACTATTGGATACCTTGGATGAAGAAAACCTGACCGAAAATACATTGGTCATCTACCTTTCTGATAATGGGGCCTGTCCCTATGACAGCAATCGGGACTTTGATAGTCCTCCTGGAGGGGCTCATTCCTACCGGACGCAAACTGCTGCCTGGTCTAACCTAAGCAATACACCTTTTAGGTATTTCAAGCAATTTGGTCACGAAGGTGGCACACATACCCATTTTATCGCCCGATGGCCAAATGTGATCAAAAATGCAGGGGGCTTTATCAGCCAGCCTGGCCATCTGGTGGATATATTTCCAACCCTATTGGAAGTAACCGGGGGAGAATATCCGGAATGGGAAGAGGAAACCAAGGTCCCCCCGTTGGATGGTAGCTCACTTTTGCCATTGTTTGAAGGAAAAGAACGAAAGGAACCAGAATTTTTTATTTCTGGATTCGGTGAAAATTTCCGGATGTTCAGAAAGGGGGATTGGAAAATTGTCAGGAAAAATGGTGAGCCGTGGGAACTCTATAATATGGCAGATGATATGACAGAAACAACCAATCTGATGGACGAAAAGGAAGGTATCGGCAATTCCTTGATTGAAGAATATACACAACGATCAAAAACAACTGATAAATGATGGGAGATGGTGGGTTGGGCTAATTCTCTTGAGCAAACCATCAGAATTTTGTAAACAAATTGAGTACCCGACCATCAGTGGCCCAATTGATCCAAACCCCGAATATCGATCGCACTGGCAATGGGGAGGTGCTCTCTACCCAATGCAATTGAGTTTAGGGTTGGACTTCTGTTATCTTGAAAGTATTTTTTTGATTTTCGGTTTTCCTTAATAAGGAACTGGATACCGTTGCTCGGATCCAGCAACCCACTGGTTAATGATGAAAAAAACCTACCTTTGGCCAAAAATGTACCCATGAGCTTTACCAATCTCGGTCTTTCAATACCACTACTGGAAGCAATAAGCAAAGCAAAATACGAAAATCCCTTTCCTGTTCAGATCCAGGCAATACCTGCCATTCTAAGAAAGAAAGACGTTTGGGGCCTGGCTCCAACGGGATCTGGTAAAACAGCCGCTTATGTATTGCCGGTTTTGGAAATGTTTCAGGGGAAAACCGCTGTAAAGAGTAGGGCAGTCGCTGTCCTGGTGCTGGTCCCTACCCGGGAACTGGCCATTCAGGTCGATCAAACGGTAAAAACCTTTACGAACGGCTTGCCAAGGAACGTAAAATCCATGGCGGTGTATGGTGGGGTGTCCATCAATCCCCAAATGATACACCTGTACGGCACCGACATCCTGATCGGGACTCCCGGGCGCTTGCTGGATTTGCTTTCAAAAAAGGCTGTGGACTTATCCGCATTGGAAATACTGGTTTTGGACGAGGCTGACAAAATGCTGAACCTGGGATTTAAGGAGGAAGTAGATGAAATCTTGTCCGGATTGCCTAAAAAACGGCAGAACATCCTTTTTTCTGCGACGACGGAGGAGTCGGTAGCCGGCTTATCGGCCAACCTGCTTCACCAACCGGTCCGGATAGAAATCGGGCAAGATACCGTTTCACCCGCCCAAATCAAGCAATCGGCCTATTTGGTAACACCCGAAAACAAGGGGCCTTTATTGAGGTTTCTGATCAGTGAGGGAAACTGGACCCAGGTGTTGGTTTTTGCCAGTTCCAAACGGGCGGCAGATAACCTCGCCGCCAAATTAAAAAAACACGGAATACAAGCCCAGTCCTTTCATGGGGATAAAAGTCAGGCTGCCCGGACGGAATCGCTTCGGAATTTTAAACAAGGAAACCTACGGGTTTTGGTGGCCACCGACCTCGCCTCCCGGGGCATCGATATCCAGTTTCTACCCCATGTGGTCAATTACGAACTGCCCCGTTCCCCAAAGGATTACATTCACCGCATCGGTCGGACAGGCAGGGCGGGTTCAGAGGGAGAGGCTATTTCCCTGATATCGGAGGAAGACACGCATCATTTTAAGGTCATTCAGAAAAAAATGAAACGAATGGTCGAACTGATTGATTCAAAAAACCTGGGTTTTTGATAAGTCAAAACGCATGGCCCGAATTCAAAAAAACCAGGTCGGGTAAAAGTATCTTAGCATACCGGCAAAATGATGCTGTTCAAAAATAGGGTATCAATCGGGTCACGAAAAGATGTAAACCTTGAATAAGGTAGATGGAATTTTATTAAATAGAATCTGTAGATGGCCATTACAAAGTGCCATTTTATAGTTACTTTTTTTATAGAATATTTACGGTCAATATGAGGGTGAAGTGAGATACTATTCCCTGGATAGGGAATAAATGTAAAAATTGTTTCTATTCAGTTTAAATAGGTTTTGATAGTCGAATCTTCGCACATTGTATCCAATAGCTACAAAGAGTTAGTTGGAACTTGGTTAACCTAATTGAAAGGTGAAATTCTAATCTTGCCCGGCAAAGGTACTTTTAGCCTCTTCATTTCTTTTTCTTAGATAAAAAGAAACGAAGCAAAGAAAAATCAAGCCAGCAGAAATCTCCTCCCCGCAGTGCCGGTCGCCGCCTCGTTCTCTGGCAGGCCACCGCACTTCTAGCAATAGCGATAATTAAAGAATGCCATTATTGGAAATTTTGGACTTTTCTATTTTTTCTATACCCGATGGTGTTTTGATTGATGGATAGGGTTTTTGACAAGTCAAACTAATTATACCGGATTGGAATATGACTGGTTGGACCGAAGTATCGATAAAACACCGCCAAAATGATGCTGTTCAAAAATAGGTATTCTTCAGGTCACGAAAAGATGTAAACCTCGAAGATGGTAGATGTAATTATTAAATGGAATTCGTAGATGGCCATTACAAATGGCCTTTTCAACGTTATCGTTTCTTTAGTTTATTTACGTTAAAAAGAAAGGTGTAGTGGATACTACACCCGGATCGGCCATCCTATTTTTGCCCCTTCGGTTATAAGAACAAGTCAGGTTCCCGCTATTTTTAAAATCAATCTATTGTTAGAAGGAATCTTTTTCAGGAATAAAGTGGTGGTCTTGTTTCCCACTTTCCTCTCGTAAAATCGGGAAAATCCACCGGTCTGCTTTTGTCAGCTACGGAGGTTCCGGTGAGCGGGATAATGGCAGCACTTGTTACCGAATCGTACACATCCCAGTCCGGCTGTTTATTTTCCTGCAAGGCAAGTACCAGTCGGTGCCAGTTGATCGGCGTTTGGGTCATGCCTCCACTGCCATGTCCACGGATGGCTCCTCCTTTGCGTTCGGGAGGGGCGTAATTTTTCATAATTTCATGCGCATATTCGGCTAAATAGTGCGCTGCAGGTTCCCATTGATGTTCCTTTGGGCTTCTACCTTCAATATATATTCGTTGGGCATCCCTTTCCTTTAAATAAATTCCTTTGGTACCCTGAAGTCGGAAACTTTCCCTGGGGTGGGGGGTATGCGTGTCGTGGTTAAGGGTGACCATTTTTCCTTTTACGGTTCGGATAAGCGACGCGTTGTAATCCCCAAGCGCCATCTCTTTTGTCGCATACGGATGTTTTTCCCCGTACTGGGCTTTGGCATATTCATTGAGCATGCCCGATTTCGTACTCATGGAGACCAGGTAGTCAAACCTGTCCCCATGGTTGATGTCCAGTACAGGCATCATGTTTCTCATGGGATGGTCGGGGTAGAGGTTCCCGTTTTTATCTATGGCAGGTTGTAATCTCCACGGTTCTTCTTCCGGATTAAACTTCACCATTCTCAAATCATGTATATAGCCACTTTCTACATGGAGGATATCCCCTAATAATCCTTTTCGCACCATATTCAACATGGTCAGGTCTCCAAAACCACCCAATACGATACTTGCCCACTTACCGGTGCTTTCAAAGGTTTCTACCAATTCCCATGCTTCTTCAAGTGTCTGGGCAATGGGCACTTCGCAAGCCGCATGTTTTCCATTTCTCATGGCCGCCAGACATACCGGAGCATGGGTGTCCCAGGGGGTGGCACATATCACGGCATCCAGCTCTTCCTCCTCGCATAACCTAATAAAATCTGTTGGCCCCTTATCATAAAGCCTGGGGCTCGGTTGACCGGATTCCTCAATCCACCTTTTGGCCTGGTAAAGGTTTTTGGGATCGATGTCACAAATGGCAGGGACTTCTACCCCGGTAATTCCTAGTGCAGTGTCCAGGTGGTAAGAGCCTCTACCCCCAATACCCACAAACCCCAGTCTCAGATTCCGTTTGAGGCCCAAAGCCATCGATTGATTGGATAGTAAGCCTGTTGTAATACCTCCCAGGGCTAGCGTTGAAAGCTTAAGGAAATTTCTGCGGTCAAGATTATTCATCGTAATTTTTATTTGAAATGTAACACGTCGTGAAGTCTACTGGAGGATTCCTGGATACCATTTTTCGGCATTGGTCCGGTAAATTTTATCTACCACCGTCTTGGGCAATTTCAATCCCTTGAAGGTACCGGTGACTTTTGGTACCTGCATTTCTAGGTCCCCGGTAAAAAATTGCCAATGTCGTAACCAAACCTGATGGGCATGTTCCGAAATCTCTTCCGGTTCCGTTAATCCCTTCGCCTGTATGTCCGATGCACCGGCGCGCAAATCCGTTCCATAGAGGAGTCGGTCCTGGTAGGTAATGATGAAGTCGCGCACCCCTTCCCAATTGCTAACGGCCTGGTGTTGCAAATGGGAGATGCGTTCGGCCATATCCACGGCCATGTTGGGAAAGGAATCCAGTCTTTTTGCCAGTTCGTTTACATCGTATTCCAGGCTTCCCAAATGCGCGCCAACAAATCGCAGATCGGGATTATTGGCCAGCAGTTGATCCCGGGCAGCAATCTGCTCTTCATACGAGGGTAAATCCGGGAATTGATACATGTGGTACCGGGGGTTTTCCCGAAAATAATCCCGATCCCCCTGCACTGTCATTTCCTCCAGCGGCAACCAGGTATTTTTGGGCTCCCCAAGATGGCCCAACAGGGTAATGTCCTTTTCCATCAACAACTGCAGGATGGAATCAAAGGCAGGATCGGTAATCATTACCAGCTCATCCCTTTCATTTTTCAACTCCATGCCGATATTTTTCCACACCTTTACCGCTATAGCTCCCCTGCCAATGGATTTTTCCAAATAGTCCAGGGTTTTACTTTCCCAATCGTTGTTGGTAAATCCCTCCAGGGAAAAGGTCGTTCCATAGGAAACAATATCCGGAAATTCGCCGATGAGTTTCAACGAAAAATCTTCCTGTGCTTCCGGTGTCAGGTTTGGAGAGGTATACACACTTACGTTCAGCAGTCTAAACTTATCCCGGGCTGCCTGCCGTATAAATACGGTATCGAAATCCGTTCTCAGGTGTACATGGGCATCGATTTTTTCTATTTGGTCAAAATCTTCCAGGGAATAGTAGCTTTCTTCCATGATTTCAGGCGTTTCATTATTGCTTTTCGGTGATTGACAGCAAAAGGCGAGGGTGAAAAGACAGAAAGAAAAAACAAATGGTTTGCCTATTTTGGTGATTATTTTCATGGTTTTCGAAGGAATGTGGTAACGATTTTTTTCGGGTCCAGCTCCTTTCCTGTTGGATTGGACGAGGAGGTTTACCTCTGGTTTGGTATAATTTTAGAGAATTTTTAGGTTAAAAAAAAGGGTAGCACTTATTTATGAGGAGATTGCTGCGTTCGCCCTGCCGCAAGGTATGTTGTTTTCGGCACAAAATGAGGAAACAGGATCAGTTTGTCTAAAAATACCATTCTGTAAAAAACCGGAAGGGAAAGGATTTTTTCGATGGCAACATGACCATTCCTTCGTTTGATTGTAGGTCGGTTACTAAATAAAAGGGTTTTTCTTAACAAGATTTGCTAATTTTTAAATTTATACCGATAATTAGGAATTGAATTAAATATTTACCCAAAATAACCATCGTGAAATACCAGGAAAACCCTATTTCCTTTAGTGACCGCAATGAGCTTTGGCTTTCGTTACGAAATGGAGAACGAGAGGGTTTGGAAGGCTTGTACCGTCTATTTGCCCATGAACTTTTTAAGTATGGTCTGGCTTTGGTGAATGATGCCGATTTTGTGCAAGACTGTATTCAGGAAGTTTTTATTGATTTGTGGAAGTACCACCAAAATCTGCCGAAAGCAGATCATGTAAAAGTTTACCTTTTCAGGTCCCTCTCCCATAAAATATACCGGGAGAGCAAAAAGCGATCCAAATGGAAATGGGAAGAACTGGGGGAAGACGGCCCGCATCCATTATCCGTTGAATCCAAGGAGGGTGAACTCATTGGGATGCAGCAGGAAAAAAGCCTTCAAATCAAATTGGCGGCCGGGCTGGATAAATTACCCCTCCGGCAAAAGCAGGCGATCCAGTTGCTGTTTTTTGAGCAGTTTTCCTATGAGGAAGTTTCGAAAATGATGGGCATCAACCTTCGATCCGTATATACGCTTGCCTGGAAAGCCATCAGCAGCCTGAAAAAGTATGTGGTTTCAATGCTGGTAGGGTTATTCTTTTTTATTTGAAATGCCTTAAAAAATCCCCCAGCCCCTTTTGGTAAAGGGGGATTTGCTGAAAAGGAGATTTTTTGCTGAAATTGGGTAATGTGGTCGGGCTGAGGGTAGGCAAGGCGTTTGAAATACTGTAAATCCGATCGTGAACTAATCCCCCTTTCTAAGGGGGCGAAGGGGGATTTTTTCGTTCATTCCGTTTTTATACGCTGGCAATCGGGCTGAGGAAGGAAGCTTTTTGACGCCCCAAATCCGATCGCACACAAATCTCCCTTCACGGGGAAAGAGTCTTTCCCGACCAATGCCGGTAAGGGTTTCCTTAACTAAATACCAATAAAACAATATGTTATAAATTTACATGCCTGCAAAAATAATTTTTACTTTAGGAAAAGGCTGTCTTATTTAAGAGAGTTCCGCTGATGAGGTTTGGATGGATGCTTAGATGGATATTCTGTTTTAATCGTTTTACAGACGGTTAATACAGGCACTAAGGGCTTTTGATCCTTAGTTTATAGCTATTTTTAAAAAATATTTAAAATATTTTTCGTTTCTGAGGATAACTTTTTCATTCCCTTGTCTCCTTTGTATGAATACCAATTTTATGTGCAAGCGAGATTATACGACAGAAGATTTTGTATTGGACCCCGAATTCCAAAAGTGGGTCTTGTCCCCTGATAGTGCCTCCAAGAATTATTGGGAGGGGTATCTCAGAGAAAATCCCGTGAAGCAAAAGGACATGATGCAGGCCAGGAGACTGGTGCTGAATATGTCCAGACGGGCTAGGGAAGTAGAAGAAGGGCGCATAGAGGATACTTGGAATCACATTGACCAAGCCGTGGATAAACTGCAGTTGGAAATTCAGGACAAAAAAGTCATTCCACTCGATTCCTCAAGTACCCTAAGGCATTTTGAAAGCAGAAAGTCAACTGGTTACCAAAGGTCAATGCAATTTTACCGGCTGGTGGGCATATTGGTTGTTGCTTTTACACTGTCGTTCCTGGTTAATGTATTTTTCCCCCAGCCTGTCCCGAAGATCGTGGAAATTCCTGTGGTTTACGAGGAACACGTGGCCCCCCCGGGGGTAAAATCCAATTTGACCTTACAGGACGGTTCGAAGGTAGTCCTAAACTCGGGAAGTTCCCTCCGCTACATCAAAAATTTCGAAGCCCATCAGCGGGTATTGGAGCTGCAGGGAGAAGCTTTTTTTGAAGTGGCCAAAGACGTAAACCGGCCTTTTAGGGTGAAAACCGGTGCGGTCACCACGACGGCCCTGGGTACCTCCTTTAATATCAAAGCTTTTGACAAAGAACCCCTGGCTATTTCCCTGCTGACCGGTCGGGTGCTTGTACAGTGCGATTCGATACTTTCCCAGCCGGTTGATTTGCAAAAAGGTGAAGGGGTGGAAATTGATTTAAAAAAATTGGGGATGAAACGAGTAATTTTTGATCGGGACCGGGTCCTGGCATGGACCAAAAAAACCATTGTCTTTGACCACAGCCCCATGTGGGAGATAAAACGGGTGTTGGAAAACTGGTATGGTGTTTCCATTCGATTTTCTAATTCACCCCATCCGAATCTGGAAGTTTCGGGCCGGTTTCAGGACCAAACCCTGAAAAACGTTTTGGAAGGGCTGAGCTATTCGGCCCGTTTTGAGTTTACCATCGAGAAGGACCGGGTAACGCTGGTATTTAACTAAGTACTGCCTATGAAGAAAAAATAAGAGTCAAAAAGGAAAGGGACCTACCTGCGTCAACAAGTAAGTCCCTGATTTTAAGCGGAATGAGGGACGGCCATCCCTCATCCGACAACTGTTTATTTATGCAAAACAAACGCTGTAAAGATATGAAAAAATGCCTACTAAAGCATGTGATCTACATGACGAAATTATTTACACTCGCCTTCACCCTACAATGCCTCAGCATGAGCTTATTGCTTGCCTGGAACGGCAATGCACAGGTGAAAAGCATCGAAGATGTACCGGTACACCTTTCCTTAAATGAAGTAAAGGTGGAGAAAGCCTTTAAAGAGCTGGAAAGGATTACGGAATTCAATTTTGTATTTGCCAACAGGGAAGTCAGTGACAGCCCTTTGATAAGTGTGGATAGCCAAGGGGAAAGTTTGTATGACCTATTGGTATCCATTGCTTCGCAGTCCCATTTAAGTTTCAAGCAGGTAGACCAGAACATCCATGTGAAAAAATCCGAAAAGGAAAATTTGATCACCTTGGTGGAATTTGAGGACATCACGATTTCAGGTACGGTTACCGATGAAAATGGGGAGCCATTACCCGGGGCAACAATTTCCGTATTGGGCACTAGCATTGGTACTGTTTCAGACATAGACGGAAAGTATTCAATTACCGTTTCGGAAGAAGCTACTGTGGTATTTTCTTATATAGGGTATGAATCCAAATCAATAGTGGTGGGTACACAAAATATGATCAATGTCACATTGAGTGAAGACCAATCCTCATTGGATGAAGTAGTGGTTACGGGTTATGGAACCCAGGAAAGAGCTAAGGTTACCTCAGCTATTTCTGAAATAAATACCGCTGAGTTAAAAAGTTTACCAATAACTCAACCAGGACAACTTCTACAAGGAAGAGCTTCTGGAATAACCGTTAGAGACAATAATGGCGCTCCCGGATCAACACCAAGTATTCAAATTCGTGGCATTGGTTCTATCAATGCCGGTGTTTCGCCACTTGTTGTTATTGATGGCAACCCAGTGGGTGATATTCCATCCAGTTTAAGTGCTAACGATATTGAAAAAATCACTGTCCTAAAGGATGCAGCATCCACTTCAATCTATGGTGCTAGAGGTTCCAACGGTGTTGTTTTGATAGAAACCGTTAGAGGTAAGGAATCTCAGGGCCAGGTTGAATATACAGTAAGCGGGGGGTATAACTATCTACCCCAAAAGTGGAGACCAACTTTTTTAAATGCACAGCAGTATGCACAATATAACGTAGAGCGGGTTCAGGAATTGAATGCCCGAAATAATACATCTAATCCAGTCCCTCAAATCTACCTTGATGTTTTAGCCGATCCCAATTATGGACCAGGTACCAATTGGCAGGATGAAGTTTACCAGGAGGGTTCTGATGCGGGGTTTCAAAGTCATAATCTTACTTATAGGGGTGGTAATGAAAAGCTTAGAGGAGCTGTATCCGCTGGCTACTTAGATCAGGATGGATTATTGCCTAACACCGATTTCAAACGGTATTCACTACGAACCAATGTAGATGGCAAATTTAGTGAATGGTTGAGTGCGGGAGCCAATTTATCAGTTTCACATACAGAAAGTAATGAAACTCCTCAGTTGGGGTCCAGAGGAATTTCTATGACAGCGATGACTTTAAGCCCATTGAAATCACCTTATGATGCAAACGGGGACCTTGTTCCATATATTGATGGGGATTCTCCCGGATATTTTTCATTTGCAAATCCATTGTTTAAGTCAAAGGTATCTAAAGACCAGTCCATAACTCGGGACATTTATGCCGGAATGAATTTAGATATTAAAATCATGGAAGGTTTACATTTCAGACCCCGGGTTTATAGCAGGCTATTGACCTTTACGAATAATGTTTTTATCCCCACCACAGTGGGAAATCCTGCAATTGGCACTGGTGGAAGGCCGCCGCTAACCAATAGAGCTACCAATGTAAACTATGACATTTCAAACTGGGGAATTGATAATCTTTTAAGTTATGAAAAAATGATTGGCCAGCATTCATTTGGCGTTTTATTAGGGCAAACCGCACAGAAACAGTCTGGACAAACGTCTTCAATAAATGCATCCAATTTTCCCACCGACAATAATATCAATTATCTGGAAGCATCCCAGGTTTCTGCTTCGGTTACTGATCGCAGCAATTGGTCACTGTCTGCCCTTTTTGGAAGGTTGAATTACGACTTTAATGGTAGATATCTTGCCGAAGTGAATTTCAGGCGAGAAGGGTCTTCCAGATTTGGGGCCAATAATAAGTATGGAAATTTCCCTGCTGCGTCAGTCGGTTGGAGAGTTTCAGAGGAAGGTTTTTATCCCAAAGATTTTTTCATTAACGAGATGAAGATCCGGTCAAGTTTTGGAATTACTGGAAATAGTGCTATTGGTGATTTTGACCAGTATGGACAAATCTTATCTATTCCTAATTTGAATAACCTGAACAATAATTACAATTATGTATTAAACAACGCAATTGTTACAGGAAAAACACTTACAACACTTGGTTCAGAAAATTTGAAATGGGAGACCTCCAGACAGATTGATATTGGCATGTCTTTAGGGTTTTTTGATGACCAATTCGGGTTAAAAGTGGACTATTATGAAAAAATCACCGAGGACATGCTATTTAATGTTTCTGTGCCACAGGCTTCAGGTTTTTCATCTAATAGGATCAACATTGGTGAAATGGTTAACAAGGGTTGGGATTTTGAGGCTGTTGGAACCCATCAGATAAACAATTTTATGTGGAATGGTAACCTAAATGTTTCACTATTGCGGAATGTAGTCACATCGATGCCAGAGCAGATTGAAAGGATTACTATCGGTGACAATATTACAGAGGAAGGATTACCCGTGGGATCATTATGGGGTTATCAAATAGATGGTATTTTCAATACACAGGACCAACTGGATAATCCTGATCTATATGGATATCCGGGAGCAAAGGACTTTGGAGCATATATCTATAGAGATGTAAACGGTGATGGAATTATTAACGCTCAGGACAAGACGAATATTGGTAATCCACATCCCAGAACCGTTCTAGGTTTTAATAATCAATTTGTATATAAAGGCGTATCACTTTCTATATTAATGACAGGATCATTTGGCTATCAAATAGCCAATGCATTATACGAAGCATCTTATAATGAGGTAGGAAGATGGAATGTAGATGAGGCATTCCTGACAAGATGGAAATCTCCCGAAAATCCAGGTGCTGGGCGCATTCCAGCTATTTATTATCCGGGACAACATTTTGTGTCAAATATATATGTGGAGAACGGGGATCATCTTTGGATAAAGAATGTAACACTTGGCTACCAATTGCCTGCCTCATGGGTTGATAGATCTGAATCTGTATCTAATGTTCGGTTTACACTCAGTGCTCAGAACCTATTTAGGTTCACTAATTATACGGGTTATAATCCCGAAGTAAGTCAACACGGTGGTTCTCCTACTAGAATTGGTGTGGACGATTTTTCATACCCTGTTCCACGCATCATTACCATAGGAGCAAGTATCACACTTTGATCATTTATTAATAAAATTAATTAATCATGAAAAAATATACCATTACACTGAATATACAATTTAGATTTATTGTACTTGCCGTATTTCTTGGCTCTGGTTGTAGTGAAGATTTCTTAACCGTTACACCAAATCATTATATCACAGAGGCTGACTTCTTTCAGACTGATGATGATTTTATTCAGGCAACAAATGGAGTATATGGAGACCTTCAAACTTTTACTTTGAGTGCCCATATTTTACAGGAAGGTAGATCTGATAACACAACTTATGATAATGCTCTCGATCAGGGAGCATTGGGGGGTGCTGCGCAACTTGGATTTTTGGATCAATTTAATGAAACCTCCGATTCCAACTCCATTTCCGGTCCATGGAACCAAATATACAATGCGATAAAGGATTGTAATTTTCCCCTTAGTTATTTGGAAACAGCAACTATCGACCCAGATTTGGCACGGAGGATAGAAGGAGAATTACGATTTTTTAGGGCCTACTTTCATTTTATTGCAGTACAATACTGGGGAGATGTTCCACTGCTTTTAGAACCTATAACCACAGCAGAACAAGCATTTGCCATTGAAAGGACGCCTATTTCAGAAGTTTACCAAGCGATCATAGCGGATGTGCAATTTGCAATTTCCTCATTAGAACCCAGTTATACAGGAGGCAACAAGGGGCGTGTTACTAGTTATGCAGCCAAAATGTTGTTGGCTAAAGTATACATGACAAGTACAGATTATCGCGATTATGGTTTGGCTCAACAAGAATTGGAAGATATAGTGAATTCCGGTCTTTTTGAAATCATTCCAAGCTATGCTGATCTTTTTGATCCTGCTATGAAAAATAGTAAGGAGTCAATTTTTGAAGTGCAGTATTTAGATGGGACAGCCGGAGAGGCTAGTAATTTTATTTACCAATTTGCCCCATTCGGTTCTAGAGGGACTGTTTTTCTTGGACCAGGAAATGGTGGAGGAAGAAACATCCCGACTTTGGATATGATCAATACATATGAGGTCAATGATCTTAGAAAGGATGTTTCAATAGGATATTTTGATAGGGGTACACTTTCAGTACCTTATGCGAAGAAGTACGACAATGATGTTGACCCAGATTTTGCTACAACACCAGACAACTGGCCAATATATCGCTATGCAGATGTACTCCTGTTATTAGCTGAAGCCATCAACGAGCAGGCATATAATCCCGGATTGCCTTTTACCTATTTAAATGAAATCAGATCCAGGGCCAATTTGCCCGATCTGACCACTACTGATTTGCCAAATCAGGATGCTTTTCGAACGGCAATAGCTCATGAAAGAAGGGTTGAATTGGCATTTGAAAATCATCGCTGGTTTGATCTATTGAGAACTGGCAAGGCGATAGAAGTCATGTCAGCCTATGGACAGGTGGAATTGGCTAATCCTACAACTCCCCCACCAAATTTTCTGCCTTTTGATGAGAATAGCTGGGTGATAACACCTAACAAATTGTTGTATCAATTACCTAGTGAAGAACTGAATTTAGCACCGTTTATCCAGCAAAACCCAACTGATTAATAACATAAGGAGTTTGAAATGCAGACAATGCTTTAAGTCGTTACATTATCTGGATATTCTATAATAAGAAAATCTGCAGTTTGTGCCTGGCTTACATGATTAGTGCCTCAATTTCGGTGTTATTGAATAAAATAGAAAATGAGCTTGCTTGAATATTTAAAATACAGTAATGATGATCCCTCACTTCTTACCCAGAATGAAAAATCACCTTTTGATTTGTTGCCTATTAATGCTGAGTATGTGTACTCAAAATAATAAACCAGTTGCTAAAAAATCAACTAAACCTAATATCGTATACATTCTTGCAGACCAATTACGGGCACAAGCATTGGGGTACAGTGGAGACCCAAATGCCAATACCCCAAATCTGGACCAGCTGGCAGCCAAAGCAATTAATTTTAAAAATGCAGTTGCTGTAAGTCCGGTATGCACTCCATACCGGGCAGCACTTATGACTGGTAGGTATCCTCTGAGTACCGGAATGTTTATGAATGATTTGTATTTACCAAGTGAGGAGCTTTGCATGGCTGAAATCTATAAGGAGGCTGGGTATAAAACTGGATACATTGGAAAATGGCACCTGGATGGCCATGGAAGAGAAAGTTATATTCCTAAAGATCGTCGGCAGGGATTTCAGTATTGGAAAGTACTGGAATGTACCCACGATTACAACAATTCTTTTTATTATGCGAATGACGATACTACAAAACTGAAGTGGGAAGGTTATGATGCCTATGCTCAGACTAAAGATGCTCAGGACTACATCCGAAGGCATTCTTCGGATGAGGAACCATTTTTACTTATGATTTCCTATGGCATACCACATTTCCCACATCATACTGCTCCCCCCGAGCTAAAAGAAAAATATCCATTAGAATCCATAAAACTTCGTCCTAATGTGCCAGAGTGGAGACAAGAAGAAGCTCGCAAAGAGGCACAGGGATATTATGCACATCTCATGGCGCTAGATCATTGTATTGGCAATTTAATGAAGACACTGGAAGAAGAGGGAAAAGCAGATAATACAATACTGGTTTTTACCGCAGACCATGGCGAAATGCTCGGTTCACAAGGTGAGTCGCCCAAGGAGAAACAGCGTCCCTGGGATGAGTCCATTCGTGTTCCTTTTCTAATAAGGTATCCGGCAGTGTTCGGAAAAGAGGGATATGAGGTAAATGCACCAATTAATACACCCGATATCCTTCCTACCTTGTTATCCATGTCAGAAGTCTCCATTCCCAGTTCCATTGAAGGAGAAGACCTTACCGGTTTTATTTCCAATGACAAGGTAGAAGATGATCGGGCAGCCTTGATAATGAGCGTTTATCCATTTGCTGGCTACGACGGTGGAAGCCCTTTTAGAGGCATAAGAACCGCACGATATACATATGTTAGGAAGCAGGATCAAGCATGGCTATTGTATGATAATTTGGAAGATCCTTTTCAGATGGAGAATTTGCTGAATAATCCGATCTACCAGGAACTTCAAAAAGACCTTGATAATACCCTCCAGGCCAAGCTCAAGGAGAGGGGAGATTTGTTTCTGCCCAAAGAACAATATTTGACCATGTGGGGTTATGAAGTGAATACCGAAAGGGGTCATGAAATTCCCTATAAAGCCTACGAAACCAATGTTCAAAGTCCTAAATTCAAACCTAATACCCCTCTTGATATTAGCTCTGAAGAATGATCGATGGGTGCTGTTTTTAATACAAATTTTGATGAAAGCGCATTTGTTATTGTAAACCCCTTGCCAACCTCTTACCAGGAAGATTATTGGGCATGTCCCTTTAAACCTATTCAAAATAGTTTTAAAAAATAAACCATTAATATATCCTTAACGGAAGATGCAACATCCATGGATGAGGTGATGGGAATCCACCCAGGTGTAAAAGATTAATAATTGCTTAAGAAAAATTAATTTAAGATGACGAAAAAGTATTATATACCTTTAAAAAGCCTGCTAGGTTTATCTGTAATATTTACATTCATAATAGGATGTTCAAGTACGGAAAGTGAAAATGATGAAAATCCTCCAAATATCATTTTTATTCTTTCTGACGACCAATCCTGGACTGATTACAGCTTTATGGGTCATCCTCATATTGAGACGCCAAATATCGACCAGTTAGCCAGGGAGGGTTTGACCTTTACCCGTGGTTACCTGACCGCTCCGGTGTGCAGCCCTTCCTTGGCTTCTATTATTACTGGGCTTTATCCCCATCAGCATGGAATCACAGGTAATGATCCGAAATTTGTCAAAGCGGAGGAAGGTGACCGGGAGGACTGGTTGATCCAAAGGTTACCGTTAAATAAAGAATTTATCGATAACTTTAAAAGACATCCTACCCTTCCGACTTTGTTGAAAGAGAGGGGATATATGTCCTTTCAATCCGGTAAATGGTGGGAAGGAAGCTGGAAAGAGGGTGGATTTACTGGGGGGATGACCACTGGTGATCCGGCCCAAAATGGTAGGCATGGAGATGAAGGCCTAAAAATTGGTAGAGAAGGGCTGGAGCCAATATATGATTTCATGAATGAGGCTCAAGATAAGAAAGCTCCTTTTTTTCTTTGGTATGCGCCTTTTATGCCGCATACACCACATACACCGCCAGATTCCTTGCTACAAAAATACATGGATATAGCTCCTGGAAAAGCGATTGCGAAATATTGGGCCATGTGTGAGTGGTTTGATAATACTGTAGGAGAACTTCTACAGAACATTGACAACCGAGGCATGACAGATAATACTATTGTTGTATATGTGTCAGATAATGGGTGGATTCAGAACCCCGATGGAAACGGATTTAAATGGCCGTCAAAGCAATCCCCTTATGATATGGGAATCCGTACCCATATAACTTATAAGTGGCCTGGACAAATCACACCTGCAATTGATACTACGAATTTTGTGAGCAGTATCGATATAGTTCCAACGGTTCTGAGGGCATTAGGAATGCTGCCTACAACCGAGATGCAGGGTTTAGATGTTTTAAATCCTAGAGATCTTCAGGGTCGTGATGCTGTATTCAGCGAAGATTTTCACCATGATATGGTCGATGTGCACGCTCCTGAAAAAAGTCTGGAACACCGGATGGTTATGAATCCTCCATGGAAGCTGATTATGCCTGTAAAATCCGGAGAGCCTCAGACCATTACTT
Organism: Cyclobacterium salsum; assembly: GCF_010119245.1. GTDB lineage: Bacteria > Bacteroidota > Bacteroidia > Cytophagales > Cyclobacteriaceae > Cyclobacterium > Cyclobacterium salsum. Next base: position 323,972 of record NZ_WNKG01000003.1, read on the forward strand.
TAAGTGGGGGGGGCGAATTTATTTCTATTATTTCCAAACCGGAATTATACCACATTTTGAACGACCCGCATGAAAAAGAAAATGTGGCATCCCAATATCCGGAAATTGTTGAAAATTTGCAAGAAGAGCTGGATACTTGGTGGAACCCAGATTTGTAATGATTTATTGTTGAAAACAATTGGATGAAATGGCTGATATATGTACAATTTATTAATAAGCAGAACGCAAATGAATTGGACGTATTATTTATTAAAGTGTTAATATCAGTAGCTTGTATCTAAGCGCAATAATAATTTTTGAGTTCTTGATTTACAACGATAACAAAGAATTTATTCCTTAAAAAACTAGTAACAAAACCAGGCAATCCTGAACTATCGGATTTTTCCGTATTTTGGACCTAGACGGGAATGTAGTTTTTTACCTAAAAAAAGGAGCTTATTATATATCTTACTTTAAAATCGGTATGTTAAACTGTGGAATTTAGAAAACGCGATACAGTTAACGAACCGGATTTGGAATATACCAACTATTCCTACGCAGACTACCTGAACTGGCAGATGGAGGAAGTGGTCGAACTGATCAAAGGGCAGGTTTTTAAAAAAGCGGCCGCTGCGCCGGAAAGGCTTCACCAAAAGGTATCTGTCCAATTGTCTTTAAGATTAACGGGGTTCCTAAGGGTAAAAAATATCAAATTTATACCACACCCTTTGATGTACGGTTTCCTGAAAACTCCAACGAAGATGTTAAAATTCACGATATGGTACAGCCGGATAGTTGCGTGATTAAGTTTCAATACCAGGAAATTTCCTGAAGATCCGGCCCTCCTGGTTTTTACTTTATTGAGCACAGCAATAGAAGGGAGGACTCATTAAAAACAATTACACGTACAAATCGCCCAATTCAACCCCTTTAATTGTTTTAAATACTGATTTCATGGGTTAAAAATTTTAACTTTTTGTCATGCCTGGGCTAACATATTACACAGGATGGGTAAAATATTGGATACTAAAACTAAAATATCCTGGTAATTTTATTTACTAACATAAAACCCCACTGTAATGAAAATAAATACTTATTTCAGCAGGAATAAAATTGATTTTTGTTTCTATCTGAAAAAGATAAGTCTAAAAAGGATACCTGCTAGAAAGGTGATTTACGGATATTTTTTATCCCTGCTTTTTATTAGCCAACTTACCGCTGCCGGTTTTTCCGTAAACAATGGAGGAACGGACGTCCGCACCAACAAAATCAGTCCACATTACATAAACTCATCCGGTTTTGGAGAGGCTCCGATGGCCTTAAATGTAGACATTGAAATCTCCGGAACGGTAACCGATGAAAACGGAGAACCTCTACCAGGAGCTTCGATTACCGTGCTTGGCACCACCTCGGGTACCGTCACCGATATAGATGGTAACTATTCCATTACTGTCCCGGATGAAGCAAGCCTGGTGTTTTCTTACATTGGCTATGAATCAAAAACCGTTGCAGTAAGCGCGCAAACAACCATTAATATCAGCTTGTCTCAGGATGAGGCCTCCTTGGATGAAGTGGTGGTCGTGGGATATGGAACAGTCAAAAAAAGTGACCTTACGGGTTCCGTCAGTTCCATTCAGGCGGATAAATTGAATACGGATTCCCAGGGATCGGTAGAGCAGATCATTCAGGGAAGGCTTCCGGGGGTTCAGGTGACACAGGCGAGCGCCCGGCCAGGCGGAAATTTTTCTATTAGAATAAGAGGGTCTAATTCCATAACTGCAGGAAATGAACCGCTATATGTAATTGACGGACTTCCCGGAGCCAACCCGGAAAATTCCTTAAATCCTTCTGATATAAAATCCATAGAAGTGTTAAAGGATGCCTCGGCTACCTCAATATATGGAGCAAGAGGGTCAAACGGAGTGGTACTGATAACCACCAAAAATGGAAAGCAAAATAGTCCTTTAACGATAAGTTATAATGCCACGACCAGCATTCAATCTGCTACGAAAACATTAGATATGATGAATGCCCAACAATACATGTCATTTTACAATGACGTGTACAGCGATAGGGGCCTTGAACCGATTTTTAGTCAAAATGACTTTACCTCCATAGGGGCAGGGACCAATTGGCAAGGTGAGATTTTCCGTTCCGCACCCATTCAGGAACATCGGCTTTCTTTTTCGGGAGGGTCTGAAGATACCCAGTATTACTTGTCCTTAAATGCATTTGATCAAGATGGCATCGTAATAAGTTCAGGTTTTAAACGATTTTCCGGCCGCATAAATTTAACTCATTCTGTGGGTGATAAGTTAAAGGTAGGGATCAATTTCAATAATAGCTATGTCAAAGAGGATCAAGTGCCACTTGGTCTTGGCGTAAACGCAACCGCCGGGGTGATTGCGGCGGCATTGCAATTACCACCAACAGAACCGATATTCAATAGCGATGGAACCTACTCAACCAGCTTGCAGGATTTAAGCAATCCGGTGGCCCAGGCACGAACGATGGATCGATTTGAAAGAAGAACCCGACTGTTTGGGAATGGATTTTTGGAATATGAGGTCATCAGTGATCTCAAGGCAAAACTAAATTTTGGTTTGGATCAGGGCATTGCGAGAAGTGATAGTTTCGATGATGTCGTGACTCAAATTGGACTTTTGAGGCAAGGTCAGGCAACGCAAAACTTGAGAGAAAACAATAGTTATGTTTATGAATTCACATTGGATTACAATAAGATATTTAATGGTCAGCACAAATTAAATTTGCTTGGTGGTTATTCCTATCAGGAATTCATGAATTTAGGGTTTAATGCAAGTGCCATGGATTTTCCAACCACCTCCTTTGGGCCCAATAATTTAGGTTCCGGAGATCCATTACTGTATGAAGTAGGGTCATTTAAAGGGAAAAACAATATTGTTTCAGGTTTTGGCAGGGTGAACTATTCTTATGATGAACGTTTTTTGATGACGGCATCCTTTAGGGCGGATGGGTCTTCCAGATTTGGTGCGAACAACAAATTCGCCTACTTCCCATCAGGAGCCCTTGCGTGGAATATATCCAATGAGGCTTTTTTCCCAGAGGACGGTTTTGTTTCCGATTTTAAATTAAGGACTAGTTTTGGGGTGAGCGGAAACCAGGAAATTGATAATGGAAGATCGCTTGTTCTTTTGGGGTCCGGACCAATCTCCGTTTTTAATGGGGATGAATTTCAATCTATTGCGCCTACCCAATTGGCAAATCCCGATCTAAAATGGGAAACAACGGAATCCTTTAACCTGGGAGTCGATTTTGGTATGCTTTCCGGAAGAATATCCGGTTCTGTGGAATACTTTCAGAACAATACCAGGGACCTGTTATTGCTCTTACCCATTCCTACTACTACCGGTTTTGGTAATTCTCTGCAAAATGTTGGGGATACCAGAAATAGTGGTTTTGAACTTTCATTATCGTCAAGGAACTTCGTCGGTAATTTTTCGTGGATTACGGATTTAAATATGGCCACAGTAAAGAATGAGGTTACTAATCTTGGTCAGCTGCCCAGGATTCTTCAGGGCGGTACCCGGTTCATGCAAGATTATACGATATTGGAAGTGGGACAGCCTGTCAATGCTTATTATGGTCATGTGTTCGATGGGGTTATCCAGTCTGCAGAGGAGTTGGCCAATTCACCTGCTCAGACAAATGGTGCCGTGGGCAGTAGAAAATTCAGGGATTTAAACGGTGATAATGTAATAAATGATCAGGATAGAACCATAATAGGAGACCCGTTTCCTGATTTTACCTTAGGGCTAAACAACACCTTATCCTATAAAGGCTTCTCGCTGGATTTATTCTTAGAAGGTAAATTTGGTTTTCAATTGGCAAACTTCACCAAAATTGATTCTGAAAACCCAATCGACGATTTAAGGAACAGACAAACCTATGTATTGGATAGGTGGACTCCTGATAACCCAACGAATGAACAACCCTCTTTTGTTAACCCATCCCGTACCTATGATTTCAATAGCAGGGTAGTAGAAGAAGCTTCTTTTGTAAGGTTAAGAAGCGCCAGGATAGCCTACGGATTTCCAAACTTAACTATTAAGGGCATTTCATCCTTAGTATTATTCGCCTCAGGGCAAAACTTGGTCACTTGGACCAATTATAGTGGTTACAATCCAGATATCAACTCCTTGGGAACTTCGAATTTAAGGATTGATTATAGTGCCTACCCACTTGCCAGAACATATGCAATCGGAATTAATGTAAATTTTTGAAAAAATGAAATCGACACGATTAAAATCATCATTAAACACACAGGGCAATGATTATTTTAATCGTCAAAGATTCCCTGTCTGCCGACAGGCAGGCATCTGACCAATAAAAAAAAATATAAACAGATGAAAAAGATAAAATTACTTATTTGCTTGGCAATGATCGGCTCAGTGCTCATTTCATGCGAAGACCTATTGGAAGAAGAAACCTTTACCGTCTTAAGTCCCAATGATTTTTTCAACACAGGAGATGATCTTGATGTCGTTCTTAATTCGGTGTATGGTGAAATAAGGTATAGCGATATAAAGCGAGACGGGATAACACTGCAGGAAGTAAACACCGATATTGCCTTGGAACGTGGCGGTGGGATATTTACCTTCAACGAACCCATTGAAGAGTTCACCTGGACAAGCTCGCACCAATGGATCAGAAATATGTGGGAACGCCGTTACCGTACGATCTTCAGGACAAACGTTGTCCTGGATAATGCGGATGCTATTGAAATGAATGAAGATAGAAAAAGGGAAACCATTGCGGAGGCCAGGTTTTTGAGGGCATTCAACTATTATCTCTTGTATGATTTATTTGGGCCTGTTCCCCTTATTACGGATAGCCAAACAACGGTAACGGATCGTCCGGCAAGGGCTTCTGAAGAAGAAATAACGTCATTCATTACAAATGAATTCATAGCTGCGGCGGATGCATTGCCTGTGGAACCAAGGAATGCTGAATACGGGCGTGCCACTAAAGGGGCTGCGCTTGGAGCCTTGACCAAGTTTTATATGATGACAAAAAATTGGACGGAAGCGGCATCTGCTGCTAAAGCGGTAATGGACCTTGGGGAATATGATTTGTTTACCCAAGGGGATAGAACGGAGTTGTTCAGTCCTGAAAACCAAAGAGACAACGAATTCATCTTTGTGGCCGTTATGTCAGATAATCCGGATGATAATACCGGTGATGGCTGGCTAAGCCATGTTGTTCCCAGAGGCTATCAATGGCAATATCCTCCACGTGCCATATTTGCTGCCGAGTATAAGATATGGTCGGCTTTTCTAGAACTTTTTGAACCTGAGGATGAAAGGTTAAATGCCTTTTTATTGGAGTTTGTCAACGCCCAAGGTGAGACAATTGTTTTAGGCAACGATAATGCACGGAGCATGAAATTTCCTGAATATCCGAGTCAGGGGATAAGCCGTTCGTCTGATGATTTTCCATTTATCAGGTATGCAGATATCCTTCTTTCCAGGTCGGAGGCTTTGAACGAAGTCAATGGTCCGAATCAAGAATCCATAGATTTATTGAATAGGGTAAGGGAAGCTGCCGGGGTTTCCACTTTCACCCTAAACGATTTTCCAGACAAGGAAGGTTTAAGGAGTTTTATTTTAGATGAAAGAGGCAGGGAATTCCATACAGAGGCATTGCGGAGACAAGATCTGATACGCCACGGAAAATTTATCGAAATGGCAAATGAACGTGGTAAAGCCGCTATGGACCATCAGGTAAGGTACCCTATTCCACAAACTGAAATTGAACGAAATCCAAATTTAACTCAAAATGAAGGATATTAAATCATCATGGTTTATATTACCGGACGCTTTTACTTTCTGCTTTTTTGGAAATTAATTTTAGAAATGGATCCAATTCAAGGTTGGAAAGCCCTTGCATCTAGAGGTATAAATGCTGGAATCGATAATAAACCTAATTTAAAGTTAATGAAGAGGAATAGTATAATCGTTGGTGTTCTGTTAAGCACCCTACTGGCGACGGCTTGCAACACAGAGGAGAAGGATAAAACCTCCCCGCCCAATATTGTTTTTATCATGAGCGATGACCACGCTTATCAAGCCATCAGCGCCTATGGGCATGGTTTAAATGAAACGCCACAGATTGACCGGTTGGCGGAGGAAGGGGCGATTTTTACCCGGGCCACCGTCACCAATTCTATTTGCGCTCCTAGCCGTGCCGTAATTTTGACGGGAAAACACAGCTTTCTCAATGGGAAAGTGGACAATGTACAACCCTTTGACTGGGACCAGAATAACTTTGCCAAGATGCTTCAAAAGGCGGGGTACAGTACGGCCATGATCGGAAAGATCCACCTGGATGGCCTGCCCCAGGGATTTGACCACTCCATGGTATTGCCCGGGCAGGGTCATTATTATAATCCTGATTTTCTTGTTAATGGAGAACGCAAGCGGTTTGAAGGGTATGTTACGGAACTTACCACCCAATTTGCCCTGGATTGGTTAAAAGAAGGGCGAGATAAGGAAAAGCCCTTCCTTATGATTTATAACCAAAAGGCCCCTCATCGAAACTGGAAGCCTGCACCAAAATACCTGACTTTGTACGACGATAAAACGTTCACGCCACCGGCTACTTATTTTGATGACGAAACCAACTACGTGGGGAGGGGAACGGCCGCCAAGACCCAGGAAATGGAAATTGATGGACATGCCAGGTGGGGTCATGACTTTAAATTCGAGGTGGACCCGGAAGGAAACGAAACGGGTTTTTCCAAGGAACTGGAACGGTTTAATGAGGAACAACTGACCCAATGGAGGGAGGCTTACAACCCAAAAAACCAGGCTTTTATAGATGCCTATCCCCTGGCCGAAGGTGTTGCCTTTCAGGATAAAGAAAAGGAAAGGGAGATCGGAATCTGGAAATTCAACAGGTACATCAAGGATTACCTGAGAACCATTAAATCCGTGGACGATGGGGTGGGAGAGGTATTGGACTACCTGGAAGAAAATGGGCTGGCAGAGAACACCATTGTGATCTACACTTCCGACCAGGGATTTTACCTGGGAGAGCATGGCTGGTTTGACAAAAGGTTTATGTACGAGCAATCTTTCCGAACCCCTTTATTGGTCCGATACCCCAAAGAAATTAAGCCGGGGACTGAGATCGATAAACTGGTCCAAAACCTGGATTTTGCGCCTACCCTTCTGGACTATGCCGGGGTGGAGGTTGCTCCGGAAATGCAGGGTGAGTCTTTCAGAAGCCTGGTGAGCGGCCAATCCGATGAATGGCGGGAGGCAGTTTACTATACGTATTATGAATACCCCTCCGTCCACATGGTTAAGCGGCATTATGGTGTGGCCACGGAAAGGTATAAACTGATGCATTTTTATTATGACATTGATGAATGGGAAATGTATGATCTGAAAGAGGACCCAAATGAAATGAACAATATTTATGAGGATCCCTCCTATGCGGAAGTTAGGGAAGAATTGCACCAAAAATTGGAGGATCTACGAAAGGAGTATAGGGATTCTGATGAAATGAATCAAAAATACCTGGATGCTTATTTGGAATATAGGAACAACCGGCAATAAGCTAATTAAAAGGAAACTCCTGCCTTGGCCAAACACCCTTCTATGGCAGGGTTTTTTAGAGAACGGGGTTATTATACAGCCAGGGTTTCCAAGATTTTCCATACCAGAATGATCCGGAAGAACAAGTCAACTTGTTGGGAGACCCTTCAAAAAAGAAAGCATTGCAGGAGTTAAGGATCCAATTTGAAATGGTTAACGAAAAAGCACGAAATGGTATTTTTTTTTAGTGATTTCAGGGTTTAGCTTTTCCAGGAATTAAAGTTGTTATATCAATATAAAAACCCAATTTCAAATCAGACACTATTCAAGCTTGAATATTTACCGGGATTCATCCTTCCGGAACCCTGTAAGCGATCATCCCGGCTGCAATTCCACTTTTTTACCTGCTACGGAAAGGTTGTCGTTAACATGTTGTTCATCCCATAGATTGGAAATTACGGCGGATATGTTTTGGTTCTGCAAGGCCCACCTATATGCTTTTACCGGGGCTTTCATCTCCCCGGACACAATCCTTTGTCCTTTCTGAGTGCGCCATTCAGGCTGGATGCCCGGTTTCATCTTTGGAGCCCCTGTGTTACTTGGTTTGGTTTTTCCAAGAAAAGGAATACCCAAACTTAAGGCGGCACCTACTGAAATAAATTTTCTGCGATTGATATTGAAGTTATCCATCATAATTTCTGTCGTTTAAGTGTTGGTAATTAACTGTTTATAAAACAGAAAAAATGGTGGATGTTCTAGCATAAAAAGTTATTTTTAAGTTAGTTACAAATCAAATACAACTTCTTAAAGATACAAAAAGGCCTGGATAATTAGAAAAATATTGAAGGGGAATGGTAAATAGAGGCGTTGATATATGGGTGGAAACATTGTGACCCCCAACTATCCGAGGGGTAGTTAATAAACGTGTCAGTGTGTAGTTATTTTCAGTATAGTCAACCATGAATTTCAAAATAACCGATGCCGTCAACGAACCGGATTTGGAATGCACCCAGCATTCCTATGCCGACTACCTGACCTGGCAGGTGGAGGAAGTAGTGGAGCTGATCAGTGGGAAAATTTTTTAAAAACCGGCCGCTTCTCCGGGAAGGATTCGCCAGAAAATTTCGGGAGCACTTTTTCTCCGGTTGGGCAATTTTCTGAGAGGTAAAAAATGCCAGATTTATTCCGCACCCTTTGACGCTCGGTTTCCTGAAAAATCAAAAAAAAATTATCGCATTCGCGATGTGTTACAGCCGGACATTTGCGTGGTTGGCGATACCGAAAAACTGGACGAGCGGGGCTGCATCGGAGCCCCTGACTTAGTCGTAGAAATTCTTTCTCCCCTAATAGTAAAATTGAATTAATGCATAAGTTTAAATTGTACAAAGCAAACGGGGTCCGGGAATATTGGATCATTCCTACAGAAACCCAGGATTTGCTGATCTATACCTTTACCAGGGGAAAATGCGTCCCTACACGCCTGCTTACCTCGGGCGATGTAGTGGAAACAAACATGATCATGGACTTGGAGGAGTTCTTTGGGGATATTGAGTAATGAGGTAAACTTTCCCTCTTCCTCCGGGTAGAAATAGATTCGTTTGTAGGTTAACGGCTTTCAGGCGAGCAGTTACAGCAAACCTGTTATGCTTTAATTTGTGGCATTGTATGTATTATTTTTCAAAAAGCAGTCTGAAATCCTCCTGAAAAAGTTCAGGTACTATGCCATTCCTACTCCTGAAATTTCCCAAATACACCAACATCCATGCATTTACTTTTTGAGTACGCAAATAGGGGAGGACTATTAAATAGCAATTAAATGTATAAAACGCCGAACCCTTCCCTCCCAAAAAAAATTGTTTTAAGTACTGATTTCATAGGTAAAAATTTAAACTTTTTGTCATGCCTGGGCTAACATATTACACAGGATGGGTAAGATATTGGATTCTTAGCCTGATACATCCAGCTACTTTTGACTATTAACATTAAACTCCATCCTAATGAAAAGAAGAATTAATTGCAGCAGCAAAGAAATCGATTTTTGTTTCTACCTTAAAAAGATAAGGCAAAAAAGGATACCTGCTAGAAAGGTGATTTATGGATATTGTTTGTCCCTGCTTTTTATTGGCCAACTTACGGCTGCCGGTTTATCCATAAACAATGGAGGAACGAATGTCCCTACCAACAAAATCAGTCCACATTTCATAAACTCATCCGTTTCTGGCGAGGCCCCGATGGCCTTAAATGTAGACATTGAAATCTCCGGAACGGTAACCGATGAAAACGGAGAACCTTTACCGGGTGCTACCATTACAGTGCTTGGTACGAGCTCGGGTACGGTCACAGATATTGATGGTAACTATTCCATAACTGTCCCGGATGATGCAAGCTTGGTGTTTTCTTACATTGGTTATGAATCAAAAACAATAGAAGTAGGCGCACAAACCACCATTAACATCACACTATCGGAGGATACATCCTCACTTGAAGAAGTGGTGGTAGTGGGATATGGCACTCAAAAAAGATCAGATGTTACAGGTTCTGTAGCCAGGATGAATACCGAGAAGACTCAGGATTTAATGAATACCAACATTCTTCAGTCTTTAAAAGGAAGTGTAGCGGGAATGACCATAGGCACACCCGATCGGCCTGGAGAGGAGCCCTCCCTGAGGGTTCGTGGTAGAAACTCTATTACCGCAGGTAACGAACCACTGATCGTAGTGGATGGAGTAATTTATAATGGATCCCTGAATAATATTAATCCCAATGATATTGAAACGGTAGATATATTGAAAGATGCAAGTGCTGCTGCTGTCTACGGTTCAAGGTCTGCTAACGGAGTGATCCTACTCACCACAAAAACGGGAAAAACAGGGAAACCTATTTTCAATTTTAGGGCAAATTATGGCATCTCTAATCCTGTGAAATTAATTGACGTCCTTGACGGGCCGGATTACATCCAAAAAGTACTTGATTTCAGGGAAGCAAGTGGGCAGGAAGCCATAATGGAAAATGTGACCAATTATTTAAACCCAATCGAGGCAGAAAATTATCAGGCAGGAAGAACGGTGGACTGGTACGGTGAACTGGTAAATCAGGCTACCACTGAAAACTACAACCTAAGTATTTCCGGAGGAAATGAGGTGACGGATTACTTTATTTCGGGAACACTTTTTAATGAAAACGGTATTGTCGAGAATGATAATTTTGATCGAAAAACGATTCGGGTTAACCTATCAAATAAAATCACTAATTGGTTTAAGGTAAGTATAAGTTCGTCTTTTACATCCCTGGATTATTCGGGGGTTCCTGTGGACTTACTTTATGGACTCAGCCCTTACAGTAGTTTGAGAAATGAAGATGGTAGCCTTCGTCAATTTCCAATGGATGATCCATTTTTTGAGAATCCTTATTATCCAACTCTTATTGACGATTCAGATCTAAGAAATGATTTATGGGGATTGGTTTCCAGTGAGCTTGATGTTCCGTTCCTTCCCGGTCTTCGATGGACCATGAATTATTCCTTAAATAAAGGAGATAGACAGGCTAACCGTTTTCAGAATAACACGCTTGCTCAGCAAAGTAACGGAGTTGCATCTCAACATTCATTTAGTGATTTCTACAGGATATTCGATAATATACTGAATTACAGGAAGGTAATTAACAATAAGCATGCAATTGATGGAACTTTTCTATACAGTAGGGAATACCGCAAAGCGTCTAATTTCAGGGCCTTATCTTCAGACTTCTTCAACCAAAGCCTGGGGTATTACAGTTTACAATTAGGTGCTACGCAATCTGTTTCGAGCGGCTTTAGTGAGCAAAACAACCTTGGAATAATGGGTCGTCTGAATTATTCATTCAATGATAAGTTTTCCGTAACGGCCACCTTAAGGAGAGATGGTTCCTCTGTGTTTGCTGAGGGTAATAAATATGCAACTTTCAAAGCCCTTGGTTTAGGTTGGATTGTTTCTGATGAACCATTTATGAACAATGTTTCCTTCTTTGAAACTTTGAAATTGAGAGCTTCTTACGGTGAAAATGGCAACCAGGCCATTTCAAGATATCAAACGCTGGCCAGACTGGCGAGCCGGAATGCTGTATATGGTGATGGAAGCGGCGTCGCAAATGGCGTTTTCGTAAACTCTCTGGCTAACGCTGACTTAGGTTGGGAAACTACTGAAGTTTATAATTTCGGGGTAGAATTTGCACTTCCTGGAAGCAGGCTATCCGGTTCAATTGACTACTACACATCTACCACCAGCGATCTATTGCTTAACAGAGCTCTTCCTGAAACTACAGGTCAGTCATCCATATTGAGTAATATTGGTCAGGTTGGCAACAAAGGAGTTGAAATAGCCTTGAATTCGGTTAATATAAAAACACCCGATTTTTCCTGGGAAACCGGATTGATCTTTGACCGTCAGCGTAATGAAATTCAAAAGTTATACGGAAATGATGAAGATGGGGACGGGATAGAAGATGACGACATAGCGAACAGATGGTTTATCGGACATCCATTAGGAACCATATTTGGATATGGGATTGATGGGATCCATCAGGTAGGTGAAACGGATCTCCCCTCCGGATACGGACCTGGTGATTTTAGAATAATTGACCATGACGGTGATGGTGTTCTGAGTGGTGATGACCGCCATATTTTAGGTTCAAATAATGCCAATTACTCGTTAAGTATATCAAACACGCTGAGATATAAAAGATTTTCTCTTTATGTGATGGTCAATTCCATTCAGGGTGGAGGCAATGAAAATTTTTATTTAGGAAACAACATATTCATGCATAATCCAAATGCACAATTTTCTACATGGACAGAGAGGTTTAATGTCGTAGACATTGATTATTGGACACCAAATAACCCATCTAATTCAGTGGCAAGCATAAACTATATTCCTGTACGAAGTCATCCCTACCTGGAAGACAGAAGTTTTGTCAGAATACAGGATGTTAACCTGGGTTATTCATTAGGCAATGAAATATTAAGCAAAATAGGTTTCACTAACCTAAGGTTATATACGAGCATTAAAAACCTCTACACATTTACTAACTGGACCGGATATGATCCGGAAAATGCGACATCCATTCAGAATGTACCGTTGATGCGGACAGTTACATTTGGTATTGATGCTTCTTTTTAACAAAAAATAATAATTGAAATGATAACATTAAAATACATATACCGCAGGCTGATATTTGCGCTAAGCATTTCGGCAGTATTATTGGCATTATCATGTCAGGATGATATTTTGGAAGAAATTCCGAGGAGTTTTTTGAGCCCTGAAACTACTTTCATTAATACGGATGGTTTCAGGGCTGGATTAATAGGCGTTTATAGTATGACAAGGGCATTGTTCGTACCTGATGCACCGGGAACAGCCTGGTCTGATAGGGACGATCTAATGAGCCTTAATTATGGGACAGATATTGGATGGTACTGGGATAAAAAGAATTTTTTCGGAGACTATTCGATTATTAATCCCTCGACAAATTATCCCTCGCGTTTGTGGAACCTGCTTTATATTATTATTAAGGATGCAAACGTTATTATTACCCGTGCTGAGAATGAAGATGTCGACTGGAGCGCACCGACCGATAAAGATGAAGTTATTGCAGAAGCCAGGTTTTACAGGGCCTTTGCCTATCGGTATTTGGTCTATCACTTTGGAGGAGTCCCCATCATTGAAGGTGAAATTACCGGGGTAAAACTCGATTTTGTGAGAGCTTCCAGGGAGCAGGTCCTCGATTTCATGGTTGGAGATTTAGAATTCGCCTCTCAAAATTTACCCGTTGAAAACCCAAATAACGGGCGTGTGGTGAAAGCAGCAGCTGATCACTTATTGGCAGAAACCTATATCTCAACCGGAGACTATGATTTGGCCATCCAGGCAGCCTCAGCCGTAATAGATGACGGTCAATATGAGTTGATGAGAGATAGGTTCGGGACTTTCTCAGGTGAGCCGGGTGATGTGTTTTTTGATCTTTTTAGAAACGGTAATCAAAACGATCCATCAAATACGGAGGTTATTTGGACCGCACAAATAGAGTTTAATCTACCGGGTGGAGCAGGGAGTTTCAATCGCACTGAACGAGCCTGGGGTCCATTTATGGATCCGGTAAGGACTCCCGATGGTATGCAGGCCATCTTAAAAGATGAGTTTTGGGGTCGCCCGGTGGGTTTCATTCGACCATCGGTTTATCTGGACACTACGGTATGGGAATCAGATTTTAACAATGACATCCGTAATTCTCCTTATAACATGCAAAGGGAATTTGTCATCAACAATCCGGCATCTGCCCATTTTGGAGAGGTGATTGTTCCTACAGAAGCCCAAAAAGTCAGGAATGTCTTTGTTTATATTAAAAAGGCTTCCATGCCTTTTGGTCATCCACAGGGATATGATCCGGGCGGAAGGATCTATAATGACGTATACATATTCAGACTTGCTGAGACTTATCTGTTAAGGGCTGAAGCACACCTAAAAAACGGAGATAATGTCAGTGCTGCCAATGATATTAATGTGGTCAGGGAACGGGCAAATGCCGCACCGGTTGTACCGGGAGACGTGGATATGCACTATTTGCTTGATGAGAGGGCACGGGAACTGATAGTGGAAGAACCCCGCCAACTTACCTTGAGAAGGGTTGGCCTTTTAGGGGAACGAATCCAAATGTATAACCCTGTCTCAGGACCTACATTTACTGTTGGCCGTGATGAGTTACTGCCCATCCCTCAATCAGAAATCGATGCGAATACGGAAGTTGAACTCACCCAGAATCCTAATTATTTTTAACAGGTATTTAAAGTTCTTATACCCTATTATCGTTTGAGTAAAAAAGTATCCGGATACTTCCGGGTGCTTTTTTTCATTTACTGGTTTGTTGGTAAGGTTTAGGCGAACTATTTTTTGATTTGAAAGGGACTGAAGCCTTCTCTAAAGAACCAAAAAGTATGATTTCCGGACAATAAAATAAAGTATTTTGACTGAAGTTAATCAGATTCGTTACGAATAAATTGCTTTCGTCTTGATGTCGGTGCAAAAATCGGCTCAAAAATTACTAATTTGGATTTTTAAATTAGATAGTCAAGTTATACCCAAATCAAAAGAATATAATGAAATCAACAAGAAGAACGTTTCTAAAATCAGCTTCAACAGCCAGTTTAGGAGCATTATTTATTCCTAATTTTATCGAACGTCCACCAAGTACCAAATTGCGTTTTGCAATGATTGGTGTAGGAGCCAGAGGTCGTGCCAGTTGGAGTCAGGTTGCTGTAGAGGATATTGTGGCCATGTGCGATGTTGACGACAGAATGACTGAAAATGCCTACAAAACGGTGCCTAAGGCTAAAAAGTACAAAGATTTCAGGCGGATGTTCGACGAAATGGCCAACGAAATTGATGCCGTTATGATTGCTATGCCTGACCACACCCATTTCCCAGCGGCAATGGCTGCCATGCAACTTGGGAAACATGTGTTGGTTGAAAAACCGCTAGTGCATAATATTTGGCAATGTCGCACCATGAAAAAAGCAGCGAAGCATTATGGTATCGTATCGCAAATGGCAAATCAGGGACATACAACCCATGGAATTAGATTGGTAAAAGAATGGTATGATGCAGGTGTTCTTGGGGATGTAAAAGAAGTAATTAGATGGGGAGGCCCGACAACATTTAGTCCGGATGGATATTTCTCGAAGCCTGAAGATTTTCCATTTCCTGTACATGAAGTACCTAAGGGATTAGATTGGGATTTATGGAAAGGTCCCGCAGCTGATCGTCCTTTTAATAATGAATATGCACCTAAATCATGGAGAACTTTTTACGATTTTGGTAGCGGAGCAATGGCCGACTGGTGTTGTCATAGTTTGGATGCTCCTTTCTGGTCATTGGATCTTGGAATGCCACATACCGTAGATGCGGTGGTACCAAACCCTGAAGTTCCTGATCATAGTATGATTGCACAGGAATCAACGATAACCTGGCAATTTGGAGCTCGCGGTAATAAACCACCTGTTACGATGAAATGGATTGAAGGCATGGGCAAACCCGAATTAAAGGAGGAGTATGGGCTCGAAGAAATGCCGGATAATGGGATGATTATGATTGGTTCTAAGAAGACACTTTACCATGGTGGTCGTCCAAACAATCCTCGATTACTTGTTCCTGAAGAAGAATGGATAGATTTCCAAAAGAATAAACCAGCAGAAACCATTCCAAGAGTGGAAGAAGAAAAACCAGTACAAGAATGGGTGGCTGCCATTAAAAACGACACCTTGCCGGGCTCAAACTTCGATTATGGTGCAGACTTAACCGAAATGGGACTTGTTGGTGTACTCGCTCAACGTTTTGGCGGAACCATTAAATACGATGAAAAAAACATGAAGGCCCTTGGTCGTCCAGAGTTAGACGCATACATTAAGGAACCTGTTCGCGAAGGATGGTCTTACGGAGAAGACCTTTGGTAGAATAGACCACAGTATATTGAAAATACATTGGTGAAAGGTTTGAAATGAAATAAATAACAATTCCCTTATCATCCCAACGGACCCTATAGACCTGCTTCCGCTACCACCCCAGAACACTTATTGAAGTGTATGGATGGAGCAGGGGTCAGGTACGCGGTTGTCGTCCATCCGGAACCGTACTAGGACGATCATCGCTATCATGAAAAGGACGATACTCCCTATGATCCAACCTGGCATCGAAATCATAAGATTATTCCAGGATTTGAAAATGGTACGCATGTTACGGATCTTACCGAAGAAAAAGCCGTTGGTTTAATAAAAAAGGAAAGAGGTTCACCGTTTTTTCTTCGGATAATGGTCCCTGGCAAAATAATTCAGGAGGTGGGTATCCCGATAATTTTCCACTCACTGATTACAACCAGCCCGATGATAAAAGAGGTAAAAAACTCGACGTTTGGGAAGGAGGAATCCATGTTGCTGATTTCCTAATTTCTCATAAGTGGGAAAAAACCAAAATCTTTATTTAAACTAGGCCTGAATAACGTTTCAAAACCTCGATCCAAGCATCCCTTCAATGAAAAATTTACCCAAAATAATTGCCGTATTTGTTGTTATAATAATTTGGAGCTGCACCCCCGGCAAAGAGGAATCAACAATCAAATCTCCCAATGTATTGATGATTAGTATTGACGACCTGAATGACTGGCTGGGATGTTTAGGTGGGCACCCTAATGCGAAGACCCCAAATATCGATCGTCTGGCAGCAAAAGGCGTTCTGTTCAGCAATGCCCATTGCCAGGCAACAAATTGTGGGCCTTCCCGGGCATCCATAATGACCGGCTTACGGCCTTCCACTTCCGGGATATACGGTCAAATCGATGATAATAAAATTCGAAGTGATAACCAGATGACAGAAGATATTATATTTCTTCCGGAATATTTTAAGCAGAATGGTTATCACACGATGGGAATTGGTAAAATTTTTCATAAAAATGCCCCTGATGGTGTTTTCGATGAATTGGTGGGAAGATTAGGAGGATTCGGTCCCTGGCCTGCCAAGCGTTTTGTTTGGTCAGGAGAAACCGAAAAGAAGGGATATACCAGGACAGTTACTGATTGGGGCGCTTATCCTGAAACAGATTCGTTAATGCCCGATGTTAAATATACCAAGTGGGCTATTGACAAACTAAATCAAGACTATGACAAACCTTTTTTCCTTACCATTGGCTTCAATCGCCCGCATGTGCCCTGGTATGTGCCTCAAAAATGGTTTGACATGCATCCCCTTGACAGTATCAACACGCCACCTTATCTGCCAAATGATTTGGAGGACGTACCGGAAATTGCCCTTCAAATAACTGATTTGCCTTTTATGCCCAGTACAGAATGGGCTATAGAAAAGGGTGAATGGCCCAAAATTATTCAGGCTTATCTGGCTAGCATATCATTTGTTGATTTTTATGTGGGAGAAATATTATATGCTTTAGAGAACAGTAAATATGCTGACAACACTATTGTTGTATTATGGAGTGACCATGGTTACCACCTGGGAGAAAAGGGTACTTTTGCCAAGCACTCTTTGTGGAAAGAATCAACCAATGCTCCTTTAATTTTTTCAGGCCCGGGCATTCAACAGGGTAAAACGGTTAATTCTCCTGCCGAAATGTTATCGATTTACCCAACCCTTCTCGATTTATCTGGTCTTGAACCCTACTACAGAAATGAAGGAATCAACCTGGCTCCGCTGCTAAAAGGAGAAAATGAGAAGGGCGGAAAATTTGCATTAACCACCTTTGGATGGGGAAATCATTCCATTAAAACGGATCGTTTCAGGTATATACGTTACCGTGATGGGTCGGAAGAGTTATACGACGGTACGAAAGACCCTCATGAGTGGTACAATATTGCATCAAATCAGGATTCAAAAGACAAAATCGATAGGTTGAAAAAATATTTACCCAAAATAAATAATCCATACGCAAAAAATTCTTCCAATTCATTTAACCCCTATTTTAGAAAAGATAAGAAAACCTATTCACAATAAGGCAAAGAATGCTTTAAACGATAAGCCCGGAAGACTTTTAGGTCCTGATATATGGGAGGGAGTGGATAAAGAATCAGATACATTCGAATGGAAAAGACTGAAATTCGGTAAAGGATTTAAATAGGCTGCAAGGGAAAAGATAAAATTTCCTGAATATCCGGGCATCCGGACTTTTATTTTTTTGACCACAGCCATGGGGGGGGAACACAAAAAGGCGAGTTGATTTCAATTTAATCTCCCCCGTATCAAAATCTATGCGTCCAACTGCGATATCAATCGGTAGGAAATTCTATTAATTGTGAAAATAACCCTTATAATTCTCTAATTATATTTAAATTTTTACAATATTATGGGGTCATTTTATGTGTAATGTTACTCTTTAAAATAGCGTGTCAATTACTGATTAAACCCAATGAAACCCGAAAAGAAGGAAAATCTATCCCCAACCAATTTGGTTTTGACCCAAAACCAAAAAGAATCCTTACTCAAATTTGAGAATAAAACAGATGAAGAGGTATGGACTGCCTTTGACAGGGGAAATGAATTGGCTTTTAACTATATCTACAGAATTCATGTGAAAAGCATGTTCCGGTACGGCTCCCAGATCACCTGCGATACCGGTTTGATTCAGGATTGTGTACAAAATATTTTTATCCAATTGCGAGACAAAAGGGGCGGCCTGAACACCGTCCATCATATAAAGGGGTATTTGTTCAAATCCCTGCAGCGGGAAATTATCCGAAAACTGAAAAAGGATTCGAAATTAGGTAAGGATGGCTTGGATCAAAACGAAACCTACTTTCCGGTCACCTTATCCCATGAGACCGTTTTGATACATCAGGAAAAAGATGAAGAATTCAGACAAAAAGTTAAGACCGCATTAAATGAGCTGACAGCCAGGCAAAGGCAGGCCATTTTATTACTTTATGAGGAGGGAATGAGTTACAGGGAAATTGCTGAGGCCATGGAATTTAGTGAAGTGAAATCAGCAAGAAAAATCATTTACCGTGCCCTGGCTACATTAAAATGCATCTTAAAAAAATAATTCATCAAATCTATTTTTAAGGTTTTAGAAGTAAAATGAAATACACCGAATACGATACGATAGATTTTCTTTCGGATGAATTTTTTATCCAATGGGTGAAGAATCCGGATAAAAACACCCGGCATTTTTGGGAAAAGTGGGTGCAGCAACATCCTGAAAAAAGAGATATGGTTTTAGAAGCAGCATCCATCATAAGATCTGTAAGATATGCCAATTCTCCTGAACTTTCAGATGAAATGTATGTGGATGTTTTTGAAACCATTGTCAAGGCAGGAAATCAAAGTTGTAGGAAAGAATCAAAATCTTGGTTTACCTTCTATCCCCTTAAAAATATTGCCGCTATTTTCCTTTTCGGATTTTGCGGCTGGATGGTCCATTTCCATATGATTGTGGGAGTACAACCGGTAATTCCCGCGGAAACGGAAGAAATCACTGTGTTGAGAACGGTTCCTCCGGGAAAAAGATCTATCATTACCCTGGCAGACAGCAGCAGGGTATTCCTCAATTCCGGCAGTGAAATGGAGTATCCAAAAGCCTTTAGTCAGGGAGATCGATGGGTTCGATTGAAAGGAGAAGCTTTTTTTGAAGTCAAAAAGAATGGTTTTTCCTTCAGCGTTTTTGCCAAAAACACAGAGATTAAAGTTCTTGGTACCTCTTTCAATGTAAAAGAAGAAAACGAAGACCTCTCCATAGCATTGGTAAGTGGCAAAGTGCAGGTAAATGACCAGAAGGGCAATCAGGTTCGGTTAAACCCTGCAGAAATGCTGGCCATCAAAGAAGATGGGAAATTTTCCAAAACAAGCTTTGATTCATTGGAAGTGACCGGATGGAAAGACAGAATTTTGGTTTTCAGGTCAGCTTCATTTCGGGAGGTGAAGCGAAAAATTGAAAATTGGTACGGCGTAGAAGTAAGCTCAAATGGGAAAGTGTCCAGGGAATGGAAGTATTCCGGTATTTACAAAGAGGAAACCCTTGAAAATGTATTAAGGGGGATATTTATCACTTCTGGAATGCAATACCATATAGAAAACAGAAAAGTAACATTGTACGACCCAAAATAACAAAAACATGAAAAAATTGGATACTGGATAAAACAAGGGCAGGACCCTTTCTGGGGAGATAGGTGTCCTGCCTGAACTTGCCTTCATATGTTTTCAGGAAATAAAGGCAAGCGTTCAAGTTATCAATCACTTAAACTATTCAATATTATGAAAAAAAATATACGGAGACAACTTATTATGCTGTCCAGGCGAATGTTACATGGTTTCTTGATTCAGTTGCTTTTTTGTACGGTGCTGCTGGCCAATACAGGAAATGCGCAACGAAAAAATATTGAGCAGGTAAAGGTATCCATTCATCTGGAAGATGCTCCTTTAACCAGCTTCTTTGCTGCTGTTGAATCCAAAACGGATTTTAAATTTACCTACAACCATGATATGCTGGATTTGAAAAAGCGTATCAATATTGATGAACGCAGGATCTCCCTGTATAAACTACTCAGCACCATTGGAGGGCAGGCTTCGCTGAGTTTCACCCAGGTAAATGAAAATATTCATGTCGGAATACTTGAGAACGGAAATACTTCAGTTACCGTTGATGTTGGAGATCTTGCGGTTGATATATCCGGAAGGGTAACCGATGAAAACGGAGAGCCCTTGCCGGGTGCTACGATTACCGTGCTTGGTACTACCACGGGCACCGTCACAGATATTGATGGTAACTATTCCATAACCGTCCCGGATGAAGCGACTCTGGTATTTTCTTACATTGGCTATGAATCAAAAACAGTTGCAGTCGGCTCCCAAACCACCATTAACATTACCCTGTTACAGGATGCCTCCTCCCTGGAGGAAGTGGTGGTGATCGGATACGGTACCCAAAAGAAAAGAGATGTAACCGGTTCTGTCGTAAGAGCAGATATTGAAGCATTCCGGGAATCTCCCAATGTCAATATTGCCCAATCGCTCCAGGGTTCAGTACCCGGCCTAAATGTGGGACAGGTCAACCGGGCAGGACAGAATCCATCCATTTCCGTCAGGGGAAGAACGACCCTGAGCGGAAATCAGGACGTGTTGATCGTAGTCGATGGGATTATATTTACCGGAAGTATCAGTGATTTGAATCCCAATGACATTGAGTCGATCGATGTGTTGAAAGATGCCAGCAGTATGGCCATATTTGGAGCGCAAGCTGCAAACGGGGTGATCATGATTACGACCAAAAGTGGTAAGGAAGAACAAAAACCCATTTTCAATTATACCGGAACTTATACCACCCAAACCCCCACCAATAGACCTGAATTAATGGACAGGGAGGGGTTTCTTCAAAAAGTAAGGGATCAGGATTGGCAACAGTCTTTCCTCCCGCCTGATTATACGCAACCCAATCCGGATTATAACGTGGCAGCATTATTTGAGCCTGTCGTATTTGAAGGGTTTCAAAATGGGACGGATTTTGACTGGTGGGATGCCGCGACCCAAAGAGGCTTAATTAACAATCATAATTTAAGCGTTAGGGGAGCCACCGAAGCTACTTCTTATTTTCTTTCTGGAGGCTATACCAAACAGGAAGGCTTTATCATGAACGACCAATTCGAACGAATCACCGCAAGAATTAACCTGGATCATCAGATTTTAGACGGCTTTCGTTTTGGGGTGCAGACCTTTGGTTCCTTTGCAGACAATTCGGGTGAAATTCCGGCAATGGGAAATATCACTTCTTTTCCTCCCCTGGTTGTTCCCTTTGATGAAGATGGTAATGTGATACTCAATCCGGACGGTGCCATACGGGCCAACCCTTTCCTGAGTCCCCTATCCAATGACTTTGACAAAAGGAATAACTTATTCGCCAATGTATATATGGATCTTGAAGTTCCGTATATCGAAGGATTGAACTTCCGAATAAACTTTGGAAACAATTATACCTGGAGGAGGCATTATAGGAGCAATGAATATGGTGCCGGAGCAGCCGGTTTAGCTTTTAAGCGAAATTATCATGCCTATGATTGGACGTTGGATAATATATTAACCTATCGAAGAACTTTCAATAACGAACACACCATAAACCTGACCATGGTGGCAGGGAGAAGGGAATTGAAAAATGAAAGTACCCAGGCAAATGGCACCAATTACGCTAATTTGGGCCTGGGCTACAATGACCTTAGCCTTGCGCAGTTACAGCTTATCCAATCTAGCGCCTGGGACGAAAGCTACGTCTATCAAACAGCACGTGCCAATTATGATTTCAGTGGAAAATACATGGTTACCGCCACGGTGCGTAGGGATGGTTTTTCCGGGTTTGCAGAAAACAATAAATTTGGAATTTTTCCTTCTGTAGGAATAGGTTGGGTGCTAAGTGAAGAAGGCTTTATGGACCAATCTGCATTCAGCTACCTGAAGTTCAGGGGCTCCTATGGAACGAATGGAAACCTGACAAGCAGGTATTCTTCCCTGGCAAGAGTCTCCCTTTATCCTGCTTATGTTTTTGGGGAAGGAGGATCTACCATTTTTGGTCAACGTGTGACCACGCTTTCCAATGCCGATTTGTCCTGGGAAACCACCACAGGGTATAATTTCGGTTTTGACTTTTCTCTATTTGATAGCCAATTGACCGGAACGTTGGATTACTATCAAAATACCACGAATGACCTCCTTTACAGTATCAATATACCGGAGATCACGGGCTTCAACAGCATTTCCACCAATGTAGGGGAAATTGCCAATAGAGGGATTGAATTTGTCTTGAAGGGAGATATATTAAACCGTGGTGGGCTTAACTGGAATGCCAATTTTAACATTTCCTCCAATAGAAACCGGATTGTCTCTTTATTGGGATTGGATGCTGATGGAGACGGTGTAGAAGATGATCTGATTGGAAGCGGTTTATTTATAGGAGAATCCATCAATTCCATTTATGATTATGAATCAGCCGGGATCATTCAATTGGGTGAGGAAGCCCCTCCCGGTTTTTTTGTGGGAACCCATGAGATAATTGATCAAAATAACGATGGGGTAGTGGATGCTAATGACCGGGTGATCATTGGCAGAAACGAACCGGCATTTAGGTTTGGTTTGATGAATGAATTCAGCTATAAAAATTTTACGTTCAGGTTTTTTATTAATTCCATTCAAGGAGGAAAAGACGGTTATTTAGGCTTTAATAATCCCAATTTGGGACAATCCGACAATGCCCGGAGATCCAACTTGTTTGTGGAAGCTGATTACTGGACACCATCTAATCCCGATGCAAAATACAGAGGGCAGGACCAGGTTGCAGGTATTGATTACCGATATTACGACAATCGTAGTTTTGTGAGACTACAGGATGTATCGCTAGCCTACCGGTTTAATCAAAACCTCATTCAGCAGTTCGGGATTCAAGGTCTGAAGCTATTTATCAGTGGTAAAAACCTGGCCACCTGGACCAATTGGGTAGGCTGGGATCCTGAAACAGGAAGCGGTCTGGATCCTTCTGGTCTGCCTGTGATGAAGGGCTTTTCAGCAGGTTTGGATGTCAGTTTTTAATCATTAAAATAAAGAATCATGAAAATATTAAACTATATCATACTTTGCGCAGGAATTTTAGTCATTGGGATTTCAGGTTGTGATGAATCAGCCATTTTGGAAGAAGTCCCATTGGATTTTGCCAGTCCGGAAAATTCCTACATTACGTTCTCGGATTTCAATGCTGCCGTTTACTCTCTTTATGACCAATCCAGAGTGATTTTATCCGATGGGGAGCATCGGCCCCTGGACTATATTTATGGAACCGACCTGGGATATAACGGTGCCAACCAGCTTCATGTGCGTTTTGGCTCTTATTTAGCCACCTTATTACCAACCAGCGGAATGGTGGAATTCCATTGGAGACAGTACTATCGGATAATTTCTGGTGCTAATACTATACTTAGCCGAATGGAAAGTTCCATGATGAACGAGCAGGAAATGACCTTGATTGAAGCTCAGGCTAAATTATTCCGGGGATTTGCTTACCGGAACCTGGCCCACCTTTATGGTGGCGTTCCCCTGGTATTGGAAGAAGTAAGTTCTCCAAAAACAGATTATGTTAGATCAAGCCGGGAGGAAGTTTACCTACAGGCCGCTGAAGATTTGGAATTTGCTGCTGCCAACCTCCCGGGTATCACCGAGGTGCGGGATGGAGAGATCAATAACCTGGCAGCCAATCATATCCTGGCAGAGGTATATGTTTCATTGGAAAGGTGGACGGATGCGATTGAAGCAGCTAGTGTGGTGATCAATGATCCCAACACCGAATTGATGACTGAACGATTTGGCTCCCTGGCCAGTGAGCCGGGAGATGTGTACTGGGACTTGTTCCGAAGATACAACCAAAACAGAGGAGTGGGTAATACCGAAGGGATTTGGGTGTGGCAATACGAAGTGGACATTCCTGGGGGAGCCATTTCTTCTTCATCAAAAATTGGCCCCCAACTGGAAAGAGACCATGCCCCCAGACCCTGGAGTTTTATAGTCCGAGATCCATCAGGCGTTGCTCCTTTCCTGTCCCAGGGTGTATCGGATTACACGGGAGGTCGCGGAATCGGCAGGTTCAGGGGAACGAACCACTTTAATTATGGAATCTGGCATTACGATTGGGAGGATATGCGCAATTCCGAACATAATTTTATCCGGGATGTGGCCTTTAACAACCCTGAATCGGAATGGTATGGACAAAAAATATCCGATCACATGTCTTTGTTCAGGCAGTCTTTGGACGATACCATTCGGTATTTCTATCCTTATCAATCCAAAGTCACCACCCCAGGCCAGCATCCACCCGAACTCTATATAGATCCCGAATTAAAATTGCTGAACTCTTCCACAGCTGGAACTACCTACAGTGACCAATACCATATCCGACTGGCAGAAACCTATTTGCTACGTGCAGAGGCCTATCTTGGTAACAATCAACCCACAGAAGCTGCCAACGATATCAATGTGGTCAGGGAAAGGGCCAATGCCAAACTGGTAAGTCCGGGAGAGGTGGACATCGATTTTATTCTGGATGAACGCATGCGCGAACTCGGAGTAGAAGAAAAACGGCGCCTGACCTTAAATCGCCTGGGCCTACTCTACGAACGAACAAACCGGTACTGTGAAGGCCGGCCTGATGTAACCAATTTCGGTGTGGACGTGCAGCCTTACCACAACCTGTTCCCCATCCCCTTTTCCGAGATCGAACGAAATACCGGTGCCCAACTGGCACAAAATCCCGGCTATGCGGCCGAATAGGCCGGGGTTTCTTTCTTATATAAATTCAGGAAATAACCCGATCTTTGATTATATTATGCCCGATTAACAAATTTTACACCCGAAACCAAGCATTTATTTTATGAAAAATGTGCTCCAAATAATCACCCTATTTGCTGTCCCTTTGATTTTTGGCTGTTCGTCGACGGAGGAAGAAACAGAGAAACGCTCCCCCAATATCCTCTTCGTGATCAGCGATGACCAGTCCTTTGCCCATACCAGCTTTGCGGGAAGTAAATTTGTCCAGACTCCTGCCTTTGACCGGGTAGCCAGGGAAGGAGTGTATTTTACCAATTGTATCGCCGGTTCGCCCGGTTGTGCCCCTTCCCGGAGCAGCATCATTACCGGCCGCCACCACTGGCAAAACGAACAATCCGGACAACATGCAGCCCCCTGGCTAAAGAAGCATGTGCCTTTTGTGGATTTGCTGGATAAAAATGGCTATATCACGGGTCGAACCGGAAAGGGAGTATCCCCCTTCCGGTATGCCCGGGATGAAAATGATTCCCTTTGGAGGGAGACCGATGCTGCCGGGATCGCTCATAGCACTATCCGCTATGAACCAGGAACCGAAGGAGATGCCCGACCTGCCAATCAGATAAATACCCTGAATTATTTTGAAAACTTCAAGTATTTCATGGAAAATGTAAGGGAAGCCGATGATCCTTTTTTCTTTTGGTACGGTGCCACGGAACCCCACCGGGCCTTTGAGCAGGATTCCTGGAAACGCACCGATAAAAAGCTTTCCGATGCGGAAGTTCCCGGTTTTCTTCCCGATCATCCCGTTGTAAGGGGTGATCTGCTGGACTATGCCGTAGAAATTGAATGGTTTGATCAACACCTGCAATACATGCTGGAATACCTGGAAGAAACAGGTGAACTGGAAAACACCATCATTATCGTTACTTCTGATAACGGCATGGCTTTCCCCAGAGCAAAGGCCAATGGTTACGATTATGGTATCCATGTTCCCCTGGCCATTCGCTATCCCAGTGCCTTTCCTTCGGGCCGCACCGTGGACGATCCCATTAATTTCATCGACCTGGCACCCACCATTCTTGACCTGACCCATACCAGTGCGGATGGAATGTTGCCAATTACAGGAGAAAGCATCCGAAATATTTTGGAATCTCCCAGAGAAGGTACGGTGGACCCCTCAAGGAAGTTTGTATTTTCCGGTCGCGAGCGACACTCTTCCTCACGTTATCAGAATTGGGGATATCCACAGCGGATGATAAGGAACCAGGAACATTTATTGATTTGGAACATAAAGCCCGATCGCTGGCCAGCAGGGGCTCCCCAACGGATAGACCCGGAAAATGAAAACGAGTTGCTGCCCCTTTATGGGATGGACGAAGAGGGCGAACACCATTCAGATTGGGCTTTTACCGATGTGGATGCGGCTCCTTCAAAATCCTTTCTGGTAGAAAACCGGAATGAGGAAGACGTGCGGCCATTTTTTGAAGCAGCCTTCGAAAAAAATCCGGAAGTGCAACTTTATAATATCCAATCGGATCCCGATTGCATGAATAACCTGGCAGATGATCCTGATTTTGCCGAAATCAAAGAAGAATTGCGGCAGGCCCTGCTGACCGAGCTGCGGGAAACAGAAGATCCCCGGGTAGTAGGCCCCGATCCGGAAGTGTTTGATTCCTACCTGCGCTACAGTCCCATGCGGGAATTT
This sequence comes from Cyclobacterium salsum, assembly GCF_010119245.1. Taxonomy (GTDB): domain Bacteria; phylum Bacteroidota; class Bacteroidia; order Cytophagales; family Cyclobacteriaceae; genus Cyclobacterium; species Cyclobacterium salsum. The sequence goes on from NZ_WNKG01000003.1 coordinate 351,052, forward strand.
CCAAAACCCATCGAAGGAAGTACGTTAAAATGATTGGTTTAGATCGTTTTGGAAGGGTATCGCTTGTCTTGGTTTTTCTTTTGCTTAGCAAGGGAGGCCTGGCCCGGGAAATGTCCCCTGACCGACCCAACGTACTTTGGATTACCTGTGAGGATATCAGTCCCTACCTGGGGAGCTATGGTTTTGACCAGGCGCATACGCCCAACCTCGACAAGTTGGCCAAAAAGTCTATCCAATATAGCCAGGCCTACGCCGATGCCCCTGTCTGTGCGGTAGCCCGGGCCACCATCCTGTCGGGAATGTTTGCATCCACTACCGGTACCCACCAAATGCGCACAAGGGTGCAGTTGCCAAATCAGATTCCTGCCTATCCTAAAATTTTAAGGGAGGCAGGCTATTATTGTACCAACAATAGCAAGAAAGATTACAATTCCAATTTCATCAATGACCCCGATCTTTGGGACGAATCCAGCAACCAGGCACATTATAAAAACAGGGAAGACGCTCAACCTTTTTTTGCTGTTTTCAATCTTACGGTTACCCACGAAAGCCAGCTTAGCGAGGAAAGGATCCAATACTATGTAGAAAATGGTTTGATTCCGGAAAAACCCCGGATTGATCCGGCGGATATCGTACTGCCCCCTTACCACCCCGATCTACCCGAAATCAGGGAAGATTGGGCAAGGTTTCACGACCTGATCACCTTGATGGATGCTCAGGTAGGGGAATTGTTGGAGGAACTGGAAGCGGCGGGTCTTGCCGAAAATACGGTTGTTTTTTTCTATTCGGATCATGGCGGGCAATTGTCCCGCTCCAAGCGCTACATTTACAATGTAGGCACCCAGGTACCCATGATGGTACACCTTCCTGAAAAATGGGAACACTGGTCACCGCTGCCTGCCGGAAGCGTGGATGAATCCCTGGTAAGTTTTGTGGATTTGGCACCAACCCTGCTTTCCATTACCGGTTGTGACATTCCTGCCATCATGCAGGGAAGGTCCTTTCTGGGAAAGGAATCCACGGAATCCCCTGATTTTGTCCATTTTTTCAGGGATAGAATGGCCGAACGCTATGATTTCTCCAGGGCAGTGACCGATGGAAAATATTATTATATCCGAAATTTTATGCCCCACAGACCCAGGGGTCGGGATTCCCGGTACGGCTACCAGGTGCAAGCCAATTGGCGGGCCTATGAAACGGCTTACGAGGCAGGGAATACCAATGAAATTCAATCCCAATTTTACGAACCCAAACCCCTGGAACAATTCTTTGATACAGAAGCAGACCCCTGGCAGGTAGATAACCTTATCGAACAGCCGGCATCCAAAGCCAGGGTGAAAAGCATGTCTAAAGAACTGGATCGCTGGATGGTGGAGACCAGGGATGTGGGATTGATTCCGGAGCCCATGTTTCATGAAATGGCAGGAAAAGGAAAAAAACATGCCACCCTTTATGAATATGCGCAAAGTAAGGATTATCAGGTCCGGAAAATACTGAAAGCAGCGAAGGCTGCTACGGCTGATAATGCTGGAAATTTACTGAAGTATTTGAAAGTGAATGACCCCATCATCCGGTATTGGGGAGCCTATGGAATTTTTCTTCATCCGGATCAAAGCGACAGGGTTCAAAGTAGTTTAAAGGCCATGATCCGGGAGGATGAATCCGCAGCCAATAGAATCATGGCTGCCCAGGCGCTTGCCCTGTGCGGAGATGCGGATACCGCCTTTGAAACCATCATGAAGGAAGCACTAGCAACCCCCCATGGCTATGTATTGCTACAAGCCCTCAATACCTTTCAATACAGCCATACGGACGACAGGCTAAGCCTGGAAGATTGGCAAACCTTTAAGGAAAAGGAATTTGTAGCCAATGATCCCGGAGCTGGATTGGGCTATCCCCAGCGCATCATCGATGATGCCATTGCCCTATTTCCTGAGCGGCGAAAGGTGGATTGATGGTGGCAAATAATGACTGAATTCACTATATTTATTCCATGAATGCCAAAAATGACGATACCGTCAAAGAACCGGATTTGGAATACACCAATTATTCCTATGCCGACTACCTGACCTGGCAGATGGAGGAAGTGGTGGAGCTGATCAAAGGGAAAATCTTTAAAAAAGCAGCGGCTGCACCTAGACGTATCCATCAACGGATTTCAATAAAGTTAGCTGCTAAGCTCTATAACTTCCTGGAAGCCAAACCCTGTCAAGTTTACGATGCCCCCTTTGATGTGCGTTTTCCAAAGGCCTCAAAAGAGGATGAAAAAATTCACGATGTGGTACAACCGGACATCTGTGTGATTTGCGATACCGAAAAACTGGACGACCGGGGCTGCATCGGGGCACCGGACTTGATCGTAGAGATTCTTTCCCCCAGCAATAGCAAAACAGAATTGAAGCATAAGTTCGAGCTTTATGAGTCTCACGGGGTTCGGGAATATTGGATCATCCATTCTGAAACCCAGGATTTGCTCATCTACAGCCTTATCAATGAAAAATATGTCCCTTCAATTTTGTTTACTTCTGGGCATGTGGTGGAGTCCAAGGTGATTAAGGGGTTTAAACTGGATTTGGAAGCGTTTTTTGGAGATATCGAATAGATTTAAAACCAATGCTTATTCGGTTAAAGGCAAAAGCAAAACTAGTGGATCCTGCGGAAGTTATTGACCAATCTACCAATGATAAACATACTGGCATATCCTCTGGAATAAGCTGGTACCCAACCAGAAATCCAACTGGTTTTGGTTACCAAATGGAACGTGATCGTTTGATTAATTGAATCCTCTCTGGAGTCTTCGCTTATTAAAATTCAATGTTGAATTTGAGGGCCAAAGGTAGAACGATTTTACATACAACTAATTTTAAGAAAATGAAGAAACCGATTGTTAACCAATTTTTGACATTTATTTTTATCCCACTTTTATTTGTTAGCAACTACTCGCTCTTTGCCCAGGACCTAATGCGTGGGGATTATTGGAAACAACAGGTAATAGACGATGTACTGGAACCTTGGACTGAATTTGCCCGGGATAAGGAATTTGGATCATTCCATACCCTTCTCGATAAAGACTGGAAAGTAGGGGAAAAGCAGGAGAAGTATCCGGGAATGATCGCCCGGCATCTTTTTTCCTATTCCGTAGGCTACCATGTAACAGGAGACGAAAATTACCTCGAACTGGCTCAGGAAACCTTTGATTATTTAATCAAAAACGGCTGGGATCACCAATACGGCGGGTGGTTCCATGAACTGGATCGCTCAGGAAATGCCGTTTCTATGGACAAGGATATGTTCATGAATGCCTATGCCATTACTGGACTGGCCATGTATTATATCGTAACCCGGAATGAGGAGGTGAAACACTACCTGGATAAAAGTATCGACATTATGGAAAATCAAGCCTGGGATCCTGAAAATGGCGGCTATTTCCGTCGATTAGATCGAGACTTCCGCATCCAAGATTCAAACAAGGTTTTTTCTCCTCAATTGGCACCTGTCTCGGGTTATTTGCTCTACCTATACGCCGCAACACGGGAGGAAAAATACCTTCAGAAAAGTGAACAACTACTGGAGATGACGTTGACCCGCATGAACGATAAAAAAAGCGGGTGGATTATGGAGGGCTTCGACCGGAATTGGAATTCCCTTCAACAAAGGAACGAAATGATGAATACAGGTCACAATGTGGAAGTGGCCTGGATGCTCACGCGGCTTTACGCACTTACCGGTAAAGAAAACTATAAGGAGGAGGCCTTAAGATTGAATGAGCAACTTTTAAAATATGCTTTTGACAAAGACGCTGGGATTTGGTACCATAAACTCAGAGTTGACCATCCGGAACTACATAGCGAGGACAGCCCCTGGTGGGTGCAAGCCTATGGCAATATGTTTCAGCTTTATCTTTATGCCCTTTCCGACAAAGAGGAATCCTTGGGTAATTTTAAAAGGGGCGCTACTTTCTGGAACAATAACTTTATTGATAAGCAAAAAGGGGGAACCTATTTGAGTGTGGATAAACAAGGTAATTTTATCAACAGCAGTAAAGGGGTGGTGACAAAAACCTCCTATCATGCTGTAGAAAACGGATTCCTGACCATGCTCTACCTGGATTATTGGGTCAATGAGCAGCCTGTTACCCTGTTTTATCACATCAATTCAGCGACTACTGAAAAGCTGTTTCCCTTGTTATTGGAGGATCTCAATTACGATATAAAAAAAGTACGGATTGACGGCAAGTGCTGGAACAAAATAGATCAAGATCAAGGAAGCATCCGTTTACCAAAACGAGGAAATTATACTATGGAAGTTGTTTTGCAAAAAACGCAGTCTAAACCCAGGAATTAAGAGCTTCCTTTTAAGCTACTTAGACACCTTTCGTAAATTTGCTGATTTCTCAGTTGCTATTCCTGTCGATGAAATTGAATGTCGATTCTTCAAGTATTCCAGACACCCGGTTTTTGACTCGGTAAGTTTCATTAATGGATTTCTTAAGTGGAAGACAGCCTTACTTGCCCCAAATCTTTTTTAACCCGTCGCCTTTTCCCAGCAGGGGATCGGCTTCGGGCAAAGTCACCTGAGCGATGTTTTGATCTGCTTTTGGCCGTTCTCCCTTTTCTCCTTTTAGCAGGTCGGGACTCCTGCCATTGGGATAGGCACCCACTACCGTAAATTGATTGTCGTGACTTAGGCACTTATGGCCCACACCCGCGGGAATGATGATGACATCTCCCGGTTTCACCTTCACCTTTTGACCTTTTTCTCCGCCCAGCAGAATGAGAGCCTGTCCACTAAAGACTCCCAACACTTCGTGGGTATTGCTGTGGTAATGGTGAAAATCATAAACGCCCCATCGCCAGCTGTTGGTCCAATTGTTGGAAGCAAATGTTTCTTCCAGCCACCTTGCCGCTTCCGCCCCTTCTTCATCCAAAATATTCTGGTAGAGCAAGAGCGGTAAGGTGCTGTTAGGGATCACACCCTCGTCTTGGAAATATAGTTTTTTTGGTTGGGACAACGTAACAGGTATTTATGAACAAAGAATTAATCAACGGATTTTCAGCCGTATTTCCAAAATTTCTACCGATTAAGAATGCCTTCGAACATGTTCAGAAAATACAGGGGAAGTAGCTGCTGTACCTTTAATATGCCAGCTGAATTTCAAGCAAATGAAAACAAAATATATTCCTTCATCGGAAGGCTTTTTTCTGCGTAATTTGTACCTTTCATAGGGGCAGGTAATTTGGGATGTTTTCCCAAAAAGCTGTAACATTACTTCCGTAAAGCCTGCCTACCTTATTTATGGAAGGTTTTTGGCCTTTTCCGTACCAAAAAAAATGTAACCTGACCTACCGTTTGTTTAAAAGACCTGCATGAGAAATACAAACCCAAATAGCCAATACCTGCCTTTTCTCCTTTGCTCCCTGCTTTTTTTTGCCTGTGCCCCGAATGAGCCGGAAACCTCGCCGGATTCGGCCTACCAAAGCCGACTTAACAACCATACGGACTGGGGTATTTATCGGGGCCACTCCTCCGGTATCCAATATTCCGACCTGGACCAGGTGCATGCCGGAAATGTGCAGCAACTGGAAAAAGTCTGGGAATACCAGCACGGCAATCCCGTGGGACCGGGCATGTATGCCAATCCCATCATTATAGACGGTCTGCTTTATTTCACCACGCCGGAAGTAAATGCGGTCGCACTGGATGCGACCACCGGGGAAGAAGTGTGGGTGTTTCGTCCGGACCAGTACCGAAATGACGAACGCCCCTTTCGGGGAAGAAATAGAGGTCTTACCTACTGGGAAGACGAAAAGGGAGAAAATAAACGCATCCTTAACTTCGTAAAGGACCGGGTCTATGCCATTGATGCCCTTACCGGTACCCTGATCACTTCCTTTGGGGAAAACGGCTGGATCGATTTGCGCCAAAACCTGCCCCAGGATCCGGAACAGGTAGATTTTGAGGCCACCACCCAGGGCATGGTGTATAAGGACATGCTCATCATCGGTGGAAGAACGCCCGAAGGAGCTCCCTCCACCCCCGGAGACGTGCGGGGCTACGATGCCCTTACCGGGGAATTTCGATGGATTTTTCATACCATTCCCCAGCCGGGGGAATTGGGCTACGACACCTGGGAATTTGAAGAAGGAGTGAGTTATGGCGGTACCAATCCCTGGGGTGGATTGACCGTGGATGAGGAAAGGGGCTGGGTGTTCTTTGCCACCGGTTCCCCTGCACCCGATTTCATCTACGGGGGCATGCGCAAGGGGGAAAACCTTTTTGCCAATTGCGTGATCGCTCTGGATGCCACCACAGGCAAGCGCATTTGGCATTACCAAACCCTGCGTCACGACATCTGGGATTACGACCTGCCTCCGGCCCCCATCTTGGCCACCGTCACGGCAAACGGTACGGCCCGGGATATCGTGGTCCAACTGACCAAACAGGGATTTACATTTGTTCTGGATAGGGAAACTGGCGAACCGGTATTTCCGGTAGTTGATCTGCCCGTTCCTCCCTCGAAGATGCCCGGAGAAGAAGCCTGGCCCACTCAACCCTTTCCCTTACAACCACCCCCACTCAACCGGACCAGCCTTCGGGAAGCCGACCTGAGTAACATTACGCCCGAAACCCGGGAATATGTTTTAGATATTTTCCGAAAGCACGAAACCGGGCCCCTGTACACCCCGGCCTCCCGGGCAGGGGTGATCACCATGCCCGGGCATCAGGGCGGAGCGGAATGGGGTGGAGCGGCTTTTGATCCCACCACCAATGTCCTATACGTCAATATCAACGAAGCACCCACCATCCACAGCCTGGTACCCCTGGATATGGATACCGCTTCGGCTTCCCCGCTTCAACGGGGAAAAGCACTGTACAATACTTCCTGTACTGCCTGTCATGGGATCAACAAAGTCGGCAATCCTCCCTTGTACCCGCCCCTTCAAAACCTGCAGATCAGCGGAGATTCCATCAAATCCGTACTGAGCTATGGCCGGGGCATGATGCCCGCTTTTGGCCAGTTTTCGGATAGGCAGCTGGATGACCTAATCGCATACCTGCAGCACAGTGCCGAAGACCCAAAAGAAACTCCGGCTGGAACCGGTACTTCCAATTCCAGCCGGGCACCCCGCTACGCCAATGTAGCCCCCTTCTTTGTAGACCAGAATGGCTATCCCGCCATCGTTCCTCCTTGGGGAACCCTCAACGCCGTGGACCTGGATAAGGGTGAAATCCTGTGGAAGGTCCCGCTGGGGGAATACCCCGAATTGGTGGCCAAAGGCATTCGAAACACCGGGGCCAAAAGTTTCGGTGGTCCGGTGGCAACTGCCGGAAACCTGGTATTTATTGCAGGAACGCCCGATGAAAAGATCCGGGCCTTTGATACCTTTTCCGGGCAGGTACTGTGGGAATACCAACTCCCGGCAGGCGGCTATGCCACCCCCAGCGTGTACCAGGTAGAGGGAAAACAGTACCTGGTCATTACTGCCGGCGGGGGAGGGAAAAACGGCACCCCTCACGGAGATTCGGTCATTGCCTTTGCCCTGCCCGATTGATGGATTTGCGCTTTTATTACCACCATAAACCCCAAAAAATGATGACGATACCACGCACTGCTTCATTCTTACTGCTCCAGTTTGCAACCCTCCTGGCGCCATTCCCGCTACTGGCTCAGGAACAGAACTGGCAATCCCTTTTTAACGGTCAGGACCTTAGCGGTTGGACCGAATTAAACGGAGCCCATAGCTGGGAAGCGAAAGACGGGATGATCGTTGGGAGCACCGTTCCCGGACAGCCCAATGGGTTTTTGTGTACCGAGCAGGAATTTGGTGATTTTGTGCTGGAGCTCGAGGTATCCGTGGATACGCTGATGAACAATTCGGGCATTCAATTTCGTTCCCAGAGTTACCCCGAATACAAAAACGGCCGGGTGCACGGCTATCAGATGGAAGTCGATCCCAAGCCCCAGCAGTGGAGCGGGGCCATTTACGAGGAGGGAGCGGATCGGGGCTGGATCTACCCACCCGAAAAAATGGGCCCGGAAGCAAAGGCCGCTTTCAAACGGGACGATAAATCCGGGTACCAATGGAACCATTACAGGATAGAAGCAGTGGGCCCTATCATCCGAACCTGGGTGAATGGGGTGCCTGTTGCCCATCTGGTAGACGACCGCTACCTCAAGGGTTTTATCGGCTTGCAGTTACATGCCAACAACGGAAACGATCCGCAAGGAAGTTTTTCCATCCGGTTTCGCAACATCCGCATACAGCAGGGAAGCCTGGAGCTTACCTCAATGGAAGACCGGGTGCCGGTGGTCAGCTTGCTGCCTTCCTCTGAGGAGCACCGGGCCGGGAACCCCCTTTCCCTTCGCATCGAACAGGATCGGCAAGCAGGCCGTATCGCCGTCCATGCGGGAGACAAAACAGCACCCATCCTGACCCAACGGGCAAAACCAGAAGAACGGCCCTACCTGCATCCCATTCTGGCTCCGGACGGCAGGGGAGAGCTAACCGAGTACCGTCCGGTGCACCATCCCCATCAAACGGGCATATACTGGGGCTTAAAGCGGGTAAACGAGCGCGATTATTTTATGAACTGGAACCGGGATTATTGGCGAAGGGTATCGGCAGAAGTTCTTCAGGACGATGGGGAAAGGGTTCGTTGGCAGACCGTGTACGAGATGCTAGACGAGGAAGGAAACGTCCTGATGGTAGAAACCCAAAACTGGTCCCTGCAGGCCTATGCCGATCGCTACGTGTTGGACCTTGAATGGCAGGGGGAGGCCAAAATGGATGTGGTGATGGGCAAATTCTATGTGGGCGGTCTTTTTGTTCGCATGCCCTGGGTGCCCGAGACCATTGGTGAGATCCTGAGTGCTTCCGGACAGAAAGGGATAGAACTGGAAGGGCAGCGGGCCATTTGGAGCGATATTGGGATCAAGCTGAACGGGCGGGAGGACTTTGCCCGGATTGCCATCATGGATCACCCGGACAATGCGGCTTTCCCTACCCCCTGGCGGGTCGACAGCCAAATGGGCCTGGGCCCTTCCCGGCAAATACTGGGAGACTGGGGCCTGGCCGCCGGTGAATCGGAAACCATCCGCTACCGCCTGCTGATTTACACCGGCGCAGAAGACAAGGCCCTAAAGGCGGTAGTCTGGAAGGATTTTTATGAAGGGGAATAGGTGAATGGAAGGAGAAATTGCTTGGAAAGCGCTATTGATAAGCTTTTTGATGATTGGGATAATGACCCGGTTGGAACGTTTGGGTGTTGGGTGTTAAGTCCCTTTTGTGTAGTTGGAGCTGGATTAGGATGTGCCATTAAAGAAATCAGTAAATAGATTATGAAACGGTTATTAGTTACTTTGGGATTATCTGCGCTAGGAGTCATTGTTTTTGCTTCTTTAAAAGTCCTTTCTGAACACTATTTGTACGGCTGGGGAATTTTATTTAGTGCCTTTGTTTTTATAGGTACATTGATTTATTGGTTTATTTTGGTAAACAGGAAAAAGCAGCAAAGTTAATTCAAGGTTGTGCCCTAACTTGGTAATACCAAATACTAAATTTTTGGTTAAACGCCATTAGGTTGGTGGTTTTAGAGCCAAAAAAAATAGCAGGCCCAATTTTTTGGACCTGCTATTAATGAAAACATTTTAGATGGATGTAAATAAACCAATTATTCAGGATTTATTCCTGCCCAGCAACCATTTAAAGCCATAATAGCTTATATAGAACCATGCTATTGCAGCCCCTATGGAGGTGTAAAAACCGATCTCAAATTGATTAAACGACCCGTAGGATCCAAATGCCATAAATAAAAGGGCCATGCCAACACTCCCAATTATAAATCGATTTCTTAGTTTTCCGTTTTTGAAGGAAATGTTCGTGATTTGAGTGGGCTAGCTAAACGCTGCATGGGGCTTCCTTCCAAGTGTGAATTATTTGGAAGGAAACTTTTATTCTTTTGATCGGTTGGTTGCTACACATCCTGTCCAATTACATAGTAAATCTAATAAGCAATCACTAAAAAATCAACCCCCAATTCTGTATACAAATGGGCCCGCTATACTGAATGTTGGTTCTAAGTTTAACCGAATTATCATTCCAGAAGCGTGCAACCATTTGTATTATTTCAGTTGGATTTCAACCCCTATCGTGCTGGATTTTCTGTGGGAAGTAGTCTTCAGGAGGCGAACCGATCTGGTAGTATCCTTTTTAGTGAAGGTTTGGCCCTCCACTTTTAGGAATGGATTAACCGCACATTGCTATTATAGCAACCGGATTTTGACTCACTCCGAAAGGTGTTCATTTTTCGATGTATCTCCTTGATTTTATCTTAATTCACCAGGCTAATTTCCTTTTCCCTGAATCCCTACCCCTTCCTTCCCTTCATCTCCAGCTGCATTTCCCGGACCGCTCTTACCAATTGCTGCAGGTCCGTTTCGGGTTCGGGGATTTCGTTGCTGGTATAGGCCTGAAATTTCCATATCTCCAACACATCCCCTGCAGCTACCCTATAGGGTTCAAAGACCGGATTTAAGGAGCGAAGCAGCAGCTGCCCTGCGGCCTGTACGGTCACCAACTTAAACACAAAATCCTGCTGCCCACTCAGGATCACCACGCAGGGGGTATCCGGCTTTAGGGCTGTCCAGTCGTCCTGGTACCGGGTGATGATATCGCTTCCCCCCGGAATGGGCAACATGGAATCCCCTACGGTAGGGAATATCCGGTAGGTACCCTGTCTCGGTAGATTGGGTAGGGAAAACCGGGGCAGGGAGGCAATAAACTCGGGATCGTTGTATCCGGAAAGGTAGCCTGCTTTGGCTTTGATGGGCACGTATTCCACGTTTTCCTGGTTGCCCTTGTCCACGCTGATGGCCAAAACCCGCAGGTTGCCACCCCGCATGTACACGTCGTTACCCGCTTCCAGCTCCCGCAATTTCAGCTCTCCCAACGTGCGCAGGTCTACCCGTATCAGGCTGTCGATGCTGATACCGAAATAACTGGAAATGACCAGAAAATCCTCCGGGGAGGGCGCCTTGGTCTGCCCGGATTCCAGGGCATTGAGTTTGGAACGGGTTAGTTCCAGTTCGGCTGCCAGCCCTTGCTGGGTCAAGCCCTTCCGCTCCCGGAGAAATTTCAGGTTACCTGGAAAAAAGTTTTTTGACTTTTTCATCGAAGTTTGGTAGTATTAGAGTCAACGAGTTGATACGAATCGTGTCAAATATAGGCATTCTATGAAAACGATGAAAGGAAATAGTGATAAAATGGACCGGCTGCGGGCGTTAAAGCAGGAAATCATGGCCCTGGAAGGATACCTTCCCCCAAAAGGGCAGCAACCGGATTCCAGGCTGCAGCTGGGTCCCTTGCATGCGGCTTTCCCGGGCGGAGTATTTCCCCTGGCCGCCAACCACGAATTTATCAGTCGTACCCCATCCGAGGCGGCTTCCACCCAGGGCTTTTTGGCCGTGCTTCTGGGCATGCTGCTGCAAAAAGGTGGATTTTGCATTTGGCTGGGGACCCGCCCACAGGTCTTTCCTCCTGCCCTGAAGCGTTTTGGGGTAGCCCCCGAACGGGTAGTGTTTGTGAACGTACCCAGGGAAAAAGACCTGCTGTGGACACTGGAGCAGGCCCTCAGTTGCGAAGCCCTGGTAGCGGTGGTCGGGGAAATCAGGGAGTTGGGTTTCTCCGAATCCCAGCGCCTGCAATTGGCAGTAGAGCGGAGCCGTGTCACCGGCTTCGTGCACCGCCATCAGCCCCGTAGTCTGCATGCCCTGGCCTGTGCCACCCGCTGGAGGGTGGCCCCAGTTCAAACACCCATACCGACAGGCATGCCGGGACTGGGCTTTCCTGTCTGGAGGGTAGGCTTGATCAAGGTTCGAAACGGAAGACCGGGCGACTGGCAGCTGCAATGGGACGGGCAGGGTTTTCAGGAAGTTTTCCGGGAGGAGAAGATGCAAGCAATTACGCAAAACAGCAGAAAGTATGCCTAAGCGGTTTCTATCCCTCTGGTTTTGTCACCTGACCACGGACCGGCTGGCCATTCGACATCTGGAACTCCGTGGAAAGCCCTTCGTATTGGCCGGCAACGAACGGGGTCGGGCCATCGTGCAGGCTAGCAGTCGGGAAGCCTTTGCACGGGGCATTCGTCCGGGAAGGGCCGTGGCAGATGCCCGGGCCATTTTTCCAGATATAGTGGTCTTTCCCGACAGGCCCGGTTGGGGAAAGCGGCTCCTCTACCGGCTGGCCGAGTGGTGCTTGCGGTACACTCCGCTTCCCGCTGCCGATCCTCCTTCCGGACTGATGCTGGATATTTCGGGTTGTCCACATCTCTGGGGAGGTGAATCTGCCTACCTGAAGGACCTGGTATCCGCCCTGGAAGGCAAAGGCTACCGGGTACGGGCTGCCATCGCCGATACTATTGGGGTGGCCTGGGCATTGGCCCGGTATGGCGAGCAGGGCGGCATAGCCGAAGTGGGAGGGCAGCGAGAAGCCTTGCTGCCCTTGCCTCCGGCTGCTCTTCGCCTGGAATCGCGGATACTGGAGGGGCTGGAAAAACTGGGTTTCCGGCAAATCCAGCAGTTTATCGACCTGCCGGCGGCAACCTTGCGCAGGCGATTTGGGGAGGGGCTGCTGCTTCGGTTGGGGCAGGCCCTGGGTAGGGAAGAGGAAGCCTTTCAACCGGTACAGCCCCGGGTTCCCTACGAAGAGCAGTTGCCCTGCCTGGAGCCCATTCGCACGGCCAAAGGCATCGAAATCGCTCTCCAAAAATTACTGGATATCCTCTGTCAGCGCTTGAGCAGGGAAGGGAAGGGGCTGCGCAAGGCGGTATTCAAAGGTCTGCGGGTAGACGGAAAAACGGTGGGAATCACCATTGGCACCGGTCGGGCTTCCCACAATTCGGTGCACCTTTTCCGGCTCTTTGCCCTGAAAATCCCCTTGCTGGAGCCAGCCTTGGGAATAGAGTTATTTAGCCTGGAAGGATTGCTGGTGGAAAAGGTGCAGCTGCCACAGGAGCAACTCTGGCACCGATCCGGGGATCCAGCTGCGGTGGCCGAACTGCTGGACCGGATAGGGGCCAAACTGGGTTCGGGCCGCATACACCGTTTCCTGCCTCAGGAGCGGCATTGGCCGGAACATTCGGTGCGGCCTGCGCTTTCCTTTGACGAAAAACCCGATACGGGTTGGCCCGATTCGGTGCGTCCCCTGCACCTGCTGACTGTACCGGAACCCATTACGGTCATGGTCCCCCTGCCCGATTACCCTCCGGTGCATTTTAAGCATAAGGGCAAGCTGGTTCGCGTGGTTTGTGCCGATGGACCGGAGCGCATCGAGCAGGAATGGTGGCTGCAAACCGGGCCGCCCCGGGATTATTACTGTGTGGAAGATACGGAAGGGGGCAGGTACTGGCTTTTCCGACTGGGACTTTATGGAAAAGGGGAACCTCAATGGTTTTTGCACGGCTATTTTTCCTGACCCGGGACGATTTATCGAACCTATTGATACAGACAACTCATGCAACCAACCGCCTATAGCGAATTGCAAGTAACCTCCAACTTCTCCTTTCTGCGGGGAGGTTCGCATCCGGAAGAATTGGTGCAGCGGGCCATTCAGCTGGGGTACGAAGCCCTGGCCCTGACCGACCGAAACACCCTGGCGGGAATTGTCCGGGCACACGCGGCAGCCAGGGAATCCGGCCTGCGCTTTATTCCGGCCTGCCGCCTGGACTTGCTGGATGGTCCCAGCCTGTTGGCCTATCCCAAAGACCGGGACGCATACGGGCGGCTATCTTCCCTGCTTACCCTGGGCAATCTTCGGGCGGAGAAGGGGATCTGTCACCTGTACAAAGCGGATGTATACGCCCATGCCCGGGATAGCGTATTCATCGCAGTCCCTCCAACTAGCCTGAATGCCAACCTGGATTTTGAGCCGGCCTTTTATTCCGCCCTAGAGGAATACCGGGAGGCTCTGGGTAACAGCCTTTACCTGGCCGCCGCTTTTGCCTACAATGGCAGCGATCAGAAGCGGCTGTTTCGGATGGCGCAGCTGGAGCAAAGCCTGGAAATTCCCCTGGTGGCGGTCAACGACGTACACTACCATGCCTCGGGAAGGCGGGCCCTGCAGGATGTGCTGACCTGCATCCGGGAAAAGTGCACCATTCAACATGCCGGATTTCGCCTGCATCCCAATGCCGAGCGGTACCTGAAATCCCGGGAAGAAATGTACCGCCTGTTTCGGGAGTACCCGGCGGCCCTTCGCCGGGCGGTGGAAATTGCCGCCTCCTGTGAGTTTTCCCTGGATCAGTTGACCTATCAATACCCCGAGGAAATCAGCAGTGAAGGGCACAGTCCCCAGGAGGAGTTGGAATTGCGGACCTGGGAGGGAGCCCGGGGCAGTTTCGGGGAGCAACTTCCCGAAGCCCTTCGGAATACCATCCGGCAGGAGTTGGAATTCATTGCCCGGAAAGACTACGCCTCCTATTTTCTGACGGTATACGACCTGGTGCGTTTTGCCCGGAAGCGGGGTATCCTCTGTCAGGGGCGGGGTTCGGCAGCCAATTCGGTGGTTTGCTATTGCCTGGGCATCACTTCGGTGGACCCCTCCAAGTTCAAGTTGCTGTTTGCCCGCTTTATGTCCGATGCCCGGAACGAGCCCCCGGATATCGACGTGGATTTTGAGCACGAGCGCCGGGAAGAAGTGATGCAGTACATTTACGAAAAGTACGGACGGGACCGGGCGGGCATTGTGGCCACCGTCACCCGACTGCATTGGAAGGGAGCGGTACGGGACCTGGGCAAAGCCATGGGCTTGTCGTTGGATGCGGTGGACCGGCTTGCCAAGTCAGGGCACGAACTGACCAAAGAATGGCTGCAAGGCGAGAAAGTTTCCTCTCAGGGATTTGATCCCCGGGATTCCCATTTGCGAAAGACGCTGTTGCTTACCTGGCAGTACATGGGTTTTCCAAGACAATTGGGTCAGCATACCGGTGGCTTTGTGATCACCCGGGATCAGCTCTCCAACCTCTGTCCGGTACTGCATGCACGGATGGAAAACCGGACCTGCATCGAATGGGACAAAGACGACATCGATGCCCTGGGTTTTCTGAAAGTGGACGTGCTGGCATTGGGCATGTTGACTTGCATACGCAAGGCGTTTGACCTGGTCCGTTCCCATTACGGCCCGCAGCTTACCCTGGCCAATATTCCACAGGACGATCCCCAGGTATATGAGATGATTAGTCATGCGGATACCCTGGGGGTTTTCCAGATTGAGAGTCGCGCGCAGATGTCCATGCTGCCTCGTTTGAGGCCCAAGACCTTTTACGATTTGGTAATTGAAGTGGCGATTGTACGGCCAGGACCAATTCAGGGAGACATGGTGCATCCCTACCTCAAACGGCGCAGGGGAGAAGAGCCGGTGGAATATCCCTCCCGGGAATTGGAGGAGATCCTTGGCCGCACCCTGGGGGTGCCCCTGTTTCAGGAGCAGGCCATGGAGATTGCCATCGTGGCGGCAGGCTTCACCCCGGCGGAAGCAGACGGACTGCGGCGAAGCATGGCGACCTTCAAGGCGCATGGGCTGGTGAGTCAGTACGAGAAAAAGCTGGTGGGGGGCATGGTGGCCCGGGGCTACAAGGAGGACTTTGCCAGGCGGGTGTTTCGTCAGCTGGAAGGATTTGGCAGTTACGGTTTTCCTGAGAGCCATGCGGCCAGTTTTGCCCTGCTGGTGTACGTTTCCTGTTGGCTGAAGTACCACTATCCGGATGTTTTCGCTACGGCCCTGCTCAATAGCCAACCCATGGGTTTTTACCGACCGGCACAGATCGTTACCGATGCCCGCAAGCACGGAGTGGAAGTAAGGCCGGTGGATGTAAACCGCTCCTTCTGGGACCACGTGTTTGAGGAAAAATCCGGTCAGTACCTGTCCATTCGGCTGGGATTCCGGCAGGTGAAGGGATTGAATCAATCCGACATGCAGCTGCTGGTGGAGCAGCGGAAGAAACCCTATGACCATATCACCGACCTGATCAATGCCGGGGTCCCCAAGTCTGCCCTGGAGCGCCTGGCTGATGCCGATGCCTTTCGATCCGAGGGCCTCGACCGCAGGCAAGCTCTTTGGGAAGTGTTGGCCCTTCAGGGAAGGCCCATCGGTGTGTTTACGGGGCAGGTGCAGGAGACGCCCCAGGAAAAGGAGGTTTCCCTGCCAGCCATCCCCCCCATGGAGCAGGTACTTAGGGATTATGCCGCCACCACTCTTTCCCTGAAATCTCACCCCTTAAGCCATTTACGCGACCAATTGGATCAGTTGCGCGTAAGCCCCACGGCTCATTTGGGGAAAATGAAGGACGGGGCTTTTGTCAAGGTTTGCGGCCTGATTACCGTAAGGCAGCGACCAGGTACGGCCAAGGGGGTGCTTTTCATTACCGTTGAAGACGAGACCGGTTTTGCCAACCTGGTGGTTTGGGCCAAAACCTTTGAGAAATACCGATCCGTTATCCTGCAGTCCAAGCTTCTGATGGTTTCCGGGAAACTACAAATAGAAGGAGAGGTAATCCACGTGGTGGTGCGCGCTTGTCATAACCTAAACAAGCTGCTGCAACCCAGTTCGGTGGAACAAAACCGCAGGTCGGCAGGGAAGAGAGAAGAAGCAGGCAGGGAAGTTTCCCAGCGCCCTTCTGGAGAAAAAGGGCAACAGGGGGAACTGTTTCCCTCCAGGGACTTTAAATAAGAAGCTCCAGGCAATGTCTTGCTCCCATCCGTTGGTTTTGGTGCCGGGAAATACCCGGAAAACTCTCCGTGACAGGAAATGGAGCGGTGTTTTTTGTTCCCGCAGGAAACAAACAAGGTCAGTTGTTCTGCCTTATTGGAACGGGCTTTCTAATTATTCCTCCCAGTTCTGGATTTTTTACCTGATTTTATCATAAATTGACTTGACCTTTGCAACGGCTTTTCTAAGGAAAGTTGATGAATTTGGCAGATGAAAGCAATGTATGGCACTACTGAATAAACTGAACACCCCTTTCTTTCAGGAAGTAGGAGAAATAGCCCGATTTACGGGCCGTTTTTTCCGGGAAGTCAGCAAGCCCCGGCAGGAGTGGGAGGAGTTTGTGAACCAAAGCTATTTTATTGGTTACAAGACCTTTACCCTCGTGGGTATCACCGCTTTTATCATGGGGCTGGTTTTGACCATTCAGTCACGCCCTACCTTGATGGAGTTTGGGGCGGCGTCTATGCTTCCATCCATGGTGTCTGTTTCGCTGGTCCGGGAGATCGCACCCGTAATTACAGCCTTGATTTGTGCGGGTAAAATAGGCTCTGGAATTGGGGCGGAACTGGGGTCGATGCGTGTGACCGAGCAGATAGATGCGATGGAGGTCTCGGGAACCAATCCCTTCAAATACCTGGTGGTTACCCGCGTTTTGGCCTCTACGGTCATGGTGCCCATTCTTTCCAGTTTGGCCATTGCGATTTCATTGTATGGAGGGTATTTGGGAGCGAATCTGAAAGGGGATGTCAGTTGGCCCTTGTATTGGTTCCAGGCCTACAAAGTATTGATTTTTGGGGATTTTGTACCGGCTATGGTCAAGACGATCTTCTTTGGATTTGCCATTGGTATCGTCGGCTGCTACAAAGGCTATCATTCCCAAAAGGGAACCGAAGGAGTAGGACGATCTGCCACCACGGCAGTGATTGTGGCTTCGCTTTTGGTGTTTATTTTGGATTTGATCGCGGTGCAAGTTGCCGATGTCCTGGGACTTACCTGATTTTATGGCAAAGGGCGACTCCATCATCGAGGTAAATAACTTGAACAAATCCTTTGGGCAGCATCACGTGCTTCGGGATTTTTCACTTACTCTTTCTGAGGGAGAGAATCTGGTGATCCTCGGAAAGTCGGGTTCCGGGAAATCCGTTTTGATCAAATGCATTATCCGATTGATCGAACCGGGCAGTGGTAGAATCACTATTCTCGATCAGGATATTAGTCTGCTGGATCAGGACGAAATGGATTTGCTTCGCGCCGATGTGGGGTTTTTGTTTCAAAGTAATGCACTCTACGACTCCATGACGGTCCGAAAAAACCTGGAATTTCCACTTCGTCGGCACTGGACAAAGGAAGAACGTGCCGCAAATGCCGAATCGGCGGTGAAAGAAGCACTGGAGGATGTGGGCTTGTTGCATACCATCGATATGATGCCTGCCGAACTCTCCGGAGGGATGCGCAAGCGAATTGCACTGGCCCGGACAATCATTCTCAAGCCAAAGGTGATTTTATACGATGAACCGACCACCGGTTTGGACCCGATAACCGGTAGAGAAATCAGTGAACTGATGAACCGGATTCAAGAAAAATACAATACCGCTTCCGTCATCATATCGCACGATATGAATTGTATCCGAATGACCGCCAACCGTATCATCATGTTGATTGAGGGGAAGAATTATGCGGAAGGAACATTTGAAAACTTAATTAAATACCAAGACCCCAAGGTGAGGGAATTCTTCGAAGGACTATGAGTACAGATAGAAAATTATCCAATGCGAAGCTTGGCGCGCTTGTGATCGCTGGCTTACTGTTTCTTGTCTTTTCGCTCTACATGATCGGGAGGAATCAGAATATCCTGGGAACATCCATGCACGTTTTTGTAGAAATGGAAGATGTGAATGGCTTACTTCCCGGAAACAATGTCCTGTACAAGGGGATGAATGTAGGCACGGTAAGTGACATCAATGTGTTGGATGAAAACACGATTCAGGTGGGTCTTTTGATTCGCAACAAAATGACTCCCTTCATTCTCAAAAATGCCCGAACCACCATCAATACCGATGGACTGATAGGGAATAAGATTCTGCAAATCCACCCGCAGGAGGGAGTTGCGCTGCCGATTGAAGAGGGAGATGTCTTGATTCCCCTGGAACAAATTGGTACAGAGGACATGCTTCGGCAGCTCAACAGTTCGGGCGATTACCTGCAAAACACGCTGATGAACCTATCTGAAATCACAGAAAAGATCAATCAAAACCAGGATCTTTGGAATACGCTTTCGGATACACTTTTGCTAGTGGAGATGAAAGAGGCGATTCGCTCGTTCCGCCGAGCGGGGGATCAGGCGTCACAGCTGGCCATGGCCGGCAAGGAATTGATGGAAAATATCGAAAACGGGAATGGTTTGGCAGGTACCTTGATTTCAGATACGGTGCTGACGGCAAGCGTGGAGCGAAGCCTGGAGCAGATCGAATCGACCACGGCTGAGACACAGGGGCTCCTTCAGCAGCTCAATCAGCTGGTCGAGGGAGTGAAAGCAGGCGAAGGAACTGCTGGGTTGATTTTGGAAGACTCGCTGTTCCGGGCTACCCTGATGCAGACACTGATCAATCTGGAGTCCAGCACCGAGAAGTTCAATACCAATATGGAAGCCATACGGTCGAATTTTTTATTCAGAAGATACTTCAAAAAGCTCGAAAAAGAGGAGAAGAAAGCGACAATTCAGGATTGATTGGACGTCACGTTTCAGGTAGTTCGTGCCTATGTGCGCGATAATTTCCACTTGGTGCGTACTTTTTTTCCAGTAGAGCGGGTTTAAAGCAACAGGCGTAAAAGAATACCTGGTTTGATCAAATTACGATGCCCTGATTTACCATGTTTAATTAACAAATACGTTAATGGCATGGTAATTGGACCGTTTTTAGTCCTGCCCGATTGGAAATGTCCAATCGGTAAGGAATGGAATCAATTATTAACCAAACTATTTTGTAACATGCCAACTTTAAATGATAAGTTCGTAGCTATTTTGACCGAAACCGGATTTGAGGAGAGTGAATTGAAAAGCCCCAAACAAGCTTTGGAGGAAGTCGGAGCTACGGTTCATGTGATTTCGCCAGCAAAGTCTATCAAAGGTTGGAAAGGCGGCAACTGGACAGAGGAAGTGAAAATAGACAAGCCATTAAGTGATGCCAACCCCGCCGATTACCATGCATTAATGATTCCCGGAGGGGTGATCAATCCCGATAAACTGCGGACCAATACGGATGCGATTGACTTTATTCAGTCCTTTTTTGAAGCAGGCAAGCCGATTGGCGCCATTTGCCACGGTCCACAGGCGCTGATCGAGACGGGTGCCCTGGAAGGTAGGGAAATGACTTCCTGGCCCTCCATCAAAACCGACCTGATCAATGCCGGTGTGGCATGGACAGACAGCGAATATGTCTGTGATTCGGCCCTGGTGACGGCCCGAAAGCCGGACGACCTGCCTGCTTTCAATAAGAAATTGATCGAAGAGATTCGTGAGGGAGTACACGAAGAGCAAAAAACCTTGTAATCACCAGCTGGATATTAATATCAAGAGCGCCTGCCCTATTAAAACGGCAGGCGTTTTGCATTTTGAATGAAATATGAAAAATTTATTCCTATATCTGCTGGTATTTTTGTGCCTGTCCTGCCAGGGAACAAAAATAGAACAATTCCTGAGATCCGGTAGCCCCTATGACAATTACCTGCAGGACCTTAAAGCTTCGAGTCTGAAAGGCAATTCGATGGTCAGGGATTGGGAAGCAGTGGGAGTGCGGGCACTTGCTGATTCCAACAGGGTGGAACTTCCCTATAGGGAGCTGACCCAGTTTGATCCGGCTGTGCCGGAGGCAGCTTCTTTTTTGTTTTCGGCCAGCGAGGGGCAGGAAATTACGGTAGATTTGAAGTTACTTTCGGATACCACCGCTACCTGGTTTATGGATTTATTTCGGGGGAATGGAAGTGACGACCTGGAGGAATTGAAACCTGAAGGGGAAGAAAATACCATCAGGTACCCGGTACGATCGGAAGCGAGCTACCTGCTTCGACTACAACCCGAATTATTGAAGGGTGGTTTGGTGGAGATATCCATTAGTTATGCTCCCACCCTGAGTTTTCCCCTATTGGAAAAGAGCCATTTGAATATTGCCAGTTTTTTTGGGGATCCAAGAGAGGGGGGTAGAAGAAAACATGAAGGGGTGGATGTATTCGCAAACAGAGGTACACCGGTACTGGCGGTCAGCAAGGGAAGGGTTTCCCAGGTGGGTAATAACCGATTGGGAGGAAAGACCATAAGGATTTCATCAGGAAGGTATTCCTTTTATTATGCCCATCTTGATAGCCAGCTGGTGGCCGCAGGCACCAAGGTAAAACCTGGTGATACCCTGGGTACGGTGGGCAATACCGGCAACGCCCGCACCACGGCACCTCACCTGCATTTTGGAATTTATGCGCGGGGATGGAAGAGCCTGGATCCGATTTATTTTTTTCAGGATGCACCAAAATTGCCAAATTTACCAAAGGCTGACTCAGTATTATTCAATAATTGGGCAAGGGTAAAGGGGGAGCTGGTCAATCTGCGGCAAGGCCCCAGCACCCGCAGTTTGATTTTGGACAAGTTGGAAAGTCAGGAGGTATTTAGAATTGAGGGTAAAACCGCAGGCTGGTTAAGAATCAGGTTGCCGGATCAGCGGCAGGGCTTCCTGGCAGAAAATCTGGCAGAGGATATAGAAAGACCCCTGGATAAGCGGACACTCCAAGATTCGGATTGGTTAAAAGTAAATTGGTGGTCCCCTGAATTTCAACACCCCTCATTTTCTGGAAAGGTAGAAGTGTTGGGTAGCTTCGGGCAATTTGACCTGGTGACTGCCGCAAAGGGTAGCCAACTATGGGTTAAAAACCAAACAGCCCAAACTGATTTATAGGTTTTTTTGATTTTTCCAATGGGCACTGATAGGAGTATCAATAAATGAGTTGCAAATTTTTTTTATGGGTAAAAAATCCCTTAGACAGGATAATTCAGTCGAGGCTGTTTGCTGATAATGGTACCCATTAGCAATTGAAATTGTCATCATAAAAAGCTATCCATTGACAGGATTGTAGCAATAAAATAGACTGCAAAGGGTGCCGGTTGATATTATTTTACCGTAAGGCTGATTTCATCAAAATAAAGTTTCCCCGAAATCCCTCTTGGCTTTGTTAAATTAACCCGGATGAAATCGGCTTCAGCAGGGAAGTTATCCATGGTGACGATATTGGGGGTCCAATCAAAATCACCTTCCAGAAAAAATGCTGATTGGCATCCATTTGATAATGGTTTGGAACAAATGCCTTCGTTAATCCAATGGTAAATTTATTGAATTAGGTGCCTGATAAATAAGTTATAAAATATTGTAAATCAATAGGTTATATATTATTATTTTTTAAATTTATCAAGGAATAATAGTATTATTAGTAAATTCCAGATCTAAAACTCATTTTATGGTCAATGGACAAAGATTGGAGTATTGATTAAGTGCCTAATTCAAAAAGACTTAAATTCAGCATTTTCATTCCATGATTGCCAAAAACCGGAATACGCTCAATGAACCGAATTTGGAATATGGCAACTATTCCTTTGCCGATTACCTGACCTGGCAGAGGGAGGAAGTGGTGGAATTGATCAAAGGGTTTGCACTGGATTTGGAGATATTGAATAGCGTTCAAAATCAAGGCTATTCGTTCTAGGTCAACAGACCAACGAATGGGTCCCGTGGAAGTTGTTACATAGTCTCACCTGGATGAAAAAACTGGTAAATCACCTGGCAAAAAGAGCTTCCACGTATCCCACTTGTGCGCGATGGTGTTTCCTTCCTGCTTAACCGTGGTACCTTCACTGCAACACACCTGCTGATTTTGATGATTTCTCTTTACTGTTTCTGAATGTTTATGTTCGATTGACATTATTTTCAGAAAGTTAGGCCCCCAGTATGATTATCCATCCTGCAAGGTAGTCGAAAAATCCATGCAGGTGTAATGCATAAGCCAATCGTGGGCTAGCTTTTCCTACCTTTTGAATGTTATAAAAGGTTGAAATTAGATAAAAAAACTTGCAGGTATAAAAAAATTGACCATTATTGTGTCATAAGATACTATGACACTAAAACACTATGCCAATGATTCAACTAAGGAATGTCAGTTACGGCTATCGAAAATTGGAAAAGCTTTTCCAACATATGAATTTGGAAGTTAGAGAGGGAAATATAGTGGGCCTATTGGGTAAAAATGGAGCCGGGAAATCATCACTATTGCGTTTGACCAACGGACTGCTTAAAGTGCAGCACGGAGATATATCCGTTCTCGGACACGATCCTTTTAAACGTTCTCCCTATTTTCTCCAGAAGGTCATTATGATACCGGAAGAGTATAACTTACCGGACAAAACCGTTATGGGAAAATTTGCCAGTTCTCTCGCTGTGTTTTACCCCACCTTCGAAAAGGAAAAATTTCATTCCCTCCTTCAGAGTTTTGATCTGGATCCTTCCAAGAAGTTTGGGAAGTGTTCTTACGGACAGCGTAAGAAGTTCTTAATTGCCTTTGCCCTTTCCACGGGATGCAAGCTGTTACTCTTGGATGAACCTACCAATGGGCTGGACATTCCATCCAAAAGCATTTTCCGCAAAATGGTAGCCGCCAACCTACGTACAGACCAAACGGTTATAATCAGCACCCACCAAGTAAAAGATGTGGAAAACCTGATTGACCGGGTCATCTTGGTGGATCAGGGACGAATCGTCCTTGATCAGGACATGCTGGCCATCAGCGACCACTATTCCTTTGGTTTTAGTGCCCAGCTTAGCAAAGAATGGATCTATTCGGAAAAGGCCCAGGGAGGCTACCATTTTTTCAAAAGACTTACCCCCGGAGAAAACCCCACCCAAGTGAATTTGGAATTGTTTTTCAATGCTGTTTCTCAGGGGATAGTTTTAGTTGAATCAACCCAAAATGAGACCGTATTATGAAAGAAGTATTTGACATTAACCGATTTGGTAAATTGCTGCGCTATGACCTTAGCGTGAATAGGTGGGAATATATACTACTGTTACCTGTCTCAATCTTGGCGCTTTGGTTTGTTATGTTTATGTCTTATGGAAACGTAAATGCAAGTAACTTCGAGGCAGTCAACTATCTCCCAATCTATTTCATAGGATATTTGATTATGGGAATTTTTCTAAACTCCAAAAGCTTTGGTGCGTTAAAAAACAGACTCAGTGCCACCTCATACCTAACTCTGCCCGCATCGGCCTTTGAGAAGTTTTTTCTTCATTGGTTTATGCGTATTGGGTTGTTCACAATCCTTTACCCTGTCGTGTTTTATATAGGAGTAAATTCCTTTATACCCATTTTCAAATTTGGGGTGAAGTTGTATCTCAGCTATCAAGGGGCACCAGCTACTTTTCCTGAAATCGCACCATTTGAATTCACTTTGGTGAATCCCCAATATGGAAGATTTATTTTTATACCCTTTGTAATTTATTTTGGGCTCATTTTCGCTTTGACGCTGGTACAGTTAGGGAGTATTGCCTTTGAGAGGTGGAATCTGGTAAAAACCAGTGGGGTTTTAATTGGTGTTCTGGCCGTATTTTATTTATATGTTAAACTGATTGTTGCTTTCAAGGGCGGTTTTGAGGAGTTAAGGCCTAATTTTTTCCTCGACGGATTTCCTGAACATATCACCTTACTTGAAATAGGCCTTATGCTGCTTATGGTCATTACCTTAATGGTATGCTGGACAGCCACTTTTTTGAAACTTAAAGAAAAGGAGGTATAAGATGGACTTTAACGAATCAAAAAATATCTTTCTTCAAATAGAGGAGTGGTTAAACAACCGCATCCTAGATGACAAGATACAACCGGGTGAACGCATTCCCTCAGTACGGGAACTGGCTGAGGAGATGGAGGTCAATCGGAACACGGTTATGAGAACCTACAGCACCATGGAAAATAAGGGTATACTCGAAAACAAAAGAGGCATAGGATTCTTTGTGGCGATTGATGCCCCTAAAATCATTCAAAACATGCAGAAAACGGAGTTTTTTGAAAAGGAATTACCCCGACTGCTGGAGCGCATCAAACTCCTACGACTGACTTCCAAAGACCTCGCTGAATTAGTAACCCTCATAAAAAACAACGATCATGAAACTCAAAACTAGCAACAAATTACTTCTTGGCTATGTAGTAGGTCTCTTTCTCCTAGTAGGTGGCACCCTTGTTTTTGGATTTACCCATATGGACAATCTACCTGAAAGCAGATTTACGGAAACAGCTGAAATAGACAGCGAGGTAATAGATGAATTCAGCGTATTGCACATAATTGGCAACACTTCTTTACATCTCATCAGAGGGGATGCTTTCGAAATCATCAGAACCACCTATCCCAAGGATACTTTACAAGTAATTATAGACTATGCGATCAGAAATGATACCTGTTTTGTAACTCAAGGGGAAAGAAAGGGTATGAGCTATGCCAATTTGAAGGTTGCAACCATCGAATCGGTGATTGTGGAAAACAACACTAGCCTTCACCTGGATGAATTTAAACAAGACAGCTTGGCGGTTTCTCTTCACGGTGGCAAACTGGAGACAAGTAATAAAATGTTCAAGGTAGACCAGTTGGATTTAACTGCCTCCGGAGGAGCTAATGCCTTGCTTCAAGGAGGTATTACTACGCTTCAATTGGATGCTGTTGCTAGTGAAATACTGGTGTATAATTACCTTGAAAGTATATCTGGAAAAATCCAACAAGGTTCCCGTCTGACCTTATTTAAAGGTGCTGGCAAGTTGGATTTTGAAAAAAGCACCGATTCCAGACTTACTACCAATTGAGTTGGCCAATTTAGAATCGAATTTCAAAATTGTTTCAATGTTGGTACTTCAAGACCTGCCAGGTTTGGGAAAAAACCTGGCAGGTCTAACTTCAAAAAAGCCTATCAACTCAATAGAATAACAGAAAAATTGCAATAGTGCTAATTTGTTTAAGAATTTGCAATTTCTGTCGTCCGACTAATTTTCAGATTGGTCTTCAAGCAACTGAATACGGTCTCCACATCTTATTTGATTTCCGCAAAAAATGCTTCCAGGTCCAGTTCAAACCCCGGTACAGCAAAAGACCTTGCCCTATCCCCGGAAGTCATCAGGCGGGAACTCTGGTACTTGCCTTGCACCAGGGTGTAAATCAATAGTGTCTGTCCGGCTGCATCCATCAGCCAATATTCCGTTACCCCCGATTCTTCGTAAACCTCGTATTTATGTTGGAGTTCAAGTTGCTTGTTGCCCGGGGAGAGTACCTCCACCACCAGGTCAGGTGCTCCAATGCAGCCCCTGTCGTCCAATTTGTCAAGGTCACAGACAACGCAGATATCCGGTTGTACGACGGTATATATTTTGTTGTCTTTTTTGGATTTGACAGGAAGCCGTACATCAAATGGGGCAATGTAGGCCTGGCATGTTTTGCCTTTCAGGAACATGTTGAGCTCAGTAAGAAGGTCTCCCGCTAGTCGTTGATGAATCCTGTTTGGAGCTGCGGCAGCTTTTTTGAATACTTTGCCTTTGATCAGTTCGACCATCTCCTCTATATCCCAGGACAGGTAATCCGCATAGGTATACGGCCCATAGCTTAAGTCGGGTTCTTTTACGGAAGATTTGGTCCTTTCTTTTTCCATACCTGAATATAACAAATTGGAAGCAATTTTTTCCATGGATCAAAAAATTCCCGCTTACAGTTGCAGGTCTTATTGTTTTAACCCGGATTATTCATTAGGAATCGTAATGAGAGCTGAAACTGCAAGAAAATCAGGTAGTTTGGTGATTGAGGCATAGCATCGCTATGGTGAAATCGAAAACTGCAGCGTAGCGGCTGATTTTGAAGCAGTTTAAGGTCGGAATAGATAGGCTATTGCATATTTAGGGTTTTAATAATTTTATGTATTTTTAGTTTTCCCAATCGGATAGACCATCACCCCTCCATGAATTGTATAAAATCTGGTCTAAGGAGGGGGAGCAGGTAAACTTTCTTTAAGATGATGAAGAATGCAAATGATATGAAGTGGTATTTAATTCTATTTTCAGGTTTATTTATCCTGGGCCTGTATTCCTTTGTTTCCAAAGAAGAGAATGAAAAGGCCAGGCTCTTGGAAATGGTACAGGCATATGCAGATGCCATGATTGAAAAAGGTAGGGATAACTATGGTGATTTGCAATCACCACTATTCGCAGCAGCACTTGACAGGTTCGGAATGACCCTTGGATCAACAGAAATTTTTAGTGAGATTCAGGGTGTTCGTAAAAGTGACCGATCATTGGGAGGTGCCAATCCTCAGGAGGACCGATCCTTGTATGCCATCCTTTACCAGCTGACTGATATTACCGCTGATGAAAAGTATGCCAGGGAAGCGGACAAGGCGCTGAAATTTTTCTTTGATCACTGTCAAAGTCCTGAAACCGGATTAATGGCCTGGGGAGAACACCTTTATTGGGATTTTCGAACCGAATCGGTTGAGGGAACAGACATGCACGAGATCAATGGGGAATGGCCATTCTGGGACCAATGTTATCGTTTGTCTCCGGAATCCAGTTGGCGTTTTGCTTTGGGTTTATGGGACAATCAAATCGACAGCAAGGAGACCGGGGATTATTCCAGACATGCACGTTGGTCGCGTCGGGAAACCTATCAGGGATTTGAATTCCCCCGATATGCCGGCCAAATGATTTCAACCTGGGCGGATGCTTATGTGCGGGAGGAGAACGAAGAGAAAAGTAGAAGACGCGACTTGATAAATGCGATTGCCACTGTAGTGCGCCGGATGGAAGAGAATAGTAAAATTGCCGAATCTGGTTACCTGATTGCGGGAAGGGCTGAACAAGGTGACCATATAAACGTCGTATGGTTGAGCAATAACCTGGAGATGGCAAGGTGTCTGTGGGGTGCTGCAAAACAAATCAAACCTTTTGAGGAAGAACTTGCCATCCGAATGGAAAAGTTGGCCATTCAACAGGATTTGGATTTTCATAGAACGGGGCACCATATCGCAAAGGGTGGCGGCTTTTCCGTTACCCTTCATGCAAAAACAGGCGAACCCAGGCACCGGTCCATGAATATTCCTTATACAGCCGTTTGGGCTACGGGCTACGGGTACTCCACCCATGCCGATTTAGCAAATTTGCTTTACTCCAGGTATTTGCAATTGAAAGAAAGTCATCCGCAACTGGCAGAGAAATACAAAACACTCATAGTGGCTGCAGCAGATCAGTATCTTGCGGCAAGTCCTGATGAAAATGAATTGCAAAAACCCGACGCCTTTGCCAAAGTGGTGGAGCATATGATCAATACCTATCAATTGACAGGAGAAGCAAAGTATCTCAGGCGGGCGGAATTCTTCGCCTGGTTAGGAATTGATTTATTTCTTGCAGATAGAAATCCACTGCCAATGGCTACCAATCAACACGATCATTATGAAGCCATCACAGGAGGGCCAGATTTTATATATGCCCTTTTGCATTTATACCAACAGTACAACCTCTCTCAATCTGATGCCTGAGCTTGTCGAAGGCCACTCTCCTTCAATCTTTCTGTTAACACCGCAGCAGGTTATCTATGCTGGCCAGGGTGCTTTATCCGAAATCAGATCCTTCTCCACCAGCTCCTCCCAAAATGCCTGCGGAATTTTCACCTGCATTGCTTTTACATTAGCCTTGGCCTGATCCGGATATCGTGTACCAGGAATCACGGCAGAAACCACTGAAGGTGCGGCAGAAAATTGCAAGGCAGCGGAGATCAGGTCTATCCCATGTCGTTGTGCGATTTCCGTCATTTGTCGCCGCTTTTCCTTAAAGCCTTCCGGCATTTCTCCCCAGTAATTGTACCGGTCTATGCCAGCCAGGAAGCCGGCATTCAGTGGAGCACCCACAACGATGTCCACTCCTTTATCTTCACAAGGGGGAAACAACCGATCAAGGGCATCTTCATGGTACATCAGCGAATATTGGGTTGCTGAAAGACATACGTCAGGATCCGCCACTTTAAGGGTTTCCAGAATGGGTTCGATGCGGTTTACGCCAAGCCCCCAACCTTTGATCAATCCTTCTTCCCGCATTTTCGTCAGTTCGGGCATGGCACCTTTGGCTGCCACTTTGAAATACTCCATCCAATTGTCCTTCATGTCTCCATTTTCAGGAGAAAGGTCGTGGATAAAAACAATATCGATGCTGTTGATGCCCAACCGCTGCAGGCTGTCCTCTATGGATCTGCGGACTCCCGCTGCGCTGTAGTCGTATTCGTAGTCAAAAGGTGAAGCATCCTTCCAGGAGTTGTTACCCGGGGCTTCTTTCGCTGGTTTCAATAGCCTGCCGACCTTTGTGGCCAGTACATAGTCTTCTCGTTTTTGATTGTGTAGAAAACGCCCAAAACGCCGTTCGCTTAGTCCCAATCCATACCAGGGAGAAGTATCAAAAAACCGAACTCCGGCCTCCCAGGCACCTTCCAGCGCCAATTGGGCCTGTTCATCCGTGGTAGGTCTGAAACCATTGCCTATGGCCACACCCCCCAGGCCAAAGTTGGCCGGAAGAGGGACCTTGTCAAATTTTGCTTTCGAATTCATAGCTGCTGTCGTGTTAATATTAAATCCAGGCAGTATGGAAGCCATACCGGAGAATGCTCCCAATTGCAGGGATTTATGGATAAAATTTCTTCTGCTATTCATAAGGTAGGGTATAAAGTTCGGCAATCCTCCGGAATTTTTGATCAGTGGATTCTATTTGCACCCAAAACCGGCAGATTGGATCTATTAAATCCGGTTTTTAATGAAAATCCGAATACATCCTATGGTAATTAGTAGCTTAAAATTACTTGATTTTTGTTCGAAAGGCAACCTTGATCCACTCAAATGCCTGTGAATTGACATTTCTTCCCCTCAGGTACCCGCATCTTTTGAGTGATTATTGGAAAAGTGGATAAAAGCAGGGATTATTTTTAAGAAGGAGAAAAACCTTTTGGTGTGTAAAAGCTTTTGTCCAAAAAGCAGCTATTTATTTTTATCTTCATAGATTAATCCCTATTTTGAGTAGCCATAAACCCAGATTACCCTATATGTACAAAGGAAAGCCATGTGCCAGCCCAGACCAAAATGCCAATGATGCTACCTATTGGAGGCAAATTCAGAATAGCGATAGGGCTGGTATGGAAGGCTTATATGTAAAATATACCCAGGAACTTTTTAGGTTGGGTATGTCCATCAAGGGGGACCGCAGTTTGGTTAAGGATTGCATACAAGAGGTTTTTTTGAAAATTTGGCAATACCGACATACCATTAAAGCTACCGATAATATCAAACTTTATCTTTTTAAATGCCTTAGCAATAAAATCCATAAAGAAGTAGGAAAGGACAAAAAGCGGCATGGTCACCTGAATGCGGAACTGGGAGATGATTTACATTATGAACAGGAGACAGAGGTAGGGAACTCACTTGAAAGAAGGAAAAGCCTGATGGAAGCCATGGAGTCTCTGTCTGCACGGCAACACGAGGTGATCCACCTGCTGTATTATGAAAACCACTCCTATGAAGATATCTCTATCATTATGGGGATCAATGTGCAGTCGGTTTACACCCTTGCCTGGAAGGCCCTAGCCAATTTGAAAAAGCGCTTTGCGCTAATAGGCTTATTTCTTATGACTTTTTTAGCCTGATATTTTGTTAAAATATTAAATTTATCCTTTTTAATTTTCCATATTACCATTTTAATATAGGTAATTTTAAATTTTCTTTAATTTTCAAACTTTTTTTACCGATGATGGATAGATTTTTAAAATTCGGGACTTATGTGGACGAATTTATTTTAATATGGAGATATCCAACTATACCACAGAGGATTTTGTTTTAGACCCTTCGTTCCGAAAATGGGTGATGCAGCCCAATGCCGCATCCAATCTTTTCTGGGAGGATTTATTGACTAAAAACCCCTCCAAATACAAAGCAGCCAAAGAAGCAAGAAAGATCATACTCAAGCTGAATACCAAAAATCAACCTAAACTTTCAGATGCGGAAATTTCGGGCATGTGGAACGATATGGATACCAGGATGTCGGAAGCACCTCGGGAGGGAATAAGGTCAAGAGAGGAAAAAGTGATTCCCCTGCATTCCTTGAGCACCTTGGAAAGGGCAGTACCCAACGCTCCGCACCACTCAAATTTCTTTGCCGATTTCCGTTTCAGGGTGGCCTGTATCCTGGCCATGGCCATTGGGTTTGGCTACCTGTCCAGTTGGCTGTTGTCGACCACAGTTATTCAGGAAGAAAATCCACCCGTGTCGGAATTTGTAGAGCATAAGACCGTGCCAGGGGTAAAATCTCATCTTACCCTGAGTGATGGCTCGCTGGTCATCTTGAATTCAGGGAGTGAATTGAGGTATATTAAGAATTTTGAAAAGGGCAGAAGGGAGGTCCATTTAAAGGGAGAAGCATTTTTCAGTGTGGCCAGGGATTCCATGAGACCTTTTATCGTCCATTCCAGGGAGACCACCACCATTGCTTTGGGTACCAGTTTTAATGTCAAGGCTTACGAAGGGGAAACTTTGGATGTTTCGTTGCTGACCGGAAAAGTGGCTATAAAAAGGGACGGTGAGGCGGAGGAAGTTAGGTTAGTACCTGGAGAAGCTTTGAAAATCGGTACGGAAAAAGAGCAGTTGGAAAAAACCGGGTTTAACCCTGACCTGGTGATAGGCTGGACAAAAAAGCGGATTATTTTTCAGGAAACCCCATTAATGGAAGTTATCAGGGTATTGGAAAATTGGTATGGTGTTGAAATTCAGTTAATAAGGAAACCTAAAGAGCAGGTTTTACTTTCTGGAAAATTCCAGGATGAGACGCTGGAGAATGTTTTGGAAGGATTGAAGTTTTCGGCAAGGTTTGATTTTACGATCGATAAGGAAAATGTAAAAATTATATTTTAAGGATTTAGAAAAAGTTGCCTATGATATAAACCCAAGTGTAAAGAAGCTGGGAATGCGCCAACATCCCCAGCCAAATTAATCTCCGGAATACCTGTAAAGGAATATTCCGGGGCATGTTGATCAAAAACCATTCACTATAGTTTTAAAACAAACGAAGTAAAGGTATGAAAAATCTTGTACTAACACATGTTATACGCATGACTAAACTATTTTCTTACGCATTTCTGATTCAACTCCTATCCATGAGTTTTTTGCTTGCCGGGAACGGCAATGCCCAGGTCAAGGATATTGAAGAAGTAATGGTATCGCTTTCCTTAGAACAAGCAAGAATTGAAAAGGCATTTTCAAGTATTGAGAAAATGACGGGTTTTAGTTTTGTGTACACAGATAAGGAATTGAAAGGTACGCCAAAGGTCTCTACCGGTGGAGAAACCCAAAGTGTTTATGATTTATTGTCTGTTATCGGGAGACAAACCAGATTGTATTTCAAACAGGTCAATCAGAATATTCATGTCAGGAAGTTGCCGCCGCAGGCCCAACAGGATCAGGCATCTGATCTGGGAGCTTTATTGCCGGTAACTATAACCGGCACGATTACCGATGAAAATGGGGACCCTCTGCCGGGTGCTACGATTACAGTAGAAGGCACCTCAGCAGGGACCGTATCAGATATTGATGGTAATTTTTCCATTGACGTGGATGAGGGAGCCGTATTGGTAATATCCTTTATCGGATACGAGTCCAGGAGAATAACGGTTTCCAATCAATCGCAAATCGATATTCAGATGGAAATGGATGAATCGGCTTTGGGAGAGGTAGTGGTGGTTGGTTATGGAACTGCTCGGAGAAAGGATATTAGTGGGGCAGTGGGAACTGTAAACTTAGAAGATTCTGAATTGTCTTTATCCTCTACCAATAATGCGCTCCAATCTTTACAGGGAACTGTTGCGGGTGTCAACGTGGGACCTCAAAATTCACCAGGTTCTACACCCAATATTCTGGTGAGAGGGCAAAATTCTATTAATGGTTCCAATTCTCCACTTATAGTCTTGGATGGAATCATTTACCTTGGAAGTATTTCAGATATTAATCCGGATGATATAGCTGTTATTGATATTCTTAAAGATGCTTCTGCTGCTGCGGTGTATGGGTCAAGGTCTGCCAATGGGGTTGTGGTCATAACTACTAAAAGTGGAAAGACTGATAAACCCATCATTAAATATGACGGTTCAATGGGCATTAATCGCTGGCAGAACCGATTTGACATGATGAATTTAGATCGATGGACCGAGAAATATATCGCTCAAAACCCATCTTTTAATTCTCCCTCTGACGTGGTTTTTGATGATGTTACCAGAACCCGGCTATTTGCCCAGGGCGTAGATACGGATTGGATGGATCTTATTTCGAGAAATGGGTTTATTCAAAATCATCAGGTATCAGTTTCAGGAAGGGCGGATCGTATAAATTACTATTTTTCTGGTGGATTCAATAGCAATGAAGGAGCCATTAAGGGTGATAATTTTCAAAGAATTTCTGTGCGATCCAAATTAGATGCAGATGTCACAGATTGGCTGAAGGTGGGAATCGATGGAGCATATAACAACAATGATTATTCCGGACTTGATGCAAGTTTATCAAGTGCGTACGCAATGGCTCCTCATGGATATCCCTACAGATGGGATAACATGCCCGAAAATCCGGAATCAAACACAGAAAGGTTACTGGAAAGGTACCCTACCGGTTCTTCCATTCAAAGCCCCTTGTGGAATTTGGGAAATGGGGTCCAGGATGTAGATAAAAGAAATTTCTATCGGTTTGCCACTTATGCATTGGTCAATATTCCTAAGGTAGATGGCCTTACCTATAGATTTAACTATTCGATAAATGCCAATAACAATATTCAGGACAGGTTTTTTCACGAAGACTACTATATCCAGGAGCAATTGGTAGAACCATTTATTCAAAGGTATTCTCCATCGGAGGTTGCCAAAACACTGGCACAAGCAAATGGCTATAATAGGCGTACTAACTATTATACCTATGTAATGGACAATATCATTAACTACAATAAAGAATTTGCAGACCATTATCTGGATGTAACTCTAGTCGCTACCAGGGATTTCTCTTACACCAAAACAGTTGAAGCAAATGGTAATGATTTTTCGGCAAATGGCAATACTTTATTGGGCGTAAACGGAATCCACAAGGCGACTGTTCAAAGGAACAACTTAAATATAGTAGAAAGGGCAAATGTAGGTTATGTGGGGCGAATTAGCTATTCCTATAAAGATAGGTATAACATGACTGCTACAGTTAGAAGGGATGGTTCATCAGTATTTGGTAACGAAAAAAAATGGGGGAATTTTCCATCAATTGGTGTTTCCTGGACACTCTCTGAGGAGGCGTTTTTGAAAGGAAATGACTATGTAGATTACTTTAAAATTAAGGCCTCTTACGGGCAAAACGGTAATCAGGGCGTTTCACCCTATGGTACCCTGGCCCCTTATTCCAGCGGAAGTGACGGAGGTATTCGCTATCAATTTGGAGACGCACCCTCTACCATATTGTATGGTATTGCGCAGGACGGCCTTGGTAATCCGAATTTAGGCTGGGAGACCACCACCGCTTTTAATGGGGGATTTCAATCTGCCTGGTTTGACGGTTCCGTTCTTTTAGATTTGGATTTCTATTTTTCCAATACCACGGATCAGATATTTGTGAGGCAAATCCCCATCATGACCGGTTTCAATTCTATTATTTCCAGTTTGGGACGGGTGGATAACCAGGGAATCGAAATTAGCCTTAGAACCTCCAATGTTTCCCGGAAGGATTTTTCTTGGTCTTCAGGTCTTATGTTTTGGCAGAACAGAAATAAATTAGCGGAATTGTATGGTGTAGATAATGATGGGGATGGTAGGGAGGATGATGATCTGGCCAATGGCCTGTTTATTGGAAGACCATTAAATGCCATTTATGGCTACGAATATGATGGCGTGGTTCAGGAAGATGATTCGGAATATATTAACAACACAGGAGCCATTCCAGGGGATGCAAAATTTAAGGATCTTGGTGGGCCTGAGGGAGTCCCTGATGGAATCATTACTGCGGATTATGACCGAAAAATTCTGGGTTTCCGGCAAGAGAATTTCAGGCTTAGCTTATCAAACACGCTGAAGTATAAAAACTTTAGCTTTTATGTAATGCTTTCAGGCATATTTGGGGGAGGAAGTGATAATTTTTACCAGCGGGAAAATCCTAGACATAACTCTTTTAGAAATAGGTTTGATACCAATGAGGTTGACCATGACTGGTGGACTACTGAAAATAAAAGTGAATTTTATCTACGTCCTGATTTTAATGGCAATCGCTATTTGGGATTAATGTCCAGAGGTTTCCTAAGGATACAGGATATAAATTTCTCCTACGATCTTCCGAAAGGAATATTGAGTGGTATCAGTGTATCTTCCTTACAGGTATACGGGAGCATATATAACTTGCACACCTTTACTAATTGGTACGGGGGAGGAGACCCTGAAACGGGAATCAGACCGGGTGACAATATCAACCCTGTTCCCACCATATATACCATGGGTTTGAAAGTAGGCTTTTAACTTAAAAAGACAGTAATCATGAAAATCAATAAATATAAAATTAAATTGCTCACGATATTGTTTGTTTTAATGGCAATGGGGTGTAATGATAACGAATTCTTACTTGAAGAGCCAAAAACATTTTATACGTTTGAGAATATATTTTCATCAGAATCCCAGGTAGATCAGCTGTTGATCACCATGTATTCCAGATTAAGGAATTTCAGAACCACAAATAGTCAAGCCAAAGGTTTCAGTACCGATGTAATGGATGCACCTGAATTCAGAATAGTCACTACTTTCGGTGATTACAGCAGGGTAAATCCTGAAAGTTCAGAATTTAGCACTACGTATAATTTCTATTATCAACTTATTGCCACGGCCAACACAGCCATCTATGCGGCCAATCTGGATGAAATTACCTTTGAATCGGAAGAAAAGAGAGCCTATACCGTTGCTCAGGCGAGGTTTTTCCGTGCCTATTCATATGGGATACTCGCTGAGTTGTTTGGTGGAGTACCTATAGTTACGGAGATTGCTACTGAACCAAGGTTTGATTACGTAAGGGAGAGCAGAGAAGCTACTTATCAATATGCTATTAATGAGTTGGAGGCTATTCTGGAAAGCCTGCCTGAAACCACTGCGCAGGATGGAAGGATCGTTAAAGGTGCTGCACAGCATTACCTGGCTGAATTTTATCTTGGATTAGGAATAGAAACCTCGAACCCTTCGGCTTATGATCAGGCGGTAAAACATGCTTCTGATGTGATAGATGGGGGCACTTATGCCCTGATGACAGAGCGTTTTGGTGAAAGAATGAATGAGCCGGGCAAAGATGTTTATTGGGATCTTTTTCGTATCAATAACATCAACTATAATGATGGAAACATGGAAAGTATCTGGACATTTCAGGTAGATTTTGATGCTTTTCTTACAGAGGATAACCAATCTTATCTGAACTATCCGAGATACTATATGCCTGTTTACAGGGCCATTCCGGGTTTTGATGGAGTAGCTGAGGATGCCGGTGGTCGTGGTGTCGCCTTCTATAAACAAACCCCGTATGCTGGAGATATGATATGGAATGATCCAATATCTGCCAATGATCAACGCGGAGCAGAACACAATATCATTCGAACCATCATTTACAATGATCCTAATTTTCCGGAACTTTTTGGAAAAGAAGTGCCGCAGGAGGTTATTGATGAGACCAATGCTGGACGTGGTTGGGTATACCCTATTATATTCAAATTGACAACCGATCAGTTTGTAGGTCTTGATCAAGGTCAAAACAGAAGTAATCTTTTTAGGGATGACTATGCCATTCGCCTGGCGGAGACTATCCTTTTGCGTGCTGAAGCTTATCATCGAAAAGGTGATAATCAAAATGCTGCAAATGATATCAATAAAATCAGGTCACGGGCACAATGTGAAGTCATGGTCACAGCTGGGGAGGTGGATATTGATTTTATTCTGGATGAAAGGGCACGGGAGCTATTTGGGGAAGAATGTAGATGGAACACTCTATTGAGAATGGGAGGAACTGTTGCAGTGGATCGAATCAGAAAGTATGCCATGCATGAAATTACACCTTTAACTCTGACATTTGATTACAACTTGTGGCCAATTCCTCAAAGTGTTATTGACAGGAACAATGATGCGCCCATGGAGCAAAACCCAGGTTGGGTGAACAGATAAAAAACGCAATATTTAATACTGCCCCGGACAGATACCACAGGGTATTTGGTCGGGGTTTATTTTGGTATTGAATTTTTCTGTCATTTGTAATTGGGTATCGTAATGCGGAGTTTTCAGTAGTGAATTACAATTACGGTTTAATACCTATACTGGTTGAAATATACTTTTAACAAAAACGAACTTATGATTGCCAGAAAACTCATAATAGCGTTTGCTCTCGTATTTTCCAGTATAAGTCTGATTGGACAAAGCCTGGAAGAGTCCTTTCGAACCCCGCCCGATTCAGTAAAACCATGGGTTTTTTGGTTCTGGATAAATGGCAATATCAGTCAAGAAGGCATTACCAAAGACCTTGAGGCCATGAAAGAAGTTGGTATTAACGGTGTGATTTGGATGGAGGTAAGCGGACCCTGGTGGGCACCAGAGGGAAAGATTGAAGCAGGCAGTGCAGCCTGGCACGAGGCAATGCAATGGGCGATAACAGAAGCAGACAGATTGGAAATGGAGTTTGCCCTCACCGTGGACTTTGGATATGGTGCCGGAGGGCCTCATATCACCCCTGATATTTCTATACAAAAACTGGTTTGGAGCCAAACCGAAGTGCAGGGGGGCAAAAAGTTAAATCTGCAAATAGAAAAACCTAAAATTGATAAAACACTTGAACCTGTTTGGTTGCGCCCGGGGCAGGAAATGAATCCTGAAGTAACCAACGCTGTAGACAGTATAGACTCCTACAGGGATATTTCCGTATTTGCAATCCCTACTGCCAAACTCAAAAAATCCACTCTTATTCCCGAAAATGAAAAAGAGAAAATAGCAGAGAAATTGAGAAATGTACCGGGGCTTAAAGACGTACAAAACGATCCTCTGATGGCCTGGGACGGACGAGGTTGGAAAACACACCTACCCCCGATGGCCTTTAATGCTGAATTGTCGGCATTGCAAGAAGCTGAGACCATCAATCTATCGGAGCATATGGATGCAAACGGGAAGCTGGTGTGGGATACTCCCGAGGGAGACTGGACTATTGTCAGGCTGGGCTATGCAAGCAATTACCATATCACAAGGCCATCGCCCCGTCTCGCTGTAGGGTTGGAAAGCGACAGGCTGCATCCGAGAGGCATCAATACCCACTTTGAGCACCGGCTGCAACCCATCATCGAAGCTGCCGGAGAAAAGGCCGGGAGGACATTAAAGTACATACATATTGATAGTTGGGAGGCTGGCGGACAGAACTGGACATTGGGTTTTGAAGAAGAATTCAGGAAAAGAAGAGGATACAGTATTACGCCATGGTTGCCCGTGTTAACTGGCCATGCGGTAGATAACAGACAAAAGACAGAGGGCTTTTTATGGGATTTGCGCAAAACGGTGAGTGAAGTTACTTTAGACAATTATATCGTCAGACTGAAAGAACTCATTGCTCCTTATGGAATGAAAAATTCCAATGAGCCTTACGGCAGAATAGGTATAAACAGCCTAGAATATGCGACAAACAGTGATTTTATGATTGCAGAGTTTTGGACGGAAAGGGAAATAATAGACAAATTCCCGACCTTTTCGGATTACTGGTACCATTCCATGAAAGGACTGGCTTCTGTGGCCAATACTTACGGAAAAACACGGGTCGGGGCAGAGGCCTTCACGGGCTCAAGGGGCTGGGTTGACCATCCCTACCTGATAAAGGGAATGGGGGATGAAGCATTTGGCCAGGGTATAAACCATTATATTTATCACCTATACGCACATCAGGCTTATGACAATATGAAGCCGGGGCTGACTCATCGCAGATGGGGACAACATATCAACAGGTATCAAACCTGGTGGAACATGAGCAAACCTTATTTCGATTATGTGGCAAGATGCCAGGCACTTTTACAGAAAGGCAGAAGGGTTGTCGATGTTGCGTATATGTATTACGAAGGAGCTCCGCTCAATTTTAATAACATCAACTTTTCATTGCCTTTTGGGTATGACTATGATTTCTGTACTTCTGAGACCATAGAACGGATGACGGTTAGAGATGGAATAATTCATTTACCAAACGGAGTTTCTTACAACTATTTGGTCCTGCCCAGCTCTGACAGGCTATCCCTTCCGTTAATAAGAACGGTACAAACCCTAAAGAAAGCCGGTGCTAACGTTTATTTGCAGCAACCCGTGGCCGGAACACCGGGCTTGGAAGGTTACCCCGAAGCTGATCAGCAAGTGAAAGCCATTGCCGAAAATTGGAAAATCCTTCCTGAGGGAGGTTGGGAAAGCGTTTTTAGTTCGGATAAAACCTTGCCTGATTTTGAGGGCGACAGCCTCAGGTGGATACATCGTCAAACCGATGAAAATGAATTTTACTTTGTCGCAAATACCAAGCCCGAAGAAATGAGGCGCACCTGCATTTTCAGGACAAAAAAGAAAGTGGTGGAGTTATGGAATCCCGAAACGGGGGAGATATTTAAAATAGAAACAACACAAAGAAAAGACGGTCGGACGGAAGTTGATTTACAGTTTGAACCCTCACAAAGTTGGTTTATTGTTTTTAAAGACAAACCAAGCAACCAAATAGCGGTAAAACGTCCCTTCATGGAATGGGAAGCAGTGAAAGAGATAGTGGGAACGTGGGACCTGGAATTTGATAAAGATTGGGGGCCAGCAGAAAAACAGACCTTTGGAGAGTTAAAATCTTGGTCTGAGAGTTCCAATGAGCTGGTAAAATATTATTCGGGCACGGCAACCTATCGAAAAGAATTTAATATTTCAGATGCAACCATTAAAAGATTGAAAGAAATTAAAGGATCAACGGTTGGGTTGGATTTGGGTAGAGTTGAAGTAGTGGCCAAGATAAAGTTAAACGGAGAAGATTGCGGCATAGTTTGGAAACCGCCCTTTAGGGTTGATATAACCAAAGCGATCAAAACGGGCACTAATAAACTGGAAATAGAAGTGGTCAATACCTGGGTGAACCGTATGATTGGGGATGAGCAGCTACCCCTGGATGCGGAATGGAAAGATTGGGAAACACTTGTTGAATGGCCCGATTGGTTTAAACAAGGAGAGAAAAGTCCGACAGGCAGATATACATTCACCACGGCAAGGCATTATCAAAAAGATAGTCCGCTTATGCCTTCGGGACTGCTTGGTCCGGTAAGGATCATGTCTGGAAAATGATGTTTTCAACATTTTAAATAATCAAATATGA
The DNA here is from genome assembly GCF_010119245.1 of Cyclobacterium salsum. GTDB lineage: Bacteria > Bacteroidota > Bacteroidia > Cytophagales > Cyclobacteriaceae > Cyclobacterium > Cyclobacterium salsum. The sequence continues at coordinate 391,298 of NZ_WNKG01000003.1, forward strand.
TAAAAGTGGGACTCTTTGGAATAGGATTAGACACCTACTGGCCACAATTTGAGGGATTGCTCGACAACTTGAATGGATATCAGCAGCACATCAAAAACCAAATAGCCGGTTTTGGAGTAGAAGTCATCGATGCCGGAATGGTGGATAATCCTGAAAAAGCGCGCGAAGCGGCTCAGTTGCTAAAGAAAGAGGATGTAGAAATTGTTTTTTTGTATGTTTCTACCTATGCTTTATCCTCAACCGTATTACCCATAGCGCAAAAGGTAAAGGCATCGATCGTAATTTTAAATCTTCAACCCGTACCGCAGTTAGATTACGAAAATTTCAATGCGCTCAACGACCGGGGCAAAATGACCGGCGTTTGGCTGGAACATTGTCAGGCCTGTTCAGTCCCTGAAATTGCAAGCGTGTTTAACCGGTCCGGCATCCCATACGATATTGTGACCGGATATTTAAAAGAGGAGCAAGCCTGGTCGGAAATAAAAGCGTGGACAGAGGCAGCAGGTGTTGCCGCTAGTATGAGAAACAACCGGCTTGGTGTTCTTGGGCATTACTACGGTGGAATGTTGGATGTGTATACCGACCTGACAAAACAAAGCACCGTATTCGGCACGCACATAGAAATGCTGGAGATGTGTGAATTAAAAAAATACCGGGATGCAGTTACAGACGATGAGGTGCGCTCAAAGATAGAAGAATTTAAAAACGAATTTGAGATCTCCCCTGAGTGTGAAGAAGGTGAGATTGAAAGGGCTGCGAGAACATCGTTGGCAGTTGATAAGTTGGTTGAAACTCATACCCTTGGGGCGATGGCTTACTACTACGAAGGCGAATCCGGAAACGAATACGAAAATATAGTAACCTCGGTAATTGCTGGCAATACCTTATTAACCGGGAAAAACATACCGATTGCGGGAGAATGTGAGGTAAAAAATGCTCAGGCCATGAAAGTAATGGCTGAATTTGGTGCAGGAGGCTCCTTTTCTGAATTCTACCTGATGGATTTTAAAGATGATGCCATCTATCTGGGGCACGATGGTCCTGCTCATCCCGCTATTGCCGAGGAAAAAGTAAAGCTGGTTCCACTACCTGTTTATCATGGCAAGCCCGGGAAGGGGTTGTCCATTCAAATGAATGTAAAGAACGGCCCGGTGACTTTACTCTCTGTGGTGGAAGGAAAAGAGGGTTTATTCCTATTAACCGCAGAAGGGGAATCAGTTCCGGGGCCAGTATTGCAAATCGGAAATACCAATAGCCGCTATAAATTCCCAATTGGCGCTAAAGCGTTTATGAATCAATGGTCGAAACAGGGACCTGCGCACCATTGTGCGATTGGACTTGGGCATATTGCTGATAAAATTGAAAAATTGGGTCAACTATTGAATATTGATGTGGTAAAAATTGGTTAACCATTGCCTTAAATCCACAAACCTTCCAGGTTTTGTTGAAAATCAACTAGTCTTTCAAATTAAACGAGCGAAACCTGGAAGGTTTTATTTCATTTATGATCAACTGATGGCAGGAAAGACCTTTCGATTTTAGGTATTACATTAAACAATATAAAAAGTAAGACTATGAAACGTTTAAGTGCATATTACATATTCATTTTACTTTTATTTTCTTTAAATGCTTTATGTCAAAACAATAATTCGAACAGATCTCCAAACAAAACATATGAATATTTAGCAACCAATTTTCAAAATCCGGAATCCAACTACGGAGTAAACTGTTGGTGGTGGTGGCTCAATGGGAATGTAACTAAAGCGGCTATCACAAAAGATTTGGAAGCCATGAAGTCTAAAAACTTCCAGGGAGCAATGGTTTTTGATGCTGGGGGGCACAATCAAAGAGGAAATCATGATATCCCGGCAGGTCCTTTGTTTGGTTCGGATGAATGGAACGAACTGTTTGTTTTTGCCCTGGACGAAGCCAAAAGACTTGGACTGGAAATAGGGTTTAATATCCAAAGCGGTTGGAATTTGGGTGGACCAAGGGTACCGCCTCAACATACGGCAAAACAAATTACGTATTCCGAAACAAGTACCTCGGGCGACAAAGAAGTTTCGTTAACTTTGGATTTGCCACAAACAAGGAACGATTATTACCGGGACATCGCCGTCCTGGCGTTTCCCATCAGTAATGCTCAAAAAACAAATGAGGTCATTACCAACCTCGATCTGAAACTGGGATATCACGAATTGGGAGGTTCCGCCCCCGATACCCGTTTTTTACTGACCAACTCATCTGCGCAGGGCAGGAATGCTGCAAACAACAAGAGCTACCTGATATCAACGCAGGATATACTGGATATTTCCGCTCAAATGGATGCAAATGGCCACTTGAACTGGAACGCCCCCATTGGAGATTGGCGTATTTTACGCATTGGCTACACCAATACGGATTCCCATGTTTCCACTTCAAGTGGAGATTGGCAGGGCAATGTGTTGGATTATATGAGCAAAGAAGCTTTTAAATTTTACTGGGAGGATGTAGTGGATCCTATTTTCGATGCTGCCGGAGATCATGTGGGTACCACACTGAAATACATGGAAACCGATAGCTGGGAATGTGGCGGAATGAACTGGACGGATAATTTTGCAGAAGAATTCATACAATACCGGGGATATGATTTAAAAAAATACTTACCCATTGTGGCTGGTTATGTTGTTGATGACATTCAAACTTCGAATGCCTTTCTGGCTGATTTTAGAAAAACGCTGGGCGACCTGGTAGGCTATAACCACTACGCCGTATTTCAGAAATATGCACACAAATACAACATGGGCATTCAGCCGGAGTCGGCCGGCCCTCATGCCGGTCCACTGGATGGTATAAAAAACTACGGATTCAGCGATATTGTGATGAGTGAATTCTGGTCGCCATCGCCACATCGGCCAAAACCTGAAAACCGCTTTTTCTTAAAACAGGCCTCATCTGCAGCCCACATCTATGGAAAAAAAATAGTTGGTGCAGAATCGTTTACCACCATTGGCCCGCACTGGAACGATGAATTGTGGCACGACCAGAAATCATCCTTCGATCACGAAATAGCTGCCGGTCTGAATCGGATGTATTTTCATACCTTCACCAGTTCGCCTCCCGAAATGGGTTTGCCTGGTCAGGAATATTTTGCCGGTACACACGTAAATCCACAGGTTACCTGGTGGGAGCAATCCGGACCTTTTATCGATTATATGCACCGCACCCAATCAGTTGTGCAGGAAGGTAAGTTTGTGGCAGATGTTCTTTATTATTATGGCGACCATGTCCCCAATGTTTTCCCGTATAAACATGCTGACCCGGCAGGCGCCATGCCCGGTTTTGATTACGATGTGACCGATGAAAATATATTTCTGCAACTAAAAGTGACAGATGGAAAAATTGTCGTTCCAGGTGGAGTAAACTACCGTGTTCTGGTACTACCCGACCATAAAGTTTTATCAATGGAGGTATTGGAAAAAGTAGAAGCGTTGTTGCAAAATGGTGCGACGATCCTAGGATATAAACCCGAAAAATTGGCGAGTTTGGTTGGAGGACCAGAAACTCAAAAGAAGTTTAACGAATTGGCTGATATAATCTGGGGAGACGAAACTCAGGAAAGAGGAGTAAAAGAATTTAGCAATGGAACTGTTGCCTGGGGAATGACGGCAAGAGAATATCTTTTGTCGAGAAATATACCCGTAGATTTTGATATTCTGGAAAATGATAGCAAAACCGATTTTGATTACATTCATTATACGGTTGGAGAAAGCGAGGTCTATTTTGTAACCAACCAAACAACCGAAAGACAACTAATAAATGCCTGTTTTCGGGTATCGGGGAAACAACCTGAACTGTGGAATGCATTAACCGGAGAAATTCGGGAAGCCAACGCTTTTACCCAAAAAGAAGGATTAACAACGGTTCCACTGACTTTAGAGCCTTATGGAGCAATCATGGTGGTATTCAATACTGAAATTTATGATAGTAAGACCGGCGGAGCAACTCGAAATTATCCTGTTTTTGAAACGCTGAAAGAAATCAGCGGAGAATGGACCGTCCATTTCGATCCAGTGTGGGGTGGTCCGGGGACTGTGACTTTTCCTGAATTAATGGATTGGTCGCAACATTCCGAAGAAGGGATCCAATATTATTCAGGTACTGCGGTTTATGATAAAACATTCAATATTGATTTTGATCCACAACAGGATAAGCAGTACTATTTGCAGCTTGGAAGCGTAAAAGATGTGGGAATCGCTGAGGTGAAAATAAATGGAAAAGACAAGGACATTGTCTGGACATCTCCATTCCGGGTAGAAATAAGCGATGAATTACAAAAAGGCGAAAACACCCTTGAAATTAGAGTGGTGAATTCCTGGTACAATCGCGTAGCCGGAGACCAGACTTTTCCCGACAAAAAGCAATACACTTCCACCAACATCGATTTGAAACATGATTATCGGGGCAGGCCGATTGAAGAAATACCATTGGAACCATCAGGTTTATTGGGGCCGGTTACTGTTTTAGGGGCAGAAGTTTTCTAGTTGCTATTTTGACTTTAGTTGACACCGGGATATAAGCTAAACTGCAATATGCAACTTGAAAGGTCAAATAATGAAAAAAAAATTCAAAGCATGCATTTAAATGATTTAAAAGGTGGACTATTTTCACAATTAGGGGTTAAATGAATTTCTAAACAAAAATTAAGACAAAACATAATTAATCAATGCAAGCAATTTTTGGAATAATTTATCACTCAATTGGCGGATTTGCCGCCGGCAGTTTTTACATGCCCTTCAACAAAGTAAAAAGTTGGGCTTGGGAAAGTTACTGGATCGTTGGCGGCCTTTTTTCATGGATAATTGTGCCTCCGCTGGCAGCCTGGCTTACAGTGCCTGGTTTTGCTGAAATTATTGGTAATTCATCAATGAGCATTCTTTACATTACTTATTTAATGGGTGTTTTATGGGGAATTGGCGGATTAACCTATGGGCTGGGAATAAGGTACCTGGGCATGTCCTTGGGTAGTTCGATTGTTTTAGGGTTTACAGCAGCTTTTGGGGCTTTGGTTCCCTCCATATATTACAATTTATATCCTGCTGTAGGAAAAGTTTCATTTACCGATATGATTAGCAGTACCGGAGGCCGATTGGTACTATTGGGTGTCCTGCTTTGCTTGACGGGCATTGCTGTTTCCGGAAGGGCTGGTATGATGAAAGAACGGGAACTATCGGATGAACAAAAAAGAAAAAGTATTAAAGATTTCAGTTTGGTAAAAGGATTGATAATCGCCATTATTTCCGGTATTCTTAGCGCGTTTTTCAACTATGGGATTGAGGCAGGAAAACCCCTGGCAAATGCCGCAGTGGAGGCAGGATTTAATCCGCTTTATCAAAACAATGTTAGTTTTGTTGTCATTTTGTGGGGTGGTTTCACTACCAACTTTATTTGGACCACAATTTTGAGTTTAAAAAACCGTACCTATAGAGATTTTTTCGATAAAACTACACCCTTATTTAATAATTATATTTTCGCAGCACTTGCCGGAACGATCTGGTTTTTACAGTTCTTTTTTTACGGTATGGGCGAAAGTAAGCTCGGTAACGGCGCAGGTTCATGGATACTACATATGTCAACCATTATCCTAACGGCTAATTTTTGGGGCTTTTACCGAAAAGAGTGGAAAGAAACAACTGCGAAAACGAAGTGGACCATAGTATCAGGTATTTTTATCATTATTTTGTCGGTTTTTATTGTAGGGATAGGTAGTCATTTGTAAATTATACTGGCGAAAAGTTTAAGAAAAATAAATTTCACCAGCCAGTAATTAATGTCAAGCTAAATCCAAAATAGTTTTTGCGGGTTTACTATTAATATGGGCAGAAGCATCGCCTTCAGGTAAGAGCCTATGAATTCCAATTTGAAGGGAAGCGGTGGTTGGATTTAAAAAGAACAGGTAGGGCCCAGGAAATGGTGATGAAAAATAAGGGTTTGGAAATTGCAGAAGCACATTACCTATGGCCCATTTCTCAGCAGGAAACCAATTTTAATGGGGCAATAGATCCTTCAATTGATCAAAATCCCGGTTATTAGTTTTAATAAGACCTGGCAGGTTTTCAAAACCTGCCAGGTCTAGGTAGTTCAAACCCAACAGAAAATGAAAAGAAGACAAATGATTGCCAGGATGGGAGCGATATCCGTAGGACTGACCGCCCCGCAGCTTACAAAAGGGGAAGTTCTGGCAGCACCCTATACCATCAAAAAGCAGAAAATTGAAACCAATGTGCTGATAGTCGGAGGGGGTACCGCCGGGGTAATTGCGGCCATACAGGCAGGCAGGGCAGGAGCCAAAACCACCCTGATAGAAAGTGGCAGCCAATTGGGAGGGACAACTACCACCGGAGGGGTATCCTTCCCTGGGATATTTCATGCCTGGGGAAAGCAGATTATTGGAGGAATAGGATGGGAGCTGGTGATGGAAGCAGTAAAACTTAACGATGATATCCTGCCCAATTTCTCCATCATTCCCAACAATGATACCATTCGTCATTGGAGGCATCAGGTGACCGTCAATAAAGCCCTTTATGCCCTGCTGGCAGAGGAAAAGTGCACGGAAGCTGGAGTGGATATTCACTTTTATGAAACGCCTACAACCATTAATTTCACCAATGGAAAATGGACGGTTAAAACAGTCGGAAAAGGAGTTGCCAATGAAATCATTTGTGATCAGATCATCGATTGTTCCGGTAATGCCGCCGCCACCTCAATTGCTGGATTTGACTTATTGAGAGAGAATGATACACAACCAGGATCCTTTATCTTTCGGATAGGGGGTTACGATTTCGATTCACTGGACCTTTCCAAAATCCCGAAGGAATACCATGGGAGACTCAGACAGAATATGCTCATCAACGGTGAGGTGAAGGTGGAATCCTCGGTGAATAATTTTCCTCCTACTGTGCCCTATAATTATGTCTATGTGCCTGGGGCCGACTCGTCCACAGCGGCCTTACATACAAAAGCCAATATAGAGGGCAGGGCTTCCCTGTTGGAGCTGATCAGGACTTTGAGAACTTTCCCGGGCTGTGAAAAATTAAAATTAATGGATGCCCAAACGGAAACTGCTGTGCGGGAAACCTACCGGATTGACGGACTTTATAAGGTCACCCATGAAGACTATGTTTCTGGAAAAGTGTTTGCCGATTCCTTGTCTTATTCGTTTTATCCCATTGATTTGCATCGAAACGGGGAATCCATTTACCAGGAGTTTCTGAAGGAGAATATTGTGGCTACCATACCGCTGAGGGCCCTGATACCAAAAGGCAGTCGGAATTTTTTGGTGGCGGGACGCTGTTTGAGTAGTGATCGCCTGGCCAATTCTGCCCTAAGGGTGCAGGCATCATGCATGGGTATGGGGCAGGCAGCGGCAGCGGCGGCTGTTTTGGCCATTAAACACCAGGTGACACCGGCTGATGTTCCTCTGGATGATTTAAAAAATTTACTGAGAGACCATGGGGGTATTGTGCCGGAAGCCTGAGCATTACATACAAAACAAAAATAAATGATCCATTGGATAAAGGGATTTTTGATTGGGCTTTCTTTGATCCTGTTTTTTTATGAAAAGGAGGAGGATATCCGGTATTTTCAACCTGCTACCATATCCATTGCGGATTCCTCCAGGTTGATCACCTTGTCCGTCAACGATTCCTTGCACCGGCAGGAATTGCCTCAGGACGAGGGTGCGGCCGGTATTCCCCTGAATTATTTTATGGACCTTCATACGGGGGTATGCTATGATAACGAGTGCCGCCCCTTGAAAATACGGGTTTACTGGAACATCACAGGCAGGTACCTGGGTTTTGAACTGCTGGATGGAGAATTTCTGAGCAAGCATGACCATGAACCCTTCCTTCCGGCGGAATACGAGCAATTGAACCGGCTGCTGGCTGATCCCTTTTTGCCCCTGGGTAATTTTTCCTTTGAAGATTTGGTGAACAATACAGCTGGGACCGACAATTCAGTAGATGGTGTTTCGGGCGCTACGGCAAAGGATGTGCTGGAGTATGTCGTACCCGGTGCTGCCTATACTACCCATAAACTATACCATGTGGTCCATGGTCCGGTCCAACAGCAGGTCATGGAGCTGACAGAAAAACAACTTGATCCGTATTTGTTTACCGAAATCCTTCAAAGTACGGATCAAAGTGACCGGACCTGGGCATTGGAACGGCTTGCGTTACTTACCAAACTGGATGATTCGGTGATTGATGCCTTTATCGGAATACTCCTTGAAGAGGAATATTTCCAGTCCTACCTGTTATTGAAATCACTTACTATTGAACAGCTGGAATCGGAGGATTTACAACTTCAGCTTTTCAAGCTTATCGGTAAGGTGGACCATGGCATAGAAAATCTGATTTTTGATCATTTGGCAGAAGCAGCCCATTTAAATCCGGCAGTGGTGGATCATTCAAGGGCAAATCTTAGCCAGGTGAATGGTCCACAGCTGGTAAAGTTACTGAAGTTATATACGGTTCATGGGATTAATTCAACCAAATTGAATGAAGCACTAAGCGAAATGATACCCCATGAAAACAGTTTTGTGGAGCGTCAGGTACGGCAATTTCTGGAGAAGCAGGGCTGGAGTCCTGATCATTAAAGGGATCCTTGTTGTATAGGGGAGACAGTTGGCTTTTTCTATTGTGGGAGTTAAATCGCCTACAGCTCCACCAATTTAAGTAAAATCCTGTTGGTCCAGATTTTTTAGAATTTTGCTTTTATTAACTGGTAAAAATACGATACTTTATCGTATATTCGTAAAAAGTTAATAATATGAAAGTTACAGCCATTATTCCTGACGAGTTGATAGCGGAAGCCATGGAATTATCCAAGGCAGATACAATCACAGAAACGGTAAAAATCGCTTTAATTGCTTACATCAGAACCCAAAAAATCAAGCAATTGGGAGCCACGGTTTTGAATGAACCATTGGCGTTTCGGTACGCTGCGCAGGAAATACGGGACTTGAATCGCGAATGAGAGGTGTTGTGTTCGATACCTCCATCTGGATTGAATACCTGAAGGGAAATCCCAAATACTTTAATGTTTGCCAGGAACTTCTTGAGAATGGCAGGGTGTTTGGCCTTGAGCTTATTTTTGCCGAACTGTTGCAAGGTGCAAAAAGCAAAAGAGAGGTAAATGTTATTCTGGAATATGCATCTTTGGTTCCTACTTTGGATGAACCTTTTTTGGTGATGGCTTCAGGTTTACTTTCTTATCATTCTGGCTTGGTTCATCATGGAGTAGGAATAATCGATGCGATAATTTTTAATGCAGTACAGAAAAACGAACTCCAACTCTGGACGTTGGATAAAAAATTGAAGCAAGTTGTGGGGTATGATTTGTTGTTTAATCCTTAAAGCTTATCTTCTTCAATCTGGGGACTGGGCCTGTCGAAGTCCAATCCCACTCAATCTCCCTCAATCTTTTTCCTTCAATCTCTAATGAAGCTGTACGAATTATACCCGTTGGCTAACGGGTCATTTGGCGTCAAAGGAAAATGCTTAAGTCATAATATAAAACTCCTTACTTGATTTTTCCGAATTTTTCATTCAATTTAAAATCATGGAAGCCAATCCAATATCCTTTTTTCATCCCAGGGAACTGCATAGCAATACGAGTATCCTTACAATGACTGCCTATGTACTCAATGGTTTGATGGTATATTTGAACTGGCCCCATTGGGTGGGGTACCTATCATTACTTATTTTGACCGTTAATTTTATTCTGATAGGCATACTTTTTTACCAGGCCTTGAACGACGACGAAGAAAAAAATAGGCGCAGAAATTGGTTATTTGCTATTTTAAGAACAGTTATAAACCTGGTACTCTTGTTTTTGGTGCTTTACCATATGGAATTCATCTGAATGTTGCCTGTGATGAAAAATCCCTATCCTGTTTTTTCCTGTTTTATTTTTCAACTTGTATTAAGCATGGGTTGGTTACAAGCCCAGGAATCCCAGCCACCCAATATCCTGATGATCTCAGTGGACGACCTGAACGATTTTGTCGGCGGGATGGGCCATCCGGATGCCATTACCCCCCACCTGGACCGGTTGATTGCTAACGGCCTGTTATTTGCTAACGCCCAATGCCAGGCTCCCATGTGCAGCCCGTCTAGAAAGGCCATTATGACCGGTTTAAGGCCTTCTACCACCGGTATTTATGGGTTTATCGGGGACAACCAAATCAAGGAAACGATACCTTTGCCAAAGTGGCACTCTGGAACAGGGCCACCCTTTCCCCCTTGATCTTTGCCGGCCCCGGTATCCCAAAAAAACAGCGGGTGGATGCTCCGGTGGAGTTATTCTCCATTTATCCGACGCTTACGGACCTGGCCAAGCTCCCCCACCCCCAAAATATTGAAGCCGAAAGCATCTATCCCTTGTTGAAAAATCCCAAAAGTAAGTGGGCAACCCCTGCTATTACTACATGGGCCCGGAATAACCATGCGGTGGTCAGCCAGGACTATCGCTACATCCGCTATGAGGATGGTTCCGAAGAACTGTACGACCTGGCAGCAGATCCAAATGAGTGGCACAATGTAGCCGCTGACGAAAAATTTGCACCCGTTATATCTGAGCTGGCGCAGTACCTACCCAAAATAAACGTAAAATGGGCAGCGGCATCCCGCTATGACAACAATGACTATTTTCGAAAACAAAAAGCGGAGCAAAGTGAGTAGGGGATTTAGTGTTTTCAGAAATGAATTCAATTCAAACCCCAAATGAATTTTCCTTCATTTTTATCGTCCTCAGACCATAATTCTGGCGTTCTGAGTTTTTGATTTATTGATAGTCCACGATTAAAAAGCGTTTCAAGCCGTTTTAATTATTGTAATTCGAACATCAATTTAAGCTTTTTATTAACAGCATGTTGTTGAGTGGCTGAAAGTTCTCCCAGTTGCCTTTTGATAAGGTTTTTAGGAATCGTTACCAGACGATGTAGTCTGACAACGGAATTAACAGCTAAACCGGTAATAGAAAAATCATCAATATTTTCTCTGATTACAATATCAGAAACGGCTGGAATATTAGGGGTTTTGCTACTTATGAAAGCTATTATAACATGGTGGTATTCTCCAATTGTGTTGGTCAGGCATACAGCAGGTCTGACCTTTGTTGCACTAAAATCATCAAAAGGAAAAGGCACTAATACAATTTTATGTTTAATCATTTAGAGGTTTTCCATCGGTTATAGAATAAATATCTTCTTGCTCATCCTTGAGAAAATCAAAGGCAGGATTGGTTGACATCGTAGATAGCCATTCCTTCTCTTCCTTTTCATCTTCCTCCATTAAAATAATAATTTTCACTTTTTTCCCTCTCACAACCAAGGGCTGGTCCAGAAGTATCGCTCCTTCTTGATTAATTTGTCCGGTAGTCTCTATCGCTTTCATATGCTTAAATTTATCCTTAATCAAAAATATGAAATTAAAACTGAACTTTCTATTCCTATTTCCTTTCTAAGATCAAAGTATTCATCCTCAGTTGAAGACCCCTGACAGCAACTGGCAACCCCTGCCATCACTACATGGGCCCGGAACAGCCAGGCGGTTGTCAGCCAGGATTACCGTTACATCCGCTATGAGGATGGTTCTGAAGAATTGTATGACCTGGCAGCAGATCCAAAAGAGTGGTATAATGTAGCCGCTGAGGAAAAATATATATTGGTCAAACCGGAGTTGGAGCAGTATCTGCCGTAAATCAATGTGAAATGGGCAGCGGAATCCCGATATGATAATAACGACTACTAAAATGTGGAGCAAAGTGAATAGCAGCTGGTATATTAGAGATTTGGCTACTTAATGAAAGCTATTATAACATCTAGCCCTTGCCATAGCTCGCCCAAGTCCAATCCCATCAATCTCTTTCAATCTATTTCACAATCAGCCCAGATCAATCCTGTTTTTATTTTGCCATTTATTGGATTTAAGATGTCATTTAATTTAACTTGGATTTTAATTTTGAATTTCTGCCCAATTAACCCAAGTCTTATGTGCCAAATCATTTCCTTCTTTCGTTTTTTTGGTAAACGATCAATTTGGGTTTATTTGGTTCGGTTGGTATTATTTCTGAATTTGTTTTTCTTCCTTAAGCCCGATGGCCAGGCACAGTCATCAGAAAAGATCCCTGTTTTAATTGTGGATGGGTTCAGCAACCACGATTGGAAACAAACTTCCGCGGTTACAAAATGGATTTTGGAAGAAAGCGGTTTGTTTAAAGTCGAAATAAGCACAGTTCCTGAGGACAGCATAGCAAGGCAATCCTGGCTTCCAACATTTGACCAATATGCTGTGGTCATTCAAAACACAAATAACATCCACAATTCCAGTTTAAGTTGGCCCAAAGTAGCCGAAAGGGCATTGGAAAAATACGTGGCCCGGGGAGGTGGATTATATATCCTTCATTCGGCCAACAACGCATTTGCCCATTGGGAAGCATACAATGAAATGATAGGGTTGGGTTGGAGATCCCAGTCGGTGGGCACGTCATTGGAAATCGATTCAAAGGGAAATATAAAGCGATATTCCCCGGGTGAGGGGAGAGGCACCGGGCATGGTGAGCGCTTTAATGCCCTTATCCAGATTTTAAACCGACACCCGATCAATCAGGGTTATCCCGAAGCCTGGCAGACGGTGAATACCGAAGTTTACTACTTTCCACGAGGGGACGCAAAAAATATTGAGGTGTTGTCTTATGCTAATGATAGCACAAGTACCCAACAAAACTGGCCAGTTGAATGGGTGGTTGAGTACGGGAAAGGCAGGGTTTATAATTCATCACTGGGGCACCTTTGGGAAGGGGAGATCTTTCCTCCGGCTTACCGCTGTGCGGGTTACCAAACCACTGTGGTCCGGGTCACCGAATGGCTGGCCACAGGCAAAGTGGATTTTCCGGTTCCATCTGATTTTCCTACTGCTGGTTCGCCTAGCCTGAGAAATCCAACTATGGAATAGAAATAGAAAGCCATAAGCACTTAAAAATCAAACCAAATTAAATGAAGAACCTGTTTGTTTGCCTATTCAGCCTGCTTTTGTGTAGCGGCATCTATGCGCAAGAGTTCGAAAAGCAGCCCGCTGCCAATTTTGATCAAGAAAGAACCGGAATTCCCAAGGGAAAAATAGACACCATTCACTATGACTCAAAAACGGTGGATACAGTCAGGCGGGCTTTCGTCTATTTGCCCCCTGGATATTCGGAGGCAAAGGACTACCCCGTCTTGTACTTGTTGCATGGCATAGGTGGAGATGAAGAAGAGTGGTTGAGGGGCGGGGCTCCCCAGGTTATTTTGGATAACCTTTATGCGGATGGAAAGCTTGAGCCCATGATCGTAGTCCTTCCCAATGGCCGGGCCATGAAAGATGACCGTGCCGGAGGAAATGTGATGGAGCCCGAAAAAGTGGCCGCTTTCGCCACCTTTGAGAAAGACCTATTGAATGACCTTATTCCTTTTATTGAAACCAATTACAGGGTGATAAAGGATAGAGAAAGCAGGGCTTTAGCCGGTTTGTCCATGGGAGGAGGGCAATCTCTTAATTTTGGGCTTGGTAATCTGGATACGTTTGCCTGGGTAGGTGGTTTTTCCTCTGCTCCCAATACCAAGGCACCTGAAGCGTTGATTCCCGACCCGGAGGCAGTAGAGGACCGATTAAAGGTGTTGTGGCTTTCCTGCGGAGATGAAGACCGGTTGCTCCGCTTCAGCGAACGCACCCATGAATACCTCGAACAGCATGGGGTTCCCCATATTTATTACATCGAACCGGGTGGACATGATTTTAAAGTATGGAAAAGTGGGCTCTACCTTTTTTCCCAATTGCTCTTTAAACCGGTGGACCCGTCGGTTTTTGGAAGTTATGAAGTTTCAAACTGATTTAGTTTTAATTAAGGAAGATATCTTAACAATTAAACTCTTTCAAGTTTCCATTCAACCTGTCGCCTGCGGTGCCTGAGCTCGCCGAAGGCCAATCCCTCTCAATCTCCTCCAATCTCTTTCAATCTCCTTCAATCTCTTTCAATCTCCTTCAATCTCTTTCAATCTAATTCAATCCCTCTTCAATCTCCTCTCAATCTCCCTTCAATCTAATTCAAACCCCTACAACTGCTTCAGCGGATTCACCAAGGGCTTCCCCAATTCCGGAATGGATATTTCAAACCGATCTCCGTCCCGTACATCAATGCCATCGGCAAAGCTGGCCACGGCGGTGCCAAAATAATGGACATGCACATCGCCAGGCTGCTTGAAAAGCTCGTATTTGAAATGATGGTGTTCCAGGTTGGCTATATTGTGACTCATGTTGGCATTTCCTGTTAGAAAATTCTTTTGCCAGACCACTTTACTTCCCCTTTTGATTGCACTTACTCCCTCCAGGTGATCCGGCAGTTCACTGATCAGCATTTCCGGACCGTAGGCGCTTTGGCGGAGTTTGGAATGGGCCAGGTAGAGGTAATTGATTTTCTCCATTTTGTGGTCTGAAAACTCATTTCCCAGGGCGAAGCCCACCCGAAAAGGGTTGCCATCAGGATCGATAACGTAGAGTCCTGCGAGTTCGGGTTCTTCTCCGCCATCCAGGGCGAAAGAAGGGGAGACCAGGGGATGACCGGAGGGCACCACACATAAACCGTTGCCCTTGTAAAACCACTCGGGTTGCACGCCGGGTTCACCATCTACCATTTTGCCATCGTCCAGCCCCATCTGAAACATTTTCATGGAATCGGTCAGTTCATCAGGCGCTGCACTTTCCAGTTTCTGGTGCATCTTGTCCCGGGAGGCAGCAGATCCCAGGTGGGTTAGTCCTGTTCCTGTAATCCACGATCGATAAGGGTCTGGATGCGCCAGGGGCAGCAGGATTTGGTTGTTGGCGATTAGGGGCTCATAGGGCACCTTTTCCTTGCCTACCAATTCTTCAACCAGTTCAACGAGGGACTTGTCCGTCTCAAATGTTTTTTGGGTCAAGCCATAGGTGCTTTTAATATCCTTTAAAACACGAAGATGATCCCCGTCTACCAGGCCTACCTGGCTGGTTTTGTCTTTATTTTTAAATTGTACGATTCTCAATTTTATATGGATTAATGGTTAGAAAAGGGAGAAGTTAGCATGGTCAGGGATAAAAGACAAGAAAATAGGCATCTAAACGGATTTCTCAATTCGGAAAAAGGAGCGGCTGTTTCTTCTAAACAGAAATTTTCCGGTTACCTGAAGTCTGATTACCAAAGAAACTATTCTCTTTCCCCAGCCCATCAATCTGATACCTGAGCCTGCCGAAAGCCCACCTCCCCTCAATCTCCTTCAATCTCCTTCAATCTCCCATCAATCTCCCTCCGAATTCAACCCCTCCAAATAAGCGGTAAGATGTGCCACATCGCTTTCATTCATGTCCAATTCGGCAGGTTCCGGCATGATGCTGCGGGCAAACCGCTTCCGGGAAGCAATATCTTCGGAAGGTATATTGTAGGCTTCATTTTGCATGCCTTCCAGTACCACAATGGGCCCATCTGCCTGGAGAAAACCGGCGGCTACCGTTCCATCTTTTAAGGTAATCAGCCACATTTCATAGCCAAAAGCTACCCCTGCACTGGGATGGATGATGGCATCCAATAAGCCCTCCTGATCCAGTTTGGCTCCGATCATGCTCAGGTCAGGACCAATGTTCCGTCCTTCCTCACCAATGCGGTGACAAGTGGCACACTTGCCCTGATAAACCAGCTTTCCTTTGGCAGGTTCGCCTTCCAGGGCGGTAATTTCCGACACGGATAGCGGGGCAGGTTTGGATGGATGGGTGAAATAATCTCCGGCCAGCACCCGCGTGGCTTGCTCCGGATTTTTGAATAGCTCCCCGCTGATTTCTGTTTTCAAATCTTCCGACAGGGCTTCTTTGTCTGCCAGGGCCAGCAACATTTGACCGCCAATTCGGTCCCCTGCCATTGTTTTAGCAGCCTTGATTTTATCAGCTTCGGAAACGTTGGTACTTACCAGGACGGATTTTAATTCCAACATTTCCTGCTGGATTTCCGGGCTGAGATTGGCTTCCAGCTCCGGTATTTCCATGGTAAAGGCATTCCATTCATTGTTTCTGCGGTAACGCAGCCACCAGAGCGCCCGTTCGTTTACTCCTAACAAGTCCGAGGCGGCTATTTCCTGCATGGCATTGACCGCTTCCTGATCATGGATAAATCCCAGCGTTGCTACCGACTGCTGCCGCTCGGCAGCGGATAGTTCTGGGGAAAGTGCCCTTTCCTTTAGGCTTTCGATCGCCTGATTTGGGTGCAGGCGCCAAATCAGGTCGGCATATCCAGGTTGCCAGGTAAGTGGATCGCCTCCCATTTCTTGTTGCAATACCGGGAAGATTGCTTCTTCTTTTCCATCCATGGCCAATCCCAACGCTTCTACGTAGTACCGGTCACCGCCTTCGTGCTGGGAGGCCAGGGCAATTAAAATTTCTTCTACTTGATCCTGGGGTAGATCCCGAAGGGCCACCGCCACTTCACGGCGAACTGCCGGAGAGGGATCGCTGCTCAATTGACGGGCATAGGGTAAAAAATCATCCTTCGCCTGACGCAACGCACGGAAAGCAGTTAGCCTTAGGTCTGGATTGTCGGCATCCAACTGACTTTCAACGGCCGCTATTCCTGCCTCACCCATCGTTGCCAGCAACCAAATAGCGCGGGCCTGATGGTAAGGGTTTTCGTCAGTCAAAATTTCCTTTACCGCTTCCACAGCTGCGTCTCCTTTTTCAGCCAACAGCGCAAAACCCGCATTTCGCACATTAACGGCTGGATTCAATAGTGCTGCTATTTGCCCTTCCGTGCTGTTTAGGTCAATTTCAGGTTTGGGCAGGTTTTTACCCTTGGGGGTAATGCGGTAAATTCTCCCGTATCCGGTACTGTCAATCATGCGATGACCTCCTACCATGCCGTCATACCAATCGGCCACATAGATGGCTCCGTCCGTGCCCACCACTACATCACTGGGCCGAAACCATTTGGATTTATCTTCATCTGTTGCCCGGCTTTGGGCTTCTTCTACCTCTTCTTCCCTGAGAGACGTGATCAGATTATGGCGTTTTAGTTTAAATCCGGCTCCCGTTGGTTCGGGTTTGTAGGCAAGAATTACATTACGGCCTGCCTCACCCGCAAGTAAGGTACCGCGGTATTTTTCTCCCATTAAATCACTTTCGTAAAAGGTGACTCCGGTAGGCGATCCGGCACCCGTACTGTCTCCCATTGGGATGACTCCCGGATCATCCTGGTGCCAGTGAGCGGTTACGGTAGACTGACCCGGACGACGGTCTGCCTGCCACCTTCGCGATCCATCCGCATTGAAATAGCCCATATTGCCCCCTTCCATCAGCCAGGAAACACGTACGCCTTTATTTCCATCATCGTCGTTGTCATTTTGCCACATATTCCCATAGGAATCAAGGGCCAGCTCGTAGGAATTTCTAAAATTATGGCCCAGCACTTTCATTCCGGTGCCGTCCGGATTGACCCGCAAGGCAATGCCTCCCACCCACATTTTCCCATCGTCGCTGACCATTCCCGGCTTGTTATCTTTCATATGCGGCGAACCACCATTGTATAAGCTTCCGGAGCGGAGTGTCCAGCCGCTTTTATCGGTGACAATATGTGGCCCGGCATTGCCAGCATTGAAGTAGTATTTACCGTCGGGTCCGGCCACCACTGCATGCAAGCCGTGGTCATGGTCCAAGCCCCCAAAACCCGTTAAAAACACTTCTTTATTATCCGGATTATCATCCCCGTTTTCGTCGGTATAAATGATAATGGAGGGACCACTGGAAACGATGACCTTGTTTCCAATAACCGAGATGCCCAATGGAGCCGTCAGATCACTGTCCTGAACAAATACTTTTGATGTATCCGCTACCCCATCTCCGTTCGTGTCTTCCAGAATCATCACCCGATCCCCTGCTTCATGGTTTTTGAATTTTTCCGGATCATTTCGGAACAACCGGTAATTTAACGCTTCGGTCACCCAAATCCGGCCCCTGGCATCCACATCCATATTGGTAGGATTAAAAAACTGAGGGGATTCAGCCCATAAGGTGGCTTCCAAATCTTCCGGTAAATACAATTGGGTGCTGTCTGAATAATATTTTTCACTCAATGAAAAAGGAGTTTCCGGTTCCTCTTTTTTACAGCTGAATGTAACTAACGAAATGACCAGAATGGTCATTCCATAAAGGGCTTTTTGGAAGATTTCCGGGCTTGATGTAAGCAAATTGCTAGGCATGTTGGGTGAAATTTAATTGGCCAATTGAGGGCGTTAATACTATGATTAATTTACAATTAGCTTTAAAAGTAATAAAAAATGAAATCAAAGGAAAGTATTGTTTTTTCAGGTCATCACTATTTTTATTCTTTCGGAAATAAATGGTAATTGAGCCCGAAAGAGATGCCCATCAGGTGATACCGATGGAAATTCCAAGTTTTTCAGCAATTTCCTTGTGGCTGAAAGCTTCTACCACATGTAGGGTAAAGACCATCCGATAGGCCGGAGGGAGGCATTGCACCAATTTAAGGATATCTTCAGCATGCAATTGGGATAGGGTCTTTTCAGCATCCGGCCGGTCTACATCCTGCACGATTTCCACATGTTGGTCATTGTATTTTTTATTTTTCCGATAATGGTCAATAGCCGTATTGATTAGGATTCTTCTTAACCAGCCGGCAAAGGATAGGTCAGGTGAATACCGCTTGATCTGCGTAAAAACTTTCAGGAACCCGTCATTGAGAATTTCTTTGGCTTCTTCAGGACCGGATGAAAAGCGAGCGCAAATACCCATGGCGTAGGGATAGGTATGTTTGAATAGCTCATATTGTGCTTTGGATTGGCCCTGGCAGCATTGGTCAATGATTTTTTTTAGTTTAGGGGAATCGTGCAGGTTCATATGTAACTACATCACGTTAAAAAGGAATGGATGGGTTGCCTGAGGGGCAAAAAGATTTTTGAACGGAGTATTAAATGCCTTGAATAGTGATACAAGTAGATAAAATTTCCTATTAAAGTGGGCTGGAACATGCTATATGGAAAAATTCACGAAACTAAAAATTGTTGTTTTCATTTTAATTAGTTAAAATAAACGATTAATATCCTGATTATACCAAGCTAATTACCTAATCTCATGACAAAACGCAGAGAATTTTTAAAGAAATCCGCCATAAGTTCCGCAGGAATTACCATTGGGGGGTTGGGATTCAGTGCAAAAAGTTATGCTTCCATCATAGGGTCAAATGATCGCATTAACCTTGCTCAAATTGGAATACGAAACCAGGGAACTGTACACATTAATGATTATTGCAGCCTGAAGGACAGTCATAATGTGGTTTTAAAGGTGCTTTGCGACACCGATGAAGCACTCTTTGATTCCAAATCCAAGATAGTTGCCGATAAGACCGGCACCAGGCCTGAGCTGGAATGGGATCTAAGGAAGGTGCTGGAAAACAAGGAAATCGATGCGGTATCCATGGCTACACCCAATCACTGGCATGCCTTGGGGACTGTTTGGGCCTGTCAGGCAGGAAAGCATGTCTATGTGGAAAAGCCTGCATCCCATAACCTATGGGAAGGTAGAAAGATGGTGGAAGCTGCCCAAAAGACTGGGTTGACGGTGCAGGTGGGGTTGACCAACAGGGCCTATAATAATGTAAGGGAAGCCATGCAGTTCCTTCATGAAGGAGGTATCGGAAAGCTATACATGGCCCGTGCGCTTACGTACAAATTACGCAATTCCTACGGCACCGCAAAAGATTCCAAGCCCCCGGCCAATTTTCACTATGACCTTTGGTTGGGCCCGGCACCTTACCGCCCCTACAATGAGAAGCGCAGTCACTACAACTGGCATTGGTTCTGGGATACGGGAAACGGCGATTCGGGAAACACAGGTACCCACCAGCTGGACATTGCGCGTTGGGGACTACAGAAGCATGAACATCCCGAAACCATCTATTCCATGGGAGGTTTATACGGTTTCAATCAGGATGAATGCCAGCCCGACAACTGCAGCCCCGGCACCATGGTTTATGGAGATGTGGAAACCTATGGGCATGACAAATCCATGCAGGAAACCCCCAATATTCAGACTGCCCTATTTAAATATTCAGATGGGACCCTTCTTGAATATGAGGCCCGGGGCAGGTATACCAACCAGGAGGGGAGCGACGGCAAGGAAGTGGGTAACCTCTTTTACGGATCGGAAGGTTGGCTGGAAATCGCCGGTAATAGCTGGAGAGCGTTCCATCAGGGGGAATCCCAACCATTTGCCAGCTCAAAAGACAGCAGTTCTGCGCAGGAGGCCACGCTGTTCTCCAATTTCATTGAATCAATCCGTTCCGGGAATCATAAGCTGCTCCAGTGTGATATGCGGGAAGGTTTTTATTCCAGCACCTTGCCCTTACTGGCCAATATTTCCTATCGGGTGAAGCGGGAACTGAAATTTATGGGCGATTATGAAAAATTCGCCAACGATTCAGAGGCGGACATCTTGCTTTCCAGGGTATACCGGGAGCCTTATTCCATTCCTAATTCGCTTTGATAGATCAATCTTTACGCATAGTTATTTACATTCGGAATTTTGGGGCTTTTCAATTTCGCATCATTTGCTCTGGCCGTTCCAATCGACGATGTTGCCAATTTTAAAGTAAAAACCTTGATTTTACTCTCCTGAATTATCTGGATATCGCGTATATTTAGCTATTTGAACGATTCAATTCCAATTGAAATGTTTCTAACACAAAAAAATAAAACAATGTTAAGAAAAAAGAAAATATTTACTACCCTCTTTATCCTCGTGATGATCAGCCTGGATAGCCTCCTGGCCCAGGGCAACCGACCCATTTTCGAAGAAATGCCGGGAATGGTTTCCTATACCTACCGGGATAGCTTCTCCAAAGACGTGGCAGCCACCCTCGACACCTTGCAGGCTATGGGCATCAAAGACATGGAATTTTCCAACCTCTTCGGTAAAACCGCTGCGGAAATAAGGCAACTGCTCGATGAGCGGGACATGTTTTGTTCTTCTTTTGGAGTCGGTTATCCTGATTTGGTCAATAAAACGCAGGAAGTGGCGGAGAATGCTAAAATCCTGGGGGCAAAATTTGTCCGTGTGGCCTGGATACCCCATGAGGCACCTTTTGACCTTTCAGATACCGAAAAGGCCATTGCGGATTTTAATAAAGCAGGAAAAATTTTAAAGGAGGAGCACGGGCTCACTTTTTGTTACCATAACCATGGGTATGAATTTTATCCCCATGAAAACGGGACCCTCTTCGACTACCTGATGGAACAGACCGACCCGGAATATGTAAGCTACGAAATAGATATCCTGTGGACCTTTTTTCCAGGTGTAGACCCTGCCGCCTTGATCCATAAATACCCAGACCGCTTTAAATTGATGCATCTGA
This sequence comes from Cyclobacterium salsum, assembly GCF_010119245.1. GTDB lineage: Bacteria > Bacteroidota > Bacteroidia > Cytophagales > Cyclobacteriaceae > Cyclobacterium > Cyclobacterium salsum. Next base: position 412,757 of record NZ_WNKG01000003.1, read on the forward strand.
AAGACCTTAAAAAAGGGGTGGAGGGCAACATGTCAGGAGGCACACCGAAAGAAAACGACGTGGTGCTGGGTACGGGCCAACTGGACCTTCCTGCCATACTTAAAGCAGCAAAGGAAGCGGGCATTGAGCATTTCTACATAGAAGATGAAAGCCCGATATATTACCAGCAGGTGCCCAAATCCATAGCATTTTTACAGGGTTTGAGGTATTGACCTTACCAAATTACCGTCAAGAAATCTTCTTGAATGGAAAATCCGTATTGTATTGTGTCAATCCCGCAAACAGGAACATGACACCCAATCTGGTGTCGTGATGGAGCGGGTTTTGATCGTGTTGATTGGCAGGATATCCGGACTCAAAGTTTGGATGATTGCTTTTAGCCGTTTAATTGGCTAATTTTAAGAAGGTAAATTATTAAATACCATGGCAACTGAAGTAGTGAAACGCTTGATCAATGTGGATGAATATTACAAAATGGCCGAAGTTGGAATCCTAAAGGCAGAAGATCCGGTAGAACTTATTCACGGAGAAATTTTTCAGATGAGCCCGATAGGAAGCAGACATGCAGCGATAGTTGATTCCCTTGCCAAGGTAATGATTCAACTTTTTGATGGTGAAGCCATTGTCAGAGTTCAAAATCCAATTAGATTTGATAATAATAATGAGCCAGAGCCAGATATCTCCCTATTGAAATATAGGTCGGATTATTATGCTACCGCACATCCAGGATCTGCGGATGTGCTTGCCCTTATTGAAGTGGCGGGCGCTTCCATCCGTTTTGACAGGGAAGTGAAAGCCCCACTGTATGCTGCACATGGCATTCCGGAATGCTGGATAATTGATCTGGAAAACAATCAAATCGAATTCCTTTCCAAACCTCAAGTGGATGCCTACACCGAAACCCGTGTTTTTGGGCCTGGTGATGAGGTATGGCTAATAGGTGAAAAATTTTCCGTAAATGAATTGCTTATTTTGGACTAAAAAAACATGTGTTGTGAATTGAGCCAGTAGAACCCGGAACTTTTTCTTATTGTGAAAAGCTTCATACTATTCCTAAGTTGAAAGATTTTTATTTGATTGGAGGTGCTGCCTTATCCTTTTTTTTAATAAGCTTAGGATTTCGATAGCTTTCGAATGGTTAACAAAGCAGGTTTTTAATAATCAACTTTTTGTGGTTCAAAAATTGCAGGTAGTTCTTCAAATTTGAAATATGAAACTTTTCCAATGCCAGCGTTGCGGGCAGCCAGCCTATTTTGAAAACACAAGCTGCAGTAATTGTAAAACCTTACTGGGTTTTGATCCCATTCAGTTGGACCTGCTTGCGCTTCCTGAAATGGGAAAGGAGGGAGAATTTATAGATACAGTTGGCAATGCTTACCGCTATTGTCAAAACCAAAAACAGGAAGGCTGCAATTGGTTGATTTCCCAATCCGATCCCAGTCGATTTTGCAGGGCTTGCGCCCTAAATCGGGTCATCCCGGATTTGGCTAACCCAGCCTACAAAAGAAGGTGGCAAACCATTGAAATGGCAAAGCACAGGTTGATCTATGCCTTATTGCGCTGGGACTTGCCGTTTTTTCCGCGGAATGAAACGACCGGAAGCGGATTGGGCTTTGATTTCAAGGCAAGTCAAAATCAGGAAAACGTCCTGACCGGGCATGCCTCCGGTATCATCACGATGAACATCGCTGAAGCAGACGATGTGGAACGGGCCATGGCTAAAAAGGAAATGGATGAGGTATACCGTACTGTTTTGGGCCATTTCAGGCATGAAATAGGACATTATTATTGGGAGGTCCTGGTCGCTGGATCGGAAGGCCTGGAAGAATTCAGGTCTCTTTTTGGAGACGAGCGGGTTTCTTACGCCAATGCCCTGAAAATACATTATCAAAATGGTGCTCCCTCCAATTGGCAACAAAACTACATTTCTTCTTATGCCAGTTCCCACCCCTGGGAAGACTGGGCAGAAACATGGGCGCATTACCTGCACCTGGTTGATACTCTGGAAACCGCCTTTTCCTTTGGATTGACCATCAATCCAAAGCTAGAAAATCATCCCGCCGGTACTTCCACCCTTATTTCGGAAGATCCTTATCTTTGCGCTGATTTTTCAAAGTTGCTCCATCAGTGGATACCCCTGTCTCTGGCATTAAACAGTCTGAATAGAAGTATGGGCCTTCCTGACAGTTATCCTTTTGTCATTTCACCCGTAATCGCTAAGAAAATGGCATTGGTTCACAAACTAATCCGAAAAGGAGCCGTTAGCCATTAATTCTTCTTTTTTTCCGTTGAATATTCCGGTGGGATACGCTGCTAATCCTATTTTTCCTGCTGTAATCGATTGGATCTTTGGTTCAAAAAACAGGGCAATGTTAATAGGTAGTTGAGTAACAGAAACAGTACTATAAATGGATAAATAATGTATTCGTAAATAATAGTACCTACTTGTATACGTAATTCATTATAAAATTCTATATTTATCCTGAATTTAAATTTTTATTGATTAAAATACAGATAAAAATGACGCGCATTTATTCACTTTTTTTAAGTCTGTTTGCTGCCGGATGGTTGCTGGCTTGTTTGCCGGAGGAGGGGGATACGAATCCACAAGCCAATTTACCAGCGAAAACACTTACAAATCAGGCTTACGGAACTCATCCGCGCCAAATTTTTGATATCTACCTTCCAACCAACCGGCATGAAAATACCCCCACCCTGATTCTGGTTCATGGGGGAGGCTGGAAAGAAGGTAATAAATCGGACATGAATCCATTCCGGGATTTTTTACGTGAGCAGCTTCCTTACCTGGCGGTAGCCAATCTTAATTATAGGCTGGCAGATGCTTCGAACAAGCCCTATCCTATGCAAATCGAAGATATCAGTTCCCTGGTGGCTTATTTGGAGGAACATCGGGAGGAATATCAGCTTGGTAGTCGGCTGGGCTTTCTTGGAGTTAGTGCTGGAGGCCATTTGTCGCTGCTATGGAGTTATGCCCATGATACGGAAAGCAGGGTAGAGATGGTTTGTAGTGTGGTAGGCCCGACTGACTTATTGGATGAATCCTACCGAACCACCACAAATGAATACTTGCGGGAAATGTTGGACTTATTTGGGGGAAATGAAGAGCTGCTGACGGCAGCGAGCCCGATCTATCAGTTGCAAGCCGAGTCGCCTGCTACCCTACTTTTTTATGGGGGGAATGATCCGTTGGTTCCCAGTTCGCAAGGAATGCGCCTTAGGGACAGGTTGTCGGAGCTTGAAGTAGCACACGAATTTCATTTTTATCCCAATGAAGGCCATGGATGGCTGGGATTGAATTTGCTCGATAGTATGGTTAAACTGAAAGCGTTTATAGACAGACAGCTCCCGGATATACCTTGAAACAGGGCGTTTGCTTTGTTTCAGGGATGGTAATTTTTAAGGGGCTGAAAGAAATCAGACGGTTTATTTTTGAATTTTTCCGGGATCGGGGAGTCATATTTTCAAATTCCGAAAAAAGATTTAATCCCCTACGAAATAGTATATTAGTTTTAAATTGATAAATAAAATAGCATATTAACAATAATTTTTAAGCTATTTCATTCTTAAGCAAATTTTTATAGCTTTGTCTTTATTGTATCAAACGAAGAACGAATGCATTATATGCTATTTTTGGTCTTACTTTTTGGAATTTCCCTAAAAGCTGAAGCAAAAGAAGATAGTTTAAAAAAAAGAGAGCACAATCGGGTACTGAAAATTGGCCAGGATTATGGTACAGATAAAAGTAGTCTGGAATTGCCGGTGAGCAGTCGTACGGAATTTTTGAACCGGGACACCACCTGGTTAAAGGTAGGAGGGGCTTTTCGCCTGAATAATATTTACACGCACTACGAAGGAGAGACCTTTCCTTTAGGAACTTTTTTAAGAAATGAATGGACCTGGGACACCTGGAGAATAAATGTGGATGCCTATAGTGAAGGGATTCAACTTTCCTTTGAATACCGGTTTTACCCAACCTTTAACACCCATTTTCTAAAATACGGTTGGTTAGGGTACCGGTTCAATGAAAAAACCAATCTTAAAATGGGGGTGACGCAAGTTCCATTTGGTCTGTTAACCTATGCTTCACATAGTTGGTGGTTTCAGCTCCCATATTACCTGGGGTTGGAAGATGATTTTCAGATGGGATTTCATCTTTCCCACCAGATAGATGACTGGCGACTGGATGGGGCCTATTTTTTATTGGCTGAGCCCAGAGGCACCAATGAAGCTACTTTTGGAGCCTTTTCTACCGCCAGGTACTCTTATGATGTGGTACCCATTCCTGGAAACTCCAACATCGAGCGGCATCAGGTCAATCTCCGGGCAGTAAGAACCTGGTCCGGGCATGAACTTGGAATTTCCCTGCAGCACCATGAATTGTATAATTTGCAAACCGGTCATAAGGGATCGAATTTGGCAGCATCAGTACATCATGAGGCGAATTGGGGTAATTGGAATTTGAAAGCAGAGGCGATTTATTATACCTATGACGATGTAAGAAACGATGATGGGGAGGTACTGGATGTGGTACAAATGGGTGCTTACGGCTTTGGCACGTATGATGTGGCCAATAGCGCAGCACTTTACGTGATTGGATTGGCCTATGACATTCCGTTGGATTGGGGGCCGGTCAGTAACGTTCAGTTGTACAATGATTACACCTTGATGGAAAAATTCACTTCAGAACAGGGACGGCCAGCCTTTGCCTACCGAAAATCCCAGCAAAATGTTTTCGGAGCATTGGTGAGCGCCGGTCAGGTATACGCTTATTTTGATGTGGCCATGGGCTACAATCATCCCTGGTTGACCAATACATTTGGTGGAAATGCCTTGGGTACCGGAAGGGGAGTCGATTACAGGCAGCCCATTTCGGATCTAAACCCCACTGCTTCTGATCCAGGTTGGAATACACGTTTGAACATAAATATTGGTTATTATTTCTAAATAAAAGATTTTATGAAAAATAAATACTTCGACATTCATGCGCCGGTATTTTGGCCTTCGGTAGCTTTGATCATCTTGTTTATAACGGTCACGCTTTGGGTGGGAGAACCCATGGAATTGATCTTTGCCTCCAGTAAGGCCTTTATTACAGATAAGACTGGCTGGATTTTTATTATCGCAGTAAATGCCTTTATAGTCTTCTGTTTTTACCTCGGATTTAGCAAGTTTGGATCCATTCGTCTGGGAGGCAAGGAAGCCCAACCGGAATTTTCTACAGGAGCCTGGTTTGCCATGCTTTTCAGTGCCGGTATGGGTATCGGGCTTTTATTTTGGGGGGTAGCCGAGCCGGTTTACCATTACGCTATTCCGCCATATGGGGAGGCTTATTCACTGGAAGCCGCCAAAAGGGCAATGAATCTCACCTTCTTGCATTGGGGCTTCCATGCATGGGCCATTTACGCCGTGGTGGGCCTATCGTTGGCCTTCTTTGCCTATAACCGAAAGTTACCTCTCACCATTCGTTCTGTGTTTTACCCCTTGTTGGGAGAAAGGATGAACGGATGGATGGGCAACGTTATTGATGTTCTGGCCGTACTGGCCACGCTTTTTGGTCTGGCTACTTCTCTGGGACTGGGCGTACAACAGATCAGCGGTGGCTTATTTTACCTTTTCGATATTCCCAATACCATTACTACGCAGGTGTTGCTGATCGCAGGAATTACCTTGGTGGCTACTATTTCGGTGGTTTCGGGTATCGACAAAGGAGTGAAATTTCTTAGTCAGTGGAACGTCCGAATAGCAGCGATTTTACTGATTTTTGTTTTGATTATGGGACCTACATTGTTTGTCTTTCGTTCGTTTGTCCAGAATATGGGCAACTATTTGGGAAGCATATTGGAAGTATCTACCTGGACGGAAGCCTATCGGGATAATGGCTGGCAAGGGGATTGGACCGTGTTTTATTGGGCCTGGTGGATTTCCTGGTCTCCTTTTGTTGGCATGTTCATCGCCCGGGTTTCCCGAGGCCGGACGATTCGTGAATTTATTTTTGGGGTATTGCTAGTCCCTTCTTTATTGACCTTTTTATGGCTTACGGCGATGGGTGGAACGGCGATTTTTCTGGACATGCAGGAACAAGTGCTCTCTGGGAGTCATATCTTAGCGGAAACCATTACGGGGGATGTTTCGATCGCCATGTTTGTTTTTCTTGAAAATTTCCCGTTTAGTGGAATCGGTTCTGTTATTGGCATTTTATTGGTAACCAGTTTTTTCGTTACCTCTTCTGATTCTGGATCCCTGGTGATAGACAGCATTACTGCGGGAGGTAAACTGGATGCTCCGGTGGGACAACGAATTTTCTGGGCTACGACGGAGGGAACGGTGGCTGCGGTATTGCTTATTGGAGGCGGGCTGACGGCCCTTCAAACCGCCGCGATCACTACGGGTTTACCGTTTTTGCTAATATTGGTTATCATGTGTTATTCTTTACAAAAGGGGTTGAGTCAGGAATATGCCCGTCTCAGCCAGTATGATAAAGATTTGGATCGTAAGTCTTACGAAAAAAGGTTGTCGGATGTGATTATGAAGAAACTGGAAAAAGAAAAGAAGTCATGAAAAAACTAAAGAAAATAGGGTTGTTTATTGACCTGTCGGATCTGGATGAACTGCTGTTGCAATACATCCAGCAACTGGATGAAAAATTTGATTTTGAGCAGCTGACCTTGATTCATTTTGTCGCTCTGGAAGAAATCTCCAAAGAAATAGGGGATATGTTGCCTTATTTGGATAAATCGTTGGATGAAATCCTGGAAGAGGAGGCCCTGGAAAAAGTAGAAGCCGTCTTCAACGAAAGGAAAAGCAGCATCAACGTCAAAGTCTATTCCGGGGGACAACTGGATCAGTTAGTGGAATGGGTAGATGCCCAGAAATATGACCTGGTGTTATTGGGAAAAAAATCGGTACATGGCGGGACAGGTATATTTAGCAGTAAGGTGGTTCGGCTAACGTCCTCCAATACCCTTTTTATTCCGGAAACTTCCAAGGCTTCCATTCAAAAAATTGTGTTGCCACTTGATTTCTCAGATTATTCCGAAACCCTGGCTGAAATGGTAAAAACCTTGTCTCAGCATACGGGAGCAATCGTATTGCCAATGCATGTTTTAAAAGTGGGCATGCAGTATTTTCCTTATATTCGTAAACCCTCTGAATTTCAGGAGGCGCTCGAAAAGAAAGCCATTTCAAATTATGCGAAACTTAAGAAGAAAACCGGGTTAGTCGAAGATTTGGAAATAATCAAAGGACAGGACGTACCGGTGAGCAGGAGTATTTATGACTATGCTATACGGAAAGGGGCTGACCTGATCGTGTTGGGAAATAAAGGAAAAACAGATGACGATACCCTTTTAATTGGATCTGTGGCCGAACGTCTGATTGCTTCGGATAAGCATTTACCAGTTCTGATTGTTAAATAAAAGTACAGTTTGCAGAATAGTTTTATAATTTTGTATTGCAATTGAATTTTCACTTTGAAATGGACTTATGCAAGCCGATATAAAAATAGCTGTGCTGATAGATGCAGACAACGTTCCTTCCAATCAGGTAAAAGAGATGATGGAAGAAGTGGCCAAGTATGGTAATCCCACCATCAAACGAATTTATGGGGACTGGACCAAGCCACAGTTGGGAAAGTGGAAGACTGTATTACTCGAAAATGCCATCAATCCCATCCAGCAATATGGCTATACTTCTGGCAAAAATGCCACTGATTCGGCCATGATCATAGATGCCATGGATATTCTCTACACCTCAAGAGTGGATGGGTTTTGTTTGGTGTCGAGTGACAGCGATTTTACCAAGCTGGCCACCAGACTCAGAGAGGCCGGATTAATGGTGATCGGGATGGGGGAGAAGAAAACGCCCGATCCGTTTATTGTCGCCTGCGATAAATTCATTTACCTGGAAATTTTACAAAAAGATGGGGATGGTCCGGAGGACAATAAGGAAAGAACCAAGTCCAGGCCCCAGGTCGACAAAATCAATCCAAAGCTTATCCGGCTGATTTCTTCTACCATTTCAGATTTGGCCGATGATGATGGTTGGGCATTTATGGGAGACGTGGGCAATCTGCTGCAAAAAAAACAACCCAATTTTGATTCCAGAAATTATGGTTTCCAGAAGTTAACACCCCTGATCGGATCCATAAACAAATTCGAAGTCGAGCAGCGGGAAAACCAAAAAGGTAAGTATAAATTAATATATGTGAGAAATAAGGTATAGGTTAATTATTGAGGATCAATTTTGGGGATGGTAAAGAAAAAGGAGGTACCCAGGCCTTCGCGTGATTCCAACCAGACTTCTCCCCCCAGATTTTCGATGATTTTTTTGACAATGGCTAATCCCATACCGGTTCCCTGATACTTATCCTTTTGATGAAGCCGCTGAAATAAGACGAATATTTTCTGAAAATAATCCGGGTGAATACCGATCCCGTTGTCAGTTACCTTGAAAAGCCATTTGCTCCCCTGATCCTCGCAGCTTAGGTGAATTTTGGGAGGGACATCTTTCTTGGAATACTTGAGTGCGTTACCCATGAGGTTTTGAATCACAAGCGAAAGAAAGCTGGAGTGGCTGGTTATTTTGGGTAGCGACCCATGCGTAATTTCCGCCTTAAGAGTCTCAATTTCCTCCGCCAGTGTGGTTTTGGCCTCCTCCCACAAAACGCTCATATCCACTTCATGAGCGGGGTCCTGAATGGATTGGATCCGGGAGTATTTGAGGAGGTCCAGGATCAATTGCCTCATTCGATTAGCACCATCCACTGCGTGCATGATATAGGATTTCCCTTTTTCATCGATCAGGTTTGCGTAGCGCTTTTCTATTAATTGCAGAAAACCGGTCACCATTCGTAAAGGCTCTTGCAAGTCATGGGAAGCCACGTAGGTGAAGTGTTCCAGTTCTTCGTTTTTCGATTCTACTTCCGCCAGGGATCGCTTTAAGGCATTTTTTTGCTGTTCTAGCTCTTCCCGGAGTGAATACTGCTCTTCCAAACTTGTCTGAAGCCCCTTGAAAAGGATGGGAATCAGTACGATAAAAACGACGTTTAAAAAAATCAGGTTGGTGAATATAGCGACCCACGTTTTTATATCTACCGACGCAGCGTACTGCGATTGAAACGGGTTACCTGCCTGAATTAGCCAACCAAAAACCAGACAACTGGCCATATTTAAATACAAACTTACCCAGCGGCTTTTCCCCGGTAAAACCAGGACCATAAAAACCGAAATGGCAAGTAAGTACAGCAGGCCTGGTCCGAAATTACCTAAATAGTAAATCAGTACAATCCCTATACCGTAAGTGATGCCTATAAAAAGCCACTTTCGGATGACAAGCCGAATACCCGGAAGATGGGTTATAAGCAGTAGCCCAGCAATGGCAACTCCGTCAACTACAATTAAACCATTAAGTGAGGTAATATACGAAAGGTATACACCAGGTATCAGCGTGATGAGGCACAGGGGGATGATGAAAAGAAGTGTAGTGACAAACAGGTAGTCTCTCCAGTAGTTGAGGGGGTCTTTGATTTTTCCGGCTTCCAGACAGGTACTGAAAACATGATGCCGGTATTTTTTCCATGCCCTTCCAACCAAACCTTCGCCGACGGTACGCCCCTTTTCCATTGATAATACAGCTGTGTAACAAAATAAAAATAACTAAAAATGACTTTTAGATACTTTTCAAAAGTAACCAATATTTTTCACAACTCTTACTTCTTTTACTTATGGGTATATGGAGGGACTTTAATCGGTAACTTCTATTTTTTTTCCTGGGTTGGAAGGTAAATTGGTAGTGAAGTATGTGGAGTCATTCAAAAGATGCATCATTTTTGTACCTTTCAGTAAAAACAAGGTTTTGAAAAGTAACATTGGAAATACCTCTCTTCTGCTGGCGATTGTTGGGTTTATAGCCCTGGAGGTAGGCATCCATGGCGGCTGGCTGGAGGGGGCTTTTTGGCGTATTTTAGCTACGGGGTTTGAAGCAGGGACCATTGGAGGGTTGGCTGATTGGTTTGCCGTCAGCGCACTTTTCTACGAGATCCCCATCCCATTTGTTCGTAAGCATACCAATATCATCGTCAAAAACAGAGAAAAGTTAACCGAAGGAATCGTGGAATTGGTCACGACCAAATGGTTATCGCCTGAGGTTCTTCGGGAAAAACTGGCAGGACTATCCATAGCTGATTCCTTGCTTCGATCTATGGAGGAAAAAGCGCAGGTAGAAAAGTGGTTGAATTTTATACGGTTGGTGCTTGTGCGATTAACAGGGGAGTTAAACCATCCGAAGCTTCCGGTTTTTTTGCAAAAAGTGCTTAAAGACCGGGTGCAACAAGTGGATATTGCCGGGCCTTTGGGCCGTTGGCTACAAGCGACGATCAGAGAAAAAAAGCATCATGGCCTGGTCCAAATGGCACTGGATCAATTTTCCCTGTCGATTCAGGAGCCGGACACCCGGCAATTAGTGCTTCAAAAATTACACGCCGCCCTCAAGCAATACGCGGAAAAAGATTGGGTAAAAAAATCGGCCGTTTGGCTGGGACAAAAAACCGGCGGGATAGATCCCGAAGTGCTTACCGATCGGATTCTTGATTTGGCACTGCTCCTGCTGGAAGAAGTAAAAAATGACCCCTCCCATCCGCTTCGGGAAAAACTGGACCAGTACCTGCTGGAATTTGCCAACAATCTAGAGAAAGGGGAAGAAAAAACCCTTGCGTATTTGGAAAGGTTGAAACAAAGCTGGGTACTGAATGAACAAACCAAAGCCATGATCCAGCAGGTGCTGGACCGGTTGAAAGACGGGATGCAGGCGCAACTGCAGCACACGGATACCATCTTAATGCAGCTTATTCATCGGCAATTGACTCGCTTACTAGATGATCTGCGCCAGGACAAGGAGGGAAGGGCTCAATTGGATGAATGGATCAGGTCCACCGTGACGCAACTGGTCAATCGGTACCATCATGAACTGGGAAATATGGTCCGAAGCAGCCTGGGCAAATTGGATGACAAGGGCATCATGCTTCAGATTAAGCATAAGGTTGGAAATGACTTGCAATACATTCGGTTAAATGGAGCAGTGGTGGGAGGCCTGGTTGGAATAGCCATTGCCTTGATTCGTTGGTTTCTACTATGATGAGATAGATATCAAGCAAAATGGGGCGATAGAGTCGCCCCCTAACTTGTCTGGGGGCTATTTCAGGGCGGGTATTTTAATACTTGCCAAAAAGCCCTATTTTTAGTAGCTTCATAGGTGATTTTTATACCCCTACAATATCCGGATTATGAGTCAGACCATTGCAAAAATTTTGGAAGTGCCCCCGCAGGCGGTTCTAGATGAAATTCGGGAGCTAAATCAGTTGCTGGATCATGAGCTCCCCTTCAAAAAACTAGATCACAATATATTGATAGCTACCTGGAATATCCGGACTTTTGGCGGGTTAACGGAAAAATGGGAAGCGGGAGATAGTGATTCTCCCAAACGGGACCTGCATTCCCTTTTGGCCATCTCTCAAATTATTTCCAGATTTGATATTATTGCGGTCCAAGAACTCAAAGGAAATCTTAAGGCTTTCCGTCACATGTTGAAGCTATTGGGAAATAACTGGAGTTTTATCCTTACAGATGTTTCCGGAGGCGACCTCGGTAACGATGAAAGGCTCGCTTTTTTGTTTGATACCCGCAAAGTGAAACTTTCAGGGCTGGCATGTGAACTGGTGGTTCCCAACGAAAAAATTGAGGCAATCAAACCAGGTGCTTTTTCCAGGCAATTTGCCCGAACGCCCTATGCCGTGGGATTCAAAGTGGAAGATAAAACCTTTGTATTGGTGAGCATGCACGTGTTGTATGGAAAATCTCCGACCGACCGGGAGGGTGAATTGGAGGCTATAGCAGCGTGGTTGAAAGCTTGGGCAAGTGATATGCGGTCGTTTGACCAAAGCCTGGTACTATTAGGTGATTTCAATATTGATCGAAAAGGAGATCCGCGATATGAAGCTTTTGTGTCTACCGGGCTTACCGTGCCGGAGGACTTGTGGCATATTCGCCGAACATTGATAGACAATTCGACTAAATTTTACACCCAAATTGCCTGGTTTGAAAATCACCTTCGGATTCCGCAACTTTCCATTAAATACCTTAACGGAGGCGTTTTTGATTTTGGACCTCATTTGTTAAAAAGCAGGCATTTATCTCCCTTCCAGATGTCCTGGAGAATTTCAGATCATTTGCCACTTTGGGCGGAGTTTTCGACCAAAAGCTGATTTTTTGATAAGTTTCGATATCTTTACATAGAACTAACATTTTTAATTTATGCATTTTAGGTATTTCATTTTAGGTATTGTATTCCTGTGCATGGCATGTGGACAAAAGCCTTCGAAGGAGCCAAATTCGCTTAAAATAAACCACCTTCAATTAATTGGAAGTCATAACAGCTATAAACTTCCGATACCACCCAAAATTATGGAGGCAATTGAATCGAGCGACCCGGATCTGGCCACCAGCCTGGATTATAGTCATCCATCGGTTTGGGAGCAATTGTCGATGGGGTTGCGGTTACTGGAACTGGATGTTTTCCGGGATCCGGAGGGCGGTCGTTTTAGTGAACCATTAGGTCAGGCCTATATGGAGGAAGCGGTAATGGATTCAGCAAGGAAAGCTGCTTTTGAGCAACCGGGTTTTAAGGTATTTCATGTGCAGGACATTGATTTTAGAAGCCATTATCCCTTATTGGAGGATTATCTGACGGAATTGAAAACCTGGTCCTCCTTGCACCCCGATCATTTACCGGTTTTTATAACGGTCAATGCCAAAGATGCCAATTATCCAGAACGGCAAATGACAGCGGCGCTGCCGTTTGGAAATAATGCGTTTCTTGAACTGGACGAATTGATTCGGCAGGTATTAGGGGAGGAGAAGTTGATCATCCCGAAGGAAATCATCGGCACCCATGCCGATCTGAAAACAGCCATTGCAGAATCAGGCTGGCCCGATATTCAGGACTTGAGGGGTAAATTCATTTGGATTTTGGATGAGAAGGGAGAGAAGTTAGATGCTTATTTGTCCCGGAGGGAAGGAAGCAGGGAACCACTTTTTTTCGTTAACGTTCCTGAAACGCATCCGATGGCCGGAATTCATATTCTCAATGATCCCATCGGCCAGCAAGAAGCAATAAAAGCGTTGGTTGAAAAGGGGTATTTGGTCAGAACGAGAGCAGATGCTGAGACCCGAGAGGCCAGGGCAAATGATAGGAAACGGATGGAAGCCGCATTTGAGAGTGGTGCCCAGCTAATCAGCACGGATTACTACCGGCCAGATCCCCGTTTTGAGGGAGGATACCAGGTAATATTTCCAGATGACTCGTACCAACGGATAAACCCATTTTTTTCTAGGGATAAAAAGCTATCGGAGGTATTGGAGGAACCAAATGACCAGGTCATAGCACTCGGTCCGCAGACCTTTCAGTATGCCTCCCAGCGAGAAAAGCCGCTGTTGCTGGATGTGCGCACACAGGCAGAAGTGGATGAAGGTATGATTACAGGGGCTGCGCACATTGATTTTATGCAGGCCGACTTTTCCCAGAGAATCGAAAAACTGGAAAAAGGGCAGCCCGTTTTTGTCTATTGCAAGGTAGGAGGGAGGAGTTCCAAGGCGGCCGAACAGATGAGAGAAATGGGTTTTGAAAAGGTATATCACCTAGAGGGGGGACTTGATGAATGGAAAGCATTGGGCCTTCCGGTATCCCGTTAAACTCGTATTGAATGAAATCAATAGTTAATTTTGAAAAATCGGTATGAAACTAAATATAGTTAAAGAGGATCCCTGGTTAGAAGATTACAAGGAGGAGATTTATCAGCGATGGATTCGGTTTCAATTGGCTAAAGAGGAATTGGTAAACGTGGAAGGAAGTCTTTCTGAATTTGCCAGCGGTCACCTGTATTTTGGAATCAACTTTGATACGAGGCGACATGGTTGGGTGTATCGGGAATGGGCACCGGAGGCTGACGCACTTTTCCTTACGGGTGACTTCAATGGCTGGGATCGGAATGCTCATCCCCTGGAAAGAAATCAATGGGGCGTATGGGAGCTATTTTTACCTTTTGAATCCTACAAAGAGAAGCTTGTTCATAAAGGCCTGGTAAAGGTTCATGTGAAAGGAGGGGGCAAGTCCAGGGACCGGATTCCTGCCTATATCCGAAGGGTAATTCAGGATGAACAGACCAAAGATTTTTCCGGACAACTTTGGTTTCCGGATACTCCTTTTGTATGGACAGATAGTGATTTTTCCCCGGCTTATAATCGAGAGGGGCCGCTTATTTACGAATGTCACGTAGGGATGGGGCAGGAGAAGGAAGGAGTGGGCACTTATAGAGAGTTTGCCGATGTCATATTACCCAAAGTAAAAAAGTTAGGATACAATGCCATTCAGCTTATGGCGGTCATGGAGCATCCCTATTACGGTTCTTTCGGGTACCATGTTTCCAATTTTTTCTGCCCTTCCAGCCGGTTCGGCACCCCAGAAGATTTAAAATACCTGGTAAATACCGCCCACAACCTGGGAATTGCGGTAATCATGGATGTGGTTCACTCCCACGCAGTCCAAAATGTGTCGGAAGGCTTAAACGAATTTGACGGTTCGGATCATCAATATTTTCATGCAGGTCCCAGGGGATATCATGACGTTTGGGACTCCAAATTATTTGACTATGGTAAGTGGGAAGTGAAACGATTTTTGTTGTCAAGTCTAAAATATTGGCTGCAGGAATTTCATTTCGACGGGTTTCGTTTTGACGGGGTTACGTCCATGCTCTACTTTCATCATGGTCTGATTACCTTCGATCATTTCGAAAAATACTTTCACAAGGATGTAGATTGGGACGCCATCATTTACCTGCAGCTGGCCAACGCCTTAATAAAGGAAGTCAAAGGCAGTGCCATTTCCATTGCTGAAGAGGTGAGCGGAATGCCCGGTGTATGCCGTCAGCCGGAAGAGGGAGGCATTGGGTTTGATTATCGGATGGCCATGGGCATTCCTGATTTTTACATCCGAATGCTTAAGGAAAAAAGAGACGAAGACTGGGATATTCTGGAATTCTGGAAAGAGCTCAGTGATCGCAGGTATCGGGAAAAAACAATCGCCTATGCCGAATCACATGATCAGGCGCTGGTAGGAGATAAATCGATCGCCTTCTGGCTCATGGACAAGGAAATGTATTTTCACATGCAGGTCGATGATAAAAATATCGTTATTGACCGGGGGATGGCCTTGCACAAGCTTTTTCGCTTATTCACCAGCAGCCTGGGAGGAGAGGGATACCTTAATTTTATGGGCAATGAATTTGGCCATCCTGAATGGATCGATTTTCCCAGGGAGGGAAATAACTGGAGTTACCAGTATGCCCGTAGGCAATGGAGTTTGGCGGAAAACCCCAAACTCAGGTATCCGTTTTTGCTTCAATGGGACAAAGCGATGATTCAGCTAATCAAAAAACACAAGGTTTTGTTAGCCCCATTTGCAGAACAATTGCATGCAGACCCTAAAAATAAGGTTTTGATTTTTCAGCGGGACGAATTGGTTTTTGCTTTTTCGTTTCATCCGGAAGCCTCCATTCCGGATTACCATTTCCGGGCTCCGGCAATGGGACAATATCAATTGATGCTCAATTCCGACGACCTGGAATTTGGAGGGTTTGGTAGGATTGATTCTTCCAAGACCTATTTTACCAATCAAAACCAGCAATTGAGCATCTATATGACCAACCGAACGGCTCTGGTCTTTAAACGAATTGATTGAAAACATCCAATTATTATTTGGATGAAATCCATAAAAACCGGAAATTAAGAAATAAGCATTGGTGTTTATTCTTATTTGCTTAATATTACGGTTAAATCGTTGAATACTAGCCAATGGCCATGAACGTCGTGATTGCAGGTGCAGGGGATATGGGATATCACTTAGCCGAACAGCTTAGCTACGAAAATAAGAACATTATTCTGATAGATCTTGACAAAGATGTTTTAGACAATATAGGCTCTCGATTAGATGTAATGACGGTAGAAGGAGATTCCGCCTCCATTGAAATATTGAAAAAAGCCAATATCCACAATGCGGAACTCATGCTGGCAGTTACTACCTCCGAGAAAACGAATATATGTGCAGCCGTGCTGGCCAAACAACTAGGGGCCAAAAAAGTGATCGCCAGGGTTCGGAATCACGATTACCTCTACCCTGAAAACAAAGTTTACTTTGAAAACCTGGGAATTGATTCCATAATTTCGCCCTCCATGCTTTGCAGTAAGGAGATTTCACGCCTCATGAAACGATCTACCTTTTCGGATGTGATCGAATTTGAAGGCGGGAAATTAAGTGTGGTGGGAATCACCCTGGAATACGATTCTCCCCTGGTAAACAAAAAGCTATCAGATGCCACCACCGACCCCATTTTTGAAGACATTCGGATCATCGCAATCGTCCGGGATCACCGGACCATCATTCCTCGGGGAGATACCTATATCCGAAATAACGACCATGTTTTTTTTATTTCCAATAACAAGTCCGTCGATACCGTCAAAAATCTGGTACGGCACAAAGAGAAGGAAATCCATAGTGTCATGTTAATCGGAGGAGATGATTTGGCCTACTCTACGGCGAAAGAGTTGGAAAACGAATACGGTGTCACCCTTGTGCATAACGAGAAAGAGCGCTGTAAATGGCTGGCGGAACGGCTGGATTCCACCTTGGTCATCCATGGAGATTATAAAAATATCAACCTGCTCATAGAAGAAGGGCTGGAAACGACAGATAGTTTTTTGGCACTAACAAGTAGTTCGGAGACCAATATCATCACCAGTCTGAGTGCAAAAAACCATGGTGTCTATAAAACCATCGCTCATGTGGACACCAGGGAATACATTCACATTTCTCACAGTATTGGCGTGGATTCTCTGATTAATAAAAAGCTGGTAGCTGCCAACCACGTGAGTCGATACCTGACCAAAGGAAAGGTGGAAGCCGTTTCAGGCATCCATGGGGTAGAGGCGGAATTTGTGCAATACCGGGTAACCAAAAATAACCGACTGACTAAGAAAAATCTAAAAGCCCTGCATTTTCCAAATTCGGCCATTGTTGCCGGAGTTATCCGCGGAGAGGATGTGTATATACCTGATGGAGAATTCCAGTTGAAGTTAAACGACAAAGCCATTGTTTTGGCACTTCCGGAGGCCAAACCCATTCTGGAAAAACTATTTAATTAATCATGATTCACTACAAGGCCATTTTAAAAGTAATGGGAGGGCTGATGATGCTTCTGGGTGTCCTGATGTTTCCCAGTATCGCCTTTTCTTATTATTACCAAAGTGGTGATGGGATTACCTTAATTGGTTCGGCGTTGATTTGTTTGGCGGTAGGCGGTACTTTTTTTTACTCTTTTGCCAATCAGGACCAAAATATCCGCAAACGGGAAGGGTACATGATCGTAGCGATGAGTTGGATGATCATGTCGGTGTTTGGGATGATGCCCTACATTTTTAGCGGAAGTATCCCGGTGGTTACCGATGCCATTTTTGAAACCGTGTCCGGTTTTACCACTACCGGTGCCTCCATCCTTACCGATATAGAGCGTCTCCCGGCGGGAATTTTGCTTTGGAGAAGCATGACCCAATGGATAGGTGGCTTGGGGATCATTGTATTGACGGTAGCCATCTTTCCGCTATTGGGTATCGGGGGGATTGAGCTATTTGTAGCGGAATCTCCGGGACCGACATCAGATAAGGTGCATCCTCGAATTCGGGAAACTGCCAAACGCCTTTGGTTCATTTACGTAGGATTGACCATTGTGCTGGTAGCCTTGTATTACCTGGAAGGCATGAGCTTCTTCGATGCCATGAATCATTCCCTGACCACCATGTCTACCGGTGGCTTTTCGACCAAGAATGCCAGCATGGCCTATTTTGACAGCCCGCTTATACAGTACACAGCCATTCTATTTATGTTTCTGGCAGGGACCAATTTCACGCTGCTTTATTTCGCCTTTAAAGGCAGGTTTAGCAGGATTTGGGCCAGTGATGAATTCAGAGCTTATTTAATCTCATTGAGCGTATTGGTTGTCGGCATCGCCATGGCCATCTATTACCTGGTGCCGGGAAATATAGAGAAAATATTTCGGGATGCCATGTTTCAGGTGGTTTCCCTTACTACCACAACCGGCTATGTAACAGCAGATTATACCTCCTACAGCAACGGCCTGACCATTATCTTCTTTATGATGCTATTTATGGGGGCCTGCGCCGGATCCACCAGCGGCAGTATCAAATTTATTCGCCACCTGACGTTTGTAAAAAATTCTAGCCTTGAATTCAAGCGGATTGTTCACCCCCGTGCCGTGGTTCCGCTAAAGATCAATGGTGAGCGCGTAACTGGTAAAATCATTACCCACATTATGAATTTTCTCCTTCTGTACCTGATGATTTTTGTGTTGGGATCAATCGTAATGTCCATTGCCGGATACGATATGATTACTTCCTTTGGTGCGGTAGCGACTTCCCTGGGCAACGTAGGACCGGGAATAGGCAGGGTGGGCCCGGTAGATAATTTCGCCTTTCTTTCCCCATTTGCGAAATTATTTCTTAGCTTTTTAATGTTATTGGGTAGACTGGAATTATTTACCATACTGGTCTTATTTTCACCCTATTTCTGGCGTGCCAACTAATTTATATTTTGCCTATGAAACCTATTGTCATCGCTGTTTTTACTGCCCGGGAATTGGGCTTTAAGGGAAATCCAGCAGCTGTACTGCTTTCCAAAAGCAGGCTTTCCGATGAAGAAATGCAGGATCAAGCCCGAAAAATAGGGATGCCCGCCACCTCCTTTATAGTTGAAGATAAAGAGGGGAATTTCTGGGTTCGCTGGTTTGCGCCCGACGAGGAAATCGGACTTTGTGGCCATGGAGCTGCCGCTGCGGGTATTTTCCTATCGAACGAAACGGGCCATGAAAAAGTCTACTTGCAGTATGAGGGCGGCACCATCGGTGTGGAACTGAAAGGAAATACTTTTTTTATGACCTTAGAGGGGATTCCTTTGACAAAAAAAATAGACGTGCCACAGGCGATAAAAGATGGATTGCGTATTCCCATTCTGGAAATGTACGAAACAGAAAACAAACACCTGATTGTAACCGATTCCGAGGTATCGGTGGCTCAAATGAAGCCAGATTTTTCTCGATTGCGGCAATCTTCCATTTTTGGTTATGCGGTGACAGGACCGGGAGATCGGGTAGACTTTGTAAGCCGCACCCTGGTGCCCCATGTGCAGCAACTGGAGGATCATGCCACCGGCTCTTCTCACGCACTCCTGGTTCCTTACTGGGCCGCCAAACTGGCAAAAAGCCGGATGGAATCCTATCAGTTAAGTCCCAGGGGAGGCCGATTTTTTAGCGAATGGAAAGAAGGTAAGGTGGTGCTTTCGGGAAATTTCGAAAAGGAATAGGGATTTAATGACAGGATGTCAGTATAAAGACGTTCGTTTTGACTATTTAAATATTGGATGGGAATATTTCAATTAAATCTTAATTTCATGGTTTTTCCATAGATTTTTTTTTCGCTGGTATAATTATTGCTTTTTTATTTTGCAACGTTTTTTAAATCAACGAGTAACAAAATTTATAAAGCATGGAATACCGGAAGGTTCTCATCAAATATGGTGGGAATGCAATGATAAATGAGGAGTTGAAACTTGCAATCGCCCAAAAAATAAAATCCCTGCAAGATCATGGTAGCCAGGTGATTCTGGTCCATGGTGGTGGCCCATTTATTAACAAATCCCTTGAAGAGGCAGGCATAAAAACACAATTTTTTGACGGTCACAGGCATACCAGCCAGGAGGCACTACGCTGTATCGAAAAAACCCTGAAAGGAGAAGTAAACAGTTCCCTGGTTAACCTGCTTAACAAACAGGGGCTAAAAGCCGTGGGACTGTCCGGAAAGGACGGTCAATTAGCCATCGCTCAAAAAAGGTGGCATCAGGGCAAAAATGAGAAGGGTGAAGCAACCCGACTGGACCTGGGGCAGGTAGGCGATGTAAAAGTAGTCAACTCAAAATTGCCTGAATTACTTCTTGAAAATGGTTTTACACCCGTTGTCACGTGCATTGCATCAGATGAGAATGGCAATGACTTCAATATCAATGGAGACGTATTTGCAGGTAAAATTGCTGCCGCACTGAAAGTAGATGCTTATATCGTGCTTACGGATGTGGATGGGCTGTATTTGGATTTTCCAGATCCGGCTTCCATATTAAATGAAGTGAACGTAAAGGACATGGCCAGTTATTTTGGTACCGTCATCAAAGGGGGAATGATTCCCAAAATCGAATCCTGCCTGGCCGCTGTGGAGGCGGGCGTTAGAAAAGCTGTTATTCTGAACGGTACCCGGCCAGATCAGATTTCAGATTACATCATCAATCATCAATCGATAGGAACAACTATAACTCAATAAACATGCAAATTTCCAACGAGTTTTTATATGAGGAGGACAAAAAATACTATTTACCCACCTTCAAGCGCTTTCCGCTTGCCCTGATTAAAGGTAAAGGAAGTAGGGTATGGGATGCAGATGGAAAAGAATACATAGACATGCTGGCTGGAATAGCCGTAAATAATGTCGGCCACTGTCATCCCAAAGTCGTGAAGGCCATTCAGGATCAGGCAGCTGAATTGATTCATATTTCCAATTTTTTTGTCAGCCCGCCTCAGGTGGCATTAAGCAAGCTTCTAGTGGATCTTAGCCGACTGGAGCACGTCTTTTTAAGTAATAGCGGTGCCGAATCGGTAGAGGGTGCGATAAAAGTAGCCCGAAAATACGCTTCCAAGCAGGGGCGGGGAGGAGAAATCATTTCCATGAAAAATTCCTTCCATGGCAGAACCCTGGCAACCATTGCTACGGGGCAGAAAAAGTACCAAAAGGGATTTGCCCCTATACCGACCGGGTTTGTCCAGGTCGATTTCAATGATATTCAGGCACTTCAGGCCGCCATTACAACGGACACCGCAGCCGTTATCCTCGAGCCCGTACAGGGAGAAGGTGGTATCGTCCCGGCTCAAAAAGAATACTTGCAGGCGGTCAGAAAACTTTGTGATGAAAATGACGTGTTGCTTATTTTCGATGAGATCCAATGTGGAATCGGTAGGACCGGACACTTTTTTGCAAAAGATCATTACGGGGTGCAGCCGGATATAATGACCCTTGCAAAAGGGTTAGGTGGAGGAACCCCCATAGGTGCTTTTCTGTGCAATAAAAAAGTTGGCGATGCCATCGATTTTGGGGATCATGGAACAACCTTCGGTGGAAATCCCCTGACTTCTGCTGCGGCCCTGGCAACGATCAAAGCGATCATGGAGGAAAACCTGATCCAGGCCGCTCGTGAAAAAGGCAATTGGCTTATGGGAATCATCCGATCCTGGTCCAAAGAGCACCCCATGATCCGGGAAGTTCGCGGGCTGGGATTAATGATCGGGGTTCAATTGGATCGTCCGGCGGCAACCCTGGTAAAAGCCCTTATGGACGAAGGAGTCATTGCGAATGCCACTGCCGAATCGGTATTGCGTTTGGTTCCTCCTTTAAATATTCCCGAGGAAGACCTGGTCAAGGTCTTGGATAAATTAAAAGCTATCATCAGTTCGATCGAAAAAAATGAACAATAAAAACTATCAAATAGGCATTATCGGTGCTTCGGGTTATACCGGATCTGAGCTTGCCCGGATTCTGATTAACCACCCTCAAACGAATATTGCTGCGATTACCTCCGAATCCCACAAAGGAAAGAAATTTTCAGACTTACACGGACAATTTTCAGGCATTGTGGATCAGGAGCTGGTAAGTGCAGACGAGTTGGATATAAAAGGGTTGGAGGTATTGTTTTTGGCGCTTCCCCATGGGGTTTCCATGGAGTTTGTTAAGCGGTGGAAGGATTCCGGCATTAAGATCATTGATTTATCCGGTGACTTCAGGCTTTCCAGTCCCGAAACATATGAAGAGTGGTACAAAAAGGATCATACCTTTCCGGAAGGCTTTGATGCGGCGGTTTATGGAATGCCTGAGCTACATGAAGAAGCCATTAAAAAGGCCCGATTGGTAGCCAATCCCGGCTGCTATCCCACCGCTTCCATATTAAGCCTGGCTCCGCTATTTTACTCCGGGCTAGGGATAGATCCCAATGGAGCCATTATCGATGCGAAATCGGGTATCACAGGTGCGGGAGTTAAGGCCAGTAATACCACTCATTTTTCGAATGTGAATGATAATTTCAAGGCCTATGGTATTGGGAGTCACCGACACACCGTTGAAATTCAGGAACAGCTTTCGTTTTTAGTGAAAAAATCGGTTAATTTACAATTTACCCCCCATTTATTACCCGTGGACAGGGGGATATTGGCAACCGCTTACCTGGCATTGGATACGGGAATGACTCAGAAGAAACTGGATGCAATGTATCTGGATTTTTACCGGGACAAGCCTTTCGTCCGAATCAGAAAGGAGGCTCCTTCCATTAAAGATGTACGGGGTAGTAATTATGCGGATATATTTCCATTTTGGGATGCCAGAACAAGCCGGGCAATTATTATTTCCGCCATTGATAACCTGGTAAAGGGTGCTGCCGGACAAGCGGTTCACAACATGAACCTGATGTTGGGATTGGAAGAATCCATGGGCTTGCACCAGGTACCCATGCAACCATAAACGAAACGTTGATATGATCAAAAATATTACCAGTGTAAAAGGAATTAAATGCTGGGGAGCACATTCTGGCATTAAATCCATGCGTAGGGATCTAGCCATTATCTATTCGGAAGTTCCCGCTGCGGCCGCTGCTACTCTTACTCAAAATAAAGTTCAGGCAGAACCGATTAAGGTTACAAAAAGGAATCTTAAAAATAACAGAGCTCAGGTGATCGTCTGTAATGCCGGAAATGCAAACGCCTGTACCGGAGAACAAGGAAGACGAGGGGCAGAAGCCATGGCATCCACCATTGCCGAAGCCCTGGGCATTTCTCCGGATGATGTGATTGTGGCATCTACGGGGCTAATTGGTGAGCCTTTTCCAACAGAAGATGTCATTGAGGGAATTAAAACTACTGTTCCTAAACTATCCGATGATGGCAAAGCAGGCTCCTTTTTAGCCAATGCTATTTTGACCACGGACACCTTTGCCAAAGAAGGATTTGTGGATTTTGAATGGGAAGGCAATACCATCGCCATAGGAGGCGTGGCCAAAGGATCGGGAATGATCCACCCAAATATGGCTACCATGCTTTGTTTTCTGGCTACGGATATTGACATTGAGGAAAAACTGCTACAAAAGACGCTTAAATACTGCGTGGATCGCTCGTTTAATATGATTACCGTGGATGGGGATACCTCTACCAACGATATGGTCGCTATCCTGGCCAACGGGATGGCAGGTAATAAAAAGGTTACAAGCGAAGATGATCCGCTTTTTCTAAAATTCAAAGACAAACTTCAGGAGCTATTGATTCACCTGGCGAAATTGATCGTCTCGGATGGAGAAGGAGCTTCCAAATTTGTAGAATACAAAGTTTCCAAAGCAATTTCAGAAAATGTTGCCATGAAATTGGTGCGGGCCATTTCAGATTCAACGCTGGTAAAAACAGCCATGTTTGGTCGTGATCCCAATTGGGGAAGAATCATCGCTGCCTGCGGGAATGCGGGCATAAACTTCAATTATAAGAAAGCTAATTTATACCTGGGAGATGCGAATAATCAAGTGTTGGTGCTGCAACGAGGTACACCCACTGAATTCGACAAGAACTATATGAAAAAATTGCTTCGGGAATCACATATTAAAATTAATGTGGAACTCAATACTGGAAAACAAGAGGCAACCGGCTGGGGCTCTGATCTCACAACCGATTATGTGATGTTTAATTCGGTATATACGACCTGAAATCGTTTTTTTTCAAAAAAGGCCGGGGGAGCTGGGAATAGTTATTTCCTGCCTCCCCCGGCCTTTTTTATAAGACAGAGGTAGACCTACCTACCCGTCAGAATGTAAGCGGCCCGAATACCCAGTAATCCTAAATGAAAGGGAGAAGGACCGGCATGTTGGTAGCGCAGACTGAGTTCCAAACTTTCCATGGCATATCCCAATTCCGCGGCAAAAGCAAATTCCAACTGGCTTTCGGAATAGGTAGTTGGAGCGTTTTTAAATCGATTGATAAATACAGCTCCTCCCAGTTGGGGTTCCAGAAAAAAAGGCTGAAAATTAAGGCGATACCCGGCCAGTACCGGGATCAGGTGCAAACTGAGATTTTCTCCGGTAGGTAGCGGAGCATCAATGGGGAAATAGAGGTAGTTTCCAGTCAGGGAAAGCTGCCCCGAAGTACTGGCTCCCATAAGGCCTTTTATAGAGCCTCCAAAACCCGCTGGAAATTGATTCTGATAGTAGTCATTCAAGGTGATCCCCGCATCGAATCCCAGGTTAACCTGGACATCTCCCTGCTGGGCCAGGCTTTGCCAGGAAAGGAAAATTAAAAACAGCCCGATGAAAGTGAATTTATGCATGTCCTTAGTATTAGTAGAAATTTAAGTGAATCAAATTCGAAGATAAGAAATAAAAGGAAATTAGTCGTTCTGCTCCAGCAGGTATTGAATGTAGATAATGGCTGAATTCATCGGTAACTCGTTTTCCTGAAATGATGGTATTTTAGAAAAAGTGTTTAAATTAAAGGGTTTTTTACTTGATTTCCATGTATAAAACCCGAAATACCCTTATAGTGCTCATTGGTTGTGTCGGCCTGATTTCTTCCTGTACCCAGGGGCGGAAAAATGCCGACGCGCTTTGGGATCTCCCTGACAGTGTGTCGAGGCTTTCCAGCCCGCTCCCGGAAGGGGAAACCCATATAAAAGCAGGGCAGGAACTTTTTAACTTGTATTGTGCCGCTTGTCATGGTGAATACGGCAGGGGAGATGGAGCCGCCGGTCAGGCCATGGGAGCTCAGCCAGCAGACTTGCATTCCGAAAGGATACAATCGCAATCGGATGGGGTTTTGTTTTATAAGATCACGGAGGGAAAGGAGGTGATGCCTTCCTTCAGAGAGGTACTGACCGAAAAGCAACGCTGGCAACTGGTTCGTTATTTACGAAATTTAAAGAATTCCCTAACCTTAGAGGATTCCACCCGGATTCCCCAACCACTGGTTCCGGAACTTTCCATCACCCGATGGGCAAAAGTAGCTCCACGAGCGGTCCGTATCTGGGAGAGTGAGAACGGCAAATACCTCTGGTATGCCACTTTGCGAGGGGAAGTTTATCGATTATCCAGGGAGTTTCCGCAGGTATTTGAAAAAATGTTGGATGAGAGGGATCATGGAATTCCCCGATTGCAGGGAGCCACCATGTGGGAAGGCCAGCTTTATTTAAGTGGGAATACTCCTCTAAACGATGGGAAAGGAACGGCAGGTCGGATGGTGCGAGTTTTTTGGGATGGAGAAGGAGAAAAGACAGTAGAAGTTGTTTTTACGACGGAATCCTATGGGACGACCAATACGCCCTTTGACCACGGGTGGTCCGCTTTGCAGGTCAGCCAGGACGGTCAGTCCATTTACGTAGTCAGCGGAAGCCGCACCGACCATGGAGAGGTTCAGGATAATCTGGGAGCCTATCCTCATTCGCGGGACGAAGCACTCACGGCGAAAATGTTTGAGATACCGATCGATACCACCAGACTTTTTCTGCCAAATGATAGGGAAAAACTGGCGGAAATAGGGGTTATTTTTGCCGAAGGCATTCGCAACGCCTATGATTTGGGGCTGGATAGTCAGGGAAGGTTATTTGCGGTAGTCAATTCCGGAGATTATGACCAGAATGAGGATCTATTTTGGGTTCGAAAAGGGGAGCATTACGGGTATCCATGGGTGATGGGCGGCATGCTTACCCCGCAGCAGTTTGAAGATTGGAACCCGGACCCGATGACGGACCCTTTTCTAAATCCCGGAGCTGCCGCATGGCCCGATGATTTTTACAACGATCCGGGATTTCCGAAAGCACCGGAGGGAGTCACATTTAGTCCGGGAATTATTAATTATGGTCCAGATGCAGATAAATTTCGGGATCCGGATACCGGATTGATCCGGGATGCATCGGAGCTTGGAATGGGGATGAGTACCTTTACGCCTCATTCGTCTCCATTGGGTTTGGTGTTTGATCGAAAGGATCAGTTACCTGGCCGGTTCAAAGGCAAGGCATTGGTCCTGAGGTACACCAGCGGGCAGCGATCGGTACTCTTGCAGCCATTCACCCGGAAAGGAGAGGATTTGTTGCTGCTTGACTTCCGGTTGGATGCTGCTGAAAATAACTTTAAGTTACATACCTACCGGGTGGCAGCTGGTTTTTACCAACCGGTAGATGCCGTTTTGGTGGGTGAGTCCCTGTTTGTTATTGAATACGGTGGCAGCGAAAAGGGAGGGAATATTTGGAAAGTTACCTTTAAATAAATTAGCTAGGTTGCGAAGATTTTGTTTGGTGTGGTTAGAAGTAATTCTAATCGCGATTTCTGGCTAAAGGAAAACCAGGAATGGGAAAACAAGGTAAGATCGTACCCCGCTACCGTTTGCTTCACAGATGCGCAGCTATGGGAAAGTTAACCATGCGCATGCTCGCTGGGGAGGATGCCCCATGCCCCTGGCAGCAAAAACCAAAAGCTGGAAAAAGGACGGAAACGGGTATAGCGAAGAAAATCTGATAATTAAAGAAGAACTTCTCAAATAATGAAATAGTATATGGTTAATCGATATTGATTTTCTCAAATCAAAATATAATATGGTTAAAATATGCTTTTGTTTCGGTTGTGTATTTTTGATATTAATAAATTTTGGTCTAAAAATTTAAAATAAAGTAAATTTTTCTTAAAATCAGCGATTTCTTTTCTAAAATAATTTTTTTGTTTACCTTTGTAATGTTAAATCATTGGAACAGGTATTGCCTCGAAAGGGGAGCAGGAGATGGTAACAAGCATCGGAGGTTCAAATCCTTCCCTTACTACTTGGTTATTTTGGGTTTATTGTTAATTGACTTAAGCTATGAAATTTTATTTCATAGCTTATTTTTTTGTCTCCAAAGCAAGTTAGATGGAGCTTTGTTTCTTCGAACAAGCTATTTTTAGTTCTTTTGAATCCCTCAAAAAAGGTTGCGCCCCATTGTGCGTAATAGATCATGGTATTGGATGATTTTCGTCATGTTTTTCTAAGATTGTCTCAGCTACCTTTGAAGTGTCAAAGAAATAAGACAGCACCATTTTAAGGGGGAAAACCCCATCGAGTTGACCTAAACCAAATTATTATGTACCAGCAATCAAAATGGATCGTACTGGCATTTATCTTTATTTTCAGTGTTTTTGCTCTCCCGGTTTTTTCTCAGAAGACATATGAGGTTGGATCCGATCCTTTAATGAAGGTGTCGGGTACTTCCACCTTGCACGATTGGGATATGGTTTCCAATGAAGCCAGTGGCACGGCCACACTCAGACTTTCAGCAGGAAGGGTTACGACCATTCAGGCAGCAGAAATGACCCTGCCCGTAAAGACACTAAAAAGTGGTAAAGGACAGATGGACAATAATGCGTATAAAGCATTGAACGCCGATGATCATCCTGAAATCACCTTTACCCTGATAGAAGCCCACCAAGATGGAGGAAACGATTGGAAAGCCACCGGGCGACTCGAAATAGCCGGGAAGGCGGAAACGGTTCCCTTCCTACTTGAAATCACTTCCTCGGGGACAAACCTGATGCTGAGCGGATCTGCAGCTATAAAATTAACCGATTTTGATGTGGATCCTCCCACAGCGGTTTTTGGCACGATCAAAACAGGCAATGAAATGACCATTGCCATAGAAATGAAACTCATTCCAATTAAATAACAATTAAACTTTTACTATCATGAACAAGAATATTTTATTCCTGGCATGCGCTATTTTATGGTCCTTCAGTGGTCAGGCGCAACAACGAGACATGCAATTCTGGAGGGCCTATGACCAACGAGGTATCAATGTATTTGAGACGGGTAAGGCCGATACCGTCGCCTATGATGGGGTTCGGGTTCGAATAGGAGGGGCCTTTGCCCAGCAATTCCAATCATTGAGTCACGAAAATTCCGCCTCTCCGGTCATGAATGATAATGGGGTCAATACCAATCAATTAATGGATATTGGTTCTGGATTTAACCTGGCTACTGCCAACCTTAATATTGATGTGGCGCTGGGCGATGGGATCAGACTGAATTTGATCACCTACCTTTCTTCTCGGCACCACCCTGAAACCTGGGTAAAGGGAGGGTATTTGCAGTTTGACAAGCTTCCCTTCCTGAATAGTCCAACGTTCGATCAGATCATGGAAAAGGTAACGATCAAGGTGGGACACATGGAAATTAACTATGGGGACTCCCATTTCCGACGGTCTGATAATGGCAATGCATTCTATAATCCCTTTGTAGGAAACTATATCATGGATGCATTTGCAACGGAGATAGGTGCGGAGGTCATTTATCAAAATAATGGATTTCTTGCGGTAGGATCTATGACCGGTGGTGAGATCCAGGGTGGAGTGACCAACCCAACGCGCAGAAAGCCATCATTTATTGGTAAATTGGGCTACGATAAAACACTTGATAGCGAAGTGCGGCTTAGACTTACCGGTTCGGTGTACACCACCGCAGGCTCTGTCAATAATACCCTTTGGTCCGGGGACCGAACCGGATCCAGGTATTATTTGGTGATGGAAAATACCATGGCATCTACTTCAGGTAATTTTACTTCAGGACGTTTTAACCCAGGTATGCGGGATAATGTTACCGCCATGGTATTGAATCCATTTGTATCTTTCCAGGGACTGGAGCTTTTTGGTACCTTGGAGCAATCCAAAGGAAAGGCTGCCAATGAAACCGAAGACCGAACCTGGAATCAGGTGGGGCTGGATGCGGTTTACCGCTTTGGGGCCATGGAAAACTTTTACCTGGCAGGTAGGTACAATCAGGTGGGAGGAGAAATGCCCAATGGCCTGGAGCCTTCTATCTCCCGTGTACAAGTCGGAGGGGGTTGGTATATAACCAAAAATATCCTGGCCAAGCTTGAGTACGTAAGCCAGCAATACAGTGATTTTGCAGCGACGGATATCCGAAATGGTGGTTCATTTAACGGAATCATGATTGAAGGCGTGATTGGTTTTTAACGAATAATTAATAAGAATACCATGCGTATCGCTCTTTTACTCGGCTGTTGTTATTTCCTGATGGGTGCCATTGAAAAAAATGCGCTGGTCATCCATCATAAAGAAATCATCGTAAAAGGAAAAACCTCTGTAGGAAGTTTTGAATGCAGTTACGATAGCCAGGTTAAAAGCGATACGCTTATTTTTGATAGCGAATACCCGAAAGCGCATTCACTGGATTTTGAGATACTTGTGAATGATTTTGGATGCGGTAATTTTTTATTAAACAATGATTTTAGAAAAACGCTGAAAGCAGATGATTACCCACTTTGCCTGGTTTCGGTCAATCAATTAACCAGGGACTCGCAGCAGATTTTAGGGGATATCTACTTACAAATGGCAGGTACCGAAATGCTGCTCGAAAAGGTAGTTTTTCAGTTGTTGGAAGGCAAGTTACAGGGCACCCTTCACCTGTCTACCGAACAACTAGGCTTGGATGCCAGTAGCCGCCTGGGTGGGCTGGTTACCGTGGAAGAATCCATCGACCTGGAAATCAACCTGTATTTGGAGCCTTCCTGATACGTCTATTGTGCCTTAATAGGTAGTTCCAGCGGCACTTTATCCTAACTCATACTTAAAATGCCTTCAGCCTCTCCTATATTTTTGATATAATAGGTAAGTCGCTGAACGGTATCTTCCAGGGTGATAGGAGTAGTTTCAAGGCGAAGCAGATCTTCTGCCGGATCGTATTCTTCTGCCAGGTGCTGATCGTAATTTTCGTTTAGAATCAAGGTCCATTTTTCTCTTCCCGGTATGGTGAAAAAACCGTACCAGCCGGGTTTAACCGATTGATCGTTAATATGAACTTCATCTGAAAAAGGGACGGCTGTTCCCGACCGAAATGAATTAACGCTCCTTTTTACCTTTTCCCAGGCTGAATTCGAAATCATCCGACGTACCCTTAACATTGATGTTCACAAACCGAATCCGCTTATCCTGATTTCGGTAGACAATGGCATCCTCCTTATCCGAATCGATCTGCTCGCTATTTTTTCCTCCAAAAAGAGACCTGACTCCAGCTTGTGTCACCAATCCGAGCGGAATACGAATAAAGTAATCCATGTTCAAGTCCAGTCCCTGCATACCGGAAAGTTCTATAAATCCCAAACTGGAATTTACGGTCATTTTAGGTATGTGTAAAATCCCATTTTTCAGGTCAAATGTATTCTGAAGGGTGTCAAAACGCACCAGATTTAGGTTTTTATTTTTGAAATACGAGGACATCGCCTGAAACGGAGTGAAATTTACCAAACTGCCCTGATATACGGTCAGGTCCATGTGGGCTTCACTTTTTTCAATAATTGGCGTAAGGTCCGGATGCACCAGGAATTTGCTGGTGATGGTGCCACTTACTTTTCCGTGAAGGTTCTCATTGATCAGGAAATCCTGACCGAAATTCTCAAACTTGATCATCAACTGATCCAGGTCTAATAATTCGGCCTTCATGGTACTGTAAAAATAGATATTGCTGGGATCTGATCCATTGAAATATCCCTTCATTCCTAGTTTTCCCCTGGCCGTTCGTAACGATAAGCTGTCCACGTGCAAAAAATGCTCTTTAGTGGTGTGAAAAGCGGCCTCCACCTCTTCCAACCAATATGTATGGTAGTTCAGCTTACCAATATCAGCCGTAAATTCCATATTTGAAAAAGGCAGGTCGAAAATATTAAAGGCACTATCATGGGCCACCTGCCGGGTAGCTACCGTATTGAAATTCATCAGGGCATCCAGGTCCAGGGTATTCGCGCTTAAATGAAACGAATTGGGGCGGACCTGCAAGCTGCTATCCCTTCCGGAAAAGTAGGCCAAATCGATTATAACGTCACTTTTACCCAAATACCCCCCAAATTTCTCTACCAGGGTGTTGCCGTTTTCATAGTGAAACCGTCCTTTAACGCTCTGCAATGCCAATGGATGGAGGCCTAATTTACCTTCCAGTTGCTTAATGGTGAGGTCTGCTGCCTGAAATACCGTGTCATAGTGAAGGTCCAGGTTTGCCGTCAGGTGTAAACCGGAAATCTCCTCATTGTGGTAGGATTCGGGCAAATAATTTTCCCCATTATAGGTCAAAAGGTCTTTCAGGTTTAGCTGCCTGGAATCAATTATAAAGTCAAAGCTGCTTTTCCCGGATTTTACGGGTTGGAACCATTTGGGATAGTTGGACCAAAGTCCGGAAATTTGAAAATCACTGCCGTCAATTTCTCCAGTAAAATGGTTTACCGCCAGGCTTGTGTCTCCGATGGTGATAGCAGCATCAAAATCATGAAAGGCGTGGGGGTAATTTTTGAGTTTCGCATAAAAATCTTCCACTTTTAAAACGCCTTTTGGCAGGTGTTGAAAACCGACCAATTCTTTCGCATTGCTTTCCATCTCCAGTTTAAGCCGGAGGTCGGAGATTTCCTCATGGCGTTTATTCGTCAATGCAGAATCAGCAGAGAGTAGTTTCGCTGGGTAGATATGATTCGAACCTAAATTCAGCGCAATTTTTATTTCCTCGTCCAACCCATGAAAAATAGCCGGAAAATCACTGATAGCACCTTTGAAACTAAAATCGGAATCCCCCAAATTAAAGTTCAGGTAGTCGAGGATTATTTCCCCATCCTTCATCTTTGCCAGGCCGTTGGCATTCGTAACAGGCTGTGAAAAACCCGGAATAAGAAAGGATAAATTTCGGATGGTTAACTCGCTGTCAATGCCTTCTTTTAGCTTGGCCATACCCATTTTTGGGATGTCCATTTCCACGATTTCATCCAGATCCATATCCAGGATTACCTGTCCTTTCAGCTTTTTGAGTCCCTCCACTTCGAAGAATTGGCCCAGGAATTCCAGGTCCAGGTCGGCATGGAGTTCCACATTTACATAAGGGTCTTCAAAATCTCTAATCACGAATTTCCCTTGAAACGCTCCTTCCTCGGGTTTGGCATAAAAGTTTTGTAGGCGGATTTCGGACGTTTTCAGGCTCTTTTCCTTTCCATTGGTGTAAAAACCAGAAAAATTCAGTTTATCCACCCGCTTATCGTACCGGGTGTTTACAAAGTAGGCATTTTCACAGCCAAATTCGACAGCGATTGCGGGAGAATGGCCACCGATCGCTTTTCCGTTAATCGTTCCAAGAAAGAAGATATTCCCTTCGTTTTGATAATTTTTCAAGGCCTCAGCCACCTCTACAGGGGCAAAGGCTGCAAATAGGGAAAAGTCCGGCTTTTCTCCGTAGAGTTTCAAATCGGTATTCAGCTCATCTTCAATATCGACCGTGCCTTCCAGGGTAAAATGCGCCTCCTCCAATTTTAATTGGGATGGCATCACCGACAAGCGATTTTCCGAAAGATGGTAGTTTAATTGCCAATCAAGGTTTACTTGTTTATCTGAAAAAAACGTAGGGTTTTGACCCTCCAATACATTTAGAATCAGATCTCCCTGCAGGTCCAGAAAAAGGGTTTCACGGTCCATTTTAAGGCTGGATTGCAGCTGGCTGATGGTAGCCCGTATATCCTGAGAGCTTGTCTGACTGGTATAGGAAATGGTAAAATCACGGAGCGTCAGTTGTTTCAAATCAAACGAAAAGGAATCGGTTTCTTTCTCTTCGCTGGAAGCATGCGTTATATTTTTTGCGTTGAGCAGGTTAATATCTCCCGTTTCTGTCTTTTCCAGTCGTAATTGCCCATCACTGATCTGTATACTTTTTACCCTATAGTTGCCGAGCAAAACATCCAATAGGCTGAAGCCAATATAGATGTCTTTCGCCTCGTAAATAGGGGCTGTGTTTTTTGATTTTGTTTCAAAAAAGGCAACGTTTTTTAAATCCACCGAGATATAAGGAAAATTTACAAATGGAGAAATTCGGGATTCCTCAATCACCAATTCTCCCAAAAGCCCATCGTTAATAGATGATAGTGCCTTTCTTGTTAGAAATTCCTGATTTTTATATAGGCCGACCAATCCGGCAAGCACTAAAAAAAGCAGCACAAAAAAGAGTGCTGCGGCCACGATTCTTTTTCTACTTCGCATTTTCCCCAAGCTAAAACGGAAACAATTAGACAAATAAAATCAAAAAAATATAAATGCCATTTGATTTCAATAAAAAATAGGATGGGATTAGAGCAAGGGATCTACTTCCTGGTTTTTAGATTCCTTTTTTCGTTTGGTAAAATCAAGGTTGTGGTACACACTGAAACGAATGATATCCCGGTTGTTTAAATCAAATCCCCGCTCTTTCTGTTGAATACTTTTCATGTATCCTGCCTGAAGTTGAAAATTTTCATTAATCACATACCCTAGTCCCAAAAAGAGCCGGTTATCTTCAAAATAATTGTATAGTACCGGTTTGCCAGCCTGGATGAATAGCTCATTGTAACCGGAAAAGAACACCGTTTTATCCTGTAGCTTGGGTTTGTTTAGGGGGATATAGGTGGATATTTTGTAGCGCATTCGGTGGGTTAATTCAAAAGGGGAGTTGACGAGGTAATCCCGTTTCCACCTTTGCTCGGTACGTATTTGATGGTAGATCTTAACCCTACCCATGCTTTGGATAAATAAGAACTGTTGCCAGAATCGAAATTGATTGACCACTTTGTCAATTTGCTCCTCGTCGGAATACTGGTCTTCAGGTGCCCAATAAAAGGGAGTAACAATGCCCCCGGTCACTTCAAATTTTTCATTTACCAAATAGGACAGACCAAAACGCAGGTAGATCTGTGCCATGTTTTCTATCAGGTGATCCCTTCTTCTCATATGGTATTCCCCATAGTAGAATAATTTCTCTCCTATTCGGTATTTGGTATACATTCCCAGCCACAATCCGGATTGCCGGGTGTATTTTTTTTCTGGCAAATCGGTATCTCCGGCCTGGTTTTCCATGTATTGCGCAAGGCAAACACTTGTCCACAGACAAAAGGCTACCGTACATAGGCTGCGCAGGATATGTTTTTTACCGGTTGCTGTCATTATTATTTCCTTGATCATTCAAAATAAGGCCAGGGTTGGATTACGAGTTGGCGTTGTATTGGGTTAAATGCAGATTACTCTCTGTCTCAGGGAAGATCTAGCAGGGAGGCTATTTTTTCAGGGTTTTTGGTTCTTCCGAGCCTGCGCTCCAGGCTTTTGGTAGACTTGTCCCGCAGATCAATTAGTTTTTGCTGCAAAAGTGCTATTTTGTCCAAATGCTCCTTGATCTTGGTATAATCCTCCTCACGAATCATTTCAGCCAGGTAGTAGGGAAATAAATTTTCCATTCCGGCCTCATACAACCGTTGTTTGGCCCGGGCTTTATAACGGGTGTAGGTAAAGGGATCAAAGGTTTCTTCCTTATAAACCTCATCAATCTCCCTGTTTCGAGGATAAATGGCCGCAAGTTCCGGGTAAAGGGTCTCCAGTTCGTTTAGGAAATCCAGCAATTCCCGACCTTTTTCTATCTTGATGCTGGCTTCATCCGTCTCGGCATACCTGGCTAGCTTTTCTTCAAATAAACGTTCCAAGATGCCCTGTCTGAATTCATCGAAAAACTGTTCTTCCGCTTCAGCGCTTGTATCATGGTTTTCATATAATGTTTCTACCAGTGAACGCTTTTCGGTGATTTCATCTTCAAGATCCACCAGGCGTGTACTGACTTCGATGGATTGTAATTCACGGTTGGCATAGCTGGCTAACCCAGCAGAAAGACCTATTTCTTCCTGTAGATTGCTTTCTACCCGCTCTAAAAAGGATCGGGCACCACCGTAGGCCACTTCGCGGGTCAGAAATTTCCTTTTTTCCTCATCCCTGTAAGAATATTCAATCAGATCCAATGGAGATAAAAAGGGAACTCCGGCTCGGGTATAATTATTCAAATCAACGTAGCGGATGTCCCCTGTGCGTATCAGTTCCATTAATTCCTTCATTTGGTCCAGTTTTTTGGTACGGCTTCTAAAATAGGCATGCGTGAACGCCAGGGAATCGCTTTTATCCTTATTCAGTGCCAGCGCATTCATTTCCGAGTAATTTTCGACCGTGTCCCTGAATAAGGCGAATTTCTCTTCCAGAGAACCTAATAGTTCATCCAGGCCATCGTAAAGCGTGTACTCAAATCTTTTTGTCAATAGGGGATAATGGCCATTATTTCCTTCGTCAGAATTGCTCTCATCATATTGAAGCAGTTTGGATAGGAAATCTTCGACAAAGCGATTACCGGGTTTTTGAATTTGAAGGTGGGGACTTTCGGATTGGAAACCATCGTTGTAAGTCAAACCAAAATCTGCTGCTGCAATTTTGAACCGGTTTTGGCTTTCCGATTCAAGGTTTTGCAACTTCTCGATGGTTTCATAAAAGATTACTTCCTGGATAGCCGCACCCGTTTGCAGGTTTCGTTGCTTGACTCCCAATAAAAATCCATTTTCATAATTTCGGACTTCGGAAACCAACACGCTGTCTTTAAGATACACAAGGGACCATTCACCATCCATATAGCCTTTGGAATTGATTTCTCCCCGAATCAATTGGGTAAAATCTCCCTCGAAGTTCCGGTAGTCAAAATCTTCTACAATTTTACCATCGGAAAAAACGATACCCGTTGCCTCTGCTTTCGGATTTAGCTCGCCGTCTACATAGTCATTTTGCTTAAATGTCCAGGTACCCGTCTTTACCCCCTCGGAATACATGGCCTCTACGTGGATGTTTTCGCTTTTCAGCCGGCTGACAATCTCAAAGTTTACCACATCTTCCAGACTTATGCGGTGGATTTCCCGATCAAAAATCCAGGTACCATTTCGCTCATTCCGGACGTGTTCTCCAGTGACTTGAAATTTATGAAGGATGGTTTGGTCGGCACTGTCTTTTTCCAGGTAGTCAAAACGAAAAAAACCGTCCATCACCATCTCCTCATCCTCTTCAAGGAATTCAAAGGTAGCCGTACCTTCTTTTCCATGAAAGGTATACGCCCCTTCGTAAACGCTTTTTACCTGAGCAAAACCATTGCCCGCATGGAATAAGAAAAGAAAAATAAGAGAGACTTTATGATTCATAGGTACTCCTAATCAATTTCGATGCTAAGTTTGCATGAAGGAGAAAAATTATTAAAAAAATAATTGCAAATAACCTGCCAAAAAAAAGAGGGCCAAAACCCTCGATGATTATTTGTATCCTAATATTTTCATCATGTCCTTACTTTCCTGTTCCGGAGAAAATAACCAGTGATGGATGCTTCCGTCACTATTCCGATCGATGATCACGTGTTTTGGAGCAGGGATCAGGCAGTGCTGGATCCCTCCATAGCCTCCCAGGGATTCCTGATAAGCTCCAGTATGGAAAAATCCGATATACTGTGTCTTGTTTTTTTCCAGTTTAGGAAGGTAAATATTGAATTGGTGGGCTTCCGAATTGTAATAATCCATGCTATCACAGGTTAATCCGCCCAAAGAGATGTTATGGTATTCCTTATCCCAATGGTTGATTGCCAGCATGATGTATTTCTGATTAAGCCCCCAGCTGTCGGGTAGTTGGGTGATAAAGGAGCCGTCTATCATGTACCACAATTCCTTGTCGTTTTGCAATTTTTCGTCCAGAATAGAGTATAATACCGCACCACTTTCACCCACGGTGTAACTTCCGAATTCGGTAAAGATATGGGGCTCTACGGTGTTGTTTTTGGCACACATCCATTTGATATTCTTGATGATCTGGTCGGCCATGTACTGGTAATCGTAATCAAAAAACACGTTGGTTTTGATGGGCCAACCGCCTCCCACATCCATGGTGTCCAAATCGGGAGCTATCTTTTTTAACTCCACATATTTTTGAATAAATCGCGTGAGTTCGGACCAGTAATACGCCGTATCACGAATGCCGGAGTTGATAAAAAAATGAAGCATTTTGAGGCTTACATGGGGGTTGGATTTTATTTTTTCCTCATATAGCTTGATAATATCATGGTACCTTACTCCCAGCCGGGAGGTGTAGAATCCAAATTTTGGCTCCTCATCTGCTGCTATTCGAATCCCCACCTTAAAAGGCACCTTAACATGTTCCAGGTAGTAATCAATTTCCGTCAGGTTGTCCAACACGGGGATGCAATTGGTAAAGCCCTCATTGAGTAGTTCCGACACATATTGCTTATAAAGTTCACGTTTGAAACCATTGCAAACGATGTAGGTGTCTTTGTCAATTTTACCTTGCTGGTAGAGGCTTTTCACCAGCGGGATATCAAAGGTAGAACTGGTTTCGATATGCACCTCATTCTTTAATGCCTCGTCCATTACAAAGCTAAAATGGGAGGATTTGGTGCAATAGCAATAGGTATAAGATCCTTTGTAGTCATGCCGCTGCATGGCGTTGCCGAAGTAGGTTTTGGCGTTCTGGATATTTTCAGAAATTTTTGGGAGATACGTTAATTTCAAGGGTGTCCCGTATTCCCGGATGATTTCCATCAAGTTTACCCCATTGAAATTCAGTTGGTTGTCTGCTACTGAGAATTCTTTGGTTGGGAAGTCAAAGGTTTGCTTAATGAGATCTATGTAGTTATTCATGGCTAACGTTTATCACAATTTTAAAGGGTACAAAATTGGTACTATTACTCCAAATTTCAATCCAAAAGGGAAATCAGCTTTTTGGTGCTTTGGGATCGATTGGAATTTCGACAAAAAAGGTAGTACCGTTACCTTCCTCCGTTTCAAACCAAATACTTCCTCCATGGGCGCTGACGATTTGTTTGGAAATGGCCAGTCCCATTCCAAAGGGTTTCTCCCCATCTGTACCGCTTCTTTTACTATCGGTAAACCATTCAAAAACCTTGTTTTTAATCGAGTCTGGAATGCCGATTCCTTCATCTTTTATGGAAAAAACGGCCTTGTCTGATTTTTTAAGCAGGTTGATATGAATGGATGTTCCTTTGGGGCTGAATTTGATTGCATTGGCAATTAAGTTGCTGATGACCCGCCATAATTTCTCCCTACTGACAAAAGCGGTTACCGGAATGGTGTCCAGAACTAGTTTTTGATGTTTTTCGTGTGCTTTATGTTGAAGCAAATCGACACAATAACGCAGCAGGCGATCCAGATCCACCGGCTCTTTGGTAAGTGTTTCGGTGTTTCTGTTGGACTGCATCATTTCGGAGACCAGGTTGATCGAATGGTTGCAGGAGGTCTTTATATGTTCCAATAACACCCTGTTTTCCCCGGTGATTTGCTCATCGGCCAACAGGATGTCAGCCATCATGACCATGCTGCTAATAGGGTTTCTCAGATCATGTGCGACCATGTACATGATTTTGGTGTTTTCTGCCTGGCTTTGTTCCAGGGCACCCAATGTTTCCTGTAATTCTATGTTTTGCTCACTGATTACCTTATTGATTTTTTTGGACCGTTTGAGCCCCTTGGCCGCCAATCCCAGAAAAATCACTAATAATATCGTAAAACCTAACGTGGCCCCCAGATAGATATTCTTTATGTGATTATCCCGGTTAATAATGGATAGTTGGTATTGTTGTGCTGCATTCTCATAAGAGGCTTCCATGTCTACAGCACGTAGGTCATCATCGACCTGATCAATGGAATCTTTTAAATGATAATAGGCTTTTAAAAAGGGATATGCCTGCTCCGGGGCACCTGCCTGCTCAAAGTAGCTGCTTTTCACCTTATTCCAGTGAATCAGCGTTTGGACATACGACCGGTTTTTTAACTCCGAATTGGAAATTGCCAGCTCCAGGTCATCCATCAGTTGCTGTGCTTCATCCAGTTGGTTCCGGGCAATGTACAGGTCGGCCAGCTTGGTCTTTGCAGTAAGGGCATCTTGTGTGTCGAAATTGGGACGGCTGTTAATAGCGATGCTTTTTAGCAGCAAGCTTTCTGCTTCTTCGTATTGTTCCAGCTTGGCCAGAACACCACCCAGGTTGCCCATAAAGACTCCTTTGGCCAGGAGAATAAAGTTTTGCTCTTCAGGATAATCTTTTTCAGCGTCTGTTAAAAACTGCAACCCGTCCCGGTAATGGAAAGCAGCACTGTCCAGTTTACCGGTCTTTTCGTACGCCAGGGCCAGCGTATTTCGGTACATTTGTGGAAAGTATAGTTTTTGAACCACCTTATCCCCATCCCAGCAATCCTGGTTTTCCTGAATGGCCTGTTTAAAGTATGGAATGCTTTCGGAATATTGCATCTGTCCGTAACGGAACATTCCCAATTGATAGGTAAGGTTACTAATCAGGCAATTGCTTAAATTTTTAAGACCAAATTCCCGGCCTTCAAAATAGCTCGCAAAAGCGTCACCAAACTGTTTTTTGGCTTTATACCAGTCGCCTTCCAGAAATTTGGTTTGGGCATATTCCTTTTTATAAAGTTGTCTCCTATTTTCCAATACCCCAAACATACTATCCAGATAGGTTTTCGAACGCTCCAGATCAATGTCGTAATTCAGGTAAATTCGAGATAAAAAATTATACCTTTCCCATAAATCAAGCGGCGTTTTTTGCTCCATCTGCTGATAAGCACTATCCAGAAATTGAAGGGATTTTCGATATTGCCCACTATTGAGCAGGTTGCTCGACCGGTCCAGAATACCGGAAGTAGTTTTGGAAAGGGGCTGGTACGTTTCATTCGGCTCCTGACAAGCTAAAAAACAGCAGGCACAGAGGCAAAAAATAAAACCCGGGAACCCTTTCCTAAGGTTCCGAAAATAATACCCTCTCTTTCTTTGCATAGGCTGCCAAAATAATCTAAAATTCTCCAAAAAGCCTAATTTTCAGAACCTAAAAGTATACGCCAATTTCACGGTGGATTGGGTCTCTAAAACATCAAAACGATCCTCAAATTTCTGCCAATTATGATTGTGTACTACAAAAAGGGTATTACCGGGGTCGATCACCCAAATAAACCGACTGTTGGTTCCCAGCATGTTGGTTACATTATCGTATTGAATGTTGAAGTTTACCGATACCCATGGAGAGAAATCATAGCTGCTGATGAGCCGAAACAGATGGGTGTCAAAAGCTCCTTCCTGCAACCGTACCTGACTGAAAAGGTAGCTGCCCGTAAGATTTAGGCCTGCAAACGGACGAACGAACAAATCCATTTCCAGGTTTACTTGCCTACCCGTCCAGAATCCCATGTTTTCGATCGTAAGGTTCCCCCCGATTTTTCGGAAAGGAGCCGTTTGAACCTCCAGGGAATAACCATTATTCTGGTATATTCCTTCCTGAATGAGGTACCGACCATCCCGAAGCACATCAAAAATAAAATTAAGGTTCTCGTAATTATGATGAACATTTAAGTATAGGATGTCCCCAGTCTCCAACCGGATCCCCAAAAAGCGTACATTATGATTGATGGTGGCCGGTCGCCAGTCCATAAACATCAGGTATTCGAAATCATATTCCCAGCTGAGTTCCCGAATGGCTTTACTCTTATCGATCAAGGGGTTAAAAGTAAAGGTAGGTTGCAGGCGCCGAAAGCCATTTCTGGGCACGAAACCCACCGCTGGCGCGTATTGCTCACCAAACTCTCGGTAGGATACATGGGCATCCCAGGGTTGGTTGGGGAAATTTACTCTGAATCCCCGAACCGATCGATCCATCAAATTGCTGGATTCTTCATAAAAGGTAGGGGTATGGCCTACAAAAAAGGCCTGGAACTGTAAGTTGTTGTCGTCCAGAAAGCGGGAAGTGCTGAGACTTAAATCGGCACCAAACGTTTCCCGTACCGGAAGGCTGTCTCCATCGGTATCCCGGCGGGTGTAAATGACTCCAATGGTACTTTCCGAAGCAAAATTTTGTAACACCCGGCCCACGGTGAAATGCTCTCCCGGTATACTACCCTCCGATCCGGTTCTGACTTGTAAGAAACCCACATCTGTTTCTTTGATTCTACCGATTAGCCTGGCACCGTGTTTTATGGGAATAGGATTGCCCCCTTCCAAACCGATTCTTCGGCTAAAATAGGGGTTGGGATTGCTCGAAGGGGCAAACTGAAAGACATTAGAACCCTGCAAGAAAAAATCCCTTCTTTCCGGAAAAACCAAGGGAAAGCGGGTAAGGTTTACCTGGCGATTGTCTACTTCGGTTTCGGCAAAATCGGTATTGACGGTGATCCCCGCTTTTAGGTTTGGGGTAATATTATAGTTTAGTTCTCCTCCTGCGTTGTAGGTAAAGGTCTGCCTGGTAGCCGTTTCCGGAACGTCTTTTGCACTGGATTGGGAAACGATCGCATACGGAATGGCTTCCAGCCCCAGCCCCTGATTGATTCCGCGTAACCCGGTTAGCTTACCGGCATTTTGCGGACGTTCTATGCCTTGGTTTCGCTGATGCCCTACCCATAAGCTGGTTTCATTCTTCCGCCGGACGGTGCGTAGGAAATTAATTCCCCAGACCTCATCGGAGGGGTCAAAGTTTAAGGTCATAAATGGAATCCGAATCTCAGCCGACCAGCCCTGATCGTCTATACTCACCCAGGCTCTCCAGATCCCGTTCCAATCTCTGTTTAAAGTGCTTCCCTGTCCCGTACGCAAGATCCCGTCACCCATAAGGCCTACCGGATTGATCTCGAAATAGAAACCGGAGCGTTGATCATTATAGGTGTCAAGGATTAAAGCAAACACGTCATCGGTGGATAGGTCGGCATCCCTTCTTCGTTGAAACGCTTTGATTTGATCAGGCTGGCTATCGTATAGCCTGACCCCTATATACAGGTTTTTCTCATCAAATACCACCTTCACTTCCGTTTGCTCAGAAGCCAATTGTCCCTCCAGGGGTTCCTGCTGCCGGAACGCCGTGGCCACCTCTGCTTGCTGCCAAAAGTCCTCTTCCAGTCGGCCATCCAGTTCTGGTTGTACCTCGGCAGGGAGCGGATAGGCCCCTAAATCCTCCGATTGCCGGGCTATCCCCGGGAACAAAACAGAAAGTAAGCATCCTATGATTAGTATAGACTGTTTGATAAGGCAGGTGATTTTATGAACCACAAATTAGGGGAATACAAATGGACTGTTCCATGTTTTTTTTACGAGAGGTTGGAATTTGCCACTTTTACCAATCCATCCCGGCAAAAATAAAAAGACTATCCCCCGCTAGAATACATGCCTTTGCCTGATTGTATGCGGTTGATTTCTGCGTAAATGAGATCATATACCTGGTTTTTGAATAGTTCCAGTTTTTGATCGTATTCCCTGGCCTCATCCATCATGGACAAATAATAGTAGGCTCCCTCAATCACGACAAAAATTTTTTCCGCCAACAGCCCCGTATCGCCGCTTACGAGTACTTCGTCTTTATCCAAAAGGTTTTTGAGGGTTACCCGCAGTTTCACATGTAGGTTTTTGTACTCCTTTTTAATGGATTGATCCCGGAAGATAAAGGCATAACAGCTGAAAAACACGCCATCATCAAAAAGCAGGTTCCATTCTCTGGAAAAAAGCCGCTCGACCAATAACTCAGGGTCTACCCTGGGATTATTTTCAAGCTTACTGATAATGGGTTTGTAGATAAGTTGGTATTGATGGAGAATATGATCAATTAACCCAAGAATCAGTAGGCGTTTGTTTGGGAAGTAATGCATGACCAAACTTGGGGGCATGCCCAGGTGTTTGCCGATTTTGGCAATGGACACATTTTCCAACCCTTCCCGGCGGGACAACTCATACATACCGGAAATTATCTCCTTCTTTCTTTCCTTTCGGATCGTATTTTTCATATTGTTTAAGAATAAAAATCGCAATTTAGCGATAAAAATATTCTTTATGCGGATTTTTTATTAGTTTTGAATTATTTAATATTGAATGAATATTCAATAAATAATTAGTAATTCTAAGGTAACAGCAAGGTAATACAGACGAAGTAACTTGCCGGAAATCGCAAATCAGTATTTATCACCAATACCTAAATAATATGCAAAAAATGTTACAACAATTTAAAGAAATCAAAAGGAAAGCAGGTTTTTTAACCTTGCTGCTCAGTTTGATGCTACTGGGGGCCGCACAGGCTCAAATAGTGGTAACAGGAATGGTTAAAGATGGGGTGGAAGACCTGCCCCTGCCCGGTGTCTCCGTTTACCAAAAGGGAGGAAACAATGTTAGCATCACGGATATCGATGGTGAGTACAGGATTGAGGTGGCATCCCCTCAGTCAGAACTCGTTTTTTCCTTTATCGGTTTTGAGACACAAAATATCATCGTAGGCGACCGTACGACCATTGATGTCACCCTTTCGGCAGAAGAAACGCTGTTGGAACAGGTGGTGGTCGTTGGATATGGCACTCAAAAGAAAATCAACCTGACCGGTGCAGTCGATCAGGTATCCGGAGAAGACATCATCAACCGGCCCGTTGCCAATGTCATGCAAGGCTTACAGGGAGCCAGCCCCGGTTTGAACATCACCTATTCCGGAGGCCGTCCCGGTACCGTTCCGGATATCAATATTCGGGGTTTTACCTCCATCAATGGGGGAGGTCCTCTGATCGTGATCGACGGCATCGCCGTAGCTGACGAAGATTTGCTTCGTTTAAATCCGGCAGATATTGAGTCGTTTTCTGTATTGAGAGATGCGGCTTCTGCAGCGATCTATGGCGCAAGGGCAGCATTCGGAGTGGTGCTGATCACTACCAAGCAAGGCGGTAGTAAACAGAAGATATCCTACAACAGCAATTTCTCCTGGGGAAAGCCTACCGTGCTTCCCGGGCCGGTGACCGATCCTTACATCTATTCCCGAGTCATGGACCAGGCTACCAGCAATACGCCCTGGAATTATATTAATTTCAATGACTTTCATTATCAGTGGGCCAGAGAACGTTCCGCGGATCCCAGCGTGGAAGACGTGCGTGTAGATCCCAATAACCCCAATCAATGGGCTTATATGGGGAATAATGACTGGTACGGGTATTATTTTAACGATGCCAGTTTCTCAACCAATCAAAGTATGTCCATCAGCGGGAGTTCCAATAACGAGAACCTGCCCATGACCTATTATGTGTCCGGGGACTATACCCGTGAAAACGGTATGAATAAGCTTCAGCCCGATAATTGGGACCGCTATTCCCTTCGAGCGCGGGTAACAGCGACCCCTAAGAAATGGTTGAAACTGGATAATAACCTGAATATTTACCAAACCAAACGGGCAGAGTCTACCAATGACATCACCGATATTTATTATTTGACTCCTATTGAAGTGGCCGAAAACCCTGACGGAACCTGGGCCAATACCGATGCCGGTAGACTGGCTGCCCGTCTGGTAGATGGAGGCAGGAACCGCGAAGACATGTTTGGGTTTCATAATATACTCCGTGCCACCGGTACGTTCCTTAACGGCGACCTGACCGTGACGGGAAATGGGAGCTTTAAGCGGGAACAGTGGATTTATGGATGGGACCGAAGAAAATTTGAGATCGGTTTTGGTCCGGATGATGTGCGAACCGAAGGGGGAGATGGCCTGGTAGCCGAAAGAAATGGCAACCTGCAAAATACCATCTTTGATCTTTATGGAAACTATACCAAATCCTTTGGGGATCACTCCATCAACATTCTGGCAGGATATAACCAGGAGAGTTATTCCTACTCCTCTGTCGAATCGGAAAGAAGGGTCTTGATATCCTCCTCTTTGCCCTACCTGGGCCTCACTACCGG
The DNA here is from genome assembly GCF_010119245.1 of Cyclobacterium salsum. Classification (GTDB taxonomy): domain Bacteria; phylum Bacteroidota; class Bacteroidia; order Cytophagales; family Cyclobacteriaceae; genus Cyclobacterium; species Cyclobacterium salsum. The sequence continues at coordinate 457,607 of NZ_WNKG01000003.1, forward strand.
GGATTCGTTTATTCGCCCGGGATATAGTTCCTATGCTACCCAAAGTGTGTTTGGGAGGGCTAATTATACCTATGACAACAAATACATCCTGGAATTTAACGGCCGGTACGACGGTTCGTCCCGATTCCCTTCCTCCAACCGATGGGGCTTCTTCCCTTCCATTTCAGGAGCATGGATTATCAGTGATGAAGGATTTTTTCAGGACATGGCCATGGGAGCCGCTCCCACACTTAAAGTTAGGGGCTCTTACGGAAGTCTGGGAAATCAGAATGTTTCCAACTTTGGTTACCTGCAGGCATTGCCCACCGGACTATCCGATTACCTGATCGGTGGCGACCGACAGGTAATTGTTGAAAATGCCCCGGAACTAGCCGTGGATCCCAATTTCTATACCTGGGAGCGGGTTATTACGACCAATTTTGGCCTGGATCTGGGATTATGGGAAGATAAGTTCTTTGCCACCTTCGATTATTTTATCCGGGATACCAAAGACATGCTGACCAATCCGGTGGAACTACCTGGCGTATTGGGCACCTCTCCCCCTCAGCAAAATGCAGCCGACCTGCAAACCAAAGGCTGGGAGCTTTCTTTAAATTACCGAAATCAATTTGGTAGTTACGAAAAGCCGGTTCAGTTCTCGTCTAAGTTCTTTGTCTCCGATTCCAGGTCCTTTATTACCCGATTCGAAAACGAGCAGGGTTTGCTATCTAACTACAGAGTAGGCCAGGAAGTAGGCGAGATCTGGGGCTTGGTAAATGACGGAATGTTCAGCACAGAGGATGAGATCAGTCAGTTGGACCAATCGGCAATTGTTCCCTGGGGCGCACTGGATATCGTCCCAGGATGGCCCCGATACCAGGATTTAAACAACGATGGTAAAATTGAGCAGGGCCTTACGGAAACGGATTCCAAGGACCTTACCATCATCGGCAACAGCCGAGCCCGGTACCAATTGGGAGCCAACCTGAATGTATCCTGGAATGGCTTTGACATGTCCATGTTCTTGCAAGGAGTAGGCCGTCAGGATTATTATCCCCAACACTACCTCTTCTGGGGACCCTACCAGCAGCCTTACGCCAATATTTACCCCTGGAACCTGGATTTCTACCGGGGACAGGCTGACGGGGAGGCGCTGCGGGCCCAGCACAGCCAGTCCTATCTGGATGCCGGTTTAGCCGATCAGAACCTGGACTCCAGGTATCCGGTACTCCAGTCCTGGTTGGCGGACAACAATTATGGAACCGGACTGGATATCCCTCAAACCGGCTATTTACTAAATGCCGCTTATGTAAGGGTAAAAAACCTGACCGTTGGTTACTCGGTTCCGCAGGAAATCGCTGCCAAAATCAATGCCAGCCGAATACGGTTTTTTGTGACAGGTGAAAATCTATTCGAGTTTTCGGCCATCAAATCCTTTGTGGATCCCGAATCGGTTAATAATGGCTACGGCTGGTCTTACCCTTTCCAGAGAAGGTATTCATTTGGTGTAAACATTGACCTTTAATTCTAGAAAAAAATGAAAAGATATAGCATATATACCCTGATACTAAGTCTATTCTGTTTTTCGGCTTGCGATGAAGAGTTTATGGACAGGTATCCCCAGACATCCATATCACCCGAAGAATTTTTTAAAACCGAGGAAGACCTGAGGTTGTACGTGGATGGGTTGCTTTCCCTGCCGGATATGTTTGAATATCAGGCGGATCAAAGCAGTGATAATATGGCCACAACGGGGGCCGTGGAGATAAAAAGTATCATGACGGGTACTCCTAATTCGCAAAACATCACCAGCGGATGGGATTGGGAGCGGCTCCGTAACATTAATTATTTTCTGGAAAACAGTCCAAATGCGGATGCCAGTCCGGAGGCCATACAGCATTACGAGGGCCTGGCCAGGTACTACCGCGCTGTATTCTACTTTGACAAGGTAAAGCGGTACTCGGATGTGCCTTGGTACGGTCAGCTTTTAAACCCCTCGGATGAGGAGTTGTTGTACAAAGGCCGTGATTCCAGAGAGACCGTTGTATCCGGTATAATGGAAGATTTAGACTTTGCAGCAGCGCATGTCTGGGAAGATGTCCCCAGCGGTACCCCAGGCAACTGGGCGGTTAAAGCCTTCTATGCTCGCGTTGCCTTATACGAAGGCTCCTACCGAAAGTATCACGAGGAGTTGGGGCTGCAGGGATCTGCCAATGATTTTCTTACCCTGGCGAGAGACCTGTCAAAGGAAATTATGGATTCCGGTAATTTCTCCCTTCACCAAACTGGCAATCCTGAAAGTGATTACAAGGCCTTATTTAACAGCCAGGACCTTTCCGGCAATAGCGAAGTAATGCTCTTCAATCCCTACGATCTGAATAAAGATAAAAATAGCGATATCAATTATACGGTTTTTGGCACCTACGAACAATCCCCATCCAGAGACCTGGTGCAAACCTACCTGATGCGGGACGGTTCCCGGTTTACAGATCGACCCGGATTCGAAACCCTGCTTTATGTGGACGAATTCGAAAACAGGGATCCGCGCATGTCCCAGACCCTGGTCTATCCGGGTTGGGTGAGAGCACCGGAGCCGGATGCGTTTATTCCTATCCTAAACCGAAATTTTACGGGCTACTTTCAGCAAAAAGGATATAATAATACGACCGATAACATTGCCCTGGGTAGCCTTGATTTCCCGGTATACCGGTATGCGGAAGTATTGCTTACTTATGCGGAGGCACTGGCCGAATTGGGTAGCCTGACACAGGCGGATGCCGATATTTCGGTGAACCTGCTGCGCCAGCGAGCCGGCATGCCGGATTTGCAGGTGTCGCAGGCCAATGCCTTGCCGGATGCCTTTCTTACTGCCAAGTATCCCAATGTAAGCGGTCCGATGACGGGAGCAATATTGGAAGTACGCAGGGAACGAAGGGTGGAATTTGCCCTGGAGGGGTACCGATACGATGACCTGATGCGCTGGTCAGCAGGTGAGTTACTGGAAAACATCCCTGAAGGCATGTATTTTCCAGGCCTTGGAAAATACGATATGACTGGAGATGGTATCGAGGACATCATATTGATAGACAAGGATGCGGACGTTCCGGGCGATCCCGAAAAAGAAACCAATTCCCTGGGCAATATGCTCATCTATTACAAAACCGGTACGGTCGATGATAACGTGACCGTATACATGGAAAATGGCGCCCAGGGGGGTACCTTGGTGACAGAGACCACAGAACGAAGTTTTGAAGACCCCAAGTATTATTACCGTCCGATTCCTTTTCAACAAATAAGCTTAAATCCGAATCTGGAACAGATCTTTGGATGGGAATAATACCTTCTTAAAATTATTAATGGTAAGCTGCCGGAATTTCCGGTGGCTTACTTTTTTTCTATACCCGGTAAAATGTAACCTGAAACAACATATGATGAATAGAATGTATATCCTGACGGTCCTTTTTTTAGGCATTTTCCTGACTGCCTTTCAGGCTAGTGCTCAGGAAAAGAAAACCTTATTTATAATCTTAGACGGGATTCAGCGCGAACTGCTGCTCAAAAACCCTACTCCCAACCTGGACGATATCATCTCCGAAGGAGGTTATTTTCCGGCCTACGTAGGAGGAGCAAAGGGGGGATACTCCGAAACCCCCACCATATCGGCTGTGGGTTACAATAGCCTGCTTACCGGTGTTTGGGTCAACAAACACAACGTAAAAGGAAATAGTATCCGCCGGCCTAATTATAATTACTGGACGATTTTCAGGCATCTCCAGAACAATTACCCCAACAAGACCACTGCCGTGTACTCCACCTGGCTGGATAACCGCACCAAGTTGGTAGGAGAAAACCTGGAAGCCACAGGAAAGTTGCAGTTGGACTATCACTTTGATGGCCTGGAAGTCGATACCCTTGGATATCCCCATGACGATAAAAGTGATTATATCAAAAGAATCGACCAGGAAGTGGCTGCGTATGCGGCCGAAGATGTCCGAGAAAAAGCACCGGATCTGACCTGGGTGTACCTACAGTACACCGATGATATGGGGCATCGCTTCGGAGCGAGTCCCGAAATGGATCTGGGAATTCAGGAAGCAGACCGACAGGTTGGGATGATTTGGGATGCCATCCAGGAGCGGGAAAAGAGGTTTGATGAAGAATGGCTGATTGTCATCACTACTGATCACGGCCGGGGAGAAGGGGGATTTCACCATGGAGGCCAGTCTGATGAAGAAAGGGCTACCTGGATTATTACCAATAATGCCCTCAATGAAATCGCCTCCCAGACACCCGGAATCGTGGATATTTTCCCAACCATGGCCACCTATATGGGGATTACGATTCCGAAGAATCAAGCCATGGAAGTCGATGGGGTTTCCCTTTTAGGGGAGGCGTATGCCTCTCATTTGACGGGCGCGCTATCCGGTACGGAATTACAATTGAATTGGAAAAGCTATGGAAAGGAAGAAACGGCCCGGGTTTGGATCACCCCTACGAATCAATTCCGGTACGGCAACTCAGACCTTTACCGACAGTTGGGGGAAGTGAACTTGGAAGACGGTTCGGCAACTTTTGATATTAATGTTCCCCAGGATAACCTGAAAGTGGTTCTGGAATTGCCCAACGGATTTATTAATGTGTGGGTAAATAGCACCGATTGATCCTTGTTTAGCAGGTTTACCTACCATTTGTGTAAATCTAATGATATATTTGGCGTTTAAGGTCCTAAATTGGACTTTGAACGTCAATTTTAATGAATAAACTAATATTAGCATACTCATTTCTATTTTTCACTAATTTTATTGCTTTCGGTCAACGCCCGGAACCGGCAAGCATGTATGCCGTGCGCCTAGAGGAGCCGGTTACAGTCGATGGCCGACTGGATGAAGGTGTCTGGCAAGAAGATGGTTGGATCTCTGATTTTATCCAGACCTTTCCTTCGGATACTTCTCTGGCCGTGGCTCAGTCCAAAGTTAAAATTGCCTATGACGATAAGTTTCTATATATCGCGGCGATCATGCTCAATCCCGAACCAAGGGAAAAATACGTAAGCACCTCCCTCAGAAGAGATTACCGCGGCAATCAGAATGATGGGATCAGTATTGTCATCGATACCTTTAACGATAAGACCAACGGGTACATTTTTGGCGTAAATCCCTATGGGGTTCAGCGAGAAGCGATGATGGGTAACGGAGGCTTGCAACCTACTGATTTCAACCTGGCCTGGGATAACAAATGGTATTCAGAAGCCGCGATTCATGAGGACCACTGGATCGTGGAAATCGGTATTCCGTTTTCTACGCTACGGTATAAAGACGATACGGACAACTGGAACGTGAATTTCTACCGCATCGATAGCAAGTATTCCGAAAAAAGTACCTGGACACCGATTCCCAAAAATTTCAACGTCACCCACATGGCGTTTACCCAGAATCTCTATTTTCCAGAGCCCTTGCCCAAATCCGGCGGAAATTATTCCCTCATTCCCTATGCGGCCATGGCGACATCAAATAATTCCCTGGAAGGGTACAGCGAACCCTTGAAACCCTCCTTCGGTGGGGATGCCAAAATCGGGCTGGGACCGGCCATGAACCTGGACCTGACAGTCAACCCGGATTTTTCCCAAGTAGAGGTAGACGAGCAAGTAACGAATCTCGATCGATTTGAGATTTTCTTTCCGGAACGCCGACAGTTTTTCCTGGAAAACGTAGACCTTTTTGCTGATTTTGGTACCGACCGCATCCGGCCCTTTTTCTCGCGCCGAATAGGAGTGGACCGCGATGAATCCACCGGGCAGAATGTGCAGAACCAGATCCTATACGGGGCACGCCTGAGTGGAAAATTAACAGATGACTGGCGCATAGGGGCCATGAACATGCAGACCGGAAGCGATCCCCTGCGAGGCATTACCGGCAAAAACTTTTCGGTAGCAGCCCTTCAGCGAAAAGTGTTTAACCGCTCCAATGTGGGCGTTATGCTGATCAATCGGGAAACGCTGGACATGGAAAGAACCAACCTGGTCAACGGTGACCATAACCGGCTGGCAGGCATCGATTACAACCTTTTTTCCAAAGACAACCGCTGGAGCGGTAAGTTTTTCTACCATCGCACCTTTGAAAAAGGCGTGGACGAGGATACCGGCACCGGACATGCCCAACTGGCGTTTAATGACGTAAATTTTAACGCCGGCCTGGCCTATTCTTACGTGGGCGAAAATTACAATCCCCTGGTGGGCTATACCCCCCGGACGGGATACCAACGCATTGCTCCGGAAATAGGCTATACCTTTTTTCCCGATTCTGAGCATATCAACCGGCATGGTCCGGGTTTTCTCTCCGAAACCCTGTGGAACCCTTCCCTGGGCGTTACGGACGAGTTGCATACCCTGAATTACCTGGTGCAGTTTCATTCCTTTGCAGAGGTGACGCTGAGTGGCAATAACCAATACACTTACCTCTTTTTTCCCTTTGACCCAACCCGCACCGGAGGCGAACCGCTGGCCGAGGGAACCGGGTATCGGTACAGCTACCTGGGAATTGATTTTCGCACGGATCCCAGAAAAGCACTGGCCCTTCAGGGTACCGGACAGATCGGACAATATTACAGTGGCACCATGGCAAATTTTACGGGAGTTGCGCAATGGCGGATCGGCTACCGGGCTAATATATCCATGAACCTGAGTTACAGTCGTATCCGGCTGCCCGAACCCCAAAAGGATGCCGACCTGTTTTTGATCGGCCCCCGGATAGACCTTACCTTTACCCGAAGCCTATTCTGGACTACCTTTATTCAGTACAATAACCAGATCGACAATATTAACATCAACACCCGGATTCAGTGGCGCTATGCCCCGGTATCGGATCTATTTATGGTGTATACTGACAATTATTTTCCCGGTACCTTCGCCTCCAAGCAACGGGCCTTTGTGATGAAGCTGAATTACTGGCTGAATTTATAAACCTGTGGTTGATTTGCATACCATTCTTTCCTAGTAGTGTGCGTACAATTTTACGACTTCGATTTGATTGGTTAAAAAGCAACGCTAATCACGGAGAACATTTGGGATACATCGTTTAGCTACCTACTTGATTAATAGTCCGAAATGATTAATTTAGGGAGTGAAAAGAAACAAGATGGATTGTCTGTCGGCCTCTTCAGCTATCCATAAAAACTCCGGATGGAAACCCTTTAAAAATTTCGAATGGAGGCTTATTTGAATACAATCATTAAAACCAAAATAGCGATGAACCAGGTTAGGCTGAGTCTTTTTATTCTAATTATTTCCGTTGTAACGGTTCATTGCCAGACACCCACAGCAAAGAAAAGTCTCAATACCCTACCTCCGGAGCTTATCGAAGTGATCGAAAAACGCATTGCGGATGGGGTGACGCCAAGTATGGCCATTGCCTTAATTGATTCTGCCGGAATAACGTATCATAATTTCGGAAAAACTGCCACGGATGGTAAGGCTGTTGATGAGCATACCATCTACGAAATTGGGTCTATTTCCAAGGTATTTACCGGGATTCTGCTTGCCCAGCAAGTGTTGGATGGCGATCTCAAACTGGAAGATGAGATAAATGAGTTTTTACCGAACGGTGTTAAAGCCGCAAAGATGGGCGAAGGCGAAATTACCTTTGGCCACCTTACGGACCATACCTCGGGATTCCCCAGAATGCCTGACAATTTTGACCCTGCCAATCCCAACAATCCCTTTGCAGATTATACGGTAGATCAGATGTATGCCTTTATTTCAAACTATGAGCCTGTGAGGGAAGTAGGCGCTGCCTACGAGTATTCCAATTTCGCCCAGGGGCTTTTGGGGCACCTGCTTGCCCAAAAAAAGAACAGTACTTATGAAGCATTGATGGTGCAAACCATTGCCGATCCACTGAATATGGATGATACACGAATTGACTTAACGGATCGAATGAAAGGAAATCTGGCCCTGGGCCACAATGAAGGCAAAGTAGTTGAAAATTGGGACATCCCCACACTTGCCGGTGCAGGGGCGATTAGAAGTTCATCCTCCGATATGGCAGCGTTTATTGCCGCTAATTTGGGTTATGTAGAAACCCAGCTAACAGAGGCCATGGCCTTATCTCATAAAGTCCGGCATGGAAAAGCAGGGAACATGCGCGTAGCCATGGGTTGGCATATTAAGAGTGGGGATGAGGGGGATGTAATCTGGCATAATGGAGGCACCGGAGGGTACAGGACTTTTGCCGGGTTTGTGAAAGAAACGGGAATCGGAGTGGTACTTTTGACCAATTCGTCTTTAAGTTCGGATGATATCGGATTTCATTTACTGGATCCCGGCTCGGATTTAGCGGTTTTGAAATCCAAAAAGGAGGCAGTAGAGGTACCCGAAGCCACTCTTGAACAATACGTGGGCGTTTATGAGTTAAGCCCCGATTTTAAAATCACCATCACCAAAGAAGGGAAGCAGTTATTTTTGCAGGCCACCGCTCAGCCACGCTTCGAAATTTATCCGGAAAACGACACTAAATTTTACCTGACGGTCGTGGAGGCAAGCATTTCTTTTCAACGAAAAAATGATGTAGTCGAAAGCCTTATCCTTTACCAAGGCGGTCAGGAAATACCGGGCAAGAAGGTAGAATAAGAGGTTTTTTCCTGTTAAAACGTGCCCGTTAAACCGAACGCACCCAACTCCCCCTTACCAAGGGGGCGCAGAGCCTGTCCCGACCAGAGTCGGGAGGGATTTTTACGTAAATAATAGTAAATCAGGTTTTTATAAAACATTAATACCTCGTCCCGTTACCATTTTTGAAAATTGATGGTAGCGACGAGTCAAACCGATTTGGAATAGTTGAAACGTGTACCCAACTGTAAAAACGTGCCCACTAAAATAAACGTACCCAACTCCCCCTTACCAAGGGGGCAAGGGGGATTAAATATCGTAAATATCAATAAATCAATATATTATAAATCATAAATGACTCGTTCTGCTACAGTTTTATACAGAAATGAAATAAAACAGTAAGCTGATTTTGTATGAATGAATTGGTAAAGAACTGATTTGGTATAGTTTAATCAGTTACCGTAATCCCATTAGTTAAAACGTGTCCGTTAAACCGAACGTACCCAACTCCCCCTTACCAAGGGGGTTAGGGGGATTTACTTACGTAAACATCAGTAAATCAATATATTATAAAAAAATTAATAGCTTGTCCCGTTACAAAGTAATTATTCAGATAAACACGCCATTAGCCCCCCAATACACGAAAGACTCTGAGATGAAGAATTAACCTTTTTTTCAATCTCCCCCAGAAAATTTCTAACAAATTAGTTTTGTTTCAACTAAAAAATAATTAGGTTTAACACCTTGTAAAACAGGTTAAAAAAACGATCAGGTCAATGGAATCCTTCTCCGGCTATTTGGAAAATAAAAATAGAATCTTAATGCTGTTTGGGTTACTTTTGATGGCATTGGGAAATTCCTGCACCAAGGACCAATCCCTTGATCCCTTGCCCCGGGATTATACAGCACGCATGACCCTGCTTCCCTCAGATACCCTGAGAATCCCCATTGGGTACCGCTCGAATGTATACAGCAAATACATCAAGAAATGTGAGATTGATGGCATCCCTTTCCTGGGAGTAGTCAACGAAAACACCAACGAACTGGAGTTTTATGCCCTTTCTGAAAAGGGAGAGGACTTCAAAGTTCGATTCCAACTTGATGGACCAAATGCTGTAGGACAGCTTAAGGCCTTTGAAGTTATTTCAGACTCTACCCTACTTATAGCAAGCACATATAGGATTCGACTCTATGTAACAGATTTTGATGGAAATCTAAAAAAAACGATAAAAACAAATGAAGTGGAGAGAAAGGATAAACCTTTCGTTCAAATTTATTATACAAATCAACCCATAGTTTTCGACAGAAACAAACAGGATGCCTTCTTATTCACCAGAGTAGATGCCGATTTCAATAGTCCCGGAATATGGTCAGGAACTATGTTTTTAAAAGTATCAACGAATAACAAAGGATCGATCAACCATATATTTAAGTTACCTTCTCATTTTGATAATTATATTCACGGTTCCCATTTTTGCCATGGTTCCCATCTATTGATGGAGAACCGTTACCTGATTCTCAGTAGTTCTTTTTATAACAACCTATTAATCTACGATCTAAAAAAGGGGGAAATGATAGAAAGGGAAGGTGGAAGCAAATATTTTGGTGACGTATTTCCAATGGAAGGACCAAAATCAACTTCGGATTTACATGAAGAATTCTACATTACGTCAAATTCATATCGAGAAATTGCCTATGATGAGGAAAATCAATTGCTCTACCGCTTGGCTTATCGTGGGGTGGACTATATTGGGCCAGATGGACAAAGAAAGAACTGGGACAATAAACCACCTTCTGTGATCATTATTAACAGCGACTTTGAAAAAGTAGGGGAAATGGACCTGCCGGTTAATACAATTTATACTTGGATGTATTTTACCCATGACGGTAAGCTTTATCTGTCCCTTAATCATCCCGACAATAACCCTTCGGAAGACCAGATGGTGTTTGTAGGGTTTAAACCGGAGAAGTTATAAATATAATAATTTCCTTACGGTTGGTCTTTGGTTTCCGGCAATACAAATGCCTTGTTTGCGTAGCTCATCGGATACCTGGGATGTAGTTGCAAACTACACGCAGAGACAGTTTTGGGGATTACAAATCCCCCATATCTGAACCTCGGAATTACAAATTCCGAGGAGCGGAGTTAAAAAATATTAAAACTATTTTTTATTTATCTATATACCGTATTTTTAGGTAAAATAGATTTACGATATGATTGATTTTTCCAGAGAATTAAAGGTGTTGTCTTGCTTTATGCTTTTTCAAGCTTTTATTTTCAATGGATTATCCCAGGGGATCAGAGGGTTGGTAACTTCTGAAGAAGGGGAACCCCTGGCTTACGCTACCGTCTTTGCACGGAACCTGAATGATGGCATCCCTACCAACCAGAATGGGCTGTTTGAATGGAAATTGCCACCTGGAAACTACGATATTATTGTACAATACCTCGGCTACCAGTCTAAATTACAGACAGTGGAAGTAAAGAGCAGTTGGGTAGACCTGGATGTAAGTCTGGAAATGCAAACGTTTGCTTTGCAGGAGGTAGAGGTAAGGGGGGATCAGGAAGATCCGGCACTTACCGTCATGCGCAAAGCCATAGCAAAAGCAAAATTTCACCGCCTTCAGGTTCAGGAATACAGCATGATGGTGTACATTAAAGGAACGGGAGAACTGACCAATGCTCCCTTTTTCCTGAAAAAGAAACTGAAAGAAGAAGGGGTTGGACTCAATGAGGCCTATACTTCAGAATCAGTCTCTAAAATTCACTTTAAGCAGCCGGATGAAATTACTGAGACGGTCATCAGTATACGGTCCACTGGTGAAAACAACCAGACTTCACCTGCTCCCTATATCGGGGCCAGTTTTTACGATGAGCAGATCAATGGCGTTATTTCCCCCCTTTCCAGGTCCGCCTTTGCTTATTATCGGTTTCGGTTAGAAGGGAATTTTTTTGAAAATGGGGTTATGGTAAATAAAATACGAGTTATTCCCCGTTCGAAAGGAGAAAAGGTATTTGATGGATATATTTATATCATTGAGGATTTATGGGCCATTCATAGCCTGAATTTGAAAACTTCTCTCATGGGTTTTGATGTAGCGGTAACCCAGCAATATGCTCCGGTGGAAGAAAACATCTGGATGCCCCTGACCCATACCTATACTTTCGGGGGAAAGTTTTTTGGTTTTGCCGGGGAGTACCAGTACCTGGCATCAACCAGGGATTACCAAATCACGCTGAATCCCGATCTTCTGGTGGATACCAGGATTCTGGACGAAAAAGTAGAGGAGATTCCCGATCACCTTCCGGAAATTACCAAAAGCGCAGACCCCATCGAACAGTTGGCAGCCGCTGATCAGATGAGCAGAAAGGATTTCAGAAAAATGGTCAATGCCTATGAAAAGGAATCCTTGAAGGAGAGAGAGCAGGCGGAAGTCCTATCCCAAAGAACTTATAAGGTAGATTCCATGGCCACCAAAAGAGGGCTTGTATATTGGGACAGCATCCGGCCGGTCCAACTGACAGCCAAAGAAATACAAGGCTATCGCAGGGATGATAGTTTGGCTGTAGTGGAGGCGGCCCGTGAAAGTGATGTTGACTCCGTGGCTCAGAAAGCTAAAAGAAAATTTCAACCACTTGATTTCCTAACGGGTGGAGATTACAGTTTCGGGAAAGGCAGGTCTGCAGGTTTTCATTCCAATTGGACCAACATGTCCTTCAACACCGTAGAAGGGTTTAAAATCGGCTTTTCGGGTTACTACCGGGCTGAAAAGAACACCAAAATGGCAGACAGTGTAACCAACCACCTGCGGTCCTGGAATTTCAGACCTGCATTCAGGTATGGTTTTGCAAGTAAGAAGTCCTATGGAATGCTGCACATCCGGCGCTCGGTGACCAAAGGAAGGCCGGGCCATACCTGGGGGATCGAAGGAGGGAAATACCTTTACCAATACAATGGGGAGGACCCCATCAATGAGCAAGTCAATGCCCTGTATTCCTTATTTTTCAGGCAAAATTACATGAAACTGTATGAGAAAACCTTTACCAGATTGTACCTGGCTCATAGAATTACGGATGCCTTCACCTACAGGGTTAATTTCCGGTTGGAAGATCGGGTGAACTTGGAGAACAATTCCGATTACAGTTTTTACAATAAGCCGGAACGAACGTATACTTCCAATCGACCAATGAACCAGGAAGCAGGGAACGAGGCCTTTGCACCTAATGAGGCCGTATTGGTAAGTGGGGCTATTGAGTGGCGACCCGGATTGAAATACCGTATAAGAAACGGAAGAAAATTCCCGCTTATGGAAACGTCTCCCCTGGTAAAATTTAATTATAACAAAAATTTTTCAGGAGCTGGTAAATTCGATCACCTTGAATTGGGCGTAGTGCATGCGTTTAACTTCGGCGTAAGTGGTAAATTGGATTTAAACGTGCAAACGGGTACTTTCCTGAATCATTCTCAGGTCTATTTTATGGACTTCAAACATTTTGGAGGTAACCGGACCATCTTTAGTAATATGGGAGCCGCCAGCAATTACCGGTTTTTGGATTACTACCAATACAGCACCGCAGGTCCCTATTTCAGTAGCATCATGCATTATCAATTCAGGAAATTTCTTTTTACCCAATTGCCGGTGCTCCGGTTTTCAGGCATCAGGGAAAATCTTTTTTTCAATTATCTAAAAACCCAAAATGCTCCCCATTATTGGGAGTTGGGTTATTCGTTGGACAACCTGTATCGGATTTTCAGGGTAGAGATTGGTGCTGGTTTTGAAAACGGCAAGTACAAAAGAGGCGGGATTCGGTTTGGTATCGCTACTTTCATTCAGGTCAATGTAGGGGAATGAGGTTTGTTTGTGAGCGATTATACACTTGGAAAAATTTTCAAAATAAGAGCTGCTAGGGAAAATCTAAATCATTCCATTAACCTTTGTATTATTTTTTGTCCCGGGTTTTAAGAAGGCGGGAAGAAACGGTAAGAAGCCAACTGGTGTGATGCTGGCATTTTCTGATCGTATACCGATGACGGGTTTGGTCGTCAATGGTAGGGTGAAGACGGGAATAAAAAGGAATCGAAAATAGCCATCCACCCGCGGCAGTCTGAAGGGGGACGTGGACGACCTTTCGATCCTATTCCCATTTCCCGATGGATTAATGCTGCCGCTCCGAATCAGATCGCTTCGCTGTGCTCGCGATGACGGTAGGTGTACCGATGAGGTATTATATAATATGTTGAATTCTTAATAGATATAAATAAATACCGTCATCCCGATTTCTTCGTTTTTTAAAATGTTAGGTCTCGTAATGACAATATTCCATTCCAAAAAGGGACAGATGACAGGTAAAGGCTACTCGCTTTATTTGACTGGAAATTTTCTCATCGATAATCGAAGTTCTCCAGGCCAGGATTTTATATCATGCCTTTCCGGCCTTCAAAGGTTATTGTTAATTTGGGAGCTTGAATTAGCTGTTTTATGAAAAGTAGGTTTATGATCCCGATGATATTATTTTCAATAATCATTTTGATGGCTTACGGGTTGTTATATGCTTTTCAGGAAAAGTTTCTTTTCTTCCCTGAAAAACTGAAAAGCAATTTCCTCTTTCAATTTGACCAAAGATTTGAAGAAATGAACATCCGGATGAAAGATGGCATTTCATTGAATGCATTGCTATTCAAAACCGATCATCCAAATGGCCTTATTTTTTACCTGCATGGAAATGCCGGATCATTAAGAACCTGGGGTGGGGTAGCTGAGGTTTTTACCGAATTTGGTTATGACCTGTTTATACTGGATTATAGAGGTTATGGCAAAAGTGAAGGTACGATTCAGGGGCAGAAACAAATGTATCAGGACGTTCAAAGGGCTTACGACGCGCTGAAAAACAGGTACCTTGAGCAGGAGATCATCGTTTTGGGGTATTCTATGGGTACCGGTCCGGCTTCAAAATTGGCTTCCGTCAATCAACCCAAATTGTTGATTTTGCAGGCACCCTATTACAGCTTATCCGACCTGGTGCAACATTATTTCCCGATTTTTCCTTCGTTTTTGCACAAGTATCCTTTTGAAAATTTCCGGCACATTCAAAAATGCAACATGCCAGTGGTGATTTTTCATGGTGATCAGGACGAAGTCATTTATCCAGGGTCCTCCATTAAATTAAAAAAACATTTTAAAAAGCAGGACTCCCTGATCATGCTTAGCGGTCAGCAGCACAATGGAATGACGTTTAACCCTGAATATCAGTTAAAAATAAAGGGAATATTGAATCAATAACTTGCAGTTGTACACTTAACTCGTCTGTACATTTTTAGCCATGCATTCCTATTCATTTATGCACCGGCTTATGATGGATAGCCGACTCCTCGACCGCCAGCCTTATCAATGAGTGGATTCTATCGGTTTTGAGGGAAAATGCAGGAACAGGGACAATAAAAGCTCCTTCCGTGCTCATAAATAAATATCGTAGACATTAATTGGATTGTGAACCAATCCCCCTTAATAAGGGGGCAAGGGGGATTTACTTACGTAACTATCAATATTTCAGTATATTAAATAGTTGAAATCCTCGAAAAATCCCCCAACCCCCTTTAAAAAAGGGGGAATTGCTGAAAATGTGATTTTTTGCTGAAATTGGGTAATGCAATCGGGCTAATAAACGCCAAGGTTTTTAAATTCCGTAAGCCCGAACGTGCACAAATCCCCCTTATCAAAGGGGGCAAGGGGGATTTTTTTACTTAACTATCAATATTTCAGTATATTGAATAGTTGAAATCCTCGGAAAAATCCCCCAACCCCCTTTAAAAAAGGGGGAATTGCTGAAAATGTGATTTTTTGCTGAAATTGGGTAATGCAATCGGGCTAATAAACGCCAAGGTTTTTAAATTCCGTAAGCCCGAACGTGCACAAATCCCCCTTATCAAAGGGGGCAAGGGGGATTTTTTTACTTAACTATCAATATTTCAGTATGACCCGTCCTGAAAAAAGTTTACAGATTTAAATTTTATTCATTGTTAGTCCTAC
>NZ_WNKG01000040.1 GCF_010119245.1 Cyclobacterium salsum
CTCCGTATTCTAAGGTTAAAACAAGGACAAAAGGAAATTTTATGCGGCATATTTGAAAGTGTCTACATAGCTGGAGTTTCGGTTGATTACAGCGAAAGCTCTGGCAATGATTTTATTTCTAATGATGTTGAGTGTACTCATTTTGTTTTTCCCTTCATTGACTCTTCTTTCATAATATTTCTTCATTTCTGTATTGTATTGGATGGAGGTGCTTGCACACATCGTCAACAGTGACTTAATCCTTTTGTTGGCTAATTGGCTTGTCTTGGTTTTTCCTTTGAATGTCCCTGACTGATTGGGGAAGGGAGCTGTACCAGCGTAACTGGCGAATTTTCTCCAAGTACTAAACCTAGAGAATCCTTCTGTCAAAATAATAAGTGTTAGAGCGGTCTGTGGACCCACTCCCTTGATTGAGTTGATCAGGTTATATTGCTCAGTCAGAAAGCTGTCTTTTTTAAGAAGCTGCTCCATTTCATTTTCAATGGTTTTGATTTGTTCATTCAAGCAGGCTATAACTGTTTCATGGGAGCTTTGATAAACTTTCATACCATTTTCAGGTATCACAGAATCATATTCTTTAAGCCGTGTTTTAAAAGCTGCTCTCTCTTTAACCAGCCTTTCCCGGTAGGACAGCAGCTTTTTTAAGCTAAGAATAGTCTGGGAGGGGAGCACAGTTGGAGTGATTTTTTCCTGCTTTTCGTAGAGATATTCTGCAATATCTTTCGAATCTGCTTTATCTGATTTTCCTCTTCTTATCCCTAAGGAACGCTTGAGCTCAAGGCCGGACATGATGTAGAATGGCAACCCGTATCTCTCAAGAAACGAAGCAATTTGTGAAGAATAGATACCGGTGGATTCGAATCCAAAAAGAAGCTCTTTGGCCAATACCAAGCCGGAGTTTTCCATGACCCATTCCACAAGCTCCAAATACCCCTTTTCGTTGTTTGAAAAGGTAGCATGAGAATGATTGATTTTAAGGTAGGCATCAAGAGTAGATTTACTTATATCGATTCCGATAATTGATTTGAAATTCATAACTTGACTATTAAAGTTTAACAAATGAGAGTTGCGGAAACTAAAACCTTTAACAGGCCTTGAAGCCTAAAATTCTAACTGGTTATTTGGCAACTCAATTAAGAATGGGGACTGATACGGAGAATAGGTCACTAACCTTGCCGCGGCGAAAGTTCACCCCATTCTTTTTTAATATATTAAATATTTGAATTGACTCTAAATCAGATAGATATTACATCCATTTTTCACCTAGTAATTCTATAATGCAAACCTAAAGGCC
>NZ_WNKG01000041.1 GCF_010119245.1 Cyclobacterium salsum
AAACCTGCTCTTTGAAAAGGTTTCGGAAAACCCCAAAGTCAGTGCCATTGAAATTGTGGAAAAACCTAAAGTGCTATCCTCCGATCCGGAAACATTACAATTTATGACCCAGGCTACCGGTACCCTTTCCGACCCGCAGATCCTCACCCTCACTAATGCCGAACCTTCTTCCATCGAGGTCAATTCGGTGGTGATCACAGGGGAAAACAGCAACGAATTTACCCATGATTTCACAAGTCCGTTTATCCTGGAATCGGGTGCCTCAGCAAATCTAGCCGTCGTCTTCGCCCCAGCCTCAGAAGGCCCTAAGTCGGCACAGGTTGAGGTGGGGCATACAGGGTCCGGATCCCCATTGATTATCGGGTTGAACGGTGAAGGTTTTGTACCGATTGATCCCGGAACGCCTGTGATAGTGAATCCCATTCCGGACCAATTTGCCACCGAAGGCATCGAATATAACTTCACCTTTTCCGAAACCACGTTTTCAGACCCCGATGGGGATCCGCTTTCCTATAGCGCATCGTTGTCGGACGATAGCCCTCTGCCAACCTGGTTGAATTTTGATGCCGTTAACCGTACATTTAATGGTATTCCGGCGATTTCCGATATCGGTACACTGGAAATAATGGTTACCGCCTCGGACGGCGCCTTAAGTGTCAGCGACCTGTTTGCGCTGTCTGTTGATGAGCAGGTTACCACTTCCATTGGAATCAATTCGGGAGGCCCGCAGTTTACTTCGGGGTCTGGTTTTGTCTACGATGCCGATAATTCTTTTGTCGGTGGGTCCACCTATACCAACAACAATATTGCAGACGTATCGGGTACCACCGACGATGCGATGTACCGATCAGAGCGTCATGGTGGAGGGGCAAGTTTTAGCTACAATGTGGCCC
>NZ_WNKG01000042.1 GCF_010119245.1 Cyclobacterium salsum
TGGCGGTTCTTTCGGTCGTTTCAGTATCCAGCGCAGTTGCAAGCGTGGTATCTGCGGATTTTCGTTCGGCCGTTTCCGTGGTAAGCGCCATTTCCAACGTGGCTTCTCCGAATACTCGTGCCGCCGTTTCGGTAGTTAGGTCGGCATTAATCGTTGCTTCTGCTCCTTCCGCACGGGAGGTTTCTGTCGCAATAGTTGTTTCCAGCGCCGTATCTGCGGCTTGTCTTTCAGTCGACTCGGTGGCCAGGTCGGCAACAATACCGGCTTCTGCCAATTCAGCCCGGTCAGTTTCGGCCGTAATAGCCAGGTCCAAATTGGTATCGGCTGCCTGCCGGGTGCTGCTTTCGCTGGCCAGGTCAGCGGTCAACTGGTTCTCTGCTCCCACGGCCCGTGTCGTTTCCGTTTCGATGGCCGCTTCCAGTACGCCTTCTGCAGCCAGAGCTCGGTCAATTTCTTCATTCAGTGCCGTCTGATTGCCGGATGCCGATGCGTCCACGTAATCCTTTACCGCTTTGGCACTGGTGTATTTGATATCCGATTCGCCGTCGGTAGTAATGCTTGTGCTCTTGTTGGAAAGGTCTTCTTTTTCGGCTTCCGCGGCCAGGGCACGGGTAGTTTCTGTGGCAATGGCGGTTGCCAAAGTCGCGTCATTGGCGGTTCTTTCGGTCG
>NZ_WNKG01000043.1 GCF_010119245.1 Cyclobacterium salsum
CGACCGAAAGAACCGCCAATGACGCGACTTTGGCAACCGCCATTGCCACAGAAACCGCCCGTGCCCTGGCCGCGGAAGCCGAAAAGGAAGACCTTTCCAACAAAAGCACCGACATTACCACCGACGGCGAATCGGATATCAAATACACCAGTGCCAAAGCGGTAAAGGATTACGTGGACGCATCGGCATCCGGCAATCAGACGGCACTGAATGAAGAAATTGACCGAGCTCTGGCTGCAGAAGGCGTACTGGAAGCGGCCATCGAAACGGAAACGACACGGGCCGTGGGAGCAGAGAACCAGTTGACCGCTGACCTGGCCAGCGAAAGCAGTGCCCGGCAGGCAGCCGATACCAATTTGGACCTGGCCATTACCACCGAAACTGACCGGGCTGAGGCTGCAGAAGCTGGGATTGTCGCCGACCTGGCCACCGAGTCAAGCGAAAGACAAGCCGCTGATACTTCACTGGAAACAGCTATTGCGACAGAAACCTCCCGTGCGGAAGGAGCCGAAGCAACTATTATGGCCGACCTAACCACCGAAACGGCGGCACGAGTATCCGGAGATGCCACCTTGGAAACGGCGCTGACCAATGAAACGGCCGAACGAAAATCTGCAGATACCACGCTTGCAACTGCGCTGGATACTGAAACGACCGAAAGAACCGCCA
>NZ_WNKG01000044.1 GCF_010119245.1 Cyclobacterium salsum
ATTCCCCCCTATGGTTTTGTCCCAGACTTTGTTGCCACTGCCATCTATTTTGACTACCCAGTAGTCATCGTAACCTTTACTGTTTTCACTTTTATCCCCTGAAGCAGAAGAGCCAGAATAACCTGCCAGTAAATAGCCTCCATCAGGGGTTGGAATGGTACTAAAAAGAAAGTCATTGTTATTCCCCCCTATGGTTTTGTCCCAGACTTTGTTGCCACTTGCATCTATTTTGACTGCCCAGAAGTCCGAGCCACCTTTACTGTTTTCACTTTTATCCCCTGAAGCTAATGAGTAAGAATCACCTGCCAGTAAATAGCCTCCATCAGGGGTGGGGGTGGTACTGCGAAGATATTCACTGTTATTCCCCCCTATGGTTTTGTCCCAGACTTTGTTGCCACTTCCATCTATTTTGACTGCCCAGTAATCAAAGCCACCTTTTCCGTTTTCAGTTTTATCCCCTGAAGCATAAGAGTAAGAAGAACCTGCCAGTAAATAGCCTCCATCAGGGGTGGGAGTCGTACTTTGAAGATAGTCAGTACTAATCCCCCCTATGGTCTTGTCCCAGACTTTGTTGCCACTGCCATCTATTTTGACTGCCCAGTAATCCCAGC
>NZ_WNKG01000045.1 GCF_010119245.1 Cyclobacterium salsum
GATTATCGGGTTGAACGGTGAAGGTTTTGTACCGATTGATCCCGGAACGCCTGTGGTAGTGAATCCCATTCCGGACCAATTTGCCACCGAAGGCATCGAATATAACTTTGCCTTTGCCGAAACCACGTTTTCAGACCCAGATGGGAATCCGCTTTCCTATAGCGCATCGCTGTCAGACGATAGCCCTCTGCCTTCCTGGTTGGGTTTTGATGCGGTTAACCGTACATTCAATGGGGTTCCGACGATTTCCGATATCGGTACACTGGAAATAATGGTAACGGCCTCGGACGGTACCTTAAGTGTCAGTGACCTGTTTACGCTGTCTGTTGAAGAGCAGGTTACCACTTCCATTGGAATCAATTCGGGAGGCCCGCAGTTTACTTCGGGGTCTGGTTTTGTCTACGATGCCGATAATTCTTTTGTCGGTGGGTCCACCTATACCAACAACAATATTGCAGACGTATCGGGTACCACCGACGATGCGATGTACCGATCAGAGCGTCATGGTGGAGGGGCAAGTTTTAGCTACAATGTGGCCC
>NZ_WNKG01000004.1 GCF_010119245.1 Cyclobacterium salsum
AGAATGGAAAAGTATGTGGAATTTTAGCTGTTTTGTTTGCTTTTCAACATAGGAGACATTTATGCAGAGCATTTAAACCCATTCTTCCCGAGAAACCAGACCCTGTTAGCAGGAAGCATATTTAAATTAATTCAATTTTTTATTGTTTAACAATAAATATTTATTGTTATTTGAAAAATAAACCCCCGAAGACAATGAACTGGAAAGAAGCTTGGAAAAATAAGTGGGAAACCCAACCTGTATTGATGTTACTCACCATCGTAATTTGGTCTATTTTTATAGGAATATGTATCAAAGGCGGAACCTTGTTGTTTACCTTCATATACAGCCTCTTCAATCCGGCGGTGGCGCAAGACCTTTACCAGGGATTGAATTTGTCGGTGGCCAGGGAATGGCATACGGGATATTACCTGGGGGCCGTGTCCTTGCTACTGGGAATTTTGGTAGCTAAGGCCTATATTTTCTATTTGGTAATCCAGGTTTTCCTGACCATTGACCTCGTTCATCCTTTCAGTAGGGAAGTTTCAGTCCTTATTTCCAGAATTGGCAGAGTTACCCTTGAGGTAGGTATTTTAATCATAATAGCCTCCGGGTATTTTCATTGGTTGTCTTCCCGAACGATGCATAGTCCTGCTCTCGGTGGATTCTTGGGTGGGGCGTTTGAATACCTGATTATGGGTGCGGTTATCTATGCCATTGCGTTGGTCTTCAAACGCGGTGTAGAAATCCAAACCGATAACGACCTAACTGTTTAACCATGCCCATTGTCGTAAATTTAGATGTCATGATGGCAAAACGGAAAATGTCCTTAAACGAACTCTCGGAAAAGGTGGATATCACCCTATCCAATCTTTCCATCCTTAAGACCGGTAAGGCAAAAGCTGTACGGTTTACCACCTTGGAAGCAATTTGCAAGGCCTTGGACTGTCAGCCGGGGGATATCCTGGAGTTTGTGAAGGATTGAGGTAATTTAATTTCGGCTAAGTTTTAACTATATAGGAACTACAAAGGCCACTCTGATACAGAAGTAATCGCCAACCGAATACCTAGCGGCAACGGTAATAGAGGTGAAATATCCAAAAATCTCAGTTGGGATATTTTGGTAGAAATCAAATGTTTCAACCATTTGTTTTTATGGTTAGAACGGACGGCCGTCTTTTATACGGATTAAATTGCGCACTTCCCGTCGGTGATCGGTGGGTACCATACGCTGATACCTTTTCGTTGTCTACCAAACTGTCGGGACGAACCACTACCCATTCGATGTACGGATTAGCCTGTCCTACGTGCAACCGTAAATAATCTGCGGCCTCTTCGTTGTCAGGCTGTGGTGGCAGTATCCATCGAAGCAATTGCATTGATAAGATGTACGCTTATGGAAATCCGGTTAATTGTTTTTCTGTCAATCATTGTCTTCGTTTTAATTCGAGATTAAAGGTGCACATGCTATGCTGCGCCAAGGTTCGGAATCTCAAATATAGGTTCGGAATTACCTATCCGAACCAATAAAAGACAGTAAAACGGAATCAACCATATAAAAACTCCTTAGGTATAGCGCCGATTTCCTTTTTGAAATACGTACTAAAAACGTATTTGGAATGAAAAACCCAGCTATTATAGCCTATGGACATCAGTGGTGGGTGTGAAATCTTAAGAAGTTTGGCCAAATCCTTGACTACCTGCACGTGATACTGGTTGAGGAACGCGTTAACGTTACTACCCAATCCATCCTCCAATAACCGGAAAAGTTGGCTGGCATGGATCTCCAGCCTGCCAGCAATAGCAGGTCCAATGCGGATTACCTTAAAAGTAGGAAATTTGTGGTTCCCTAGAATTTTGTATAACGGCCAAGGCTAAGAGCAGGCGGGCATAAAACTCAATTCGCTGTCCGCTACGACAAAAGTTTATTGAGGTAATCTCTTTCGATTTAACACTTTCCGCCCGCTTGCTTTTAGCCATTGTTATCGGTTTTTTATTGGAAAATGCTGTTTCAAGAATGCCAGAATCAGTCCATGATTTCTTGTAAATTCAGCATGGCCTCCCTTTAGTTCTATGTGTTCATAAAAATGCTGAAAATTGTTCCCTTCAAGTCTCTCCACCATTCTGTTACACATCAAAGTAGAAGGCCAAACTTCATCTTGAGAAGCTGAAATGAAAAGGATAGGTGCATTTATCCTTTCAACCTTTATTTCAGATTCAATAATGGCCTTTTGATTCTCAATCATCCTGCTGAATCCACCGTAGAAATCACCATTGTTTATCAAGTCCAAGGATTCTTCAGATGCAGATATCCAAGGTATTTCTTCCTGTTTAAATGACCATGAAGCAGTTTCACCCCATCCCCATCTTGAAGGTAAGGATACATTAGGTGGTAAAATTGCAATTACAGCATCAATCTCATTAAATCTTGACGCTAAGTTAAGCACAAGTTCGCCACCTCTTGATCCTCCAAAAACTGCAATTCGGCCTTGGTCAACCATAGGTTGTTGACTGACACTCTTAATCGTGTCATAAATGGCATCAAGGGAGATTCTGTCTAATTCCTTCGGAGTATTTGGAGTGCCAAAATAACCTACGGCAAGAAAATGGTACCCGAGGGTAAGAATGCTGTCTCTAAGAATCTGAGTTTCTTTATCTGCATACACCATTCCTCCTTCGCTGCCACCAAAGGCGACAACCATTGGTCTTTTCTCCTGAGCAGATAAAAACAACTTATAATCAACTACCCCATGATTCTTAGGATGAACGAAATGGGATAGTGTGATAAATAATACCAATACCAAACTAATCAGCCCGATTCCTATTGCGATCTTCTTTTTCATCTTTAAAATGACCTAAAATTAGATTGATAGCAAAATCACAATCAAAAGAAAGCCAACTATTGGAAAACCCAAGACCATCATTAGTTTTTTGGTAAAGTTCTTTTCTTTGCGAATGGCTCTTATCCCAATTACGTCATACAAAAATCCAATTATTAATTCCCTTTTCTATTCTTTAAGTTCAATTTAATAACGTGATTAGAGATAAGCGGTTCTCAAATTACCGATATCATCCGAATAAAGCGATGTTCCACAACGGGGTTGCGTGTATCCGCACTATATCCAACAAAGCTTCCCCGGCTTGCCGTTGTCAAATTAAGAAATTCGGAGGCAAAAACCGGCAGACTGTTCGCTTTTAGCAGGGAAAATACCAAACGATACGTACAAAACCTCAAAAAAACCCTTCTAACTGCTTCTCAGTCCATGCACCCATTCCCTCTACCTCCCGGGCCCCAGCAGGGTTCTGTCGACCGCCACGGAATCGATTTTCTCCCGGGAATAATACAAGGGGAAGTATTCGTCCCTGGCCCAGGTTTCGAATAAATTGCCGTAAAAGGGACTGTCCGGATCGCCGGACTGCCCGGGGGCATTGCTGGCCTGGGTGGCGTCCCAATCTCCCGTATTCACAATGATCCGAAAGGAAGCACCGGAACTTTGCCGGTTGTTGCCCCCCGTGGAGCCGGGCGTGTAAGCATTGCCGCCCCGCGGCATCGGACCTAGGTTCAGTTGGGCATTCACCTCCTCGGTACTCAGCGTTCCCAGGCTGTGCACCAGATACGCATGTTTGAACCGCTCCTGCCCGTACTGCCAGTTGTCCCGGTCCTCGCCGAGGTTTTCTTCCAGGTAGGCCAGCCCCTGCGCAAAGGCATCTGCCAGGAGGCGGTCGCGGCCGGCCTCCGGGTCGGGACCGAAACGGCTATCCGGCGCGGCGATCCAATCCAGTATTTTCTTGAGCTGTACCCTGCCAATCGTTTCGCTTCCGGCTTCCGGCACCAAGCGTTCGCTAGCCAGGCGCATCAGCGCATTTTCAAAGGCCACGTAGATGGCGGCCGGGATGGAATTCGGGTCCAGGCTATGATCCCAGTCCCGGAGCCTTTCCCGGGCTTCCGCCGCCTTGCCGGAAAGGGGAAGGGCCAGCAGGTAAGGTACCAGCCTCCGGGCAGGGATGCTGTGGTAGTCCACCTGCAGGGCTTTCATTTCTTCCATCGTCAGGGCATTGCCGGCTTTCAGCACTTCCTCCACCCGATCGCCGCGAAAGGGATCCGCCCAGGAAAAGCCGATGGCCTCCCAGTGGGTATAGTCGGCAGGTGTCACGTTCTGATTGGCGGAAGCAAAGTAGCCTTCCGGGGGATTGACGGTATGGGGCTTTTGGGGGATGGGCAGGTAACCCTCCCACTCGTAGCGTCCATCTCCCGGCACAGGCACCAGGCCACTGAAATTCCGGCGAATGGGCGCAATCCCCACGGCCTGCCAGCCGATGGTACCACCCTTGTCTGCCCAGACCATGTTTTCGCCCGGAATATGGCTGTAGGCGCAGGCTTCCCGAAATTCCTCCCAGCTTTTCGCCTGGTCCATGCGCAGGGAGGCCAGGTAGGGAGCCCCTCCGGGTTCCAGCCAGGCGCAGCGTACGGCATAGGCCTTGCGGTGCACGGAGTCCACATAGGTAACCGGTCCGTGACGGGTGTAGCGGAGCGCCACTTCCTCGTCCTCCCCGTTCTTCACCCGGATGGTCTCGGTAAGGATCTCCATGTCCTCCCAGGCGCCATCGTACCGGTATTGGTTCGGATTATCGGGATTCAAGTCATACACGTACAGGTCTTCCCCATCCGTTCGGAACACAGTCAGCCCCCAGGCTCCATAGCCATTGTGTCCGATGGAGATGCCCGGGATCTCGGGTTCCCCTCCCCCGATCACATCCCATCCGGGGGCGTTCAGATGCACCATGTAACGGAGCGAGGGAACGGCTAGGGTCCGGTGCGGATCGTTGGCCATGTAAGCATGCCCGTCGGCGGTACGCGAACCGTTTACCACCCAATTGTTGCTGCCTAGGGAAAAAGGAGCCTCCTCTGGAATCGGCGCCGTTTCGGCTGCGTCTCCGATCGCTGGATTACGGTATTCGGGCAGGATATCGCCGGGCTTGAAGGCAAGGGGTTTTCGGTAGGCATTGTACAGGGCGAGAATATCGTCAAAGAGTAATTCGGGCTCGATCTGCGGATCCAGGGCAAGATCGGGGTCTTTGGGATGAAACCACTTCAGGTCTTTGACCTGCGCATCCCCCAGGCGCGCCACGGCTCGCCCCAGGTCCAGTTCCTCGTTGATATTGCCCAAAAGCCCCTGGTGCCGGGAAATCACCACCTCGGGTGTCCATTTTTCCGGCAGGATACCCAGCATTTGGAACGGCAGGGGAAGCTCATCGGGCCTGGACCGGATTTCCTCAATGTAAGCATTGACGCCGTCCGTGTAAGCGGTGATGATCGCCTCTCCTTCGGGATGGTAGTGATTCATTTCCTCTTGCATGTCTCCCCGAAAGCGAAACAGCCGGGTGCCGATGTCCCGCTGCAATTCCGCCGCTCCCAGGATCTCGGCTACCGTGCCGGTGGCCTGCCGCCTCCAGATCTCAAATTGAAAAAGGCGGTCCTTGGCGGCGGCATAGCCCTGCGCAAAAAACAAATCGTGCTGGTTGTTGGCATAGATGTGGTTGACACCCCATTGGTCGCGGACGATCTCGACGGGTTCCTGCAGGCCGGGAAGCGGGATCCCTTCGGTATCTTCGGATTCGCAGGCCCCAAGGAAGGGCAATAGAAAGGCAAGCGCAACTACTCTCATGAATTTTCTGGTTGGTACGGTGAATGTAAGGGGGAAAACGGGCGAACCCGGAATTGCAAAAAACCCCTTCTGCAAAGCCCCTTCATTAGCCCAGAATGGACAAGGATCATTCCTTTGCGCCAAATGGAGGCAATCACTACTACAGGAAGCTTCCGAAGTAAGGGGCTCTCTTTTTTCCCTGCATTCAATATACGCCAAAAATACCGATTGGCCAACGGCAGCGGGTACTCGGCGCAAGGGGTGCCGGAAGCGCTTGTTTGGTTTAGCGGGAGGTACTCAGGGCAAGGATTTCAGGAATTCCAGGTAGGATTCGCCGCGGATTTCTGCCAGTTGCTCGATTCTTTTTTTTCCTTGTTTTTTCGGTTCTGGCCAGTTTGAGCCATCTCAGTACAAACCGTTTGCAGGAGGGATTTCGTTGATTTACCAGGTCGGACGGCTGAAGGGGGCAGCAAAGAGCTGTGCTTGGTGCCTTATTCGATTTGGAAGTCAAGTTGCCTGCCTTCTTCTCCTGCTTTTTTATCCATGCCGGCGCCAATGGCCATCCCGATAACCATCCCGATGGGTAGTCCGATGGCTAAAAAAGCCATGTTACCGAGGCTGGATCCTAGTGCAACACCCAGCGGCAACCCAAATATAGCCATTCCAAGTGCCAACCACTTATTGCGGTAATGGTTTTTCGTGACCAGTCGGTGTTTTTGTTCCATTCGTTGAATGATGTGAAATTGAACTTTCTTACGTGCCTTTTGCCAGGCCTGAGCGGAGTCCGACACGGCATTCATTTGATCAATTCCATCGTTAATTTCGGCGATGGTTTCATCGGGCAATTCCTTTGCGCGTCATGCCAACAGAAGTTCCTCGAAGCGAGCATGCGCCGCATTGGTTTTCTTATTTTCGGCAATGGCTGTTCGTTTTTTAAGATTTTTAATTTCCATGGTCTTTTTTCGTAAAATGTTCGGGTCAATCTACGTTTCGTCTAGCTAAAATGAGTTTGGGCCCCAGCTGCCAGACAATACTAAGTTTCTGTTTTGCATTGATCTTTCCAAATGCTCAATCCGCGTATTCATTCTTGGCATTTTTTAGGTCTCTGTGCACTTCCACTAAAACAAAGACGTTTTAGTTATTGGTTTTGAGTGAAATGTTCCAATAATTACAAATGGGTTTGGTGCCGTGTTATGATGAAGTTTCGTGGTTCCAAGAAAAAAATACAGATCTTTAGTTCTTGCGAAATCATCGATGTATTTCTTCCTTATACCTTCACAAGCAAGTCTTTCATCGCCACCCTGCCTTTTTAACGAATTCCAATAAAGTTGACCAATTTCCCAATCTTGTATCATCATGGCACTTGTCGAGCCTTCATCTTGGCAAGGACATCGATCGTTTTGGTAGCCCTGGAGGGCGAGATATCTTTCTGCACACCGGTTTTGGTATAAATAAGTGTATTTCGCCCCTACAGGGCTTGGGAGGCCGGAATCGAGACTATTTATCACTGGGCTACATTCTGTGCTGCAGTGTTTCGCGCTTTCAGCACTTGGGTTTTTCTATAGAGCTGGTATTCGTTACTGTTCAATGGGCAGATATCCGGTTTTCGAGCGGGTCTGTTTGCTGACTCAATTAATTCTAGCACTGAAAGTGCGTCATATCCTAGCGATGGGTGCAGCCCATCGATTTAGAAAGCCTCAAATTGCCTGAGCCCTGTAGGGGCGGGATATCTTCCTGCACACCGGCGTTGGGATAGACAAGTATATTTCGCCCCTACAGGGTTTGGGAGGCCGGAATCGAGACTATTTTGACTCGTCCTGAAATAGTTGTTTCGCGCTTTCAGCGCTTGAGTTTTACTATAGAGTACCGGTAAATTAACCATTTTGAATAAAAACACGCTCATTTGATTCATAATTTTCATCACATGCTTTTAACCTGTCGGAAAGAAAGCCGCTTCCCACCCCTGAAAACCAGCCAAAAGGCAAAACCGATCTCCGCAAGTGCCATGGGTAGGCTTGCGATCATTTCGATCAATGCAATCTGTTCCGCATAGCCGGGAAGCATTATTTTAGCCAGGTGGATGCCCGTGTAACAACACCCGGCAAAAAGCAGCAACCAGCCAAAAAAAGAGGGGACGAACCTTGCTTTGATAGACAATATCCCCAGCCCGAACAGGTGAAATCCAAAGAGCATCAATCCCTGGGACCAGATCGCTTCAAAACCCTGTAACGCCAGCAAGACTTCAGTGGCACCTGCAGCGGCTTCCGCCAGGGCAAGCGCCTCCACCAAATGGGCCACTGCCACCAGCAATATGAATGCATATAGTGCCCGGATCAGGGCGGTGAGTGCCGAAAGCCGGGGATGGACTTCTTTCAGGAATCCGTACAAACTGCCTGCTACCAACAGATCCAACAGCACAATCGCTCCCCATGCCACCATTCCATAGCGGAATAGCGTACCTGAAACCCGCAGGTTTCGATAGGTTTCCTCCGGGCGGTTCATATCGATCAGTCCCCCGTACACATAGCCATAAGCGTAACCGGCGGCCAGGGCCATGGCGATCAGGGCCAGGCCGGAAAAAAGGGCCAATTTTCGTTTACTTGACTTCATCCACTTTCAATTTATTGGTAAACAACCCCTTTTTCAAAAAATAGCCAGTAAGGCTTACCTCTCCCAGAACCGCCGTAACCCCCACGACCAGGGCCAGCCATTCTTCATTTCCGGGAAATAGAAAATCGCCAAACGATTCCATTTCGTATCCGATTCCAGCCAGTATCATCAAGGTACCCAGGAGACCGGGCAACGGTGACCGGTGCAGCAACAGCCCCAATAGCAGGCAGTGCAACCCAAAAAACACGCCGGCGATCAGGTATCCTATCCGGTGCGCCTCCATAAACAGCAGGCTCATGGACTGCAGTTGATTCGCATCAAATCCAGCCAGGAAATCCGGTACCAGAGCTGCTTGTAAGGCCAGGTAGTGATTGAGCAGATTCAAGCTGCCTATCGCCGGATGAGCCAGTAGCCGCAACACCATTGCCGTCAGCGCAAGTGTCTCCCCATAGGGACGAAACAGCCGGTACAGCCAAATGGAAATGATCGCATCCAACAAAAAAGCAATCAAATCAAGTACTAACCCCAGGCGAAACAGCCCTTCCGCCCCTACAATATTTATGGAGGTGGCCAGCGCGTCTTCCGGAACGATCAGACTGCTCCGGATGTACCCCTGGCTGAAGCCTGCCAAAACGATTACCAGCAAGTACATGAGGCCCGTTTGCCTCATGTACGCTCTCTTTTTCGCGATTTCAAATAGTCGATTCATCTCCAAATAGGTTCAAAACAAATTATCGGGTGAATTCCACCACCGTTCCACTCACCGTTAGGGTTCGCTTGTAGTAAAAGGGTGGGACCCCACCCACATGTTCCTCGGTAAGAACATTGGTAAGGGTACGGCTACCGGAGGTCAAATCTGCCTCTTTTATCATGGCTGCGTAGGCTTCGTTATAGAGACTTTTCCGGTTCGTCCCTCCAAAAATCAATACGTAGTCGACCGATGCCGATCCTTTTACCTGTCCCAGTACCTCAAAATTTTTGCCTCCCAGGTGTACTTCGGTGCTGTTTTGGTTTTGGTTTAAAATCCAGGCCTGATTGACCCCACAAGATCCCAGCCCGAAAACTACCGTCAGGGCAATAATTGCATTTCGTACGTTTTTCATGTTGTTTGTTGTTTTAGAATTGAATTGGATTGAAAGGATGTAAAGTCATCCGAGTTAATAATTAATAGGTTCCCTTTTTTGTGGCCGGAGTCGATGTATTGGTGTGCTTCGGAAAGCCTGGCCAGTGGATATTGCCGGTCTATCACCGTCCGGAGCTTGCCTGCTTGCTGGAGCTCCAGCACCTCAGCCAATAGGCCGCGAAGTTGTTCGTCGGAAAGTAAACCGGTCGCTTCAAAGACCGCCTTTTTAGAAGAAAAAAACCGGGTAAACAGCATTTGCATCAGCAGGGAAAATTTGAGTACCGGGGAGTAGTAGGTGCCCTGTTCTTTCAACACTCGCTTGCAGTCTGTGAAGGAGCGTTTGCCCAGGGTATCAAACAGGAGGTCATACCTGCTTTCACTCCGCGTAAAATCCTCTTTGATGTAGTCCACCACATGGCTGGCTCCGAGGGATTTCACCAAGCCTGCATTTTTGCCACTACAGACTCCAGTCACTTCGGCACCCAAGTGCCTGGCAATTTGAACGGCAGCCGTGCCGAGACTTCCGGAGGCGCCGTTAATCAAAACCTGATCTCCAGGCTTTACCTGACCGAGACGCTTTAGGTAATTATAGGCCGTCAGGTGGCCATCACAGAAGGTGGCTGCCTCCGAAAAACCCAATGATTCCGGCAGGGGCAATAAGACTCCTCTGGCCTTTAGTGTCAGGTATTCTGCATTGGCACCAAATCCAAGGGTGGTCTCACCAAAAACCCTGTCCCCGACATGGAAGTGCCGCACCTGGCTTCCGATTTCCGCTACGTATCCGGCAAATCCAGTTCCCGGTATGGCGTTTTTTGGTTTTCGTAGCCCCAGAAAAAGACGTGCCAACCAGGGCTTGCCGCTTCGCATCATGGCGTCGGCTGTCGTAGCCGATGAGGTGATCACTTTCACCAACACTTCATCCGGCGCCGGGTGGGGCTTGGCTACCTGCGTTACTTTCAGGATGGAAGCGGGGCCGTACCCTGTGGCCCTGACGGCTTCCATTTTCTCGTTGTTCATGACATTACCTTGTTGATTCGGAACAAAGTTGGGCCAATGAAGCGTCACAAAGGTTCGGGAAAAGTGAAAAGGGGTTCGGAATTATAATTTGGAACCAATTAATCCGATAAACCGCTGTTTTTATGAAATTCTTTGGGCGTCATGCCAGTCTCTTTCTTGAATACCGTATTGAATACCGTTTTGGAATTAAAGCCACTCTCGTAGGCAAGTCCGATCAGGGAAATGGTTGCATTGCGGGGATCTGCCAGCAGTTTTATAAAATGGGCGACCCGGAACCCGTTGATGTAGGCGTTGAAGTTTTTGCCCAGCTTTTCATTCAGTAGCCAGGACAGCTGGTTGGGGTGCATTTCCAGTTGGTTGGCAAGGGACCGAAGGGAAAGGGAAGGGTCAAGAAAGGGGCTCTCTGTTTCCATAAAACCCTCCAATATCTGGAGGTAGTTGATTGCGTCGGCTTCGCTTAGTTCTGCACTGTTCCGCTTGAAAGCCCTGACTGGAGGGTTCGGTAGGGCAAAAATCCGCTTCTGGTAGACCGAAAATTCGGGGCTGCGCCGCAAGGGAGCTGCGAGCGGATCGCCAAAGGAAAGTAAAAGAATGGAAGAGCGGTGCAGAAACAGTTTTTCCAGGACGGTAAAGGCCTTTTTGGCTTCGTTCAGCACTCCATATACCAGAAACAGATAGGCATGCGCCTGAAAAGATGTATCCCCGGAAGCATTCGCTTCCAATTCGGCCAACAATCTCCGATACTCCTCGACTTTCCCCTGCATGACCCAAAGCAGACAGGCCAGGCCCAACTTTTCATCCGGCATGATGCCGTCTTGGGGACCGTCGAAAATCAGCCGCTCTGCCCGCTCAAATGCCTCCTTTTTTAGCAGCACATAGATTAAGGTAATAAGCGCTGGCAGGTTTTTGGCATTGGCTTCCAATAGTTCCAGGAGCAAAACCTCCGCCTGATCGAAAGATTGAGAGCGGTACAGAAAGTACGCCTGGTAAAATTTCGTTTCCGGATTTAGCGGATCAATGGATCGGGCGTAACCCAAATGTTCCCCTGCCTTTTTCAAATCGTCCCTAAGCATAAAAAGAAACGCCAGAAACTGATGCCCTTCGGCATAGGTAGGTTTACTAGCGATGGCTTGCCGGCCAAACTGCATGGACTGTCCGAAGTCAGCTTCGGTGAAGAAAGCCTGATTGGCGAGGAGGTAGTTAAGTGGCGCATTTTGGGGATCAAGGGCTTTGGCCCGCTGAAGGGACTCGATGGCTTTGTTCCAGGCCAGATCACGGGGAGCAAAGCCGGCTACTGCCAAAAAACTGTACGCGTCAGCCAGTCCGGTATGCGCATCGATCAGGTCCGGATCGGACTGAAGCGCCTTTTCAAAATGGCCAATAGCCTGATGTACGTCTTCGGGATTCCACTTGTTAAAAAGTGATTTCCCCTGCAAGTAATGTCGGTAAGCCTCCACCTTGCCGGTAGGTGCCTGCACCAGCTGATCGGCAATCTCCAGGTGGCCGAAGTGTTCGCGCAGCTTGTCGGCAATCCGAAGGCTGATTTCATCTTGAATGGCAAAAATATTCTCCAGCTTTCGATCCCAGGTTTCGGACCAGAAGTGGGAGTCGTCCGAAACATGTATCAACTGAGCGGTAATGCGCAAGCGATCGCCACTTACCCGCAGGCTTCCTTCGAGTAGGTTGGCCACATCCAGTTCACGGCCTATTTCTGTCAGCGGCCGGTTTTGTCCTTTAAAGAAGAAACTGGAAGTCCGGGAAGTCACTTTCAGCTGTTCGATTTTAGCCAGTGCATGGATGATTTCCTCCGTTATGCCGTCGCAAAGATAGTCGTTCTCTTTTCCGGGACTCATGTTGACAAAAGGCAACACAGCAATGGATTTTGGATGGGTCATCGTTCGGTTTCGTTGCGCTGGCAGGCCTACGGTTGAAAGCAGTAAATAAGTGATCTAAGTTATTGATTTTTTTTGAAAAGGCGGCGATCTGTCCGGGTTGGCGTAGCCCTCGTCCGTTTTAAGCGACCGTTCGAATACCGCTTACACATCGTAATCGTGCGGTTTTACTGTACTAAATGCCACCGTTTTCGAATAACCTGATGCAAGTGACCAGGAAACGAATCGATGCTTTCTGATTACCACAAAAACCTTCCCGATGCAGTTCAGGCAAGGTCAACCCACAATCCAGAAAAATGGGGCTGAACGAAAAAAACCTGATGAGCGAGGAGCGGGTATACAGGTCGATTACCTGCCCTGTCAGCTTGGTTACTGCTCGCGAAATACGGCCAATGCTTCAGCCCACTTCTTTTGGATCAGTTATAGCTACCCAAATGGGGCAGGTCAAACGTGGCCTGGATTGTACTTGTTTTTCAAGAAATCGGTAACCTTCATTTCGAAGTGATGATAGGGCGGAAAAACCGTACTTACCAAACCTATCAGGGCCGATATAAAAATGTTTGGGCAACAAGCATCGATGATAATTTCATTATCACGAACGGTTATTTGTACGCCAACCAGCGCAGACTTTCGTACGATGATCGATTTTTGAGGTTTCGAGTCAAAAGTGTAAACGGAGTGATTTGAGAATTGGCGCTTCAAAACCTCAATTAATTCATTAAAGGTCGGTAATGGTGTTCCCTGAACGATCATCTCTTTTCCGGTTCGTAAGCATCTAATATACGAATAAATAGAAAAGTAGTTGGATTTAGTTTGTATGAAATACACCTAAGCCCTATTTAAAGCTACGTTTTAGTAGTCGAGTGGCACGGATTCCCACCGTGTCCATCGAATTTTGTACTTAAAAAAGTCATTTTGGATAAATTAGGCGGGCTGGGCGGACTTTTCTTTTCAGCCATCCTGTCATAAAATCGTAGATATGGGATACACCCTGATTTTTCTGCGTAATGCCTGAATCAAAAGACTCACTTTAGGTCATCGGGTCTGCTTACTTATTTTAAAAACCTTCTTCTGTTACCTCTGCTTGCGTTTGCACCTTTTACATTGCCGCCTCCCCATGTAAGGCCGGATTTTCGTTCTCGAAAGGGGGAATTGTTCATGCTCCAACCTTTGAATTTTGATTTTTCAGCCGTTAGGCGTTCAGTTTTTGCCGGAGTATCTTTGTATGATTTTATAATTCGGTCTATTCTTTTCGCATACCGATACCGGTCTACCATGATAAGCGGAACGCATACCAAGGCTAACAGCAGGACTCCTGCCAGTAGCCATACTTCCGCAAATGGAACAGCCGCAATCCATCCGATGAGACCAATGATCAACAACAATCCACCTAGAATACCTGAAATATAAATGATACGTTTCATCTGTTTATAATTGTCTTGTAATGGTCACAACTTGTCCCGCGCCGAAGGTCGGGATAGCCTGTCTCGATCTTAAATCGGGAGAATCTCGCAATTATAATCATCCCTCTGTGTGTCGATCTCGTCATGCCTCAGGCAGGCTCGATTTCATGTCGCAAATTTAATTAGATTTTAGCTTTGACCTGTTCGACCAGTTCCAGTCTTTTTACGATAGCGCCTTTAGGCAAAATAGTTCCCGGAGACAAAACAGCGTTTGCTCCAATTCTCGAACCATCTCCAACTAAGGCTCCGAATTTTTCCAGCCCCGTATCCATAAACTCATTTTTAAAACGCACTAGAATTCGTTTGTCCTCCCGTTCGTTATAGTGATTTGCTGCAGTGGAACCTGCCTCAAAATTGACATTGCTACCAATGATGCTGTTCCCGATATAATTTAAGTGAGCAATGGCAGTACCGGAAAAAATCAGGCTGCTTTTAATCTCAGAGGAAGGCCCGATTTTCACCGAAGAATCCAAAAAAACACCTTCCCTGAAATAGGCATGGGCCCCTACCCGACATTTTTCTCCTATAATTACCGGGCTCTTTAAGGTTACCCCTTTTTCCACAGTAGCTGTCTTATGGATGGCGATGCCATTTTCCACCGTGTAATCCGGCCCAAGATGGGGTAGCATTCGCTTGATGATTTCTTCTAGGTCTGCCACAACCCTCCATGGCAGGCGATAGGCCTCTGTTTGGAGAAACGAGGGGACATCCGAAACAAAATCCTTGATATCAATCATTTATTGGTTTTACTTTATCGAGATGGTTTACGGCTTAGCAACAGGTTTTTCGCCCAGAACCCTCTTTTTAATCAGGCTCCTTTTTGCATGGACGACATCCACCATGTCCAAAAACCGATTTTCGGAGTCAACCTGGGGAATGAGTCGCTCGTTACTAAGGAGGATTTTATCTGCTAACTGCTCCTTTGAGTTGGTTTCCAGGCTTCGAATGGCATCCGTCTGTATCCACTCTCCACAGATCTCTCTCAGCTCGTTGATGTCCAGAAACCGGGCCTTCTCCAGCGTCACCTGGTCTTTCAGCAGTACCCAGCCCTTTTCTATCTCCTGGGCTCCAACCCCCTCCATGACCTGCCCTTCCTTCTGTGGATATTCCTTTTGAATGCCTTTTAAAAACTGCTGCACCAATTGGGTGATTTTCCAGGTATCAGCCTCGTTCAAGCGCATATCCCCTTCCGGAAAAACCTCCAGCAATGCCTCCATATAGGCCCTGGACAGTACCGGAAAACGATCCGACAACTGCAACCGCAAGCTTCTGGAATCCACGTAACCGATAAATTTTTTGTGTAGGGAATCATGGGAATCAACAAATACCCAGTAGTGAATTACCCTTAATTTTGACAAGATCGTTGAAAAAATATATAATCGCGACGTTAACCAGGCCTTTCCCCCATAAATGTCAATGCTTGCGTAGTCGTAGCGGCCTGCTTTGCTGAATTGCTCCATCAGGTCCATAACGCCACTGGAAAAATCGTCGGACTTTACGCCGGTTCGAATGTCCCCTACGTATTCATTACTCCAGGAGGAGGAAAATTCCTTTGCCATTTCAAATTCCAATTCGACGCCCATTGCGCCGATCTTTGTGGTTCTATCCACCAACTGGGGGATGTATTTCCTCAAAAAAAATAGAATAAGCAATACGGTAATTGGCCAGATCAATTCCTGAAGCAATGGAATCCAGGTATCCATGGAGCTTAAAGGTGTAATTTGTACGGAGTACATTGTCCATTATTTTTGTTTATCAAACAAGTTACACAACAATAATAAACTATTCCCAGGTACTTTATTATAAAAAGGCAGAGAAGTACTTTTTCCCTATTCTAAAACATCAGTTTTGGGTTTCAGGGTCAAAACTAAAAAAAAACCAGCCCTCTATGGTGACTGGTTTTTTCTAGCATACAATCTAGGAAGTTAAAGGGTGATTGACTTGTACCCCAACTCCTGTAATCCAAACATGTAGATCAGGCCGTTTTCCGTAATGGGAGTCTCATCCGGTAACAGCGTTTTATCAATTCCAAATTGCTGAATAGATAGCCCGCAGACCAGAATTTTCAGGCCGTGGTCAGACACGGTGTTTTGTATCAGTTTTTGCAATTCCGCATCTTCAGAAATTTCCTTCACCAGCATACCGCAGGCCACGATTTGAAAATCTATTTCTTCATTTTCGGATTTGAATACAATACCGGTTTTTATTCCGGCCTTCAAATGTTGGGCTTTCTGAACCAACATGGCATACTTGCCATCCTTTCGGACAGCCTGCTCGGTTTGTTTGATAGCCGCTGCCGTTTGTCCATTTGCCAGACCCAGGCCTAGAGTTAGTAGTGCTATAAATGTGATCATGTATATTTTCATTATTTTTTTATTTATTGTAAATACTGTACGCTTTTGGATTATTTAGGATGAAAAACAACAACCCTCCAAAAAGGGCAATGTTTTTCCAGAATGGCCCATGAATCAACCCATTACCTAGCTGTATAGTAATGGTAATTGGAACAAGTACCATAAATAAGGTAAGCGCCGTCCAGCGGGGGTAAACACCCAAAAGGAAGGCTACCCCTGCAGAAAACAGTACGTAACCCGTCATTATTCCTAAGAGGTACGGATCGCCAAGAAAAGTGGCAAAAGAGCTGAAAGCAGCCGACTGTATGCGCTGTGCGACCTGCTCGGGATTGGTCAGATGAGAAATTCCAGCCACTATAAATATCCCGCTAAGCATTATTCGGAACAGGAGTACGGAAATCCCACTCACCACAATTGATTTGTTCATTGTTTGATCATTTCTTTGTTTGATATTAAATCACCTATTCATTCAGGAAGGTGGTATCAAATCAGAAATTGTTGATAAAAAAGATAGGTAGGAATTTTTTCTTTTTGTTGATTATAAAAATGGAATAAAAGATTGGTTTTAAGGCCGGATAAAATAGGTGCTTCATTCGAAAAATGGCGAAAATTAGCGGTATCGATTTGTTTTTCTTCCTTTTTATGCTCCTTTTCCAGCTTAAAAAAAGTCAAACATGCATTTCTATTCTGTTTTTGAGTAGGTTGATTGGAAGTATTTACAAATGATATTTGCGAAAATTCTCTCTTTATTGAACAGGGAATAACCATTAATGCTACCAGCGCAAAAACAATTATTTTCCTGTATCCAAATAGAGAGAAAATCATAACCGAAGAATTGTCATTAATTTAAACAAGGTTTACGGTAAATCAGCCATCATGGTTATTACTTGTTTCCCATCCTTAAAAAATTACCAGAAAAAAGCGTAGAAGCAAGAACCAGTACAACTACCAGCAGAATTTCGAAAAAGCAATTTGTAAAAAGATATCCGGAGGCTGATGCCCCCGGAAACTTCCTTATTGCTACTTCTGCTTTCGTTGGGAGGGAAAGGATTACCTGGTAAACTCTACCACCGTGCCGCTCACCGTGATGGTTCTTTTGTAATAAAACGGGGGGACTCCACCCACATGCTCTTCCGTCAGAATGTTGGTTATGGTTCGCGAACCCGAGGTCAGATCGGCCTCCTCGATCATGGCAGAGTACGCTTCGTTAAATAAATTTCTGCGTTTCTGTCCTCCGAAAACAAAGATGTAGTCCACCTCAGCGGCTCCCTTTACCTGACCCAGTACCTGGAAGTTATTGCTTCCAAGATTCACCTGGGTATTATTTTGATTCTGGTTGAGTATCCAAGCCTGATTGACCCCACAGGAGCCTAGTCCGAAAATAAGTGCCAGTCCAAGAATGACATTTCTGGTTTTTTTCATAGTAGTTGCTATTTGCAAAATAGTTTTAAGAATGAATGGATTTTTGGAGGTAACTGGAAAACAACTTGGGTTCCAACATGAACAGTACCGAAGCCCTTAGCGGTTTCCAGACTTATTCTCCTTTCACGTATTTCCGCCAGTTATGTTGCTCTTTAAATCCCAATATTTCCCGGATTTTCCGATTGGAAAACAAGGCTTCGTGCGCTTCCAAATCTCGCGTAACCGGTACCCCCGGAAAAAACCGCTCAGCCAGTTCCTTGCTGGGGATAATTGCCCCATTGTGGTCGTTCCCGGCATTGAATACCTGGTAACCAAGTCCATCCTTTTTCACGCATAAATCCACAATCTGCCCCAGATCACGCGCATCTATGTAGCAAAAGGCATTTCGACGGCGTACTTCGGGATGCTTGAAATAGTACGGAAACAGTTCCTGGTATTCGTGGGGCTCGATCACGTTTCCTATTCGGAGGGCATAGATATCCACACCCGACCTTCGCTGGAAAGCGCGGGCCGTTTTTTCATTTACCACCTTGGATAGCCCGTAACTATCCATGGGATCCACGTCGTAGTCTTCCTCCAGGGGCAGGGAGTGGGGGTCGGTTGGGCCGTCTGAAAAACAAACCCCATAGGTGGTCTCTGAGGAAGCGATGATAATCTTTCGGATGCCTAGCTTTACCGCCGCTTCGATCACATGATAGGTACCCATGGTATTGACCCGAAAGGTTTCATTATCCGGGTTGATCAGGATGCGGGGCACGGCGGCAAAGTGAACCACCGCATCAAAGGGCGGCACTCCGCCTCCGGGTTCCAGGTCATCCAAGCCGGCATAGGAACTCATGGCATTAAACATCTGTCCGGAATCGGTAATGTCGGCGATAAGGTTGTCTACTCCCAGGTGATCCAGTGGTTTCAAGTCTACATTCATCACCCGATGCCCCTGATCGAGCAGGTAGGGGATCACGTGTTTTCCAGCTTTCCCGGATCCTCCGGTGAAGAATATTCGTTTCTTAGTCATATGGTTTAATCGTTGTTGTTGAGTCCAAATCAGGCGAACCCAATGTCCGCTGCGGCCTTCGCTGAATTATGTTTTAACCGCAATTATTATTCCTGTTGCCCAGTTCTGTTTTGTCACATTCAAATCGCTTCTGCGCTCTAAAGTGTTTACAAAATTGACAGCCTTTTCCTGGTGTCCCTCGGGCCAATTTGCCTGAGGTACCATGTCATCCACTATGTAAAGTCCGCCCTTGTTTAACATTCCTAATACTTCATCCAAAAGTAAATATTTCCCGTGCCAGGTATCAGCAAATATATAATCGAATTTTTGGTCGAGGTGAGTTTTCACCCAAACCTCGCCATCAGAAAGAACTAATTTTAACCTTTCATCCTGTCCCAAAAACTGCTGCGCAATGCCCAAAAAGATTTCGTCATTATCTATCGAGATCAATGTCGAGTTCCTATCCATCCCGTCAAGAATCCAACTTGTTGAGAGCCCTGTTCCTGTACCAAGTTCAAGGAATTTTCCCGCTGGTTTTGAGCTCGCAAGCGTTTTAAGTAACGAACAGGTCAATATGTCAGAAGGCATTGTAAAGCCATTATCAATGGTTGCCCTTTCAATACCGGCATACGCACTTGGGATTTTTTGATTCATCTCTTCCGTCATCTTTCACTTATTATTTTTGAGGGGCTCAATACAGCTATGTTTAGCAATGCCAACCGATAGGTATCGAATATTCTATAACCATGGCATCCCTTCGGGATTTTTCTAGGTAATAATCCAATAAAGAGGAGCCCTACTTCCGAAAGCCTATGGATCCTTTTTTCGCCTGTTGAAAATTCCTCTTTTGATAATTAAATATATCTGAGAGAGTCATCGCATTGTTGGTAGATTCGTAGTTCATCTCGCTGAGCAGCTTATTGGCTTTCTCCGGAACCAATGGTTGGAATTCATAGTATGCGATCATCCGGCCTTTTCTCAGCAGGGCTTTGTCTATTTTATCGATGCTGGTATTAAAGGTACAAATGATTTTAAAGTTCAAATAGTCACTAAACAAGCCGTCTGTCAGTTGCAGAATCGTAGAAACCACCGAGGTTTCATTCACCTGTTCCCGGCTCGTCAGTACTTTTTCCGCATCTTCAATTATTAAAACGGCATTTTGGTTTTTGAGAAGAAAGGAAATAAAGTTGGGGTGGAGCAATTCATTGATAAATTCATTCTGTATAAAGATAAAGGTCTTTTCCTGATGCCTGCTAATCAGGTTTTTAATATAGGAGGTTTTACCTGCTCCCGGAACCCCATGCAGCAAAATTAACCCCGCCTTGTCGATGTCCAATGAGGCTTCTATAAGTTCATTTATTTCGGCAAAGTCATCGTTATACAACTTTTGAATATCACACTCGAAGTTGTCTGTTTTTACCTCCTGGGTGAAAAATCCGTTATCGTTTCTTGACAAAACTTTAAAGCCCGGAGCCTTGTCCAGGCCAAACTTGCTTCTTAGTTTATGGTTGGTCTTGATCACCCAGTTTTCCAACTCCACATCAGAAGCATCATACAGGGTATCCACAAACAATTGGTCTAAATCCAAGGACAGCCAAATGAGCAATTTTTTGGCTTTGCTTTTCAACAGGTATTGGTAGGGAAAATCTTCGCTAATGTCAGCTACTTTGGTATCTTGGGTATTCCAATGTTTGAAAACCACTTCCAACTCCTGCGATGCCAGGTCGATCGCTTCCAGCACGGATTCCATATGTGCCCGATCCATTTTAAGCGGGGTTTCAAAGCCCAAATTGGAAGGCAGTTGATCAAAGCACACTGAAAAGTAGGAATACCTTTCAAAATCATTGAAAGAGTCAAATGAATCTATTAATTCAGCCATTTCTTTTTTTGAGACAGAGATTGCAATAGCTCGATGCTGCGCTTTTTTAAAAGGTATAAATTTAAGCCCGAAAATAATGGGGTCTAAATGCTCATGACTTTGGGAGTTTTACTGTGTTGGTCCAATAATTTTTAAGTGTCGTTACAATCGCATCTAGTTCATAAATATCGTCAGGCTTTACAATATAAGAGTTGGATTGTCCTTTGTAGGCCTTCAAAATATCCTCCTTCCTGGATGAGGTGGTCAGCATAATCACCGGAATGTGTTTGAAAGCATCCATCCCCTTTATTTTTATCAATGCTTCCTGCCCATCCATAATTGGCATATTTATATCCATTAAAATCAAATGAGGTTCTTCTGCATCCTCATAGGGGTATTCTTTCTTTAAAAAACTGATGGCCTTGGAACCATCTGAAACGTGATAGATTTTATGAATAAAATCCTGATCTTCCATGGCCTCTCTTACGAGAAAGGCATCTACCTCATTATCTTCAACCAATAAAATGATTAGCTTGCCCATGATTTTATCATTTAGGTAAAGTAAATTTAAAAATAGTTCCGGCAGGTTGGTTATCTTCATACCAAATTTTTCCTCCCAGGGCTTTCACTATTTTTTTGCAGTTTGCCAGGCCTATCCCGGAGCCACTGTATTCGGTATCAGTATGAAGTCGTTTAAATACCTCAAACACTTTTCCCTGATGTTCAGGTGCAATTCCGATCCCATTGTCAGCTACGCTGAAGGTCCAGTTGGCCTCGTCCTCACAGACATCAACCTTGATTTCGGCAACATTACCTTCAGGCTGGTACTTTATGGAATTGTCTATTAAGTTGGTGAATAACTGAATGAAAGAACTTGTATCACCAGTCAGTACCGGTAAATCGGATTTACTAAGTTTAACTGCGTCGTTGGAAGGATCTTGATTAAAAGTTGAAAAAACAATGTCCAATAGTTCATTGAGGTCTATTTGGTCCTGACCTACCTTACCGGTATTAGAAAAATCAAGAATATCGGTGATTAATTTTTTCATCCTTTTGGCACTCTTGAAGGCATGATCGATATACACATGAGCCCTTTCATCCAATCGTTCACTGTATTTTTTTTGTAGCACGGACAAGGATGCAGTGATTCCCCTCAGCGGCTCTTTCAAATCGTGTGCGGCTATATAAGCAAACTGCTCCAGCTCTTCATTTAATTGCGCTAAATCAATCTGACTCCTTCTGAGCTCCAACAGCTTGACCGTTTGCCTTGCCAGCTGTTGCAGCTGCGTCAGTTGCTCATCGGTCAACTGAGCTGGATGATCATCAATAACGCATAGCGTGCCTAAGGGAAAACCATTGCTGTTGATCAAGGGAATACCTGCATAAAAAATCACATGCGGCTTACCGGTGGTCAGGGGATTGTCAAAGAACCGCACATCCTGACGGGCATCCGTTACTATAAAACATTGATCCGGGGTATTGATAGCATGCGCACAGAAAGAATAATCTCTACTGGTTTCCTTTGCCTCCACTCCATGATGAGAAAGAAAGCATTGCTTCTCATTGGTTATCAGGCTGATAAGCGAAATTTTTGTCTTGCAAATTTGAGCAGCCATGGAAGTAAGAAAATCAAAATCATCTTCTTCGGCGGCTCCGATAATCTTGTAGGCTTCTAATTCCCTGAGCCTGAGCTTCTCATTGACGGGTATCTCTGGTATTTGCATTTTGTAATGAGTTATTTGGCAACATCCATATACACTAATAAATAAATTACTGAAAGAGTTAGATGTATATACCCAATGGAAACTGACTCAATCCCAGATTTCTAAAGTTAAATTAAGCTATCACAATTTAGTATCCAGTTTCGTCACCCTATTTTATTGAACCTCAACAGCAGTAAAGAATGGCCTTTTTAATCAGAAAAACTAATTTCCTCAATAAAAACAGGTTTCCCAAAAATGTACGCTCATTTGATCGACAAACACACGGGAGCACATGTTGGCTCCCCATTTCCATGGTACGACTGAAAAGAATAACGTAGCTTGAATTTCGAATGCGTGAAAAGTTACTGAAGTTGTTTTATCCATTCAACAGCTGAATATAACCAGGTATTAACTGGTGTTTAAAACCCAGGTTCCGTATGGGTATTTATAACAAACGGCAAATAATAGAATGGATACCTGTCTTTAAAGATTCTTTAACGCTGATTCATTGGCCTCCAGAATTTTATCCAGGTGCTCTTGTTCCAGGGCCGTGGATAGAAACAGACTTTCATACTGGGAAGGCGCCAGGTATATTCCTTGCTGGAGCATGGCATTAAAATACCTACCAAATAAGGTCGTGTCACAGGTCTGCGCATCCCCAAAGTCTCGTACCTTCCGCTCGGTAAAAAACAGGCTATACATGCTGCCAATGGTATTGGTGGAATAAGGGAGTCCCAATCGCTCCATGGTGGATTGAATGCCTCCCACCAGGGTTTTACCGGTATTTTCCAAACGGGTGTAAACCGAAGGGTTTTTGCTTAGATGATTTAACATGGCCAATCCAGCGGCCATGGCAATCGGATTTCCGGACAGGGTCCCAGCCTGGTACACCGGACCTTGCGGGGACACGTACTCCATGATTTCCTTGCGACCTCCGTAAGCTCCTACAGGCATTCCCCCACCGATGATTTTCCCGAGGGTGGTTAGGTCGGGGGTAACTCCCAGCACCTCTTGCGCCCCTCCCGGTGCCAGCCGAAAGCCGGTCATCACCTCGTCGAAAATCAGGACGATGCCTTCTTCGTCGCAGATTTTCCGCAGGCCTTCCAAGAACCCGGGCTCCGGCAACACGCAGCCCATATTTCCTGCCACCGGTTCCAGAATCATCGCAGCAATTTCATCTTTATTAGCCTCCACCAGTAACTTCACCTTATCCAGATCGTTATAGGGGGCCAGCAAGGTGTCTTTGGCAGTTCCTTTGGTCACTCCTGGCGAATCGGGATTTCCCATGGTAACGGCTCCGGATCCGGCAGCAATCAGAAAGCTATCTCCATGTCCGTGATAGTTCCCTTCAAATTTGATGAACTTTTCTTTTCCGGTATAGCCGCGAGCGACACGAATGGCAGACATGGTTGCTTCGGTACCGCTATTAACCATCCGCACTTTTTCCACGGAAGGCACCATCTTTACAATCAGTTCGGCGATTTCCACCTCCATGGCAGTTGGTGCCCCAAAGGAAGTACCTTTTTCCATGGCTTTGATCACGGCCTCCCGTACTTCCGGATGATTGTGGCCCAGTATCATGGGACCCCAACTGTTAATTAGTTCTATAAACCG
The DNA here is from genome assembly GCF_010119245.1 of Cyclobacterium salsum. Classification (GTDB taxonomy): domain Bacteria; phylum Bacteroidota; class Bacteroidia; order Cytophagales; family Cyclobacteriaceae; genus Cyclobacterium; species Cyclobacterium salsum. The sequence goes on from NZ_WNKG01000004.1 coordinate 23,675, forward strand.
GTTCCCATCCGCGTCAAAGACATAGGGACCCTCTGCTTTAGAAATAAACAGGGGGTTGCCCCCGACTGCTTTAAATGCTCTTACCGGAGAATTCACCCCTCCGGGAATGGATTTTTTGGCTTGGTCAAAAAGGTGTTTGCTTTTCTCTGTAATCATCGGCGATTTATTCTTCTATGGTCAAAACTCCTTCTTCCAGCCGCAGCATGGGTACGTAATTATTGTATTTCACATTGGAGAAATCAAAGCCAAAGGTAAGCTCTCCCTCTATAAATCCGCTTTGGTTCAGGTTTTCCCGAAAATCAAAGCCTTCACTGGCGTTGATCACCCTGCATACCATATCTGCCAACTCGTAACCCATGTACACAAAGGAAGAAGGGTATACTTTAAACTTTTCCAAATAATTTCCTCTAAATTCATCCAGTACTTCATCGTTAAAATCCACCGTATTATTACCGACAAAATGGAAATTTTGAGATTCCATCATTTCGTAGTTGGCAAAGTTAAAATACAGCCAGCTTTCCATGACCACTAGTGGAATGCCCGATCCCAGCGATTCCACCAACCCAAAGGTAGGAGAGGCGATGTTTGGGTCATCTGAAAAAATGACAATCATGTCCACCGAAGGTTCCTCGTCGGTCCCAAGTTTAAGGGTGTCAAAAAAGTCGCGCATTTCCCGAATGGTCACTTTTTGGCTTTCAACTATCTGCAGGCCACTTCTCCTGGCCATCTCGGTAAAAAGATCGGCCAACTGCTCGTCCCTGCTGGTCCCCGAATAGGCCAGTGCTATTCTTCTGCCGTCAAACCTGCGGCAATAATCGATTACCCTTTGGCTTAGTGCATTAACGGAAGGTCTGAATAGGTAAGAATGATTGAATTCCTGAATATTGTCGTCAATGTTGGACAGTGGATTGATTTGAGGGATTTCATAGAGTTGGGCGAAAGAAGCTACCTGTGCCGTTTCTTCCGGATAAATGGGCCCAATAATGACATCCGCTTTCTTGAGGAAAGGATCTCTCAAAATTCGAGCTACTTGCTCACCGGATCGCTCGGTATCAAAGGTTTTGAAATTTACTTCCAGCCCCTCCGTTTTTGCTTGATCCAATGCCAACTGTATCCCCTGATACAACTGTAGTACGAAATTATTCCCCTGCAGGGAGCTGACCCCGTCCCCTCCTTCATAATTAAAGGGTAGCACAATTGCCACATCCAAAATTCCGTCGGTTACGGCGGTTTCGCTTTCTCCTGGACGAGCATGAATTGAACTTCGGATTTCCTGGTAAATTTTTCGATCGTTGGAGGACATGGAACCCTGGGACTCCAGCTTTTCCTTGAGGGCCATCATCAATCCCAGATTTTCCGGATATTGGTTATACTGCACAGTCAATACGCTGGAAGAACTTACCTTCAAAAACTCATAAGTTGCTGCATAGGCTTCTTGTTGCACGGACTCATTACGGATGGCATCAACCAGTTGCAGGGCTTCTGAGGCATCCGAAAGCTGGAAATGAGTGAGCGCGAGTAAGTACCGGGCCTCGTCATCACCTTCCCACGAACGAGGTCCCTGCAAATCGTTTAAGGCATTTTTTGCCAATTCGTATTGGCCATTTCCGTAGGCTGCCCTTGCAAAATGGAACCGGGCATATCCAGAAAGGTCGCCATACTTTTCCGCATCCAGATAAGGCCTGAGCAATTCCATTGCCTCCTCGTGGCTTTCCTGCGCAATTAATCTTTTTGCCCGTTGGTAGTTTGTTGTGTCCTCCTGGGCAAAAAGAGCATGTATGGGAAACAAAAGACAGGCAATGATTAGTGGCCATTTCATAGATGAGCGTTTTTTACGTTTAAGAAAATCAAACATCATACCTGATTTTACAAGAAACAATTTTTGGTAGCGAAATACGAATTTAACAGTTTTTGAACCAATTCTTCATAAAAAAACCTGATATCTTTATCAGGTTTCAGATGGGGTGAATTACTCCCATTCTATGGTAGCCGGTGGTTTGGAGCTGATATCGTAAACTACCCGGTTTACCCCTTTGACTTTATTGATGATATCATTGGAAACCTTGCCCAGAAACTCATAGGGAAGGTGAACCCAGTCCGCGGTCATCCCGTCAACAGAAGAAACTGCGCGGAGGGCTACCACCCGCTCATAGGTTCGTTCGTCCCCCATCACGCCTACCGATTGGATGGGCAACAGGATGGCTCCTGCTTGCCAGACCTGATCGTAAAGACCGGCATCTTTGAGCCCCTGTATAAATATATAATCCACTTCCTGAAGAGTTTCCACCTTTTCGGGGGTAACGTCCCCCAGAATGCGAATACCGAGTCCAGGACCCGGAAAGGGATGCCTGCCGATGATGGCTTCCGGGATTTCCAGCGCTTTACCCACTTCCCTGACCCCGTCTTTAAACAGGGTGTTTAGGGGCTCCACCACTTTCAGATTCATAAAATCGGGTAATCCACCCACATTATGATGGGATTTGATGGTAGCAGATGGGCCATTGACAGAAACCGACTCGATCACATCGGGATAAATGGTGCCCTGCCCCAGCCATTTCACTTCCTTTATCTTATGCGCCTCTTCATCAAAGACTTCTATAAACGTCCTCCCTATGGCTTTGCGCTTTCCTTCGGGATCTGAAATCCCCCGGAGGGCATCGTAAAATTTCTGCCGGGCATCGACACCAATGACATTTAAGCCCAGGTCCTGGTAGGAGTCCAGCACTTCTTCATATTCGTTTTTCCGCAAGAGACCGTTATCGACAAATACGCAGGTAAGTTGCTCCCCAATGGCCCGGTGGATCAAAGTAGCCGCCACGGAAGAATCAACTCCTCCAGACAAACCCATGACCACCCGATCTTTGCCGATGGTTTTTTTCAGTGAATCCACGGTAATGTCAATAAACACATCCGAAGTCCAATCCTGGCTGCAGCCGCAAATCTGTACCACAAAGTTTCTCAACACATTTTTTCCCTCTGTGGAATGGGTTACTTCGGGATGAAACTGAATGCCGTAAGTAGCTTCTCCCCGAACCTTATAGGCGGCAATTTTTACCGAAGGAGTGCTGGCGATGGTTTCAAAGTCGTCTGGTAACGTTTTAATCGTGTCGCCATGGGACATCCATACCTGGGAGCCATGGGTCATTTCTTTAAAAAGATCTGCATGGGTGTCCAGGTGAGAAAGATTGGCACGGCCATATTCCCTGATTTCAGAAGGGGCCACGATACCCCCGTATTTTTGGGCCATTAACTGGGCACCATAACACACTCCTAATACCGGGAGTTTCCCTCTGAAAGTATCAAGGTCGAGGTCGGGAGCCCCCTCGTCACGGACAGAGCAGGGACTGCCAGAAAGGATTACACCTTTGATGTCGGAACTGAGCGGGGGAATTTTATTAAAAGGGTGAATTTCGCAATAAACATCCAGCTCCCGGACACGTCTGGCTATAAGCTGGGTATATTGGGAACCAAAGTCAAGAATTAAAATCTGTTCTGCCATGCGCAAAGGTAATCAGCCCCTGCCAATTCCCGAAACAAAAAAGGGGATTTTCAAAAATTGGAATCCATACCCTGTTCCTCAGGTATCCTCGGAATCGGGGGATTCTCCTTGAAACAGGGTTTCCAAGACCCTGGCATTAAGGCCCCTTTCCTGAAGGTATCGGGCAAAAACATCCTTGAAGCCATGTGTCAATAAAATAGTAGAAGCCCCGGTTCCTTCGATCGCCTGATTCAACCCCGTCCAGTCGGCATGATCCGAAAGCACAAATCCATTATCCACTGCCCTACGTCTTCGGGCACCTCGTATATTCATCCATCCAGAACAAATGGCCGTCCGGTATGGGGAAAACTGCTTCATCCAGGGACTACCAGCGGCCGAAGGAGGGGCCAAAACCAGGGCATTGACAAAGGATGATTTGGGCATTTTTGGAGTTACTTTTTCTACCGGTGGTAAAATAATCCCATCTGCTGCAAGTGCCTCATTAGTGTTCCAGATAGCACCGTGTGCAAAAACAGGCCCCAGCCCCATATCCAGATGACGGAGGATTCGCTGGGCCTTGCCCAATGAATAAGCAAATACCACCGAGCAGCGGTTTTCTTTGCCATTATTAGCCCACCATTGGTTCAGATCCCGAAAAATAGTTTCCTGACTTTCCCAGCGGTACACCGGCAAGCCAAAGGTACATTCCGATACGAAGGTATGGCAAGGCACGGGTGCAAAAGGAGTACTGATGCCATCGGATTCCGTTTTGTAATCCCCACTGATCACAGTAATTTCTCCTTTATATTCCAGCCGAACCTGGGCGGATCCGGGTATATGCCCGGCTGGGTGCAGCGAAATTTTCACACCGTTTACAGAAATATCCTTTCCATAAGCAAGCGTTTCCAGTTGAATTTGGTTTCCCAGGCGGTATTTCAGAATTTGGTTCGATTGCTCGTGCGCCAGGTAGTGCTTCATTCCCCATCGGGCATGGTCTGCATGGGCATGCGTGATGATGGCCCTGGTTACCGGCTTCCAGGGATCAATGTAGATACCCGCCGGGGGACAATAGATGCCCTTATCATCAAGCGTTATCAAATTCGGATTTAATACTGTTGGCAATTTCCTCCAATTCCTCCGAAGAAAGCTTCAGCTTGGGGCGGCTGAAATTAATATCATCCATGGTTTTTAATGGCACCAGGTGAATGTGAACATGGGGAACCTCCAGTCCGATCACGGCTACACCGATGCGGGTACAGGGAATCACCTGCTCCTGAGCTTTGGCGACCTTTTTGGCAAACAGGTGTAGGCTTGTGTACAAGGAATCATCCAGGTCGTAAATATAATCCACTTCTTTTTTTGGGACGACCAATACATGGCCTTTAACCAGGGGCATGATATCCAAAAAAGCGATGTGCTGATCGTCTTCAGCAACGATGTGTCCTGGAATTTCTCTATTAATTATTTTGGTAAATATGGAAGGCATACCTCAGGAAGTTAGTTTGTTGACCGAATAAAAAATCCCGATGCAAAGCAATCGGGATGGAAATTAATAACTGATATCCAGAATTTCAAATTCAAGCTGTCCGGCTGGCGCTTGTATCTGGGCAATCTCGCCGACTTTTTTACCCGTTAGCCCTTTTCCGAAAGGAGAGGCCAGGGAAATCTTGTTGGCTTTCAGATCTGCTTCTTCTTCTGACACGAGCGTGTAGGTCACGGTCATGCCGTTTTTTACGTTCTTGATTTTGACAGTGCAAAGAATTCCCACCTTGGAAGTATCCACTTTAGAGTTGTCCAATACCCTGGCGTTGCCAAGTACATTTTCCAATTTGGCAATTTTCAATTCCAGGTGACCCTGAGCATCTTTGGCAGCATCATACTCCGCATTTTCGCTTAAGTCTCCCTTGTCTCGGGCTTCGGCGATCTGCTTGGCAATGTCGGACCTGCCTTTGGTTTTCAGCTGTTGAAGCTCATCCTTGAGCTTCTTCAGTCCTTCTTCGGTGTAATATTGTATGTTTCCCATATCAAATAATAAATAGCCTGATAGTAAATAAAATAACGGTCTCAACTTTGAGACCGTTCCCATATGCTTCCTGTATTTTGTATCAACAAAGATAAAATAAGAATTCTTATTTTACAATTTAAGGGGCCAATTATTGGGGGATCAACCCTTCCACTCTCCTTCGATTTTGGCTACCAGCACCTGGTTGATTTTCCGGTAGGACTCATGGCTCCAGCCCGCAACATGAGGTGAAAAAAGCACATTGGACCTTCTGCTGAGTGCTTCAAAGGACAGTCGCTCTGAAGCCGTCAGTGCCTGGAGTTTTTCCTTTTCCAAAACATCGAGAGCTGCCCCCTTCAACTTGCCGTTTTGCAGGGCTTCGTTCAAGGTGTCCATCCGGATTACCTCCCCCCGGGCGGTATTGATGAGGTAAAAGGACTTGTGAAAACCCGACAGAATTTCGGGACTAAAAAAATATCTGGTCTCGGTCGTGAGGGGAACATGGATACTCAATACATCTGCCTTTTCTTGTATGGCCTGAAAACTACTCTCTTTTACCCATTCATCCCCAAAACCGGACTTGAATTTATCGTAGGCCAGTATTTCTACACCAAATCCCCGAAGTCGTTGAGCAAAAGCACTTCCCATATTTCCATATCCGAAGATGCCCACCGTTTTGCCAGACAGCTCCACTCCCCTGTTTCCTTCCCGGTCCCAAATACCTTTCCTTACCTGCTGGTCGGATTGCAGGTAATGGTTGAACAAGGTCAGCAGCATACCCAATGCGTGTTCGGCCACCGCATCCCGGTTGCCTTCTGCAGCATGATGCAGAGAGATCCCTTTTTCTTCCAGGTAATCCAGGTCAATGTTATCCAAGCCGGCTCCCGCTCTGGCTAGAAATTTCAACAGAGGGGCTTCTTGCAGCAGTTCTTGATCGATGGGTGTCTTTGATCGAATGATCAAGCCCTCATAATCTTGCAAAACAGCCAGGATCCCCTCACGGTCTATTTCGGGTCGGTAATCCACTTGATGCCCTTTTTCTTCCAGCAAAGGCACAATGCTTTCGTGCATTTGGTCGATGATCAGTATTCTCATGGTTCAATTATAGGTTCAATAGTAAGGTAGCTACCCCAAAATAAACGCCCAGGCCCAGCAGGTCATTGGCAGTAGTAATAAAGGGCCCCGAAGCCATGGCTGGGTTTATCCCGATCTTATCCAATACAATGGGTGTAAGCGTGCCCATAAATGATGCCAGTAAGACCACACTGAATAACGCAATGCTTACGACCAGACCAAATTTGGTCTCCTGCCCGTAAAGAAATACTACCGTTAGAAACACAAACAATGCCAATACCAATCCATTGAGCACGGCCACCAGCAGTACCTTCAGAAAACGTTTGGTCAGGCTGTCTTCAAATACCGATTTATTCGCCAGGCTCTGTACCACCAGGGTGGAGGATTGAATGCCCACATTTCCCCCTGTAGCCGTAATTAATGGAATAAAAAAAGCCAGCGCAGTAACGGCATTCAACCCTTCTTCAAAAAAACCAATAAAGCCTGCTCCCATCAATCCTCCCACCATACCTATGACCAGCCAGGGAAGCCGGGCACGGGAGAGGCGGTAAATGGAGTCGGATTCTTCCACGTCATCCGAAAAACCGGTCATGGCCTGAATGTCTTCTTCTGCCTGCTCCCGGATCAGATCCAAAATATCATCTACCGTTATCCGTCCAACCAACTTATTTTTAACATTCACCACGGGAACCGCTTCCAGATCGTATTTACGCATGATCTCGGCTACCTCTTCCCCTTCCATGTAAGTGGGTACTGAAATAATGTTGTCTTCGTACAAATCAGCTACTTTGGTACCTGAAGATGCCAGAATCAATTTCTTTAGCGCAATTCTGCCTAATAACTTTTCCTTGTTATCCACCACGTAAATCGAAAAAATCTTTTCCACATTTTCTGCCTGCCGGCGGATTTCTTCGATGGTCTGCACCACGGTCCAGTTGAGGTTGGCTTTGATGATCTCTTTGGCCATCAATCCACCAGCACTGTCCTCATCGTACCGGAGCAATTCGATGATGTAAAGGGATTTTTCCTTTTGCTCCAGGTGGCTGATGACGGCTTCCCGGTCATTCACCACCAATTGATTCAGCACATCCACCGCATCATCTGAATCCATGTGGTCAATCAGGGTGGCCAGTTCTTCCGGAGGCATGGAGGTAATCACCTTGTATTGGGAATCTTCGTCCAGCTCGATCAGGATGTCCGCAGAAAAATCCGGATCCAGTGCCCGCAATACAAAGAGTGCCTCCTCCATGTCCAACTCATCCAACAGGGCGGCTATATCGGCCTTTTTGGCATCCTGCATGGACTCCTGAATAAACTGAATGTGGGCTTCCGAGATACTCTCCCGAAGCGCTTCCAAGTATTCCTTGGAGAGTTCGAATGTCTTTATAGCTTCCACGATGCTTCCAATTTTTGAGTTAAATAAACAAACTCCTCCACTCCCAGTTGTTCTGCCCTTAGATCCAGCATGTCCATACCTTTAAATTCATCGGAAAGCCCCATTGGTTTCAGGGCATTTCGCAGGGTTTTCCTCCGTGTGTGAAACGCTTGCTTTACCAATCTGAAAAACAGCTTTTCGTTGCAAGGCAGCTCCCGAACCGAATTTCTTTTCAATTGGATGACACCGCTCTGCACTTTAGGAGGCGGATCGAATACTTCAGGAGGAACGGTGAACAGGTAGGCTGTTTCGTAAAAAGCCTGCAACAATACACTCAAAATGCCATAAGTCTTATTTCCTTTCTTGGCGGTAATTCGTTCAGCAACTTCCTTTTGAAGCATCCCCACCACTTCCATTACCTGATGCCTTTCTTCCAATACCTTGAAGAAGATCTGGCTGGAAATATTATAGGGAAAATTCCCTATTATGGCATAAGGTGTATTATAAAGCGTCCTGTATTGATTGTCCAAAAAGTCTCCCTCCACTATACGGAGCGAATGCTTCGCATATTTCTCCCGCAGGTAGACGACGGACTCTTTATCGATCTCAATCAGGGTTAGCTCCCAGGGTTTTTCTACCAAAAAATCGGTCAGAACTCCCATTCCCGGTCCGATTTCCAACACATTCCGGCCGCCCCCAAATCCTTCGAGCGAAGTTGCGATCCGTTCCGCCACTTGCAGGTCACGCAAAAAGTGTTGTCCCAGATGCTTCTTGGCTCTTACTTTACTCATAATGAAGGTAGTTTGCAGGGATTTAAGACAGCAAAAGTAAAACAATAATCTGTAACGACCATAGGTAAGCGCAATCTCTGGCCCTTAATTTCGGCTAGTCGTAACGTTCCGGTTTGCGTCCGGTTCAGGCTACCGCTTCCTACTTCTTTTGAAGGGATTCTCTCAGGGCACGTTGGATGAGCTTCTCGTCCTTGGTGTAGGCAATCCCGTGAAAATAGCTCCTCAGGCGGATATCCCGCGGAACCACTTTGTACTGCTGCCTTACCCAGTCAATGGCATGATGACTGAGCAACTCCAGGGTCACGGGAACAATTCCATCGTTCACCATTTCCAGGTGTTCTGCTACTCCTTTGGATAGGTCAATAATCCGTGTGGAAGATTTGGGCAAGCGGTCGTTGATCCGCACAACCGCCTGCATTCCGTTTTTCTTATTGGTCACTTTCAGCAAGGTCCCGAAGGGCAGGTGCTTGTGTGCCGCGGTGAATTGCCACATGTCATAAATTTCCCCATTGGCCGTCATCCGGTTATGAAAGCGGGTGCCATAATAGCTGGCAATACCTTCCTGGATAACCAGCAAGGAATCCGGTGCGGTAAACGGGGACTGCGCCTTTGAAGAAAAAATCAGCCAAAAATGAGCCAACAACACGATCATCACAACCTTTTTCATAAACCACATCGCTATCAATCCTTTACACTAGTTATAAAAATTCCTTTCAACGTAACAAATAAATACATTTTTCTTAAAAACCCGATCTTACCTTAGGTAATTTTTACGAATTAGTCTTTGCCTCGCTCCGATATTGAAGTAAATTTAGCATAAAATTAAACTTTTAGCATTTGAATTACCGCCCATGAAACTATTACACACGGCAGACTGGCATTTGGGGAAAAGACTGCAGGACGTTTCCCGCCTGGAAGAGCAGAAAGCGGTATTGGAAGAAATTGTCTCCATTGCAGATAGCCATGAAGTAGACATGGTCTTGCTTGCAGGAGACGTTTTCGATACGTTTAATCCCAGTCACGAAGCCGTGGAGCTACTTTACAAAACCCTGCGCAAGCTCTCCAAAAATGGGCAGAGGCCAATCGTGGTCATCTCTGGAAATCACGACAGCACTCAGTTTATAGAGGCACCCGATCCACTAGCCCGGGAAATGGGAATTTTCTTTTACAGCCGATACGACACGGTGATACCCGTGGGTAAATCAGAAAACGGCACGGAAGTCCTCCTTTCTGATCCGGGATTCGTATCCCTGAAACTGCCCCAGCATGATTTCCCTGTTCGCATCCTCCTCGCTCCCTATGCCAACGAGCTGTTATTGCGAACGTACCTGGGAGAGGAAGACCGCGAATCAGAGCTGAGAACGGTCCTGGGAAACCGCTGGAAGGAACTTGCGGATCGCCATTGCGACGATCGCGGAGTTAACCTTTTTTTAGGTCATTTCTTTTTTGTGAAGGAAGGGGAAACGCCGGAACCTGAGCCCGAAAGCGAGCGACCCATTCTGCACGTTGGAGGCACCCAGGCACTCCACACCTCCCAAATCCCCAATCAAATTCAGTACGCGGCACTGGGCCATTTACACCGATACCATGCCTGTAGCACAGTGCCTGTCCCCGCAGTGTATGCCAGTTCTCCGCTTGCCTATTCTTTTAGCGAAGCCGGACAGCAAAAACAGGTAGTACTCATTGAGGTCCATCCAGGGAAACCGGCCCAATATGAAGCCATCCCCCTCTATCAGGGCAGGCGCCTGGAAAGAAAAACCTTTGACAGCCTAACGACTGCATTGGAATGGTTGGAAGCAAATCCGCACTGCTTTGTAGAACTGACCTATGAAACGGATCATTCCATAGATGCCGAGACCCGAAGATCCCTGATGCAGGCGCACGACGGCATCATCAACCTTATTCCTCAAATCAAAAACAGAGAAACCGAGTCTGATCATCAGTTGCAGGTTCGGGATCTGGAAAAAGACATGCCCAGTCTTTTCAACATGTATTACCAAAGTGAAAAAGGCCAGCCCCCTAATCAGGAATTAATCGCTATTTTCAAAGAAGTCATCGCCCAAGTTGATCCCTCATGATTCCCGTAAAACTCACCTTAAAAGGACTCTACTCCTACAAAGAAACCCAAACCATAGATTTTACATCTCTAACTGCTGCCGGTCTATTTGGTATCTTTGGAGCCGTGGGGAGTGGTAAATCATCTTTATTGGAAGCCATTTTATTGGCGCTATATGGAAGTACCGAAAGGCTTTCCGATAGAGGTGAAAAAAACAGCATGGTCAATCTTCAAAGCGATTCCCTTCAAATAAGCTTTGAATTTAAGGCTGGCAAAAACAATACAAACCATTACCTGGCACGGTACCGGGTAAAAAGAAATCCGAAAAATTTCGATGAAATCCGGCCGGCAGAACATCATTTTTACCTGAAAGAAAAGGAGGAACTGATTCCCCTGGAGGAAAAAGCGGAGGCCATCCTCGGGATGAAAATGGACCATTTCAAACAAACGGTGATCATTCCACAGGGGAAGTTTCGGGAGTTCATTGACCTGACACCCGGACCCCGGGCAGCCATGATGAAGGAATTATTTGGGCTGGAGCGATTTGACCTCTCCGGAAACACCGGAACCCTTTATAAAAAGGCCAGAGAGGAAAAGATCAAACTCGAAACCAAGCTAGAACCACTGGAAAACCTAAGTCAGGACCTGCTTGAAGCACAACAATCCGAACAGGAAAAAACCGACCGACTGGTCAAGGAAAAAGAGCGATCCTTCGAAAAATCTGGTAAAAAATTACAGCAAATGGAAGGCTTCCGGGAAAAATATCAGGAACTCCTTCAATCCAGGAAAATCTGGGAGACCCTTGAAAACCAACTCCCTGAAATAGAAAAAAAGAAAAAAGAACTGAAAGCCTATCTTCAGGCCCGAACCTACCTACTGCCCGTGTGGGAAAAAATAAAGGAAGAAAACCTGGCACTGGAAGAAGCGACGGTAGGAACAATTGACTGCCAGCGCTTTGAACAAGCCTATAACGAGCAAATTAAAACCCTGGAAGCGCAAGAATCCGACCTGAAAAAAAAAGCGGACAAACGGCCTCAACGAGAAAACAAAATCAGAGACTTGCAAAAAGTCCTGGAGATTCAAACCCTCACCGGGGAATGTCAAGCTTCGCAGGGCAAGCTGGAATCCATGCAGCCCCAGTTGGAGGATTTGCTTCGAAAGCAGGAATCCTTGGAAAAGCAATTGATAGCGCTGGACAGGGAAACCGAAAGTTTTGATCTTTCCAGCGACCATCAAGAACTGGCAGAACTGCAGCAGCAGGCAAAGGAATGGAAGGCACTTTTGGCGCAAAAAGAGGTTTTGAAAGGGCAAGAGGAAAATCTAAAAAAAGAGACACGGGCGTTTACCAGCCGGGTGGAGGAACTCCTGGCTTTCCTTCCATCGGATTTTACTGACTTTGAGCAGTGGGTGGCAGCGCAAAAGGAAGGTATTAAAAAATGGGAAGGGGAAAAAGAAAGGTTGATTGAAAAAAAAGCCTTGCAAAACCATGCGCACGCACTTAGGGAAGGGGAGCCTTGTCCTTTATGCGGCTCCCTGGATCACCCGGATCCCTTGGATGCGCACCTTTCCGATAACTCGCTAGCGGAAATTCAATCCTCCTGGGAAAACAGCCGGGAAAAACTAGACCAAACGCAGGAGATGGCCAGGGAGTTACTCCTCCAAAAAACCAAGGAAGAAAACCACTCCGTCCAACTCCGGAATAAAAGCGAAGAGCTAACCCTTCTGCAGCAACAACTGGAACAGCTTCAAAAAAAGCTCGCAGCAAGAGGTATTACCGATCCGGAATCGCTGGATTCCAAACGAAGTCAACTGGAAGAAAAGGTTAAAAAGCAGGCTGCGCTGGATAAAACCATTCGGGAAGGCAGAAAAAATCTGGAACAGGTCCGGAAGGAACGGGAGCTGATACAGCAAGAATTAAGAAAGGCAGAAGAGCGCCTTTTGAGTCTCAAAAGTACGATCAAAGCAAAAGAAGAGGAGATCTCAGACCTGGAATTTGCCCAGTCTTATCTGAAAAAATCGGCTGAAATCATCCGCCAAACGATAACGAAGGTACAGCAGGACATCCAGGAAACGGCCGATTTTCTGGATAGCAAGCAGAAAGTATTGAAGGAAACCAGAGAAAAGGCCGCCACCAACCTGGCCAACCTTTCCAATTATGTGAACAAAAAGGAACGAAGTACCCAAAAACTGGCCGGGCTGAATGCCGATTACGAGACATTACTTTTGGAATACGGCTTTTCCGACAAACAAACACTGGAAGCCCTTTTTACCAGCAGTATGGATGCAGACAAGACCGACCATCAAATCCGGGAATATGAAAAAAAATGTTCCGTAGTAAGGTCTCGAATTTCGGAATTGGAAAATATACCGGGTGTACCGGACTTTCAGCATCAAACTTACGAGGCCCTAAATGCTTCCCACTTGCTGGAAAAAGAGGAACTGGAATTCATGAAAAACAAGCTCATACTCCTCAATCAATCTCTCCAAGAACTTCGGGAAAAACTTGTTTTGAAAGCGGAATTAACCCAAACGTTTCGTAAACTGGAAACCCGTCTGTCGTATCTCAAAGAACTCGATCAGCTATTTAAAGGTAGCGGCTTTGTCAAGTATGTAAGCCGGATTTACCTGAAAGAACTCTGCCATACCGCCAATCTGCGCTTTTCCAAACTGACTAAGAACAGCCTAAGCCTGGAGATAGATGATAACAATACTTTTTGGGTAACGGATTACCTGAATGGAGGAAAAAAGCGTTTGCTGAAAACGCTTTCAGGTGGCCAAACCTTTCAGGCCTCTTTATGTCTGGCACTCGCACTGGCCGAAAAAGTCAAATCCCTTAATCAGGCAGATCAAAGCTTTTTCTTTCTGGATGAGGGGTTCGGAGCCCTGGACCGGAATTCTCTTCGGGTGGTCTTTGAAACCTTGAAAGCGCTTCGTCATGAAAACCGGATCGTGGGTATTATCAGCCATGTGGAGGAACTACAGCAAGAGGTTGCGGTTTATGCCAGGGTGGAGCTGGATCAGGAAAAAGGAAGCCAGGTTGGTTACAGTTTTAGCTAAAAAAACCGGGCTATCCCAATCCCCGACCCGGTGAAGGTCGAAAAAGCGATCGCCCGGTTTTGATTCAAATTCGAATGTTAATTTGAGAATTAACCCGAGACAGCATCTTTCTCAGCCTGTTTGAGCCTTAAAATAAAATCACTCAGGACATTCATATAATTTATAAATGCCTCATAGGGGCTTTCGTAGGGGCTAAAATAAGCATGAATATCCCCGTCAGAAAAAAACTTGGTGCACATATAATAGAAGTGATCGCTGGTTTGCAGGTAGCGCCAATCCCGGTGAATAGCTGGGTCATTGGATTTTTTCACTTTGGCTTCCAGTTCAAATAATCGGTCAAATGCCTCGTCCTGTAGATCGTTACCCAACCAGGCGGTCAGATCCCGCTCCTCATCTGCCCAGGAAATGGGAATGGGGACGTGAATTTTTCCCACCGGCGAAGCATTGGCAATTACTTCCGAAGGAGTGGAAAAGGAAAAGTTGGTCTGATTGAATACCGCATCAGGAAGGTGCCGCATAAATTCAAAAATCCCCGTTTCTTTCCATTGGTGTTCACCAAAGGTTTCGTAATCCATAAACAGGTTAATCACCTCATCTTCCGCCGGTACCTGGTTTAGCCAGCCCATGAATTTATCTGTTGTGAGGGGATAATCGGACCATTTGGTTTCCCCAAACCGAAAGGCAATGTCATCACTCAGGCGGAAGTTTTTGAGCAATACTTTTAGTTTAGGCTCGTTGGCGTTCACGTAGACAAAATTCGGGCTTTTCCAGCCCAGGATATGTTTGGCTCCTTCAGAAAGGATGCCGTCAAAACCCATTTTACCCACCATTTCACCAATACTATCTGAATAAATCAACTCCGTATTTCGAAATACTTTTGGCGTATATCCGTTGAAATATTGCTTTATTTTCTCTTGATGAAGGTGTACCATGTCTTTGAACTCTGATTCACTTTTCAAGGCACAGAGGGAGTGTGAATACGTTTCGTTTAGCAACTCCACATGACCTGTGGCCACCAGTTCCTGAAAGCTATGCAAAACTTCCGGGGCGTAGGCCTCCATTTGGTCCAGAATGGTCCCGGATATAGAAAAACAAACTTTGAACTTTCCCTGGTATTTTCGAATGAGCTCCAGCAAAAGTTGGTTCATTGGTAGGTAACATTTTTTAGCCACCTTTTTCATGATATTTCTATTGGAATAATCATCCCAGTAATCATGATCGTCCCCAATCTCAAAAAATCGGTAGGGTTTCAATCTGTAAGGTTGGTGTACTTGAAAGTAAAAACAAATGGTTCTCATATCCTATTGATTTACGGTTTGCTTGTATATATCGATGACTTTTTTAGCCACGTGCTCCCACTTGAGCTTTTTCAGCTCTTCCCTTCCCATCTCTCTAAACATTTTGGAAATGCCATTGTAATGAAGCAAGGCAAAAATAGCATCTGCCATCGCATCAATGTCCCAAAAATCGACTTTAACGGCATTTTGAAGTACTTCCGCCACGCCGGATTGTTTGGAAATGATCACCGGCGTATTGTGTCTGACCGCCTCCAATGGAGAAATACCGAAGGGTTCGGAGACAGAAGGCATCACGTACACATCACTGAGCGCAAACATCTTATCCACATCGTCTCCCTTAAGAAACCCCGTAAAGTGAAACTTGGTCCCGATCCGCAATTCCGCCACCCGCAAGATCATTCGATTCAGTAAATCTCCGGAACCGGCCATGACGAATCTCACATTTTCATCCTTTTTAATCACCTTATGAGCCGCTTCTACAAAGTACTCAGGTCCCTTTTGAAAGGTAATTCGTCCCAGGAACGTCACGATTTTCTCGGGGACTTTTTTCTCTTCCTTGGACTTGATAATACTGGTGTCCAATACGGCATTGTGTACCACGGTGACTTTCTCTTCGGGGATTCCGTATTTGGCCACGATGGTATTTTTTGTGAGCTGGCTCACGGCGATGATCTTATCCGCTGCTTCCATACCGGCTCGCTCTATATCGTAGACCCGTTGGTTTACGGTTTGCCCGGAACGGTCAAATTCTGTCGCATGTACGTGCGCAATCAGCGGCTTCCCACTCATTTGTTTCGCCGCTATTCCTGCGGGAAAGGATAACCAGTCATGGGCATGAATCAGGTCAAACTCTTTGTTTTTTGCAATTTGTGCAGCTACCAGGGCATACCGGGAGACCTCCAGGATTAGATCTTTGCCATACTTTCCACTGAAAGTAAACTTATTGGCTAATACGCTGGATTCCAATTCGTCCTGATCTTTGAGTAGTCGTTCGGTATGGTTGTGATATTCTTCCGGACTGAGGTAGGGAATCAAAAAAGAGCTTACCTCCAGGTAGGTGAGGTTTTTCCAGATATCCCTGAACCGACGTTCCCGGTAATCGATTTCCACATCACTGGCATTGACAAACTCAGCCAACGGATCCTCATCTCCCCATAATTTAGGGACAACAAAAATCAGGTCTTGTTTGTGGTGGGCCATTCCTTTTACCAACCCGTAGCAGGCGGTACCCAACCCCCCGGAAATATGAGGAGGAAATTCCCATCCAAACATTAAAACTTTCATATAAATCTTTTTTAAAGATTATCGATTAAATATTTCATCCGCAGCAATTCACCCACACTCCAGGCCTGTGATATGGCCCCTTTCGGTCTGTGGGGAGGATCTCCATCGTATATTTCAGCAATGGTTCCGACACCATACTGGGTCATCACCCCATCGAAGCTGCTGATCATGTTTTCAACCAATTTTTTCCCTTGCTTCCCATGCAACTTCAAATATCCTTCCGAAAAATGTCCCAGCAGCCAGGGCCATGCGGTTCCCTGGTGGTAGGTGTTGTCCCGCTCGTATTGATCTCCCTGGTAATATCCTTTATAAAGTGGATCACTTGGTGCCAGTGTCCTGAGTCCTCTGTTCGTAAACAAATTGTTCTTGACTACTTCCAGCACATGATCTTTTTGTTCGTTGCTTAGAGGGCTGTAAGGCAAAGAAGTGGCGAATACCATGTTAGGCCGGATGGACCAATCCTTTTTCTCTCCCTTTACCACATCCGCCAGGTAGCCCTTTTTTTCGCTCCAAAATGTCTCTACGAACGATTCTTCCAACTTATCAGCCAAATTCTTCGCTCCTTCGTCTCCTGAAAGTTCGTGAAAAAACAATAAGGCATTGTACCACAAGGCATTGATCTCTACCGGACAACCGATTCTCGGAGTCACCGGGCCGTCTTTGGTGACCGCATCCATCCAGGTAAGGGCGATCCCTTCTTCCCCTCCGCAAAGCAACCCGTTTTCCATAACATGGATGTTAAAAGCCGTACCCCTGGTAAATCCATCTATGATACCTTTGCATTTTTCCAGGTATCTGGAGATAACGGTCTCCTTGTCACCCGTGAAGATTACGTATTGCTGCAAGGCCCAGAAATACCAAAGAGGGGCATCGATGCTATTCATATTCGTCATTACCCCACTTCCAACATTTGGAAACAAGGGCCCTTTTAAATCTTTGGACATGGAGTCCATCACATCCAAAAAGGTTTGTTTATCTCCCAGGGTCAGTGTCAGGCCTGGCAGGGCTATAAAGGTATCTCTTCCCCACCAACCAAACCAGGGATACCCTGCAATGACGCGCGTTTCTCCCCTTCGCCGGCTTATAAATTGTCCCGCCGCATTTTTCAGACAATTTACAAAATTGTCTCTGGGAATTCTTCTGCTGATTTCCTTCTGGAAAGATTCCTGTAAGGACTCAGGATTCACCTCTTTTAAGCCTGCTGCCAAGATGACCGATTCCCCTTTTTCGATTTCAAATTCAAAATAGCCCGGTACGTACAGGTCTTCCTGATAGTCGTAACCCCGCTCAATTTCCCGGATGTATTCTATGTTATAAAACCAGTCAGGAACCGGTACAAAAACATTCTCTTTGGAGATTTGCAGCGAAAGGGGGTCATAGGCTTCGTAAAGCCGGAATTGAACTCCTTTTTTTATCTTCTTAATTTTTTTATTCACGTAAGTATTGGCCTTGGAAAGTCCGTGATAGCCTCTAAAAGCCAAAAAGGGACTGACCCGCAATTTGGTAGGTATCAAGGCATCCACCAGCGTGTATTTCACCATGACCCTGTCTGCCGTGGAGTCCAGAATGATTTCCTTTTCCAAAACCACCCCACCTACCCGGTACCTGAGTTTGGGAATGGGCTCGGAATCAAAATCCTCCAGGTATTTGTGGCCACGGGGGAAATAATTACCAGGATATTTATTGATACCCAAATTGAATAGGGCATCTTTCTGAGCAATTGTCTCGTGCACGTTGGAAAGCAATACATGCAATTGCCCGTCAATCTGGGGCTGAGGAGCCACCAAAAGGCCGTGATATTTTCTGGTATTGCAGCCGATAATCGTTGTACTCGTATAGCAACCCGAACGATTGGAACGGATTATTTCCTTTTCCAATGAATAATTCAGGTTGATGAGTTGCGTCTTATCGAAATGTATGTAGCTCATTTAAACAAATGTTTGTGGTTTTTATAAAAATACTTGAATCCTTTGTAAAGAAAAATAAATGATCGAAAAACTAATGCAAATAGGGTTTAAAAAAAGACCAAATAAAATTTCCTTTTTTCCAAGACACAAAAAAAGGGAGCAAATCACTCCCTTTTATTTTTTCCTATAAACTTGCAGATCAGGCACTTTCTTTTTGAATTTCTTCTAAATTCCTGATCGACTCCTCGAATTTCATCATATACAAATGAACCTGATTCAAATTGACATACCTGATCTGAGGAAATTTTTTTGAAGATTGAAATAATGTAAACATGACTTCTTAAAATTAATTGAATTCCTACACACCCGTCATAACAAAGAATATGCCATCGTTTTTCTGCTTTAACAGCACAAAAGAAAAAGAGGGAACACCGCTTAAAGCCGCAAACACTTTCCTAAAATCATCCCCACATTTCTTCGATTGCAAACGTTAAAGCCCATTTGATATACCTGACGAAACAAATTCCCAGTCGAAACCAGCGCTTAAAAAAAACAACCCTCCTGATTTAAAGGAGGGTTTTGGGGTGAAAGACCGGGTTCGAACCGGCGACCTCTGGATCCACAAACCAGCGCTCTAACCAGCTGAGCTACAATCACCATTTTATCCCTTCCAATGATTTTATCGGATGGGAATGCAAAGGTAATATGCTTTTTTTAGCCAAGCAATACATTGCTATACATTTCTTGAAAATTTCAGCCGTTGACCCTTTCGGTCTTCATGGAATGTACCGTTTTCGTACGCCAGGTGTCCGGAAACAACCGTATGCGTGATTTTCGACTGAAAGGTCTGTCCTTCAAAGGGAGACCAACCACATTTAGACAAAACGTTCTCCCGGTTTACCTCCCAGGAATCTTCCAAATCCACCAGCACCATATCGGCATGGTAGCCCGGGCGTAGGTAGCCCCGCTTTTCAATCTCAAAAAGTATCGCCACATTATGACTGGTTTTTTGTACGATCTGCTCCAGACTGATCTGGTTTTTGTGGTACATTTCCAAAAGAGCCGGCAAGCAGTGTTGGACCAGAGGCCCGCCTGACGGGGCCGACAGGTAGGGTTTTGACTTCTCTTCCAGGGTGTGCGGTGCATGATCCGTTGCAATGACATCGATATGCCCGTCCAATACTCCTTTCAATATTTCCTTCCTGTCTTCGGCTGTTTTTATTGCCGGATTCCATTTGATAAAATTACCTTTGGCTTCGTAGTCTTCATCGGAAAACCATAAGTGGTGCACACAGGCTTCTGCCGTAATTCTTTTTTCTTCCAGCGGCAGGTCCTTGTCAAAAAGCAATACTTCTTTTCCCGTACTGATATGCAATACATGGAGCTTGCTTCCGTACATGCGGGCCATATCCACCACGGTTTTGGAGGCATCATAACATGCCTTCCAGGATCTGATTTCCGGATGCAATCGCGGAGGGATATTATCTCCGTATTCTTTTTGAAATTTTTCCAGATTGTCTTTGATAATCTGATCATTTTCACTGTGTGTGGCTATCAAAACCGGACAATCCCTAAATATTTTCTCCAGACTATCTGGATTATCCACCAGCATATTGCCTGTGGAAGAGCCCTGAAAAACCTTTACCCCACATATGGTTTCCGGGTTTACCTGTTTGATCACATCAATATTATCATTCGTAGCTCCCAGGAAAAACGAGTAATTAGCCAGTGACTTTTTGGCGGCCAAATCGTATTTATCCTCCAGAAATTCAAGGGTGGTTGCCTGTGGCACGGTATTGGGCATTTCCATATAACTGGTAATCCCTCCGGCAACGGCGGCCTTACTTTCTGTGTAGATCTCCGCTTTATGAGTCAATCCGGGCTCCCGGAAATGAACCTGATCATCGATCAGGCCCGGTAAAAGGTATTTTCCATCGGCATCTATCTCTATATCGGCTTTATGCCCCGACAAATCGCCACCCACTGCAAAAATCAACCCCTCCTTTATATATAGGTCTCCCTGCATTATCTTACCTTCATTGACTATATTTGCATTCCGGATTAAAATTCTTTTCATACCATTGGTTTTTGAGCGGGAGGGGTTTCCAAAATCAACCCCTGAAATATTTCCATAAAATTATAAAATCATGTCCGATCGACTGCAATCTTTTGAAAATTTTAATCTCAACAAGCAACTTTTGAATGCGGTGCAGGAAATCGGCTACGAAAAGCCTACGCCAATTCAGGAAAAAGCCATCCCTCTGGCCCTGGCCGGGCATGACATCCTGGGCATTGCCCAAACGGGTACCGGAAAAACCGCTGCTTTTGTCTTGCCCCTATTGTTCAAAGTAAAATATGCCCAGGGGCAGCATCCTCGGGCCTTGATACTGGCTCCCACCCGGGAGCTGGTCATGCAGATAGAGGAGGCGGTCGTTGGTTTTGGGAAATTCACCGACCTTCGCTATGTCTGCCTTTACGGCGGGCTGGGCCCCAAGCCGCAAATAGAAAAAGTGCTGGAGGGAGTAGACATTGTGATTGCCACGCCGGGCCGCTTTCTCGATCTATACAGACGAGAGGTCCTCTATACCCGGGATATCAAAACCATGATTCTGGACGAGGCGGACAAAATGCTGGATATGGGATTTCTGCCCCAGATACGTGCCATTTTGGAAATCATCCCTGTGAAACGCCAAAACATGCTTTTCTCTGCCACCTTCAGCGATAAAATTGAAAAGCTTTCGCATGAATTTCTGGAATTCCCGGAACGAGTAGAAGTGGCACCGCAGGCCAGCACTGCCGATACCATCGAGCAAGCCAAATACTTTGTTCCCAATGTAAGGACAAAAATGGACCTGCTTGAAAAACTGGTAGGCGAGCCTGCCTTTGAAAGAGGGATCGTTTTTACCAAATCCAGAAAAAATGCTGAGGAGGTCTTTCGCTACCTCAAACAACGGCAACGCGGGAGCATTCGGGTCATTCATGCCAATAAGGGTCAGAATACCCGGATTAACAGCATGGATGAGTTTAAGAAAGGAGAGGTAAAAATACTGGTAGCCACCGATGTAGCGGCAAGGGGACTGGACATCAGCATGGTCAGTCATGTGGTGAACTTTGATGTTCCCTTGATTTATGAAGATTACGTCCACAGGATCGGAAGAACTGGAAGAGCCGAAAACGAAGGCAAGGCGGTTACCTTTATCAATCCTGCCGAGCGTTTTCACTTCGAAAAAATTGAAGGTATCATCCAGAAAGAAGTGCCCGAACGGAGCATTCCGAAGGATATCCCCCAACATGAAACCCCTTATGAGGAGCAACAGGGATATGAAAGGGAAATCGACAACCAGAAACGAGGGGAAGATCCCGACTTCAAAGGCGCTTTTCACGAAAAAAAATCCCCTGCCAAACCACGGGTAGAGAAACCCAAAAAACGGGGAAACAAAAACAGCAAAGCCAAAAGGAACCGAAACCAAATGAAAACCAAGGGAAAGTGGAAAAAATAATTCTGCGCACGGATTGTTTTAATGGGCGTGTATTCTTTTTCCTTTTATACTAAAAAACACTTTGATATTTGTAGCCAGTAAAATGCTATTTACAAATTAAAAATTGTAAATAGTTTTTTTTTAGTATTTTATATCTTACATTTTTTAATAATACTTTTTTTATTTCGATTTATACAACGATCTTTGAGATGTCGTTCACCGTCCTATTTTTAGTGGTGACATCAAGATAGCAGCAATCGGTCCTGGGTTATTTTTTCAATATCCGGGTAAAAATACAAGCGTAGCTTTTAAAACCATTTCTAATTACTGTCATGAAAAAAGTAGTTTCTATCTTTTTGTTGTACTTCCTTTTTGTTCTTCCATCAAATGCTCAGAGTCACTTTTTCAAAAATGCTGATTTTGAAACCATCGCTGAAAATCACAAAACCATCGCCATCCTTCCCTTCCTAACCCGGGTGACCTTAAGACCGAGTCAAATGGAAAACCTCTCCACCGGGGACCTGGCGAGCCTGGAAAAACAGGAAGGCGAAAGCATCCAAAATGCCATTTTTGGTTGGTTTCGGGAACATGCTGAGAGGGGAAAATTAGCCGTAAAAGTACAGGAACCGGGTCTCACAAATAGAAAACTGAATACAGCAGGAATTGGCCTGGAAAATTACCAGGACTTCAACCCTTCGCAACTTGCTGCTGTGCTGGGTGTGGATGCCATTGTAACCGGCAGTTTCGAGACCAATCAGCCCCTAGCCGCTTTTAATCAGGATAGCAATGAGGACCTGCCGAAGATCTCCCCGGAGAACAGCCTGGCATTTATCAATTTATTGATTTATAATGCCGAAGATGGGGAATTGCTGGTTCAATTCCATAATGGAATTTACGGCTACAAAGCGAATTTGAATGAAGCAATTATTCATGCCTTGCTGAAAAAAGTCTCCCGAAAAATGGTCTATTCCAAGATCTAATCCCTTTACCTGCCGTAGGTTCGTCTAATTTTCGTATGTTACCCTCCGAACCAATTCAGTAAAAGATGGATAAATGGATGCAAGCCGCCATAGAGGAGGCGAAAAAAAGTTTGGACCAGGGAGGAATTCCCATTGGTTCAGTCTTGGTATATCAGGATCGGATCATCGGGAGGGGCCATAACCAGCGCATTCAAAAAGGGAGTAGTATCCTCCATGGAGAAATGGATGCCCTGGAAAATGCTGGCAGGCAACCGGCTGCCGTATACAAACAATGTACCCTGTATACCACCCTTTCTCCCTGCCCGATGTGCTCCGGGGCGATTTTACTCTACAGCATCCCAAAGGTAGTCATCGGTGAAAACCGCACTTTTATGGGAGCCGAAAGCCTCCTGGAGCAAAAAGGTGTCCAGCTTTCCGTGCTTCAGGATGAAATTTGTCAAGGGCTGATGCAGCGATTTATCCAGGAAAACCCCAATCTCTGGCTGGAAGACATTGGTGAATAATTCCCTTTTTGGACTGCTTGCTTCCGTTTATTTTTGCCGGAATGTATCCGAAACAAAACTCAAAACGTGGGGAAGGGATTCTCTCCAATAGGTCCAATTGTGTGCACCGTCGCGGATTCTGAATTCATGCGGAATTTCTTTTTTCTTCATCGCAATGTGCACCAAACTGTTCCCCTCGTATAGAAAGTCATCGTCGCCGCAGTCAAAAAACCATTTTACCGATTTCATGTCTTCAGGAGCGTTAAGGGCGATCTGCCGTAGCGCCTGATGCCTGTCATAGTAAGCTTCCAGGCCAGAAGGATCCTTCACCTCAGTTTGGTTGTTTTCCAATCCCTGTTTAAAATCTTCAAAGCTGCTGTTTCGTAACGACGCACTTAAAGGGCAAGCAGATGAGAATAAGTCGGGCCGGTGCATGGCATAGAAATAGGTGCCACCCCCTCCCATGGACAAGCCGGCAATCGCCCGGTAGCGTTTTTCTTTTTTGATCCGGTATTGAGATTCCACATAAGGCATCAGCTCCTCGAAAAAGAAATCCTCATATCTCCAATCGTTATTGACGTCGTTGAAATAGCCCCTACGCCCGGAATTGGCATCGGGCATGACGATGATCATCTGCGTAGCTATTCCTGAAGCAAAGGCCTGATCGGCGATGTGCTGCACCTCTCCAAACTGGACCCAGCCAGTCTGATCATCTCCTGCCCCATGAAGCAGGTAGAGGACCGGATATGAACGCTGGGAATATTCATAGCCGGGAGGAAGGTAAATGGCAAATTTTCTTTCCATATTCAGAATCTCGCTTTCAAGGCTAAGGGCATCAAATACCCTGCTTTCCTGGGCAAATGATGCGGCAAGTGGCGTTAAAAAAACCAGGCAAAACAATCGAAATAATTTCATAGGTATCGGGTCAATTTTAGGTTTAGGTAGTAGGAAATTCAAAACATATCTGCACACAAGCTACTCAATTAGTTTTTAAACTGGTAAAAAATGGTGCCTTTTTGGCAAAAAAGAATGTAAACAGAGCGGTTTAAGCTTACATCAAACCAGGTAGACCGGGAATTAAAATTGAAAAATCGGCAAGCAAACTCTAAGCAACCAATGGATAAGATAAGTGGATCCCGATGCAGAAAGGCTGCCTGCAAAACTCAACTAATTCACTTCTTTTTCGTATAAAGCATTGTTCTAACCTTTAAACTTCAAATCAATGGTAGCGAGTCTATCCAGACTTTCATTCGTTCTTTTTCTCATGATCCTTCCGGGTTTTTCCGGCAAGGACCTCCCGGAACCCGATTTCAAGATTATTTCTTTTGAGGAGTTTGAATCGCTGGCGGCTAAAGAATCCGAAAAGCTCCGAATCTTTAACTTCTGGGCAACCTGGTGTGCGCCCTGCGTTCGGGAAATGCCCTATTTTGAAGAAGCAAACAAATCCAATACGGATATGGAGCTGTATTTTATCTCCATGGATGATGCCCGGAGACCCGAACGAGTCACCTCTTTTATTGAGAAGCGGGACATTCAGTCACCGGTTTACCTTTTAAATGACGTGGATTTCAACTCCTGGATCGATAAGGTTAATCCCGACTGGACCGGAGCCATACCGGCCACCCTTTTTGTTCAAGCAGACGGCACCCGGCATTTTCACGAAGGTGCCATGGAAGAACCTGAACTGCTATCACTTATCAACCAACTAAAATAATACCAACATGAAAAATTTTCGACCCCTATTCCTATTGCTCTTTTCCATCCTCCTGACACCTTCCCTGGCCCTGGCTCAAAATGGCGGGTACGAAGTGGGAGATACCGCTATGAATTTTGATTTGCCAACCGTGGATGGATCTCAGGTATCATTAGATGGCCTGGAAAACAACCAAGGTGCTATTGTGATCTTTTCCTGCAATACCTGCCCCTACGTACAAGCCTATGAGGACCGCATGATCGAACTGCATCAGCGCTATGCTCCGAAAGGATACCCCATTATTGCGATCAATTCCAATGACAGCGCGGTTAGTCCGGGGGACAGTTTTGATGCCATGAAGAAACGGGCACAGGAAAAAGGTTTCCCTTTTGCGTATTCTTATGATGAGAGCCAGGAAGTGATCAAAACCTACGGGGCTACCCGAACTCCACAGGCATATTTATTAGAAAAACAAGGGGACGAGTACCTTGTACGCTACATCGGTGCCATCGATAATAACTACCAGGATGCAGCTTCAGTGAGTGAGCCATATCTCGCCAATGCCGTGGATGCCCTGCTGGAAGGATCTGAAATAAACCGCCAAACGACGAAAGCCATCGGCTGTAGCATCAAATGGTCTCGGAATTCTGAATGATAGTGCTGAACTGGGGAATATCCATATAACGTTTAATTTCAGTCGCATTTCTAAACTGGATTTATTTGTTTTCCACAAAAAGACCAATCCATTAAGTTTATTAATCAAAGTAAAAAAGAAGTTACGCATTTTCTTTATTGACAGGGTCAATGTAAGGTGGCCTGACATTGCCGCCTGTTCAGGTCTAACTGGTAACGATGGTGAAACGCTTTCCCGCTTGCCCTGCATTATTCCTTAACTCTGGAAAAAATGAATGATAAGCAGCATTTGCGCCCGCATTGGTAACTGCCAAATAGTGGCTCAGAGCACGGTGGCCTTCAAATCGCAGGAAGGTGTCAAAGAAGACAGGCACATTTCCAAACTCATTTTTCACCCTTGCCAATCAGTGATTTATTTACATTTTTTTGCAGTTCAATAATAACCACTCAACTTCCTTCTATTTCAAACAAACTAAGGATCTATTCACGATTTACCCGTTCTATTCCTTTGGCCATGTTTGCAGAAATTAATAGTTACATTTGAAATAATTACATTCTTTTTTCATATTGTGGGCTCATACAATAAAAGTTCAGTTAAATGAACAGCCCAGATAACAAAAAATTTAATTCTGAAAACCAGCAGGAAAACGATAGTGTCCTTTGGATAGAATTCAAAAGAGGCAACCCACTTGCCTTTTCAACACTTTACGATTGCTATGTAGATGACCTCTATAGGTACGGCTGTAGCTTCACAAAAGATAGACAGATGGTGGAAGATGCCATCCAGGATATTTTTATCTATCTGTGGAATAATCGTAAAAATACGACAGACTTAGTCAATGTAAAGTATTACCTCATTAAGGTACTTAGGAACGATTTAATAAAAAAGATTAAAAAAAATTCCGTACAGTCTATTGCTCTGGCGGATCAAAAAGTAGCGATACTGGAACAGCGTAATTTTTCTTACGAACATGAACTTTTTTCACAACAACAAGAGGAAAGTATGGAGCGTCGCATCCGGCAGTTGGTAAACTTATTAAATGGCAGACAGCGGGAAGTGCTTTACCTTCGGTTTTTTCAGGAAATGAGCTATGAGCAAATTGCATCCATTTTGGAAATAGACATAAAATATACATATAACATTTTTTCGAAAGCCATCAACCAGCTAAAGAAGCACCTGGCAGAAGGATTTGACCTTTTTGCAGATCAATAAAAAGATCAACTATTTACCTTATTTTTTATCAAATTCATATTTTTTTAACCTTATAATATTTATTCAATATTATTTTGTTGAATTTTTATTCGGTATAGTGAAAAACCCACCCCGCTGCTACTCTTATTGAGGTAAAGTATCTGAAAATGAGTTATAAAAATTTCAAGGTCGAGGATTTGGTCCAGGATGCGTGGTTTAGGGCATGGGTAAATGGAAATGATCCTGAGGCAAATGTATTTTGGGAGAAGTGGCTCATAAAAAACCCTGGGGAGCAGGAAAAAGTAGAACAAGCGCGCCAAATTGTAAAGTCGCTGTCGCATTTGGAAGCGCCAATGCCCGCAGACCGAAAAATAGCGGTTTGGAAAGCTATCAGCTCCAAAACGACCCTACCTCAACCTCAAAAACGTGTTGAAGATTCGACTAAAAAGAGTAATAATGAGACAGTGAATACCTGGTTGAGAGCCGGATTAAAACTTACGGCCTCGCTTTTACTAATTCTTGCTGCTGTGTTTGTGTTTACCGCTATTAGGGATTCGGTAAACCAAATAAAATTGGCTAAAAACAATCAGTCAAACAGCTTTCAAAAAGAAACCGGTGAGAGGGAAAGGATCAGGTTCAAGCTTCCTGATGGCAGTTTGGTTTATTTAAATTCAGAAAGTAAGCTGACTTATGATAGAGGGAATGACGGATTCGCAAGAGAAGTATACCTTTCCGGAGAAGCCTACTTCGATGTAAAAAAAGATGAAGAAAATCCTTTTAAAGTATTTGCAAATGGATCGGAAATAACTGCTCTAGGTACTGAATTTAATGTCAAAATTGGAAAGTCAGACAGCATTACCGTGGTTTCATTGGTGGAAGGAAAGGTGGAAGTGCTCAACCTGAGCTCAGAAAAGAAAGAAGCACTCTACCTTAATGAAGGGGAACGTGCTTCCATTACCCCCTCCGAAAAAACAATGACCAAATCGACTTTTGATATCATTTCAGTCACCTTTTGGAAGGAGGGTTTACTTCAATTTGACAACACCTCCATTCTTACAGTGAAGGAGGTATTGGAACAATGGTACGGGATAAACATCGTTTTTCAAAACACCCATAAAGTGGACTTGAAAGTTACCGGCCGTTTTGATAATGAGTATCTGGGAAATGTTCTTCAGAGTTTAAGTTATTCTGCCAGGTTTGATTACAAGGTGGAAGAAAAAACCGTTTACATAAAGTTCAAACCCTAATAAAGTAGTAGCCTATGAAATAAAACAGCAGACCACTTACCAAAATACCGGCAATGCTTGCACATTGCCGGGTTAAAACACCTTCCCTGAAACGTAAATCGACCAAAATTCTGATTTCAGGGACTTGCTATCATTATGTTTTACCATAACTAATCAAAAGTATGAAAAATAAACTTTTACACCAACTGTGGATGTTTACGAAAAATTTTCTGTTTGGATTGCTAATCCAATGCATTGCATTTACAACGTTGATGGCCAACGATGGAAATGCCCAGTTAAGGGTTATCAACGAGGTGTTCGTTGAAGTTGGCTTCGAAAAAGCCAGGCTCCGCCAGGTTTTCCAGGTTCTGGAAAATAAAACCGGTTATAATTTTGTCTACAGCAATAAAGAATTCAATCAAAACACCAGGGTAACCATCCCTGGGAAAAAGCAAACGTTATTAGATCTACTTACTGATATTGCCCGACAGACGGGGCTTCAGTTTAAGCAAGTAAATAATAACATTAACGTCAAAAGATCTAATTACAGCAATAGCTCTGCTACAACGGAGCTCGAAATCCCTGTACCCGTATCCGGTACGGTGACGACCGCTGATGATGGTACCACCCTGCCCGGTGTAAATGTGACCATCAAAGGAACAACTACAGGCACCGTGACGGATGTGGATGGGAATTTTACACTAGATGTTCCGGACGGCGATGCGGTATTGGTTTTCAGCTTTGTTGGATTCATTACTGAAGAGGTAGTAGTAGGTAATCAGTCTACAATAAATATAGAGTTAGAGCCTGATGTAACAGCCTTGGGTGAGGTAATTGTGGTTGGTTTTGGAGAGCGTAGGGTAAAAGATCTAACTGGATCGATTAGCACGGTGGGAGCAGCGGCTATCGAAAAAACCAATATGGTATCTCCCCAATTTGCCCTACAGGGAAATGCAACCGGCGTTAGAGTGGTCAATGCCAGTGGGGATCCAAATGAAGCACCAAAAATATACGTTAGAGGAATAGGCACATGGAATGGTGATGCCCAGCCTTTGTATGTGGTGGATGGGCAAATATGGGAGCCCGCCAGAGCAGGAAACGAAGATTTGATAGGTGGTGCAGGCAGGAGTACTCCCCCCAATATATTCAACCTGATCAATCCCAATGATATTGAAACCATATCTGTCTTAAAGGATGCTTCTGCTGCCGCAATCTATGGAAGCAGAGGTGCCAACGGCGTAGTGTTGATCACGACAAAAAAAGGGCAAAAAGGAGAGCCAATTATCGAATTCAATTCAAATTTCGGTGTCCAAAATTCCCCAAGATTTGATATGTTGAATACAGCGCAGTATGTGGACATTACCCGGGAAATGTATGCCAATAACCTGAATCCGGATATTTCTATAGAACAAAACCTGTATGGCAGAAATGACCCCAGCCAGGCGATTAGATTAACCAGTTTCAGCCCACAATTTGATCCAGAAAGCCCTTATTATATCAATGATCCTACCACTTACGACTGGCAGGAAGAACTGGTAAGGTCAAATGCCTTAAATCAATCCTATGATTTAAAAGTTTCCGGAGCCAATGACAGGATAGATTATTATGTTTCTGTTGGTTACCTGGACCAAGAAGGGATACTTTGGGGAAATGACTATAAAAGATACACAGCTGCCGTAAATTTAAATGTCCAAGTAAAGGATTGGTGGAAAGTTGGAATCAATTATAAATACACCAGGCAAGAGGCTGATTTAAATGACCGTGGGAAACTGACGGATTATGCAGCTGCAGCTCCCTGGCAGCCGCTTAGGGACCCCAATAATCAATATGGTTTTGCTCCTGTCATTGATCCTTTTTTATTTGGAGATTCATGGCAGCCAGCAAAATTGTATGGGCAGGGTTCGAGGGCTAATTATCTGGCCCTTGGCACACTTAATTACCAGGGGTTTGATTTGGACAGGAATATGGGGCAATTATTTACCGAATTTACCCCTATAGAGGGCCTTACCCTTCGAGGAAGTTTAAACCTTGATTATACCAAACAAGTAAGATATGGTTTAAATGCATTTTCCAGAGCCAATTTATTTTTACCTACTGGAATAAACCCCAGAGAGGTAGCGCCGAATGCACCCAATAGCTTAGGTAGTTTTGAAAGCAGGGGCAATAACATCATCAACTACCAGACGGATTTTACAGCGACTTATGATCGATTAATTGCTTCCAAGCATCGTATTACCTTAACGGGAGCTGTTCAGGATCAACGGCATTATTTACACAATGTAAACCTTTCCTCCTCAAATTTGAACAACCTTGTGGAAAACCCAAAAAAGAACGGATATGGCAATGACCTCGAAAACAACAGCAGCTTTACCGGTTGGGGACAGCGATTTTGGTTTGGTCTGGTGGGACGTTTGAATTATATCTACGACTCAAAATATTATTTTGACTTTTCCTATCGGCGAGATGCCAGTAATGGATTCGCAGAAGATTATCGTTGGGGAAATTTTTATTCGGTTTCAGGAGCCTGGCGAATCAGTAAGGAGGATTTTATGAACAATGTCTCATTTATTAACGATTTAAAAATCAGAGGTGGCTGGGGAGAGGCTGGCAATGACCAGGCGGCAGTGGGTCAGTACGCTTTCTTATCAGGTGCTAATCTCGGGCTGTCCTCCTACCGATGGGGTTCAGGCAATGGTGATCCTCTTGGGAATTTGAATTTAGGAGGGGTGGTTGCAGATTTTCCCAATGCCTCATTATCATGGGAAGTCGTGACTACAAGTACTATCGCCGTCGATGCGCTGCTGTTCAACAACAAGATCAATTTAACAGCTGAACTGTTTAACAGGGCCACGAGCAATATTTTGCAGCGGGTAAATTTGCCATTAACAGTTGGCACCAATAATCCACTATTCAATATAGGTAAGCTGGAAAATCGTGGGCTGGATTTATTGGTAGGTTTCAATGATCAGGTATTCGATTTTACCTATGGTATTTCGACAAATATCAGTTTCCTCACCAATGAGGTCACCCGATTGTATCAGGATCAACCCCTTTCAACAGGGTTTGGAAGAGTAGAGGTAGGAAGATCGGTGGGCCATATCTGGGGTTATAAACAAGGCGGTATTTTCCAAACTCAGGAGGAAGTGGATGCTTATTTTGAGGAGTATGATGAGGAAATTGTGGGCAATTCTGATTTCGTTGCACCGGGAGATATGTATTTTGTGGACGTATATGGAAACCCTACTGAAGAGGAAAGGTTCTACAGCACTACCCCGGATGGCACAATTAATTCCTTTGATCAAACTGAAATAGGTAACACTATTCCGGGTGTCACTTATGGAATTAACCTGAATGCCGGTTGGAAAGGTCTCGACTTTTCCATGAACTTTTATGGAGAAGGTAAAGTGGATAAGATCAACGCTGTACGCCGAACCTTCGAAGGAATGAGTGGAGCTGGGGCCACCTACTTTGCGACCACCCTCAATCGCTGGACCCCAACCAATACGGATACTGATCTGCCTAGGGCGGTGGTAAATGATCCCGCCGGAAATAACCGTTTGTCCGATCGATGGGTTGAAAGTGCCGCTTTCTTTAGGTTAAACAATTGGCAAATTGGATATTCTCTTCCCGGATCATTGTTAGCACTGACCAAAAACAGTATCAGGTCATTGAGGATTTATGTGGGCGGGCAAAATAATCTCTATATGTTTAGATGGAGAGGTTTGGATCCTGTGAACGATGAATTTCCATTACCACGTTCATTCAATATGGGTCTCAATGCCAGTTTTTAATCAAAAAAATTCAACCTCCACTGTTATGAAAATAAGTATTTTAAATTCGATAAAAGCCAATAGTTATAAATTATTATTTCTTATTTGCACAATTCCTGCAGGATTTGGATGTAACCCCGATCTGGTAGGTGAGCCTCCCATGGGAAGGACAGAGGAAACCTATTTCAATAACGCCACAGAGTTTAGAACCAAATTGGTAAGCGTATATGCATCCCTATATGATCATTACCATTTTGCAGCACCGTCCACCAACTTTAATGGTTGGATTACGGGTACCTATTTGTTACCAGGTGATGACTTAACCGAAAACCTGGCGGCAAGAACAGGCGTGGAACTCTTTGACGGAAGTTTGAATCCAACAAACACGCAAGTAGGCTTTTCTTTTCAATCTTGCTATAAAACCGTGGCCCGTGCCAATGTAATCCTTGACAAAATTAGAAATAAGGATATTTCAGGAATGGATGATCCAGAGGAAATAGCTATGATGGAAGGAGAAGCTCTGTTTTTGAGGGCTTATGTCTACTTTAAGCTATTCAATGTATTTGGGGGTGTGCCGATAGTCAGAGAGCGGATACAATTGGAATCTGAAACCAATACACCTCGTAGTACCCCGAATGAAGTAATCACCCAGGTCATTGACGATGCCCGTGCCGCGATACCGTTTTTACCGGAAAGCTGGCCTGAAAATTATGCAGGGAGGGCAACCAAAAATTCCGCCAGGGGATTATTGGCTAAAGCCTTGGTATTTAGGGCAAATTACAACAATGATGAATCGGCTGATTTGCAAGAAGCGTTAACCATATTCAATGGCATTACCGCTTCATTGGTTCCTGATTTTATCGATAACTTCAGTGCTTTTACAGAGAACAACCAAGAATCATTATTTGAAATTCAAGCCGGGCAAGCTAGTGCTATAAGTAACCTGATTCTTCACAATGATGGCGCTTGGCGGGGCGTTGAAAACCTCACTGTATACAGAGGTTATATGATGGAAGCAGGCGGAAGAGGCGACTTTAATGATGCCTCTGCCACAAAATTTCTTATTACAGATAAGTTGAGAAATGGTTTTGGTAATGATCCGCGCCTCAGCGTTTTTTCCAATGCAGACGATGGTTTTGATGGACTAATTTTTCAAAAGTATAATAAACCTGACGGGGTAAATGAACTTACGCCTCCCCATGGGGGCTCGGCAAACAACGAACGGGTGCTTAGGTATGCAGATCTTAAATTAATTGCAGCGGAAGCTGCAATTAAAACCGGCGATGCAACGGCTGCCATCAATCATATCAATGAGGTAAGAACCCGGGCCAGGAATTGGGCAGGGGAATCGGGATATGGGGATGGCATTAATCCTGCAAATTATCCAACAAGCGAAACCAGTGAAACCACCATTATGCAGTGGATCATGGACGAACGCTTTGTGGAATTGGCAGGTGAGGGCCAGCGTTGGTGGGACCTCAAGCGCTGGCATGCTTCAGGGGACATGGACCTGACCGGATGGGATGGAAGTGAAGCTAATTTCAGTACCGCTCTGGTCTCCCCTGTGCAGTTTGATGTGAACAAACACCTGCTTTTCCCCTTACCTCAAGCCGAAATCGAAAGAAATTCGGCCATAACCGAAAACAATCCCGGTTATTAATTGCTGATCTATTTGCGGACCATGAAATCACATGGTCCGCATCTATTTTTTTACTTTTGTCCTAAACCTATAGCATGACAAGTGCAAATAGAACGTTTCCTGCTGTTTCCACCTTATAATTATAATCCTGATGAAATTTCAGCCTCCCCTTTTTTTAATCCTTTATTTTATTTGCCTCAGCAATGCAAATAGCCAGGATACGGTATGGTTCCCATTTCAACCGCAGAACTACTATCAAACCGACAACCTGGATCTCACCGATTGGCTGGATGCACCTGCAGGAAAACACGGGTTTGTGCAAATGAAAGGCAATGACCTGGTCTTTGAAAATGGGCAGCCGATCAAATTCTGGGGCACCAACATCAATGGCAGCAATCCATTTTCATCACACGAAAAGGCCGATGAATGGGGAAGGTTTTTAGCAAAATATGGCATCAATGGCGTACGGTTTCACAAATTTACCTGGGAAGCCACAGATGATCACCAATCCACCCAAATCAAACCTGAGAAATGGGAGCAATTCGATTATTTCAGCCAGGCCCTGCGTCAGAAAGGAATTTATTATGGCTGGTCTCCCATTTATGGACACCGGATCAAACCGGCGGATAGCACCCGGGTTTTGGCTTACAATGAAGTAGTTAATACTGATTTCCCATGGGCACACCTAAATGGATCCACTGCCTCATTGGTCAATTTTGCCGAGGATTTGCAGGCGCTTAATATAGAGCTGCTGGTTAACATGCTCAACCATAGAAACCCCCATACTGGCCTTCGCTATGCCGATGATCCTGCACTGGCCTTTGTGGAATTCCAAAACGAAGACAATATTTTCTGGGGCGCTATTGAAAAAACCCTGGAACAAACCCCTACTTACAGGGCCTTGCTTTGCCAGAAATTTTCCACCTGGTTACAGGCAAAATACGGTACGCATGAAAAATTAAGACGGGCCTGGAATGGTGAAGGAATTTCAGAAGGAGAACATCTGGAGAAAAAAAATATCTATCCCCATCCCAACCATGGGTTTTTCAGTCATGAATACCAGCAAGCCATCATTGAAAAAAGACCCGTAAAACAACATGTATTGGACAAACTGAATTTCCTTTTTGAGGAGCAGGCAAAATTTTACCAAAAGTTCCAGAAAGCAGTAAGGGATACTGGCTACAAAGGCACCATTGTGGCCAGTTGTTGGCAGGCGGGAACCGGACTTTCGCATTTGTATAACCTGTATGCCGACTATCAGGTGGGAATGATCGATCGACACAATTACTTTGGAGGAGGCACCGGGCATAACCTCCGGGCCGGAGAAATGTCTAATACCGCTATGGTATCCAAAATTGGCTCCGGATTATTAGGAACGGGCTTGCAACAGGTGAGCGGCAGACCTTTTGCGCTTTCAGAATGGATGAGCCTAATTCCTTCGGAATGGACAGCAGAAAGTTCTCCGATCATTGCTGCATACGGAATGGGGCTTCAGGGATGGGATGCCTCTTTTAGCTTTGCCATAGACCAACCCTCCTATACCCCCACCATTCAAACACCTCCCTGGGGAGGAGTCTATAACGTAACTTCCCCCACTCAATTGGCATTATACCCAGCATTGGCCATGATGATTTATCGCAAAGACCTTATGGAAGGGGAAACCATCGTAGATCGGAAGGTTAATTTTGAAGCGTTGAATGCAGGGTCGAATTTTTTTGACGAAACGGTAGTGCAAGATCATGACCGAAAAGTTTTAAATACCCCTTTTCCCCTGGAAGCAATGGCGGCTGGCAAAGTCACCCTCACATTTACTCCTGAAAATCTCCCTGATGAAATAGGTAGTTTGGATGTTTTCAAACAAAATAACGGGATCGTTTCCAATACGGGCCAACTTTATTGGACTGAGGAAGACAATGGGCATTTTACCATCAATACAGCTGGCACCAAGGGGCTGGTTGGTTTTGCCAAAAACCAAAAAATTGACCTGGGTTCATTCAGTATACAAACCGAAAACGAGTTTGCCATTGTTCTACTGAGCAGCATGAATCCCTCCAAAGGACTCGAAGAAGCGGAAAGTATACTGGTCACCACCATCGCCCGCGCAAAGAACTCAGGCATGAAATACAATGAAGAAAAAACGGAATTGATTACTCCGGGAGAAGCCCCTTTATTGATCGAAGCGGTAAATGTAGCCATCAACCTACCCGATGACCGTGATTTTACCGTACATGTGCTAGACCACACCGGTAACCGAACAGGAAAAACCTTGCCCTCAACAAGCAACAGTATTAAGATCGATGGAAAAGAAACCAAGGCCATTTACTACGAAATAGTTTTCTGATTTGTTTATTTCTTTTTCAATCGGGATTAGGAAATGGCTTCCGGACAATAGTGCCCCGGAAAATTTGCCACTGGAAAGCAAAAGGGGTTGGATAAAAGATTTTTGGAAAGCGGAATCAACGATGGATTTTAGAATGTTCAGAAGGTATTCTTTTTCCATCGGAAAATACTGCAATCCTACTGATTCCCTCTAACCTACTTATTTCCAAACAAAATCACCCGTTTCCACACCCCAGTCATTGCCAAAAAAACCGGAAGCCACCACCGCCTCGTATTCGTTTGAAAATACCTCTGTTCCAATTACCGTCAGATCGGGAAAAGCGGTACCCGCCATAAAATACTGGTTGGCATGGACCGCCTTAAAGCCCTTTAGCCCGGTTCCTGCCACCACGCCTACCGAGGCAATATCGCTGTCCGGTCGTGGTTGAATAAAATAACACCCCCAGCCATCGCCGGTCAATACTCGATCCCCTACCTTCATTGCTCCATTGGAAACCTGAACCGGGCTTTCCCCCAGCAAGGCTTTCCAGGCTTGGTTGGTATCTGCATTTCCATAAAGGATCACCCCCCTGTCGGCATATTTTTCCGGTGAAAACTGCTTGTCCGATACCATTTCTATAGAGCCATTTCCCCGATAGCTAAAGGTTTCGGCATCGTACCGTGCCTTGTAAAAATTCCAATCGTTTTCTGCTTTACCTCCCTGGGTGCCGTACACGAAAACTACTTGGTGACGAAACGCATCTTTGAAGTATCCATACCGATGCGGGCCTTTTTTCTCCAGCCCGGGTAGGTCACCGAGCTCCCAGGCTCCGCTATCGTTGCGAGCCAGGACTAATTTAGAAACGGACTGCTCCAGGACTAGCTTACTATCATCCAATTGAATGGACAACGGAAAGGCCAGGCCCGCCATACTTACATCCAATCGCAGGACGGCAACATTCTCCGTTACACCTGAAAGGGATACGGAATCCTCTCCAATATCCAGCTCCACATGGCTGAGTTGGTAGGGATGCGTTTGCTGGTAGATTGTCAGCCAGTTGGAGCTGGAGGAAACCCCCGGACTGGCGGTGTAAAATTCCAGGCTGCGCACTTCTTCCGGTTTGGGGAGCGCATGACTTTTTAAAAAGTCAAACAGGGGCGGCCAATCGGCCGAATGATTTCCGTACCAATGCCCCCCGTCCGGGTATTCGTAGTAAGCAAAATCCGGGTGAAAATCCGCCAGAACCTGCTTCATCTGCCGGGCATGACGCACCGGAACCACCTGGTCGTCATTGCCATGGTTGATATAAACGCCAAAATGTAGGTAATTTCGACTCAGAAGGCGGGTACGCTGCGTATTACCAGCCCTTTCAAACATTCGCTCCGTGGCCGTGCCTACTTTTCGTGTATGTTCTATCCAGTCATGAAGTTCCGCATAACCGGCACAGGGCCCAATGGCTGCCCAATAGTCAGGGTAAGTCGCTCCCAGGTACCAACTGGCATGCCCTCCCATGGAATGGCCGGTGAGGTATATTTTTTGAGGATCGGGCTGAAAGAGTTCCTTTCCAATTTCCAGTACTTCCAGGGCATCCAACCGACCCCAGTCCTCCCAGGCAAAGCCAAATGGCCCTCGGTTGGTGGGAGCTATTATATGTCCCCAATCCTTGGGAGTGTAGACCGCAGCCTGACCTCTGGCCTCTACCCCTGCCCCATGGGTAGAAAAGATGAGCGCAGGCTTTATTTCTTCCGGCACCTTGCCGGGCTGGACGGAATAATACTGAACACTACCGTCAATTCCGCTAATAAAGGTCCGGTCATGTATACTATCAAAAGGCCGGTTTTTCAGCGTCAAGGTCAGCGAATTCAATTTTTTCCCGGAGGCTGAAAGGAGATTTACCTGTACCTCCACTTGCTCGTCCTGTACACCCTGCAACTCAGGTATCCGGAATGGAACGCTCCTGGAAGTCAGCTTTTCAATGGTCGGTACTGGGGTACTCATTTTTTCCATGCCCTTAACGATGCTCTCTACCCGATAGCCGGTAGCCGCTTTTTCGGTCCCATTGATGACTTTTATTCCCGCCCATTTAAATCCTTTTTCTTCCCACACCAGATCCGGCAGGGTCAGTTGATCAGGGCTCAACTGTAAGGGCGATTCCGGAGCGTAAAGAGAGGCCCTTATTTCCGGATTTCTGCCACTTGTCAAATAAAACGAATTCAGCCCTTTTTTCAGCTTTACAGGATGCTTGGTGGTTCCAAAGCCAAAGTGGTCCCCTTCCCGGGGCACTCCATTGATATAGGCTTTCCCATGGCCGGAGGCATCAAAAATCACAACCTTTTCAGCAGGGCTGGTGTATTCCAGGTAAAGGCCTCCGGAAGCAAGTAGGTCGTGCTTGAAAAGGCCGTTCTCATCCGCTGAAATGGCTTCCCAATTGACTCCAGAATCACCTTTTTGATCCGCTGGCTGAATCGATTGGTCTGCCAGCAGCAGCGGAATGACTGGATCGGTAGGGAATTCGCTGCGGGCATAGCGGGGGTATTTTACCGGAGCGCCAAAGCCTGTCACCCACCCTTCTGTAATTACAATTTGATCAGTGTTGGTTTGTGCCCGGATGCCGGAAAATAGTCCGGATAGTAAAATCAGGAACAGTAAAGGGACTAGGGGTTGCTTGCGCATGCAAATTTATGGTTGAAGTGGAAAGGCAACTGGAAATGGTCCTCCAAAACCTGTATTTGTTAAAACAGGTCAAATAACGACATTTTCAATTAGAAAAAGCACCTGTTTATTAAATTAATACATCTAAATGACCTTTTGTGGTGACAAATTTCACCACTTCTGGCAAAATTTTATCTACTATTACTTTTATAGCGTTGACCTTTCACCTTCTGATCTTGTTAAGTGCGATTAAAACCGCCACCAAGATCCCGAAGCGCTAAAAAAAATGTATCGTTACGTGACTTAGGTTGGCACCCTCTGTTGCTGCTTTAGATACGGATAATTATTCCTCCAATCTTGCGGAAACCAGCCGACTTTGTGCTGTGGTATAATAGATCTCGTCACCTGAAATCTTAAAATAAGCCTGGCCGAAATACTCCTCTACCCGATCGATGGAAAAAGAAATAGTCGCGCGATCGAAGGGGAAAAGTTCTTTGGTTTCTGTTTCGGAAAGGGTCTGTCCGTTTTCCATATCCAATTCAAAGAGCTTTTGGCTTTTTGTGTAAAGGAATAGCCGGTCTTTGACAAGGAAAAGTTGTCCTACATCGCGGCTTTGGACTGCTGATTCCCAAACCTGATTGCCGTTAATCCAATCGTAGGCAAATACTTTCCCGCTTCCATTATCATGGTAAAGGAAAATGTTTTTCCCTTCATGGTGTAAAAACTGAGTGATTTCAAATCCGTTCCCATCCCCGGCAGGAAATTTGGTCTCAACCTGTCCGGTCAAAGGAGAACGCAGCATAAAATAGTTAGGCCCAACACTCAAAATTTTATTACCAAAATCTACAGCGAACGAATAATAATTTAAATGTCCAAAATTCCCCGTATCACCTTCCGTTATTTCCCAGAAAACAGTGCAAGCATTAGGATCGATATTCAGTAAACTCCTACCTCCACGAATTGCCATTAACGTCAGCCGGTTATCTTTAAAGAGAAAGTTTCGGACGTTATCTACCCTGAAATCGCCACAAACAGCCACATCATTTCCAGTTTCCAAATCCACCTGGTATAGGGAGGTTTCTCGTTTTTAAATCCAAACCAGGTGCCATCAGACTGACCGGATGGAAAGGTCCCGGAGGGTCTTTCCAACAAAATACTCCCGTCCTCCGGATTCAACTTTACCACCGAAGGATTGTTGATGTCATAATACATTCCCCACAAAAAATCTCCAATTTTCTTTAGTATAAAAGCAGAATCCACCGTTCCTTCGGGAAGTTCCCATACCGGTTCCCCCGTTTCCTTTTCCAGGGAGACAAGACTATTCGGTCCTAGTGGACTGGCATAGTACAGCCCCGCTTCGGAAGCATGAAGAAAAGGCTCCATAGAGAACCCCACTTCTTCTTCTGTCTTATTAACGGACCATTGAACAACAAAGGGCAGTCCTTCAGGATCTTCCAGTAGTGCTTCCTCCTCTTCAATTTCAGGCTCTTCCTCTTCCGGATCGACCACCTGCGGAACATCAATGCTGGTTTCCACACAGGATAAAAAAAACTTCGGAATCAAAACAAATGCAAGAATAGGATTGGAGATCTTCATCGGTTTGCGTTAGAATGAGGAGAAGGTTTTATAATGCTAAATTATCACTAATTTTTGTTTTAATCTTGAAAAAATAAGAAGAAATTAGTTTAAAAATTAATTTTCACCAGTTTTCGTGACCAAGCGCTTATCCTTAACATCTATTGAGTTAATTATCCGACTTAAAAAATTACCGTTCTTTTTTTTCTCAGTCGCTGGAAGGCGAGTCCTTAATCCCAAAAAATCTGGTTTGGATTGTTTTCTCTAGTAATAGACAAAGCAAAATCCAGCGGGCGAAAATTACCTTTTGCAAAAGAATACTTTGAATCCGAAAAAAACTACTCCTTCGGTGGATTGATCATGATATGGGCGCGGTGGGTGCCAGGATCCATGATCCAGGGCATGCCGGGGGCTTCCGGCTTAAGGGCCAGACCGGTGCTTTCCTGGGTAGCCCAGGGAATGTAGACCACATAGCGCAGGTAAGTGTTTTTTACTTCTCCCTTTAGTGCATCGTAATCCTCAGCAGCCGCTGAAAGGGAGTACAGCGTGGCACCCTCTTTGGGCATCTGAAGCGTGCCAGCCTTGGCTTCCGCCTCCCGGGTATCGAAGATTTCCTTAAAACTTTTACCTTCCTTTTTCAATTCCCTACCCCTTTCCATAAATGGCTCCAACTGCTTGTGGTAGCAGGCCACACTAAAACCCTCAGCTGTGGGATCGTCAGCTATGCAAACCATTTCATTACTGCCTTCCCGCAAGACGGCCCAGTTTCCCCGGCTGTCATAGCCATAAACCATGCTTCCTTCTCTCAGCGTTTCGGGAGCTGCCAGGACGGCCGTCTTGATCTGCATGGCTTTAGAGGGTGTTTGCTGTGCTTGGACCTGAAAGAAAAGCACCAGGGCGAAAAGGCTTAGACAAAGTTTTTTCATGGTAGGAAGGTATCTATTTATTCGTTTTATTACGTCTATTAATATAGGGGCTATTTTTATAAAAACAAAAAGCCGCCGGACATTATCCAGCGGCTATTAAAAACCATTCCTGAAAGGATTACCTGGCCAAGCGGGTATTGGTCCCATCCACCGGCGTGCGGTGTTCCCGGTTGGCCAAATCCCAGGCGGTATGAAAGATCAGCCGGGCGCGTTTCTCCATCAGGTCAAACTCGATCTTGTCAACCGTGTCTGAGGGCTGATGGTAGTCGTCGTGCACCCCGTTGAAAAAGAAAATCACGGGAATGTTGTGCTTGGCGAAATTGTAATGATCGGAGCGGTAGTAAAACCGATTGGGGTCATCCTCCGCATCGTAGCGGTAATCCAGGATCAGGTTGGTATAGGTAATATTGTTGTACTCGTTAATGATTTTGAGCTGTGAGGAAAGCATCTCGGAGCCAATCACATACACGTAATCCTGGTTTTCGGCATTTTGGTATTCGTAGTCAATGCGTCCTACCATATCGATATTCAGGTTATTAACCGTATTTTCCAACGGAAATACCGGATTATCCGCATAATACTCCGAACCCAGCAGGCCTTTTTCCTCGCCTGTGACGTTCAGAAAAAGAATACTTCTGCGGGGACGATATCCGTCTGCTGCTGCTTCCGAAAATGCTTCTGCTATTTCCATCACCGACACGGTTCCGGAACCGTCGTCATCCGCACCGTTGTTAATTTCTCCTTCGCTGTTAATGCCCACATGATCGTAATGAGAGGAAATAACCAATACCTCCTCTTTTTTATCAGTGCCTTCCAGGTACGCCAGCACGTTTTCAGTGCCTACCATTAATTTATCCTTTTGAACCTGATAGCGGACCTTTTGAGAAGGGATGGATTCAGGGTTGTTTTTGGCAGCCTCCTTAAGTTGGTCCACGGGAGTTTCAAATAATTTTCCCATCATCTCCGAACTGACCAAAAAAACGGGTTTGTGTTCGGTAGCCTTGTCAAAGCCCAAGCGGCCCCTTCCGGAGAGCGTTTTGTACCGGTTAGCTACCCGATCATAATTAGCCTGTCCTTCCATGGTTACAAGCACCACACCTTCCGCGCCGGCTTCAAAAATCCGATCCACCACTTCCGGGGATCGGGACCCGATGGCCCAGAGTCCGACCAGCTTGCCTTCCACATCTACTTTTGCCAGGTTTTCTTCTGAGGACAATCCCAAAAACACCAAATCGGTGCGGGACCTTCTCTTCATATCGGCATCGCCAATAAAGACAAAATCTTCATTTAGCACCAGCTTCGTTCGGCCTACTCTTAGCTCCACTTCTTCCCAACGTACGCTGGAGAGTTCGAATGGCTGCAGAAAGCTCCCTGCGACGGGTCCGGCCAAGCCCTTTTCCTGGTAAAAGTTGACCAGATACTCGGCCGCCAACTTCTGGCCCTTTTCTCCGGTATCCCTGCCTTCCAACTCATCGGATGCCAGGTAGCTGAGGTGCTTTTCCAAATCTTCCGCCTCAATGGTAGCGGCGTATTTTAAAGATAAGTCTTCCTGCCCCATTACAGGCACGGCAAAAAGGACCAACAGCCCTGCTGCGGCTATCATTGTTTTGTTTTTCATGATGAATGTTTAACGATTCGAATTATTGGTACTAAGTAAACCAATTCCCACCCCAACTGGTTAATAAGACGATATTTAAGGTTAAAATAAATACCTTAATCAGCTAATATTTCTACCTTTGCGGCTCGATTCAGGACAATTTGGTTCGGCCAAAAATAATCATATTTTACGGTATATATGAAAATCAACCTTGCTTCTTCGGAAAAATTTAAAAACAGGCACATTGCTCCCTCGGAATATGACATCCAATACATGTTGGATACCATAGGCGTTTCTTCGCTGGATACCCTGATTGATGAAACCATTCCCCAGAGCATTCGCCTCAAAAAACCACTGCAACTTCCCAAGGCATTGTCGGAAACGGCATTTCTCAAAAGTTTTAAACAAACTGCCAGCAAAAACCAGCTGTTCAAGTCCTACATTGGTTTGGGCTACTACGATACCCTGGTGCCGGGGGTCATCCAGCGGAATATCCTGGAAAATCCGGGTTGGTACACGGCCTACACGCCTTATCAAGCCGAAATTGCTCAGGGCCGCTTGGAGGCACTGATCAATTTTCAGACCATGGTCAGCGAACTTACCGGCATGGAACTTGCCAACGCCTCCCTTTTGGACGAAGGTACCGCCGCGGGAGAAGCCATGACCATGCTGCATGCCAGCAAGCCTCGGTCCAAAAAACAAGCCAACCGCTTTTTTGTGGACGAAAAGGTATTTGAACAAACCAAGGAAATCCTGAAGACCCGGGCACTACCGGTGGGAATCGACCTGGTTTTTGGCTCGCTAAATGAGTTGGATCTTACCGATCCCGAAATTTTTGGCCTGCTACTGCAATATCCCAATGCAGATGGAGAAGTCATTGATTATAGCAAGCTGGTGGAAACTGCCAACGAAAACCATATTTTTACGGCTTTCAGCACCGACCTGTTGAGTCTGACTTTACTGAAGCCGCCTGGGGAAATGGGGGCAGATGTGGTGATTGGTAGCAGCCAGCGATTTGGTGTTCCCATGGGCTTTGGGGGACCACATGCCGCTTTCTTTGCTACCAAAGAACCTTTTAAACGACAAATTCCCGGACGCATTATCGGCGTGTCCGTCGATAAACACGGTAAAAATGCCTACCGCATGGCCCTGCAAACCCGGGAACAACACATCAAACGAGAACGGGCCACCTCCAATATATGTACCGCACAAGTGTTGCTGGCTGTTATGGCCGGGATGTATGCCGTATACCACGGTCCCAAGGGGTTAAAGGCCATTGCTTCGCGCACACATGGCCTGGCGGTGATGACGGCTAATTGGCTATCTCAGCTTGGCTACGAGCAAGTGAATGAGGTGTTTTTTGACACCATCCGCATTCGGGTGGATGAGGTACAAAAGGAAAAAATCAGGGCTTTTGCCTTGTCCAAGAAATTAAATTTCCGCTACGAAAAAGACCATATCCTTCTGAGTTTTGATCAAGCCAAAAACCGGGCAGATGTGGTGGAGATTTACGAAGTTTTCGCCAAATCTACCAATTTACTGCAAGTAGCGACCCCTGAAATACCCAGTGAGATAGATGGAATCCTTCCGGCAGGGTTGGAGCGTAGCTCCGGTTACCTGGAACATGAGGTCTTTCACCGCTTTCATTCCGAGCACGAAATGCTCCGCTACCTGAAAAGACTGGAAAATAAAGACCTATCCCTGGTTCATTCCATGATTTCCCTGGGTTCTTGCACCATGAAGCTGAATGCCACGGCAGAAATGATCCCAGTCACCTGGCCGGAAATTGGCCAACTGCACCCCTTTGCCCCCCAGGATCAGGCCGCAGGCTACTACGAGATGTTTCAGGAACTGAGAAACTGGCTCAGCGAAATCACCGGCTTTGCGGATACCAGCCTGCAACCTAACTCCGGAGCGCAAGGAGAATACGCAGGGCTAATGGTCATCCGGGCCTATCATCAGAGCCGTGGAGAAGATTTCAGAAACATCGTCCTTATCCCTTCCTCTGCACACGGTACCAATCCCGCATCAGCAGTAATGGCCGGTATGAAGGTCGTCATAGTGCCCTGCGATGATAAGGGCAATATCGACGTGGATGCCTTCAAGGCAAAAGCAACCGAACACAAAGATAAACTTTCGGCATTGATGGTGACTTATCCCTCCACGCACGGGGTTTTTGAGGAAGCCATTCAGGAAATCTGCGAGCTGGTACATGAATATGGCGGGCAAGTGTATATGGACGGTGCCAACATGAATGCCCAGGTAGGACTGACCAGCCCCGGAATGATCGGGGCGGATGTTTGCCACCTGAACCTGCATAAGACTTTCTGCATTCCCCACGGAGGAGGGGGTCCGGGCATGGGGCCGATTTGCGTGGCCAAACACCTGGCTCCTTTTCTGCCGGGCAATCCATTTATCCGTACCGGGGG
Organism: Cyclobacterium salsum; assembly: GCF_010119245.1. Classification (GTDB taxonomy): domain Bacteria; phylum Bacteroidota; class Bacteroidia; order Cytophagales; family Cyclobacteriaceae; genus Cyclobacterium; species Cyclobacterium salsum. The sequence goes on from NZ_WNKG01000004.1 coordinate 68,590, forward strand.
AACTGCTGCCATCAGTCCCATCTCGGCTGCTCCCTTTGGAAGTGCCAGCATCCTGCCCATCTCCTATGCCTACATCGCCATGATGGGAGAAACAGGGCTTTCCAATGCCACTAAGATGGCCATTTTGAACACCAATTATATCAAGAAGCGTCTGGAGGGCAACTATCCCATCTTGTATACCGGTAGCAAAGGCCGGGCGGCCCACGAAATGATCTTGGATTGTCGCGGATTTAAGGACTGCGGCGTGGAAGTGGAAGACATTGCCAAGCGCCTGATGGATTACGGTTTTCATGCGCCGACGGTTTCCTTTCCCGTGGCAGGTACCCTGATGGTGGAGCCCACTGAATCGGAATCCAAAGCCGAATTGGACCGTTTTTGCGATGCGATGATTGCCATCCGCCAGGAAATCCGTGAAATTGAAGAAGGTCAGGTAGATAGCACCTCTAATTTATTAAAAAATGCGCCCCATACAGCTGCCGCGCTTCTTGGTGATAGCTGGGACTATCCGTACTCCAGGGAAAGAGCAGCCTATCCGCTACCTTTTGTGAAAGAGAATAAGTTCTGGCCTTCTGTTGGGCGAATTGACGCGGCTTATGGAGACCGAAACCTGATGTGTAGCTGTATTCCTACGGAGGTCTATGAAGAAGAAAAAGAGGCAGTGGAATAGTATAGTATAAGTAAAAGCCCCTTCGCAGGAAATGCTGAAGGGGCTTTTATTTTTCTGATCAGGAAGAATGTTATTTCAGGCTTCCGGTCATGTCTTCCGGTTTGACCCATTCGTCAAATTGCTCACTGGTCAGCAGGTCTAATGCGATGGCCGCCTCCCGGAGACTTGTGCCTTCTATATGGGCTTTTTTGGCGATCTTGGCCGCATTTTCATAGCCGATATGTGTATTCAGTGCGGTTACCAACATCAGACTATTTTCCAGGTGACGCTGGATAAAGGGCTTGTTGGGCTCAATCCCGATGGCACAGTTGTCATTAAAAGACACACAGGCATCCCCCAGCAGGCGGGCAGAGCTCAGTAGGTTATTGACCATCATGGGTTTGAACACATTCAGTTCAAAGTGCCCATTGGCCCCTCCTACGGAAACTGCGGTATCATTTCCAATTACCTGCGCACAGACCATGGTCATGGCCTCTGCCTGGGTGGGATTAACCTTTCCCGGCATAATAGAGGATCCCGGCTCGTTTTCCGGTATCAGTAATTCGCCGATACCCGACCGGGGACCGGAAGAGAGCATGCGGATATCATTGGCAATTTTCATCAGGCTGACCGCCAGTTGCTTCAGGGCACCGTGCGTTTCTACCATGGCATCGTGCGCTGCCAGGGATTCGAATTTATTCGGAGCGGTGATAAACGGATTGCCTGAAAAGTGGGCTATTTTTTCGGCTACCTTTTCCGCATAGCCCTTTGGCGTATTTAATCCCGTCCCCACGGCAGTACCACCCAATGCCAATTCTGAAAGGTGCGGAAGGGTGTTTTTGATGGCCCGCATGGCATGATCCAGCTGCGCGACGTATCCGGAAAATTCCTGACCCAGCGTCAGCGGCGTGGCATCCATAAAATGGGTTCTGCCAATTTTTACCACCTCCATGAATGACTCGGATTTTGCTTTCAGGGTATTCCGGAGTTTTTGCACGCCAGGAAGAGTCGTTTCTGCGACCATCTTGTAGGCCGCAATGTGCATGGCAGTCGGAAAGGTGTCGTTGGATGACTGGGATTTATTTACATCGTCATTGGGATGGATCTTTTTCTTTTCGTCCTGCAGACTACCTCCCAACAATACATGGGCGCGATAGGCCACCACCTCATTGACGTTCATATTGGACTGGGTGCCGGAGCCCGTTTGCCAAACCACCAGCGGAAATTGATCGTCCAGCTTCCCTTCCAGAATTTCATCGCAAACCTTGGCAATGATGGAAGCCTTTTCCTGCTCCAATACCCCTAAATCCGCATTGGTGAGGGCAGCAGATTTCTTTAGGATGGCAAACGCATGGACGATTTCCAAAGGCATCTGGTGCCTGGGGCCGCCGATTTTAAAATTGTTCACAGAGCGCTGGGTTTGCGCTCCCCAGTATTTTTCTGCGGGCACCTCAACGGGCCCCATGGTATCTTTTTCTATTCTGTAATCCATAAAATGGGCTATTTGACTAATTAAAATGATTCGACTGCTAAATTACAACAGGCAGGGCATAATCCATAAATCCCGGGATAATCTTGCTCCACAAACCTGAAAATTTACCAGGAAGCATTTTTTCCCGCTTTCAATCCCATGGCCTCATGAAAAAGTGCCTGGCTTTCGCGGACTTTTCTCCGAAAATGCCAAAAAGCAAAGCCATAATTGGCCATGCCAGCAAGCAGGCTTGTCAATGCCAACTTCCAATCCTGCATTACAGAAAGAAAAACCACGGTAAGTGCAAAGCTAATAATACCCCAGAATCCAAGTAAAAAAGCCGTGCTCGGAAAAAAGGAATACTCAAGGGATATCAGGCATCCCTTGGACAGAGGCGCCACCTCTCCTTTAATCAGGGGAAGAAAACTATCGGCTTTATCGATCTTTTTAGAAATCCGAAAACAGTCTTCTTTAAGACTTCCGTTAAACACCGCCGTCTCCTGTCGGGTGATCTCGGTTCGGTCCAAAAAATTTACCCATTGGGTGATCCCATCCAGTTTTTTCATTACCTGCCTGTTGTCCATGGTAGACACAAAAGATTCACTGTATTTTGGCACCAATCTCACCATTAAACAACAAACAGATTAAAAGAAAGTTTATACCGCTGCTATACAGGATATCTCCACATTTACGTCTTTTGGAAGGCGGCTTACTTCTACCGTTTCGCGTGCGGGTGGCTCCTGATTAAAGTACTGCCCATAGGCTTCATTTACTGTCACAAAATCATCCATGTTTTTTACGAAAATACTGCATTTAACCACCTTATCAAAAGAGGATCCCGCCTCCCGCAAGATGGCTTCCAGGTTTCTCATCACAGCATGAGTCTCTTCTGTGATGTTTTCATTAATGAGTTCTCCACTTTCTGCGTCCAATGCAATCTGCCCGGAGACGAAGAGCATCCCATTGATTTTTACTGCCTGACTGTAAGGGCCGATAGGAGCTGGAGCTTCTGAGGAATGGATGATTTCTTTAGCCATGTGCTTACTGGATTTAATGAAGCACAAATTAAACTTTAATCAGGGAATAAATCAATTTCGAGAGCAAAGATATCAGTTGGACACCAACTTAAATCCCTCTCCATGCAAGGTAATGATCTGTACTCCCCTATCTGCTTTCAGCAATTTACGGATTTTACTTAGGTAGACATCCATGCTCCGGGCATTAAAATAGCTGTCATCTCCCCAAATCTGTTTGAGCGCAAAGGAGCGACTCACGGTTTCATTTATGGAAGCGGCTAAGAGGCGTAGGAGTTCATTTTCTTTGGAGGTCAGTTTGTGAACTCCTTCGGGCCCTTCCAGTTGTTGCTTGTCGTAATGCAAGACAAATGCTCCAAAGGTATAGGTTTTCAAAGCCGCTTTTTCACTCTGATTATGGGTTCTTCGCAAAATGGCCGAAATCCTCATCAACAATTCCTCCATACTAAAGGGCTTGGTGATGTAATCATCCGCACCTATGCGAAAGCCCTGGATCACATCTTCTTTGAGGTTTTTGGCAGTAAGGTAAATGATAGGAACGTTCTCCTCTACTTTTCGAATTTCTTTTCCAAGGGTAAATCCATCCTTTTTGGGCATCATCACATCCAGGATGCACACCTGAAAATAATCCTTCTTGTACTTATTCCACCCCTCCTCGCCGTCCCGGCAAAGGGTTACTTCAAAGCCCTTAACACCCAAATATTCCTTCAAAATTTCTCCCAGATTGGGATCATCTTCCACCAGTAAAATCTTCGTTTTGCTCATTGTTTTTTGGGTAAGTTGATCGTAAAAATGCTTCCCTGCCCCGGCTCACTTTCCACCTGAATACTGCCTTTGTGGGCTTCCACCATCGTTTTTACATAAGACAGTCCCAGACCAAAGCCCTTCACATCATGAATATTCCCGGTTGGGACCCGATAAAACTTATCAAATATTCGTTTCTGTGCTTCTTTGCTCATGCCTATTCCCGCATCCCGAATTGCCAATGAATACCCCTCCTGTTTTTCTATCACAGATACGTGTATCGAAGGCGCATGATCGGAATACTTGTTTGCATTGTCCAGTAAGTTATTGAGAATATTATTCATATGGAAGGCATCCGCCTCTAAGAAGCCGCTTTGCACCTGATAATTGGTGGTAATCGACCCACCTCTTTTTCCCACCAGCAGTTCAAAATGCTTTTTAGCTTCCTCTACCGCATCTACCAGGTTAATGGATTTCATTTCCAGTTTAAAATCCTTTTTATCAAGGGCTGCGGCCTGTAGCACCTGCTCTACCTGTTGCCCTAAACGGCTATTTTCGTCTTTGATGATTCCCAGATACCGGGACCGAATCGATTCCTGATTCAGTAGATCTGGGTCCTGAAGGGCCTCTATCGCCAAACTTACCGTGGAGATGGGGGTTTTGAACTCATGGGTCATGTTATTAATGAAATCATTCTTGATTTCAGAAATTTTCTTCTGCCTGATGATTACCTTGATGGCATAAACAAAACAACTAATAATAATCACCATAAACAGCAGGGAACTGGATAGCGGCAAAAAAACCTGCTGCAACAGGTAGTTTTCCTTGGTAGGGAAGTAGATGACCAGAAAATTTTCGAGTCCCAACAGATCACTTGGGAAAAGCTCCGCCCGAATTCCCTGAGACTTTAAAAAATCCAGATCAGCTACCTCTCCTATCCCTACGATTCGATTATTCCCGTCAATAATGCCCAGTTCAAAAGGCTGGTCGATGTTTCGGTTAATCAGTTGGTCCCTGACCTCCGATCGGACCATTGCTGTATCTAACCGGCCTAGGATATGCTGATTTCCCTGCGACAATAATTGGTGGATGACTACCTCTACCAACTCAATTTTCATGTTGGCCTGCACAATGGTTTCGGCCACGTTCTGGGATACATTGAATTCCTCAATGATGAATTCCTGCCGGTTGCTGGCATACTGCCTTTTACTGATATAATTGTCATTGTTACTTAAAAACTCCAGGTACTTTTCCTTTTCCTGAAGCAGAATGGCCAGTTCATCCGGAGTGAAAAGTGTGGAAGCCACGGAGGGTGACATGTAAAAATATTTCTCTATTTGACTGAAACTTTTAGGTTCCCCCTCCTTGGAGGCGATCAGTTTACGAAAAGTAGAAGAAATCTGAGGCAGGTCTTGGTCGAATAGGGAATCCACCATGGATGGACGATTTACGGCTACCTGACGGTGCCGGACCTGTACTTGAATGGGCTCGATCGGCTCTAGTAAGGCTTTTTGAAACAAGGTGTCTCTGGCCAGGGAGCTGAGTAATATATCGCTGGCCTCACCTTTCTCCAATCTTTCGGAGGTCGAAGCCAGTGCCTGAAAGACGTTTTGCTCGAAACGCTCTTCGTTGATCTTTAATACATTGCCGACCCAGTAAAACTGAAACCCAATTAATCCCAGGCTGGCCAGGGTCATCAAAAAGACAATGATTTTAATACTGGTTTTTGACATGATACAAATTTAAACGATATCCACCAGGAAATCATTTCCTTAACTATTTTTAACAGCGCACCACCTAATTGCTGTTATCGGTTAAATAACATGTCTGTTCTCCTCAAAATTCTCTGCTAAAACTGTCACCCAAAATTGATTTTAAGTTTAAGTTGCTTTATCTATCTTTGCCAGCTAAATCAGAACCAATGGAAATCAACAACCAACGCTATTGCATTCAGGAAATTCCCTTGTTGGATATCGCCAAAAAATACGGCACCCCGGTTTATGTGTATGACGGAAATAAGATTCTGAACCAGGTGGAATCACTCAAGCAGGCATTTTCCGGGGTGAAGATGAAAATCAAGTACGCGACCAAGGCACTCTCCAATATTTCTATTCTTCAGCTGATGCGGAAAGCCGGCACGGGTGTGGATGCAGTTTCCGTTGAGGAAATTCAGCTTTGTCTTCATGCCGGATTTTCACCCGAAGAGATCATGTATACACCAAACGGTGTTGATTTTGAGGAAATCAAGCAGGCGGTGGAATTGGGTGTCATGGTAAATATTGACAACATACCCATGTTGGAACATTTTGGTACTGAATACGGTCATCAGGTGCCCTTATGCATCCGGCTAAATCCCCATATTCTGGCCGGAGGCAATTCCAAGATCTCGGTAGGACATATCGATAGCAAGTTTGGTATTTCGATCTTGCAGTTAAAGCATGTGCTCAAGATTGTGCAAGCGTATGAGTTGAACGTGGTGGGCTTGCACGTGCATACTGGTTCGGATATATTGGATGCGGAAGTCTTTCTCAAAGGTGCTGAAATCCTGTTTGATGCTGCCAGGGAATTTGATGGGCTTGCCTTTTTGGATTTTGGGGGCGGATTTAAAGTAGGGTACAAGGAAGGAGACATCACCACCGATATTCAGGAAGTAGGGAAGAAGGTCTCCGCTGCATTTCGTGATTTTTGTAAGGAATATGGAACAGAACTGGAAATCTGGTTTGAGCCGGGCAAATATCTGGTTAGCGAAAGCGGCTACCTGCTGGTAAAAGCCAATGTGGTGAAGCCTACACCGGCGACTACTTTCGTAGGAGTGGATTCCGGGCTTAATCATTTGCTTCGTCCGATGATGTACGATGCCTATCACGGGGTGGTCAATATTTCCAAAATGGATGGTCCGGAGAGAGTGTATACCATCGTAGGGTATATTTGTGAAACGGACACCATCGCAGCAGACCGTAAACTCAAAGAAGTAAAAGAAGGAGATGTATTAGCCATAAAGAATGCCGGCGCTTACGGATATAGCATGGCTTCCAATTACAATTCCCGATACAGGCCTCCTGAAGTATTGGTTTTAGACGGTGCCGATTACCTCATTCGAAAGCGAGAAACGTTCGAAGACTTAATTAGAAACCAGACCGTAATCGAATTTTAAAAAAAGTGGGTAAAAAAATTACCCACTTTTTTTATTTAATTTTTTGGTAGTTATTTCAAATTTCCAACTAGTAAATCCATTTTTCATCCGTCCAAAGAAAAAATGGTTTTTTGCTCAAAAAGCCATCGTTGAATAATTTTTCAGAGAATTTGCGAATTCAAATTTTATTCTATTATTTATAGAAATAAATCATGTTTGTAGTATTTCATTTAAAAGTATTCTAATTACATAAAATAATATTTCAAAAAATAAATTACAAAAAAGATTTTATGTAAAACAGAAATCCAAGTTTAAAATGGAAATACTGGAAGGAAATGTCGGCCGGCAAGTGGGTCGGATACCTGGTATCCGAAAAATGAGGTAACAATAACAATTTAACTTTTAACATATCATAGAAATGATGGCGTCCAAAACAAAAGCGATTATGCAGATCCACCTGGACCAGAAAGATGCGCGCATTATAGGGGAGGACCTGCTGGAATACGCTGAGACTTTAAGCGAAGCGTTGGGCATGGACACCCTGAAAATCCAAAGGGAAATGCAATCTGGTGATTTAAACCATTTGATCATCACGTTCAACTATTATTTTGGAGAGTACATTGAGCTGCTGGATTCCGATCACAGAATCAGTTCATGAAGGGATCCGGCTTACAGCTACTTTTATTTGAAAAAAAATGTAAACAAAGGAGGTAAAAAGCGGCTTTATTTAGAAAAGAAATAAAGCATAAATGGAAAAAACAGCACGGCTTATATTGGGGGATCAGCTAAACCAACGACACTCCTGGTTTGGAAAAAAGGAGGAGTCGGTGGTTTACCTGATGATGGAGATAAGACAGGAAACGGATTATGTAAAGCACCATGTACAAAAGGTATTGGCATTTTTTCAATCCATGCGAAACTTTGCTGATTGGTTGGAAAAGCAGGGACATCAAGTCATTTACCTGCCTATCGACCATAAAGAAAACCGGCAACATCTGGAAGAAAACATCCTGCATGTAGTCAAAAGCGAAAAGTTTAAGCGGTTTGAATACCAATTACCCGATGAGTACCGGCTTGACATACAGCTTCAAAAGATCTGTAAACAGCTAAACATCAAAACCAAAAGTTTTGATACCGAACATTTTTTGAGCGACAGGGAGTCGGTTAAAACTTTTTTTTCAGGCAAGAAAAGCTACCTGATGGAATCGTTTTACCGATCCATGCGTGAAACGTTCGACATCTTGATGCAAGGCCAAAAGCCGTTGGGAGGGAAATGGAATTACGACCAGGAGAACCGAAATAACTACCGGGGAGAGGTGCCGGTCCCCCCCCTGCCGGCTTTTGGCCGGGATCTCAACGAGCTTCTCAAAACCATTGAAAAAGCGGAAATAGAAACCCTCGGAACCGTGGACCCTAAAAATTTTCCCTGGCCCTGCTCCCGTGAGGAATCGGTTACCGTGTTGGAATTCTTCCTGGAGGAACTATTGCCTTATTTCGGCACCTATCAGGATGCCATGCATAGCGGGGAGCCTTTTCTTTTTCATAGTCGGCTCAGTTTTGCATTGAACAGCAAGATGCTCCAGCCCCTGGAAGTGATTCAGAAAGCGGAAAGCTGCCTGCAGAAAAACCCGGAGAAATATGGCATGGCTCAGGTGGAAGGCTTTATCCGGCAAATTCTGGGTTGGCGGGAGTTTATGCGGGGAATTTATTGGGCAAAGATGCCGGATTATGCCCAGATGAATTTCTTTGGTCATAAGAGACCCTTGCCCTCCTTTTTCTGGGATGGAAACACCAAAATGAATTGCCTGAAACATGCCATCGGCCAATCCCTGGAGCATGCCTATGCCCACCACATACAGCGGCTGATGGTCACCGGCAATTTCGCGCTGCTGGCCGGAATTGATCCGGATGAAGTGGATCAGTGGTACCTGGGCATCTATATAGATGCCATTGAATGGGTGGAAATCACCAATACCCGGGGCATGAGTCAGTTTGCGGATGGGGGCATCGTGGGCACCAAGCCCTATGTCTCCTCTGCCAATTATATCGACAAAATGAGCAACTATTGTGGTTCCTGCCATTATTCCAAAACCAAAAAAACGGGAGATAAGTCTTGTCCTTTCAACAGTTTGTATTGGGCTTTCTACGAGCGAAATCGGGAAAAACTGCAAAATAACCCCCGCATCGGCTTCGTGTACAACACCCTCTCGAAAATGAAGCAAAAGGATGAAATCCTGGAACAGGCGGAAAGTTATTTGGAAAGGCTGGAGGAGCTTTAAGGGTTTATAAGCTTATTTTTGGTTGAAAAGTTTGAAACCATATAAGGAACATAAGAACATTTAAGGAGCCATCCCAACGATGCCGGCGTTCGGTGAAAGTCTGAAAAATCTCAGACTGATTGTCGATTGCATCTACCTCTCTGCGATCCGCTGGTACACTAAACAAACGGCATTTGTGATACCGGGTCCTACCGAAAAGACGGAACGATATTCGTTCTCAAAAACACACTGGTTGAGCCAGTGCAAATGGCTTTTTGGCAGCTATTTTTTGTTTATGACAACGTCGATATAAGGGTGAAGTGGCATTCTTCACCCAGTGTCGTGGCTTAACCCTCGTCGCGGAATTTGTAATCCCCGGTAGCCGTCCATTTATCAATGTTTATCTAAGAAATCCGCGATAGACCCAAATTTGATCACGAAAACAGGATTGCAAATCCTGTTTATCTGGAGTTCGACATTGCAAATGTCGGACAGCGGAGCTTCGCGGAATTTGTAATTCCGTGGTTCAGATAAAGGGGATTTGTAATCCCCGGTACGGTCCATCTATCTGTACTAATCTGCGTTGCAACCTTTTTATGAGATTCGCTACACACCCCTGCTATTTGTTTATTTTAAGCCATTCCGTTACAGCCAGCGCATTAGAAACTGGGTGATTTTCTTTTCCTTTAAGCCATAGGGAGGGTACAACACACGAAGTGCCGTCCGGCCGGATCTCTGCTTCAAAACGGCCTTTTCATTGGAAAAAGCAAGGAAACCATACTTACCATGGGCCTTTCCCACGCCACTTTGTCCCACTCCACCAAAAGGAAGTCCGGGATGACCAAATTGGACCGCGCAATCATTGACGACCACGGTACCCGAACTCGTGTGGGTGGAAACATGATCGGTTAAATGAGGTTCCTCGGAAAATAGATACAGGGCCAGCGGCTTTGGCTGGGCACTGACCATGGCAATCGCCTCGTCGATGTTTCTATAGGTAAAAAGAGGCAAAATCGGACCAAAAATCTCCTCTTCCATCAGCTTCATTCCGGTAGTTACCCCCTCAAGGAGGGTAGGTTCCATATACCGTTCTTCTTCATTTACCGTCCCACCTACGATAATCGTGGCGCCGCCAACCAAGGCCTCAGTCAAAAGCGACTGAAGCCGATTCAGGTGACCGATATTGATTAACCTACCGTAATCCGGATTGGCAATAATCCCTTTGTCTCTGGGGTTGTAGAGCTCATTTATTTTTTGCTTCAGCAAGGAAATCAAGTCTTCTTTATCTGTCTCGTGAACGAGCAGGTAATCCGGCGCCAGGCAGGTTTGCCCGCAATTAATAAGCTTCCCCCAAACGATCCGCTCCGCTGCCTTTTCCAGGTCTACCCCTTTGTCTACGATCACGGGGGATTTTCCTCCCAACTCCAGGGTAACACTACTCAGATGCTGAGCGGCTGCTTCCATCACCTTTTTCCCTACCTTCGGACTGCCCGTAAAAAATACATGGTCGAAAGGCTTTTGCAACAATTTTTGCGCCAGGTATACCCCACCGTTAAGCACCGTCACTTGTTCCCTTCCGTACAACGCTGCGACCATCTTTTCAAGCAAAGCGGCGGTGTGTGGAGCCATTTCAGAGGGCTTGAGCATGACCGTGCAACCTGCAGCGATTGCTGAAACCATAGGACCTACGGATAAATTGAAGGGGTAGTTCCAGGGGGAAAGAATAAGTGCAGTTCCCTTAGGTTCGACCTGCACATAAGACTTACTTCCCAGCAGGGAGAAGGGAGTTTTTACTTTTTCCGGTTTTGCCCATTTGGGTAAATTACGGAGGGCATGCTGTATTTCAGACAAGACCACGTATATCTCCGTAATGGCTGCCTCTGTCCCGGATTTTTTAAGATCCTGATATAGGGCCTCCTTTATCCATTTTTGGTTAGACTTGATCCAGTCCTTTAAGGCCTCCAATCGGTCAATTCTGTCCTGAAGCGGAGCGGCCCTGTTCCTCAATCCAGCTTTACGCTGAAGCACAAACGATTCTTCCATCCAGGTATCGCTGACTTCATGAATTTCATTTCCCATCACCATTTTGACACTCTTTTAGCCCCTTATTTTACAAGATAAGAAAAAAAAGCGTCGGTATTGAATCTAAATAACCAAATAAAGCGTATATTAACGTGTAAAATAAACAATTAAAAAAATGCAATGGAGTATAGATGCGTTTTTTCAGCCCTATCCGGGCTTGAATGAAAACGAAAAATTGAGAGTAATTAAGACCTACATTGAAAACTTAAAAAATGAACGTAAAAAAAGGGGCTGAACGCCCCTTTTTTTGTTTCAATGAATTAGTCCTTTTTTATAAGCCCTTCTGTTAGTTTATTCAAGGCCTCTACTTTGTATTCAAAATCTCCTTTTAAGGTATCTCTATACTTATTGATGTTTTCTACCATTTCGTTGATGTCTTCCGGGATGATTTCCTCTAACATCTGCCGCAGCCTCTTGGCAGTAGTAGGGCTTTTGCCATTGGTGCTGATGGCGATTTTTACATTACCCTTCGTCACTATTCCACCCAGGTAAAAGTCACAATATTCCGGCGTATCAGCCACATTGACCAGTAAATACCTTTCTTTGGCATCCTTGTAGATCGTTTTATTGACCTCGGGAAAATTGGTCGCAGCGATCACCATATGTTTTTGCTCCAGGTAGCGGGAATGGTAGGCATCCTGTATCAACCGAATCCGGGGATTGTCTCGGGCGATTTCACGGATTTCGTCCGAAATCTCCACGGATACCACCGTGACGGTGGCATGGGGACTGGACTTAAGCAAAAAGGTGAGCTTTTCCAGCCCTACAAACCCCGCACCTACCAAGAGTGTTTCCAATTGGTGAACTTTCAAAAAAACAGGATACAATTCATTCATTGTGTAAAGAAATCAGTTTATGCTCACAAAGTACCTCCTCGTAAACCGCTTTTAATTGGGGACTTTCCCGGACCACTTCACCGATGATAATGATCGCTGGGGCACCCACCTTTTGCTTGCTGGCCTTGTCTAGAATATCCATCATGGTACCGGCTACTACTTTTTCCTCACGGGTAGTTCCCCGTTCAATAATGGCAATGGGTTTGTCTACCAAGCCCTGAGCCTCGTATATTCCTACTATTTCTGACAGTTTTTTGGTTCCCATCAACAGTACCACTGTAGCCTTGGAACGACTGGCTAGTTTCAAATCGTTGGAAAGTGCTCCACTACTGGTAGTGCCCGTGATCACCCAATAACTCTCAGAAACTCCTCGTTTGGTAACCGGAATTCCCGCAGCAGCAGGGACGGCTACCGTGGACGAAATGCCAGGAACCACATCCGTGGTGATCCCGAATTGATGGATGTAATCCAATTCCTCAGCTCCTCTACCAAATACGAACGGATCGCCCCCTTTCAGACGGACCACGTGACCGTATTCCTGAGCATAACGCACACAGAGCCGGTTGGTATCCTCCTGTGGGTTTTTGAGACTGCCATGCCTCTTCCCTACAAATACCTTCAGTGCCTTGTCCGGAGCATGATTTAACAACGAACGGTCAATCAATGCATCAAACAGCACCACATCGGCTTTGTTAAGTGCCAGGACACCTTTCAGGGTAATCAATTCCGGATCCCCCGGCCCGGCACCTACCAACGTCACTCTTGGTCTCACTTCACTCCTCATGCATGTACTTCTTTTGATCTGAATTCGCTAATCGCCTCAAATACCCTTTCCGCAGTTCGATAGTATGCAGCAGCAAACGCTTCGGTAGGCGGATTTTGCTTGATTTGATACACCAGCTCTGCAAAGGGTTTATCCAGGTCAATTTTTCCACTGGCAATAAACTGATTTTCAAATTCGGAAACAATGCTGGCGTAACTATTGGTATTTACGCCCTCCGCTGTCAAAATGGCTTTGGCAGCATTTACCATGCTCGTGTAGGACTGGTAAATGCCATCAGCCCATTTTTCGGCTTTCAAACTATCCTCTGAGTCGGCCAGCTTTTCCCGGGCTTCCAGCAATAAGGTGGAAACCAAGTCAATTACCACACCGGCACATTCACCCACACCAATGGCTTTGACATACGGTTCCTCATTGCCCCAATCGATGAAATCCGACTCGGTAATGTTGTCTGTTCCCGCAAGGGGCTTGAGTAATTCGTAGAAATACATTTGTCCTTTTCGCTCGTAATAGGAAGCGTAATTCTCTGCTTTTTCCCCCTGGGATTTGTAATCGTCCAGAAGAATTCGCAAGGCCTGAGGACCTCTTTTACTCGGAATTTTGATCACCTTGTCTGAGAAACGGCCTTTCCCGTCACCAAAAGTGGCACCGCCCAGCAGTACCTGCAAGGCAGGCAATACAGACTTACCGGCTTTCATGGACATGCCCTGAAATCCGATCGAAGCCATATTGTGCTGCCCACATGCATTCATGCAACCGGAAATCTTAATCGTCAGGTGTTTGTCCAGCAAAAACTCCGGGTACTCGTCCAGAATTACTTTCCCCATTACATCCGCAGCACCGGTACTACTGGCAATGCCCAGATTACAGGTATCCGTACCGGGGCAAGCCGTAATGTCTCCGATGGAATTATAACCATAGTCAGAAAGCCCCAGTTTTTTTAGCTCCTGGTAAAAAAACGGTAGCAATTCCTCTTTCACGTCCCGGATCAGAAAATTCTGTCGCAGGGTGAACCGCAGTTCGTCATTGGCAAAGTCCTTAACGAGCTTTGCCAACTGACGGGCCTCTTTGGTATAAAAATCTCCTAAGTGGATTTTTACTCCTACCGCAAAATAACCCGGCTGCTTTTGAGGCAACACATTCGTTAGCTTCCATCGTTTGTAATTTTCATCCGCAGGAACAGTAAACTCGGGCAAAGCCGGGTCCGGCAGGGATTTGGATGCCTCAAATTCGCTCACATCAATGGGATAGGATTGATGCTGTAAGGCAGTTTGTTCTTCCGCTACCAATGCCAGAAACTCCTCAACCCCCAATTTATTGATGAGAAATTTCATTCGGGCTTTCATTCGCTTGGCTCTTTCACCATGTCGGTCAAAAACCCGAACCACTCCCTCGATAAACGGAATCAACTGATCGGTAGGCAAAAACGCATGCACCGCATCTCCGTGCCGGGGCTGAGAGCCCAATCCACCACCCAGAAGCACTTTAAATCCCCGTTCTTCCACGCCATTTTCCCCTTTTCTCACTTTGGCGATGAAACCAAGGTCGTGCAGGTACGAGAGTGCGGTATCTTCCTCACTGGACGAAAAGCTAATCTTAAATTTCCTTCCCATTTCCTGAGAGATGGGATTACGCAACATGTACCGGAAGGTAGCATCTGCATAGGGCGTTACGTCAAATGGCTCCGCAGGATCAATCCCCGCTGTTTCTGAAGCTGTCACGTTCCGAACGGTATTACCGCAAGCTTCGCGTATGGTGACATCATCCTTTTCCAGTTCGGACCAAAGTTCAGGTGTCCTGTCCAGACTGACATAGTGAATTTGAATGTCCTGCCGCGTGGTAATGTGAAGCCGGCCGGTCGAATATTTCTCGGAGACATCACAGATTCGGTTGAGCTGTGAAGATGTCACCCGGCCAAATGGAAGTTTGATCCGGATCATTTGCACGCCTTCCTGCCGTTGCCCGTACACTCCCCGGGCTAATCGTAGGCTTCTGAATTTTTCTTCGTCTATTTTTCCGTTGCGAAAAAGGTTGATTTTATCTGCTAATTCGACGATATCTTTTTCTACAACTGGATTTTCTATTTCGGTTCTGAAACTTTGCATGGTACTGATTTTTCGGTTTTTTAACCTTTTAAAGTTGATTAGGATTTGTTGGTCAACTGACCCGGCTCGTGGAGTCCGCATTCCTTATGAGAAGCCTCCCACCACCAACGTCCGGCTCGTGGATCCTCTCCCGGAGAAATGGCCCGGGTACAGGGAGCACATCCAATGCTGACGAAGCCCTTGTCATGTAAGGGATTATAAGGGATCTTATGCTCATTGATATAATCCAGCATTTGATCCATGGTCCAGTGCAGCAAGGGGTTGTATTTCAGGATTTGATTCCCTTCATCCCATTCCAATAAGGGCATCCTCTTCCGGTTAGCACTTTGGTCGGCCCGAAGACCGGTAACCCAAACACGGTTCCCTTTCAGGGCACGCTTAAGGGGCTCTACCTTGCGTACGAAACAACATGCCTTCCTGTTCGCTACGGACTGGTAAAAACCATTGATGCCATTCTTGCTAACCAGGTCCTGGACAGCCTCCGTCTCCGGGTAATAAGGCTGAATGTCCAACCCGTACTTAACGATGGTTTTAGCCAGCAAATCATAGGTTTCGTAGAAAAGCCTGCCTGTGTCCAGCGTGAAAACTTTGACTGGCAACTGGTGTTTAGCAATGACTTCGGTAATCACCTGATCTTCCTGGCCTAGCGAGGTGGAAAAAACCACTTCTCCGGGAAAGAGATCAGTCAATAAAGTTAAACCCTCTGCAACAGGCAATTTTTCTACTCGCCGGGTCAGTTCCTTCATTTCGTTCGCTTCAATCATGGTGTTTCGGTTTTAATCTAAGGGTTGCCCCTCCGGTCGTGCTATCTGCTTCTTACACAGGGCTGCAAATACAAAAGTACATAAAACCTACAAATTATATAGAGTAAATGGAAAAAAATTTACTCGTTAGATAAAATATCCTGCAACGTCTTCATTTCCAATATTTTGAGTGTTTCATCCCGCACCTCTATCATCACCTTATTCAGGCCACATTGCTCCTGATTCTCACATTCCTCGCAGGGTTCGTAGTAATTGAGACTCACACAGGGTAACAAGGCAATCGGACCATCCAGCAAGCGGATGATGCGGGAAAGGGGGATTTCCTTGGGCTCTTTGATAAGGTAATATCCCCCACCTTTTCCCTTTTTACTTCCCAAAAAACCGGCTTTTTTGAGTTCCAGCAGGATATTTTCTAAAAATTTATGGGATATATTATGAAATTCTGAAATCTCCTGAATTAAAATGGCCCCCTGATCTTTGTTTTTTCCCAGATAAGTCAGAGCGTGAAAAGCGTATTTGGTTTTTTTTGAAAGCATGCGTCGTGCAAAAATGGTTGTATTGATTAAAGATAATTACTTTCGGTAAAAATGAGCAGTTTATCGGATGATTTATGAAAAAAGACGGGGTCTTATGGAATTAAATCCTTCCAGTATGGGATAAACCCTGATGATTGACAATCTCCAATGGAAGTAAAAAGGTACGTATTTTTTACATTGACTCAGGTGGTTATAGTTTGATTTCACACGTTTTAAAAAAGATTATTTCAGAGAAAAGGTGATTACGACAAACCCATGGTCCGAAGGGTAGGGTATTTCCTTTTCGTTAATCCGAAGGGTTTCACCAAAATAGGCCATGTAGGAGGCAGAAGCCAACGGTTTTAAATCCCCTTTATAAAAAATGTAATCGATGCGGTGGGAGTCCATTTTTCCCTTTACATCCCAGGTAATGCCGGGATGCCAGATGGGATTGGGATGCACTTCCCGAAACGAATCCCTAAAGCCCATATCGGCCAATACCTTTGTCGCATACCAGGGTACGACCAGTCCATTATGGCGCGCCTGGGTTTCCTCGTTCCAGTCAAGGTGGGAGGGGGAATTCATGTCACCGCCCAAAATCATGGGAATCGAGTCGGTGGCAGCTGCGTATTTTTCGAGGTAGGGCAGCACATTTTGAATCATTTCGGTACGTTTGCCGGCGGCTTCCCAGGCCAGCAGTTCTTCGACCGATTTTCCCATCTGCTCCGGTGCATCCTCCCAGGGCAAATAGTAAAACCAGTTCGAAAAAACATTGATTTTTTGCTCATCGATCAGGACTTCGCGTCCGCCCAGGTAAAACGGATACCCGGTATCCATTCGCTCCCCAAAGGGGTGTTTGGAATAGATGGAAAGGTTGATGCTTTCGTCGTCCGGATCGGTACCCTTTGGCGCTATCAGATGAAAATGATACCCTAAAGTCTCCGCGATATGGGGTCCGGAGCCGTAGGTTTCCACCATGAGTATCAGGTCCGGGTCAATTTCCCGAATAATGGCTATCACCCGGTCCGGGCCATTGGGAAGGTCGTTGCCACCGTGCAAAATGTTCCAGGCCATCACCTTCAGCGTCTTTGTATCGGATTGCGCCCAGGCATCGGCTTCCATCAATAATAAAGCGGCAAGGCAGGCAAACAGTACGATTCGTTTCATCGGTTACGTTCAGAAATGGTGGATGCGATGGGCCGCTCATTTTGATGAAAAGCGGCTACTGGTAAATATACACAGGTTTTCTGTTCCGGCCAATCGCTTTTTTTTTGATTTCATCCTGGCGGCAAGGGGATTGGATAGCCTTCCTGGAAACCCGAACGATAGTACCAGCGACTAATAGTAGCCCTGAGAACAAAAAAGGGAAAGCAAGTTCCTAGACTCACTTTCCCTGATAATTAATATATTTTTTACTTTCAAATCAACTCCACACTTCTTTTCACAAAGGCGGTAAGCTCCTTGCCTGTCAATAGGCCCTGCGAAAGCAAGGCCAAATCAAAGGACTGTTTGGCGAGGCGTTCCTGCTCGGCGGCATCTTCAGATTTCAAAATCCGATCGATCACCGGGTGGTTTCCGTTCACGCCTACCTTGTAATTATCCGGCATGGCACCATAAAATCCCATTCCTCCCCCGTTTTTCGCCATGTCCTTCATACGTCTCATAAACTCATCCATGGTGACCGTCACCGGCAATTCTTCGGGGCTGGAACCCTCTACCTCCACATTATAGGTCTGGCTTCCAATGGCTTTTTCAAATATTTCCTTGACCTTTTTGGACTGCTCTTCAGTCAGCAGGTTTTCATATCCGCCTTCTTTATCAATCAGCTTGTCCACTACATCGGCATCCACCCGCTTCAGGCTGGCATTTTCCAACTTACCTTCCAGGTTTTGGATAAAATGACTGTCTATGGGAGAATCCATCAAGAGCACATCGTAATCTTTTTTATTGGCCGATTGGATAAAGGTATCTTGTTTGTCGGCATCCGTGGCATACAGGTACACCAACTTCTCGTCCTTCCCGGTTTGATAGGGTTTGACCTTTTCCTGGTATTCATCCAGGGTAAAATGCTCCCCGTTTGTATTGGTGAGTAGGGCAAAGTCCTTCCCTTTTTCGTAAAATTTGTCCTCCGAGATCATTCCGTACTTCACAAAAAGGCCAATGTCCTTCCACTTTTCTTCGTACACTTTCCGGTCTTTTTTGAATAATTCGCCCAGCTTATCGGCTACCTTTTTGGTGATGTAACTGTTGATTTTCTTGACGTTGCTGTCCGACTGCAGGAAACTACGGGAAACGTTCAACGGAATGTCCGGAGAATCGATTACCCCGTGCAATAGCATCAGGAATTCCGGCACGATATCTTTTACCTCATCGGTGATAAATACCTGCCGGCTAAACAGTTTGATTTTATTTCGCTGCAGGTCAAAGTCGTTCTTAACCTTGGGGAAATACAAAACGCCAGTCAGGTTAAAGGGGTAGTCCACATTCAGGTGAATCCAGAAAAGCGGATCCTCGCTCATCGGATACAATTCCTTGTAAAATTTCAAGTAATCCTCATCCGTCAACTCGCTTGGTGCCTGTGTCCAGATTGGGTTGGTGGTATTGATGATATTATCCACCTCTACCGATTTCCACTTTTTCTCTCCTTTATCATCTACCCCGTCTTCTACACTTTCGGTTTTGGTTTCAAAGCGGATAGGCACGGGAAGGAACTTGGCGTATTTGTCCAGGATTTCCTGCAGCTTCCACTTGTCCAGAAATTCCTCGGACTCGCTGTTGATATGTAGGATCACATCCGTTCCCCGGTCGGTTTTGTCGCCGGGGCTGATTTCAAATTCGGTGCTGCCATCACAGACCCATTTGGCCGGCTCCGCCCCTTCCTCACGGGACAGGGAATGGATTTCTACTGTATCGGCCACCATAAAGGCCGAATAAAAACCCAGACCGAACTTACCAATGATCTCATTGGCATCCTTAGCATCTTTGAACTTCTCCACAAATTCGGATGCGCCGGAGAAGGCAATCTGGTTGATGTATTTTTTGATTTCCTCAGCAGTCATGCCCAAACCCTTATCCGATACGGTAATGGTCTTTTTCTCCTTGTCAAAGCTGACATCGATGGTCAGATCACCCAGTTCTCCTTTGTAATCCCCTAAAGCGGCCATCCTTTTGATTTTCTGGGTGGCATCCACCGCATTGGACACTAATTCCCTTAGAAAAATTTCATTATCCGAATAGAGAAACTTCTTGATAATGGGGAAAATATTTTCGGTATGGATCGAAATGGTACCTTTTTCCTGCATGGTATTTTTTATTTTTATGTAAACAAAGTCTTTATTGTATTCTTGCCTTGTTCAAGTCTTGTTCCAATTTTATTTTCGTGTCAAATTGTCAGTCTCCGGTCAGTGTTAATTAATTCAATTTCCATCCGCAGGATGCGTCAAACGAATTCTTTTCCAAGGTTTCAGTTTAGTGATTTCCTCCAACAATTCAGAATATTTTGGTATTATGCGACATCATCAACACCAACTCAACATGCGACAGCTTCTCCTGCTGCTATTCATCAGCCTCACTCCCCTTGCCAGTACCTGCCAAATAGCAGGTAATGAAGTAAATCCCTCACCAAGGATGGAACTTTGGTATACTTCCCCTGCCGACGCATGGCTGGAAGCCCTTCCCATTGGCAACGGGAGATTAGGAGCCATGGTATATGGAGGGGTGCAACATGAGCAAATTCAACTTAATGAGGAAAGCCTTTGGGCCGGTATGCCAGAGGACCCCTACCCTGAAGATGTGCGCCAGCATTACGCTGAATTTCAGCGGTTAAATCTGGAAGGAAACTATCAAGAGGCCCTGGACTACGCCATGGAATACCTGGCCGTCTCCCCTACCTCCATACGTTCCTATGAGCCTCTGGGTGAATTGTTTATTTCTTTTGACCATCAACGTTCCCCGGAGAATTACCGCCGATCACTGAATATGGAGACGGGCCTGGTCACGGCTACTTATTCCATCGCAGGGAAAAGGTACCGCCGAGAGGCTTTTTCCTCCAATGAATACAATGTCATTTTTTACCGCTTTGAGAGCCTGGATAGAGCGCCGGTAAGCAGCACGATTCGTTTTGAACGGGAGAAAGACATTGTCCAACACATCGGAGAAGAAGAAATTCTTTTCGTAGACGGACAGGTATTTGATGATCCCAATGGGTACGATGATAACGTGGGCGGTTCCGGAACACCCGGCCATCACATGAAGTTTTCTTCCCAAATCACAGCCGTTTTGGATAATGGAACGATACGCGGAAATGAAAAAACCCTTAGCATCGAAAACAGCACCGGCTTTACCCTGATCCTAAGTGCAGCAACGGATTATAATGTAGCAAAGCTGAATTTTGACAGAAACATAAACGCCAAAGCGACTGCGTTACAGCTACTGGAAGAAGCAAAAGCAACACGGTACGAGACAGCCCGGGAAATGCATGTATCTGAGCACCGTGACATGTTTAACCGGGTTACGCTTTCCTTAGGCAGCCCGCATCGGGACAGCCTTCCAACCGATAAGCGGCTGGAACAGGTGCGGGAAGGGACGAATGACAACCAAATCACGGAACTGTTTTTTCAGTACGGAAGGTACCTCCTGATGGGAAGTTCTATCAACAGGGCGGTTCTTCCTGCCAACTTACAAGGCATCTGGAACAAGGAAATGTGGCCCCCCTGGGAATCGGATTTTCACCTGAACATCAATTTACAGATGAATTACTGGCCTGCCGACCTGACCAATTTATCCGAGGCCTTTGTTCCCCTGTCTAATTTTATGGTAAAATTAGCGGAAAACGGAAGCACTACCGCAAAAAATTTTATTGGCTCCTCCGGCTGGATGGCCCATCATGTAAGCAATCCGTTTGGACGAACCACACCTTCCGGGTCAACCAAGGAATCTCAGGTCACTAATGGTTATTCTAACCCCCTTGCAGGTGCCTGGATGTCCCTTTCCTTATGGAGGCACTATGAATTTACCCAGGATCGAGACTATTTAAAAGAAACGGCTTACCCGGTGATTGCCGGTGCTGCCCGGTTTATTTTGGACTTTCTGAAGGAGAATGAAAAAGGCGAATTGGTCACTTCCCCCTCCTACTCACCGGAGAACGCCTATATAGATCCAACTACCGGCAAGCCAACGAGAAACACCACGGCTGCCAGCATGGACATCCAAATAATAAATGACATCTTTACCGCCTGCCTGGAAGCAGAGGGAATCCTGGGAGCGCAGCAATTGACAGCGGAAATAGAAAAAGCAACCACTAAATTACCCCCAATAAAAATTGGCAAAGACGGCACCCTTCAGGAGTGGTACGAGGACTATGAAGAGGCGGAGCCGGGCCACCGGCACATGTCTCACTTATATGCCTTGTACCCTTCCAATCAAATCACCGCAGCAACACCCGAATTATTCAGGGCGGCCGAAAAAACCATCGAAAGGCGACTGGCTTATGGTGGCGGCGGGCAAACCGGCTGGAGCAGGGCCTGGATTATCAATTTTTATGCGCGTTTACAGCAGGGAGACGAGGCCTTGGATCACATCCACCAAATGATGGCCACCCAACTGGCTCCCAATATGTTTGATCTGCTCGGAAAGATTTTCCAGATTGAGGGCAACTTTGGAGCCACAGCAGGTATTGCCGAAATGCTCCTGCAGTCACATGAGGAAGGAATCATCCGCTTATTACCCGCACTGCCCGAGGCATGGTCCAGGGGCCAGGTAACCGGACTGAAAGCACGAGGGAATTTTGAGGTAGGTATGGAATGGGAAAACGGGGTACTTAAACAAGCTGAAATTCTGGCAATTGCTGGTGGAAAGACTAAGGTTTTATATCAGGGAAAGGAATGGGAAATAGACCTGGAAAAGGGGAAGTCAAAATCGCTTTTTTAACCAGGGTGGTGCCACTGCAAAATCGTTATTTTCTATTTTCCCATTTTTCCGAATCCTGAGAAGTATGAAAAATGGCCAAAATCAGGATTTGATTGTCATTAATTTGAAAATGAATTCCATATGGGAATTTCCTTAGGAAGGAAATCCTTGTGCTACCATATCGAATCTGAAATTTTAAGGGATTATTTTGCATATTGTTAACCGCTTGATAAACATTTTCCTCAAACAGCCTGCCCAAATTCTCCTTTTAGTCTTCGTACCAAAGGAATGCATCCCGAATATCCCTTTCAGCTGCATGAGCAATTTTAATGCTATAGGGCATTATTTTTTAAAAATCTCTTTTTTAGCCAATTCCCAATCCCGGGTTTTCATTTCACCACTTTCTATTAACTCTAAACGACGATTCACCTCCTCTTCCTGCCATTGGGTGGGCGATGATTCATCTGTTTTGATAGAAACATAATCAAACGTTTGGATGAAATCCATAAATGTCTTAAACCGCTCGTCTTGAATTTCCAACGTAATTTTCATGTGTTTATAATTGTCTTTAAATGGCCATATGCCCGCCCGGATGACGCCAGTCGGACGGGGAATCTTCGCATGATGTATAATCATCCCTTTGTGTGACGATTGCGTCATGCTCGAATTCATGATATCAAAATTTAAATTTGATGTCTGATTCCTTAGATTTGCTCCTTTTAATCAAAAAGGGGAAATAATATGATTATCAAAGTTAGGCAATAATTAGATATCTTAATAATCAAAAATCACCACATTCGGATCCTTATCGGATGAAATACCAAAAAAGCGCTTGTTTTTCTCGTCCACTGCCAGGGAAAATAGGGCATGGTCCAGGGAATAGGTTTTAAGCAAATTGCCGTCATAGTCGAAAACAAAGATCTCCCGCGACAACTCTCCTTCCTGAAAAAATAAATCCACGGACTTGCCAAAATATAACGCATAAATATATTCCTCTCCTGCTACTACAGAGGTGTAAAAAAAAGCCCTACTCATATCTGTTAACTGTGCCATGGGGTAGCCTGCTGAATAGTCTACCTCAAATTCGGGAATAGTTTGTTCCGGCCCACGAATAGTGTGCCGTCCGGTAACTGGTTGTCACATTCTTTAGGAATGTACCTTGTACGTAGACGTATTTTTCTTTTATTACATCCATATATTAATGTATTACAGGCAAGACCAATTAAAGAAAACAGTTTAAATGGGATTTCGTATATTTGAAAAAAGCAGGGACCATGGCAAACGCAGAACGTCATATTGTAGAAACTTATTCAGCGCTTTTTGAACGTTTGAGTTCAGCAAGTAAATTAGAGTTGCTCGAACGACTTGCAAAATCAATTAAGAAAGGTAGAAAGTCTAATGAAAAAGATTTTTTCAGTTCTTTCGGGGCATTTGCATCAGACAAGCCTGCCGAAGAAATAAACAAAGAAATCAGGGAAAGCAGGAAGTTCAGAGCAAAAGACTTGAAATTTTAGCATATGCAATATTTGTTTGATACGAATATCTGCATATTTTTTTACGCGGAAAACTGGGTAGAAAGAACCTGACTTCCCTGTAACATCATCTTGGATAGCGCGTCATACTGTAAATTCCAACGTGAACTAAACTATAAGAGAAAGGGGGATTTCGTCAACGGTCTGATTTCCAGGTACCTAAACACAAGCCAGCTGCCGTACATGATGAACGGTGCTGACCTTTCCCCATTCAGCCATAAGGAAATCTCGAAAGCAAACTCCCCTTATAACCAATCATTTCGAATCCACTATCTCGCCAATCGGCTGACCGGAAGCTCCATTGGGAAGCCTGGTTTTTAGCAGCATGGCCAGCGTAGGTGCAATATCGGTAATGGTGGCATAGCGGCTGCTGCTTCCGGCCGGAACACCCCAACCGTAAAATACAATCGGCACATGCGTATCGTAGGTATAGCCGGTGCCATGGGTGGTGCCCCGGACGGAATTGGTCAGCCAGGCCGGTTCCAATATGACCAGCACATCCCCGGAAGCCTTGTGGTTGAAGCCCATCTGTAGCAAATGCTTTCTTCCATGGTTGTATTCCAATCGCTTCAAGTCCTCCGCCGTATAGGTTTCCTTGATCCCGTCAAAGCGCAGCAGGAAATCGGCCACTTCCTTTTGCATGTCGGCCAGCACCAGGCCTTTCTCTTTGGCCAGCTCCCGGTTTAAGAATACCTGCTCGTTGGAGTAATTGGAAATCCAGTCTCCCTCTCCGAATTGCTGATTGGTAAATCCTTTTAATTGGGTTAGCACAAAACGCGTATCCAGGCTTCCCGCGGCCACTCGTTCGCTCTGCATGTAACTGACCACATCCGCCACGCCATGGTCTGCCGTCAAAAACACCAGGTATTCGCCCTCGCCGATCTCCCGGTCCAGGTAATCAAAAAATTCCGCCAATTCCCGGTCCAGGCGTAGGTAATTGTCCTCCACCTCTACCGAAGAGGGGCCAAACCGGTGTCCGATATAATCGGTAGAAGAAAAACTCATCGCCAGAAAGTCCGTCTCTCCCCTTTTTCCCAATTGCTCCCCTTCCAGAGCGGCATAGGCCAGGTCCAGGGTGAGGGTATTGCCAAAGGGAGTGGTGCTTATCAGGCCCAGTCCTCCATTGTCCTCCGTCAAAGCGGGCAGATCATAGGGAAAAGTAGGTGTTTCCATGCCAATGAAGGGGGATTCAAACACATTGTCATCCGCTGCCCCCTGCACATAGGTTTCTACCGGAAATAGTGGTTCCCAGGTTTGGGACAAATATTTCTGAGGTAATTTTCTGTCGTTAAACGCCTTGGCCCAATCCGGCAAGGCACCGTAGTAATAGGTGGACGTCATGAATTCCCCGGTTTTGGCATCGTACCAGTAGGCATCCCCCATGTGTCCAGCCGGCAAGGCCGCCCCTCGATCCTTAATGGCGATCCCAACCACTTTCGACCGCTTCCCGGTGGCAAACATGAGCTCGTCCGTAATGGTACTGCTCAATAGGTTTCGCGGGGAAATCTCGCCGCTTGAAGCGGTGCCGGCCACTCCTGTAACGGTACTGTCTTCGGCGCAATAGATGGACCGCCCTAATGACCTTACATACCAGTTATTACCGATAATTCCATGCGTGGCCGGGGTAGTCCCGGAGTAGACAGAGGCATGCCCCGGTCCGGTGTAGGTAGGAATATAATTATAATGTCCGTTTTCCATCACAAAGCCGGATTTCAACAGACGCTTAAACCCGTTTTCCACAAACCTGTCCTGGTAGCGGTAAAAATATTCCTGACGCATTTGATCCACCACGATCCCTACGACCAGTTTGGGTCGTTGCAAAGAACCTGATTTCTCTTCCTGGGCAAACCCCACTTGAGAAAGGATCAATAATCCCAGAACAACTATTTTTTTCATAATGCTATTGGTTTCTGATTTGCGCAAATATACCGGATTGCCCCTTCAAGAAATGCATAAAAGGTGCTGCAATTCCAAAAATTTGGATTAACGGACGGAAAGTGATTCAAAGCTTTGTCGGAATCAATCCCTGTTTTTCAGGTCTCCGTTTTTGATGGATTTGATAAATTGGGCCCAGGCAAAGGGATTAAGCAGGGGCAGGGGTCTTGGCCCGTACCGATCCAGGGTTTGCTGGGTCTGCTGGTTAGTAAATTGCCGGAAATTCTCATTGCCGGATGCGGGCATTTCTTCCGCCCAGCGCAGAAGCAATTGCGGACTCAGGTTGCCCCGGTTGAGGGGTGGTTCTGCGTCTACGTTCACGGCCAGAATGGCATTTTTAAATTCCTCTTCCGTAGGATACGGCATCACCTGTACTTCCTGCAAGGCAATTTCATCCTCCACCATGGTCAGGATGTAACTTACTTTATCCTCTTCGATGTTCTCAGGAATGGAGATGGTCTGCCGTTTCAGGCCGATAAAGGAAAACACCACACTATCTCCGGCCAACACCGGCATGGAAAAATACCCAAATCGATTACTACTGGTACCCCTGCCCTTTTTGGGCACGTAGATGTTCACCCCGGGAATGGCAATGGTGCTATCCGCATTAAGAATGACTCCCGAAAGTTGTACCACTTTCTGATCCGGGTCATCCTGAGCCTGAGCTTGTAAGGTTACTCCTACGTAAGCTATTAGTAATAGAAAGAGTATTTTTATGGATGGTTTCACGTGATTCATTTTTCCGTTAGCCTGCTTCTATACACAACGAGAAGAAACCAGGCCTGTTTAGTAACAAAGTCAATGTTTTTACGATAATAAGAGAAAAACCCCTGAATTCATTAACTTCAATCCGTTTAATTTGTTAAAGTTAATTAAATGCGGCTAAAAAACATAAGTTTAAACTATGGGATGCGTGTCTTCAAGGCCCTTTCAGAGGAGTCGAGGGTACGAATCCTCCATTTATTGATTCAAAATAAGGAATTGTGTATTTCTGACCTGGAACACATACTGGATTTTACGCAGACGAAAACAAGCCGTCACGTAACTTATTTAAAACATGCGGGTTTAATAGGAAGTAGAAAAAACGACCAATGGACTTTCTACTATATTTTGGAAGAAGCGCAGGAAATCCTAGGGCAGATCCTGAAATTTATCCAAAAGGACCAAAACTTATTGCGGGATCAGGAAATTTACGATATCCTTTACTCCAACCGGGAATTGGCCAAAAATAAAATTGAAAACAACCTGTACCGAAAGTAACTTTCCATGAAAGCCTACCGACACCTTCTTTTTGACCTGGATCATACCCTATGGGACTACGACAGCAATGTCAGAGATTCCCTTACTGAATTGTATACGCAGCACCGACTGGCCGATCTGGGGGGATCAAGCTTCGAAGTATTTTTTCATGCCTTCCAGGCCACCAATCTCGAACTTTGGGATCAGTTTAACAGCGGGCAGGTAGACAGAGACCAGCTAAGGGCCATCCGGTTTCAGAAGGTTTTTACCAAAGCCCGGCTAGCTACTTCCCAAATACCCAAATCCCTGGAAGATGATTTTATCAGCCTTACCTCTTCCAAAGCAAAAGTAATGGACCAGGCCATCGAAATCCTGCAATACCTGGGGGAAAAATACGACCTACACATTGTCACCAATGGATTTAACGAGAGCCAATATGCCAAATTAAAGGCCTCTGACCTCGAAAGGCATTTCAAGGTAATTGTTACCTCCGAAAGTTCCGGATTCCGGAAACCCGATCAACGGATATTTGCCCATACGCTACGGGAAATTGGCACTATTTCTGAGGAATGCCTGATGATTGGCGATAATCCCAATTCGGACATACAAGGAGCAAAAAACGCAGCTATCGACCAGGTCCACTTTAACCCCGGAAATATCCAAAGCCCGGTTCCGGCCACTTTTACCATTCGCCACTTATCAGAACTAAAAGACTTCCTGTGAACCCTGCGCCGGAGCAGTTCGTTTATAAAACGAAATCCTGATAAAACCATTTCTTTTAACAAAACATTTACATTTTATGCTTAAAGGCTTTTTTACCGTACCCGAACCGACCAATGAAACCGTTAAGAACTATGCTCCGGGATCCGCAGAACGAACTTCCCTTCAGGAAGCTATCCATACTGCCCGGTCTCAGGTTGCCGACATTCCCATGTATATCGGAAGCGAAGAACTCCGGACCGAGAGTACACAACCCATTCACCCCCCACATGATCATGGACACCTGTTGGGACATTATCATGTAGGAGACAAGGGCCATGTTACCCAGGCGGTTAATGCTGCACTTGGTGCCAAACATGCCTGGGAAAACATGCAATGGGAGCAACGGGCAGCCATTTTTCTAAAAGCAGCCGATTTGCTTTCGGGCCCCTACCGGGACAAGATCAATGCCGCCACCATGCTGGGGCAATCCAAAAATGCCTTCCAGGCAGAAATCGATGCCGCTTGCGAGCTGATCGATTTTTTACGGTTCAACGTGAAATTTATGAGCGAAATCTACGCGCAGCAGCCCCCAATCAGCAGTGATGGCGTGTGGAACCGTACCGAACACCGGCCGCTGGAAGGGTTTGTATTTGCCATTACGCCCTTTAATTTCACGGCGATTGCCGGTAACCTGCCAACGGCACCCGCCATGATGGGCAATACCGTCATTTGGAAACCGGCGCATACACAGATTTATGCTGCGAATGTGTTGATGCAGGTATTTAAGGAAGCAGGCGTCCCGGATGGTGTCATTAATCTGATCTATGTGGATGGACCGGATGCCGGAGAAGTGATCTTTTCGCATCCCGATTTTGCAGGCTTGCATTTTACCGGCTCCACCGGCGTATTTCAGCATCTATGGAAAACCATCGGGCAAAACATCTCCCGCTACAAGTCTTACCCGAGGATCGTTGGGGAGACCGGCGGAAAGGACTTTGTCATCGCCCACAAATCGGCCGATCCGAAGGCAGTCGCCACAGCACTCAGCCGGGGAGCCTTTGAATACCAGGGACAAAAATGCAGTGCCGCTTCCCGTGCCTACATTCCGGCTAACTTGTGGGAAGATGTAAAGGGCTTTTTAACAGCCGACCTGAAGTCCATGAAAATGGGAGGAACGGAAGATTTCGGGAATTTCATCAATGCAGTCATTGACGAAAAAGCCTTCGACAAAATTAGCGGTTACATTGAAGAAGCTAAAAAATCGCCCCATGTGGAGCTGATTGCCGGTGGAAATCATGACAAGTCAAAGGGTTACTTTATAGAGCCTACTGTACTACTGGTACAGGATCCGCTGTATAAAACCATGGTCGAGGAGATTTTCGGTCCCGTATTGACCATTTACGTGTATCAGGGGGATCATTTTGAAGAAGCCCTTGAGCTGGTGGATCAGACCTCTCCTTATGCCCTTACCGGAGCGGTGTTTTCGCGGGATCGCTACGCCATCGAACTGGCCACCACCAAACTCCGTCATGCCGCCGGGAATTTCTACATTAATGACAAACCTACCGGTGCCGTAGTAGGGCAACAGCCGTTTGGAGGCGCCAGGGCTTCCGGCACCAACGATAAGGCAGGCTCCATGGTCAACCTGCTGCGCTGGGTTTCCCCCCGAACCATCAAGGAAACCTTTGTTAGTGCAACTGACTATCGTTATCCCTTTCTGGGAGAATAATAAAAGAATTAGTTCACGTGGCGACCGCAGCGGATACGTGGCGGGCGCTGCGTGAAATCTACTAGTATTCCCTTACGGTAAATGCTAATCTTTACCCCCTCTGCGACTCTTTATCTAAGGCGGTGTCAATGAAGAGGAGATTGGGATGGATGCCCAGGTGATTGCCCTTTCAGGTGATAACCCATTTGTTTCGGAAATTGGTTTTTTTGAACGGTTGTGTATTTGGTTCCGGGCTAATGTTCAACCCACTTTGGGGTTGCTGGAAAGATAGATTGGCTCATAAACCCCGGGTTTCGCCCGGGATTATTATTGTTGAAGCCCTGCAGGCTTCGGAGTTGAATAGGAGCTTGTTTCTTGGGAAGTGATTTGGGACTTCATTGCGTTTGATTGGGCTCAATTTGGATTAATCTTTCTAGATACCTTTCATGGTCGTTTTTAATTCCCATAAAGACTCCAGGCCTGAAGGGCCTGAACAACAATAACTGTGGGTGCAACCCGCGGAAAGCTACCAAAAACGAACCTCCAACCCCGGACGGGGTTGAACCTTTTTACGGAACATAGATCGTACTTAGGTTACTATTTTATTAACGAACGCTGGTTACCAAATGGACTGCAGGTAGTGCAACCGATTTTCGTCAGCAAAGCCCTTCAGTTCGATTTGTGTATACCTATGCTGTGGAAACAGCAGATCCGTCATCACCAATTCGCCCTCATTGATAAATACCTCGATGGAAGACCGGTCCAGATAAATACGGATACGCTGAACCGTTAGTTCCCCCAGCGGTGCCTGGTGTCGAGCTGGAAAACGTACGTTAAAATCCACCAAACCTGATTGTGTCCTGTCCAGTATCAGCATCCCATCCGCTTTTTCCAGAATTACCTGTTCCCCTTCAGAATTATTGAAAACGATTCTAAAAGTTTCCTCATCAGGAGTCAGTACGAGTTCGACCAATTCCTCCTCCAATAAAATAGTATCTCCGGAGATCTCATGGCTGCTTTTTCGCAATTTTTCCAATTCTTTTACCGGCCGGGAAGCGAGGTGCCATTCCGGTGATTTGCCCCAAAGAAATAACTCCCGGGGAAGGGTAGTGGCCGATCGCCATACTTCGGTAGGTACTACATTGGCATAAAGCCAGTTACTCATCCATCCAATAAACAGCGTTCTTTCGTCTGAGGCGGGAATATTGGACCAGGTCACGCCGGCATAATTATCGGCCCCGTAGTCCAGCCATTGTATTTCGTTTTGATCGGTGGAAAAGGTTTGTCCGTCAAAATCTCCAATGAAATATTGCGTAGCGGAGCCTCCACTCGGTCCTCCCGGATTGATACTTACCAGTAACACCCATTTTTCCTGACCATCAGGAGTCGTCAAGGGAAACAGATCGGGGCATTCCCAAACACCTCCATAGGCTGCCCAGGGAGGATTGAAGTCGCTTTCATGTGTCCATTGGAGCAGGTCTTCAGAGGAATAAAAACTAATCTTATCCTTTACTGCCAGGGACATCATCCATTTATCCCGACCCTCTACCTGAATTTTACTCACCTTTGGATCTCGAAAATCCCGTATCCCGGGATTGGCTAAAACGGGGTTATCCTCATATTTTTTCCAGGTCCTGCCCTTGTCCAGGCTAAAGGCGATCCCTTGCGTCTGAAAATCATCCCGGCCGGCATCGGCTCCTACCGGATCGTGGTAGGTGTAAATGGCTACCAGCGGCGGGTTATCCTCCGTACCCAGGCCGCTGGTATTTTCAGCGTCAAAAACTGCTGACCCTGAAAATATCCATCCCAATTCATCCGGCTCAAGCGCTACAGGAAGGTGCTCCCAATGAACCAGATCCGTGCTTACCGCATGGCCCCAATGCATGGGTCCCCAAACGGTGCTATCCGGATAGTATTGATAGAATAAGTGGTATTCCCCTTCGAAATACACCATGCCGTTGGGATCATTCATCCAGTTGGCTTTCGGACTGAAGTGAAATTGGGGCCGGTGTGGCTCCTGATAGGTGTTCCCGGAAGATTCGGAAACCGTTTCCGACTGATCGTTTTGGCAAGAAAAGACCAAAAATAAGGCCGAGGCAATTGCGATATGTTTTACCAGTTGATTCATTGGTTATTTATTTTCTGTTGGCTCATTCTTCCGAATCCCTCACACCGAGCAATACGATCCGAAAGGTAGTGCCTTTGCCCAATTCGGACGCATTGACAAAAATCCTTCCGCTATGGTATCCTTCAATGATCCGTTTGGCCAGGGTGAGTCCCAGCCCCCAGCCACGTTGACGCGTGGTGAAGCCCGGATTAAATACCTTGGTGAACATTTTCTTTTCCATGCCCTTCCCGGTATCGCTGATATCAATAAAGACATATTTTTCGCTTTCCTTCACGATGTTTATCCGAATAGCTCCTTGCCCTTTCATGGCATCTACTGCATTTTTACAAATATTCTCGATTACCCATTCGAACAGGGAGCGATTCATCTGTGCGTAAATATTTTCCGCGTGGGAATTAAGATCAATGCTAACCTTACTGGAAATCCGTGGTCGAAGATAATTGATAGCATCTGCAACTACGCCGTATACATTTTCGGGTTTGATGACCGGGGTGCTTCCGATATTGCTAAATCGTTCGGTGACCATGCTTAGCTTCCGGGTATCCTTTTCCAGTTCCGTGATTACTTCCTGGTTTTCCTCAAAAACCGGGGAATTTTTCAGGTAATCGACCCAGGCCATCAGGGAGGCCAGGGGCGTACCCAGCTGATGAGCCGTTTCCTTGGTCAGTCCGGCCCAAAGCCGGTTTTGTTCGGCTACTTTGCTTTGGTTAAAAAAGGCATAGGCCAGTACCCCAAAGACCAAAATAACGGATAACTGTACATAGGGGTAGTATTGCAAGCGGGTAAGCAGGTCAGAATTTCGGTAAAAAATAAAAGCATCGTCCGACAGGCGAATCGGTTCATAAAGGTCCTTCATCGCTGCCAATTCTTCCAGCAGCTGATCCCTTTTTTCCTCCTCCGTACTATTTTTCCTGAAGTGAACATTTTTATATTCAATGGGTTCGCCTTCGGCATTGACGGTGATGACGGGTATGGACTTATTTTCCTGAATGATTACCTGAAAAATAAAGGTAAGGTTATCGGAATTTAACGAGGCGTACTCCAGCGCTTCCGCATACAAATCTACCTGCCGTTTCTCTCTTATTTTGAGTTCTTCTACCAGGGTATTGGTATAGTAGATGGAGCCCAATCCAATGATGATGGAGAAGGCGAATACCCCCCATTTAACTTTTCCCCTGTTTTGGTAAAGGTCCAGTGAGGTCAGGTCTTGAAATTTGTTCTTCATTAATTAAACGTGTGTCCCAACTTAAAGAAGTTCATTAACAGAAACAATAGATCTCCCTCATTATTGCCTGCAAAACCAAAAAAATACCTGGGAAAGGATGTATTACCCAAAGGCCTACAAATCCGGGGCTTTACCCATTATCCTTAAGCCACTTCCATAACACTTTGTATCCCACCTTGGTACCATGCACCAGGATACCAATACGGTAAATTTTGCCGGCCATCCAGGTGGTGGAGAGAAATCCCGCCACTAGTAGCCCAATCGAAAGGGCAAGTTGATGCCAGGGTACGCCAAAGCTAACCCTTCCCATCATCGCGACGGGAGAGGTAAACGGAATAATGGAAAGCCAATAAGACACGCGGCTATTTGGATCGTCCAAAACAAAAATAAACAAGCCCATATAGGCGATCAAAAGGGGGATGGTCACCGGAAACATAAATTGCTGGGCATCCGAGGGACTATCCACTGCTGCACCAATGGCGGCAAAGAACGCACCATACAACATGTATCCTCCGATAAAATAAATCAGAAACGTAAGCGTCAATTGAAAAAAATCGATACCCTGTACCAGTTGGACCATTTCCATCAGACCTTCTTGCCCAGTATCGGGAAAAAGCTCCTGCTGCCCGGACATTTCCAGCATTTGCTGCTGAGGCATGGTCATTCCAAAATAGCCCATTACCAGGGAAGAAATGGCACTGATCAGCACAATCCAGATCAAAAACTGGGTCAAGCCAACCGCTCCAATCCCCAGGATTTTACCCATCATTAGTTGGAATGGTTTGAGGGAGGACACCAGGATTTCGATAATCCGGCTGGACTTTTCTTCGATGACGCCTTGCATAATTTGATTTCCATAGACAAAGATAAACGTGTAAATCAAAATCCCGGCTATAAAGCCGACGGCATAATTGACGACGGAATTGGAAACCCGTTCCCCTCCCGGTTCCCCTACGATGACGGATTGAATATTAACATTGGTCTTTAGCGAAGACAAGACCGCCGGGTCGATACCGGATGCAAAAAGCCGAAACTCTTCAATTTTTTGTTTTAGGGAAGCTTCCAGGCTACTGATCATGGAGAGCGCCGGGGTTTCTTCACTGTAAAAAGTAATGCCCTGAGGCCTTTCCAGGTTCAACTCGGGAACGTACAGAAAACCAAAGCGCTTCCCTTCCTGCACCAGGTTTTTAGCTTCCTCAGGACTCAGCTCGCCATAGGAAAAGGTGTACATTTCGTTACTCTCCAGAAAATAAGCGTTGTTTTCATCCACCACTTCGATCAATTTACGGGTCTCTGTCGAAGTATCCGACAGGGCTATCCAAAGAAAGAGCCCCAATATTGTGGGGAAAATTAGCGGAGTAATCAGGGTAGCCAGTAAAAAGGATCTTTTTTTCACCCTGGCCAGATATTCTCTTTTGATCACTAGAAAAATCTTACCTGACATGGCTCTCGTTTACTTTTTGGATGAAAATTTCTTCAATGCTGGGGATAATCTCTTCGAATCCCAGTATTTCACCGTATTCCATAAGTTCGGTAAGCAGGGTGTTTGGTTGGCGTCCATTCAGGTCCGTGGTAAATTCCTCATACCCTTCTTTCTGTTCCATATTTCCCCAGGGAACCGCATTCCCATCCTCATTTCGAATCATTTTCACCCGGAACCGGTTGGTTTTGGATTCATTTTTTATGGTCTTGACCGGACCGTCCAGGATTTTTTGTGCCTGGTTTATCAGGGCAATATGGTCACATAGCAATTCCACCGACTCCATGCGATGGGTGGAAAAAATAATGGTCGTTCCCTGCCGTTTTAATTCCAGAATCTCATTTTTTATGATTTCGGCATTCACGGGATCAAAACCCGAAAAGGGCTCGTCTAAAATCAGCAGATCGGGTTGATGAAGTACGGTAGCGATAAATTGCACCTTCTGGGCCATTCCTTTGGAAAGATCCTGGATTCTATTTTCTTTCCACCTACTCAGGTCCAGTTTGTCCAGCCAGGCGGTTATCCGTTCCTTCGCATCCTGCTTTTTAAGCCCTTTGATTTGGCCAAAATAGAGCAATTGCTCTTTGACTTTCATGGCTTTATAGAGCCCTCTTTCCTCAGGCAAATACCCGATATTCCGCACGTGCCGCATTTTTAGCGGTTGTCCTTTTATCAGGATCTGTCCAGAATCCTGTTCGATGATTTGATTGACGATTCGAATGAGGGTCGTTTTTCCGGCACCATTCGGACCTAAAAGTCCAAAAATGAGCCCTTGCCCTACCGACAGGTCGAAGTCTCTGAGTGCCACATGGGCCCCATAGGATTTATTTAAAGAACGAACACTTAATAACTCCAACTAAAATCTTTTTTAACGATACAAATCAGCCCGGACACAGGCCTTCTCCTGTTTTCATTCCAAAGATACAGATCCCACGGAAACGTCTATCAAAAAGGTCATGAGGTTTTTGGCATCTGCCTGATATCCCTGGCTTACATAGGTTTTTTCTCCGATTTCCTTGAGGTGTCCTGGTACATTGGTTCTGCACATGGCAGTAGATTTGATCTTTACTAAATAAGGGAGATTCCGGGAAGGAAGTTTGATATTCACGGACCCTGCTCCCACCATTGCGTTCACCGTGGTAGGTCCGGCCATGGCATCCCCAAAAGAAAGATTTAAGGAGCCATAGTTGATGTCAAGCAGCAATAACCTGGCGTTTGATAGCTGCAGGTCCTCGGCATACAGCGAACCCATATTAATGCCTACGGCCAGGGTATCCATGGCTACCGAATTGGGTATTGGCCTGGAATAGGCCAGGTACACATCCGCGGAAGCGGTTTTTATCACGCAGTTGGAAATCGGTAGATTTGCAAAGTCCAGTCGGGCCTTGCCAATCCCAAAATGAAGTTGCAGATCGTATAAAAAACTGGCATCCAATCCTACGTTCCATACGTGATCGAAATCATCATCACTACTGGAAAATAGTCGATACGAAAGGTTTTTGCTCAGGCTTTCGGATTCGACATTTTTGTGTTCCAATGCTGCATATAGAATACCCTCCGCAAAATGGTGGGAAAAGGATGGCAAAATATTTACTTTTCCTAATTCCGCATTTGCTTGAAAAGGCATGCCAGCATACCCTCTTTGGATCGTGGAAACCCCTTTGTAACTGGAGAAGGTAAGGTTAACAAGGTTGATTCCTTCCCTTTCTTTCACCTCAAAATGCCTCACAATCTGTCCCTCTGTGGAAATGATCAGGCAAGTGACCAAACTTATCGCTACAATCAATCCCTTAAACATACGGAATTAATACGATTGGGCTTCCAAAAGGTTTCTTAGAAATAAAAAGGACCGATATCCGGCCGTTCACTTTCAAAAGAACTCCTTTACCTTATCAAAGATGCTTTTTTCGGATTTTCCAGGGTTGGGTCTGAAGTTTTCCGAACCTCTAAGGGATTCTAATTTTGCCCGCTCCTCTGCGGTAAGCTCCTTCGGAGTCCACACATTCACATGGATTAACTGATCTCCTTTGCCATATCCATTGAGTTCTTTTATTCCTTTCCCTTTTAGGCGCAGGATTTTTCCTGCCTGTGTACCGGGCTCGATTTTTATTTTTACTTTACCATCGATGGTAGGTACCTCCAGCGATACTCCCAGGGCCACGTCTACAAAACTTAGATATAAATCATAGACCACGTTATTTCCATCTCTTACCAACACCTCATCTGCGATCTCTTCGATGAGTATCAACAAGTCGCCAGGAACACCTCCGGGGGTTTCATTTCCTTTCCCAGTCAGGCTCAGTTGCATTCCATCCGCAACACCACCGGGAATGTTAATCGGAATGATTTCCTCCTTTATAACCAAGCCTCTACTGTCAGCATTGGCAGGTTTTTTATCCACGGTTTGGCCACTGCCCTCGCAGGCAGGACAAGTACTGGCAGAAACCATTTGGCCCAGCATGGTATTCACGACCTTTTTGATTTGGCCACTACCCTGGCAGGTACTACAGGACTTAAAAGTAACGCCATCGGCAATCATGTGCCGCTTGACTTTGATCTTCTTTTCTACGCCATGCGCCAGCTCCCGCAGATTAAGTTTGAGTTTTACACGAAGGTTGGTGCCTTTCTTGGTTCTCTGCGAACCTCTGCCTCCTCCTCCAAAGAAAGAGTCGAAACCACCGCCACCAAAAATGTCTCCAAACTGCGAGAATATGTCATCCATATTCATTCCGCCGCCACCGAATCCGCCGTTTCCGCTGACACCCTGATGGCCAAACTGATCGTACCGCTGTCTTTTTTCCGGATTACTCAATACCTCGTAGGCTTCCGCTGCTTCCTTAAACTTGTCTTCAGCGGTGGGATCGCCCGGATTTTTATCCGGGTGATGTTTAATGGCCAACTTTCTGTATGCTTTTTTTATTTCTTCAGGGCTCGCGCTTTTTGATATGCCGAGTACCTCGTAATAGTCTCTTTTTGCCATAACTATTTATTTTCCAATTACCACTTTGGCAAAACGCACCACTTTACCAGCCAGTGTGTAGCCTTTTTCCACCACGTCTACAATTTTGCCTTTTAATTCTTCTGACGGGGCAGGTATTTGGGTAATTGCCTCATGATATTCAGCGTCAAAATCCTTACCTACCAATTCATCCATGGGCTTCAATCCCCTGGCGGTAAGCATACGTAATAGCTTGTTATAAATCAATTTACTCCCGGCATCCTTTTGTTCTTCCTCATTGGCGATATTTTCGGCCTTGAAAGATCGTTCAAAATCGTCCAGGACGGGTAATATCTCTTGAATCAAGTCCTGAGAGGCGGTATTTACCAACTCCAATCGCTCCTTAGCCGTCCTTCGCCGGAAATTATCAAATTCGGAATACAACCTGACATATTTGTCTTTCAGCTCTTGGTTTTCCTTTGCCAATTTGGCTGATTCAGACGCGTCGGACGCATCGGACTCATTGGAAACTTCCTTCTCCACCTCTTGGTTCACGTCTCCTTCATTAACAGGATTTTCTGCCGTTTCTGTCTGTTCCAGACCTTGTTCCTTATCTTCTTTCGCTCTATCTGTCATTTTTATTTCTGTTTTTCAAAAATCCATTTACCATGGAACAATTAACTTGCCATTCTTTTTATGTATGCCAATCTGACACGCTTACTGCAATGACTTCCAAATCAAGTCTTTGAGTTCGGGAAGTTGAAACCCGGTTACGGAGGAAATAAACAAATGGGGAACGCCTTTTGGAACTTCAGCTTCCAAGGCCTTCATCAGTTCGGTATCCAATAAATCTGCTTTGGATATGGCCAAAATTCTCCGTTTATCCAATAACTCCGGATTGTACTGTTCCAGTTCCGATACCAGAATCCGATACTGCTCCCCCAGATGTGCCGCATCTGCCGGGACCAGAAAAAGTAAAATGGAGTTTCTTTCTATATGGCGAAGAAATCGTAAGCCCAGGCCTTTTCCTTCGGCAGCTCCTTCGATTATTCCCGGAATATCCGCCATAACGAAGGATTGGTCTCCCCGGTAATCTACCACGCCCAGATTGGGCACGAGCGTGGTAAAGGCATAATCAGCTATTTCAGGTTTGGCAGCCGAAAGGCTGGCCAATAAAGTAGATTTCCCGGCATTAGGAAACCCCACCAGTCCCACATCTGCCAATAATTTCAATTCCAGGATAATCCATTCTTCCACCCCATCTTCACCAGGCTGTGCATAATGCGGGGCTTGGTTGGTTGCCGTCTTAAAATGATCATTTCCCAAGCCTCCTCTTCCTCCAGGCGTAAGAATAAATTCCTGACCATCTTCGGTGATTTCACATCTGACTTCTCCCGATTCAGATTCTCTGGCAACGGTTCCGATCGGAACTTCCAAAACAATATCCTTTCCATCCGAACCTTTCCGCCTACCGCCTTCTCCGTTCTTTCCTCTTTCTGCGATGACATGCTTTTTATATTTGAGATGCAGCAGTGTCCAAAGCTGCGCATTACCTCTAAGAATGACATGCCCACCACGGCCCCCATCTCCACCGTCAGGCCCGCCCTTGGGAACGTGCTTTTCCCTACGAAAATGCACAGAGCCATTGCCCCCTGCACCCGAACGGGAACAAAACTTCACATAATCAATAAAATTAGACCCTGCCACCTCGTTTTTAATTTACGATTCGTTTTTTCCATTCTCCAGCTCATTGACATTCAACCGCCCGGAAAAGAAAATGGCTAAGCGCTGAAGCTTAGCCAAAAACAATGCTACAAAGGTACAGATTAATAATTATCTATAACAGTGCAAATTTTTTGAAAAATCTCATCGATCGCTCCGACACCGTCTATTTTGGCTAATTTCCCCTGTTCCTGATAATAGTTGGCCACTGGAAGGGTTTCGTCATTATATACCTTTATCCGGTTATTTATTTTCTCCTCATCCTGATCGTCTGCCCTTCCGGACGTTTTTCCACGTTCTCTGATTCGCTTTTTAAGTTCATCTTCCGGAACTTCCAGTGCGACCATCCCGGAAATGCGCGTTCCCTTTTTGGTCAACAATTCATCCAATGCCCTGGCCTGAGCCACTGTACGGGGAAATCCGTCAAAAATAAACCCGGTCAGGTCAGCAGTAGAATTGATTTTATCATCCACCATGCCGATGACTACTTCATCGGGGACAAGGTTTCCTTCATTCATGTACTTTTGGGCCAACTTCCCTAATTCCGTGCCTTCACCCAAGTGCTTCCTGAATAAATCCCCGGTGGAAATGTGTTCAATTTTATATTTTTCAATCAATTTCTCGCTTTGGGTTCCCTTTCCGGCACCGGGAGGACCAAATAAAACAATATTCAACATAGGTTCATTCTTTTAAAATGGATTATTTAGAATTCTGTTTTTTGATAAAGTTGTCGAAGATTTCTGCCCTGTCCTTTGTAATCCAATCCATAACCGATCACAAATAAATCTGGGATTTCAAATCCAATATATCGGATACCTATCCTTTCTTTTAATGCATCCGGCTTCAAAAACAAGCTCGCTATTTCCAGACTGGCGGGATTACTGCTGCCAAGCAGATCCAGAAGGTAAGACATGCTTCTTCCCGTATCCACGATATCTTCTACAATTAATACATCCTTTCCTTCCAAATCGGTATCCAAGCCCATCAACACACGGACATTTCCGGTACTTTGGGTACCCGAATAGGAGGCTAACTTTACAAAGGATACCTCCATCGGAAGGTCAATCGCCTTGCAAATATCAGACATAAACATGAAACTACCGTTCAAAACGGCCAAAATTACCAGTGATTTACCCTTATAATCCTCATTTATGGCATCCGCCAACTGGTTTACCCGATTTACAAGTTGCTCTTCAGAGATAAATGGCTTAAAAAAAAGGTCGTGGATTTTGATCATGTAACTACGATTTCCCTGAGCAGCAAGGCTACTATCAAAATTTATTTTCGAATAAAAGACATTTTCGAATCCATTACAAATTTTGCATTAAATATTGATACAATTTAACCATGCATTCCAAATCATAAAAAGCGGCTTTTTCGGCTGGGGTGTGCGGGTTTTCTTCCGCGACACCTATAAAACACCAGTCTATGGGATAGGGGGATAACTGGATTTCCCTTCCGTCGCTCCCTCCATAAGCTTCTACCTCCAATTGGTAGGGGACAGCACTTTCATCGGCCTTTTGAATAATCCTGTCCAAAAAACTTTTTCTAGGTATGTGACTATCCCTTAGTGAAATCACGGCTCCTTCATTCAAATGAACACCATCCGTCACCCATGTAACGTCTGCGATTAAGGCCTGCCGGATACCCCATTTCTCAAAAATAAACCGGAGAAGAAAAGGCATGGATCCTCCTCCATGTTCCTCATAAGTGCTGAATACAACCAATCCGTTTTCCAGGGTTTCGCACAGTTTCAAGAGCGCATAAATACCCAATCTATTGTCCAGATAAGCGGCTTGAATAAACCCCCCGAAAAGCTTAATATCCTGTTCAAAAGCCAATAATGTACCTCTTTGGATACCCCTGGGGAAATCGTGGAAGAGATTTCCTTCTTTTTCCCAAAGCCGGCAACGGATGTCTCCCGCCGGATCCCTCCCTTGCAACCAGGTACCTTCCCAAACCTCGGGACCTCCTACTGGAACCAGTTGGTTTTCATACCTGCTTGTAAAGCCTACTGTATCCATGTGCGCAAAAGCGGCGGTTTGCGGATTACCAAAAGCCAGGATGATATTATCCTGAAAATCTGGACCAAAAAAAAGTTCTGGTGAAACATTCCATGCGCTTCTTCGTTTTAGAATTTGTCCTATTAGATACGATGCTATTTTGGATTCATCACCTGAAACGCTATTTAAATAAAGAATTTCTTTCAATAAATTTTCCATTGGCATAGTTTATGTTAAAATATTTTATAAATTTCGGGTCTGCTATCCTTTTTATCGAAACAATTGAGATAGATGTTTAAAGTTCCCATAATTTAATATACATTTGTATCACAAACCGAGTAAAAAAACTAGTAGCAATCAAAATCAATTAAAACACTGAATGTTGTAAAAAATTTTTTATCATGAAAAAAATAATACTATCAACACTAATGGTTGGTGCTTTAGCATTAGGTGCTAATGCTCAAGACGACTTCAACAAATGGTCCATAGAAGTAAATGGAGGGTTTAATAAACCAATGGCGCCAATGACGCCGGGATATTATTCTCCGACGTTAAAT
Organism: Cyclobacterium salsum; assembly: GCF_010119245.1. GTDB lineage: Bacteria > Bacteroidota > Bacteroidia > Cytophagales > Cyclobacteriaceae > Cyclobacterium > Cyclobacterium salsum. The sequence continues at coordinate 110,035 of NZ_WNKG01000004.1, forward strand.
CTGGGCCATGTGGATCTGGGAGCCCGGTATATGTTCAACGAAAAATTTGGAACCAAACTTGATTTTGGTTTCGGTAGCTTTAGTAGCGCTAGCGATACACCTGATTTTTCTTCCAACTATTATCGAATAAACCTACAAGGAGTAGCCAATCTCGGAAGAATAATGAATTGGGAAACCTTTTCTCAAACGTTCAACCTATTGGGGCACTTTGGCGGGGGAATCGGAAGATTAACTCCCCAAGAAAATCAGTGGGCTGATTTTCAGGATAATCAGTACAATATTATCTCTGGAATGACCCTACAAGTTCGCCTGAGCGACCGCATTGCACTTAATGGCGATATTTCCAACATCGTGGCAGGAAGACAAGACGTGGCCTTTGATGGTGCTTCTTCGATCAATCCCGCCTCTGAAAATGGATACTATGGTGCGAATTCTGTTTGGTGGACAGGAACTGTAGGTTTAACTTTCTACCTGGGTAGCAATGCTTCTCATGCAGACTGGTATCTTAGAGACAGTAAATATGCTACTAAAGAAGAGCTAGCTACGCAGATTGGCGAGATCAAGGATATGTTGAAGGATTCTGATGGAGACGGTGTTCCGGATTACCTGGATAAAGAGCCTAACACTCCAGCTGGAGCAAGGGTAGACTCTCATGGTGCAACCATGGATTCTGATGGTGATGGTATCCCTGATCATGTAGATAAGTGTCCATTCGTACCAGGTCCTGCTTCTTTAGACGGTTGCGCTCCTGATGATACAGAGGAGATCGACTACCTGGCTAAGGCAATCAATGATGGCTACGTAAACGTATACTTTGCATTCGACAGTGCCAAGCCACTTGGATATTCTGCATCTTCCGCTCATTATGTGTCGAACTTCATGAAGCGAAACCCTGGCGTACAGGTAGAGCTTAAAGGATATGCAGATGAGTTAGGCCCTGAAGATTACAACATCAAACTTTCTGAAAGGAGAGCCAAGTCGGTATATGACTTACTAATCGCCTCCGGAATTTCTGAATCTAGATTGACTTACAAAGGCTATGGTGAGGATACCAGCGTAGACAAATCATCTGCAGATGCCCGACAAATGGCAAGACGAGTAAGTTTTGAGATCAAATAAGCACGAAATCAACTAAATAATGAAACCCGATCTTAATAGATCGGGTTTTTTTGTTTTAATTTGTTTCAGCATGCATATTTTAAACAATCAAAACTCAATTGCCAATCATTACCTGGCGGAGCTAAGGGATGCTTCGGTCCAAAAAGATCGGATGCGATTTAGAAAAAATATGGAACGACTAGGTGAGATCCTCGCCTATGAGATTTCTAAAACACTTCCTTACAAAAAGCGCGTCATTTCGGGGCCCTTTGGTGACATTCAAACGGATTTACTGACCGAACAGCCGGTCATTATTTCCATTCTCCGAGCCGCCGTCCCATTTTATCAGGGAGTCCTCAATTTTTTTGATAAGGCTGAAAGTGGGTTTGTGGGTGCCTACCGCGTAGAGAATGATGAAAAAAATGAAGCCATAGAGATTAGTTTAAATTACCTGGCTGCTCCATCCCTGCAGGACCGAACCGTGATCATCGTAGACCCCATGCTTGCGACAGGAAAATCCTTTGTTAAAAGCATCCAACACCTCGTCGCAAATGGAACCCCGAAGCAAATTGAGATTGCAAGTGTCATTGCCGCTCCGGAAGGTGTCGCCTACATTAAACAGAACCTTGGCCTCCCGCATCGGTTCTGGACGGTTGCTTTGGATGAAAAGTTAAATTCACAATCTTATATTATTCCCGGACTGGGAGATGCAGGAGATCTTGCTTTTGGTCCTAAACTTTAATGGAATTTCAGAACATGAGTTACTTACTATTGGCAATTGGTCTGCTAGTCCTGTTACTTGGGGGGAAATTTTTAGTGGATGGCGCTTCCTCAGTGGCCTCCCGCCTCGGGTTGAGTCCTGGATTAATCGGGCTTACCATCGTAGCGTTTGGTACCTCTGCACCTGAATTATTGGTAAGTATCACGGCAGCACTTAGAGGGGCTAGTGACATAGCTATCGGTAATGTGGTAGGAAGTAACATTTCAAACATCACACTCGTGTTAGGAATAAGTGCTGTAATTTATCCGATCTATATCGAAAAATCTACCTTAAAGCTGGACTACCCATTTACGTTATTCAGCTCATTGCTCTTTTTTGTTTTTGCCTTGAATGGCCTCATTTCCTTTACCGAGGGTGTCGTATTATTGATTTGCTTTGTATCCCTAAATTGGTATTTCTTCAAAAGCATCGAGCGGGTGGAATTTTCTGAAGAGGATGCAGAACAAATGAAAAAACAGCCGGTTTGGCTCGCTATCATTCAATTGCTGGGCGGTGCAGCGGGTCTGTATTTTGGTTCGGACCTGGTGGTAGGCAATGCCACCTCTATTGCGCAGGCCCTGGGAGTCAGCGAACGGATCATTGGGGTGACCATTATTGCCATTGGAACAAGCCTTCCTGAGCTGGTTACGTCTGTCCTTGCAGCGCTAAAAAAGGAAACGGCAATGGCCCTGGGAAACATTCTGGGGAGTAACATCATGAATGTATTTTCCATCATAGGTTTTACCGCCGTGCTCAAGCCCATCGCTGTCACTCCCAATTTTATCTCTTCGGATTTTATTTGGATGCTCGGGTTTACGATTCTCCTGCTGCCCATTATGCGTATAAACTACATTATTTCCCGGCTAAATGGAGTCTTCTTAATTTTGGGGTACCTGGTGTACGTATACCTGCTGGTGGCATGAGTGAATACCTGATTACTTTCTTGGGCATATATTTTCTCTGCCTGTTTAAATTTATCGCGGGACCCCTGTTAGGTTATGCAGCGGGGTTTGGGTTATGGGAGATCGTGGCGGTTACCGTTTCCGGAATGATGACATCTGTGGTGCTTTTTTCGTTTTTAGGAGAGTGGTTCAAAAAAAATTGGGTTTTAATTACTCGAAAGAAATCAAAAACATTTTCCAAAAAAACCCGGAGTATCATAAAGGTCTGGCATAAATTCGGGGTTTGGGGCATCGCATTCCTAACACCGGTCATTTTGACTCCTATCGGAGGAACAGTGGTGCTCACGTCTTTTGGTATCGACAAAAAAAAAATCCTGTTCGCCATGCTCATCAGCTCCCTCTTTTGGGCTATTCTATTTGGAATAAGCATTGATAAATTACTTGAAATACCTTTTCTAAAAAAAATGTGGACCTAAAAAAAGCGGACTTTAAAACCAAAAAGCCCGCCTAAACTATTTTATTGTTTTTTTATCATTGTACGGCCAAAACTTCCGCTTTAAACCAAACCGGAGTAAAGGGCTTTACCAGATCTATCTGCTCTCCCTTTTCGATCAGGTCCTCTCTGATTTCTTCCGGAAGGATCTGAATAGAATTGTCATAAGCGGCAAATGAGGTAGCCATTACCTCTACTTTCTCTTCCGGCAACACTCCATTAAACCCCTCATTTAAGAAAGTCAAGCCCGAATTTCCGATTGAAATAGTGGTAGGCTGATTGGAGGTATACGATTCAAAAACGGGTTCGGTTGCCCCTAATTCAAACATCTCAAAATCTACCGATACATTACTTCCCAGCTTGGATTCAGATTTTGAGTCATCCCCCGGTTCCACAGACCTGAAATAAACACCCTCTGCCACTTCTTCAAACCCCTCCAATTCATTTTCCTCAATGTACGCCTGAATCATGTCAACCTCTCTTTGTTGAAGTTCTTCTTCGGTGTACTTTTTATCAAACTTCAATTGGATTACCAGGTTCGAGGCGGGCAAAATCAACTGCTGGTAACTGTAATTACCAAAGGCCAGATAGGAAGGAGTGTATAACATCATTTCTTCACCTTCCCTGGCCAGTCCGGCAGCATAGGTAATCGCAATGGGCCAAAGCCCGTCCTGACTGTACCGAAAAAACCTGGGCTCCTTTGATTCATCCAGATAGGAATCAATCAGTTGCCCGTCAATGGTTCTGATTTCGTAGTATATCCCAATATAATCTGCATTTACAAACTGAGGAGCATCGGGGTTTTCCTGCGTTTTTTCATAGTAGAAACCAGACTGAGCCTTGGTGGCGTCGATATTATTGGAAGTAATGTATTCTTCCATCACGAGGTTGTCTCTGGTAATGGCCCGGTCCAGGTCTGTTTCGGTTTCTTCAATACAAGAGGTCATTAAAACGGCGGCCAGGCCTACTGACCAGCCGAATCTGTTGGATAAAATCATGGTAAAATAGCTAATTTAATAATATGGTTTATTTATTCTTAAGGTTAAAATTCATGCGTAGGTTCACGCCCCCAATGGAAAATTGCTGATCTGCGAACGTAAGATTACTCAATGGTACTTTATAAAAAGGTTCCAGGGAAAAATAAAACTCGTCATTCAATTGGTATTCGTATCCAAAAGAGATGTTTAATAATCCGGCCAGGTCGGCACCCCGGTTCCCAGCCGCTGGTGTAATAACGTTGCTGAATTTCTGTGTGTTTGGGGCGTATTCAAGTGTTCCACTAAGACTATTAGCTGAAAACAAGGATTGCGCTTCATAGGTTTCCACCGTATTCTGTTCCAGGTAAACCATACTGGATAAACCGGTGATCAAATAAATGCCTGTCTGTTTCCGGTCAAACACCTTATATTTTAGGTTAATCGGAATATCAAGCGAAGCAAAATTTAGCTGGTAATCGGTATCAACTATATTGCTGTTGGCTCTCATATCAAAGCTTGGAGATGCGGATTCTTGGGCCAGTGGCTGCAGGCTTTGCTGCGAAACGCTTTGGTTAGCATAGGCCAGGCCCACATCCAGCTTCAACTTTCGGCTCAGCGATATTTCGGACATCAGCCCGGCTCCCAGATTCATTCCGGATACCGGATTGGAGTTGGATTGAGGACTTACCATTAGCCCCACTTTAAAAGCCCTGGATTCATTGGACCCAGTTTGGGATTCCGGTTCTTTCTCCTCTGCTTTCCATGCTTCTATCATTCGCTCCGCATCCGCCTCTGACAGGGATGTCATTTCCCTGGGGTCGGAAGTTTCCCCGGAAAGAAAATTAGAATCGACTTTTTGGGTTACTGCCTTCTGAAACCCATCCCAGGTTTCAGCTAGGGCGGTCGCCCAAAAATTCCTTCCGTCTGCCGCTACCTTTGCTACTTGCTCCGAAGGCCGTCTATTAGTACCTTTTTCGTAGTTGCGGGGTTCCCGGTCCTGCAGGGTAATGGATTCCTCCCAATTTCCTGAATTTATAGAATTCTCCGGAATACCTTCCAGTTCCCGGAATTTTCCGGAATCCTGAGTAGCGAGGTTGCCTTTCTCTGAAAAGGCAGGATTCTCAATGGTAATGGTGTCCGTTAAAGACCGAACTTTCTCATCAATTTTTTCCTGTTCCGGAAAATAAATGAAGAAAAAAAGCAAACTAGCCGCAATCCCTGCTCCAAAAAATGGCCAAAAAACCATCCAGCCTTTCTTCTTTGGTCTGAAGTAGGCATCGGAAAATCTTTCCCATTCCGCAGGGTCAAAAGGCTCCTCATACGTGCTGAAGGAGGCTTTTATTTTCTCCACCAGTTTCTTATCGAACTGCTCCTTCATTTTTTATTTGATTGATTGCAATAATTTTTTCTCGTAATTTTTCTTTGGCCCTCGCCAGATATGTTCTACAGGTGCTGGCGGGAATCCCAAGTTTTTCTCCAATTTCATGGTGTTTGTACCCTTCGATTTCATACATGTTGAAAACCAGTCGCAATGTCTCCGGCAGTTCGCCCAAAGACCGTAGGATATCTTCCCTGGACAGCTCCTCGATTACCCCGGGATCACAGGTTTCTGCTCCTGCCTTATCAATATCCATGGCCGAATAGTGTTTGAGATTTTTTCGGTAGTAGTCCACAGAGGTATTGATGATAATTCTGCGAAACCATCCTTTAAATGAGTTTTCCAACGAAAACTGATCCAACTTGTCAAATGCTTTCATAAAACTATCATTTACGATTTCACACGCTTCCTCCCTGCTCCCGGAATACCTCAGCGCAATGCTCATAGCATAGCCATAAAAGTGCCTGTAAAGCCTTTCCAACGATTTTCTATCTCGTTTCTGCGCTTCTTGTATAAGGTCTTTCTCCAAAAGCCTCTCTTTAATATGAATGGGTTCGTCCTCCAGACGGAAACCGTGCCGGAAACGCTACAATATCCCGAATATTTTTTTTCCTAGTCGCATTGCCAGGAGCGGCCATGGCGTTTTTGATACCTAAACCTGCTCCTCAAACCTTCCGTTAATACCATACCCTATCTTCGTTTAAGGCCTGGATAACGGTTTCGGACAGGCTACCTTTTGTTTGTTGGTATAATCTGATTATTTTTAGTCCTCCAATGGTAACAATGCGCACAAAAATAGCGTTTATTTCCATGATCATCTATGAGGGATAAAATGAAATATCTACTACTGCTGGCTTTGGCCCTACTTACAATGAATCCATTGCATGCGCAAAGAGGAGAAGCCGGTGACTATGATTACGACAATGAGGTGCTTTTTGGTATTAACAAAAACACTAATGGGGGACTAATCGGAGGGATAAGTTTCAAGATGGGATCCCGGATTGATGATAATTTATTCCAGTTCTTTAATCTCGAACTGGCAAATGTCAAAAACCCCAAGGAAGTCCGGTACACCACGGTTCTGGGTAACAGCTTCATTTTCGGAAAATCCAATTACCTGTATGCGATCAGGCCCCAATACGGGCGAGAAATCCTTGTGTTCAAAAAAGCACCGCATCAGGGAGTCCAGATTTCGCTCCTGGGAGCCATTGGCCCTTCCATTGGTCTGATCGCACCTTATTTTATTGAATACTCGTTTAATCGCACCGAAACGACGCGGGAACAATACGACCCATCCGTACACCAGAGCAGGTTTAACGTACTGGGTCCGGGAAGGCTTTTTGAAGGCATTGGAGATTCAGAGATTGCATTTGGAGGCAATGCCAAGGCTGCCATGACCTTTGAATTTGGTTTTTTTAAATCGAATGTCACCGGAGTGGAACTGGGATATCAATTAGAAGGTTTTACCAAAGAAATCCCGTTGATGCCAACGACCGAAAACAGACAGGTTTTTCAATCCGTCTATTTTACTCTCTTTTATGGGTTCAGAAGGTAGCCAAACCGGGATTCGCCGCGTAAACATTAATTTTAGACAGATCTAAACGACCGATATGATAGAACTACCGGTAATATCAGAATCACAAACCAAAAAGAAAAAACCCGACTGGCTGAGGGTAAAATTGCCGCTCGGTAAAGAATACGCCAAAGTACGCAAACTGGTGGACGAACATAAACTGAACACTATCTGCGAAAGCGGTAGCTGTCCCAATATGGGCGAATGCTGGGGTGCAGGTACGGCCACATTTATGATCCTGGGAAACGTATGTACCCGCTCCTGCTCCTTCTGTGCGGTGGCTACGGGGAGACCTCCGGAATACGATGAGGACGAACCCAGAAGAGTGGCTGAGGCCATTCAACTAATGCAGGTGAAGCATGCCGTGATTACTTCGGTAAACCGGGATGAGCTCAAGGACAGGGGAGCAGAGATATGGTACAATACCGTTATCGAAACCAAAAAGCTTTCTCCTGAAACCACCATCGAAACCCTTATTCCAGATGTAAAAAGTAACTGGGATGCCCTTTACCGGATGATCAGTGCGGGGCAGGAAGTGGTGTCTCATAACGTAGAAACGGTTGAACGACTGTATCGGAGGGTACGACCCCAGGCAAAATACCATCGTTCCCTGGAACAAATCAAGTTAACCAAAGCATTTGGCAAACGAACCAAGACAGGAATCATGCTTGGGTTGGGAGAAAAAGAGGAAGAAGTTCACCGGGCTATGGATGATTTGGTCGCACATGGATGTGATATTTTAACACTCGGCCAATACCTGCAGCCTACCCGCAGGCATATAGAAGTGGCTGAGTTTATTCATCCGGAGCAATTTGAAGCCTATCGCGAAGCAGGGCTGGAACGTGGATTGAAATACGTGGAATCCGGTCCATTGGTACGGTCTTCCTATCATGCCGAACGGCATGTGAACGTTTGATATAGAGCGGTTCTTTAGCAAAGGAACCGCTTTTTTTGATTGATTTTTCCAGGAAAAAAAGAATAATGGTTTATTTTTTGTAATTTAAGGATGTAGCCGGTTATCGTGATCCGGATTTTAAATAGGCTTTAAAATGAATACAATCAAACTATTTTTGTTAGTCCTCATGTCTGGTGTCTTGTTTCACTGCTCTCCAAAAACCATGGGCGGCCTGAGTGAAGAAGAATACGATGCCTGGAAACAGAAGAAGAAAGAATTGACTCCGGAAAATTATAAAGCGCTTGTGGAAGAAAATGACAGCCTTTCCGAAGAAAACATTCAGTTTTCAGAAAAAGAGACCTACCTGAATCAGGTAATCGAAAGAAAAGACAATGAAATCGATCGTCTCACGAGCCAACTTTCAAAAATGAATTCGGAAGGCTCGAAACAAAATACGGTATCCGATGCGCCAGACCCCTGGGATAAAGGTGTCGTGTTCAGAGTGCAGCTGGCAGCCTTTGACGATTTTGACCTGCGCGAGCTTACCGAAAATGGGAGCGATCTCAAAATCATCGATCAGGACGGTTATATTAAGTATGTTCTGGGTCAGTTTAGGGACTACGAGATGGCCGATAAGTTCAAGAAAAAACTACGGAAAATTGGTGTCAATGAAGCCTGGATCGTGCCCTATAAAGACGGTAAAAGGGTGCCATTAAAGGAAGTGCTCACAGAAGTGGTCAACTAATTTTAAGCCGCTCTTACCCTGATATTTGGGCCAATTGACCGCTTTTTTCGAGCGGATAAAGGAATTTTTTTCGTAGTAACGCCGGTTTCTTTTGTAATTTACACCTGTATGGACTTTAGATGGAAACTTAAAAGCAAGGCGAGGCCGGAGATAGTAGAATACCTCAGCAATGAAATCAATGTAAACCCGACCCTGGCCAACATGCTGGTCAATCGAGGCATCCAAAATTTTCAACAAGCCAAGGATTTTTTTCGCCCGGACCTGGATAAACTTCACGACCCCATGCTTATGAAAGACATGGATAAAGCCGTCCAAAGACTTGTTCTTGCCATCGAAAATCAAGAATTCATACTAATTTATGGGGATTATGACGTGGATGGCACCACCTCCGTTGCCCTGTTTTATAGTTTTATTAAATCTTTTTACGCCAACGCCTCCTTCTACATTCCGGACCGGTATAAAGAAGGGTATGGTATTTCCGAGAAAGGAGTGCGCTATGCCGCAGAAAATGACTTCAAACTACTGATTTCCTTGGACTGCGGCATTAAAGCCCTGGATAAAATTGAATTAGCGAATGACTTGGGTGTCGATTGTATCATATGTGACCACCATACGCCAGGCGAAACGCTCCCTCAAGCCATCGCCGTATTGGATCCCAAGCGGAAAGATTGCCCTTACCCCTACAAAGAATTGAGTGGTTGTGGCGTGGGGTTTAAACTAGTGCAAGCCTTCAGTGAATTTACCGGCAGAAGTCAGGCCAGCCTGTATGCTTACCTGGATTTGGTAGCGGTTAGCATCGCTTCTGATATCGTACCGATTACCGGAGAAAACCGGATTCTCGCTTATTATGGTTTGGAAAGGCTTAATAACAACCCAAGACCGGGTATTAAAGCGCTGCTATTAAAAGGAAAAGTAGAAAAGGACATCAACATTACCGATATTGTGTTTAAGATTGGGCCCCGTATCAATGCATCAGGACGTCTCGAACATGCCAAGGCCTCGGTGGAATTATTGATTTCCGGGAGTCTGGACGAAGCGGTAAGACGTGCTGAACTTGTGGAAGACGTAAATGCAGCCCGGAAAAATTTTGATGAGAACATTACCCGGGAAGCCCTGGAAATGATTGAAAACCTGGAATTAAACGGAGCGTCTAAAAGTACAGTGTTGTTTAAGGAGGATTGGCATAAGGGAGTAATCGGAATTGTCGCCTCTCGTTGCATTGAGAAATACTACCGCCCCACTATTATTTTGACCGAGTCCAATAACAAAGCAACCGGAAGTGCCCGTTCGGTTTTCGATTTTGATATTTACGAAGCCATAGAGGCCTGTAGCGATCTATTGGAGCAGTTTGGTGGCCACAAATATGCGGCAGGTTTAACCCTTCCGGTAGAAAATGTACCTGCTTTTCAGAAGAAATTTGAAAGGGTAGTAAGCGAACGGGTCAATGAAATTCATCTTAAACCAATTCAGGAAATTGACGATGAATTGATTTTGGATCAAATCAATTACAAATTTTATAACATTCTGAAACAGATGACTCCTTTTGGCCCCGGCAATCCGGAGCCTGTATTCTGCGTAAATCAGGTACATGCGGAAAACGTAAGAATATTAAAAGAGAAACACCTTCGCTTTGAAATCATACAAGATGGCCAAAATACCCGGCCGGTCTGTATTGGTTTTGGATTTGCAGAATATTACGAATTGCTAAATAGTAAAATGCGCTTTAATATCGCATTTGAAATCAGAGAAAACACCTTTAGGAACACGAGCAGTCTGCAATTGTACGTAAAGGACATCAAATTTGACTAACTATGATACTTCGGGCGGAAAACCTGGTAAAAATTTACAAGAAAAAAAGGGTCGTAAACGATATCTCCGTATCCGTGGAGCAAGGGGAAATTGTCGGCCTTTTAGGACCCAATGGTGCAGGCAAAACCACTTCCTTTTACATGATCGTAGGCCTGATCCAGCCCAATGGAGGCAGGGTATTTCTGAACGAAGAGGAAATTACGCCCCTTCCTATGTATCGAAGAGCGAAGTTGGGGATTGGATACCTGGCGCAGGAAGCTTCCGTATTCCGTAAACTTAGCGTGGAGGAAAACATCATGGCAGTTTTGGAGATGAGCTCCCTTCCTAAAAACGAGCAGAAAGAAAAAGTGGATCAATTACTGGAAGAATTTAGCCTGACACACGTACGGAAAAATTTGGGCATGGTTCTTTCCGGAGGAGAACGGCGAAGAACAGAGATTGCCAGGGCACTATCGGTCAATCCAAAGTTTGTATTACTCGACGAGCCATTTGCCGGAGTAGACCCCATAGCAGTGGAGGAAATTCAATCCATTGTCGCAAAGCTCAAGGACAAAAATATTGGCATACTGATAACCGATCACAACGTCAATGAAACCCTTTCTATCACCGACCGGGCCTACTTGATGTTTGAAGGAAGGCTTCTCAAGGCGGGAACCGCAGAAGAATTGGCAGCTGATGAGCAGGTTAGAAAGGTTTACCTTGGCAAAAACTTTGAGTTAAAAAGAAAAATTTAAACGGAATCCTTTCAAAATGGAAGTCATCAATACCTTCATGACCTGGATCTTCAAGAACCGAATCGGTCAAATAGAAAAATTCAAAAACAACCCCTTGGAAGTCCAGCGAGAGATCTTGTTTAAATTGGTCCATACGGCCCGAGGCACCGAATTTGGAAAAAAACACCATTTCCGACAAATTTCCTCCTACAAGGATTTCAATCAATGGGTTCCGGTGCACGATTACGAAAGTATGATGCCCTACATCCAGCAAACCATGCAGGGCCAGCAAAACGTGATATGGCCTTCCCCCATTCACTGGTTTTCAAAATCCTCCGGAACCACCTCCTCCCGAAGCAAGTTTATTCCGGTATCGCCGGAAAGCCTGGAAGAATGCCACTTCAAAGGAGGCAAAGACATGCTTTCCTTATATGTGACCAACTACCCCAATACCAAGTTGTTTACCGGAAAGAGCCTTACCATCGGTGGAAGTCTTCAGACCAATCACCTTGACTATAACAAAAGCAGCTCCTACGGCGACATTTCGGCAGTGATCATGCGCAACCTTCCCAAATGGGCACAGCTTGCCAGAACCCCCAGTCTGGACATTGCCCTAATGAGCGAGTGGGAAGAAAAAATAGACAAGATGGCCGACGAAACCATGAAGGAAAATGTAACCAGTCTTACCGGGGTACCCACCTGGACATTGGTTCTGATCAAGAAGGTAATGGAAAAAACCAAGTGTGATAACATCCTGGAAATCTGGCCAAATCTGGAAGTTTTTTTTCACGGAGCAGTCGCCTTTGGCCCCTATCGAAACTTATTTCAAAAATTGATTCCTACTCCCGAAATGCATTACATGGAAACGTACAATGCCTCCGAAGGATTTTTTGGTATTCAAGACCAGATCGGCAGTGACGAACTACTCCTGATGCTGGATTATGGTATATTTTACGAGTTTATGCCCATGGAAGATCTCGAAAGCGAAAATCCTTCCATCATTCCTTTAGACGAGGTGAAAACCGGAATAAACTACGCCATGCTTATCTCCACCAACGCCGGCTTGTGGCGATACAAAATAGGCGATACCGTAAAATTCACTTCCACCCTTCCGTACCGCTTAAAAATATCAGGGCGCACCAAACATTTTATTAATGCCTTCGGGGAGGAGCTCATTGTGGAAAATGCAGAACACGCCATCGAGAACACCTGCAAAATCACCGGGGCTGACATCAGTAACTTTACGGCAGCTCCCGTCTATTTCGGTGATAATCAGGAGCAAGGTACTCACGAATGGATCATTGAATTTATTCAATTACCCCGGGATAAAGATGCCTTTATACGGGTGCTAGACGAGGAACTACGGAAAGTAAATTCCGATTATGACGCGAAGCGGTACCGGGATATGGTTTTGAAATTACCGATCGTACATTTTGCATCCGAGGGTCTATTCGAAAAGTGGCTAAAATCGAAGGGGAAACTGGGAGGACAAAACAAGGTGCCCCGATTATCCAATAACCGGGATTATGTGGAAGAGGTTTCCAAACTGTTATAATGCTCCAGATCGGCACGAAATTTAATTCTAAATCAGGCTAATAAAACAGCGAAAAACGGATCGGAAAAATAAGCAAGGATTCATAAAAAAACCCTCTTATTTGAGTGGATTTGACGAATGAAAAAATCAAGCTTTTTTTATCCACATTTTACGTAGGTTATTCACATACCCTTACAAATGGATGATAACAGGCTCATTTATAGCTTATTACAAGTTTTAAGAAAACGTTAAAATGTGGATAAACTAAGAGTATCCAAATTTTATTAGGGTTTCGCCAGGTCATTTGAGGTGGATAACCTTGTTGCCGGAATTATATTTCCCAAATGCCCTTTTTACTCTATTTTTTTAGCTGCTTCCCAGTAAACATCCATCTCTGCCAGGCTCATATCTGCCAGGGATTTTCCGGCATTTTTTGCGGCTATTTCCAAATACTGAAATCGATGAATAAATTTTCTATTGGTGCGTTCCAAGGCTTCTTCCGGGTTTACCTCCAGGTATCGGGCATAATTAATCAGGGAAAAAAGTAAATCTCCAAATTCGGCGGTAGTTGCTTCTTTATCCGGAAGCCCGTTTTCCATAGCATCCAGCGTTTCTTTAAATTCATGTAGTTCCTCGTCCACCTTCTCCCATACCTGGCCCTTGTTTTCCCAATCAAATCCAACTCCTCTGGCTTTTTCCTGGATCCGCATCGCCTTGATTAAAGCTGGCAGCGACTTGGGTACCCCTCCAAGAACACTTTGGTTTCCTTTCTCCTTCAATTTGATCTTCTCCCAATTCTGTTTGACTGCCTCCTCATCCTCTGCCACAGCATCCCCATAAATATGCGGATGCCTTCGGATCAATTTTTCGTTTAGCTGTTGAATCACCTGCCCGATATCAAATGCATTCTTTTCGTCTCCCATCTTCGCATAAAACACTATGTGAAGTAAAATATCCCCCAATTCCTTTTTGACCTCTTCCAAATCCCGATCCAGAATAGCATCGGAAAGCTCAAAGGTTTCTTCAATGGTCAGGTGCCGCAGGCTTTCCATGGTTTGTTTTCGATCCCAGGGACACTGCTCTCTGAGTTCTTCCATGATGGTCAGTAAGCGGTCGAAAGCAGCAAGCTGCGATTTCCTCTTTTCAGATGGATTCATAAAATTGATAGGAAACTTAAAATTAGGTGTGAACGTTTTGAAAGTAATACGTAAATTTGCAGAAATATATTTGATATGACAACCGTATATTTAACATTAGCTTTCCTGGCTATCTTTTTCATTTTGATGTCCGTAAGGATCATCTTCCTTAAAAATGGGCAGTTTAAGGGCACCTGTGCCTCCCAAAATCCCTACCTGAATAAGGACGGTGGCACCTGTGGGTATTGCGGAAAAAAAGTAGATGCTGATGCTTCCTGTGGTAACCCCGACAATGAGGTTGACAAGGTCATGGCCCGGTTTAAGTAATAACCCACAACCTTCAGGGGAAATAAATTCACTTTTATACATACGTTCTTAAATTCTTTTCTGTGACATTAATTAAATCTATTTCAGGAATACGGGGTACCATAGGCGGCAAACCCGGAGAGGGCCTGACTCCCTTGGATATTGTAAAGTTTTCCGCAGCCTACGGGGCCTGGGTATTGGAGAATTCCGAAAAGAAAAAAATAGTAATCGGAAGAGATGCCCGGTTATCCGGAGAGATGGTCGCTCAACTGGTGGCCCAAACCCTCTTAGGAATGGGGATTGATGTGGTGGACCTTGGCCTCAGTACCACCCCTACTGTGGAACTTGCTGTACCAAGGGAAAACGCCGGAGGAGGCATCATCGTGACGGCAAGTCATAACCCCGTTCAATGGAATGCACTGAAGCTACTAAACCAACAAGGGGAATTCATTTCTGAACGGGAAGGGCAGGACGTATTGGAAAAAGCGGCTCAGGATGACTATCAGTTTGCCGAGGTTCGGAAATTAGGAAATTATAGCAAAAACGAGGATTACCTTGACTTTCACATTCAGCATGTCCTGGATTTGGCCCTGGTAGATCCTGAAGTCATTGCGGCCCGGAAGTTTAAAATTGTAGTGGATTGTGTCAATTCCACCGGAGGGTTGGTAGTTCCGCAACTATTAAAAGCCCTGGGAGTAGAAGTCGTAGAATGCCTTTTTTGTGATCCTACGGGTGATTTCCCTCATAATCCGGAACCCCTCCCTCAGCATCTGCGGGACATTTCCCTGAAGTTGGAAAATGGTAATTTTGACCTGGGCATCGTAGTAGATCCGGATGTGGACCGACTGGCCTTCCTGAATGAAGATGGAAGTTTTTTTGGAGAAGAATACACCCTGGTAGCCGTGGCGGATTACGTGCTTTCCTGCCAAAAAGGAAATACTGTTTCCAATCTGAGTTCTACACGGGCCTTACGAGACGTGACCGAAAAAAGAGAGGGGACCTATCAAGCTGCTGCTGTTGGAGAAGTAAATGTGGTGACTCAAATGAAATCCTGTGAGGCGGTAATCGGAGGGGAAGGAAATGGAGGAGTGATTTATCCAGAATCCCATTATGGGAGGGATGCCCTGGTCGGAATTGGCTTGTTCCTTACCCATTTGGCGAAATTTGGCAAATCAGCCAGTCGTCTCAGAGCCAGCTATCCCAACTATTTTATCTCCAAAAATAAAATTGAGCTCACCCCTGCCATCAACGTAGATAGCATTTTGGAAAAAATTCAAGTGAAGTACCAGAAATACCCCATTAATACCATTGATGGGGTGAAAATAGAATTCGAAAAAGAATGGGTGCACCTTAGAAAATCCAATACCGAACCGATTATCCGTATCTATTCGGAATCCGAAACAGCCGCTACAGCCGAACATCTGGCCAAAAAAATCATGCTGGACATCAAAGAAATAATTGCTGAGAAAAACTAATTTCCCGATGGCTACAATGCCTTCCCTCTATTTTGACAATGCCGCCACCACTCCTATGGACGAACGGGTGCTGGAAGCCATGATGCCTTTTTTTACGCATAATTTCGGCAATCCTTCCTCCACTCATAGCCATGGCCGAAATGCAAGGGTGGAGCTGGAAAAAGCCAGGAAGAAAATCGCTGCCCTGTTGCATGCCAACCCGGGAGAAATCGTCTTCACATCGGGAGGAACAGAAGCGGACAATACAGCCATTTGGGGTGCTATCTCAGCTTATGGCATCCAACAAATTATCAGCTCTCCACTTGAGCATCATGCCGTCTTACATGTGACGGAACACGCTGCAAGCCGGCATCATATTCCACGCCGCCTGCTGGAGGTATCAGCCGAAGGAGCCATCAATTTGGAACAACTGGACCAATTACTGCAGGAAACGCCAAACTCCCTGGTAACCCTTATGCACGGCAATAACGAAATAGGTAACCTGAACGATCTGAAAATGATTTCGGAAACCTGCCAACGGCACGGAGCCTACTTTCATTCGGATACGGTGCAGACGGTGGGCCATTATCCACTGGACTTGCAAAGCCTGTCCATCCACGCCGTCGCCGGTTCTGCCCATAAATTTCACGGACCCAAGGGAGTGGGTTTTTTGTATATCAATTCCAATAAAAAATTACCCCCCTTTATAGAAGGAGGTTCTCAGGAGAGGAACAGAAGAGGAGGAACGGAAAACATCGCATCCATCATCGGTATGGCAAAAGCCCTTGAGCTAGCTCTCGAGGAACAGCAGCAGCATCAACAATACATTTCCGAGCTAAAAGACTATTTTGCTTCCAGGATTTTGGAAGCCATACCTCAGGTAACATTCAATGGACTATCTGCACATTCTTCCCAAAGCCTTTACACGGTATTAAACGTAAGCTTTCCTCCAAATGAAGCTACCCGAGGCATGCTGCTGTTTCACCTGGACCTGAAGGGAATATCCGTCTCGGGCGGTTCCGCTTGTAACAGCGGTGCCCGCCTGGGCTCTCATGTGCTGCAATCCATTGGGGCAGACCCGGAAAGGGAAAGTGTTCGGTTTTCCTTCAGCCGATTCAATACGCGGGAAGAAGTAGACTACATCATCAGTCAGTTAGAAGAGCTCTATCTAAGCTGATTTTTTTGGGGTTCCCAACGAATAAAACACCTTACCGAAAGGGTAATTTGGCCAAATCTACGTTTCCCCCTGACAAAATGATACCCACCTTTTGGTTTTGGAAACGTGATTTGTTGCGCAATACGACCGCTAAAGGGACCGCACAACTGGGCTCTATGACCAGTTTCATTCGCTCATAAATCAGTTTCATCGCGGCAATTATTTCCTCATCACTGACCGTGAGTATATCCGTAACGTGCTGCGATATGATTCCAAAATTAATTTCTCCCAATGAAGTAAGCAATCCATCGGCTACAGTCTTCGGTTGATCGACAGGAATGCGCCGCCCAGCAAGAAAGGATCTTTTGGCATCGTCCGCACCTTCTGGTTCCGCACCGATCACCTGCGTATCCGGTGCGAAAAAATGCGCCGACAATGCCGTGCCTGCCAGTAAGCCTCCTCCTCCTACCGGACTCAGTAATGCATGCAGCGATAAGCCCTCTTCAAAAATCTCAAAGGCACACGTTGCCTGACCTTCAATCACATCCCAATGGTCGTAAGGAGGGATAAACACCGCACCATAGGTATCCACCACCTTTTTTAGGCCATCTTCCCTCGCCCGCAGGTTCGGCTCGCACTCAAAAATTTGGCCTCCATACTCCTTTACGGCTTGTTTTTTTATTTCCGGAGCATTGGATGGCATCACTATAAACGCCGGGATACCTGCCGCTGTTGCCGCCCGCGCCAACGCCGCCGCATGATTGCCGGAAGAATGGGTGGCTACACCGTTTATTCGTTGGGAGGGATCTAACTTCAATACAGCGTTAGCCGCCCCTCTGGCTTTAAAAGCACCCACCTTTTGAAAATTTTCGCATTTAAAAACCAGCTCGCATCCAGCCAGTTTATCAATAGCGGAGGAACGCATCAAAGGAGTCCAATGCACCATAGCATCAATTCTTTTTCTGGCTTCTCTTATTTTGTCTGAGTTAATTTCCGGTGTAGCATTCATTCGTTAAAATTGCATATTAATTCCCTTAGCAGCAATAGCCTGAACCAATTCAATGCTCTAAGGAAACGATTGGTTGTCCATTTCCTCGCACAAAATCCCTATATTGAAACCGTTTTTTAACGGTAACTAGTTGCCTACCCATTATGTCTATCCAATCGGATAATTTCTTTCCCATCATGGGAGAAGAGCTCACTTCTGAAAACTGCCTCATCCTGGATATGAGTGCAGGAAATTTGGCCTTGCAGCAAATTGATTTGTTGGACACGTTTGCCTTTGAGTCATTCGTGGCAGAAATCTTGGCCGATAAGGGTAAAAAATACGGTATTGGCGGCTATGGCGAAAACAGGTCCATTTACCAACGGAGCATGGTCTTTGTTGACAATTCCATCGGCTACCGGAACATTCACCTGGGAGTCGATATTTGGACAGCAGCGGAAACGCCAGTCTTTTGCCCGCTGGATGGAAAAGTTCATAGTTTTCAGGACAATGCCGGTTTTGGAAATTATGGTCCCACCCTCATTCTGGAACACTTTTGGCGGGGAGAGAAGATACACAGCCTGT
Organism: Cyclobacterium salsum; assembly: GCF_010119245.1. Taxonomy (GTDB): domain Bacteria; phylum Bacteroidota; class Bacteroidia; order Cytophagales; family Cyclobacteriaceae; genus Cyclobacterium; species Cyclobacterium salsum. The sequence continues at coordinate 128,534 of NZ_WNKG01000004.1, forward strand.
ATGGCCATCTTTGTCAAAAAGACCTGGAGCAGCTAAAACCCGGACAAATTTTTCTTAGCGGAGAAAAAATCGGACATTTGGGGCAGACGAAAGAGAACGGGCATTGGCCTCCTCACGTCCATTTCCAGATTATCCACGATCTGGGAAATAGAAAAGGTGATTATCCGGGGGTGTGCTCCGAAAACGAAAAAGAAAGCTACTTATTTAATTGCCCCGATCCCGGCCTATGGTTGGGGGAGCTCTCTTTTCGGTAGTAAATTAACGAAATGAATTGTTTATTATGAATGCTGACGCGTTAAAAAAATTAACTGCTTTTAGGAAAAAATTGCATCAAACACCAGAAATTTCCGGAAAAGAAGCAAAAACTTCCGCCTTAATTAAATCGTTTTTTGAGGAGCTGGAGCCAGATGAAATCATTGAAGATCTGGGACCCTACGGGCTGGGAATCGTTTTTAAAGGTAAAACAAAAGGCCCTACCACTATGATCCGGGCTGAACTGGACGCATTGCCCATTCCAGAAAATGGAAAGCATCGCCATAAAAGCAAAAACCCGGGAGTATCACACACTTGCGGGCATGATGGGCACATGGCCATCGTTTGCGGCGTGGGCATGCTGCTGGCTAAAAAAAGGCCCTCCAAAGGGAAAGTGGTTCTCGTATTTCAGCCTTCCGAAGAAACGGGTATGGGTTCCGAGCAAGTGATCCAGTCAGAAAATTTCAAGAAAATTCAACCAGATTTTGCTTTTGCCTTGCATAACCTCCCCGGATACCCGAAAAACGAAATTGTACTGAAAAAAGGGGCATTCACAGCAGCCTCTAAGGGAATCACCATCCATCTCAGGGGGAAGACCAGCCACGCTGCGCATCCTGAAGATGGCCTTAGTCCGGCCGAAGCCATGTGTAAATTGATTATTGGCATGGAAAAATTAACCGAGGCCATTTCTGAATTTACATTGGTAACGGTCATTCATGCCCAATTGGGTGAGATTGCCTTCGGAACCACTCCTGGACTGGCACAGGTGATGGCCACCCTTCGCACGTTCGATAATCAAATTATGAAATCACTGAGCAATAACGCTGAAAAACTAGCAGCATTGATCTCTAATGAATACGGCCTGGAACACGATATCAGTTATTGCGAAGAATTTGAAGCGGTGATAAACGACCCGGTCCCCTGGGAATTGGTAAATGATGCCGCCAAGGAATTGAAATTAAAAACGAAACATATACGAACACCTTTTCGCTGGTCGGAGGATTTCGGTAAATTTTCTTCCCAAACCAACAGCCTACTTTTCGGACTGGGGGCAGGTAAAAACCAACCTCAATTACACGAAGGCCATTACGATTTTCCGGACGATGTTTTGGCCACCGGCGTTTCCATTTTCAACCGAATCATCGAAAAATTAAACCACTAATTACATGGTTCACACTTCCTACATTGAAATCAGTAAAGGTGCCTATAAAAACAACCTGAAGTTCATTCGAAGCCAGGTAGGTTCGCATGTAACGATTTCTTCGGTGGTTAAGGGAAATGCCTATGGGCATGGTATCGAAAATACCGTTAACATAGCTGAAAGTGCTGGCATTCGCCATTTCAGTACCTTCAGTACCGATGAGGCTATCCGCGTAAAAGCTGCTTCCACAAAAAATAGTGAAATCATGATTATGGGCATGGTGGACAATGATAGCATCCCCTACCTGATTGAAAATGAAATCAGTTTTTATGTCTTCGATCTTGACCGTCTACAAGCCGCCATTCAAGCCAGCAATTCCCTTGGTAAAAAGGCTAAAATACACGTAGAATTGGAAACGGGCTTTCATAGGACTGGCTTCGAATGGGAAGAGCGAACTAAGGTGGCTGAAATGCTGATAAAAAATCGGGACAACCTGCAGCTGGCGGGCCTTTGTACCCATTATGCCGGAGCTGAGAGTATTGGCAACTTTGTCCGGATCAAAAGCCAGATTAAAACCTACATGGAATTCAAACAGTGGTTTCAGGACAAAGGCCTCCACTTTGAAAAATACCATACCGCTTGTTCCGCAGCTTCCCTAAGCTATCCGGAAACCATCATGGACATGGTTCGGATTGGAATCGCGCAATATGGTTTCTGGCCGAGCCAGGAAACGTACATGCTAAAATTCAAGCAATTGGCTCCTAATATGAAAAACCCACTCAAAAGACTCATCAGCTGGAAAAGCAAGGTGATGAGTATTAAAAAAGTGAAAATGGGTGAATTTGTGGGCTATGGCAACAGCTATATGGCTTCCCGAAACATGACCATTGCACTGGTACCAATTGGATACTGCCATGGCTTTAGCCGAAATCTCAGTAACCTGGGAAAGGTATTGATTCATGGAAAAATCCTCCCGGTGGTGGGTACGGTAACCATGAATGCCATTTCGGTAGACGTAACCGATCTGAAAGACATACAAAAAAGGGATGAAGTCGTTATCATCGGCCGGCAAAAACGAAATGAAATAACGGTCGCTTCCTTTGGGGAGTCTACGCAACAGGTTAATTACGAGCTATTGACGCGCCTACCCCACGATATCCCGAGGAAAATTATCTCCTAAACCATTTCTAGAATGGTCTTTGCTTGAAATTAGACGTGTCTGGGATCTTGAGATCCTATATATTTCAAACAAAAAAACAACCATTATGAAATTATTTTCAACACTTGCTTCCGTATTCGTTTTATCTGTCCTGTTCCTTTCCTGCAATTCCGAGCCGGTAACCCTTTCCGACCACGACTGGAAGGTGACCGACCTGGCAGGCAGCAGTGCTACCAGTGATAAATTGGAAACGCTCACCTTGATATTTGAAGAAGATCAGGAAATTGGAGGATTTGCCGGATGCAATGATTTCAGAGGAGCAGCGACCTTTAATCAAGAACAAATAAAATTTTCCACTTTATATTCCGATAATGCTTCCTGTGACGATATCAACATGGAAAAGCGATACCTCTCCAACCTGGAATCCAGTACCAGTTACACTTATAGTGCGGGTACCTTGGTCCTATATGACGAAGGTGGGAATATAGTAGTAGAGATGGAAAAGGATGAATAGATCGCAGGTACAGTCCTCCGGCATCGAACCTGAATCAGGTTAACTAAAAATTATTGTTCGGTTACCAACTACTTTAATTTTCTGGGCAAGGTGGTACTTTATAGCCTTGGAAAGTACCACCTTTTCCACATCCTGCCCGATCTGTACCAAGTCATCGATGGTATTATGATGCCTGACCCTGGCCACATCCTGCTCGATGATCGGGCCGGCATCCAGGTCTTCTGTTACGTAATGGGCCGTGGCTCCGATGATTTTAACCCCTCTTTTATAGGCTGCGTGATAGGGTTTTGCCCCAACAAAAGCGGGCAGAAACGAATGGTGAATATTGATGATCCGATTAGGGAAATGCGAAATAAAATCGCCTGAAAGAATCTGCATATAGCGCGCCAGGACTACAAAATCGACTCTATTTTCTTTGAGTAAATCGAGCTGCTTGGCTTCCTGTTCGGGTTTTGTGGCTTTGCTTACCGGAATATGGTGAAAGGGAATCCCAAAAGCCTTCACTACTGGTTCCAAATCCTCATGATTGGAAATCACCAGGGGAATGTCCACTTCAAACTGCCCTGAATAGTACCGGCTGAGTATATCAAAAAGACAATGCGATAACTTTGAAACAAATAGGGCCATACTTGGCTTGGGAAAATTAAAGGACAAGGTATAATTCATCCCAAATTGCTTGCCTACCTGACGGCCAAATTTCTCGTGAATCTGATCCTTACCAATACCAAAGGTTTCGAGCTCCCATTCAGCACGCATGAAGAAATCACCCATCTCCTCATCTATGTATTGATCGATGGCTAGAATATTGCCATTGTTTTCATACAAAAATTGGGAAACCGCTGCTACGATTCCTTTATGGTCTCTACATTGAATAATAAGTATGGCGGTATGCATGGAAGGGAAGGTTGGTTAGCGCAAATTTAAGAACAAAAAGCCTGAATCAGGCCAGCAGTGCTGAAATGTCTTCCTTCGAGAGGCTTTTGATGAAACTTTCCTCGGTACTTATCAATTCACCCGCTAGTGCCATTTTTCTTTCCTGTAGGGCCATAATTTTTTCTTCCACTGAATTTCTTGTAATGAATTTATAAATCATGACTTTATTTTGCTGACCTATCCGGTGAGCCCTGTCTATTGCCTGGGATTCGACTGCGGGGTTCCACCAGGGGTCCAGTAGAAATACATATTCTGCCTTTGTCAGGTTAAGACCCACACCTCCGGCCTTTAGTGAAATAAGGAACACTTGAATCGACGGATCTTCCTGAAATTGGGTAACCTGCGCCTGCCGGTCTTTGGTAGCTCCATCTAAATAGGCGAACGGCATCTTCTCTTGTTTTAAAAACTGCTTTACGATGCCCAAATGCCGGACAAACTGGCTAAATATCAGTACCTTATGCCCTTCACTTACGGTAGACTTAACCATATGCATTATATCTTCCAGCTTACCGGAATCGCCCTGATAGTTTTCATCCGCCATTTTTGGATGATTGGCCATTTGGCGGAGTTGTGTCAATCCTCGAAGTAATGTAAGGGATTTTTGGGAAACGCCAGGTATGGCCAATTCGTTAATGATTTTATCCCGGTAATAGGCTTTGACTTCTTCATAGGCTTTTTCCTGCGCCTCCGTCATGGTGGAGTACTTTACATTGACAACCTTCTCGGGTAGATCGGTTGCCACCTGGGACTTAAGCCTGCGCAGGATAAAGGGCTTGATCATGGCATTTAATTTCAGGATTTTATCCTTATCATTTTTTTTCTCTATAGGCATCAAAAACTGTTTCTTGAATGCTGCTTGCCCGCCAAGAAGGCCTCTATTAATAAAATTCATCTGTGACCACAGGTCCATGGTACCATTCTCTACCGGAGTTCCTGTTAAGATTAATTTATGGTTACTATTTAGCTGAATGACCGCTTTTGAAATAATACTATCAGGATTTTTGATCGCCTGAGACTCGTCCAGAATGATATAGTTAAAATAAAACGCTTTCAAAATATCAATATCAAGGCGGGTAATTCCGTATGAGGTCAGCACCAGGTCGTACTGTCCAAACTGGTTGCTGTCTTTGACGCGTTGGGTACCCGTATAGATAAGAATCTTGAGTTTTGGGGTAAATTTTTTAGCCTCCAGCTCCCAGTTATAAATCAGGGATGTAGGCATTACCAGCAGGGAGGTGGTCCCCTCCGACCGTTCTTTCTCCATGGCCAAAAACGCCAGGGTTTGTACTGTTTTTCCCAGGCCCATATCATCTGCCAGGCATCCTCCAAAATGATATTCATTGAGAAAGCGCATCCAATTATAACCAGCTTTCTGATAGGGACGAAGGGTTCCTTTAAAATAACCCGACAATTCGTAATCATCAATGTTGGAAAAATCCTTTAGCTTTTTCAATCGCTCACTCAGTGAAAGATTGATCAGATTTCCCTTTTCGAGCTCCTGAGCAAGGGCAATGTGGTGTTTCTTTAATTTAAAACTACCCTGATCCGCTTCTTTTTCTTCCATAAAAGAAAAAATCTCTGCGTAATTTACAAACCAGGACTTCGGAATAATGGCTACCTCGTTATTAGGAAGTTCAATTTCCGTCTTCCCTTTCATCAGTAATTTCCTGAATTTCACAAAGGAAATTTCATGATCTCCAAAAGTAACCGTCGCCTCAACGTCAAACCAATCAATCTTTTCGGCAATTTTTACATTAATCTTTGCCGAACCAATGAAATATTTCTTCCCTTTCTCCTGGGTCGCCTGATGGATGTTTATACCTAAATCATCCAGTTCCGGCCTGTGATTGATAATCCAGTCGTAGGCATCCCGCTTGTTCATGGGGAAGCGGCCATTCCGTACCGGCAAGCCTTTGGATTTTAAAAAATCACTGTAAAAGTTCTCCTTTGAAAGATCCCGAACCACTTTATAAAAGGTGTAATCGTCTCCATTTTTTTCCAATTCCACATTGGTGGGCTTTGCCTGGTCTGCGCGAAAAGTAAAATCTCCATAGGTAAACCGAAGGTCAAACACCATCTTTTCCTCATCCTCCAAACCGGTATTTTTCCCAAACATGTCAACCGTAGGATTGCCAGGCAAATCTCCTAAAAACAGGACCGGCTCCGGGTTGGATCGATTCACCTTTATGGTGAAACCCTTGGCAAATACATCAAAGGAGGCGACCAACTGGGTTACAAATTTCTGGTAATACGATTCTTCTACCTTTTTAGGGATGACGATGAATTTTTTGTTCAGAAAAGGCAATAATTTTTTCCCATCTACATCCTTCTCAAAACTAAAAAGCCGGGAATTCACTACCAGCCAGGCGGGCTGATGACAAATGAGGTAACTTCCCATGTATTGCCATTCCAATTTTTCGCTCTGATACTTTAGGGTGGGAAAATAATGGGTATTGTCTTCATTTCTCCTAAAATGAAATAAAACCGACGCTTTTTCGGGCATGATCTGGATTTCTTTCCAGACCGGATTCCCATCATTGCCCATTTCAAACAGCCGCTTATGCTTGATATTATCCAGGATTTTGGACCGCGTTATCTCCAGCTTTCCTTCGATCAGTTTCTGAATTTCCTTATTCGCCTGAGTGGATTGGTTTTGATCGAAGACTTTTCGCAAAAACTCCTTGGGCTTGGTATTCTTTGCATTGTATTTCTTTACAATGGCTTCCTGCTGCATGCTGTCCATTAGCCGGATCAACTCCAGGTCGGTCTCATCCAGCCCCTCCCCGAATTCCCTGGCATTTTGATAAGAAATATTTTGGTAGGCAAAAGATAACCTGCCTTTCTCATCCAGCTGTACAGCAAAGGATTCAAAAAGGATCCCCAGAAACTCATGGCTGAAAAGGGAATAAACGATTTCAAATGGCTTGTCAGAAGCTACTTTCATGGAGGCTGTTTTTGAACAAAATCAAAATTAATACTGCTGGTTTTTGAAATTGGCAGTTTGCAAATTACAGAAATATTTAAAAAAATTAAACAGATCATCCATTTAATCGCCTACAAATGCTGCGTGGTATTTACTTTTGCAGCGATCCGGGCAGGACGGTAAGAGGCCAGCATGGTAATGACAATAACACTCAAGCTGGTGTATAGAAAATCCGTCCATTGCATTTTTACCGGGTAGGCATCTACTACAGAAGAAGTAATCCCCAGCGAGACCAAACCAAACCTGTCCTGTACCCAGCATATTAAAAACCCGAGGATCAAACCTGCCAATGCCCCGGAAAAGGCGATAATAGCTCCTTCTTTCAAAAAGATGGATCGGATAAATCTCCGAGTTCCTCCCATGGAAATTAATACCGCAATATCCTTTTTCTTTTCTATGGCCAACATACTTAATGAAAAAAAGATGTTAAATGAGGCTACTGCCAGAATAAAAGTGAGCGTTAGAAATACGAATAGTTTTTCCAGCCGTATGGTCATCAAAAGACTGGCATGCTGTTCGTCACTGTCCTTGACCGTAAAGTCCGGACCGAGCAATTCCCGCAAAGCTCGCTTAACTGTCTGAATAGAATAACCATCTGCTACCATTATTTCCAGTGCACTACGCCTGTTCCCATATTCCAGCAAACTGGCGGCAAAATTCAACGGCACAATCACGTATTCGTCGTCATATTGTTTCTCAACGCTAAAAATACCGGCTGGCCGAATAAGCTCCCGGTTATACATACTACTGGGGTCAATGCTTCCTGCCCTGGGCTCCCTGGGATAAAACACCTGCATCAATTCAAACTCATCATCTAAATCCATCAGCAAAAAGTAGGAAAGCCCCCTACCGAGAATGGCTTGGGGCCTTTCCGCTTCCCCAAGGCTCATTTCTCCCACGAGCTGTCCGTTTTCAAACCTATTCTGATCTAGGAAATTATCCGACACCCCCTTGAGAGTAGCCACCACCTGATGGTCTCCATACCGTACCAGGGCATTGTCTTCGATAACTTCCGTTAAAATAGCGACTCCCTCCATTCTTTCTAAGGAGGAAAGGAAGGCTTCATCCACCGGAAACGACTTTCCCAGGACCGGCATGACTTTCAAGTCTGCATCAAAGGAAGCGTACAAGCCTTTGATTAAATCTTCTAATCCATTGAAGACGGACAAAACTACGACCAGTGCCATGGTCCCCACAGCTACGCCGATCATGGAGATTCTTGACAGAACGGTGATAAAGTTCTTCTTAGCTTTACTCCTGAAATACCGGGCCGCTATAAAATAGGATAAGTTCAACCTGGCAGGAATTAATTTTCAGGATCATTTTCGTCTTCATCAGGGGCATCGGGGATATCCAGGTTGGAAATAACATCGTCCATGTGCTGTGCATAGGCTGCCGATTCATCCAGGTAAAAAACCAATTCAGGAATAATCCGAACGGATTTTCCGATCCGGTTTCCCAAAAACTTCCGGATCTGACCTTTGTTATCATTTATTCGGGAATAAAGTTGCTGATTATCAGCTAATAAAAAACTTAAATTTATCTTGGCTACCCCTAAATCCGGACTCATCAATACTCGGGTGACCGTTACCATGGCCTTTCCAACCAAAGGTTTTCCCTCGCGCTGAAAAAGCTCTCCAAGCTCCTTTTGAATCAATTTGGAATATTTTTGTTGACGCTTACTTTCCATGCTGACATTTTTATTATTCACAAATTTAGTGAAATATACGGGTAACCTTTAATTTCGTAAATTGAGTTTTAAACAAAGATAGGCCTTGCTCGAATTTTTCAAAATTAATGACCCCTTACGAATGGTAGGAATCCTTTTTCTCCTACTGGTTTTTCGTATTCCTTATTTTTTAATGGACATACCCCTTACCCAGCCAGAGTTGCTTTGGCAAATGATTGGTGAGCGGGCAGCTTCCGGAAACCTACCTTATGTGGATACCATAGATGGGACCGGGCCATTTTCGGTTTTGGTTTACTGGTTAAACTACCTCCTGGCCGCCAACTCGCTGAGTTCCTTCCGGATAATTTCCTTTTTTATCATCCTATTTCAGATCTATTATACCAACGAATTGTTGATAAAAATAAATGCATACGAGGAATCGAACTTCATTCCGGCATTCGTTATGACCATTCTATTTCAGCTTTCGTTTGATTTTCTAACCCTTTCGCCTGCCTTAATGGGGAGTACTTTTGTATTACTGGCACTCGGCCATCTATTGCAGCAAACCACTATCAACGCCAATACCGTCCCGGCTATCCTCCTGATGGGTTTTTGGGCGGGAGTGGCCTTTTGTTTCCATTTTGCTTACCTGGTCTTCCTTCCCTTTCTGATTTTAGCTGCGGTGCTGATCATTGGGTTTTCTTTCCAACAGTTATGCCTTTTACTTACAGCCTACCTGTTACCGCTCTCTTTTTGCGCTGTTTTCTTTTTTATGCAGGAGGGCTTATCTGAATTTATTACCATCTATCTTTTTCTGAGCTTTCAAGCCGTGCCGGTCCAACATGTTTCGCTCAGCGACCTGCTATTTATTTTTTCCTTCCCGATTGTGCTTGCCCTTTTTGGGTATTTTAAAAACAATCTCCTTCGCCGGATGAATGTTACGCAACAAAAACAGAATCAATTATTGCTGGTTTTTCTTTTGGTAAACCTGGCTTCTTTTTTCTTGGTGGACCGCATCAGTCCCTATCAGTTTCTGGCCATGTTACCCGCACTGGCATATTTTACCACACACTTATTTAACCTAAGCAACAAGCGTATGTTGCAGCAGACCTTAATTTATGGCTACCTGATCCTTCTTCCGCTTATTGGATACAGTTGGGTATTTTATCAAATCGAATCACCTTCTTTTGACACCTATGTTGTTCGCCAGAAAGTATCATCTGGACAACCCGCTTCAGAAAAAATCATGGTCCTGGGAGAAAGCCTCGAAAAATACACGCGTACCGGGACTGCGAATCCTTATTTAAATTTCAGGCTGACCCGGGTCTATTTTGAGCAAATGAATGCCATGGAACGAAAAATGAAATTTTTACGTGACCTCCGGAAAGAATCTCCTGATATCATCATCGACGAAGAAGGGTTATACCAGGAATGGTCAAGGAATATCCCTTCCTTAGAAACAATGTACCGTCCCGAAAAGGATGGAGTCATCCGGAAAATCAGTAATTGACTTCCTCTATAAAAGAGCCTTCAGCCCCCTTCCGAAAATTCTAACAAGGTATTTTGTTCACTCTACGAGCATGCCGGCCCCCTTCGAACTCGGTGTTAAGGAACCTAAAAACCATCTTTTCGACCAATTCGAAAGACACAAAGCGGGAGGGTACGGAAATCAGGTTGGCATCATTATGCTGCCGGGCCAGTGCAGCCAGCTCCTCATTCCAACAGATAGCGGCACGAATACCCTGATGCTTATTGGCCGTGATGGCAACCCCATTTCCACTACCACACAAAAGGACTCCCTGCTTGAATTCGCCCGACTCCACCGCTTCACACAAGGGATGGATATAGTCCGGATAATCTACCGAAGCGTCGGTATAGGGTCCAAAATCCCGGACCTCATACCCTTCTTTTTTTAATATCACTATCAGTCTTTCCTTGTAGGCAAAGCCTGCATGATCTCCGCCGATGGCAATTGTTTTAGACATTACTGGGTAGGTTAAAATCCGTTTTCTAACTCTTCTTCCCTGCGCTTTTTCTCTAGCCTTTTGGCAATGATTATTCCGGCTTCATAAAGCACCAATATAGGCATAGCAATAAGTATTTGACTAATCACGTCCGGTGGCGTAATGAGCGCAGACAACACCAATATAACCACGATGGCATGTCGCCGGTATGTTTTTAACATCAACGATGAAACCAAGCCTGCCTGGGTAAGAAAATAAATAACTATGGGCAATTGAAACATTACAGCTGATGCCAATACTAACATGGACAAAGTGGACACGTAAGAAGTAATGTCAAATTCATTCGCAATGGAAGGATCCAACTGGTAGTTGGATAAGAAATTAATCGAAAGTGGCGACAGGATGTAATACCCAAAACTTGCTCCCATAAAGAACAGTAAACTTACAAAAAACACGGCACCGCGTGCTGCGTTTTTTTCCTTAGCATACAATCCCGGACTGATAAACCGCCACACTTCCCAGAAAACATAGGGAAAGGCAGCAATCAACCCGATCACCAAACTGGATGTGATGTGCATGGAAAACTGCCCTGTCATCTGCCGACTTTGAATGATAAAAGGCAACTTCTCGATACATAGCGCAGGTAGAGAAAAGAAATCTGATAACTGGCAAAGAACCCGGTAAGTAACAAAGTCTATCTTGGATGGACCAAGGATCACCTGGCCAAAAACAAACCCTTTGGCCAGGAAAGCAAGCACCATAAAAACCAAGATGGCGGATATAGATCGCAACAGGTGCCACCTCAGTTGCTCCAAATGGTCCAGGAAGGACATGCCATTATCTTCTTCCTCTTCTTCGTTATATTGATCCAGTGCCACGTAGGTTTATTATTTAGTATAAGGGAAATTGAACCATCCACTCGTTTACTTCAGCCTTGATTGTCGCCAGTTGATCGTCTTGCTCGTGATGAATAAGGGAGCGATCTATCAACTCGACAATCTTTTTCATATCCTGCTCCTTGAGTCCACGGGTTGTCACCGCTGCCGTACCAATTCGCATTCCGGAAGTTACAAAGGGTGATTTTGTATCAAAAGGAACCATGTTTTTATTGATGGTAATATCCACTTTCCCAAGGGTTTCCTCGGCGATTTTACCGGTTAATCCCTTGTTTCGCAAGTCAATTAGCATCAAATGATTGTCTGTACCTCCTGAAATCAATTGGTACCCTTTTGCAACAAACGCCTCGGCCATTACGGATGCATTTTTCTTTACCTGCACCACATAATCCATATACTCATCTGTAAGCGCCTCCTGAAAGGCGATGGCTTTAGCGGCAATGATGTGCTCCAAAGGACCTCCTTGTGTTCCCGGGAAAACTCCTGAATCCAACAGGGAAGACATTTTGCGAAGTTCTCCTTTAGGTGTTTTGACACCAAAAGGATTATCAAAATCTTCCCGCATCAAGATCAGTCCTCCACGGGGTCCACGCAAGGTCTTATGGGTAGTGGTGGTTACCACATGACAAAACTCCAGCGGATCTTTCAACAATCCACGGGCAATAAGTCCCGAAGGATGGGAAATATCTGCGAGTAAAATCGCTCCTACCTGGTCAGCGATCTGCCGAAGCCTTTCGTAATCCCAATCCCGGCTATAGGCTGAGGCACCACAAATCAGTAGTTTGGGGCTCACCGCAACCGCTTTTTCCTCCACCTTATCATAGTCGATTACTCCGGTAGCTTCTTCTACCCCGTAAAAATGGGGGTCGTATAGTTTTCCGGAAAAATTGACCGGAGAACCATGGGTCAGGTGTCCTCCATGAGAAAGATCAAAACCCAAAATAGCATCTCCAGCATTCAGGCAAGCTAAAAACACGGCCGCATTGGCTTGTGCACCCGAGTGGGGTTGCACATTCGCCCAGGAAGCGCCAAAAAGCTCTTTGGCCCGGTCGATGGCAATTTGCTCAATTTCATCCACCACTTCACAGCCGCCATAATACCTTTTTTTCGGTAAGCCTTCTGCATATTTATTGGTGAGTACACTGCCAGCCGCCTCCATGACTTGTTTACTGGTGAAGTTCTCTGAAGCGATTAGCTCTATTCCTCTCTTTTGTCGGTCCTCTTCCCTGGCGATCAGGTCAAATACTAGTTGATCTCGTTTCATGTGGTGATCCAGTCATATTGCTTTTCTCCCATTCCTCTCTGAAAGGAAAATTTGAAAGTAGCAATCCGGTTGATTTCAAATTCGAATGCCAAAATTACTCCTAAACTATGTATAATCCAATTGTCTTTTCAAATTGATTGGTCATATGTTCAAGAAAAATCGGACCTGCTCTTCTATTGAGAGGCCAGTCCTAAAATCCAGCTTCTGAGATCAAAACGTAAACTGGAGGCTAAGTGAAATATTTCTACCTAACTGCCTGACACCGAATGGGCGGTAAAGAGACATATGGTCCAGGTAGTGCACGTCCAGCAAATTATTGGCAGATAAGGAGGCATTCAATTTCTGTTGCCATAGGTTAAATTCACTTCCAAAATGAAGCCCCATGATAAAATAACCCGGTGTAGACTCTTCCAGTAGTGCCGGCTTGTCTTGATCCAGAACGAGACTTCCTGTCAGGTTCAGATAGGGACGCTTTAATATACCCAACTCCTTGAGGGTAAAGGTAAGATCCTGATTCCATCGAAAGGCAGGTATGTAGGGAAGATAGCTCTGATCCGATCTTCGTTTTCCTATAACCATACTGTAAGAAGTGCTCCCAGAAACCCAGGGCATTCCGGAAGGATGAACTTCTAGCAAGGCCTCTCCACCGTAAAGTCCGGCATTGTCCTGCTCAAACCTCCAAATCGTCAGGTCTCCCATCTGCTCATCAGTGGGAGAAAAATAAATATAATTATTGACCCGGTTATAAAACCCTTCAACTGAAATAGCGAAATCGGCTTGCCGGTATCGCACCCCCAGGTCCGACTGGATGTTTTGTTCCCTGACAAAATCAGCACTTCCCTGCTCAAACCTGGCCGTCCCGGGATGCGGTCCGTTTGAGTACAATTCGGCTAAATCCGGCGCCCTGAAACCGGATGCGACGTTCAGCCTGAACCGCCAGTTTTCGGAGGGCCTGAAAGTGGCTCCAGCACTGCCCGTCATCCCATCGAAAGACCTGCTGAGCGTCCTGCTTTCCGGAGAACCTTCCAGTTCAAAACCATAATCCAGAAAATTTTGGCCGCTGGCATCTGCCGTCACCTTTCGGTAATCATACCTTATTCCGCCCTGTACGACCCATTCCGGATTCGAGTAATTAAAAAGCGCATACAGGGAACGGTCATCCTTGGTAGCATCGGGAATTAATATTTCTGCTGCCTCTTCGTAATTTATCGTGTTCAAATAAAACCCCTGTAATCCGAAAATTAACTCGGTTTGCTCCCAAACGGATTTGTAATATTTGATGTCATACATGAAATTCGATTGCTGTAAGCCCAAGTCAACTTGGTCGAATTCAGTCTCCGTCTCCTCCCTGAAATTCCAGTGGTAACCAAAAGTTGCTTTTAATTTATCATCACCCAAAAACACGTTACTCTCCGAATTTAAAAAATGATCCGTTACATCCTGGAAAGGCAACTGAAGCGCTCGGTCGTTTCGGCTGGTTACCAATAGCTCCTGATTCGTTTCATCCAAAATCCCTAATTTTTGTTTCAGAAAGGTATAGCGAATACGGGTATCTCCCCAACTCTTTCGAAGGCCCATCCCTGCTTTAATATTTTGGGTTTGGAAACGGGTGTTTCCAACCGGACTTCCCGATCCGTCCAAATAGTCTGCATGAGACTCGGAAGCACCTCTCAGAGACCAGAAAAATCCTTTCTGACCGGCTCCTTTTACGCCGGCATCCAATCTCCTTCCCAGGGAATTGCTATACATGCGTACGTTCACGTCACCGGACACCTCGCCTGCCTGTGCGTCCGCCTCTTCAATCAGGTTGACGACCCCAGCCATGGCTCCGGAACCGTATATAATGGAAGCAGGCCCCTTGATGATTTCGATTCCGGAAAGGCCGGTCTCGGTAAGCCCCAGGCCATGATCTGCCCCCCATTGCTGATTTTCAAATCTTGCCCCCTGGTATACAGACAATACCCGGCTGAAAGAAAGCCCCCGGATCACCGGCTTACTGATCCCCGGACCCAGCGACACTTCACTTACCCCCGGAGTTTTTGCCAGAGCCGTCATGAGACTGGGAGAAGGGTTTCTCAATATGGATTGCCGGTCTATTTTTTCGATGGAAATGGGAGAACTTTCTTTACTCATAACATAGGCCGCAGAAACCACCACCTCGTCCACCGAAGCGGTGGCGGAGGTCAATTGGACATCAAGTCTTGCTTGCTCCGATGGATTGATTCTTTTAAGTGCTGTAGCGTATCCAATATAGGAAAATTGGATCGTAAGGTCCCGTGCTGGAAGCCCTTCCATAGCAAAAAGGCCTTGCCTATCGGAAACGGTACCCCTGCCCAATTCCGGGACAAAGATGGTTACTCCAATTAATGGTTCGGCAGTGCTGGCATCCCGAACGGTACCTGATAGGGATAGGTTTTGCCCCTGGACAACGGAAATAGAAGCCAATAGGAATACTCCCAGGGTTATAACGTATTTCATAAAAATCAAATTAATATAGTGAAGAAGCAACCCCTTTCAATGCAGCAACCGAGCAGCAATAGAAAAAGATTGTAAATAAGTAGCCCCTTGCTTGATAATCAGCTTTTGGGCAAAAGAATTAAACAATGACCGGGGGGCCTCGTAGCGATAGTATTTCCCTAAATTGGATACCGGGGCTTTCCGTAAGTAAAAATGGCCGGGGAACCTCGTAAACTTCCGAAATTCCGGAAACAAACCCCAAAATCTCAGGTAAAAAATAGTGAACATGGGTAACCATATCCAATAAAAGGATCTCATTTTCCGAGTGATCCCGATTTTGTTCCTCCTCTTCAGAAAGAAAAGGGTGTGCATGCCGGATAGTCTCCCCGGATTCCAGGTCATGCTCATGGTAAAAAACCACGCTGTTGACCTGCATCAGGATAACCAATACCAGCAAGCCGTAGCTTACAAAGGGCACTATGTTTCGGAAAGACTTCAAGAACCAGCGTTCGATTAAAAACAAAATTAAACAATATTTACTCCGTCACCAACTGAATTAAAAGATATGTCTCATAATTTAATTAGCCTCGTCTAACAAATGTACCGAATCGATTCCTGATTTCGAAATGGGATTATTATCGCTTATATTTGCGATCGATGGATTTTGATTACAGACCTGAAACGTACTTCAACGGGACTGGAGCAAGTTCCCTCCTCGTCAAGCTGACCTACCCCGAAAGCCAGTGGGGTGAGGAAATCTGCATCTTTGCTACCGCACTGGACGGCGAAATTTTTTTTGAAATTGTCGATTTTTACGGCAATGAATACACTTTCAAACCAGCGGTGAGTAAGGAACCTCTCCCTTTGCAGGAGCTCATCTTTTTGGTAGAATCCCTGGAAGTAGATCCGGAAACGGAAATGGGAAATATCAATCAAACACTCTCTGGAATTCCGATGGCGGAAAGCAAACTGTACCCCCAACTGGAGGAATATTTCTCCCAGAAACGTGCCCATTTTGGATATCTTTAGGCAGGTTCACCTTCACTACATGCTCATAAATTCCGTAGCTTTGCTCCCAAGTTAATCCCATGTCCAATATACTACTTGTCATTACTTCCATTCTTGTCGGCATCTTCCTTCAGAGAATAAAAGAATTTCCATCCGAAGCACCTAAGGCACTCAATGCCTACCTCATTTATGTGGTTTTGCCTGCAGTATCGCTCTTGTATATTTCCAAACTAAATTTAAGCCCTTCGTTGCTTTTACCCATTTCTGTGGCGTGGATTGTGTTTTCGCTAAGCTGGATGCTGTTTGGGTATGTTGGTAAAAAACTGGGATGGAAAAGAAATACCATTGGCTGTCTCATTATTTGTGGAGGACTGTCCAATACGGGGTTTGTTGGCTACCCTATCATAGAGGCCCTATACGGAGCGGAAGGACTAAAAATTGCCGTATTGGTGGATCAGCCAGGATCTTTTTTAGTAGTCAGCAGTCTGGCAATCATTGTGGCCTCTCTCTACGGAGCGGAAAAAATGCGTAAAAGGGATATTTCTAAAAGAATGTTACTGTTTCCGCCGTTCCTGTTTTTTATACTGTCCCTATTGCTCAATATTTTTCAGGTAGAAATCCGGGGCGTGGTCCAGGATATACTGGAAAGTTTTGCCGGAACCCTCACCCCTATTGCCCTAATTGCAGTGGGGCTGCAGATCAAAATAAAACTCAAGGACATTAAAGACAATTTTCTATGGATTGGCTTAATCCATAAGTTGCTTTTAATCCCGTTCATTATCTTTTTGGTATATCACTGGATATTGGGTCTGGATCCGGAACAGAATCTGATTTTTAAAGTAAGTGTGATGGAGGCCGCCATGGCCCCCATGATTACTTCTTCTATCATCGCTACCAACTATAATCTACGACCAAAGCTCGCCTCACTGCTGGTAGGTATCGGAATCCCTTTATCATTTCTTACGTTGACGGGTTGGTATTACTTACTGGAGTTAATTCGATGATTTTACTCTGGATCCGGTTTTGGCTCTTCCGTAGGCTTTTTCCTATTTGTAAAACCTCTTAGCAAGTTTTTTACCTCATCCACAGCTTTCTCTTTGGTTTCGTCGACCAATTTGGTCGCCTCTTTTTCCACACTATCCCGGGCTACTTCTGCCTTTTGCTTGACCTCTTGTTTCAGGCTATCTTCCCTTGCCTTGAAATCAGCGGCGATTTTCTCCTGTACGTTCTCTTTTTCACCTGACAGGCGACTTTTAAGCGCATTCGAAATATAACTATCCAGACTTTCTGAGTTTGCAAGGGAAATATTAGGGCTCCCATACGTTCCGCCAACATTAATAGCCAAAGGAATGGTGGTAGAGGAAAGATCTGTTCCGGCGATACCGGCCACCAGGCTATTCACCTGGGACCCAAATTTACTTGCTGGCACATCCACGGATACCAGGTAATTAATCCGGCCATCAAAGCCGGTGCTTCCCTGAATGGTAGTAGGATAATCCCACAACTGCAATTCAAAAGGGGCCACGTTTAACATGCCGTCGACAATTTCAGCACCGATATTCAATGGTTTTAATCGAAGGGAAGAAGCATCGTTTAGCTTCGTTAAGTTGGCAATACCCTGTATCAAGGGACTGTCTCTAACGGCTGTTTCAGTAACTTCTATGAACCCCTTCCCGTCCAAACTGGACAAAACCGGCATCATGTCTTGTCCCAGCAATCCGGAAAAAGAAAAGCTTGTCGAAAAGTTTCCAACCACATGCTGGGCCACTGGAGCAAAGGCCTTGACCGTAACAAATGATTGAAATGCCTCCTGAATACCCAAACCGGAAATATCCAACTGCATGTCAAATGTAGGATGGGTAATATCCGTGGCATTGTAGCTGCCGTCAAAACCAAGGGAGCCTCCTAATGTATTGGTCTTAAACCCTTCCAGATTCAGCACTCCATCCTTTAGACGTACTACACCACTGGCATCTGCCAGAGACAGGTTGTCATAAATAATCCGGTCTGCCTTTACACTCATGGTAAAGTCAATATCCTCAGGCAAAGCCACCACCTCTAATGAAGTCGTATCTTCTTCGGAACTTTCTGAGGAGGTCATCCATTCGTTGACGTTGAAATTACTGGAGTAGATATCAAGATTTCCTTTCAGACTTTCTGCTTCGTCACCAAGTAGGTATGCCATGTAATCCGAAAGCGAGCCGCTGGCCTGGACGGGGCTTTCCCCCAACCGAGCGTCAAATTTGGTCAAATTGATGGATTGAGGACTGAAATTGCTACGTGCCTCGTGTATCCGTACTCCCTGGGGATAATCTTTATCGGCAAAATAAAAATCGTTAACCTGCATTTCTCCACTGGTTTCCAACTGAGCAAAACGGTTATTCTTAATGGCATCGTAACTTCCCTTTGTATCAATATCTGCTTGAATCCTGCCCTCCAGTAGGGTGTTCTCCAAGGGTAATACCGAAGCCATTTTGGCCAGATCCACTGCTCCGTGCAAGGAAAAATCGTAATTCAAATCTTCGAGGTCCGATACCTGAAAACTTCCCGTAACCGCCTCTTCCTCCAATTTAAAGCCAAAAGAAGGCACATCCAGCATCAGATCGCGCATGCGCCCGGTGGAATTTGAGGCCTCCGCCCGGAAATTAATCTGTTCTATGGGGGCAGGGTATTCGCTGGTCTTTATGTATCCCTCATCCAGTCCGACTTGCGCACTGATAGTGGGAATAATCTGGGCCGCACTATCGTACCTACCCTTCGCGCTCATATCCAGTGAAAGTGTTCCTTTAAGTTCAAATCCTTCCAGAGGAAAAATAGAGGTGAGCTCCATCAGGTTGATATTCCCTTTGAGTCCGGCATCCATTTCGTAACTCACCAGGTCTTTTAGATAGAAGCGGCCCAAAACGGGTTGATTTCCAAATTCAAGAGAAAATTGGGATAGATCAATGGTGGTCAGGTCCAAATTTCCGCTACTGTTGGATACTTTTAAGTCCATGTTAACATGCTGAACGGGTCTTGGCAAGTCCGGAAATTGGAACATTCCATCGTCTACCATAAGCGCGAATTGGAAACCTGGAAAACTAGTCTCATTGTACACGCCATTGACACTACCCGCAAAATCCATTTCTCCTGAAGTAGTCAGGTCATCAAAAGAATCAGAGTAAATTCCCGGAACCAAAGATAAAACACTCTTAAAATCATTGTTTTCTCCGGAAAAAGCCAAATCCATTTCTATGTCTTCTTCGGGCATTGCCAGGAAGCCATCTATTTCAAAGCCAAATTCGTTTAATTTTAGAAAGGCGTCTTTCGCAGAAAAACGCATTTTTTCCAGATCCACATTAACCTTTGAATCCAGGGTAAGGAGCTTATCCGAAAGGTACTCTACTCCCTCGTAGGTAACGTTTACTACCTGCGCGTCTCCACTTACCATCAAGTCATAAACATCCAGGGTCAGATCACCGCTCCCTTGCAGATTCATGTCGGAAAGCACCATCAAGTAATCCAGTGAACGATCATCGTAAATCAGGTCCAGATTATTTACCTCGATAAAATCCACCCCCAACTGAAACGATGAGGAGTCCGGCTCCGGCTGATCGACTTCCTCTTCTACCGCTTTTGCGATGTCGTAATTGGCTTGTCCATCTTCCAACACTTTTACATAGATCTGCCCCTCTTCCAAATGAACACCTTTCAAACTGGGATTATCATCGAATAATACGGACCAGATATCTATATCTACCTGCAGGTATCCCACATGGAGCAGGGTATCCCCTTGAAAAGGAGGATTTCCCTTGACTCCAAAATCTCCCATCGTAGCAGATAACTGTGGAAAACTTCGGAAAACGCTTAAGCCTATTTCATCCCGGTCGTAATATACCTGGGCATTCACTGCATTGGCTAGTTCCTTATCTAAGCTATCAAAAATCTTGTCTTTGAAGAAAAAAGGAACCGCTGCCAGTGCCAAAAGCACAAAGGCAAATAAAGCAAAGCCGACAAATAAGATTTTTCTCATGATATTATCAATCTTAAAAATTAGAATAAAAGGGTACTGCCTATGTATACGGGAATCCGCAACTAGCAGCTATATATTATGATTGCAAAAACGATACCGATTAACGGTAGCAATAAAAATGATACAATAAGGGTAAAAAATCACTTTCCAGTCAGGGGATTACACCGACATCAACCGGAAATGACAGTCGCCTGATTTGGCCGTAGAGATTTCCTTACTTAAATGGTACACTGCTTCCAGTAAACAAGCATTCTTGATAAGACCTGCATCGATGGCCTTGAATCCGATGAGTTCGATTAATTTCTTGAGTAGAACCCGATCCTTGGTACTATCTCCACAAAAGTAGGTTTCTTTTATCAATTCCAATGGATCGGATTTGGGATAGTCCAGGCCTAAATTATTGAATGCTTTAAATATTTTTTGATGTCCTGTTTCCTCTCGAATAAAGGTAGTATTGCATCCCAACGTCTCATCGTGCACCCCATTGGTACTATCGATATACAATTTATCAGGCGACCCGTATTCCTTTAGATAGGTGCAAACCACTGGTAAAAATTCGTTTTCGCAGCAGATAATAACGATATCTGAAGCGGAAATAGCGTCTGCGTAATTGAGTACGTAGTGGTTTTGCATTTTAAGAATTTTCCACTCCACTTTACGGGTACTGAATCCTTCACGAACGCCAAATACCACATCCATTCCTCTCGCGATAAACTTATTTCCCAAGTTGGTCGCCAGATTGGTGCCTCCTAAAATTCCTATATTCATTTTATCTATATTATTATGTCAGTGAAACTAATTTGACAACCGTTTGTTTTTAAACCTTAAGAGATTCAAGGACTGGGTGATTTGGTTGTCAAAAAGAATAATGCTTTAAATAATTGAAAGCTAATCAATTATAGCGAAAATACAAATTTTTTTTTCACAGACTGAATTATTTTTTTTGAATTATGTTTTTTGTAGTTAATCACAGATTTTATAGGTCAATTAATTCTTTCTAAAGTTCAAAATTTGACTCAATCGCTGCAAGTAGGTCTTTATGGATCTTCGCATTACTTGCCAATATCTGACCTCCAAAGAGGTAATTATTTCCTCCACTGAAATCGCTTATTTCTCCACCGGCTTGTTTTACAATCAATGTACCCGCTGCAATGTCGTAAGACTGCAAGTTATACTCCAGGTAACCTTCCACCCTTCCACAGGCAACGTAGCACAGGTCTACAGCCGCAGAACCAAGCCTTCTAAGCCCATGGGTACTCTTTAGAAAATAAGAAAGCAATTCCAGGTACTTTGCTGTCTTACCACCGTCATTATAGGGAAAACCAGTTGCCACCAAACTATCTGCAAGCTGATCCGCCTTGCTAACCCGGATAGCTTTTCCGTTGCAGGTGGCTGCTGCTCCTTTATACGCAACAAAGCATTCATCCAAATTAATTTCGTAGACCACCCCCGACAAAATATCGGTCCCCTGCGCCAGAGCTATGGAAACGGCAAACATCGGAATTCCATGAACGAAATTAGTGGTTCCATCCAAGGGGTCAACAATCCAGGTCAGCTCTTGATCAGTATCAGATTTGGTACCTTCCTCGGTAATAAAACCGGCCTCGGGCAAAATTTCGGATAGGCCTTTGACGATTATTTCCTCTGCGCCCTTATCCACATAAGAAACCAGGTCATTGAACCCTTTCTGTTCTACTGTTTCACGATTAAACTTTTTCCCTTCTTGCCTGATAAAGGCTCCTGCTTTTCGAGCTAGACTGGCTACTTGCTGCGTAATACGTTCCAATTCCATGCTTTTCATTGTTTTCCCGACAATGTGATCACGATTTCTCCTTTAAGGGTATTTTCAGTGTAATAAGTTATTATTTCCTGTAGGCTGCCTCGAACGTTTTCCTCATGAATCTTGGTTAACTCCCTGCTTACACAAACCTGCCTCTCCGGGCCAAATACATCCGAAAACTGTTGCAGGGTTTTTAGCAAACGATACGGAGATTCATAAAAAACCATGGTTCGGGTTTCTCCTATTAACGAATCAATCCTTGTCCTCCTGCCCTTCTTGTGAGGTAGAAAACCCTCAAATACAAAACGGTCATTTGGCAATCCCGAATTGACTAGTGCAGGAATGATTGCGGTGGCTCCTGGAAGGCTACAGACCTCAAAATCAGCGGCTATTGTCTCCCTTACCAAGAGAAAGCCAGGATCAGAAATTCCCGGTGTGCCTGCATCTGTGATAAGCGCAAAAACGACCCCTTCTCCCATTCTGTGCAACAGCCTGGAAATGCTCTGGTGTTCGTTATGAATATGATAACTCTCCAAAGGACGTTTGATGTCATAATGCTTTAGCAGTTTTCCTGATGTTCGGGTATCTTCTGCTAAAATGACATCTACTCCTTGCAATGTTTCCAATGCCCTAAGGGTAATGTCCTTTAAATTTCCAATAGGCGTAGGTACTAAATACAAACTAATGGAAGTGTTTTCTTCCATTAGTTAATTTCATCTATGGCCTTGGCCAATTTTCTATCCTTTTCGGTGATGGTGTTTCCCTTATCGTGTGTCGTCAACTCTATCTGTACCTTGTTGTACACGTTGCTCCAGTTGGGATGGTGCTGATGCGCCTCTGCCAGAAAGGCTACTCTCGTCATAAAAGCAAAAGCCTCCTGAAAATCTTTAAATTCAAACGTCTGAACTAATTTACTGTCTTCTTCTTTCCACATACTATTGATTTTTTATAATGCGATTACTCCTTCAATCTCTGCTGCCTTTATATATATATCAATGATGGATTGACTGTCAGGCATCATGGCCTTGATGGTGGCACTGGTGTATTTGCCTTTCGACGACACTTTCAATTTCATCTCGTTACCCGGCAGTAGGGCGGCTACTTCTCCCTCCTTACCACTCGGGACAATAAATTTAAACATATACAAGGCTGGGAAACTGGTTTGGTTTTCCAGTTTTTCCTTGAAGGAAATAGCATCGATTTTACTACTCATATATACTGTTAACCATTTTTTGGGCAAATTAAATCCCTTAAAAGCAAAAAATCCCATTCCGATCTTGGAATGGGATTCATATAAGGTATCTCAAGCTATTTAAAAGAACTTATACCGATAATCCTTTACTTCCGCTAATTCCTCCATGGCCATCATGATCATGTATGCCGTTCTTTGAGAGGCGTTATCTGTAATTTCATTTTGATAGCGAGTATAATCTGCAATTTCAGAGGCTGGAATGATGCTATTCAGCTGTGCCACGATTACACCAATGTCTTCCTGAATAGGATCTGTCATTTCTCCAGCATCCTGGAGACCGAAAATAGCACCTACTGCCTTGGGGGCAAATCCAACTCCCGGCAATACACTTGCATTCATCCTAAGATCTGGAGTACTCCCTATAGAAGCATCCGGAAACACCTCTTTTATCGCTTCCAAATTCTCCACACCGGCGATTTGTTCCCCAATATAGGCAGCCTTTTTCTCATTCCTCAATTCCTGACTAGCTTGGGCCTTGATGACCGGATCATTAATGCTGCCATCACCCGCTTCCGTTTTGTTGGTAAGTAAGGCTACCACGTAAGCATCGTCTAATTCGAAAACAGGAGAAACAGTGCCAATAGAAGCATCGTTAAATGCCCAACGGATGACTTCCCTGGCACCGCCCATATTATTTAAGGAACGCGCTGTTGGCCCTACTCCATTGGCCGCCATCACCTCGTAGTCTTCCTTTTCAGCGTTAGCCTCAAAGGTGGTCCCATTGGATGAATTTGCCGCAAAATAATCTGCATTCCTGAATATATCGTTTCTGGTAATGTCACTCGCTAATAATTCCCGCTCTAACACGGCCAGCTTTCGGGTTAAGGTTTGAGCCGTCTCGGTTACCTTGATGATATGGAAACCATATTCGGTTTCTACCAGCTCATTAATGACCCCTTCGGAATTGGCATCGAATACCGCATCCGCAAATTCGGTCACAAAATCATCCCTAAAAAACCAACCCAAATCGCCACCTCGCTGAGCGGTAGCATCCTGCCCGTATTGCGATGCCGCTACTTCAAAATTTCCTGTTTCGTTCACCTCATCCAACACTTCCTGTGCCCTGGCTCTTACCTGCTCTTTGGCCGCTCCTTCCATCCCTTCAGTACTTAACAAAATATGGCTGGCCCTCATACGTGGATCACCTTCGAATTGCTCGCTGATTTTATAGGCCACGTAGCTGGAATTATTGCTTAAATACGGACCATAAACCACTCCTTCTTCAGGTTCTTCCACGTTATTGGTGAAATTTGACGGAAGGGGATCGCCCGGATTTAGGGTCTGGAAAGGATTTTGAGCCTCGGAATTTCTCATGACAAATGCGGAATCATTTGACGATTCCCGAAGCTCTGCCACCAAACCGTTAATTTGGTCCAGGGTGGCCGCTGAATCTTCTGGGCTGGGATCTAGTGGAAACCGTACGTACTGTATTCCCCTGCTTTCTTCCACCTGAAATTTCTCCTGATTACTGTTAATATACGACCTTATTTCTGAGTCCGTCACCTGAACCAAGGAGTCAGAAACCGCATAATACGGAATCTGAATATGCCTCACATCTGCAATGGTATTCGCCATTTTGTGCTGCAGTTTGGCTTCCGCTGTAGTAGCGTATTCGGAAGTTGCCAGCATGTTGTCGTATTTGATCCGTAAGCGGGAATCTGCAAACAATTGCTCCTGTTGCGCCCAAAACATTTGCTGTTGCGGGTCCGCATCCTGCAGGGATTGCAAGAAGGTGATTAACTGATCCCTGTCAAACTCACCAGTTTCAGGGTTGGTAAGCTGCCTTCTGAGCTCGCCGATAATGTTTTTTCCCTGGACCATATCCACGAGTTCTTCATCGGATATCACCATTCCCAATTCTTTGTATTGCTCGGAAAAGATCTTTTCGACAATCAATGCCTGCCAGGCTTGTTCCCGTATACTAGCTAGCTCGTTTTCACTGGGGTTTCTGCCCGTTTCTTGTTGAAACCTCATCTTGGTTTGTTCAATTTTCTGAACATATTCATCATATGAGATGTCTTCACCGGCAATTTCTCCCACGGTGGTCCGACTGGAACCCAAAATCATTGAATTGGGGCCCAGAATATCTCCTCCCACTAAAAAGAAAATCAGTCCAACCGCAATCACTCCGATTGCAAGACCGGTTCTTTGTCTAATTTGTTTTATTAATGCCATTCTCCTGTTTTTTGCAGTGTCGCAAAATAATTACATCTAAAGGTAAATTCAAAATATTACCCCATCTATAAATCAAGTATTTCTGCTACACGGGTTTTATTCGATTTTTATTTTGATTGTATCTATCCGGTGATCCTGTTTGGACACCACTGTAAAAGTAAAAGGCCCAAAACTTACCGACTCTCCTTTTTGAGGAATGCTTTCCGTAAGGGATAATATAAACCCTGCCAGGGTTTCGAATTCTCCTTCCGGCAGGTTCCATTCGTATTTTTCATTGATGTAATCAATTTCGTGTCGGGCACTTAGAAGGTATTCGTTTTCGGAAACCTGTTGCTCGATCAAATCGTCGCTGTCATACTCGTCTTCGATCTCTCCAAAGATCTCTTCTATGATATCTTCCATGCTCACAATTCCACTGGTCCCTCCAAATTCATCCACAACCAGCGCAAGGCTTTTTCGATCCTTGATAAATTGAACCAGTAGTTCATTAGCCAGGGCAGATTCCGGAACAATAATTATGGGGGTCAAAATATCTTCGATCGCTTTTGGCTTTTTAAATAGCTCCAAATGATGGCAGTACCCGATTACATCATCAATCGTCTCCTTGTAAATGATGATTTTGGAATGTCCACTTTCCACAAAAACTTGTTTCAATTCTCCAATAGGGTCTGTGGATTCCACCGCCACGATGTCTGTTCGGGGAACCATGCACTCCCTTACCTTTACTTTTTTGAAATCCACCGCATTGTCGAAAATCTTGGCATCAATATCCACATCCTCGCCTTTGGGGTCTAGGTAATTTTGTATAAAACTGTTCAAGTCCGTGATGGTAAACGCTGGCCTATCATCGTTATATTCCAATTTCAGCACTTTCGTAATAACGACCTTTGATAAGCCTACCACTATCCACACCACAGGATACAGCAGGTAATAGATAATTATAAAAGGAAAGGAAAAAACCGTCAACATGCTGTTGGGGTTCAAAATAAAAATACTTTTGGGGATAAATTCCGCCGTGATCAACACCACTATGGTAGACACCACCGTCTGCACAACCATTACCCCAGCCTGGGTATTTAAAGCCTCCGGTAATAGGTACCCTAGCGGCGGCCCCAATAGATACGCCATGAAAATACCATAAAGAACCAGACTGATGGTATTGCCCATCAGGGTAGTCCCTATAAATTGTCCGGGATTCTGAATAAAAGTGGCCAAAATTTTTCCGGGAATTTTGCCTTGTTTGCTTTGCAGCTCGATGTGCAGGCGATTGGCAGAAACGAATGCAATCTCCATCCCTGAAAACAGGGCGGAAAAAACCAGGCTTACCAGTACTAAAAGTAGATACTGATCATCCATTGGACTTTTTGTTTTTTCGTTTCCCTCCTTTTTCTTGCTCCTTACTTTCCTCCTCCGATTGATTTCTGCGATACATGTGCCAGAATAAGAGCAACACAGCAAACATAAAAAATGGATAGGATGCCATTATTCCTGCCTTCATGGTAAGGTGCGCACCTATCACCACCATGGCTGCAGCTAATGACAACAAAATGGTACTCGTTAATTTCATTTTTTAGTTTTAAAGCGCATTATCAATTATCCCTGTTACTTTGGTGAAGGTATACTCATTAAAAGCTTCATCGGCTTCCATGCCGGTACCATTTATGATTCGATCAGGTTCTTCCACCGTCACGAACTTCTCCGTGTAAATTTTTTCCTTTCCCGGATCCCAGAATAATTCTTCTGATGACAACTTCTGGTCCTTTTGAAGATTCTCTACCTGTACATCTCCCTCTCCCCGGTAAAGGTTGTTTTTTCGATCATAGTATCCCCTGTCCGCCCGAATAGTAGTGCTCAGCGTCCCATCCTTTTCGAAAAAATGAATGAGGATTCCCTCCGGAAACTCCGTATCCTGATTCAGATACTCCAGCTGTTTCGCAGCCATTAGCTTGGTCCTTACCAAAGCGGAGTCACTATGCAGCAATTCAATGTTATGACTGATCCGGTAAGGCCCTTCGTAATTTTCCAGTTGGCTTTTATCCAGATCCTCCCGGCAGGAAAACAAGGTGCCCGCAAGCATGACCACCCCCATACAGATGCAAAGAAACCGGATGGAATCCTTTATGCTACAGAATTGCTCATTACTGCCCGCTGACATTTTAGACATGAACTTCCTTCTCACCATTTAACCAAATGCAAAGATACGCACAATTTTAAGAGGAATACACATCTTTGTACTGCATTCCTGTATCCTTCGACGCTGCCATTCAGCAAAGGTTACATTCAAGCAACCTATTTATTTTTCAACCGCAACTAAACCTAAAAAAGGCGGTAGTTACACCGCCTTTTATTTTCGCTTTAATGTTGGAATTATCTGATTTTCGGAGTTGGGAGTGATTCGTTCATCAATCCCTGGTGGCCAGCGCTACGGATTGGCCTACCCAACAGCCGGTATTAACGGTGTCGCCTACCTGAAAACCTTCTGTAAAAAGCTCCTCTTTGGAGGGGAATCGTGATTTGGCTTGCGCCATTCCCTGACTATCTCCAGCTTTTGCATACGCGTTGTATGCGGCGATAAAGATAGAATAATCTTTCACGCGGCTCTCGCCCCTTCTACAATCATTGGAAGAGGACATGATCAATCCGCCAATAAAAGAATGGGCATCGGACTCTCTCTCAGGGTTCAATTCACCTGCTTTCAAGGCAGAGGATCTGGCTTGGCCTTTTCTGCCCAAATTCGCATGCACTTTTGCCATGTCCCAATGAATTTCAGCTTTCTGTTCGTCTGTCTCTGCCAGGGTCAAGGCCTTCTCAAACAATTCACCAGCCTTGGCGTACTCTGAGTTTTGCATGTATCGCATGCCCCTTACCTGAGAAGTACTGAAGGTAGGACTATCATTATCAATCGTCTCAAGTGCCAGCAGGAATACATCGCTGTTGGTACACTTTTCCTTCACTGCATACTGAAAGATTTGCTTCGCCAGCTTAAGGTTGGTGGGATCTGCAGACAGTTTTGGCCCCATGTTGTTTTCGATGAAGTCGCAGTTGATAATTTCCATCGCAGCAAGTAACTGATCCAAGGTTGCTTTGGATGTTGCTACGTTGGTACCGGCAGCCTCATCTTCCTCCAGCTTGGTCATAATAAACTCGTATTTGTTTATCACTTCTTCCGGAGTATAGGCTTTATTGAAAGCAAAATTTCGGTAAATGGCATCGAAATAAGCGGCATTCAGTTGTGATGGTTCCAGTTTCCCATGAATCTCAATGGTGCGCTCAAACAGTTTAGTCGCTATGTCGACTTTATCCTTATTACCCTTGTAAAACTTGTAGGCATAATAAGCCTTATTGGCAATCCACTGCGGTTCATTATCATAAAGCTCTTTCCTCAGGTCATAAACAGTCAAAACCGAGTCCTGAAAACTGCTGATTTCCGCTTCATCAGTTGCCAGCTCTGCCGCACCTTCATACACTTTGACACCATTAATATAAAGTGCCTCATTCAGATCGGGAGCATTCGTTAGCAACCAGTGGAGCGGTCCTTTCGCTTTCAGAAACTCTCCTGATTTCATGTAGTCATTGTAGGCTGCATTGTATTCCCTGGCCTTGTTTTCCATCTGAGGATCAGATGGCCAATTCCAGTTATCCTGCGCCTGAGCCAGTCCAACCACGAGGAAGGACAAACATCCGATAATTGCCGATTTAATTTTCATGGTTGTCAACATCATTCAAATACTTTTTTGTAAAACCAACTGTTGTCATTAATAGATATTCCTAACGAAACTTTAAAATAATTTTCCCTCACTAAGCCGTCATTGACGGTTCCTCTGGTACCAAGCTTTACCGCTACATTTAGGAGCGATAAACTGTATACCGGTATGGAAGTACCAAAATTAATGCCAATATCATCAATCTGGTTATCGTTCAACAGGAAGGGAAGCTGCTCATACTCCAGTCCCGCCCTGAAAGTAGACCTGCTAAACACACTACCCAAAGAAAAGGCATCCGGTATGTATTGCCCTCCCAGCGATAGTTTGTAGGCATTACCGAGATTTCCTTCAGTAGCATTAAAGCCCCGATATTCGGTAAAATCCTGAAATTGCGCTTCAAGTCCTATAGCAAATTTATTAATTTTTTCATAAGTTACACCATAACCTATCTTATTAGGCAGAAAAACACTTCCTGAAACGTTATCAGCGATGACATCTCCGGGTGAATTTGGAATGCTAGCTTGCCCCGATTCTCCCATTTTTGCAAACTCTTTTCCATTAATATCTCCAAATACCTGATAAATGGCACCCATATTCAGGTATTTCTCCTCTCCCAGCGGTTGCGCATAGTAAACGCCTCCCTTAAACGTAATATCACTAAAGGTTAACCTTTCGTAATATTCAGAAGATATTCCCACGCTGTTCATCTCTTCGTCCAGCAAGTCCAGCTGATTGCTTCGAATCGTTGAACCAAAGGTGTATGCTCCCTCCAGGCCTAAACTCAAGCCTTTGTATACCTGAAAACCAGATTGCAGGTATACCTGACTCAATCCGCCCCTGCCTTCAATGATGTTCTGAGAAGTAAGTTCCGTATTGGTAACTGCCGAATTAACGGTAATGTTATAATCTACGCCAGTTAACTGGTTCAGCCCCAGCCCCATGGTGAATCTTCTGGGTACCACCGGAAAGGACATGGCTACATAACTCAGGCCTCCCCCATCCAGTTTTTCCGAACTGGCTTCTGTAGCAGCGGATAATTGATTGTAGTTCAGGGCAGCCTGAAAGCCGAATGCCGCATTTTTAACAGAGATGGCAGGATTGACATGGTTTACACTGTAACTATTACCAAAACTGATCCCCATTCCGCCCATTCCCTGGTTTTGGGTGAGGCCGGAGTTATTGAAAACCCCAACCCCCAGTGAGCTGTAGGTAGAGGATGAAAATTGTGCAAAGCTGGTATGATGAATGACTACAAAACCCAGGGTAAATACCAGGGCTGTCACGACTATTCTATTTTTCGACATTGTATGTTAAAATTCTGTCCAATCCGTACAGGACCAAATTGGGGATTACAAATATGTGGTCTTTTGTTAAGCTTTCAAAGATTTCAGCATCTCCACCACAAATAAAGACGGTCACCTGACCATAGCTGGCTGTAAACCGGTGTATGTATTCCTTCATCTCTCCCAAGACTCCGTAATAAATTCCTGATTTCATGCTTCCCATCGTATCCGTTCCCAAAAACGGTGGAATTTGCTTCGCCACTTCCACCAGGGGGAGTCTGGCGGTGTAGGCATTCATGGCCTTTGAGCGTAAACCAAGCCCCGGGGAAATGGCTCCTCCCTGGTACCGGTTCGCCCTGTCCAGGAAATCATAGGTGATACAGGTACCCATATCGATACACAATACCGATCCTTTGGAATCGAAAGCTCTGGCTCCCATAACGGCTGCCAGCCGGTCCCATCCCAGGGTACCTGGTGATTGGTACTCATTCTGAATCGGCAAAGGGGTCTGGTGGTCAAAATACAAAAAAGGAAAGGTTATTTTTCCCCTTAGTTCTTCCTCTGACCAGGTTACCGATGCAATCAACATCGCATCCCCTTCATCCGGAGTAAGCTTCGCTGCCAGGGATGCAAAATCCGTAAGGGTAGTTGATTCCAGGAGTTTTCCCTGATTAAAAATACCCAGCTTGATTCTGGTATTTCCGATGTCTATTACCCAATGTTTACTGTCTGGTACCATGTCATTCCAAAAACCCTTTCAAAATTAGTCATTTTACTTTGGAGGCTGCTTGACGAAATACTATTTTTAAGTTTATGAACTGGTTTTTAACAAACTTTAACCCATGATAGAACCTCATAGGTACGAGCTGATCGGCCTAATGTCCGGCACTTCAGGCGATGGACTGGATCTGGCCTATTGCTCCTTTGAGAAAAACACCCATTGGCGTTTTGAAATTTTAAATGCCGAAACCGTTCCTTTCCCGGAAAGCCTGGAGCAAGCCCTTTCTGCTGCCCATCAGGTAGATGCGGAATCATTGGAATTGCTAAGCATCCAATTTGGTGCCTGGATGGGGGAAGTCGTCCAGAATTTTTGCCAGATACTGGGAATCCGGCCTACGGCTATCGCCTCCCACGGGCACACCGTATTTCACCGACCTGAAAAAGGGATGACGCGACAAATCGGTGACGGGTATGCCCTCTGCCAAGCCGCCGGAATACCGGTGATCAACGATTTCAGAAAACTGGATGTGATTCTGGGCGGGCAGGGTGCGCCACTTGTCCCGATAGGCGATGCCCTTCTCTTTCCTCAATATGACTTTGCCTTGAATCTCGGAGGTATTGCCAATATTTCACTGGAAAAAAACGGTTATCGGATTGCCTTTGACACCTGTCCCTTTAACCTGCTGATGAATCATTTTGCTAAAAAAGTCGGACAATCCTTTGATGCTAATGGCGATATCGCACGAAAAGGCACAGCGATCCCCGCATTACTTACCTCGCTGCGCCAACTCCCCTATTATGCCCAAACGGGAGCAAAATCCCTGGGAAGGGAACATGTTGAGCGTGATTTTTTGCCATTACTGGAAAAAGCGGATTATTCCGTTCCGGATGTACTAGCGACGTTAATCGAGCACTATGCCGATTGTATTTCGGAGGTTATTGGTTCGGATAACCCGCTCGCTTTAGAGAAACAAAAACTGTTAATTACCGGAGGAGGCGCCTACAATGCCTGTTTTATTGAAACCCTTTCCAAAAAGATAGGTCACCGGGTGACCCTTACCCTGCCAGAAAACCAACTTATCGATTTTAAAGAGGCCTTGGTATTCGCTTTTTTAGGTGTGCTACGCCTGCGAGGTGAAATCAATTGCCTGGCATCCGTAACCGGTGCCTCCCGGGATTCCTGCAGTGGCACTGTTTTTGGACTTTTTCCATAAGACTAAATTTAAAAAACCTAAAAACTAATGAGAGAACTTCTTAAAAAATTTGAGAACCGTCAGCCTGAAATTGTTTTTGAATGGAGTGATAGCGAGACGGAAGCAGAGGGCTGGCTGGTAATCGACTCCCTTCGAGGGGGAGCTGCCGGTGGGGACACCCGGATGAAAAAAGGGCTGGAAAAAAAAGAAGTAATCCAGCTAGCCAAAAATACGGCTATCAAATACACCATTTCAGGGCCTCCGATCGGGGGGGCCAAGGCAGGAATCAATTTTGATCCCAATGACCCAAGAAAAGATGCGGTGCTAGATAGGTGGTTTAAAGTGGTTTCACCTATTTTAAAGAGCTATTTTGGTACTGGTGCGGGTATTCATATCCATGAAAATAAAGAACTGATACCTCATACCGAAAACTATGGGCTTTGGCATCCGCAGGAAGGGATTGTAAACGGGCACTACAAGTCCAAAGAACCCCAGAAAATTCGAAAAATCGGACAACTAAGGCAAGGGTTAGCCAAGATTATCGAAAACCCAGCCTATTATCCGGCAGGTACTGCAAAATACCGGGTGAGTGACATGATTACCGGTTACGGGTTGGCTGCCGCAGTGACCCATTACTATAAGCTATGGGGAGGATCCCCAAAAGGGAAAAAGGCCATTATTCAGGGTTGGGGAAATGTAGGAGCTGCAGCCGCCTATTTTCTTGCCAAAGAAGGGGTTCAAATCGTTGGTATCCTATCCCTGGAGGGAGCCATTATTGATCAAAACGGTCTGGATGAATCAGACATTACCCAACTATTTCTATCAAAGGAAGAAAACAAATTGACTAGTGAGAAGCGCATTCCATTCGAAGAAGGAAATGAAAAGATTTGGGATCTTTCTGCAAACCTGTTTATTCCCGCTGCTAAGGCTCGTCTTGTGGACCAGGGAAAATTAGAGAGGTTGATGGCTGGCGGGGTAACGTTAATTGTCAGTGGAGCCAATTTTCCTTTTGCGGAAAATGATATTTTTTTGGGACCGGTTAGTACCCTGGCAGACAACAAATTATCGCTTATTCCGGACTTTATCGCCAACGTGGGGATCTCTAGGTTGGCAGCCTACCTGATGTCAGAAAAAGTAGTTTTTACCGACGAGGCGTTATTTCAGGATGTAAGCCAGACGATATATAAGGCACTGAAAAAATGCCATCAAATTCATCCGGAAAAGAATCAGATTGCACAGAAAGGGTTAGAAATTGCCCTGGAGCAGCTTACCTGATACTGAACAGCCAAGCAAGACGGTCAAAATATCACAATTTTTGACCGTCTTCCATAATTTTATTTGCTTACTACGGTACAAAATAACTAGTTTAGGGGAATTTATTGTAACCGGCCGTTCTTCCAAGATCCTTGGAAACGCAAGACTTAACCATTCTTGAAACGTTAATTTTAAGTGAATGAAGAACTATTTAGCTTCATGGTTCCTGCTATTGGGATGCGTACTCCTGCTTTCAACCCCACTTGAAGCTCAATCTGCTTCAGCCGCTGACCTAATTGTACTGACAGGGCAACAGGACACCCAGCAATCGGATGAAGTCAGTTCGGAAGTCGTGGCAGCACCGGAACACGAAGCTGCCCATGGCCACGCGCCAGTTTGGCTTGTCATTCCCTTCGTGACCTTGTTATTGATGATTGCTACCGGTCCGTTGTTTTACGAACACTTCTGGCACCACAACTACCCCAAAATAGCCGTAA
Organism: Cyclobacterium salsum; assembly: GCF_010119245.1. Taxonomy (GTDB): domain Bacteria; phylum Bacteroidota; class Bacteroidia; order Cytophagales; family Cyclobacteriaceae; genus Cyclobacterium; species Cyclobacterium salsum. The sequence goes on from NZ_WNKG01000004.1 coordinate 162,644, forward strand.
GCCTTGCCATCATCGTGGTGCTTTATTACTTATTTGTACTGCACAATGTGCACAATCCGGTGCATGCCCTGGCCGAATATGTTCAATTTATCGCTTTACTCGCTTCTCTTTTTATTGCCTCCGGAGGTATTCTGATCGAAGTAGATAAGAAATCCACGCCACTGGCCAATGTCATCCTTTTGATTGTAGGAGCACTGATTTCCAATCTTATCGGAACCACCGGGGCATCCATGCTGCTGATCCGCCCATTTATTCGCCTCAATAAAGAAAACATTCAACCCTATCATATAATATTTTTTATCTTTATGGTAAGCAATGTTGGAGGATCGTTGACACCCATAGGCGACCCGCCACTATTCCTCGGATTTCTTAAAGGTGTACCATTCTTTTGGACCTTGGAGCATAACTGGCCTGCCTGGATCCTTGCCTTGACGATCCTTTCCATTCTCTTTTACCTTGTTGACCGGAAAATGGGAAAAGGTGCGACCGTTCAGGAATTGGATGAGGAAATTAGGTATTCCAATAAAATTACCCTTACAGGCACCCGGAATTTTCTGTGGTTGCTGCTGATCATTATCTCGGTTTTTCTGGACCCAAACGTACTCGAATGGGTGCCTGCCATCCACTATGACGGTCAAAAATTTAGCTTTATCCGGGAAACCATCATGTTTGCGGTGGCCTATCTTTCCTTCCGGTTTGCTGACAAAAAGGCCCTTGCCGGAAATGAATTTAATTTTGAACCCATTCGGGAGGTCGCTTTCATCTTTATTGGCATTTTTGGCACCATGATGCCCGCCCTGGAATTGGTAGGAACATTCGCTCAATCGGAAGAAGGAGCTGCGATGATCACCTACAATACCCTCTATTGGGGAACGGGCCTGTTGTCTGGCTTTCTTGACAATGCCCCCACCTATCTCAATTTTCTCGCTGCTGCCATGGCCTCACAGGGAGCTGATATTAATGTCATCCAGCAGGTAAAAGATTTTGCGCTGGATAACTACCTGGATTCTTCCTTCGAATTGATGGCCATCTCCATCGCATCGGTGTTTTTTGGTGCCATGACCTATATCGGCAATGGCCCCAACTTTATGGTCAAGTCCATCGCCGAACAAAGTGGGATTAAAATGCCTTCTTTTTTTGGATACATATTGAGATTTTCCATTCCTATTTTGCTTCCCATTCTATTTATCACCTGGTTGGTGTTTTTTGCCTTTGCCGGGTAGCCTGTATAAATCACAAGGTTCTTCCTTCAGCGCTGCAGCATTCTCGACTGCCATTTTGGTACAGAACAAATTCGGCAGCGTTTACGGATTAGAAGGTTGGTAAAAATGGAAAAGCCGGTCAAGCCTTCCTATCGGGGAAGCTTCACCGGCTTTTCCTAGTGATGCAGGATGGGATCTTATTCTATTTCAGCGGTTACCCTCAGGCGGGTGGGGGAGATAAACCATACTTTTTGATTTCCCAATAGCTGGTAACCGGTCAGGTTTTCCTCTGCATCCAACCTGATTTCCCCACTTACCTCTGAGTGGTAAAACAAATTATCATTCAACGTTTCTACACGAATCGACACTACCCGATCTCTTCTTTTCTGAACACGAATCTCTTTTATCGTGCCCTTTTCTCCGGGTTTAAGGCGGTGTACCAATAGGCCCTCTTCTTCCTTGGTGGAATAAGCCGTGGCGAAAGCTGCCTTATTAATATCCGCCTGAAAAAAAAAATCCAGTTCTTTTCTCCAGGCTTCCTGATCCGGTTGAAACCGGACTTCTTCCGATTCCTCATTGAATTGGATGACTTTGGAAACCGCCACTCCCTCACTTTTTTTAATTTTTTCCTCCAGAAAATCCGAAACCGGAAAGTAGGTGTCTATTTGGGTAGGATTAGCAAATGGCCTGGATTCTTCCTCTTTACAAGAAATCAGTAGTATCCCTGCCAGCATCAACAGTAGTGAATTCCGGTACCCTGTAATCATGGTTAGCTTTTCAGTAGGACATTCCCCGTCATTTCTGCTGGCTTTTCCAGGCCAATCAATTTAAGGATAGTCGGAGCCAAATCTCCCAGCTTACCATCATTCACCTCCAGCCGGTCGTTTTTATCTACCATGATACATGGAACGAGGTTGGTCGTATGGGCGGTATTGGGTGTGCCATCCGGGTTGATCATACAATCGCTATTACCATGATCGGCGATAACAATTACGGTATAATCGTTTTCAAGTGCTGTTTCAATAACCGAAGAAGCACACTCATCCACTGCCTCACAAGCCTTCACGGCCGCTTCAAACACGCCAGTATGTCCTACCATGTCGGCATTGGCAAAGTTGAGACAGATAAAATCTGCTTCTTTCCTGGGCAATTCCTGATTGATCTTTTTTGCAATTTCATTTGCCGACATTTCAGGTTGCAAATCATAGGTCGCTACTTTCGGTGAATTGCATAGAATGCGACTTTCCCCTTCGAAAACCTTTTCCCTTCCACCTGAAAAGAAAAATGTCACATGGGGGTATTTTTCAGTCTCCGCTATTCGGATCTGTTTTTTACCATTCCTTTCCAATACCTCGCCAAGGGTATTACTCAAATTATCTTTCTGAAAAACAACCGGTACTCCTGTGAAATTTTCATCGTAGAGGGTAAGGGTTATGTAATTCAGGGTAAGTTTTTTCATATTGTAGTCTGGAAAATCCTTTCGCGTAAGCACCTCGGTTATTTCCCTTCCCCGATCCGTTCTGAAATTAAAGCAAATCACCGTGTCTCCCTCCTCTATGGGAGCCAGCGGCTTTCCTTCCTCATCCACCTGAATGATGGGGCGGATAAATTCGTCCGTAACGCCATTGCTGTATGACTTCCGAATAGCAGATAACATGTCCTTGGATTTTTCTCCTTCTCCAAGTACCAGGGCATCGTATGCTAGTTTCACACGTTCCCAGCGCTTGTCCCTGTCCATTGCATAATACCTGCCGACGATAGAAGCTATTTTTCCCACCGATCCTTCGCAATGATTTTTTAATTCTTCCAAAAATCCCAACCCACTTTTAGGGTCGGTATCCCTGCCATCCGTAAATGCATGAATGAAAACATCCTCCACTCCATTCGCTTTGGCGGCATCACAAAGGCCCTTTAGATGATTGATATGGGCATGAACTCCTCCATCAGAAACCAGGCCTATTAGGTGTACTTTTTTACCGGAAGCTTTTGCTTCGGCAAAGGCAGCTGTCAAGACAGGATCCGTTTTCAATGCCCCCTCTTCTACGGCCTTATTGATTTTAACCAAATCCTGATACACAACCCTGCCCGCTCCGATGTTCATATGACCCACTTCTGAATTTCCCATTTGTCCTTCGGGGAGGCCTACTGCCAATCCCGAAGCATCCAGTCTGGAATGAGGATACTTTTCATACAAGCTGTCGATAAAAGGAGTCTTGGCTTTATCTATCGCAGAAACTTCCGGGTTAGGGGCTAATCCCCACCCATCCAGGATCATTAATAAAACTTTTTTATTCATGACTTTTCTAATTGGTTACAATCAAACAAAAATACCGGCGATACCCAGGACTACAGATCCTGTCGCACCACCCTAAAGTTTAACATACCGGGGTATGCCCATTGCCCCGCAAATATAAGAGAATTAAACATAGCGGTCAGCAAATAACCCAATAATCTACCCCGTCGCATTACTACTCCGCTGGCAGGTAATAAAGAACAGAATTAATGAAACAGGAACTCTTTTTTGGCCTGAAATTTGTTAAAACTGAAACCATGTTACGTTTAATCCCCAAACTCTTTGTAGCAGGCCTATTTTGGTGTTGCCTTTTCTTCTTTGTGCAAGCTCAGGAGGAAGGAAATACACTAGCCGTTGCACTGCAGGAAGGCTCCAGTCAGCAAATAGTCAACTATCTGGATGACAGAGTCGAAATCAGTTTTAATAACGACAAACGTGATTTTTCAAAAAGTCAGGCCCAAATCGTACTAAGGGATTTTTTCAAAAATAACCCTTCCAAAGGATTTCAGCTACAGCAGGAAGGCAAATCCAGTGCCAGCCTCTCCTACCTGATCGGCACCTATCAGTCGGCCGAAGGTGATTTTCGCCTTTTGATCCGCAGTAAAAAGAGGGATGGCCATCCATTTCTAATTTACAGTATGGATTTTATCCGACATTAAATTTTAGCTGTTCGGTTACAAAATATTTCGTAATTTTAGGCCAATATGCAGGAATACGTTACGGAAGATCGGCTAATTAATTTTATAAAGTCCGCCCTATTGGAAGATGTGGGAGACGGGGATCATTCCACCCTGGCCGCCGTCCCTACGGAGCAGCAGGGCAAAGCGCAGCTCCTTATTAAGGAAAACGGAATCATTGCCGGGCTGTCTCTGGCGGAAAAAATTTTTAATTACCATGATCCGGAGCTTCAAGTAGAATTGCTACTCGAAGACGGTAATCGGGTGCAACCCGGAGAAATTGGTCTTCGGGTAGCGGGAAGAGCGGCTTCTATCCTGACTACGGAAAGATTGGTCCTGAACTGCATGCAGCGCATGAGTGGCATTGCCACCAAAACGAAACAGATGAATGAATTGATTGCCCATACCCGAGCCAAACTGTTGGATACCAGGAAAACCACTCCCAATTTCCGAATGTTGGAAAAATGGGCAGTTGCCATCGGCGGAGGAACGAATCACCGCTTTGCACTGTATGACATGATCATGCTTAAAGATAACCACATCGATTTTGCAGGGGGCATCGCTCAAGCGATTAAAGCTACCAGACAGTACCTGGAAAAGAAACAGCTGAATTTGAAAATTGAAATCGAAACCCGCAGTCTGGATGAGGTAAGGGAAGTATTGGCAACGGGAGGCGTGGACATCATCATGCTGGACAACATGGCTCCTAAAATAATGAAAGAAGCAGTGGCACTTATTGGAGACCGCTATGAAACAGAAGCTTCCGGAGGCATAGACGAGCAGACCATCATCCCCGTAGCCGAATCGGGCGTAGACTACATCTCTGTAGGTGCCCTGACGCACCAGGTGAAGAGCCTGGATATTAGTCTGAAGGCTTTGCGATTTCATCCACAAACTGCAAGTTAACCAGATGGGCATAATGTCCGCCTTGTTTGGCTGAGAGCTCCTCATGGTTACCTTCTTCGATAATTTTACCGGCCTTCAATACGTATATCCGGTCTACTTTCCGAATAGTAGCCAGCCTATGCGCAATAATGATCGTCGTTCTTCCCTGCATCAATTGATCCAAGGCTTCTTGCACCAGTGCTTCCGAGGCTGCATCCAGAGAAGAAGTGGCTTCGTCCAAAATCAGAATGGCCGGATCCTTGAGTATGGCCCGGGCGATGGCAATTCGCTGACGCTGCCCGCCAGACAATTTGATGCCCCGTTCTCCTACCAGCGTGTCCAATCCTTCTGGAAATCGTTCGATAAACTCCCAGGCATTCGCTTGCCGGGCAGCTTCGATTACCTCCTGTTCACTGGCACCGGGTCGCGCGTACAGAATGTTTTCGCGTATGGAGCCGCCGAAAAGCAGTACCTCCTGGGGTACAATGCCAATATTTTTTCTCAACCGCTGGGGATCCCATTGACCGATGGATTCCCCATCTACTAAAATGGCACCCTGCCCAACATTGTAAAATTTAAGCAGCAACTGGATGACCGTAGATTTCCCGGCCCCACTATGTCCTGCCAGCGCCACTTTTTCTCCCGGTGCGATGGAAAAGTTCAGGCCGTCCAAAACCCGGAACTCCGGACGAGTCGGGTAGTGAAAAATCACATCTTCAAATGATATCGCTCCTGAAACCCGCTTTTCTTCACTTGTAGGCAGCTCTGGTTCGGCTTCTTCTTCCAGGATTTCCAGCACCCTTTCGGAAGAACCGATGGCTTTCTGTACCTGCCCGTAAATATCTCCCAGTCCGGCTATGGATCCGCCAATAAAAGTGGTGTACAGTACAAAGGAAACCAGATCGCCAATGCTCATTTCACCTGCACTTACCAACGTAGCTCCATACCAGATAACGGCAACAATTCCGCCAAATAGAGCGAATATGATAAAGGAAATAAACGCTCCCCGAAACCCGGCTGCCTTCAGGGCGATGGTGACCACTCGCTCCAGCCGGTTTCGGTATCGGTTCGATTCATAGGCCTCTCCCGTAAACGACTTGACCGTAATGATTGATTGGAGGGTCTCTTCCACCACCACATTTGCCGCAGCCAGTTCATCCTGTGTGGTTTTGGAAAGCTTTCGAATGAACCTCCCAAACACCATGGCTATGATAACCAAAACCGGGATCGTGGCCAGCATAAAAAAGGTAAGTCTGGGAGTGGTGTAAAAAAGAAATCCAATACCAACGATCAGGGTAATCAATTGGCGCAGTAACTCTGCCAGGGTGATGGAAAACGTATCCTGCAGCATGCTCACATCTGAGGTGATCCTGCTGATTAATTCTCCCGTGCGCCGTTGGTCAAAGAATGTCATGGGAAGCCTTACCAACCGGTCGTAAAGGGCCACCCGTATGTCCCGCATGGACCGCTCACTCACCTGAGCAAAAAGCCAAACCCGGAAAAAGGAAAAGACGCTTTGCACTAGCAATATGGCAAGCAAGATATAAGCAATTCCATTGATGTCGTTGATGATCCAGTCTTTTCCTGAAGCAGCGTCAATGAGTTTTCCCGCCACAAACGGAAACGTAAGGAGCATCAAACTGGAAAAGAAAAGAAATAACATTCCCAAGATAAAAGATCCTTTATAGGGAAGCGCAAACCTGAAAATACCAGATAGCTTATCCAGGTTCTTCTTATTTAATCTTCTTTTCTCGCTTTCGTCTAAGGGTAAACCTCGTTGTTTGGCCATCTATATGATTTGTTCAAAAACTATTCAATTTAATTTTTCTTTCCGGTAAAAAGCCTTCCCATCCGACGGATAAATTGCTTTTCTTTTTCCCAAAAAAAGGAAAACTGCCCGAAAATAAAACCATATACCAACAGAAATACCTGATATAAAGGGAGAACCAGTAGTAAATACAGTAAGGTCTTGAAAAACCCTCCCTCCTGTGTATCTACTCCCAGAAAATCGAAAATGGGTTTTTTGACGAGTAGGATCGTAAATCCAGTGCAAGCAAAAACAACCAACACAAGAATGACCTGCCACAAACTTCTAAGTTTCCACTTAGATTTCAACCGTTCCAGGAAATTACCGGATTTTTTGTCTGTGCTACCCTGCATTTATTCAAAATCAAAGAGACCCTGATTCAAACGTTTCAACGCCAGCTCTTTATGCTTTCCGTCTATCAGGATAGAAACGTTATGCCTACTACCCCCATAAGAAACCATTCGTAGTGGAAACTGTTCCAGACTACCCATGATTTTGTTGAGTACCCCAGGTTCCTCCATAATGGTATTTCCAACAATGCAAATAATGGATAAATGGTGATCTACTTCTACTTTACCCAATTTTTGCAACTCGGCGGTAATCTCTTTCAAATGGGTCACATCATCCAGCGTCAGCGAAATAGCCACCTCCGAAGTAGTAATCATGTCAATGGAGGTCCGGTACTTTTCGAAAATTTCGAACACTTTCCTTAAAAACCCATAGGCCAGAAGCATTCTGCTGGACTTAATTTTAAGGGCGGTGATCCCATCCTTTCCTGCGATGGCTTTTACCCCTACCGTACCTTCTCCGGCTCCCGTAATGGTTGTACCTGCAGCTTCGGGAGCCATGGTATTTAGCAATTTGACTGGTACGTTATGCAACTGAGCCGGCCAAATAGAGGCTGGGTGTAATATTTTTGCGCCAAAATAAGCCAATTCCGCCGCTTCATCGAAGGATAAGTGCGCAATGGGTCTGGTTTGCTCTACGATTCGGGGGTCATTATTGTGCATACCGTCGATGTCGGTCCAAATCTCCACAACGGAGGCAGAAACGGCCGCGCCAATCAGGGAGGCAGAATAATCACTGCCACCTCTTTTCAGGTTATCCACCTCGTTTCGATGGTTTTTACATATGTAACCCTGCGTAATGAAAATACTATCCTCCGGGTACCTGGCCATTATGGCCTCCAGTCGCTCTCTTATCCGTGATAATTCCGGCTCGTCGTTTTCATCGATACTCATAAACTCCAGGGCAGGCAAAAATACCGCGGGAATCTCCAATTCCTGTAGCAAGGTGTAAAACAATTTGGTAGACAACAGCTCGCCCTGGGCCAGGATGTCCTTGTTTATTGCTTCATTAAAGGAAATTTTCAGGATGATGTTCAAAAACTCAAAATGCTCCTTGATGATTTGAACCGCTTTGGACCTACTCGCCTTGGTTGTCAGCAGTTCCATGTAGAAATTAGTATAATGCTCCTGAAGGGCCTCTATTTTCTGCCTTGCCTTATCTTTTTTACCCTCCGCCAATGCTTCTCCTATGCCTACCAGGGCATTGGTTGTGCCTGACAGAGCAGACAATACCACGATCTTTTTTTCATCATCAGCAATGATCAGGTCTTTAACCTGGTGCATTCTTTCCGGTCTTCCTACGGAAGTACCGCCAAATTTCATGATTTTCATGCGAATTGCAGATTAGTAAATGAGTGATTACAGGAAAATCCCATTAAAACCCCAGCATCTTTATTGCGGTGATGGCGGCTTCGTCGCCTTTGTTGCCATGTTTTCCTCCGGCCCGGTCCAGGGCTTGTTGCTGGGTATCGGGCGTCAATACCCCGAAAATTACCGGTTTGTCAAAATTCAGTCCCACCTGCGTGATCCCCTGAGCAACGGCATTGCAAATAAACTCAAAATGACGCGTTTCGCCCTGAATCACACAGCCCAGGCAAATAACGGCATCAATGCCTTCCTCGCTAGCCATCCATTGTGCCCCCAATGGCAATTCAAAAGACCCGGGAACATTCTTCCTGAAAATATTTTCCCGTTTGGCACCATAGCGCAGTAGTGTTTCCAAAGCACCACTGTAAAGAGACTCGGTGATTTCATCGTTCCATTCCGATACCAGCAAGCCAAATTTTTTACTGCTAATGTCCTGAATATTACTATCGGAATGTTGACTGAGATTTTTTAAGGTTGAAGCCATTGGATGTGCGTTTTTTTCATAAAAAAAGAGTAAAACCTTCCTGGCCTTACTCTTTCTTGTTATGGATTATATCCGTATCAATTAGAAGCGAGACCTTCCAGCCTTGCCTTATGTTTACGTGCTTCGGTGTATTCATAAGCATCACTGTAATTGGATTCGATTTCTCCATACGTATCGATTGCGGCCTGCAAATTCCCTGCCTCTTCGTAAGCTATGGCTAATTTGAATAAGTATTTCGGCGTAAAAAACTTATTCTCCTTATAATTAGCCGCGTTCTTATATTGGCCAATTGCTTCCTGAATATTTCCTAGTTCCAGGTAAGCGTCTCCAGTCAGAGAATACGCCTGGGCCTGCACCAGAAAATCATCCGAGGAAAATTCCTCCAAGTGATCAATGGCTGATTGGTATTCCCCTTCGGAGAGATAAATAGATCCGACGTAATAATGAGCCATATTCGAAGCGTCTGTCCCTCCATATTGGTCAATGATATCCAAAAATCCAAGTTGAACACCATCCCCATTCAGGGCAAAATCCACACTATCTTGCTCGTAATAATAAACGGCCTGGAACATCTCCCCCTGGGCTTTTTCGTTTTGATTCGCCTTGTGGATCTGGTAACCAACGATTCCTGCGATGATAAGGATCATTAAACCAATAATGCCCCCAACCAATCTGGTATTTTCTTTTAGAAACACTTCCCCTCTTCCAAGACGCGTTGCGATTGCTTCTGGATTTTCAAGAAGCTCGTTGGATGTATCAGGTGCTGCTTTTCCCTTTCTGGTCTTTTGCTTCGCCATCATTTTAAATTTTGAGTGGCAAATATAGATGATGTTTTAATGAATAACAAAAGTAATGTGCAATGTGGCCCAAAAAAGGAATTACCGAGGCTAACCTGACAGAAAACCAGCGTCTTCCTGCTGATCTTTCCGAACTAAAAAGCAGGGTTACCATTGATCTGACAAATAATGTGCACCTTAAAAGCAAAGCCGGAATTCAAATACCCCGGCTTTGCTTTTCCTGACTCATTTGACAACTTAACTTTTCCAGGGACCTGTGATCGCCAGCGTGATTCCCGGTCCTTGAATATTCACAAAATAGGTCTTACCTGATGGAGAAAATACACCTCCGGCAAGTTCCGAGGCGTAGCCCACATTTTCTGCCAGGTGATACAACTCGCCCTCCGGCGTAACCCCTACCAAAAAGGGATGCTTGTGGTCTTCGCATAGAATCACATCGCCCCAAGGGGCAACTGCCAGGTTATCACAGTTTTTCAGGATTTCCCGATCGTTGGGTTCAGCAAAGAGACTGAGCTCACCCGGTGCATTCTTTTCTTCCGGTTTGCCTTCATGTAGGCTGGGAGTATACCGAAACACCTGTCCGGCACCAATTTTCCCTCCATTAGTGCAGGCAAAGTACACTTCCTTATCTCCCCACCAAATACCTTCGCCTCTGGCAAAAACGGCTGCGCCCTTATCAAATCCCTGAAAACGCAGATCGTCCTCCGGAGATTCCACGTTTTCGATATCTACCCAGGTAACCTGATGTGCTTCCATTAGCTTAAATTCTGGACCTTCACTATCTTTCCAATTACGCGTGTCCCGGCTCTTTTCACCTAAAATAGCCAAGGCCTGAAGCTTACCGCCCTTGTGCAATTCCCCGGGGCTGTTGGGTATGTACCGGTAAAAAATCCCATCGCCCCTATCTTCGGTCAGGTAAACCACTCCCGAAGCCGGATCGACTGCCACTGCCTCGTGATTAAATCTGCCCATGGCTTTAATGGGGTTGGGTACTGCGCGGAGGACTTCTTCACTCGCAGGTACCTCAAATACGTATCCGTGATCCTTTTCCAGACGATCTTCGTAATCCCCTTTTTTCGATGTGTTTTCTTCACAAGTCAGCCAGGAACCCCAGGGAGTAATCCCTCCGGCACAATTTCGTATGGTCCCAGCCAGGCTTAAATATTGGTGCTCCAACACTCCTGTATTTTCGTTATACACAAAGGTGGTCGTGCCGCCTAAAGAAGGCAAAATGCCCTTTCCGAAATCATAAAAATCCGCCGATGAAAGGCTGCTTACCAATTCGTTGTTAGGTCCAAAACCGGAATGCTCCAGAGAATCCGGACTGATTTCATGGTTACGGACAACGATGGTTTTGCCATTTTTTCCCTGAAAAGCACCCATTCCATCGGCGAGACCAGGTAAATACAGGCCGTCAGACATCTTGTCTCCCTTTTTGCTGAGGATTTTATAGGTAAATCCCTCCGGTAAATTCAGAATTCCAGCAGGGTCCTTTTTTAACGGACCATATCCTAAAGCCGCCCTGGAGGAAGAGGCGGCAAGAGACATGCCGGGATTCATAAACTGGTAAAGGCCCATAAAGCCAAGGGTGGCCATACCGGAAGCCTTTATGAATTTTCTTCTGGAATCTTTTGCTGATTGTTTCATATAAATTGAGGATTTTTACTTTAATGTTATACGCATACTACTTCCTTGTTCCCAATCATACCCTTCGCCTGAGTGAAAATCCGGTAACTGATTGGAAGTTTATTTAAATTAACGAAATATTCCTAGCTAAATGTGCTAAACGGATGTTATGAAACCATGAAGCCTTCGCGGCACTCCTCTTATCCGTTTAAATCCACGGCATTCAAGCATCCGCTTCCAAAGAAAAGTCCCTTTATGGAGTAATAAATGATTACCTGGGTCAGATTATCGAAAAAAAATTTGATTTTTTTTTGAAATAAAAATCGGCCAAAATCGGCCAAAAAAGCGAAAAATCGAATATTTTCTTTTTTAGACAATGAAAAGTGCATTTTAAATTACCAAAATTGTTTTTTGTTTTAAAAACTTTTTCTACCTTAGCATCATCAAACAGCAACAAAGTCACAAAGTAGGAGAGACAGACTAACAGCTAAATATTTTGCTTCCCTATTTTGAAAACCAGGTAACAGCGGGTAGTCTTTGTAAAAACTTTATTCTTTCATATAAATAAACAGCGTCATGTTAAAGTACACTTACGAAACAGCAGAGAGGGAATTAAAAACCTGGGTAGATCCTGAGAACGGTTCCCTAAACATCCAAGTCGGAAATGAAACCGTAAACATCCCTCATCAAATTGGAGCGGAGATGATCGGTGTGATTCGCCAAAAGCAAACCATCTTTCAGGAAGTAGAACGTAAGAAAAACAGTTCCTGGAGCAGGTTCATGGAGTCTTTGTCCGGTCAGAAAGTCGATCAAGGCAGCAGGTACCATGCATTAAAAGACCAAAAGTACAAAGCAGCGTAAACAGCCGCTGCCTTGAAGGCTCAGGTCCCAAATTTCTTTTTTATTTATTTTTATCTAAACAAACAGCAAAATGTTAAAGTACACCTTTGAAACCAATACCCAGGAGTTAAAAACATGGGTAGATCCAAACAACGGCAATCTCAATATTCAAATTGGGGATGAAATCGTAAACATTCCTCACGAGGTAGGAATGGAACTGGTAGCCGTAATCCGCCAAAAGCAAGTCATGTTCCGGGAGGTAGATCGCAAACGTCTTAGTTCCTGGAGTAAATTCATGGAGATGATTTCCGGAGAGGACAAAAACAATATTTGGAGTTCGTCTATCTCGGATAATTAATACAAGAATACATAAAATCGCCCTTTCTGATGGGGAAGAACAGAATGATTGAGGGGGAGAAATGAGCAGTGAAGAGGAATGCAGAAGGGACTTGTTTTTTTACTTATTTTTAGCATGGAGAATGGTTGGAGCGAATGAATTTTTAGTCAGGAAACAGAATACTAAGTGATCCGGGCAGGGTTGGGAGGAACTCCAATCCGGGTAGCTGAAAATTTCTGAACGATGATCCTGAAAAAGTATTTTTTTAGCCAAAGCAAAACAGGCAGTTTCCGATTGGAGACTGCCTGTTTTGCTTTGTAGAATTGATGGCCGATATACCAACCACCATTCCAGAAATAGTCGTTTTACCTACCAGGAAATAACGGCCATTACCGGGAAATGATCCGAAGGGTATTTTCCATGATAGGTATCGGTCAAAACACCGAATTTTTTCACGGAAATTTCATCACTGACAAAAATGTGGTCGATGATTCTCTCGGTACTGGTACTGGTATCAAAACTGTTGGTGGTTCCGTTGTTGGCATATACCAGCTCTGCTGCATCAAAGGAATCTTTCATCCCCGGAGCAGATTTAAGCAGTTTATACGCATCAGTTTCTTGTCCCACGTTAAAATCTCCCGTCAATAATACAGGCAAATCGCCGGTATTAATTTCATCGATTTTTTCCAGAATTAATTGAGCAGACTCGTTTCTTGCTTGCACCCCTCTGTGATCGAAATGCGTATTGAACACGTAGAAGGTTTCACCTCCTACTGATTTCTCCATTTTTGCCCAGGTACAGATCCTGGGTAGCGCGGCATCCCAGCCTTTATTGGGATAATCTGTTTCAGGAGCCAGCCAGAAAGTCCCTGAAGCAAGCAGGTTGAATTTTTCTTTGTTATAAAAGATAGCCGAATATTCGCCTTTTTCTTTGCCATCATCCCTACCTACCCCCAGGTAGTCGTGTGTTGGCAGCATGTTTGCTAAATCCTGGACCTGGTGGTGCAGGCCTTCCTGAATGCCGAAAATATCAAAGCCATGGAAACGAATCAGGTTTCCCACCACCGCTTTTCGGTTATCCCAGGTATTTGGGGCATCTCCGGGGTTGTCGTATCGAATATTGAAGGTGGCTACCGTCATTGGTTCCGTTTGGGCTATAGACCAGTGGCTCCAAAGCAATACGGTCAGGCAGCATAGTGTTTTTTTCATCTTAATAGGGTTTGGTTATTATAGTAAAGCAATTTCATTCCGGAAATTTAAAAAAAAAGCCCCGAATTTCTTCGGGGCAATTCCTGGTTTTTGCCAATCGACAATTAACCGTTTTTCTTTTTCTCTGACTGCTTTTGCTTTTTATCTGCTCTTTTCTCCATCATGCTCTTTGCAGGCTTCTTTTTATCCGTTTTCTTTTCTCCTTTATCCTTGCTCATGGCGATTGAATTTTATGAAAATATAGTCAGATTTTTTGATATTACCTACGTTTTCCGGTGTATTTATTTTTTGCCATTTTACCTACAAATACATCATGGCCAATTTGATTCTGGTTTAGGAGATTGACGAGCCTGTTTTGGCCAATGAAACCCAGACCTTATCTTTGGGGTTCAATCAGCAGTTATGAACCAAAAGCAAAAAGACAGGAAAGCTTCCCTGCTTGCAGCCATTGACCGCTGTGAAAACCCCTACCTCCTGGCCCGGATTGAAGCCCTGTTAAAACGGGACACCTTACTGCAGCCAATCGGAGAATTGTCCAAAAACTATCCCTCTCTCCTTCAGATCCATTCCAAGCGAGACCTGTCCGTCCAAACCCATTTGGCCAGTAAAAACCAATCAAAGCTGCTCCATTACCAGGAGCTAACTGCGGCCCCCTTGTTTTTTACCAGCCTACTGATGCTGTTGATTACGGCAGCCATTCTTAATAATTTTTCCATCGGAGAAGAAGGAATTCAGTTGAACCCGTTTTTAAGCAAGTTGGCAATCGTCTATTCCATCGGGTGGTTACTGTATTTATTGGATTTTTTGATCATTATCTTTCTCTCCGTAAAATCTGACACTAGAATTGCCCTAAATGCCTTTATCCCCAAGGTTTTGAGCCTGTTATTCCCTCCTTTAGGCTTGGGCTTGAGGCATTTGGTGGAACCGCAAAAAACCTGGTTGCCCTTTTACCATTGGTCACTTTGCAATGAAGGGCTTTTGAACCGCCTGAAGCAGCAATTTTCCATTCCCATGATTATCATCGCCCTTTTGATTCTACCCGTGGTGATTATCGAATGGCAATTCTATGAAGAGGTGGAGGCTTTTCTAAACACAGACCTCTCCTTTGTTTTGGATATGGTTCAGGGATTTATCTGGCTTGCCTTTGCGTTGGAGTTTATATTACTTATTTCCATCACCCCGGATAGACTAACCTATATCAAAAAGAATTGGATCGACTTACTGATTATTCTGTTACCATTTATCTCCTTTGTTCGGACCCTGCGAATTTTCAAAGTGGCCCGGCTTACTCATTTGGTAAGAGGATACAAACTCCGGGCTTTACTGATGAAAGCCCGGCAAGGATTTATTTTCGCCAGTTTTTTCTACCGATTGTTAGCTATTAAACCCGATTTTCAAATAAAGAAGCTCAAGAAAAAGCTGGACCAAAACCAGGCGGAACGGGAAATCATCGAAGAGGATCTGGCCAAGTTTGCTGCCTGGGTTCAACAAAAAAAGCGCAATCTTTGATTTCTCCCTAAATATCCGCCGCATTTTGGATATATTCAGGCTTTATTTCTTCCCAAAAAACATGCTCCATGATCACCAGAGCCGTTCTATGTTTCGCCTGTTATTTACTGGCTTTTCCGCTCCTTGCCCAAGACCGATATTCCCTTCCCAAGGATTCTAAAAAAATACTATTTCTGGGAAACAGTATCAGCTATGCCGGTCAGTATCTGACCTATGTAGAAACCTATTTGAGACTTATGCATCCGGAAAGAAACTGGGAATTCCTTAACCTGGGCTTACCCAGTGAGACGGTTTCCGGTTTATCAGAGGAAGGCCATGCCGACGGCAAGTTTCCCAGGCCAGATTTACATGAGAGATTAGATCGCGTGTTGGAGGCTGTTGAGCCGGACTTTATTTTTTCCTGCTATGGCATGAATGACGGGATTTACCTTCCCTTTGACGAGTCAAGATTTAGGGCTTACAAGAGCGGGCAGGAAAAACTTCAACAGAAAGCCGATTCCCTGGGAATTCCTCTTATTCACCTGACACCTCCTGTCTATGACCTAACGCAAGACCCTGCCTATGCCTCCGTACTTGCGGTGTACGCCTCCTGGATGGTCAGCCAGCGGTACACCCAAAACTGGAACGTGATTGACCTGCATTGGCCCATGCGAAAGTTTCTGGAAGATAAAAGGAAAACCAACCCCGATTTTGCACTGACATCGGACGGGATTCACCCGGGCGAGCAGGGGCACTGGCTCATGGCAAGGAGTTTACTTGATGGAATCGGGGAGTCCCAACATCTGGAAGCGGATCTTCCGAAAACGGTATTTGAAAGGGTTCCGCTGGGTACGGAATTGCTGCCACTGGTAAGTGAAAAGCAAGAGGTAACCCGGGATGCCTGGCTAACTTACACCGGCCACGAACGACCAGGCCTGAGAGAGGGATTGCCCATGGATCAGGCCCTTTCCAGAAAGGAGGAGCTTATGAAAGCTATTTCCACACTTCTCTCTAAGGGCAAGCTCAGGTAATTTCAATTAAAAAGTCCGATTTACGGATGATCTCGCCAAAAGAATGCAATTCCAACCCTTCCTTTTTCATTTTTTCTTCAAAGTCTTTCTGATGATCCTTGCCGACAGCCATCAATAAGCCTCCGCTAGTCTGTGGATCCGCTAAGATTAATTTATTTACGGGATGTTTTACCCCGATTCCATGTCCGTAGCTTTCCCAATTACGGTGCGTACCTCCCGGAATACAATCAAGTTCGATGTAGTAGTCTACAAAGTCAAAACAAGGTATCTGTTCCCCGGATAGCCTGGCTGATACCCCCGAAGCATGGCACATTTCACTCAGGTGTCCTCCCAACCCAAATCCAGTTACATCGGTCATGGCATGTACCTCCTCCCAGGCGGCTACTTTTGAACCGATGCTGTTTAGCGTTAGCATGGATTTTTTGGCTAGAATCAGGTCTTCCTTCTTTGCCAATCCCTTTTTCTCGGCGGTGGTTACCATCCCTACTCCTAATGGTTTGGTCAAATAAAGCCGATCCCCTACTTTAGCCCCATTATTTCTTTTTACCTGATCAGTAGCCATTTTGCCAGTCACTGCCAGACCAAAAATAGGTTCCGGCGCATCAATGCTGTGTCCTCCTGCCAAAGGAATACCGGCGGAATGGCAAACTGACCTTCCCCCCTCCAGCACTTTACTGGCTACAGAGGCTGGTAACTTGGCTATAGGCCATCCCAGAATAGCAATGGCCATGATCGGCTCTGCCCCCATGGCGTAGACGTCACTAAGGGCATTGGTGGCAGCTATCGCACCAAAATCAAAGGGATCATCCACTATAGGCATAAAAAAATCGGTCGTACTAACCACAGCCGTTTTTCCGTCCAGGTCAAAAACAGCCGCGTCATCACTTTCTTCATTGCCTACCAAAAGGTTTGGAAAAACCTTGGCAGATGGATTTTCCTGATGCAACATCTCCGCTAACACCGCGGGTGAAATTTTACAACCACATCCTGCACCATGACTGTATTGGGTTAATTTTATCGGTTCCATTGCCTTACTTTTACTACCTGTAATTAATTAATTTCTTTGCCGTTTCTTCCATGTTTTCAGCATCTACATGAAAAGGGCCGATCACCAAGTCTTGTTTCTTTTGAATACCCTTACGGTAAGCCCGATCGTAATAATTCAGAATAATTTCTACTCCCTTTGCCAGGTCTCCCGTTTCCACGGAATGAATGGCTTGGTTTGCCAGCGCTATTCCCAGCTTTTTAGCTATGCCCTGAATGGCCTGGATCAATTTCGCCTTCGGAATTTGCCCGTACTCTTGGAGTAAAACAGCTATCCGCTGCTCCAAGGGAAGGAGCACGAGGTAGTGAGGGGATTGCTGCATGGTCCGATACAATCCCTCCACCAAGTGTACTTTACCGATAGAAAAGGATTCATCTTCCAACCAAATCCGTCGAAGTGGATCCATCGAAAAAAATTCCGCAAACAAGTTGTTTTGAAACTGTTCAGTAGTGGGTTGTCCGGTGCTTACCTGGTTGCCAAAGCTGGAACCAGGATGGTTGGCCAATCCTTCCAAATCCACCACCTGCTCCTCCATTTCACGGAGCTTTTTTAGCAGGACTGTTTTCATGGAGCCGGTACTTCCGGCAATTACACGTAAAGGAGGAGGATTCTTAAAATAATCCAACAAGGCATTTCGATAGGCTTTGTATCCCCCCATCAATATCCCAACACTAAAGCCATAAAGCTCTAAAAGCCAAGCCATACTATGCGACCGCATCCCTCCTCTCCAGCAGTGAATCAGTAGGTTTTGGGATTGAAGTGCCTCCACCTTCTCAATAAAACCAGCCATTTTGGGCCCCACAATCGTCAATCCTGCTTTGATAGCCGCCTTTTGGCCTTGCTGCTTGTAAAGGGTACCGATTATTTTGCGTTCCGAATTGTCGAACAAAGGTACATTAATGGCACCCGGAATATGGCCACAAGCAAATTCAGCCGGGGAGCGGGTATCCACCACAGGCAATTCCTGTGAACGCTTCAAAAACTCGCCTGCTTCTACTTCTTTCATGGATTTCAAAACTACCTGCCCACCGGAACCCAGAGCAAACTGGAAACCTATGCCCGCTACATCGCCTGTCAACGCACATTTAAGGCCAATTCAATATAGGCAAAATCCTGTTGAAACTGCTTGTGAAGCGTGATACTGATCCAAAAAAAAACCGATTGCGTAGTTCAATCGGTTTTTTTTTTGAATTTTTGCCGTGTTAATTTCCTTCCAGCGCATTGGCTCCGGCCACAATTTCGAGAATTTCATTGGTAATGGCTGCCTGACGCGTACGATTGTACACCAATTTCAATTCTTTAAGCAATTCAGCGGCATTATCGGTAGCCTTACTCATAGCGGTCATCCTCGCACCATGTTCAGAGGCATTACTATCCAAAATCGCCTTATAAAACTGAATTTTCAATGAATTCGGAACCAGTTCCTCAATGATATACTCCCGGGATGGCTCCACCAGGTATTCCTGGCTCGGCTTACTGTCTCCTTCCTCCGGCTCAATTTTGCTAATCGGTAAAAACTGTTCCTTAATTACCGCCTGGGTGGCTACGTTCTTGAATTCATTGTAGACCAATAGTACGTTATCAAACTTTCCGGCTACAAAGGAATCCATTACAAATTCGGCTGCTTCTTTTACCGGTTCAAAGGAAACATCTTCAAACAACTTGGCATAATCCGTATGAGTGGAAAAATCTTTCTTCTTGAAGAAATCCAGGGCCTTTTTCCCTACCGGCATCACGGTAATCTGTTTGTCCGCATGTTCTTCCGTAAGGGCCATGGTGGCTTTCAGGATATTGGAATTAAAGGCACCGCATAATCCTTTATCAGAGGTGATGGGAACAATAAGAAGCTTGGACACAGGTCGCTCTTCCGCATAAACGATATCGGTACCTCCTTCGGTACCGGAGGTAATATTATTCAAGATAGAAGTCAGCTTTTGGGAATAAGGTCTCATCTGGACAATCTTGTCCTGGGCTCTTCTCAACTTGGCTGCCGCCACCATTTTCATGGCCTTGGTGATTTGCTGAGTAGAGCTTACTGAATTGATCCTTTCCTTTACTTCTTTAAGATTGGCCATAACCGTTTATATCCTTCTATGTATAGAATTCCTAAAATTACTTGGCAGCGTATTTTGGCGCAATTTCATCAACTGCCTTTTTCAGGAGTGTGCCCATCGTATCCATATCCGCCTTGTTGATGGCCGTTAGTACCTCGGGATACTGCGCCTTAATGATGTTATAGAAATCTTTTTCAAACGCTTTTACACTTTCCACCGGTATTTTATCCAGTAAACCTTTTGTAGAAGCAAAAATGATAGCAACCTGAAATTCGACCTTGACGGGAGAATACTGTCCCTGTTTCAAGATTTCCTGATTCCTTCTTCCCCGCTCAATCGTCCTTTTGGTCGTTGGGTCAAGATCGGATCCAAATTTAGAGAAGGCTTCCAATTCCCGAAACTGTGCCTGATCCAGTTTAAGCGTTCCCGCTACCTTTTTCATGGCCTTGATTTGGGCGTTTCCTCCTACACGAGATACCGAAATACCTACGTTAATGGCAGGCCGAATACCGGCGTTAAAAAGATTGGTCTCCAGGAATATCTGTCCATCGGTAATGGAAATTACGTTGGTCGGAATGTAAGCCGAAACGTCCCCTGCCTGGGTTTCAATAATGGGCAGGGCGGTTAAGGATCCGCCACCCTTCACCAAAGGTGCCAGAGAAGGTGGCAAGTCATTCATTTGACTGGCAATTTCATCCGATGCGTTAATTTTCGCAGCTCTCTCCAACAATCTGGAGTGTAGGTAAAAAACGTCACCTGGGTAAGCTTCTCTTCCCGGAGGTCTTCTAAGTAACAGGGATACTTCCCGGTACGCTACCGCTTGTTTGGAAAGATCATCATACACTACCAGCGCGGGTTTACCCGTATCTCTGAAAAACTCCCCAATGGCAGCACCAGTAAAGGGGGCAAAGAACTGCATGGGAGCAGGATCAGCAGCTGAAGCACTCACAATGACCGTATAGGGCAAGGCTCCTCCTTTTTCAAGCGAGGCCACCACATTCGCAACCGTAGAGGCCTTCTGACCAATCGCTACGTAGATACAAAATACCGGCTCTCCTCTATCGTAAAATTCTCTTTGATTCAGAATGGTATCAATGGCCACTGCAGTCTTACCTGTTTGCCGGTCACCAATGATCAATTCCCGTTGGCCTCTTCCGATCGGAATCATGGCATCAATGGATTTAATCCCCGTTTGAAGTGGCTCGTTTACAGGCTGACGATAAATAACACCCGGAGCCTTTCGCTCCAGCGGCATTTCGTAAAGTTCACCTTCCAAGGGGCCTTTTCCGTCTATTGGCGTTCCGAGGGTGTCCACCACCCTACCTAACATGCCTTCTCCTGCCTTGATAGAAGCAATTTTCTTGGTTCTTTTAACGGTGTCTCCTTCACGAACGGACTTCGCGTCGCCAAAGAGTACGGCTCCAACATTGTCCTCTTCCAGGTTAAGCACCATGGCCTTCAACCCATTCTCAAATTCGATCAGTTCCCCTGCCTGGGCTTTGGAAAGTCCATAAATTCGGGCTACCCCATCACCAACTTGGAGCACGGTCCCAACTTCTTCCAATTCCGCTTGGGTTCTGGCACCAGAAAGCTGTTCTTTCAAAATTGCCGAAACTTCATCAGGTCTTACATCTGCCATTATTATATAGGATTAGTATTGATTACTGCTAATTTTAATATTTCTTCTCGTAAAGGTTTTGGGTAAAACCTAATCGTAATTGTTGCAATTTGCTTTTTATGGATTCGTCAAGCTGCCTGTCTTCTATTCTTAATATAAAGCCTCCGATTACATTCGGATTGATTTTCTCAATCAATTCCACCTTATCCTTGCCGGAAACTTCTTTAACGATATCTTTGAAGGCCTGCCTTAATGCCTCGTCCAACTGAATGGTGGCCACTACTTCCGCCGGTTGGATACCCAAATGCTCGTTGTACAGGCGATGAAACCCCTGGGCCATATCCGGAAGTAAGCCTTCCCTCCCTTTTTTACTCACCAATTCAAAAAACTTCATTGAAAGCGGGGTCACGGATTTTCCATAAAGCGCCCGGATCAATTTCAACTTCTGGTCGGAAGTGATGACCGGACTTTTAATAGCATCCACGAAATCAGGACTTTGCCCCGCCATATCGAGAACACCATTCATATCCTGATGTACCTTTTCCAATAGGTCATTTTCCACTGCCAGTTCCAACAAGGATTTTGCGTATCGTGAAGCTACTCTGTATGCTGACATTGTGGGGAGATTAATTTAGTTTTATGTCTTTAACGAATTCCTCGACCAACTTCTTTTGAGCGGGCTCACTGGAAAGGTTTTGTCTCATTAGTTTTTCAGCTATCAACAGAGACATCTCAGCCACCTGTATCTTTACGTCCATCAAGGCCGCCTGCTTTTCCGTTTCAATAACTGCTTTGGCGTCTTCAATCATTTTGGCACCGGCATTGGCTGCTTCGCCTTTCGCATCCTCCATTAACTTCGCCGCGTATTCATTGGCGGATTTCAGGATTTCATCCCGTTCAATCCGTGCCTCCTGAAGCAGTTTTTCATTCTCAGCGACCAGGTTGGCCATTTCCATTTTAGCCTTTTCCGCTTCGTTAAGGGATGCCTCAATCGCTCCATCCCGCTCTTCTAATGCGGCCAGTATGGGATTCCAGGCAAACTTTGCCAACAGGAAAAACAAGATGGCAAATCCTACCGTTTGCCAGATAATCAAACCTAAATCGGGGCTAATCAGATCCATGGTGTCTATTCGTTATGCTTGTAATGGGATTTGTTCAATTTTTAAAATAGGGGACCGGCCTATCGCCGCCCCCCATACTTTTGCTAGAAAGTTAAGTTGCCATTAAGTGCAATCAGCAGACAAACTACCACTGCAAACAAGGAAACCACTTCAATAAGAGCAGCAATGATCAACATCGCAGTCTGGATTTTTCCAGCAGCCTCTGGCTGTCGTGCGATGCCTTCCATGGCTTGCCCACCGATTCTACCAATACCCAGACCTGCGCCTATCGCTACAATTCCGGCACCGATACCCGCACCCATAAGTGCAAAACCGGCAGTCAATAATAAAGAAGTCAACATACTCGTTTTTTATTTAAATTAAATTGAACAAAGAAATTTCGATTTAATGATCATGCCCATGTTCCGCCACAGCCGCACCAATGTACATGGCCGAAAACAGGGTGAAAACATAAGCCTGAATGGTCGCCACCAATAATTCAATAACATTGATAAATACCACCATTAGGGTAGATGCCACTCCGACTGCATAGGATTCAAATACAAAGATCAGCCCTATGAAACTCAGGATAACAATGTGCCCCGCTGTAATCGCTACAAATAACCTGACCGTTAGAGCAAAAGGCTTGGTAAATAAACCAATTATCTCCACGGGCACGATAATTAACAATAAGGGAAGTGGCACTCCCGGAGTGGCCACCACGTGTTTCCAATAAGCCTTGTTTCCATTGAAGTTTGTAACAAAGAAGGTGATCATTGCCAATGTTACGGTGACCGCAATATTGCCTGTAAGGTTCGCTGCTCCAGGTAATAGGCCCAAAAGGTTCCCAATCCAGATGAAGAAGAAAAGGGACAACAAATAAGGCGTAAACTTTTTGTATTTGGGTCCGATATTGGGAAGGGCAATTTCATCCCGTACGAATACCACGATGGGTTCCACAAAGGATGCGATCCCTTTCGGAGCCCTGTTGGGGTGCTTTTTATAATGTTTGGATGCTCCAAGCATCAGGTATAGCGTTACCCCTATCACCAAAAATAGCATGGCTACGTTTTTGGTGATACTCACATCGATAAAACTCCTGCTTTCATCAACCGCCTGCAACTTGTCATTTTCATCTATATAATAGCCTTCATGTTCCACACCGAAATGGTGAGTTTCGGAATCTACAAAGGAGGAGGAAGAGAAAAATTCAAATCCTCTGTCTCCGGAATAGACAATGACCGGAAGCGGCAGGGTAATGTGCGTATGACCAAGGGTGGCAAAGTGCCATTCATGGGAGTCCTTGATATGGTGCATGATGAAACTTGTTTTGTCTTCATCCTCACCGGAAGCTGCCATGGAAACAGCGGAAAACGCCAGTAAAACTACTGACAATAAGAAACTTAACCTGATAAATTTGCGGAACATCAAAATATTTTTTATCGCCTATTTCGAATGAAGGCGCAAATTAGTTATTAAGCTGTACATATCAAACAATAAGTACAACAAATAAATGATAAAGAAATCTACTACAAACCAAAGTAAATTTTTATCACCTGCCCATAAAATAATAAAAACAAAGCCGATACTAAAAAGTAATCGGAGCACCGTGATGCCCAGGATCACCGATACCGAATTAAATGTTTCCAGTTTCATCAACAGGGTCGCCAACACACCGGTACTTCCGGTCAGCACCGCAAAAAAAAGCAACATGGCCCAAAAATGCCTGTGAAACCAGGGGCCGGGAAATAAGACCTGTCCTCCCGCAGCTATCAAGGCCAAAAGCAGGGTGAAAACGGTGATTTTTACCAATCCTTTTATCTGAAGGGATTTCATACGATTTTGATTTGCTTTTTAATGGCCATACGCCTGTCCCGATCTTAAATCGGGAGAATCTCGCTGTATGACTATTCATCCCACTGTGGGATGTATTCGTCATGTAGCGCAAATCGGGGGTTTAGTTTGACGGGCCTTATCGATTTTCATCGGATTTGAGGGATCTAAAAAGCTGATAAAAAGCCAGGGAAAGCGAAAGAAAACAACCCAGCAGCAGGTATAATGGAAAAACCATGCCGCTTTTTAAATGGAGTTTGTAACCAAGCCATGTGCCCAGCGCGATGATCGCCCCCATCTGGAAAGCAAGTCCAAAATATTTAACGTAAGCCGGTGGCTCAGTTTGAGGAGGCTTGTTGTTTGGGGTTGACATGATCCCTGTCCACTTTTAACTGATTGTTAGTGCCCATATTGCATTTTCCGTTAAACTCCGCACCATTTTCGATAATGAGCTTTTTGGTGTAAATATCCCCTATGATGAGCGCGGTTTTTTTGAGAAAAAGGGATTCCTCGCATTGGATGTCACCATTGACCTGGCCTGAAATTTCCACTTCGGAGGCTTTCACATCGCCATTCACTTTTGCCGATTCTCCGATAATGATTTTCTGCTGTGAGTCCAGCGATCCCTCTACCGTACCTTCTACCCGGATATTTCCCTGGGACCCAATATTTCCAACGATTACCGTTCCCATTGCTACCAAATTGCTGGAGGTCACCAGTTCATTGGTATTTCTTTTATCATCCGTGTTCTTTGCCATAATTAATCAAATGTTATGAATTCCCGGGGATCTAGCGGATTTCCTCTGTACCACAATTCCAGGTGCAAATGCTGGCCTGTGGTTTGTTCGCCTGTGTTGCCGATGATGGATACAATCTCACCACCACGCACAGGATCGCCAATAGCTTTCAATATTACAGAATTATGTTTGTAAATCGAAATCAATTCATTCGAATGCTGTATTCCTACTACATAACCGGTATCCAGGGTCCAGCTGGCAAAAATGACGGTTCCATCTGCGACGGCCTTTACTGGCTCATTTTCCCCCGCTACCACGTCTATTCCAAAATGATTTCCCGAAGCCGAAAAACTGCTCGTCACCACTCCCTTCACTGGAGGGAAAAAATAATTATCGGTAAAGGTACTGCTACCCAGATTGCCAAAACCTCCTTCTTCGAGCGGTAGGGATTCGAATTCGCTGATTATTTGCTGGGTAGCATCGCTACTCTTAAAGAGATCAATTTCCGATCGGTCCACTTGTTGTTCTCCCTGGTTTTCTGCTGGCTCCGTTTGTTCCTCATCCGTATCAGTTTCCCCGGAAAGGACCATTTGTATGTTTCGAACATACTGATCCTTGGCTTCCACTTCAAGTATCAGGGAATCGACCGTCTCCGATAGCGAATGAATTCGCACCATGTTTTCGGTCTCCACATACAAAGGATCAAACCATCGGGCCAGCAATGTCTTAGACAAAAACAAGGAAAGAACAAAACAGGTCAGAAACACCAAAGCGAACAATAATCCGACCCGTATCTTCGTAATATTAAAGGAAGTGATGACCGAAAAGTCTTCCTCTTTTCTGATGACAATCAGAAACTTGGTTTCAATCCAGTCATTTATTTTCTGTTTTACGCTCAATGGGCTTATTATTTAAAGATTTATCTTTTACAAAAATAGAATTTAATTCCTTTCGTTTAAATTTTTATCGCAAAAGAACTAATTTGAACCCTATTTCAAATTCAAACACCTTGTACAAATCGATCCTTTTTCTGCGACCTTATATGATCCTACTGGCCTTATTGGCTGGGGTAATTTCCTGCTCTTCCCAAAAGGATACGTTTACCAATCGCCTGTATCATAATACAACGGCTAGATTTAATGCCTATTATTATGCCAAAGAAAAAATCAAGGAATTGGAAATCGAAATTGAAAAAGAGTATCAGGAAGATTTTTCTCAAGTACTACCCGTTTTTTATCCCATAGACAGCAGCACCATAGAAGCAAATGAGACCCTGCTGGATGAAGCCAGGGAAATGGCCTCCAAAGCGGTGGATTGGCATAAAATCAGTAAGTGGGTGGACCCGGCTTACCTGCTGATCGGCAGAGTAGATTATTATAAGGGTAAGTTCGACGACGCGCAGAACACCTTTAAATATTTAAATGTCAACAGTACTCAAGACCCGGTCCGGCACGAAGCGTTGATTCGCTTATTGAAATCCTTTATAGACCTTCGCCAGTTTGAGGATGCTAATTTTGTAGTAGACTACCTTTCTAAAGAACCGGACATAAGCAAAGAAAATAAAAAACTGCTCTACAAAACCCTGGCTTATTATTATGAGTCCCGGGGAGAAACAGATATGATTGTGCCTTCCTTATTTAAATCATTGGAATTTACCGATGACAAGGCTGAAATCTCCCGAATCAATTTCATATTGGGTCAGATGTACCAAAAGGCGGGATTGGATGCGTTTGCCTACGAATACTACCAAAAATCCTTATCGGGTAGCCCCAATTACGAACGCACTTTCTTTGCCCAACTGTTTTCCCAGCAGGTCGCTGAACTGGAAAAAAGCAAGGACCTAAAAAGAGTAAGAGACTACTATGATGCCCTTTATTCTGATAACAAGAATGTTGAATTTCGGGATGTTATCCTTTTTGAAAAAGGACGTTTTGAAAAAAAACAAGGAAATCTGGACGAGGCCATCCGGCTCTACTCGCTGGCTGCAAAAGAGCCTGGCGAGAATGAGCGGCAGAAGGGGTATATATATCAGGAATTATCCGAGGTGTTCCTCCACGAAAAAGAGGATTTTCTCAAGACCAAATATTACCTGGACAGTGCTTTGTCAAAATTCAAGGAATCTGACAGAAACTATGCAACCCTGGCATCGAGAAAAGTAGTTTTTGATCAATTTGCGGAAAATTTTGAGCTGTTAACCCGAAATGACAGCCTGATAAGACTAAGCCGCCTGAGTCCTGAGGAACAGGAAACGTATGTGGATACCTATTTGGCCCAGGAAGAAGCCCGTTTAATTCAGGAAGCAGAACGGGCAAATCAAAAGAAAAACACCGGGATCTTTGACAACTTACTGGCCTTTGGAGGGAGTGGCGGCAGTAGCGGATCCACTTTTTACTGGGACAATCCGGTGGCAATTCAGCGCGGTTCGCTGGAATTTAATAAAGTCTGGGGCAATCGCTCCCTAACGGACAATTGGAGAAGCAGCGACCGCAGCTTTCAGGATATCCCAGGGGAAGAAGATCAGTCAGCCTCATCCGAGGAAACAGAAGAGGGTATCACGGAAGATTCACAGGAAACAGCCCTTGCCACGCAGCTTCCAGACAAAGGCAGCTTATTGAGTCAAATACCGAATGAACCGGAAACCCGCGAATTGATGTTGGAGGAGATGGAAAATGCCTATTTTAATCTGGGAAAACTCCTTTATTTTGACCTCGAAGAACCACAGATGGCCATTTCCAACCTGGAAATGCTTATCGAAAAGTTTCCGGAAACACCAAAAAAACCCGAAGCGTATTATACCTTATACCTGGCATCCAGGGATCTGGACCTCCGTGCGGAAAAATACGCCCAGCTGCTTAATACTGAATTTCCTGATTCTCAATTCACCAAATCGATCAATAATCCAGATCAGGTATCAGGTTCTCAGGCAAATTTTGAATCGGGGCAAAATTACAAGGAGGCTTATGCACGTTACCGGGAACAAGAATATACTTCCGCACGCAGTATCATAAGGGAATCCCTAAACCGATACCCGCTAACCAAAAATACGGACCGGTTATTGCTGCTGGATATCTTGATTGCAGGGAAGCTGGAATCGGTAGACCGATACAAAGAACGGCTCCAAAGTTTCCTTCAAAATGCCGAGGACGAACCATTACGGGATTTTGCACAGAAATTGCTTGACGCTGTCAGTGAAGGAGACGAAGCGGTGGCAAGCAGTGAAGAGGAAACATTGCCGGGAGAAGAGACTGTTGCAGCAGATCAGAACCAGGACCAACTAGCGCCTGAGGCAGAAGCATCCCCCTACCAAGCGAACGCCTCTCAAACCCATATTTTTATTTTACCTATGGATGAAGATATGGCTGAAAATTCGGGAGATCTGACGGCAGCATTGGAAGGTTTTCACGCTGAAAATTTCTCTGTTGAGCGGTTGAGGACAGGCACTATTGCCATCACCAGAGAAACGAAGATTCTAATTATTAGCCCCTTTCCCAATGCGGAAAAGTCTATGAATTACCGGGAAACGTTTTTAAGCAGTTTTAACAGTGATTCATTACCGGAGGAGCAAAAAAATAGTAGTTTTGTTATTTCAATAGAAAACTTCCAGCAACTCAACAAACGAAAGGATCTGGAAGAGTACAGGTCCTTCTATGAGCAAGCTTATTAATAACTAATATGAGTAATAGTAAAAAGAGTAATGCTAAGCCTTTGTATAAAAACATCATCCGATACATGTGGCTTGTTTTTGTTTTGGGATTGGTTGGGTTGGTCCTCTTCATTGCCGCTGTAAATGCCAACTTCCTGGGCTTGTTTGGAGACATGCCGGATTTTGAATCGCTTGAAAATCCGGAAAGCGAACTAGCCTCCGAGTTGTATTCAGCGGACGGTATTTTGCTGGGAAAATATTTCCGGGAGAACAGGACGCCTGTCACCTATAATGAACTCGCTCCAAACCTGATCAATGCCCTGGTTGCCACAGAAGATGTTCGCTTTGAGGACCACTCTGGTATAGACCCCAGGGGTTTGTCCCGCGTATTGGTCAAAAGCCTACTCCTAGGTCAGCGAGGTGCAGGGGGTGGAAGTACACTAAGCCAACAAACGGCAAAAAACCTATTCAAAACACGTACAAAAGCATCGCAGGGCTTTTTGAGCAATGTTCCTGTCCTGAGAATGATTATTATTAAAACCAAGGAATGGCTCGTGGCGGCAAAACTGGAAAGGGCTTACACAAAAGAGGAATTGCTTACCATGTACCTGAATACTTCCGACTTTGGGAGCAATTCGTTCGGAATCAAGACCGCTGCCAGCACCTTCTTCAACAAGGAGCCCAGGGACTTGAGCATCCAGGAATCTGCCACATTGGTAGGTCTTTTTAAAGCTCCCTCCTACTACAGCCCGGTTTATAATCCTGAGAATTCTCTTCGTAGAAGAAACACGGTATTGTCGCAGATGAATAAGTATGATTTCATTACCCAGTCCCAATACGACAGCATTTCTAATATGCCCATTGAATTGGAGTACAATGTGGAAGGTCATAATGAAGGATTAGCTACTTACTTCCGAGAGGTCGTCAAAGCCGATTTAATCCAATGGACAAAAGAAAACCTGAAACCGGATGGTACCAATTACGACCTGTTTGGGGATGGCCTGCGGATTTATACCACCATCGATAGCCGGCTGCAAAAGTATGCAGAAGAGGCAGTGGCTGAGCACATGCCTGAACTTCAGGAGAAATTCGAAGCGGAGATTGGGGATCGGGATCCCTGGATAGACAGCCAGCGCAGGCCTATTCCAAATTTTCTTGAAAATGCTGTAAAAAGAACCGAATCCTATCGAAACCTCCGTTCCAGGTATGGAGACGATACGGACAGCATTGAGTACAAACTGAATGAAAAGAAAAAAATGACGGTTTTTTCCTATGAAAAAGGAGAAATAGACACCCTTATGAGCACCATGGATTCCTTACGGTATTACAAAAAATTCCTTCAAACAGGTTTCGTTTCGATGGATCCCCATAGTGGACATATTAAAGCCTGGGTCGGGGGCGTTAATCACAAGCATTTCAAGTACGATCACGTGAAGCAGGGAAAAAGACAACCCGGCTCCACTTTTAAGCCCTTTGTGTATGCCGCCGCCATAGAAAACGGGTACGGACCCTGTTATACGGTGATTGATCAGCCTGTGGAAATCAACCAGCCCGATCAGCCCACCTGGAAGCCCAGCAATGCCAATGGGGAATTCACTTACGAACGCATGACCATCCGCTCGGCCATGTCCCAGTCCGTTAATTCCATTACGGCCTATATGATGAAAAAACTAAGCCCCAGTGTGGTGGTTGAAACCGCACATCGGATTGGCATTACGAGCGAACTAGAAGCGGTCCCTGCCCTGGCATTGGGAACCGTGGATGTTTCTATCATGGAAATGGTCGGTGCCTTCAGCACCTTTGTTAACAAAGGAGAGCACATTACTCCTATTTACATCGACAGGATTGAAGACAAATTCGGTAATGTTTTGCACCAGTTTATCCCTCGTAAACGACCGGCGATGAGTGAAGAAGATGCCTATATCATGGTGTACATGCTCCGGGGAGGAACAGAGGAAGAAGGCGGAACGAGCCAAGGCCTCCCCAGAAATATCAGAGACGAAGGAAATGAAATAGGTGGGAAAACCGGAACTACTCAGAATGCCTCTGATGGTTGGTATATGGGCATTACCAAAGACCTGGTTAGTGGCGTTTGGGTAGGAGGCGATGACCGGGCCATCCATTTCAGAAGCTGGCTCAACGGGCAGGGTTCCAGAACCGCGCGCCCCATCTGGTCAAAGTTTATGACTAAAGTTTACGAGGATCCCAGTTTGGACATCACCAAGGGACCTTTTCCGAAACCAGAACGCCCACTGAGCATAGAGATTGATTGTTCTTTGTATGACTTGAATCAGGACGAGTATCAGGAATTTGATTATGATGCCACCAGTACGGATTTCTGATCCAACGGGCATGCATTGATTTCAAAAACGCAATGATTTTGTCTCTATGGACATGCATTCTCCATCTTACCTTCCGACGGAACATCAGCAGCTTCCGGACCTCCCCGGTGTCTACCGCTATTACAACAAAGATGGTAAACTCATTTATGTAGGGAAAGCTAAAAGCCTGAAAAAAAGGGTCGGTAGCTATTTTAGCAAAAGTACTGGCCTTAACCAAAAGACCCGCCGGATGGTGAGGGAAATCCACACCATCGAGATCACCATTGTCAATTCGGAATTTGATGCCTTACTGCTTGAGAATAACCTGATTAAAAAATCGCAGCCGAGGTATAACGTTCTGTTAAAAGACGACAAAACCTATCCGTACCTGCTGCTTACGGATGAACCTTTTCCCAGAATCTACCCCACCCGTAGGGTAATCCCGTCTAAGGGCACCTATTATGGGCCTTTTGCTAGTGTCAAGGCGATGAATAATGTGCTCGACCTTATTCTTTCCCTTTTCACCATCCGGACCTGTAAACTAGACCTGGCTCCTGAAAAGATAGCCGCTTCCAAATACAAGGTTTGCCTGGAGTACCATCTGGGAAACTGCAAGGGGCCTTGTGAAGGGCTGCAGGATGAAAAAAACTACCTGGCTGATATCGAACAGGCGCGGAATATTCTAAAAGGAAACCTCGGGATTGCCAAAAGCTTCTTTAAGGAACACATGCAGGCAGCAGCGTCAGCGTTGGATTATGAAACGGCACAGCGCTTTAAAGAGAAACTGGATCTGCTTGAAAAATACCAGGCCAAATCACTGGTAATCAATCCAAATGCCGATAGTCTGGACGTGTTTGCCATTGTCAGTGAAGAAAAGTTTGCTTTTGTGAACTACCTGCGGATAAAAAATGGTGCCATCACCCTTAGCAAAACGGTAGAGCTAAAAAAGAAACTGGACGAAACCGACCAGGAGCTACTTCTTACCGCTATCGTGCGGCTGCGGGATCAGTTTCAAAGTGATGCCAGGGAAGTATTAGTCAACGTGGAATTTGAGGATTCTCCGGAAGGCTTGCACCTAACCCTGCCTAAAATTGGCGATAAGCGAAAACTGATTGAATTAAGTTTAAAAAACGCCTTGTACTACAAAAAGGAAAAGGCCCTACTGGCAGGGGAGACCAAAGACAAAAAAAATAGAGTGCTTCTGCAACTTCAGCAAGACCTATCCTTAAGCGAATTGCCTACGCATATCGAATGCTTTGACAATTCTAACATACAAGGAAGTAACCCCGTGGCAAGTATGGTTTGCTTTAAGGATGGGAAACCAGCCAAGAAGGAATACCGGCACTACCACATCAAAACCGTAACGGGGCCTAATGACTTCGCCAGTATGGAAGAGGTCGTTTACAGAAGGTACAAAAGGATGGCTCAGGAAGAAATGGCCTTACCCCAATTGGTCGTAATCGATGGGGGAAAGGGGCAGTTGTCTTCGGCTGTCGCAGCACTCAAACGTATCGATCTATATGGAAAAATCCCTATAATTGGCATCGCCAAACGTTTAGAGGAAATCTATTTTCCAGGAGATATCTATCCCCTTTATATAGATAAAAAATCCGAATCTTTGCGACTGATCCAGCGGATTAGGGATGAGGCGCACCGTTTTGCGATTACTTTTCACCGTAATTTAAGAAGTAAGGGAGCGCTCAATTCCCAATTAACAGGCATAGAAGGTATCGGAGAAAATACGGCACAGAAACTTTTGAAGCATTTTAAATCCTTCAAAAACATTCAAAACGCCAGCCTGGACCAACTTACGGGTGTTGCCGGAAAAGATAAAGCGGAAAAAATTCACGCTGCCCTCCATCCATAAAAAAAAGCGACCTTCTTTTGAAAGCCGCTTTTTCTATACATGGAGAGCAATTTGCTTACCACTCCCATAAGTTATTTTCCCATTCCAGCAGGTCATACTCAAATTCCAGGGAATTTAAGAAGGCCTGCAATTCAACATTTGGATTTTCTGCATCAACCATATCTACAATCAAGGCATTGTCCGGATTGGTATATTTCCTGACCACGGATCTGAATAATCGCAAATCAAAGGCCTGACTATAAGGCAAATGCTTGGACGTATTTTGAAAATTCAGCCAGCGGCCCTTCTCCATATCGTCAAAATAATTATAAAAATCCTTGTACCGGATAAACGCAATGGATTTCTGCCCGGCACCAGAGTTTGTTTCCGATGGCATGACCAACTCCAGGTATTTTACATCAAACTTTACTTCGGAGCGGTGCTTATCAAAAACGAAATCCTCCCGAAAATCCAAGTAATAAACGTCTTTCACAAAAACACTATCGCCATTTTCGGCTGTAAGAAAATTCGTTTGAAACTCACTAATGGAAAGGGGCTGCGTAAACTCCTCGTCCGCAAAAATCTCAAAGGCATTTTCATTTACAATGGCATTGTAAATATTCATCATAATACCATCCGACTTGAGTCCACCGGTACCATAAAGGGGAAGATTAAATTTCTCCCTCAAATCAATTCGGCGCCAGACCCCGACCTGATACATTTTATCTGCCTCCCTTATGGGAAGGACCGAATACGTTGTATCGATTTCAAACTCGGTATCTCCCATATCCATATTCGGGTTTTGGGTGTTGGTGTTCTGGGAAAAAGCAGGCAAGGCCAGCAGATTCAGCGCCAGGAACAACAGCCAAAAATTTACGAATGGTTTATTTGATACATTCATGTTTTCTTTCATTTAATTCTAAAACGCTCCAATCGATGATTTATTACCTGATGGAGATTTGTGAAATTTCATTTACAGGGCTTTTGATCTTGTTTCCCATGAAATTGGTTCGAGTAACCTCTCTGGCTATAATAATCAGCCGGTCACCACTCTGTGCCTGGGCTAATAGGTTTCTTACTGCTACATTCTGCCCGGTGATATTGACGCTTTCCCTAGGCACGTCATTCCTTACAAGCCTAACTTCTCCAGCCGTTACCTCGAAATTGGCATCATTGGGCATGGTTCTTCCGAAGGTAGGCTCCGGTACCGCCCTTATTTGGAGATTTGTCAAGGCATTGGCCGCATATGGATTTTGTTCATCTACCTGGGTATCGCCAACAAAAGGCTGAATAGAAGGAGCCGGAACCGGCTTGATATCGTATTCAACGGTACCGATCCTATTTCCCCCGCTGGAAACCGTAATGTTTACATTACCAGATGCCCCGGGTATGACGGTAACATCCGAAGGACGGGATCCTTTGATGGCCCGACCACCGGAAACGGAAAATTCGGGGGCGTATGAATTGCCCAATGCAGGTACTTCAATCACCAAATCATTGGCGCATTCCGCATATAATTGATTGACTACTTCTGAACTTACCTTTATCACCGGCTCGGCAACAAAGTAATCGTAATTGATCGTGAACACACTGTCCTGCCCTCCTATCGGCACGACGATTTCTCCCGTGAGTGTTCTGGGAGCAAGTCCCCGATCATCGTAACTGGAAGCCGGAGCGACCGGAAATTGTATTTTGCCAAACCCAGCTTCCACGGGTATCTCCCTACCGTCTGCCGTCATTTTTAACTCAGTAGAGGAAGAGGAAGAGGCCAGAAACATTTCTGCCTCAAACGTAGTCCCTGCTGCTACCACATTAGAGTTAGCCGCTACCTGCGCTTTTAATTTATCCGCTTCGAAAATAAAGGATCCGAGGGAGTTGGTAATCGCAGTCAACGCTTCACTTTCGATATTCAACACTTCATTCTGGTGCTGACTGATAATGGCCAACACCGCTCCTATCGGAGATTTTACATAATTCAGGTTGACATAATCTTTGTAGTTGACATCTACATCATTCTTAAACAGGTCAATTTCACTGGCATCCTTGGCAATTTTCTCAAAGGAACTGGAGATCTCTAACTCACCCAGGATTTGGTTGAGCTCTTCCGGAAATGCGTTCAATCTTTCCTGCATCTCATACCCAAGCCGGTTGTTGTTAAACAAGTTTCCAGGAATATCGGTGTTTTTAAGTGCCGAAGTTTTGAAATTTCCTTCATCATTAATGGCGTTAGACTGCTCGATGAGCAAGCTTTTCGCCTCTTCCAGGTAGCTGTAGAGATCCGAACTTTTTTCCCGGATTTCCCTGGCCGCTTCCACTTTTGGGATGTCCACCGGATTATTTCCCTGCTGTTCTACGGTAGAAGAAATGATGTTTACAGAAAACTGATTCTTCTGAATGTAATTCGTTGAAGTTCGTTCCAAACCATCATTTATCAGAATAAACTTCTGAAGGATTTGGTTACTCACCTGTAGTGCCAATAGAGCAGTCAGAACCAGGTACATCATCCCGATCATCTTCTGCCTTGGTGTTTCTTTACCACCCGCCATAAGCTATTTTATATTTTCTGAAATTAAAATAAATAAGAACTGCAATCAACGAAATCAACCCTTCATTGCTGAAAGCATGCCACCATACACCTTGTTCAGGGAATTGACATTTTGGTTGAGTTTCGCCAGTTCGGTTTTAAAAGTTTCGGTTTCTTTTCCAGCTTCAGCAATGCCTTCCATGGCTGCAGTGACGTTGGAATAAAATTTACTGATGGTTTTTGCGTGCATGTTGGAATCTTTCAATTCCTCCTCGTATACATTATTCAATGCGGAAAGGCTTCTGGTGACATTTACCACCTGGTCCCGGTATGCTTTTGCGTCCTCAGATGCAGAAGACATTTCAGCCAGAGCAGAAGCTGTTTTGCTGTAAGAATCGTTGATATCTACCAGAGATTTGGAAGCTTTCTTCACATTATCAGTGTATTCCTGAGTGGCGACGGTAGCATCTGAAAGGGTGCCTAATTTCTCGGTTGTGCTTGCCAGGTTTTGCATGCCTTTGCCTAAACTTTCGAGAAGTTCAGGACCAATTTTGGCTTTTTCAAGCAACTCATCCATTTTTTGAGCCGTTTGATCAGTGCTAGGCCTGGCGGCCCTTGCAGGTGATTTCCCACCTTCCTTTCCGGCAAGTTCCGGATAGACCTTGGACCAGTCCACTTCCTCGCTTTTGGGCTCGAATGCAGATAAAAAGAAAATCAATGCTTCCGTGGTCAGACCTACACCGATCATCAGAGATGCAAATGGCCAGTCCAAAATCTTAAACATAGCTCCAAGAATTACTACTGCAGCTCCAATTCCATAAATCTTAGGCATGATAGAGCCATAAAACTTATAAGCAAAGGTGTTATTTTCTGTTGACATAATTTAAAAAAACGTTAAGTAAGGAATCGTTTGAGGTATATGTGATTAAGCTAAATTATCTTCTACTTCTTCTATTGGATTTCACATCCATGGAGCCTGACCGTCCTATGTAGGTCATGGCGGTTCGGAAACCAATATGAGCTGTCTGAACATACTGGTATTCGTAATTTCGGGCACTGGTTTCTAAAAAGTGGGCGACGTCTTTCCAGGATCCTCCCCGGACTACTTTTCTGGTTTCCGTAGAATCTTTATAAGTCGGATTCATATCCCAAATTAAGGCATTGGCTGCTGGGTTATAGGCATCTTCTACCCATTCGGCTACATTTCCTGCCATATTATATAACCCAAATCCGTTTGGTGCAAAGGCATCTACCGGAGCGGTGTAGGCAAATCCATCGTCGATGTAATTCCCTCTTCCGGGCTTGAAATTAGCCATCAGACAGCCTCTTCTATTCTTCAGGTAAGGACCACCCCAGGGGTATTTGGCGATTTCTTTTCCGCCCTTGGCTGCGTACTCCCACTCTGATTCAAAAGGAAGTCGAAACTTGGGCATGTCAAACTCAGACTCGTCATTGGCGTTCATATGATAGGACTTCCACTCACAGAATTGCTTGGCCTGATCCCAACTGATCCCCACCACAGGGTAATCATCAAAAGCCGGGTGATCAAAGTAATACTCCATCAATGGGTCTCCATAATGGTGGGTAAAACTTGTCGACCAAACCGTCGTATCCGGAAGCAACTCTTCCAATACAAATTCCGGAGCTTCTGCCTGCGTAGTGGGCGTACCCAACGCCAGTTCACCCATACGAACAGCATCTAAAAATTGCCGGTATTTATTATTGGACACTTCGTATTTATCCATATAAAACTCCGAAATTGTTACTTGCTTATTCATAGATGACATGCTTAATGCAATGTCTTCGTCAGACTGCCCCATCCAAAAAGTTCCAGCCTTCACCGGGGCCATTTCATAGGGCAAGGCTTGCTGCCAGCCCGAACGTTTGGGAACCCCTGTTACTTCACCTCTTCGGTTGAGTTTTTCACTGGAAGTACCTTTGTTCCCAAAAAGTCCACAACCCTGAAGTAATGCCATTATTACCAGACCCGAAATCAGGGTAAAAAAGCGCTGATTCATTTTTTTAAACATAAATGACATTAAATTAACTACATTCATTTTCAACCATTTAAACAAATAACCAATTCGAAATTTAACAGATTTTATCAGAAAAACACAAGGATTTTTTTAATAAAGTTTCAACTAATCGAATCTAAATCTTGGTGTTCTCTGAATCATCCGCTCTATTTGTTTCGAAACCTGTGGTAAATTGTAGGTCAACATAAACTCATGGGACGAAGGAGACTTGGCTTCCAATCCTCCAACTACCAAATCGAATGCGTAACCCAACCTGAGGGAATTATCTCTTAACAGACTGTATCCCAACAAAACGGAAGCGGACTCTTCACCTCTGCAAGCCAATCCCAAACTTATTTTTTTATTGTACGTGCCTATAACGCTGACGTCATAAGAAAAATTATTCAGGGCTATTGATTTTACCAATATACTTGGTTCAACGGTTAATTGAGCAAAAGTGTTTATGCGATACCCCGCCAATACATAATGATGATTCTCCAAACGGTTTGCCAGGCTACCATCTCCGAAATCAAATCCCGGCTCATTGAGGTTTCGGCTACTTAGTCCCAGGTAAAAACTCCCCCTATCGTAGAGAAGGCCTACCGATACGTTCGGACTTCCCTGGTTTTCGTTCCCCGCAGAGGGAATGGTCGGATCCGGGTTTACGGGTAAAAACTCATCATACCGGATCGTGCTGGAAAAAAAACCTCCTGTGGCCCCCATGCTCAATATTCCCCTGCCAATAGGTAGGTGGTAGGCCAAAGAAAGGTTAACCTCCTGATTGGTGAAAGGCCCAATGGCATCATTAACGGCCACCAAGCCAAAACCCAAAGGGATATTTTTCATTCTACCGGATGCTGAAAGTAATTGGGTGGTTGGAGCTCCTCCCGCTCCGGTACTGGTGGTATAATCCAACCATTGACTTCGATGAAGGGCAGAAATGCTGTATCCGGCATCTTTTCCTGCAAATCCCGGATTGTAAAAAAGACCATTATACATGTATTGGGTAAACTGTGCGTCCTGCTGGCTGAATGCGTAAGGACTAAACCCCAGAATGGCAGCACCAGAAAACACACAAAATAGCAGGTAAGTTTTAATGGTCATGTGTAAAAGACATTATGCATTGGAAAATCTATTCTACACATTTAAACTGACTTTACCTTAAAAAAGATTAAAAGAAATCAGATTTTGTTCGCTTTTTTTATGTAAAGCTCCAATGCACCTGTCATACTGGGCGCATTTGGGAGGGGTGCTTCAATATCGAGAATTAAGTCCATTTCCTTTACCGCCTGAGCAGTGGTAGGCCCAAAAGCAGCTATTCGGGTTTTGCCCTGTTCAAAATCAGGGAAATTCTGAAAAAGAGATTTGATCCCTGAAGGACTGTAAAATGCCAGAATATCGTACTTGATATCTTTCAGGTCCGATAAATCCGCTGCTACTGTGTGATAGATGATGGCCTCTGTAAATTCAATGCTATTTTTGCTCAAAAAGTCTGGAATATCTTCTTTCCGGATATCCGAACAGGGGAACAGGTATTTTTCCGATTTATGCTTCTTAAAAAAATCGAATAGGTCCGCAGCAGTCCGATTTCCTACAAATAATTTCCGCTTCCTGATTACAATGTATTTTTGAAGGTAATGGGCAGTCTGTTCGGAAATACAAAAGTATTTCATGTCCGCTGGCATTTCGATCTTCAACTCCTGACAGATCCCAAAAAAATGATCGATGGCATTCCTACTGGTAAAAATTACGGCAGTATGCTTTAATATCTCAATTTTTTGCTTTCTGAAATCCTTGATAGAAACCGGTTCCACCTGAATAAAAGGCCTGAAATCAATTTTGATTTTGTATTTTTCTGCTAATTGAAAATAAGGCGAACGTTCATCAGCGGGTTTTGGCTGCGAAACCAAAATGCTTCTAACCCGGTTTAATCTGTCTTTTGTTGATTGCGTCATTTTACATTTTTTTCCTTTACCCTAGGAGCAATTTACAAATCACCAAAAAGGGGATTAATTCAGAGGTGCAAAGGTAAGAAAATAAATGATAATTATTAAACCCATTTTTTTTGTACATCCAGATTGACAAGCCAATAATTCCCAGGGTATACACTCCTAGAAAAGAATAGTAAAGGATTTCCATGTTAATCGCTCCAGGTATCAAATGGTTGGCATAGAATACCACCGTCAGTCCCAACACCATCAACAATCCGAATCCGCTAACTTTCAACAAATAGAAAAAATGAGGCAGTGCCACCTTATCTAGATCAAAAATAAACGTGTGTATCCCCAACCAGAGAAACTTAAAAAAGGTCAGCAGGGTCAATACCAGGCTGATCACGAGCCACAGGTACACCATCGTTTCGATGTCCTTTTCGAAAAGGAACCCAAACAATTCTACTTCAAATAAATGAATCCCCAAAAGGGCCATCAGACCCACGCCCAGGTTGATTACAATTAGGTAAAAAAGGAGTTCAGCCGAGTAGATTTTCGAAAAACCCACGGATTCCCATAGATCTTCAAAGGCAAAAATACCGGCCGGGTTCCAGAAAATACCAAAAATGGAAGGAAATAACAGCCTGAAAAGCGCTATGAATAATAATAAAACCACAATGGCAATAAAAAAAAACTCCTTTACTTCATCTTTCTTCCTTTTACTTAGCTGCCCGTCTGAGATTCCGGGTATCTCGGATGGAGAAGCAAAAAATCCCTTCTTTACCGAAAATTCCCTCAGGTCAATCCCCTTTTTTCTGGCAGCAATTTTTACTTTCCCATCGGTAACTGTGTCGGATTCCAACTTTTGGCTATCTAAAAACACCAATGTATCCCGATCGGCAATCATCCATAATTCCTCCCCGATGAATAATCCGGCACCCTTTGGAATAGCGATTCTCCAGGTAGCCTCCGGGAAAGAACCCGGCACTACCCATACAAAAGCTGCTTCGTTAGGGGCCAGATTAAACCCCTGCTTTTGAAGTTGGATATCCGGATCGTAATTGAGTAATACCTGCGCAATTCCGCCCGTTGGCACCCCCTGACACAAGCAGAAGAAAACCATTACTAAAAATAACTGAATGCTTTTTTTCATTAAAAACGACCGGTAAAACCAAAATGAATCCTAGAGTACGAAAAACCTATGGGCTGATCAGAAGCCTGCCCCAAGGCGTAAACGAAAGTAAAGATACCCCCGTTGGTTTCCAAACTTAATCCTCCCCCAAAAGCCATTGGCCATTCTGCCGGCCTCCTGGTGACCTTGTTTTCTAACCTGCCCAGGTCTGAAAACAATAGAAAATACGACTCATCACTGATGTAATACCGGGGCTCTACGGTGAAATACAGATACCGGCTGGCATAGAAATAGTTTTCGTTGAACCCCCGAATGCTTTGCAAACCTCCGAGGCGGAATAAATCATTCAAGAATAAGTTCGAATTATGCATTTCTCCCCCATTCAGAGC
Organism: Cyclobacterium salsum; assembly: GCF_010119245.1. Taxonomy (GTDB): domain Bacteria; phylum Bacteroidota; class Bacteroidia; order Cytophagales; family Cyclobacteriaceae; genus Cyclobacterium; species Cyclobacterium salsum. The sequence goes on from NZ_WNKG01000004.1 coordinate 203,223, forward strand.
CAATTTGGTGCTTAGTTTTCGCCGCCATCGTATATACCGTTCCACATTTCCCTGAAGGTAATATTGGATGGTGTTTTTTTCCGCTTCCGCGTACAGGGCTTGGGGTAATCCGGTATTTTCTACCAGCTTCTTATTCCCGATCCCAGCCATAAACGAACCCCTCCACCCATTTTTGGGCATCAACACATCGTCGACGTCATTAAAGCGCAGGTTGGCTCCATAATTATTATAACGGAAATCGGCAATATCAGGAAGTTCATTTGCTTCCTCATACCTGCTCACGTCCAGTAAGTCTCCTGCTTCCCTTTTGCCGAAAAAACTCAGATCGACTTTTGGGCTGAGTTGCAGGCCAATGGTTACATTAAACTCCCGGTTTAAAAAAGTCGTATCCTCTTTCAGAAAAGAAAAAGCCAGGCCCAGGTCCAATTGAGAACCAAGAACAAATGGTTCTCTGGCTTCAATTGTCAGATTTTGCGAATATTGGCTGAGCCGCTGCCAGTTTAGCAGATAGTCCCTTCCTTTGCCGGAAACATTATAGAGTTGCACATCAAATTGCCCGGTTACCAGCCATTTATTTGCTTCTACCTCATTCGGTAGCAGACCGATAATACCATCTAATGTGTTGATTTTTCGGTCGTTTACCGGCAGGTATACAGTCGCTTCCTCGTTTTGAAAAGAGAGCTCGGGACTGCCATCCAACCGGACATAGGGGATATTTCCCAGCCGGGACACGGCCTGATCCAGTTTTTTTTGGGAAAAAGGCTCTCCGGGCAGCACCTTTAATTTTCTGGCCAGGTAAAGGGGCTGGGTTCTGGAACTACCGGTTATTTGAAGCGTGTCAAAAGCAATCCAGGGCCCCTTGTTTACCTTAATTCGCGCTCCTACCTGCTTTTCGCCCACCCTCAGGCTGTCCAGATTCACCGCAATAAATGGATAGCCCTGATTTTGCCCGGTCTCCAACACTTCTTCGATAAGCCGCCTTACCTCTCCAAACCGAAACGGCCGCTCCTGAAAATGGATCCGGGAGAAAGCGGCGCTGCCCAGCATCCAGGGTTCCAGATTTCCTTTTTCCAGATACAGCCAATAAAATTCCGGCCCCGTTTCCAGTAAAAGATGTGCTTTTCTTTCCGTTAAGAACACCAGGCTGTCCTCAACATTTAGGTATCCCTGCCACTGAAGGGAATCGATTAATCGCTTTGTGTGGTCATATATGGCCAGACTATCGGGAAACGTATGCTCCATATGCTGTAACAGCCTCCCGTTTTCAGAAATTTCAAGGCTGAGTTTATAGCTCGAATCCTGAGCCTGCGTAGAAAGCACAAGTCCGGTCAGCAAAAAATATAAAAACAGCGCCTTTGAGCACTTTACCAAACACCCCTTACCTTCATCGGAAAGGTGTATACCGCATCCATTGCGGTAATAAACAAGGTCTTTCTGTCTCCTGCACCAAAACATACATTTGCTGTCCAGTTCGCATCTATGGGGATGTGCCCGATTTGATCCCCTTTGCTGTTAAAAATGGTAACCCCCTTACCTGTCAGGTAAAGGTTCCCTCTATTATCAATGGTCATTCCATCGGAACCCATTTCCACGAATAACTGCCTGTTGGTAAGGTACCCGTCTTCTTCAATATCGTACACATAGGTTTTATCATCCCCAATATCTGCTACATATAGCTTTTTCCCGTCTGGTGTTCCTACAAGGCCGTTGGGTTGCACCAGGTTTTCATCCACTCTGAAAAACTGTAACCTATCGTCGCTCAGGTAATACAGGTGCTGCCCATCCTGCTGCATTTCCGGCTCTCTATCCCAGTAGTCTCTTGCGTACAAAGGGTCCGTCAGGTAAATGCCGCCTTGAGGACGAATCCATAAATCATTGGGACCATTTAATTTATTTCCCTTAAAATTTTCCAAAAGCACCTCGTGATTTCCTTCCATATCGAAGGACCACAACTCGTTTTCCATATCGGCACAGGCTATCAAGTCCCCCTGCCGATTGAAATACAATCCGTTTGACCTGCCAGCTTCATCTGAGAAAACCGTAATTTCACCCGTCGAAAACTTCCACTTGTAAATCTTATTGTTTGGCTGATCCGTAAAATAAACATTCCCCTCCCGATCCACGGCGGGACCTTCGGTAAAACTGTATCCCTCACCTACCTTTTCTACCTCTGCATCCCGGGGTACCAGGCTTTTTTTTATTTCCATTTGAGCCAGCAGAAATGAGGCCGGTACCAAAAAAAGAAAGGCAAGCAAAAAGGTTATTTTGGACAAATTCGTTCGTATAGCCATAGGGTTTTATTTTCAGTTAGATTCAAAAATAAGTCAATTCTTTGCAAAAACTAAATCCTGATCCTAAGAATCTTTAGCTTTGTCTCTGGAAATGGATGCGCCGCATCAACCCAAGGAATAATATCCCAATGGTATCGGCGCAAAATTTCCCCCTTCTTCAATCAGAACTACTTATGGCTGGCATATACATTCACATCCCTTTTTGCCTTCAGGCCTGTCACTATTGTGACTTTCATTTCAGCACCAACCTTACCAACACCTCCCAATTGGTGGCCGAACTATGCCGGGAACTGGTACTGAGAAAATCCTACCTGCCCCATAATACTCCTATCGAATCCCTGTATTTTGGAGGGGGGACTCCCTCCATTTTACCGACGGAAGAAATCCGGAAAATCTACCAAACCGTACGGGAAAATTACGATTGCCAGCTAAAGGAGGTTACCCTGGAAGCCAATCCGGATGATTTGGAGGAAGAAAAGCTGGAATCTTATTTAAGGCTAGGAATAAACCGGTTGAGCATCGGCATTCAGAGTTTTAACGATGAAGTACTTCGCTTTTACAACCGCTCCCACCATGCCGCACAGTCCCTTGCCGCCCTGGAAAAAGCCCGGTCTGCTGGATTTAAAACCCTGACCATGGACCTGATCTATGGATATCCTCACGCCGATCATTCCATTTGGCGACAGGACCTGGCAAAAACCCTGGAATTGGCCCCGGACCACATCAGTGCCTATTGCCTAACCATTGAGCCAAATACAGCCCTGGGCATCTGGCAAAAAAAAGGGAAATTTGATGCCGCTTCTGAAGATTTCCAGGCCGAGCAATTTGAAATCCTCCAGCAAACCCTGGCTCCGGTCGGGTATATTCAATATGAAATTTCGAATTTTGCCAAAAATAATGCCTTTTCCCTCCACAACAGCAACTATTGGAAAGGGGTCCCTTACCTGGGTATAGGCCCCGCTGCCCACTCCTTTGACGGGCAAAACCGAGGACACAATGTGGCCAATAACGCCCGGTACATCAAAATGCTTCAAAATAAGCAGCTCCCCTTCCAGGAAACCAAACTATCAAGAGAAGACCGCATCAACGAATACCTGCTTACCTCCCTGAGAACTATCTGGGGAACAAAAACAGGATTCCTGAAGGAGCATTACGACTGGGATATCCTTACCGAAAAGAAGCAGATATTGAGCGATTTTCAAGCGCAGGGATTGATCCACCTGGATAGTGATACCATTACGCTGAGCGACCAGGGAAAATTACTGGCAGATTACCTGGCATCAACCTTATTTATCTGAAGCTTTCCACGTATCTTTATTCCATGAAAAAATATCCTACCGGAAGCCAGCGAACCCACACTACCGCTCCACTGAAAGAAGTATTCGAAGAGCTTTTGGAGGCCTATCGGCTTAAGGATACCTTCTCGGAGAAAACGGTGATCCAGGAATGGGAACAGCTCATGGGCAAAACAGTGGCCTCGCGAACCCAAAATCTTTCAATCCGGCAAAAAGTCCTTTATGCTAAAATCAGTTCCGGACCGCTGAAAAAAGAGATGATGATGAACAAATCCAAAATCCTGCTCCTGATTGAAAATAAATACGGAAAAGGAGTGGTGAAAGACGTGGTGCTTCTTTAGTATTTTTAAGAAAATCCGCAGCATCATCCTATATTCAACCGATTAATAAAGGAAAAAACCTGTCAGGTTTGATTTACTCAACGTTTGCTGTTGGTTGAATATCAACAACAAAAAACTGACAGGTTTACCAGTACTGGATTTCAACTAAAAATAGTCCGCAACTTTATCCTATGTCCAACTGATTAAGAAAAGGAAAAAAACCTGTCAGGTTTGATCCACCCAACGTTTGCTGTTGGTTGAATATCAACAAAAGCCTGGCAGGTTTACCTATACTGGATTTCAACTAAAAACAACGTGAGTTCGAGTTAAGAACGTACTCAAAACCCGGCTACATCGTCAATGGTAGAATTAACTTTTTTTAAACGCAGAAATCGGGATGACGGTATTTGTTTTTAACTATTTAAAAATCAACATGTTAAAAAAATAAAGGGTGACAAATCACCTCCCCCGCCCCCTCCTGTTTTCAGGAGGGGGCGACAGGGGGTGGTAAAAACACGTCATCGGTAGACCTAACATTTTAAAAAACGTAGAAATCGGAATGACGGTTTTATTATGAAAATAGGTCGAACTCACGTAAATAGAGAATTACTTTTCAAATAGGTAACGCCATCCGTATCCATTTCTGGTACCGGACAGCCTTAACATTAGACGGCTAGTAGGAGCTTATGCTTCCCACTTTCCATCCACCTTTCTCATGATGCCTTGGGGATTTTCGTCTCTCAAGGCTTCTGGCAACAGCTTTTCGGGCATGTCCTGATAAGCCACCGGCCTGGCAAATCGTTTGATGCCGTAGGTGCCTACGGAAGTACTTCGGCTGTCGGTAGTAGAAGGAAAAGGGCCTCCATGCTGCATCGCATGCCCCACCTCTACTCCGGTAGGAACTCCTTTAAACAATATCCTGCCACACTTTTCTTCCAATAGGCTGAGGAAAAGAGCATTTTCTTCCAATTCCCCAACTTCTGCCCAAACCGTGCAGGTTAACTGCCCTTTCAGCTTTTCAGCCAGTTCCTTTAGCTGTGCTTCGTTCTCATAAACCACCATGATACCAAAAGGTCCAAAAACTTCTTCCTGAAAGGCTTCATTTTCGAGCCAGTCCTTTGCTTTCACCTTGGCCAATGCCGCATTTCCGGTCAGCAATTCGGATGGCTCCGAAGTAAGTAGCCAGGTCAGTTCTTTGGATTGAGAGAGCGTTTCCAGTGCCTGGTAATAGCTGTGGCAGATCCCTTCATGTAGCATCGGCCCGCCAGCCACCTCTGTTAAGTTGCTCAAAACCGCTTTGGAAAATGCTTCCTCTTTTGATTTAGGAATAAAAATAAGGCCCGGATTCGTGCAAAACTGTCCCACGCCTAAGGTTAGCGATCCGGAGTAGGCCGAAGCCGCCGCCTCCAGTTGCCTGGAAAGATACCCTTCAAAGGCAACGATGGGATTAACACTTCCCATCTCTGCAAAAACGGGAATAGGGATTTCTCTGGCGTTGCAGGCATCAAAAAGGGCTTTACCTCCCCGAAACGATCCGGTAAAGGCAACGGCTTTTGCCAGCGGATGCACTACCAGTTGCTGGCCGGCATCTATTCCTCCCTCTACCTGTTGGAACGTCCCTTTAGGTAGTCCACTGATTCTTACGGCATCCTTTATTGATTCCGCCACCATGCGGGAAGTCTCCGGATGGGCCGGGTGCGCTTTGTAGATGACCGGACAGCCTGCTGCCAATGCAGATACCGTATCTCCTCCGGCCGTAGAAAACGCCAAAGGGAAATTGCTCGCTCCAAATACCACCACCGGACCGATAGCCTTTAGCATCCGCCGGATATCCGGCTTGGGAGCCGGTTTTCTTTCCGGGTCTGCCCGGTCAATGGTGGCTTCTACCCAGCTTCCTTCCGACACTAGCTGAGAAAATAGCCTGATCTGCCCTAAGGTTCTACCCAACTCTCCGGTAATCCGGCCCTCTGGTAAATGGGACTCCCTGGCTGCCGTAGGAATCAAATCATCACGAATTCCATCTATCTGTTTGGCCATTTCCTCCAGGAAATCTGCCAACTTATTCTTATTTATGGACTTTAATTGTAAAAATGCCTGTTGGGCATCCTGAAAATTGACATCAATCTGACTCATCTTATTTTATGGGTTTAATTGGTTGTTACATTTAAAAAGACGCTGTCGTGCAGCAAAAAGACCACTCGGTATGAATAGCTCAAGTTACAGGATATTCGTGGCAGAAGCAACAAAATCAGGTAGAATACGCCCGGCAATAGATCCCCAACCCATCGCTTTTCTTCCTTTCTGCAGATTAATATTGATTTTTTACGCTGCCTATGGTAAATTCAAAGCCGAATGAGGTACTGCAATCCTTGTTTACTAAACCACTTACATCCCTGCCATTATGACTTTTATTGCGCCCTCCGGTTTCGAAGGTGTTCACGTTTCAAACCAACTTGAAGCCGGCGATATCGGCAGTATTATCGCCTTACATGGCAAACTATACTATGAGGAATTCGGGTTTGGACTGGGATTCGAAAAATACGTGGCCAGAACCTTTGCTGATTTTGTCTGCCAGTTTGAACCCGGTAAAGATGCGATCTGGATCGCTAAAAAAGGCCAACAAGTAAAAGGCTTCATTGCATTGGTACATAGAGGAGCGCATTTGGGTCAGCTACGTTACTTTATTACCAGCCCGGACTACCGCAAAACGGGATTGGGAAGATTCCTATTCAACTCTTTCATGAATCATGTCCGAATCAATGACTATTCTGAAATCTACCTATGGACCACCTCTAATCTGAAAGCGGCAGCTCGTCTGTACTTACAGGAAGGCTTTTACATTACGGAGGAAAGGCAATCCGATACCTTCGGCATACCCTTGTTAGAACAAAAATACAATTGGAAAAATCAAGCACCGTGAAAAGCGACATACAGGTTAGCTAACCAGGATTTCCTTATTGACTAGTGGAAAACCCAAGGAAGGGAATGCATCGGTTCCTACTGTTAATCAACCTTTTATAAATAAGCCAGTCGAATAGGTAAAAAGGTGGAAAAATTGGGTTTTAACCTACCTTCTTAAGTCAACTGATGGCATGAATTCGAAATATTATTTTTCTAAAAATCCCTAAACCCTTCTTTTCTTCTTACTTCATTTTTTTTCTCTGGGAATTAATAAAAATTTCAGAAAAAATTTTCATGCCCGATCTTTTTTCTCTATAATTAAAAATCTAAAAAAATGTACAAAGGAAGATAATTGATTTAAACGGTTCATCTTTAAAGTTTATTTCAGCAGTGCAATCGATTCCATAAAATATCAATTTTGCAGCGCAGCTGTTCGAAAAATTCGTTCAAAAGAGATGATTCTATTTTAAATACAGTCAAAATTATAAAAACACCTGCCTATGTAACACCCAAAAAAGTTGGTAATTAACTTTGATAATTACACATCTAATTAATTAAACCCAAAATTTATTATGAAAAGAAAATTACCCAATTGCCGGCTGATGGTGTCCAAACCATCAGCAATGGCAACGTTGTTCTTTTTGTTGAGTACGGGGCTAATGGCCTCGAATAGCAAATTGAATGGAACGTTCGAAAACCTCGCAAATGACCTGCCGCTACTGGCAGCAACTACCAATCATTCTTCGGCTAATCTCAACGTCCTCTTTGATGTAACGGTCACCGGAACCGTAACCGACTCAAACGGGGAACCTATTCCAGGTGCAACCGTTTCCGTCCCCGGCACTTCCATAGGGACTGCCACCGATATAGACGGAAAATACAGCATCACCATTCCGGATGACGCTTCACTGGTGTTTTCATTTATTGGCTTTGAAAGTCAGACCATTGAAGTAAATAACCAATCGACCATTGACGTGGCTCTTGTGGAAAGCACCCAAGCACTGGATGAAGTCGTGGTGGTAGGTTATGGTACGCAAAAGAAAAAGGATCTGACCGGTGCCGTGGTCAACGTACAGGCGGAAGAAGTGATGAAGTACAAGCCTACCAGTGTTTCGGAAATACTTCGGACGACCGTTCCTGGTTTGAGCGTGGGCTATGCCACCAATGCACGAAATGTACCTGAATTTAATGTTCGCGGTGACAATTCCATGAAAGCGGATGATGGTGATGAACGAGCTGCCAACAGGCCGTTGATTGTATTGGATGGTGTGATTTTTCAGGGAGACCTGGCAGAAATCAACCCGAACACCATCGAGAGCGTGGATGTGCTGAAAGATGCCAGTGCGGCAGCGGTTTATGGATCTCAAGCGACCAATGGAGTCGTAATTTTCACCACGAAAAGAGGCTCCTATGGAAAACCTCAGATTACGGTTAGTTCCAGAACGGGCATTATAACGGGTGCCCGTCGCCAGCAAACCTATAAGGGTGGCGAAGAAGTCCTGAATTGGTTGACAGATATGAACGAAACCATTACAAACTCCATTACGGAACCCTGGACGCGTTTCAGAGATTATAACGACATTGATCCCCAATACCAGGACGATTGGTTGGCGGCCAATGGCATCCCAGGCGAAACCGACCCCGAAGCCATTCGAATGGCCCGGGTAAATAACTTTGGGTTTTGGGACATTGAATTGGAAAACTACCGAAATGGCGTCACCTATGACTGGCAGGACTTTCTGTTCCATACCGGTGTCCGGCAGGATCACGATGTCAGTGTATCCGGAAGAAACGAGCGGGTTTCTTACTACTATTCCCTTGGTTACAGTGACCGGGAATCGGTTCAATTAGGCGAAACGTTTGAAACCATTACTTCCCGTTTGAATCTGGATGTAAACCTAGGTGAGTTTATAAGCATAGGCACCAACACCCAATTCACCTATCAGGATGAGGGACAGGAACCAATTGGCAACGGCGGATACCGCGTGTATTCTCCCTATGATCAGCCCTGGGCCAATGGAGAACCCAGAACCCGCGAAAACCTGAACGATCAGGCCGCAGGATCCAATATCAGTAACCCCTATCAGGATCCTTCCTGGAACACCCGAAGGTATACCCGCTTCATGATCAATCCTACCTTATATGCCCAAGTGACCCTACCCTATGGGTTTAGCCTGCGGACCGACTATACGCCTCGGTTTGACGTTCGGAAAAGATTCGATTTTGACGAAAAGGGAAACCCTCAACGTGCCGTAGACAGGGCGGAAAGAAGGTACAACGATTCCTTTAGATGGCAATCCAATACCATCCTGAACTGGGACAAGGCATTTGGTGAACACCGCTTAAGCTTCACCGGTCTGTACAATACAGAAAAAAATCAATTCTGGGAAACCCGCGCCATAACCAATAATTTTTCCCCCACCTCTAGTCTTGGATACCATGCAATCCAACTGGGTTTGAACCCCACTATGTCATCCTACGATGAGGTAAATTCCAGGACAGGCTTGATGGGTCGTATTAATTATGCTTATAGTGACCGGTATAACGTTTCCTTTTCGTTGAGACGAGATGGTTTTTCCCGGTTTGGGATAAATAATCGGCTAGGTAACTTCCCATCGGTATCTGCCGCCTGGACCATTTCCAATGAGGATTTTATGCCCGCAGGAAGTGCCCTGAGTTACCTTAAATTGCGACTCAGCTACGGGGTCAATGGAAACAGTAGCGGGCTGGAGGATTACAACGCCTATGCGCAACTGAACAACAGTCTTTACTTGAATTACGATGGAGGCTATTTCCCTGCACCGCGCACTGAGATTAGGCGAATTGCCAACCCTTTTCTTTCCTGGGAGCGAAATGCCTCCTTTAATATCGGGATTGATTACGGGTTTTTCAATGACCGGGTAAGTGGTTCACTGGACATGTACCAGTCCGAAACGCGTGACTTGCTACTCGACCAGAAGTTACCGGATTTGACTGGATTTGGATCCGTAAAAACCAATGTGGGTAATCTTCAAAACAGGGGATTTGATTTGGGAATCCGATCCATCAACATTTCCAGGGCCGATTTTGTATGGACCAGCAACTTTAATGTAACCTACGCCATCAACAAGATCACCACTTTGGGTAATGCACCCATTCCCATGACGGACTCGCAGGGAAATACGGTAGAAAGAGAACCCGATGATTTGCAAAACGGCTGGTTTATCGGTGAAAACAAGGACATCATCTGGGATTGGGATCTGGATGGCGTATACCAAACGGACGAAGCCGATGAAGCGGCAGAATACGGATTATTCCCCGGAGATTTCCGTTTTGTAGATCAGGATGGAGATGGCGACATTGATATCGATGACAGGGTGTTCCTTGGCCTGCGACAAAATCCCTGGTACATCACTTTCCGAAATGATTTTGAATGGAAGGGATTTGATATGGGATTGGTCTTCCTGGGTAAATTCGGCTGGAAAGGCGGTACTACGGAACCGTTCAACAATTCCCAGTCATACATCAAAAACCACAACTGGTACACCATTCCTTACTGGACGCCTTTAAACGGGCAGAACAATTTTGCTCGTATCAACTCCATTAACCTGGGCGGAGGTAGTAAATGGATAAACCGCGATTATATCCGATTACAAAACGTTTCTGTGGGATATAACTTCCCTGGCGGAATTCTGGACAAGATAAAGGCGAACCGGCTACGATTGGCGCTAAACATAGAGAACGTAGCGGTATTTACCCCTTGGGAAAAAAGCCTGGGTGACCCTGAGTCAGCTCGGGAAATGCCAAGAACGTACTCGCTTAGTTTGGATTTTACTTTCTAGACGAAAGGTTAGGAAATTAACAATTAACCAGAAACGAACTAAAAATGAAAAACATACATAAAATTAAAGGAATAGGACTTTCCCTGCTTCTTCTGGCATCCATATCTTGTTCGGAAGATTTCCTGGAAGAACAGCCATTATCCTTCCTTAGCCCGGAAAACACCTACAGGGATGCAGCAGGTCTTCAAACGGCACTGGATGCTGCCCTACAGGGAGTCATGTCTCAATGGAATGGAGATACCCGTGAACTGATGTTTAACAGTAATATGAGTGATGCCTCGGTGGTATCGGCGACCGATAAGCCCGATGCCTTCGTGGATTTGCGTACCTATGCCACGCCTACCAATTCGCGAAACAATGACGCTGGGCGTGCCCGGTCCTTCTATGCGGATAATTATAACCACATCAAAAAAGCCAATACGGTGATCGACTATATTGATTTACCCGAATGGCCTGATGGGGTAAACGATGCGGAACGAAATCACCTACTGGGATCGGCCTATTTTCTTCGCGCTTTCTTCTACATGCAACTCACCATGGATTTTGGAAACGTAGCATTTCCCTTAAATGTGGTATCGGAAGCCCGTAGAGATTTCAAAGCGTTTAATATGCAAGGCATCTGGGACCAAATGATCACAGATCTCGAATACGCCGTCCAACACGTAAAACCTAAAAGCCAGTTACCGATAGGACAGGCTCCCAAGGATGCTGTCCGTGTACTATTGGCAAAATATTATATGTTAAACGAGCGTTTCGCCGATGCGGAGCAATTGATGGATGATGTAATCAACGGCGGCGAATCCCAGTTATTCACCGATGATATGATTCCATCCGGGGTGACCGAAGTGGAGGTAGCCAATTCTAACAATCCGAATACCGGTACACCATTGCCTGGAAGGTCAGGTTTTGCGCCAGCAGATGCGGTGAATTACCTGCACATGGATCAGGGGGCACAGAAAACCAGCAATCCGGAAGGAATCTGGTTGGTTGTCAATGAGCCCTTTGTTTTGGGCACGCAGGGAAGATCCGCCAGGATTCGAGCCTGGGGGCCTAATTTCGTGAGTACCAACCTGGGTGTCTGGGAACCGGGAACGACCCGAATTGGAACAGACGTACAGCAGTCCACCTCTGATGAGCGTGGTCGCATGATGAAAAAATGGGGTCGTGGTCAGGGTTTTGCCCGTCCGACCAATTATTCCCAGTACGAAATATGGAATTTTAAGGGAACCGTTGACGAACAGGATTACCGTCACAAGGACCTGAACTGGTTTGAGATGGAGGATGTGTTGTATGACAACCCTTCTCTTCAGGATGATGGTAGCCCGTACTACATGGAGCCCCTTCGCCTATATGATGATAACGGCAACCTGACTTGTCAGGACACCATTCGATGCTGGTATGGTTACCCCCGATACAAGTTCTATTCGGTTAATCAGGAAGCACGTCCTGACCGACAGGATGGAGGTAAAATGGACATGTACATCATGCGTATCGCAGAAGCCTACCTCGTTCGGGCAGAAGCAAGATTCTGGCAGGACAACCTGGCCGGTGCGGCAGAAGATATCAATACCATCCGCCAAAGAGCCAATGCCATCCATATGTACACGATAGCTGACATGCAAACAGAAGGAATCGGAGCGGTGCTGGATGAGCGAAACCGGGAGCTATTTGGAGAGGAATACCGGCATGACGAACTGGTTAGGGTTTCGGTTATTCTGGCCAAAACCGGAAAAATGGCTTATAATGGAAAGTCCTATTCCATATCCGGAGACGATATCGAGGGGTCCTTATCTGCCGATAGTTTCTATTATGACCGCATGATGGAGAAGAATAATTTCTTCCGGGACGAGGTGCCCTGGGCCACCTATAATACTACCCGGTATACCATGGATCCCAAGCACATCTTCTGGCCGGTATACCAGCCCTACCTGGTAGGTAACGTGGAAGCCACACTCAATCAGACTACCGGATACAATGGTGCCGAAGATAATATTGCGCCATTAAACCATACGGTTCAACCTGCCGGCGCACCCAACGAAGACCCCATGCGGGCCATCGGAGAGTAATGCCGGTTATATAATAAATTCACCCGAAGGCATGCGCAGTCGGGTGAATTTTTTAATTTACACGTATAATTTAATTATAAACTCAAAAACAGCATGTTATGAATAACGAATCGTCCAGACGGACATTTCTAAAAAAATCCGCCATTGCAAGTTCAGCGGCCATCGTGGCACCCACCATACTATCATCCAATGTTTTTGGAGCCAATGACCGCATCAATGCCGCAGTGTTGGGCGTGAATGGAAGGGGAAAAAACCACATTCAAAGCCTGATGAACCAGGAAAACGTTCAGGTTACTACGTTATGTGATCCGGACATGAACCTGCTACGAGAGCGGCAAAAGAGTTTCAAGGAAACTTACAACAAAGACGTGGCACTGGAGCAGGACCTGCGAAGAGTTATCGACGATCCGGATATTGACGTGATCAGCATCGCTGCGCCTAATCACTGGCATGCATTGGCCACCATTTGGGCTTGTCAGGCCGGAAAAGATGTTTACGTGGAAAAACCAGGCTCTCACAACATCTGGGAGGGCAGGAAAATGGTAGAAGCCGCTCATAAATACGACCGTATCGTCCAGCATGGGGTTCAGCTCAGGAGCTCCCCTGCCATACGGGAAGCCGTGGAATTAATGCGGGATGGGTACATTGGAAATGTGTATATGGCCCGCGGAATCGTATTTAGATGGAGACCCAGCATAGGCGATAAAGGATTCTCTCCCGTTCCGGATGGAATCGATTATGATCTTTGGACAGGACCCGCTCCCAAGCGACCATTTACCCGAAATCTGGTCCATTACAACTGGCATTGGCATTGGGATTATGGAAACGGAGATGTGGGCAACCAGGGCATTCACGAAACGGATTTGTGCATGTGGGGGCTCGATGTGGGACTTCCTACCAAAATCACGTCCATGGGAGGCAAATTCCTATGGGACGATGCCAAAGAGGTGCCGGAAGTACTCACCTCTGTATACAATTACCCGGAAGAAAATAAAATTATCCAGTTCGAAGTAAGGCCCTGGTGTACCAATGAAGAAGGTGGTGCTACTGTGGGAAATATTTTCTACGGAGACAAAGGATATATCGTCGTAGACGGCTACGATAAATACAAGTCCTTCCTTGGTCAGGACCGAACCCCTGGAAAATCAGGAGATGATGGAGGAGAATCCGGAACCGGTATGGACCGAGGTGCCGGGGGAACCGACGGGCACTTTGCCAACTTTATCGAGGCCGTAAGAAAGCACGACCGATCCATTCTAAACGGACCGGTAGAGACGGCTCATCTGTCCTCCGGTTTGGCCCACCTGGGAAACATTGCCTACAAGCTGGAACGCGTGCTAACTTTTAATCCAAGTTCAGAAACGTTTGTAAACGATCCGGAAGCCGATCAGATGCTGACCCGAAACTATCGCAAAGGCTTTGAAGTGCCTAGCCAAGTCTGAGCAGCTAGGCGGAACTAACTAAATACGTTCGGAAGATAGGGAAAATAGACCTGTCTGGATGCCTGCATCCGGCAGGTTTCCTTTTCCACCTCCCAACAACAAACTAACTTTAAAAGTCTAAATGTAAATTTCGATATGCAATACCAGGCGATATTATTGATCTTGATTATGAGTAGCAGCACCATGCTTTTCGGTCAAAAAATGAAAAAAGAGTCCATTGAAATAAATGTCAATGAGGCAGAGAAAAAAGTAGATATCATGGTAGGGGGAGACCTTTTTACCAGGTACATGTATCCGGACAATATCATGAAGCCCGTATTATGGCCGGTCATGTCTCCGGAAGGGAATATGCTAACCCGAAGCTATCCGCTTATCAACAAAGAAGGGGACCGTACAGACCATCCCCATCACGTGGGGGTATGGCTAAATTACGGCGACGTAAATGGCTATGATTTCTGGAACAATTCGGAGGCCATTCCCCAGGAAAGAAAGGATGGATACGGAACCATCTTTCACCAATCTGTAGAAAAAGCAAAAGGAGGTAAAGGCAAAGGAGTGTTGGAAACCAATTCCCTTTGGAAATCTCCCGACAATACCACCCTGTTGGAAGAAGAAACCACCTTCAAGTTTAGCGCAATGGAAGGCATGCGCATTATTGACCGAACCACCAGCCTGACGGCAGCCGTTGAAGCAGTGGATTTTACCGACAACAAGGAAGGAATGTTTGCCATCCGGGTAAGCCGGGAATTGGAATTACCCACAGACAAACCCACCGAACTGGTAGATTCCCATGGGGTCAAAACCCGCGTCGAAAAAATGGATAATACCTATGTAAAAGGAGACTACAGGAGCTCTGAGGGAATTGAAGGAGGCGATGTATGGGGTACCCGGGGAAGGTGGATGAAACTTTCCAGCGAAATAAATGGAGAACCCGTTTCCCTGGTGATTATTGATCATCCCTCCAATGTGGGCTACCCTACTTACTGGCATGCCCGGGATTACGGGTTGTTTGCTGCGAACACGCTGGGGCAAAAAGCGCTTTCTGGTGGAGAAAACGAATTGAATTTCAGTCTGGACCAGGGCGAAACAGCCACTTTCAATTACCGGCTGGTGGTGGCTTCTGAGGATTTGTCAGATGCACAAATAAACGAGCTGGCCGATGAGTACGCCAAAAAATAAAGCGACCGATAACCTTGAATTTTCAACTACTATGACGGAGACTAATTCTTCCAGGCGCAGCTTCTTACTGAAAAGCATGGCAGCAGGACTGGGACTATCCACCCTGGGATCCCTCCCACTTCCCACTTTTGCCCGAAAATCGAACATGAAACTGGGCCTGGTAACCTACCAGTGGGGCAAAGATTGGGACCTTCCTACCTTGATTGCCAATTGTGAAAAATCCGGCCTTTTAGGAGTAGAACTTCGCACCGAACACGCACACGGTGTGGAAACCAATCTTTCTTCCAGGCAACGAACAGAGGTAAAGAATCGCTTTGCCGACAGCCCCGTGACCTGTGTGGGTTACGGTTCTAATTTTGCCTATCACTATACCGATCAGGCGGAGGTACGGCAAAACATAGAGGGTACCAAGGAATACCTTACGTTATGCAAGGATATTGGTGCCACCGGAATAAAGGTAAAACCAAATGGCCTGCCAGAAGGTGTCCCAAAAGAAAAGACCATTGCGCAGATCGCTGCCTCCTTTAACGAAGTGGGCAACTATGCAAAAGAACTGGGGCAATTGGTTCGCGTGGAAGTCCATGGAAAACTTACCCAACAGCTGCCAAACATGAAGGCGATCTTTGATCAGGTAACGGAGGATAGCGTCAAAGTATGTTGGAATTGTAACGATCAAGACCTGATGGCTCCGGGCCTGGAAGCTAATTTTAATTCCGTGAAGCACTGGTTTGGCGATACGGTACACATTCGCGAACTAAATGTAGGGGATTATCCCTACCAGCAACTCATGAATCTATTTAATGGCATTGATTACGAGGGCTGGGTATTATTGGAGGCGCGTACCACACCTGCTGATCGGGTTGCTGCTATGAAGGAGCAATTGGAAATTTTCAATTCCATGACAAACGCATAAAGCTAACTCGGTCTGCGCAAGCGGCTCGAACTTGTTGTGTTCACGTAAAGATAAAAAAGCAAAGGGCCACTTTCGGAATAATCCGGGTGGCCCTATTTCATTTCTTATCAACCGGCACTAGCGGCATATTCTTCTACCTCCTGCCAAACCCGGAACAAATTTTTATAGCAAACTTTTTCGATATCCTCCTTACTATAGCCCCGTTTCAATAATTCGGCTATCAAATTGGGATACATGGATACGTCCTTTAGTCCGGTAGGCAAGGTGTCTCCCACCCCGTCAAAATCCGACCCAAATCCCAGGTGATCGATTCCCACCATTGCCACGATGTGGTCAAAATGGTCGGCTACCTTTTGCACGGAGGGGAAAGGATTATTCGCTGCGACGTATTCGGATATGTATTCCTGCGCTTCCGGATCGTTTCGGCTTAGTTCGTTCTCTGCCAACCAATTTACAAGATGTTCTCTTACAGCATCATTTCCCTCTCTAAAATTCTGATCGACAAAACTCCCGCCAAAATTGATCATGATCACGCCACCGTTTTCTGCTAGCCTCTGAATCATTTCATCCCCCATATTTCGCTCAAATCCCGGGGTAAAATGCCGCGCGGATGAATGGGAAGCAATCACAGGAACCTGCGTTACCTCCATTACATCGTAAAAGGTATCATCCGAAACATGGGAAATATCGACCATTATCCCCAGTCGGTTCATTTCTTTGACTACCTCAACGCCAAATTCGCTAAGCCCCCCATGCATATAGGTGGTGTCATAGGAGGAATCACCAATCAAGTTATCTTTACCGTGTGTTAAGGTAATATAGCGGATACCGCGATCATGAAAGTATGCGAGATTTTCCAGGTCATCCCCAATAGGGGCTCCGTTTTCCATGCCCATGGGGAGGGAAATTTTACCTGCTTCAAAATTTGCCTGAATATCCTCCGGACTGTAGGCCATGCCAAATTTATCCGGCCAGGTTTCGGCCAATCGTTCCGTCATCAGAATAAGGGAATCCGCCAGCACCTTCGCTCCGCCTGTTTCCTGGTACCGGGTAGGGATATAAATGGACATAAATGGGGCATCCAATCCACCCTCCTTGGATCGGGGATAATCAAAATTGCCTCCTTCGGTCCTTTCAGACACGTCCAAAATTTCTCGCTGTAGGGTAAAGCCCCCCACCTTCATTCGGTAGGGCAAATCCACATGGCCGTCAACCATGACGGTATTCCTGGCCAATTCCCTGGCCGTCGCTAATCGTTCTTCATCCGAAAGCGCAGTATAATCAATGGTCTCACTGGACTCTGTCCCGCAAGAAAAACCCAATAGGATCAACAGGAGTGTTAAAATCTGCGTACTTTTTTTCATTTTCTGTAATTTTTGTTGTTAGTGGTTATCTTATGTGTAAATTTTGAATCAAATATACCAATCTTTCAGTTTTTACCTACCCTGCTGAAAAATTCATTTTCGGAAGAAAATTAAGTATTCATCAAAAAATTAGCGAAATTTGTTCTTAAACCAAACACGACACTCATGAAGTTTTCAACAAAACCCGCTACAACTACCCTTTGTGCTTTAAGCCTTCTCCTGTTTTTGGGAATTAGCTGCGGCCCCTCTTCCACCAACGAAGAGCGTGAGGAAACAACCGTTCAGGAAAATACAACAACAGAACCGAGTATGGAATTGCTTTGGGAAACCTCCGAAGAGCTTACCACCAATGAATCCGTTCACTATGAAGAAAGCGACGGCCTGCTTTACGTAGCTAATATCGAAGGAGGACCGGACGAAAAAGATGGCGTGGGCTCCCTGTCAAAGGTAAGTACTGATGGAGCAATTTTGGAAAAAGACTGGGTTAGCGGCCTGAACGCTCCAAAAGGAATGACCGTAGTAGGAGATTTCCTGTACGTTACCGATATCGATCGCCTGGTAGAAATAGAATTGTCAACCGGTGAAATCAATCAAACCTTTGAGATTGAAGATGCCGTTTTTCTGAACGATGCCGCCACTGATGGCCAAAAAGTCTACTTTTCGGACATGAGAACCAATACCATCCACTACCTGGAGGACGGGAACATTCACACCTTTGCAACCGATCAAAACAGTATCAATGGGCTTCGGGTAGCCAGTGATGGAACCGTTTATGGATTGGATAGTGAAGGCTTAAAACAATACGGCAGTGATGGAAGTTTTGAAATAATTAATGATGAGGTGACCGGCGGAGACGGACTAATCATAATCGATGAAGATACGTTTATTGCCAGCCGGTGGGGAGGAGAAATATTCCTTATCGAGAATGGTACGGCTACCAAAATTTTAGATACCACGGCAGAAGAATCCAATACGGCAGATATCGGGTTCATCCCCGAGGAAAACATCGTATTAGTACCTACCTTCTTTAAAAACAAAGTAGCTGCCTACCAACTTTCTTATTAACGATTTTATGGAATATTGTTGCAAGAGTGAATGAATATTCCATAGCTTTCGTTACATACTTAGATAAGGTGTAATTAGGTTAAAATGGCAGCCTTTACCGCCTATCGTCATTGTTGTTAATTTGGAGAGAAGAAAGGTGTTATTGTTTTTGGCGAAGAAAACAAATGGACATCCAAAAGCGAACGCATAGTTTATGAATAAGTCAGAAAATATCAACTACGAACTTGAAAAAAATGCTGAGGTTATCAGTCAGCTGGATGATTTTGTCACCGAAACGGTCGGAACGACGTTAATGGATCCGGATGACTGTTGGCAACCCACCGATTTTCTTCCGGATATGTCCCAGCCCGATGCCCTGGATCAGGTGAAACTCTTGCGTGAAAGAGCTGCTGGCATTCCGGACACGATCATTACTTCCCTTGTAGGAAATATGATTACAGAAGAAGCACTTCCAAGCTACCAAACTTACTTCAATATGTTGGAGGGGATCAACGATGAAGGATCTCTTACAAGCCAACGCGGTTGGGTAAAATGGACGAAAGCCTGGACGGCCGAAGAAAACCGACACGGGGATTTGTTAAACAAGTACCTCTATCTTTCCGGGCGGGCAGATATGAGGAAAGTAGAGCAGACCATCCACCGCTTAATTTACAACGGTTTTGATCCCCGGTCTGAAAAAGATCCTTACCAGGCCATTATCTACACCTCCTTCCAGGAAAGAGCGACGAAAATATCCCACGTCAATACCGGAAAGTTGGCGGATAAAGCAGGGGATTTAGTGTTAGGGAAAATATGCAAGCAGATTGCCGGAGACGAAGCCCGGCATGAGAAGGCATACAAAAGCTTCATGTCGGAAATTTTCCAGATTGATCCTAACGGCGCCATGCTTGCATTCGAAAAAATGATGCGTAAGCAAATTGTAATGCCTGCAGTACTGATGGGTGAAGGAGGCAAAAACCCATCCCTATTTGACCAATTTTCCGCCATTACCCAAAAAGTAGGCATTTATACGGGTTGGGATTACGCCCGTATCATCGATCATTTGGTGAAACTCTGGAACGTAGAAAAAGTGACTGGATTAAATGATGTGGCCGCCAAAGCACAGGAATACCTGGCTGGTTTGGCTTCAAGATACTCTCGCCTGGCTGACCGGATGAAAACTCCAGATGAAATAAGTCTGGCATGGCAAAAATAAATAAAAGGGCTAAAAAATAGAACTAAAGTTGCCCTTTAAGAACGTTGCAAAATTTAAGTTAAAAAAGTTGCTTAATCACCCGTATCAAAGGTATGTAAAGAGGCTTTAACATAAAATACCCCGATTGGGGTATTTTTTTTGCATTTCTCCCGTTACCATTGATTTCCAAGGGGTTCACGACTCCATCATGCCTCCTGAAACCCGGTTTTACTCCTGCTACATGGCTGAAAGTAAGAACTAGCTGGCCGTTCAAAAAACAGGAATTCAGGGCCTATTCCTTCTCAATTTTCGCCAGTAATCCCGCTTTAAGCTCAAAATAACTATACGTTTCTCCAAAGTGGGTTTTTAGTGGATTTAAGAACTTGGTTTGTAAATGGGAGGCAGCAGCTTGAATTTCCAAAATCTGCCTGTCGGTTAAAAAAGCTTCGGATTTCATCTCCCCGGACTCCAATAGCCTTAGCACATGCCCCTCGATGGTACTCTGGGCCAACCCTCTTTCCCGGGCTATGTCCACTATTTTCTTGCCTTTCATAGCTAAATCCAACGTTTCCTTGATAGAGGAGGTCATTCCCTTGTTCGGTTTTTTCACTTTCCTCACGGGGCTTTTATCCCTGGCAAGGGTAGGATTTTCCAGAAGATATTGTTGAACCACTTTCAAAAATGAAGGGCCGTATTTTTCCAATTTCTGATTACCTACTCCATTGATTTGAAGTAACTCCTGCTCGTTTTCCGGCAAATAGCCTGACATTTCTACCAACGTCGCATCGGAAAAAATGATATAAGGGGGAACATCTTGCGCTCGTGCCAACTCCATTCTCAATACTTTTAGCTTCTCCAGCAATTTTTCGTCTTTCTCACCCTGCCCCATTCCCTTACGGAAATCTTCCTTTTCCATGGACAGGAAAATCTTTTCCTTACCTTTTAATTTTTTCCAGGCCTTATCCGTAAGCTTTACCACCGGCCGCAAGGGATCCTCCTGATCGAGGTACCCTTCCGTTATCAACTGGTGCCCTAATGTTTTCCAAAACTCCGTGGAACGATCCTTCCCAATGCCAAAGACCGACAGTTTTCTTTGCCAATCGAAAATTTTGGCCGATTGAGAGCCCCTCAGTACCAAAATGACATGTCCGAGGCCAAATTTCTGTTCCAAACGGACAACGGCAGAAAGCATCATTTGAGAAAAAAGGGTCATGTCTTCCTTTTTTTCATTCCGGAGGCAGGTATCGCAATTGCCACATTCCTCCGGATACTCCTCTCCAAAATAGCGAAGTAAATACTTCCTTCGACACTCTCTGGTTTGGCAAAACTGCACCATCATTTCCAGTTTGGCTTTCATATGCCGGACATACACCGGATCTTCTGCCTTTTCCAGCATCCGGGAGAGGGTGATGCTGTCTCCAAAGCTATAAAACAACAGCGCTTCTCCCGGCAAACCGTCCCTGCCAGCTCGGCCCGTTTCCTGGTAATAACTTTCAATATTTTGCGGCATGTTCGTATGCACGACAAAGCGAACATTTGACTTGTCGATACCCATTCCAAAAGCGACCGTTGCCACGATTATGCGTACATCATCCCGAATAAACCGCTCCTGGTTGGCTTGGCGGGTTTCTTTATCCAGGCCGGCATGATAGGGTATGGCCGGGTAGCCATTCATAGTCAATCGTTCGGCGGTTTCTTCCACCGATTTTCGCGACAAACAATACACAATACCCGAGTCCTTGGGGTGTAGGGAAAGAAAATCCATCAGTTTCCCAAACGCATCTGACCGAAGACTAACCCGGTAGGTAATATTGGGCCGGTCAAAGGAAGCAATGAACCACTGAGGATCTTTTAATTGCAAGCGGGAAGCGATATCTTTTCTTGTCTGCTTGTCCGCGGTAGCCGTTAGTGCCAAAAAGGTGGTTTCAGGAAAAATACGTCGCAGCTCACCCAATTTTAGGTACTCCGGTCGAAAGTCATGGCCCCACTGGGAAACGCAGTGCGCCTCATCCACCGCCACCAAGGATAGATCTACTTTTCTCAATAGCTCCAGCAGGGGATAGGTTCCCCCAAATAGTCTTTCCGGAGCCACATACAATAATTTAATCCTTCCTTTATGCACCTCTTCCGAAATATACCGCTGCTCACTAATATCCTGTGTAGAATTCAAAAAAGCAGCCGGAATCCCCTGGTTATTCATGGCATCTACCTGATCTTTCATAAGTGCGATTAAAGGAGATACCACCAGGGTAAGCCCCGGCAAAATCACGGCCGGGATTTGATAGCAAACAGATTTTCCGGCACCGGTAGGCATAAGGGCGATGCAATCTTTCCCCTCCATAACCTGTTCGATAATGGCTTTCTGCTTACCGCGGAAAGAAGAATACCCATAAAAATGCTTTAAAGCTTCGAGTGGTTGCATGTTCCAATCAGGTGAGATAGAAAAAAGAAATGTTATATGAATTTACTACAAATTCAAAAAACTGTCAACTCTCCGCATATGATTTACCGGAAATGCTTATTTTTTTAAGATTTTCAGGACTTGCCTTTGGTTTCCCCAATGGATATGTAAAAAATAAACTCCTGTAGATAGGGTCTTCATTTTATCCGGCAACTCCCTGTTAAGACGTTCCAGTGCGCTGCTTTTTAGCGATGCCGCCAATCCAAAAGGCCCATAGATATCCAAGTCAATGGGCTCCCCGTTATACTTGTCCTGGTTCAAAACCGAAATCTTTGCGTCAGCTCCCAGGCTGGGATTAGGGAAAAATACCCAAGCAGCCGATGCCGAATGGGTTCCGGGAACTGCTAGCCCCAATACCTCTCCTATGAAATTATGCTTGCCGTAAACGTCCACCTGCACCAGGCGGTAGTATACCCTGGTCTTAAAGAGGGGTAAATTAGCATCCCAGAATTCATAAGTCCCCTTTTCAGTAGTACTGCCTGTTCCTTCTACTTTTCCCAACGGTTCAAAATCCTCCGAGCTTCCGACAGCCCTTTCGATAATAAAATGCCGGAGATCTTCTTCCTTGCCAGTCTCCCAGGTAAGCCTTGCTTTTCTAAGGCCGTCGTGAAACTCCACCTCCTGATCCAGCAGTTCCACCGGAAGTACGCTACAGGGAAAAAACTTTCCCTCATCAATCTCCTGTGTTCTTCCTCCCTCTGAAGGTGGAATATACTCCCCACAAACAAATATTTTGGAATTGTCATCAGCAATTATCGTTGCACTTCCATCTACGAGGACATCCCTGCCAACATATACCTCGCTGGTACCCCCAATGGTAATTCCGGTATCCCCTCGAATGTCAATATCATCGTCTATTACCACCTGTGAATTTCCGTAGGTATTAAATTGGTGTAATCTTCCACCCGTAACCAATAAACTTTGGGTGCGGAAAAACCCGGTTACATTGATTACAGAGGAATTGCCTGAGTACTCCGTTGGCCCTTCACTAGTAATGGCTCCGCCTTCCAACACTTCCAGAACAGCCCTGTTTTCAATCTCTATAGAACCTACCGTCAGCATCCCTGTGAACTCGCCCCCCAAATTAAGGACTGTTTGAATCGTCGAACTTCCCTGAGAAAGGGTTAAAGCTCCTGCTACATTGATAAAGGATTCCCCTTCCAACGAAAATAGGATCTCTTTCCTGCCTTCTATGGACAAGTTACCGGAAAAAGTGACTTCAGCGCCGGCTCCCACCGTTAGGGAGGTAAACGTGCCTCCGAATTCAATATCTGCAGGAATTACCAGATCATCGTTAATAATTACCTCTACATTGCATCCCGTAGGGGCAAAAGGTGGCCAGGGACCATTATCGGTACAATTCAGTGGTTCATTCAAGGGGATAACATTCCAGCAATTCCCATCTTCCCAGACGCCAGTACACCCGGCTGCAGATGGAGTATACTCATAAACCTGAGCATTTACCTGTGGCTCAGGCAAAAGCATGCCCAAAAAAAACATAAGAAACAGAAAGTACTTGGGCATAAAACGGCGATTAAAAATGTGTTTGAATACATTTTTTTGTATTACATTCTTCCAAAAGTAAGCGATTTTCTCAGCTTTTACAAGCAATTTTAGCTTTTAAAATGCATTTTTATCTAATTAAATAACATTTTAATAGTTACAAAACTAATTTTTCACCTGGAAGAAAAAATTACAACAACCTGGTTTACAATACCAAACTTTCCATAGAGCGGATTTTTATTAAAACTCGGGATCAGAGGATTCTTACCCTTCCGAAAAAATCCAGGTAATTATACTTTTAGAATTTTTATCCGGTAAACTTGTTCTTCATACACCAATTCCAAAACACAAACGCCTTTTGACGCTTTCTGGATCATTTCCTGTAGCCACTGGTCCAGTCCCATCCCAACTTCACCTTCAAAGGAAGTCGATCCGGTCGCATGTGAAAAGCGGGCACTTACCGCCCCTGAAACATAACCGGAACTCAGTTTTACCTGTAAATTTGACCCGTCGCTGGGATTTGGGTAGGCTGTCCATTGAATGAGATCCGGGCTTTGATTGACCACTTTTACTGATTTTACTTCGCTAACCGCACTGCTCTGCGTAAAATCTACCTGTCTGATTCTGTAATAAACCATGCCATGAACTCCTTTCAATGCTCTATCCTGAAACGTATATCGGGACCCCGTATTGGTCCATCCGGCAGCGGCAACCTCTCCGATGGTTTCAAAATCCTGCACGCCGCCTATCGATCGTTCGATCTCATAATGACTGCTGCCGTTTTCTTTGGAAGTTTCCCAAACCAATTGGTTTTGCTTGTTTTCTACCGGGCTTACCGTAAATGATTTCCAAACCACGGGAAGGGTAAAACAACCCGGTCCGTAAAAGGAATTGTTTTTGAGCGACACGAAATCAGTATCTTCTTTGGTAGAATTGGGGTAATCACAGATAAAATAGCCAGCATTATTGCTTCCCTTGATACTGGCACCATTTGAGGCATTCAATTTCCCTCCAACAAAAAGTTCAGTATTATTGGACAGGTCAATGGTGCCGTTTGTCATTGTAACGTCTTTTGTTATAATCCCTTTGGCAAAGTTCTTCAACACTATCATTGCTCCACCACGTTTAGACAAATTTCCTCCAAAAGTAAATTCGGCACTATTTTGCGCCAGTAAGGATCCACCATTTCCCATGGTGACATCTCCAGTGAACCTACCGCTCGAGCTATCCTTTAAACCAATGGACCCGCTATTGCCGGTAGACGTTTGCCCTTCGACCAAAATGCTGCCCTTTCCGTCTAAATTTAACGTCCCATTTTGAATGAATAAATCCCCATTAACGACTGCCTGTCCATTTTCAGAACCCACATTCACCGTGCCTCCAGAGGTAAAGTTCATAGCATTGGTTTCAAAATCTCCGTATACATTTAGGGTGGCTTTATTTTTCAAAGTAGTGGTTTCCAAAACTTCCAGTATGCCGCCTTCCTCAACGGTAATGGTAGGTTGGTTGTCCCCAATTACCAGCTCGTTTATCGTTAATTTTGCATTGTTGGGAATCACAATGTTTACCTTCCGATCAATGTCAAACCGGCCAGTCACCACCAATTCTGAACCCTCTGCCAATACGATTTCTGGAACGGAACCACCCCCGTTGATAATCAAGTCTCCCTTAAATTCCAGCTTGCCGTTGCTTCCAAGTTCAATTTTGGAAAATGTACCACTCCCAAAACCTTGAGCATTTCCATCAAAAACCACCTCATGGTTTATGGATACCGCTACCAGACAGCCCCAGCTTTTGGTAATGGGCGGATACCCAGTACTGATGTTCTGGTTGGCTCCACAAGAAGTAACACTGTTCCAGGTAGCATTTACATTCCAATTACCATCCGTTGAACTGGTAAATTCCTGAGCGGTGACTTGACCAAATACAAAAAATACCAACATACCAGTGAAGAGGTTAACCAGGGTTGGAGTAGAATGGAAAAAGGTTTTCATAGCTGTTTTTTTACTATCACAGCATAAAATTACCTCTTCATTTTCCCGTACCGGGAATTAATCGTCCAAGGCCAACCATCTACAGTTGAACAAGGTAAAATGACCGGTAAATGTTTTACAAATAATGTATTTTGCTATTCAAATTATCTTTTTTGTTTTTATTTACAAATCAAGCCAACGGCTGGCTACCCGAAATACTCCTGCTGTTCATCGGCCAGGAAATGCGAATAGCCAAACAAAGGAGTAGTACATAGGCATAAAAAAAGCCCGGCAACACCGGGCTCTAAAGACTACTATTTTTAATCCGTAAAAAGGATTACCCATTCATACTGATCAAAAATTCGGAATTGTCCCTGGTTCCTTTCATACGCTGTAAAAGGAATTCCATGGCTTCCTGGGATGTCATATCCGACATGATTTTCCTAAGAATCCAAATCCGCTGCATTTCTTCTTTATCCATCAGCAGATCTTCTCTTCTGGTACCGGAACCCGGCACATCGATCGCAGGATAAATACGACGATTGGATAGTTTTCGATCCAGCGACAGTTCCATGTTACCCGTACCTTTGAATTCCTCAAAAATAACTTCATCCATTTTTGAACCGGTTTCTACCAGGGCGGTGGCAATAATGGTGAGAGAACCTCCATTTTCTACGTTTCTGGCAGCCCCAAAAAATCGCTTCGGCTTGTGCAAAGCATTAGCATCCACTCCTCCGGACAAAATCTTTCCAGACGAAGGTACCACGGTATTGTGCGCTCTGGCCAACCGGGTGATGGAATCCAGCAATATCACCACATCATGTCCGCACTCCACCATTCTTTTAGCCTTTTCCAGCACCAATGCGGCTACTTTTACGTGCCTTTCAGCTTGCTCGTCAAAGGTCGAGGAAATAACTTCTGCCTTTACCGAACGTGCCATGTCCGTCACTTCCTCAGGTCGTTCATCAATCAATAGAATCATCAGGTGGACCTCCGGATGATTTTCGGCTATTGCATTGGCTATTTTTTGCAACAGGACCGTTTTTCCTGTTTTTGGTTGGGCTACAATCATACCCCGTTGTCCTTTTCCTATCGGTGCAAAAAGATCAACGATACGGGTGGAGTAGTTGTCGTGTTTGGTCGTCAGACTCAAACGCTCCTCGGGAAATAAAGGAGTGAGGTATTCAAAAGGAATCCGGTCCCGAATCTCATCTGTGGTCTTGCCATTGACAGTTCCGACCTTGAGTAGGGCAAAATACTTTTCTCCTTCCTTTGGCGGTCTGATTTGCCCCTCAATATTGTCTCCTGTTTTTAGTCCAAAAAGTTTAATCTGAGAAGGAGAAACGTATATATCATCTGGGGAAGCGAGGTAATTGTAATCCAGCGATCTTAAAAAACCATAACCATCGGACATGATCTCCAGCACACCTGAATTTTCAATGATCCCGTCAAAGTCCTTGATGGTAACGGATGTCTTTCGTTTGGGCGTATAGTTCGAATCAGGCTGTGGGGAATCGTCATTATCTCTGACATTTCTCTTTTTTGGAAAATCCTGTTCTGAGGAAGGAGGAGTGCTTTCCGCATTTCCTGAATTCAATTCTTCCACATCGACTACTGCCCGGCGTCTTGGGCGAAAACTTCTTCCTTTTCCGTCCTCACTTTTTCCGGCCCCCTTATTTCCCTGTTCCTCGCTTTTCTTATTATCCGATCTATCTTTTGATTTCCTTTCGGGAGGGGGTGATTTCTTCTCTTCCGCCTTAAATGGCTTTTCTGCTGCCTTTTTTGGCTTATCTTCTTTCTCGGGCGCGTCCTTTTTTTCTTCCTTAGGAATCTCGGTGACGTTCTGTCTTCTGAATTTGGGCTTTTCTTCATTTGCAGCCCTCGTGTCTGTGGATACATTCGAACTACTGTCCACCGTTTCCTCTTCTACCTTTGTGGGTTTCTTTTTTGGAAGCGATTTCTCAGGCGTAATTGCCTGCTGGTCCAAAATGGCATAAACCAAATCTTCTTTTTTTAAAGACTTGAAATTTTTAACCCCCAACTCCTCTGCGATTTCTTTTAATTCAGACAATAGCCTGATTCTTAATTCTTCTATGTTATACATAAAAAACGTGTGAATGTAATTCTAGACTGTGTAAATGATGAAATGGTATGTATCTTGATTGGTATAAAAAGGTATACAGACAATACTAAAATCTCCAGGATGGTGATCTTCTGCTTTTCTTGACGTTACAATATTACATCAATCGCCACTAATACGCAAATTTTTAGCTAATTGTTATTTAAATCGTCATGGTCAACCCGCTGCACATTCCTTGCCAGAATTTTGGTTAAGTAGTTGCCTTATTCTTAATTTTAACTACCAAACCCATTTTCACAACATGGAACCAACCAAACCCCACCCCATTCAGTTGACCGCTTATTCCTTACTTTCCGTTGCGTTGGCGCTATGGCTCATGCATGTCGGCTCTTTTATATTGGTGCCTTTGATCTGGGGAGTGTTTTTTGCCTTTGCGCTTTATCCTATTACCGAGTGGCTGGAAAATAAGCGATTTCCCAGATCCATGGCCATCACGTTGAGCATTGCGATGATCAGTATCCTGGGTGCCGGCATTATTTACGTTTTGGTGAACCAAATGATCTTACTTATTGCGGATATTCCTGAGATAGGTACCCGGCTGAGCAACAAACTGACCCTTTTCCAGGCAGAAGTAAGTAAGGTGTTTGGGTTTACAGAAACAGAAGGATTGGAACGTTGGAATACTTTCAACTGGCTGCCACTCGACAATCTTAATAATACGATTTTCAGTACCGGTAAATCCCTGACCTTAATTGGTATAATTCCTCTTTACATTTTTTTATTGCTGTACTACAGGGATTTTTTTGTAGCCTTTTTGCTAAAAGCTTCTTCCAGAAGCAATGAAGCCATTTTAGCCTGGGTTAGCGATTCCGGAAAGGTCATTCATGCCTACCTGGTGGGCATGTTGAAAGTGACCTTTTTAGTCTCCATTTTGGCAGGGATCTATTTTTACTTTATTGGGATCAACTATTACCTGCTCTTTGCCCTCTTTATTGCCATTATGAATCTTATACCTTATATAGGAGTGATTGTTAGTTCCGTTCTGGTGATTCTGTATGTATTTCTTACCACGGACACCTTTTTACTTCCTATTATTACCTTGCTGGTATTATGGGGCATCCAATTGCTGGAGAATAATCTAATCACCCCACTGATCGTCGGATCTAAGGTGAAGGTAAATGTACTGGTAGTCGTATTAGCGATTTTAATAGGGGGTGGCATCTGGGGAATATCCGGGATGGTACTGTTCATCCCCTTGGTGGGAATACTCAAAATAGCCTTCGACCGCATTCCCGGTTTGCAGCCTTATGGCTACTTATTGGGAGATGATTTCCCCGTATTAGAAAACAACCAGAATTTTATCAAGCTCCTACGGAAAAAATGGAGCAAGAAATAAAACATGTGCGCACGAAAGGATTCGAACCTTCACACCCGAAGGCGCTGCCACCTGAAGACAGTGCGTCTACCAATTTCGCCACGTGCGCATGTGAATGCAAAAATGAAAAATAAATTGATTTTCCGCAATGAAAAAGGAATTTATTCCCGCTCTATCAGACCGTTTATTTTTTCATCCCTGCTATCAAACAAATCAACCCACTCAGAATCAATTCAATGCTTGCTTATTAGTTACCTGGCAAATGGTAGTTGGTCAAATAATGATTTATCTACCTTAAAAACAGTCCCGTGCCGGCTATCCACCGGAAAGTTTATTCGGTTGGATATATCAATCCAGTTTTCCAAATCGGAGGACATCACGGCACCCATGTCCTTCTCTATGTATTTATCAAAATAAACCAACCAATAATCTCCCACTTTGGTGACCGTTGGACCTTCGGCCCAGTAATTGCCGGTAATAGGCACTCCGGCAGGACCATAAGGCCCCGTTAATTTTTCGCTTTTGGCTATTCTTATGTTTTTTCGGGGAGGTTCTCTTGTCTCGTCTTTAACAAAAAGCAGGTATTCCCCATCCACTTCCTGGATCGTCCCATCAATGACATTGAATCCCGGTTCGTAGAAAAGCTGGGTTTCGGAAAAGGTTTCAAAGTCTTTAGTAGTGACATAATATTGCCGGTGATTGTATCCGTCTTCCTCCTCAGATTGAGTTTCCGGGTAGAGGCCACTGATGGTGGTCGACCAGTAAATCAAATACAGGTCCTCTTTCTTATCATAAAACACTTCCGGAGCCCAGGTATTTCTGGCATTCGGCTCGTGCGCCATCACCGGAATAAATTGCTGTTCCGACCAATGAACCAGATCATCCGAATAGGCATGCCCCAAGCCCTTTTCATTCCAACTAACCGTCCATACCATATGAAACCGCCCGTCTCTCCCTTTAACAATACAGGGATCCCGCATTAATTTATCCTCCCCCACTGTGGGGATTAGCAGTGAATTGCCCTTTTCAAGCGGCTTGAATTGGTATCCATCCAGCGAGTAGGCCAGGTGCAGGCCATCCTCTCCATTTCCAGTAAAATAGGAAAACATAAACACTTCCTGCTTCGCCTGATAAGCGGTGGAGCTGCAGGATGGAAGAAAAGCAACACAGCCCAGAATCAGGACAATGAGGGAAAGCCTTAAAAGAGTAAGCATCATTTTATGTTTGGATTTGCTGGGAATAGCCAGAAACAAAGATAACAAATAATTGGTCCCTGACTCCCGGCAGACACCTATTCATAATAACATGATAAAAATCAGTTGCCACCCATCTACAAATCAGCGCAGCTAATCCTTAAATCGCCCCTTTTATAAAATAGTATTGGGTAATAATAGCCTAAAACATCCCATAATATTCATAAGCAGGATAGTACAGGATAGAATATTTGTAAAAGGTATGGAAATTTATATTAAAATATCACAGTACTAATTTAGTTTTAAAATTTAAATTTATTAAATCAATTAATCAATAAACCTAAAAGTTATGGAAAAATTTTTCCTTGAAAAATTAAAGTACGGGATAGCCGTGTTCGCCTTTTCGCTGCTCATGATCGGCGGTCAGGCAATGGCCCAAGGGCAACGGACCGTGTCGGGGACAGTCCTGTCTCAGGAAGATCAGGAATTAATTCCGGGTGTTTCTGTATTGGTAAAAGGTACTACCCGCGGAACCGTCACCGACATCGACGGTGAATTCAGCCTGGAAGCAGCAAATGGAGAAGTGTTGGTCGTCAGTTTTATCGGCTACGAGACCCAGGAAGTAACCGTCGAATCGGGAATGGACCAGATAGAAATTTTCCTCAACTCGTCCTTTTCTGATTTATCAGAGGTCGTGGTAGTAGGATACGGAACCCAGAAAAAATCCGATCTGACCGGAGCCGTTGGTTCCGTGAGTTCCGAAGCACTACAGGAGCGACCGTCTGCCTCATTAAATCAGGCACTGTCCGGAAGAATCCAAGGTGTGAATGTATCGGTAAATTCAGGACGTCCCGGAGGCCGGGCAAATATACGTATTCGAGGCAACACCTCAGTAAGTATCGCAAACGATCCCTTATATGTCATTGACGGGGTGATTATCCATGCAGCCGGTCTGGCTAATGGTAGTACGCCCATTGACTATATCAATCCCAATGACATTGCCTCTGTAGAAGTGCTAAAGGATGCTTCTGCTACCGCCATATATGGCGCAAGGGGAGCCAATGGTGTCATATTGGTCACCACCAAAAGGGGTAGTACCTCCGGAGGAGTCATCACTTTTGACACGGATGTGAGTGTGGGAGTCCTCCCCAAAAAGATCCCCTTACTGAACTCCGAAGAGTTTTTGATGGTAGAGGATATCGCGTACCAAAATGCCCAGAAATACGACCCTTCAGGCTGGGAAAACGGCATTTACAGGGATCCTCAATTAAAAAGGACCGACCCACGTTTATTTGATGCCAACGGCAACCCCTTGCACGATACCGATTGGCAAGATGAGTCCTTCAGGCAGGCTGTCACCCAAAATTACCAATTGGGATTGACCGGTGGCAATGAAAAAGATTCCTATGGAATTTACGTAAACCACCGAAATGAGGAAGGCCTGATGCGTGGTTCTTACCTGAAGCGCTATGCCGGAAGGTTCGTTTTTGACAGCCAGATAAAAGATTGGCTAAAAGTGGGTGGTACGCTTAGTTATACGGATCAGAAAGAAAGCCAGGTAGACCCCTTGGGCGCCGGAGGCATCATTGCCATGCGGCAGGTACTGGAAGCCTTACCCATTATCCCGGTCAAATACGATGATGGCAGTTGGGCCGGAAACGAAGATTACCCGGGCATGGAGGGTGGCAACAACCCGCTTCATGTAGTGGAAGACCGGGTGTACATGGTGAATACCCAAACCATGCTTGGAAATCTGTACGCAAACTTTAGCCTGGCACCCGGACTCGAAATGCGTTCTGTTTTGGCCACCAATATCATTAATCAGCGAGTCGACTATTACGGAGGTCGCATGCTTAACTACATTGCCAGAAACCAACGGGGAGATGCGTCGGTCATGAACGACCGGTTGAATTCCTGGCAGTTCGAAAATTACCTGACTTACAATAAGGATATCGACGAAAACCAATCGATAAACGCACTACTGGGGATATCCTGGCAGCATGTGGACCGATTTAACAGTACCGCCAGATCACAGGATTTTCAGGATGATTATTTCAAGTTTAACAACCTCGGTGCTGGAGCCAATGTATTCCAGACGCTTTCCGGCACCTCGGCCTATGGATTGAATTCCTATTTCGGAAGGTTTAATTATAACCTTAAGGAAAAATACCTGCTGACCTTTACCGGACGGATAGACGGTTCCTCCAAGTTTGGAGAGGCCAACCGATATGCCGTTTTTCCTTCCGCTGCGCTGGCCTGGAGAGTTTCGGAGGAAGATTTCCTTAAAGACAACAGCATCATTTCTAACCTAAAACTAAGAAGTAGTTACGGGGTGACAGGTAACTCTGAAATCCCAGCCTACCAGGCACTTGCCGGTATGGGAAACTACACGGTGATTTTCAACAATTCCAGATCCATCGGTTTGGGTATCAACCGACTGGCGAACCCTGACCTGCGATGGGAAAAGACCTTCCAAACCGATATAGGCTTAGAACTTGGCTTATTCAATAATCGGCTCACGTTTGAATTGGACCTTTACCGCAAGCTGACTGAAGACATGTTGCTAAACGCTCCCGTACCATCCAGTAGTGGCTACACTCAGGTCACGCAAAACATTGGAAGTATGGAAAATAAAGGGGTGGAGTTTGCTTTGAATTCCGTAAACATGGTTAACAAAGATTTCCGATGGGATACCCACTTCAATATATCCAGAAACCAAAACGAGGTGTTGGAGCTAACAGGAGGCGCTGATATTTTCTCAGGATCCACCATCATCCGTGAAGGCGAGCCTGTGAGTTCATTCTTTGGGTTTGTCCATCAGGGAACCTGGGATACGGACGAAGCCGATCTGGCCGCTCAGTATTTTAAATTACCGGGAGACATCAAGTACGAAGACGTGAATGGTGACGGAGCCATCAATGATAATGACCGGGTAATCATCGGCCAGGGTATTCCGAAGGGATTCGGCACCCTGATGAATACCTTCCAATACAAAAACTTCGAACTGATGGTAGACCTTCAGTTCATGTATGGCAACCAGGTATTATGGAGAAGCAAGCACTCCGCAGAAGACCGGCAGGGAATTGCCAATAGTTTCCGAACGGTATTAAATGCCTGGACTCCGGACAATCAAAACACGAATATCGCACAATTGAGGCCCCTGACTGCTGGATACAACACCTTTAATGATTCGGACAGGGCACAGGATGGATCCTTTCTACGAGGTCGAAACCTGCTATTTGCCTATACGTTCGAGCCGGATTTGATTCAACGGATCAAATTAAACCGACTTAGAGCCTTCGTATCGGTACAGAATTTCTTCCTGAGCACCAAATTCCAGGGATATGACCCCGAGGTTTCCACCTCCGGATCGCCTTTTGACCAGGGAGTCGATCTGTATTCCTACCCGAAACCAAGGGTATTTATGCTGGGGGTAAACATCGCTCTGTAAAACGTAACGCTTGAAAAAAATGAAAATCATGAAAAAATATATCATAAAACTTAGCCGGGTATGTATCATCGGCTTTCTGATACTCACGGCCTGGGGATGTAACGAGTTTCTGGAAGAAACCGACAAATCCAATTTCACCCTTGAAAACTATTTTACCCGCCCCGAACATGCCACCAGCGTGGTGAATTCGATTTACCAAAGCCTGCAGCCAGTCATGCAAAGTGGTTTCGGCGGAGGTCCGTGGATGATGCTGGAATTTGCCACTGGACTGGCCAATACCGAATTGGGACAGGCTCAAAACAGCCTCTTTGTTCGTAACCTGATCAATAACTCGGACAACGGCTACGGCCAAACTTACTGGACCAGTTCGTATAGGGGAATTGCCAATGCCAATCTGGCGATTGAGAAAATACCGGAAATAGACATGGACAATGCGGACCAGAATCAATTACTGGGTGAGGCTCGATTTTTCAGGGCCTACTATTACTTCAATTTGATTCGGATTTTCGGAAATATTCCATTGATTACCACCTCCATTGACCTGACCAGCCCGGAACTTTATCCGGAACCGGCAAGTACAGAGGCCGTTTACAACCAGATTGTTGCGGACCTGGAAGTGGCGGAGAATTCAGGCTTGCCCTGGAGGAATGTAAGCGGCAGGGTTTCTATGGGGGCTGTTAAATCGCTCTTTGCCAGCGTGTACCTGACCATGGCGGGATACCCGCTTCAGGGTGGCGATCAGTATTACCAACTTGCCGCAGACAAGGCCGATGATGTCATCCAGTCAGGTGTCTTTGGCCTTTTTGACGATTACAGCAAGCTGCATTCGGTAGAAGATAAAAATCTGGGGGAGCACATTTTCATGACCCAGTATGCTGCCTTTACGGTACCCTCCTCCTGGCAGGTTTCCATCATCCCCTACAATAGGGGTATTTCTGCCTATAGCGCAGAAACAGGTGGAATATTTGCCAATCAGGAATTTGTCGAATCCTTTGAAGCCGGAGACAAAAGAGCCGAGGAAAAGGAGTTTTTCTACACGGAGTACAGTCTGGAATCTGACAGAAACACGATCATGGAGTTGGGAGACTATTACATCTGGAAGCATTTTGACGAAGAGGCACAGCTCAATACGACTAGCAGCGGCCTCAATTGGCCCATTTACCGCTTTGCTGAGATTCTCCTGATTTATGCGGAAGCCATGAATGAGGTGGACGGCCCCACCGCAGAAGCCTATGATGCCGTTAACAGCATTCGTGAAAGAGCCAATCTTCCCGACCTGGAAAACTTAAGTCAGGACCAGTTCAGAGAAGCTATATGGAGAGAAAAATGGGTGGAACTTTGCTTTGAAAATAAAACATGGTATGACATGGTGCGCTTAAGAAAGGCTTTTAATGTTGAAACGCTTCAATTTGAGGATTACGTAGGACATGAGTTTTCCTATGGACCAACGCTTCGGGAAAGGGAGCTGCTTTTCCCCATTCCTACAGCAGAGATCAGAAATAATGATAAGCTGACTCAGAATCAGGGATATTAAACCACAGCTTAGAAATAGATGAATTACAAAGGGGCGAAACGGGCAACAAAAACCCGGTTTGCCCCTTTTATCCTATATTAGCACATTAGATCCCCTTTCATTAGGGAATGTTCCAAACAATTTGCTTAATTTAAATCTCCAAACAACTTATTTCCCAGATGAAAGCACCGCGTGAAATCACCTCTACCAACACTCTTCTAAAACTGGCATTACTGATTATTTTTGCCTTTAGCAGTAGTCTCTCCATCGCCCAGCAGGAAAAATTGATGCTTCACTTTGAAGGCGGGAATGGCCCCGGTAATGGGAAGAACATCGTATTGATTGCCGGAGATGATGAATACCGCTCGGAAGAAGGACTTCCGATGCTGGCTAAAATTCTTTCCACCCATCATGGTTTTAACACCACCGTCCTTTTTCCCATCAATCCGGAAAACAACGAGGTAGTCCCCAACTATAAGAGCAACATACCTGGGATGGAAGCGCTGGAAGATGCCGATCTGGCCATCATTCTACTACGTTTTCGAGAGCTACCGGATGAACAGATGCGTTATTTTGATGAATTTCTCAAAGCTGGCAAACCACTGCTGGCACTTCGCACTTCTACCCATGCCTTCAATTACGGCAACGAAAGCACGAGTCCCTATGCGAAGTACCATTGGCAAAGCAAATCTCCCGGCTGGGAGAAAGGGTTTGGAAGGAAAATTCTAGGAGAAACCTGGGTGGCTCACCATGGGCATCATGCGGAAGAAGGAACCCGGGCCTTGCTAGACGGCATTCAGGCCGCAGCCAAAAACCCAATATTAAACGGGGTAAAAGACATTTGGGCGGCTTCTGATGTGTATACCGTCACGAATATTGGCGAAGATGCCACTGTATTAATTCACGGCGCTTCTACCTCAGGAATGACCCCTGAATCCCCCATCAACTGGGAGAAGTCCCTCATGCCGGTTGCCTGGACGAAATCCTATGCCCTGGAAGGAGGAAAAATGGGGAGGGTTTTTGCCAGCACCATGGGGGCATCGGTAGATTTGCTTAGTGAAGATTTACGGAGGTTAATTGTAAATGCCACCTATTGGGGTCTGGATATGGAACCGCAAATTCCGGAAAAAGCAAATGTGTCCATCGTAGGAACCTACGAACCTACCATGTTCGGATTTGATAATTTCCAAGAGGGAATGAAAGTATCCGATTTTGAATAGTATAGATAGAACCTGGTTTTTTTTACCCATTATTAACAACACATCATGAATAAAATTGGATTTAACGTACTAGCCTGGTCTGCAGTCGTTTCAGATGATTTAAAGCCCATTATTGAGCGATTAAAAACCATCGGATATGACGGAGTAGAATTTTTTGTGGGATCTCCTGACGAAAAAGCGTATCAGGAAATCGGAAAGTTTGCCCGCCAGACCGGCCTGGAAACGACCACAGTCTTCGTGTTGGGCCCCGATGAAAACCCAATAGACCCGGATGCCAAGGTCAGGGGCAAGGCACTGGAAAAAATTAAATGGACCATCGACCGCTCCCACGATCTGGGAGCCAAGGTTATCTGTGGCCCCTTCCACTCCGCCTTTTCCACCTTTGCGCAGCGATCCCCGACAGCGGACGAATACAATTGGAGTGCCGAAGTTTTACACCAGGCAGGAGACCATGCCCGGCAGGCAGGCATCACCCTTACTCCGGAAGCGCTTAACCGGTTTGAATGCTACCTTTGCAACACCATGGACCAACTAATACAGTTGGTTAGAAAAGTAGACCATCCCAATGTGAAAGCCATGTTTGATACGCATCATGCTAACATTGAGGAGAAAAAACTGGGCGAAGCCCTTCGAAAAGTAGCACCCTACCTGGGTCATGTGCATATCAGTGAGAATGACCGGGGAACACCCGGATCCGGCCATGTGCCCTGGGACGACACCTTTTCTACCCTGGCCGAAATCAACTTTGGGGGCTGGCTGACCATTGAAGGTTTTACCAGAAATGATCCCGATTTCGCCAATTCCATCGGTGTCTGGAGGGAGTTCTCGCAGCCCTGGGAAATGGCCGAAAACGGTTACCGTTTTATTAAGGAAATGGGAGAAAAACACGGATTATAACCCATTTTTCACAGCCGAAATAAGAATCTTTTACCAAAACCTTAAACCAATACCTAAAATGAATACCTTACCTTTTCGCTTCGGAGCCGAGGTCTACACCTGGTTTATGAGCAATAATGGGGAAACCTACAAAGGCCAGTTGGGCCATATGATCGAGGTGATCTCCAAAGCTGGCTTTACCGGAATACAGCCCATTTTTACCTGGATGGGGCCTTTAGCGGATGCCAATCTGTTGGAAAAAAAACTCAAGGAGCAAAACATAGAACTGGCAGCCGTCGCTCTCGCCCTGGATTGGAATGGGACCGAAGAGACTGAGGAAGAAAAAAAGATCGCTGACGAGGCTATTAAGCTATTGTCAAAATTTCCAGGATCGGTACTCTGTACCGTTCAGATCCCCACTGGTCGACACGACCTGGTACAGCGAAGAAAAAACCTCGTCAATATTGTGAACACCGTTTCTTCCCGAGCAACTGATCAGGGGGTAATCAGCAGCTTTCATCCTAATTCTCCTCATAGTTCCATCACCCGAACAGAGGAAGATTATCAGGTCATTCTGGAAAGCCTGGACCCCAAGGTAACCGGCTGGTGCCCCGATGTGGGGCATATTATCAATGGAGGCATGGATCCGCTGGCCAAGATGAAAGAATATAGGTCCCTGATCAATCACGTGCATTACAAAGATTGGGATGGAAATCCGGAATTCACCCTTATGGGGAATGGAAAAGTAGATTTTACCAGCATAACTCAATGGCTGAAAGACGAGCAGTTTAATGGCTGGATTATCTGTGAAGATGAGGGGCAGGAAGCCTTAAAAGATCCTGATTTTGTAACCCTCCACGATGGAAAATGGGTTCATGAGTCATTAATCCCTAGCTTAAAATAGATGATGTCAGTGGTACAAAGTAATGGAATTAACCTCCACTATGAGGAGAGGGGATCCGGCGATCCGCTATTATTAATCATGGGCATTACTGCCCCTGGGGCTGTGTGGGAAAAACACGTGGCGTATTGGGAAAAAAGCTTTCGATGCATTTTGGTTGACAACCGGGGAGTGGGATTATCCGACAAACCTCCGGGGCCCTACAGTTCGGCACAAATGGCCGATGACTGTGCGGGTTTGTTGAAACACCTGGGCCTTTCGGATGTACGGGTGGTGGGTGTCTCCATGGGTAGCATCATCGCCCAGCAGTTGGCCATTCGGCACTCAGAGCTGGTAAGATCGCTTGTTCTTATGTGTCCCTGGGCCAGATGTGACCGCAAGGCGAAGGACATTTTCAGACACATGATGGACTGCAAAGCCCGGCTTAGGCCGGAGGAGTTTAGCCTCTACGTACAACTGTTGATTTTTTCCAAAGCCAGCTTTGATGACGACTCAAATTACGAGGACATGGTAGCCGATCGGGAAAATGCGGCGTTGGATCCTACTCCCCAACCGCTGGTTGGCCTGGAAGGACAGGCGGAAGCCTGCATACACCACCAGGTGCTGGACCTGCTCCCAGACATACAGCAGCCTACCTTTGTACTGGGTGGTGAGGTGGATGCCTTTACTCCTCAGTGGATGACCCGGGAGGTTGCCGGAGCCATTCCCAATTCCCAATTACACATCTACCCCGGAAGCGGACATGCCTTCCATTGGGAAAATCTGGAGGATTTTAATAACCGGGTCAACCAATGGTTGCTGGAAAATTAAAATCGAATCGATTTGGTAATCGCTTTTTATTTTCGGCCTCCTTCGTTTTGTTTCGAGAAGAAAAAAGAAAGTATCCTTTAAATTAGAGCATTCCGCTGGTTAAGGCGTTTAAATTTGTTTCTCATACAGGATAGTGCAGGATACTTTTTACACTCAATACCCTACCTTTCAGCTATGATTGGATATGTAAGTATTGCCTTATCGTTGGTTTTTCTCAACGATGACCCCAAACCGGTAACGTTTGAAAAACAGCTGATCGCTATGGAGAGTGCCGAATCCGTAGGTGTATTTGATGTAGATGGAGATGGAGTCCCTGATCTTGTTTCCGGTAGTTATTGGTACAAAGGGCCTGAATTTACCAAAAGACAGCTTATCGGGCAGGTAAAACGGGTAAGCGAATATTTTGATGACTTTTCGACCATTCCCATGGATGTAAACGGAGATGGCAAAATGGACTACATTACCGGAGGTTGGTTTGGCAAAACCTTGTTTTGGGTAGAAAACCCCGGAACAAACGGGGAATGGACGGTACACGAGATTGCCAATACGGGCAATGTAGAAACTTCCCGGGCCTGGGACGTAGATGGTGACGGATACCTGGACATTGTTCCCAACACGCCCAATCAGCCCCTGGCCTACTATACCTTAAACAGAGATGCCGAAGGAAAGGGGACTCAATCATTTGCAAAGCACCCGGTCACCGATAAACATGGCCATGGATTGGGTTTCGGAGACATCAATGGCGACGGAAGAGGGGATTTCATCGTTCCCGAAGGTTGGTTGGAGGCACCCGAAGACCTGGAAACAGGAACCTGGAAACGTCACCCCGCCTTTGAATTAGAAGGAGCCAGTGTACCCATCCTGGTGGAGGATGTGAATGGAGATGGCTTGAATGACCTTATTGTCGGTCAGGGTCATGATTACGGGCTCAATTGGTACGAACAGCGGCGTGAGGGAGGCCAAATTACGTTTACGAAACGCCCCATTGATCCTTTTCAGTCCCAGTACCATACCATGGAATGGGTGGATATTGACAATGACGGGCAAATGGAATTGATCACCGGAAAGAGATACCGGGCTCACAATGGAAACGATCCCGGAGCAAACGATCATTTAGGCTTATATTATTTTAAGTGGAATGGAGAATCCTTTACCAAAAACATCATTAGTTATGGTCCTTTCGGGGAAGGCAAGGGGGCAGGGTTGTATTTTTCAGTGGAAGATCTGAATGGAAATGGGCTTCTGGATATCGTCGTTGCCGGGAAGGATGGACTGGTCGTCTTTCACAACAAAGGGTCCCGATGAGTGGCAACTCCTGGGAGGAAACCGGAAAAAATACGGATTCGAAACACTTAAAAACGTAACGTTAATTTAATCCTTAACCAACCCCTGTCCTATTCAAATGAATTAATTTAGGCCTCTATAAAAAAAGCCAACCACATGAAAAAATTTATCATCTTATGCTGGTCCCTTGCTATCAGCGTTCAACTCCTGGCCCAGGAGCAGGTATCGGGAATCGTATATGAAGACAGCAATAAAAATGGAAAGAAAGAACGTCGCGAAAAGGGTATTCCTTCGGTAGCCGTCAGCAATGGCGTTGACGTAGTACTCACAGATGAGGAAGGTAAGTACACGCTTCCACTTGAAAACGATCAAATCATTTTCGTCATCAAACCCACTGACTATGCAGTCCCTACCGGAATGGACAAGTTGCCCAAGTTTTATTATATTCATAAACCGGAGGGATCTCCGGAACTTCAATACGAAGGCGTAGCACCAACCGGAAAACTGCCCAAATCAGTCAATTTTGCCCTGTACGCCCAGGAAGAACCTGAGGAATTTACGGCCATGATTTTTGGAGATCCCCAGCCTTATACCCAAAAGGAATTGGAATTATTTGCTCAGGGAGTCGTGGAAGAAGCGAAAAATGAAACGGGTATCAGCTTTGGAATTAGCCTCGGAGACCTTTCCGGTGATGACCTGGACCTTCACCCCGGTTATGTTGAAATCCTCAAACAAACCTCCTGGCCCTGGTACAACGTCATGGGAAACCACGACATGAATTACGATGCCACCATAGATGCCCATGCGGATGAGTCCTTTGAAAAAACATTTGGCCCTTCTGCCTATGCCTTCAATTATGGAGGAGCTCACTTTATCGTATTGGAGGACATTTTGTATCCCGACCCCAGAGACGGTCAGGGCTATTGGGGTGGCTTCCGCAAAGACCAGTTGGACTTCGTAGAAAACAACCTCAAACAGGTAGACAAGGATCAGCTTGTTGTGCTTTCCTTTCACATTCCCCTGCTTCACCAAAATGAAAACTCCTTCCGGGACAGCGATCGGAAGCGTTTATTTGACTTACTGAAAGACTACCCTAACCGCCTGGCAATGTCCGCACATACTCATTTACAGCGACACAATTTCTACACGGCAGAAGACGGCTGGGAAGGCGAAGGAAGATTTCATGAATACAACGCCGGAACCACTTCCGGGGATTGGTATTCCGGAAAACTAAATGCGGAAGGTATACCCATCTCCACTATGAGGGACGGTACCCCTAAAGGCTATGCCCTACTGAACATAGCCGAAAACAGCTATTCCATCGACTACAAGGTAGTAGGTAAACCCCGGGATTATCAAATCGGGATATACAATCCCCGTGTAGTCGCCAATAACAGGGGAACTTCCTCCGGAATATTTGCCAATTTCTTTATGGGGGACAAAGACGACCTGGTAGAATATAAAATAGACAATGGAGAATGGCGCCCCATGAACTGGATAGAAGCACCGGATCCTTCTTTTATAGCTGATGTAATGGAATGGGATTTCATGAAGGAACTCGAACCGGGAAGAAGACCTTCTAATCCCGTCAACTCCACCCACCTCTGGAGAGGAAGTATCCCTACCAATCTTCCTGTAGGTACCCATACCATTACCGTCCGTGCAAAAGACATGTTTGGACGAACACACACCGCTACCAGTGAATATAGCATTGCAGAACCGGTACCTTATTAAAACCACCAACCGAATCTGCCTAAAAAAGGGGCCTCCCGGTAATGGGGATGGTCCCTTTTTTTAGTATGCCGGTGTTGTCTTCGCTTCAAACCTTACCGGCTCAATTTGCTTTTCGCGTCAAAAACGGCTGGTTTTGGGTTAGTGAATATCCATTACCAGGTTTCACTTCACTTCACCCCAAACTGGGCCAACTCCTCATCAATTTTTTTATTCCATCTTTCCTGAGCCCTTCCGTTTCGTCCATGGGCCGTTTCCCTGTCGTATTGTTCCTGTAGCCGGTTCATCTCCCGATAGGCCTCCAGGTAATGAAAGGAAACGTTGCGCTCATAATTATGTGGCTGGAGGTTCAGTTGCCGAACGCGCTCCTTAAGCCGCTCCACCACAATTTTCGCAATATCAAAATGCCGCTGTTCGTGGTTTAGCCCATAACTATTATTATCACCTTTTACCCAGGAAGAGCTTTTCAGCATATAGGTCTTGAATGTCAGGTCCACGATCACCTGTCCTTCTTCAATCCAGCTATTCCCTTCGTACCCGATACTGGCAAAAATGGAAGCTGCGTAATTGCTAAACCGGGGTCTTCCCGTGAAATCCTCCCAGGTAAGGGGCCTTTTGGGATCATAAAATACCGTGTCATCTTTCATATCCTGCTGATAATCCCGAATCCGAATCGTTACATCACGAAGCAGTTTTATGTCTTTATCTGATTCATTTTCAATCCAGTCATTGAAATACTTCAGGGAGTTATTGATGGACCTTTTGAGTACCGGTCCTATCAGGTAAAACTGGCGAACCCCTCTCTTATAACTTGCCCCTCCCTGGAAATCCAACAGGTGAACCAATTCTCCGTCCCGATCCAATTCAAATGAAAAATCAAGAAATACTTCACCGGAGACCACTCCGTTACCGGTATCCTGTAGAGACTCTACAATTTTCAGATCATTAACCCGGACGATTATGGGTCTTAATTGATCGTTTTGGGGAAGTACTCCAAAAAGATAATTCTCTAACGCGTTCATCGCTCCGCCTTCCAGGTCCACGGTTTCTAATTGGCTACC
The DNA here is from genome assembly GCF_010119245.1 of Cyclobacterium salsum. GTDB lineage: Bacteria > Bacteroidota > Bacteroidia > Cytophagales > Cyclobacteriaceae > Cyclobacterium > Cyclobacterium salsum. The sequence goes on from NZ_WNKG01000004.1 coordinate 246,486, forward strand.
GCTCCTGGCATTTGGAACCAAAAATGCCACAGGAGACCGGTCGGTGCGGTCATCTATCAGGCCTTTGATATAGTATTCCTCCGGAACAAACAGTTGTGAGGTCACCTTCAGGGAAATAGGATCGATCGATGGCGACTCTTGCAGGGCTAGTCGGGGATAAGCCACTAACGAATGCAGGTAGATCAGGGTGAAAAATCCTGCTACCTTGCTGATAAACCGGTAAAGCTGCCACTTTCTCATGAGCGATTTTCCTTTCTACCTGCCCTAACGCCAATTGGGTCGGGCAGGTTCTGTATCCAGCCTAATGAAGCGGAATACCCAGGGATGCCGATATTGCTTCCAAATCGTTAACCACCGGCACCTGTAGGGGAATCCCTTCTTTCATCCGGATTTTATAAGCAGCCCATTCCGGATCTCCGGGGATCTTCACACTGGGATTTTCCGGCAGATGGGCCGTTGCTCTCATGGTTCGTATCCATTCATCCATCTCCTGCTTGAATGCCGCCAGGTCCCGGAAACCCTCCACATCCCAGGCTCCAAAAAAATGTCCGATCCCCTTCCCCACTTGTTTTGCTGATTGCGGAGAATCAATGGCGAAGGGAATGGCATAAGGACCCCAGTTCGCACCACTAAGGACCGCACTCATAATATCCACAATCCCTCCCAGGCAATAGCCCTTATGACCCGAACCCTCCCGGGTACTACCCAAGGGAAGTAAAGCCCCTCCGTTCATCATTCGCTCGGGGAGTTCGGTGGGCTGCCCCTTTTCATCCAGGCACCAGCCCAACGGCACCTTCTCTCCTGCCCGATGGGCAATTTCCAATTTGCCGTAGGCAACTGTACTGCTGGCAAAGTCCATCAGCACAACGGGCTCCTTTCCTGTAGGAAAACCCATGGCCAGTGGATTGGTTCCCAACATCTTTTCTATCCCGTTGAAGGGCGCTACCCCTTTGGTGGTATTGGTCATGGACATTCCAATAAAATCCTGTTTCACAGCCATCAGAGGATAATATCCGGCCGCTCCGTAATGGTTGGTATGACACACGGAAATAGAGCCCTGTCCATGAAGCCCGGCTTTGGTTATAGCCATTTCCATGCATTTGGGGCCGATGACCAAGCCCAGACCGTTATCCCCATCCAGGGTCGCCACGGCATGCTTTTCCCGGATTATCTTCAACCTTGGCCGGGGATTTATCTTTCCAACCTGCAACAAATCCACATAGGTCTTTAGTCGGGCAATACCATGGGAATCAATGCCATGCTCATCGCTATAAGCCAGGACATCCGTAGCCAGAAGGGCATCTGGCTCCGGTATACCGAAATGCGCAAAAACCCTGAAGGTAAACTGCCTCAAGTTCTCCGGGTCAAAATGTATCCGTTTCTCCTTGCTCATTATTTTGGGTTAACTAAAAACACCCGACTCCCCTTAGCGGAAAACCGGATGTCAGAGTAAGATGCTGCCTGTTTTGGTTTACTTTATCAGGGAAGCGGCTTGATCATGATATCCTTGTAATGGATTACACTTTTCGGATCATGTGCCTGCAAGGCAATGGTGCCGCTGCTTAATTTCTTTTGACTATCTCCAATGTCTCCTCTATGCTGTGCCTCGGTAAATTCATTAATAACCTCACCGTTCACTTTTACCGTTACCTGGTCTCCTTCCACGATGATATGTTGGGTATACCACTCTCCGTCCGATACAAAGGTTTCTTTTACATCTTTGAAACTGTACACGCTACCCGTTTTTCTCCAGTCTCCGTGGGTCTGATTAACCTGGATTTCATACCCTTTTTCGGGCCATCCACCTTCCTGATAGGCGGTATGGATAAAAATACCTGAATTGGCATTGGGCATGGTCTTAACCTGCATCTTCAGTTCGAAGTTTTCAAAATCATGATCTTCTACTTTACCGGTATAGAACAAATGGGCCCGGGGTCCATCGATCTTAATGACTCCATCTTCTATGGAAAAAGATTCCGGATTTTCACTGATGGTCCAGCCTTTGAACGATTTGCCATTAAAAAGCTTGATCCAGCCGTCTTTATCGGCTTTCTGTGCGTATAGGGAAATAGAAATGAAGGCAAGGAAAACAATACAAACTATTTTTTTCATCGGGATAAGAATTGGTTTATTGTTGTAGTAATGTTGAAAATTACTACAATATACGGTATTATTCAAGTATGTTCTTTGTTTCGGGTTTTTAAAAATTCCCTGCTGATTCCCGTACGAAAGAATATCGTTGCGAAATTCGAAAATGTAAAATTATAATTATCCTTTTCAGTAGTTCCAAACCGGAATTAAAATTATATGCAGTAAGGAAGCATAAACTCCATTTACTACCGTATAAATAAAAAATAATAGATTTTTGATTTTGGAATAGTCACTGTATTTTAGGGAAATTTTTAAACAGAACCGTAGTATGAGCCAGGAAGAAAAAACCAGTTATTCCAAGGAGGAACTTCAGGAATTTGAAGTTCTTATTAATGACAAGCTTGCCGTAGCCAAAGAGGAGCTTTTGCAACTGAAAAGGTCACTTAGCAAACAAAATGACAGTGGGACAGACAATACCGCATCTACTTCCAAAATTCTGGAAGATGGAGCCGATACGCTGGAAAGGGAAAGTCTTAGCCAACTGGCTGCCCGTCAGCAAAAGTTCATTATTAACCTGGAGAATGCCCTTCGGAGAATTAAAAACGGCACCTATGGGGTATGTGTCGACACCGGAAAGTTAATCAGTAAGGAACGGTTACGGGCGGTGCCCCACACCATGCACAGCATTGAAGCCAAATTAGCCAAAAAGTAAGTTGGATTTTCTGCATCGACATATTGAAGCCCTGGTATTCTGCTCTCCCGATCCCCTGGGCTTGGAAGAGATTCAAAAATGCCTGTCAGAAATGTTTGAATCAGAAATCCCGGTCGAACATTTGGAAGATGCCATTTCTGCCTTAGAGCAGAAGTACCAGGATGAAGCGCATGCATTCAGCCTGGAAAAATTAGCAGGTGGCTACCAATTTTTAACCAAGCCTGCCTATCAAACCAGTATTGCCATTCTGCAAAAACACCAATCCCAGAAAAGGCTTTCTACGGCCCAATTGGAAACCCTTTCTATCATCGCCTACAAACAGCCGGTCACCAAATCGGAAATCGAGCAAATCCGAGGCGTAAACTGCGATTATTCCGTTCAGAAGCTCCTTGAAAAGTCTTTGGTGGCTATCAAAGGAAAATCCGATGGTATCGGTAGGCCACTTCTATATGGCACCAGCACCCGTTTTATGGAATATTTCGGCATCGATGACCTGAATGAACTGCCACAACCAAAGGATTTTAAGACCGAAGAAAATGAAATCGGTGATCAAAAGGAATGAATTTTCATAGATAATAGTAACATCCCAAAAAAAAGCGTAATTTTGCAGCCGCTTTGACCAGGACAAGTCTCTAAAAGTCAGGGATTACTAATTACAACTAGCATAAAATACAGCAGAGATGCTGCAACGTTCATGAAAAAATTCAATTCTTCCAATGGAGATCCCTCCAGGAAATTCGACAAATATAAGCGCAATTCGGATAACAAGTCGCGCCCATCCGGAAACAAACCCCTGAAAACCGAAAAAAATGAACTCCCGGAAAAAAGGGAATACAAAGGCAGGGGGAAAAACGAGCGGCCCGTGTACGGAACCGTAGAGGAAAAAGACCAAAAAAAGAAGCCCTTCAGAAAGCCCTATTCACCAATTAAGAGAGCAGGAAAACCCGGTAAAGGTAAATCCGACAACCAACCGGAGTACAATTTGAATGCCATTCAGAAGACACCTCGACCAGAGGAGGCCGAAATCAGACTGAATAAGTTTATCGCCAATGCCGGTATTTGCTCCAGAAGAGAGGCGGATAGCCTGATCGAGAAAGGGGAAATTACAGTCAACGGAAAATTGGTGACCGAACTGGGTTTTAAGGTATCCCGAAAAGACAAGGTAACGTTCAAAGGAAAGTCCATCCGGCCAGAAAAACCCGTTTATCTGTTACTTAATAAACCGAAAGATTTTATCACGACTACAGACGATCCGCTTGAACGGAAAACGGTCATGCACCTGGTAGAAGGTGCCTGCGAGGAACGCCTGTTTCCAGTGGGTAGGCTCGACCGAAATACCACCGGATTGTTGTTTTTTACCAACGATGGAGAACTTTCCGCCAAGCTCACGCATCCAGCTTACGAAATCAAAAAAATCTATCAGGTAACGTTGGACAAACCCATTGCCAAAAACGATGTGGATGCCATACGAGAAGGGGTAACGCTGGAAGACGGTCTTGCCGAGGTGGACGATTTACAGGTCCTTTCGCTGGACAAAACCATTTTGGGACTAGAAATCCATTCGGGAAAAAACCGGATTGTGCGCCGAATCTTTGCTCATTTTGGATACGAAGTGACTGCCCTGGACCGGGTGGCATTTGCCGGTCTGAGCAAAAAAGACATCCCTCGGGGAAAATACCGGTTCCTCAATGAAAAAGAGGTAATCAACCTAAAATACCTGAACAAAGGTAAAAACAAAAAGCGGCAAAAATAAGCCGCTTTTTGTTTTTAGCAGGGATTTGGCTAACTTATTTCGAAAAGATGCCAAACCCTATGAAAGCCATTTGGAAAAATAAGATCCTTGCCCAGTCTGACGAGACATTGATAATAGAAAACAACCACTATTTCCCACCTGAATCCTTAAAAAGGGAATTTTTTGAAATTTCAGACACCACTTCCGAATGTCCCTGGAAAGGAAAGGCCAGTTATTATCACATTCGAGTTGGAGATGACAGCAACCGGGATGCCGCCTGGTTTTATCCCCAACCCAAGGAGGCTGCAAAAGAAATTAAAAATCACGTTGCCTTCTGGAAAGGTGTCAAGGTAGAAGAATAAGCCCTTATGGAAAAATTCGATGCCATCATTATCGGCGCCGGTCAATCAGGCATGCCCCTGGCTAAAAAAATTGGCGCGAAGGGCCTGTCAGTTGCACTTATAGAAAAACGAGCCATCGGTGGCACCTGCATCAACGACGGTTGCTCTCCCACGAAAACCATGGCCGCTTCGGCACGCGTAGCCCATCTGGTCAGTAGGGCAGGAGATTTTGGGGTGGACGTTGGAGCCTATACCGTCAATCAGAAAAACGTCAAAAAACGAAAGGACTATATCGTCGACCTGTTTCGGGGCGGAGCATCCAGAGGGTTGGAAAAATCCGAACAGATCACCATCATTATGGGAAAAGCTGTCTTTCAATCAAATCGAAGTGTTCGTGTAGAACGGGAGGGAAAATCAGACCTGGAACTGGAGGCAGATAAAATTTTTATCAATACAGGATCCGCTCCCCGAATTCCCGAAATCGAGGGACTGGCAGAATGCCCCTTTCTGGACAGCACGAGCATTATGGAGCTGGAAGAAACGCCCAAACACCTGATCGTGTTGGGAGGCGGGTATATCGGATTGGAGTTTGGCCAGATGTTCCGCCGTTTTGGAAGCAAGGTCACCATTATGGACATGGCTTCCCGGCTCGTTCCCAAGGAGGATACCGATGTTTGCGAAGAGATATCCCGTATTTTCAAAGAAGAACAGATCGATACTAAAGTAACTATTGAAGCCAAAAAAGTCAGCTTTACGAATGGGAAGATTACAGTAGCCTACGAAGATAAAGAGGGGAAAGGCAGCGTCAGTGGTTCCCACCTACTGGTAGCGACCGGCCGAACTCCAAGCAGTGCGACGCTGAGGCTGGAAACCATTGGAGTGACCCTGAGTAATAGTGGCCATGTAGTCGTTGACGAAAATTTTGAAACCTCCGTGCCGGGTGTTTATGCGCTGGGAGATGTGGCAGGAACTCCGCCCTTTACCCATATGGCCTACCACGATGCCTACCTGGCATTTAACAGAATTTATGAGGGAAATACCAGCCTGTCTAAAAAGGATCGCCTGGTGCCCTACTGTGTCTTTATCGATCCCCAACTGGCGCGAATCGGGCTAAATGAGGAGCAGGCAAAAGCAAAAGGCATCCCTTACCATACAGGCAAGTTTTGGATGAAACATGCCGGAAGGGCCCTGGAAACGGATGAAACAAAAGGCTTTTTTAAGGTACTGGTAGACCCTGAAACCCGGCAAATTCTGGGAGCCACCATCCTGAGTATGGATGGGGGTGAAATCATGGCCGTGCTGCAGATGGCCATGGTAGGCAAGGTGCCCTATGATCAGATCCAACACCTGCCCATTGCCCATCCAACCCTGGCCGAAAGCCTGAATAATTTAATGGGGCAAGTCAAAAGTACCGATTGATAGTTCAGGCCGAATGCCAATGGTAAGAAAACCTACCTTTGAAAAGTACCTTTATATCCTTTATCCTAATGAATGTAAACCCCTCCGTTTCTTCTATGAAATTATCTTTTTTTCTGCTGTCTTTATTAGTGCTTCAAGGAATTGCTCCTGGCCAGGCGCAATCCATTCACACCTTTAACGAGGGGCTCTATGTTGAAAATGTCCATCGCTATGGGCGGGAGGTCCGTTTTACAGATCCACTAGCCCATGCACTGGCGGTTGGAACTTTCCCCTCTCCGGCGGAAGGACAACCCTTTATCCAGGAAGAGGGTGAAGTTTGGAAATCCCTTTCGGCAAATGAAGAAGGAAGATTTACAGGACGAATCCGCAGCGGATACCTTTCCCTCAGCTATCATTCGGCCAAGTCCCAAAAGGCCTTGTTGAAAATCAGTGGAAATAGCATGGTCTATGTAAATGGCATCCCCCGAGCCGGGGATATTTATGGAGACGGTTGGCTGTACCTTCCCGTTTCCCTTAAAAAAGGTAAAAATGAGATTTTGGCGAGGTTTAACGGACTTTGGTCCGGGATCAGTGCCGAATTGCAGTTGGATCCAAAGCCCGTTACCCTGCAGGTCGCCGATGCCACCCTGCCAGACAAAGTTCTAGGTAGCGGGCAAGGCCAGATGACTGGCGCAGTGGTGGTCATCAACGCTACGGACCGGCGCTTGCAAAATGCAAGGATGGAGACCAACCTTAACGGTCGCCTACAAATGGTTGATTTACCAGAAATCCCTCCCATGACTTTCCGAAAGGTACCTTTTGAGGTGGATGCCAGTACCCTGACCGAAAAAGGGGAATACAACTGCTCCCTACAACTCCTTGTCGGCAAAACGGTCTCCGATACTCAGGAGATAACCCTGTCCGCACGGGATGAGGCCGAAGAACATTACAAGCAAACCTTTATCAGTCAGATTGACGGGAGCGTGCAATACTATGGAGTAGCCCCGCAAAAAGGCGGACCGGACGAAAATCCAGCACTTTTTCTCTCCGTTCACGGGGCCGGCGTGGAAGCCATTGGTCAGGCCCGGGCATATTCTCTTAAGGACTGGGGCGTATTGGTGGCCCCAACCAACAGAAGACCCAGGGGCTTCAATTGGGAAGATTGGGGGAGAATCGATGCGCTGGAGGTGTTGGAAATCGCCAGAGAAAAATACCGACCAGATCCCGAACGCATTTACCTAACCGGCCATTCCATGGGAGGACACGGTACCTGGTACCTGGGCGCCACCTATCCGGGCAAATGGGCAGCCATCGCCCCCTGTGCCGGCTATCCCACCCTCATGGGCTATGGTTCGGCAGACGGTAGAATTCCGGAAAACGCATCCACAGACACGGAAAAAACCCTGCTTCGGGCCAGCAATCCAAGTGATGTCATTCAACTGGCGCATAACTACCAGGCTTCGGGGATCTACATCCACCATGGAGATGCCGACCGGGTGGTTCCGGTAACTTATGCCCGGCAAATGCGTGGAATACTGGCGGCGTTTCATCCGGACTTCAGTTATTACGAATACCCTGGAGGTAGCCATTGGTTTGGCAGCGAAAGCGTGGACTGGGCACCCCTCTTTGACTACTTTCGCTGGCACCAAATTCCAGCAGATTCCGCGGTAAACACCATCGAATTTACCACGGCCAACCCAGCCGTTTCCGATTCCTACAAATGGGCGCGTATCCTGCAGCAAACGGTACCCCTGGAATACAGCCGGGTCAAACTTGAGCGAAACCCGGATCAAATGGCCATCAGCGGGACCACCGAAAATGTTTCCATCCTGGGCCTGGATGTCAGCAATTACCCACTGGATTCGATTATTAACCTGGAACTGGATGAAACGCAGTTGGAATGGAAAAAAAATAGCGATACCCTCTTGTACCTTCACAGAAGCCAGGAAACCTGGAAATTCGGTCAGGCACCCGACCCTTATGATAAAGGAATTTATCGGAATGGTACGTTTAAAGAGCCTTTTAATCACCGAATGATCCTGGTGTATGGAACGTCAGGAAGCAGGGAGGAAAAGGAATGGGCCTACAATAAAGCCCGTTTGGATGCGGAAACCTGGTATTACCGGGGCAATGGAGCCCTTGACATTATCGCAGATCGGGAATTTGATCTGGAAGTTCATGGGGATCGGGGGGTTATTTTGTATGGAAATGCCGATACCAACCGGGCCTGGGACCTGCTCCTGGCGCATAGCCCGATTCAGGTAAACCGGGAGGAAATCCGGGTAGGTGAAACGGTTTATTCCGGAGAGGATTTGGGAGCGTATTTTATGGTGCCGCGAAAAGACCATCCCCAGCGATCGGTGGCGGTGATCAGCGGAACGGGAAATGCCGGTCGACAGACGTTATTTGCCAACCAGTATTTTGCCGGGGGAAGTGGCTTTCCGGATTTCGTGATCATCCGGGCAGATCTGCCGGTGGTAGGTCTGGAATCAATTTTGGCCAGTGGCTATTACCAAAACGACTGGAGCTTACCGGAGGGTAAGTAGATAAGATGGTTTTTGCCTTGGTACGCGAAATGAAAAAAAGAAGCCGGTGTCATAATTATTCCGCAGTAATTTATGGAAGAACAATGGTCGCCCATTGAAGGGTATTCGCTTGTTCGGTTTGATCAATTTTCATAGGCGAAATTAACAGTAAATAAGTAACTTTAATCTCCTCGCCAACCTTGAAGCTGATATGGGCTCGAATAATTTGTTGCCCGGATTTAGATTGAAGAAGTGCAGGCAGGCAGCGGTATATCATGCGCTTTTGAGGCAGCCGCTCAGCATAGGGTATACCGAACGTATTATTAACCTCATGGCTATGGGAAGATTGCACTTAATTGAATTCGAAGATCAAAGGTGGTTTCCGGCTTTTTTAAGAACCTACATGACTGATTTTTTACAGTTCCTTTCAAACAAGACCGGAATGTTCAAGCCTATTATTCCCATGCTACAGAAACAACTTGCAAAAAGTCAAACAAAAACCATCGTCGATCTGGGATCGGGTAGCGGCGGTGCATTGTTGGGTTTAAGCAAAGATTTAACCCAGAAAATTCCCCAGCTAAACATTCGCTTGACAGATTTTTACCCAAATACCGACGCGATGGATCGCATCAATAGCGGGAACGTTAGGCTTAGTTATGAAAACAGACCCATCGATGCCAAAAATGTGCCTGCTGAACTGCATGGGCTGAGAACCCTTTTTTTATCCTTTCATCATTTTAAACCTACTGATGCCAGGTTAATTTTACAAGATGCCCTGGACTCAAAAAATCCGATCGCAATTTTTGAGGCACAGGAGCGTAGTTTGATAAGTATCCTGGCCATGCTGTTTTCGCCGGTAACCGTATGGCTAACCACCCCATTTATTCGACCCTTTTCCCTCGGCAGAATCCTATTTACGTACTTCCTACCACTAGTACCTGTATTTGTCCTCTGGGACGGCGTGGTTTCAGCCCTTCGAACCTATTCGGTAGCAGAAATGAGCCGGTTAGTAGCAGGTCTCAAAGGGAAAGAACAATTTGAATGGTCCATCGGTAAGATCGCCTCAGGACCATCAAAAATTTTGTATTTGAGGGGACTTTAAAACAATGAAATCGAGCCTGCCTTGGGCAGACAGATATGACACATGCGATACTCATGGGTGAGTTTGACAGTGAGTTTCTAAAAGTATCTTCCAATATTCGAAGAAGTATTATTGAGGCTGTATTCCGTCAGCGGGCAACGGTTCTATCCCCAGGTCCAGTGACAACCTGGCGAAGCCCATCTCGTCTTCTACATTTACAAACATCCAAAGCTTGCCGTCTTTTACGAAATGCTTTTGAGGTGGCATGCTGAGGTCCGGTATTTTGGACTCTGCCAGCATATCCAGGTTTTCATCAAAAATAGTCAGGAATACCTCCGCATTGGCAGCCGTAGGCCATTCAAAGCTCTCCGTATTTTGTTCTTCGAAAACCTCCTTGTGTGAAAACCGATAATATACCCTGTTATTTTCATCCCATACGGGAGGAGAAAAACTGATTTCTTCCCTTACCTGAACGATGGCTTCGATAAAAGCTTGCTGGCTGTCAAATTCGGTGGCGGGGACTTCTGTTTTTGCATTCTCGGTAAGCTGGCTTTGATAGGATCTTACCAGCAGGCTATCCTCTTCAGGAAGGTATTCGTAAATCTCATTGGTCAGGTTACTTCCCAACAATATTTTACCTCCCTCCCAGACCATAAAGGTTTGAGGACCGGACACCATATAGCTTTTACCATCTGTATACTGCAACTCAAATTGCTTTAGCCTGTCATAGTGGGGCAGTGAGATTCGTTTAGTCCAACCTTCCTTTAGGTCAACCCGCATCAGTTCGGTGGATTTCTCTTCGATGTTTCTTACATAACCTAGGTATTGGTCGTTCTCCTCAGCAAGATGCATGGAAACCCGAAAAGGCTGCTCCTCACCGATTTTGTCGGCACCCGTGCCTACTCCCTGAAATTTCAGTTCCTGCAACTTTTGGCCATTCAAGTCAAAAATCGCAGGACTTGGAAAACTGATGATCATCAGTTGATCATTGTCCAGGAGGAAAAACGAACGGAAAAAATCGCCGGTACCGTTTGGACCCTCTTTTTCAAAGGGATATTTCTGGACCAATCTCATTTCATCCAGATCAATTTTTTCAAGGGCATGATCATGATGGTTGAAGTTGTAGAGAAACCGATGATCCGGTGAAAGGTCCGATTGATACAACCGTCCGGACACAAACAACAATTCCTCGCCCGGGTCTATGAGCACCGTGTCCAGGGAATAATCCAACGAAGTTCTGCCACCGATATTCTCCAACCGTTCTTCGCTGGAACAGCCCAGGTGAACTGCGAGAAGTAGAATAATGGAAATAATGTTTTTCATGCCTATCAAATTTTAAACTATAAAGTTAAAATTTAAATACTAAAAACCTATTATTTCAAATAAAAATCAGGAGTAATTTTTTTATAAACGAATATTTTAAATAAATTACTTTGCATCATTGATTTTAACACCCTAAAATGGCGGATTCATTACCTACCCTTCGAAACGTGAAATTGAAAATACGGCCATTGCTTTTGGTGGGAGTTTGTCTAAGATATCGTCTCGCTTTAATGGTTGGATTATTATTCATTCTGCTTGGAGGCTGTAAGCAAGAACCCACATCTGTCCCGGGCCTGGAAAGGATATCCGTGGATCTTTCGCAGGTGCGTACCGGAAAATTATCAGAGTTTTTCGAACCCCATATAGAATACATTTGGCTAGAGGATGATTCGGAGGAGGCGCAGTTGACTTCGGGATTGCAAAAAATACTTTTTCATCAAGATAGGATTTACACCCTGGATATTTTCGGGTGCAAGTGTATCCATATTTTCAATAAGTCAGGTAAGTACATGTCAAAAATCGACGCCTATGGAGAAGGGCCGGGCGAATACCTGGACTTTGACGCCGCGGCGGTTGTAGACGGAGAACTAGTCCTCCTCGGAGTATATCCACGTAAGATTATGTGGTTTAGTCTGGAGGGTAAATTTCTACGAGAGTTGTCGTTTCGTGACCGAATAGGACCAGGCGTTTTTTCAGAATTTGACGATCGCTATTACCTGTACAATTACACACGAGAACCGGGGGACTATTTTGTCAGAAGCTTCGACAAATCCCTTCAGGATACGGTAACCTATTTCCCCTATGATCCGGCAAAACTTTACGGAGAGGTTTCCGGAAGAAGCTATCTTCAAAAAAGCAGCGAATATCTTTATTACGGAATGACCTATTCGGATACAGTTTATCAAGTTGACAATGGAAATTTTATTCCAAAGCTCGTATTGGACTTTGGGAAATATGCACAGGATCTGGATGAGATGAAGCGCCTAGACGATCCAAGGGAACGACTGGACTTTATCAATAACAGAGCCAAGCTATATTTTAGAGGCCAGTACCTTATTTCTGAGAAACAGCTATATACCATACTTATTTATGAAAAAAAGGGAATCAACGTATTCTTTGATCGGGAACAACAGCAAACCCATGTAATAAAGGACAGGATAATTGATGATATTGACGGGGCATACGATCCCTATTACCTGATCTATAGTTTCGAATCGGGAAAAGTCGGCCTAAAAGTTCCGGGCAGAGATCTCTATGAAGTACTTAGGGAGAAAAAAGCCAATATGGGAAAGGCGGAATTTGAAAACTGGGTAAAAGACCAGGGAAGGAATTTCGCAGAAACAGCCATGAAGGCACGAGAATCCGAAAACCCGGTATTGATTGTGTACAGGCTGAAGTAGCACAGTATAGAACCTACAAATTAGGAATCAACTCATCTGGCTGCATTTTTACGATATATAAAGGACAAAATATTACAAGACAGACAACTGATGAATCCCTCAGAGACGGATTGATCTTTTTGCGTGAATAGCTAGACGATTGTATGAATCCCATATAAAGGAATATTGATTAACCAGTCTTCTTCCCTATAGTCCGATAACGAGGTGCGAATATTGGTGACCGTTTTATATTTTTCCACAAATACTTTCAAACTTTTTGCTTTCAAATTTTCTTCCGCTTTCACTTCAATTGGAATGATCTGTCCCTTAAGTTGGATAATGAAATCGAGCTCGGCGGTCGCACTATCTGCTGACCAGTAAAACGGTGCTAATCCCAATGCCACCAATTGTTGCAAAACAAACTGCTCGGAAATGGCTCCCTTAAATTCTTCAAAAAATTGATTGCCTTCCAAAATTGTTTTGGCATCCAAGTCAACCATAGCCCCCAAAAGACCTATATCCAAAAGAAAAAGCTTGAAGGCTCCAAAGTCCTGGTAAGCTTTCAACGGCATTCCTGCTTTTGAAACCCGATTGACTTGATGAATTAGGCCGCAATCTTTTAACCATGCCAATGCCATCTCGAAATCTTTGGCCCTAGCTCCCTTTTTGACCTGACCGTAGATGAATTTTTTATTCTCTTTGCTGAGTTGAGCAGGAATGGCATTCCAAACCATCCGTATCCTTGGCACAATATCAAATGGGGCATGTTTTGAAAAATCTTGTTGATACGCGTCCATGATTCTGGTTTGTATAGATCTAACAAGCACCATGTCTTTTGTCTCAATATACGTCTGAACAGCCTCCGGCATTCCTCCAATGAAAAAATATTGTTTGAGCAGGTTTTTAAATTTTTGAGCAAAAGGCTTGACCATTTCCCATTGATGCGTTTGAAGTAGCTGATTTAACGATTCCTGGCCTACAGCATCCATAAATTCTTCGAAGTCCAGCGGATAAAGATCCATGAATGCTACCTTTCCAACAGGGAAAGAGGTTTCCTGATGCAGCGCCACTCCCAATAATGAACCTGCTGCTATCACATGGTAAGAAGGGGCATTTTCTTGAAAATACTTCAAGGATGTTAACGCACCTTTGGATTCCTGAATCTCGTCTAAAATCAACAAGGTATTTTCAGCATCTATTTTAATTCCTGTTTCAATCTGAAGGGCCATGAGCAAGCGTTCTGTATCAAAGTCTTGTTCAAAAACCTGCCTCATTGTCTGATTACTTTCAAAATTCACATAGGCAACCTGCCCGTAGTGCTCTGTACCAAAAGCTTTCATCAACCAGGTTTTACCAACCTGTCGCGCTCCTCTAATAATTAATGGTTTTCTTTTGGGGGAATTCTTCCAAGAGATAAGGGATTGGAATAATTTTCTTTTCATGTCCAGATGGTTGAAAATCTAATTTACACTTTTTCAAAGGAAAAAATGTAAATAAGCACATTTTTTCAAATGAAAATTGTACCTCCCCACATTTTCTTAAACTAACCTCCCATCTTCCTTGTCCGAATACGCATTACTTTCAGTTACGGGAGATTTCGAAAAGAATAAATAACGGGCCATTAGCCTGAACAGCTAATTTCCACCTGTCCCAACAAATTTCCTAAAGTTGTCCTTAACAGTTCTTAGGTTGTCCCGCCTTTGAGGCTTTCCCAAATCACTGAGATTTAGCTATTCACCAAAAAGTCTGGATTTTTGGTGAATCGGGTATTTTCACGTTAATCGAATCATCGGACTTCATGCCTCGTTATCAAAAACCTCCCCAGCGCCAAAACCTGTAGGGCTTCAACAACAATAACCGAGGGCCAAACCCGAGGCCTTCGAAAACCTGCTGTTCGGCATTTGCAATGTCGAACCCAGATAAACTGGGTTTGCAACCCTGGTCACGTGAACGCAAAAACACTGCAGCCGTAAATTAGTGAAACCTATCAGCTTGACTAAGACGCTTGAGCCTGTCGAATGCATCTATCGACTCATCGACCAATCCACTTATAGATCAAGGTCATAAATCTATTTTAAGCCGCAAAAAACCCAGTTCATCCTCCATATTCTCAAAAATCCAGATGGCACCGTCCTTTACAAAATAAGTCCGGGGAATAGTGGTTAATTGGGGTACTATCGACTCCGTTATCATCTCCAGGTTTTTGTCAAACACTGTCAGGTAAACCCGAACGTTTGTAGCAGACAGGGAAAACCAACCATCCTCTTCAACCGTTTCGACGTCTGCCTGATAGGAAAACCGGTAATATCGAGCATTGACTTGGTCCCAAATTAACCGCTCAAAATTAATCTCTGCCATTCCGGTTGCCCTTATTCGCTCCATCGCCTCATCACTATCTACCTGCTTGGGATAGTAAGGCGTTTTTTGGTTGGGCGTTAATCGACTTTCATAGGTTTTCAACAGCAAACTATCTTTCTCAGGAAGGTATACGTACAATTCATTGAACACATTATTGCTGATTACAATGCTTTTTCCTCCTGTCTGAAGTAAAACCTGCGACCCTAAAAAACCAATAATTTCACTCCCATTGACTTGGGTTACACGGTATTCTTCCAGCTTATCAAATGCTAGAAGATCCAATTTGGTTAGTGTAGAATGGGAGGCATCCACCTTTATCAACTCCATGAACTTTGCGCTCCAATCTGTTAAAAACCCTAAATAGTGGTTATCAGAACCGGGAATTACCGATTTAATGCGAAATCGGTTTCCTCCATCCAAAATACCCGACTGTTCCAGTACCTGCTGTATAGTTACTTCACTCAATTTCTCCCCTTCTAAATTAAAAATCGCTGCATGCTTTAGCGAACCTGCTACTAAAACGCTGTCTTCCCCCAAAAGAAAAAACGGTGTAAAAAAAGACCCGGTACCCTGAGGCCCTTCCCTTTCAAATGGTATTTTCTCAACGAACTTTAATTCATCCAGGTCAATTTTTTCCAAGGCATGGTCCGTAGGATTGTAATTATATAGAAATCTTCCGTCGGCTGACAATTCAGCGTAGCCCAAACTTGCCCTTAGGTATAGGATTTCATCTCCCGGATCCACCAAAACGGTATCCAAAGAAAAAGACAGTTGCCGTTCTTGCCCGATTTCCTGTTTTTCGGGACTTCCGCAGCCGACGATTAAAAGAAGAATGATAAAAAACCCGAATTTGCTCATGGTCAGGGGTTGAGTAGGCAATATAAAAATAAAATAGCTTTTTAAAAGGGGCTTTTAGCTTCCTTCTGCTCCATAATATTCTTTTTTAATGGCTTCACAAAATTCCAGTAGGGAATAATTTCTCACCCCTTCCCTAATGGGATAGCCTTCGTCCACTCGGGAAATAACCGCCCCCTTAGCGGCCTTCGTATCCTCCATGCTTATTGAAAAGCCTTTACTGATTTTGGGTGAAAGGGTATTTTGGATCTCAATGGCCCATTCCACTTTTTCGGATTTAACCAGTAATAGATCACACTCCGCTCCCTGATGGGTTCTGTAAAAATAGAATTGGTAATCCGGTCCTAGCACGTTGATTATCTGCTCTTAACCATGGATTGAACCAGCTTCCAAGTAGATATAAATCAAAAAGTGAATCTTCAAAACTAGTTTACCATGAAAATCGAAAATATGATTTTCGATTTTCATGGTAAATTTATGGCCTACTATTCTAAATGACAATGTATGTACGAGAATAGTTGATTTTCTAAAGCTCGTTACGTCAGGTTCAACCCCTACCGGGGTTGGAGCTAATCGGTATTCCATCAGCCGTGGGCTGCACCCACGGTTATTGTTGTTCAGGCCCTTCAGGCCTGGGATACGTTAGGTAATCGATAGAAATTGGTTATGAAATCGAGCAAGTTTTATCGCCCTCCTGTCCAATCATTTTACCAGAAATCTCGAATCAATTCCGAGCCAGTTTCTAGACAATCAAATCCTCCGATTTCTTCCCTCATTATCAAACTCCTCCCCGATACTGAAGCCTGAAAGGCTTCAACAGCAATAACCCTGGGCGAAACCCGGGGACTGCAAGAATCCAACCTTCACGCAACCCCGGCAGGGGTTGAACAGGGCGTTGCATACCAACTGTCCTATCCGGAAATAAGGACTCCTCTCCAACCCCCCCGGAAGGATATAATGGTGTATTAACCATAACCCGCTTTTGGCATTTGGAATAGCGAATTCAACTAAACAGCGTTTGCAACCTCACTAGCGAGGATGCTTTGGGTATAGGATTAAATCGGAATACTACCAATCTATTCGGGTCGAAGGCTATCAACCTATCCATCCTCGTGTAAAATCAGCAACCTTCATTCCTTCCGCTGTATCACATAATTCTTGATGGGACTGTGCATGCTGACCTCCTGCAATTTGCCATTCTCGTATTGGTAGTTGTTTTCGTTGCCTTCCACATAGGTATCGTAGGCCCCGTTTCCTTTGGCCGTAATGCTGGCAAACTGGCCGTGGTTTTCAGTAATCATTCTTTTCTTGCCTTTGGGTTCCTCAAAAAACAAGCGCACCGCACTGTAGTCGATTATTTCACTGACCTGATCATTGAATTCATACTTATAGGAATTGGCCCGGATTTCATAGATCCCATCTTCCAGCCAAATCCTGGACAGAAAATCTCCCCGGTTGGTCTTTTTTTCTACGGAGGATTCGATAAACTGCCCCTGATGGTATTTTACTTTGGTGGTATAATCCAGGTTGATCCGACCAAAAAACCAGAAGCTCACCTCACTTCTCAGCAAAAAGTACGTGGTATCGGCATTGGTTTCTTTGGTGGCCACCATGTCACCAATGTTGATGCCCAGAATGGAAATCTCATATTCATGCCTTTCCTGTGCCTGAAGCAGCAAAGGTGAAAAAGCTAAAATAAGG
The DNA here is from genome assembly GCF_010119245.1 of Cyclobacterium salsum. GTDB lineage: Bacteria > Bacteroidota > Bacteroidia > Cytophagales > Cyclobacteriaceae > Cyclobacterium > Cyclobacterium salsum. The sequence goes on from NZ_WNKG01000004.1 coordinate 263,982, forward strand.
GCGGCAATTGCAACAAGGGGACTTTTTAACATGTAAAAGCTTATTTATAAATTCTGGTTAGACCAATAGGTTTTATGTAGACAACAACGAATAATATTCAAAATAAGCTTAAACTTACCAAAAAATACTTCAAAGATGGGATTTGGGATTGCAGATTTGTGATTTGGGGGTATTGAATCGCCCATACACCCATAATCACATTCCCCCGCTTATATGTTCTTCTTATATGGTTTCTCCTTTTTTTCAACCATATAAGAGATTATAAGGGTAAAGGCTCATTTTGGCGTTTTCTTCTGGAAAACCGATCATTAACTATTATTTAAAGAATAAATTGAAAAAGGGTCCTGATCTAAAAAACCCCTTATATGTCCTTCTATGCTTTATATGGTTCCTTTTTTCCATGAAATTAAGGGGAAATTCTCTAGGAAGCTTTTTCAAATCCTACTAGAAGAAAATACGAAATCATAACTCAATATTTAAGCGCACAAACCCCATCTCATCATCTATATTAACAAACAGCCAAAGCATCCCATCCTTAATAAAATGCCGTAAAGGTTTCTCGGTTAAAAAGGGAAGTTCGACCTCCTGGATCAAGTTCAATTCCTCATCGTACAAAGCCAGGTAAACATTAGCTCCGGCAGGCAGGGGAAAAAGTCCTTCCGTTATTTCGCTTTCATAATAATTCTCGTAAAATAACCGCCAATACAGTTTGTTCTGCCCATCGTAAACAGGCAATAAGTAATGAGGTCCCTCCATGAATTGCTGAAAGTACCTGGAAAACTCACCTGCAGCAGCAAAATCACGCCCTTTTGCCTTATTTTCGGACTCCATCCACTCACTATTGGAGAAAACCACCTTGATGGTATCGGCTTTCGGATCGTAAAGGTAAAATTCACTTCCGGTCTCCGCCCCAAACAAGACGCCGCTGTCTACTATTTCCAGGTACGTTTCTACTTCGTGATAGGCATAGTTATCCCCATCATTTAAGGAAGCGGTATAAGTTCCTAACCTATCCAATAAAGGTAACGAATAGCGGTGGATTTGATGTTGGTCCAGATCCAACCTGACAAACGAAGCCAGTTCGTTTCGAAAAGCTTTTGCAAGGCCATAAGCTTCCGCCTCACCGGAAGGATTCACCTGAACCCCTATAAGGGATTCCCTATCGCTAAGAACATCCCCGGAAAACTCCTTCGGATCCAGCTTCCAGGAACGGTCAAGTTTGCTACTTTGGTCAAAAACCATTGCCCCATTCCAGGTGCTGAAGAAAATAGCTCCTCTCTCCCAGCCCCTGAGGGAATGGATACCCCTTAGTCCGTCGGGACCTTCCTTTTCAAAGGGAATTTTCCAGTCCAGAACCAGGCAATCCAGGTCGATTTTTTCGAGTTGGTGTTGCTCCAGGTCAAAATTGTACAGGTATCGGCGATCCGCACTCAGTCCGGAAACATCAAGCCCTCGTTTTAGAAAAAGCAATTCATCGCCTGGATCAATTTGGACCGTATCCACACTGAATTTCAGTTCCCAAACCTCACTTTCCACTTGAGGGCCGCAAGAAACCTGCACGTAAGCGAACAGAACTACTTGCATCAAAAACACAAAGCGATTTCTCATTTGAAACAAATTACATTTTGACATGATTAGAAAAACCCGAAATCAAAAATCAATCGATAACCGCACAAACCCCATCTCATCTTCCATATTCTCAAAAATCCAGATCTTGCCGTTTTTGGCGAAGTGACGGCCAGGAACTTTGGTTAATTCAGGAACCAATGATTCCCCGATTAGCTCCAAATTTTCATCGTATATGGTCAGGAATACTTTGCACCTATCCGGAATGACATCAAAAACTGGCTTATCTGAATTCGGATGGTATTCACCTATATAAGAAAACCGATAAAACAGTTCTTCTTCAGTATCCCAAAATGGGGCATTGTAGTTAATTTCTTCGTTGATTGTTTGATAAATGGCATACATCTCTTCCTCAGAATTTACTTCATTGTGGTATTTTCCTGCCTTTTCAATGGGCATAATCTGACTATCATATGAAAAATGCTGCAAGGAATCACCTCCCTTATCCAAGACATACATCTCATTACTTACGCCCGTACTCAAGATGACCTTGTTCCCCTCAGTAACCAAATAAGACCCTGGAGAAATCGAACTTTTGGCAGGTCCATCCCGAAAGGTCACCCTAAACGGTCTTGTACGGTCCATAAGCGGTAATGGAATCCGGCTAATTTTTTGAGCATTTACATCTATCGTTGCAAGTTCGGTTTCATCTTTGTCGAAAACCGATATCAGACCATAAAATACCATAGCACCAGTAGAAAAACTTTTTATTCCGCCCAATTGCTCATTGGAGGAAAGATGTTCTGTTTTATCACCCAGTTTATTTAGTGGAAGGTCCATCACTTTTTTACCCTCCCAGGTAAAAATTCCCCCCACTCCACTGTAACTTCCAAAATACAGACTATCCGCGTTTAAGGGGAAAATGGTATGAACATTTCCACCAATTCCATTTGGTCCTTCTTTTTCAAAGGGAATTTTTTTCTCTAACCTGAGCTCGTTTAAGTCAATTTTTTCAAGGCTATTGTCTGAAGGGTTGAAGTTATACAAATACCTGCGGTCGGAGGAAAGAAAGGATTGGTGAATACCACGATTCAAAAACACAATTTCTTGTCCCGGACTCACCATCACCGTATCCATAGAAAACGACATGGTATTTCTATTTGCAAGCTTGGATTGCTGTTCAGGACTTCCGCATGAAACCAACAAAATTATGGAGAAAAGGAAAATAAAATCTTTCATCTCTTAAATAGTTAATTTTAAATAATTTGAGGTGTTGATTTAAAATGAAAAAAACATAATTGGAAATTGAGGATTTAGGATTATTGGAGACAGTTTTTTGGGCTGATTACATATGTACCTATTTGATTATGTTTAATTTAGGGAAGTATTTCACCTTCTTCTCATTTTCAATTTTAACCGTATTAATTAAAATTAAAACGAAATTGTATAAATATAAAAATCCCAGTACAGCAAATTTAACTAATGGGTTTCCCAGTACGGCTGGAGATATATCCCCAGCTTGACTAAGTCGATAATACATACTACCAATGAAATAGATGTAAGTTAATATCACTATAATGGTCCAGGATATCTGAAAATTCAGAATTTCCTTACTTATGTAATTTATATCCTTTATTTTTCCCTTTCTGGAAATCCATAATATTAATGGAATTAATATTCCTAAAAGAGGGAATAGAACAAACCCTAGCGAAGAAAGATTTAAAGCCATAAGAAAACCTTTGTCTTCAGTAATAGTCCAATCAATTATCTCATCCGGACTTGAATCCAAGGCACTAGCCAATCGTCTAAGCGTGTCTCCACGTGGTTCTGTTTCACCATTCTCAATTCGCTGGATGGTTCGGATGCCTAATCCTGAGTTTTCTGCTAATAGTTCTTGAGAAAGTCCCCTGCGATTACGTAATTCCCTTACCCTTTTTGCCAGAATTAAATTTTTCATCTTTTCTATACTTTTTATTATCGAGCAAAAGTATACTTTTCCAATTCACGTGATTACGCCCCTATAGCGTCATATTTACGCCATTTGTGTTTAATGCGTCAAAGCGATGCCATTTATGGCCATCTTAGTTTTATGATTCAAGATTGGATAGATCCGAAATCATAATTCAAAATTCAAGCGCACAAACCCCAGCTCATCCTCCAGATTGACAAACAGCCAAAGCATGCCGTCCTTGACAAAATGGAATCCGGGTGGTTTCGTTAAATCTTCAACAAGGGATTCTGCAATCACGTTAAAATCAGCATCAAATACCGTCAGGTATACGGATGATTTATACACTTCCTCCTTAATAGCAGGGCTTGCAAAGTTGACAGCTTTATGGGAAAACCGGTAGAATCGATTGTTTTTTTTATCCCAAACGGGAGCCATAAAACTGATTTCTTGTTGTACGCTTTGGGTTTCTTTCTTAAATTCTTCCTCTGTTTCTGTTACCTGGTTGTATTTGCCTTTTTTCCTATCTTCCGTAAGCATAGGTTTATAGTTGATCTTTTTTAAAGTATCTAAATCGGCATCGTAAAGCAGGATTGTATTATTTACCTCATTGGTAATGACGTAATTGCCTTTGTGCTTAGAAATATTGGCTGAGGGAAAGGACATTTGTACTCTAGAAGGACTACTTAGCACAAATCGAAAGTTCTCCAGTGCATCCAAAGGAATCGGAGTCTTCTTCAAATGTCTGAAATCGGAATCCAACACACCCAAGGAAAAGGTTCTTTCCCTGGCATTTCTAATCAAGCCCACCATCTTCTGCGGATCAAACATATAGGTATTCAGAAATTCAAAACGTTCGCCCTCAATCAACCGATCCCCGTCGAAATCTATCTCCGCAATGGGGAATTCAGCCACCTTTCTCCCTTTTAAGTCAAAAATACCAACTTTTACGTACCCTAAAAACGCCACCAATTCGTCTGATATCAGATCCATTCTATATACCATATCTCCAACTCCATCAGGACCTTCCTTTTCGAATGCCAGTTTATCTTCAAGCTTCCTACTGTTTAAATTGATTTTCTCAATGGTGTGGTCGGAAAGGTTGAAATTATAGAGATAGTCTCTTTTGGCCTCCAGCGAAGCCATCCGAAGCCCTGCATTTAAATACAGCAGTTCATTTCCCGGATCAATCATTACTGTATCCAGAGAAAACTCCAGGTTAGTTATTCCCTGATTTCCAACCTTCTCTTTTTCGCCACAACCGATAAGATAGCTGCATAAATAGATTACCAAAAACTTTCTCATTTTATAGCTAATTTCTTGGGAGGATGGTGGATTTATGATTTCCGATTGGGTAAATCCGAAATCGACAAGCGCACAAACCCCATCTCATCCTCCATATTCTCAAAAATCCAGATTTTACCGTCTTTGGCGAAGTGATAGGCTGGTTTATTCGTCAACATAGGCACTCTGGATTCAGCGATTTGATTCAAATCTTTGTCAAAAACAGTCAGGTATACCTTCGCCCCTGTAGGAGACGGGACCATGCGGTTTTCGGGCGTTTCGGCAGTATCGGAAAATTCAGCCATACTGGAAAAACGGTAATATAATTCGTTTTTTTCATCCCAATGGACAGCATGAAACCCGATTTCCTCGTGAATTCTCCTGTAAATCCCCTCCATTTCTTTCCGGTCACTGACCTTACCCGGATGATTGCCTTTTTTTTCATTGGCCGTCAGTTCGCTTTCAAAAGCCCTTTGGTCTAAGACCCCTGTGAGCGGATCATACACATAAAGGTCGCTGGACACCTCTGCACCTAAAATTACCTTCCCACCTTCGCATTTAACGTATTCTGAAGTCCCCATAACATAACCCATTTGACCATCATTGAATTCGATCTTAAAAGCACTGGTTTTTTCGAAAAGCGGTACATCAATCCTTTTAAAATGGTCTTTGCCCAAATCAAAAACCGCCAGGGCGGTGGTTTTTTGCTCCCAATTTGAAACCAAACCGAAAAACACCTGGGGCTGTCCCGGTTGGATAACAGGCATAAAAAGATGTTCCCCATCTACTATCCGTTCAGCCTCCGCTCCTACTTTCTTGAAGTCAAACTGCCGCTTTTTATTCCCATCCCAGTCCAGGAAATTGTCCTGGTTATAGCTTCTGAACAAAATGGAAGTTTCATCCACTAACAAAAAACCCATAACATACTGCCCCACGCCGTTTGGCCCCTCCTTGGAAAGGTTGATTTTGTCTTCAAACTTGAGTTCATCCAGATTGATTTTTTCAATGGAAAAATCGGTAGGATTAAAATTATACAGATACTTTTTATCCGGGCTCAATTGGGCTTGATTCAAACCAGAATTTAAGAATAGGATTTCCTGACCCGGATCTACCATGACCGTATCCAGGCTAAAATCCAGGCGGACTTCACCGTTTTTTTCCCGGGTATCACGGCCCTCACAGCCAATAAGTAAACTAGCGAAGAAAAGAAAAACGAAAAGCCTCATGTGGTTAAGATTTGATTTAGACTAAAAAATTAAGAATTTTCCGGGCAAATTAAAATAAATAGGTGTTAAAAAAGGGTAAATAAACCACACATTTAATTTTGGTCTCTATATATTACATGTTTCGTCATATATTACCCTGTAAATACTGCACATTTTCAATCAAAATACCCTGTATTTATTACATTTTATCTAATGAACTTACCCTATTACCTGGGTGGTAAACTGCCGGAATACCTAGACTGGTTTGTGGCTAACTATCTCACAAAAAAACGTTACACCAAATTTGTCAGCGATTTAGGATTAAAAATAAAACACGGCAAGGAATAATTTTACCATTAGAAGATATATCTCAAACACCCCCAGAATTACATTAAAACCCCTTATATGTCCTTCAATGCCTTATATGGTTTCTCCTTTTATTTAACCATATAAGAGATATAAGGGATTATAAGGGTGAAGTTTCCCGGGTTACTTTATTCACCAATTATCTATGCCTTCCGTCGGGTTATAAGATCCCAAAACAACCAAAATAACTAAAAAAATTCCTTATATGTTCTTCTATGCCTTATATGGTTCAGATTCCTTTTTTTAACAACCTACAAACCATCCGAAATCACAAATCGAAACTCAACCTTACAAAGCCCATCTCATCTTCCAGATTCTCAAAAATCCAGATTTGGCCGTCTTTGGCGAAGTGGTAGGACGGTGGCCGATCCAATTCAGGAACGGCAGTCTCTCTCAGCAAATTAAAATCGGCATCATAGATGGTGAGGTACACGCTGGCACCCGTAGGTTTGGGAAAAAGACCATCCGAAGGACTGGTGTTTGCAATGCCGTATTGCTGCTTGTAGGAAAACCGAAAATAAACCTTTCGACTTTCGTCCCAAATGGGCTTATTGTAGGAAATCTCTTCCGTAGCTTTCTTATACAGTTCTTGGAATAAGCCCCTATCGTTTATTTTTTCAGGAAAGACGGCCTCCTTTTCCCGGGGAATCCAACCGTTTTCGAAGGTCTTTTTATGAAATTCCTCTTGCCCCGGTTCACGTATATAGAGATCTGAACTTCCGTTTAAGCCCAGCAAAACCCTATCATTTACCACTTCCAGGTATTCTCCGCCGCTTATAAATAAAGCCGTTGTCCCATCGTCAAAGTCCGTTTGGTACTGTGTGGACTTCTCCAGCAAGGGGTTCCTTACTTTCCGATACGTTTTTTCTTCCGTGTCCCAGAACATTAGCTGCGGTTCCCGTTCTCCGGGAATGATATATACCCCGGCATAGGCCGACCGGGTCTCCGGCAATCGCAACGGGAACAGTACGTTTCCTTCTTCCCTTTCCGATGCATAGGCAGGGACTGTTTCCGGGCCTACATCGGCCAGTTTTTTGCCGTTGCTGTCAAACAGGGCATGATTGCCGTACCCGGACATCAAAAACCGATCCCCGTCCACCAGTCTCAGCCCCAGGGAATATCCCCCAATGCCATCCGGCCCTTCTTTTTCAAACGGTAGCAAGGTCTCCAGTGCCAAGGTAGTTAAATCGATTTTTTCGATGGTATAGGCCTGGCGATTCAGGTTGTACAGGTAGCGTTTGTCCTCCGTGAGGACCGCGGAACGCAAGCCGGCATTCAGAAACAGGATTTCTCCCCTGGCATCAATCTGAACCGTATCCAGTGTAAAATTTAAGTTTGGCGCTCGACCGTTCTCACCGGAGGAATCGTCGGATCCACAAGCTGCCAAAAACAGGAATACCAAGGAGAACAACAATTGCTTCATGAGCTGTAAGATGATTGAAATAGAAAAAATACGAAAAAAATGGCGGGCTTGAAAATTCCTCTCGACAAAAAAAATCCTGTCAAATGGAGTCATTGCCAGAGATCTTACGAAATGAAACGGTCGAGGTTATAGACATCGACCCTTGGGGTTTCCCAAACCCCGAAGGTCTTTTCGCGGGACGTACACGAAAAAAACCGTCGAGGTCCCAAAGACCTCAACGGTTATGGACATCGACCTTTGGGGTTTCCCCAACCCCGTATTCTTTTCGAAGAACGTACACGAAAAAAACCCTCGAGGTCTCGAAGACCTCAAGGGTTTTATAAGATTGCGGTTTTCCGACCCCGCCTTTCCAGGAGTGGGCAGAAAGTATCAAATCCCCTTCCCAACCTTGGCCAGGGCCTTTTGGTCGAACTGTCCTTCCAACTCAATCACGAGGTACTCGGCATCCTCATTGGAACGGATCAGCAGCACCAAACCCTTCATGCTGCGTTGTCCCAGGGCATAAATGGATACGCCGCTGTCTTTTTCTTCTGCTTCCATCATCAGTTCGTAGTTTTCCCGCTCGAGTCCCTGCGCCAACTTTCTGAAATCCAATCGTGCCTGATTTCCACTTACCGGCAGCTTGAAGAGCTTGACCCGTTCGATGCTCTCTGTGATGGCAGACAGGTTCGCTTCTTCAATGTCTATGTCCCAGCCCTTGGCAAAATCCAGGAAGTTACCCGCCAGATCCAGGTGGAAGAAGGATTCCTCCCCTTTGTATTGATTATAGAGCCGGTCCACGCTTTTACTCTGGCCAAATAGGCTTAATGGGAGTAAAAATAAAAGAGAAAGAGAGACAATAGCCAGTGCATTTTTCATGATTGTGTAGTTGAATGTGTAATCGATACGTAAATTTTTCAAAACTTATTCTTTGTTGCCCTGCCCGTATTCCTTCATACCTGGAAGGTTGGTTTTTTCAGATAACATGTTCAAGTCTTTATAGGTAAAATCCCCGAGCATGCTCATGAGGGTAAATTCTTCCATCGTCCCCGAAACCATCAGCAGTTCTTTTATCCGGCCAGCTTCTTCCCTTACCATAAATTTCAGAGAGCTGCCCTTGTCTTTGATGTCCATCAGCTCTTCGTATTGGTTGCGGTTAAGGAGGCCGATGGCCTCTTCAAACATGTTCAATCCATTCACCTGCTCGCCGGACAAAATCCGAATTCCCTTTACTTTGGAGATTAGGGTTAGCATGTCGTCTGCATCTTCATCGCCCTCTACGCTGTTGGAATTCAAAAAACCACCCGCCATCTGCATCATTTTAGGGCTGATATAGACCCGGGAAAAGCGCTCGTCCTCCACGTACTTGGAATAAAATTTTTCAATGGCACTTTCCTGTGCCTGCAGGCTACCAAGAACCAGCATCATGGGTATTAATAGGTTAATTGACTTCCTAATCATTTTGTAAGTCGTTAAGGTTGAACATTTGGTGGGGTGCATTCAGATATTTGAGATCATCCATGACCTCCAGTTGCCTTTCTCCTTTATGCAGATGCTGTTGGATCAGGCTAAAGGCCTCCATAACTTCAAAATAGGCTTGGGCCTGCGCTTCTTTTTCCTGCTGCACCTGATATTGCTGAATCATGAAGCCAAAACCGGCCAGCAAAATTACCGTCGCGGCTATTTTCATCCAGCTTCTCACAAATCCACGCTTTTCAGGGGGTAGCATCTCCCTGAAATCAGGATTAGCTGATATCGTCGATTTCAACTTTTTAATCGCTGCTACTTCCAGAAAAAATGCTTTTTCCTGCTCGTATCCCGGCACCTGCTCCAACAGCGCTTTCATCTCTTCTTCTTCCGACAGGGAACTCGCTCCCTCCCAGTATTTCTCCAGTAATTGATCTAATCTATCGTTCATCGTTCTTACATTTCATTAGAAATTCCCTGAGCTTCTTTCTGGCCCGGTGCAGGTTTACCTTTACCTGTTCGGGTGAAATCTCCAGGTAACCGGCGATTTCCTCATAGGTCAACCCTTCCACTTCCCGCAATTCGAACACCTCCCGTTGCTTAGCGGGCAAGGCATCCAAAAAGCGAAACACCAATTTCACCGAGTGGCTGTCTTCCTGGGATTCGACCGGATCTTCGTGAAGCGTTTCCTCCTGATTTTCCAGGGGTTCCATTCTGCTTTCGTTCCGAAACTGGTGAAGCACTTGATTTTTGAGGGTCTTCACCGTCCATCCCACGGGATTCTCCATCCGCTCGAGGCTGTGACGGTGTACCCATGCTTTCGAAAAGGCCTCCTGAACGGCATCGTTGGCTGCATCCCGGTCTTTCGTTCGGAGATACGCCATACGGTACAGTTTATTTCGTAGCGGCCATATCGTTGCTTCAAAAAAAGTGCTCATTCATGTATAGGATGAAGTCGGCAGGGAAATGTTACAGCTTTGGAGAAATTTTTTTTTCGGCATTCATTTTTCAAACGGGTTCAACCTTTTATAAAGTACTGAAAAACTGAACAACTGCCGTTCTGCCGGGTTGATTAATGCATTTATAATAGTATGCATCGGTACTATTTATTAATTTGCCACTGAAATGAAAAACGACAGCAGGACCGAATATAGCTTTAAAATTAAAAAAAAGGCAAAAAAAAAGCCCTGGTCGAAACCAGGGCCAGTGGTGATGAGTGGGCTCGAACCACCGACTCACGGATTTTCAGTCCGATGCTCTACCAACTGAGCTACATCACCGCTGAAAGTGTTGCAAAGGTAGGTATTTGTTACTTTTGTACAAACGATTTTAATAAAAAAATAGAGGCATACGAGTAATACATTCACTATGAGCAGCTTACCGCAAATCCTTTTTTTATTGGTTCTGGGCGCAGCAGGGTTTATTTTATATAAGCGAATCAGCTATATCCGAAAGACCATTCTGCTGGGAAGGCCCCTTGCCCGAAACGACCGACCCAAAGAAAGATGGAAAACCATGGCCCTGGTAGCCTTCGGTCAACAGAAAATGTTTAAGCGAATCGGACCTGCCTTATTGCACCTGATAATCTACGTTTCCTTTATCGTGATCAATCTGGAGGTATTGGAGTTTATCATAGATGGGCTGGCCGGTACCCACCGTATTTTCGCCTCAGCACTGGCAGGCTTCTATACCCTGGCCATGAATGTATTTGAACTGCTCGCTTTAGGGGTTTTGATTTCCTGTGTCGCTTTTCTGGTCCGACGAAATCTAATGAACGTTCCCCGGTTGAGTTCGGCCGAGCTGAAAGGCTGGCCTGGATTAGATGCCAACCTGATTTTATGGATTGAAATCTTGCTTATGATCGCCATTCTGACCATGAATGCTACCGATCAATTACTTGCCTATCGTGGCGTAGAAGGGTACATTCCATTAGGAGGGCTGTGGATTAGCAGCAGCATTCAGGGTCTCTTTGAGGGGTTGAGCAGCGGTACCCTGCTATTTTTGGAACGCTTTGCCTGGTGGTTTCATATCATCGGTATTTTAGGCTTTGCCATCTATGTGACCTACTCCAAGCACCTGCACATATTTCTGGCCTTTCCCAACACCTGGTATTCCAATCTGGAGCCCAAAGGAAAAATGCCGAACATGGAAGTGGTCACACAGGAGGTGAAATCCATGCTGGGACTACAGGCCCCTCCCGAAGCGACCGATCAGTCAGAAATAGGTAGGTTCGGCGCAAAGGATGTCACCGACCTTTCCTGGGTCCAGATCATGAATGCCTTTTCCTGCACCGAATGCGGCCGCTGCACGGCCGAATGCCCCGCCAGCATCACCGGGAAAAAACTTTCTCCACGTAAAATCATGATGGACACCCGGGACAGGGCAGAGGAAATCAGCCAATCTAAAGCCTCCGGGAAGGATGGAAATGACGATGGTAAATCGCTACTTGGTGATTACATCAGCCAGGAAGAAATCAACGCTTGTACCAGTTGTAATGCCTGCGTGGAAGCCTGTCCAGTAAATATTGATCCTTTGTCCATCATTTTAGAGTTGAGGCGATACACCTCTATGGAAGAAAGTGGCAGTCCCGCTCAGTGGAACGCGATGTTTCAAAACGTAGAAACCAGTTTTGCCCCCTGGAAATTCCCCCCGACCGACCGATTCAACTGGGCATCGAAACTAAATCAGGAAGAAAAGAAACCAACGAATAATGAGTAATACCTATCAAGTTCCCACCATGGCCCAAAAGGCTGCCGCAGGTGAAATGCCCGAAGTGCTTTTTTGGGTCGGATGCGCGGGCTCCTTCGACGAACGATACCAGGCCGTAACCCTTGCCTTTACAAAAATACTGAACAAAGTCGGGATCAATTTTGCCGTGCTGGGGGAGGAAGAAACCTGCACCGGGGATCCCGCCCGACGAGCAGGCAATGAATTTCTCTTTCAAATGCAAGCCATCAGCAATATTCAGGTGCTGGATGGCTATCAGATCAAAAAGATCGTCACAGCCTGCCCGCATTGCTTCAATACCCTGAAAAACGAATACCCAGCGCTGGGAGGCAATTACGAGGTAATGCACCATTCCCAGTTTTTGCAGGGGCTGATTCAGGAGGGGAAAATTGTAATGAAAGGGGGCGGAACCTTTAAAGGCAAACGAATTACCTTTCATGACAGCTGCTACCTGGGCCGGGCAAACGACGTGTACGAAGCACCTAGGGATGTGATCAAAGCACTGGATATGGAGCTGGTAGAGATGAAACGCTGCCGGAGCAAAGGCCTTTGTTGCGGTGCCGGAGGGGCGCAAATGTTTAAGGAACCAGAAAAAGGTAGCAAAGACATCAACGTAGAACGAACGGAGGAGGCCCTGCAAACTGGAGCAAAAACGATTGCTGTAGGCTGTCCGTTTTGCCTGACGATGATGGCTGACGGGATTAAAAACAAAGATAAAGAAAAAGACGTTCAGGTCCTTGACCTGGCGGAACTCATTGCCAAAGACCAGGGTTTGTCAGGGTAAGTAAAACCAGAGTTGTTGCCGTTGAGGCAACATTCTTTTGGTTAATTGCGTTTTTTAGTGGATCTTAATCCCTATTTTGTATCATAATAAATTCAAATTACGTTTAATTCTACAGGATCTGCCAAACAGGCAGGATCTATAGAAAGCGTTAACAACTAAACTAAAGGAAATCAGGCATGTATGTACCTTTTGAAGAAATGTCGGAAGAAGCCAGAGTATGGGTATACCAGGCAAATAGACCTTTTAAGGAGGAAGAAAAAACCTGGATCATTTCCAAATTGGTTAGTTTCTGTAATCAATGGAACAGTCACGGTTCACAGATGCCGACATCTTTTGACATCAAATTCGACCAGTTTATAGTGCTGGCCGTGGATGAGGGCCAGCTGGGAGCCAGTGGCTGCTCCATCGATAGTTCGGTTCGGGTGCTAAGAGAAATCGAAACGCAGCTTTCCGTCAACCTATTGGATAGCGGCAAAGTATCGTACCTGAGCGAGTCGGGTGTCAATGTGGCATTTTTGCCGGAAATCAAAACCCATATTCAGGAGGGTCAGTTGCAGCCTGGCAGTAAGGTTTTCAACCCCGGTGTCAATAAAATAGCCGATTTGAACAATGAATGGCTGATACCGGCTGAATCCAGTTGGTTGAAAAAATATTTCGCCCACTAATTTCGTTAGGGAACTCATTTCGTATGAAAAAAGCAACGTCTTCTGTCCTTCACCCCGCCTTCTGGCTGCCGCTGATGGTGGTCTTTCTCCAGGTATCCTGTACCAGTCTGCAACAGAAAGCCCAAAACCAATTTAGTGCTGGGGAATACCAGATGGCCATCAGTACCTTTTCCAAATTATTAGAAAAGGAGCCAGAAAATAACGAGGCAAACCTTTTTATCGCCGAGAGCTATCGGCTTTCTAACCGAATCGAAAAAGCAGCAACCTATTACCAGAAGGTTTCTGAGGATAACGCGACGTTTGAAAGTGAGTATTACAAGGGAAAAAGCCTAAAGGGGAAAGGGGAGTACGATTCGGCAAGAGTTGCTTTTGAGGCGGCCAAAACCCTGACCATGGACGATGAAAAAATCGCTCTTGCAGAAAAAGAGGTTAAAAATATTGATGCCCTGTCTGAAATTGAACCCATCTGGCCCAACCACGAACTGGAAAATTACGAATTGCTCAATACATCAGGCATTGATTATGCCCCCGTGCTGAGTGAAAACTACCTGTATTTTACCAGTTCCAGAGGTGCCGGAGATCTCTACCCGGCTACCGGTCAGGGCTACACCCGATTATTCCGGGCCAGGGCAGAGGGCATTAAGGTGGATGTACAAAATGTACAAACGTTACCGGAATTTCAAAATGAAACCGGATTAAACCAGGGTGCCATCGCAATCAGCCCTGATGGAAATACCATTATCTACGCCAGGGGAAATGCTGCCTCTAAAAGTGTCATTCCGGAGGTAAGCCTTTTTGCCTCCTATTTCAGAGGAGGGGGCTTTACCGAACCCATCTTTATGCCTGTCAACGGTGAACCTGAATACTGGAATTCCACTCCGGCATTCAGCGCAAGCGGAGACACCCTCTACTTTGCCTCCAACCGACCCGAAGGATATGGGGGCATCGACCTGTATCGGTCCACTAAGCTTGCGAATGGCGATTTTGGTAATGTGGTAAACATGGGGCCTGAAATCAATACCCCTGGTAATGAACTATTTCCCAGACCGCTTCCCAACGGCGAATTCTATTTTTCCTCCGACGGACATCCGGGATACGGAAAATTGGACCTGTTTGTAGCCAAAGAGGAAAACGGTTCGATTACAGTAAGGAACCTCGGCCCTAATTTTAATTCCATCACCGATGATTTTGGAATCTTTTTCACCGATTACCCTGAGGAGGGCTACCTTACTTCCAACAGACCCGGTGGTAAAGGCGACGATGATATCTATTATTTCAAAGATATGACACCTCCCCCCAAGGTGGTCAACGTATTGCTGAATGTGGTCACCAAAGAACGATTGGAGAATGGGGAAGAGCAGGTACTTCCCCAAACCCGGGTGGTACTGTATGATGATGACAACCAGACGATCGATGGTAATTTCTCCAGCCAAAGTGGGAGACTACGCTTTCCCTTAGAACCTGAAAAAGAATACACCATGATTGCCTCCAAAACGGGCTATTTTACGCAGAGCATTCCTTATAGTACGGTTGGCAAAACGCCAGCCCCGGAGGACCTCATCCAGGAAGTAACCAATATTACACTGGATACGACCATCCTTTTGGAACAGTTGGTTCTGGAAAAGGCCATTGTCCTCGAAAATATTTACTATGACCTGGACAAGGCAGAAATCCGGCCGGATGCGGCACAGGAGCTGGATAAACTGGTTAAAATCCTGAAAGACAATCCCGGAATCCGGATAGAGCTAAGCAGCCACACCGATGCGCGGGCAAGCGATGCCTATAACGAAGACCTGTCTCAAAGAAGGGCTGAATCAGCGGTAGAATACATTGTTTCCCAAGGTATCGATCCCTCCAGACTGGAAGCCAGGGGTTACGGCGAGCAGCAGCTGATTATCGAAAATGCCCAAACGGAGGAAGAGCACCAGGTAAACCGTCGAACCGAGTTTAAGGTGATAGAAATCACCGAGTAAAATCCGTATATTTGCGGCCTGTTTGTTTTTTCAAAGCCAAGGTTATGAACGAAAGGTATATGCAACGCGGGGTATCGGCCTCCAAGGAAGACGTACACAAGGCCATTTCCAATCTGGATAAAGGACTGTTTCCCAAGGCATTTTGTAAAATCGTCGAAGATATCCTGGGCAATGATCCTGACTATTGTAATATCATGCATGCCGACGGGGCAGGTACAAAATCCTCCCTTGCCTACCTGTACTGGAAAGCCACCGGAGACCTGAGTGTTTGGAAAGGAATCGCTCAGGATGCGATCATCATGAACATTGACGACTTGCTTTGCGTGGGAGCCATCGATAATATTCTGGTCTCCTCCACCATCGGCAGAAATAAAAACCTGATCCCCGGCGAGGTTATCTCAGCCATCATCAACGGCACCGAGGAAGTGCTTCAAATGTTGCGAGATCATGGCGTAAATGCCCTATTGACGGGAGGAGAAACCGCCGATGTCGGAGACCTGGTGCGTACTATAATCGTAGATAGCACGGTTACCTGCCGGATGAAACGGAACGATGTCATCTCCAATGACCGGATTGCCGCAGGTGATATGATCGTAGGGTTGGCCTCCTTTGGACAGGCCCGCTACGAATCCGAATACAATGGCGGCATGGGAAGCAATGGACTTACCTCCGCCCGCCACGATGTATTTGGAAAAAGCATTGCCAAAGCGTTTCCTGAGAGTTTCGACCCGCAGGTACCAAAAGAGCTGGTTTATTCAGGTAGCTTTGGCTTAACCGACCCCGCCCCCGGTACCCCCCTGGATATGGGCAAATTGGTCCTCTCTCCCACCCGCACCTATGCACCGATAATCGCCGCCTTGCTCAAAACGCACCGTTCTGAAATTCATGGCCTGGTACATTGCAGCGGCGGAGCTCAAACCAAGGTGCTGCATTTCATTGAAGACTTGCATGTAATCAAAGACAACCTCTTCGATACTCCTCCCCTTTTTAAGATCATTCAACAGGAAAGTGGCACTGATTGGAAGGAAATGTATAAAGTTTTCAATATGGGCCACCGGATGGAAGTATACCTCCAAGAGAAGGTAGCGGAAGAAGTCATTCAATTGGCGACTGAGTTTGGCGTGGAAGCCCGGATTATTGGTCGGGTCACCGATTACCAGGGAAAAAAGGTGACCGTTAGCGGCAAACACGGAACATATACCTATGAGGGCTAAGCCATGCCGCTGCTACGCCTTTCCATAATAGCCATTGCTAAATTTTTGCTGTACCTGGCCGGATTCTTTCTGCTGCTTATTCTGGCCACTGTTACGACCGTAGACTGGACACCCTATCAGGAAAAGGGATACTACAAGGAAACCATGGCTACCCTGGCCAGTCTGCCCGTGGCGGGCTCCGACCAGGGTTTTCTACTAGGGGGCTGGGCAAAGGCCAACATGACCCCGGCCACGCCGGCACCATTGGTAGCCTATCGGCCCAGAGGCAATTATGAATTCGTCCAGGACAGTAGCTTTGTCAAAGCAATAGTCCTCGGGAACAGCGATTTCAAGATAGCCTTTTTAAACTACGAATTACTCATTATTCACCCCAGGCTGGCAGAAACCCTGCGGAAAAAAATTGAAGAGCGTGCCATTCCGATAGACCATGTCTATTTTACCGCCACACACACCCATAGCGGGATGGGTGGTACCATTCCCGGCCCTGTAGGAAGCCTGGCGCTGGGAGGCTGGAACCAAGACCTGGTGGATCTGATTTCCGCAAGCACCCTCCAAGCCCTGCAGGATGCCCTAGTGCAAATGGATACGGTGCAACTTGACTATAGAAAAAGTAACGCCGGAAATTTTGTCACCAACCGATTGGTAGCAACCGACCCCGTGGACCCCTATATCCGTCAACTGACACTTAGGAATCAGGCCGGTAAAAGCGCAAGTCTGGTCACCTTCAGTGCACATGCCACCTGTCTGAGCAGTCGCTTTATGGGGCTATCAGGAGATTATCCCTTCTACTTTTCACAAAAACTCGAAGAACGACATGAACTTGTTCTTTTCGCAGCAGGAGCCGTGGGTAGTCATCGCCCCCACATTCAGGGAAATGATGTCAAGAGCGTCAAAACCTATGCGGCCGAACTGGATTCCATGGTAGACCAAAACCGGGAGGAAATCAGTGAACCAGACGAAAAGGGTGTTTTTGCTGCAAAACTACCTTTACAACTTCGCGAACCCCATTTTCGGATTAGCAATGATTGGCGAATTCGGCCCTGGCTTTTTGATTGGGCCATCGGGGATTACCCGGCTCATTTTGACCTGATAAAGATTGGCAATACCCTCTTTATTTCCTCTTCAGGCGAGGTTTCCGGCGTGTTTTACGAGGCCTGGGAAAAGCAAGCTGCCGATCTGGGGATGAACCTGTTCATTACTACGTTCAATGGGGGGTATATCGGATACATTACGCCAGACAAGTATTATCAGGAAGACTACTACGAGGTAAGGGACATGAATTTCTATGGCCCCTATAATGGTGCTTACTTTAAAGAGGTAATTGGCGAATTAATTGATTTGGGGGCAGGCTTGTAGCAAATGGCTTGAAAAAACCCTTGTTGAAAAGGGATTCGATGCACGGGCTCCCAGCCCCATTTCTGGAAAAAGGAAGTGTAATCCGGCAGGTCCTTTCGGGAATGCCGGGCGAGCAATCGAAATACTAAAATTAGGAAGGAAAGTAACCACTTCCGATTTGCTTTCGGAAAAAAATCCGTAAAGATCCATTTGGTTTCCGAATGAACCCTGCTATCCATTTCCTTAAACAATTGATCAATACTTTCATCGGGCAACACATCCAGAAAGTATTGGGAAATAATTACATCCGAATTTACCGGGGGAAGCTCCTCAAAGCGCGCCGAATGGATCCACTGAATCTGCCTGGAAGCATGCCGATCCACTTTTTGCTTACTTCGCTTAATCATGGATCCGGAGGCCTCCAGATAGAGAATTCTCCCGGTACTTCCGATTTGGTTCAGGATTTGGGGAAGAATGGCGCCGGTGCCGCCGCCCAATACCAGCACGGTATCCCCTTTTTGTATCCGGGCCAAAAATGCTTGCTTGCTTCGCTGAAAATCGGGACCAATTACCCTTTTGGCGAAAAACTCATAGAAAGGTGCCAGTAGAAAGTAGTGATCGGGAACTCGTTCTTTCGGCATAAAAATAGCTTATAGGATGAGCAGTAGCCACGGAAAGGAAAAGATAAGTTCCAGGCGCCTTCTGGCTTCTGTTATATTGACAGGCCTCTCCATGAAAAAAAGCACATGAGTTAGCATCATTAATGCCCATACCAACGTATAGCGGTGGAAATAGGAAGGAAGGTGGAAAAATAAAAACAGCCCGTAGATCAAGCCCACTACACTTAACGTTCCGAGCAAATTTCTGGTTTTTCGCTTTCCCAAAACCGTCATGATGGAATGATGCCCCTCGGCACGATCTAGTGCCCCATCCAGATAGGAAAAATATACCAGGTTAAACCAGGCCAGGATAAAATAAGCCGGAACATAGTACAACCAATTTCCGGAAATAAAACCAAAATCAAGCTGAATTACCGGCACCAGAATGATGCCTGCCACATAAAAAGTGGCAATGAGCCATTCTTTGGCAACGGCTAATTTCCTATTTCCCAATCGGATCCCGATCATCACCCCAACAATTAGGAAAAACAGGATCGTTCCGGCCGACAATAGTCTTTCATAGGTTAAAAAATGAAAGGAAAGAACTGCTCCCGCTAGCCCTGTAAGCACCAGTGCCGGTGCCAATCGCTTAAAATGTTGCTGGTGAAATCGATGCCTTTTGGAAAGCGCGATTTTAGAAACTTTTTTGGCATCCAAGAGGTGATCAAAGGTATAGATGGTCCATACCGCCAACGCCAACAGCAAGTAGTAATACCAGAAGAGGGAAATCCGCATCATATCGGCAAAAAAATACATGCCCGCACAGGCTCCCGAAACCACATCCAGCGAAAGCAGGTTGGATCTTTCGTACACGACCCTGAAAAATTGTTTAGGTATGCTCACGGATAAGCGATTAAAATGCAAATTAACAATTTGAATCCGCCATTTCATCGAAATAGTATGTAATTTCGCGATACTTTGATTTTTCGCCTAATGAAAAAAGTGATTTGTGCTCTCTTAATGCTTTGGGGCCAGGGAACCCATGCCCAGCAACCCGTAAAAATAGCCTGTGTCGGTAACAGCATCACCGAAGGACCCGGGAGAAACCATCCGGACAGTTATCCGCTACAGCTCCAAAAAATGCTTGGCCAGGGGTATCTGGTAAAGAACTTCGGCGTTAGTGCCCGAACACTGCTACGAAAGGGGGATTTTCCTTTTTGGAACGAACCGCAATTTGAGCAGGTAAAAGATTTCAAACCGGACATCCTTGTCATCAAACTGGGCACCAACGACTCCAAACCCCAGAATTGGGCTCACAAAGACGATTTCTTAAACGATTATCTGGAAATGATCCGCACTTTCAAAGAGCACATGTCGGAGGAAGGGAAGGTATTTGTATGCCTGCCAGCACCCGTATTTAAAGACAACTGGGGAATCACCGAGCAGCTAATCGTAGACGAAATGACTCCCCTTATCCGGGAAGCAGCCAGAAGAACGGGCGCAGAGATCATAGACCTCCACCATTCATTGAAGCCTTATACCTCGCTTTTCCCGGACGGCGTTCATCCGAATAAAGAAGGCGCAAAAATGCTGGCCCGGGCCGTGGCGGATTCCCTCCAGTAGCCTTCCGCCAAAACCGTCAGGAAAAAACAGTCAACTAACCCAACAAGCTAACCCTTGGCAAACCGGTTACCTGAAACCGGAATAGCAGAGGCCCTCTCACTGATTTTTCTCATGCGCTATTGGGATTATTCGCCTGGTGTTTCCAAATTCCTTTTTCCCTCCGTAACTTGTTGGGAGCATGGGAGAACACCGCGTAAATACCAGAATAAAACTATCGGAGAGAAAAAAATTTCTCAAAAACCTGATCCAGGATATCGATGCACTGGATCAAATGATCCGCGAAGGGCTCATTGAAAAAGACGTACAACGAATAGGTGCAGAACAGGAGTTTGCGCTAATCGACCGACACAACAAGCCGTCAAAAAATGGCCCTTTGATCCTCGGCAAGCTACAGGATGCCCATTTTACCTCCGAGTTGGCCATGTACAACCTGGAGCTAAACCTGGATCCAGTGGAATTAAAAGCGGAGTGCTTTTCTAACATGGAAAAGCAACTCCGCAAATACTTGCGAAAGGCCGAGCAAGTGGCGACTACCTTTGGGGATGCGGTAATTCTTACCGGCATTTTACCTTCCATTGACCTTCGCTCGGGCCAAATGGATTACATGACCCCCAACCCCAGGTATCAGGCCTTGGATGAGATCATCAAGCAATTGAGAGGTCAGGATTTTGAGTTGAATATTTCGGGGGTAGATGAATTGATATTAGCCCATACCAATATCCTGTTTGAAGCTTGCAACACCAGTTTTCAATGTCACCTCCAGGTAAGTGCGGAAGAATTTGTGGACCAATACAATTGGGCGCAGCTGATTTCAGGCCCTGTTCTTGCCGTATGCAGCAACTCTCCGTTGCTTTTTGGCCGGGAACTTTGGTCGGAAACCCGGATTCCACTATTCCAGCAAAGCATTGATATCCGTAGTAAAGGCTATCACCTGAAAGAAAAAGAACAACGCGTCTCCTTTGGCAATCAATGGATTCGGGAAACAACTGAAATCTATAAAGAAAATATCGCGCGATTCCCCCTAATTCTCACCCATAAGTCCACTGCCAATTCATTGGATGAGCTGGCAAAGGGGCAAATTCCCGACCTTCAGGCCCTCAAGCTTCACAATGGCACCATTTGGCGATGGAACAGGCCTTGCTTTGGCACAGGAAATGGCATTCCCCATTTGAGAATAGAAAACCGATACCTTCCTTCCGGTCCCACGATCATTGACGAAATGGCCAATCTGGTACTCTGGGTGGGACTAATGAAGGCCATGCCGGATCATTACCGAAAATCCTGGCACCGAAAGTCCTTTGAAGATACAAAAGGGAACTTTTACCGGGCAGCTACCTCCGGCATATTCAGCAGCATGGCCTGGGAAAATCAAATGGTGCCCGTCCAGAAATTATTCCTGGACGAACTGTTACCCATGGCAGAGCAGGGATTGTCCAAGGTTGGAATCTCCCAGGCAGAGGCTTCCAAGTACCTGGAGGTCATACGGAAACGGGTAAAAACCGGCCAGACAGGTAGCAGCTGGATGATTAAAAGTTACCGGAAAATAAAAAAGCTCATGAGCAGGGATGAGGCCATGGTCACCCTTACCGGTGCCATTCAACAACGTAGGAAATCTGATTTACCGGTCAGCGAATGGAAGGCCGCCAGCCCTGCTGAGCTCAAGACCATCCCGATCCAATACGACTGGATTGGGAATATCATGACCACCAACCTGATCACTGTTCAGGAGGACGATTTGGTTGCGCTGGTGAAGAAGATCATGAGTTGGAAAAACATCCACCACATCCCCGTAGAAAACAAAGAAGGAAAACTTACCGGTTTGATTACGGCATCGACGTTGAAAAAAAAGGGTGAAGTGGAAAATGAACTGGAGATAGCCAAAAACATCATGATATCTGACCTGGTGACCGTAGGACCTCATACCGACATCAAGTATGCCATGTTGCTGATGGTAAATAAAAAAATCAGTTGCTTGCCGGTGGTAGACGGAGACCAGTTGATAGGATTGGTGACGGATAAGGATGCCCAAAGCATTTGGGATAAACTTTACGAGAAAAACAATGCCTGAATCCCTTCTCACCACAAATAATCCCCGGATTTTATTTGCGCATCACCAGGATGAAAAATCACCTACCCTGGTGGTAATCGCTGGAATTCATGGCAACGAACCGGCCTCCGTAATGGCCATGGAAGACCTTTTCGGCGAACAAAATATAGGAAAGTTTAGCTTTCAGGGTAATGTAATGGTGCTCAAAGGCAATAACCAGGCCCTGAAACGAAAACAACGGTACATCGAAAAGGACCTGAATCGTATATGGACCAAAGAAAATTTGAACCTGGTCCGTATGAAAGATTCGGGAGAAGCCGGATTCAGCTATCCGGAATTGGAAGAATTGGCCTCCCTGGACCATTTGATTACGAGCATCATTGCAAAATACAATGCGGGTAAAATGTTATTTACCGATTTACACACCACCTCCTCCGAAAGTTGTGCCTTTCTCCCGTTCAACGACACCCTGGTCAATCGGTCTGCTGCCAAAAAATTTCCAGTGCCTTTGATTTTGGGCATAGAGGAATACCTGGAAGGCCCTCTGATGAGCCATATCAATGACCTGGGTTACCCTGCGTTGGGGTTTGAGGCTGGAAAACACGAGAATCCCGACAGCATTCGCAGGCACCAGGCTTTTGTCAAACTCTGCATGAATCACTTAGGGATCATCCAATTGACCCAGACCGAAAAAGAATTGGAGGAGGGCTGGCTAAGAAGTAATCTGGACATTCCGGAAGGTTTTTACGAAATTCTTTGCCGCTACCCCATCAGCCCGGAACAAGACTTTAGGATGAACCCCGGATTTTTTAATTTCAATCCCATTCGAAAAGGACACGAACTGGCACGGAACAATGGGGAACCCGTCATCAGCCCCTACCGGGGAATGGTTTTTCTTCCACTTTATCAGCAAATGGGGCAAGAGGGCTTTTTTATTGTAAGGCCGGTTTCAACATTTTGGCTTTGGCTTTCCAAAATAATAAGGAAAACATTTCTTCCGGAGATGCTGCCATTGCTTCCGGGAATTTCCAGAAAAAAAAACCACCAAAATCGCTACACCGCCAACCCCAAAATCGCCAGATGGCTCAATAAAGAAATTTTTCACCTGCTGGGATTCCGCATCGTTATGAAAGATCCGGATTCTTTTTGGGAACTAGTCAAAAGAGAATAAAGAATTGGCCGGAAACAAAAAAAGGACCGTTTCTCCGGGAAGTTAAACCTTAGTGAGTCATTTGGTGTTTACATTTTTAATGCTTCACTATACGACATATACGCTGAATCCCGCCGCTCCGTGGGTAACATTTGTGCACGGCGCCGGGGGCAGTAGTGCGATATGGTTTCGGCAAATTCGTGATTTCAAAAAATCATTTAACGTTCTGTTGGTGGACTTACGGGGCCATGGAAAATCAAAAAACCATGTCTACGAAAAACTAAAAAAATATTCCTTTGATGTCATCGGTAATGAGGTAGTCGAAGTACTCGACCATTTGAAAATCAAGCAATCCCATTTCGTTGGCATTTCCCTGGGAACCATCATTATTCGGGAAATCACCGAAAGGCATCCAAACAGGGTCAGCAGCATGATTCTGGCAGGAGCCATCATGAAACTTAATATTCGAGGGCAGCTACTGATGCGACTGGGTATTTTATTGAAGTCAGTGATTCCCTACCTGATGCTCTACAAACTTTTTGCTTTTATCATCATGCCCCGCAAAAACCACAAGGCTTCCCGGTATCTTTTTGTCCAGGAAGCTAAAAAACTCTATCAGAAAGAATTTATCCGTTGGTTTACCCTGGCGGCAAAAGTCAATCCCCTTTTAGCTTTTTTCAGAATCAGGGAAACATCCATTCCCACCTTGTATCTCATGGGAGAGGAAGACTATATGTTTCTACCATCCATTACCAAACTGGTTAAAAATCACCGTTCGGCCCGGCTCGTAGTGGTCCCCGCCTGTGGACATGTGGTAAATGTAGAAAAGCCGGAGGAATTTAACCGAATAGCACTTGCTTTTTTAGCCAAGTAGCAGCAGCTTTTTGTTTTAATTTGCACCCGACCGTCTTTAATAGAATCCCCGGCCTACATCAAAATAGACTACCATCCCTTCCTTTTCAAGTTCTATTTCCTAGCTTACACTCGTGCTAAAGCCAGCATGGACAGCCCTATAGAAAAACAATGTTTTTTCAAGATTTTTTGGATATTTTTAATGCATTTAATTGACAGCCAATCGCTTACTTTTTTTGAACGCATTTTTTAACAGGACAAAAGACAAATATACCTATATTAAAATTTTCGATATATATTTTAATGTATTTCAAAATAAAGAAAAAATTTTGTACACTTTTTCAGTAATTTATATGTTTAATCATTCGGATTATTCCTTTTCCGTTGCTAAGTTTCGGATGTTAAAGAAATGGGAAACGGATCAGCGAGGAAAGAGGAAGTTGGAAATCCGTCGTGTTAGTTGGTTATTTTTTAATGTAGGGTTTGTCCGGGGTCTTATGGAAACATAAGGCTCCGGCATTTTTTTTTCAGTAAAGGTATTTGACCGACTGATAGTAAGTTTGGGGGCGGATTCAGTTATTCCGTTAGACATCTCTCAATCAAAGATACTATTGGAATGAAACCACTTCTCCTTATTTACCTGCTGTCAGGACTGCACTTCATATTTTTACCCCACGAAATACTTACTCAGGAAATCGCAGCGGGTCGCGTATATCAAATAATAAACTCCGTCAAAATAGCCAATCCGGAAGCCATTAAGATAATCAGCAGCTTGTGCAGCTGAAAGCGGTGTTGTGGAGAGCTTTCAAAAAAGATGATCGTCGAAATATGCAGGAACCCGCCAGCTACCAGGCCGAATAAAATGTTTAAGGTTCCCCTCCCGATAAGCTCTTGGTCGTATAGCAAATCGGTGGAAATCATTCCCAGTGGGGAAGCCAGGGAAAAGAGCACCAATAGCAGCAAAACTCCCGGTTTATTCATCCGGGTCATCAATACAGCCACCAATGCAAACGCTTCCGGCATCTTGTGAAGGATGATCCCAATCAACAAGGTCTCGCTGCCGTGATGATGCCCTGCCAGCATGGGTTGCTTGGAAAGAAGGGTCCCTTCCAGAAAGGCGTGTAAAAACAAGCCGATCATCAAGGTCCAAACGCTGTTACTCCCACTTTGACCCCCATGGTCGTGGATGTGGCCGTGCTCAATTCCCGAAGACATAAAGTCCAACACCTGCTGAAGCAGAAATCCCAGAAGAATATACAAGCCCATGTAATAGGCAGAATCCTGATCTGCAAAAAGTTCGGGAAGGATATGTAGAATGGTAATGGCAAAAAGATAGGCCCCGGCAAAAATCAACCCCAGTTTGAAACTCTTTTCCTTCCATCCCGGGATAAGTAAGGCTAGCAATCCCGCACCAAATGCAGCGATAAATAGAAAAAGAAAATGAAGCATAATAAATACCGGGTTATTTGGATTCTTCTTCCTGGACAGTGGTAAGAAAAGGAACCAGTCCCTTGCTCACATAGGATTGCACCTGTCCCTGCTCATCGTTAAAGATAAGAAAGATTTCCAGGCCTTCCTCTGATTCCTGAATTTCCTTGGCCCTCTCCAATCCTAGAACCATAAATGCCGTGGCAAATGCATCAGCGGTCATGCAATCCGCTGCGAGCACCGTGGCACTTAACAAGCGATGTTCTACCGGATAGCCGGTAAAAGGACTAATGGTATGCGAATATTTCACGGTATCTTTGATATAAAAATTACGGTAATTTCCCGAGGTAGCCATACCCTTATTATCCAATGCAATGATGGAATACAAATCATTGGCAAGACCCTCTTCGGTAGGTCTCGTGACGCCCACTTTCCACAGTTCTCCGTTTTCGTTTACCCCCCTGCTTACCAATTCTCCTCCTATTTCTACCAGGTAATTATGGATTCCCCGGCTTTCAAGAAATTTTCCCACCAGGTCCACCCCATAGCCTTTGGCGATGGCACTCAGGTCCAGGTAGCTGTCCGGATTGGATTTCTTAATTCCACTTTGATCAAACAGCAATTGATCAAAGCCTACCCGTTCTAAAAGCTGTCGGACTTCCACACTGTCTTTCAAGGAGGCTCCTTCCGGACCAAATCCCCAAACATTAACCAAAGGTCCGATGGTCGGGTCAAAAGCCCCAGAAGTGGCTTCATACACCTGCCCACTGGCCGCTAACACCGGGTACAGGTAAGGGGATTCGAATTCCAACGAATCATTCCGGTTAAACCTGCTTAATTCCGAATCGGGAATATAGGTAGACAGGGATTGATTGATATCAACCAGTAACGAATCGATTTCCTCCTGAAGATCCCTTCTGCCCGGGTCCAGGTAAACCACCCGGTAGCTGGTACCCATGGTAGGGCCTGTGAGTACCAATTTTTGATCATCCGATTCTTCAATGGCCGGTGCATTTTGGTTTTGCCTGTAGAGATACACCATAAATACCACCAACAATAACAAAATGCTGTAAATGATATTTTTCTTGGCAGATTTTCGCATAAAACGATGTCTGTTTTAATTTTCCGAAAGTTAATTTTTATTTTCCAAATGCCCTTCGTTTTTACCTATTATCCTTTGGTTGGGGAGGCAGGTAAAGCCAAATGGTAACTGAAAACCGGACCAATTTTTTTATATTTGTAATTCTTAGCTAGTGAATATGAGAGAAGATTATCTGCGTGGTGACGAAGAAAGCCTGGGATCGGGAGACAAAGAAATAGAAAAGGCTTTAAGACCACTGAGTTTTGAGGATTTTACCGGTCAGAAAAAAACCGTTGAAAATATAAAGGTTTTCGTTTTGGCCGCCAAAAGACGGGGAGAATCCCTCGATCACGTGCTGCTTCACGGGCCTCCCGGTCTGGGGAAAACGACCTTGAGTCATATCATTGCCAATGAGCTGGAATCCAGCCTAAAAATCACCTCCGGTCCGGTGCTGGACAAGCCATCTGACCTGGCAGGTCTTTTAACAAATCTAGAAGAAGGAGATGTCCTCTTTATTGATGAAATTCACCGGCTCAATCCCGTTGTAGAAGAATACCTGTATTCCGCCATGGAGGATTTCCGGATTGATATCATGCTGGACTCCGGGCCCAACGCCCGCTCCGTACAAATTAGCTTGAATCCCTTCACGCTGGTCGGAGCCACCACCCGCTCCGGCCTGCTTACCTCTCCCTTACGGGCCCGGTTTGGGATCAACGCAAGGTTGGAGTATTACGATGCAGAATTGCTTCGAACCATCGTCAAGCGTTCTGCCTCCATCCTGGGCACTCCATTGGATGAAGAAGCTGCTTTTGAGATTGCCAGGCGAAGCAGAGGCACGCCGAGAATTGCCAACAACCTGTTGCGCCGAACCCGGGATTTCGCAGAAATAAAAGGGGATGGAAGGATCAGCCTGGACATCGCAAAAATGGCACTCAACGCACTGGATGTAGATGTAAACGGACTGGATGAAATGGATAACCGCATCCTGATGACCATCATTAAAAAGTTTAATGGTGGACCGGTAGGCATCTCTACCATTGCCACCGCTTGTGGAGAGGAGGCCGAAACGATAGAGGAAGTTTACGAACCATTTTTGATTCAGGAAGGGTACCTTAAAAGAACCAGCCGGGGAAGGATGGCCACTGAACTGGCCTACGGACATTTAAAAATCAAGCCTGATTTTGGTGGTCAATCCGGTAGTCTTTTTGATTTGTAGTCGTTACCCTGCTCCTCATTCGATACCCATAATTTATGGATGCCAGAGAAAAAAACAGTCAGTTAATCAAAGAAACAGCCCAAAAGCTGGGATTCGACTTTTGTGGTATCGCCAGGTCCGCCTTTTTAGAAGAGGAAGCAGCAAAATTAGAATCCTGGTTAGACAACAACTACCAGGGCAAAATGGCCTATATGGCCAATCATTTTGACAAAAGACTGGATCCGGGCAAACTTGTGGATAACGCCAAGTCGGTCATCAGTCTGATATACAATTATTACCCCCCAAAGAAGCTGCCGGAAGGAACAGAAGACATCAAAATCGCCAAATATGCTTATGGAAAAGATTACCACTTTGTCATTAAAGACAAACTCAAAAGGTTTCTTCAAATCCTAAAGGAAGAAATCGGAGACATCAATGGCAGGGCTTTTGTCGATAGTGCGCCGGTCATGGAAAGGCAGTGGGCTCAAAAGGCAGGATTAGGCTGGACCGGAAAAAACAGTTTACTTTTAAATCAGCACATGGGCAGTTTCTTTTTTCTGGCAGAGCTGATCATTGACCTACCCCTTCACTACGACGCACCCATTGCCCACGATTATTGTGGCACTTGTACGCGCTGCATTGATGCCTGCCCTACGGATGCCATCCTGCAGGCCAACCTGGTGGATGCCTCCAAATGCATCTCCTACCTGACCATCGAGCTCAAGGAAGAAATTCCGGAGGAATTCAAGGGAAAAATGGAAAACTGGGCCTTTGGCTGCGATATCTGTCAGGACGTGTGCCCCTGGAATCGTTTTTCAAAACCGCATCAAGAACCCGAATTTTTACCCCAGCCGGAGTTGGAATCGCTGGATTGGGAAGAAATGACCAAAGAAACGTTTGATCGGGTTTTTAAAAAGTCGGCGTTGAAACGCAGCAAATGGGAAGGACTGCGCAGAAATATCAAGTTTATTCAGGTAAATCAGGAATGATGGGTCAGCTCCTCGGTTTTGGTAGGTACTGCTATTTATCAGCCCAACTTCCGCTAAGAATAGTTAACTTTTAAAATTTCTGGCTAATTTCCCACCATTTTTTTCAAAAAAGCAAAACATTTTAAGTTTGCCGGTGCTTTTATTATATTAAAAACTATCTAACTAATTAATTCCAAAATAAAATCAATATTTTTGCCTCATTGTGATTTATTACTAACTATCATTTCGATTATTTAGTTAATTTATCACCATTAATTGTTAATTAACCTCAATCTAAATTTAGTTCTATGTCAAACCTTTACCGATTTTCATTGGTCATGTTTTTGTCCCTACTCAGTATGGGATGGACGCATGCACAGTACAGCGTATCGGGTATCATTACCGACGAACGCACTGGAGACCCCATGATAGGGGCAAGTATACTGGTTCGCAACACCACAAAGGGAACCGTAACCGACCTGGATGGCAGGTTTAATCTGAATTTCGATGACAATGCATCGGCTACCCTCGTTATCTCCTCCTTGGGATACCTTAGCCAAAACATTGATGTTGGGCCCAATACCAACACTACCCTTAGCGTAGCCCTTCAGGAAGATGCTACCAATCTGGAAGAAGTAGTGGTGACAGGATTGGCCTCTTCCGTCAAGCGGTCCAACCTGGCCAATGCGGTGTCATCCGTTTCTTCCCGGGAGTTAACCGGAACGACTACTATACAAACCACCGATGGGGCTCTTTATGGTAAAATTGCCGGAGCAAACATCCGTTCCAATGGAGGGGCTCCGGGAGGAGGTTTATCCATTCAGTTACGTGGAATTTCAAGCCTTACCGGCGCGTCACAACCACTTATTATACTGGATGGTGTCTATATCAATAACTCCTTCCAACGAACCGGGCGTGCTACCGTCACCGGTGCAGGCAATGAGAGTCAGGATGATGGATCCAACAGACTTGCTGATCTCAACCCGGCAGATATTGAAACCATTGAAGTCCTTAAAGGACCGTCCGCTGCCGCTATTTATGGTACCCGTGCCAATGCAGGGGTGATCATCATCACCACCAAGCGTGGAGCTGAGGGCAAAACCAAAGTATCCCTTTCCCAGGATATCGGTTTTGCACAACCATTACGCCTTTTGGGAACAGACGACTGGAGTGAAGAAAAAATCAATGCCTTTTTCCCGGAAGACAGAAGGCCTCTAGAATTACAGCGCTTCAGAGAAGGAACCAGGATTGATTATGAAGATTATTTCTATAACAACACGGCCTTACTCAGTAA
This sequence comes from Cyclobacterium salsum, assembly GCF_010119245.1. Lineage (GTDB taxonomy): Bacteria > Bacteroidota > Bacteroidia > Cytophagales > Cyclobacteriaceae > Cyclobacterium > Cyclobacterium salsum. Next base: position 294,155 of record NZ_WNKG01000004.1, read on the forward strand.
TACCCGGCTGACGGTGTCCGGCGGTAGTGAGAAAACGAAGTTTTATGTTTCCGGAAATATTAATTCAGAAGACGGAACAGTGAAAAATACCGGTTTTGATCGCTTTTCGCTGAGAGCCAACCTGGACCATAATATCACGGATAAGATCAAATTGGGCATATCCTCCAACTATATCAAATCCACATCAGATAGGGGATTTACAGGTAACCAAAACAATTCCGGCGCAAGTATAGGATATAGCATGGCTTATATTCCAAACTACTTTGACATCAGGCCTGACGAAAACGGTGTCTACCCCACCAATCCTTACTTTAGCGAAAATCCTGCGGCGGTTACCGATCATGCGGAGAACACATCCGACGTACAGCGTTTTGTTCAGGCTTTTACCCTGGACATTGACTTGTTCAGCAATAGCAATAGCTTCCTGAAAGCCAATGTGGCCGGGGGGTTAGATTTTCTTCAAAACTCCACATTGATTTACCTGCCGGAATTTCTTCAATACCAACGCGGGCAGGCCAATCCTGGAGACGTGTTTTGGGGAAAGCAAGAAAGCTTTAATACCAATTTCCAGGCGGCATTGGTCTATAACTTTAATCTGGGGAAAGTTAACATGAACTCACAGGCTGGTATGGTTAGACTGGACTTTAGCAACAGTTCCTTATTTAACAGGGGACGGGGTCTGGTACCGGGCCAAACCAACCTGCAGCAAGCCTCTGTACAGGAAATTGCCGAACAATATACTAGTGAGGTTCAGGAAGCGGGTATTTTCCTCCAGCAAGAAGCAAATTTTGAAGATAAAATCATCGGTACGGTGGGTGTTCGTTGGGATAAGTCTACGCTGAATGGAGATCCCAATCAATATTATAGCTTTCCGAGGGCTTCCTTAGCGTTAAATCTAGCAAATTTTGATTTTTGGAATTCCGGTTTTATGAATCAATTGAAACCCAGGATCGCCTACGGTGAAACGGCGGGACCGGTTGAATTCGGAAATACCTTTTCCAGGCTTGAAGGAGCCAATATTGGGGGTTTATTAGGTTCTGTGGTGGGACTTCAGATAGGTAACACACAGATTCGGCCGGAAACAGCTACTGAACTAGAGTTTGGGGTAGATTTTGGATTCCTAAACAACCGATTTGCCTTAGAGGCAACCTATTACATTAAAAATACCCAAAACAATATCCAGGACCTAAACCTGGCACCCTCCACCGGCGTAAATACCGTCCCCAGCAACGAAGCGGAGTTGCAAAACAAAGGATTGGAATTAAGTCTCTCAGGGACGGTAGTCGACCAGGCAAACTTCAACTGGTTTACGCGAATTATGTATTGGCAAAACCGGGTGAATATGACCCGCCTCGGTATTCCGCAGTATAACCTGGGAGCCTTTGGTACCGGTTTGGGCACCTTCTATTATGCAGAGGATTTTGCACCAACCACCATTATTGGTACGCCTGCCGATTCGGATCACCCAAGTGGATTTACGGTTTGGGGAAATGCCCAGCCCAAATTCAACACTTCCTTTTATAATACCATGCGCATCTACAACAACCTGGAATTGTCATTCCTGGTAGAATGGCGGCAAGGCGGGGATAATATCAACCTGACATCTTTCCTTTCCGATTCCGGAGGAACTACCAACGGATGGTTTGAAGATGATAACAATGACGGTGTACCAAACGGAAGGCAACGCCCACCTGCCCCTTACAACAATGCGGGAAGATGGGTACAGGATGCCTCTTTTGTAAAAGTTCGAGAGATAGGATTGTTTTACACCCTTCCCAAAGCCTCTGTAAGCAATGCCTTTGGTAATGCACTGGAAGGCGTTCGTTTAGGTATGTCCGTAAACAATGCCTTTCTATTCAGCGATTACGATGGCTACGATCCCGAAACGTCCACTTTTGGTGCACGATCGGTAGATAATAATGTCGATATCGCCCCCTACCCAACACCGAGAAGGATTTTCTTTCACGTAAATCTTGATTTTTAATCCTAAACCAATGAAGACAATGAGCACACTAAAGAAATATATAGGATTAAGCGTGATTGCAGGACTACTCATGGTTAGCTGCAACCCGTTGGAACTGGATCAAATAGATGATCCCAACAATCCCTCTGTGGGAAGTGTCAGTGAAAATGCCTCTCGTTCCCAAATTCAGTTTTTGATCACAGGATTGGAGTCCAGGCACAGGGATTACGTCGAAAATGTATCCCGGGCATGGAACACCTTTGGGAGAGAAATCTGGTATCTGAACGGATCAGACCCTCGTTTCCAGACGGATTGGCTCGGCCAGGCAGGTAGGGAACCCGACCGGGTTTATTTTGGATTTGGCTCCACCGGTGGAGGTTCATGGGCCGATCCCTACCAGGCAATCCGCCAGGCCAACGTGCTGATCTCCGCCGCTGAAAACACCGGCAACCTGAGTGCGGAGGAGCAAGCGGCAATCTCCGGTTTCGCCCGCATGATTCAGGGGTATCAGTTTATGATTCCAGCGAATTTTGTCTACGAAAACGGCATCCGGATTGACGTGGAAGACCCGCTTAATCCAGGTCCTTACGTTTCCTACGAAGCCGGAATGGAGCACTCCCGTTCCTTGCTCGAAACCGCAGACGAATTACTGCAGACAGCCGGTTCCGGTGATTTTCCTTTTACCTTAACCCCGGGATTTGCCGGATTTACATCGTTGGAGAGAATCCGGGAAATTAATAATGCCATCTTAGCCAGAACCAATACCTACCTGGAAGACTGGGAAGGTGTATTAACTGCCTTGGATAATTCATTTATGGATTTGGAGGGGGACCTGCAGGCAGGTCCTGCTCATCCGTATACTGGTGCTCCGGACTTATTTAACCCCTTGTTTTACATTCGGGATGCCGCCATAAATACCATCGTGGTGGTGCATCCTTCCGTTTTGGAAGATGCTACCGAAGGGGATGCAAGGGTGGCTGAGAAATTTTTTGAACGGGAAGAACCGGTAATCATTACAACCGATGCGACCCCACTGGTGGGTACCCACCAGGACAACCGATGGCCAAGTAACACCACCCCCATTCCCTTTATCCGGAATGAAGAGTTGATTTTGCTAAAGGCAGAGGCACATGCACAGTTAGGTGAGACAGATCTTGCGGTGCAAGCAATCAATGTAATCCGGAATGCAGCAGAAATTGGAGATTACACCGGAGCTACTGATCAGGCCAGCCTTATCGACGAGATTTTGTACCAGCGGAGGTACTCCTTATGGGCTGAACCCTGGGGACACCGTTGGATCGATGCCCGCCGGTACGGGCGCCTGGATGAAATCGATACTTCATTTGACCAGGGATCTATTTTTCTTCAATTTCCTCATCCACAAGCGGAAGTAAACTGGGATATCTATGCGGAAGATTGATCTGTTTTAGATTTCATTATATAAAAAAGTCATTCCCGAGTCAGGGAATGACTTTTTTAATTTACGGGACCCGGATAATAATATGAATAGCTGCTGTCTAGAAATCTTTCGGTTGGGTTAGCCAAACGCATGGAAAGTAGGTTATTTATTGATCCGTTCAAGACGAATTCCCCAAATACCAAAAGGAAAAATTATTGAATTTATAGGCAAACCTGTTTTTCGGATGGTTGATGTAAAAAAGTAATTTCAGGCGAGAGGTGGCAGATTTAACAAATAACTTATTCGAGTACCCTGAAAAGGTAGGAAATAGTGAATTCCAATTGGGTAAAATTGATGTCAAATATCCGTTCCTGGGATTCAGGCCTACCAAATTCATACGAATAGCGCGCCTCTCCCTGAAGGGTATGCTTTCCAAACAACTTTGAAATTCCCACACCAGCCGTCAAGCCATACATCAATTTTCGAGGTTCGTCAGTCGGCTGACCATAGGTTGGAATAACGAGTTCTCCTTCCACGACCCGTTTCACATCCCTCACATCCAGGAGGTATCCCACATGCGGGCCGAGTTTGATATGAAACCTTCCCGAATTGCCCAGGTAAAAATTAGATAGTATCGGAATTTTAATATAATCAAACTGGGTTTCATTTCCCGTGTTGATCGTATCTGTTGCTGCATAACCGGTAGTTAGAAACTGAAACTCTATCTGTGCTCCTGCATTTTTCTCAAAAAATTGTTCAATCACCAGGGAATAAGTTGGCGCAGCCAAGCCCGTGACGCTGCGGGGAAAACTTCCCAGGGTAACCCGGTAGGACGCACTCGACTCCGTAAATCCCCCACGGATCCCCACACTGGTCTGCGCTAAAAGATCACTGGAAGCCAAAAAAATAATTACCAAAAGAGGCCAACCGATTTTCATATGAAAAAAGAAGAAGTTATGAATTATCCGCGATTATTTGTCATCCTTTTTCTTGGGCTTTTTACCTTCTTCCCGGTCTCTTAATTTCTTATCATCTACGTTTTTATTAAGAAACTCGTTGATCTTATCGATGGAGAAAGAACTGGAAATTTCTCCAAATGAATTTATATTCATGTTAAAGCCTTCCAACTCCTCGTTTACTTTTGGTATGTCCTTTTTTTTCGTCTTCTTAGCCATGGCTGTTTCTTCTTTAAAATACGACCGCTGTTCCTACCGTTGGCACAGTCACTGGTTCCCTAGGGTATGTAACGCAAAATCAATTCTTTTGATCAATTCCTCCCTGCCCAATATCTCAAAAATCTGCATCAAATCCGGTCCTGCTCCGACTCCAGTGACCGCAAGCCTTACAGCTTGCATCACCTTGCCCAATTTAATATCTTCCGATGCCGCCGCCGCTGCCAGCATGGATTTCGCTGATTCTGCGGACAAGGGTTCTGTTTCATCCTGCAAATGATTTCTGAATGCCTTTAAAACGGCAATGGCATCCTGATTCCATCTTTTTTCGGCCACCTGCTGATCAAACGTATCAGGGGCCACTAACATGAACTTCCCTTCATTCCATAAATCGGAAGGAAAAGTGGCCCTTTCCTTCATCACTGATGCGATTTTTTCGGCCTTTTCGGTAGACAGCGTCATACGTTCCTTTTCAAGATCTGCCAGCAGATAAGCTGCCAACTCCCGATCGGATTTATGCCTGAGATACTGCTCATTATACCACTTGGCTTTATTTATATCAAATTTAGTGCCTGACTTGCCGATTCGTTCGATGGAGAAGGCCGCTATCAATTCTTCCAGGGTAAAAAGCTCCCGCTGGTCTCCCGGGTTCCAACCCAAAAACGCGATAAAATTCAGAAAGGCCTCCGGCAAGTAACCCGCTTCTTTGAAGCCTGCCACCATATCACCAGATTGCGGATCTTTCCATTCAAGTGGAAAAATGGGGAATCCATGCTTTTCGGCATCTCTTTTGGACAATTTCCCGTTGCCATCCGGCTTCAGCAATAGCGGCAAATGGGCAAATTCGGGCATACTGTCTTCCCAGCCCAAATACCGGTACAACAAAACATGTAACGGTGCCGAGGGTAACCATTCTTCCCCGCGGATCACATGGGTAATGCCCATCAAGTGATCGTCTACAATATTGGCTAAGTGGTAAGTGGGCATGCCGTCAGATTTCATCAAAACCTTATCATCCAGCGAATTGGAATGCACCAATACCCATCCCCTAACCATGTCATTTAACCTTACTTCTTCTTTTCGGGGTATTTTAATTCGTATGACGTAGGGCTCTCCGGAGTCAAGACGTGCCTTCACTTCGTCTGCAGGTAAAGTGAGGGAGTTCTTCATCTGCGTACGGGTGATGGAATTATACTGAGGAGACACCACCCTCGCGGCCGTTAGCCTTTGTCGCATGGCTTCGAGCTCCTCGGAGGTATCAAAAGCATAATAGGCATGTCCTTTTTCAAGCAGGTACTGCGCGTATTCCATGTACATGGTCTTGCGCTCGGATTGTCGGTAGGGTCCGCAATCCCCGGGAGTCCAGGGGCTTTCATCCGGACTGATACCGATCCAGTCCAGGGAATTTTTTATGTAATCCTCTGCGCCAGGTACGTATCGGTTTTGGTCTGTATCCTCAATTCGTAACAAGAACTTTCCACCATTTTTACGGGCAAAAAGGTAGTTATACAAAGCAGTTCTCACACCTCCAATATGCAATGCTCCGGTAGGGGATGGAGCAAATCTTACGCGTACTTCTTTACTCATAGACAGCCTTCAATTTCTTTTAAGAGGGCAAAGATAGGCAATTAATAAAGAATTTAGGCCCAAATCCACGGAAGACTTAGCCCTTTTTCAGATAAACCATCCCGCTAAAAATTTGGTTACCTTTAATACCAGATGCCAACACCTACATCAAATAAAGATCAATTGAGCCAGGAAATGTACCGCCTCCTGAAAATATTCGGAACCGCCTCCCTGGGACTGGTTTTGCTCCTCTCTTTTTTTAATGAGTACCGGGCCAGCAACTCCGGAGAAGATCCTGAGTTTGCCATCACTGATGCAGGATTACTTTTCTTTAAGAATATTCGAAGAATCGATTATGAGGTGAAACAACTTCCAACCGTGGATCGCTATATTCATGAGGACTTTGATTCGGACAGCCTTAAATCAGGTCTGCAAATAGAAATTATTGTTCAGAAAAACCGGAATACGGCAGTCCCATTTCTGATTCTAAAAGGTAGCCTGGCCGGAAAATCCCCCCTCCTGCTACAAAACCTGGACGAGCATGAAGAGCCGAAAGACTCGCTCGAATTGCGGCAAGGAAACCGATATACCCATTTGGAAAACGCAACGAAATTGAGAGACTGGCTACGTACGGATCTAAACAGCATCCGGGCAAAAGCGGAGGAAGGATGGGTGAAACTATTTGAAGACGAAAAGGAGCGAAAAGCATTTCTGCAAACTTTCCAGGATTTCGAAAAGATTACTTCCCACAACTAAGCACTCATTGCGGCTCCTTTTTACAAGGAGAAGCAAGGAACACCGGGAAGCTGCTCCAAGTACAAAATTATTGAAAATATCAAAATTAACCTTAAATTGACTGCTACAGGACCGTCCCATTCCTTTATAAACGTAGGGAAAACCCAAAAAACCTTGTTATGGAACTAAAGAGAATTGATACGATTTGGCACTTTTTTGCTACTCAAAATCAGTTGTTTCTGAAAAAAGAAGTTAACCATGAAGTTTGTTATTCCTTTATAAAAAACAAAATCAAGCTCAGGCATGCCTTTAACCCCCGGTTTACCAGTCAGTCAAGGCTTACATTGGGGCCGGATTCCTTTGAAATGGCAGTAGAAAGCCAATCCGCCGTCAAAAAAAAGTTTGGGTTTCATCGTCCTCCTGTAAAGGTGCATCAACAACTTTTCTTCCCAAAGGAGTTACTTAAACTTACCGGGAGTTTCAGCATTACCGTCGAAAAGGATCGTTTTCGAAATATCCGGGTCACACTGGAACCTTTCGTGCCAAAGACCATAAAAAAAACATTCCATCCCGTCAATTTCATTAGTGAAATGCTTTGGGGATTTCGGTATTTTTCCGAAACCATAAAAAATTAATAACGGTGGGAAAACGCCGTAAAAATCTGTTACCTTTTAAACGATTACTAACGATCATTTATGAAGACCGCTTCCAGTCAACCAGAATTTCCCATGTTTACCATGCCCCACCGGGGATTGCTCTTGCTCTCCGGCATTTACGCGATCCTTTGGGGTGCTTTTTTCAGATGGTTTGGCCCCACCGTATTGAACTGGCTGGCCATGGACAACAGCCTGGACGGCTGGTCCGGAACCCTTTTCTATGGCAGCTTGGGAATGGTGGCAGGCTTACTGATATTTTTATCCGCTTTTTACCCCATTAGCTGGATCTACCTGATGGGGCTGGGGATACTGGGAAAGTTCATTTCCCTGATAAGTTTTCTCCTGCTTTATATGGGTAATATGGAATGGAACAAACGCCTTGGTTTTCACCTGCTCTTCAACGAGGCACTTTGGCTGGTTCCCCTGGCATTTATTTTCTGGCGGGCGTTACAAGTTAAAAAATATTTAAAGTCTCAACCCTAGGCTTCAGGTTTGAGAAGGGGATTTAAGTGAGAGTTAAATGTTAATAAAATAAGTAAACACCCCCCATTTCTTTTCAGAAACCGGAGGTATTGCTGATCAGGTTAAAAGGATCAGTAAAAGGAGAATGACGATCAGTGCGCCTGCAGAGATATAAACCCCACCGCCCAGTGCTTTGGCTTCTTTATTGATATCTCTGAGTTCGTTTCGGATTTCCTTACGTTCTTCCTTGTCCATGGCCCTGAGGTCCATGTCCTTAATTTCCTGCACCCGCTCGTCCAATTGTTCTAAACGAGCCTGCTCTTCCGGACTGGGTTCTTTATCTGCCGACCCATCGTTTGCCATGGCTGCAGGTGCTATGGCAGTCAACAACATCAGCATGGATAAAAAGTATGCGATCTTTTTCATAAGGATTACTATTTACGGTGAAACATTAGATTTATTAATGATGTCAAAAAGGCACGTTTCATTCGAAACTTGATTTTTTATACTATATCAATAACCTTACCAAAAAAATGGAAAGGGAACCAGTGGCTTGAACTTTCCGTTTTTCATAGCGGCTCACCTGATTCGGTTTCAGGTATATTCATAGCGAGCACTAGTTGGGTAAATTCTTATTTTTTTCCATCCGAAGCATTGCCCAAAATTCACTAACTTGTGCTGAATTTGATTAAAATTATCTCCGAATCAATCCTGTAAAAACCTCAATAATCGGACAACAAATGGCTAAAGGCAACAAAAAGCTTTTTCTTCTGGATGCAATGGCACTGATCTACCGGGCGCATTTTGCTTTCAGCAAAAACCCCAGAATCAATAGCAAAGGACTAAATACCGGTGTCATGCTGGGTTTTACCAACACCCTGCTGGAAGTTCTGGAAAAAGAAAAACCCAGCCACATTGCCGTGGTTTTCGACACCCATGCGCCCACTTTCCGGCACCAGCAGTTTGAGGCGTATAAAGCCAACCGGCAGGAACAACCGGAAGACATTGCCGTAGCGATTCCCTGGGTCAAACAAATCGTTCAGGCCTTCAATATCCCCACCTTGGAATTGGACGGGTTCGAGGCAGATGACATTATCGGCACCCTGGCCAAAAAAGCTGAAAGGACCAGCTTTACGGTCTATATGATGACTCCTGATAAAGATTACGGTCAACTGGTAGAGGACCATATTTACCTGTATAAACCCGCTTTTATGGGGAATGCCGTAGATATCATGGGCCCGAAAGAAATCTGCGAAAAATGGGACATCGAAAATGTGGACCAGGTGCGGGATATCCTGGGGCTGATGGGAGATGCGGTGGATAACATCCCCGGTATTCCCGGAATCGGGGCCAAAACCGCCGTCAAACTGTTAAAACAATTTGGTTCGGTAGAGGAGCTGATCAAAAACACGGATCAATTGAAAGGAAAGCAAAAGGAAAACGTCGAAAACTTTGCGGAACAGGGGCTGTTATCCAAGGAATTAGCTACGATTATCCAGGATGTCCCTGTGGAATTCGATGAGAAAGCCCTTACCTATGAACCTCCCAATGAGGAAAAACTCAAAGCCCTTTTTGCTGAAATGGAGTTCAGGACGTTGACCAAGCGCGTTTTCGGAGAAGCGATCAAAAAACCAAGTATTAAAGTAAACGAACAATTAGGCTTGTTTACCGGAAAAGAAGCCGTTGAAAGCGAGGTGGATTCCGAACCGCCATTAGCCATTCCGGAACACCTGCAGACCATTTTCACACGCAGCCATAATTACCATCAGGTATCGGGAGAGGAGGCCGTTGGCGAACTGGTTCGGTACCTGCTCCTGCAAAAGGAGATCTGTTTTGATACCGAAACCACCTCCATCAATCCCAATGAGGCAGCGTTGGTAGGGATCTCTTTTGCCTACCTTCCCGGAGAGGCATATTACATCCCCTTTCCCGAGGATGAAAATACGGTAACGAACTACCTGAACCTATTGAAGCCGGTCTTTTCATCCGAAGACATTCTCAAAATCGGTCAAAATATCAAGTACGATATACTGGTACTGATGAATTACGGTGTCAGCGTAGCCGGTAAACTATACGACACCATGCTGGCCCATTACCTGATCGAGCCGGAGGGTAAGCACTCCATGGATTGGATGGCCGAGCAATACCTTCGCTACAAGCCGGTTTCTATCGAAAGTTTAATCGGCAAAAAGGGTAAAAACCAGGGCAATATGCGGGATGTTGATCCCGAAGTAGTAGTGGATTATGCCGCCGAGGATGCAGACATCACCTTATTACTGAAAAAAGAACTGGACCCGATTATCAAGGAAAATAAATTGGAAAAACTGCTCCATGAAGTAGAAAGCCCTCTGATCGAAGTGCTGGCAGCCATGGAATTTGAAGGGGTAAAAATCGATACAGAAAGCCTCAGGGAAATGTCAGGCGAGCTGGAAACGGAAAGCAAGGTCATCGAAAAAAAGGTATACGAGCTGGCTGGCGAGCAATTTAACCTCAGCTCTCCCAAGCAACTGGGGGAAATTTTATTTGTGAAATTGCAACTAGACCCCAAAGCCAAAAAGACGAAAACGGGGCAATATGCCACCGGAGAAGAAGTGCTCAGTAAGTTGGCCATAGAACACGAAATCGCACAGGCCATTCTGGACTTTCGGCAGCTGGTCAAACTCAAGTCTACCTATGTAGATGCCCTTCCCAGCCTGATAAATCCCAAAACCGGCCGAATCCATACCACCTACAATCAGTTTGTAGCGGCAACAGGCAGGCTCTCTTCTATTAACCCAAACCTGCAAAATATCCCCATCCGAACGGAAAGGGGAAGGGAAATCCGGAAGGCATTTGTGCCCAGGGATAAGGACCACCTGATCCTGGCGGCGGATTACAGCCAGATTGAGTTGCGAATCATGGCTGCTTTTTCCGAAGACGAATCCATGATTGGCGCTTTTAAGGAGGGCAGGGATATCCATGCCACTACTGCGGCTAAGATTTTCCAGGTGCCACTGGATCAGGTGACCGGAGACATGCGAAGGAAAGCCAAAACAGCGAATTTTGGAATCATCTATGGCATTTCTCCCTTCGGCTTATCGCAGCGGCTAAAAATCCCCCGGTCAGAAGCAAAGGAAATTATTGATGCCTACTTTAAAGAGTTCCCGGCCGTAAAAGCCTATATGGATCAAAGTATCGAAAAAGCCCGAAAAAATGAATTTGTAGAAACCATATTGGGCAGAAGGCGCTATTTACGCGACATCAACAGCCGAAATGCCACCATGCGAGGCTTTGCCGAACGAAACGCGATCAATGCCCCTATTCAGGGGTCTGCTGCTGACATGATCAAAGTGGCCATGATTCAGGTGTACGAATGGATGATCAGCCAAAACCTTAAATCCAAAATGATCCTTCAGGTCCACGATGAATTGGTTTTTGATGCCCATAAGGACGAGGTCACACTTCTGGAAAATGAGATACCAAAACTTATGTCCGGTGCGATACCATTAGCCGTTCCATTGGAAGTAGAAGTAGGAAAGGGTACCCATTGGCTGGAAGCCCATTGAACCATTCATTCACAATTAACTATTTCCAAACCAAGACCGCATGGCCAAAATAAAAACCGCCTTTTTTTGTCAAAATTGTGGAGTAGAAAGCTCCAAATGGGTAGGAAAATGTCCTTCCTGTGGGGAATGGAATACCTATGTGGAAGAGGTGATCCAAAAGGAGGTAAATCAAAAAGGGAGCTGGCAATCCGGCAAAACTTCACCCAAAAAAAGCAATCAGCCCAAACGTCTAACTGAAATTGACTACGAAGCCCAAACCCGCCTGGTCACCCGGGATCCTGAATTGGACAGGGTGCTGGGGGGAGGCATTGTACCGGGTTCGCTCGTACTAATAGGTGGCGAACCGGGCATAGGCAAATCCACCCTGATGCTTCAGATAGCACTAATGCTGGCCTCAACGAAAGTACTGTATGTATCCGGAGAAGAGAGTGATAACCAAATCAAAATGCGCAGCGAACGCATGGCGTATCAGTCCGACAATTGTTTCGTCCTTTCGGAAACCAATACCCAGCAAATATTTCAGCAGGTAGAACTATTAAAACCCGAGCTGCTGATCATCGATTCCATCCAGACACTGCACAGTCAATACGTGGAATCCGCCGCAGGATCGGTCAGCCAGGTCCGGGAATGCACAGCAGAACTCATGAAATTTGCCAAACAAACCGGAGTACCGGTTTTTCTGATCGGCCATATTACCAAAGACGGAGCCATCGCCGGACCAAAAATTCTGGAACACATGGTGGATACGGTTTTGCAGTTTGAAGGGGACCGGCACCTGAGTTACCGTATCTTGCGAACCTCCAAAAACCGTTTCGGTTCTACCAACGAGTTGGGAATTTACGAGATGCATGCTTCCGGACTCAAAGCAGTGACTAACCCTTCAGAAATTCTGATGACCCAGCGGGAAGAGCAGCTCAACGGAGTCGCCATCGGGGCCATGCTGGAAGGAAACCGACCGCTTTTGATCGAGATTCAATCCCTTGTCAGTCCGGCTACCTACGGCACCCCACAGCGAAGCAGTACCGGCCACGATGCCAAAAGGCTGAACATGCTCCTGGCTGTCCTTGAGAAAAGAGGGGGAATGCGATTGGGACAACAGGACGTGTTTCTCAATGTGGCCGGTGGCTTGCGAGTAGATGACCCGGGCCTGGACCTCTCTGTATGCGCCTCGCTGATTTCCTCATACGAAGACACTCCCGTTGACCCAGGAATTTGTTTTGCGGGTGAAATTGGCCTTGGAGGCGAAATACGTGCGGTCAACCGTATCGAAAGCCGCATAGCCGAAGCGGAAAAAATGGGCTTCAAAAAGATCATGTTGTCCCGATACGGACTCAAATCCCTGGATACCGATAAATTTAACCTGGAACTAGTGCCGGTCACCCGACTGGAAGAAATGTACCGCCACCTCTTTGTGTGACAGAAATTAACCGGCCAAATTATCCAGCGGCTTTTTACCCCCAAAGGCAGCAAAACAGCAGTTTTTATGCAACACCTCCAGGTGCGAGAAACCCACTTTTTTCATCAGGTCCAATTGAAAAGGCAATGACCGGGGACTGTCCTCTTTTTCAATGTAGTCAAATACCTTCTTCCTGTATCCCAGTCCTCCTATAGACTCCAGGTACCGGGCATACCTGTTCCACATCATTTCCTGTACGGCGGGATCGTCATGAGACACCAGATCAGAAACCCAAAATGATCCTCCCGGTGCCAGCAGTTTGAAAATCTTTTCAAATACATGTTCCCAGTCGGAGACCTCCCTGAGATGATGTAAAACGGCAGCTGCTACGATGATGTCGTACTTATTTTCAGTCAGTTGGGCATCCCGGATATCCGATTGAATGGTATCGACTGTCCCGGTGGTGGCCCAGCTTACCCGGTCGTAAGCTTTAGCCAGCATGGGCTGGCTTAAATCCAGCAAATCACAATCCACCTGGGGAAGGAATTGGAGGATTTTTAGGGACAAATTTCCTGCCCCGGAACCAATATCCAACATGGCCTTTGCCTGCGGGTTGGAAACCACCACCGCATTGGCGATCAATTCCATAGACAAAGGCGCATCCATGGTGGCTTCCTGGCCGGTATCCAGATTGGAAAAACGGTCCACATCCTTATCAAATCTTTTTCGTATGTCTTCAATGGAAGATTTATTCTGCATGGGGTTTAGGGTGTTTTACAGTAAAATAAATTTGATTTTAATCATTTTTCCGTACAATTACAATAAACATCCATTGATACCTATCAAGATCCAATCTGTAACCTCCCCAATAAAAGGTAGACGACAAGCGGATCCGCTATTGCACACGTTGCTTAAATGATTTATTTCCTGGACCTTGCAAATCTATCAGGTTTCCATTCACCACTGCATACAAATATTCCCCGTCTTTTTCAAGAAGGAAATTGGGAGCATTGGACAGCGATGGTTCCAGGTCCGGTAGCTGCTTCCCAGTCACTATCAGAATGGGCAAATCATGCACCATTCCTTTGTTCGTTTCCGAAGTCTTAATCGCCAAATACCCTTCCCGGAGCAAATCCAGAACCTCTTCCCTGCTTAAATCAGCTAATGCTGTTTCCTGCTCCCAAATCTTTCCTTTCGTTACGGTCATTCCCTCAGCATACAGCTCTTCATAACCATAATATATCGACAAATCACCCCAATCCGCTACTTCTCCTTGCTCGTACCTTATTCCCTCCTGATAGCGTACACGCCTGCGAATCCCGATATCGGTCACATAACGATACCCATTGATTTCCGAACGAACGTTTTTAATAAGCAAATCCATCAAACGGGAAGCATTGTCGGGAATGGCTTGGTAAGCAGATGCTTCCAACTCACCATAAATCCCGGTCGCAATTTCATATAATGCGTTCAGGATAATCATAAAATTCAGCTTTCGGATGTACTGCTTTTCCGGATCATTGGGATAGGCTCCGGATTCAATCAATATGGTACTGGTTCCCCACTTTTGAAAATTGTCTCCAAAAGCTCTGGGTTCAAAGGTGTCGTTGTATTTTCCTACATTACCAGGTATTTCTTCCTGCAATATCCGATTCATACCGACGATTACTTTCATCGCTTTTTCCCTACCTTCATTTACCTCGCGTGCTTCATTATAAGCAGGAGCCAGGACCGAGATCGTCGCCGGATTGGAAGTTCCGGAGGCGTTGTAGTAAGCATTTTGATCGTGCAGGTTAAAGCCAAATTCGGGTTCGAAATCATCCCGTGCCGCTTTCAAAATGATGGCCTCCGGGCTACTTTGCCGGATGGCATCCCGGTTCAGGTCGATGTGCAGGGCATTTCTTCGCTGAAAGCGTTCCGCTCCATCCGGGTTGACCATGGGAATAAAACGAATGGTCAATTTTTCCTGAAGGATCTTCCGAATAGCCACAAAGTCATCTTCCCCGGAGCCTTCCAAAAAATTAAACAAATCAAATAGGGCCATGGTAGCCGTGCTCTCGTCTCCATGCATTTGAGACCAAAGCAGGACCCGGGTTGGGCCAGTTCCGTAGGTAAGCGCATTGAGAGGTCTTCCCTCCACCGATTTTCCAAGTACCTGCTGCTCAAAAACAGTGGACCTGGATTCGATCAAGGGGGCAATCTTATCGTAGCCAAAACGACGTTCCGTAAGTTGAGATTCTTTGAAGTGCGTATATGCCTTTTCCAGTAAAGAAGTCTCCAAAGGTTCCGGGTTCTGGGCATTCGCATGGGTATGGCACCATACCAATGCGCCGAAAAGAAATCCCCTCAGAAGGGAGGTAGTGGTTAATTTCATATTCAAAGGTAGTTTTGATGTAAATATGGCTATTTTTAATTAAAATATAAGGGAAGTATTTACAAGGATGCCGTCGATATCCTACCTTTAGCCTTTGAAAAAACCTCATGCCATTTTTATGAAGCTCGAACTACTTCCACATAAGTTACCATTAAAGCACACCTTCACGATCGCCCATCAAAGCCGGGACGTTCAGGACACCCTGATTGTAAAGCTACAGGGAGCGGATGGGCTTTATGGCCTGGGAGAATCTACTACCAATCCCTATTACGGGGTAACCCTTGAAAACATGCAGGCTTGCTTGACCAAAGTAGCGGATGAGGTATTATCGGGATTAGCGCCTATGCACCCGGAAAAGCTGTGGTTCATCACCCAGCCGTATTTTAAAGACAATCCCTTTGCCCAATGCGCCTTGGATATCGCCGCCTGGGACCTGTATGCTAAAATGCAGGATAAAAAATTATACGAGCTACTGGATTTAAACCCGGCAAGCATTCCGGTCACCAACTTCACCATTGGCATCGCCCCCATCCCCAAGATGATCGAAAAAATGAAAGAAGTGGACTGGCCCATATACAAGATAAAATTGGGGACGGATCATGACCTGGACATCATCAAAACCCTGCGCGAACACACCGACGCGGTGTTCCGGATTGATGCCAATTGTGCCTGGACCGCCGATCAGGCCATTGCTTATTCCGGGGAACTGGCCAAACTCAATGTAGAATTTATGGAACAACCCCTGGCAAGAGAGGACGATGAAGGCATGAAAAAAGTCTTTCAATTCAGCGAACTACCGGTCATCGCAGATGAAAGTTGTATTTCGGAGCAAGACGTAGAAAGGTGCCATGGCCTTTTCCATGGGATTAATGTAAAGCTCGTCAAGGCAGGGGGCATCACGCCTGGCCTGCGTATGATTCGGCAAGCCAAGTCCCTGGGCATGAAAACCATGGTGGGCTGCATGACCGAATCTTCGGTGGGAATCGCAGCCATCGCCCACATAGCTCCCTTGCTGGACTACGTGGACATGGACGGAGCCATGCTTCTGTCCCAAGATATCGCTGATGGCGTGAAGATCTGCCCCGATAAGGTGCATTTTCCAGACCGGCCGGGAACAGGTGCGATCCTGATATAAAGTTCGTTGTCAAAATGAGTCATACTTATCCTACTTCTCAACTTGGAAGAACCGTTACCCATCAGGGCAAAGACTACCTGCATTTTAGTGGTACCTCCTATTTGGGAATGGGGACCCTACCTGAGTTTAAGGAGCTTCTGATCCAGGGTATCCTTAAATATGGCCCCAATCACGGTTCCAGCCGGAACAGCAATGTGCAATTGTCCCTATATGAGGCATTTGAAGCCCAATTTGCGGCAGGTTCCGGTGCCGCTGAAGCGGCAGTCCTGAGTAGCGGATACATGGCAGGGCAACTTGCCGTTAACACCCTTAGACCACTTGCAGACCTAACCTGGACGGCTCCCGATACCCATCCGGCCATCACCTTAGAAAGCCAGCAGCCTATTGGCCTTACTCACAAACAATGGCAAAAAAAGTGCATTGCCAAGTCTCATGAACTAATGGGTCAAAAAATCCTTCTACTTTCCAATGCCGTTAACCCCCTTATTCCTGAAATTCATGATTTCGAATGGACCAAAAAGCTATCTCCTGCCAACAAATACTACCTGCTAATTGATGACAGCCATGCGTTTGGCCTGTTGGGAAAAGGTATTTTTGGTACCTATACGCAATGGAAGTGCCTTCCGGTCGAAGTAATGGTCGCAGGCTCGCTAGGCAAGGCACTGGCACTTCCGGCGGGCATCATCCTTGGAAACCCTTCGCTGATTCGTCGGGTCCGGGAAAACCCCATTTACCGCACCTCCTCTCCTCCTGCACCCGCATTTTTAAGTGCATTTTTGGACGGGCAGGATTATTACCTCAAGCAGCAGCAAAAGCTGAAGGATAATTTGCAGTACATCGCATCCGCACTAGAGGGAGTGGAGCGGTTTAAATTTCTGCCTCCCTATCCGGTTATTTCCTTTGAACCGGAGTCCTGGGTGGAACAATTACACCAAAAAGGGTTTATTCTATCTTCCTTTCCTTACCCACTGCCAGATAGCCCAGCAGTAAACCGAATTGTACTTTCTGCCTGGCACGAGCGGAAAGACCTGGAAGCATTGATTCAGACGTTAAAAATGCTTTCTGATAGCTGAAGCTGAATAAGTAGTTTCCAGCCTACTTAGCCGGATTTTTCTACCGTTTTGGTTACCCTTCCTACACAACAGGATTGTTTTTCCAGGTATTGGCTGGGCCTTGGGATAGAATGAAATTCTGCCTCGTAAAAATGTACCCCGATCTTGGATAGGCACAATACTTGTTCCTACTTCATTAAGTAAAATCCTAAAAAACACCTATTAATGGTTCGATTATTCGTTTTACCCTTGACCATGGTTCTATTTTTAATGGGCAGCCATTCCCGGGCTCAGGTCACAATAGATGTCGAGTCCGGACTGGCCTTTCCCGGATATAACGATGTACGAATTCCCAATAAAATGGGAACTTTATTTAGTTTTCAGGAAGATTTCGAAACGGAAGGGCCCGTCATCCCATTAAGAATACGATTGGGCTATCGCTTCAATGAAAAGAACCATCTGTTTGCCCTTTATGCCCCTCTTGGGATCAATTATAATGGGAATGCCGCCAATGATATCAACTTCCAATCCAGTGTTTTTAGACAGGGGGAGGCTTTGGATGGCTATTATCAATTCAACAGCTACAGACTGACCTACCGGAGAGAAATTATTAGTTCAGGAAATTGGCTTGTTGGCGTTGGTTTTACAGCCAAAATCCGGGATGCGCGGGTCCGTCTCGCCAATGATCAGGGATTACGTGACAAAAAAGACGACCTCGGCTTTGTACCCCTGTTGCATCTGTATACCTCCTATGATTTTGGAGGAGAAAAGTTAATTTACTTCGAAGGAGACGGACTGGCAGGAGGGCCGGGAAGAGCATTTGACCTGTTTCTAGGGACCCGATTACCTGTTACGGATCGGATGGACATTAAAGCCGGTTATCGTTTTCTGGAAGGAGGGGCCAATGTGAATGAAGTGTATAACTTTACGTTGGTTCAATTTGCTGTAGCTGGTCTTTATATTCAATTATAGCCATTTTAAAGGCGCTCATTCCACCTCTCCCGCCTGTTGGGTTTGCTTCTCGTAGAGCTCGGCATAGGTGCCTTTGGCCAGCATCAGGTCCTCATGGGTTCCTTTTTCTACCATCTTTCCATCGTTTAGCACGATGATCTGGTCGGCCAGTTTTGCGGAGGAGACCCGGTGGGAGATGATGATAGAGGTCCTGCCTTTCATGATTTTTTCGAGGGCATTCAGGATGGCATTTTCCGTTTTGGTGTCCACCGCAGACAAGCAATCGTCCAGCAATAAAATTCTCGGTGACTTGGCAATGGCCCTTGCGATGGAGACCCGTTGCTTTTGCCCACCGGAAAGGGTGATTCCTCTTTCCCCCAGCCGGGTATCAAAGCCTTTTGGAAAGTCTACAATGTTTTGGTAGACGTCCGCATCTTTGGCTGCCTTTTCGATCTGTTCGACATTCAATTCTTTTCCGAGCCCAAAACCAATATTGTTGGTGATGCTATCACTGAAAAGAAACACGTCCTGAGGCACATAACCAATTTGTTCTCGAAGGTTGGCGATGTCGTAGGAGCGAATATCCAGGTCATCAATTAATATGCGACCTTCCGAGGCATCATACATCCGCATCAATAGGTTGGCGATGGTAGATTTTCCGGAACCGGTAGTCCCGATAATGGCCAGAGACTGCCCGGAGCCAATTTCAAAGCTCACCTTATCAAGTGCCCGTATTCCTGAATCCGGATAGACAAAGGAAAGGTTTTCCACCTTGATGCTTCCTTCTATGTCCCGAACGATATTTTCGGTACTGAGGATATCGTTTTTCTGGTCCAGAAATTCATTGATACGGGCCTGGGAAGCCGCTGCCCGCTGTACGATGCTGGTCACCCAGCCCAGGGAAGTGACCGGCCAGGTAAGCATATTGACATATAAAATAAACTCTGCAATGACACCATAGCCTATGCCACCTTCAATTACCTGAATTCCTCCCACATAGACGGTAATAATGGTACTCATGCCGATCAGTGCTAAAATCAGCGGAAAGAACAAGGATTGCACCCGGGTGAGGGAGATCGATTTTTCTTTGTAATGCTCGCTGGCCTTATCAAATTGCCGGGCACTGTCTGTTTCCCGGACAAAGGATTTGATCACCCGAATGCCGGAGAAAGCTTCCTGCACAAAAGTACTCAGGCCCGAAAGGCTCCGCTGAATTTTTTCCGATCGTTCATTGATCATGTTATTGACCAAATAAATACTAACCGACAGAATGGGAAGGGGAATCAGCGAGTACAGCGTCAGGGGGACGTTGACGGTTAACATGTAGCCGATAACCAGTGGAAATAAAATCAACAAGTTAATTCCGTACATCAGGGCAGGCCCCAGATACATCCTGACTTTGGAGACATCTTCGGTAATTCGGGCCATCAGATCCCCGGTACTGTTTTGCCGAAAAAAAGCCAGCGGCAATTGCTGATAGTGCTGGTAGATTTCGTTTTTCAGATCGTATTCGATCAGCCGGGACATGGCAATAATCGTCTGCCGGATTAAAAATAGAAACAAACCACGCAACAGCGCCATTGCCAGGATCAACAGTCCGAAAATGAGTATGTACTTTAAAAAAACCGTTCGGGCCAATTCCGTGACAACCGATCCCTCTTCATACACCTGATAATAAGAAAAACTTTCCACCACATAATCGATGGCGATTCGAACCAGTTGGGCGGGAATAATTACAAAAATATTGGAAATAAGCGTAAAAACTATTCCTAGAAAAAGGTACAGCTTGTATTTGTATAAATATTTATTTAATCTCCAAAGAGGTTTCACAAAATAAAAAGCGTTAGATTTCGTATTTTCTTTTATAATACATCTTAAATTGCAAAGGCAAAGCGGTCAACCCCTAAGAAAGGTTTGTTTCCAATCGGCACTGCCAGCGCGGACCCAAATATAACACAATCCAAACGGCAAAGTTCAATGGGAGGGATCAAAACATAAGAAAAGGGGTTCTATCTGTCCTTTAGACGCAGATAAACCAAAATAGGTCCCTGTAAGCAGAAAAACTATTTCTATCATTGAAAAAATCGATATATTTGCCCTTTGCAGGGACATTTACTAATTTGCAGAAATTTTCGCCTAAGCAGGTAAACCTGTATTTTCGGTAAATTTCCGGGTTTCACCCATCACGTTCTTTAATTTTAATAAATGTTAAACAGAAGGATCCTTAGAGTAAAAGCATTTCAAACCTTATATGCCTACCAACAGTGCAAGTTTAGCAATGCTAATCTGGCACAAGATTACATCAGGGAGGCGTTCCTTCCGGATCTCAACACCATGGAGGTTCAGGACAAGGGGCAACTCAAAAGAGATGCGGAACGGTGTGTGCAGCTTTTTCTATCTCATCTGCAAAAAGACACGCCATTGGGATCAGGGGAATCGGATGAAAAAATAAGGCATACCGCAATCAAAGCGGTGGATCTTTACCATAAATACAATCAAAAAGACAAGGAATTTTTGAAAAGTAACATGCTGACAGCAGTGGAAAACATCCCCGGATTGTATATCTATGCCATCCATATTTTGTTGGAGTTTGGAGCGCATGTAACCAATGAGAAGACTAAAAAAAGAAAATACGATGCCCAGCCGGCATTACAGCCAGCATCATTTTATAATTTGGGTGCCAATAAGGCCTTGCAACTAATCGACTCCAACCATTCCTTCCGTCGTGAATGTAGTCGATTTCAGGTGGATAGTAGGGAGCTGGAACTGGAAATTAAAGAATGGTTTAGGGAATTGGTTAAGCCAAATGAGGACTATCAAATGTACATTACCATTGATAATCCCAGTTTTGAACAAGACAAAGAAATCCTCCAATCCCTGTTGAAAAAAGTACTGTTCAAAAGTGAGGCTGTCATTAGTTTTTTTCAGGAGAAGGACATCAATTGGGCGGAGAATAAATCCATTGTCAGAAGTCTGGCATCAAAAGTGATAAAGAACTTATCCGGAGCAGAAGAGCGTACGGATGAGATTCTTCCGGAGCTGGCTTTAAACTGGGAGGAGGACAAGGAATTCTTCCAAAATATATTTAACTTGACCATAGCTTCGGAAGACGAGTTTAGTGGTATGATAGCCAAAAAAACTAAAAATTGGGATGTAGAAAGGATCGCCTTAACGGACCGGGTTATCCTGATAATGGCATTGACGGAAATGGTTAATTTTCCAAGTATTCCGACGAAAGTTTCGATAAATGAATACATCGATATTTCCAAAACCTACAGCACGCCCAAAAGCAAGCAATTTGTTAACGGTTTGTTGGATACTTTATCAAAAGAATTAACCGAAAGTGGAAAAATCCGTAAAAGTGGTAGAGGACTTATTGATAATAAATAACACAAATAATGAGTAAGAAAAGTAATTCACTATTCGTTTTTGCTTTAGGAGCAGGGCTGGGAGCAGTTCTAGGAGTGCTATTTGCACCTGATTCTGGCAATAACACCCGAGATAAGCTCTCCTATCGTCTGGGAAAGTACAGCAATGAATTGGAGGATCTGATCGAGGATTTGATGGAAGGCAAAAATTTACCTGACAATCTGGCCAAATCAGAAGGAGATAAAGTGATCACAGAAGCCAAATCCAAAGCAGAGAACCTACTCAGTGATGTGAACAAGCTTATTGATCAGATTAACAAGGAAAACAACAATAATTAAATTAGTTAATTTTATGAACTATTCAAAAATCACGGTTTGGATGCTGGGAGTTTCCCTGGTGCTGACCGGCGCGTGCAGTCAGGGAGGTGAAGATAAGGATGACCGGATCGAAGCACTGGAGCAAAAAATTTCTCAATTGGAGCAAAATCAGGTGGTCACGCCTAATAATGCACAAAATGTACAGGCGGCCGACCCATCTTCCATCGGAGCTTTTGCATTTGAGGAGGAAGTATTTGATTTCGGAACCATTCAGGAAGGGGAAGTAATAGAGCACCTGTTTACATTTGAAAATTCCGGACAAGCACCATTAGTCATTTCAAACATCCAGGCTTCCTGCGGTTGCACCAGCCCGGAATGGACCAAAACACCAATCAAACCCGGAGAAGAGGGTTTTGTAAAGGTCGTTTTCAATTCTACCGGAAAGTCAGGCGTTCAAAGCCCCACCGTAACCATTCAGGCGAATACCTCTCCTAACGTAACCCGGTTGCGTTTAAAGGGTAGCGTCAATAGAAAATCTGCATCTGCATCACCCGGGCCTTCAGCAGGTCCTGTTAAACGTTAAAAATGTATCACTCGCTATTGCTTCAAGTAGACGGTGGTGCCGGAAGCGGCATCATGGGCCAGGTATTTCTCTTCGGAAGTATCATTCTGATCATGTATTTTTTCATGATCCGTCCCCAACAGAAAAAACAAAAAGAAACCACCAAATTTATCTCCGAAATTAAAAAAGGAGATCTTGTGGTCACCGTGGGTGGGATTCATGGCAAGGTCTTTTCAGTAGAAGGGGATTTGGTATTCGTGGAATTAGACAAGGGAATGAAACTAAAGGTGGAAAAATCCGCCCTTTCGCTCGATTACACCAAAAAATTAAATAATGCCAAATAATTCACTCTACAATTGAGTACACTTGGTAACTATTTTAGGAAACTTAAACCTGAAAAAACATCAAATCTGAAAGTGGTAGTCCTCTGTGTGTTCACGGCTACCACCTTTTGGCTTTTGAATGCCCTGAACAAGGACAACTACACGACCTCAGTAAACCAGCCATTGCAGCTAAACTACGACCAGGAGGAATTCATGGCTGTCGGTAACGTGCCGGGAGAGGTGCGCATTCAAATCAATGGAAACGGCTGGGATTTACTTAAAAGACATTTTAAGATCAGTGTCACGCCCCTGGAGGTATTCGTAGAAGATCCTTCTCAAAAACCTTTTCTCCTAACCTCCGATATAGAGCGACAAATGGCCGAGCACCTGGCATCCTCCAACCTGGTGGACATCGTGCAGGACACCCTCTTCTTTTCAATCGACCGGATTGTATCTAAAAAAATTCAAATCGTACCGGATACAACCTCCACTACGCTAGCGGAAAATCATGACTATGCGGCTGGTATCACACTGGACCCAGAAATGGTCACTGTTACAGGCCCTATCTCAGTGATCGAACAACTGGACGGCAAGCTGTATCTGGATATACCTGACGATAATATCCGGGAGGATTATTCCAAACTCCTTCCTTTAAAATTGGATAAAGA
This sequence comes from Cyclobacterium salsum, assembly GCF_010119245.1. Classification (GTDB taxonomy): domain Bacteria; phylum Bacteroidota; class Bacteroidia; order Cytophagales; family Cyclobacteriaceae; genus Cyclobacterium; species Cyclobacterium salsum. The sequence continues at coordinate 317,800 of NZ_WNKG01000004.1, forward strand.
AAAACAAGAATACCTTAGCCTTGATGAAGAAACATCTCAGGTTACTTTTGAGGTCATAGCCTTCATAGAAAATACGGTCAATCTGGATATACAGAAGCTTTACTTTCCAGGTAATGTGACCATTGATAGCACTATTACCGAAATTCAAGCTCAATTTTTAGTTCAGGAAGATAAAATGGAAACGTTGCAAAATCTGGAACTTACCGCCATTTTAAACTACAACAACCGCAACCGTGAGGACAGCACTATAGCAGCTTCCTTGAACAAATCTCCGGCATACATTAAAGAAGTCACCTTCGAACCCGAAAACTTCAAGTTAATTTATGAGTAGGAAACAGCCCATGTTACTCGGCATCACCGGGGGAATAGGTGCTGGAAAATCACTAATTTCAAAGCTTTTTGCCTTGCTCAAGGTACCTGTCTACAATGCAGACGACCGCGCAAAGTGGCTCATGGAACACGAAAGTGATTTAAAAGAGAAAATCATGGCCGAATTTGGCAAGGATGCCTACCTGCCGGATGGCAAGCCAAACAGAGCTTACCTGGCGGAAAAGGTTTTTTCAAACGCCAACGAAACCCAAAAAATCAACCGCATCGTCCATCCTGCCGTGAATCGGGATTTTAAAACCTGGGTCGATTTCCAGCATTCTCCCTATGTTTTAAAGGAAGCAGCATTACTGTTTGAAACCGGTTCTTACCGGGAGTTGGACTACACGATCCATGTAAGTGCCCCCAGGGAATTGCGCATTTCCAGGATCCGTAAGCGAGACCCCCACAGAAGTACTGAGCAAATCAAAGCCATAATGGAAAAACAATGGGAGGACGATAAAAAAAACAAACTGGCAACCTTCCTACTCTCCAACGACGAAAAAGAAATGCTGATCCCGAAGGTACTTGAAATTCATCACCGCCTTACTGCCCGCTAAAGCCGTTTACCGGTAGGGTCAAATCTCCTGAAGCCGGATTTGATCCAGGTAAAATTTCATCCGTGTATGGCTTTGGTTCAAAAATTCAACCTTATCTATGCGATCGTATTTGTGGTTGTAAAAAACCTCCACATACTCTCTCCCTAGCAAATACAGGTTTACCTTATAGGCATAGTAGCGGATAGCCACGACAAAGGTGCCCTCGGTATATAGCTTTTGTATTTTCTTTGGAAGGGGAAGCCTTCTGAAATCTTCTTTACTCATGGTACGCATTATAGGGCTCCTGTTTTTAGGCAGTAAATACCCTGTGTATTTAGGTTGTTGTGATCGCTTTGAAAGATTAAAAGTAACCAATTATTGCAGAAATCACATGGGTATCCAAACTAATTTCGCCCTCGTTTACCATCAAATGATGCCTGGTTTTTGCTTGTTCGGGACAGATTTTATATCATTGAGCAAATTTTGATTCTTTTATGCAACAGCGAATGAATAGTGCCGGGTGGAGTTTTTTTGTACTGGGGCTGTTTTTACTTCTTTCCAGTGCTTGTTCTTCCTCCCGAAAAATCCGTCAGCAGCACATTGACCAAGTGGTAGCAACAGCAAAATCATTCCAGGGCACTCCCTATCGTTATGGAGGAATCAGCCGAACCGGGATGGATTGTTCTGCCCTGGTGTACCTGTCGTTCCGCAGCGTTGGGCTCAATTTGCCCAGGATATCCGAGGATCAAAGCAGAGTAGGAAAACGCGTATCCAAACGAAAGCTACGAAAAGGAGATGTGGTCTTTTTTGCTACTGGCAGAATGCGACGAAAAGTAACCCATGCGGGTATTATTACTGAAAAAAGACGGGGAACCACGTATTTTATTCATGCCTCCACCTCACTTGGCGTTACGGAAGACAATATTCAGTCCCGGTATTGGTCCAGGCGCTGGGTTCGAGCCAGAAGAATGTTTTAATTAGCCGCTCAAAAAACGGGTACGCCCAAAATGACAGGATTTTTTTGTATTAAAAATCTAGTACCATAAAAATGAAGGGCAAAGTGGATTAATTTTTAAAACATCCTTTGGTATTCAGCAATATTAACTAATTTTGCACTCGAATTAAAAAAAGTATTGTTCCTATTCATCTTAAAATATAACAATGGCGAATACTGGTAAGATAACTCAGGTAATTGGTCCTGTTGTGGATGTTTCCTTTGAGGGAAGTAAACTGCCAAATATCCTTGATGCACTTGAAATCACAAAAGAAAACGGCCAAACGGTAATTCTCGAGGTACAACAGCACCTTGGGGAAGATCGGGTACGAACCATCGCCATGGATTCTTCGGAAGGTATGGTGAGGGGAATGGAGGTAAGAGACCTTGGTGCTCCCATCTCTGTACCCATCGGAGACAGCATCAAAGGAAGGTTATTTAATGTGGTGGGAGAAGCCATTGACGGATTAACTCAACCCGAACACACCAAACGTCTACCCATACATCGGTCAGCACCGAAATTTGAAGATTTGACCACCTCTGCAGAGGTTCTTTATACAGGAATAAAGGTAATCGACCTGATCGAGCCCTATGCCAAAGGAGGGAAAATCGGGCTTTTTGGAGGAGCTGGTGTTGGAAAAACAGTATTGATCCAGGAGTTGATCAACAATATCGCCAAAGCCTATTCAGGCCTTTCCGTATTTGCAGGAGTCGGTGAGCGTACCCGTGAAGGAAACGATCTGCTGCGTGAAATGATTGAATCCGGGATTGTGACCTATGGAGATGATTTTGTTAAATCCCTGGAAGAAGAAGGAGGTTGGGACCTGGCGAAAGTGGACCTCGAAAAACTTAAGGAATCAAAAGCTACCTTTGTGTTTGGTCAGATGAACGAACCTCCAGGTGCTCGGGCGAGAGTAGCCTTAACAGGACTGACCCTTGCAGAATATTACCGGGATGGTGAAGGTGAAGGTGCCGGAAAAGACATCCTATTCTTTATCGATAATATATTCCGTTTTACCCAGGCTGGATCCGAAGTTTCGGCCCTTTTGGGAAGGATGCCTTCCGCTGTAGGTTACCAGCCCACCTTGGCGACCGAAATGGGAGCCATGCAGGAACGAATTACCTCTACTAAGAACGGTTCCATTACTTCTGTACAGGCGGTTTATGTACCTGCGGATGACTTGACTGACCCCGCGCCAGCTACGACCTTCGCTCACCTGGATGCAACCACGGTACTTTCCAGAAAAATCGCAGAATTAGGAATTTATCCTGCGGTTGATCCTCTGGATTCCACTTCCCGAATTTTGGAACCTGGTGTTCTGGGAGATGAGCATTACGACTGTGCTACCCGCGTTAAAGAGATACTTCAGCGCTATAAAGAACTCCAGGATATCATTGCCATCTTGGGTATGGAAGAACTTTCAGAAGAGGACAAGTTGGTCGTGCACCGTGCAAGAAGGGTGCAACGTTTCCTTTCTCAGCCTTTCCACGTAGCCGAACAGTTTACCGGCCTAAAAGGTGTATTGGTAGATATCAAGGATACCATCAAAGGATTTAACATGATCATGGATGGAGAACTGGATCATTTACCGGAAGCAGCTTTTAACCTGGTAGGAAGCATTGAAGATGCCATCGCCAAAGGCGAAAAAATGTTGGCGGAAGTTAAATAATTCATTGCCGTTCTGAAACGTAAAACTTCTTGTTTTACTTCACCTTATCTTTAAGCATGCATTTAGAAATCATTACCCCGGATAAAAAAATATTTGAAGGAGAAGTTTCGGAAGCTACCTTTCCAGGAGCGAATGGTTCTTTTCAAATATTGAAAAACCACGCCGCCATCGTTTCTGCCTTGGAAAAGGGAGCCGTGTCCTATACCAGCAATGAAGGCAAAAAATCCCTGATTGTGGACGGAGGAGTGGTGGAAGTAAATGACAATAAAATAATTGTTTTAGCGGAAAAAGTGATCTCCTGATCCTTCCCTATAAAAATTACAGAGGGAGCCTTATTTGATTATGGCTCCCTTTTTTTATGTATTTAATGTATCCAAGGCTTTTTTCACCGATCCTTTCTCCATCAATAAGGCTTTAGCCTCTTCGTAATCTTCCAATCCCGCTCGCTCCATAAGCATTTTCACTGCCCGGTCGGTTATTTTATCATTGATGAGCTGAACATTGACCATTTTGTTATCCTCTACTCTTCCGAGCCGTATCATGCAGGTGGTAGAGATCATGTCAAACACCATTTTTTGCATGGTACCGCACTTCATTCGCGTACTGCCGGACACAAATTCCGGCCCGGTGATGACTTCTACCGGAAAGTCGGCCGCTCCGGCGATTGGTGATTCCGGATTGCTGACCAGGCAGCCGGTGGTGATCCCCTTGGATTGACAGGCTTGTAGGGCTGCCAATACGAACGGCGTGGTGCCACTGGCTGAAATACCCAGCACCAGGTCCTTCTCGGAAACATCATGGCTTTCAAGAGCTTTCCAGCCAGCTTCACGGTTATCCTCTTCTTCCTCCCGGGCTTCTACCAAGTGAGCCACTCCTCCGGCGAGTATTACATTTACCACTCCTTTGGGAATCCCGTAGGTAGTCGGCAATTCGATGGCATCCAACACCGATAATCTTCCACCACTTCCGGCACCCAGGTAAAATAGCCTTCCCCCCTGCTCCAGCTTTTCCACAATTCCTTCAATCAGTTGATTGATCTGAGGAAGTGCCGCCTCTATGGCCAATGCGACTTTCTTATCTTCTTTATTAATGTTGGCCGTTAGTTCCGTGACGGACATCTTTTCCAGATGTCGGTACAGGGAAGGCTGCTCCGTTATTTTTGTCATGCTGCTTAAATTTCGCAAATAATTGATAAAACATTAAACTAAATAATTGGACGATCCCCGCTGTTTTTCTTCCTCTTGGGTCCCGATTCTGGTTTCAAGAGGGCAAAATCCGTTTCCAGGCGCTGCTTGAAAAGGGCTAAATCAGAGCTGTGAACTACCAGATTTACCCCTTCTTTCATCCAAAACTGCTGCCGTTGAGCAGTCGAAGAGAAATGAATACCAACGGCCAAGCTGTATTGTTTACAACGGTTTCTCCTGACTGGATTTTGGTAAGAAAACTCATGCGTGATTAAGGTAATAAGGGTTCGCTAATTACATCCAGGTATCTTCCCATCCAGTAAGGAAGCAGCCAGATATCTCCCGCACTGTTTTCCTGCCTTCCGTCTCTTCCACCATCTAATCCAAAACGGTTGGCATTATGCTTGCGAATCTGCAATTCGTCCGGAGGCAGCACCTCCTGGGTCGTTTGCCTGCGGAAGTTTTCCTCCAGAAGGACGATATCGTTTCTATGGCTATTTTTTATGGTCCAATTGATCAGGTCCAGGGGATATTCCTGCAGGTACCAAATGGCCTCTTCCAGATCGAAGTTTTCCGGCGAAACCAGTGCCGTGAAGATATTCCAAAGGCCATCTCTTTCCGGCCGCTCGGCTTCCCAATGGTCCACAATGGCTTTTTGGTACATGTCCTTTAACTCATCTGTAAACGCATACCGGTACAAGCCCCAATATCCCAGGAAATACATTTCATCGTCTGAGTGGTTCCAGGATTCGGAAAGCATGGCTGCCCACTCATCGCTGCCTTCTTTCGCTCGGCCTATTTCCTCCATGGGGCGCATCAGATTTTCCAGATACCCGTGGTTTTCCATAAGGTCATAGGCTCTTTCTTTGTAAATATCCCTTCCGGTAAAGTGGTAGGCTGTCTGCAACATGGCCACTATATTGGATGAATTCAATTTTCGATCTCCTACCATCGTTGGAAAACCATTGACATATTCCGGATTCCACCTTCCCCAGGTAGTGGGTTCTCCATCATAATCAATCAGGTACCAATCGTTTTCAACGATATGCTGCATTAATTCGTCCAGTAGACGAATCGCCTTGGCCCGAACGGCTTCATTATCTACCAACTCCGCAATTACCCCAAATACAAATACGTGTCCGATGGCTTCATCACTGCTGGTCGTGGCTTTCCAGTCCCATTCCGGATCGGAAGCATGTTGCCAGCGCTCAGGGTCTGACAGCTGCTCGATGTAGCCGCTTCTCTCGAAAGATCGGGAAGGAAAACCCGGTACCGGATTAATCGTATAGAGCCGCTCCATGGCATCCAGAGACTCGCGCACATTTTGCAAGGCTTCGGCATCTCCTGTCACCGCATACCGGAACGCTTCACCACCCAAATACATGGAGGTCCACAGACCGTCGTTATCCGAGTCGCCTAATCTGCCTGTATCTACATTGCCCTTTTCCATCCCTACCAGTGTGGCATTGAAACCATGACGAATATGCCGGTCTCTTACCTGATGATCGAAGTATGCAGCCTTTTCTGCGAGCGTCTGATAGGTAAATACCAATTTGCCCAGGCCCTGTTCGGTTAACAACAAAACTTCGTTTTCACCTTTTTGACTGACGTGGATGACCTCCTCACCCGGAACCCACCGTTCGCCGTAATAATAGTTGAACCCTCCATCTTCTTTCTGCATGAAGGCTCCCCTATCAGAACCAAACCAAAGCAACCCGTTAATTTCCGAAATGCTGGTCAATTTGGGAGAAGGTAAGGCTTCATTTTTGGTACCCCACATTTGGTCTTTCCCCAGGTCCCATTCAAAAAACCCATTGTCTGTGCCGATAGCCAGCCGGTCCTTTCCCTGACGAAATGCAAAGCAGGTAAAGCCCTCTCCGGTGGTAAGGGTTGATCGTTTCTGTTCCGATGGTGAGAATACACTTACCGAATTTGTGCTCAAAACGTAAAAAACGTTTCTTTCTGAGTCAAATGTAATATCCAACACAGGAGAACTAGTGGCCTTGGCCTTCCAGATTACTCCCTTAGGGCTTACTAAATGAAGGTCGCTACCATCGGAAACCAGGAAAGTAAACCCTTTACCGGACTCAAAAAGAGTTGCCCCGGGGAGCTCGTGAGGCAAATAAACACTTCCTGCCCAGGCATTGCTAAAAACAGCTTCATCATCCAAATAAACGAATTGTCCTTCCAGGCTGAGCATATCGCGGATAATTTTATCTTCCATGGGGAGGTAACTCCTGTCGGAAATCAGTGTGCCCGGATATAGGAAAGCACCGGCATGGGTTCTCACTAATCCTGATGCCTCCAACACTTGAATGGTTCCATTTCTATCCGCAAATGCTTTCTTTAAAACCATGTCCTCGCTTGCAGCATATTTGACACTGTATTCTTGCACAAAAGGCTTATCCAGATGAACTTTCTTACTGGAAGCTGGTAAATTCTGGGCCTTTATTCCTAACGTGCTGGTTAATGTCAGTACTAATAGTACGAAGTATCTTAATGGGAAATATCTCATTGGTAATGTATCATTTATTTGATTGATTTTTTGTCGGATCTATAGCGCGTTTTAGGGGAATATCAACATCAGCCTGTGCAATCGAGCGGCTCTTCCAATTGTTCTAATTCCCAACAACCGTTAGTAATCAGAAAAGGTGTTTTTGGGTTAATCCGTTTAAAAATAAATTTGTCCGCCCTACCCAATGGGCAGGAGCGGACAAAACTTACCTAACCTAACTACTAAAGTCAAACCAATTTCAACCTTTTCAGGTAATCGATCTGCTCATCTGTAATACAAGCAAACGCACAGGAAGTACTACCTTAAAAAAAATTATTTGGATCAATTTTTACATATTTTATGGATTTCCCTCCATCTGCCAAATGGTAAGAATACGTTACATGCACCATACCATCCGTATCTTGAATCAAAGAAGGGTAAGAAAAGCCACCGAAGTCTTTTTTCTCATCTTCCAGGTACATTTTACCCCGCCAGGTTCTCCCTTCATCATCAGAAACGTACATAGACAGTTTGTACCTGCCATCATCCACATCATTTCCTAAAAAGAGCCAAAGGCCGTTATCCAATGCCAATAATTCCACACTGGCGGTATTGGGAATGGTGGACTTTTCACTGGCGGTCCAGGTCAGCCCTTCGTCAGTAGAATAACTGCGGTGCAACCTATTGGGAGCATCCCCACTATCCCGCATGATAGCCATAATTTCACCGTTTTCCCGCTGCGCTAAAGCGGGCTGAATAGGACCCCTTCCTACAATGGGATTACTGGCAACCCAGGTCTTTCCATCGTCATCCGATAGGGCTACCAATGAAAAGTTAAACCCGTCTGAATAAAGCGGTAACAACAACCTGCCCGACTGCAGAACCAGGGGCTTGATTCGGGTCATCCATCCGATACTGGTTTTTTTGCTATCCTTGCTCGCCTCAATAATCATCTCATCGTACAAAGGCGCATATTCCGCCCAGCCAGAAGTATTGGGAGGCAACTCTTTAAATTTTTGAACTACTTCCTGATGAAATTCTTCGCCTGGCTTGAGAAGTATATTGTCCTGCCAATCCCACATCGGGGCACCGGCATTATCAAATGCCGTACTGGTTCGTAGCCTTAGGATGCTCTGCTCCCAACGATTGGCTTGTACGGCTATCCACACTAAAAATAGCTTTCCCTCCTGATTTAGAAACAATACCGGGTTGCAATCGGGCAAACCGGGAGTATCTGCCATCAAAAAAGGAGCTCCCCATTCCGAATCCCGCTTTCTTAAGCGGGCACCCATAATCCGCACATCATCTGCTGTTCGCTCCCCGGAGCCTTCAAACCAGGCGGTAAGCAGGTCACCATTCGGAAGCGCCACAATGCTGCTTCCATGCACATGTTGTCCTTGTAGAGGAAAAATCAACTGTTCCTGTTCGACAACTTTTTCTTTTGGAATGTATTGGCCATAACCAGAAATACCCAAAAGCATCGCTACCAGACCCGTTAAGAGTATTTTCATTCTGCTCGTTTTCTTCGTTGCATTACTTCTTGCCAGGTAGTAAGGATAATTCCTTCTTCTTCAATAAATTGTTGTAAATCCGGATCCGTCATGGCCAACATGTCTGCATACCGGGACCCGCCGGAGGAGCTAATCCGGTCAAAAACTTTACGGTCTCCGTTGCTGTGGACAATGATCATCATCAACCCTGGTTCCATTTGGGTTAATACCGATTTAAATTGGGCTACCTTGTAATCTCCCCAAGCCTCATCACCAGGCTCACCATCAGGCTTCCAGTTACCACTTACCGTATGCAAATCATCCAATACCGGTAAACCAGAATTCCAGATTTGCTTACCCACTTCCGGAGCTTGATCCGCTAATGGGTTTTTCGGCAATTCCATTCCTTCTTTATAGCTCCCCTCTTTTTTCAGCTGTTTGATCAGGTTATTGTTCATGGAACGCATTAGAAGTTTGTTGTTTCCACCCGGAAACATGACGGGAATTCCGTAATCAACCCCAACTTTAATGTACCGCTCCAAAAAAGGTTGGTGGTAGAAAAGTGTTCCCATGTGGCTGTCCAAATGAGTTGGTTTTAGTCCCATATCCAGTGCCCGGTCTATCTGGGCTCGGATTTCCCGTTCCACTTCGTCGGGACTTGCATTCCGTATTACCTCTTCCACAGAGGGCCAAAGCGCCCCTTCTTCATCCACCAGGCCGGGAACAGCCTCTTTTCCCGAGAGGGGGTGCCAGCGATAATCCTTCCACTCGGAGGTCAAGGTCAGGTGAATACCGGCGTCCATGGGCTCCTGGAGCGCATGCTTCACAAAACTTGCTGCCCAGGGACAAGGCATCATAATACTACAGGAGGTAGCCACCCCCGACTCGATGGACTTGATCGTCCCTTCATTGGACTCATAGGACATGCCTGCATCGTCCACATGGAAAATTACCACTTTTTTTCCGGCAGGAAACCCCAGCTTTTCAGCATAAGTGGCTTCTTCCTGTCCTTTTACCATTTGGGCCGCTAGCACTACCAGGCAGCCTATAATCCAAAATACCTTCATATCCATTCCGTTAAATTCCTTCCAATTTCCCTTTCCAAAAAGCCACTCGCTGCCGGTTCCAGGTATAACAAGCAACTAAATGACCCTCTTCGTAAAACATCGCCGGGTAGGACAACTCATCCTCATCCCCTTCTCCCTTTTCAATATCAAATTTCGGGCCCCATGTATACCCGTTGTCCAGAGATACCGATACGGATATCGGATATCGCGCTCCCCAGTTCTCTGAAACCGGATTATAGATAACTGCGATTTTCTCGCCGCCCAAATGAGCGACATCAATACCACTATTATTGTTTGGCAGTGAGATTTCTTCTACAGGCGACCAGGTCTTGCCGTAATCTTCTGAATCCGCCCGGCAGATATTTCCAGAACTACTCCGCATCAGCATGTGTACATGTCCCGGTTTCGATTCCCATAAAGCTGGTTGAATCACGCCTTCGCCATTTATCTCGTTCCGATCCATTTCCAATTTATCCGTCGCCTCCCAGGTCTTTCCCTCGTCCGCTGACCGGTCCACAAATACTGTCCAAACTTTGTTCTTCTCATCAGAAGCTGGGGCCAGCCAGGTTCCATCTGAAAGTACCAGCATGTGGTTTCTTACCGGGCCCCGTCCCCCTTTATCCCCAGGAACTAATTCTCTGGCTTCTGACCAACTGTCTCCACCATCTTCCGAAACCTGCACCCAGGTTTCCCAGTAATCAATCTCTTTTCCAACTTTAAAAAACAAATATACCTTCCCGTCCGGAGCCTGAAAGAGTACGGGGTTCCAGTGGGGGTCATTACGAACTTTTACCAGCAACTCGGGTTCCGACCAGTTTCCCGGTTTCCCCTTGGCCGTCCAGATGCCCACATCGTCATTTTTTTCATGAGAACCCGCAAACCAAGCTACCAAATATTCTTCTCCATCCAAAGGGATCATGGTAGAGGCATGGCTCTGCGCAAATGGTCTGTCATCACCAAACACATGTTCGTATTGAACGGTATTCACGGTTATTTCTTGATCGGCTTGCATCTCGGGTTCAGCTTCTTGTGAGGTATCCGAGACGGAACCCCCACAGGAAAAAGCAGTAAATAGGGCTACAAAGGTGCCAATTATCAAACTACTATTTTTCATCATTTTCTTAGAATTATTTATTTGTGGATAGACAAGATGGCAAATGTGGATCTGTGCTGGATTCTAGTCGTTTCTATTGATACTGGAAAATCGATTTTTAAACATTAGCATCTATGCTGGTTTCAAAGGGGGGGTATTTCCTGGCCACAAACCGTCCATCAATGACGTTTTTGTAACGTACATTATTTATCCCAAATAGGCCATGGCCGGTAGCTGAGCAGCATTGAGCATAAAGTTGTGAAGCTTGTAGTTTTCTATATAAGCTGGTAGATTTTCACTTCCCGGCCCGTACATGGCCAGTTCCACATGATCAGAGGAATGCCCCGTTCCTGCCCAACCGATGCCGGTATGGTTAGTTTGAATTTGAGCAAAAAGATGATTGGGTACCTTAGTAGAACCGTAAATCCCATCATCATTGAGTTCCTCATAGCTTTTCAACAGGACTTCTGCCTCCTCCTTCTTCAGCTTTAAACCCTGATAGGTTTCAATAAAATCCGTCACTTGCCCAGGCGTATTGGCAGCCGATAACTGGCTCAAGACCCATTCGTTGGAGTGCGAGGTGGTATAGAGTTTACCAAATTTACTCCCATTGAATAAACCGGGATTGGCATTCCCATGGTCTGTAGTCATGATGACCAATGTTTCCCCATCCTTAGCTGCAAAATCCAGTGCAATGCCTACTGCCGCATCAAAATCCAATTGATCGTAGAGTAATCCGGGTGCGTCGTTGGCATGTGCTGCCCAATCTACTTTACCGCCTTCTATTTGCATGGCAAACCCAGATGGATTCTGGGCGAGCAGGGCAATGGCCTTCTTAGACATTTCTGCCAGGGAAGGAACCTTATTTTTTATTTCCGGGTCATTTTCTCTGTCGACGGAATAAGGCATCCCTCCTTCACTAAATACTCCTAAAACAGGATTTTCCCCGTTTAAGGCCATCATTTCAGCTCGATCCAGCGCCACTGAAAATCCCGCGTTTCTAAAATCTCCAAGTAAATCTCGTTTATCCTCTCTTGACTTGCTGTCAAAAAGTGCCTTGCCTCCGCCCATCATCACATCAAATTCCATCTCCAGGTATTTTACCGCTATATCAAACATGGCACTTCTACTCTCTTCATTTACGCAAAACGAAGCCGGAGTAGCGTGGGTAATGGGAACCGTGGTCACACAACCCACCGATTTCCCGGCATTTTTGAACTTCTGCAGGATAGGAACGGGCAGCTCTCCATTTGGACCCACGTTTAGGGATCCGTTCGGCACCCGCATGCCACAACCCCAGGAGCTACCGGCAGCGGCTGAATCCGTAACCAGGGAGTTCGAGGATGCGGTATCCATGAGTGCCCGCTTGGCAAAGCCTCCCTGATAATAACTCACCCACCTGCTTTTCCTGCCTTCCTTCTCCCTGAGTAGTAAATCGGCCATGTTCAGGGTTCCGGTGCTCATGCCATCACTAACCAGAAAAATGATGTTTTTTGCAGCGCTTTTGAAGGACCCGGGCCGGGTGTTTCCATAACCTACTCCCGTGCCCAACGCTCCTAATCCCAACGAGGCCAAAATACTTCTATTAAAGAAATCCCTTCTTTTCATGGTTTTTTATTTTTTATGATTAATCGTTAAAATCTACGCCTGTGTCAAAATCACCTAATCCAAAATTCCTGCTTTTTAGCTGAAATACCAATTTAATAGTACCGCTAAACCTGGTAAAATACCTTGATTTTAACAGTAATAATACCCGATTTCCAGGATTTGTACTATCAAAAAAGATCTTTCTCTAAATAGTACATACCCCTACTTTCAAGTATAGTAGTTAGATCAAGCGACCTTATCAACCTCCTTACTACCTGAAAACCAAATAAATAATATCCGGTAACGGGGGGAGTATGTGGTACGGATTGGTTTGTATAATATGTAAATTAAGATATATTTGTTGTTTCATTTTTTTTTTAAAACTCACCTGTATTAGCGCAATGAACATAGGAATAGATTTAGGAGGAACCAAAATCCAAGTCGGCATTGAGAAGGAAGGTAAGATCATCCATAAAACCAAGGCCTTGTTGAAAGAAAAAGATGACCTTCATTCGACCTTAAATCAGGTGAAACAGTTTATCGAACCTCTTACCCGTCATAAGGTGGAAGGAATCGGAATAGGCGTTCCCTCGGTAGTGGATGTAGAAAAAGGGATCGTTTATAATGTCACAAATATACCTTCCTGGAAGAAAGTTAGCCTAAAAGCCATTTTGGAAGAGGAGTTTAACCTACCGGTATTTGTAAATAACGATGTGAATTGTTTTACGATTGGAGAACATAAATTCGGAATGGGTAAAGAATATTCCTGCCTGGTGGGTATGTCTATTGGCACCGGTCTGGGGTCTGGAATCATTATTGGAAATAAATTGTATGCCGGCACCAATTGTGGTGCAGGAGAAATTGGTCTGCTCCCTTATAAGGATCAGAACATTGAATATTACGCCAGTGGAAATTTTTTCAGTGCCTTTTACCATACCACGGCACTAGATGCCTACAATCAGGCTGAAAAAGGAGACCCCGAGGCCTTATCCCAATGGAATGATTTTGGGCATCATTTTGGGGCAGCGGTACAGGCGGTCATGTACACCTATGACCCGCAAGCCATCGTTATTGGAGGTTCTGTGGCCAATGCCTACCCCTATTTTGAAGCTACCATGAAGGAAAGCTTCAACGATTTTATCTATCCGGAGTCCATCAAAAAATTGAAAATCCACCAGACTAAAAACGAAGATATTGCCCTTTTAGGAGCAGCAGCTTTGGTAGACCTGTCTTTGGAGCATGCAAAGGGAGTCCTCTAGCGAAATTTTGAACTTCATCATCCTTGGAATATCACGAAGACTTTCTCTCAACCACCCGATCCCCAATCCTGTCATGATTTCTTCGCCGATTAAACCTATGATTTCCGTTAGTATTGGTTATCTTCATCACCTGAAAAACAAATGATATGAAAAAAAATAACCTTATCGTAGCCCTTATTCTGTTAATCTTTTTTGTCATTTCTTTTCTAACCAATATTCTAGGTCCAATCATCCCGGATATCATTGACAGTTTTACCCTTAGTATCGGGTTGGCAGGGTTTTTACCTTTTTCTTTTTTTGTAGCCTATGCGGTTATGTCCATTCCCTCGGGTATCCTGGTGGAAAAGTATAAAGAAAAGAAAATGCTAGTCGCGGCCTTTTCACTTGCTTTTGCCGGAGCGCTTGTGTTTGCCCTGATTCCCAGCTTTGGAATTGCCCTTACCTCGCTGTTCATTATAGGTATTGGAATGGCCATTCTGCAGGTCGTTATTAACCCCTTGCTTCGGACTGCTGGAGGAGAAGCCCATTTTGCCTTTAATTCGGTATTAGGGCAATTGGCCTTTGGTGCAGCCTCCTTTCTGAGTCCCATGCTTTACAGCTACCTGGTCACCAATATCCATACGGGCGATCTGGGCTTCTTATTTTCCTTTTTGGATGGAATGGTGCCTGAAAATCTCAAATGGGTGTCCCTTTACTGGGTATTCGCAGGTATCGCCTTTCTGATGGTCATCGTGGTCTACTTCGCCAAATTCCCAAAAGTAGAACTAAAGGAAGACGAAAAAATTGACGTTGGGGTGGCCTTTAAGGAATTATTAGCTAATAAATACGTGGTTTTATATTTCCTGGGAATCTTCTCCTACGTAGGTACGGAACAAGGTATTGCCAATTGGATATCCAAGTTTCTGCAAACCTATCACGGGGTGGACCCGGCCACTACCGGGGCTTCGGTCATTTCCTATTTTTGGGGTTTGCTTACCATCGGTTGTTTGCTGGGCTTATTGCTTTTGAAGTTTATGGATAGTCGTTCCGTCTTGATCCTCTTTACCTCAGGGGCTATTATAGCACTTCTGCTTGCCCTTTTCGGTCCGGTTTCATGGGCACTGATAGCTTTTCCCATGACAGGTTTTTTTGCTTCAGTGATGTGGTCAGTCATATTCTCCCTTGCACTGAATTCTGTCCCTCATCATCACGGTACCTTTTCCGGGATACTTTGCACCGGAATAGCCGGAGGAGCGGTAGTACCCCTGATTGTTGGCGGGCTTGCCGAATTGGTTGGCCTCAAGTTGGCCATGTTATTCCTTTTCATTACGTTGGGCTACATCCTGAGCATTGGCATTTGGGCGAAACCGCTTGTGAGTAACGCCACCAAAAATATCAAGGACATCTTCAAGTAAGGCATGTACAAGATTATTCTGTTGCTGGACTTTGCCGAGGAATACAGTAAAAGTCTACTAAAAGGTATCTCTAAATATTCCGCGGAACATGGCCCCTGGACCTATTGCCGGATGCCCCTATACTACCGGGAAACCATCGGTATTAAAGGGATCCTGGACTGGGCCAAAGACTGGGGTGCTCATGGAATCATCGGACAGCTTTACAATGAAATGGATCTTAAATTGATCATTAACTCCAAAATACCCGTCATTGCCCAAGATTTTAAAGAACGCTTCAGCGAGCTTCCCAATATCACCGGCGCTTACCACGAGGCCGGCGAAATGGGTGCTGAATATTTTCTGAAAAAAGGATTTAAAAACTTTGCCTTTTACGGTTTCAATGATATTGTTTGGTCCCGTGAGCGAGCCGAGGGGTTCGAGAAAAAAATCAATTCGGTCGGGTATAAAGTCAATTACTTTGAACACCGAAAATCGCGTTCCACCGACCTTTGGTATTATAAAAGTAACTCCCTGAGCAAATGGCTGATCTCCCTGCCTAAGCCAATCGCCCTGATGACCTGTGATGATAATCAGGGCCTGCACATCACAGAGGCCTGCAAACAAAACAAAATCAGAATTCCTGAGGAGGTAGCCGTATTGGGGGTAGATAACGATGAAATGCTCTGCGATCTGTCTGATCCTCCCCTTTCCAGCATTGGCCTGGATATAGAAAAAGGAGGTTACGACACGGCCAGGTTGATGGAACATATGATCCAAAACGGGGCTGAGCAGTACTACGACATTCATGTGAAACCTACTCAAATAATCACCCGGCAATCCACGGATATTTATGCCACTAATGACGATTACATTGCCTCCACACTTAAATACATCCACAAAAACATCGAAAAAAACCTTCAGGTAGACGAGGTAGTCCGGCAGGTTCCGCTTTCCAGAAGAAGCCTTGAAAAGCGGTTTCACCAAATTACCGGTTACCCCATTTACAAATACATCTTCAACCTGCGTATTGAAAAGTTCACCCAAAAACTATTGGAGACAGATCAGACCGTGTTTGAAATTGCACTCGATTTGGGGTTGAATGATAGTAAAAACATCGCCAGACAATTCAAACAGGTAAAAGGTTGTAATCCCATTGAATACCGAAAGCGGTACCTGGCTGGTAAATAATCCCATACCGCCTACCCTACCTGAGGGCTGCCAGGCGGCCACTTTAAAAGACAAAAAGCCATCAGTTCAATAGTACAAATCAGCGGCTTAGGGTATTACCTTCAAAAGAATCTATCCTATTCCCGGACCCGGGAATGGGTATGTTTGGGCATAGTTAACTTCCTTCGTATTCAACCGTAGCGTACAACATGAAAAATGTAACTAAAAACACGGTCATTTCCCTGCTGCTGGCCGGCATGGCCTTGGGTACTGCCTGGGCCATTAGAGGACAATTTGGCCACGAACAGGGAGCTGCCTGGGCAGGAGGCATTGGTAGCCTCTGTATTATTTTATTGTCCAAAAAGAAGTCCTGGTACAATAAGGCAATGAAAGCCGCTTTTGCAGGGGCCGTTGGCTGGGGATTGGGAGGCATGATGAGCTACGGTGCCGTGGTAGGGTATGGAAGAGGAGTAGACTTTGTCAACGTCTATTATGGACTGACCATGCTTTTCATCATTGGAGGGCTTTATGGGCTGATCGGTGGGGGGCTTTTTGGCTTGGTGTTGGCAGATCACCCGGAAAAAAAGGTGAAGTGGCACCAGGTCATTACCGAAATGACCGTAGGAGGTGTTATTTTCTATTACTTCATTATTGAACAATTGGGCATTGCCATGACGCCACCCAGATCGGAAGCCTGGGGTGTCTGTGCCGGTATTGGCATTGCCATGATGTACTACCTGGCCCGCAAAAAACAGTATAGTGCCATGCGGGTAGCGGTATTTGCCGGATTAGGAGGCGGGTTTGGCTTTGCATTCGGTAATTTCCTTCAAGTCCTGGGAAATGTCGCCGAAGTGTCATTCAATATGTGGAACGTGATGGAATATTCGCTCGGGTTTTTTGGCGGATTGGGCATGGCCTATGGTGCCTTTACCGGTTCCTGGCCAAAAGAGGAGGATAATTATCGGTATTCGTATCGCAACCTAACCCTTCCCATGATAGGTTTTATCTTACTTATACCCTTCATCGTTTGGCAGCAATCATTCGTCATGAAGGATCTGGAAACCACCCTCGGCAGGCTTATCGACGATCCCGCACTTTGGGTTCGAATGGTCCAATGGGTGGCACTCATGGCCTTCCTGATCCCTGCTATTACCTGGATCAGCCTTTTTTCCAATAAAAAGGGAAACGTCGGTCAAGGAATGAGCTATAAAGAGGTTATGGGTGTTTTCATTACCTCTTTTGCCGTGTATATCATTTTTACCATTTTGATTACCGGCTCCTTTTTAAGTTTCTACCGAATCGAGCAATTTCTATACATTATTAACTTTATAGTAATTATATTCTTAATCCAAAAATTTCAGCCCCAAATCAGGATAAAAAAAGCACATCCGAAAAAATGGAGCTATATGGTTTTGGGAATCCTGTTGTTGCTGGCCGTTCTAAGCCTGATTGCGATCAGCATTCACGGTGAAATGCCGGGGATGAACAAACGCTTTGAATGGTAACTAGCTATTAAGCAAATTAACAGGGGATTAGCTGCTTTCCGATCCCCTGTCTTAATAGATTCCAGTAACGTTAATATTCAGGAATATCCGGAATTTTATGGATCAGCTTATTTGCACCTGTTTCATCTTTAATCAAGTCGAATGCATCATAAAGCTTCCCCGTCACGGTATAAGCTTCATATTCCAATCGATCGCTTTCTACATGGATAAGCTGATACATTTGGGTGTTGGATGCTTTTCGATGCATCCAGGGATAATCTTCGGCTTCATACATCTTTAATCCGGCCATGGATACCACGTAAACCGTCCCCGTCTCCTCGGCCAGCACCTCCGTCATACGACCATTTTGGCTCCATCACTTGCTTCTGCCCATTCGATTTCACCCTTGGAAACATCCGCTGAAGTTCTCCAATTTACGGCTATCGAGTGAGTTGGGTTTTCAGTCAGGTTTAAAATGATCCGATCAGGATAGGCCCCCGGCATCCAGTAAGCATCCTTTTCGGACAGACTGGCTTCCTGCCCCGATAGAGTGCCATAAAAACCGCTAAAAAGCAAAATGAGTAGGTTGATTTTATAAAAAGCAATAAGCTTTTTCATGTTTGTAAGTGAAAATTTAATTTTGGGTATGAAAATAGGCACCGGAAATACCCCATTTGAGGTGTCCGTTACCTGGCCATCAGGCGGCTCAGGTCTGCCAGCGTTGGTGGAAAAGAAAAAAGTCCCCCCCTACCGGAGTAGAGGAGAACTTTTCATTAAGTATTGGTATCAACCAAAAATATTAGAAAGGGACATTGGTGCCCTGATACAACCATGGTTTAGACCATGGACTATCCTCACCGAAGTTTCCGGAAAAAGGGGTCACTTCAAGCCCATCCAAAGCGGCTTCTATGTTAGATGAATTGTTATTGTATTCATCGTTGCCATATTGAAACCTGATGGCAACCTCTGGCTGTGGAGAAAGGGGACCGGCCTCCAGAGCAGGATATCCTGTTCTTCGGAAATCAGCAAAAGATTCAGCAGCAGCTGTCCAGCTGGCCACCCATTTTTGTTCCATTATTTGCTCTAGTGAATTGTTAAAACTGATTTCTGGCTGACTGATGAAGGAATTGTACTCATCAGCCCTGTTCCAGGTTTCCAGCGACTGCTCTATGGCTTTATTGTAATGGGTTTCGGCATCTCCCACATTCCAGCCTTTCAAGGCAGCTTCGGCAAAGATAAAGCTCACTTCTGCTGCGGATATGATCCTGGCCTTCAAGATATCACCGGGGGATCCCTCGGTGCTATAAATGGGCGCTAGCTGAGAAACATGCTGGTTTTGCGTTCCCTGACCTGGAGAAGGATTTCCATTATAGGATTCTGGAACCGTTATTCCAGGAGGAAGTCCTACATAAAGGTCCTCATTGTAATCTTCTTCTGCCAGATTCGGATTGTACCGCCGGGTAAATTTCACGTCTGAATATAGCTCAACAAAGTCATCGTAGGGGTATGTTTCCACTCCCAAAGGTTCTCCATTTGCCCGAATAAATTCTTCTGAAGCCACCTCTAGGGATTCATCAGCTACCCATTGCACCCGCACCGAATCAAACCATACCGTTAAACGGGGGTCGTTGGTACCCGTCAACTGGTCGATAAAAGTCTGACAAGCCTGGTACCGCTGAAAATCGTCGGGGTTTAAACGAACGTGCCTGGAAAGCCACTGGTCGTTAGCTCCTCCGGTGTAATCCAGGGTAGCATCCTGCGAAGGATCCTGAATATAGATTCCGCTACTAAAAATGGCCTCTACTCCTGCCCTGGCCACATCTGGTTTTTTCTCAGATAAGCGCATGTAATACCTTAAAAGAAGGGAGTTGGCAAAGCGCTGCCAGCTTTGGGTATCGCCATTGTAATACAGGTCATTACCGCTGGTAACCCCTTCTCCGGAAGCAGATCCCAACACTTGTACCGCTTCTTGCAGGTCCGCAATGATGCCATCATAAATGACTTCTTGGCTATCAAACGAAGGGTATTGAAGGTCCTCTCCTCCCTGGTCACCTTTCAGTGCATTCGTATAAGGAGCATCGCCCCATAAGTCCGCTATATTACCAAATACAAATGACTTCATGGTAAGGCCTACTCCCTGAAAGAAATGGTTATCCAGTTCCTCTCCCCTTTCAATCATCAACTCGTTGGTACGTAATATATCGTACCAGCCAGTCCAGTTGCGGTTGCTCCATTCATAATGGTTGTGACCACCGTACCAGCCATTCTTCTGTGTATGCTGAACAGCACCTGCCAGGTCATTATAACCAAGGTTTACATAATCCTGGGCTGCGGAAGACAATACCGTTGGCATCAACAAATTCGGATTGGCATTGGTAGGCTCTATTCCATAAGGATTGATGTTCATCTCATCTAGTTTCTCGTCACAACCCGAGAATAGAACCAATCCGAATACGAATAAAGCTATTTTTCGAAAATCAAATAAATGCTTCATGATTTGTATATTAAAGGAATTTACAAATTAAAATTAAGTTTGAACCCTACCGGAACACTCCAGGGCATTACATTCTGCCTTTCGATTCCCTGGCGGAATTGAGAAGCTGTATCTCCCTGGCTTCCCCCTCCTGACCAGAAGGCTCTTTCAGGATCAATGCCTATGTCTGCCTTGGTCCACAACATGATGTTTCTTGTGTAGACGGCAAAAGTGACGTTACGGAAAGCACCGAAATCGGGAATTCGGTAACCCAGAGACAGTTCTCTCAATTTAATGAAAGAGGCGTCAAAGGTAACCTGCTCATTAAATCTCCAGGCATAAGTATTTGTAATCGGGTAGATATTAGTCTCAGGTCCACCCAAATGCTCCTCATACTCGTCATCGCTGTAATCGTCAGGAGTATCTGCCCCCGCAGTCTGAATCACCCCGGGTATAAAGGCTCCGTCAGTTCCATTAGCATCCACAGGAAAACCACCTGTCTCTGCAGTATGCCCTCCTACTCTTGGGAAATTACCTGGCTGTGGAATGATATACTTATCCGGGTTTGATTTCAATAGCTCCACCAATTCGGCATCTGAATACAAACCACCTGGGATCAGGTTATCCAACTGCCGCTGGGATTTCCAGTCAGACTCCCCATATCGGTACGTAAAGGACATAAACTCTCCACCAGATCTCCAGTCAAGACTGGCATTCAAGACAAATCGCTTGTAGCTCAGACTGGTTTGCGCTCCAAGAATGAAATCAGGATTAAAATTCCCTACTTTGCGAAGCTCCTCATCAACTCCACGGAAGGCTTGCCAGGATCCCGTACTAGTCAAAATGGGCCATTGATAGTAAGGAGAATTAGGATCTTCTACTTGAGCAAAACCCGAGCTATACATATCTCCGATATTTTCTCCAAGGAAGGTAATCGCTCCAGCATCATTTTCACCCCAAAGGATGATTCGGTCCAGGTTTTCGCTCAGTTCCACCACTCTGGTTCGGTTTCTGCTCCAGTTTAGGTTGATATCCCAGTTCCAGCCATTCCTGCTCAATGGTGTACCTCCCAAGGTAAATTCCAAACCTCGGCTTTGGATCAACCCGGCATTGATCAATCTGCTGCTGAATCCAGAAGAACGGGGAAGGTTTACAGCAAAGATCTGGTTTCGGTTATCTACTGTATAATAGGTACCGGTAAAACGCAATCTGTTTTGAAACATGTTCAAATCAATACCTGCTTCGATTGAGGTTGCTTCCTCAGGCTTAAGATCTGGGTTTAACAAACCCGAGGGCATGGCAGCAGTATTGATATTGTTGTACAATCCGGTACTTAGATTCTGAACCAGGCGATAAGGATCAGTGTCGTTACCTACCTGCGCCCATCCGATTCGAGCCTTAAGCATATCGATGTTTTCTGGCAAATTAAAGGTATAATTGGCCAACCAGCTCAAAGACGCGGATGGATAAAAATACGACCGATTTTCAGCGGGCAAGGTAGATGACCAGTCATTCCTCGCTGTTAGATCCAAATACAATTGATCGGCATATCCAAAAGATGCCAAACCATACACACTGTAAATGGCTCGTTTGAAATAACCACTTCCTACAGAGCGGTTATCGGCAGGAATGTTCTGCACATTATAAATGCCTGGTACCACTAGCCCGTTGTTTCGGTTTCCGCCTACTCCAACGCTATTATTAGAGCCAAATCGGGTCATGATATTCCCCCCGGCAGAGGCATTGAAATCCAATTCACCTAAATCCTGCTTGAAGCTGGCCAAAATGTCCGCATTGGATTCTTGCGTCAGCAGGTCGGTGGTGTAATAGCCGCCTCTGGCCATGCGGCTATAGCTAAATGGAATTTTGGTTTCCCTATTCTCGTTAGACCTGTCCAGTGAATACCGGGCGGTGATATTAAAATTATCATTGAATTGGTAATCTAGCGAAGCATTCCCAAATATGCGGTCCCTTCTGAAAGCATTTTCTATACCGTAGGCGATGAAATAAGGATTGTCTCCTGCAGTGGTCCTGATTTGTTGTATTCCTTCCTGGCCTTCTACCCATATGTTTCGCATCTCATTGTAATTTACATAAGATGAGTTGTAGACGGCTTCCAGTGGATTTGCCCGTCGGTCTCCCGTACTTGGACGGTCATTGGACATGCTATTACTGTAGTTGAAATTCGAACTGAAAGTCAACTTCTCCAGTATGTTGTAGGTAACCGAAGTGGAAATGTTGTTTCGGAATAGGTCGGAATTCGGGATCATGCCCTTGTGCAACATATTGGAATAGGAAACCCGGTATGTGGCATCGTC
Source organism: Cyclobacterium salsum (assembly GCF_010119245.1). GTDB lineage: Bacteria > Bacteroidota > Bacteroidia > Cytophagales > Cyclobacteriaceae > Cyclobacterium > Cyclobacterium salsum. The sequence continues at coordinate 340,358 of NZ_WNKG01000004.1, forward strand.
ATTTCCGCCGCTCACGGCCAAATTGTTTGTTGACGTCACTCCCGTTTGCATGAAATCCTTCATCGCATTTGGATAGGATCGCAACTCGGTAGGAATGGGGTTGCCGTTTTCATCTACCGGGCTGTTCCACTGAATAGCGGTATTTCCGGCATCCAGTTCAGGACCTCCCCAATAAGCTGAACCTTCATTAAATACACCTTCCCGATTACCATTGGCATAGCGGTAATGGAAATCCAGCAGACGGGTAGGTCTTTCGAATACATTACTGGTCGAAAAGGATACCCCCATGTCTTTTCGCTTACTGCCAGACTTTGTGGTGATCAACACGACCCCGTTACCGGCCCTGGTTCCGTACAGGGCTGCTGCACTAGGGCCTTTCAATACACTGATATTGGCAATGTCATCCGGATTAATATCCGAAATGGCGTTACCATAATCCACCTGGTTACCATCTCCATTTTGAGAAATGTTATTCAGGGAATTGGACATGGGCACTCCATCAACGACAAATAGGGGCTGATTATCGGTAGTCAGAGAGGTTGCCCCCCGGATCACCATGCTCATGGAAGAGCCCGGCCCACTGGTTTGGTTAATGGTAACTCCAGGCATTCTGCCTGCTAGTGAACTCAATACGTTTTCCTGAGACACCTGCGTGACATCCTCCGCATTTACTGTGGACACATCGTAGCCGAGGGATCGTTGGTCTCGCTCAATACCCAGGGCGGTTACCACCACTTCATTCATGGCAGCCATGGATTCCTGCAGGGTCACATCTACATTAGTGCGGTTCCCTACGGTTACTTCCTGATTCTCAAAACCTACATAGGAGAATACCAAAACGGAATTCGGACCGGCCACATCAATGGTATAGGCCCCGTCAATGTCGGTAACGGTTCCGTTATTCGTTCCTTTTTCCAAAATAGTCACCCCTGGTAGACCGGCATTATCCTCCTCAGAGGTAACGGTTCCCCGAATCGTAACAGCAATGGCATCATCCATCGTGCTGGAAGCATGTATCGGATTACCTGCACTGGTGGCCGGAAAGCTAGTTGCCTCCGCCAGCAGGCTGCCGGTGGAAACCAGCCCAACCGATAAAAGTGGTACCATCCACTTTAACATTTTTTTAGTACGGCGTTTTTTCATAACTCATTAAATTGATTTGCAGTTTTAATTTAGTTTTCATTCAATTCTATCGGAATATTCTTTTCCAAACCTTGTCTCTAATGGGACCTCCTATCTCTATTAATGGTATCTAATTAATTTGCACTATTTATTGCGTTCGTCATTGGAATTTTTTTTTCTATGTTCGGTCTGTTCTCCGCTTCATAATCATCCATTATTTTATCGAAATAGGCTTTCATGCTTTCTTCCAGATAACCAACTGTTTCCTGATCTTCCATTCCATTAAGCAACTCCTCAAACTCCTCCCGGGAAATCCTATTTTGTACAAGCCGTTGAAGCAAAGCGGCCGTTTCTTTCTTTTTCATATGTTTGCCCTCCACCGTATATACCATCCGGGTCAAAAAAAAGACTATCTCCTTCATTTCTTTTTTGTTATGAAAAAAATGTGAAGGCATTTAACAATTACTTAAATAGCCTGATTTCAATGGATCATGTAGTATTATCTAGTGATACACTATTTCTTTATTAGAAAACATTTTAAAATCAATGTCTATATGAAAAAACCGAGCTTGTTAGTTTACTGGATTTGGATCCTGCCCTTTTCCTGTGGTCCCCATCAAAGTACTGACGTAGAATTGCTTTCCGTTTCTGAAACCATGGACAAGGTCGTTACCAGAATGTATGAAGAATGGGATAGTGAAACCCTGGATACGGTTTCCCACGAATTCGTAGAACACTACCTAAGCGAAGAAGAAAAAGCGTCACTCGCCACCCAGTATTGGAAATTTCAGATCAATGTGCCCGCCACCGTATCCCTGATGCGGGACAAAGCGCAGGAAAAAATCCCTTTCTGGCTTGAAACCTCAGGATTTGAACCAACGGGAATGGAAGTAGAAAATGAAATTTATACGTACGAGGTATGGCAGAAAGATTTTGACGCGGGCGAGGTTCGTCTGGGTATCAATGGTTTTGGAAAACACCGACCTGTTTACTTTCCAGCGCTTGCCCCCCAAGATCCAAATGACAGCTTGACCATCACTCCGGTATTTCCGGAAGAGCAACACATTGAACTATTGAAACCAGGTGCCTTTACTTACCATGACTGGGATGGATTGACCATTACAGAAGTTCCGAAACCCCTTCTTGGACAACAGCTGCTAACCACCATCCGGGGAAGGGCCAGGGAAGCACATCTGGTAAATGCCTTTCGAACCACGGAGTTTCCAAGCAGTGAAAAACCAGACCATTTATTGTTGACCTGGAGTGAGGACCCCACCACTTCGATGGACATTCAATGGAGAACATCCGACGAGGTTTCCGAAGGAAGCGTTCGCTATTGGGAAAAAGGAACAGCTGACACCTCCGAAATTTCAGCCGAACGGTACGTAATGGAGGACAGACTCCTGCAGAATGACCGGTACATCCATCGTTTTACGGCAAAACTCCGCACTTTAAATCCGGGAACGGAGTACGGCTACCAGGCAGGGACTGATACGGGGGGCTGGTCGGAGACGCAGTCTTTTTCAACCACGGCTAGTGAGGAAAAGCCTTTCTCCTTCATTTGGTTTGGAGATGTGCACAATTCAGAAATCTGGGGAAATTTGATTCAAAAATCAGAAACCCAACATCCCGAAAATGAATTTTATATCATCGCAGGAGACCTGGTAAATACCGGACTTTACCGAAATGACTGGGATGAACTGTTCGAATATGCCGGGGAAACCGTCTCCCGAAAACCCCTGATGGCAGTCCCGGGAAATCACGACAGCCAGGATGGTCTGGGAGCTTGGATGTACGAGCAGATGCTGAGTTTGCCCGCCGACAGTCCTCCAGAGATGGAAGGCAGAACCTATGCTTTTGACTACCAAAATGTGCTCTTTCTGATGATTGACGTTACCTTACCCCTGAAAGACCAAACGGACTGGATTGAAGCTAAATTAAAAGAATCAGAGGCAACCTGGAAAATTGCTGTGTTTCATTTTCCACCCTATAACGGCGTGGAACCCTACGAGGATATTCAGGAGCTCTGGGGACCTCTCTTTGATCAATACCATGTAGACCTGGTCATGGGTGGCCACTTTCACTACTACATGCGCTCCAAGCCGATGCAAAATGGCGAAGTACAGGCCTCACCAGCCGACGGCACCATTTACTGGATCTCCATTGGCACCACGGGTAAAAATGAGGGCATTCCCAGGGAACCCTATGCGGAAGTGCAGTTTCCAGCGTCTCATCTGTATCAATACATTACCATAGACGGTATGGAACTCCGGGCAGAAACCATCAATTTGGAGGGCGAGCAAGTCGATCAATTTTCCATTAGCAAATAGCCTTTACTGCATTTCCAAACTCCTAATCTGCCCACCCAAAAAAGGTGGGCAGATTTTTTTTATCTGGAATAGATATCAGGAAAATTACCAATTTCCCCGGTATCACGGTTTGAGAATTACGGAGTTAAACAAAGTAGCTGTCCCTGAAACCTTTGAAATAAAGTAGGCTGATGATTTTATTTATTTTCGGATATAAATTGGAAGATCCACTGGATTCCATGTATTTTTAAATGTGAATCCGGAAACGGGAATTTACTTCGAAATTCAATAATCCAAGCCAGATGTACTTAATATTTGATACCGAAACCACCGGGCTTCCCAGAGACTACAATGCTCCTATTTCAGATCTGGCCAACTGGCCACGGCTGGTCCAGTTGGCCTGGCAGTTACATGATGAAAAGGGCGGATTAGTTTCCCAGCAGAATTTTATAGTTAAGCCAGAGGGCTTTACCATTCCCTACAATGCCGAAAAAATTCACGGGATTTCTACCCAACGAGCGCTAAAAGATGGTCACGAACTGGAGCAGGTATTGGAGGCGTTTGAAAAGGACCTTGAAAAGTGCCGCTTCCTGGTGGGGCATAACATTGGATTTGATATCAATGTGGTAGGTGCTGAAATGTTGCGGGCAAAAAGGCCCGGTAACTTATTGGAAAAAGAAAGCCTGGATACCAAGGACCTTTCCACCGATTTCTGCGCCATACCTGGTGGGAAAGGCGGCAAATACAAATGGCCTACCTTGCTGGAACTGCATACCAAATTGTTTGGGCAGGGTTTTGGAGATGCCCACGATGCTGCTTATGATGTGGACGCTACCGCCAAATGTTTTTTTGGCCTGATTAAGGAAAGGGTGTTGCCTCCTGCAGAAGGGTTCTCACTGGAAGAAGTCCTGTATGAGGCTCCTGATCTGGACGAGGCCAACTTTGCCGCAGCCAAAGACGATGAAAAAACCGCGGCCAAAAAAGTATTAAAGGCAGCTGACGGGGCAGATATTTCGGACCTGGAAGGCGTTCCTTTCAGCCACTTGCATGTCCATACCCAGTTTTCCATCTTACAGGCCACTTCCGAAATACCCGTGGCCATACAGCGGGCCAAACAACTGGGCATGCCCGCACTGGCCATGACCGACCATGGCAACATGATGGGTGCTTTTCACTTTGTAAGGGAGGCTTACAATCAGGGAATCACTCCCATAATTGGCTGTGAATTTAACCTCTGCCGGGATCGGAAAAATAAGACCAACAAAGACGATGGATTCCAAACGGTACTGTTGGCTAAAAACAAAAAAGGCTATCACAATCTGGCCAAACTCTCTTCCTACGCAAATATTGAAGGGTTTTACTATTTGCCCCGAATCGACCGGGAACTGCTCGTCGAATACAAGGAAGACATCATTGCTACCACCGGGGGACTGTGGGGAGAAATTCCGTACCTCATCCTTAACGTAGGAGAAACCCAGGCAGAGGAGGCATTTGTCTGGTGGCTGGACCAATTTGGCGAGGATTTTTACATCGAGCTAAACCGCCATGGCATTCCCGAAGAAGAAAAGGTCAATGAGGTATTATTGCAATGGGCAGCTAAGTACCAGGTTCCCTACTTTGCCGCGAATAATAGCTACTACAATACCAAAACAGACGCAAAAGCGCACGATATTTTACTTTGTGTAAAGGATGGCGAATTGGTAGCAAAACCCAAAAAATACGTTGGCAAAAGGGGGCGGGAATACCGTTATGGCTTTCCGAATGAAGAATTTTACCTCAAAAGTCCGGAGGAGATGAAAAAACTCTTTGCAGACCTTCCGGAAGCCATTGCCTGTACCAATGAGATTGTAAAAAAAATAGAACCCTTCCAATTAGCCCGGGAGGTATTGCTGCCAAAGTTTGACATTCCTGAAGAATTTATTGCTCCCCAAGATAAGGTGGATGGAGGAAACCGGGGTGAAAATGCTTACCTAAGGCATCTTACCTACGAAGGAGCCAAAAAGCGATACAAAACCCTCAGCGATGAAATCAAGGAGCGGCTTGATTTCGAATTGGAAACCATAGAAAGGACAGGATATCCCGGTTATTTTTTGATCGTTCAAGACTTTACCAGGGCCGCCAGGGATATGGGTGTCTCGGTAGGACCGGGCCGGGGCTCGGCGGCTGGATCGGCGGTGGCTTTTTGTGTGGGCATTACCAATGTAGACCCCATCGCCTATGATCTCCTGTTCGAGCGTTTTCTGAATCCGGACCGGGTTTCCCTCCCGGATATTGATATTGACTTTGACGATGAAGGGCGTCAGCGGGTGATCGATTACGTAATCGAAAAATACGGTGCCAATCAGGTGGCACAAATCATTACCTACGGTACCATGGCTGCCAAATCGGCTATTAGGGATACGGCGAGGGTGTTGGACCTACCGCTATCAGAGGCAGACAGGCTTGCCAAATTGGTGCCTGACATCAAATTAAAAAGCCTCTTTGAGCTTGCCAATGACCGTCCCCGCCTTTCCGCCAAACTTAAAAACAATAACGAGAATCTGGATAAAGCCCTGGAACTGATCCGTATCTCCAAGGGCAATGACGACAGTGCCAAAACGGTAAATCAGGCAAAGGTGCTGGAAGGATCCGTCCGAAACACCGGCATTCATGCCTGCGGAGTCATCATCACCCCCGATGACATCACGAACTTTGTACCAGTCGCATTGGCCAAGGATTCGGACATGGTCTGTACCCAGTTTGACAACTCGGTAGTAGAAAATGCCGGGTTGCTTAAGATGGATTTTTTGGGATTGAAAACCCTGACCCTCATAAAAGATGCGGTTCGAATCATACAAGAGCGACATGGCATTCAGCTGGATCCTGAAAATTTCCCCATAGACGATCAGAAGACCTACGAACTGTTTCAAAGAGGGGAGACCGTTGGCATTTTCCAATACGAATCTGCTGGCATGCAAAAGTATATGAGGGAGCTTAAACCCACTGTATTTGCCGACTTGATTGCCATGAATGCCTTGTACCGTCCGGGACCACTGGAATACATCCCCAGCTTTATCAAAAGAAAACATGGGACGGAAGCCATCTCCTATGACTTGGAGGATATGAAAGAATTCCTGGAAGAAACCTACGGAATTACGGTCTATCAGGAGCAGGTGATGCTACTCTCCCAAAAACTAGCGGGTTTCACAAAGGGCGAAGCGGACGTTCTTCGGAAAGCCATGGGAAAAAAACAAAAGGATGTACTGGACAAGATGAAACCCAAATTCATCGACCAGGCGGCTTCCAAAGGGCACGATTCCAAAAAGCTTGAAAAAATATGGAAAGATTGGGAAGCTTTTGCTTCCTACGCGTTTAACAAATCGCACTCTACCTGTTATGCCTGGATAGCTTACCAAACGGCCTACTTGAAGGCCCACTATCCGGCCGAATACATGGCTTCGGTACTGAGTAATAACATGAATGACATCACTCAGGTAACCTTCTTTATGGAGGAGTGCAAGCGAATGGGCATACAGGTATTAGGGCCGGATGTAAACGAATCCAAAAGTGACTTTACGGTAAATATGGAAGGGCAGGTACGCTTCGGCATGGCCGCGATCAAAGGAACCGGAAATGCAGCAGTGCAGGCCATCATCGAAGAACGGGAAGCCTCGGGGCTCTACAAAAATATTTTTGATTTTACCAAACGGGTCAACCTTCGGGCGGTAAATAAAAAAACCATGGAAGTGCTGGCCATGGCCGGTGGCTATGACTGCTTCAGCGAATTTCACCGCAGGCAATATCTGGAGGCTGCCGACGGAGAAGCCAGCCTGCTTGAAAAAGCCGTAAAATACGCCCAAAAGGTAATCCAGGAAGAGGAAAGTTCTCAGGTGTCGTTGTTTGGCGGAGGAAATGGAACCGATATTCCACTCCCCACCATTCCTCCACTGGAGCCCTTTAGCCAGTTGCAGCAGCTCAATATCGAAAAAGAAGTCGTGGGGCTGTACATTTCCGGCCATCCGCTGGATCAGTTCAAGGTAGAAATAGAAGCTTTTACCAATACCAGTTTACCGGAATTAACGGATCTCTCCCAGGTAAAAAACAAAGGCGAAATAAAATTGGCAGGGGCTGTCACTTCCTTTGCTCACCGTACTACCAAGAACGGAAAACCATTTGGAACACTCAGCCTGGAGGATTATCAGGGGGCACACACCTTCTTCCTTTTTGGAGAAGATTACGTGAAATTTAAACAGTATTTCATGACCGGATGGTTTTTATACCTTTCCGGCAGTGTACACCCTAATAAATACAAACCGGGAGAATATGAGTTTAAGATCAATCAGATGACCTTATTAAATGAAATCCGAGGCCGCATGATCAAAGGAGTCCGGGTGCATATAGACCTGGATGACCTTAGCCTGGACTTGATGGAAAAACTCGAAGAGATCAGCAAAAAGTACCAGGGGGAGGCAAAACTCTACATCAATATCATTGACAATAAAGAAAATATAACGCTGGACCTCATGTCGTCCCGGTATAAGATAGACCCATCCAATGATTTAATCCAGGCCCTGGAAAAGCTTCCGGAGGTGGCCTATAAAATCATTTAAGTAGGGTCGGCGGAAAATATGGACATCTGATGGAACTAATCAGATGATAATCTGATTAAGATATATATTTTCAAAATTTTAATTACAATAAGATGGCAAAAGCAATTGAAGTTACAGATACCAACTTTGAAGAAATCATCAATTCAGAACATCCGGTTTTGGTAGACTTTTGGGCAGAATGGTGTGGACCGTGTAAAATGATCGGTCCGATAGTAGAAGAACTGGCAGGAGATTACGAAGGAAAGGCCACCATTGCTAAAATGGATGTAGATGCCAATCCAGGTGTTCCTTCGCAATTTGGCATCAGAAGCATCCCAACCTTGCTAATATTTAAAGAAGGTAAAGTAGTAGATAAAGTTATCGGTGCCGTTCCTAAATCGGTACTCGCAGATAAATTAGAAGCACAGATATAATATTCTTACATCATTTACGGAATGAAGAAGGGCCTTTTCTCGAAAAAGGCCCTTTTTTTGGCTGCTTTACCGGTCATTCAGGAAATCAATTCTTTTTCCAATTGGTTGACATCGAGATCGGCAAAAACAGGTAACCGGAGCAATCTTTCCTGGTATTTTTCCGCCTGTACCAGGGGCTTTCCCTGGTACTTATCCCTAAAATAGGGACTCAGATGCAGGCATCGGTAATGAAACACCGAAAGGATCCCTTTGGATTTTAAATACGCTATCAAGTCCTCCCGGTCCCGGGGCTGATCCATCAACAAGTAAAAGGTATTGAAATTTTGCCTGGCAAAGGTGGGGATCTTAGGCAATTGGCTGGAAAACGAAGGTAAAACTTCCCTAAGATGCGATTGATACCAATACCATACCGCTGCTCTTTTTTTCTGAATGGCAGGCAGGTTTTCCAACTGCGCCCAAAGCCAGGCAGCAGCGATTTCCGAGGGGCCGAAAGCGGAGCCTAATCGTACCCACTCGTACGAGGAGCGATTTCCCTTGTCAAAATCAGAACGATTGGTCCCCCGGTTCCACACCCAATCTGCCTCCTGGAAAAACGATGGGTTATTGACCACCAACAGCCCACCTTCTCCGCAACTGATATTTTTCGTTTCGTGAAAAGAAAAGGTCGCAAAATCTCCCATACTACCCAGCGGACGGGCATCACCCTCCTTTGACATGTAATACCCATCCAACGCCGCTGCCGCATCTTCAATCAAAAACAAGTCATACCTGTTGCACAAATCAAGGATCGGCTCCATATTACATGCTACCCCACCATAATGGACCAGTACGATTGCGCGGGTTCGGCTGTTGATAAGCCTTTCGATTTTGGTCTCATCAATGCCCGGATAATCGGGTCGGCTATCGGCAAATACCAGCTGGCATCCACGGAGTGCGAAAGCATTGGCGGTACTTACGTACGCATAGCTTGGCAAAATCACCTCGTCCTCAGGTCCAAGGTTTAGCAGCAAGGCTGCCATTTCGAGTGCCTGTGTACAGGAATGTGTCAGAAAGGTTTTCCTGAATCCAAATGTGCTCTCAAAAAATTGTTGGCATTTATAAGTGTATTTCCCATTCGAGGATAACCTGCCTTGTGCCAGTGCATCCTGGACGTATACCCATTCGTTACCGGTTACATAGGGCTGATTAAACGGGATCGAATACATATATCAAAGTCCCTTGGAAGATAACCCCGGCTCCTGACCATGCTGATCCTTCGCTTTGTTCGGGTTTTTGTAGTAATTCAACTGAGAGACCCCTCCCGATACAATAAACTTCATGATTTCGGTACTGTTTACATTTTTCAAGCGCGTCACGTTCGCTCTGGGAACCAGAAACAGGTTTCCACTGAAATTATAGGAATGAGGAAAGTATACAGCTACCAAATCTTCCTCCCCAAGAACGTTGAGGTCATCCTGAGTCATGAAACCCAGGCGAGAGGTATTTTCAGACAATTTTACGATGATCGGAGTATTGAATTTTTTCTTATCTCCCACAAAAGCGGACATCAGGTCTTTGATACTGGTATAAAGGATATTCACCAAGGGAATTTTAAAGACGATTTTTTCCAGCTCTTCAAAAATAGACTTGGTGATAAAAATACTTGTCAGGTACCCTACCAGCGTTATGAAGACCAACATGACAAGGATTCCCAATCCTGGAATGTTTACCGGGATAATGTTATCGAGAAATTGAACCGTAAGTATGATAATGTATCCCGTCAGAAAAAAGGGTACGACAAAAAGCAATCCTCGCAGAAAGTAGCCTAAAATTCGCTTTGATGTAAAATCTGCCATGGCGGTTGTTAGTTAAAAGTAGTAAAGAAAGAAAAAAACCCTGCTCTCAAAAAAAGTGAACAGGGTTTTACAATTTGTACCAAATAGAGTCTGTATACGGAATATTACAAATCTATTCCCATGAAGGACATGAAGGCGATCCCCATAAGCCCGGTGATCAGCATGGTAATACCGAGACCTTTCAAACCGTTAGGGACGTTTGAATACTTCAATTTTTCCCGAATGGCAGCTAACGCCACAATGGCAAGAAAGAATCCCGTTCCGGAACCAAATCCATAAACCGTAGCCTCTGCCAGGGTATAGTCCCTTTGCGCCATAAAAAGCGACCCTCCCAAGATGGCACAGTTTACCGCAATCAAAGGAAGAAAAATACCCAGTGCACCATAAAGTGCCGGCGCGAACTTCTCAACGACCATTTCCACCAATTGAACCATGGCGGCGATGATGGCGATAAACATGATAAACCGTAGAAAGGTAAGGTCGATCGTGGCAAACGATGCTCCCAAAAAGGACAATGCACCTTCTTTCAATATAAATTCATTCAAAAGCCAATTGAGCGGCACGGTAATCGTCAAAACGAAAATTACAGCAGCACCAAGGCCCAGAGCCGTGCTCACTTTTTTGGACACCGCCAAAAACGAACACATCCCCAGGAAATAGGCAAAAACCATGTTGTCAATAAAAATTGACCGTATTGCTAAGTTAAATAATTCCATTCCTTCTAACTTTTAATGTTCCACATAACCAGTCTTGGTGCGCTGCACCCAAATCAGCAGGCCTAGAATAATAAAGGCCCCTACCGGAGATACCATTAAGCCATTGGTAGCCAACTGGAAGTCGGAACCAAAAAGGCTGGATATTCCATCGAAAATAGGAATGCCAAATAGCGAACCTGATCCCCATAATTCCCTGAAAAAGGCCACTGTCAGAATAATCCACGAGTATCCCAACGCACTTCCAAATCCGTCCAGTATCGAATCGTATGGTTTATTACCAAGCGCAAAGGCTTCCAGGCGTCCCATCACAATACAGTTGGTGATAATCAAGCCTACAAAAACGGACAATTCCTTATACATATCGTAAGCGAAGGCCTGCAATACTTCATTTACCAGGGTAACCAAAGAGGCTACCACTGCCAACTGTACGATGATTCTCACCCTGGTTGGGATTTTATTCCTTAACAGGGATATCGACAAATTGGCCATTACCATGACAAAAATCACTGATAATGCCATGACCAAGGTAGGCTGCATCTGGGTGGTAACCGCTAGCGCAGAACAAATACCCAACACCTGAATGGTTATGGGATTGTCATCTACCAAAGGGTCGGTCATTAGCTTCTTCCTTCTTTTCGAAAGAAGCGCTTCTGACTCTTTTAAAGCTATTTCTTTTTCAGCAGTGTCTGTACTCATATCGTTGTTCTATTGAAACGTTCAAATTAATTGGATGCCATTCTGGAAGAACCTTCTTTATTCTTTTCCATGTAAGCCTTGTAATGCTCCAGATAGCTTTTCAACATTCTATTTACCCCGTCGGCCGTAATGGTAGCTCCTGACAAGCCATCCACTTTATGCGGATCTCCGGAGTAGTCTTTACCTTCTCCTTTTTGCATCACTACCGATACCAATTCGCCACTTTCATCGTATATGGACTTTTCTTTGTATCGCTCCTGAACATCAGTGGAGGTTATTCTAGCACCTAGTCCCGGGGTTTCCCCGGCATGAGAAAAGGTAATCCCCTCAATTGTCTCCATATCCGTTTGTAAGGCCAGGTATCCCCAAATATTGTCCCACAGCCCGTTTCCATATACAGGAAAGATATAAGAGGCAACAGCATCTTCGTTTCCTTCTTCCTGGAAAATAAATACAGGATATAACCTGTCTTCCGGTGCCTTCTTATAGTTTTTTCCCACATCGATGGTTTCGGCAGTTACCTGCGCTCCATCCTGCTCTTCTACCTCTTCTCCTTCTATATTCACCACCTTCGAAGAAATTCGATTCTGGTAAAAGGTATTGATTTCCTCAGGCTCCATGGCATCAATTTCATCGGCCGCGATCACGGCACCTAAAATTTGCTTTTTGGTGTCTAGTTCCTCAGCCTTTTTCTGTATGGGCTTCAATACCTCAGCGGTTCCGGAAAGCAATAATCCCAAAACTACGGTCAGGATTATTGAAAATGTGATGATGTAAGCGTTAGACTGTTGCACGTTGTAACCTCCTTTTCTTGTTAGCTTTTACTACATAATGATCGATCAGCGGGGCGAATACGTTCATAAACAACACCGCAAGCATGATTCCTTCCGGATAGGCAGGATTTGTCACCCTGATAATGATCGTAAGTACACCGATCAGTAAGCCATAAACCCACTTTCCGGATTCCGTCTGAGCAGCCGAAACCGGATCTGTTGCCATAAATACAATTCCGAAGGCAATTCCTCCCATCACCAGGTGATAATGCGCCGGCATCGCCATGAATTCGTTTACCGCCAACAATTGCATAATAGCAGCCATGATATAGGCGCCGCCAAACGCACTCAGCATTATCTTCCAACTAGCCACGCCGGTGAACAGTAGAATCGCTGCCCCTAATAGGACCATTAATGTGGATGTTTCCCCAATGGAACCTGGAATAAATCCGAAAAACATGTTAGCAAAGCCAAACATATTATCCATGATTGCCGAATTGTGACTGGCAAGATTAGAAGCGGCATCTACCCCTTCTTGGCCGGATTGATACGCAACGGAAAGGGCGGTAGCACCTGAAAATCCATCTACTGGTGTTTTATCACCCAGGTAGGTCCAAACCTGATCGCCTGAAATCTGGGCAGGATACGCAAAGTACAAAAAGGCCCTGGCTGTCATGGCCACGTTAAGAATATTCATACCCGTTCCGCCGAAAACCTCTTTGGCAATCACTACTGCAAAAATGGTAGCGAGTGCGACCTGCCATAACGGTGTCGTAGCAGGAACCACCAGAGGAATCAACATTCCGGTCACCAAAAAACCTTCATTAATCGGGTGCTTCCGGACCACAGCAAAGGTAGCTTCCACCAACCCTCCGGCCGCATAGGCGACGATAACGATCGGCAATACCAGCGTTAGTCCCAGTATAAACTTATCTCCAAAACTCGCCGCTTCACCTACTGCGAGGTAGTGCATATGGCCGGTATTGTAAATACCGAATAACAAACAGGGAACCATGGCGATCACCACGGTGATCATCATCCGCTTCAAATCGATTGCGTCCTTCACCTGTGCCCCTCTGGGTGCTGTTGTGTGTTTGGGAGAAAACAGAAATGTTTCTCCAGCCTCATACAAGTAATAGAGGTTTTCTAATTTTCCTCCCTTTTGAAAAAGGGGCTTCTGCTTATCCAACAGGTCACGTAAAAACTTCATATGGTTAACTAAATTGAATGAGTTCTATACCTTTTCTAACTATTTCCTGCACCGGGTGTTTGGAAACATCCACAAATTCACAAAGTGCCAGGTCCTCCTCGATTACCTCATAAATTCCCAACTCCTCCATTTCATCAAAATCTTCTGCCATGATAGCTTTTAGAAGGTATACCGGATAGATATCCATTGGGGTCACACTTTCAAAAACACCTGTTTGGACGAAAGCTCGTTCTTCTCCTCTCACATTGGAATCCAGGGCATATTCCTTTTTTGGATGTAAAAAGGACAGCAGACCGAGCGCCTTGTGGTAGCTCAGTTTTTCCGTAGTAGGTTTCATCCACCCCAGAAATTCATAATAATCTCCTTCTGGAATGGTGGTCAGCTGGTGATCATAAAATCCAAGGTATCCATCCCGCTTAATTTTCTCGCCAGTCAACACGTTTCCCGACACCACCCGTACGTTATCCGAGTTCGTATTTCCAGCCACATAGCTATCCACACAGCTTCCAATATAGGTTTGGGCGTAAACAGGGGTCTTTATCTCGGACCCCGTTAATGCAATTAGCTTGGAGGCATCATAGTGACCATTCGTAAACAATTTCCCGATTTGGACTACCCCATAGGGGTTTAGGGTCCAAACCGTTTCGCCTTTATTGATGGGAGCAATGTGGTGAATTTGAACCCCTACGTTTCCGGCAGGATGAGGGCCGGAAAAATAATTGGTTTCCACGCCCTGAATGCTCGCCATTTCGGATGATTTAGACTCACCGGAAAGTCCCAGAAAGACACTGCCCTTGGTAAGTTTCTTCAGCACGTTGATACCAGCCTGAAAGTAGTTGGCCTGACCTTTAAGGAGGAAATCATAATCCGGAGCCAATGGGTGGGTATCAAAACAGGAGATAAAAATATTCTTGGGTTCGTCCTCCGGATCAGCTACAACTCCGTAAGGGCGTTGAATAATTTGAGGCCATACTCCCGTAGCGGTCATGTGATCCACCAGTTTTTCCCTACTGGCCGCAGCAATATCGGCTTCGGTGAATCTTTCAAAATTCTCAAAATTGATTTCGCTGTCTGCCAGGATTTTAATTTCCAGCAATTTTCTTTTTTCTCCTCGCTTGATTTCAACAATCTCCCCGGAAACAGGTGCTACGTATTGCACTTTTTCCAATTTCTTATCGAATAAAATAGGAGAACCTGCCTTTACCGTATCACCTTCTCTGACGATGACCTTTGGCCGTCGCATTCCGATGAAGTCTGTAGGTTTGATGGCAAAGGTTTTGACAGGCTGAAAATCACCGATCTTTTTTTCGGCTTTACCAACCAGGCGTATATCAAACCCTTTTTTAAGCTTGATTTGTTTTGACATATTTAATTTTTGAAACTATATGATCCTATGAAAAACGCCTCAAATCTAATAAATTACATTAGTTATTAGAAGCTAATTCCGTGTTTATTTATCAAATATTGAACGGCCGCCCAACTCTTTTACTCTTATTTATAATTGCGCTTCCACCGAGGGCGTATCCAGAAACAGGATGTGTTCCTTTACTTGCTCCATCAACCACATAGGAGTAGAAGTAGCTCCGCAAATGCCCACCTTATCTTCAGGCATGATCCATTCTCGGTTTATATCTTGCTCATTTTCGACAAAATAACTCCTGGAATTTACCCCTTTGCAGACCTGATAAAGGGCCTTACCGTTCGAACTTTTTTTGCCAGATACAAAGATGATCACATCATTTTCCTCGGAGAATTTTTGTAATTGAGGTTCCCGGTTGGATACCTGCCTGCAGATGGAATCATTGGCATTAAAATCCAGCTCTTCCATATGTCCTTTGGCTTCTCGAATTCGCTCTTCGATTTTTTGTTTCAGCGCATAAAAGCCTTTGGTGCTTTTTGTGGTTTGGCTAAATAATGTCACCGGCCTTGAAAAATCAATTTGTTCAAGGTCTTCATCATCCATCACCACGATGGCTTTTTCAAGGGTTTGACCGGTGAGACCAATAACCTCGGCATGCCCCTTTTTTCCGTAAATAACGATTTGCCCCTCCTGGTTTTGCATTTTATCGAAGGCGGTTTTTACCCGGTGCTGTAGCTTCAATACCACCGGACAGGAGGCATCGATTAATTCAATGTTGTTTTCAATGGCCATGCGATAGGTTTCCGGTGGCTCTCCATGTGCCCGGATTAGAACCTTGCAATCGTGAAGACAACGTAAATCTTCCCTGTCAATCACCACCAGACCTTTGTTGCTCAATCGTCTTACTTCCATATCATTATGGACGATATCCCCAAGACAATACAATTTCCGATCGTCAACCATTTCATCTTCGGCCATCTTTATGGCGTATTCCACACCAAAACAATATCCTGAATTTTTATCTATCGTAACTTCCATAAACTTAATCCATTCTCTCCTTTGCCAATTCCAGTATGCTCAAGACCTGCTCGTTAAAATCCAAATAACTCGTATCCAACTCCACGGCATCTTCTGCTTTTTTTAAGGGACTTATCGCCCTTCCGCTGTCTTGCTCATCTCTTGATTCCAGATTTTGCTGCACCTTATCCAAGCTTACCCGCTGCCCCTTTTCCAATAACTCACGCTGCCTTCGCTCCGCCCGAATTATAGTATCGGCTTTCATAAATATTTTCAACTCCGCATCCGGGAAAACAACGGTACCAATATCCCTGCCATCCATCACAATGCCTTTATTACTTCCCAACTTTCGTTGCTTTTCTACTAAAGCAGCCCTTACCTGGGGAATCTTGCTAATCTCACTCACTTTGGCCGAAACTTCCATTCCTCGTGCCTCCCTCTCTACATTAACTCCATTCAGATAAACTTGTTGGGTTCCATCGGCCTCATTATGTCGGAATTCAATTTCCATTTCCCGGAGGCTTCGATCAATTTCCTCTGGCTCGGAAGGATCAATTTGATTTTCTAAAAAATAAAGGGTAACCGCCCTGTACATAGCACCGGAATCCAAATACGTATAGCGCAACGCTTTAGCCACCGCCTTTGCTGTGGTACTCTTCCCACAACCGGAATATCCGTCAATGGCAATGATGATTTTTTTCATTAATAAAAAATGAATGGTACCTGCTTTCCTTTTCAAATGCAAATATAGTATATTTATGACTATTCTGGGCAGTAGACCTTATTTGTATTGGTTTTTTATTCCATTCTGGCGTACAAACCAACAGAAATAGTACTATTTAAACTTTTAACAGCGGAATGACGACAGCTTACAGCCTGAAGGGGCAATTGGTGGATATTGAAAAGAGAGAAATATATCCCGCAAAGATTGAGGTGAACAATGGCCGTATCCAGGCTGTTGATCGCCTACCTACGGCACCTCCCCACTACCTGCTTCCCGGTTTTATTGATGCCCATGTCCATATTGAATCCTCTTTGCTGGTCCCTGCGTCTTTTGCCCGACTTGCCGTGATCCATGGCACCGTTGCCACTGTCTCTGATCCCCATGAAATTGCCAACGTTTGCGGCATAGAGGGCATTTCCTTCATGATCGCCAACGGGGAAAAAACGGGGTTTAAATTTTTCTTTGGAGCTCCTTCCTGCGTGCCTGCCACTACCTTTGAAACTGCCGGAGATGCCATTTCTCCCAAACAAATTGAACAGCTCTTTCAGCAAGGGAATATCCTCTACCTGGCAGAAATGATGAATTGGCCCGGCGTATTGAAGGAGGATCCGCAAGTAATGGAAAAGATTCATCTTGCCCAGCAGTATGGAAAGCCCGTAGATGGACATGCCCCGGGGCTTACAGGCGAAAATGCCGCCAAATACGCTGCCGCCGGAATTACCACCGATCACGAGTGCACTACATTTGAAGAAGGAAGAGACCGGATTCGAAACGGCATGAAGGTGGCCATTCGTGAAGGAAGCGCCGCCAGAAACTTCGATGCGTTGATTGACCTGATGGATGAATTTCCGGAACACCTCATGTTTTGCTCGGACGACAAACATCCCGACAGCTTACTCGAAGGGCACATCAATCAGTTGGTCGTCAGGGCAGTTTCCAGAGGTAAAGATCTTTTTGACGTACTCCGTGCCGCTTGCATCACGCCCGTACGCCATTACGGACTCCCGGTGGGACTGCTTAAAGTGGGCGATCCTGCAGATTTTATACTGGTGGAAGATCTTGACACCTTTCAGGTGGTTGAAACCCACATCAACGGCCAATTAATGGCCAGAGAGGGGAAGACAAGAATCCCCCACCAGGATTGCCAGGAAGTAAACCGCTTCAAGGCTGATGTTCTTGACAAGGCATCATTTGAATTAAAACACCAGGGAGGAACCGCCACCGTTATCAAAGCACTGGACAAGCAATTGACTACCCATAAAATAAGAGTGACCGTGCCGGAAGCCTCCGGAAAAGTAATCAGCAATACCGAAGAGGATATCCTGAAAATCGCAGTGATCAACCGGTATGAAAAAAACAGCATCCCACAAGTGGCACTCATAAATGGTTTTGGGCTGAAAAAAGGAGCCTTCGCTTCTTCGGTGGCACATGATTCCCATAACCTTATTGTCGTTGGCGTTAGCGACGAGGACATGAGTAGAGCAGCCAATCTGGTTATTCGCTGCAAGGGAGGCCTTGCGGCAGTTAATGGTCCGATAGAGGAAGTGCTGCCATTAGAAGTGGGGGGACTGATGAGTAAGGCAGATGCCTTTGAGGTAGCCAGGCATTATACCCGTCTGGATAAAATGGTAAAGACAATGGGGTCCCGTCTACAATCCCCTTTTATGACCTTGAGCTTTATGGCCCTATTGGTAATCCCATCTATCAAGTTGAGTGACAAAGGACTTTTTGATGGTGAAACGTTTGAATTCATTCCAATATTTGATAATCAGCAGCCTTGAAAATTTTAAAATGACAACCCTACTGTGAGCTTTTGGAATAAAATAAAACCCCGGGCCGCCCATTTTTTTTATTGGGAAAATAGCCCGGTCATGGAAAAGCAGATTTTTAATTCCACCTTGGTCATCGTCTTCATTTTTATGCTGGCCATGATGGCCTTTAATGCGATTATTGGCAATTGGTTTTTAATCGGAATTTCGTTTATTGTTATCCTTGGACTGGCGGTTTGCTATTACCTGCTTCGAGAACGAAACCAGTTTAAATATGCCTACTATCTATTCGGCGGGCTTACCTATCCCATATTGACCATTAACTTTTTCAATAATGACGGCATTGATGGTCCCACTTTCTATATTTTCATGTTATGCCACCTCATTATCCTCAGTATTTCTCCCATCCGGTCCTATCTTTTCTGGAGTTTGATTAATGGCTTGTTCTTCTTGCTGCTGTATTATGTTGGTACCTTCCACACGCAGTGGATCCCCAGATTATACGATAGCAACGGACTGATTTTTATTGATCATGCCATCACCTATATCGCCTGCCTGGCTGGAATTGGATTTCTGGTAGCCACGTTGAAACGGTTTTACAAAACTCAAAAAAACAAGGTCAAAGTAAAAAGCAATGAATTGGTCCGAATCAACCGCAGCCTAAGTAAAACCAGTTCTCAAAAGGATAAAATCATTACGATCATTTCCCATGACTTAAAAAATCCGCTTCAATCCATTATGCAGACATTGGAACTCATCAATAAGGGAGATTTACCGCCAGAAGAAATGGATTTTTTACACGAAGAACTGCTTAAAATAACGACCCGGACTTACAACATGATGGAAAATATATTGGATTGGTCCTCTTTTGAATTAAAAAATAAAGCGGTCCGGGTAAAGGAAATAAGACTAAAGGACCTCTTTGAGGACACATTGGAAATCCTCAAGGTAATCGCCAAACAAAAATCCATTTCGCTAGCCGTTCATTACCGCAAAAATCCGACGGTAAAAATAGAAACGGACCGATTGCTATTGATTCTCAGAAATCTGGTCCAGAATGCCATTAAATTTACTGCTACTGGGGGCCAGGTAAGCATCGACATTACTGGCCAAAAAGCCTTAATCATTATTTCCATACAGGATAATGGTATTGGAATTTCTCAGGAACGCCTCAGAAAAATATTTGAACAGGATATCAAGTCCACTTACGGCACTGAGCAAGAAAAAGGAACAGGAATGGGCTTGCACCTTTGCTTCCAAAATGCAAAGAGATTAGGAGGGAGCCTGGAGGTAGTCAGCAAAGAGGGAAGCGGATCCAACTTCACCTTGACCATACCCAATGGGCTGGATTCAGCTTCTACCTAAAAACAGGGCGTTTTCCACTTTAAAAAGTGCTTCATAAATCGACTTGCCCTAATCTCCAGGCCCTGGCGAGCATGGGAAGCTGAGCATAACTTCTAATGCCTGCCTTTACCCCTTGAGATTTGAGGTAAAAATCATTCGATTTCCTGCTCAATTCAAGAAAATAAGGCCTTATCTCCAGATTGCTCTGTTGAATCTCCCGAATATCCTGCCGGATTGCAATGGGAAGTTGACTAACGAATTGTTGGTAGGATTCCGGATTCATTCGGTACAAATCGTTTAGCTGGTACCGGAAAAGTTTAAGCGCCCCTATGTAGCGCAAATAGGAGTCTTCGCTGCTGGCACAGACCAGCCAGCCCATAAAGTTGGCTTCTCCTTCATCGGTAATTCCGAAACCATGGGCAAGTTCATGTGCCAGGGTAAAGGTTTTTTCCAGGGGATGCAAGCTGGGGTCCAGGTATCCTTCGCCGGTAAACGGAAAGTAAATTCCAAAAATCCCCATTCGTCTCAAGGTTCCAGCCGGGTATAAAGGCTTCACGGAAGGACTTCCAAACCAGGAGTACCTGATCTTCTCCAGGGTTTCCTGCATCTCTTCTCTAAGTTGGTTTTCCAGTGCTTCAACGTCTCGCAAATACAGCAGTGGCAGGGAATCCGGTTGCAGTTCCTCCCGCAGTGCCAACAAATTCGCTTCCGTAAACTGCATTTCTTCCAGCAACTGATCGCTGGCCAACGGCTCCGGACGAAGCCCCAGGTGCCTGTAAAGTGGCAGCCGGTAATAATTAAACCCCCAAAGAAATAAAAACAAAAAAACCGTCCAGCCACAGAAGTTAAGCAGGCCTCTGAAAATAAAAAAGGCCTTCTTTCTACTACCTTTATTTTTTAGCATCAACTCTCTACCAAAAAAAAACACCACCGGCAGGAGGCCACCGGCAACGAGGTAAACAGCTGGGAAAGGTAGTTTTCCTAAGGAATTGTCCAATATTCCCCGAATAAGGGGAAATAGGCCATTGGCGTACCAGCGTTCCGTAAACTGCGGAAATGCTTCGGAAAGCAACCGTAACAAAATAGCCAGGAATCCTAAAATACCACCAATCCACTTTCCAAAGACCATCTACCGGATGTGAAAAACCTTAGATCCCTTCCGCTTCTACAGCCTTCACGTCAGGCAACATGCCGGTCAAAAGATTCTCTATACCCGCCTTCAAGGTAACCGTACTGGAAGGACAACCGGAACAAGCTCCCTGAAGCAGCACCTTGACAATCCCGTCTTGGAAACTGTGAAACACAATGGCTCCCCCGTCTTGTTCTACGGCGGGCCGAATATATTCATCTAGAATTCCTTTGATTTTCTTGACGGTCTCGCTATCATTCTCATCAAATAGTGGGTCCACATCCAGGTCTCTGGCAATAACCGACTGCCCGGTCTCCAAAAATCCCTTGATTTGATTGCGGATATGATCCTGAATGTTTTCCCAAAGAATGTCGCTTTTCTTGGTCACGGTGACAAAGTTGGCAGCAATAAACACCCGTTCTACAGCGGCAAAATTGAATAATTCCTTAGCGAGAGGAGACTTTTCAGCACTAGGTTCATCCGGAAAATCAAAACTAACTCCGTCCTCAACAAGCATGAAATTCACGACAAATTTTAAGGAGTTGGGATTTGGATTAGCCTCTAAATAAAGATGAACAGGTTTTTTTTGTGCTTCCAGCATGGCATTTATTATTTTAGTATTAAATATTTCATTTCTAAGCAACTGTAAAACGCCCGGAATGGAATGATGGTTCGGTAAATTGGCAATTCGTTTATGAAAAATCTACTCAAGAGGCTGTAAGTGGATTAGACTTTCGGATTAGTCCCTCCGGCAGTTCGCCCTCGGTAGATGCCACCACGGTACAAACCATGGCATCCCCCGTCACATTCACAATGGTCCGGAACATGTCCAGAATCCGGTCCGGTGCCAAAATCAAGGCAATTCCCGCTGCAGGAACGCCGATTGATTCCAGGACAATGATCAACATGATGATCCCTGCCCCTGGTACTCCCGCAGTTCCTATGGAAGCCAGGGTAGCGGTCATCACTATTAATAATTGCTGACTCAAGCTCAGATCCATCCCCAACGCCTGGGCAATAAAAACAGCGGCCACGCCCTGATACAAACTGGTCCCATCCATATTGATGGTGGCTCCCAACGGCAAGACGAAGCTGCTTACTTCTTCCGAAACGCCTATTTCTTCTTCTACCTGTTTCATGGTCACAGGAAGGGTAGCGGAGCTGGAACTAGTCGTGAAGGCCAATAACTGGGCTGGCCGAATGGCCTTGAAAAAGTCCTGGTACCTGACTTTGGTAAATGATTTCAATATCAACGGATACGTTACCAATGTCATAAATGCCAAGCCTCCCAAAACGACCAAACTGTATTTTAGCAAAGCGAGCAACAACTCCAGGGCGGAACTCGGATTGTCGCCTGTGATTTCCACAATCAGCGAAGCCATGAGCGCAAATACCCCATAGGGCGCTAAAATCATGATAAATCCTACGATTTTGATAATTACATCATTCAACCCATCAAAAAAGGCGATGACCGGCTCGGCTTTACTTTTGGGTATTTGAATCAGGGCAATGCCTACGATAATGGCAAAAAACACCACCTGCAGCATGCTCGCATTTTCGGTAGTTGCTTGAAAAACGTTTTCCGGCACCATGTCCACCAATGGCTGTAAAGGACTTTGCTGCTTGAGTTCTTCGGCCTGCATGGATTTAGTATCCGCCGTTTCAGTATAGAGGCTCATCAGGTTGTCCCGGGTCTCCACCGGCAAGCTTTTTCCGGGGCTAAAAATATTCACAATTAGCAACCCTACGGATACAGATAGTGCCGTGGTAAAAATATAGGTCAGAATGGTTTTTCCACCAATTCTACTCAGTTTGGAAATATCCCCCAGATTGGAAACACCTACAATCAGTGAGGCAAGCACCAAGGGTACGGCAATCATCTTAAGCCCGTTGATAAAGATGGTACCTACAGGCTTGATGTAATTAAGGGTAAAATCCGGAGATATGCCAAGTTGTACGACGGCTAAACCTACGATAAGACCCAAAACCAATCCGATGATGATCTGGGTGTGAAGGGGTATTTTTTTTTTCATGTTTGGTTAGTGGTTGAAGTGGTTATAGTTTGCTTGAGCGATTCAATAACAGGTAATCGGCCAGGACCATCGCGCACATGGCTTCCACAATGGGCACAGCGCGTGGGACTACGCAAGGGTCGTGACGCCCTTTTCCGGAAACAACAGCAGGATCACCCTGTGTATCAATGCTCTCCTGATCCTGCATGATGGTCGCTACCGGCTTAAAGGCTACTCTGAAATAAATGGCTTCCCCATTGGATATTCCTCCCTGAATGCCGCCGGAATGGTTGGTCCTGGTTTTTATTTTATCACCTTCCTTGTAAAAGGCATCATTGTGTTCGGATCCTTTCATGCTCACGCCCTCGAAGCCACTTCCGTATTCGAAACCTTTGACAGCATTTATACTTAGCATGGCATGCCCCAAGGCGGCATGCAACCGATCAAAAACAGGTTCTCCAAGTCCTACAGGAACTCCCTGGGCGACACAACTCACCACCCCGCCTATGGTATCCCTGTTTTTTCTGGTTTCATCGATTAGATGAATCATTCGCTCGGCAGCCTCAGCATCCGGACACCGCACTATGTTTGATTCTGTCTGGGTAAAGTCCAGTTCCTCGTACGTTTTTTCCAACCGCTCGTGCCCTGCCTGACTCACATAAGCATTGATAGAAACCCCAAATTCCCGCAGCATTAATTTCGCGATGGCCCCTGCGGCTACTCTCGCGGCCGTCTCCCTGGCACTGCTTCTTCCTCCCCCCCGGTAATCCCGGACACCAAATTTTTCGTGGTAGGTAAAATCTGCATGGGAAGGCCTGAACTTATCCGAAATGTGGGAATAATCCTTGCTTTTCTGGTCGGTATTATAGATGACGATGGCAATGGGCGTACCCGTGCTTTTTCCTTCAAACACTCCTGACAGGATTTCAAACCCGTCTTCCTCCTTTCTCTGAGTGGTGATTTTTGATTGCCCAGGCTTTCTTCGCTGCAACTCCTGTCGAATGAACGCTTCATCTACGGATATTCCAGCCGGACAGCCATCAATAATCACTCCCAACCCTTTTCCGTGTGACTCCCCGAAGGTGGTGATGGTGAAAACATTACCAAATGTATTGCGCATGAATTATTTTTTCTTAAACATTAAAAACCCCAATAAAACAACTGCCAGCAACAGCAAGCCATTTATCAGTGCGGAAAAATAATATTTATATCCCTGGTTTAAAAGCTTATTGTCTTCTACTTCGATCAGATCGTATAATCCTCCCAGACGGGAAGAGGATATGGCCTGATTAATCTTGCTCTCCCCGGTTACCCGGACTATTGACTGGGGCACCAAGGTATCGTATTGGGCCAACTGCGGATTAAAATAAATCCACTCAAAGTGATCTTTCAGCGCTACTTCCTCCTGCTCATTTAAGGTAATAAAATAGCCAAACTCCTTCATTCCGGTTACCTTTCCTCTGCCCCGGTTTATTTGTACCTGCTCATTGGGGTCGAACGTATTCAGCTTTTGCCTACGTTTGAGCCGAGGCGGACGAATGGAGCTGATATTTCCCTCTCCTATAATGGTAAAATCATAGGTAAAACCTTCTCCTGTCTGTACCTCCTTTTCCTCAAAACTTTCCCTCAATCGATAATTACCAACACTCACTTCATTTTTTAAGGGATGCGGGGGCAGCGCATTTACCTGAATGGACCTGGGTTGAGAATAGAAGGTTTTGAAATCCTGCAAGCGATTGCTGCCAAAAAAGCTCGGGTTTTTGGCTATGCGGTATTTGATCATCTCCCAGCCCACAGAGGGAAAGTCCACCGACCCGGCGTTAAACGGAAAAAAACTGGCTTCATACACTTTGTATTTGGTCCACTGTTTACCTCCAAACTCCACCCTTTCAGGCTGAATACTGGTAATATTAAAATTTTCTTCCCAGGCATTTCCAGGCTTAATTTCATTGATGATCCGCTCTAGCTGCTTTCCTGGTTCGTGAAAATTAAAGGGTGCCTGATTGCTTTCTGACATGTAAAATGCCAAACTTACATTGAACCCTTCTCCTACGTAAACCTCTTCTTTGTCGACAGAAAGGGAGAAGAAAGCATCGTCTTCAACCTCCACATACTCCGGCTCCTCAGAGTTATTGCCTCCGAAGAGATCATCAAAAGGATCCAGCGCGCGGTTATTTCGGGCACTGGCGCGGGCATCCACTACGGTAATGGTCTTTCCTGGAGAGGAAACACTTTCTTCATTCACGGTTAAGGTGAAATTTGGTAAGGTAAATTGTCCCTTCCGAAGGGGCTTATAATATTGGATAATACTATTCGTGCTGCTCATTTGTCCGTTTACAATGTTCATGGACGAACTTTGCGACACACCCTGCTTCTGGAATCCCGAAATGTCGGGCAATTGATCATAGGATCGGATTTTTTCGCCGGAAACCGTTACTTTAATGGTAAAGGTTTCATTCAGTGCGACTTCACTTTCTCCCAATTCTATGCGGATATCTTGCGCCCCGGCCATTAATGAAAAAAGGAGCGCAAGGGATACGAAAAGAACGCGGTTAATCGTTAAGGACATAGAAGATGCTTGTGGTGCTTATAATTATAACTGCAAATAAACAAGTATATTTTATACGTAACAAATCTAATTTTAAACCGTATACCGTAAATAAATCAATCTTTTTGCCAAACCTAATTAAAATAACATGAACCATGATGGAATATGTTAAAACTATTTTATTAAAGGTAAGTTTTGACAGCAAACTCTTCGAGAAAGAGTTGCGAAAGGGCCTGAATCTATTGGTTCCAGCCGAGCTGGAAGAGTTCAGGAAATGGTGTTACAAGACATTTTCCAAACTATACGAGCCGATTTTAAACAAGTATTTTATAAAATTGGCCGGTTAATCCAACCTCTATCAGCCCCAATAGCATTGGGGCTTTATTTTTGCCGAATGGGTCAAGTTTATTTCTAGAGGCATTTTTCCTCTGCTTTGTGCAGAAATTTGGCTACTTTTGAATTATTAACAAAAATACCATGGAAAGGAAACGTTCAGGATTTGATGAAATCGAAAAAATGCTCCAAGAAGTTGGAAGCAAAATCGAGATTTTGATAGAAAAAGGAACCAAGGCTACCGGAGAGGCGAGCGAAGAAATTGAGAAAAAAATCCAGGAACTCCGCGGAAAAAAGGAAAAACTGGAAAAGGAACTCAACGAAAAAAAAGCATCGTTTGAAGAAAAATACCAAGGAAAAAAAGGAAACGCCCAGCCTTTTCTGGATGAATCCCTGGCTCATTTCAAACAAAGCATTCGATCCCTTGTAAAGGCCATCAATGAATTTTTAAAGTAATTCCCGTTCCCGGATCAAAAAGACCAGCGTTTACTTTATAATTGCTCCTCTGGAAACGGAAACCATGCTGCCCCCAAAAAAGCTCCCTCAATAAACAAGAAAAAAGAGTTTCGGTTTCGACAGACGAAATAGATCTGAATAGTTTCCTGCCATTGGCTTTTTGGTACAAGAATACAAACGAATTTGGTAGCGAAATTAAATGCCCTTATTCCCTAATTTCGGTGCCCCTTCAAACCCTCCCATTCTCAGCAATTGAATAATCAAAAATACGGTTGTAATTTTACACTATGAATTACCTTTCAGTAGAAAATTTAAGTAAATCATTTGGCGAGCGGGTTTTATTCACCCGCATTTCCTTTGGTCTGGAACGCGGTCAAAAGACGGCGCTGGTTGGCATAAATGGGGCGGGGAAATCCACCTTGATGAAAATAATCATGGGAGAGGATATTCCGGATGAGGGGCAAGTAGTGATAAATCAGGAGGCCAAGATAGCTTATGTACACCAAAATCCCGTTTTCTCTGGAGATAAAACCATTTATCAGACGGTGTTTGACGATCCGGATAACGAGATCATCCAAGTAATTCAGGAATACCAAAAAGTGCTTTTGGATGCTGAGAACGACGGACAGGGGAAACTCCAGCCCATGCTGGAGAAAATGGATCGCCTGCAAGCCTGGGACTTCGAATACCAAATCAACGAGGTACTGGGCAAATTAGGGCTGCACGATACGGACATCCCCGTTTCAGCACTTAGCGGAGGGCAAAGAAAACGCGTAGCACTAGCGCGAGCCATATTGAATTTTCCGGACCTGCTACTACTGGATGAACCTACCAATCACCTGGACCTTGAAACCATCGAATGGCTGGAAGAATACCTGTCCAAGTCCAATCTTTCCTTGCTGATGGTTACCCACGACCGGTACTTCCTCGACCGGGTTACCAATCAAATTTTAGAACTGGAGCAAGGCAATCTCTACCGCTATGCCGGAAACTACGGCTATTTTCTAGAGAAAAAAGCAGAAAGAAAAGCCAACCAGGCCACCGAACAGGAGAAGGCAAAAAGTCTGTATAAAAAAGAACTGGATTGGATCCGGCGCCAACCCAAAGCTAGAGGGACCAAGGCTAAATACCGGGTGGATGCCTTTGAAGAAACCAAAGACAAAGCCTTTCGCCCCTCGGAAGAGCGGGATATTAGCCTGGAAGTTACTTCCCGAAGGCTGGGTAAAAAAATAGTGGAACTTGAGAAAATCCATAAATCATATGGAGATCTGACACTAGTCGATGACTTCAGCTACATTTTCAAAAAGGGAGATAAAATTGGCATCGTTGGCCCCAATGGAGCTGGCAAGACCACCTTCCTGAATATGCTGACGGGTATGAATACCCCGGATAAAGGCGAAGTTACGATCGGACAAACCACCGCCTTTGGCTATTACAGGCAGGAGGAGAACAGCTTTGACGAGGAAAAGCGACTCTTAGATTGCGTAAAAGAAGTTGCCGAAGTGGTCACCGTGGCTGGGGGAAGTACCATCACGATCAGCCAATTTCTCAACCAATTTGGTTTTCCGCCAAAACAGCAGCACACTCCCATATCCAAACTCAGCGGTGGGGAAAGACGGCGGCTTCAGTTGCTAATGGTGCTGGTGAAAAGCCCCAATTTTCTGATTCTGGATGAGCCGACCAATGATCTGGACATTGTCACGCTCAATACGCTGGAGGATTTTCTGGAAAATTTTCCGGGATGTCTGGTCATCGTTTCTCACGACAGGTATTTTATGGATCGACTGGTAGACCACCTGTTTGTCTTCGAAGGACAGGGAAAAATAAGCGATTTTCCTGGAAACTACACCGATTACAGGGAGAGCTTAAAGGTAAAAAAGGCAGCCCCCAGCAAAAAAGAGGCGACAAAAGCAGCGAAAGCCACCGAAGCTCCCGCCAGCAGCTCCAACAAAGCAAGCTACAAAGACAAAAAGGAATTCGAATCCATAGAATCGGATTTAAAGAAGCTCCACTCCCAGAAAAAAACACTGGTAGATAAAATGGCTAGAGGTACAGATGATCACCAACTGCTGACCGACTGGTCTCAGGAAATAGAACAAATCGATAAGAAGGCTGAAGCACTGGAAATGCGCTGGCTCGAATTAAGCGAGTTGGATGGAATAGGATGAAATTACTGTTATTAAATCCCTCTTCAATATTACCTCCAAAAATCTCCGAATAGAAAAAATTACCGGAAAGGGTAAAATCCCACCAATGCTTACATTTTTTCCAAAACAATGGCAATAAGTTTTTCCACCACCTGCTCGGGAGCTTCTGAAAAACGGTTGCTTATGCGATTGGCCACGATGGCATTAAGACTGAGCATGTCATGCCCCAAAAGTCTGCCCATGGCATAATAGCCGGCGGTCTCCATTTCAAAATTTGAAAAAACTCCGGGATTTACTTCTAGTTCGCTCAAGGTGGAGATCATTTCCGGAATTTGGGGATTAAGCCTTACCGCTCTTCCCTGTGGCCCATAAAATCCAGGGCAGGTGACCGTAATCCCCTGGGGAAGATCCGTAAACCTTTCTAATAAACTTTCCGATCCCCGCACGCAGTAGGGCAAAAAAGGCAAATTCAATCGCTCCTTCACCAGCTGGGAAATACTGCGTTCTTCCCCGCTCTGCGGGAGTTGGTAAAATGCCATCAAGGTGTCCAATCCCAGCGCGAAGGAAGAAGCCAGCAGGCTTCCCGCTGGAAGACTCCCTTGCATGCCACCTGAAGTGCCTACACGGATAATAGTGAGGCGGGTAAGTGTGTTTTTCGGAAGCCTGGTGCTGAAATCGATATTGAACAAAGCGTCCAATTCGGTCATAAAAATCTCCACGTTATCCGTACCCATCCCGGTGCTGATCACACTGATCCTTTTTCCATGGTACCATCCGGTATGAGTTACAAATTCCCTTTTGCGGACCCTCAGCTCTACCTTATCAAAGTGTCTGGAAATCTCCTGAACCCTGTCGGGGTCGCCTACGGCAATCACCGTCTCTGCCACCTCACCAGGTTTCAAATTCAGATGGTAGATACTGCCATCCGGATTGAGAATAAAATCCGACTCAGGCAGAGGTTTTACCATGCAGCGCCGTTTTTATTTTGTCCACATTGGGCTTTTGGTAAAGCCCCTTGTAGGGGTTGTATCCGTTTGTGTTTTTCTGATAGTAACCGGTGCCATTATAGGCTCTTTTCCTGGGATGTGCTTTACAGGTATCCGAACAGGCCCCTTCCATTTCCCAGCCGCAAGATTCACAAATGGGTACGTGAACATTACAATCGGGATTGGCGCAGTTAACCATGCGATCCGAATCGGTACCACAGACAAAACACTTCGAAATAATTTTCGGATTGACGGAATTTACTTCTACTGCAAGTCGATTGTCAAAGACATAACACTTGCCTTCAAAATCTGCTCCACCTGCTTCCAATCCGTACTTGATGATACCACCATGAAGCTGGTAAACATCCTGAAATCCTTGTTCCAGTAAAAAGGCAGAAGCCTTTTCACATTTGATGCCACCGGTACAGTAGGTCAATACCTTTTTGTCTTTCAGATGCTCCAGCTCCTTGACTTTTTCCGGGAAATCACGAAAATTATCGATATCCAGCCTGATGGCATTTTTAAAATGACCCAACTCGTGTTCGTAGTTGGAGCGAACATCCAAAATAACCACGTCCTCTTCATCCTTAAGAGACTTGAATTCAGAAGGTTCCAGGTGTTTTCCGGTTTTCATCCGGGGATTGATATGTTTCAGTCCTGAATGGACAATTTCCTCTTTTGCCCGCACGTTTATTTTTGCGAAGGCATGCTCCTGGTGTTTGTCTACTTTGAATTCAGTGTCAGCAAATCTCGGATCGGAGGTGACATAGGCCATGTACTTGTCACAATCTTCCTTTAGCCCGGAAACCGTGCCATTGAGCCCTTCCGGAGAGACTATAATTCTCCCCCGGATATTATTTTCGACGCAGAACAAATGATGTTCATCCCTATATGCTTCCAAATCCTCGATTGGAGCATAGCAATAATAAAGTAAAATTCGATATTCCATAACTCAAGCCCTGTTTCCGACAGGGTGTTATTTTAATACGCCAAATATAAACTGCTAGTATTTATTTTTCAACTACTTGCGCCGGATTGCCAAAAACGGTCTGATTGGCCTCCACGTCTCCAATTACGACGGAACCGGCACCGACCCGAGCATTTTTCCCAATGGTAACCCCTGCTACCACCGTCACTCCGGATCCCAGGAAAACCCCATTACCAATCGTCGTTCCTGAATTTACCACCGCCCCGGCACCTATTTGCACGAAGTCCCCTATTTTAGCCTGATGCTCTATGGTTGCGTTGGTATGGAGAATGCAGTGATTTCCAATGCTGGCACCTGCACCGATGCTAACCTTTGCATTGATAAAGTTTCCATGGCCTATCGCCGCATCTGTTGAAATATAGGAAAGGCGGTGCAAAGCGTTGACGGGTTGTACCTTTCGCTTCTCATTGAGCATTTTTACCAAAGAGGCTCTGTACCGGGCATCATCCACCGCCACGAACGCTTCACATTTTTTACCGATCAATTTTAAAAACCCGTCGTCTTCCGGGTTTCCCAAAATCGCCACATTGTTTATTTCCTTTTTGTGAAGGCTTTCGTCCTCATCCAGAAAACCATACACTACCAGATCATGGCTGTTGAAAATTTCAAGTGCGGGATGAGCGATGCCCTTGGCGCCAAATATAATAATGGGTTTCTCCATGATTCTTTTTTTGAACCGCAAAATTAACGGAAATTCCTGTCCCGTGCAAAGATACTCATTTATTGCCTCGGAGTATGTTTTGGCCAATTTTGCAGGAAAGGCACTTCCTTTTGGAACAATAGCCATGATACAAGCCCAGCATCCCCTGGCTGTCAAAGGCCTGCAATGGCTCCCAGCCAGCCCCTGAAAAAATAGCAATCAAACTGTTTTTCTCTGCCGGGATTTCCTGAAGAAAATTAAAGCATTTTTCCTGCCAAAGCCCCAAGTCCGAGTATTGCCCATAGGCATACCAAAGCGGTACCACGAAGTTGATGGCCAGTAAATTCAACAGACCCTCCGTTAGTTTGCCGCTGGTTTTCGATTTCATGGGCTTTCCAAAGTGATAGTGTTGCTGCCAATACGGACTCACCGTCATCTCAAAAACCTTCCGAAATGAGGACACATCCTGGAGCCGATAGAGAACGTTTGAAAATAAATTCGGACTGGAATTCAATAGGGCGGCCAGCTGGGACAAGCGAAAGGAAGGGAAGTTTCCCGGCCTGACTTTCATGAATTTCCACTCCGATCCGAACAATTCCCTTTTCAAACCGTACTTCCGCTGCAAGTAACTGTACTCTGCTGCCAACCGTTGCTCATACCCGGGACTCAAATCTAAGGAAGGCTGCATCATAGCAGCCTGCCCGTATATCAGGGCTTCCACCTGCAACAGGTTACCTGCACTTTTTTTGAGCAAATTGTACGGAAGACTTTTGGCTACCTTCAGCATGGGTTTGGCATTGGTCTTAAAACCAAAAGAATAAAACAACCACTGATAAGCCGTCTCTTCCCAATCTTGCTGATTTTCTTCTAACAAGGATAAGACCTGTTGACTTTTTCCCTGTAAACGCTCCACCAATGCCTTTTCCAGCGTGGAGAATTTTAATATTCCAGGAACTCCGGCCAATGCATCCGTGCACAAAAGTTTTTTTGGCGAAAACAACAGTTTCTCGTAGTTCTTTATCACGTCCAAAGGAATCTTGCCCTGAAGCGATAAGGTAGGAAGCGTGGTGCCATCCGCCCGGGTGACGGGTTCGTCGTCCTCCCATACCACATGCAAAACCACGCTATTGTAAGCCGGGTCCTTTTGATGTTGATGGGACTTCCAATCGGAGGAACGTAGGTGAATTTCTACATGACCAAAATGCTTGATCCCAGCGATCAGGATTTCGGCTTCTTTAAAGTCCGGACCTTCGTGCTGGTTATGAAATCCGATTTTGTAAACCGACAGGGGCAACCCATTGCTGGTCTCCAGTCCTTTTTTGTCAAAATACTGGTACTTCCAGACCATCTGAAGAAAATCCTCCTGAAAACGAATCATAAAAAAGGGAATGAAAATCCCTATGAATATACAAAAAAATCCGTTTTTTGAGAAAATACCTGCGCAAATATCAGCCGCAGTATTGATTTAGTAGCTTTTCCATGGAGGTTTGAAGCGACTGGGCTTCCTTCATGGCAGCCTCGGCAAAATCCCTCCCGGATGAGGCATAAATTATTCCACGAGAAGAATTCACCAACAATCCGCAACTCGCATTCATACCATACCGGGCAACTTCTTCCAGGCTTCCCCCCTGCGCCCCCACTCCGGGTACCAGTAAAAAATGTTCCGGGATGATTTCCCGTACCGATTGAATCGCCGGGCCCCGGGTAGCCCCCACCACATACATGGTATTCTGTGTTGTCCCCCAGGATTTACTTTTTTCCAATACCGATGCAAATAAAGGCGTTCCGTCCTTGTCCTCTATCAATTGAAAATCATGACTCCCCCGATTGGAGGTCAGTGCCAGTAAAATCACCCATTTCCCTTCAAATTTCAAAAAAGGACTCACACTATCCTCACCCATGTAAGGGGCTACTGTAATGGCATCAAAATTCATTTTTTCGAAAAAGGCCCTGGCATACAAGGTAGAAGTATTTCCAATATCCCCTCTTTTGGCATCGGCAATGGTAAAGACTTCGGCGGGCAAATAGTCCAGGGTTTTCTGCAACGTCTCCCATCCTCCGGGGCCCAGGGCTTCGTAAAAGGCCAAATTAGGCTTGTAGGCGACAGCCTGATCGATGGTGGCATCAATGATCGCCTTGTTAAAGGCAAAAATCGGATCTTGCTCCTTGAGAAGGTGGTCGGGGATTTTTTCCAGGACTGGGTCCAACCCAACACAAAGAAACGACTGCTTTTTTTGAATTTCCGCGTATATTTCCCCTGATGTCATGCCACAAAAATAGAAAAAATAAGCACAGTAGTGCCAATGTATACCTACCTTACCTCAGGTCGATGACTTCAACATCCTGATTTTCTTGGGTATTAAATACGAAATAATCGTCCATAACATTGACATTGCTGTCCAAATCTTTAAACGAATACGTAAACGTGCCTCCTACGTCATCTTGGATTTCCCAGGCAACGAGATCCAGCTTGGACTTGTCAATAAAAAGCGTGATTTTCTCAAATTGAGATGATTTCTTTTCGGCAGTAAGTAGAATTTCATGAACAGCCACTCCATTCTTCTGATCACTTCCGACTAACTCAGCCTGATATCCCTTTTGATAAATCGTATAAATGTTGGAAGGGGTCAGTTCCTCTGTATCTTCCTCCACGTTATTAATGGTTACCTCCTTATACTTGCTGGATTTGATGAGGGTCCATACGGTATTCCCATTATTAAAAATTTCCTGGTCATTGAGCGTAAGCCGGTATTTTTCACCCTTGACGGTTACCTCTCCCGTATTGGTTTGTATCAAACCTTCATCTTCGGTAGCGTAAGCATATTCAAAGGTAGCCGAAAACCCGTTCAGCTTTTGGTAATTTTCACTTACTTCTGATAAAATCTCTACCGCTTTGGGGTCATTCTGCCCAACTGCGATTTGAAAACTCAAAAGGAAAGCAAGACTTAAGGCGATTTTGTTTTTGCTTGTCATTTTTCTTTTACAATCTGTTCTAAAGGTTATTCAATAATTGTTCCAAACTGTTTTCATCCTGTACCAATACCTCTCTGGCTTTGCTCCCTTCAAATGCTCCTACCACACCAGCCGCTTCGAGCTGATCAATGATCCTTCCTGCCCGGTTATAACCTAGTTTCAATTTCCGCTGGATCAACGAAGTACTTCCCTGCTGGTGCATAACGATCAACCGGGCGGCATCGTCAAATAATGGGTCTCTGTCCGCAAGGTCTACTTCTCCCAAACCACTATCTCCTTCTTCGCCCACGAATTCCGGGAGTAAATACGCATCCGGATAGCCCCGCTGATCACCAATCCATTCGCATATTGAATCCACTTCCGGGGTATCCAGAAACGCACACTGTAGCCTGATCACATCCGAACCCATGGATAACAACATGTCTCCCATGCCAATTAACTGCTCGGCACCCCCTGCATCCAGAATGGTGCGGCTGTCGATCTTGCTGGTAACCCTGAACGACAACCTGGCGGGAAAATTAGCCTTAATAATGCCGGTAATTACATTAACGGAAGGTCGCTGCGTCGCCAGCACCAGGTGAATCCCAATGGCTCTGGCCAATTGGGCAAGCCTGGCAATGGGACCTTCTATTTCCTTTCCTGCTGTCATCATCAAATCTGCCAATTCGTCGATCACCAAAACAATATAGGGCATAAATTGATGCCCCTTTTCAGGGTTCAATTTCCGGGCAACAAACTTGGTATTATACTCCTTCAAATTTCTGCAACCTGCATCCTTCAACAAATCGTACCGATTGTCCATTTCAATGCAAAGCGAATTTAAGGTATAAATCACCTTTTTTGTATCTGTGATTATGGCTTCCTCGGCGTTGGGAAGCTTTGCCAGAAAGTGCCTTTCTATTTTATTAAAAAGGGTTAATTCTACCTTTTTCGGATCTACCAGAATCAACTTTAGCTGTGAAGGGTGCTTCTTGTAAATCAGGGAGGCAAGAATCATGTTTAATCCTACCGATTTTCCCTGGCCTGTGGCTCCTGCCATCAGTAAATGGGGCATCTTGGCTAAATCCACAACGAAAACCTCATTTGAAATGGTTTTTCCAAGGGCCACCGGCAGGTCCTTATCGCTCTTCATGAATTTTTCCGTACCCAATACCGACCGTGCGGCCACTAATTCTCGGTTTTTATTCGGTACCTCAATCCCTATGGTGCCTTTTCCCGGAATGGGAGCGATGATTCGGATGCCCAAAGCGGCCAGACTCAGGGCGATGTCATCCTCCAGATTCTTGATCTTGCTGATTTTTACCCCTGGATCCGGAATGATCTCGTACAACGTGACAGTAGGTCCAATGGTGGCCTTAATTTCCTGAATCCCGATTTTGAAATTAACAAGGGTTTCTACAATCTTATTTTTATTCTCCTCCAACTCCTGCCTGGTGACCGTAACTTTTTGCTGATCGTATTCATTCAGCAAGTCCAGCGTGGGAAATTGATAGCTGGGAAGGTCCAGCGTAGGGTCGTAGGGATCAGAGTTCACGACGGTATCGGCCGTTTTTTCTTCCTCGTGTTGGGCGGCTACAAAAAAGTTATCAGCAGCTTCTTCCTCCTCCGATTCGGTCATTTGAGTTCGATCCTCCACATTGAATGCAGGTGATTCAGAACCGGCCTTTTGAGGAGCTGGCTTTTCTCTATCAGATAATTTCCAGCTATTCTCTGATTCTTCTTCTTCTTCTGAGAAATCCAAATCCTCCGCGACCGCTGTGTTTTCAGGAACCGGATCCTGCAAGGGATGAGCTGCTTTTTCATCTTCTCCCCCGGCAGCGGTGCCCGTTTCAGGATCTCCAAACCAGCTGATTTTCTCTACGTTAAAAAACACAATGACAAATATTAAGAGCGAACCGAAAATAAGAATGAACGTTCCCCAACCCAGTAATTCGTCCGCAATCAGCGCCAATTCGTATCCCAAACCCCCACTTAGGAATGCGAGGTAATTAAATCCATCAATTAAATGGACCAGGTACCCTAATAACAATCCCAGCCACACCAGAAAAAACAAGGAGAAAAAAGCGTACCGACTCAAGGAGATCAGGCTATTTTTAAACGATAGGCGATAGCCCCATAAAAACAGAAAGGGAGGGAAAAGCAAAGCAGCCAGCCCAAACCATCTGAAAATCATGTAATGCGACATCACCGCACCACTGTATCCCAGAAGATTTTGGGTCTCCCCACCTTTTGTTCGTAAAGGTACGCCCGAATCACTCACCAGACTTTGATCGGCCTGTCCTGCAAAAAGGTAACTTAAAAATGCCAAAAACATGAAAATGGCAAACATCATAAAAAAAATGCCAAATGATAAACCCCAGCGTTTATCCTTAAAAACAGCCCATGTAAGGGTGCGCGTTGGCTTTTCTGCTCCTTTTACGGGACCTGATTTTTTCTTAAACGTATTTTTTTTGTACGTATTTGCAGTCATGGTTATTCCTTTCCTCCACTATTCGGGATGTAATTTAACGCTTGCATTAGAAATAAAAAAGAATTGCTAGCTCCCTCAACCCTTGATCAAACCCTTTTTCAATCGCTTCACCAAGGCTGGCCCCTCATAAATCATTCCAGAGTAAATTTGCACCAGACTGGCCCCGGCTTCCAGTTTTTCCCTGGCATCCGAAACAGAAAAAATGCCTCCAACCCCAATAATCGGAAAAGCATTACCGGATTTTTGAGCCAGGTACCGGATTACCTCCGTGCTCCTATCCTTTAATACCTTACCACTAAGACCCCCTGCTCCAATGGCCGCTACCGCTTCCGGAGAGGTTTTCAACCCGTCCCTTTCAATGGTTGTATTGGTGGCCACCACCCCATCGATTCCGGTTTCCCTAACGATAGCAATGATATCATCCAATTGTCCATCGGAAAGATCCGGGGCAATTTTGAGCAACACCGGTCTGGTCTTTGGGTAACTCTCCATGGTCTTTTTCACTGCCGTTAACAAGCGCTGAAGCGGCTCCTTGTCTTGCAATTCCCTTAACCCAGGGGTATTTGGCGAACTTACATTTACTACAAAATAGTCAACATAGGGATGCAAGACATGAATGCAATATAAATAATCGTCCAGGGCTTTATCGTTCGGGGTATCCTTATTCTTACCAATATTTCCGCCCACCAGCATTTTGGCATTCCGCTTTTTAAGCCGTTCCACGGCAGCCGCCACTCCCCCATTGTTAAACCCCATTCTATTGATCAGGGCCTGGTCTTCGGGAAGTCTGAAAAGTCGGGGTTTGGGATTACCGCCCTGAGCCCTGGGAGTGAGCGTGCCGATTTCTATAAAACCAAAACCAAGCATGGCCATCTCGTCTATTAGCTTTGCATCCTTATCAAAACCAGCCGCCAGGCCAATGGGATTGCTGAACTTCAATCCAAAAACCTCCCTTTCCAAATCCCGGTGCTCAAAAGCAAAAGCTGATTTAATCAGGGAATGCAATAAGGGCAAATTAAACAGCCTTTTGATCCAGGAAAAGGTGAAATGATGCGCTGACTCAGCGTCTTGAAGGAATAAAATAGGCTTAATTAAATACTTATACACGTCGGCAATCATTTTTCTAAGCCCAAAATTAAACCAATTCTCCGACATCCCCTGCTATTCGATTCACAAAGTACGGGCAAATACGTTCCTTCCCTACATTCCATTTATTCTTGCCCATCTGATTTAGGAGACAGATGGAAGAAATCAAGCATACGGCAAGCAGGACATAGTGGAATGAATATTCTACCATGCGAGATGTCCCCCAATAAGGATCAGGAAAGGCAATGCCCTCCGTGGGTACGGGACAAGCTATGTTCGCTAAAAAATAGGACCATATAAAATCGAGTTGCCTGAGTACTAATTTAACTCAGATCGATAAGCTCCTTTCTACCCGAGGCTACTGCTTTGTAAATAGTATCTATGATGATTAGATCTTTCAGGCCTTCCTCGCCATCTACAGGCACTTTTGCGGTGTCCCCTTCCAGTATGATTTCTGCCATGCGGTCCATTTGTACCGTCTGATGGGTGATATGGGGGTTTTCCAATGGACCTTTATGTGTTTTCCCCTTTATAGGACCGTATCCCGTAGAAGGCTGCATCTCGGCAAAACCCTGGGTGCCGTTAAGAAAAAACCGATCCAGGTTTCCCATACTATAAGTGGAAAGACAGGAGGCCACAATTCCTTCCGGAAATCCAAACTGAAATAATATCGTTTCATCCACTCCTTCTTTGAATTTTACCGGATCCGTTTTGGTCTCCTGAGCAGTTACCCAGATGGGCTCTTTTCCTATCATGTATCGGGCACCATTGATAGAATAAATACCGATATCCATCATGGCTCCCCCTCCTGCGAGTTCCTTATTTAGGCGCCATTGGCTAGGATCGCCGATTTTAAACCCACTCAGGCCCTGAAAAAATTTGATTTCTCCAAATTCTCCTGCTTCTCTCATGCGGATAACCTCTAGGGTATTGGCTTCAAAATGCATGCGGTAACCCACCAAAAGTTTAACGCCTGCCTGCTTGCAAGCTTCCACCATCTCTCTGCCCTGTTCCGCATTGAGGGCCATTGGCTTTTCACAAATGACGTGTTTCCCTGCTGCTGCCACGCGCAAGGTCTGGGGATGATGAAGCGCATTAGGAGTAATGATGTACACGGCATCAATGTCCGGATTGTCCTTAATCGCATCAAAATTTTCGTAGTTATAGCAGTTTTTGGGCGGGATGTCGTACTTTTTCTGCCAGTCTGAAATTTTTGAGGGGGTCCCACTGATGACACCGACCAATTTTGCCTTTTTACTGTCCTGCATGGCTTCTGCTACCCTGGTTCCATAACTCCCAAGTCCCATAATAGCGACACGCAGCATGGTATCCTGAGAAGCACTTTTTTGCCAGCCGGAGAAGGAGATGGAATTAAACCGGGGTATCAGCGGTAAGGAAACTGCAGAAAGGGTTAGTTTTTGTAAAAAGTTTCGTCTACTCTTCATGGTCCTTTGGTTTTTGGTTATCGTCGATGGTTCTGAATTACGTCAAATGCAAGATATTGGTTTTTTCCGATATATAGAACATAAAAATAGGCTTACCTTTGTTCTGTAAAAGGAAAAATAAGGTAATCTATTCGAAAACGGTGGAAAAAATTAAGTACCAGCAAGAAAACCATCTGTCTGTCTATGAATTCCAGGAAGTGCTTATTGCTTCCACTTTGGGAGAAAGAAGACCGGTGGCAGACATAAAAAGACTGGAAATCATGCTACGGCATGCCAATCTGACCCTCACTGCTAGAAAGGACGGACTGCTGGTTGGAGTCGCCAGGTCACTAACAGACCAAGCCTTCTGCACCTATTTATCGGATCTGGCTGTTCATCGGGACTTCCAAAAACAGGGGATAGGCAAAACATTGATCTTGAAGACCAAAGCGGCCTATCCCCTGGCTAAGTTAATTCTCTTATCCGCTCCTAAAGCAGTGGAATATTACCCTAAAATCGGCATGAGCCGGCATCCCCATTGCTACTTTTTGGATGACCTGACTAAGGTCACCTGATCGGAAATCCCCACTACTGGTATCCTACCTTGCTAAAGGTGGCCGTTTGGAGTTTACACGGAGCCGGGAGAAGGCAAGTCAAATTCTGCTCTTCGCGGGTCGTACAAGAGGCGATTGGCTTCCAGCGATCCTTCTCCCACAAAATGCTCAGCCTCTCCGTCGAATTCCAGCCATGGACCTACCACGTATTCAGCCTGGTCTATTGGAACGCCCATACCATCTCTGGCTATTTCATGGATTTTCATAAATTCTTCAAACGCCAGCGGGTTATCTCCAAACCTTCCTGCCTTGGCATTAAAGGGAACTTTTTTACCCAGTCGGTAGGAAATGTTCATCAGGTGCCCCATGGTACAACTGTAATGTGCATCGTACATATTCCCATTGGCCATCATGGGATCGTTCGCTTTGCAAGCGGCAATAAAACTGCCGAATGCACCACCAGGGGTAATTTTTACGGGGCTTGCGTTGACATTTCTGGGTTGACTGCCCTGATGAGAGGTGTACTCTCCACCTTCCATCAACCTACCTCCATCTTCAAAATAAAACCGGTTAGTTACCTCTCGTTGGTAGCCCTCGTGGTCGACATTTCTAACATTAAAGAAAACGTACTGCCCGTTGGCAAATTCGGCCAGTGCAAACATGGTATTGGGTGTCTCTCCCTGATCATCCCACTTAAAACGCCCGCCAATAGCCATTACTCTTTTTGGGTGGGTATTGGCGACTTCATCATCCAGCGCCCAGTAGGCTACATCCAATTGATGCGTTCCCTGGTTATTCAATTCTCCATTTCCCACTTGCCAAAACCAATGCCAATTATAGTGAACCAGGTTTTCATGGTAACCATCGATGATGGAAGGCCCTTTCCATAAGTTCCAATCCAGGTGATCAGGTGGATTGGTTACCGGCCGGTAGCCTATTCCCTCCCTGGGCTTACAGGCAAATCCATGGGAAACTTTCATTTTTCCATACATGCCGGATTTAATTTCTCCAATTTGCTTTGCCCAGTTATCACTGCTTCGTCTTTGCGTTCCGTGTTGAACGACAATGCCGTATTTTTCGGCTGCTGCCAGGGCAATTCTTCCTTCGTGAACATCATGGCTGGCAGGCTTTTCCACATAGCAATGTTTGCCCGCCTGCGCAGCCCAGACCACCATCAGGGAATGCCAATTATTGGGAGTAGCCACACTGATGGCATCTATCTCACTGTCCTCCAACACCCGCCTGACATCTGTTTCGGCTTTTACCCGGTTACTTTTTGTCTCTCCATCTCGAAGGGACTGAACACGCTCTCCCAGTACGCGACTATCCGGGTCCACCAGGTAAGCAATTTCCGAATCCTTGTGCTCGGAGAATTCACGGATATGGGTCTTCCCCCGTCCATTTACCCCACAAACTGCTATCCGGAACCTTTCATTGGCACCTATTATTGCTCCGTAAGACTTTGCATTAAAGCCCATGGCACCGATGGTCAATCCACCCGCACCAAAAATCGATTTTTTAATAAACTCCCTTCTTTGTTTCATTATTTGGGTTTTGTTAATGTTTAATTCAAACAAGTTTGTTTATAAATAAAAGAAAATTCTTATTGGAATCAAACAGTGCGGTCCGGTTTAAAGAAAATTGCTCTAATATATCATTCCTTTTTACCAATCCAGCCTACTTTAAAAGGAGCCCCGAATCCAAAAAAACGGAAGCATCCTTTACATAAGAATGTATTTGGTGAATTTAATGACAGGGAGATCCGACTGCCATTGCCTGGGCTTAGGGATCGGTAAAAAAATGCCCC
This sequence comes from Cyclobacterium salsum, assembly GCF_010119245.1. GTDB lineage: Bacteria > Bacteroidota > Bacteroidia > Cytophagales > Cyclobacteriaceae > Cyclobacterium > Cyclobacterium salsum. The sequence goes on from NZ_WNKG01000004.1 coordinate 381,788, forward strand.
TTGCCACCAGGTTAGCCTAATAAGAGTATTGAAAAAATCCGAATTATTAATTAAGATGCCTGCAACAAAGAATCAATCAATTCCGATGGGGTTTGGATGCGGGCAATTTTGTCATCCTCTAATTCTTTTTTTAGTTCATATTCCAGTTCGAAAATCAAGCCTGAAACAAAAATTTTGTCCATTCTTAAATCATAATAAAAATTGGCTGCTTTCTTTTTCCCTGTGAGTGGAATGCCATAAGATTGAAACACCCCAATTGCTTTACGCATGGCTGTGATATTTTTCATAAATTTCCCTGAGAATTAATTTAAAATGAAGACGAATTATCCTGTGATTTTGTTGTGCCAACACGCAGGTTTTTTTATTAAAGTTTTTTAACGGAGGAATAAACCGCAGTAAAACCTAATTTTAGTCTGAAAAATGGGTTAACCTATTTTCTTTCCTTTTTTCCTACCCTGTTGCGTGTATTTCGGAGAACCAATAACCTGCGAGCTGTAAATTCCTCCGTGACCACTAAATAAGTAAGCAATTACGCAGGCTAAACCAATAAAGACCCCGGGTTCGGCGCCAAAAAGTTCCATTCCCATTAGGGTACAGGCTAATGGGGTATTGGTGGCTCCTGAAAAAACGCCGACAAAACCCATCCCCGCCAATAATGCCAATGGCAACGGTATGAATACAGATAAGGCATTCCCCAGCGTAGACCCCATGTAAAACAAAGGTGTGACCTCTCCCCCTTTAAAACCTGCTCCTAAAGTGATGGAGGTTTTCAGCAGCTTTACGAAAAAGTCATACCAGGGCAGGTCTTCGGAAAAGGCATCCACAATGGTGGGAATACCAAGTCCTATATACTTGGTAGTTCCCATAAAATAAACAGAGCTGGCAATGATCAGCCCCCCGGCCAGGGGACGCAATGGAGGATATTTGATGACTTTGGAAAAGAGTGCCGACCAGAAATGAGTGGTCTTCGCAAAAAGCCTTCCTGCCAAGCCATAACATATGCCTGCCGGAATGACCCATAGAAAGTTAATTATATCAGAATCAGGTACATAGGGAATGGAATAATGCGTATGAGGAACGTTCCATAAGCCGGCACAGGCATAATCTGCCAGATAGGCGGCAAAAAATGCCGGCAAAATAGATTCGTATCTCAATCTTCCGATAATGAGCCATTCCAAGGCAAAAACGGCCCCTGCCAAAGGGGTACCAAATACGGAAGAAAACCCTGCAGCCACCCCAATAGTCAGGATGATTTTCCGATCCTGAGCAGATAGTTTGAACCATTTGGTGAATTGGTCGGCCAAAGCTCCTCCCATTTGTACAGCGGTGCCTTCTCTTCCAGCCGACCCACCAAAAAAATGGGTAAGGACCGTCCCTCCAAGCACCAAGGGTGCCATTCGTAGCGGAATTACTTGCATGGGATTGTAAAATTCCTCCAGTAGCTGGTTATTTCCTTTCACCACTGAGCTACCAAATTGGTGGTACATCCACCCGATAAAAAACCCACCGAGAGGCAGAAAACCGATAAGCCAGCGATGACCTTCCCTGTAGCGCGTCGCCCAATCCAATGCAATTAAAAAAAAGGCTGAAGCAGACCCCACCACTAAGCCAATCACGATCGACAGAAAAAGCCAGCGAAAAGTAAATTTGAGACTAGGAACCAGTTCCTGAAAAAGAAACTTGCTCAGTGGTAAGAATTTTTTGCTCCTCTTCAACATAAACGAACGGACAACGATGCATACAAAACGAAACCTGAGAATAACAGGTACTATCAGTTGAAGCAGGAGTCATCAGCTGCAGGGAAGTAGCAGCGGTTTGTTAGGAATGATCCGACGATCGCGTCGTCCATCACCGATTCTGGTGGAACTCCATCACCAAAGGCTGCAAATATAAGGAAAGAATTTAAAACTCATCACGGAAATTATTATGGAATACCGCCTTAATTACCGGTAGGGCCCATTTGTGGAAATGGGACGCTGGCTGCGTTGCTTCATCCTGGAAAAATCCGGAACGCATCCCTTAGATGGAATAATTTTTGATGAATGAACAGTCAGTAAAAATTAACCACAGAAGAAAAAATAAGGATGCAAAATATATTGATTACCGGAGGTTCCGGATTAATCGGCAATTCGATTACAAAATTGCTTCAGAGTCAGGGCAAAGAAGTGGCCTGGCTTAGTAGAAATCCGGACAAACAGCAGCAAAAGTCTTTTTATTGGGACCCTGAGAAAGGCATTCTGGATCAGGAGTCGCTTTACTGGGCGAATGGGATCATTCATCTCGCCGGTGCTGGTGTGGCCGATAAGCGCTGGACCGATAGCCGGAAGAAGGAAATTCTGGATAGCCGCGTAAAAAGCGGCCATTTGCTTTATCAGGAACTCCAAAAAATAAAAGACAAACCCAAAGCGCTGATCAGCTCCAGCGCCGTGGGTTTTTATGGGTTTAACACAGGAGAAAAATTAGTTTTCGAAGGAAATCCTCCCGGAAAGGACTTCCTCGCTACGGTAGTGAAGGAATGGGAGACGGCGACAGAAAAAATCCAGGACCTAAAAATCCGTACCGTACTCCTGCGAATAGGAATCGTGTTATCAAAAGACGGAGGAGCCTTACCTGAAATCCTCAAGCCCCCGGTGGCAGCTCCACTAGGAAATGGAAAACAATACATGAGCTGGATTCACATCGAAGACCTTTCGAGAATGTTTGTGCATGCCTTGGAAAACCCCGGCTTATCGGGCATTTACAATGCCGTTGGGCCAGTGCCGGTAACCAACCGTGGTTTGACGAAGAAAGCAGCCCACTTTAAAGGAAAACCTTTTATAGATGTGGGTGTACCAGGATTTGCTTTAAAGATCGTCCTGGGGGAAATGGCGCAAATGGTTCTGGGCGGCAATCGGGTAAGTTCGGAAAAAATGGAGGGTACTGGATTTCAGTACCTCTATAGCGACCTGAACCAGGCTCTAAAGCAAATATTCGAATAGATTTGATAGATGGTCCATTTTCCTTGATGAAAATTAGTATTTTCATATTTGTTTTCTGAATCCTATTTATTTCTCCGACTAAATCAAGTAATATGAAATTTACCTTATCAAGCATCCTGCTTTTGCTCTTTTTTTTATCCGCCAGGGCTCAGGAGGAAGTGAGCCTGGAATATTACCTTCCCGAAACTTCTACTTACGATAACAGCATACCCAAACCTTCAGCTGTTCTGGGGTTTGAAGTCGGAGCCTGGCATGCAAATCATTCTCAGGTAGTTCATTATTTTAAGACCATTGCGGAGAATTCACCGCGTGCAGTAGTAATCGAATATGGGCAAAGCTACGAAAAGCGGCCTTTGCTAATGTTGGCTGTTTCCTCTCCTGAAAATATCCGTAACCTGGAAGATATCAAGTCGGAGAGAGCTGGGTTACGAAGCGGTACGGCCAATCCACAGGAATTGCCCGTAGTCATGTACATGGGCCATTCGGTTCATGGAAATGAGGCTTCGGGAGTAAATGCTTCCCTTCTGTCTGCCTATCATTTCACGGCCGCCTCAGAAATCGCTGAAGACCTGGAAAATATGATTTTACTTATTGATCCTGCCATTAATCCGGATGGTATAAACCGCTTTGCCTCCTGGGTAAATAGCCATAGAAGCTACCACCCCAACGGAGATCCCAATAATCGTGAGCTTAACGAAACCTGGCCGAGGGGACGGACCAATCACTACTGGTTTGATCTTAACAGGGATTGGCTTCCTGTCCAGCACCCAGAATCCAGAGGACGAATCAGTCAGCTTCAAAAATGGCTGCCGAATATTGTGTTGGACTTTCACGAGATGGGAACCAACAGTACTTTCTTCTTTCAGCCAGGCATCCCCAGTCGGAATAATCCGCTTACGCCGGAAAAAAACATGGAATTAACAGAGAAAATAGCCCAATACCATGCTCGCCATTTGGACGAAATCGGGTCTCTGTATTATACCAAGGAGAGTTTTGACGACTATTATTACGGAAAAGGATCCACCTATCCGGATATTCAGGGTGCCATTGGGATATTGTTTGAACAGGCCTCTTCCAGAGGGCACCTTCAAGAAAATGTGTATGGGGAAATCTCTTTTCCCTTTACCATTCGAAATCAATTTACTACCGCACTGTCATCCTTCGAAGCTGCCCGTGACATGCGGGTAGAACTCAACCAATACATGGTAGACTTCTACGAGGACTCCAAAACCGAATACACGGAGGATGATGACAAAGCTTACATATTTGGATCGGATGAAGACTATGGCAGAGCCTATCATTTTGCAGACCTCTTATTGCAGCACGACATTGATCTGTACAGTTTGGAAGAAGACGTAAATATGAACGGAGTGCCTTTTAGTTCCGGCAACTCCTTTATCGTACCACTGGATCAGCCGCAATATAAAATGATCAAAACCATGTTTGAAACGCGGACGGAATTTCAGGACAGCCTTTTCTATGATGTTTCTACCTGGAACATGCCCATGGCATTTAATCTGAACTCCATGGCACTCAGTAGTCGGATCCTCAATCTGGCGGAAGTGGAAGATGTCAGTGCGGGCATTCAATTCCGGGAAGGTAAGGTATTGGGGACATCCGGAGCCTATAGCTACGCCTTTGGCTGGGAGGAATACTATGCCCCAAAAGCGCTGTACCAACTGATGGAAAAAGGATACCAGGTACGAGTCACACACGAAAAATTTCAAAACCAGCTGGGTACTATTTTTAACCGCGGGACGATCTTAGTAGAAAAAGGCACTTCTGATAATAGCGAAGAAACCTTTTATGAGGACATGCAGGATATCGCTGCCAGCACGGGTGTCACGATTCACGCACTATCTACCGGATACACCTCCGGAATTAACCTGGGCTCACCCAGTATCGATGTGTTGGAAAAACCCTCCGTTGCCCTATTGGTAGATGAAGGCGTGGGAAGCTCCGATGCCGGGGAAATTTGGCATTTATTTGACCAGCGAATGGAAATTCCACTTACCCTGATGCCAGCAACCCTCCTCTCTTCTGCCGATCTTAGCCGGTACAGCGTGCTTATTTTGCCAACAGGAAATTATTCCCAAATTGAAAAAAATGGGGTCAATAAACTAAAGGCCTGGATAGAAAATGGGGGTACCCTTATTGCGAGAGGTGCTGCCATGAATTGGCTGACAGGCAATGAATTGGCGGCCTTTAAATTTCAATCTCCGAAAGACACCTCCACAGCCAGTCAAGCCCCTTATGCCAACCTGGCAAACGAAAGAGGAGCTAAAGTGACAGGTGGTGCAATATTTAAAACCAAACTGGATACCACCCACCCCATTGGCTATGGGTATCCTGCTGAAAACCTTCATGTATTCAAATCCGGAAATCAATTTCTGGAATTATCCTCCAACCCTTTTGCCAATCCCCTGGTGTATACAGACACGCCGCTGGCCAGTGGCTATGTGCATCCCGAAAACCTGGAAATGATGAAAAACAAGGGTGTCGTACAAATTTCTGCCCTGGGCAGCGGGAGAATCATTGGTTTTGTGGACAACCCTAATTTTCGGGCCTTCTGGTTTGGTACCAATAAATTATTTCTGAATGCTGTATTTTTCGGTCAGACCATCAACAACGCCTCTGCCCGGTAATCGGATTTGAAGGTGAAGCGGTGAAGCACTTTCGCGTTTCACCCTTCCTTTTTCATGGTTTAATATTCGTTTTTTTGACCCTTACAGTCCATTGACTCCCTTGCATTTTGTCAGAGCGATTTATATTTTCCATTAGTTTTGTGTAAATTGCCGACAGAAAAGCATCCTATGGCAAAAAAACTTTTCCCTTTAGATAAAAACTATATCCTTCAACAGGCCCAGTTGGCGATAGAAAAGGAAATGCTTGAATTAATGGTGGTGGAGGTGAAGAATTCCTTCACCCTTCTTTTCAACCCTTTGCAGCTTCAGGACGATACGTATCTGAGAATCCTTCAGCAGGATGATTTTCCGGTGGATCACTTATTGGTAATTTACAGGCAACTGGCAGGTATTTACCGTTTTCGATACGGATCCAACCAATTGGAATTGTTATTTGATGGCAGAAGTCACTTTGAAAAATACCAGGCGGACTGGTCCCTGTGTTTGAAGGGCTGGCTTCAAAAACTCGGTCAGCAAGAAGCCTATGTGAAAACCATGCTCAGAATGACCCTACTATACGATTCACCTTCCCGGGCACTCTTTGCCGAAAACAGATGTAAATCGCTGATCAATGAGCATTTTGGGTTATCTATCATCAAAAGAAAAGGAGACCTTTTATTGAAAACCGGTACCTAGCCGGATTGGGACTATTCGACCGATTCCAAGACAGACCTGAAAGAAACGAACTGGCTCCCAAATTTTTCTTTTAATTCTTCTCTAATGACAGGGCCGTATTTTTGTTGATAGAACTCCAAATCATCCATGCTTTCCGCAAAAAATTGGGCTGAAAAATTCACCCCGTCGCCATTGTCCTCTTGCAATAACCTAAAAAAGCGTTTTTCTATAAACAAACCCGTTTGCATTACCCTTGGCAGGTATTCGTATTTCATCCACTCAACAAATTCCAATTCCCTGTCACTGTCAATGTTTATGGTAATATTATATAGTATCATGGGTTTAGTTGTTTTTTATTAAATTTGCCCGACAATCTCCTTTTATTCTCCTTGAATCCGAAAAACAAAAGTATAAAAAAATCCCTTATTAGAGGATAGTGCTAAAATTGTACCGAAATATAGCCCATGAACGGAAAAAATCACCTTGAACGGACGGGATTCATAATAAGAAATAAATTGGCCCTCGCTAAAACCATCATCCTGATACTTCACCTGGTGGGAATTGTTGGCCTCTATTGGGAAAGCAGCAGGCCATTTTTCCAATTGGTTACCCCGCTGCATTTACTATTGGTCACGGCGATCCTTCTCTATTTTCATGAAGCCTATAATCGTTGGTTTATTTTGTTTGTATTGAGCGCATTTAGTATCGGAATGATCACTGAAATAATCGGCGTAAATACGGGGCTCATCTTTGGGGATTATTCCTATGGACCCGTTCTTGGCCCGAAACTGATGGGCGTACCCTTACTTATTGGGGTCAATTGGTTTTTGATGGTATACCTTACTGGGGGCGTACTTTACCGAATGATAGGAAACGATTTCCTTGCAGCATTTGCCGGTGCCGCTCTTATGGTGGTTATGGACCTAAACCTGGAGCCAGTAGCCGTCGCTCTCGACTTTTGGCAATGGGAATCGTCAACCATTCCTTTTTCCAATTACCTGAGTTGGTTTCTAATAGCCCTGATCATCCAGTTGATTTTCAGAAAATCTCCGTTTAACAAAGAAAACAAACTAAATTTCTTTGTTTTTATTAATTTACTCCTGTTTTTTTTCGTTCTGGCTATTATTTTGCGATAAAAAAAACATTTCATTCGCATAAAAGTTACCTTGAAGATGATAAATGCTTTATTATTTATACTAGTTGGATTTTTGACTATGGAATTCTCCGGATGGTTTATTCATAAATTTATCATGCATGGACCCCTTTGGAATATTCACAAAACACATCATACCCACACCAAAGGCTATTTTGAGTTAAATGATTTGTTTTCCTTGCTTTTTGGCAGTATCGCCATCCTACTAATTTTTCTGGGAATGGAAACCTTGGATTTTCGGTTTTGGATGGGTATCGGAATCAGTTTGTACGGCTTGAGTTACTTTTTCCTACATGATATTCTTATACATCGAAGAGTTAAGTTCTTTAAAAAACCAAAAAATGGGTACTTGGCAGGTATTTTCAAAGCCCACCAAGCGCACCATTCCACTCGAAACCGGGATGGGTCGGTATCCTTTGGGCTCTTTATTGTTCCTTTTAAATATTTTAAAAATAACCGAGATGAGTAATTATTCCATAAAGGACCTTGAGCAACTCTCAGGGATAAAAGCCCATACATTACGGATTTGGGAACAGCGGTACAATTTACTCACTCCCAAAAGAACGGACACCAATATCCGTTTTTACGACGATGATGATTTGAAACTGATCCTGAATGTGGCACTATTGAATGACAATGGCTATAAAATAAGTAAAATCGCCAAAATGACCTTTGAAGAAATAAAATCAGAGGTCCTGAAATTGACAGAAAGATCCTTTGCTTACGACGATCAAATCCATTCTTTGATCATCGCCATGGTGGAATTGGATGAAAATCGCTTCGAAAAAATCATTTCGACAAACATTCTGAAAATAGGGTTTGAGTTGACCATGTTGAACATCATTTACCCCTTCCTATCAAAAATTGGTATCTTATGGCAAACGGGAAGTATTCATCCCGGGCAGGAGCATTTTATCAGTAACCTCGTAAGGCAAAAATTAATCGTGGCCATCGATGGGCAATTGTATTCCGGAGGAGGAAAAAAATTCCTGCTGTATTTACCTGAGGGGGAGCTCCATGAAATTTCCTTACTATTTTCCTGCTACCTTTTAAAGTCCCATGGTCACAAGGTCATTTACCTTGGTCAAAACACCCCAGATAATGACCTGAATAGCGTGTATAAGGTACACCAACCGGATTTTCTGGTAACAGTCATTACTACATCTCCCTCCGGAGAGCAAGTGCAGCCTTACTTACATTCTCTATCTGAAAGATTTCCGGATGCTGGAATTTTGGTTTCGGGGTACCAGATAGTCGGTCAGGACCTAACCATCCCATCCAATGTCCATGTGATGCATTACTTGAAAGACATAAAAGAATATTTACATTCCCTCACCTCCGTCGCTTAAGGCCATTTAGGTCTGCCTGGTACTTATCTCGTGGGAAGGTCAGGCATCTTCGCTGGGCATGCTTGCACTTTTTCCATTCCTCATTTCGCCATTTCTGGCATACAATGTCCACTTAAGTAATTTATCGCTAGAATTTACGATTTATTCCAATGGATTTTTATGAAATCCAACTATCTTTCTTATTCGAAACATGCAATTGTACAAGCTATATTCTGTTCAGGCACGGCGAGGTAAAGGGCTCAACGAATCACCCCGATGACATGCGCCTGAACTATTGGAGTCAAATAGAAGCGGGAGCAACACTGACCAGTGCTAATCTCCACAAGCTTTGTCACCCATTTGCGATGTTTTATTACCTCAGCAACCAAAACATTATCAAACCTCAATTGATGCTTAGACGATGAAAGGACCAAAATACGTTAGCCATTATTGTCAGTCCCTGCCATTTATATGGATAATAATTCTGCTTATTAGTTCCTGCCAACAGGGACCTAATTTGCCGGAGGCTGACCCGGATAATGGCGGCTTGTTCCTGCCAGATGGTTTCGAGGCGGTAGTCGTAGTGGACAGTATCGGAAGGGCACGTCACCTGACCGTTAATGATAATGGCGATATTTACGTAAAATTACGAGTCCCGAATGAAGCCGGTCAGGGAATTGTTGCCCTAAGGGACACCGACAGAAATGGAAAGGCCGACCTAATCGAAACCTTTGGAGATTACAATGACACGGGCAACTATGGTACCGGTATGGAGATCCATAATGGTTACCTGTATTTCAGCACCGCCGGCGAGGTCTACCGGACCCGGCTGGATCCAGAGAAATTGGTGCCGGAGGGAGAGGTGGAGCTCATCATGAAAGATGATTATAAAAATGCAGTGCATGGTTACGAACATATCGCTAAGCCAATTGCTTTCGACAATCAGGGATACATGTACATACCCTTCGGCTCTCCCGGTGATGTCTGTCAGGAGTTTAACCGAAGGCCTGGTGCTCCCGGCTTAAATCCCTGCCCTCAATTGGAATGGCATGGAGGCCTCTGGAGGTTTGATGCGAATAAGCTAAATCAAACCCAGCAAGACGGGTACAGGTATGCAACGGGTATTCGGAGCGTGGTTGCCATGGATTGGAATGAGAAAGAAAACAGCCTGTACGTCGTGCAGCATGGAAGGGATAACCTGCACCGTTCCTGGCCGGATCTATTTTCCAGATGGGAGTCAGCCGTTCTGCCCTCTGAGGAATTTTTCAAGGTGGAAGAAGGAACCGATGGTGGCTGGCCCTATTATTACTACGACCAGATTCGGGAAAAAAAGCTATTGAACCCGGAATATGGAGGAGACAAGGAAAAAGCAACCGGTGCTGAGAATGTGGAATCGCCATTATTGGGATTTCCGGGGCATTTCGCCCCAAATGACCTATACTTTTATCAGGGAGATCAGTTTCCGGACAGGTATAAAGATGGAGCCTTCGTCGCCTTTCACGGTAGCACCATCCGTGGGCCTTATCCCCAGGGAGGATACTTTGTAGGATTTGTACCTTTCGAAGATGGGAAGCCATCCGGACCTTGGGAGGTCTTCGCCGATGGCTTTGCCCAACTGGACACCATCGTCAACACTGGCGATGCCGCTGCCCGACCCATGGGAATTTCCATGGGCCCGGACGGTTCCCTGTACATCACCGAAAGTGTGCAGGGAAAAATATGGCGGGTCATGTATACCGGCGAAAAGTCTGAATTTGGGGAAGCTGCATTGGCAAAACTGGAGGAACGTAAAAATAGCAGAACGAATATCAAGAATCCGGACGAACAAAAAGACAACCTGGAAAAAGGTTTGTTGGAAACCGGTGCGCAAACTTACAATATTTATTGCGCTACCTGTCATCAGACGAATGGAAAAGGGGATGGAACGCGCTTTCCACCGCTTTCGGAGACAGAATGGGTGACCGCTAATAGGGGGCCAAACAGGAAAAGACTGATCAGTCTCTTGCTAAACGGTCTGGAAGGACAGGTTGAGGTAAACGGAGTAGCTTACAACGGCATCATGCCCGCACATTCCTTTTTAAGCGATGCGGAGGTGGCAGGTGTGCTGACTTACATCCGGAAAAGCTTCGGTAATAACGCCTCCAGCATTTCTGCTGCCGAGGTAGCTCAGGTGCGCAAGGAGCTGAAATAATTTGTGTACGAAAGTTCAATTAGTTAAATTCATCCGACCATGCAGCTTATTTACTTCCTATTTATATTGTTTTTCGTTGAATCCCAAAACGCTATCCCAGACAGCATGAATCCTCCCGGACCAAACCCTGCCGAATACCTTATCCAGCCCGTAAATCAGCCGCTAACCATTGATGGAAATTGGGAAAAACCCGAATGGAAAGAAGTGCCAGCGGCCAATATTACCCTGCATATGGGGGAAAAGCCTACCTTCAGCCCCCGTACCCAGGTAAAGCTTAGGTACGATAAACAAAACATTTATGGTATTTTCAAAGTCGAAGATAGATTTGTACAGGCATTAGTGCAGGAAATAAATGGCCCGGTATCCACCGACTCCTGCGTGGAGTTTTTCTTTTCCCCGGATGTTTCCAAGCCATTGGAGTACTTTAACCTGGAGATCAATGCCGCTGGCGTGCCCTTGTTTCACCATGTCACCTCTCCGCGCAAAGAATACGAAGTGGTCAGCTCCGAGCTGATCAAAAAAATAGAAATTGCGCATAGTCTCCCTGGAGAAGTCATTCCTGAAATAAAAGAGTCCACCACCTGGTATATTGAATTCCGGCTACCCGTCGAACTATTAATGCAATACCGATCCATCACTCCCCCCGCACCCGGGGTAGTCTGGAAGGCCAATTTCTACAAAACAGGCAGCCGGACCAGCAATCCTCATTTTATTACCTGGAATGAAGTCGTTAACCAGCGTCCGGATTTTCATTTACCCAAGTACTTTGGCAACCTTATCTTTCAATAAACCATGAAGAAAACCTGTCTATCACTTGCCATTCTATGCTGGAGCCTGCTTTCCATTCAAGCCCAGCAATACGATATATTGATCAAAAACGGACATGTTATCGATCCAAAAAATCAATTGGACGAGGTGATGGACATTGCCATAAAAGATCAGAAAATCGCCCGGGTAGCCAAAAACATGGCTGCTGAGGATGCAAAAAAGACAATCAATGCACAGGGAATGATTGTGAGTCCCGGACTGATAGACATTCATGGTCATCATTTCTTCGGCACGGTCCCCCACCGGTATTTAAGCAATAGTTTTTCGGCTTTGCCTCCAGACGGGTTTACCTTCCGGGCAGGAGTAACCACGGTAGCGGACGCAGGTGGTGCGGGATGGCGAAATTTTCGACAATTTAAAGAACAAGTGATCGACAGGTCCCGAACCCGGGTTCTTGCCTTTATCAACATCGTGGGGGATGGAATGAGTGGGGTCGTGCCGCGAGAACAAGACCAGGGAGATATGGATGCCAAAATGACGGCTATGGTAGCCCGGCAGTTTCCCGAAATAATCGGCGTTAAGATCGCCCACTACCGGGGACATGAGTGGGAACCCTATCGCAAAGCGGCAGCAGCAGGTGTCGCTGCGAATATCCCGGTAATGGTGGATTTGGGAGGTGCGGATCCTGCCCTACCGCTGGCAACGCTCTTCCTGGAGATCCTGAGGCCAGGAGATATTCTGACACATATGTATGGCAGGAATTACTCCGGGCACGGGCCAAAAGAAGCAGTTATTGATGAGAGCGAAAAGGTAAGGGAGCACTGGTGGATGGCCCAAAAGAAGGGGTTGATTTTTGACGTAGGACATGGTGGCGGATCTTTTTACTACGATATCGCCGTTCCTGCCACGCAGCAGGGTTTTTGGCCCAATACCATTAGTACCGATCTGCACACGGGCAGTATGAATGGCGGTATGAAGGACATGTCCAATGTGATCTCCAAAATGGTAAATCTTGGCATGAGCCTCCAGGAGGCCATAGAAGCGTCCACTTGGAAACCTGCTCAGGTAATTCAGCGGGAGGACTTGGGTCACTTATCCGTGGGAGCAGAGGCGGATCTGGCCCTCTTTACTTTGCATCAGGGAGCATTTGGATTTTTAGATTCCGCAGGGGAATCCAATACCGGCACTCAAAAATTAGAAACAGAACTTACGCTCAGGGCGGGTAGCATCGTTTGGGACCTGAACGGTCTGGGCAGCAGGCCTTGGAATGACTAATACCGTTAGGAATAGTGAATCAAATAAACAACTAATTACTTATGCAAAAACCACTACAATTTCTATTATTATGGGGACTCATGACCGTTTCATGGATGGGTTATTCACAGCAGAATCCCGAACAGAAGTTAAAGGCCATGGGCATCACGCTAAGCGAACCGTCCCCACCTACAGCCAATTTTGTTCGGGCAGTCCGTACCGGAAACCTGGTCTTTTTGTCTGGACATGGTCCCAGCCGTGGGGATGGGACAAGCGTACAGGGAAAGCTAGGTACGGAACTTACGGTGTCGGAAGGACAGGAGGCCGCCCGGCTTACCGGGATCGCTTTGTTAGCTACATTGAAAGCTGAAATAGGAGATTTAAATAAAGTAAAACGAATCGTTAAAGTCCTGGGAATGGTAAATGCTAGTTCGAATTTTACCCAACAACCCAGCGTTATGAACGGATTTTCCGACTTTATGGTAGAAGTATTTGGGGAGAAAGGCAAGCATGCCCGATCTGCAGTAGGCATGGGCTCGCTTCCCAACAACATTGCGATAGAGATCGAGATGATAGTGGAAATAGAAGATTAGAATATTCCGTTTTGGACTCAAGCAGAATCCGTCCAAAGCGTCATTAAACGAGAAAAAGATGTTAAGCAGAAGAAAATTATTAAAAAGACTGGGAGCACTTCCATTGGTAGGAGGCATGATGGGCAGTGGAATTCCCTTATCAGGAACCCTGGCAGCCCCTACCGATGCCTTACCCAAACGAGACCTGGTACAGGAACTGGGGTTACGGAGTTTTATAAATGCAGCTGGCACCTACACCGCCATGACCGCCTCCCTGATGCCCAAAGAGGTTATGGAAGCCATTAACTACTCTTCCCGGCATTATGTAATACTCGACGAGGTACAGGACAAGGTAGGTGAGAAGATCGCTGTACTCTGCCATGCCGAAGCCGCCACGGTCACAGCGGGCTGCTGGTCTGCGATGGTTTTAGGTACGGCGGGAGTATTGACTGGCAAAGACCGGGATAAAATCAGGCAACTTCCCAATCTGGAGGGGATGAAATCGGAAGTCATTGTACAAAAGTCTCACAATGTAGGTTACGTTCATGCCATTACGAATACAGGCGTGAAAGTAGTAGAAGTGGAAACAGCTGCAGATGTTGATCGCGCCGTAAATGACAAAACCGCAATGATGTGGTTTCTAAATTACCAGGCGCCGGATGGCAAAATAAACCATGAAGAGTGGGTGGCCCTGGGAAAAAAGCACGGGATCCCGACCATGATCGATATGGCGGCGGATGTACCCCCGGTAGAAAACCTATGGAAATACAATGATATGGGATTCGACCTGGTGTGCGTATCGGGAGGAAAGGCCATCAAAGGGCCCCAAAGTGCCGGTATCCTTATGGGGAGAAAAGACCTGATTGAAGCTGCCCGCCTGAGTGCTCCACCCCGTGGAGGAACCATCGGAAGGGGCATGAAAGTGAATAAGGAGGAAATCCTTGGCATGTACGTGGCCCTGGACGAATACATCAAAAAAGACCATGAAAAGGAATGGAAAGAATGGGAAGATAAAGTGGCCTATGTAGCCGGAGAGGTCGAAAAAATTGATGGTGTGACTACCGATGTCTCGGTACCTCCTATCGCCAATCACACCCCCTATCTCAAAATTTCCTGGGATGATTCCATCCAACTTACCCGTGAACAACTGCAGGAAAAATTACGCATGGGGGATCCCTCCATAGAGGTCATTAGCGGCGGCGATCATGCCATCAGTATGACAGTCTTCATGCTCCGGCCGAAAGAAGAAAAAATTGTAGCCAAGAGAATTGCCGAAGAGTTACGCATCGCAAAAGTTTAAACCATGAAAATCAAAAAACATAGTATGTTATTGCTGCTGATGCTATTCAGCAGCCTTGTATCGGCCCAAACCTATGATTTATTAATCAAGGGAGGAAGATTGATCGACCCGAAAAACAACCTGAACGGTGTCATGGATATTGCCATCACGGAGGGGAAAATAGCCAAAGTGGCGGCATCCATACCTGTTGGACAGGCCAAAAAAGTAATCCCTGCCGATGGACTGCTGGTCACTCCCGGCCTGATCGACATTCATGGCCATGTTTTTCACGGTACACAACCCAATCACTACCTTAGTGATGGATTGATTGCAGTGCCGCCGGATGGTTTTACCTTCCGATCCGGGGTTACCACCATTGTGGATTGCGGAGGGCCTGGGTGGAAAAATTTTGACACCTTTAAGAAAAATATAATAGAGCCTAGCAAAACACGTGTACTCGCTTTCATGAATATCGTTGGAGAAGGCATGCGTGGGGGTGCCTGGGAACAAAATACAGGCGATATGGATGCCAAGCTAAGCGCCATGGTGGCGCAGCAAAACCGACAGTATGTAGTCGGTTTTAAAGTGGCTCACTACAGCAGTAGGGACTGGATACCCATAGATCGGGCCGTCGAAGCCGGAAACCTGGCCGATATACCTGTGATCGTAGACTTCGGTGGTTCTACCCAATTTGAGCCCTTGTCGATCCGGGAACTTTTCTTCGAACGATTGCGACCGGGAGACATTTACACCCATGCCTACGCGGAATTAAACGGAGCCCGGGAAACGGTGGTTAACCGGGAAACCCGGGAATTTGAGCCCTTTGTTCTGGAGGCTCAAAAGCGGGGGATTATTTTTGATGTGGGGTATGGAGGTGCCAGTTTCGAGTTCAAACAAGCTATCCCGGCGCTTGCCGCCGGTCTTTATCCAAATACCATCAGCACGGACCTTCACACGGGAAGCATGAATGCTGCCATGAAAAACATGCTAAACGTCATGACCACCTTTATGGCCATGGGCATGGAACTCCCCCACGTAATTTCAGCAAGCACCTGGGAACCCGCACAGGTAATACAACGCACAGAGCTGGGACACCTCTCGGAAGGAGCTATTGCCGACCTGGCAATTCTAAACATCCGAGAGGGTGACTTCGGTGTTTGGGACCGCTCCGGTCAGAAAATAGCCACTAAGCAGCGGCTGGAATGTGAAATGACGATAAAAGACGGACAGGTTATGTATGATTTCAACGGCCTTGCCGCACAGGATCTGATCCAATAGGAAATATATCCACCCTAAAATGATAAAAAGTTTTCCCAAAATTGGGAAAACTTTTTTTTGTTCCCCGGATAGCACTTAAATACAAGATTAACTATTTTGAATTTAAAAAAATGTAATTCTATTTTTATAGATAAAAAAGTAATTTTATTTTTTGTATTTGAATAAAAATTTAATTTAATTTTGCGTTTGTTGATGGCTCACAAACGAGCCATTTTTAGCAACTAATTTTTATACCATTATGAAAGGGAGTTTTACAATCGTTGAGTACCCGGATGCCAGCCAAGAGGTAAAGGTCATCTATGATGATACCAAAAAAACCCTGGGAATACCCTTTGTGCTGAACTGGTTTAAATGCCAGGCAGGAAATCCAGCCTTATTGAGAGGAAACTGGATGAAATTAAAAGCGACACTTTGTGAAGGAGAGGTACCCAATATTATCAAACAATTGATCATCTATACGGTATCATCCGAAAGGAAATGCAATTATTGTGCAGAGGCGCACAAACTATTTGCGGATATGCTGGGAAAATCATTGAGTTCGGATCCGGATTTTTTAATATCCGAAAATATGGATAGCGAATGGGTACCGGAGAGTTATAAAGTAGCCGTCAGAACGGTAGCCAATGCTGCCCTATCGGATGGGCATGTGGAAAACTCCGATTTCAATGTCCTCAAGGAAGCTGGGTTTTCGGAATCAGAAATTCAGGAACTTTTTGCTCAGGCGGATTTGGTGAACATGCTAAATACCATCGCCAATATTTCAGGAATTAAGATCGATAACGAAATCGTAGAACTGAGCTACTCCTTGTAAATGGAAGGCACACAATCCTATCTGGGCTATAAAATCTTGTTTGAAGCGATGGTGCGGTTTTCAGCGGGAATTTCAGAAGTAAAAAGCCTGGAAAATCTACCTGGTGAAATCAGCCGTCATCTGAAATACCTGATCAACTTTCAAGACTTCCGCTTTTATTATGTCGTTCCGGAGGGAATGGACGGCATCTTAGTAGACAAAGGGGGTTACACCAGCTATGAGTTTCGCTGCCATTTAGACCCCAACTCCGTGGAGGCCGAAGTAATGGAGACCGGTATACCTACACAGGTTACCTGCTCCGAAACCGGCCATCAAATTCATTGTTGGAAATTCACTACTGGCAGGAACCAGGACAGCCTCATTCGAATTCGGTCTCAGGATACGGTTTCACTAGCGGAAAATAGCATTCCAATAATTAAAGTAATAAATAAAATGGTCGCTGCGAGAGTGGAAAACCTCAAAATGATCGATCTGATCCACCGGCAAAACCAGAAATTAGAAACGTTAACTGTGTCCTTGCATTCAAAAAATGAAGAGGTTAGGGAACTTAACCGCTTGCAGGAAGCCACTATTGAGGTAAAAACAGCCCGCCTGAAAAGCTCCAACAGCAAACTTAAAGCATTGATACAATTTAATTCCCATCAACTTCGCGAGCCGTTAACCCGGGTGCTGGGAATGATAGCTATTAAAGATGACATACCGCAGGGTGAATTTATTTCGGATATTCTACCCCTGATGCAGGAATCCGTCTTGGATCTGGACCTTGCCGTAAGGGAGGTAATTGAGCGGTCCGAATTGCTAAAAGAAGAAATCGAAACTACTTAAAAAAGAAAGATATGAAAGTTTTTTTAATTGATGACCAAAAAATCACCAACGTGCTTAATAAAAAATACCTGAATATGATTCGCGAGGATTTGGTAATCTACGATTTTGATGATCCGGAATTGGCACTGGAAGCACTGGAAAGAGAAAAGCCCGCATTGATCTTCCTGGACTTGAATATGCCAATCGTAAGTGGCTGGGATATCTTGAGCTTTATGCGAAACCACCATATCGAAATCCCCGTCATCATCCTGACTTCATCCAATAGCCAGCAGGACCGGGAAAAAGCCACCCTTTATCACAATGTCTTTTCTTTCCAACTAAAACCCCTAACCAAGATTGGGTTCACCGACTTGCTGGATGGTGCGCTAAAATCGGGTAATGAGGGAGAGATCGGATCGAAACTAGTACCTGATCAGAACACAGAAAAATAACATCCGGGGCAGTAGGCGTGGCACTACCCTTCTTTTTTTTCCTTTAAATTTACTTTGTCTGTCTTATTTACGATATCCCGGATAATATCGTCCAGTTCTTCTGCCGAATCCAGTATCATTTTTCGGAAATTATCTTTTCCAAAATCCCGTTCCAGGCTATCCATACCCATCACCAGACTCATCAATCGGGCTAAAGGGGCTCTCACCACGTGAGACTGTAACCAGGCGATTTCTTGCAAACGTTTGTTCTGATCCTCTATCGCATGAATATACCGCATCCGATCGGTAATATCGTTCGCCAACACCACCTCTGCTTTTATTCCCTGATAATCAATTACGTTACCTTTAATTTCCACCGTGATTATTTCCCCATTCTTTTTTCGGTGCTTGAAGATCTTGGGACCAGGGTCAGGTTTTCCTTCCCTAATCCCCGAAATAACTCTTTCCAATCGGGACACTTCTTCTTTCGGACGGATATCCCGCAGACTCATGCTCAAAAATTCCTCTTTTGAATAGCCATAGTGATCGATTGCCGCCTTATTGACATCCAGAAAATTCAAGGTCTCCAAACTATACAGGTACATGGGTTGAGGACTTAAATGAAAAAGCTCTTTGTAACGTTTTTCGGAATCTTTTAACTGACTGGATATCTGGTACCTCCCAATGCTATAAATAATGCTTTTGAAGAGCGATGTAGGAGATAATTCATCTTTCAGCAGGTAGTCAGAAACACCAAGAGCCAGGGACTTCATGCCAAATTCTATATTGGAATACCCCGTAAGCACCACAATACTCACGTCTCCGGCCAATTCTTTTACCTTTACTATCAACTCCTCCCCTTGTAAATCAGGCAAAGTTAAATCCAGGATAACAGCATCCAGATGAATTCCCGGGTCCTGCAGTTTCTCCTTGGCTTCCTGAAAAGTATGGGCAAAGGTCAATTTCAGGTTCAAAATCTTCTCATGAAGATACTCTTCAATTAAAAGAACATCACCCATGTTATCCTCAACCAATAATAAATGATATCCCTCGTGATCTTTTATCATTCCATTAAAAAAAACTAACCAGGCAGCTTCCTGCTTTTTGTGTCTGCTGCCTGTTATTATGATTGCTGTTTTCCAATTATGCCGTTTTATTTAATCTTTTATAAAACAATTTAATTAACTCAATAATAAATCTAAATCCAATCAATCCGTAAATTTTCTACTGCATAAACAGTAGAATAACCAGATCGTTACATTTTTTTGACTCATTGTAGGGATTTGGGTACCGTAAAGTAGAAAATGCTTCCTTTTCCCTCTTCCGAATGAAAGCCAATGGTGCCACCAAGGTTCTCAATGATTTTCTTACTCATGGCCAGACCGATCCCGGACCCGGAATACGATTTATTGGCATGTAACCTGGAAAACAAAATAAAAACCCGGGATTGAAACGACTCTGGAATGCCGATGCCATTGTCAATTACCTGAAATTCCCAAAAATCCGCCTTTTCCGCTGCCTGAATCTCTATTTTAGGTTGTTGCTCGGGATGCTGGTATTTAAGTGCATTGTTGATCAGGTTTTGGAATACCTGATGTATGGGAGCGATTGGAATTTTCAATTTCGGAAGCTTACCAAGAATAATCTCCGCCCCTTTTTGATGTATCAATTCTTTTTGTAACCCCAATATGTTGTTTACGATCTCCTCAATGGCCACTTCTTTTACCTTCTCATCCATTCTACCTACCCTGGAATAAGCCAAGAGATCCATGATGATATTTTTCATGCGGCTGGCACCATCCACCGCATAATGTATAAATTCCTTCCCCTTTGTATCCAATAATGGATTGTATTTCTTTTCCAAAAGCCCCAAAAATCCGGTAATCATTCGCAAAGGCTCCTGCAGGTCATGAGAGGCGATATAGGCAAACTGCTCCAGCTCCTCGTTGGACTTTTCCAACTCTTTGGCTTTTTTCTGAAGCTCATCATTAAGGTTTTTAAGTTTTTCTTCCTCGTTTTTCCGATCGGTTACATCCCTTGACATGCCCACTAAGCCTACTACCTTCCCTTTTGCATCCTTCAGAGGAACCTTATTGGTCAGTAACCAGACCCGGCTACCCCTACGGTCAAAATAATATTCCTCCACGTTCATTTCCGGCTTGCCATCCTGAATAATTTTCCGGTCATAGGCAGCCATTCCATCGGCTATTTCTTTTGGAAAATAGTCATAGACCGTTTTTCCCAAGGTTTCCCCTTCGGTTTTAGCTCCTAACGAATGCTCATATTGGTAGCGGTTATTAATGATGTGTTTTCCAGAAGTATCTTTAACATAAATCTGAATCGGCAGGTTATCAATGATCGCACGCAAAAGCGACCGCTCTTTAATTAAGGACTCGTCTGCCCGTTTTTTTTCTGTAATATCATATCCAACCCATATGTACTGGTATATCTTCCCCTGATTATCTCGAATAGGAATGACCACCGTATCCACCCAAAAGATCCCCCCTTTTCTTTTTTGACCCCGAAGTTCTCCCCGCCATATATTCCCTGACAGGAGTGTGTCCCAACAGTTGGCGATCAACTCCAGGTCCCGCTCATCGTAAAGGGTGGTAAGAGAAGCTTTCTCGATACTATCTTTATCATAACCTGAAATATCTTGAAATTTTTGGTTGAGGTATACCACCTTTTTCCCTTTATCCAAAATCATCACCAGACAGGATTCGTCGAGTGCAAACCGGTAATCAGACAATTCCTTCAGGCTCTCCAATAGCTGATCCTCGGCTTCCAGCCTTTCCGTAATGTCATTGATCAAAACCATCGAGCACCTTTTTCCCTCTATTTCTACCAGGTGACCGGTTATTTTCACAAGCATAACCTCACCCGCTTTATTGCGATGTCTCCATATTTCATTGTGTATGTCTCCATAAACATCTGCCTGCCGGGTATGCTTTTCGATAAGGGGAATATCTTCCGGAGGTCTGATGTCCCGAATATTCAATCGCAAAAACTCTTCCCGGGTATACCCGTATTTCAACAGTGCTTGCCGGTTACAATCGATAATATGAAGGGTGTCAAATTCCCATACAAACATGGGCATGGGATTTTCCTCAAACATATACCGGTACAGGTGATCCGAACCGGAGGAAAGGTTAATAGCCGGGAACGATGCCTTGTCCAACAGTGATTGCAACATTCCACAAGGCTGCAATGAATCTCCTTCGGGGATCACCCTTCCCTGAATCCTCACCCAGTCCCCTGAAAGAAGCGCTAATGTTTCTTCAAATTCCTGATTTGATTGCAAAAGCCTCTCCAGACTGTGCGCAATCGTCTTGTCAAAAGGCGGTTGAAATAAATTTTTGAAAGATTCGATCGACAAAGTTTGCCCACCGGTAAACCCAAGGATCGCTGCCCCATCGGGACTTAAACGGACAACTTGATGGTCTGAATCAATTTCCCAGGCCCCAATGCCACAGGCATCCAGAATACGTGACCACTGGCGGTATTCCTGTTCGTTAACACCCATGACTTTAGAATTTAACTTAAAAATAGTTTGACGCTGGTATTACCTCTTAAAGGACCTTCCAGGGATTTCTACTCTAAACCAATCAATATTTCCACCGTCTTGCAAGGTAATATAGGCCGTTCTACCATCTGTTCCTCCAAAGGCAATATTAGAAGGCTTTTTCCCTGACACATTGATTTCCTGCAACAATTCCCCCTCCGGAGACAGCTTGGCTACCGTACCTTTTCCATGTCGGGTTACATACAGGTTCCCTTCGGTATCCACCCGCATCCCGTCCATTCCAAAATCATCAAACGTATGAATGAGCCTTTTATTGGAAATCTCTCCCGACTCCCCGAGGTCATAAGCCCAAACGGTACGCTGTACGGATTCATTTACATAAAGGGTTCGATTATCCTGGCTGACTTCAATGCCATTGGTCGTCCCCATGTCAGATTCAAGTAATACAAATTGGCCATCCAGCCCTACCCGCCAGAGCTGCCCGGTGCTTTCCTGCCAGTTTGGATCACTGGCAAACAGGATATCGTTGTCCATAATCGCCAGATCGTTGGGCTGATTTAAATCGTCATGGTGGGCATATACCGAAATCTCCCGTGTATCCATATCCACCTCCAACACATTATGACCCGTATAATCCGCGATCAACATGTTGCCCTTTGAATTGAAACGGATGCCATTGCCAGTACTTCCCTCGGGAAGGGTTACAAACAAGCTGGCATCTCCCTCAGGAGAAACCTTACCAATGGTGCCGTCTTTTTCAAAATTCACTACGTACAGGTTTCCATCTGCATCTACCGCCGGGCCCTCAATACCCGTGGTGAATTCGCCTCCACTGGTAAGAGAATGACTGAGGTACAATGATTCCTCTTCTTTCATATTTTCCGTTTCTTTTTCGTTTTTCCTGGGACTACAGGCCAATACCGTTACTAGAATCAAAACAATACACAAATGGCTACTTTTCACAAAGGACATGAATAACATCATTAATTAGGCAAAATTAATCGTTTCTATTGATCTACTTCAAAGAAAATAAAATGGACCCGATTTTCCATTACATTAACCACACAAAATATAAGGAATAATTTTATCAAATCAGAACTATTCCTGGCCTATCCACAGAACGCATGGCCAGCAGGTAACTTCCAATCCCATCGCCTCCCGGATTGCCATCAGCCTGAATATAGGCTATTATGCATTTGGAGAAAAAAATTTATTGCCATATATTCCGAGGTTTTATTGTTTACACAAAAATCAATTCCCAAATTCAACTCATGGAAAAACTGAAAAGAAGATCAACGTTAAAAAAGTTATTTGCATCCCTGGCTGGAATCGCTGGCATCGGAACAGTCGCTCAGGCCAAGGTTGAAAGTGCCCACGAGAAAGAGGCATTTAGCATACAGGAGGAACAAGACGTACCTTTGTTTTCTGGAGCTACCAAAATGGGTAATACGGTGTATATAGCAGGAAAAGGGGCTCATTTTGAAGGCGACATCAAGGCGCATACCGATCATGTACTGAAAGAACTTGAAAAGGAATTGGTAAAAGCGGGAAGTTCTATGGAAAAGGTGCTGAAAGTAAATGTATACTTGCATGACCTGAGCGATTACAAGGGAATGAATGAAGTATTCAGAGGAAGATTTGGAAGCAACCCCCCTGTAAGAACAACTGTGGCTACCTACGGAGGTGTTCCCGGGGATTCCCTGGTTGAAATGGACTGTATCGCCTACATCTAACTAAAACAATTATCCCAAAGTAACCCAAAATCATTTCCCCTTGAAAAAAGAACGGATTTTTAAGTACCTGATTGGAGCAGGCCTTATCTGCCTGCTCCTGGTTTTCGTCTTCATTTTATCAGGCAAAATCGACTCGGCAGGCCCCCTGCTGATTCTTTTTTTCGCACTCCTGGGCATTGGATTTCGTGGATTCAATCAGCTGAAAGGCTATACCTATACCACCATGATATTTGCCGGGGTCACCGCAGCCATGTATTACCCGAATTACTTCGTCGAATACAATGGCTATGCCTACAGCAATCTGATCACCCCCTTGATTCAGATCATCATGTTTGGAATGGGAACTTCCATGTCTATTAAGGATTTTGCCGGGGTAGTCAAAATGCCCAAGGGGGTATTTGTCGGATTGCTGTGCCAATTTACCATTATGCCGGTGCTGGGTTTTATTCTGGCCAGCCTGAGTAATTTCCCACCCGAAATAGCGGCCGGTCTCATCCTGATCGGAAGCTCACCCAGTGGGTTGGCATCCAACGTCATGAGTTACCTGGCTAAAGCCAATCTGGCCCTGTCTATTACCATTACAGCTATTTCTACCCTGCTTGCGCCGTTAATGACCCCGTTATTAATGAAATTTTTGGCTGGAGAATTTGTAGCCATAGATGTGCTGGACATGATGTGGAGCATCATAAAAATGGTCATCATCCCAATTGGTGCCGGCCTGCTGTTTAACCGCTTTCTCAGCGGCAAGGCCAAATGGCTGGACGATGCCATGCCATTGGTTTCCATGATCGGTATAGGTGTCATCATCGTGATCATCACAGCCGCAGGCCGGGACAGCCTACTGGATATCGGCGGGCTTTTGATCCTTTTGGTCTTTATTCATAACATTATGGGCTATAACCTGGGTTTTTGGTTCAGCACATGGCTTGGATTATCGGAAAGGGATGCGCGGACAGTAGCCCTTGAAGTGGGAATGCAAAATGGCGGACTGGCCTCCGGACTGGCAAAGGAAATGGGCAAAATTGCGACCGTGGGTCTCGCACCGGCAGTCTTTGGACCATTGATGAACATCACTGGATCCGTACTGGCTTCCTATTGGCACCGAAAGCCACCAAAAGAATGAACCAACCATTTCCATTAAAATAAACTTTCCTTCCCGTTAAAATAAACTTTCCCAAAGTTCTAAACTTTGGGAAAGTTTATATACACGCAATTTACCGTTATTTTGCGCATAGACGATATACGTTATCCCCTGCACTTCCATTACTTTGATATCTCTGACCTCTCCGGGAAAAGGCAGTCCTACCTTTGCCGGAGGCATCAACTTCCAGGCACCCGGCGCGTTCATGGCAAAGACGAAGCCCGGATTGGCATCCAGCCTTCCCGTACTGACCCGGGTCCTGCTCAGGTTTCCGCCCGTCAGCAAAAATGACTTTTCCATACCTGGTAATCGACCCATTTCAACCGCGTACAGGGGGGAAAATTGAGCCGCTGCCGGAAGGGGTTGAATGGAGTATTGACCCTTTCCGTCGTTTTCCAAAAGTACTGATTGTAATTGATGTGCAAAGAGAGTATCGGCTCCCGTCATTTCCAGCGTTCCATAAATATCCCCCACGCTTGCTTCGGCAAAAGACCGGTAATCGGCAAATTCACCCTTCATCATGGGTAACTGTCCGATAAGTTCATCCCGGCTGAACGCAAAAGAATTGGTATCGGCTTTATAATAGGTCAACAATGGATCCACCCGGCCATTATTATCGAAATCCTTAAACACCACTCGCAACGGCTGCTCCCGGTCCGCCTGGTAAACGGTGTTCTCTCCGTAATTTCCTGCCACAATATCCAGGTCTCCGTCTTCATCCACGTCCAACACCGCCAGGCGCAACCACCAGCCTTTGGTTTGTTCGACCATTTCCTCATTAATCAGCTCCAAACGTCCATTTTGATTTTTGTAGATGTGAATTCCCATCCACTCGCCTGTCAAAATCAACTCCGCATCTCCATCTCCATCTGTGTCTGCAAATTGAACGTCGCTCACCAGTCCGGGAGCAAGCAAATCCCGATTGTAATCCATCGTAGCGTCTCTGAATTGCCCCTTCCCATCATTGAGCAACAAATAACTGCGGGGTGGCTCCGGGTATTTTCCAGGTAAATACCTGCCTCCAACAAACAAGTCCTCCCAACCATCACCATTGATATCGGCAATGGACACCGAGCTGCCGCTTACCCGCATCTCCGGAAGGGCCGCCCCATCCCGGACCAACCGACCCGTTCCGTCGTTCAGATATAAACGATCCTGGTAGGCCGGGTTGGACTCCGGAAAATCCGTTCCGCCACTGACCACATATAAGTCAGGAAACCCATCCCCGTTTACATCCAGCCAAACGGCATCCGTATCAATAGCCAAACTATCAGCCTGCAGTCCCGGCTGTACTGATTCGTAAAAACTTCCCTTCTGATTCTGAATAAAAAGTTTGCCAGCCTGATCCTTCCCTCCTCCGATAAATAGATCCTGAAGACCGTCTCCATTCACATCTGCTGTAGCCATTTTTGGGCCAATGGACCCCATGGTGTTTGGCATTAACCGATCTTGACTAAAATCCAGGAAAGAACTTTCTCGGTGAACAAAATCCAGCCCAAGGGCACCATCTACTTCCTCAAACAAGAGGCGCTCCGTGTGATCAACATTAAATGGGGCTTCCTGCGATGCTTCCTGGTCCAGGCGAATGGTCTGGTTCACTGCTAAATCATGGAGCACCTGATAACCGTTTCCCGGCCACCATACTTCCAGACTGTCAATCCGCACCACGCTTCCCAGGCCAAAAACGAGTTCATGGTCCACCGACGATTGGTAACCTCGGGTAGGTATCATTTCCTGCTGCCAATGCATCCCTCCGGCATAAACCCTGACTTTGGCACCAATTCCACTGGTATTTTTTGTATTCCCTTGCAATTTGATTTTTAGAAAAGCCCTTTCATACAGCTTTTCGCTATTATTTCGATAAATACTCACCGGATCATTGGTGTGACAAACAATCAGATCCAGGTCCCCGTCACCGTCCAAATCGGCATAAGCAGCGGCATTGGATACGGTTTCCTGATGAAGCCCCCAGTCACTTGCCTTGTTTTCAAAAGTCAAATCCCCCTGATTCTGGTACAAATAATTTTGAACATAGATAGGAGGCATTTTATCGATCAATTCAATCAATGCTTCTTCTTTCCCGGTTTGATTCGTTTTAATCCGTTCACTTACCATATAGTTCAAAAAATCCATGTCCAGGTAATTTCGGGCATAACCGTTACTGATAAAAATGTCTTTCCAACCATCGTTATCAAAATCAGCCGCCAGTACCGCCCAACTCCAGTCCGTATGCGCCACCCCCGCATAGTGTCCCAGCTCAATGAAATTTCCATCCCCCTGATTGAGCTGCAGCATGTTTCGCATGGACTGGGCGTGAAATCCCTTGTTTAGTAGTTCCCGGTACTTATCATAATTTTCAGGCCCCAGCATGGACTTCTGGTTAAAATTGAACTCCGGCATCATATCCATGGTAAGCAAATCCGGAAGCAGGTCATTATTCAGGTCAGCCGCGTCGGCTCCCATGGAAAAAAGGGAAACGTGCCCCATGTGCTCCTTAATACTTTCCTTAAACGTACCATCCTGCTGGTTGTAATAAAGGTAGTCTTCTTCGTTGTAATCGTTGCTCACATAGATATCCAGCCAGCCGTCATCGTTTAAATCGCTAACTGTCACGGCCAAGCCAAATCCCAATACGTTATCAATTATACCGCTTTCCCGGGTTACATCCACAAATTTACCCTGATCATTCCGATACAACTTATCCCCCAGATACTCCCCTGTCCGTTGCTTAAAGGAACCGTCTATTCTACTAAATCCAGCATACTCCTGCGTGGAATGGTTCAAGAGAAACAGGTCCAGGTCACCATCATGGTCGTAATCAAAAAACGAGGCCTGGGTGGAATAGCCTGGGTCATCTAACCCGAAATCTGCAGCGGCTTCCCGAAAGGTCAGGTCTCCCTGGTTTATATAAAGCAGGTTTTTCCGGTTGTTGGGATCATTGGCAGCCGACCGGCAAACATAAATATCCAGCAGTCCATCTCCATCTACATCCGCCATGGTAGTGCCCGTATTCCAAAGGCCGGCCGCAGCCACACCCGCAGACTCCGTAATGTCTTCAAACTCAAAATTGCCTTTGTTTAGGTACAGTTTACTAGCCATCATATTGCCCGTAAAATAAATGTCCGGCAATCCATCCTGATTGATATCTCCCACGGCTACACCACCGCCCTGATAAAAGTAACCGTAAGTCAATACATTAAAGTCATCCGATTCGCGCACGAGGTTTTTGAAATCGATACCCGTTTTTCGGGATGGTAACTCAGTAAAAACGGCGTTGGGGTTTTCTTGCCTGCAGGAAATTGCAACAAGAAAAACAAAGAGCCAATAGGAAAGGCTGAAATGACGTATCATACCTGCTGATTTGAATGCAAATTAAAAAAGTGCCGTTAAGAACGGCACTTTTCTATTTAATTGATTAATAAGTTTTACTAAGCTTACTCGGGTTTGGCATCCCACCAAAGTTTGGTTCCGTTGGTGTTACCTCCCCTGCTTGTCAACTCCGGCAACTCCTCTGCAGCAGTAACCGCTTCATTGTTATTATCGTATTCTCCTTGAACAAAGATCAACCTTGGCATCACTTCATCCGCTGGCACATCTTCATTGTCTGAATTCAATCTCGGATAGGGGGTAGGATAATTGGTCCTTCTCAATTCCGCCCAGGCTTCCCATCCATCCGGATAGATAGCAACCCACTTTTGGGTACAAATCTGCTCCAGCTGTTCTTCTTTGGTGCCCCCAGTTAAGAAAGCTACTGGCACATTTGAATTGGGTCCCATGTTCCATTCCGGATTATCAGGGAAGGTTACCGGCTTTGGTGTATTGTCGCTATTGATATAGTCTTGAATAGCAGCAGGATCTGCTCCGATTCTAGGCTCAGACATAGACAATTCGATACCTTTCTCATAGTATTCCTGTGCAGAGCCGCCCATGGCCCAGCCTTCCAGCGCGCCTTCAGCCAGCAAAAACTGAACCTCAGCAGCACTAATGACTCTCCAGGGCTCACCGGAAGCACTTCCACCCCTACCTTCATTCAAGAAGATAACACCCATATCTGAGTGCGCGTCATTCCAACCGGTTTCTCCCAAATCTTCCCGGGAAAGTCCGTTTCTTAAACCTTGATAGGGTTCTCCCTCCCCGCTTTCCTGATAATCAACCGTTTCACTGAAATAAACTCCGGTACGCGGATCATCATAACCCACCATTACACTTTCCATCAGGGCACTCATTCGGAATTCACCCCAGTTGGTAATAATCCAATACGGATTTCTGGACTGTACCGTGGTATTGATAAAGGCACTGTCATCATTCGACTCCATGACGCCATCGGCCACGGCTTTTTCTGCCTCAGTCTTGGCTAGTGCAGGATCGGCGTACTTCACCCGCATGGCCAATCTCAGCCTCAGGGAATTGGCATAGGTTAACCACTTATCGGCAGATCCCCCAAATATCTGGTCATGCCCAACAAAGGCACTTCCACCGGTATTTTGCTTCAACACCGCTACGGCTTCATCGAGTACCGTGAATAAATCCCGGTATACCTCTTCCTGAGAATCGTAAGGCACCACTGTCTCACCGTTTCCGTAAGAGGAATAAATAATCGGTCCCCAATAATCGGAAATACGGTGGTATGCCTGTACTTTCCATACTTTGATAAAGGCATTTTCCAGGGGGAGTTCGTTTTCCTCTGTAAATTCCTCCACAAACTGAATAACGGGAGCTGCCTGACCGTAGAAATAATTCCAGGCACCGTTTGACCAGCCACCCACCTGTATGTGGCGATCAGAATCAAAGTTCACCTGCGTGGTGGCAAAATATTGCGCATATAAATCTGCAAACAAGCTTTGAGCGGTCTGAAAGCCAGCCGTACTTCCTCCAGGGGCAAGATACATCGCCCGACCTTGTGCATTGGCGAAAGCCTGTCCCAACAGACCAATGTCCAGGTTGGACGCTACAATCGCATTGGGTTGGGTATTTAACTCTTCAAAGTTTTCCGTACAAGCGCCGAATGTCAACGCCGTAAGGGATAAACCCATCGCTATATTAGATATTTTTATCATCGTTACTATTTTTAAAATCCTAAATTAACATTAAAACCAAAGGATCTTGCCGTCGGAGGGCCAAAGGAGTCAAATCCTTGTGCAGCTGCTGAGGTTCCAACCGTCACATCAGGGTCAATGTTCTTCGCTTCATTCAGGAAGAAAAACAGGTTCCTGGCTACAAAGTTGATACTAACACTGTTCAAAGGCAAACTTTCCAATTTGGCTGCAGGGATGGTATACCCAATCACTGCTTCTCGCAATCGAACGTTAGTAGCTGAATAGGAGAATACTTCACCTATCGGCGCATTTCTACCTCCCATATTTACCCAAAACAACTCGGCAGTTGTTTCAATGTCATTAGGAACGAAGGTACCGTCTTCTGTTTCTTTGACGGCCGTTTCGTGTTCCATGAAGTTTTCACCGAATACCAATCCACCTTCTCTCCCTTGTAAGGTCTCCTCAGTCATACCATCGGCGTAGATAATAGCGTTGGTAAGCGAAGCAATGCTACCTCCCTGACGGAAATCAATGGTAAAATTAGCACGGAAATTCTTATAGGTGAATGAGTTCTGTATACCTCCCAACCAAATTGGATTGTAATTGGCAACGCGGACTGTAAATCCAGGAGTCGTTCTCGGAACACCATTATCACCCACAATTACTCTTCCCTGATCGTCTCTAAGGTATCCTCTGGAATAAACCTCTCCAAACATTTTACCTTCTTCCACCCTAAATTGTCGCAAGAAGTCTCCTCCTACTACAATGCTGGGCCGCTGGTCATTGATTTCATTAACCATGGAAATGTTGCGGGCGAAGTTTGCCGTGATATTCCAGTTAAAATCGGCTCTTCGAATCGGAGTAAGATTCAACACCACCTCAATTCCTTCGTTCTGTACATCCCCACCATTGGTAAAGAAGCTGGAGGCGCCTGAACCTACCGGCAAGGCCACCGTAAAGAGCTGATTGAATGAATTGGTTTTGTAATAGGTGAAGTCAACACCGAGACGATTGTCCAGGAATCGGAAGTCACCACCCAATTCAATGGACTGCGTAGTTTCGGGGAGTAAATTTTCGTTAGGAAGGGTCGTACTCAACGATAGGTATCCTCCCAATCCACCTGCTGCAAAAGCAGCGGTACGTTGAAGCTGGTAGGGGCTGGTGTCGTTACCAACTTCAGCGAAGGACCCTCTTACTTTCGCAAAAGTGAACCACTCCGGAAATTCTACCAAATCAGATACGACAGCATTTAAGCCTACGGAAGGATAAAAGAAAGACCAATTATCCTTTGGAAGGGTAGAAGACCAGTCATTTCGGGCCGTAATATCCAGGAAAACAGCATTTTTCCAGGCAATCTGCGCAAAAGAGTAAAGTGAATTCACATCTTTCGGAGCACCTACCCCGTGGCTTGAAACCACCTGCTGAGTATTAGTCAAGGCAAAAAAGTTCGGAACGACCATGTTCTGACCGGTATTGGAATTCAACGCCGAATTTCGGTTGATACGGCTATTTCCTCCGGCATTGATATTAAAATACCAATCATCGCTTAAGGATTTCTCATAGCTGATCAGGAAATCGGTGTTTATCTCCATGTTCTCAGACTGGCCTACCGAAAACCTTCCGTTTTGAGCGATGATGTAACTGTCATTGTATAGTTTCTCCTCGCTGTTACCAAACGATCGGTCCAGGGCAGCTCGACCCAAAACGGTCAGCCCTTCGGCTATTTCATAACTCAATGAAGAAAAGGCCACCAACCTGTCTGAAGTATTCTTTCTCAGGTTTCGATTAATGGTCCAATAAGGGTTGGCACCCCCGTTAGAGCCCGGATTAAAGTAATTCTGCCGTAACAAACCGGCCTGATTCACATATTCATATCTGGCGAAATCCTCCGTGGTGATGTTTCGAGGCATACGCATAATATGCCGGTTGGGGTTGGAAAAACTTTCTCCCTGAGACAATTGGTTGTCTATGTCCTGACGAATGTAGTTGACTTTTGAGTCCAGCGTTAATTTCTCCGATAATTTATTGGTCAAACGCAGGTTGATACTGTGTCTGCCTAACTCGTTCCCAGGAACCACGCCTGCAGCGTCGGTGTAGGTATAGGAAAAATAGGTTTGATTTCGCTCGTTTCCGCCGGTAATGGCAAGCGTCGTAGCTAAATTGTGGCCCGTCTGATAAAAATCATTGATATTATCCGGCTGTGGAGAAAAGGAATAGGTATCCTGAGACCTGTTTGGATCCGGAGACCAGTGGGCTACAGAAGATCCATCCATTCTGGGTCCCCAGGAAAACTCAGATCCGGGAGCATAATTGCCATTACTTCCCTGTCCGTATACGTTTTGAAAATTGGCCAAAATCAGCGGTTGGTCAAACATGTACGAGGTGTTTAAACTTACCTGGAAACCGCCTTCGCGACCCCTCTTGGTATTGACCACGATCGCACCGTTGTTTGCCCGGCTACCATAAAGAGCGGCTGCGTTAGGTCCTTTCAGAACGTTTATGCTCTCAATATCATCCGGGTTGAGGTTCTCAATCCCATTGGCAGGCACGCCATCCACAATATACAAGGGCTGGCTGTCTCCACTAATGGATCGGTTTCCTCTCAATACTACCCGGGTGCCTCCACCCACACCGCTACCGGAGCGGTTGATGGACAACCCGGCTACTTTACCGGAAAGTGAATTCATCACGTTCAACTCCCTTGCTTCCGAGAGTTCCTGCGTACTTACATCCTGTACGGTGTACGTAAGTGCTTTCTTTTCCCTTTCCAGACCGAAGGCGGTTACCACCACTTCCGATAGGGCCTCCAGCTCGGAGGACAAGGTTACATTAATCTCCGTATTGTTACCAACAACTCTTTCCTGAGATGCGTATCCCAGGTAAGAAAACACCAGCACGGATTGTGCATCAGGTACACTAATACTATACTGACCATCTATGTCCGTAATGGTGCCGGTATTAGTTCCTTTAATCAATATACTGACACCCGGCAAAGGGGAATCAGCGTCTGCATCAGTCACGGTACCCGTGACCGTTCGTTCCTGAGCCATGCCTTTTATCGCAAAGAGGGCCAGAAATAAAATTAGTAAACTTTTTTTCATAAGTAAATGAACAATTGAATTGAATTGGATTTTGGAAATTTTTCCAATGTTTAATTTTAACCATCACTGTTGGATATCAACAATACCTTTCGGAAATCATCCGAAGCAATTTATTTCAATGCATCGACATTATTTTTCAGAATTCAATTTTAGCAATTCTTAAATAAATACGTTCGGTCAGGTTGGCTAGATTGGGTAATTTTTAATTAATGTAGGCTTAATATTAGGAAGAATTTAATTCACAAGCAACCGAAATACCGTTGAAATAATTTTTGGGTTTATAACAAACTAAAAATCAAAAAATAGCAAATCCTGTCAACAATAATTAAAAAAAATGTTTTACCGTTTTTTTTAAAATTTCGGTCGTTTTCGAATCTTTTCAATAGAAATAATATTTTTATTTCGGTTTCGTGTCATTTTTTTCGCTTGTCAAATAGACAAAACTCGCTTAAATTAATTCATTTTACTACCAATAACACAATCTTATATTTAAATATAAAAGTAATTTTACAAATTAACACAGAAAACTCGTAATACACCCATGAATCGTATTCTTTTGCCGTCTATCTATTTTATTCTCCTTTCAACATGGATGATGTTTATAGTCCCTTCTTGTAAAAGCCCGGTCGGTCCACCCCATCCGGACCAGGATAACGGCGGGCTTTCATTACCCGAGGGATTTGGGGCTTTGGTGGTCGTGGATAGTATTGGCAAAGGAAGGCATTTGGCAATCCGGGAGAATGGGGATATCTATGTCAAACTAAGATATGCAAGAGAAGTGGGAAGCAACGTAGCCTTGAGGGATACCACTGGCGATGGCAAGGCAGATATCATCACTTATTTCGGGGAATATGAAGACGAAGGCAGTCTGGCAAACGGGATGCGAATTCACGACGGGTACCTATATTATAGTGCCGCCAGGGTAGTGTACCGGAATCGCCTGGTACTTGGAAAACTAATCCCCGACAGCCCGATGGAAATTGTACTTACTGATGACCACGAACACGGCATCCACTGGCATATCACCAAACCGGTTTCCTTCGACCGGGAAGGAAACCTATACGTCCCCTTTGGTAGCCCTTCCAATGCCTGCCAGGATTTGGTAAATAAGCCGGGCGGCATACCCGGTTCCGAAGGATTGGATCCCTGCCCCGAGCTAGCCGAACATGGCGGGGTCTGGAAGTTCCCTATGGACAAACTGGGAATGACCCAGAAAGATGGGGAACTGTTTGCCACAGGTATACGAAGTGTGGTAGCGATGGATTTTAACCAGCAGGACAATCACCTGTACCTGGTCATGCACGGAAGAGATAACCTCCACCTGCTCTATCCGGAAACCTTTACTCCATGGGAGAGTGCCGTTTTGCCATCGGAGGAGTTTATCAAAGTGACCAAGGGCGCCGATTATGGCTGGCCGTATTGCTATTACGATCAGATTCAGGGGAAAAAGGTGCTGGCACCCGAATACGGAGGCGATGGAAAAATCATTGGTAGGTGCGGGGATATGGATGATCCGGTGATGGGATTCCCGGGTCATTGGGCACCCAACGATTTGCTCTTTTATAAAGGCGAACAGTTTCCGGAGAGGTATAAAGGAGGTGCTTTTGTGGCTTTTCATGGTTCTACTAACCGGGGTCCCTATCCACAGTCCGGCTACTTTGTCGCATTCGTACCCTTTGAAAACGGACAACCTACCGGTGATTGGGAGGTTTTTGCCAATGGCTTTGCTGGCACCAATCCGATAATAAATGTCAGCGATGCGGAATTCAGACCCATGGGCTTGGCCGAGGGGCCGGATGGCTCCCTGTATATTTCAGATTCAAATAAGGGGAAGATTTGGCGAGTCCTATTCACAGGCGATAAACATTCCTTCGGCGAAGAATCACTTGCAGCCATGGAAGCGCAAAAACAGTTAGCGAATATTCGAACCCCCCACCCGGATCAGGACAACCTGGACCGAGGGAAACAGCCTCAGGGAAACCAGGTATACAGTACCTATTGCGCTCCCTGCCATCAACGAGACGGAAAAGGTGCGGCGGGACGAATTCCTGGATTGCACCAAACCGAATGGGTGTCCGGGGATAAAGAACGCCTTATTCGGATTGTAGTTGAAGGACTGGACGGGGAAATAGAAGTGAACGGAGAACGCTACGATAATGTGATGCCAGCCCATGGATTTCTTGATGACCAGCAAATCGCAAGTGTACTGACCTATCTACGGCAGCATTTTGAAAACCAGGCCAGCCCTATTCTACCCGAAGAAGTAGCCTCCTTACGCACCAATTCTCAAGAATAATAGCGGTAGCAGCGTTACACCAATTCCATCAATGCCAGGTAACCTGTATAGGAAATCACGCAGGCAAACACCAGTGCAGCCACCAAGCCGGTATTGAGCCAAACCCCCGCCTTATGAATGCCCATAAGTTGTTTTTGATTGATGAGATACAGCATGCAGGCAATGACGAGGGGCAAAACGAATACGGCGGCCACCTGGGTTAAGATCTGAGCAAAAATGGGGTTGGCTCCCAGGATGGGAACGGTTAACCCCACCAGGCAGGCAATTCCTGTTAATATCCTGAACCTGCTGGACCCGGTATCCAGTTCTCCCTCCTTGTAGTCGGCAACCAACAAGGGAGCAACCATCAAAATCGGAAAAACAGAAGATAACCCGGCACTTAATGCGCCAGTCATGAAGACGGCAACGGCAAATTTACCGGCTACCGGCTCAAGAGTGTATACCATATCCATTACCTTTTCGATGGTCTTGCCTTCGGCATAAAGGGCTCCGGTCGCAGCAGCCATGATGGAAAGATTTATTACCAGCATCAAAATGGCGCTGGTCAATGCGTCCTTGGATTGCTCCCGCGTGTGCGCAGGTCCCCAGCCCTTACCTTTCATCAGAAGGGGCCTCACGACAAAAGTGGGTGCGGCCATCGTGGTGCCCACAAAAGCGGCTACCAATAATTTCCCTCCTGCCACATCCGGTACGGACGGAACAAGCCCTCTGACCATCTGGGCTGGATCCGGTAGCACCACAAACATGGAAATAATAAAGGAAATCCCCATGATGGTCACAAAAACGATCAATACCTTTTCGAAAAAGGAATACTGCCCCACCCAAAGCAAGGAATACATCAGTACAATCAACACGATCGCAATTCCCAACACCGGCCAGTAGGAGGCTCCGGAAATGCCGGGAAAAAACAAGATAACCATTTCATAAATCGCATTGGCGCTCAGTCCTAATATACCCGAAAGAGAGTTCCATTGGGCCAAAACGATTCCCCCCACTACCAGGTATGAAATGAGCTTGCCTCCTTTTAATTTGGTTTTGAAACTATAGATAGACGTTTGCCCGGTAATGACGGCGTACCTTCCATAAGCTTCCATCAACACCCAGGAAAACAAACAACTCAGCACCAAAACCCACAGCAATTGCATGCCGAATTGGCTACCGGCTTTGGCCATGGACGTGACACTTCCCGTCCCGATGGTATAACCAATGCAGAAAATACCGGGGCCGATACCCAGCATCCAGATCCATATCTTTTGCAAAAAATTGGTTTTCGGGGCATTTTTGGATTCGTTCATAAAGTGACAAGGTAAATTTGGGTTAGCAAGCTGTTAATTTGAAAAATTTTATCATTAATAAAAAGCGAAACGGTCGGTAAGCAGGCATTTAATAAAATAGGGCTTTGTAAAAACATTTTTTTTTGCAATATTTCCGTACTTCCCAAAAGAAAAACCTACGTTTATCGCTTCTTTCATCTAAACCCAACGCCCATTGACTAGCTATGAATCCTTCTCTGGTTTGGTGCTGCATCGACTGCTTGCCATTGCTTGTACCCTGCTGCTTGGCACGGTTCCAGTTGCGGCCCAGGAAATCGATCTTTTATTAAAAGGCGGCCACCTGCTGGATCCGAAAAATGGGATCAACGAACCCATGGACCTGGCCATTTCAGGCAAAACCATACTAAAGGTTGAAAAGGACATTCCTGCCAGTAGTGCAAAGAAAACGCTTGATGTCAGCGGGCTGTACATTACCCCGGGACTGGTAGACATGCATGTGCATGTTTTTCATGGCACTAATACGGATTCCTACATCGCCGACGCGCTGACCAGTCTTCCTCCCGATGGGTTTACCTTTCGATCTGGGGTTACCACCGTCGTAGATGCGGGTTCTTCGGGATGGCGAAATTTCCGTCAATTCAAAGAACAAACCATTGACCGCTCGCAAACCCGGGTATTGGCACTGCTGAATATCGTAGGCACCGGCATGTATGGCAGATTCGAGGAACAGAACGTGATGGATATGAATCCTACCATGACGGCTCACATGATCAACCGCTTATTTCCGGAGATACTGGTAGGTATCAAATCAGCGCATTATTGGGGAGATTTTACCCAAGTAGACCTAGCCGTTGAAGCCGGAAAGCTGGCCAATGTACCCGTTATGGTCGATTTTGGTGAGCACCAGCCACCCAATTCCATCGAAGCACTTTTTATGCAGCACCTGAGGCCCGGCGATATTTTCACTCACACGTTTTCCTACGGCCCCACTAATCGGGAAACCATCGTAGATGAAAATCTGAACGTGAAACCCTTTGTTTTTGAAGCCCAGAAAAGAGGGATTCGTTTTGATGTGGGGCATGGCGGAGGCGCTTTTTCCTTCAGACAGGCTATCCCGGCTATAGAACAAGGGTTTTTGCCGGATGTGATCAGCTCTGATCTGCATAAAGACAGCATGAATGGCGGATTTAAGGACATGGCCAATTTACTATCCAAGTTTATGAACATGGGACTGAGCCTGGAAGAAGTCATCCTCCGGGCCACCTGGAATCCCGCCCAGGTGATCCACAGGGAGGATTTAGGAAATCTGGACCCCGGATCAGAAGCAGACATCGCTGTTTTTAGGTTGGTCGAAGGAGATTTTGGCTTTCAGGATATTCGTAGAACGCGAATTGACGGAACTCAACGATTGGAAACCGAATTGACCCTACGGGCCGGCAGAATCGTCTGGGACCTGAACGGAATCAACGCTCCTCACTGGGAAACTGAAATTAGCAACCGATAATGGTTTACTAAAATGAAACACCTGTGTTTACTTATTCTGGTGATTGGATGTTGGTTGCCACTTTCTGCCCAGGATTTTGACATACTCATCCAAAGAGCCTACCTGGTGGATACTAAAAACAAGATCCAGGACACCATGGACCTGGGAATAGCGGATGGAAAAATAGCCCTGGTAGCTCGCTCTATTCCCGCCGAAAAGGCCAAAAAAGTAATCAATGCCTCCGGATTGATTTTGAGCCCCGGATTGATCGACATTCACACCCATGTTTTTGTAGGGAGCAAAGCCAGCACGTTTGCGGATGGTTTTTCCAGTGTTTCCCCGGATGATTTCACCTTTCGCTCGGGTGTCACCACGGTGGTGGATGCCGGCACTTCCGGATGGCGGAATTTTGAAACCTTTAAAAAAAACGTGATCGATGCCTCCCAAACCCGGGTATTGGCATTTTTAAATATTGCCGGTACCGGAATGAGCGGCCATTCGACACAGGAAAACTTACAAGACATGGATCCGGAAAAAGCCCTGGAAATGCTTCAGCGGTATCCGGATATTTTGGTTGGCATCAAGATAGGGCATTATACAGGACCCGAGTGGTTGCCCTTTGAAAACGCATTATTGGCTTCGGGAAATGCCCAAAAACCCTTGCTGGTGGAGTGCCACCTGCCCCGGTTTACCCTGGCCGAGCAATTGGAAAAAATGAGGCCAGGAGATATTTTGACCCACAGTTTTGAGGAAATTGACGAACGCATGCCCATCGTGGATGAACAAGGGCAGCTGCGTCCTTTTGTAATGGCGGCCTACAAGCGGGGC
The DNA here is from genome assembly GCF_010119245.1 of Cyclobacterium salsum. Taxonomy (GTDB): domain Bacteria; phylum Bacteroidota; class Bacteroidia; order Cytophagales; family Cyclobacteriaceae; genus Cyclobacterium; species Cyclobacterium salsum. Next base: position 420,349 of record NZ_WNKG01000004.1, read on the forward strand.
GTGCATTTCGATGTGGGTCATGGCGGTGCGGGGTTTTGGTTCAGTCAGGCTATCCCGGCTTTGCAACAGGGCTTGAAACCGCACACATTTGGAACAGACCTCCACCGGTTTAGCATGAATTCCGGTATGAAAAACATGCTGAACGTCATGTCTAAATTCTTGGCCCTGGGTATGGAGCTGGAAGCAGTCATTCAGCGGGCCTCCTGGCAAGCGGCCCAGGTCATCCAACGGCCGGATTTGGGCCATTTGACGGAAGGAGCCGTCGCGGACTTGACGCTGTTAAAATTACTGGAAGGGGATTTTGGCTTTGTAGATGCCGGTGGGAATCGAATCAACGGAAAACACAAATTGGAAACAGAGCTGACCATAAAAGGCGGTAAGGTCGTCTATGATCTGAACGGGCTGGCGGCTAAAACTTATAATTATCAGTGATATGGATAGAAGAGAAATGATCAAAAACCTGGCGATCCTCCCCATGGGGGGAAGCCTGATGAGCATGTCGCCACTCATCGACAACCGAAAAAAGGCAACCGGCCCTCTTGCCCTGGACGAAAACATTTACCGTTCCCTGGGCGTGGAGCCCATCATCAATTGTCGCGGCACCTTTACCATTATCGGCGGCTCCATTGAGCGCCCGGAAGTGCATCAGGCCATGGCCGCTGCGGCCAAAAACTTCGTGCAATACGATGAGCTGGCCTTTGCCATTGGCGAGCGGCTGGCAGAAATTACCAAAGCAGATTTTGGAATCATTACGGCAGGTTGTGCAGCGGCCATGAAACACGCCACGGCCGCCTGTGTCACCGGCGGCAATCCGGAAAAACTCCTCCGAATACCCGACTTATCGGGAATGGACAAAACAGAGGTCATCATCCCCCGCCATTCCAGAAACGTCTATGATCATGCGGTGCGAAACATCGGCGTGACCATTATAGAGGTGGACAGTCCTGAGGAGTTAGAACAGGCACTAAGCCCTAAGACGGCCATGATTTACCTAATTTCCGGGAGAGGAGCCGCTACAGGCCAACCTTTATCCCTGGAAAACATCGCTAACATCGCTAAAAGTCACGAAGTCCCTATCTTAATGGACGCTGCTGCAGAAAACCTGACCATCCCCTGTGTCCATTTTGAGCGGGGAGCCACCATGGTGGCGTACAGTGGGGGTAAAGCCATCTGCGGACCCCAATGCGCGGGCCTGTTACTCGGAAGAAAAGACCTGATGCTGTCTGCCTGGCAAGCGAGCTCTCCTCACCATGGACCTGGAAGGGACAATAAAGTGGGCAAGGAGGAAATGCTGGGCATGCTGGCAGCAGTGGAAGCCTGGACCACCCGCGACCACGAAAAAGAATGGGAAACCTGGATGCAATGGCTCAACCAAATTGCCGACCGGGCTACCAAAATCAAAGGAGTGACGCATTCCATCAACCTCCCTGAGGGGCTAAATAACCGGGCTCCCATGCTACTGATTCATTGGGATCCGAACCTACTGCATATCACGGGTGCTGAGGTAGCCGAACTCTTTGGCCGCACGGCTCCCCGGATCGCCGTAGGAAGCCGAAACCAGGATGGGCTTACCGCCATTACCATCAGCCCTAACCAAATGCAGGAGGGGGAAGCCAAGGTGATTGCTGACCGAATTCATCAGACGCTGTCGGAAAAAAGAAAAGCGATAGACCATTCCATGACTCCTGCTACCGCAAACCTCAGCGGAAAATGGGATGTCGAAATGGCCTTTTTCAGTAGCCAAAGCACCCATACATGGGTTTTGACGCAGGACGGAAACTGGCTCAACGGCACCCATATGAGTGATTTTGCCCACCAGGATATTTACGGAAGCATGGAAGGAAACAAAGTGGTCCTTCGCAGTAATTTCCGAAAACCGGGCGATTCGGTAACCTTTATGTTTACGGGTAATCTAAGCGGAGACACCCTCGAAGGGGAAGTGTTCATGGGAGAATACCTGACGGCAAAATTTACAGCCAAAAAATCTGGGGACAGGCCCCGAAAAGAGAAAATCATGGTACCCTCAGGGCCTCCCTTGGCGACCTAAGGTTTTTCTATTGACAATTTGCCCCAAATGACCGCATTCACCACCTTTAAAAACAAACAGACTTATGAAAAATTATGCATTACTCCTGTCATTCGCCTTTCTGATATTGCTTTCCTGTGAGGAAAAGGTTTCGGAAGTTTCGGAGGAATCCACCGTACAGGAACAAACAGGAGACGGTGTCGATGCGGAACAACGACTCCGGGATCTGGACATAGAATTGATCATGCCTAACCCACCCACTGCCAATTACCTCAAAGCCAAAACCGTAGGAAATGTGGTGTACCTGGCGGGTCATGGGCCGGATAGACCCGATGGCACTCAGGTAATCGGGAAATTGGGCGCAGATCTGGAATTGGAACAAGGTATCGAAGCGGCTCGCTTTACGGGAATTTCCCTGCTTTCTTCACTTAAGGCCGAAATAGGAGATCTCAACCGAGTAAAAAACATCGTTCGTGCCCAGGGCATGGTCAATGCAGACCCCTCCTTTAAGCAACATTCTCAGGTAATCAACGGCTTCTCCGACCTGATGGTAGAAGTTTTTGGGGACAAGGGAAAGCACGCCCGCGCCGCCATAGGCATGAGTTCGCTGCCCAACAACATCGCCGTGGAAATCGACATGATTGTCGAACTTTATGAGTAATTGATTTTATTATCCGGTGAAGGATACTATTTTTATCCGTCCCTAAACCAAAATAAAAAGGGAAGCTTAATCGCTTCCCTTCATTTTCTTGTTTATACCCTGAAAAACCAAAAACCATATCATTGTATGTCAATGAAAGTAAGCCAACCCGAAACTACTTTTCAAACCCTGGTTGAACAATTCAAGGCGTGTCGACTGAAAACAGAGGAAATTTGTGCGCCTCTGACCGCAGAAGACCATGTACCTCAGCCCATCGTTGATGTCTCCCCGCCCAAATGGCATTTGGCGCATTCCACCTGGTTTTTTGAGCAGTTTCTGCTTGGCCCGTTCAAGTCGGGTTATAAGGTTTACGACACGGATTTTGCATATTTATTTAATAGCTATTACAATAATGCGGGCGAACGGGTTTTGCGGCCAAACAGGGGCCTAATGAGCCGGCCACCTGTAAAGGAAATAATGGCTTTCCGATCGCATGTAACACGAGAAGTGTTGGGGCTGCTTTCTTCTGGCAAGGCCGGTACCGAAGCCCTGGAAATTCTGGAGTTAGGCATTCATCACGAGCAACAACACCAGGAATTGCTAGTATATGATATCAAATACATTTTAGGCCATCAGCCCACTTTTCCGGTATACGGAGCGTCGTTTGCTGTGCAGGCGGAAAACCAGGAATTCTCCTGGATCCCGATGGAGGAGGGGATTAATGAAATCGGCTTCTCCGGGGATGGCTTTTGTTATGACAATGAATTGGGAAGGCACCGGGTCTTTCTGGAGCCTTATCAAATTGCCAGCAAACTGGTCACCAATGGGGAATATATGGAATTCATCGCCGACGGTGCCTATTCGGATTTTAATCTTTGGCATGCCGACGGATGGGATTACCTGCAAAAAAATACCCTAGAGGCTCCCCTGTACTGGCATTATACCAAAGGAGAATGGCACCATTACACGCTAAATGGACTGATGCCCGTGGACCCGTCACTACCGGTTCAACATGTGAGCATGTACGAAGCCTATGCTTTTGCCGAATGGAAAGGCCTGCGCCTACCTACGGAATTCGAGTGGGAGGCTGCTGCGGACCGATTTTCCTGGGGACAACTCTGGGAATGGACGGGAAGTGCCTACCTTCCCTACCCCGGATTTCAAAAAGCCCCGGGAGCGCTGGGAGAATACAACGGAAAATTTATGATCAACCAACACGTTTTGAGAGGTGCCTCCGTGGCCACGGCAGCCAACCATAGCAGAAAAAGCTACCGTAATTTTTTTGCGCCTGCCTCTCGATGGATTTTTTCTGGAATCAGACTTGCCCAATCCCTATGACAACAGACACATTTGAAAAGGATATCCTTAAGGGATTGCAATCAAACCCCAAGAGACTTTTTTCCAAATACTTTTATGATCATAAAGGCTCTGCCCTGTTCCAGCAAATCATGCACCTGCCGGAATACTACCTCCCTGCTTGTGAAACAGAAATCTTACAACACCGGGCAAAAGACATCATCAACAAACTCCCGGAGGCTAACTACGACGTCGTAGAACTTGGTGCCGGAGATGGCAGTAAAACCGCGTATTTTCTGGATGCCATGATCCGGGAAAAGAAGAAAGTCACCTATATTCCCCTGGACATTTCTCCTGAAATACTTTCGGTAAATGAAGAAATCATGCGGCAGAAACTTCCCGGTCTGTGTGTCAACCCCATTGCCGGGGACTACTTTGAAACCCTGAAAAATATTTCGTCAAGAAAAAACCCGAAAATTATTCTGTTTCTTGGCAGCAATATCGGAAATTTTGAAGGAGAAAAAGCCCTTGACTTTATCCGCTTTGTAAAAAGTTTTATGGGAAAGGGGGATTACTTTATGCTGGGAGTTGACCTGAAAAAGCATCCCAGAACCATTCTTGCGGCGTATGATGATCCCGCCGGCATCACCAAAAAGTTTAATATCAACCTTCTGGACAGGATCAATAGGGAATTAAATGGAAATTTCAATACCGCTGATTTTGATCACTATGCGAGTTATGATCCCATAAGCGGGGCCACCAATAGCTACCTGATCAGTAAAGTCGAACAAAAGGTCCGGGTATCTGGCCAAACCCTTACTTTTTCTCCCTACGAAGCCATCCATATGGAGATTTCGCAAAAATACAGCCTGCATGACCTGGATCGGATCAGGGAAAATGCGGGATTCAATAAGGACCATCATTTTACCGATAGCAAATCCTATTTCAGCATCAGTCTTTTTGAGGTATAAGCCTACTTATCGAACCCGGGCCTTACAAAAAGATCCATATCGGGAAATGTCTGTTCCAATTCCGCCTGGACTTGCTGAAGAGCCGCCATAATCCTGAATAGGGCACTTTCCTCTTCTTCAAAGAATCCCAGGAGCGTTGCCCATGCCCGCAGGGAGCGTTCAATGGCGATCCGTGTTATTTTGGCAGTACCATTGTAATCCCGATCCTTCTCGGGAAGTACCTTTTCATAGCCTCCCTCCTTTCCCATCAAAGCCCGATGGCTTTTCGCAACTATGAAGTGATGGTACCAACGAATTACTTCCAGACTTTCCCTCAGCAGCAAAATTTCCCTTTCTCCTTCCTGCATCGTTCTTATCCCCAGCTCCACCTCCTCAAAAATTTTATCCATGCAGATCTTTACCAGTCCTTGTTCCAGCCATTGCCGGGAGAGTTCCAAATAAGCCATGGATTTTTGTGTCAAGGGGTGCTTTTCTACCGCTGTTTTTTGTTCAGCCCTTTCTTTCTCAAACTCCGGATCCGTTCTTGTCAGGTCTATGCCCTTTTCCCTGGCCATTTTATCAAGCAGTTTTATGGCTTCTTCCAGAGTTTTGGTAATGGGTTCCAGGGATGTTTCCCATTTCGGATCATTTGCAGCTACCTGCCGATCCTCTTTTTCCATGGCAAAAACCCTACACCTGTCGGCATAAACACATCGCTCACACCAACGGTCGCAATAATTGTGGATGCCTGAAATAAAATTATCCATGATGTTGTAACCGGTTCACTAATGAAGATACTAATTTCAGGCAGATTCCTGAAATAGTAGGGCGGAAACCTTATATTTAGCATTCGAATTTTTGCCTATTACCATCATGATCATACCCGAAAACCCTTATTTATTGCTTACTCCCGGACCTTTGAGTACCAGTAAAACCGTACGTGCCGCCATGAACCGGGACTGGTGCACCTGGGATTCGGATTACAACGAGCTGGTCCAAAAGATACGTTCTTCCTTGGTAGAACTGAGTCAAGGTGGTTCTGGTTATACATCGGTATTGATGCAGGGAAGCGGAACCTTTTCAGTAGAAGCTGTCCTTTGGACCTGCCTAAAGCCCGATAGCACCCTTCTGGTAATTTCAAATGGTGCTTATGGCAAACGAATGGCAAAAATTGCCTCCATGATGGGCGTGGGATTGGAAGTACTGACGTTCTCAGAAGGCAAACAGCCGGACCCGGAAATCGTGGAAAAAACGCTGCGAGCCCATCCGGAAATCACCCATATAGGCATGGTACACTGCGAAACGACTACCGGTATGCGCAATCGGTATGCGCCCATTGCCGAATTGGCCGGGAAATGGGGGAAAGTTTTCATTCTGGATGCCATGAGTAGCTTTGGAGGTATTCCCCTGGATATCCGCGCCCCAAAAATCGACTTCCTGATCAGCAGTGCCAATAAGTGCATTCAGGGGGTGCCGGGATTTGGTTTCGTGTTGGCCAATAAAGGCCTGCTGCTGGAGTGCGAGGGTAATTCGAAAAGTCACTCGCTAGACCTGTTTGATCAATGGCAAACCATGGAGGAAAACAAGGGCAAATGGCGATTTACCTCGCCCACCCATACCGTTCGGGCCTTTTTACAAGCCTTGCAAGAACTGGAAGAAGAGGGAGGCATAGAAGCGAGGTATCAACGCTACTGCACGAATCACGAAATCCTGATTCGAGGAATGGAAAATGCGGGTATTCGGGCTTTCCTTTCTCCGGAAGACCAATCTCCGATCATAACGGCCTTCCATGAACCTGAAAATTCCGGTTTTTCCTTTGAAAAACTGTACCACTTATTGAAATCCGAGGGTTTTGTCATTTATCCGGGAAAGGTTTCGCAAGCACCTACTTTTAGAATTGGCCATATCGGACATGTTTTTCCGGAGGACATTCGCCGCCTGGTAGCTGCCGTGGAAAAAATAAAATTTTGGTAAAAAAGTAGTATCCGGAGACCAAATGCTACGCTTTCGGAAATACCCGGACACTACTTTGGTTAAAATCTACATGCCCTATTTCTTGCCGTAGGTGATTCCCTGCCAGTCGTCCGTTCGGAACGGATCAGCAGGAAGTCCTTCCTTATTGTACAGGTTGAGATCATCGGGATTGTCTGCCCAGCCGTATCGCACCGCAACCGGCTGCGCTATATCTCCGGTTTCCAAAACGATCTGGTTTCCATCCTGAAAGCCTTTGACCCAGTGAAATTCCTTGTCAGCGCCAGCCACGGCAAAGCCCTTTACATAGCCGTATTTATCCTTGACCATCAAGCCAGAACCCACCTGATCGAAACTGATCCGGATCTGATTTCCCTGAACTTCCATGGATTTAAAGGTGGGGCCGCTGTAGACCACATCCATTCCATAGGCTACCTTTTTTGCAGCACGAGCCAGTCTTTCTCCAACTGTCCATTTATCTCTGGGGTGGATGTCATCGGCCTCCCCTTTATCAATGATCACTGCCTGTGCGGTATTGGGAAGGGATAAGGTCATGCTTTGAGCTTCCCTTAATTCGGCCCAGTCACTATCGCCCGGTTCTTCTTTCGGTTGTCTGAAATTGGCCAACTGCACCCAAATAAAGGGAAAATCGCCCTGTCCCCACTGTTTTCTCCAGTCTTCGATCATCAGTGGAAAGATCTCCCGGTATTGATAGGCCCTTCCGGCATTGGATTCCCCCTGGTACCAAAGGGCTCCTTTGATGGCAAACGGTATCACCGGCTCCAGCATGCCATAGAAAAGGCTGGTCGGCCAGTTGTTGGGCCTCCGGACCTCCGGATCGGAAAAATCGGTAGGCCCCTCTACCTGATTGGTGGCGATCCGTTGGCTGAAATCTGCGTGCGTAGCCATTGCCTCTGCACTGGTCCATGCCTCGGAAACCGTACCACCCCAATTGATGTCCAACAGTCCTATCGGCACATCCAGGTCTGCTTGAATTCTTCGGGCAAAATAGTAACCGATGGCGGAGAAATTTTCAACGGAAGCCGGTGTACAAACGGACCACTTGGCTTCGGCTACATCTTCCAGAGGCTGCAGGCTCAGGTCCCTTCCTACCTCAAACAAGCGGATATTGGGATAATCGGCCACTTTGATACTGTCCTCCCCGTTGTTGGTGTTTTTCAAGGCCCATTCCATGTTGGATTGGCCTCCCAGCACCCACACATCCCCCATCATGACGTTTTCATAGGCAAGTGATTCTTTCGATGTGTTAACCGTTAATGTATAGGGTCCCCCTTTTGGAAAAGCATCCAGTTTAAGTTCCCAGTTTCCTTCCCGATCGGCTCTGACCCGATATTCCTTGTCCTGAAAGGTGACAATCACTCGTTGTCGCGGATCGGCCATTCCCCATACGGGGATTTCCTGGCCTCTTTGCAACACCATGTGATCCGCAAAAACCCGCGGTAATTTCAGCTCCGCCTGTACCTGAAACATCCACAGGCATAGGGCGATAAGCATCCCAATTTTTTTCATTGTTATCTGAGTTTAGTTTAATTGAAAAAAGAATTGATAATATACGATTTTTGACCCAAAATTCAGTATTCAACCAATTTTTAACTTTTTCGTTGTTTTAATTGATAAAAACTTATTTTCTCTGATCCAAAATTAGGTTTTTTCCGGCCTTCAATGGTTATGGTTTTTGGATCAAGATGGAAGGAGTTAAGAAAAAGAGTTAGCTCCCTTAGGAGATCCACTCTTTTTTAGCCTGGAATTCTGATTCAAAAATCAAATGATGGAAACGTAAAAGAGATTTATTCTCTAAACTATAACCCATCATTTGAAATAAGATTTGACAGCCTTGATCTCTTTGGTTCGTTTTTGGGCAAGCCTGTCCTGAAAAGCAAAGCGGCTCAGGGCCTGTCCTGAACACCTAAGTGAATCAGGGCCAAAAATGAACAGGAAGAAATAAAGGTCAAAATGGCCTTTAAACCATTAAAATTGAGTTTTAATGGGAAAATTTTAGAACCGTAAACCTGAATATTATTATAAATTAGATGGAATTATGCAATAGGCTTCGTAGTGCCTGCCCCGTTTTTCAGTGGGAGTTTTTTACTCCTTTCGGCTTTGACGCCTTCGAAGCAGCACAATCGCCGTCGCAGGAAATTTTTTCCGATTTAGCTTTTATATTGTCTTTTATTAATTCCGAAGAAAAGACCATACTCAGCGGTATAGTCGAGTGGGATTTATATTGAATCTACTATTTTATTTCTGAATCGGATGTGGAGGCGCAATTGAATCGTTGTACTTGGCTTTGCCTAAAAGCCAGCTAAAATCTCCTGAGAGTTGCGGTCCGTTATTACTGACTTCCCCATTAACAATTTTATAGATCCCAGCACTTGAATGACAACCCATACAGCTTTCGGTTCCAAAAATGGTTATTGCGTTTTTGGGATTGCCTTCCATTAAATCAGACGCATTTTGGTTTCCTCCTTGAAAAAATGTTTCCATAGTTAAATTAGTAAGCAAAGCAATATTTGGATCTCCACCCGGCTTGTTTACGACAGACTCAGGAACCGTATTGTCGTCTTTGCCATTTGGTCCAGGTAGTGCGTTTTGGTTTAACGGATACTGAGTGTCAACTAGCATATAATACTGCCATATACTGCCTTCTTGTGCAAAATAGGCTTGCATTTGTTTGTTAATGTTTTTTACCCTCACTGGAATGTCTACCATTCTAAAAGCCTGGGTTTTCATTACTTTTTCCGATGCCCAATACTGCTCTGGGTAAATACTATCTTTTTTTTGCTGATCCTTGCCTGTTAATTGCCAATAATCTCCTTGTGGGTCTTCCATAAACTTAAAGGTTGTACCGTTAGATACATCGTAGTTTACCGGGCAAATTTCGCAATTCGGATCACGTAGGGTTGGGTGAATTAATTTCCGCTTACCATTAACTTCAATAACATTCTGATCCAGGTTATCTACGTGCTCAAAAGTGGACCAAACCCACTGCTTTGCGGTTGGCGTTTTTTGGCTTATGTGCATTCCAATTAACCCAATGTCTTTTTTAACTAAATCACCGGCATCATTATATACGTACCCTTCATCTTGGTAGTAGCGAGATTTAATGTCTGAATCTTCTAGAATCTTCCATGCAAATTTAATTTCTACTGCTCCTAAATTTCCAGCGTTGTAATCTCCAGCAGGAAAGTCCGCAATAGCGCCTGTACTTGTAAAATCTAACTGACCATTTATGTTGTACAATTGATTCTCTACTACATAATCAAATTCAATTTGATTCATAAGTACCTCGTATACTACCACGTTGCCGTTTTGATCGTACAACTTCCCAGCAAAAGCTTGATCGGTCTCATCGGCTATATTGCTAAAATTGTCGGGATGTGTTGGTGTGTTCGAAGATAGTACAATTCTAGCGTCAGCATCAGCTAAAACCTCTTTGGGAATTTTCAGTCCAAAGTCTGTTCTGGGAGCTCCCCATGGAGCTGGTTTTTGACCATCTTCCCGATACACCTGAAAGGCCTCTTTCCAACCTAACCAAGCTGGTTCACCAGCATCTGTAAATTTAGATTTAGGGGTTCCATCTTTAGCTACTGGCCATTGAATAGCCATAAATGCTTGCCAGCTGTAGCGATTAAAGCTTTCATTTAAGGCGTAAATATCTCCTTCTTTTTTTAGCTTTTCTTGTAATACAGGGTCAACATCGACCGGGATATTAGGTGAAAATGCAACTGGTGGTGCAATTTCATCATAGCTCCCTCCCCCTTCACAAGAGAAGAGCATCATTCCCACAAATACGAAAAAAAAGAGGCTCCGTTTAGTTGTAAATAGAAGTGACACTCGTTTAAAACAAATTGATCGTTCCATAATTGTGAGTTATTTGAATAATATTAATTTTCAGATGTTGCCTTTTCTACGGTTCCAAAATCGTAATTTTTGAAATCGTTTTTCTTCGGAATAATTGGCAGGCAGCTTTTTTGGTAATTCAGATACTGCATACTCATAATCCGATCTTATTTCAGAAGCCCTATAGGCTCTCCATTCAAACAACCCAAAGCAGCATCGGCTCCATAAATACTAACAGACACCATAGTTTTCACTACCCTGAGGAATTTAAGCTTTTTATCCTGGCCTATCTACTTCATTTCTTTACACTAGTAGATAGTATTCGCTTAATGTATGAGGCGAATATTGATAGTAGGATTGCCTATTTCCCTAAAAGGAATCACAGGGCGGTTACCTTCCTCGTCCATACGTGAAAGTTGTATCTCGACCTTTACTTTTCCGTCTGCTTTTTGCAGTCTTTCGTTTTCAAATTCAAAATCAAAGCTCACAAGTGCTTGTTTCACACAATTAGCACAATTCCCTGGTTCTGTAGCCTGAAAGAAGAATCTCCTTTGTAGTAATTCCCCTCCTAAATACAAGGAAACTGTAAACGAACCAGGTATTTTTAAGCGATTTACATCTTTCACTCTGAGAGATACATAAGACATATGGCTTAGTGTAAACTCATTTTTGTTGGATTGGCCTTTATTAGCACTACGATGTGAAGACATTTCATCGGCTGAAAAATTTTCAGGCTTCGTTAGCGGAAGTGGAGGCTCCACATAGTTGACTCCCATTTTAGTGAGATCGATGGTCTGATCCACTGTAAGTCCTAACGTTTTCGTAAAGGGATCCATAATATTTAATCCAACTCCGTCAATCCAATCGGTAGTATCGCCACAAGCTTTGACATTTTTCTTAAAATCATCCACGTTGGTCGTATGGTGTAATTTTTGCCATTGCCACATCAAACGATCCCAGTTTGCATGGAATAACCAAAAAACGGGTTCAAAACCAGTTACATCCTGATTTGCAGTAGTAGCCCCGTTGCAGTTGTGGATCATATCATGTGCATGCATCAATGATTCTGATGCAACATATACTCCTGTATTAGTTAATCCATTAAAGGCATTCCATGTTGGAAATTGAATAATTTTATCAAGATATACTTTATTCGTATTTGTAGGATCGTGGGTGGCATCTCTGAGGTATTTCCATTTTTCCTCATTGTAGGTGGCAGCATCATTCCGAATAATACTTCCATCTGCCTTTAGTGATCCATTTTTAACCTCCTGCGGGTACTGATTTATAAACTCCTGAGGCACTTTAAACGTAGCGAATGGTCCTTCCGAGAAGATTTCAGGATATCGATCATCCGAAATGTCCCAATAAGGAAGGGTCACATCCTCACATCCGGGAATAGAGCGTAATGCATTTTCAAATTGAAGAATATATGCCCGATGCCAAGCTAAAAATGGATGAATATGATGTTCACAATAGGTTGGGGCTGGATACCAATGGATTCCTCCTAATTGGTAAAAACTATTTGGATCATTGTTATCCAAATCCATGATGCCCTGAAAGGCTTTGATGAGGTTTTCCTTTTCAACCCCTTGAATATCATTTACGTTTTTCCTCTGACGCAGGCTCGTATCTTCGGCAATAGCAGCTTGGTTCTTTTTGAATGCATTCAAAGCTGCTTGATCTTTGGGGCATCCGTGAGTAAGCCAATTACGAAATGAGAAGGCCTTATTTTCGTTCCAGGGAGTTGGTTTTGGTCCCCAGGGCGCCGGCATCATTTTATAATATACGTAGTAATATATTTTCGCACTCAAGCTACTAACCTCTTGGTAGCTAGCGAGATCAATAATACCTTTCATATGAGGTACGTCATAGTCCTCCCTGAAAAACCATTGAACTTCATTATCCCAAATGGGTTCAGCAATAATAGATGGAAAATCGGGGTTGTTTAGTTCTGCTTTGGTCATACTAGTTTCTCTTTAGTGTAAAAAATTTATTTGTACAGTTGATAGTAGTTTTTTTCTATTTGCTGCCATAATGTATGGGTACCGAGCGTTACTCAATGCACTGATGTTTCCAATCCTTCAGCGTTATTACCTGATACTCTGTGCTATGAACTTTTGATAATTTCTTTGTATTCCCGTCTAATGTAAGAAATTATGTTCTAATTTTTTTATAAGTTTCCCAAAGAAAAGAAATGACCAAAGCCCTGCCGTTTAGGTTTTGGGACTACCTATAAACCACATGGCTTATTATAACAAAAAAGCGCAGTATACTACGAGACAGAAACCGAAAAAAGGTATAAAAAGGCTGTTAGGATAGCAGCAGGAAATCAGGAAAACTAAGGAGCGATTTAGGTTCAACTAATTTAACTTAACAACCTATATTGTCGGTCCAATAATAGGGCAGTATTATACCAATTCATTTTCTACCTGTATGATTGCAGCCTTTGCCTGATGATAAGGACTACCCGTTTCGTCTCCTGGCAATACCACACCTGCACCAAATACATCAAAGAAGGAAGAATCGGGAGTTTTAAGTTTTCAAAAAAGGCAAATCCTTCCTAATTTTTAAATTCCCTTACCCTAAGGGACCTTCTCTGCCGCTTATTTCAAAGGGGTTCCCTTGAGGGCTTGTCCATTCGTTGTTAATACCTGAAAATGATGAACTCTATTCACCCCTTCGTACTTCCAGACCATTTCTTTTTCAGGTGTTAACTCAAAGAGTTTGATCCCCTCTTTCGCTCCATAGCTCGCAATCACCGTATTTCCATTGGGTAAACGCTGGGCACCACAAGGATCTTGAAAAGGGTTTCCTGCAAAATCTTCATTGCTTACTTTCCAAACTACTTTTCCAGCAGCATCCACCTCAACGGTTTTATTCCCATTCGTTAAATTGATCAGGGTATTACCGTTCGCAAGACGAATCGCTGTAAATGGCCAGTTTCTGGCTTCCCGACCACCTAATTCGGGTAAATCTGTACGGAAAGTCTGTAATACATCGCCTGAAGGGCTATATTCTTTAACTGCAAACGCCAATAAATGGGGAACGAGATAGTTTCCGTTGGCTAATTTTCGAGCCATACGGGTTTGCATATGTGCATTGTCGGTTTCAGGTTGCAAAGGAACCGCTACAGCTATCTCTCCCGCTTGATTTACCTCCAATATTCGAGGGGTATCTCCTAATTCTGTAATGAGGGTATGGCCATTATCCAGACGAACAGTCGTACCTAATTCTTTGTTTAACGCTGACTTTTCATATCGAAATACGACCTTTTTATCCTTGTCAAACTCAAGTACTTCTTCTGACCAGCAGATCAATACATGTCCATTATCCAAAACATATCCATCTCTCGCACCTGGACGTTCAGCATCCCATAGGATTTCTCCTGACTCGCCCAAAATTCCCGTAAAGTCGGGACCTGCGATAAAAAATGAATGGGTGATTTCCGCCGCAATTGCTTGTTTTACAGATTCGCCCGAATTGTTTTTCGGACAACTACAGGCAGAAACAAGTATGCCTGATAGCAAAAGTAGGTAGGTGTGTAGTTTCATTTTTGTTTGGGGGGGGGGTGATACTCAAAAATGGGGCTACTACCAAGGTAAGCAATTGGAAAGAGAAAACCAGAACTACTTAGCGCTTTTAATTCAGCGGGTATATCCAGGTCTAAACTATTTATTTCACCCATTATTTCTAGAACAGGACGATTTATTTGATTTTGGTACTTAACGATCAGCTAAGCACAGTCGGCTTAGCCTTTCAAAAAACTCAAATGTATCGGATTCAGGTACTCTTTGCAATTAAATAAGTAAGCCGATTGGGCTTAGCGCCTGTTATGCTCTTTCTTATTCATCAGGGATTTCTTCTCCAGATAGGCATTTAAGAATGTTCTTTGAAATTCGTTCGTTGATCTTCAAATCAATCTTGAATGTTTCAGTGAAATCGTTAAGGTCAGAAAATATAACTGTAAAGATGTTCTTCAGTTGATTTGTCTCAAAAGTCACTTTTTTTCGGATGATTTTCCCGACGTTTATTTGACTATTTGGGACTATATCGAATTCAATTTGGCAGAACATGAATAGTTTGAGGAATTGAGAGTATTCGTGGTTACATAGAAAGTAGGTCAATCCAGGAACTCTAAAGAAAATTTGCCTGACCCAAATTCTTACTCCTTCAATTTCATGTAGTTCCTTGGTTTGGTTATCATATCCATGAATGCCAATCTCAATTTTCTCGCACAAATGGGCAAGTAGTTGCTTATTAGAACATGCTCTGGTAAGAAATTCTATTAATGGGTCATAATTTAAATCTATGATATCGTCTCTTTCAACAATTAGCAAGATGTGACCAGAATCTGTTAATAGTTTATTGCCGTCCCAATAGCTCTCTAACTGTGAAGTATAATCAACGGTTCGAGAAACTAAGTTGCGAAGAGCTGTCTTTGATTCTGAGTTAAGTTGTTGATTTTTGGGAATTGGGATTGTCCAAGACTGACCTGTCCGGCTGGTGTATTCACCCTTGCAGATTTCCCAATACACGATTTTGTTAACGTCATCAACCAAAATTATGAGCACCGGAATATCAAGGTTGAGATAGTAATTTAGGTGTTCAAAACTATCTCTGAATAACCAATGATTCTCATCAAGTTCATTCAGATACGATTGTCCAGTTTTGGATTGAAAGGCTATTGATTTCCCTGATACATTTTCACCATCAATTATATCCAAGTATCCGTCTATTCCAAAGTCATCTTCTTGATGGTTAGGCCTAAGAATCCAGCCCAATTGTTCTTCAACGATTATCTTCAACTCATTCAAGCCTTTCCGACCAGTTTGATTCGAACGTTTGTATTTAGGAAGATCCATAATCTAGAGGTATTGAGCATAACGTACGGCTAAAGTGCACCATGCACTCTATTTGCCTTCCAACGGTCAGTAAAACTAACAACTATTTTTAATATAAAAACAAATATGGGCCGTACAGGCATAAAAACCGGGTTTTGGGTAACATATTACGAACAAGAGCTGACTTAACTTTTCGTTTATAAACAACTGAAAGCTCCTAACTCAAGGATAAAAACGCCGCCAACCAAGGGATAAATGCTTCCCCGGTCAGTCTGCCGAAGTTCGTTGTTCACCTCTTATACCACTTAGCTAATTCAGCGCAGAAAAAGTGAGCATAAATAGTGATAATGACCCACCCCCTGTAGATAAATTTTAGTTTTTGATTAAAAAAATCCTCCTAAGGGGGATTGCCTTAATTAAGGGATGGTCAGAAAACCGTATGTAAGCCTAGGCCTTAAAGCTCAACTATTTCCGTCCCTTCCGCAACGTTGACCTCATAGGTTTCCAGTTGCAGGCCAAATTTCTCCAGGTAAGCCCCTGTAATGGAAGCTATAAATTCCTTTGTAGCAGATTTCTTTAGGAGATTTAGGGTACAACCTCCGAATCCGCCACCCATCATCCTGGCACCTAACACATAGGACAGGTTTCGGGTATAGTCCACTAAAAAATCAAGTTCCGGACAGCTGACTTCATACGCTTCAGAAAGTCCCTTATGAGAGCCGTAAAGCAGGTGGCCAACCGCTTCAAGGTCATCATGAGCAAGGGCATTGCTGGTAGTTATCACCCGTTCGTTCTCCCAGATCACATAAGCGCAACGCTGGTAAACCAGGGGAGCCATTTCCCCTTTTGCCTTTTCCAGCATTTGAGGAGTAACATCCCGGAGACTATTCACTTCGGGAAACTGCTGCTTTACCCGGTTGACACCCTCCTGACATTCTTCCCTTCTTTTATTATAGGCTGATTCCGCCAAGGTATGGGCTACTTTGGTGTTACAAAGGAGCAATTGAAAATCCCCGAGTTCCAGCGGGAAGTAGAAATGCTCCAGCGAACGACAATCAAGTCTGATCACTTGATCCTTTTTACCCATCATGGAAGCAAACATATCCATGATGCCACAATTGACACCAGCAAAGGCATGCTCTGCTTGTTGCGAATACCGGACCAGATCCGACTTCTCAATGTGCAGCTCAAATAACTCCGACAATCCCAGGCCCACACCATTTTCCAGGGCGGCAGAGGAAGACAAGCCCGCACCAATGGGAATATCACCTCCAAAAACACAATCAAAGCCTTCCAGTTTATGTCCTGCCTGTAGCAGTTGCGCTGCCACTCCCATGACAAAGTTGATCCAGCCTCTACGGGGCTTTAATTCATTCAGGGAAAAGGTTTCCTCTTCTTCGAAATCCAGGGAATAAACCCGGCAAGTCCCGGTAGCATTTTTGGCGAAACCCAGGTAGATGTATTTATCGATGGCCGCCGGTAACACAAAGCCCTCATTATAATCGGTATGCTCCCCGATCAGGTTTATTCTTCCCGGCGAACGAACCAGCAGGGGCTGGGATCCAAATTTTTTCGTAAATACAGTGTGAATCTGGTTGATAAGCGACATAAAAAGCGATTTTAAGAGAACTTATTCTTCCTGGTATACCGTAAATAAAACCGTTTCCCCGACAACCGATAGGGTCTTTCTATCGATCAGGTCCATGTTGTCCTCGTGGGTATGATGGTAATGACCAAAACCATAATCCGGACTGTATTCGATGATATTAATCATGGGGATATTGGCATCCTGATTGACGAATAGGTGGTCGTCTGTGATGGCTTCCGTCCGCCTCATAGGAAAGAAATTACCATGTCCCAGCCGGTGCGCATAATCCCAAACCTTATCCACCAGATTTTTAGCATACTGCATGGAGTATCCTTCCTTGTGGAACCGGGCGTTCTTGCCTCCCACCATATCCAGCAAAATCCCGTAGTAGGCAGTATACCCCCGGGAATGGGGGTTTTTGGACCAGTGCTGCGAACCCAAACACCACCAGACCTGGCTGCCATCCCTGAAGTTTTGGTGTTCCGGTTCGCCATCGTCTTCCCCGTCAAAAAACACCATATCAATCCCTACATCTGGTTTCAGGCTGTCGGTATGTAACACACGGGCTATTTCCAGCAGGACCCCCACGCCGCTGCCCCCATCATTGGCTCCGTCTATGGGTTGATCGATACGCTCTGTATCCTTATCCGCGATTCTACGGGTATCCCAGTGGGCTGCCAATAGAATTCGTTTGCTCGCCTCCGGCCGAAAACTTCCGATAATATTGGTCAGCTCCAACTCTTTGCCGTCATAGGCCGTGGCCGTGAATTCCTGTTCAGTTACCGAAAAACCATATCCTTCCAACATTTGCACCAACCAGTCTCCCGTTTCCCGGTGGGCCGGAGTATTGGGCACCCGAGGACCAAAGTCCACCTGCTTTTGGATAAAGGCGTAAGCCGAATCCGCATTGAAGGAGGGGAATGGCTTGGCGGTAAATTCTTCCTCGGCTTTTTCTTCCGATATTCGCTGTTCGCCACAGGACCAGAGGACCCATCCCAAAAGAATTATCCAGGTACTATTCTTCATATCCCCAATCTATTTTATCTTTCATATCCTTAATGATCAGACCGGCATCTTTTAATCCCGCCCGGATCTGGTCTACTTTTTGGTAATCTCTGGCTGTTTTGGCACGACTGTACAAATCCAGTATGACCTGAAGCAGTTGCTCCTGATTGTCTCCCTTTTCTTCCTTAAGGCCCAAAATTTCCGAAATGAAGGAACGATATGTCTGAATCAATTCATTAAACGCTTCTTCCCCCAACTGAGCGGGATGCAGTTGTCCGGTGTACAAACTATTGATTTTTTTCAAGAGGTTGAACAGGTGTCCGATTGCCTGTGCGGTATTGAAATCATCATCCATAGCGGCATAGGCAGCATCGATGTTTTGCCGAACCTGACCGACCTGTATTTCATCTATAGAAACATCGCCATCTTCACTATACACCAGACCATTTGCGATTCGGAACCCATTAATAAGCTTCTTGTAGCCTTTTTGGGCAGATTGCAGGGCCTGATTGGAAAAGTCCAGGGTCGAGCGGTAATGGGCAGTGAGAATAAAATACCGAACGGTCATGGGACTGTAAGCCTGCTCCAGCCTGTCGTGATCCCCAAGGAACAATTGCTGTAGGGTAATGAAATTCCCCAGGGACTTACCCATTTTTTGCCCATTGATAGTAATCATATTGTTGTGCAGCCAGTACTTGGCAGGATCGGTGTGGTGGCAGGCGTTTCCCTGGGCTATTTCACACTCGTGATGGGGAAACATCAGGTCCATTCCGCCACCATGAATATCAAATTGATTTCCCAGATATTTGGAGCTCATGGCGGTACATTCCAGGTGCCAACCCGGAAACCCCAGGCTCCAGGGAGCTTCCCATTTCATCAGGTGTTCGGGCGAGGCTTTCTTCCATAGGGCAAAATCCAGGGGGTTTCTTTTTTCCGATTGGCCATCTAATTCCCTGCTACCACTCATCAGCTCTTCTACCACCCTTCCAGACAGTCGCCCGTATTTGGTGGTTTCATTGTATTTGAGCACGTCGAAATAAACACTGCCATTGACCTCGTAGGCCAATCCTTCCTTAAGGATTTGCGCCACCAATTGGATTTGTTCCGGGATGTGTCCCGTGGCGCGCGGCTCGATACTGGGCCGGATGGTGTTTAGCAACTCCATGTCCCGGTGATAGGAAGTGGCGTATTGCTGGGCTACCTCCATGGGTTCCAGTTGTTCTAGTTTGGCCTTTTTGGCTATTTTATCCTCCCCTTCGTCGGCATCGGCCTCCAGATGCCCCACATCCGTAATATTCCGTACATACCTGACCTTATACCCCAAAAAAGAAAGGTAACGATACACTGCGTCAAAGGTCACCGCTGCCCGGGCATGTCCCAGGTGAGCATCGCCGTATACGGTCGGACCGCATACATACATCCCCACATGGGGAGGGCGAAGGGGCTCGAAAAGCTCTTTGTTTCTGGACAGGGTATTGTATATTTTTAACTTTTTTGAATGCATGGGGCAAATTTATCAAACTTTCAATACTTTTTTTAGGAAAATAATTTTATTACATTTGTGCTAGAATTCATTAGTGATCTTAGAGGGGACAAGCAGTCCCCTCTTTCATTATGAATCAATTTGGAGGGAAATCCTTGGGGCAAGTAAGCAAAAAGATATGAATTTGAGGCAAACGATAGAGGAAATAGTGGAAAAACACCTTCCGGATGCCAGCCATTTTGTGGTCGACATTCAAATCGTCGAAAAAGGCCCAAAAAAGTCCCTTCACATACTAATTGATTCGGATCAGGGGGTCATCATTGATACCTGTGCCGCTGTCAGTCGGGCAGTAGGGGAAGAGATTGAGGCCAAAGAGCTAATGGACACCGCCTATGTAATGGAGGTATCATCTCCCGGGGTGGATTTTCCATTGAGCTCCAGAAGGCAATATCAAAAAAATGTGGGTCGCAGCCTGAAAGTTACTTTGGAAAATAACGACACCATCGAAGGAAAGCTGGCAGAAGTGGACCAGCGGGGTATCCGCATCTTGGTAAAGAAAAAAGCAAAAGGAAAAAAGGCGGTTGAAGAAAGTCTCGACCTGCCCTTTGAACAAATTAGGAAATCAATAGTAGTAGTCTCTTTCAAATAAAAACAATGGATGCTAAAGTTCTGATTGAATCATTTGCAGAGTTTGCAAGATCGAAAAATGTGGACCGACCAACAATGATCCGCATTCTTGAAGATGTATTTCGAGCAATGATTCGCAAAAAGTACGAAACAGATGAAAATTTTGACGTGATCATCAATGCTGACAAAGGGGATCTGGAGATCGTTCGAATCAGGGAGATTGTAGACGATAACTCGGAGGATATCTGGGATTACGATAAGATAAGCTTGTCAGAGGCAAAGAAAATTGAACCCGATTTTGAACTGGGAGAAGAAGCCTACGAAAAAATCGAATTGGAAGATTTTGGCAGAAGAGCCGTGATGATGGCGCGACAAACCCTGATCCAGCGAATCAAGGATTTGGAAAAGGATTTGCTTTTCAATCAGTACGAAGAGTTGGTAGGCGAAATCATCAATGCAGAGGTCTACCAGATTCTCGGAAGAGAGATCCTACTGATGGATGGGGAAGGAAACGAACTCATCATGCCTAAGAGCGAACAAATCCCCAAAGACCGTTTCCGAAAGGGGGATACGGTAAGGGCGATTGTGCATAAGGTAGAAATGATCAATGGTAACCCAAGAATCATTTTGTCCAGAACTTCTCCGATCTTTCTGGAACGTCTTTTTGAAAACGAGGTGCCAGAAGTATATGATGGACTTATTACCATCAAAAAGATCGTTCGGGAGCCTGGGGAAAGAGCAAAAGTTGCCGTGGAGTCGTACGATGACCGCATTGATCCCGTAGGGGCCTGTGTAGGAATGAAAGGCAGCAGAATTCATGCTGTGGTACGCGAATTGCAGAATGAGAATATTGACGTTATCAATTATACGGAAAACCTGGACCTATACGTATCCAGGGCCTTGAGTCCGGCAAAAGTATCTTCCCTTCAGGTAAGCGAAGAGGAGAAAAGGATCTCCGTGTACCTTAAACCGGATCAGGTATCCCTTGCCATCGGCAAGGGAGGCTTTAATATCCGCCTGGCCAGCCGTTTAGTCGGCTACGAGATCGATGTATTCAGGGAATTATCTGGTTATGAAGAAGAGGAAGATGTGGATTTGTCCGAATTTTCTGACGAAATTGAAAGTTGGGTCATAGCGGAACTGAAAAAAACAGGTTTGGATACCGCAAAAAGCGTATTAGCGCTGACCAAAGAAGACCTATTGAGGAGAACCGAACTGGAAGAAGAAACGATTGATGATGTATTTAAAATATTAAAACAAGAATTTGAATAGCAAATAACGATAGATTATTCGTTATCCCCTTTATATTTGCATTAGAATAAAATACAGGAATAGGTATTAGTATGTCAGAAGAAAAAATGATGCGATTAGGCCAGGTAGCCAGAAAGCTCAACGTCGGTGTAGCGACCATCGTTGAGTCCATGGCGAAGAAGGGCTTTGAGGTAGAAGGAAACCCGAACTCTAAGATCAGCATGGAGCATTTCAATATGCTTGCCAAGGAGTTTAGGTCTTCTGCCCAGGAGAAGGAAGAGGCCTCCCATCTTTCCATTGGCAAAAGACACAATGAAAATTTTACGATCAAGGCGGAATCTGAGTCTGAACCGGAGAAGGAGATAAAAAAACCTGAACCGGAAAAGCCCGCTCCCAGTCCAAAGGAAGAAAAACCTGCTTCCGAAAAAGACACTGACAAAATTTCCACCGAAGCCCCCAAGCTTCAGGGCATAAAAGTAGTGGGTAAGATTGATTTGGAAGGGAAGCCTTCCAAACCGGAGGAATCCAAAAAGGAGGAAAAACCAAAAGCGGCGGAGCCAAAGGCAACGGAACCGAAAGAAACGGAACCTAAAACGCCGGAACCTAAAACAGCCGCTCCCGCTCCAGAACCTGAGGAAAGCAAAAAAGAGGAGAAAAAGGAAGAGAAGCCGAAAGAAGAAAAACCAGAAGCAACATCTCCTGAGAAAGAAAAACCGGAAGTCCCTGCGGCGAAACCCGCCGAAGATAAACCGGTAGAACCAACGCCTGAAGCAGCGGAGCAAAAACCTATTCCTGAGAAAGCTCCAGAAGAAAAGAAACCAGCAGAGCCCGAAAAGCCAGCCAAAGAAGAAGAAAAACCAGCCGAAACCTCTGAAAACAGGGTCATTTCTGCTAAAGCAGATTCCCTGAAAGGCTTGACCGTTCTGGGAAAAATAGAACTTCCCAAAGACAAGTCGAAGAAGAAAACCAAGCCGGTAGCCTCTTCTGATGAACGAAATAAAGAGAAGAAGAAGCGGCCTAGAAAGCGTATTGACAACCGTCCCGCAGCCGGTGCCGCAGGCGCCCGACCTGCAGCAGCTGGTGGCGCTGGAAAAGGACCGGGGCAAGGTGCCCGAAAGGGTAATAACAGGGGTCCTGCGGGAAGACCTGGCGCAAGAGGTGCCGGAAACGCTCGTTTCCAGAAAGAGGAACCGACACAAAAAGAAATTCAGGATCAGATCAAACAAACCCTCGCCAGGCTACAAGGCGGCGGTAGATCCGGAGGAAAAGGAAAAAACCGTAGGGATAAACGTTCGGATCGATCCAAAGAGGTTAGCGACGCTCCTGAGGAAAGCAAAGTATTAAAAGTAACCGAATTTATTTCTGCCAATGACCTGGCATCCCTGATGGATGTCTCCGTCAATGAGGTAATATCCGTCTGCATGGGATTAGGGATGTTCGTGTCCATAAACCAGCGACTGGATGCAGAAGCCATCACGATTATTGCCGATGAATTCAACTACGATGTAGAATTCACCAAATCCGACGAAGAAGAAGCCGAAATTAAGGTGGAAGAGGATCCGGAAGAGATGATCGAAAGGGCTCCCATTGTAACCATCATGGGACACGTCGATCATGGTAAAACCTCTTTACTGGATTATATCAGAAGATCCAAGGTAACACACGGCGAAGCCGGAGGAATCACCCAGCATATCGGGGCTTATGATGTGGAAACCACCGACGGGCACAAAATCGCCTTTCTGGATACTCCCGGACATGAAGCCTTTACCGCCATGCGGGCCAGGGGAGCAAAAATTACAGATGTGGCCATCATCGTAATCGCCGCGGATGATAATGTCATGCCGCAGACGAAAGAAGCCATTAACCACGCACAAGTAGCTGGCGTACCGATGATCTTTGCCATTAACAAGGTAGACAAACCTAATTCCAACCCGGATAAGATCAGGGAAGAATTGGCCAATATGAACCTGTTGGTAGAAGACTGGGGTGGAAAATATCAATCCCAGGAAATATCTGCCAAGACAGGCGCCGGAATAGATGACTTGCTCGAAAAAGTATTGCTGGAATCCGAAATACTGGAACTCAAGGCCAATCCAAAGAAAAACGCTGTGGGAACGGTTGTGGAAGCCTCCCTGGACAAAGGAAGGGGTTATGTCTCCACCGTAATGGTCCAGGCAGGAACGCTTCGCATTGGAGATACCATCCTTGCAGGCCAACACTATGGCCGCGTAAAGGCCATGTTTGATCATTTAGGACAGAAAAAAGAGGAGGCAGGTCCTTCTACTCCGGTACAGGTGCTCGGACTTGGTGGAGCCCCACAAGCAGGAGATGTATTCAAAGTCTACGATTCGGAAAGAGAAGCCCGGGAAATTGCCAACTCAAGAGAGCAAATTCAGCGGGAACAAAGCCTTCGAACCAAGAAGCACATCACTCTGGATGAAATTGGCAGGAGACTCGCGATTGGTAGCTTTAAAGAACTCAACATCATTATCAAAGGTGATGTGGATGGTTCGGTAGAGGCCCTGTCCGATTCCTTACTCAAATTGTCCAAGGAAGAAGTAAAAGTAAACATCATCCACCAAGGTGTGGGACAGATTTCCGAGTCCGATGTCTTGCTGGCTTCTGCTTCGGATGCCATTATCCTGGGATTCCAGGTAAGGCCATCAGCCAATGCCAAACGCCTGGCTGAACAGGAAGAAATCGAAATCAGACACTATTCCATTATCTACGATGCGATCAACCAGATCAAAGATGCCATTGAAGGAATGCTGGAACCTGAGTTCGAAGAAGTCATTACCGGAAATATAGAAGTCCGTGAAGTGTTTAAGATTTCCAAGGTAGGTACCGTAGCAGGTAGTTACGTGACGGATGGCTACATTCACCGAAAAAATAAAATCCGGATTATTCGCGACGGCATCGTGATTCACGAAGGAGAAATCAGTGCCTTGAAACGCTTCAAGGACGATGTAAACGAAGTGAAAAACGGGTACGAATGTGGTGTTTCCATCAAAGGATTCAATGATATCGAGGTAGGAGATACCTTTGAAGGATATAAAATGGAAGAGATCAAACGGAAAAAATAATCCGCTTAAATTGATTCCAACGAATAAAGGCTGTCCCGTAAAAATGACAGCCTTTTTTTATTTTCAATAAAGATTGATTTTTGCACACACGCCATGGAAACCCTGTTAGCCAGCCTTAAAATTTTGACGCTATTGGCGGCTATTGCGTTGATGCTTGGATTTATACGGCCAGTATATGTGCTGTGGTTTTTGCACCGCAATAATCGCCTGCTGGTATTGAAGTACTACGGGCTGCCTGCATTGATCTTTTTACTTTTCTGGCTTTTCCTGGAAAGGGGAATGCCCTAAACAGCTATCCCTGCCTTTTGCCCTTCCGAACGGATGTGGCTGGCGGCCAGATCGTATTCCTCCTCGGAGCTCAGGTGTTCCATCATCAGTGGAATATCCGAAAGCCGGCTAACTTCCTGCAGGAATACCCCGTAATCCAACACGCCCAGGCCCGGCCGCACTTCCGAAAATTGGGGCATGTAATAATCTTCCCGGAGCTGTATGTCCTTGGCATGGCAACTCCGAATATGGGGTCCCAGTTTCCGGAAACATTCCCGGATCAGGGCTGCATTGCCATAGTACAAGTTGGGGGTGATAATCAGGTTCATGGGATCCATATGAACGCCAAACGCCTTTCGGTCTACCGCCCGTACCAGATCCAGGTAGCTGTCCGCCGAATCGGGATACGCCCAGGGCATGGGTTCCAGCGCAAAATAGGTCCTTTCAGGCTGCACTTCATCGATGATTTTCCGGGTCACCTCCACGATCTCATCAAAGGTATCCCGGGTCAGGTTATCCTGGTGAGGGCCTGCCCAGTGCACCGGGTTTTTCGACCCACTGATATTTACACAGCAGTTGGCGCCAATGCATTCCGCCAGTTGCAGGGATTGGGTACATTTTTCGAATGCCCCCCGGGCCATCTCCTTGTCCGGGCTGATGGGATTGCTCCAGGCACCTACTTCAGCAATGACGATGTCGGCTTTTTTGGCTGCGGATTTATAGGCCTGGATCTCCTCTGCGCTTGCCGTGAGGGAAAGGGGGCAATAGGCGGCACGGAATCCTTTGGCGCCTAAAGCGGCAACCCATTCCTCCGGATCCTGGGGCTTGGAAAACAGCGGTCCGCCAAGGCGTACAGCGGCTTTTGGAGCGGCTAAAGAAAAGGCTTCCGTTCCCAGCATCGCCAGTCCCAGTGCAGACAGGCTCTTTTTTGAAAAGGCTCTTCGGTTCATATTTGGGTTATTTGGTTTGGAAAGGGAATATAAAGAAAAAATGGAATAGCTTTATACCCGTGGTACTGAAAGTAAATGCGCCTTAATGGCGAGCGTTGGAAATTGAATGGACTTTTAGTAATTTTTAAAATCAACTATTTATTCCCTTATGACTATTCCAGCCGATCTAACGCTTCCAATCCAAAAACTTTCAGGCGTATTTAATAATACCACCAATTCCTATAAGATTTTTACAAAAGAACAACCCAAACGTCCCTGGGTTAACGGAAAAAATATTTCCACCATTGTTAAGAAAGCTAACAAATGCCATTTTCTTTTGGAAGGAAGTGGCTAAAGAAGATGGTGATCTTTTTTGTATTTACTCCAATGAAGAAATGTCGATGGAAAACTTTTCCATCGACCATTTTATTCCCTGGAGTTTTGTAACCCATGACCAGCTTTGGAATTTAATCCCGACTTCAAGATCCGTAAACTCTTCAAAAGGCAACAATTTTCCTTCCCTAAGTGAATATTTGGATCCCTTTGTAGAAATTCAGCATAAGGCTTTTAAAATCTTCCTAGAAAATAACCAAAAGCATAAAAACCTACTTTACGATTACACCACCATCTTTAAAGATGATTTAAATGGCATTGCAAGATTAAAGCCAGATGAATTTGGAAATGTCTTGAAAGAAAACATTAACCCCCTTTATCAAATTGGAGAAAATATGGGTTTTTCTACTGATTGGACGCTATAGTGGATCGTAGGGACCTTAATACTACTATCGAATTAGGCTGCTTGCGGATACCTCAATAGTCATTAAATTGTAAATAATTCTAGAAAAACCCCTTCCATAGGAATGCGGCTTTAGCCCATTCCAAAAAATTGCATTCCAAAACCGCGGCTTCAGCCAAAATGGAAGAAATACCAGGGCAGGTGTTTTCGAACCGGATTCGGTAAGCAATCATATCAAAGAATCCATCGGATGTAGGTTTAATGTGAAATTTGGAATTGGACCCCTCAAGGATAACTAATTTGGCTAAAGCCAATAATACTACCCCCCCTATTGCCTACCGCTAAAGCAGTAGGCAATTGATCAAAAAATCATCGCTGCCAAATACGGATAACAAGACCGATTATCGGTGGGCAATCCTAACGACCTGTTTAGACAAAAGACGCAAGCTATTTTTGGAGTCACACCACCTGCCCCTTTTCCCGGAGCAAATACCGGATGGCGTTAGACAGCAGCAATTGATCCAAGGAATTTATTTCCGAAAAAGTAACCGAATGATGTCCAAAATTCAATAGCAAAACCCCCTCCCATAGGAATGCGGCTAAAGCCCATCAACCGATAAACAAGCCTCATGAAGCTGTCTTATTGTCTTGTCCTGAAATAGGTTTACAAAATCAAACCATCACATCACCGCATCATCAAATCACCACATCATCACATCATATCATCCTACACCGCCAAACCCCCGTCTTTCCATCCATTACGGTAACCGCAATCAAAAACTCTTCGCCCCCATCCTTTAGCCGGAATTTCTTTTTAATCCCCTCCGCTTTCATGGGATGGTTACGGGAAATCACATGGACCTTGCCTTCCGGGTACAGCTTTTTCAATACCTTCTTGTCCAGCCGGATTTCCTCCAATACCTTAAAAACACGCCCGGGCACGCCCTCCGGAAAATGATCGCTGGTGTAGATATGCGTGTGGACATGCAGTTTGGCCAATCCTTGTTTTACGGCAAAACATTTGAATGCTCCTGCTTTTAGTATGGAAGCATACGGAATCACCAGAAAATTTCCTGGCAAAGAAAATTCAGGCCTTGCCTGCGCTTCCTCTTCCGGAGAAAAGGTAAAGCTGCTGGGGCCCTGCTCCCTTATTTCCACGGCGACAATCCTTAGTGGCTGGCCCGAACCATCGTTAATAAGCAACAACTCCTTCACCTCGTTTTTGACACTCAGCACATGGACCTGGGTGATTCCGGGCAGTTCCCGGCAAGCCTCCCTGATATCCAGCATGGGAGAGGCCTTTACCATAATGGACTTGGCTTTTTGCCGAAACAAGGTCCAATTACTCACCACATCCGGTTCCAGGTCTTTCAATTGGAATAATTTCTGATTGCTTTTTCCCCTTCTGGCAGGATCCACATACAGCCAATCAAATGTCAGGGTGGATTGCCGCAAAAAGGCCAGGGCATCCTGGTGTACAAAGGAAACCTGTTGGTTTTTAAAAAACCGGGTGAGGTTATGCCGGGCCAACGCCACCAGCTCCTCCTGCTGCTCCACATAGCTTACCTGCTCCATTTTTTCCCCCAGGTAGAAGGTATCCACCCCAAAGCCGCCGGTCAGATCTACCAGGGTTTTTCCCTGCACCAAACTGCTTTTATACTTGCCCGTGGCCTCGGAGGAACATTGTTCCATGGAAAGGGCAGGCGGAAAAATAAGGGAAGGGTGAGTCGCCCAGGCTGGCAGCTTGTGCCGCGCTTTTTGCCGCATGGCAATCTGTCGGGCGGCCACCTTGATGTCCAGGCCGGGGATTTCCTTATGCCGTAAAAGCAATTGTGCAGGATCTTCCTCAAGATGATCCTGCACAAACTGCATTAATTTGGGATGATATAGGGCTTCCAGCTCCACTTATACCATGCTGTGGTCCACCAGGTACTCGGCGATCTGCACCGCATTGGTGGCAGCTCCTTTTCGTAAATTATCGGCTACAATCCACATGTTCAGCGTGTTCGGCTGGGTCTCATCCCGCCGCAACCTTCCTACAAAGACCTCGTCTTTCTTATGTGCATTCAATGGCATGGGGTAAATGTTATTGGCCGGATCATCTTCTACCACAACACCCGGGGTGTTGGACAGCAGTTGTTTTACCTCATCCAGGTCAAAGTCTTTATGGAATTCTACGTTCACCGACTCGGAATGTCCTCCCATAACGGGTATCCTTACCGCCGTTGCGGTCACCTGAATGCTATCGTCACCAAAGATTTTTTTGGTTTCATTGATCATCTTCATTTCTTCCTTGGTGTAGCCGTTTTCCTGAAACACATCGATATGAGGCAATACGTTCAAGTCGATTTTATACGGGTAGACCATCGTTGCCTCTTCTCCTTTTCGCTCGGCCATCATTTGGTCTACCGCATCTTTCCCCGTTCCAGTGACCGACTGGTAGGTAGAAACCACAATCCGCTTGATGCCGTATTTCTCCCGCAAGGGAGCCAGGGCAAGCACCATCTGAATGGTGGAACAGTTGGGGTTGGCAATGATGCGATCATCAATGCGCAACACCTTGCCATTGATTTCAGGAACAACCAGTTTTTTGGTAGGGTCCATTCTCCAGGCAGAGGAATTATCAATCACGATGGCTCCAGCCTCGGCAAACTGAGGTGCCCATTCCGAAGAAGTAGCCCCTCCGGCGGAAAAAATGGCGATATCCGGTTTTTCAGCCACGGCCTGTTTCAGGCCTATTACCGTGTAATCCGTTCCCTTAAACGCAATCTTTTTCCCAGCAGATCGCTCTGAGGCGACCAGCAAGAGTTCGTCGAAAGCAAAATTGTGCTCACTCAGCACTTCCAAGATTTCCGAGCCTACCAGTCCGGTGGCTCCCACTACGGCTAACTTCATGTTGACTATTATTTTGACCGGTTCTACTTTCCTGAAGAATCCACAGGAAAACTTTTTTTCATTGAATTACGCGTGTTGTATATTCTGTTTATTATATTCAATCTATGAAAGCCATCATTTTGATCGGACACTTCATTACTTTTTTACTCCTTGGCCTCGCCTTTATTCCCTCTTCAAAGCCTATGGAAACACAGGATTTTGAAGAAAAATTCGTCATTGTGAACCACCCGGATGAGTTTTTGCCTGGATGGTCTGCCAACGAAATCAGTGACGGATCTTCCCGGGTATTTCAGGCGACAGGTGAAGGACTGAACCAGTCCCATGCCCTGGGCATTCAACCTATAGCAAGTTTCAGTGCGCAAATTTACATAAAAATAGCGACTGTTGGAGTATCCAACCCTACAATTTCCTTTCAGGCCAGAACCAGCAAAAATGGGAACGGAAACCGGTCGGCCTTACTCTACTTCTCCTTTTCAGAAAATCCGGAAGACGGATTCAGCGAACGCATTGCGCTGGGAGATGCCGGGACTTTTCCAAACGAAGACGGATCCTACACGGCCTATTCTCTTCCCATCCCGGAAAAATTCAGGAACCTGGAAACCCTAACCGTGTTAATGGAGATAGCATACGGACCGGGTTCCGGCACGGCTGCGCGGGTGTATTTGGATGGGTTTTCCGTACAAAACGACAACCAACAAACGGAAGAAATCGCTGTCAACGGCCTGGAAATCATAGGAGAAAACACCCTTTCCCTCCAATTCAACCAGGCGGTGAACTTGGATAATCAGGCCATTATCCTTAGCAACGGATATGGAAACCCCGAAAACGTAACCTTTCCCGAACCGTCGGTTATGCTCCTCGAATTCGCTGGTCAGTTGTATACCAATGACTATTTGCTGGCATTCGACCAGGTTGAAGCGGTAGCCACAGGGCAGGTTTTGGAAAATTGGGAATATGCCTTTTCCATTGAAACCCCCACTCCAGCCGGTGCGCTGATCATCAATGAATTGATGCCCGATCCCAATCCAAAAGGTAAGGTCCCTGCGACTCCGGTTTTGCCGACAAGTAGTACGGCCGAGTACATTGAGCTATTTAACCGGCTGGACAAACCCATACGGCTTAGGGGTTTTACCTATAATGAGGTGCTGATTGAAACGCAGGTAATCGAACCACTCTCTTACCTGATCCTTTGCTCTCCTGCCACAAAGCCGGCTCTGGAAGCCTATGGACAGGTGGCCACCGTCAATCCCTTCCGCACCCTTCCCAATAATTCCGGCAAGATCGAGATAAGAGACGGATTCGGCAATTTGGTAGATAGCCTGGAATATTCCGAATCCTTTTACCGCGATCCTGAAAAGTCAACGGGAGGCTGGTCAATCGAACGCATCAATCCCTTTCAGGCTTGCAGCGATCGCTTTAATTGGAGGGCTTCCACCGCAGCGACAGGCGGCACACCGGGAAACGAAAATGCGGTTTTCAGCGAGGAGCCGGATAGCCGGCCGTTTGAATTGCTGGAAGTATTCCCGCTTTCGGCCGACCGGATTCAGCTTACATTTTCCAAGGCATTACCCCAGGAGCTTGGGCAAACGCCGCCGTTTACGCTTGCCGGAGAGCCCTTGCCGGTAATCGAACACTCAGAAAATGTCCTGTTGCTGCAGCTACCGGAACCCATGGTTTCAGGGAATCGGTACGCATTGGAACCCGGGGACCTGGTCGATTGCTTTGGGGTGCCTCTGTCCTCTGAAACCGTTTCCTTTTTATTTGATGCAGATCCTCCCCGCTTGACATCCGTATGGGGAATTTCCGAAAAGGAGCTCTTACTGGTATTTAATGAAGAGCTGGATAGCCTCGCTGCTTCCCGGTTTGAAAATTACCGAATAGTAGATCGACCCGTAGAAGTACTGGCTGCTCAAAGGCGGGAAACCAATGAAATTCGCTTGCAACTCGATACCTCGTTACAAATAGGAAACGATTATACTGTTCGGGTTGACAACATTTCGGATCGGTATGGCAATTTTCTTTCTACCGAACAAATTACCTTTACCTGGGAAAATTACCTGGACAGCTTGGCCTTTTACGCCCCCACCATTCTGAAAGTTCAATTCGCCGGTTCAGTAAATCCCGAATCAGCCATGCATCCGGAAAACTATCAATTACAACCCGACTTCTTGCAGCCTGCCCGGGTATTGGCGGTGGCAGAAGAAGAAAATGCATTTCTATTGGTATTTGACCGGGAATTTTCACAAAACCAGGACTTGATTTTGGAAATTACCGGTATCGAAGATCAGGAGGGGAAGGGCCGGATCACCTTTAGCCAGCCTTTCCGCTGGGATACCCGGAAAATACAACTAAGTGAGCTACGCATCCCTTCCTCAAAAAGTCTGTTGCTGGAGTTCAATAAAGCGCTGGACCCTAAGTGGGCAGGGATTCATCAATCGTATGAAGTGACCGAAGGGGTCGGATCTCCGGAATCGGTAAGCTTACCCGGACCATCACGTGTGCTGCTGGAGTTTGCCAGCGAATTTACTCCCGGAAAATCCTACCGGCTTCAAATAAAAAACCTAAAAGATCTATACGGAGAAGAACTGACGCAAACCATTAGCAGGTCCTTTAGCTGGGATACCCTTCCTCCTAAAATTGACACCGCCTATTTACTTTCTCCGTATGAGCTGCAATTGGTTTGGAGCAAAGCCATCCATCCGCCCGATTCAGTACTGGTTGACGGTAAGCTTGAGAAAGCATTTTCCCTTTCATCTAATGGGCTAAATTTAACGCTTCATGCCCAGGAGCCACTGAATTCCGATATCCTGGATATTCGAGTTCCCATGGTGCAAGCCCGGACGGGAGAAATAAACGTGAATGATGCATACAAACTGGACCATTCTCAGTTTACCATCAGTAAAATGGACATTCTGGATTATCAAACTATAGAGGTAACCTTTACTGATTTCCCGGATCCGGGATCGGTGCTGTTTCCCGATCATTACCGAATCGGCACGTGGCCGCCGCAGGAAGTTCGGCTGATGGAAAACGGCTATCAAGTCAGTCTTTCTCTGCAGGAGAACCTGATGGTTGGAGATACCCTACAGGCTTCCATTGCTTCGGTGAAGGGGGCAAACGGAAAAGCCAGCCTTCCCAGGGAAGCCTCGATGTTATTCGATGATGGCATTTTAGACCTTTGGATGGAAACTGCCCAAGTGCTTCACATCAGGCAACAAATCCCGCTGGATAAAAATACTCCCTGGGATGGAGATTTTCATTTTTTGGAGGATGATCGGGGTTTGGAGGCCCTCCTCAATCAAAGTAAGCCCCAGCAAATTCAGGTAATTATCGATGAACCGCTTCCTTTGGGTTCTCTTTGGACCCTACAAGTCCCGGCCCGAATGGGAGCGAATGGTCGCAGACTTCCCGGGAGTTTACGGCCTTTTTCCTGGAGTCCGCTGGCTCCGGAATTACTCGAAGTGGAACTATTGCCGGAGCATAATCTACTGCTGCATTTTGACAAGGAACTAAACCCGGTTCTGGCGGTGGTGCCGGGATTCTATTCCGTGAATGGGGATTCGCCTAATTGGATTACCTTAGAAAACAGTGGAAAAGAGATCCTGCTTGCCTTCGAAAATGGCTGGGAGCTGGGAGAGGAAATTAGCTTGCTCATAGAAGGCCTGGAAGATTTGGATGGCAACACCATCCATCCTGTCGCGATGAGCCTGACCTATCAGCCACCCGAAATCCCTGCATTCAGAGAGCTAATCCTTAACGAAATGATGCCAGCACCCCGGCCGGGCAGCGGACTTCCGGAGGTGGAATACCTGGAACTGTTTAACCCCACCGAAAAGACCTTCCAATTAGGCGGTATGAAGCTTTCCAACAGCCGCAGTGAAATCACGCTCCCGCGTTCCGGCCTGGGTCCGGGTGAATACCTCATTCTTTGTCCCGCGTCTTACGCAGAGTCCTTTGATCGGTTTGGGAAGGTACTAGGGCTTAAGGCCTGGCCCACGCTACTGAACGGCGGGGACGTGGTGACACTAACAAATTCCCGGGGAACCCTGATAGACCGGATAATCTTCGATCCTTCCATGCCGCTCGGAAGCGAAATAGGCAGCAATGGCTACAGCCTGGAAGTAATCAACCCTTATTATCCCTGCGAATCCATTACCAACTATGCTCCTTCAAGCAGTGAAAATAGGGGGACTCCCGGAGGACAAAACTCAGTATTCGACGATTTTCCCGACCGCACGGCACCTCGTCTGCTTGCCGCGGTGCTGGAAGACGAATCCCGAATTATCCTACGATTTTCGAAACCGGTAGCCATTCATAACCAAAACAGCAACGTTAACTTGTCCCCCGAAAGGATCATAAAAGCCTCGTATAAAGATTCACTGGACTCATTTCAGTGGGTGCTGCTCCTTCAGGAACCCCTGCAAGCAAATCAGGTCTATGAGGTAAAGGTAGAAAATTGGCAGGATTGTGCAGGAAATCCCCTGTCGCCAGATGCCAATAGTTTGTTGGTCAGGGTTCCGGGCAGGGCATCGGAAGGAGACTTGCTGCTAAATGAAATTCTATTTAACCCGGCTACAGGTGTTCCGAAATTTGTGGAGATCTACAATCATTCCGAGAAGTACCTCAACCTTAAAAACTGGAAGCTGGCCAATGCAAGGGATGAAGAAATCAGCAACCGACGAGTAATTTCCGGCCAGGATTTGATTTTGGATCCATTTGATTACCTGGTGCTGACCACAGACCGCCAAAAACTGGCCGAACAGTATCCCCTCAGCAATCGGGAAAAATTTGTGGAAATGAGTTTGCCCAGCTATCCAATTCGTTCTGGAACAGTAATTCTATTGGATCCGGA
Source organism: Cyclobacterium salsum (assembly GCF_010119245.1). GTDB lineage: Bacteria > Bacteroidota > Bacteroidia > Cytophagales > Cyclobacteriaceae > Cyclobacterium > Cyclobacterium salsum. Next base: position 454,653 of record NZ_WNKG01000004.1, read on the forward strand.
AGAAAACTGGGTGGAACGAATGGATTACGATGAGGACTTTCACCATGCATTTCTTCGGGATGTCAAAGGAATTTCGCTCGAAAGGTATTCCGTCACGGCTCCTACCAACGAACCGGAGAATTGGCATTCTGCCGGAGCCCATGTGGGCCATGCGAGCCCTGGGGCTAAAAACTCCCAAGTGTACGAGCAGGATAATGCTGGATTGGGCATTCAGTTGTCACCCGAGGTCTTTATTCCCATGGCTGCTGGTGAACAGCCGTTCACCACCATCTCGTATAAAATGCCCGCACCCGGTTTTCAGGCAACGCTACGCATTTTCGCTCCTACGGGAATTCCGGTAAAAGTAGTATGCCAAAATGAAATCTGGGGCGCAGAAGGATTTTATACCTGGGACGGCAGCAATGAAAGCGGGGAAAAAGTGACGGCAGGATACTACATTCTGTCTGCGGAATTGATCCACCCTAACGGACAAGTCCAGCACATCAAAAAAACAGTGGTCGTGGGGGCGAAATTTTAAAAATAAAATGTCCTGGGAAAATAATTTTTGTACTTTGGAGCCAATTTCCATTGAATGAACCCATACTAACTTGTTTGAAGGCTGTATCTATGAACCCAAAAGGCTGTTTTCAGGTATTTCTACTCGTTTTTTTATTACACCTGCTAGGATGCCAGGCTGACCGGAATAAAAAACCTGAATATACCCTGCGCTTTGGCCATCTGGCCAATCGGGAACATGGTTGGCATAAAGCCAGTTTAAAATTTGCCGAAGAGGTAAAAAAACGATCCGAAGGTCGGATAGAAGTCATTGTTTACCCAAACGAGCAGTTGGGAAAAGAGATGGACGTACTCACAGGTCTCCTGGTAGGCAGTGCCGATATCATGATTACGGGTGAGTCCTTACAAAGCTGGAGCCTTCCCAAATCCATCCTGTGTGCCACGCCCTTCGCCATCCGGGATTCCGAACATCTGAAGAAGGTAGCCGGGGGACCCTTGGGTAAAGAAATCGAGCAACACATTCTGGACGTAGCGGGATTTCGCCCCATCGCCTGGTTTGAAAGAGGAGCCAGGAACCTTACCGCCAACCGGCCGATCCGCCATCCGGATGAATTGCAGGGAATGATTCTTCGGGTACCTGCGGTATCCTTGTACGTGGACACCTGGAGCGCCCTGGGTGCCAAACCTACCCCTATGGCCTTTTCGGAGGTATTCACCGCCCTGCAACAATCCACCATTCATGGACAGGAAAACCCCTTTGCGCTGATCAAAGACGCAGGCTTGTACGAGGTGCAAAAGTATTGCATGCTGACCGAGCATGTCAAGAGCTGGGCCTACGTGGTCATGAGCAATAAAAAATACGAAATGTTGCCTCCGGATTTACAGGAGGTTATTGATGTATCTGCGGGGATCATGCAGGAATACGAACACGAATTGTTTCTGGTTCAGGAAAAAAAAGATTACCAATTTCTACTGGATCAGGGGATGGAATTTATAGAAGTGGATAAAAATGCCTTTAGAGAAGCCGCTACAAAGGCAGTCATGCAGGCCTTTAACGAAGAACAAATTGACTTGCTAAGAAGAATTCAGGAAGTACCATGATGAAAACCAATTTCCCGTTGCTGGACAAAATACTCGGCCACTTTGTAAGCCTGAGTTTTATGGTGATGATAGCCGTGGTACTGCTTCAGGTCGTGGCCAGGTATGCCTTACCCTGGGCACCCAACTGGACGGAGGAGTTGGCACGTTTTAGCTTTATTTACTTGGTCAGCGTAGGTGCTGCCCTGTCCATAAAGGACCAGGGATACGTAAGTGTCAATACCTTTCTGGACAGGCTTTCCCCTAAGGCCAAAGCCCGCATGCAAGCCGTAATATTACTGTTCATCCTGATCATTATGGGCACCCAATTTATCTTTAGCCTGCCGTTAATGGATATTGTCAGCCTGCAGAAATCCCCTGCCCTGAACCTCAACATGGCTTTTATGTATGCGGCCATGGCAATTATGGGACTATTTACCAGTCTGTATGCATTGTTGGAACTACTAAAAAAGCTAAAATGACCGTCCTCCTTTTCGTTGTTTTTCTGGTGCTTTTAATTCTGGGCTTCCCGATTGCCTTTGCCTTGGGCATTTCTGCATTTTCCTATCTGATTTTTAGCGATATCCCATTGATGGTCATCCCACAAAAAATGTATGCCGGCATTGATGTGTTTGTCCTTTTGTCCATTCCGGGTTTTATCCTGGCGGGCAACCTGATGAACGCCGGAGGCATTACCCAGCGAATCATTCATTTCTGCAATGCCCTGTTGGGCCATATTCGGGGCGGCCTGGGCTTAGCCAATGTGGGGGCATCCATGCTATTTGGAGGGATTTCCGGAACGGCGATAGCAGACACCGCAAGTATTGGCTCGGTAATGATTCCTGCGATGAAAAAGGAAGGCTACGATGCACCCTTTTCCTGCGCCATCACTGCCTCTTCTTCGACCATCGGCCCCATCATCCCCCCCAGTCTTCCTATGATCATAGCGGCCACCTTGACCGGAATGTCGGTTGGAAAGCTCTTTATTGCCGGCATCGTCCCTGGTTTATTATTGGGATTAGGATTTTTACTTACCGCTTATTTTATAGCCGTGAAAAAGAACTATCCGAAAAGCGATCGGAAATCTCCGATGTTCATTTTCAAAAGTTTCATGCAGGCATTTTGGGCGATAATGATGACGCTGCTAATCCTATTCGGCATTATCGGCGGTGTGTTTACGCCCACAGAAGCATCCATCGTGGCGGTAATCTACGCAATGGGCATTGGACTTTGGGTATATAAGGATTTAACGTTCAGACGCATACCTAAAATTTTATTGCAATCGGCCAAAACAACCGCTTCCTTAATGGTGCTGGTGGGCTTTGCCAACCTTTTTGCCTGGATCATGACGGTGGAAGAGTTACCCCAACAGATTGCCACCACGCTGCTCCAACTCACGGAAAACAAGTGGGTATTGCTATTATTGATAAATTTGTTGTTACTTTTCGTTGGGGCTTTTATGGAAACCATCGCTGCGCTGCTGATATTGTTTCCGGTCTTGTTAGGCGTAGCGGTTCAGGTTGGGGTAGATCCCGTTCAATTTGCCATTATCATGGTTGTAAATTTGGTTATCGGCCTTACCACGCCACCTGTGGGTGTTTGTTTGTTTGTAGCCTCCAGCATAGGAGGAGTATCCTTGGAGAAAATTGCTCGTGCCGGATTGCCCTTCCTCTTGGTGAGTTTGCTGGTGCTGATATTGGTGACCTATATTCCGGCTGTGAGCCTTTGGCTTCCGGGCCTTTTTTATGAATAAGGCAGGAAAAGACATTTTGGCATTTAAGGATTATTTTTTGACATTTTGACGGATTTAAACTTATAAAAACTGTCTTATTGTCCTATTATTCAGTGTATTACCTCATTTTTTGAAATGGCATTTCTTTTGAAAAGAATGAATAAAAACGAATCTGAAAACCAAAATCCATAACGCCATGACACTGATGAAAGCAGCAAACAACGGAAAAAAATCACAAGTACCTGCCTTTGATAACTTGTTTGACAGGCTATTTGACATGCCTTCGGCCTTTGATCTGGGTGCACCAGTCAGCCGTTTTAAAACCAGCGTACCGGCAGTAAATATCAAAGAGAACGATAAAAATTACCTGCTGGAACTGGCTGTGCCCGGGTTGAAAAAAGAAGATTTCAACATCTCTTATGAAAATGAGCACCTGGTAATTGCTTCCGAAAGGAAAACCGAAGAGCAGCAAGAAAAGGATCAGGTAACCCGAAGGGAATTTCACTATGAATCTTTCCAAAGATCCTTTTTCCTACCCGAAGAGAAAGCGGACATTGATAACATCAATGCGCAGTACAAGGATGGCATTCTGTTGGTAACCATTCCAAAAAAAGAAATCAAAAAAGAGGTTAAGCAGATTACGGTTGGTTAATCTAAATGTTGAAACCCATAGGAAAAGCTCCCAAACTGGGGGCTTTTTTTATGTCAGTGATCACGGGATTTTTAATTCCAACCTTATTCAACCCGAAAAATGCATAAGGTATGCTCCCGGATCCTTCTACTTATTTGGTAAAAAAAGGAACCATATAAGTTATATAAGAACATATTAGGCGCTCCCTGATCCTTAAACTATCTGTGCGGATCGGTGTTATCTGTGGTGCACACTTTTTTCGGAAATAAATGAGGAACCATATAAGTTATATAAGAAACTATAAGTTTTTTTGATCCTTAAAATATCTGTGCGAATCTGCTCGAATCTGTGGTGCACACTTTCTTCAGCAATAAAAAAAGAACCATATCAGGCATTTAAGAGCATATAAGATTTTCCCTACCCCCCTTCAATGACCTTATATGGTTAAAAAAAGAAATCCATAAAAGGTACTTAAGAAGATACTAGGCGCTCCCTGATCCTTAAACTATCTGTGCGGATCTGTGGTATCTGTGGTGCACACTTTCTTCAGCAATAAACAAGGAACCATATAAGGCATTTAAGAGCATATAAGAATTTTCCTGACCCCTTCAATGCCCTTATATTCCTTATATGGTTAAAAAAAGAAATCCATATAAGGTACTTAAGAAGATACTAGGCGCTCCCTGATCCTTAAACTATCTGTGCGGATCTGTGGTATCTGTGGTGCACACTTTCTTCAGCAATAAACAAGGAACCATATAAGGCATTTAAGAGCATATAAGAATTTTCCTGACCCCTTCAATGCCCTTATATTCCTTATATGGTTAAAAAAAAAGAACCATATAAGGGATATAAGAACATATTAGCCTCTCCCTGAGCCTTATCTGTGCGGATCCGAGTAATCTGTGGTGAACATTTCTGCAGCTTTGGGCATAAAAAAAGCCCTTGTGGAATAAACCAAAGGGCTTTTGAATAAATGAGGCGGCGATCCCGACGAGTCGGGACAGGCTCTACTCTCCCGTGCGCCGCGGCGCACCAGTAC
>NZ_WNKG01000005.1 GCF_010119245.1 Cyclobacterium salsum
GGAATCCAGCCTGGCTCAACACTCGTCGGGGTGGCGGGATTTGAACCCACGACCCCTTGCACCCCATGCAAGTACGCTACCGGACTGCGCTACACCCCGAGATCTATTAATTATTATTCATTATTTCAATTTCAAACCGGGATTTGAACCCACGACCCTCCTGACCTCAGTCAGGATACGCTACCGGACTGCGCTACAACCCGAGATTTGAAATGAAATTTCTCCAAGATTGAAGAAGAAGTGCTGTCTTAGACATTCCTTCCCTCAATGGATTGGCAAATTTATACTTTTTTCAGGTAAAAAAAAGGCTTGTATTTAAAAAATCCCATAAAAGCAATGGCCAGCTGTTTCAAGAAGGTTAAAGCCCAGGCCAGCGTTTGCCAGCGTAAACTTTAAGTTGCTGGTATTGAACCTATAGATTTACAGTAAATAAAATTTATGAAAAATCCAGGCGGCCTTATTTGGAAAAAAATATGTAACCTGTTATGTTTGCATCTCAATTAAGGAAATGCCCTTAAAAGACGATTATTCCTCCTTAGCTCAGTTGGTTAGAGCATCTGACTGTTAATCAGAGGGTCCTTGGTTCGAGCCCAAGAGGAGGAGCAAAAACCTGCCAATGGCAGGTTTTTTTTATTTATGCATGAATCAGCATTACGTAGAATCAGGCAAAAACCGTGCGGATGCCATAGTTATGGAGAAGCAAATCAAAAACCCGGGCTTTGAGAAAGTAATAGCGAATACTCAGATGTTCCGAGAAAAGTAATTCAATGGGCTTCTTTTAATTTGTCAGAAATGAAAACTTTGATCAGGCTTTGTCGGCTAATACCTAATTTTTGGGCAGCACGATCCAGTTTCTGAACCATCCATTCAGGGAAATCAACACTCACCCGACGGGCTTTTAACCCAGGTTTCCTTGATTTTTTATCGAAAACAGAGGTCAGGCTTGTCTATCCATCAAGCATTATTTTACCCTATTTAACTGTTGCATTTCGCAACCCCAGACCAACCGTATGCGGACCCGCATTACGAATAGGAGAAAGGGATGCTATCTGACTTAACATGAAGCCAATGGGAAAGCAGGTCCCGGTAGAATTATCCGCCAATTTCAAGGGTGGTTTACTTTTTTTTATTCCGAAAATAGTACCTTGCCTTGTGCATAATAAATTCCTGGTTGGAATTTTTTTGGCGCGCTGTTTTGTAACCAAACCAATACGTAACGAGCAAATTGAAAATGGCCTTCAAATTAATTTTATTCGCATTGTTGGCGAGTATCTGCCTTCAATCCCCGGCACAGGTACTGGAGATCAAACCCTACCTGCAGGATGTAGAGCCAAATTCCGCGATAGTCATGTGGCAAACATCCGAGGGAGAAGAAAGTATCGTGGAATGGGGTACCAGTCCCAATCTCAGCGAAAAAGCTACCGGTACTTCTGAAGCGATCAATTATGACGAGGTACGGGTTCATACTGTCAAAATTACCGGGTTGGAACGGTTTACCGAATACTATTACCGGGTGCGAACCGGAAATGCTCGTTCTGATATTTTTCAATTCAAAACGCCTCCCTTTTCTAGTGACGGAAAGGATTTTAAGCTGGTTGCCATGAGCGACATGCAGTATGACCACAATCAACCCGACAAATTTAGCGAAGTGCTGAACGAAGGGGTTATCGGCTACCTTGAAAAAGAGTTTGGCGGATCCCTGCCTGATAACCTGGCCATGGTGCTGATACCGGGAGATCTGGTAGAAAATGGCGCTACATTTTTTCAGTGGAAAGACCACTTTTTTAACCCGGCAGAGAAACTATTCGCGCAAGTGCCGGTATATCCTGTACCCGGAAACCATGAGCGCAATTCCGTCTACTACTTTAAGTATTTTAGTTTGCCTGAGAATGGGACGCCTGCCTATGCAGAACATTGGTGGTACAAAGATTACGGCAACACCCGGGTAATTGGTTTGGACTCAAACGATGGGTATAGGGATTTGCGGGAACAATTGGATTGGCTAAAACAACTATTAGCTGAGACAGAAAAAGATGATAAAATCGATTTCGTTTTTGCGCAATTGCATCATCCGTTTAAGTCTGAACTTTGGATTCCGGGCGAAGAAGACTTTACCGGGCGGATCGTTAAAGAATTGGAACAATTTTCAACCAAAACGGGAAAGCCCAGCATTCACTTTTTTGGCCATACGCACGGATATTCCAGGGGGCAATCCAGGGACCACAAACACCTTTGGATCAATGTGGCCTCAGCAGGAGGCGCCATCGATAACTGGGGTGAATTTGAAGGCAGGGATTACGATGAGTTTACCGTTACGCAAGATGAGTACGGATTTGTCATGGTGTCGATAGACGGCGACAGAAAAGACCCAAAATTCACCATAAAACGAATCAGCCGTGGCAATACCATGGAGCACCGGGAGAACGAATTGAGAGATAGCATTACCGTATGGAGAAAAGAACGCAAACCGAATACCCCCGAAGCCATCTCGCCAACGGGATCAGGGGTTTCTATCAGGGGGACCGTGTTGAAAGCCGGGCAATTCAGTAGCGATTATTCGGGTACCTTTCATGCAGCCTCACATTGGCAAGTGTCAACATCCATGGGTTTTGAAACATTGGAATTTGAGAGCTGGCAACAATACCAGAACTGGTATTACAAAGAAAATCGGCAAAAGGACGATGATTTAACGGATGAAAAAACGGAGCGGCTAGCTCCGAATACTACGTATTATTGGCGGGTTCGTTACCGCGATCAAAACCTGAATTGGAGTAGTTGGTCAGCCGTTCGGACGTTTCAGACCGGTGACAAATGATAACTGACTCTTTGCTCAAGCGGCTAATGGATACGTTACTACCAGGTACATCCGGTGAATTAGCTACAGTAAAAAATGAAGTGTATGCGCAATCAACTAAAGAAAAGCAATATATGCTTATTGCTGATTTCCTTACTTCTCCTATCCTGCTCAGATGAAAAGCCCGATATAATACAGACTAAATCAGGATTGTTTGGCTCGTCTGATGGAAGGTTTCTTGCAAAATTCCCCAGGGAACCGAGTGTTAGAGTTCAAAAAACTATTTGGGGTGCGGAGACCATTGAAACAGTGACTTTTAATACCTCTTTTGGGGACGAACATCATTATATAATCAGTTATGCTGACTTGCCGCAAGCGATAGTAGACTCATGGGAAGTAGAAGCTATGTTCGATCAGTCGGTCAAGACCCTGGCGGCAACTTTCGGAAATTTTTCTGTTAATGAAAGGTCGGTTGAACAACTCCCGGGTTTTGAAAAATGCGTGAGTTATAAGCTATATCCTGCTACTAGAGGTGCAAACGCTATGGTATCCATCCGTTTGGCAAAAAAGGATTTACGGATTTATACGGTTGCTTTTGCCGCATTGCGCCGAATCCCGGAAAAATCAAAGATAAATGAATTCATGGAGAGCTTTAGGCTCTATGAGTCGAAAGAAGCAGCAAATTAAACTGAATAGAGAAAAAATAATGTGCTAACAATGGGCAAAATCAAGCGGGAGCGACTACTAAACCGATTGGATTAGGTGTTCTGTAAAAGTATTTTTATGCGATAGAGATAGGCGGTAAAGCCCCGAATCTGTTTTTAACCGAAAAGGTACCGTTATTTTTCAATTCCTGCTACGCACCCATTTCTCCACCGCTTCCCGGTATGCCTCTCCGATAGAAAATTCCTAATCCCCCCCCCCCAAAAAAAAAATAACCTGTTTTTGCGGACGACAGTAATTCCGGAAAGAGCTACCGCGTAGGATTGGTAGATGGATTTAAATTTATTCGGTGGGCATATTCACCTGAAGGTTTATTGTGTTGTTTGAAGGTTCAAAATTATTTTTCGTAGGGTTTATTTCTATTCTTAAAGAACTCCATGGCATAGACATTGCCCTTTTCAGGGCTAACAAACCAAAAATTGCTGCTACCTTGTCCAAAACAGTGAATATCACCTGCGGATAGGGGCCGATTGGTTCTCAAGGGTAACAATTTGGGATTTTAAGTAGACACTCAACTTTTTACAAGCACCTACCAGTAATTACGAACGAAAGAATAAGCATGTCCACGAAAAAAATTAATGAGCTGATTAAATTAAACGATGAACTGGAAAATTACTTCAGGAATACCATCATCCCTCAACTCTTTGTGGATGCGGATCTGAGGCTGCGAAAATTTACACCGCCCGCCATGAAACAGTTTAATTTTTCCCAGGAGGATCTCGGAAAATCCCTGAATGATTTAAATGACAATATCCGCTACTCCACCATTGTTGAAAATGTGACCATGGTCATTGACTCCGGCGAAATCTATGAGAAGGAGATTCAAACATCTGACTTCAATTGGTACCAGATGAATATTATACCTTACCTGGTTGATAAAACAAATAAGTCCAATGGGGTTATCATTACCTTCGTGGACATTACGGATCGGATCAAGGTATTAAAAGACCTGGAACGCCTTATCGCTACCCATGAAACGTTTATTTATTCGGTCTCTCATGATCTGAAAGGCCCCCTTTCCAATATTGAAGGCCTTGTAAACAACTTGATCAAAAATACGGGGCCGTCTACGGAATGGAACGAGGAAGCCCTGGAGGACCATAAATTAACCAACTCCTTACTTTTGGAATCCATCGCTTCGATGCGGCATGTGATCAACGAACTCTCCGAAATCATTAAGATTGAAAGTAATTTTAAGGAAGAAGTGGAACTGGTTAAAATTGAAAGCCTTATCAATCAGGTTAAATTGGTTATCCGGGACGCTATCCATGAAAGCAAAGCCATCATTCATGTAGATATCCAGGTACCAAAAATTAAATTTTCCAGAAAAAACCTTCGGAGCATTTTGTATAATCTTTTAAGCAATGCCATAAAATATCGCATTCCGAATACACCTCCCATCATTCATTTAAAAATTGAAAAAGCCGAAGGATTCACCCATATCTCCGTTATTGATAATGGCAGGGGCATGGATGAAGCGAAACAAAAGCTTATTTTCACTCCCTATACGCGACTTGTCAAAGATGTGGAAGGGACCGGCATAGGGTTGTATTTTGTCAAAAAGATCATTGAAAATGAAGGGGGAAGGATCACTTTTAAAAGCAGGCCGGGCGAAGGGTCGGAATTTAATATTTTCTTAAAAAACTGAGCTATTACTTCTATCGGATAGCTTACACCATAGCTGAAGATATGGTAAAACTTACCTGGCGGTGGCATAGGTTGTTTCGGTGATAAAACCATGCGGGTTTCTATTAAACCTTTAATGAGTTTCCTTTAATTTATCAGAAATAAAAACTTTAATCAAACTTTGCCGGGAAACACCTAATTTTTGGGCAGCACGATCCAGTTCCTGAACCATCCATTCGGGAAAGTCAACACTTACCCTCCGGGCTTTTAAACCAGGTTTGGATCGTTTATCTATTTGAAGGTAAGGAACTAAATTTTCCTGTCGTTCAAACTTTTCATCAAATTCAATAGCTATAATAGATTTCTTTTTCATTTCCTCTTGATTTTCTGACCGATATAATCCTTACAAATTCATTTCTATGAGTATATACGGCTGACCAGACACTTTTGTCTAATCGGGTAATAAGTAAAAAGCGTTTTTCATCTGTTGCCCGAGCTTCAATAAATATTCCATTTGGATCTTCCCAAAAATTTTAGTTTGTTTCAAATCAATTCCATGTTTGATTTTATTGGACGCGCTTTTTTTAGGGTCGAATTCGAACATAATATACTTAAACTGAAATTTAATTAATTTTCACTATAAAATTAATTAAAAAAACACACAAAGAGGGGCAAGGTAACGACATCCGTTTGCTTGGCTCTGATTTTTGGCAATCTACTGTCAGTTAGGTGAATCAGGCCAATCAATGGTACTTTTTTACCTGTAGTTGTCAGTAGATCCTACCTCAAAAGAGGGTGTTTTCTTTGGGGGGTTCCAGCATGCCCCGCTAACCACCGCTCCGCATCCACTTTTCCACCGCCTCCCGGTATGCCTCTCCAATAGAAAACTCCTGATCTCCCAAAAAAAGACTGTTTTTGCGGATGGCGGTAATTTCAGCCAAGGCTACCGCATAGGATTTATGGATACGGAGAAATTTATTCGGAGGTAAAATCGACTCCAGTTCCTTAAAACGCATGCGTACCAGCAGCGGCTGCTCCTGGCCTTTTAAATGAAATTTGATATAGTCTCCATAGCCTTTCATCCACAGGATATCATCAAATCTTATTTTTAGTTGACTGTAATCCACATTCGCAAAAAAATGGTCCGGAGCATTTTTATCGGCTGCTACGGGTTTTGCCGCCTTCCATTCATGGCGTTCCCGGGCCCGGTGGCAGGCTTTGATAAACCGCTCAAGGGATACGGGCTTTACCAGGTAGTCCACTACATCCAGGTCAAAACTGTCTACGGCATATTGGTTATAGGCGGTAATGAAAATCACCATGGGTTTCTGCTGAAGGCTGGAAACAAACTGAAATCCCGAAAGGCCGGGCATTTGAATGTCGGAAAATACCAGGTCCACGGGGTTTTTGCGCAAGGCTTCCATCGCCTCAAAAGCATCGCTACAAGCAGCTACCAGCTTTAAAAACGGCACCTTACTTATATTATCTTTAAGTAAGGCAAGGGCCAGGGGTTCATCATCTATTGCAATGCAATTTATCATGGCGTTAGCGTTAGTTGTAAGGTAACGGTGTACCAGCCATCGGATTTATGGATACTAAGCTTTTGCTTGTCACCGTAAAGCAATTCCAGCCTTCTTTTCACATTGGCAAGGTCAATTCCGGAGCCACCGTCCCGGGTATCTTCTGCCAGCGTGTATTTGTTTTTCACGGAAAATAGCAGGTCGTTACCGCTTGTGGTTAGGGAAATGTGAATGGCAGGATCGGGGATCAGCCCGGTACCGTGTTTAAAAGCATTCTCCACAAACGGTATCAGCAGCATGGGTTCAATGGCATGCCAGTCCTCACGGGGGTTCAAATCGATGATCAGGCTTAACCGGTCCCCAATGCGTTGTTTCTGAAGGTCAATGTAGCCCTTCAGGTATTCGAGCTCACTTTTCAGGAGTACTTTTTCCTCGTCCGTTTCGTAAAACATGTACTTTACCAGTGAAGAAAGTTTTAGTAATGTTGGTTCCAGGGCCTCGCTTTTCATACGCGCCAGTGCTATCGTGTTGTTAAGTACATTTAAAAAGAAATGAGGATTGATTTGAGAACGAAGAAAGGCCAGTTCGGTCTTCAGGTTTTCCCGTTGTTTTTCGCTGGCCACCAGGTCGGATTTAATCTTGTCAGACACGGATTTAAAGGCAATCGCCGCCATCAGAATAAATAGAAACGGAATGCCATTGTAGAGCGCAGACCGGTAAAAAGAAAAAGATAAATCTGCCAAAAGCAGACTGAACAGCATCCGGTGGAAAAAAAGAATGATGCCAAACAACAGCAGTTGGGTCAGCAGGTACCCCGCAAATTTTTGCTTATACAGGAGGGTTGGGATCAGCAGTCTTGTGTTTAAATAGAACAGGATGACCCAAAAGAAATTGGTAAGGGTATTCAAATAAAGAAAATCAGTCTCATGGGCCGGTCTGGGCCCCCTGCCGCCATAACCCTGATCCAAAATGATGGGCAGCAAGAAAAAAATAGACCAGGTCAGCACATGTAGAATGGTGGACTGGTATTTTTGAATCAAAGTAAAAGCGGGTCTCATTCTATCCGTTGTTTTTATAAATATAAGCAATAGTATTTGAACCCTTTTTAAGCCCCTCACCGTCGGTGGACTACCCGGGCAAAAAAAAGAAACCGATTGGTTCACCGGTTTCTTTTACCAAATCAGGTGATGCCTGGCTGGGAATTAGGAAGCTACTTCTACCTGTTGAAAATAGGTGGTTTGTCCATCTTCAATCGTAATGGTGTAGCTGTCTTTGACAGCCTTTTCAAAGTTGAAAACCTTGTCAATGCTACCATTGACCGTTTCAGACTTAGAAAACACTTCGGCGTTACTACTATTGATGATTTTTATATTCACCTTTTTCAGATCCTTTTTTTCCAGCGTAAAGAATACCTTATTTCCATCTGTTCTAAAGGCCGAAGGGGTGGCATTCTGCTCCTTTTGCAGGATTTTTACGTTCCCATCATTCAGGTTCAATGTGTAAACCAGGCTTGCCTCAGGATTGTCTACGGTAAAGTAATAGGTGCCATCGGCTAATTGCTCCAGGTTAAACTTTTTCGCGTATGTTCCGTCGTACACGTCGGCGAAAAACAGGATGTTTTCCGAGTTATCGGCGATTGAAATGGTTGTTCCCCGTAACTGGGAATTCAATTGAATGAAGAGATTTTTTCCCTCATCCGAAATCACCAGGTTAGGCCTGGGTACAGGAGTCATGCTCGTAAGCGATACGAGAAACAAAACGGCTATTGCGGTACTTTTTATTAGATTTTTCATGGTTTTTGATGTTTAGGTCTGCCGTTTGACAGACAGGTAACAAATAATTTCTGTTACAAACATACCTTGAATAATCAGCCCTTTTTGGGGAAGATGACCAACTGGAAAGGGGCTGCGATGAAACCGGAAATTTCTGCGACGAAAAATACTTGCCGGTTAAAAAATACAAGCAAATGGTGATCCGCGCAGCCTGTTCTTAGCGAATGAATGACCAGCGAACGGCTAACCTGCGTTCGGTACGAACTACCTGAGATACCTTCACGCTTTTACTTCCCCATGCAAATCGGCAATTCTCAGAAAAGGAAACCATCAAAGCATCCCTTCCAATCCCTTTTTTTTCGCAGCACCAGGGGAACTAAATTGGATGTGGAGCCTGTAATAACCACCTTAATAAAAGATTTGGACGCATAGAGATATGCGAATCACATCAAAATTACAATCAAAAAAACAGGATCGCACAAAAAACTCCTCCATTAAGAGAAACGGGTAATTCGTCCACGATCGGATTATCGGTTTCGATTACCGGGGCAGGTGGTAAAAATGCCCGTCTTCGGCACCCGCCAACACCTCCCAAACTCCGTCTCCATTCCAGTCTACAAAGGTAGGACTGGTGGTGTGTCCGGCCAGCATTTGATCCGTAAAGGTGCCTTTGTGCTCGAAGACCACCTTGTCCGGGCTTTGGCTGATGTTCTCAAATAAGGATACGTTCAGGCTGTTTACCAGCAGGTCCAGATCCCCATCATTGTCCCAGTCTACGAAACTGATTTTCCTTCTGCCGCTGCTTCCCGCCTCAGCGATATTTAACCTCAAAAGTCCGTTTCCGGTATCCTGTACTTCATTTTTATTAGTAAAAGTAGCTCCATTTTCTCCATAAAAAATTCTTTTTCCGGGCTGCAGGATGGTTTCACCCGTTTTGCTGTCGCCCTGATAGTAGGCCAAATAACCTTCCTGGTCCAGCATGATCAGGTCCATAACCCCATCCTCATTCCAGTCAATGGCGTAGGGAGTGGTCCGCCACTGGGTGACCAACTCGTCCGCTGCCGGTTTCCACCAGTTCCAACTTGGATAGGGCGGAGCCTGATTTCCCCAATCCACCTTTACAGGTTGAGGTGCCTTTAGTGCTGTTCCGGTATTCTGGATCCATTCCACCTTTCCCCAAATGGAGTTATAAACGATGTCCTGATGTCCATCTCCATTCCAGTCGGCCACAGAAAGCGTGGTGTATCCCCATTTGGCTTCGGCCGGGCCTTGAATGGAGCCATTCTCTCCGGCCTGTATACGGATGGCTTCGCCGTCGACTTCCAATAACTCGGGTTCCGCCCAACTTGGATTGGGGCCGCCGCTAAGGTTTTCTATAAAGGCAATGTACCCGGCTGAATTTCCGGCAATCAGGTCTTCATCTCCGTCATTGTCCCAATCCACGCTTACCGGAGTGACCAGCGCACCAAATTTTAAATGATCGGCGGCTTGCCTGAAATACCTGGGAGCGGAAAATTCAGGAATTCCATTGTGCTGTTTGCCTGTATTCCTTACCCAAGCTACCCTACCGTCCTCGTCTCCGACGATCAGATCCACATGGCCGTCCTGGTCCCAATCGATGGCCACCGGAATGATCATTTCCAGATCCATCTTGATCGTACCACCTTGGTTTTCCAAAAACACACCCGCTGCATATTCGGGTTTTTCGCGGGTACCCACGTTTTCGAAGTAAGTCATCCGGTCTAAAAATTCTCCGCAAATCAAATCCAGGTCCCCATCCCCGTCAAAATCGGCCAGGTTGGGAGAAGGAGCTCCATACACGTCGATTTCCGCTCCCCCGGCCTGAAGCCGCCCGCGATTATGGTATTCCCCTTCTATGTTTTCCAGTAGGTACACGTATCCATGCAGGGGTCCGTTTACCCAATTTCCCGTGCTGTCAAAGGCATTGTCCCAGCCATAATCCGACCAGTCATCCATGCCTACCAATAAATCCAAATCTCCATCCCCCTCGTAATCGGCCATTTTCCATTGGTTGAAACGGGGGCTCTTTCCCAGGTCTTTGGTGAGCTCCTCTATTGGAAACAAAGCTTCCGGCTGGGAATCCAGTGCGGTCCGGAAATCTCGAAGCAAGGCACCGGGAATGGTTACCTTCGGATCAGCCAGCCCGGTATGGGAAATCTGTACTTTAGGAATGGCATCGCCTAACCTTACGGGAGGGGCAAATACAGGAAAATCCTCTCCACTGGTGTTTTCGAAGAAATAAAGTCCGTTAAAGGGTTTGTCCGGACAAGACACCAATAGGTCCATGTCTCCATCACCGTCGTAGTCCATGGGCAAGGGCCAGGCCCAAAGCCCAACGCCCAGGTAAGCGGTAGCATCCGGCCGGTTATAGTTAACCCGGTTGAATTCAGCGGGGATTGCTACATCTTTTGGCTGTGGTTCCTGACAACCAGCCATTAGTAGCAGGTAGAAAATAAAAACGATATGATGTGGTTGAAATGGGCTAAACATGGGATTGGGGTTGAGGGGGCATCTATGATCACGTAATTGAATGGTAGTTTACTAATGGTTTTACCCCGAAGGATGAAAATCGGGCTATTAGCCTCTGCCCATAAAGGGCATGCCGTTGGCCATTAAGGTAATCCATGGAATATTGGCACTCAGGGGTAGCCCGGCCATATAAACGACCGCCCGACCCACCTCTGCCACGTCCATGGTGGGCTCGACCTTTTTCGTGCCGTCGGACTGCAGAATTCCTTCTTCCATCCTTTTGGTCATGGCACTTTTAGCATTTCCAATATCAATTTGCCCACAAACGATATCGTGTGCCCTGCCATCCAGGTTTGTGGAGCGCGTCAAGCCCGTGACCGCATGTTTGCTTGCGGTATAGGCTACTGATAAGGGTCGGGGCACCTGCGCTGAGATGGAACCATTATTGATAATCCGTCCTCCTTTCGGGGATTGCTTTTTCATTAGCCGAAAGGCCTCCTGGGTACACAGAAAGGCACCTGTTAAATTGGTGTCGATTACCGTTTTCCAATCGGCAAAGGCCAGGTCTTCCAGCGGTACTGCGGGTGCATTTGTCCCGGCATTGTTAAATAAGAGGTCCAGCCGTCCAAATTTTTCTTCCAGCGTGAAGAAAAGTTGTCTTACCCCCGCCGGATCGGTGATATCTGCCGGGAATACCAGGTGCTGATTGCCTTCGCAGTGCTCGGCAGTTTCTTCCAAAGGTGCCTTCCTTCTGCCGGTTAGGATCAGGTGCCAATTGTCTTTGGCCAAAGCCTGGGCCACTGCCCTGCCGATTCCTGAACCCGCACCGGTGATCAATGCGGTTTTAACATCTTTATTCATACGCTTGAAAGTTTTATGTTTTCTTCCTGTATGTAATTTCGGATGATTTCTGTTACATCCTTGTCTGCAGTAAAGCCTAGTGTATCCGCTTTTTGGGTGTTAAAATGCGGAGGCCAGGTCAAAACAATGCTTTGCAGAAAGGCATCTGGTTGGTGGGTAATGAGTTGGGCTATATCCGAACCAGCTACCTTTTCCAGGCAATCGATCATGTGCTGCACGGTGACCGTAAGCCCCGGCAAATTAATGGTACGATCGTCCCCAATGTGGGTTGCCTCCAGAGCGGCCGCATGGATAAAGTTGTTCACCACCTGTTTAGGAGAAAGGATCCAGAATTCCGAAGATGGATCGACGGGATAGCTGGCTTTTTTACCATTTAGCGGCTCACGAATAATACTACTTAAAAAAGAGGAGGTGGCGGCATTGGGTTTGCCGGGACGCACCGTGATGGTGGGTAGTCGGAGGCATCGTGCGTCCACAAAGCCCCGTCGGCTATAATCATTCATCAGAAGATCCACGATGGCTTTTTGAGTTCCGTAAGAACTCCTCGGTTTCGGGGCTGTATTTTCTGTGATAACCTGATCCACCTCCCCGCCAAAAATGCCACAGGAACTAGCAAACACCACTCGCGGCTGATGTCCCAGTTCCCTGCATTTTTCCAGCAGGTGCAAAGATCCCTTCAGATTGACCTGCATGCCCAGGTCGAAGTTTTTTTCGGCTTCCCCGCTTACAATCGCTGCGAGGTGAAAGATCAGGTCCGGCTTTTTTTCGAGAAGCGGATCTATGTGGGAGGGGTTGCCAAAATCGCCAGGAACAAATTCCAGGCCCGGATCGTTTTTTAAGGCCTCGGGAAATTGGCGGTCAAATAAGGTTAGGGTAGTAGCGGAAGATGAATGTTGTTGGCGGTATTCAACCGCCAGGCGGCTGCCTATAAAGCCTCCTCCACCGATAATCAGTACATGCATAGATTGATGGGTTTATTTGTTAGATCAAAGGTATTAACCAGGACAATAGCCAAACCTGTACCATTCCTGTCAACGAAATAATGGCCAACAAAAAGGTCCAGGTTTTCAAGGCTTCTTTTTCGGTCAGCCCACTCATGCGAGCCACTACCCAAAAGGCACTGTCGTTCATCCAAGATACAAAAAGCGAACCAAAGCCCATAGCCATCAGCAGGTAAACCGGATGATAGGGTAGTGTGGCACCGTTACCAATAAGCGCAGAAATGATGGCTGCACTGGAAATCATGGCCACGGTGCCAGAGCCTTGGGCGGTTTTCAGGACCGCTGCAATCAGCCAGGCCAGGGGTACGTAGTGAATGTGGAAGTTTTCGGTTGCCAGGCGAATGGATTCCCCGATGCCACTACGCCCGATCATGGCACCATAGGCACCGCCGGCACTGGTAATCAAAATAATCAGACCGCCAATTTCCAGCGGCTTTCCGATTTTCTGCCAAAGTTCGTTGGATTTCAATTCACGCGCATTGGCCCAGAGGTAGATAGCCACCCCTGTTCCAACCCCCATGGCCAGGTTTTTATTTCCAAGAAATCCGAGCCATTCGGGTACCTTTCCGGCAATGGCTTCAACCAGGGAGGCGGATCCGATCAGAACTATCGGCAATAGGATGGGCAGTAGGGAGGCAGATAAGGAAAGTTTTTTGCTAACCTTAGCGGTATTTTCGGGAGCGATCCGCAGGGGAATGGATAGTTTTTGATTCAGTTTTTTGCCGATCAGGATGACTAAGATAGCCGGTAGGATACCCAGCAGCAATCCTGCACTGATGACCAGCCCCAGGTCTATTCCCAATGTTTCGGCCATAATCAAGGGGCCGGGAGTAGGAGGGACAATGCTATGGGTGATGGCGGCACCACCTCCAATGGCAATCACGTAAAGGACATAATCTTTGCCGGTTTTTGCTGCCAGGGTGATGCCCAAAGGGATTAGCAGGAAAAAAACGGTATCCAGAAATACGGGAATGGAGAGAATAAACGCTGCGACCAGGAGGGCAAGGGCAGCTTGTTTTTCTCCCAGTGTTTTTAATAAATAGGTGACGATTTGAGCGGCAGCACCGCTTTCCATCATGGCCGTACCAATAATGGCCGCAAGTGCAATCACCCAGGCAATTTTCCCGGCCATGATCCCCAATTCGGTCATGGGCAGTTCGAGCGCCGCTATCACGCCCTGCTCGACCACCACTCCGGGGCTAAGCAAGCCAACAAATACCGCCGCTAAAACCAGTGCGATAAAGGGATGGAACCGCCATCTGGAAATCAAAAGGGCTACCAATGCCACGCTGAGCATAAGCACCAGAAATGGCCAGTAAAAAGATTGGACCAGGGAAACCATTTTATAATTAAGAGAAAAAAAACGAAAAATGCTTACTTTTTTTCAATAAAAGGCATGATTTTTCAAGTGAATTAAATAATTCGGGAGTTATTAGGTTGGTTTTGTTAAATCCATTACCTTCAAGTGAAATAGCAATGAATTAAAACGGATTTTTTTAAATTAATTTTGAGGTGTATTTGATAGAGGAAGACAAGATTCGCAACGCATTCAAGGAAAAAGATTGGGCGGAGATTAAAAGTGCTGATTCCTGGGTGGTTTTTAAGGTGATCAGCGAGTTTGTAGAAGGTTTTGAGAAATTGGCCAAAATAGGACCCTGTGTCTCCCTATTTGGCTCAGCACGAACCCAATCAGATAATCCCTATTACATCATGACCGAAGCTATTGCCGCCAAATTGGTACAGCATGGGTATGGCGTTATTACCGGCGGAGGCCCGGGCATTATGGAGGCAGGTAATAAAGGAGCTCATTCCCAAAATGGCAAGTCGGTAGGCTTGAATATTCTACTGCCCTTCGAACAGTTTAACAATGTTTACATCGATCCGGATAAACTAATCACCTTCGATTATTTCTTTGTTCGAAAGGTGATGTTTACGAAATATTCTCAAGGATTTATCGTCCTTCCCGGAGGTTTTGGCACCCTGGACGAATTGTTTGAAGCCTTGACATTGATACAGACCCGGAAAATTGGCCGGTTCCCCATTGTGTTGGTAGGCAAAACCTATTGGGGCGGCCTGATTGACTGGATCAGGGATACCATGCTAACAGCAGATGGAAATGTCAATGAAGAAGACCTGGACCTTTTTGCCCTGGTAGATACGGCCGAAGATGCCGTGGCTGTCATTGACAAGTTTTACAGCAACTATTTATTATCTCCAAATTTCTAAGCCGTGAATACCAAACACCTTCCGTATGTGTATTTATTACTGATCCTGCAGTTTCTTTTTATCGGTTATTTGTGGTACCGGGTTACGGGTACAGTGCCCGTAGGACCTGCTCTGGATTCCCAGGCGAAAATCCAGGAAGCCAAGCCTGGCCTGTCGCCCCGAGTGCGGATTTTCGAATTGCCCTCCTCCCCGGAGTTTGCCGGGGAAAAAGTACCTATGGAAGACCCGGAAGTATACGAACGCTACGAAAGGGAATTGTACGTCAATTCCTATTGGGAATCCAATACAGTCCTGATGATGAAGCGGGCGGGGAAGTTTTTCCCCTTCATTGAGCAGACGCTGGACGAAAACGGCATTCCGGAAGACTTTAAATACGTGGCATTGATAGAATCCGGCTTGATGAACGTGACTTCGCCGGCAGGGGCCAAAGGTTTTTGGCAATTTATGAGAGGAACCGCTGGCGATTTTGGCTTGGAAGTTAGCCGGGATGTGGACGAAAGGTATCACTTCGAGAAAGCCACCCTGGCCGCCTGCAAATACCTCCGCGACTCGTATGGGAAATTTGGCAACTGGACCAGTGTAGCGGCCAGTTATAACATGGGAATTGCCGGGATAACCCGCAGAAAAAACCAGCAATTGAGTCCGGATTATTACGACTTGTACCTGAATGAAGAGACCAGCAGGTACCTCTTCCGGGCCCTGGCACTCAAAGAGATCTTCGAAAATCCCGGAAAGTATGGCTTTGAACTGCAACAGGACGATCTTTACCAACTACCACCCCTCAGGGAAATAGAGGTGACCGAAAGCATTTCCAACTTGGCCGAATGGGCCAAAGAGCAGAAAAGCACTTATAAGGAAGTCAAAACCTACAACCCCTGGCTCATCAACCGGCAATTGAACGTGAGAAGGGGTAGGACTTACGTAATAAAACTTCCTGTTTAATTATTGGATGCATTTTTATGATTATCTTGAGGGTAAATAATCCCTCATGAAGAAGACCCTGATAATTTCTTTGGTGATTGCAGGCGGAATTTTTGCCCTGTTTAAGCTACTGCCCCTTTTTGTAAACAGCTACCTGAATCAAAATGCCGAGAGAATTGTAAGCAATATGATTACCAGGACCAACGATTTTGCTGGTCATGAAGTGCAGTTTGGGAATATCCACCTGGATTATGATTACCGGGGTACGTTCCTGAAGATGGAATCAGTGGATATTTCACCGGGACAGGATCTCGACGCCGATAATCAGATCCGGTTCCATCTTAGTTTTGAGGAGGCCAGCCTGACCGGATTTCAATGGATTGATTTTTTGTTTTTTAACAGCATCCAGTTGGACTCGGCTTACATCGAAAAGGTGGTATTGGAAACGGTAACTCCGGATCTGGAAGAAATGCAGGAAGGACAAACAGCCACGAATCCAAAGGAAGGAAAGGACTATCGACTTATTGGTTTAAATCACCTGCGGGTAAATGGCGCGTCTTTTGAAAACCGGGATAGCCAAACCGATTCGACACGCTTATCCATGACGGATTTGTTTGTTTTTGCAGATGGCTTCAGTCTAAGCAAGGAGGACAAAGAAAACCCCGATGCCCTTTTTTCAGTAGAAAGCATCGAGGGATATTTAGCCGAAACACAGCTGCACGTAAATAATGCCATCAATGTCATTCAGGCCAGGGATATATCCTTTAACACCACCGACCGTAGGATGATCGTGGAGCAGGTTTCCTATAAAAACAAACTGGACAAGTACGAGTTCGTCAACCGGTATGAGAAGGAAACCAACTGGATGGAACTCAGCAATGCGCGCTTGCAACTGGACGGGATGGATTTTCAGTCCTATTTCAGAGAGGGGCTGATTTCAGTGGATACTATGCGGCTGGATGGACTGGAGCTGGAGGTTTTTAGGGATAAAAGAAAGGTGGAAGATACCAGCAGACGGCCCAAAATGATCCATGAAATATTGGAGGAGCTGCCCCGGCAAGTGCGTTTACAGACCATTTCTCTGGCAGAAATAACGATAACTTACGAGGAAAGACCAGATACCAAAGCCCTTTCCGCTGGTAAAATATATTTTGATCAGGTGAGTGGTGAGATTAACGGATTTACGAATATGGCGGAAGCATTATCCAAAAATGACACGCTCCAAGTGAGTGCCAAAGGACGGCTGATGGGCCAGGGGCTCATTGACCTGCAGGCAAATCATTTAATCAGCAGCGATAAGGGTACGTTTTTTCTAAAAGGCAAGATCGGACAGATGGACCTCCCGACCCTGAATGATATGATCATGCCTGCGACACGGGTAGCACTTAAAAGCGGTAGGCTGAATGATTTGTTTTTCAATATTACGGCTAATGATACTGAGGGTACAGGAGAGGTGATCCCCAAATACGAAGACCTGGAAATAGAGATTCTGGATAAAAATTACCAGAATAACCAAAATGTGTTAAGAAAAATTGGAGCCTTCCTGGCCAATAAGCTTGTAATCCCTTCTCAAAACCCCAATAAATCGGATAATTTGAGTAAGGGACCGGTTTATTTTGAGAGAGAGCAGCATAAGTTTATTTTTCATTATTGGTGGAACCTGGTCCTGAGCGGTCTCAAGTCGACCATTACAGGTCAAACAGAGGAGGATATGAGGGAGCAATAGGAAGCAACTGCTGAATGAACCTTCCTGCCATTTTTCAGTTTATTTGATTTGGGTTAAGGCTTTATCAACCGATTCCTTAATTTTGTCTAATTAAACCAATTATTGCGCAAGCCGTTCGTATGTCAGCAGATAAAACACCTTCGCAGGATTACATTGAGATTTTTGGCGCCCGGGAACACAACCTGCAAAACCTGGACCTAACCATACCCAGAAATAAATTGGTGGTGATTACCGGCTTGAGCGGAAGTGGAAAAAGTTCGCTGGCGTTTGACACCATTTATGCCGAAGGGCAACGGCGCTACATGGAAAGTTTTTCGGCCTATGCCCGGTCATTTTTGGGAGGAATGGAGCGGCCGGATGTGGATAAAATCAATGGGTTATCTCCTGTAATCTCGATCGAGCAGAAAACCACATCCAAAAACCCCAGGTCTACCGTGGGCACGGTCACGGAGATTTACGATTTTATGCGGTTGTTATATGCCCGCTCTGCGGAGGCATATTCGTATAAGTCTGGGGAGAAAATGGTGCGACAGACAGAGGATCAGATCATTGCCCAGATTTTTCAGGCATTCTCCGGGAAGAAACTCTCCATTCTTGCGCCGGTGGTTAAAGGAAGAAAAGGGCACTACAGGGAGCTTTTTGAGCAGGTACGAAAAATGGGCTATTCGAAAATCAGAATAGACGGGGAAGTTCAGGATTTGTTGCCAAAAATGCAGGTGGATCGGTACAAAATTCATGATATAGAATTGGTGGTAGACCGGGTTCTGGCAGATGAAGCGGACCGTTATCGGATTACGCAATCCCTGAAAACCGCCCTTCAACATGGAAAGGGGATCGTAATGTTGCTTGAGGAAGGCGGGCAGATCCATCATTTTTCCAAGTTCCTGATGGATCCCCAGACAGGACTTAGCTATGATGAACCGGCACCTAATTCTTTTTCATTTAACAGTCCCTACGGGGCTTGTCCCACCTGCAATGGTCTGGGAGTAATTGAAGAAATTACCAGGGAAAATATTATCCCAGACCCTTCCTTGAGTATCAGCCGGGGAGGAATAGCTCCCTTGGGCGAGTACCGGGACATTTGGATTTTCAAAAAAATTGAAGCCATTCTCAAGCGTTACAAGGGAAGTCTGGCCACCCCCATAGCCAAACTGGATGAAAAGGTGATAGAGACCTTATTGTATGGGGATAAAATGGAGGTAGCGGTAGATTCCGTTAAGTATCCGGGGACCAAATGGAACACAACTTTTGAAGGAATTCTTAATTTTCTGCAAAAACAGCAGGAGGGGGGCTCAGACAAATTGCAGAAATGGATCAGCGATTTCACGACCACCCGAACCTGTCCGGATTGCGAAGGGTACCGGCTAAAGAAAGAAGCCCTGCACTTTAAAATAGCGGAAAGGCATATTGGCGAACTGGCGCAGATGGATATTCGCAGCCTCGGGGATTGGTTTGCAACTATTGAAGAGCGGATGACCGATCGTCAAAAGTTGATCGGCGCAGAAGTATTGAAGGAGATTCGTAAGCGTATCGGATTCCTATTGGACATAGGACTGGATTACCTCTCGCTCAACAGACCCTTGCGGACCCTGTCCGGAGGGGAGGCCCAACGTATACGCCTGGCCACCCAAATTGGAACCCAGTTAGTTGGAGTGCTTTATATTCTGGACGAACCCAGTATTGGTTTGCATCAACGGGACAATGTGAAGCTAACACGGGCATTGAAAGACCTTCGTGATCTGGGAAACTCTGTAATTGTGGTAGAGCACGACCGGGACATGATGATGGAGGCGGATCATGTGGTGGACATCGGACCGGGAGCAGGCAGGCATGGGGGCCATATTGTGGCCAGCGGAACTCCCGAACAATTGCTACGGGCAGGTAGTCTAACGGCCCAATACCTGAATGGCGCGTTGCGCATTGCTGTGCCGGATAAAAGAAGAGCGGGATCTGGAAAAAAATTAAAATTAAAAGGAGCCAGCGGACATAACCTGAAGCAGGTAAACCTGGAATTACCACTCGGCACCATGGTATGTGTAACGGGAGTTTCCGGTTCCGGCAAGAGTTCGCTTATCCACGAAACCCTGTATCCCTTACTCAACCGGCAGTTTTATAATTCCAGAAAAGAGCCCCTTGCGTACAAGGAGATCAAAGGGCTGGAGCATCTGGACAAGGTGATAGAAGTGGACCAATCGCCGATTGGAAGGACTCCCCGGTCCAATCCGGCCACTTATACCGGTGTTTTCACGGATATCCGGGCACTGTTTACCGAATTGCCAGAGTCCAAGATTCGGGGATACAAGCCCGGCCGGTTTTCTTTTAATGTCAAAGGCGGTCGCTGTGAGGATTGCGAAGGGGGAGGAATGAAATTGATAGAAATGGATTTTCTTCCGGATGTGCACATTCCCTGCGAAACCTGCAAAGGAAAGCGCTACAACCGGGAAACCCTGGAAGTGAGGTTTAAAGGAAAATCGATCGCGGATGTATTGGACATGACCGTGGAGCAGGCAGTGGAATTTTTTGAAAATCAACCAAAAATCCTCCGCAAGATCAAAACCTTGCATGAGGTAGGCCTGGACTACATTACCCTTGGGCAACATGCCACCACCTTATCCGGGGGGGAAGCACAACGGGTAAAACTGGCGACGGAACTTTCAAAAAAGGACACGGGCAAAACGTTTTATATACTGGATGAGCCTACTACCGGATTGCATTTTCAGGATATTGGGCATTTGCTGGAAGTGTTACAGAAGCTGGTGGATAAAGGTAATACAGTATTGATCATTGAACATAACCTGGATGTGATCAAAGTGGCCGACCATATCATAGACTTGGGACCGGAAGGCGGAGAAAAGGGGGGAGAAATTCTTTACAGCGGTACGCCGGAGAAGATGCTGGATCATCCCGGAAGTTACACCGCCCAGTTTTTGAAGGAAGAGTTAACACGAAAAGTGGATATAGAGGTCTAGATGCCTATTTTTAAAATTAATGTTAACAGAAAATTAATTTTCGAAATATAATTTTAAAATTTGATAATTTCTTTTCCGAAGGGACTACGATTAAATAAGTCAATTTTGCAGAAGTAAAATAATCTGACTTACTAAATCTAATACCTAAATTATGAAAAGAGTTTTCAAAGGAATGATGTTTTTCGTGCTAGCGGCAGTTTTGTTGTCCGCTTGTAGCGAAGAGGAGGAACCCAATAATTTTGTTTCCATTTCCGGAGTACCTCCCACTGCTGTCATTGAAGCAGGCGAAAGGGTAGGTCCGGTCACTGCCAATATCAGTGCAGCGGATGGGCTGGCCACGCTGGTTATCCGTAAGGATGGTTCTACCATAGAAACCATAAATTTCGACGGAGAGACTTCCGCAACACACGAGTTTTCGTATACCTCCGTTGATGAGGATGCCAACCAAAATGTGGTATTCGAATTTGTTGCTACCGATAGCAACGGGGACAGCCAGACGGTTACCCACGTACTCACTGTTGGCGAGATCGCTACCGTAATCCGAATTTCTGAGAATATTTCCTCCGATCAAACCTGGGAATCATGTAAGACCTATATTTTGGGAGATCGAATTGTGGTTACCGATGGTGCTACCCTGAAAATAGAACCAGGTGTGATTGTAAAAGGTGAAGCAGGTTCAGGACCCAACGCTACTGTACTGATTATTGCCAGAGGTGGGAAAATTGATGCTCAGGGAACTGAAACCGAACCCATTATTTTCACTTCCGTAGCCGATGAGATTGAGCCGGGTATGATCGCAAGTCCTAATTTGGATGCCGATCTGAATGGCTTTTGGGGAGGACTGATCATATTAGGAAGAGCCCCAAGTTCTTTTGAAGGTGATGTGTCGGAAAAACAAATTGAAGGCATTCCTCCTTCTGATAGCAATGGACTTTATGGTGGAGATGATCCTGCCGATGATTCTGGTATTTTGAGGTACGTTTCTATCCGACATGGTGGATCCAATATCGGGGAAGGTAATGAAATTAATGGCCTGACGCTTGGAGGCGTAGGTTCTACCACAGTAATTGAAAACGTTGAGGTTGTTGCGAATCAGGATGATGGCATCGAGTGGTTTGGAGGTACCGTCAATGTAACGAATGCAATCGTTTGGAATTCAGCTGATGATGCACTGGATACCGATCAATCCTGGGCCGGCACTATGGATAATTTCATCCTACTTTGTGGTTCCAATACTGATCATGCATTAGAAATAGATGGCCCGGAAGGCTCCTATAATGATGCACACACCTTGATCAATGGAACCGTAAGAGGAAATGCTGCGTCTGAGTTAGGAGATTTCCGAGACGGTGCCAGGGGTACTTTTGAAAATATCTACTTCTTTGGATTTGCCGATCCGGCCGATCCCGAAACTGAAGGAAGAGGAGATTTGTCTCTAAGCGGGGATGCAAGCCTTGCCAACTTCGAGAATGGCATCCTAAACTTCAATAACCTGGAGGTTACCCTGCCAGATGGAGTGTCTTTATCTACTGTTTTCCGAAATGGAACGGACGCCCACGCAAGTGAAGTAGCACTCGGTGAAAATACCGTTGGTGCAGATAAGTCTGTTTTCGCAGGTTGGTCTTGGGCCGCTGTGGCTGGAGAACTGGATGATTTATAATCACAACCACTAAATCATTTTTTAAAAGGGATGGGGATACCCCATCCCTTTCCTTACTTTTTTATCTATCTATCTATATGTCGCTGTATATCTAAAATTATTAATTCAATGAAAACATTAATCATAAGCTGGCTTTTCTTTGGAATGGCGGTTTTGTCAAGCGCGGCGGTGGCGCAAACAGGTACCATCAGGGGTACTATTTATGACGAGGCATCCGGAGAGCCCTTATTTGGAGTAGCGGTGTCTGTAGTCGGCACCCAAACGGGAGCCGTAACCGACTTTGATGGGGATTTTGAAATCCAATTATCACCGGGTACCTATACTCTCTCGGCTTCCTTCATATCCTATAATACCTTAAACCTGGAGGGGATTACCGTTGCCTCGGGGGAAGTGACCGTTTTGGATAATTTGAAATTGGCGGAGTATACCTCCGATCTGGAGACCGTGACCATTTCTGCAGAAGCCATTCGCACGACCGAGGCGGCCCTATTGACGGTAAAGAGAAATGCCGCCCAACTCATAGACGGAATTTCCTCTGCTGCCTTTCGACAAATCGGAGACGGAGACGCAGCCGCTGCCATCAAGCGGGTAACCGGTGTTTCTATCGAAGGCGGAAAATACGTATACATTCGCGGACTGGGAGACCGGTATACCAAGACGGTACTCAACGGAGTGGATATTCCCGGGCTGGATCCGGATAGAAACAGTATCCAAATGGATATATTTCCCACCAATATTATAGATAACATTATCGTTTCCAAATCTTTTACCAGTAACCTTTCCGCAGATTTTACCGGAGGAGTGGTGGATATAGAAACCAAAGATTTTCCGGAAGAAAAAACCATGCGGATTTCCCTCAGTGGAGGTTATAATCCTTCCATGCATTTTAACCCTGATTTTTTACGTGCCGGAACCAGCAGCACCGATTTTCTAGGTTTTGATAATGGATACAGGGACATTCCTACAAAAGGAGTTAGGGATATTCCCCAATTTGTGGATGTCATTGGAAATCCTTCCGGGGAAAGAGGGCAGTTGTACCAGCGAATTTTACGGGATTTTAATCCTGAATTTGGGGGAATGCGAGATCAGAATGCCATGAATTTTGGGGTTGGCTTTTCACTTGGAAATCAGTTCGCCCTTGGAGATAACACCCTGGGCTATAATTTTGCCCTTACCTACAAAAACTCCTCGGAGTACTTTCAGGATGCGGAATATAATTTGTATGCCAAACCCAGGGATAACAGTGAATTGGAATTGCAACCGCTGGAGAAATCCATGGGTAGCTTTGGAGTCAATAACGTGATGCTGGGAGGTCTATTTGGCCTGGCATACAAAACCGATCTGTCTAAATACAGACTAAATCTTATTCGGTTGCAAAACGGCGAATCCAAAGTCGGCGTTTTTGACTTTGAAAACACGAATCTGGGTGCGGTATTCCAGGCGGACCAGTATAATATAGAATACAGCCAGCGCTCGCTTACCAATCTAATGTTGAGTGGCTTCCATTACCTGAAAGAGGGTGACTGGGAAGTAAATTGGAAGGTTTCACCTACTTTTTCCACCATCGATGATCCCGATGTTCGGGTCCTTCGTTTTCGAAGGCCTAACCAGACGATTTCTTCGGAAGTCGGCCTGCCGCAGCGAATCTGGCGTTCGTTGGAAGAGCAAAACCTGGCAGGGAAACTGGATTTAACCAATAATCACCAGCTTTTTGGGAAAGTGGCAAAACTGAAATTTGGATCTTCCTACGTTTACAAGGAAAGAGATTTCCTGATTGAGGATTTTCAGTTTTCCACTGGCAATGCCACCTTCACAGGGGACCCGAACGAGGTCCTTCGGGAAGAAAATCTATTTTCCGAGACGAACCGCAACGGAGTGCGATATAATCCACTGTTTATTCCCAATAACCCGAACAGTTTTCAGGCAAACCTAACCAATTTGGGACTGTACGTGCACAGCGAATTCTCGCCTGTGGATAAATTGAAAGCAATCGTTGGGCTACGTGCTGAAAAATTTGACCAGCATTACACCGGAACCAATCAGACGCAAACGATCGTTTTCGATAATGAAAAAGTGCTGGATGATATGGACTTTTTTCCAACGATCAATCTGATTAATAGCATCAGAGAGGATCAAAATATCCGTTTTTCGTTTTCCCGTACCATCGCCCGC
This sequence comes from Cyclobacterium salsum, assembly GCF_010119245.1. GTDB lineage: Bacteria > Bacteroidota > Bacteroidia > Cytophagales > Cyclobacteriaceae > Cyclobacterium > Cyclobacterium salsum. Next base: position 24,462 of record NZ_WNKG01000005.1, read on the forward strand.
CCTTCCTTTAAGGAAATGTCCTTTGCCGAGATACTTGACCCGATTACCGGCCGGACGTTTGTTGGCGGCTTATTCGAAGAAGTTACGAATGGAGGTACAGAGGTTTTGTGGGACGGGCAATTAGAAGCGACCCGCATCAATAACTTTGATCTGAGATGGGAGAAATTCCTTCCTGCGGGACAGCTTTTTTCCGTCAGTGCCTTTTACAAAACCTTCGATAAACCCATCGAGATGGTGCAGTTTTTGTCAGACCCGGGAGCCTTTCAGCCCCGGAACGTAGGAAATGGTACCGTGGCAGGATTGGAACTGGAATTGAGAAAATCGTTGGCTTTTCTTGCCCCAAAACTGGAAAACCTGTTTTTCACCTTTAATGGGACCCTTACTGAATCCAGCATTCAGTTGTCGGAGTCGGAGTTGAGATCCCGGCAATTGACTGCCAGGGAAGGGCAGGAAATTTCAGCGAAACGCGATATGGCAGGACAGGCGCCGTATATCCTCAATTCAGGTATTGCCTACAACAACTTTGTGAATGGATTGGAAGCGGGATTGTTTTACAACGTCCAGGGATCAACGCTGAATTACGTAGGGTTCGGCAACCGTACCGATACCTATACCGTGCCATTCCATGCCGTCAACCTGAGTATCAATAAAACCTTTGGCCTGGAAGAAAGGATAAAAGCCGGATTAAATGTTCAAAATTTACTGAACCAATCCCGTCAGGAAGTATTCCGTTCCTACCAGGCAGAAGATCAGATTTTCTCTAGTCTCAATCCGGGAACACTGATTAATTTTAATTTTTCCTATTCGCTCTGAAAGCGAAAACACGCCTAAAAAAAATATCTCTTCGAAACAGAAGGGATATTTTTTTTGTTTCTATGTTAATAAATTGTTAACTTATGTTAACATTGGATTAATCTATAGAAATGCGTTGGTTTCTTCTTTGTATAGGGCTGTATTGTATACCGGGGCTATTGTTGGCCGGGAACGGGAATGAGTCTGCATGGATGATGTCCAATTTACCAGAAAACGAGCGGCCCCTGATTCAGACCTGGGTAGCCGAAAGTGATCCCTTTGCCTCCCTGTATCAGAAATTGGAAAAGGATTTTGACCGTTTTGGTAATTCCGAAAGGATGGTACGATCCATTTTTTATCGATCGCATCAACATTTATTTCACAAGTACCGGCAATTTACCCTGGATCAGGATGCCTTGAACGAGGGGCTTTACGATTGTGTCAGCGGTTCACTCATTTTGGCGGCCCTCCTGGACCATTTCGAATTTTCTTACGAAGTAATCGAGACTTCCTATCATGTGTTTTTACAGGTGGCCGTGGAGGATAGGCAGGTGCTGTTGGAAGTGACCGACCCTCAGGGTGGTTTTATTGCAGATCCGGACCAAAAAGAAGAATACCTGAGTAGTTATTCCGGGGATAAGACTATGTGGGAAGAATCTAAAAATGCAGCGTCTTTTTCCTCTGCTGAAATTTACCAGAAAATTAATCTTGAAAATCTCCTGGGCCTTCAATATTTTAACCAGGCGATCCGGTATTTTAACGAAGGCAATCCGCTGGTAGCGTATCAATTTTCCGTCACAGCCTTGAAGTACCATGATTCGGAAAGGATCCGGGATTTTAGCCGATTTTTAAAGCAGAAAGTGGTGCTTGCCACCAAGTAATTTTTTTCACTGAAAACACAGAGAACCCCAAAGACAATATTGATAACCGTTGAGGTCTTCGAGACCTCGATGGTTTTTTTCGTGTACGTTTCAGAAGAGACCTTCGGGGTTTGGGAAACCCCAAAGGTCAGGGTTCTTCTATAACCGTTGAGGTCTTCGAGACCTCGATGGTTTTCTCGAGCCCGATTCGCAATAAAACCGAACGCTATGTTGGCAGCACCGCGTAACCCTGCGCAAGCGCTGCGACCCCGAGGGAAATAGCATTGGAGTTTTTATAACCGAAAACTCAACTCAACAGTGGAACCGACCGTTCGCTAATGCCAGTGGGTGCTTGATTTTACCTAAATTACCGGAAAGGCCTGATGGTGAGAGCTCTGATCCGTCCAATCCAGCTTGGAATGTTTGATTTAATCTGTCAGCACTTCACAGCGATCGTATTGGGGATCAATGTCTATAAACACTTCCTCTTTTGCCAATACAAACCAATTGGATAGTATCTCCTCTTCTTTTTTTCTACGGGAGGCAGCTTTTAATTTTTCATAATCGTCCGAAAGGTTCGCCCTGTGTGCAGGAAATCGCTCTTTGTAAAACAGTAAGCGCACACCCGGCTCGGATCGGCCGGTTCGGGGGTCTTCGTCGTCATAGCGTATCGGCTTAGTTAGTGTTCCAACCTCCATACTGTCCAGGGTAAAATAAAGTACCGGATCTTCCAAGGTGCGTAATGTCAATTTATTGGAGCCGTTTCCGGGATCTGTAAAGAAACCGCCATTGTCGGAAGTTTCCCTGTCGTCTGAGTATTCTTTAGCCGCTTTGGCAAAGGTGATTTCTTCATCCACTATCAATTGTCGCAGGCTATCAAGATACCTTTCGGCCTTTTCGATGTCGCCTTCTGATGGCGTAGGGATGCGCAAAATATGCCTCGAATTAAAGGTATTTCCTCTTATTTCCAGAAGTTGGATCATGTGAAAGCCGAACATGGTTTCCACGGGATCACTGATTTCTCCAGGTTTCAGTTCATAAACGGTAGCTTCGTATTCCGGAGCCAGTTCCCCCCTTTTGAAAAAGCCCAAATCACCACCTTGAGCCGCAGAACCCGGATCTTCAGAATATTGGGTGGCCATGCTCGCAAAATCAGCATCCCCGTCCAAAATTCGTTGCTTGATGGAAAGCAGCTCCTCCACCACCTTGTCTTTCTCCGCCTGGCTTACCTCTGGTTTTTTGACTATTTGACCCACTGTCACCTCAGCCGAGAAAAAGGGAAGTGAATCATTGGGTATGGATCCGTAAAATTTCCGGACATCATTGGGAGAAACTTCCAGGCCTTCGGTAATGACTCCCTGCATTTTCTGTACCACCATCTGTTCTTTTACTGCATCCTGTATTTCACTCTTTAGCTGATCGGCGGTTTTACCATAGGCTTCAATCAGGGTTTCCTCATCTCCACCGAATTGCTGAAGTACCATATTGAACCGTTGATCGGTTTGGATGATCACTTCTGCTTCCGACACGATTACAGAATCTATTTCCGATTTGGCCATCATCAGCTTATTTATAAGCAGGGACTCAAATATCTGGCATCGCGTGGGCGTTTCCATGCCCTGCTGTGCCTGAGAGATGGCTTCCAGATACGCTTTCTGCAAGTCGGACTCCAGAATGATGTAATTGTCCACTTTGGCAATAATTTTATCTAACACCTGCCCGCTAGGCTTTTCTTCAGAAGGCGGTTTTTCGCTGCTCGCCAGGGTGCTATCAGTATCTTGTGCCCAGGTGAATTGATTGAATACAAGTCCTGCAAGCAATAGTACGGTTAATTTTCTGGACCAGTTATTCATAAATGGTAAACTCATTATTTTCAAGTGCATGGTTGTAAATATCTCTTTTTAATTTGTCGGCTAACTCCACTCTCCTCTTGTTAACGATAATCTTGGAAATTTCGTCTCTGACAAATTCAAGCGGCGGAACCTGATCCTGCAAGCGGTACTCCAGAATCTTAAAATAGTACGAGTAGGTTTCGTCATCTACATTGATCAATCGTTCGTTTTGAAGGAGTTGTACCTGATTGTTGTTCTGGGTAAGGGGCGTATTGATGATAATGTCATCGAATTTAACCCAGGTAGAATCCTCAATGAAATAATTGTTGGCATAACGAATAGCAAAGTCCTTTAGTTCATCTCCTTGCTCTTCCCGGTCATTACCCAACAACCGCTCCAGTTGCCGTTTTTGGGGCAGGGATTTTTCCAATTTGACATAATTGGTACGGACTATAATTTCTTTCAGGGCAAAATTCTGCTTGTTGGCTTCGTAGTAGGTTGCAATTTCCTCCGGAGTGACTTCTCTGTCCAGGCTTTCCTCCACGAAATTTTTTTCGTATTCATAAGCAATCAGTGCATAACGATAGTCCAGGAGTTTGCGATTTATTTCGGCTTCGTCCAGGGTTATATTTTCTCGTGCCTCCCGGATCATCAATTGTTTTTTTATCCAACTCTGTACGTATCGGTTTACCAGGTCTGCGGAATCCAGACCTGAGGCCATTTCTTTGCTGATATGATCAATATCAGTCAGGTATAGATTGGCGGTTCCAACCGATGCCACCACGGGGTTGTCCGGGTCTTCTTCTTCGGTTTTGATCCGAAAAAAGTCACAGGAGGAGCTAAGCAGCAGTAAACTACTTAGGGCCAAAGCCGCTTTACTTCGTAAGTTCCCGATAGGTAGTTTCTTTTTCATCCTCGTTGATTTGGATGGTGTATGTATCTCTTAATGTAGCCATTAGCTTTATTTCCAGAAACTGCTGGTAATCCTGAATCAATTTGCCTCTGGTTTCTTCAAAAGCTTTCCCTTGTGCCGGGATTTTTTCTCCGGTGACTACCAGTATCGTTTCTCCACCTTTTGAGATCCTATGGAAGGATTGTGCCGGATTCAGGTCGGTAAGAATCTCTTTCCCGGAAATCTCAAAAACCCCTTGTTCGAGCGTAAATTTTAAAGGGTCATCGGCAAGAAACTGTTTTTTTACCCTTTCTTCCAGGTCTTCACTATAGGGCTGGGTAGAAAGCCAGCTTTTGACCTCCGACAGGTCCTTACCTGCATCCGCTTTCAAAATAAAGGCAGGTTGGCGTTCTCCATAGCGATATTTCTCCCGGCGTTCTCCAAAATACTCTCGTTGTCCCACACTATCATCGACCGCTTTTTGCCACACCTCATTGTTCATCAGCTCAAACAGCAACATGCCATTTCGATATTCATTTACCAGTTGCCGGTATTCCTGATTGGAAGCATATAAATGCGCTGCTTCCCATTCGCTCAGCAGTGTTGTCATAAACCGATCGTACCAGAACTCAAAGGGTTGCTGCATCACGGAATCAGCGAATCCAATTTGGGATTCAAGGAACCGGGCAAAGTCCTGCGTGCTTGCTTGTTCCCAGTTGGACCACACAAGGCTGTCTTGCTTCCATTCGGCTGTTTCGAGGTTGCTCCACCATTCGGCGACAGCTTTTCCCTGGCTAGTCTTTACTGTTTCCTCGATTTTTTTCCAAAGGCTGGCATTTTCACCTACCCCCAATTTTGATTTTTGCTGGGCCATTACCTGGCTGCGGAGCATCTCCGAGCGGCTGTCACGCAGTATTCGGGATTTTATCGTGGGCATTACCTCTTCGAAGGGAGGCACCGGCCGTTGGTCTTCCAATCTCAGTAAGTGATAGCCATATTGGGTCTTGACAGGCTTGGAAATAGTTCCTGGCTCGTCCAGGGAAAAGGCGGCCTGTTCAAATTCAGGAACCAGGGAACCTACTCCAAACCATGGTACCAGTCCCTTGTTGGATTTACTTCCTGTATCTTCCGAGTAGCTACTCACCAGTTCGGGCCAGATTTCAGGGTTGGTTTGTACGCTTTCGAAAAGCTTTGCAATTTTCCGTTGGGCGAGGGCCTCGCTTTCCGGCTTTTCCGGATCAACACGGAGCAACAGGTGGGATACCCGCACCTGTCCGGGATTTGGCCGGCGGTCTTCCAGCCGGATAATATGGTAGCCAAAATCGGAAAGGATCGGTTCTGAAATTGCTCCAACGGACAGGGAATAGGCCGCTTCTTCAAAAGGCAGTACCATTTGAAGGGCCGTAAAATATCCCAGGTTGCCCTTATTGGCTTGAGCGGAAGGGTCTTCTGAATGAAGGGCTGCCAGTTCGGCAAAGTCGTCCCCGTTCTCCGCCGCTGCCTTGAGTTTCTCCGCCATTCTGAAAACAGCGATGGAATCTTCGCTGCTGGCATTGGGGGGGAACTGAAGTAGAATATGACTTGCCTTTACCATTTCCTGCATTCGGTGGTAAACCCTTCGTAATTCACCCTCCTGCAAGTCGTTTTCCAGCAGGTAGGGTTTGATGAGTTGTTTCTGAAAGGATTCAAATTCAGTCCGGAACTCCTCCGATTGGTCCAGTCCCAGATCAATGGCATGTTTTACCTTTAGTTTATAGTCAATAAACAGGTCGAAGTTTTCTTCAAATTCCGCTCGACTGAGGGCTCCCTCCTGATTTTGCCGGTTTTTATTTAGAATGTATACAAACTCCTCCTTGTCAGAGGGGGTATCGGCAATTTTGATCAGATAGTCCGATGAGTCCGGATCATCCCTGAATTTATCAGGAACCTGGACCGCACTGGCAGATAAAATTCCCCAAAAAAGGAAATATACATGCGTTAAATTCATAGGACAAATGATGCTTTCTAATCCGCAATGTTACGAATTTTACCCCACAATACGGGAGGATGGCGGGGATATGTGAGAGGATTTAACATTTATTTGGATTTCAATTTTTTGGTCAACCGGCAAGTATTGAATGCATGGTCGGTTTCAAATTCGATTTTATCCATGATTTTTCGGACCAAAAGCAGTCCGAGCCCCCCTTTTCTTTTCTCCTTGACTACCGCATTGATTTCGGGTGATTTATATTCAATAATATTGAACGCTTTTCCAGAATCTTTGATTTCAAAAATGATGCGTTCAGGATTTAAATGAATCGTAAGCCAGATATGACTCAGTGGATTGCAATCGTGAGAATGGATAATAAGGTTGGCACAGACCTCTTCTACTGCTAAAATCAATTGATTTTGACTAATGGCACTGAGTTGGGTAGCCGACAAGGCTTCCGCAATGAAGGAGCGGAGCTCAGCTAACCGGCTCTTTTCGCAATATAGCTTTAGTTCATGCGTCATAAAGCGATTCTTCGGCTTCCTCCTGCGTATTTTTAATAGAGATGAGTTGGTCTAGTCCAAGGATATGAAATACGTTCATCACTTTTTCGTTCAAACCAAAAATGACGAAGGCTACGTTATTCTCCCGAAAGTCTTCCAGATAAGACATAAACACCCCCAGCCCTGCAGAGGAGATGTATTCCAGATTTCTGCCATCGACCAGAATTTTCTGGACGCTTCCGGAAAGTGCCTCTTGTATCACCTCATCCAGTTCGACCGAATTACTCGCATCGACCTCACCGTTAAGGGCAATGACCAGGTGTTCCCGGGCAGCCGTCATATTGATTGATAACATACTCGATTATACGCTTTACAAATGATTAAGTTTATGCTTTAAATTTGATCGCCAATAGGGAATAATCATCATCGGGAAGGATTTCCTTCCCCACAAATGCGAAGACAGACTCAATTATTTTCGTTCTGATTTCCCGAGCACTCAAATGGTAATTCTCGTCCAGTATATTTCGCAAATTATCGTATCCGAACTCCTGTCCGTTTTCATTTTTGGCCTCCACGATTCCGTCCGTGTACATTACCATGACATCCCCGGGCAGGTAATTCATTTTGCCTTCCTCGATATATTGTTCAAAACTGAGGTTCCGTACAATGCCCAATCCCATTCCTTTGATGTCAAGGAAGCGGGAGGCTCCTCGCTCTTCGGAATAATACAGCGTGGGACAGTGCCCCGCTCGCGCAAAATGGATCTCCTTTTCTCTGGTATTGACCGTGTAATACGTAGTGGTAATGAAATTGTTTTTTTCCAGGCAACGGCTCAGAGCACTGTTGGCTTTTGTCAAGAAGTCTTTTGGGCCCAGGTTTAGTTGAACCAGACTGTGAAATACGCCTTTCATTTGGGACATGTTAAAGGCGGCAGAAGTTCCTTTTCCGGATACGTCTCCTATAATGAGTGCAAAATGATCCCGGTCAAAGCGGTACGTTTCATAATAATCGCCGCCCACTTCGTCTGCGGCGGCAGAAAACCCGTCTATTTCAAAGCATTCATTGTGGTGCAATTCCGAAGGTAGAAGACTCCGCTGAACGCGTTGGGCGATTTCCAGTTCTTCACGGTAACGTTCATTTTTGATGGCCTCTTTCAGGAGGCGGTAATTTTCTATGGAAATCGACGTTTGGCCCACGAAAGTAGAAATGATATTGATCATTTCTTTGTTGAACCCGTCTTTCACCTCTTTGAGCAAAAACAGGTCTCCCAAAATCTTTTTGTTTGCCCGGATGGGAATAATCAATACAGATTGAAAGGTTTCGTGACGTATCTTTCCGTAAATATACTCCAACTTGCCTCCTTTCAGCTCGTTTAGATAACCGGCAAAAGGCTCTGTTTTTTTCAATATTGCCATGAGATCTTGCCTTTCGCCGTTGCTAATGAACTTTTGATGAAGGATTTTGCCAGGCTGATCTTCCTCCACCTGGGCATGGAGCTCCAGCCAGGCGGCATCTACATAGGCGGCACTCATGCTACTGTCCATCAATATATCCAACACCTGTTCCTCATTTTCTCCGGGCTGGATCGATTGGCTCAATTTCTGAAAACTAATCGCTTCAGTTAGTTTCTGTTCAAAAACGGAGGAGGTGGGCAGATTGAATAACGTAACCAGAAAACTGAATACAGCGTAAATTAAAACAAAAGCAAAGAGCCCAAGCAGAAAGAGGTTTTCGCTCAGATTGACAAAATCGATGTTTTTTTGATTATACGAAACCAGTTGTACCAGCAGGTAAGCGGTGCAAGCGATGATGATGGCAAGAAATAAGATGGACTTCCATTTTTCCCGAAAAGTCAGGTAAGGGATCCATTTTAAGTTGACCGACAATATGATGCCATAGATAATCAGGAATATCAGGCCAAACATAAAGCCATAATCGTAGCTCTCCTGGTTGATGAGTACGAAAAACATGCTAATGAGCAGGATGACTTCGTAGGCTTGCCATTGTTGCACCACCGCTTTGCTTTTTTGATATAAGATCAGATGCTTCCAAAGAAGTGCCGAGGAGATCAAAAACAAAGAAGTCAGGGCAAAATTGACGTGATAGAAGAAATTTCTGAGTAAAGGATCCTCTGATAAACGGCTTCCATCCAGCAGGTAATAAAAATAAATAATTAAAAAAGAAGTAAGGGTAGCAATTAAACCAGTGGAAGCTGCCCTCCAGATTAGGTTGAGGAAATTGCTGTTTTCATTTTTATTAATAGAATAACTAAAATAAAGGTAGAGTACGATAAAAAAAATGATTTCCAGTATCCAGGTTATTTCACGTGAGATATCCCCTTCCATCTGGTTGATTTCCCCGAATAGTCTCACCAGGTCAACAAATAGCAGCGCAAACCATGTCAGGATGGCCAGCATGATATAAATTTTGCCCCGCTGTATGTTGGGTAGTTTCACCATAGAAAAACATACAATAATATAAATAGAATGTCAAAATTCATTGGTCCTGGCAATAAAAGAATGGCGGAAAGAGAGGATTAAATCCGAAACGGAAGCCGCTAATAAAATTTTAGGACGTGTAAACAGTGTGGAAGCCGGATTTCAGATCAAAATTAATAAATTCGGATCATGAATAAATACCGCTTCCATATCTTGCCCGGGATCCGAGTCTGGTTTTAAAGCATCAGGAGTTCAATTGTATGGCCTGCCGCATAAAAGCGAGCTGCGTGTGGATTTCCCTCCAGGAAAAGGGTAGGCTGGGCTGAGAGTGGGCCAGCGCGTCCCGCAGTTTGCCAATGTTCCGGACCATGGCATCGTATTGATCTCTGCTGGCCCCGGGCATCAGGCTCTTGAATCGTTTTTGCTTGGAAAAAATACTCCCCAGGTCCGCCAATTGCAAGCACTGAATCAGGTCAATTTCTTCGTTCCGTCGCAATTTGAGTTGATATAACTCCTGGGCAGAGGCCAACCGCTCTTCTGACAGGCTGGCTCGCCATGCCGGGATTGTATGTTTGATGAGCTCCCTGAGAAAGGTTTCCCAGGCACTTATATAACCAAATACCACCAGCCTCATGGGAATTTTGTCCAAATCGCTTTGCGTGACAATATGGGAAATCGTCCCTTCCGTCTCAATAAAGAACCGCCTTTTAGAGAGCAGTTTTTCGAAAGCCAGGACCAAAGGCGTATTGGCATTCATCAGATCGGCCTTGCTTATGGGAGATAGGTTCGAATCTCCAATGTCAAATTTCTGAAGACCATCATCCGATTGCACCAGTACGGTTTGAAAATTCTTTTTTGCCATTGCTTCCCGATAGGAATTTGGCTGAAAAGGAAAGGTTGGCTCGGCAATACTAAGGACCGGAACATAGCGGTCAAAAAGATCAAATAAGGACTGGTGTTGGGCTTGGTTCATGGGCTTGTTTGAACATCTTTGAGCCTGGAAGGCGTGTTTTTCTACAGGAATTTTGAATTTAACCATTCCCGACGGTATATTGAATTTTTAAGATGAAAGGATAAACCTGATAGCTTTTACGATAGCCGATAGGAAGAATGTTAACAGATAAGCAACCACCCGTCACCCAGGAAGTTAGACAATTAGCCAGGCGATTATGGGATTACCACCAGCTTCGCCATACCATTCAGAAAAGCGATGCGATCCTGGTGTTGGGTAGTCATGATCCTCGAGTGGCCGAACGAGGTGCAGCACTTTGGCTGGAAGAAATGGCTCCCTTGCTGATTTTTTCGGGAGGGTTGGGTAATTTTACCGCAGGTGTTTGGGAAGATCCGGAAGCGGTTATTTTCGGTCGGATTGCCCGGCGGATGGGCGTACCGGATGAAGCCATGCTGCTGGAGAGCCGCTCTACCAATTCCGGAGAAAACATCCGGTTTACCCAGGAACTATTGAAAAGCAAGGGATTGGATCCCCACTCCTTTATTATCGTTCAGAAACCTTTTATGGAGAGGCGTGCCTATGCCACCTTTAGAAAGAACTGGCCCGATAAATCCGTGCTCGTAACCAGTCCGCGCATTTCCTTTGAAGATTATCCCTCCGAATCCATTTCCCTGGAAATAATTATTCAATCCATGGTCGGAGATCTGCAACGCATTAGAGAATACCCGAAAAAAGGCTTTCAAATCCATCAGGACATTCCGGAAGAAGTGTGGACCGCATTCGAGCGATTGGTAGCGCTGGGCTTTGATCAGCACCTGATTTCCTGAAGCTTTCGCAGGAAACCCAATACCTTTATTTTAAGGTTATCTAGGTGTTCAGAATCAGACCATTTCAGCTAAAAAGGGAATGTATATCTTTAAAACGATTTCCAAGTCCTATTTATTCAGAGCTTCCTTAAACACTGCCAGAGCGCGCTCCCGGGCTGCTTTGTGGTCTACGATGGGCTCCGGGTAGTTATCCGTACCAAATTCAGGTAGCCAATGGTTGACATATTTCCTGTCTTTATCAAATTTCTCTAATTGCGATGCGGGGTTGAAAATCCGGAAATAAGGCTGAGCATCGGTACCGGTGCCTGCTGCCCATTGCCAGCCGCCGTTATTGGAGGACAATTCATAATCCAGTAGTTTTTTAGCAAAGTACGCCTCCCCCCAACGCCAATCTATAAGCAGGTGTTTGGTCAGGAAACTGGCCGTGACCATGCGCACCCGGTTGTGCATGTAGCCGGTAGTATTCAACTCCCGCATGCCCGCATCCACCATGGGGTAACCGGTTTTTCCTTCGCACCAGCTGGAAAATTCTTTTTCGTTATTTCTCCAGGGAATGCGGTCATAGGCAGGTTTAAAAGCCTTGTCCACCACTTCAGGGTTATGGTAAAGAATCATCATGTAAAATTCCCTCCAGATCAATTCGTTAAGGTAGGTTTCGTTTAACGCTGCTGCTTCCAGTGCCAGTTTACGAATGCTGATAGTGCCAAACCGAAGGTGGATGCCCAACCGGCTCGTACCCGCTTTCGCAGGAAAATTCCGGGTTTGGTCGTATTTGCGGATCAGATTTTTGTCTACTTCTGGCGATGGAATGGTGGTTTCCGAAGCCTTAAAGCCGATTGCGCTCAAACTGGGCAAGGGCATTGGCTTGGTTTGGTAGAAAGATTTTTTCCTTCCATCCAGGTTTACAGGAGTAATTCGGGCCGCTTCGAATTTTTGCAACCAGCGTTTGCTGTAGGGAGTAAAGACCTTGTAAAAATCACCTTTGTCCGTAGTGATTTCATCCTTTTCAAAAATCACCTGATCTTTAAAATCGTAAAAATCAATGCCTTCTTCCTGCAAAAACGCCGCTACCTCCTTGTCCCTTTTTTTAGCATAGGGCTCGTAATCCCTGTTGGTATACACGTTCTGAATCGCGTATTCCCGGGTCAATGAGCGAAAAATAGCCAATGGCTTGCCATGCCGGACCAGCAGGGAACTTTGATAGGAGGCTAGTTCGTCCCTTAGCCTTTGTACCTGTTGGTGAATGAATTGCACGCGGGCATCTTTTTTGTCTTCGAGTTTGTCCAGTATTTCGGTGTCGAAAATAAAAAGCGGCAAAACCTGCTTTTCGTTTTGATGGGCATAATAGAGTCCCAGATTGTCTTCCAGCCTCAGGTCTCTTCGGAACCAAAACAGTGTTATTTTATCCATAAATTATTAAGTCAGGTATTTGAAAAATGTTTAGGGTTTTTCAGGCTGTTCCTTTTCCAGGATGCGAATTCCTGAAGGATCTGTTGGTGGATCAGGTTGAAACAATTCGGGGGCCACTTCGTCCAGATCGATGGTGAAATCGCCGCGAAGGTATTCATCCGAATCGCTGATGGGCAGGTCTCTTTTTCTACTAAAGTTCTGGAATAGCTCTTTTAATGAACTAAAGAGCAGGTTTTGGGATACCGACACCCCGTACGTGTTGGGCGCACGGTTATTGATGCCAAGGGCCGTTAACGTATTGAAATTGTTGCGGTTGTACACCCGTACGCGGTACCTACCATCTTCGGTGAGCAGGTATTCAGCCTGCCAGTCCCCGGCAATGGTGTTAAAATCGGCATTTCCCTGTAGATCGGTAAAACCTCCATCACGAGTTACCCGTAAGCGGCCATCGAAAAAGGTGTAGGCAACCCGCAGCTGAAACGTTTCCAGTGCCGTTTCATCCAATCCTACCAGGTCAAAATCAATTTCAAGATTTTCATCTACCTGAGCGATGAGGTTGTTAAGTTGGGAAGAAATCAGCTGGCTGAGGTTGGAAAAGCCAATGCCGGATCCGCTAAATTGTCCCTCAGGTGAAAACCGACGTAGCATTATGAGTGAAAATACCTGGCGGTTTTTTTCCTGCTCATCATTCGCGATGCGGTTTCGGAAAGCAGATATGGTAGTTTGCAATTCACTGTCTTCCGGAAATTCGGAAAAATCAAAATCAAAGCCAATATCCGGGGACAATAAGGGGCCGTCCAGGTCCATGATCACTTTTACAGGGAACCGCCGCTTCAACTGATTGCTTTCAAACTGATTCTGGCTGGCAGTGGTTTGCAGGGAAGTCAGGGAAACATTTTCCTCATAAACCGCAGAAATGTCCATCACCCCCTCATAAGGATCCCCATACCAATTAATGACACCTCCTGGCTCGATTAGGAATTTTTTGTTGATGACGTTATACAGCGAAAAATTATACAAAGCATCTACGATTTCGAAATTTCCTGCCATGTTGAAATTCCCCTGGGTATCGATATTCAGATTCAAGACTCCCCTTCCTCTGCCTTGTATGTTTTCTTCTGTTTTGGGATCAATTTGAATTTCCACGTAGGCATCAGGAGTAAGGTCCAGGTTGAGGTTCATGCGAAGGTTATTGATGGTCAGCTTGTCTACGCTTTCCTCAAAACTAACTGATTGCGTGGTATCCCGGACATTGATGATATTGATGAAGTCTTCCTGAGATTGCCCGTTGGTGTCCCCTATGGGGATGTACACCCTGGTATTGGGTTGGGAGGTAGCATTTGCGGTCAGTTCCAGGTTATTGGCAGCTCCGAAGACATTAATGTCTCCCGTGGCGTAGGCCATGCCGAAAAACAGGTCATTATCGGCTGCACTGGTATTCATCACCTGAAAATTGGTGATGGAGGCATCCAGATCCAGAATGAAATTGTCAAAGTTATCGTGCGTGATCCCGCCTCTCAGCCGGGCAGTGTTGTTATTTATGTCCTTTAGCTCCAGCCCCCTGAAGCTAATGTCATTGGGCTCGAAAATTACGTTTCCGTCTATTAGATAAGTAGTATTCAGGTAGTTGAACCGAAACGTAGCTCCTTCCAGTCTTCCCAAACCCTCGACGATCGGCCGGGTGATGCTGCCGCTTACCGATAGGTTTCCGCTAAGGTTACCATCGATCTGGCTGAGATAATCGGAAATGAAGGGCTCGATTACCGATAAATTCGCATTTTCAAATGCAGCATTCAGGGCCATTTCCTGTGTATCAGAACCCAGGTTGCCCGAAAGTTCGATTACTTTCTTTCCTTCCCGATAGTTTTGAAGTGATAAGTTGACCGCTTGATCAGCGAAGAGGGCTTCCGCTTCAATTTCGCCTACCAGGAAATCATTGATCCGGATGCCTTCCACTGCCAGGCTGCCCTGCATGCCTTCTTTATTCCAGCCTTCGGCGAGGCTGACCCGGCCATTTGCGGTACCCTCGTAATCCCGCATACCGAAGGAATTCAGGAAATTCAGGTTCAACTCGTTTACGGTTATTTCCATCTGGTCCCCGGGATCTAAATTGATTTTCCCTTCTGCGGAAATGTATTGGTTTTCGTGAAAGATCTTGAGATTTTGAAAATGGGTTTCTGCTGCGCCGATGGTAATGCTATTGCCGGATTCAAATTGCCAGAAATCTTCCAGAAGCTTGATTTCCGACGGGGCGAATTCTATCTGGGTCTGGTCCCGGGAAAGGTTGACCCCTGCCGAAATATTCGCATAGCTTTCCGTCTCCAATTGATCCAGGTAAAAAGAGAGGTTTAGCCGTGACTGATCCCAGATCGTTTCCATGGAAAGATTGTGAAAGTTAAATCCGGAATTCAGTTGAATCTCCTTGGAAAGCACGTAGAAGGAAGCCAATACTTCATCACTGTTCTTGTATTTGGAGGTGTTGAGGTCAATGTCAGTGTTTATAAAATAGTTATTATTGTAATAAATGGTATCAATTCCTGAATAAAAATTGAATACCGTATTGCGCTCCGTTTTGTAAAAAGCCCCTTCCATTTGGGTGTTGCTGGAAATAAACAGTCTGGGATCGATCAGGTTCAAGATGGGATTGGGATCTTGCAGGTCCAGCGTCAGGTCAATGTGGTAGGGATCTCCGTTCAGCGGTTGTTTCCTGGCGGCTGGGCTGTAGTCATTCGTGAGAATGGCATAGTAATCCTCCCAAAGTCGCTGGATGTCCTGCCCTAATTGTTGCACTTTAAAATCCCCGCTGATCCCCGCAACCAATAAGTCCGAATTGAGGGAAATGACACGAGAATCTTCGGTAAACAAGGATTGAAATAGAAAATAGTCCAGAAAAAGATCCCTGCCATCGTAGCTGATCAGCACATCCCTGAATCGGGTGACACCCTCTATAGTATCCCAATGTATCCCTTTCGTATCCAGTTCGAAATTTCCGCTTAGGAAAATATCCTTTTCAGTAAGGCGAATACGGTTGAGAAAAGCGGTGTCCAGACGAAGCATCAGATTCGCAGAGTCTTTGTTGTTTCGTAAATCAAGTGTGCCGTCCACGCTCATCACCAAATTCGAATCATTGACACTCAGTGTTCCCTGAAACAAGTCCTTTCCGTAAGTGGCCTTGGTTTCTATCTGGGTAAAATCGTATTGGTTTATGCCGATTTTGCTAATGCTTGCATCGAGTTCGATAAGTGCTGTGTTTACCGTGAGTCCGGTACCCTTTATATCACCTTTAAAGCTGACTTTCTGAAAATTTTCAGGATCCTCGGTCAATACACCCAGATCGAATTCCACCGCTTCCAGCTGGCCTTCATAGGTCGGAGGGCCTCCATTATCACGGTAATTCACCTGTCCTTTTAGCAGACCAATTTCAGTTCTAAAATCACCCGTTGCAGTAAAATCGCTCAGGTACCCTCCAAAGTCGGAATCAAAGCGTACGGTCCCAAACTTATCCAGTTCCCTTCGGGCCTCATTACTGACATAGGGATACAAATCCTCCGGTAGCAACACAGAGTTTGTCAGGGAGAGGCTAAAAAAGGTGTTATCGACCTGCGGAAGTCCTTCAATATTGAATTTTCCGAATAGCGCACTTCTTTCCCCAAAACGCAATAGCAATTCTTCCGAAAAAATGGAATTTATCTTACCGATGATTTCTCCACTGAGGGAAATTCGGTCGTTGATAGCAGGAATGTTATCCGAAAAATACCTCAGATCCCGAATGTCGAGTACCGTCTCATCCAGTTGGGCAATCAGGTCTACCTTCCGGTTAAAGTCCCGTAAATCGGCCACCGTTTCATAATCCATCCGGAGGTAGTTCTTGATCACTGTTTCGTTGGATTTCAAGTACAGGTATTTAAACTCCATCCCGGTACCGGAGTAGGTGAAATTGGTACGCAATTGCTGAAATACCATGCCCGAATTAGACTCTATACCTTTCATGTAGCGCAGATCAAAAGCCACGGTATCTCTACGCACGTAAAAATTTTCCGCCCTGGCCACCAGGTCCCGAAATAGTAAGTTGGCATAATCGAATTTAATATCCATCTCCGGCTGGGTGTAGTCGATGATGTCCAGAGAAGTTTGGTCAAAGGAAATGGAAGCAATGCCAAAAGTAGCGGCAGGAGGTTTTTGTTTGTTGGGTGACACAAAAAATGTCTCCCGCAGTCTTTCCAGGAATACGGAAATATTGAGTCCTTCCCCATCAGGGTGGGTCAGCAGTCTGACATTTCCGTTTCGCAGATTTACCTCGTCCAGGCCGGGTCGATCCTTGTCCAGAAGGCCACGAACCGAAAAATCAATATAGACCTCATCCAAATCGGCCATCAGGCTGTCTTGAAGATCGTAGACCCGGACATCGCGTAGACTTACCGCATCCCACCAGCGGATGTTTACCCGGCCAATATCGGTGAGGTAGCCGGTACCTGTGGAGATGCGGTTGGTAATAAACCCAGCCAGGTAGGTTTGAATGGAGGGGATTTGCAATAATAGGGTCAGGAATAGAAGGAAGAACAGCAGGTATCGCAGGATCAGAAAGACTCTCCTGAGGGCTTTCATTAAAATTTCCTTAACTTTCGCTTTATTTTCCAACAGACGCTAAATGAGTTGTACTATATTGGCTATCGAATCCTCTTGTGATGAAACGTCGGCAGCGGTGATTTCTGATGGCAAAATACTTAATAATATTGTCGCGACGCAATCTGTCCACGAGAAATATGGTGGGGTGGTGCCCGAGCTGGCTTCAAGAGCCCATCAGCAACACCTGATTCCAGTGGTAGCGGAAGCCCTCCGGTCCTCCGGGATTTCCAAAAAAGACCTGACCGCAGTGGCTTTTACCCGGGGTCCCGGGTTAATGGGAGCCCTGTTGGTAGGCGGGTCTTTTGCAAAGGCATTCGCCTATGCGCTGAATATTCCTTTGATCGAAGTCAATCATATGGAAGCGCATGTGCTGGCACATTTTATTGAAAAACCCTCGCCGAATTTCCCGTTTATATGTCTGACCGTTAGTGGGGGGCATACCCAATTGGTCCTGGTAAAGGGTCACCTGGACATGGAGGTACTTGGTGAAACCTCGGACGATGCAGTGGGTGAAGCTTTTGACAAGATTGCCAAAATCCTGGGGCTGCCCTATCCGGGAGGGCCCCACCTGGACAGGCTGGCCGGCGAAGGCAATCCAACGGCTTATTCTTTCCCCATTTCCGATATGAAGGGATTGGCTTTTTCTTTTAGTGGAATCAAGACGGCCGTTTTGTATTTCCTGAAAGAAAATATCAAAAAAGAGCCGGACTTTATTGCGACTCATCTGGAAGATATTTGTGCCTCGGTGCAATATACCCTTGTGAAAATGCTGATGCAAAAGCTAGTGAAGGCGAGCCGTGAACAACAAATCCGGGAGGTGGCCATTGCAGGAGGGGTGTCAGCAAACTCCGGACTGCGGAATGCGTTAAAAGAAGCAGCCCGCGAAAACGACTGGCAAATTTACCTTCCCAAACTCGAATATTGCACCGATAATGCCGCGATGGTGGCAATGGCAGCACACTACAAGTATCGGGCGGGAATATTTTGCGACCTGGACATCAGTCCGTTGGCAAAAATGAAAATTGGATACCATGGCTAAAAAAAATACTTTTGATAAGATTATCAATATTAAAAACAAAAAGGCAAGTTTTGAATTTGAATTTTTAGATAAATTCAAGGCAGGCTTGGTTTTACGGGGCTCCGAAATTAAATCCATTCGGGAAGGAAGGGTTTCTCTCACGGAGGCATACTGCTATTTCAAAGGGGAAGAATTGTTTATCAAGCAAATGCACATCGCCCCTTACACCCTGGCCACTCATTATAACCACGACCCGGTAAGGGAACGCAAACTATTGCTACAGAAACAAGAGCTCCGAAAACTTCAAAATAAGTTTTCGGAAAAGGGTCTTTCCATCGTTCCGGTTCGTATATTTATCAACGACAGGGGCCTTGCCAAAATGGAAATAGCACTGGCAAAAGGCAAAAAAATCCATGATAAAAGGCAATCTATAAAAGAAAAAGATGCAAAACGGGACCTCCAACGAATGGCTTTCTGAGCGTGCCTATGGGATTTGCCGGGTAACGCTCCTACCCATGTACCGGGAACCGGTGCCTGGCTCCGGGATGAGTTCACAGTTGCTTTTTGGGGAACTGTACCAGATCTCCCGCCGTACGAAAGACGGCGATTGGCTCTTTGCCGAAGGCGAAAACCAGGCCGGAACCGGATGGATACTATCCTCCCAACACCAGCAATTGGAAGAAAGGGAGTTTCTATTTTTCGGCCAGGCAACATTCCACGTTACCACCGGTACCATTGGCAAACTTATCTGGGACAAAACCCCCGTTTATTTGCTTCCCGGAAGCCAACTACATGCGGATCAAAACGAGCTTTTCGATTGGGCAGCATCCTTTTCATTCGAAGGAGAAAGCCGACCATTTTCTGAAAAAGTAACCCGACAACAGCTCGTAACCATTGCAATCGGCTTCCTCGATGCCCCCTACCTGTCGGGTGGGAGAAGTATTTTTGGCCTGTTCGGAGGGAGTTGGCTACAGCTGGTTTTCAAAATCGGGGGCTACCGGGTTCCGAATTATCTTTCTGCGTTGCTTACGGCAGGAGAGGAGGTGGGTTTAGCGGGAATGCAGGCAGCGGATATGTTGATTTTCGGCAATGAACACGGAATCCCCTCCGGGGTCGGCCTGTATATGGGAGAAAGGCAGCTACTCCTGGTGGAGGGAAAGGTCCGAATCCTGGAATTTGACCCGGAAAATTGGTCGGCATCGAAAAACAAATCCCACAATGCTCAGGTTCTTCATGTTAAAAATCTTTTAAAATAATGAAGGAGCGGATGGAAAAAAAGGTACTGGTGCTGAATTTGGATCATACACCCATCGGCATTGTCAACGCTCAAAAGGCGTTTGTACTGACTTTTCTTGAAAAAGCGACTCCTTTGGTCCATTTTGAATACCTGGAAATCCGAACCGTAGACCGGGTGTTTCCCTACCCCGCCGTAATCCGCCTTTACGAGTATAAAAACATTCCTTATAAAGGAGTGATGCTCAACCGGAACAACCTGTTTAAACGGGATCAGCATTCCTGCCAGTATTGTGGAGGCGAAAAAAGCCTGACGCTGGATCACGTAATACCTCGCTCTAAAGGAGGAAAGAGCAGTTGGAAGAACCTGGTCACGGCCTGCCATCGCTGTAACACGCTGAAAGGTGATAAAACACCCGAGCAGGCAGGCATGCAGCTGCGTAGCATGCCTTTTCGTCCGACGCTGTCTCATTTTCTGGCCGAATATGCCGAACGGCATGCAGCGGAGTGGTTGCCTTTTCTGGAGGTCAAGCCGGTGGGATAGTTAGGATGCCGGAATGGAAAGAACTTGATTTTTTGTGGGTTACCCATTTCGATTGGCAAAAATATTCGTAAATTTGCAGTCCGTTCGGGTGAACGGTTCACTCCAAGGAGGGAAATCCGAAATAAAACCTCAGCCAGATGACCCTAAGGCTGTTGAAAATCAGGGTTGTACTATATTATATGTCAAATCAAGAAGATTTTAACTGGGAAAAATTCGAAACCAAGGGATTTGGAGAAGGCTATACCAAGGCTGAAAGGGCCGAGATGGAAAAGCTGTACGACAAGACCCTTACTGAGATCACCGAAAAGGAAGTTATTACCGGCACCGTAGTCGGCATTAACGACAAGGACGTGATCATCAATATTGGTTTCAAATCAGACGGGCTGGTGCCTTTAAACGAATTCCGTGACCTTGAAGACCTTAAAATCGGAGACGAGGTAGAATTGTTTATTGAGGAGCAGGAAAATTCATTGGGACAACTGGTCCTTTCCCGCAAGAAAGCGAAAATGGTGAAAGCCTGGCAGACCATCGAGGAAGCGTTGGAAGAAGACAATGTGATCGAAGGGCTGGTAAAGCGTAGAACCAAAGGCGGATTAATCGTGGATATTTACGGAGTAGAGGCTTTCCTGCCGGGATCCCAAATTGACGTGAAGCCTATCCGGGATTTTGATATCTACGTGGGCAAAAAGATGGAAGTGAAAGTGGTGAAAATAAACCATGCCAACGACAACGTGGTGGTTTCTCACAAAGTGTTGATAGAAAAAGATCTGGAGAAGCAAAAAGCCGAGATCCTGAACAACCTGGAAAAAGGCCAGGTACTCGAAGGGGTAATCAAAAACATGACCAATTTCGGTGTATTCATCGATTTGGGAGGTGTCGACGGATTATTGCACATCACCGATATTTCCTGGGGCCGAATCAACCATCCCGAAGAAGTGCTTAATCTGGACGACAAAGTACAGATCGTGGTACTGGACTTCGATGATGATAAAAAGCGAATATCCCTGGGCATGAAGCAACTGACCCCACATCCATGGGATTCCCTTTCAGCCAGTCTGGAAGTTGGTTCCAAGGTCAAGGGCAAAATTGTTAATGTGGCCGATTATGGTGCCTTCCTGGAACTGGCACCTGGCGTAGAGGGGCTTATTCACGTTTCGGAAATGTCCTGGTCACAACACCTGAGAAATCCAGCCGACTTTGTAAAAGTAGGAGACGAAATCGATGCGGTTGTATTGACCATGGATAAGGACGAGCGAAAAATGTCCTTGGGCATTAAGCAGCTTACCGAGGATCCATGGACCAAAGCAGAGATGGGTGAGAAATATGCCATCGGTACCAAACACAAAGGGATCGTCCGTAACCTGACCAATTTTGGATTGTTCCTCGAACTGGAAGAGGGAATCGACGGCCTGGTACACGTTTCCGACCTGTCCTGGACCAAAAAAATCAAGCACCCTTCCGAGTTTGTGAAAGTTGGAGACGAGCTAGACGTAATCGTACTGGAGTTGGATCTGGACAGCAGAAGACTGGCACTGGGTCATAAGCAACTTGAAGAGAATCCTTGGGATACCTTCGAGAGCGTGTTCCCAATCGGTTCTTCCCACAAATGCTCTATCATCTCCAAGAATGACAAAGGAGCCGTGTTGGAGCTTCCTTATGGACTGGAAGGATTTGCGACAGCCAAAAACCTGGAGAAGGAAGACGGAACGCAGGCGGAAGCTGGCGAAAGCCTGGACTTCCGGGTAACGGAATTCTCTAAAGATGACAAGCGTATTGTGCTTTCGCATACGGCTACCTTTAAAGAAGAGGCCATGCCTAAAGCCAGTGCTAAGAAACCGACTACGGGAGCAAAGAAGAAAGCTACCGGCGGGACCGACAGTGGTGCTGGAGGAGAAAAATCCACCTTGGGAGATTTGGACGCATTGTCTGCTTTGAAGGAAAAAATGGATCAGACAAAAAAATAAGATTGTTTATAAAATTGAAAAAGCGCTTTCCGGTTAGGTTGGCGCTTTTTTTATGTTCTTGAGGGTTTTATTTCACCACAGACAGACATCGATAAGCATCCATTTATTTTTTGGAGTTAATTTGTGGTTAGCTGATAAATCTGTGGTTCATGCTTTTGTTTACCACGGCAACATTTCTGAATGATGGTCATTTAGCTACCCTGATTCCCACTGGAAGTTACCGAAGCGGGAAACAAAAAAAAGCACCCCATGGGATGCTTTTTGGAGGTCGAGAGCGGATTCGAACCGCTGTACAAGGTTTTGCAGACCTCTGCCTAGCCACTCGGCCACTCGACCTTTTGATTAATTGAAGCGCAAATTTAGGAATTAAAAGCTGCCCATTCAAATCAACCGGGTAAAAAATATTATTTTCAAGCCTGGCCTGGATTTTTAACTAAAATTTCGAACCCATCCTTTATCACCACCCGACCGGGTAATTTTATTTCGAAAATTGTATGGAAATGGAGTTATTTATAACGGTTCTAAATTAATTAAAACACAAACACTTGTTTTATAATACTTTGGAATACAAAAGGTTACAATCATTTTACAATTTTTAACCAATCAGATACCCACCTCTTCTCCAAGTTTGAAAAATAGAACTTGGGTAGTACATTTGTGGGGAATTTGAATTGCACTGAGATAATCTGAAAAAGTATATATAACTATGTCGATCAAACGCTCATTATTAGGGGTTTCCTTTCGCGTTATCCACCTGATGGTCCTGTTTTTCCTCGTTTTGGGGTTTCAGGCGTATGCGGTGGACCCTGAAGTACCGGATAGCGAAGATGCTATCTCCGCGGGTCAGTCTATTTTCAACGCCAACTGCAAAACTTGTCACCGGCTGGACCAGAAATTAATTGGACCTGCCTTGCGAGGCGTTACCGAGCGTAGGGAGCTGGAATGGACTAAGCAGTTCATTCTCAATTCTCAGGTCTTAATTCAAAGCGGGGATCCCATTGCCGTGGAGTTGTTTGCAGAATACAACAACACCGTCATGCCGCCGATGGACTTTTTAGGCGATGGTGAACTGATGAACCTACTGGCCTACATTGAATACGGCGACAAGGCAGAACCTGAAGCGGCTGCGGCTGATGCTGGTGCTGGTGGGGAATCAGGAGGAGGATCCGGGGGAGGCATTCCCAGCGAATACCTGACCATTATTCTGGTAGTGCTGGTAATTGTTTTGATTTTGGTGCTGGTGGTATTGGGTTTGATCGTATCGGTCCTCACCAAGTACATGAACAACAGCGATAAGCTGGATGCGGATGATAAAGAATTTATCAACCAGAAGACCGACTACCTGTCCATTTTGAAAAGTGATGGCTTTATAGTGATTGTAACCACCATTGTGTTGGCCTTTGTAGTCAAGACGGCCGTTGATGGCTTATACACCATTGGTGTTCAGGAAGGATATGCGCCTTCGCAACCGATCGCTTATTCGCATGAGCTTCACGCCGGGGAGTACGAAATCCCTTGTCAGTATTGCCATACGGGCGTCGAGATCGGAAAATCAGCTAATATTCCTTCCGCTAATATTTGTATGAATTGCCACATGCACATACAAAATGTTGGCGGCCAGGAGGGCATTTCTCCGGAAATTGCTAAAATATATGCCGCCGTGGACAACGATCAGCCCATTGAATGGGTTCGGGTGCATAACCTGCCAGACCTGGCGTATTTTAATCATTCCCAGCACGTAGCGGTAGGAGGTGTGGAATGCCAGACTTGCCACGGACCGATCGAAGAAATGGAAGTGGTATACCAACATAGTTCACTGACCATGGGCTGGTGTATTGATTGTCACCGTAACACGGAGATCACCACCCGGGGCAATGAATATTACGATAAACTCGTGCAGTTACATTCTGAATCCAAAGATGCCTTGAAAGTAAAGGACATTGGAGGTCTGGAATGTGCAAAGTGTCACTATTAAATCTTTACGAACATTCTTTTCTTTAATATACAATGAAAGAAAATAAAAAGACATATTGGAAAGGCTTAGAGCAGTTGACAAACGATCCCGAGTTTGTAAAACACGCCGATCAGGAATTTCCGGGTTTTACCTCAAAGAAAAATCAATCGGAGGACGGTGGATCCTCCCGAAGGGATTTTCTGAAAATGATGGGATTCAGTGTGGCGGCCGCCTCCCTGGCAGCTTGCGAAGCACCGGTGAGAAAGGCCATCCCCTACGTAAACAAGCCCGTAGATATCAACCCTTCCGTTCCTAATTATTACGCATCTACCTTCGCCAGCGGTGGTGATTATGCGTCTATCGTGGTGAAGACACGAGAAGGTCGTCCGATTAAGATCGACGGAAATTCCCTTTCTCCCATCACTCAGGGTGGCACCAACGCCATCGTAGAAGCCTCGGTGCTTTCCCTGTACGACAAGGCGAGACTGACCGGTCCCCAGATAAATGGACAGCCTGCCGAATGGCCTGCATTGGATGCAGAGTTGGGAAGCAAGCTTGCTTCTGCCGGGTCCATTAAGATTGTCTCCAACACCATTTTGTCTCCAAGTACCGATCGGGCTATCCGGCAGTTCGCAGAACGCTATGGAGATGTAGAATTGGTTACCTACGATCCGATTTCCAATTATGGCATTACACGGGCGAGTGAAACCTATTACGGTTCCAGGACGCTTCCATCTTATCATTTTGATAAGGCAAAGGTAATTGCAAGTTTTGGGGCAGATTTTCTGGGAAGCTGGATTTCCCCTATTGAATTTGCGCGGCAGTATAGCAAAGGCAGGAAAATTTCCAAAGAAAGCCCGGAAATGTCCCGGCATTTCCAGTTTGAATCCAATCTGTCTCTGACAGGTGCAAACGCCGATTACCGAACGCCCCTTGCCCCTTCACAGAGTGGTTTGGCGGTGTTGTCGCTTTATAATATGATTGCCGGAAAGGCAGGTGCTGGCAGCGCTGGCGGGGCTAACCTGGATGTACTTCACCTGTCCAGGGCAGCGGATGAATTGTGGGCCAACAGAGGAAACAGCCTGGTGGTATCCGGTTCGAATGACCCGAATGTTCAGGTAATCATCCATGCCATCAACGAATTATTAGGAAATACGGGCTCCACGGTAGATTTTCAAAATCCGGTTTATTTCCGAAAGGGAGACGATCAGCGCATGAACCAATTGGTCAGCGAATTGAATAGTGGAAGTGTAGGGGCCGTCATTTTTTATAATTGCAACCCGGTATACGATTTTGGTGGCGGACAGGCACTGGCAGACGGGATTGCCAAAGCCAAGGTATCCGTTGCCACCTCCGAGGTGAAGAACGAAACTGCTTCGCTTGTACAATACCTGGCACCGGATCATCATTACCTTGAATCCTGGAATGATTTCAGGCCCAAAAAGGGTCTATACAGCCTGGCGCAGCCTACCATTACTCCATTATTTAATACACGACAGGCGCAGGAAAGCTTTTTAAAATGGGCTGGCAATTCGAATTCTTATTACGACTTTATCCGAGAAGATTGGCAGGCCCTGCACGGAGGGCTTGGAGAGGGCAGTGATTTTCAGTCCTTTTGGGATAATTGCCTTCATGACGGCGTATATCAGGCTTCGGAAGCCGAAGGAATGGAAGGGGAAGAAGAAACCGTTTCTGCAGCAGGAGATATTTCAGCGGCGGTTGCTGCGATCGGGAAGAGGTATCAGGCACAAGGTTCAGGATCCGAGTTGGTAATTTATGCCAAAGTAGGTATTGGTTCCGGTACGTTTGCCAACAACCCCTGGTTGCATGAAATGCCCGATCCGATTTCGAAAGCTACCTGGGATAATTACCTTACCGTTTCCCAAAAATGGGCCAGCGATAACGGATTGCAAATGAAAGAAGGAGCCACCCAAATGGCCAATGTTTCGGCCAATGGCGTTTCTTTTACAGTCCCCATTCTGGTGCAGCCAGGACAGGCGGAAGGCACTTTTGGTCTGGCACTGGGGTACGGACGTACAGCCGCCGGTAGGGTCGCCGATGGGTTGGGCGTAAATGCTTACGCACTGCTGAACAGCAGTAATGGTTACGTTAGTTACGATGTAACGGAAGGTGTAAGCGTTAGTCTCAGCGGAGAGTCCTACCGTATTGCGCAGACCCAAACCCATCAAACGTACATGGGAAGGAATTTTGTCATTCAGGAAGCGACCCTGGGCGAGTACAAAGAGGATGCTAGTGCCGGAAGGTACCATCCGGAAATTTACAAAGACGGAGAATTCGTAAAACCCAGTAAAATATCCCTATGGTCCGGGCACAAATACAGCATGCACCACTGGGGACTGGCCATCGACATGAATTCTTGTATTGGCTGCGCCGCCTGTACGGTGGCCTGTCAGGTGGAAAATAACGTGGCAGTTGTCGGCAAAGAAGAAGTACTGAACCGCCGGGAAATGGCCTGGATCCGAATAGATCGGTACTACAGTTCACCGGAAACGGCCGATTCGTATAAAGAGTTAGAGGAGGCTGCCGACAATCCGGAAGTGACTTTCCAGCCGATGATGTGTCAGCATTGTAATAACGCTCCTTGTGAGACGGTGTGTCCGGTGGTAGCCACTACGCATAGTTCCGAGGGGCTGAACCAGATGACCTATAATCGCTGTATCGGTACCCGGTATTGTGCCAATAACTGTCCTTATAAAGTTCGAAGGTTCAACTGGTTTAAGTACCACGACAATAAAGATTTTGCGGGTGTGAATACCGCCCAAAACGATGATTTGGGTAAAATGGTCCTTAATCCGGATGTAACGGTAAGAGCCAGAGGGGTGATGGAAAAGTGCTCCATGTGTGTGCAACGCATCCAGGCCGGTAAACTTACTGCCAAGCGTGAAAAGAGAGAAGTAAAGGATGGAGACATAAACGTAGCCTGTGCCGTGGCTTGTCCCACCGAAGCCCTCGTATTTGGCGACATGAACGATTCCAATTCCAAGGTATCCAAAATGCTTAAGATTGAGGAAAATTCAATGGAAGCGATCAAGGAGGTCAATGAAGAAAGGGCCTATCACGTGCTGGAGGAAATTAATGTTAGCCCCAATGTTTGGTATTTTACCAAGATCAGAAATAAGGACAAAAACGAAGCTTAAAAAATAAATCGATAAAATATGCAGGTTACTTCACCCGTACGCGATCCGCTGGTCACCGGCGGTAAGACATACAAGGACGTTACCAATGATATCGCCAGGCACGTAGAAGGAAAGCCCACCGTAGGGTGGCTGCTTGGGTTGGCGGTCTCCTTAGGTGCACTTTTGATAGGTAGTTTGGCCCTGGTAGCTACGCTCTGGGAAGGCATTGGCATGTGGGGCCTGAACAAAACCGTAGGCTGGGCCTGGGATATCACCAATTTTGTTTGGTGGGTGGGAATTGGTCACGCCGGCACCCTTATTTCGGCCGTACTATTGTTGTTCAGGCAAAAATGGAGAACATCCATTAACCGTGCTGCCGAAGCCATGACCATTTTCGCGGTTATATGTGCGGCACTGTTTCCCCTGATTCACATGGGAAGACCTTGGATTGGCGCAATATGGGCCTTACCCTTACCTAATACGTATGGCTCGTTATGGGTGAATTTTAATTCTCCGCTGCTATGGGACGTGTTTGCGATATCCACTTATTTTTCTGTTTCCCTCGTCTTTTGGTATATCGGATTAATTCCTGATTTCGCTACCATTCGTGATCGGGCGATCGGTTTGCGTAAAACCATCTATGGAGCACTTAGCTTTGGCTGGGATGGCGCCGCGAAGACCTGGATGCACTACGAGAGCGTTTCCCTGATATTGGCCGGTCTGGCCACCCCTTTGGTACTTTCCGTGCACACGATTGTATCCTTTGACTTTGCCACTTCGGTAATACCGGGATGGCATACCACCATCTTTCCGCCCTATTTTGTGGCTGGTGCTATTTTCTCCGGTTTTGCGATGGTGCTCACCCTAATGATCGTTACCCGTAAGGTGTTCAAACTAGAGGATTACATTACCATAGGGCACATCGAATTGATGAATATCGTAATTATCATCACAGGCTCTATTGTAGGGATTGCCTACATTACCGAGTTTTTTATGGCTTGGTATTCAGGAGTAGCTGCTGAGCAGTATGCTTTTGTGAACCGGATGTTTGGTCCTTATTGGTGGGCTTACTGGTCCATGATGACCTGTAATGTGATTTCTCCGCAACTATTCTGGTTCAAAAAAATCCGAACCTCTATTGCTGCTACGTTTATCCTTTCACTGGTAGTGAATATTGGGATGTGGTTTGAGCGGTTCGTGATTATCGTGACCTCCCTGCATCGGGACTTTCTACCCTCTTCCTGGGTAATGTTCTATCCTACGATCACCGATGTAGGCGTCTATCTCTTTACATTTGGCTTCTTTTTTACCGCCTTCCTATTGTTTGCCAAATTTTTCCCGGTGATCAACATGGCGGAAGTAAAGGCAGTTTTGAAATCATCATCTGAAAAAAAAATTAACTAATCATGGAAAGAGACAAGCATTTTATCCTGGGGATCTTTGATGATGAAGACATTCTGCTGAATGCCGTTAAAGAGGTGCGTGCAACCGGGATTCGAATCCACGAAGTGTTCTCTCCCTACCCGGTTCACGGGTTGGATGAAGAATTAGGGTACAAAAGAAGTAGTCTACCCATTGCGGCCTTTTTGTTCGGCGTACTGGGAACGACATTGGCACTGACCATGCAGTTTTACATGATGAAATTTGACTGGCCCATGATCATTGGAGGTAAGGACCACGCTGCTTTTCCGGACTTCATTCCCGTGACGTTTGAATTAACGGTTCTTTTGGCAGCATTTGGAATGGTTGGTGTATTTATGATCAGTAGCAATCTGAAGCCCTGGGGGCAACCAAGGATCTATGATTTGAGGAGTACCGATGACAAACACGTCATGGCCATAGATATCGCAACGAACGCTTCGGTCGATTTGGAAAAAATCAAGGATGCATTGAAGACATCCGGAGCCACGGAAGTGAATAGTAAAAGTTTTGACTAAGTAATCGCTATCAAATGAAAATAGTAACATCCATATATAGCCTGGCAGTGGTTGGGATTTCACTTGGAATGGCTTCCTGTGCTGCAGAAGGAGATTATCCCGGGACTGAGTACGCCCCACAGATGTATCATTCGATACCCTATGAGCCATTGAGCCAGATTCCGAACGAAGAAGAAGGCATGTGGCTTTCTAACCGGGAAGATGGTAAGGGAGAATTTTACAATAGCAACCCCAACAATCAACACAAGATGAACATGCGTATGCCTGTTCCCAATACCGTGCCCAGGGATCCAAAGGGTATATTGCCCTACCGGCTCAGGGTAGCGGATTTGGAAGGGGCTGCTCTTGTGGAGAACCCCATCGAGTTGGACGATCAAGTGCTTGACGAAGGAGAGGAACTCTATGTCCAATATTGTGCTTCCTGCCATGGCACCGGAGGGGAAGGAGATGGCAAGGTAGGAATGGTAATTGGTGGTGTTGCTAATTTGAAGGGTGGCGCCTATATTGACTTAACTGAAGGCCATATTTTTCATGTCATTACCCATGGTAAAGGTAGAATGGGTGCCCACGGTTCCCAGATTACGGCTGACAGAAGGTGGAAAATTGTACACTATGTTAAACAAGAAATTCAGACGCAATAATGGCACAGGTAAAAAATTATAATTTGGATCAAAAATTTGATTTTACCGATGCGGTAAAAAAAGTGATTTTCATTCTGGGTGGCATTGGCGTACTACTGTTAGTCCTTGGGATACTTGCAGCCGCACTGGGTGGGGATCATGCAGAAGAAGGAGGGCATGCTTTCCACTGGACCCAGCGATTATTTGCTAATCTTTGGATCAATAATGTGTATTTCACGGGAATAGCCATCATTGGTGTTTTCTTCTTCGCCATTCAATATGCCGCGCAGGCGGGCTGGTCTACTGCTTTGTTACGGATCATGCTTTCTTTTGGTTACTGGCTACCTATAGCAGCTGTTTTGATGTTGGTGACCTTTTTCATTGCCAATCATGACCTTTTCCACTGGACGCATAGCTACGTGTTTGACAAGACCAGCGCAGAATACGATCGAATTATTGATGGAAAAGGCAGCTTTTTCTACTGGCCGATGGAGAAAGGGACCTTTCCCATCTTCTACATCGTCCGAATGGTGCTGTTTTTTGGTTTTTGGGTTTTCTTTTTCAATAAGTTGAAATCCCTGTCTTACGAAGAAGATTTACAAGGAGGAACCTCCTATTGGTATACGATACGAAAATGGTCAGCTATCTTCCTTGTTTTCTTTGCCGTCTCCTCTTCCATCAGCGCATGGGATTGGGTAATGTCCATTGACACGCACTGGTTTTCTACCTTATTTGGCTGGTATGTATTTGCTTCCTGGTTTGTAGCCGGACTCTCGGCCATTACGCTGGTGACCGTGTTTCTTAAGGACCAGGGTTACCTGGAGATGGTTAATCAAAACCACATTCATGATTTGGGAAAATTTGTTTTCGCGTTTTCCATTTTCTGGACCTACATCTGGTTTTCCCAGTTCCTGTTGATTTATTATGCTAATATTCCGGAGGAGTCAGTATACTTTATCGAAAGGCTTTCTAGTGACGTGTATGGACCGTACATATTTGTAAATATTGTGCTAAACTTTGTTTTACCCTTTCTTGTTCTTATGACAAGAGATGCAAAAAGGCACAATATCTTCCTAAAATTGGTTTGTACGCTCATTATTTTGGGACATTGGATCGATTTCTTTCTGATGGTACAGCCGGGAACACTCGGGCACAATGGCGGAGTTGGATTGATGGAATTGGGGATGTTGCTCGTTTACGGATCTGCATTTGCTTTTGTGGCCTTGAGCAACCTCTCGAAACATAACCTGATTGCCAAAAACCATCCGATGTTGGAAGAAAGCTATCATCATCACATTTAATTACATTCCGAAACAGTTATAAATTATGTACGGACTACTCATTTCTATTGGTGTATTACTCCTGATTCTGGTGATCTGGATGGTTTACAGGATTCAGACCCTGATTTCGGTTGCCAAAGGCTCTGATAAAAAGATAGCCACTACCAGCAATAAAGTCAACGCCATATTATTCATGGTTTTTCTTATCGGAGCAGGTGGGTTGATGTTTTGGTATTCATTCAAAGAATTTGATAATTACCAATTGCCTATCGCCTCTGAACACGGTATTGTTACCGATCGGCTTTTCTGGATTACCACGGCCGTTACTGGTTTCATATTTATTCTTACCCACATATTGCTGTTTTGGTTCAGTTATCATTACCAGTACAAGGAGAATAAAAGAGCTGCCTATTACCCCGATAATAACAAATTGGAGGTAATATGGACATTGGTTCCTGCCGTCGTATTGACCGTATTGGTTGTGTCGGGATGGAAAGCATGGTCTGATATTACCAGCCCTGCACCAGAGGATGCCCATGTGGTGGAACTTATGGGGTATCAATTTGCATGGGATATTCGATATCCTGGTCCCGATAACCAGTTGGGTGATTATGATTACCGATTAACAACGGCCACTAACTCAAGGGGAATCGATTTTACCGACAAGAATTCATTTGATGACTTCGCAGCTCAGAAAGTTGTGATACCAAAAGGAGAGCCGGTTTTGTTCAAAATAAGGGCAAGAGATGTATTGCATTCGGTTTTCGCACCCCATATGCGATTGAAGATGGATGCCGTACCCGGTATGCCGACGCGCTTTTGGTTTGTTCCTAATAAGACCACTGCTGAAATGAGGCAGGAATTGGGAGACGAAGAATTTGAATTCGAAATCGCTTGTACGGAGGTTTGTGGTAATGGTCACTTTTCCATGAGACGGGTGATCGAAGTAGTGGAGCCGGATGAGTATCGGAAATGGGTAGCCGAACAAGAGCCATTTATTAAACGGAATCCAGAATTGGTTGCTGACTTGCCTGCTGAATTAAAAGAATTGGCAGACATCTACATAAACGAAGAATAAAACTAATTGATAAATTACATATAACATGGCAGTAGCAAACGTTTCAGCACATGATGTTTCGAATCACGATCATCATGACCATGAGCACAAAGATAACTTCATAACGAAGTATATATTTTCCACTGACCATAAGATGATTGCCAAACAATACCTGATTTCCGGGATGTTTTGGGCATTTATTGGAGGGTTGTTATCAGTGCTATTCAGACTGCAGCTTGGTTTTCCAGAAATGGACTTGTCGTTCCTCAGGCCTATTTTGGGAGGTTGGATTGATTCAGCTGGTAAATTGGATCCCAATTTCTACCTGGCACTGGTAACCATGCATGGTACCATCATGGTGTTCTTTGTTTTGACGGCGGGGTTAAGTGGAACGTTCTCAAACTTTCTGATTCCGCTGCAGATTGGTGCCAGAGATATGGCCTCCGGGTTCATGAACATGCTGTCGTACTGGTTCTTCTTTATTTCAGGGGTGATCATGTTTGCGTCTTTGTTTCTTGAAAAAGGACCTGCTGCCGGTGGTTGGGTGGTATATCCTCCTTTGTCAGCGCTGGAACAGGCTATTCCGGGTTCTGGCCTGGGTATGACCTTGTGGTTAATTGCCATGACCTTCTTCATTGCCTCATCGTTGATGGGGGGGATCAACTATATTACGACTGTCATTAACCTCAGGACGAAAGGCATGTCCTTTTCCCGGCTACCCCTAACTATCTGGGCATTCTTCCTGACCGCAGTAATTGGGTTGTTATCGTTCCCGGTTTTATTTTCTGCGGCCTTATTGTTGGTATTTGACCGAAGTTTCGGTACCAGCTTTTACCTATCCGATATTTACATTGGAGGAGAAGCACTCCCCAATACAGGCGGAAGTGCAGTATTGTACCAACACCTGTTTTGGTTTTTGGGACATCCTGAAGTGTATATTGTATTATTGCCAGCCTTGGGCATTACTTCTGAGGTGATAGCCACTAATTCCAGAAAGCCAATTTTTGGGTACAAGGCCATGATTATCTCCATGTTGGGGATTACCATCCTTTCCTTTGTGGTATGGGCGCATCATATGTTTGTCTCTGGAATGAATCCGTTTCTGGGCTCCATCTTTATGTTCCTGACGCTTATTATTGCCGTTCCTTCCGCTGTAAAAGTATTTAACTACCTGACCACTTTGTGGAGAGGTAACCTTCGCTTTACCCCCGGGATGCTCTTTTCAATTGGATTGGTGTCCTTCTTTATATCGGGAGGATTGACGGGTATTTTCTTGGGTAATTCGGCTATCGACATCCAATTACACGATACGTACTTTGTCGTGGCCCATTTTCACCTGGTAATGGGAGCTGCTTCATTCTTTGGGATGATGGCGGGTGTTTATCATTGGTTTCCGAAGATGTTTGGCAGAATGATGGATGAGAAATTAGGACATGTCCACTTTTGGTTAACTTTCGTCGGGGTGTACATGGTTTTCTTCCCCATGCACTATATTGGTATTGCAGGATTCCCGCGAAGGTATTACAGCTGGACTAATTTCTCCTTTACTGACATGTATACTGATTTGAACATGTTTGTTTCGGTGGCCTCCATTATCACCTTTGTGGCCCAATTCATATTTATTTTCAATTTCTTCTACAGCATGTACAAGGGACGAAAAGCTTCTCTCAATCCATGGCAATCCAACACTCTGGAATGGACCACGCCGCTTCATCCGGCACATGGAAACTGGCCTGGCGAAATTCCTTCCGTTTACCGTTGGCCGTATGATTACAGTAAGCCTGGAGCAAAAGAAGATTTTATCCCGCAGACAGTGCCTTTGTCCGCTACTCCGGAATCAAACTTACCCCATGAAAATAAATTGGTACAGTTAGAAAAAGAGATTATGGCGGAAGAGGGTGACGTGCTGGTAGCCAATGAAACAAAAGAATCTTAAAGAGGTATACCGCTTCCGTAAGATCAGCCTGATCACCACGGTGGCGGTGTTCTTTCTTATCCTTGTAGGTGGCATTGTCCGAAGTACCGGAGCGGGAATGGGATGTCCCGACTGGCCAAAATGTTTCGGAAGTTGGATTCCACCGACGTCGGTGGATCAACTTCCAGAAGATTATTCGGAAATCTACCTTGCGAAAAGGGTAGAAAAAAACGAACGCTTTGTTTCTTTATTGAGTGGTCTGGGATTTTCGTCACTGGCACGACAAATAGAAGAAGATGAGTCCATTTTATCCCACGAACCTTTCAACGCCACTAAAACATGGATAGAGTATGTGAACAGGTTGATTGGCGTAGCTATAGGACTTCTGATCATATTGACATTCGTTCAGTCCATCCGCTTGCGTAAACTGGATTATAAGATTACGCTTTTGTCACTACTAGCATTGATTGCGGTGGTATTTCAGGGATGGTTAGGCTCTATCGTGGTTTCTACCAATCTGTTGCAATGGATGATCAGCTTGCACATGATCGTAGCGTTATTGCTAGTCTGTCTTCTTTTATATATTTATTTCCGTTCCGGAACGTTGGTTTCGGCTTCTAAAGGAGATAATCCGGTTATTTCCTTTGGGGAACGAAAATGGGTTAGAGCTTGGCTGGGAATCGGGATGCTGCTTATGTTTGTGCAGATTGTATTGGGTACGCAGGTACGGGAACACATAGATGTAATTGCTGCTGAGTTTGGATACCAGAATAGGGGCTTGTGGATTTCAGAATTGGGCACAACCTTCTATATTCACCGATCCTTTTCTCTGGTATTGATAGGGTTACATATTTACTTGTTTTATAGAATAAGCTTGTCAGAATTGTGGAAAGGGGGGGTGATGAATCGGTTTAAATGGCTGGTAGGCCTGATGATTATGGTGGTTATTTCCGGGGTTGTTATGGCATATTTAGGCATTCCGGCTTTTGTTCAGCCGCTTCATTTATTGCTTGGTTCCCTGATTATTGGATTTCAATATTATATTTGGTTGGAATTGGGAGTAGTAAAATATCACTCCGAAGAGAACGTTTTGGTATGAATACAATTGATATATCTGAGAAATTGATTTTAGAGGCCTGGAGAGTTCGTTTCCGGGCCTATATGGAATTGCTGAAAGTCAGGCTTTCGGCATTGGTGACTTTCTCTGCCGTTTTCGGTTTTATCTTGGGGCATTCCGGGCAGGTCTTTTCCTGGATTACATTTTTTGGATTGATTGCGGGAGGTTTTCTGGTCAGCGGGGCTTCGGGTGCTGCTAACGAGATAATGGAAAGAGAGTACGATAAGCTCATGAAAAGGACTCAGAACCGCCCGCTTCCCTTGCATTTGATTTCGGTAAGAGAAGCGTATTGGTTTACCATCGTGGCCGCTTTGTTAGGGATATTGTTACTGGCTTTTTTCACCAATTGGCTTACTACCGGACTAGGTGTTTTAAGCATGATTCTGTATGTGTTTGTGTACACACCTTTAAAAAGGGTTGGGCCGATTGCGGTACTGGTTGGAGCCATTCCCGGTGCCATGCCTCCGCTATTGGGCTGGACTGCCGCTACAGGGGGGATTTCTTATGAAGCCCTTATCATATTTGGGATTCAGTTTGTGTGGCAGTTTCCGCACTTCTGGGCGATCGCTTGGGTGAGTGATGAGGACTATAAAAAAGCCGGGTTCAAATTGTTACCCTCAGGAGGACAGAAGGATCTGAATACGGCCATTCAAATCATGATTTATACCCTGTTTTTATTGCCTTTGGGATTGTTACCCACCTATTTTGGGTTTACAGGTCTGAATTCGGGCATCGTTGCGACGGTTTGCGGGGTATTGTTTCTGGCGCAGACATTTTCGCTAATGAAGGATTGTTCCCGGAAGTCTGCTTTAAAGATAATGTTCGGTTCATTTCTGTATCTGCCAATCGTACAAATAGCTTATTTATTGGATAAAATTTAGTAGGAATGGAAGAGAGATTAGCATTTGTAGAAGGGGCGGAGCAGCCCTTATCCATGCACCCCAAAAAATTTGCCTTGTGGCTTTTTATTGTAAGTGTGGTGATGGTTTTTGCGGGCATGACCAGTGCCTATATTGTCCGTCAGTCCGAAGGCAATTGGTTGGAATTTGATTTACCAAATGTATTTTGGTATACCTCCGGGATCATTGTGCTGAGTAGC
This sequence comes from Cyclobacterium salsum, assembly GCF_010119245.1. GTDB lineage: Bacteria > Bacteroidota > Bacteroidia > Cytophagales > Cyclobacteriaceae > Cyclobacterium > Cyclobacterium salsum. The sequence continues at coordinate 60,438 of NZ_WNKG01000005.1, forward strand.
TTGAGTATGCATTGGTCCTACCTGGCGGCAAAGAAGGATAATTTTAATACGCTTAAATTAGGATTGCTTATTACTACGCTGTTAGGAATTTCCTTTTTGATAGGGCAATGGTACAGCTGGGAGGCGTTGGTGGCAGAAGATGTTTATTTTGTAGGTAATCCGGCAGGGTCTTTTATGTATGTTTTTACAGGATTACATGCATTCCATCTCATCAGCGGTGTGATTTTTCTAATTATTGTATTAATTTCGTCGCTAAGAAATAAGATTCATTCCCAAAATCTGCCCCAGTTGGAAATGTGTGTTACCTATTGGCATTTTCTGGGAGGCCTTTGGTTGTATTTGTTCATGTTTTTGCTATTAAATCATTAATATTTAAGTTAACTTATCGATTATGTCTTCGACTGCTATTGAAATCCAATCCAAAAGAGGCGTCTGGGGTGGAGGAAACGAACCACTGAAAGCTAGCTACGGCAAGCTGATGATGTGGTTTTTCCTGTTGTCCGATATTTTTACGTTTACCGCCTTTTTGATTACTTATGGGGCGATTCGGGTGAGCTATCCTGCCTATGGTGGTGAAGTGGCTGATTTTGTGAGCTCTAATGAGTACTGGCCCATTCCGGAAATGATCTTTGATGCCATCCCATTCGTTCATGGAGGTCATTTTCCATTGGTATTCGTAGGCTTGATGACTTTCATTTTGATATTAAGCTCAGTGACGATGGTATTAGCGGTAGAAGCCGGTCACCGCAATGATAAAAAAGACGTGGTCAAGTGGATGCTTTGGACACTACTGGGTGGCATTACATTTCTTAGCTGCCAGGCCTGGGAATGGTCCCACTTTATCCATGGCACTGATGAAGGATCCATGCTAACGTATGTGAATTCGATGGGTAATGTCGTCAGCGAAACCGTCTACGGAGCCAATCTTTTGGTAAATGAATACGGCCCGGCCCCTTTTGCACAATTGTTTTTCTTCATCACGGGGTTTCATGGCTTCCACGTAACCATTGGAGTATTTCTCCTGTTTCTTGCCTTCTATCAGGCAGCTGTAGGTGTTTATGAGGAAAGAGGGCATTATGAAATGATTGAAAAAATTGGTCTATACTGGCACTTCGTTGATTTGGTTTGGGTGTTTGTATTTACCTTTTTCTACCTGATATAGAACAATAATCGCATCGTTGAATTATGGCACAAGAAAATAAAAACGGGTTAGAAGTAATTCCCAGAGACTCGGCAAAAATTAAAAAAATCTGGATGACAGCATTGATTTTACTGGTGGTGACCGCTGTAGAATTCCTGCTTGCATTTACAATGGAAAGAGGGATGTTTTTGTACATCATTTTCATCGTATTGACGATTGTCAAAGCTAAATACATCATGATGGAATTCATGCACCTTGGTGACGAAGTGAAACCATTATTTTATTCTATTATTGTTCCATTAATTTTTCTTGTTTGGCTTATTATAGCCCTTTTCAGAGAAGGAGCGGATATCTTTTTGATGCGTTGGTAGTCAAGGGACAAAAATTGTACATCAATGAATGGTTGGAGTGGAATCTTCAACCATTTTTTTTGTTATGAGATAGTATGAAAATGTTACGCTTTCTTCAGATCATGGTTTTGATCTGTGTGCTAATGATCCCGGTGTTGATTATTCTGTTTTTGAGAGGTTTTACCTCTAACGAATATAGCATTCCCATTCTTTATGAACAGGGGGTGGAAGACCCCTATCAGCAATGTGACTATGAAGGCAATTCGGGGCAGCATTATATTCCTGACTTTTCCTTGACTGACCAGTTGAATCGGGAAGTTCAGTGGGAGGATATGCGTGGAAAAGTCACCATCGTGGATTTCTTTTTTACCAGTTGCCCGAGTATTTGCCCGGTAATGTCCTCCGAGATGGAGCGGGTTCAGGATGCGTTTCGGAAGGAAGACAAGGTACAGATTTTTTCGATCAGCATTGATCCCACCTACGATACGCCCGAGGTCCTAGCTGAATATGCAGAACGGCACCGGGCCGAAAAGGACAAATGGTTTTTCCTTACGGGTAATAAAGAACACATCTATGACCTGGCCAGGTGCGGGTTTGTTTTGCCCACCATAGACGGCGAATCCGAACCGGAAGACTTCATCCACAGTGATAAATTTGTTTTGGTGGACGAGATGGGCAGGATCAGGGGATATTATAGTGGGACTGAAAGGGAGAGTGTGGATTTACTGGTATTGGAAACTAAAATATTATTGCACGATGGAGACAAAAATTGAGGGGAACCGAAGTGATGGTTCCATGTTTCGTTGGATTACCTTTATTTCCGTATTGGTGCCCGTACTGGTGGCCGTACTGCTATTCATGCCCTCCAAAATTGATACAGGGCAAGATTGGGTCTATTTTTTGCCTCATCTGAATGCCGTTATCAATTCGGCGGCTACCATTGCCTTGCTACTAGGGGTGTATTTTATCAAACAAGGAAAGAGGGGCTTGCATAAAGCATCCATGACCGCTGCGTTCGTGTTGGGTGCGATGTTTCTGGTTAGCTATGTGCTTTACCATGCTTCCGCGGAGAGTACTTCTTTTGGCGGTGAGGGGTGGATCAGAGGGCTGTACTATTTCCTTTTGATTACGCATATTATATTAGCTGCGGTGGCGTTGTTTCCCATCTTGTGGGCCTATTATTACGGATATACTGGAAAGTATGACAAGCACCGTGCCGTGGTAAAATATGCCTTTCCTATTTGGCTCTATGTGACCGTCAGTGGGGTGGTTGTTTATTTGATGATCAGTCCTTATTATTCGCACTGATATTTTACCTTTGGGGTAAGAACTTTGTGAGTAAAAATACCGTTACTTAAATGATGAAAACTGGTTTGAAATATCTGATAGCCTCTGTACTGATGTTGGTTTTGACCCTTCCGCAGGTCGTGGCGCAATGTGCCATGTGTCGGGCCACCATTGAAAATAATGTTAGCAATGGTGATACTACGGTGGGAGCCGGGTTGAATTTGGGTATTCTTTATTTATTCCTTGCCCCATACCTTCTTTTATCGGTTATTGCCTTTTTTTGGTATAGGAAGGCAAAAAGGAAGAAAAAGCTAACCTTTTAACGCAAAAAGCGAATCCAGCCATTTTCAGATTAGGTCTAATCTCTAGTGCATTGATTTTTTCCTCTATTGGGTTATTTTTTGAATAAAGTAGAACAGATTTTGCTTGTTTGCACCTAGCTTTACTGATTGCCCCAATCGCGATGCTAAAAAAAAGAAGGATACTGTTAGTCGTTTTTATTCTCATGTTAGGGATCGTCTTGTCCTTGAATTTTTTTCTTGGGGGCGAAAAAGATCGGGACACGGCCTTTTATACTTCCCAGCTGGAAGAGCGAATGGCCGAAGTGATACAGCACTTTGATGAAGATTATATTCAACTTGTAACGGCCAATCCGTCAACTGATGAGTTAACCTTTGCTTCCCTTACTTTTTCTCATCACTATCCCTATTATATTTTTACAAAAGAAGGAGATCTTCATTACTGGTCAGACATAGAAATGGTGCCGCAGTTCGAAAATCTGAATTTATCCAAAAAGTACCAGCTGATAGAGAATGAACGGGGAGTTTACTTTGCAAAGCTCTGGCACTTAAATCGAAATGGTACCGAATACCGGCTACTCCATGTCTATCCGCTGGTGAATAAATTGACCATTGATAATGAATACCTTCCTGACGGATTTGACCGGCAAACCTTCGGTAATGACCGGTTTATTCTTTCTAACCAGCCTAAAGAGGGGTATCAGGCGGTTTACTTCGAAGAGGATTACTTGTTCTCCGTTTTTTTTAGGGTTGGATTCGATACAGCTGGCAAGGCTACTAATCACACCTTGCTGGTTTTTTTCTTTTCCCTTTTGGGACTCGTATTGATTATTGGCGGTGACTTTGTTTACACGCTCTGGACAAAAGGACAAAAGGTTATTGCTACCTTTTATACTTTTTTAATTTTAGGTTGCATACGCATATTGATGCTTGCTTTCAGTTTTCCGAATGATTTTTTCCAAACCGGCATTTTTGACCCGAGTCTTTATGCCTCGTCCAAACTTAACCCCAGCTTGGGGGATTTGCTGCTTAATGTGATTTGCTACCTGGTAGTTTTGAGTATGGTAATAGCAATATTGGGTAGTAAACGGTTGCTCTTTAATTTTATTCAGTTCAGAAAGAAGTATGCCTATAGTATCCAATTACTGGCTGCCTACCTGCTTTCTACCTTCCTGATGTTTCTGTTTTTCTTTCTTTATGTAAACATTGTTGAAAATGCACAGTGGAATCTGAATATTGCCTCCATTCCGACATTTGACTACCTAAAGGCAATCAGCTTATTCGTCGTTTTCCTGGGAGGAGCCGCTTACCTTCTTTTCTCCATCATCGGGTTGAATATGGTATTGTACAAACGTTCGGATCCCGTTTTTTTTCCCTTAAAAGTATTGATGCTTTTTGCTTTCCCACTGGTGGTGTCGCTCTTTTTTGTGGATTTTATTTGGTTGGTTTCTTTTCTGGCACATTTAATTTTGTTAATCGCTATTGTCAGTTTTCGATTGTATAACAAAATCTTTAAGCTGGAATTTAACACCTTCCTGACGTTCTTTTTCGCCTGTTTGATAGGGGCGATTATTTCGAGTACAGCATCTTACCAACACTTTCGAAGTGATCAAATTAGATCCAAACAAAAATTCGCAACCACGATTATGCTCGATCGAGATGTGATGGGGGAGTTTTTGTTAGAGGAAATCATGCACCGTATTGAGGAGGATTTGTTTATAAAGACCAGAATTTCCGATCCCTTGCTTTCCAAGGATCCCATTGAAAGGAAACTACAGAAAATCTACCTATCCGGGTATTTTGACCAGTATAATCAAAAAATATCGGTCTACAATCAAGCTGGTCAACCCATTCTGGATGGTGCAGAAAGCCCAAGTCTGGATGAGTACAAGAACACGTACATGAATAGTGATTATGCGACACAGGTTCACAACCTTTATTACGTAAAAACCACTGAAACCAACACTGGAAACCGACTGGTCGCATTTATCAAAATTCACCGGGAGGATTATTTCCTGGGGACCATTGTCATTGAATTGAATCAACAACGGCTGGAGTCGGGGAAGGCATTTCCTAAATTATTAATGGACAATAAATACGCCTCCAATTATATAGAAACGAATTTTGACTTTGCCATTTTTGATGAAGGAACGTTGGATTACAGTTCAGGGGTTTACAGCTACCGAAGTACAGCGATGGATGAGATGTTGGTGGATCCCGACCTGTTCACCGGGGGTATAATTGAAAACGAATACCATCACTATGGCGTGGAATACAATGAAAAAGTCATCGTCATCTCCTCTCCTCAATACCCTGGGAATTACATTTTGGGAGACATGGCCTTTTTCTTCGTCAGTTACCTGATATTGACCTTGGTTTCTATTTGCGTTTTCCTTGCCTTGGCAGGAGTTAATACCTTGCGATTTAACTATGCCACCAAACTACAGTTGTACCTGAATTTCGCTTTTTTCTTCCCCATGCTAATCATCAGCGTTATTGCCGTTGGGTTTTTGAGCCACTCGTATACCCAGGATTTACACCGGCAGTACTTTCAAAAAGCAGGGATTATTCGGGATAATTTAAACCGGAACCTGGGAGGCGACCAATTTTCCGGCCTGAACCGGGATGAAATCAACGATGAATTATTTTCTCTTGCAAATGCTACGGATGCCGATATCAATCTGTATATGCCAAATGGTCTGCTTATGGGCAGTAACCAACCTGCTATTTTTGATAAGAAAATTCTGACCCGATACCTGCATCCTGGTGCCTATGTGGCCATTATTGAAAATCAGGAAAACAGGCTGCTACAAACCGAAAAGGTGGGCACCATGCAGTTCAAGACGGTCTACCTGGCATTGAAGAATGGTGAAAACCAACAGTTGCAAGCCATCATTGCCATCCCTTTCTTTGAAGCTGAAGAGGAATTAAACGTGATGATCACAGAAGTGTTTAGTAATATTTTGGTGATTTTTGTGCTGATGTTTTTGGTTTTCCTGATCATCTCCTACTTCGTGTCGCGGCACCTGACGCATCCGTTTAAATTGCTGACGCAAAAACTGAAAGACACCAACCTGGAAAATAATGAATACATGGTGTGGCCTTCGAAAGACGAAATCGGACTGTTGGTCAACGAATACAATAACATGTTGTTTAAGCTGGAAGCGAGTAAAAAAGTATTGGCCTCCAATGAAAAGGAGTCGGCCTGGCGGGAAATGGCTAAGCAGGTGGCCCATGAAATAAAAAATCCCCTTACTCCGATGAAATTGACCTTGCAGCACTTATTGCGCCTGAAAGCGGAAAATAAATTGGATCAGGAAGATGCTCTGGAAAAACCGATATTATCCATCATCCATCAAGTGGATACATTGAGTGAAATTGCCAGCTCTTTTTCTACTTTTGCCAAGATGCCGCTTCCTCAAAATCAGGAGCTGGATTTTCGGGCCGTCGTTAGCGAATGCGTTTCCTTGTTTTGTACCCGTGAGGATTTGCAACTGGAATTTGAGGATGCCGTTCCGGAAGGCAGTTCTTCCAAAATAATGGGGGACGAAAAGCTCTATGGACGCGTGATATCTAATTTAATTATCAACGGGATTCAAGCTGTACCGGATGGTCAAAAGCCAATGATACAAGTTTGTCTTACCTACGAGGAAGAAGGGATGATTCAGTTGGCAATCAAGGATAATGGAAAAGGTATAGACGATGAGTTAAAAGAGAAGGTGTTTCTTCCGAATTTTAGCACCAAAACAGATGGATCCGGTCTAGGCCTGGCCATTGCCAAACGCGGTGTAGAGACGGCCGGAGGAAAAATATGGTTTAAAACTTCAAAAGGCTCAGGGACTGTATTTTACTTGCTTTTCCCCCTTATCGGATAAGAGCTCAATTATTCCATCGGAATTTATTACTTTAGTGGCCGGTAATCGTCAGTGCTATGGGGTTGGTGAAGTTTTTTTTAACTTTTTTAATGGTGTTTTTTGGAGTGGCCGCAATGGCCCAATCGCTCCAGGAAACGTGCACCTGGATCAAACCAAACTCGAATTCCGCCGAGTTCCTATTGGATTCCATGAGCGTTCGTCCCAGGACCATCCGTGTGGCTGATCCAGCTGGAAATCCGGTACCCCATTACTACCTCATCCAGACCGGGAAAATAAGGGTAGAAAGCGGAAATACTCCGCTGCCCGATTCCTTGCAGGTTTGCTACGATCCCCTGCCTTTTTCTTTTCACAAAACGTATCGAAATCGCTCACTGGCCGAGGACTACGATTCCCTGGCCTATTTCAAAGACAGCCCTCCGGATAAAAAGCCGATTATGGACTTTAAAGAGGAAGTATTCTCCTCCAATAAGCTCAATCAATCGGGAAGTCTTACCCGGGGAATATCCTTTGGAAACACCCAAAACGTCTTTGTCAATTCAGCCCTGAATCTTCAGATGGATGGGGAATTGACAGACAATTTACAGATCCGTGCCAGTATTACCGATCAGAATGTTCCTTTTCAGCCGGAGGGAAACACCCAGCAGATTCAGGATTTCGACAACGTGTTGATCGAACTGTACAACGAGCAATTCAACCTTGCCGGGGGCGATGTCGTTTTGCAGCAGCGGAAGTCGGAATTTCTTCGTTATTATAAAAATGTGCAGGGACTTCAGTTTCGCTCCGATTATAGTCTCGGATCCAATTGGAAGGCATCCACGCAAATCGGGGCTGCGATAGCGAAAGGTAAATTCGCCTCTGTACTACTCGATGTGTTGGAAGGTGTCTCCGGTCCCTACCGTGTGAGAGGGCCTGGTAATGAGCGGTTTGTTATCATTATGGCGAATTCTGAAAAGGTGTTTTTGGACGGTAAACAGCTAAGAAGGGGGTTCAACAATGATTACACCATTGATTACAATCAGGGGGAAATAACGTTTACTCCGGATGTATTGATCACGCAATATTCCCGGGTCCGGGTGGACTTTGAATATTCGGAAAGAAACTTTTCCAGGTCCATCTTGACCGCCAGTCATCAGCAACAAAATGAAAATGTACTGGTGTATTTTAATTATTACCGGGAAAAAGATGATCGCAACCAGCCACTGTTTATGGAGTTTTCTGATGCTGATAAAAATTTATTGGCAGCAGTGGGCGATGATCTCTCGGCTGCCACCGTTCCACGGATAGATAGTATCCCCTTTGACCCAAACCGGATTTTGTATAAAAAAGTGACCGAGGTAAATGAGCAGGGCGATCCCCTCAGCTACTATGCTTACAGTACTGACCCGGACGAGGCTTTTTATGCCATTGGATTTTCTGAAACTGGGGTCGGAAAGGGAAATTATCGAAGGGAAAGGCAACTGGCGAATGGGATCGTTTATGAGTTTGTGCCCCCGGTGGATGGGGTCCCTCAGGGCAATTATTCGATCCGTACTCCTTTGCCTGCTCCGAATAAAAAACAGATGGTAACGGCAGGAACCGAAATTCGATTGGGTGCATACGAAAAAGTGTTTTCAGAAGTAGCCCTGTCAGACCAAGATGAAAACCTCTTTTCTCCACTGGATAAGGATGATAATGCAGGATATGGCCTCAAAGCCGGGTTGATTTCAGAAGGCAGATCGGTTTCTTCGCTGAAGGGTTATCGGTTCAATGGACAAACGATCGTGGAATACAATTCCACTCATTTTTCTTTTATCGATCGGTTGCGCTACATTGAGTTTGATAGAGACTGGGGGCTGCGGCCTGAGGAGAACCAAACAAATGCAGCCGAAAAGCTCTTTCAGGCAAAAGTAGAGCTGGCAAAAGATGCGAACAATCGGATCGCCTACAGCCTTGATCTTCGGGAGCGGAGGGGTGTATTAGCAGGAGTGCAGCAAAAAGCAGCATTTTACCATCATTTCAAAAACAGGTGGTTCTTAACCAATGACTTTTTTCGTCTGAGCAGTGATGTTCAGACCCTAAACTCGGATTGGCTGCGTTATGAAGGCGAGTTGAAATACCGATCCCGGTTTTTGGTGCCGGGCTACCGGTTCCAGGTAGATCGAAACGTCGTTTCCAACCCTCAAAAGGAACAAGTAATCCGAACGGCCATGAACTTTAAAGAACATCAGGTTTCCCTGCATACCAATGACAGCTTGAAATTCCATGCCTATGCCACCGCCAGCCTACGGGAAGATAGAGCCGTTAGCGATGGTGAGCTGATTCCGGATACCCGGGCGTTTGTGAATACCTATGGGTTGAGCGGAACCTTTGGTTTGCATACGCTCAAAGGCTCATTCACGTATCGGGAGTTATCGTTTCTGAGCCGGGAGCAGGCGGAGGAAACGACTGTCATGGGAAAACTGGATTACCGGAGTTCCCTCTTTGACCAAAACCTGAACAATGAATTTACCTATGCCCTGGGAAATGGGAGGGAATTGAGAAGGGAGTTTGTATTTCTTCCCGTGCCTACCGGCGAAGGAACCCACACCTGGCGGGATGATAATGAAGATGGGGTGCAGCAACTAAACGAATTTTACCTGGCCATCAATCCGGAAGAAAAAAACTACATCAAACTATTCGTGCCCACGGATGAATACGTGCAGGCTTATACCACTTTGTTTAATTACCGGCTGAATGCGAAATTCCCTTCCGAATGGAAAGAAGAGGGAGGGCTTAAAAAATGGCTTTCCCGGTTTTCCAATCAGACCAACTGGAATGTGGAAAAGAAGATTACTTCCAGGGATATATTCCAACGCATCAGCCCGCTACTTGCCAATGCAAAGGACACTTCTTTGTTATCACTACGTCAGACGTTTCGGTCTTCCCTGTTTTTTAATCGGGCCTCTGCTGTTTACGGCATGGATGTATCCTTTTACAATTCCCATCAAAAACAGTTGCTTACCGGAGGATTTGAAGATTTTTCCCGGGATGATTGGCGGGTAAATGCCCGGTATTCGTTAAATTCCCAATGGAATCTGCTGATGTACTGGAACCGGGGGTTTCGAAATTCGGCCTCGGATTTTCTGGATAACCGCGATTTCACCATTTACCAGCAGACCGTGGGGCCGGAAATAAACCTGCAGCCATCGCCGGCCTTCAGGGCATCTTTGAAATACCGGATGACAAGTAAGGAAAACCTGGCCAATGAAGCGTTTGAAGAAAGCGCCAGGATTCATGAAGCTACCTTTAATGTCCGGGTAGCCAAGGCCATTCAAACCACCCTTAATGCGCAGCTGGCCTACACTTTCATCGACTACAACGGCAAGGTAAACAGCCCTACCGGTTACGAAATGCTACAAGCCCTTACACCGGGGAATAATACCATTTGGAGCGTTAATTGGCTTCAAAAGATTGGGGAAGGGCTCCAGTTAACCATGATTTATGAAGGAAGGAATTCTCAGGGACTCGAGCGATTGGTGCATACCGGCCGCATGCAGGTTTCCGCCTTATTCTAATTAGGCATAGCGCTGGAAAAAATGTAACTTTGTACCGATTATTTGGTTGTCATACTAATAATTAAAACACAAACTAATGTCAAAAAGTATATTGGTCACCGGAGGTACCAAGGGGATTGGGAAGGCCATTATCCACCGATTTGCAATGGAAGGGTTTACCATTTTTACCTGCAGCAGGAACAGCGGCGAACTGAACGCCCTCAAGGAGCAGGTCGAAGGCCTTTATCCGGAAGCCTCCGTGAAGGTGATGGAAGCCGATTTATCCCAAAAGGAAGAGGCCAAGGCATTTGCTGCCTTTGTAAAAAAATCCACGGTTCCTGATGTTTTAGTGAATAATACCGGTATTTTTATTCCCGGGAGCCTTCACGAGGAGCCGGAAGAGAACTTCGAGAAAACGATGCATACGAATTTATTCAGCACTTACTATCTTACCCGGGCCTTTACGGACGAGTTTATTAATAGAAAAAGCGGCCATATTTTTTCCATCGGAAGCATTGCAGGCCTTACCGCCTATGCCAATGGCGGAAGCTATGCGGTCTCCAAATGGGCCATGCTGGGATTTACCAAATGCCTGCGTCAGGAGCTCCTGCCTCATGGAATTCGGGTAACTTCCGTTTTGCCCGGGGCTACGTACACTGCGAGTTGGGAAGGAGTGGATTTACCGGAGGATCGGTTTATAAAAGCGAGTGATGTGGCGGAGGCAGTTTGGTCTGCCTATAACCTTTCACCCCGTTCTGTTGTTGAAGAGATAGTGATCCGGCCACAATTAGGTGATATATAATTATGGAACTGAAAACCATCGAAGAAAAGACAAGCTATTGCAATAGCCTCACTGACTATTCCCGAAGGAAAACCATCCCTGTAAAAGTGGGTGATTTAATGATAGGAGGGGATAATCCCATTGTAGTTCAATCCATGACCACAGTGGATACCATGGATACGAAAGGATCCATCGCGCAATCCATTCGAATGATCGAAAGTGGCTGCCAACTGGTTAGAATTACTGCACCTAGTATTAAAGAGGCTGAAAATTTACGGAAGATTAAAGAAGGATTGAGGAAGCAGGGTTATACCACCCCTTTGGTCGCAGATATTCATTTTACGCCAAATGCAGCCGAAGTTGCCGCTCAAATCGTAGAAAAAGTACGGGTAAATCCAGGAAATTACGCTGACAAAAAGAAATTTGAAACGCTCGAATATACCGACATCACCTATCAGGCAGAATTGGAAAGGATTCGAGAGCGATTTTTGCCTTTAGTAAAAATCTGCAAGGCGAATGGTACCGCCATGCGTATCGGAACCAATCACGGTTCCCTTTCGGATCGGATCATGAGCCGGTACGGCGACACACCGCTGGGTATGGTGGAGTCAGCCCTTGAGTTTTTACGGATTTGTGAGGATGAAAATTACCATGATATCGTCATTTCCATGAAGTCCTCCAATACCCAGGTAATGGTCCAGGCGTACCGCCTGCTGGTGCAGAAGCTGGATGAGGGAGGTTTTAAGCCTTACCCGCTTCATTTGGGAGTCACCGAAGCAGGAGATGGTGAAGATGGAAGGGTAAAATCAGCCGTAGGTATTGGTGCCCTGTTGGAAGATGGACTTGGAGATACGGTTCGGGTCTCCCTTACCGAAGATCCGGAATTTGAATCCCCGGTGGTCAAAACCCTCATCGACCGGTACGCCCAGCGTCCCGAAAAATCAGGCATTCCTCGGCTGGATTCCTATCCCCTGGATCCATTCAGCTATACCAAAAGAAAAACGGTAGAGGTGGGGAATTTTGGAAGCGGAAATGTGCCCAGGGTGATTACCGATATTTCTAAGTTGAACCTATTGGAGCCCAAGGAGCTAAAAGGCACCGGTCACTTTTACCTGCCGGAACCGGATAAGTGGAAGATGAACGACCAGGGCTGCGACTACCTGTATTCGGGTACTACCCCTGTCCCCTTCATGCTTCCCAACGGAGTAAAAGAAATTATTGATCACGCTGCCTGGAAATCGCATGCGGACAGGAAAAATAGTTGCCCGGCCATCTCCCTTGAGACGCTGAAATCCAGTCAGGAGCTTCACCCCGAAGTTAATTTCCTCTTTCTACCCTGTGAGCAGGTGGAGGAGGCAATACCCTTGCTATCCGATGAGATGCCGGTAGTGATTGTTTTGGCTACGAATAAAATCCATCAAATGCAGGCGTTGAGACGGGCTTTTGTATCGCTGATACAGGCCGGTATTCAATTACCCGTGGTGCCCAAGGTGAGTTACCCGGACGAAGACACTGAAAAAACGATGCTTTTTGCCGCCACGGATGTGGGAGGCTTGCTTATCGACGGGCTGGGTGATGGCATCATGATCGGGCTGGATCGATTGAACTTAGATCAGCGGCAAGTCTTGCTGAACCAAATCAAATTACACAACTCTGTTAGTTTTGGTGTTCTTCAGGCAGCCAGGACGCGAATGTCCAAGACCGAGTACATTTCCTGCCCTTCCTGTGGGCGCACCTTGTTTGACCTGCAGGAAACGACGGCAATGATCCGGAAAAGGACCGACCATTTAAAAGGTGTCAAAATTGGAATAATGGGCTGTATTGTGAATGGTCCCGGAGAGATGGCAGATGCAGACTATGGCTACGTGGGTTCTGGAAAAGGCAAGATCACCTTGTATAAGGGGAAAGAGGTCGTCAAGCGCTCGGTACCCTCTGAAAGGGCGGTGGATGAGCTAATAGAAATCATCCGGCAAGATGGGCAGTGGATAGAGCCGGAAACCAACGATTCTCATCATTAAAACTAAAATCAATAATATCATGTCCAATAAATTAAAGGAGTTCTTTGAGGTAGGCGAGGTAGGAAACTATTTCATCCGGGTTTTTAAAAAGCCGGATCCCAACAAGAAAAGCAATTTCAATCTGCGCATGATGCATGGCATCAACAAAATATCTATTGTGGTATTTCTTGCGGCACTTATTTTCTGGATTTTCAAACGAATCATGTATTAATGAAAATTGATTTTTTCAGAAGTTATTGTCTGAAGAAAACAGGCACTACCGAATCCACCCCTTTTGATGAGAACGCCCTCTGTTTTCAGGTGGGAGGTAAAATTTTTGCGATCATTGATATTGAGTTGTTTGAAAGTGTAAATCTGAAATGCGATCCGGAAAGAGCAGTGCTACTCCGGGAGCAACACGAGGGGATTAAACCCGGCTATCATATGAATAAAAAACACTGGAATACAGTGTCCTTTGACGGGTCCATCGCTGATTCCCTGATTTTGAAATTGGTCGATCATTCGTACGAACTGGTCTATGCGGGTCTTCCCAAAAAGGTAAAAGAGCAACTTTCCCAATGACTTTTCTGAGCATCAAGGGCTTGGGTAAAACCTACCCCGGAGAAGTGTATGCCTTACAGGATGTAAGTCTTGAAATAGGGAAGGGGGAACGCTGGGCAGTGATTGGCTCCAGTGGTAGTGGAAAAAGCACCCTGCTGAGACTTATCGCCGGCTTGGAAGTTCAGGATACGGGCAAAGTGCATCTGAACGGAGAAAAAATATTGAATTCTCAGGAAAAGCTGGTAGCTGGCTACGATGCCCTACAATTGGTCAGGCAGGACAATGGGCTCTTCCCCCATTCCACCGTTGCTGAAAATATCTCACGTCCTCTATTACAATACGATAAAGATTACGCCAGGGAGCGATTGGAAAATTTATTGAAGCTGTTCGGCCTTGAGAGCAAACGGCAGGCATACCCCCGGCAATTGTCAGGAGGAGAACAACAAAAAGTAGCCATTGCACGCGCCATGAGCCTGGAGCCGGAGGTGCTGTTGCTGGACGAGCCGTTCAATTCCCTGGATAGCATGCAGAAAAGAGACTTGCTGGATGAACTCAACCTGATCTTTCAGGAATTGGAGCTTACCTTGCTGATGGTCACTCATGACATTCAGGATGCCTTATTACTCACGGACAAGCTCTGTGTGTTTTCCAGCGGAGGAAAGCTGGTCAGCAAGGGTAAAATCAAGGATATCCATCAGGATCCGCCCTCCGCGTACGTGGCCGGTTTTTTTGGGCCACTGAATGCCTTGCCTGGAAAAGAAAACCAATTCCTGCGCCCTACACACATTCAGGTAAAAAAAAGGGATGGGAAATTAACTGGTAAAGTACTTATGAACCGGTACTTTCCGGAATTTGATTTATTGACCATCAAGGTTGATGGTGCCGAACAAGCCTGGCAGGTGGCCTTTCCGGAGCGGGGTCTTTCGAAGGGAGATACGGTTCAGTTGACCTGGGAGGAAGTCCGCGAGCTCCATTTACCTAAATAATCTAGGCCATAAATCCCTCATCCCGTTCCTTGTCCGTCGCTTCCCGTACTTCAAAGACTTCACCTTCAAAATGCAAGTTCATGCCGGTTAGCGGGTGATTAAAATCCAACAGCAACTCTTCCCCCAGATCTTTTACAATTTTTGCCTGCATGGGATAGCCATCTTCGTCTACCAGCGGCAGGAAATTGCCTTCCTGGAGCATCTCTTCTTGAAATCCTCTTTCGGTATTGAACTGGGCTTTGGGAACCGAAACGATCAATTCATCATCGGCTTTTCCATAGGCTTCGGCTACTTCCAGTATAAATTGAAAGGAATCTCCGATGGTTTTTTCTTTTAATTTTTTTTCAAAAGCTTCGGGCAGGCCACTGTTGCCAAAAAGAAAATAAAACGGATCCGATTCATCTCTTACCTCCACGCTAAAGGGAGGATCCTCAGAAGCCTCATTGGTTACTTTTAATTCGTAGGTAAGCCCTACGACGGTATTTTCGTTGATTTTCATATGCTTAATATATGGGGCAAAGGTAAGATATATAAGGCGAAATTAAAATCTATCATCGAAGCCGGGAGGAATGCGTGCACAAGTTTTTCCGAAAGTTTTGCTTATTTTAAGCGTTAATTTTACCTTTAATCCATCCAATACATCCAAACAGCCTATGAAGCAGGTAGCTTTTACCATGAAATTGATTCCGGGAAATGAAGCGGAATACGAACGTAGACACCGGGAAATCTGGCCGGAATTGGCTTCTCTTCTGCGGGAAGCCGGGATACAGGAATACCATATTTTTCTTGATCCAGGCAGTCATACCCTTTTCGCTTTTCAAAACCTAAACGAACAGGGGGCCAACACCGATAGCCTACCGGAAAATACCATTATGCAAAAGTGGTGGGCTTATATGGCCGATTTGATGGAAACCAATGAAGACCAGTCTCCGAAAGTTCAGCCGCTCCAAAAGGTCTTCAGCCTATAAAATAAAAGCGATCCCTCCCACCGATGATGAAACGATATAAAACGTTACAATTAAGTCTATATTCCCTGTTTTTACTGGCTTTTCTCTTTGGATATGCTGGCTGCCAGCAAGACGAGCCGTTTACGCCAATCGTAAAGGCTGGCGAATGGCCGGAAGTGACCCGCAGCGCAAAACCCTGGACGCGATGGTGGTGGATGGGCAATGCTGTGGACGAGAAAAACCTGACAAACCTGCTCCGAGCCTATGAAGCCGCAGGTCTGGGAGGACTGGAAATCGCCCCGATTTATGGAGCAAAAGGATTTGAAGACCGTTTTTTGACCTACCTTTCTCCGGAGTGGATGGAAATGCTTCATCACACCGTGGCTACAGCCGATAGCCTGAACATGGGCATTGACCTGACGCAAGGCACTGGCTGGCCCTTTGGCGGACCGATGGTCCAACCGGAAATGGCCGCCCAGCGAATGGTGATCCAACAGCATACCTTTTCCGACCAGGAGGGATTAGACAGGCCCATCCTGCTTGAAAACACCCGTGCCACCCGCTTTGAATACGGGTTGCACACGGTAATGGCCTTTAAGGAAAACGAGACTCCGGTAAACCTTACCAGCCAAATTGATGATTCCGGAGAATTGTCCTGGGACGCTTCCGGAACATGGGAGTTGGTGGCGGTATTTAAGGCGCAAACCGGTCAGATGGTCAAAAGGGCGGCACCCGGTGGACAGGGTTTTACCCTGGACCATTATTCCAAAGAGTCCGTCAAGAATTACCTCTCGCATTTTGAAGAGGCTTTTAAGGAGGATTTTCCCGGGATAAGGGCATTTTATAACGACAGCTTTGAAGTGTATGGGGCGGATTTTACGGAGAATTTTTTTCAGTTCTTTCATGAAAAGCGAGGCTACGACCTGCGGAATCATTTACCGGAATTGCTGGCAAAAGAACCAGACGAACGCAGTGCCCGCTTAAAGTCCGATTACCGGGAGACGATCAATGACATGCTTCTGGAGAATTTTACCGGACAATGGACCGACTGGGCCAACAGGCAGGGCAAACTAACTAAAAACCAGGCGCACGGTTCACCGGGAAACCTACTGGACCTGTATGCCCGGGTGGACATACCCGAGGGGGAAACCTTCGGTTCCAGTCATTTTCCCATACCCGGTATTCGAAGAGATAGTGCCGACATCCGAAACGTGGATCCCGATCCCATCATGCTGAAATTTGCCTCCTCTGCAGCACATTTGACCGGAAAAAACCTGATTTCCACCGAAACTTTTACCTGGCTGGGAGAGCATTTTAAATCTGCTTTCTCACAAGCAAAACCGGAATTGGAGCAGGCCTTTCTGGCGGGAATTAACCATATGTTTTACCATGGAGTAACCTACTCTCCCGAAGAGGTGGATTTTCCGGGATGGCTGTTTTATGCTTCTTTGAATCTGAATACACATAACAGCCTATGGCCCCATTTTAGAGGCTTTAATGAGTATATACAGCGTGTTCAGTCGGTGCTGCAATCCGGAACGCCGGATAACGAACTGCTTATGTACTGGCCGGTGTATGATGTGTGGGCGGATCCGGAAGGCTTATCCAAGATGTTGACCGTACATGGGATTGATGAGTGGTTGCATCCCACTCCATTTTATAAAGGTTCCAAGATGTTAATGGAAAAGGGATTCGGATTGGATTTTGTCTCCGATGCCTTGGTTGGGGATTTACAGGTTTCGGATGGCCAACTTTCCTCCGCCAATGGAACTTACAGCGCTCAGGTTTTGGTGGTTCCAAAGCTTACGTATATGCCGGTAGCCACCCTGGAATGGATCCTATCGCTGGCAGAAGAAGGGGCAAAAGTAGTTTTTCAGCAGGTGCCCACCGAAGTTCCCGGGTTTAACGATTTCACTTCCAGGGAAGAAGCATTGAATACATTATGGGAGTCGTTGGCATTTGAAGCAACTGCCGGTTTACAACTGGCAAAAGTAGGAAGTGGACAGGTAATCCTTTCGGAAGACCTGCTTCAGGCCATGGAATTGGCGGGCCTGGAACGGGAAACGCTGGTGGATGAAGGGCTTCAGTATATCCGTCGAAATCTTAATGGGGAGCGGTACTATTACCTGGTGAACCATTCCGCTGAAGCAGTAGACAGCTATATCCCGCTGAAGTACGGGGGGAATGAGGCGGTACTGATGGATCCTGAACAAGGAAAAGTAGGGTTGGCACAAAACCGTGGAGAAGATGGGAAATTTGAAGTAAGGGTAAATCTGGACCCGGGGAAATCGCTGATCGTTCATTTGCTGCAGCAAGATTCCGAAGGGATTTCCGAGTGGAAGTATAGCCATTCTGAGCCGGACCTTATCCCGGTAGAAGGTCCCTGGACGCTAACCTTTACATCGGGTGGTCCGACGCTTCCGGAAGCGCAACAATTAGAGGAAATTCAG
Organism: Cyclobacterium salsum; assembly: GCF_010119245.1. Classification (GTDB taxonomy): domain Bacteria; phylum Bacteroidota; class Bacteroidia; order Cytophagales; family Cyclobacteriaceae; genus Cyclobacterium; species Cyclobacterium salsum. The sequence continues at coordinate 78,624 of NZ_WNKG01000005.1, forward strand.
CCCTGGACCAGTTTGGAAAATGAAAATGTCCTGCATTTTTCGGGACAGGCTTTATACGAAACAAAATTAGACCTCAACCTGAGTCAAGGCGCAAAACACGTATTGAATTTGGGTAAGGTATTGGAAAGCGCGCGGGTGTGGATCAATGGACAGGAAGTTGGCTTTGCTTTTGGCATACCCTTTAAGCTGGATGTAAGCGATTACCTTCAAAATGGGACGAATGAAATTGAAATAGAGGTGGCCAATCTTATGGCTAACCGCATCCGTTACCTGGACCAGCAGGGAGTTACCTGGCGAAATTACCATGAAATCAATTTTGTGAACATTGATTACGGGCCTTTTGATGCTTCTGGCTGGGACATCATGCCTTCCGGTCTCGCAGGTCCGGTCAACATCGAAATTCACCCTTGATAGAAATAGTAGTTGTACGGATTGCCAAATTCAATTAAATAAGGTGAAATGTTACTATTGAGGAATATTTAATTAATTTTAAATGTACTTCGTTTGAGAAGTGTAGGACTGTAGCTGCTTAAAATAACCTGAATCCCATGATTGAAGTAAAGACCCTCATCCGCCTGGATGAAAATTCGCGAATTCCTAAATACCAGCAAATTGTCAATTCCATTATTGAAGATATTGAAGGTTGCCAGTTGCAGGTAGGGGATAAGATTCCTTCCATCAACGAAATAAGTGAAGAACATTACCTTTCCAGGGATACGGTAGAGAAGGCCTACAATCAATTAAAAGAAAAAAAAATTATTCTTTCTGTAAAAGGGAAGGGCTATTATGTAGCTAAGAACATTTCCACTTCCAAAGTGAGCATCTTGTTTTTGCTCAATAAGCTCAGCAACTACAAGCTAAAAACCTACAATTCTTTCATTAACAGCATGGGTGCGGACGCGCAGGTAGATTTAAATATTTACCATTGCGACCCTAAATTGCTAATGAATATTCTTAATGAAAATCGGGGAGGCTACGATTATTACGTACTGATGCCCCATTTCAAAGACGAAATCCAGGGTCATTACAATTTGGATACCGAGGTAATGAAGTGTCTGAGAAAGATTCCTGCGGATAAATTGATTGTGATGGACAATCAAATACCGGAACTAGGAGACGAGGTTTCGGCCATTTACCAGGATTTTAAAAATGATATTTACAATGCCCTCTGTGAGGGAATATTTCAGTTGCAGCATTACGAAAAGTTGATGTTGGTATATCCAAATGATACCGTTTACCCCTACCCCAGAGAAATCATGGAGGGTTTTAAAAAGTTTTGCCGTGATTTTGATTTTGATTTTGAGATCCTGGAAACCGTATATGCCGAGATGGAATTGAGGCATAAGGATGCGTTCATCGTCATTGAGGAAAACGATTTGGTGAACCTGGTAAAACAGGTACGTGAACAGGATTTTGAATTAGGAGTCGATATTGGGATTATTTCCTACAATGACACCCCTTTGAAGGAGCTTTTGGGTATTACCGTCATTTCAACCGATTTTAGGCTAATGGGCGAGACGGCCGCCTATATGATCAAAAAGAATAAAAAAGAATCGGTTAAAAATGTTTTCAAATTTATAAACCGGGGCTCAGTTTAAAAATCAACTAGTAATTCCAATGTAGTTAATGGGTTTAGTTATAGATGTATATGTCTTATACCGGATTACTTATCACAGGCCGAATGTCATTTTTAATCAACATCCAAACAAGGTAACAAAACAAGCTTTTGACTCTCTCAGTAACCAAATTCTATGGAAAAAAATAAAAGTCTGGTAGCGCGTCTGAATTCCGTAAATGAATACGAGCAGGAAGCCATACCCGCCAATAAATTAAAGGGTTGGAGGAGCTTTCTGGGGACCTATGCCGGAGAGCATACGGCGGGTACCGAATTTGTAATCGGTCCTTTATTTGTGGCACATGGTGCCAGTGCCATTGATTTGGTTACGGGGTTGATTCTGGGAAATATCCTGGCCGTCTTAAGCTGGGCGTTTTTGACAGCGAAAATAGCCGTAAAAACCAGGGTCACCCTTTATTACCTACTGGAAAAAATTGCCGGGAAAAGGTTTACCCTCATTTATAATCTGGTAAATGCGGGATTGTTTTGCTTTTTAGCCGGATCCATGATAGCTGTAGCGGCGACAGCCGTGGGAATTCCGTTCGATATGGCCATGCCTCAGTTGACCGATGTCTATCCCAACAATTTGGGATGGGTGCTTACGGTTTTTGCTGTGGGAACCATCACCACCATTATTGCGATGTTTGGCTTTGATCAGGTGTCCAAATTTGCCATGGTAGCAGCTCCCTGGATGATCATGGTATTCATTGCTGCTGCCCTGGCTGTATTGCCCCGGTTGGGAGTGACTGATGCGGGTTCGTTCTGGTCAGTCGCAGAGAGCACCATCTGGACCGGAGTTCCGCTAGAAGGGCAAAGTAAATTTGGATTCTGGCACATTTTGTTCTTTGCCTGGTTTTGTAACATGGCTATGCACATAGGTATGGCGGACCTTTCCTTGCTGCGCTACGCCAAAAAATGGCAGTATGGCTTCTCGTCTGCAACCGGCGTGTTTCTGGGGCATTTTATCGCCTGGATAGCTTCCGGGATATTGTATTCCTTGTTTTTGATCGAATCCGAGGGGAGCCTAACCTTTGCTCCAGGACCCATTGCCTACAGTGCGGTGGGAGTTGCGGGAGCCATCTGTGTGGTGGTAGCGGGTTGGACTACTGCCAATCCCACGCTATACCGGGCGGGTCTCGCCATTCAATCCATTAATCCTCGTTGGAAAACCTGGAAAGTTACCTTGTTTGTAGGGTTATTTACCACTATTGCGGCCTGTTTTCCGGCCTTGGTGATGATGCTTCTGGAATTTGTAGCCCTTTACGGTTTGATCCTGATGCCTGTTGGGGCCGTTATATTTATTGACGTGTACCTGCTGGAAAAAATGGGGCTTACATCCAACTACGCCCAAGTGAGTGGTAAACGTCTGAACAGCGCAGTGGCCATCACCTGGCTGGTCACCCTGGCCTTTTGTTTGCTACTCAACCTGATGGTAGGGGTGGAAATCTTCTTCCTTGGACTGCCTGGATGGTTCGTGGCTGTTTTGGTATATGTCATTGCCAGTAAAATCATGCAACGAAAATGAAAAAACTTCTGATAAAACTACTTTCCTTTATAGGCTTGGGGCTGAATATTGTCCCGGCAATGTTGGTGTTTTCCGCTGAGATGACACCCGATACCTGTAAACAGCTCATGTTGGCTGGAACGATTCTTTGGTTTGTGACTGCTCCTTCCTGGATGAACAAAGGACAGGAGGACGCTAGCCAGGAATAAATGCAGCGTCTAGGACAGCCTTTTTGATATTTTGAGTAGGTAGGCCTGATAAACCAAGATCAGACCTGCCCGCTTTTTTTTAGAATCCGAAATATAATTTTTTATTGTTATTCGATTTCCTTAACTTGATTTCTTAGCTAAAACAGGGTTTCACGACCATGAAATTCAAGGATTTACGTATCTGGATTTTAATATTTGGCGGGATGTTATTGATTGGTGCCTACCTTTACCAACATTCCAAAACCAACCAAAAGCAACTGGAATCCCAGGGTATCAAGGCTATTTTTTTGGCCAGGCAAAATTTTGTGGATGCTTTTTACAATTACCACATACAATTGGAAGGCTATTTTAAACGAAATTTCTACACTTGGGCCGGTGGAGAAGCTGAGAATGCAGCTACCCGAATGGTGGAAATGATCGACCGGACTCCGAAATTCGGCATTAAATCCATTAAAGCTTTTGAAGCTGGTCCCTCCTTTGATCAATCCGTCCTGGATCAACAAAGTATCTCTTTGAGAAAAAAGGATTCCCTTTATCTGATCGAGGTCAACGGGTTCCGTTTTTCTTTGGATGATACGACCAAGTCAGGTAAGCTACCGGAATTAAATCAAGGCGAACTGGTTCGGAAGATTGGTGAAAACCTGGGGATTACCCTTGGCTTGGCCCCCAGGGCTGAGCGGGCATTTGAGGTAGATCATGTGGTACCTATCCATACCTTAATGGAAAATAACATCCAAAGTATGTTTTTTGATCGCCTCTTTGTTTTGGATAGTACAGGTACGGCCATTTACCCCAGAGATATGGCGGGGTTGCCGGTCATTCCTGCCGATACACTGGGAGGGCTGCATTCGGTGGGGGAACGAAAGCTAGACCTACAGCTATCAGGAACGGATTTCCAGGGCTTTTTGTCTCCGGCATTGATTGGGAATAAGGGATTTTATTTATTGGGAATTAAGGAAAAAGCACAATTCGACCGGGTAGCCCTTCGGATAGACTTCCGACTCCTCAGTACCTTCCTCACTTTATTGATATTAATTTTCGTGTCCATTCCCATCATCAGCATATTTAATCTGGGAAATGGAGATATACTCACCAAAAAGCGAGTAATAGGCTTAGGCCTTTCTTTAATTCTGGTAATGCTAATTCTGGGTTTTTTTTCCTTTTCCCTGGTTCAGAATTACCGAAGTACTTCTCCGGGAGATCAATACGTACATGACTTGAAAGCGGCTTTTTCCAGACAGATTGATCGGCTGACGTTTAGTCTGGATCGTTTTAGCAATGAATTAAAGCTAGGGAAACTAAAATCCAGCACCGAAAGGAATTCCCTCAACCCTGATAAAAACGTCAACGAATTTTTAGAATTCGACCCTGATGGAAATATTCTGACCATGCTTATTCCGGGGACCAATTCAATGGATGGTCCGATTGATTTTGGGGATTTTCCCTTCGTGTCAATTGCCAACCGGGACTATGTAAAGGAGTTGCCAGTGGATACCAGCAAGCATTTTATCAGTGCTCATTTTTCCAAATCTACTGGAAATCTGGAAGGAGTGATCAGTAAAAGGGAAGCAGGATCCGGTTACGCATTGACGTTTCGGTTGGATTCCCTGGCACCTAAAATCAGTAAGAACCAACGCTATTTTGTGTTCAAACCCGATGGAAAGGTCCTACTGAAAAGCCAAAAGGTAAATATTCCTATCAATTATCTTCAAGAGGGGATAGGGGAAGAAAAATGGGATGAGATCAAAACCCTTATCGCAAACAATCAGCACGCGGATGAAAAGCAGGTTTGGAAAACTCCGATCTATGTAAATGGCCATGAATATGAAGCATTGTTAAGCAGAATATCCTCCGGGGAATTTGTTTCAGAAAACTGGGTACTGTACCTCGAGAATCAGAACTTACAGCATGCCCTGCACTCCCTGTCTTCTTTAGAGGCATCCACCGTTTTTGTTCCCTATTTAATGGTCTTGGTGCTGCTGGCATTATTAACGTTGTTGACAAGCAAATCTAGTATCTATCTGGCTTATAAACCTTTTTCCTTTGAATGGTACAGCCCTTCTTCAGCTAAGCGAAACCGGTTTCTCTGGTTAAACGGCATTTTGTTTTTGGACCTGTTACTATTTGTCGCTGTCTACCTGTTTTTACCTTTAGGCATTTTTAAAATCTATCTTTGGTCAGCCCTTTTTGCCATTCAATCAGGTACCTGTAATTTCCTACTGCTCTCTACCACTGAAAAGGACCGGCAATTAAAAAACAGTACGGCTTTCCTCGTTATTTCGGTTTCATTATGGCTTTTGGCCGCTTATGGGTTAATTCATTTGTCATGGATGCAAGCTGATACCATTTACACTTTTCTGACCCTGTTTTTTCTGCTGGTGTTGGGATTGCTTCAGGTACTGTGTTGGTATTTGTCCAAGGTCAATCATTTGCCCTCTCTTTCACCGGATAGCTGGACCCAACATGCCGGGCTACAGCGTATTCACAAGAGGCTAAGTGATTTCTGGAACAAACTTACCGGTGTGCAAGTAGACAAGAGGGTTTTTGCCCTGAATTTTTTACTATGGTTGATGATCATTGGCTTTTTGCCAGGTTATTTTATTCACCGGCAGATTTTTAATCAGGAGAAATTCATTTGGGATAATTTAGAACGGAAAGAATTGGTTGAAAAAGAAAATGTCGATGATTTAAGTGAGTTCTTTTTAGGCCTGATTGAAATCCATGAAGAATTCAGAAGGACTTACTTTGGCAGGTTTTCAAATCATGAGGATGAATTGATTCGGAATTTTGTAGCACCACCTTACGAAGTAATGATTGCCGCTTTTAATTTGCCTCCCAATTTCGACCTGGCAAATTTTTTTTCCGTGAAAAACGGTGGAGAAATAATCAAAAGGAATCTTCTCATTTTACTGACGCTCGCAGTGGTGCTGATCTGGCTTTTTCATATGATCATGCGTTTGGGAAATAAAATCTACTTGATTGATTACCATTTTACCCACGGCATGCCTTCCCTTCCCACAAAGGCGAAAAAGCAGCGAAAGACATTTGTGATCGGAGTAGATGCGGCCCAAAGCCGGCATTGGATCAGTAGCCAATTTGGTATTTCAGCCCCGGAAATGTTGTTGGTAAATGCGGAAACAGATTTGGCAAATATGCCGGAATTGGCAAGTACACATCGGGCGGTTGTTTTTGAAAATATCCATTGCCTGGATGGTGTGGAGGGATTGCTCAAAGCCATGCTGGCCTTTGGAAAATACGATTTCATTAAGCCCGTCTACTTATTGGTTACCTCCGGTAAGCCGCTTCAGGAGATCATCCTTCAGGACACTCCCAAACAGAAGCACTTGTTGATTACTGAGATTTTCTCAGAATACCTATTTCAATACGTTCCCCTGGATTTTGAAAATCGATCCATCACCCTTCCTTACTCAGGAGTGGATTGGGAGTTATTGGAGAAGGAAGAACGGGAGGCATTCAAACGAAAAATGGGAAGCAAGTTATTTAACGACGAAAAAACGCAGGAATTGGCGGCTGAAATCGCCAGCAGTCCCCATGCAGAGGTAATTGCCAATCTGATTACCGAGGAATTGTCCGCAGATGATTGGGACGAATGCCTTTCAAAGGAGCGCTATGAGAAATGCATTCTTTCCATTCAACGGTACAACAAAGCCTATTTCATGAATATTTGGGCGGAATTAAGCTTGAAGGAACGAAAGATGGTGTACAACTACGCTACCGAAGGGTTCATTAATTTTTTTAATAAGGAAACGATGACAGCTTTGATTCAGAAGGGAATCATCCGGATGAATGCTGACAGAGACCGTCTGGTCCTGTTTTCCAATAGTTTTAGAAATTTCGTTTGCATTTTTGCCAGTGAGCAAGACGTAGCACGGTTTAAGCAAGACGAAAGAAAATCAGGTAACGCCAAAATGATACAGGCAGCTGTTTTCAGCTTTGTGTTAATCAGTGTCGCATTGATTAGCTTTTACGACCCGACCATCCTGAATGAAACATCTGCGTATATTAGTGGCGTATTGGGCCTGGTGGGTACCCTTTACAGTCTGTTAGCAAAAGGGTTTGCCAAGGCACCCGTAGCCGAAAATCAGTAAGTGCCTTATTCGGTTTTGGTATTGTTATTGATCTAGTCCGGAAAAGGAGCCGTAATTCCCATATTGTATTTGGCTAAAAATTTAACAAAAAGTATATTGTTCTGAACAATCAGTTTAACGATACTATTTATCATAAAAAAATACAAAATTGATTGCGTTGTTTTATCCTATTCTATACATTTGATGACGCGATACTTATTTATTGACCTTAAACACCACAATATGGGATAAAACTCTACGTTATCTAAATATCAGTTTTATGAGTAAAAGGGTAGGACCTAAAGACAGTGAGTTAATCTCACAATATAGGAATGGAAGCGAAGTGGCATTCGAAAGGTTAGTTGACAAATACAAAACCAAAGTGTACACCACCATTCTGATGATAGTGAAAGAGCAGGGAGTAGCTGAGGATCTGTTACAGGACGTGTTTGTAAAAGTTGTACAGACACTCAACTCTGATCGGTATAACGAAGAGGGGAAATTCCAACCCTGGTTGATGCGAATTGCCCACAACCTGGCAATCGATCATTTCAGGAAAATGAAGCGGCATCCTACGGTGGTGATGGAGGATGGTTCAAACGTGTTTAACACCCTGCATTTTGCTGAAGAAAATGTAGAGGAATTAAAAGTTAAAGATGAGACCTATGCCTTGGTCAGGCAATTGATCGACGAGCTTCCAGAAAGTCAGAAGCAGGTATTGATCATGCGACACTATATGGACCTGAGTTTTCAGGAGATTGCCGAACAGACGGGTGTAAGCATTAACACGGCCTTGGGTAGAATGCGTTATGCTCTTATTAATTTAAGGAAAAAACTAAAACAAATAAATATCGCCTATGACCAAATCTTTTACCCAAAGTGACCTGATACGATATGTCTATCAGGAAATGATGGAGGAGGAGCGTGAAGAAATGGTGCAAGCCCTGCGACACCAACCCTTTTTAATGCAGGAGTACATGGACTTGCTCGAAACCGTTCAAAATTTAGATCAGCTCCAAACGGAACCCTCCGAAAGAATTGTTAATGCCATTAAGAAAAAGGCCCGGTTCAGAGGACTGGAAAAAGTGTAACACCAACCAAAAAAATGAATTTTCCTACCGCTATAGCTTAGCGGTAGGATTTTTTTTGTATTATCGTTTTCTTCGGACAGTTTGTATCATTACCCGTCGACAGAAAAAGAAATTGAAAGATAGCGAACATGTTAAAAAAGGACAGGTACCGGGCTTTTGTGGATCATTTTACCGAAAACATGCCTGTGGCAGAAACAGAGCTCCAGTACGAGACCCCTTACCAGTTGTTGCTGGCAGTGGTGCTGAGTGCTCAATGTACTGATAAGCGGATCAATATGGTTACTCCGGCTCTTTTCAGAGACTTTCCCACACCGGCTCACCTGGCCGCGAGTGATTTTGATCAACTATTTCCCTATATTCGCTCTGTATCCTACCCAAATAATAAAACCCGGCACTTGCTGGGACTGGGGAAAATGTTAGTGGAGGAATTCGATGGAGAGGTACCGGAAACGGTTGCCGATCTGGTTAAGCTTCCGGGAGTGGGAAGAAAAACGGCCAATGTGATTACCAGTGTCATTTGGAATCAACCCAACATGGCGGTTGATACCCACGTGTTCCGAGTTTCCAAAAGGTTGGGGTTGGTCCCGCAAAGTGCCAAAACCCCATTGGAAGTAGAAAAGCACCTCATTCGCCACCTGCCAAAAGAAGTGGTCCATAAAGCCCATCATTGGCTGATACTCCATGGACGCTACATTTGTCTGGCAAGAAAACCCAAATGTGCGGAATGTTCCATTACCCACCTTTGCCGGTATTTTGAGAAATTTGGGGATTCGCTGGAGTTGCAGTCAGGCGCAGTTTCCAAACCCATAAAAAAATAGCATGTGTGGCGTACACCTATTGGTGAATTCCACCGGGAAGGGCGGGGAATACATACAGGCCATGATGGAGGCCTGTATGCACCGCGGGCCGGATCATTCTTCCTGGATGGAAGTTGCCCAAGGGGTATACCTTGCTGCCAATCGCTTGAAGACCCTGGATCTCCGGGATCAGGCTAACCAGCCCTTGGTTAATGAAGAGGAAGAAGCCTACCTGTCCTGGAACGGCTTTTTGTACAATTACCAGGAGCTAAAAAACGAGCTGCTAGTGGATGGGGTGCTGTTCGAAAGCACTTCGGATGGGGAAGTGCTCCTGAGATGGTTAATTCAAAAAGGAAGAGAAGGCGTGAAGCGGCTACAAGGCATGTACGCTTTTGCTTTCGTTCACAAAAAGAAAAATCAGATAATCCTGGGAAGAGACCCGCTGGGCGTTAAATCCCTGTATTTTACGGAGCAAAAGGAGGGGTTTGCCTGCTCCTCAGAAATTAGATGCCTGCTCCGGACCGACCTCGTTCCAAAAAAGCTACATCAAGAGCAATTTTCACCCTATTTTTACCTTCGTCACGTACTGCCCGGAGCTACTTTTATAAGAGGAATTCAGGAACTCCTTCCCGGAGAATTGAAAACCTGGAATCTCAAGGGAGAGTGCTTGGATATCCGGAAAATCCCCTTAGAAAATCCGGCTCCCAAGCCCGCATTGACCGAAGATGGCTTTGAGGAAATCATGATGGATGCCGTCCTGAAACATATTCATGCGGATGTGCCCATTGGACTAATATTGAGTGGTGGAGCAGATAGTACCTTATTATATCAGTTGTGGTACCGGCAGACAGGTAGGGTTTTGCCAACATTTACAATCGGTTTTCAGGACGCTTATCGAAAAAAATTCAAAGATGCAGACTTTGCTTCAAAACTGGTAGCCTCACAGAGGTCCTTTCATCAGGAAGTGATCATTTCTCCGGATTGGTTTTTAGAGACCTGGCCTGCCTACATCCGTGATCTGGACCATCCGGTAGGCGATAGCGCCAGTTACCTTACCTGGGCGTTGGCTAGAAAAGCGAAGGATTCCGTGAAAATCCTGGTAAGCGGGGCTGGTGCTGACGAGTTGTTTGGCGGGTATAACCGTCATCTGGCCTATAAAAAATACTTGCATCATCCGGTATTTTGGAACGGGGTCGCTGCCAATTCCAATAGGATTCCTTTTGTAGGAAAAAGCTTTCAACGGTTTCTGTCAGGCATTCATCCATCCCCTCAAAGAACGTTTATGAACTTTGCATCCCTTTCTGACCTACCCGATTCATTGGCCAATACGCTCGAAAGCAGGTACACCCCTGGTGAGCAGCCCTTTAAAAATGCGCTGAAATGGGATCGAACAGTTTATTTGGTTCACGATTTATTAAAAATTCATGACAATGCCTGTATGGCACATGGAATTGAGGGAAGGGTGCCTTTTCTGGATTGGCAGGTGGTGGATTGGAGCCTCAGCTTGGGGGAAATGGAAACAAGGAATGCCGCGCCAAAATTTTGGATAAAGTCACTGCTGAAACGCGAAGGATTGACCGGCTTTGCCCGCCGGAAAAAATTTGGTTTCGGCCTACCGATAAAGGAGTGGCTTTTAGATCATGCGGGATTTAGAAACAGGGTTTTATCATCTGTCCTTGATTTGGGCATTCAGTATCCGGAAATTGTACCGGAGGAATGGAGCCTTCTGGTTCAGCGACCGGAGCGGTATATTGCCAGCCATTTTTTATTGTTGTTCAACCTTTGTGTATTAGCAGACTGGATTAAGGAAAACCAACTATGAGAGTTCTTTATATCCATCAGTATTATTGTACACCCGAACAGGGGGGTGCCATCCGATCGTATCATTTGGCTCAGGGAATGGCTGCTGCCGGAGTGGAGGTGGAAGTGGTTTCCGCTCACAACCAGGCAAGGTACCATACTCGGTGGGATGGAAAGGTAAGAGTACATCTTTTGCCGGTGTATTATGACAATACCTTTAGTACCTGGCAACGTATTCGGTCTTTTTATTTGTTTGTTAAAGAAGCAAAAAAGCTGGTTTCCAACCTGAGGTTGCCGGATGTGTTTTATATCAGCTCAACTCCCCTTTCCACCGGGCTGATCGGTAGGTGGGCGAAGAAAAAATGGGGGATACCTTATGTTTTCGAGGTTCGGGACCTTTGGCCAAAAGCGCCTCTGGAAATAAAAAGGATCCGGAACCCGCTGTTGAAAAAGGTATTGTACCGCGTGGAGTATTTGATCTACCAAAATGCCTGGAAAATCGTGGCACTTTCTCCCGGGATGCAACGGTATATACAGCAGCGTGTTCCAGACAAACCGGTCCTGCAAATCCCCAACTTTGCAGATGTGGATTTTTTTCAGTGGGAAACCGGCAAATACCGGAATAGGCGTTTAGAAAAGCAGCCGCTGACTCTTCTATATGCTGGGGCAGTCGGAGAAGTCAACGGACTGTATAAGTACCTGGACCTGGCGGAAGCGGCCGAAAAAAGTGGGAAAAATTGGCAGTTCAAACTCATGGGCAAAGGAAAGTACCTGCCTTTCCTGAAAAAAGAGGTCGCAAATCGTACACTTTCCCAAGTCGAATTTATTCCCTTCGGAAATAAAAATGAAGTGAAAGCTCAAATGAGAAAAGCTGATTTGGCCTACATTTCCTTTTTGCCCCTTCCCGTTTTGGAAGTCAGCAGTCCCAATAAATTTTTTGATGCCCTGGCTATGGGGATGCCTGTTATTGTGAACTTTAAAGGCTGGATCAGAGAGTTGATTCAGCAGCATGAAATGGGCCTTTATCACGAGGACAGTACCCTTTTACTTCCAGCCCTGGAAAAGCTCGAATACCAGCCAGCCCTATTGGAGCAGATGGGGAAAAATGCACGTCTCCTAGCCGAAACTCAATTTAATAAGGAGGCAGCAGTAGGCCATATTCTGGAAATTCTGGAAATTCAGAATCGCAAATAGGATCCCAATCTATCTCGGTTTGTATCCCGATAAGTTGAAAATTTCCCGGGCATCGTCTTGCTGCATGACTTCCCGTAGACTTAAGTCGTTATTGATCCGGTAGTCGTCCACGATGTTCCAGCCCAGCCACCTTCCGATCCTTCCGGGAGCATCGGGGCTGATTTCATCCGTAAAAGGGGCCTCTCCTGTATACCGCCTGACTTCAAAAGGGTTGGTGTCAAAAAGCAGTTCGTTTTCGATAAAATGCCCCCAAATCATTTCTTCATTGGCGTAACTACCAAGTATTTCTTTGGATTCGTAGCCTAAAATATATTCATCAGGCGTGCACGGGAGTACTGATTTTGTAAAATGATAGGATTTGCCGTAGAAAATCATTTCAGCCAAAAGCGTACGGTCACTCAAATCCGTGTGGTTAAACTGAGCGGATATAGCCGTGACAATGGTTGGAACCAAATGGTCCACATTATACCTTTTCGCGATGTACTGTGGCAAATCAACGGGCTGAAACCGGTGGTCTTCCGGGAGAAAATAGTCCAATCCGATCACGATGATCTCTTCCTCCACAATCAGATCGGTACCAAAGCCGGTTACAAAAGTATATACCTCAGGAATCTTGAATTCGGGGTAGTGGTGCTTGATACCCCGAAATGCATTTTCCAACTCGTTTTTGATCGTGTCAAGGTTTTCAAAGTGGGCTTTTACTTCCCGGTACAGCTCCTGCATGCCCGTATCCTGGTGAATGAGCAGTAATTCTTCCCTCATTTGTTCCTGGTTTTCAAATCCCATGTTGTCAAACATGACCGAAGCAAATTCCGGATATTTTTCCAGATGGTAGATAAGCTTCTCCTCTGTCAGTCCTTCAAAAAACGGTTCCTCCATCCTGTTTATCTCCACCTCCATTTCGATTTCCGAAAAGGCAGCCGGAAGGGTACAAGGGTCGTTCGATTCCGAGCATCTACTAAAAATCAATGAAATAACCCCGGCATAGATCGCAAATGTGAATCGGTTCATAAATGTAAAGATAAGCTTTTGATACAAAACAGATGGTTTCAGGATAAGAATTACTGTTTTTAGTTTAAAACGCCCCATTCTGGAATCTATTTGTATATACATTTAAAAATGTTGACAAATAGACGCTTTTAATATACAACATAAAGGTGTTTGTCTTTTAACCCAAAACTATCTGATGGACTGTCGGTTCAGTGGGTGTTTTTAAATTTTAACTATACCAATATTTATTATGGAATTCCAAATAAGAAATAACCGGAAATTAATGAGTTTGCTGATAGTGGCAAGCTTGCTTTTTTCTTTTGGTTGTTCGGATGATGATCCGGCACCCATGCCCCCAGAAGAGGAAAGTATCATTGATATTGCGGCAGGAAATGAGCAGTTTTCAATGCTCGTTGCAGCTATCCAGAGAGCGGACCTGGTAGACGAATTAAGTGCTGCCGGTCCATTTACCGTTTTTGCCCCTACCAACCAAGCGTTTACCAACGCCGGAATTACCGATGTGAGTGATGTTCCGGTAGAAGACCTCCGTGACATTTTACTTTACCATGTGGTTAGTGGACAAGTTTTGGCAAATCAGGTGAGTACGGGAGAAGTGCCAACCTTACTTGAGGGAGCTAATCTCAATGTAGTTGTGAGTGGTGGAACCATCACTATTAATGAAGATGTCACGGTGACTACAGAAGATCTTGAAGCTTCTAATGGGGTAATACATGTAATTAGTGGAGTTCTGATGCCAGAAGAAGAAAGCAATTCTATCGCTGATATTGTGATGGCTGATGATAATTTTTCAATATTACTTGCCGCAGTGTTAGCAGCAGATTTGGATGAGGCTCTGCTTGAACAAGGACCTTTTACCGTTTTTGCGCCTACCGATGAAGCGATGACCGCCTTTCTTACCGACAACGGTCTCACAGCTGAGGAATTGCTACAATCTCCTGATCTAACTTCTATATTAAGTTACCACGTGGTGGAAGGGGAAGTGCCAGCCTCCGCTGTAGAAGCGGGAAGCGTTACTAGTTTTGGAGGTCCTCCGTTTTTTGTAAGCATAGATCCCGACGATAACGTTTGGATTAACGGAAATGCACAAATAGTTGACACAGATATTGAAGCGGATAATGGGATCATTCACGTATTGGATTATGTGATCACCCCTCCTACGGAATCGATTGCAGAGATTGCGGTGGGATATACGCAAGCTGAAACTCCTGAATTTACGCAACTTGTAGGTGCGCTGTCAAGAGCAGGACTAGTGGATGCAGTGAGTGGTGGTTTAGACGATAACCTTACCGTCTTTGCACCTACGGATGCCGCTTTTGAAGCACTTTATGAAGACTTGGGTGTGGATGGTTACGAAGACATTCCTTTAGAAACATTAACCTCCGTGCTGACCTACCATGTGGTGCCTGCCAGAGCATTTTCGCAAGATCTGAGAGAAGGGGCTACACTTCCTACTTTACTTGAGGGCGAGGATTTGACGGTCAACCTTGCAGATTTGGAAATTAATTCTTCCGGCCTGGTTCCTGAACTGTTAAATATTCACGCAACCAACGGAGTCATTCACGTAGTCGATCAGGTAATCGTACCATAAATAGTATTGGATTTTTGTGGAAAAAACAGGCATTTTACAAGTGCCTGTTTTTTTTTGTTCCATAATTTATGCACAAGGGTTTGGCAAGGTAGGGTTCTTTAAAAAGTAACTTTTTAAAGAAAAGGAACAAGACTTTTAAACATTAGCTTTAATCACCAAACATCGGTTCCAAAAAGAAAGGAATACTTATCTTTACGGTTGCTTTACGGATTTTTTGAAATCCAAACCTAAAAACCCGACCTGAAAAAGGCCGTGGGTGACCTGGCGAAGCTGTGTACAAACATTAAAATCAGTCGCATGATTTCTTTAAGGCATTTGAATCTGAAACGGTTATTTTTTATTGGAATGACGTTTCTTTTCTCGTTTATGGTGGAAGCCCAATCATTACAAGACATTTCTTCTCTGGATGTAGACGATTTATCGGATCAACAATTGCAGGAATTGATGAGCAGGGCCTCGGAAGCAGGATTGTCGGAGACTGAATTGCTTCAAATGGCCCAGATAAGGGGAGTTCCTGCGGCTGAAATTGATAAGTTGAAAGAAAGGCTGGAGGGAATGGTTTTTGGCTTGCAGGATGGAGCAAGGTCAGATTCTGGATTTGGCAAAAGGGATAGCAGAATACAGATGGGGTTCAACGAGATTACGAGTGGCATCATACCCCCTCAAGGAGAGGAAGGTGAAAATGAGGTGGAAGAGCAGCCCTATTTTGGCATGGACCTCTTTTATAATAAAAACAGGAGGCTAACCTTTGAACCCAATTTGAATATGGCCACGCCCCGAACGTATATTTTAGGACCCGGGGATGAAGTGTATATCGATATTTACGGGCAGTCGGAGAAGTATTACGAGGCATCCGTGAGTCCCGAAGGTCAGATCATACTGGAAAATATTGGTCCTATAAATGTATCAGGACTTTCTTTGGAAGAAGCCACTCAAGTAATTAAAAGCAGGCTCTCGACTTACTATACGGGTTTGAGGGGAAACAATCCCAATACCTTTTTACAATTAAACCTGGGAAATGTCCGAACCGTAAAAGTGAATTTGGTAGGTGAGGTTAGGTTGCCGGGTACCTTCACGCTTAGTGCATTTAGCACCGTTTTCAACGCACTATATGCAGCCGGAGGCCCCAATCAAAACGGTAGCATGAGGAGGGTTCGGTTAATCCGCAACAACGAAGAAATTGCAGAAATTGATATTTATGACTTTTTGACGAAGGGCGACCCCAATATAAACCACCTGCTGCAAGATCAGGATATTATTTTGGTTCCGCCCTATTTGGGGAGAGTGATAGTAGAGGGAGCGGTGAAAAGGCCCAAAATTTTCGAGGTGAAGGAAGGGGAGACGTTTGCAGATGTTCTTTCCTTTGCAGGAGGTTTTACTGACCATGCGTTTAAAGAAAAGGTGAATGTAACCCGCATCACGGATACCCAAAAAGCAGTATCGGACATCTACCAGGATCAGTTTCGTATGTTTTTGGTAAAGGGCGGGGATCGTTATCAGGTGGGGGAAGTGCTGGACCGCTATACCAATCGGATCCAAATAAGAGGCGCTGTCTACCGGCCGGGAAATTATGCCTACCAGGAGGGGCTTACCCTTACCGAATTGGTACAAAAGGCCGAAGGGCTCCGGGGGGAAGCTTACCAGAGCAGAATAAGTATCTTGAGAACCAACGAGGACTTGAGTACCCGGATGTTGCAGGTGAATCTGGAAGAAATTTTTAATGGCAGCATGCCGGATATCCCCCTAGAAAGAGAAGATTTGATCCGGATTCCTTCCATTTACGAATTAGCTGAAGAGGTATATGTCAAAGTTTCGGGCGAAGTGCTTTATCCAGGCACCTATCCCTATTCCGGTGAAATGACACCCGAAGACCTTATTTTAATGGCGGGGGGACTGAAAGAGGCGGCATCAGTAGAAAATGTGGAACTTGCCAGAAGAGCGACCGACCAGGGAGGAAGGGAGTTTTCTCAAATCATACCTGTTTCGGTTCAGGAGAACCTTGGTTTATCGGCGAACCCAATCGAATTGGAGCCTTTTGATCACCTTACCGTGAGAAGGAAAACCAATTTTGGTCTGGACAGAATGGCCAGTATAGAAGGCCAGGTCAATTCTCCTGGCACCTTTGCCATTAAGCATGCAGAAGAAAGAATTTCAGACTTGATCAACAGAGCGGGTGGCTTAACGGCTTTCGCCTATGCCGAAGGAGCCAGGCTTATACGGAGAACGGAATTTTATAAAACAGAGTCCGAGACGCTCCGAAAAGAGCGGAGCCTGCTGAATCTTTTAGAGCGGATGAATCGGGAAGAGTTAGTACCCACCGAATCGCAGCAACAACTAATCGAACGGATCAGTGAATACCTATTTGAGAATAAGGATTCCTCACAAATGGAAACAGAAGCCCGTATTATTCAGGCAAGGGAAACGTTGCTGAGTGAAATTTCCGATTCCAGAGAGGGAGTAGCGCCTATAAAAATCAAAGAAACGGAGGCGATAGCCATTGATTTGGAAGCCATTTTGGCCAATCCGGGATCCAAATACGATTTGATCCTGGAGGAGGGAGATATTTTAAGTGTGCCCAGGCAACTGCAGACGGTCCGGCTGAGGGGGGATGTGATTTATCCTACTACCGTGAGGCACGAAAATTTCAGAGGATTGTCCTATTATATTGACAGGGCCGGAGGGTTTGATTCCCGTGCAAAAAAGAGGAGCACTTATGTAGTTTATGCCAATGGGGAGGTAGCCAGGACTAAGAATTTTATTTTATTTAATGTGTATCCAAATGTAGCACCTGGATCAGAAATCATCGTACCTACCAAAGGCCCCAAAATTCCTATCCGACCGGGCGACCTGGTGGGGATCACCACCGGATTGGCTACGCTTGCTCTGGTAATCACCCAACTACTAAATTGATGAATCAGCAAAACAAACACATACTTGACGATAAAATCACCTTCAAAGAGCTTATTGAAAGGCTTTTCGGCTGGATAAATGTTTTTTTAGTTAAGTGGAGGGTTCTGGGTGCTTTTGTGATCGTTGGGATTCTGTTGGGAATTGCTGCCTCCCTACTCAAAAAGCCGGTTTACCATGCGGATACCACGTTTGTACTGGAACAATCCGATATGGGAGGGCTCGGGAATATTTCGGGCATCGCTTCCATGTTAGGTCTGAACCTGGGATCCATCGGATCGGAGAGTGGGTTATTTAAAGGAGATAATATTCTCGAACTGTATCGCTCGGATGCCATGCTTTCCCAGGCCTTGCTGGATCCCTTTGATTCAGAAGAGGAACAACTGCTAATAAACCGGTACGTACGTTTTCATGATCTTGATGAGAAGTGGGAAAGTGAAGTTGATTTTGGGGCGTTGGATTTTTCCCTGCCCAGGGAAGATTTTTCGATTCAACAGGATAGCGTGCTGCGGGAAGTGGTAAAAGAAATCCGAAAGGAAAGCCTGGTTGTGGACAAGCCGGATCGCAAGTTGAATATTATCAAAGTAACGGTCGCCTCAAAAGACCAGGGATTTGCGAAAAGTTTTAATGAGCAATTGGTGGAAACCGTAAATGATTTTTACCTCAAAACCAAAACGAAAAAGACCGCCGAAAACCAGGCGGTTCTGCAGCAACAAGCCGATAGTGTCCGCAGCGTCCTGGATGAGAAAATAAAACAATTAGCCCGGTTTCAGGACAATGTTCCCAACCCAAACCCGCTGCTACAGGAGGGACTCGTTGCCTCCAAAAGCCTGCAGGTAGATATTCAGGCGGCAGCGGCCGTTTACGAAGAAATCGTTACCAACCTGGAAATTGCCAAAATTAATCACCGAAACAACACACCACTAATCCAGATCATTGATCGACCGCGATTCCCTCTGGAGCGTTCCGAAATAAAATTAGCCACCGGAATCGTGCTGGGTGCATTTCTCTTTTTACTTTTGGGCCTGGTGTGGGTGTACCTACAGACCTTGTACTTTCGGCATCTGAATCAATAAGTTGCCCGGGTTTCTATGTTAGAAAGAATTTCCAGGCTGCCTTTTTTTTATTTATTGCAAAATAAATCGATCAGAAACTTTATTTTTCTTTTCCTGATCCAATCCTCCAATATCCTGATTTCCTTATTGGCCATGCCGGTGCTTGTTCGCGCCATTGGCGTCTCGGAATTTGGGTTGGTAAACCTTTCGTTTTCAGTAATTTTGTTATTCAATGTGCTGGTTAGTTATGGCTACAACCTGAGTGGCCCCAGGAATATCGCATTGGCAGCGGACAATTCGGAAGTATTAAGCCAGACCTTTTCGGAAATCATTTGGAGTAAAAACCTCTTAGCCGCTATGGCCCTGGTTTTCATTCTTATCCTTGGAAAAGGCTTTGGCTTTTTTGAGGATTACCTGTTCATTTTGGGCTGGTCTACCATTTTGTTGTTTAGCGAGGCCACTGCTACCATCTGGTTTTTTCAGGGAAAGGAAAGCTTGCATTGGGCCTCCCTGGCCAATGTTTTTGGAAAGCTATTATATCTGGGACTTATCATAGGCTTGATCAATGACCCTTCCGGTAGTTACCTGGCTAACTTTTTTCTAGGGGCAACCGCCATCCTAACCAATCTCATACTATTGGGTTACATTCATTTTGGTTTAAACATTCGCCTGCGCTGGCCCGATGTCCGAAGCATTTGGCAATCCTGGAAAAACAACCTGCTCTTATTTTTTTCTGGCATGACGGCTCACCTGGCTGTTAACGGGGGGGTGATCATTTTGAGTTTTTTTGCATCTGCCCAGGTATTGGGACTTTACGGGATAGCAGAG
The DNA here is from genome assembly GCF_010119245.1 of Cyclobacterium salsum. Classification (GTDB taxonomy): domain Bacteria; phylum Bacteroidota; class Bacteroidia; order Cytophagales; family Cyclobacteriaceae; genus Cyclobacterium; species Cyclobacterium salsum. The sequence continues at coordinate 98,311 of NZ_WNKG01000005.1, forward strand.
CGAGTAGCGATGGTCTTGCGAATAGCCCCTACCCTAATTACCCAGGCGGCTTACCCCAGAGCCAGTGTTCTTTTTTACCAGGATTCTGGAAAATGCTACCAGTTTCTGCGTAAGGTCCAATGGACTTCCCTGGCAGTGGGACTCGCGATCGGAGTATTGGTGAATCTGTTCGCTCCCGGTATCATTCAGTTAGTATCCGGGAAAAATCTGGGAGATGCCGTTGCCATTTTAAAAATTCTGGCTTTTTTACCGCTGCTGGCAGGGCTTAACATTGTCAATATGTTGATTATTCTAGTCACGGATGAGAAGAAAACGCTCTTTCATTCCACCTGGGCCTTTTGTGTATACATGCTTGCTGCTTCCGTTTTGTTAACCCATTATTACGGTGGGACCGGGCTGGCCGTGGCATTGCTCACAACCGAACTGGCAGCCTACTTATTTACTTCGGCTCTATTATGGAAATCGAAAGCCCACATTTTAACTGAATACTATCGTGGATTCCTCTCTCGCCATTATCATTCTTAATTGGAATGGCTGGGACTTTACCTGTGCCTGCCTGAAATCGCTGGAACGTTCCGGGTTTTCTGCTGAAGCGATTATAGTAGTAGACAATGGATCGGATGACGGTTCTGATCGGAAAATCAAAAAGCAGTTTCCCCGGGTACAACTGATTTTACACCCGGTCAATGCTGGTTTTACGGGGGGAAATAACCTGGGCATCAAGGCCGCTTTGGATCAGGGATATGCGTATATCATGCTGCTGAACAATGATACCGAAGTGGGTGCGGATTTTTGGAAACCGCTACTGGAAGAAATGCAAGGCCACCCGGAGACCGCAGCCGTGCAGCCATTAATCTACTTTTTACATCCCAAATCCAAAATATGGAATGCGGGAGGTAAGTACCAATCCTGGCTTGGTATGGCTCAGACGATTCATCACCCCTACTCAAACGATCCCTATCCGACCGATTGGATTACCGGCTGTGCCATTTTAGTCAGGGCATCGGTATTGGAGAAAATTGGGCTCCTGGATGAGCACTATTTTGCTTATTTTGAAGACGTAGATTGGTCCTTACGAATGAGAAAAGAAGGGTATACGCTGAAAGTTGTTCCTAAATCAATTATTTTCCATGAAGCAGGAGCAGCCTCTAAAAGTAAGCAGGAGGGAGAAGAGGGATTTCTGAATCCGAAGGTACATTTCCTGAATGTTCGGAATCAACTCTTTCAACTTAGAAAATATAGCAGGGTACCCGGAAATTGGCTGGCATGGCCCTTCCATTTCCTTAAATTCGGGTTCTACCTGGTTTACTTTACCCTGAAAGGTAGAAAATCAAAACGAAAAGCAGTGATAGAGGGGATAATTGCCGGGTTCAAAACGCCAATAGTGAAAGGAAAATGATTAGCATGTTCTTGTTTTTTCTGGTGGTGGTGTATGTATTGACGTTGCTGGTGGTCAGCGTTAAAAAGATTGTCTTTCAGGGGAAGTGGGAGTTTATCATAGTTTTTATGGTGCTGTACCTTCCCTTTTACATATCCATTTTGAGCATTGTGTACCAGGCTACCGGGTCGGAAGTCGCCGTTGCCTTTTTTCAGTACATTAAAGAACTGTTATTGCTGCTTGCGATCGGGGGATTTTTTTTGTTCCAAAAAGATTTTTGGACGTACCCGTTTCGGTTAAATTTGGTAGACTATATACTCTTGTCATTTTTTGGATTGGCTACCCTGTTTTTGTTTTTGCCCATGGGCGAGGCCTCGTTCGTTAATAAGCTGCTGTACTTAAAAAACACCTTGTTGATTGGTGCCTTTTACTTTCTTGGTAGGAATACCCGATTGGCAAGCGACCAAATAGACCGGATTTTTTCCTGGGTGATGGTCATCGCTATAGCCGCTTTTTGTTTAAATATTCTGGAAAAAGGACTGGGGGTTCATTTTCAGCAATTGACTGGATATGCGTTGTTTAATTTTGCGATTAATGGCATAGAGCCATCCGGCAACTACGGGCTTTCCTGGACCTTTGAAACTCAGACTACCGGCATGCGACTGGCATCTTTTTTCTCTGATCCCCTGGAAATGGCCAGCTCCAGCTTATTGGCCTTTGCCACGGGGTTAATCTGGTATTTGACTCGTAAAAGAGAAGAAAGCTGGTTTTACCTGCTCGTGATGTTGGCGGCGTTAGGGAGTTTGTTTTTTTCGGCATCTCGGGCTGCTTTTGGAGCTTTTTTTGTGATGCTTTTTTTTATTGCCTTCGTTTTCAGATTGTACCGACTGCTTCAGCTCGGAGCCCTGATGCTTCTGGGCTTTGCACTTTATGTGCTTTATTTTGCCTCCGAAGAGTTCTACTATTTCGTCTACGACACGCTGACCTTTCAGAATGCCTCCAGCCTCGGCCATTTGGTAGAGTGGTTTCTGGCCCTTGATTCGATGGTGGCAAACCCGGAAGGGTTGGGCCTGGCGATGAGTGGTAATACCGGTAGCGTGGAAGATGAAGTTCGGGTAGGTGGAGAGAATCAATTTCTCATTTACGGGGTGCAGTTGGGCGTGTTGGGCATGCTGTTATACATCGCAGCGCTGGGATTCGGCATTCACAGATCTTTACAGGTTTTTCGGCATACATCCGACAGCTCTGATGCCCGGGTGGCTTTTATAGCCGCCAGCACCAAATTCGGCTTACTGTTACCCTTGTTTACAGCAAATGCCGAATTATACGCTTACGTATCACTGGTTTCCTGGTGGGCAATGGGTTATTCCCTCTCGATCTATAACCAGCTTTTGCCCTTTAAAAATAAGTCCTTAATTAGCACGCGTTCATGAAGGAAAAGCCTATCGTAGTATTGGTGGATGTTTTTTTTCTACACCTGGCCCAGACCGGGATCAAAACGTACATTGATAGTCTGATCCGTCAAATAGAAAATTATCAGGGAACAAAATATCGATTCATTGTTTACCCTTCCCCCAGAAAAATCAGCAGTGGGAATTTTTTTAAGGGGAAGACCGCGCGCTGGAAAAATTGGTTGTTTCAGTTTCGTTATTTCTTTCACAAACTTATTGTACTACCCGGGCTGAGCTACCGCTATCAGACAGATTTGGTCTTTTGTCCCGATATACTTGCCCCGCTGTGGTCACGGGGAAGACGGATTGCGGTGATTCACGATGCGTTTTTTTGGGAAAGCCCCGAACATTACCATCCGCTATGGAGAAAAATTTACCTGTTCTTTGTGAAGGGAAGTATTCAAAGGGGAACGAGGGTGCTTACCGTTAGCAACTATGCTAAAAGCAAGATCCAACCATTTTTGAAAACACCTTTTCCCATAAAGGCCATACCTACCGGGTTGGATGTGGGGATTCGGAAAAAACCGGATTCGCAGAATTCTCCGCTGGATTGCCCCTACTTTTTGCATGTAGGGGTGATGGAAAAGAGAAAAAACCTGGCGGTGCTGGTGCAGGCGTTTGCTTTGTTTAGTGAGCAGTGCGATGAAGAATACAAATTGGTGTTGGTCGGGCAGCGCGGTCCCAGACGTACGTTGGATGCCTTCGATGAAGTGGTGGGCGAGATCCGGCGATTGGGATTACAGAAGCAGGTAATTTTACCCGGATACCTAAGCGACGAAGACCTGGAAAGGTATTACCATTTTGCAACCGCATACGTATTTCCTTCCAAAAATGAGGGCTTTGGCCTTCCGGTTTTGGAGGCTTTTTCCTATGGTTTACCCGTGATTATCGGACCGCAGGGAGCCCTGATGGAAGTGGGAGGTGCTGCTGTGTTAAGAAGCGATTCCTTCGGCCCGGATGATTTTACCAAAAGGATGAAACAGGTGGCCGGAGACCCGGATCTGCGTACCAAGCTGATTGCTCTGGGGTATAAACGGCTGCAGGCATTTAGGGGAGAGAAGTTTTTTCTATCTTTGCAGGCATATTTTAAAGAAATCGTGCATGGCAACTAGTTTGGGAGGCATCATTTCCAATATCACCAAAATGGACTTTTCGGACCGTTTTGGTCCGGGATGGGATCGGGCTTCGGTCTTTTGGGTTTTGGTAAGAATGGTTGCCTGCTGGTGCCGCGGGTATTGGCTAAAGTGGCAGATGAAAAGTGCCCAGGGAATGGTTTTAATTGGAAAAGGAGTCACCATTCGCCAGGCAGGCTATTTGAGTGCAGGCAGGAATTTTGTTGCTCAGGATCATTGCGAGATTAATTGCCTTTCCACGAAAGGTATTGTGTTTGGGGATAAGGTCACGGTGGGAAGTTATGCGATCATTCGCCCTACCAACCTATATGGGGGAGAGCCGGGTTTGGGGCTCAAGGTTGGAGACAATTCGAGTATTGGCCCTTATGCCTATATAGGCTGTTCCGGGTACATAGAAATCGGAAACAATGTGATGATGTCGCCCCGGGTAAGTATTTACTCCGAAAACCATGTATTTGAAGATGTAACCAAGCCCATGATTACGCAAGGAGTCCGTCGGTCTTTTGTCAAGATTGAAGACGATTGCTGGATTGCATCGAATGCCGTTATTTTGGCAGGCGTTACCATAGGGAAAGGATCCGTAGTGGCAGCAGGTAGTATTGTGACCAAAGATGTTCCTCCCTACAGTGTGGTTGGGGGTAATCCAGCCAAAATTATTAAAACCCGGAAAGAACCATGAAATCTGAATCGATCAGAAATTGGAAAGAATGGGGAAAAAAAGATCCCTACTACGGGGTCTTGTCGGAAGAAAAATTTCGCATGCAGCACCTTTCAGACCAGGCCATCGGTGAATTTTTTGAAACAGGAGAATCGTATGTTTCCGAAAGCAGGAAAAGAGTCCTCCGGTGCTTTGGAGTGGATATTTCGAAGGAAAGCATATTGGATTTTGGCTGTGGTGTGGGGCGGTTGGCGATCCCTTTTGCAAAAATGACTGGAAAGGAAGTCTGGGGGATAGATATTTCAGAGGATATTATTGACCGGGCCACTGACCATAAGCAGGTGTTTGGGCTGGATCACCTGAAATTCACCACTTACAACGGAAGGGAATTGAAACACCTTCCCTCCTTTGGTTTCGTCCATTCGTATATCGTATTTCAACACATAGAGCCTAAGCTGGGAATGCGACTAATGCGCCAATTGCTGGAGCAAACCCGGGTTGGGGGGATTTTTCAGGTGCAAGTAACGTTTGGTCACCGCTTGCCCTGGAGCGTCCACGCAAATTTCTTTTTACGGACAAAGTTTCAACCATACAACTTTTTGTACTCCTCTTTAAAACACCGTAAATTCTGCCAGGAGCCGGTCATGCAGATGAATCACTATTCACCTGATAAGTTATTCAGGCTGTTTTCGGATTATTCAAAAGAGGTGCAGGTGGAGTTTACGGACCATGGAGGTCACTTAGGAGCTTTTTACCTGCTTCAAAAAACCACTTCCGTTTAAAGCTGCGTATATGTCAATAAAAAAAACTAAAGTATTGATGTTACACGGCTCCTCGGATTTATATGGAGCAAGCAAAATCTTCTTATTGACGGCTTCCCTCTTGCAAGAGGCGGGTGCTACTGTAGCGGTGGTACTTTCTGAAGAGGGGATTTTAGCAAAGGAGTTGCGTAAACGGGGGATTCGGGTGGAGTTGATCAAGTTGGGAATTGTGCGGAGAAAATACTTTAGCGCTGGAGGTTTGTTAAACCGGTTGAAAGTAATGATGGCTGCTTACCGGAAACTCGCCTCCCTGGCAGAAAAAATGGGTGCCACGCACGTGTATTCCAATACCGCTGCGGTATGGGTTGGAGCAGCATTAGCGAAACGGAAGGGCTATGTCCATATCTGGCATTTGCATGAAATCATTCTTCGCCCTGTGTGGTTTTCCAAAATGATCGGCAAAATGGTACAACATGCCTCGGATAAAGTGATCGTGGTATCCGGAGCTGTGAAATTGCACTGGGAAAAGTACATTGAAAGGAATAAACTCCATTTAGTATATAATGGGATAGATTATAATCCCTATCTTTGGAACACAACAGATTTGAGGGAAGAATTGGGTATTCCCGAGGATGCCTGTGTAATCGGAATGGTGGGAAGGGTAAACAGTTGGAAGGGACAAACATACTTTTTAGAAATTTCAGAAGAATTAAATAAAAAGTTTTTAAATTTACATTTTGTTTTGGTCGGAGACGCATTTCCGGGTGAAGAACGCTTATTCGAAGGGTTAGAACAAAAGATATTGGAAAAGAAGTTTAGACATAGCATACATAACCTGGGTTTTAGGAAGAATATTTCGCCGGTACTGGCCACCATGGATATTTTTGTGCTTCCGTCTATATTGCCAGACCCCTTCCCAACGGTGATTTTAGAGGCAATGGCTTCGGCGAAGCCGGTGGTGGCGACAGCACAGGGAGGAGCATTGGAAATGATTTCCAACGGGAAAACGGGTTTTCATATTCCCTGGGACAATGCGTCTGAAGCAGCGGAAATAGTGGGTAATCTTGTCAAAAACAAAAACCAAAGAGAAGTTATTGGGTTAAATGCAAGGAATAGTGTATTAGAAAATTTTTCATTACCGGCTTACGGTAGGACTATGGTAGGAATTTTTTCTTGATAAGTAAATAAGAACAGTATGTCAAAAAACAGCAAGCCGTTGCACGTGGCGATTGTAGGAACCAGGGGTTATCCTTATGTATATGGAGGATACGAAACTTTTGTAAAAGAAATGGGCGAGCGATTGGTTCAAAGGGGTATTGAAGTGACCGTTTATTGTCATGCCCCATTGTTTGATCAAAAGCCAAAAAAAGTGAATGGAATCAATTTGGTTTACATTCCCTGTGTGGAGACCAAATCCCTGAGCCAATTGACGAATTCGCTTCTTTCGATGATTCACGTATGTTTTTCAAAGGTGGATGTGGTCTTTGTCGTTAATAGTGCCAATGGTCCTTTTGGAATCCTCACAAAGATATTCGGGAAGCCTTCGGCGATTAACGTGGATGGCCTGGAATGGTTACGGCCAAAATGGAAAGGATTGGGAGCAAGGTACTACCTTTTTGCCTCCAGGTTGGCTACCAAGCTCTACGATCAGTTGATTACCGACTCCGATGAAATGGAGAAAATCTACCTGGAACAATTTAATGCACCATCTAAGATGATTGCCTATGGTGCTAATCCGAACCTGTCTTCCGACAGCACCTTAATAGAGGAGTGGGGCTTGCAAAAAGAATCGTATTATTTGATTGTGGGCCGGCTGATCCCAGATAATAATGCAGACCTGATAGTGGAGGGTTTCGTAAACTCCGACTCCAAACGAAAATTGGTAATTGTAGGAGACGTTCCGTATCACGACCGTTTTGCACAAAAGATGAAAAGCATCCCGGATAAACGCCTCGTTTTTACGGGCTATGTAAGGGACCAGGAGCAGCTAGCAGCTTTGTATCATAATTGCTATGCCTATTTTCACGGTCATGAATATGGAGGGACCAATCCCGCCATGCTGAAAGCACTGGGCTTTGGCTGTGCAATCCTGGCTATGGATACCCGATTCAATCAGGAGATGCTTCAAAAGGGTAAGTTCGGCTGGTATTTTGATAAAAATTCAGGATCGGTAGTGGAAATCATCCATAAGGCTGAGGGCTCACCTGACAAAATGGATTATTTGAGAAAGCATTCGAGAGAGGGGCTGACACAGAAATACAATTGGGATGCCGTAACCGATGAATATGAAACCTTATTTAAGGAGCTCTGTAAACGGAAAATCAAAGAAGATTTGGTTGAAATAAACTATTGAAAAAATAACGCCCGGTTTTCCCGGGCGTTATTTTTTTTCCAGCGTATGAAATACAAAAGACTTATTCAATCCCATTACTTTTTCATAATAGATTTCAGACTTCGGAAAAAGCTGCTTCATTTCGCTTAGGGAGAGCAGCCGTATTTCGTTCAGGTAGCCTTTAGCAAATTCCGGGTCCCACTTTTGCATCCTGCTAAACTTGGTTCGTGTCAAAATAAAGAAAGCAAGTGAGGAGGGAAAGAACTGGAAAAATGGAAGCGCGTAATGAGGCTCAAGAAAGAAATACTTATTGGGCGTTTGAACAAAATAATTTTTTCCCACTCTTCGAATTTCTCCGGCCATTTTTACCTGATTGGTAAACGTGAACAAATGCTCAATGACCGAGTTGGAAAAAACCAGGTCAAAAGATTGGTCTTCAAATTGGGATAAATCGGTGGCTGTACCTGCCAAACTGTTCACATGAGGAAGTTGGGTACGTTCTTTTTCGAGGTTTAGCAAGGTTATGCTAATCCTGCCAGGCTGGATAAAGGCATGGTTGGCCCAGAAACTTTCCGTTCCCCCAACATCCAAAATCTTGATCGTTTTCTGGTCGCCAAAAGTTTTCGTGAAGCACTGTTCAAAAAATCGAAAACGACGCTGCCTGAATCTGCCTCCTATGGAGCGCGGCTCGTCTGAAGGAGCAAAAAGTGTTTTTATTTTTTGTTTCATTTTTCATGTTTTCAGCCAACATAGCAAAAATAGCTACCGGGTTTGTGGGGGTATTTTCCCAGGTATTTATGGCTGAATGGTAATAAATTTTTAATTTTACGACAAAGTTGTACACTTTGAGGTGAATATCAAAAAATTGACTGGACATAATTCGAAAAAAGCAAGTCTACCTGTCAGGGGAGCATGGGTAAGGGAGTCAATCCGGAAAGTGGTTTTGAAGGCAGTGCTTTCAGTTAGGATTTGAGATTGGCCCATGGAAAAACGTTTTAATAAGTATTTCCCGTTACTGTTTGTTGCAGTCAGCTTAACTGAAATCCCTTTAGACAAAGAAGTTAACAAGGTGTTAAAACGGGGTTTTGACACTTTTTTTTCCCTTTTTGCAATTTTATTTATACTGAGTTGGTTGATTCCCCTATTGGCGTTGTTGATCAAATGGGAAAGCAAAGGACCGGTTTTTTTTCTCCAAAAGCGTACCGGTGCTAACAACCGTGAATTTCGGTGTATAAAATTTCGAACCATGGTAGCTAATCCTTGGTCAGATACCCTGCAGGCCACCAAAAATGATCCGAGGGTGACCCGGGTTGGGGCATTTTTACGCCGGTTTTCCCTGGACGAGATGCCACAGTTTATTAATGTTCTAAAGGGGGAAATGTCGGTAGTAGGGCCCCGGCCACATGCGGTGCCCATGAATCTGGTATTTAAGAAGCAAATCGACTCCTACGATAATCGGCATCGGATCAAACCTGGAATAACCGGCTTGGCACAGGTGCTGGGATATCGAGGCGAAATTTCCAATCACTGGCAAATTCGTTCGCGCGTGCGATTGGATCATTTTTACATTCGCAACTGGTCCTTTTTTTTGGACCTAACTATTGTATACAAAACCATGGGAAAATTAATCACCGGTAAAAGTGAGGTCTATTGATGGAGGGCTATTCTTGTCTTATCTGCCACAATGATATAGCGGGCCCCACCTACCGGGTAAAGGAGATGATGTTTGGTTCAGGAGAACCATTTGCCTATACCCAATGCCCTCAATGCGGTACTATTCAGCAGCTGAATCCTCCTCAGAACATGAGTGCTTTTTACCCTAAAGCCTATTACTCCTTAGGTGGTTTGTCCTTATCGAATGTGCAGGTAAGATGGATGAAAAGGCTTCGATTTTTTCTGTTTCGAAAATTTGGGCTTACCTTGTTTCAGCCGGTGTATGGAAAATGGCTGCGCATACTGGATATTGAAAAGGACCAGGCGATTGCTGATATTGGTTGTGGAAATGGACAGTTGCTGTATGAACTCTATTCCTCCGGTTATCGGAATTTATCAGGATTTGATCCTTTTATGGAATCTACCCGCTCCATCGCACCGGGTCTACGATTGTATAAAATGGAACTGGATCAAATTCAAGGCACTTTCCATGCGGTGATGTTGCATCATGCCTTCGAGCACCTGCCCCAACCGGATGCCTCCTTTGCCCAACTGGCCAAAATCTTGAGGGCAGGAGGCAAACTCCTGATCAGGGTACCGGTTTCGGATGGGGAGGCCTGGAACGAATACCGGGAAAATTGGGTGCAATTGGATGCCCCCCGCCATTATTTCATACCCAGTGTGGCAGGCATGAAAATGTTAGCCGAAAGACATGGGTTGGAACTTTACCACACAGAATTCGATAGTACGTCCTTTCAGTTTTGGGCGAGCCAGAAGTACCAGAAGGGGCACTCCTTACATCAATCCGGTCAGGATTTTAGCCCTTCAGCGGAGGTTCTAAAAGAATTTGAAAAAAGGGCGGCATCCTTAAATCGCATTCAAAAAGGTGATCAGGCGGCTTTTTATTTCCGTAAACCCAGATAATCGAGGCTTAGGGACAAATCAATTGGGATTATAATTTGAACAAGGCCTCGAAGAAACTCATGTTTTCACCCTGCTCTTTCATTACCAGCATGGGGATTTCGTGATTGGTATTGACCAGTTTTTCTGCCACACTCCCCAATAAAACGGCGGCCGATTTGGTCCTTCCTCGGCTTCCTATGATCAGCAGATCTGCCCCGGAGCTTTTGGCATGTTTCATGATGTTATCGGCTTCGTCTTTTTTTTGTTTGAGGATAAATTCACAGGGCAATTCCGGTAACTTGTTCTCAGAAAGAAACCTAGCAAAATCTTTTTTAGCGTTTTTCAGCATAATATCCGAAAATTCCTCAAATGATTTCCCGGTTTTGGTGTAGCCTCTGGGAACTTCATACAAGTGGCAACAAAGGATTTCTCCGCCCGTTTTAGCAGCAATTTCGGATGCCAGTAAAATACTTACCTTTGAATGTCTTGAAAAATCTATCGGAAGGAGTAATCTTTGGAAGGTTTCCTGAGTACGGTTTTCCGGCAATAACAAGACGGGGTGGGGGTATTTTTGAGAAAGGTTATTTACCAGGGAATCTGAGTGGGATTTGCTTTTTTTTCTACCCATCACCAGTAAATCTATGTTTTTGATTTTACTCCATCGCAACATGGTTTCCTGAGGATTGCCTTCTTTTACGATGATTTCATAGGGAATATCAAGGGGTGGTTTTACATGCGCTATTTCATGCTCAATTTGGGATTCAATGGTTTCGTCCACGGGTGCGATTAGGTCTGGATAGGCCTGCGTGACTTCTTCAGGCAAGATCAGATTTTTTGCGACGTGGACAAAATAAACCATTTCTATGCCTAAAATAGGAGCGAAGGCCTTAATCTGGGTGATCATGATTTCATCTATAGCGGACAAGTCCAGCCCCACCATTGCTTTTTTGAAGTAATTCATTTGTATTTCGCTTTTTTTGGTAGCTTGGGATTATGTAAAACTTGGATTAAAATTATGAAATTAACGTTTGAAGTACTTTAAATAAAGGTTTTTTTATTCAATTTCCGTTTATCCGGAAATAAACGGTAAAAATGGGAACCAAGAGCAACCTTAAAATAACGGAAGAATGGCAAAATCATTGAGAAAATACTTTCTAGGTATCGTACCCGATGAACCGTTGCGCCAGGAAATTACTACACTAAAGCTAGCCATCCAGGAGCGGTTTGGTTGCAAGTATGCCCTCAAATCCCCCCCGCACATAACGCTGAAAATGCCATTTTTATATAATGAGCAAAAAGAGAAGCAACTGGAAAATCGATTGAGAGGGTTTTTTGGGGAGGAAATGGGTTTTTCTTTGGAACTTGAGGGTGTTGGTAGTTTTAGAGAAAGGGTGGTCTTTTTGCGTGTGAAGTACCCGCCTGAATTACCGGCATTGCAACAACGGTTGGTGACCTATGGAAAAAGACAACTGGGGCAGCAAATTGAGCTGAGTGACATGAATTACCATCCCCACCTGACCGTTGCTTTTCGAGATATAAAAAAAGGGCATCTGGCAGATATAATGGCCTTTCTTCGCCCGCGGTTTGCGAGGCAATCCATGACCGTACATCGGGTGTCTTTATTAAAAAAATCACCTCTCTCCTGGCAGATTCAGAATAATTTCGATTTACTGAAATGAAATTTTTAAAGAAAAAAAATATCCCAATTAATTCAATGTGAACCGATTCCGGTATAATTATGTAATTTTTAAAAAATCCTTACTTTTTTTAATTTTGTAAAATCAATAATCAATTATAAAAAATTTGGTTTTCACTTTTAAGAATTCCGATTTGCAAATCGACTAGTTGGCAAAATGATTACCGGAGCACCGTACAGCAAAATAAAATACTAATAATAAGCAATTTAAGGAATAAAGTAAATAGCCTTTATTTTGATAAAATAGATTTTAAATTAGTTTAATTCAATTAAATAATTTATAAATTTAATATTAACAAATATAAATTGATAAAACAATAAAACTTAAAAATAATACTATTGGTGTTAAGTCCTCTTTTTTGGTTTATTTTAAATATAAGGTAAAACGCAAAATTTTTAGGTTTATCTATTGGACTATCTAATAGCGTTCGTTTTGTTATTATAAATAAATTAATGGAATTTTGCATTATAACTATTGTTAAAAAACCTTAATCTATTTACTAAAATGAAACGAGTTTTACTTAGCCTCGCATTGATGCTGTTGGCGGTAATCTCCTTACAGGCTCAAAGCAGGACCGTGACCGGAAAGGTTACTTCTGAAGATGAGCCAGGGGGGATACCTGGCGTGAATGTAAGTATCAAAGGAACTATGGCAGGGACCATTACCGATATTGATGGGTCCTACTCTTTAACAGTTCCAGAAGGATCCAACGTACTAGTGTTTAGTTTCGTGGGGTTTATTCCCCAAGAAAAGACGGTAGGAAATCAGAGCCGGATTGATGTGTTTATGGAACCTGATGTGAAAACATTGGGAGAAGTGGTGGTGGTCGGCTACGGAACGCAGTCTTCCAAATTATCCGTTCAAAGTATTTCCACCCTGGACAATTCCCAAATTGAAGGGATGCCCATATTTACAGCCCAGGAAGCCTTGCAAGGGCAGGCGGCAGGAGTCCAGCTTACCGGTACCTCCGGTGTCGGCGGTGCCCAGCAAAATATCCGGATTCGTGGAGTAGCCTCCCTGACAGCCGGTGGCTCACCACTGTTTGTAGTGGACGGTGTTCCTTTAAATGATGGCAGTAGCGATGATTACTCCAATACTTCCGGAGCCGTAGCGCTGAATCCGTTGATGGAAATCAATCCAAATGAGATTGAATCGATCTCAGTGCTCAAGGACGCTTCTGCAGTTGCAATCTATGGATCTCGAGGAGCTAATGGAGTCATCCTCATCGAGACGAAGAAAGGAAAAAGTGGACAGTCCAGGATCAACGTGGACTATTATCAGGGCGTTCAGAATCCGACTACCGAGCGGCCTTACATGTCCCTTCAGCAGTACAACCAATACCGATCTTTACGGACTGAAACGCCGGTATCCGAATTTCCGCAACAGGGATTTGATTGGCCGGAGGCGGTGATCCAGCAAGGGTCCATTTCGAACCTGAACGTAAGTGCTTCCGGAGGGAGTGAAAGTACGACTTATTTTATCTCCGGAACGTATTTCAACCAAGACACCTATGCCCTTGGAAACGAACTGGACCGATTTAATGGTCGTCTGAACATGACCCACAAATTTTCTGAAAAGGCCCGGTTCGGAGCGAATATAGGGTTGGCCAAAACGGATAATGACCGGATTTATTCGGACAATAGCACGTACGCCCCCTTGACTTCTGCCTTCTTGCACTTGCCTTACAACAGGCCTTTTGACGACAACGGAAATTATACCCGACTGGGATTTGTGCCTAACCTGCTCGCCATCGAAGAGTTGGCTACCACTGATTACATCACCAGAAGGACGACTGCCAATACCTTCTTTGAAGTGGACATTCTTCCCGACCTGACGTTTAAAACCGACTGGGGTATCGATCAGATTCAGACAGAGGAGACGTTTAGGTTTCCGGATATCGTAGAGCCTACCGGTAGCGGGTATAAGCGAATCATTCAGGATTACAAGTGGTTGTCCACCAATACCCTGAATTACGAGAACTATTTTGGCGACCACTACATAGGAGGTTTGCTGGGTTATTCTTATGAACAGGCCGACTTTTCCAGCATTACGGTAGAGGGATCAGGATTCGTCAGTGACCAGCTTCCCAACGTAGCCTCAGCCGCTACACCCACGATCACAAGTGCTACCGGTACCAACTGGAAGCTGGCCTCTTATTTTGCCAGGGTAAATTACCGATATGATGACAAATACCTGTTTGAAGGAAGTGCCAGAAGAGATGGGTCTTCCCGATTTGGTGCCGACAACAGATACGGTAATTTCTGGGCACTCTCCGGAGGGTGGGTGATTTCAGAAGAAGGGTTTTTGCAGAGTAGTAGCCTGCTGAATTACCTTAAGTTAAATGTAAGTTATGGTACCGCAGGGAATGACCGGATCAGTAACTTCGAATCCCTGGGGCTCTATCAGGCAGGGACCTTAGGAGACTATGCGGGTAGCCCGGGTATTTATCCCAGCCAGCCAGCCAACCCACAGCTAGGATGGGAGGAGTCTGCACAGTTTGACTTTACGGTTAATGCCAGTCTTTTGGATAACCGCTTGGATATTGAAGCTTCTGTTTGGAATAAAGATACAGAGGGCCTTTTACTAGATGTGCCCATCCCTTATACAACAGGATATGCCAGTCTTACGCAAAATGCGGGCTCCATGAGGAACAGAGGGATTGACTTAATGGTGCAGTCCACGAATATTCAGACATCGGATTTTGAATGGAAAACGATCCTAAATGCCGGATTCCTTAAAAATGAGGTGCTGGAATTGCCCGGAGCTTCCGAGGACAGTGAGGGCAGGCGGTTTGTCGAGGGATCTGCCAGTCAGCGAGCCATTGAGGGGCATCCGGTAAACACGTTTTATCTGGTGAGGTATAATGGAATCAATCCGGAAACGGGTGAAGCAGAGTGGTTAACCAAAGATGGTGAAACGACCAACACCTACAGTGCAAATGATCGGGTAATAGTGGGCTCTGCTATCCCCAGAATTTCAGGTGGATTGACCAATAGCTTTACGTACAAAGGTCTGGTGCTTTCGGCTTTAATTACGTTTGTCGAAGGAAACTACATAATGTATGACGATTTGAGATTCCTAAACAATCCAAACAACCTGAACTCGTTCAATCTGGACCCTCAGTTGCTGGATTACTGGACAGAAGACAACAGAAACAGTTTTGCCCCTAAATTAAACGGTGATACGCAGTCTACCTTTGCGCAACGTTCTACACAGCAATTAAGAAAAGGAGATCATATCCGGTTGCGGAACTTGTCCCTTAGCTACACCATTCCTACCGCCGTATTAGCAAATACGAAGATTATCAGAAGCGCAAGGATCTATGGAATGTTGCAAAACTTTCTGACCTTTTCCAGCCTTGAAGATGGCCTGGAGCCTGAAGTCAACGATGGTGGAGGAAATAACCAGCGACAGGGAGAGTCCTTTTTTACTCCTGCCCAGGCGAAATCCGTAACGCTGGGTGTGTCTTTAGGATTTTAAAATAACATGGACATGAAAAATTTAAAAATAATAATTTGTATGGGCTTGCTGGCAGGAAGCTTGTCTTCTTGTGAAGATCTGGATATTGATCCGCAGCAATCTCTTTCGACCGAGTTGGCCTTTGCCGATAAGCAGGCCGTAGAGGGCTCCCTTCTGGGTGTCTACTCTCTTTCCCAGGAGTTTGAAGTTTTTGGCTCTTTACCCCAGGTAATTGCCGATTTTCAATCCGACAATGTGGACTTTATTGGTTCGTTTCCAACCTTGCAGGATGTACGCCTGTATGCCACACAATCCGACAATGCCACGATCCGAGATCTTTGGAGACGGCATTACCGGGCGATTTTGGCGGCAAATGCGGTCATCCAATTTACGCCTGAATCTCCCGATGAATCCCTGACTCAGGAAGAACGGGCTCAATTTGTGGCAGAAGCTAAATTCATGCGTGCACTTCTGATGTTCCAGATGGTGAACCTGTTTGCCCAACCCATACAAATCGGTGGTGAGAGTACTCCGGGTATCCCAATTGTGACCGAGCCGTTTACCGGTGAAATCGTTGGATACCCCAGAAGTACAGTAGGAGAAGTTCATGCATTCATTTTAGATGACTTGACCGATGCTGTGGATGATCTACCCGTTTCGTATGAAGCTGCTACCTTTACCCGCGGAAGGGCGACACAGGGGGCGGCGAATGCCTTACTTTCCAGAGTATACCTTTACCGGGGACAGTGGCAACTGGCTGCTGAAAGGGCAGGAGACGTTTTGGAAAACGAATCCCTGTACGAGCTGGCTTCCAATTATAATTTTTGGGGTGAAAATAATTCCGAATATGTTTTTTCTATTCAGAACTCCGAGATTGATAATGGTAGAACCGGCTCTGGAGGTTGGGCATCCTACTACAATCCTGCTGAAGACGGAGCCAGAGGCGATGCTCCCTTTTCCGAGTATTTACTGGCAGCATACGATGCCAATGATCAGCGGTACACGGAGCTTTCTAAAGAGGGAGACAACGAACGGACGTACACTACTAAATTTCCGGATCCTGTAAATCATTCCGACAATTCACCCATCATTAGAACCACCGAAGTGGTCCTTAACCGGGCAGAGGCCCTGGCGCAATTGGATGGCGTGAACCAGGAATCCCTTGATTTAGTAAATGAGTTGAGAGAAAGGGCCGGTTTGGATCCAATGGATGCAAGCGATTTTTCCGGAAAAGAAGATTTTGTAGACTTCATCCTGGAGGAGCGAAGAAAGGAATTGGCGTTTGAAGGGCATCGAAGGATGGATTTGCTGCGGTATGGCAGGGCGTTACGCCCGCAGGGAGATGAACAGTACGAAGCATCCCAGGCTGGCCAAAATAAAACCATCTTACCAATCCCTCAAAGGGAGTTGGATATAAATCCTGAATTGGTTCAAAACGAAGGCTACAATTAAACCTATCTAATCTATATATACAAAAAGCCATCCTGTAACGATAGGGTGGCTTTTTTTAGTTGGGAGTGTAAGGGAGGTTAAAGGTCACTAATCTTCCAGGTTTAATATCCCCCCTTTCTTGTCCTTTCGGGTAAGCAGGCTTTTTGGTTTCCGGTTTTTATAGAAATTGACAATGTTTTGCTGTTCCGGGAAATCATCGATCAGAACGGCATTGTAAATAGTAATTTGAGCTGGAGAGGGAATTTT
Organism: Cyclobacterium salsum; assembly: GCF_010119245.1. Lineage (GTDB taxonomy): Bacteria > Bacteroidota > Bacteroidia > Cytophagales > Cyclobacteriaceae > Cyclobacterium > Cyclobacterium salsum. The sequence continues at coordinate 115,434 of NZ_WNKG01000005.1, forward strand.
CTCCGATTCCATGTAAAACCAGGCGGCCTCCCCTTCTACCTCGTGTCCGAGGTAATGAAGCCGGACGGTATCAGTCTGAATAAGGATTTGGTTATGGGCAAGCAGATACCGGGCTATCAAACTGTCCAGTTTCTCTGGTTGGTTTGGCGACAGGAATTCTACCGCGGTCCCGCTTGCATTGGATAGGGCAACTTCCAGGTCATCCCAGAAAATTTTTTGAGCGATTTCAATGGTCTGATTCTCTTCATTGTACACCATGTCTGTCAGGCTAATATAAAAGGGGTGCACTAGCCACCAAAAGGAGATAACGATGGTGATTGGGTTCATTAGAGGCATTTATAGTAATGAATTTTGTTTTATGTCTGAAATATGCATTAATATTACAACAAAATTTTCAAAGCAAAAGTATTAAATCACCTGTTGTATGAACCAATTTCAGTTGTATTTTAATCTTGGAATCCAACACATTCTTGACCTGAAAGGGTTTGATCATATTCTTTTTGTCATCGCACTTGCGGTTATTTACATGATGCGGGACTGGGGTAGAATTGTCATTTTGGTTACTGCCTTTACCATAGGGCATTCCCTGACGTTGGCACTGGCTACCCTTCAATTGGTTCGAATCAATACTGACCTGGTAGAATTTTTGATCCCGGTAACCATTGCCATCACCGCCGCTGCCAATATCCTCAAGCCCAGACCTTCCGGAGGGAGAGGAGTACAGCTCAATTACCTGTTTGCCTTGTTTTTTGGGTTGATCCACGGGTTGGGATTCTCCAATTACCTCAGATCCTTGTTGGGCAGGGAACAATCGATATTTCAGCCGCTGCTCGCATTTAACCTGGGCCTGGAAGTGGGGCAGTTGGTAATTGTGATCGGATTTCTGGTGATATCTTCCCTGATCGTAGGGATTTTCGGGGTGAATCGAAAAGAGTGGGTGCTGGTCGTTTCATCCATCGTCCTGGGAATGGCCACCATGATGATGATTGATAGCAGCTATTGGTAAAAAAGGAAGAATTTTAACCAACATAGGGCATAATAATACGGTTAATTTGTTAAATTCCACTTTAATTCCATTTTGGGGGCTTGGGTTATCCTACGCCTTCTAGTAATTTATCCTATTTTATGAAAAATATTCTTGTCTCCTTATTCGTAGGAATGCTCATCCACCTGTCTGCCTTTGCTCAGGTAGATGAGCAACGTCATGGCAATCGCTTTGAGCAATTAGGTAACCTGCTCCGCTCACCCAATGTCTACCGCACGGCCTCCGGAGCACCCGGTCACCAATATTGGCAGCAAAAAGCCGATTACGAAATTGAGGTGGAGTTGAATGATGAAAATCAATCCATTCAGGGAAAGGAGAAAGTTACCTACTACAACGAATCACCTGATCCACTCGATTATTTATGGGTTCAACTAGATCAAAATGAGCGGGATAAGGATTCCGAGACGCCCAAAATGAGTAGCAACAGCATTCAGCCCAAAATGAGCTTGGGGCAGCTTCAGCGGATCCTGTGGCACGATATGGAGTTGGGATTGAAAATTTACTCCGTAACGGATTCCCGGGGAAATGAGATTCCTACCACAGTAAACCGAACGATGATGCGACTGGATCTGGACGAACCGCTTCTGCCGGGAGAACGTTTTGAGTTTCATATCGAATGGAGTTTCTCCATTCATGACCGGATGAGTTTTATTGGGGGTAGGCCCGGATACGAATATTTCGAGGGAGACGGAAATTATTTATACACCATGGCTGAGTGGTTTCCCCGCATGGCGGTGTACTCCGATTTTGAAGGTTGGCAAAACAAACAATTTGTAGGAAGAGGGGAATTTGCATTGGTTTTTGGTGATTACGAAGTATCCATAACGGTACCGGCCGACCACATGGTCGGAGCAACGGGTGTTTTACAGAATCCGGGAGATGTTCTTAATGCGAAGGAATTGGAGCGCTGGGAATTGGCTAAAACCACCTTTGATGCGCCGGTTATCATCCGAACGCAAGCCGAAGCAGAGAAACTGGAAAAAGGAAAGTCCGAGGAAAAGAAAACCTGGATATTCCATGCAGAGAACGTTCGGGATTTTGCCTGGACCTCTTCCCGGAAGTTCATTTGGGATGCCATGGCCGTATCCCTTGGAGGGAAGGAAGTCATGGCCATGTCCTATTATGCCAAAGAAGCTAACCCTCTTTGGGAACAATACTCCACCCGGGTGGTAGCGCATACCCTGAAATCCTATTCCGCCCGAACCTTTGATTATCCCTATCCGGTGGCCATATCGGTGGAAGCCACAAACGGAATGGAATATCCAATGATATGTTTTAACTATGGAAGGCCCGATACGGACGGCACCTACTCCGAGGCCATCAAATACGGCATGATATCCGTTATTATTCACGAAGTGGGACATAATTTTTTCCCCATGATCGTAAATTCCGATGAGCGGCAGTGGACCTGGATGGATGAAGGGTTGAACACTTTTATGCAGTTTTTGGCGGAGCAGGAATGGGAACGGGAGTATCCCTCCCGCAGAGGCCCTGCACACAAGATCGCACCGTATATGAGAAGCGAAAAGCATCTGCTCGAACCGATCATGACCAATTCCGAAAACATCATTCAATTTGGTCCCAATGCCTATGCAAAACCGGCCACTGCCCTGAACATTCTTCGGGAAACGGTCATGGGTAGAGAGTTATTTGACTACTCTTTTAAAAAATACGCCCAACGTTGGATGTTCAAACACCCCACACCGGCGGATTTATTCAGGACAATGGAGGATGCGTCTGCTGTAGACCTGGATTGGTTTTGGAGGGGATGGTTTTATGGCACCGAACCCGTGGACATTGCCATACAGGATGTCACCTGGTATAAAATTGACAGTAAAAAGCCAGCCGAAGTAAAAGCCGATGAGCGGGAGGCCTACGAAAGGGAAGAAAATTATATTTCCAGGACAAGAAATGCCCGGGATATTCCGGAAACGGTAGTGGAGAAAGATCCGGAGGCCGCAGATTTCTATAACCGTTACGATCGATTCCGTGTAGGTCCCGAGGATGAAAAGGCCTACCAGGATTTCCTTTCCAGTCTAAGTGGCGAGGAAAGGGCCATGCTCGAAAGCGGATTGAATTTCTATGAAGTCAATTTCGAAAATATTGGTGGGCTGGTAATGCCCATTATTCTGGAATTTCAATATCAGGACGGAAGTTCCGAGGTTGAACGAATTCCAGCTCAGATTTGGCGAATGGATGAATACCAGGTGAGCAAAGTTTTTGCTAAAGAGAAGGAAGTAGTCCGGATTGTGCTTGATCCTTACCGGGAGACGGCAGATATAGATGAAAACAATAACTACTGGCCCAGACAATTTCAGCCCTCAAAATTCGAATTATTCAAGCAGCGGGCACCTGCCAGGGGAACTTCTTCCGGCCCTAACCCGATGAAAAAGGAAAAGTAAATAAACGTAACATTTGCTCATCATTGCTACCGTTACAAACGAGATCCCGAGGACCTCAAAGGTTTGGAATATTGTTGACCTTTGGGGTTTTCCCAAAGGAAGGTCTCTTCGCGGATCGTATTCGAAAAAAACCTTCGAGGTCCTGAAGACCTCAATGGTTATAGACATTGACCCTTGGGGTTTCCCCAACCCCGAGGGTCTTTCCGCAGAACGTACATGAAAAAAACCGTCGAGGTCCCAAAGACCTCAACGGTTACAGACATTGATCCTTGGGGTTTCCCTAACCCCGTATTCTTTCCGCAGAACGTCCCCGAAAAAAACCTTCGAGGTCCCGAAGACCTCAAAGGTTCGAGACATTTTGATTTGACGTTTCCTTTCCTCGTCAAATAAAAAAAAGAGGCAGGTTTTTCTGCCTCTTTTTTTATTATAAAGCTGTAGTCAGAAATGCTTATTCCTTTGTAGCAAAATCCGGATAGGCATGCATGCCATGCTCGTTGATATCGAGTCCTTCTATCTCTTCTTGTTCGTCTACGCGGATACCAATGGTTTTTTTCAGCGTAAAGAACACCAGAAAACTGAACAGCACACAAAGGGCTCCAATGGCGCCGATCCCCACTAATTGAGATAAAAGTTGTCCTCCACCGGCTAGGTCGCCAAAGATGCCGACAGCCAATGTTCCCCAAATACCGCAAACCAGGTGAACGGAAATAGCTCCTACCGGATCATCAATTTTTATTTTATCAAAAAAGACCACCCCAAATACAACCAAAACTCCACCTATAAAACCAATAATCACCGCTTCTGTGGGCGACATCAGATCTGCACCGGCAGTAATACTAACCAGGCCAGCCAGGATGCCATTCAGGACCATGGTGATGTCATACGCTTTAAATTTGAGATAGGATGCGAGCAAGGCCCCAAACGCTCCAGCGGCGGCTGCCAGGGCGGTCGTGACAAATACGAGGGAAACGGCTCCGGGATCAGCGGAAAGGACCGAGCCACCGTTGAAACCAAACCAACCAAACCAAAGCAAAAACACCCCAAAGGTAGCCAGGGGAATGTTGTGGCCTGGAATGGCATTCATTTTGCCGTCCTTGTATTTGCCGATTCGTGGTCCTAATAAATAGGCACCAATTACAGCACCCCAACCGCCTACGGAATGAACGATGGTGGAGCCGGCAAAATCATAGAATGGTATGGCGAGTGTATCCAGAAATCCTCCACCCCATTTCCACATCCCAGCGATGGGATAACAAATCCCTACATAGAGCAAAGAAAAGAAAATAAACGGGCCCAATTTTATGCGCTCGGCGACGGCCCCTGAAACGATCGTGGCAGCCGTGGCCGCAAACATGGCCTGAAAGATAAAATCGGTGAAAAACGTGTATCCTTCAGAATATGCAGCGGTATCCCATCCCTCCGGAAGGCTAAGTCCAAAACCACTCAATCCAAAAACACCACCTGAGAATGCCTCTCCCGGATACATCAGGTTAAATCCTACAAACGCATAGGATATTAGACCCAAGGCGGGAATAATGGTGTTTTTAAAGAGAATATTGACGGTATTTTTTGCCCGGGTAAGTCCGGCTTCAAGCGCAGCAAATCCCAGGTGCATGATAAACACCAAAATCGTGGCCACCATGATCCAAAGATTGTTCACAGTAAATAGTTCCTGATTCATTTCGTTGATATTTAGTATAAGTTGGAATATTAGTTAGATGATAAAATGCCAGGAGTACGGTTAAAGTGCCGCTTCTCCGGAGTCATCATTGCGTATTCTAAAGGCTTTGCCCACCTCGTAGACGAATATTTTTCCATCACCTACTTCGCCGGTTCTCCCTTCTTTCAGGATGCATTGGACCACCTCATCTTCTAACTCATCAGGTACGACGATTTCCAGTTTTGTCCTGGGAATGAACGTTGGCTCGTAAGCCACGCCCCGGTAGGTCTGCATACGGGCATGCTGCAGTCCCATTCCTTTTACTTCATAAAAGGTTAGAAATTTTACCCCCAAGCTGGACAGGCATTGGTGAATTTCATCAAATTTTGAAGTTCTAATTAATGCTTCAATTTTTTTCATTTTCTTAACAGGGTTAGTAATTTGTTGCTAATTCTATCATTAAAAATTTTATTTTTTTCAAAATTAAAAATCAAAACCGATTTAACAATTAAATCCGGCTAAAAAGTAGAGAATTTATGAAAAATGGAGTGAAATGTGACTAATTAGGACTAGATATACATGTAAATTGGTGTTTCGAACTTAAATTCACCCCTATTTTTTTATATCTGTCATCGTTAGTGATAAAATGAGGAATTTTTATTAACCGAAACCAACTTTTTATTTTTGATCTGCCTCGGACAAAAAAAGCAGCAAATTAAATCCATTGAAAGGGTAAAAAAAGTACCTTTGTCGCTGATAAATTTTTCCTGGGTAAGGAATTTAATACCTATTTTAAATCAGTTATGCAAAAACCAACACTTTTGATTTTGGCGGCAGGCATGGGCAGCCGGTACGGGGGAGACAAGCAAATAGACGGCTTTGGGCCCAATAAGGAAACCATTCTCGAGTATTCCGTTTTTGATGCCATACGGTCCGGATTTGGCAAAATCGTTTTTATTGTCAGGAAGGAAATTCTAGAGGAAGCCAAGGCTATTTTTGTTCCTAAGTTTGGAGATAAAATTCAGATTGAATTCGTCATTCAATCCCTTGAAAGCATGGTTCCGGAGGCCTACCGGCAACCGGAAAGAAAAAAACCTTACGGCACGGCACATGCGCTGTTGTGTGCGAAGGATACCATCAAAGAGCCATTCGCTGTAATTAATGCGGATGATTTTTATGGTGTGGAGGCGTTTCGGATCCTTGCTGCATTTTTAAGCAAAGAGGTAAGCCCCCAACTTCACTGCATGGTAGGTTATGCCTTGGAAAATGTTTTGTCCGATTATGGTACCGTAAGCAGAGGCGTTTGTGAATCTTCTCCTGAGGGGTTCCTCACAGGAATGATTGAGCGTACGGCTATTTCCAGAAAAGAAGGAGGAATTTTTCACGAGGAAGGCTCCGATAAAATAGAAATTTCTCCGGAAAATCCGGTGTCTATGAATTGCTGGGGATTTCATCAAGCTGTTTTCGAACAAACAGAGAAATTATGGATTCCTTTTTTAGCTGAAAATCAGGAAAATCTAAAGTCTGAATTTTACATTCCAAAAGTTGTTAATTCACTCATTCAGGAGGATATTGCGCGGGTCAAGATCCTGGAAGGAGGGAAAATATGGTTCGGCGTTACCTATTCCCAAGACCGGGAACATGTGGTAAAGGCCCTTCGGAATTTGCATGAAGCGGGTGCTTATCCGGAGAGATTGTGGTAAAACACCTATAGTTCACGAAAGTGCCCAGAACTACTTTCTTGGAGAGAATTCCATCGCTGGATTAATTTGAAAAGCGCAAAGTAGTTTAAATGCTGTTATTCCCGTTGAAATTTATATAACTTTATTTTTGTAAATTTTCTAAAAAAATCGACACAGAATGAAACGACTTGTTTTTTCGCATTTTCCTGTAGCCGCAGACCTGGCGTTACTTTTATTGAGAGTAGGAACTTCCCTGATGCTGCTGACTCACGGCTGGGCCAAAATCACGAATTTCAGTGAACGTTTGAATAATTTTGCCGACCCTATTGGTCTTGGACCGGCAGTTTCGCTGCAATTAGTGATATTTGCAGAGTTTTTTTGTACCATATTTCTTATGCTAGGCTTTATGAGCAGGGTTTTTTTGATTCCTCTGATCATCAATATGGCAGTGATTGTTTTTGTAGTCCACGGTGACGATCCCTTCAACCGGCAGGAACTTTCCCTGATGTATTTGTTGGTGTTTGTCGTGTTATTATTTACAGGGCCGGGAAAGTTGTCCTTGGATGGTCAAATTCTCAAAAGGCGAAAGTATTAATCAACGTTCTCCTTTGATAAGCGACCTTTATTAATGGAGAAAAAGCTGACCCTGGCCCTAATGGTTTTTAAAATTTCCTTGGATCTTTCCGGCCGGGCATCGGTAATAAATAGCTGGCCAAATTCTTTTTTTGCCACCTGAGACAATAAATGGAAGATACGCCGATCATCTAATTTATCGAATATATCGTCCAGCAGTAGCAGTGGGGTGGTTCCTTTAAGCGTTTTGAAGATGAAAAATTGAGCCAGCTTGAGACTGATTAAAAAAGATTTTTTTTGTCCTTGAGATCCAAATTTTTTTATCGGATATCCATCCAATTGAAAATCAAAATCATCTTTGTGGATACCGTGGCCGGTTCGTTTCCGGAATAAGTCCTGGTCCAGGGAAGTGGTAAAATTTTTGGAAAAATCAGGTTGGCTTACCTGACTTTTGTAATCAATGGTTACGTTTTCCTTCTGTCCGGAAATGGTGGCATAGTGGTCCAGAAAATAGGGTATGAAATCCGTCAGGAAACGGCTGCGGATATCATGAATTTCTACTGAGAGCTGAATGAGTTTTTGATCGTAAGGGCTAAGCTGAAGAAGGTCCTTTTTTCTTTCCTCCGCAAGGCGTTTAAGTAGGGCATTTCGCTGTTTCAAATAATGTTGGTACCGAATGAGCAATTGCAAGTAATGGCTGTTGGTTTGGCTGATCATGCCATCGAAAAATTTCCTTCTTTCTTCGCTGCCGCCAGTAATAATCAAGGTATCGTCTGGTGCAATCATGACCAATGGCAACAAACCAATGTGCTCACTCAGCCGTTGATAAGGGCTGCCATTCACTTCAAATCGTTTCTTTTTATGGCTCTCAAAAATGCAAGATAAGGAAAGCGTCTTTTGCGCTAACTCAAACGTTCCTTTCAGCGTAAAAAAGGATTGGCCGTGTCGGATATGTTGACTATCTACCGGCAGAAAGGCACTTTTGGTCAGGCATAGGTAATGGATGGCATCCAGGAGATTGGTTTTACCGGCCCCGTTTTCTCCCAAAAAGCAATTGACCTCTGAGTTAAACTCCAACTGTTGCCGTTCGTAATTTTTAAATTGGATCAGCTCTAAGTTTTTCAGGTACATGGGGCTATCAATCGATGTTTTTTAGTATTTTCGCAAAAGGACTCAAAATTGCTGCGTTTTCACTATATTTGAGACCAAAGTTAGCATATTTTATACAATACGGTATGGCAAAGAAGAGTACTAGTACGAGTAAATCTAAAACAAAATATTCCAAAGAAACCTACACTTATTGGTTTGAAAGCATGTTGCTCATGAGGCGTTTTGAAGAGAAGGCCGGGCAGCTTTACGGACAGCAAAAGATCCGTGGATTTTGTCACCTTTACATAGGGCAGGAAGCCTGCGCCTCAGGTGCTATCACTGCCCTGGAAAAAGACGATAAATGGATCACCGCCTACAGGTGCCACGCTACTCCATTGGGCCTCGGAACAGATCCAGGAGCCGTCATGGCAGAGCTTTTTGGAAAAGAAACAGGTACAACCAAGGGAAAAGGGGGCTCCATGCATATTTTTGATAAATCCAAGAATTTTGCGGGCGGACACGCCATCGTGGGTGCCCAGATACCCATGGGGCTTGGAATTGGCTTTGCCGAAAAGTATAAAGGCACCAAAAATCTTTGTATCTGTTATTTAGGAGATGGTGCCGTCAGGCAGGGAGCTTTTCATGAAGCATTAAATCTGGCCATGCTTTATAAAACGCCAGTCATATTTGTTATCGAAAATAACGGATATGCCATGGGTACCTCTGTAAAGCGGTCCTCCAACGTGGATGAATTGTACACTCTGGGTGAGGCCTATGATATTCCTTCTTTTCCTGTGGATGCCATGAACGTGGAAGAAGTTCATGAAGCAGTAAAAGAGGCCGCTGACAGAGCCCGAAAAGGAGATGGACCCACTCTTTTGGAATTCAGAACTTACCGGTACAAGGGGCATTCCATGTCGGATCCTCAAAAATACCGGACTAAAGAAGAAGTGGAAGAGTACAAGCAGCGAGATCCGGTGGAGCAGGTGAAAGCCACCATCCTTGATAACAAAATTCTTACGGAAGAAGAGATCAAAGAAATCGAAGCCAAAGTGAAAAAGCAGGTGGCCGATGCGGTGAAATTTGCAGAAGAGTCCCCTTGGCCCAAAGGGGAGGATGCCTTCAAAGACGTATATGCAGAAGATGATTATCCTTTCGTTAGGGAATAGTCAATTGATATAGGACGAAACTGACCATCCGGAATTTCCGGATGGTTTTTTATTTTTTAGGGCTGGTCCCAAAAACATGATCCCAAAGGGGCGTACTGACCCCAAATGCTACATCCGGATCCTTATAATGATGGATGGCATGATTAACCCACAGGACTTTAAAGAGCCCCTTAGGTGGTGAGAAAGCATGGATGATATAGTGTATGCCCAGATAGCTAGCGTATCCGGTTAAAAATCCAGGCAAAAAATAATATACCTGCTCCGCCATTAAAAAATTGAATAGGTAGTATAACGCGAAGGCATATCCTACTGATAGTATTGGTGGCATGGCCAGCCTTTTCTTATCTTTAGGATAGTCGTGGTGTATGCCATGAACCGAATATTGGATATTTTTCTTCCATTTTTGAACCGGTTTCATGTGATAGAAGTAGCGATGCATCAGGTACTCCATCAGGGTAAAAGCAAGGTAGCCGGCCAGAAAATACAGTATTCCTATACCCAAAGGTAAATGGCTATAAAACCAGGCCCGGTACAGCAAGAAGCCTGCAAGCAGGAGGAAAAGTACGATGGGTATCCCTATATGAGTTTTGGTTAGCTTTTCTAGAATGGGATGTTTGAAAATTTCAGCAGTTCCCTGATTATCCGGTTTGTCCAATTTTCCAATTTTTTTCATTTCCGATGGTTTTTAGGTCTTGCAGGTATGACAACCGGATTTCATTTTACCCTATGTTATAAATCTTTTTTTTTGAGTAAGGGTAAATCATGGATTGGTTGTCACAGGACTATATCACAAATTGAAATGTCCAGAATCATGAAAACGAAGTATTATTTGATTGCTATTAGCAGCCTGTTTGCCACCTTGTTTGCAGTGGATGCTAAGGCTCAGGAAAAGCGACCTGCCCACCTGGGCTTTCTTTATCCACTCAGCACGAATGGTCTGCGCGCTGCAGACTACTCCAATGATGTAAGTATCCATGCCTTGACCGGACTTTCAGGGGGTGAAAGCGGTCTGGCGATCTATGGACTTGGGGGATTTATCAAAGGAAATGCTACAGGCTTTCAATCGGGGGGATTATGGCTTTCCGTTTCCGGTGAACTCAAGGGATTGCAGGTTGCCGGGCTTGTCAATCAAGCCCGGCAGGCAAGTAGAAGCGTTCAGGTGGCAGGCCTGGTGAATAGGTCAAAGGAAGCATCAGGCATTCAGCTGTCAGGAATTGTCAATGCCGCAGCCTCCTTCAAGGGGGCTCAGTTAACGGGGATTGCCAATTTTTCTCACCAGGCAAAGGGAATTCAACTTTCTGGAATCCTGAATCTGGCGGAGGAGGTAAATGGTATTCAGATTTCAGGTTTGGTAAACAAAGCCAAAACCGTTAAAGGGGTCCAATTGGCCGGCTTGATCAATATTGCCGACAGTAGTGATTACCCCATAGGCATCCTTAACCTGATCACTGATGGAGAAAAAAGGATAGGCATTTCAGTAGATGAAAATCTCACACAGTTGATTAGTTTTCGTTCTGGAGGCAGTCGCATGTATGGAATCATTGGGTTGGGCTCTAATTTTACCTATGGTGATCTGCCATACGCCATGGAAACGGGTATAGGGATCAAACTATCGGATAGTAAACGATTCAGGCTGGACATGGAAGCAAGCAATGTATGGGGGACTAATTTTAAGAAATGGGGAGGATATTCCAGAACTGGAATTCGCCTCCTTCCGGTATTGAAACTTTCCAGAAATTTACAATTGTATGCCGGTCCCAGTTTGAATTACATGAATACCCAAAATCCTAAAGGTCGGGATCTGGCAAAGTTAAAAATATGGGACAAGAACCAAATGAATACCTTTAAAGCTATCCACTGGGGATTCAATGCCGGGCTTCAAATACGTATTCAGTAAAAATGAAAAGGCTACCTTTAAAGCAAGTTTCAGTACCGTTTTGTTGGAGGCAATGAAGTAAACCAGTTATGACTGGGAAAAGTGAATAAAAGTGTCGCCTGCTTGAATAGATTAAGTTAAAATGAAAAGGAATTATATTAATAGCGCCTTTCCAGCTGTCAAAAGGTTAACCCTGGTTCGGATTTCAGGAGAAGTAACATGAATAAATTAGATGTAAAGCGAGTATGGATGCCCGATTTAACCTGCGTAAGGAGTGAGAAAGGTTCCTGAAGAAAGTGAAGATTTGCCAGAATTACTGGATGAAGCCGTTTTTGAAGCACAATTCAAAAACTACTACGGTCCACTGCATGCCTATGCACAGGCCTTGTTGAAGGATGGTGAGGCGGCCAATGAAATTGTTCAAACCGTTTTTCTGAAGCTTTGGGAAAAACGTGAGGATTTGGAAATTTCCACCTCCCTGAAAGCTTACCTGTACAAGTGCGTTTATTATGACTGCCTGAATTATATCAAGCATGAAAAAGTAAAAATGAAACATTTGGAAATAAACCGGTATGAGATGGCCAATACCAAGAGTGTGGATGCTTCATTTTCAGTTGAGGACCAGGAGATGCAATCGAAATTAAACCATGCCTTGGACAATTTGCCTGAAAAATGTAGGAGGGTCTTTCTTCTTAGCAGAATCGAAGAGCTAAAATATAAGGAAATTGCTTTGCGTTTGGGGCTTTCAGTCAAAACAGTGGAGGCCCATATGGGTAAGGCCCTGAAGACACTGAGGATAGAGCTGGCGGAGTTTCTACCTCTCCTTATCATGATGTGGAAGCTTATCGTTTAAATTATGGATGATCAACTACTTATAAATTACCTACTCGGAGAAACAGATCCCAGGGAAACGGATCTGGTCAAACAATGGATTGCAGCTGATCTCCGGAACCGTGCCTATTTTGAGCAGATGAGTTGGGTTTGGGACAAATCCGCCCATCTGCTTGAAAAGCAAGAGGTGGATAATAACGTGGCCTGGAGTCAATTTAAGGATCGCAGGGACAGGATGGAAGAAAAAAGTCAATTCACTCCGAAACGGATATTTTTCCCTGATTGGCTCAGGGTAGCCGCTGTGATCACCCTGGTCATATTGGGCGGATGGCTGATAGGATCCTATTTACCCGGGCCTGTCAGGGCGTTTTATACAAGTGTAGTATTTGAGTCCGAGGAAGCCTCTAGAAAAGAGGTTCTATTAGATGGCTCGGTGTTGACCCTGAATAAAAATTCCAGTTTAAGGTATTCTCAAAAGCTTTTGGGAAATAGGCGGCTGGTAGACCTGGCTGGAGGTGAAGTCTATTTTGAGGTAGTAAAAAATGAGGCAAAGCCTTTTGTAGTCACCGCTGAGGAAATGATCTTAACGGTTTTGGGGACTTCCTTTCATGTCAACCAATCACCTGAAATGATTGAGGTCATAGTGGATGCTGGGGAGGTAAAGGTGGCCTATCAGGACCAGGTAATCTTTCTGAAGAAGAATGAGAAAGTAACCATCGATACTGCTTCAGGGGGTATGGAGAAAGAGGTGAACAGGGATAAGCTCTTCCGCTACTACGTGGAAGGGAAGTTTGTGGCCGAGTCTACGGCCTTACCGGAATTGGTGGAGGCCCTGAACAAGGCCTACGGAAGCAAAATAGCAATTGGTTCGGAAAGGGCCCAAAACATGCTTATTACTACCACTTTGGAATACGGTTCGCTGGAAAAGAACCTGGAAGTGATCAGGGAAACACTCGGCTTGAGCATTATCCAAAAGGAGAATGGAATAGTTGTGGAATAATTCCTTACATTCATGTAAGGATGATAATTTGTCGATGCGTTTTATTCGTTTTTTGTTTTTATTGCTTTTAGCAATCGGGCCTGCTTTTCAAGGGGCAGTTCAGGCCCAGGATTATCTTTTAAGGGAGTTGGATGTCTCTAACCCGGCTGACAATAAATTGGGCTTGGTTATGGAAGAAATTGCTAGCAATCAGGGTTTTTATTTTTCCTACCAAAGCTCTTTGATAGATTTGGATGCAGGGCTGCCTTTCCAATCCTATCAGGGTAATTTAGCCGGATTTCTTCAAAAAGTTTTTGGTGATTCCTACGAATTCAGGGAGCACGATGGCTATGTGATCATCCGCCATGCCCCCGGAAAACTGGATGCGGAACTTGAAATGGAGCAGGAAGGAAAGATGCTGCTGGTTAAGGGTAAGGTGAAAGACCTTCACAGTGGGGAAGCCCTTTCCGCTGTCAGTATTTTTGAAAAAACTGGATGGGCCTTTACCCTGTCTGGTGCTCAGGGAGAGTTTGAGCTGAAGCTAAAATCTGCCGCTCCTTCCTCCGTTTGGTTGAGCCTGCGCAAGGAGGAATACAGGGATACTTCCTTTGTCTTACTTCCTCCCGTGCATGTGGGGAGCCGCAGCCAGGAAGGAAGAAAATTTCGATTTTTTCCACAAAATGGGTCTGCCGAAAACCTGGAAGATAGTTTTTGGGGCGGGATGTTTATCGGATTTCGGCAACGAATGCAAAGGCTAAATCTGGCTGGTTTCTTTGCAGAAAGTCCGGTTCAAATGTCTTTGACTCCGGGCCTGAGTACACAGGGAGTCTTCAGTAGCCAGATGATCAATAATTTCTCCCTTAATCTGCTGGGGGGCTACACGGCCGGGGTGGAAGGTCTGGAGGTGGCTGGTCTTTTTAATATGAATCAAAGGATGGTTACCGGCATGCAGACTGCGGGGCTTTTCAACATGGTAGGTGGAAATGTTTCCGGTTTTCAGGCAGCCGGAATTTTCAATAATGTGTATGGTGACCTGACTGGATTTCAAGTGGCCGGATTGCTAAACAAGACAGGGAGTGATTTGGATGGTGCCCAGGTGGCTGGATTGGTTAACCAGGTGGATGGCAAGGCCCGGATCCAAATAGCTGGCTGGGCTAATCTTAGCCGGAGCACCGATGAGTTCCAGCTGGCAGGCCTGTATAACCACACGGAAGGGAATGCAGGCAGTGCCCAAATCGCCGGAATATTCAACCATTCCGGAGGCAACGTAGCATATCAACTTAGTGGCCTAATCAATAAGGCAGATACTGTTTCAGGTTTTCAGCTGGCGGGATTAGTGAATATAGCAGCCTCCAGTGATTATTCCCTTGGTTTGATCAATATCATTGGGGATGGGGAACAAAGTATTTCTGTTGGTATGGATGAATCTTCCTTTGCGCAGCTCAGCCTGAGAAGCGGAGGAAAGGAACTTTACGGGTTGCTGGGTACGGGGATAAGACTGCATCCCATTGCCATGTTTGGCCTGGACCTGGGATTTGGCTGGCATGCTTTCCGAAAAAAGTCTTATTTTATGGATATTGAGCTGGTTAACCGATGGAGCAGTGATTTTGGTGGAATGACGAATCATTCCAATTCTTTACGATTCCTGCCGGGATATCAAAGAGGCCGCCTAAAATATTTCGCCGGGCCTACCATGGCTTTTAGTGTCTTAGATCAGGCCTGGAACTGGCCGGTTTCCGGCTGGAAGATTGCCGAAAAACACAACAGCAGGGGTTTATTTGCCCTGCATTTAGGAATGATTGGAGGGATGCAATATGTTTTTTGATTGAGGGAAATTTATTCGCTATCAGTCATCTGCTTTTTTATTTTTCCAATGTATAAATCATTCGTTGTTCCCGTTTCCGAAATCCAGGCCAACGAAAGGAGCCTGAGTATCGAACCTTACAAGGAGATCGCGTAATAAGCAGTAGGATACGACACATCCGAAAAAATCATCCAAGGGAAAGAAGGATTAAAAAACCTGGTGCTGGAAAACCGTACAGACCTGGAGGTACTTGGGTTAATGTTAAAGAAATGAGGGTTTTATTTGTTACCTTACTTACCATACTGGTACTTGTCAGACGGTTTTGAACCGTCAGACAGGTACCGGTGCGGTTACGGTAATAAATTTCGAACCGTATGAGCCTGCAAGAAAACAAACTGTACCATTTCTACAATCAGGGTAATAATCGGCAAAGGATTTTCTTCTCAAGGGAAAACCATTTATACTTTCTCGAAAAGTTTAGAAAATATGTTTTGCCGCACTGTCAGGTACTTGCTTATTGCCTGATGCCTAATCACTTTCATTTTCTGATCAATACCACCAAAGACTCAATTGTCGAGATGCAAGTGGGAAGTTTGATGGTTTCTGCTTTGAACAATGGATTCAGACAGTTGCTCAGTTCGTACGCACAGGCCATCAATAAACAAGAAGGGCGATCGGGTTCGCTTTTTCGTCAAAAAACAAAAGCGAAATTATTGGAATACCGGGATGAGCATTATCCGCTTATATGTTTCCATTATATCCACCAAAATCCCTTACGGTCGGGTTTTGTTAGTAAATTGGAAGATTGGGAGTTCAGTTCTTTTACCGATTATTTGGGTATGAGAAATGGTTCTCGATGTGACCAGCAGGCTGTGATCGAGCTGCTTGATATATCAAAGGAGTTTTTTTATCAAGAGTCGTATCGGGTAATTCCGCCTGATGTGTCAGAAAAATTGTTTTGATCGGTCTAAATCGGTCTGACGGTTTTGAACCGTCTGACCGATATACCGATATAAATTCAAATTGATCGATTTTTTACGTTTCGATTATACTTTTCAGCCGACTATTAAGTTTTTTTTAATTCGTGTTTCTGGAAGCTAACCCATGCCACACCGCATCATTGTTTGGCCTACTTTTGCCACTGGGTAATAAAAATACCAATGCCCATTACCTTTTAAATCAGCCAGGTAACAGTCTATTAATCAACCAACACCAACGTTTTATGGATCTACGAGTACACGTATCAAAACTCCGCTTTGCCGCCGCATGTTCTATCCTCTGGGCGGGATTAGCTACCAGCCCTGTCCCACTCAAAGCAGCAGCTTTAGGGACCGAAATTGGAGCAAAGAGTTCCAAAGTTGACCAGGAAACCCTGCTCCAGCCAATTAGCGGAACCGTAACCGATGAAACCGGCATGCCACTACCGGGTGCGATCATTCTGGTAAAAGGTGCTACCACCGGAACAGTCACCGACCTGGATGGGAAATTTTCCTTGGATGTGCCGGAAGGTGCCATTCTTCAGGTTTCCTACGTAGGGTACATGGGCAGGGAAATCGAAGTCAACGGGCAATCCATCCTGGAAATTCAATTGGAACCGGACGCTACCCAGTTAGAAGAAATGGTCGTAGTAGGCTATGGTACCCAAAAGCGGTCAGATGTGACCGGAGCCATTGGTTCTGTAAAAAGCGAAGACTTTAACCGGGGAGTGATCACCAATCCGGTGGATCTGCTGCAAGGAAAAATCGCCGGGGTAAATATCACCTCGACCAGTGGCGAACCGGGAGCCAATCAAAACGTAATCATCCGGGGAATTGGGAGTTTGCGATCCGGCACGCAACCCCTGTATGTGTTGGACGGATTTCTGCTGGATAATTCCGATACCGGCATTGCCTCTAACCCGCTTAATTTTTTAAATCCCAATGACATTGAAAGCATCGATGTGTTGAAGGATGCGAGTGCCACGGCACTGTACGGTTCCAGAGCTTCGAATGGGGTAGTGGTAATCACTACCAAGAAGGGGAAATCAGGAGCCTCTCAGGTGAACCTTTCCGCTTCCACTGCCTGGTCGTCCATGGCCAGCCAGATAGATGTCTACGATGCGGATGAATTTCGTCGACAGGTGCAAGCCGTGGGCGGTGCCCTGGAAGATTTTGGAGGAAACACCCATTGGCAGGATGAATTGACCCAGGTTGGACGCTCTCAGGATTACAACCTTTCCATGAGTGGTGCCAATAAAGGGAGCTTCTCTTATTTCGCCTCATTGGGCTATCAAGAGCAGGAAGGAATTTTGAAAAATAGTAAATTGAAACGCTATTCGGGAAAGCTGAATATGAATCAAAAGGCTTTTGAGGGGAGATTGATCGTAGACTATAATCTGACTGCCTCCTTTACCGAAAACCTAAGGCCAGCGATTGGTTCCATCACCAGTGACATGCTGTATTTGAATCCGACCATCCCTGCCTACACGAATGGGGAACCCACCCTGCTCAATACCAATGCCCTCAATCCTCTGAAGCGAAATGAGCTCTATAGTGATGACGCGGGGAACAATCGAATCTTAGGGACTATTTCCCCCTCTTTCGAAATATTGGACGGACTTACCTATAAGTTGAATCTGGGAGTGGATTATTCCAATACGGCCCGATACATCCAATACCGGCCTTTCACAGAAGTAGTAAACGAATCCAATGTCTCGGACGGCACCTTGGATGAATTGACCACGGCCAATACCAACAGCCTGGTAGAGAATACGCTAACCTACAACTGGAACAACTACCAGCACCATTTCACGGTCTTGGCTGGACATTCCTACCAAACCTTTCTGGATGAATTCAGAAGGACTGCTTCCAGAGGCTTTGCTGCAAACAACATTGACCCGCGCTATCAGGATCATAACAGTACCAGTGAATTTCCGACGACGGTCAACTCCTCTGCTACCCGCAATGAACTGCAATCCTTCTTTGGCAGGTTGAATTATACCTTTTCCGAAAAGTACTTGTTTACGGCTACTTTCCGAGCAGACGGTTCCTCCAAGTTTGGGGATAACAACAAATACGGCTATTTCCCTTCGTTCGCTCTGGGATGGAATTTGAGCAAGGAAGATTTTATGGCCAACTCGGGTTTCGACAACTTGAAACTCCGAACCAGCTGGGGCCAAACGGGCAACCAGGAGATTCCTTCGAAAATCACCAAAGCAAGTTTCTCGGAGGATCGACTGGCTACCGGCGCGGGTAGCCTTAGTACCTACCCAATCGATACCGATGGCAATACCCTGGATAGCTATCCGTACGGAATTGTTTTCACGCGATTGGCCAACCCAAATCTACAGTGGGAGGTATCGACTCAATTTGACGTAGGCGTTGACTTTGCGTTTCTCGACAATCGATTGACCGGTACATTGGATTATTTTAACAAGGTGTCATCCAATATATTGCTGGAGGTAGTTCCCGCCGACCCGGTACAGCCTACCTCTACTTTCTGGGACAATATTGACAACATGAAAATATTCAACAGTGGCGTTGAACTGGCCTTGAATTACAGCAGTATGCCCCAACGAGACTTTTCCTATGACATCGGAGGAAACATCACCTTGATCCAAAATGAAGTTCGGGATTCCCCTTACTCGGTTTTGACCACAGGAGCGGCTCAAGGTGCCGGACAGACAGGCGCGACCATCAATGGCTACATCAATAATCAGCCTATTGGCGCATTTTACATGCTGCAGTTTGACGGGATCGGTGAAGACGGACTGAACCGATTCGTAGATACCAACGGAGATGGAGAAATCCTGGACAATGACCGGGCAGTAGTCGGAAGCGCCATTCCGAAGGTCATCTACGGAATCAACACCAATTTTAGATACAGGAGCTTTGATATGGGTTTGAACTTCAATGGGACAGCAGGAAATAAAATCTACAATCACACGACCATGTCACTCTTTACCAAGGCCCAGCTTTCAAGGTCCAATAATACGACTGATTTTGCAGTACAATTTCCAGAAGAGTCATTCAACAACTCCAATACGGTATCAACCCGTTTCCTGGAAAGCGGTGCCTTCTTCAGGCTAAACAATGCTACGTTGGGATACAATGTACAGCCAAATCGTCTGGGAGTGGGCAATGCGTTTCAAGCCATCCGCCTTTCGGTGACTGGCCAAAACCTGTTTGTCATCACCAACTACTCAGGGTTTGATCCGGAGGTCAACACAGGAGCTACCTCAGGCGGAATCCAAACATTCGGTATTGACCGATTTACTTACCCTCGGGCGAGGACTTTTATGGTCAACCTGAACGTAACATTTTAAATAAACCTGTAGATAAAATTCAACCTACCAGAAAATAAGAATCGTATGAAAACTATCAGATATCATAAATTATTGCCAACGTTCGCTTTCATTCTGGCTTTCTTCAGTTGCACGACATTGGATGAAGAAATTCTCGATGAATCGCTGACAGGAACGGGGCAGGCAGAGGTCGTCAGTGGGTCCATAGCCCCGGTTTATGGCATGCTACGTCAAGTATGGTTGCACACCGTAAATTTTGGCTTGCAGGAAGTCGCATCGGATGAGGGAATTCTCCCCTACCGGGGCGGGACAGACTGGTTTGATGGTGGAAAATTTATCGCAATACACCAGCACCTGATGACTCCCGGCAATAGCTTGGTGGGAGATTCCTGGACCTTTATTACCTTGACTTTATCCAGAGCTGTAGCCGCAGAGGAGCTATTGCGGTTGGAAGTGGAAAACGGGAATACCAATGCCCAAAACCCCTTGTACGAGATGATTGCCATGAAGGCCTATCTCAATATGCTCGCCATGGATAATTGGGGGCTTGTATTCAAAAAGGATGATTCTGACCAGCAATCGGAGATTCTAAGAAGACAAGAGGCCTTTGATTATTTAGAGTCAGAGCTGCTTTCGGTAGCCGATGTCATCAGTAGCAACAATGGTCCCGGACGCATGAATAAGTTTGCTGTAGAAGCATTGCTCGCTCGCTTGTATTTGAATGCAGCGGTTTATCGCGATCCATATGGAACGCCGGACTTCAGATCGGAAGACCTGGATAAAGTCATCCAATATACCACGAATATCATCAACGGACCATACTCCCTGTCACCTGAGTACTTTGACTTGTTTAATGACGATAACGATACCAATCCGGAAATTATTTTTTCCCTGGATCAGCGCGGGGTACTTCAAACAGAACACAGCAGATGGCAATATTGGTCCATCTCGGGAGACCTTACACCCAGACCGGAATTTCCAAACACCCGAGGCACAGATGCCGTTGCAGCCACTCCTGACTTTATTCAAACTTGGTATGATGCCTATGGGGAGGTTGATCCTGCAGAAGCAGATGCACGGTTTTTCCAGGAAAATACCCTTATTCCAGAAAATCTCAGGGATTTGAGCGATGTAAACCCGACGAATGACGCTGACCATTACTATTGTGTGGACGCAGAAGCATTTGAAATTAATCGGGGGTTTCTTAGGGGCATCATTTGGGGCCCCAGAAAGGATGACAGTGGAAATATACTAACCTGTGAGGATGGAAAGATACGAATCTACCCGGTGATCAACCGAAGAAGCAGCGGGGCCGACATCCGCTACGTGGACCATACCTTCCAGGTAGATTTCAGCAGTGAAGGAAGCCTTCACAACACAGGGCATCGCTTCTCCAAATACCAATTCAGCCGAACAGCACCCAACTGCTGCACCAACAGTAGCGTGGACATTGTGTTGATCCGATTGGGCGAGATCTATCTGATGCGTGCGGAGGCCAAATTGCGCAAAGGGGATAATGCCGGTGCACTCGCCGATGTGAATACCCTGCGAACCTCCAGAAATGCCCGACCTGCTCAGACACCTGCTCCGTTGAATGCCATCGATATGGATATTCTTTTCCGGGAGTCAGGCTTTGAACTCTATTGGGAAGGCCTTCGGAGAGTTTATCAAATCAGGTACGGAAAATACGAGGACAACTGGACGGGAAAAACCGACAGCGACCCAAACAAACGACTGTTTCCCATCCCGCAACGAGCAATCGACGGAGCCTCCAATGAAGAAGGTTTCCTGGTTCAAAACCCGGGGTATTGATCGCATTTCGGTTTGATAGATTACAAAAGCCGGTGGGGATTTCCTTACCGGCTTTTTTTGGTTGGGCTCCATGCCCCCAAAGCTTACGATAAATCAGATCCCTAATTTCTTCCGGGGAATGGACGCAAACCAAACGCCATGGAGCGCTGGTCTACTACCCGCTATTCCACCAAGGGGCTTTATTGAATCGTGATTTCCGCTGGTGATGTAAAATCACATCCCATATTCCCCGATTTACCCTCACAAAATTCGCAGTAAAGCCTATCTAAGAGGAATACCCTTCCCTATGCCTCTGCTTCTTTAGATTTTCAAGACAAAGGTATTTAAGTTTTTATGCTGCGGATGGTGGCGTATTGGTCCGTTTTGGGATTGAATAACCCTCTATAAGTCTGGCAAATGTCACGCAGGATAGCCTTCGTGTAAAATGAATTTCGGGAAGAAATGCACGTTCGATCTCTGCAGATTGCACGAGCGAGCTCGAAGGGGAGCCCATCAGCAGATATGCGGCAGTAAACACGAGCAGGACAAAAAACTTCGCTGTCAAATTGGGTGAGAATTAAGGAGTTGGGAAAAGAAGGGGGGTTGGCCTTTCGAAGAGCTCTCCTTCGAAACGGACGCGATAGCTAGAAGGGAAGTAGGTGGAAAGCCGGATGCTTTTGATTTACTACATCGAACGCTGTCTCCCGCACAACAGCACTTTGTCACCAATATCAATTTAGGAAATGGAAAAAACCATACAGTCAATTTCAGGAAGGAGGTAGTAAAAATGCGCATCTCCTATTTCCAGAAACTACTGAAGGCATCTCCCGCAGGTAGTGTTTTGCCATTTGTAAAGTAACTTCATGAGTAAAGTCAATGACAGGTCTTACTTAAATCATTGTTGTTCTGTAGCTTAGATATTACCTTCATTTTTATTAGACAGTAGGATGTATTAGATCTTTCATAAAAACAATCGTGTATGTTTCATATAAAGAAAAAGAAAACCGTTAGCACCGCATTAAGTAGATTAGTGCTGTTTATCGCAGTATGTGGGGGATTATTTGTGAGTAGTTGTAACTCGCAGGAGCGTGGTTTTGCGCTACCTGAGGGTGAGATTGAACTAGGAAAAGCGACCTATACGAGATTGGCATGTAATGCATGCCATAGTATTTCAGGGATTGCCTGGCAGGGAGAAAATGATGGTCTTAGAATACCGCTCGGCGGTGAAGTAAGCACTCAAAAATCCTATGGAGAATTAGTCACTTCGGTCATCAACCCTTCCCATAAAATTGCGTGGATATACAAAGAAAATGCCCGTACCGAAGAAGGTCTTTCCAAGATGAAGAATTACAACGAGGTTATGACCGTACAGGAACTGATTGATTTGGTTGCTTTTCTTCAATCGGAGTATCAGGTGACTGCACCCGCAACAGATTACCACCCGTATCTGTATTGACGGGAAGCATTGGGAGTGAAAAAAAGTTGAAAGGTGGTTTAGTTTAGGAAGGGATTTTTGGAGCTAACTTTTATTTTAGAAGATCACTTGCAAATATCATTTTTGAACGCGTGCAAGTGCTGTCATTCTTAGGTAGGACACATTTTTTAGCACAAAAAATAAGTTGGGTTATTGGTTGTTTTATCATTTCTTCGGTTGTAAAGCGGTGGAATATGATACGCCCGAAGAAATCATCCATGGGAAAGAAGATGCAAAAGGCTTGAAGGAACTGGTGGAGGAAAACCGGAAGGACTTGGAAACATTGGAGCTAATGTTAAAGAAATGAAAAAATCTTAACAATGCGTACTTACAATGTAAAAGAATCGCATTTTTTTTACATTAGTGTATTACAATATAAAGAAAATCAAAAAATCTTTACACTGAAAATGTCCTGGACACCCACCGCTTCCGTACCATGCAGAGCTTGAGACGAAGCCTGTACTCAGAGCCCTCAATCAGGCACACCGTGCACTGGCTGAGCTCAAAGGTGTTGCACGCAGCATTCCACGTCAGGATATCCTAATTAATTCACTGGCCATTCAGGAGGCAAAAGATAGTTCGGAAGTGGAAAATATTGTCACCACGCATGATGAACTCTACCGCTCCACTCTTGGCCTCGATTTTGATGTTTCCCCGCAGGCCAAAGAAGTAAAAAATTATGTGGCGGCCCTCAAGCGCGGATACGACATTGTCACACGGCATCACCTACTCACTTCCAATCACATACTAGAGATACAGGCCGTGTTGGAAGCAAATGATGCTGGTTTCCGCAGACTGCCCGGCACAGCACTCAAGCACCAGCAAACTGGGGAGGTGGTGTACAGCCCACCACAAGCGTACGATGATATTCTAAAGCTGATGCAGAACCTTGAGCAGTTTATCAACGATCCGGAGATGAGTGAACTCGATCCCATCGTCAAGATGGCTGTTATCCACTTTCAATTTGAGAGCATCCATCCCTTTTACGATGGCAATGGCCGCACCGGTCGTATCATTAATATCCTTTACCTGGTGCTTCAAGGACTTCTTGACCTGCCCATTCTGTACCTCAGCCGCTTCATTATTGAGAACAAAAGCGAATACTACCAACACTTGCAAACGGTGAGGACAACCGATGAGTGGGAAGCCTGGCTGCTGTACATGGTGCGTGGAGTAGAGCAGACCGCCCTTAGTACCATGACCAAAGTGGAACAAATAAAAGCAGCCATGCTAGCACTAAAAAATGTACTCCGTGACCGCTATAAATTTTACAGTCAAGACCTGCTCAACCACCTCTTCCGGCAGCCTTATACCAAAATAGAATATGTACAGGAAGCCCTTCGCATCAGCCGCCCCACCGCTGCCGGTTACCTCAACCAACTGGCCAAAGATGGCGTGATCATTAAAAAGGTGAGCAAACCCAATTATTATATCAATCCTTACTTGATCAATGCCCTGACCTATAATAATTAGACGAAATGAAAAATTTGGAAAATCAAAAGGATCTGATGGATCTTGAAAAAATATTGAATTAAATATTAATCATTTATTTCCTTTATGGCAATTCTTATTCCACCTTTAGAAAAAATGCTTACCGCAAAAGTTAAACCGGAGCATGTTGAACTTCAGTGAAATGGGACTTGAATTCCAAGGATTAGAACAGGCATTGTGTTCGCCGCGGCGGGTAGGGTCCCTGGATTTATTTTTCAGGAATTAATCTCCGGATAAATTCTCTTCCTACCCCAGTTTTTAGGTGCTTTTCTCTATCCATGGCCTCTTTTTTGGATTCAAAAGTTTCGGTATGGATAAGCTTCCAGGGTCGAAACGCAATCGTCCATCCGGTTGTACCCAGCTCGTTATGTGAGATCAGGCGTTTTTCCAGATCAGAGGTAAACCCGATATAGATTTTATCAAATTTTTCGCTGTAAAGGGCATATACGGTAAACATGGTGCTAAAAATAACAAAAAAAAGGCACTGTTTCCAGTGCCTTCGAAAGTAGCGGGAACAGGACTCGAACCTGTGACCTTTGGGTTATGAGCCCAACGAGCTACCAACTGCTCCATCCCGCGATATATTTTTAATTCAAGATTTCAATTTTAAGGACTCGAACCTGTGTCCGCCGCGGCGGATATGAGCCCAACGAGCTACCAACTGCTCCATCCCGCGATATATTTTTAATTCAAGATTTCAATTTTAAGGACTCGAACCTGTGTCCGCCGCGGCGGATATGAGCCCAACGATCCGCCGGGGCGGATCCATCCCGCGATATATTTTTAAAATAGTTATAATCGCTTTTCAGTATTTTATACGGCAGCAAACGTTTTTTGTTGCCCTTTGCTTTATTGTGGTACAAAGGTAAGGACATATTCTCAAAAATCAAGTACCTTTGTAAAAAAAAATGAGTCCATGTCCGAAAGTAACCATAAAGCAGGCTTTGTCAATATCATAGGAAAACCCAATGTGGGAAAGTCTACCCTGATGAATGCCCTCTTGGGTGAAAAGCTCTCCATCATATCCTCAAAAGCCCAGACCACCCGCCACCGGATTTTGGGGATCATGAACGAACCCGAATACCAGATCGTCTTTTCGGATACCCCCGGAATGCTGAAACCGAAGTACGAATTGCACAAAAGCATGATGAGCTTCGTGAACCTTTCCCTGGAAGATGCCGACTTGATTGTGTTCGTGACGGATTTGTTTGAAGACGATACGGATATAGAAGAAATCATTCAGAAAATCAATGCTGCCGGAGTGCCGGTACTATTGGTAATCAATAAGATAGACCTCAATAAGGAAGAAAAACTGCAGGAAGTGACCGCTTACTGGCAGGAAAGAATTCAGGCCGTGGAAACCATCCCGGTATCTGCGCTTGAAAACTTTAATATACAAAAAATCTTACAGGAAATCCTGGATCGGATGCCGGTGCACCCACCGTTTTATGATAAGGAAGAACTAAGTGATCGTCCGGAACGGTTTTTTGCTTCGGAAATCATTCGGGAAAAAATATTCACCCAGTACAAAAAGGAAATACCCTACAGCTCGGAGGTGCGGGTGGAGGAATTTGAGGAAACGGATAAACTGATCCGCATGCGGGCCATTATTTACGTGGAGCGACAGAGCCAAAAAGGCATCATCATCGGGGATAAGGGAAATGCACTGAAAAGGGTGGGAACAAAAGCCCGGGAGGAAATGGAGCAATTTTTTGGAAAGAAAGTTTTCCTGGAAACCTATGTCAAGGTGGAGGAAAACTGGCGAAAAAATAAAAACAAACTTAGAAAATTTGGTTACGACCAATAAAACAGTAGCATATGGCTAATATAGTAGCAATTGTAGGGAGACCTAACGTGGGAAAATCCACGCTTTTTAACCGGCTCGTTGAAGAGCGGAAAGCCATCGAAGATAATCTTAGTGGGGTGACCAGAGACAGGCATTACGGCCATGCACAGTGGGGAGGAAAGTTCTTTTCTGTTATCGATACCGGAGGGTATGTCACGGGTTCGGATGATATTTTTGAAAAAGAAATCCGGAAACAGGTACGCCTGGCCATTGATGAAGCCTCGGTGATTCTATTTGTGGTAGACTGCCTGGATGGCCTGACCGATTTGGATACTGAATTTGCCAAAGAACTCAGGGGCACGGACAAACCGCTGTTTATGGTGGCCAATAAGGCGGATAACCTGGATAAAATGCTAACGGCTAATGAATTTTATGCCCTGGGCATTGGGGAGGAAACCATTTTCCCTATTTCTTCTTCCAGCGGCAGTGGAATTGGTGACCTGCTGGATGAGGTGATCCAAAAATTTCCGGATGAAGGAGAAGAAGACCCCGACGAGGGAGTTCCCAAACTATCCATTTTAGGGAGGCCTAATGTGGGTAAATCATCTTTTCTTAATGCGCTGATTGGAAAAGAACGATCCATTGTTACCGATGAAGCAGGTACTACCCGGGATGCGATCCATACCCGTTATCAATTGTATGGGAAGGATTACATCCTTACCGACACGGCAGGAATCCGTAAAAAAGCGAAGGTTAAAGAAGATATTGAGTTTTATTCCGTCATGCGTTCCTTGCGAACGCTGGAAGACTCGGATGTGGTGATCGTTATGGTGGACGCTAGCCGTGGACTGGAAGCCCAGGATGTCAACCTGATTTCCCTGGCCATCAAAAATAATAAAGGGATCATGATCATGGTGAATAAATGGGATTTGATTGAAAAAGATCACAAGACCATGCAAACCTTTAAGGATGACATGACCAATAAGCTAGGGGAAAACAAATGGATCCCGATCATCTTTATCTCCGCATTGACCAAGCAACGAATTTTTCAGGCCATGGAACTGGCCATGAGGGTATATGAAAATAAACACCGGAAAGTCCCCACTTCCAAGTTGAACGAGTTGTTACTGCCGGAAATAGAAAAATACCCCCCGCCGGCAAACAAGGGGAAATACATCAAAATCAAATACATCACCCAATTGCCGACCAAGAATCCGGTGTTTGCCTTTTTCTGCAACTTGCCCCAATACATCAAATCCCCCTATACGCGGTTTTTGGAAAACAGGCTGCGGGAAAATTTTGATTTTGAAGGGGTTCCTGTCAAAATTACCTATAAAAAGAAATAAATTATGAAAAGACTGCTTTCATTATCGTTTTTCGGATTGATGCTGTTGTTTGGGTGCGAATCGACAGAGGAAACGCCGGAGCAGGGTCAATTATCGGCTGGGGTTTGGACCCTTCAGGAAGCCAGTGTACAGGCTTCTGGCAGGGCGATAATTCCCGGTACACAAAATTCGGTCCCGGTCTCCATTACCGGTACCGGTGAGGACTACCAAATGACCGTGAATTTTGGGGAAAACCCTCAAACGGTACAAGCAGCGGGAGGCTTTGTGTTTCTTGTGGAAGTAAGTGCGATCGGCTTGCCGTTAGCAGAGGAGCGCTTTCCAATCAGCGGAGATCAAAACTTTGCCGGCACCTGGGAGCTTAAAGACGGGCAACTGCTAATGGAAGACCAGGACGATACCTTTGCAATGGATATACTCGAATTTACATCCAATCGGCTGCGGGTTGCTACCACTCCTGATGTTTCGGATTTCGAACAATTTGAAATAGATGGGCTTACCGTAGAAGAAGCAACGGCGGAATTTCTGTTGGTCAGGTAATCGGTTTCTTCGTATTAAATGATCCACATCAGGACTAGTCGTTGACTATCTTTTTCAACGCGTACAGCGTTAATTGTATAAATTCAATTTTAGAGTAGGCGTCATTAAAAGAATAAATATTACCTTTTCCCCTCGTAAGGAATGTAAATCACTTTTTTGGTTTCAAAGAAGGGCTCTTTAAAATAATCTTCCAGAAAATAGGGAACGTAATTCAGGTCCAGTGCCTCCAATTCTTCGTCTACTTCTCCTCCTTTCAGGTAAAAAACCCCATTGGGAAAGTCTTTATGTATATCTTCTTTCCTGAATTTGCGCTGCACCCAGGGGTAGAATTTTTCCATTTGGGTAACGGCCCTGCTGACGACAAAATGATAGGTTCGGTTTAAGCTTTCTGCCCTTGCCTGTTGTGCTTCCACGTTTTTTAAGCCCAACTGCCGGGCTACATCTTTGACCACCGCAATCTTTTTCCCGATAGAATCTACCAAATGGAAGTGTGCTTCAGGAAACAAGATGGCCAGCGGAATGCCTGGAAAACCTCCTCCGGTGCCGATGTCGAGGACCTTGGTACCCGGTGAAAATGCGATGACTTTAGCAATGCCCAGTGAATGCAAGACGTGGTGGATGTAGAAATGATCCATGTCCTTTCTGCTGATCACATTGATCTTGGAATTCCAGTCCTGATAAAGGGCCGCCAATTGCTCCATCTGTTCCACCTGAGGGTGACTTAGGTTCTCGAAATAGGACTGAATCAGCGAATGGTCTGGATTCATGGTTTAGATATGCTTGTTTTTTCCCTGGGCGATTTCAAAAAGTAATTCCCTGGAGCGGTGTAACTGGGCCTTTACCGTACCAAGAGGTTTCCCCAATTCCGCTGCAATTTCATCATAGGAAAGCTCGTCAAAATACCTCAATTTCACTAATTTTCGGTATTTGGCGGGAAGTTTGGATACGAAAAGACGCACCATTTCTTTTCGTTGGGATTTGATATATTCATCCTGAGGATTGTTGTCATCATCTTCAATATCGATGGTAACGGAATTGCCACCATCATCCGTCATGGTATTGTTCAGGCTCATGGTTTTGAGCTTCTTTTTGCGGATAAAATCGATGGCATTATTCGTGGCAATCCGAAAAAGCCAGGTGCTAAACGTATAGTCTTTTTTGAACTTATGAAGGTTTCGGAATGCCTTGGCAAATGCTTCCATGGTCAGGTCTTCGGCATCATCAGCGTCCCGGATCATTTTTAGGATCATGAAATAAACGGCTTTCTTATAACGCTTCATCAGTGAGGCATAGGCCTGCTGATCTTTTTCCCTGACCGCCTTATCGATCAGTTCAAAATCCTCCAATGCTTTATCTGAAAATCCTCGTTCGTTTATTTCCATTTAATCGTTTTTGAAAGGTAGCCTTGCACACCCAGAACCCAATAATTCACCATGTACATCAAATCGAAAAACAGGGTCCAAATCACTTTTCCTTTGCCTTCTAATTTTTTTCTGGCTTTGCCGATGATATAATATTGAAGCATGGCTCTTGCCAAAACTAACCCCAATACCAAGGCAATTGGTTCCCAGGAGGTGTCAAGAATAACAATCCCGAGGCCTGCAAACCAAAACACCAAATGACTTAACGTATACAGTCCCAATTTTAGTTTGTCTTTCGCCTGGTAATATTTTCCCGCATGAAAATGCCGCTTTTTTTGCACAAAATATTCCTTGAAACTGGTTTTGGGTTCTGACACGGTGATGCTTTCCGGATGAGCTACGATGGCCGTATTTTTTGAATTTGCATATCGGTTTACAAACAAATCATCATCTCCTCCTTCAATATGCCAAAGGGATTTAAAGGCCTTTTTCTCCATAAAAAAATCCTTACGGTAACAAAGATTCCTTCCCACGCCCATAAACGGGGATTTCCAATAACCGAAGGAAAAATAATAAACCGCAGTCATCAGGGTTTCAAACTGAATGATTTTATTGAGCAAGCCCGGCAAGGCCAGGTAGGAACCGTGGCCCAGCACAAAGGTCTTTTGATCGTTCCTTATGGGAGCCGACATTCTTTTGATCCAATTTAAGGAAACGGGCCGGCAATCGGCATCTGTCAACAACACGGTATCGTATGCGGAAACTTTTATCCCCAGCGTAAGGGCATATTTTTTAGAAGTCAGGTGTGCCGGGGTGTACCGGATGGTTACTGACCGGAGATTAGCATATTCCTTTGTGAAAGTAGCTAGTAGTTCCTCTGATCCGTCCGTAGAACGGTCGTTAACGACGACTACTTCAAAATCGGGGTAATCCTGCTGCATCAGCAGGGGAAGGAGGTCCTTTAGATGTGCCGCTTCATTTTTAGCTGCGATGATAATGGATACCCCACTCGTATTCAAATCCAGGTCTTGCTCTCCTTTATCTTTATAGAATAAGGCAAACCTGCCGAAAACAAAGAGTAAATAGGTAAACTGAATTCCTGTAGCCAAAAAAAACAGCCCCCAAATTATCATTTCCATAGTATTCCGCTCAGTAGGTAGGGTAGATTAAATCAAAAATTTCGTTTCTTTTGCAGAAATGCCCCTATTTTTGTGCCCAAATATACGGAGTAAATGGGGGATTTTTCAATGAAAGTCAGGAATGAAATTTAAACTTCTACAAAAGGATCCGGCTACCAAAGCCAGGGCTGGGAAAATCCAAACCGACCACGGGGAAATCAAAACCCCCATCTTTATGCCGGTGGGTACCGCCGGATCTGTCAAAGCAGTACACCAGCGGGAATTGACGTATGATGTGAAGGCTCAGATCATATTGGGCAACACCTATCACCTATACCTTCGGCCGGGGCTGGAGGTCCTGGAAACTGCCGGCGGCTTGCATAAATTTATGGGCTGGTCCGCTCCGATCCTTACCGATAGTGGTGGTTATCAGGTGTTTTCGCTGGCAGGTAGTCGTAAAATATCCGAAGAAGGTGTCTTGTTTCAATCCCATATCGACGGATCCAGGCACCATTTCACACCTGAATCAGTCATGGATGTCCAACGTACCATCGGTGCTGATATCGTCATGGCCTTTGATGAATGTACGCCTTACCCCTGTGAGCGGAGTTATGCCAAAACTTCCATGGACCTGACCCATCGCTGGTTAAAGCGATGCATGGAACGATTTGACACGACCTCGGGGAAATATGGGTATCAACAAGCCCTTTTTCCCATTGTGCAGGGGAGTACTTACAAAGACCTGAGAAAAGATGCCGCCCGATTTGTAGCCGATCAGGACCGGGAGGGGAATGCCATCGGGGGACTTTCGGTAGGGGAACCGGCCGAATTGATGTATGAAATGACGGATCTGGTAACGGACCTTTTGCCCGAAGAAAAACCCAGGTACCTGATGGGCGTGGGTACGCCTGCTAATATACTGGAAGGGATCACGCTGGGCATCGATATGTTTGACTGTGTCATGCCCACCCGAAATGCCAGAAACGGCATGTTGTTCACGACGGAAGGGATTATCAATATCCGTAATGAAAAATGGAAATTGGATTTTGCGCCGCTGGATACAGGATTTCAATCGTATGTGAGTAACTTTTACACCAAAAGCTACCTGCGTCACCTGACCATTAGCAAAGAAATGCTCGCCGCTCAGATTGCAAGCATTCATAATTTATCCTTTTACCTTTGGCTCACCGAGCAGGCGCGGGAACACATTCAGTCCGGGAACTTCTTATCCTGGAAAACGGATATGGTAGAAAAAGTAAACAGGCGATTATAAACTTAGCTTGGATTTATCCGTTTTTCAAAACGATATAAAAGAACCGTTGAAATGAAGTTACTGGACAAACTTATCATTAGAGATTTTCTCAAAACCTACCTTTTCGTGGTTTTGATGTTGATCCTGATTGTGCTGGTGCTGGACTTTACGGAAAAAAACGACACCTACATCCGTAATAATGTCCCTACCAATGAAGTGCTTCAGTACATGATGAATTACGGATTGTATCTTAATAATTTGCTTACTCCGATAACCGTTTTCATTTCAGTCATTTTTATTACCTCAAAAATGGCTGGCAGGACCGAGATAATCGCCATTTTGAGTAGCGGGGTAAGTTTTTTACGGATGATGGTTCCGTTTTTATTTTCTGCTTTATTGATAGCTGTCGTCAGTTTTTTGCTCAATGGCTGGGTGCTGCCCGTAGCAACGGCCGGGGTTTCGGAGTTCAAGGAAGAATACCTGGATAAACAATACCAATCCAATCAGCAAAACATTCATATTAAAGTAGCTTCGGATCCGGAGGTGTATGCCTACATTTCCAGGTACTATACTTCCGTCAATACGGGCCGTGATTTCACGTTAGAGCGCATTGATTCCGGGAGATTGGTATCCAAGTTTTCGGCGGATCGCATTGTATGGGATACGGCTAAGAATGTCTGGAGCGCCCGGAATTGGAAGTTGCGTGAATTGAAAGAAATGAAGGAAAACTGGTCTACCGGAGATGAGATGGATACAACGCTGTCGATCACTCCGGCTGACTTTGATCTTCCGCTAAATCACCATGAGACCCTTACCCTTCCCGAGTTGACCGATCAAATTCAAATTCTGGAAGAGCGGGGTGCGGATAATATCAGCTATTACCGGATTGAAAAATATGTACGCTTTATGTCTCCTTTTGCGGCCATCCTACTCACCTTTATAGGGGTGATCGTGTCGGCGAAAAAAACAAGGGGTGGATCCGGATTTAAGATTGCACTGGGGTTCCTATTGGCCTTTGTGTATATCATACTTTTTTTACTTTCCCGAACATTTGCCGAAGCAGGAACTGCCTATCCCGTATTAGCTGTCTGGATACCCAATATCGTTTTTGGACTTACGGGACTGGTTTTGTACAAGACCGTTCCCCGTTGATATGAATCAAGGGCTGATAAAAGACTATCTCTGGCTCCATTTGGTGGTACTCATCTGGGGGTTTACCGCTGTTTTGGGATTGCTTATAAGTATTTCGCCGGTAGAGATCGTGCTTTATCGCACCTTTCTTGCCAGTGCAGGGCTGGCCATTCTCATTTGGTTAAAAGGAAGGAGGCTACAGGTTCTGCTGAAAGATGCGGGAAAGTTCCTGGGAACCGGAGCATTGATTGGGCTTCACTGGACGCTGTTTTTCTGGTCTGCCCAGCTTTCGACGGCATCGGTCTGCCTGGCAGGCATGGCTACCTGTTCCCTTTGGACCGCCTTGATCGAACCGCTGGCTAACCGGCAAGCTATCAAATGGTATGAGGTGGTATTGGGGTTAGTGGCCATTATTGGATTATTGGTAATTTTTAAGTTTGAGTCCGGTTATTGGTTGGGGTTGGGAATGGCAGTGTTTTCAGCAATGATTGGCGCCGTGTTTACCGTCATTAACGGGAAACTAACCCGCAGGCACAGCCCATTTATCATTTCCTTTTACGAAATGGGGGGAGCGTTTTTGTTGTCTTTGGGTTTTTTACCGGTTTATTATTTCTTTTTTTCTGATAGCGTTTTTGGCGGGTTTCCCAGTGGTTGGGATTGGTTTTGGTTGCTTGTCCTTTCTCAGGTATGTACCGTATTTGCCTTTACGGTTTCCGTAGAATTGATGAAGCGATTAACGGCATTTTCCATCAATCTGACCATAAATATGGAACCGGTATATGGGATTTTGCTAGCGGTATTGGTCTTTGGGAATGAAGAAAAAATGAGTCCGGAATTTTATTGGGGAACCGGAATCATTTTGGCCTCTGTCTGCATGTACCCAGTCATCCAGTTTGCCCTTCGTCAGAAAAGGGTCCGTCAATTACGACGCATTCAGTAGGTCAGGATAGCGGTTTCGAAAAGCAAACATAATTTTTGGGGAAAATCAGGTTTTTAGGTTCATGGTCAAACAGCCCAAATACGGCTGAACCAGAGCCAGACATGGCCGCATACCAGGCTCCTGCCTGATATAGATGACTTTTGATAGCTGCGATTTCGGGATGGTTAGCGAAAATGCTTTTTTCAAAATCATTGAGCAGATCAGATTTCCAGGATAAGGGATTGGACAATACCTCAACCATATTTTTTGTTGCCGGTCCTGGTATCACGCCTGCATAGGCTTCCTGGGTACTTATGTGAATGCCCGGATGAAGTAGTACCAACCAGTTCCCGGCGAGGTCGACTTGTATTTTTTCAAGGAGTTCACCTCTACCGCTCGCTAATTGGGGTTCATCCCGGATGAAAAAGGGGCAGTCGCTTCCTAATTTTCCGGCATACTCGCTTAATTTTTCATCATCCAGATCTAGTTTAAAAATTTCATTAAGCATTTTTAATGTAAATGCGGCATCTGAAGAGCCTCCTCCCAGCCCTGCGCCGATGGGGATACACTTGTGCAAATGAGCCGTAATGGGTGAGATTTCGGGAAAATCGGCAGCTATTAATTGGTATGCTTTCAGAATCAGGTTGCCTGTGCTTTCGCCAGGGATGGGGATTCCGCTACAGCTAAATTCCGTGGTAGTTCCGGGAATAATTTCCAGGGCATCGCTGATTGGAATCGGGTAGAGGCAGCTTTGGATT
This sequence comes from Cyclobacterium salsum, assembly GCF_010119245.1. GTDB lineage: Bacteria > Bacteroidota > Bacteroidia > Cytophagales > Cyclobacteriaceae > Cyclobacterium > Cyclobacterium salsum. The sequence goes on from NZ_WNKG01000005.1 coordinate 149,790, forward strand.
TCGTGAAATCCGTCACTCCTTTTACCAAGGATATGCAGTCCCAGATTGATTTTGGCATTTGGAAAAGAAATCATAGCGAGATCGAATTTGAATCCAAAAGTAAAAGAAAGTGTTGGAAAAGTATCATACCGCAGGTAAACACAGGGATTTGAAAATTGATTATTGGGCTGGCGATGTCAGGTCTGCCGGGGATAAAAGGTGGTTTAACGCAAAAAAAATAGCAAATAATTGCCTCAGAATAATATTTTGAAAATTTTTCCATTAATAAAATTTAAAAAATTAAATTTCTCTTTATCTGTAATAATAAACCATAAGTTCTAATTTAAATTCAATTACATAATTTTCTTGATTTAACTAAATTAAAAAAAGAAATAAAATATTGTAAGTGTGGAATATGGGTTTTAATATTGCATTATAAATAGATGGTATAAAGTAATAAAACCCTTCGTCGGGAGAAGAATATGTTTGTTTTAGTCAGCCTCGTCGTCCTAATTGTCATTATCATTTAGTAAGTGATGAAGCGCTGATCTATTACCGATAGAAAGAATCAATAAAGTGCTTCATTTGAGTGAAGCACTTTTTTTTATAAGCCAGTCCTTAAAAAAACCGATACAAAATAATGAGTAATTCGAAGAAACACAGTTGGGAGGTAAGTGATAACCAGGAAAATCCTGCTTCCATGGCGATGTTGTACGCCACCGGTCTTTCAGATGAAAAAATGAAACAACCGTTTGTGGGCGTGGCAAGTTGTGGTTATGAAAGTAACCCTTGTAACATGCATCTCAATGATTTTGCAAGGGCCATTAAGGCCTCAACGGTGGAATCGAAACTCACGGGCATGGTTTTCAATACCATTGGAATTAGTGATGGCATCTCCATGGGAACGGCCGGTATGCGGTATAGCCTACCATCCAGAGAGATCATTGCCGATTCCATTGAGTCATTTATTTTAGGTCATTCGTTTGATGGGATTGTTGCGGTAGCTGGCTGTGACAAAAACATGCCTGGAGCTATCATGGGCATGCTTCGGGTCAATCGTCCCAGCATCATGGTCTACGGAGGAACTATCCGATCCGGAAAGTATAAAGGAGAAAAGCTAAATATCGTCTCTGCCTTTGAAGCCTATGGAAAGCGGCTCAAGAAAGAGATAAACGATGAGGATTACATGGGTGTGATAAAAAATGCCTGTCCGGGTGCTGGTGCTTGTGGCGGCATGTACACCGCAAATACCATGTCATCAGCCATTGAGGCGATGGGATTATCGCTTCCTTACAGTGCTTCCAATCCCGCCAATTCCAAAGAAAAAGCGGCAGAATGTGACGCAGCAGGGGAGTTTATCGCAAATTTATTGGCCATGGACCTTAAGCCAAAAGACATCCTGACCCGAAAGAGTCTGGAGAATGCTGTCAGAGTAGTAGTAGCATTAGCTGGGAGTACCAATGCTGTGTTGCACTTATTGGCGATTGCAAGAACAGCCAATATTGTTTTCGGATTAGAGGACTTCAAGAAGATCAACGCCACGACACCGGTTTTGGGCGATTTCAAACCCAGCGGAAAATTCCTGATGGAGGACTTGCACGACCAAGGCGGATTGCCTGCCTTTATGAAGTATTTGTTGGATAACGGCTTGCTTCATGGAGATTGTATGACAGTAACGGGTAAGACGCTGGCTGAAAACCTGGCCGACGTGGCCCCGGTAAAGGCTGAAAAGGGCAATGTCATCCACCCGCTGGAAGATCCCATCAAAGCAACAGGTCACCTGTGTATTTTGAATGGTAACCTGGCACCAGAGGGTGCGGTTGCTAAGATTTCGGGGAAAGAAGGGGTATCCTTTACCGGACCGGCGAAGGTATACAACTCCGAGCAGGAGGCCAATGAGGCTATGAAAAACCAGCAAGTCCAAAAGGGAGACGTGGTGGTAATCCGGTATGTAGGGCCTAAAGGAGGCCCTGGTATGCCGGAAATGCTGAAACCCACCTCCATAATCATTGGATCCGGTTTGGGATCCGATGTGGCCCTGATCACCGATGGCCGTTTCTCAGGAGGTACCCACGGCTTTGTGGTAGGTCATGTTACGCCTGAGGCGTATTCAGGAGGACCGATTGGGCTGTTGCAAAACGGGGATGTGGTCACCATCAATGCAGAGACATTGGAAATCAGCTGTAATGTGTCAGAGGAGATTTTTGCAGAGCGAAAAAAATCCTGGGTAAACAAAGATTTAAGCCATTTAATTGGAACGCTAAAAAAATATTCTCAGTTAGTTTCTACGGCATCCGAAGGATGCGTGACCGATAAAAGTTAACGATTATGAATGATTCACAAATAAGAGGGGCCGAAATTGTCATCAAGTCATTGGTGGCTGAAAATGCCAGGTATATTTTTGGCTACCCAGGAGGTGCTATCATGCCCGTTTACGATGCCCTCTACGACTACATGGATCAAATCCAGCATATCCTTACCCGGCACGAGCAGGGTGCTATCCACGCAGCCCAGGGTTATGCGCGCGTTTCCGGGCAGGTTGGGGTATGCATGGCTACTTCCGGTCCAGGGGCTACCAATTTGATAACAGGGATTGCGGATGCGTTGATAGACAGTACTCCGTTGGTCTGTATCACGGGGCAGGTGGTCTCTACGCTTCTGGGTACAGATGCCTTTCAGGAAACGGATGTGGTGGGTATTTCCATGCCCGGCACCAAGTGGAACATTCAAGTCAGAAAAGTGGAGGATATCGCTCCGGCTATTGCCAAGGGCTTTCATATCGCCAGATCGGGTCGGCCGGGACCGGTTTTGATAGATATTACCAAAGATGCGCAAATTGCACTTGGGGAATTCAATTATGTTCCTTGCCTGAATATCCGGTCATACCGGCCTTATCCAAAAGTCGAGGATCATATCATTGAAAAAGCGACCGCCCTGATTAACCAGGCTGAAAGGCCTTATGTACTCTTTGGACAGGGCGTTGTTTTGGGAAAAGCAGAAAAAGCGTTGCGTGCCTTTTTGGACAAAACCGGCATTCCGGCAGCCTGTACATTGTTGGGAACAGGAGCACTACCGGAGAGCCACCCTAACTTTGTCGGAAAGCTGGGCATGCATGGCAACTACGGCCCCAATTTGCTTACAAATCAGTGCGATGTGCTTATTGCTATTGGTATGCGCTTTGATGACCGGGTAACCGGGGATGTAAAGCGCTATGCCAAGCAGGCAAAAGTAATCCACCTGGAACTGGATCCGGCCGAAATAGATAAAAATGTAAAATGCGAGCTGGCGGTTTTGGGAGATTGCAAAGTAAGTTTGGAAAAGCTTACTGAAAAGGTTGCGAAGGGCAACCATCCCGATTGGATCATGAAGTTCAGAGAGCTCGAGGCCGAAGAAAAGCGCGTAGTAGTTGGCAATGACCTTTCGCCGACCAAAGTAGGTTTGACCATGGGGGAGGTAATCCGGCATATCAACGAATTCAAGGCAGATGATGCCATTCTGGTAACCGATGTAGGCCAACACCAAATGGTTGCCTGGAGGTACTTTGAATACAAAACCACACGCACTCAGGTCACTTCGGGAGGGCTGGGAACCATGGGTTTTGCCCTTCCGGCTGCTTTGGGTGCTCAGCTGCACGATTACAATCGGCAGGTTATCTGCGTAGTAGGTGATGGAGGTATCCAAATGACCATTCAGGAATTGGGAACCATCATGCAGACCAAGGCACCGGTAAAAGTGGTGTTGTTGAATAATAATTTCCTGGGAATGGTAAGGCAATGGCAGCAATTGTTCTTTGATAAGCGTTACTCCTTTACCGAATTAGACAACCCGGATTTTATTAAAATTGCGGAAGCGTACAATTTCAAAGTCCAGAAAGTAGACGAACGAACAGATTTGAGGCAAGCAGTTGCCGAGATGTTTGTCCACGAAGGACCTTATTTTCTCGAAGTGGTTGTAGAAAAAGAAGACAACGTGTTTCCGATGATTGCCACGGGAAGTTCAGTAGAAGAAGTAAGACTTAGTTGATTCAAATGAATAAGAGATATACAATTTCTGTTTTCACAGAAAATTTCATTGGTATACTCAGCAGGATTACGCTGATATTTACCCGAAGAGGCATCAATATTGATGGGTTTACGGCATCGGAAAGCCGGGAGGAAGGTATCTACCGAATTAGCATCGTGGTGACCACGAGCGAGGAACAGATCATACAGCTATCCAAGCAAATAGAGAAAATCATTGATGTGATCAAAGCCTTTTATTACCTGGATGATGAAATGGTGTTTCAGGAGATTGCCTTGTATAAAATCCCCATTGACTCCATTGATTCCGGGCTGGAAAAAGTGATCCGTCAACACAATGCCCGGATCATTTCTGCGGAGAAAGATTTTGTGGTCATCGAAATGACGGGGCATAAAGAAGAGACCCAGGAGCTGTTAGAAGTTTTGAAGGATTTTAATGTCTTGGAATTTGTGCGTTCAGGGAGAGTGGCGGTGGCCAAACCCATGGAAACGATTGATAAATATTTGTAACCTATTTACATTAAATTTTAATATATAATTATGAAACTGAAGTTCGGTACAGTTGAAGAAAATGTCGTAACAAGGGAAGAATTTCCACTTGAAAAAGCCAAAGAAGTACTAAAAGATGAAGTAATAGCCGTACTTGGATACGGAGTACAGGGACCTGGTCAGGCGCTTAACCTCAAAGATAATGGCTTCAATGTCATCGTCGGACAGCGAAAGGGTTCCAAAACCTGGGATAAGGCTGTTGCAGATGGCTGGGTTCCGGGAGAAACCCTTTTTGAGTTGGAAGAGGCCTGCGAAAGAGGTACTATCCTTCAGTTTTTGCTTTCCGATGCCGGTCAGATTGCTCTATGGCCAACCGTGAATAAACACCTGACACCTGGTAAAGCCTTGTATTTCTCCCATGGTTTCGGGATCACTTACAAGGATCAGACAGGAATCATCCCATCAAAAGACGTGGATGTAATCTTAGTGGCCCCCAAAGGGTCAGGAACTTCCTTGAGGAGAATGTTTGTTGAAGGAAGAGGGTTGAATTCGTCGTTTGCCATTTATCAGGATGCTACTGGAAAAGCCAGAGACAGGGTTGTGGCTTTGGGAATTGGAGTAGGCTCCGGATACTTATTCGAAACGGATTTTTACAAGGAAGTAACTTCCGACCTAACAGGAGAAAGAGGAACTTTGATGGGTGCCATTCAGGGGATCTTTGCTGCCCAATACGAGGTATTAAGAGCCAATGGTCATTCCCCTTCAGAAGCCTTTAATGAAACGGTTGAAGAATTGACGCAAAGCCTGATGCCTTTGGTCGCAGAAAATGGTATGGATTGGATGTATGCCAATTGTTCTACAACCGCTCAGCGTGGAGCCCTTGATTGGTGGAAGCCTTTTAGAGATGCGACCAAGCCTGTTTTCGAAGAGTTATACAATAGCGTGAAAACCGGAAAGGAAGCCGCTAAGTCTATTGAATCGAACAGCAAGTCTGATTACCGGGTGAAACTGGAGGAAGAGTTGAAAGAACTGCGAGAATCAGAAATGTGGCAGGCAGGATCTACCGTCCGTAAATTAAGACCAGAAAATAATTAATCAATTTTATGTCAGAAAAGCTTTGGATATTTGATACCACCCTTCGGGATGGTGAACAGGTACCGGGATGTCAACTCGATACCAGGGAAAAGATTGTAGTAGCCAAGGCTTTGGAGGCATTGGGAGTTGATGTCCTCGAGGCTGGATTTCCAGTATCCAGCCCCGGGGATTTCAATTCTGTTGTAGAAATATCCAAGGCAGTAGAGCATCCGATTATCTGTGCCTTATCCAGGGCCGTGGAGAAAGATATTGAAGTGGCTGCGGAGGCGTTGCGTTTTGCCAAGAGAAGCAGGATTCACACCGGCATTGGTGTGTCGGGGTATCATATTCAGCACAAGTTGAGAAGTACTCCGGAAGCTGTTTTGGAAAAGGCCGTTCGGGCGGTAAAGTTTGCCCGGAATCTGGTGGAGGAAGTGGAGTTTTATGCGGAAGATGCGGGACGGGCATCACCGGAATTTCTCGTACAGGTTTTGGAGGCTGTGATCAAGGCGGGTGCCCGGGTGGTGAACATCCCAGATACCACGGGTTATTGCCTGCCTGAGCAGTATGGGAAAATCATCCGTCATCTCAAAGAAAATGTTTCCAATATCGATCAGGCCATCATTGCCACCCATTGTCACAACGACCTGGGTCTGGCAACAGCCAATAGCCTGGCAGGTGTTATGAATGGGGCCAGGCAAGTGGAAGTTACCATGAATGGTATTGGAGAGCGGGCTGGGAATACCTCTTTGGAAGAAGTGGTGATGGCTATCAAAAGCCATCAGGAAATACCTGTGTACACCGATATCAATACCAGAAAGATTTACGAAACCAGTAGGATTATCTCCAAGTTGATGAACATGCCCATTCAGCCAAATAAAGCGATTGTGGGCAGGAATGCTTTCGCTCACTCCAGCGGTATCCATCAGGACGGGGTGCTAAAAAACAGGGAAAATTATGAAATAATTGATCCCAAAGAGGTCGGGGTAGAAGAGTCTTCCATTGTGCTTACTGCCCGGAGTGGCAGGGCCGCGCTAAAACACCACCTAAAATTGCTTGGGTATGAGTTTGAAAAAGAAAAGCTGGACGAGATCTACGAAGACTTTTTGGTACTGGCGGACTCTAAACGAGACATAGGAAGGAAAGATTTACTTTCTCTACTAGGGGAGCACCTGGAGCATTCTCCTTTTATTGCACTCGAAGAAATCTCCTATCGGGGAAAAGAGGGGGAAGAAGCCTATGCTGAAGTTGCCTTGAATATTGGGGAGGAAGTAAAGAAGGGGTCTTCTGTCGGAAACGGACCTGTGGATGCGGTGATTAAGTCCATCAAGCAGTTGATACCGCATGAAGTAATTCTGGATGAATTTCTGATTCAGGCCATGACGAAAGGCAGCGACGATACATGCAAGGTGCACATGCGACTGATGCATGAGGGGAAACCTTACCATGGTTTTGGTTCCGAAACAGACATTGTCCTGGCCTCCGCGAAAGCCTTTTTAGATGCGTTAAATAAATTACCTGTCAAGACGACTTGACAAAAACATACAATAGATGGAGAATAAAACATTATTTGATAAGATTTGGGACGCTCATGTGATCAAATCTATCCCAAATGGTCCGGACGTTTTTTTCATTGATAAGCATTTTATCCATGAAGTGACTAGCCCGGTAGCATTTCTTAACCTCGAGAAACGAGGTAACAAAGTCATGTTTCCAGAAAGAACGGTAGCCACCCCCGATCACAATGTGCCTACCATCGATCAGGACAAGACGATTAAAGACCAGCTTTCCAGGATGCAGGTAGAAAAGCTCCGGCAGAATTGTGCCAAACATGGCATTGAGCTGCATGATTTGGGAACAGATCATCATGGGATCGTTCATGTAATTGGGCCGGAATTAGGTATCACGCAACCCGGAATGACCATTGTATGTGGAGATAGCCACACCTCGACCCATGGAGCCTTTGGAACCATTGCTTTTGGGATTGGTACCTCTGAAGTAGAGATGGTTTTCGCCACCCAGTGCATCATGCAGGCCAAGGCTAAGAAGATGCGCATTACGGTAGATGGTGAGTTAGGTCCGGGTGTTTCCTCCAAGGACATAATTTTATACATCATTTCTCAGATTTCTGCCAGTGGCGGTACCGGTTACTTCATCGAATACGCTGGAAGTGCCATTCGTTCCTTAAGTATGGAGGCCAGGATGACCATTTGTAATATGAGTATTGAGATGGGGGCACGGGGAGGATTGATCGCCCCGGATGAAACCACCTTTGACTACCTTAAAGGAAAGGATTTAGCGCCTAAAGGTGCAGCCTGGGATGAGGCAGTGGCGTATTGGAAAACGCTGAAAACAGATGAAGGTGCCACATTTGATCTGGAATATCACTATAACGCAGTGGATATTGAACCCATGATTACGTACGGGACCAATCCGGGTATGGGCGTAAAGGTAAAGGATCATATCCCTACCACCGAGGGCATGAAAGAGAGCGTAAAGAAATCCTATATCAAATCACTGGATTACATGGGATTCAAGCCCGGTGAACCAATGAAGGGTAAAAAGATTGATTATGTATTTGTTGGGAGCTGTACGAATGGCCGAATAGAAGACCTACGGACAGTAGCCAATTTCGTGAAAGGCAAAAAGAAAGCGGACAACATTACTGCCTGGATCGTACCGGGTTCCAGAGAGGTAGAGAAGCAAGCCATCGCTGAGGGGTTGGTTCAAATTCTGGAAGAAGCGGGCTTTAAATTAAGGCAGCCGGGCTGTTCGGCCTGTTTGGCCATGAACGATGATAAAATTCCATCGGGTAAGTATGCCGTATCCACCTCTAACCGAAATTTTGAAGGCAGGCAGGGACCGGGGAGCCGAACGCTTCTGGCCTCTCCATTAACAGTCGCTGCGGTGGCAATAACAGGGGAAATAACGGACCCCAGGGATTTGATTGAGGAATTAGCTTTAGAAAAATAAGACCATGGCATACGATAAATTTGATATATTGACCAGCAGGGTGGTACCCCTTTCGTCCGAAAATGTAGACACGGATCAGATCATTCCGGCCCGGTTTTTAAAAGCAACGGAACGGAAAGGTTTTGGAGATAATTTATTCAGGGATTGGAGATACGATAGCGAAGGTAATCCAAAGCCGGATTTTGTATTAAACGACCCTACTTACGAAGGAAAAATCCTTTTAGCAGGGAGAAATTTTGGATCTGGCTCCAGTAGGGAACATGCCGTTTGGGCGATTTACGATTACGGATTTCGATGCGTGGTATCCAGCTTTTTTGCGGATATCTTTAAAAATAACTGTCTGAACATTGGGGTATTACCAGTAACCATATCCCCGGAATTTGCAGATGAATTATTCGAAGCCGTGGAAGCGGATCCTGCTACAGAGGTGGAAGTGGATATCAACAAACAAACCATTACCCTGCTATCAACAGGCAAATCGGAGCGTTTTGATATCAATTCGTACAAGAAGCAAAACATGAAAAATGGGTTTGATGATATTGATTATCTCTTAAATCTGGATGATGAAATTCGGGCCTTTGAGGCCAATAGGTAATGCACGTGTGTTCAGTTGTGAAGCACCGAAGGACTGATTAATGGATAGGGAATGAGTAGAGAAACGAAAATAGAAATCATGGACACCACCCTCAGGGATGGTGAACAAACCTCAGGTGTATCTTTCCTTCCTTCGGAAAAGTTACAGATTGCCAAACTTTTGCTGGAGGAATTGCGGGTAGATCGGATCGAAGTGGCATCTGCCAGGGTTTCGGAAGGAGAGTTAGAAGGCGTAAAAAAGATTACCCATTGGGCTTTTGAGAAGGGTTTTTTGGACAAAGTGGAGGTTCTGGGCTTCGTCGATACGCCAAAATCCGTGGATTGGATCGTAGATGCCGGGGCTAAAGTCATGAATCTGCTCACGAAAGGCTCGCTCAACCACCTAACTCATCAACTGAAGAAATCCCCGGAAGCTCATTTTGAAGAAATAGCTGAGGCCATCCGCTATGCCCAGGAAAATGGAATTGAAGTGAACGTATACCTGGAAGATTGGAGCAATGGAATGAGGAATTCCAGAGAGTACGCCATGTCCATGATCCGGTTTCTGTCAAATTTACCTGTAAAGCGCATCATGCTTCCGGATACCCTGGGACTTTTATGCCCGGAAGAAGTGCAGGTGTTTATGGATGCAATCTGCCGGGAATTCCCTGATGTTCATTTTGATTTCCATGCCCACAACGATTATGACCTGTCCGTCGCCAATGTGCTGACCGCTGTGAAGGCGGGTGCTCTCGGATTGCATACTACGGTGAATGGATTAGGAGAGCGGGCAGGAAATGCGCCCTTGGAGTCAGTCGTGGCAGTCATTCAGGATTTTACTGACTTTGAATTAAATATCCAGGAAAATAAAATTTACCGAATCAGTAAATTGATTGAGCAATTTGCCGGATTGCGAATTCCAGCCAATAAACCAGTGGTTGGAGAAAATGTTTTCACTCAAACGGCGGGTGTTCATGCAGATGGGGATAATAAAAAGAATCTTTATTTCAGTGATCTGTTGCCGGAGCGTTTTGGAAGAACGAGGAAATATGCCTTGGGAAAAACTTCGGGCAAGGCCAATATATTGAAAAATCTGGTGGAACTGGGGATATCCCTTGAACCAGATGAATTGGCAAAAGTAACTCAAAAAATCATCGAGCTAGGTGATAAAAAGGAAAGGGTAACCACAGAAGATTTGCCCTATATCATTTCCGATGTCTTGCAAAACAACTCTATCCATAAGGATATTGTGATCGATGGGTACCACATGGTCCATTCAAAAGGATTAAAACCGTCGGTCCAGTTGCGGGTAAAAATTTTCCATGAATTTTATGAACAGAATGCTTCCGGCGATGGTCAATACGACTCGTTCATGAAAGCCCTGAAGAAGATTTACAAATCCCTGGATAAAGAACTACCAAAACTTACTGATTTTCAAATCAGCATCCCGCCGGGAGGAAAAACAGATGCCTTTGTGGAATGCGTGGTCACCTGGGACCTTTCGGGAAGGATCTTTAAAACCAAGGGCTTGGACAGTGATCAAACGATTGCGGCCATGAAGGCCACTGAAAAAATGTTAAATATCATCGAACAAATTAAAAATAATAACAAAACAGAAAAAAAGAATCCATATGGAAATGAATATAGCCCTATTGCCTGGTGATGGTATCGGCCCCGAAGTCATTGCGCAGGCAGTAAAAGTGGTTCATGCAGTCGGGAAGAAATTTGGACATAAGATTTCCTTCAAGGAGGCCATTACGGGGGCTGCAGCCATAGACGCAGTGGGTCATCCGTATCCTGAGGAAACGCACCAGGTATGTGTGGAATCCGATGCCGTACTTTTTGGAGCCATAGGTGATCCACGATTTGATAATGACCCCAGCGCAAAGGTTCGCCCGGAGCAAGGCCTGCTGGAAATGCGAAAAAGATTAGGGCTTTTTTCCAACGTTCGCCCTACGTTTACCTTTCCTTCGCTGGTACATAAATCTCCCCTTAAGCGAGACAGAATAGAAGGAACGGATCTGGTTTTCCTTCGGGAGCTTACTGGCGGGATTTACTTCGGAGAGCCCAGGGGAAGAAATGAACAGGGAACCAAGGCCTTTGACACCTGCGTGTATTCGGTGGAAGAAATCGAGCGATTAGCCCGCATGGGATTTGAGTTTGCCCAAAAGCGCCGAAAGTTACTCACTTGTGTGGATAAGGCCAATGTTTTGGCAACGTCCAGGTTATGGAGAGAAACCGTCCAGCGGTTGGCTCCCGAATATCCTGATGTGAAAGTAGAATATGAATTCGTAGATGCAGTAGCCATGCGATTAATTCAATGGCCCAAAGCCTACGATGTCTTGATTACCGAAAACCTTTTTGGAGATATTCTTACAGACGAGGCTTCTGTGATCAGTGGTTCTATGGGGTTGATGCCTTCGGCTTCGATTGGCATTAAAACCAAGCTCTTTGAACCCATTCATGGTTCCTATCCTCAGGCAGCAGGTAAAGACATTGCCAATCCACTGGCTACCATTTTGTCTGCCTCCATGATGTTTGAGTATGCTTTTGGTTTGATGGATGAAGCAAAAGCCATATCGGATGCCGTGAACCTCTCCCTGGAAAAAGGGATGGTGACGGAAGACCTGGCAGATGGCGGGACCTCCTATAAGACCTCTGAGGTTGGAGATTGGGTAGCCGAACAGATCGGAAAAGCTTGATTTTCGAATAGATAGTTAAAAAAAACCGCCTTGGAGTATTTCCCAGGGCGGTTTTTTTTAAGTTTGCCTTATTCTTTACTTCTTTTTCATGAAGACATCAATTAGTTCCTGTGTAATGCCGCAGGAAGAATAGCCGCCGTCATGGAAGAGATTTTGCATGGTGACCATTCGGGTGAAATCGGAAAATAAGGTCACGATGTATTCGGCACAGGATTCAGCGGATGCATTTCCGAGGGGAGAAGCAATGTCTGCAAAATCGTAAAAATCATCGAATCCGCCAATTCCGGAGCCAGCCGTGGTTTTGGTGGGCGATTGGGAGATGGTATTGACCCTCACTTTCTTCAGTTTCCCATAGCGCAATCCATAGTTTCTGGCGATACTTTCAAGTATGGCTTTTGCTTCGGACATATCGGAATAGAACGGGAAGGCCCGCTGAGCCGCAATGTAGCTTAAACCTACCACAGAGGCCCATTCATTTAAAATATCTTTTTTTTCTGCTATTTGAAGCATTTTGTGAAAAGAAACTGCTGAAACGTCGTAGGATTTTTGAACCCATTCATAGTTCAGGTCTCCGTAGGCCTTTCCTTTTCGAACGTTGGGTGACATTCCGATGGAGTGCAAAAGAAAATCAAAGTTTCCTCCCAGGTATTCTTTGGCTTCATCGTAAAGGTTTTCTATATCTTCTACGGAGGTGGCATCCGCAGGAATGACAATCGTATCGCAGGCCTTTGCCAGTTCCTTGATAGCACCCATTCTCATGGCTATGGGAGCGTTTGTAAGTACAAACGTGGCCCCTTGTTCCTTTGCCTTTAAAGCTGTTTGCCAGGCAATGGAATTTTCATCAAGGGCACCTGTAATTATTCCTTTCTTTCCTTTTAATAGATTCTCAGGCATATTTTACTTTTGATTTTCTGACTTAAATTAAATATTATTTTATAAAATTAATTAAATATAGTTGAAACTTTTTGTGTTTTTAATCAATACAGCGAATAATAGCTGCTAATTGGCCAATAATTCCCTGGCACTCTCATAAGCGGAGGCAGAAGGGTTAGATCCGGATATCATTTTGGCGATCTCCAGGAGTCGTTCCTCTTCATTAAGGAGTTTGATCTTGCTGACGGTCTTTTTGGCACTGTTATCCTTAAACACAAAATAGTGTTTTTCGCCTTTGGCGGCTACCTGAGGGAGGTGGCTGATGCAGATAACCTGGTGATTTTCAGCTATTTTTTGCATCATTCGAACCATCTGCAAAGCCACTTCCCCTGAGATACCCGAGTCTATTTCATCGAAAATCAAAGTGGGCAAGGCCATTTTATCTGCCATAACGTATTTTATGGCGAACATTAAACGCGAAAATTCTCCACCGGAAGCTACCTGCCCTATGGCTTGGGTTGCAATCCCTTTATTGGCGGAAAATAAAATGTCGATCTCGTCTATCCCCGAAGCAGTAGCTGGTATCTGATTTCTCTGGATTTCGATTTTAGCATTTTCCATTCCCAGCTGGGATAGGAGTGCTTGAATTTCTCTACTAAAACTGTCAAAAATGGAAATTCTCTTTTTGGAAAGTTGGGCACCAGCTGACTGTAGCTCTTTCTCTGCCTTCTCCAATTCCGCTTTTTTCCGGATTAGCTCTTCTTCCAGGTGATCCGCCCGAAATACTTTGTCTGCCAGCACAGAAGCTAATTCGAGCAGCTCGCTGTCTGTTTGAACACCGTGTTTTTTTTGGAGTTGATAGATTTTACTCAGCCGATCCCGGATCCACTCCGATTTTTCCAGATCCACTTCCATACTTTCCTCCTCTGCAGAAAGGCTTTCCATGATATCTTTCAGTTCGATCAGGATACTATTAAATCGTTGGGACAAATCTTCGAAAGACTTACCAAACCGGCTCAGGTATTGAAAGTGCTGCTTAGCAGCCCCCAGTCGTTGGAAGGCCCCCAACTCTTCGTTGTCCATTAAGCCCAGTGCTTCCATGGCTCTGGCTTTGATCTCCTCGGCATGGTTTAGGATCTCCTCTTCCGCTTCCAACTGGCTCTGTTCGCCTTTTTCCAGGTTTAGTGAGGATAATTCCTCCAGTTGAAACTGATTATAATCCGCTTCTTGTTGCAGGTTTGTCCTTTCCTGTTCCAGCTCCCGAACTTGTCGGTTCAGGACCTGAAACGTTTCGAACTTCTCTTTAAAAAGTTGTCGTTCTTTTTTGCTGTCAGCAAAAGCATCTATTAGTGACAATTGGTAGGCAGAAGCTCCAAGAAGTAGATTTTCATGCTGGGAGTGTATGTCCATCAGGGTTTTTCCGAGGACTTTAAGCGTGTCTAGTTTTACAGGGGTGTCATTGACAAAAGCCCTGGATTTTCCGGAAGGGCTGATTTCCCTTCTGATAATGCAAGCCTGCTCGTAATCGAGTTCTTCCTCTTCAAAAAAGGCTTGCAGACCGTAATTCTGGATGGCTATGACACCTTCAATGACGCATTTTTTGGTTTCGTCAAAAAGTGATTTCGTATCGGCTCTGTTCCCTAAGAGTAAACCGACAGCGCCTAGCATGATGGACTTGCCAGCACCTGTTTCCCCGGTAATCATATTTAACCCCGGGCAAGGATTCATTTCCAATTTCTCTATCAAAGCATAGTTTGTTATGCTTAGGTTGGTCAACATGGTGCTTTGGTTTCGTTCAGGAAACCAAAATTAACCAAAAAAACAGGATTATCCTTTCAAAATGTCGTTGTATTTTCGGGCGTTGTTCGGGTCTACTTTAAGCAAAACCTCCACCGCCTCCTGTTTTATTTCATCAGGAGCAGTCTTTAAGAGTTTGCTTATCTCGTCTGATTTGGCATCCATAAAGCTGATTGTGAGGATACTATTGGGTTGCGCCTGATTCGCTTCTCCTACCAATTTGATCGCCTCCAGGATGTTTTCAAAACCTTCTTCCGGTTTTGTGGTCAAAAAGTCCAATCCTTTTCGGTGATACAGGTAATAGGCATCCCGTACGGGAACCATCACCTGTGAGCTGTACAATTCATTGGAAAGCCAATATCGGTTTCTTTTGTCCGAGGGGTTTTGGTTCCAGCCTGGCCTGGATGACTGCTGTGCATTGGACACAATGTTATTGGCTGTTTCGAAATAGGGATCGCCACCTCTGGGAGCAAAAGAGTCATAATCCATCCCAATAGCTATGTAAGCATAGTAAGCCAATAGGGACGTGATGTTGTTTAGAAATGAATATTGATTAAACTCCAATGGCTGAGAATCTACGTATTCAAAGGTCCAATTTCGATCGGCAAAATTCAACATCAGGCTTTCGTAGTTGGAACCGTAGACGGGACGGACGGTTTGGATCTGCACGGTGGCAGTAAAAAGCCCTACCTGGGGCATGTCATTTATGGTTATCAGTAAATTTCCCTTGATCCTTTCTTCCTGCGTAAATTCATCGTCGGTCCAATTCCGACCATTTAAAAATTGCTCAAAGGAAGATTTCATTTGCTCAAATATATCCCTATCCTGAGTCCTTGCCCGTTCACTGTTAATCGTAACGGTGAAATTCAACTGTTGGGAGATTCCAGTTTGCGGCAGGCAACCCAGTACCAATAGGCCAAAAAGAACGAGGTATCGGAACATTTTTTACATTTTAGAGCACGCCTTATTCAACGGTTTTCCTGTGGTTCTGTTGTCTGAAAAAAGACTTCTATTTTATCAAGAATCTTTGAGGCCAGTTCCTCTTTTTTCAAAACCTGGGATTTTTGGCTTTTCCCCGTTTTATCAATGAAGGTCACCTGGTTGGTGTCTTTCTGAAACCCGGCTTCCGGATCGAGTAGGGAGTTCAATACGATAAAATCGAAATTTTTGGTTTTTAGTTTATTGCTGGCACTTCCGGATCCTTCGTCTGTTTCCAAAGCAAAGCCCACATGTACCTGTCCTGGTTTTTTTTCCTGACCCAGATTCCGGGCAATGTCCGGATTTTTTACCAGCGTAAGGCTTAACTTATCGTCCTTTTTTTTGATTTTTTCGGACGAAGGGCTTTCCGGACGGTAATCCGACACGGCTGCTGTGAAAATGGCAATGTCCGATTGTGCGTGACTTTTTTTTGCTTGCTCATACATTTCTATCGCAGTGGACACTGGGATCGTTTGTATGGACGGATGCCGGGCATTCAGGGAGCTTGGCCCTAGAATAAGCGTCACCTGTGCTCCTCGTTCGGCTGCTTTCTCTGCAAGAGAAATACCCATTTTTCCGCTGGAATGGTTGCTAATGTACCGGACCGGATCCATCGCTTCCCGGGTTGGCCCGGCGGTGATCATTATTTTTTTGCCCGTTAATGGACTACCTGATGGGCGAAAAAAGGTAAAAACTGCTGAGAGAATGTCTTCGGGTTCGGGCATTCGTCCCTGTCCGCTGAGGCCACTAGCCAATTCCCCGGTCGCTGCTTCCATAACCTCGATGCCATGCTGTCTTAAGGTAGCAAGGTTTTGTCGAACGGCTGGATGCTGATACATGTCCAGGTCCATAGCTGGTGCTACCAATACCGGGCAAGTACAGGAAAGGTAGGTGCAGAGAAGCAAATTATCGCTTTGACCAACGGCCATCTTTGCCAGGGTATTGGCCGATAAGGGAGCAATCACCATTAAATCAGCCCAGTTCCCCAGCTCAACGTGATTGGTCCATTCTCCCGTGTTTTTATCGAAAAACGCATGATATACCGCCCCTTTCGATAGGGTGGCCAAGGTTAATGGAGCGATAAAAGAAAGGGCAGAAGTCGTCATAATGACCTTGACTTCTGCCCCTTCTTTGATCAATAACCGAATCAGATGTGCGGTTTTATAAGCCGCAATCCCCCCGGTTACTCCCAATAGAATTCGCTTGCCTGATAGTGGCATTTAGGATTCTGTTTCTTCTTCTGGGTACCTGAACATGACCTTGTCTTCCATGAATTCTTCCATCGCCATGGTACTGGGTTTGGGCATCCTTTCGTAAAACTTGGAAATTTCTATTTGTTCCTTGTTTTCAAATACCTCTTCCAAGTTATCCACAGTGGAAGCAAACTCGGAAAGTTTGTTGTTTAGTTCCTCCTTCATTGTGGAAGAAATTTGCTTAGCCCTTTGTGAAATTACAAATATGGATTCGTAAAGATTGCCTGATTTGTCGGCTACTTTATCCAGATCTCTGGTAACGATTGACGGATTAACTGCCATAATAGTTTATTTGATTAATTTTCTGTATTTCGTAATGCCTCTGTTGCTTTCTGATTCCTTTCTTCCTCTTCACGTAACCTTCTGGCCTCTGCAGAACGGGATTCGTATTGCTCTTTCAACCGGTAGTGCGTCTCCAATTCCGTTTCGGATTCACTCATGAGGTTTTTTACTTTTCCGTCATAACTGCTGTCTGGGTATTTCTGCGCAAAATCTTGTGCAAATTCTATGGATTGCTGTAGACGCTCTTCCTTTTTATCAAAGACACTTCTTTCTGCATAGGCGTTGCTCACCTCGACCAACTTAAAGGCCAATTCTTCATTGTATTCGCTATCAGGATAATCCTTGGCAAAATTCTGAAAGTTTATGATACAAGCCCGGTAAAATTCGCCGGGAAAGAGCCCCTCGGTCAGCCGGTAATACATCCGGGATTCTTCGTAGGCTTTTTCCTCAAACCTTTTCTGGAGATCATCAATCATGGTTATGGCTCTTTCGTAAGAGTCGGAATCCGGATAGCGATTCATGAATAGTTGGATGGCATTTACTGCTTCTCTTGAACTCCTTTGGTCCAGGTTGTAATCCGGAGAATCGAGGTACAACGAATAGGCATGCATAAAAAGGGCTTCCTCCGCTAAAGGGGACCGGTTGTAAGTATCAAAAAAGGTTTTAAAATAACCGGCAGATTCAATGAATCGCTTGGTCCTGAAATGCGCATAGGCATAATTAAATTCGGCCAATTCTGCTTTTCCACTACCCTTGATTACCGGAAGCACCCTGTCATAAAGAATGATGGACTTATTGTACTCCCCTTCATCGTAGTAGCGGTTTGCTGCTTCATACAGCTCGTCCCAATTGGTACTTTTTTCTAATTTGTAAAATTCGCCACACCCGGACAATACTACCGTGGATAGCAATAGAATATTAATATATAATAGGGTTGTTTTCTTCATCTAGCCTGCAAATATAAGGGATTAATAATTGGTTATCAAGGTTGTTTATCCAATCCCGGATAAACCTACCTTTTGACGTAGAGTTTTTTGGTGACAATATTTTTATTGTCAACGATGAGGGTGTAAAAATAGGTTCCAGGATTCAATTCAGTCACGGGGATTACCAAGGTCTCCTGAACCGGATCCAGACTGAAATCATAAATCGGATTTCCTATAAAACTGTTAATAACGACCCTCACGTTAGCGTTGGGGTTTTTTATTTTATAATCCAGTTGGGCCGACCGAACACTGGGGTTGGGATAAATGCTTCCCATGTCCACATCCTTATGACTAACCTGCTCGGAAGGATTTTCTCCATTTACATTATACACGCTTTCGATTACAAAAGCATCACGTGAATTGGTGCGGTTGAAAAAATGCAAATCAAATGTACCTTTGGTTGGTGTAATCCCCAATTCAAATTCGATGTAAAGGTCCGTGAAGATTTCTCCGGGTTCCAGCACTAGTTTTATCTGGGAAAGATCTTCCCGGGGGTCGAAACAAGTCTCTCCCAAACAGACCAGGATGTTTTGAGAAGAGCCAATATTTCCGCGAAGATACCTTAAATAATAGGAGGCAGCTTCATCCGATTCATTTTGAATAATCACCGATTTTCGTTGTGTTGTATTTACTTTTCCACTAAACTCCACTTTCTCACTCAATACACGCACTTGTCTCGCTTCGGCAGGTTGCTGAGCGAACAAGGCAAAAGTGATTAAAAGGGCGAGAAAAATTTTCATGTAAAGTTTGATTCAATAATGACTGCGGTTTTGTTTCATTCCTAGTATATACGGATAAAAATACCAAATTGGTTCCACTTTTCACCCATTTTCCGGTTAAAAAATGTTAACCTTGATGAAATTTTTTTTCTTGTCTACCGTTAGAAAATGGTTTTTAAAGTACCAGCTTTTCAAAAAAATGTTATTTAACGTATAAATAATATTAATTATCTATACGTTTTTGTATTTCATCATCTGAAGGAAGGGGTATGCTCACGTTAGGCTCGTCAAAAAAACTATACCTGTTTTTTTCCCTTATCCGGGGAGTTCTCCAGTCGTCAATCATCTTCCGCTCAGGCCTTTCCTCAGAGCGCCAGGTAAATCCCTTCAATTGGGTCTGGTCCTCTTCTATGAGGTGGGGGGGCGTAAAGGAGGCTTCAGGTTTTATTGAATGACTGATTCTGGAAACGGTTCCTTCCTGAAACTCCATGATGATACGGCCACAAAGCAATTTATTCAACCCTTTAAAAGTGGTGTCGTTTTCAAGCGCAAAATACAAGGATTCGCCATTTCCTTCTACGTCCAATAAATCCATATCCCCCTCTATAAAATACGCTGTCATTTTTCTCCCTTTTATTTGGTTGAAATTGGCCACGGTGTCTCGGGTGATTGCAAACGCATTGTCTACCAGTAAGGCCTGGTCAATTTCCTGATTTGCTATAATAAACCGGATACTGTCTGCTGTGATTTGGCTCTTATTATTCCATAATACCGGGTCGGAGAAAAGATATACGGTGGAGTCAGCATACTGATAGGCCATCGAATCCGCCCGTCCGGCCAGGTCTGACTTGATCATCCGCATATTTGGAAAGGCCAGCGTGAATCGATCCTCAGGGGCTTCACTGTCCTGAGAGATCAAGGTGTCAGCAATCATATATAACGTATCGGCTTCAAAATACTTACGGACCAGTGCTTTTCCATATACTTTGGAATACTGGCGTTCTTCCCAATACTTCCCCTCCTCACCAAATACCTCCACGTTCCTTTCCTTATTAAAAATACTCACGTTTTCCCTTGCTTCATAATACTGCTCATTTTCGTCATAGTATAAGATTTCTCCAGACACAATGCTATTTTCGGACTCCACATCCCCATCGTAAAACCGGAAGATTTTATTTTGAGTATCATAAAAAGTCCCTCTTTGGGCATTTAATTTATTACCTTCTTTTGAAAGTATATTTGTAAGTTTTTCGGTTTCAGCAATCTTTGTTTGCGTATAATAGAATAGAATATTAGACCTCATGGTATAGTCTGGATTTTCCAAAACGACCTTTTCCATAAAAGTAATTTTTTCCTGCTGGGTTTCATAGATTCCTTCTACGCTGGTAAGCGTATTGGTACTGTCTTTGACCATCCCCGAGTTAAAATAATTGGCCACTCCGGTACCCCTGTTATAGTCTAAAAAGTCTGTGAACAAGGTTGTTCCTTCATTTACCAGGACTACCTCATTGCGCAGGCGGGCCATTTGGGTGTCTCCGTCATACTCTGCATAGAGGCTGGTGACGGTTACCGAATCTTCCTGATTTTCAATTTTGACACTGCCGAATAATTTGGCCAGGTTATCCTGGGCGTAAAAATGGGCGGAATCACAATAGATAAGAGAGCTTTTGTGCTTCATGATCACATCTGTCAGTAAGCGGTCAAAGCCTTTTCCTGCCTGAAGTTTTTCGGCCTGTAGGATTTCAAGCGTGCTTTTTTCCTCCTGACCTTTTGCCTGGAGCGATGCCATCAGGATGAAAAGCCCCAGTAAAAGAATTTTGTTTCGTATCATTCGTTTGTAATTCCAGGTCAAAATTAATAGAAAATGGTATTTTTGGGATATGCTCAGGAGTTTTATCCAACATGTACGGGAAAATAACATTTTAGATGTCGACAATCGATATCTTTTGGCGATTAGCGGGGGAATTGACAGTGTGGTACTGGCACACCTGATGCATCGGGCGGGGTTTACGTTTAGTTTCCTTCATTGCAATTTTCAGTTGAGAGGAAAAGAAAGCGATATGGACGAGGTTTTTGTCCGTCAGCTGGCCCAAAGGCTGGACTGTGCAATTCACGTCAAGGTTTTTGAGCCCGAAACCTACATGAAAGCCCAGGGTGTATCCTTGCAAATGGCTGCGAGAGAACTGAGGTACAGCTGGTTTGAGCAGATGAACAGGGATAACCAAACCGATGGGGTGGTGGTGGCGCATCATGCCGATGACCAGCTCGAAACCGTCCTGCTAAATTTATTGCGAGGGACCGGAATAGAGGGCTTGTATGGCATGTCCGAAAGGAGAGGTTGTGTCCTTAGGCCTCTGTTACCCTTTAGTAGAGTTGATATACAGTCGTATCTTACGAACGAATCGCTGGACTGGAGAGAGGACAGCAGTAACCTGAAAACGATCTACAAAAGAAATTTTATCCGTCATGAATTGTTTCCGCTGCTACAAAAATTTGATCCCAGGGGACCGGAACTCATGAATTACAGTTTTGACAGGGTCAAGGATACCGGAAAAGCATTTTTTTATTTTTATGAACAATGGCTTAGCCAGCATGTAATTCAGGTTACATCCGATGAGTACCTGGATTTTAAAAGTCTGGAAGGCGTTCCGGGAAAAACTTCTCTGCTGTTTTACTGGCTGCGGTCAAAGGGATTCGTGTATGCGCAGGTGAAGGAAATGGTACAAGCCATGGCCGATTCCGTCTCCGGAAAATGTTTTTTTTCCGGAAGTTGGATGGTAAACATTGACCGAGAAAGGTTAATTTTAGGTAAAAAACAGTCCGGTGAGGTATCCATGACGGTTGAGACGCATGCGATATCATTCCGGACTGATGATCAGACGGGCTATGAAATTCTCCACTTAAGGGAAGGCTGGCAGCTAGACCGGTCCAAGGAAAATGCACTATTGGACAAGCAGTTACTGGAATTTCCCTTACAAATAAGGAACTGGAGGCAAGGGGATAAGTTCAGACCGTTGGGCATGGGGCGGTTCAAAAAAGTGAGTGATTTCCTGATAGATACAAAAGTGCCTTTAATTTTGAAAGAACGAGTCAAGGTACTTTGTTCTGCCGGTGAGATTGTTTGGGTGATTGGCCTTCGAATAGACGATCGGTTTAAAGTAACCCAGGCCACTAAAGAAGTCGTGTATTTTAAAAAAAATGATAATGTTTAATCCTTTTAAAAAGAAATTCAGTCCTTCTGAGTTAAATCAATTCGATTTTTTAGGCAAAGCCAGGTTTTTTCAAGACCTCAGTTTCGATGAATTGGCTCGTTTTTTACCGGCAATACATCAACGGAAATACGAAAGGGATGAAGTAGTGTTTTTTAGAAATGATCCGAGTCAGGCATTGTACATACTGGAAAGAGGGGAAGTTACTTTAAACATTGACATTCGGGGCAACTTTGAAACCATCATTAAATTGAAGGAAGGAAGGCCTTTTGGAGAAAATTCCATGCTGGCAGATTCAAAAAGAATCTACACAGCCATCGTAAGCACCGAGGAGGCGATTTTATGGGTGATACCGAATTACGCCATCCTGGAAATTTTTAAAAATAACCAAAAAATAAAAGCAAAGATGATGACTGCTTTAGCCGATTTTTACAACCAAACCAATCAACAATTATTCTCTTCTTACCGAAATTCCTATGGGTTTTTTAACCTGGGGCAGATGTTCGAATAATTCGCAATAATCCTTCATTAAAAGCGCATTCTTTAATATCTTAGCGCATATTTTGAAAAATTACAATCTAAACCGATTATAAATAATGACAAAAGTAACCGTAGTTGGAGCTGGAAATGTAGGCGCAACCTGTGCAGACGTTTTAGCTTACCGAGAGATTGCCGAGGAAATTGTTTTAGTGGATATCAAAGAGGGAGTTGCAGAAGGGAAAGCGTTGGATATCTGGCAAAAAGCTCCTATCAACGCATACGATAGCAGAACCATCGGAAGTACCAATGATTATTCCAAAACGGCTGGGTCCGATGTAGTTGTCATTACCTCTGGATTGCCCAGAAAACCTGGGATGACTCGTGACGATCTCATCGAGACCAATGCGGGAATCGTTAAAATGGTTACTGAAAACGTGATCAAGCATTCACCGGAGGCTATTATTATTATCGTTTCCAACCCGCTGGATGTCATGACCTATCAGGCGCATATAACGTCCAAAAAGCCCAAAACAAAGGTGATTGGAATGGCAGGAATACTGGATACCGCCCGGTACAGGGCTTTTTTGGCGGAGGAATTGGATATTTCTCCCAAAGAGATTCAAGCCATTTTGATGGGAGGACATGGAGACACCATGGTTCCACTTCCAAGGTATACTACCGTGGCGGGTATTCCCGTGACCGAGCTCATTGCGAAAGACAAACTGGATGCCATCATTGAACGCACCAAATTTGGAGGCGGAGAGCTCGTGAAATTGATGGGGACTTCTGCCTGGTATGCGCCGGGATCGGCAGCGGCTCAAATGGTAGAATCTATCGTTAAAAATCAGAAAAGGGTATTCCCGGTTTGTATCAAACTGGACGGTGAGTATGGAATTGACGATTGTTACCTGGGTGTACCGGTAGTTTTAGGTAGAAATGGGGTCGAAAAAGTAATCGAACTTGACCTGAATAACGAAGAAAAAGCGTTGTTGGAGGTTTCCAGGACGCATGTCAAGGAAGTCATGACCGTCCTTGATAAATTGGCTGAAAAATAATTGATAAACATTGTCAGTTTTTAGAAATCCCAACTTTTATCCGTTGGGATTTTTTTGTTGTTTTGGTTAAACGTTATCTGTGGTGAGCCAATTAAGAAACCTGCTGGTGGTGGTAGTGATCCTGGTTTTGGGGGTCGCAGCATTCCTAATCCTTAAAACGGACTATTTTGAAGACCAATGGGACGGTATCGAAATGGTATCGCCGAATGCTGTATTTTTGTTTGAAACAAAAAATCCCGTTGGCTTCTGGAATTCGCTGGTGGAGAAGCCCGTATGGGAAAAATTGAGTCAATTGCCCGGATTGGAGGAACTAGAATCTCAATTAATTTTTTTGGATAGTGTTTCCGGAAGGCAAGGAAAGCTACATCAATACTTAAAGAACCAGCGGTTCAGGCTGTCCTTACATCCGCTTGGAAAAGAGGCCTACGGGTTTTTGGTGGGCATTGCCTTCGAAAACCGCGAATTCATTCGTTTTACTAAAAACCTGGAGAAGCAATTTGAGAATCAGGGTGGGACTCTCAAAAAAAGAACCTACAGCGGTATTTCTCTTTCTGAGGTCGGCCTGGGAGATGGAGAAAATCGCTTTACTTATGCCACTTTTGATAATGTTTTACTTGGAAGCTACCACTCTTTTCTGGTAGAAGATGCTATACGTTATGCTCAATCCGAGGGGGTGGTCAATTTCAAGGCTACCTATCCTCATTTATTTGATCCTCAGAACCCATTACCCGAAGGCAGTATGTTGCGGGTTTCTGGTGACGGATTGGCTGGTTTTATTCAGGACCTCACTACTGGAAGTACGGATACGTTTTCTTCCGATTTGCGTGGAAATGATTTTTCTGCAAATCTGGTTCCCCAAATTTCCGGAGAAGAAATTTCCCTTAGTGGAGAGCTATACTCCAATGGTCGTTTGTACCAGGTGGAATTGGAGAAAGAGGGTGGCAATACCCGGCTTTTTTCTTCGCTAATCAGTAATCGGGCGGTATCTGTTTCACGCTATTTACTATCCGAGGCGGCTGATTTTGAATTGATTTCTAATGATAACTTTTCGCCTTTACCTACCGTGCAGGCAGAATTGGAGAATAATGAGTACATCCGGGAATTTCGTCAGGCAATTACTGGAAAAGTGGCATTGGTTTCAGAAGGTCTTCTGGATGAGCTATCCCAGCAAGTGCTTATTGTACAGGCTGACAATCCGGGTCGTGCCATTAATAATCTAAAATCATTTGCGCTTTCGCAGGTTCAAAACGACAGCTCAAAATTATTCCTGGATTACTACCTGGGGAAAGAACTGTTTTTATTGGATATGGAAGAATTTCCAGCGCATGTGTTTGGCGGCAATTTTACCGGATTTTTGAAATGTTACCTTACGGTGGTGGATGACAAGCTGGTTTTTTCCAATAGTTTGAGGGCCCTGAGGAATTTGCTGGAAGACCTCTATCAGGACAACACCTGGGGAAAGTCGATTCGCTATCATGAGATGCTGAAAGCACGGGAAAGTACAGCTCCCTATCAGTTTTATCTGAACAATGATCGGTTTTATCCCATATTGACCCGTAGCAGCCATCCTTCCTGGAATGTCTTATTTCAAAAGTATTCGGGGGTTTTTGGTTCGTTTGACTGGCTGGACATATCCATTTTTGAAGATGGACGAATGGAGGCGAATCTTGGAATAGATTTAGAAGAAAAGGGTGGCGATAAAAGGCTTATTTTAAGTGAGAGCAGGCGTACGGATTTCGAGAGTCCCCTGATTTTTGGACCTATCGGATTACAGAATTATAATGATAGAAGTACCGATTTTTTGGTTCAAGACCAGGACTTTTTCATTCATTTGCTTACGTATGAAGGGGAAACTATTTTTTCTCAACGCGTACCTGGCGAAATTATTTCGGATGTATTTCAGATTGATTATTATAAAAATGGAAAGCTTCAGCTGGTATTTGCCACACGAGATCTGATTTATGGATTGGATAGGTATGGAAACCTGCTACCTGGCTTTCCTATTCATTTTGAGGAGGGCAGGGATATCGATTTCCTGAATGTATTGGATTACGACAACAATAAGGATTATCGGTTTTTTGTGTCGGATCAGGAGGGCAACCTTTTTCTCTATTCAGGTAAGGGAGCGTTATTACCGGAATGGGAGCCCAAAACGACCAACCAAGGGGAGTTGACCGCCCCCCCTGCTCACCACAGGGTCCCGGGAATGGGCGACTTTATGGTGGCCATGCATACCAATGGCAGATTAGGTTTGTACAATCGCAGGGGAGAATCTAAAACGGGTGGGCCAATTTTACTGGGAGAAAACCTGTCCACTTCCTATGGGATAGAGGAAGGGATTTCAGAAGGGCAGGTGAAACTGGTGACCATTAACGATGCGGGAGAGGTAGTCAAAGTCAATTTTAAAGGAGAGCTTACCTATCGAAATCAGCTGCTTCGACCGGACCGGGATACCCAATTTGAGCTTGTCAACGATCAAAATGGGGCGAATTTTGTCTGGGTAATCAAGGAATATAATAAAATAAGGGTGCTGAATTCTCAGGAGAGATTGCTCTTTGAAATGGATATACTCTCCGATAGGTTGGATTACAGGTTTTTTTCTTTTGGTCCGGATAATGCCATTTTTGTGGTTTTGGATAGGATGCAGGAATTTGCATATTTGTATAATCAACAGGGAGAACTTATAAACCAGAAACCGATTAATGTAAGTGGAGATCTTTGGATTCGCTTTTCCGGAAGCCGCAACGAATACACCCTTGTGACGGTTTATATGAACCAGATGAATGAATATATAGTACCTTTGTAACACCTAGTCATTCTTTTGCAACTATGAAAAAAAGTTTTTTACTTCTTCTAAGTTTCCTGTTTGCTCAGCTTTATTTTTGTTCATCTGCTTCCTTTGGGCAGGTATTTGATGCCGATATTTCGTACCTGCCCGACACCACCGATAACCATGATTTCAGCACTCCCTACCACACCACCTACACGTTTTTTTATCACCTGAATGAACTAAAATTCGATCCATCTATTTCCGCAGAGGCGTTGAATATGGAAGGAAGTGAAGGCCAAAATCCGGAAGCGCTGGCCGTCATGTTAAAACAGGTCTTTGACGGAAATGGCGTTTACGTACATATGAACGATGTGCCCAATACCCCTAACTATCGGGATACGGTGCGAAATGGCAAAGAGTTTTACGTTTTTGACGAAATTATCCTACCGGCTGTTTATTTGGAAAAGGTTGGAAATCGCTGGCTATTTTCATCAGTTACCGTTCAGAATATTAAATCGCTGCATAAAGAAACCTACCCGTATGGTACCGATAAGTTACTGACTTTATTACCCAAGCTGGGCAGTGAGGTTTATTTTGGCCTACATCTCTGGCAGCTTTTTGGGTTGTTCTTTTTATTATTAATGGTCTTTATTAGTCACAAGCTGTTTACCTTTCTGGTAGATCGGGGACTGTTTTTTATGCTCGTCAGGGCGGGCTACGGAAAGCTTGGTAAGAAATACCTGTTGCCAGTAGCCAGAATCGTGAGCATTTACCTGATTGTTTTGTTCCTTGCTATTTTTATTCGGGTGCTCCAACTGCCCATTTCGATCGTGTCCTGGGTGACGATTTTACTTAATGCGGTAAAACCGTTTATTGTGACGGTTATCTTTTACAAGCTGGTGGATGTATTCTCCGGTTACATGGAACGGATGGCAGAGAAGACCCGGTCTACATTGGATGACCAGCTGGTGCCATTGGTACGAAAGACGCTGAAGGCATTTGTCATTGTGGTTGGGTCCCTGTTTGTGCTTAAATATGGCCTGCGAATTGACATTGTCCCATTTTTGACCGGGCTATCGATCGGAGGCCTGGCATTTGCCTTGGCAGCACAGGATACCATCAAGAACTTTTTTGGATCGGTTATGATTTTCGTAGACAAGCCGTTTCAGGTTGGAGACTGGATCACCAGCGGCGACGTAGATGGCACCGTGGAGGAGGTTGGGTTTAGGTCTACACGGGTGCGGACCTTTAGAAATTCCCTAATGTATATTCCGAATGGAAAAATTGCCGACGCCACGGTTGATAATCATGGTCTTCGTAACTACCGACGATTTTATAGCACCATTACGATTACCTATGATACTCCTCCGGAACTGGTTGAAGTATTTTTGGAGGGGCTGCGGAAAATCGTTCAAAATCACCCCAAAACCAGAAAAGATTATTACAATATCTACCTGAACAACCTTTCCGCCTATAGCCTGGATATCATGTTCTATGTGTTTTTTGAGGTGCCAAGTTGGCCTGAGGAGCTAAAGGCCAGGGAAGATTTAATTTTGGCTGCCATCCGCCTGGCTAACAAGCTGGAAGTGCGCTTCGCCTTTCCTACCCAAACGTTACACATGGAAACCTTCCCTGAAAAAAAGGGGTTTACCCCTATTTATCAAGGTGAAAAGGAAGGATATCAACGAAAACTGGATCAGTTTATTAAAGGGGAAGTAAACGGAGAACAACCTTCTTGATAATGGGACCGTCGCCTAGACGATCAGCACTTCCACTCCCTTATCCTCTAACACCTGTACATAGTGTTGGGGAAGGGCCTGATCCACAATGATGGTATCGATGTCTTCGATATTGGCGATTTTTCCAAAGCTCTTTTTTCCGAATTTACTGCTGTCTGCCAAAACAATGGTCTTTTGAACCGATCCGATCATGATGTGATTGAGGTGGGCCTCCATCATATTGGAGGTGGTCAGGCCGAATTCAGAATCAATGCCGTCAACGCTGATGAAAAGTTTGCTACAGGCAAAATCCTTGATCATGGATGCGGCAAAATGACCTACCACCGAGCTGCTGCTTTTTCGAACTACCCCGCCCAACTGGACAATTTCAACCTGGGGATAGTCTAATAAGGTCATACTTACGTTCAGAGCTCCCGTAAGTACGGTCAAGGGCAGGTCTTTTGGAAGGGCACGGGCAAAAGCGAGTACCGTGGTGCCCGATCCGATGATGATCGCATCTTTTTCTTTTAGGAGTTCAGCTGCCTTTCGGGCAATAGCCCGCTTTTGCTCCACTTGTACCAGTTGTTTTTCATAGACGGGTTTGTCATTTACATAAGGTGCTACCGGGGTGGCACTGCCATGAGACCGGAATAGCAAGCCTTTGTCCTCGAGTATTTTCAAGTCTTTCCGAACCGTTACCATGGTCACATTCATTTCTTTGCTCAGGGCGGCGACGCTTACATAACCAGCCTGATCTAACTTGTCCAAGATGTACTTATGTCTTTCCGCTATTACCATATTGAAGCTATTTCACATTAAAGATATAAAAAATATTTCTTTTTGTTTCTTTTTGTTTCCTTTTGACTTACTTTAGTAAGGTAAAAGGTAGGTAATGAAAAGAAAAGATAATTTATCCAGGGTAGAAAATGCTGCTAAAACAGCGGATATTTGGGATTTGGTGATAATAGGAGGTGGAGCTTCGGGCTTGGGAGTGGCATTAGATGCATTGTCCAGGGGGCTAAAAGTTTTATTATTAGAAAAATCTGATTTTGCCAAGGGGACTTCCAGCAGGAGTACTAAGTTGGTGCATGGAGGAGTCAGGTATTTGGCTCAAGGTGAGTTGGGCTTGGTATTGGAAGCCTTGAAGGAGCGGGGTAGGCTTTTAAAAAATGCTCCTCACCTAACCGTTAACCAATCGTTTGTAATTCCCTTGTATACGTTTATAGACCGTTGGAAATATTCCATAGGGCTAAAAATTTACGACTGGATGGCAGGAAGCCTGCGATTGGGAAGGTCCGGTTTTGTATCAAAAGAAGAAACGTTAAAAAAACTTCCCAGGATTCGCAAAAAGGGCTTGAGAGGGGGGATTGTTTACCAGGACGGACAGTTTGACGATGCCAGACTAGCCTTGATGGTAGCCCGCACCTGCAACGATATGGGAGGGTGCATGTTAAATTATGTCAAAGTCAACGAATTGTGTAAAGATGATACCGGAAAAATCGAAGGGTTGACCTTCCGGGATGTGATCGAAAAGAAAAATTACCAGGTAAAAGCCCGGACTGTCATCAATGCAACGGGAGTTTTTGCAGATAAAATACTCCAGCTGGATCAGCCCGGAACGCCAAAAATGATTCAGCCCAGCCAGGGTGTTCATTTGGTTTTGGACGGCTCTTTTTTAGGATCATCGAATGCGCTGATGATTCCGGAAACCTCGGACGGAAGGGTTCTTTTTGCGGTACCCTGGCAGGGAAAGCTAGTCGTCGGCACCACGGACACCTTGCGAAAAAAGCCAAAAATGGAGCCTCAGCCACTATCCTCCGAGATCGCTTTTATTTTGGAAACGGCCGGACAGTATTTGGAAAAGGCCCCCACCCGGGACGATGTCCTGTCGGTGTTTGCCGGTTTACGGCCTCTGGCAGCACCTAAGGAAGGCAGTACCAAGACCAAGGAAATTTCCAGAAGTCATAAAGTGATCATTTCCGATAGCCAATTGATTACCATTACGGGAGGAAAATGGACTACGTTTCGGAAAATGGGAGAAGATACGGTAGATGCGCACTACAAAGTACATTCATTGAAAGCTGCAGAAAGCAAGTCCGCCAATAAGCGGTTGCATGGGTATACGGAGACCTTGGAGGAAGGTCATCTCCAGTTATATGGTTCCGAAGCCGCAGAAATCCGACAGCTCCAGAACACGAATCCTGGCTGGGCTAAACCCATTCACGAGGATTACCCTTATACGGGTGCGGAAGTTATTTGGGCAGTACGCGAAGAAATGGCCCAAAAGGTAGAGGATTTTCTTTCAAGAAGGTGTCGGATTTTATTGTTGGATGCTAAGGCGGCATTGCACATGGCACCGAAAGTAGCCGCACTGATGGCTTCAGAGCTTGGAAAAGATGAGGCCTGGATCATGTCAGAACTCGAAGATTTTTATAAATTAGCCAAGAAATATTTAATTCATAAATAAACCCAATGGAGCAGGATAACCAGTATTTGATGGCGATGGATCAGGGAACGACTAGTTCCAGAGCCATCATTTTTAATAGAAAGGGGCAGGTAATGGCCTCTGCGCAAAAGGATTTCGAACAATTATTTCCCCAATCGGGATGGGTAGAGCATGACCCCAGAGAGATATGGACATCTCAGGCATCGGTAGCGACGGAGGCCATCACGCGGGCAAATATCAGTGCGCATCAAATTGCCGGTATCGGTATTACCAACCAACGAGAAACCACAATTCTATGGGACAGGGAAACCGGAGAGCCCATTTTTAATGCCATTGTATGGCAAGACAGGCGAACGGCCGCGTATTGCAATTCCCTAAAGGAACAGGGCCATGCCGATTTGGTACGAGATAAAACCGGATTGATCATTGATGCCTATTTTTCCGGAACTAAAATCAAGTGGATATTAGACCATGTGGAAGGGGCCCGGGAAAAAGCGAAAAAAGGAGCGATTTGTTTTGGTACGGTGGATAGCTGGCTGGTTTGGAAAATGACCGGTGGGAAGGAACACATCACGGACATTACCAATGCCAGCAGAACCATGATTTTCAATATCCATAACAAAGCCTGGGATGATGAGTTATTGGAGCTGTTGGATATCCCAAAAGCCATTTTGCCTGAAGTGAAGTCCAGCAGTGAAGTGTACGGGACCACCTCTGGAGATCTATTGTCGGCAAAGATTCCTATTGCCGGAATAGCCGGTGACCAGCAGGCCGCTTTATTTGGTCAATTATGCACCGAACCGGGCATGGCCAAAACCACTTATGGGACGGGGTGTTTTTTGGTAATGAATACCGGGGATAAACCGGTGAAATCCAACAATCAATTGCTGACGACCGTTGCCTGGCAGGTGGGGGATCAGGTGCAATACGCACTGGAAGGCAGTGTATTTATAGGTGGAGCGGCTATTCAGTGGCTAAGAGATGGTATTTCTGTTTTAAAAGACGCAAAAGATAGCGAAAAAATGGCGAAGAGCCTTCCCGATAATGGAGGCGTTTACTTCGTGCCCGCGCTTACGGGATTGGGAGCTCCCTACTGGGATCAGGATGCACGAGGTTCCTTTTTTGGAATTACCCGCGGTACCACCCGTGCGCACATGGTACGGGCTGGATTGGAAGCCATAGCCTACCAGGTGTACGATGTGTTAAAGGCGATGGAAAAAGATGCTGGTGAAGATGCCAAAGAGATGCGTGTAGATGGCGGAGCTACCGCCAATGATTTTTTAATGCAGTTCCAAGCTGACCTTACCCAATGTACCATCAAAAGACCTGAAATTCTTGAAACCACAGCCCTGGGAGCCGCTTATCTCGCCGGCTTGGCGGTTGGATATTGGAAGGATATGGACGAAATCAACGCATTGTGGAAGGCCGACGAGTCGTTTACCCCCCAACAGGATAAGGCTTCCATGGATAAAAACCTGGAATATTGGCACAAGGCAGTAGGAAGAACTCTTAATTGGTTAACGGACTGATAGCGATGAACGTATTTGCAGCTGAATTTGTCGGAACGTCCCTTCTTCTAGCCATGGGCTCAGGAGTGGTGGCAAACGTAGTGTTAAATAAGACCAAGGGGTTTGATTCCGGATGGATTGTCATCACCACCGCCTGGGCCTTGGGGGTGTTTATCGGAGTAGTGGTGGCAGGCCCCTACAGTGGTGCCCATTTAAATCCTGCAGTAAGCATTGGCCTGGCAATAGCCGGTGATTTCGAGTGGAACCAGGTACCCAAATACGTGCTGGCCCAGGTGCTCGGTGCCATGTTTGGTTCCGGTATTGCCTGGTTGGTATATAAAGACCATTTTGATGTCACGGAAGATCCAGGGTTGAAATTTGCACCTTTTGGTACGGTACCGGCTATTCGCAATCTGCCCTCCAATCTGATATCGGAAATCGTAGGTACTTCTGTGTTAATCATTGTGATCCTTTATTCCACCGGTCCCGTATTGCAGGATGGCAAAGATACTCCTATTGGATTAGGTTCATTGGGAGCCCTGCCGGTAGCATTTTTGGTGTGGGTCATTGGTCTCTCGCTGGGCGGTACTACCGGCTATGCAATCAACCCTGCCCGGGATCTGGGGCCCAGGATTATGCATCAATTGTTACCCATTAAAGGTAAAGGAAGCTCGGACTGGGCTTACAGTTGGGTACCGATAGTGGGTCCGATTCTGGGCGCTGCCCTTGCAGCCGGTATCTACCTGCTTTTGGGAGTGGGTGGAATGGTTTGAATTTAATAACTTCTGCCCAATATTTGAATCCGGTGAGAGTCCAGTTTTATGAATATAAAAAGAAGGAGGGTAAAAGACCACAGCGAAGAACCTCCATAGCTAAAAAAGGGTAATGGAATCCCAACCACTGGAAATAAGCCGATGGTCATGGCGATGTTGATAGAAAAATGGAAAAATAATAAGCTTAATACACAGTAGCCATAAATCCTGGAAAAGCGAGTTTTCTGTCGTTCGGCCAGGAATACAAGTCTGAGTAGCAGGGCAACGAACAGGGAAATCATGACCAGGCTTCCTACCCAGCCAAACTCTTCTCCGAGTGTACAGAAAATGAAATCGGTATGTTGTTCGGGTACAAAATCGAATTTCGTTTGGGTGCCCTCCAGGTAGCCTTTACCTAGCAATCCTCCCGATCCAATGGCGATTTTAGATTGGGTAACATTCCAGCCCACTCCCAGTGGATCTACATCCGGGTCAAAGAGCACCATGATTCGGTTTTGCTGATGGGGCGGTAATTTTTCCACTACCCGATCCAGACTATAGGCATAGGTTACCATCAAAACGCCTAGGAAAAAAATACCCAACAGGTTTTTCCAGGACTTTTTACTTGCCAGCACCATTAGCACTACTATCACTGCCAGCCCTCCAAAAAGGTACCAGTTATTGTTTATCGTTAGGGTAAGAATGGAAAGGCCGATAAGTCCCAGCGAAAAAACATAGTATTTTTGAGGCATTCCCTCGCGGTACAGCATGATAAAAAACGAGCTATAGACCATCGCGGTACCGGTATCGGGTTGCAGCATGATTAAGGCAACAGGAAGCAAGATGATGCCCATGGCCTTGGCCTGATGACTCCATTTCCCCAGATCAAAAGTCGGGTTTTCCATAAGTTTAGCAAGTGCCAATGCCGTCGCAAACTTTGTAAATTCGGCGGGTTGGAGCCGAAAAATCCCCAGTTCAAACCAGGCTCGCTGACCGTTTATTTCCTTGCCTATGAATGGTGTTAAAAACAAAATGACGATAAAAACCAGGTACAATACCAGGCTTAAGTTCTGAAATAACCGGTAATCTGCCACCATTATCAACGTGATCAATACCACCGCCGTCCCTATCCAAATTAATTGTTTTCCTGAATTGATAGAAAAATCGAAAATAGAGGTATCGTTCTGCCCGTCGTAAACTGCTGCGTAGATATTCAGCCAACCTACCAACACCAGGGCAAAATACAGACCGATGGTTATCCAATCTATTTTGTGAAAATATGTATCTTTCTGTCTCAATTAATAAATGAATTCACCCGTTAACACATACTCCTCTAAAAGGGGCCTGTTAATTTCCCGGGTCAGGTATTTCTCTATAAGCAAACTGGCGGTACTTGCCGCGGCTCGTCCCCCCCATCCGGCATTTTCCACATATACGGCAATCGCAATTTGGGGATCTTCTTTGGGGGCGAAGGCGATGAAGACGGAATGGTCCTCTCCTGCGGGATTTTGGGCAGTACCCGTTTTGCCAGCAATGGCGATGTCCTTCATGATGGCTCGTGCTGCCGTTCCCGACAAGGCAGCGGCCATGGCATCCTGGACCATGTCAAAATGCACGGAATCGATGCCTGTGTATCTTTTGGTTTTAAATCTATCCGGAATTCTGGAAGGGTCACCGTTGATCGCTTTGACAAGATGAGGGGTATAGTAATATCCCTTATTGGCAAATATCGCAGCCAGATTTGCCATTTGAAGGGGAGTAACCAGCATCTCGCCCTGTCCGATGGAAAGCGAATAGATGGTGGAATATTTCCAGCGGTTTTCCCCATATATCCGGTCGTATAGCTGGCTGGAGGGAATGGAGCCGCTTTTTTCCCCATGCAAATCGATTCCCAGGCGATCCCCAAGTCCAAATTTCAAGACAGACTCCCTCCAATTATCTAATCCTATCTGCGTGTCAGTGTAGGTATTTTGGGATACTTCGCGATTGATAATTTGCCGAAAAGCCTGGTGGTAGTAAGGGTTACAAGAGTTGCGGATAGCACCGAAAAGGTTTACCGGACTCGGATGGTTATGGCAATTCACCAAAGACCTGTTACAGGCAAAGGTGGTGTTGGGGGTAAGTATGCCCTCCTGCAATCCGATCAGGGATTGTACAATTTTGAAAATGGAACCGGGAGGGTACATGGCCATGATAGGTCTGTTGAACAACGGTTTTTCAGGGTCAAGATTTAGCTTTTGGTAATTTTCTCCGAACTTGGCTCCGGTGAGAAT
The DNA here is from genome assembly GCF_010119245.1 of Cyclobacterium salsum. GTDB lineage: Bacteria > Bacteroidota > Bacteroidia > Cytophagales > Cyclobacteriaceae > Cyclobacterium > Cyclobacterium salsum. The sequence continues at coordinate 184,698 of NZ_WNKG01000005.1, forward strand.
ATTGGGGTCGTAAACCGGAGCAGAAATCATAGTCAGGATTTCTCCCGATTTTGGTTCAATGGCTACTACCGAACCTCGCTTACCGGTCATGAGTTTTTCTCCGTACACTTGTAATTCCAGGTCCAGCGTGGCCTGGAGGTTTTCCCCGGCTATGGATAGGGTGTCGAGATCCCCATTTTTAAAGGCACCTTTATCGATCCCTCTGACATTCACCAATTTGTATTTGGCCCCCTTTTTTCCCCGAAGGTCTGGCTCGTAATAAGATTCAATACCACTTAACCCTACGTAGTCCCCCTGGGTGTAATACCCGGAACTATCACGCCCAAGCTGAGGAGCATTGATTTCTCCGATGTAACCCAGGGCATTGGATGCGGCAGATTCTGGATAGGCCCGCACAGATCGTGTCATGACAAACAGCCCTTTATAATCAATGAGAAAATCTTGAACCCGGGCAAATTCTTCATTTGAAATTTGCTTGATCAAAGGGGAGGGTTTTACCCAGGAATAATTTTTAGCGGCGTTAAAATTGGTTACCAATGACTGCTTTTCTATGCCGAAAAGCTCGCAAAAACGGGCGGTATCCTGCAGGTGAAATTCCCTGGGAATGACCATCAGATCAAAAACCGGGTCATTAAAAACCAAAAGGGAATTGTTTCGATCATAGACCAAACCCCGATACGGATGATCCACAACGCGTTGAATGGCATTTCGTTCGGCCTTTCGCAGGTAACTGTCATCGGTGACCTGAATCAAAAATAATTTCCCCAAAAGTACGAACGCTATCAACCCAATAGTGACCGCAACTACCAACGACCTGCCTGTATACATTTAAATTACCCTTTCTTTTTTATAAAATAATGACTGCACGATGGCACCGACAATAAACGTAAATGCCGTGCTACTTAGTACTCTTATAACGACTGGCAAGTACAGTTCTGTTCCTAAACTGTCGATATAAAAAAATAATAGATGATGTAAGAGTAAAAGCGGCAGGCTGTAAAAGATAAACCACCCCATACCCATGTTCAAAAAGGTAGGAGGGACGTTGTCATCGTATCCACCTGTCGGAGTATTTACCTTTATCCATGGATTCCGAATAAATCCTAAAAAAACAGCACTGGCAGCATGCATTCCAAGGCTATCGTAGAATAAGTCGATCAATATCCCCATACAAAAGCCAATAAGCATCAACGGAATCGTAGGCATTTCGTGTGGAAGGCTTAAAATGAAAAAGGCGTAGAGGAAACAAAAGGCGTATCCAAACAATACCAAATCCTTCAAGATAAAAATCTGAACCAGAAAATATAAAATAAAACTAAGGCTATATTTGAAAATCTTACCTGTGCTCATGGTTGCGGGTTCATACGTTCGGTTTCCAAACTATCCAACTCCTCCCGAAGGTCGTTTTCTACCAGGTAAACAAAATTCAAGGTACTGAAATCGGCACTCAGGCTAATGGTAATGTCCAGGTAGTTGGTTTCGCTTCCCGGATTGGCTTCTTTGATCGTCCCGATGGAAATTCCCTCAGGAAAAACAGCATTGTACCCCGAGGTGACGATCTCCTGGCCGGGAACTACTTCTACATGGCGTGGCACATACAGTAGTTTGGCTTCGTCCGATTTTCTTCCATCCCATTTGGTTGACCCGATGACATCTGTGTCTTTAATTTTAGAGGAAATCAAGAGGTCGGTATGCAATAACGATATTACCGAGGAAAAATGACTGCTGGTGCCTTTCACCCTGCCGATCACTCCTTGCCCATTAAAAACCCCCATTCCTTCTTTGATCCCATGGAGAGAACCCTTATTTAAAGTCAGGTAGTTTTGACTTTGATGAATGGAATTATTGATCACCCTTGCCGACCAGAATTCAAACGAATTGGCCAGGGTACTATCCAATGTTAATTCCGTGGAGTCCTTAACCGGGGTTAATTCATCCAGGCGATTGAGTAGAGAAGCATTTTTTTCGGCGAGCGATCGATTTACAGAATACAAGGAAAAATAGGACATAAAGTTGGTTTTAACCGACAGTATACTTCCGGTCAGCTTATTGCTGCTGTTAAAAAAAACCGCTCCCTGAGGTGAATTATGGGTAAAAACGATCCCTACTGCCAACAACTCCAGGACAAGAAAAAGAATGAGTGCCCTTAGTCTGTATAAAAATAAAAATATTTGCTGCATTCTATTTTTACGTCATGAGTACTGTTCTGAAATTATTGATGTTTTTTAATGCATTTCCGGTGCCTCTAACCACCGCTCTGAGCGGGTCTTCGGCTATGTGAATCGGCAATTTCGTCTTTTGATGCAACCTTCGGTCCAGACCTTTGAGTAGCGCGCCACCGCCGGTAAGATGAATACCATTATCGTAAATGTCAGCGGATAGTTCGGGTGGGGCTATCTCCAAGGCCTTAAGCACCGCTTCCTCAATTTTGGATACCGATTTATCCAAAGCAAAGGCTATTTCAGAATAAGAAACCTTGATTACTTTTGGAATGCCGGTCATCAAGTCCCTGCCCCGAATTTCATAATCTTCCGGCGCATCGTCTAGCTCCGTCAGTGCCGAACCGATGGCAATTTTCACCTTCTCCGCAGACCTTTCCCCGATCAATAAGTTATGCTGCCGTCGCATGTAATCCAAGATGTCTTTGGTAAAGGTGTCACCCGCCACCCGAATCGATTGATCAGCAACAATCCCTGACAATGCTATTAAGGCAATTTCGGTAGTTCCCCCTCCAATATCGACGATCATGGATCCCATGGGCTTTTCTATATCTATTCCAATACCTATAGCTGCAGCGATCGGTTCGTAAATCATGTATACTTCTTTGCCCCCGGCATGCTCGGCAGAATCCCTGACCGCTCTTTTCTCTACCTCTGTAATTCCGGAAGGGATGCAGATGACCATTCGGTGCGATTGGGGAAACATCCCCTTGTTATGCCCGGGAATCATCTTAATCAGTCCCCGGATCATTTGCTCGGCGGCATAAAAGTCGGCAATTACACCGTCTTTTAGTGGGCGAATGGTTTTGATGTTTTCATGCGTTTTTTCATGCATGTTCATGGCCTCTCTGCCCACTGCCAAGACCTTATTGTTGGTTTTGTCTATGGCGATAATGGACGGTTCGTCCACCACAATTTTTTCTTTATGAATAATAAGCGTATTGGCTGTCCCCAAATCAATGGCAATGTCACTGGAAAAAAAGTCAAATAATCCCATCTTGGTCTTTTCTAAATTAAATGATTATTGTTCCTTTAAAGGTAGCATATTTCAGCCCTTTAAAAGAACGGGTGCCTGCAAAAATAGTATCTTATTTCGGATTTATTCCTTAATGCATTCCCCTATTTATTCTTAGTAGCGGCAAAACCAAAAAAAGTCCGAAAGCATGTGCGCATGCTTCGGAAATTTTCTTCGTTTTCTACCTAATTAGAAGCAATTAACCGGAGAAAACCCCCAAATCAATGTTTGAAGTGCCTGATACCTGTCATGACCATGCTCATGCCGTGGGCATCACAGTACGCAATACTATCCTTGTCTTTTATCGACCCACCAGGCTGCACTACTGCACGAATACCTGCTTGATCCGCTATCTCCACGCAATCAGGGAAGGGAAAAAAGGCGTCCGATGCCATCACGGCTTCTTTCAGATCAAACCCGAAAGCCCTGGCTTTTTCAATGGCCTGTTTTAAGGCATCCACCCGACTGGTTTGTCCTACTCCGCTGGAAAACAGTTGGTCTTTATTACTCAAGACAATGGTGTTGGATTTGGTATGCTTGCAAATTTTCAAAGAAAACACCAAGGCATCCATTTCATCGGTAGTTGGAGCTTTTTTTGTGACCAGTTGAAATTCGGTTTTGCTTTCTGTCTTCAAATCCTTGTCCTGCTGCACATAACCATTTAATAAGGTCTTTACCTGGTCGGTTCCTTGCAGTTTTATTTTCTGCTTTAAAAGAATACGATTTTTTTTGCCCTTTAATACCTTCAAGGCATCTTCGTCAAATTCCGGTGCAATCAACACTTCAAAAAACAGGCCATGGATGGCTTCTGCCGCTGCCAGGTCTACGGGTTGGTTGGTAATCAGAACCCCACCGAATGCGGAAAGGGTGTCTGCAGCAAAAGCCTTTTCGTACGCCTCTTTGACCGTTTGACCGAGTGCCACACCACAGGCATTCGTATGCTTGAGTATGGCAAAAGCGGTTTCCCCTGGAAATTCTTCGATTAAAGCTACGGCTGCATCCACATCCACCAGGTTGTTGTACGATAGTTCCTTGCCGTTTAACTGCTCAAATAAATCCTCCAAATTCCCATAAAAATGAGCGCTTTGATGCGGATTTTCCCCATAGCGTAATTGCTTGGATTTTTCTTCACTGATTTTCAGCGCAGGAATGCTTTCATCCCGATTGAAGTAATTAAAAATCTGGGTGTCATAATGGGAGGAGACATGAAACGCCCGGGCAGCGAAATACCTGCGATCACTACCTGAAAGCGACCCGTTCTGCGTCCTTAGCTTATCTTCCAAGTCACCATATTGATCACGGGAGGCAATGATCGTTACATCTTGAAAGTTTTTAGCTGCTGCCCGTATCAATGCAATGCCTCCGATGTCTATTTTTTCGATAATGGCTGCCTCAGAAGCTCCGGACGCTACGGTTTCTTCAAAGGGATAAAGGTCTACAATGACCAGGTCAATGGCGGGAATAGCATATTCTTCAGCCTGCGCAAGATCCTCTTCGTTGGCTCTGCGGTGCAGGATCCCGCCAAAAATTTTGGGATGAAGCGTTTTCACCCTGCCACCAAATATGGAGGGGTATCCCGTTAGTTCTTCGACGGGAATTACTTCCGCACCTTGATCCTGAATGAATTTTTGAGTCCCTCCGGTGGAATAAATCTTGACACCATATTCCTTCAAAAGGCCAATAATGGGTTCAAGGTTATCTTTATAATAAACAGATATGAGCGCAGATTGTATTTTTTTTTCAGCCATTAGGTATGTTATTTTTTTTGTTTTCCGTTTTTGGTAGTCGATGCATTTGCAGGATCCCAACAAACCGGAAATATCGTTGGTGATTTTGATTTAAAATTTCTTTTAAGGAGGCAAAGGTAGGAAAATCAGGGCATTAAATCAGGCTTTCGATCACATTTGGGTAGTATTTGTGTTCCAATGCGTGAACTTTATCGGCGATCTGTTCGGGACTATCCTCTTTGTCAATGGCAACAGCCGCTTGAAAAATAATCTTTCCCTCATCATAATTTTCGTTCACCAAATGGATGGTGATTCCAGTTTCCTCGTCTCCGGCATTTTTGACAGCCTCGTGAACACGCATCCCATACATTCCTTTACCTCCATAGTTGGGAAGTAAGGCCGGATGTATGTTGACCATTTTGTCCGGAAACATCCGAATCAAGTCCACGGGAATTTGAAGCAAAAACCCTGCAAGTATCACAAAATCAACCTTATATTTAACCAATTCCGCAGCTACTGCGCCATTTTCCAGCTCGGATTTCGAAAAAATTAGGGTAGGGACATTGAATTTTTTCGCTCTTTCCAGTACCCATGCATTTTTTTTATTGGAAGCGACCAATACAATTTTCCCTTTTTGGGAGGCCTGGAAGTATTCCATGATTTTTTGGGCGTTGGTGCCGCTTCCTGAAGCGAGAATGGCAAGGTTTTTCAAGATCTGCTAAATTTAATTAGGTGATAAAATGATAGGTAAAAAAAGAATGGCTAATGCGCAATGGAATCCAGCTGGATTTATTCAGCAGGAAAATGGACGACTACTTCCGGATGCATGGTGTAAAAACGAAATTCAGAACCATCATGAACCAGGATCCCGCTGGACTTATTATCCCCCATAATGGGGTTCTGAGGATATTTGGTCCACTGAACCAGATCTCTGGAGACGGCTACATTCATTGTCCAGTCACTCCAGTCTTCCAGAGAGGTGCCGTGGTAATAGGCATAGTAGTGATCTTTGTATTTAATTACTTGATTTACAGCTACCCCATATTGATCGTAGGACTCAGGCCCCATGTGGATCACAGGATCATCTTGTACATTGGTCCAGGTAGTTAGATCCTCTGAAGTGGCCAGCCAGATTCCCTGATCGTTCCGTTCGTAAAAGAGGTACCAGGTTCCGTTTTCCACCCATACGGTAGGGGTGCCATAAGGACCTTCACTCAATGGGGATCCGTCTACCTGGCGAATATCCAGGTCTCCCTGGTTTTCCCAGTGTATTTTGTCGGTAGATGTAAGCATTTTGGCGATGTCGTTTTTCCCCTCAGCAAACATATAGTACTTACCGTCCTGTTTCCACACCATCATGTCTTCCACCCAGCTTTCCTTGAAAATGGGATTATCTTCGTGCCGGTTCCATTGAAAACCGTCTTCGGAATGAGCGTAACCAAGCTTCAGGATGGTATTCTCCTCGTAATCTTCAAATCCAGTGTACCACAGATGATACCCGTCAGCTTCTTTTAATATGAAACCCCGTTCCCTAATTCGGCGATCCCAGGTAGTTTCACCGGTACCACTGAAGAGGGGATTTTCGGAATGGGGAGTGAATTCGATAATCTCTTTGGGATAAGGTAAATTATCCTCGGTTTCATTACTTTCATTGGTAGTGGAATTAGACTGGCAAGCTCCAACCAGGGAACAAACCAAAAGAGCCAGGAACTGCATCAACGTGTTTTTCATACCTCAATATAACGCAATTAATAGAAAAGATTAAAGAAAGCCCATGCTAAGAATCCCGGTAAGCATCAGGATTTTTGAAAACGTACTTAATTCAGTGAAATGCGCTTTCCTGTCGGCCTTGTATATTTTCACCATAAACAGAACGAAGAACACGCTCAATCCACCGAAGTAAAGAAACAACAAGGGTTCGTTAATTTTAAATGTGACAAAGAGAATGGCACTGACAAACAGGAAAGCGATGAAAAAGATCACCTGCTTGGTTTTTCTAAAACCCAATACGATGGGTAAGGTGCGGCAACCGTGCTTCCGATCCCCATTTCGGTCTTCGATGTCTTTCAGTATTTCTCTGATTAAATTAATAAAAAAGGCAAATAGGGCATAGGTGAGGACCAAGAGCTCTGATTTTTGGTAGTAAAGGCCTACAATCCAAATTGCCAAACCGGTTAGAGAGGCCACTGTGAGATTGCCAATAAAGGGCAACCGTTTGAGTGAATTGCTGTAGAGCCAAAGTAGAAAGGCTGCCAGGAAGGTTATGGCACCAATTTTTGGGTGGACCAGCATGCCCAACGAAATCCCAATCAGGTTCATAGCTGTGTGCAGGATCATGACCATCCTCCGTTTCATTCCCTTTCCTATAACCACCGCCTTGGGCCGATTTACGTAGTCTATTTTTACGTCGTAATAATCATTGATCATATACCCAGATGCGGTGAGAATTACCGTGGAAGTAATGAGCAGGTACAAATGGTAATCCAGTAAAATAAATTCCCCGGAGCGAGTAGTGCCCACCAGAAAAAAGGCGGTCATTAACTGCGCAAAAGCAACCATAAGCAGGTTCTCCGGACGGATGATTTTCACAAACGCACGGAAGGTAAAAGTCGGAGAAGCCTGTTTGTTTTTCATAGTGCAAAATAACGACAATGGTTTCAATAAGGGTAATATTTCCCTGGAAAAAAATCCACCACCTGCCCCACAAAAAGGGGGGTAATCAACGGGCCATCCTAGTGATTGTCAAGGATATCCTGGGATATCACCTGGTATATTTCGGCCCATTGCCCGTTGGTTGCTAAAAAGCGGAGGTGGTTTTCCAAGGTGTCGAAATCCCCCCGCACCGCGGGGCCTGTTTGGGAAGCTTTGGCCCCTAGCTGGAGGGATTTATTTATTTGCTCGATGATCAACGGTTTTAACATCTCAAAGTCCAGTCCCTGCTGCCTCATCAATGCCTCGGCCACCAATAGCATATGGTTGGTGAAATTGGATGCAAAAACCGCCGCCACGTGTATGGCACGGCGCTCAGATGAAGGAACCAGGTAATAGGGTGAAGAAAGGCTTTTGCATAGGATTTTGAGTTTTTTTGTAGTTTCGAATTCATCTGCTTCCAATAAAAAGGGCACTTCCTCAAACCCAATCTCCCGGCCTTTGGTTAAGCTTTGAAGTGGATAGAGGATGCCCGTGAAATCAGCCGAACTTTGGTCCAAAATATCCAGGGGCAACACACCACTGGTATGCAGCAAGGTACTGTTTTCAGGGAGTAATATTGCCTCTGCAATGCCTGCTACTGCTTGATCACTCACAGCGAGTATATAGATTCGGGCCGAACTTTCCGTGAAATCCAACACATCACATGCCTCCGTGCCATAAAGTCGGGATGAAAGTTTTTCAGCAGCAGCTAAATTTCTCCCATAAATTTCTGAAATGACGTGTCCGGCATTTTCCAGTGCGGAAGAAAGGTGATAGGCCACATTTCCAGTACCAATAATTGCAATTGTGAACTTCATACCTGAAAAGTAAAAAAATAACCCCTAATTCACATCAGGGGTTAAGTAAATTCCAAGAAATGGCCCGTTATTCAAGGCCTTTTTTCTTCATTTTCTGAAACTCATCAAATCTTCTGAAAATGGCAACGCTAAATCCAATTAGCATCAGGATGGTACCCAACCAAAGGACATTGATCATGGGTTTTACAGCCGCCTTCATTACCACATAGTCCTTTTGATAGGTACTTATTTTAAAGACAAATTTATTGTCTTCCGGTACGATGTTATCAACCTCTACTTTGATTCCCAGATCATTGTCAATGTCTGCAATCTTGCCTACCTGATTACCTCGGATCAGAAACACAGGAGCCAGTTTTTTCTCCACATCGTAATCCAATATAGTAAGGTTGGCTTTAACGGCCACATCTCCCTCCTCCAAAGGTACACCATCCAATTCATTGACCACTTCGGCACCCTCAAACTGGGTGACGAAATCGTTTATGAAAAATTGATCTCCGGGGGCAGCATTCACCGATTCCGCCTCTTTCCATTCGGGTTCCTCGTAATCATTTATGGCAGAGACATGGGTATAAAGGTCTCGGGTCAGGTATCTTTTCGAATCCGGAGAGGAAATCAATCCCATGGTGGGATTGGGTTGCGACATGGGGTAAAGGGTAAACTTAAGTTCGTCATCCTGAAAATACTCTACCTTAAAGTAGGAGTTTTCCTGCAACACAAGGCTTACCGTATCCCCCTTGGAATGGTAGGATTGGTCATTGACCTGTATATCTTCCAGTGCTACTGCCTGGTTTATTTCACCTGTAGCCTCCAGGGCATCGGCTTTTACATAGCCGGGAACCCCGGTCAATTTCTTATACCTTCCCCTGTAAATGACCTCGTACTCTTTCATTTGCAAAGGCTTGTTAATCCAGAGAAGTACGTTTTCCTTATTCAGATCATCCTCCCAGTCTTTTTTATACGTCAAACCGGACATGTTGATGGAGATGGTGTCGGAATAGCCGGAAGAAAACATTACTCCTATCAGTACCATTCCCAATCCAATATGAGCCAGGGAACCTCCGGAAAGCTTAAATGTTTTCTTGCGTATTAGCTTGATAAGAATGGTACTGTTGGCAACGATGGTAAAGGCTCCTGCCAGAACAATCACAATGTAAGTGATGTCATAAACCTTCCCGATGGTGATGATCAACGCAGCCAGTACCATAGAGACGATGTAAGGGGTGACCAGGGAGTTTTTTAGATCCTTTTTATCCATCTTGTTCCACCAGAAAAACTGCCCAATCCCAGTCAGTAACGCCAGGGCCACAGCAAACCAGACCTGAAACTTGGTGTAAAAACCAATCTGATCGGCAGGAGGAGCCAGATTTGAAAGTCCTCCAAAACTTTCGATCAAGGCATTGTATACCGGTATAGAGGTTGGAATAATTACCTGAAAGGCCATTAGACCCAGGGTAGTGGCACCAATAAATATCCAGAATTCTCTGGAATAAACGGAGGCCTCTTTTTCTGAAGTAGGAATGTGTTTCCATTCCCTGACTGCCAGAAATATCGCTACAGCTAAAAAGAAAAGCATGTAAATCAGCAGCTGGCCCGAGAGACCGAGATCGGTAAAAGAATGTACCGATGAGTCGCCCAATACACCACTTCTTACCAGAAACGTAGCGTATAATACCAATATAAAGGAGCTGATAACCAACACCATGGAAGTTTTCAAAGCGGTAGTACTCTTTTTAAAGGTTATCATGGTATGGATGGCTGCCACCATGACAAGCCAGGGAACATACACCGCATTTTCCACGGGATCCCAGTTCCAATAGCCTCCAAAATTAAGCGTCACGTAAGCCCAATAGGCTCCCATAATGATACCCATACCAAGGATCATGGCAGAAAAGATGGCCCAGGGCAAAGCGGGTCGAACCCATTCCGAATACTTTTTTAACCCAAGCCCTGCCATCAAAAAGGCAAAAGGGATGAGTGTGGAGGCATAGCCTAAAAACAGTGTCGGAGGATGAATAACCATCCAGATATTTTGAAGGAGCGGATTCAGACCAGTTCCATCCTCGGGGACAAATTCGGGGTTGATCTGGAAAATAGGCGCATCGGATACATCCCGAAGTAACATAAATGGGGAACTGCCGATTTTGAGGTCACCAATCACTACACCTAAAATCATAGAAACCAAAAATGCCTGAACCAGCATAAATACCAGCATTACCGGACCTTCCCAAAACCGGTTGGTGTGAATGACCACCAATCCCAATACCACATTCCAGAAAATCCAAAGGATGAAGGCTCCTTCCTGACCTTCCCAGAAACTGGATATCATGTAATGAACGGGTAGGCCTATAGAGGAATGGGAATAGGCATAAAAATATTCAAACCGATGGTTATAGATAATTTCGAACAAGGAAAAAGCAATGGCAACGGATGCAATCCCATGAATGTAGAACGTGATCCGGCTAAATTTTCTCCAGGAAGGTTTTTCCAGTTCGCTGGCACGGGTAAAATAATAATAGGAAATGGCGGAAATCAATGCGCTCACAAAAGCCAGAATTACCATGAAATGGCCCAGATTACCCATAAAGGTATTCATCATATTTTACTGTAATTTAAAGTGTGATACTTCCTGATGCTTCAGGAGGAAGCCGTTTTGACATCAGTCTCCTGATATTTGGAAGGGCATTTCATAAGGATCTTATCTGCAACAAACATTTCTTCGGTTTTGTATGTACCGATCACCACTACCTGTTCAGATCGAATGAAATCTGCCGGAACGGGTTCATTGTAATATACCTGCTGCTCCATACCGTCATTGTCCACCATTACGAAAGTGAAAGATGTTTTATCTTGGCCCACTTCTACGCCTACTACTTCACCTTCGGAATCCTTCTTAAGCTGACCCACCACGTGAATGGCTTCTGTATTGCCATTGATAGCCATTGATTTGGCTGTGGAGAAGCTTTCATAGGTACTCGCATCGCCAATAGAGGTGATAATGATGATGATGGCCACCCCAATGATTCCCAGGCCGATAATATGTCCTCTTTTCATGATCTAATCGTTAAATTTTTTCTCCAGTCCGCTGATTCTACGATCGGTCTGTATGACATAAACCAGAATACCACCCAAAACAATTCCAATAATGGTCACTAAAACGTAGATTTTTCCTTCCGACCGCATGCCATCAGCCATTTGCACAGTGGAATTTTGGTAGTCTTCTGCCGTAATGTCAATTTTATCCTGTGCCGTAACGGCAAAACTGATTCCTAAAAGGAGAATGAAAATGTATTTTTTCATGTTATTGGTTAATCAATTTGTCTTCTAATTTTCTTTCCAAACGCCTGTAACGGACCCGGAGTGTACTGATCCAGGTGCCCAAAAGGGTCCAGCCGATGATGGCAGGGTAAAATACCGTCCGGAGATTGCTATCCATGTCGTATGCATTAAATCCCGGGTTCCCACCATTCCCGGGGTGAAGGCTGTCCGTTAACCTCGGTAAGATAAAAATAAGCGGAATGAATGCTGCAAAAGCAAAAATACTATAAACGGCACTTATTCTAGCCCGCTGATACACATCTGTCAATGAGTTTCGTAAAACCAGATAGGCAAAGTACATCAGCAAGCCTATTGCCGATGCATTAAGCTTGGGATCATTCGTCCAGTAATCTCCCCAGGTAAATTTAGCCCAAATCATTCCGGTGCTAATTCCCACCACGCCGAAAAGAATGGCGGTGTTGGTGAATTCGACTGCCATGTCGTCGTGAACTAAATCGCCTGAGCGAAGGTGCAGAATACCATAGTATACGGCAACTATCAACATCAATAACATGCCAAACCACATGGTTACGTGGAAAAACAAGGCTCGGATGGTTTCATTTAAAATCGGCAACCTGGGCACATCGATTAACAAACCTGCAATTATCGTATAGGCTAGCAGCACAATGGCCAGTATTTTCCACCAATAAGCTTTCATTTACAGTTATTTTTAGAGATCACTCCTTTCCAATTCCTCAGGAGCAACTAAACTTCCCTCTCCGGCCGGAAATGAAATTTCAGATTGGGAAATTAAGCCCGGAGAAAGGTAGAAATCTTTCCGTCAATTCAGTGGCAAAAATAAGTGTTTCTAAGTGATTTATTTACAATTGTCGGGTTTATTTGCTCACCGGTCGAGAGCAGGTAAAAAGCAGGTATTACCGGCGGCTAATGGTGTCTCAACTCCGCCAAAGGTAGGGGAAGAGAATATAGGAACTGACGGCTACGATGGCATTAATGGCTAATAATGTTATTATTTTATCTACGTTAATCTCCCGATCCAACCCATCAATCGCATTTTTGGAAACCTGGATGGCCATAAGCAGAATGGGGATCAAAACGGGGAAACTCAAAATGGCCATCAAGGTACCATTGTTGCTGGTTTTGGAGGCAATGGCCGAAACCATGGTCAGGGAAGCCGAAAAACCTAGCGCTCCAAGAAATAAGTTTAGCAGAAAAAGAGGTTGGTCAGCCACCGGATTTCCAAACACCACTCCAAAAACCAGGTAACCCAGTAAGGCCAATACTAGGGTAAGCAGGGTGTTGTAAATGGTCTTGGAAAGGATGATCGCTTCCGGAGAGGCAATCATATAGTAATACAGTTGCCTGCCCTGATGCTCTTGCACAAAACTTTTAGCTACCGCATTTACAGAAGAAAACAAAATAATGATCCAGTAAAGGGCATTCCATACAGGTACTCCCAGATTCCCCTTACCGGCACCCATGCTGAGGTAGGTGATAAAAACAGCGCTGATTACATAAAGAAGAATACCGTTGATGGCGTACTTTTGTCGCCACTCCAGCACGGCTTCTTTTCTGACCAATAGGACGATTTCCTTCCACATACTGCCGCAAATATAGGCAGAGGGATATTATTGTCAGCGAAAATAGGGTTATTTTGTAAGGGGATTAGCCTAAATCAATGGGAGGAGGGTAACCCTAATAGGAATTCTTGTTTAGTGAGATAACCGAAATCTGGAGAAATTGTATAAGCATACTAAATTTTATTGTTTTTATGGATAATAAAATAGCCAGCGAGCGCGAGTTGAAGCATAGAAGAGATTTCATGAAGAAAATGGTTTTGGGAACGGCTGCCAGCCTGATGCCCGTATATGGATTGCAAGCCTGGGACAAAATGAAGGAATCAATGGGAGAAAAATCCTTTGTACCGGTAATGTTGACACCTTACAATAAAGACAAATCGGTGGATTATAGGGGACTGGAATCCCTGACAGATCATTACCTGGCAGCCGGTGCCAGGGGTTTGTTTGCCAACTGTCTTAGCAGCGAAATGTACGACCTGAGCCCCGAAGAACGATTGAAAGTAACGGAAACGGTAGTCAAGCGGGTCAACGGGCGCTTTCCGGTGGTCGCTACGGGCTCCTTTGGAGAAGATGCTTACGACAAGGCGACGTTTTCCAAAAAATTGGCTGATACTGGAGTGGATGCGGTTATTTTAATTACTTCCCATTTTGCAGCATCTGAGGAATCCGATGAAACCATGATCCGCAATCTGGAGGCGTACCTGCACCAAACTAATTCCCTGGCTATCGGGACCTACGAGTGTCCCAGTCCCTACAAGCGGGTATTGTCCCTGGAAGTGCTGGATTTTCTTTTGGCTACCGGGCGGCTGGTTTACCACAAAGACACCACAGAAGACATCGAACATATCGGTAAAAAGCTTCGCATGTCTGAGGGGTCTGACCTTGGTCTATACAATGCCCACATGGGAAGCGCCGTCGCCTCACTGCGCGCAGGAGGAGCTGGGTTATCCCCAATTGCCGGAAATTATTACCCTGAAGTAATTGCCTGGATTTGCCAACATGCCGAAGATCCTGCCAAAAAAGCGGAAGTGGATTGGCTTCAGGATAAGTTGACCGAAATGGAATCCAGAATCACGGTCAATTACCAGTTATCGTCCCGCTACTACCTGAATAAATCCGGTTTGGACCTTGAAATTACCAGCAGAAGGTCAAGCGCATCGCTGACCCGGGATGAGCAGGCACAAATTGATCAGGCACAAGAGGAAGTTCAGGGTTGGAAAGAACGACTGGGAATTTGATGCCGCAAATTTGCAGGAATAACAAGGTTTTGAATTAGGAAATCCACTCAAATCCCAGGTAAGGAACCAGTACCTCAGGCATCTTTATTCCCTTTTCGCTCTGATTATTTTCGAGTAACGCAGCGACTATCCGGGGTAATGCCAGGGCACTCCCGTTAAGCGTATGGGCCAATACGGTTTTCCGGTCCTGATTTTTGAACCGTAGTTTTAATCGGTTGGATTGATAGGTTTCAAAGTTACTCACCGAACTTACCTCCAGCCACCGTTCCTGGGCGGCGGAGAAAACTTCCATGTCGTAGGTCAGGGCAGAAGTAAATCCCATATCGCCTCCGCAAAGCCGCAGAACCCGGTAGGGAAGCTCCAGCTTTTGCAAAAGATGCTGCACGTGTAGGCTCATTTCCTCCAGGGTTGGGTAAGAATGGTCAGGATGGGTTATCTGGACGATCTCGACTTTGTCAAACTGGTGAAGCCGGTTAAGTCCTCGTACGTGTGCGCCCCAGTTTCCGGCCTCTCTTCTGAAACAAGGGGTAAACCCTGCATTTTTTTTCGGTAAATCAGCTTCTGCCAGCACCTCATTACGATACATATTGGTAATGGGGACCTCGGCGGTAGGGATCAGGTAGAGCCCGTCCTCAGCCGCAAGGTACATTTGGCCTTCCTTGTCCGGTAACTGCCCCGTGGCATACCCGCTTTCTTCATTGATCATAATGGGCGGTTGTACTTCACGGTAACCTGCTTTTTCGGCTTCATCTAAGAAAAAGTTCACGAGAGCCCGTTGTAATTTGGCTCCTTTACCTTTGTAAACCGGAAACCCGGCTCCTGTGATTTTAACGCCCAGTTCAAAATCAACAATATCGTATTTTTTGATCAAGTCCCAGTGAGGGGATTTTTGTGAAGGATTTAATTCGGGGATTTGCCCGTTTTGTAATACGACCTCATTATCTTCAGCAGATTTCCCTGCCGGCACCGATTCGTGCGGAATATTGGGTATGGAGTAGAGTAATTGTGTCAGGGAATTTTCGCAGCTACTGTATTGCTCCTCTAACGCTTTGACTTGGGATTTTATCGCAGCCGTTTGTTCTTTAATGCCTTCGGCTTCCTCCTTTTTTCCACTTTTCATCAATTGCCCGATTTGTTTTGCCAGGGCATTGGATTCGGCCTGTAGGGAGTCTCTTTCTACCTGCGTTTGCTTCCTTTTATCATCCAGATCCAGCACCTGCTGAAGCAGAGCTTCCGGATTTGGAACGTTTCTTTTTGTTAATCCCTGGCAGGCACGCTCGAAATTTTCTCTTATCTCATTTACCAGAAGCATAGGTTGGGGGCTTTTTCAGTTCAAAATTTAGCATGCAAAGATAAGGAATAAGTTTCGGGCAACCGGTATTTTATGGATAATTTGGAATCCCTGATTGGCAAAATTGTGCGAATTGACTATCTTCAAACTTTATCTTTTACCAACCCTTAATTTAGTATATGAAAGCCAAGGTTATTGCCGTTTTATTTTGTTTTATTTCCGTTTATTCGGTACTGGCCCAGCAGGACCCGTTACGGATTATTATGATTGGTGCGCATCCGGATGATTGTGATATAAAAGGTGGAGGAACCGCCTCCTTATATGTAGCCATGGGCCATAAGGTGAAATTTGTTTCGGTGACCAATGGGGATGCAGGGCACATGGAAGAAGGGGGAGGGATGCTCGCCAAAAGACGTATCGCCGAAACCCAGGAAGTAGCCAGAAGGATGGGGGTGGAGTACGATGTACTCGACAATCACGATGGAGAATTGTTGCCCACGCTGGAAATCCGCCTTCAGATAATCCGGAAAATCCGCGAGTGGAACGCTGACGTGGTCATTGCGCCCCGTCCCAACGATTACCATCCCGATCACCGATACACCGGGGTGCTGGTGCAGGATGCAGCTTACATGGTGGGAGTACCCAATGTGGCCCCAGATACGCCGCCTTTAAAGAAAAATCCCGTCTTTCTCTATTTTCAAGACCATTTTAAAAAGCCCAATCCGTTTGAACCGCACGTAGCTGTGGATATCACTCCCGTCATCGATAAAAAAATCAGCGGCATGGACGCTCACGAATCTCAGTTTTACGAGTGGTTGCCTTGGATTGGTGGCTATGCAGATGAAGTGCCGGAAGGGAAAGCGGAAAGAAAGGAATGGTTAAAAGGAAAACGATTTGGTAGCATTAACCCCGCCGTACGGGAAAGCCTTGAAAAATGGTATGGAGCAGGTAGGGCTGAGGAGGTTCAATATGCAGAAGCCTTTGAAGTATGTGAATACGGCTCTCAACCTTCAGAGGAAGACCTGAAAAGGCTTTTTCCCATGCTCGGTAAGTGAGTTTTTTACTTCAATCAGCTAATGAGTAGCCGAATCGATTAACTCTAAAAGTTGTAAATTTGATGAAACCGACCATGAGGAGAACGGCACTCGGGGATAATCAAAAGTACCTGCCTGCCGGTAGGTTCGACATAGTCCCTAATCAGCTTCGGGGCAGGTTATCCCGACTTACGGTAGGGGACAAGTTGTGACCAATCAAAGAAAATTATAAATACATGAAGGGAAAGAATATTTTGGTAACTGGCGGTGCCAGTGGTATTGGACTAGCGATCGTTAAAAAATTTGCTACCGCCGGAGGTAAGGTTTACCTGCTGGATTTTAATGCAGAAAATGGTCAAAAAGTAACCTCAAGGCTAAAGGAGGAAGGCTTTCAGGTTGAATTTAGAAAAATGAATGTCGCAGTCCGACAAGAAGTTCAGGAAGTGGTGGATGGGATCGAAGGGAATATAGATGTGTTGGTAAACAATGCAGGTGTCTCTCACATCGGCAACCTGGAAAGTACGGAAGAAGCGGACCTGGATCGATTGTATGCGGTCAATATAAAAGGAGTGTTTCACTGTTCGAAAGCAGTGATTGGAAGAATGAAATCCCAGGGAGGAGGCGTTATCATCAATATGGCCTCGGTGTCGGCTACCATGGGAATTCCCGATCGATTTGCCTATTCTATGACGAAAGGGGCAGTGCTTAACATGACGCTGACCATTGCCAGGGATTACGTAAAGGATAACATTCGGTGCAATGCCATTTCTCCTGCCCGGATCCATACTCCCTTTGTAGACGACTACCTGGCAAAAACGTATCCGGGAAAAGAGAAGGAAATTTTTGACCAGCTGGCAGCCACCCAGCCGGTGGGAAGGATGGGAAGTCCGGAAGAAGTGGCCAATATGGCCTTTTTTCTAGCTTCCGATGAAGCGGCCTTTCTTACAGGCGCAGATTACCTGGTAGATGGTGGTTTTTGTAAATTAAAAATGTAATAACTATAAATAGAAGTAACCCATGAAATTAATTCGTTTTGGAAAAGTAGGGAATGAAAAACCAGGTGTTGTCACTGACTCCGGGAAAATACTAGATTGTTCTGCCTATGGAGCCGACTGGACTGCCGCTTTTTTAGGTGAAACAAGCCGCCTGGAGAATTTTAAAAAATGGTTGGCATCGAATAGCGACTCTTGTCCGGAGGTAAATGCCTCAGAAAGGCTAGGTTCGCCTGTTCCTTTTCCATCTAAAATCATGTGCGTCGGGCTGAACTACTCCCTTCATGCCAAAGAAAGTGGCATGGAAGTGCCCAAGCAACCGGTATTATTTATGAAGGCCACTTCAGCACTATCTGGTCCGTTCGATCCCATTGTCATTCCAAAAAATTCAAATGCTACTGATTGGGAGGTGGAATTGGCTATTGTCATCGGTAAGAAAGCGAGTTACGTATCGGAGGAAGAAGCGATGGACCATGTTTTCGGATACGTGCTTCACAACGATGTCAGTGAAAGGGAGTTTCAATTGCAGCATGGGGGGCAGTGGGTGAAAGGCAAGAGCTGTGACACCTTTGCTCCTATAGGCCCTTATCTGGTAACAAAGGAGGAAATCAAGGATCCTCATCAGTTGCGGCTATGGCTGAAGGTAAATGGGGAAATCATGCAGGATAGCAATACCTCCGATCTGGTTTTCAATGTGCCCCAATTGGTAAGTTACATCAGTCAATACATGAGTTTGCTACCGGGGGACATTATCAGTACTGGAACACCTGCTGGAGTGGGAATGGGTTTAAAACCACCCAGATACCTCAAAGCCGGCGATGAAGTGGAGCTGGGTATTGAAGGGTTGGGAGTTTCCAGGCAGCGGGTGGAGGCTATGTAGGGAGAATTCCCGAAGACCAAATCATATAAAGAGAGAAGGTAATGTCAAATTGCCTTCTCTTTTACATTTTATTCGTCAACGTTATCGAAATATACTTTCAAATGGATGCTCATTTTTTCCCTGAAACTCGAAGGAGTTCCTTCTTTCAACTCATTCAATAAATCCCGATGTATGACGGCATTCTTAACTTCTGTTTTCCCAATGATTTGTCCGCTATGGACTAAGTTAAATATCGGGTGTAGCATTTTCTGAAAGCGTAACAGCGTTTGGTTGCCGGAAATTTTGTAGAGATCTTGAATTTGTATTTTCTGGGTTACGTGGAAACAGAAAGATTGCGATTAACAGAAAAATTCCACCGGTACTGCGGAAAAAAAGCGTAAAAGAATTTTATGAATAAATGATAGGTATATGGTAAAAGACAAATTTAATGGAGCCATCGGAATACTGGTTATCACAGCTCTGGTAGCTTATGGATGTGGAGGTAAGGAAGTGAAAGATCAGACAGCTATGGAAAATAATACCGAAAAAGTGGAGGACGGTATTCAGCGAAACCTGGTGCTCAATCCCGGAGATAATAATCCCCGAAACAGTGAAGGGGATTTTATTCAGCTAAATGACGGCCGCATTCTTTTTGTTTACTCCCATTACTATGGAGCGTCTTCCAGTGATCATGCCACGGCCTATTTGGCTGGAAAGTACTCTTCCGATCAGGGGGAAAGCTGGACAGATGAGGATGTGGAGATCCTTCCTAACGAAGGGGGAATGAACGTTATGTCTGTTTCCCTCCTTCGCTTACAAAATGGGGAAATAGCCATGTTTTATTTAAGGAAAAACGATACCGATGATTGTATCCCCATGATGCGGATTTCCAGGGATGAAACCGAGACCTGGTCAGAGGCGATACCCTGTATTACAGACAAGGAAGGTTATTTTGTGTTGAACAATGACCGGGTTATTCAACTGGAAGATGGCCGGTTAATGCTTTCGGTAGCCAGGCACGCTGGTCCGGACATGGAATGGAGCGGTAAAGGGGATCTTTTTGCTTATTACTCGGATGATAATGGCCAAACCTGGCAAAGCGGTGAGGAAGTGCCCAATCCAGAGGATATTGTTCTTCAGGAGCCCGGTTTGGTGGAGTTGGAAGATGAATCTATTCTAATGTTTATCCGATCTGACGCTGGGGTTCAATGTTATTCCTATTCTCAGGATAGGGGTGAAACCTGGTCAGAGGTGGAAAAAAGTACCTTAGTGTCCCCAGTATCCCCAGCCACTATTGAAAGGATTCCGGGTACCGGAGACCTTTTGGCCGTATGGAACAATAATTTATCCGATGACCCGGAAATATCCAAGCTCAGAACCCCTTTAAATGCAGCAATCTCTACGGATGAGGGAAAAACCTGGAAAAGGACCAAAACCCTGGAAAATGACCCAGACGGTTGGTATTGTTACATTGCTATGGATTTTGTTGGAGAGGATGTTTTGCTGGGGTACTGTGCCGGGAACCGGCCTGCTGGAACCGGCCTTTCTGTAACCAATGTCAGCAAAGTGGACATGGATTGGCTCTATGAATAGATAGAATCCGGTAGATGCATTTGGTTACTAAATCCGCAAAATCCTTATGATGAGTAGGTTTCATTTAGAAATATCGCCTTCGAAATAATCAACTAATGTGAAAAGGTCAATAAATACCTAAGCTGTTTTAGGTTGACTAAATGACGGTTGCCATACATGTTAAACCTGTTTCCTACTGCTACCATAAAAGGCCCAAAACCGGGACCCAATGGGTTGATGATTGACCTCTTCCAAAAACTACTCGGAATGATTGGCGGTAGCCTTGCCGGGGTCTTTGTGCTGGCCATTTTTAGCCAAAGGGCAAATGCAATCGGTGTGATTATCGGTACCATTTCCGGGACGGCAATTACGTTTCGCATAAGCAGATATACCGATGTAAACGGCTATTTGTATGGCGCTATCAGCGTTCTAAGTTGTGTGCTTATTGGCTATGTCTTCAGCCTTCTTTTCCCAAAAGGGACCGGCCAACCTGATGGATTCACTTTTAAATCCATTGTTAAAAAATGATAATTCAAAAAGACAGAAGAAGAGCTGAAAAGAGAGTTTAAAAAAACTGGTTTACTCATCCATTACTCCTTCCTATTATTATGGGGAGGTTTTTTTTTGAGTTGTTCTGTTTTAATATGCAAATCCCGTTGAGGAAATGGGATCTCAATTTTTTCCAATGCAAAGGCCTGATAGATTTTGCGAAGGACTTCATTTTTCACCTCTAGCCATTGGTCAAAATTGGCCACCCAAAACAAAATTCGAAATTCAACAGCACTATCGCCAAAATTGTGGACAAAAATATTTGGTTTAGGGAAAGAAAGGATTCCGTCTTGAGCAAGAATTTTATCGATGACTTTATGAACCTTTTCTAGATCCGTACCATAGGCCACTCCTATCATTAGTTCTATCCGCCTGCTTTTGTTGGATAAGGTCCAATTTACGAGATGCTGTGAAAGGAGATCTCCGTTTGGAATGATCACTTCAGAACCATCATAGGCCTGAAGGGTACTGGACCGTATTCCTACCTCCTTCACTACTCCAGACCGGTTTCCCACCTCAATGGCGTCGCCTACCTGAATGGGGCGCTCAAAGGCAAGGATGATTCCTGAGACAAGGTTGTTGACAATGGTTTGTAGTCCAAATCCTATTCCTACACTAAGCGCACCCAATACGATGGCTAGCTTATCCAGGGATAAACCGGAAGCAGCTATTGCCAGGAAAAAACCAATAGTAAGAATGGCAAGCCGAATAAGCAATATGGAGGACCCCAGGCGTTTATCCCGTTGCTCCAGGTTTTGATTGTCACGAATGGACGCGAAATAGGCAATGTTTTTGGCGAGTACCGAAGATACCCAAATTAACAGAAAGAAGGTTAAGATACTCCCATAAGTAAAACTCGTGTTACCAAATGTTCTGTCTTTCTGCAGGAAGGTAATCAACTGATCTCCCAAGGTTTGGTTGAGAGATATATTTACCAACAGTAAATAAAGCCACATCAGCAAGGCTAGAAAGGAGAAAATCTTCTTTAAGCGACTGTAAATGGCCTGGTAGTTTAGGAAATTGGCATAGTCTTTTTGGTTTTCCTTACTTAATTCGGACTGCAGGTAAATTCCTTCCATAACCACCAGGACAAATACATAAAGGGATATGCCCTGCATGGTGCTGAGTGTGGAGGCAACCCCCAATATTTTTCCCAGGCTGAACCTTCCTATGATATGAAATGCAATGGACATGAGTTGCATGGCAAGAAAAAAATAAATCAGGTAAGGTAAATTAATTGGAAACAGATGCTGTTTTTCTTTGATCAGTTTCAAAAGCTGAATTCCCATAACGATACCCACCATAGAGAAACCCAGCAGGTACCATTTTTCCTGATGGGCCAATTGGGTAATAAGATTACTAGACCCGAATACCAAAAAGGAGCCTACCATTACCGACCATAGGACCATGGATCGGCGATCAAGGACTATGCGAATAAGAAAAGTAGTCACCAAAACGCTTCCAAACAAAAAGCTTAGGATCAATAAGTAGGGGGGGAAACTAAACAGGTACGGGCCAACCGTCAAAAGGATAAGGGCTGTTCCCAGGAAGGGTGAATACCTCAGGTATTTGCTACGTTGCAGGATAAGACTGGAAAAATCCTTGGTTTGACTGATTTTTTCGATCATCGTTCGAATCCAGAAGTAAATAAGTAAGAAGGCAGCTATCAAAAAAATAAGCCAACCATACTTGGTTTCCAGGTAGTGTTTCAATATCACCCGGTTGAGAATCAAGGTTTCCTGAATAACCTCCGAAAATGGTTTTTTAGAAGTAGTGGCATGAGCCTGCCAGAGGTACGGACTGTCTCTTTTCAAAAGATCACGCCTGAATTCCGCTTGTCGCAAGCGCACCGACTCCAGCAGTTCGTCCAATTGGATTTTTATTCCGGAAAGTTGCGTCTGAATCCGAAGCCCTGCAAATCGCTTTACCCTATACAGGCTATCTACGTTTTGGAATCTTTTCTCTAGTGCTTCCTTTTGCTGTAAATAGCCCAGCAAAGGTTCCGTTTCTCGCTTACCTTTATTTTCACTTAAAGCTTGGTTAATTCTACTTAGCTTTTCTTCCGCATCAATTAAGTCGGTAGATCTTTTATTGATGGCTTCTTGCCATTTGTTTACTTGTTGGTTATACCCAATAATCAGGTTTTCCAATTCATTCAAAAACCGTAAATTCACCGTGCTTTGCTCCGTCAAGGATTGTTCGCGAATCCGATTGAGCACCATTTCTATGACTGGAAGCTCTTCCTGAAGGAAGGAGGTATCCTGAGTTTGTCGCAACCTTGCCTGAGTTTCTTGCAAGGTATTCAGGAATTTTTGGTTCTGCTGGATGCGTTCACCCATACTCAACGGTTCTTTTGCCAGTGAGTCAGCCAGATTGACAGTGTCATTTTTCACTTGCGGGACTAGATCAAGAAGCTGACTACCGCTTTGAGAAAAGGCGGAAACCGAACTTATTATACAAAAGAGGCCATAAAAAAGACTGTAGTACACCGTACCCACTTTTTTTAAAGTAGTCGTGAAGATCGAGGTATGCCTGCTCATTTGATGAATTGAAGGTTGAGCATAAAGGAAACGGATGAATTTTAATTAAATTTAATAGAAAAATATCGGATCAGGAGATTTAATTTAATATGTTTTTTGTTTATAGGGGAGTTGCGATTGAATGGCTTTAGCGAGTTGTGTTCTATTGGTAGTAAAAGCCTAAGAGAAGAATGTTTGTTAATTGCTGTTAAAATCCTTCGATTTTAGTGTAGTGGCATTGTTTTGGCAACAACTTATTGCACGAAAAGACGTGTATAATTGAGGTAATTTAAAAGAAAGGTATACAATGAATAGAAAACAGTTTTTCCTAGGAATGATCCTGGCGTCCCTGATTGGCGGTATGGTAGCCGTATTGGGGGTCAGTTTGTTACAAAACAACCAGGATTCATCCACCAATTTTACAGAGAAACAAGATACAAGTTTAGTTAATTGGTTGGCAGACGATCGATTTGTGATTCCGGAAGGAATTAACTTTGTGGCTTCTGCAGAGCAGGTAACACCAGCGGTTGTCCACGTACGAAGTACGGTTACGATGGGAAATAGGGAAAGTGGTGTGGATCCCCTGGAAGAATTTTTCGGGTTTCGGTCCCCCCGAGGAGAAGCCCCCCCGAGACAGGGAAGGAGTTCTGGATCTGGAGCCATCATTTCTAAAGATGGATACATTGTGACCAATAACCACGTGATAGATAATGCTTCCAAGGTTGACGTTACACTGGAAGACAACCGGCGATTTACCGCTAAAGTCATCGGGACTGACCCTACCACTGACTTAGCATTGTTGAAGATCGAGGCAAACAACTTGCCTTTTATTCCATTTGGTGATTCAGATCAGGCAAAGATTGGACAATGGGTGCTGGCAGTGGGAAACCCTTATGAGCTTAATTCAACGGTTACTGCTGGCATTATCAGTGCCAAGTCCAGAAATATTGGTATTCTCCGAGACGAGAGTAATCTCCAGGTTGAATCGTTCATTCAGACAGATGCAGCAGTGAATCCAGGAAATTCAGGAGGGCCGTTGGTGAATTTGAATGGCGAAATTGTGGGCATCAATACAGCCATCGCTTCCCGAACGGGTGGTTTTAGCGGTTATTCCTTTGCAGTTCCAAGTGCGATTGCCAAAAAAGTGATGGATGATTTGCTTGAGTTTGGAACGGTACAAAGAGGATTGTTGGGAGTTATCATCATGGATGTTAATGCCGATTTAGAGGAATTCATCGGTGAAGAGGTATCTGTGAATAGAGGAGTTTATATAAGAGAAGTCAACGAAGGAAGCGGGGGTGAAGAAGCCGGATTGCAGAAAGGCGATATCATTATCGGCGTAGATGGTTTTGACACGTACACTACTTCCGCCCTGCAGGAACGAGTGGCCAGAAAACGTCCAGGAGATCAGGTGGAAGTAACCTTTCTGAGGGACGGAGAGGAAATGACTACCAAGGCCACCTTGAAAAATATATCTGGTGACACGAAAGTGGTTATTAAAGAATTACCCAAAACAACTGAGTTTGAAGGAGTAATTTTTGAGGATTTGAATGCTTCTGTTAAAGAGCGGCTTGATCTGGAAGGTGGGGCATCTATTTCAGTGATTGATAATGATGCCTGGCGAGAAGCTGGAGTTAATGAAGGATTTATCATTACCAAAATTGGCAGAACCAAAATTATGAGTGGTGCAGACGTGCTAGAAGCACTCAAAAACTATAAAGGAGAAGAGGTAACCGTATTGGGCGTTTATCCCAATGGTCAACGTTCCTACTACGATTTGGACTTATAATTTTGAAGTAATAGACGTGAAAAAGGCTGCTCTTTAATTAGAGCAGCCTTTTTTTTGCCTTACAGAAACTGTATGAAATAATTTCAAAAAAAACACCCCACCCACAGGCGAAAAATAATGACTGGTTCAACCCTTGAATGGTGGTAGCCAGATAAAACCAATATATTTAAAGCCCATAGAAAATGAATTAAAATTTTGTCATGGCTTATAGAAAAGAGCATTTCGGTTTAGTTAGTTGTCTGTTTTTGTTGTTTTCTTGTGGGCCGGAAGGGGCCAAAGAAGGAGGAAACATGTATGGTGACAATTTCCTCCATAAACTTTCGTACAATATCCAGGTTTGATAATGGATTTGGATGCAGGGTTCAAAGGCGTTCCCTTGCCTATGGACTTTGATGGTGATGGAGACCTTGATTTACTTATTTCAGAATCGGGTAGCTATACGGAGTCCGGGATATTCTATTTCGAAAACGTCTCAGGAAATGTTCAAATGCCTTTATTCAAACGAAGAATAAAAGTGTCATTTGAACGGAGAAGACTAGGGGATGAAGGGGCCAGGTTTCATGTGTCGGAAGTGCTAGGCCGCATTCATGTGCTGACACCAAATAGGGTGAGGGAAAAATTGATTATTTATAAAGATGTTCCTGAAAATGTATTTTGGGATGAAAATGAAGTAATGCTTCCTGAAGAAGGGTATGACTACTTGCACAATTGCAAGACTGAATGGAAGAACACATCAAAGAAAGGGAAATAAGACTTACAATAAAAAAAACAAAGGAGGCCTTAATTGTTCCATTAAACGTCTATTCTAAATATATCCTTGAAAAATATAAGGAGCGAGCGTATCCTATTCCTGTTATATCCAACCAGAAGTTTAATAAATACATCAAAGAGCTGTGCGAAAAGGCCGAGATAAACGAGCACCTAGAAATAATTCGATTCAGGGGAGCGGAAAAAATATCCAAAATCTACCCTAAATATAAAGTCATCAGCGCCCACTCCGGACGTAAAACCTTTGCCACTCTCTCCCTGGAAAAAGGGATTCCGGCCGAAACTGTCATGAAGATAACAGGCCATGCAGATTACAAAAGTTTCCAACGGTATGTGAAAGTTACGGAAGAAAGAAAAAGAAACGAGATGCAGAAAGCCTGGGGAGCCCCATAAAAAAAACTAAAAATTGAAATGAACCCAGGTAAAAACCGCCGCCGCCGTCGAGTTCCTTGCCGTTAAACCTGTAACGGTGGGCACCCGTCCAAAGCTTGAAATATCCTCATCAGACATTTCAATTCCGGATTTTAAATTTGAAAAGTAATTCTTTACAGCAACTTTTTGGAAAAACCTTCGAACGAACTCTTCATTTCTTAATAACAGTCTCCCGAATCACCGGAACCCAGTCCGGAGACGGTGAGGGTATGGCTTGCCGTGTCCCGGGAATTTAGCGGCACGCCGTTGTTAAACCATTGGTATTCGGATTTCGGACTGGTCCCCCGGTCTATAGCCGTCATAAAGACCTGGGTCTTGCCGGACAGTTTGTTGGTTGTTTTGGTTGCGTCCACCAGGTCCTGAATCCCGTATGAGGAAGTATTGTCAATTAGATAATAAAATTGCTCTAGCGTCATATTTTATTTCGGTTTAGAACACTAATCACCAATTTCTTCACCGTGTCCATTTCCTCAGGTTTGCTTGATGCGATAAACAAAGTTAAGCTAGCCAATGCATCATTGCTGATAATTGAAATTCCTTCTCTATTATGCAATAGGTTATTTGACTGTAAAAAGAGAAGAAAACAAGCTGCGGCAATCCTTTTGTTGCCATCAACGAAACCATGGTTTTTTACAATTAGGTAAAGAAGCATGGCAGCTTTCTCTTCTAAGGTTGGGTAGAAGTCCTCTTCGCCAAAGCCTTTGCCGATTTGTGAAATGGCACTCTCAAAGCTTCCGTCCTTTTCTTTTCCAAAAACGCCCGACTCAAACTCGGACTTCATAGATGAGATTACATGTTGGTAATCCGATAGTTCGGGATAATTAGCCGTTCTCTTACTTAAACCTTTTGTATCTAGATTTTCATGATCGTAATCGTCCAGCAATTCCAGTCCTTTCGCAAAATGGTTCAGCCAATCCAGGTTTTGATTATTAACTTTATGTTCTATTGCCCGGCTTAAGATCCTAATTCCGTCCTTAAGCGTTTGGACTTCCTGTTGCTTTTGTGCCAATCTTTTTTCATTGATGACGTAGCCCTGCACGAGGTAGTCTTTGAGTCGCTGGGTGGCCCATTGGCGAAATTGCGTGCCTTGTGCAGATTTGACCCGGTAGCCAACTGATATAATTACATCAAGATTATAGTGGTCTACTTGGTAGGATTTTCCGTCTAATGCAGTTGTCGCAAAATTTGCGACAACTGCATCCTTTTCTAATTCACCATCATTGAAAACGTTGTTGATATGTTTTCCTATAGTTTTTACATCTCTCCCGAAAAGGACAGCCATCTGATTTCTGTTTAGCCAAACAGATTCTTTCTCAACCAAAACTTCAATCTGAGTCTGGCCATCACTTCCTTGGTAGATTTCGATTTTACTTTCCATGATTTTTGAGTATTCCCTAAATTCTGCAATCTCCATGTTTTTCATCAATTTTGGGAACTATTTCCAAATTTAACTAATTTGGGGCTGACTTGGAGGCTGTAAAACTAACACCTTAAACCTATTGGCTTCTATAAACTGTGGGTTAAAAAAATCCGAGTTGCGAGGTTTTTTCTTCTCCCATCTCCCTTACAAAGCCGTAGTTAAGGCTTGGGAAGGGAGATGGGCGAGTCGGTGTTTGGTTGAAAAAAACCATTAGGTTTTGTCAGACAAACACACAACTTGCAAGCAAGGACTGCCCACAACGGATTTGTTGTTGTCCAAAACGGAGTTTTCCGGTTTGTAGATTGAATTCAATGAACGGCTTTCGAATTGTAATTTAGTTGAATAATTATATTTTTATCTATATAAAAATAAATATAGGTATGAAAGTATCTACCTATTGGGATAGAACACTTCCTGTATGTGAATTTACAGGGCTAAAACTGTTTTCTTCTTTTTTCACTCGCAAATACTTCGTTTAGTCTCAGATTGTTCATGAGCGTATTGGGACGTAAAGTATCTGATATAAGGGTCTTTATGAAAAAATATAGACTGGAATTATGAATTTAAACCGGAAGTTGATTGGTTCGTCTAAAATGTAAATTAAACTTATCCGAATTGGAGGAGTTTGCAAATTTGAGATTTCTAAATTTTAAAAACTTAAATTTAAAGCCCCATAATTAGCCCCATAGTTAAAAAAAAAAGAAACTTAACTATCTAAAATATAGACAATTAGGATTCTATTCCGTGGGAGTTGAGGGATTCGAACCCCCGACCCTTCCGATGGTAATCGGAATGCTCTGAAGCAACTAGCCGGATTTTAAGATCAGTTCCTGTATTTTAATTCTGCTTTTCCACTTTTTGACTTGAGTTTCCCTGGCGAAGGCCTCTTCTTTAGTATCAAATTCCTCGGCATACACCAATTTCCAATCCGGAACGGTGCCCGTAAAGCCTTTATGATTGGAGTTATGTTTGCGAATGCGCTCGGGTAAATCGTCACAGGTATGCCCCAGATAGAATCTGTTTCTAAAATCCGAGAAGAGTATGTAAAAATGGCACCTCATAAACAAAAAAAGCCTCAGAAAGGAGGCTAATTGTGGGAGTTGAGGGATTCGAACCCCCGACCCTCTGCTTGTAAGGCAGATGCTCTGAACCAACTGAGCTAAACTCCCAAAATATCAATAAGTCAATTGGTTTTTTCGGGATTTGAACTCCCGACCCTTCCGATGGTAATCGGAATGCTCTGAACCAACTGAGCTAAACTCCCAACATATCAACTGCACAATCAATCTAAAATCCTTGATTTGGTTTCGTCTAAACCAGATGGGAATGCAAATGTAGGTTTAAATTTTTCTGATGCAAAAAATTTAAACCTTTTTTTGCACGGACTTTTTATTTTTTACTCAGATTAACGGAAAGGCCTCCTCTGGCCCATCTGCCGGGCATTTGAACAGTACCTGCTTCTATATAATCAGTATTGCTTAGATTGGATATTTCTGCGAAGAAACCTACTTTTTTCAGGCGATTGTAGTCAAGTCTAATATCTAAAAGAAAGTAGGGGTCCAGTTTCATTCGTTCTATATAGCGGCTTTTGGCAGTTAACTCTATTCGATCCTTAAAAGAAGCCCGAAGGCTACCAATAAGCTGATGTTTTAGCGCATTCAGGGAATACTGCGTTTCCTGACCCTCGGTTTCCACCAGATCGGCATCTATATAGTTATAGCTTATTGAAAATTCGTCCATTTTCACAGCTCCTTCCTGCGCCCCGAAAGAATAAAGGAGGACCGCTTCCACTCCTTGAAAGACGACTTCATTGAAATTTTGGGGTTGCCAGGCGGTGTCTGCGTCTGGTCTTGCCCATTCGATTAGGTTGTTGGTGTGCCGATTAAAATAAACTAGTTCCGCCCGGAGCCCCTTTCTTAATAGTTTAAATCCCCCTTCGTAATTCAGGGCTTTTTCAGGTTCCAGCTTATCATTACCGATATTGGTAGGGCCCTGGTAATATAAATCGGTGTAAGTGGGGATCCGGAAGCTGCTGCCGAAATTGGCATAAGCCCGCACCCAGGGATGTAGCTGGTACCCTACCTCTGCACCCGGAAAATGTTTCCAGCCGTACTCAGAATAATAGTTGGAATAGATTCCGGCTCGTATGTCTCCCTTTTGGGCAAATTCAAGACGATGTTCAAGGAATGCCCCCAACAGTGTTCGGTCCCTTTTACCCAAATTATTACTATCAATACTTTCTTCCCGGATTTCCGCTCCCAGGCCCAGCGTGCCTGTTCCCATTTCTCTGCGTGCATTGACTTCTAGGGCGACCACATCTGTATCATGTTGGTTTTGAAAAAAATCAGGTTCGTACCTGCGCAACCTAAACTCATCCTGGTTTTTTCGCCAATAGGCACGTGTTTGAAGGTAGGTTTTGTCTTTATCCAGGGTATGGCTTATCGAAGCCAGGGTGGTTTGAATGCTCTCCCATTGGTCTGGGAAGGAACTGGAATAAAAACCATTCGCACCAAAATCCCTGGTGGCATAAGCGATCATGGTTTTTAATTCCTGATGGGGAGTAATTGAAAATCCTCCTTCGTAAAAAAGGTTGGTGATCCGGTAATCGGAATTGTACCAATGCCCCTCACTTCCATCATGAGAAATAGCCAGGCTTTGTTTGTATTTCCCCAGAGGTAAACCCAGTTGGACCGTTCCTCCGCGCATTCCGAAATCTCCCCCATAAATATTGGCATGTAGCTGTAAGGTCTCAGGCAGTTCGGTGATAACATTGATAGCTCCTGAATAGGCATTTTGCCCATAAATTCGGGAGGCGGGTCCTTTGAGGACATCCACACGCTGAATCCCCGCCAGGGGAACCGGGATATTGACCATATGGTGCCCGGTTTGGGGATCGGAAAGTTTGATTCCATTGACCATCATTAGGGTTTGTTCAAAAGACCCTCCGCGAATTCCGATGTCTGCCTGTACGCCACTTACTCCTCGTTGGCGGACATCTACCCCCGGTGTGAAAGATAGGAGTTCCTGAAGGCTCCTGGCAGGGGTGGTTTCAATCGCTTTCCTGTGAATTATATGGATGTTTCGTGAGCTTTTGGAAAAAGGGATTTCCATTCGGTTCTCTTTAATAATAACTTCATCCAGTGTATGGGTGACACTGTCTTCTTGCCCCAGTAAAGGCATGGCAACTCCAGCAAAGAAGAGCATTAATAGGAAATATTTCATCGATAACGTATGGTTAGGTGGGTCAAAGTACCTTCCTAAAAGGCAAAAATACAAATCAGAAAAAGAGGAAGTTCTAATTCGGGTGAAATATTCAGTTAGTATACAGGAAATAAATAGAATAATGGATCGAATATAGTGCTTTTGGTAAGTAAATAGATGGAAAACCACTTTAATTCGGATGGTTATTTCTTGCGCCGGATGTTTCCCTTTTTTTACATAAATCTATTAAATTAGCAAAAAGAAAAAATGATGACGCATACGCACTTTGGCAAATGGCTGGTTGTAATGCTCCTGTTTTCCGCCCATTTTTTGGCGGCTCAGGAGACCGAAAATAACCAGGAAGATTTCAATGATTTTATGTATAAACGAGGTTCTGCCTACCGCTCGGCATCAGGTGTGCCAGGACCTGAGTACTGGCAGAACGGAGCGGATTACTTGCTTGAAGTTACCCTGGATGAAACAGAACACGTCCTGGCAGGGAGGGTAGTCATTTCCTATACCAATAATAGCCCGCATTCGTTGCCGTTCATCTGGTTGCATCTGGAGCAGAATCGCTTTAAAGCAGATTCCAGAGGTTCGCTAACCACACCCATTCAAGGAAATCGCTATTCAGGCGATATGGATGGGGGATATGCTATCAGTAATGTATCTGCTCAATTAGACAAAAGGGGAAGTAATGCCTCCTCACGATACCTGATTTCAGATACGCGCATGCAGGTGTTTTTTGATGAACCCATTGCAGCAAACGGCGGGAAAGCCAGCGTTTCGATGAACTTCGAGTTTAAAATACCCGAAAAGGGGATGGACCGGATGGGCCGAATGGCAGTGGACGACGACACCATTTATGCCCTGGCGCAGTGGTACCCACGAGTGGCTGTGTTTGACGATGTGGTAGGATGGAATATTGAACCGTACCTGGGTGCCGGAGAGTTTTACCTAGGATACGGTGACTTTGAATACAAAGTAACCGTCCCCTATGACCACATTGTGGTAGGTTCCGGAGCACTTCAAAATCCAAAAGAGGTGCTTAGCAACGAATTGCAGGAGCGCATGGAAGCAGCAGGCAATAGCGATACCACGGTTTATTTGGTTAGGCCCGAAGAGGTAACACAACCGGAAATTACCCGTCCCAAGCAAGAGGGAACGAGTACCTGGCACTTCAAGCTGGAGAATGCCAGGGATGTGGCTTTTGCTTCCTCCAAAGCCTTTATCTGGGACGCATCCATGATTCGCTTGCCAAGCGGTAAAAAAGCCATGGCACAAAGTGCTTATCCAAAAGAAAGTGATGGTCAGAAGGCCTGGGGTAGGTCCACCGAATATAGCAAAGCTTCTATTGAGTATTATTCTCAGAAATGGTACGAATACCCCTACCCGGTAGCCGTTAATGTGGCTGCCGATATCAATGGAATGGAGTATCCAGGTTTGAATTTTTGCAGTTATAAAAGTACCGAGAAGTCTCTTTGGGGAGTTACGGATCATGAGTTTGGGCACAACTGGTTCCCTATGATCGTGGGGACGAACGAAAGAAGATATGCCTGGATGGATGAAGGGTTCAATACCTTTATCAATCATTACAGTTCAGAAGCTTTTAATGATGGGGAATATGGATCCGATTTGGAACAGACCCGCCGGTATGTGAATTGGCTTACCAATCCCGAGAGAGAAGGCATAGATACCTATCCCGATGTGGCCAATACCTCTAATTTGGGCATGATCGCTTATATGAAGCCGGCCATGGGATTGCTCATGCTTAGGGAGTATGTGCTAGGAGAGGAACGCTTTGATAATGCATTTAAGGCGTATATTGAAGCCTGGGCCTACAAACACCCACAACCCAGTGATTTCTTCAACATTATGGAAAACGTAGCCGGCGAAAATTTATCCTGGTTTTGGAAATCCTGGTTTTATGGCACCGGTAATATTGATTTAGCCATTGAAAATGTGGTCTCCTATGGAAACGATCAAGTGATTATCCTTTCAAACAAAGGTGAAGTGCCTATGCCCGTAAAACTAGGCTTAACATACGAGGATGGGTCCAAAGAGACGGTCATGCTTCCTGTTGAAATTTGGCAGCGGGGAGATCGATGGAATTACCAGCACCGATCGGATAAAAATGTGACGAAAGTAGAGATTGATCCGGACAAAATACTTCCCGATGTAAACATTGCCAATGATTCCTGGCCAGCGGCTATTTACGAATAGTTGTTCTCAACAGCTAACAAAAAAAGGCTGAACCAAAATCGATGGTTCAGCCTTTTTTATTGAAATGGAATTAGTATTCGTCGTTGATTTCAATCCAATATCCGTTCGGGTCCTGGATGTAAATTTGACGGACCCCATCCGGGCGGATATTAATCTTACCCTTGTTGTCTACCGCATCTTCAAAGGGAATGTTGTGCCGCCCCAATTTTTCGATAAAACTATCCAGGTCCTCCACACTAAAGCAAAGGTGGTTTGTTTTGTCTATTACCGGTTCTTTCCAGGGCTTTTCCCGTTCGATGAGGTGCATGGAGAGCCCAAATCCTATGTCATACCAGGCATGAAGCC
The DNA here is from genome assembly GCF_010119245.1 of Cyclobacterium salsum. Classification (GTDB taxonomy): domain Bacteria; phylum Bacteroidota; class Bacteroidia; order Cytophagales; family Cyclobacteriaceae; genus Cyclobacterium; species Cyclobacterium salsum. Next base: position 218,256 of record NZ_WNKG01000005.1, read on the forward strand.
CGTCTTTAAAAGGTTCTTCAATAGTTGTCAAGCCTACAACCTCTTCGTAAAATTTGCTGCTTTCTTTGAGATCTTTGGCATACACGGCAAAATGATTGATTTTGGTTTGGCTGTACGCATTCATAGAAATGAAAATTAATAAACTGATTACTGAAGGAATGATGCTTTTCTGATTCATAGCTTTTGGGTATTGTCTGAAATGATGAGAGATACCAAATCTAAGAAATAAAAAAAGCCAGAATGTTAATTTCTGGCTTTTTTGAATGTTTTCCCAGGTTATTCGTCGAAAAACGCCAGGTTTTCCGCTTTGTCTAACAATTTAATTGCTTGCTGATAGACTTCATTGATGTCATTGATAACTTTATAAAAGGCGTTGTCATCATATATGTTCCTAGCCATGTGTGCTTTGAGAAGTATTTTCAAATACACTTTAGATTTATTGAAATCTTTCTCGTTGTAGGTGACATCGTATTTTTCTCCGGTTTTTACCAAGGTGTTGAGCATCGCATCCGATACGGTAAAGTCATTGTAGAACTCATCAAACGACATGTTTTCGAACTTTTGTTTATTTGTATCCAGGTAGTCCAAAATGAACTCTCTCCAGGATTCAGAACTAAACAACCTACTAACATATGAACTAGTCATACTGGTGTCTAGGGGGACAAAGTAATCTGGCATGATTCCTCCGCCACCGTATACGGTTCTTCCCTTTACTGTCTCGTATTTCAAGCTATCGTTAAATTCTATGCTATCCGCATTGAAAAATTCACCGTGTTCTAAGCGATTATAGTAGTCCATTGCGTAATCTTCTTCATCTTCACCATAGGGCTTTTGAATGGACCTGCCAGAGGGTGTATAGTATCGGGCGATGGTGAGTCTTAGCTCAGCACCGTCCGACAGGTCTATGGGCATTTGTACCAGTCCTTTTCCAAAAGTCCTTCGGCCCACAATTAATCCCCGGTCGTTGTCTTGCAAGGCACCAGCGACGATCTCTGATGCGGATGCACTTCCTTCGTTTACCAGTACCACTACAGAACCATCTTCGAAGGCACCCGGCCTGATGGCCCTTGCTTTTTGGCTGTAGCGTTTGAGTTTGCCTTCTTGTGAAACGATAACGGCATTGTCATTCAAAATTTCATCAGCAATGTTGATGGCTGCTCCCATGTAGCCTCCCGGGTTGCCCTGAAGGTCCAGAATCAGCCGTTCCATCCCCTCTCCTTTGAGCTCCTGTACCGCCGATCGGAACTCCTCGTGTGTATTGGCGGCAAATCGCGTTATCTTGATATAGCCAGTTTCATTGTCAATCATGTAAGTGGCGTTGACACTATATTGAGGGATCTTATCTCTGATAATTTTGTATTCCAGCAGATCGGATTCGTTTTTCCTTTTGATATCAATCACCACCTCACTTCCTTTCGGTCCCCTCAATAGATCGAATACGTCTCGGTTGGTAACTCCGGTTCCGGCAACTGTTTCACCATCTACCTTTACAATCTGGTCGCCAGGCAATAGACCGACTTTCTCGGATGGCCCTCCCGTTAGCGGCGAAACAACATAAATCGTGTCTCTTAAAATACCGAATTCAATTCCAATCCCATCAAATTCTCCTTCTAATTGGGATTTGGCCAGCGCTGCATCTTCTGCAGGAATGTAGCTGGAATGCGGATCCAGCTTTCCCAACATTTTTTCAATGCCAAATTCTACTAACTCATTGGTGTCCACACTGTCCACATAATCCCTGTTGATATAGGTAATGATCTCCTGCACCTTATAAATTGCCGATTTTAAATCATTCCTGTCTGTTTTTGGTTCTGCAAAGGTAGCCCCAATCCAAATTCCTGCTGAAATACCCAGGGCAAGAAATAGGGGGAGTCTGATCTGTGCTTTGGTGTTTTTCTCTATACTCACGTTGTCTCGGTTTTATTTTTACCATGCAAGAAAATGCATCGTTTAATATAATTCATTTTAACCAAATATACAATTAAACATGCATTGAATGCGTTTCGTTTAAATTAACGCAATTAAATTCAAATCGATGCCGCAACATCCCTTTTTTTACGTTAATTTATTTTAATTTTGTAGCCATGCATGCCTTCGAATACAACGATAAAAAGTCCATAGCGGATCTGGTTAATGAAAACCACGTTCTGGCGGGGGTATTGCATTATTTTGGTATCCGTTTTTTTCAGCATGAAACCCATTCTTTGGTAGAGGCATGTCAGGCGCATAAAGTGAATCCTTCGCAGGTAATAGCTGCACTGGAAGACTGGGCCTCCAGAAAGGAACCTACCAAAGAGGAACTGTACCTGCACCCCATTGAACTGGTAGTAGGCTACCTTAAGAAAAAACACCGGTACTTTGTGCGGCAAGCGCTTCCCTTTTTGTCAAGTATGGTGGAGGGGATTGAATTGGGTTCGGAACATAAAAACCTGATGACGGACATGAGGTTAATGTTTCCCCTTTTTGTGGATGATTTTATTCATCATATCCATGAAGAAGAAGATACGCTGTTTCGGAGAATTAGTCTCTTGCAGGATATCGATGCCTCCATGTTACCCCTTACAGATGCCCTTCAGGTATTCACCCTGCCTTCTGTTGCGATCATGGCGGCTGACCATGAAGCTCATGACGATGAGATGGAAGGGATACGAAAACTTACCAACGATTACAGGATACCGGAAAGTGCAACAGTGTCTATGAAAGTTCTTTTCCATGAGTTGCAGCAGTTGGAAGAAGAACTGATAATTCATGCGAAAATTGAGAATGACCTGCTTTTTCCCAAAGCGATTGAGTTGGAAAAGGAAGTTAAGCGTAAACTCACCCTCCAAATAAAAAACAATTAATGGGCCGGATACTGGCCATAGACCTGGGGACCAAGCGAACGGGTCTGGCCGTGACAGATCCGCTGGGCATGGTGGCCAATCCCCTGGAAACTATCCCAACACATAATTTGTTTAACTATCTAAAATTATATTTGGAAAAGGAAGAAGTTACAGCAATAGTGATTGGTTTCCCAAAATCTTTGGACGGAAAAGACACGCAAATGACGCAGCCGGTGTTGGCGTTGGAGAAAAAACTGAAACGAAGCTATCCGGCTGTCGAAGTGGTCACGGTCGATGAGCGCTTTACTTCCAAATTAGCCATGCAAACCATGATAGAAATGGGAAGCAGCAAGAAGGACAGAAGAGAAAAGGCTGGTAATCTGGATAAAATCAGTGCGGCCATTATATTACAAACTTACCTTGAAAAGAAATGATATACCCCATAGTCGCGTATGGAAACCCTATTTTGAAAAGAGAAGCCGAAGAAATACAGGAAGGTGAAGATGTAAAAGGTTTGGTCAAAGACATGTTTGAGACCATGGGACTGGCTAGCGGCGTAGGTCTGGCGGCTCCCCAGATAAATAAGGGAATTCGGCTGTTCGTGATCGATAGCAGTTTGATGTTGGATGAGGATGATACGGAAAAGGGAGTTAGAAAAGCGTTTATTAACCCCATAATCCTGGATGAATATGGTGATAAATATGTTTTTGAAGAAGGTTGCCTTAGCATACCCGAAATACGTGCGGAGATTACCCGTCCTGAAAAATTGACCATTGAATATTTTGATGAAGACTGGAACCTGAAAGAGGAGGAATTTTCGGGTATGACCGCCCGGGTAATTCAACACGAATACGATCATCTGGAAGGCATTCTTTTTATCGATTACCTCAAAGGATTGAAAAAACGGATGGTAAAAGGGAAATTATTGGATATCAGCAAAGGGAAAGTACCTACCGACTACCGCATGGTCTATCCCGGCTGATAAGCTGTTTTTCGTATTTTTAATTCTGCCCCGTTTATGGAAAATATCACCTTAGCTTTATTTCAAACAGCGCTTCATTGGGAAGATTCCGCAGCGAACCTGGCCATGTTTGAGGAGAAAATATGGCGTATGGAAGGTAAGGCCGACCTATTGGTACTTCCCGAAATGTTTACAACAGGCTTTACCATGAATACCAGGAGTCAGGCCGAACCAATGAACCTGCACAGTACCCGGTGGATGCAGCAAATGGCCGGACAAATGAAGGCTGTAATTACGGGTAGTGTTATCATCAAAGCCGGGAAAGACTTTTATAATCGCCTGCTTTGGGTGGAGCCCAATGGGAAAGTATCCTATTACGACAAACGACATCTTTTTCGAATGGCTGACGAAGACGACTTCTACTCGATGGGTACCAAAAACGAGTTCTTTACCTTGAAAGGCTGGAAGATACGACCACAGGTTTGTTACGACCTTCGGTTTCCGGTTTGGTCCCGAAACCAAGCCTCCGAAGAGGGGGTAATGGAGTACGATCTGATTTTCTATGTGGCTTCATGGCCAGCTCCAAGGGTTCAGGCATGGGATATTTTGCTTCAAGCCAGAGCGGTGGAAAATCTGGCTTATTGCGTGGGTGTTAACCGCATCGGACAGGATGGAAATGGAGTAAATTATTGTGGTCATTCTGCAGCGTATGATTTTAAGGGGAATTGCCTCGCCAGCGGGGGAGAGAAAGAGGGAATTGTTCGGGTTACGCTTGAGGGCGATGCTCTTATCGAATACCGGAAGAAATTTCCCGCCTGGAAAGATGCAGATGCCTTTATCTTAAAATAATACCTAGGGGCGCAACCAAAGCTTTCTGTAAATCCTTGGATGATCAGGAGCATGAAATTCCAGCAAATACAAGCCCGGAGGAAAGCCCCAGAGATCAATTTCGTTTCTTTCGTTTTCAGCAAGGGAAAGCCCCGATTTTACCAGCCTGCCGTTGCTATCAAAGATAGAGAGTTTCACCTCTTGCTGATTGACAATTAATTGAATATTTTTCCCCTCACTTGGATTTGGAAATACCAGCACCTCCATGCGGTCCGGTGCCTCACCATCTGGATTCTGAACCCTGCTCAAATACTCCATTCCTCCGCCCCGGTTTCCAACGATCAAGTCGGGTTTTTCGCCCAGGAGTCCAGGGACAAAACTCACCCAGGTATTCCTGCCGTATCGGGTATTTTCAAATGTCTTCTCCGCTACCTGAATGAAAACCGGATTGATTTCCGGCGTTCCTAAAATATCCTTTGCCGCATACATTATTCCCCGTTGGTCAATGGCCATCAAATGGGGCTGGGAACCGGAGGCTACCGCTACCGAAAGGTTTCTACTTACCGGATTATCCACAAAACCAAGAAACTCTCGTTCCAGTAGTCTTACCTTCGGGACAGTATCATCTGAAATCGAAAATAATACCAATTCTCCCGTCTGCCGGGCCAATAGCAGGTAATTATCGTTCGAATCATGAAACAGATAAACCTGATCTGATCCGCGCATGGTAAATTCAGGCAATGAAACTTCTATTCTCTCCTCAGGAGCGGTTAGGGGAGAAAACCATAGCTTTTTCTCTGGAATCTGATTGGTGTATACTTCAGTGCTGAGTACATGAAAAGTTTGATTGGAAGCATTGGTGAATTGCTGATAACCGGGTTCCAGGACGGTCGTTTTTGACAATTCCATAAAGTCATCGTTAATCAACCGTAGCGTTTTATCGTTTAGCTCAAATTCAAAAATCCGGCCCTGAACGCCTTTATCCGTTAGCACATTCGCCCCGATATATAAATTCCCCCGTAATTTGTTTCCGGCAAAGTAAGGGCGGGAATTTTCTCCGAAATCCATCATTTGCTCCTGCAAAAAAGCCGGGGTTTCAACGGGGTCCGATTGGTCAGGTCGAAGCAAATACACACTTTTAGAAAAATCAGCTCCGCTATTGAGGGCAGGTTCGGAGGAGTGGCTGGATACGACCAACTTTTCTCCCAAAGAAAAGGCACCATGAAAAATCGGGAATTCGGGTAAAGGACCAAAATCCGGAAGTGATTTGGAAAACCTTTCGAAAATGGGCTCGTTGTCCGTTCCTTGATTGGGAAGAAAATACAGCGTTTTGCACAAGTCCTGGCCGATAAGTAAATCCTTGACCCCATTTCCGTCAAAATCCCGGTAAAGCAGTGTATGACCACCGGAATGCATGGTCCGGAGGGAGCTGGGCGGCGGATTCACCGTGATGGGCTGTCCGCTGCAGGTAAGTCCAAAACGAATCGCATCACAACCGCAAAATTCAAAATTCCCCCATCGATTTACAGCAGCGGCAAAACCGTCAATGTCTGGTGCGCCGTTTCGTTCCACGCTGGTGTTTCGGTAATATTCCAGGTAATCACCGGTAGCAAAATTAAAGGTGAGTACATCCAGGTCTCCGTCCCCGTCCAGGTCGTCGATCAAAGGTACATCCAGTATATTTGCAGTCAGATTGGATCCATTTTCTAATCTCAGGAATTCTTGAGCCACTTCCCAGTCAGGAAACGGATCCTCCATATCAGAAATGTTCCTGTATGCTTTGATACCAAAAGGAGAGCCGGTAAACAAGTCCTTTTTTCCGTCCTGATCAAAGTCTGCCAGCAGCAGAAAGCCATTGACATCCTCCGGAAAATAGTATTCCGCGCCTGGAAAGTACTGGTACCCGGTCGCAGTTTCCTTGTAGGCATGTATTCTACCCGCATTGATATCCCAAATGATCAATTCTTCCTTCCCGTCCCCGTCCAGATCAAATTGCTGGAACTGGGCAGCGTTGATACCTCCCGCAAAGGGCATGGTGAGTTCTTGTTCGGAGTTGGAAACTACGCGGATGTCAGATGCTATCTGAAATATATCCTGGGAATGGCCCTTCATTAAGAGGCCAATTGTCAGGAAAAGAACCAGGTACGTTCGAGTCATCAGGAGCTGGGTATCTGCTTGTAAGCTTTGTGGTGAAATTAATGGTTTACGAGCCATTATTATAGTTATTTTTGTTCTTTAACGATAAAAAATGAAAACGGATATGTTACTTTTGCCTGAAAGGGGAGCTATCTACCCCTGATTTTTAGCATTTGGAAGCAACGTACCAGCAATGGAAAAGATCACACAATTGTATAACCACTTTCAGTCCGCTACCGGTGTTTGTACGGATACGCGAAAACTACAACCGGGCGAACTGTTTTTTGCCCTTAAGGGGCCAAATTTTGATGGGAACCGTTATGCGGCAAAAGCCCTGGAATTAGGGGCTTCCCTGGTAGTAGTAGACGATCCTGAATTGGAGGAAAGAGAACGGTGTTTCCTGGTCGAAGATGCGCTGAAAGCACTTCAGGCCCTTTCCACTTTCCATAGAGAAAAATTCGATCTGCCGGTCATTGGTCTCACCGGGTCCAACGGAAAAACCACCACCAAAGAATTGATGCAGTCGGTATTGTCACGGAAATTTCAGGTACATGCGACAGCGGGTAATCTCAATAATCATATTGGCGTTCCATTGACCCTCTTGGGGATTACGGAGGAAACCGAAATTGCCATCATCGAAATGGGAGCCAACAAGCAGGGGGATATCGCAGAGCTATGTCATATCGCTTTGCCTACCCATGGGTTGATTACGAATATCGGAAAAGCCCACCTGGAAGGGATGGGTGGCCCGGAAGGAGTGTTGAAGACCAAAACCGAACTTTTCCAGTTTCTCCTGGAGTCAGAAGGGAAGGTGTTTATCAATACCAAACAACAGGTCTTCTCGCAAATGATACGCAGGTTTAAAGATCCGGTTTTGTTTCCGGGTACGGGTGATTTCTGTTCGGTATCCATGCTGGATGCAGATCCGTATGTGAGGTTTAGTGTGGAAGGTGGTTCGGAACGTTATACTTCTGCGTTGATAGGAAGCTATAATTTTGATAATATAGCCGCAGCCATTTGTGTAGGTGCTTTTTTTGGCGTTCCTGCCGGGGATGCTGCCAGGGCAGCCGCCAGCTACGTCCCGGCCAACATGCGCTCCCAGATAATGGAAAAAAGGAATAATTGGATTTTTATGGATGCTTACAATGCAAACCCCTCCAGTATGGAAGAAGCCCTTAACGCTTTTGAAAAACTGAATAAGCGCCGGTATAAGATGGTGATCCTTGGGGACATGTTAGAGTTGGGGCCCCACACCAGGGAAGAACATGAAAAACTAGGAGAATTGTTGCAAAGGATGGCACTAGATAAGGTCTGCCTGACCGGCGAATTCATACGACATGCCTTACCGAAGGTACCCAATGCCCTGTACTTCCCAGACCCTTTTTCCTTGAGAAATTGGCTGCAGGATTCTTCCCTGGAGGACTATCAGATTCTGATCAAGGGCAGTCGGGGAATGAAACTGGAAACGCTGATGGATTTTATCTGATGTTTCGCCGTTACGTCCGGTGGATTACTAGATCCTTTTCTAATGATAAAAAAAGCCCCTGATGAGCTCAGGGGCTTTTAGATCAACGCTCCGGATGTTACACATGTAGTGCCCGATTATCGGTAGCCGCAAGGCAGGCCTCGCGAAAAGCTTCCGTATAGGTAGGGTGAGCATGGGACATTCGGGCAATATCCTCGGCAGAGGCCCGGTATTCCATGGCCACTACCGCTTCTGCGATCATGTCCGCGGTGCGGGGTCCGATCATGTGTACTCCTAAAATCTCGTCCGTTTCGGCATCTGCCATCACCTTCACGAGCCCATCGATATCTCCACTTGCCCTGGCTCTACCAGAAGCCATAAAGGGAAATTTTCCGGTTTTGTACTGAATACCTTTTTCCTTGAGCTGCTCTTCTGTGTAGCCCACGGAAGCTACTTCCGGCCAGGTGTAAACCACGCCAGGGATCAACAGGTAATTGATATGAGGCTTTTGACCGGCCAGCTGCTCGGCCACAAAAACCCCTTCTTCTTCCGCTTTGTGGGCAAGCATGGCCCCTTTTACCACATCTCCGATGGCATAGATGTTGTCTGCGGATGTTTTTAGGTGTTCGTCTACTTCTACCTGACCCTTATCATTGAGTTTAACGCCAGCAGCTTCTGTATTCAATCCTTCGGTATAGGGCTTCCTTCCGATGGATACCAATACATAATCCCCTTTTAGATTCACTGTTTCCTTCTTCGAATTTTCGGCCGTAACGGTTACCTCCTTCCCCTTTTTTTCCACTCCAGTGACTTTGTGCTTGAGGTAGAATTCCATTCCTAACTTTTTCAGCGATTTTTGCAGCTCTTTTCCCATGGTTTTGTCCATCGTGGGTATGATGCTATCCAGGTATTCAACGACTGAAACTTTGGCTCCCAAGCGTGCGTACACGGAACCTAGTTCCAAACCAATAACGCCTCCTCCAATGATAATCAGATGCTTGGGAACTTCTTTTAGCTCAAGCGCTTCCGTAGAGGTAATAATCCTGTCTTTGTCCAGTGAGATGAATGGCAGGTTGGCAGGTTTGGAACCGGTGGCAATGAGGATGTTTTTTCCCTCAATTTCTTCCTTTTTTCCATCCTCTTTGGCGATGCTTACGGTGTTTTTATCTTTGAATGATCCCAGTCCCTGAAAAACGTCAATTTTATTTTTTTTCATCAGGTACTGAATGCCATCTACATTTTGCTTGACGACTTCCCGTTTCCGTTCGATCATTTGTTTGAAGTTCACCTTCAAGTCTTTCAGGTCGATACCATGGTTTTTGAAGGTATGGGCCGCGTTGTGATAATGCTCTGAGGAGTCTAACAAGGCTTTGGAAGGAATGCAGCCAACATTGAGGCAGGTACCGCCAAGGGTAGAATATTTTTCGATAATGGCAGTTTTCAGGCCCAGTTGTGCCGCCCTAATAGCGGCTACATAGCCACCTGGTCCGGAACCGATTACGATTAAATCATACATACTTGATCGTGGTTTATATTCCTGCCTTTTTTATGCATTCAGGCAGGGTTACGTGAGAAAAAGTTAAATGCCTAGTAATAATCGGGAAGGATCCTCCAGCAATTCTTTCACACGCACCAGAAAACTTACCGATTCCCGCCCGTCAATAATTCGGTGATCGTAAGAAAGCGCCAGGTACATCATGGGAAGGATCTTAACTTCACCATTCACGGCCATTGGTCTTTCTACAATATTGTGCATGCCTAAAATGGCGGCTTGCGGGGCGTTGATGATTGGCGTGGACATCATGGACCCAAAGATACCGCCATTGGTTAACGTAAAGGTCCCCCCGGTCATTTCATCGATCGTCAGTTTGCCTTCTCTTGCCTTAATTGCCAGCCGTACAACTTCTTTTTCGATTTCTGCGAATGAAAGCTGTTCCGCATTCCGGATTACCGGGACTACCAAACCTTTGGGTGACGAAACGGCAATGGAAATGTCACAGAAATGATGGTAAATAATTTCATTTCCATCTATTTGGGCATTGACCGCAGGCCATTCCTCCAAAGCGATGCATACCGCTTTGGTAAAGAATGACATAAAACCCAGGTTTACCTCATACCGCTCTTTAAACTTATCTTTGTATTGCTTCCGCAGATCCATGATGGGCTTCATGTTTACCTCGTTAAAAGTGGTCAACATGGCCGTTTCATTTTTGACGGAAACGAGCCGCCGGGAGATGGTTTTTCTCAGCGAGCTCATTTTCTCTCTCCGACTATCACGTGCTCCGGCTTTCTTTCCTTCGCGGGGTTGCTCTTCCGCTTTGCTTTTTTCAGGTGCGGCGGATTTATCAGCCGCAGGCTTGGCTTTCGGTTGCTCGGCTTTGAGCGCATCCTCCTTGGTGATACGGCCGTCTTTGCCCGTGCCATTTACAGATTTGGGGTCGATGTCTTTTTCAGCCAGAATTTTAGATGCAGCCGGTGAAGCATGGCCAGCAGCATACGTATCTTCCTTCTTACCATCAGCCTGGTTTGACTGCTGGCTGCTTTTTTCCTGTGTTTTTTCCTCCTGTTCATCCGGAACCCCGTCGGTTACTTCAATTTTACATATCAGTCCGCCTATTTCCAGGGTATCTCCCTCCTTTGCTACTTGCCTTAATATTCCGGTGGCTTCGGCTGGGAGTTCAAAGGTCGCTTTATCAGAATCTACTTCGGCAATGATATCGTCCAGGGATACATGATCGCCATCCTCTTTGAGCCAGGTGGCCAGGGTCACCTCGGTGATGGATTCGCCCACGGTAGGGACATGCATTTCTTTTACTTCCCCTGATTTTTTCGGGCTTTCTTCATTTTTCCCGGAGGGTTTGGTTTCCCCCTCAGTTGGTTTCTCGCTGGTAGCCGATTCCGATCCTTCCGGATCGATTTCACAAATAGCAGCTCCTATTTCGAGGGTGTCCCCTTCCTCAGCTTTTGTGTGCAGTATTCCTGCGGCTTCAGCGGTCAACTCAAAAGTAGCTTTATCAGATTCGAGTTCACATAGAACCTCATCCATTTCTACAAATTCGCCATCATTTTTAAACCACTGTCCAACAGTAACCTCGGTGATGGATTCGCCCACGGCAGGCACTTTGATTGTTATACTCATCGGTTATTTGATTTTTACCGGATTATGCATAAGTTCCGGTTAGCATTTATCTCGATTTATGTTATAAACTGAAAACGAAAAGGGAAATTAAGAATTAATTTTTAAAGCTTTTTCCAAAATTTGCTTTTGTTCTTCCAGATGGACCTTATGATAGCCGGTTGCAGGCGAAGCGCTTGGCTTTCGGGCTATGACATCCATGTTGAGGTCTTTAAATAAATTCCTGACAATAAAGGCCCAGTAGCCCATGTTTTCCGGCTCCTCCTGAACCCAAATGGTTTCGGTTTTCTTCCCGTATTTATGAATGGCATCCAATAACTGGTTTTTAGGAAGGGGGTGGATTTGCTCCAGGCGAATGATAGCCACATCTTCTACCTTTTCCTTTTCCCTCATCTCAATCAGGTCGTAATAGATCTTTCCCGAACAAAGGACGATGCGTTTTACTTTTTTTACATCCACCTGTTCGTCTACCAGGACTTCCCGAAATCCACCCTTGGTGAATTCTGCAATCGGCGACATAACTTTAGGGTGGCGAAGCAGGGATTTAGGGGACATAACGATGCAGGGCTTTCTGAAATTCCACGCAAGTTGTCGTCGCAATAAATGGAAGAAGTTGGAGGGTTCCGTGATATTGGCAACGATTACGTTGTACTCTGCTGCCAACTGAAGAAAACGTTCCGGTCGGGCATTGGAATGTTCCGGCCCTTGCCCTTCATACCCGTGAGGCAATAACATGACCAGTCCGTTCATTTTTTGCCACTTGGATTCACCTGAAGTGATGAATTGGTCAATCATGGTTTGGGCACCGTTGGCAAAGTCGCCAAACTGGGCCTCCCAGACCGTCAACGCGTTCGGGTTTGCCATGGCATACCCGTATTCAAAGCCCAAAACAGCGTATTCTGATAAAAGGGAATTGTAAATGTAAAATTTCCCTTTGCTTTCTTTAAGTTCTTTCAGGGAGTTATGCGGTTTGTTAGTATTGGCATCATGCACCACCGCATGCCGATGGGAAAAGGTGCCCCGTTGGCAATCCTGACCGGTAATTCGAACGGTTTTGCCGTCCAAAAGCAGGGATCCATAGGCTAGTAGCTCCGCCGCCGCCCAATTCAGGGTTTTGGTTTGGAAAAACATCTCCTTTCGTTGCTTGAGCTGGGCTTCAATCTGCTTGATGGGTTTAAAGCCTTTTGGCAGATAGGTAAGTGCTTCGGCGACCTTTTCTAAATCTTCCTGGGGAATGGCCGTTTCCGGGGATTTCTCAAAATCCTCCGGTTTGGCCCTGCGCAAAGCTTCCCAGGCTTTCTCGAAAGGAGAGGAGGTGTAAGGTAAGGGTTTTTCTTTTACCATATTCAGGCGATCCTGAAGTAGTTGACGAAACTCTTTGTCCATTTGCTTGGCCAGCTTCGCGTCTACCTGCCCCCGTTCCAATAAGGTTTTATTATAAATCTCTCTTGGGTTGGGGTGTTTGGAAATCAGATTGTATAATTCCGGCTGCGTAAATTTGGGTTCATCCGATTCGTTGTGACCGTGCCTTCGGTAGCAGACCATGTCTATAAAAATGTCCTGGTTGAATTTCTGGCGGAATTCGACGGCAAGTTTGGCAGCATAAACCACCGCTTCCGGATCATCTCCATTCACATGGATAACCGGGGCATCAATGATCTTGGCTACATCCGTACAATAGATGGAACTTCGTGCATCGTCAAAATCCGTCGTAAACCCTACCTGGTTATTGATAACGAAATGGATGGTACCCCCGGTGTAGTAGCCTTTTAGATTCGCCATTTGGGTAACTTCATATACGATTCCTTGTCCGGCTACGGCGGAATCGCCATGTATCAGGATCGGAATCATTTTGTCTTCGTCACCCTGGTAATGATCGTCTATCTTAGCACGTACAAAGCCTTCTACCACCGGGTTGACCGCTTCCAGGTGGGAAGGGTTTGGCGCCAGTTTCAGGATCATCAGCTTTTCGTTTTTGGCAGGTACCTCCGAAGAAAATCCCATATGGTACTTCACATCTCCATCCCCCATGGTCAGGTCCGGTTTTGCCGTTCCCTCAAATTCAGAGAAGATTTGCTCATAGGTTTTTCCCATGATGTTTGCCAGGACATTCAGACGACCCCGGTGGGCCATTCCGATCATCACTTCATCCACTCCCAGATCAGCCGCTTTATTGATAAGAGCATCTAAAAAAGGGATAGTGCTCTCTCCACCTTCCAATGAAAATCGCTTTTGCCCCAAATACTTGGTATGGAGAAAATTTTCAAAGACAACGGCCTCGTTCAGCTTGGATAAAATTCTTTTTTTATCTTCCAGCGGAGGATTGAATTCCAGGGCTTCCTTTTCTACCTTGATCCGAAACCAATCGAGCATTTCGGGATCGCGTATGTAGAGGTATTCAAAACCCATGGATCCTTCATAGATGATTTTCAGAGACTCAATGATTTTGGATAACTTCGCATCACCTATACCGATCTCGTTTCCAGCCTGGAATACCGTGTCCAGATCATTTTTATCTAACCCAAAGTCATCCAGATCCAAAAGAGCCTTCCGGTCTCTCCTTTCCCTTACCGGATTGGTTTTAGAGCGCAAATGTGCCCGGGAGCGGTAGGCATGAATCAGCGCTCTGACTTTTATTTCCTTTGGCAATCGCTCCATGTCCATGATGGTGCCTTTTGTAGCCAGGTTGCCATTGACGGCAGGACTGCTCCCCGCTTCGGCACCTCCATTTTCATCTTCCCCGTATTTGTTTATTGCAAATTCAAACCCATCGAAGAATGCCTTCCAACTGCTATCAATGGATTCTGGGTCTGTTCGGTAATCCTCATACAGCTCGTCGATATAGGCTACATGGGCATTGGAGATATAAGAATATTTATCCATAGTTTGATATGTTCAGAGATCAAAATTAAGTCATTATGTTATTTAATAAAAACCGCATATGCGGTTATACAAATATTACTGATAATCAGCATTTCCGTTTTTTGACATCCATATAATAGTTTGTATTTGTAAATACGGTAGTATATCCTTTTTTTCTTATGCCTTTCGTAAAAGTTGATTCTGAATTCCTTGATATCAGGACTTGGATTGGGTCAAAAAAAGATGAGATTTTGATAAATGGGCTGATTTCCGAGCAATAAACCGGAAGGGGATCGAGGGTTGGAGCATGTTTACCTGGCATCCTTACCCGAAATAGGTAAAATCCAAAGGGTTTTGATATTCAAACTGAAAACCGGTTTGCTGCCATTTTTCACTGGATATTTCTTTCCATTTTTGTGTAGGAGGACTTTCATAACTGGCAGGAGGTGGAAAACCAAGTTCAGCTGCATTTTTTTCGAAAAGGACTTTTTTAGCGGGGTGTTCGGGACTCACAATGTTAAATGTTTCGTTCCAAAGGTGTTGATCGATTAGCCAATAAATGGCCTGGACTGCATCTTTCCGGTGAATGTAATTGACCGGAGGATGTCCGGGAACATTTTCTTTTCCGGAAAAATACCTTCCTGGAACACGGTCATCCCCCAATAGTCCTCCAAACCGAAGAACCGATAGGTCATAGGTTTTTTCTTCCCACAAAAGCCGTTCTGAATGCCATAAAGCCGGATTCCCGGTAGTTTCACCCGTGAGTTCATCGGTTTCTCGGGCGATTTGATTCTGGCTGGGGTAAACGGAAGTAGCACTCACATAGACCACCTTTCCAATGCCAAGTTCCCTGATTACTTGCCTAAGGTACTTGATCTGCTGGGGGTGAAAATCATCTGACTTGGTGCGGCGGGATGGTGGGATATTGATAAATAAAAGATCGGTCTCAAAAAGTTGCGAGGGGAAAGTACTGGCAAGGCCGGGACTGAGCAGCAGTTGATCCGCCTGAATTCCCTGCCGAATCAGTTGCGCTTTTTTTTCCTGGCTGCGGGTACTGCCTTTTACTGAAAACCCCTTCTGTTGAAGAAATTCGGCCAGCGGAAGGCCCAGCCAGCCTAATCCAATTATACTTATAGTCATTATTTTTAGTTTTCGAAAAAAACGATTTCTATCCGAAATTGGAAAGGGTGAGTTGGCCTGATTTGAAAAGCCGGTCAAATCACCTTCAATGAGTGATTACTCAGTCCGCTCGGGATCGCGGAAAAGGCTGCTTATTTAATGCTTTTTAGGAGCGGTACCAAATACATAATCCCAAAGCGGGGTACTCACTCCAAATGCTACATCCGGGTCTTTGTAATGGTGAATCGAATGATTGACCCATAAAATCTTGAGGAAATTTTTTGGTGGTTGGTACGCATGAACGGTGTAATGAACCCCGAGGTACAGGGCATAGCCCATTAGGAATCCGGGGAGAAAATAGAAGACCATATCTCCCATGATAAACTCAAAAAGGAAATAGAGTATTACCGTATAAAGCCCCGATATAACCGGAGGCATGGCTAGGCGGTCTTTGTCTTTGGGGTAATCGTGGTGCACTCCGTGGACGGAATATTGTAATTTATCCTTCCAGCGGGTATCTGGAACCATATGGTAAAGGTACCGGTGCAACAGGTATTCCACGAACGTAAAAAACAAAAAACCACTCAATAGCAGCCCGGCTCCTTTCCAGAAGGAAATACTGGCTGTAAAAATTCCAAAATATAACGAAAAAAGGCCTACACCTAGAAAAATGGCGATAGGTATGCTGATATGGGTTCTGCTTAGTTTTTCCAATGCGGGATTGGTAAACATTTTGGCGGAACCGCTATTATCTGGCCGGTCCAATCTTCCAATTTTTTTCATTCTTTATATAACTTTTGGTCAATGTGCGTTCTTTTACTACCTAATGTAGGCATTAAAACCATCATTTGGTATTATTTGTCAATTTAACGTATTGAGGGCCGTAGCTGGTTTCAAAATTAGCAAAAAACATACCTGAATTTACTCATTGATTTTCGGCGAGCAGGGTATTCTCGATGGTCTTCGCATAAAAGGCCTCGTATAAGGGTAAAACTGCCGTCACATCAAATTTCTTTGCTCTGGCAAGGGCATTTTTTTTAAAAACGGGCAGGTTCTTTTCATCCAGAATAATTAGTGCCTTTTCAGTCATCCCTTCGATATCTCCCACTTCGCATAAAAATCCCGTTTCGGCGTTGATGTTCAATTCGGGTATTCCGCCTACGTTACTAGTCAATAAGGGGACTTCACAGGCCATGGCTTCCAAGGCGGCCAATCCGAAACTTTCTTTTTCGGAAGGCATGATAAATAGATCCGCTACGGACAGCACTTCCTCTACCGCCTCCAGTTTGCCTAGAAACCGGATGTCCTCGCAGGTCCCCAGTTGTCGGCAAAGCCTCTCCATTTTATCCCTTTCCGGACCGTCTCCTACCAATAATAGTTTACAAGGGATGACTTTTCGAACTTCAAAAAAAACCCGAATCACATCATCCACCCGCTTTACCTTGCGGAAATTGGACGTATGAACCATGAGTTTTTCATCATTTGGGCATATGGCGCGCTTAAAATGTTCTTTCTTTTGTTTTTTGAAGCGATTTAGATCGATGAAGTTAGGGATAACCTCTATGTGGTTATCCACGTCGAAGTGCAATAAGGTGTCCTTTTTTAGGTCTTCCGAAACGGCCGTTACCCCATCCGATTCATTGATGCTAAAGGTAACGACAGGCTCATAGCTGGGATCTTTTCCCACCAGGGTAATGTCTGTGCCGTGTAGCGTGGTAACTACCGGAATGATGATTCCCTGCCGTTTTAATATCTGTTTGGCCATATAGGCCGCTGATGCATGAGGAATGGCGTAATGGACGTGAAGCAAGTCCAATTGCTCGTATTTAACCACGTTTACCATTTTGCTGGCCAGGGCCAGTTCGTATGGGGCGTGTTCAAAAAGCGGATAACTCTTAATATCCACCTCGTGGTAAAAGAGATTTTCGCTGAAAAAATCAAGTCTGGTGGGTTGGCTGTAGGTGATAAAATGAATCTGGTGACCCTTAGCGGCTAGCGCTTTGCCTAACTCAGTTGCGACTACTCCGCTTCCACCGAAGGTGGGGTAACAGACGATCCCGATTTTCATCCTAAAAGATTTTTGTGAAGGCTATTTTATCCAAGTTCAACACCATACCTATATTGTTTTGTTCATTTTCCCGCCAAAAGGAACTCACTTTTTATGGATTTATAGATAATGTCCTGAATGTCTGAACGAATGTTTTCGCGTAGTAGTCGATTATTCCCCGCATCAGGGTGTACCCGGTTGGATAAAAAAACATAAATCAACTGATTTTCCGGATCGGCCCAGGCGGCCGTACCGGTAAAACCCGTATGGCCAAAGGTGCTCAAGGAAGCCAGGTTACCCGTGGGGCCTTTGTCTTTTTCCGGGTCCGGTTTGTCCCAACCCAATGCACGCCGGCTGCGGAACGATTGCTTACTGGTGAATTTTTCTATCGTTTCGGAATTGAGCAGTTCTACCGGACCATATTTTCCGTCCTGAAGCATCATTTGCATTATTTTGGCCAGATCATTTGCGGTGCCAAAGAGTCCCGCATGACCGGCCACTCCGCCATACAATGCGGCTCCCGGATCATGTACGTATCCCTGTACCAGGGTTTTTCTGAAGATGCGATCGTCTTCGGTAGGAGCGATTTCCTTTGGTTTGTATTTCTGTAAGGGTAAATACCCAAAGCGGTACATGCCCAACGGATGGTAAAAATGTTGTTCCAAAAACTCATTCATGGGTTGGTTTACCCGTGTCTCGATCAAGCGGTGCAGCAGGTACATTCCCACGTCTGAATACCGATAACTGTATTTTCCATTCCGGGGACGGACATACCGGAGGTTTGAGGCAAGCGTCCATTTCCATACACTGTCCGGAAGGGAATGGTGGGCAAAAACGCCCTTGGCTACAGGAATAGTATACGGGGATTTAAGTTCCCTGCTGTAGTATTCTTCCTTCCATTCGGTTCCTTCCAGGGTGTTGGTGAAATGGGGGATGTAGGGGACCAATCCGGCTTCATGGGTTAAAATATCCCGGATGCGTAGCGGTGCTTTATTGGTTCCCTCAAGCTCCGGTAAATACGTTTGCAAAGGCTCGTCCAACGAAATAAATCCTCGGTTTTCCAAAAACATAATGGCCTGTGTGGTAGCCAACACCTTGGTAAGGGAAGCCAGGTCGTACATGGTTTTGTCGGTGACAGGTACGTTTTTTTCGTAATCCAGGTGCCCATAGAATTTTTCAAAGACCACCGCACCATTTTTAGCGACCAGTACGGTGCCGCCCGGGGTGGCTTTCGATGAAATGGCCTTTTCCATCAGATCGTCAATTTTCATCAAAACCCGACTGTCCATCTGTTGGGCTTCCGGGGTGCTGTATGCCAGCCGGTCCAGATGTGGCGTAGCGATGCCATGCCCCTGACTCCAGGTTTGGGAGAGACTAATGGGGAGTTTTCCGGTTCCTGGCCTTCCGCCAAAAATCACCTGAGGCGCCAGGCTCTCTGTGAAATCGTTCTCCTCGTAGGCTAAAATGAGATTATCCTGTCCCTCGAAATTTTCAGCCGCATAGGCATTGCCGAAAACCACTGTAATGACTTTATGGTCGTTCTGTAAGCGGTTAATGAACTCAATTTCCTCGGTATTTAGTCCAAAATTCCGCCGCGGATTATTGCTCATGCCCATCACCCCGACCACGATGGTGCCAAAACCCTTCAGGTTGCGCTCCATGGCAGCGTAATTGTCTCGATTACTGTTTGGTCGCAAAGTGAAATGGGTAAATTCAGTATATTTGTCCAGGTAGTTTTTGAAGGTTTCCCCCTTGCTGCCCAATGTAAGGGAGGCCATATTTTCCATATCCAGGTGCCGTACAGGGATAGCTTGCTCCTGGTTGTTGACTACCGTAATGGAAGCAGCATAGAGCTGTTCTATCAGTGCCTGCGTACCAAAATTACTGATTCTCTCTACCAGTTTTTGGGTGGATACTTCTTGTTTTTGGTGCAATCCGGCCCAGTATTTTGCATGGAGTATTTTGCGTATACGGAAATCTATTTCCTCTTGGGTGATTATACCGGATTCCACGGCATCCAGGATTAGGGCTTTGGACTTGGGCACATCTTCTGCATAAAGCAGGATATCATTTCCAGCCAGCAGGGCCATTAAGTCTACCTGCCCTGGCTTGTATAGATTGCTAACCCCTTTCATATTCAGGGCATCAGTGAAAATCAGTCCCTGAAACCCCATTTCCTCCTTAAGTAAGCCAGTGACCACCTTTGGTGAAAGCGTGGTAGGAAGGTCCGCCTCACTTCCCAGGCTGGGGATATGCAGATGAGCCACCATAATGCTCATTAGTCCCTCATCGATTAGTTCCCGATAGGGATATAAATCAATATCCATAATCCGTTCCTTGCTGTTGTAAATTACAGGAGTGGTATAGTGAGAGTCTGCATTTGTGTCCCCATGTCCTGGAAAATGTTTCGCATTGGCCATTACGCCATTATCTTGCATCCCTTTCATATACGCCAGGGATTTTCTACTGACCAGGTTTTTTTGTTCTCCAAACGACCGGTAACCAATAACCGGGTTCTCCGGATTCGAGTTGACATCCACTACCGGGGCAAAATTAATATGCATGCCCATTTCCTTAAACTGCCTTGCTATTTCCTTGCCCATTTGGTAGACCAGCCCATCATCGGTGGCTGCACCCAGGGTCATTTGTTTGGGAAATTGCAATACGCTGTCCAGACGCATCCCCATACCCCATTCCGCATCCATGGCAATAAAAAGGGGGGTTTTAGCTAGTTGCTGATAATGATTGGTCAGATGCGCCTGCCTGACAGGGCCTCCCTGGAAGAATATCAAGCCGCCCAAATTCTCCTCGCGAATCAGGTGTGAAATTTCTTCTTGATGTGCGGATCCTTTATTCGAGTAAGCCGCCACCATAAACAGTTGCCCCAGGCGTTCTTCAAAACTCAGGGAATTAAAAATACTATCAACCCAATGCTGCTGTTTCGGGCTGTTTTCCCCGGGGAAAGGATCGGAAGCTGCCTGCAACCCGGTACCCGTAAAGTAAGCTAGCAACAAAAGGAAACAAAAAGGCAATGCATAAACTTTTTGACACATGGGGGTGTTAAAATTTTATCGATTATAATAATAAGAATAACTTTGCATTCAATAGGCTAAAGAGTTAACCAAAACTACATAAATTCCGATCAGCTACCTACTTAAAAGTGATGAGCAGAATTTATTTTATTCAAAAAACAATAGTTAAGTAAGTTCGGTTTCAGCCACTTTTGGTTTGACCTACTTGAGAAGAGGAAAAGCCGATGAAATTCATCTTAGCCGATCCCGGGCATTCAATCAATAGAACAATGAAATTTCCATCTATATTCCGGACCAACCAACCCAGAAGATTTCAAATAAATCCCAGGCATTACGATCCTGTAAGAGAAGAGATTGATCAGCGAACGCAAAATATCAAAAGGGAGTTGGAAGCCAGAGGGGTTCTTGAATCCGAAGAGAAATTAAAGGCAGATAGTAGCTATTCTCATGGATCCAGTATCAGGGGCGCATTCACCAGTGGGAGCCCAATCAAAAAGCAGCCATCGTCGGTGATGCAGAGTGCCGGTATGATGCGCACGATTATTTTTGTGCTGCTGGTCGGTAGCTTTGTGGGATACCTGTACTTGGGTCCTGATTTTTTCTATTACATGTTATACCTGGGAGTCTCAGTGGCCTTACTCATTGGTTTGTTCAAATTAAAACCCAAAAAAAATAAATGAATGACCTGATTCAGCTGTTGCCCGATGCAATTGCCAACCAAATTGCTGCAGGAGAGGTGGTGCAACGACCGGCTTCAGCATTGAAAGAATTGTTGGAAAATGCCATTGATGCAAAGGCAAAGAACATTTCCGTGGTGGTCAAAGATGGAGGCAAATCACTGATTCAAGTGGTCGATGACGGTATGGGGATGTCTATCACCGATGCGCGCATGTGTTTTGAAAGGCATGCCACTTCAAAAATCCGGAAATCAGATGATCTGTTTGCCATCCGGACCCATGGGTTCAGGGGAGAGGCCATGGCATCTATCGCTGCGGTGGCACAAGTAGAGATGAAGACCAAACGGGCAGAGGATGAATTGGGAACCTGCATCGTCATTGAAGGATCAATGGTGAAAAAGCAAGAGCCGGTCGTGTTTCGGGACGGTTCTTCCATTTCCGTCAAGAATTTGTTTTTTAATGTACCCGCCAGAAGAAATTTTTTAAAATCTCATGCAGTTGAAACCCGGCATTTAGTGGAGGAGTTTCAGCGCGTAGCACTGGCTTATCCGGAGGTAGCCTTTTCATTCTTTCAAAATGACCTGGAACTCTTTAACCTAAGCGAAGGAAAGCTCAGCAAGCGAATTCTAGGGGTTTTTGGAAAGCAATACCGGAATCAACTCATCGCCTGCCAGGAAGAATCACCTCATATTTCTATCAAAGGGTATATAGGGAAACCGGAACAGGCCAAAAAGACCCGGGGAGAACAGTACTTTTTTGTCAACAATCGCTTTATAAAAAGCACCTACCTGGCCCATGCGGTGCAGAACGCATTTGAGGCCCTGATCAGCTCCGACCAACACCCGTTTTACGTGTTGTTTCTGACAATAGATCCCAAGCACATTGACATTAACGTTCATCCGACGAAGACAGAAATCAAGTTTGACGATGAAAGGACCATTTACGGAGTGGTCCGATCTGCAGTCAAGCAAGCCCTGGGAGCACACCATGTAGTTCCCATGATCGATTTTAGCATGGATGTGAATTTAGCCAACAACTGGAGTACTGATGGCGCAAAGCGGCAGGAAATAGGAGCCGAAAACGATTACCGAACTTACCGAGGCCCTGCCCTGGAAAATAAAAGTACCAAAGGTTGGGAGCAGCTATTTCGGCAGAATCCGGAAGACCGGGCCCTCCAATTTGACCCGGATCGAAGCGATCCCGAAGAGGGGCAATTGGTGACCTTTTCCAGTAAAGCCAATGAAAAGGAGGATTCCCAATCTGCCTCCCCGGAGGTATCTATGGGATCCGGGAAGACCTTTCAGGTAGAACAAGCGTACATTATAGCGCAGACTTCCTCCGGATTACTTATCTTTGACCAGCAGGCAGCTCATCAGCGCATCTTGTACGAGCGCTATTTCCGGCAGTTGGAACAGGCCGGTGGAGCTTCTCAGCAATGTCTTTTCCCACAAACCATTACCTTGAGTCCAGCGGACTTTGCGCTGGTGATGGATTTAAATGAGGAGCTGAATGATTTAGGGTTTCAGTTGACGGTTTTTGGGCAGCACTCGCTATTGATCAACGGGGTTCCGGCGGACATTTCGATATCCAGTGAAAAAGTGCTGTTTGAAGAATTGCTGGAGCAATTCAAACATTTTAAAAATGAACTTTCCCTCGGCAGAAAGGAAAATCTGGCAAGATCCTTGGCCAAGAAAACGGCTATTAAAAGGGGGGATAGGTTAAAAACCCAGGAAATGGAAAATCTGGCCGGACAACTGTTTGCCTGCCAAAATCCAAATTACAGTCCGGAGGGCATTAAGACCTTTGTTAAATTAGATGTAAACAAAATAGAGCAATTTTTCTATTGATTAAGTAAAACGGAATCCTATGTTCAGATCCCTTACCCCCATTGTGAAAAATTTACTGTTAATCACGGTGGGGATGCATGTAATTGCTTCCTTTTTTATTCCTCAGTTAAAAAACCTTTTTGCGCTCTATTATGTGGAAAGTAGGTTTTTTATGCCTTTTCAGTTTGTGACCTACATGTTTATGCATGCCGACTTCTGGCACCTGCTTGGCAACATGTTTGGTCTCTTTATTTTTGGCCCGCTGCTGGAGCAGTTTCTGGGGCCGAAAAAGATACTCATCCTTTGGATGGTGTGTGGCATTGGTTCCGGAGTATTGTATTCCGGATACAATGCGTATAAAATGGGAAACCTGAACGACCGGATAGAAGCCTTTACCAACGATCCGGATCCGGAAACATTCAATCGCTTTGTTTCAGATAACCGGCATCTGTTCAATCCGGCCATTTATGACTTTATTGACAAATATAGCCGAGATCCGGAAAGTACCGAACTGGTTTCCGCGGCCAAGCGAACCATGCTGGATATACGGGACAGGCAGGTGAATATTCCCATGGTGGGAGCATCGGGAGCCTTGTTCGGAATTCTTATTGCCTTTGGCATGCTTTTTCCCAATACCCAGCTGTTCTTGCTGTTCCCGCCCATGCCCGTCAAAGCAAAATACCTTGTTTTGTTCTATGGACTATACACGGTTTATAATATATTTGTATCGAATCCGATGGATAACGTGGCGCATTTTGCGCACCTATCGGGCTTGGTCATCGGTGCGGTATTGGTCACCTATTGGAAGAAGGACAGGAGAAATTTCTATTAATACATCATGTACGGAGGATTCTGGTATCATATAAGGCATGCCTTTGACCATAAAGATAATGGTCTGTATAAAATCATAGCCATAAATTTGCTCGCATTTCTGGTCTTGATGGTCATGAGGGTATTTCTTACCATCGGAGGGGCTGAGGATCTGTACCGTTCGATTGTTTCTTACTTCATGATGCCAGCTTCCTTACCCAGGCTGCTGACCCAACCCTGGACCTTGCTCAGCTATATGTTTTTGCATGAGGGTTTCTTCCATATCATTTTTAACCTGCTCTTTCTATACTGGTTTGGATTGCTGGTTCAGGAGTACCTGGGGAATCGAAAATTGGTCAATCTTTATATACTCGGCGGTATCGCAGGGGGGCTGTTGTACGTAGTACTCTACAATATTGCCCCGTATTTTAGTGACAAGGTCGACGGTTCGCTGATGCTGGGTGCCAGTGCAGGAGTGTATGCCATCGTCGTAGCTGCTGCCACGCTAAGGCCCGACACCCAGTTCCACCTCATCCTGATTGGACCGGTAAAAATTAAATACATCGCGATTTTCTATGTGTTAATAGCTTTTGCTAATTCTGCAGGCTCAAATGCAGGTGGCGAACTGGCCCATTTGGGTGGCGCAGCACTGGGTTACTTCTATATTTTACAACTCCAGAAAGGGATCGATTTGGGAAAGCCTGTTCAAAGCGTAGGGTTGTTCTTTGAAAACCTCTTTTCCCAGAAATCAAAGGTAAAAGTAACCTACCGAAGGGGGCCGGAATCCGCCAAAAATAAAAGTAGTAGCAGCTCCACCGTTTCAAATACAGGAGGAGGGAAAAGTACACAGGAAGAAATCGATCGTATCCTGGATAAAATAGCGGAAAAGGGATACGATAACCTAAGTAAAGAGGAAAAACGTAAGTTATTTGATTTTAGCAATAAGGACGTATAAGTCCTGCTACCGATCGTAGCCTAAGATTTTTTTGTATAGTTCTAATCCACTGTCTGTCAGAAAGGGCAAGACCATGGAAAAGACCAGCTTGCTGTAATATTGGTAGTGGAAGGTTTCCTGACCAAAAATTATTTGATTATGGCTGGGCCAATAATCGGAAAGCATGGTCATTTGATTGGCCAGGTTTTCATAACTTCCGGTAAAATTTTCTTTTTTAAAAATATGCTCTTCCTTCAATTTTTGAAAGAGTTGGATCAGTTGCGCTTTTCGGAGTGAAATCAACTCAAAATAACGGTCTTTTACCCTTTCATGCCGTTGGATGATGCTTCCCAGGTCTGCAAATAAAAAATGGTATTTCACCTGTATGCGGTAAGAGCTGATAATGCTGGAATATAAAATTTCAAGGGAAGGGCTAGAAAGGTCAATTTCAGCCGATGCCGCATCCGATTCGTTACACAAACGATAAAAAATGCGTACGATCAAATCATCAAAGTCCCGTATGTCTCGGTAGAAATCTGAGGGCCTGACCTGGAGACTTTCCAAAATCCGGTCTATATCCGTGTCATGGTATCCACGGTCATTTAATACGAGGAGGGATTTCTCTATAATGGTTTGAAGAGTCATTTCTGTACTTTAATACGTATTTCAAAGTTAAAAAAAAGGAATTCATATTCACAACATCTGCCAGAAAAGTAAGTAGCTAATTACCAATCTATTTTGTTGGCCAATTGCCCGCAGGCCGCATCAATATCTTGTCCCCGGGATTTTCGTACCTTGGCCACGATCCCGGAATCTTCCAGAATCCGCAGGTAAAGAGAAACTTTTTCCGGAGATGCTTGCCGATATTCCCCTTCGTCGATCGGATTGTATTGAATGATATTCACTTTTGAGGGGATGTGCTTGCAAAATTTGGCGAGCGCCCGGGCATGCCGTTCGTCATCATTGATGCCGTCCCAAATGACGTATTCATACGTAACCTTTCGTTTGGTGATGGAATACCAGTATTTCAATGCGTCTGCTAGCTCTTCTACGGTATTGGTCTGGTTGATAGGCATCAGCCGGGTTCGGGTTTCATTAATAGCCGAGTGCAGGGAAAGGGCCAGATTAAACCGAACACCGTCGTCGGCTAGTTTTCGGATCATTTTCGCAATCCCCACCGTAGACAAGGTAATGCGCCTTGGCGAAATCCCCAAGCCTGTAGGCGAACAGACTCGCTCGATTGCTGCCAGTACATTCTGGTAGTTGAGCAAGGGCTCTCCCATCCCCATAAAGACAATATTGGTCAAAGGACGGTCAAAATAGAGACGCGCTTCTTCCTGGATGGCGACGACCTGATCGTAAATCTCATCCGGGTTCAGGTTACGCATTCGTTTTAGCCTGGCGGTCGCACAAAAATTGCAATCCAGGCTGCATCCAACCTGCGAGGATACACAGGCAGTGATTCTTTTTGAGGTTGGTATCAGGACCGATTCCACGATTTGATCATCAAATAATTTGACAGCGTTCTTGATCGTCCCGTCATCGCTCCGTTGAAATTGGTCTACTAGGATGTGGTTGATGTCAAAGTTTTCTTTTAAATGCTCTCTGGTGGCCTTTGATAAGTTAGTCATGTCATCAAAGTTTTTGAGAGATTTGCTCCATAACCATTCGTAGACCTGCCTGGCCCGGAACCGTTTTTCTCCCACCGACTCAAAATACTGCTCTAACTCCTGAAGACTTAACTTACGAATATCTTGTTTGTTGACTTGTTGCATGGTTTCTTTTCTTTCAGGACTTTCAAAAACATAAAACACTTACAGATTGGTTCAGATTCCAACCCCTTCCACCTGAAAATGGACCTCTTTCAAGGCCTGGATTCGGGAAACCTGGCATTAGATTCCTTTAATTTTCGCATCAGGCTTTGCTGCAGTACTTCTGTTTTATCGGGATACACCTTGGCCAGATTTTCCATTTCACCCGGGTCATTTTCCAGGTTGTAGAGTTCGCTGATTCCGGTTTCATAAAAGTGAATTAATTTCCATTGGCCCTCCCGTATGGCGGAGCCAGGTTTCCAGGCACTTCCATGGTAATGCGGATAATGCCAAACCAATGATTCACGCTCGATGGTATCGTCGTTGCGGATCAGTCCTGACAAGTCTTTGCCATCGTTGGCTTGATGCGGAATTTGGGCCAGGCTAAGCAGGGTGGGAAATAGGTCCATGCTGACCACAGGAGTATCGGATACCCTCCCTTTATCCGAAAGTCCGGGACCCTGAACGATCAAGGGTACCCGGATGCCTCCTTCGTAGCACCAGCCTTTGCCAGCGCGTAAGGGTCCATTTGCCGTGGGTGCTCCTTCGTTAAACAAGGTGGAAAGCCCGCCGTTGTCGCTGGTCAAGAGTACCCAAGTATTTTTATCCAGTCCCTCTTCTTCGAGTGCCCGAAGGACTCTCCCGACGTTTTCATCCATGGAGGCGACCATGGACGCATAGGCGGCGTTGTCCTGGATGAGTTTG
This sequence comes from Cyclobacterium salsum, assembly GCF_010119245.1. Taxonomy (GTDB): domain Bacteria; phylum Bacteroidota; class Bacteroidia; order Cytophagales; family Cyclobacteriaceae; genus Cyclobacterium; species Cyclobacterium salsum. The sequence goes on from NZ_WNKG01000005.1 coordinate 245,427, forward strand.
GTCTGCCCTGTGCCTTCCTGCCGGTAAGCTTGGAACCCCGAGGGGGCGGTCATTTTTTCTTTTTTGCGAAGAAAATAATCGTACTTTTTAGGAGCTGGCTGAATAGGCGTGTGGACGGTGTAAAAGGATAGATAAAGAAAAAAGGGGTCCGTTCCTTTTTCCCGGAGGAATTGGATGCTTTCATCGGTAAGCCGTTCCGTCAGGTACTCCCCTTCAGGACCATCTTCTAGCCGTGGATTTCCATAAGGAGCGTAATAGCCATTAGCCTCTCCCTTCCTCAGTTGTGGTGCTCCCACGCTCCATCCACCTATATTCTGGTCGAAACCCTGGTGTTCGGGCCAATACCTATCGTCTTCTCCTAAATGCCATTTGCCGGCGAAAAACGTTTGATACCCTGATGCTTTAAATTTTTCGGCAAGGGTGGTCTCTTCTAACTCCAACTGATGGTTAATACTCGGCGTGGAAAGCGGCCAATCCTCTTTATTCCGGTTGAAACCCGGGATCCAGTCGGTGATGTTAAGTCTGTTTGGATGTATTCCGGTCATTAATGCAGCTCGCGTAGGGCTGCAAACCGGATGTGCTGAATATGCCTGAGAAAAACGCAACCCATTGGCCGCCATCCGGTCCAGATTTGGGGTTTCGTAAAACGTTTCCGGGAAATTGGCACCCACATCGGCCCAGCCCAGGTCGTCTACCAGAATGACGACAATATTTGGTTTTTCTACTTCCTTTTTACCACAGGAAAAGCAGCAAAACAGGAACCAAATAAGTATACTTTTTTTCATGGAATCTAGCATGCCTTTTTTCATGGGACAAAGATAGAAAAATGGAAGAATACTGTATTTCGCTTTTGCTGATTTTCCAGCAACTGCGAACCAATATACTGCCAAAAAGTCTGTAAATGTTATTTTTCCTGTTCGAAACCGGACATTTTTTCAGGGTTTTACAGCAGATCCGGTTTGGTTACATATTTGATCGGTGTAGTAAGAGAAAAGAATAACAGCGAAACAACATAACCCGGACCATTATGGATTTTAAGCAATTTACCATCAAGTCTCAGGAAGCCATTCAAAAGGCACTTGAGCTATGTACCGCCGAGCAGCAGCAGTTTATAGAGCCTGCGCACCTGCTCAAGGGAATCATTCAGGAGGATAGTAATGTAACCGACTTTTTATTTAAAAAGTTGGGAGTCAATAGCGGTCTGATTGTTCAAAAGCTGGAGGAGATCATCCGTCAACTCCCAAAAGTAAGTGGGCAACAACCTTATCTTTCCAATGCCACCAATCAGGTGCTGGAAAAGGCGAAGGGGTACCTAAAAACTTTCGGGGATGAGTATGTGGCCGTAGAGCACCTTGTATTGGGTATTTTGGCCGGTTCGGATGCTACCGCCCAGTTGCTGAAGGATCAGGGATTGAATGAAAAAAAGCTAATCGAAGCCATCAAAGAACTTAGAAAAGGAAATAAAGTGACAGATCAAAACGCAGAATCGAAGTACAGGTCGTTGGAAAGATACTCCAAAAATCTGAACGAACTCGCCAAGAAAGGCAAGATAGATCCGGTTATTGGCCGGGATGAGGAAATCAGGCGGGTATTGCAGATACTTGCCCGAAGGACCAAAAACAACCCCATTCTTCTGGGAGAACCGGGTGTGGGTAAAACGGCAATAGTAGAAGGTCTTGCCCAACGAATTGTAAGTGGGGATGTGCCGGAAAATCTAAAAAGTAAATTGCTGATTTCCCTGGATATGGGATTACTCGTGGCAGGTGCCAAATACAAAGGGGAGTTTGAAGAGCGACTAAAAGCAGTAATCAAAGAAGTAACCGATTCGGATGGAGAAATCATTTTGTTTATAGATGAAATTCATACACTGATCGGTGCCGGTGGCGGCGGAGAAGGGGCCATGGATGCGGCGAACCTGCTAAAGCCTGCTTTGGCCAGGGGAGAGCTTCATGCCATCGGAGCCACCACGCTGAAGGAATATCAGAAGTACATTGAAAAGGACAAAGCCCTGGAGCGAAGGTTTCAGCAGGTCATTGTCGACGAACCCGACGTAATGGATGCCATCTCTATTTTGCGGGGAATCAAAGACAAATACGAACTGCATCACGGGGTCCGCGTCAAGGACGATGCGGTAATAGCAGCGGTGGAACTATCCCAGCGCTATATTTCAGATCGTTATTTGCCCGATAAGGCCATCGACCTGATGGATGAAGCGGCTGCTAAGTTGCGGATGGAGATCGATTCCCTGCCTCAGGAGTTGGACGAACTTAATCGCCGAATCATGCAATTGGAAATTGAGCGCGAAGCCATCCGAAGGGAAAAAAACAAGGATAAGGAGGCCGTACTGAGTAAGGAATTAGCGGAACTTTCTGAAAAAAGGCAGGAAATCAAGGCCAAATGGGAAAGCGAAAAGGCGGTTATCCAAGGTATCCAACGCGAGAAGGAAAGCATCGATAAATTCAAATTGGAAGCAGAACAAGCGGAGCGAGCGGGAGACTTTGGTAAAGTAGCTGAAATACGGTATGGAAAAATCGGTGAAACCGAGAAAAAGCTAGCGTCTTTCCAAGAGCAACTCAAAGAAATGCAGGAAGGCTCGCCTTTGTTAAAGGAAGAAGTGGACCATGAAGACATTGCAGCCGTGGTGAGCAAGTGGACGGGCATTCCCCTGTCCAAAATGATCCAGAGCGAGCGCGAAAAATTACTGCATTTGGAAGAGGAACTGGGTAAGCGCGTTGCCGGGCAGCGGGAGGCGATTGTTGCCCTTTCTGATGCCGTCCGGAGAAGCCGTGCGGGCTTACAGGATCCCAAGCGCCCTATCGGTTCCTTCATTTTTCTGGGAACCACCGGCGTGGGAAAAACCGAATTGGCGAAAGCCCTGGCGGAATACCTGTTTAGCGACGAAAATGCCATGGTGAGAATTGACATGTCGGAATACCAGGAGCGGCATTCTGTCAGTCGCCTGGTAGGAGCACCTCCAGGTTATGTAGGCTATGACGAAGGAGGGCAATTGACCGAAGCGGTGAGAAGAAAACCCTATTCGGTGGTCCTGCTGGACGAGATCGAAAAAGCCCATCCGGATGTATTCAATATCCTGCTACAGGTCCTGGACGATGGCAGGCTAACCGACAATAAAGGAAGAATAGCCAATTTTAAAAATACCATCATCATCATGACCACTAATATTGGCTCGACGCTGATTCAGGAGCGATTTGATGGCATGGAGGAATGGAACAAAGAGCAGGTGATGGAAGAAACGAAGGAAGAGGTCTTTGGATTGTTGAAAAAATCAGTGCGTCCGGAATTCCTTAACCGTATCGATGAGACCATCATGTTCGAACCGCTTAATAAGGAAATCTTGCGAAAAATTGTGGACATCCAATGGAGGGAAGTCCGGAGCCGACTTGCCGAATCAGGTATCCAACTGGATGCCACCCAGGAGGTGTTGGATTACCTGGGGGACGTTGGTTTTGATCCGCAGTTTGGTGCCAGGCCTTTAAAACGTACCATGCAGCGACTGGTATTGAATGAATTGTCTAAACAAATATTGAGTGGTTACATCAAAAATGACAGTGCTGTATTGGTAGACCTGGATGCGGATAGGCAGGTTTACTTTAAAAATGTGGATGAGGTAGGCGTGGAATAAGCGAATCCAGCAACTCTTGGTTTTCGTTAACCCTTCCGGAGGATGTCTCAGTAGAAAGACAGTTGGCTGATAAATTGGCCAGCTGTTTTTTTTTGATCCGTTTCAAATGGGAACCTTCTATAAAATAGGGTTACTTTTGATATACGGGACCTACCCGTGATCAAACGAAGCCATCATGGATTATCAGGAATTAATTTCAGAAGTATATCAGGAAGTAAATCAACTGGGCCTAAAGGGGAACGTTGCCAATTACATTCCCGAACTGGCAAAGGTATCCGGAGACCGGTTTGGTATTGCTTTGGTAGATCTGGAAGGGAAGGTCTATGGGGTAGGGGATTATCAAGAGCCCTTTTCCATTCAAAGCATTTCCAAGGTATTTACCCTAACCATGGTTTTTCATAGGTTTCGTAGTAAACTCTGGTCACGGGTGAATGTGGAGCCAAGTGGAAATCCGTTTAATTCCATTGCGCAATTGGAATATGAACAAGGCATCCCCCGAAATCCCTTTTTGAACGCAGGGGCTTTGGTGATCACCGATGCCCTAACGAGTAAATTTGAACATCCAATTCAGAGTATACGGGAATTTATAGATGAGTTGGCAGGACAGCATTGCGTCCGTATAAATGAGGAGGTGATGCAATCGGAACTACTGCATGCGGAGAGAAACACCGCCATGGCTTATTTTCTAAAGGCCTATAAGAATTTTGAGAACGACATCCAGCAAGTGATCCGGACCTATGTATCTCAATGTTCCATAGAAATGTGCTGCGAGGAACTGGCAAAGGCTTTTTCCTACCTGGCAAACGACGGGTATTCTATTTTTGCCAAACGGGAAATTTTAAATGAAAGCCAATCCCGGCGGGTCAATGCACTCATGCTTACCTGCGGATTTTACGACGAATCTGGTGAATTTGCTTTTCGCGTGGGATTACCCGGCAAAAGTGGCGTGGGGGGCGGAATAGCGGCAGTCATGCCCGGCAAATTCAGTATCGCCGTCTGGTCTCCCGAATTAAACGAGAAAGGAAACTCCGTAAAAGCGATCAAGGCCTTGGAGCTGCTTACCGATAAACTGAAGTTTTCCCTGTTTTAAATCAGGTTCACCGTTCTCCACATGGCTTTGGAGGTGGCGGCCAGAGCCTGCTCATTTTCCATGGCATTCAATTTCGCATTGAACGGTTCCGCCCTGACCGGTCCATCGTATCCAATAGTCACCAGGGCCTGCATAAATCCCTTCAAATCTATCAGGCCGCTATCGCCTGGTAGTTGACGTTCACCATCGATCTGTTCGGCAATGCTTCTGCCGGCGGTGGCATCGTTGAGGTCGCAGGTCACGATTTGCTCGTTGGTCAGTTTCTTCAGATCTGCGACGCTTTCACTGGAAGTGTACCAATGGAAACTGTCCAACTGTACCCCTACATTCGACCGCCCGATCTCCGCGATGAGGTCCTGCACTTCTTTCAGGGTTCCGACAAAGGGATAGCGGTTGATGATTTTCAGATTTTTTGTGCCCACATATTCGAATCCGAGTTTAAGCCCTTCTTCTCCCAAAATTTGGGCAGCCAAACCCAGCCGCTGGCTGTGCTGCTTCAGGTTTTCCAGGTAGGGCAGTTCATCGTGGCTGGGCATGATCCAGGTACTCACCCGGCTTACCCCCGCTTTTCGCAAAGTGGCGGCTACCTTCGGTAAGTCTTTAATTCCCTCGTCAAATGTAGCCTTGTCTTTTCGAAAATCAACCGGTAGTCCTGCCGCATCCCAGGTCAGGTGGTGGGTTTCCTTTTTAGCAAGGAATTCGTCCAATTTTCCAGGAGACATTTCCATCAATTGAGCAGCTACGGGTAAGATGGCTTCAAAATTATAAGCAACAGCCTTATCAATCATCTCCTCCTGATCAATGGATACTCCGATGGCGTAGGGATTTAAACTCACACGGAATTTTCGTTCCTGTAAATTTGGGGCGGCATGGCTTAGATAGGGGGTGCTGGCTAATCCCAGTGAAAGTAAACTGCTTTGCTGAATAAATTTTCTTCGGTCCATTGGATGTTTTCTAAAGTTGTTTTGGTAAGACGGGCGTTTTTGGATTTATTCAGGCTAAGATTTCCCGAATCACATGTCCTTCCACATCCGTTAAGCGGAATGGCCTGCCCTGAAAGTCAAAGGTAAATTGTTCGTGGTCAAATCCCAGCAAGTGGAGGATGGTGGCGTGTACGTCATGTACGGACACCTTGTTTTCTACCCCGGAAAAGCCAATTTCGTCTGTCAGTCCATGGGAGGCTCCCTTTTTGATACCTCCCCCGGCCATCCACATGGTGAAGGCATCTACGTGATGATCCCGGCCCATGTAACGTTGGGTTTTTCCCTCCCGGTTTTCCTGCATAGGTGTGCGGCCGAATTCTCCTCCCCATACCACCAGAGTTTGATCCAGCAGGCCTCTTTGTTTGAGGTCGGTCAGCAGCGCGGTGATGGGGCGGTCAATTTCCGTGCATTTATCTTTCATGCCCAGGTCAATGGCAGTGCTCTCACCGGTGCCATGCGCATCCCAGCCCCAGTCGTATAATTGAACAAAACGCACGCCTTTTTCTACCATTTTTCGGGCCAGCAGGCAATTGTTGGCAAAGGATTCTTCTCCAGGTTGCGTACCATAAAGCTGGTGTATGTACTCCGGCTCCTCGTTGATGTTCATGACTTCCGGCACCTCAATCTGCATGCGAAAAGCCATCTCGTATTGGTTGATACGGGCTAAAATTTCAGGGTCTGCATAGTGTTGGAAATCCTCCTGGTTAACGGCGTTGATCGCGTCCAGTAATTTTCGTTTCATGGATCGGGACATTCCCTTCGGATCTTCGATGTACAATACCGGATCCCCTTTGGAACGGCATTGCACCCCCTGGTAAACGGAGGGTAAAAAGCCACTGCCCCAAACACTCTTTCCGGCATCCGGGGTTTTTCCTCCAGAGGTAAGCACCACGAAGCCTGGCAAGTTTTGGTTTTCCGACCCCAGGCCGTAGGTTACCCAGGAACCAATGCTGGGCCTGCCCAACCGCGGACTGCCGGTCTGCATGAAAAGCTGGGCCGGGCCATGGTTAAACTGGTCGGTATGTACTGCTTTCAAAAAGGCTACCTCGTCCACCACCTGCTTGAAATGTGGCAGGTAGTCAGATACCCAGTTGCCGGATTCCCCAGATTGCTCAAATTCAGCCTGTGGTCCGAGCAGGTTTGGCCGGCCCCTGATAAAGGCAAACTTTCTTCCCTGCAGCACGGATTCCGGGCATTCCTGATTATGTAGTTTGACAAGCTCGGGTTTGTAGTCAAACATTTCCAGTTGGGATGGGGCTCCTGCCATGTGCAGGTAAATTACTGATTGGACTTTGGGCGCAAAGGGAGGGGCCGCTGCTGAAAGGGGATTAAGATCCCGCTCGGAAAGTTGCATGCCCCGGGGTTCGGGGGCTTGACATCCGACCAGCGAGCCCAGTGCCAACCCCCCCAGACCGCTGGCACAGCTTTGTATAAAATGCCTGCGGGTTTGGGATTGTAGTTCTCGTTCCAGTTTTTCAGCCAGTAATTTTTTGATCTTGTCCATGTCAGGATTTGGTTAAGAATTCATCCAAATTCATCAGCGCATTGGCGATGAGTGCCAGGGCAGCCAGTTCCGGGTTTTTCTGATCCTCTTCCGCAAATTGCAGCCACTCCTCCATTGCTTCGGTATCGGTGGAGAAATCTTCCAGGGCGAATGCGTACAATGATTGAAGGTGTTGGTGTTTTTCAGGGCTGATGGGCTGCAATAAAAGCTTTTCGTATGCCCAGGAAATGGGGTCCGCAGCATCGGACCGGTACATGCGAAGGGCCAGGTGAAATGCGGCCTCCTGGTAAACCGGATCGTTTAATGTAACTAACGCCTGCAAGGGAGTATTGGTTACGGTACGGCTAATGGTGCAAACTTCCCGGCTACCTGCATCAAAGCTAATAAAAGAAGGATAGGGGCTGGTGCGCTTCAGAAAGGTGTACACAGCCCGTCGGTACCGGTCTTCGCCCTCGCTGGTTTCCCAGGATTCTCCGTTGTAGACGGTTTGCCATACATTGCCCGGTTGGGGAGGCATCACCGGTTTGCCATACATTTTTCCGCTTAGCAGTCCCGAGGTAGCAAGTGCCTGATCCCGGATTTGCTCGGCACTGAGTCGGAATCTTGGGCCTCTGGCGTACCATTTGTTTTCAGGGTCTTTTTCATGTAGTAGGGTAGATGAAACAGAGGACTGCCGGTAGGTGCCTGACAAAACCATGTCTTTAATAAGCGGTTTTAGCTTCCAATCATGGTCTTCCATCAGTCGTATGGCCAACCAGTCCAGTAATTGCTGATGACTGGGAAGGGCTGATTGGGTACCCATATCTTCCAGGGTGCTGACCAGTCCCCGGCCAAATAACTGTGCCCAAATCCGATTGGCAAGGGTTCGGGCCGTCAGCGGATTTTCTTTGCTGGTCAGCCAGTAGGCAAGGCCAAGCCGATTTTCAGGCCATTCCGGATCCCAGGTGTTGAGAACGGCGGGGACATCCGGTTTTACGGCTTTCCCTTTGAGCATCCAATTGCCTCTTTCAAACACATGGGTTTCCCGCTTCATGTAATCCGGGTTTTCTACGAGGATCGGAACGGAAGGGGTGTTTTTGTTGAGCAAGGCTAAAAAATCGCGGTCCATTTCTTCATGCCCGGCTTGCTTTTCCCCTGGTAATTCCGGGAAAAAGCCAAACCAATTGATGGTAGAGCTGGTTTGCTGCGGTTTCAGGGATTTGTTCTCCATATGGAGGTAGAGGTCTATCTTTTCATGTAGCTCTTTGATGGGAAACCGGCGAATTTCCCTGCCTTCCGTTTTTCCCAGGGTGAATTGAGACAAAATTTCCCCCTCTGGACCGCCATTACGAATCGTTAGCCGGTTTCCTTCGTTTCCCGTCCAGTAGTTAATATAAACGTAGGGCGAGCCTTCGGTGTAGACGTCCCGGAGGTAGCAGGACCCATTGTCCCAGAGACCGAGCCATTTAGTATCGATCAATTCGCCGTTTTCAAAATCCTCGGCGACGTGTGCATGGTATTTGGGTTCCTGGTATCGTAGAATGTCCTCCATTTTATCCTCGATGGTAGGGTTTCCGTGTCGGGCAGCCCAGGATTTTATTTCTTCCATGCGGATGCTGTCTTCGCCGGTGTAGAATTTTAATTTGGGCTCCTCTCCATGAGTGTCCTCATCCCGGGTGTTGTTGAAGAAAGCCATGAGCTGGTAATAATCCTCATGTTTAAATGGGTCGTAAGGGTGGCTGTGGCACTGTACGCAGGACATGGTTGTACTTTGCCACACCTCAAAGGTGGTATTGACCCGATCGACTACGGCGGTCACCCGAAATTCTTCATCCTGTGTACCGCCTTCATCGTTATTCATGGTATTGCGATGAAAAGCCGTGGCGGTGAGTTGATCTAAATCCGGTTCGGGCAATAAATCTCCGGCAAGCTGTTCCACGGTAAATTGGTCGAAGGGCATGTCCGCATTCAGTGCCTTGATCACCCAGTCCCGATAGGCCCAGATCTCCCGGCTGACATCTCGCTCGTATCCTTTGGTATCAGCGTAGCGGGCCAGGTCCAGCCACCAGGAAGCCCATTTTTCACCAAAAGCGGGACTTTCCAGTAGCGCATCTACCAATTCCTCATAGCTTATCCGACCGGATTTCCACTGGCTTACCAGGGCTTCATCAGGCGGCAGTCCGGTAAGGTCCAGGCTCAGCCTACGGATAAGGATATCTTTACTTGCCTCGGGGGAAGGGCTAAGTTCTTGCCGGGTCAGCCCTTCGGCAATAAACCGGTCAATGTCATTTTGAATGAAAGGCGGAGCCTCTTCCGGGAGAAAACCTGCCTGAAGGCCCTCCTCAGGAGCCTCCGGTTTTGTAGGCGATTTGTATGCCCAATGTTGCCCCCAGTTTGCGCCCTCTTCCACCCACTGGGTGAGAATTTCGATTTCTTCCTCACTGAGAGGTGCTTTCTGGTAAGGCATGCGTACTTCCGGATCGCTTTCGCTCAGGCGGGAGATAAATTCGCTGGCGCGGGCATCTCCCGGAACGATGGCCGGATGGCCGGACTCGGTCGGCGCCAGGGCTTCTTCTTCAAATAGCAGACTGAAGCCTCCGTTTTTCTTGACCCCTCCGTGGCAGGAAATGCAGTGTCGGTTCAGTATGGGTTTCACCTGGGTACTAAAGTCAATTTCCTCTTCCTGGGTCAGTGAATAGAAAAGCACCCCCGCGAGCAGGAGACTGGTCATTCCAAGAAGAAAGCCGGTTTTATTCATGGGTCGTTTTGTCACTATTCGGAGTCGAAAATAGCCAGAAAAGCCTGAAATTGCAAGGTTTCGGGGAGCAGAGACTCTATTCGTTTTGTTTTGTGATCGGAAGGGAAACGGCCTGCCGGTCTGTCTCCCATTAAGCAATGAAAATTGACCGTTCCTACTTCCCTTTCTCGCAGTCGGAGGCCTTGGTAATCCGTTAAAACGAGTTAATGATTCTTCAGGATTTCCAGGGTAATGAGACGATGGCCCGCTGCATTGGGGTGGTTGGATTGGGACATGTAGTCGGCGACGCGGTCACCGGTCATCAGCAGCTGTTTGAAGGCCAAATAACTGTCGGACAGGCCCAGTCCCTAGTGTGCTGCCAGGCCCTGGATTTGCTGCGCATGCGGTTCCAACACATGCTCGGTTTCGGAAAAGTTCTCCGGACCTTGCTGTTCCGGAAAGGGATTTCTGCGGCCTAAAGGTAAACATACATATCCGCAATCGCCTGTACGAAACCGTCGATTTCTTCGAACCGAATGCCATTTCTACCCGGGACGGGAAAGGCCAAGGTGTAAACCGTACCGTTGCTGCGGTAGCTTAGCTCTGGCGAATAAAGAGGGGTTTGCTGCAAAACAATCGAGGATTTGCTGGAGTATACACGGACAATTTCGCCACTGTTCAACCCCACTTCCTCCGTTCCGAAAAAGGCCATCGAACCGTCCATTGCGATTACACATCGCCCCTACCACACAAAAATGCCGGATGGGTTCAGGCGGCAGGATGATCCATGGTCCAAGTTTTTATTTGGCGAACCCGGATTGCACCTTGGTTTTAATTTCTAGGGAATGAAAGCCATTGTATGCAGCAACTACGGGGGCCGTAAGTGCTTCAGCTGAAGGACGATGCCAAACCCATCTGCGGAAAAAACGAGCTATTGATACGGGTGATGGCCACGGCCGTCAACAGTGCCGATCTAAAGGTACGACTGAAAAAAAACGCAAATGGGCACCGCCTGGCAATTTCACGATTCATCCCTCGACCAGGTAGCCGGGACAGGGATTCATGGCTGCATTTCTGATACCTGCCCAAGCGAATTTCAAATAGCCTCGGGGGACTGTATCGAAGCGGATTCCCCCCCAGTTGGCCACCTCCCGTTTTTATAAAAGAGGATTTGCTTTCGATCGCCTGACGGCTGAATTGGAAAAGATCTTTTCCCTTATTCCATCACTCGATCATTGTCGATTACGGTTAGCTTGGAGGAGAAGGCCAGGTGAGGATCTCCCTGATAGGAAATACTGTGCTGGAGGGGTAAAAGGGAGCGTTTGACCATTTTTTCAGCGAGCGTTTTGCCCTGGTATTTGATGGTAACAGGGGCATCCAGGTCCAGCATTTGGTCGTTTAGGAACAGTTCCAACCTGTTGCTGTAGTTGGAAAGGATGTTTATCTCGTTTCGTTGGGGATGGTATTCCACACGAATCTCCCCTCCGGTTTCGATCAAATCCTCCGGAACGCCCAACCAATAAAAGTAGCGGTGGTGCCGGTCGTCTTGTTTCCATACAATGTTTTCCGGAATGGGATTGCGTGTATGGTTTGCCATCCAGGGCAGGGCCACCGCATCCGCTAGCTTCATCCAGTGGCCCATCCCTTCGTGAAGGACTACCTGGTGGATATAGCTTCCGGGGGCATTGGCTTCCAGGCTGTCCAGTAGGGATTTCCATTCCTGAGCTTTGCTATTTCTATCGTAGGCGGCATCCAGGGCACCCATATGTAGCGCAAAGGGAGTATTTTTCAGGCCCAAAGGGGAGGTTTCATTCGGGTGTCCTGCCATCATGGCGGCGGCTGCCCAGCGATCGGCCATGCGTGGTGCCAGTTGATACACGCCATCGCCGCCCGCCGAGTAGCCTAGCAGGTACACTTTGTTGGGATTGACATCTTCCAGGGCGACTGCCAATTGGATGAGCAGGGTAAAAAAGTCATCAATGTGACTTTCGTGCCATAGGTTCCAGGTATTGGTTGGGGCTCGCGGGGCCAGGTAAATCCCTTCCATCCCGCCCATGGTTTGGTCGTATAGGTGCTTTTGGTTGTCAAATTGCTGGTCGTTTGCTTCAGGCCGGGTATTGCCGCCCCCATGCATGGATATAAACAAACTTCTGCCATCGGCAGGTGCTTCACCAAATTTCTGGTAGTAGAAGGGCATTTTTAGTCCGGAATGCTGGATTTCACGGGAATCCCACTGCTGCTTAAAATCGGCTATCAGTTGCTGCTGTTTGTCCTGAAAGAGCAAAGTAGTGAATTTTTCGGCCTCCGTTTTGGTTAGTGATGCTTTTGCGAAATCCTGGCTTTCCAGGGGTTCTCTTGCGGAGACTGGTTTCGCTAACCATTGTTCCAGACCCTTGTTGCCGGAAGCAGCAATGGGCTTTTTCTCGATGCATCCGATAAATGCGATTGGTGTCACCAATAAGAGTAATAGGAGTAGCTTCATTTTCATGCATTTAGCCGGAACAGCCTCCTGGGGGAGGAGCTCCGGTTGATTTGGTGGTTGTATTTACAGGGGAATAATTTTTCTATTGCTTATTTTTGGCGGATAAGCTAGGAAAAAAATGGCAGATTCCCATCCATCTGTCATGTCAAAGTTGTCTGATGGAAAACCTTTTCGAAGGGAGGTTAAAAATGACAACACTTTCCCTGCCAGGGTAGGTGGTTCCCGGCTTGATGCAACCGATCCACTGCCCGCCCTGCTTTTTTGCACCTCATTTGCGGGTCAATTTCCGGATAATTTCTTCCTTTTCCGGAAAGCGAGTACTAAGTGCTTTTCGGGAGGCGAGTTCAAAATCAGCGAAGCTAAATCCCGGTGCTACCGTGCAACCCACCAGAGAATAGCTGTGTTGCCCGATGACCTCTGCCGCGAACCAATGGCCTCCCGGTACAACAAACTGGGGCACCTCTCCAATTGCCAGGTCTCGTCCAATCCGGTAAACCGAATGCTCTCCGGTCTCGGAGAGCAGGTGGAGGCGAAGGGGAGAACCATCGTAAAAATGCCAGATTTCGTCCTGCTTTATTCGATGAAACGCAGAAAAGTCGGCGGAAGTTAATAGAAAATAGATACAGGTGGAATGGTTTCGCTTTCCGGTATAGGCCGAACCAAGAGCGGCTTCGGGAATTTCTCCGGCACTTCGGTACGTTTCCCGAAAATACCCCCCTTCCGGGTGCGGCGTTAAGTCTAGTTTTTGTACGAGCGTTTCGATTGAATTCATCTGTTTAAAATTTGCTTTTCATAGGTCATAACTTGTCCCGTACCGCAGGTCGGGATGCCTGTCCCGATCCTAAATCGGGAGAATTTCCCACTTATCTAACGGCCAGGTGTTGGATAATGATTCCTCCGTGAGTCGCTTACGTCAGACTTGGCTTCAGTCAAGTTCAATTTCATATTCTTTTTTTGCGGTCGCTTTGGGTCGGGAAATCCCGCTCCTGGTCCGAAAGAGTACTGATTTTTGGTTAATATTTGCCAACTAGTGCGGCAAGCACTGGGACGGGATCTCCTGGCCCCTCCGGAAATGGATCCCTGCCCCATCCCGGAAACGGATCTCAGAGAAAGGAAGTGCCGCTCTTTTTCGATGGTGATCAGTCTCCGGTATTGGTCGCCAAGCTATAAAAAATACCCGCGGCGATCAAACACAGGTGAAGAATGATTCCCGGTTTTGCCGGCTGGCGGGCTATTCTTGCCCCCATCGCAGGTTTGCATCCCATCCTTGGGCCCGGTTGAACTTGTGGCAGGTGTTTGATTCCCGACCGAAAGAGCAGTGTAGGCGTTTATCGGAAAATGGAAGGGTATTCCTTGCTCTTTACGTGGGTTTGGGATGCAGGTAAGTGAGTAGGAACCTTTTTTTAATAATTCAAAGCGACAATTTAGTAGTCGATCAGGCCCATTTTGAACCCTACTTTGAGGCATTCCGCTCCGAGCAATAGCAGCATCAAAAGGGGGATAATCCACAATATGGTTAGCCTTAGCAAGGTTTTGATGGGATTGGCGGGGGAATATCCCACAACAGTGATCTCCTCGATCAGTTTTTCCATCGTCCAGGTGCTCCGGATAAAAACGGACAAAAGAAAAGCCCCTGCCAGCAGGCAAAAGGTACCGAAGAAATCCAGAATAAAGTTAAAATACCCCATGGTATCGCTTTGCTTGTCTCCGTATCCCAGAAAATCGGTAAAAAAGGAGGGATTTTCCGGGTTAAAAGACAGGATGGCCGGTATGCTGATAAGGAAAATGCCTGCTCCGATTAGTAGGGAGTAGTTTTTACGCCTGGCTTGACTTTCCCTGGAAAGATAGTTTACCGCTGGCTCCAGCAGGGAAATGGTGGAGGTGACGATGGCGAGGTTAAACAAGGTGAAGAAACCAATTCCGATAAGCCTTCCCCAGGGGTCACCAAACCCATAAAAGGTATCGACCAGGTTGATAAACACGAGGCTAGGGTTGAGGCCAACCTGTCCGGAGCTAGCAAAAAGCGGGATAATCAGCAGCCCCGCCAAAAGTGCCACCAGGGTATCGCTATGTACGATGTAATGGGCATTGGAAACCACGTTGGTATTTCTGTCCACATGTGTACCGTAGGTGACCATGGAACAGGCACCCAGTGACAGGCTAAAAAAGGACTGCCCCAGTGCCTCGATGATGCCAATCCTACCGCTGCTATCCATGGCAAACAGCGCTGGAAAGTCGAAATTAAAATTGGCGTAATTCACCCGATCTCCCGCAACAAAAGGCACGGAGAGGATCAAGCCCAGCATCATCAAGACCAAAATGGGAATGAAGCGCATGCTAACCCATTCGATTCCCTGTTTGACATTGTTGGCGACAATGGCCACGGTTGCTCCCATGAAGATTCCCGAAAAAAGCAGTACCTGGTATTGGGAACTCACAAACTTTCCGAATAGGCCAGCAACTCCAGCCACAGAGGGAGCTTCTATTGCCAGGGCCGCTGCCACAGCAGAAGTGATCTCCTGGTACTGAAAGAGGTACAGGTAAAGGTAGTAGAGAGACCATCCCGCCACGACGATGTAAAAGGACAAAATAAAGCAGCAAGTAATCAGGCCAAAAAAGCCGGCAAATCCCCATTTTCTCCCCCCGATGCTGCGATACGCCGATACGGCATCGCGTTGGCTGTGTTTGCCGAGTGCCGTTTCGCCGATCATCAATGGAACGCCCAGAATAAACGTAAACAAAACGAATACCAGAATAAAGGCCAACCCTCCGTAGTTGAATACCCGTGCCGGGAAGAGTACCAGGTTGGCGATGCCCACGGCGGCACCGACGGAGGCGAGAATGTGTCCGGTATTGCTGAATTTGCCGGGCAGCAGTGCAAGTTTGCGCATGCGTAGGAGTGGTTTGGCGGTTAGCGGTTAGGTTGGTGCTGCCTTGAACCCACTTTCTTCTATGGTTCTGTTTTCTATTTCCGGAAAACCAGGCAGCGCCTGCGCCAAATTTATTCAAATATTCGATACGAAAGCTTTCGGCCGACTAATTTTTACCATCCTGGTCCTGCAAATCGATTTGCAGTCCTTCCAATGTACATCCAACAGATCCGGTTCTTGGTATAAGGTGCCTGGGCACCAATCTGCTACAGGCCTTTACCATCCTGCCTGGGTCGAAGACTGGACAGCTATTGGCGGAATGCCTCGGGCTCGTCCAGCAAACAATAGATTCAAACGCCTCAACTCCTTCGGACTGATGCCCGTTTTTGCGTTGAGCAATTTACTTAAATGGTTCGGGTATTCGAAACCCAATGGATAGGCAATTTCGCCAATGCTGTCGTTGGCCTGGAACAAACGTTCTTTTTCATCGTTCGACAGGTGCAGTGCCTCGTTTTCCTGGTAGTTGAAAAATTGATACTGGAGCATACGTTGGTGCATATTCATGCTATTACAAAGTCGGCATGCAGGATGATGGTGTAATCGTCCTCTATTACTGAAAAACCTGTTGAATCGGAGGAAATTACTTGATTTGGTGCAACAAAAACCATCGATCCTTCCTCGAAATCGTAAGGGTTACGTCCGTATTTCAAGGTGGATTTTGGTGTTTCGGCTCGTTGCATTTCATTGCCTCAATTACGTCAAATATAAACTTAATAGGGATCAGAGCCGCTTCACTTTTGGTAGGACAGTCTCTTGGTTACCTCCTTATACTGGATTTTCTTTTCAACTCATATACAAAACACGCGGTTTCATCAAATTTTCTTTCTTCGACAAATTCAAATCCAAGGCGCTCATAAAACCTATGCGCTTTCGTATTGGATCTTAAAGGGTCAATTAGAATTCCGTCCACTTCTGGATTTTGGAAGCATCTTTCGATGGCAAGTTCCATTATCTTGGTTCCATAGCCTTTATTCATATTGTTTTCTTCCCCTATCCAAATGTCAATGGCTCTTTTATTTTTTTGAACAGGTGGCCAATAATGCGTTTCTTCCAGGTAGGGGTCAATTATTTGTAGGAAGCCAATCGGTTTTCCATTCAACTCCGCGATCCACTGTTCCCTCCATTCGGGATCCCGGTTGAGCTCCAATTCCCAATTCCACTCACCGTCTGGATCACAATCAATAACATGTTGTTTCGTTTCCCAATAGTTAACCAATTCAAGGTCATTTATTGAAGCGGCTCGTAGTCTTATCACAGCGGCGTGTTTTTTAGCTTCCATAGCATCTAGCTTTATTTTGACTTTAACGAATTTACGTAGTGGTAACCCTCTATCAGATAGGACGAAATAATGTCAGGTTGATTTAAAAGGTTTTCAGGCTTGATTGACCGTTGAATGATGCCAGGTTACAGCTTGCTTTTATCCAGGTATCCTGAACGATGTCTTCCGTATTCTGAATACTTGCTGTCATACGAAATAAGTATAATTTCAATTGCGGTTTCGATCTTTCAAAGTGTTTTGTAAATTCTTGTAGTGTCATTATTCTTTACTGATAACTAACTTAATGTTTATCTAATCTGAAGAACAACGTCGCCTTTTCGTCTTCGTATCTTTTTTCAATAAATGACATACCTAGTTTTTTTGCGACTTTTTGCGATTCAATGTGTGGCTCATCGGTAGCAGCTATCAAATAGTTAAAATCTAACTTCTTGAAAGCATATTCAATAATTGAAGCACTGGCTTCTTGCGCATATCCCTGCTTGGTGAAGCCTTCTAGCAGCGCATAGATTAATTGAGGCTGCTCCTCATTAAAAAAGAACCATAAACCCACATAGCCAATGAGACCCCCATTTTGCTTCAAGTGAATTTTCCAAAGACCATATTTATCCTGTTCGAAGTGTGTTTCGTTTTGGCATAGTATTTCTGATGCCGTTTTTGCATCAATTACCTGATCATCCCATAAATACTTTCGAACGTAGGGATTCGTATTTAGCGCGAGAAATAGCATTTCGTCTGAACGCTTAAATGGTGCCAGCTCAAGTCGCTCTGTTTTCAAAAGAAAATTCATTTGCTGGTGTTGAATGTATGGGAAAAGGCACTTTTTAACTAAACACTTTGTACGAATAAGGTGGCTTTGCTACCAGCGGTCGCATTAGAATTTCAATCATCCCTTCTGTCATTTTAAGTCGATTGTATCTGTAGGCCTATTCGTTGATGTTGGGTTGAAGCTTCCGGACCGAATGATGGGTGCCACTCAGCCCGGCCTTAAGCATCATTAGGACCCATGGCAACTGCTTGAATGGTTGTTCCGGATTTTTCACGTGCCAGTTTCGGGAAATGGGCTTCCGGATGCTGGCCGGGTTTAACGGGATTTTTCGATCATTACTTCAGCTGAAATTATCGCAGTACAAGGTAGCATGGCTACGCAGCCGTTTCCCGGCTTTCGGTATCAGCTACTTTAACTGCTTATCAGTAAGTTACAGACACCTTAACAAGATAGTAGATTTTTCAATAAATGAGAAGAGATGACTTCCGAAAAATCGAGAATGACTATCTAAAAAGAATCGGACGGATCCAAAAGCGTAATAACAAACAAAAGTAGGAGGTGCTTCCGATGCCGTCATTCAGGCGGGCGTAACCTACAATCCAGTGAACTGGGGCAGAGCGTTAAGAAATGATTCGCCGCGGCGAATCATTTTAGCTATGAGCCGAAATGGGGGGCAGGTACGAGACCCATACGCTTGGTGGTCCCGATGCTTGGTATAAATCGTGAGGGGTGCTCCGCAGGCTTATGGCCTGCGGCCATCCACTCGATTGGCAAATCGTGCTTCTTTTATTTTAATTAAAGTACTGAACTTTTATTTTCCCGGGAACCGCTCGCTGACCCCAAGCTAAGGTTATGCTGCGTGATCTTCAAACTGTCTTATTTTATCGAGTTCAGTTTGTTTTGAAATATTCTCTTCTTCTAGATCGAAATCGTCCTGGAGCCCTAGCCAGAACTTAGCTGACGTCCCGAAAAATTTTGAGAGCCTCAAAGCAGTGTCAGCCGTTATCCGACGTTTTCCTTTTAGGATTTCGCTTACTCTGGTCTGGGGGATAAATGTTTCTTTGGAAAGCCGGTAAGCAGTTATTTCAAGCGGGATTAAAAATTCTTCCTTTAGTATTTCCCCTGGATGTATGTTTTTTAATTTTCCCATTTCTTAAACTTTCTTAATGATAGTCTACAATTTGTGCTTTAAAAGCGGTGTCATTTTCCCATTTGAAGATGATTCTCCATTGTTTATTGATCCTTATGCTATAATAGCCTTCCAATTTTCCACTTAACTTTTCTAAGTGATTTGCTGGTGGTATCCGTATATCATTGATGATTTGGGCGTTGTTTATCATCCTTAATTTCCTTCTTGCCACATTTTGTATTTCTCCGGGTAGCTTTCTGGATGGCATGCCATTCCAGATTTTTTCGGTCTCCTTGTCTCCAAAAGATTTTATCACTAATTATTCTGTTTCACGTTACTAACGCTGAAGATAAGTAAAAGTTTCCGGTTTGAAAAATTTAAAATGCAGCATAACGTTTTGCAGCTACAAGAAGGGCAGGGCTTTTATCATAAACTTGATTTGAAAAACTAATGTTTGATTAACCACAAAACTGTCTTTGGAACACGAAACCCCGCCTTTTGGGTAGGTGCTGTTGTGCGTTCAGCTTTCTTTTCTGTCAAGCGAGTTTAATAAAATTGTCTTCAAGTTTTACGTTAAAATTGATTTCTGCTTTTAATGCTTTGAACACTTTTAATATAGTGTCAATGGTAGCACTGTTAGCACTACTTTCAAGTTTAGAGATTTGAGCTTTCTGAACTCCAACAAGTTTTCCAAGTTCTTCTTGGGTCAAATTTCTTTCTTGTCTGGCTGTTTTAATCATTTTACCCAAAACGTCCATACGAAGTTCGTATTCGTATTCGTCTCGTTCTTGTGTCCCAACTTTGCCGATATACTTGTCTTTCATTTCGCCAAGTGAGTATGTCTTTAATTCTTTAGGTGCCATATGATCATTTTTTTTGTTTGTTGTTAAAATATTTGTCTCTCAGTCTTACTGCCCGGTCAATTTCGTTTGCCGGAACTTTGTCAACTTTCTTTATAAAACCGTGGGTCGCTATTACCAAAGTTTCTTTGTTATCTGTCTTATCCCAAAAGGCAAGAAGTCTGATTTGAAGTCCTGCGAACTTTGTCCGAAACTCCCAAATGTCCTTTTGAAGTTTCTTGAAAAGTTTTGGGTCATTCGTCTGTTCAGCAATGTCAATATTGTAAAAGATTTTCTTAATTGTCTTAGGGTTGAGTTGCGACATGAACTCGTCCGCTTCTTCTAAGAACTTTGTCTCGAAAAATCTCATTCAATACTGTCTTGTTAAACGTTACAAAGATAATGAGAGTTTCCAAAAATAGAAACAGTATTTTTCGTGATTTTGTTCGGGTCGGTTTTTTTAAGCTGACGCCCAACGGCTTCGGCTATGGCAAGTAGGGCGGTCGGCAAGCACCGGCCATTCCGCCAAGCCCATAGCCGAATCTTTTGCGTTCGTATTTATCTTATTCTTCATAAATGCCGAATCCAAAAGATTCGGCGGTGTTCGAAAATACGCCCAGGCCAATGGGAATAGGACTTCACGCCCTATTTGCTATAGCCACTGTTATCACCAGTGGCGTTAGTTATTCCTATCCCAAGTCCCGGTCAAAAATTCGAGTGAAATCCTTAAAAACTCAGGTTGAATCTCCGGCACCAAATGAGGTAAGTGGCCTCCGTTAGGAACGATCCAAAGTCTGCTGTTGGGTATATTTTGATACATTTCTAACGCATGCTGTATTGGAACGGGCGTGTCATTATCACCGTTTACGACTAACCACTTTGCCTTAATGGTATTTAACATATCCGGAGTAAAAGAAGGTTCTCCATCAGAAAATTTTCGCATTTCCCAGAACGTCTCTGCTAAATATTCTTGTTTTTCGGTATCGTAATTTGCCGCCCATTCCATAAACTGGTCCATTCCTGTTTGTTCTATCCACTCCCTGGCATGCTTACTGTAATAAAGATGACCCCCGACAGTAATCACCGATTTAAACCTATCAGGCTGCATTACATTAAGGTAAAGTAGCGTGGAACCACCGCTACTTGCTCCAATTCCACTTACCTTATCTAATTTTAATGAGTCCAACAACGCAAAAATCATCTTTGCATACTCCCCATGTCTAAAAGCAGAATCATCTTTATTATAAATATCGGATCGCCCATGGCCCATCATATCGACTGCAATGGTTCTGAATTGCTTTGAATAAACTTCCACATGAGGCTCCCAAGAATCGGCCGTATTAAAAAAATTATGCAGCAACAATAGAGGTTCCCCGCTACCTGTATCCTCATAATAGATTCTAGTTCCGTTATAGTTAAAGAACTTTCCGTTGGGATTGACTTCTACCTGGCCATAAGTGGTGAGACAAGTGATGAAGATTGCGATTGTAATTGTAAAATATTTCATTTTTCTATTTTTTTAAGCATTGGTGCTAACGGTTCTCAGCTTGGAGCCGACGGGTCTTTTCGGAGACCTACGCTTCCTTCCCTGACCGGATTTTATTAAAAGTACAAAATAAAATCTTTACCGGGACCCCTGATGGATCCAAGGTGATGTTAGGCTCTGGCATTCCTTTTTTCATTCCCCTGCTTGTTCCAAAACTTTTTCAAAAAGCTTTTCATCAAATCTGAAGTTGGTGGTTTTTATTTTTTCAAGTATGGGTTTTACGCTTTTTATCAATCCAATTTGTTTGGCTCTAAGGATTAAGCCAAAAGTTCCGGAATACCTTAAACTAAGTTTTTCAGCGACTTTTCTGCCTTTTAGTTCATCAATCATTAAGATCGGGTTTTTCATTTCCAGGGATAATGCAATTGCACTTGCTTCCCCCTCATCCAGATCCATTTCCAGAATTTGTTGATAGTGAGAATTTTCCGGCGACACTACCGAAATCCAATCAGGCAGGCTTTTTCCAAACTCCTTTAAAATGATCGGAGTCACAAATACCTTCCTTCCCATCTTCATTAATAATTCAAGTTCATCAATTTTACCCAAAATTATTAAACAGCTGGTATCTGAAATGATACTATCAGAATTGTGCTGCATCTTTTGGGATATCCGAAGGTGGATAGTTGATTAAAGAAACATCATAATCAGCCAAAATCTCCGAAAATGCCACTTTTGACAACCCAGCCAATTCTGCGGCCTGTCCGAGTGACAGCTTTCCGGATTCATACATTTTTGCCGCAAGGAATCTTTTTGTCTCCCTCTCATCCAGGTCAAGATGATCAGGTATAGTTAAAGTTAGATGCTTCATAGTTTAAATTTATCAAAATTCTGGATATAGACTTCATTTTAAAACGTTCTTTTGCTGGAGCCTAACGGTCTCGGCTATGCGTAGTGCGGGATTTCAAGGCACTACACTTTCCGTTTAGCTGCTAGTTTATTTAATGTAATTACTTTCATATCAGCACTTTCGCCCGCATTACGTATAGCCATTGTTGTAGCCAGTGGTTCTTCATTATTTTAAAATTTGGTTCACTCTTTTTTTCAAATCGTCAAGGTCATTTTTTTCTTTTATGGTTTCTTTTCCTAATCGCAACACCATCTCAACGTGATTAATTATCGCCTTTTTGTGACCTTCTTTTTTGGTGAAATTTTGGATAGTCGTCAATGCTTCCACAAGCCTTATAATTACGGCCGTGCTTCCTGCTGAAAATTGTCTGATTTGATTAAATGCGGCATCCAGTACTCCTTCAAAATCTAAAACATCAGCAATGACTCTAAGTTTTCCGTCTTCGTCAACACGATACTTTGAAGGGAATTTAGCTTGCGCCAAATAGCATAAAGTCTCTGTTAGGTTGTCAATACAAGCGATTGCAGTATAAGGGTCATTAACTCCTGGTGATAATGCTCTGGCCGCAATCTCTACCATTTGATGAATCGAAAATTCCAAATCCTGTTGAGATGTTTTTGTTTTTCCAAAAACAAATTGGGACACCAGCTCATCTATAGATTCTTCTTGCCATTCCGTGCTTGAATAAACTACTCCAATCTCTTCACCTTTTACTATAAAACTACCGGGCCTGTGTTTTAATTCAAATAAGGAATCATTGTCGGCTATTATCTCTAATATCGCTTCGCTGTCTATGTATCTCAGATATCCACTCTTAGTAGACTTGATAGAGATAGTTTTTTGATATTCGGAAACTACTTTGTCTTCATCAAAATCTTTTTTTCCCTTCAGTTCATCTCCCATTTTTTCTGGGAAAAGTGTCTCTACTTGCTTTGAAATAATGTCTGATATATCAGAAATCACCTTGTCAGCTTGAATGCTTACCGCAATTTGGTGTATAAATACGATAAGCAAAATAATATTTGCTATGGCAGCTAAAATGGCGACAAGAATAGAAAAGGATGGAATGAAAGTATATCCGTTTCCGTCTTTGATAGCATTTAAAACTAGTAGACAATAAAGATAAGTGGCAATGTATGAGCCTAAAACAACTTGGTTAAGACGCACATACATAAAGTTTTTTATCAGTCTCGGGCCAAATTGAGAAGAGGCAAGAGTCAAAGCAACCAGTGTTACCGAAAAAACTGTTCCTGCAACACCAATCATCGCGCCTGAAATAGTGGATAAAATGCTTCTTGCAGAATCGGAGCTATTTACTAAAAAAAATCGAATCCAACCTTCTTGCGAAATGTTTACAATATTATCTAATGAAACTAAGCTTACTGACAATAATACTGCTAAACCAATAATTATAACAGGTACAAACCAAAACGTAGCAAGTAATTCTTTCCAAAAAAAGAGCAGTTTTTTCATAATTACTAATTTTAAAACGAAATGGTTATACCGAAGTTTACATCATGATAAAGCTTATCTATGGGTACCAGAGGGGCAGAGTCATAAATATTTTGATAAAGTAATCGCAATCCAATATACTTAGTGATATTATATGTCAGTTCAAAACTACTTGCAAGTCTATGGTTTTTAAAGAAATCAGAAAGATTTGGTTGATAGTATCCACTTATGTCTAAATCAAATAAATCTCCGAAACTTTGTTTGAAACTCACATAACTATTTCCCCTTAATCGGTTCACTTCAATAGCCGATTGGTCTATTGGCAATAAATCATCAGGCACTCCTGAATAATTCCATCGTTCAAATTCATACAAACTACCTATTCCAAAATATAAACCTGTATTGTTTTTCACCAATGCTCTCCACCGCAAATTCATTCCACCTGCATATTTATTGTCCAATCCTCTAACTTCATTCCAGTGCATTTGATAGAATGGTTCAATAGCTATTTTTTTGCTTTGGATGTTGACGTATTCCAGATAGAGAAATCCACCACTCAAAATATTTTCATCCCCCAGAAAGCTATATTCAATTCTGTTTGCTACAGTAAAGGCGTGTTTCCCAAAGCGAAAAGATACATCAGCAGTATTTGCTAGTTCAAGAAAATCTTCTTTTAAGTTTCGATACCTGAAACTTGGTGTAAAATTGCCTTTAAGAACTTTTGTAGTATCAATAATTACATTAAAATTCTCGGTATGTAGAACCTGAGCGTTTGCCTTTTGATGGAACAATAAAAGGCAAGAAAGTAAGGTGAAAATAAATGATACCCTCATCGTTTTTTAGATAAAAACAGGACTTGTAAATGATTTACAAGCCCTGTTGATTAATTAAGAGAATAAGCCCTTCAATTTATCAAATCCCTCCTTAAAGGAATCTGAAGCAGATGAAAACGCATCTTTTGCGTCATCCCACTTGTCTTCAGCGGCATTTTTAAGGTCAGCATACTTACCTTCCAAGTCTGATCGTTTTGACTCCAAATCACTGATTGCTTCGTCATACTTAGATTTTGCGTCCCCACTGGCAGATTCTTTTTTTGCCTTCAACGCATTGATTTTTGCTGAAACTTCATCAATAGATTGTTTCGCCTTGGCTTTGAATTCTTCTTTGTTCATTTTGTTTAAATATTAATTGTAAATAAATGTTCCTACTCGTAAAGCTTTTCGGATTTCGCTGTGTGTTTTATTTTTTCTTGGTTTGATCTGTTTTAATCAGCCTTACCCGTGATATTTCTGTTCCCTGAGGTGTGCAATTACCTTCTTCATTCTCTGCAGTTATAAACACTTCTACTGGTTGATAGGGAAATGAAGCTTTGTAGGTGGCTTTCTCGGCATTTTCCTGTGTGAAGTGCCCTACATTTCGAACTACACCTGCTTCTGAAACTGCCCAAATGACATAGATTTTCTTAGGTGTTTTTAATCGCTGAGGAGCTGCTAAATTATTGGCTTCAATGGTAACCAAATAGTTGGGTTTACCTTGCTTTTTTATAGTTGCCGTAATATCAGCAGCTGGTACATCACCTGAAACTGGGAACTTGACCGGGTCTGAACAAGATGCAAGTAGTGCACAAGTTACAATGATTGCTACAAATTTTAGTGTGTTCATATTGAGCTGATTTTAAAGTATTATTTAATAAATGAGCTTAGCATCCAATGGCTCTTCTCAGTTCTTTTAATGTAGCCAATCAGTAAATCAGAAGTTGCTAAATCTCCTGCTAATGATGTTTTTTCGTGAGCATCAATGCATAAAGAGATAAGCGTTTCAAAATCATTTAAAATTTCTTTTGACATTTCTTTTGCTTCAAGAGTATTGCTCGTTTCTTGAATTTCTGCCATTTCAAGATACTCCTTTAATGTACTTACTGGCTTTTTACCGAACACACGTATTCTTTCAGCAATTTCGTCAATTTGTAACTTTACTGCATTATACTCTAACTCAAAAAACTCGTGAAGTTCAAAAAACTCGTGTCCCTCTACATTCCAATGATAATTTCTTAGCTTTTGATAATGCACGTGGTAGTTAGCCATTAATGCATTTAAAGCTTTTGCAATTTCTGCGGTTTCTTGACTGTCAAAACCTAATTTTCTGTAGTTTTTCATGATTTATTTGTTTGTTTTTGTTCAATATTTAGGTTCAAATTTCCATACGGTTCATAATTTTTTAACTCCACAATGGATGCAGGCAAACTAAAACCGCCTGCTATTAGAGCTTCAACAACGTCATTCATCACTTGCGAACGAATGTTGTTATGAACCGAACGTTTGGTGGATTTAAAGGTGTCTATCCAAAATTTCACATTGATGTTGATAGAGTTTGTAGCCAGTTCATCAATCGCTATTGTTGGCTTTTTGTCACCTTGTAAAACACCTTCCACTTTACTTACCTTTTCAATGATTATTTTAATAGCTTCTGTTGGGTTGTTTTCATAGGCAATTCCTACTGTAAACTCGTATCGTAAGTACCCATCCAGCGTATAGTTGAATAAGGGGTTTTTGAGAAGAATGGCATTGGGTAAAAAAACATCTTTTCCATCGGGAGTTTTCACCATTGTTTCTCGAATGCTAATGTCTTTTACATGACCTGTTATGCCGTTTACTTCAATTAAATCATCCAACCTAAATGGACTTTTAAATGCGAGAATAATTCCCGCCAAAAAGTTTTCGCCAATATCTTTTAATGCAAAACCTATTACAAAGGTTAACAATCCGGCACCAGCAAGTAATTTATTGGTAAAAGAACTTAGCCCAAGTAAATTTAGGGTAGTGAAAACTACTATTGACTTGAGAATAAACCCTACTATTTGCGAGGTGAAATTAGCCGTGATGTGATTGGGCGATTTATTTGCTAACCTCAATTTCACTCTGCGTTGCAGGAAGTTGGAAATTATAAACCCAACTACTACAAATGCTAAAATAAAAGCAAGGTTGATGTAATTTGCCGCAAAGTAGCGAATTACATCATTGTAGAATTGAGTAGCATTTTCCATTTACTACTTTTTACCTTCGTCCATTTCTTTTTCAAAAGTTGAAACGCTTTCATCTAAAGCAGTTTTTAGTTGATCAATTTCAGCTTTTAACCCTTCTTTTTTATCATTTGCTGCTGCTTGGTATTCTTCCATTTTTTTGTTTAGGTCAGCTCGTTGTTCATCTAACTTTTGCATTTGAGATTTTAGCTTTTCCTTGGCATCATTACTCAAACTATTATATTTTGCCTCAGCTTTATCTGCTTTTGCTTTTACATCAACTTTCAATTCTTCCACTTGTTTGTTTAGTTCTTCCCATTTTTCAGCAGCTAAATCTTTAGAAACATCCACAACGTCAGACATTTCTTCTTTAACATCTTCCATGGTTGTTTCTTTATTGTCTTTGTCAGACGAACCACAAGACGCTAAAATTAACGCTAATACAACGACAGTAAATAAGGATTTTAATTTATCAAACCCTTCCTTAAAAGAGTCTGAAGCAGATGAAAACGCTTCTTTGGTTTCTTCCAATTTGTCTTCGGCAGTATTTTCTATCTCGCTGTACTTCGCTTTTAAATCGGTTTGCTTTGATTCTAAATCCCTGATAGTTTCTTCATATTTGGATTTAGCATCCTCTTTTACCGATTCTTTTTTTGCTTTTAACTCATTGATTTTTGCTGAAATTTCATCAATAGTTTGGTTAGCTTTCGCTTTGAATTCTTCTTTGTTCATTTTGTTTAGTATTTAATTGTTAATAATTAGTATCTTTTTTAGAACTGTTGCTTGATAGCTTTTTAAGCATAGAAAAAACTATACCTCCCGAAAGTGCCCCTAAAATGTAAAATGAAAGGCTAACAATAGACAAGGAAAGTTCAGCCTTCCATACCACAAAATTCAAAACAACGAGTTCCAAATTTTGTATAATAAAAATGACCACTACTCCTATAAAGAGTAGTAGTACAAATGATTTAATGAATTTCATTCATCATTTATTGAAAGTGGTGCTAGAAATTTCTAGCCCATAAGGATAGTTGGAATCACCTTGCTCTTCTGCTGTAATAAATATTTCTTTTACATTAAAAGGAGTAGTGGTTTCCAGAATAGCCTTTTTTGCATTCTTATTGATTAGTTGCCCAAGGTTTTTAACGGAACCGTTTTCCACTAATATCCAAACACTGTAATTGTTTTTAGAGGGGCTCAATCTGCTTGGCTCAGCTAAATTCCTTGCGGTTACTTCAATAACATAGTTATTGTTCTTGTCTTGTTTTTTCTTAGCAGTAATGTCTGCGGCAGGAACTGAACTTGAAACAGGAAACTTGGCTGTGCTTGCACAAGATGTCATTAGTGCCACAATGCCAATAATTGCTAAATTTTTAATTGTTTTCATTTTTATATAGGTTTCATTTTTATTCCTACTCGTAAAGCTTTTCGGATTTCGCTAGATAAAAATAATCTAATATCTGTTTACTTATAGTAAAAAGATTAAAATATACCTTATAAAGACAGATAAAAGCCTTATTGAGATTGTAAATACCTATTAGGAGACAATCCAAACCGCTTTTTGAACTGTACACTAAACATGGATGCACTTTGGTAACCGCAGGAGTTAGTAACTTCTTTAACACTCAAATGCCCTTCCTCCAGTAAAGCTTTGGCTTTATTCATGCGTTCTGTTTGTACTATTTCGGTAAAGGTTTTACCGAAAAGTTTTTTGAAACCTGTTTTAAGTTTGGTTTCGTTGGTACCCACTTCCTGAGCAATTATGGCTAGCGTGAGTTTTTGGTTAAGGTTTTCATGAATGTAGTCCTTAGCTTTCCTCAAAATCCCGATATCATATTTTCTTAACTCTTTCGGGTTGTAACCTTGTTTTGTTTCCAAATTGTATTGTTCTGCTTGTAACCAAAGCAATTCTAAAGCTTTTGACTCCAAAAAGAATCGCTTTACAATGCCTTGTTTTTTGGTATTCAGAATTTCATTGATAGTATCAGACATCGTCAGCGTGTAATTGCTGTGGTAAATAAAATGGCTGTCCATTTTTTCATTTTTCAATACATTTCCAATTTCACTTGGAAATTGAAAGAAGTCAGATTTTAAATCGATAGAAAAACTTTTTGTTTCTATTTGAAGGAAAAGAATTTCAACGTCTTTTTGAATAGGCAAAGCAAAATATTGTTTTTGTTTCCCTTTTGCAGCTACCATGCAAGAATAGTTATCAGTAATTCGATAACGGATTGTTGGAGAGACTTTATGAACCAGCTCACCGCTTTTAACAAATAAAAAACGTAAATAATTGTTTTGATCTTCTTTAAACTCAAGTTCAAAAAATGATGCAATATCCCCTGTCAGTATATTGAAGTTGAAGCCTTTATCAAATTCATAACTTCTAAGTGTAAACTGACCCACAGATTTGTCGAAATAAGATTTGAATTCAAACCCTTCTTTTTCTAGTTTGGTTTTCAATGATGCTTTCAAAGAATGATGTATTCCTTCAGCGGTTTTTTTGTCTATTATTATTTTCATTCTTTGTGTTAGATGCTGTCATTTGAAAAGTGATTTTCTGTTTGCATTGATTTTCTTATCATTGGCTACAACTTGTATATCTATTTACCAAAGGTGTATAAATCCAACAATCCCTTGTTAGATCTGTATACCTTTGTTTACTTTTATTATAGGTCATCGAAGGGGGATTTGATTCTCCTGATACTGTTGTCGGTTACGTGTGTATAGATTTCGGTCGTCCTGCTACTCCTGTGGCCGAGAATCTCTTGGATATACCGAAGATCGGTGCCGTTTTCCAGCAAGTGAGTAGCATAACTATGTCTAAGCCAATGTAAGGTAACCGGTTTTTTAATCCCAATTTTTGCTATTGCAGACTTTAATACCTTTTGCAAGCTTCCCTCACTGTACCTGGAGCCTGACTTTTTTCCTTCAAACAAATAAACCATTGGTTGCTCAAATTTGTAATACTCCCTCAACAAATCTACGGTTTTTGCTGATAAAGGTACGACCCGGTCCTTTTTACCTTTGGACTGTCGAACGAGGAGTAAGCCTCTGTTGGAATCCACATCAGTGATTTTTAAATTTAATAATTCGCTTCTCCGTAGTCCACAGGCATAAATCAGCGAAAGCATGGTCTGGTGCTTCAGGTTTTTGTGAGCATTCAAAATCCTTTTTACTTCTTCCTTAGCCAATACATTTGGTAACAATTTAGGTTTCTTTGGCCTGTCTATAATTTCAGGATTTAGTTTCTTATGTTGCCTGATGCTGAAATACAGCTTGACAGCATTGATAAACTGACTTTGATAACTCGCAGAAAAACCCTTCCGGATAATGTAGTGGGTGTTGAAATAGGCGAGATCTTCATTCTCTATTTCGCTTATCTCTTTGTTGTCTAAAAAACTAAAAAATAATATCAATGCTCCTGAATAGGTTTTGATGGTGCTTTCTGCATAGCGCTTATTCCTCATCCATTCTATAAAAATTTGTATTTCTGTTTCTGTTTTAACATCCAGTTTGATGGTATTAGGAAATTCCCTCGCAATGTCGATTTTTTTAAGTTGGGAATAATCCAACCAGACCTTGCCGCGGAAAAACAGCAACAAAGCATCCAATTTATCCTCCCGATACGGAACCCACCAGGTCTTGTACTTTTTGGACCACTGACATTCCGGGTAGGTTTTGACCAACTCCTTTAAAGAAAAATCATAGGGAAACTCCAGGCAGATCACCGGCAATCCCTCAAAAACAGCGTTTTTTAACACAATGGTTTTCATCGGTATAAAAAATATGAGAAAAAGATAGTAATTTTTTTATCAGAAAAAAACAGAATCCCTCTGAAATTACACGTAGGCGTTCCCCGCAAGCCAGAGTCGCCGCTGAACTTCTGGCAAAAAGGCAGCCCCCGAACCCCTGAATATCCTTGT
The DNA here is from genome assembly GCF_010119245.1 of Cyclobacterium salsum. Taxonomy (GTDB): domain Bacteria; phylum Bacteroidota; class Bacteroidia; order Cytophagales; family Cyclobacteriaceae; genus Cyclobacterium; species Cyclobacterium salsum. The sequence goes on from NZ_WNKG01000005.1 coordinate 275,575, forward strand.
GCTACGGGCTATCCTCGGGCATGGCTCGGTTCGCTTTGGAGCAAAGCTTTTCCAAGTCAGCGAACCTTTCACACGGAGGATATCCTGGCCTTCCATCATCGGCGGTCATGGGCTGTGCCGGGCAATTAGTTGCCTTTTCATTGGCACCCGTGGTAATTCCCCGGGGCTTCGTAAAATTCAGATTTTATTTAGAATCTTGTTGTAACTTGCTTTAGTAAATTTGATCGGTGAAGCCGGTTTTTCAATCATGTATAAAAAATGCGATCAACCAGTGGCCTGACATGAATACCATGGCCGGATTGACAGGGATGCAAGGTTTGCGTAGCTGTCTAGTTGTAGGATTGTCCTGCATCTTGTTCTTTGTCAATGCATGCCAGCAGGATGCTGAAATACCACGCTCGGCTGGTCCTGCGGCAGAATTTGATCCACAGGAGAGCACCTTTATCTGCTGGACAGCCCAATTCCAGGAAATCTCCCTGAAACTCATCCAGGAGATCGCCAGGGATGATCACGTGACACTTTTCTACAACCAACGGAATCACCGTCCCGAAAACCTGCAAAAATTATTAGAAGGGCGGAAAATCAATGTAAAAAATGTCAGCCTTGCCCCTTTTGAATTGGAAAAGGACAATATCTGGATCAGAGATTATGGACCGATCCTTATACAGGATGAAGCGGGTCGGGAGAAAATGGTGACGTTTCATTATCCCCACGAAGAAAACCTGGAATACAATCTGTTCAGCGAACAGTATGCCACCAAAATGAGGATCCCTTTCATGAGAAGTAGGCTGTATAGCGCCGGAGGTGGTCGGGAGATCAACGGGCGGGGAACGATTATTTTAATCGAAGGGCATGAAAAATACATCAATCCGGACCTTAGCCTGGAAGAGATTGAGAACGAATACAAAAAACGGCTAAATCAAAAAAATGTTATCTGGCTCAAAAGGGGTATTCCGCAGGACGATCTGTTTGATCATGGACCCGTGATCGACAATATTTACGGCAATGGGGTGCACTGGCACCTGGATGAGTTTTGCCGGTTTGCGGACGGCCACACCATCTTGCTGGCTCAGGTAGATCCGGCAGATCTCCCCTTGGATCCCTTCTACCAGGTCGTGCACGAACGGCTGGAAGAAAGCTATCAGATCCTGAAAAATGCCCGGGATCAGGATGGAAAGCCATTTAAGATCATTCGGGTACCGCAGGCCCCGATTATTTTTGATCAGGGACAATACAACGGTCAACCAATTTATTATACCCCTGTCACCAGCTATCTAAACTTTGTCTTAACCAATAACTTGGTGGTAATACCCGCCTATTACACGCCGGGCGACCCCGATTTTATCCGGGAAAAGGACGAACAGGCAAAAATGGCGTTTCAGGAGGTGTTTAAAAGCAGAAAAGTGGTGACGATCCATGCTACCGAACTTAACTACAGTGGTGGGGGGCTGCACTGCATCACCATGCATCAACCCAAGGTCAAAAAACGATCCCGGCTCCGGCTTAAAATGGATAATGGACTCAAACGATGGAAGGGTTAAACCGGTTTCCTGAGCCATGCTAACAGGCATAGGTAGCGAATAATCCAACCAAACCTTCCGCTGGAAAGGTCACAACAAGGCACAAAACGGCTTTTCCCGGTAGGGAATCCACCCGTTTTTGTGCTTTTTTAATGACTGTCACTGTTCGGATGGGTGCGAGCACAAGCGGCGGCCTATTGCTCCACCAGTTTCAACGAATAATTCAGATCAGAGACAATGGGTTGTTCTTCCCCGTCTAGTAAATGCAAGGTGCCGAACTCATCTTGCCGGAAACTTTTTACAGCGGCGCTGTTTTCATCCAGCAGTCGGATGGCCATGGCACCGGGGTTGTTTTCCAGGCCGTAGACCACTTCGTAAATCCCCTTGCTGACAAACTCCCGGTCCCCGTCTTCGGTACCCAGGTAGGTTTCGGTCAGTTCATACGCGCGCTCCTTCTTATCGGGACTGTTTTCCAGTTTGAGTACCGTCCGGATCCCCTCGCAGTCTGCACAGGGAAGAAGGCCTTCGTAATGCATCCAGGTGGAAAAGGTGTTGTCCAATACCAGTTCTTCCCGGTTTACCATTTCATCTTCAGTTTCTCCCTCGTATCGGCTTTCTTCGGTAGGAGCGTCACAGGAAATTGCTCCCGCAAACAGAAGGATGTATGCCAGCTTTTTCATAAGTCGCTTTTTTTGTGTTGAATCCATTTCGGCAGTTCCTGAAGGATTTCCTGGATCATGGCAGGCAGCTCGTAATCCGGGGACCAGTCCCAGTCCCTTCTTGCCTCCAGGTCGTCAATGGACTGCGGCCAGCCATCTGCGATGGTTTGCCGGTAATCCGGTTCGTAAGTTATGTTAAATTCCGGAAAGTAGGGTAGGATTCCCTGATACAATTCCTCCGGGCTGAAGCTCATGGCCGCCAGGTTGTAGCTGGAGCGGATGCTAATCCTATCCTTGGGGGCCTGCATCAGGGCAAGACTAGCCTTGATGGCATCGGGCATGTACATCATGGGCAGGCGGGTGTCTTTTCTCAGGAAAGACCGAAATGATTTGCCGGCCAGGGCCTGGTGAAAAATGGCCACGGCATAATCGGTCGTGCCCCCGCCGGGAAGGGCTTTGTAACCGATCAGACCAGGAAAGCGCAGACTGCGCACGTCCACCCCATACTGCTGGTGATAATAGGCACACCAGCGCTCACCGGCGAGCTTGGCTATGCCATAGGCAGTGACGGGCTCCTTGGCGGCCTGCTGTGGGGTCTGTATTTTGGGGCTGTCCGGACCGAACACGGCAATGCTGGAGGGCCAGAAGAGCTTGTTCAGATTAAACTCCCGGGCAAGTTCCAGCAAATGCAGGAGGCTATCCATGTTTACCCGCCAGGACAGAAGCGGTTTTTTTTCAGCAGAAGCAGAAAGGACGGCAGCCAGGTGGTATACTTGCGTTACGTTTTCTTCTTTGATGCATTTTCGTAGCCGCTCCCGATCCATGACGTCCAGGACAACAAAGCGGCAATAGGGAAAGGTGGCTTTTGCTTTCGGATTGATATCGCTGGCGATGACCGCCTCTGTGCCGTATACCTCCGTTAATTGCTGTGTCAATTCCGTGCCGAGCTGTCCAGCAGCCCCGGTTACCAATACCTTCTCCATTCGGGTTTATTTTGATTTGAGTGATTTAACGCTACAATTTCAGAATTTTTATACAATCAGCTGTCATTTTTCTTTAAAAATTGTAAATTCATCACTCAGAACCCGGGTATCAGGAACAAAATGAAAAAAACATGTTTGGCAGTATTCAAGGACAGTTGCAGAAAGAAATTGAAAATCTCAAGGCTTCAGGGCTTTACAAATCAGAACGGGTCATCCATTCCCCTCAGGGCGCGGAGGTAACGCTTGCCGACGGTAGCCGGGTTCTGAATTTTTGTGCCAACAACTACCTGGGGCTGTCCAGCCATCCAAAAGTAATCGAAGCGGCCAAAGCAGCCATTGATAGCCACGGTTTTGGTCTCTCATCGGTTCGCTTTATTTGCGGCACCCAGGACATTCACCAAACACTGGAAAAAAAGATCTCGGAATTTCTGGGTACGGAAGATACCATTTTATATGCCGCGGCCTTTGATGCCAACGGTGGGGTATTCGAACCGATCCTGGGGCCCGAAGATGCTATCCTTTCGGATGCGTTAAATCACGCCTCCATTATTGATGGGGTAAGGCTTTGCAAGGCCATGCGGTTTCGGTACCGCCACAACGACATGGCCGACCTGGAAGCGCAGCTCCAGGCAGCGGAGGCAAAAGGTGCCAGGCACAAGTTGATCGTGACCGATGGGGTCTTTTCCATGGACGGCACCATCGCCCAACTGGATAAAATCGTGGCCCTGGCAGCGAAATACCAGGCCATGGTGATGTCCGATGAATGCCATTCTACCGGCTTTATGGGGAAAACGGGTAGGGGCGTGCACGAACTGAAGGGTGTGATGGGCAAGGTGGACATCATTACCGGGACCTTGGGCAAAGCGCTGGGAGGGGCCTCCGGTGGGTTTACCTCCGGCAGAAAGGAAATCATCGAACTCCTGCGCCAAAAATCCCGGCCTTACCTGTTTTCCAATACCCTGGCACCGGCCATTGCAGGGGCCTCCATTGCCGTATTTGACCTGTTATCGGAAACCACAGCACTTCGGGACCGGCTGGAAGCCAACACGCGCTTTTTCCGGGAAGGTATTCGCAAGGCGGGGTTTGCGGTTAAGGAAGGGACGCACCCCATTGTGCCCATCATGCTACAGGAAGCCCCGCTGGCTCAAAAAATGGCGGAACGCTTGTTGGAAAAGGGCATATATGTGATTGGCTTTTACTACCCCGTAGTGCCCAAAGGAGAGGCGCGTATCCGCGTGCAATTGTCGGCGGCACACGAAAAAGAACACCTGGAAAAAGCCATCGACGCCTTTACCGAAGTGGGAAAGGAACTGGGTGTAATTGGCTAATGGATGTTATCATTGGTTCACCACAGATGGCCACGGATTCGCACAGATTTTTTTTGTGGCGCTGTTACTACCCTAACAGAAACCTTTGTTACTCCTTTTGTGATTCATAGTTGATCATTACCGATTCGTAAAGGTATTTGGGGCTTGGCACCCATTCAATCTGTGAGAATCTGAGTAATCTGTGGTGCCTAATATTGGTTCACCACATATGGCCACGGATTTCCAATTCGCTTTTAATTTTAAGCTTTTCCAAAGTTCAAAACTTTGGAAAAGTTAAGCCCTAAACTTCAGTAGGTTTTTTAAAATCCCGGGGCTTATCCGTCTGGCTGATGGGTTCAAACTTTTCGTCAATCTCTTCCCCGGTAAGGTAGTTATTGATGATTTCCCGCACCTCCTGAAAGGACAAGTTGTGTAATATTTTCCCATTTTTTGCCAGCGATACCTGCCCGGTTTCTTCGGAGACTATCAGTATCAGGGCATCGGTGGCTTCGGACATGCCAATGGCAGCGCGGTGGCGGAGTCCAAACTGGGCCGGAACCTCTCGCTCTGTGACGGGAAGAATGCAACGGGCCGCCTTGACCCTGCCACTAAAAATAATGACCCCCCCGTCGTGCAAAGGAGAGTATTTGTTGAAAATGGATACCAGCAAACGCTTGGAAACCACGGCATCAATCAGATCCCCACTTTCAGCATAGAATTTTAATTCTGAATTTCTGGATAGCACAATCAGGGCACCCGTGCTACTTCCAGATAGCGTTTTGGAGGCCTCAATAATAGGTGTCACGTTAAAGGCAAGGCTTTCCCTTTTTCTCCAAAACAGCAATTCCTGCCAAAGGTTTTCATTTGAAAAAATCGAAGACTTGCCGACGATTAATAGGAACTTACGGATTTCCTGCTGGAAAAGGATAATGGCAGCCAGCACACCCACACCCATAAACTGGCCTAAAATGATGGTCAGAAGCTCCATCTGAGCCGCACTTACCACCAGATAAATCAAATAGATGGATAAAAATCCTAAAAAGATTTTAATGGCCACACTTCCCCGCATCAACTTATAGACCTGATAGATGAGAACACTTACCAGGGTAATGTCGATTAAGTTGACCAGGGAAACATCCAGGAAGCCTATTTTAAATAGTAAATTCAAGTATAGAGTTGTTTATATAATTTTATCGTTTCATTTGCTTCTTTTACATCATGTACCCGGAGAATGTTGGCCCCATTTATCAGGGCAGCCATGTGAAGTGCTGTGCTGCCATTCAGCGCTTCTTCGGGGCTAAGGTTTAATAGTTTGTAAATCATTGATTTACGAGATAATCCAACCAGCAGCGGCGTTTGTAAGATTTTGAAATGGGATAACTGACGGATCAATCGGTAATTCTGCTTCAACGTTTTCGAAAAACCCAGTCCAATATCTACAATAACATCTTTTATGCCAGCTTCATAACAACTTCTTATTTTTTCGGAAAAAAAATACAACATTTCTTTTTCGAGATGATCGTAGTCGGTTTGCGCCTGCATGGTTTGTGGTGTCCCTCTCATATGCATGCATATATAAGGTACGCCCAGTCTACCGACCGTTTCGTGCATGTCCACGTCCATGTTACCTCCCGAGATATCATTTACCAAATCAGCACCAGCTGCAACCGCTTCTTTGGCTATCCCGCTTCGAAACGTATCTATGGACAGGAGTACTTCGGGGAACCTTTCCTTTATATCAGTGATAACGGAAATGACCCTTTTTAGTTCGGTTTCTTCAGGCACAAAGGCTGCTCCAGGACGAGTGCTGTATCCTCCGATGTCTAAAATTCGGGCCCCATGACTGATCATGGATTCGGCTTTGTCCAATACTTCCTTTTGAATGGTCGCCGTCCTGCTGCCTGGGAAGAACGAGTCCGGTGTGCTATTAATGACTCCCATAATCCAGGGGCTGTCCAAAGCGAAGAGGTTTCCTTTAATCTGTAGTGTTATTTTTGGAGGAAATAAAGTATCTTCGGCCTTACTATCCGAATGCAGATTTTCTAACATAAAAACACCATTGCTTTGGAAACGCAAACCGCAAGCGAATATAATGAAGTTATTGGCCTTTGTAAAGAACTTTTTAAGAAGAAGACGCAGGATTATGGTACTGCCTGGAGAATCTTAAGGCTTCCTTCCCTGACAGACCAGCTTTTCATCAAAGCGCAACGCATTCGTTCCATCCAGGAAAAAGGCAAGCAAAAAGTGACCGATCCCATCAAAGATGAATTTATGGGGATAATTAACTATTGCCTCATTGCTTTAATGCAGCTGGACTTGCGGGAAGATAATCGCATGGAAATTGATTTTCAGGAATTGGAACCACTTTATGACAAGTGGGTGGGAGCTACCCGTGAGCTACTGGCCAACAAAAACCATGACTATGGTGAAGCATGGAGAGGCATGCGGGTATCATCGATCACCGACATCATTTTAATGAAATTGTTGCGCGTCAAGCAAATTGAAGATCATCAGGGTAAAACACTGGTTTCCGAAGGAGTGGCCGCTAATTATCAGGACATGCTCAATTATGCCGTATTTTGTATGATAAAATTAAATCAAGATGATCGTTAAGACCTTGTTATATGTCGCCCGCCTATTGGTGGGAGGGCTGTTCGTATTTTCCGGCTTGATAAAGGTGAATGACCCCGTGGGCACCTCTATTAAAATGCAGGAATATTTTGATGTGTTTGCCACCGATATTTCCCCCCTCTTCGAGCCACTCAAATCCATCTCCTTGCTGGTAGCCGTAATCCTGGTCGTACTGGAGGTAGCCCTTGGTATCATGGTGTTGACGGGCTGGAAGATAAAAACGGGTGTCTACCTGCTATTGGCCATGATTCTGTTTTTTACATTTCTTACGTTTTATTCCGCCTATTTCGATAAGGTGACGGATTGCGGTTGTTTTGGAGACGCCATCAAATTGACCCCCTGGGAGTCTTTTTATAAAGATCTGGTTCTCTTAGGCCTGATCTTATTCATGGCTATTTTTAGAAAACACCTTCCGGAGGGAAGCAGTACCGCTGGTAAGTGGATGACCGTTGGTTCCTTGATTATTTCTTTGTTGCTCGCCATTTTCGCCATTCGAAACCTTCCCTTTATTGATTTCAGGGCATTCAAGGAAGGGGTTAATATTTCCAATGCCATGCAGCCCTCGGCAAACCTGGAGTACCGGTATGTCATGCAAAAGGACGGTGAAACGATGACCTTCGACCAGTACCCCTCGGATGAAAGCTATGAGTTTGTGGAAATGCAACTAAAAAACCCCGAGGCACTACCGAAGATCTCCGATTTCGCCATCTGGAACGATCAGGGAGACCATACGGAAGAAATCCTCAGTGGGAAAAAAGTGTTACTTCTTTCTCACCAGATATCCAAAATGGATCTTTCCATCAACCATATGGAGCAGATCAGTGCCCTGATCAATGCATTTCAGGGTACGGATGTGCGTATGGTATTAGTGGCTGCCTCATCAGAGGCGGAAATGGAAACTTTTTTAGCGGAAAATGGCCTGAAGCTGGGGTACTACATGGCTGATGCCACGGTGGTGAAAACCATCATCCGCTCCAATCCCGGGCTGGTGTTCCTGGAAGATGGAACGGTGCTGGGCAAATACCACTTTCGAAATACCCCTGCTCCGGAAGCGGCCAAAAACTTGTTTTCACCATGATAGATCCCAAAAAAATAGTCTTGGTTGGCATGCCCGGCAGTGGGAAATCCACCTTGGGCAAAGAATTGGCGAAGCGGCTTAATTTTCCATTTTATGACTTAGATGATCTTATAGAGGAAAAAGAGGGAAAGAAAATCGCCTCCCTGTTTCCGGAAAAGGGTGAAGGCTACTTCAGGAAACTGGAGACAGCGGTCTTGTCCGGGCTCCTTCAGAGGGAAGAGGCTTTTGTTCTGGCTACCGGTGGTGGAGCGCCTTGTTACAACGAAAATATGGAGTTGATCAATGGCAGTGCAGTTTCGGTATTTTTAGATGTCCCACTCAATCATATTCTGGAACGACTTACTCAAACACAGGTGGAATTAAGGCCTTTGTTCTCAGGAATGGATACGTCCGAAATCATCCTGAAGTTGAAAAACATGTATGTGGAGCGCTGTTCATTTTACGAAAAGGCAAAAATAAAACTCAGGGGAGAAGATATTTCCCCTGAGTTATTGATATCATCCTGGATGCCTTTGTTAAAAATTAAACCCTAGGGTCAGCGATCCGCTGATTTGATTATTATCTGTAGTGGCCAGATCTGCATCTGGGTAGGAGGTGTAATAACTGTTAAACCGGCGATTAACCAGCCCAAAATCGATGCTAAAGGCTGGTAATTTTAATCCTATTCCTCCGGATAGTTGGGTAGTGCTGCGGTCCAAATTACCTGACTCGCCGAATGGATCTCCATAAAAGGCATAGCCAGCCCTTATTCTTAGTTTTTGAATCCGATATTCTCCGCCAACACTGTAATTAATAGTTTGTCCGTACAGCCGGCTGATTTCGGTGTTGTCTTGTTCGGTATTGAATACGTTAGAACGGAGATTCGCCGTGCTGTAGTCCAGGTAATTGACATCTCCTGATATGAATCCACTTTTTCCAAAAAAGTAAGTCATACCAGCCCCTAGTGTCATAGGGGTTCTCAGGTTATAGCTGCTGATGAAAATATCGGTTTCAGCATCTGACTCGGCGATGGTTCCAAATTCAGGGTCTTCATAGGGAGGGAAAAAATCCGCAAAAATATCGGCATCATATTCTTCATTCAAGCGATTCCAGGTAGGGGATTTAAAATTTAACCCCAGGTTTAACCGGTCTATCGGTTTGTAGATGACACCAAGTCCCAGGTTGATGCCTGACCCGTCAAGGAATAGGTTTTCTTGCAAGGAACTGAATAGCGTGGTCTGATTCGCATCGTCTAGAAACTCTTCGTCATAGGTTCTGGTTGAACGAAATGAAATGGTATTGATCCCCAATGATCCACCGATAAAGAATTTGTTTTTATAATTGCCACCGTAAGAGAAACTAACCTGCGTCAGGTTGCCTTCATTTTCCACGGTTTCGGATTTTTCCAGCGCATTCGTGGCATTGGGGACAAAATCATAGCCGCCATTTGCCGGGTTGATTAAGAAAGCCTCAAAGAACAGCCCGTCTGTTCCACTTGGGACCCCCTGATCGTTGTACAGGTTTGTATAATAATCCAAAATGGATCCCTGATCCAATTGATCGGAAAAATAACCGAAGCTTTGATTGAAGGTAGAATGCCTGTTGAGGCTGATACCGAATGAGCCTCCTCTCCAGTCACCAATTTCGAGGGGGCCTTTGGTTCTGCTGATAACCGCACCTATGTTGGGAATGGAAAAATTAGTGGCATTGAGTCCCCGGGATTGGTTCAGCAGCAGTGTTTCTGAATTCCAATCTCCGTAGGCTGCTGTAAAACTAAATTCTGAATTTTGGAAAAACCCCAAACCTGCCGGGTTTCCATGCACATTACTAATATCGCCTCCCAACGAATTTTGGGTTCCACCGATGGCATTTATCCGGGCAGAGCCGGTTGCACCGTATTGGCTAAATCGAAGCGCATCTTCTACATACCCACTTTGAGCCTTTAAAATAGGTGCGTTAAAGGCAAGTATGGCCAAAGAGGCTAAAATCAATTTTAATCCTTTCATATCAACTGAATTGGGTTTTACTGAAGCTAACAAATTACGTCGATCGATTATTTTCCTGCCAGCTTACCGGGTGAACGAAATAAGAAAGACTTATTATCCGAAACGGATATCAGGAAATTAAGTTAATGTAAAAATACTGCGCAAAGATTGATAGTTAAGGTAAAACGATTCTAACTGAAATGGGATCCGAAAGGCATATCGAGAAAGTAAAAAAATAGGAAAAGATCAAAAGGAGAAAAAAAGAGGGAATTAATTCCCTCTTCTACTGCCTCCTACGCTACCTCCTCGGGAAGCTCCACCACCAGAACTACTCCTGCTAGGAGTACTGTAAGATGAAGACGACCTCGATGGCGCAGAATAAGAATTTCTGCTGGGGGAGGTGGAACGTCGTTGATAACTTGGTGTCGTCGTTCTGTTAGTTTGGCTCCTGTTGTAGGAAGGAGATGAACTTCTGCTATTAGATCTTGGAGTTGAATAGGTTGAACGCGTATTGCTTCGGGAATTGTAGCTCCTTGAATTGGAATTCGAAGGCGCTTGCGTTCTGTTGTACGTATTGCTCCGACTAGGTGTATTGTAGCTGCTGCGGGTAGAAGTATTTCCAGCCCGATTCATGGCAGGCGAATTAATATTTCTTCTGGATGGCGCAGCAGACACCGAATTGTAATAATCATTTTGAGATCTAGAGAAGGAATTAGTAGTACCTGCGGATCGATTTCTACTTACCGCACTACTGCTCATAGCCTCTCTTCTTGCAGAAGCTCTGGATGAGCTAGGTTGGGCAGCACTTCTGGTAGATCTGCTGGCAGAATTTGCCAGGGAAGAAGCCCTGCCAGGTCTGGCACCTTGAACCACCTGTCTTCTATTACCTTCATTACCTCCGGGAAGAACGATGACAGGCGAATAAATATTTCTACCCCACATGCCTCCACCATAGAGACCTCCAAATCCTGGCCTAAAGCCAAAGCCTGAGCCCCAAAAAGGATCATAGAATCCAAAGCCAGGTCTCATGAACGGGCTTCCCCAGCCCATTCCCATACCCATGCCTATGCTCAGGTTGAATCCGGGCCTGAAACCAAAGCCGGAGCCCCAGAAAGGGTCATACATGCCCATGCCCATTCCTCCGAAGCCGGAGCCAAAGTAAGGGTTAAACATGCCGCCCATTCCCATCATGGGGTTCATGCCCATACCCATCATGGGATTCATGAAGTAGTTATTGGTTATACCTGGGTTGTTTCCACCGGATCCCCGGTAGTTGTCGTAGGCATTTATATTTGGCTGACCTTGTGCCTGCTCACCATCTGACTGGGAATCGTCAAAATAGACCGTGCCTTCTTCGGCAGGGGAGGTGGATCGCTGGTATTTGGCGATGTATTCCGGATTGACGTTTTTGGCAGAGAAATTATCTGTTTCTCCGTCGAAAGAACGTATTTCCTCTATTTCCTCGAAATTTTCCGGGTTGTTGTTTTTTACGGCAAATTCAGTAGCGATTCGGGCATCTGATGCCATAAAATACAAATTATCCATTTCTTGTCCGCCATTGCTGGCATTGTAGCTAGTACTGCATGCAGCGAGGCCAAGAATTGATAATGCACCTAGGGTCCGAATTGGATTGAAATTAATCATGGGTTTTCAGTTTATTTCTCATATACTATATACGCTAATATAGCAGGAGGGTTATCATTTTTTAAATTATATTTGCCTGAGATCAAGAATCGAATATAAAGAGTTTTTTTATTACAACAAAGAAATACTGATGAGCAAAGGATTACCAAAACGAAGTGAGGATTATTCCCTCTGGTACAATGAATTGGTGAAAAGAGCGGATCTTGCTGAAAACAGTGCAGTACGGGGCTGCATGGTGATCAAACCCTACGGTTTTAGCATTTGGGAAAAAATGCAGGCCGAACTGGACCGGATGTTTAAAAAGACAGGGCATTCAAATGCCTATTTCCCCTTATTTATTCCCAAATCCTATTTATCCAAAGAAGCCAGCCATGTAGAAGGCTTTGCGAAGGAATGTGCCGTAGTCACCCATTACCGCCTAAAGGCAGACCCCTCAGGCAAAGGAGTAATCGTGGACCCGGAAGCAGCGTTGGAGGAAGAACTTATCGTTCGGCCCACCTCTGAAACCGTGATCTGGAGCACCTATAAAAACTGGGTCCAGTCTTACCGGGATCTGCCCTTGCTAATCAACCAATGGGCTAATGTGGTCCGCTGGGAAATGAGAACCCGGTTATTTCTGAGAACCTCCGAATTTCTTTGGCAGGAAGGCCACACCGCCCACGAGACTAAAAAGGAAGCAGAGGAGGAAACTTTACGAATGCTGAACGTATATGCTGAATTCGCCGAAAATTTCATGGCGCTACCGGTAATCAAAGGTATTAAATCCGAAAGCGAAAAGTTTGCCGGAGCCGAGGCTACTTATTGCATTGAAGGCATGATGCAAGATGGCAAAGCCCTGCAGGCCGGAACATCCCACTTCCTGGGGCAAAACTTTGCCAAGGCTTTTGATGTGAAATTTGCTACCCGGGAAGGAGGGTTGGAGCACGTTTGGGGCACTTCCTGGGGCGTGAGCACCCGGCTTATGGGAGCCTTGATCATGGCCCATTCCGACGACCAGGGCCTGGTGCTGCCGCCAAAGTTGGCGCCCATTCAGGTCGTAATCGTTCCCATATTTAAACGCGAGGAAGAACTGGAAGCCATCCGGGTGAAAGCTGGGGAAATCATGGAATCCCTGGAGGAACTGGGTATTTCGGTAAAGTTTGACGATCGGGACACTCACAAACCGGGATGGAAATTTGCTGAATATGAACTTAAAGGAGTTCCATTAAGACTGGGGATCGGCCCCAGGGATTTGGAAAACCAAACCGTAGAGATGGCCCGTCGCGATACCTTAACCAAATCCGTGGTAAACCTGGAGCAGGAAAACCTGCCTACATTAATTAGAGAAACCCTGGCTGATATTCAAGAAAACATCTATCGCAAAGCGCATACGTTTACGCTGGAAAAGACTACTAAAGCAGACACCTGGGAAGAATTTATTAATGTATTGGAAAGCAAAGGAGGGTTCGTATCGGCTCACTGGGACGGTACGGCAGAAACCGAAGAACGGATAAAAGAGCAAACCAAAGCGACGATCCGCTGTATTCCATTGGATCAGGTTCCGGAGCAGGGAAAATGCATCTTTTCTGGAAATCCCTCCGAGGGAAGGGTGCTATTTGCCCGTGCTTATTGAGGCGTTTTGGCTTGCTTCATTTTAGGGTTTTTGTTCCAGAAGGCGATTGTTCTAAGGAATTAGCGGATGAATTACGATTCTGGCTTTCAATTGCTTCGAAATCTTGTAAATTTACAAAAACCCTGATTTAGCGGGGAGAAAAATAAAATACCGCCTCATGGATTGGTTAATCGTATTGAGTTTGATCTTATTTGGTGCCCTTTTGGTGCTCATGGAGGTGGTGTTTGTACCCGGAACCACTTTGGTGGGAGCATTGGGCTTGGTGTTTACCGGAATGGGAGTCTTTTATGGCTTTCTTCATTTCCCTGCCCCGGTGGCTTATGCAGTCCTTGGTCTAAGCATTCTGGTAAATCTGGGTTTTTTGGTATATGGATTAAAATCCGGTGTCTGGAATCGGTTTGCGCTGAAAGATACGCTGGTAAACCGAACCTACGATGACCGATTGGCAGGCCTTGAAGTCGGGCAAACAGGTAAGACGATTTCCGATTGCAAACCTTATGGAAAGGTGGAAATAGGAAATAAAATGTATGAAGCCAAGTCCGAGGGAGGGTTTATACCTGCCGGAAAAAGCGTAACGATACAAAAAATAGCAGACAATAAAATTATCATTAAACCGTAAATCATGGAAATTTCTAATTCGGCATTCATATTGGTAGCAGCATTTGCCGGGCTGATCCTCCTTTTCGTTTTTCTTTATTTCGTCCCAGTCAATCTCTGGATAACAGCCATCTTTTCCAATGTGAAGGTAGGGCTTCTAGAGTTAGTAGGGATGCGAATCCGGAAGGTGCCTCCGGGGGTAATCGTCAATTCACTGATCACAGCGACCAAAGCAGGGTTAAATCTGACCACCAATGATTTGGAAACCCATTTCCTGGCGGGAGGTAACGTTCCGAATGTGATACGTGCCTTGATCTCTGCGGACAAGGCCAATATTTCCCTGTCGTTTAAGCAAGCCACGGCCATCGATTTGGCTGGTAGAGATGTATTTGAGGCGGTGCAGATATCGGTAAATCCGAAGGTCATTAATACGCCCAATGTAGCGGCAGTGGCGGCTGACGGGATTCAATTAATCGCTAAAGCCCGGGTGACGGTTCGGGCCAATATTGCGCAACTCGTTGGTGGGGCTGGCGAAGAAACCATCCTGGCAAGGGTTGGCGAAGGGATTGTGACATCTATTGGTTCCGCCAAAAATCACAAAAGTGTGCTGGAGAATCCGGACAAAATATCCAAATTGGTGTTGGAAAGGGGATTGGATGCCGGTACGGCATTTGAAATCCTATCCATCGATATTGCTGACATCGATGTGGGATCGAATATCGGCGCGAAACTGCAAATTGACCAGGCCACTGCCGATCTGAAAGTGGCCGAAGCAAGAGCTGAAGAAAGAAGGGCCATGGCGGTAGCACTGGAGCAAGAGATGAAAGCCAGGAACGTGGAAATGAAAGCCAAGGTTACCGAGGCCGAGGCCGAAATACCCAAAGCCATTTCAGAAGCCTTCCGGTCTGGAAATCTGGGGATAATGGATTATTACAAAATGGAAAACGTAAAATCTGACACCAGCATGCGGGATTCAATTGCTAATTCGGATGAGAATAAATCTGGAGACCGGTCAAAAGGGAATGATAAAAACAAATAAAACAAATAAAGGGGCGTCAAGCCCCTTTATTTTTCTTCTTCCTTGCCTTTCTACCTTCTAGCTTTTCTGCAGGTTCTATTTCGATCTGCATGCTTTCCGCAAGGATGGTATCATTCTCCTCATCAAAGAGAATTCGGCTGTAATACAGGGGTAATACATAATCACCATTTTCCCGCATCACACCATAGTTGGTGCCTTTACGAATCAATATCCGATCCATTCCCTCCCGTCGTATTTCTTCAAACTGTGGAAGGCTGATAAGCTGCCCGCCTGGTTTGGCAATGCCTAGCAGGCCCTCTTTTTCCAATAAGTAGTACCCATCTTGGGTACGGCTGATGCGATCTGCGGATACGGGAAGCAGCTTGTTGCCGCTGGGATCAATCAGATGGGTGCTGGAATCCTCCTTTACAATGGCTACGCCATGGCTGGTAAAGCGGCCTGCCCGCTCATAGACCTGAGGAGTGCTCCATTCGTTGCTGGAATTGATGTACCCCCATTTTGAACCTGATTTTACAGCAGCCAGTCCTTCTGAGAAGGGTTCTACCTGATCGTATTTCGAATCGATGACCCTGTTGCCTGCAGCGTCTACATAGCCAAATCGTTCTCCCATCTTCGCGCCATAAAGCCCCTCATTTCCCGGCAATAGCAAGCTGGCAGCCTCCGTCGGACGGACTTCCCATTTTCCCTGTGAACTCAGCAATCCAGTAGTGGCATCCTTGAAATGGACATTGTAGTGATCGTTGATTTTTCTGACCGAGTCCATTCCTAAAATATCCAGAAGAATGCCGTCATTCTTCATAATTCGCCGGAGTTTCCCATGAATATATTCCACCATGACCCCTTCTTCAATGCTAATCCGGTGAAAGCTGTTATAGCGAATATCTGCATCAGTGGAAAGGGCATTAATCAACAGGTACTCTTTTTCGTTTTTGCCAAAATAGTAATTGCCTTCCAAATGGTCGATTTCATCGATTATAGGATCCAGAATGTACTCCCCTTCCCGGTTGATCAGCCCAAAACCAGTGGATTCCTGAGAAATGATCGCATCCGGTCCAGGATCAGCCAGGGATTGAAAACGAGTATCTGGGTGAGGTGAAAGGGGCAATGCGTACGAGCCATCAGCTAATCGGGCGATTACCTGCCCGTTTTTTGCCAACCGAGCATGCGCAAACGTCCCGATGGAGGTAGTCGTTCTCTTGCCTCTGTCGTAAATAAAGTATTCCTGGCCTTTTTTTGCTAAAAGGTGTGTATAAAAGGTGCTTATTTCATCATAGACAGGGGTAAGAACCTGTTCCCCGTACTCATGGAAGGCACCGTATTGCCCATTGTTTTCAATAATAATCCAGGGTTCCAGGTATTGATACAGGCTGGCACTGTCCACCGAGATAAAGGGGCGGTACTCCGGGTCTAAAAAGGAAAGGTCGTTTTTCCACACGTTTATCCTCAGGGAGTTTCCCAAAAGGTAGATGTTACCGGCGGAAATTTTCTTTTCCAAATTAAAATTCCTGTCAAAGACTTCCCAGGTCTGACAAAATCCATCGGTACCCGAAAGAAGCATCAGGTAGAAAGGAAGAAAAAATGATAAACGGTAAATTTTTCGCATAATGACTACTTTAAAAGTGAAAGTAAAAATTTATCGGGTAATCGCAATAAAAAAAGAAGCAGCAATTCTTTTAGGTATCTGGCAAGGAAGAAAGCCCAAAAAATGGGGATGGATGGAAGGTCAATGTTGCTTTTTTTCCTCCTGTTTTTCCAGGTCAAACAAGTCATTGAGGATGCCAATCATTTCTTCGGCCTGGTCTCGCTTGCAGGCCGCCCGCAACTGCACCACCGGTACTTTGAGGATTTTTTGCATCATACTCTTGGTAATTTTTTCGATGATCTCAATCTGGTTATCATCCGCATTCTTTAAGTAGCGCTCCAATTCCTCCTTTCGAATCTGTTCCAGACTGTTTTTCAGTTTATTGATGGTAGGGGATACCATCATCTCCTTTTTCCAATCGTAAAACTCATTGATATTTTCCTGTATGATTTCCTCGACCTGAGGAATGGCAGCTGTTCGTTTGCTTAACGTTTCACTGGCTTTACTTCGGATGTTATCGACATTGTATAGGAGCACTCCGGCAATATCTTCCACGGCCGTATCGATACTTCGGGGAACAGACAGGTCTACGAACAGCTTATAACTTTTGATGTCAAAACTACTTACCAGACCCTTCGTAATAAAAGGCTCTGACTTCATAATAGAGGAAATGATCACGTCTGCCTCCTTCATGGCCTCAAAACAGTCCTCAAACGGGATGGCCTCAAAACCGTATTCAGTGGCCAGCGTTACGGCCTTGGAGTAGGTTCTGTTCGAAATTTTGACCCGGGCATCCGGTAGGTAGGCGAGATTTTTGGCCACATCTTCTCCAATTTCTCCCAGGCCTATCAGCAATACCCTGGGCTGATGCGTGTTGGACGTAAGCTCCTCTATTAATTCTACCGCAGCATAAGAAACGGAGGCAGCTCCATCCCTGAAAGCCGTCTCCTGAACGACTTTTTTATTGGTAAAAAAGATGGTGTGCATAAGTCGGTGCAGAAAGGGGCCTGCCATTTCCATGTCAGCGGAGGCCTGGTAGGCCCTTTTCACCTGGTTGGAAATCTGCATGTCTCCAATAACCTGGGCCTCCAGACCCATGGCTACTCGGAAAAGGTGTTCGATCGCTGCCTTATCGTTAGGAAACAAATCGAAGTACTCCAAATAAGAGATGGTGTCCACCAGTCCTTTCTCCAAACCAACCAGTTTGATGATTTCCGTGGAAAGGTCCAATTCATGGCTGTAATAGATTTCTGTCCGATTACAGGTGGAGAGGATCAGGGTGTCGGTAAGGCTAAAAAAATCCTTTAGTTTACCCAAAAGTGAATGAACTGCACCCTCATCCAACGAAACCAGCTCCCTGATTTCAACAGGGGCTTTTTTATAGGAGAGACTTAAAGCTTTAAACTTTGACTGCATGTTACATTACTTTCAGCTGCAAATTTATTACAGAAAATGGACGAAAGGAATTAATTCAGATAGTGGAAATTAATTTATAATTCTTCTAAATAAGAATTACCAATTCCTATCCCTTTGCAATAATGCGAATTTTTGGAATATAATTCCAATATTATTAATTTATGAAGTCAATAGATTAAAACAATGATGGATAAATTGTTTTACTTCCTGAAAACTTACCTCGGCTTCACGCGAAAAGAGTCCCGGGGATTTGTTTTTGTAATACCCATGCTAGCCATCCTGTATGCGATTCCTCATTGGATATCAGGTTATTTTCGATCCTATAATGAAGAAGATTACCTTGCTTATCTCGAAAAGGTAAAAAGTAATCCGGAGTTTTATAACGCGGCCACCCGAACGTCCGATACGGCATCCATTGCAGTTTGGCCGCAAGAAGAAAATAAAAAAACCGATAACCGGCAAAAAACGCAGCTCCTAAGTCGGCCTGAGGCCCCCCAACTAAATTCCCTGCCCTTTCCGGAAGCGACGGCAGTGGAACTTCAAATGGTATCGGGTGTAGGACCGGTATTGTCCGCCAGAATAGAATCGTTCCGGGACAAGTTGGGAGGATTTCATTCCGCGGAGCAATTGCTGGAGGTGTATGGAATCGATGGGGAGTTGGCCGCAAAAATCTATGAATTGTTTCCATTTCAGGCCCAAATCAATCGCAGGATCAAAATCAACGAAGCTACCTTTAAGGATCTGGTCAGTCATCCCTACATAGGTACCGGTGAGGCAAAGGTGATCATTGCCTACCGAAACCAACATGGAAGGTATGATGTGGCCAATGACCTACTCGGAATTAAAATTTTCACCAAGGAGTGGGTGGACCGAATTGCTCCCTATCTTAGTTTTTGACGCTTATTCCTCTGAAGGCTTTTAGAGATGGTTAATTTCACGCAAATTTGCATGATGGATGAAAAGGTGCAGCAGCTAGCTAAGGAAAAGCTCAATCTTCCTTCGTTTGATTTCCGGATTCGGCAGGAAGCGAATGGGAGGTGCTTTATCTTTGACCCGCTGCGAAAAAAGTTTCTTTTGCTGACTCCCGAAGAATGGGTTCGGGTACACCTCGTGCATTATTTAACAAACTACCTTAAATACCCCAAGAGTTTAATTTCTCTGGAACGAGGCCTTACCTACAATTCCCTGAACAAACGGTATGATATTCTGGTAAGAGACCGGCTAGGCCAGCCTTTCTTCCTGATTGAATGTAAGGCTCCTGAGGTGAGGTTGACCCAACGGACGGTCGAACAGGTCAGTGTTTACAATCAAAAAATACAAGCCGCCTATCTGGGGATAAGCAATGGGATTACCCATATCTGCATGCAGCGGGATATCCCTTCGGGTAATTATGCGCAAATCAATTTTTTTCCGGAATTTATGGGTTAAATTTGTACGATTTAACCTTAAATGAAAAAGTTAGTGACTTTAGTCATGTATTTTAGTAAATTGAGCCTATAAATTACATAAAGTTTTAAGACCCTGCTATGAGCAACCCGGTAAAAAGTACGCCTTGTGAATTGTGTTTGAGTAGAAAATTTTCGATGTTTTCGGACTTGGCGGAGGAGCACCTTTGTACCATTTCGGACAGTAAAAATTTCATCTCTCACAAAAAAGGACAAATACTTTATTACGAAAACACCAAACCTTTGGGCGTGTTTTGTGTAAACAGTGGCGTGGTGAAGATTTTTAAGACCGCTTCAAACGGAAAGGAGCAAATCATTCGCTTGGCTAAAAGGGGAGACTTTGTAGGCTATACCTCTTTAATCGGTGAAGTAGCTTACTCCACCTCTGCGACGATCGTGGAAGATGCCAGCATTTGCTTTGTGCCCAAAGAGGTTTTTTTAAAAGTGTTGGCCGAGGATAATAACTTTCACCGCAGACTCACGCAGGCCCTTTGCCAGGATATGGGGGTGATGGAAAACAAGCTCACGGATGCCACCCAGAAATCAATTCGCGAACGACTGGCCCTGGCGTTACTTAAGTTGGGAGATGGCTATGGCGTTGACGGGGGTGACAAGCAGCGATTGGATATAGCCCTTACCCGAGAGGAAATAGCCGGTATTGTGGGCACGGCAACGGAAACAGTCATCAGGCTGCTTTCTGAATTCAAGAAGGACAAGTTGATTGACCTCCAAGGTAAAAAGATACTTTTGCTGGACAGAAAGGGCCTTGCACGGCTTTCGGATTTTTACGGATAATCATTCCGGATTTTCAGATAGGCCACTGATTTGCTCCAGGCGCAACTCCCTGAACTCCACCTCCGCACCTTCGGCCTGTACCGCAATTTGGCCCTTGGAAGCAGTGGACTGATAGCCTTCATTGACCAGGTCTCCGTTTACCCAGACTTTTATTTTGTCTTCAAAACATTCGATAATCATTCGGTTCCATTCGCCGGGAGGGTTCTCTGAGCCATCGGTTAGGTTGAGTATACGCCTGTTTTCTCCCTCTGTTATTCCCCAGTCTTCTTTTGGACCTCTTCTTTCCACCATATTGTCTACTTTAATATCCTCGACGATACACCAAAAATCTCCTGCGTTTTCATGCATCATCTGCACTTCTATGGACTTGGGGAACATGTCGTATAGGGCGCGAGGAGTAGAAGCATGAACCAATATGCCGCAATTGCCGGTCTCTCCGGGAAACCGATATTCGGTCGTGATCCGGTAGTTTTGGTGCACCTTATCGGTAATCAGGTGACCCAGCGGCCTTCCCAAACTTACCAACATTCCATCCCGGACGATAAAGGACGGTCCGGCATCGGGATTGTCGTCCTTTTCAGGCACGTCTGCATGCCAGCCCTTTAGGTCCTTACCGTTAAATAAAGGCAACTCCTGTGCTTTCAACGAGGAAAAAACCAGTACGGTCTGGATTAGTAAGCAAATTGGAAAAAACTTCATGGCATGTTGGGTTAAGGTGATTAGTCCGGAAACAGGTAAGGTAATAGCCCATTTCCGGACTGGGTCATGGAGGGCTCAAAGGATATTTATCCTATAAGGTTGCCTTCATCATCCCACTGGGCGATGGTGCCCCGGGTAGAAACATCCAGGTACACGTCTTTGTATTTCGGATCGTTCTGTAGTCCATGTTTGGCCAGGACCTCTTCAGGCACGCCGTCCCAGGCATTGGGCCGGTTACCTACATATCCCAGATCTTTAAACCCTTCCTCACTAGTGAAAAAGCCGGTAGCCGTCAGGTTTCTCAGCATATTAAAGAAGCGGACACCGCCTTCATTTTCAGGTTTCGCCTTGTCGGGATAGGCAATCTCGTCAATGAGCTGGATTCGCTGCGTTTCATTGAGATCCAGAAATTTGGCAGCAAATAGTTCGTCTGACTTGTGATCCAACCACAAGAGCCCGCCACGCATGGGTGTCTGGTACGTGGGGATGTCTTTCATCATAAATTCGATGAAATCGGGAACGCCCGCATCGGTGGCACTTCCTGAGGTAGCATCAGCAGGAATGATGATATCGACCAGGATGTCTAATTTCTGTCGTTCCTCATCGGTAAAAAAAGTGGACGACTTGAGTTTTTCATTGTAAATGATTTCTTCCGGTGTTCTGCCATAACTCCCAAACTCCCCGATCGTGGGATTGTGGGGTATTTCGGTTGTTTCAGGAGCCTCCGGACCACAGCCGGTAAAAAGGAAGCCCGAAGCCAGGGATCCTGTAAATAAAAGCTTGAGATTTTCTCGTCTGTTCATGGCTTAAATATTTTTCTTTGATAATTGATCGATAATGTATTCAGAAGTCCTCCAGGACAGGGCCAATATGGTCCAGGTTGGGTTTTTATCGGCCTGGGATACAAACGGACCACCGTCCACTACAAATAGGTTCTCGCAGTCATGGGCTTGAGAAAACTTGTTGAGTACGGAAGTTTCGGGATTGTCTCCCATGCGGGTAGTTCCCACTTCATGAATGATCCGGCCGGGTTTGTGTAATCCGTATTGTTGATCAGCCCCCGGTTTGCTTCCCAAAATGATGGCCCCCATACTGGTAAGGATCTCCTCAAAGGTCTCGTGCATGTGTTGCGCCTGCTTGAGTTCCTGATCGGTCCATTTGTAATGAAATTTCAAAACAGGGATGCCATACTTGTCCACTACCTGATTGTCAATTTCACAGTAGTTGCGGTACTGGGGGATACTCTCTCCCCGGCCAGACATGCCTACCGTGCTGCCGTAAAATCGTCGGATATCCTTTTTTAGTCCCTCTCCATAGCCGCCGTTCGGTCGTGGCTTGCCAAATTCATCCTTGACATATTGGCGCATGGTATCCATGCCACCACCAAAACCATAGGAAGGCATGGTCATTCCTCCCCAGTACTCGATGTGATACCCTCTGGCAAAATCCAGGTTCTTTTCATTGAGCCACCAGGGAGTGTATACGTGCATGCCTCCTACACCATCTTCATTGTACCGTTCCCGATCCATCATATCCGGAAGGATACCCATGCGGTCAGCCCCGGTAGAATCGTGCAGGTAATGACCTACCTGTCCGGAACTATTGCCCAGCCCGTTGGGATGGGTTTGGGATTTGGAATTTAACATGATTCTTGCCGATTCACAGGCAGAGGCACCCAATACGACCACACGGGCATTAAGGGTGTATTCTTTCATGTCAAGTTTGCTGATATACCGTATACCCGTAGCTTTTCCCTGCTCGTTAGTGTTCACTTTCCTTACCATAGCCATGGTAAAAAGGTCCACCTGACCTTTCTTCATGGCCGGTTTTACCAGGCAGGTACCGGCAGAAAAATCCGCATATATCTGACAGGCGCGGTTGCATTGGTTACAGAAAAAGCAAGTACCCCGGTCGTTATTCACAGGTCGCGTCAAAATCGACAAACGAGACGGGATGACAGGTACTCCAATCTTATCCGCGCCTTTTTTGATGCGCAATTCATGCAAGCGGGGCTTGGGAGGGGGGAGAAAATAACCATCCGGCTCGTTTCGGATCCCCTCTTTGGAACCAAATACACCGATCAGCTGATCCACCTTATCATAATAGGGAGCCACATCCTCGTAGCCAATGGGCCAGTTATCACCCAACCCATCCAGGTCTTTTCGTTTATAGTCCAAGGGGCCGAATCGCAAGGATATGCGTCCCCAGTGATTGGTTCTTCCCCCCAGCATTCTGGAACGGAACCAATCAAATTCACTGCCGGCTCCCCGGGTATAGGGCTCTCCTTCAATGTCCCATCCGCCAATGGCAGCATCAAAGTCTCCAAAAGGTCGTACGGTTCCCGCCCCTCTACGCGGAGACTCCCAGGGAGGACGAAGTTGGGTTCGGTGTTCTTCAATGGCCGGGTCAAAATCAGCTCCCGCTTCCACCACAGCGACTTTCAATCCCGCTTCTGCCAGAATTTTTGAAGCCATGCCTCCTCCCGCTCCGGATCCCACAATAACCACATCATAAGCCTCTCCGGCAGATTGTATGTTAATACTCATTCTATTTCTCTTTGATTAAAATTTTTCAAAAAGTAAGACAAATTTCTTAAAATTAAAAACGAATAATTCTTCTGTAGAAAGAATACCGGGATATTTGGTAGTAGACTATTCCTTAGTAAAATCAAAGTACCAGGGGTTTGAGGTAGGGCCAGACATTCTCAGCTACGATTTGATGTCCTTCTTCAGTAGGGTGTATGCCGTCAGGCAGGTTTAGGTCCGGATCTCCAGCCACCCCTTCCAACAAAAAGGGGATTAGTGAAACCGAAGTGTTTTCAGCGATTTCAGCGTACATGGTTCGGAAATTTTCAGAATACTCCGGACCCATATTCGGAGGAATTTGCATTCCTGCCAATACAATTTTAGTATCCGGAAATTTCTCCTGCACAGTCAAAATGATGTTTCGAAGGTTTTTTTCAGTTTCCTCCAGGGAAATACCCCTTAACCCATCATTCCCACCTAGTTCCAAGATGAAAATTTCCGGTTTTTCTTCCAGAAACCAGTCCAGACGGCTTAGCCCGCTAGCAGTAGTTTCTCCGCTTAACCCGGCGTTGATCACCTCGTAACCGAGGTCAAGGCTGTCCACTTTTTCTTGAATCAATGCAGGGAATGCCTCCTCTTCCTCAATTCCGTATCCTGCGGTCAAACTGTTACCGAAAAACAAAATGGTTTTTTTGACCGTTTTTTCCTCGGGAATAGCTTCCTCCTCCTTTTCCCGATTATCTTCCTGAGGCTTTTGATTGCAGGAATAGATCAGTGTAAGCGCCGCCAGAACAAAGGGGGTGTATTTAAAGGGTAGTTTCATGAATGCGTAATTTGGCAGAAATTTAATGGTCAATCGTTAAAATTAATAAACTTAATTGACTATTGTTTTTGTTAGGTAAGGATAAGTATTTTTATTTGAAGTCTATGAATGTATTAAAAGTTGATAATCTTACAAAAACCTACCGAAGTGGTAACCGGGAACTTACGGTTTTGGATCAGGTAAATTTTGAGGTAGCCATTGGAGATACCTTGTCGATCGTCGGGCCCTCCGGTAGCGGTAAAACCACCCTTTTGGGGCTTTGTGCCGGATTGGACGTGGCCAGTTCCGGATCCGTAATGCTGGATGGCAGTGCATTGGAAAAGATGACAGAGGACCAGCGAGCAGCCGTGAGAAATCAACTGGTGGGCTTTATATTCCAGAATTTTCAGCTGCTGCAAACCCTGACCGCGCTGGAAAACGTCATGGTGCCATTAGAACTCAAAAAAAGAAAGGATGCCAAAGACAAGGCGATGGAACTCCTGGAAAAGGTAGGCCTTGCGGATAGATTGACACATTACCCCAATCAACTTTCAGGTGGTGAGCAACAACGGGTCTCCATAGCCCGTGCCTTTGCCAACGAACCAAAAATTTTGTTTGCGGATGAACCTACCGGTAACCTGGATACTGAAACAGGAGAAATGGTAGAAAATCTTATCTTTCAATTAAACGAGGAAGAGGGAACGACCCTTATTCTGGTGACGCATGATTTGGAACTAGCGGCCCGCACACACCAATCCATTCACATTAAGGGAGGAAAATTACAGGAGGCGATCAATGGTTGATTGGAACTGGTCGCTTCTAATGGCGAAAAGAGACCTCAGAAAGACGGGTGGAAGGCTTATTTTGTTTATTTCAGCCATCGTTACCGGAATTGCTGCCCTGGTGGCCGTCACCTCTTTTGGAGATAACCTGAGTAATGATATTGACGAGCAGGCGAAAGAACTGTTGGGAGCGGATCTCTCTTTGAGAAAAAATCAGCCGATCGAGTTTCCTGAAATCGAGACACAGGCAGATCGCCGTGCCCTGGAAGTAAATTTTGCCTCCATGGTATATTTTCCTAAAGTAGGAGAAAGCAGGCTGACACAGGTAAGGGCGCTGGAGGGTGACTTTCCCTTTTACGGAAGCTTCGAAACCCTACCGGTGTCCGGAGAGACGGAATTCAGAAAGGGGGCTAAAAGAGCCTTGGTAGAAAAAACGCTGATGGCTCAGTTTGGTGCCGTGGTAGGCGATAGCATCAAGGTGGGTAATGTGACCTTGGAAATCGTCGGGGCCTTGCAAAAAGTTCCCGGGCAAAATGGCATTACCGCCACGGTAGCTCCTGCCGTATACATCCCTAACGATCAATTGGAAGCTTCAGGCCTGGTTCAGTACGGCAGTAGGGTCAATTACATTCACTATTTTCAGTTTCCGGAGGAGTTTGACCTGGAGGCCCTGATTGCTGAGAAGAAAGATCAGTGGGACGAAGACAAGGTCAGGCACGAGACCGTGCAATCGCAAAAGGAAGACACAGGAAGGTCATTTGAAAACCTGTCTAACTTCCTGGTTTTGGTGGCCTTTATTGCTGTGCTGCTCGGTTGTGTGGGGGTGGGAAGTGCCATCAATGTTTTTGTGAAGGAGAAATTACCCTCCGTGGCGGTGTTAAGATGTCTGGGGGTACGATCAAAAGAAATTGTAGCCGTCTATCTGGTTCAGATCGTCATCATGGGACTATTTGGTTCCCTACTGGGTGCGGCTGCCGGGGCTTTCCTACAATTTCTTTTGCCGATGGTATTTAGTGATTTCCTTCCCGTGGAAGTGTCTGTCCAAATTTCCTGGAGAGCAGTGATCATGGGGACCTTCACCGGGGTATTGATATCCGTATTATTTGCCCTGATTCCCTTGCTGAAAATCAGAAAAGTATCGCCGATGATGACCCTCAGGCCGGACGATCCTTCTGCAGGCTTGGGCAAGGATCCCTTGCGCTGGATGGTCTTGGGAGCAATAGTCCTGTTTATTCTGGGGTTTAGCTTTTACCTGTTGGAAGAGTGGGACCAGACCTTTTGGTTTACCGGTTTTGTGATATTCGCTTTTGGATCCTTGTGGCTGCTGGCCCTGGGGATAATGAAAGCCATTCGAAAATTCCTTCCCATTAGCTTGAACTACCCTGCCAGACAAGCCTTGTCCAATTTGTACCGGCCCAATAATCAAACGGTATCCCTGTTGGCTACCATTGGCTTGGGAACGGCGATGATAGGTACCTTGTTTTTTATACAAAACCAGTTGTTGGATGAGGTGCGGTTCGCTGACAAAGAAGATCAGCCGAACATGTTGTTTTTTGATATCCAATCGGATCAGGTAGACAGCATGAAGACCGTATTGGCAGAGGACGGATTGCCTATATTGCAGCACGTTCCCATCGTTACCATGGGGTTGGCAGAAGTGAATGGCTTGACCAGAAATGATAACGAGGAACTCGAAGACGAAGAACAGCGGTCAAATTCCATGTATAGGCGGGAATTCAGAGTGACCTACCGGGATACCCTCATTGCCACCGAAGAATTGACTGCGGGCAGCTTAATTCCCTTCGAAGCAGAAGGGGACAGTATTTTTGTTTCTATGGAAGAAGGATACGCAGAAAGAAACCGGGTGGAATTAGGGGATGAGGTTGTCTTTAATGTACAAGGAAGGCCGCTCACTACGTACGTGGGAAGTTTCAGAAAAGTGAATTTCAGAAAGGTTTCTACCAACTTTTTGGTTGTTTTTCCGGATAAGGTATTGGATAATGCCCCTAAGTTTCATGTGTTGATCACCCGGACAAAGAATGACCAGGAATCTGCCGATATACAAAATAAGATGGTGCGCCAGTTCCCTAATGTTTCGGTGGTGAACCTCAGCATGATCGTGGAAACACTGGAAGACATTTTAGGAAAAATCAGTTTCGTTATTCAGTTTATGGCCTTGTTCAGCATTCTTACAGGGGTTTTGGTGTTGATAAGCTCACTTTTGATCAGTAAGTTTCAACGAATCCGGGAAAATATTCTGCTTCGCACGATAGGGGCGGGCAGAAGGGTGCTGCTGAAAATCAACGCCCTGGAATACTTGTTTTTGGGAAGTCTCGCCGCAGGAGGAGGGATCCTGCTTTCCGTGCTGGCGGCTTTTCTGCTCAGCAGATATGTGTTTGAAATATCGTTCCGGATGGAATGGGGTCCACTACTCATCGTGTTTGTACTGATTACCCTGCTTACGGTGATCTTGGGATGGATAAACAGCCTCAGTATCTTGAAAGCCAAAACCATGGATATCCTGAGATCGTAAATGGCCGACTAAATAAAGGTAGCATCCCTGAAAAAAAATAAATAATCTTTCAGAAAATGAAACCTTTTGTCTAATTTAAATGTATATACATTAAATACAATAGGAAATAAATGAAAATTGAAGACGAAATCAGGCAAAAGCCATTCAAGGATGCGTATAGCAAGGCGGTGGTAAACTTGCTTTATACCCACAGTTACCTGGTGACCGAGCAGAGCAAAATTTTCAAGCCTCATGATTTATCTCCCGAACAGTACAATGTACTCCGAATACTCAGGGGACAGCATCCGGAACCCATAACCGTGTCTTCTATTCAAGATAGAATGCTAAATAAGATGAGTAACGCTTCCCGGCTAGTTGAAAAATTAAAAATCAAGAAAATGGTAGAGCGTAAAGAATGTGCAGTGGATCGTCGTCAGGTGGACATTACGATCACCGGGAAAGGGCTTGAAATTCTGGAGCAACTGGAAGAAGAAGTGAATAAATTTAATAAAAGTATCTTGAACTTAACGAAATCTGAGGTAGAGCAGCTAAATGATTTGCTAGATAAACTGAGAGGATAAAAAAATTTATCTATTTCAATGTATATACAATTAATGTATAAATATTTAATTAAACACGTATAACTAATAACTATTAAGAAGATGAGTACAACAAAATGGATCATTGATCCCACGCATTCCGAAGTATCGTTTAAGGTAAAACACCTGGTAATTTCCACCGTCACGGGATATTTCCGTGAATTTGAAGGAGAAGTCGAAACGGCATCGGATGATTTTTCCAATGCTTCCGTCCGATTTTCGGCGGCTATTGACAGCATTGACACGAACCAAAAGGACCGCGATGCACATTTGAAATCAGCCGATTTTTTTGATGAAGAAAATCACGCTCAGTTGGTTTTTAGCAATGGAAAACTTGTTGCCAATGGAGATGGATTAGAGGTGGCAGGAGATCTGACGATCCGGGGAACTACCCAGCCTGTTACGTTAAAAGCCGAGTTGGGTGGTATTGCCCAGGATGGTTATGGGCAAACGAAAGCTGGTTTTGAGCTGGAAGGTAAAATTTCCAGAAAAGCCTTTGGTTTAACCTGGTCTGCGGTAACGGAGACAGGCAGTGTTGTGGTTGGTGATGAGGTGAAACTCTTCGCCAGTATCCAATTAGTAAAGCAATAATCAGGTACCTTTAAGCCGGGCTCTGATCAGCAAGGAGCCCGGTCTTAACCTTATAATCTCATGAGTGATTTAATTTCAGGCATTCATCACATTACAGCGATCGCCTCCGATCCCCAACAAAATGTAGATTTCTACACCCGGGTATTGGGTTTGCGGCTGGTAAAAAAGACCATCAATTTTGATGCACCGGATGTCTACCATTTTTATTTTGGTGACGAAACCGGAAACCCGGGTTCCATTCTGACCTTTTTCCCCTTTAAGGGGGCTGTAAAAGGAAAAAGAGGACTGGGAGAACTGACCTTCACCGCTTTTTCCGTTCCGGAAAGCTCAATCGATTATTGGAAAAATAGGTTATCCGGTTTGGGGATTACGGTCTCGGATACCCTCCAACGATTTGATGAAGAGGTGATTCGGTTTACCGATCCGGACGGAATGGGGATTGAATTGGTCGGGATTAGGGAGGATCAGCGGGAGGCCTGGGCAGGTGGAAACGTACCCCAAAAGCACGCTATCCGGGGATTAGCAGGTGCCACCCTGAATTTACGGGAACTGGAACCCACTGCTGCTTTAATGACAGAGGTGCTGAATTACAAGCTTAAGGAAGAGCTTCCCGGCAAAAGGTACCGATATGAAATTGCTGGTAACCCGGGAGAAGTAATAGACCTGGTCCAAATGGACCCTTCGAATCGATCCATCCAAAGCGCCGGTTCCGTTCATCACATTGCTTTCCGCACGGCAGGAGAGGCGGAACAACTGCAAGTTCAGCGATTACTTCAGCGGTATGGTGTAGCAGTGACCGACGTCAAAGACCGAAATTATTTCAAATCCATCTATTTTCGGGAACCCGGTGGGGTGCTTTTTGAAGTAGCAACGGATTCGCCCGGTTTTTTGGTGGACGAATCACTGGAATCATTAGGTACGGCGTTGAAGTTACCCGAATGGGTTGCTTCTCAAAGGGAACAGATTGAGCGGAATTTGGTACCCATACAGGTAAATTATCAGGAACCATGGAACAATTAATGAAAGCAGGTAAAGACTTAAATCAAGCGGATAAAGTTGCCATCATTTTACACGGAAGAGGAGGGAATGCTTCCGGAATGAAAGGATTAATAGAGGTGTTGCACGTTCCGGATTTTGCAGTTTTGATTCCTCAGGCCCCAGGAAATACCTGGTATCCGTTTGGGTTTATGGTGGAAGAATCGGAAAACGAACCCTATCTAAGTCAATCATTGGAGCGGATTCATTCCCTGGTCCAGGGTTTAAAGGAAGATGGGAAAAAGGTATCAGATCTTTATTTTATTGGGTTTTCTCAGGGAGCTTGCCTTGCCCTGGAATACAGTGCCCGATTTCCCGCCCGGTATGGAGGGGTTTGTGCCTTTACAGGGGGACTGATCGGAAAAACGGTATCAGCAGAAAAATACCCGGGCGATTTAAATGGAACACCGGTATTTATCGGTGCCAGCGAAAACGATTTTCACGTACCCATGTCCCGCATTCAGGAATCTGCTAAGCTATTGACCGGCATGCAGGCAGCGGTGAAAACGCTTGGTTTTCCGGACAGTATGCACACGATTCGGGAGGAGGAGATTGCCGCAGCCAATGATTTTATCTTTAAAAAAACCTCCTGATTTTTTTGGCCCGGGATTTGAAGAAACATTTTTATTCACCCTGTCGTTAGACGGGGTATTATTTTAAGAAAGCGATCTCGTATGAAAACCAAATTACTCTTTTTTATCGTTCTTTTGTGGAGCCCTTTTTTACGGGCGTTTTCACAGGAAATCCCACAAATTTCCGTGGTAGGCCAAAGTCAGCTAGAAGTAATGCCCGATGAGGCCCTGCTGACGGTTTCACTGAATGCCAAGGCCATGGAAACGGCAACCGCAACGGCTGAATTGAATAAAAAGGCCAGGCAAGTGAAAACGGTTCTTGAGAATTCCGGTGTAGAAGACTATGAATTGACCGCCGAAAATTATTACGTGAATGTCAATAGGGTCTACGCGAAAGGAAGCAGCAAAGACAGTGGCTACGTTGCCAGTCAGACCATGGAAATCCTGGTCCGGGACACGGGCGAGGATCTTCTGAAAGTAATGCAGGCCCTACACGGATCTACAGACATGGGTTTTCAGCTTTCCTACAGGCTGTCGGACGAAACGAAAAAAAGTTACCTTGAGAAGTTGCTGGAAATGGCAATCGCAGATGCACGAAGAAAGGCCAGCGTCATTGCGGCTAATCTGGATATCGATGAGGTTTTTGTACATCGTGTAAATTACCAGGGGGGCGATTCTTTTCAGCCGGTGGTTTACGGAAACGAGCGTTTTAATATGAAAGCAGCTGACCAGCAAGCTCCTCCCACCTTACAGCCCGGAGAGCAAACCCTCACTGAACGGGTAACGATCATATTTACGTTTGAAAGGTAATTGGTTAGAGAAGGCCGAATTACAAGAACAATCTCCGGATTACCAGGTTTAATGCCTATGAAAACGAATGGAATATTGGATTTTCTGAAGGAATTGGCAGCTAATAACTCCAAAGAATGGATGGATGCCAACCGAAGCTGGTACTTACAGGTGAAAGAAAGCCTACTGGAAGATGCAGCGAAGATTTTGTCCGGTTTGAGTGCAAATCAACCGGCTTTTTCTTCCTTAAGGCCCAAGGACTGCCTCTTTCGCCAAAACAGGGATATTCGATTTAGTGCTAACAAACTCCCCTACAAAACGAATATGGCAGCCTATTTTGCCGTGGGAGGTAAGAAATCAACGGGGCCGGGTTATTACCTGCATTTGGAACCCGGAGGCAGTTTTTTGGCCGGAGGTATCTGGATGCCTGGTTCGGATATTTTGAAAAAAATACGGCAAGAAATCGATTATGCTGGCAATGAACTTGCGGGAATTTTGCAATCCCCCACCTTTCACGATTATTTTGGCGAGATGGAAGGGGAGCAGTTGAAAACCTCCCCAAAGGACTACTCCAATGAGCATCCTCATATTGCGTTACTTCGGTACAAAAGTTTTATAGTGTCCAAAAATCTTACTGATGCTGATGTGGTCAGGGGCCACCATATAGGATTGGCATTGGAGGCTTTTGACGCGATGCGGCCGTTTATGGGATTTCTGGACAAAGCAATTGCCAGCCCTGAAGACGAAGGGTTTATTATTTAAAGTAAGTATTTTTCGATGGACAGTGCCACCCCATCCGCTTTGTTTCCAGCCGTAATTTCATTTGCCACTTCTTTTACTTCATCTCTTGCATTTTCGACCGCAATACCCAGGCCTACGGAAGCGAGTAAGTCAATGTCATTATAGTTATCCCCAAATGCCATGACCTCGTCCATGGAGATTCCGAAGCCAGCGATGATTTCCCGGAGCCCGGTGGCTTTGGAGATGGCTTTGGGAGCGATCTCCAGGTAGGTGTCCTTGGACCGGTAGAGATGAAGTACGGCAGACAATTCGCCTTGCAAATGCTGATAGAGTTCCCGAATCTCGCTTGCAGTACCCATGCACATGACTTTATGCGCGCCGCTTTGACTTTTTTTCCAGGCAGCGATTACCTGATCGTTTTCACGCAAGCGGGCCTTAACCTTGGTTGCTTTTTCCTCTTTTTCTGTCCAGGGATCCATTTTCGGAGCATACCATTTGTCTTCTGAATACAGGCTGACATGTATGGAAGTATTCACCGTCTGCTCAATGACTTTTTGGCAAACTTCCGGTGCTATCCAAACCGAGCTCAGGGCATTTTTTTCCAGCGTGCCTGGCAGTACATAACCACCGTTGTAACAGACCAGGGGATTGTTCTCGCGTTTTAAATCCCTTAACAAATGGGTCATGGCAGAAGGCATCCGGGAAGAAGCCAAAATGACGGGAAAATCTGAAGGTAAGGCGGCAAAAGCCTGTCGTGTTCTCCGGGATAGTTCCCGGTTTTTATCCAGCAGCGTGCCGTCAATGTCCGTGCAAATCGCTTTTATCTTCATCAAAAAAGGTTTTTTTAAAAAGCGAAGATAGGGAAATCAAATGGCTTTACTAAAGAGGGTAGTGGACTTTTTATCTGAATACATGAACGGGTCAAAGGCCATGCAAATATTTCTGACAAACGGCTTACCTGTTGCCGTGATGATCATTCCCTTCTGATTGAAGGTAATCAACCCATCCTTTTCAAAAGCCAACAGTTTTTCCAGCAGTTCATCCGGTAGGTTTTTCAAATTTGTCCAGGAGGCCTCCAGGTTACAAATCAACTTAAGGATAATGGACTTGGATACAAGATGTTCATCATTTTGAACATGCCCTTTTACTAGTGGCAGGTCACCGTTCAGGATGTTTTTCTTATACAGCTCCACAGATTTTTCGTTTTGCCCGTAAGCATAATAGAGGTCACTGATCGCACTACAGCCCAGGCCCAAAAGGATTTTGGAAGGGGAAGTGGTATACCCCATAAAATTGCGATGAAGGGTTTTATCTGCTTTTGCCTGTAGCAAGGGATCGCCGGGCAGAGCAAAATGATCCATCCCAATTTCTTCGTAGCCCATTTCTTCCAGCCAGCCTTTGCCTTGCTCATAAAGTGCCCGCTTCTGTTCCTCATTTGGCAGGAACGCTTCGAAGGATTTCTGGGAGGGAAAGGCCGTAGGTAAGTGAGCGTAACTGTAAAATGCGATCCTTTCTGGCATCAGCTCCCGCACCTTTTCAAAGGTTGCTTTCAGGGTATGCAGGTTCTGATGCGGCAACCCATAAATCAAGTCGAAATTAATGGAGGTATAGCCAAGCTTTCGGCTGGTATGCGTTACTTCCTTCACTTTTTCAAAGGGCTGAATCCGGTGGATGCTTTCCTGCACCTTGGGGTCAAAATCCTGAATGCCAAAACTAACCCGGTCAAAACCATGCCTGGCCATCACTTCCAAATGTGCTTGTGTGGTGTTGTTGGGGTGGCCTTCAAAGCTGAAGGTAGCATTTTTTAGGCCTGTGGAGGTATGGCTGATGTGCTTCAGTAAAATTTCCAGGGAGTTAGGCGAAAAAAAGGTGGGCGTGCCTCCCCCCAGATGAATACCGGCCAGCTTGGGCTTTTCTTCCAGCAACTCCAGGTACATGTTCCATTCTTTCATCAGCGTGGAAATATAAGGCAGCTCCACCTGGTGATTTTTGGTAATTCGTTTGTTACAGCCGCAATAGGTGCACAGGCTTTCGCAATAAGGAAGGTGAATATACAAACTGATACCGTCTTGAGAGCCAAATTCATTGTATGCCCGCTGAAATTGCAGCTTCCACTTCTGAGGGTCGGTGGCATTGTTCCAGTGTGGAACTGCCGGATAGGAAGTATACCGGGGTGCTGGAACGTTGTACTTTCGTATCAGAGAATTTTGGTCCATATTCCTACTAGCTTGTTTCAAGAAACAAATAACGGCTTCCTGGTTTCAAAAAAACATGAGCATCGAAAGTAGCAAGCCTGATAAAAATCAGGTTTACTGAAATAGGAAATGAACCGAACCAGGTCTGAATGACTTTAATGGTGGTTGGTGTAGTAGCTTACGGGTACATATGGCAGGTCAAAGGTTTCCGCAACCGCCTGATACACCACATCACCTTTGATGATGTTGAGGCCGGATTTGAGTTCGGGGAAGCGAATGCAGGAATGCTCCCATCCGTTATCCGCCAGTTCGAGCACATAAGGTAAGGTAGCGTTTGTCAGCGCCAGGGTAGAAGTATACGGGACCGCCCCGGGCATGTTAGCCACACAATAATGGAGGACTCCATCGATGGTATAAGTAGGCTTTTCGTGGGTGGTAGGTTGGCAAGTCTCAATGCAGCCTCCCTGATCTACTGCCACGTCGACCAATACCGTGCCGGGAAGCATGTATTGTAGCATGTCCCGGGTGATAAGGTGCGGGGCTTTGGCTCCGGGGACCAGTACCGCTCCGATAATCAGATCGGTTGAAGGGATCAGATTTCGGATATTGTATTCATTGGACATCATTGTTTTGACATTCTTAGGCATGACATCCGAGAGGTAGCGCATTCTGGGAAGGGAGACATCCATGATGATTACGTCAGCACCTAAACCTGCCGCCATCCAGGCCGCCTGGGTCCCCACGATTCCGCCTCCAAGGATCAGCACTTTGGCGGGCAGGGTTCCGGGTACGCCTCCGAGCAGAATCCCCCGTCCTCCCAGTGGTTTTTCAAGGTAATTTGCCCCTTTCTGAACCGCCATCCTACCGGCGACTTCGGACATGGGAACCAGGAGGGGAAGGCTTTTGTCTGGTTTTTCCACGGTTTCATAAGCCATACAGACAGCTTTGCTTTGGACCATGGCCTGGGTAAGCGGTTCATTGGAGGCAAAGTGGAAATACGTAAACAGCAATTGGTCTTCCCTGACCAGGTGGTACTCCTGGTCGATCGGTTCTTTGACCTTCAGGATCATTTCTCCTATTTCGTAAATGGATTCGATGGTAGGTAGAATTTCCGCGCCAGCTGCCTGGTACGTTTCATCGCTGAATCCGCTACCTTCACCGGCAGCCTGCTGTACAAAAACAGAATGGCCCATTTTTACCAGTTCTTTGGCGCCTGCTGGTGTAAGGGCTACCCTGTTTTCATTATTTTTGATTTCCTTGGGAACGGCTACATGCATAATCGAAGATGTTAGGTTAAAGTCTGTAACAAATATAACCACCCGATTTGCCCTTGTGTAAAAACAAGCGAAAAAATTCCCGGTAAAATTTGAAAAGGAACGGATAGCCCGTTTATTTTGAATCTTTCACCTGATTCCAGGCATGCAAGGTTGAAAATAATATTTGCCCGTGGCTACGTGAGTTCCAGGCTATTTTTAATTATCATTCAGAATATTATTTCATATAAATAATAAAATAAAGATTAAACCAAATTTAATTTTTTTTAATTGATTTAATATCCCCTTATAGATTGGGATAACTCTAAAATTTGTGTATTTTTGAAATTGATGGCATACCCTTGTACCGAAAACAGTTTGATTGATGCATATGGAAACCCTATCCACATTGACTGAGGAAAAAACAGCAACTTTGGACAAGCAGCGCATTCTGGCAGATTATAAAATAGTGATGATCAGCAGGCATGCCTCCTTGACCGTGAGAAAAGAGGTTTTCATGGGTAAAGCCAAATTTGGCATTTACGGAGACGGAAAAGAGTTGGCTCAGGTAGCCATGGCAAGGTTTTTTGAGCATGGTGATTTCAGGTCGGGGTATTACCGGGATCAGACCATTATGTTTGCCACGGAGGGGTTGGGGCTGCAAGAGTATTTTGCACAGCTTTATGCCCACACGGAGGTTCAGGCAGAACCTGCTAGTGGAGGCAGGTTGATGAATGGTCATTTTGCAACCCGGTCCCTGAATGAGGATGGTAGCTGGAAAAATTTGATGGCCTCCAAAAATTCCACGGCAGACATTTCTCCTACGGCCGCCCAAATGCCCAAATTGCTGGGCTTAGCCTATGCTTCCAAATTATATAAGGAAAATCCGAAACTTCATTCCATGACCACTTTTTCCAATAAGGGACGGGAAGTGGCCTGGGGAACGATCGGCAACGCTTCTACCGCGGAAGGTATGTTTTTCGAAACATTTAACGCAGGGGGCGTGCTGCAGGTGCCGATGGTGATTTCGGTATGGGATGATGATTATGGAATATCGGTAACGAATGAGCTGCAGGTTACCAAGGCTAGCATTTCAAAAGCATTGTCCGGATTTAAGAGAAACCAAAAGGAAAAAGGGTACGAAATTTTTGTCGTAAAAGGCTGGGATTATGAGGAGTTGGTCAGAACCTATGGCAAAGCTGCCCGGCTGGCCAGGGAGGAGCATATTCCGGTACTGGTACATGTGGTAGAAATGACACAACCCCAGGGGCATTCCACATCGGGTTCTCACGAGCGCTATAAAAGCAAGGAACGGTTGGCCTGGGAGGCGGCATTCGATTGCGTTGTAAAATTCAAAGCGTATATTCTGGCCAATAATATTGCCAGCGAGGAAGAGCTGGACAAGATAGATGCCGAAGCCAGGCAGTTGGTGAAAGAAAATAAGGATCGAGCCTGGAAAGCGTTTACTGGCAGTATCAAAAAAGAATTGAATGAGGCCGTTCACCTGATCAGAGCACTCGCCAGCCACTGCAATAAGCAAGAAGAACTCCTACAATTGGCCGATGAATTAACACAAACGCTCAATCCGGTTCGCATGGACGTAATTGGCACGGTTAGGAAGTGCTTGTTGTTGGCCAGAAATGAGCCACAGGAATTGAAAGCAGAGCTTCAGGACTGGTACAAAGCGCAACAACGGCTCAATCTGGAACGGTATTCCAGTCATCAATACAGTGAATCTGCAGAAAATGTCCGGTCTATAGCTTCGGAACCGGCTATCTATGACGAGCAGGCCCCTTTGGTAGACGGAAGGGAGATTTTGAAAGCCTGTTTTGATAAAATGCTTAGCAGGGATCCCAGGGTCTTTGCCATTGGAGAAGATGTTGGTTTGATAGGAGATGTGAACCAGGCGTTTGCCGGATTGCAGGCAAAGCATGGCGAATTGCGGGTGACTGATACCGGGATACGGGAAGTAAGCATTATCGGTCAGGGAATTGGCTCGGCCCTGAGGGGACTCCGCCCCATTACAGAGATTCAATACCTGGATTACCTGATCTATGCGCTGATGACCTTGTCAGATGATTTGGCCTGCCTGCATTATCGGACCAAAGGAGGGCAAAAAGCCCCGCTGATCATTCGCACCAGAGGTCATCGACTGGAAGGAGTTTGGCATTCAGGTTCTCCCATTGGAATGATTTTAAGTAGTCTCCGGGGAATTTTGATATGTGTGCCCAGGAATATGACCCAGGCGGCAGGCATGTACAATACATTACTAGAAGCAGATGAACCTGCCCTTTTGATTGAAGTATTGAGTGGCTACCGGTTGAAGGAGAAAATGCCCGCAAATATCGGTAAATTCAAGGTTGCTCTTGGTAAACCTGATATTTTACGGGAAGGAGAGGATGTCACCATCGTAACCTATGGTGCCATGTGCCGCATCGTAATGAATGCTGCAAAACAACTGGAAGAAATTGGGATTTCGGTTGAAGTTATCGATGTGCAAACCCTGGTCCCGTTTGATCTGGATCAAGTGATCGCCAAATCAATTCAAAAAACCAATCGGGTAATCTTTGCGGATGAGGATGTGCCAGGAGGAGCATCTGCTTATATGATGCAGCAGGTGGTAGAAGGGCAAAATGCCTACTATTTTCTGGATTCCAAGCCAGTCACGCTTTCCGCTAAAGAACATCGGCCTGCATATTCTTCCGATGGGGATTATTTTTCCAAACCCAGTGCTGACGACGTGATTGACAAAGTGTATCAACTAATGCACGAAGCAGAACCGAAACGGTTCCCCCCTATCTACTAATTCGCCAAAAAAAACTCACTCACTTACCTTTCGATCTGAGAAAGGGTGAAGTCAGGACTGGTAACTACATTGCTTCTGTTCAAAGCCCTGTCTTGTATTTGAATTTCAAGACGGACCGTGTCGGTACGGAAGATACTATTCCATCCCAAGGATAACATGGAATACCGAATCTGCCCCTCTATGGAGCGGGATCTTTCTTCTTCCAGCATGCGAGGAAATCTACCGTCAAAAGTGGTGAAATAGGGTGGGTCCGACCAGTCAAATTCGGTGTAGGTACCCCCTCTTTTAATAAAAAAATCTACGAAAATATTGTAGTGATCCGGGTTTTCGGATACCCAGAGCGTATCGGGTATTTCCACATTGTTTATAAGTGGGAAAATCACCCAATCCCGGTTGTTGAAATCAGGAGCGTCTTCAGGTCGCTCACTGTAGGTGATGAAATCCCCATTATCATCCGTCAGATAGTTTAATTCATTGAATGGCGGAAAAATATCCCGGGCATTCAGGCCCAAATCACCCTCCGAATCTCTGAAGGTGATGGTCAGGATTAGCGAATCCGCACTTGTAGTTTGAACAAATTCCATATTATTGAATTCGATTTCAGGTACAGTGGGGAAATTTTCCGGTGGTGAAATGCAACCAGTCCAGGTGAAGAGGACTGGAATAACGAAGAGGATGTAATTTTTTAACTTCATGGGTAATCCTTAAATTTACATTTCCGGATGCTGGGTGTAAAAATGATTAAATTTTGGGTTTTACCATAAAATAACGATGAATTATTTTAAAAGTTTTAGCGAAAAAATAATTTCGGGAAAAATCCATGATTTTGATGCATTGGCTTTGGAATTATTTCATTTTCAGTCACAAAACAATCAAATTTACCAACGTTACCTTCAAGCCCGGGGTGTTCGAAGTGCTGAGGTAAGTAGCCTGGAGCAGATACCTTTTTTACCGATTTCCTTTTTTAAAACTGAAAAAGTGATCTCCCAACCAGAAAATGAATGCAACTTCTCGTATAGCAGCAGCGGTACCACTGGCATGCAGACGAGTCGTCATTTTATCTGGTCCAGGGAGTTTTACCTCAAACATAGCCTTCGGTTATTTGAATCCGTATATGGCTCCATTCAGGACTTTCATGTACTGGCACTCTTGCCTTCCTATCTAGAACGGGAAGGGAGTTCATTGGTGGATATGGCCGCTTATTTCATTCAAGAAAGCGGCTCCGAGCATTCGGGGTTTTATTTATACCAGCAGGAAGACCTTCATAAAAAAATACTTCACCTTAAAAAGAGCTCCAAAAAAACACTCCTTTTGGGAGTAACCTTCGCCTTATTGGATTTGGCAGAGCGGTATACCTTTAGCGGTTTTGATAACTTACTTGTAATGGAAACCGGAGGAATGAAGGGGCGCAGAAAGGAGATGATTCGCGAGGAAGTTCATGAAAAACTTAAGAAAGCGTTTGGCCTCAGTCAAATTCATTCAGAATATGGAATGACCGAATTGCTATCTCAAGCGTACGCTCCTAGTGACGGAATTTTTCGGGAGTCATTTTCCATGCGTATTTTTATTCGTGATACCTACGACCCTTTTCATTGGGTGAAGGGCAGTTCCGGAGCTATCAATGTCATTGACCTGGCAAATTTTCATTCCTGTGCCTTTTTGGAAACCCAGGATTTGGGAAGGAAAAACGAGGATGGTAGCTTCACCGTTTTAGGAAGAATGGATAATAGCGAGGTCAGGGGATGTAATTTATTGATCAATTAATTTTGTATTTAAGGACTTATTACACATATTTGGCCATTAACTAGCTTAGAAAATGAAAACAGCATTGATTATTTTAATGGTAGGAGTGGTATTGGTGATGTCTTCCTGTGCTTCCAGTAAGCCCTGTCCGGCATATGCCCGAACAGCTGATGTGGAGTCAAGAGGGTAAATCATATCCTCCGAATTAGTTAGTAATTCGCATATTTTTTTATGTCATCGGTGGATATGTTTTTTCCACCCAGAATTACGAGCCTTTCTATTACGTTGCGGAGTTCGCGGATGTTCCCTGTCCAGGGAAATTCCTGTAATTTCTTTATGGCAGCGGCTTCGATTTCTTTCTTAGCCGTCCCATATTCTATTGCTATTTCTCCGAGAAATTTATCTACCAAAAGGGGGATGTCTTCTGCTCTTTCCTTCAAAGGGGGGACCGGAATCAGAATCACACTTACTCTATGGTATAAATCTTCTCGGAAATTTCCTTCGGCGATTTCTTTTTTCAGGTCTTTATTCGTAGCTGCCAGTACCCTTACGTCCACTTTGATTTCTTTGTCACCACCTACCCTGCTCACTTTATGCTCCTGCAAGGCCCGAAGGACTTTGGCTTGAGCAGAGAGGCTCATATCGCCGATTTCATCTAAAAAGAGCGTGCCACCATGGGCCTGTTCAAATTTTCCCTGCCTTTGTTTCATGGCAGAAGTAAAGGCACCTTTTTCATGCCCAAACAATTCACTTTCTATAAGTTCGGAGGGAATAGCGGCACAATTTACCGCAATGAATGGCGCTGCTTCCCTATTACTCTTTTGATGAATCCAGTGAGCCACAAGCTCCTTTCCGGTGCCATTGGGTCCGGTTATTAATACTCGTGCATCTGTCGGAGCAACTTTTTCTATGGTTTCTTTGACCTGATTGATGGCTTCAGACTCTCCTACCATATCCAGTTTTTTGGAGAGTTTTTTCTTTAGAACCTTGGTTTCTTGTACCAGGTTTTCTTTATCCAATGCATTCCGCACCGTCAGCAACAACCTGTTTAGATCAGGGGGTTTCGGGATAAAGTCAAAAGCCCCTTTTTTGGTGGCCTCTACGGCTGTTTCGATGGTGCCGTGGGCAGATATCATGATAAATTGGGGTTGTTTCTGCAACGCTCCTACCTTGGTAAGGACCTCAATTCCGTCCATTTTTGGCATTTTAATATCGCAGAGTACCAGGTCAAACTCTTCGTTTTGTATCATTTCAAGCCCCTTTTCGCCATCTTGGGCTTCAAAGATTTCGTATTTTTCGTATTCCAGGATTTCTTTTAGAGTAGAGCGGATGACTTTTTCATCGTCGATAATTAAAATTTTGGGCATCTTCGAAGGTTTTCTTATTTGTTAATTATAAAAATGTGCAGGCCTATAAGCCGGGTTCTGTTCTTTTTTCAAAGTGTTTGCCATTTATCTAGTCTTTTCTTCGCAGAAAAGATCAAACGACCTACCCACTTCGGTTTCCCTTTGACAGGGATTGGACGAGCAGCCCTTGGACCGAAGCCTATTTGGTCTTTCAACCCATAAGGTTTGCCATGCGGTGCCGGTCACCCGGAACCCGGTGGGCTCTTACCCCACCATTTCACCCTTATCCCGGCACCGAAAATCGGAACCAGGACGGTATATTTTCTGTGGCACTTTCTGTTGCCCAGCCATTTCTGGCCAGGCACCTTCCCGTTAGGAAGTATGGCGCTCTACGTTGCCCGGACTTTCCTCTCTTCCCTGACCAGCAGGGAACAGCGACAAACCAGCCTGCACCCTGCA
The DNA here is from genome assembly GCF_010119245.1 of Cyclobacterium salsum. Classification (GTDB taxonomy): domain Bacteria; phylum Bacteroidota; class Bacteroidia; order Cytophagales; family Cyclobacteriaceae; genus Cyclobacterium; species Cyclobacterium salsum. The sequence continues at coordinate 317,296 of NZ_WNKG01000005.1, forward strand.
AAAATAAATGAAATAACGGCATTTATGCCAATTGTCCATCCTTTTATTAACTAGTTTACCTTCCGAAACCAGCGAATGGGCGACAAAAGAATTTAAGAGAAACAAGTAGATTTGCCAGTATGGCTTAAACTGGGTTTTTCCTTTACATTTTATTTACGATCCTTCAAACATTTTTGAGTTGCTTAAGTTAATAACCTGTAAGGCTTTAACGAGCTTTTCTTCATAGTGCTGGGTTATGCCGCCTCCTTTGGGGGCGGCATTTTTCTTCTACAACCTCCAGCAATAGCAACCCAAACGGCTTTCGCTGGGCGGATCGGTATTTGAGAAGATAGGCGATGGGAAGACAAGTCTTATTTTTCGTTTTTTTCCCTATATGAATTCGGTACCTTTGTAAAAAAACAGCAACATGATTGTAGTTGGAAATGCGGTGATCAGTGATGATATAAAGGATCACTTTTTTGTTTGCGATTTAGAGGCGTGTAAAGGTGCCTGTTGCGTAGAAGGTGATGCCGGAGCACCGCTATCAGACGAAGAGACGGAAATACTGGAAAAGGAATACCCTTCCATTGCTCCGTTTCTCACAGAAGAAGGACGAAAATCAATCGAGCGAAACGGTACCTGGGTCATCGATCAGGAAAACGAAAAAGGTACGACCACCATAGAAAAAGACGGCGCCTGTGCCTATGCTATCCGGGACGAAAAAGGAATCTTAAAATGTGGTATCGAACAAGCTTATAACGAAGGTAAGACCGGTTTCAAGAAACCCATTAGCTGCCACTTGTACCCAATACGCATTACCCGATACGATGCTTACGAAGCGTTGAACTACGACCGGTGGCACATTTGCGATCCAGCTTGCCGATTGGGAAAATCCCTTGGGGTACCCATTTATCAATTTCTCAAAGAAGCCCTGATCCGAAAGTACGGAGCTGCCTGGTATGAAGAACTTTTAGATCGAATCGCAGCGGCTGAAATGTAAAACTTTTGATTAGGAAACCTTTTTCCTGAAATTACTTTTTTGACTTTCTCAGGTATTTTTATGCAGCTTTTATATCCATAAATGCGGCTGTCTGTTTTTCGCTATTTCCGCTGGTAATCCGACTGATTATCAGGCGGTATATTTTTTTTGCAACTCCTTTGTTACTATCAAATTATTCAATTAATTACTTAAAGTAATTATATTTTATCATGTATATTTTAATATATGTAAAATGAATATTACTTAATATCAAAAAGCAAAATACTTTTTAGGTGAAATAAAATGCAGAAAACCTAGAATAAAAAGAAGGCAGGGAGTGCGGCCGAATAATTACTAATTACTGATTCAGAAGTGAGGTAATTCAGCTGGAATTTGCCTGACAAAACAAATGGAAATTCAATGATCATCCGGGTCCCATATAGCGTACTTTGTATTTGGATAGGGCTGCTTTTGCTTTCGGGTATAACAGAGGCGGGTGCGGCTCCTATTATCCGCGATGTTTTCCAGTTTTCGGAGTGCGAAAAAATGGCATCCATCCGGGTGCGAAATGGAGTTGCACCCTACACCTACGTTTGGAGTTATGAAGGTAACGTGATCCAGACGGACGTGGATTTAGGGGAAGATGAAATGAGTACCATTGAGCAGGCGCAAGGAGGGGATTATAACCTGACGGTAACCGATAGCGATGGAAATACCTACTCGGAGACCATCAATTTTTCGGGTAGCACCAATTTTATTTTAAATATTCTTTACGAAGAGAATCAGGAATGTGAAGGGGAAACGTTTGGACAGGTTTACGGTACCATTGAAAATGGGATAGCCCCTTTTACGGTTAATTTTTTTGATGAGGGGGGAGCGGTGGTTTTGACGACCGTCCTGGCCGGGAGAAACCTGGATCTCAATGGGGTTCCGGCCGGAGATTACCTGGTAGAGGTGATTGATGCTTCCGGTTGTAAAGAATTAACCAGCATCACCATCGAGGAAGTGGATCCATTGGTAGTGGCCCCAAATGGAGGACCTGGGACGCTGGCAGAAACCTGTGAAGGGAATGGTGGAATACGATTTGATGTCTCGGACTATGCTGGGGACGTGGCTTTCCGAATAAGGAGGGCAAACGGGAGCTATGCTACTTCCTGGCTACCGGCTGCTTCCGGAGAAATTCGGTATGACCAACTGGAAGCAGGCGATTATGTGCTGGAAATAACCGACGATTACCGGCTGGAGGATTGTCCTGAGGAACTGGTTTTCAATATTGCAGACGAGCAGCTTTTGGATATTGCCTTGAGCAGTTCTGCGATTAGTTGTTTTGGTGCTTCGGATGGTACCATCCACTTGGAATCGGAGCGCTTGTTTATGGGATTTGCTTTTCCCCCTGATGAAATTAGGGTCGACATTTTGGATTCCAGCAATTCGCCGGTTTTCAGCGATCAGGTGGTGTCGATCGGCGCGTTATCAGGAGAAGCTGATTTTACGGGATTGCCTGCGGGAGACTATACCGTCATTGTGCGGCATGGCGGAGCTGATTATCCGGAATGTACCCTTACCTATACTATCAGTATCGATTCTCCGGTTGCTGCCCTAACGGCCACGGTCAGCAGTACTCCTGAAATTTGTTTTGGTGAAGAAAATGGTACCGCGACTGTTGCGCGTTCCGGTGGCTGGGGAGGGTACACCTATTTGTGGAGTGATGGACAAACTGGTAGGACGGCAACAGGGCTCGCCCCGGGAGATTATTCGGTCCGGGTTTCCGATGGGGGAGGATGTTTTTTAGATCTGTCGGTCACGGTGGACGGACCACCTGAGGCGATAAGCGGGTCGATCGATTTACTCTCTGGCCTGACCTGTGTGGGTGCCAACGATGGAGCTGCAAGAGTCACAGGCCTTCAGGGGGGCTGGGGTAATTATACGTTAGCGTGGAGCAATGGAGAAACCGGGAACGAAGCGAATCAACTTCCGGCTGGTACGAATTCGGTGACTATTCGGGATGACGAAGGCTGTGAGCATGTATTGTACATGGATGTTCCGGTTCCCGATGCACCGGATGTTACTTATTCCCTCACAGAGCCAAGTTGTTTTGGAGCTTCGGATGGTCGTATTCGGGTGCAAATTCACGATGCTTCTACTACCTTTACCGTTACAGTTGATGGTGAAATCCAAACCGGAAATGACCTGATCTTTGACGGATTATCAGCGGACCAGTACCAGGTACAAATTGCTTATTCGGGTAGCTGTTCGATCGCTGAATTTCTTACACTGGATGAGCCGGACCAGGTTGTTATTGATGAAAACGATCTGGAGATAACTCCAATAAGTTGCGCGGGGTCGGGGGACGGAGCCATTTCGGGACTTTCGGTTTCGGGAGGCACCGGATTGTACCAGTATCAGTGGCAACAGGAAATCAGTGGGGTTTTCGAGGACTTGCCGGGGGAAACCGGGCTTTCCCTGATTAATCTTTCGGGTGGTAGGTATCGCTTGCAGGTTACCGATGAGAATTCCTGTGCGGTTTACCAGGATTATGAGTTGAATGAGCCGGCTCCTTTACAGACCGATACCCCAGTTATTGAGGATGTTACTTGTTTTGGGATTAGTGACGGAAGTATCTCTTTTTCAGTAAGTGGTGGAACGGCCCCATATACCTATTCTTTAAACGGAGGAACGCCTCAAACGACTTCCGGCTCCCAGATCGAATTTTCCGGTTTGCCAGCCGGATTGAATAATTTCATTAGCCTGGTGGATGCCCGGGGCTGTACCGTACCCAATATAAATTTTGAAATCGAATCGTCTCCTGCTATACAGGTTTCTAACGTGCAACTTTTGCCAGAAACCTGTTTTGGCCAGGGAAATGGATCCATTTCGATAGATGTCAGCGGAGGCTCGGGTAGTTTTACCTTCGAATGGTTCCGTGCCACCGCGCCAACCACCGTTATCGCAACCACTGAAGATTTAACCAATCGCGGACCTGGGGAGTACTTGCTGAAAGTGACTGACCCCGCCAATCCTTCTTGTGAAGTATTGGAAACGTTTACCATTCCGGAAACTCCGGCACTGCAACTTGCATTGGATGGCGATCCGGTGGATGTTTCTTGTTTCGGGGAAAGTACCGGAGCCATTGCGGTGACGGTGCAGGGCGGAACCGGCGCTTACTCGTTTTCATGGACGGGGCCGGGTGGATTTACCTCGGATCAACAGAATCCAAGTGGGCTGGCTTCAGGCCTGTATCAGGTAACCGTGACCGATGAGAATGGTTGTTGGGAGCAATTAAGTGATATTTTGATCAGACAGCCGGACGCTGCATTGGGAGTAAGTTTATTAAACAAAGTTTCTCCTACCTGTCACGATTCAGAAAACGGGCGCATAGAAATTCAAGTAGGAGGAGGAAAGCCCTCTTACCTCATCTCCTGGGAAGAAGAAGTTTCTCCCGGCGTTTTTGTTCCTTTTCCCGGGTCCTCACTAACCCTTTCCGGTATTGGTGCAGGAACCTACAGGGCCTTGGTTGAGGACGGGAACTCCTGCATTAGCACCCTGGACGTGAACCTGGATGCGCCGGATCCTTTACAGGTGCAGTTGACCGAAAAAGTTGATGTGTCCTGTTTCGGGAGAAACGATGGGCGGATCACCATTGAAGTTACCGGAGGAACGGGAGTTTATTTTTTCGACTGGGATCACGGATTTATCAATCAAAACCCGACCAATCTGGGAGAGGGGACCTATGGAGTGACGGTTACTGATGCCAACGGGTGTAGTTTTCGTCTGGATAATCTGCTGGTTGAACAACCTGATGAACTAGAGATTGACCTGGTGCAGGTAACCCCACCTACTTGCGGATTAAACGACGGGGAAATAGAAGTGGCGTTCAGCGGGGGTAATTCACTCACTGCCGGTAATAGGTGGGTGGAATTATCCAGCGAAACCCTAGTCGCCGAAGATGTAAATCAGGTAAGTGGCTTAAGTCCGGGGTATTACCGGATAGAATACAGTAGCGGGGCAAGTTGCGTCGTTACCGAAACCGTACTTGTGCCTGGTCCATCCAGCCCGTTGCAATTGGTAACTAATTCGCAGGACGCTGCCTGTCCCGGAGAAAGCGGTATTATTTTTCTCTCTGCGACAGGAGGGGTTCCTGGATACACCTATTACGTTCGGAATAGTGGTGTATGGGAAGCCGCTAGTAGTGCTATCCTGGCCGGTTTGCCAGCTGGTGACTATGACGTGCGGGTTGATGATGCTTCAGGATGCCAGGATTTTTCGGTTATCACCATTGATGAACCGAATCCGCCTGTAATTGATGCCGAAGTCACCCATCAGGTTTCTTGTTTTGGGGCAAACGATGGCGAAATCTCGTTCGGTATTTCCGGCGGTAGTGGAGGTTATACCTTGCAATGGTACCGGAAAACTGCTTTGGGAGGAAAGAGTCCCATTGCTACAGGCAGTTTGACAAACCTGATTGCCGGAACCTATTTTGTAGAACTGGTTTATGCGGGCGGTTGCACCATCACCTCGCCGGATTTTGAAATTACCAGCCCTGAACCCATTCTTCACTCAGTGGACCTGGATCAACCTCAATGTGCAGATGATACAGGAATTTTTTCCATTACCTTTTCCGGAGGTAATCCGGGTAAAGAACTGACCGTGTCATCGACCGATGGGTATTTGCAACAATATGATAATGAGGTTTCCGGAACGTATACCTTTGAAAATCTTTCTCCGGGCACCTATTCCTGGCGCCTGGAAGATGCTTCCTGTCCGGTAATTGAAGGAAACTTTACCGTAAATGCAGTGGTCCGGCCATCTTTCTCCACTTCCTCTCAGAACATTTCCTGTTTTGGTGCTGCCGATGGCCTATTGGAAATTGAAGCTCCGATCGTTCAATCCGGCAGGGTTTATTCTGTATGGATCAATGGGGCCAATCAGGGGAACCAAACCACATTTTTTAATTTACTTCCCGGTGTTTATCAGGTTTGGCTCCAGGATAACCTGGGTTGCCAGTCGGAAGTACAGGTTATCGAGCTGACCGAACCGGATAGACCCCTGGCCATTGATAGAGCAGAAATGACCCCTGCGATTTGTTATGGAGAATCTTCAGGTTCTTTGCTATTTGAACTTTCGGGAGGAACTCCTGAATACCGGGTAATGCTGGTGCCCGAGGCTGGCCCCTCCTTACCCATGACCGGATTACTGGCAGAAACAGCCTACGAATTTTCCGGGCTGGCTGCCGGAACCTACACCCTTGAAGTTTGGGATCAGAATGATAATTGTTTCCTGGCAGCGGACTATACCGTAGCCGAACCCGATCCCCTAACCGCGGATGTAGAGGCTGGAACCATTCTTTGCGCCGGAGAGACTACCTGGCTGGAGGTAACCGTGGCGGGAGGCACCTTACCTTACACTGTTTCCTGGGAAAAATTTAATCCGGGAGGAGGTACCTGGGAGCTGCTTCCAGAAACGCAAAACCGAATCACAGGGATTTTCCCCGGGGAGTACCGGTATACGGTTACAGATGCGGAATCCTGTGTGGAGTTGACTGATGAAATTACTATATCGGATGCTGCGGAGATTACGCTTAGCTATGCTGCCGGGGCGATCGCCTGTTACGGGGAAGCTGTGCCGGTGGACCTTACCGCAAGTGCGCCTGGAAAGGACAGCTTTACTTTTTTTGTCAATGGAGCTCAAATTTTTGGCAATACGTTTATGGCCCAGGCAGGTACCTATGCCGTTTATGCCCTTGATAATATCAATGGCTGCGTATCAGAAGAACAATTTATTACGATCGGGCAGCCCCTGGCACCCCTATCGGTGGTGGACTATTCCTGGGAGGATTTGAGTTGTCACGAATCTGCGGACGGCAGTCTTTCCCTAACCCTGGAAGGGGGTACGGCACCTTATACAATTGATTTTAACGGAAATACCTATACGGCAGTAGAAAATGAAGTCCTATTATTTGACGGACTTAGTGCCGATATATCCTACCAGCCCCAGGTGAGAGATGCCAATGGCTGTACGATTGATCTCCCTCAAAGAACCCTTCAACAACCTTTACCCCTACAGGCAGCGACTACCGTTCCGGCCATTAATTGTTTTGGAGGAAGTACCTCCATTGACCTTCAGATTACTGGCGGAAGGCAGCCTTATGCCATTACCTGGGAATTTTCTCCCGATGGAAATGTATACACTTCCATGCCAACCTGGGAAGATGAGAGCCTGCTGGTGAACATCGGTCCCGGGTATTATCGGTACGCCATAGCAGACGGTGCTTGTTCAGATCTCACCGATACCTTGCTTGTCGAAGCGCCAGCTGCTGTGGAACTCCAAAACACGGTTACGCCTGTTTCCTGCTATGGAGGTACTGACGGCAGGGTGGAATTAATGCCTTCAGGAGGAACAGGGGCTGATTATCGGCTGTTTTTTAATGGGGTGGAAATAACAGGTACCAGTATCGAAGGGCTCAGTGCCGGCACCTATACCGCTTTTGCAATGAATGGAACCTGCCGGTCAGAAGATGTGGCCATTACGGTGTCACAGCCTGCTACTCCGGTATCGGTAGCTGTCGATTTTCCTGATTTGTTGGCCTGTGCTGGTGATGAAGCGGTGGTGGCGTTAGAAGTGGCCGGCGGAACGGCACCTTATTCGGCAACTTTTAATTCTGAGACCCAGATTGCAGCGGTACCGGGAGAACTTTCCTTTGCCGGAATTGCTGCGGGCTCCTATACCTTGGAGGTAGTAGATGCAGCAGGTTGCTCCTGGACGGATACCATCGAGATTGCCGAGCCGGATCCGGTGGAACTGGTTTTGGAAAACCTCGCCGACGTAAGCTGTTTTGGCGGAGCCGACGGTTCGATTAGGGTGTTGGCTTCGGGCGGAACGGGTGCCTTCACCTACAGCTGGCAAGACGCTGATGGCGTGGATATCGGAACCGGTCGCTACATTTCCGGCTTACAAGCTGGTCTTTACCTGGTTGAAGTTCTTGATGAAAACGGATGTAGTCTGATCCGGGAATATGAGATTGAAGAGCCAACACCGGTGAATTTTACTTTTTCGGTGCAAAATGTAACCTGTGCGGGTTCCCAAAATGGTCAAATCACTGCCCAGGGTTCAGGAGGAAGACCCGATTACCACCTGGTGGTTAACGGAATTCACCTTCCTGGAATGCAGGCCACGGGTTTGTCCGCCAATGCCTACCAGGTAATGGTGGTAGATGCGGTTGGCTGTGCCTCGCCTCCTCAGGAGATAATCGTGGAGGAACCTCTTCCCCTGCAAATGGAGGTAGATGCCTTGGATGTGAGTTGCTATGCAGCTAATGATGGCTCCGTTTCAATAGACGTCCAGGGAGGAACCGCTCCTTACAGTTTCCGTTGGTCGGATGGTAATTCCCTTTCCACAAGGACCGGAATGGCTCCCGGAAATTACGAAATCGTGGTCACTGATGCTAACGGTTGTTCTATCCGGGATCGTGTATTGATCCAGCAACCGGAATCTATCCTGGTAGCGGCTGATGTGATTCCTGTAAGTTGCCATGCAGGCAGTGACGGGGAGATCAGGCTGGATATCTCGGGCGGAAATGGCCCTTTTTCCGTGCAGTGGGAGGAAGCGGTGACCGGTACAAATGTGGGGGCCGGAACAGTAGTGACCGGACTTGCAGCTGGCAGGTACCGGGCATTGATTCAAGATGAAAATGGCTGTGCCCTTAGCAGGGAATACGAGGTAAGGGAGCCGGGTTCTCCTTTGTCGGTGCAACCCTTGGTTTCGGATATCCGCTGTTTTGGAGAGGATAGCGGCAGCATCAGCCTGGTGGTCTCCGGAGGTACTGCTCCTTATTCATTTAATTGGTCTTCGGGAGAAACCAGTAGTGTGGTTTCCAATAAACCTGCCGGAATTTATCAGGTACAGGTTTCCGATTCTAATGGATGCCTGTGGGTGGAGGACATTACCATCGAAGAGCCAGACCCGGTTGAGGTAGTGGCCACCATCACGGATGTTTCCTGTAAGATGGGGACAGACGGCACCATAGACCTTACCATTACCGGAGGCAGTGGCGAACCCCGGGTACAATGGAGCAACGGGATGACAGGTACCTCGATCTCGGGCGTAAGAGCTGGGACCTACACCGCCTTTATCTTGGATGCCCAATCCTGCTTTGATAGCTATACCTTTCAGGTAACTGAGCCCGAAGCAGCCCTTACCGTGGAGGGATCGGGATCATTTGAGCTTTGTTTCGTGGAGGATGTCATGAGCATTGAGTTGGAAGTTAGCGGCGGAACAGCTCCCTATACCTACTCATGGTCTAACGGGTCCACCAATAAAGATATCTACGATCTCGAACCGGGTCTGTATGAAGTGGTCGTCAGCGATGCAAAAGGATGTTCGGTGGTCGAATCCTTTGAAGTACCTGAGCCGTCCCTACCGATGGATGTATCCATCAGCGGAAATTTAGGTATTTGTACCAATGATGAGCGTGGGGAGGCTTCCGTATCAGTGAGTGGAGGCTTGGCACCCTACACCTATTTGTGGTCCAATGGGGCAACCACTGCGACTGTAACCAATCTCGGCCCTGGTCAGTATTCGGTGGAAGTGACAGATGCCAAAGGATGTTCCGTCCGGGAGCAGGTGGAGATCATACGATCCCGGGACCTACATGTGAGTCTGGAAGACATTCATAGTGTGTCTTGTTTTGGGGCGAATGATGGAGCAATCACCATTCAGGTAGACCAAAACAGCGGTCCTTTTCAGGTGCTCTGGAGCAACGGGGTGAGCGATCAATTGTCTATCACAGGGCTGGAACCTGGCATATACACGGCCGAGATCACCGATGAAGCGGGTTGCGTCACTACGGTGGCTTATCAGATCCGGGAGCCGGAGATATTGGCGGTATATGAAACGATAAACGATGTGGATTGCTTTGGTAACGAAAACGGAAGTCTGTTGCTCGAGGTACGGGGTGGAACGGCCCCTTATGCTTACGAGTGGTCCAACGGTGCCAAAAGTAAGGACCTTCGAAGCCTGGGTCCGGGCACCTATTCGGTGATCGTTACCGACCGAATGGGCTGCTCCACCGGAGCTTCCTACACTGTGGCTGAGCCCGAACTTTTGACCGTGGAGATTGATCAAACCGATACCCTGGCCTGTTATGGAGACGCGAATGGATTTATCAATTTGGACATTACCGGCGGGGTACAACCCTACCGGATTACCTGGTCGGATGCACCCGAATTGGGTACCCAAAACAGGAGCGGCCTGGAAGCGGGTAGCTACACGGTTCTGGTAACGGATGCCAACAATTGCACGCAGGTAAATACCCTGGTTATTGCCCAACCGGAACCCTTGGAAGTGGAATTGTTTACCCGTTTTGATGCGGACTGTGAACAACAGCTATTGACTGGCGAAGCCTGGATCGAGATACAGGGCGGAACCGGGGAATATGAAATCGCCTGGAACACAGGTGACCGGGATGTTTTGGAGACTCAATTTTTTGAAGACGGTGTCGTGGAAGTACTAGTTACCGATCAAAACGGTTGCGCTGTAGAAGTATCAAGGGTGGTGACCCTTCCGTTGGCCTTTACGGATGCCGCGTTTCTGTATACGGTCATTTCCACCGGAGTAGAAGGCGAAATTCTGGTGAACGATCCGGTGCAATTTCACGATGAGACCTTGGGAAATGTCTTTACCTGGGAATGGGATTTTGGAGATGGAACCAAAAGCAATGAACAACACCCCATGCACAGTTATAGCAAGCCCGGAACCTACTCCATTCGCCTGACTACTTTCGATGTACTGGGTTGTGTTTCTGAGACCGAAAGGGTAGTAGAGGTAGTTTCCTCTTACCGGATTTTAATACCCAATGCCTTTTCCCCGAATGGAGACGGCTTGAACGACAAGTTTCTGCCCAAGTTGCGGGGTATTGAAGATTTTGAGATGCACATTTTTAACAAATGGGGAGAATTGGTTTACTCCTCCTTTAGTCAGGAAGATTCAGGCTGGGATGGAACCCTCAACGGGCAATTGAGCCCCAATGGAAATTACGTGTACAAGATCAATTATACTTCGGTAGCAGGGGAATCCGGGACGCAAACGGGGGTTTTTACCCTGATATTTTGATGGGAGCGATACCAAAGAGAACAAAAGGATAGGATGAATAAACCGATGGAGTGATGAAAACGATATATACCCTACTTATTTTTATGTTAACCTGGAATTATGTACAGGCGCAGGACATGCAGTATTCTCAGTTTTATGCAGCACCATTGTATTTGAATCCGGCATTTGCGGGGGCAACGGAACTGACCCGGATCGGGGCCAACTACAGAAACCAATGGCCAGGACTGGACCATTCTTTTGTCTCCTATTCTGCATATATAGATCATTACATGTTTGACATCAATTCGGGAGCAGGTCTCATCATCAATTCCACGCGGGAAAGCCAATCACAACTCAGCACCAATGAGGTAGGTCTGGTCTATTCCTATAAAGTGCATTTAGGACTGGACTCCTACCTCAGATTTGGTGGACAGGCCAGTTTTGTAACCAGGGATGCCTATTTTGGTGATTTGGTATTCGGATCTCAGTTGGATATCGAACGTGGGTATATTGATGATTTTAGCGGCGAGTTGATGGCTGCTGACTATAAGCATAGCTTTGTGGATTATAATTTCGGTATGGTGTTTCATACGCAGATGATGTGGGTAGGCGTATCGGGTCATCACCTTTCCGAACCCAACACTTCTTTTGTGGATGGCAATATCAGTGAGTTGCCCATGAGACTTTCAGCCCATGGAGGGATCAAATTTAATCTGGGTGAGGGAATGATTAATAATTACTATAGCAATACGCGTCAGGAACGCTCTGCATTTTTTGCTTTTAATTATAAGCACCAGGATCCATTTAATCAACTGGATCTGGGTGCCCAGTTGTTTATAGAACCACTGATCCTGGGGGTCTGGTACAGAGGTTTTCCCGTCAAATACGATTTACCCAATAACGAGTCTATTGTAGGCTTGCTGGGAGTGGTACTGAACAATGGGATAGATATTGGGTATAGTTTTGACTTTACCGCTTCCAAGCTAAGCCTGGGGAGTTCTGCGGGAGCTCATGAAATTTCTATCCGGTATTCTTTTTTATACGGGGATCCGAAAGACCGGAATAAAAGAAGCACGATCATTCCCTGCTTCCGGTTTTAATCAAATCGCACGATATCCGCTCCCAGGGCGTTGAGACGTTGGTCGATGTATTGATAGCCCCGGTCAATTTGCTCCACATTATCGATTACAGAAGTGCCATCTGAAGACATGGCGGCAATTAATAATGCCACACCTGCCCGTATGTCCGGTGATGTCATTCGGATCGCCTTTAGGGGGTATTTGCGTGCCAGTCCGATAACGGTAGCCCGGTGTGGGTCGCATAAAATAATTTGCGCACCCATGTCTATCAATTTATCCACAAAAAACAAGCGGCTTTCAAACATTTTCTGATGGACAAGAACGGTGCCTTTGGCTTGCGTGGCGATAACCAATACAATGCTCAACAGGTCGGGAGTAAATCCGGGCCAGATGGCATCAGAGACCGTAAGAATGGAACCATCGATAAAGGTTTCAATTTCGTACAGCTTTTGGGAAGGGATGAAAATATCATCGTCTCTGATTTCCATTTTTATTCCCAATCGCTGAAACGTTTCCGGAATCAGGCCAAGTTTATCGACCCGGGCGTTTTTGATGGTGATTTCGGATTGGGTCATGGCGGCCAGGCCGATGAATGAACCAATTTCAATCATGTCTGGTAGCAAGGTATGGCTGGTGCCTTTCAGCTTGTCTACGCCTTCAATGTGCAGGAGATTGGAACCGATGCCGGTTATTTTACCCCCCATGCGATTGATCATCAGGCACAGTTGCTGAAGGTAGGGTTCGCAGGCGGCATTGTAGATGGTGGTTTTTCCACTGGCCATGCATGCGGCCATAATGATATTAGCCGTGCCGGTAACGGAAGCTTCGTCCAGGAGCATGTAGGTACCGGTGAGCTTGCTTCCGTCTATTTTATAGATCCCTTTTTTTCCGTCGTAATGAAATTTGGCTCCGAGTTTTTGAAAACCAGTGAAATGGGTGTCCATCCTTCTCCTGCCGATCTTATCGCCTCCGGGTTTGGAAATTCTCCCTTTCCCAAACCGGGCAAGCAAGGGGCCAAGTAGCATTACGGACCCACGGAGTCCGGAAGCTTTTTGAAGGTATTCCTCCGAGTCCAAATAGGAAAGTTTGATATTTTTTGCTGTAAAGGAGTAACTTTCCGGGCCTTTTTTTTCAATCAGGACCCCCATATCCGAAAGCAGGTCCATTAGTTTATTGACATCGCGAATGTTGGGGATTTTTTCGACGATTACCTCTTCGGAGGTTAGCAAAACGGCACAAAGAATCTGCAGTGCCTCGTTTTTTGCACCCTGGGGAACGATTTCTCCTTTGAGCTGCGTTCCACCCTTTACCCGGAATGATGCCATTAATTTCTTCTTTTTTTGCTATTGGAACTGTTGTTTCGTCGCTTACCTCCGCCGTAATTCCTTCGTCCACCACTGTTCGATGAGCTGTTTTGCGGAGTGGCTACGTTGGTTTTAAAATCCCTTCGCATACTGGTTTCAAAAAGTCCGTTCTCCTTCACTTTATCCAGGTCTATATGTAGTTTTCCCTTGGAAAGTGTTTTGATATCATCAATGATAATGGCATCATCAAAGTTTTCCCTGTTCCAGGTGGAGTGAAAACTTCTCATTAATTGGCCAATATAAATCAAAGCGGTTTCCTGCTCATCGTCATCTTCTATCTCGATGGCTTTTTCGATTAGTTTTTCGATGTTTCTTCCATAATGCTTGAACCTCACTTCGCCTTCCGGGTAGCCGATGGGCTGTGGTTTTTTACCCAAAAGCTCCTTGGGAGGCATGGGAAAGGGTCCGTTCACCTCCAGTTCAAAATCAGACATGATGTACATGTCGTCCCAAAGCTTCTGGTCGCTTTCGGTTTTCAATAATGGATTAAGCTGTTTCATCAACTCCACCAGGGCGTAGGCGTATTCCGTCCTTTTTTCATCCTCTGGAACCGTCTTGATGTAATCCACTAATTTTTGGATGTTTTTTCCGTATTCTTTCAAAATAACTTTGTTTTTAGGCTTTTCATTATTGGTCATGATACCTGCATTTAAGTTTCCTGAACTTTTGTCAATATACTAAAAAATAGGCATTTGTCAGTACGCTTTGTTTTCGGTATCCGCCTTCGGTCTTAATCTACGATGCGAAGTTTTGCAAAGCTAAGTAATAAAGTTTTATCTCCAAAATGGTCGAAGTGAATATGAGCCTTTCGATTCACACCTTCCGTTTCAATTGCTTTCACCAAGCCAAACCCAAACTTGGGATGTTCTACTTTCATTCCTTCTGTCAAATTATGGGTGTTGGAGGGTTTGAAATCCGGGCTGGGGGTATGTATCTTCGCTGTGGCGTTTCGCATGGCCGGTTTTTTTAATCCGACAAATCCCTGACTGCCTTCGGAATCCCTAAAACTGCTGGAAAGGGTACTGCTGATTTTTTTATTTACTTTTACAAAAGTTGGGTCAATTTCTTCTAAAAACCGGCTGGGCTCACAGTTGAGCAACCTTCCGTACCGATACCGGGTCAGGGCATAGCTCAGGTATAATCTTTCCATTGCCCGGGTGGAGGCCACATAAAAAAGCCGACGCTCTTCCTCCAGATCTTCCCGGCTTTGCATCATCATTTGGGAGGGAAAGAGGTCCTCCTCCATGCCTACGACAAATACGTACTTGAATTCCAGTCCCTTGGAGGCATGAATGGTCATCAATGTGACCGTATCCTGGTTTTCTTTATTTTGATCTTCATCCGTTAATAGCGCAATTTCCTGTAAAAATGCACCCAGGGATTTGTCCTCATTTTCGGGATTGTCCACGTACTCCTTCATGGCATTCAGCAATTCCTGCACGTTTTCATAGCGATTCAGCCCTTCAATGGTCTTGTCCTCGTACAATTCCCGCAACAAACCGGATTGTTTCGCAATGCTCGTGGCTGCTTCGAAAGCATCTTTTCGCTCAGCTTCAATTTTAAAACTGCGGATCATGGTGCCAAAATCTCCTACGGCATTTGCTGCGCGACCGGATAAGAAACTGCTGCTGTTGGAAATCACTTCCCACAGACCAATGTCATGCTCGTAAGCGGCCACCATCATTTTTTCCACACTACTGGCCCCAATTCCTCTTTTGGGATAATTGATGACCCGCTTGAAGGCTTCTTCATCTTCCTGGTTGACCACATACCTGAAATAACCCATCAGGTCTTTTATTTCCCTTCTCTGGTAAAAGGAAAGTCCCCCTACGATCCGGTATGAAATACCCAATTTCCGCAGGGCTTCCTCCATGGATCGAGACTGGGAATTGGTGCGGTAGAGAATGGCGAAGTCACTGTTTCGCAATTTTTTATTGTTTTTTTCCTCAAAGATGGTCGTTGCCACCATTCTCCCTTCCTCGTTATCAGAGGAGGCTTTCATCAATTCAATCAAATCCCCTTGATCATTTTGCGTCCACACGTTTTTTTGAAGCTGGGATTTATTTTTGGCGATGATGGAGTTAGCCGTTTCTACAATATTTTTGGTAGATCGGTAATTCTGTTCCAGTTTGACGATAAACAGGTCCGGGTAGTCTTTCTCATAATTGAGGATGTTCTGAATATCGGCCCCTCTGAAGGCATAAATGCTTTGCGCATCATCGCCTACCACGCAAATATTCTGGTGGACCGCAGCCAGTTTTTTGGTGATCAGGTATTGGGAAAGGTTGGTGTCCTGAAACTCGTCCACCATCACGTATCGGAAACGTTGCTGGTATTTATTCAATACATCCGGATGGTCCCTGAAAAGAACGTTGGTATTAAACAGTAAATCGTCAAAATCCATAGCTCCGGAGCGAAACAACCGTTTTTGATAGTTTTTGTAAATTTCGCCGACTTTAGGCTTCATAGCCGCTTCATCATCAGCGGTAATGTAGGGATCATTCAGATAGGTCTCCCAGGAAATAAGCCGGTTTTTGGCACCCGAAATGCGAGATAAAACCGTATTGGCCTTATACACCTTATCGTCCAGTTTCATCTCCCGGACAATCGAACGAATCAGCGATTTACTGTCATCGGTATCGTAAATGGTGAAATTTGAGGGGTAGCCAAGCTTCTGGGCTTCTACCCGAAGGATTTTGGCAAAAACAGAGTGGAAGGTGCCCATCCAGGTATTTCTGGCTTCCAGTCCAATCAGTTTTTCTATGCGCTGCTTCATTTCACTGGCAGCTTTGTTAGTAAAGGTCAGGGATAATATCTGAAAGGGATCTACTTTCCGGGCATGGATCAGATGCGCAATTCGGTAGGTCAATACCCTGGTCTTACCGGATCCGGCACCGGCAATGATCATCACCGGCCCCTCCGTTCTCTCTACTGCTTCTCGTTGGGGGGGATTGAGGCTTGATAAGTAATCCATAGGGCTTGTTCGATTTTCTTTATTCAGAGGATGGTAATTAGCCAGATCAAAGTTACCAATTCTTTTTTAGGTTATCCTTTTTGAGATTTGAAATGTCATGCCATCCCCGGATTTACCTGAGCGGTTAAACCTGCCGTTGTATATGAAGCGGAAAAGCCTTTTCCAAAGGCAACAAGCGATTGAACCATTTTTCTCCAATAATCAGCGTTGGGACCAGTTTTCCTTCCACCGGTTATGAGACCATAAATAAAGAGCGGGTTGATCACGGATATTCTCCTCTAAAAATTTGACGAAGGTGTTCGTTATGCTATGAGGCTGCTCGCTATCATACGGTGGTTTGGCTAAAATACGGTATTCATATTCGTAATATCCACGTCTGGGTTTGGTAATGTAGGCGTAGATAACCGTCAGGTTGAATTTTTTGGATAATTTTTCTCCTCCCTCAAAAAAAGTGGTTTCGCGATTCAAAAAAGGCCTTCGATAGCGGATGTCTACCCTATTGGGTCTTTGGTCGGCTGCCAGAACGATCAGTCTCGGCGTATGTCTTTTTTTTAAAAATGCTCGCTGAAATGATTTTCGCTCGGTCAGGTCAGCTCCCATTCTTCCCCTGATTTTGTGCATGAGATCTTCGAAAAATGGCTGGTTAACACGGGTATAAATGGTCTCGCATTTCTCATGTACTTCCGAAGACACTGTAAGCAGATGGCCTTCCCAATTGAAAAGATGTCCACACATCCCTATGATAATCTCTCCCTGATCCACTTTATCAAAAATCAGAGCGGGGTTTTTTACAAGAAACCGTTTGTTCAGTTCTTTTTTGCCGATGGTAAGCAATTTGATCGTTTCGACTAGTGAATCAGTGAAATTCCGATAGAATTTTTTTTCGATTTGCCGTCTTTCTTTGCTTGGTTTTTCTGGAAAGGCTTGTTTCAGGTTATTCCGGACGATATTTTTTCGGTAGCCCATGAGGTAATAGGCCAGGAAGTAAATTAAATCCGACAGCACAAATAAAACCCTCAATGGCAACTTAGAAAGGAGGCGAATAAAGATCATGCGATTAAATGCTGGGTTTTTCAGGCGTTAAAGAAGTTCAAAATAATGAAAAATTGTCGACTTTCTTGGTTTAAATTAGTTATAAATAAAGTCAATTTGTAATTTTATAATCTATGTCCGAAGTGCAGCGAAAAAAATATTCCGATAAAGAAAAAAACAGCATCTTTGATCATGAGTTCATGCCTCATATTGATTCCATGTATAATTTTGCGTACAGGTTGACATTTGATGAGGACGATGCGAAAGACCTGGTCCAGGATACTTACCTAAAAGCATATCGGTTTATCAACTCTTTTGAGCAAGGAACCAATGCCAAAGCCTGGCTTTTCAGAATTTTGAAAAACAGCTTTATCAACGAGTACCGGAAGAAAAGCAAGCAACCGTCAAAAGTAGATTATCAAGAAGTTGAAACTTATTACAACTCCGATAATGTTGACTATAGTATGACCTCAGATTTGAGGGTCGATGCGGTCAAGGACATGTTGGGAGACGAAATTTCCAATGCACTCAACAGCTTGGCCGTGGATTTCAGGACGGTGATAATTCTTTGTGATCTGGAAGGGTTTACGTATGAAGAAATGGCAAAGATCCTGGATATCCCCATCGGTACGGTACGGTCAAGGCTTCACCGTGCCAGGAACCTTTTGAAGGATAAACTCCGTTCCTATGCTGAAAACATGGGCTATGATACGGATGAAGAATAATCGAAAAACTAGTTGAAATGGACAAAAATCTAAACACATCCAGCGAGAGAAAATTGAACTGTAGTGATGAAAGCAAATGCTTCGAGCTATTGGAAAGCATTCTGGATGGGGAAGAGACCACGGCATCAAAAGAAATTTTGGATGAAAAATTGGCGAAATGTCAACCTTGTTTTGAGCATTATCATCTGGAAAAAGTAATTCGGGAAGTGTTGAAAAACAAATGTACCAAGCACATGGTCCCTGCGGAATTAGCAGATACCATTCGGCAAAAAATACAAGAAATCAAGTAAACTTTTATGGCTCAGGGAAAAGCGATTATTTTTTCAGCCCCCTCCGGATCAGGGAAGACAACCATCGTCAAACACCTCCTTCAACAAATACCGCAACTTGGTTTTTCCATCTCTGCTTGTACCCGCGATAGGAGAGGGCGAGCCGAAGAGAACGGAAAGGATTATTATTTTCTTACACCAGAGGAGTTTCGTGCCAAAATTGATCAAAATGCATTCATTGAATGGGAAGAAGTGTACGAGGGCAATTTTTACGGGACCTTGAAAGAAGAAATCCAACGCATTTGGGATGCAGGCAAACACGTCATTTTTGATGTGGATGTCAAAGGTGGACTAAATTTAAAAAACTACTTCGGAAGTAAGGCACTGGCGGTATTCGTGAAAGTGCCTTCCATGGAAGACCTGGCAGAGCGGCTGCGAGAAAGGGGCACCGAGTCGGAAGAAAGCCTCTCCAGAAGGATTTACAAAGCCAAATTTGAAATGGGGTTTGAAGATCGATTTGATATTACCTTAATCAACGAGGATTTGCAAGTTTCATTTCAGGAGGCCGAAAAGCTTGTTAGGGAATTTATTGATGATCAGTCGGTTTGAAAGTAGGACTGTTTTTCGGCTCATTCAACCCCATCCATATCGGTCATCTGATCATTGCCGATACCCTTCAGGACCAGACCGATTTAGAAGAGGTGTGGTTTGTGGTTTCCCCACAAAACCCTCACAAATCTAGACGCTCCCTGCTGCATGAGTTTGATCGCTTACGAATGGTAGAACTTGCCACCGCTGATCATTTTAGCTTCAAGGTAGTGGATGTGGAGTTTCAAATGCCCAGGCCAAGCTATACCATCGACACACTGACCTACCTTTCTGAAAAATTTCCCAACCATGAGTTTTCGTTGATTTTAGGGGGAGATAACCTAACCCACTTTCATAAGTGGAAAAACAGCGAAGAAATCCTAAAGCAGTACGGGATGTATGTGTACCCCAGGCCCGGAAAAAATAAGACGCTGGAACACGAAAACATTCGCTACGTCGAAGCCCCTTTATTAGATATTTCCGCCACATTTATTCGTAAAACGTTACAGCGGGGAGGATCGGTGAGGTACCTACTTCATCCGCACGTACTGGATTACATTCGGGATAAGAATTTTTTTATCTGATCACTTGTCCTGTGGGGTATTTTCAGCCAGAGAAATTTTTCTGGTCTGAATGTGCCGGTCTATCCAGGATGCCACCGCTTTTCCCTGATCTACCCCGTGCTCGATTGCCGGTAAATAATGGATGCCTCCATAAAACCGGCTGATGGCAGCTTCTTCAGCAGCTTCCCGAAAGGAGTTAAATTCGCGCGTACCCAGTCCATACTTTACCTCCGTAGAATCCAGGAAAGTGAAGGGTTCTCCCAGTAGGTCTGTTAGGGCCAGCGAGGCTGCCGTGGAAATCACACTGTGTCCACTGGTATACTCCGGAAAGGGGGGCGTTTGCAACAAAGGAGTCCAGCTCTCATCCATGTATTGATTGATGTAGGTTTCAGGCCTTATCAGCACACTTCGGTATTTTTCGTCCCAACAGGAAATAAAGGCATCAAACAGGTAAATGGAAGTGACGGCCATGGTTTCTGCTGTTTGTTTCCAATTGAGATTCTTGGCTTTCGAGGCAATCCCTGCAATGCCCATCCAATGGCCACCCGGCGTAATTTTCTTCTCCGCGTACATCACATGTCCTTTGACATTCATTTTATAGGGATTGCAGTCCCAAAAAAAGGCGATTTCTTCCTGATGGTCATCCATCTGATTCCCTGCTTCCATTACTTCATAAGCGTCCTGATAAAAACGACTATCCGGAACAGTGTCATATGGAGGGGGAGGGGGAGGAATGAATTGGTCTGCGGAATCTAAAAAGAAGGTTCTAATTTTATTCCAATGGGGTTCGATCCCTTCCATATAGGCCGGGGGCGTGGGCCGCCAGCTTCCCGGGTCATTTCGAATGGTGTATTTTTCAAATGACCGGCTTTGGTGGTAGTTGTCCTGAGATGCATAAACCAGGATCTGTTCACCAATGGACTCACCCAAATCAACGGCGGCTTCAAAGTCGGCATTGGGCATGCCTGCTTCCTGAATTTTCTCAAAAGCAGCATCTCGGTATGCCATCATGTCATCCTCAGAAAAAACCAATTGAGAGGCGACCTTATAATAGGCCGCCAAGGCTGCCAGATGGAAATTGATCGCTTCGGGATCGCCGTCCATCTGAACCAAAAGGGGATTGGATCCATTCAACTGCCCCAATAAGGAAATATAGGTTTCCGGTGCTGCCAATACCGCAGCTTCATAGGCGGCTATGGCCGGGTAGGCGTAAATCCGGCTGGCAACCGGAGGAGAAAAAATGTCGTGAACGATGACATCAGTCAGTTGTCCATTGGCATTAATCAGCAATTGATTCTCCTGCAGCAACGCTTTGTATTCCTCATTGGGAGCACAGGCAGAAAATAGCAATACCCAACTAAAAATGGCCGTAACCAGGTGTATTCGAAAGTTTTTTGTCACTAGTGTCATTTCATTTGAAATTAACCTAAAGATAGCAAGTGAATCAGTCATTTACCAATAGTGCATTTCGTTTGTCCAGGTGTGCCTGGTGTTTTGCCAGGATCCATTCCCCCACTTTTTTTCCCTGATCCTGGCCACGGGTAATGGCATCCATATAGTGAATACCACCATAAAGCCTGGAAATACTGGCTTCCTCAGAGGCATGAAGAAAGGATTCGTAATCTCTGGTTCCCAGGCCATATTTCTCTTCCACCGTGTCTGTGTAGGAAAATTTCTCGCCAAAGAAATGGCTAAGTATGACGGCAGAAGTGGTGGAAATAGTGGAATGTCCGCTAAGGTATTCCGGAAATGGTGGTGTCTGTAGCATGGGCTTATATGACGGGTCCAGGTATTTACGGATGGCCGTTTCGGGTCGGATGCGATCGCTCCTGTATTTTTCATCCCAACAACTAATGAAACCATCCATTAATCCCATAGCAACGATACTGTTGACTTTCATCGCTTCTTCAAATTCCAAACCGGCTTTTTGACAAGCAATATCCGTGATGCCCATCCAGTGTCCTCCTGGAGAAATTTGCTTGACTCCTACCATCAAATGACCGGTCTCCTCTAGTGCAAACGGATTGCAATCCCAGAATGCAGCTATTTCACGTTGCTCCTTATTCATTTCCAATTCATACACTTCTTGCATTAATTTATAAAACTCCGAATCAGGGTTAGATGAAAAAGGAACCGGCGGTTTGGGCTTAAACTGATCCGAACTACTAAGCAAAAAGGGCCTTACCGTGTTAAAGTAGGGTTCGACAGGCGCAAAATACCCGGGAGGAGTGGGGTACCATTTGCCTTCTCCGGGAGAGGGCTGGTAGCGTGGGTAGTTACTGATCTCCCGATACCGATCCGCATTTGCGTATTCCAGTATTTGACTGCTTATAAATTTCCCGTACGTTTTTGCCCGCGAGATTTCCTGTTCGTCGTAGCCCCAGCTGCTGCAAGAGTCTGCAAAGGACAGCTCAAAGGCCTCCATTTCCGAACCGGAGGGCTGCATGGCTCCTGCGGTGTGGGTCATCGCAAAGATAGCACTCATAGGAAGCGAAGGGCTTTCCCAGTCGGGTTGAGTGATGGAATCCAGTCCGTTTAAGAATCCCGAAAAAGAGGGGTTTCCCTCACTATTGGTGGCCAATACCTCGTAGCCTGACAGGCAAGCATAGGCGTAGAATCGACCGGCAAGTGGAGGATTGGTGATATCATGCACCATTAAATCCGTCATTTTTTCGGTGACCCATCCAATGCTTTCGGCCGGCAAAGGTTTTTTTTCTCCCGTCGGCTGACAAGAAAAAAATAACGAAACCACCATGATGCCCATCACGAGCCGGGTGGCCAAATTTCGTTTTATGAGTGACTTGCCTTTTAGATTCATTTATGGTTTAATTTACTGGTTCTGTAGGCGATAGGCAACCACGGACCCCTGATTGATTCCGACCAATAGGTTCCCGTTGATTATTTCCATACTTCGCACATCTCCCTTGGTGGTAAGACCGGATCTTTTTTGAGGTAAATACCGAAAGTTACCGTTGCCGTCTCCCATCAGAACGGTGCCGTAATTGGCATCGTATTTACCAAAACGTAATCGGGCCCTATCAATGTTCCCTCCCAGAATTAAATCCATATGACCATCCTTATTCAGATCCCCACTTTCTATCGAAAAAACCGGTGAAAATTGGGCTTCTACTGGCAACGATTTTTTTTCCAGCAATTGATTCCCGGTGCTGACAAACAAACAGGTTTCTAATGTTGTAGCCTTTAGGTATCCAGCATTTTCAAGTTCTTTTTCAGAAAAAATATTTTCCAGCTTTGCCTCGGAAAAGCTTTCATAATCCGTAAACCTGGTTCTCATCATTGAAATCTGGTCCAGAAGTTCGTCCCGGGTAAGGTATGGATAGGGCTCCCCGTCGATGTAAAAGCTCAGAATCGGATCGATTGCACCATTATTATCAAAATCCTTATAATACATTTCCGCTGGCTCGGCTTTACTGGCCTTTACCTGGCTGTTTAGCCCATGGTTTCCCAGCACCAAATCCGGTTTGCCATCGGCATTCACATCTCCTACATGCAACCTGTTCCACCAACCGTGCTGGGGTTCCGCAAAATACTTTTCAGAAGAACGAAGAAGTCTACCCCCTTGGTTTTCAAATACGGAAATAGGCATCCATTCTCCCACCACGACCAGCTCGGTAGTTCCGTCGTTGTGGAGGTCCACCCAAGCGGCATCGGTGACTAGCCCAAGACTGGAAAGTTCCGGGCACCAATCGGTTGTTTTGTCTGCCATTTTTCCAAGTCCTTCGTTAAGGAGCAGGTAGCTTTGAGGAATTTCCGGGTACCTTCCCGGGATCACCCTGCCGCCGACAAAAATGTCTTGAAGCCCGTCATTGTTGATATCATGTGCGGCGAGGGCACCGGTGCTTGTCAGCATTTCCGGTAGCAGATCGGTTGACCGGGAGAAATTTCCCTGCCCGTCGTTTACATAGAGCCTGTCTTGTAATAAAGGGTCTTCCGGTAACAGGGAACCGTATCCACCACTGCCCACGTACAGGTCGGCATGGCCGTCGCCTGTAAAATCGTCCAAAAGTGCGTCTGTATCCTGGTAATCCCGATCATTATCCAAATCGGGATTGCTTTTTATCCGGAAGCTTCCATCGATTTGTTGAAGGTAGATTTTCCCTGCCTGTCCCATTTCTCCTCCTACAAAAAGATCGTCCAGACCGTCTCCATTTAGGTCGGCTCGTTTCATCACCGGACCTGAGAAAGAAATGGGATTGACCAGGAGCGGCTGCCGCTTAAAATCATTGATGGTGTTAGCAGGTGACTGATGTTCGATTGGAGAGGGGATTTCTACAAAAAGTGCAGGGGGCTCTTCAGTACCCGGCAACCTGTCCACGGCATTTTCCTGCATCAGGCTTAGGGTTTGGTTGCTTTGAATATCGAATATTTTTTCAGACAATCCCCCAGGCCAGGTAACCACCAGTGAATCAATCCGCGCCACTTCTCCCAAACCAAAATGCAGCGTAGGAGATACGCTCGACTGGTACCCTCTGGTTGGCATTTGTTCAAGCGTTTGCAGCTGATCTCCATGATAGAGCCATACCTTTGCACCTACACCCTGACTATTTCCAGCAGTTCCATTTAACTTAACCTTTAAATAACGGTTATTTTTGGCCAACGAATCCGAATTGTTTTGGTAGATAAAAGCGGGCTGGTTGATGTTATTGATGATTAGGTCCAGGTCACCATCATTATCCAGGTCGGCGTAGGCTGCACCATTGCTATTGGCATTTTGGTCGACCCCCCATTCTTCCGATTTTTTTTCGAATTGCAATCCGTCTTTATTCTTGAAAATATAATTCGCTAAATCCGAAGAAGGCATGCTTTGCACCAATTCCAGAATGTTCTCTCTCCGTAACCCATTTTGATTGTTCTTTAGGTAGTCGGCCATGTATTTTAAGAAATCCTGATTGGTGTAGTCCCGGAAATATCCGTTTGTAACATATAAGTCTTTATGCCCGTCATTGTCGAAATCTGCCAGTAAGGCAGCCCAGCTCCAATCGGTGTTGGAAACCCCGGCTACCTGTCCTACTTCACTATACAAGCCATTTCCATGGTTGATATGGAGCATGTTCCGCATGTACTGATGGTGAAAACCAACATTTAGCTTGTATTCAAATTTTTCGTAATTATCCGGAGCCATCAATAATTTTTGCCGTTTGTTACCTTCCGGCAGCATGTCAAGTGTGAAAATATCCGGATACCCGTCATTGTTAATGTCAGCGATATCATTGCCCATGGAAAAATGAGAGGTATGGCCCATGGCATCGCCAATCACGTCGGTAAAGGTTCCATCGCCGTTATTCAGGTAGAGGTAATCCGGTGCCGTATAATCATTACTGACGTAGATATCCATCCACCCATCACCATTAACATCGGAGATTCCGGCACCTAATCCATAGGAAAGAGCCACCTGCTGAATACCCGCTTCCCGGGTGATTTCTGTAAAACTGTTACCGTCGTTTCGAAAAAGTTGTGGTCCTGCCGGATCGGTGTTTTTCAGGATTTCGGCCGTGCTGGATTCGTCCAGTACCGGTAGGGATTTTGGATTATGGTTGAGTAAAAACAAATCCATATCCCCATCATTGTCAAAATCAAAAAAGCTGGCTTGTGTGCTGGTAGCCTCACTATCGATACCAAATTGGGCTGCCATTTCTTTGAAAATAGGAATTCCCTGTTCATTTGGACCTTGATTGATATACAATTCATTTTTCCGTTTTTCAGGAGGTAAGCTCCCGGAATAGCAGACATAAATATCCAGTAGGCCGTCTCCGTCTACATCGGCAAAAGTCACGCCTGTTTTCCAGGGTCCCGGTCGCGTTTGCACGCCGGCAGTATGGGTAACATCTTCGAATTTCATATTTCCCCGATTCAGGTAGAGCCGGTTTTCCACCATGTTTCCCGAGAAATACACGTCATCAAACCCATCTCCATTCAGGTCGCCGATAGCCACACCTCCGCCATTATAAAAATATTCATACACCAGTATGTTCGTGTTCAATCCTTCGGTAAGGGTATTTTCAAAATCCACACCGGTGGCATCCGTCGATAAGAGCGTAAATTGCTTTATTTCAGGTGTTTTTTCTACTTCCTCCTGGCAGGAAAAAGAGATAATAAGGAATCCAAAAAGCTGTATTTTATAAAGGACTTTATTGTACATAGGGATGACTAGATGATCATGCAAATATAGAAATAATTGGGGAGCTTCCTGGGATTTTGTGCCTGGGATGCAGCATGTTCCGGGGTTAATAGTAGAAAGGGTAGCAGATGGCAGCTATTAGCGCAAAAAAAAGGCGATCCATGGATCGCCTTTTAAAATAAATGAGTCTATCGAAATGTATTAATCCTCGTAACCCGGATTTTGAATAAGGTTTTCGTTTCGCTGGGATTCATCAAAACTGATGGGCATCCAGTACATCTTATCCAACCATAACCTGTTTTCCTTACCCGGATCAATCTCGATCACCTCATAGGAGTAATCGTAAAATTCAGGATCGTAACGGTAAATGGAAAGCTCCCTGCCCGGCTTGAGGGTACCCACGATACTGATGCCATTGGGCTGTCGTCCCTGTGTTTCAGGAGCGATCATCCAACGTCTGGCATCGTAATAACGCTGTTCCTCGTGGACCATTTCCTTACGTTTTTCGTTGATGAAAATGTTCCACAATTCTTCACCTGAGGCGGTTACTGCTGGCAATCCGGCTCTGAATCGGATTTTGTTCAGCCAATTTCTGGCTTCTTCATCGTTACCCAGGGCAATATTGGCTTCCACGTAATTAAAGATCACTTCTGTGAATCGGATGTGGGGCCATGGGATTTCCTGCCAGGTATTCTGGTCTACAAAATTTGGATCCGGCTCAATGAATTTCCGTAGGTAATAGCCGGTATAACTACCGTTCCAATCTTCAATGGGGCTATTTCGGGTATCTAATCCAAAATGCGTTACTTTTTCACCTTGACTATTTACCACCTCATAGGTGCCGGTCTGTATTTGTCCCAGTGGATCTCTTGCCTGGTTGGCAGAAGAACGTGGCTTCCATGGCGCTCCTTCGTAAAGGAAAGTAGCATAAAACCGAGGCTCACGACCTTCATAGGGTGCACCGGCGTGTTCTTCATTATCCCAGTCAAAATCGCTGCCATCCATCATTTGGTAGTCATCGATCAATAATTGAACAGGGGTATTTCCCGCCCAGTTGTTGTAACCGTTAGGACCGTTGTGCAAGCCGTGACGACCACCCCATTCTGGTTTCTGTGAAAGGAAGTACCTTCCAAAAATCATCTCTTGTTCTCCTCCATTTCTGGAAAGGGAATTGTTGATGTAGGTTTGGGTGGCTTCCTCCGGAGATAAGGGCTCGGTCAGGTCAAGCATGTTTCCACTTGCCTTGTCCAGCACTTCCTTCGCTGCATCCAGTGCATTTTGGTATCTTTGATCTTGGTTACCAGAGGTATATCCGATCAGTTCCTTGTATTGATACCCGCTAATTACATCCGAGTTAGCAGAGGCGGTAGGCATGTCATGTAAATCGGATGCGGCGTAAATCAATACCCTTGACTTCAAGGCTAACGCTGCGATCTCATTGGCCCTTCCGCGGATGGGATTGTGATCACTCAACAAATCCGCAGCCATGTCCAGGTCGGAAACGATGAAATTTACTACCTCCTCAAACGTATTACGGGGAAGCGCATAGGTCTCCTCATCCAGAGTAAAGGTACGATCTGCAATTGGAACAGCTCCGAAATTCCTCAATAACTGATGGTGGAAATAAGCACGCATAAAGGTAGCCTCTCCCAATAAGCGATCGGCTATACCTCCGTCATTAGAGAAGTCCGGGTCGGTAAGGTTTTCGATCGCAATGTTCGTAGCCCGAAGGCTATTGTACATGTTTGGCCAATTTCGGGTTCCGTCGATCCAACCGGGATTTTGAGGGTTGGAACGTGCTTCCGTGACGGTGGTGATATTTCTGCCCGGATGAGTAAAGATGGCCTCATCCGTCAGGGATGCCAAGGCCTGTTCATTGAATCCGCCTTGTCCCAAACCGGTGTAGAGGTCGGTTACAAAGGCTTCTGCAAGCCCTGCATCTGTCCATACGGCAGATTCAGATACTTCTCCTAATGGCTGGGTATTCAAAAACTCCTCATCACAAGAGAAATTGAGAAAAGAAATGGCGAGACCCAACCCTAAATATTTTATATTTTTCATCATATTCAACGTTTTTGGATTTAGAATGTAACAGACAAACCTGCATTGATTACCCTGGCCTGTGGATAGTACTGACCGGTTGCATTATCAGATTCCGGATCGTATACCTTTAACTTATCCCAAGTGAGCAGGTTTAGCCCGTTGGCATAAAATCTCAGGTTGCTGATACCAAACCTTTCTCCAACCTGCTGAGGTACGGTATACCCAACTTCCAGGTTTTTCAAACGAATGTAGTCGGAACTTCTGTACCAGAAATCGTTTCCTCCGGAGTAATACTGGTCGCTTCGGTTAGCAATTCTTGGATACTCCGTGCTTTCGTTATCAATGGTCCATCTGTTTTCATAAAACTCCAACAGGTAGTTACCGATGTTACCGGATTCTCCCAGACTAACCAGTGCAATGGCACCAGCCGCTCCCTGGAAAAGTACAGACATGTCCCAATTCCTAAAGGTGGCATTCATATTGACACCTCCCTGAAGACGGGGAATACTGTTTCGGTCTAACCGTACCCGATCCAAAGGCGTAATGGCACCGTCACCATCGTAATCTTTAAACCGCATATCTCCCGGACGTAGTTGGTTGGTAATGTCCGTGTAATCCAGTGTTTCGGCTTCAATGGCATCTTCATTAGCGAAAACACCGTCGTAAAGGTAAACCGGGGCAGGAGTATTCATAGGCTTGCCAGTGGATCGTTGCCAATCCGGTGCTCCCGGAGGCTCGTCCCAGAAAAGGATTTTGTTTTTTGCATAACCCCCATTAGCACTGATGCTGTAGGACAGGTCTCCAGCTTGACCGCGGTATCCGAGGTTGAAATCAAAACCTTTGTTTTCAACTTCTCCAATGTTTTCTGCCGGAAGTAGTGCTGAAAGCCCACTTGATTGGGGAACAGAAGCATTTTTTCTCCAAAGGATATTGGTTCGTTTATTATAGAAGTAATCTAACTCGAAGAATATTTGTCCCTGAAGCAGCTGCCCTTCCAATCCAATGTTGGAGTTGTTGGCCACTTCCCAGGTAATGGCCGTGTTAGGTACTCTTGTTTCAAACAAGGTCTTTGCCTCGGTGTTTTCCAGAATTTGACTTCTGAATCCATAGGTAGATAAAAACTGATACTCTTGTAAGGAACCACCGAAGAAAATCTGGTCGTTACCCATTTGACCCCAGGAACCTCTCAACTTCAAGAAGTCCATCACAGGGACGTTGTTTTTCCAGAAATTTTCTTCCGAAATCACCCATCCTGCCATCACACCCGGAAAGAAACCGAATCGGGTAGGCTCCGGGAAAATATAGGAACCATCGTATCTCCAAAGGAATTCAAACAGGTATTTTTCCTGGTAATTATAGGCTACCCGACCAAAGTAATTGAGACGAGCACGCTCAAAGGCACCACCACCATTGTCTTTTTCAGCATCGCCACCGGCAAACATCTGATCAATGGCAGGAGAAATAAAGTACCTTCTATAGGCAAAGAAATCGTCTCCCTCCACGGTTTCCTGGTTTACACCGGCCAAGGCATTTATTACATGGTCCCCGATTTGCTTCTCGTAACTAAACACACCTCCCAGGAGGATGTTCAATTGGTTGATATTGGTTTGTCTTAACCGGGGCTCTGCAGGCCCTCTTTCGCTGGGCACCAGGACAGGAGTAACGCCATCCTCTTCAAACCCATTACCTCGCTGATACAAAATCCAGGGAGTTTCCCATCTTTTTTGAAACCTGCTCAGGTTATCCACGGCCGCAGTTCCCTGAAATTTCAAACCTTCCACCCCAGGAATTTTGATATTCAGTGCACCGTTGGTTTGGAAATAATTTCGGGTATCCCGGTCGTAGCCGGTGGCGTTGGTAGTGATGACTACCGGATTTTCTCCGTTTTCAATGTCCGGTCCGGGTCGGCCATCAGGCCAGAAGGCTGGCTCATGGGGCTTTCCTCGCATCTGCATTCTAAAGATGGCTCCGGCACCCCGGGTAGGGAAGAACCGATATTCCTGACGCGCTAAAACCCCTAATTGCAAATCGATGTATTCATTGATTTTTGCATCCAGGTTGATCCGCATGTCGTACTGCTTGTAACCGGTGGCGGAATTTTTGTAATAAGCATCCTGGTTTTGATATCCCAGAGAGGCCATGTATCGTAGATTTTCCGATCCACCATTCAATTGTAAGTTATGCCGTACCTGCGGCGACCATGTTTTCAAGGTTTCTCCGTACCAGTCCGTGTTGGGATAATTCCAGGGATCTGTTCCCGCTCTGTGCAAAGCTAACGCCTCAGGACTGAAAGGAGCTGTTCTTTCTTGACCGTCTGGCCGGGTGTAGGTACCTGTAGAACGAAAGGCATCGGTAGCTGATCGCCATTCACTGACAGGTAGTTCGTACACACTCAGGTCATTCAACATTTCTCCATACTGAGCCGCATCTGCCAGTTCGGGGATAACGGTAGGCTGGGCAAAGCCCTGGTTGAACTGATAGGTTAATTCAGGTTTGCCTTCTTTTCCTCTTTTGGTAGTAACGAGAATTACCCCGTTTGCTGCTCTGGCTCCATAAATAGCGGCAGAAGCATCTTTCAATACGGAGATGGTCTCGATGTCATTTGGATTAAGTCTGTCAATACCACCTGCTCGGGCAGGGATACCGTCAATTACGATTAGGGCATCGTTATTACCAAGGGTATTTGAACCCCGAATACGAATTCCAGCACCATCATAGCCTGGCTCCCCGCTTCGGTTTACGGCAATTACTCCGGCCATTCGACCAGCAATGGAGTTGGTAAGGTTCATGGCAGGTGATTTCACCAAATCAGCACCTTCTACGGTCGCTACGGACCCCGTGATGGTTTCCTTTTTTTGCTCTCCGTAGCCGACTACCACCACCTCATTCAGGGACTGCATGTCCGGCGCAAGGGTAACGTCAATGGTACTCTGGTTTCCAATCGCAACTTCCTGCTTAATAAAACCCACAAAGGAAAAAACCAGCGTTTCATCCCCGGGTTGTAAGGCTATCCGGTAGTTTCCGTCAATATCGGTCACCGCACCACGAGTGGTGCCTTTCACCAATACCGAAACCCCCGGTAGGGACAGGTCGTCCTCGGACGAAATGACCGTTCCGGTCACCTCTCTGGACTGCGCATGTACTGTCAGGCTGCTCGCTAAAAGCAAGGCCAAACCCAACAAAAACAGTTTTGTTTTGGGTAAATAATTTTGCATTCTTTAATTAATTAGGTTAATAATAGATAAAGTTATTGTTAAAATAACACTTTAAAAGTGAAGGTATTTTTTGGTATATGCAATAGGCTGTTAAAAGACGTTAATTTCGGATGAAAGGGTAATTTTAAAAAAAGCGAAAAATATAATTAATTTTTCAATGAACAGCTATTTTAGCTATCTACTCATCAAAAAAAGAGCGAGTTGATTAATAGAAATTGAAGTCAATAAATCTTCATTTCCCACAAAAAAAAAATAAGAATCTCAATAAAATGCAGTAATTCAAGCTAGATTTAGCCTATTTCTCTACTAAAATATAAGCAACAGCTCTTCGATAACTCTCTTATAGCTCGTTTGAAAAATCGATGGTTTAGAACCAATTGCCCAGGGTCTTAGACGAAAGTGTAAGGTTAACACAAAACAATCAAGGGGCTTTCGTTAAACCCGTAACACAGGAAAAATCTGATTTTTTTTATTCCTCAAATTCCTTAACTTTGGCAGGTAAGGTTTAATACAGGAAAGAATAGTCAGCTTCTAGCTGTCTGTTCTTTATTTTTTTCTGCACGCAGGTATAAGTTAGCCAGGCATTAGACTTTCATGATTTCGGCTTCCTTCTTTTCAAAAAGGTCGTCAATTTTAGAGGAGTAGGCATCTGTGTATTTTTGGACGGTGTCCTCTCCACGCTTTACTTCATCCTCGGATACGCCATCCTTCAACAGCTTTTTGAGTTCATCATTGGTGTCTTTGCGAATCGTTCGAATACTGATTTTTCCATTCTCGCACTCATTTTTAACCTGTTTGACAAGGTTCTTTCGTCGTTCTTCCGTGAGTGGAGGAACGGTTAGCAAAACCATTTCGCCATTATTCTGCGGATTCAGCCCCAGATCGGAGTTGATAATGGCTTTCTCTATTTCCTGGATCAGGTTCTTTTCCCAGGGTTTGATAGCAAGTGTTCTGGCATCCGGTGTGGTGATGGAAGCTACCTGCTGAATCGGGGTAGGGTTTCCGTAATACATCACCATGATTCCATCCACAAAATTAGGCATGGCTTTTCCTGCCCGGATCTTGAGCAGCTCCGCTGAGGTGTGCTGAACCGCCTTTTCCATCAATGATTTCGCTTCCTCTAATTGTAACTGAATCTCTTCCATTGGACTTTTTAGTTTGATGTAATCAATGTTCCTACTTCATTTCCCTGTATCAGGTGCAGCAGATTATCGGTTTTGTTCATATCAAAAACGATAATTGGCAGGTTGTTTTCCTGACAGAGCGTAAAGGCCGTCATGTCCATGACATTCAGGTTTTTTTCGTATACCTCCTGAAAAGTTATGTTAGCATACCGGGTTGCATTTTTGTCTTTTTCCGGATCAGCCGTGTAGACTCCGTCTACGCGGGTTCCTTTTAGGACCACCTCCGCTTCGATTTCAATCGCACGCAGACTGGCCGTCGAATCGGTCGTAAAATAAGGATTGCCAATTCCTGCCCCAAAAATGACAATTCTTCCTTTTTCCAAATGCCGGATCGCTCTTCTTCGGATAAAGGGTTCGCAGACACTTTCTACCTTTATCCCCGACATTAAGCGTGTGTACATGCCATTCTGCTCCAGGGAACTTTGAAGGGCCATGGCGTTTATCAAGGTGGCCAACATGCCCATGTAATCTCCCTGTACACGATCGATGCCTACCTTGCCCGCCTGCACGCCTCTGAAGATATTCCCCCCTCCGATGACGATGGCTATTTCCACACCCAGGTCATGCACATTTTTTATTTCTGTTGCGTATTCTTGCAGGCGTTTGGAATCTATACCATAACTGTTATCGCCCATTAGCGCTTCTCCACTTAATTTCAGGAGAATTCGTTTGTATTTCATCTTGGAATAGTTTTTCAGTTGATGACCGATCAAGGCTTAAATTGCATGCTTAGATTACTTTTTTTTAATTTATAGCCCGACAAATATAAATCCTTGTTTTTAGAATACTAAATCTTATTCCTAAAATTGAAAGGATGAATGGTTTTTTTCCAGGTTCTTTAATCGCAGCACTCGCTGGCAAATCGCCCTGCTCCATCCGAATTGCTATCAAATACCGGGCTTCATCTTTCGAAATCAATCTTGTTTGTACCGGTTCCTTTGCTCTTGGTACGGATTATCATTTGTTTGTTTAGTTTTGTGCCGGCATTTCCCTAATTTTAATCCATCGATAGGGCTGGACGGTAGGAGATAGGGTAAACCTCCCTTCGACATGTTCCGGTTTGTCACTTTTATAAATTATAAAATAAAGTACCTGTGAATTTCAAGACTGATCGCCTGTTTACCTTGCTGGGAGTACTTCTTTGCTTTTTTTCCTGTAAACCTGCTGCCCAGACCCTGGTTGAGAGGGCACCCCAGGAGCTTACCCCAACCGATACGGTTGTACCAACCCAAAACAGCCTGTCTGCTGACTTGATCAGGGAGAAGGAAATAGCACTTCACCAATACCATCCCAGCGCAACCCGAGCCTTTGACTTGTTACATACCGAACTCAGATTGTCCTTCGATTATGCCCGGCAAGCGGTTCTCGGGGAAGCCCTGCTTACCTTGACACCCTATAATTATCCGCAGCGTGAATTGGTTTTGGATGCCAAAGATTTTGAAATACACGAAACAATGCTGGAAGAAGGGGGACAACCCATGCCGTTGCCCTTCACTTACGATCAGGAAACCATCCGGCTGTCGCTTCCCCGGGAATTTACCAGAGAGGATACCTTGCACATTGGAATCAAGTACACGGCCTATCCCGAAAAAGGGACCTCCGAAACATCCGCTGCCATTGCGGACTCCAAGGGGCTTTATTTCATTAACCCCGACAGTTCCGATTCAGCAAAGCCCGTACAAATCTGGACACAGGGAGAAACGGAGTATTCTTCTAAGTGGTACCCTACCATCGATCATCCCAATGAGCGGCAAACGCATGACTTTTACCTGCGGGTTCCGGAGGGGTATAGCAGCCTTAGCAACGGTAAGTTACTGAGCCGTGAAAAACACGAAGATGGGTACCGGACGGACCATTGGCGAATGGATCAACCCCACGCGCCTTACTTATCAGCCCTGGTGATTGGTGAATTTGCGGTCATAGAGGCAGATACAGTGGCAGGGGTTCCTATTCGGTATTTTGTAGAGCCGAAATATGAAGCAGGAGCCAAAAAAGTATTTGCCCATACACCTGAAATGATGCGCTTTTTTTCAGAAATCCTGGATACCCCCTTCCCCTGGCAAAAATACGATCAGGTAGTGGTCAGGGATTTTGTTTCCGGAGCCATGGAAAATACGACCCTGTCGATTTTTATGGAAGGCCTGCAATTGAATGAAAGGGAAGCCCTGGACAGCGAATGGGATTATATCATTGCGCACGAACTGTTCCACCAGTGGTTTGGGAATCTCGTCACCACGGAGTCCTGGGCAAACTTAACCTTAAACGAAGGGTTTGCGGACTATTCCGAATACCTGTGGATGGAACACAAAGAAGGCAGAGACCAGGCCGACATGCACCATTTCAATGCACTGGAACAATATCTGGATGAGGCCGAAGAAAAGCAAGAACCCCTGATTCGGTATTTTTATGAAGATAGCGAAGACCTGTTTGACAGTCATACCTATGCCAAAGGGGGACGGGTGTTGCACATGCTGCGGAGGTATCTGGGAGACGAAGTGTTTTTTCAGGCATTACATGATTACCTGGAAGAAAATGCCTTCGGAAGCGTAGAAATTCACCAGCTTCGACTGGCATTTGAAAAGGCTTCCGGCATGGACCTGAATTGGTTTTTCAACCAATGGTTTCTTAACC
Organism: Cyclobacterium salsum; assembly: GCF_010119245.1. Taxonomy (GTDB): domain Bacteria; phylum Bacteroidota; class Bacteroidia; order Cytophagales; family Cyclobacteriaceae; genus Cyclobacterium; species Cyclobacterium salsum. The sequence continues at coordinate 352,146 of NZ_WNKG01000005.1, forward strand.
CCGGACATCCTGAGCTAGCCATAAGCTGGGACTTTTCTCAAAAAGACAACATTCAATTGACCGTGGAGCAGCGGCAAGACCTGTCAGGAAATCCGCTTTATAAGATTCCTTTCACCGTCAGTGTGTATAAAGATGGCGAACGAACTGAAAAGCAATTCACGCTGAATCGGGCCTCCCAACAATTTGCCTTGGAGAATGGCAGTGGTACGGAATGGGTTGTTTTCGACGAGCACCACACCTTGCTGGCTGAAAAAGTGCATCAGCGGGGCAAGGAATTTTTGGAAAAGCAGTTTTTTACCTCGCGTTCTGGTCTGGCACGCGTAGAGGCCCTGGACAGCCTTACTTCTCTTTACGAAGGAGAGGGAGTAAAGGAAGAGACTTTTCAGAAAGCACTGAATGATTCTTTTGCGGTGGTGCGCGAACTGGCACTTCAACGGATGCTTCGCATGGAAGACAAGCGAAAATTTATTTCTCAGTGGGAAACCAGCATTTCGGATATCGTTGAAAATGATCCAAATAATGCCGTGAGATCGGTAGCGCTGGAGGTATTGGCCGGATTTGATGCTGGAAAATATCGACCGTTGCTTTACCGCATGGTAAACGACTCCTCCTATCAGGTATCTGGAGCGGCATTGGTAGCGATCATGGAGTTGGATGGGGAAGCTGACAAGAAAAAAGAACTGTTTGAGCAATTTAGGGCTGAGGATAATATCCGTATAATAGCACCTTTGGCAGATTATCTGACGCAAACAGGCCAGGTGGAGAACGCTTCCTGGATGGATGAAAAATTGGAGCTTCTTTCGGGGGAGTCATTGTATTACTTTATTGGGTATTACGGAGATTACTATGCGAGTGTGGAAGGAGTCCCCGATTCGGAGGCCATCCATCGGCTGGCAGCGCTTGGCAGGGAGCACCCGCTAAGTTATGTACGGCTAGCAGCTTTTCAATCTTTGTTTGGCTTTATCGATCAGGAAGGAGTGGTAGAACTTGCCGAATCGCTGTTTGACTCTGAAAAAGATGAGATGGTAAAGCGGTATCAGGAATATTACCTGGAGCCCTACCTAAATGAGGAGTAAATTCCTGATGGTGAATGAGATGCTTTTGAATTCGTAAAAAACAGAAGATTTTTTTTTATAATATTTTGAATGTTTGGTAAAAGGGTATAATTTTGCCATCCGTTACGACAACAACGGAAATCTTATGATGTTTTGAGTAAGACGGATTGTTGTTATTTGGGGGAATACCAAAGCGGCCAACTGGGACGGACTGTAAATCCGTTGACTTATGTCTTCACAGGTTCGAATCCTGTTTCCCCCACGAATTAAAGCAGGGGTTCTTCTTAAAGGGTAGAACCGGAATACGAAGGAGAAGAGTTATTGTTTTATTAATAATAGCTTGATATTTTTGGATTCTAAAAATAAAATAAGGAATTTGGATGCCGCTAAAGATAGGAGAAATCTAATTCGATTAGTGCATTGATAATAAGCGGGAGTAGCTCAGTTGGTAGAGCGGCAGCCTTCCAAGCTGCAGGTCGCGGGTTCGAGCCTCGTCTCCCGCTCTATGCTTTAAATAGGGCATAAAACTGGATGTAAAAAGCCGACGTAGCTCAGTGGTAGAGTGCTTCCTTGGTAAGGAAGAGGTCACGGGTTCAAATCCCGTCGTTGGCTCTGAACATTTCAAACATTTAATGAAATTTAATCTTTAACTAAACAGAGGATTTTCACGCATGGCAAAAGCAACCTTTGACCGTTCCAAACCCCACGTTAATATAGGTACGATTGGTCACGTCGATCATGGTAAGACTACTTTGACTGCTGCCATTACCACTGTATTGGCCAGAAAGGGTCTTTCTGAATTAAGAGACTTTGCTTCCATCGACAACGCGCCGGAAGAAAAGGAAAGAGGTATTACGATCAATACCTCACACGTAGAGTATCAAACGGAGTTAAGGCACTATGCCCACGTTGACTGTCCAGGTCACGCTGACTACGTAAAAAACATGGTTACTGGTGCTGCCCAGATGGACGGTGCAATTCTTGTAGTTGCAGCCACGGATGGTCCAATGCCACAAACCAGAGAACACATCCTGCTTGCTCGACAGGTAGGAGTACCCGCTTTGGTGGTATTCATGAACAAAGTAGATTTGGTAGATGATCCCGAACTGCTTGAATTGGTGGAAATGGAAGTAAGGGAATTACTTTCTTTCTATGAGTTTGATGGAGACAACATTCCTGTGATTGCAGGATCAGCCCTGGGAGCCCTTAACGGGGAAGCCAAATGGGAAGATGCGGTAATGGAATTAATGACAGCAGTGGATGAGCACATCCCACTTCCTGAGCGAGCCATCGACAAAGATTTCCTGATGCCTGTAGAGGACGTATTTTCTATCACTGGTAGAGGTACCGTTGCTACCGGAAGAATTGAAAGAGGAGTTGTTAACTCAGGAGAAGCAGTTGACATCATCGGTATGGGAGCGGAAGGACTAAAGTCTACCGTTACTGGTGTTGAGATGTTCCGTAAAATTCTTGATCGCGGTGAAGCAGGTGACAACGTAGGATTGTTGTTGAGAGGTATTGAAAAAGCGCAGATCAAGAGAGGGATGATTATTTGTAAGCCCGGATCTGTTACGCCTCATGCTCATTTCAAAGCGGAAGTTTATGTACTTTCCAAAGAAGAGGGAGGTAGACATACACCTTTCTTCAATAAGTACCGTCCTCAATTCTATCTAAGAACTACTGACGTGACAGGAGAGATAAAACTTCCTGAAAACGTTGAGATGGTGATGCCAGGTGATAACGTGACTATTGAAGTATCACTTATCAATCCGGTGGCCTTGGAAAAAGGACTTCGATTTGCAATCCGAGAAGGTGGCAGAACGGTAGGAGCCGGACAGGTAACTGAAATTTTGGACTAATCTTGATTTACTGATCATAGTACGAATGCGATCCTGATATTAATTGGGATCGCATTTGTTTCTTTGGCCTTTTATCACTACTTTTGCGTTCCTTAATTGAGGGTCGTAAAATACGGGCGTAGTTCAATGGCAGAATAGCGGTCTCCAAAACCGTTGATGGGAGTTCGAATCTCTCCGCCCGTGCAATCAACTAAGGGTAAAACCATGTCAGAAGCGTTGGAATCAATGTTTTTGGAAGCAAGTTAAAAGTACGGACCCATCTTCATGGCCTGAGGGTACGGGAAGGGGTTCTTTGTTAACCAATTTTACAAGGATGAATGTTAAAAATTTTGTAGTCGAATCCATCGATGAGATGAAAAACAAGGTCACTTGGCCTAAGTATTCGTCTCTACAAAACAGCGCGGTGCTAGTGCTGGTGGCTTCCTTGATTTTCGCATTAGTCATCGGTTTAATAGACCTGACATTCGAAAATATCATGACATGGTTTTATGATTTATTCTAAAGAATTTTAAAAAACGGGATGGCAGATCACAAATGGTACGTGCTCAGAGTAGTGGCAGGTCAGGAGAAAAAAGCGAAGACTTATCTGGACAATGAAATTGCCCGTCAAAAGCTGGAGGAATTTATTCCCGAGGTTTTGATACCCTCTGAGAAAGTATATGAGATGCGAAACGGCAAGAAGCGTGTTAGGGAAAGAAACTTTTTCCCTGGTTACGTTCTGGTTAATGCGGATCTTAGTCATGGAGAAGCCAATCACGTTATTACGAGCATACCGGGAGTTATCGGTTTTTTAGGGTCAAACCAAGGGGGGGCTTCCAAAACCCCTGAGCCATTACGTCAGTCAGAGATCAATCGGATTTTAGGTCGGGTTGAAGAGATTGATGAGTTTGCAGAAAAACTAGATACACCATTTATAGTTGGAGAGACCGTAAAAGTAATGGACGGTCCCTTTAGTGGTTTCTCGGGTGTGATTGAGGAAGTGTTTGAAGACAAGAAAAAGCTTAATGTTATGGTTAAGATTTTCGGCCGAAACACTCCCGTTGAGTTAAACTTTATACAAGTAGAAAAACAAGATTAGGAAATGGCTAAAGAAATCTCTGGTTATCTAAAACTACAGGTTAAAGGTGGCCAGGCAAACCCATCTCCTCCAGTTGGTCCGGCCCTTGGTTCAAAAGGGTTGAACATCATGGAGTTCTGTAAGCAGTACAATGCCAGAACTCAGGATAAAATGGGCCAGGTTCTTCCTGTACTTGTGACGATTTATTCGGACAAGTCATTTGATTTTGTTGTAAAAACACCACCGGCAGCTGTCATGTTGCTGGAGGCGGCAAAATTGAAAAGCGGTTCTTCGGAACCCAACAGGAAAAAGGTTGGCTCAGTGTCCTGGGATCAGGTAAAAGAAATTGCAGAAGTGAAAATGCCTGATTTAAATGCTTTTAAGGTAGATTCCGCCATGAAAATGATCGCGGGAACTGCCAGAAGTATGGGCCTCACAGTTTCAGGAAAAGCTCCTTGGGAGGAATAATACGTAAAAAATGGCTAAGTTAACAAAAAGTAAAAAAGAAGCTCTTTCTAAATACGACCCTAGCCAACACTATTCCCTGGCAGAGGCTTCTTCAATTGTTAAGGAAATTTCAAAGACCAAATTTGATTCCTCAGTAGACCTGGATATTCGTCTGGGAGTGGATCCACGAAAAGCTGATCAGATGGTCAGAGGTGTAGTGGCCCTTCCTCATGGAACAGGCAAGGAATTGAAGGTATTGGTGCTTTGCAGCCCTGACAAAGAAGAGGAAGCCAAAGAGGCTGGAGCCGATTATGTTGGTTTAGACGAGTACATTGCTAAAATCGAAGGGGGATGGACTGACATGGATGTCATCATTACCACTCCGAATGTGATGGCTAAAGTAGGTAGATTGGGTAGGGTTTTGGGTCCGAGAGGATTGATGCCAAATCCCAAATCCGGTACGGTGACCCTCGATGTAGGGAAAGCGGTTAAAGAAGTAAAAGCTGGTAAAATTGACTTTAAGGTAGATAAGTTCGGTATTATTCATGCAAGCGTAGGAAAGGTTTCTTTCAGTCCTGAAAAAATTCAGGAAAATGCACGCGAGCTGATTTTAACGATCTCAAAGTTGAAACCATCTGCCTCAAAAGGCACTTATTTCAGAAGCATTCATTTATCCAGCACCATGTCTCCGGGTATCGTGATCGATAAAAGTAGTATTCAAGGTATATAATTATGACGAGAGAAGACAAAAAAACCATAATTGAAGAACTTACCGACAAACTGAAGACTACTCCGCATTTTTATATTGCCGATGCTTCGGGATTCAGTGTTGCGCAGGTAAACAGTTTCAGGAAGATGTGTTTCGATAAAGGGCTTGAATACAGGGTTTATAAAAATACCCTGATCAAGAAAGCCCTTGAAAATATGGAGGCAGATTATGCTGACTTCGCCGAACAAACGCTGAAAGGCTTTTCCGGTATCCTGTTTTCACAGGAGATTGGTAACCTTCCTGCGAAGGTAATTCTAGATTTCAGAAAGAAACTGGGGCCTAAAAACAAGCGTCCCTTGTTCAAAGGAGCGTCCGTTGATGGAGATCAATTTCTAGGTGAAAACAACCTGGAAGTGCTTTCCAATCTGAAGTCAAAAGAAGAACTGGTCGGAGAGGTTATCAGTTTACTGCAATCTCCTGCCACCAATGTGCTATCAGCACTTCAGAGCGGAAAACATACGCTTGCAGGTCTCGTGAAAACGCTGGCCGAAAAAGAAGCTTAAAAAAATCATTCAAATTAGTAAAAACAATCAATTTAAATAGTTAATACAATGGCAGATCTTAAAGCATTCGCTGAGCAGTTAGTTAATTTAACTGTAAAAGAGGTAAATGAGTTAGCCGCAATTTTAAAAGATGAATATGGTATCGAACCTGCCGCTGCTGCCGCTACTGTAGTAGCTGGAGGTGGAGCCGCTGGCGAAGGTGCTGCTGAAGAAGAGAAGTCTTCTTTTGATGTTGTCTTAAAAGCTGCAGGTGGACAAAAATTGGCGGTAGTTAAACTTGTTAAGGAATTGACAGGTTTGGGACTAAAAGAAGCCAAAGAAGTCGTAGACAGTGCTCCTAAAGCAGTTAAAGAAGGAGTAAGTAAAGAAGAAGCGGAAGCTCTTAAAAAGCAACTTGAAGAAGCTGGAGCTGAAGTTGAGCTTAAATAGAATTGAATAGCCAACTCCGATTGGATTTGGTTAATCAGCATTAGACCTGACTTATCAGTCAGGTCTTTTCCTGTTTATGGACGGTAAATAAATTGCACTTTTTTAAGTGTAAATTGTCCTATATTTATAAAAACTTTCACTAAAATTATATACTGCCTTGGCTATCCAGAATCAAACCGAAAGGAAAAGTTTCTCATCCATAAAGGTAGTCAAAGACTATCCGGATTTCTTAGATATTCAGCTGCAATCTTTTAAAGATTTCTTCCAGCTGGATACTCCTGCAGAGAAAAGAAGGCAGGATGGTCTTTTCAAGGTGTTCTCTGAAAATTTTCCCATCAGTGATTCCCGGGAAAATTTCACCCTTGAATTTATCGACTATACCGTAGATCCTCCCAAATACAATGTTTCCGAAAGTATTGACCGTGGTCTGACTTATTCAGTTCCCTTAAAAGCAAAATTGCGATTGCTCTGCTCTGATGAAGACAACGAAGATTTCGAAACCATCGAGCAGGAAGTGTTTCTAGGAAACCTTCCCTACATGACCGAGAAGGGATCTTTTGTAATCAATGGTGCAGAGCGCGTTATTGTATCTCAGCTCCACCGGTCACCAGGTGTTTTCTTTGCTCAAAGTAAACACACCAACGGTACCAAGCTTTATTCTGCCCGGATCATTCCTTTTAAAGGTTCCTGGATAGAATTTGCTACGGATATCAATAATGTCATGTATGCGTACATCGACCGGAAAAAGAAATTCCCGGTTACCACCCTTTTACGAGCCATCGGATATGGATCTGATAAGCAGATTCTGGATTTGTTTGGTCTTTCCGAAGAAGTGGAATCCAATAAGTCTAACCTTAAGAAAATCATAGGCAGAAAATTAGCTGCGCGTGTTTTACGGACCTGGGTAGAAGACTTTGTCGATGAAGATACCGGAGAGGTGGTTTCTATCGATAGGAACGAAGTCTTATTGGAAAGAGATAGTATCCTTACGGATGAAGATATCGAGTTGATTTTGGAATCGGGCACCAAAAGCGTTATTCTCCACAGAGAGGACGTTAATATTGCCGATTATTCCATCATTTATAATACCCTACAGAAAGATAACTCCAACTCTGAGAAAGAGGCAGTAGAAGTAATCTACCGGCAATTACGGAATACCGAAGCTCCGGATGAAGCGACCGCAAGGGAGGTAATTCATGGGTTGTTTTTCTCTGATAAGCGGTACGACCTGGGAGAAGTAGGCAGGTACAGGATAAACAAAAAACTCGGACTGGATATTGATTCTGAGAAAATTGTGTTGACTACCGAGGATATTATATCCATTGTAAAATACCTGATCGGGCTTATCAACTCCAAAGCGGTGGTCGATGATATTGACCACTTGAGCAATCGTCGTGTAAGAACGGTAGGCGAGCAGCTTTACAGTCAGTTTGGTGTCGGGTTGGCACGAATGGCCCGAACAATCCGCGAGCGGATGAATGTTCGGGATAACGAAGATTTCAAACCGGTTGATCTGATTAATGCCAGAACGCTTTCTTCCGTGATAAACTCCTTCTTTGGTACCAACCAGTTGAGTCAGTTTATGGACCAGACCAATCCCTTGGCCGAGTTGACGCACAAAAGAAGGTTATCTGCCCTGGGTCCTGGTGGACTTTCCCGGGAACGGGCCGGATTTGAGGTGCGAGACGTGCACTACACGCACTACGGTCGTTTGTGTACCATCGAAACCCCGGAAGGACCCAATATTGGATTGATTTCTTCTCTTTGTGTACACGCAAAGGTTAATAGCATGGGCTTTCTGGAAACTCCCTACCGAAAGGTTAGTGAGGGTAAAGTAAGTATGAATGCTGAAGACATCGTATTCCTTACGGCTGAAGAAGAGGACGACAATAATATTGCGCAGGCCAATGCGCCCTTGGATGGAAAAGGAAACTTTGTGAATGATAAGGTGAAAGCCAGGTTTGAAGGTGATTTCCCGGTCTTGGAACCGAAAGAAATATCCTATATGGACGTGGCACCCAACCAGATTGTTTCGGTGGCCGCTTCCCTGATTCCGTTCCTGGAGCATGATGATGCTAACCGGGCCCTGATGGGGTCCAACATGCAGCGGCAAGCCGTTCCATTGTTAAAGGCAGAGGCACCGATCGTCGGTACCGGACTGGAAGGAAAGGCGGCAATCGATTCACGTTCGCTGATTCTTGCAGAAGCAGACGGAGTCGTAGACTACGTTGATGCCGAAAAGATCATCACCAAGTATGAACTTTCCAGCGATGAATTGCTGGTGAATTTCAGTGATGAGTATAAAACCTATGACCTGATTAAATTCAGAAGAACCAATCAGGACACTACAATAAACCTTACCCCAATAGTCTTAAAAGGACAAAAGGTCAAAAAAGGACAGGTGCTCGTGGAAGGGTATTCTACCAATAAAGGAGAACTTGCTTTAGGCAAAAACCTGTTGGTCGCCTACATGCCTTGGCAGGGTTATAATTTTGAGGATGCGATTGTAATATCCGAGCGGGTGGTGCGTGAAGATGTCTTCACTTCCATCCATATTGAGGAATTTCAGTTAGAGGTCAGGGACACGAAGCGCGGAGAAGAAGAGCTCACTTCAGAAATCCCTAATGTATCGGAAGATGCCGTTAAAAACCTGGACGAAAACGGCATTATCAGAGTCGGATCGGAACTAAAAGAAGGAGACATTATCATTGGGAAAATTACTCCCAAGGGTGAAACAGATCCTACTCCGGAAGAGAAACTGCTACGGGCCATATTCGGTGACAAGGCAGGTGACGTAAAAGATGCCTCTTTGAAAGCCTCTCCTTCCTTAAATGGAGTGGTGATTGAGACCAAGCTGTTTTCACGGCCGAAAAAGGACAAGGACCTTCGGGCGAAAGCGAAAGCGGAAGTAGAAAGGTTAAAGCAATCTTACAGCAAGGATTTACTCGTTGTTCGGGCTCGAATGATCGAAAAACTGGTGCAGATTCTTGAAGGGAAAGTTTCCAATGGCGTTCGTCATAAGTTTGGAGATGAGATCATCAGCAAGGGAATGAAGTTCAATTACCAAAACATTGAGAACAACTTATTCCCGGCGAAAAACCCATACAGGGACGAGAGTAATTACAATGTGGCTGAGGAGGTAAATCTGATATCCGATATTATTTTGGATGATTGGACCGACGATGCCCATGCTAACGCGCTTGTGCAAAAGTTGGTTAAGAATTATACCAATACCCGTAACGAAATTTCAGGAATTTTCAAGCGTGATAAGTTTACCCTTGAAGTAGGAGATGAATTACCAGCCGGGATTGTTCAATTGGCGAAAGTTTACGTAGCTAAGAAGCGAAAGCTAAAAGTTGGCGATAAAATGGCCGGTAGGCACGGAAACAAAGGGATCGTGGCCCGTATCGTTCGGGATGAGGACATGCCCTTCCTGGAGGACGGTTCTCCTATGGACATTGTACTTAACCCGCTTGGTGTACCGTCGCGGATGAATATTGGTCAGATATTCGAAACGGTTTTGGCCTGGGCAGGCAAGGAATTAGGAAAGACCTATGCCACTCCAATATTTGACGGAGCGACTACCGATGAGGTAGCTGCCGAATTGGATAAAGCAGGGCTTCCTTCTTTTGGAAGGACCTATCTGTTTGACGGACTGACCGGTAAGAAATTTGATCAACCCGTCACCGTGGGCGTTTCCTACATGTTGAAACTCGGTCACCTGGTGGACGATAAGATGCACGCCCGATCCATCGGACCCTATTCGTTGATAACCCAGCAGCCTTTGGGTGGAAAAGCCCAATTTGGAGGTCAGCGTTTCGGAGAAATGGAAGTTTGGGCACTGGAGGCTTTCGGCGCGTCGCACGTGTTGAGAGAAATCCTAACCGTGAAATCCGATGATGTCATTGGCAGGGCCAAAGCCTATGAATCCATTGTTAAGGGTGAAAATTTACCAAAAGCAAACATACCAGAGTCTTTCAATGTATTGGTACATGAACTCAGGGGACTTGCATTGGAAATTACGCTTGACTAACTTAGAAACCAATAGGCCTTTCGGGGCCATCAAATACACAAAAAAACTATGGCGTTCAGAAAAAATAAGAAACTAAACAACGACTTTTCCAGAGTCACCATTAGTTTGGCTTCACCAGAGTCCATCCTGGACAGTTCGCATGGGGAAGTTACACAGCCAGAAACCATCAATTACAGGACCTACAAGCCCGAAATGGGCGGATTGTTCTGTGAGCGAATATTTGGACCGGTTAAGGATTGGGAGTGTCATTGTGGGAAATACAAGCGCATACGATATAAAGGGATTATTTGTGACCGCTGCGGCGTGGAAGTCACGGAGAAAAAGGTAAGAAGAGAGCGAATGGGACACATCGAATTGGTGGTTCCGGTGGCGCACATATGGTATTTTAAATCCCTGCCCAATAAGATTGGTTACCTGTTGGGTTTGCCTACCAAGAAGCTCGATCAGATCGTTTACTACGAACGGTATGTAGTCATTCAGGCCGGTATTAAAGCGGATGATGGCTTACAGTACCTGGATTTCCTTACCGAAGATGAATACCTGGACATCATGGATAAGCTTCCCAAGGAAAACCAGATGATGGACGATGATGATCCCAATAAATTTATTGCCAAGATGGGAGCAGAGGCGTTGGAAATGCTTTTGGCTAGATTGGATTTGGATGATTTGTCTTACAGTTTGCGACATCAGGCAGCGACCGACACTTCCCAGCAGCGAAAAGCAGAGGCGTTGAAGCGATTGAAGGTAGTGGAAGCATTTCGAGATGCCAGGACCCGAATCGAAAACCGTCCGGAATGGATGGTCGTTCGAATGGTTCCAGTGATTCCGCCAGAACTTCGTCCTTTGGTTCCCTTGGATGGAGGAAGGTTTGCCACTTCCGATTTGAATGATTTGTACCGTAGGGTAATTATTCGAAACAACCGACTGAAGCGACTCATAGACATCAAAGCTCCTGAAGTGATTCTTCGTAATGAAAAAAGAATGCTTCAGGAGGCGGTAGATTCCTTATTCGATAACTCCAGAAAAGTAAATGCCGTAAGATCCGATGGAAACAGGGCTTTAAAATCCCTTTCTGATATGTTGAAAGGAAAGCAAGGCCGGTTCCGCCAGAACCTTTTGGGTAAACGGGTGGATTATTCCGGTCGATCTGTCATTGTCGTAGGTCCTGAATTGAAGTTGCACGAATGTGGGCTTCCCAAAAATATGGCTGCGGAATTGTTTAAGCCTTTTATCATCCGAAAACTCATCGAAAGAGGAATCGTAAAGACGGTAAAGTCTGCTAAGAAGATAGTAGATAGGAAAGATCCGGTGGTTTGGGATATCCTGGAAAATGTATTGAAAGGACACCCCGTTTTGCTTAACCGGGCACCAACGCTACACCGGTTGGGAATACAGGCATTCCAGCCCAAGTTGATTGAGGGTAAAGCCATACAGTTGCACCCATTGGTATGTACTGCCTTTAATGCTGATTTTGACGGAGATCAAATGGCGGTACACGTTCCGTTGGGACACGAAGCCATATTGGAGGCATCCACGCTGATGCTCTCTTCCCATAATATTCTTAATCCCGCGAATGGGGCTCCTATCACCGTTCCTTCTCAGGATATGGTGCTTGGATTGTACTATGTGACCAAGGGAATGAAATCTACCGAGGAGTTTCCGGTAGCAGGAGAAGGCATGACCTTCTACGGTCAGGAAGAGGTGTTGATCGCCTTAAATGAGGGAGCCATATCCAAGCATGCGCACATAAAGTGTAAAGTGAAGGTACGGAACGAGGATGGAACGCTTTCTGAAAAAATTGAAGATACTGTGGCTGGCAGATTGATTTTTAATCAATTTGTGCCGGAGCAGGTAGGTTATGTGAATGAATTGCTGACCAAAAAGAAATTGCAGCAGATCATTGCAGAGGTTGTGAAAATTTGTGGCATTGCCCGTTCCGCTCAGTTTCTGGATGATATCAAGCATTTGGGATTCCAGATGGCATATCAGGGCGGTTTGTCCATGGGATTGGACGATGTGATTATCCCCGAAGACAAAGAGCCACTGATAGAAAAAGCCAAAAGTGAGGTAGACCAGGTATGGAACAATTACCTCATGGGCCTGATTACAGACAATGAGCGGTACAATCAGGTAATTGATATCTGGACCCGAACTAATTCTAACCTGACGAATATATTAATGCGTCAGATGGAGGAAGATAATCAGGGTTTTAATGCCATCTATATGATGATGCACTCGGGAGCCAGGGGTTCGCGAGAGCAGATTCGACAGTTGGGAGGAATGAGAGGGCTGATGGCCAAGCCACAGAAAAACCTACAAGGTTCTGTGGGAGAAATCATCGAAAACCCCATTTTGTCTAACTTTAAAGAAGGGTTGGACGTATTGGAGTATTTTATCTCTACACACGGAGCCCGAAAAGGTCTTGCGGATACGGCACTAAAAACTGCCGATGCAGGGTACCTGACCCGAAGATTGGTGGATGTGGCGCAGGACATGATTATTTCCGAAGAAGACTGCGGAACCCTTAGAGGGTTGGTCGTTCAGGCATTGAAAGACAACGATGAAATCGTTGAGCCGCTATCTGAGCGTGTAGTAGGAAGGATCGCTGTTCACGATGTGATTGATCCGATTACCGATGAGGTAATCATCGAATCAGATGAGGAAATCACGGATGTAGTGGCAAAAGCCATTGATGAATCGGCTGTTGAGGAAGTGGAAATCCGTTCGGTACTCACCTGTGAAACGCGCCGAGGAGTATGTTCAAAATGTTACGGACGTAACCTTGCCACTGGCAAAAAAGTGCAGGTGGGCGAGTCCGTAGGGGTAATTGCTGCTCAATCGATCGGGGAACCGGGAACTCAGCTAACCTTACGAACCTTCCACGTAGGTGGTACCGCTTCGAATATTTCCGTAGAAGCCAGCATTAATTCTAAATTCGATGGGATCATTGAGTTTGAAGAAGAATTAAGATGGATAAAGACAACCAACAAAGATGGAGAAGAGGTTTCCATCGTAATGGGAAGATCTGGTGAAATAAAGGTAAATGATGTAAAATCAGGTAAGACGCTTGTTTCTAACCATGTCCCTTATGGTGCGATCCTGAATGTAACGGATGGGCAGAAAATCGGCAAAGGTGAATCATTGTGTACCTGGGATCCTTATAATGCGGTGATCCTTTCCGAATTTGACGGAAAAGTTGATTTTGAGGCGATTATTGAAGGGGTTACCTACAAAGAAGTAGCGGATGATCAAACCGGATACCGGGAGAAGGTAATTATTGACACCAAGGATAAAACCAAGAACCCTGCAGTAGTGGTGGATCATGGTGAGGAATCCAAATCGTATAACATCCCGGTGGGAGCGCACCTGTCGGTAGAAAAGGGAGAAGAGGTTAAGGCTGGTCAGATTCTGGTAAAAATACCTCGATCGGTGGGTAAGACCCGGGATATCACCGGAGGTTTGCCTCGAGTAACCGAGTTATTTGAAGCGAGAAATCCTTCCAATCCTGCGGTAGTATCCGAAATAGATGGCGTGGTAATTTACGGCGGTATTAAAAGAGGAAACCGGGAGATCTTCATTGAATCCAAAGACGGCGTTAGAAAGCGATACATGGTTTCGCTTTCCAAGCATATTTTGGTTCAGGAAAATGACTTTATCCGTGCCGGAGAGCCCTTGTCAGATGGTGCCATTACGCCAAACGATATCCTTTCAATCAAAGGCCCTACGGCTGTTCAGGAATACCTGGTAAATGAAATCCAGGAAGTATACCGATTGCAGGGCGTGAAGATCAATGATAAGCACATTGAAGTGATCGTGAGCCAGATGATGCAAAAAGTAGAAATTCTGGATGCGGGGGACACCGGGTTTTTGCAAAACCAGATTGTCGACAAGTGGGCGTTCCGTGAGGAAAACGACATGATCCTTGATAAGAAGGTGGTCATGGAATCGGGTGATTCTGCCACGTTGAAACCGGGAATGATCATCACTGCCAGAAGGCTACGGGATGAAAACTCAAGTCTGAAGCGGAAGGATATGAAGCTGGTTCAGGTTCGGGATGCGCAAACGGCCGTTTCGCAGCCTACCCTGCAAGGTATTACGGCCTCTTCTTTGGGTACGGAAAGCTTTATTTCCGCCGCTTCCTTCCAGGAGACTACCAAAGTCTTGAGTGAAGCAGCAATCCGAGGAAAGCGAGACGAGCTGTTGGGCTTAAAAGAAAACGTGATCGTTGGTCACTTGATACCAGCAGGTACCGGACAGCGGAAATTTAATAATTTGATCGTGGGATCCAAGGAAGAATACGAAATGCTAGTGGCTGAAAAAGAGAGCAGCAGCAAGAAGGTTCGGGAGACCATTAAGTAAAATAGAAAGTACAGCGTAAAAAGGCCTGCACCAGACGGCAGGCCTTTTTTTATTTCTAAACCGGGTACCAAACACCTATGGAAGACGATAAGACACCTGATAAAGAGCAACAGCAGATCAATGTGGAGTTGAGTGATGAAGTAGCAGAGGGGATTTACTCCAATCTGGCGATGATTGCCCATTCTAATTCGGAGTTTGTAGTGGATTTTATCCGGCTGATGCCGGGTATTCCGAAGGCCAAGGTTAAATCCAGGATCATCATGACCCCGGATCATGCCAAACGCCTGCTATTGGCTTTGAAGGATAACATTGAAAAGTACGAAAAAGCCTTTGGTAAAATTCAAGGGGGAAACGAGGCTCCTAAATTCCCACTGAATTTTGGTGGTACAGCAGGAGAAGCTTAGAAGCGGGTTCTGGTTTATCCCCTGGGAGTCGTCCGAAAAAGGGCTGGTCGGAGTGGGTTAAAATATAACTCCTTAATTTTGTTTGTTTTATTGATTTGGTTACCTTTGCAATCCGAAATTTATAAGTTTAAAAGCAGAATAATTAATTTATCTATTAATGCCTACTATACAACAGCTAGTTAGAAAAGGTAGAACCACTCTTGAGAGCAAATCCAAGTCAAGAGCTTTGGATGCCTGCCCTCAACGGAGGGGCGTGTGCACAAGGGTGTACACCACCACGCCAAAGAAGCCTAATTCTGCCATGAGAAAAGTGGCCAGGGTTAGATTGACCAACGGTAAGGAAGTCAATGCCTACATCCCCGGAGAAGGACATAACCTTCAAGAACACTCCATTGTACTGATCAGAGGAGGAAGGGTTAAAGATCTGCCAGGGGTGCGATATCACATCATCCGTGGTGCTTTGGATACTGCAGGAGTGAAAGACCGTAAACAAGGGCGTTCCAAATACGGAGCGAAGCGACCAAAGGCCGCCAAAAAGTAATTAAAAAATGATAGCATAAAATGAGAAAAGCGAAACCAAAAAAGAGGTATATTCTTCCTGATCCCAAATTCAATGACACTTTGGTCACCAGGTTTGTCAATTGTTTGATGGTAGACGGTAAGAAAAGTATTGCTTACAGGATCTTCTACGATGCCATAGAAAAAGTAGAAGAGAAAGTAGGTGAGAATGGTCTTGAGGTTTGGAAAAAGGCGCTTAACAATATTACTCCAGCTGTAGAAGTGAAGAGTCGTAGGGTTGGTGGAGCTACTTTCCAGGTACCTTTGGAAGTAAGACCAGAGCGAAAAATATCCCTGGGAATCAAGTGGATGATCACCTTTGCAAGAAAAAGAGGAGAAAAGACGATGATGGATCGATTGGCTGGAGAAGTCATTTCAGCATCTAAAGGTGAAGGAGCCGCAGTCAAGAAAAAAGACGATACGCACAGGATGGCAGAGGCCAATAAAGCATTCTCGCATTTTAGATTTTAATAGATAATGGCTAAAAAAGACTTAAAATATTTAAGAAACATTGGTATCATGGCTCACATTGACGCCGGAAAGACGACCACTTCCGAGCGTATTTTGTATTACACCGGGCTATCTCATAAGATCGGTGAAGTACATGATGGAGCGGCTACCATGGACTGGATGGAGCAAGAGCAAGAGAGAGGCATTACCATTACCTCTGCGGCTACCACTACCAAGTGGAAGTACCCCACGATCCAGGGATTGGCCAATGATGATACCAAAGATTATCAGATCAACCTGATTGACACGCCCGGTCACGTGGATTTCACGGTAGAAGTAGAACGTTCGCTTCGCGTATTGGATGGGGCGGTGGCCTTGTTCTGTGCCGTATCGGGTGTAGAACCCCAATCGGAGACCGTTTGGAGACAAGCTGACAAGTACCATGTTCCAAGAATTTGCTTTGTCAATAAAATGGACCGGGCAGGAGCAGATTTTTTTAATGCGGTTGCTGAAATAAAAGAAAAACTAGGTGCCAATCCGGTTCCACTTCAAATCCCTATAGGAGCTGAAGATACCTTTAAAGGTGTGGTCGATCTGATTACGAACCAGGCTGTTGTTTGGAATGAGGAAGACCAGGGCATGACTTATAAAGTGATCGATGTTCCGGAAGATCTAAAGGAAACCGTTGCGGAATACAGACAGAGTCTGGTAGAGCAAGTGGCTTCCTATGATGAGGCATTGATGGAAAAATTCTTTGAGGATGAAAACTCCATCACCAAGGAAGAAATGATGGCTGCCATTCGAAAAGCGGTGATCAATATGGATTTCTCCCCTGTACTTTGTGGTTCTGCTTTTAAAAATAAAGGAGTACAGGCCTTGTTGGATGCGGTCATTGCTTACTTGCCTTGTCCGTTGGACTTGCCAGCGGTAAAAGGAACGGATCCTGATACTGAAGAAGCCGTACTGAGGCATCCTGACAGTGATGATCATTTTGCTGCGTTGGCATTTAAGATTGCCACAGATCCTTTCGTAGGCCGGTTGGCTTTTATGAGGGTGTATTCGGGCAAACTGGAAGCCGGATCCTATGTGTTCAACACCAGAACAGATAAAAAGGAACGGATATCCAGACTGCTACAAATGCACTCCAATAAGCAAAATCCGATTGATAGGGTTGAAGCAGGAGACATCTGTGCCGGTGTGGGTTTTAAAGACATTAAGACCGGAGATACCCTATGTGACGAGAAGCATAAGGTGGTCCTGGAGGAGATGACATTCCCTGAGCCGGTAATCGGATACGCCATTGAAGCCAAAACACAAGCCGATGTGGATAAATTGGGTATGGCCATTTCCAAATTGGTAGAAGAGGACCCCACCTTGCATGTAAATACCGACCACGAAACGGGTCAGGTAATTCTTCGTGGAATGGGAGAACTTCACCTGGAGATCATCATTGACCGCTTGAAGCGGGAATTCAAAGTAGAGATCAATCAGGGTGCTCCTCAGGTAGCCTATAAGGAAGCCTTGTTTACTAGCGTAGAGCATAAGGAAGTTTATAAAAAGCAGACAGGTGGTAAAGGTAAATTTGCCGATATCGTCTTTGAAATGGGGCCAAGAGAGCCGGAACCAGAGACCAATGAAATTAAACCTGGTTTGGATTTTGTCAATGGCATCGTTGGTGGGGTGATTCCGAAAGAATTTATTCCTGCTATTCAAAAAGGATTTGCGGATGCGATGAAAAACGGTCCGTTAGCTGGTTATCCGATAGAGGCTATGAAAGTACGCTTGTTCCACGGTTCTTTCCACGATGTGGATTCGGATGCTATTTCTTTTGAAATGGCTGCCAGAATTGGTTTCAAGGAAGCTGCCAAAAAATGTAAGCCTCAATTATTGGAGCCCATTATGGCAGTGGAAGTAGTATCCCCTGATGAATACACAGGACCTGTTACCGGTGATCTTAACCGTAGAAGGGGGCTTATGAAAGGAATGGATACCAAAGGTGCAGCCACGGTAATTAAGGCTTCTGTTCCATTATCCGAATTATTTGGATATGTTACTGATCTAAGGACCATCTCCTCAGGAAGGGCTTCTGCTTCGCTTACCTTTTCACATTATGATCCCGTTCCAAATAACATTGCTGAGGGCATTATTGCTAAAGTAAAAGGAGAGAAGGCATAAATTTATCTAAAATGAATCAGAAAATCAGAATAAAGTTAAAGTCATACGATCACAGTCTGGTGGATAAGTCATCGGAGAAAATCGTCAAAGCTGTCAAATCTACGGGTGCCGTGGTGGTAGGGCCCATTCCCCTTCCTACCAAGAAAGAGAAATTCACCGTATTGAAATCTCCGCACGTGAATAAAAAGGCCAGAGAGCAATTTCAGCTTTGCACGTATAAGAGACTTGTGGATATTTATTCCAATAGTTCTAAAACCGTTGATGCCTTGATGAAAATTGAACTTCCTAGTGGAGTGGATGTAGAGATCAAGGTTTGACCTTCTCGGAGCATACGATATGAAAGCCCGTACCAAAGATGGTACGGGCTTTTTTCGGTTCGTTAGATTTGCTATGATGTTGATCGACGGAAAATATTCTCTTGTAAACAGGGCTAGTAGTAGCTAATTGTTTGAAAATATTCAGGTTGCGGTTTGCAAGCTGAAATTAAATTACTAACTTTGCAATCCTTTAAAAGGGCACAGGTGTGTAAATGCTTGTGTATCATCGTATATTATATATCCAAAGATGTCTGGAATAATAGGTAAGAAAATCGGAATGACTAGTATTTTTAGTGCCGATGGACGTAATGTCGCATGCACGTTAATAGAAGCTGGTCCTTGCGTAGTAACGCAAGTAAAAAATGTTGAATCAGACGGGTACAACGCTGTACAATTGGCATATGGGGAGCGTAAAGAGAAGAATACGCCCAAACCATTGATTGGCCACTTTAAGAAGGCTGGCACCACGCCAAAACAGAAAGTTGTTGAATTCAGGGATTTCAGAGTGGAATTCGAAGGCCAGGTGGACATGGGTAAAACCGTGATATCCGATCAGGTTTTTATAGAAGGAGACTTTGTGGATGCCATCGGAACTTCCAAAGGAAAAGGTTTTCAGGGGGTGGTAAAGCGACACGGCTTTGGCGGTGTGGGTGGAGCTACTCACGGACAGCATAACCGGCAAAGACACCCCGGCTCCATAGGTGCCTGTTCCTGGCCCTCCAGGGTTTTTAAGGGCATGCGAATGGCCGGAAGAACCGGAGGAAACAGGGTCAAAGTACTCAATTTGAAAGTACTTAAAATTTATCCTGAAAAAAACCTGCTGTTAGTAAGTGGGTCCATACCGGGAGCCAAAAATTCTTTTGTGATTCTAGAGAAGTAAGAAGATGGAATTAACAATATTAAAACAAACCGGTGAAGATACCGGAAGGAAAATAACGCTTTCGGAGGATGTTTTCGCTCTGGAGCCTAACGATCATGCCATATACCTGGATGTCAAGCAATACTTGGCCAATAAGAGACAGGGAACGCATAAATCAAAGGAACGAGCTGAAATCACTGGTTCTACTAAGAAAATCAAGAAGCAAAAAGGTACAGGCGGTGCCCGTGCCGGATCTATCAAATCTCCCATTTTCAGGGGAGGGGGTAGGGTATTCGGACCGAGACCCAGAGATTACTCTTTTAAGCTGAATAAAAAACTGAAGCAAGTAGCCAGAAAGTCTGCCCTTTCCTATAAAGCGAAAGAAAACGGACTGGTAATTTGCGAAGACCTGGTTTTTGATGCACCGAGAACCAAGGAATATATTAAGCTGCTTGCCAACCTATCCTTATCGGATAAGAAAACACTTCTGGTCGTAGCGGAAAATAACAAAAACCTTTATTTGTCTGCTCGGAATTTGCAAAAAACCAAAGTCCGGATGGTGAATGAATTGAACACGTATGAGTTGCTGGACGCTGATAGTCTGGTTCTTTGTGAAGGTGCAGTGAGTAAATTAGAAACCCTTTTATCGAAGTAAAATCATGGATATATTAAAAAGACCTTTGATTACAGAAAAGATCTCGGCCATGAACGAGCGTGGTGTCTATGGTTTTGTTGTAGAAAAAACTGCAAAGAAGCCACAGATCAAGGCTGCTGTTGAAAAAATATACGGGGTCAAGGTAGTGGATGTGCGGACAATGCGCTATGCTGCCAAGAAAAAGACCCGGTATACAAAAGCTAAGATTGTTTCCGGATATACCAATACATTCAAGAAGGCAATCGTGCAGGTGGCAGAAGGTGAAATCATTGATTTTTACGGAGAAATTTAATTGAATCAAAGCAATGGCAGTTAAGAAATTAAAACCTGTAACCCCCGGTACCCGATTTAGAGTAGCTCCTTCTTTTGATGAGATTACCAAATCCACACCGGAAAAGAGTCTTTTGGCTCCTTTAAAGAAGTCCGGTGGGAGAAATCATACTGGTAAAATGACTTCCAGATACCTGGGAGGTGGACATAAAAGAAAACTAAGAGTTGTAGACTTCAAGAGAACGAAGGAAGACATCCCTGCAGTGGTCAAGAGTATTGAGTACGACCCAAACAGAACCGCAAGGATTGCTTTGTTATTCTACGCTGACGGAGCGAAAGCATACATGCTGGCACCCGAAGGCCTTGAGGTAGGACAGACTGTTTTATGTGGCGAGAAGGCCAGCCCGGAAGTGGGTAATACTTTATTTATGAAGGATATTCCATTGGGTACGATTATTCATAATATTGAATTGAAGCCTGGTAGAGGTGGTGCTATGGCCCGAAGTGCGGGTGGTTATGCGCAGTTATTGGCCAGAGAAGGAAAATACGTCACAGTAAAACTTCCTTCTGGTGAAATGAGAATGGTGCTCGCGAGCTGCAAGGCTACCATTGGCACTGTTTCTAATGGAGATCACATGAACGTGGTGCTTGGAAAAGCAGGTCGAAAGCGATGGTTGGGCAGAAGACCCCGAACCAGAGGTGTGGCGATGAACCCCGTTGATCACCCTATGGGTGGTGGTGAAGGCCGATCTTCAGGAGGGCACCCTCGTTCGAGAACCGGCTTATTGGCGAAGGGTAAAAAGACCCGTTCGGACAAAAAATATTCTAATAAATTTATCATTAGCAGAAGATCTAAATAAACATGGCACGTTCATTAAAAAAAGGCCCATATATAGAGCATCATTTGGCAAAAAAGGTGGATGTCATGAACGATTCCGGGAAGAAGTCAGTGATCAAAACCTGGTCAAGGCGTTCCATGATATCTCCGGATTTTGTAGGGCATACCTTTGCCGTGCATAATGGAAACAAGTTTATCCCCGTGTTCGTGACTGACAATATGGTTGGGCACAAACTGGGAGAGTTTGCACCTACCAGAAATTTCCGTGGACACATTGCCAAAAAAGATAAAGGAAAGAGATAATCATGGAAGCAATAGCAAAATTAAATAATGTTCCTACCTCTCCCAGAAAAATGCGTTTGGTAGCGGATTTGGTCCGGGGAAAAAAAGTAGGTCAGGCATTGAGTATCCTCAAGTTTACACCTAACCACGGTGCCATACGATTGGAAAAGCTCTTATTGTCAGCGATTGCGAACTGGCAGGCAAAAAACCCGGATGAGAAACTGGAAGACGCAGAGCTGTACGTAAAAACCATCGCAGTAGATAGCGGCAGAATGCTGAAAAGGCTACGACCTGCTCCTCAGGGTAGGGCCCATAGAATCCGTAAAAGATCAAATCATGTAACGCTAATAGTAGACTCCTACGAAGGAGACGTTACCGCTGATATTGTTGAATCAAATGAAAATGAAGACTAAAATATGGGACAAAAAGTTAACCCAATTGGTTTAAGGCTTGGTATCATTAAGGGGTGGGACTCTAACTGGTATGGTGGACGTGATTTCGCCGATAAGCTTTTCGAAGACCAGAGTATCAGGAATTACGTTTTTGCGAGAATTCCAAAAGGAGGAATTTCAAAGGTAATTATCGAGCGCACCCTTAAGAGAATTACGCTGACGATACAGACTGCCCGACCTGGGGTGGTTATTGGTAAAGGCGGATCTGAAGTAGACAAGTTGCGAGAGGAGCTTAAGAAGCTTACCAACAAGGATGTTCAGATCAATATTTTTGAGATCAAGCGACCGGAACTGGATGCTAAATTGGTGGGAGAGTCCATTGCCCAGCAGTTGGAAGCCAGAATTTCGTTCCGTAGGGCAATGAAACAATCCATAGCCGCTACCATGAGGGTAGGTGCAGAAGGGATTAAAGTAAAGCTTTCCGGAAGATTGGGTGGTGCTGAGATGGCCAGGTCAGAGATGTATAAAGAAGGTAGAATTCCCCTTCACACCATTCGGGCAGATGTAGATTATGCTATTTCAGAGGCACAAACCGTATATGGTAAAATCGGAATTAAAGTATGGATCTTCAAAGGTGAAGTGTATGGAAAGAGAGATCTTTCCCCTAACCTAAGCACGGGCAACGATCCTAAAGGCAATGCGCCTGCAGGAAACAGGAGAAGAAGAGAGGGTGGCCCGAAGAGAAGAAAAAGAAATAACTAAACATCTTTAACTGAGCAATCATGTTACAGCCAAGAAGAACGAAATTTAGAAAAATGCATAAAGGGAGGATCAAAGGGATTGCCCAGAGAGGTCATACGTTGGCTTTTGGCAATTTCGGCATCAAATCCCTTGAGCCTGGATGGATCACTTCGAGACAAATAGAAGCTGCCCGTATAGCGATGACACGTGCTATGAAGCGGGAAGGACAGGTTTGGATTCGAATTTTTCCAGATAAGCCCATCACCAAGAAGCCTGCAGAGGTGCGGATGGGTAAAGGTAAAGGAGCTCCCGAATACTGGGTGGCAGTAATCCGTCCCGGGACGATCCTTTTTGAAGCAACCGGAGTTCCGATGGCGGTGGCCGAGGAGGCCTTAAGATTAGCCCAACAAAAGCTACCGGTAAGCACGAAATTTGTGGTAAGAAGAGATTACGCTGGATCATAAGACGATGAAAAATTCTGAAATCAATGCTCTTACAGAGAGCGAAATCACGGAGCGGATTACCGCAGAAAAGGAGAACCTGACAAAACTACGTTTTGCTCATGCCATTTCTCCGATAGAGAATCCTAATAGAATCAGAGAATCTAGGCGTTTGGTCGCAAGATTGAATACTTTTTTACGAGCCAAACAACTAGCTAAATAAGAAACAAAATGGCTACTATAGAAAGAAACCTACGCAAGGAAAGAATAGGTAAGGTGGTTAGCAACAAAATGGATAAATCCATCACTGTAGCTGTGGAGAGGAGAGTAAAACATCCTATGTACGGTAAATTTGTTGGTAAAACCACCAAATTCACAGCTCATGACGAAAACAATGATTGCAATCCGGGAGACCTGGTTAAAATCAGCGAAACGCGTCCGCTGAGTAAAAATAAACGATGGAGATTGGTCGAAATAATTGAAAGGGCTTTATAAATCATGATACAACAGGAATCCAGATTAAGTGTAGCGGATAATTCAGGTGCTAAAGAAGTGCTTGTCATTCGCGTATTGGGAGGAACCAAAAGAAGGTACGCCTCTATTGGAGACAAGGTTGTGGTGACTGTAAAATCAGCCCTATCGTCCAGTAACATGAAAAAAGGCACCGTTTCCAGAGCGGTAATTGTAAGGACACGAAAAGAAGTCCGAAGAAAAGACGGGTCTTATATCCGATTTGAAGATAATGCTGCCGTGCTTCTCAATAACAATGATGAACCCAGGGGGACCCGTATTTTCGGCCCTGTAGCCCGGGAACTCAGGGAAAAGCAGTTTATGAAAATTGTATCTTTGGCCCCCGAAGTATTGTAAAAATGGAAAGAAAATTCAATAAACAACCCAAATTGCACATCAAATCAGGGGATACCGTATTGGTACTCTCCGGAGATGAAAAGGGCAAAAAAGGTAAAATCCTTTCTGTCGATCAGACCAAAAGAAGAGCTATAGTGGAAGGATTGAATATGGTAACCAAACATATCAAGCCAACCGCAAACACTCCTCAGGGCGGTATTGAAAAGAAAGAAGCACCTATCCACATTAGCAATTTGCAACTAGTGGATCCCAAATCGGGAGATGCTACCCGAATTGGGAGAAAGAGAAATGAAGACGGAAAATTAGTAAGGTACTCTAAGAAAACCGGGGAGGTGATCAATGGCTAAACCTAGATTAAAAGAAAAATTCGATAGTGAAATCACATCGGATCTTAAGGATAAGTTTCAGTTTTCAAGTGTGATGCAGGTTCCTAAATTGGTCAAAATTGTTTTGAACAAAGGAATCGGTGCCGCTGTGGCTGATAAGAAACTGGTTGATCAGGGAGTGGAAGAGCTTTCGTTAATCACCGGTCAACGTGCAGTAGCGACAAAGGCGAAGGTTTCAATTTCCAACTTTAAGTTAAGGGATGGGATGCCTATTGGAGCAAAAGTGACCTTGAGAGGTGACCGCATGTTTGAATTTCTGGATCGTCTGGTAAGTATTGCGCTTCCTAGGGTTCGGGATTTTAAAGGAATCTCTGACAAGGGATTTGATGGCCGTGGTAATTACACCCTGGGCGTAACCGAGCAAATAATCTTTCCTGAGATCAGTATAGAAAAGGTAAATCGGATTTCCGGAATGGATATCACGTTGGTTACCAGTACGAACAGCGATGAAGAAGCGTACGCTTTGTTGAAATCCCTTGGGATGCCTTTCGTTAATAAAAATAAAGAAGAATAAACATGGCAAGAGAATCGATCAAAGCCCGCGAACGAAAAAGAGAGCGCTTGGTGGCAAAATATGCCAAAAAGCGCGCTGAACTTAAAGCTGCCGGCGATTATGAAGCATTGGATAAGCTTCCAAAAAATGCTTCTCCAGTTCGACTTCATAACCGGTGCAAGCTTACAGGCCGCCCTAAAGGGTACATGAGGAAATTCGGTATTAATCGGGTGACTTTCAGAGAAATGGCTTCAGCAGGTAAAATCCCGGGAGTGACCAAGTCTAGCTGGTAAAAATTATATAATAGTTTTTATTCTAAATTTCATTGTGTAACTTTGCAGGCCCGTTCGGGTTTTGCAGTTAGACTAATACAAATATGACTGATCCAATAGCTGATTATCTCACCAGGTTGAGAAATGCCATCAAGGCCTCTCACCGGATAGTAGAAATGCCTGCTTCTAATATGAAGAAAGAACTGACAAAAGTTCTTTTTGATAAGGGTTACATCCAGAATTATAAGTTTGTGGAGGAGGGTCCTCAGGGTACCATCAAGATTGCCTTGAAATACAATCCTCAAACCAAAGAAAATGCGATCGTTAACCTTTCTCGAATTAGCAAGCCTGGTTTAAGAAAATATGTAAGTAAAGATTCCCTTCCAAGAGTAATTAATGGATTGGGAATTGCCATTTTATCCACCTCCAGAGGAGTAATGACTGACAAAGAAGCCCGCGTCGAAGGAGTGGGTGGAGAAGTGCTTTGTTACGTTTATTAATGCATAGATATGTCTAGAATAGGTAAAAAACCGATAAATATACCCGCGGGTGTGACTGTAGACGTTTCTGATCACAATCAGGTAACTGTTAAAGGTCCCAAAGGTACACTGGTTCAGGAAGTTAATCCTGATATTTCAGTAAAAGTAGCCGACAATCAGGTGGTTCTGGAAAGACCTACCGATTCGAAACGGCACAAATCATTGCACGGACTTTTCCGTTCGCTGGTGAACAATATGGTCATTGGTGTAAATGAAGGATATAAGAAAGAGTTAGAGCTGGTAGGTGTGGGTTATAAGGCCACTAACCAAGGTCAGGTTCTTGAACTTTCCCTGGGCTACTCCCATAATATCTTTTTAATGGTCCCACAGGAAATAGCTATCAAAACAGAAACCCCCAAAGGAAAAAACCCCTCAATCTCACTGGAAGGTATAGATAAGGAGTTGATTGGTCAGGTTGCTGCAAAAATCAAATCTTTACGTAGAGTAGAGCCATTTAAAGGCAAAGGGGTACGATTTGTAGGCGAGTATGTTAGACGTAAAGCTGGTAAAACTGCTGCTAAAAAATAATTAAACGATGGCTTTCAAGAAAAAAATCAGAAGACTAAGAATAAAAAAAGGTATTCGAAGGAAGATTTCCGGTACCGATGCCCGACCCAGACTTTCTGTGTTCAAAAGTAATACAGGGATTTATGCACAATTGATTGACGATTTAAAAGGTCAAACCCTTGCAGCAGCTTCCTCTAAAGAACTGGGTTCCAGCAAAAATGTAAACGTGTCTGTTTCGAAAGAAGTAGGAAAAAAGCTCGCTGAAAAAGCCGTAGGTAATGGCCATAATGAAGTAGTTTTCGACAGAAGCGGATACCTTTACCATGGAAATGTAAAAGCTTTGGCCGAAGGAGCCAGAGAAGGAGGCCTTAAATTTTAATCATTATGTCCCAAATTAGTAAAAAACCCATTCGGGCTACAGATACAGAGTTAAGCGAAAAAGTCGTTGCTATTAACCGGGTCGCGAAAGTAGTTAAAGGAGGTCGTAGATTTTCTTTCTCAGCAATCGTGGTTGTTGGTGACGGTAAAGGTGTTGTTGGATTTGGATTAGGAAAGGCAAACGAAGTAACAGATGCCATTACTAAAGGAATCGAAGATGCTAAGAAAAACCTGATTAAGGTTCCCATGCTCAAGGGAACGATTCCGCACGAGCAGTTAGGGAAATATGGTGGCGGTTTGGTGTTGGTAAAGCCAGCAGCTCCTGGTACCGGTGTGTTAGCAGGGGGAGCCATGCGTGCCGTTTTGGAAAGCGCAGGATATACGGATATTCTGGCGAAATCGAAAGGTTCTTCAAATCCGCATAATGTGGTTAAAGCCACCATTGACGCATTGGTCCACTTGAGAGATGCCATAGCTGTGTCTCAGCAGAGAAGAGTAAAATTATCGAAAGTATTTAATGGATAATCACATGGCTAAGATCAAAATTACCCAGATCAGAAGTATCATCAAGCGACCTAAAAACCAAAAGGCCACCATTACGGCCCTTGGATTAGGAAAAATCAACAAGACTGTGGAAAAGGAAAATACCCCGCAGCTTCAGGGGATGATAAGTAAAGTAAGCCATTTAGTAAAGGTACAGGACGTTTAATCAATGGTGGTTGCGGCTTTCCGTTTGTTAGACCATTCGAAAATAAATTCAAAATGAAATTACATACATTAAAACCAGCTGAGGGTTCCATTAAGTCCCGGAAAAGGATTGGCCGAGGTCAGGGATCCGGTAGAGGCGGTACGTCTACAAGAGGGCATAAAGGTGCCAAGTCCAGGTCTGGCTACAAATCCAAATTGGGTTTTGAAGGCGGTCAAATGCCCCTGCAACGAAGGGTTCCTAAATTCGGTTTTACGAGTCATAACCGGGTGGAGTACCAGGCGATCAACCTGGATACCCTACAGGAACTGGTGACCAATCTAAATGTGGACAGCATTGATTTTGATTTGCTGCACCAAAATGGACTGGTTTCTAAAAAAGATCTTGTAAAAGTCCTCGGAAGGGGCGAACTTACTTCCAAAATTAACGTAAGTGCCCACAGTTTCTCTGCCTCGGCAATTGCTGCGATTGAAAAGGCCGGAGGATCTGTTAATAAGATTTAATTCATGAAAAAGTTTATTACAACAGTAAAGAACATCTTTTCGATAGAGGATTTAAGAATCAGAATCCTGAATACCGTAGGCTTGCTTATTGTGTTCAGGATTGGGTCCTTTGTAGTCCTTCCTGGCGTGGATCCGAGCCTTCTTGGAGAAGCGGCCACGGGTATTTTCGGATTGATTGATACCTTTTTGGGTGGTTCTTTCAGTAGGGCTTCCATATTTGGCTTGGGTATAATGCCCTATATATCTGCCTCAATTGTACTACAATTGTTGACTGTTGGTGTACCTTATTTTCAGAAACTACAGAAAGAAGGGGAATCTGGTCGCAAACGAATTAATCAAATTACCCGGGTGTTGACCATTGTAATCACCTTTGCCCAAGGTATCGGTTATATTACAGCCACTATTCCTGATGAGGCCATTGTTATCAATAAGACGCTTTTCATGACTTCCGGATTGATTCTGTTGACATCCGGCACCATGTTTTGTATGTGGATCGGTGAAAAAATTACCGAAAAGGGTATTGGAAATGGTATCTCCATGTTGATTATGATTGGTATTATTTCAGCCTTACCAGGAGCCATTATTTCTGAGAGTTTATCCAAAGGCGGTGGCGGTATTCTATTGCTGATCTTGGAGGCCGTGATCTTATTCTTTGTGGTAGTAGGGGTAGTTGCCCTGACAGAAGCTGTTAGGAGAATACCCGTGCAATACGCCAAGCAGGTAGTCGGAGGAAAGGTGTACGGCGGACAACGGCAGTACATTCCGATTAAGGTAAACGCCTCCGGAGTGATGCCGATAATCTTTGCACAATCCCTGATGTTTTTGCCTGCATTGATCGCTCAGATTTGGGCTGAAAACAGTGATATCGCTGCTTATATTGGAACCACTTTTAGTGATTTCACTTCCTGGCAGTATAACCTGGTGTTTGCCTTGATGATCATTTTGTTCACCTTTTTCTACACAGCCATCACCGTCAATCCGGAACAGATAGCTGAAGATATGAAAAGGAACGGTGGATTTGTACCCGGTATCAAGCCTGGTGCGCCTACTTCTGAATTTATAGATAATATCATTTCAAGGATTACGCTTCCCGGCTCCATATTATTAGCGTTGGTAGCGATCATGCCTGCCTTCGCGATTATTGCCGGTGTAAGTGGAGAGTTTGCTCAGTTTTATGGGGGAACATCCTTGTTGATCATGGTAGGGGTTATTTTGGATACACTTCGTCAGATTGAGAGTTATTTGTTGATGAGGCATTACGAGGGGATGATGAAAAGTGGAAATATGAAAAATGACCCTTCCAGTTTCGCTGTGGCTTAACGATGATACAGTACAAGTCTGAAGAAGAAATTGAAATTATCAAAGAAAGTGCACAGATCCTGGGAAAAGCCCACGGCGAAGTTGCCAGACATGTAAAAGAAGGGGTAAAGACCTCTTTTTTAGATAAAATTGCTGAGGAGTTTATACGGGATCATGATGGAGTTCCTTCCTTTAAAGGATACAATGGATTTCCTTCTTCCCTGTGTATTTCTGTGAATGAAGTAGTAGTTCATGGATTTCCTAGTCAGTATCAATTGAAAGATGGCGATATAATCTCGATAGATTGTGGAGTCTTTCACCAAGGTTTTCATAGCGATTCCGCTTATACTTACCCTGTTGGTGAAGTCTCCCCAAAAATTCAAGCCCTTTTAAAAGCTACTGAAGAATCCCTCTATCAGGGGATAGAAAACGCTGTTTTTGGTAAGCGTGTAGGTGATATAGGCAATTCCATTCAAAAATTTGTCGAAGCCAAAGGGTATACCGTAGTAAGAGAGTTGGTAGGTCATGGATTGGGTCGACAACTACACGAGGCTCCCGAAGTACCGAACTGGGGAAAACGGGGCAGCGGGCCCAAGCTGCGAGAAGGAATGGTGATTGCAATTGAGCCCATGGTAAATCTGGGTACGCGCAATGTAGTTCAAGAAAGGGATGGCTGGACCATCCGGACAGCGGATCGGAAACCATCGGCTCATTATGAGCATACGGTAGCCATTTTTGAGGATAAAACAGAGATATTGACCACACATAGGTACATAAAAGAAAATTTTAAAAGTTAACTATGGCTAAGCAGGCATCAATAGAACAGGACGGCACCATCGTTGAAGCATTGTCCAATGCGATGTTTAAGGTGGAGCTTGAAAATGGACATCAATTAATTGCACATATTTCCGGTAAAATGCGAATGAATTACATCAAAATTTTACCCGGGGACAAAGTGAAATTGGAGATGTCGCCTTATGATCTTTCTAAAGGACGGATTGTTTACCGTTATAAGTAAGGTAGCGGAATGGTTTCCGTTGGGAGTAGAATTTAAAGAAAATAATTAGTGATATGAAAGTTAAAGCATCGATTAAAAAAAGGAGCGTTGACTGTAAAGTAATCCGCAGAAACGGGAAGCTTTATGTGATCAACAAGAAGAATCCAAAGTTTAAACAAAGACAAGGTTAATTACTATGGCTAGAATTGCAGGTGTCGATATACCCGACAATAAACGTGGCGAAATAGGCCTTACCTATATATTTGGTATCGGCAGGAGTACAGCAAGGGCCATCCTTATCAAAGCTGGCATTTCTTTAGATAAGAAAGCAGGGGAGTGGGATGATGACGAATCTACTGCCATCAGGAATATTATTGCTGAGGAGTACAAGACAGAAGGTGTACTTAAATCTGAAGTGCAGTTAAGTATTAAGCGGTTGATGGACATTGGTTGTTACAGGGGCTTGCGTCACCGGAAAGGATTACCCGTCCGTGGACAAAAAACCAAGAACAACGCCAGGACCAGAAAAGGTAAGAGAAAAACTGTTGCCAACAAGAAGAAAGCGACTAAATAAATCCTGACATAGATTATGGCTCAGAAAAGAAACGAAAAGACCAAAGCTAAAAAGCGGGTTGTTAAAGTAGAAGCAGTGGGTCAGGCCCATATCAAAGCTTCGTTTAATAATATTATCATTTCCATTACCAATAATTCAGGACAGGTGATTTCCTGGGCATCTGCTGGTAAAATGGGATTCAGAGGTTCTAAGAAGAATACGCCTTATGCGGCTCAAATGGCTGCTCAAAACTGCGGACAGGTCGCCTACGATCTTGGTTTGAGAAAGATTGAGGTATTTGTAAAGGGTCCGGGAGCGGGCAGGGAATCTGCCATTAGAACCTTGCAAAACGTGGGGTTGGATGTGACTACCATTACCGATGTGACTCCATTGCCACACAATGGTTGTCGTCCTCCAAAACGCAGAAGAGTTTAATTTAAAGAAAAAATACGCATGGCTAGATATAGAGGTCCAAAAGCAAAAATTGCCAGAAAATTTGGCGAGCCCATTGAAGGACAAAGCAAAGTGCTTCAGAAGAAAAACTATCCTCCCGGAATGCACGGAAGAGGAAGAAGAAAGAAGCAGTCCGAATTTGCCATTCAGTTGATGGAGAAGCAAAAAGCCAAATACATTTATGGTATATTGGAGAGGCAATTTGCACGCATGTTTAATATTGCCTCCAGAAAAAAAGGAGTAACCGGTGAAAATCTCCTCCAACTTTTGGAAGCCCGATTGGATAATACCGTTTACCGTTTGGGAATAGCTCCCACCAGAAGAGGTGCTCGTCAATTGGTATCCCATAAGCACATCCTTGTTAATGGTAACTTGGTAAATATTCCATCATTTTTATTGAAACCCGGAGACGTGGTGTCTGTCAGGGAGAAATCTAAATCGTTGGAAGCGATTACCGAAAGCCTTAGAGGAAGAGGAACGACCAGGTATAGCTGGTTGGAATGGGATAATGGATCCCTCAGCGGGAAATTTGTCAGTATTCCACTAAGGGAAGATATTCCGGAGAACATCAAGGAGCAGCTGATCGTTGAATTGTACTCTAAGTAATCATTAACATTCCAAAAAAAGAATTAAAGATATGTCCATATTAGCATTTCAAATGCCAGAGAAAGTGGTAATGGAAAAAGCAGATGATTTTCATGGTCTGTTTACCTTCAAACCGCTTGAAAAAGGATACGGGGTAACCATTGGCAATGCCCTAAGAAGGATTCTTTTGTCTTCGCTGGAAGGGTATGCCATTACTGCTGTCAAATTACCAGGGGTAGTTCATGAGTTTTCCAGCATAGAGGGAGTGGTAGAAGATGTTACTGACATCATACTTAATCTAAAGCAGGTCAGGTTTAAAAAGATCCACGATGCCATTGATAATAAAATCACGGTAGAGGTTAAAAATCAGGATGTTTTTACGGCTGGCGATATTGCTAAATTCACCACTTCTTTTGAGGTGTTGAACCCTGAATTGGTCATTTGTCACCTCGATGATTCCAAGAGTCTTGAAATTGAGCTTAGTGTCGATAAAGGTAGGGGATACCTGCCCGCAGAAGAGTCCAAGCCCAAGGAGCAAATTTACGGCACCATTTCAGTAGACGCGATTTTCACGCCTATCAAAAATGTAAAATACCGGATTGAAAATACCCGGGTGGAACAAAAGACCGATTATGAGCAACTCATAATGGAAGTGTCCACGGATGGATCCATTCACCCGGAGAAAGCACTTCAGGAGTCGGCTAAGATTTTGATTCAGCATTTCATGTTGTTTTCCGATCAAACCATGGTTATTGATGCCCCTGGAAGTGGTGCTATTGAGCCAATTGATGAAGAATACCTTCACATGCGGAAGTTGCTGAAGACTTCACTGAGTGATTTGGACCTGTCTGTACGGGCTTTTAATTGCCTGAAAGCAGCAGATGTCAAAACTCTTGGCGACCTGGCGAAACTGGAAATTTCAGATATGATGAAGTTCCGCAATTTTGGTAAAAAATCCCTGGCTGAATTGGAGCAATTGATTCAGGAAAAAGGTCTGACATTTGGCATGGACCTGTCTAAGTATAAACTTGATGAAGAATAATTAATAATGAGACACGGTAAGAAATTTAACCATCTAGGTAGAACCGCCTCGCATAGGAAGGCCATGCTTTCGAATATGGCGCAGTCTCTCTTGGAACACAAGCGGATCAGTACCACACTTGCCAAAGCCAAGGAGCTGCGGAAATACATAGAACCCCTGATCACCAAAGCCAAAATGGATACCACTCACAACCGCAGGGTTGCTTTTGGTTACCTGAAAAACAAAGAAGCGATTAAACTTCTTTTTGGAGAGGTGGTAGAAAAAGTAGGAAATCGTCCTGGAGGATACACACGAATTATCAAAACCGGTTATCGACTGGGGGATAATGCGGAAATGTGTATCATCGAACTGGTAGACTACAACGAATTGTTGTTGAAAGACGATAAACCTGCTAAAAAATCCGGTAGACGGAGAAGCAGAAGAGGTTCTGGAAAAGGCACTGAATCCGAAGAATCCACTGGTAACGTGCCGGCATCCGAAAAAGCGGAGAGCGATAAAGCAGAAAAGAAGGAAAGCCCCAAGACAGCAGCAGATGAAGAATCCGATTCTTCCGATGCCACTGCTGAGAACTCCGCAGAAGAGCCGAAGGCCTCCACTGAGCAAGAGGACGCAGCAGAAAAAGAGGACGACAAAAAGGATGGCGATAAAAAGTCTGAATAAGATATGTCGCTTTTGTAAAGATAAAATCAGGGATTGGCCGTTAGGTTCAATCCCTTTTTTTATATCCTTTTCTTTGAATGCTTTCTACTACTTAGAAAATTCTTAAATTTGCCTATCAAAAATAACTATGAACAGAAAAAAAGCCACCCTTCTTTTAGCAGATGGAACGGCCTTCACGGGGAGCCTGGTAGGTAGCCATGGCACCAACGGGGGGGAGATCTGCTTCAATACCGGAATGACCGGGTATCAGGAGATATATACGGATCCTTCCTATACCGGACAAATCATCGTCAATACCACGCCTCATATCGGAAATTACGGGGTGGTGGAGGAGGATCAGCAGTCGGTGCGTCCCTTGATTTCCGGGATTGTCGTCAATGATTTTTCCGAAATTTATAGCCGGTTAGATGCCTCGGAGTCCCTTCAGGAGTACCTGGAAAGGCATGGCATTACCGGGATAGCAGATGTGGATACCCGGAAACTAGTGCGGCATATCCGATCCAAAGGAGCTATGAATGCCATTATTAGTTCTGAATTTGACGATCTGGATCAGTTAAAGACCGAACTGGACAAAGTACCTGATATGAACGGGTTGGAATTATCCTCGACCGTTTCCACTAGTGAACCCTATTTTTACGGAGATGAAAACGCCCCTATTAGAGTAGCTTGTGTGGATTATGGCATCAAAAGGAACATTCTACGATGCCTGGCCGATCGGGGGGTTTACTGCAAGGTATTTCCAGCAAAGACTACTTTTTCCGAAATGGAAACCTGGAACCCGGACGCTTATTTTCTTTCCAATGGGCCCGGAGACCCGGCAGTAATGGAGTATGCGGTCACTACCACCAAGGAAATCCTGAAACAGGATAAGCCCCTATTTGGAATTTGCCTGGGACACCAAATTTTGGCCAGAGCCTGTGATATTTCCACCTATAAAATGCATCACGGGCATAGGGGGCTTAACCATCCCATCAAAAACCTGCTGACCGGAAAGAGTGAAATCACCTCCCAGAACCATGGTTTTGTGGTGACTCGGGAAGATATAGACAAAAACGATCAACTTGAAATTACCCACTTGCACCTAAATGACGGAACGGTAGCCGGCATTAAGTTGAAAAATAAACGGGCTTTTTCTGTACAATACCATCCGGAGAGTGCTCCCGGACCGCACGATTCCCGGTATTTATTTGAACAATTTATTTCCCTAATTCAGAACTAAATCATTAACCTTATTTTGTTATGACATTGATACAATCCATTCACGCAAGACAAATTTTAGATTCCCGGGGCAATCCCACGGTAGAAGTAGATGTTTTTACTGACAACGGTGCTTTTGGTAGGGCGGCTGTTCCCAGTGGAGCATCTACCGGAGTACACGAAGCAGTAGAGCTCAGAGACGGGGACAAAAGTGTATACATGGGCAAAGGAGTGCTTAAGGCCGTTGCCAATGTGAACGACGTAATCGCTCCCGAATTAATTGGTTTTGATGTCTTTGAACAAAACCAAATTGACCAGATCATGCTTAGCTTGGATGGCACCAAAAATAAGTCCAAACTGGGAGCAAATGCCATTCTTGGGGTTTCCCTTGCGGTGGCAAAGGCGGCTGCCATGGAGTCAGGACAACCTTTATACCGCTATATCGGAGGCGTTAATGCCAATACGCTGCCCGTACCCATGATGAACATTCTGAACGGTGGATCGCATGCAGATAATGGCATCGATTTTCAGGAATTTATGGTGATGCCCGCCGGCGCTCCTACGTTCTCTGAGTCTCTTAGGATGGGAGCACAGATCTTTCATGAATTGAAGGCTGTCCTGAAGAGTAAAGGACTCTCTACCAATGTGGGTGATGAAGGGGGCTTTGCTCCGGATCTTAAGAATAACGTAGAGGCCATTGAAGTGGTATTGCAAGCCATCGAAAAAGCCGGTTTCCGTCCGGGTGAAGATGTGTTCATAGCCATGGACCCAGCCTCTTCTGAATTTTATGACGAGGAAAAAGGATTGTATGTATTTAAAAAATCTACCGGTGATGAACTGACTTCCGAACAAATGGCCAACTACTGGACCGAATGGGTAAATAAATATCCGATCAAATCCATAGAAGATGGCATGCAGGAGGATGACTGGAAGGGTTGGAAAATGATGACCGAGGCCGTAGGAGATAAAATTCAGATTGTAGGAGATGATTTATTCGTGACCAACGTAGAACGACTGCAAAAAGGAATTGATGAGAATATTGCCAATGCCTTGCTTGTAAAAGTAAACCAGATTGGATCGCTTACCGAAACGATCAATGCAGTGGATTTGTGTCACCGAAATAAGTACAAGTCGGTCATGTCTCACCGTTCCGGAGAGACGGAAGACTCCACCATTGCGGATCTGGCAGTAGCATTGAATACCGGACAGATCAAGACCGGTTCGGCTTCCCGTTCCGACAGGATGGCGAAGTACAATCAGTTGCTTAGAATTGAAGAACAACTTGGTGATTCAGCCTATTATCCAGGGTTGAAATTTTAAGGCAAGACCTTTTGTTGGTATCGTCTAAGATACCATTCGTAGAAAAAACCCTTTTGAGGCCCTGGCTTTGAAAGGGTTTTTTATTTTACGAAAGAGGCATTTGTTTTTCTTCACCCTCCCTGCCGTGGAATTGCTTCTTTTTGGGTTTTTGAAAAAGTTATTGGTTTTTAATTCCCAAATACTTAGGTTTATTACAGTATGGGAATAAAGAAACGGGTTGCTACCTTTTTTTTAGGGTTATTTATGGCAGGACTACCGATGGCCTTGCCCTTAATGGCCCAAGAAATTACCGTAAAAGGAAGGGTGGTGGATAGGGAATCAAAGTTACCTCTGCCCTTTGTTACGGTATTTGTTAATAATACGGCAGAAGGTACGGTGGCCAATGAAGAGGGACAATTTGAACTCAGCATGGCTGCCGGACAGCATGAACTGGTTCTTTCCTTAGTAGGATATGAAAACCTGGTTTTTGCGGATAATTTCTCCGGCAATCTTCCCCGGTTTGTTTTTCAGATGGACCAAAAGCCAATCGACCTGAATGAGTTACAGGTGGATGGCGAAAGAAGCAGCGAATGGTATGAAAATTTAAGAATCTTTGAATACCATTTTTTAGGGAATAGCAGGTATGCCTTGAGCTGCAAAATCATCAATCCGGAGGTTTTGGTGATTGACTTTGACGAGTCTGTATTAAAAGTTCACAGTACTGATTTTCTAACCATAGAAAACCACCAACTGGGATACCGCATCGATTACCTGTTGACTTCCTTTGAATTGGACACCGACAAGAAAAGATTCCATTACCTTGGCTATCCCAGGTACACGGAAATGGAAGGCGGAAGAATGAAAAAACGGAGGTGGGAAAGAAACAGGGCTTCGGTCTACCAGGGTTCCTGGTTGCATTTTAAGCGAAGTATCAGAGACGGCACTACTAGTGAGGCTGGTTTTGAAGTCAGAAAAATGAAACAGGTACCCAACCCGGATCGGCCTTCGGAAAGGGTACTACTCGAGGCAAAACAGCAATTGGAAATCACCAAAGATTTAGCATTCAGCATTTTCCGAGACTCTCTTTCGCTGATAGCAAAAAAAGAGTCACTCCCGAAAATAATCCCTAAAGTAGATACAGTACTTTTAAAGGAAAACGATTACAGCCAGGTCATTGATGGAGAGGTTAGCTTAGCGTTTGAGGATTTTTTGGAAATCACCTATACCAAGGGGAAGGTAAGCAGGGAATACATCAATTCGTTTGTACCGGGACAAGCACCGAAGTCCCCTTATCCAATTTCAATAATGAGCCAAACAGCCCCAGTTTTGATCTATCCTACCGGCCTGGAGTCCAATCCACTTTCCCTGTATCTGGAAGGGTATTGGAGCTGG
The DNA here is from genome assembly GCF_010119245.1 of Cyclobacterium salsum. Lineage (GTDB taxonomy): Bacteria > Bacteroidota > Bacteroidia > Cytophagales > Cyclobacteriaceae > Cyclobacterium > Cyclobacterium salsum. The sequence continues at coordinate 389,166 of NZ_WNKG01000005.1, forward strand.
CAGAAAATGGGTGATGCGTTACCCATTGATTATGAATTTATCAAATAATAAGATTAACCGAATAGCCGTTTTTGGAAGGTTGGTATTAGTTTTCCTATATTTGAGGAAACATACAGGGAGACAATGGCGAAATACCTTAAGTACACCAAAAACTTCTACTTCGTTTTTACCGTTTTATTCATTGTCTGGATGGTTTTGATTGACAGCAATGACATCATCAGCCATTTCAAGTTACGCTCCAAGCTTAGCGATTTGAAAGATCAAAAAGCCTATTACCAGGAGCGGAAAGAAAAAATTCAGGCAGAAAGAGAAGCGTTGCTGAGCAATTACGAACTGCTGGAAAAGTTTGCTCGGGAGCGCTATTTGATGAAACGGAAAACAGAAGACCTCTATGTTATTGTGGAAGAGTAAACGCTTGTTATTACTGGGTGTCATTTTTTGCCTGACTTATTTTTCTCCAACTACGATAGGAACCGTTCTCGCACAACGCGTTATCTACCCTGAAGACAACCCACCCTTGGAAGAACGAATGTATTTTGGGGGCAATGGAAGCCTACAGTTTGGTACCGTTACTTTCGTTGAAGTTTCTCCCCTGGCAGGCGTGATGATAACAGACAGGTATTCGGCGGGCCTGGGAGTGACCTATCAGTATTTGAATAATCGGTTTTATCAGAATGGGCAGGCCCATATTTACGGAGGTAGAATATTCAACAGGTTTAATGTACTCCCAAAATTTTTCCTGCATGCCGAATACGAGGCACTCAATGTGGAAGTCGAAAATGTAAATCCCAACACTAACGAAGTTTTTATTACCCGCGACTGGGTGCCCGGTTTGATGGGAGGAGCAGGCTATTTTACGCCTTTTGGAGATAGAGGAGGAATGAACTTTATGTTATTGTATAATTTTACCTACGACAACAGAAGATCGCCTTATAATGAACCATATGTTATAAGAGTGGGTTTTGTATTCTAAAGCTATCTGAAGCATGGATTCATTTATAGACCGCTTACACCAAGCCCATAACCACTGTCCGGAATGCCCCTCCCCCAAAGTAATCAACCGGTTTTTTGATGAAATCCTGGGAATGCTTTTTCCAGAGCATGCTCATGAAGTCTATCGGGAGAGGGGAAATCTGGAATCGAAATTTTTTGATTTGAAGGTACAACTTCGAAAAATCCTGAAAAATAATGTGGAACTCCACCGTGGAGATGGTGAAAAACTTGCCGACTTATTTTTTGATCGATTAGAGGGAGAAGTGTTTGAAAGGGTACATGAAGACCTTCAAGCAATGTTTGAGGGCGACCCTGCAGCCAAGTCCAAAACAGAAATTATCCGCTGCTATCCTGGCTTTTATGCGATTGCTGCCTATCGAGTTGCTCACTTGCTACATCGGTTAGGTATCGCTTTGATTCCAAGAATGATTACCGAATATGCGCATGGCAAAACCGGAGTCGACATACATCCCGGAGCCAAAATTGGCAGGTTTTTCTGTATAGACCATGCGACTGGTATTGTCATTGGGGAAACCACCTTAGTGGGCGATCGGGTCAAGATCTACCAGGGGGTAACCCTGGGCGCATTAAGTGTAAATAAGGAAGACGCAGACAAAAAGCGCCACCCAACCATCGAAGACGATGTGGTTATTTATGCAGGGGCCACTATCCTTGGGGGAGATACGGTCATCGGAAAAGGAAGTGTGGTCGGGGGCAATGTGTGGCTTACCAAAAGCATTCCCGCAAAAAGTAAAATTTATTACCAAACTAAGATATACGACGGAGCTTCCAATCTTACAGATTTTTATGTATTAAAAAGTGATGCCTGAACATCCTATTTATGAAGTTATTTGAGTTAATCGGGAACACACCATTAATAAAATTAGAAAACATCCCGGTAAATCCAGGGGTAACGATTTACTGTAAACTTGAAGGGCAAAACCCCGGCGGTTCTGTTAAGGACCGTGCTGCCTATTATATGATCCGTGCCGCTCTGGACCGGGGAGAAATCAGCAGCGGCTCCAAACTCATCGAAGCCACATCTGGTAATACAGGCATTGCTCTGGCCATGGTAGCTAACCTGTTGGGGGTAAACATGACCTTGGTGATGCCGGATAATTCCACAAAAGAGCGAATACTTTCTATGAAGGCCTATGGGGCAGAACTGATACTTACCCCTGCTGAGAAAACCATTGAATATGCCCGGACCTTAGCGGAAGAAATGGCAGCCAAGGAGGGGTTTTTTATGTTGAATCAATTTTCAAACCCTGACAATTACCGGGCACATTATCAAACCACCGGTCCGGAAATCTATCAGGATACGAACGGGAAAATTACCCATTTTGTCTCCGCAATGGGTACTACCGGCACCATTATGGGAGTCTCAAGGTATCTTAAGGAAAAAAATCCGGAAATTCAGATCGTGGGTACCCAACCCACAGATGGGTCCAGTATTCCTGGAATACGGAGATGGTCACCTGAATTTTTACCGAAAATTTTTGAACCGGACCGCGTAGATCAGGTGATCGATGTGAGTCAGGATCAAGCCACTGAGATGACCAGACGAATGGCTCGGGAAGAAGGAATCCTTGCCGGGATGAGTAGTGGGGGAGCGCTACACGCCGCCATAAAGTTATCTCGAACACTGGAGGAAGGAGTGATTGTTTGCATTACCTGCGACAGGGGAGACAGATACCTAAGTTCAGATTTATTTGGCTAAACCCCATTCAATGAAGGTGTTTTCTATTTTTTCGGTTGCCGCTAAATCCTGGTAATAGGGAAGGTAGGCAATTCGAAAACGGCTACACCTAAAAAATTCCTTGGCCAAATCTTTCGAATCTGTTATCTTTCTGACTATGAAAAACGATGCCGCAATTAAAGCTGCCTGTCAGTCAAATTCTGATTTCACTTCCGAAATACTGGATGATTTCTTACTGCATTATGCAGCAGATAAAGATAAACTGGGGAAAGAAGTAGATCAAAGATTGAGAACGTACCGTCATGTCATTCAAGGTATGGACAAAGCCTGGGTTAATTTGATTAAGTCCCAGTATATCATGCACCGGGTATTCAAAAAAGGAGGCCTGGTCCATAAATATCTAAAACATGCCGCCCTTGCCCGCCTACCTGAGCAGGGCCGAAAGTGGCTCGAAGAACAAGCAGCCGCTCCCTGGAAATTTAGTTTTTCTAGAATAATTGAAAGCCCGGAGACCGATTTTTATACCATGGAAGATCTTTTTACCGGGGAGCAGTATTTGCTTTATTCGACCGGTGTTTCCCGCATTTTGAAACAAGGAGAGGTTGTGTCTTGGTTTAACCTGATCGGGTACAATGGGTACTGTTGGCAGGCTTTTGGTCCCCTCTCCGCTTATAGGAGTTTTTCCACGGATGATATTTTTTTCTTTGCTACAGAATTAAATAGCCGCATTTCCTCCGATGAGGAACTGATGGCCGATGTTTCTAAAAACCCGGTCCCCTACATGATGTTATATTGCCGGTCAAATTATCCCTTGACGGTACACGACGGAGAAGTACTTGAATTAATAATTACCGAGATCGAAGAATTGGATTTGGTTCTGGATAAGCTCGATGATGATTTTGAAATGGATCGAGCCCAGTCTGTTTATCAGTTGCGTTTGAAAAATTGGGAAAATAAACCCCATTTTGCCGTTGCTTATTATGATAGCAAGGAGCAGTTTCTGCAAGTAACAGCCATGACTCAAAAGGGGTATGCCAAATTGGTCGCTGCTTTTCAAAAACAGGGTATACAGGTAGCGGACTTCGCAGATATCTACGTACGTCCATCCATGCTGACGGCAGCCAGAGAGATCCTGAACAGGCCTATTGAGCTCCTACCGTTGGAACTACTTTTCGAAAAAGAGGTAGATCCGCAAACGGAGGAAGAATTGGATAAAATCAATCAATTTTTAGCCTTGGCCATGCCGGACCTTAACTCTGGGAAGGAACCGGATTTGGAAGCCCTTGCAGCCCAGGTTGGGCTGGATCTGGAAGCAAACAGGGAAACCTTGCAAGGGATTTTCGCCGAGGTCCGCAAAAAGCAAAAAAAATGAAAATTTTCGCTAGAAGCTTCCATGGATAACTATACTCAGCTGCTTGCAAAAACCTACCAGTTTACAATGTGAATTGCAGGAGTTGAATGAGTCCGTTCTTCAAATGAGCAAGGAGTTGAGGTCTAATTGATCCGGCGTTTCTATTGCTCAGAATAATCAAAAAAAAATTCCTTTTTTGCTTATGGGAAACTATCTTATCAATTCAAAAACAAAGACCCATGAATAACAGAAGATCCTTTTTAATCAAAACTGCTCTAGGAATCGTAGGAGTAGGTGTTTCACCAGCCTGGCTTCAGGGTGCGCCGGCGATCATCAGGAATTACAATAAGCCGAATTCAAAAATTAACGGGGTACAGGTTGGTTGTATTACCTATTCGTTTCGTTCGATGGCTGATCAAAGTGCAGAAGCTACGCTTAACTATGTTACCGAAAGTGGGATCAACGCCATTGAGCTCATGGGTGGACCCGCCGAGAGCTTTGCGGGCATGCCGGAGTCCACGATTGACAGAAGGAAGTTTTACCAGCTTATGGGCAAGCAACGCAGGGGCGAAACGTTAAGCACGGATGAAACCAAGGAATTGGCGGAACTGCAAAAGGAATCGGAGGCTTATGGGAAACTGGTGTCCGATTGGCGGTCCAAGACTGATTTTAAGGCCTTCGAGCAATTTAGGAAAATGTATAAAGATGCTGGTGTCAGCATTTATGCGTTTAAGCCTGCTGCCTTCGGAAAAGGGAATTCCGACGCTGAAATCGCTTATGGAATGAACGCTGCGAAAGCGCTGGGAGCTTCGCATGTGACGCTGGAACATCCCTCCGATGATGCGCATACCCAGAAGTTAGGAAAGATGGGAGAAACACACCGAATGTCCGTAGGATATCATGGGCACGAACAGCAAACCTTTGATTTTTGGGATACTGCGCTTGCCCAAAGCCCGGCGAACGGATTGAATTTTGATGCCGGCCACTACATTGCCGCCGGTCATACGGATATCATGGAATTGCTCAAAAAACAGCACAAGCGAATCCTGAGCATGCATACCAAAGACCGGCAGACGCCAGCTAATGGAAAGGGAAACCTGCCCTGGGGAGAAGGGGACACTCCGCTTCGGGAAATGTTACATTTGATTAGGGATGAGAAGTTTCGTTTTCCCGCAACCATTGAATTGGAGTATCAGGTTCCGGAAGGTTCCGATGCAGTGAAAGAAGTGCAAAATTGCCTGGAACATTGTCGCAAATTATTGGTGTAGGCTACCCAGGGATAATGGCAGCCTACCCTTGGGTCACCTTTTTTGATAATAACCGATCATTCTATTTTCGGCATTCATTTGCCGGAGGCCCAGTAAATGCTTTGTGCCAGTAGTTTTCGGTACATGGGATGGAAAAAGACTTCCGGCCCGTGCCCCGGCTGAATATAAACGGAGCGGGTGTGACGATAGGGTTGTTGGGTCCAGGCTAAAATAGGCATGCTGCCCGGTTGCTCGGTGGAAAGCAAGGGGTTAATGGTTTCCGAAATCCAAACATTACCATAGATTTCGTCATATATGTCAAAATCCTTGACCCCATTTAGGATGTTGTTCCTTCTGTTTACAATACGGGCTTTAAAGTCAACCTCATGCTTGTAATTGGATTGAATGGCTGGATCGCCGTCATTTTCAACATAGCGTCCGCCCAGGATATCCCGATAGAAGTCCCAATCCTGGTACGAGACGATAGCGTGGTGAAGAAAAACGAGTCCAATACCCTTTTTAACCAATTTTTCAAAGCCTTTTTTCTCTTCTGGAGAAATGTCCTGGATCATGTCATAAAACACCAGCACGTCGAATTCCCCATGGTGCCTCTCTAAAAAGTATTCACGGGCTTCAGGATGGGCCATTTCAGTATAGCGAATCCCCGACAGGTCATCCATCATTTCGAAAAAGGCAGGTCTATTAAAACCATGTCCACCCGTCAGTACCAGCACCGATAAATCCTGTGAGAGGGAAAAATGCGTTAAAAGAAAGGTAAGGGCTAGTGTTGAAAGGGTGGCTTTCATTTCGTAGGATTTAGTTTGGGTTCTGAAGTTCAGGAAAAGGTGATCGCTTTCGATCAATACGAAGACAAAGCCTATTGCACCTTATTTTATTTTATAGACAATGAAATCCATCACCGGGGTCAGGGCTATGTGTACCTGCGGTCGCTAGGTATCGTTCCTCCCAATTTTTGGGAACGGTAATTTGGGTTTCACTGAATCAGCAAGTCGATTTTTAGATAAAAAAAAGCCCGGAGTTTTCAAAACTTCGGGCTTTTTCTTATTCTGCATTAATCCAGTTTTCCACTTCTTCTTTCGTGGGGTTTGATACGTTTAGTTTTAGTTTTTTTCGTTTGCCGCAAACATCGTTAAAAAACTTGTTTGGGTTTTGTGCCCTGAGCTGTTCCATGGTATGAATGTTCAATTCGCGAATGACCGGAATCAGCTCCCCAGGAATTCCTACCCTCATGAAGTCCTCATCGGTAGCGACTTTCACTTTCTTTTCAGGTTTCATTTGAGGGAAAAACAAAACCTCCTGTATGGTGCTTTTATTCGTCAGGAGCATGCAAAGCCTATCTATTCCTATCCCCAATCCTGAAGTTGGAGGCATGCCGTATTCCAATGACCGGAGAAAATCTTCATCCATGGCCATGGCTTCGTCATCACCTCTTTCAGCCAGTTTGAGTTGTTCTTCGAATCGCTCCCGCTGATCGATCGGGTCATTCAGCTCGGTATAGGCATTGGCGATTTCCTTTCCATTTACAAAAAGCTCAAAACGCTCCACCAACTCTGGTTTATCCCGATGCTTTTTAGCCAATGGGGTCATTTCTATCGGATAGTCTGTGATGTAGGTGGGCTGGATCAGGTGATCTTCCACTTTTCCCCCAAAAATCTCATCGATGAGTTTTCCTTTCCCCATGCTGTCATCCACTTCAACGTCCAGGTCAGCGCAGACTTTTCGTAAACCGGTCTCATCCATGCTACTGACATCTATGCCTGTATATTCCTGGATGGCTTCGAACATGGAAAGCCGTTTGTAGGGACCGGCGAATTCAATGACATGATCTCCGACTTTTGCCTGCGTGGTGCCCAATACACTTTTAGCAATCTGCCCGAGGAGTTCTTCCACCATTTCCATCATCCATACGTAATCCTTGTAGGCCACGTAGATTTCCATGGACGTAAACTCCGGGTTGTGGGTCCGGTCCATGCCCTCGTTCCGGAACATTTTCCCTATTTCGTATACCCCTTCGAAGCCCCCTACGATCAATCGCTTCAGGTAAAGCTCGTTGGCGATCCTCAGAAATAAGGGAATATCCAATGCATTATGGTGGGTGTCAAAAGGTTTGGCAGCCGCCCCACCATGAACTTGCTGAAGAATAGGCGTTTCTACTTCCAGCCAGCCATGGTCATCAAAAAACCTGCGCATAGAAGATATTACCCTGGACCGTGTGAAAAACGTAGCTTTTACCTCCGGATTGACGATCAGGTCTACATAGCGCTGCCGGTACCGGAGTTCCGGATCGGTGAAGCCATCGTACACATTGCCTTCATCATCCCTTTTTACTACCGGTAGCGGTTTTACGGATTTGGACAACAAGGTAAATTCCTGAACGTGGAGGGAAATTTCCCCCGTTTGCGTGGTGAAAATAAATCCTTTGAGGCCTATAAAATCTCCAATACCTAATAGCTTTTTAAACACGGTATTGTAAAGGGTTTTGTCCTCCTCGGGACAAATATCGTCTCTTCGCACATAAATCTGCAGCCTGCCGAAACTATCCTGAATCTCTGCAAAACTTGCCGATCCCATGATGCGCCTGCTCATGAGCCTTCCGGCGATGCTGATATTCTTATAGTCGTTTTTACGGTTTTCGTAGTTTTTATGAATATCAGCCGAGCTGGCATTGATGGGGTAGGAAAGGGCAGGGTAGGGGTCGATGCCCAGCTGTAATAACGCCTCCCTGTCTTTTCTTCGTTCTATCTCCTGTTCGTTCAGTAATTGCATGTGTGTAAAGGTGGTTATGCTATTGTTGGAAGTTTGGGCAGGCTTTTTCGCCTGCGCAATTCTTGATTTATTCGTTGTAGTTCCTTGCTGGCTTGCCCAGAGATTCCTGAATTTTCATCTACTCTTCGGGACAGGTAGGGAAGCACTTCTTTTATTGGGCCGTAAGGCAGGTATTTAACCACATTAAAGCCCGCTTTAGCCAAATTAAAGGAAATGGGATCGCTCATGCCGTACAGTTGGGAGAAGTAGATTCGTTCATCGGATCGGGAAAGTCCGTGTAAATCGACCAATTCCGCCAGCAAAGCATTGCTCCATTCATTATGCGAACCGCTGACCAAGGAGACTCGTTGTTTATTATCGATGCAAAACTTAAGTGCCTCATTGTACGCTTCGTCCGTGGCCTGTTTGGTCGGGTGGATGGGATCCTCCTCCCCTCTGTGTTCGGCATTCGCCCTTTCTTTTTCCATGTAGGCACCCCTTACCAGTTTGACACCCAGGAAATATCCTTGGGCCACCGCGTCATGTCGCGCGTCTTTAAGCCTGCGCAACATGTCCTTACGGTACATCTGGAAGGTATTGAATACGATGGCCCCTTCCTTGTTGTGGGTTCTCATGGCATCCTGTACCCACTGGTCGATTATTTCCTGAAACCAGCTTTCTTCCCCGTCTACCAATAGCCTTACCTTTCGTTGAGCAGCTTGATCGCACAGGCTCATAAACCTGTCTCTGGCCCTAAGGAAGGATTGCTTCTCAGCTTCCGATAGTTGTTTTTGCTCCTGTACCTTTTGCAATAGTTCCGTATCGGCGATTCCCGAAACCTTGAAAACGGCAAAAGCAAGGTGGGCGTTTTTTTCGGCTTCCGCTATAGTGCGTTCGATTTCTTCAGCAACTGCCATTAGTTTTGCTTCCTCCTTTTTTCCTTCTATCGAGTAGTCCAGTACGGACTTCACTCCAAACCTATCCAGCGATGCCATGACCGGTCGGCAGGAAGCAATGGTCTCTCCACCGCAAAACTGATGAAATACGATTTTTTTGATAAACCCTTTCACCGGCATGCCCAGTGTAAAGGCCAGTTTGCTCAGCCAAAGACCCGTTTTCACCAAAACAGGATAATGCATCAATCGAAACAAGTTCCGCGTTTTTTTCAGTGCTTTGTCTGAAAGGTGCGCAAAGGCAGTCTCCAGATTGTCAAAAGAAAAGGCCGGTTTTTTTTCCATAATAGGCGGCAAAGATACCAAAAAAACAGCTAGGAACAGGGATTTGTGTTTTCAAATTCATCGAATCCTTTCAGACTTCCGCTTTATTTTCATCAGATAATTGACCTAATTTGTAAGGATCCTTTAGCCCGGACAAAGACATCGTAAATTTAGTCAGAGATGGACCGAAGAAAGGGAGTACTTGTGGAACAAGGAATCCTACTACTGAAAAATATTGATAAAGCGATCTGAATCAAGATGACAACACATCCATTTCAAATAATACCCTGCGGATTGCTCCCGACCTATCTGGAACAAACGCCCAAGGGCTTGCAGGAAAATCATACGACACTTTTCCGCAGCAAGACGAAAGCGGAACGATGGTTTGCCTCGGGTTTTATTTGGGCTACGATTTTCATTCATATAGTATTGCTGTATCCATCATTTTCAGTCGGTACAATGGCACAGTCCGCTCCAGATCGTTCGCTTATTTCGGCAGCCGATCTGAATTTTTTAACAGCAATGACCAGGGATGTGCTGGAACAATCCAGAATTTACCCCAACCAGGTAGTGTCAGATAATTTTGGGGCAAATGGAACTGGAGGCACCTTGATCCGCCCTGGAGGTAGAGATGCCTATCCCTCTTTTTGGATCCGGGATTATGCCATGGCTTTGGAGACGGGAATGATTTCCCCGGAGGAACAAAGACACATGCTTTTCCTTACCGCCGCAGCGCAGGCAGATCAGAGCTGGATAACGAGTGGGGGGAGTTTGATCCCATTAGGTTCCATACCCGACCATATCCGAATCGATGACGGTTTACCGATCTATTTTCCGGGTACCTACAGCTATGAATTGCAGGGTAGCAAAGAATGGGGAATCCTGCCACCTTTAGGAGATGCTTTCTTTTTCATTCACATGGCTCATTACCTGATCCAGACCGAAAACGAGGTAGGCGTAATTGAGGAAATAGTTAAAGGCAAGAGCCTGATGGATCGCCTGCTTATGGCTTTTCATGTATCTCCTGCCCGGGAGGAAAATCACCTGGTTTTCTGTACTGAGGCATTGCGAGGGGTGGATTTTGGATTCAGAGATGCCATCCAAATTACAGGAGATTTGTTGTATCCTTCTGTTTTAAAATTCAGGGCTGCAAAGCAATTAGCGGATATTTTCGACCGAATTGGGAATAAAGCAATGAGCGGCAACTATCTCCAAATAGCACAAAGCATTCAAGAGGCCGCTCCAGCGGTTTTTCAGGATCCCAGTGGCTTGTTAAGAGCTTCTTCGGAGAGCAGTAATCAGCCCGATGTCTGGGGCACCGCACTTGCCGTATATGAAGGACTCTTACAGGGGAAAGCCAGGGATACTGCCTGCCGTGCTTTGGCGAAGGCTTATGAAAACGGTACCTTGAGTTATCGGGGAAATATTCGGCATGTCCTTACCAGCCATGATTTTGATGCTGATAGGGTATGGGAAAAATCGATGGCTCCCAAAAATCAGTACCAAAACGGAGCTTACTGGGGGACTCCTGTCGGTTGGGTGGCCCATGCCATTAATCAAGTAAATCCGGAAGCTGCCAGGAAGCTGCTGACTGAATACATAGCTGAGTTGAAGGAAAATGATTTCCGAAAGGGAGCTGCTTTTGGAGCCCCTTACGAATGTTTTAACCCCGATGGTTATTCACAAAACCCCGTATACCTTACCTCGGTAGCCAGTCCGCTGGCGGTTTTTCTCAAGATAATGCGAGATGAAAAATAGGGCGTTGATTTGTTTTCTGGGTTTGCCAGCAGGACAGGATTTTGATGGTTGGATGTTAGATCCGGTTTGCAGGGCAGCTGATAAGGGGAGCCGGGGAGGTGGAGGTTTTTGGTTCGCAATCCTAACTTTCGCAGAAAAAAAGATGGCAAAAGTTTGGGATAAGAAAATAGTGGCGTATAATTCAATTATTGGCGTTAAAAAAAAGAATAACTGTTTGATTTTTAAATTGGGAAAGATTACATTTGACGCATGAAAAAATTTGCAGCTACCTATTTTAGCTTTTTTTACTTTTACTTTCGACCCCAAGGCCGAATCGGAGCTGCGTATTGTCTTGAAAAAATATAACTAAAGATAAACAAACTTAAAGCCCGATTCGAGAGAGTCGGGCTTTTTTATTAACCAAAAATCAAAAATGGAAAATCACTTACAAACGAAAGATTGGGGCCTGGGCCTGGACAAGGAGCACCTGATCATCGCCGGACCCTGCAGTGCAGAAACTCCCGAACAAATCGAAAAGGTTTGTGTAGACATGAAAGAAGCCAACGTTGTTCCGGATGTATTCCGGGCTGGGATTTGGAAACCCAGAACCAGACCGGGAAGTTTTGAAGGTATCGGGGAAGACGGGTTGAAATGGATGGAAATTGTTCGTCATCAGCTCAATATTCCTATCACCACCGAAGTAGGAAATGCCGCTCATGTAGAGTCTGCGTTGAAACATGGTGTTGATATCCTTTGGATTGGTGCGAGAACAACCGTTAACCCCTTTGCCGTACAGGAAATCGCCGATGCCTTGAAAGGCGTAGACATTCCGGTAATGGTTAAAAACCCCATGAATCCCGATCTGGAGCTTTGGAGAGGAGCCTTGGAAAGGCTACAAGCTGTGGGAGTCAACAAACTGGCAGCGATCCACCGGGGGTTCAGTGATGCTTACGACAAAAAGTTTCGTAATAAGCCCAACTGGTCGATGCCCATTCACCTGAAAAGGTTATGGAAAGGGATGCAGGTAATCAACGACCCGAGTCATATTGTAGGAAACAGAACCGGAATCCTGGAAACCTCACAACGAGCGATTAACTTTGGCCTGGATGGGCTAATGATCGAAACGCATCACGATCCGGACAATGCCTGGAGTGATGCCAAGCAGCAGGTCACTCCTCGTCAACTGCGGGAAATTCTTGATCAGATTGATTTCAAGCATACTCTTGAAATGGAACATCCTTCCGAAAAGCTTCAGGACCTGAGAAATGCGGTTGATCATTTAGATGATCAGCTATTGGATTTGTTGGCAGAACGCTTTTCCATTATTGATCAGATAGGAGCTCACAAACGGGAGCATAACCTGACCGTATTTCAGTCAGATCGCTGGAAGCAAGTGATGGATTCCAGGACTCAGAAGGGAATGGTCAAAAATCTGAGCGAGAAGTTTATGAAGGAGTTACTTTATTGCATTCACGAAGAATCGGTAAAGCGGCAAGAGAAAAAACTCAGGGAACAACAACCTTCCGGAAAGTCTGTTTAGTGATTAAACCCGTTTTATTTTAGGAAAAATGGTGCATTCGGCTTTTTTAGAGTAGCTAGGCAACACGATAGGAGTAATCGTATCAGCCTGCAAGCTTGATGTACAAATTTCTGAAAAATAAAACGGGTTTAATTTTTTATCTTTACCAAAAAAACCAGCCTTGGAAACAATTATATTTTCTTCCAACATTGCGCAGGATTTACAGCGCTATCTAAGCACCAAAAAATATTCCAAATTAGGGTTGATCATGGACAGCCATACCATCAATCACTGTTACCCTATTCTATCCGATGAACTCCCCGCGCATTCCATGTATGCGTTTGAGGCGGGAGAGAAGCATAAAAATCTGGACAGCTGTCAGGGTATCTGGCAATGGATGACGGATACGAATCTGGACCGTAAATCCCTAATAGTCAATATTGGCGGAGGGGTGGCCGGTGATATGGGTGGCTTCTGCGCCAGCACCTATAAAAGAGGGATTCGATTTGTCAATATCCCCACCACCCTTCTTTCGCAGGTAGATGCCAGCGTTGGAGGAAAACTCGGCATAGATTTCAACGGGTTTAAAAACCACATCGGTATTTTCAATCAACCGGAAGGAGTATTGATTAGTGATCAGTTTTTAGAAACCCTGCCCGAGGCGGAATTGCGCTCGGGGTATGCAGAAGTGATCAAGCACGGACTGGTTCGAAATGAAAACTACTTTCAAAGCCTGAAAACTGAAAATTGGCAAAATCAGCAGTGGAAAGACATTATTTCCGTGTCCGTTGGGATCAAACGGGAGGTAGTGGACAAGGACCCCAAGGAGGATGGGCTCAGGAAAATTCTCAATTTTGGGCATACCATTGGTCATGCCGTTGAATCCCATTACCTGGACTCGCCCTATCATCTGCTGCATGGCGAAGCCATCGCCATAGGCATGCTGACAGAAGCATTTCTTTCTCACAAATTTTTACGCATGCCCCAGGCGGATCTGGAAAGCATAGAGCAGAAGTTGTTAGCAATTTATGGGAAAATTTCGATTGCAGACGCAGACTTTGATGCGATCATCAAGCGCTGTTTTCAGGATAAAAAGAATGATGGTGAATCATTAAACTTTTCCTTATTAAAACGAATCGGTACCTGTGACTTCAATATAGTGGTAGGAAAGGAAGCCGTAATAGAAGCATTGGAGTATTACAATAGTTTGGACAATTAACTATTTCGTATCCGGTTATTTAATTGTTCCTACCAGACCGCATTTCATAAATGAACACGATAGAACTCCCCTTAAAAAACACTTTCGGAAAAATCCGAATCCCCCTGCCGTCATCCAAAAGTGAAAGCAACCGGGTATTGATCATTGATGCCCTGACAAAGGGGAAAAACAGCCTTTCCAATCTGGCCGAGGCCAGGGATACCCAGACCATGATTCGCCTGCTAAAGGAGGATCCCGAAGTATACGATGTGTTGGATGCTGGTACCACCATGCGCTTTTTAACTGCCTATGCAGCGCTGAACGGCAAGATAAAGACCCTGACAGGCACCCCTAGAATGTGTGAGCGACCCATTGGAATTCTGGTGGATGCTTTGCGGGAAATCGGGGCTGAAATCGAATACCTTGGGAAGGAAGGATATCCACCTTTACGAATAAAGGGTTTTGAAGGGCAAAAAGCTACTGAAATCAGTATTCGGGGAGATGTGAGCAGCCAGTATATATCGGCTGTGCTAATGAACGCCCCCTTGCTTCCCCAAGGGTTGATCCTGAACCTGACAGGGAAAGTGGGATCAGTGACTTACATCACCATGACGTTGGAGTTGATGAAGGCCTTTGGGGTAGATTACTCGTTTGAAGGCAATCGAATCCAGATTGAACCTCAGTCATATCAAGCTACCCCCTTCTCGGTGGAAAGTGATTGGTCGGGAGCCAGCTATTGGTTTAGCCTGCTGGCTGTTGCCGGGTCAGGGGAGTTGTTTCTGGAAGGATTAAAAGCGGATAGCCTGCAAGGAGATGCCCGGATTGTGGAAATCATGGAGCAGCTAGGGGTAAAAAGCACCTTTGAAGAAGGAGGCGTTCGCCTGCAAAAGACAGAGGTGTTGGGCTTGCCATCGTTTGATTTTACCCATTGCCCGGATCTGGCCCAGACCGTGGCCGTGACCTGCGCGCTGACCGGACAAACCGCTGATTTTTTGGGATTGGAGAGTTTGAGAATCAAAGAAACGGACCGAATTTATGCTTTGCAGCAAGAACTGGCAAAAATCGGTGCCAAACTCGAAGAAGGGGGGGGCGGTGTGTTTACGCTGCTACCTGCCCAGGAAATACCAGAAGCCGTGAACATACACACCTATGACGACCATCGGATGGCCATGGCATTTATGCCTTTGATGACCCGAACACGGTTGAAAATTGAAGACCCGGAAGTGGTTAACAAGTCCTATCCGAGTTTCTGGAAACATTGCGAATTGCTGGGGATACAGCCCCTTATTGGAGAGTAGCTTGGAACCGATGGGCAAAATGAAAATGCTGTGTTTTACACATTTTCTGTAGCTTTCTTTTTCAGGAAATTTCAGTTTATAATACAGATAAAAAATTAACAGGTTTTGGAGAAAAAAGTAAAAGTAGCCATTCAGGGTGTGTTGGGTTCCTTTCACCATCAGGTTGCCCAACAGTATTTTGGCGAGCAATTGGAAGTGGCCGGTTTTCATACCTTCGAGGAAGTTGCCCGCAGCGTGGAAGAGGGTAGTGTAGACTATGCGGTAATGGCCATAGAAAATTCCATTGCAGGAGCTATTCTACCTAATTACGATATCATAGACAGGCATGCCTTATTTGTAATCGACGAACATTACCTGCCCATTTCGCACAATCTGATGGCACTTCCCGGCCAGCAATTGGGAGCTATTCGGGAAGCCCGGTCACATCCCATGGCGCTTTTGCAGTGTAAGCAATTTTTTGCCTTGCATCCTGAAATTAAAGCAGTAGACGATGTGGATACTGCCTATGTTGCCAAGGTAATCGCCGAACAAAAAATCAACGGTTTGGCTGCGGTGGCCAGTACCAAAGCGGCAGAATTTTATGGGTTGGAGATATTGGCCAGGGATATTCAAACCGTGGCCAACAATTTCACTCGTTTTATAATTTTGTCAAAGGAAAAACCGGTACTGAAAATGCCTCCTACTAAGGCAAGCCTCAAAATAACCGTTCGAAATGAAAAAGGTGTTTTGGCTAAACTGCTCACCGTGATGAGTGAATACGATCTGGACCTAACCAAGATCCAGTCGATTCCAGTCATGAGTAAGCCCTGGGAGTACACCTTCTTTATAGATACCCTCATTGCTGATGAAAATCAATTCGGCGAAGCCATGAAGCAGATAGAGGCAAAGTACGGAGCAGTTAAAATTTTAGGTGAATACCAAAACAGAAAATGATGAAGGGATACTCGGACCGGCTGGGAGAAGTTCAGGAATATTATTTTTCCAAAAAGCTCAAGGAGGTACAGCAGCTTCGGGAAGCTGGCAGGCCCATAATCAATATGGGGATTGGAAGCCCTGATTTACCTCCCGACCCGCGGGTGATCGAGGCCCTCAAGCAGACGGCAGATCTTCCGGAAGCCCATGGTTACCAATCCTACCAGGGTATCCCCCGGTTGAGAAAGGCCATGTCGGAGTTTTATTCCAGAAATTACGGTGTATCGCTGGACCCTCAATCTGAGATTCTCCCACTAATGGGCTCGAAAGAAGGGATCATGCATATTTCTCTGGCTTTTTTAAACGAAGGGGATGAAGTGTTGGTGCCGAACCCGGGCTATCCTACCTATACATCCGTAACCAGGCTTCTAAACGCTACGCCGGTTTATTTTGACCTGCTGGAAAACAACCAATGGGAACCCGACTGGGAGGCGTTGGAAAACATGGATTTAACCAAAGTAAAGCTGATGTGGGTTAATTATCCTCACATGCCTACCGGAGAAAGTGGCAGCCAGGAGCTCTTTGGTAAACTACTCAACTTCGCCAAAAGAAATTCCATTTTGCTGGTACACGACAATCCGTACAGTTTTATTTTGAACGATCAACCGAGAAGTATACTGGAATTACCCGAAGCTAAAGACCAGGTACTAGAGTTAAATTCTCTCAGTAAAACCTTCAATATTCCCGGTTGGCGTGTAGGCATGTTGGCGGGAAGGCGGGATTATCTGCAGGCCGTATTGCGTGTCAAAAGCAATATGGATTCCGGTATGTTTCTGGGAATTCAGGAAGGGGCCATTGCCGCTTTAAATCTGGACGAGGCCTGGATTACCTCTATGAACGCTATTTATGGAGCACGAAAGAAGCTGGTGTTGGAAATGGCAGGCGTTTTGCATTTGAAGGTGCAGCCGGGAGGTGCCGGCATGTTTGTTTGGGCTAAAGTTCCTACATCCGTTTCCGCACCCGAGCTGGTGGATCGGCTATTGTACGAAAAAGATATTTTCATCACTCCGGGAGAGATTTTTGGAAGCAGGGGAACGGATTATGTTCGATTTTCGCTCTGCGTTAAAGAAGAAAAGATAAAAGAAGCATTGAATAGACTTGCAAATTAGAAGCAAAATGAAAAAAGTACACCTAATTGGCCTTGGATTATTGGGAGGATCTTTTGCCCTGGCAATAAAGAAAGCCCTTCCCGGATGGGAACTGACCGGATTTGACCAGAATCCGGAACACCTGAATATTGCTCACGAAATGGGGTTGATTAGTAAAAAGCTCGAAATTCCTGACGCGGATACCTCCCTGGTCGTCGTCGCTACTCCGGTAGATACGTTGTATCCTCTGATAGATAAAACATTGGCTCAGGTAGGACCCGGTACCCTGTTAATGGATTTCGGTTCTACCAAGGATGAACTCTGCCAAAAAATGAGCAGCCATCCCAAAAGAGCGCAGTACCTGGCGGTTCACCCCATTGCCGGGACTGAAAATTCCGGTCCAAAGGCAGCGGAAGCCAACTTGTTTGATGGCAAGGTGTTGATCATTTGCGAAATGGAAAAGACAGATGTACACCTGAAGGGGCTGGCGTATGAAGTTTTTGAAGCAGTGAACATGAAACTTCGTTTTATGGATCCGGTGGAACACGATCTGCACTTAGCTTTCGTTTCTCATCTTTCCCATATTTCTTCCTTCGTACTGGGAAAAACCGTATTGGATAAGACCAAAGACGAAAAAAACATCTTTGATATGGCTGGCAGTGGTTTTGCTTCCACCGTTCGTCTGGCTAAGAGTTCTCCCGATATGTGGGCCCCCATTTTTTTTGAAAACAAAAAAAATGTATTGGAGGCTTTGGACAGTTACATCCAACATCTCTCTCACTTTCGTCAACTCATTGCAGATGGAGACGAAACCGGATTGAATTCGGAAATGAACGAAGCAAACAAAATCAGAGATATTTTAGATTTAAAGGATTAATAAGCGGCTATTTTTTCCGATTGATAAAATTATCTCGATTTTTTTTGTAATTTTATTAATATGCAGTTGAACATAGATTCAGAATTCCAATCCCTTCGGGAGGTGTTGGTGCACCGTCCCGGAAAGGAAATTGACCGGCTGACCCCCTATAACAAGGAATTGTTATTGTTTGAGGAGGTTCCCTACTTGGAGGAGATGCAGCGGGAGCACGATGTGTTTACCCGCCTGATTCGAGACAGTTGTGGGGCAACGATTTATTTTTTCGAAGATTTGTTGGCTGATATTCTGAGTCAAAAGGAACTTTTGCAGACATTGATGCGGGAGGCCCTGGCTGCCTCACGATTGGAACACCTCGCCAGTGATTTGCTGGGAGTTCTTTCGGTGGCCGAGTGTACCCGGGCGCTTATTTCGGGTATTAAGGTACATGAAGTTAGGGGTAAGTTAAGTTCCCGTTCACTGGTAGATTTACTGGATGTAGCATTCTTAATTCCTCCCTGCCCCAATTTGTACTTTCAGCGAGATACCGCTGCAATCGTACCCGGCGGGGTGCTATTTTCTTCGATGAGACTACCCGAACGACAACGGGAGGCAAACATGGTACGCATGATTTTTGAAAATCATCCCTTGTTCAAGGACAAAATCAAAAAATGTTATCCTCCAACTGCACACAACAGCCCGGCATCGCTGGAGGGGGGAGATGTTATTATTTTAAATGAAAAGGCCGTAGCGATAGGATGTTCCGAACGGACGGAAGAAAAGGCCATTTACCATGTCGCTAAAAAGCTCATTGCTTCCGGTAGCGTGGAGCGCGTCTATGAAGTCCACCTTCCCAAAAAACGGAATTTTATGCATCTGGATACGGTGTTTACCATTCTGGATCAAAACAAAGTGTTGACGTATCCCGATGCCATTCAATCCGTACAGCAGATACTATTGTATACCCGAAAGGAAGATGATGGTGACAAGGTGCATATCAAGCGGCAGCATGTCAAAGAACCCTTGCGGGAAATTTTAAAAAGAGAGATTCATGGCCTGGAGATTATTGGAACAGATAAGGTAAATCAGGAATATGCACTCCGGGAGCAATGGTTTGATGGCGCGAATGTTTTTACCATTGCGCCCGGAAAGGTGATCTCTTATAATCGAAACAAGCATACCAATAGGGCCCTACGCGAATTTGGTGTGGAGGTGCTGGAAATGCCGTCCTCGGAGTTATCCCGTGGTTTGGGAGGGCCCAGGTGCATGAGTATGCCTATTAGCAGAAATCCTGTGGGCTGACAGGCTATATCGGAATAAAACAACGGAATGGCAGTTCCTCCTTGGAGGTATTTAGTGGTCAACAAGCCGTGGGCTGCGCCCCCGGTTATTGTTTAAAATCAATACTGACCCTAAAGCGGAATATTTCTCAAAAATTATCAAAAAAGGACCGTCTTCTGGATACTTTTAGATCTCTCAATATATTGGATTTCACGCGTATGTCGATATTGTAGGAGGTAAATCTGCCAAAAGGCACCCAATTGACATTCATTTGCCAGCAGTGCAGATCCCTGGCAATACCGATCATGGTTTGGGTGATCTTGGCTGCTGCCAGATCATATCCGGAGTTGAAATTAATTTTCCATTTTTCCGAAAGGCTCAGATCTCCGGATAAATTGACTGCCTGGGTAATGTTTGTTGACCCGGTAGTAGCTTTGCTGTAACTAAGATTGTAACTGAAGTTCATGTTCCAGGGAATAGACCAGTCAATATACTGACTAGGGTCATTGGCGATCCGGTTGATTTCGTTTTCCACAAATTCATCCATTTGTCCTCCCTGATTTAAAAATTCATTGGTAAGTTCGTCCCGAACCTCTCCCGGGGATTGTTCCGTTTTACTGGGGTTGAGGCTGCCATTGATATTTAGGGAGGCCCTGCGGATGGTACCCAGACCTTGTCCTCTTTTCCAGGCAAATTCATTGACTCGGCGAGTCACCTGCTGCTCTCCATTGGTGAAAGTTCTGGTGGCGTAAGGGTCAAAGTTTGCATTCAGGTTTACCGATAATTTCTTGTCAAAAAGAGTGGTTCGGGTGTTGAAATTCAACGGAGCCAGATTGAAAGAATCCACGGCGAAGTTATAGCCGGTCGATACGTTTAAGGTTTGAAGGATGGGTACTTTCTTGGTTTCGGCTTCTGCCGTATCGCTTTCAGTTCTCACCTTGGCTTCCACCACATTCCGGATACTGATAGTCAAGGCCTTGGATTCACCCATGGGGGCTCCTCCGTAAATAAAGCCCTGGTAGCGGGAAAGTCGTTGCATACGGCCGCTGCTGTTGGTTTGCACTTCCTGGTAATATCCGTACTTGGGATCTGAAAAATCCGGCGTACTGGTAAAGCCAAAAGTAGGCTGCATGTGGTGACGGATGGCCTCGATTTTTGACCCCTCCCGAAAGGTGTAGAAGCCATAAATATTGGTTGACAGGTTAAAGGAGGAATTGTAATAATTAATCCGGTTGAAGCCGTTTTCCAGTATACGATCCAGCCGTTCTTCGGCAGGATTATAGTAGTAATTTATCCGATCAAGGTACCAGATTTCAGTAAAATTCATGGAAGCTGTTCCTGTGAAAAAGCGGAAAAGACTGAAATTAGATGAAATGGGGACGGTATGTCGAAAGCCATTGTCCGCGTCACGAAGCAATTGCGGGAGATTGGCAAAGGTAAAAGGAAGCACATCCGGAGCGGAAGGCTGTCCCAGCTCCTCAATTTGTTGTTGCAAGTTGGGGTCCACTCCCAATTCCGGTGTAATCCGGTTGTTGATCGAATTTTGGGCATTAAAATTCCAGGCAACATTCAATGTTTTCAGGGGTTCGAAGCGAATGTTTCGAAAGGGGTTTTGGCGGTTCATATTTACTGCCACATCCGGAAGCAGTAGGTTTACTTCGTCGGTTACCTGATTTTGGGAATGCCGGAGGTTAGCAGACATGCTAAAGGGGGTGCCGGTAAAGGTTTTGCTGTAGGAAATATTGGAAGAGAAGTCAGATTGCTGGTTTTGCTGAAAATTCCCTTGATTCAAAATATTATCGTTATACGATTTGGTTCCAAAGTTAGCGGATGCCGAGAAGCGGGAATTGCCTCTTGTCTCTGGGTTGTGATTCCAGCGAAACCAAAAGGCATCGTATTCAAGTGGTTGCTCGGCTGTTTCAGGGCTCTGGAATTTCTGGTAGTCGATATTCAGCCCACCTCTATATCGGTACCTTTTATTATAAACGGAGGCTGTTTTCAGTCCATAGCCTCCTTTAGAGAAGATTTCTCCCGTCACCCGGGTATGAACGTAATCATTGAACGCAAAGTAGTACCCAAAGTCCCTAAGGAAAAAGCCACGTCGCTGCTCCTCTCCGTAGGAAGGGAAGATAATCCCGGAGGTTTGTTCTTCCGGCGTATCCGGAATGACTCCAAAAGGAAGTCCCAAAGGTGTTGGAATGTTATTAAAATACAGGTTGAAAGGTCCTGAAATCACGTGTTTGCCGCGAACGGACTTGATTTTGGAAGAGGAGATATGCCAATGTGGTTCGACCAGATCACAGGTCGTGTAAAAACCATTGCTCAGATATACGGATCCATCTTTGGTTTTTTTTACGGTTTCTCCACGTAGCAGCCCTTCATCCTGTTGGGTCACCACATCGGAAATGATGGCTTTTTGACTTTCAAAATTATAGCGCATCTGTTTTCGGATCTCGTAGGTGCTGTTGCCTTCTTTAAAGACAGGGTTTCCCTGGGCCACGCCGGTACTGTCTTCCAGACCGGAGGCAAACAATTCTGAATTCTCCCAGTCAATAATGATGTAATCGGCATCCAGCCGGATGTTGCCGTATTCAAACCAGGCTCCTTTATACAGGAAGACTTTGTTTTGGGAAAAATCAGAAATAATGCTGTCTTCGGCGTAATAATTGATAGTGGTAGTTATATCTCCGATTTCTTCCTGGATGGCTGCCTCCAGTTCTTCGGGGGATATCTGTAGGATACTATCGGGAAGGGTAGGAAGCAGGGTATCGGACTCCACTGTAGGTCGTCCCAGGCTATCTGGTGCGGCTAGTTCCAATTCGCCGGAGCTGTCTTTTTCGGTTTCCTGACCAAACACCGCCTGCCCAAAAAGCGTAAGGATACCTATGGAAAGAAAAGCGCGGGTAAGATAATGCACCAATAATTTCTGTTTGCTTTAAAAATTTCTAAATTTTGCGTAAAGTTAAGGTTATTAACGTTTATGAAACGAACCAGGTTGAAAAATATTCTTTTAATTTCATTGCTCTCTGTAGCCTTTGTTTTTTCCGCTTTTACCAGGGTAGGAGAGAAAAAAACAGAGTTTAAACTTCGACGAATCGTTATTGACGCAGGGCATGGAGGAAAAGACCCTGGAACGATCGGTTCTACTTCCCGTGAAAAAGACGTCGTCCTGGCCCTGGCACTTAAAGTAGGGGGCTACGTGGAGGAATTATTGCCGGAGGTAGAAGTGATTTATACCCGTACCACAGACAGGTTTATCGAATTGAAGGAGCGGGCCAATATCGCCAACCGAAACAGGGCTGATCTTTTTATCTCCATCCATTGCAATGCCACCACTTCCTCCCGGGTTCATGGCACCGAAACGTTTGTTATGGGGAACAAAAATTTCAACGCTAATTTTGAAATTGTCAAACGGGAAAATGCGGTGATCTTGCTGGAGGATGACTATCAGGAGAATTACGAGGGTTTTGACCCCCAGTCGCCTGAATCCTATATGATGTTTAACCTGATGCAAAAAGCTTATTTTTCCAATAGTTTATCTCTGGCCGAGAAAATTGAAACCGACTTTTCCACACGCGTTAATCGACACTCAAGGGGGGTAAAGCAAGCACCCTTTTATGTGTTGTGGACCACCAGCATGCCCAGTGTTTTGATCGAGGCGGGTTTCCTTTCCAATAATAGTGAGGAACGCTATCTAAACAGTAAAAGCGGCCAAACCTTTGTTGCATCCGGCATTTTCCGCGCAATCAAAGCTTACAAAGAAGAGATCGAATCCTTGTAACGCTGGAGCGCTAACAATTCGGCCCGGAAGGTAGGCTCAAGGAGAAATTAAGAAAAAATAGTACCTTGGGTAAGTAAAATTAAGAAGTAGTTTATTTGATGGACAGTCAGCTAACAGACAAGGAATTAAACGCGCTGGTTTCCTTATTGGATGATAACGATCAGGAAATCAAGGATCACGTCAGGGGAAAAATCATTTCATTGGGAAATGATGTGATCCCTTTTTTGGAAAACAAATGGGAAAGCTCTTTTAACCCCGAGTTGCAAAAAGAAATAGAGGAACTGGTACACGAGCTGCAGATAAACCTGCTTCGGCAACGCCTGGAAGAATGGAAAAACTCGGAGGAAAAAGAACTACTTGAAGGGCTCTGGATCATCAACACCTATTTGTACCCCGAATTGGAGTTCGAGCAGTTAAATGCCATCATGCAGCAAATCTATTTTCAGGTCTGGACCAATTTCAAAAACGAACTTTCGGTTTATGATAAAATTAAGCTGATCAACAATGTTTTGTTCAATGACCTGAAGTTTTCGGCTAACACCAAGAATTTTCATAGTCCTGGGAACAGCATGATTAAAACCGTTCTGGAAACCAAGAAGGGAAATCCCATTAGCCTCTGTTCCGTGTATTTATTGGTGGCCAGAAAACTCGGATTACCCATATATGGTGTCAACCTGCCAAACCTATTCGTGCTAACGTATAAATCCGGTAAATTCAAATTTTATATCAACGCTTTCAACAAAGGGCTGATTTTTACCCGGCAGGATATTAATAATTACCTGGAACACCTTAAACTGGAGCCGCAGCCAGCCTATTATGAACCCTGTGAAAACACGGATATCATCCGGAGAATGTTAAGAAACCTGGTGTTTGCCTTTGATAAAATCGGCGAAGTTGATAAGAGCAAGGAAATTAAGGGATTGCTTGAAATTCTCGATAGGGATTAGAGCATGCTTCGGATGTTGCATCCTACGGCCCGGGTAACGGCCGGTCCGGGCCTTTTTCTGGACAAAATGGCTTCGATTGCATTATCCAGGTATTGAACGGAAACGCTCGCAGGGGACTGGGCGTTGTTGTCAATGGCACCTTTGTAAGCGATCGAATAGCCTGTCGGCCCGGAGGAGATGACCACGGCTTCGGGAATTTTTCTTACACCCGTTTGCCGGGTAAATTCCTGCTCGCTGTCCATTAGAAATGGAATTCCTGCATCTCGGGCCCAGGTTAGCTGTTGCATGCGTTGCTGATTCTCCTCTTCCATCCAGGAATGGGGATTAACAAGAGCAAAAAATACATTTTCGCCTGAGTATTGCCGATGCAGGTCTAGAATTCTTTCCTCATATAACCTCGCATAGGGACAATTAAGGCTGGTAACGATAAAAACCATGGTCGTAGCCGAGCTCTGTTCCGATATAGATACAGGCTGCCCTGAATAGGCATCTATCAGTTCGATGTGCGCCATTTCCTGTCCCCAGACCAGGGAAACACAAAAAAAATATACCAGAAAACATCCAAAACGTCGCATGGAACAAGTTTTTTAATTAAACAAAGATAAAAAAAATCACCAGATGGTATAGGTGAGAATGATATCATTTTCGGAGATGACCTTGACAGAATAGTGGTGGTCCGCAAAATCCGTCCCGTATATTTTCCCTTTGATCACGGATTCGTTTCGGGTAAAGGGCTGTAGCAGGATGTTTTGCCGTAAGCTGATGCCCTTCCTGCCCTGGCATTTAAAAATGGTTTCTTTCACCGACCAGGCCAGCGAATACAGGTAAGGATCCTTGCCTAAAAAATCCATTTCTTTCGGGTCCAGGTATTTTTTTCCAAGAGGAACGGTTTTTTCCCGCACCTTTTCCAGATCTATTCCCACCGGCATTTCTTTGTGAAAGATGGCGGCTGCCAAATCGCCATGGTGTGTAAGGGAAACAAAACCATATCCGTCCATGGTGTGTGATTTTCCATGGGAGTCTTTGTAAAAGCCCGGATAAGGGAGTTGAATGCTTTCCAGGGCGAGCTTTATGGCCATTCTAGCTCCTTTCCATTCCATTTTTTTTTGGAGGTGGCTAATATTGGCCAGGGAAAGTTTTTCACGAAAGCTTAAAAAGTCCATTGGAAGGGTACTGGATTCCTGAATATTGTTGACAGCAAAAGCAGATAAAGGGCTAATTTTTTCTATTTTTGTTTGCATGGTTACTCAAAATGAGCTGGGTGATAAAGATAGATTGCAATATATGCCAAAAATTCAAGTAAATAAACTCCACACATTACGAGGTCACAACCATTCTGTCTTTGCCCTGTGCGGGGGGGTGTCTCCGGAGCTTTTTTACACGGGTTCGGGAGATGGTATGGTGGTCGGCTGGGATCTCCGGGAGCCAAAGGATGGAATTTTGTTAGCAAAACTACCCCATTCAGTTTACGCACTTGCCATCGACAAAAAGCGGAACTTGCTCTTTATTGGCCATAATTTTGAAGGCGTTCATGCGATAGATCTGACAAATAATCAAGAAGCTTGGTCGCTGAAAATCACCTCCAGTGCGATATTTGATTTAAAAGTGGTAGATGACATGCTTTTGGTCGCCACTGGGGATGGCGTGCTGGTGGTTTTGGATATTGAAGCCCGTTCTCCACTCAAGCATTTGAAAATCAGCGACAAATCATTACGGGTGCTTTCAGTGGATCCCCTTCGCCGGCAGTTCAGTGTAGGAGCCAGCGATCATCAGGTAACGGTGTTTGAATGGGAAGAATGGAAGCCGGTCGCCAAAATGGAAGGACATAGCAATTCGGTATTTGCACTGGAATATGCCCCGAATGGCAAAACCCTGATCAGTGGAGGTAGGGATGCCTTGCTCAAATTTTGGGATACCTCTGATTTTAGCCAGTTGTCCAGTGTGGCCGCCCATATGTATGCCATCAATTACCTGTCTTTTCGAAAAGACGGAAGGTATTTTGTAACTTGTAGCATGGACAAATCGATCAAGCTTTGGGACGCATCCGAATATAAATTACTTAAAGTAATCGATAAGGCCAGGCATGCAGGACATGGTACTTCGATAAATAAAGTAATCTGGTCGGACTATAAGGATCAGGTGGTTGCTATCAGCGATGATAAAACCATATCGATTTGGGATATACACATTAGCCAATGAATTCCGCCGTTATTGCAGTGGATTTAAAAACAACGAGATGAAAATAACACCCCTGGATATCCGCCAAAAGACCTTTGAAAAGAATTTCAGAGGATACGACAAAGAGGAAGTAGCGGCATTTATGAATTACCTTTCTCAGGAATGGGAAAAACTAATCGAAGAAAAAAATGCGCTAAAAGCCAAATACGAGCAGGCAGAAAAGGAAGCGTCCAAGTTAAGAGAAGTGGAGCAGTCCCTTTTTAAAACCCTCAAAACTGCTGAAGATACCGGTGCCAGTATCATCGAACAAGCCAATAAAACGGCAGAACTTATCCTGAAAGAGGCTCAGATGAATGCAGATGCACTCAATGCAGAGTCTAAAAATAAAGCGAGAAACGTGGTTGATCAGGCGGAGTCCCAGGCCAAAAATATCATCGAAGATTTGAAAGAAGATGTGCAATTGCTCGTGGATAATTACGAGAAATTGCAATCTCAAAGGGATTATCTATTAAAAAACCTTAAAAAAACAGCCGCCGAGACCCTGGAAAATGTGAAAACCGTACAAGACGATTTTAGTGAAATTGATGCCGGAGCCCATACGCGGATGGTGAAGGATCTGCAACGGAAAGATTCCTATTATTCCGCCCTGAGCAGGGAGTCCAAAAGGGCTAGCCCATCTGAAACCAGTGAGGAATCTTCTTCTACTTATTCCTGGCAGCAACCTGTTCCTGGTAATTCTCCCAAGGAAGAACCCGACTCCCCGGAAACTAAGGACGTAGATCTTTCTGAGATAAGCCCCTCAGAGGTACCGTCCGAATCAACAGGTCAGCCGAAAGATCCCATTCGAAAAAAAAACGAGTCTGAAGACAATACCGAAAAGAAGCAATCCGGATCTTTTTTTGACCAGTTTGACTGATGGGTAAGGTTTCGTTAGAAGGTATTGAATTTCACGCCTATCATGGTGTTTTTTCCGAAGAAAAAAAATTGGGCAACCGTTTCACAGTAGACGTGCATGTCGAAACGGATTTTCGTCAGGCAATGCTTCATGACGACCTCAAGAAAACCGTGGATTATTTTAAACTTTATCAGATCGCAAAAGGTCACATGCAGGTCCCTGTAAAATTATTGGAGCACCTGGCCCACTTGATGATTCAGGATATATTGAAAGTATATCCGGACACCCCAAAGATCTGTGTGATCATAAAAAAGCACAATCCCGCACTTGGTGGGGTGGTAAACTATTCGGTGGTAGAAGTTAATTATCCACAGGACTACCAATAAAGTTACATGTACACCAAAAACGAGGTCAGCAAGTTAAAGCAGGAGTTCTGGACCGCATTCGGTGGATATATGAAGCCGGTGCCCTCTGCCGACGGTACTCCTGTAAATTGGAAAAACTATAAAACCGGAATTCGCCACATTTATTTCCGCATGTCTGCCGAGAGGGATGGGGCTTGTGTTGCCATCGAAATACGGCATCCTGACCCGGATATCGGAGAAATCTTTTTTGAACAGCTTCTTTCTTTGCGAAGATTACTGGAAAATGAACTGGAAGAATCCTGGACCTGGCTACCTGCCAGAGAAGCAGAAACGGTAAATACCAGTTATAAGGTGGAAAAATGCCTGTCGGAAGTGAATGTGTTGGATAAAAACGATTGGCCTGAAATCATTTCTTTTTTGAAGCCCCGGATCATTGGATTAGATGCCTTTTGGTCACAGGCACAATATGGCTTTGAGGGACTAGGTTGAAGGCGGAAAGCCTCTAGCCATTTAGATTAGGCATCGTGTCTTTTCGGTATCTCAGGATTGGTGAATACAAAGCCCCGGGCCTCATTGCTCTCATGAAAATCTACCTCCATGCCCATCAGAAACATGACGTGCTTTTTTTCTATCAATACAGAGAGCCCCTCCACGTCAAATTGCTGATCTCCTTCCCGGCTCTGGTCAAATCCCAGTGCATAGGATACACCTCCGCAGCCACCACCTTTGACCCCTACCCGTAAAGCGTAATTTTCGGGAATATTCTTGTTGGTGATGATGTTTTTGATCTCACTCAGTGCCCGGGATGTAATGTGAATCGGTATCCGCATGTTCAGAAAAGGTCAAACTTTTGAGAATGGTTCAAAATTACCAGAGAAATGCCGACGGACATAGCATAAATTGACAATATTTTGGATATTGTGATTTAAAACAGCATCGAATGGAATCCCTGATACAGATAGCGAGTATAGTCCTTCCTGCCGGATTGGTAATCTATGGTATGTTTATCATTGCGGTATCATTTTTGAAGAAGGAAAAAGAAATGAAATGGCTTGATTTAAAAACAAAAAACACGGAATTATTGCTACCCATGCGTTTGCAGGCGGGGGAGCGGTTGTGTCTGCTGATGGAGCGCATTTCGCCAAACAATCTGGTTCGCAGGATAAACGAACCCGGATTCACCGCCGGAGAGTTGCACAGCAGATTGGTAGAGGAAGTCAGGAATGAATTTAATCATAACCTATCTCAGCAGGTATACTTTTCGGATGACACCTGGGAGTCCGTTCGAACGGCTGTGGAGCAGACACTTTCCCTCATCAATCGGTCCTACCAGCAGGTAGATGGGAACGAAAAAAGCCTGGAACTGGCAAAAAGAATATTTCAGTTTGCCTTAGAGCAGGAAAAGGATATCATTGCTCTGGCACTAAAAAGAATCAAGGATGAAATTCGGGTGTACTATTGATACTCGTACAAATCATATACATAATTATGCAAAAATCCACCCAAGAGCAAGGCTTCTATGAAAAGGCGAAAGCCATCTACCTTAACCGGGCCATGCATATTGCGAACACGGAGCGAAGATTACGTGCGTTGCTGGACAAAGCCAGCCAAAAATGGCAGGAGCTTTCGCAAAACCCCACCTTTGCACAGGTGAAATACCAGGTAGAAGTATTCATCAGGATGATACGAGCGCATCTCAATAAACAATACACCGGTCTTTCCAGCCGCTCGCTGGGCTTGTTGGTCTTGGGGCTCTTTTATTTTGCCCTTCCTACAGATTTGGTCCCGGACTTTATTCCATTTATCGGGTATGTGGATGACATTACCGTATTATTAGCCGTTTTTAAGAGCCTTCAATCAGATGTTGAGCGCTTTCTGGAATGGGAAAACGACCGGCAATTATGAGCAAGGTGGCACTGGTTTCCGGTTCTTCCGGATTGGTAGGGATGCAATTGTTGCACCAGTTATTCCAAAATGCCGCTTACGACTGGGTCATATCTTTCGGTAGAAGGGACCTTGCTCTCAAGCACCCAAAACTGGTTCAAATCAAGGTGGATTTTAAGGAGATGGACCGGGTAAATGTCATTGAAGCGATTCGCATTCAAAACAGTGGAGGTGACTTTCAGCCTTTGATCAGAAGCCTGGAGACAGCGTCCGCACAGCTTTCCGCATATTGTGCCTTGGGGACAACCATTAAAGCAGCCGGTTCCAAAGAAAAATTTTATCAGATAGACCATGACTTTGTAATAGGCTTTGCACGCATGGTGTTGCGAATCGGTGCCAGCCGTTTTTTCTACGTGAGTGCTCTTGGAGCTGATGCAGGATCATCTATTTACTATAGTAAGGTAAAGGGAGAAGTAGAAAATGACCTGAAACGGATGGACTTTACTTATGTGGGTATTTTCCAACCCTCCCTTTTGCTGGGAGAGCGAAACGAAAACCGCATTGGAGAGGAAGTAGGCAAGATACTGATGAAAGGACTTACTTTTCTTGGGATATTGAAAAAATACAAACCCATTTACGGTCATCAGGTGGCCCAGGCCATGGTGGTCAAAGATGGTGAAGCAGATATTACCGGTAACGAGACGATTACGTCTTCCGAAATGCATGGCATGGTTGTATGATAGCAGTTATTCAGAGGGTTTCTCAGGCAGCAGTACATATTGAAGGCAGGGAAAGTGCTGCCATCGGGTCTGGTCTGGTGGTACTGCTGGGAATCGAAGCAGCTGATGGTACGGAAGACCTGGAGTGGATCAGCCGTAAAACGATACAGATGCGGATTTTTGCAGATACGGAAGGCGTAATGAATAGGAGTATCCTGGACTCTAATGGAGAGGTACTGCTAATCAGTCAATTTACCCTTCATGCCAGTACCAAAAAGGGGAACAGACCTTCTTATATCAATGCAGCCAAACCGGATATCGCGATTCCCTTGTATGAGGCATGTATCAAAGAAATGAGCCAACAATTGGGTAAATCCATAAAAACAGGTGTATTCGGTGCGAACATGCAGGTTTCCCTGATAAACGATGGTCCGGTGACCATCCTACTTGATTCTAAAAATAAAGTCTAATCTAATTTTACCCGTCGATAATAGAGGGATGCGTAAAGTAAAAGACACCTTAAAAATTGATTAATAGCGAACCGAAAGTTACGCACAGCCCTGCGGATGAATTTTTAGTCATCAAGCAGGCGACCGTGCTCCATCAAGGAAAGACCCTGTTCCAGCAGCTGGATTTTACGCTATTGAATGGAGAATCCTGGGTGATTTTGGGTGGTTCCGGAAAGGAGCGGACCGCATTTCTTGAAACGCTGATGGGAAGAACCACTTTGGTGGCGGGAAGCATTTCGAGACCCTTTGCGGCAGATTACCAAGAGGAGCAAAGTAGTAAGGGGATCGTTAACAGTTTTAGGGATTTAATCGCTTCTGTTTCCCAGAAATACACCTTTAAAAACAAATCCAGCCAACAGAATTTTTATTACCAACAGCGGTTCAACAGTTCGGAATCGGAAGATACCGAAACAGTGGCAAGGTACCTAAAACAGGCAGAGAGCAACATTCCAGGGCCCTGGACCCTGGAGAAAGTTATTTCTTTATTTAACCTGCACGAATTCAAAGATAAATCCCTGATTAAATTATCCAACGGGGAAACCAGGAGGTTAGCCATGGCCCTGGCACTATTAAAAAACCCCCGTCTTTTTTTGATGGACATGCCCATGACAGGACTGGATGTGCAAACCCGCGGCCATTTTAACGAACTAATAGGTGCGATTATAGAATCGGGTATTCAGGTGGTGATGACCTGCACTGCCGGGGAAATTCCTTCGTGTATCAACCGGCATGGCTGGTTGGGCCAGGGTAGGTTGGTCGCAATTGAAGATCCCAACATCCTGAAGGAATGGGAGAATCGTTCGCTATTGCAAGGGCTGGTGCAGCAGGAAGCGTTTAGGGGCTTGCTAAAAAAGGTGTTTCAGGAATCCGGGATTTCTACTGTCATTGAAATGCGGGAGGTTACCATTCGGTACCAGGACAGCGTATTGTTGGATGGTGTCAACTGGAAGGTATTGCCAGGTGAAAAATGGCTTATCCGGGGACACAATGGTGCTGGGAAGTCTACCTTAATTAGCCTGGTATTGGGAGAGAATCCACAGTCTTACGCCAATGATATCGTATTATTTGACAGGAAAAGGGGTACTGGGGAAAGCATATGGGATGTCAAGAGGCCGGTTGGTTTCGTTTCTCCGGAGTTGGGAAGGTATTTCCCCTCCAATCAGACCTGCAAAAAGGTGGTGTTATCTGGCTTATTCGATACCATGGGCTTATTCAAAAAACCAACTGCATCTCAGGAGTCACTGGCAGATGCCTGGTTGGAGGCCTTTCAGTTGCCTCATGTAGCGGATTTAAATTTTCACCGAATTAGCTTGGAGGAGCAGCGATTCTGCTTGCTGGCCAGGGCCATGATCAAAAGCCCCCGGCTTCTGGTGCTGGATGAAGCTTCCCAGGGCATGGATGAAGAGCAACGGATTCGTTTTCGGCAGGCCATTTCATTTTTCTGTGAAGAAACGGGAATGTCTCTTTTATTTGTTAGCCATTACGAAGAGGATGTTCCGGCCGGGGTAAATAGGGTTATGGTTTTAAATCAAGGAAAAATTAGTGAATTAACCACGAAATGATGACAATATCTGAAGCACAGGAAAAGGTAGATGCCTGGATCAATTCTACAGGTGTCCGGTATTTTGATGAACTTACCAACATGGCTATTCTGACGGAAGAAGTAGGAGAGGTGGCCCGGATCATGGCAAGAAAATATGGGGAACAGTCCTTTAAGGAAAGTGACAAAGACAAGGATTTGGCCGATGAAATGGCGGACGTATTGTGGGTACTGATTTGCCTGGCCAATCAAACTGGCGTTGACCTGACAAAAGCACTGGAGAAAAATTTTGAGAAAAAAGATTTACGTGATAAGGATAGGCATCAGGCAAATAAAAAACTAAAGTAGCCATTTGAGTGAATGCTCCGACTTGACATTAGTCGGGTTAGATAAAAAAAAGCCGGACTTGATCACAGTCCGGCTTTTTTGCTTTGTTATTTGGGAGGTTATTCCACAATCAGTTTCATTTTTTTGGTCCAATTGCCGCCATCCGAAACGGTCACAATGTAAATTCCCGATTGAAGTCCTTCCAGAGGTAGTGTGTAGGTGCCAAAGCCATCAGAAGCAGACTTGGGATCAATGCTTTTGACCAGGGCTCCGGACGTACTTTGAATGTAGATTTCTCTTACGCTTACGTCCTCACCGATGGATACCGTAGCTTGATAGGAAGCCGGATTGGGATAGACGCTTGTGCCAGGCCTTTGCCCTGTACCGGTGTCCATAGCCGACTGAGTCTGGGCGGATTCATCCGTTGCCATTCTCAAGTTGGAGGAGAAGGAATCCCCTTCGGGTATTACGGCGATGCCCGCTACGGTAGCATTATTAGTGGTGGCGATCATGGAGATATCTAGAATTCCATCCCCTACCTTAACCGATCTAAAGGTCAAGGTAGTCGGTTTGTTACCCGATTCCCGGTAGATGTCAAAGTTTGACTTAACGCGATTTCCTTCGATGTTGATATCAAAAACCCGGTTGCCAGATGAAGCTGGCGGACCGTATGATCCAAACCAAAGTTCATTGTGATAGGTGATGACCGTATAGGTTCCGTTTTTCACTGGGATGCTGTAATCCAGGGTATGTGAATACCTTTCGGTAAGGAATAATTCGGAACCGCTGACCGTAAAGTTAAAATTAACTTTGGAGGTATTCGCATAGTCCGTATTCCGATCTCCGGTGTAAAGCTGCCCATTATAGGCCGTTTCATCATAGGTACCTGCATTAAGGAATATGGGTTCCTGCTGGGATTTGATCGATTCTGAATTGGTGTTTCCGCTAGCTTTTCCGATGTACAATCCGGAAAGGGTGACATTATCGCTACTTGCAGATAAAGCTAACTCCAACCAGCCATCTGTTACCTCAATATCATTAAAGGTCAGAATCGTCGGGGCATTGGATTTTTCGGCATAGATGTCGAAGTCGTCTTTTTTGAGTATTCCTTCAATAGTGATGTCAAAAACTCTTTTACCGGCGCCTGCACTTGGACCAAAAGATCCAAACCAAAGTTCATTGTGATAGGTTTTGACCTGATAGGTGCCGTTTTCTACAGGGATTCGGATGCTCATGTTCCGGCCGTACCGTTCTGTTTGAAACAGCGATTCTCCTTCTACGGTATAGTTGAAATTGGCAGAATAGCTTGAGAAATAATTGGTTTTATAGTCGGAGATAAACTGCTTTCCATCAAAAGTAACGTCATCCCGACTACCGGCATTAATCATCAGGTAGTCACTATACCCGTCTGTTTCGGCAGGAGGGGTAGCCGCACCTGCTTTTAAATCCTCAGGAATATTGATTGGGTTTTGGCTGATGACAATGCCGGAAACGGTGGCATTGTCAAGGGAAGAAGAAAAATCGAGGTTCAACTCCCCGTCATCTACGGAGACTCCCGTAAAAGTAAGTGCCATGGGCTGGTTTCCGTTTTCTTTGTACAAGTCAAAGTCGTCTTTTACCTTGGTGTTTTCTATGCTGATGTCAAAAACCCGTTGTCCCACCTGGCTATTTGGACCTTGTTTTCCAAACCAAAGCTCATTATGCAGGGTATATACGTAATAAGTGCCATTTGGTACCGGAATTGCATAAGAGAGGTTTTCACCATAGCGTTCCGTTTGAAATAATGTGTAGGAACTGGCAGTTGGCTCCTCAAATACCTTAGAGGAATTGTAGAAATTATTCGTAGAATTTTCTCCTGAAAATCTCATAGAATTCCAATCTGTATCCACTTTACCTCCCGCATTGATAAAATAAGTGGAGAAGGCTTCGGGTTCGGTCGACGTAGAGGTAGAGGTGATCGAAAAGTTTATGGTCGCCGAACTGGCTTCCTGGCCATTATCGGCAATCGCAACGGCAGACAGGTTGTGCGTTCCCGAAGGAGCCTTTTCCCAGGCAAAGGTAAACGGAGCGGTGTTTGCGGACCCCAGTTTTTCGGAACCGTTGTAAAAATCAACCCGGGAGATTTCTCCCCCCTGAACTGCGGCGGCTGCTTCGATCATTACCGTTTGCCCTTCGTCACCAATTTGGTCGGGCTCTGGTTTGGTAAGGCTGACAGAGGGCTTTGGTAGCTCCTGCTCAACTACCCCGCTTCCGCTTTTCAGCAATAGCAAGGAAGAATAGGGGCCTATCGTCAGGGTTGGTGATAGCCATTCGTTCAACAGGCTAACAAACCCACCTGAAGTGGAAAAACTCTTCTCTAGTCTAGAGGGGTTTTTTTCGAATAAAACTTTTTCCTCCGGATGAATGACACTGGCCTCCACCTCGTGAAATTCAAGATTATCCAACCATAATTCACCGGTTTCTCCGGTGCCTATTTCCATAACAAGACGGGTGCTTTCTATATCTGCCAGCGACTGGATCAATACTTCGTTGTCACTTTTTTGCCAATCGATACCCACCTTGTGTTCTGAAGAAAGAGTATACCAAGGCGAACCTCCCTGACGCAAATAGAAAGAAATCGGGATGGTTTTGTCTGCAACTGCACTGAATTTCAACAGGTAATACTTACCCTTTTTAATGGACCCGACGCTTAAAGTTGTTTGGCTGGTACCTTTTGTGCTGATTTTTAAGGAGCCTCCATCCAATTTCCCACTATCCCAGGACTTGCTACAATCCGAGCAGCTGATGTAGTTCACGTTTTGGTCAAACGTGCCGTTTGAATACCGATTGGAACCTACCTTTTTTGAAATTTGGTATAAATCGTTTAGCTGGGTTCCGGTTTTGGAACTCCAGTCTTTATTATACATTCGTTGCCAGCCTTTCAAATCAAAAAACTTGTTGGCTTCGTTACTGGAGTTCGCATTGTATCGGACCTTAAACCTAAAATTATCAGAAAAAGGGGCTGAATATTTATTATAGTTGAATGTGGCCAGGTCAGCTACATCGTCGAAAAGCGTATAAACATAGACGAAGTTTTGGAAGGCGTCTTTTGCCAGTAATTTATTGTTTTCGATAGTTGTATTTGCAAGGGGATTTCCCATCAAGTCATTCCTCAAAAAAATCAAATTATCCGAATCGTAAATCGTATTATTGATAACCCGGATATTGTCAGTATTATGGAGGTAGATGCCTTTAGAGGTAATGTGGGCTACGGTATTGCCCGACACTTCCACGTCAGTGACATTATCATCCAAATAAATTCCTTCGGCTTGTGGTTTGTCTACATGATTCTTAATCGTCGTTCCTTCTTTCACCCCCACACCATTGATAATGATGTTATTTGTGATTTTTCTATTTTTATAATTGTCGTATTTTCCCTGATAGGTATAAATCCCGCCACCGTCATTTTTGGTGACACAAAAACCATCAATATAATTGGATTTGACTTGGGAGTTATGTCCGCCAAATCGGATTCCGATATACCCGGTTTTTTTGATCTCGTTGTATTCAATAAGATTGTCATCTCCGTCCGAAAATATCGCCAATCCTACATTGTCCCCACTTCTTCCATGTCCCGGAAATACGTAGGTGTTTTGTATGTTATTTCCACGAATGATGGCTCCATCGGAAATTTTAATATTCATTCCAACATTATTGGAATGGTTTACTTCCGAATTTTCCACTACTAAATTAGAAACGCCGGCGAGAAAAAGGCCGTCTTCACCAGAAAGGTTTATTTTACAATTGATGATTTTAATATCGTTTCCACTTTCAAATTGAAATGCATTTCGGTTGGCACCTTTAAATTGAAGGTTTTCGAACCGGATGTGTTTAGCGGAACCGGTGTTTTGTACAATAAAGTCATTGGTACTTACTTCTACGCGGGTTGATCCCGGGTCGCTGCCAAAATAGACACGCATTTTTCTTGTGCTGGGGTTGTAATACCACTCCCCATATCGGTCCAGGGTGCTGGGATGATTTTGAACAAAATAACCATAGCCAGCTCTCGGTTCGTAAGAGGTATCCGAGTTGGAAGCATAATTAAGGGTGTTTCCGGAATGGGAGCTGATTCTGTGCCGGTCCGTGATCCAATATACTTTCCGTATGACCACTTCACCACCTGACCAGTTGGGACTGGAAGATAGCTGGTCATCGGTAATCGAACGGTTTCCGGAGTGGGATTCATAGGTAAGGTAGCCTTTATTGGAAGTGTTGGAATTAGGATACCTCCCCATCTCCTGAGGATTATTGTCAATAGCCAACATATTTACCCTGTTATAGGGTAAGCGGCCATCCGAAGCTTCGTAAACACCATTCCCTACTGACTGCCAATTGGAAAGTCTAACCATGGAGGTGATAATCGGATCAGGCCCGGAGCCGTACGCACCAAAAGTGATGGGAGCCCCGGAGTTTCCGGAAACGTTAACCCGAATTGTACCGTAAAAGGACTCGCCTCTGCGGAAGAAAACCTTATCACCTGGATTTAAACCGGAAATGATGGCATTTAATTTGCTTATTGATTTCCAAGGGGTGGCTGCATTCTGAGCTTGAGAAAAGCTTCTCGAATCATCTCCAATCTCGTTGGAGAAATAATAATTGGCGGCGTTGACAGATAATCCAGCCAATAATAATGTGCAACACAGGATTACTTTGTATAAAACTGTATTCATTGAGACTTAATTTAGTTGGTGGTTGATTTATTCGGATTTTTTATATTCATACTTTTGTGATCCATCCTTAAGATAAGGACATAGTTATTCTAGTTGGTTTGAAATAACACATCAAACTTCATCAAAAATCTCCCCTACGAAATGTGATTATTTTCTACTTGAGTACTTAGCCGTTGGTAGCTAATTGGGTAATTAAGTTGGTCGACTTTAAGGCTCAAGCATTTAAAATTCATGCCAAAGGTAAGAATTGTTTTTAATTGCATCCATTCTGTCCTTACCTCATTGGTTCTTAGCATAACTGAAAAAGATAAAATCTTGTTTCAAACCTATTTTTCAGCACCTAATAATAAGAAAAATGTATTTAAAATGCTATCATCTAATCCATAAAAAAAAATTATCAGATATATTACTATGTAGAATTAAAGAAAAAAAACTGGGTAATCTGTAAATTTAACCCACAATTTGTATAAGGTTTACACAACACCAAATACCTTATTCTGGTTGTAATAAGTCGCCAACCCTTACCCGGCATTCCTGAAGGACAAGGGCATTTTGTCCGAACATCACCTTCTTTCCTTGTTTTCTGTATTGAGCTAATGTCAACAGCGGTTCCTTGCCTTTTTTTCCTGATTCCTGATCCACTGTGATCATTATGCAACGGGCACAGGGTTTGGTAATTTTGAAGGCGGACGACCCGATGGTAAATCGATCCCAGGTATCTTCCATATAAGCTGGCCCGCCCGTAAATACGATATTTGGACGAAATCTAGACATGGGTACCGGTGTTTGGAGCCGCTGGTTTAAATCTTCCAAAGAGGATTGGCCAATAAGTAAAATAGGCATGCTATCGGCAAACCCCACATGTTCCCGATCTATTTGGTACTTTTTCTTTAACCAACGCTTGTGTTGGGGACTCATTTTCACCAGGCTGCAAGGGGAGCGGAGCATGTCTGAAAACCACTCGTCGGCGAGGGGGTCTACTGCCAATGCATTTACCTCGTCTTCCCAGATGCTAACCTTTCTTAGTTCGCCGGAGTCAGCGGAAACGGGAATTTGAATCCCGTTACCCGAGTGTTCTTTGTGGGTGATCTGCAACTGATCGCCTTGGAGTGCCACCTGAAACAGGGCCATTTGGGGCTGGCTTCGCTGGCTCAGGAATTTCCCATTGCGATCCACTAGCATCCATTGCCGGTCGTATTGCAATCCGGCTTTTCCGAGTTGGCTTTCTGATAAAGAGATTCCGCCAAGGGATTTGATGGGATAGGTGTGGAGTTCTGAAATTCTCATACGATAGTAATTTGGTGGTGGCTGCATACCAGATCGGAAAATAGGGATAAATGCTGACAAATCGAATCTGAAAACTGTCAGGAATTATGACAATGTGGCATTTATTTTTGCATTCATCCACTTGGCACATTGGTTGTTGTTCTTGTTTCCGTAAGTAAAATGAAAACGAAACGAAAACGATAAAATAAATATAATTATGGGAAAAATTATTGGTATAGACTTGGGAACGACCAACTCTTGCGTCGCAGTAATGGAAGGTAGTGAGCCCGTGGTCATTCAAAACAGTGAAGGTAGAAGGACGACACCTTCTATCGTGGCATTTTTGGACAACGGAAATGGAGAAAGAAAAGTGGGGGATCCCGCCAAGCGGCAGGCCATTACAAACCCGGCGAATACCATTTCTTCTGTAAAACGATTTATGGGGAAAAAATTCACCGAAATTTCGGAAGAGCGGAAGCATGCTTCTTATAAAGTGGATAAGGGTCCGAACGACACCGTGGCTATAAAAATTGGTGATCGGTCCTACACGCCACAGGAACTTTCTGCCATGATTCTTCAGAAAATGAAATCTACGGCAGAAGATTTTCTGGGACAAGAGGTAACCGAAGCGGTGATCACCGTTCCGGCCTATTTCAATGACTCAGAGCGTCAGGCTACCAAGGAAGCCGGTCAGATTGCTGGCTTGGACGTGAAAAGAATCATTAACGAACCAACCGCCGCCGCACTGGCCTACGGTCTGGATAAGAAAAACCAGGACATGAAAATCGCCGTGTATGACCTGGGTGGTGGTACCTTCGATATTTCGGTGTTGGAATTAGGAGATGGTGTGTTTGAGGTGAAATCGACCAACGGAGATGTGCACCTGGGAGGCGATGATTTTGACCAGGTAATTATCAACTGGCTGGCCGATGAATTTAAGGCTGAAGAGGAAATAGACCTAAGGAATGATCCCATGGCGCTTCAGCGATTGAAAGAAGCTGCCGAAAAAGCCAAGATTGAACTCTCCAGTTCTTCCAGCACAGAGGTCAACCTTCCGTATATCACCGCTACGCAGTCCGGACCCAAGCACTTGGTAAAAAACCTTTCCAGGGCGAAGTTCGAACAGCTATCCGATGACCTGGTTCGAAGATCTATGGACCCGGTACGGAAAGCGATCAAGGATGCAGGATTATCACCCTCTGACATCGACGAAGTGATTTTGGTAGGAGGTTCTACTCGAATTCCGAAAATTCAGGAAGAAGTAGAGAAATATTTCGGTAAGAAACCGTCTAAAGGGGTAAACCCGGATGAAGTGGTTGCCATCGGTGCTGCCATTCAAGGAGGTGTTTTAACTGGAGAGGTGAAGGATGTGTTGCTTCTGGACGTTACCCCGCTTTCGTTGGGTATCGAAACCATGGGCGGTGTGTTCACCAAGTTGATTGAATCTAACACGACCATCCCTACCAAAAAGTCGGAGGTTTTCTCTACGGCGGCAGACAACCAGCCAGCAGTGGATATCCACGTGCTTCAGGGAGAAAGGTCCATGGCGAAGGATAATAGAGCCATAGGTAGGTTTCAGTTGACCGACATTCCTCCGGCTCCCAGGGGAGTTCCGCAGATTGAGGTAACCTTTGATATTGATGCCAACGGTATTCTGAATGTGTCTGCTAAGGATAAGGGAACCGGTAAAGAGCAGAAGATCAAGATTGAGGCTTCTTCCGGGCTTTCTCAGGAAGAGATTGACCGAATGAAAAAAGAAGCAGAAGCCAATGCGGCCACTGATAAGGTTGAAAAAGAGAAAATCGATAAGATTAATCAGGCAGATAGCCTAATCTTCCAAACCGAGAAGCAGCTTAAAGAATTCGGAGAGAAACTTTCTGAAGGCAATAAAGCCGCAGTGAATGAAGCACTGGAAAAATTGAAATCAGCACACCAAAGCCAGGATCTTGCGGCAATAGACGCAGGAATGGAAGCGTTAAACACCGCCTGGACTGCCGCGTCTCAGGAGATGTATAACGCATCCGAAGGAGCCCAGGGCGGTGCTGCCCAGGGAGGACCTGAAGATAGTGGATCAGCAGATGCTGCCTCCGGAGATGGGGTGTCTGACGTAGATTACGAAGAAGTGAATGAGGAAGATAAAAAATAATTCCTCTTCAACGTTTACGATTACATGATATAATGGCGTCTTCACCGAGGTGGGGATGCCATTATTTTTAGTCCAAGAAGGACAAGTTAATGTTAGCCTAAATACGTATAAGTATGCAATTGACCTCTGAAAATAAGTTACGGAAAATTATTATTGTGGGGGATCGCTTGTTGATCAAGTTAAAGAAACCGGATCAAAAGACCTCCAGCGGTTTGTACCTGCCACCTGGTGTCCAGGAAAAGGAGAAAGTGCAGCAGGGGTATATTATCAAGGCTGGGCCCGGATATCCCATTCCACTTCCGGTGGAAGAGGATGAGCCATGGAAAGATCACGGAGAGAACGTAAAATACATTCCTCTGCAGGCAAAAGAAGGCGATTTGGCTGTTTTCCTGATGAACGGAGCATTTGAAGTTATGTTTGAAGGAGATAAATATTACATCGTGCCTCAAAATGCCATTCTGATGCTGGAGAGGGAGGAGGACCTGTAACATCTTCCCAGTAATTTGCAAGGAGTCTGAAAGTAAAAAGGCCTGGAAAAAACCAATTATGGTTTCTCCCAGGCCTTCGTTTTTGTCAGGCATTTTATTTGCCTGTCGTCATTAATCTTTTTTCCAGGGCTTGCTATTTTTTGATGTTGGACCTGTTACTTTTTCTCAAATCTGCATTTACCTCCACTACTTCAACTTCACCTGCCTGGTGCTTTTTGTTTTTGTAAGCGGGTTCTTTAAGTTTCTCTTCGTCAATTTTTACCAACAAGGTACCTTTTTCTGGCCTGCTGTTTTCAAGGTTTGTAGTTCTTGGCAGCCGGGCCTTTGAGATCCTGATGAGATTGCGCATTCAATACATTAAAGGCAAGAAAACATGCAGCTAACATAAATGTGAATCTGATCATTATACTATTTCGTTAAGTTTTTAATTATTCTTTACCTATCCATACGTATTGGACGGGGAAGGTCACGTTTTTTCAGGGTAAAAGTGAAGTATTTTTAAAAATTAAAATTATATACTGAAAATAAACTATTTACAGTCAAAAAAGTATTTTTTGTTTTGACCTAAATTTTAGGAAAAAACAAAAAAATCACCTGGGAAGGGTGATTTTTGAAGCGGATTTGAATACACTTCGGTAAAAACGCAAAAAACCGCAGTTTTTTTGAAACACTGCGGTTTTTTGGTGATTTTTAGAAAAAAAAACGAAAAATTAGAAGGAAAAGACGGCTGCAAGGAGAAAAGACGTCAAATTGTTCGAGTTTTCGTAGTCATTGTTCAAAAAGAAGTTTTCTGACATGGAGTCAAGACGAACCTCAGGAATTAGCGTAAGATTGTCCATTACCTTTGCGTTTCCGGAAAGCGTCACTGCAAAGACATTTCCGTCACCCTCATTGTTTAGTCCAACTACGCTATCTAAACCTCCGTTGAAAACGCTGAAATATTCTCCTCTTGCTCCCAATGAAAATGCATCCGAAGTAGCGAGCTGAAGGTATCCGGCAATTCCGTAGAAGCCATAACCATCACCGGTTGCGTCCTGAATGGTGTTCCCACTGAGAACTTGCCCAGGAGAAGTGGTATTATAGGTGGCGTTCAGTCCGGCATATACCGATTCCGTAAGGTCATATCCTGTCGTAAGGTCAATTTGGAAGGTATTTCCCATGGAGCTATTGCCAAAGGAAGAGATGGTGTTCATGTCCAGTTTTCCATCCTGATCTCCATAAAGCAAATTCAAATAAGTTCCTCCGGCATCGGTAGTATAGGCTAGTTGACCACCCAGAGTATAAGACCCAATGGAATTAAATTCTGTAACGTCGGTTGGGTTCATAATGGAAGCCATCAATGACCAGTTATCTGAAAGCTGGAAATCGGCCTTCAAACCAGTATGAGAAAATGGACCATACGAAAACATGTAAGAGGTAGAGTAATTGAAATTTCCAGTAGGCGAAATTACTTCATATCCTAAATAGGTATTGAAATTTCCGATTGTGAAAGTCACGACATCACCCGCATTCCAGTACATGTACAATTGATTTACTATTTGAGAGCTTCCGGCTTCGAAGCCAGCGTATAAAGGAGACCCGAATACGGCATCTTCCCCTCTAGGCCCGAAGACAAGGTCGGCCACAAAACCTACTTTTTCACCTTCATAGGCTGCAATGATATTGGCCATACCTAGTGAAAAACCAGGTAAGTTGGCAAAAGAGGTGGCTGGTGCCTGGAATTCATCTCCTTTGTTCGGAGCGTTTAAGTTAGTTCTGAAATAAGCGTCAACAGAGCCTGAGATGGATAAATTTGAATCTTCTGTCGCATCTTGCGCTTTAACTAAGGTCAGTGTTGATAAAAGAACTAGGACAATTAGTAGTTGGAATTTTTTCATTTTAATTTTGTGAGTTAGTTAATAATAAGTTGACTGATGAGAATCCCTGCCCACAGGTAAAAAGGCTTCAATTTCTTTTGTGGGCAGGGTTCTGCTTTTTTGTTTATTTACTAGGGGTACTATTATTTATTTTATTCGTCATACACTATGGTGTATCCTCTTATTCCATGCTCATGACTATCCAGCCCGGATCGTTCGTGTTCTTCGGATACCCGTATTCCAATCGTAACTTTTAGCACATAGAAGATGATC
Source organism: Cyclobacterium salsum (assembly GCF_010119245.1). Lineage (GTDB taxonomy): Bacteria > Bacteroidota > Bacteroidia > Cytophagales > Cyclobacteriaceae > Cyclobacterium > Cyclobacterium salsum. The sequence continues at coordinate 432,268 of NZ_WNKG01000005.1, forward strand.
AATGCGGAAAGAAAAGCTACTCCACCACATATAAGGACACCGACTAATTGGGTTAAAAATGAATGGTCTGGATTGTTGGAGAACAATCCCACGGCTAGCGTACCCCAAACCCCACAGGTAAGGTGAACAGATACAGCTCCCACTACGTCATCTAACCTTAATTTGTCGAGGAGTATAGCGGAAAGCACTACCAGGATGCCAGCAATAAAACCGATAAGCAAGGCGAATATTGGACTTATAACATCTGCTCCGGCGGTAATGCCCACCAAGCCTGCTAATATGCCATTTAGCACCATACCCAGGTCCAATCGTTTAAAAGTGAGGTAGGCGGTAAGAAATCCTCCTAATCCTCCCGCACAAGCTCCCAATGAAGTGGTTACCAAAACCAGAGAGACTAATCCAGGATCTGCTGAAAGCACAGAGCCCCCGTTAAATCCGAACCAACCTAACCATAAAAGGAAAACACCTATCACGGCCAAAGGAACACTAGATCCAGGTTTTTCAATGGTTTTTCCATTAACATATTTTCCGATCCGAGGCCCTACCATGATGACACCAGCCAATGCTCCCCATCCACCTACGGAATGAACAAGCGTGGAACCGGCAAAGTCATAAAATCCCATGGCATCCAATGCGCCTCCTCCCCATTTCCAACTTCCAATGAGCGGATATACAATTCCTACAAAAATGACCGTAAACACCAGGTATGCCCAGAGCTTTACCCTTTCAGCAATCGCTCCTGATACAATGGTAGCGGCCGTAGCTGCAAACATGGCCTGAAATAAGAAGTCCGTCCAGTACGTATATCCAGCATCGGCATATCCCGCAGTGATGTCTGCATCTCCGGGATTAAACCAGAACATGCTCCAGCCAGCTCCATCAAATCCAAACCAACCCGGAACATCGAATCCCGGATACATTAAAAAGAATCCAATCAATGCATAGGACACTATTCCTATAATAGGTGTTACGGTGTTCTTAAAGAGAATATTTACCGTGTTTTTGGCCTGACCAAATCCAGCCTCTACCCCGGCAAAACCTAAATGCATGATAAAGACCAGTGCGGTGGCCAACATCATCCAGACATTATTGGTAGTCAATAAGTTTTGGGTGATAGCACTACCGTAATCCATTCCCTCAGATACCGCATCTGCGTTAACCTGAGTTAAAATTGGGAAAATACCTTCCATAGAATCTAAATTTTAGGGTTAATAATAAGCTACTCTTTCAGCAAATAACAAGAGTATTTTTCAAATCTAAACATAAATTGGTTAAAAAAATAACCAAAAAAATGAAGATCAGCATGAATATGAGTTCTGTAGGGTATAAAATTATCTTAAAATATAAAAAAATATGTTAATAAATTGTTTATCATATGTACGTGATACCTATTAATAATCATTTACAAAAAACTGATTAAATATAAAATAAAGGAAAAATAGTTTGTTTAAAACTATAAAATAAGTAAAAATATGGGTGATATAGTATAATGTAAAATTTTATTTTTAAAATAGGTGGTTGAAAAATGTTTCTGATGTGATTAGTAAGATGTGAATTTTCAAAGATTTATTTTATTTTTCATTTTTATTAAAAAAAAATAAAATTGTTGCTTTTTTTTCATAAAAAATGATTTTGATATACGGTTTTGGTAATTACCTGCATTGAATTAGGTCCGTAAAAATAAATGACCAGTGGCAGAACACTGAAATTTGATTGGAATATTAGTCTTAATGCTTATTTTTTATAGCATTCTCGAAGAACAAGCTTGGTTATGATAATTTTAAGGAGGTTTTCGTCAATTTATGTAAAATCAGGATAAATTGGTTTAAAAACGAACGGGAGTGCGAGTTTCCGTTGTAAAGGTGGTGTTCGATTGAGGTTTCGTTATGGCATGCGGTACTACTTCAGGTACGTTACCCGAACTGTCAATAAGCTTGCTAAATAAATATAAGGGAGTTGGACGACGAAACCTGAATTCGGAATCCAGAAAAAATGGTCCCTTTTGGACTGGGGACCGGTTTCCTGCTGAAATTAAAAAAGAATTCTTTATAAATTATGCTAAAACTGTGGCCACTTCTTTGGCAAAGTAGGTCAAAATGATTTTCGCGCCGGCCCTCTTGATGCTGAGTAGGGATTCCAGCATGGCTCGTTCTCCATCCAGCCAGCCATTGGCTGCCGAAGCCTTGATCATGGCATATTCACCGCTCACATTATAGGCGGCAATGGGTAGGGGGAAACGGTCATGAAGCAGTTTGATGATGTCCAGATAGGCCAGGGCAGGCTTGACCATCAGAAAATCCGCTCCCTCTTCCATATCCAACCGCCCCTCAATCAAAGCCTCCTGGCTGTTGGCAGGATCCATCTGATAGGTTTTTTTATCTCCTGATTTGGGTGCAGAATCCAGGGCATCCCGAAAGGGGTTGTAGAAAGCACTGGCGTATTTGGCCGTGTAGGACATAATCGAGACTTCCTTGTAGCCGTTTTCGTCTAGCAATTTACGAAGATAGCCCACCCTGCCGTCCATCATGTCGGAGGGACCGATGATGTCTGCCCCTGCTTTTGCCTGAGCCAGGGTCATTTTGCCCAGAATTTCCAGCGTCTCATCATTCAGGATTTTACCATTTTCTATCAGTCCGTCGTGCCCGTCGGAATTGTAGGGGTCCATGGCCACATCGGTCATGATGCAGGCCTGGGGAAAGCTCTGCTTGATGGTTCGCAAAGCCTTTAAATAAAAGGTGTCTTCGCGGTAACTCTCCGTGGCAAAGCGATCCTTTTTGTCTTCCGGATAGGCCGGGAAAATATCGAATGCATTGATCCCCAGCCTTAGACAGGAATCAATCTCCTCCAGCATCAGGTCCAGCGAATACCGGTAAATACCCGGCATGGATTTTACTTCTACTTTTTGGTTGATTCCATCGATCAGAAACAATGGAAAAATAAAATCGCTGACGGAGAGCCTGGTTTCCTCTACCAGAGAGCGAATGGCGGCGGATTTTCGGTTTCTTCGGGGTCTTCTAAGCATGGCGAATAAGGTTCTGGAAAGGTGTATACTATAGGAGTAAACTGAAGGTGGGCTAATTGGGCTGGTTTTTCAATCAGGAAAATAAGCCTGAAACCATCTCCAGATTAATGTCCCGGTAATCGTTAATATAGTGATCGCAAGGGGGCAATTCCTCCTTGCTATGGGAAGAAAGCACACCCACCACGCGCATGCCAGCGTTTCGGGCAGCGGATACACCGGAATGAGAATCCTCAAAGACCAGGCATCGGGCCGGGTCTACATTCAGGTTTCTGGCAGAGCTGAGGTACACTTCCGGGTCGGGTTTGTGTTTTGTTACATTTTCGCTGGCCATAACCGACTCCATACTGGGCCCGAAACCCAGATGCCCCATAATTAAATCCAGGTTGGCACGGGGGGCAGAGGTAGCGACTCCGGTACTGTAGCCTTCTTTTTTGAGTGCCTGAAGAAAAGGCAGAAATTCGGGTAGTGTCTCTACCTTATCGGCATAAATTTCCCGAAATAAACCCTCTTTCTCTTGCTCCAGTGTCGTGAACTCAGTCCCAACCACCTCTCTGCCCAGAAAATGAGCAAAGATGTATTTGTTGCTTTTGCCGTACATGTGCCGGGCAAATTCTTCTTCGCTGGGATTCAAACCCCGTTTGCCAAAAAACACGCGAAACGCCTCCGAGTGGAAAGGATTGGTATGACAGATCACACCGTCCATATCGAAAATGATGGCCTGCTCCTTCATTCTACTTCGGTTTTTTCAAATGCCAGTATGGTCTTTTCGATGATATCGCAGCAGCTGTGCAACTCTTCCATGCTCATAACCAGCGGAGGAGCAAAACGAATGATATTGCCGTGTGTGGGTTTGGCCAGTAGGCCGTTGTCTTTTAAAGCAACACAAATGTCCCAGGCCGTGCTGCTGTCCGGGCTGTCATTGATTACGATGGCATTCAGCAAGCCCCAGCCCCGTACCAGTTTTACCCAATGGGATTTCTCGGCAAGCAGTTCCATGCGTTCCCGAAATACCTTTCCTAGCGCTCGGGCGTTTTGGGACAGTTTTTCATCCCGCACGATCTCCAGCGCAGTGATGGCTATTTTGGCACCCAGGGGGTTGCCTCCAAAGGTAGACCCGTGTTGTCCCGGGTGAATGACCTCCATGATGGGATTATTGGCCAAAACGGCTGAAACCGGAAAAAATCCTCCGGAAAGTGCCTTGCCCAGGATCAAAATATCCGGTTCCACATAGGATTCCTGTTTTTCGCAGTGGCCCTCGCAGCTACAGTTGCCACAGACCGCCAGCAGGGACCCCGTTCTTCCGATTCCTGTTTGGATTTCATCTGCCAGTAATAATGTCTGATGTTCCTGACAGAGTTTTTTAGCCTGCATCATGTAGTCTTCATCCGGAGTGTTGACGCCCGCCTCGCCCTGAATGGGTTCGATCAGAAAGGCCACTGTCTCCGGATGGTTAGTCAGGGCTGCTTTCAAAGCAGTCAGATCATTATAGGGGATCCGTATAAACCCAGGGGTATAGGGCCCGAAGTTTTTCCGGGCATTTTCATCATTGGAAAAGGAAATGACGGTGGTGGTTCGGCCGTGGAAGTTGTTCTCTGCCACGATGATTTTTGCCTGCTGCTCGGGTACTCCTTTTTTCTCATAGCCCCATTTTCGGGCGATTTTGATGGCGGTCTCCACTGCCTCTACGCCGGTATTCATGGGCAACACCTTGTCGAAGCCAAAGTATTCGGTAATGTATTTTTCATAGGGCCCCAGCACGTCATTGTGAAATGCCCTGGAGGTAAGGGTCAGGGTACCGGCCTGTGCGATAAGGGCCTCCTTAATACGGGGATGGCAATGCCCCTGATTGACGGCCGAATAGGCCGAAAGAAAGTCAAAATATTTTTTTCCTTCCACGTCCCAAAGGAATACTCCTTCTCCTTTTGTAAGTACAACGGGTAAGGGGTGGTAATTGTGGGCCCCGTGGATATGTTCTAATTGTATCGCTTCCTTGCTTGAACTGATCTCCTGCATCATGGATCTCCTGTTTAATTCTTTTAAATGGTGTTTCGGAGCAATTTCTTTCCGAAAGGGCAAATATAAGAAAAGGGATTCGGAAACCGGAGGCAAAACCAAAAAGTTGGTAGGCAGGGATTTATTTAATAATTATGTTACCTACTTTTGTTATTTAATGAAAACTTCCGATATTTGCAAACCCAATTGAAAAAGTAAAAACAACACGGATACATATATATCATGGCAAAAATTTGTGACATTACTGGAAAAAGGCCTCAGGTAGGAAATAACGTATCACACGCCAATAACAAAACCAAGCGTAGATTTTACCCCAACCTGCACAAGAAGAGCTTTTACATCCCGGAGGAAGATGCCTGGATTACGTTGAAAGTATCCTCTTCTGCTTTGAGGACCATCAATAAAAAAGGAATCAGTGCGGTATTGAAAGAGGCGCAGAAAAAAGGAGAAATCGTCATCAAATAAGGTGTCTACTTCCAACCACACTAAATCATAATACGCAATGGCTAAGAAAGGTAACAGAGTACAGGTAATCCTGGAATGTACGGAACACAAGCAAAGTGGTATGCCCGGTACTTCCCGGTACATCACCACCAAGAATAGAAAAAATACTACCGAGCGCTTGGAATTGAAAAAATTCAATCCCATTTTGAAAAAAGTGACGGTTCATAAAGAAATCAAGTAATCACTTCCTTCGGGATAAAACAGAAATATTATGGCTAAGAAAGTAGTAGCAACACTGAAAAAAGAAGGTGGTGTCTCGTATGCCAAAGTGATCAAAGCGGTTCGGTCCGAGAAGACCGGAGCCTATACCTTCAAGGAGGAAATGGTGCCCAGTCCTTTGGTTCAGGAGACCCTTAAAAAATAAGGATTATCCCGCCATTCACGCATTTATACATCCCTTTCGGTTCTTATCGAAAGGGATTTTTGCGTATATTCGGGTCATAGAAACGTACTTATGGGAATATTTGGTTTTTTTTCTAAAGAGGAAAAAGAGAGTCTGGACAAGGGGCTGGAGAAATCCAGCAATAACCTTTTTTCAAAGCTGGGCAAAGCCATCGTGGGCAAGTCCAAAGTGGATGAGGATATCCTGGATGAGCTGGAAGAGATCCTGATCACCTCCGATGTAGGTGTGGATACCACCATCAAGATCATCCGGCGCATTGAAGAGCGGGTGGCCCGAGACAAATATGTGAATACCGCCGAACTGGACCTACTGTTACGGGAGGAGGTGTCCGGACTTTTGGAGGAGAACAATACCCAGGATCTGGGCGACTTTGACCTTCCGGAAGGCAAAAAGCCCTACGTCATCATGGTAGTAGGGGTCAACGGGGTGGGCAAGACGACGACGATCGGAAAACTGGCCCACCAATTCAAGCAGGCCGGAAAGTCAGTGGTGCTGGGAGCGGCGGATACCTTCCGGGCAGCTGCCGTGGACCAGCTTATCCTCTGGGGGGAACGGGTGGACGTGCCGGTTATCTCCCATGGCATGAACACCGACCCTGCTTCGGTAGCCTTTGACACGGTAAAAAAGGCCGTGGAAATGAAGGCGGATGTGGTGATTGTGGATACGGCGGGCCGGCTACATACCAAGGTCAACCTGATGAACGAACTGACCAAGATCAAGCGGGTGATGCAAAAATTCATCCCTGAGGCGCCGCATGAGATTTTGCTGGTATTGGATGGCTCTACCGGTCAGAATGCCTTTATTCAGGCCAAGGAATTTACCAAAGCGACCGAGATCAGCGCCCTGGCCATCACCAAACTGGACGGGACGGCCAAAGGAGGTGTGGTCATCGGCATTTCGGATCAATTCAAGATTCCGGTAAAGTATATTGGGGTGGGAGAGAAGATGACGGATTTGCAGGTCTTTGACCGCCGGGAATTTGTGGATTCGCTTTTTAAGAAAAAGTGAGGTTAGGGAAAAGAACAAAACCTTTGAGGTCCCAAAGACCTCAAAGGTTTCGGGCATTGACCTTTGGGGTTTCCCCAACCCCGAAGGTCTTTTCTGGAACGTGTACGTTTAAAACCTTTGAGGTCCCAAAGACCTCAAAGGTTTCGGGTATTGACCATTGGGGTTTCTTCAACCCCGAAGGTCTTTCTTGGAACGTGTACGTTTGAAACCTTCGAGGTCTCAAAGACCTCAAAGGTTTAAGACTATTGACCTTTGGGGTTTTCCCAACCCCGAAGGTCTGACTCGGAGCGTTCACGAAAAAACCATCGAGGTCTCAAAGACCTCAAAGGTTATTGCTGTCTCTTTTATCATACAGCAGCCCAGCTTCCTGCAGGGACTGGTAAACGCCGATTTTTTCCTGATTATCCTCAAGTAAAAAGGAGCGGATAAGCTCCCGTTGCAATCCGGTAGCCCTCAATTTCCCCAAAGCATGTCCATCCCGGAGCAGCATCAGGCTGGACTGGGGGTAGAACTCCGCCAATACATCGTATTGCGGCCTTTGATTTGCACCAGGTTAAATTCATCCGCCAGTTCCCGGAGCTCCATGCCTTGCTGAAAATAGCTGTCCAGTGGATCCTCCAGAAGCAGGATGGTTTCTTTTTGTTCCTCGTAGGGTTGGAAGAGGGTATAACTGATTTCTATTTGCTTGCCGCGGGGATCCCGGTGGTCCAGGGGCACGGATATAAACCTACTGGTATCAGAAGGCGACAGGATAAAACATGAGAATACACTTAGTATTTGTAGAAAGGCTATCAAAACAGCGTTTGATTTACGTTTACAATCGGAGGCCTAAAGAATTTCTCCTTAAACTCAGCTAGGGAAGGGGTCCAGTAGGTGAAAATAGCTTGTTTAAAAATCTAATCCAATTATGAATATAGTCTGTATCGTTAAAGGATGTGAAATAGTGCCTTTTTTGTTAGTCGAACGAAGGTAAATCAAAAACAGCAATTCCAGGATCTTCATCTGTGGTGATACCATACAATTTGCCGGCCTGCTCATTTACGGCAAGGGCCCGGATGCTCGTATCCAGTTTTAATTCACAGATAATAGTGCCCTGTAGATCAAATACGTAGATTTCAGTAGCATATTCGCTGCCTTCACGTACTTCCCTGAATGTTCTGCCACAATAGAGGCCATAAATGTAATCATCACTTACCTCTACGGCTGCATAAGCCATGGGTTCGTTGATGTCTACGATGACACCATTGGATTTACCGCCGGAAGTCGCTGCTGTAAACTCAGGAATAAAATTATATGGACCATCTACCAGATATATTTGTTCCGATTTCTTATCTAAAATTTCCAGGCGGTCCCGGTATGCACTGGCATATGCGTAGGTTTGGTTACGTTGATTTCCCTGAAAATAGCCTAGGTGCAGATCGGCCATCATGTAATTAGTAAAATCTTTTCGAACCAAAATGTCTTTCCATTTGCCATAATTTTTAATTCGCTGCCCATCCAAACTAAATTCTACGAATCGAAAGGGATCGTTGACCATTCGGCACATCACCGTGCTATCGGAAGAAAACTTCATCGCCATTGCCATAAAAAAATCTCCCTCTTGTTTGATTTGATTGGAAGAAAGGGAGGCCGTGTCTTCCAGACTGAATTCGGAAAACCGCTTCTCCATGGCACTGTACACCCAAAATGTATTTTCATTTGAACCTGCATCCATTCCGGCAACATCTGAAAGTTCTCCTGGACCAAATCCGATCACTCCTTTAGCGCCCAGGTAATCCATTTTTTGGCTGTGAATAAGGTGAATGGGAGGGAATTCGTCATAGGTTCTTCTGCTCTCTCCTACAATTAACAATTCATTATTCGTGAACAGGGTATAAGGCATTTTTAGTTCAGGATAATATATTTTTTTACCCTGAAGGGAGATCGACTCTGGCAGCGTTTCGAAGGTGAAGGTTTTTTCGTTTTTAGCCCGCTTTGTATTTGGTGCGCAAGAAAAAATGAATGTAGATGCGGTAAAAGGAATCGCTAGTAATAATGACAAGCCTCGAAGATAGATCATTGTTTTTTGGGGTGGGTTTGGCTTTAAATTAATATAAATAATATAGAAAAATAACATCTGTTATTCAGGGCTTCTAAATTTCATTTACAATTTACTCATCCCCAAACGGACAAATCCCATTTCATCATTCCCATTCTCATAAATCCAAATTTTCCCACCGTTCGCAAAATGTTTACCCGGCTTTTTGTTCATTTGGGGGGGGCTTAAGTCGTTTAATAGTATCATCTTTTATCACTCCATTTTTTTAAGCTCTAAATTGTATAGCATGAAATAGTCTTTTTCTGTATTGGGGTCTTCCTTTCCTACCATCCATAGCCCGCCATTGCGGAGTAGCATTTCCTCAGCCACTAGTCCCTTTGGAACAAAATCGTTTAACCGAATACCCAATGAATCAAAAATGGCAATTCTATTTGGGTATTTTTCTTGCATGCGCTCTCGAAAAAACGTTGCCTCTTCTGGTGATTTATTCATTAACGCCTGTTCAATATCCACTCTATTAAATCCTGGAAAATAAGAAATAATATAATATCCATCGATAATATTAATGGCCTCTATTCTGCCGGTTCTATTACGTAAATGCATGAAGTTAGCGACGGAAGAATAGTCATTTCCACCTTTAAAATAGCGATATTCCTCAAGATCAAGTGGAATTTTCTTTACCAGGGCGTAGGGAGCTACGCTTTTAAAAGCATAAATAACGGGTTCTATGCCAAATGCTACATATATTAGATCTTCTGAAATCGTGAAAATTGGTTTCCAGGAATGAGCAAAGAAATATTTTCCGTTTCGAAAGATACTGGTCTCTGGAATCTTAAGAAACGGTTCCCTCTCTCCTGTTTCAGGGTCAAGCCAAGAGAGCAAATATAAATCCTTATAATGATCACTGTCACGTACGTTTACGCCGCGATAGTCCTGTTCCTCAAAAATATAACGATCCCCAATTTTTTCCATCCCAAACTGCATAGCAAGTTGTTTGAATATGGGAGGTTGAAAATCTTGGTGATCTACCTGAGATAAAAGCTTTCCTGAAAAATCATATCTTAAAAACCCATTGGATCCATAGGCAATAAATGAGCTGTCGCTTTCAATTTTAAGGGTAGAAATAAGGCCACCGTAGCTATCAGGAACATCCCCGGATTTTAAATAGGAATGTAAGATGTTCCCATCAAAATCCGCTACCAGGATTTTTGCCAAGAACTCCTTTTGTTCCATAAAGACTACCGTTTCAGATAATGGGTCAATATCATGTACAATAGGAGTACCTAAATAGTAAATCTGTATGCTGTCCAACTTTTGGAGTGAAACGGTATTAACCGCTTTTTCGGATGCTGTATGTTCTTTTTTTTCACAGGAACTTAAAAATGTGAGTATGGTAAAAAGGAAGATCAAATTCTTCATATACATTTTAGCCGTTGAATTTGGTATAATTTATCTTAGTTAACTCAATTTAACAAATAGATATGTGGTTGTCAATCGGAAAACCTAATTTAAATTCGAGTTTTTATTTTATTATTGGCTCTTACTTACGTAGTGTCAGTACCCATGCTATTAAATAGTTGTAAAGTAGAGGAGCTTTATGAAATGATAAAGAGGTTTTTAGAAATTTGGAAAAAAGTTCCCCGTTTCGGAGCATCATGCTTTTGGTCTCTACAATAAACTAAAGATTCGCATTTACTCAATATATTGAGTAAAATAATTATGGCATACCAAAGAACAGAAAAAACAGGAAAGCTATCCGGCTTGGGGGCTTTTGACAAAAAATTCAAACCTGAAAAATCCCTGCTGATAGGGGAAGCTGGCGTTCATTGGCAAGAATTTTTGCAAACGAATGTGTTGGATTTGTTTTAAATGGCAGACCTTGTGGCTTTCATTTATTGGTTTACCTGGGATAAAATTATTTTATAAATAGCAGAATATCAATCATTAAAGGTGTCATTTTATAATTTACTCAATATAATGAGTAAAATTACTCAACAGAAAGTCATAAGTTTCATTGAAAACCTAAAAATGGCATTTCGGTTTGAGAAAAACACTTGGATGGAATTAATCCATTGATTGAATGTATTTCCTGCAGGGAGATATAGATCCGGTACACCACCACAAAGTGCCTTTTATCCCAATGGGCGATCAGGGGAAACTGTGCCTGTTTCAGCCGGTTAAAGTCATCTGTCTATGCTTTTTAGCTTGTTACTGCCCAATCTAATGGATAAAATCAAAAAATATAAGTGAATAAGTGTATTTCCCTTGAACTGCCCCATTTTTCCCGTGAACGGGCGGTATATTTTTTTCTATATCGGATGTGGGGTTTGCCAAACATATTTCGCCCCGGCAGGGCTTGGGTTCCCGTTTCGGGTTTAGACACAGGGCTGCACCCTGTGTTTGGGTATTGCGCACTTTCAGTGCTTGAGATTCTGTTCGTTTTCCAGTCATCCACGCCCTGAAATGGGGAGAAACCTCAGCTTGCATTAAAATAATTAAAGATATAATTCAAATAGGGGTAATTATCTTCCCCGTAAATGGGCGGTTTTATGCCCTGAAAGAAATGATTGTCCGGAATGGTGTGATGATTCGATGATGTGATGGTTTGATGATTATCTTAACTTAACAATTCCAATTTCGGGATTTTCTTCCTCAGTGGATAGGTCGCTAAATGCTTTCTTTTTGGTATAATAAAAGAGATCCGCATCCAAATCCAACGGTCTCAAAAACACAGGATCGCCATCAGCATCGGTCAATCCCTTGCTAAGGTTGTATCCTATTTTGTTTTTCTTGTCATACAGAAACATGAATGGTTCCCAATCTTGGGCATATTCTAAAATATAATATGAAGAACTGTTCACAACGTTATACAGCAAAAGCGTTTGGTAACCCTGCTCATTCAGGGATTGGGCCCGTTCAAAATGGAACTTAATAGCTGGTTTTATCATCCCATCTGATAACTGGTACAAAGTGTCCCGGAGCGTATTTTCCGGTGTAAGAACCGGCATGAACAAAAATATTCCTTCTCCAGTATCTGACAACCAATACCTAAACCAATAGCCTCCTATTTGTATTTTGTCCAAAATCACCCTCCTAAAGGGAATGGTATCTGAAATCTCGAAAGTATTACCCAGCTTGTAGAGGTTGGTCTGATTAGCAGTTTTATCCCCAACCTTTATCCCTATCTCCTCAGAAACTATCCATAGGTCTCCATCCAAAACTTTCAAATACCCTATAGGATAGCCCAATTTTCTTTCTTCGACAAGCCCTAAGTCAGCTCCAAAAACCAAAAGCTTATTGTATGATGAAACATAGATTAGACCTGAAGCAGAATCGATATCCATAGAAGTAACCAGTTTATACTCTCCTGGACCCTCGCCTTCCTCACCCAAAAATTGAATAAAATTTCCTTCCAAATCAAAAATTGAAACCTTTTTTTTATCAGAGACAAATAACCTGTCTTTATATAATTTAACATCAACAATATTTCCAAGAAAAACGCCATCTTTTGTCTCTAATTTTATCTTCTTATCTGTGATGGCTAGTTCAGAAAGGAGAACAGGTTCATCTATTTTATTTGGGACATGTATCGATGTAAGGTCCGTTTTTGGGGTTTTACTACAACCAAATATCAAAAAAGGGGAAGCAACGAATAATAGAAAAACACGAATAGAATTTTTACCTAACATAGCGTTGTAAAGTTTTAAATAATGGAGGATCAACAGACCCTCCATTTCATTAGTCAATAGTTCGCAACACAAATTGTACTGTTAATCTTGTCCGCTACAATGGCTACCTACTTCACAAATTTTGGTTGGATCCCCGGAGCAATCCCAAAGGGAAAAAGGTTCACCACCATCACAGGTGCATACCCATTGGCAGTTCGTACTACCTCCAGATCCCCAATAAATGGTCCCCATCTGACTTCGTTGTAGCACATCCGTTGCTGCCAGCTTTAATTTTTAAACACACAAAATATTTTTGAAGCCTTCTACTTTTCATTTTTGCTTCAATTCAAAAATTGAATAGTTGGAATGCTCAGGCTCTTTTGCTCCTTTAAATTTGTCCCGCAGCATGATGCGATTTCCAGGTAATTTGATGAATTCCAAATGGGGTTCACAGATCATAGGAAACTCCATCTCTTGCTGAAAACCAGCTTCCAACAGGATCAAACTGTACAAAGAAGGGTCGTGGAGAGGGAAACCTGAATTATTGATTTTTCGAGCCTCGGTGGCCGCCTCAGAAAGACCCTTATAATAAAGTACAGCAAACTTCTCATCCCCAAAGTTGAAAAGACCTGTATTCTTTGATTTATTGGAATGAAGGAAGCTCTCGTGATCAAATTTTATTTTTTTCTGTAACTTAAAATCTTCAGCTATATCATACACACCAATTTCCTTTGATCGTTCAAAAGTAAGGTAGAGAAGGTTTGCTTCCTTATCCAATGAGAATACCTGTGTAGGTTTAGTTTTCCCACTCTCTTCGTTTGATTCAAATTCCGGTAGCAATTCGGTTTCAAATGGTAGCTTCCATTCAATACTTTTTTTAGTTGGGTTATACTGCTCAATAAGATAGTCTGGACTGATTTCTTTGGCATTGCTACCAACAAAAGTATTTATTCCTGAGAAAAAACTAGTAAAAAAATAATTCTCTGAAGTGTCCGAAAGTGAATAATAGGGTATGGCGACTTTTGGACCTGAATAAAATCTTAATTGAACATAAGAAGTAAAACGGATTCTTTCTTCAACTTCCCATTTTTCATTGTAACGAAGGAATTCAATTGAACTAAGCATAAAATACCCCCCGTCTTCATCGTTAAAGGAGGCAGCTATTAGGCTTGAATTATACTCATTCGGACCTTCTCCCTCCCGGTAAACCGATTCCAGTATCTGTCCTTGATCATTAAAAACCAAAAACTCTTGCGTGATTTGGTCAAAGGCCAGGAAGCGATTGTTCACAGGGCTATAATCCAATACCCTGATGATGTTTCCCCGGTCTATTTGGATGGAATCTACCTTTTCCAGATAATAGGTGGGTGCAATTTGGTTTTGAGACCTGGTATTATTTTCTCTACCGCATGAAAACCATAATAAGAGTAACAATATGTATTGTGTTTTTATTTCTTTGACTTCTTTAACCATCTTGAAGGTTTTTTTGCCGCTATTTCGTTATTGGCTTTGATGATTTAAACCCAATTGAAGAGCAATTTAATCTGAAAAATGAAATCATTTCTAAAAGCATCGATACTAACTTACAAAATAAGATAGTATCGATGGATGATTTAGCAACCTGCCTGGGTGCATTGGTCTATCCCGCCATTATTTATACAACCACCGCTTGAGGATGAAGGACATGGTCCAGTTCTATCATTTATTTCAGTTCCATCAATACAGGTTAATGAGTGGTAGCAAGAACCTCCTGAACCTCCATAAATAGTAGCCAATTGGCCACGTTGCAGCACATCCTCTGCCGCCAGCTTTAATTTTTCTAAATTCAACTTTTTCATTTCTCTTTTGATTAAGAAAGTTTATTGTTCTCCCGGACCAAATAAGGACACCCGGGATTTGTGCCCATTTATCGCAATAGAATATCTTTATATGCCTATTTTTAAGCATTATTTCTTTGATGTCTGCGATTCAGTATTCCTTTGGTAAAGCGAATTTTCGCTATTCAGGAATCTTCCCGGAGCAGTGGAAACAATTATTCATGCGATTCAAACAGCTTAATGGTAGGTAGATTACCAGAAAAGTAGGAATCTATATATGTTTTTGCTCTTATTACTTCCCAATCTAATGGATAAAATCAAAAAATAGAATTGAATAATTGTATTTCCCGTGAACTGGCCTGTTTTTCCCGTGAACGGGCGGCATATTCTTTTCTGTCGATGTGTGCCAAACATATTTCGCCCTTACAGGGCTGGGGTTTAGGTTTCGGGTTTAGACACAGGGCTGCACCCTGTGCTTTGGTATTGTGCACCTTCAGTGCTCGGGATTCCGTTCGGTTTTCATTCATCCAAGCCCTGAAAGGGCGGGATACCTCAGCGATGGGTGTAGCCCATCGATATGGGAATCCCCGATTGCTCTGAGCCCTGTATGGGCGGCATATTTTTTTCTATGGACTGATGAGCGGTTTGGCAAATATATTTCGCCCTTACAGGGCTGGGGTTTAGATTTTGGGTTTAAACACAGGGCTGCACCCTGTGCTTTGGTATTAAGCACCTTCAGTGCTTGGGATTCCGTTCGGTTTTCATTCATCGAAGGCTTGAAATGAGGAGAAGCCTTAGCCTAAATTGGAATAATTAGCGATACACTTCATATAGGATTAATTATATTCCCCGTGAACTGGCAGTTTTATCCCGTGAACGGGCGGCATATTCTTTTCTGTCGATGTGTGCCAAACATATTTCGCCCTTTCAGGGCTGGGGTTTAGGTTTCGGGTTTAGACACAGGGCTACACCCTGTGTTTGGGTATTGCGCACCTTCAGTGCTTGGGTTTGAATAACTGGATAGCAAATGCTGTCTTTCGTTTCTTTGATACGCAGGTATGGCAAAAAAATAACATATTGTTCCAATACAAGCGCTTGAGGGATCTTGGATGATATTGTAATCAGGACATAATACATTGTTCTTTTTGATTCACCCTATAATAGCTTAGGTGTTGTTCTACTGTAGTCCGAAATACTGGCTTCGTATATGATACTGTTTTAGTATTCTTTTTTGTGCCTGGGAATCCCAAGTCAGAGACCAAACTATAATCCTCCAAAAACATGATCCAGCTCCAGCTCAAATCCAGGCACGGCTTCAGAAATTACCCTGTCACCCAAGGTGAATAAACGGGAGGCGCGATATTTCCGCTTATTAAGGGAATAGACAAGTAGCGTTCGCTCATCCGGATGGATGACCCAGTATTCTTTCACTCCCGAAGCCTCATATACATCGTATTTCAACTTCAAGTCTTTTCGATTATTGCCGGGAGAAAGTATTTCTATGATCAAGTCTGGTGCACCAAGACAGCCACGTTCGTCTATCTTCCCTGCATCACATACGACACATAAGTCCGGTTGGACAACCGTATCGATATCTTCATTCTTTTTTGAAGCCACTGGCAGTCGTACATCAAAAGGTGCTGAGAATACTTCACAAGGCTTACCCTTTAGAAAATCGTACAGCGAGTAGAAAATTTTTCCGGAAATCCGTTGGTGTATCACTCCTGGTGCGGCTGCCTGTCGAAACACCTTTCCACGGATCAGTTCTACCATTTCATCTATCTCCCAGGTAAGATAATCCGCATACGTATAGGAGCCGTAAGCAAAGTCAGGTTCTTTGGCTATGTTTTTTTCAGGTTGCGTTTCCATAGGGCTAACAAAACACGTCAATGATTGATAAAAATAATAAAAACCAATCAATTCTGCGAGAAATACCTATCGGTAACGGAAACATGGTCTGGAGGCCTGGATTTCGATACAAAACCCCAAAAGACTACCAGGGTACTTTGCTGCCCAGGCCAATATCATCTGACGAAATCTAAACAACCCTTTTCCTACCCGTCTTATCAAATTGCCGTAAAAGAAACACAGAATATCCCTATTTTTGTCAGCTTCCAAAGCGTTTCCGGCCCTTTAACCCTTAACCACCACCATGGCTACCGCAAACGAGTACAATCCGGCATACGAAAAGTCAAAACTCCGATTGTAAAATTACGGAAACCATTGATTTTAAATGGGGTAAGTCTTTTTGGATAATTTCCCAAACGGCTGTCATTTTGATGTTGAAATAGTCGTGAGCGATCATATTTCTAAAGGACTTAACCTTATACCATGGATAGTCATATTTAACCAATTTTTCGTTTTCCACGTAGTCGATTGACTCCCCGATAATAATAAATTGCATCAATACAGCATCCTGAACAAGCCCGTTTTTGCAGAAAGCAATCCGATCCAACCCTTCTACATATCGGTCGATGGTAATTATGGCTTTAAGGATTTGCGCTAATCTCCTCTGGCTATCCCAATGCTTATCTTTCATATATCAATTTTAGGTCCTTTTTTACCTGCTCAAAAATATAAGGTTTAAATGAATCGATAAATCCTATATCCACCTTGCGGTCGATGGTTTTTTCCAAGGCATATTGGATATCCACCAGATCAAAATAGGAGAAAGTGGGATCAGCTTGAACCGCAATGTCCACATCGCTTTTCGGCCCATCATCTTGCCTGGCAAATGATCCATATATCCAGGCCTTTTTTACCTGCTTGAATTTGCTGATTCCATTTTGTATTTTTCTCAGAATCCGATCCCTGTCAATTTTCTGAAATGCGGCATAAGCTGCCCTTTCTTCAGCCATTTGCAATGCTTCCAAAGCGAGCTCTTCATCACCAAGCTCATACGTTATTTTGTCTGCTAACCAGGCCAGCAATAAATCTTTTTCGGAAATTTGAAAATAAGCAGCCAGCCTGACTACCAGCTCCCGCTTTGGTCTTCGGAGTCCGCGTTCGATCTTACTCAAAATAGCCTGGTCAATACCGAGATGATCAGCCACCGTCCGAAGTGGAAGTTCCCTTTCATTCCTTAATTCCCTGATGGTTTCTCCCAGGCTACGCATACAATTTTTGGATTTTGGATACTTAAAACTTGACAAAATTTGTCAAAGAAGCAAAGAGTGATTTGAAAAAAACAAAGGTTCCTAGTAATTATCTGCATTTTATTGGTAACCCGTGCTGTTCGGAATTTGCCATGCCGAACCCGGATTAGCAGGATTTACAATCCTGATTACGTGATTTCAATTACGTGATTTCAAACGATTACATGGTTTTATGAAGAAATAACTAAATTTCATTTACGCCTGGCCATTACAAATGACCTTTTGGAATATGGTGTTCCAAATTGCATTTTCGTAAATATCAGGGAGAAATTACAAATTTCACCCAGCACAAATTGATCATCTTATTATATGATGGTACAATGGTTTGATGAATGATTGGCTGATAAATTGATTTGCTAATGTGCAAATGGTTCGATTTCGGATTTGTCCTAATTTTTTTCCCTAATCATTTTCAAAAATGCCACCAATCCTATTACTTCAATACCGCCTTTCATAGGGAATTGGTCGGAACCGGAATAAATCACAAGCTTTCTTGTGGCTTGTATGTCTTCACAAGCATGGTAAAATCCTGAACTCAAGGTTGGGGAAACCGATTTTTTTATTTCTATCGCCCAAACCTCCCGGGCAGGTCCTTCCAAAACCAAGTCTATTTCACTTTGATTGCTTGATCGATAATAGCTGCTGACCCAATCGGGGGTCAGGAGCGTACTGATATTTTCTATAACAAACCCTTCCCAGCTAGCGCCAACCAACGGGTGTCCCATCAATTGTTCGAAACTGGGGATCGTTAATAGACTGTGTAACAAACCCGTATCCCGAATATAAATCTTCGGGGACTTGACCAATCTTTTTCTGGTATTCCCAGACCAGGGCTGCAACTGCCTCACCATAAAGAAATCCTGAAGAATGTCCAAATACGTCCGAATGGTGGTGTGACTGACTTCCAGACTTTTAGCTATTTCGCTAAGCACGGCTTGTTGGCCATGGTAATGCGCCAGCATGGACCAAAATCGTTTCATGCGGGTAGCTGAAACCTGGGCTCCAAATAAGGGTATGTCCCGTTCTACGTAGGTAGTGATAAAATCGTATCTCCAATCCCAACTGTCACTATCCGTTTCGGCCAGATAGCTATCTGGAAACCCTCCTCTAAACCAGAGTTTCTCATAGTTGAATCCCGAAGGATCATTCTGATACAGCTCCATGACTGAAAATGGACTGAGTTCCAAATACCTGATTCTGCCAGCCAAGGTCTCAGAAGACTGCTGCAATAGATCTTTCGAAGCAGACCCCAAAAGCAAAAATTGGCAGGTTCTTTCCCCAGCTCTTTTCCTTACGTCCACCAATCCCCGGAGGATTTTAAATAACGCGGGGCGACGTTGAATTTCATCGATTACCATTAGTTGGTTTTCAAACCTTCTCAGGTAGCTTTCCGCATCATCCAGCTTTGCCAGATCCGAATCAAGTTCCAGATCCAGGTAATGGAGGGGTTTACCCAGGTCTAATTTGGTCAGGTCTATTGCAAGGGTTGTCTTTCCGACCTGTCTGGGTCCCAATAGGACGACTACTGGCATGGATTTTAAACCCTGGATCAGTTTATCTTCAAGAATCCGACGGATCATTATTACTTAAATTCAGTAGGTTTTTAATAAAATTAACCAGAAAGTATGTAATTTGAAAGTAAAACTTTCAAATTACATAAAATTAAACAGTAAACCTTAACCACCTCTTTTCCTACTCAAAGCAATTCCAATGACAAAAAATCAGGTCTGAACAATCCAAAACCCTCCCGACCCTTTAGCCCTGAGAGTGTTGGATTCCATTGAAAATTACCTTGATATTTTTAAATAATCTCAAATCTTCGCTATTTTTAGTAGTAAAAATAATGGGATGACGCCACTTAAAATGAAAACATACAAAGCCAAAAAAGGACCCCTGATGCAGGGTATTCTGCTCGCCATGTTGGTATTGCCACTGGCATACGGGTTTTTGGGTACCAAACCGTGGAAGGAAAAGTTGCGAAGGATCATCCCCCTTACCGCTCCGGCCTTATTGATTATCTGGCCGTATTTTGACACCCGGTATTGGGTACGGGGTCATACCTTTTACTACAAGTCAGGCTATATCAAGGGAGAAATTGACATAGGTAGCATCCGGACCATCCTTAAAGGCAAAACCCGCTGGGTGGGAGTGAAGCCTGCATTGGCTACCGGAGGCTTGATTGTAAAATACAACCGGTATGACGATGTGTACATTGCCCCGGAAGACAGTGATGCCCTGATTGCCGACCTGCTCACCATCAACCCCAGCATTCAGGTGATCCCACCCGGGAAAGATCCCTAAGGGGCATAAAAAAGTGTTGAGCATATCGAAATCCAGGAACGTACTTGCAAATTTTGAAAAAGTTAAATCCCCCTTTCAAAGGGGGCAGGGGGATTACTAACGTAACTTTCAACCCTTAAATAATTAGTATGCTCGAAAAAATCCCCCTTTTTCCCCCTTAGCAAGGGGGATTTGTGCACGTTCGGGTTTACGGAATTCAGAAGCCTTGCCATTCCGCCGACCGACTAAATTTCCCGACTTTAGCCACAAATTACCATTTCAGCAAATCCCCCTTTCAAAGGCCGCGGCGGAGGGATTTAGTTACACTACCCGAAAGCGCTAGCGGTCCACTAGTGCATGTAAATCTAATGGACAGTTAACCAACTAAAGCTGAATAAATGCCATTTAAACGGTCTGAAAAAAATTCCTCTAACAGCAGCAAGTAGGAAGCTTTGCTTTGTTTTTTTAAACCAATAGTTTTACTTTTAATCATGTCGAATCTTCGCCTAGTCCTAATAACACTACTAGCAACTTGCCTGCTTTCCTGCTCCCGCTCCCAAAAGGAAACTTCCGGTGCTGGCAGCTATTCCCTTCAATTGGTGGACTCCGTTCGCATCGATTATATGGGCAGCCTGGAACTAAAGGATTACGATCCGGAAACCAACCGCTACCTGGCCTATAACCAACAAAAAAGGGAAGTCTTGATTTTTGATGCCTCAGGAGCTATCCAACATTTTTTTATCCTGCAAGACGACGGCCCGGAGGCCATCAGCGGCTATGGGCTGAACCCCACCTTCTCGGCAGGAAACATCTGTATCTTTGGTGATAAAATCTATACCCTGAGCCGAGAGGGAAAGCTGCTGAACCGGACGGAGATACCCTATACCTATTTTTGGATCGTGGGGGGCGCACATATAGCAGCCTCTTCGCTGGGGGATAAGTTGCTGTACCATAAACCTGAATCGGCGGAAGAAGGCCAAGACCGGCAGGCAGCCTACCAACGCATGCTGGACGGAGGACCCATGATGGAGGTGCTGGATACGATCAGCGGCGAATACTATCCTACCATGCAGTTTCCGGAAACCGGTGCCTTTGAAGAAGGGCTCTTTTATGGATACCCTACGCCCCTTATCCAAAATAGCGGCTCCCAATGGTTCCTTTCGGTCAATAATGCCCTGGAGTTTCATGTTTACAGCGAAAAGGAACAACAATTGCTCTTTGAGCGGACGGTAAAAATTCCTTCGAAGAACGCCTTCCCGGACCAGCCGGTCCCATTGGAGCAGATGGATACCTTTTTCGAAAAAAACGGGCTTGTCTACCGTATCCCCCAGATCCACCGGTTTTTACCCCTGAAGGAGCATTTGATCGCCTTTTACAGCAAGGGCGTATCTCCCGAAACGAAAGCGGCCTATGATGTGTCTGATCCTGCGCAGCGGCGGGAATTGGTGTACTCCTTTCCCATGGAGTTTGCCGTTTTTGATTCCGAGTTTGGCCTGCGCGCAGTGGACCTGCCCATTCCGAAAAGCATGGTTCCTTTTGAGGCCCTCGTTGACAGAGAAGAACGGATCGTTGCCTTTAAGGACCAGGAATATGCCGGCGTGGAAGAGGATTTTCATACCTTGTATCAATACAGTTTGGATTTAGGGGAAGAGTAAATTTAATTTAACATCTTTTACGTAATGTTTCATTTTCTTTTGTGAATCTTGGGAAGATGAAAATAGGGCTTTGTATATGCTGTTTGGCTTTGGCCTTTTTTGGGTGCAGGAATAAAGATAAAATAAGAGACGATCCTTTTTCCGGCTATCAATTGATGCTGACCGATTCCATTCAGGTGGATTATCAGGGGAATCTGTTTCTTTATGACTATGACTCGTCAACCCACCTGTTTCTGGGCATGGACAACGGTACGGATGAAGTACTGCTGTTTGACAGGGAAGGAACCGTCAGTTCCCGGTTTCACCTGGCAAAGGATGGCCCCAATGCCATCTCCTGGGCCATGGGATGGGGCTTTTTTAAGGGGCAGTTCACGGTAATGGATGCCGCAAAGGGCTTGCTGTTTTTTTCCAGGGAGGGAGAAATCGTCAAGCGCTTGGATTTAAATCCACCGTACACCTTTATCAATGGGCTCAAAAGTCCCGTTCATGCCTTCGGAAAGGAACTGGCCTATATCCGACCGGAAAGGGGAGAACAGGATTATACCAACCAGGCCGAAATGTTCGAAAGCATTTACCGCAGTCCCATTCTGGAGCTTGTTGATCCGGAAACAGGTGCCTACAGGCAGACCATGCCTTTTCCACCCGGAACGATATACGAGGACGGCAATTTTTACCACTGGACCTTTCCTACCGTGATTCCTGCAGGAGAGGGGTGGCTGGTCTATTTCAGGGGCGAATTGGCCTATCACGTGTACACACAGGCAGGGGGAGAATTGGATTACCAAAAAACCATCGACCTGGACCTGAAAGATGCCGTCGCAATAAAAGGCGTTCCCATGGCCAACATGGATGATTACTACGAAGCGAGTCTTTACAATGTCTTTGGCAGGATTCAAAACCTGTATGTGTTGGACAGCCAGATCCTCATCCATTACACCAAGGGTATGGAGGAGGAAAAAGCCAAATCCCTTCCCAGGAATACGATGGAAGAAAGCAGGGCTTTTTTACACCAAATCAAAAACTACCTGGCGGTTCTGGACCGGGAACATCGGATACTGCAAAAGGATATTGCGGTTCCACAGGGTATCACGCTCAGCAGTGTGTTGGATGAAAAGGGAGCTATTTTGGGTCTGAAGGACCAGGATTATTTTGGGGTGGAGGAGGATAAGGTTACTTTTTATCAAATGAAGTTGCTTATAAAATAATCTAAAGAAGGTCTTTCCTGTACGTTTACGAAAAAAACCATCGGGGTCTCAAAGACCTCAAAGGTTATGGATATTGACCTTTGGGGTTTTCCGAACCCCGAAGGTCTTTTTCCGAAGCGTTCACGAAAAAACCTTCGAGGTCTCAAAGACCCCAAAGGTTACGGATATTGATCTTTGGGGTTTTCCGAACCCCGTCTCTTACTAAGCGTTCACGAAAAAACCTTCGAGGTCTCAAAGACTGACCCGTCCTGAAAAAAGTTTACAGATTTAAATTTTATTCATTGTTAGTCCTAC
>NZ_WNKG01000006.1 GCF_010119245.1 Cyclobacterium salsum
CCGGAGGGGGCATCATTTCGGATTCGTCGCTGCTCTCCAGTCTTTTGATCACTTCAGAGGCGTTGGGCTTGCCGGGTACAATGGCATGGGCTTCGGGGTTCTCCTTTAACGCCGCATAGGCACTCTCGGCCAGGTCCAGTCGCAGGCCGGCTTCCCGCTTGTTTTCGTCCGGCCCATGGCAGGCGTAACAATTGTCCGAAAGAAGCGGGCGAACATGGAAATTATAGCTGATCTGATCTGTTGAATTCAGGCCATTTCCTTCCGAAGGACTCTCCGAACAGGAGGCCAAACAGCAGAGGGTGATTAATAATAAAAAGGAATACCTAAGCATCGATTACAGACTTTCTTAATTTACTAATAGTCAACAATTTCATAATTAATCGCTGAAATTACAAGCGATTAGTGAAATAGCCCTAAAAATGAAGGGTAGGCGGAAACAGTACTCCTTTAGGCGGCAAGAATTAAAAAAGGGAAGACCATGGTCTTCCCTAAAATACCTGAAAATCAGAATTCAAAAGATGAATGTTTGAGTTAGCTTTTTTCCTGAGAAATGCTGGAAAAATCAAAGGTATCCAGGAATTTGGTTGTAAAATTACCAGCGACAAATTCTGGGTCATCCAGCAGCGCCAGGTGAAAAGGAATAGTGGTCTTGATGCCATCAATTACAAACTCTGCCAAGGCGCGTTTCATCCGGACGATTACTTCTTGTCTGGACTGTGCACTTACGATCAACTTGGCGATCATGGAATCGTAATTGGGAGGAATCACATAACCGGCATAGACATGGCTGTCAATTCGGACCCCTTTTCCGCCAGGCAAATGCAGATTTACAATTTTGCCCGGGCTAGGCCTGAAACCATTGGAAGGGTCTTCGGCGTTAATCCGGCATTCCATGGCATACAATTTTGGAAAATAATTTTTACCACTGATGGGCTCCCCTGCGGCGACCTTAATTTGTTCTTTAATAAGATCAAAATCCGTCACTTCCTCTGTAATGGGATGTTCTACCTGAATCCGGGTATTCATTTCCATAAAATAGAAATTACGGTTTTTATCCACGAGAAATTCAATGGTACCGGCTCCTTCGTAGGAGATGGCTTCTGCCCCTTTTATGGCAGCTTTTCCCATTTTCTCCCGAAGTTCATCCGTAATAAAAGGGGAAGGCGTTTCTTCCACGAGTTTTTGATGCCGCCGTTGAATGGAGCAATCCCTTTCTGATAAATGACAGGCTTTTCCAGTGGAATCTCCTATGATTTGAATTTCGATGTGCCGAGGCTCTTCCACAAATTTTTCGAGGTACAATCCGGCATTGCCAAATGCTGCGGCGGATTCCTGCCGGGCATCATCCCAGGCTTTTTTAAAACCAGCAGGCTCCTTGACGATTCGCATGCCCCGCCCGCCACCTCCAGCGGTGGCTTTTAGGATGATCGGGTATCCAATTTCCTCAGCCAAAACCAAGCCCTCTTCAACGGATTTTAACAAGCCCTTGGAACCAGGGATGGTGGGTACCCCTGCTGCTTCCATGGTGGCCTTGGCTGTGGCCTTATCCCCCATTTGGTTGATCATTTCCGGGCTGGCACCAATAAATTTAATGTTGTATTCTTCACAAATACGTGAAAATTCAGCATTTTCGGAAAGGAACCCATAACCTGGATGAATGGCATCTGCATTGGTGATTTCTGCCGCTGCGATAATCCGGGGAATATTTAGGTATGAATCTTTACTGGGCGGAGCACCGATGCAAACTGCTTCGTCTGCGAAACGCACGTGCAAACTATCTTTATCGGCAGTGGAATAGACCGCAACTGTCTTCACGCCCATTTCCTTACAGGTTCGGATGATCCTTAGTGCAATTTCCCCTCTATTGGCTATTAATATTTTATTAAACACGTTGTTTTGAGTCAATTTAATTGGAAAAAACGATCAATTCTGAGGTTCGACCAGAAAAAGCGGTTGATCGTACTCAACGGGAGAAGCATCCTCTACCAAGACCTTCACTATTTTTCCGGAAACTTCAGATTCTACCTCATTAAACAGCTTCATGGCTTCGATGATACAGACCGTTTGTCCTTTTTGAATGCTATCACCCACATTGATAAAAAAATCAGAATCAGGATTGGGCGATCGGTAAAAAGTACCAATCATGGGAGATTTTACTTCCAGAAAATGGGAACCGCCGGGATTGGTGTTTTCCTGCGAATCCGCTGCCGGTCGAGCTTCTTGTCGGACCACAGGGGGATTATCGACACTTTTTGCGACAGGGTTTTCTGAATTTTTCTTGATAGAAAGCTTGAATTCATCCGTTTCAATTTTGACTTCGGCCAGCCCGGAATTTGAAATAAAGTCAATTAATTCTTGTATTTCTTTTGCCTTCATAAATCAGTTTATTTGGTTATCTTCAGAGAAAAGGATTTCCCTGTTGACGAGGTTCTGTTTTTATTTATTAAAACTATGTAATATAATTAATTTCTGCTGAAATATCAGCATTATTTCACCCTTTCCGAGTAGGAACCGTCCCGAGTATCTACTTTAATAAGAATATCCTGTTCTACAAAAAGCGGCACCATGACAACTGCACCTGTTTCCAATGTGGCCGGTTTCAGGGTATTGGTAGCCGTATCTCCTTTGATCCCCGGCTCTGTATAGGTCACCATCAGTTCTACGAAAGGCGGAAGTTCCACCCCCAGAGGCTTTTCTGTTTCTGCATGAATCAAAATATCCACAACCTGCCCTTCTTTCAGCAGTTCGGATCTTTCGATCAGCTTTTTTTCAATCGGAATCTGCTCGAACGTTTCGGTATCCATAAAATGAAAACCAAAATCGTCATTGTAGATGTATTGATGAGGTCTTTTCTCGACTCTGGCAGTGACTACCTTTTCTCCTGCATTGAAAGTTTTGTCCAGCACTTTACCTGTGGTGAGGCTTTTGAGCTTGGTTCTTACAAATGCGGGGCCTTTGCCGGGTTTGACATGCTGAAAATCAACTATCGCCATGATGTCGTGGTTGAATTCTAAACAAAGTCCATTCTTAAAATCAGCTGTGCTTGCCATATATAACGGTTATTATAAGTTTTTTAACGTTGCGGGTCGTATCCCCATTTTAAATATATCGCTCCCCAGGTAAACCCTCCCCCAAATGCCGCCAGGATCAAATTATCACCTTTTTTTAGCTGGGATTCGTAATCCCAAAGGCATAACGGTAAGGTGCCGGCGGTGGTATTCCCGTATTTTTCAATGTTCAACATAACTTTTTCCGGCCCGATGCCCATTCGGTTTGCCGTGGCATCAATAATCCTTTTATTTGCTTGATGTGGGACCAGCCAGGCCACATCCTTTGCGTCAAGCTGATTTCTTTTCATGATCTCGGCACTCACGTCAGCCATCTTGGTAACGGCAAATTTAAATACCGTTGAGCCTTCCTGAAAAACGGAATGTTCCCGGTTTTTAACGGTTTCCAATGTGGCTGGCTTTCGACTGCCCCCTGCCCGCATGTGCAGAAAATCAGCACCGGAACCATCGGTATGGAGTAAAGAATCCATTATTCCCAATGATTCCTCGGTAGGCTCCAGAAGGACCGCTCCGCCGCCGTCCCCAAATATAATACAGGTGGTTCGGTCCTGATAATTCACGATGGAGGACATTTTGTCCGCACCGATTACAATCACTTTCTTATGAGCTCCAGTTTCAATAAACTTGCTGGCGATGGTCAGGGCATATAAAAATCCCGAACAGGCAGCAGAGATGTCAAAACTATAGCTATTTTTTGCTCCAACATTATCCGCCACAATATTGGCAGTGGCAGGAAAAAGCATGTCAGGGGTCACCGTTGCACAAATAATTAAATCAATTTCCTCCGGGTTGGTATTGGTTTTTTCAAGTAGTCCTTTTACTGCTTCGGTGCCAATCACGGACGTACCCTGATTTTCTCCTTTTAATATTCTTCTTTCTTTGATTCCGGTCCTGCTGGTGATCCACTCGTCATTGGTATCAACCATGGTTTCCAGTTCTTTGTTGTCCAAAATATAATCCGGTACCCAGGCATGAACGCCTGTAATTACAGCTCTTTTTTTCATTTGATGTATCTTGTCTCAAAAAGGAATTGGGCAGGACTGTCAGTTGTCTCCATGGTTCTGACAGCGAATTTTGGCAAATTCCGGTTTTTTACTGTTTATTTTAAGGTTTGATCCCGACAGTATTAAATTAAGAATCCCAAAATTATTTAAAATGTCCTTGCCCACCAAAGATTTTACGGATATATGGAAAATAAATGGAGATTGTGCTGCTGGTCTCACTTTACTGAACAGGTTCATTGTATTTCTCCGTTGAATTAATTAAATTAATCGATATAGATGGAAACCCAAAGGATATCATGAAAATTAGTGTAAATAATAAAGAATATACTGTGGAAGTCGATGGGAACCCCAGCCTACTGGAGGTTCTCCGGGAGCAACTGGATCTCACTGGAACCAAATATGGTTGTGGGGAAGCAGCTTGTGGAGCCTGCAAGGTGTTGGTAAATGGCACACCCACTCCCGCCTGCATTACTCCTGTAACCAGTGTACAGGGAAAACAGGTCCTAACCATAGAAGGATTGGAAACCGAAGGGAAGTTGCATCCGGTTCAGCAAGTTTTTCTGGAGGAGGACGTGTTTCAGTGCAGCTATTGCGCTCCCGGAATGATCATGACCGCAGTCGCACTGGTGGAAAACCAAAAGGCAATGGGAGAACAGGAGATTATTGACGGGATGAATGGAAATATATGCAGGTGTTGCACCTACCCCGCTATTGTGAAAGCACTCCATAAATTAACTCAAACAGAGACTAAAGGATGAAAGATACCCTGAATAATCAACCCGATACAATGAAAAAACCGGATCCGGAAAAGGGGATCAGCAGGAGAAAGTTCTTCAAATATATGGGGACCGGAATTGCCACTTATTTCGTTTGGACAGATTACCTGGCTTCCGAAGCCCTTTTTCCCGGAGAAAATGCACAGGCGGTTCCTGATCAACTGTCTTCCTGGATTCATGTTTCCGAAACGGGAGCCATCACGGTGTATACCGGGAAAGTGGAAGTAGGGCAAAATATCCGGACCTCCCTGACGCAGGTGGTGGCCGAGGAGCTTTTCGTTCCGGTTTCGGCTATTACGCTGGTCATGGGGGATACGCAGCTTACTCCCTACGACAGGGGTACCTACGGAAGTCTTACTACCCCGCAGATGGCACCCATTTTGCGAAAAGCGGCGGCCAGCCTGCGGGAAATATTGCTACAGGAGGCAAGAAAGGAGTGGAACCTCGGAGAAGTGGAGCTGACCTTAGAAAAAGGCACTGTACAGCATCCTGGAAATGGGAAGAAACTGGGCTATGGAAGTCTCGCCAAAGCCAAGCATTTGCTTCAACCTATGGATGAAAACGTAAAGACCATTCATCCGGATAAATGGAAGGTTTCCGGAACCTCTGTGGGTAAAATAAATGGAGAAGATTTTATTACCGGTAAGCATCGGTATGTCTCGGATAGGGTACTTCCTGACATGGTATATGGGAAAGTGCTCCGAGCTCCTGTATATGGTGCTAAACTGCTTCGGGCAGATACTACCCGTGCCGCCGAATTGCCTGGTGTGCAGGTGGTAAAAGAGGGGGACTTTATTGGCGTGACGGCAGCAAATTCCCGAACGGCCGCAATGGCACTTGCCATGATCGAAGCCGAATGGGAAAAATCCCCACAGGTCCCCGGCAATCAGTTATTTGAGCACTTGGAGGAAAGTGCCGGGAATACCGATCCGGTACCAGCGGCAGTTACGGATGCCTTTAGTAATGCTACTACAAAAGTGGCGCATGATTTTAAGGTCAGCTATATCGCACACGTGCCCCTGGAACCCAGAGCGGGTTTGGCCCGGTGGACCGGTGACCAACTGGAAGTCTGGACGGGCACGCAAAGACCCTTTGGGGTTCAGGAAGAGCTTGAGCATGCGTTTTCTATTCCCAAGGAAAAAATCAGGGTATACATGCCCGATACCGGCTCCGGATATGGAGGAAAGCATACGGGAGAGGCCGGAATAGAAGCCGCCAAACTAGCCAAAGCAACAGGCCGACCGGTCAAAGTCAATTGGACCAGGGAAGAGGAGTTTAAGTGGGCTTATTTCAGACCGGCGGGGTTGATTCGGGTAAAGGCAGCCCTAACTGGTAACCGAATCTCCTCCTGGGAATTTCATAATTTCAATTCGGGGGGAGCCGGAATCTCATCCCCTTATTCCGGACAGAACAACTACCAGGAATACCACCGCTCTGATTCTCCCTTAAGGCAGGGATCCTATCGTGCATTGGCATCTACGGCGAATATCTTTGCCATCGAATCCATCGTCAATGACCTCGCGGGAATGGCCCGGACGGACCCAATGCAATTCCGCTTGGATAATCTGGAAGACGAACGCTTAAAAGCCGTTATCAAGGCTGCTGGCAAGTCCTTTGGTTGGAACCGAAAAAAGGTTAGTGCCAACCATGGATTTGGGATGGCCTGTGCGGCGGTAAAGGGAGGTTTTGTGGCCACCTTTGCGGAAGTGGCGGTAGATCCTGACAGCAGGGAATTGAAGGTTTTGGGGGCGGTTACTGCTTTTGAATGCGGAGCAATTCTGAATCCCAGGCATTTGGAGAGTCAAATTACCGGATGTGTGCTGCAGGGGCTGGGAGGGGCACTCTTTGAGGCCGTTGAATTTAATGAAGGGAATGTTTCCAACGCATTTCTATCCTCCTACAGGGTTCCGCGATTCAAGGACGTTCCAGAAATGAAGGTTGTGCTGGTCAACCGCAAGGATCTTCCCTCGTCCGGAGCAGGCGAAGCGCCCATTACGTGCATTGCTCCTGCGATTCGAAATGCGATAGACGATGCCGTCGGGGTCAAACTTTATGATTTGCCCATGCTTCCCTCTGGGGTTGTTCCCCGGTCTTAATGAATGGGTTAACGGCCCTCTCCCCTTATAGGATATACTGAGAAAGATCTCGGTTCTTGACCAGACTGCTTAGCCTTTCCTGAACCATTTCTTTGGTAATCATGATTTTACTATTGGGTCCGATCGTGTCGGGAACCTCGAAAAGAAAATCGTTTAAAAGGTGGCTCATTACGGTATGAAGTCTTCTGGCACCAATGTTTTCCACCTCTTCGTTGATGCTGAAGGCCAAGGCGGCGATCTCATGGATGGCATCATCCGTGTATTCCAGGTATACTTGCTCTGCTTCAAACAAAGCCTGGTATTGTTTGGTCAGGGCATTTTTGGGATCCTTCAGGATTT
This sequence comes from Cyclobacterium salsum, assembly GCF_010119245.1. Classification (GTDB taxonomy): domain Bacteria; phylum Bacteroidota; class Bacteroidia; order Cytophagales; family Cyclobacteriaceae; genus Cyclobacterium; species Cyclobacterium salsum. Next base: position 7,284 of record NZ_WNKG01000006.1, read on the forward strand.
TATAGAAATCACCCCTGGTCAGGCTGGATAATTCTACCCGGATCGGAAACCGGCCCTGTAATTCCGGAATAAGATCCGAAGGTTTGCTGACGTGAAAGGCTCCTGCGGCAATGAACAATACGTGGTCGGTGTGAACCAGGCCATACTTGGTGTTTACGGCACTTCCTTCGACAATGGGGAGTAAATCTCTTTGCACGCCTTCACGACTCACATCTGGCCCTCCTCCGGATTTTCCGGAACCAGATGCAATTTTGTCGATCTCGTCAATAAAAATAATGCCGTTATTTTCAGCGAGATGAATTGCCTGCTCCTTTACCTCATCGAAATCAATTAATTTGGAGGCTTCTTCCTCCATTAAAATTTTCCTGGCTTCGGAGATGGTTACTTTTCTTTTTTTGGTTTTTTTAGGCATCATATTGCTCAGCATGTCCTGAATACCGGCCATACTGGCTTCATCCATCATACCATTGCCAATCATGCCTATTCCCGAAGAAGCAGATTGTTTGACATTGATCTCGATTTTCCGCGATTCCAGTTCCCCGTCTTTTAATTTTTCCCGAAACCGTTCGCGTGTTTTTTCATTCAATTCCTGCTCGGAGGCCTGATCCGGGTTGAAATTCTCTCTGGAAGTAGTACTGGGAGTAAATCCACTTCCTTTTACCGGAGGAATAAGGATATCCAGTAGCATGTCTTCTACAATCAGGGCTGCCTTTTCTTTCACTTCTTCGTTTTTGGTTTCCTTGACCAAATTGATGGCATGTTCTACCAGGTCCCGGACCATGGATTCTACATCCCTGCCCACATAACCTACCTCGGTAAATTTAGAGGCCTCCACCTTGGTAAAAGGAGCATTGGCGATTTTGGCTAGTCTTCGAGCGATTTCTGTTTTACCTACCCCGGTGGATCCAATCATTAGAATATTATTGGGGACGATGTCTTTCTGAAGTTCGGACTTGACCATCAGTCTTCTGATCCGGTTTCTAAGTGCGATGGCTACATTTCTTTTGGCATCATTTTGCCCAATAATGTATTTATCCAACTCAGCAACAATCTGCTTTGGTGTCAAATGATTCATGGTGTTCCTGTCTTTAGTTTCCCCCGTTTTCCCGGGATTTTGTATTAAAGGTAAACGTCACCGGATGGTCCACTGTTTCGGGAAGCAGCGCGATGCGCAATACCTCACTTACATGGTCCACAAAATGGAAGTTAACTCCTTTAAGATAGCTTTCATCTATTTCTTCAATATCCCGCTGGTTACGCTTACAAAGCAGGATATCCTGGATTCCTGCCCGTTTGGCAGCCAGAATTTTTTCCTTGATTCCCCCAACCGGCATTACTTTTCCTCGGAGGGTAATTTCACCTGTCATCGCCAGCTTGGATTTTACTTTTCGCTGGGTATAAACGGAGGCAATGGCCGTGAGCATGGTAATCCCGGCAGAAGGGCCATCTTTCGGCACCGCCCCTGCGGGAACGTGTATATGCAGATCGTATTGGTCAAATACCCGGTGATCAATATTCAGGGTGTCTGCCTGCGATTTAAGGTAGGAAATGGCCGTCATCGCTGATTCTTTCATGACATCTCCTAATTGACCGGAAAGGGTCAATTTTCCTTTTCCACGACTGATACTTGCCTCTATAAAAAGGATTTCACCACCTACGGAGGTCCATGCCAGTCCAGTGACTACTCCCGCCAGCGAATTGTCCTGATAGATTTCTTTGTCAAAGATTTCACCGCCCAGCACTTTACGCACCATTTGGGGCGTTATTTTTTTCTGGTAGGTTTCTTCCAAAGCGATCGATTTGGCAATATTTCGTATCATTTTCCCGATTTGCCGCTCCAGGCTTCGAACTCCCGATTCTTTCGTATAGTCCTCAATAATTTTGACCAGTGCCTCTCTGGCGAAGTTGACGTCTTTGGCTTTTAAGCCATGCTCTTTACGTTGTTTGGGCACTAGGTGTCTTTTAGCGATTTCTACTTTTTCCTCCATGGTATACCCTGTCACCTCAATGATCTCCATACGGTCCCGAAGAGCAGGTTGTAGGGTTTCAAGGGTGTTGGCAGTAGCTATAAATAAGACCTTTGATAAATCGTAATCTACCTCCAGGTAATTGTCTACAAAAGCACTATTTTGCTCGGGATCTAAAACCTCCAGAAATGCAGAGGAAGGATCCCCTCTAAAATCGGAACTCAACTTGTCAATTTCATCCAGTACGAATACGGGGTTTGAGGACTTACCCTTTTTCATATTCTGGATAATTTTTCCAGGCATAGCACCCACATAGGTTTTTCTGTGGCCCCTGATCTCCGCCTCATCATGAAGTCCTCCAAGAGACATACGGATGTACTTTCTTCCCAGAGCTTTAGCGATGGATTTGCCAAGGGAGGTTTTTCCAACCCCCGGAGGTCCATAAAGACAAAGGATGGGTCCTTTCAAATCTTGTTTTAACTTTAAAACGGCCAGGTACTCAATTATCCGATCTTTTACCTTATCCAGGCCAGAATGGTCCCTGTCAAGGATTTTTTTGGCCCGATTGAGGTCAAAATTATCTGTAGTATATTCATTCCATGGAAGTTCTACCAACACCTCAGCGTAATTAAGGGAGATTGGGTATTCCGCTGCTGCGGGATTCATCCGTAGGATTTTATCCAGTTCTTTATTGAACTGCAAAGCCACTTCCTTAGGCCATTTTTTCCGCTTTCCTTTGGAGCGAAGTTCTTCCACTTCTTTTTCCGGTCCTTCTTCGCCCAATTCCGTTTGCAGCACTTTCATCTGCTGTCGAAGGAAGTAGTCCCGTTGTTGCTGGTCGATATCTGTGTGGACTTTTTTCTGGATTTCGCTTTTGAGCTCCAGCATCTGTATGTCCTTCATCATGAATTCCAGCAATAGCGTCGCCCGCTCAATACCATCGTTTATTTCCAGCAGTTTTTGCTTGGATTCCACCGGGGCATTGATATTGGAGGAGAGAAAATGCGTTAGAAAGGGCGTGCTGTCAATGTTGTCCAGGGCTACCTGAGCCTCTCGCGGGATCTCTGGATTTAACTGTAGTATTTTAAATGCGGCCTCTTTCAAGGACTGCTCAAGGGCCTCGATTTCCTCGCTATTGTTGGGAAAGGTTTCTTCCAGGTAGCGTACATTTGCCAAAAAATAGGGATCCTCCGTAAGTTCTTTATCGATCTCAAAGCGTTTTTTCCCCTGAATGATTATGGTTGTGTTTCCATCCGGCAAGACAATCATCTTGATGATCTTTGCCAATGTTCCCACATGGTAAATGTCTTCCCAGGAAGGATCTTCCATGTTGGGATTTTTCTGCGCACAAACCCCAATAAGTTTATCTCCTTTTTGAGCTTTCTTGACCAGCTTAATAGACCGTTGCCTGCCTACCGTTATAGGGATTACCACTCCGGGAAACAAGACCGTATTTCTTACCGAAAGAATGGGTATTTCTTTGGACAGGTTCTCTTCTTGTAATGCGCTCTCATCCTCGTCATCAGTAATCAGTTGTATCAGATCTCCTTCTCCCGAATAATCGCCTAACATTAATGAATGATATAGTTGATTGTCGTTATTGTTCATACAGACAGAATGACAGGTGTAATGCCATGTTTAATTTTTGATGTTGAAAAAACCTCTGGTAAGCCAGAGATTACGGTAAAAGTAACCAAGGCTTGTGCCAACTTGGTACTACGAACAAATTGTCAGGTAGTAAAGTAATACGTGTCACAAGCCTTGCGTCCTGCTGGAAAAGCTTTCACTTTGCCAGTGAGTCAGGGTCAGGCACCTGTGAATATTTTAAGTATATCATTGCCGATGGCAAATACCATGATTGCCAGAAGCAATACCATTCCTACTTTCTGTGCATTTTCCAGAAAGCGATCCGAAGGACTTCGGCCTGAAATCATTTCATATAATAAAAACATGACATGTCCACCATCCAGGGCGGGAATGGGAAGGAGGTTCATAAATGCCAGAATCATGGAAATCAGACCGGTAATAGACCAGAATTTAGTCCAATCCCAGGTAGAACCATAAATTTTTGCCATGCCGATGGGACCGCTGACATTCTTGGCAGAAACCTCTCCGGTAAACATTTTGCCCATGGCCCGGGCATTGATAATTACGATACTAAAGGCTCTTTCGGTTCCTATAGGAATTGACTCCAAAAAAGAATAGGTTTTTCTCACCGGTTCCAACAGGTTTTCTACTGCAATACCGATCGTACCCTCTTCGCTGACATCCACTTGGGTTATCAATTCCTGTTTCTCCCTTTCTATGATAAGCTCCACGTCCTGGCCTTTTTGTTCTTCCAAGGCCGCCTGGAGTTCATTGAAATAATAAACTTCCGTCTCATTGACGGCAAGTATTTTATCTCCGGGCTGCAATCCGGCTTTTTCTGCATTGCCATCAGGACTTACGTCCAATACAGCAAAGGGAAACCGGATCTGCACGAAGTTTGACATGCTTTCTTCGTTAGAAAAGGAGTTAATGAATCCTCTGGGAATGTCCACACGCAGGCGTTCACCCCCTCGTTCCACGGTATAAAACCCATCAGAACTCAACAAGGCATCGCCACTACTGAGGTCGTTCACAGATTCATAAGGAATGCCGTTGATATCCAGTATTTTATCTCCGTCCTGCAAACCGATCTGCTCTCCAATGTCATACGCCACTATTCCATGTTCCATCACCTGGTCTCTGGAATAAAAGGTTTCCCCTCTATCGTATACCAAAAAAATAAAAATGAACACACCCGTAACAACGTTTACGAAAATACCTCCTAACATAACGATTAAGCGCTGCCAGGCTGGTTTGGATCTAAATTCCCAGGGCTGTGGCTCGGCGGACATTTGTTCTGAATCCAAGGACTCGTCGACCATTCCGGAGATTTTGACAAAGCCTCCCAAAGGAATGGCTCCAAGGGAATATTCAGTGCCCTTCCATTGAAAACCGGCGATTTTGGGAGGAAAACCGATGGAAAACTTTTCTACCCGCATGCCAAATAATTTTGCTGCCAGCAAATGTCCCATTTCGTGCAGACCTACCAATAGTGACAAGCCCAGTAGCAATTGTGCTACCATTATTAATGTATCCATTCTTTATAATCTACTGATGATTTGTTCTGATAATTTCCGGGTTTCCTGATCGGTTTGAATGAGATCATCCAAACTCGGCGTTTCAATAAAACCAATTTTTTCCATACTCTGTTCAATCAAGTCGGACATTTCAAGAAATCCTATTCGATCCTGCAAAAATGCTGCCACGGCTACTTCGTTGGCAGCATTTAGAGAACAAGCCACGTTTCCTCCTTTTTCCAGGGCCTGGAATGCCAGGCCTAGGTTTCGGAACGTTTCTTTATCGGGTTCTTCAAATTCCAGGTTCGGGTATTTTTTGAAATCAAACCTGGGGAATGAGGATTTAATCCGATCCGGGTAGGACAATGCAAATTGTATGGGGATACGCATATCGGGTAGACCAAGTTGCGCTTTTATAGACCCATCTTCAAACTGAACCAGTGAATGAATGATGGATTGCGGGTGGACCACTACCTCAATTTGGTCTGTTTTCAAATTAAAAAGCCACTTGGCTTCAATTACTTCCAAACCCTTATTCATCAGCGAGGCCGAATCGACGGTGATCTTGGCTCCCATGTCCCAATTGGGGTGCTTTAGGGCCTGTTCCTTGGTGACACCCGCCAGGAATTTTTTATCTTTTCCCCGAAAAGGCCCACCGGATGCAGTCAGAATTATTTTTTCAATGGGATTGTGGAATTCACCCACCAAACATTGGAATATGGCAGAATGCTCGGAGTCTACCGGATAGATATTGACTGCTTTTTCCCGGGCTCTACGGGTGACCAGATCTCCCGCCACTACCATGGTTTCCTTGTTGGCAAGTGCAATGGGTTTTCCCGCCTCGATTGCTTTTAACGTCGGAATAAGTCCGGCATAACCCACCAGGGCAGTCAGCACAATGTCTACCGTTTCCATTTCTACTATGGAGGCAATTGCATTTTGACCTGCAAATACTTTTATAGGATACTTCGCTAGTCGCTGCTTGACATCGGCATACAAGGCCTCATTCCCGATCACCACCGCATTGGGCTGAAAGCGGATGGCCTGCTCAATAAGTAATTCCTTATTGTTCTGGGCAGTCAGAATTTCGGCCTGAAATTTTTCCGGATGTTGTTGGATGACTTCCAGGGTTTGGGTGCCAATGCTTCCCGTGGAACCCAGGATAGCCACTCTTTTGATTGTTGACATGGGGTCGTTTTACTTTCTTAAAAAAGTACACTGCTAAATCCGGCAGCTTCAATTAAAACTACTGACAAATTTACAAGGTAAAAACAGTTTTCCCTGATTTTTTTGACCTTTTTACACATTCCCCTTTTTTGGCATAGAATTAGAAATTACATCGGCCTAAAAGGTGGCCCCGGTTTCTTTACTAAATTGTGTTAAATTAACCGATGGGATATTGGAGGTTTTCGTAAAACAGAAAAACTAGTCACAAAGTTATGCAAAAATATTTGGTTGTCATCATCACTTCATTTATAGGGGGAATTTTGGGAGCGTGGTTTTTTGCTACTCAACTGGATGTCCCTCAGAATAACCTTCCAGATCAAGAATGGCAGGAAAACCTGGGCTACCGCACCTCCAATGTGGAGGAAGGGTCAAATGAAAGGGAAGAAACCGATAAAAATCAAACGGAGAGGGTTCCGGACTCATTTGTAGACGCTTCTGAAAAAAGTACCGGATCAGTGGTGTTTATAAAAAACTTTTCTGGAACAGACTCCCGGAGGTACAGTATTTTTGATTATTTCTTCGGTCAGGGAGTTCCACAGCCGACCGTAAGTACCGGATCAGGGGTGATTTTTTCTGAGGACGGATACATCATTACCAATAATCATGTAGTGGAAAGGGCAGAAACCATCGAGGTGGTCCATAAAAAACGAACCTATAAAGCCAGCTTGATTGGAGCCGATGCCAATACGGATATTGCCGTGTTAAAAATTGAGGCCGACGGTCTGCCAGCCATAGAAATTGGCAGTAGCCGATCTCTACGAATAGGGGAATGGGTGCTGGCAGTTGGAAACCCCTTTAACCTAACTTCCACAGTGACCGCAGGTATCGTATCGGCAAAGGAGAGACAAATCAATATCATGGGAGGAGAATTTCCATTGGAGTCATTCATTCAGACAGATGCACCGATCAATCCTGGAAATTCGGGAGGTGCGCTGGTAAATGTCAACGGAGAATTGGTGGGAATCAATACGGCTATTTTGAGCCGAACCGGATCTTACACCGGATATGGATTCGCTGTTCCGGTGGATATTGCGACCAAAATTGCCAACGACCTGATTCGGTTTGGAGAGGTTCAAAAGGCCATTCCTGGGCTGGAAGTCGGTGAAATTACGCCGGAGCTGGCCGAAGAAATGAATCTGAAATCGCTGGATGGAGTGGTGGTCTCCCACGTCATTCGAAATGGTGCAGCAGAAAGATCCGGTATTCAGCAAAACGATGTAATCGTGAGTATAGATGGAAATCCCATTTCAGGAAAAGGTAGTTTTGAAGAAGCATTGTCTTACTATTATCCAGGGGATAAGGTAAAGGTGGCCTACCTGAGGGATAACGTCCGTCAAGAATCAGAATTAACGCTCCAAAATCTATTAGGAGGAACCGGAATTATTGAAAAATCTTTTTACTCCTCCCCTTTGCTTGGGGCAAAACTAGAATCCATTAATACAATTGAAATGGATCGTTTTGGCTTGGAATATGGAGTGAAAATAACGGGGCTGACCAGAGGCTACCTTAGGGATTTAGGGATGGGAGAAGGGTTCATCCTTACCCAAGTTAATGAGAAACCGGCAGAAGACCCGGAGGAAATAGGCCAGTATCTTGAAGCGTTCAGCGGGCGATTAAGAATAGAAGGAATGACAGCTGGTGGTCGGCCATTTGTGCAAGAATATACCATTCAGTAGTTACAGTTTATGGGGTTTTATCGTTAACTCACCGACGCGTTTTTGTTCCCCTTATCAAGGTTTCGACAAAGACCTTGATTGGATGGGTCCTTTCCCGCGCCGGGATTTGATGTATTTTTTGTATATTTGTACTTATAAACGACGTGTAGTGACCTGGTAATCTGCCAATTCTGCAAGCCTAAACACCGGTATAACCTTCGCTGCGTCCGCGCATTTTCTACCTACTACATGTGCATGGGCTCCATTTAGTAATGGGGAAAATGGAATCTCCAGGAGCTATAGCTGTTAATCACATTGAATCATGAAGTATCGTACCAAAAATCATCACCTTATCGTTTTTTCTTGTCTATTGTTTCTGGTATCCTGCACGGAAACCAAAACAATGAAAGTAACGGCTACGGCCTACAATTCATTAGAGAGCCAGACCAAAAAGGGAGATGCCGTGACAGCCGCCTGGGGAGATCAACTCCAGCCAGGTATGAAAGCGATCGCCGTTTCAAGGGATTTGCTGGAGCTTGAGGGCATTGAACATGGCTCGAAGGTATCGATAGCGGGCTTGCCAGGAAAATTCACCGTGTTGGATAAAATGAACAAACGGTGGAAACAGAAGATTGATATCTATATGGGGGAAAATGTGGGGCAAGCTAAAGAGTGGGGCAAAAAGAAGGTGGAAATCAGCTGGCAGGTAGACTAAAAAGTAAGCTAAGTGTCATTTGGATTTAATGTAGCCCAACAATGTTCCTTGATGAACAAAATGCCCCAACTCTCAGGTGCCAGGTAATGGAAATTAGAAAATCGCTCGCTACATGAACAAAGGAAGACGCGAAGAACTGACAAAGCTCAAGTACATCAGAAGGTGCAAAGCCATGGGATATGACCCCAAGAAGAGTTATGCCTTCAAGGCGCAGGGAAAGCCATGTAGCTGTAAGCTCTGCCGCAATAATAAATACGTCAGAACAGTCAAGCACAAAAATATGGGTGGAGACCGGGAATGGTATCGGGACCGGACACACTATTAAAAGATTTTTATCTAATCTAATCCCGGTTTTCTGGTTTTCCCTGACTTATTCCAATCCTTTTTAAGAGTTACCTATTTCTTTGACCGGTTGATCAGGTTTGGGATAGGCTAGTCGGGCTAATTTTTTGCCTAAGTGATAACCATCCAGTCCGGACACCGTAACCGTACCGAGTTTTTCAAGGTCAATAAAACCCTCCTTCCCTAGAGCATCTTCCTGAACATAGACCTGATCGATGCTTCCAATAACCAGTACCGTATCACTTACAGAGAGGGTTTGCCGATCCAGGAGCGTACAACCCACCTTCAAGGGGCTTTCCATTACATAGGGGGCAGGGAATTCGTCTCTGTACTCTTCTGTTAGTCCGGTGCCCTTAAATTCTGAAATGGGCCAACGTGCAGCGCAATGATGGGCTTGTTTGTAAATGGCTTCAGTAACATGATTTAGTGTAAAAAAGCCATTTTGGATGATGTTTTCAAGGGTGTGTCTTTCAACCGTATGTGGTCTGAATAAAACCCCTACCGTTGGCGGCGAGGCTCCGATGTGGAAAACCTGGGAAAAAGGTGCCAGGTTGGTTTCGTTGTTTTGCAGATTAACCGTTCCAATGAGGTTAAGACTTTTGTAGCCACTCAGGCAATTAACAAAATCCCTGCGGAAGGATTTGTCTGTCTGAAGGATCTCTTGCTGGGTAAAGTGCTTCATCAGGTTAGAATTGCTTCCTCCATAGAATCACAATATTTAATGTCCAGATTTTCGATAATGTTTCCCGGATTATTCTCAAGGATTTGCTTTTTGGCAATCATCACCATTTTTTCAAACCATTTTTCCGGCGGAAGGATTTTACGGTGTACGGTAATGCCCTCAAAATACATTGCCTTTTTCCAATCTAAAAAATACCACTCCATACTGGGCTGGTGGAAGGCACGCAATGCTCTTTTGTCAAAAATAAATTTATGGTAAGAACCCTTTTTAACGACTGATGCTATTTTGTAGAATGTGTCTTTAAAATCTTCAATGGGAACATAATCCACAAGCAGTTCGCAAATGATTATTCCACGGGATTCATCGACATATACTTTGGCATACCTTCCTTCAAAAGAAAGGTCAAAGTTTTCCATCGCTGATTTATTTAGGGTGTCGTTCATTTTTGCCTCTTTTTAAATCAAATACCTTTTAATTTACGGAATTTTTGAATAATGGATTTAATGAAAAGAGTTTTTCCGATGTTTTTTTTCATTTTCCACCTCTTCTTTAAAATTACCCAGGTCTTCTTCTAACTTGATCGCGTAATTGATGGTTGTTTTCATCAATTCCTGCTGCGCTCCAATTTGCTCTTTTAAACGAGAGAGTTCGCGATTCATTTCGGCTAATTTTTCCTCATATGCCTTTCTCAACCGCTCTTTTTCAAGCTGCGCTTTCTTAAGCTCTGCTTTAAAGATCAAAAATGATTCAGGTGGAGTCCTCATATAGTATGCAATTATTTTTTCAGGGACAATACCCTAATCGTTACACTTTGTTCAACATAAAGGTTTTAAAGAAACGAAACTTTTATCTTACGGCGGACATACCTCCATCGACCTTTATTACTTGTCCGGTCATCCAGGAGGACTTTTCAGAAAGTAAAAATAAAATGGCTTCTGCCATATCTTCCACCCTGCCAAACCGTCCCAAAGGATGCCTTTTTCCAGCAGCTTCTTTTTTTTCAGGGCTGGAAAGTAACGCTTCTGCAAGGGGAGTGTCCGTAAGCGAAGGGGCCACGATATTTACCCGAATGCCTGCCGCCGCCCATTCGGAAGCAAGAGAACGCCCCAGTCCTTCCACCGCTCCTTTCGCCCCTGCGATGGATGCGTGAAAACCCAAACCCGTCTGAACGGCCACAGTACTAAGCAGCACCACGGATGCGGCACCTGATTTTTTTAGTGGTCGCTGAAGGGCCTGCAAGACCTTTATCGCCCCCAGGTAATTTATTTCTAGATCATTCCTGAAATCGGCCAGGTTGAAGCGGTGAAAGGGTTTCAATTGAATGGTTCCTGGACAATATACCACTCCGTGAATTTTTTCAGGCACACCCGCAATTTCTTCAAAGTCTTCCGTCACATCCAATTTGTTTTCACCTTCCTGAGATCGGGAATAAGAAAACACATTGGCTCCTTCAGCTTGAAGCAATGCGTTAACTTTCTCTCCGATTCCACTATTTCCTCCGATTATTACTATGTTACTATTTTTCATAATATGTAGTTGCTACGTAAATAATAATGAATAAACCTTCAAATTGTTTTATTAAAAGTAGCGAAAAAGAGGATTCATCCATTTCAAAAAAAACTCCCCCGATATTTAATCGACGGAGTAATTATTTAGAATCAAGATGGTAACCGCAATAAACGGATTTCTCGGTAAGATTACCTGGGCAATTCCAGGTATTTGAGAAATTCGTTTCGCTTCTGGTCTTCGTTCTCGAATCGACCGCTGTAAAAGGACGTTACCGTGCTACTACTCGTATCTCGAACGCCTCTACTGGATACGCACATGTGATCGGCATCCAATATTACCGCTACATCCTCCGTGTTTAAGGCAGCTTTCAGTTCGTTTCCAATTTGTACCGTTAATCGTTCCTGGACCTGGGGCCTTTTGGCAAAATATTGGACAATGCGATTTATTTTGGATAAACCAATCACATGGCCATTAGAAATATAGGCCACATGTGCCTTGCCATAAATCGGAACAAAATGATGCTCGCAATGAGAATAGAAGGTGATGTCTTTTTCAACCAACATTTCATTGTAGCGAAATTTATTTTCAAAAAGCTTCGCTTCAGGCTTGTTTTTTGGGTCAAGGCCGCTAAAAACTTCTTTTATAAACATCTTTGCCACTCGTTTTGGGGTGCCTTTCAGACTGTCATCTGAGAGGTCCAAGCCGAGAACATGCATGATTTCTTTAAAATGTTTTTCTATTAATTCCATTTTGAGATCATCATCCATTTCGAATGCATCCTCTCTTAATGGTGTATCGTGAGAAGATGAAAGGTGTTCATCTCCCAATTCTTCAATGGTCTGATTAAGATCAATTCCCGCTGAATTCAACAAAGTTTCTTTCTGTTTCATATAATCGAACTGTTAAGTCGTATTTCTTTTCTATTTTTTCCCTCAAAATATTCCAAATAACCACAGCAATGTTTTCTGCAGTTGGGTTAAGTGCTTTAAATTCATCTGTGTCTAAATTTAGGTTTTTGTGATCGAATTTATCAGTTATATGTTCCCGGATAACGTCTTTCAATCGTTTCATATCATATACATACCCCGTCTCCGGGTCAATTGGTCCTTCCAACTTCACAATTAAGTCATAATTATGACCATGATAGTTCGGATTATTGCATTTTCCGAAAATCTGTTTGTTCTTTTCTGCTGTCCAGGCAGGATTATGGAGCCGATGGGCCGCATTGAAATGTTCTTTTCGGTAGATGGCTAATTTCATAGATTCACTAACAGGGATTTCCCTTTCTTTGTTTATTATTTAATTCAAAAAACTCAACAAAAACTCCACGTTTATCTTTGGAGTTGCTGGCTTCTCAAAGGAAAAAGGACAACAAATCGTTTGATGTTAAGCATTTTTCAAGCCAAACAACAAGAAAATAAGCCTGTTGGGTTCAAAATAAAAAAAATATTAACCGAAAGAAAAGCATCAAAATAAATTAGGGGAGTGAAACTTAACCTAAATCAAATGGTGTTATTAAGTTACCTTTGGCGGCGGATCCTTTCATCCTGATCCGGCATGAAACTAAAATTTAATCCATGCAACAACTTGTAATCATTCTTCTTTTTTTCGCCAGCTCAGTGTTTTCTTCTGGCGATGCAAACGTGTCGGTGTCGGATTTAAAGGCTTCCACGCAATTAATGGCTCCTGAACCCAACAGCCCCCCTGAATTGGCAGAAAGCATTTGGACAAATGTAAGAAAACAAGCTCCGGCATTACGGAAAGAGGTTTTGAAGGTAGCGGTTCAGGGCTACCGCATTCTGATCGAAAAAGGGATATTACCTGAGGGCAAACCCCTTACCATTATCGATTTTGATTTGCCTTCTACCGAACGGAGATTATGGATCATCGACATGAATACTAAAAGCCTGACTCATGAATCGCTGGTTGCACACGGTAGGAATTCCGGGGAGTTACTAGCCAGAAAATTCTCCAATAAATCGGAGAGTTTTATGAGTAGTCTGGGCTTTTACCTCACAGGAGAAAGGTATGTGGGCAAGCACGGGGCTTCATTACGTCTGGATGGATTGGAAGAGGGAATCAATGATCAGGCCCGAACCAGGGCTATCGTAATCCATTCGGCTGACTATGCAACGGAAACGTTTGTTAAGAGGCACGGAAGGTTAGGCAGAAGCCTGGGCTGTCCGGCACTTCCAAAGGAAAATCACGAAGAGGTGATCGACCTGATTCGGGACAAAAGCTGTCTTTACATTCATGCCAGCCAGGAATCATATAAGGAGAAGTCAATTTTCCTCTCCCACAACGCTGAAAGCGACAGGGGTCTGCAGCAATTTTAAAAGTTCACTGTCACGATCATAAATATCCTTTCGAATATTTTCATTATGGTTGGAATCGGTCCAAAAGGTTAGGTAAAGGATGATAACAGGAATCTTTTGATTTAGTCTGACGATTTGTTCTGTATTTTGCTGCATAGCACTCCGGATTCGTTCATCCGACCAAAGAGGCTGGTCTTTCAATAATAACTGGGCCAATTCAAAAGGCTTCTCTATGCGGATGCAGCCGGAACTCAGTGCCCGGTCTTCTCTGTAAAACAATTCCCTGGAAGGGGTATCGTGAATGTAAACACTGTAGGAATTGGGGAACATGAATTTGACCAATCCCAGGGAATTTTGGGGGCCGGGATTCTGCCGGATCAGGTAGGGGAAATTGGCTCCGGTCATTTGCTGCCAATCCACGGTGGTAGGGTTGATTTCCTGTCCTGACGGATCGATCACCCGCATATTTTTTTGGGCCAGGTAATTGACGTTTTTCCGGATAGCAGGTAGCACGTCATTTTTTAGGATAGTGGGGGGAATGGTCCAGGTAGGACTAAAAACCAGGTAGCTCATGTCTGCATTAAACACGGGTGTTTTCCGGTAGGATTTACCGACAATTACATTGGAATGAAGCAGGGTGTCCCGATTGCGGATTAGATCCATGGAATAGTTGGCAATGTTTACCAGAATAAATTTCTGTAGCGTGGTATCCGGCAGCCACCTTATGCGCTCCAAATTCACCGCTACCTTATCCATTAATTGTTGCGGACTCTGGTTAAGGGCTTCGAGGGTAGCCCGGCCAAGTACCCCATCTGGCTGAAGCCCATTTCTCAATTGGAAATTTTTCACGCCTTCTGCTGTGACGCTATCGTATACATGCAATTCCTCCTCCGGGAGGGGGAGACCTACCATATCCTTCCAAAAAACTAATTTCTCCCGAATGATGGGAATCTGTCCGTGTCGTTGGTTGATTTTCACCGGCTCTTCTGTAGCTAATGGCATCCAGTTTTTCCCTTCGTAGGCATTTGCCATTCGTTGGTATTTCTTCATCGATAGCCGCATTCTTTCGTATACGGGAAATCGGGGTCTCAGACTTTGAAGCACGTCCCGAACATTGTCGCCTGCCAACGCAAGGTTCAATTTCCCCAAAATACCGGGTTCGTTTTCCTTGCTTCGGATATCCCAAGTTCCCCTGAGGTGCTCGGGGTGGACTTTTCCTTTAAAAAGATGATGGGAATACAAAACAAATGCGTCGCTAAGAAGAATATCCAACAGGGCAAGTTCTCTTTCCGAGAGGGATGTTCCTGCCATGTCTTTATCAAAAAGGGCGTTGACAGCTTCAAGGTGATAATCCTCAGGCACCAACCCATCGAACCTCGCCTGGCGGATTAAATACAGAAGTTCCCTAGCCTTACAGGTGGGTTGTTGTGCACCCGACCATCCGGGAAGAAAGGCTCTCTCGGAGTAGAAGGTGAGCAGAGTAGACCTGGAATGGATAGGGGTTGGGTTGTTCGCAACGCTTAGCTGGGTTTCGTTTCCTTCCAGCAGGGATCTGATTTCCAACGCAATAGGGGCATCGTTTGAAAAAGCCTTTATCGGGAAAAAGGTCACTTCTGACAGGGTTGATAGCAGGAGAAGAAGGAGTATCCGGAAACCGATAACTGTACTCATATCAGTGAAAAATCTTTATATCGGTCCCCCATCTCCCAGGCCTCCCTGATCATAGCGAGAAATGCTTCCATTTGGGAAAGCGGAACCATGTTAGGGCCATCACTAAGCGCCTTGGAAGGTTCGGGGTGGGTTTCTATAAAAAAACCATCTACCCCCGCAGCTCCGGCTGCACGAGCCAGGTAGGGAGCCATTTGCCGCTGTCCGCCACTGCTTCCCAGGTTGGCTCCGGGTTGCTGCACACTGTGGGTCACATCGAACACCACCGGTGCATACTGCCTCATTATCGGTAGCGCACGCATGTCCACCACCAAATTATGGTAGCCTAAGGCAAAACCCCTCTCTGTCAGGCATACGTTCTGATTGCCCGTGGAGCGAATTTTATCCACGGCGAACTGCATGTCTTCCGGGGCCATGAATTGCCCCCTTTTTATTTTGACTGCTTTTCCGGAATTTCCAGCGGCCAGTAAGAGATCGGTTTGCCGGCACAAAAACGCTGGGATTTGGATGACATCTACGATAGAAGCCACAGATTCTATCTGGTAGCTTTCGTGTACATCCGTAAGTAAGGGGACTTCCAGTTGCTTCCCTACTTCTTCGAGTACCTTCAGGGACTGATCAAAGCCAATGCCCCGAAAGGAATTACCGGAAGTTCGGTTGGCCTTATCAAAGGAGGCCTTGAAAACGTATTCAAATCCATGACTTTGGGCATACGCTTTCACCTTGCTTCCGATTTCCAGACAAATGTCCAGGCTTTCCACCGCACAGGGACCGGAAAACAACACCGGCTTATCTCCCCCTAAAATCAGTTGATTCCGAATGGTCATGGTGTAAGAACTTCTTTTCATAGCTAGTGCTTGGGTTAATGGCCTGAGTCAGGCTGGGAAATGGAGGAAATAATTTCGTGCAGGTTGCCCTGGGCAAACAGGATCAGGTCTGCCAATTCCCGAAAGGATCCCCTGCCTCCGGGTTTCGAGGTGACATAATGGACCTGATCGCATATGTAGTTCATGGCATCTGCCGGTGCGGCTGATAAGCCCACTTTTTGCAATAACTCCAGGTCGATCAGATCGTCTCCTATGTAGGCCACCTCCGCAGTGGAAGTATTGGTTTTTGTTAAAATTTCCGCCACCGTGCCCCACTTGTCCCTTACGCCATGCAAGTGAAAATCCACCTTCATTTGATCACAACGCTTTTTGGAGACCGCTACTTCCCTGCCGGAAAGGACACCGACTTTTATGCCGGTTTCCTGTAGGTAGCGAATAATTTGTCCGTCTTTTACTTGAAATTTTTTGTACTCCATACCCAGGTCATCTAAAAGAATTCCCCCATCTGTGAGAACCCCGTCCAAATCGGTAAGTAGTAGTTTGATTTTTTTTGCCCGATTCAAGGTATCTCTGCTTACATGCTGATAATAGTCCATCACCTTTTGTTTTTCCATTGGATGGAATAAAGATCTAATCTTCGTTGGGCCAGATTCCTCACACTGCCTGCTTTGCGGAGTTTGGTCAATAAATCCAGGTCAACGTCCGCTACAATGGTGGTTTCCGTATTTAGCGATGCCTCCGCAATAATAGCATCGTGAGGGAAGGAGAAGTCAGAAGGCGAATAGATGGCCGCTTGCGAATGCTGGATATCCATATTTTCTACCCTTGGTAGGTTACCAACCGAACCCGTAATGGCCACATAGCATTCGTTTTCGATGGCCCTCGATTTGGCACAGGTGCTTACTCTAAGGTAGGCATTTTTTGTATCTGTCCAAAAAGGAACAAACAGGATATCCATCTCCTTTTCAGCCAAAATCCGACTTAGCTCAGGAAATTCAATGTCGTAGCAGATTAGGATTCCAACTTTTCCCGCATCGGTATCGAAGACTTTGATCCCGTTTCCACCCTGGAGGCCCCAATAGGACTGTTCATCCGGAGTGATGTGCAGCTTGTATTGCTTGTCCATGGTGCCATCTCTTCGGCAAAGGTAACTGACGTTCCGAAGTTTTTTGTTATCGTATTCCGGCATGCTACCTGCGATGATATTCACATTATAGGAAAGTGCCAGGTCTCGCATGCGGTTGACAATCTCCTCCGTATAATCAGCCAGGTTTCGAATGGCTTCCGAAGCATCCATTTTATTAAATTCAGCTAATAGCGGGGCATTAAAAAACTCAGGAAAGAGGCAGAAGTCAGATTTGTAATCGGAAACCGTATCTACGAAAAATTCTACCTGCTGCATGAGGTCGTCTACGTCATTAAACCGCCTCATTTTCCATTGTACCAGCCCCAGCCGGACGATGGTTTTTTTATTACCAATAAGTTTTTCGTCCTTTTCGTAATAGATATTTATCCATTCCAGGAGGGTGGCATAGGCCCTGGAGTCGGTATCTTCCGGTAGGTATTTAGTGATCACCTTGCGGACGTGAAATTCGTTTGCCAGCTGAAAGGAAAGAACCGGATCAAAAATTTCCTTATTTTTTACCAATTCAATGTATTTCCGGGGCGACATCTGGTCGGCATATTTGCTGTACCCGGGTATTCTGCCTCCTGCAATGATGGATCGGAGATTAAGGTTTTCACAAAGTTCTTTACGGGCATCATAAAGTCTTCTACCCAGACGAAGGCCACGGTACTCTTTGTCTACAAATACATCCGTACCATATAAGGTATCTCCATCTTCATCATGGGTGTCAAATTTCCCGTAACCGGTAATCTGGTCATAATTATGATTATCTCCGTATTTGGAGTAATCCACGATAAGGCTTAAAGCAACGGCGACGACCTTATCATTGTCTTCCAGGCAAATCTGACCCTCTGGAAAGGCATTTAACTGATTCTCGAACTCCTCCTTTGTCCAGGTCATTCCCTGGGTTTTATAGGCTGAAACCATGATTTTACGAATATCATCAAAATCGGAAAGTTTGATGTTTCGGAGTTTTAGTCGGTGTTCGAGTTCTTCTTTTTGCTTACTCATATCGTAAAATTAAGCACAAATTTACCTAAATTGACTGCCAAAGCTGTATTTACACCGCGAATTTATCCTTCTTTTTTCAACAAAAAGGCTAATTTACGCGGATAAAATTCCAGGAATGCTTTTTCCCGGATAAAGACTTTGAAAATGGTACGAGTTGGTCTGACAACCATTTCAGCAGGTAGGAGTTGATTGGCTAACGAATTAATTTCTTTATATATGGATGAGATAATAGAAGATATAGAAAATGGCGATTTTGGAGCCTTTTTGGAAAAGTTCAATGAGTTTTTAAACCTAAAATTACTAATGCTCGGGGAGACCAAACTGACCATTGGGTTATTTTTGGGGCTGACCCTTTCCATCATTCTTTTGTTTGTTCTTTCCGAAATAGCCAGAAAATTTCTGGCTAATAAGATATTAGCGCGGTATAACCTA
This sequence comes from Cyclobacterium salsum, assembly GCF_010119245.1. GTDB lineage: Bacteria > Bacteroidota > Bacteroidia > Cytophagales > Cyclobacteriaceae > Cyclobacterium > Cyclobacterium salsum. Next base: position 25,864 of record NZ_WNKG01000006.1, read on the forward strand.
GACTTGGGGATCCGGCAGTCCATTGCTACCATTTTCAAATACCTGGTTATTATCTTTGGCCTGGTAACGATCCTTCAAAATAGCAATGTAGATCTGAGTGCGTTGGGAATACTCGCCGGAGCCATTGGTGTAGGGATTGGCTTTGGACTGCAAAATATCACTAACAACTTTATCAGTGGCTTGATAATTCTCGTCGAAAGGCCCATCAAAGTAGGTGACCGGATAGAGGTAGATGATGTAAACGGAGATGTGATCAAAATTTCTGCCCGATCCACCATGGTGCTTACCAATGATAACATTTCTATCATTTTACCCAATAGCCAGTTTATCGACAATCCGGTGATTAACTGGTCTCATAACGACCGAAACATCAGATTCAACATACCGGTAGGGGTTTCTTACAAAGAGGATCCCAAAAAAATCAAGCGAATCCTGATGGAAGTTGTGAGAAATAACACGGGCGTGCTAAAATATCCGGAGCCTGATGTACTCTTCGAACAATATAATGATAGCAGTATCGATTTCAACCTCAGGATCTGGACTTCGGAATACATTAATAAACCCAGGGTTCTGAAAAGCCAACTCTACTATGCCATTTTCGCAAAATTTCGGGAGGAACAGGTAGAAATCCCCTTTCCCCAGCGAGACCTGCATATCCGCTCCGGTCTTGAAAAATTTACCTCTTCCTAATTTTTTTTATTATGCCCTTTTCATTTATCTTTAGGCCGTTAAATATCAACGGATTATTCGGGTTGGAATCTGGTGTAGTAGTTTTATGATATGATAAGAACCGTATTTTTTTTAGCCTTATTTTTAATTGTGTCTTCCAAAGAACTGCTTTCGCAAAGCATGTATCGATTTCGATTCGAAGAGCCCTGGTCTTTTTCGTTGCAGGCAGGACCTTCCCAGTATTTTGGTGACTTATACGCCCTTTGGCAATACTATGAAGGTATACAGCCGGATTACAATGCTGCTTTTAGTGCGCGGTATACCTTCGGAACGAACTTAAAGGCCAGAACCGACATCACCTTTATTGAAATTTCAGGGCAGGACGTTAAGGCAGATCCCAGGAGCGGCAGGATTCCCAGAGATTTGCATTTCAGAAGTAGAAACTGGGAAGCCGCGTTTCTGGTAGAGTACTATTACAAACCGGTAAAGGTGTACAACATTACCCGAGAATTTCTAAATCCTTATGTGTTTTTTGGGGTAGGGGCTACCACCAATCAGCCAAAAACCCAATTCAGGGATCAATGGGTAGATTTAAGGCCCTTGCGAACCGAAAATGAATTGTATTCGGACATCGTCGTGGTTTTTCCTATGGGCCTGGGACTAAAATACAAGGTTAATGTGTACATGGATTTTTTTATGGAGGGTAACTATCGTTTTACCCTCTCCGATTACCTGGATGACATCAGTACTTTCAACATATCAGGATATCACGAAGACCTGATAGCGGATTATATTTCCGGAGAAAATCCAGATCGGCTTCGGTTATCTGTCAGACAGGAGCGATACCTGCTTCCGAATGGCGAACCCAATGTGGAAATGATACGAAATAGCAGGGGAGCCCCCAGAAGAGGAAGCGGAGATCCCAGACTCAATGAACCTGAAGCACGGTACGACGGGTATTTTACCTTAAATTTCGGAGCCGAAATTTACTTTTCTCAGGACATTTGGGACAATTGGATTTTTAGAAATCGGGGTAGAGGATTTAGGTTCTGGTAAGATTCTTTCGGTTTAACTACCATTGATGGTACTATTTTCACAGATCTCCTGCTATATTCAAAATGAATACGGATATTTTTTATAATTTTGACTTTGAAATAACCAAAAAACTGACCAAAACAGCACATGTCTGAGTATAATTTTCGCGCCATAGAAAAAAAGTGGCAGGATCGTTGGGAGAAAGATAAGCTTTTTAATGCAAAACCGGATCCTGGAAAACCCAAATTTTATTCCCTGGACATGTTTCCTTATCCCTCCGGAGCAGGCCTCCACGTAGGACATCCCCTGGGATACATCGCCTCCGACATAGTAACGCGATATAAACGGTTGAAGGGATTCAACGTCTTGCACCCGATGGGCTATGATTCTTTTGGGCTGCCAGCCGAGCAGTATGCCATACAGACAGGCCAGCACCCTGCTATTACGACCGGAGAAAATATAAAACGTTATACAGAGCAACTCAAAAATATCGGTTTTGCATTTGATTGGGAAAAGGAAGTGCAAACTTCCGATCCGGATTATTACCGGTGGACCCAATGGATATTCATGCAGCTTTTTGAAAGCTATTACGATTTGGATGAGGATAAGGCCCTACCCATAAGCCATTTGGTGTCCATTTTTGAGAAAGAAGGCAACCGTACTGTCAGGGCAGTCTGTGATGAAGATGCTACTGACTTTAGCGAAGCAGATTGGCAGCATTTTTCAGAATCAGAGCGCCAGAAGATACTGTTACAATACCGGCTCACCTTTTTGGCAGAGACCACGGTAAATTGGTGTGCAGCCTTGGGGACAGTCTTGTCAAACGACGAGGTGAAAGATGGCTATTCAGAGCGGGGAGGCCATCCGGTAGAGCGAAAGCGAATGATGCAGTGGAGCATGCGAATTACCGCATACGCCGAGCGTTTACTAAAAGGGCTGGATGCGCTGGACTGGCCCGATCCGGTCAAGGAAATGCAACGAAATTGGATTGGCAGATCCGTTGGAGCGGAAATGACTTTTACGGTAGAAGGATTGGAAGAAACCATCAAGGTTTTTACCACCCGAATTGATACCATTTATGGGGTCACCTACCTGGCATTGGCTCCTGAGCACGAGTTGGTAAGTCAATTGATCACGGAGGATCAAAAAGAAGAGGCCCAAGCCTACGTTTCCCAGGCAAAAAACAGGTCGGAACGAGACCGGATGACGGACGTAAAAACCATTTCAGGTGCTTTTACCGGAAGTTATGCCACCAACCCATTTAATGGAGAACGGATCCCTATCTGGATTGCGGACTATGTCCTCGCGGGCTATGGAACGGGAGCCGTGATGGCCGTGCCGGCTCATGACGAGCGCGATTTTAATTTTGCCCGACACTTTAATCTGGAAATCCGCCAGGTGATAGAGGGGAGCATGGAGAACGGTTCCTTTCCAGGCAAGGGCGGAACGATCATGAACTCCGGATTTATTTCTGGTATGGAGATGCAAGAAGCCATGGATAAAGCCATTGCCTTTCTGGAAGAAAAAGGAATTGGTAAAGGTAAAATCCAGTATAAAATGAGGGATGCCATCTTTACCCGGCAGCGTTATTGGGGAGAACCGCTACCCGTTTATTTCAAGGAAGGGCTTCCCTATCTGGTAGATGAAAAAGAATTGCCGCTTCGCTTGCCGGAAGTGGATAAATACCTGCCCACAGAAGATGGGGCACCTCCCCTGGGAAGGGCAAAGAACTGGACCTATACTACTCCTGAAGGAACGTTTCCATTGGAAATGAGTACCATGCCAGGCTGGGCTGGATCCAGCTGGTATTTTTTCCGGTACATGGATTCTGCCAATAAAGAAACCTTCGTCAGTAAGGAAGCGGCAGATTATTGGGGAGCAGTGGACCTGTATATTGGTGGCGCAGAGCATGCTACCGGGCATTTGTTGTATTCCAGGTTCTGGACCAAGTTTCTCTATGACAGGGGCCTTGTGCCCATAGCCGAGCCATTCCAGAAAATGATCAACCAGGGCATGATTCAGGGCAGGTCAAATTTTGTGTACCGGAAAAAAGGCAGCAATACCTTTATCAGCCATGGATTGATCGGCGATCACGAAGTGATTCCCATGCATGTGGATGTCAATATAGTACATAACGACCAATTAGATTTAGAGGCATTTATACGCTGGCGTCCGGACCTGGCTGATGCGGAATTTATTCTGGAAGAAGGCAAGTACCACTGCGGTGCTGAGGTGGAAAAAATGTCCAAATCCAAATACAATGTGGTCAATCCAGATGATGTGATCGAGAGCTATGGGGCAGATACCCTGCGCCTGTACGAAATGTTTTTGGGCCCCTTGGAACAGTTTAAGCCCTGGAATACCAATGGGATAGATGGGGTATTTAAATTTTTGAAGAAATTGTGGCGGCTTTTCCACGATCAGAACGGAAATTGGCAGGTGAGTGAGGAGAAGGCCTCCAAAGAGGCTTTGAAAGCCCTTCACAAGACCATCCAAAAAGTGGAGGAAGATGTGGAACGTCATGCCTTCAATACATCGGTTTCTTCCTTTATGATCTGTGTCAATGAGCTGTCTGCACTCAAGTGCAAGCAAAGGGAAGTTTTGGAGCCTTTATTGGTCATCCTTTCCCCCTATGCTCCCCATATAGCGGAAGCGCTTTGGGAGAAGCTGGGCCATGCCCAATCCATCATACATGAGCGTTACCCAGAGGCGGAAGAGCAATACCTTACCGAGGACAGTCATGAATACCCTGTTTCCATCAATGGCAAAATGCGGGCAAAGATCAAGCTCTCACTAAGCCTTTCCAGGCCCGAAATCGAAGCAGCAGCCCTGCAGCACGAGGACCTGCAAAAATGGATAGCCGGAAAAACACCTAAAAAAGTCATCGTGGTCCCCGGCAAGATTGTGAATATCGTATTGTGATGGATATTTGGTGAGGCGGGAGATGGTGTTTGTTTAAAACTTATAAACAGATATTTCCATGATGAATATGAGCAAATCCAATAAAGAACTCGATGTTGACTTTATTGGTGGTGAAGCACTTACCGAGCGAGAAGAGCGTGAATTAAAAGAATACTTTGCTAAACAAAAAGCCAATAAGCAAAGAAAGCCAATAACCAGAAAGTCAAAAGAGCGAGTGAAGTAAAACACAGGGCATAAGACGGGTTTTGCGTCAGGCGGGGTGAACTTGAACTGGTACATTTTTACAGACAGAAAAGGTTCCGTATTTTTGTCTGTCCCCAATTAAAGCCTCCATTTTTCGATTCCTGCCTCAAAGAGGTGATTTCGTACTTCAATACTGCAGTTCAGAACTGAAACGATCCGCTTTTTAACTGCAAAAAGGCACCTTTTTACCCGGATCAGCCGCCAAAATGGCATACCGTTCCAACTTTTAACTGCCATGACCCACTTCCGAACCGCAAGCTTGCGGTTCGGAACGGGACAGGCCGGGTTCCGAAGTACCCTCTTCCAGCAGAAAATTCGAAAAGCTTCGGTCAACCTGTCAGGTTTTTTATATTTTAACCGGAAAATTTAGATTTTTGGGTCAAAATGCACCGTTCTGAACATCAATGGGGGACTTCCGAACCGCAACGTTCGAGTTCCGAACCTCGAGCTTGTCACTTTGAAGTCCCTCCCCCCACTTGCGAAGTGGGGGGTACCTTGGTTCGATTCACAGTAAATTACGGTATATTGGAAAAAGATTTTGTCAGAGGCAGCTCCATCTCCAGATCGGGGCTTCTTTAAAGCTATTGAACTCCAAATCACATGCCCAAAGAAATGATGGACAAAAAGGTTCAATCCATTTTCGAACTATCCTTCTCCGAATGGAAGGCCATATTGCTAAAAGTAAAAGACCAGATTGGTGAAAACAATGTGATAATTGTTTCGGCCGGTGTGGGATTTTTTGGTTTTTTGGCCATTTTCCCTGCCATTATGGCCCTGATTTCCATTTACGGTTTCGTCATGGATCCTCAGGAAATCGAGGAACAGGTATCCAAAATCAGTTCCATGCTGCCAGAGCAGACCCATGAAATCCTCCAATACCGGGTGGATCAGTTTATCAAATCCACGGGAGAATCCCTGGGCTGGGGTACCGTTTTCGCCATTCTGCTGGGCATCTGGATTGCCAATATAGGGACCAAATCATTGTTTAGGGGAATAAACATTGCCTATGAGACCAAAAGTCACAGGGGGATCCTAAAACACAATGGGCTTACGTTACTATTTACCTTTGGGGCTATTATTCTAATCATTCTAAGTGCTGCCTTGATTGTGGCCTTTCCTTCCATCATAGAACAAATAGGTTTACCCGATAATATGGAACGCCTTATCAGTTGGCTTCGATGGTTGATCATGGGGCTTATTCTGGTGGGGAGTATTGGCCTGATTTATCGGTTTGGACCGGGAAGAAAGCGGCCGAAGTTCCATCGGGTCATTCCCGGTGCCGTTTTAGCCACCCTTTTGTGGCTTTTGGCTTCCTGGGCATTTTCATTTTACATCCGCCATTTCTGGAATTTAGGTGAAATCTATGGCTCTCTGTCGGCGGTTGTTTTTCTGATGCTGTGGCTTTTTATCAGCACATTTATCATTCTCCTGGGAGCAGAATTGAATTCCGAAATGGAGCACCATGCCATGGAGTAGTCAGTGGATCGGTAAAGAGGAAGGATGTCATTTTCAGCTTTCCGGCAAGAATCGTTTACTAGCTACATTTTCAATAGGTATAGCCCTTGCTACACGTGTAATAGCACGGAATAGCGGTAGAAAATTTTTTGTGGAAAAAAGCGAAAATACCGACCCGGGTTTTTATCAGCGGATCAACGGAAATATTGCCTATAATGCGTTTAGGACGGGGATTACGAATAGATCCATCACAGAAAAAGGGACTGGATAGGTAATATCAGGCGCTAATTTCAGCCGTTTTAGGGCTGGAATTGGAGCAAGGCCCTTGGAATTACCCCCCTGCGCCGCGATTACCGTCAGATAAGCTGAATAGAAATGAAAAACCTAGTCGGTGATACTTGCATTTTTCTTATTTTTAGGAGATCTTACTTACCTTGCCAAGAGCGAAATAACCGCAAGGGTTGCGGTTAGCCAGTAGTTGTGGCACATTTTTAAAGACCCCAAGTATATACGGAGTAACTTTTTAAATCTAGAAAAAACATGTATTTTTGTATCCAAATGAAGACGAGTAGGTAGATGTATTTTATTGAAAAGACTGTTGAATTTGACAAATGGTTGAGAAAATTGAAGGATTTAAGAGCAAAAGCGAAAATTTTGTTCAGGATCCAAAAACTTGAAATTGACGAACATTTCGGGGACTGTAAACCCATTGGTGAAGGTGTTCATGAATTGAGGATAGACTATGCTAAGGGATATAGAATCTATTTTAAGGAAAGAGAAGGGAAAATCATTATTCTACTTGTAGGTGGAGAAAAATCAACCCAACAAAAGGATATTGAAAAAGCAAAGGAGATTTCGAAAAGGATAAAAAAATAAAAAAATGGAAACGTCAAAATTTGATATTGCAGATTATTTGGATAGCAAAGAAATGATTGCTGAATATTTGAATTCAGTTTTGGAGGAAGGGGATAATGATGATGTAGTTGTTGCGCTTGGGCACATTGCAAAAGCAATTGGGATGTCCAAAATAGCGGAAGAAACAGGGATGAGTAGGCCAAGTTTGTATAAAGCCTTATCAACAGGATCAAAGCCCCAATTTGAAACAATAATGAAAGTATTAAAAGCTGTTGGTGGTCAATTAAGAATAAATCCTTCAACCAGGTGAAAAAATCGATGCCACAACATCACCTTGGATACAGCGGGCGGTTTAGAGTAAATTGAAAGTTTGCTATTTTGAAAAGGTTATGAGTAGGTTGGAAGCGAACGGCTCGGAATGCCCGCCGTCTCCAAGCTGAATCACGTTGTAAATATCGTTATTTGAAAAAACCATTTTGTTATTTTATAATGCCTGCGGACACTTTCCCTGCGCGCTGACTGATTTTTGGTAGGGATTGCGAAATAATGGTGCTTTTCCCCTTTCTATTTGGTAATTTTAGGCTATGAATATAGGGGATAGGGTCAGATTGCTTCACGGAAAAGAAGAGGGTGTCATTACCAGGCTTTCTTCCGGTGGGCAGGTGGAAATTGAAATCGAAGATGGTTTTCGGATTCCAGCCATGAAATCGGAAGTGGTCGTCATTGACAAAGCAGAAAAAGAATATTTTGACACACCTTCCTCATCCGGCGCTATTTATACTGGAGAAAACAGGCCCAAACCAATAGAAAACGTTCACAAAGGCGGGTTTTTTCTGGCCTATGTCCCCTATAATGATCAGGTTCATGATGTCCTGCTCATCAACACGACAATAAAAGAATACCTTTTTTCGGTGGATGAGCTACAAGGTGAAGCTTCAAAAAATGTAGCGGCGGGCGTATTGCTGCCCGGTAGTTCCACGAAGGTAGCCGAAAAAATGATTCGGGATTTTGAACAATGGCCTGCATTAAAATTCCTAATGGTGCCCTTGAATAAACAGGTGGAGGCCAGCCCGAAACCCATTGAAAGAAAAGTGAAATTTAAAGCCAGTGCCTTTTTTAAACACAAAGGAAAGGCACCGTTGATCGAAAAAGAGGCTTATTTTTTTAAATTGAACGAACAGGAAAAACTACTGGATGTCAAAAAGTTGAATGAAGAACTGAATCCAACCGATGCCAGTACTTTTCCGGCAAAGAAGGTAAGCCGACCGGCCGCATCCATTGACCTTCACATCGAAAAACTCACGAAGGATCACGATTTGATGAGTAATGGAGAAATGGTACAGTTGCAGTTGGCGGTTTTTGAAAAAAACCTGAACGATGCCATCGCCTCCGGAATGGATGAAATTACGTTTATTCACGGGATAGGGAATGGGGTGCTTCGAAAGGAAATTCACCGTTACCTGAGCCAGATGAAAGGGATAAAATATTTTAAAGATAGCCAGAAAACAAATTTTGGCTATGGTGCAACCGCTGTTAAAATTCATGAATAACGATGGAATCTACCTTACCATTCATTATGCAGGTTTTCGACAGGCACTTTGATGCCGGTAAGTCGGTTTTTGGTGAATTGTCAAAAAAGATTAAATCCAGGAAGGCACTGGATTTACAGGAGGAGCTATTCTTTTTCAAGTTGTTTTTGCAGGTTTTAGAAAAGATTCATTTTGAGAATAAGCAACAAGTAGCCCGGGCCTTCACGCCATTCAAGTATTTAAATAAAAACCTGCGCAAGGTGCACCATATCCGTTTGATTGCGGACGGATTTGAAACTTATTTCGGAGAGAATAGGGCTGATTATGGGGATTATGAGAAACAGATCGCCCAAAATAAAAAGGAGGTATACACCCAGGTTTACGAAATCATACTGTCCATAACCTTGAAGGACTGGGAAGACCTTTACCATCAGGTCAGGCATTTTTCAGAAGGCTTGTCGGTACTGACTATTAATACCGCTACCACCCAAATTATCAACGAAGAGGTTGATTTTTTTTATTTTGACACCAAATCAAGGCTGGACCCACAAACCATTTATGAAATTTTCAACGGTTTAAAAAGGGTCACAGCTCTGGAAAAAATTCGTTTAAGTATTGGGTTAAACACCATTTTTACCGACAAAGTACACCTACAAATCAGCGAATTGTCTCAGCAATTGGAAAGCTGGCAAAGAAATCAGTTGCTGCTACAGCATTTGGGGAGTTTTCTGGGGCAGAAAGAAAAGGTAAGTAAAAAATACCAGTTGGTACTTACTCAGGTTCAAAAAGACCATAAGGAAATCACGCAATCCGTAGCGGAAAGATGCCGCGAATTATTCACCAAAATGCTCCATTAATTTCTTAGATGGTGTCCAGGGCCTGGGCGATGTCATTTTTCAAATCTTCGGCATCTTCTATTCCCACGCTTAATCGGATCAGCGAATCCGATAGTCCCACCTTTTCTCGCTCTTCTTTTGGAATGCTGGCATGAGTCATGGTGGCCGGGTGCCCGCATAGTGACTCGACTCCACCCAGAGATTCCGCCAATACAAAGACGTTAAAACTTTCGAGCACCTTGATGGCATCGGCTATCCGATTGTTTTTCAAGGTAAAGGAGACCATGCCTCCAAAATCCCGCATCTGTCTTTTGGCGGTGGCATGATTGGGATGATCTTCAAAGCCCGGCCAGTATACATTGTCTATTTTGGGGTGATTTTTAAGGTAGGCAGCAATGGTTTTCCCATTTTGACTGTGCCGTTCCATGCGCAGGTGCAGGGTCTTGATGCCTCTTAGGACCAGAAAACAATCCTGAGGTCCAGGTACCCCTCCACAGGAATTCTGAATGAAGGCCAGCTTTTCTGCTAATTGACTATCTTTCATCACAAGGGCCCCCATGATGACATCCGAATGCCCTGCCAGGTACTTGGTGACCGAGTGCATGACCAGGTCTGCACCTAGATCAAGGGGGTTTTGAAGGAAAGGAGTGGCAAAGGTATTGTCAACACCAAATAGGATACCGTGATTTTTGGCGATCCCTGCCAACCCCTTGATATCAATGATGTTCATCATGGGATTGGTGGGCGTTTCGACCCAGATCAGCCGGGTGTTTTTATTAATAAGGGGTTTGACCTGCTCCATGTCTTCCATATTGACAAAATGGAAGCGGATGCCGTAGTTGGAGAATATCTTTGTAAAAATCCGGTAGGTTCCCCCATACAGATCATTGGTGCTGATGACCTCGTCTCCAGGTTTGAGAAGTTTAAGAACAGCATCTATTGCTGACATACCTGAGGAAAAGCACAGGCCATGTTTGCCGTTTTCCAGTGCAGCCAGATTGTTTTCCAATGCTTTTCGTGTCGGGTTTTGGGTTCTGGAATACTCATAACCCTGATGGTCGCCCGGAGATTTTTGAACGTAGGTGGATGTCTGAAAGATTGGGGTCATGATCGCCCCGGTACTGGGATCAGGCTCAATGCCTGCATGAATGGCTTTGGTTCCAAATTTCATAAGTAGCGAATGATTTTCCAATTTGCTGGCACTTATTGCTGTCCCGAAGGTGTATAAGCTCCAGATGAATTGAATTAAAGTTGGTATTATTTTTAGCTTTGCCCAAAGATGAATAAAAAACCCACTATTTTCAAGCAATTGACCGTTATCTATCGTAGAAACCCCTGGGTGTTGCTTGCTTTTTTATGGACCGCTACGGTCCCTTCCCTGGGAAGTATGCTGATCGTACATTGGCTGTATGAGAATTGGGGGGAGTTTGTCATTCCGTCTTTGTGGGCAGCAGATACCGCATTTTTGTATGGAATCGCTGGCGCACTCCTGATGGGGCTGGCCTTGATACCCACCACCTTGTTTGCGATACTCAGCGGATTCCTTTTCGGTTGGCAGGCGTTTCTGTTGTTGGTACTGGCTTACAGCCTGGCCAGTGTTTTGGGGTATCTTGGGGGGAGAGCCTTAGACAAAGATAGCCTGCAGCATTTACTGAAACCCTATCCAAAAGCAAAAGATATCATCGAACGAAAAAAGGATCAAATGGGCAAACTGGTGTTTTTTGTCAGGATTAGCCCCGTAGTTCCCTTTGCCATTTCCAACCTGATTTTTGCTTTGCTGGGTAGTGGGCTTTTGCGGGTCGTCTGGTTCGGCTTATTGGGAATGCTGCCAAGAACTTTTCTGGCCTTTTTTACGGGAACCCTTGCCAGTAGCATCCAACAGGCCCTGGCCTCCGGTACCTATTCCTGGCACTATCCTGCAATTGGTCTTTTGTTAGTAATTAGCCTTTGGGGGATTTATTCGTTTTTTAAGCGGTAAAGCATGGCTAATCGATCGTTATAGGTAAACACGCTCCAGAAAGTACCCTTCTTTTTTAAGCAAGCGGATCAGTCCCTTTTCTCCGGCCAAATGTCCGGCACCCACCGCAAAAAACATCGTTCCCTTTTGCATCATCGCGCCCATCGTCTTGATCCAGTTTTCATTTCTTTGATCGACAAGGACATCTTTGTAATCCATATATTCAGGGCTTTCGGTGACCAATTCCAATAATTGTGCTATGTCCTCTTCCCGGTAGCTAGACAGAAGTTTTCGAAACTCTTCTTTTCCTTGTTCCAGGTTTTCTGTGTAATTAAAAAAACTTCGGTACTGTTCCTTTAATGGGATTTGCTCAAAAAAAGCCAACTGCTCCTCCACCGATTCCAGGCCGAGTACCGAAATGTTTTCAGCGTTGGCCAACTTCATCAGTTCGCTTTCAAATGCCATGGTTTCGCATTCGAGCAAGTTTGGGTAAATCAAAGACATCAATATCATAGGCCGCATGCGTTGCATTCGGTCCATGTCCATTCCCGTTCTTTCTTTAAGAAAATTTCGGATTTTCTCGTACTCGGTTTCCGACAGAAAATCCGTGATCTTTTGACCGTCTTCATTGTACATGTTTTCCATCATGTTTCCGTAAAGGGCAGGATCATCCAAATCCACCTCCATGACCAAGGCTTCCGCAAGTCCTAGGCGCTTGCTTACCTGCTGACTGATTTGAAAATCGTCTTCACACATTAGATGGATGGTACCAAAAAGGTAAGAGGAGGTTTCCAGGTCCTTGCCGGATATCTTCCAAAAGACCCCTTCATCCTGTGAAAAAACAGTAACTGCCACCAGGGAAAAATAAATGCATAGTATGAATCGCTTTAGCATAAGAAATTATTTAATGGGCCACCTTATTAACCACTAAAAGTCTGATCCAGATGGCGGTCGCCGGTCTTTAGCTGCTCAAACTCCAAAAACTGTTCCCAAAAGGGCTCCTCCGGAAGCGCGGCTCTGAGAAATAGTTTTTCTTTTTTTATGGGGTGAACAAAAACCAGGTGAAAGGCATGTAGGTTTATACTTCCATCGGGATTTGGTTTGGCAAAACCATACTTGACATCTCCTCTTATGGGGCATCCTATGGCCGCCAATTGGACACGCAACTGATGGGGACGGCCGGTTTGCGGGCGAAGTTCTACCAGCCAGTGGTCATTTAATTTACCCATTCTTTTGTAGCCTAGTTCGGATTTCTTGGCATCAGGTACTTCCTTATCGTAAGCCTTTGACAGGTTTTTTTCACTGTCCTTTACCAGCCAATGAGTCAGTTTGGCCATTTCCTCGGACGGCTTTCTTTTGACTACGGCCCAATATACTTTATGTACTTCTCTTTTTCTGAAGAGGGCTGTCATGCGTTCAAGAGCCTTGGAGGTACGGGCAAAAACCACGATGCCACTTACAGGTCGATCTAAACGGTGAACGGGGTGTAGAAAGACGGCGCCTGGCTTGTTGTATTTTTTAGCGATGTAGTCCTTGCAATAATCCGTTAGCGTCTTGTCACCGGTTTTATCACCCTGTACCAATACACCAGCGGACTTATTGACTACCAGGAGGTGATTGTCCTCAAAAATTACATTGAATGGTTTTTTCATGATAGTGGACCGTTTGGTTAGTATTCGGAAGTGTAATGAAATTCGATATCCGGAAAATTATCCTGAACCATTTGTAGCCACGCCTTACTTTCGGCCATAAATACCAATTTCCCATCTTTATCCCGGGCAATATGCCGTTGTTTGGATCGTACAAATTCATCTAATTTCTTTTTATCGCTACTATGGATCCAGCAGGCTTTGTATAGATTCATGGGTACAAAATCCGCCGTGGCATTGTATTCGTTTTTGAGCCTGAACTGGATGACTTCAAACTGGAGTTGACCGACGGTACCTACTACTTTTCGGGCACCGATTTCAAAGGTAAACAATTGTGCCACACCTTCCTCCATTAACTGTTGCAGACCTTTGTCCAATTGCTTGGTTTTCATGGCATCTTTATTCACCACTTCCCGGAATATTTCCGGTGAGAAGCTGGGAATTCCCTTAAATTGTAATGCTTCGCCGTCCGTAAGGGAATCACCTATTTTCAGGTTGCCGGTGTCGTAAAGCCCGACAATATCCCCTGGAAATGCCTCCTCTATGATTTCCTTGTCCTGTGCCATAAAGGAAGTCACATTTGAAAAGCGCAGGGCTTTGGTTCCCTTTACGTGGTTATAGGGCTTGTTACGTTCAAACCTTCCCGAGCAAATTCTTAAAAAAGCGATTCGGTTACGGTGTTTGGGGTCCATATTGGCATGGATTTTAAATATAAACCCGCTAAAGTGATCTTCTTCCGGTTTTACTTCTCTTTCCTCGGTTATCCGGCTTTTGGGCCCGGGGGCGATTTTAATAAAGGTATCCAGCATTTCCTGTACACCGAAATTATTGACCGCAGAGCCGAAAAAGACGGGCGCAACCTTGCCTTCCAGGTATTCCTTGGGGTCAAAATCAGGATAAACTCCCTCAATTAATTCCACGTCTTCCCGCAATTGCTCCGCCAGGTTACTGCCAATTATTTCGTCCAACTGGGTATCGCTAAGGTCTTCTATGATGATTCGGTCATCACTTACTTTTCGCTGGCTAGGGGTGAATAGGTTTAGTTGCTTGTCGTAGAGATTGTAAACGCCCTTAAAAGATTTACCCATGGAAATGGGCCAGGAAAGGGGTCGCACCTTGATGTTTAATTTTTGCTCCACCTCATCCAACAGGTCGTAGGGGTCTTGTCCTTCCCGGTCCAGCTTATTGATGAAACAAATGACCGGCGTATTTCTCATCCGGCAGACTTCCATTAATTTTTCCGTCTGTATCTCCACCCCCTTGACACAGTCAATGACCATGATGACGGAGTCCACTGCGGTGAGGGTCCGATAGGTGTCCTCCGCAAAGTCCTGGTGACCGGGTGTATCTAATAAGTTTATTTTTTGTCCTTTGTATTCAAAACCCATCACTGAGGTTGCCACTGATATTCCCCGCTGTTTTTCAATTTCCATCCAATCGGATTTGGTAGCCGTATCGATTTTATTGGATTTAACAGCACCGGCCGTTTTTATCGCTCCTCCAAAAAGCAGCATTTTTTCGGTGAGGGTGGTTTTTCCTGCATCGGGGTGTGCGATGATACCAAAGGTTTTTCTTTTTGCAATCTCTTGAATCAAACTCATGGGGCAAAGGTGTTTTCAGGCTGCAAAGGTAGGTAAATCAGTCGAGAATGTGTGATCGGAACCCAGTTGGTGGCCAATTTTATGACCCTTGGGGGTATTTTTGTTTGTTTGCCCTATTTACTTTAATTTTGCTTCCGTCTTTGGCAATGCATGAACACAATCGAACATTTCTTTCATAGGTTTTTCAAGTTCATTTGGAATGCCATCTTTGTTTTAACCTATCCGGTTTTGGCTACCTTTGGTATATTATTCATTGGAGTGACCTATTTTTTTTCATTTATATCTACCCTTTTGGCCAGATTTAGCACCTCCTCACCCGAGATGGAAAATAAGTCCGAATGGAAGCAGCTATCCCCCGAGTCGGACCTGATTGAAGGGAAGCTTTTTAAGCAGATTATTTTCGGGCCGGAGTGCTATCAGTTCAGGAGAAAAGATGGAATACCTTCCGTGATGGATGATTTTATTTTTGGAAAAAAAGTGATTGTATTGGAAGAGGGCCTGCTGTTGGAAAAGTGGAACACCACAGAAATGGCTCAAATACCTGATTTTGATATTTGCCTGTATCAGCCGGAATCGGATAAATTGGTTAAATTAGCTCATATCAAGTGCTTTGATTGGCACCTTTCTGATAAGCGGGATGACATTGTCTACTTAAAATGGTTTGACGGAACCCAGGGTGGCGAGGTGGAAGTGGCACTGACCTGATGAAAGAGCTGAAACGATTTCTGGAAGAAAAGGTGAGCTTGTATAACCGCCCCGATTTTATAGAAGACGATCCCATATCTGTACCCCACCGGTTTGCAAAAAAACAAGACATCGAAATTTCTGGTTTTTTTGCCGCCACACTGGCTTGGGGACAACGAAAGACCATCATCAATAAAAGCCTGGAGCTTATGGCGATGATGGATAATTGCCCCCACGACTTTCTCTGTCACCATACACTTAGTGATCTAAAGCCATTTTTGAAATTCAAGCACCGAACGTTTAACGACCTGGATACCCTGTATTTTATTGATTTTTTGTCCAGGCACTACCGGGAGCACGAAAGTCTGGAAGCCGCCTTTATCCAGGGGTGGACCGGGGAAGTGGATATTATGGAGCGACTTTTAGGAAACTTTCATGAATTATTCTTTGATGCCGCTCACGCTCCCCACCGAACCCGGAAACATGTCGCCACGCCAAAGCGAAAGGCCGCCTGCAAGCGATTAAACATGTTCTTACGGTGGATGGTGAGAAAGGATGATCGTGGAGTGGATTTTGGCATTTGGAACCGCCTTTCACCCGCACAGCTTGTTTGTCCCTGTGACCTCCATGTAGACAGGGTAGGACGTTCCCTCGGGCTGATCCATAGGAAAGCAACCGATTGGCAAACAGCCCTGGAGTTAACACGCAATTTGAGGAAATTTGACCCGGAAGACCCTGTTAAATATGACTTTGCCCTCTTTGGAATGGGGGTAATGGAAAAAGTGACCAATAAAAAGTGAGCTTAATCAGCCTAAAACAATTGTAGGCAACCGGTTCGTTGGGGAAGGCTTCCTTAGCACCAGGGAGCATTCCCGCCGCACCTGATTGCTGAAAAATAGGCAACGATTTCTTTAGATTTATCCCTGTTAATGAGTAATCATCAGTTTTTTTTCGGCCAGGTATCCGGTTCATTTCGCCAGCTGTCCAGGGCGGACATATCTTCGGCGGAGACATATCCTTGTTCCAATGCCTGCGGCAACATGGAGGCATAGTCGGAAAGGCATACCAATTTCACCTTTTCTTTAGCAAAGTTTTGGGCTGCTATATCGAAGCCGTAGGTAAAAATCGCCACCATTCCCAAAACCTCAAATCCTGCGTTTCGCAGATCCTGTACCGCTTTTAGCGAACTTCCTCCGGTGGATACCAGGTCTTCCACAACGACTACTTTTTGCCCCGGAGTAATTTTTCCTTCAATCATGTTTTCCATGCCATGATCTTTTGGTTTGGAACGCACGTAAACAAAGGGAAGGTTTAGTTTGTCTGCTATCAAAACACCCTGTGGAATACCGGCAGTGGCAACACCAGCAACGACTTCTACATTCAAAAAATGAGTCTGAATGGCTTTCGTTAATTTTTCCTGAATAAGCGTACGAACTTCCGGGTAGGATAACGACAATCGGTTGTCGCAGTAAATAGGTGATTTCCATCCAGATGCCCAGGAAAAAGGTTTCTTAGGAGAAAGTTTAATGGCCTTTATCTCCAAAAGCTTTTTAGCAATAAGGGGGGCAGTGCCTTTATCATAAATTTCCATAAGTTAAAATTAACCAATAAATGCATACTCACGGTTGTGAGGCCTTGAAAAAAAATGCATTTTTGAAAAAATAAGCGTTGATTATGAAAATTTTCATCAATGATAAGCCCCTGGATTTGGTAGCCGCTTCCGAATTCCTGCCAAAGAAAACATTTGAATGTGTGTATGAAAACCCCTCCGAATTGCCAGCCACGGCGGATTTTCATGATGATGTCTTGATTATAGACCCCTCCCGGGATATTATTGTACGCTTATTATATCTGATGCGGCATCGAAAGCTGAAGAATCTGGATAGCATCACCCTGGTGACGAAGGAAAAGAAAGCGTTGAAATCGTTTATAAAAAGTAGGTTCTTGATTATTAAGGCGGCTGGGGGGATTGTAACCAAAGGGGAAAAAGTACTTTTTATACACCGATTGGGGAAATGGGATTTGCCGAAAGGTAAATTTGAAAAAAAGGAATCTCCCAAAGCCTGCGCCCTCAGGGAAGTGGAAGAGGAATGTAATGTGAAGGTAAAGCTAACCGGCCCCATTTGCAAAACCTGGCATACCTACACTCAAAACAGAAAAAGCATTTTAAAAAAGACCTATTGGTACAGTATGGAATGTGTCGATGATTCGAAGATGAAACCCCAACTGGACGAGGGAATTGTAGACACCAAGTGGATGAATCACCAGGAAGCCAAGGTGGCCTTGATTAATTCATACCCTTCCATGCGCTATTTGTATCAGCAGTTTTTAAGGCTGCATCCGGGTATTTATCAGACTTTATAAGGAAGAAACGTATCAACATTGCCTCCATAGCGGTGGACTTCCCGGATGATCGTTGAGCTTATGGCAGCAAATTCCGGGCTGGTGATTAAAAAGACAGTTTCTAATTCTTCATTCAGGTAACGGTTCATTTGGCTGATGGTATTCTCATACTCAAAATCCGTGGTGTTTCGAAGTCCCCTTAGTAGGTATTGAGCATCATGGGCCTTGGCCAGTGATGAGGTCAGCTCATTGTATACTACTACTTTTACACCAGAAATTCCGGTATACAGCGATTCAATTTTGCTTACCATTAAATCAATGTCAAAATACCGGTTTTTTTTGGTCGTATTATGCCCGATCCCTATGATGATTTCATCAAAGAGATTTAACCCTCTCATGACGATATCATGGTGTCCTTTGGTAAAGGGATCAAATGAGCCCGGGAAAAGGGCGGTTTTTTTCATAAGGCCTAATGTTGATGCCAAAAAGCTTCCAAAAGCTGTGTGTTCTTAAAATTTTCTGCCCCCTTTTCATAACTCACCTGTTGTGCTGGGGTTGGTTGGTGGATATTTTTAAAATAGTTACGCAGGTTTTCCAGTGAGGTATGAACCCAATCCAGGTTTCCATAAAGATTGATTCGGCAGTGAGCCTGGTCAAAAGCGAGTTGCTTAAGCACGACAAATACGTAGCGCAGGAAAGCTGGCTCTTCGTAAACGACAAATCGGTTGAATACCACTAATTCTCCTGCTTTAAATCCGGCGATGTAGATGCTATTTGGTGCTGCATGGATAAATAGTTCCTGATCGAGTAAATCTTTGGTATGGCTCAGAAAAAAATCCAATACATGGGCTGCCCCGTGAGCTAGTTCTAGTTCGGGTAGCTTGCTGTCCAATTGCCGGAGCAGGAGTTTTGAACTGGTACCCAGGACCTGAATGCTGTTATTTTGAATGCCTGTATAGGTAACTTCGTCCTTTTCCAGGTCCACCTCGGTAGAAAAGCCCAGGTAGAGGCTACTATGCGCCGGGTTAAAAACCATTCCCGGCACCAGGGTGAATCCCTGATGGTGATGATATAGTTTTCCGGCAGTATTGGGAGCGTTGATTAGTTCATCGGAAGCAAGGGATTGCTCCAAATCGTCCTGACCGGAAAGGGTGTACAGATTAGCGGCAGATATGGCATTACCCGACTTGCTATGAGCGATGACGACCAGGAGGCTTTCATATAAGAAAAGCGATAAACTTGATAGGTTTTCGCTATCAAATTTATCGCTAATAAATTTTCGTTGGGTATGAGCAGTATCCTTATCCAATCTTATTCCCAGTTTCCTGAGGTAGAAGAATCGGTTCTTGATCCTACCCTCAATGCCTTCTCATTGTTGTTCCTTCTTCGCTCGGGATTGATGGGTGCTGGGTCTCTGATTTCAAACACAGCGATTTCCCGATTGCTTCGTTCGATTTTATCAGCAAAAAACTCAAACGTTTTTCCTCCTGAACCAGGGACCACATTCAATAGGTCCAGGTTAAAATCAGGGTATTTATTCTCATTGAAGAGGGAGTCCTGAACATTGACAGAACCCAGGGTATCTACAGAAACAGTAGTTACCTCTTCGCCATAGTCCAGCAGCTCAGTCGTTTCAGTTCTTTGAACGATGTAAATCCGCCCGTCTTCAATAAACTCCTTGAGCTCGTTCCAGTTGGATGCATATTCACCATTGGAACCCTGATATGCAATCTGCGCATCCCGCAGCATTTCCAATTTCTCAATGATCCTGTCTTCGGTTCTCTCAAGCATTTTCTCTTCTTCCACTACTTCGTCCACTCCCAAGTATAGTCTATAACCAAGGCCCAGAGCCGCAAGGAGAAACACAATCGATAAAATTTTACTCAATGTCATGTCAATATTTTTAAAGCTTGATTAAATTTATGAAGGTTAGATGGTTTTTTCCAGAACGCTATTTTATGGAATTATTTTCAAAATTAAAATATCCTTTCCATATTCTTACATCATTGAGTGAATTTATTCCCCGGAACACGGCATGTTTTTCAAAATAAGGAATATTTTTGATTTCATCCAGGTCTAAAAAGCGGATTTCCTCAATCAGTTGCTGTTCATCCCTCAACTCCGGATCCTTTCCTAGAACTAACCTGCCTCCCATTAGCTGCACTTCAAAAAACAGTTCGATGGCATGAAGGGGCGGAGCGAGCAACTCGTGTACAAAAAGATAGGACCCGACTTCAATTTCCAATCCGGTTTCTTCCAGGAATTCCCTGCGAAGATTTTCCCGGGCATCCTGGCCATAGATCATTCCGCCACCTGGGACATTCCAAAAAGAGACGTTTTCGCCCATCCGGTGTTTGATCATGAGCAGCTTGTCATTTTGTATTAATATTCCATTCACCCGGGTCCTCAACCGGTTTCCGAAATTATCCGCAATATCTTTTTTTATGTTCGCCATTTATCATTTAGCTTCGTCCTCCATCTGTAAAGATAACCAAGTGGTACCAAAGCCCTCTGAATCCATAAAGAAATTTTTCCCCCACGAGCCTACCCGTGATCAGCATAGTTTTTTTGAAGCAATGGATGATTTTCTTTTGGTAAAAGGTACGGGTAGATCCTTTATTCTTAAAGGCTATGCTGGTACAGGCAAAACCTCCGTCCTTGCGGCGCTGGTTCGTGCATTACCCGGATTAGGACTGAGACCTGTAATGCTGGCACCTACCGGTAGGGCGGCCAAAGTCATGAGCTCCTATGCTGAGAAAACAGGGTATACCATTCATAAAATTATTTACAGACCGAAGGAGAAATCCGGCGATGGACTGTATGGCTTTGAGGTTCAAAAAAATTATTACCAGCATTCAGTTTTTATCGTTGATGAGGCATCCATGCTTTCGGACGATAAATCTACGGGTAATTCGCTGCTGTCAGACCTGATCCATTTTGTTTTTCAAAACCCGGATAACCAACTAATATTAGTCGGGGACCTTGCCCAGCTTCCACCGGTCGGAAGTGAAGCCAGTCCGGCATTGGATAAGGACTACCTGGTGCGACGCTTTAACCTGGAAGCCAATGAGGTTGAATTGAAAGAAGTTACCCGGCAACAATTGGATTCGGGTATCCTGGTAAATGCCACCGCACTGCGGGAACAAATTCAGGAAAAGGTTCCGAAAATCTCTTTCCGAACGAAAGGATTTGGGGATTTTTTTAGAATGACCGGCGAAAGGTTGGAGGATGGGTTGCGGTATGCTTACGATAAATTTGGACTGGACCATACCATGATCATCACCCGATCCAACAAAGCAGCCGTCCAATACAACCGTTACATTCGGAATTCACTATTTTTCTACGAGGATGAATTGAGTGCCGGGGATCGGTTAATGATTGTTAAAAACAACTATACTTACATGGAATCGTCTGAAAAGGTCAGCTTTTTGGCGAATGGAGATTTTGTGGAAATACTAAAAATTCGTTCATTTGAGGAATTATATGGCCTGAGGTTTGCTACGCTGGAACTTAGGCTCATAGATTATCCGGAAGAGCTGCCTTTTGAGGCGAAGGTGATTTTAGATACCCTTCACACGGACACGCCGTCGTTGGGTTATGAGCAATGGAAAGAATTATACAAGTTGGTGACCGAGGATTACCTGGATTTATCCAGCAGGTCCAAAATCAGAGAGGCTTTAAGGAAGGACCCCTACCTGAATGCGCTGCAAGTGAAATTTGCCTATACGCTGACTTGTCATAAATCTCAAGGAGGGCAATGGGATGCCGTATTTGTGGATCAGGGCTTCCTAAAGGAGGATCAAGTGGACAGCACTTACCTCCGTTGGCTATACACGGCGGTGACCAGGGCAAAGAAAGAATTATATTTGGTGAACTTTCATCCAAATTTCTTCCTTTAATAACAGGTTTTGAAAATGAATGAATTGATTAAATATAATAAACAGCTATGAAAAGGTTAGTAACACTCGTATTGGCAATGGTCGTTGGCGCTGGAGTCGCCATCGCACAGGAAAAGGCCGTCGACGGGCCCGTCATTTCTTTTGAAGAATCCTCGAAGGATTTTGGAGACATCACCCAGGGAGATAAGGTCGAAAACGTGTTTAAATTTGAAAACACAGGAAATGCACCCCTAATTATATCCAACGTGGCAGCTACCTGCGGATGTACGGTACCCAGCTGGCCAAAGGAGCCGATCGCACCTGGAAAAAAAGGGGAGATTAAAGTATCCTTTAACTCGGCTGGCAAAATGGGAAAGCAAAATAGCGTAGTACGCATTTACTCCAATGCTAGTGAGCCCATAGAAAAAGTGTCTATGATCTCCAATGTGCTTCCAAAGAGCAGCAGGTAAGCAAGTATTGCTTTTGATAAAACGGCCTGGCGATTACTTTTCGTCAGGTTTTTTTTGGTCCGTATCGTTAAGGATTCCCGTTTTCATAATGGGAGCAAGGGCCCTGGCCCAATCCGAGTAAATGTATTTGTTGGGGTGCAGCCCATCTG
The DNA here is from genome assembly GCF_010119245.1 of Cyclobacterium salsum. GTDB lineage: Bacteria > Bacteroidota > Bacteroidia > Cytophagales > Cyclobacteriaceae > Cyclobacterium > Cyclobacterium salsum. The sequence goes on from NZ_WNKG01000006.1 coordinate 48,139, forward strand.
CTACCAGGTGCCCCGACAGGCCTCCTTTACTTCGATAGCTTTCCGTAATTTCCAGGAAGGCCATCCCCCTCTTTAATGTTTCTCTTTCGATGATTTGATTGAACCTATCGATCTCCGCAGCAATGCGATCCACTTCCTGCGGCCCGTTTTGACCAAATGGAGTTACTCCCCAATCCGGAATAGATAGTACGGCAACTCGTTTGGTATTACCGTCGACTAACGTGCGGCACAAATCCAATAGATCCTTTAGGTCAGTATGAAACGTTTGCGGAGATTCACCCCGATATTGATTATTTACTCCTATGAGCAAACTAACGAAGTCAAACCGCTCTTTTTTCAATCCCTGGTTAAGGGTGGCTTCCAGCAATTCACCGCTTGTCCATCCTGTTTTGGCTAAGATCTGAGTGTTGGAAAATGCCCAGTCCTCCACTTCCAATATCCTTTTCACCTGTTCCGGATAAGAATATTCCCGCTTTTCTCCCTCTCCTATGGTATAGCTGTCTCCCAGGGCAAGATACCTGATTTCTTGGGGCGGTTCGGAATTTTCGGTTTTTGGGGGTAATGGCTGCATAGCGTTTTGATGGATACAGGAAGTTAGTAGGCAAAGGTAAGCTATTAGCCAGCGTGGAACGGGGCCAATTCGGCTGCTGGACTTAGCAAAATTCATTAATGTTATTATTGAAAAATCGGTCCATTGGTTTCCAGAATTCCTGTTTCCGCATCCATGGTCATCTTTGCTCCGAAGGGTAGCAAAAACTGTTTGGGAACATGTCCGATCATGGCTCCCCGGTAGGCGGGAATTTTCAGGTGAAGGAGGTAATCGTCCAGAATTTGGTCTATGGTGAGGTTGCCATAGCCCCCGCTGGGATCACAATCCGTACATTGCCCAAACACAAAGCCTTTTATTTCATTAAAAACCCCCATTAGCATCAGGGTACTCATCATTCGGTCGATTCGGTAAGGCTCCTCCCCAATATCTTCCAAAAATAAGATTTTATCTTTAAAATCAGGCAGGTAGGGTGATCCGGCCAAAGCAGTAAGAACGGTCAGGTTTCCGCCCACAAATTCTCCGCTTGCTTTGCCGGGGTAAATGGTCCGGATGCGGTTTTTCTTAATTACCAGATCATCGGTATCCTCCTGCTCATTCTGATAGGTGATTTTATTCTGTTCGCCAAAAAAGACGGTTCGAAACTGATCGGCATTAAATGGATTCCAGCTTCCCGAACCATTGGGGCCATGGAAAGTCACCAATCCGGTTTGCGCATGGATGGCATTGTGCAGGGCAGTGATATCACTGTAGCCGAGAATAGGCTTTGGATTGTTTTTGATCACCTGGTAGTTTATGAGGGGTAGTATTCGGGCGGCACCGGATCCACCTCTTATACAAACGATCGCTTTGATTGCCTCATTCCCGAACATTTCATTCAGATCAGCCGCCCTTTCTGCATCCGTGCCAGCCAGATGCCCTCGCCTGCTGTTGAGGTACTTCCCTTCTTGCACCTGTAGCCCCAAGGCCTCCAATGCTTCCCTGGCAAAGGTAAATTCCATGATGTCCCCGGTTGCTGCCGAGGGGCTGATCAAACCAACCCTGTCGCCGGTCCGTAGTCTATGGGGAAGTAACATTTTAGTGGCAGGCAGATCCTTGGCAAAGGAAGGAATGCCTGCGACAGAACTAAATCCCATTCCCATACCCAGCGTTTTGATAAAGGTTCTTTTTTTCATGGCAGAATTTAGAAATTATCCCGGATATAAAGCAATACTTTTTCCATTTCATTACGCACCAGAGAAGCTTTGTGGGGGTAATTGTTATTCATAAAAGCAAATGCATACACTTTGTTTTTCTTGGTTTTAAGAAATCCTACCATGCTATGGTTATTGCTGATCGTGCCCGTTTTGGCCATTACATAAGGCACAGGAGCCTGGTAATTGTATTTCAAGGTGCCTGTCCGGCCGCCGGTAGGTAATAGACGGAAGAGGTCTTCGTCCGGAAACAAGCGGTAGATTTTTTCCGCCAGGGTCACCATGGTTCGGGGAGTAAAGAGGTTGTGCCTGGACAATCCTGATCCGTCTACCCACTGTGGCTCATCGGGCAGATCGTACAAATAGGTTTCTTTTATGTATTCGATCGCTTTCTCACTGTTTAGTTCCCGATGGACCTCATCTGAAATTTGAAGGAGCAGCTGTTCGGCGATAAAATTATCGCTTTCCAGCAACATTTCCTTGTAAAGGGACAGCGTGGGAATCCCTTTTAAAATGTAGTGATCCGGAGGAAGTTTTTCATTAGAAAGAATCACCTTTACCCCCCAGTCATCGGATGCCAGGCTGGCAAATGTTTCGTGTGAAGTGATGAACGGCAGGCGCATCTCTCTACCATTGTAGGTTCTGGGGTTGTAAAAGAACCGATTGCTGTGCCAGTCCCTTTGGACGTTTTTTAGAGTCTTTTCCGACGTTTCTATTGAAAAATAGGTGGGGCTTATGACGGGTCGGTTATTGATGTTTCGGGAGCGAATCAAGTTACCAAACAGGGGAGTGGGGGATTTTTCCGGAGAATAGGAATGGTAGTAATCGTCCCATTGCCAGCCATAGCCAAAAGGATCGTCTTTCCAGTTGCTATGAGAAAAATACACGGTATCGTAGTCAGACAAAAATTCTTTTAGGTCTGGAGAAGGGAGCGGCGGATATTTCCAGGAAGGATCACCCGTTCCCCATAAGACAAGTTTTTCTTCTTTATTAATAAACCTCAGGAAGGTGGTGCTGTCTCCCAACACCATTAAAGAGCCAAAAAACGTGAATAATTTAGTGGTGGAAGCTGGTATAAAGTACAGATGACTATTTTTTTCATACCTCACCATTTGGCTATCCAGATCGTAAAGCATAAATCCGGTCAGGTGATTATCAAAAAAAGAACCATCCCCCAACAACTTGTCCAGGCCCAAAAAGTTAGCCTTGGCTTCCTGGGCATGGGAGGAATGGACGAATAGACAAAGAATAAAAATCCCCAGAAGGCTTCTTTTACGCATAGGTGATTACTGATTTTTTTTGCTAATACTGACAAATAACATTATCCACCCTAAAATAAACCCAATGCCGCCAAGCGGGGTGATCGCTCCCAGCCAGGTGACTTGACTCAGGCAGAGCAGGTAGAGGCTTCCGGAAAAAACGATCACTCCTCCTGAGAAAAACCAGGCACTTAGCCGAAGACCTTTTAGCTGAGGATTTTGTTGATAAAGAATTCCCACCATTAACAAGGCAAGACTGTGGTAGAAATGATAATCAACGGCAGTTTGGTACGTATCAATCCTTCCTGTTTTGACCAATAAGGGCTCCAGGGCATGAGCCCCGAATGCCCCAAAAATAACTGCCAAAGCCCCGAAAATGGCTGCCAGTTGCAGCATGGATTTTGTATTCATTTCCTAGTTAATTTAATGGTAATTTCTTTCTCCAAAAACGGCACTTCCGATTCGCACCATGGTACTTCCTTCTTCCTGCGCAATCCGGTAGTCTCCGCTCATGCCCATGGAAAGTTCGCTCATCTGAACCTGATCGGGTAAGTCCATGCTTTTAAGCTGCTCAAAGAGGGCTTTAAGGCCCCGGAACTCAGATCTAATCTTTTCGGTATTCTCCGTATTGGTGGCCATGCCCATTAAGCCCATGATGCGGATATTTTGCATCTCCTTTATTTCGTCTCCGTTTAGAAAAGCAGTTAATTCCTCTTCATCCCAACCATATTTGCTTTCTTCAGTGGCGATATGTACTTGCAGCAGGCAAGGTATAACCCGATCCACTTTCTGTCCCTCCTTATTTATTTGTTTAAGTAAGCGCAGGGAATCTACGCTGTGAATCAGGTGAACAAAAGGAGCGATGTATTTTACTTTATTTCGCTGCAAATGGCCAATCATGTGCCAATGGATGTCTGTAGGCAATGCTTCCGCTTTTTCGGTCAATTCCTGCACTTTGTTTTCTCCAAAGTCCCGCACTCCGGCATCATAGGCCTCTTTAATGGCTGAGCTGGGCTTGGTTTTACTGACAGCTACGAGCCTGCAGGCGGGGTTAACAAACGAACGGGTAATGGCCGAGATGTTAGTGGTGATGGTCGGTTTTTCCATATGCTAAGCTTTCCTATTTTGTTCGGAAACAAAGATATGGGTATATTGATAAAAACACACTTTTTACCGACTTGTGAGTTAGAATGCCAGGATCCGAAAATCAATAATTTTATTATGAGCAATTTTGAATTAAACTTAAAACGTATGAAATGGAAAGTATTGCTTTTGCTGGGAGGCATGGTGTCAGGAGGCTATTGTAAAGGACAGGAGAGTGCATCCATTCGTGAAATAGATCAGGACCGAAGGGTACTTGAAAGTAGAGGGATGCTGGTATTGGGAACCTGGGCAGTTGGAAACATGGTATGGGGAGGGATCGAGGCTTCCAGGCAGGAAGGAAAAACAAAGGCTTTTCATCAAATGAACCTTTATTGGAATTCGGTGAACCTGGCGATTGCTGGCTTGGGTTATTTCAACGCCAAAAAATCGCGGGAGAAGGCTGGCTTGTGGGAGAGTTTGAGAGCTCAGCAAAAAACAGAAAAAATTCTTTTGGTCAATGCCGCCTTGGATTTGGGATACATGGCAACGGGTATGTATTTAAAAGAAAGGGGTAAAAGATTGAAAAACGACCAGTTGAGTGGATTTGGAAATTCCCTTATTCTTCAAGGGGCATTTTTGATGGTTTTTGATGGGATCTTGTACGCATTGCAATCCAAGAACGGAAAAAAATTTGAACCCTGGGTAAAAAATGTGAATCTTAGTACCTCCGGGCTGGGGCTAAAAGTAAGATTTTAGGTGAAATTGCCTACTGGCAAAATTCATAGCCTGTGAATACTTATTGCTGCTAATAGGAGGGGAATGTTTGTGTTTTGTTGGGATATCATCCGAAAAAGTGTAATTTAAATCAGTAAATCGTAACGCTTAACTATTACATGAAAATTAGAAAAATTAACTTAGAAGAAAAGGAGATTCCGGAAAAATGGTACAATATTATTGCGGACATGCCCAACAAGCCGCTGCCGCCGCTGCATCCGGGCACCCTGGAACCTATTGGTCCCGATGCCTTGGCACCCTTGTTTCCCGAAGCACTAATCAAACAGGAAGTAACCACCGATAAATGGGTACCTATACCGGATGAGGTGCGGAACATGTACTCCATTTGGAGACCTACCCCGCTTTACCGGGCATATGGACTTGAAAAGGCCCTCGACACTCCTGCCAAAATTTACTATAAATACGAAGGTGTAAGTCCTTCCGGTTCGCATAAGCCCAATACGGCCATCCCTCAGGCCTATTACAATAAGCAAGAAGGCATTAAAAGAATCACGACCGAAACCGGTGCAGGGCAATGGGGTTCTGCCTTGAGTTTTGCCTGCCAACACTTCGGTATTGCCTGCGATGTGTACATGGTAAAACTCTCCTATAATGATAAGCCCTACCGGAAGATGATGATGAATACCTGGGGGGCCAATGTCTATCCCTCTCCTTCGGACCGGACGGAGGCGGGAAGAAAAATCCTCGCCGAAAATCCGGACTCTCCCGGAAGTTTGGGGATTGCGATTTCGGAGGCGGTAGAAATGGCAGCTACCAGGGACGATACCAAATATGCGCTGGGTAGTGTGCTAAACCACGTCAAGCTGCACCAAACGATTATAGGCCTGGAGGCCATCAAACAAATGGAAAAAGCAGGTAGTGATCTGCCGGATATTGTCATTGCGCCATTCGGCGGCGGATCAAACTTTGCCGGATTATCTTTCCCCTTTCTGCGACTGAATCTGGAAGAGGGCAAAAAGATTCGGTGTATTGCCAGTGAGCCTTCTTCCTGTCCTAAATTGACCAGGGGAATCTTTCGCTATGATTTTGGGGATACGGCCGGCATGACTCCCCTTTTGCCCATGTATACGCTGGGGCATGATTTTATTCCGGCGCCGATCCATGCGGGAGGCCTTCGTTACCATGGTGCTGGTGTCATTGTCAGCCAATTGCTTAAAGATCAGCTGATCGAAGCCCGGGCTCATGATAACCTGGAGATTTTCGAAGCCGGCGTTCTTTTTTCCCGGGCTGAGGGAATTATACCCGCACCGGAGGCCAACCATGGCATCGCAACGGCCATTCAGGAAGCCAAAAAATGCAAAGAGGAAGGGGTGTCCAAAACCATTTTATTTAATCTCTGCGGACATGGCAATTTTGACATGAAAGCGTATGACGATTATTTTGCAGGAAGGATCCGGCAACACGAATTGAGCCAGGAGGAAATTGATGCATCCATTGCCAAATTAGGAACGCCTACCATCCCGGCATGATCCTTTCAGGAAGATCATGAAGAGAAGGAGTTTTTGCAAAAAAGGAATGGCGGTATCCGGTGCGTTGGTAGCGGATCCCACATTCCTTTTTCCCTTTGACCAAGGATGCAAAAATCCTTCGGATATACCGCTGGTGGATACTCACCTTCACCTTTGGGATTTGTCAGCGATGGATTATCCCTGGCTACAGGGGGCGGACAATCCGTTAGCGAAAAATTTCTTATTGCCGGACTTCCGGCAGGCAGGCAACGCTTTTCCCATTTCGAAAATGGTTTTTGTAGAATGTGGCAGGATTCCCGAACAGTATTTGCAAGAGGTAGACTGGGTGGTCGACCAATCTGAAAAAGATTCGCGAATAGCAGGAATGGTCGCTTATTTTCCTCTGGAAGAAGGAGATAATGGTCTGGAGGCCATAGAATTATTGGCCAAAAGGAAAATTGTTCGGGGCATACGGAGGAGCCCCATATTCGGACATTCCGGTTTTTTAAGAGGTCTTGAACTTTTGAAGCGTTTTGATTGGTCCTACGACCTGAATGTAAATTTCAGGCAATTACCGGATGCATTAGCGCTGGTAAAACGTTATCCGGATCAGACATTTGTAGTAGACCATCTTGCTAATCCCGATATTGCAAAGGGAGACTGGAAAACCTGGGCCCGTGCCCTGGCTCCTTTCGCTTCCATGGACCAGGTTTACTGCAAGGTCTCCGGCATGCTCACCAAGGCAGGGGCGGGGTGGGAATTGAGCGACCTGCAACCCTATTTTGATACTGTTATGGAGGTTTTTGGTCCGGATAGGGTAGTATTCGGTGGCGACTGGCCGGTGGTACTTCGAGCGGGCACCTATAGCGATTGGATGGCAGCCTTTTATTCTTTGTCTCAACACTTATCTCCGGAAGAAAAAGAAAAATTATACTATCGAAACGCTGAAAAAGTCTATGATCTTTAAAATGAGTAGCTGCTTTGGTTAAAATTGAGGGATGGAATCTACTTTAATATAAGGAGAATAAGAATTGTTTTTTTAATTTTAATTCACAGAAAAATAGCTAAAGATGAGTAAACAACCGAATAAAGGCGAAACGAATGATTCCCGGAGGCAATTTGTCAAAGCAGCCTCTCTCAGTGCAGCCGGTTTTTTTATCGTTCCAAGGTTTGTGCTTGGAGGAAAGGGACATGTGGCACCCAGTGATAAGGTCAATGTGGGAATGATCGGAGTAGGGGGAAAGGGCCGTCAAAATGCGCTAGACCTGATGAAACTGGATGATGTTCAGATTACTTCCATTGCCGACCCGGGAGAATATTGGGATTTGGCGAATTTTTATTACCGCTCCATTGCGGGCAGAGGGCCAGTAAAGCGATTGGTAGAAGGGCATTACGAAGATAAAACGGAAAATTACAAACTCAGTGAGTACCTGGATTTTCGGGAAATGCTGGAAAAAGAAAATGGATTGGATGCCATTTGTTGCTCCACTCCGGACAATACCCACGCCTATGTGACCTATGCTGCGATGAAATCCGGAAAACATGTTTATTGCGAAAAGCCCCTGACACATAATATTTGGGAAGCCCGGATGGTCAAGCAATTGACGCAAGAAACCGGTTTGGCCACCCAAATGGGAAATGTGGGCCATAGTACAGATGGTATCCGGCAGACGGTAGAGTACTTAAGAGCCGGGGTGATCGGAAAGGTAAGGGAAACTCATTCCTGGGTACCTGCATCCCGCTGGATTCCCGAGATGAAAGGTGTTCCTGATGAAGGTACGCCCAAACCCCACGGTTTGGACTGGGACCTCTGGCTAGGTCCTTCTGCTAACAGGCCCTATCACGAGTGGTATTCGCCAGTTACCTGGCGGGATTTTTGGGACTTTGGCTGCGGTGCTTTAGGGGATTTTGGCTGCCACGACATGGATGCGGCTACCTGGGCATTCGAACTGGGTTATCCGGAAACCATCGAAGTTTTTCCGGCAGGATTTAGTAACGAGCACATAGCTCCTTATGGAGAGATTGGCTATTATCATTTCCCAGAGAACAATACGGGGAAACCCATAACGCTAACCTGGTATTCGGGCGGAGTAAAACCTCCGTTACACCCTTCACTTCCAGCAGGCTATCAATGGCCTTCCCGAGGAACCTTGTTTGTAGGGGATAAGGGAATCATTGTTAACGGCGGTGACCGGGTACCCCAGGTATTTCCGGAAAGCCTGGCAACAAGCATGAAAGTACCAGAAGAATTCATTCCCAGGTCGAATGGTCATTTTAGAGATTGGGTGGATGCCATTAAAGGTGGCCCGGCAGCCAGTGCCAATTTTGAATACGGGGCCCATCTTACAGAGATCACCCTTCTGGGAGTCTTGTCTCTGAGAATGGGGGGACAGAAAATTCATTGGGATTCCGAAAATATCAAAGCAAAAGGATTAGACGTGGCAGACCCATACATCCGCGAATCGGTCCGTCCCGGTTGGGAGATGGGTTAATTAATGCCTTGCCTATCAGGCACCTATCAGGCCCGGTCTGAATTGGACCGGGCTTCGTTTATTTAGAAAGCCCGGTTTTTTTCTTAGTCCAGCAAAAAGTTGTTTAAAAAGGTGCTTTTTAAAAGCATCCATACAAAGAAGAACAAGATCCCCCAAAAGAGGTAAGGCCTGTAATAGTCCATGGTCTCTTTGTACCGGGACTCGATGATTTCTGCTTTTTCCAATTCATCGATTTTAGTAAATATGGTTTCCAGGGCACCATCGTCAGAAGCTCTGAAAAACTCTCCTTCGGTAATGCGGGCGATGTTCCGGAGGGTTTCTTCATTCAGGTAGCTCTCAATCATTTGGGGCCGGCCAAAAAAATCTGTTCCGTAGGGGACCATTCCGTCTTTTCCAACCGCAATGGTGTAAATTTTAATATCCATGGCCTCAGCAAGCTGGGCTGCAAAAACCGGATCTACGTTACCGGCATTGTTGTCACCGTCGCTGAGAAGCACCATAACCTTTGATTTGGCTTCTGATTCCCTCATTCGGTTGGTACCAGTGGAGACAGCACTACCAATGGCTGTCCCCTTCGCATCCATCATATTGAAAGTAATACTTCCTACCAGGTCCGTTAACAGTTCGTAGTCAGTGGTAAGCGGAGCCAGGGAGAAGGCTTCACCGGAAAAGATGACCATGCCGATCCGGTCAGCGATGCGGCCGTTGATAAAATCAATAGCGGTTTCTTTTGCTGCTTCCAGGCGATTGGGAGAAAAATCCTGTAGATCCATGGATTCGGAAATATCCAATACCAGCATGATGTCTATCCCTTCGGTGTATTGTTCCACTTTTTCATTGGTGCGCTGAGGGCGGGCGAGGGCGATCACTACCATCCATAGGGCAAACAAAAAGAAAAGGGAAGGGATGAGTCTTAAATAGGTCCAGAAATTTTTCTGCGAAGCCTTTTTTGGAAGAGAAAGCTCTAGTACAGGTTTTTTTAGAAATTTGATGAATTTTCGAAGTAGAAAAAACAAGGGAATCGCCCAAATCAAATGAAGCAGGAAAAAATTCTCCCATTCAAATGACTGGAGGGTTTCTGGTAAAAACCAATTCCAGGAGATATAGGAAGAGAGGTCATTCATGATGTTGAATTTTTTCAATTTTTTCTTCCAATTGCCGCTTTGAAATCTGAAGTAAATTTTCGCAAGCTTCCCGGATATTGCTATCTACCCGATTGGCATAAATGATTAATTCGACCTTCCGGAAGTCTTTAATAACGCCGGGTTGCCGAAGGAAGATAGAAATTTCGGTACTGGTCCACTCTTTGATAGGCCTTCCGGTAAGGGTTTCCAAATAACTTTTCCAAAGTCCCAGCAGTTCGTCTGCTTCCTGGATCTGGGGATTTTCTACTAATTTTTTCATGGAAAGCTCCCAATTATCCAAGAACCGTTTCCATTTCTTTTTCTCCCGACGAACTTGCCAGCGTCTTTTCAAGCCATCGCCAAAGAAATAGATAGCCCCAGCCAAAAGAATCAAGGCTGCTACCAAGGCCATAATGAGATAAGGGTAGTTAAAAAAGGAAGGGAGGTGCTGGTAACTGTCGTTTTGGCGAAAGGCCAACTCTTCCGGAATTTCATCAATAGTCAACTTCAGATTCAACGAAGCGGCTTCTGGAAAATGGCTTATGCTGTCATATCTGAGAATCTCAAATACCGGAATGCGGTAATTTTGAACAGAATCAAGAGAAAAGTTAGCCAGCCAATAAACAGCACTATCCAACGTGGTTTGATCGTCAGAAATGGAGGAGAAGGATTGTTTTTCCAGCAACTCGAAATCCTCGAAACGGTAAGTAGAATCCGGAAACAATACCGGCAAGTCGCTTGGGTATCGAGCTTTGAGCACGTAGCCCACTCTTTCCCCCAATCTGGCCGAATCCTCCATAAAGTACCCTTCAACGGATATTTCCTGGCCCTGTATCCGGTAAGGCTGCGCCATCAGGAATACCACCAAGACAAACAGCTTCACTATTTTATCCACGTTTCATGGTTTTGTTTCTCAACTTGAATAATTCCATTAATGGAAGGACGATATCCTGCCGGGTGTCTATCTGAAGGTAATTGATCTGGTTTCTTTTACAAAATTCCCTAAGATGGTCTCTTTCGGAACCAAAAGAGGATGCTATTTTTCGGGAAAAACCGCCAAAAGCAGTATTTACCCAAGTGGTCTTTCCACCCTCTTTGTCAAATACGGGAATGATTCCCAAAGAAGGGAGGGCTGATTCGATCGGATCGGTCATTTGCAAGACCACTAAATCGTGTTTCTTGGCCAATGCTTTGAGCGGCCGTTCGTAATCTGAATCAATAAAATCGGAAATCACAAAAAGAATACTTCGCTTCTTGATCAGGTTGAGGCAAAAGGTAAACATGCCATTGAGGTCAGTGCCTTGGGATTTTTTTTCCTGGTCAAAGATCCCCTTGATGATTTTTACTGCTTGCCTGCTACCTTTTCCAGGTAGTATTATTTTCTCCTTTTCGTCCGAATAACTTATTAATCCTACCTGAGACCCCTCATGTACGGCCGCAAGCGTTAGAACCCCGGCAATTTCTCTGCCCTGGTCGATTTTTTTTCGATCCTTACTGCCGATGTCCTGGGATCCGCTGGTGTCTAAAAGAAAGTAGACGGATTGATCTTTATCTTCCTTGAAGGTCTTCACGAAGGTTCCGTGACCTTTGGCAGAGACCTTCCATTCCACTGTACGGATATCGTCACCATACTGATAGGGCCTGAGATCGTCAAATTCCAGACCGGCCCCTTTAAAAATGGACTGATGGTCACCCTGGAGGTGGCTATTGGCCACTTTTCTCAAGGTGATTTCATACCTTCTCAATTTTTTAATCAGTTGGTTCATTTTTCAGTTTCAATGAAAAGCCTAATTTAGCAGTCTCCCTTGAATAATAAAACGACTTCGCCTTTACTTATTGCCAATTGTAAAAGGAATTGGGTAATTTTGTGCTGTGAGATTTAATTATAGTATAGTTGCCCTTTTCATAGCGCTGGTTTCCTGCGGAGGCGATGAGAAACCCGAGGAACTCTTGTCAGAGGATAAGATGGTGGAAATATTAGTAGACATTCACTTGGCAGAGGGTTTTGTCCAATCCCTTTCCATTCCCTATGATTCCTCAAAAGTCCTTTATCCTGTTCTCGAAAAGCAAATTTTTGAAAAACACGGAATTGCCGATACCGTGTATATCAACAGTCTGGAACATTACCTGCTGGATGCCGCCAAAATGGAATACCTTTACGAGCGAACGATTGATTCGCTAACCTTAAGAGAAAAAATCGTACAATAATTAATGAAATTATACCCTGCAAATCTGGAAGAAAAGATCGATTTTGATAAAATTAAAGAATTGATCAGGGAAGAATGCACTGGTAGTCTGGGCGCTGATTTTGTAAAAAAAGTCTCCTTTTCCAAAGATCGAAAGCTGCTGACGAAACTATTGGCTCAAACGGAAGAATTCCGGAAAATCCTGGTTTCGGGAGAACCCTTTCCGGCTTCCAATTTTATCAATATATATCCTTACCTGGACAAGGCTAAAATTGAAGGTACCTTCCTGTTTGAAGATGAGTTTCATGAAGTCCGTTTGGGACTGAATACCTTGGAAGGATGTGTTTCATTCTTGACTAAATTTCAGGAAGAATACCCTCAGCTATCACAATTACTGGGAATGGTGGAGGAAGACATTCCCCTGGAAAAGCGTATTGGGCAGGTGCTGGACGAGCGAGGGAAGATTAAAAATAACGCCTCACAGGAATTGAACCTGATTCGAACACAGCTGGCTTATGAGGAAAGCCGGATACGAAAAGTGCTGGATCAAATATACCGTTCCGTAAAGGCCCAGGGCTTCACTCCTGAAGATGCTTCGGTTACGATCCGGGGTGGTCGCATGGTCATTCCGGTATTGGCAGAATATAAAAAACGCATCAAGGGCTTTATTCACGACGAATCGGCTACGGGTCAAACGGTATACCTGGAGCCAGCAGAGGTTTTGGATATTAACAATGAGATCCGGGACCTCGAATACATGGAGCGTCGCGAAGTGCAGAAGATACTGACGAAACTCACCGACGAGTTGAGGATTTACATTCCGGCCCTCCGCAGGGCATTTTATTTTCTAGGGATGGTCGATTTTATACGGGCTAAAGCAAAATTCGCCTTAAAAATTAATGGAGTGAACCCGAGAATGGCTACTGTCAGGGAAATGTCCTGGGAAAAAGCCAGACACCCGCTGCTGGAAATGGCTCTTAACCAACAAAAAAAGGCCATCGTTCCGGTCAGTTTGCGACTGGACCCCAATCATCGGCTTTTGGTTATATCCGGACCCAATGCAGGGGGGAAGTCCGTTACCTTGAAGACCGTAGCATTGGTACAATACATGTACCAATGCGGACTGTTGGTACCCATGGAGGCCAACTCAACCTGTAGTATTTTTGACCAATTCTTTATCGATATCGGAGACGAGCAAAATATCGAAAATGACTTGAGTACCTATAGTTCTCATTTAATGAATATGAAACATTTTACGTTTCATGCGAATAAGAAAACGGTGTTTTTCATAGATGAGTTTGGAACCGGCACCGAACCGCAATTTGGCGGGGCGATCGCCGAGGCAATATTGACAGATCTTAATAAGTCGGGTTCCTATGGAATTGTTACCACTCACTATGGAAACCTGAAGCAACTGGCCTCCAAGAGTCCGGGGATGGTCAATGGGGCCATGCGCTACGATGTGGACAAGTTGGAGCCCTTGTATGAACTAGAGATTGGAAAACCGGGAAGCTCGTTTGCCTTTGAAATAGCCGGGAAAATTGGAATACCAACGGAGATAATTCTGCATGCCAAGGCACAGGTAGGGGAAACTCGCGTAAAATACGACAAACTCTTACTTAGGGTAGAAAGTGAAAAGAGCAAATACGAAACCCTGATGGCCGAAGCCCAACGGAAAGATCGGCTTCTCAGCCAAAGACTTCAAGAATACAATTCACTCAAAGCGACACTGGATGATCAGCGAAAGGCCATTATTAACGAAGCCAAGGCTCAGGCGAAGCTACTTTTGGACGATGCGAATAGAAAGATTGAACATACCATTCGGTCCATAAAGGAATCTCAGGCCGATAAAGCTGCTACCCGTCAGCTAAGAAACGAGCTAGAGGCACACAAGACTACCATTAAACCCGAAAAGCAGGCTGTGGAGCCGCCAAAAGCAATAAAAGTGCTGGAAGGAGACGTGAAGCCAGGAGATCAGGTGCGGGTGAAAGACAATGGTGCACTGGCTGAAGTGTTGGATATCCGGGGAACGCAGGCATCCATTCTTATTGGAGATCTTAAATCTAAAGTTAAATTGAATCGTCTGGAAAAGATTTCCAATACCTCCTTGAAAAAGGAAAAGAAAGCGGTTGAGAAGCGGATAAGCTATGATACCATGTCCAAAATGGCGGATTTCTCCCCTAATTTGGATATTCGCGGAAAGAGGGGGGAAGAGGTGCTTCCCTTGATCCAAAATTTCATTGACGAAGGATATATGCTTGGCATGAATGATCTCAAGATCATTCACGGCAAAGGGGATGGGATTCTAAGGGGATTGACCCGAAACCTGATCAGCAAAATGCCCTCGGTAGTTGGATTTTCCGATGAGCATGCCGATAGGGGTGGATCTGGGATCACCCTTGTCCAACTTAAGGGATAATGGTTGGTATTTTTTTACCGTTTGTAAGCCTGCCGGGCCAATAAGGTCCAGTTTTTACCTTTTTTGTGCCAAACGGTCAAAACCCCCAGGTTTACAGGAGCCGGGTCGCTGTTTCGATTGTGAGTTTTTCCGATGAGAAAATGCCTGACCAATGCGATGTTTCCCTTAAGGTCGACGGTCTGATTTTCAATATTGATTTCCGTAAAATTCGATTCTCCGGAACTCAATGCGAGGATGTATTCGGACTGGTTTTCGATCAAACCATTTGAGTGCCCGTAGGTCAATTGGGGATCTGTCAGTTTTCTTAACTGAGATTCGTTGGCATTTACCATGGCCTCCATTAGATCATCCACCGCCTTTTCTACGGCTACCACCTCTTTACTCTGGGCATATAATGCAGAAAGGGAAAAGAAAAAAACAATAAGCAGGTATTTGTGCATGGGTTTAGTTGTTTAAGGTAGGGATTACTCCATTAAAACCAGATCGAACACATAGAAGCCGGCTAAAGCACTTACCCGGGCATTTTGAGGGGCAGGTACATTCCATTCCAGCCGAAGTCGGTTTTGAGTTCGGGTAAAAGATATCTCTCTGTTAGCGGCGGGTTGGATGCCGGAAAGGATGATTTTATCGTAATTTTCACCCTCGAAGGCCCAGTTGCCATTGCTGTCAAATAGCAGGTTGCTGTTTTCGGTGAGGTAGTTTTTCCCGGTATTGTTGGAGATAAATTGGATCTCGAAATCCGTGTAGGTGTCGTTTTGCAGTGTTCCGTCTTTTGAAACCGAGCCTCCGTTTCTTACGGTCCAGGTTTCGCTGCCGGAGGTTCCGGCTAGTTCTTCGATTGCAAGTTGCTCGGCTGTCTTTTCCGGTTCATCGGTACCGTTACCATTGCATGCCATCAACCCGACTAAAAACAGTGCTGTCCAATAAAATTTCACTACCATTTTCATAGACTATTCCTAAAGAAGTAAAATTAATCAATTCCAAAATTAATCAAAGTAATCCTTGCTTTTTATAATCTTCAAGACAAAGGATTTGTTCACAAAAGTCATACTCTCTGGAGTCATTGGATGCTATAAGCAGGCATTTTGATTTTCCGAAATCAGCTATCAGGTTACGATACCATTGGATTCCTTTTTCATCCAGATTGGAGGTGGGTTCATCCAACAGCACCAGCGGGCTTCGTGAAAAAAAGCATATTCCAAGCTTCAATCGTTGTTTCATCCCGGAAGAAAAGAGGGAAATAGGTTTGTTGACGGCTTTTCTAAGATGGAGCAAATCCGCTAATTCTTCCATCCGAAGCGGGGCATCCAGTGATTTAAAGGAAAAATGAAAGCGAAGAAATTCTTCAAGGGTGAACTCTTCAGGGAGTTCCAGGTAAGGAGCACTGATCACTAAATGCTTGTAAATATCATCCGTTGCTATACGTGATACCCCAGAAGTGAAGCTCAATTCCCCCTCTGTCAGCGGCATTTGGCCGGAAAGACATTTGACCAAGGTGGACTTCCCAGAACCATTTGCACCGGTGATAGCCAATTTTTCTCCGCTGGAAACCCGCAGGCTTAAGCCTTTAAAAATCCATTCTCTTTGAAATTTTTTCCCTCCCAGGCTAAGGTCTACAGAAAACATGTTATTGAATATACCCTTTCATGACCCCCCTTTCGGAGGATCGGATAAAATTCACTATTTCATCCCGCTCCTTGGTTGCGGGTAGATTGATCTCGATCTCTTCCAGTGCCCGGCTGTTGTTCCAGCTGTTTAAAAAAAGGTATCGGTAAACTTCCTGAATTTCACTAATCGTTTTTCCTTCAAATCCCCTCCTTCGAAGGCCCAGGGAGTTTACACCTGCATAACTCAACGGTTCCCGTGCTGCCTTGGTAAAAGGGGGTACGTCTTTTCGGACCAGCGAACCACCGGATACCATACTGTGCATGCCGATTTTAACGAATTGATGGATGGCACTGCTTCCACCGATAAAGGCCCAATCATCTATGGTCACATGCCCGGCAACTTGTACCGAATTGGCGATGATCACCCGGTCATGGATCAGGCAGTCATGGGCAATGTGAACATAAGCCATTAAAAGACATTGTTTTCCGATCTTGGTGGTTTGCTTATCAGCGGTGCCCCGATTTATGGTTACAAATTCCCTGATAGTCGTTTCGTCACCTATTTCAACTAGTGAATCTTCTCCTTTGAATTTAAGGTCTTGCGGAATGGCCGCGATTACGGCTCCTGGGAAAATCCGGCAATTTTTTCCAATTCGGGCCCCGGGATAAATGGTCACATTGGAACCAATCCAAGTACCATCCCCGATTTCCACATTGGCATGGATGGAGGAGAACGCTTCGACAGAAACGTTCTTCCCTAGTTGGGCCTTTTCACTTATTTCGGATAATTTATTGATCATGCGTCTTTTCTTACGATACTGGCGGTCATTACGGCTTCACAAACCAGGGCGTTACCAACAAACGCTTCGCCTTTCATTTTTGCGATTCCTCTGCGAATGGGGTTCAGCAATTCACATTTAAATATTAAGGTATCACCGGGCAGCACCATTTTTCTGAATTTGCAGTTTTCGATGCTAAGGAAATAGGTCCAATAATTCTCAGGGTCTTCTACGGTACTCAAAACCAAAATTCCACCCGTCTGCGCCATAGCTTCCACTTGAAGTACGCCTGGCATGACCGGGTTATTAGGAAAATGGCCCATAAAGAACGGTTCGTTGATGGTGACGTTTTTTACTCCCGCTACCACCTTGCTGTCGAGATAGATGATTTTATCCACTAACTGAAAGGGATACCGGTGCGGTAAAATGTTGCTAATTTGGTTAATATCGAGAACTGGGGGAGATTTTGGGTCGTAATAAGGGATGTTCATCGGCCCGGCTTTTTCCATGGCACGCTTAATTTTCTTGGCAAATGCTACGTTGGCAGCGTGTCCGGGTCTTGCTGCCAGTATTTGAGCTTTTAGCGGCCTGCCTACCAGCGCCAGGTCACCAATAACATCCAGGAGCTTGTGGCGTGCGGGTTCGTTTTTATACCGCAGCTCCACATTATTAAGGATTCCCTCCTTTTTGACTTCCACTTTCTGCTTGTTGAACATTTTGGCAAGATTGGATAATTCCGCCTCTTCTACCACCCGATCCACTACCACAATGGCATTGTTCAGGTCTCCCCCTTTGATTAAATTGTTGTTGTAAAGCATCTCCAATTCGTGGAGGAAACAAAAGGTCCTGCAGGAAGCTATTTCCTGCCGAAACTGGCTAATGTCTGTGATGGAAGCATGCTGACTTCCCAGGACAGGGGAGTTGTAATCCACCATGACCGTTACCCGGAAATCATCCAGGGGTAGTGCAGCCATCTCTACTTCTCTGGCACTGTCCTTATAATGAATGCTTTCCGGTACCTCAAAGAAACGACGCAGCGCATTTTGCTCTTCCAGGCCTGCGTCTTCCAAGATGTCAATAAACTGGATGCTGCTGCCGTCTAATATAGGTGGTTCCGGTCCGCTCAGTTGGATCAGCACATTGTCTATTTCCATACCAACCAAAGCTGCCAATACATGTTCTACTGTAAAAACCCTCGCACCACTTTGCTCCAGGGTGGTGCCTCGCGAAACATCCACCACGTTGTCTACATCTGCGTCTATGATTGGCTGCCCCTCCAGGTCCATTCGCTGAAATTTATATCCGTGATTCGGATTTGCTGGCAAAAAAGTCATGTTGGCCTCTATCCCGGTATGTAATCCTACCCCGGATATGGTCACCTGCTTTTTTATGGTATGTTGTTTTACTTTCATTAAAATAACTAACTAGTAACTGAGATCTGCCGAACGACTGACAAATTTATAGTTTTTTTTCCAGCTCTCTTAATTTGTCCTGAAGTATGGGTAATTTTTTGAATATAGTGTATGATTTTAAGAATGCTTTAATATCAAAGCCTATATAACCAAAAATAGTTTGTCCCGGTTCTGTAATAGACTTCATAACACCGGTGTTTCCGCCGACGGTTGTTCGGTCTGCAAGCTGGATGTGGCCCACAACAGCACTTTTTCCAGCCAGAACGCAATTTTTTCCCAGGGTGGTAGATCCAGCTACACCAGCCTGAGAAGCGATTACCGTATTTTCACCCAGAATGACGTTGTGTGCAATTTGAACCTGATTATCTATTTTCACTCCTTTGCCAATTCGGGTTGATCCCATTGTTGCACAGTCAATGGTCGTATTGGCACCAATGCTCACATTGTCTTCCAGGATTACGTTTCCTAACTGTGGAATATTTTTATAGGTCCCGTCTTCCTGTGGGGCAAAACCAAAGCCATCCGAACCAATGACGCTTCCGGCGTGAATTTCGCAATGGTTGCCGATGATTGTCCCGGAATATAATTTTACTCCTGGATAAAAAACACAATTATCTCCAATCGTTACCTGGTCTCCGATGTATACTTGAGGATGAATTTTGACATTAGTGCCGATGGAACATCCTTTGCCTATGTAGGAAAAAGCGCCCCGGAAAAAATTTTTGCCAATCGTGCTGCTTTCGTGCATATGGCTAGGCATTTCCGTGCCTATCAGTTCTGACGTTGTTATTTCTTTGTAAGCTTCTAATAGTTTCGTAAAACCAATGTAGGGGTCTTTTACTCGTATAAGAGTCGTTTGTATATTTTTTTGAGGGGTAAAATCATTCGAAACAATGATTGCGGAACATTGAGTAGTATAGATGAATTGCTCGTATTTCAGGTTGGATAAAAACCCGATGCTTCCTACTGTCCCTTCTTGTATTTTTTCAAGGCGGCTGATTTTTATCGAACCATCTCCTTCCACATTTCCATCTAAAAGTTGCGCAATTTGATCGATGGTAAATTCCATGAGGTTTAGTTTGTTTTACCGTAAAGTTAAATCTTTAGCATGACAAGCATAATATTTTTTAACAATTTTACTCATAGCCTTTATGTTTGGCAGATCCGCAGCCAGTGCCACATCCATTACCTCACCCTTTTTGGTTAAAATATAGATTTTGTCTTCCGCCAGGTATCCATAATTGCTTATTTCTCCTGATGAAAAAAAATACGGCATGTCGCGATCAGAGAGGCCAAGTTTGGATTGCACTCCGGACTTCATTCGGAGGATCTCATCCTCCGAGAAGGCGCTATTTACGAGCTGGATTTTGAATAATTTTCGAGTCAAAAACATGTGGGAAATTTCCCGAAGGACCAGATCTCCGCTGTTTTTCCATAATTTGATAGCCCCCCATACATCATAGTCATCTAATTGGGAAAAATCTTCCAGCCAATCGGGAATTCCTGCGGCCGGTCCTACCGACAGGTCACGTTGAAGAAATTCCAGCAATTCGACCGAGCCTGCTAGCTGTTCACCCGAGTACACCAGGTCTTTTGCCCTAATAATGAGGTTAATTAGCATTTTTTCTGCGCAGACAGTGGTTTTGTGTAAATAAACCTGCCAGTACATCAGCCTGCGGGCATTTAGAAAATTCTCGATGCTGTAAATTCCCTTTTCTTCTATTACCAGGTGATCATCCACTATGGTCATCATTTTTATGATGCGATCAGCACCGATGGTACCTTCCGAAACACCGGTAAAAAAACAGTCTCTTTGCAGATAGTCCAGGCGGTCAATGTCTAACTGGCTGGAAACTAATTGGTGAAAGAATTTTCTTTCGTAACTTCCGACAAAAATCGCTTTAGCCAATGAAAGCTGGCCGTGAAATTGCTTGTTTAACTCATCAAAAAACAAGAGTGATAAGGATTCATGGTGAAACCCTTTCAGAAGGATGGATTCCAGCGCATGGGAAAATGGCCCGTGTCCAATGTCATGAAGCAGTATGGCAATTTGGGAGGCTTCATACTCATTGTCGCTGATTTCAATCCCTTTGTTACGTAATTGGTCCAGTGTAATGCTCATCAGATGCATGGCACCTATGGCATGGTGAAATCGGGTATGTAGGGCTCCCGGGTACACCATATCTGTCAAACCTAGCTGTTTGATTCTGCGTAACCTTTGGAAATAGGGATGATCAATAACGGCAAAGATCAGTTCACTGTGGATGTTGATAAACCCGTAAACCGGGTCATTGATTATTTTATGGCTCTTCAATGTCCTGTTCATTAAGACAACGTGCTAAAAGTTAAGTAAACTTAAAAAGAATTAAACCAATTGATATGCAAAACTTCAAAATTTTATGGGCCGATGATGAGATTGATCTCCTGAAGCCCCATATTTTATTTTTACAACAAAAGGGCTATGACATCGTCACCGTAAATAGTGGTCTGGACGCAGTGGAAAAAGTAGAAGAGGAAAACTACGATCTTATTTTTCTCGATGAGATGATGCCTGGGATGACAGGCTTAGAGGCCTTGCAACAGATCAAGAGTTTAAAGCCTCAAATTCCGGTAGTAATGATCACAAAGAGTGAAGAGGAGCATATAATGGATGATGCGATTGGCGGAAAAATAGCTGATTACCTCATCAAACCCATTAACCCTAATCAGATTCTGTTGTCGGCAAAAAAAATCCTCCAAAACAAACAGTTAATTAGTGAGAAAACCAACCTTTCCTACCAGCAAGACTTTCGGAATATCAGCATGGCCTATAACGATGCCATTGATCATGAAGAATGGGCGGATATATTTAAGAAGTTGACCTATTGGGAATTGGAAATTGACGAGACGGAGAATAAAAGCATGCAGGAGGTATTGGAATCCCAAAAAGTGGAAGCCAATGTCAATTTTGCCCGGTTTATCAAAGAAAATTACCTGGATTGGTTGAATGTACCCAATATAAGCAAACCCGTACTGTCTCATCAGGTGATGAAACAGCACGTATTCCCTAAATTGGCAGAAGGGAAGCCCTTGTTTTTCATTGTCATCGATAACTTACGACTTGACCAATGGGAAATGATTGAAAATCAATTGCGGGATTACTTTACGGTAAAGGAAGACGAGACCTATTATAGTATTCTACCAACTACCACCGCGTTTTCAAGAAATGCCCTTTTCAGTGGCATGATGCCATTGGATATGGCCAAATCCCATCCTGATTTATGGGAGGAGGAAGATACGGATGAAGGTAAGAATAACAAGGAAGCCGAATTTTTGAAAATAAACCTTAAGAAAAACCGGCTTTCCATTCGCTCCAGCTATCACAAGATCCTGCAAACCAATCAAGGTAAAGCAGTGCTCGATCAGTTTCCAAACTTAATTAAAAATGATCTGAACGTGTTGGTATATAATTTTGTGGACATGATGTCTCATGCCAGGACCGACATGAAAATGATCCGGGAATTAGCCCCTGATGAGTCAGCTTATCGCTCGTTGACGACCAGTTGGTTTCAGCATAGCTCGCTGTTTGAGTTGTTTAAAAAAATCAGCCAGGCGGGAGCAGAAGTGGTTGTGACTACCGATCATGGTACCAAGCGGGTTAATAAGCCCTACAAGATTGTGGGCGATCGGAATGTGACGACAAATTTGAGGTACAAACAAGGGAAAAACCTTAATTTTGAATCCGGAAAGGTATTTGAAATCAAAAAACCAGAGGAAGCCCGTCTTCCTCAGTTAAATATTTCCTCCAGCTATGTGTTTGCTGTGGAAGACTACTTCTTTGCTTATCCGAATAATTACAATTATTACGTAAACTTCTATAAGGATACGTTTCAACATGGTGGGGTTTCTCTTGAAGAGATGATTATTCCCATCGTTCATTTACAGCCAAAATAGCGATCATTTGGAATCCTGGGAATGCAAACAGTTGGATGAAATTTCAAATTCCGCCGAATTAATCCTAGATTTATGCAGGGATTACACGGTTTGGGTATTCAAGGGGGAGATGGGGGCAGGCAAAACGACCTTGATTAAGGAAATTTGCCACTTGCTGGCGGTAGTAGATCCGGTAAGTAGTCCTACCTTTTCCCTGGTAAATGAATACGAAACCAAAAATGGAGAAATCATCTATCATTTTGACTTTTATAGAATAGAAGACCCTATGGAGGCAATCGAAATAGGCGTGGAGGAGTATTTCTACAGTGGTAATTACTGTTTTGTAGAATGGGCGGAAAAAATTCCTGGTTTTTTGCCCGATACCTTTGCATTAATAGAAATCAAAAAAGGAATGGAAGAAATGAGGCATCTAAGGGTAAAAATCAGCCATCAATGATAACGGGATCAGGATTTTCTGAAATAGCTAAGGAAACGGGAGTGTTTACCCAGGAATCAGTAGCCAGGGTAAAGAAGAAGGGTTCGCAGGTATTAATAGGCATACCCAGAGAGGTAGCCGACCAGGAAAAAAGGGTGGTATTGACTCCGGAAGCAGTTTCCCTGCTGGTTCAAAACGGCCAACGGGTAAAAGTTGAAACCAATGCTGGTAAACTGGCCAAGTTTTCGGATAAGGATTATTCGGAGGCAGGTGCTTCGGTGGTTTATTCCCCTAAGGAGGTATTTGATGCGGACGTGGTTTTAAAAGTAGAGCCACCAACGCTCGAAGAAATCGATTACATGCGCCAGGGCTCCTGCCTGATTTCCGCGCTCCAATTGGGCAAGCAAAAGGCCGCATTTATTCAGGAACTGAATCGAAAAAAGGTAACGGCGGTGGCATTCGAGCACCTGGAAGATAAGGTAGGTGGAATGCCCGTAGTTCGGGCTATGAGTGAGATCGCGGGAAGTACGGTGATGCTCATCGCTGCTGAGTACCTAAGTAGTGTAAGCGAAGGGAAAGGGCTGGTATTGGGAGGTATCACCGGTGTGCCGCCTACTCAGGTGGTGATTATAGGAGCGGGTACCGTGGCAGAATATGCTGCAAGAGCCGCTTTGGGCCTGGGAGCCAATATCAAAATTTTTGATAACCACATTTATAAGTTGCGCAGGATCAAACAAGTCTTGGGACAACAGGTTTTTACATCTACCATCGATAATTTTGTACTAGGGCAGGCCTTAAAGGAATCGGACGTGGTGATCGGTGCGCTTCGGGCGGAAAAAGGTAGACCAAAAGTAGTCGTTTCAGAAGAAATGGTTGCCCAAATGATGGATGGCAGCATTGTTATAGACGTGAGTATTGATCAGGGGGGCTGTATTGCCACTGCAGAAATGACCAATCATAGCGATCCGGTATATGAGAAACACGGGGTGATCCACTATTGTGTGCCGAACATTGCCGCCAGGGTTTCCAGAACAGCTTCTTATTCCTTAAGCAATATTTTCACCCCGATTTTGCTTCAGATGGCAGATTTGGGAGGTGCTGAAGAAATGATTTTCAATTACAAGTGGTTTATGAAAGGAGTCTATACCTACCGGGGTAGCCTCACCAATGCTCATCTGGGGAGAAAGTTTCAAATGGCCCACAAAGAGCTTCAATTGTTACTGGCAGCGAGGTATTAGCCTTGACAGGCTTAGGAGAGTAAGTTCTGTCGGAGTAGAAATTCTAATTGGTCATTGGCCTTGAGCAAACTATCGGTAAGCTGTTTGTTTTCCCGTCTCAGGGAGTAGACCTCAAAAGCATTTTTCACCACGGTACGCAAATAATCCTCTTCCCAGGGTTTGGTCAGGTAATGGTAGACTTTACCTTTATTGATGGCATCAATAACTGCCTGAATATCGGTGTAGCCGGTGAGTAAAATCCGCATGGGATCGGGGTGCATCGGGATAATGGATTCCAAAAAATCCACCCCGTTTTCTTTTGGCATGCGTTGATCGGTAATTATAATATCAATGTCCTGCTGTAATAATATATCCCTCCCCTCATCAGCCGATTCTGCCAGATAGATCTTATAATCCCTCCTAAAAGTAGCCTTAAACGCCTTAAGGTTATTTACCTCGTCATCCACATATAGTATCGTGATCTTGTCTTTTTCCATGCCTTAAATATCGTAATTGCTCTGAAATTTGAAAAGAATAAAAATTTGATTTTTAATTTTAAATAAAATAACGGTCTTTTTCAAATATTATTCATTAGTTTAATCGTAATTTATTTATATTCAAAAGTTTATTTTATAAATTAAGGATTTAAACCTAAAATACAAAAAATAATATAATAAATTAATTCTGTATTTTTGATTGTTTATGAACGCAAAAATATAACTTTACCAATATTATCACCTATTTTAGTCATAAAATTATGGACGACTCAACTGATAAAAATGAGTTAGATCATGCATGGAAACCTGTAATATTATCACCTAGAGACCAGGTGGATAAGGATGTAGTAACAAAACTGAAGGATACAGGTAAAGTAATGTTTTTTGATACTTTTGAACTGCAATTGACCGAGCTGATAAAAACTTCGAATCCCAAAAGGAGTTTGAGCCTAGAGGAGTTGTCGGAGAAGAAGGTGGAATTTTACACTGCTTCTGGCAATAGTGCTCAGGAAAGCGGTAATTGGATATACTATCCCTGGAGGAAAACGCTGGTCCGCATTTTAGAGGAAAAAGACTTTATCCGGTTACGTACCGTCAGAAATAAGTATAAAATTACAGAAGAAGAACAACAGAAGCTTCAGGAGCAGTCTATTGGAGTAATTGGTCTGTCGGTAGGTCAAAGTGTAGCGCTTTGTCTGGCGATGGAAAGATGTTTTGGAGAGTTGCGCATCGCTGATTTTGATACGCTGGATTTGAGTAATATGAATCGGATCCGTACAGGTCTATTTAATCTGGGACTGAAAAAGTCCTGGATTGTGGCCAGGGAAATTGCGGAAATAGATCCCTACTTGAAAGTCAGTCTGTTTAATGACGGCATTTCTGAAGCAAATTTGGAGGAATTTCTTACCTGGAACGGAAAGAAACTAGATTTACTGATCGAAGAATGCGATAGCTTGCCGGTAAAAATCCAAAGTAGAATGAAAGCAAAAAGTTTGGGTATACCGGTAATAATGGATACCAGTGATAGGGGAATGATGGACATAGAACGATTCGACAAGGAGCCGGAAAGGCCCATTTTTCATGGCCTTTTAGCCGATTTTGGTAAGGAAGCCGATTTAATAGCAAAGCTTCCGGATAAAGGTAAGGACATTATGATGGCATTGTTGCAATTTGATAACCTATCCCAACGGGTACAGTACAGTTTTTCGGAACTTGGAAAATCCATAACTTCCTGGCCTCAACTTGCCTCCTCGGTTGTGTTGGGAGGAGCGGCTTGCTGCCATTATGCCAGAATGATACTACTCGGGCTACCCGTAGCATCCGGAAGGTTTTATGTTGATTTGGACCAAATAATCAATCTGAATGAAGGTTAGAGTTAGGATAGTCAGGGCTATTGACGACATTGAAGCCACGGAAAAATATATATTTGGGCATCATAAGGTCCTGGAGTCGTACGGGATTACAAAAGTGACTTCTGCGGATCGTTCCTGGGCCTTGAATCCGCACGTTTACCTGATTTTGTTTGAGTCCATGGAGGATTTGAGAATTTTGGGTGGCGGACGAATTCAGCTCAGAACCGAAAACTTTCCCCTTCCTTTTGAACTGGCAATAAGAGAAATTGATCCTCAAATCAATGATTACCTTTCGGAATTTAAGGATTTGGAGGTGGCCGAATATTGCGGATTGTGGAATAGCCGGGAGGTCGCCGGATACGGGATAGGTAGCATTTACCTGGTGAGGGTAGGAATTGCGATTCTTCCGCAGTTGAATCTGAAAAAACTCTTTGGACTGAGTTCGCCTGTGACCCTGAGTATTTCCAAAAGTGTCGGATACCAGGTGATTTCCATTTTAGGAGACAATGGTTCCTTTTACTACCCTAAAGAGGGGCTCATTGCCACTGCGTTAGAAATTAACGATATTAACGAGCTTTCACACGCTCAGGATACTGAAAGATCCTATATTTTTGATTTAAGAAAAAAAATAAATTTCAATACGATCGAAAGTGGTCCGAAAGGGGAGATGGAATTGCAGTTTGAACTACAGATACCAAAGCCTGATAAATGAAACATTTATACAATTACCTCAGGAGTATAGGTTTGTCCCTGTTTCTGATTTTGTTCGTTACCCTACCGATTATCTATTATTTGGGAGTCTTTAGCCAGGATGAGGGCATGCGTTTCCAGAATTTCAGTTATTTCACTGCTGAGGAGGATTTTACTTATTCCTCATTAGAGAGGGAATTGTTTGATAAAGAAGCCTTTCAAAACATCGATTTGGGGGTTTTGGAAGAAGATTTGTACGTAAAAATGGATTTGAACGAAATAGATGGACTCATTCAAGACAGTCTCTATGTGGTTGAAATCAGTAATCCTTCATTTCGAGAGGTAGAATTGCTTCGTTTTAATGCTTTGGGTGAAATCACCTCCCGAAATAGGGCAGGAACCGGATTTTCAAAAACGAATCCCTTAAAGAACCCTAATCCGTTCTTTAGAATTATTCCGGGTGAAGAACGCAGTTCCACCCTGGTTTTTAAAATCAGATCCAGCGTTCCAGTAGAATTTGATGTTTCGATTTCTCCCTCCATTATTTTTTTTCAAAATTACAGCCTGCGACTGATTATCATCAGCACCTATTTTGGGATCATGATCGCTTTATTTTTGTATAATCTGATCCTCTATTTTTCTGTCAAGGATAAAGTTTATCTTTTTTATTGTTTTTACATTCTTTTTATCGCCCTGGCCCAACTGTCGCTGTCGGGGTATTCGTATTTTTTCCTGATGGAAAATGCCTTTCTGTATGAGGTAAGTATCATTGGATTTACAGCGCTTTCGAGCATCTTCGTCATTCCTTTCATTCAATTGTTTTTAAAAACGGATGTCTATATCCCCAAATACGATAAATTTCTTTACCTTATTCCATTATCATACGTATTAGCCCTGATCTTTAGGGTTTTTGGATTTGTTCAGTGGAGTTATTCCCTGACGGACCTTAATGGGATGGTATTGGCCATTTGTTTTTTTTCCATTGGGATAATCGCCGCCAGAAAGGGGTATCGGTCTGCCTATTTTTTCTTGCTGGCCTGGAGTTTTTTACTTTTTGGTTTAGTGGTATTCATCCTGCATAATCAGCGTGTCATTGATTTGGGTTCCTATGCTAATTTCCCGCTGTTGGCAGGTACCGCAATCGAAGCCTTGTTACTTTCCTTTGCATTGGCTGACAAGATCAATTTATTAAAAAAGGAAAAGGAACACGAGCAGCTGGACAAATTGGAAGCGCTGAAAGAAAACGAGCGCCTTATTAAAGAGCAGAATCTTTATTTGGAGGAAATGGTAAAATCCAGGACCGAAGAATTGGAAAAAACGCTGAAAAACTTGCAAAATACTCAAACACAGCTCGTCAATCAGGAAAAAATGGCATCCTTAGGTCAGCTAACCGCCGGAATTGCCCATGAAATTAATAACCCAATTAATTTCGTGAGTTCCAATATTTCTCCCTTAAAACGGGATCTGAAAGATATTTTGGAATTAATGGAAACCTACCGGGAGAAAGGAAAAGAGGAGTTTACTGAAGAAACCAAATCTGAAATTGAAGAGTTGGAGGAGGACATTGAAATCGAATACCTGTTGGAGGAAGTCGAACAGTTGCTCAATGGCATGGAAGATGGTGCCAGGCGGACCGTTGAAATCGTACGGGGGCTGAAGTTGTTCTCCAGAGTGGATGAACAGGATGTTAAAAAAGTCGATTTGCATGACGGTATCGACAGCACCTTGATTCTATTGAACAGCAACATGTCCGGGAGGATTAAATTGACGAAGAATTATGGGTCGATTCCCATGGTAGAATGCCTGGCAGGGAAAATTAACCAGGTTTTTATGAACATTATTAGTAATGCCATCCATGCCCTTATGGATCATCCCATCGAAGGCAGAGAACCCGAACTTACCATCAGTACGGCTTTCGAAAACCAACGGGTGATCATCAAAATCCAGGACAATGGACCGGGTATGCCCCCGCATGTAAAGGACAAAATATTTGAACCTTTCTTTACAACCAAGGCGGTTGGAAAAGGAACGGGGCTGGGTTTGTCCATTGTGTACACGATTATCGAAAACCATAAGGGTACTTTAAAAGTTGATTCAGAAGAGAATGTAGGGACTATTTTTATAATTGATTTACCGATAGATCAAAAATAACAGCTGATGAAACAGAAAATCAATGTGCTGTACATTGATGATGAAGATAATAATCTGAATTCGTTTAAGGCAGCATTGAGAAGGGAGTTTAAAGTCTATACCGCACTGGATGCAGAAGAAGGACTGGAAATAGCCAGAACCAAAGAAATTGAAGTGGTCATTGCCGATCAGCGGATGCCAGGCCTTACGGGAGTGGAGTTTTTTGAAAAACTGGTAGAGATTAATCCGGATCCCATTCGCATATTGCTAACGGGCTATTCGGATATTTCCAGCGTAATTGATGCCATTAATAGGGGGGAAGTATACCGGTTTATCGATAAGCCCTGGAATCTGGAACAAATCAAAAATGCGATAATCAATGCTGCCGAAATTTATTTTGCGCGAAAAGAGCTAAAGGAAAAAAACCAGCGTTTGCAAAAGCTGCACTCCGAGATGAACCAGTTTGTTTATAGTCTTTCTCATGAACTCAGAGGCCCATTGATGAGCATTTCCGGTATTTCCAAGCTGGCAAAAACGGAAGTCCTCGAACCGGGAATTATAGAATATTTTGAAATGATCGACTCGGCTACCCTAAAACTAGACGATTTTATTTATAAAATGCTGGACTTTTACCGGTCTACCAAAATCGAGAATAAAGTAGTACCCATAAATTTCAAAGATATCCTGGATCAATTAGTAACGGAATATAAAGAAAAATGGGACTTGAATTTACTTGAAATGAAGCTCGATGTAGCCCAGCAAGGGTTATTCTATTCAGACGAGTCAAAAATACGGGTGATCATCAATAATCTTTTTAGTAACGCATATAAGTTTCAAAAAGAAGGTGAAAAAGGGTGGATTCGAATCAAAATTAAAGCGGGTACCAAAAATGCGAATTTGGAAGTGGCCGATAATGGAATTGGAATCGAAGAAAAACATCAAACCGACGTGTTTAACCTGTTTCATCGTGCCACCCAGCGCAATGTAGGCTCCGGGTTGGGGTTGTATATGGTGAAAGAATCTGTAGAGCAACTCAAGGGAAATGTAATCCTTTCCTCCGATGTGGGTAAGGGTACGGTGATTTGCGTGGACTTACCCAACCTGGGAGCCCCCGAATCAGATACACCTGAAGCAGATCGGTAGCAATTATCTTCATTTGAATTAATTCAAAGGGGTTTTTGGTGAAAATAGACTTCCTAAGTACTGGCTTCAATATTAATATTGGTTGTCCTGAAATTTTATCCGGTTTACTTTGTTGACCGGCAAAATGGAGCTAATTTGCATGCTCAATAATGTTAATTAAATTGTTTTTTATATGATTAATCCTTGGCATGATGTCAGCATAGGTGAAGATTCTCCAGAATACGTAATGGGAGTAATAGAAATTCCCAAAGGGAGTAAGGGAAAATACGAATTGGACAAAAAATCCGGAATGTTATTGCTCGACAGGGTGCTTTTTTCTGCGGTTCATTATCCGGCTAATTATGGGTTTATACCCCAAACCTTTTGCGAGGATCACGATCCGCTGGATATCTTGATCATTTCCCAAATCGACATTCCATCCATGACGTTGGTGAAGGCAAAAGTCATAGGAGTAATGCGAATGGTAGACGGGGGAGAAGCCGATGATAAGATTATTGCCGTAGCTGCGGACGACCAATCGGTCAACTACATAGACGATATTTCAGAGTTGCCTCCCCATTTGATGAAGGAAACGCACCGTTTTTTTGAAGATTATAAAAAGCTGGAAAACAAAGAAGTAAAGGTGGAGGATTTTCTAGGTAAGAAAGATGCCATGAGAATCATCAATGATGCGATCGCCCTTTACGACCGAACCATTAGACCTATAAAAAATAAATAAGTAATCGGAACCACCTATTTTAAGAAGTATTATTTTGAAGAGCAGGCATTTACCGGCTCTTTT
Source organism: Cyclobacterium salsum (assembly GCF_010119245.1). Classification (GTDB taxonomy): domain Bacteria; phylum Bacteroidota; class Bacteroidia; order Cytophagales; family Cyclobacteriaceae; genus Cyclobacterium; species Cyclobacterium salsum. Next base: position 78,641 of record NZ_WNKG01000006.1, read on the forward strand.
TTTGTAATCATTCACGACGCAACTTGCCCCTTTTCCTTTGATTTTACATCGTTATGGTTAGTTTTCTAATTTCTTCAAACTTTCCTCCAGTGCTTTCACCTTAGACTGAGCATCTGCCATTTTTTTCTTTTCTTTTTCCACTACCGCTTCCGGGGCGTTGGAAACAAATTTTTCGTTGGCCAGCTTTTTCGAAACGGAATTCAAAAACCCTTTGGTGTAATCTAATTCTTTCATCAGGTCTTCCTTTTCTTGCGCCAGATCTATTTCCTCCTCCAGTGGAACGTAGATCTCATCCGCCTTCACTACAAAGCTGACGGCATTTCCTTCGGGATCACTAAAATCTATGTCCGAAATAGTGGCCAATTTTTTTATGATTTCTTCAAATCGGGTATACAGACCTTGCGTTTCCGTGTGAATGTATAGTTGCAAAGGCAGCTTGGGGGAGAGTCCCTTCGATGCGCGGATATTTCTGATCTGTGAAATTACTTCAAAAATCTGTTGTGCCTCGGAAACAATTTGTCCGTCATAGGGACTGCTTTTTGGCCATGGAGAAAGCATGATTGCTTCTCCCTCTCTCCGCTCTCCAATTTGCTGCCAAAGTTCTTCCGTAATAAAGGGCATGAAAGGGTGGAGAATTTTCAATAAATCCTCGAAAAAAGCAACGGTGCGTGCTTTTGAGTGAGCATCTATTGGTGCCTGGTAGGCAGGCTTTATCATTTCCAGATACCAGGAGCAGAAGTCATCCCAAACCAATTTATATACCGTCATCAGGGCATCAGAGATCCGGAACTTTTCAAAATGGTCAGTGAGCTCCGCCAATGACTGCTGAAATTTACTTTCAAACCAGGCGATAGCGGTTTCGTTTGTAGGATTTGGGTTGGAGGTTACTTCCCATCCTTCGATCAGTCTGTAGGCATTCCAGATTTTATTGCAAAAGTTTCTGCCTTGCTCCACTAATTTTTCATCAAAAGGCAAGTCATTGCCCGCAGGGCTGCTAAACAACATGCCTGTCCGTACCCCGTCAGCGCCATAGGTAGCTATCAGGGCGAGAGGGTCCGGAGAATTACCCAGCGATTTAGACATTTTCCTACCCAACTTGTCCCGTACGATTCCGGTCAGGTAAACGTTCCTAAATGGTTTTTCACCGGTATATTCGTAGCCTGCAATAATCATTCTGGCTACCCAGAAAAACAATATTTCCGGGGCAGTTACCAGATCATTAGTCGGGTAATAATAAGCAAGATCCTGGTTCTTTTTGCCCGTTTTGAAGAAATCAGGATCAAAGACGGAAATGGGCCACAGCCAAGACGAAAACCAAGTGTCCAGTACATCTTCGTCCTGCTTTAAATCTTCCTTGGTAAACTTTTCATTAAACGTATCCCTGGCAAGGGTAAGGGCTTCTTCAGGACTATTGGCAACGACATACTCCCCATTGGGTAGGTAATAGGCCGGAATTCGGTGGCCCCACCAAAGTTGGCGAGAAATGCACCAGTCTCGTACATTTTCCATCCAGCTCTTATACATGTTTTTGAACTTGGGAGGGAAAAGCTGAACCGTATCGTCCATCACCGCCTTCAGGGCTGGTTGGGTGATTTCTTCCATTTTCAAGAACCATTGCAGGGAAAGCCTCGGTTCGATGACGGCATCGGTTCGCTCGGAATGCCCCATGTTGGAAGCATAGGCCTCCTCCCGGGTCAGCTGTCCGGCCTCCTTGAGTAGTTTCGCTATTTTTTTTCGGGCAACAAAACGGTCTTCGCCGATCAAAATAGTGGCTTTTTCATTCAAAGTCCCATCATCGTTCAAAATGTCAATGACTTCTAATTTGTGCTTTAAGCCAATTTCATAATCGTTGATATCGTGTGCGGGCGTGATTTTAAGACACCCGGTTCCAAACTCTGGATCCACGTATTCATCTTCGATGATCGGAATCGCCCGGTCGATCAAGGGAATCAATGCTTTTTTTCCTTTTAGATGGCGGTACCTACTGTCCTCCGGGTGGATGCATATGGCAACATCTGCCATGATGGTCTCCGGACGGGTGGTGGCTATGGTCAGCGACTCGTCCGAACCCTCAATTTTATAGGCAATATGGTAAAGGGTTGATGGCACTTCCTTAAAAATAACTTCATCGTCGGAAAGGGCCGTTTTTCCTTTGGGATCCCAATTGACCATTCGGATTCCCCTATAGATTTTTCCTTTCTGATGTAAATCTACAAATACATTGGTAACGGCTTCGCTCAAGGAGGGGTCCATGGTGAATCGGGTTCGGTCCCAGTCACAGGAAGCTCCTAATTTTTTTAGTTGCTCCAGGATAATCCCCCCGTATTTTTCTTTCCATTCCCAGGCATGGTCTAAAAAAGCTTCCCTACTGATGGATTTTTTCTCGATTCCTTTCTCTTTCAACATCGCCACTACTTTGGCTTCAGTAGCTATGGAAGCATGGTCCGTCCCCGGCACCCAGCAGGCGTTTTTACCTTCCATCCGTGCTTTTCGAATCAGGATGTCCTGAATGGTATTGTTAAGCATGTGGCCCATGTGGAGCACACCGGTTACATTAGGCGGTGGTATGACAATGGAATAAGCCTCCCGTTGATCATCCGGTTCGGAATGAAACATGCCGTGATCCATCCAGTATTGGTACCATTTGGATTCAGAGCTTTGGGAGTCGTATTTGGTAGAAAGTGACATGCTGATTTATTTTAGGGGGCAAAAATAATACAAAAAAGGCTGAAGGTATACTTTTTCACCTTCTGAATTCCAAAAAATCCACCAATTGAGCGGATCCAGGGCAGGCACTGTCTAGCGCCGCCTTAGCTATTTCAGATGGGCCAGTAGCGGGAAATGTGCGCTTGGTGATATTTTGCCGCAATTAAAACCACCAGGGACAAGTTGCTCAACGGAAAAATCAGCATTGAAAAAAACAGTTCCGATGCTCTTTTCCGGATAGAAGGCCCTAAGAAGCGGAAAGGAAATTCCTCTGGTACCGGAATGGGGAGGGGAGTACGACTGGTCTTCGTCGTTTTGAATGGTGTCCTCTATTGAGTTCTGGTAGGCAGGGTTGTATTCCTCTCCATTGAAATCTCCTGTCAGGATGCAGGGCAGGTGCTCCTTATTTATCTCGGTGATTTTTTCATGTAGTCGCTTTTTACTTTCCTCTATGGCAGATGGATCGATGGGATGGTAGTGCACGTTAAACACATAAAATAATTCATCGCTTGACGTTTTGAATTTACCCCAGGAGCAGGTTCTGTTAAGTGCGACATCCCCGCCATTCACAGGTTTTTCCGGAGTCGGAGCAAGCCAGAACGTCCCCCTATCTAAAAGCTGAAATTTTTCAGGATTGTAAAAAACGGCACAAGAATCTCCAGATTCCCTGCCTTCACCTATGGAAGGGAAATCGAGGTCCCTGTTAAAGTCTTCCACCTGCGTGTACAAGCCTCCGTTTCTTCCGATAATATCCATTTCGTGGATTCGGATCAGGTTAATAAGCTGAGAGACCCGATCTTCCCAGAGATTGCCTGAATCAGATGGGATGTCCAACCTGACATTGTATGTAGCGATGGAATCCGATTCCTGAGCCCATAGTCCGGTGATCTTTAAATAGGGGAGCAGCAGCAAGAACAGGTAATATTTTGATAAGGGGAATGACATGGATAAAGTGAGATGTATACCGGTATTTTAATTGCTTAGGTTGTTGATGATTTAGATTTAATTAGTCAATCTCCAGTAAGAATGGGAGGATGGCCATTCTCCCTTCCAGTCTTTTCATTCGTTCCATCATCTGGAATACCTCGTAGGAAGCCCCATATTTTACGCGATTGTAGGTGCTTTGTACATCGGTGCCAAAGTCGGACAGAAGTTGTTCCAGCAGGGTTTTTTGTTTGGGATAAAGAACGACCCGATAATCATCTTCCAGACCGGCCTTTTGAGCCGCGATGAGAATGGCATCTTCGAAGCCGCCGATGACATCTACCAGGCCAATCGTTTTGGCCATGGATCCGGACCAAACCCTGCCACCGGCAATGGCAATGACTTCCTCCCGGCTCATTTCTCGGCCATCAGCCACGCGTTGAATAAACGTATCGTAGCCTTCCTCCACCTTTTTTTGCATGATGGCTTTTTCTTCTTCGGACATGGCCTTGGTAGGGTTCAGGAAGTCGGAATAAGTCCCGGTGCTGACCACATCAGTCGTAATTCCTAGTTTGTTGTTGAGTAGTCCCTGTGTATTAAATAGAATGCCAAAAATACCAATAGAACCCGTAATGGTATTGGGCTGCGCTACAATGGTATCGGCTGGTGCGGCCAGGTAATAGCCACCGGAAGCGGCATAGTTAGACATGGATGCGATGAGGGGTTTTTCCTTTTGCGCTTCGGATAATTCCCTCCAGAGTACTTCGGAAGCTACTACGGAGCCTCCAGGAGAATTTATTCGTAATACGATGGCTTTTACGTCCTCGTTTTTTCGTGCTTTTCGGATTTCCTTCAGGAAGAGGTCTGAACTGATCTGGTCTGGATTTTGGCCACCAACGATCTCACCATCCGCCATGATTATCGCTATTTGATTCCGGGAAAGCCTGTTTTTCTCTTTCGCTGTCTGATTGATTCCGCTTATATTTATACTATTGATATCTTCCTCTTCTTCCAGGCCCAGCTTTTCTCGGAGCCTTCCTTTGACCTGATCGTCGTACCAAAGAGCATCTATCAATCCCAGGGTAACGGCATCCTGGCTGGTGCGAACGGACATATTGTCGTTGATTTCCTGAACGGTTTCCAGCTCCAGTGAACGGCTTTCTGCCACTTCCTTCACGACTACCTGATTCAGGTCTTCTAAGTAAACGCTTGTTTGCAAGCGGTTTTCCTCACTCATCTTTTCCAGGATGAAGGGTTCAATAGCACTTTTAAATTCCCCCACCCGGAATATCACCGGTTCTACTTCGATTTTATCCAGCAGGCCCTTTAGGAAAATGGGGTTGGCGGAAAAGCCATTAAACTCCAGATCGCCGATGGGATTGAGGTAAATTTCGTCCGCTACGGAACATAGGAAATAGCCCGTTTCTGAAAAATATTCGCCATAAGCGACGATAAATTTTCCACTTTCTTTAAATGATTTTAATGCATTTCGAATTTCGAGGATGTGCGATTGACCGGCGGAAAGAATGCCGCTTTCCAGGTAGATCCCTTTGATATCCGAATTTTCTTTGGCCGTTTCAATGGCACGGATGACCTGATTTAGTCCAACATTGGAAACATTTCCAACGAAAGGTAAGGGAGGTAGGGACATGTCGTCCTCCGGAGCTTGTTCTACCAGCACTACGCCATTTAAATTAAGGTGAAGGAGTGAATTTTCTTCTACTTCTATTTCACCAGAACCGGCACTGACGGCGATGATTCCCGCCATAATAAAAAAGGCAAGGACCCAAAAAACCAGCATTCCGACGATCACCGCTAAAACGTTGCTTAAAAATTTCATAGACACCCTCTGTTTTAGTAAGTTCCAAAAATAACCTATTTTTGCCAAAACTGCGTATTTTGAATTAATTAAATTGGTTATGCATACAGTGGTTCTGGGCTTGGGTGGAAATGAGGGCGACAGGCTGTTTTTATTGAATGAAGCAGTAAATGGGTTGCTACAAGAGATGAAGTTAGTGCGCGCTTCAGCTATTTACGAAACAGAAGCCTGGGGAGGGGAATCACTTAGCCCTTATCTAAATCAGGTACTGGTGCTCCAAACAAAAATGGATCCTGAGGAAACCCTCGCATGTATCCAGCAAATAGAGGGGCACCTGGGTAGAAAAAGGGAAACTAAATGGGGGGACCGGACCATGGATATCGATATCCTTTATTTTGATGAAGCGGTTATCCATTCAGAGGTATTGCAGGTACCCCATCCTCAGTTGAGCTTTCGAAAGTTTGTATTGGTGCCTTTGGCAGAGGTACTGCCCGAGTATATTCACCCGTTGGAAAAAAGAAGCAATAAAGAACTACTGAAAAGGTGTAAGGATCCGTTAACCGTCGGTGTCTATTCCGACGGTTAATGGTTTGGTTTCGATCTACTCCATTGAGTCGACTTCGGCTTCTTTGTGTATTTTTTTAACCAACCCCTGGAGGACCTTTCCGGGTCCGCATTCGATAAATTTCACTGCGCCATCTTGCACCATTTGCTGCACAGATTGTGTCCATTTGACAGGTGCTGTGAGCTGTGCAATAAGGTTTCTTTTGATGGTTTCCACATCCTTTACGGCAGTAGTGCTAACGTTCTGGTAAATGGGACAATTAGGAGTTGAAAAAAGTGTGGAATGGATGGCTGATTCGAGCTTGACCCGGGCTGGTTCCATCAGTGGCGAATGAAAAGCACCGCCTACAGGTAGTGGAAGGGCTCGTTTCGCCCCGGCAGCTTTCATTTTCTCACAGGCGATTTGTATTCCTTCCAGGCTTCCCGAGATGACTAGCTGCCCGGGACAGTTGTAATTAGCAGGAACGACTACTTGTCCTTCAATCGAGGAACAAATGGCTTCTACCTGTTCATCGGGCAGTCCGAGAATGGCTGCCATGGTGGACGGGTTAATTTCACAAGCCTCTTGCATGGCCAGTGCCCGCTGATGGACCAACCGTAATCCATCTTCAAACCGCAAGGCCTTATTGGCCACCAATGCGGAAAATTCACCCAGGGAGTGCCCGGCAACCATGTCAGGCTGGAATTTCTCAGATGTCAAGGCTGTTATTACCGAATGAAGGAACACCGCTGGCTGGGTGACATTGGTTTGTTTCAAGGCATCGGCAGTACCTTCAAACATGATATCTGTAATCTTGAAATCTAAAATTTCATTGGCCAGTTCAAATAGTTTTTTTGCTTCGGGTTTTTGGGTGTACAGTTCTTTTCCCATTCCTGGATACTGGGCTCCCTGGCCCGGAAATACGTAAGCTACCATGATAAAAGGCGGTTTTGTTGGTTAAGGGTACAAAGGTAATCAAAAAATTAAGGCAGCTTCAACCGATGGTCCGAAGCTGCCTTAAAATCAATTCGCTTAGCTGCTTAATTTTCGAAAAACTGCACCTGGCCTGTTTCTACATCGTAAACGGCTCCTACCACCATTATTTCACCCTTTTTTTCCAGGTTATTGATGATCGGACTTCGTTCCCTAATTTCTTCCATCGCCTCGAGCACATTAAAGGTAGCCACTTTCTCTATGAAAACCGGATCGTCTGTGGCCCCATTGGACTCTTTTGTAGCCCTGTCTAGTGCTGGCTTGATTTTATGCAGAAGTGCCGTTATGTTTCCGTCTTTCACCTTTTTACAGGCACTGGTAACGGCACCACATTTGGTATGCCCCAATACCAATACCAATTTCGAACCAGCGTATTTCACTGCATATTCCATGCTACCCAAAATATCTTCGTTGACGACATTACCGGCTACCCTGGCACTAAAAATATCACCTAATCCCTGGTCAAAGATCAACTCCGCAGATGTTCTGGAGTCGATACAACTCAACACAACCGCGAAGGGCCATTGGCCATCCCGGGTCTCGTTGACCATTTGGAGCAGGTTTTTATTGGTGCTCAGATTGCTGATAAATCGTTTATTCCCCTCCTTTAAAAAAGTCAGCGCATCTTGTGGGGAAAGGCTATCTTGGGTCGTTTTAGTATGGGCTTTCATAAAATCCTTGTTACTTTATCGGTCTAAAATTTAATTAAATTGATTTTTTTCAATAACCACTAAATTAGTGATTTTGCGTTATTTCATCAACTGAATAGTACCTTTACTTTTCTTTTGGCGAAGGTTTTCATCCAACACATTGAAGTAAACGGTCGCTTCATAGTAATAGGTTCCTGATGGCAAGTCATTGCCTTCCGTATCCCTGCCATCCCAATTAATGTAAATATCGTTTTCAGTTGCCAGCGTGCTGTTATAGGAATGTACCAAGGTACCCCAGCGATTGTAAATATTGATTTCTACCGCCTCCACAAATCGAGGACACTTGTCATACGGGTTGTCAAATGCCTGAAAGGTGTCATTAATATTATCCCCATTAGGAGTAAATACATTGGGTAATTCATAATTAGGGCAATTGTCTATGCAAACGACGTTGCTGGGTTCACTTTCATTACCAGATCTGTCGACTGCCGTGATGTAATAGCAACCCTTCAATTCCATCAGTCCTTCAATGCGGGTTTCCATTTGAATTACCGGAACAGTTGATACCAAATTAAACGTTCCATCTTCACCGGTGTTGGAAAAGTATATGCGATAACCGTTTAGCTCCGAATCACATTCCCCGGTAAAATCGGGTTCCCAACTCAGGTCGTGGTAAAAATCACTAAAATTACATGGTTTGTCCGCTAAGAAATCAGTGCATTCGGGGCCCTCATAGCTCAGTACCGGAGGACAGGGAAGCCGGTCGTCATCAGGCCGGGCACACACGATTTGGGAATTGTTTGCCAATGGATATTCCAGAATATCCAGGTTGTAACTCCCGTTTGTTACCACGTAATAGCAATACTCCTTTTCGGTATCCAGCGGAATGCCATTATGACTACCGTCATCCAGGTAAACAAACCCATCTTCCGTTACATTTACTTCTGCTATAAGCGTGAAATTTTCAGTGTCTTCACCCGCTGCATCGGTACGGTTTCGGTATACCAAATGGGGAAAACTTGCATCCTCGTTGTTCCACGGAACCTGAAATTCCCATTGAAGTTCGATGGCTTCATTGATGATCGTAGGATCAACTCTAACCGAAGAAGCAACACTGCTGGTATCTATTTTTTCCCCATCCGAAAGGAGGATGACTTTGTAGTTATAGACCAGATTTTCGGTATTTAACTGACTATCCCTAAATACGGTATCGGAAGTGGTAATCAATGATGTGGTGCTACTTGTTCCGGCAAAACCCTGATTACGAATTAGCTCATACGTAAAAGGTCCCGGATAGATGTCGGTATCAATATCGTACGGTGGAGTCCATCTCACCAGGATTTCACCGGACTCTGAGCTGGTTTCTTCTACGCTCACATTGGTAATCAAGGGTACGTCCACGTCTACGGTAATACATATTTCTTCAGAAACGTAACTTTCACCCGATCTGGGAGAAGGAAAGGCAGCTACCAGGCGGTAGCAGTAGGTATTGCCTGGACTTAATCCCATCCCCTGGTTGGTATCCTGAAAATCAAACGTTTCCATGTTCGTCTCTCCTACCAGCGTATATCCCTCGCGAATGCCCGTTTCACAGGAATCAGGCTCATAGGGGTCGCTGTTGATCCTGCGCCAGACCTGCATGGTTTCGGCTGCATTAGAGCAAACATAGGGATCCCATTCCAGAAGAGCTGAGCGGCCTTGCTGCTGCTCGATGGCATAAGGTGTGGGGGGAGGGGCCACTACCGTGATATTCCAGGTTTGAATATCCACTAATGCAGGTCCCGAATCCGGCTGATCCTTTATCCGGACGCGGACTTGATACGTTCTTGCCCTAACATGATTACATACCGTCTGCCATTCAAAACTAATAATACCAGGCGAGGGTTGGAACGTCGATTCGGGACTGTATGAAGCTGGTGAAGAGGTGATTTCTACCGGATCCCCAAAGACTTCAATCATGATTGGGTCCCCATCCGGATCCATTCCCTGGAAGATTTCAGTGATCTCGGTACCTGCTTCTACACAGATGTCCTCAGGCATGATCAATTCGGGCCTTCGATTATCCGTATTTTCAATGATGATCTGCATGTCCCGTAGTACATAACCTATGCGCTGCCATTCTCCTGCCACCATGCGCCATTCCTCAATTCGAAAAGCCACATTGTATTGACCTGCGATTCCGGGGGCATCCCAGATCAGGTCGCCCGTGACGGGGTCCAGTTCCAGAAAAGGAGGGGTGGTACCGTCCTGCCGTGTAAAGCTAAATTCTCCCGAAGCCGGGCTCCGGTAATTATTAACTTCTCGTTGGAAAGCTTGTTTCGGGACATCCAAAACGTATGCGAGGCTATCCCCGTCCGGATCATAAGCTCCCGGATTGTGGATGTAGGTTTGATTTACCGCACCATTATCTACCGGAGCGATGGTGAGTATGGGGGAATTATTGACACCTAAAAATGGATCAATGCTGATCATGGTCTCTATATAAAAAGGAGTGTCCACCGACTGGTCCATGTTTAAGGTGTTGGCGTTTCGGTTAAATTCCATAAACCGAATGGTATAATTGCCGGGACCCTGGTACGTATGGGTGATCACAAAAGTGTTTTTCTCGATATTGTTTCCAAGGTTCTCAACCTCTGTGATGTCACTTTCTGTGTTAAGGACTTCTGAGCGGCCATCGCCAAAATCGATCTCCCCCGGACCAAAAACAACTGTAGATCGGGTATCCGTATATCCCACCACTGTGATCCGGTAGGTCAGCGTTTGGGTGGAAATTCTTTCAGCAATGATTTCCCCAGCCCGGATGTGGGTGGCCTGGGAGGTGGTAACCGAGGCAATCATGAGGACAAAAAGCCCCACAATAAACGGAACGTATTTCATTATTTCGGTGGATTTGCGCAAGTTAATCCGAGGTTGATTTCCAATCATTAGGGTTACGTTTATACAAAGTCTCTTTTACGCTAATGCAGGGATATACCAACAAAACGTTTTTATTTTTTCAATGGTTACCCTAAATTATATCTTTCTTAGGAATATTTCATTTTCCGGACGATATTATTACCCATTGCCCTCCCGATCTGGCAAGGACAGGAGAACCTTCTGTATGCAATGTGCTGTCTATTGATCCATGCTAAATCCCGAAATGCCAGGTAACGGGATTCTGGTGTCTGTTGTCTCAAAAGTAAACGTTTGAAGACGTACATCCTCTCCCCCAAACCCTTTAACGCTTCATTGCGGAAGTTTATATATTTTATCAAACAAAGAAACCTAGCTACTGGTTAATTCTACAGTTAAATTTAAGCGATTTATTTAGAACTATTTAAAATAAGAGCATTGATTGTGGTTTGATTGTTTACTATTGAATCCAAATGTAAATTTGGATCGAATAATTTAGATCAGACCGTAATAACGAAAAATTCTATGAGTTGGGTATCCAAAACCTTGAATAGTACACTTGGCAAGAAATTATTAATGGCCCTTACCGGCTTATTCCTTATTTTGTTTTTGGTGGTTCACTTAGCCGGAAACCTGCAATTACTTCTTCCAGACGATGGGAAAGCCTTTAATATTTACGCAGAAACAATGGCTTCCAACCCGTTGATCCGGGTGGTAGGGATTTTGAATTTTGGCTTTATCGCGTTACATGCTATCTATTCTGCCATCTTGACCCGACATAATAAAAAATCAAGGCCAGTGGGATATGCGGTTACAAACGCCTCTGCTAATAGCGGCTGGAGTTCCAGAAATATGGGTATTTTGGGAACCCTCATTCTCATATTTATTTTGGTACACCTACGAGGTTTTTGGTATGAGTTTAAGTTTGGTGAAATTCCATATGTGACGTATGACGGCGTGACTTACAAAGATGGTTACACGATAGTTGCGGCTGCCTTTGAAAACATTTTGTATGTTATTTTTTATGTGGTAAGTATGGGCGTATTAGCTTTTCATTTATCTCATGGGTTTGCCAGTGCCTTCCAGACGCTTGGCATTAATCACAGCAAGTACACTCCCTTCATCAAGAAATTGGGATTGGGGTTTGCCATTATTGTTCCGGCGTTATTTGCACTAATACCTATCATCATGTTTTTACAAAACAATTAAGGTGACTAAAAAATTGAAATTAAAGGGAATTTAAATTTGAATATTAATGAAGCTTAATTCAAAAATACCCAGTGGTTCTTTGGCCGAAAAATGGACGAGTCATAAATTCAATGTAAAATTGGTCAATCCAGCCAATAAGCGAAAATACGAAATAATTGTCGTTGGAACGGGTTTGGCGGGAGCTTCTGCAGCGGCCTCATTAGCCGAATTGGGATACAATGTGAAAGCGTTTTGTTTTCAGGATAGTCCCAGGAGAGCCCACTCTATTGCAGCCCAGGGCGGGATTAATGCAGCCAAAAATTATCAAAATGACGGAGATTCGGTTTTTCGTTTGTTTTATGACACGATTAAGGGAGGAGACTACCGCTCCAGAGAAGCAAATGTGTATCGGCTTGCGCAAGTATCGGTAAATATTATTGATCAATGCGTGGCTCAGGGGGTTCCCTTTGCCAGGGAATATGGCGGCTTATTGGCCAACAGGTCCTTTGGTGGTGCTCAGGTATCCCGGACCTTTTATGCCCGAGGCCAAACCGGACAGCAATTGCTTCTGGGAGCCTATTCCGCATTGAGCAGGCAGGTCGCCAACGGAAAGGTAAAGCTATACCCAAGAACAGAGATGATGGACGTGGTAGTAGTGGATGGTAAGGCCAGGGGTATTGTGACCCGTAACCTTATTACCGGAGCCATTGAATCTCACAGTGCCCATGCAGTGTTGCTATGCACCGGTGGGTATGGAAATGTTTTTTTCTTATCTACCAACGCGATGGGTTCAAACGTCACTGCCGCCTGGCGTGCACACAAAAAGGGAGCCTTTTTTAGCAATCCATGTTACACGCAAATCCACCCGACCTGTATCCCCGTGTCCGGAGATCACCAATCCAAATTGACATTGATGTCCGAGTCTTTGAGAAACGACGGAAGGGTTTGGGTTCCTAAAACCGTTGAGGTAGCAGAAAAGCTGCGGAAAAGAGAAATGGCACCAAAGGATATCAAAGAGGAGGATCGGGATTATTACCTGGAAACAAAATATCCTTCTTTCGGAAACCTGGTTCCCAGAGATGTGGCTTCCCGAAACGCGAAGCATGTCTGTGATGACGGTAGGGGAGTAAATGAGACGGGTGAGGCGGTATTTCTGGATTTTAGAGACGCTATCTTGAGAGACGGAGAAGATGCCGTAAGAGGGAAGTATGGTAATCTATTCGATATGTACCAACAAATTACCGGAGAAAACCCCTATAAAACGCCCATGATGATTTACCCGGCGGTCCATTATACCATGGGCGGGCTATGGGTAGATTATAACCTGATGACCACCGTTCCGGGCCTGTATGCCTTGGGTGAAGCGAATTTTTCAGACCACGGTGCCAATCGTTTGGGAGCATCTGCCTTGATGCAGGGATTGGCGGATGGTTATTTCGTAGCCCCCTACACCGTTGGTGATTACATCGCAGGATTGTCCTATGATAAGGTACCGGAAGACCATCCGGAATTCCAAAAAGCGGAAGAAGAGGTAAAATCCAGAGTGAAGCAACTCTTGGAGATCAATGGGAGTAAAACAGTGGATCACTTCCACAAGAAATTGGGGAAAATCATGTGGAATCACTGTGGGATGGCTAGAAATGCGGCCGGCCTGACGAAAGCCAAAGAAATGATCCGGGCTCTGAAAGAAGAATTCTGGTCCGATGTAAACGTACTGGGAACCGGGGAAGAATTAAATCTCTCGTTGGAGAAAGCTCATCGGGTAGCCGATTTTCTGGAATTGGGAGAATTAATGGTAGACGATGCCTTGCACCGAAACGAATCTTGTGGTGGTCACTTCAGGGACGAATACCAAACTCCGGAAGGGGAAGCTTTGAGGGACGACGAAAACTTTGCCTATGTAGCTGCCTGGGAATATTTGGGAGAGGGTAAAGACGAAGCACTTCATAAAGAAGCGCTGGTATTCGAAAATGTCAAACTTACCCAACGAAGCTATAAATAATTCATTGAACCTAAAAAATTCATTACAACATGAATCTAACGTTAAAAGTGTGGAGACAGAAAAACACCTCTGACAAAGGTGCTTTTAAAACATATAAAATTAGTGGTATTTCGGCAGATATGTCCTTTTTGGAGATGTTGGATGTGCTGAACGAAGATCTTTCCGGCAAGGGAGAAGATCCGGTTCATTTTGATCATGACTGCCGGGAGGGAATCTGCGGTATGTGTTCCTTGTACATAAACGGGCAACCACATGGCCCCCAGCAGACGACCACTTGCCAATTGCATATGCGTTCTTTTAAAGATGGAGAAACCATTACGATTGAACCCTGGAGAGCCAGTGCGTTTCCGATCGTAAAAGACCTGGTGGTGGACAGAAGTGCCTTTGACCGGATTATTCAATCGGGCGGCTACGTTTCGGTGAATACCGGGGGGGTGCCGGATGCGAACGAAATTCCGATACCAAAGGTAATTGCGGACGAATCGTTTGATTCGGCTACCTGTATCGGATGTGGTGCTTGCGTGGCGGCTTGTAAAAATGCTTCTGCCATGCTTTTCGTATCTGCCAAGATTTCCCAACTGGCCTTATTGCCTCAAGGGAAGGTGGAAAAAAGAGGACGTGCTGAAAAAATGGTGGCACAGATGGATGCAGAAGGTTTTGGTGCCTGTACCAACACGGGAGCATGTTCGGCTGAGTGTCCTAAGGAAATTAAGCAAAGTAATATTGCACGAATGAACAGGGAATATTTCTCCGCTTCTGTAAGCACAGAAGAAGTGTGAGATTCTCAGATAAAAACTTAAAAAGACCGGGTAACCGGTCTTTTTTTTTATTCACTTTCCAATGACAATTGCTTTTCCCAATCGTCAAACATGAGCAAAAGATTAGGAATTTTCAGTTTTTATTACATTAATGGGAAGCAATTTCTTGACTTAACCAGTAAAAAATGGCTTTAGTAGATTTATCCATCTTTATCATTTACATGATATTAATGCTTGGAGTAGGCTTTTACTTCATGCGAAAAAATACCGGTCAGGATGATTATTACGTGGGGGGAAGAAACATCGGGAGCTGGCACATTGGTCTTTCGGTAGTAGCCACGGATGTAGGAGGTGGCTTTTCGGTAGGTCTGGGTGGTTTGGGTTTTTTGATGGGACTTTCAGGCAGTTGGATGCTGTTCACCGGCCTTTTGGGTGCCTGGATGGCAGCGGTTCTTCTAATCCCCAGAGTTCGGGCCGACCCCGCATTTAAAAACTTTTATACACTCCCACAGATTTTCCAATACTTGTTTGATAGAAAAGTGGGTGTGGTAGCCGCGGTGATCAGTTTTGCCGGGTATTTGGGTTTTACTTCATCACAACTGCTGGCAGGTGCCAAACTGGCAGCTGGAACATTTAAACCCCTGGATTTGGATCTTGCCCTGCTGATCATGGGGATCATTGCAGTGGTGTATACGGTGCTGGGAGGACTTAAGGCGGTAATTTACACGGATACGGTACAATGGATCGTATTGATGATGGGATTTATCTTTATTGGGCTGCCGGTATCTTATTTTCACGTAGGAGGGTGGGAGGCCATTCGTGACACGCTGCCAGCAGAATACTTCTCACTGACAAATTTGCGCTGGCAGGATCTGGCTAATTGGGGAATTACCATCTTACCGATTTGGTTTGTGGGAATGACGCTCTACCAGCGGATTTTTGCCAGCACGGATGTGAAATCTGCCAAAAAAGCCTGGTTTATCGCGGGCTTATTTGAATGGCCCATCATGGCTTTTATGGGCGTTTCCCTGGGACTATTGGCCAAAGTAGCCTTCGAACAAGGGCTTATTGCAGTGAGTCAGGAAAACCTGGACCCGGAAATGGGCCTTCCCATTTTGTTGAGTACGGTGCTTCCTCCCGGGATTATGGGTTTGATGATGTCGGCTTATTTTTCCGCCGTTCTTTCAACAGCGGACTCCTGTCTGATGGCTGCGTCCGGAAACCTCACCACCGATATTTTTGGCAGGTACCTGAAGACTAAGAAGGATGGGTTTGTGATGCGCATAAGTCAGTTGTTTACCCTTTTAATTGGTATTGTGGCGCTGATCATTGCCATACAGATGACAAACGTGCTAGAGTTGATGCTTTATTCTTATGCCTTTATGGTGTCCGGGCTGTTGGTGCCCATCATTGCAGGGTTGTTTTGGAATATGCGCTCTCCACTGGCAGCGATTTCATCCATGATCCTCGGTGGCGGAACCACTGCGGTTCTCTCCATGTTAAACCTGGAACTGCCATTAGGTCTGGATCCCAACTTTTTTGGAGTTTTAGCATCTTTAGCAGTGTTTTTGCTTATTTATAGGTTAGAAAAAAATGAAAAGATAAACTAAACGCGATCGGATAAATGTCTACAATAGAAACACTTTCAGCAGCAGATCATGCCACGGCTTCACAAAAGCACGAAGTAGCCGATTTTTTGTTTCAACACCTGGATCAATACGGAGATCCGAAAGAGGATATCATGCGTTGTCTGGATTATGCATTGGATCAGTCGGATGAAAAAGGAGGTTTTGCAGTCCTGGCAAGGGAGGATGGTAAGATAGTGGGAACGGCCGTGTTAAATCGGACCGGAATGGCAGGCTATATACCGGAAAATATTCTGGTGTACATTGCCGTAGATGCCTCCCAAAGAGGAAAAGGGTTGGGCAAAAAACTCATGAAAAGGGCCATTGATATGGCCGAGGGAGACATTGCCCTTCACGTGGAGCCGGATAATCCGGCTAGAATACTGTACGAAAAACTGGGGTTTACTAATAAATACCTGGAAATGAGACTGAAAAAATAATATGGCTTTCTTAAACCTTTATCGTAATAAACTTAAAGAGAATTTTGATTTCCTGAAAAAGGAATTTGACACCAATGAGGTATCGTGGGGAGTGGTTTCGAAAGTTCTCTGCGGCAACCGTAAATACATTAAGGAGTTGATAGACATGGGAGCAGACGAAATTCATGATTCCCGGATCAGTAATTTGGCAAAGGTAAAGGAAATCAATCCCGAGGTTCAAACCGTCTACATCAAGCCTCCGTCCAAGCGAAACTTGGCGGATATGGTCAAGTATGCGGATGTCAGCCTAAATAGTGAGCTAAATACCATCCGGTGGATAAGTGAGGAAGCCGTTAAGCAAAATAAAAAGCATAAGATCATTATTATGGTGGAAACAGGCGACCTCCGGGAGGGCGTCATGGGAGATCACCTGATAGACTTTTATGCCAAAGTATTTGAACTGCCCAATCTGGAAATTATTGGTTTGGGCACCAATCTTAATTGCCTGAACGGAGTGATGCCCTCTGCTGATAAATTGATCCAATTGTCCTTGTACAAACAGATTATTGAATTGAAATTCAATAAAAAGATTCCCTGGGTGTCAGCAGGTACTTCTGTTACCATTCCGCTCATGCTTCACAAACAGCTGCCAAAGGGCGTTAATCATTTTCGCGTGGGGGAAACCCTGTATTTTGGAGTAGACCTTTTCGAGGAAAAAACCATCGAAGGCATGAATCCGGATGTTTTTGAACTTTTTGCGGAGATTATCGAAATGCAGGAGAAACCCTTGTTACCTTCCGGAAATCTGGCGAACAATCCGCAAGGTGAAACGGTAGATATTGATGAGTCGCTGTATGGAAAATCTTCGTTTAGAGCCATTTTGGATTTGGGTCTACTAGACGTGGATCCCAAGTACATGATTGCCGATGACGGCGAATTTGAAATATTGGGAGCGAGTTCGGATATGCTTATCATCAACCTGGGAGAAAATCCGGAAAAATACAAGGTAGGTGATTTAATCAAATTCCGACTTAAATACATGGGAGCGTTGGCCATTCTTAACTCCAGCTACATCGAAAAACGGGTGGTTTGACCTAATTGGGGAGGAATACGACTTTCCGAAATAGGGTCCGGAGATCGTATTTCGACAACTCAGAAGAAAGGCTTTCTTAGGGTCGGCTCTTTTTGGCATAAAATTGGTTTACTATGCTATTGAACAAACCAACTTTATACCAATCATGAGAAAAATAGGAATCATAATGATCATAGCCGTACTTGGTCTGCAAGTACATGGAATGGCACAAACCAGCCAAAAAATGGATTCGGGTTTCGGAATACGTGGCGGTGCCAGCTTTTTTAACTGGGGTGGCGAGGATATCACTGGTAATGATTACACCAACCGCACGGGGTTTCATGCCGGTGTATATGGCAACAGTTTCATTGGGGATCGATTTTCTGTAGAGCCAGGCTTGTATTATTCCGTGAAGGGAACGCAGAATGACGACATGGTTAATTCCAGAGCAGTATTGAATTACCTGGATGCGCCTATATTGTTTCGGCTTTATGCCACTGACGGCGTTAATTTGTTTTTAGGGCCACAGGCATCGTTACTGCTAGGTTCCTCTTTTGAGGCAGATGCGCTCGGGAATACCTATGGCTGGGAAACCGATGCAATCAATGACTTTGATGCAGGAGTGGTCGTCGGGCTAGGTTACAATCCCCCAAAAGGACTGAATTTTCAGGCAAGTTATGATTTTGGGTTAGTGCCGGTATTTGAAGATTCGGATGCCAATGTATATAACAGGGGGTTTAAAGTAAGTGTAGGAATCAGTTTTTAATCCCCAGACAAAGCTAAGGGAGGGCTTGCAGTTACAGGTTTTGAATGTGCTGGATGTCCTCCATTTTGTAAACGGGCGTACCCCCGGAATAGGTGGCAACGAGAGCACCCAATGCACAGGCGAAGTCCAATATCTTTTCGGGAGAATCATTCGCCAGGTATTTGTACACGAAGCCAGCCAGAAAGGCATCTCCTGCACCTACCGTATCCTTAACCGTAACGGGATACCCCGGATGGCTGATAATTTCTCCGTCCTGATAAAGGGCAGCCCCTTTACTGCCCAATGTGATGCAAATTAGTTCAAAATCAAAAAGCTCATTTAATTTTTCCAATGCGGCCTCCATTTTGCTGGGAAGGTCATAGAAATCAGCCAAAAGGGTAAGTTCGTCTTCATTGATCTTCAATACGTCGGCCTTCGTTAACAAATGCTCGATTAAATCGGCAGTATAGAAAGGCGGCCTTAAGTTTATGTCCACAATTTTTAGGGCTGGGGTTTCCAGCAATTTATCAAGGGTGGCTTTACTTTCCTCCCCTCTTGCAGCAAGGGTGCCGAATATAAAAGCGTCGGCATTTTTCACCCCCTTCTCCATGCTTTCGGTCCATTGAATGTAGTCCCAGGCAGCAGGCTTTACGATTTCGTACCGAATGTTTTCCTTGTCCTGATCGTTCACGACTACGGTTCCTGTGGGGTGGACAGGGTCTTTCTGAATAAAGCGATCCGAGAGCCCGAAATCCTTAACAAAGCTGATCAATTTATTTCCAAGCTTGTCATCACCAATTCTAGAAATCATTTCCACGGTCATTCCTAAATGGTGTAATTGGAGGGCTACGTTCATGGGAGCTCCTCCGGCGATACTTTCTTTTGGAAAAATATCCCACAGCATTTCTCCGAAACAGATAATTTTTTTAGGCATTTTCTTTACTAAATTCTTGTTGAATTTCTTCCAGGGATCTGCCTTTGGTTTCAGGCATTTTAAATTGCACCCACAATAGCTGCAATACCATCATCAGGGCAAAGAAACCAAAGATGATTACCGGGCCAAATTGGTTGGCAAAGAATGGAAATACATTGGCAATTAGGGCAGCAAGAATCCAATGGGTAAAACATCCGATGGATTGGCCATAAGCTCGTATTTCATTGGGAAAGATTTCGGAGATAAATACCCAGATTACTGCACCTTGTCCGATGGCATGAGAGGCGATAAACATAAAAACAAAGATTGGCAAATAACTACTATTTATTTGACCACCTGAAAATGAATACGCGATCAAACACAAGGAAATGATGTATCCGACGGATCCTGTGTACATCAATTTTTTACGACCGATCCGATCAATTAAAAATAAACCCAGCATGGTCGCCACCATATTAACTGCACCGATACCTACGGTGGAAAGCAAGGCACTTTCGGCACTAATACCGGCCATTTCAAATATCCTGGGGGCAAAATAAATGATGGCGTTGATCCCTGATAGCTGATTGAACATCGCAATGAAGATCGCTAGTAAGGTTATTTTTAGGTATTTAGCATGAAACAAGGCAGAAAAACTCACTTTTAGCCTATTGAGCTTTTTCTCTTCCAGCGCTAGCCGAATGGCTTCTGAAACCCCTTCCGGATCCGTGCGTTTCAAAATCCGCTCGGCGTTTTCAAAGTCATCCCTTTTAGCAATTAACCAACGGGGACTCAGTGGTACCTTTAATACCAACAAGGTATAGATGAGAGCTGGAATGGCTTCCACACCCAACATCCAGCGCCAGCTATCTACTGCTATGCTTATATCAATCAGGTAATTAGAAAAATAAGCTACCAGAATACCAAAAACCAAATTAAATTGAAACAGGGCCACCAGCTGACCTCGATTTTTTGCCGGTGATATTTCACTGATGTACATCGGGGCTACTACCGAAGAAGCTCCCACCCCTATGCCTCCGATGAAACGGAATACCATAAAAGAATAGACTTCCGGTGCCAGTGCGGAACCGAGGGCAGAAATGAAGTACAAGACACCAATACCTATCAACGATGATTTTCGCCCGTAACGATCGGCAGGAATGCCTCCAAATAAAGCACCGATCACCGTGCCGTACAGGGCAATGGCCACCGCCATGCCATGGCTCCAGTCACTCAGTGCCCAAACTTCCTGAATCTGTCTTTCAGCACCTGAAATAACGGCGGTATCAAAACCGAATAAAAATCCTCCCAATGCCGCAACAACGGAAAGAAATAGTACATAACTGTTGATTTTCATAAAGTAATTACTAACGATAATAACTTTTAAATCTAAACAGATATGTGCTTTTTAAAAAGAGAAAACAGAATTTATCTCGAAATAGAAAACAAAAAGAGAAGCTGGTCAGTATTGCTGCCGCTGGTTTTTACTTACCAATAAAAATCCGGTAGTAAAATTG
Organism: Cyclobacterium salsum; assembly: GCF_010119245.1. Taxonomy (GTDB): domain Bacteria; phylum Bacteroidota; class Bacteroidia; order Cytophagales; family Cyclobacteriaceae; genus Cyclobacterium; species Cyclobacterium salsum. The sequence continues at coordinate 99,408 of NZ_WNKG01000006.1, forward strand.
GAGCTGCATGAGCATGTCGGCCTTGATTCTCTTCTGCTGTTGATTATTCCCTTCCAGTTCAGAAAAGGGGCTTACTACTAGTGTTGCTTCTACTCCGATGTCCGCATCTGACTTCAAATCCTTGAAAATACCCACCCTAAAGGGAATGTAGATTCCAGCGTCGGAAGCAGAATAGGTCTCGGTTCTTCTGGAAGGATCATTTAGTATTAATTTCTCATCGGTTCTTTGGGAATAGTAATACCCCAGGCCTAATCCCGTATATACCTTTATCAATGAAGGTAGGTAACCGCTCTGATTAGGGTTGAAATGGTAAATGGGCATGATATCCGCAAAATAGAGGTTTCCTTTGAAGGCATGAGGCAAATTTGATTCGGCTATCTTGTCTATTTGTTCCGCATTGTAAAAATCACCACTATTTATCATTTGCCAGCCAACCGTTGCTTTCACATCAAAGAACGTTTCAATTTTTTTGCTATAATCCAAACTCAGAACAGGAAGCACCTTAAATTTGAACTTGCTGTGAACGCCCGTATTGTCTCCGTACATCTTAGCGGGGCCGATACCAATGCCCAATCTGTCCGTCCTATTATCCTGAGCAAAGGAGGATAGCGAAAAAAAGAATAGGATGCCGACAAAAGTTAATAAAATTGTTTTCATTCGAGTTTCGGTTTTAACACGCAAGTTAGTAAAATCACCTCAATGTATAAAAGAATCTGTATTTGAAACCTGGAAATAGAATTTTTGGTTTAATTTTAAGTGAATTTCTACCCATTCATTGCGTATAGATAGGTACGTGGTTCGATGTATTTTGGATTTCCTATCCCAAGTAAGATTTAAAGTACATTCTTTAATCAGATTGGTTGAGGTGAGGGAGAAATTTAGCATTGAAAATTGGCTTATGAGCAACAACATTTTTTCTGATAAGGAATTTGAACACTACAGCCGGCATTTTGCCTTGCCCGGATTCGGAATTGAGGCCCAGGAAAAGCTAAAAAAATCCCGGGTGTTGGTCGTTGGTTCCGGCGGTTTGGGAAGTCCCCTGCTCTTGTACCTGGCCGCGGCAGGAGTAGGACAGATCGGAATTATAGATTTCGACCGGGTAGACCCTTCTAATTTACACCGGCAGGTGCTTTTTGATGGATCTCAGATTGGCGATGCCAAGGTACTGGCAGCAAAAAAGAGGCTTGAAGGCATCAATCCTTTTATACGGATTGAAACCTACGAACAGCGGCTAACCTCGGGCAATGCCCTGGAAATCATATCCGGATACGATGTGGTGGCCGATGGGACGGATAATTTCCCAACCCGGTACCTGGTAAATGACGCTTGTGTATTGACTGGAAAACCGAATGTGTACGGTTCGGTCTATCAATTTGAAGGCCAGGTGGCGGTATTTAATTACCGGGATAAAGAGGGGAATACGGGACCGAATTATCGGGATTTATATCCCAGCCCCCCACCGGCGGGATTGGTGCCCAACTGTGCAGAAAGTGGTGTACTGGGAGTGCTTCCGGGGATTATTGGGAGCATACAAGCACTGGAGGTGATCAAAATCATAACTGGAGTCGGAGAGGTTAGTAGTGGGAAAATAGTTCTTTTCGATGCCTTAACCTTAGTCAGCAGGAACTTTACCATCAAGAGGAAGAGCGGAAACCCCCTGAATGGCGAACGGCCCACGATCAACAAATTGATCGATTACGAAGCATTTTGTGGGGTAAATACAGCATACAAAGTGAAGCAACTTTCCGTCGAGGCCTTTCGGTCGTTACAAGCCCAAGGCGAAAAATATCAGCTAATTGACGTTAGGGAACCCTATGAATACGAACGGTCCAACCTAGGGGGTGAGTTGGTGCCCTTGGCACGCATTGATTCCTACGCGAAACAGATTGTCAGGGATAACAAAGTGATCGTCCACTGTGAAATGGGGGGGAGGAGTGAACAGGCCATCAAGCAGCTGGAAGATAATTTTGGGTTTTCCAATCTGTTTAATCTGGAGGGAGGTATTAAAGCTTACCTGGCCAAATACCAGGAGGATTTAAAATAAGGGTTCAGAGGAAACTGAGGCACATGGTTTCTATTGCCCCTCTTCTTCCTCAGGATTCCGGTTCTCCAATGGTTTTAAGTTATCCGGGATAGCAGGATTGAGTTCCTCATCGTCTTTTTCATAGGGAAATATCTCCACGATCGGACTTTCGCTTACTTCAGGCACATTAAAACTAACCAGCATGTTGTTCAGGCTCTCGTAAATTCGTTCGTAGGCCTCTTTTACATGGTGGGCAGTGACAAGCATGTATTGGGTCACCTTTTTTTCCTTGCCACTATCTGCATCCGCCACGATGTAGGTAATCTTGCATTTGTGCCAAACGTCAATATCATCGTAGAAAAACACATCCACAATATTGCTTTTACCGATACTCGTTACCTGAAAGTCACCGCGGATAACGCTGCCGAGCATGTCGTATATGCGGGCTTCGGCCTCCGTAAAGGAGACAGCATCTACCAGGTATTGTTCGGATACATTTTTGAGCAAGCCCTGCTCGTTTTCTTTGGCATATTTTACTTTACACAAAAACCAGGTTCTCATAATTCGTTCGCTTCAGAATTGCTTTGGAGCCACGAAGGTAAACCGAAATCCCTAAAACAAAAAAAGGTTTTTTTCAAATCGTTTGCAACCCTTCCTAATAATTAAATCCTTTACTTTATTGCCAAATCATTCGCTTTTTTACAGTAGTTCTTGAAAATTCAGCTTATTTTGGTGCTTTTCCAACCACCAAGTGCCAGTGATGAATGTATCAGGGAATGCCAGTGGCGTATCTGCTGCCAATAATTTCGGTCTTTTTTTGGGACCTTTTCTGTTTGCTGTATTTTTTGTCGGGGAGTATGCTGCGATCTGGACCTTGGGTGACAGCGGAAGCGTCATTGCGCTTGGAGTTTGGATGTTGTGTTGGTGGGTTACAGAGGCGGTACCCATACCTGTTACGGCCCTATTGCCCATGATTTTATTGCCCTTGATGGGCGTTTTCGAAATGAGCGAAGCTACCGCTCCCTATGCCAATCCGATCATTTATTTGTTTATGGGAGGGTTCATCATTGCCCTGGCTATGGAACGCAACCAATTGCACCTGCGGATTGCACTAAATTTGATCAAATTCACCGGAACCCGACCGGATGGGATCATTCTGGGTTTTTACCTGGCAACCCTGTTTTTGAGCATGTGGATTAGCAATACGGCCACTGCGGTGATGATGTTGCCCATTGCCCTGTCCATTTTGCAGTTAATTCAGTCTACCAATCCGGATCTGGCCGGGAAAAAGGGCTTTTCCAATTTTGCCTTTGCCCTGATGTTGGGCATCGCCTATGCTGCCAATATTGGCGGAGTGATCACCATTATCGGTACTCCTCCCAATGTGGTATTGGTAGGATACATGCAGGAATTGTACGGGGTTTCCATTGATTTCAGCCGCTGGTTACTGATTGGTTTGCCGATCGGTCTTATCATGGGCTTGCTGATGTATGTGCTACTGGTGAAAGTGGCTTATCCCAATAAACTGGGACATATTGCCGGGTCAGCGAAAGTCATTCAGGAGCAGTTGCAGGCGCTGGGGCCGGTGAGCACTGCCGAAATCCGGACCGCGGGCGTGCTGGTGATGACGGCACTACTTTGGATTCTCCGGAATCCTTTAAACAAACTTTTGCCAAATGCTTTTTTAAACGATACCATTATTGCGATGATAGGGGGCGTGTTGGTGTTTTTAATCCCGGCATCGCGCCTTCAAGGAAGGCGGTTGCTGGATTGGAAGAGCATGCAGCAGCTTCCCTGGGGGATTTTACTGCTTTTCGGAGGAGGGATGTCGCTCGCTAAGGGCATGGAAGCTGCCGGGATCATTCAGGGAATTGGTGGGTACATTTCCGAAAATCAATGGTTTTCCGTCGCGGTACTGGTACTGGCCCTCACAGCCGTTTCCTTGTTTCTAACCGAAGTGATGAGTAATGTAGCACTGGTAACCATCTTCCTTCCGGTGGTCATGGGGATTGCTAATGGGTTGGGGGAGGAGGTATTGTTATTTGCGATACCGGTGACCATGGCAAGTAGTTTTGCCTTTATGCTTCCCATTTCCACTCCTCCCAACGCCATTCTGTTTAGTAGCGGGTATATTGGCATGCGGGAAATGATGAAAGTAGGCATTGTATTGAATTTGCTTGCAATACTACTGCTGTGGATTGCTGCCTATTCGCTGATTTATTGGGTATATGTGCGTTGAGGTCATGAATTCGCCTAATACCGCTGAGAATTTAAGAAATGTCCAGGCTTTCGGTTCTGAAAGTCACCTCCTCCAGTACCAGTCCTACGGCAGGTGGTTTTGGGCATAAGGGACTTTTTTCAGTACTTTGCAAGGCTTTTTCAAGCCTATCCAGGCTAAGTTCACCGTTGCCAAGCATAAAAAGGGATGCTGCCATTCTTCTCACCTGATGCATCAGAAAACCCGCTCCTTTTACCCTAAATACCCAGGTGTTTTCTGTTGGAAGCCAGGGTAAATCCTCCTTTACAGGATGGATAGCGGCGTAATCGATTTGCCGGATAAAATTTTCGGTATTTTTCCCGGGGCTGCAAAAGCGGCGAAAATCATGTTGGCCCTGAAAAAGCGACGCCCCTTGTTCCATTAGGGGCAAGTTCGGGTTTTTGCCCGCGTAGGCCAGGGTTCCGGTCAGAAAGGGATGGGGTTTTTCGCCGACCGAAAAAAAGTAACCGTACTGTTTGCGACACACATCCTGAATGATGTTGAAAGAAGCAGGTACAGGCTGGCAACTCAGCAGCCGAATATCCGGAGGTAGGTTTTCATTGGCATGGAACAGGAAGGAAGCTGTGTCGAGTGGATGTTTTAAAAAAAGCTCAAAGGCTCCATTAAGGCAAGAAACGCCACTATCCGTTCGGCTGGCTCCCAGCAGCGTGAAATCTTCATGGCCAAGCAGGTAGCGGAACCTTCGGTGCAGGGTGCCCTGTATGGTTTTCACTCCTTTTTGGACCTGCCAGCCATGGTAGCGCAGGCCCAGATACTGTATCCGAAACAGGTAAGTGTAGGGACGGGTTTGCATGAGGTAAAACTACGGTTTGGGAAGAAAGAGTGCAAGGGCAGGCCTTAGGGTTGCAAATAGCCAGAGTTTGCGCTGACAGGTGTGCAGGTAGGCAATATGGGTACCGGTGATGTTCATGGCTCAATATAGAAATCAGAATAACCACAAGGGAATTTTATTTTTGTGGCCAATTTCAATACTATCTGCTACAATATAGGCATTTTGTTCTTAGCTAATTTGTTTTTGAGTTTTAGACTTTCCGCCGATTTCAAATAGTTGCTTACCTATCCTGAAATCACCGGCAGTGGAATACTCATTAGGATGATGTACGGATAGCTGATTTATAAAAAAGCTTTCCCCAATACTACCAATATCCGCATCATGATAGGAAAGGGAATAGGAAATATTGGGATGATACACTATTGGAATTCACGAAGACTATATACGATAGGTTATTTTGTTTTGTAGGCGCTATCAAATTGATTTGTTACAACCTTTTTGTCTTAAATCAGGTCGCCATCCTTTTACGAAGGAAATAACATGTTGTAAAGTCCGAAGATTTCCTAAACGCTGATTAAACCGGCGGACCTTAATTCAGCCCTGAGCGCAGTTAATCTGGAGTAAGTGGAATAGATCTTTGTTGCCAGGTCTGCTGCCTCCTGCTGAATACCGGGTGTATCCGTAGCTATTTTCAGTAATAGGGCTATCCTTTCATAAAAATTCCATCCATCCCTCCTCAAACGATTGGCGGGTATCCCGACTCCATTCACTGGAATGGAAATAGGCCTTTAATGTTTCGTTTATCGGAGAGATAGACACCTTTTCCACTTCATAGGGCGTTTTCATGTCCAGTCCCAGCCACTCCCGGTAGGAACGGTATTCCGGATGTTTTTTATTGTCAATGGCATCACAAAATTCCTGATAACCCCAGGGCCCGCCTACATCTTCCGGAGGACACTTACCAAAGGCATCCAGGCAAACGGGAAATCCCTCAAAATGCAGAAGCTCCTGTTTGGTAGGTTTAAAAAGGCTGATCTTATGCCACCAATCATCCCCAAAATCATACCAGTACCAAAGGTTTTTTCTTCCCAGCATTTCCATGAAATCTCTTTTAAGAAGAATCCTGTGGGCCTCAAACTCATTCGGGGGCAGTTCCTCAAAACCATCGATTTCTCCGAAGCTGGCAATAAGTTTCGGTCGCTGCCGGGTGTCTACAAATTGAAAAAGGTGACTAAATGTCCAGCCCATTGCAATTTGAAGGATGCCGTGAAGTTGCATCATGTTGATGTAATCGGGAACCAATAGTTTTCTGTACACCCCATGAGGCATGTTTTCAAGCTGAATATCCAGTTTGATGGGGTTCAGGTGAATGTTTGAGGAAGACATAGATTTATAGGGTTACTGCAGCGAAGAACCCCTGCAAGTTAGCCGACAATTCGAAATTTTCAACCAAATTTGAAAGGATTTTGTAGTTGACCCAATTGCTGTTTTCCATCCTAATCGGATTTAAGATTGAAGAAAATAGATTGAAATAGATTGATAAAGATTGGAGAAAAGAGATTGAAATAGATTGAAGAAAATAGATTGAACAAGATTGAAAAATAGGCCAATCTCCCCTCAATCTCCCATCAATCTGACACCTGAGCCTGTCGAAGGCAATCCCCTCAACCCGGCACCGAACAAGGCCCAATCTCCCTTTCAATCTCCCCTCAATCTGACGCCCGAGCCTGTCGAAGGCCAATCTCCCCTCAATCTAAGGCCGTATAATCGTCCCGTCAAACTTCCTTACCGTCCAGTTGGAGCGGGTATGCATGGGGTACTTTTTGGCCAGGTCCTCGTTGATGTCCACACCCAGTCCCGGAGCTTCGTTTACCCACATGTAGCCGTCTTTCATGGTCGGTGAACCAGGGAAGATTTCCCGGGAAAGGTCGGAAATACGCGCCGCTTCCTGAATGCCAAAATTCCATACCGCCAGGTCAATGTGTGCATTGGCGGCATGCCCTACGGGCGATACATCCCCCGGGCCATGCCAGGCAGTTTTTACTCCGTAAAATTCTCCCAGACGCGCTACTTTCATGGCCGGACTGATGCCTCCGATTTGGGAAATGTGGATCCGGATATAATCAAACATCCGGTTGGTAATGGGCTCCTTAAATTCGTTGATATTGTTAAAGAGTTCGCCCATGGCTAGCGGAACCGTCGTAGCTTCGCGAAGGGCTTCAAACCACTCCATCTGCTCCGGAGAAAAGGGGTCCTCGATAAAAAAGGGATGGTAGGGTTCGGTACTTTTGACCACCCGTATGGCATCCATGGGCTCCAGTCGCTCGTGGATATCGTGCAGCAATTCTACTTCTTCACCACATTGCCGGCGCACGGTCTCAAAAAGCTTCGGTACATCTCGAATGTATTTGCCCTGATCCATGTACTGGTCGCTTTCCCGCCCATAACTTTGTTTTTTGAAATCCGGCTCTCCGGTAAGGCCGGTTCCACCATAGCCTCCTTGCTGAATGCGTACATAGCGGTATCCCTCCTCCATGTAACCGGATACCTGGTCGGCAGCAGCTTCCGGGGTATTGCCACTGGCATGGGTATAGCAGGGAACTGCGAAACGAGATTTCCCACCTAATAGTTGGTAAACAGGCATATTGGCCCGCTTGCCTTTGATGTCCCAAAGGGCCTGGTCCAGACCGCTGATGGCGTTGTTCAGGACGGGGCCGTTGCGCCAGTAGGAACTGACAAAGGCGGATTGCCACATGTCTTCAATATTGTCTACATCCTTGCCCACGCAGAAATCCTGCAGGTATTTTTCAATCGCTGTAATGACAGCAAAGGCCCGCTGCGTAAAGGTGGCGCAACCCAATCCATACAGGCCGGGTTCGGAGGTTTCTACCTTTACCACAATCAGATTAGAGCCGCTGGGAGCCGTACCGATGGCGCGTACATTGGTGATTTTTAAGGGCGGAAGACCATTTAGAGAAGCCGGTCTTTCGCTGTCTGTCCGGGCATTCGCTTTCGGAGGCATGCCTAGTAATCCAGCGGCAGCACCCAGGCCCAGTCCTTTGAGTAATTTTCTTCGGGTAGTGTTTGTCTGAAACATGTTGTTGATGGGTTTATTCAAATAGAGTAAAATGCTAAGTTTGCAGCGATTAATTTCACCAGTCCACCACGGATCCGTCTCTCGGATCGTAGGTTTCGGGATTGGTCCAGTTGTGTCCGATTTTATCCGCCAGTGCATCTTCGTCCAAGGCTATGCCCAGTCCCGGTCCCTGGGGAAGCAAAACCGTGCCGTCGGATTCAAGTTGAAACGGTTCTTTCAGGTATCCTTCGCCCAAGGAAACCTGCTCTTGAACCAGAAAGTTGGGAATACTGGCGGCCAATTGAATCCCGGAGGCCAGGGAAATGGGGCCCATGGGATTGTGCGGGGCGATAGCTGCATAATAGGCTTCTGCCATTCCCGCAATTAACCTGCCTTCCGTAAGCCCCCCTGCATGACAGAGGTCCGGCTGTAAAATGCCGGCAGCCCCTTTTTCCAACAATTCCCGGAAGCCCCATTTGGTAAAGATTCGTTCGCCGGTGGCAATGGGTAAATGCGTGCTTTGGGCAATGTCCACCAATACATCTACATTTTGGGCCTGGCAGGGCTCTTCGATAAACATGGGTTGGTACGGTTCCAGGGCCTTGATCAATACTTTGGCGGTCTGCGGAGAAATGGCCCCGTGAAAATCAATGCCAATGTCCATTTCCGGTCCACCCGCTTCCCTGAGTGCGGCAAAATTATCCACGGCATGGTCAATAAACGCCGGGTTTTCCACCATCCGGGCGGGCTGTTTTTTGGCTACCCCGGTTTTGATGACCGTGTAGCCTTCGGCCTTGCGTTTCTTCATTTCTTTGGCATTGCTGGCCCGACCGTAAATCCGCACCCGGTCCCGGGTTGGGCCACCGAATAGTTCGTAAACGGGGATCCCCAGCAATTTACCCTTGATATCCCAAAGGGCCTGGTCGATGCCGCTCAATGCAGAGGTCAGGATCGGACCACCCCGGTAAAAGGCATGCCGGTAGATGGCCTGCCAATGATGTACCACCCGGCGGGGGTCTTTCCCAATCAGGTAGGGTTCAATTTCCTTGATGGCCGTCTGAATGGTCAGGGCCCGTCCTTCCAGCAAAGGTTCACCTAGTCCGGTAACGCCCGCATCCGTATGGATTTTCAGGAATATCCACCGGGGTTTGACCAGAAAGGTTTCCAGTTTGGTGATCCTTACCTCATTTTTTCGCAGGTTCTGTGGATCGGGCTGCCGCGCATAGGAGGATAGGGGAAGCATCAGGCCGGTACCGGCCAGCCCCAGCACCGACTGTATAGCTGTCCGCCGGGACACGGAGTTGGGATTTTTGCTACTGGTTTTGTTTAGTGGGTGTTTCATAGGGTTGGGAAATGTTTGGTTCAGTGCACGCGATATTTACCAGTTATGAATGGCTCCGTCCGGACTCTTTAAATAAGGATGAGTAAATTCGGTATTTTTGCTAACCTCAAACAGGAAATCGGCTTTTTCCGGATCAAAAGTGACCCCCAATCCGGGTCGGTCATTGAGGTGCACTTTTCCTTCTCTGAAATCTATGAAATCTTCATTAAAATAAGCGGCTTTTTCCGGTTCTCCGCCAGCCAGTTCGATCATGCAGCGCGTTGGACTGGAGGAGCCCAGCACATGCACCAGCGCCGCCGTGGAAAGGGGGCCGGTAAAGTGGGGGATGATACCCACGTAATGGGTTTCGCCGATGGCGATGATTTTTTTCAGCTCCGAAATGCCACCGGTATTGGGAAGCGTCACCCGGCTGTAATCGATCAGGTGGTTTTCCATCAGTACATTGCTGTCCCAGCGGTCGCCAAATTGTTCACCCACTGCAATGGGCACTTTGGTCATGTTACGGATGGTCCGGTACACTTCCGGGTTCTCCGATCGGATGATGTCTTCCACAAAATAGGGCTCCAATTCTTCCAGGGCATCGCAGATTTTGATGGCTTCCGGGGTATCAAACCGGGTGTGCAGGTCCACCGCCCAGTTGCCGTTGCCTCCGACTGCCTTGTCCAGTTGCTCACAGAGGGCGATGGTCTTTTTGCTGTGTTCGTAGAAATCAAAGGGCAGTTCTCCATTGCCTCCGGTAGGCCCGATGCGGTAGCACCTCAGTCCGGCCTCCAGGCAGTCCTGTGCTCTTCCTTCCATGGTAGGGGCATTGGATCTTCGAAAACCCGTAGCATAACATTCCACGTAATTTCGGGTTTTTCCGCCCAGTAGTTCGTAGACAGGAACATCCAAGGCCTTACCTTTCAAGTCCCATAGGGCCATTTCAATGGCACCCAGCCCATGAAGTTTTTCTTTTCCGGGCGGATAAAACATGCCCCGGTACAGGTATTGCCAGAGGTGTTCGATGCGGAAAGGGTCCTCCCCGATCAGCATTTCTGCACATTGCCGTACCATATCAGGAGTACCGCCTTCCCCAATACCTATCAGGCCGGAGTCGGTTTCTACTTCCACGATGCCTCTTGCCTGATTAAATAACGGTTTGTTGTAACCGGGGGCGGCGTAGTAGCGGATTTTTTTGATTTTAAAATCAGAGCGGGCCTGGGATACAAAGGGAAGGCCAGACAAGGTGGCCATGGTCCCAAGGGAACCCAGTTTTAAAAACTGTCTTCGTTGCATGGGTTATTTGGGTAAATTTCGTATAATCTTCTAAAAAATCCTCAAAAATGCAAATGTAATGCGGTGAAAAGAAGGGAAGCCTTCTATTCTAATTCCCGGATTACAGTAAACCCGGCACTGCCAATAGGTGCCTGTGCGTGAATTCAGTTAAATTGGAATCTCAATGCCAGAGAAGGCTGAATAAGCGAGAACCCTGACCTAATAGGAGCGAGCATTAAATCTCCCTGCTCAGTATACGTAGCACTGTCTCTGGTTAGGTAATTTATTTCCCCCGAATTCACATAATTCACTTTTAGCTCCAGAAACGTATCCCTGCTGGAATTCAACGCAACCATGACCCCAGCACCTGCCTGCATCATCATGGCCCAATCGTAATGCTCCGTCCCCGAGGTTATGGGATCGGCCAACCTGTTTTCCCGGATGCGTGACCGGGTAAACGTATGCATTCCTCCAACCTGCCCTTCCAAAAAGGGACGGAATTTCCAATTCAAATCCGGCATCAACCTGATTACTCCCATGAGGTTGACATAATTGTTGTTTCTTCGGATGCGGAATCGTTGGTTTACGCCAGGGAAAATATCCCTTCTTTTGATCACTGCCGTTCCATAGCGCCCATACCCTAGTTCTGCACCAATGAAAAGTGGAGTGCTTTTTATGCGATGCAAGCCGCTGGCACTCCATTCCGGTATAACACTTATCCCTGACTCCCTGTCGAATGTTCCGGTGGGAATACCTGATTTCAGATGGATGCCACCCATTAATTGCTGCGCATTCCCTTTCTGAATGGTAAAGGAAATGGAGAGGAGGACGAATAAGAATAGCCGTACGTTCATGTTTTCCAATGGTTTAGGGGATAGCGTTATATTATAAACTATACGAATAGATTAGATAATTGGTTTTTTCTGTAAAAAAAATTATGGCTGATCAAATTCCTACTTGAAAGGCAATACCCGATAGGCCTCATTGCTGTATTAAAATCATAAAAAATAGGGTCGGACTTGTCACATTTTCCTGATTTTCTACATATGGACAAAGAAACCAAATCCGGCTGATGATGAACAGATAACGCCATCTGACTTGTGCCAATTGTTTTCTTAATCCAGGATAAGCACAGCGGCGCCATTCTTTTTATGGGAAAACTGGGTGATCCTTCCCTGCTGAATTAAATCCAGGATTAACTTAAATGCTGAGATCATAAAGTTGGCCTGATATTTTTTTTAAAGAAGGCCTGAATCAATCAAGGCCGGTAAAAAGTTATTTTCTAAACTTAACATAGGTCAATGCAGGAGTGAATGGGCATGCTTTATTTTGTATCTAACTAAGTGGATGACAAAATGATGCATTTTAAATTTAATACCGGAAAGTTACCTTATTGGTCAGCTATCAGTACTATCCTTTGGGTTTTGGTCCTCTTTTCTTTGGGTACAGGGATTTACGATTGGTTTCTCCACCAACGCCACCTGGATTGGCATGAGCAGCTTGATTTTATCATGCTCAACGGGTTGGCTGATGCAGTAGGATTTTTTTTGGTCTGGTTATTTTTAAGATGGATGGCTGAAAAACTGATGAATAAATCCATCGAATTAACCGTGAAGCCTTTGGAGTCTGGGGAAAAGTAGGCCTTTCAAATGAATTTTGCCTTCCTGATTCCGGCAGCCCATTTATACCTTCCAGGGAAAAAAATGACCATGAACGTTACTTTTTCCGGTAAGCATTGTAGCACATGAGGTTCGTTTTGCGTCTCGGGAATAACCAAAACCCGATGTTACCATGAAAAATTACTGCTTTCTTTTCGCTTCATTTTGCTGGTTTTTTTGGTCCTGTAACAGTTTGACCGGGGAAGATGAACCACTGGAACCCAGGATTCGGACCCTTCAACTGGCAGAGAATTCTCTGGTAAACAGCAGCTCTGCTTTTGCAATGGACCTCTTTCAGCAGCTACAAATCCAGGAAGGACCCAACCAATTTTTCAGTCCTTTCAGCATTCACCTGGCACTTGCCATGGCGATGAACGGGAATGAGGGAGAGACTTTGGAGCAATTCAGACAAGTTCTCCATTTTGAGGGGATGGACATAGAAGAGGCAAATGAGGCGGCCGGTACCCTTACCCGGTTTTTGATGGAATTGGATCCAAAGGTCCGTTTATCCATAGCCAATGCCATTTGGTACAAGCAAGGCTATACCCTTGATGAAGGTTTTGGCAGTAGGCTCCGTGAAGCTTATGATGCCGAATTGGCTTCCCTGGACATGTCCAATCCTCAGGCAGCCGACATCATCAATCAGTGGATTGAAACGAATACGGAAGGACTGATCAGGGATATGTTGGATCAGGTTCCGGCCAGTGCGGTCATGTACCTGGTCAATGCCATCTACTTTAAGGCAGACTGGAAGTACCGATTCGATGAGAAGCAAACCAAAAAAGCTCCTTTCACCACCTCCGATGGGTCTGAGGTGCAGGTCGATATGATGCAATTAGCGGAGGCCACTACCCTAAAATTCCGGAGGAGAAATGGGATGGATTACCTGGAAATCCCCTACAGCACCGGGCAGTATAGCCTGGGGATTTTGACAACGGATGAAGGGTTGCAAGAAAAGCTGGAAGGGCTGGATCTGGAATCGTTGGGGCAGTTCCGGGAAGAGGCCAGGGAAATGAATTTTCTGCTGCACATGCCGAAATTTAAAATGCGCTATAAAGTGGCTAATCTCAAAGAAGATTTGATAAGCATGGGGCTTACACTTCCTTTTGAAAGTCATCCAGGTAATTTTACCCGTCTGTTTGCCAATACTACCGGTCCCTTGGAAATAAGCCGGGTAATCCACGAGGCGCTGATTGAAGTGGATGAAAAAGGAAGTGAAGCGGCAGCAGCTACCATTGTAGAAATTAGAGAAACAAGTGCCGGCGGAGGACCCTCTTTTTCAGAGTATAAGCTGGATAAACCGTTCGTGTTTTTCATTCAGGAAAACCACAGTGGGGCCATCCTTTTTATGGGGAAATTGGGTGACCCTTCCCTGTTGGATTGAATCCCGACCCGTTTATAGCCCGGAGAATAAGTCCGATTTTTCCTGGTCGATGGCCGTTAGTTTTTTTTCCAGGTCGCTGACAATATGGGGGTGACTTTCCCGGATATTTTGATGGGGTAGCGGTTTCTCTTGATTGTCAAACAGATTGATTCCCAGGGTATCTCCGCTCGCTTTGTCGATCCATACCATCAATCGGTGATCCCGGGTGCGAACCGTTTTTCCAAGCACCCCCCAGGCATCTCGCTCTCCAACCACGTACTCCTTGAGTGGGGCCTCCGGGTTTTTTATAGCGGATTTGAAGCTTTTTCCCTCCAGATGCACAGGGGTCGGAATTCCGCACAAATCGGCAAGTGTAGGGAATATATCCACGGTCTCCACCAGCCCATGAGCTGCCACACCGGGTTGAGTCATCCCGGGCTGCCGGACAATAAGCGGGCTATTGAGGGCGATATCGAAATTGGTATGCTTGCCCCAGATGCCGTAATCCCCCAGGTGCCAGCCATGATCCCCCCACAAAACCACAATGGTGTTTTCATCCAGTCCCAGCCGTGTCAACTCATCTAAGACTTTACCTATTTGCGCATCGACATAGCTAACCGCTGCCAGGTAGCCGTGTTTGAGGATTTTTTCCCGTTCCGGTGTGATCTTCCAGCCCAGGGTATCGCCCGGCCAGGTGTAGGTTCCCCGGGGTTCGTAGCTGCTGCGGCCGTAGTGAAGGCTTAGGTCGGAGGTAACATTTTCCGGCATGCCCTGGTAGTCGGAAGCGGGGATGCTTTCGGGATCGTACAAGTCCCAGTAGTGTTTGGGAGCATTAAAGGGGAGGTGGGGTTTGTAGAATCCCACAGCCAGAAAAAACGTGGAGTCTTTGAGGTTCCGCAATTGTTGGATGGCTGCTGCGGCGTTGTGCCCATCCGCGTAGCCCTCATCGTCCACCGGCGCAGCTTCAAAGGGGGGCAGGCTGCGGTTGGTTGGCCGGTCGTAATAGCTTGTTCGCGCTTTCCCTCCGGCGTAGGAGAAAAAGGCACTCCAAGGTTCCCTCCATTCTCCCACCGGCGCATAGGATTCATCCCAACTATAAGGAACCTCGTGCAGGGTTTGTAGTGAATCCATCACCCCACCGGGCTGGTGGGAAATCTTACCGATACCTACGGTACGGCACCCGTTTTCTTTAAAGAGTTGGGGCAGGGAAAAAATTCCGGTCGGTTTCGTTCCGGATTCCCGGATGGTTTTGAAAATGTCCCAGTCGGTGGTCCGCGTGCCCGAAAGCAGGGTGGACCGGGATGGCCCGCATGCGGCCGCATGGACAAAGTGATTGAAAAAAGTCCGTCCTTCCGAGGCCAATTGGTCGATGTTCGGTGTATGGACGTAATCAACGCCGTAACAACCCAGTTCCGGGCGTAAATCGTCTACCGCAATAAACAGCACGTTGAGTTTTTCATTTTTTGCCTCCGGATTTTCGCAAGCAAAAAAAGTGAGCGCAACTAGCGGCAGGCTGGTTAGGAGTAATCGTATTTTCATAATTTCCTATTAGTCGGTTTTCGTGCTAAAGTAAAGCAATTTGGTTACAATTTAACGGAAAGCACAGCGCATGGGTGTGAGCGGCTATTTGGTTGGGTTTAAAAACCCGGATCGAAAAAATCACCTGGATTGCGGCTATTCTGTTTCTTTAAAAAAAAACCTACCAGGCGCAATGCCGCCCGGTAGGCGATTGGATCAATTTGGGATCAGCCCATGGGGATCGATCACAAATTTTTTGGCCGCTCCCCCGTCAAAATCCTTATATCCCTGGACAGATTCCTTCAGCGATATAATTTGTACATTCACTGCTTTGGCAATCTGCACCTTGTCGTACAAAATGGCCTGCATCAGTTGCCGGTGGTATTTCATCACGGGGCACTGTCCGGTATGAAAGCTATGGGACTTTGCCCAGCCCAATCCCAAGCGGATGCTCAGGCTTCCTTTTTTGGCCGCCTCA
This sequence comes from Cyclobacterium salsum, assembly GCF_010119245.1. Classification (GTDB taxonomy): domain Bacteria; phylum Bacteroidota; class Bacteroidia; order Cytophagales; family Cyclobacteriaceae; genus Cyclobacterium; species Cyclobacterium salsum. Next base: position 115,170 of record NZ_WNKG01000006.1, read on the forward strand.
TCGACCGCTCCGGGATCGCCTGTCACATATAAGCCTGGAATACCGATACCGCCACCGGCACGGGTCACATCCATTACCGAATTGAGTACCGTAGCAGGTGCTTCCTTATCTGCATCCGCTCCATGGCCTTTGGCTTCGAATCCCACGCAATCCACGGCACAGTCCACTTCGGGTACGCCTACAATGTCGGCAATGGCATCCGGTAGCGGGGTTTTATTTCTCAGGTCAATGGTTTCACAACCAAAACTTTTGGCCTGGGCCAGGCGTTCGGGAATCATGTCGCCTACAATTACCACGGCCGCTCCAAGCAAATGACAGGAAGCCGCACAGGCCAGTCCTACCGGCCCCGCGCCTGCTACGTAGACAATGGATCCGGGGCCAACGCCAGCAGTCACTGCTCCGTGATAACCCGTCGGGAAAATATCGGAGAGCAAGGTCAGGTCTCTGATTTTTTCCATAGCCTGATCCTTGTCAGGGAACTTCAACAGGTTAAAATCAGCGTAAGGCACCATGACATACTCAGATTGGCCGCCTACCCATCCGCCCATATCCACGTACCCGTAGGCAGCGCCCGGTCGGGCGGGATTAACGTTCAGGCAGATGCCCGTTTTTCCTTCCTTGCAGTTGCGGCAACGGCCGCAGGCAATGTTGAAGGGCACCGATACCAGGTCACCTTCTTTGATGAATTCCACATCTCTACCTGCTTCGATGACGAGTCCGGTGATTTCATGGCCGAGAATCAGTCCTTCTGGTGCGGTGGTCCTTCCCCGGACCATGTGCTGGTCACTGCCGCAAATATTGGTGGAAACAATTTTGAGGATGACCCCATGGTGACATTTGCGGTCGCCAAGGGCCAGTTTTGGATAGTCGATTTCCCGGACCTCTACTTCTCCGGGTTTTACATAAGCTACTCCGTGATTTTTACACATGTCAATTTGGGTTTATGTGGACGATTTGTTTTTCTCTCCATCTACACTCCATATTCCGGATCCCACAGCGGCGATGTAAAGGAAAATGAAGCAATACAATACCGCTTTTTCGCCTCCGTTAAGTAAAGGATTCCATCCCTGGGGGGCATGCGCCATAAAAAAGGCGACTGCCATCTGTCCACTGGAGATAAACGCGGCAATACTACCAATCAGCCCAATCATGATGAGAATTCCCCCCACCAATTCCACCACACCGGCAAATCCCATCATGGAGAATAATTCTTTGGGTTCATCCCCTCCCGGCCAACCGATTAGTTTTTGGGATCCATGCATGGCAAAACTAAATCCTGCCACGATTCTTAAAATAGCATACAGTTGGGGAGCAAATTTTCCAAGATACTTTTCCATAGGTTATATTGTTTATTTTGTTGATGAATGAAACAATTTAATAAATAACCTGCAAAAACCAATTTTAAAATAGGTATTTCCTGGCAATAAAGAAAAGTCATGTTTATAATAATCAAATCTGGTTCCGATAATCGTTCATCCGCCACATTTTTGTGTTTTTTTCCTCCAAATGACTAACTTTAGGTCAAAACCAAGCCCATAATGAGAAAGCTATTTTTTTTATTTGCCTTAAGTACCCTGGTATCACCTGGATATGCTCAGAAAGCTACTATCGAGGGGGACCAAGTAGCCTACCAGAAACTGACTTTGTCCTGGGAAGGTCCCCAAGGAAACGAAGCAGCCCAAACGTTCTTAAACTTTCGCCTGGAGGTGGAATTTACCGATCCTACAGGAAAATCCACTGTAGTACCTGGGTATTTTGCCGGTGACGGCATGGCAGGAGAAAGCAGTGCTACGGAGGGAAATATCTGGAGAGCACATTTATTACCCCTTATTCCCGGAGATTGGCAGTACCAGGCTCGATTTTATCAGGCCGATCGCGCAGCCATTGCTTCCACTATTCACGGAGAATGGGAGACTTCCTTTCACGGCGATGCCGGGGAATTTCAGGTAGCTCCTCCAGATGGTAAGGCACCCGGATTTTTATCCAAAGGGAAACTTGCGTATACCGGAGGCCATTTTTTACAGTTTACCAATGGCGATTATTTTCTGAAAATGGGAGCCAATTCTCCGGAGGTATTTTTGGAATATTCCGGATTTGATGGTACCGATTCAGATAGAGACTATCCCGCACACCTGAAAGACTGGGAAGAAACCGATCCGGTCTGGCAGGGAGGAAAGGGGAAAGGTATTCTGGGTGTCGTAAATTACCTTCAAGATCAAGGGATTAACGCCCATTATTTCCTTTTAATGAATGCCTATGGGGATGGGAAAAAGGCCTATCCCTGGATAGGGCCGGATGCGTATTACGAATATGACCTTTCCAAACTGGATCAATGGCAACAGGTCTTCGATCACATGATGGCATCAGGGCTAATGCCTCAATTCGTCCTCTCCGAACAGGAAAACCAATCTTATTTTGAGGCCAAGGAAGGGGGCGTTTTTGCTGACAGCCGGAAAGTATATTACCGGGAGATGGCAGCCAGGTTTGGTTACCTTAATGCTGTTACCTGGAATATAGGAGAAGAAAGTGGCTGGGGCAAAGAGTCCACCGAAGAGGGGAAGGCGAATAGTACGGAGCAACGAAAGGACTTTGCTGCCTATTTAGAGGATCTTTTACCTGCTAATGAATTAATTGTCGTTCACAATGGGCCTTCCAATACCGACGCTATTTTTGATGGGTTGTTGGGAGATTCTCCCTATACCGGCATTAGCTACCAGGGTAATTTTGAAGATTCCTTTTATGGCTACGAGCGAATCCGGCACTGGCGGGAGCAATCTGCTCTCCATGGACAACCTTGGGTAGTCACCTACGACGAGCCTTATACGAATCCCGAATTTCCGGATCTGGATACCTGGAGAAAAAATGCGCTTTGGGCCGCTTTGATGGCCGGAGGGGCAGGGGTTGAAATCTATTTTGGCAGCGGAAAAGACCTCACGATTCAAGATTACCGGCTATATGAAAAGTACTGGAAGACCATGGATCGGGCCAAATCCTTTTTCCTCAATAACAACCTTCCCTTTGAGAAACTGAAACCAATGAATCCGTCCGAAACGACCGGCTGGGGCCTGGCACTGGATTCAGAGGAGTTGGTTATTTATTTGCCGGAGGGCGGGAAAGGACAGGTGATTTTGCCTTCGGGAACCTATCGTATTCATTGGTATGATCCGAGGATGGGAGAGATGTATACTACCGGAGAGCCAATAGAAGTGGCAGAAAAAGAAAAGGTAAGTCTTGGGCAGGCTCCCCATGATGCAGAAAACGACTGGGTTGTTTGGATAAGCAGAGACTAATGGCGGGAAAGGGAACGAAGAAGAATAAATATTCGAAATTAGGTACTTTTGGAGGGGTTTTTACCCCTTCTTTGCTTACTATACTAGGGGTCATCATGTACCTCCGGTTTGGATGGGTGGTGGGAAATGTGGGGCTAATCGGCACCCTGCTGATTGTAACCCTATCTACCTCCATTACCTTTCTTACCTCGCTGTCCATAGCCGCGGTGGCCACCAATGCTCCTGTAAAAGGCGGAGGGGCTTATTTTCTGATCAGCAGATCCTTGGGAGCAGAAATTGGTGGGGCCGTGGGAATCCCCCTATATTTGGCACAAGCCTTTTCGGTTTCTCTTTACATCATTGGATTTTCGGAAAGTTTGACGGCAGTATTTCCAGTGCTGGAACCCCGATCGATCAGTCTGGTGACCACGCTTCTTTTAGGGTTCCTGGCGTTGTTTTCCACTAAAGCTACGATCAAAGTTCAATACATCATTTTAGCGCTGATAGCGCTTTCATTGCTTTCTCTTGCCTTAGGCAGGCCGTTGGAAGATTCCCATATCGAATTATGGGGTGTGCCCGCTTCCCAGTCGGTGAGTTTCTGGCAGGTTTTTGCCATATTTTTCCCGGCGGTTACCGGGATAATGACGGGAGTAAACATGTCCGGAGACCTAAAAGATCCGGCTAAATCCATCCCTAAAGGCACTTTCCTGGCAGTGGGTGTTGGCTTTGTGATTTACATGATCCTGCCAATTATCCTGGCTTCCAGAGTTGATGCCGCTACCCTGGTAGCTGAGCCCCTGATCATGCAGCAGATCGCTGTTTGGGGCGGGGCCATTCTTCTGGGGGTGTGGGGAGCTACCTTGTCCAGCGCTACCGGAAGCCTACTGGGTGCTCCCCGGGTATTGCAGGCACTGGCAAATGACAAGATCCTACCCTCTTGGGCAGGTTTCTTTACTAAGGTTGTAGGAAAAGAGAAAATACCACAGGCAGCTACCCTCTTTACGATAGGCATAACCTTGGTGACCGTGTATTTTGGCAATCTGAATCTGATCGCTCCGATTTTGACCATGTTTTTCCTAACTACCTATGCGGTATTGAATGTCACCGCCGGAGTGGAAACCTTTTTGAAAAGCCCTTCCTTTCGACCCAAATTTAAGGTGCACTGGCTTTTTTCTTTATTGGGAGCCCTGGGCTGTGCGGCCGTGATGTTTTTGATCAATTCTCTCGCTACCATCGCCGCATTTCTGGTGATCGGCATTATTTTTATATGGCTGAAACGAAGGAAAATAAGGAGAACCTGGGGAGGTCTGGGGAGCGGCATTCTTTCTTCCATCATCCGTTATGCCTTGCTAAGATTAGAAAAGGAAGTAGATGCCAAAAGCTGGCGTCCCAATATCCTGGTTTTGTCTGGCTCTCCCACCAAACGCTGGCGACTAATCGAATTGACCAATGATATTACCAATGGTAATTCCCTGTTTACGGTCAGTACCATTCTTTCCGAATCGAATGTACCTCAGGAAAAGGTCAAAGACTACGAAAGTCAGATCATGGACTTTCTGGCCAATAAAAATGTACAGGCCTTGGTTCGCGTGCTGCGGGCCCCGGATCCCTTCACAGGGGCCACCCAATTGGTGAATGCGTATGGCTTGGGGCAGCTGGTCCCCAACACGGTCCTATTAGGCGACACCCGGGAAAACGCGCATTTAAAGCCTTATTCCAGAATGATACGGCATTTTTATAAATCCCGGAAAAACGTCATTATCGTGCAGGATGAAAATAATAAGGGGTTTCGGAAAAAACAGGTGATTGATATCTGGTGGGGAGGGCTGAAAAAAAATGGAAGCCTGATGATCATTTTGGCGTATTTGTTGAAAAACAGCCGGGAGTGGCAGCAGGCCCAGGTAAATGTTAAAATGGTGGTCCCCAACTCGGAGGCCTCTGTCGGAGCCCGAAAAAATTTGGAAGCCATTTTTTCAAGCATGCGTATCGGTTTTGGGTACCGGATATTGGAATCGAAGGGCAGGGATTTTTGGGAGATATTAAATAAAGAATCCGCCGAAAGTGACCTGGTGCTAATTGGCTTGGCGGTTCCCGAGCTGGAAGGTGATTTTGAGGTTTATTACAATGCTCTAAAGGAAAAAACCAAGGCCTTACCTACCAAGGTGTTTGTGTTGGCGGCACAGGAGGTGGAGTTTGATAAGGTGTTGCACTAGCTGGGTTGCTGATTATTCAAAAGGCTGGTGTCATTTGAACCGGCAGGATTTCTCGGCAATTGGAGTAGGCGAGTAGGATGGTATGGCGAAAATATTTCGCCCATTCAGGGCTAGGGATGCCGTTATCCGTATTGTTGTCAAAGGGCTGCACCCTGTGCTGCTGTATTTCGCGCCTTCAGCGCTTGGGTTTTCGTTATTTACAGGTTATTCTTTGCTAGTCCAAGTATCCATTTTAGTGTTGGTTCCGATACTGGTATAGGGCTTTATCGGGGTTTTTATATTATTCCCATTCAGGACTTAGTTTCATCTGTTTATATTTTTTTTTCAACGGTCAGATGGAATCTCCCATGCTTGATAATCATCCCTCTGTGTGTCGATCTCGTCATGCTCGATTTCGTGTTTTGAATTCTGGCTTTGTTTTGTATTAGTAAAGATTGCATTTTCGAGGCTTCGACAAAAGGTGATTTTTCAAGGCATCAAGCGCTGAAAAGGCGGGATATTTTCCCGAACCTTATTTTCTTAGGTACGAAAAGGTGTTCGTTTTTGGCGAAAAGCCCCGGTTTGGAGGCTCAAAGGCGCAGCTCCGGGACGAACGGTTGCGTATTTTTTATTCAAGCCTGTCAGTTTTTGGTCGGCACTTGTCAGTTTTAAGTCCACACAAGCATATATGATGTACCTGGGTAGGGTTCGGAACCCCTTACCGGGACTTAGTGAGTACCCTTACCCGTTGTCTATAAGACTGGTTTATTTTGAAAAGAACAGTTTAGATTGCCTGCACCGGAAACCCCCGGGAAAGAGAATAGCTTCGAAAGTGTTGCTGAACTGCTTCGACCGGTTGTTTGGTGGTCCTTTTACCCGATTTTACAAGTAATTTTTCATTTTTGGACCGAATAAGGCGCAATTAGCAACTTTGGTATAATAAATGTGCGTTAACTAGAACGAAATCAGGTTACTATTTTGGCCTGTCGGTACTCTTCTCCCATTTTACAACGATACCCCTAAAAAAATGAACACTGGATTTGAACGGATAAAAGAATTGCTAGGTAAGGATGAGGAATATTATTTAGCTCACCAGAGCAAGACCTTTGATAAAAAATTGCTGCACCTTCCTTCAGCTGATTTTGTAGATGAAATTTTTGTAAACAGTAACAGGAGCCCACAAGTGCTGCGGAATTTGGCTGGCCTTTTTAATCATGGACGATTGGCAGGCAGTGGATACCTCTCCATTCTTCCCGTCGACCAGGGTATCGAACATTCCGCAGGAAGTGCCTTCGCTCCGAACCCGGTGTATTTTGATCCCGAAAACATTATCCGGCTTGCTATAGAAGCCGGTTGCAACGGTGTAGCCACGACCATGGGTACGCTAGGGGTGATCGCGAGAAAATACGCCCATAAAATTCCCTTCGTTGCTAAAATAAACCATAATGAACTGCTGACTTATCCTAATAAACACGAGCAAATCATGTTTGGCTCGGTTGAGGATGCCTGGAATCTGGGGGCAGCAGCCGTGGGAGCCACCATTTATTTCGGATCTGAGGGCTCTAACCGACAAATCATTGAGGTATCGGAGGCCTTTGAAAGAGCCCATGAACTGGGCATGGCTACCATATTGTGGTGCTATACGCGGAACAGCGGTTTTGAAAAAGACGGTAAAAATTACGAAACCGCAGCAGACCTGACCGGGCAGGCCAACCATTTGGGCGTTACCTTGCAGGCGGATATTATTAAGCAAAAACTACCTACCCACAACGGGGGGTTTACGAGTATCAATTTTGGAAAATCCCATCCCGATATGTATGATAAGCTGAGCAGTAGCCATCCGATCGATTTGTGTCGCTATCAGGTAGCCAATTGTTACATGGGAAGAATTGGCCTTATCAATTCTGGCGGGGCTTCCTCTGGGGAAGATGATCTGCAGGAGGCGGTTAAAACAGCAGTCGTTAACAAGCGCGCCGGCGGCATGGGGCTCATTATGGGTAGAAAGGCTTTTCAGCGCCCCATGGATAAGGGTGTGGAATTGCTGAACACCATTCAGGATGTGTATTTAAGCAAAGAAATAGACGTTGCCTGATTTTATTCCGACAATTTTTGATATTGTGTGAAGAATATCTTCATAAAGATTGTCCTTTATGGTATTTTGAAATAATTTTATTTTTGCCCAAAACCTTACCCAACCCGTAAAAATCATGTCAAAGAAGGTACAACCCACTATTCAGGCGATCATTCTGGACATGGACGGCGTGATCACAGACAGTGCCCGGCTTCATGCCAAAGCATGGAAACAGATGTTTGACGAGTACCTGGAAAAGGTGCAAGGCAAGCATTTTGCCCCTTTGGATATTGGGAGGGATTATAAACGCTATATCGATGGGGTCTCCAGGCTAGATGGGGTTCGCGCCTTTCTTGAATCCCGACAATTAGCCCTGCCGGAAGGTACTCCCGAAGACGGCCCCGAAGAGGAATCCATCGTTGGTCTCGGCAGACGGAAAAATAATATTTTTTTAGCGTTGATGAAGAAAGAGGGGGTTGACGTATTTCCGGACACATTGGAAATGGTAAAGCAATGGAAAAAGAAAGGGATAAAATTAGCCGTCATTTCGGCGAGTCGAAATTGTCGGCGGATTTTGGAAGCGGCCGATATGCTACATTGGTTCGATGTCCGGATAGATGGAGAAATTGCCAGGGAGCAGGAGCTTCCAGGCAAACCGGCACCGGACGTGTTTATTAAGGCCATGGAGAATCTAAATGCTGATTTGGACCATACCTTAATTATAGAAGATGCTATTGCCGGGATCCAAGCAGGTAAAAAAGGTGGTTTTTCGGCGGTAGTTGGGGTAGCTAGAAATGGTGAGGATGAAGTGCTTCGCGACGCGGGGGCAGACATAGTGGTACATGAACTTACGGAATTGAAACTATAATGGAGACACAAAAAAAACTTCGGGAAACAGCGACTCTCCCCCATGCCCTGGAAAGCTTCCAGGATATTGTTACTGACATCGGCGGGAAGCGACCAGTGTTATTTTTTGATTACGACGGCACGCTGACCCCTATTGTGGAGGACCCTGACGCGGCTGAACTAACCGCAACCAGCAAGAAGGTCATCCAGCAATTGTCCGATCAATTCACCCTTGCTATTATCAGTGGACGGGGGTTAGCCGATTTAAAATCAAAGGTCGGGCTTCAGGGATTGATTTATGCGGGTAGCCATGGTTTTGAGATTTCTGGTCCAAATGGGTTGGAAATGCAATTTGAGCCAGGTAAAAAAATTTTACCCATTTTGGACGAGGTTGAAAGCAAGTTGAAAAAGCGGATTGAAACGATCGATGGCTGCGAGGTGGAAAGAAAGAAATATGCCATCGCAGTTCATTACCGAAGGGTGAAAGCAGACCAGGTAGTAGACGTTGAAAATGCCGTGGAGGAAGTTCTGGTAGGGGAGCAGCGACTTAAAATCGGGAAGGGTAAAAAGATTCTGGAACTCAAGCCGGACCTGGATTGGCATAAAGGGCATGCCTTAAATTGGCTGCTTGATGAATTAGATTTAGCAGCGGCCCAAAACCACCCCATATTCATTGGAGACGATATCACGGATGAAGACGCGCTTGAAGCCTTAAGCGGCACCGGTATTTTGGTGGGGTCCCACGGGCAAAAAACCTATGCCGATTATCGGTTAAAAGATACCGGAGAGGTATATCGGTTTCTAGAGGAGTTGGGAAACTGGGATAAGGGTAACCCATAGTCTGAAAGGCTAAGAAAGCTGGGGATCGTTATCGAAAAAAAACAAAACAGAAATGAAGGATAATTTTAGCATCGTTTACGAGGGGTGGAAGCCTGAAAAGCAAAAACTAAGAGAAGCCTTGTGCACCTTAGGCAATGGATACCTCGCGACCCGGGGCGCGGCTGAGGAAAGCCGAAGTGATGATTTTAATTACCCGGGGACCTATCTCGCAGGAGGTTTTAACCGGGCCAGGACCGAGGTATCTGGTAAAATAATTGAAAACGAAGATTTTGTCAACTTCCCAAACTGGCTGTGTCTTAGTTTCAGACCGGAAGGTGGCTCCTGGCTCAGTCTTCACAGCCAAAAGATACTGGCCTATCGGCAGACGTTCGATATTAAATGTGGGGTTTTGATCCGTGAGTTTCGCGTAGAAGATAAAGAAGGAAGGATTACAGCCGTAACCAGCAAGCGGATCGTGAGCATGCGAGACAAGCATATGGCAGGCATCCATTGGGCAATTACGCCGGAAAATTGGACTGGCATCGTAGAGTTCCGGTCCGGGCTGGATGGAAATGTGATCAATGACAACGTGGCTCGATACCGGGAATTAGAGAGCAGACACTTAAAGCCCCGGGAGACGGAAAAGATCGCTGATAATGCCATTTTTCTATTGGTGCGTACCCGGCAATCCAGGATCAGCATGGCCCAGGCGGCCAGAACTTCCCTTTATCAGGATGAAAGGGAAATGAGCCCAGTAATTACCACCAATCAGCGGGAAGGGTACATTGAACAAGTGTTGCGGGTTGAGTTGGAGGAAGGGAAAACCTATACCTTGGAAAAGGTAGTGGGTATTTATACCAGCAGGGATCGGGCCATCAGTGAACCCGGGGTGGAGGCAAAAAAGTCAATTAAACGAGCGGGTCGTTTTGAAGAGATTTGTTTTCGTCATGAGGAGGCCTTAAAGACGTTGTGGAATAGAGCCGATATCGGAATTATCAATGGCGATAGAAATCAACAATTGCTCCGTCTGCATATTTTCCACCTGCTCCAAACCGTATCTACCAATATCATCGGCATGGATGTGGGCGTGCCATCCAGAGGACTTCACGGAGAGGGGTACCGGGGACATATCTTTTGGGATGAGCTGTATATCTTCCCCTTTTTAAATCTGCGGTTTCCGGACCTAACCAGGAGTTTGCTCATGTACCGGTATTACCGCATTGAGGAAGCCAGGTTTGCCGCCAAGGAAGATGGAAAAAAAGGAACCATGTATCCCTGGCAAAGTGGTAGCAACGGCAGGGAGGAAACACAGGTGGTACATTTGAACCCCCAGTCTGGAAACTGGATACCTGATAATACCCACCTGCAGCGACATATCAATTCGGCCATTGCATACAATATTTGGAACTATTACCTAACGACGGAAGATCAACAATTTCTCTCCTATTTCGGAGCGGAAATGTTTTTAAGCATCGCCCAGTTTTGGGAAAGTATGACCAGCTACAACAAGGAAGAAGACCGGTATGAAATTCACGGGGTCGTGGGCCCGGACGAATACCACACTTCCTATCCAGACTCCGATCAGGTTGGGCTAAATAACAATGCCTATACCAATGTAATGGCGGCATGGGTCATGCAAAAGGCACTTCATATCGTGGAAATTATTGAGAAAAGCAGGCGTAGAGAGCTGATGAAGGAGCTCCACATCAAGGAGACAGACCTGGAATTGTGGAAGGATATCAGCACAAAAATGTACGTTCCCTTCATCGAAGAGGGTATCATTGCCCAGTTCGAGGGGTACGAAAAGCTGGACGAATTTCCCTGGGAAGAATATCGAAACAAATACGAAGATATTCACCGGTTGGATCGAGTGTTAGAAAATGAAGGAGATAGCCCGAATCGGTATAAGGCCAGCAAGCAGGCCGATGTGTTGATGCTTTTTTACTTGTTTACGAAAACAGAAATTCAGCGTATTTTTAACCAGCTTGGAATCGAATACTCGGAAGAGATGGTTTCGAAAAACATCGCTTATTACAGAGAGCGGACCTCCCATGGGTCCACTTTGAGTCGGGTGGTGTTTTCCTGGATTTTATTAAAATACGATCAGCAACAGTCCTGGGATAATTTTGAGACGGTACTAATCAGTGATTTTGAGGATATCCAAGGCGGTACTACTCCGGAGGGCATTCATCTGGGAGCCATGGCGGGATCCCTGGACCTGGTCCAAAGGGCTTTTCTTGGGCTGGAAGTAGGAGAAGAAGCTTTGTGGATTGACCCTCCGATGTTGGATCATCTTAAGAAGATTTCTTTGCGGGTTCAATACAGGCGTCATTGGATTGCGTTTTCACTGGACGATAAAAAATTAACCATAACCTTCGAAACCGGATGGAAAAACGAAGTAAAAATAGGTGTTCAAGGCAAAAGCTATACGTTTAAACTTGGCGAAGTAAGGGAGTTTTACCTTGATGAATAGTTTCAATCTACCGATTACCAACAAATAACAAGAGTTACAGGATATGGCAAAGTCTACAGCATCTGACAGTAAAGAAAAGGATTTCTATCTTCAAACGGTCGAGGAAGTACTGGATGCGTTTGAGGTAGACCCTGAAAACGGGCTTTCGGATACAGAAGTAGAAGCAAGAAGGAAAAAGTTTGGGCCAAACATCTTGGAAGAACAGGAAAAAGAAAGCATTTGGCAAATTTTCATTTCTCAAATTAATAATCCTGTCATTTACCTACTCTCAGCCGCGGCATTACTTGCCTTTATTTTTGGTGATTTGGCAGAGGGAATTGCTATTCTGGTAGTGCTGCTAGTCAATACATTCATTGGTTTTTGGATGGAGTTTAAGGCACAAAAGTCCATGGAAGCCTTGAAGGATATGGACAAGACCACCGCCCAGGTACTGAGAAATGGACGAAAAACATCAATCAATGCAGAAAGTATTGTCCCCGGAGATATCGTTTTGGTGGAATCAGGAGATCTTGTACCAGCCGATGGGAGGCTGGTTGCGGCCAATGAACTGGGGCTGGATGAATCTCCTCTTACGGGTGAGTCTGTACCTGTAAGCAAGACCCCGGAAAAGGCCAAAGAAGAGAAACCGGTAGCAGACCGAAATAATATTTTATATAAAGGTACCGCCGTCACCACCGGAACCGGTAAAGTCGTTATTTATGGTACCGGAATGCACACCGAATTGGGAAATATCTCCGCTCTTGTCGGGGATCAAGAAAAAGACAGCACCCCGCTTAATCAAAAATTGAACCGGTTGACGAAAAATCTAATCTATGTAACCATTGGGCTGGCAGTGGCTTTTCTGATTGTCGGCTGGTTAACTGGAAAGGAAATTTACGAGCTGGTTCAGACCTCCATTGCCTGGACCATTGCCGCCATTCCGGAGGGGCTTCCCATCGTGGCAAGTATAGCCCTGGCTCGGGGAATGCTGAAATTGGCAAAAAAGAACGTGATCGTAAAAAAACTGGAGGCAGTAGAAACGTTGGGTGAAACGACGCTTATTTTTACAGACAAAACCGGCACGCTTACAAAAAACCAACTTACTGTCAACACCTTTGTTTTTCCACAAGAGAAGCGATTGGATTTTGACTGGTCAGAAGGTGGTCAAGTTAACCTCAGTGGTTCGGAGGAATCCGACGAAGATGAGAATTTTCAACAGGCATTTAAAGTGGCCGTATTGGCCAACGATGCCAATTTATTGGCGGAGAATACTGAATCCAGTGATGATTCGAACGAATCCTCCCAAGGTAGTGGGGACGGCACCATTACTGACAACGGGCATGGGGAAGCGTCAGATAAGATGGATAGCGGAGCCGGTGAGGGTGATCCCCTGGAAATAGCGCTACTCCATTTTTCCAAAAAATTTGATTCAACTCGGTTTGAAGAACTGCGGAAGTTGGAAAGGGAATTACACGATCCGTTTGATTCCGAATCCATGGTGATGGGAGCGGTTTACAAAGAGGACGATTCGCACTATGTGGCCGGGAAAGGGGCTGCACAAGCCCTTATAGAACGATCCCAAAAGATTTTAATGGGGGGAGAAGTGAAATCCTTGTCCGAGGAAGATAAAGATTTTTGGTATCAAAAAAACGATGAGCTGGCCGATGAGGGATTGAGGGTGTTGGCCTTTGGCTACAAGAAGTTAGACCAGTTACCTGAAGGAAAAGCTGCAGAAGATTTTTTACAGGAAATGATTTTTATTGGCTTGGTTGGATTTATCGATCCGCCCCGAATTGAGGTAGCAAAGGCCATGGACACCTGTAAAGAAGCAGGTATCCGGGTGGTAATGGTAACGGGCGACCATCCCGGAACGGCCCGGAACGTGGGGGAGCAGGTGCATCTAATTGATGATAAAGACAAGAAGGAATCGGTGACCATGTCCGGGAAAGATCTTAATAAGAAATTGGAAGAAGCTGAACGTAATGAGCTTGCAGCGATCCGTATTTTTTCGCGAGTGGATCCTTCTCAAAAACTACATTTAATAAAATACTTTCAGAATCAGGGGGAGATAGTAGGCATGACCGGGGACGGAATCAATGACGCTCCTGCATTGAAAAAGGCTAATATTGGCATCGCCATGGGCAAAAGAGGCACCCAGGTGGCCCAGGAGGTTTCGGACATGGTGCTAAAAGACGATGCTTTCGGATCCATCGTAAAGGCGATAGAGCAGGGGCGCGTTATTTTTGGCAATATCCGGAAATTTATCATGTACCAATTGTCTTATCACCTTAGTGAAATTCTGATCATCGCCCTGGTCAGTTTCAGCCTTTTTACCTTACCGCTCTTGCCCTTGCAGTTGCTTTTTCTCAATCTGTTGTCGGATGTATTTCCGGCTTTGGCATTAGGCGTGGGTGAAGGTAATGCGGGAGTGATGAAACTTCCCCCAAAAGATCCTCAGGAACCGCTATTGACCCGTGCAAACTGGTTGCAAATTGCCTTGTACGGCTTGATACTGACGCTTTGCATCTCGGGAGCTTATTTCTTTGCCCATTTTGTATGGGAGCAGCCCGAAGAAATCACGAATAACGTGGCCTTTTTCAGCCTTGCTTTCGCTCAATTATTACACGTTTTTAATATGAGAGAAGGAGATGAAAGTGTCTTTAACAATCAAGTTACTCGGAATAAGTACATCTGGATGGCACTTGGATTGTGCGTAAGTTTATTGGCATTGGCCTTTTTCATTCCTCAGGTTAGCGAAATTCTTTCCTTTCAGGAAATGGAAGGGAGGCTATGGGGACTTATTGCCCTGACCAGCATTATGCCGTTGATTATCATACAGGTAATCAAACAATTTAAAAAGTAAGCCTTATTAACCACTACGCATCAATAATCAAATCCTTTATCAAAAAATTCGGGTAGAGTCCAGGATTTGATTATCGAAAAATGCGCAACGATTCAATTTCTTATAGGTTATTTATTTTTGGCATTCATCCAAAAGGCAAGTCCGGAGATCGTGATGATTCCAAATAAAACGAGCGCAACATTAACATCTCGCTGCGTTTTCTGTGCTTTTTTAAGGTAAGTAGAGCCAATGCCTTTTGTAGCAATAAAATCTTCAATTTTTTTAAGACGATCTTCTATTTCTCCTGTTGCCTTCTTCGTAATATCCATAATTATTTCGTTTTTTATTTTGGTTAATTAATAAGTATAACTGAGTTAGGAAAAAAATAGTTCTGATTTCAACAGGCTAATCTGGCTTTTAGACTCAAAACCCAACAGGTTCGTTTCCGAATCATCTAAATCACAAGTTGACGACTTTGATAACCCAATAGCCTGGATTGGCATGGGAATTGTTTTATTTATACCATATATTGAATAAATTTAAATAGTAAATTAAGTTAGTAGTATGTTCTTTAAGGAAGTAAAAAAAGTGATAAAGCTGAAAAAAATCAGATTGATACCGATTGCTTTTCTAGGACTATTCGTCGGTTTGATTTCCGGTTGTGAGGTGGACGATGACGATGTGGTACCGCTTCCGGAGATTTCCTACGTGGGATTGTACCACGCTTCTCCAGATGCGCCCTCACTTGATATACTAATGGAAAACGGGCGTATCAATTATTATCCTTTGAGATATGCAGATTATACGAATTATCTCAACTTCTACGCTGGGGAACGAACCATGCGTGTAAGTCCGGTAAATGCATCCAATGTGGTGGTGGATACCACGTTTACATTTGAAACGGGAGCGGCTTATTCGTTATTTTATGTGAATGAGTACGATGACATGCAGGCAATGTTGGTAGAAGATGAAGAAGTGTCCATTTCTTCGGGCGAGGCTTCGGTGCGTTTTGTTCATCTTTCTCCTGATTCTCCTGAAGTAAATGTGACCAGGATTATGGAAGATGAAATGACTACACTGGTCGAAGGAAATGCGTACCTGGAGGCGACCGAATTCGTTACGGTTGATAGCGGCGTACAGTCCTTTCAGGTTAATTTAACGGATGGTGGCGCCGAAGTCCTATCCATTCCAGATCTAAATTTACGATCTGGTGGGGTATACACCATCGTAGCCAGAGGTTACAACACGCCGCCGGCGGGGAATAATAATAACCTCAGTGCGGATGTGTTGATAAATAATTAAAGTTTAAAGAATGATTAGTTAAAAGGCAAAGACCCGATGCAGGTATTTAGCCTGCATCGGGTCTTTTCTATTTATGATAAAATGTATGATGGCATCTTAAAGGTAGGACGATGAATGATAAGGGAAACTACACTCGATTTTTTAAAGATTTGACGAACAGGGATACGGCAGAAGTGGGGGGTAAAAATGCATCACTCGGCGAGATGATCAGTCAATTGGGTCCGAAAGGCATCCGCATTCCATCAGGTTTTGCAACTACCTCCGATGCCTATTGGCATTTTATGGACCATAATGGGCTCAGGGAAAAGGTAGCTGGCACATTAGAAAAATTGGATAAAAAAGATTTTAAAAACCTTAAATCAATAGGAGAAAAACTTAGGGGTTTCATTTTAGCTGCCAAGTTTCCAGAAGATTTGAAAAATAGCATCAAGGAAGCATATCATCAACTCGAAGAACAGGAAGAAAGCCTGACCAGTGTTGCGGTGAGAAGTAGTGCCACTGCGGAAGATCTTCCGGATGCATCCTTTGCCGGACAGCACGATTCATTTCTGAATATTCAGGGAGCGGAAAATACCCTTGATGCCTGCAAGAAATGTTATGCTTCTTTATTCACAGAAAGGGCCATTCGTTACCGGGAACATAATGGTTTTGACCATCTTAGTGTCGCTTTATCTGCAGGAGTTCAAAAGATGGTTCGTGCAGATAAGGCTGCTGCCGGTGTTGGTTTCACCATTTTGCCCGACACAGGATATGAAAAAGTGATCTTTCTTACGGGTAGTTGGGGCCTGGGTGACAATGTGGTGCAGGGAGCGGTTAACGCGGATGAATTCCTGGTGTTTAAACCGGCATTGAAAAAAGGAATGCGCGCTATCATTTCCAAGAAATTAGGTAGCAAAGAACAAACCATGGTTTACGCCAAAGAAGGCAAAAAGGGTACGACGGTTAACCGTAAAACTCCATTAAAAGACCGGAATAAATTTGTCCTTACGGATGAAGAAGTTACAAAATTGGCTGTCTGGTCACTTGAGATCGAAAATCACTACGGAAGAGCCATGGACATTGAATGGGCGAAAGATGGTGAAAGTGGGGAGTTGTTTATCGTTCAGGCCAGACCCGAAACCGTCCATTCCGGGAAGGAAAAGACAAAAATCAAAGAATACAGGCTAAAAGGTGAGGGCAAGGTACTTAGCACCGGAACCGCTATAGGAGAAAAAGTCACCAAAGGGGTGAGTCGGATCCTCGATTCCCCCGATGAATCGAATAAACTTCAGAAAGGAGATGTATTGGTAACCAACATCACCAATCCGGATTGGGACAATGTGATGAAAAAAGCTTCTGCCATCGTTACCAACAGTGGGGGCCGTACCAGCCATGCCGCTATTGTGGCCAGAGAACTGGGTGCCGTGGCAGTGGTGGGAACTGAAAATGCCACGGATACTATTCAAGACGGCCAGGAAATAACGGTCTCAAGTGCAGAAGGGAATACCGGTAAAGTCTATGATGGGTTTATTGAATGGGAGGAGGAGGAGATTGATTTTCAGGAATATGCAGAACCAAGTACGGAGGTGATGTTGATTCTTGCCGACCCGGGGCTTGCTTTCAGTTATAGTAATTACCCGGTAAAGGGGGTAGGACTGATGCGATTGGAATTTGTAATAAATAATAGCATACAAATCCATCCCCTGGCACTTTTACATTTTAGCGAACTCAAAAACAAGCAAGCAAAAAAGAAAATTGAAGCGTTGACGAGCACCTATTCCGAAAAACGCTTATTTTTTGTGGATAAACTGGCTGAAGGAGTGGCTACCATAGCCGCAGCATTTTTTCCCAGGGAGGTAATTGTTAGAATGAGTGATTTTAAATCCAATGAATATGCCAACCTGATCGGCGGGGAAGAATTCGAGCCGGATGAAGAAAATCCAATGCTGGGGTTTAGGGGTGCCTCCAGGTACTACAGTGATGCGTACAGAGAGGCATTCGGTATGGAGTGCGAAGCCATGAAAGTGGTTAGGGATGATATGGGCTTGACGAATGTAAAGTTAATGGTCCCCTTTTGCAGAACCTTGGAAGAAGGAGAGAAAGTCATCAATCTTATGGGGGATTTTGGTTTAAAGCAGGGATGGAATGGTCTGGAAATCTATGTGATGTGTGAAATACCCGCTAATGTATTGCAGGCAGAAGAATACGCAGCCATCTTTGACGGCTTTTCAATCGGTTCAAATGACCTTACCCAGCTTACCCTTGGACTTGACAGGGATTCTTCCCTTGTGAGCCATTTGTTTGATGAACAAAACGATGCCTCAAAACAAATGATCAGTATGGCGATTGACAAGGCCAAAAAGAAAGGAAAGAAAATTGGACTTTGTGGTCAGGCTCCCAGTGATTTTCCCGAATTTGCCCAATTTCTGGTCGAAAAGGGAATCGATAGTATTTCTTTCAATCCAGATGCGGTGGCCAAAGGAATAAAAAATATTTTAGATGCTGAGAATAAGTGATTTGCAAAGAGAGATAAATTTATAGATCAGACTAATGGATATTGACCAACATTATCCTTACCACAGCTTAGAAAAAGAAGAAGTTATCAAAAAGTTGAAGTCGGAGGAGAAGGGACTTTCTTCCGAAGAAGCAAGGCAGCGCCTGGACCAATTCGGTGAAAATAAATTACCGGACAAAGGGGGCATAAATCCGTTTCTCTTATTTATCAAACAATTCAAGGATTTCCTTATCCTCATACTTTTTATAGCAGCGGGGATTGCATTTTGGGCCGATCAAATGGCTGATGTGTATATTATTTTAGCAGTCATCCTGTTTAATGCCATCATGGGTTTTACCCAGGAATATAAAGCGGAGAAGGCCGTCCAGGCCATAAAAAGCCTCGAACAAAAATCCGCCATTGTTATCCGGGATGGACAGGAAGAAAAAATTCCCGCCGAAAAAGTGGTGCCTGGAGACCTGATGGTTTTAAAGGAGGGGAATACCGTTCCTGCCGATGGCCGGTTGCTGGAAGTGAAAGAGCTGAGGACAGCGGAAGCTTCACTGACAGGAGAATCCATGCCGATAGATAAAGAAACAGTGCCTGCGGAAGAGGGCGCACCTATAGGCGATAGGGTCAATATGGTGTGGAAAAGCACCAACGTTGTGAAGGGAAGAGGAAAGGCTGTGGTCACCGCCACCGGAAACCATACCGAAATCGGTAAAATTGCCCAATCCATGGATCAAATGGAAATGCAGGATTCCAACTTTCGGAAGAAAACGAATTTATTGGGCAAACAAATGGCAGGTATTGCCATTATTACGTCCGCTGTTGTCTTCTCCCTGGGATATTGGTTTAGGGACTATGAATTTCAGGAAACCTTACTGGTAACCATAGCGGTTCTGGTGTCCATAATTCCAGAAGGATTGCCAGCCGTAATTTCTATTGTCCTGGCCATTGGGGCAAACCGAATGGCCAAACAAAATGTCATCATCCGTGAATTTACAGCTACAGAAATGATGGGATCCGTATCCACCATCCTTACCGACAAGACCGGAACCTTGACCCAAAGTATCCTAGTCGTCAAGCGATTATTTTCCGGTAGTGGCAAAGAAGTAGGTGTTTCCGGTACGGGTTATGAATCAAAGGGAGATTTTAAGGTCAATGACGAAGATTTGGATCTCGAAAACAGCCCGGTTGAAAAAAAACTCTTTGCCATAGCAGCATATTGTAATGATGCCAGACTAAAAGAGGAGGATAGGCAGCGACAGGATGGTCAAGGTGAAAAAGAAAGTGAGGAGGGATCGGAATGTAATGAAGCTGAGCAGGCAGAAGGAGATCCCAATGAAGTGGCCATGTTGGTAGTAGGTGCCAAAGCAAAAATCAAATCCTTATCTCCTTTTGATCAATACAAAAAACGGGATGACCTGGCATTTAATTCAGAAAAGAAATTCAGGGCATCCCTGGTGGATACGGAGGATGGCCCGGAAATATTTGTAATAGGAGCTCCGGAACGTTTATTGGAATTGAGCGCGGAGTACCTTACTTCAGATGGCAGCAAACAACTGGATGATGATAAGAGAAAGGAAATCCAGGAAAAAATGGATGAATACGCCAAGGATGCCATGCGGGTACTTGCCTTGGGATATAAAAAAGCCAAAGGTAAAAACGAAATTGTGGCAGACGATGTGGAAAATTTGACCTGGGTAGGGATAACAGGCATCATTGATCCTCCCAGAGACGGCGTTCGGGAGTCTATTCAAGAATGCAGGACAGCAGGGATACGGGTAATCATGGTAACCGGAGACCATAAAATAACAGCTGCTGCCATCGCCAGGGAGGTGGGGATTTTAGATGAAGAAACCGAGGATACTGCTTTGACGACCCAGGAATTGGATGTGGAGGATGATCAATTTGATGAATACCTGCAAAACGTAAATGTCTTTGCCAGGATGAACCCCGATACCAAACTCAGGATTGCGGAAAGACTTCAGGCAAAGGATACGCTGATCGCCATGACCGGGGACGGCGTCAATGATGCTCCTGCACTTAAGCGTGCAGATGTGGGAATCTCCATGGGAATCAGGGGTACCGATGTGGCCAGAGATGCTTCGGAGATTGTTTTGCAGGATGACAATTTTAAAAGCATCGTAAGTGCCATACGGGAAGGTAGGATTGTCTTTAACAATGTTCGGATCACAAGTTATTTTCTTTTGACCACCAACTTTGCTTTTGGTTTGGCTTTTATCATCAGCATGGCATTGGGTTTTCCTTTGTTGTTAACGGCTGTTCAGGTGCTGTACGTCAATCTGGTCACAGCAGGGATTGTAGATGTGGCATTGGCCACTGAACCCGGGCATGGGGATATCATGAAACAAGCCCCGGTGAAGAAGAGCGAAAAAATTCTAAAAGGGGATATTGTTCCTTTCCTCTTTTTGGTTTCAGCGGTAATTGTGGCGCTGACCCTCCTCTCTTTTCAATTTTACCTTTCTGAGGGAGAGCAAATGGCCAGAACGGCTGCTTTTGTTGCCGTTTCAATGACACAGATTTTCAATGTATTCAACTTGCGGTCTCTCCGGTTATCCGTTTTTGAAATAGGGTTATTTACCAATCGATGGGTGAATTTTGCATTCTTGGGAGCGGTATTGCTCCAGTTGTTGGTGATAAAAGTTCCCTTCTTAAGGGAGCTGATGGGATTTGAAAATTTACCTTGGGCAGACCTATTGTTGATTACCATTGCTTCCGCTGCCATCGTTGTGGCCGGGGAATTGTATAAATATGTAAGATTCAGGAAAAATTAGAATAACATGAAAGCTACCGTATACAGCATATCTCCTTATGAAAAACCCTACTTTGACACCAAAGGAGAAAAGGGAGGTATTTCATTTTTTCTCCATAAGGAACCACTCACGGAAGGGTCCGTCTCCCTGGCCGAAGGCAGTGATGCCATTGTTGTTTTTGCCAATGACCAGGTCACCGCCGGGGTTTTGGATAAACTACATGAGTCAGGCGTCAAATTTATAGCTACCCGGTCCATGGGTATGGACCATATTGATTTGGAAAAAGCCAAAGCACTGGATATTAAGGTTGCCAATGTGCCACATTATTCTCCACATAGTGTGGCCGAACATAGCGTTGCACTGATGCTGGCACTCAATCGCAGGCTGAACCAGGCCAACCAAAAAGTCAGGAATCATGATTTTGAACTGGATGGCCTCGTAGGCTTTGACATGCATGGCAAAACGGTCGGCTTGCTGGGGGCAGGTGAAATCGGAGAAGTAAGCGTTAAAATTTTATCTGGATTTGGCTGCAAAATTCTGATTTATGACCTGGAAGAGAATAAGGAATTGATAGATAAATACCAGGTAAAATATGAAAGTATTGAAGAGGTTTGTAAAAGATCGGACATCATTTCCATCCATGCACCGCTCACCAAGGAAACGAAACACCTTATCGATAAGGAAAAAATTAACTGGATGAAGAAAGGAGTGATGCTGATCAATACGGCGAGGGGAGCCATTTGTGAAACAGAAGCCTTGATAGATGGGCTCAAGGAAGGGAAGATCGGGTATTTGGGCATGGATGTCTATGAACATGAAAAAGGCCTGTTTTTTGAGGACCATAGTAATGATGTCGTTCAGGATGATTTGTTTATACGCCTTTT
The DNA here is from genome assembly GCF_010119245.1 of Cyclobacterium salsum. Classification (GTDB taxonomy): domain Bacteria; phylum Bacteroidota; class Bacteroidia; order Cytophagales; family Cyclobacteriaceae; genus Cyclobacterium; species Cyclobacterium salsum. The sequence goes on from NZ_WNKG01000006.1 coordinate 137,100, forward strand.
GGGATTCAAAAATGTATTGATTACCGCTCATCAGGCATTTCTTACCCATGAGGCAATAAAAGAAAACATGGAGACGACCATTCAAAATCTTAACGATTGGGCGAAAGGAAAGAAAGCCATGCATGAGCAATAAGAGCCCTTTTTCCTACTTAAATCGGAGGTAACCGTAAAATAGATAGGTATGAATACTACATGGAGGCAAATGGTAGATGACCAACTGAAGAAAAGAGGTATCAATGATCCGCTGGTAATCAAAGCCATGTCAAAGGTGGATCGGAAAGATTTTGTTCCTATAAAATACCAACGTATGGCCTATGAAGACCGGCCGTTACCGATTGGCAATAACCAAACCATCAGCCAACCCTACATGGTAGCCTATATGGCCCAGGCCCTGGGTCTTCAGGAAGATGATGTCCTATTGGAAATTGGTACGGGATGTGGGTACAATGCAGCCATTTTATCTCAACTAGTCACTCATGTTTATAGCCTGGAAATCATTGAGGGGCTGGTACCCTTTGCCGAGAAAAATTTAAGCCGGGCGGAAATCAATAATGTTTCCATCCGTTGCGGGGATGGCAAGGAAGGTTGGGCTGATAAAGGACCTTTTGATGCGGTCATGCTGACAGCAGCAGCGGATGAAATTCCAAAAACACTAAAAGCGCAATTAAAACCTGGCGGCAGGTTGATTGCACCGGTGGGAAAAATCTCCCAGCGACTTATCCTACTGGAAAAAACCGGTCAGGACCAGTTTCGGGAAGAAGAGCGTATCCCTGTACAGTTTGTGCCCATGACGGGAGGATCAAATTGAAGCGGCAATTGAAGTAAATTAAATCTATAAAATCTGTAAAGTCGGAAACCATCATGGAGGCGGCAGCGCTTTTTTATGGGCAGCGCAACTCACTTAGCCAAACCGTAGCTTGAAAATGGTATTTGTCGCTCATTAGTAAATGTGGAGAGGATCTGCCAGCACTGAGGATAACCAGGATAAATTTACGGTACCCAATTTAGCCCATGCCTTAGAAGAACAAAAAATAAAACCCCATCCCCAATGAAAACAAGGTAAGGAAGCCAATGCCGACGACAGCTAAAACCTGCATGGCCCGGCCTGGCCGTTGACTTGCTAACAGTTGCTCACTGAAAACCAGCCGGTAATTAAGAAAGGCAATGAGGGGTGCTATCAAAAAGGAGATGGTGGTGGCCAGGTTAATCAGCTCGGTAAAGGAGGTCATAAAAAAGCGGATGGTGCCAAATCCACCCAAGCCGATCAGACTGATCCAAAAAAGGTATTGTTGCCTGCTTTCGGGTTTGTTTCGCAATACCGCTACCGCTCTTACCGTGGACCGGGCGTAGCCGTCCATCACGCCGATACAGGTTCCAAGCATGATGGTAAATCCGGCTGCTGCGATGATAGGAAAAGTCCAGTCCCCTAAATTGCTGGCGTACAGACGTACCACTCCCGATGCAAAGCCAACGTTATTGTTGGGCAATGTTTGATCGGTTCCGTAGAGTAGGAAAGCTCCCAAAACAACGAAGCACAGGGAGAGCCCAGCAGAGATCCAGTAGCCCAGGTTAAATTCAAAAACCGTTTCGTTTACGCTTGGCTGGTAGCCACTTTGCTTTATTCTTTCGGTGGTCCACAGGCTGTTCCAGGTGGAGGAGTCGATGGCAGAAGGCATCCAACCCATCAGACCGATTATAAATGGGAGGGTTGCCGGACGGACCAGTGTTTGCAACGGCTGCCAAACCAAGGGCGCTTCCGGCCCCCTGAACAGGGCTATAAAAAATGCCAGCAGGGTGCTGAGCAACATAAAGGTCCCGATGACTTTGATCCCTGCATCCAACACGGCATATCTACCCAGCGCCAGAAAGGAAAAGGTAAACGCAAATAAAGCCAGGGACGGGAGGTAATAGTAAGCGGCGGGCAATTCAATCCCAAAGAGAAATTGTAAAAAGCCTGCGGCCACAAAAGTGACGGCAGCGTTTACAAAGAACATGGAAAGCAAATTAATGACCAAATACAACTTAAGGTACGCTGAATGGAGCAACTGATACCCATCGATCAACGAACGGCCGGTAGCGGAGGCGTAGCGGGAGCCAAATTCAAAAAAAGGCCATTTAAATAGGTTAGCGGCAAGTATGAACACCAGCAGTCCAAAACCATATTCGGCCCCGGCCCGGGTACTCTGCACCAAATGCGATACCCCAATAGCGGTGCTCGCAAATAGAATCCCCGGTCCCAGGGTTTTGAAAAAGGCGCCTCTTTTCAAATGCCTAGTCGTTTGGTTTCCAGGATACCCCTAGTTTGTCACCCAGGGCTTTGAGATCTTCAATGACAGGATCTAGTAGTGGAATTCCATGTTGCCTGCGTTCTGCCTCTAACTCCCTCTCCGGATCCCCGGGAATCAATACCCTTTGCTGTCCTTTCACCGGTTCCGCTTCCCTAAAGCGTCCGATCCATTGATCCATGTGTTTTTTAAATTCATCTGCAGGTCGGAATGCATCGACGCTCATGGCACCGAAGAAATGCCCCAATCCTTCTCCTACGGGATTGGGATGTGGTTCCAGAAAAGCGACAAAGGGAGGAACCCAGGGGCCATAATTGGCCCCGGAGAGCACAGCGGAGAAAATATCTACCACCGATCCCAGCCCATATCCCTTATGGGAGCCATGTTCCCGATCGCCACCCAATGGCAATAAAGCACCCCCATCTTTGACCCCAAGTGGACTTGTAGTAGGATTTCCATTCCGATCCTGTATCCAGCCCAGCGGAGCATCCTGTTTTTTTCGCTGCAAAATTTCAAGTTTCCCGTTGGCAGCGGTGGTGGTGGCCATATCCAAAACGAAAGGAGGTTGATCATTTGCCGGGATAGCCACTGATATGGGGTTGGTACCAAGCATCCGTTCCTTGGAAAACGTAGGACTCACCAATGGGCTGGCATTGGTAAGGGAAATGCCAATCATATCATGCTTTAACGCTTCCATGGCATGAATACCAGCGATGCCATAATGGTTGGAATTCTTGACGGAGACCCAGCCGGTTCCGGCTGTTTTAGCCTTATCAATAGCTACCTGCATCGCAAAGGGGGCGACTACCAATCCCAGTCCGCCATCCCCATCTACTACCGCCGTGCTGGGGGTTTCGTGGACGATGCGTATCTCAGGAACGGCATTGATCCGGTTGGCTTCCCATAGTCGCACGTATCCCGACAGTCGGGCTACCCCGTGAGAATCCACGCCTCTTAGGTCTGCGGCCAAAAGCACGCGGGCAGCTGTAGCCGCATCTTTTTCTGGGCAGCCGATTTTTCGTAGGATTCTTTGGGTGAAATTTTCTAAATGATCAAAACTAAAATTCATACCTGCTAGGAATAGGGGTTACTTTTCGGGTGCAAAAATGCAAAAAGTAATAGGATCTGAGAAATATTGATTCGTTTTATTCCAGGCTGTTTACCGTTACTCCCAAGTTACGATCAACTCGTTCCATTATTTCAGCCAGGGCACCTTCTTTTAAGGAGTAGGTGGAGCAAAGCAAGTCACCACTATCGAGTTGACGAATAATATAGCGAATCAGGCAGGAGGCTACTACGATCATGTCCACTCGCATGGGAATCATTCCGGGAATCTGTAAGCGTTCTTCTTTGTTGAGATGGACCAGTCGGTCTGAGATCTCATAAAAAGCTTCCAAGGGCAGCAGGTGCTTATGGGTGGCCCTGTCTTTAGCGACCTCTTTGGAGGCAAGAAATATATCGGTAAGGGTATCAAAGGTACCAGAGGCACCCACCAATTGCTTTGGCTGAAATTGCCTAAGGGCGGCAATGAGTGGCTTAAGGTGTTCTGAAAGGTATTCGACCAGGTGGGTTCGATCCTCCTGAGACATGGGGTCCTGGTGGTGAAAGCGGTCCAGCATGCGCTGCCCACCAATCTCAAAACTCCCTTTCCAGTGGATTTTATGCCTGTTTCCAATGATAAATTCTACCGATCCGCCTCCAATGTCCATCATCAGGGCATTGGCATCGTCCAGGCATCCGCTCATTCTTATCCCTTTGTAAATCAATTCGGCTTCCCTGGCACCGTCAATTACCTGAATGTGGAAACCGGTTTGCTGTTGGATTTGCTGTACAAAGTCTTCGCCATTTTCTGCATTCCGAACGGCGCTGGTAGCAAAGGCAAATACATGGTCAATATGCTCCCCATGGATCAAATGCTTAAAATGATCCAGGGTATGAAGTGCTCGCTTTTGGGCATCGGGAAGAATGAGGTTTTGATTGATTCCTCCCTGTCCTATTTTTACAGGAACCTTTTCCTTGTAAAGGGTTTCAAATCCCTTTTCATCCAACGCCACCATTAGCAAATGGAAGGTATTGGTACCCATGTCAATGACGGCGGCCTTCTTTTTCATGAACCTGATTTTCAAAAGTTTCTGCGAATATATAAAGTTTATCTAAAAACCTTCCCTCCCAGTGTTTTATATTCAAAAAAATGGTAAAGAAAGCCTGTTTTTTGTTTTAGAGCCTAACCCCTGTAATAGATAAGCAACGGACAAGGCAGCCTTTCCCCACGGATAAGGGATAATGATACCACTTGTAAATGACGATCCTTCCTGCCAACCGATCAAGAAAACAAATGCAAAAATACCGGAGGAGGAATGGATCGATGAATGCCGGGCAGGTGACGACAAAACCCCTGAGTCCCCGATTTGATTGCCCGTTCTGAATAATATTTCATTCCTAAAACCAGATTATTCAGGTACTGGTTTTTTTCAACCCCATCTTATACGTAATTTTATCCCTTTGCTATCCGGAACTCCGGATCTTGCAAGTGCAATCATTCAATTGCTGTTGAAAAAATATACTATGAAGACAAACGAAAAATTTCTTTATGAATACCTCAATAATGCATCTCCAACTGGTTTTGAGGCACCTGGCCAACAAATTTGGTTGGATTATATCCGGCCTTTTGTAGACGATTATTTCACAGATGCCTACGGCACTGTTGTGGGGGTGATCAATCCAAAGGCTGAATTTAAAGTGGTCATTGAAGCACATGCAGATGAAATTAGTTGGTTTGTGAATTACATTACGCCCGAAGGGTACATTTACGTCATCCGAAACGGAGGGTCCGACCACATGATCGCTCCCTCCATGCGGGTAAATATTCACACGGACGATAAGGTGGTGCCAGGGGTTTTTGGTTGGCCAGCCATCCATGTAAGGGACAAGGCCAAGGAAGAAACGCCTAAAATGGATAATATATTTATAGACGTGGGAGCTCGGACGAAAGAAGAGGTTCTGGAAATGGGTATCCATGTAGGATGTGTGGTAACCTTCAAAGATGAATTGACGGACTTGAATAATAAATTTTATTCGGGAAGGGCACTGGATAACCGGATCGGAGGCTACATGATTGCTGAAGTAGCACGGGTGCTTCGTGAGGAAAAGGTGACATTACCGTTCGGACTTTATGTGGTCAATGCGGTGCAGGAAGAAATCGGATTGCGAGGGGCTGAGATGATTGCTGATCGCATCCAACCCAACGTGGCCATCATTACCGATGTTTGCCACGATACCACGGCCCCGATGTATAATAAAATTACCAGTGGGGATTATACCGCTGGCAATGGACCGGTACTGACTTGCGGGGCTGCCGTCCACAAAAAACTCCTGGACCTGATTATTGAAAGTGCAAGACGAAGGGAGATTCCCTTTCAACGTTCTGCTTCGTCACGGAGTACCGGTACCGACACGGATGCCTTTGCTTATTCCAATGGAGGGGTTCCGTCTGCATTGATTTCCCTTCCGCTGAAATACATGCATACTACTGTGGAGACAGCAAGTAAAAAGGATATCGAGCATGTCATTTCCCTGATGATGGGCTTTCTACAGGATTTTGACCAGAAATTTGATTTTCGGTACGTAAAATAAGTAGTCAACCGACACCCGTAGCGAAAGGCTCTGGCGATTTGATTCCAACGGGTAGGGCTTCGGGTGTCGTATTCTTTATTATATGAAAGTATTTATCAATAAAATTATTCCATCCGTCGGATTCCAAATGTTGGAAGCCGCTGGGGTGGAGTACACCGTGTGGAAGGAAAGGCCCATTTTAGACCGAGCACAGGCCATCCAGTTTTGCAAAGGTCACGATGCTTTTATCAGTGCCGGACAGGCAGGCCTGGATGCTGATTTTTTTCATCAGTGTCGCCATCTGAAAGTGGTCGCGCTGCATTCGGTAGGGTTTGATGGCGTAGACATCGCAGCGGCCACCAGGCAGGGGATACCTATAGGGAACACCCCAAACGTATTAAACAAAGCCACAGCAGAAACGGCCCTTTTGCTCATGCTTACGGTGGCACGCAGGGCGCTCTATCATCATAAAAAAATTAAAAAGGGCCAATGGGGTATATCACAGCCTACAGAGGGGCTGGGGATGGATCTGGCCGGCAAAACACTCGGAATAGTCGGGCTGGGAAGGATCGGAGCCGAGCTGGCAGCGATGTGTACCCAATCCTGGAATATGAAAATCCTGTATCACAACCGGAGCACCAATCCGGAAGCCGAGCAGGCATTTGGTGCCCGAAAGGTAAGCCTGGACGAGTTGCTAGCCCAGAGCGATGTCGTCTCCGTGCATACGGCACTTACCGACGAGACCAGAGGGATGTTTGGAATGGAGCAGTTTAAGAAAATGAAACCCAACGCCCTCTTTGTCAATACCTCCCGGGGAGCGGTACACAATGAAGAGGAATTGACTGCCGCTCTTCAAAAGGGAATTTTGTGGGGAGCAGGATTGGATGTCACCAATCCCGAACCCATGGATCCGGACAATCCACTGCTGGATATGGACAATGCGGTTGTGTTTCCTCACATAGGTTCAGCGACACAGGAAACCCGGGAAGCAATGACACGCTGTGCAGTGGAAAATACCCTGGCAGGATTGAAAGGAAAAAAATTGCCCTATCCGGTAAATCCGGAAGTCTATCAAAAGAAGTGATTTTCCGTTGGCTTATCCCAATGCAACATCCAGTATCATCATAATCGTAAAGCCTCCAATAAATCCAAGGGTGGCCAAATCGGTGTTTCCATCTTGCTGGCTTTCAGGGATCACTTCTTCAATGACCACGAATATCATGGCTCCGGCGGCAAAAGCGAGCGCATAGGGAAGTATCGGAGTGAACGTGGATATTGCCGCCGCTCCCAGTACACCGGCAATGGGTTCTACCAACGCGGAAGACTGGCCGTAGAAAAAGCTTTTTCGGCGGCTCATGCCCATACGTCTTAGTGGTACGGCCACTGCAATGCCTTCCGGTAGGTTTTGAATACCAATTCCCAGCGCCAATACCACGGCGCCTGCGATGGTAGCTTCAGGCACGGCTAATGCAGCTCCGCCAAACAACACCCCTACCGCCAGGCCCTCAGGTATATTGTGTAAGGTGATGGCCAATACCAGTAGGGTGGTTTTCTGCCAGGGAGTTTTGATGCCTTCCGCTTTCTTAAAATTAACATGGAGGTGAGGTAAAATCTTGTCCAGAAAAAAGATAAAAAGAGAGCCACCTACAAATCCCAGCGCAGCGGGCATGACCCTGGCGAAACCTTCTCCTTCGCTCATACTAATAGCTGGAGCCAGTAAACTCCAAAAACTGGCAGCCACCATGACACCGCCTGTGAAGCCAAGCATGGCATCCAGTAGCGGACGGTTCATCTGTTTGAAAAAAAAGACGAACCCGGCACCTACGGCTGTCAAAAACCAGGTGAATAGCGTCGCCAGCAAGGCGGCCTGTACCGCTGAAATACTTTCTAAATAACTAATGATTGTGTCAAACATACAGCGTTGTGATTGGGTAAGACCGGCAAGGAGTTCCTGCTTTGCCAAATCAGGTAGTTAGTATGCTCCAATACCAGGTCCGGGATGGATCCAGTAAATGGTATTCGATGTTTATTGGTAATTAGTTAAGGCAAATTTAAATAGTTAGAATAGACTAACAAATATATTTCAATTATTTTTTATCTTTGTTCGTAAAGTTTAGCGAATGAATAGCCAATCCATCGAAAACTACCTCAAAGTAATTTTCAATCAGGCCATCAGCACCGATGAAGTAAACACCACGGGCATTGCGCAGGCATTGGAAGTAAGCCTTCCTTCTGTCAATAGCATGGTGAAAAAATTGGCTGGTATGGGCTTTTTGGAATATGAAAAGTACCGACCACTGAAGATCACGGAAAAAGGCCGGCAGATGGCTGCCATGATTATTCGAAAACACCGGCTTACGGAAATGTACCTGGTAGAAAAAATGGGTTTTGGCTGGGAGGAAGTTCACGACATTGCAGAGCAACTGGAACACGTGCAATCGCCCCTGTTTTTTGACCGGATGGATGAATTGTTGGGATATCCGAAGCGGGATCCTCATGGTTCTCCCATACCCAATAAAAAGGGGCATATAGCTACGCTGGAATACCGCATGCTGGCCGATTGTCAGCCGGGTGAAAAAGTAGTGCTGAAGGCGTTGGGCCATACCTCAGATGCCTTTTTAAAATACCTGAACAGCAAAAATCTGGCATTGGGAGTGGAAGTAGAAGTAATCGCTCTAGAAATGTATGACAGGAATATGACGGTCGTTTATGACGGGCACCGGGAAGTATTATCTTCCTTGGTTTGTTCCAAATTATTGGTAAGTTAGACCTATTTATGGAAAGTGTTGCAACCAGGTATGCTGTTATTGTAGCCGGAGGATCCGGCACCCGAATGGGAACTGAAATTGCCAAACAGTACCTGGTAATTGGCGGTAAGCCCGTATTGATGCATACCTTGAATCAATTTTTTGGATATGATCCGGCTATTCGGCTTTTATTGGTTTTGCCAGAAGCAGATTTTACCTACTGGAAGAACCTGTGCCGGGAGCATGACTTTGCCATTCCTCATCAATTAGTGAAAGGGGGCAAGAGTAGGTTCGGCAGTGTTCGAAACGGGTTGGATTGTATTCCCGGCGATTCCGGCTTGGTAGCCATACACGATGGGGTAAGGCCGTTTGTAAATGGGCGGGTGATCCGGGAAAGTTTTGTAACTGCGGCGACTAGTGGAAGTGCAATAGCTGTGGTTCCGCTAAAGGATTCGATTCGGGAAGTACAGGGCCCTGATCAATCCGTATTTCGGGATCGGAGACAATTTCGATTGGTTCAAACCCCTCAGACGTTTCAACTGGCCAAAATAAAAGAGGCATTTGCAGGAGGAGAGAAGGAAATTTTTACCGATGACGCAACGGTTTATGAGCACATGGGCTGGGAGGTTTGCCTGATACCGGGAAATCCGGAAAACATCAAACTAACCAGTCCTGAGGATCTTGATTTTGCGAATTACCTGCTAAGCAAAGGGGAAGGGAGTATTTAACCCAAAATTCAGGTCGTTTATCGATTTTCAGGCAGCGCTGACAGAAAAGGTATGTTAGTATCTAGATCTGTCCGTTAAATTGCTTTCAAAATTAAACGAGTCAAACCATGAAAAACATACGAAATGGAAATCATGCACTGGGAGTGCTGATTTTAGTCATAGGCGCATTACTCCTTTTAAAGCAGGTTGGCGTGTTTATTCCCGGTTGGGTATTTTCCTGGCCGATGATCCTCATTGCGATAGGATTGTATTCCGGATATAAAAATGGTTTTCAAAATACCGGATCGGTGGTGCTATTGATCATTGGAGGGTTTTTCCTACTAAGAGATAAACTTTACTTGCCTTACGAACTGGGTCCTTACTTGTTTCCGCTGGCACTAATCTTTCTGGGGCTTTTTATTATTTTCAAAAAGAACAAAAACCCGGCAATCAATTGGAAAGACTGGGAGGGAAATTACGATAAGTGGGAGAAAAAGCTCCGGACAGGAAATGATCCGGATGGGCTTAATAAGGAAAGCTCGGATTACCTCAATGTGGAGGCCTTATTTTGCGGCCTAAAGCGCAAAGTTATGTCCAAAGATTTTAAAGGGGGGGAGATCACGACGGTTTTTGGGGGCTCTGACATTGATTTGATGCATGCAGATATTCAGAATCAGGCCGTCTTAAAGGTTTCTGTTGTATTTGGGGGAGTTAAGCTCATTGTACCGCCGCATTGGGACGTACAACTGGGCGTAAGTAACCTGGCCGCGGGTGTCGAAGACAAGCGCCACTTTCACCAGGCCAGCCCAGATCCTCAAAAGAAGTTGGTGATTACAGGGTCGGTCATTTTCGGAGGGATTGAGATTTCTTCCTACTGATTGGCTGACAGGCAATGGAAAACCAACTAAAAATCCATAAACTGACAGGTGAGCCGCTGGATCATATCGCTTTCCTCTTGATGGTTTTTGCCAGCATACTCGCTTGTTCCTTTTTCTGGCATCAGCAGTGGGAATGGGCGATCCAGGATGCTATTATGAGCACGCTGGCTTTTGGATTGGGAGTTTTTATCTTGAATATGATCCTCTATTACTACCCCATCGGTAAATTCAGAACCTGGCCGGCATTGATGTTTTCTTTGGTAATCACCATAGCACTTGTGTTCGCCTGTCGCTTACTTTGGAAAGGGGAGTTTTTGGGAGATCCGGAATTTTTACGGCTATTTGAAGAATCGCTTCCTTTTAGGGTCATCGTCGGGTTATTGTTGTTTCATCTAGCGGGATTGATCATCTTATCCGGCAAAACCTCCCTCAAAGAGTTTCAAATGATGCAGCAGGGAGAGTTGCGCCAGAAACTTTCAACGGATGCAGAGTTGCACTACCTTCGGCAACAAATGCAACCTCACTTTTTATTTAACAGCCTGAATTCGATCAATGCGCTGCTGGCCAGGCAGCCCGAAAAAGCCAGGGAAATGGTACAGGGACTTGCTGATTTTTACCGGGAAAATCTGAATAAGGACCCAAAGAAATGGGAAACCTTAACCAGGGAAATGAAAGTGATCGGCCAATACCTGGAGCTTGAGAAGATCAGGTTTGGCCATCGGCTAACCTACGAATTGGTAGTTCCAGCCGAAGCAGACGAATTGAAACTACCTTCACTTCTGATCCAGACCTTGGTAGAAAATGCAGTGAAGCATGGATTGTATGGTGTGACGGGTGATATCCTGATTCGTATTGAGGCAAGGAAAGAACAGCAATACCTGGAAGTAACGGTGCAGAACCCAACTGATAATCAGTCAGGTAAGGCTTCCGGAACCGGGTTCGGTTTAGATAGTTTGGAAAGAAGGTTATTTCTTATTTTTGGAAGGAAGGATTTGCTGACGCTTCGGAATTCAGCTGGGATTTTCAGTGCGATCATTAAAATTCCTCAGACTAACTGATATGATACGATGTGTGATTATTGATGACGAACCACTGGCCCGGGAGCTGCTAGCCGATTACCTGGCATCCTTTACGGATTTTGAAGTAGTGGGTGCTTTTCAGGATGGCTTTGAAGGGTTTAAGGGGATCGCAGAACTAAAACCGGACCTATTGTTTCTGGACATAGAAATGCCGAAAATCAATGGGTTTGAGTTGCTCGAACTACTGGAGGAGCCGCCGAAGGTGATTTTCACTACCGCATACGATACTTACGCCATTCAGGCATTTGACCAGCAGGCGATTGATTATTTATTAAAGCCGTTTTCAAAAGAACGATTGAGGCAGGCTCTGGAAAAAGTCACCAGAGAAGTTCAGGACCCGACCGAGTTTCCGTCCAAAGTCCGTGCTGCCAGCGAGGGCCTTCCTGTTCGGGATTATTTGAGGAGGGTTGTAGTTAAAACGGGAAATCGAATACATATTTTACCGGTGGATACGATCCATTTTTTTTCAGCGGAGGGTGATTATGTGAAAGTTGTTTCCGAAGGAAAAGGATATCTTAAACTGGGGACAATGGGCTATTTTGAAAAAGTACTTCATCCAAATGAATTTACGCGCATTCACCGATCTCATATAGTAAATGTTTCCATGATCAGTAAAATCGAACCTTTTCAGAAAGAAAATTTCCTGGTCTTCCTAAAAGACGGCACCCAACTGCCGGTTAGCAAAACGGGTATGGGCAGGTTGAGAAAAACGTTACGGATTTAAGGGCAGAAAAAGGCGCAGGGAAGTAGAAATAGAATCAAAAAAAGTGAAAAAGCCTTCCCGAGGAAGGCTTTTAGGTTAGTATTCGTCTTCGTTAAAGAAGAAATCATCTTTGGTCGGATAGTCCGGCCAGATTTCTTCTATGTTTTCATAAGGTTCGCCATCGTCTTCCAGCTCCTGAAGGTTTTCTACCACCTCTAAGGGGGCTCCTGACCGGATAGCAAAGTCAATTAACTCATCTTTAGTGGCAGGCCACGGAGCGTCTTCCAAATAGGAGGCAAGTTCTAAAGTCCAATACATAGTCTACACAAATTTAAACGTCCCCTTGAACGGGGTGCAAAAATAGAAATTCTTTTTAAAACACAAACGATTACGATTCAATTGTTTGTAAGTTCTTTTAATATGTGGTTTTTAACGTCCACTTTTCGTTTATGAGCAGCGATTTTCCGTCGCATCATTTGGTCAAAATCGCTCTCTTGGGTCCTGAAATTTTCCGTATTTTCTTTGACGGTGTTCAATTCCCGCTGGTCCCTTGCAATTAGATCTTTTAGTAACCCGGATTTTATGGTGACTTGTTCGTCTGGGTCTTTCGAATCAAAATCCGGGTACTTGGAATGACACAATTTATCCAGAAAAGACTTCTCGAATACGATTTCTGAAAAGAATACGAAGGAGCCAATACTTTGTTGTGCGTTTCTTGGTTTTTTTGGTGGGAGTTTCTTCCACTCCGCCTGTAGCCGTTTTGCTTGTGCCAGCTTCGTGTCATCAATCTTTCCTTTGGAAAGTCCTTTCATTTCTGTGGCCAACTTCTCAATTTTCTTTATCACCAACCCCGGACTGAGGCTGGGAGTATTCTGACTCACACGCTTAAAGCGGCTAAAGATGCGGTTATTTAACTTGGAAAATTCATCCCAAATGGGCTGTCTCTTAGCCGCCGGAACTCTTCCGGAGGCCTTCCATTGTTTCTGAATTTTCTTGCTGATTTCAAAGGCCGTTTTCGCGTCAGGTAGATCATGGGCCTCTCTCGCTTGTTCAAGCAAGCTTTCGTAAACCTTAATGTTCTGCTCTGCCTGTAACGCGAGTCCATCAAAATAGTTCTTACGGTTGCCGTAAAAAATGTCTAGTATATCCTGAAATTTTTTCTCTATTTCATCCTGAACTTCTTTCTCTACCGGACCGGTTTTGAGCCATTTTAATTTTAACTCTTTAAAAGCTTCGGAAGCTTCTTTCCAATCCGTGCTATTTTTAATGGCGTCGGCTTCTTCGATCAGTGCTTTTTTTATTTCCAGATTTTTTTGCCGGTTGGATTGAATAATCTCTTCCAAGTAAGCTTCTTTTTCCTCAAGTTCCCGGATTAGGGCTGGAAAATCTCCCAAACCATCGTAGCTCATAAGAGCGTTTTTGAGGTGGATCAGTTTCATTAGGAACGACCCTTTATTTTGGTTTTCCTCAATGTCCTTTTTTAGGTTTTCTACCTTTTGCTTGATGGTTTCGTACCGGTCTTCGAAATAGCGAATGGTGGAAGCCTCATCCTCCTTCACCTCTCCGATGACACGGTCTTCTTGTCCCAAAAATCCTTTCAAGTAAATTTTGTCCTCTTTTATATATCCATAGGGATGCTCCGTCATGATCAGCAAGGTTGGTTGTAATTCTGAAGTGGTTTTTCCAATTTCTGCAAATTAATTAATAATGCTTCATTTATCCTAAGAAAGCGGATTTTTTACCATCTTTGTTGATTGAATTAAACGCAAAAGAACCATGAGTAACGAAAAAATAATTTTTTCTATGGCAGGGGTGTCTAAAATATATCCTCCACAGAAGAAAGTACTGAAAGAGATCTACCTCTCGTTTTTTTATGGGGCCAAAATTGGCGTACTGGGCCTAAACGGCTCCGGAAAAAGCTCCCTGCTTCGGATTATTGCCGGGGAGGATACAGAGTTTCAGGGGGAAGTCGTCTGGTCACCCGGCTATTCGGTGGGCATGCTGGAGCAGGAGCCTGAACTGGATCCTACCAAAACAGTAAAAGAAATTGTAGAAGAAGCCGTTGCCGATACGATTCAGCTGCTCAAGGATTTTGAAACGATAAACGAAAAATTCATGGACCCGGCCGTCATGGACGACCCCGATGCCATGGATAAATTAATCCAACAGCAAGGCGAAGTACAGGAAAAGATCGATGCAGCCAACGCATGGGAACTGGAGACCATGTTGGATAAAGCCATGGATGCCTTAAGGCTTCCTCCCGCAGATGCAAAAGTTGAAAACCTTTCCGGAGGGGAAAAACGAAGGGTTGCCTTGTGTCGCTTGCTGCTTCAAGAGCCGGATGTACTGTTACTGGACGAGCCCACAAACCACCTGGATGCGGAATCGGTGCTATGGCTGGAGCAGCATCTCAAGCTGTACAAAGGTACCGTCATTGCCGTAACCCACGACCGGTATTTCCTGGACAATGTGGCCGGATGGATACTGGAACTGGACAGGGGAGAAGGGATCCCCTGGAAAGGAAACTATTCCAGTTGGCTGGAACAAAAGCAGGATAGACTGAAAAAAGAAGAAAAAACAGAATCCAAAAGACAAAAAACGCTGGAGCGGGAACTGGAATGGATCCGCATGTCACCCAAGGCCAAACAGTCCAAGGGGAAAGCCAGGCTAAATGCCTACGATAAACTGGTAGGTGAAGATGCCAAGGAGAAAGAATCCAAACTGGAACTCTACATTCCCCCAGGTCCGCGGCTGGGCAGCAAGGTCATAGAAGTAAAAGGGGTGTCCAAAGCATTTGGCGAGAAACTCCTGTTTGATGACCTGACCTTTTCCCTCCCTCAGGGGGGCATCGTGGGCGTAATTGGCCCCAATGGAGCCGGAAAGTCCACCTTATTCAATATGATTACCGGTAAAGAAAAACCCGATGCCGGTCATTTTGAAATAGGAGAAACCGTAGAGATCGCCTATGTGGATCAGGAACACGATGATCTGGATCCGAAGAAGTCCGTTTATGAGACCATCACGGATGGTAATGAATTTATCCCCCTGGGTAATAAGGAAATCAATGGACGGGCATACGTCAGTCGGTTTAATTTTGGCGGGGCCGATCAGGAAAAGAAAGTAGGGGTACTATCCGGAGGCGAAAGAAACCGGGTGCACCTCGCCATGACGCTAAAAAAAGGAGGCAACCTCCTGCTTTTGGATGAGCCTACCAATGACCTGGACGTGAATACCCTGCGATCCCTGGAAGAAGCCCTGGAAAATTTTGGAGGCTGTGCCGTCATCATTTCCCACGACCGTTGGTTTTTGGACAGAATTTGTACCCATATTCTGTCATTTGAGGGAGATAGTTCCGTGTATTGGTTTGAAGGGAACTTCTCTGAATATGAAGAAAATAAAAAGAAGCGATTGGGCGATGTGATGCCGAAGCGGATCAAATACAAAAAACTGAAGTAAATTCCCCGTTGCCCGGGGAACGGGAGGTCAAGCTTTGAAAGCCTATCAGGTTTGCAAAATTTCGATTCTGATACGAAACTTCGAGAAAAGATTCTCAGGAAGGTAAATAGGGGGAGAAACCATTCGGTTTCCCCTCTTTTTTTTATTTTCCCGTACAGGTTGTTTTGCTTTTTTGTTTCTTTGTGTCTGTTTAGCACCATTGCGGGAAATTATGATGAGACAATTGCTATTGCGTCCGGGCGCTGGAGAACTGAATTACGAGATCAGGGGCATCGTTAAAAAAGCACGGATGATCGAAGATCTGGGGTATTCCATCACTTGGGAGAATATTGGGGACCCCATTCAGAAACACAATACCATTCCGGAATGGATGAAAGAAATTGTCGCGGATTTGGTTCAGGACGATCATTCGTACGGCTACGCAGATAGCAAAGGAATGATGGCCACGCGAACATTTTTGGCGGGTCTGAACAATCAAAAAGGAGGCGTTAAGATTGGCCCTGAAGACATCTTGTTTTTTAATGGCCTCGGAGATGGGATCGCAAAGCTCTATCAATTTCTGATTCCAACGGCCCGAATTATTGGTCCATCCCCTGCCTATTCTACACACAGCTCCGCAGAGGCAGCGCATGCCAATACCCGTCCACTCACCTATAACCTGGACCCGGATAATAATTGGTACCCAGATATGGAGGATTTGTATAATAAGGTAAAGTACAACTCTTCGATAGTAGGTATTCTGATCATAAACCCCGACAATCCAACCGGGATGGTCTATCCAAGAGAAGTGTTGGATCGGTTTGTGGAATTAGCACGGGAATTCAATTTGTTGCTGATCGCAGATGAAATTTACCAAAACATCACCTATAACGGATATAAAGCCATCAGCCTGGCCGAGATTCTGGGCGATGACCTTCCCGGGATTTCCCTGAAAGGTATTTCCAAGGAGTTTCCCTGGCCCGGGTCCCGCTGTGGGTGGATGGAGTTTTATAATCAGCATACTTCAGAAGAATTTTCCAAGCTTTGTACTACTTTGGAGAATGCAAAAATGATCGAGGTTTGTTCTACTACCCTTCCTCAGCTTGCCATTCCCAAAATCATGAGCCATCCGGCCTATCAGGAGTACCGGAAAACGGCCAACGCCGCCATCGGTACCCGAAGCCGTATTTTGGAGGAAGTATTGGGAGCAGTCAGCGGGATTAAGTTTAATAAAACCAAAGGAGCTTTTTACAATACGGTCATCTTTGAGGAAGGCGTATTGGATCACCAACAGTATTTACCCATTCAGGATGAGCGCGTTAAAAAGTACCTGGACCTTTGGCTTCAGGAAAAGGAGATGCCTCATGACAAACGATTTGTGTACAATTTGCTGGCGGCGGAAAGAATTTGCGTGGTTCCGGTCAGTTCCTTTTGTTCGGACTTGAGGGGATTCAGAGTCACGCTGCTGGAGGAAAACGAGGACGTCTTTCGAAATACTTTCGAAAGGCTGGCCCGCAGTATACATACCTACCTGAATTCTTCCAAAAACGTTTTGGTGGACTCGTAAGGCTGGTTTCATGTTGCCGGACTTTTAGAGATGGGTCCTTCGGAATAAAGATGCTATCGCTTTCCTCAGGGTCCTGCTCTATAAAAGGAGCATCCTTTCCAAAGTCTGGCTGGCCGGCTAGAATCCAGGCGGAATACCAAAAATCAGCAATGAGTTTGATGGTTTGCCGCATTTGCCTCTCCACCTGGCCAGCCAGCATCCGATGATAGGCCTCGCTGAAATCCCGGGAATATACCCGTGTATTGATGCCGCCTCGTTCTTCGAAACTGTATTTTTTATCGGCTGGAAATCGATCATTTAGCAATGCCTCAAAACCCAGTACGGAGTCCAGGGCGGCATGCGATTGGGCAATCGTGCGCCAGATCACTTGCTGAGGGTCGGAGATATATTCGGCTTTTCCTACAAAGAAATTGTAGCTTTCGGCATAGAGTTCCGGTAGCCTTGACTCCCAAAATCCATGAATTCCATATTGGCCCGTGAATTGTCCGTTGTAATTTTTGGTGGTATGGAGCGGAACGTGAATATCGCCCAGGTAATGCCCTAAATCCGCTGCCAGGCGAAGAATGACTTCCGTATCTTTTTGCTCAAAAGCCCGGACCAATTGTAAGAATGTCAGGTAAGTACTCCAGGGAGCGATTCCGGATTGGCGAAGGCTGTCTTCTCCTATAAGGGCTACCGCCTCCGGCCAGTACTGGGGTAAGATCTGAAGGGCGCTGTCGCCGTACACATCCAGGTCTATGAAATGTTTTTCAGCTTCCCCCTTGACGGCATACCGTCTGCGGTCCGGGTTTACTGCCTTTTCCCGTAAGTATCCCTGGTGCGGTTTGAAAAACACCATCAGTTCAGGTGGTAGCGAAAAAATGGCTTGCCTGTTGATCAGTTTGTGGGCATAAAACCCCCATGCCTGAAGCTGAGTGGAAGAAACCAGCAAAACCATGAGTAGATACACGATTCTCATCATCAGATAGATTATTGCTGAATGAATTTACAAAAAATCGCCTAAAATAGACAACCATTTCGAGTCCATATTTAGATAAAAGTTTTGCAATTAAAAATTAAACGCTTAAATTTGCGATCCATAAAGAATTAGGACTAAAAGTTAATCATATAGCATATGGCAAATCACAAATCGGCTTTAAAGAGAATTCGTGCAAATGAAGCCAAAAGATTGAGGAATAGGTATCAGGCCAAAACCACCCGGACGTTTATCAAAAAATTGAGAAACACCGAAGACAAATCAGAGGCGCAGGAATTGTTGAAGCAGGTTACTTCCATGCTGGATAAGCTGGCGAAGAAAAATGTCATACATAGAAACAATGCGGCCAACAAAAAGTCGAAGTTAACAAAGCTGGTAAACGCTATTTAAAAAGCGCGTTTTTTGAAGAAAGTAATGCCCTCCTGAGAATCCGGGAGGGTTTTTTTGTGCTATTTTGTTAATTTTTTTAAAAGTATTCCTTAGATTGAAAGGGCGATGAATTTAGGAGGCAGACAGGACAACCCTTATCCACTTATTTTTTACCATGGAAGAGTACCAGTCGATACGTATTTCCGCCCTTGCGGAGGAAGATCGTCCTCGTGAGAAGTTACTTCTACGGGGAAAGGCGCAGCTATCGGATGCGGAATTGATTGCCATTTTGATTGGTTCGGGTACCCAACACCTAAGTGCGGTAGACCTTTCCAGGCATATTCTCAAAAGTGTCGACCATGATCTTTCCCAATTGGCAAAACTATCCGTCAATGACCTGAAGAAGTTTAAGGGAATCGGGGAAGCTAAGGCTATCAGTATCGTCAGTGCACTGGAATTGGGGAGACGGCGAAAAGATGCTGAACCCCAGAAAAAAGCAAAGATTACCTCATCCGCAGATGTCTACCGGCTGATGCGCCAGGAGATGCAGGATGAATCGGTAGAATATTTTTATGTTCTTTTTCTAAATCGTAGCAACTTTGTCATTAAAAAACAGCTAATTAGCCAGGGAGGGACTTCAGCAACCATTGCCGATCCAAAATTGATTTTTAAATTTGGAATTGAGCAGTTGGCCAATGCCTTGATTTTGGTTCATAATCATCCCTCAGGCAATCTTAAGCCCTCTGCGGCAGATATTGGCCTTACTAAAAAACTTTGCCTGGTCGGTAAAAACCTGGAGCTTCCTGTTCTGGATCATATTATTTTCACGGATGTTGGCTATTTTAGCTTTGCAGATGAAGGCATGATTTAATTCCCTATGAATAAGAAAAACCTATTTTGGGCCATCGTAGCCCTGGTGATTACAGCGTCCCTGGTGTATACATTTACCGGTACGGAGGATCCGGAACTTTATCGAAATACCATTGAGGCAGAGAGAGAACGCCAATTTAAATATCTCAAGTATAATTTGGAGTCTCCCCTAACGGATGAACAAAAAGACGAATTGGATTCACTGGATTTTTATCCCATTGATCCGGACTATAAGGTGCGGGCAAGGATGGAGCCGGTGGCCAATAGAAACATAATGGAGGTGCCCATGACGGACGGAAGCGTGGAACGGTACATTCGGCATTCCTTTGCCGTTTTCGACCTGAAGGGAGAGCCGCTCAGGTTACTATTGCTACAGGCAGAAGATGAAATGGATCGAAGGAATTTTTTTCTGGCATTTGCGGACGAAACTTCCGCCGATGAGACCTATGGGGGCGGACGCTATCTGAACCTACGGCAGGATGGGCAATCCTCTATTACGATAGACTTTAATCTGGCTTATAATCCCTATTGCGCCTATAATCCTGATTTTGCCTGTCCCATTCCTCCCCGGGAAAATATTCTCGAAATACCGATCCGGGCCGGGGAGAAAAATTACGATAAATAACCTTTCAGTAGAGGCCAATTATCGTAAATTTGTCATTTAGTCAAAACTACAAAAATGAAAATTTCGATCAATAGACTCAAAGATTACATACCTTTTGACCAATCTCCGGAAGAAATTGCTGATCTACTGACAGCCTCTGGCCTGGAGGTGGAGGGCATCGCAAGCTATGAATCCGTTAAGGGAAGCTTGAAAGGAATTGTGGTCGGGGAAGTAATCAGTTGTGAACCACACCCGAATGCCGACAAACTTAGCCTTACCCTGGTGGATGTAGGAGATCGAATGCTGCCCATTGTATGTGGTGCACCGAATGTAGCCAAAGGGCAAAAAGTTCCTGTCGCTACCGTTGGGACCACGCTTTATCCCAAAGAGGGAGGGTCCTTTGAAATTAAGAAAGCTAAAATCCGGGGAGAAGTTTCCGAAGGGATGATTTGTGCAGAGGATGAGTTGGGATTGGGGGCCAGCCACGAGGGTATTCTGGTGTTGGACACGGATTTGCCTAACGGGAGTCCGGTGGCTCCGCTATTCGAAATCAGCGAGTCGAAAGTACTGGAAATCGGGCTTACCCCCAACCGGGCAGATGCGGCCTCTCATTTGGGCGTAGCCAGGGACTTGAAAGCATTGTTGCGCAAGGAGCTCCATATGCCGGACCTGTCCGGATTTTCCGTAGCTCGTGAAGATCGCACTTTTAAGGTGACGGTTGAAGACCAAAAGGATTGTCCCCGGTATGCAGGACTTACGATCAGCGGGGTGAAGGCAACTCCTTCTCCGAAGTGGTTGCAAGACTACTTGAAAGCCCTCGATTTGGAACCTATAAATGTAATCGTAGACATTACCAACTTCATCTTGCACGATCTGGGGCAACCGCTTCATGGCTTTGATGCTGATAAAATAAATGGAAGCGAAATACAGGTCAGGAAATTGCCAAAAGGGACGACTTTCACCACCCTGGACGGTAAGGAAAGAATGCTGACAGGAGAAGAGCTTATGATTTGCGACAGCGAGGGGGGGCTTTGCATGGCGGGAATTCTCGGAGGGCAGCATTCCGGCGTTTCAGATAGCACCACCACTTTGTTTTTGGAAAGTGCCTGCTTTGGAGCAGATGTGATCCGAAAAGGTGCGCAGCATCATGGAATAAAGACAGACGCTTCCTTTCGATTCGAGCGAGGAACCGACCCGAACATGCCGGTTTTTGCATTACAAAGAGCGGCCATGCTGATATGCGAGTTGACAGGAGGAGAAGTCAGTTCCGGCATAGTGGACTACTATCCTGAGCCGGTAGCAGATGTCCGAATTCCGGTAAAATACCGCCATGTAGACCGGCTAATCGGAGCAGTGATCGACCGGAGCGAAATCAAAACAATCCTTGAATCACTGGATATCCGGGTGGAGCAGGAGACAGCGGAGGGGTTTCAGGCATTGGTGCCCCCTTATCGGGTGGATGTTACCCGGGAGGCGGATGTCATTGAGGAAATCTTAAGAATCTACGGGTTTGACTCCATTCCTTTGGAAGAAAATTACCAGTCGGAATACCTGGCGGAGCATCAGGAAAAAGACCGGAATAAGCTGCAGTACCGGGTTTCGGAAGCCCTTGCGGGCATGGGGTACAATGAAATCATTACCAATTCTCTGACTAGCGCTGCTTATTCAATGGCAAGCGGGTTCCTAAACGCTGAAGAAGATGTAGTGATTCTGAACAAACTAAGTGAAGATCTGGATGTGCTACGGCAAACACTCCTGTACACGGGATTGGAAGTATTGGTACACAATATCAACCGGCGTCAAAAGGATTTAAAATTATTTGAGTTTGGGACCGTTTATTTCAAAAAGGCAAACGGATATAGGGAAGGGAAGCGACTTTCCCTTTTTCTAACCGGAAATTCCAACAAGGAAAACTGGATCCATCCGGTAAACGAGGTGGGCTTTCCGGAACTGTATGCGGTGGTAGAAGCACTTTTAACCAAGCTAAATATATCGCTGCCAGACGTGGAAATGGTTGAAGAGGAACCCTATACCTATGGGCTGGTATTGAGGAACAAGCAGCAGGAGATTGGGAAAATCGGACTTTTGAGCCCAGCGGCAGCAAGGCAGGCATCTGTAAAGCAAGCCGTGTTTTATGCGGAACTGGATTGGGACAGCTTGGTTCGAATGGCTAAGGCGCAGGAAAAATTCAAGGAGATATCGAGGTATCCCGAAGTAAGAAGGGATCTTTCATTGGTGATTGATCAGCAGGTTAGTTTTGAGGAACTTCGGCAGATAGCGAATAAGGTGGGAGGAAAGCTGCTGAAGCGAATCAATGTTTTTGATGTGTACAAAGGAGATAAAGTGGAGTCCAATCAAAAGGCCTATGCGTTGAGTTTTTACCTTCAGGACGATCAACAGACCCTGACGGATAAAATGATTGATAAGACCATGAATAAATTAATGGCTGCCTTTGAAAAAAATGCAGGGGCATTGATCAGAAAATAAAATGAAGGATTTTGAGGAGCTTCAGAAGCTGGAAAGGCTGACAGAACAGGTCGAACAGAAGGTCAGGCTGCTCGAACAGGAAAATTCTGCCCTCAAAAATCAACTTTTGTCCTATCAAAAGAAACTGTCGGATCAGGAAGAAGCACTCGAAGATTTTAAAAATCAAATTAAAATTAGTAAAATTGTAAGAAACATACCGGTAGAAAATAAAGCGTCTGCTGAATTGAAGGGGAGAATTGATAGCTATATAAAAGAAATCGATAAGATTATCACTTACCTGTCTGAATAATATGGATACACTTTCAATTAGAATAAAAATTGGAGATAGAGAATATCCAATGAAGGTGAAGGCTGATGAAGAAGCCCGAATCAGGCGGGTGGGGAAGTTGATTAACGATAAAATTAAAAAGTACAGGGAAGAGTTTGGCCTGGAGGACCGACAGGACCTGCTTGCGATGGTGTCGTTTGATTGCATGGTGGAATCCATGGAGCTAAACGAAACTCAAAGTAATGAAAGCGAGCAGGTCAAAAACGTGGTATCACAGGTCAATCAACGTCTGGATGCTTTACTCTAACCTATAGTCCGTCAAGTCCCAATACAGCAGCAGTGTATTTTTTTCCGGTAGATAAACTCAACTATATCTATGGGATTTTCATTATACATCATTTTATCAGGAGCCGTCGGCATTTTGCTGGGAGCCTTTCTTGCTGGATTTTTTATAAAAAATAATAGCAAGAAGATAGAGGCAGAAGCAAAAGAAAAAGCGAAAAGCGTTTTAAGAGAGGCAGAAATTACGGCAGAGGGGCTGAAGAAAGATAAGATTCTGGAGGCGAAAGAAAAATACCTTCGGCTCAAGTCTGAATTTGAAGAAGAAGTAGGGAAAAAGAAAAACATCCTTATTACCAATGAAAACAAGCTGAAGCAGCGGGAACAGATTCTTTCCAAAGAAATGGAGCAGCTTAAGCGCAAGGAAGCCGAACTGGATAGCAAAAAAGAAAACCTAAGTGCGCAATTACATGCGGTCCAGATTAGAAAAGATGAATTAGACAAGGTGACCCAGCAGCGGATTACTGACCTGGAGAAAGTGGCACTCCTGACGCGCGAAGAGGCCCGGGAACAATTGATAGAGATGCTGAAGGATGAAGCCGCCACGAAAGCGTCTTCTCATATTAAGGACATATTGGATCAGGCCAAACTCAGCGCCACCAAACAGGCCAAGAAGATCGTTCTCGATACCATTCAGCGAACGGCTACCGAACACGCCATCGAAAATTGCGTGTCGGTATTCAATATTGAGAGCGACGATGTAAAAGGAAAAATTATTGGTAGGGAAGGAAGAAATATCCGTGCCCTGGAGGCAGCCACCGGAGTGGAGATCGTGGTAGACGATACCCCTGAAGCCATTATCATTTCCGGCTTTGATCCGGTAAGAAGAGAAGTGGCGCGATTGTCCCTGCACCGCCTCGTACAGGATGGAAGGATTCACCCAGCCCGGATAGAAGAAGTAGTAGCCAAGACGGAGAAAAACATCGATGAAGAAATTATCGAGATCGGTGAGCGCACCTGTATTGATCTCGGGATACATGGATTGCATCCCGAATTGATCAAGATGGTTGGAAGAATGCGTTTTCGATCTTCTTACGGGCAAAACCTGCTGCAGCATTCTCGGGAAGTGGCCAAACTCTGCGCCACCATGGCAGCAGAAATGGGAATCAACGCCAAGCTCGCGAAAAGAGCCGGTTTGCTTCACGACATCGGCAAGGTATACCCGGAAGAAGCAGAACTTCCCCATGCCATTTTGGGTATGGAGTTGGCAAAAAAACACAAAGAGCATCCTGAAGTGATCAATGCTATCGGTGCTCACCATGACGAGATCGAAATGACCTCCATGCTTTCACCCATCGTACAGGCCTGTGATGCCATATCTGGTTCCAGACCGGGGGCACGAAGGGAAATTATGGATAGCTACATCAAACGTCTCAAAGACCTGGAGGATCTGGCTTTGAGCTTTGAAGGAGTCAATAAATGTTTTGCCATGCAAGCTGGCAGGGAATTGCGGGTGCTCGTGGATGCAGACAATGTAGACGATACCACGGCAGGCCGCTTGTCCTTTGAAATTTCTCAAAAAATAGAAAAGGAAATGCAATATCCGGGACAGATAAAAATCACCGTTATCCGGGAAATGCGATCGGTAAATTATGCGAAATAATTCAAGGTAAATTAAACGGTTTAATAGTAAAGGGCAACTATTCGTCAAAAGATAGTTGCCTTTTTTTATATTTCGGCCGCAGTTCACTTTAATAGGTTCTTCTGAAAAAAGATCCGCTGAAGTACATAAAAAACGGATCATTTTTGTTTTTTTATATTATTTATTTAGTTTTATAGGTGTTGATTGGTTTTGTTTTATTAAACATTAGAACCCCAGATGTCTATTTCGCTTTCAAATCGACTGTGTTTGCCTTTCCCCGCTAAAGGGTTGGTTTTTTCCTGTTGGGAAACTGCCAGTCAAATCCCGATACCAAGAACCCTAAACCAATGACACCTTTCCGACTGGTAATTGTTTTTTTTGTGATGGCAATCATTGGATTTGCACTGGTTCCCCGGTTGTCGGTGGATCTTAATCCCAGGGAAAAGGAACCCGTGTTGAATATTGGGTTTTCAGTGCGCAGTGCCGCTCCGGAATTGGTGGAAAAGCTGGCTACTTCGCCACTGGAAGGGGTGCTTTCTCAGTTGTCAGAGTTAAAGAAAACGACTTCCGTATCCAATTACAATCAAGGCTCCATTCAGTTGCGTTTTGACAAGCGCACGGATATGGAATACAAGAAATTTGAAGTGTCGGCATTGATACGACAGGTGTATCCCTCACTGGATAGTAAGGTTAGCTATCCGACTATTACGCAGTCTGCCCAAAGAGACATACAGGAAAAGCGGCCGATCCTGACGTATAGTATCAATGGTCCCTTTGCATCCTTCGAAATAAAAAAAATTACGGAGGATATCCTGGTATCGGCATTAAATAAGATTGAGGAAGTGGAGGAAATGGAAGTAAGGGGGGCGAATGACCTGTACCTATACGTGACCTATGATATCCAAAAACTTCAGAGCCTGAACCTTTCAAGGTCAACCCTGGAAAACAAGTTACGCAGTTCTTTTGGCAGAAACTTCCCCGGACTGGCGATGAATGTTTCCGGTGAATCCTTGTTTTTGGAAATTGATCGTTCGCTGGTTTCGCTGGCAAATTTGGAAAATTTACTCATAGGTAGGCTGGGCGGGAAGGAATTGTATTTAAAGGACGTTGCCATCCTGACATTAGAAGAGGCCGCTCCTCAACGATATTATCGAATCAATGGTAACAATTCGGTGAGTTTGACCATCAATAGCAGGGATGGGGTAAACAAAGTATTGCTGGCGGATAAGATTCGGGAAACCATCGCTGCCACAAAAAGTCAATTGCCGGAAGGATTTGATGTGCGGCTGGAGTTTGATGACACCTCGTTTTTAGAAAAAGAACTTCAGAAAATTTACAAGCGTTCCGGACTTTCTATCCTGATTCTGATCTTATTCATATTTTTGATCAACCGAAACCTGAGGTACCTAATTACCTTGTTTTTGGGCATTTTGGTAAACGTGAGCCTGACCGCTATCATTCTCTATGCCTTGGGTACGGATATTCACCTGTATTCCCTGGCAGGACTGACCATTTCTTTTGGGTTGATTGTGGACAATGCGATTATCATGATCGACCATCTGCACAAGCACAAAAACAGAAGGGTGTTTTTGGCTTTGCTGGCCGCGTCACTTACCACCATTGCTGCATTGCTAATGGTATTTCTGCTACCGGAAGACGATCGGAAAAACCTGGGTGACTTCTCCATTGTGGTCGCCGTCATGCTGGGCGTTTCCTTGCTTATCGCACTGCTATTTACACCGGCAGTGTACAGCCTTCTTTTTAAAGGAAGTTCGGGGAAAGGTCGCAAACTGACCCTGCATCAACTAAGAAGACGGGGTAGGGGAATGCTGGTATACGCCCGGACCATCGCTTTTTTGGCAAACCACCGAAAAGCCTTTGTAGTTGGACTTGTCCTTCTATTTGGTCTACCTGTTTTTTACCTGCCTGCAAAATGGGAAGGTCAGGAATGGTACAACAGCAGTATTGGGAGCACGTACTATCAAGAGACGATGCGACCCTATGTAGACAAGGCACTGGGTGGATCCATGAGGATGTTTGTTCGTGGGGTTTTTGAGAAGTCTTCTTACCGGGAGGCGGAGCGCACCAGACTCTATGTAAATGCCAATTTGGCCTTTGGCAATACCCTGGAACAAATGGATTTTATCATCCGGGAATTTGAAGCCTACCTGAAAGGCGTGGAGGGGATAGATAAATTTGTGACCACCGTCAATTCCGGGCAAAATGCGCGCATAGAAATAACGTTTAAGGAAGCTTATGAAACGTCGGCCCTTCCCTATAGGCTGAAAGGAAAACTGGCCATGAAATCCACCGACTGGAGTGGGGTTCGATGGAACATTTATGGGGTGGGACAGGGTTTTTACACCGGACCGGGTGGAGAGGGCATCCCCTCTTTCCGGGCAGAATTGAGGGGCTATAATTACACTGAACTGGAAAAACAGGCAGAAATTTTGGCTTCAAAGCTTCTTTCGCACCGCCGGATCCAGGAAGTGAATACGAATGAACGGCTTAGCTGGGGAGAGCAGAAAACCGAAGAGTACGTGCTGGAATTCGATCAGCAGCAACTGGCACTATCGGGCACCAACCAATACGAGATCGTCAATGCGCTTCAGGACATGTCGCTTCACGAGCAACCTTCCCTGTTCCTGGAAGTTGACGATGACCGATACGGTATGGTGGTAAGGGAGAAGCAATCTTCCCGGTTTTCCCGTTTTGATCTGGAGAACAGCAGCCTTATTACCGGCGAAGACCGAATCGTCAAAGTATCTGGCGTGGGTTCCTTAGAAAAAGAATTTACTACCAATGCCCTTCATAAAGAAGACCGCCAATACATTCGGCTGGTTTCCTTTGAGTATATGGGATCGGCGAAGTTTGGGGGAGAATACCTGGATGAAGTACTTGATGAAATGAAAGCCGGTATGCCTATTGGGTATTCGGCAAGCAGACAGACTTATAGCTGGAATTACGATCAGGCCAAAAGGCAGTATGGGTTGCTGTTGGTTTTGATCGCTGGCATCTTTGTCATCTGTTCGATCCTCTTCGAAAACTTCAAACAGCCGCTGTATATTATCTTTATCATTCCGGTCTCCTTTATTGGGTTATTTCTGATTTTTTCGCTATTTGATTTTTATTTTGACCAAGGCGGATATGCGGCATTTGTGATGCTGGGTGGTCTGGCGGTCAATGCGGCCATTTTTATCGTCAATGACCTGAATAACCGGGAGGGGAAACACTATAATCGTAATGTATTGAAAGCCGTGGCAGGGAAGGCTACCCCTATATTGCTGACGATTTTATCCACTTGTTTCGGGCTGATTCCCTTTGTGATAGAAGGGCAGAATGAGATATTTTGGTTTTCCCTGGCCATCGGTACCATTGGCGGCCTGGTTTTTAGCATGGTTGGGGTTTTTCTTGCGCTGCCGGTTTTCTTGTGGAAAACAAAATAATTATCCTAAACTTGATGGTGCATTTCTTAACCTGCTGCCAAATGAAATACCTTAGCATTCTTTTATTGTTCATACCGGGCCTTTTTTCCTGCAATGATAACACGTCTTCAGAAACTGGTGGTCCCCAGCAAAAGCTATTTCTTGAAGTGGTGGATAGCATTATCGTAGATGAGCTGGAACCTCTGGTAATTGATGATTACCTGGAAGAGGGTGACAAATTTCTCATGCGAGGGAATAAAAGTAGAAAACCGTATTTGGTAGCTGGGAACGGGGAAATTTTGAAGACGTTTGAGATATTGAATGAAGGGCCGGATGGTCTGGGTGCAAATGGTGCCTTCGGCTATGGCTTTTTGAATGAAGCGGAATGGGTCGCACAAGGCCTCTTTAATGGGTACCATGTATACGATATGAGCGGAAACAAATTAAAAATACTGGACCCTATTCACATAGCTATCTATGCCATGTCCATGTACAGTTACCGTACCTTATTTACAGGTTTCACCAAAGATGGAGCCAGGATGCTTATTGGGCAGGAGCAGAATTTGTTTAATCCTGATTCTATTGGCGAAGAAGCGAGACAAACCGCCGAGTACTATGATCGCGTAAAAACAGTTTTTGCTTATGGAGTGGATAATGGGGTGTTGGAGTTGCTGGAAACCTATCCTGATGAATGGGAACCCAAAAAATCACACAAAATGGTGGGACAAAGCCAGCCGATCGTTGCCTTTCATCGCGGTAAGCAGGAATTGGCCTTGCTTCCCGTCTTCGGAAACCAATTGTTTGTGTACGATTATTCCGGGGAGGTACCTGAACTGAGGCATGTAACCCAGCTCAGGCATCGCTACCGGCCCGAAAAAATACCCGAGCAGCTATCCGGGGTGAATGGGTATAGTAGTTACCCTGGCTTTACCGATTTGCGGTATGTGGGGGAAAACCTATTGGTTGAATTCAAAACAAGAATTCCCGAAGATATTGTAAACGAGCTCCGTGCTTCCTCGGAGCAATATTATGACAGCCCGGCCTACAGGGAGGCCATGGAAACGTTTAGTAAACCCTATTATTTATGGGTTGTGGAAGGGAATCAGGCAGGGGTGCTGGATGGTCTACCCGTGCATGGAGCCTTGGATTTCGCGGATGAAAATGGGTTGGTTTATGTCAATGATAATTTAGCGCCAACTATAGAAAGGGATTACAATATTTTTTACCGATTGAAATTCAAGTAATTAATTTGAAATCGTTGCAATTTCCAGACATTACCTATTTTTTATTCTAAAATTCGTTCGTTAACAACCCTAAAAAAAATTTTATTTTGTTTTTTAGTCAGTTGTACCTTTAAATTTTAAGGTAAAACGAATTTGGAAACGATTCAGATTCCTGTTTCTGATTTTTGATTACATAATATTTACCACTTAATATTATGTAATAGTTAATTATTTAATATTATCATTGAATAATTTGCAACGTAACATCCCCTTGTTTACATTTGTGTCATACTTACGTAAGTAAATCAATTGCCTACCCAAAATAATTAGCCTCAAACAAAAATTTTTCGGGAGGATCCCGGGAAGAGGTTTTAAAAGTTTCTAAACCTTTAAAAATTTAACATCATGAGATTAATTATTGCAACATTACTCGCTTTCACATTTAGTACCGCTGTATTTGCTACAGCACCGGTAGAAAATCCAATTGTAACCCTTGAGAAAATCGGGGAGAAAAGATTTCAATTAAAATACAATGGTATACCGGAAGGGAAGGTAACAGTAGCCATCAAAGACGAAACCAGCAGAATTATCTACCGGGATGTCATTGAGTCTGAAAATGTTTTCTTCAAAAATTACGACTTAAATAAATTGGACCTAGGTAACTACCAAATCGAGGTGTTCAATGCCGCATCAGGAAAACTATCTGATTTTGAAGTTAACCTGGGACCAAGAAGCCTGGAGAAAACTTATTTCGCAAAGGTAACCGAATTGGATAACAAGACGCTTGCCTTGGTTTTGAAAAATTTGAATGGAGTTGAAAAAACGCTGGAGATATTTGATAAGGGAAGATTGGTTTTCGAAGCGCCTATAACGGGTGAGACTTTTGGAAAGAAGTTTAAATTTGAAAACGTCACTTCATTAGAGGATATTTCTATTAAGATTTCAGACAACAGCGGATTTGGAAATTTTCTTTCAGTCCGATAAAAAAATTGAATTACCCACTAACAGAAAAAGAGGCTGTCCCAAGACAGCCTTTTTTTTGTGCCGGTATTTAGAAAGACCCTTTTTGAAATTTATTTTTAGCAGTGCTTGTTAATCAGGCATGCGAGAGATACGAGTTAAAAACATGGTCTGTCCCCGTTGCATCATGGCCGTGGAAGAAATCCTCCGGGATATGGGCCTTGTTTTTGAAAAGGTGGAATTAGGCTTGGTACTTTTAAAAGAGCCGCTGGGAAACCCACTGGCTGAAGCTTTTGAGAAACGGCTGAACTCCTTGGGTTTCGCTTTGGCAAAGTCCAGGGAAACCGTCTGGGTAGAAACCGTCAAATTGACCTTATTACAACTATTGGAAAAGGGAAGTGAGGGATTGGACACCCCCATTTCCCAAATTCTTTCCCAGGAAACGGGACTGGGTTATTCCCGGTTAAGCCAGCTTTTCAGTAGTCTGCAAGGAATTACCATCGAACACTATTTCATTGAGTTGAAAATAGAAAAGGCCAGGGAGTTACTCAGTTATGAGGCCCATAATATATCAGAGGTGGCTTGGAAGCTGGGCTATAGCAGTATGCAACATTTTTCTGCGCAGTTTAAAAAACACACAGGGATGACACCGAGCCAATTTCGAAATCTGAACCAGAAGCCTCGTAATTTTCTGGATCAGGTGGGGCAAAACTAGCGTTCCCTGAGCCGACTTAAAATAAGCGGATGCCCAGGGATAGGATTAGTTGGTTTTGCCTTTGGTCGGTATTAAGTCCGGCGATCGCATCCACATGGTTTGCCAGGGCTCCCTCGTATTTAAAATCAAGGATCATGTTGGCGATATCCAGACCGATTCCTGCCTGGTAACCTAAGGTTGCCGTGTTTGGGTCCGAATCAATCGGCACGGAAGGATTTCCGGCGGTCAATTCGCTATCGAGGATAAATGTGACCACGGGGCCAGCCTGCACGCGAAAGAATCGGGCGATCTTAAAGCCGCCCATTAATGGCACGTCTATTCGGTCAAAACTAGCCGAATAAGTTACTGTATTTCCCGTTTGAATGTCCTCAAATTCACCTCCTGTATTGGTGTAGAGAACTTCAGGCTGGATAAAAATTCGGTTTCCTCCGAGTCTGGCAAAGAGCCCCAGGTGGTAACCTAGTTTTTCATTGCCTTTTGAGAAGTTATTGTCACTAACGGAAATATTTCCCTGGGAAATCCCCAATTTTGGGCCGATGGAAAATTCCTGTGCCTGTGCGTTGACCAAAACAACGGATAATAAGAAGCATGTAAGACAAATTTGCATGAAGTGTCTCATGAATAAGGGTGTATTAGTCTGACCACAAAACTACACAAATTCAAAAGGATACGGTTAATTTCTGCAAAATACCTTTATGTAAAAGGACCAGAAATCAAAAAAGGATGCCATTTTCTACCAAATGCAAAATAATGGGCATAAACTTTAACAAGTAGCTTGTTATTTCCGCAAGGTTCCTTTAATTTGTCTTTAAACAAAAGGTTAGTCCCTGGCTTTCTTTAAATATTGATAAAAATAAGTAAGTTTGTGAGGCATCCTGTTTCCGATTGGATTGTGCAAATGAGTCTGGGACGATGATTCCTGTTAGGCACTAGTTTTTAATATTTTACGATAACAAATACGGAATACTGTTTTATAAAGGATAAAAGAATAAAAATAATTTCCATGATAGAAGTACTAAAGTACCCCAGTGTATTAGAAAGTAGCAACCTTGAGCTAAGGAATGTGGCCAGGGACTTGGTTTCCGGACTGAAAATTTATCACGATAACATTGGATACCTGGTAGGGGACCTGGCGCTTTCCGAGGGGACTTCGCCACACCGGAATATCAATAGTTCTCCGGATGAAATAGACTATCGGATCTTTTTAAAAGCAGGTCTTTTGCTGGCCTCTCAAAAACTGGGAAGTCCCATTACGGTTACTACTGGATTTCCCTTTTCGACTTTTCAGGTCTTTAAGGAAAACGCCTATCGATTGTTGGAAAATGAACACATTATAGAATACGATACGCAGACTTTTGGAGGGGGCGGTAGAAAGAAAATGGCCGTAGAAGTAGACCGGGTAGCGGTGATTCCCGAGGTAGTAGGGTGTAGCATGGCGGTGAGGCAGCAGTTTCAGGATGCCCCGAAAAACTTCTTCATGATCAGTCTTGGGTACGGGACCATGGAGGCCATACTCAGTACCGAAGGGGGACTGGTGCAACGATCCAGTGTATCTACCTTTGGCCTTCGCTACGCTATCAATCTCATCACCCGGGAGCTGCAGAAAGATAACTATCTTGACTTGAAAACGGAGCACCAAATTGACCAATATTTTAGTGAAGGAACAATTATCCTGAACAGGAAGCGTTTGGACTTAAGAGAGCTTCGCAAGCAGGTTATTACGCAATATTACAATGACGTGATTTCTCCCTCATTAAGAAAGGCTTTTTCGGATAGCGATTTTTCAAAATCGGCCGATCTTTACCTGGCAGGAGGCGGAGCCAATTACGCTGAGTTGGTGAATTTATTCCGAGATGAATTCGATGGCTTGTTAAATGTACACGTACCGGAGGCACCCGAACAAATGGCTTCCATAGGCTATTGTTACAATAGCCTCGCTATCGGCGGAGGTGCGAAAGACAAAGCGGTCGGACTAGATCTAGGGAATAGTTCAACGATACTCACGACATTTAAACAAGAAAAAGAAGATTATTGAGCCTATGAAATTCGGATCCAATAAGCAACAAAATGAAGAACCTCATGCAGGAAAAGTGACGGTATTGTCACTTGGGTTTGAGCTTACAGGGGATATCATTTCCAAAAGTGACATCAGAGCAGATGGCATATTGGTAGGAAGTATCCGCACGGATAAAAAAGTAGTGATCGGAGAAAAGGCTTCCATCACCGGGGATATCATAGCGGAAGAAATCAGCATCAGTGGAGAGGTGATGGGGGATCTTTACATCAAAGGAGAAACCACCATCTACTCCGATGCCAAAGTTTCTGGAAACATTACGACCAGTTCCATTTTTATCCACAAAGGAGCTCAAATCAACAGTGGTATTCAGGTAGTAGATGCCAAGTCCGTTGAAGAATCCTCAAAATCGAGTAAAATTAACTCGGTCAGCCGGGAGGAATTGTACTCCATGCTGGATGATAGAACGGCCAGGAAAAAAGATGTGCCGGTTAAGCCTATAGCCAAACCGGAGCGAGCGTCCTTTAAGGAAAGCTCCTCTACCGAATCCTCGGATGATTCTTCAAACATCGATTACCCCAGAACCTGGTAAGGTTTCTGACACGTATATACCTTTTATTATTTATGGAATAAAAAATGGTAGCCCGGTTTGTGGCTACCATTTTTTTATATCGATTGCTCTGGTTTATCCCCCTTCACCAGGTGCTCCAAAGATGCCGATCATGTTCATAAGGACCAGAAGGATCACAATGGGGCATATCCATCTAATGAAGAAAATCCAGGCTTTTCTGGGAAAACCAACAAAGAAGGTAGATCCCTGTGCTATTTCGGAGGCGTATTCTTTTACATTTTTAATCCATCCGGTATACAGGCTGAGCATCAGACAGATCACTACAATAGCCAACGTCCCAAAAAAGAAGTCCATCAGGTCAAAGAAACCGGCTATTTGTCTCCCGAAAAAATTAAAGCCCAGGTTGTTGAAAAAATTTCCTTTTACAGCCGCCAGAGAGGATGGAATGCTTAATACCATTGCGGCGATCCCAATGGTCCAGGTGGCTTTTTTCCGTGACCAGTTCCTTTCATCGATAAAGTAGGCCACCGGCACTTCCAGCATGGAAATGCTGGAGGTCAGGGCTGCCACGAGTAATAAGAGGAAAAACATGCCTCCGATGATATTGCCAAAAGGCTCTATCTGATCAAATACCCGGGGGAGTACGTTGAAAACCAAGGCCGGCCCTTCATCGGGGCTCACCCCGGGTAAAAGGGCAAATAGGGCTGGAAATATCATCAACCCTCCCATGAGTGCAACCATGCTGTCCATCCCGGCGATCCATGCTGAGGATTGAATGACATTGCTGTCTCTGGGCAAATAAGATCCGAACGTGATCATCAATCCCCAGCCTACTGATAAGCTGAAAAATGCCTGGCCCAGCGCGGAAAGGATTACTTTTCCGTTAATTTTGGTAAAATCTGGTGAAAGGTAGTATTCGATCCCGGCCCCTGCGCCCGGAAGGGTGACGGCGCGAGCTGCGATCAATAGGATGATTAGAAACAAAACGGGCATTAAAAATTTAGCCGCCTTTTCGATACCGCCTGAAATACCCCCCAAGACCACCGAAATGGTCAGCAAAATAAAAACCATGCATAAGGGAATGACGTATAGTGGGGTCTGGACAAAATCCTCGAAATCCACCGGAACATTAATGAGCTCCGTAAAAATATAGCCTATGGTCCAGCCAGCGATCACGGAATAATAACTTAATACGGCAAAACAGACCAGTACACAGAGTACACCTGCTGACTGCCAAAAACGGTTGCCTCCCGTTTCTTTGATGGCACCCACCGGATTTTTACCTGACTTTCGGCCCAGTGCTATTTCATTTAACAAGAGCGGAAGTCCGATCAATAAAACACAAAGAACGTAGACAAAGACAAATGCTCCACCTCCGTTTTGCCCGGTAATATAGGGGAATCGCCAAATGTTTCCTAGTCCCACAGCCGAACCTCCCGCAGCCATTATAAAACCAAATGTAGATCCCCATTGTCCTCTGGAGGAGCTATTGCCAGAATTTTGCATAATATTGGAAGTGTGTTAGGTGTTCAAAGAAAAAGAATATCAGGTTTTGTAATCGGCTAATTTAATTTGTTTTGCCAGAATACCAATTCCATCTTCAAAACTTTTGGGTTGAAATCCCAGAATTTCTTTCGCTTTGGTAATGATCAGACCGGTACGAAGCGGTCTGGCTGCCACCTGTCCGAAATGGGAGGAGTCTGTTTTTTGTATTCCCTCCCGATCCAAACCAAAAAACATCGCTGTCATCAGCGCCATGTCGTAGGGGGTAAGCAATTCTTCTCCGGATATGTTAAAAATACCTGTGGCACCTTTATCAGCCATTAGCAGGCATCCTTCGGCGAGATCTTCCGCCAGCGTAGGCGTTCTGAATTGATCGTCCACTAATTCTAATACTTTATGTTGTTCAAGTCCTTTCTTTACCCATAAAATAATATTGGACCGGCTCATGTCGTGCGCCGTGCCATACACCAGATTGGTCCGGACAATGGACCATTTGTAAGGATAGTTTTGGACCAGTTTTTCAGTTTCCAGCTTGGTCTTTCCGTAGTAATTTAGAGGGTTCGGTTGGTCTTCTTCGTTATAAGGCCCGTTTTTACCATCAAAAATGAAGTCCGTAGAAAGAAATATCAAATGGGATTTACAGGCCTCACTTCCTTCAATAATATGTTGGGTGCCCGTCACATTTTGTTCAAAACAACTGTGGCGATTTACCTCGCAGCGATCTACGTCCGTCATGGAAGCGGCATGAATGACATACTGAGGAGCATAAATCTTAAAAACCTCCATTACCTCTTTTTTATTGGTAATGTCCATCTGTTCAAAGTCGTAACCTTCCCATTCACCCGGTAATCGGCAGGGCCCCCTACCCGTGGCGATAGCATCGTATTTCCCGTCGATCAGGATTTTTTTGACAATTTTCTGCCCCAATAATCCGTTTGCTCCGGTGATTAATACCTTTGGTTTTTCACTCTTCAGGATATTTATATCCATATTCTCTGGTAATTTTTTTCTTCGAAACCATTTCAACGTTCACATCCATATATACAGGAGTAATCGGTTTGTCATTGGGACCTGTTTCTTGCCCGGAAATTTTTTCCATTATATCCAGCCCTTTGATTACTTTCCCAAAGACCGTGTAGCCGTCATCCAGATGAGGAGTGCCACCAACGGTAGTGTAAGCTTCTATCTGATTTTTCCTTTTGTCTAACTCCAAATTTACATTAAAAAACTGTTCCAGCACTACTTTTTTTGAAAGCATTAGCGCATTTAAACTGTCAATTTCCTGATTTTGGTATAATCGACGGTAGGTCTCACGCAATTCCACGTTACTATCAAGCTGCAAATACTGAGTGAATGCCTTCTGAAGTTTGGGCATGTCGGTGGTCAGTTCCTCTTCGCTGTAAACCTTTCCATCCACCAGGTAAAATTGACAACCGCTGGACCTTTTTTCCCGGTTCATGCGGTCTCCTTGCCGGGCAGCCGCAATACTCCCTTTTTCATGGATGAGTGAAGGGTTGAATTCCGCCGGTAGGGTATACCAATCATCCGGAGGCAATCCCTCCTCTGTGAATACGTCCCCCCCCTGAATCATAAAATCACTGATTACCCGATGAAATTGAGTGGAATCGTACCTTCCCGAACGAGCTAGATCAAGGAAATTTTCCTTATGAGCGGGTGTTTCATCGTAAAGGATCGCGTACATGGTTCCATATTCGGTGGATATGGTCACCAGGTAGTCCTTTTCACTCGCACAGGAACTAGCCAGAAGCAAGCTATAAGCCAAAATGAATAGGGATTTATTCATGGAGTTGCTGTTTGATTTCTTTTAACAATTTATCGCCACCTTTTGCCAAAATGCTTTCGGCCAATTGAATCCCCATCGAGGCGGCTTCCTTTTCGCTTCCTTGAAACGAGTCGTAAAGTCTTACTTTTCCTTCAAGCTGTAATAGTCCACCTTTTATATGCAGGGTGGATCCTTCCCAGACCGCCAGGGCAAAGGCGGGAATGCTGCAGCCTCCTTCCAATACCCGCAAAAAGCTCCTTTCGGCCTGTAGGCAAAAGGCGGTAGCGGTATGATTTACCGCTTCATGAATGGCCGTTTTTGTTTGGGGAGCCAGGCTTTGATGTGCCTCCACTCCTATACATCCTTGTCCTACCGCGGGAATAAATTGATCCAAGGACAGGTCAGACCGGATAAGTGCATCATACCCCATGCGGTGCACGCCAGCGTAGGCCAATAACAGACCGTCGCAGACACCATTCTCCATTTTGGCTATCCGGGTTTGTAAATTTCCCCGTATATCTGTGGTGCGCACATGGGGATAGTAATACCGGAGCGTGGCGATTCTTCGCGTAGAGGAGGTGCCTAACAGTAATGGTTCTTTGCTGTCCAGATCGGGCAATTCTTTGTGGCTGATAATCACGTCGTTCGCCTTTTCTCTCTCCGTGAAAGCGATGATATCAAACCCTTCCGGTAGGCGGGAAGGCAGGTCTTTGGCACTATGGACCGCGATGTCGATTTTGTTTTCTGCCAGCTGATTTTCCAGTTCTTCGGTAAAGACCCCTTTGCTGCCTATCTTGGAAATGGCCACGTCCAGGACCTGATCTCCTTTGGTTTCAATGATAACAATTTCTGTTGCAAGGCCCTTTTGACGGAGTAAATCAGCCACATGGTGTGCTTGAAAAAGGGCCAGCTTGCTACCCCTCGTTCCTATTCGAATGGGTTTCATTATCGATCGGTTTTTCGTTTACTGGAATTTTTCTCCACGGAGGTTTCGATAAAGGAAATAATTTTTCCCGCGATATCGATACCAGTTGCTTTTTCAATACCTTCCAGACCCGGCGAGCTGTTGACTTCCAATATTAACGGCCCCCTGTCTGATTGGAGCATGTCCACACCGGCCACGGATAGGCCCAGGGCTTTGGCGGCGTTCAATGCGGCGGTTCTTTCTGCTTTGCTGAGGCGAATGACTTCTGCTTTTCCTCCCCGATGCAGGTTGGACCGGAATTCTCCTTCTGCTCCCTGACGTTTCATGGCACCTACTACCCGGTTATTCACTATAAATGCACGTATATCCGCCCCTTTGGCTTCTTTGATGAATTCCTGCACAATAATCCGGGCCTTAAGTCCATGAAAGGCTTCAATGACAGATTGTCCCGCCTTTTTGGTCTCGGCCAGAACCACTCCCAAGCCCTGGGTTCCTTCCAGCAGCTTGATGATAAGGGGCGCACCGCCCACCATTTCCACCAGTTGTTTTTCGCCCCCCTTGGAAAAATTAGTGAAGGCTGTTTTGGGCATTCCCAAACCTTCACGGGAAAGTATCTGCAGGGATCTTAACTTATCCCGGCTCCGTACAATGGCCTGGGACTCTACGGCTGAAAACACACCCATTAATTCAAACTGCCGGACCACAGCTGTTCCGTAGAAAGTGACGGATGCCCCTATACGGGGAATGATGGCATCGATTCCGGAAAGCTTTTCACCTTTGTACAGGATGTAGGGCCCATTTTGCTCAATAATCAGGTCACAAGCGGAGTGATCGATTACCACGGCTTCATGCCCTGCTTCCCGAATGGCCTGGACCAGCCTTTTGGTGGAATACAACTGGGTGTTTCGGGATAGTACTGCTATTTTCATGTTTGTTTTTCTTTAGTAATGGGTGCTCCGGCCAAAAATGTTTTTTCCACATCGACCAAAAACCTGCCTTTCAGTATTTTTCTACCGAGTAATACCGCATGTTTCATTTTAGACCGGTCAGACAAGGTGAAAGCCGCCGAAAAAGTTCGGGCTCCCAAGGAAAGGGTGGTCAGGACCAGATACCGCTTTTCCATTTGACCGAAGGAGTTTTTTACTTTCTTGACTTTGTATTTGGAGGTATGAATCGTTTTTCCCGTGTAGCCTGGGTCAGCAGGAGCTAGCAATATAAACTCAAGTAGGTTTTGCCCCTGCTCCTGAATTTCCTTTACTGCCGAAGCATAAATCGTGCAATTGTATGCTCCCGTGTCTACCTTGGCAGTGATTTTATCGATTTCCCAATCTGGTAACCGGACCGTTTCTTTTCTCCCAATTATTGATTTTTCCATTGCTTCAAAGATAACCCTTTCCAAAGGTAATCCAGACTTTTCCCAGCGGATTCTACCTTAAGCAGACTTGATTATTTTGGCGAGGGAAAATGCCAGGTCTAAAAACAGGATTTTTGAATTGGCATTTCTTTCCAAATGGTAATGGGCCTCATTCAATAGGGTGTAGATTTTAGTTAATTTTTCATCATTGAGAACCGTACTGCTGAATTTCACAATAAACTCCCGGTCCGTATCATTGGTTCGCATCAGGTCCGGTAACTGGGCGCGGTTTAGGAGTGATTCTCTGATTACATTTACTCCCGTCAAAATAAGCGATTTTTGGGCTTCCTTTCCGGACGCACTCACTTGCTCTGAGAACCGTAGTAACGAAGAAATATCCACCGAATAGCAATCCCGTAACCAATCCCTGAATAGGAGGGTATTTTTGTCTTCCACATTTTGGGAGAGTAATAGTGCCTCGCGCATGTTGCCATCTGCCAGCGGAGCAATTTGTTGCGCAGCCACGGTGTTTGATAAGCTTGATTTTACCAGGAAATTCTGTATTTCCTCATCCGAAAAATTTCTTACATGAATTTTTTGGGTTCGGGAAAGGATGGTTGTCAGCAGGTTTTCATGTTGTTGACTGACCATTAAAAACAAAGTTTTGGCCGGAGGTTCCTCAAGAATTTTCAGCAAAGCATTTGCGGAAGATAAATTCATGGTTTCAGGAGCCCAAATGAGCATCATTTTATACCCCCCTTCAAATGACTTCAAAGAGAGGGTTTTTACAATTTCTTTAGCAGTGCTCTTAGAAATACTCAGTGGCTTGTTTATTCCCAAATGGGCATTCCAATCCTGAAAATTACCATAGGTTTTTTCACGAACAAAGGATCGCCAGGAAGCCAGGAAGTCGACCTTCTTTTCTTCGTTTTCCTCCTTTTCCTTCCCTTTTTTTTGGGGGGGAGCGGGAAGAGGAATGGCAAAATTGACATCCGGGTGTATCAATTTCTCCATTTTCAGGCAGGAGGGACACTTTCCACAGGCATCGGATTCCCCCGGATCTTTGCAGTTGACATACGTCGCAAGTGCCAATGCAAGGGAAAGATTGGCACTGCCCTCTTTTCCATGAAATAATAAGGCATGGGCCAGGTGATCATTTCTAATAGCATTAATGAGTTTCGCCTTGGTGTCTCCAAGTCCCGGAATCGAAGAAAAAAGCATGGTTTTTTGAGTTAAAATTCTTTGTCCCAGATGCGGTAAGGCCGGGTAAGTTCAAATACCCGCTGTAGGATGGATCGCTCGCTTTCATTAAACTCCATTCCTTTAAAGGCCATGGCTTTTTGTGCGGTCTCTTCAAACCGCATCAGTTTGAATGTGCTAAAGCCCGCAGAACCTCCCCAGGCAAAGGAGGAAACAAATTTTCTGGGAAATCCCTCCCCAAATAAATTGGCTCCGACCCCGATGATCGTTCCGGTGTTCAGGGTAGTGCCAATACCCAATTTGACATGGTCCGCTATCATGGACCCACAAAATTGGAGTCCTGTGTCGGCGAATCCACCTTTGGTGTAATCCCAGACTTTGACAGGCATGTGATTGTTTTTCAGGTTAGAAACGACGGTATTGGCACCGAAATTACACCATTCTCCCACCACACTATTGCCCATGTAGCCATCGTGTGCCTTGTTGCTATGCCCCATGAAGACTACATTGGATACCTCTCCACCTACTTTACATTTGGGGCCTACCGTCGTATTTTCCCGAATTTTGGCTCCCATGCTTAACGTAGCATCCTCACCTAGGGCGAAAGGCCCCCGGATCAGACACCCTTCCATAATGTGAGCATTTTTTCCAATATAAATGGGGCCATTGGTGGCATTGAGAACGGATGCCCTGACCTTTGCTCCTTTTTCAATGAAGATATTGGGCTCGTTATAGAGATGCGTATGAGGATCGTCCGTTCCCCAGGAAACCCGCCTTTTAGTCAGTAAGTCAAAATCTTTCTGAATTTCACTGCCATTGAATTGAAAAATATGCCAGTTCCGGGTGATCACCCGAACGTCTTTCTCAAAAAGCACTTTTTTCTTATTTGGTAGGTGATCCGGCTGAAATTGCTCGGGTTTTTCCAGGTAAGTAGCCAATAGGGTGTCCTGGTGCCAGAGGGATTCGTTGTTTTTAAGTTCAACCACGGCGGCCAGCAAATCCTCATCGGGACAAACGGCTCCGTTTAGGTAAAGGGAGGGAACCGTCAAAGCAGGGAATTTAGTTTGCAAATAATCCTGGGTGAAGTGCCCTACCTGTTTTGCCTGCAAATGGTGTTGCCACTTTTCGCTGATTTTTAAAATCCCAATCCGAAGGTCCGCCACCGGTCGGGTAAAAGTGAAAGGCAAAAGGTTGCCCCTGCTTCTGGGGTCATCAAACAACATGATATGATCCATATCACAAAAATAAAAAAGTCTACCGGAATAAAGCTTCCGATAGACTTATTCTCAGGCGATATCCTGAAATAATTATTTTTTCTTGTACCTTCTGTTGAATTTCTCCACCCGGCCGGCTGTATCCAGCAACATTTTCTTGCCGGTGTAGAATGGATGCGAAGCAGAACTAACTTCTACTTTTACCAAAGGATAATCGTTGCCATCTTCCCAGGTGATGGTTTCACCGGTCTCGATGGTGGATTTGGTCATGAATTTATGATCGCTGGAAGTATCAAGAAATACTACTTCTCTGTAATTGGGATGAATTTCTTTTTTCATTGTATAGCCTGTTATTTTTTTCTTCTTCAAATTGAGGCACAAATTTACCCCTTTTTATAATTTTCTCCAAAACATTCTCTTTCAAATATAAAATACTTCCTTAATTTTAAGCCAAAACCGAACCATTCAGCTAATCAGTTGCTTGTGAGGGAGCTCGATTTGAAGGATTTTGTCCATCGAAAGCAGGTAGTAAACCAAACGATTACGTTTATGAGAGTACTTTTTTTTAGTTTTTTCCTCGCATTTTTTCAATTGCCAGCCACTCAGGCGCAGAGTCCCTTGCTGCCCTACGATCGGGATTATTATCAACTTATCGAACGCATGGAAATCAAACAGGGGTTTTTTGCTAAAGAATTCCACACGGGAGTAAAACCCTTCCGCAGAAAGGAGGTGGTGGACTTTTTGCAAAAATACCAGAATACCGCCGGATCCCTAAGCTCAGTTGATGCCTTTACCATTTCTTACCTGCTGGAGGATAGCTGGGAGTATTCCTCAGATACCCTTACTTCCTCTACGCAAAATAAGCGGCGGAAAATTTACCGTCGGCCCGCGGACTTTTATTCCTACAAAGATGAGGATTGGGATGTTCATATCAATCCGGTGATCTTTTTTCAGGGGGGAATAGAGCAAGGGGAGGATGAGCTGCGATTCCGCAATACCAGAGGGGTCACCCTCAGAGGAAGTATTGACAAAAAAATTGGATTTCAGACCCTGCTTACGACCACTGATTTGGTTTTCCCTTCCTGGATCAAGCGATACGTTCAGCAGCACGGGGCGATACCGGAACAGGGATTTTGGAAACGGTACGGGGATAATGGCTATAGCTTTTTTTCGGCGCGGGGTCAGCTTAATTTCAATGCCACCCGGCATATTCAGGTTCATTTTGGGCATGACAGCCATTTTATAGGACAGGGGTTCCGGTCATTTGTGCTTTCAGATTTTTCAAATCCCTTTGTGTTTTTAAAGTTGAATACTCAAATAGGGCCTGTAAATTTCACTAATCTCTGGGGCCAGCTTACAGCAGATATCCTAACCGCCGGTGGTTTCCCTACAGACGGCAGGTACCCCCAAAAATGGTTTTCCTTTCACCGGTTGGGAGTTAATCTGGGTCAGAGATTTAATTTGGGTATATTCGAGTCGGTAATGGCCAACCAGATGGATTGGAATTACCTCAATCCCTTGATTTTTTACCGCTGGGTGGAGCATCAGTTAGGTACCCCGGATAAGGTCATGGTCGGCACGGATTTCAAATGGCATCCGGGTAACGGATGGCAGCTCTATGGGCAATTTGTGCTGGACGAGTTTGTTTTCAATGAGTTTTTTGGCATCTCAGGTAAAGGCTCCAGCCGAAACAAGCATGGATTCCAACTTGGGTTAAACTACGTATCGGTAGCGGGCATTGATAACCTGGATGTGCAGCTGGAGTACAATCAGGCCAGACCGTATACGTTTCAGGAAAAGTTTGATTACCAGTCGTATACCAACTACCGGATACCCCTTACCCATCCACGGGGAGCCAATTTCAGGGAGTTGATCCTACTGGGTAGGTACCGGCCCTTGCCTAGACTCAGTTTAAACGGAACTTTTCTCTTCCAAATGCAAGGCAAGGATCCGGCACCTGTGGATAATTACGGGGGGGATATTTTAAAAAGTAGACTTGACAATAGTACCTCTCTGTTTGGAAATGTCATTGGGCAGGGAGAAAAAACGCATACCCGCATGTATACCATTAGGGCTTCCTACATGCTTCGTCACAATTTGTTTCTGGATTTGTCTCAAACCTTGCGCCAGGATTCAGGGGCAGCGTTACGTGCTTCAGATGCGGTATTTTCCCAGTTGGCTCTGCGATGGAATAGGAGCCGGTTTGATCCACATTTTTAGGAAGCGTAGAAGATACCGTAGGTCCTATACCCGGTAAAAAATTGTAAATTGCGCCCTTTATTGAAACAAGCTTTTATGGAAACTTATCTGCGTATACTTGCCTATGCCCGACCTTACAGGCGGTATTTCCCTCAATATGTGGCGTATGCGTTGCTGGCCATTGTGTTCGGGCTGCTGAATTTCACCCTGCTCAAGCCTCTTTTTGATGTTATTTTTGAGCAAGTGGGGCCGGAAGCGTTACAGGCGTATAGTGAAAGGCCGGAATTTTCCTTTTCCATTCAGTATTTCATGCACCTTTTCAACCATTTTTTTCTGGAGATAGCTAACGCTTATGGCAAATTCGGCACCCTGGTATATGTTTGTGTAATAATCGTCGTATCAGTATTTCTGAGCAACCTTTTTGCTTACCTGTCAGGAGTGGTTTTGGCCAAAGTGAGAGCCGATATCATCCAGGGAATGCGCGTTCGGATATTCACTGCGGTTAGCAGGATGCACTTGGGGTATTTTTCAACGGAAAGGAAAGGAGACCTCATTTCTAAGATGACCAATGATATTCAGGAAGTAGAAAACAGCATTGTCCAGTCCCTGAGAGTGGTATTCAAGGAACCCTTAACGGTCATTCTTTATTTTGCCGTGTTATTTTTCATGTCCGTACAATTGACTTTGTTTACCATCCTGTTGATTCCGGTTTCCGGAGCAATCATTGGTTATGTGACCAAACGATTAAAAAAGTCTGCCGTGCAGAGTCAGGAATCCCTGGGGAGAATCGTCAATATTCTGGACGAAACCATTGGAGGCATGCGAGTGGTCAAGGCCTTTGGTGCCCGGAAATTTGTTCACCAGAAGTTTGAGGCAGAAACGGATTATTATGCCAGGGTGAACGTGTCTATGGCCCGAAAATACGAACTAGCCTCTCCGATCAGCCAATTTTTGGGAGTAACGGTTGTGGCGGGGATTCTCTTATACGGCGGTAATTTGGTTTTAAC
The DNA here is from genome assembly GCF_010119245.1 of Cyclobacterium salsum. Lineage (GTDB taxonomy): Bacteria > Bacteroidota > Bacteroidia > Cytophagales > Cyclobacteriaceae > Cyclobacterium > Cyclobacterium salsum. The sequence goes on from NZ_WNKG01000006.1 coordinate 181,701, forward strand.
CAACACTTCCAGCCTGAGCGCGAGTGAGTTCATTGCTTACATTATTTTATTTACGCAGGTGCTAAATCCCGCTAAGGAAATATCGAGGGCACTCAGCAGTATTCAGCGGGGTTTAGCCTCAGCAAGAAGGATATTTGATGTGGTCGATGCAAAACCAGAAATCCAGGAAGCCCCGGATGCCTTACCCCTGGCTCAATTTAGGGAGGGCGTGGTGTTTCAGAATGTAGGTTTTGCCTATCAGGAAACACCAGTATTGAAGGGGATAAATTTTGAACTTAAAAAGGGAAAGACCATTGCGCTGGTCGGTCCCTCTGGAGGTGGAAAGTCAACGCTTGCGGATTTGCTGCCCCGGTTTTATGATCCTACAGAGGGATTAATAAAAATTGACGGGCAAGACATCAAATACCTAAAAATTTCAGACTTGCGGCACCATATGGGGATTGTTACCCAGGAATCCATTCTTTTTAATGATTCGGTGTACCAAAACATCGCTTTTGGAATGGAGGGCGTCTCTATGGAGACGGTAGAAAAGGCCGCTACCATTGCCAATGCACATGATTTTATTATGAAGTTGGAGGAGGGTTATCAAACGAATATCGGGGAAAGGGGGACTAAATTGTCTGGTGGGCAGCGACAACGCCTGAGTATTGCCAGGGCTGTTTTAAAAAACCCGGCTATTCTAATCCTGGATGAAGCCACTTCTGCATTGGATTCCGAATCGGAACGATTGGTCCAGGAAGCACTGGCAAAACTAATGGCCAATCGGACTTCACTTGTTATTGCCCATCGGTTGAGTACCATCCAGCATGCCGATGAAATTTTGGTGATAGATGGAGGACAGATCGTGGAGCGTGGCAGCCACGAGGAATTAATGGAAATGAATGGATTATACAAGAAACTTTCCCAAATGCAGTCAGTTTAGTATATTGTGTTAACAAACCCTAAAAACTCCTATGAAAAAAGTAAATAATATCTTTCAGCTTTTGACCGCATTGTTTTTCGGTGTTGGCCTGGTTTATTTTCTGACCTACGACAGGATGTGGGGAGGAAGTCCTGAGGCAGGAGAAGTGGTTTCCTGGTTTCTTGCCGGTTTGGTTCTTTATTTGATTACCTGGGGCGCAGGTTGGGCACTTTCAAGTAGCTTGGAAAGCAAGATTAAAAAAACGGATCAGGAGAAAAAAGAGTTGAAAGCTATGGTTTTTGATCTGGAAAGAGGAGTAAAAATGGGACAGATGGATAAGAAAATCGAGGAACAGCCTGAGGATAAGGATTCTTCTTCTATAAAGCCGAGGGAAAATTTTAAATAGTGGGGCCTATTTTACCATGAGGCAGTTTGTGTTTTTTCATTTCACACATTTAATATGGTAGCTAAAACTTTTGGAAGTGCAGTATCAGGAGTAGATGCAAAATTAATCACCATAGAGGTAAACGTAGGCCAGGGCACCAGTTTTTATATGGTAGGGCTTCCTGATAGTGCCGTCAAAGAGAGCCAGCAGCGAGTAGAATCCTCCCTGAAGTATTTTGGGTATCGCATGCCGCGCCAAAAAGTGGTCATCAACCTGGCACCAGCTGATATCCGGAAGGAAGGTTCTTCCTACGACCTTCCCATTGCCATGGGAATCGTACAAGCTTCCGAACAGGTAGCGTTTCCAGCATTGGAGGACTACGTGATCATGGGAGAGCTTTCCCTGGATGGGAGATTGCGAACGATAAAAGGGGTGTTGCCCATCGCCATTGAAGCAAGAAAACGAGGCTTCAAGGGATTTATATTACCGAAGGAGAATGCCAAAGAAGCGGCTATTGTAAATAAGCTGGACATCATTGGGGTGGAAACCCTGCAGGAGGCGATTCATTTTCTGGAAGGAAAGCAGGAGATCACCCCGCTGGTAACCGATACCCGAAATATATTTTTTAACTCCTTGGAAGAATATGCCTTTGACTTTGCCGACGTTCAGGGTCAGGAAAATATCAAGAGAGCTATGGAAATAGCGGCTGCGGGCGGGCACAATGTCATCATGATAGGACCGCCTGGTGCCGGTAAAACCATGTTAGCGAAACGATTGCCATCCATTTTGCCTCCCTTAAGTTTACAAGAGGCACTGGAGACAACCAAAATCCATTCCGTCGCAGGGAAGTTGGGTGCGGAAGCTTCCCTGGTGGCGCAGCGGCCTTTTCGCTCCCCTCACCATACGATAAGCGATGTAGCACTCGTGGGAGGAGGGGGAAACCCCCAACCAGGAGAAATATCCCTTTCCCATAATGGCGTTTTGTTTTTGGATGAATTGCCGGAATTTAAACGTACAGTACTGGAAGTAATGCGGCAGCCATTGGAGGAACGAAGGGTGACCATTTCACGTGCTAAAATTTCGGTTGATTTCCCTGCTAATTTTATGCTGGTAGCCAGTATGAATCCGTGCCCCTGTGGGTATTATAATCATCCGGACAAAGAATGTGTGTGTGGACCAGGAGTGGTTCAAAAATACCTTAACCGGGTGAGTGGTCCTTTGCTGGACCGCATAGACCTTCACGTGGAAGTGACACCGGTTAACTTTGAGGAGATGACTTCTGATGGGAAGTCAGAGGCGAGTAAGTCGATCCGACAGCGGGTTTCGCTGGCTAGAGAACGGCAACTTAACCGATTTACCGACAGTCCTGAGGTTTTCTGCAATGCCATGATGCCTTCCCATACAGTAAAGGAGGTTTGTAAAATAAATCAAGCCGGAAAGACCTTATTGAAGACAGCTATGGAGCGGCTGGGCTTGTCCGCAAGGGCGTATGATCGTATTCTGAAAGTTTCGAGAACCATAGCCGACCTGGCGGGTACCGATGACATCAAGGTTGAGCACCTGGCCGAAGCAATCCAGTACCGAAGCCTGGACCGGGATGGGTGGGCTGGATAAGCTACCTGTCGTTTCATTTCGGCCTGGCCGTTAGGAATTTCGCATGTCATTTCCGTATATTTGTTTGGTAATCTGAACTTTTGCATCTTAACGATCTCCTCCTTAAAAAAAGATTATAGCGGAATTAATAGTAGTTGATTTTATGTGGACCAAGGAACGAAAAATTCAGGAAGAAATGGAAATGGCTAGCTCAACATCAGTATTTGCCCCTGGTTTGAATATAAAGGGGAATATTGAGGCAACCAGTGATATCCGGATTGAAGGGGATATTACCGGAAACGTAATTACTAAAAAGAAAGTGATCGTAGGTGTTTCAGGAAAAGTGCTGGGAGACATCCATGGTTCCGAGATTTGCGTCATGGGTGAAGTACTTGGCGATTTGCATATCGAAGGGCTGGCCCGATTCTCTGCAGAGGCAAAAATGAAAGGAGTGGTTTACTCCGAAAAAATAGAAATTGAGGCTGGTGCGGATATGGAAGTAACGCTTTCAAAATTCAAAAAAAGCACGTCCCCAAAAGAGAACGGAACGGCAAAACAGGACCGGGATGAGGCAAAATCAACCCAGGAATTGATAAAAATGAATCAATAGTCGCTATTGTAAAATTTGCAGGCCTTTTTCCAGGTCTTCCAACAAATCATTCACATTTTCCAACCCTACCGACATCCGGATGAGTTGCTCGGGAATCCCCTCGCTTACTCCTTGAATCCTGGATCGCCTTTCGATAAGGCTTTCCACGCCGCCAAGGCTAGTAGCATTGGTAAAATAGCGTAGCTCTTCAATAAATCGATCTGCAGCCCTGGCATTGCCTTTGATTACAAACGATAACATCCCCCCAAACCCCTTCATCTGAGACCGTGCTACTGCATGTCCGTTGTGCGTTTCCAGCCCGGGATAATATACCGTTTCGACAGATGGATGTTGGGCTAGAAACCCGGCAATCGTTCCGGCATTTGCCGCATGAGCCTGCATGCGATAGGGTAAGGTTTTGATACTTCGCGTGAGAAAGTAGGTGTCAAACGGAGAAGGTACTGCTCCTGCAAGTTTTTGAACGGTTTTGATCCCTTTCCAGAAGTCATTTATTTCTCCCGTAATTAAGATCCCTCCTATAATATCACTATGGCCACCGATGTATTTCGTGTTGCTATGCATGACCATATCGGCTCCTTCCAGCAAGGGTTGTTGGAAAATCGGGCTGGCAAAGGTGTTGTCTACTACCACCGAAAGCCCCTTGGCATGGGCAATAGCGGAAAGGCGATTGATGTCCGAAATTTTCAACAAAGGATTTGAAGGGCTTTCGATCCATAGAAGGCGGGTGTCGGCAGTAATGGCCTTTTCTACCAGTGCTGGCTCGGTAAGGTTTATAAAGTCAATTTTAAGTTTGTCCTTGTAAACGGTCTCTAGCAGGGATTTTAAACCATGATACATATCGTCGGGGGCGATGATGTGAGACCCGGCCGGTAAGGCTTGAAAAACAGCGTTGGCAGCAGCGTTACCGGAAGCGAAAGCAGCGGCATCCAGGCCTTTTTCGAGTGCGGCCATAACGCGTTCCAGGGATTTTCGGTTGGGGTTTTCCAGCCTGCCATAAAGCATGGATTCCTCCTGATGTTCGAATGTGGAGGAAAGTGTAATGGGTTGGATGACTGGCTTCAGGGAATCCGTGACTGCGTTTCCACCGTGGATGGCAATGGTTTCTGTTTTCATTCGTAGTTACGGTTTGGTTTTAGTGAAGCCGAAGGCAGGCGTTGCAGGGGAATCCCTTAGCGAATCCTGTCTACGGATCTGATCAGCATTTCGTCTTTTCGGATAAAGCGATTGGCAATCAGATTCATAATTAAAGCGAAGATGATGCAGTAAAATCCCAAGACAAAGGCACCGCTGACAGTGGGGTTAAAGGATTCATTGGCTTTATAGCTGGTGAAGACGGTCAGGCCCAGGGTTAGCCCCATCAGCAACGCATTGATCATGTTCAGCATCAGTTGTTTTTTCCGATTCCTATACTGGAGCAGGCTATAGATTGCCAATGCGGCCGCTAAAAGGCACAAAATGCCGATATAAATATTGCTTTCCTGCGAACTGATATTTTCCTGGGGCAATTCCAGGATGGAGGTTTGCCAGGCGGTCATTTCCATGGTCTGGTTTTGCATGGGACTGACTTGTAGCCAAATGGGAGTTAGGGTCGCAGCAATCATGGCGATGGCCACCAGCAGAAGGAAAAGGGTTTGAATTCGTTGGATCATTTTTTAATGTTTTGACAAAGAAAATGGGTTATTTGATTTTTCGCAAGGAATACCCCAATTCCGCTTTGAAATAGGGGTATATTTTTATCTTTGCAATTGAAATGAGCAACAGGTATCGGTATTTTATTGAAATTGCCTACGATGGTTCTGCCTATCATGGATGGCAAATGCAAAAAAATGCCCCATCTGTCCAGGAATGCATTCAGCAGGCTTTAGCTACTTTGTTTCGAATTCCCGTACCAATCATGGGTAGTGGTAGAACCGATACAGGAGTACATGCTTACCAGCAATTTGCCCATTTTGATTTGGACATTGAACTATCGAAAATGGATTTTCTGAAAAGAATAAACGGAGTGTTGCCCCGGGACATTGCCATTTTTGACTTGCTGCCTGTGCAGGAAAAGGCCCATGCCCGGTTTGATGCCCAATGGAGAAGCTATGCCTACCATATTGCCTTCCGGAAAGATCCATTCCTATTGGGCAGGGCCTGGCATTGTTATTATGATTTGGAGCTGAATTCTATGCAGGAGGCCACAAAGGTATTGCTGAAATATAAAGATTTTCAGTGTTTTAGTAGGATAAAAACCAATGTGAAAAATTTTAACTGTGAAATAATTAATGCCAGTTGGGAACAAACCGGGCATGGATTGGTATTTCATATACAGGCGAACCGGTTTTTGAGGGGGATGGTAAGGGCCATAGTGGGTACCTTGGTTAAGATTGGTAGAAATCAGCTGCCTGTTTCAGATCTTTCGGACATAATCGAAAGCAAGGACAGGCATCAAGCTGGCGTTGCGGCACCCGCCTGTGGCCTGTATTTAAGTGAAGTCAGGTATCCGGAAAAAATTTTTAAGTAAATCGTTGACCAATTGGGACTGGAAAAAGAAAATGTAAAAAGTGGGGACATTATCGACACCAAGGTGTTGAAAAAGCTCTATCAATTTGTCACCCCTTACAAACAACGGTTTTATTTTTTGGTCTTTTTGACCCTCTTATTGGCTGTTTTGGCTCCTTCCCGGCCTTTGCTTATTCAGATAGCGGTGGATGATTACGTGGCATTGGGGGATGCAGAAGGGCTGTTGACCATGATGTATTATTTGGTAGGCCTTCTGGTGTTACATGCGTTGGTTCAGTTTGGTCACACCTATTTGTCGGGATGGTTGGGACAGGTAATTATCCGTGATATCCGCACCAAGCTTTACCGCCATTTGCTGAAAATGCGGTTGAAATATTTTGACCAGACCCCAATCGGTCGCCTGGTAACGCGGAATATTTCCGACGTGGAGTCGCTTTCTGATGTCTTTAGCCAGGGGTTGGCAGAGATCATCGGCGATTTGCTGCAGCTGGTATCCATTCTGGCGGTGATGTTCTATGTGGATTGGCAACTTACTTTAGTCAGCCTATGTACCCTGCCCCTTTTAACGATATCTACCTACGTTTTTAAGGAGAAAGTGAAAGTTTCTTTTAATGATGTTAGAAACGCCGTATCGAACTTGAATTCCTTCCTGCAGGAGCATATAACCGGTATGAATATTATTCAGGTCTTTAACAGGGAGGAAAGGGAATATGAGAAATTCAAAGCCATCAATAAAGAACACCGCCGGGCCCACCTCAAGTCCGTTTTGTACTATTCCGTATATTACCCAGTAGCAGAAATCATCCAGGCCATTGGTATTGGGCTGGTGGTATGGTATGGTGCCACGGGTGTTTTCGATATGCAGATTCAGGTTGGCGTATTGATTTCCTTCATCATGTACCTGCAATTGTTTTTTCGCCCGATTAGAATGATTGCCGATCGGTTTAATACCCTTCAAATGGGAGTAGTCAGTTCTTCCCGTATTTTTTCCATTCTTGAAAACGACCAACAAATCCCGAACGAAGGCGGGTATGCTCCAGAGAAGATCAACGGAAAAATAGCCTTTGAAAAAGTCTGGTTTGCATATGAGGGGGAGGATTGGGTTTTGAAAGATATTAGTTTTGATGTGAAGCATGGAGAAACCGTAGCCCTGGTGGGTGCTACGGGTGCTGGAAAATCGTCTATCATCAATCTGATAAGTCGGTTTTATGATATTAACAGGGGGAAGATTAAAATTGATGGGGAGCCGGTGTCTTCTTATGAACTTTCTACCTTGAGGAGACACGTGGGGGTGGTTTTGCAGGATGTATTTCTTTTTTCAGATACCATTTTGCAAAACATTACCCTTGGTAATCCCGATATTTCGCGGGAACAGGTGATGCATGCCGCTGAATTGGTGGGAGCCCGAAAATTTATTGAGCGGCTCCCTGGTGGGCTTGATTACGACGTGAAAGAGAGAGGAGGAACCTTATCGGTGGGGCAAAGGCAGTTAATATCCTTTGTCCGGGCCATGGTATACGACCCGGAGATCATCATTTTGGACGAGGCAACCTCATCCGTGGATACCGAGACAGAAGAACTTATCCAGCAGGCTATCGAGAAGATGATGAAGGGGAGGACTTCCATCATTATCGCACACCGACTTTCCACCATTCAGAAAGCGAATAAAATCATTGTCTTGCATAAGGGGGAAATCAAGGAAGAAGGCAGCCACGAGGACCTTTTGAAGTTGGACGGGTATTATTCACAACTTCACCAGATGCAGCTTAAGTCCATGGTGATTACCTGATTGATACCAGGCATCGATAATCCGAAATATTAGTTTGCTATTAAGGTGTACCTTTTGGGCAAGTTGGATCGTTGAAACGGCAGATGGAGTGCAGTAACAATTAGCTATTAAATTATGAAATACTTGTTTGTTGTTTTGTTGATGCTTTTTGGTTTCGGAGGATTTGCTCAGGAATATGAAGTAGGATTAAGGTTGGGTGAGCCTTATGGGATTACTTTTAAAACGCCAATCCGGCAAAACTATTCGGCGGAACTGATTATCGGACGAGGAAGTTCAAATACGATGCAGTATTACCGAAGGTCCTTTGAAAACAACCGGCCGGTAAGTTCAGCGCTGTATGATGGTCAACAAGTTTCGGGAGCGTTTTCAGCCCAGGTGAGGATGTCCCATGAGAAATCGTTAAATGCTGAATTTGACATTGCAGAAGGAAACTTGATGGGATACTTTGGGGCTGGCGCACAGCTTAGGCGCGTTTCGGTTACCTATTTTTATCACACTCCGAATGCAGGAGAAGGTGCTGCGGATTTCAGGGAGTCCAGGTCCAACGTGGATTTTGGTCCGGAAGGATTTATTGGATCTTCTTATTATTTTGAAACCCTTCCCCTGGGGGTTTTTGCTGAACTAGGATTATTTATGGAACTACTAGACCGGTTTGGTCACCTTAAAGTCCAGGGAGCCATCGGTGTCCGCTATGTATTCGGGATATGAGTAAGAGGGGTAAACTATTTCTTTTAATGCTGTTTTCTTTGCTCCTGGCTGGGGGTGGTTACCTTTATTTGGGAGGAGGGAAAACGACAAAATTAGCATTGGTTTCTTGTGAACCCATCCTTCTCTCAGGTCTGGAATTCCGGGGCGTTCCCGGAGATGAGCAACTGGGACGGGTATTTCAGGAAGTAGAGCAGTTTAGGGAAGAGTCCCCCCTTCATACCATCTATTTTGTAGAGCCAGCTGGCAAGCGGGATACCTTACATGTTTTTGTGGGAATTGAAGCAAGAGAAGAAGTGCCGGATGAATGGATTCAAAAAAGAGTGGAATGCAAAGAAGCAGTCAAGGCGAGCCTGGATATGCATCAATGGGTAATGCCATCTCCAGAGAAAACCAAGCGACGAATAATCGATTTTGCCAGTGCCAACGGACATAACCTTGAGGGGGTTTTTATTGATATCATTATTGACAGGGATCGGGTACAAGTCTGGGCACCTCTCCGTAACTAAAATGTTTTAGGCATTTATAGGAAGTGGCTATTGATTACCACTCAGCCGAATAAATAGTTGAAAATGAAAGCCGGTCGTTTTTTAAAATTGCCAGGATGCTGCAAAATGGTTATTATGGTACGATTTTAGAGATAGGTATTTTTGTTTTAATCATTTACCAGAAGAAACTATGGAAAGAAGCAATCATTCAACAATCACCCGAAAATTACTATTGATTACAACGGCCGCCCTGCTTTGGAGCTGTGAAGGGCCAATCGGCCCGGAGGGACCTCCAGGCCAGGACGGATTGGATGGAGTTACTATCGTCGGTGAAGTGTTCGAAATCGCCGGTAGTTTTACTCAGGATGGGAATTTTGGATTGAGAGGAGAATACGGATTTGATATTTTAGAGTCCGACAAGGTGCTGATTTATCGGCTGGCGGATTTAGATCAGGATGGAAATGACATTTGGAAGCTCATTCCTCAGGTGGTGTTTCATGAAAACGGAATCTTTACGTATGATTATGATTTCACCTTTTATGATTATTCGATTTATATGTCAGGCGATTTTGATTTAAACTCATTGGAAGCCGCTTTTACTGACGATCAGGTATTCAGGGTGTTAATCGTTCCGGCAGACAGGATTGATCTGAGGCTGGATTTTTCGGACCATTATGGCGTTCTTGATATGCTGAAAGTGGATGAAGAAGCTATTCCAAGAATCGATTTGAATTAAACTTTCTGTCTTTAAACAGGTTAAACAAAAGGTAGTCTGCAGGAAAGGTAGGCTGCCTTTTTTTTAGTTGGTATTGGATATACAAAAATTACCCTTTATCTTTCATTTAAAGCAATATATAACGTATCTGGTAAATCAAGTTTTATGAAAAAGATTTTATACTTAGTAGTAATGATGGTGGCGATGGTTTCATTGCCTGCATGTGAGGGGCCCGAAGGACCCCAGGGCCCTCCGGGTCTTGACGGTGTGGACGGGGAAGATGGAGAAGATGGGATTGAAGTATTAAACCTGGTATTCGAGGGGCAAGTCACTTTTTCAGAGGAAAATGATTTTGCCATTGGATCGCAATTGGAAATATCCCCCGGGGATAACTTGTTGATTTTCATTGAATGGGCTCAGGTAGAGGAAAATTCCTTGTGGCGTTTATTGCCACAAACGGTTTTTTTTGGAGAAGGTGCTACATTGACATACAATTACCAATACACCAATACATTTTTCAATGTATTTATGCAGGCCAATTTTGAGCTTACTGAATTGGAAGCTGAATGGACGGATAATCAACGGATTAGAATAGTACTGCTCCCTGGTTTTTTTGTGGAGGAAAATGCCCGGGTGGATTTTAGCGATTTTGATGCCGTGATGGAGTTGATAGGAAAAGACGAAAATGACATCCTACCTTTGGATCTCAAGTAGGTGTACCGCATGGCAGTGATCCAGTGAAAAAGCTTCCCGAATAGATCGGGAAGCTTTTTCATTTTTAGGTGGTTTTCTTTTTTGGGTTAACTTGGGTTATATTTGCTGCATGCAAATTAAGAATGACCTACTTTTACGTGTTATAAAGGGAGAAGCAGTAGAACGAACTCCGGTGTGGTTGATGAGGCAAGCGGGCAGGATCCTGCCGGAATACAGGGCGGTAAGAGCCAGTGTGAGTGGATTTGTGGAGCTCGCACAGACTCCGGAGTTGGCTGCTGAAGTTACCATTCAACCCGTGGACCTACTTGGAGTAGATGCGGCCATTATATTTTCAGATATTTTGGTGGTGCCGGAGGCGATGGGGCTTCCCTATGAAATGGTAGAAAAAAAGGGTCCCTGGTTTCCCAAAACCATCGGCAGTGCGGCTGATTTAAAAAAGCTCAGGGTGGCCGACCCGAAGACGCATCTTCATTATGTACTGGAAGCCATTAAGATTAGCAAGAAGGGCCTTAATGGCAGGGTTCCTTTAATTGGTTTTGCGGGAGCTCCCTGGACTCTTTTCGCTTATATGGTAGAGGGATCCGGGTCTAAAACCTTTTCAAAGGCCCGAGCCATGTTGTACCAAAATCCAAGCCTTGCTCATCAGCTATTGGATTTGATTACCAAAACCACCATTAAATACTTAAAAGCTCAGGTGGAAGCCGGAGTTAACCTGGTTCAGGTTTTTGATAGTTGGGCGGGTATCTTGCCTCCCGACCAATACAGGGAATTTTCATTACCCTACATTAATAAAATTTGTGAAGCGGTCACTGAGGTGCCTGTTACGGTTTTTGCAAAAGGGGCCTACTTTTCCTTAAAAGACTTTTTACCTACTCGATGCGAGACGGTAGGACTGGATTGGAACATGGAAATAGGGGAGGTAAGGGCTATTTTTAAGAAAGAAAAAACGCTGCAAGGCAACCTGGACCCTGCCGTCCTGTATGCTCCGGACGATGTATTGGTAGCCAAAACCCAGGACATGTTGACCCAATTTAAAGGAAGCAGGCACATTGCTAATCTGGGGCATGGTGTCTATCCGGATACCTCACCGGACAAGGTCCGATTGTTTATTCAAACAGTTAAGGAATTCAGCAAGGAAAAATAAAATGGGGTAGCGCTTTCTCATTTCGTTTATTTTGTTGAGCGAGGTGGTTTTATAGCGACAAACCATATTTTTAAGTGCATACCCTATTTTTTACAGAATTTTTTCTACCATCATTCCGGCCGGCATGTGCTAACAATATCCCTTCGATTATTTGTTTATATGGGCGTGTCTAAATATATTTGTTAAAATGTATTTCAAATACATTAAAATGAGGTATAGTTTTTAGCAAGGTAGACTGATTTCAACAATGGAAAAGTTTTTACGTAAGGAGAAAGAACCTGAATTTTTCTCGAGAAGGCTTTCAGGTTATATCGGTCCAGACGGTACCATACACCTCACTGATCCGAAAAAGCTTTTGGTTAAAAGATTTTTGGATGTCGTTTTTGCTTCATTATTCGTCATTTTCGTCTTATCCTGGTTGTTTCCATTGATTGCACTTTTAATTAGAATGGATTCTAGAGGGCCTGTTTTATTTAAGCAATTAAGACATGGGAAAGGCAATCAGGTGTTTTGGTGTTATAAGTTTCGGACGATGGTCCGGAGCCAGGATGCTGATACCCGGCAGGCGACCAAAAATGATCAAAGGGTAACCAGGCTGGGAAAGTTTCTGAGAAAAACCAGTTTAGATGAGACACCTCAGTTTATAAATGTGTTATTAGGAAACATGTCCGTCATTGGTCCCAGGCCCCATGCGGTGCCGATGAATCATTTTTTTTCGAATGAAATTAGTAATTACATGTTTCGCCATTCCGTAAAACCGGGTATATCTGGATTGGCTCAAGTAAAGGGGTATCGGGGTGAGGTGTTGACTTTCTTTGATATTTACGGCAGAGTCAAGTTGGATCATTTTTACATTAAAAACTGGTGCTTGTTTTTGGATTTGAAAATTGTTTTTTGGACAATTTCAGCCGTTTTTTATAATAATAGGAAGGCCTATTAGCATTTCTTGTCTTTTGTGGATTGGTTTTATTTGCTTGCTCCAAGGCCATTGCTGCCTATTTCAGTGGGTTTGTATTCTTCTGATGCCGACTAGCCTCTAGTCAATTGTCATTCGATATACCAGGAATACCCTACTTTTCCCCATTTTTAAAACTATTAAAACGAATTTTAAATACATAAAAACGAAGTTTAATTCTAAATTTATTCTCAAAAGCTTGCACGGGTGAGAAAGGAAGTATATATTTGTAAAAATGTATTTCAGATATACAAAAATGTTTTTTAAACAAAAGGTAAGGTTTAGTGTTGAAAGTAAATATTGTTAGAGATGGAAAATGTTTTAGTAGAGCGAAAATTTCGCCAATCCCTGAGAAAGGGAAATTTTGTAAAACAGCAGCAGCAGGCTAAAATCAGGGTACTTTATGGGCAAAACGACAGCTTCCATAAACGGCTAATGAAAAGAAGCTTTGATTTATTGCTGGCATTGTTCACCACTGTTTTTGTGCTTTCCTGGTTATTTCCCATTATCGGAATATTGATCAAAGTAGACTCCAAAGGTCCTGTTTTCTTCAAACAGCTCCGACATGGAAGGGGGAATAAGGTTTTTAATTGTTACAAATTCAGAACAATGGTAAAAAACAAGGAAGCCGATACCCGGCAGGCAACACAAAATGATTCGAGAATTACACGGGTGGGTAGGTTTTTGCGTAAATCAAGTTTGGATGAATTGCCTCAAATCATCAATGTACTTTTAGGAGACATGTCCATTGTAGGGCCCAGGCCTCATGCTGTTCCCATGAACCTGGAATTTGCCAAAGAGATCGGAGGATTCATGCAGCGGCACCGGGTAAAGCCGGGTATTACAGGGCTGGCTCAGTGCAAAGGCTTTCGGGGAGAAATTTTAAATTTCCAGGAATTGTATTCCCGCTATCGGTTAGATAGTTTTTATGTCAAAAAATGGTGTTTACTATTTGATATACGAATTGTGATCCATACCGCTTTTTCACTAATGTCAAAAAATGAAAAAGCATATTAGTCGGCAATCTAATTCATTGAATTAAAAAACAGCAAAAAAATATATAACAGTGTCTTTTAAATATACTTACTGGTCGAATACTTATTACTTACCCTAGCCGATTCCTTGGCTGGAAGGCTGCTCCTGGTTTGGTTTGTGTCGTTTTTGATTTGGCGATTCCTCGAGAGGTATTAAACCGGGTGTTCGTTTCGTTTGATAGTAGGGGAGGGTAGCCCGCAGTGCTGGTTCTAAGGAAAACGGAGTAAGAAATAGTACAATCCGCAAAGCTATCGAATTAAATTAAGCCGGTAGAATAGAAAAAATTCCTGCACAGTTCTTATTCTTCTGATAATTAAGTAATTTGCGAGGTCTTTATTAGTAATATGTTTTAGAAGATTATTGTTTCACTTTTTCACCGATAACAACTAAGTCGGTGAGTAGAAATCGACGTAACAGTCTTAAGATTTTATGAGAAAAAGTACATTAGTAAACAGCTTGGTTTTTATTTTCTTTCTATCTGGTATTTTTGGTTGTGCCAAGAGGAATCTGGTCTATTTTAGCGATATCGAATCGGGGTCTGATTTTTCTACGGAGATTGTAGACTTCCCAGAGCCAAAGATTCAGAAAGGTGATTTGCTAAAAATCACCGTCAGTAGTTTGAATGCAGAGTCAAACCTGTTGTTTAATGCAGGTGTGATGTCCTCTTCCGATGATGGCAGAATGATGAATGCTGCAGTTCCTATCAACGAAGGGTACCTGGTGGATAAAAACGGGCAGGTAAATTTTCCGGTTCTCGGCATGGTGGGACTGGAAGGTCTCAGCAAAGAAGAGGCGATTGAGAAAATGGCACAGCGTTTGGAAGAGTACGTCAAAGATCCTATCGTAAACGTTCAATATCTGAATTTTAAGATCACCGTTATCGGAGAAGTTGCCAATCCAAACACCTTTACCCTGGAAACAGACCGAATTACCATATTGGAAGCCTTAGGATTGGCCGGGGACATGACTGAATATGGGAAAAGAGAGAATGTACTGGTTATCAGAGATGAAGATGGTGTGAGAAAGGCTGTAAGACTTAATCTAAATAATCGGGAGATATTAAACTCGCCGTACTTCATGTTGCATCAAAATGATGTAGTTTACGTTGAACCAGATAAGATCAAGGCAGTGCAGGCAAGTACCAATCAGCGGTCGTTTGCCATCCTTGGTTTATTGGTATCCGTTGGAGTCTCGTTGCTGTTTAACCTACGCTTCTACCTAGAATAAGATAATAGAATTATGAAAATGTCGGATATGTTGATGGATGATTTTCAGCCCAAGGAGGTGGAAAATACAGATTATAAGTACCTGATCATGAAGTACCTTAAATTTTGGTATTTGTATCTGATCGGGCTGGTATGTTGTATCGGGTTGGCCTATGCCTATTTTCAATACGCGACACCGGAATATCCTGTAGGTGCAACCATATTGATTAATAGTAGTAAAGGATCTGATTTTTCTCAAAATGCGGTGTATTCTGAATTGGAAACCTACCAATCGGTAAAAACGGTGGAGAACGAGGCAGAAGTGCTCAAATCGGTAAGCTTAATGGTTGAAGCTATTCGTGATCTTGACCTCAATGTTTCTTATTATGTGAA
The DNA here is from genome assembly GCF_010119245.1 of Cyclobacterium salsum. Taxonomy (GTDB): domain Bacteria; phylum Bacteroidota; class Bacteroidia; order Cytophagales; family Cyclobacteriaceae; genus Cyclobacterium; species Cyclobacterium salsum. The sequence continues at coordinate 196,838 of NZ_WNKG01000006.1, forward strand.
GGACAATTTTTTCAGGGATAAGGAAATTTTTGGTGCGCAGGTGCCCATACAGGTAGAATTGGACCGGTATGATTCGACCGCTTTTTTTGATAAAGATTTGCTTACCAAATTTAAGGTTCACGTGCTGGATTCGGTTAATTTCCGGCTGGAAAATGAAGAGGAAAAAACTTCCAATCACCAGTTTGGAGAGCAATTAGCTTTCCCATTTGGTGAGTTGAGCATTGAGCGTATTCAGGAGATGGAATACCCCAGCACCATCATCATCAATTTTAATAATCCTTACGCAATTCCGGGCAGGTATAGTGGAAAACTGGACGTCATGATCGTAAATAAGCTGGCCAGTGTGTTGCGATTAAGTTTTACCGATCCGGTACCTCAAAAAGGGATGCTGGTTATGAACAACTTGATCAAAGCATATAACCGGGAGGCCATGCTGAATAAAAACCAAACGGCTCGAAACACCATAGACTTCATCAATGAACAATTGGATTCGGTTACTAATGAATTGCGAGAGATCGAGGCGATGGAAGAAGAGTACAAGAAGGAAAACAAAATCACCGAATTGAGTTCGGATGCCCTTCAATACGCCGAAACATTTAATCAAGGTAAGGAGCAATTGGCAGATTATTCCATTCAACTGGACGTGCTAACCTCTATCGAAAATCTGATGAGCCAGGAGGATAATTACCAGGCGGTGCCTAGTTCTTTGAATATAGAAGATCAGACGTTGATGAACAACATTAATCAGTTTAATCAACTACAGCGGGACAGGGAACGAATGCTTAGGACCATTCAGCCCGGCAGCCCCTTGATTTTGGAAAAGAATCAGCAGCTAAGTTCCATGCGGAGAAACATCCTTGAAAACATTAGAAATATAAAGTCGAGTGTAGAAATCGCTAGAGATAATTTGCTGGCTAGGACCACTGAAGTAGAAATCCAAAGTGGCAAGGTGCCAGAGATTGAACGTAAATTACTAGAAATAAACCGACAGCAAGCGATTAAGCAGGACCATTACCAGTATTTGGTAAAAAAGCGGGAGGAGGCCTCCATGTCTTTGGCGGCAACTACCGTAAGTAATTCCCGAATAATCGATCCCGCCATGGCGGGTAGTAAACCCACCAAACCCAATAAAATGTTAATTTTGGGCTTTGCTTTTTTTCTTGGGTTTGGCGGGCCTTTGGGCTTGGTTTTTATTTATTACCAATTAAACACCCAAATTAAAATTAAGAAAGACGTGACCTCCAAAACGAATATTTCGATTTTGGGGGAGGTATCCCACCACGATGAAAAAGTGCCGATTGCCATTTCAAAAGGAGTCAGGACACCGGTAGCGGAGCAGTTCCGCCTTATACGTACCAATCTTCAATTTGCGTTGCCAAATAAGGATAAAAAAGTAATCCTGGTGACATCTAGTTCCAGTGGTGAAGGCAAAACGTTCTTTTCACTTAACCTGGGCGTTAGCATGAGTTTGGCGGATAAAAAGGTAGTGGTCCTTGAATTTGATTTACGAAAGCCGTTACTTTTGGAGTATCTGGGAATGACCAGTGATACCGGTATTTCGGACTATTTGCAGAACGAATCGCTGACTGTTTCTGACCTGATTGTAAAAAGCGAAAAATTACCCGCAAACCTTGATCTTATTGGTTGCGGTACACTTCCAGATGACCCCTCCGAACTGATGCTTTTGCCTAAAGTAGGTTACTTCATTGACAAGCTTCAGGAGATGTACGACGTGATTATCATCGACTCTGCTCCGGTAGGTCAGGTAGCCGACGCCTTTTCTTTGTCTAAATTTTCTGACATTACAACCTATATTATGCGGTATAACTATACCAAGTCAGATACGATCACTTTTATCAATGAAAATAAAAAGGAGAAAAAACTAAAAAACCCTGTCATTGTCCTCAACGATGCCAAAACTAAATTGAGCTATGGCTATGACTATTACCAAAAAGGGGATATAAAAAAGAAGAAACGTGCAGTATATAAAAAGATGGCCAAAAAGGTTTGATACCATTTTTAGTAGGGAGATAGGGTAATTTTTTTCATATGAGAAGTCAAATTTCATCCCTTTATTTAACGGTCACCAAGGCGATTAATAAAGGGCATAAGCGAAGTGTAAAAGCTAAAAAGAACATACTTGCTTCCTTTGTAATAAAGGGAGGGAGTATAGCCATTAGTCTGATCTTGGTACCTTTGACGATAAATTACGTCAACCCAACCAGCTACGGGATTTGGCTTACCCTAAGTTCCATGGTGGCTTGGTTTGGTTTTTTCGACATCGGTTTTGGTCATGGGTTACGGAATAAATTTGCCGAAAGTATCGCTCAGGGCGAGTATGAACTGGCAAAAAAATACGTAAGTACTACCTATGCCATTTTAAGTATAATTATTGGCGCGGTATTGTTAATTTTTTTAGGCATTAATCCGTTCTTGAATTGGGCTTCTATTTTGAATACCTCTCCTGAGCTAGGGGACGAACTTCGATCCGTTTCTTTGATTGTATTCACTTTCTTTTGCCTTCAGTTTGTACTGAAATTAATTACCACTGTGCTTACCGCCAACCAAGAGCCAGCCAAAGCCTCATTGTTTAATTTTCTAGGCAGTTTATTTTCTTTGATCGTAATATTTGTACTTACCAAAACAACAGAAGGAAACCTGATTTATTTGGGAGCTGCATTAAGCTTTACGCCGGTTCTGGTATTAATCAGTTCAAGTGTTTGGTTTTATACCCATGAGTATAAAAAGTATGCCCCTTCTTTCAGCAAGATTGATTTTAGTCTGGCAAAGGATTTAATGTCTTTAGGAGCTAAATTTTTTGTCATTCAAATTGGAGCCCTGGTGCTATTCAGTACTAATAATGTGATCATTACCCAGCTTTTCGGACCGGAAGAAGTGACCCCGTTCAATATTGCATTTAAATTATTTGCGATCGTCACCATGGGTTTTGGGATCGTGGTGACCCCCATGTGGAGTGCATTTACAGATGCCTATGTGAGGGAAGAATACGATTGGATAAAAAACACCCTTGCCAAAATGAGGAAAATCTGGTTTTTAGCTATTTTGGCATCGATAGGCATTTTATTTGCTTCCCCATTTTTGTATGATATTTGGGTAGGAGATTCTGTGGAGGTTCCCTTTGCTTTATCGGCTGCTATGTGTCTTTACGTAGTTGTAGCCATCTGGCAAACCATGCACGTGTTTTTCCTAAATGGGATTGGCAAGATTAAACTACAACTATATATGGTGACTGCAACTGCCCTGCTGAATATACCATTGGCGATCCTTTTGGGTAAGTGGTTTGGCCTGGTAGGTATCACCATGACCAGCACCCTGATTTTCGGAGTGATGGGAGTTGTTTTTTCGATACAAACTCACAAACTACTAAACAAAACGGCAAAAAATATTTGGAACGAATGAACATTTTCAAGCCCATAGTGAATTTTTTTTCAAATTTCTTTTTCTTGGTTAAGACAGCTGCCAAAAATGAAAAAGTGCATTGGGAAATATTGGGGAGTAACCTCATTAATTGTAAAATAGATCCTCAGGCAAGGGTCTACAAATACCACCTGCTTAGTAATACCGTTATTGGTAAAGGGACCTATGTATCACTAAATGCTCGAATTTACAATACCACCATCGGCAAATTTTGCTCGATTGGGCCCAATTTGGTGTCAGGATGGGGACTTCATCCCATTAACGGGATCTCTACTTCGCCAGCATTTTATTCGGTCAATGGGCAGGCGGGGTTTACCTATTCCAAAGAAACCAAAGTCCAGGAAATCATTCCAGTGACCATCGGGAATGATGTGTTTATTGGAGCGAACGTAACCATTCTGGATGGGGTGACAATAGGCGATGGCGCTGTGATTGGTGCTGGAGCGGTAGTCAGTAAGGATATCCCGCCTTACGCGGTGGCGGTTGGTTGCCCGATAAAAATCATGAAATATCGCTTTGATGAGCAGACGATACAAGGTTTGCTCAAATCCAGGTGGTGGGATGGGGACGAAAAGACTTTAAAGAAAGTAGAGGAATTGTTTTTTGATGTAGAAAAATTCATTAAAATAGCTCCTAAACTAGCTGATAAATAAGAGAATAGCGTGGATTCATCCGGTCAAATAGTGATGTATAGGAAGTTTACGGCGGACCTGGACAAGAAAATGCTCATTTTCTGGACCAGCGTGGCCGTTTACGGTATTGGGTCTGCCTTTACAGCCACCCATGCCACCGGTATGATTAAGGTGATCCAGCTTATCCAGGCGATGGCCATTTTTGGAATCATCTATTCTGCTGGCAGCACCGTGCAGTTTGCTGTAAAAAACTACTTTTTAAGAATCACCTTGGTGATTTATCTGATGTATTCCATTTTTATATTATTGCATGGATACGAATACACCTACGAATTCACCAAACGGTTGTTTTTTTCCAGTTTCATCAAGTATTTCTTTCCACTATTACTGTTAATACCTAAGAATTTAAAGTTTTACTCTCGGATTTTTGATATCATCGTAGTCTATGGGATAGCATTCCTTTTGTTAAACCTTATGTTTATGGATCTGGTGATAGCCCATTACGAAGAAAATGTGGCTCAAAAATTCACCTTCGAAGGATTCTACAAGGATCTGGGCGTTCCGTTATCATTTCTACTCTTCACCTATATTTACCATAGTAAATACAGAAATATGATAGCCTTTGTGGTCCTATTGGCAATTATCGGAATTGCTACCTATAAGGCAAGGAGGGCCATCATGGCTTTATCTGTTACCCATATGTTAATTTTTATGGTTATTTTTTACTTTAAATCCAACTATAAACTGGTCATGAGTGGTGTATTAGTCCTCTTTATTGGCGTTTTGGCAGTTTACGGACCTAAATTCTACCAGGAAAATAAATATACCTATTTTGGCGAATTAAACGAGAGGGGCCTGGAAGACACCCGCACAGGAGTGGAAGTGGCCATGGCCAGGGATTTTGAAGCGGTGGATTGGGTAATAGGAAGGGGAATTAATGGTCGGTATTGGTGTCCTAATATTGACATGAATGATACTTCCGGTTACCGTTACATGATTGAAACCGATTATTTGAATATTATCTTAAAAGGAGGCGTTATTTACCTGGGTCTCATATTGCTGATGGCCATTCCTGCAGCATTTAAGGCTTTTTTCTTTTCCAATAATTTATTATCAAAGGTGGCGGGGATATGGATAGTTCTGTGGATTTTATCTTTGTATCCGTTAAATGTTTTTAATACGGATTTGAATCACATGCTTTTTTGGGTCTGTGTGGGCATTGGGTATTCCAGGGACATGAGAAAAATGTCGGATGAAAATATTAAAGAAGCCATGTCCACATAGCCTTTTCAGTTGTTTATGAAGTATATTTTTATTTATTAATGGCTTACAGATGAAGGATTTTCCTAAAGTTTTAATATTAAACCAACCTTTTAACTCTATTTCGGGAGGAGGGATCACGCTGTCCAATTTATTCAAAGGCTGGCCAAAGGATAAACTGGCAGTATCTTGTTTGGGAAACTTAATTACCGAACAAACCCAACTCGATGCCTGCGATCACTATTATCAGTTGGGGCATAAAGAGCACATCTGGCGATTTCCTCTGAGCCTGTTAAAACGCAAATACCCTTCCGGAAAGGTGAGAATCAGCAAACAGGAAAAGAAGGTAAAGCCGATAAAGAAGTCTGCCCTCCGCGAAAAGTTGTTAAAAGGATATATCAATCCCTTTCTAAAATGGTTAGGGGTATTGAACTGGGCATCTACATTACAACTTTCTCCTGAACTCCGGATATGGTTGGATGAATTCAATCCGGATGTAATTTATGCCCAGGCCCAGCGTAGGGAGGCAGTTATTTTTTGCAGGCTTGTCCAGGAATACCTAAAGAAACCAATGGTTTTTCATATGATGGATGATTGGTTAGAGGTATTACCTGGTGAAGGGATACTAGGAAATTATTGGCATCAGAAAATCGGGGGCGAATTCAAGGAAATGCTAGCGCGATGTGCCCGCCATTTTAGCATAAGCGAGCCAATGGCCAGAGCCTATCAGGAAAGGTATGGGTTTAAATTTTCTACTTTCCACAATCCCATTGAGTTGTCTTTTTGGAATAAAAGCCAGCGAAAAGCCTATGATTTTGGAGATAAAATACAAATTTTATACGCGGGGCGCATGGGCTTGGGGATACAAAGTTCCCTGGAAACCATGGCTAAATGCCTGGATGATCTGAATAAATCAGGAGAAAAACCGTTGGAACTAGTCTTGCAGGTAGGAAAAAAGCCATCTTGGGCGGATGCGTATTCTTGCATTCACCATAGGGGATTTGTTCCCTATGAAGAACTTCCTGACCGGTTTTCCGGCGCAGACTTATTGTTTTTACCCTATGATTTCACGCCTTCTGCTACGGCATTTATAAAATATTCCATGCCTACCAAGGCTTCAGAATACATGATTTCCGGAACGCCAATTCTTATATTTGCACCGGAAGATACCGCACTGGTAACGTATGCACAAGATTACAGATGGGCCAAAGTGGTAACGAAAAATGAAGTGGGGGTATTAAAGGCAGCATTGATGGAATTGATTGATTCGCAGGAAACCAGGAGAAAGGTGGCCACCAAAGCGATTGAAATTGCCGAGCAAAGACACGATGCCCTAAAGGTAAGAGAGGCGTTTAGAAATGAACTTTCAGCATTGGCTACTAATAAGGCCATATCCCTAAATCCATCCTAAACATGGCAGCCATTTTTTTATATCCCAAGATTGATAAAATGAAAGGTTCTCCGAATCCCTATATGTTGCATTTTCAGGAGGCTTTGTCAAAAAATCACCGGGTGGTTAACTCAACCCATCCCAACCGGGGTATTCTAAACTTTTTTCTATTTTTCTTTCAAGCAGAAATATTTATTCTCAACTGGCCCGAAACGATACCGGAGAAGAAACTGGGAGGAGTTCAAACCCTGCTTTTCCGGTTTTTTCTCTGGCTTAGGAGAAAGTTTGGGAAAAGAATAATTTGGGTGTTGCACAACAAAGGATCGCATCATAAGGGGGAAAATCCGACTACCCAGGACATGATTGACAGAATGATGGTACATGCGGATTACATTATTACCCATTCCCAGGCTGGGGCGGATTTTGTTCAATCAGAATACCCTGCTTTTCAAAAGAAGGTGTATGTTATTCCGCACCCGGTGACGGAAAGCCTTGGCAGATACCGTGAAGGGGAAAAAGAATACGACTTTTTGATTTGGGGAAGTATTTTCCCTTATAAAGGGATCGATCGCTTTCTGAGGTTTGTCAGGAGTTCAGAGGAACTCAAATCTGCTAAAGTACTTTTGGTCGGGAGGTGTAAAAATCAGGACTACAAACAAGAAATTCTTGCTATATTGCCTGATAATGCAGTGTTTAAGGATGAATTGCTCAGTTTGGAAGAAATAGCAGGCTACGTGGCCCAATCCCGGTTTACCTTATTTACCTACAATTCTAAAACCGTTCTGAGTTCAGGATCTTTGATAGACGCTATTCGGATGGGGGCAGTAGTCATCGGACCAGACCATGGTTCTTTTCGGGATATGAAACATTGGTCTTTTTTGCAAACTTACCGGGAATTTGATGAACTACCTGGAATGATTGCTGGATATAGCCCCGATGCTAAAGAAATTGAGGCAGATCGAAAAGTTTTTATGGAGGAAAATACCTGGGGGAACTTTGTTAGAAAAATAGAAGCAATTACAGGCATATAACGTATTATTTTAAATTTATTCTTTTAAGGCAATGAAACAAGTGATTCAAAATTTTAAGACTGGACAGCTATACGTGGATGAAGTGCCGGTCCCCGCACTTTCAGAGGGCATGGTATTGGTAGAGAACGAATTTTCACTGATTAGTGCCGGTACAGAACGAAGTACCGTAAAAGTAGCCCAGGCCAATTTACTCGGAAAGGCAAAACAAAGGCCGGATTTGGTATCTCAGGTTATTCAAAATATACAAAAAGAAGGATTGTCTGCTACCATTAGTAAGGTAAGGACCAAACTGGATTCGTTAAAGGCACTGGGCTATAGTACCTCGGGCAAGGTCATCGCATCCATGGACAGCAATGGGGTATTTAAGCCGGGGGATCGGGTTGCCTGCGCGGGTGCGGACTATGCTTCTCATTCGGAGGTGATTTCTGTACCTCAAAATTTGGTGGTGAAAATCCCGGAATCCGTAAGCTCGGACGAGGCTGCTTTTACCACATTGGGTTCTATTGCATTGCAGGGAGTAAGACAGGCTGAGCCACGTCTGGGAGAAAAGGTGTGTGTGATCGGCTTGGGCTTATTAGGCCAGATTACCGTACAGCTTTTGAAAGCCAATGGCTGCGGTGTTTTTGGGATTGATATGTCCGAGCAATTGATAGAACTGGCAAAAAAATCCGGTGCCAACCAGGCTATTAACCGAAACGATTCTAACTTGATTGCCGCTTGTGAAAATTTCACCAATGGCAGGGGCTTCGATTCAATCATCATTACGGCTGCTACTCCAACCAACGATCCGATTGTACTATCCACGGAAATTGCCCGTAAAAAAGGAAAAATCATCGTAGTGGGAGCGGTAAAAATGGATATTCCCAGGGAACCCTTCTTTTATAAAAATGAGCTTGAGCTGAAGATCTCCTGCTCTTACGGACCTGGTAGGTATGACGTGGACTACGAAGAGTTAGGTAAGGATTATCCCTATGCCTACGTGCGCTGGACGGAACAGCGAAATATGGAGGCATTTCTTGATTTAATCGCCGAAAGAGCCATTGACATCAAACCGCTTATTACTCATTTGTTTGACATCGATGAGGCAGAAAAGGCCTACGATATTGTCATGGGTAAAGTAAAAGAACCCCATATTGGAATCTTGCTTAAGTACAAAAGCTCAGTAAATAAACTTCAGTCGAAAACCGAAGTAAATCAGGGGCCCATAAATGCCATCAATACAGGGTTTATCGGGGCAGGCAGTTTTGCGCAAAGTTATTTGATACCAAATGCAAAATCCTGGGGGGCTTCCCTGGATGGTGTGGTAACCTCCAAAGGAATTACCTCGAAAAGCGTGTTGGATAAGTTTAAGTTTAACTTTTGCTCCTCTAATACCAAAGATGTTTTGGAAAATGGGCAAATCAACACCTTATTTATCGCCACGCCACACGTTTCTCATGCTTCTTTTGTCATTGATGGTTTGAAAGCAGGCAAAAACGTATTTGTGGAAAAACCGCTTGCCATGAATATGGAGCAGCTTAAGGAGGTCGTACATACCCAGAAGAGCTCGGATAAGTCGCTCATGGTCGGCTTCAACCGCCGGTTTGCCCCAGTGGCAGAAGAGATAAAAAAGGAATTTACAAACCTTGGAGAACCTCTGGTAGTAACCATCCGGGTAAATGCTGGCTTTATTCCCAAGGACCACTGGTCACAGATACCTGAGATTGGAGGAGGTCGAATAATTGGTGAGGTGTGTCATTTTATTGACCTGATGCAATATTTCACAGATGCTGTTCCTGTAAAAGTATATGCAGAAGCGATCAATACAAATAATGATAAATTGACTTCTGCCGACAACCTGGCCATAAGTATTAAATTTAGCAATGGTTCGGTGGGAAATTTAACCTACCTCGCGAATGGTGACAAATCGCTTCCGAAGGAAAACATTGAAGTTTTCGGAGGAGGTAAAATTGGTATTATTCACGACTTTAGAAGTGGCAGTATCCATAAAGACAACAAACAGGTCAAATTGAAGTCCGCAGGAAAAGGACATAAAGAGGAAGTGTACCGTTTTCTGGATCAGGTAAAAGAAGGAAAAGGAAGCCCCATTTCGTTTGAGTCAATTTGCCTGACTACCTTGACAACGTTCAAAATTCTGGATAGCCTTTCTACGGGTTTACCACAGAACATAGCGCTTGAGGAGGTAATGGCTTAAATCGGTTAGGGGCATTCATCATAGTCTTACTTTATCGTGGGAAAAATACTAGACAAGGCGTTAAAATACATTAAGTATTTGACCCCTCTCGAATTAAAAAATTTTTTTCGAAAGGCCAGGAGAAGGTATAGGAGAAGTTTCACCCTTTCCAGGGAAGAGCGGGCTCCATTGGAGCTGGAGGAATTTGAGCGCATTTTAACGGAGGGTTTAGGTGTTAAGGAAGGAGATACCCTCATTGTCCATTCTAGTTTTGGAAATATGAATGCTGCTTTCTCCCCGCAGGATACCGTTGAGTTATTGAAAAAATTGGTAGGGAATTCGGGCAATTTGTTAATGCCCTTTTATCCTACCGGTCATGCCTATTACTGGATTCAGGAGGATAATGTGTTCGACGTACATACCTCCCGATCTTATATGGGGGTATTGACTCAGGTTTTTAAGGAATCCGACGGTGTCCTGCTCAGTCCACATCCCGTGAAAGCTTTAAGTGCCTGGGGAAAGGACAGGGACTGGTTGATTGAGGAGCACCACCTTTCGGAATATCCGTATGATGAAAAGAGTCCCTATTACAAAACCAGGCAATTGCCAGGAAGCAAAACCCTGGGTTTGGGCGTAGAGATCAATTCTTTTTTTCATTCCTGTGAAGATTTGTTTCTGAAGGATAAATTGGAAATTTATTCGGATAAGCGATTCGTAGGAAAGATGAACTACTACGGCAAGATGATGGAAGTAGCGACTTATTTACACCAACCGGATAAGGTAAATTCGATCATATCCTCCTGTGGATTTTTAAAAGAAACGGGCTGTTCGGACTATATTTCGGTAGAAAGAAAGGGAGCCGTGTTTTATACCGTCAGTAATGAGGCGGTTTATTTTCACGTCAAAAAATGGTTGAAAGAAGGCATGTCGCGAACAGTTTATTCCCAAAAAAAACAGTAGTAGAAGAAAATGGAATTTGTAATCTATACCAATACCGTTTGGGATAGCCCGCCCCGGTCGAGGCATCAATTGGCACAGGCTCTTTCAGAAAATCACAAGGTGACTTTTGTCTCCTCAAATTTGAAAGGAAAACCGGGATTAACCATTAAAAGGTTGAACGATAACTTTGACCTGATTTTGCCATCCTTTCCGGTAAGCCGTAGGATCAGGTACCGCATGCCGTTTGTGAACGAAGGATACCAGATGTGGTTGTTCCCGAAACTGAGAAAGCACTTCGAAGGGCGGGAGGTGATTTTGATTTGTTCCGATTTTGGGGCACATCTGATAGGGAGCTATTTTAAGAAATTCATCTACTTTGCCAGTGATGATTATATTAACAATGTGCAGGTACCCGCAGCGGTAAAAGCATATACCCGTTTTACGCAGGACAGATTGTTGAAGACGGCTACTTTCACGATTGCAACGGCAAAGAAACTGGTGGATGATTTCCGACTGGTAAATCCGAAATCGTATGAACTTCCTTTAGGGGCACCTGATTTTTCCAAAAGTAAAGCCGATGAAATCCGTAAACGAAAACCCGATGGTAGGTTGAAAGTGGTATTGCTTGGTTTTATTGATAAGAAAAAGACACCGGTGGATTTGATGAACGCCATTTTGAAGATTGAAAATGTCGAACTTCACCTGATTGGTCCCATAGCTGATGATTTTCTGGATTACCTACGGCCTTCGGAAAAAGTTATTTCACATGGGGTCATGACCGGAGATCCATTGGGTCGAGAGTTGGAGCGAATGGATGTGGCGATTGCGCCTTACTACCTGGAAGATCCCAACAGCGGAAGAACGCCGAACAAAATGTGGCAATATCTGGCAAGCGGCCTTCCGGCAGTTATAACCAATTTGCCAAATGTGAGGCATTGGGAATTTCCTTCCGGGACGGTTTATAAAGCGAATGATGATCAAGAATTTGTAAACCAGATCGCGCAGGCATACAACGAGAATACAGACAGTCTGGTCAGGGAACGCATAGCGATCGCCTCCAGAAATTCCTGGCATTCAAGAGCCACCCAGCTTATGGGTTACATTAAAGATGATTTTTAAGATGAAAAACAACGAGCATACCCTTTCCCCTTTGATTCTTACACTAGATTATGAATTATATGGCGATGGTTCGGGAAGTGTATTCGATACCATGATTGAGCCTACCCATGAATATTTGAAAGTTTGTAAGCATCATGGGATCAAGACCACTATCTTTTTTGAAGTAATGGAGTACTTGCGCATGAAAGAAGAATGGCATTCGGGTAATGCAATGGGATATAAAAATAATCCCGTTAAGGCCATTGAAGATCAGCTGAAGCAAGCGTATTTGGAAGGCCATGATATACAGTTGCACATACACCCCCATTGGGTAAATGCAAGCTTTAAAAATGGAAAGTGGTACCCGGATAATCGGTACTGGAAGCTCACCCGGGTTCCATTAACGCCGGATGAAAATTTCCCAATTAGTCTGGAAGATTTGTTGGTCAAAGGGAAAAAGGGCATTGAAGAACTGATTCAGCAAGTAGATCCCGCTTACGAGTGTACGATATTCAGGGCGGGAGGCTTTAGTATTACGCCATCGGAGGAGATCGTCAAGGTATTACGTAAATTAGGGTTTGTGGCAGACTCTTCAGTCATTCCGGGAGCATTTATTGACAACGAATATTACCGGTATGATTTCAGTCACCTGAGTCGGGAAAGGCCTTACTGGATGGTGAAAACTTCGGTTGAAAAGCCCGAAGACGGGGAGGAGGGACTGATTGAAATACCGATTTTCTCTCAATCAATGACAAGATTTAGAAAATACGATAGCCAACGGATCCGGATCGCTCTGAAAAACAAACGCTCGAACCTGGATAAGATTAAAGATAAGGTAGAGGGAAGAAGTTCTGTTTTGGGGAAGATCAAATTTTTCCTTGAGAAAGAGCACCTTACCTGGGATTTTTGTCTTTTCTCCAAAGGCAAATTACAGAGGTACTTGAAAGATGCCAGAGGCATTGCCGCAAAGGGTTCTTACGACTTTCATCCCTTTGTATTGATTGGACACTCTAAAGAATTTATTCATTCCGAAACCTTTGAAGCCTTTCTTCGGGCCAATAAGGGGAGGTTGTCTTTTCTCACCTTAAAGGAGGCCGTCTCCAGGATAAAAAATGAATTGAAAACCAAAAAAACAGCGTGACAAATGGCATCAGCTAAGATATCGTCTACTGAATCTATGCGGTTCTATAATTCTTTTTCAAAATTGGAGGCTTTCTGTGAGAAAGAAGCGTTTAAAGGATACGACCCCTATGATAGCCTGAATAGTCGGTTATTTCAGAAAATACCAGTCCTTTCCAAGTCCAGGATCGTAAAACTTGCCTGGACCCAATTTTTCAAGCGGGCACCACTAAACCTCAGATCGTTGGTAGGCGTGCCCAAGGAATATAATCCCAAGGCCCTGGGACTTTTTCTTTCCTCCTATTGTAATTTGTATTCGATCGAGCCCAAAAGAGAGTGGTTGGAAAAGATACATTTTTTTGGAGATAAAATTTTGGAAACCCAAAGTAAGGGCTGGAGTGGTAGTTGCTGGGGGTATAATTTTGATTGGCAAGCCAGGGCTTTCTTTCAGCCAAAATACACGCCAACGGTAGTGGCTACTACCTTCGTTACCTGCTCATTGCTAGATGCCTATGAGCTTACTAAAAAGCAAGCCTATTTTGATGCGGCCAGAAGTGCCTGCGATTTTGTTTTAAAAGATCTTTACAGGACTTATGATGAGAAGGGGACTTTTTCCTTTTCGTACTCTCCTTTAGATAAGAGTGTGGTTTTCAACGCTTCCTTATTGGGAGCCAGGTTGTTAAGTCGGGTTTATGGGTATACAAAGGAGGAGAACCTTTATCAGGAAGCGAGAAAAGCGGTTATCTTCGCCTGTGATTATCAGCAGGAAAACGGAGCCTGGAGTTACGGTACCCTGCCCTTTCACCAGTGGATAGATAATTTTCATACTGGGTATAATCTGGAATGTTTGTCGGATTTTGCCAGGTATACGGGAGATCATGAATTTGATGCATACTTAAAAAAAGGGCTTGGATATTATCTGGAAACTTTTTTTACGGAAGAGGGAATCGCTAAATATTACAACAACAGTATTTATCCGGTAGATATCCACGCTCCGACGCAGTTAGTCATCACTTTGGATAAGTTGGGGGTGTTTCAAGAAAACAAAGACATGGCAGAAAAAGTGATGGGATGGACGATTAAGAACATGCAGTCGCCAAAAGGATACTTTTTTTACCAAATAAATAAGTATTTTACGTCGAGAATTCCCTATATGCGATGGGCACAGGCATGGATGTTTCTTTCGTTTACGGTGTTGTTCAGAAACGAACCCGCCTTGTATCGGGAGCACCTGTCAAAAGGAGATGAAAATTCAGGGCACTAATACATGGGTACCCCTGAAAAGAATGGAATATTTTTTGGTACACGAAACAGCAATTAAAAAAACCACTAAGTTATACCTATGGAAAATGTAAAAAGAATTCAAATTTGTAATGTACCTGTCGACTCCCTTACTATGGATCAGACGGTTGAACTGATTGATCAGAGCATTCAGAAGAAAGAAAGTTTACACCATGTGGTAGTGAATGCTGCCAAATTGGTAAATGCTCAGAAGGATCCCGAATTAAGGGATTCGATTGTGGACTGCGACATTATTAATGCGGATGGTCAGTCCATCGTTTGGGCAGCGAGATTCTTGAATCAATACTTGCCTGAAAGGGTAGCGGGAATCGACCTCATGGAAAACCTGGTTGCCCTGGCACATAAGAAAAAATACAAGGTGTTTTTTCTGGGAGCCAAGGAAGAGGTAGTTGCGAAGGTAGTTGCTATTTACAAGGAGAAGTATGGTGAAAACATAATTGCCGGCTTCAGAAATGGGTATTTCGGGAAGGACGAAGAGCTCGAAATCGCCCGGCAGATAAGAGATTCTCATGCCGATATGTTATTTGTGGCCATAAGTTCTCCTAAAAAAGAAATTTTCCTGAATAAGTACAAAAATGAGATGAAAGTACCCTTTATAATGGGAGTGGGGGGAAGTTTTGATGTAGTATCAGGAAAGATAAAAAGAGCACCACTCTGGATGCAGGAAATCTGCCTGGAATGGTTTTACAGAACCATGCAGGAACCTGGAAGAATGTGGAAAAGATATTTAACAACCAATATTGCCTTTGTAAAGTTACTATTTCAAGAGAGAATGAAACTTAATCGAAAATCTAGCTAGCATGTCTTGGGAGCAATTTTTTTTATTTAACAATAGAATGAAACCAAGATTGATGCTGGTAAACAATTATTCCATGGAGAATGCTTACGATCTGTGGAAAAAGGGGACTAGTGGCAGCCATCATGTTTGGGGAAAGGTGGAGCTCGAAAGAAGGGGGTCTGTGGCAGTTTCTATTTTTACCCATGAGAAATATCCTATTCTCAATAAACTGGGAAATTTTATCGGTGTTAAGCATTTGGACCAGCAGGTACGGCTCTTGGCGCATGCGGCAGACTACGATATTCTGTATGCTCCTTATTCCCTGTCCAACACAAAGTTCCTTATACTCCTGAAATTTTTGGGACTTTATCGAAAGCCAATTTTGATAACCGTGCACC
Organism: Cyclobacterium salsum; assembly: GCF_010119245.1. GTDB lineage: Bacteria > Bacteroidota > Bacteroidia > Cytophagales > Cyclobacteriaceae > Cyclobacterium > Cyclobacterium salsum. The sequence goes on from NZ_WNKG01000006.1 coordinate 212,396, forward strand.
AACCCTTTTTAGGGATGAATTCGCCTTACTCTTTGGTAAGATGGGTGACAAAAAAAATATTGCTTCGGTACGATGGTATCCTGTTCTTGAGCGAAAAACTGATGGAAAATACCTTAAGGACCTTGAAAATATCGGATCCTGAAAACCTAAAAAAGATAGATGCTGCTCAATGGGGTCCTGACACCGAATTTTATGGGAAAATTAATAACCACGAACAGCCTCAAACGGGTTATTTTATCAGTGCAGGTCATACGGCCCGGGATTACGAGACATTGATTGAGGCTTTTCGTAAACTGGATTACCCGTTAAAAATATTTTGCACCCCCAAGAGCCTCCCCAATACGGCGGATATTCCGCCTAACGTGAGCATTAATTCGGAATTTATTCCTTATTTTGAATTGTTGAATTACTACAAAGATTCGCGAGCTATTCTTATTCCGCTCAAATACCCGGAGCGGCTGGAAGGCTGCCAGGGAATGACCAGCCTACAGGATGTGGTTGCCCTGGGAAAACCAACCATAATAACTAAAAATCCTTCCATTAATTTAGATGCCGAAAAAGAAGGGTTTGGCATTACTGTTGACAAGGGTGATGTAGATGGTTGGGTAGCCGCTGTGAATATACTGGCAAAAGACACGGAGATTTCCCAAAAGATGGGCAAGCAGGCACTGAGGGTTTATGGCGAAAAATTCAATTCTGAACTATTCGCAGATAAGTTAGAGAAGGCAGTTATGAGGATTTGCGATACTTACAAAATTGGCTGGAAATAACCTTGATTTCTTTATTACCTATATTGGTGTACTAGTTTTAAAAGGAAATTTATGAGATTGTTTGGACTGACAAACGTTTTTTACGAGGAGAAATCCGATTATAAGTTTGAACAACTGAATGAATCATTGTTTATAGAAAGAATAATTGGAGAATTAAAAGACGCTTTGGGTAAGCGATTCACGGAATTCGAATTTTTTATCTACTCCAATCATAGAGTAAATAAAAAAAACCCGGGCTCCAAAAAGGATAGTATGCCCCCAAGTGCTAATTTAGCCTCTGATAAGAAGAAAATATTGCTTTATTTTTCGGACGAAGGAGGCTTGGATCCAAGTTTTTACGCCGACAAGTATTTTGCTATTTTTAAGGCCTACATAGGCACCCGGTTTCAGGCGCGTAATGTTTTCCCCCTCGCTCTAGGGTACGTTAATAGTGTTCCTGAATTCCCGGATAAGAAAATAAAAGAAAGAAAATACAATGTCTTTTTCAGGGGAAATCTCAACATGAATCGGATAAATTTTTATCGTACCTTTTCCAGTTTGGGATTTTTGTTGCCTCCGGAAAAATGGCTTACCCATGAATATTACCGTAAATTTTTGATCAAGCTGAAAAGTGATTTCAGCAAATTTTTCAGTGATTCCATTATTATTTTTAATAGTGGATTTAAGGCAGGATTTTCTCCTGAAAAATACGGTCAGGTGTTGGCTGATTCCAAAATTGTCTTATGCCCCAAAGGGTATTTTATGACAGAGTGTTTCCGGCATTTTGAAGCCATGAGAGCTGGCTGTATCATTATTTCCGAACCGCTGCCCCCGACTCCTTTTTATCAGGAATCGCCTATTATTCAAATCGAAAATTGGGAAACCGGCTTGAGAATTACCAAAGAGCTTCTTCAGGATGAACGCCAATTGGAAGCTATTCATCAGCAAACCCGGCAGTGGTGGGTGGAAAAGTGTTCCGAAAAGGCAACGGCAAACTACATTATGAATAACATTGAAAAACTGGAAGCGTATTAGAAATCTATTTTTATTATGAATAATAAAATTAAAGTACTTTTAATAAACTCTTACTCCTTCGAAAAGATCCACCAAAATTTTTTAAACGGAATAAATCCCAGCCATTACCTAATGGGGAAAATTGAACTCGAAAAATCGGGTGACTTTCAAGTAGACATCCATGTAAACCAAAAATACAAGTGGCTGGATATGATTGGTAAGGTAATCAAAATACCTTTTTTGGACCAACAGGTTAGGGCTTTGTTTATGCTCCGTCGTTATGATCTGATTTACATGCCCTACCCCCTGTCTACCAGTAGGCTGTTGGCCATGCTAAAAATGATTGGAATTGTAAAAACCCCCATGGTGGGACTGGCCCACCAGAATTTTATTTATTACAAGAAAACGGGAGCGTTTCTCAATAAATTTGGCATAAAACGTCTCAGGCAGTTTGATGCCTTCGCCTTTTTTTCCACGAAGCTCATGGAAAAAACCGGAAGGGACCTGGAGTTTACTTCTGAGGAAATGCAGGATAGGTGCTTTCCGGTTCGCTGGGGAGCAGACCTTTCCTTTTACGAAAACGTGAAAGAATTGAAAACGTCGGACTATGTACCTTACGCGGTCTGTGCGGGCACAGCAGATCGCGATTACGATATGTTGATCAAGGCCTTTGAAAATATTCCCCTATGTTTGAAAATCTATTGTACGCCCAACACCATTCCAAATGCCGATCGCTTACCGCCAAACGTAATTGTCGATACTACCTGGGTACCTTATGATCAACTTTTACAAGCGTATGCAAACGCTGAATTTATCATCATTCCTCTAAAAGAAGAAATAAAAAACAAAGGAAATACCTACGGATTGACGGTGTTGTTAGATGCCCTAGCCGTAGGGAAGCCGGTGTTGATGACTCATCATTCCTTTCTTGACATAGACCTGGAAGAAGAGAAAATAGGGCTATGGGTGAAAGAAAACACCAGTTTGGGTTGGGAGTCGAAACTGAAGCAGATGATTAGCCCTGAAACGGATCTGTCCCAAATGGGAAAAACGGCCAAAAACCTACACATTGAAAAATATAATATTGATTATTTCGCTCAACAAATGGCGAGTCTCTTTAAAACGGTTCTCTATAGAAAGAAGGCTAATTCCTAAGCTTGATAATGGCCCCCTTCACTTGATTGACGATAAAATCATTACCTTTTTGAGAGATCCAAAAACTGCCTGTATTTTAACCGGCTGGTAATTTTTTCAGCAAGCTTCGCTCTTTTTATTTGCAATAATTTTTGTACCTGCCGCTGTCCAATTTAGCATTACCGTAAAATAAAAAAATCCCCTGGATTTTTGATCCAGGGGATTAAAAGACCAATCACTTTTTCCAACTTAAGGATTTACGATCAGCCTTTGTTTACTGAGGATGGTTTGATCGTTGCTTACGCTAATCAGGTACATGCCCTGAGACAGGTTGTCCAATGGGATGGTATACTGATCGCCTGAAGTTCTGATCCAATCCAGTTCGAACTGGCCAACTAATTGACCATTCATGTTGTGAATAAGAACCCTTCCCTGGCCAATTTCTTGCCCTAAAACCAAGGAGGCTTTGTCTTTAGCAGGGTTAGGGAAAATCTTCATCTCATTTTGTTCGGCATTTTCCAGAAAAAGGTCCATTTCTTTATACCCTCGACCAAACATTTCTTTATACCCTCTGCTAAACATTTCTCTGTAGCCGCGGAGGTTACTTCCATCGATGGCGTTTTTGGCTCCGTCGCCGATGATGGCAATCCCTGAGATACTGGCCCTGTTTTCTTTTGCGGTTAACGCCAAATTCAGAATACCATCCGTCACCGTGATGTTTTCAAAGGCCAGTAAGGTGGGGGCATTTCTGTTTTCTACGTAGATATCGAAGCCTTCTTTTACCATTTCACCTTCCAAAGCCAGGTCAAACACCCTTCTTCCGGCCGTTGCGTAAGGACCTCCATGTCCAAACCACAATTCGTTATGCATGGTAAGTACGGTATACGTACCATTGGGAACGGGTATGGCATAATTCAGGTTTTCAGCATTTCGTTCTGTTTGGAAAAGCTTCGTTGCTGATGCGTTGCTGTTTTCAAAACGATAAGACTGCTGATTGTAATAGGCTTCTGTGTTTTCCTCAGCAATAAAGAGGTTGCCATTAATCGTTTCGTCAGTCGTTCCTCCGGTATTCAAAAAGAACACGTGGTCTGTTCCGGTTTTCTCCACCGTCACGCTATTTTCCTTAAAAATAGCCAGTGCAGAAATGGATGCCCTGTTGGCACTCGCCACCATACCCAGATTTAGCACCCCATCCTTAACAAGTACCTTTTCAAAAGTCAGGATGGTAGGCTCGTTGTTATTTTCAACGAATATATCAAAATCATCTTTCGCCAAATTGTCTTCCAGAAAAATGTCAAAGACTCTGTTTCCTGCTTTCGCTTTAGCCCCTCTATGATTATGATTCAACTCGTTGTGGTAGGTTTTGATGGTATAGCTTCCGTTAGGGACCGGGATACTATAATTCAATACCTCACCATTCCGTTCTTTTTGGAACAATGGCTCCGAGCTTGCATCCGTATTGGTATAGGTAGAGGAGGCACTAAAGTAGCCCAGGTTATAGTCGGCTATGAATTCTTCTCCCTCATACTGTACGTTTCTGTAGTGTCCGGTTTTTAACCGCATAAAAGGTTCGAGCACTACAGATTCGGTCGGTGTCGATACCGAGGAATTGCTCTCTGAAAAGATGGCCAAACCACTGATACTTGCCCGGTTGGTAGAAGCACTCATTCCTAATTTTAGGTTGCCATCAGTCACCTCAATGGACTCAAAAGTCAGGACAAGTGGTTTGTTGTTGTTTTCAACAAATAAATCGAGGTTTTCTTTGACCATTTTATCTTCAAGAAGTATGTCAAAAACTCTCCTTCCTATTGCGGAAGAGGGGCCTGCCTGTCCGAAGTACAACTCATTATGGAACGTTTTGACGGTATAGGTTCCATTTGGGACTGGTATTTCAAGAGCGAACTCCTCTCCATTTCTTTCAGTCTGGAACAAAGGCTCCTGGAACTTGGTGTTGGAATAGGTGTATGTTTTTCCGGAAATGTGGCTGGTTACTGCCTGCTCACCTTCAAAGTCAGTTCCTCCGTATACTATTTCCTTTTGAGTACCCAGATTTACGAATAGGCTAAACGCTGGCTCCAGGTCGCTGATGGGGTTCTCGGCAGTTTCTTCCTCTGTAGGAGTAGGTTCGGTTATAACCTCTTTGGCTGAAACCGTCACCACCACTTCATCCGACAATCCCTTACCATTTTCATTATCTACTGCCTGTAAAGCCAGTGTAAAAGCCCCTTCCTGAACAGAAGTCCAGGTAAATTCGAAAGGAGAATCCGTGGAGGATGCGAAGGAATTTCCGTTCACCAAAAGGTCAACCCGCGCGACTTCTCCGTCCAGATCTATCGCTGAACCAGACACCACCATGCTTTCCCCAGTGTTGATTTCCGTATTTTCAAGAGGTTGGGTCAGGGTGATGATGGGCATGACGTTTTCCTTCTTGACCTCGATGGCGACACTGTCTGAGAAAACCGTTCTTCCGTAAACATCTACTGCCTCAGCGTAAATAAAGTGGGAACCAAAAGGAACATTTTCCCAGGTACAAGCTAAGGGGCTCTCTGTTTCTTCTGAGATTAATGTTTCACAAAAGTAATAGTTAACTTTTTCTACTTCTAATTCCCTTCCTTGGTCTACAGTTAACGTAATGGGAAGATCATCTCCCTCGATCATGCCGGAACCATACTCAGGAATGATTACTCTGGCCACTTGAATGGGTTCAGGTTGAGCAATTGTTTCCTCTGACGTTTTGATTAATATTATGGAGCGAAATGGCTCCAGCTCGATACTTCCGGAATAGCTTTTGTTATTCATGTCAACATATTCCCCGGATAGACTGACCGATTTTTTAGAATACCCTTCGTTGTATGCAAAAAATATTTTGTCATCAGGGTTGGTCACTTTCAGATCAGCCTCGTAAACGCTCAGGTTGTCCATTTGAAAATCGGCGTATCCCACATTTTCGAATTTGAACATCAGAACCGTTTCGCTTGAAGTTACTACCGGACTCAGTAGGATCTCGAATTCGTTTCTTTCGGTTGAAAATTCCACGGTATTAACGGCACTGATTGTTCTCCAGGGAGAAAATTTCTCTCTTAAATAAGCTTTGCCTGCAAAATCCTTGTTTCCGATTCCGCTAAAACGAATCAAGTAATTAGTTCCTTCTACCACTTTTCCGACACTCACATTCATTTCAAAAGTTCCGGATCCGGTTACACGTAAGGCTCCACCATCCAATTTGGAATTACTAACCCATGAAGTTTGTCCATTTTTTACGGTAACGTAATCGGCATCCTTGTCAAATCCCTCGTTATCGTATTTGTTTTCGCCGATTACGCCATTTACTTCGTAGGAGGGGATGGACACGGGGTGAATTTTGGAACCGGCATCTTTACCGTATAAGCTTTTCCAACCATCCAGATCCAATAATTTGGTTACCTCATAACTAGTTCCCATGTTGTACTTGTTGATGATCCGGTAATTATCGGTCATCGGACTTGCGTACACATTATTGTAAAAAGACCCCATTTGTCCAAGGTCATTTTTCACGGAGCTCAGGTTTAGATTATTCTGCTCTCCATTTTGAGAGAAAAACAGGTTGTTTTCAATGGTGTTGTTGCGAATATCCGCACCCATATAGTCGTTTCTAAAAAATAATTGGTAGGTGCTATTGTAGATGGTATTGTGGTGAATGTGATTTTGTCTGGCATTATGCAGGTAGATGCCTTTGCTGGAAATATTAGCAATGGTATTGTAGGCTACTTCTACGCCACTGGTATTGTCATCCAGGTAGATGCCCTCGGACTGAGGTTTGGCTAATGCAGATCGGATATTAGTTCCTTCCACCACGCCATGTCCATTCAGGATGATGTTTCCGATGACTTTTCGATTGTAATACGTCTCATTGCTGTTGCCAGTGTAAACATAGATTCCGCCACCGTCATTTTTGGTCTTGTTAAAATGATTGATGAAATTGTTCTTCACCACACTATTGTTTCCTCCAAAGCGGATTCCAACATAGCCCGAGTTGACGATCCTGTTGCCTTCAATCAAGTTGTTGTCGTTAGGAGAGAAAATGCCAAATCCATTTCCATCCCCTGACTTTCCCATGCCGGGAAATAACTGGATGTTGTTGATTCGGTTATTTCGGATGACGGCATCGTCACAGGATTTCAATTCAATACCGGAATTATGAATATCAATAACCTCGTTTCCTTCCAGGCGTAGCTTGTAATTTCCTTCGCCATAAATGCCATTTTCCCCAACCATTTCCACTTTGGAATTTTTGATCGTCACATTAGTACCTGTTGTGAGGTGAATGGCATTGGCATTGGCCCCTTTAAAGTGTAGGTTTTCGACCACCACATGATCTACCCGTTTTACCTGTGTTAGTAGATTTTCAAGCGCAGCTATTTTTACCGAATGCCTGGATGGCGATTCGTTTCCAAAGAATACCTTCAGATTAGCGTTTTGGATATCGTAGTACCACTCTCCAAGTTGATCCAATGTTTTGATGTGGTTTTGGATAAAATACCCAAATTCAGCCTTAGGCTGGTAGCTTGTTTCGCTGTTTGAGGCGTACTTTATGGTATTGCCGGAGTGAGAAGTAATTTTGTGACGGTCCAGGATCCAATAGATTTTTCGGATCACAACTTCAGCACCCGTCCAGTTAGGCCAGGAACTCAGTTCCTTGTCGGTAATGGAATTCCATGAGGTAGATTCATAAGTTAAGTACCCTTTATTGTCACTATCCGAATTGGGAAACCGACCCATTTCTCTGTCCTTATCATTGAAAACCACCAAAGTGGTAGGCCTGGATTCTAATTGAGAATGACTGGCCTCATATATACCATTACCTATGGATTTCCAAGAGGTAAGATCTACTAAACCGGTGATCACGGGGTTTGCTCCGCTTCCATAGTCACCGATGGTGATGGGATTACTTGAAGTACCGGAATTACTCATAACAATGGTACCGAAATAAGTCTCTCCTCTTCTGAAGAGTACTTTGTCCCCAGGTTGAAGGGAAGAAAATACTGCGTTCAGTTTTGCGATTGATTTCCAGGGAGTCTCAGGGTTTTGAGCTTGAGAAAAACTTCTGGAATCGTCTCCCTTTTCTTTGGAAATATGGTAATCGGTAGCAAAAGATGCTGAGACCACCAGAAAAGTGAAGATTGCGATTAAAAATACACGTGTTTTCATGAGTTCAGAAATTATATTTATGACACTTGTTCCGTTTTTATTCTTCTTGATATTTTTTGAAGGAATATTCATTTTGTTCTATCTTTTCTGAATTATAAATTCCTAAAACAGTATTTTGACTATTGAAATTAAATTTTTTGAATTTTATATATATCAAAATGATATTCTAAATATTCCTCTGTTTTTGTTAATTAATGATATAAAATATTTAAAACCAAATTTTATAACTGAGGATACATTTGGCGTAATGGGAGGGGAATAGGATAATTTCTGTATGTGATTTCAATATTGTTTTTGGAATTATTTTTATTGCCGATAGTCCTTAAAAAGGCACCGGTAAAAAATTTTAAAAAAAAAGACATTTTTTTTCGGTGAGTTTCAGAAGTTGCTGCTCTGACCGCATTTTCTAACTGAAAGGGCTAAAGGCAGGGGACGAAAATTTGTTTGGTGAAAAATTTTTAGGCGGTCTTCAATGCTGGATTTTCTGTTGAATCGGGGCGACGGGAGGATTTTTGAAGCATTATGAGAGCCAGATTCCTTAAAAAAAGTTGAATCCGAATACGATTAGGCGGCCTCGGGGTGGATTGTATTATACTAATTTCATTAAAAACGAAATGGATTACCTTAATCTACGCTTAGAACGGTCTGGAAAGACCATTTGTGAAAATGGCGAGGGGTAAAAAAAAACTCCAAATTATATTTTGTGCGTCGATTGAAGGGCAGAAAAGTTCTAACCGGTCGGAATTAGTATGGGATCTCAGTTCAGGAATTAAGGACGTATACTAGTTGTAGCTTGTTCTATTTTCGGATTAAAAATAGACTCTGAAAGGGGGCGAGCGTCAGTTGATTCGTATGAGATTTGCCTGAAAGGTCTTGCCAGTCAGCCTCTATTGCGATTACTTCCGCACTGTTTTTGGGGTTGGTCAGTAATTTGTAATTTTTCTGCTCTGGTAGTTTCTGAACGGGGTCCACAGATGAGATTAAAAATTCGGTTATTCGGGTGGTTTCATTTCCCTGGTAAAAGGTCAGCATTAATGCGGGAACTGCCTGCGCATCCGGACTATCAAAAACCAGGTAAAAATCACGCACGATCCTATCTGGTATAAGTACCTTACTGGCACTTAATTTTCGGTAGGCGGGACCATTTTGTCTCAGGTAGATTTCTACCGCCGAATTTTCCGAGTTCGTAATGGACAAGGACAGCGCATAGGACGCACTATTTTCCATTCCGGAAAGATTCACTTTCACTTCCGATTTCTCCGCAGTTCCTGTCACGGAGAAGCTACCATCCTTTTCCCAACTAAGGCCACAACCCCTAGTACAACTAATACGCTCCCTGTCAGTAGCTACTGACAGGGTTTTCCCGGGCAGGTGATCGCGATTGGTTACAAATTTTTCTAATTGGGGTCTTAAATCCTGATTAGGAGCGTTTTGTTCCCAACCGGAGACCTTTTTCCAATTTTCTGAATCAAAGTAACGTTCCTCATTTGACTCCGTATTGTGCAAGTGGAAGGAAATGCCAGTGCCGCTGAGATCCAGGTATTGATTTTGGTCAGTATAGCCGATGGTTTCAAATTCAGGAGTTCCAGACCGGATTCCCATGGCGATTTGGTGCGGTTCCTTTTTAATTAGCGTATTATTTGAAATTCTTATGTTTTCCAGTGGTTCACCCAAGTCATCGTCAGCTAGAAAAACCAAATAGCCCGCATCGAATACAAGGTTATCGATTACTTCAATGTTTTGTGCATTGTGAAGGTAGATGCCTTTATTAGCAACCTGGTAAATGGTATTGTCGATTATTCGGACATTATTGGAATTGTCATCTATGTAAATCCCCTCCGCGGGAGCAGGTAAATCCGATCCTTGAAGTGGGGTGCCTTCTCTTGCTCCTTTTCCATTTCGAACGGTATTTCCGCTAATTATTCTATCCGTGTAGCCAGGTTTTGAGTTTCCGGTATAAGAGTAGATGCCTCCGCCGTCGCCCTTGGTCAAGCAAAAACCATCCACCAGATTATGTTGAACCAGTGTTTTACTTCCTCTAAAGCCGATTCCAACATATCCAGTATTCCGAATGGTATTGCGCACGATGGTGTCCGCATCCGAAATGCTGAAGAAGGCAAAACCGTTATTATCTCCATTTTGCCCCATTCCTGGCATCATGTACGTATTTTCGATGAGGTTATCTGCAATGGTGGCCTGATAATTCCCCGATCGTAAATAGATTCCGGAATTAAACGAATGCCGGATCTCTGACTGGAGGATGCTCAAGTGATCCATGTTCAGGGCCAACACGCCATTTTCACCAGAATTTTCGATAATACCGTTAGAAAATCGAAAAAAGCTGCCTCCCCTAATAAAAAGGCCGACTTCATTGGCACCATTTAAGTGCAGTCCTTCAATAGTAACGTGGCGGGTATTGGGAAGTGTGGTGATAAGTAGGTCTACGCTACTGACCTGGATGGTATAACGTTCCGGATTATTTTCTTCCAGACATACGTAAAGCCTGTTGTTTTCGAGATCTTGGTACCATTCCCCGAATTGGTCCAGGGTGTTGAGGTGATTTTGAATAAAAAAACCGTATCCTTTTTTTGGTTCATAACTTGTTGCTGATGAAAAAGTGATCGTATTACCCTGCCTGGCATTGATTTTCTGCCGATCGATGATCCAGTGGTTTTTTCTAAGGACCAGTTCTGCTCCCTTCCAGCCGCCATTGTCCAGAAATATCTCGTGGCTTAGTTGATTTTTTCCTGCTATCTTTTCCGGTATGAGGTACCCTTTGTTTTTTTCATCCGAATTAGGAAACCGCCCCATGGCTTGAGGCTTTCCATCCATCGTTAGCACCCGGATTTGACTACTTGAAGGAGGTAATTCCACAAAATAAATGCCGGGTGAATGGCGTTTCCATCCCTTTAATTCGGTTAAGCCCGTAATCATCGGAAGCGAGCCATTTCCATAATGACTATAAACGATGGGTTTTTCTTTTGTTCCGGATTTTTTTAAGTGAAGCGTTCCGAAAAATAGGTCTCCTTTTTTAAATAAAACAGAATCTCCTGGCGATAATTGTGGAATAAACTGATTTAATCTTTCCAGGCTTTGCCAGGGAGTTGCCGGATGTTGGGCATCCTCTGGTGTATGGGTATCCTTGCCTGTAGAGGATGATAGGTAATAGCTGGCTGCGGACGTTTTAAAAAAAATGCCTAACCAAAGCAGGAATAATAAAAAACGGGTTTGGGTCATGGCTTATTCAATTGTTCCTTCTAGTTTTAAAGTAAATTTATAAATGGGAATGAATAGTTCGAAAAACATCCGGTCAGGAATTTTGATTCGTTACAATTTTGATACCAGGCGGCATGATTGCTAAGGTTATGGCATTAAATCGTTTATTTACTGAGAAAATCAATCCAAAAAGAATGACTTACCCCAATAAAGCATTCATTTTTCTATTTTCAAAGAAGCTTTTTCTTGTTTGCTGGTGGTTCATGGGGTTTCACCTGGCAATGGCACAGGAAACCACCTTCACCAATCCCATTCGCGATGGGGCGGACCCCTGGGTATACCAGAAGGGTAAACACTACTATTATTCGATGAGTACGGGCGATGGAGTTGCGGTGTCAGTATCAGAAAGGCTCACCGACCAGGGAACTCCGGTGAAGGTATGGGACGCTCCGGAAACGGGATGGAACCAGGCAACTGTCTGGGCCCCGGAAATCCATTACTTCAACGGTCATTGGTATATTTACTACGCTGCGGGAAAGGAACCGGGGAACCCGTTTATACATCAGCGGTCCGGCGTTTTGAAATCTGCTACTGAGGATCCTTTTGGCCCCTATGAAGACATGGGCATGCTCTATACAGGAGATGACCTGTCGGATCCGGGATCTGCCATCTGGGCCATCGACCTGAGCCCGGTAGTGATTCAAGGTCAACTGTATGCAATCTGGTCGGGCTGGGAAGAAAACAGGGATACCGATAAAACAAAGCAACACCTATATATCGCTACTATGTGTGACCCGGCTACAATCTGTGGCAATCGGGTAAAGCTTTCTTCTCCTGAGGAATCCTGGGAAAGGGGAGGGCCACTGGATTTGAACGAGGGACCTCAGGCCTTGCAATACCAGGGAAAAACGTTTATCATCTATTCGACCAGAGAGTCCTGGCTCAAGGAATATCGCCTGGGACAGTTGCAGCTGAAGGAAGCTACCTCGGATCCATTAAATCCGGATAATTGGGAAAAATCCGGTCCTGTTTTCATGGGAACTAATAAAGTGCTGGGAGTGGGACATTGTAGTTTTGCCAAATCGCCGGATGGAAGGGAGGATTGGATTCTGTATCATTCTAAAAAATCAACCACTCCCGGATGGGATAGAGATATTCGGCTACAACCATTTACATGGAGGGCCGATGGGAGTCCGGATTTGGGACATGCAGTGCCTGCAGGAGTCCCTATTCCCCTACCTTCCGGAGAGCAATAATAAACCTAAAAAAAATCAATATGAAATCAGTTCTTAATGCTATTATTATTGGCATCTTCCTTTTTTCCTGCGGGCGGAGTACTTCAGTCCAAGAGGTTCTGGAAGTGGAACCAGTCCCCGCCATTGTCAATCCGGTTTTAGCAGGGGATCGACCGGATCCTACGGTTATTCGGGTGGGTTCTTATTATTACGCCTCCGCTACCTCAAATGAATGGGCACCATTGTTTCCTATTTTCCGGTCTTCCGACCTGATAGAATGGGAACTGGTTAATTATGTTTTTCCGAACGGAGCTCCGGATTGGGCAAGGAATAACTTTTGGGCACCAGAGCTGGCTTATGATAGAGAGCAGGGAAGGGTGTTTGCGTATTACACGGCTAGAGATAGAATGACTAACCGCCTAAGCGTGGCCGTAGCCAGTTCGGAATCGCCTACAGGGGATTTTACCGATCACGGACCGTTGGTGGCACAGGAGTTCGGCTCCATCGATGGCTTTGAAGTGAGGGATGAACAGGGTACGCTATACCTTCTCTGGAAAGAAGACGGTAATAGCCAGGGAATGCCGACGCCGATGTGGGCACAGGAAATCAATGAAGAGCGAACGCGTTTATTGGGAAATCCCACCGAGCTATTTCGGAACGATGCTCCCTGGGAAAAAAACCTGGTGGAGGGTATTTGTGTGTTTAAAAAGGGAGACTATTTTTTTGCCACGTATTCTGCCGGGGCTTGTTGTGACAAGCAATGTAACTATCAAACAGGGGTGGCAAGGGCAAAAAATTTATTGGGCCCTTGGGAGAAATACAGTGGCAACCCTATTCTCACTGATAATGAGGACTGGAAATGTGCAGGCCATGGCACGGTGGTAGAAAAGGACGGAGCGCATTTTATGCTGTACCATGCCTATAACGCTCAGGGATCGGTGTATGTGGGTAGGGAAGGGGTGTTGGAGAAACTTAATTGGACGGAGGATCAGTGGCCTGTGTTGGATAATACGGCTGATTATACCCGGGAGGTGGCTTCTCTGGATTTTGAAGATGAATTTAAAGAAAAGTTAGATCCGCTTTGGCAATGGCGGGTGACTCAGGATATTCGTTTTTCAGCCGGTGAAAAGGGATTATTGCTAAACGCTTCCGAAGAGAACGAGGGCATGGGCAGCCTTCTGGTACAAGGAACCAAAGCGACTGATTACACGATGACAACCACGATAGATCTGGAGGAATCGAATGCCGTAGGAGGAATATTACTGGTCGGTGCCGAAAATAATGGATTCGGTGCACCGATTGCAGGTATGGGCATTGGGACGGGTGATGTAGGTGTACAGGTTTTTGAAATGAGGGATGGAGAAAAGCGGGTTTTTGAAGAAGTTGAAAAGGGCCTCTCCGGAGAGATTAACTTAAAAATGGAGGTAAAGGAGGGGTACCTGATTGCGTTTTCGTATCAGTCAGGCGTGGACGACTGGCAGCCATTGGGCGAAACGGTTGATGCATCCCACCTCGTTCCCTGGGGAATGGGTTTTCGCCTGGGAATGTTTGCGTTGGGTACGGAGACACAGCGCGTAAACTTTTTGGCGACGAAGATCCAGTACACGGGAAATTAGTTTTTCTGAACCGATCTAATTTTACTGTTTTCGAATCACCTTTGTTCGCTTAGAAGGGTTCTATTCGCCGCGAATTAGGCATCTCCTGGATACCTGCTCCAATTGGCTAGCCCGATAGCTTGCGCTGATAACTTTATTGCGGTTAGTCAACTCCGCCGGATTTCATTGTAGCAATAGGGGGATACGTTATTACTCCTCTTTTAGTCGGGAATGAGTCGGAGCGCAGCTGGCCGATAGGTTTACTCGGCCACTTCGCCGGTTTCGGTCCCGTCATCATTTGGTACAAAGGTCTTAATCTTAAACTGATGGTCGGGTTCGTTTCGGACATAAAGCGTGCGGGTAGGAAATGCGATATCAATGCCCATCGCATCAAACTGCTCTACAATTGCAAAATTGATTTGCTGTTGGATGTCCATATACTTGTTGTAATCGGCGACCTCGATGTAGTAAACTACTTCAAAATCCAGACTAGAATTCCCGAAGGCTTTGAAATGAGCCCTGTCAAACGTTACGGGAGATTGATTTTCCACAATTTCTTTCAGCATTTCGGGTATTTTTTTTAGGGCTTTCAAAGGGGTCTCATAAGTTACCCCCACGCCAAATAAAATCCGTCTCCGCTGCATTTTCTTATAATTGTGGATTCGTGAGCTGGTAAGATCACTGTTTGCCACCACCAATTCTTCGCCCGAAAGGGTTTTAATTCGAGTCGTTTTAATGCCGATTTTATCTACGATTCCATTTTTATCGTCTACGACCACAAAATCTCCGATTTCAATGGGCCTGTCAAAAAAGATCACAAAATAATTAAAAAGGTCTCCGAGGATATTTTGGGCGGCCAGCGCCACTGCAATACCACCGATACCCAAACCGGTGATAATGGTGGTAACGTCCCATCCAATATTATCAAAGAAAAACAAGATACCAACGGCCCAAATCAATACGTTGACAAGCAGGATGATGCCGCCAATTTGCTTTACTTTTTCTTCACCACCTTCCTGTCTTTTAACGTAAGACCGAATAAGCATGATGATTAGATTGGCGATTATTTTGACACCGTAGTAGGTAAGAATGATACTATGAGCTGTAGAGAGGCTATTTTCCAGAAATGGGGAAAGTGACAAGGTCCTTATCCCCCAAAATACGATGGAAATGTATATGGCAGGCAAAACATAGCGCTCAATAATGTCGAAAAGAAAATCATCCAGGCTATTATCAGTCCTTTCAGTCAACTTTTTGAGTCGCTGAAGCATGGCCTTTTTGAAGATTTTGACAATGCCCATTCCCAACAGAATAAATCCCAATGCAAGGAGGTAATCCTGTATCGTATTGTTCCAATATTCATGACTTAAGTATTCCTGTATCATTTTCGCTTTCGATTTGGTTGGCTACTGATGGTTAAAAAAACAAAACCGGATTTGGAGTGAAAAAGGTTCATCTTACCCATGCAAATAGGTAAGTGGTTTTATTCAACGACCAATCAGGGTTATTTCAGGACCAGAACGTGCGCTCTGTAAGCAGCAGGTAGAAAACTCATATCGGTTTTACCAGGAATGCCCTTAATTTTACCAGCGTCAGTAAATTGCCACATGGTAATTTCAGGAAGTGAAACACTATCTGGTTCTACCTTAAATTCAGTTGGAGGCTTGGAGGAAAAACGGGCAAGCCAATAAGGGTAGTTGTCAAAATGCCCCTTTAAATGCGTTTGATAAAACGCCTCATAGGTATAAATGATGGGTTTTACTTTGTAATGGCTTTCGATCGCTTCCAGGTAGGTTTTTAGATTTTGGATGAGAAGGTTATCAGAAATTTCCGGCCGGCTGCAGGCCGTGCAGTCCAGTTCAACGTCTACGATTGGCAAAATGTCTTCTGGAGATAAATTGACCTGGCTGATATAATGTGCTGCCTGCTCCAATGGGGGATCCTTGTATTGGTAGAAATGATAGGCTCCTTTGAGAATTCCTTCTTTTTCGGCGGAAGACCAGTTCGTATTAAAAAAGGGGTCAATTTCCCGGGCCCCTTGTGTAGCCTTTATTAAAACAAAGGAGACCGGATGAGGAAGAGAGTCGTTTTTTACCATTTCCCAATCAATCACATTTTGCCAGTGGGATACGTCAATTCCATAATACCCGTGTGTTTGGTGTCCTGGACTCCAATCCTTTTGGTATAAGTCAAATATCCGGAGCATGCTATCATAATGGTGGGCCCGATGGTGTATTTCCCCCGATTCCTTGGGAGCCGAGTGACCGGCATAGTAGAGAGGGCCAGCGGGTAGCCTATTATCAATTTGCTCGAAAGGGGTTTCTCCTGCGTTTGGATCCGTCTCGGAGAGGTAAATATGGTGCTCATGGATGGTTTTACCAAAATCCAATAGGCCAGTCAGGTTCAAGATCACCACCAGCAACATGCTAAACATCAGAAAAAAACCAATGAGCAAAACGAATAGTATTCTTCTGTACATGTCACTTCATTTTAGGAAACCTTCCGCTAACCATATTCGGTGGGAATCGACGGTCAAATAATGGATTTGATCAGGTGATCATTGATTCGGAGAAACGATTCGGAAGGTTCACCTGCTTCGAATTCAATTTTTATTTTTGCCAGCGGTGTCTTATTTCCAAAAAATCCGCCTCCGGAAACACCACCCAAATCAATTCCCAGGCTAGGGTTTTCTTCTCCGGGTTGGTTTTTCTTGAAAAAACTTCGGCTTCTTTTCTTTTCCTCTACCAATTGGCCCAGTGCCACCTTAAATTCCACCACCATATTTTTTATTTTAATGGCTGTAGGTGGAATGAGGCTCATTAACGGAACCTGAATGGTCGTCGTGCTCCCTTTTTCTGCCTCCGGATGGAGGTTGGGGACTTCTACTGCCCAGGTTTTGGCAATTCCGCCGTTTCGGTGGATATGGGAAGCCATATCTTCATTTTTGCGGTCTTCATCTTCCGGCCATTCAAAGTATCGATCCAACTGCTCCAAATGCTGTTGCTCGGTGAGCATTTGGGCTTCGAGCACGGCTTGGTGGATCGCTTGAAGTAGGTTGTCCAGTTTGATTGTTTTTGCCATGGGGTTAAGAATTATTTTCCAGCCAAACAGGTTTTCTCAAAAATCCTACATGGTAGGTAGTACGCTGAAGGGTGATTTGATGATCGCCAACCTGAAAAACACCCACTGAAATGTCCTTGCCTATAATCTTTCCTTTCGGGTATTCATTCAGGCATTTATTCAGTAAGGCCATCTGCCGCTCTTGTTGTTCTTCGTTCAATGGATTATTGGGGTTGATGTTACCTATGCTCACCCGTTTGACATAGGTAACATCTGCTAACTCCAAGGTCTTGGTACTGCTATTGATCATTTTGTTTGGGCAGCTTGCCTATCAGGTCAGGCTATCATGAGAGCCATCCGGGTTCACTTGTTTTTTACTGGCATCCTTTATTTTACCGGTTTTTGGATCCCGGTCTTTGCCAGCTGCAAGTGGTGCGACATTCACATCATGGGGCGTGGCAGCCGTGGCCATGATGTCGAGCACTCTGGCAAGTCCCTCCGGTGTGCCGTGATTGGACGCAGTTACTTCCACATGGTATTTCGCAGAATTGTCAGAGGTCCGGGTATTTTCTTTATGGGTGGCCACCGAACCATGAATTTTCACGGTTGCACTTACCGGTCCCCAACCAATTTTTGCTGAAACATCCGCGGAGGCATTCATATCGGTCGAACTGGTTTCAGAAGTGGAGCTTTTAACCTCCATGTCAAAGGTAATGTCCACGGTATCTACCTGTAAGTTCGGGATAGGAACCACCGCCAACATGGGCACCCGGATTTTTACCTCTTCAATGGTCCGTTGAGGCACCGGAGTAGGATTTTTATCGGTAACCTCCGGAACATAAATCCCGGGCCGCTCAAATTCAAAATCCAGCATTCTTGCTGCTCCCGTGGTGAATTCTCCCGGCTTTTTATCCACCGGAACCTGGGTAAAACCAACGGTATTGATGAAATCTGCCGTCGCCTGGGCTAATTTTACATTGGCCGACACAGCAGCATTTAACGGGCCTCCAATCAAATCCTGCATCGGCAGGCCTTTAAATTGATCCGACATGTTTACTAATCCTTCCGCCATTTTGAATTCTGTTTAATTGGTTAAAAATTAATGAATGGATAATCAGGGTGAAATATCCCAATCATTCTTTATTTTTAACTTATAAATAGGTGGACAAAAAGGGGACAATTTGTGGGAAATACTTTTTGACTTGTTAAAAAATGAGTTTTTTATATTTATTTCTAGGTATCAGCAATGGGATCCGTTTTTGGAACTCCCCATTTAGCAGGGACCTTTTTTTTCAATCGGTAACGAGCCTTTTTCACGCCGTCATAGGAAATCCCCATTACCGTTGCCATTTCCCGGGTAGTGTAGCCCAATTTAAATAAGGAGGCAATCATTTGCTCGTTTTCGGTCAGGTCTGGTAGCTCTTCCATTAGCCGCTCCCAATAACCGGGGAAAACCGTTTCAATCAACAAACGAAAGGTCCTTAGGTCTTCCTTTTTGGAAATCCGAAATCGGGAAAGAGCTTCCAGGGCTTCCTGCCTTGTCCTGGCCAAAGAAGTCCGTTCCAGTTGCGCCATTAGCTCCTTGTTTTTATGATCGGAACTGGCCAGGTGTTCAGCATAGACGAGCAGTTTTTTCTTCAGTTTTTCCTGTTTTTTCCGGCTTTCAGTTAGTTGACTGTCAAATGCAGAAAGTAATTTTTCTTTGATACTTAGCCGATGGTAAAAATAGACTAGTAAAATCATGCTTCCGAGTGCCAGGCCGGTCAGCCACCAATGAATGGCGGGATAGGGTTGGACATCCCAAAGCCTGGAATAGGGATTTGCCAGAAGGACCGAATCTTGTTCGAAAAGAAATTCGGAACGTGCAATACGTTTTATTTTCTCAATGTTAATCAGGCTATCCGATAATTTTTCCTTCTGTAGCAAACTATGACGGTAGGAAGAAAGGTCGTTGAGCCGAAAGTATTCTTCCGCCAGGTCTATCATTAGGTCTCTTTGAAGGGGAAGGTCTTTGCCTTTTTGGGCATAGGACAGGGCGAGCCGGTAGGTACTCAACGCCTCCTGCGACTGGTTGTCTGCCGACAAGATTTTTCCTTTTAGCCAATAAGCGTATCCAAGACTTCTGAGGTTATCTATTTTTTCTTTAATTAAAATGGATTTTGCAAGTAAGGTGTCCGCCCGCTCCAAATCCTGGAGTTCAAAGGCTAAAAAGGCCATGTTATTTAAAATAATGGCCCTCTCCGGTTCGCGCTGTTGCGACTTCGCCTGAGCCAATGCCTTGTCATTGTGATAGGAGGCTTGTTTATATAAGCTATCTCCCTCGGCCCCTTCCTGGTCTGCCAGTTTTTTAAAGACCAATCCCAGATTTAAATGAGCATAGAGGGTCTGCACGGGTAAGGCATGTTTTTCCGATAGTATAAGCGCTTCATGTAGGTGTTCCAGCGCGCTTTTATAATCTTCCAGATCTTTATAGACCAGGGCCAGACTCGTTTCACAATCAATGTAAAGGGCGAAATCTAAGGAACCTTTTGACCCTTTCAGAACTTTCAAGGCCTGGTGAAGGGCATTGATTCCTTTATCGGCAAGACCGATTTCTCTGTAAAGCTGTCCCAAGCCCTTTAGGTTAGTAGCCAGGCGATCAGGATTTTCAATTGATTTCGCATATTTCAACGCCTGATCAATATGGAAATGAGCCTTCTCAAAATCTTCCATTCTGCGGTACAGTTGGTAGAGGGCATGGTGGTTTTTTTCATTCAATCCCTGCAGGTTACCTGCTTTACTACGATTTAAAGCTTCCAGAAAATATGTTTCAGCAAGGTTCAATTTTCGCTGGTCGTAATAACTATATCCCAATACCTGCGCTGCTTCGGATTGTAATGCCGGGTTATTTGCCGCTTTTTCGTAGGCCTCTTTTGCATACAGGAAGGAACGTTCAGGTTGACTATAAGCCAATTCATTTGACCGGTCCAGTAGGCTACGCAGACTATCCGGATTTACTTTTTGATCGGTAGGTGAATACCCCATAAGGTTGCCTGAAGCAAGAAAAAACACCAATAGAGAAAAGATTGTTTTATTCACCGTTATGGGCGTTAAATTATACAAAATGGCTGTTTACCAACTGATTAATCGGTTACTAAATTTAACTGAAAAATCTTATTGATGCCATCGTACGGATTTAAAATTCAAGCAGGATAGTAAAAAGCATATTTTGGTATTTGAAACACAAAAAAAATAGAGGGGTTCCGGCTACACCTACATACCTGAAATAAAAAAAGAGCCAGCTTCCGAAGATGCTAGCTCTTTTTATAACCTGATTGGTCAATTTGTCCTTACACAGGGCTAACCATTTCTGTCTTTTTGATATTCCTTTGCCAGAAGAAGAAAATGGTAAATAATACAATCAAAATGACAGGGAATAACGCCATGTTTTGAAGGGTAGCTTGCCCTGCCATCAGTTCCAGTTCATCACCAGAAAATCCTTCGGCCCGCATTTCTTCTCTGGAGCTATCGATCCATCCTCCAATGATTGGTTGCCATATGGCTGTGGAAAACATGCCAATTCCTCCAATAATGGACATCCCTAAAGCACCACTTAAGGGTACTCGTTGAGCTACCGCACCTACCATCACTGGCCAGAAGTAAGCGACCCCTAAAGCAAATATGATAGCAACAAAGTAGGCGATTCCACCGGTAACCATACTGAAAAGGTAGATGCCTATCGCTGCAAGGATAGAACCTGCCAATAATACACCGGTTTGACCTAGTTTTTCAACTACCGGACCAGCAAAGAATCGGGCGACCGCCATTACTCCGGTGGTTAGTGCCAGAATAATCATGGCATTTGCGCCGCTGTTAGCCAATACAATATTTACCCACTGTTGCGGACCAAATTCGGAAATGGCAGTGAGGGACATACAAACGAAAAGGAAAAGAAAAACCGGACTGAATAAAGCTTTGAAGTTATTACCAAGAGAGGTGGCACCTTCCACTTTTGCTTTTGGAAACGCTTTTCCATAAAATAAGGCTGCGTAGATCACGGTCGGAACCATCGTAATCCACATTTGTGCCTCCCATCCCAGATTCATGGTGGTCATCACATTTGAAATGATGGCACCCAGCATGATGCCTCCGGGAAACCACATGTGGAACCGGTTTAGCATTTTGTTCATTTTTACACCGGAATACATGTCTGCAATCATGGGGTTACAGGCAGCTTCCGTACAACCGTTACCAAAACCGATAAAGAGTGTGGAGATCAGCAGGGTGGTGTAGCCTCCCGCATAAATGGTAAGCAAGATACCCAGCGTGTGGGCTACAAAAGCTACCCGCATAATGTTTTTTGCACCAAAAGAATGGTAGACAATTCCTCCAATGATCATGGAAATGGGGAATCCCAGAAACCACATGGAGTTGATAAACCCAAGTTGGGCGGCACTCAGGCCAAATTCGTCTCCAAGCTGCGGTAAGATCCCCGCCCGGATACTAAAGGTAAAGGCGGTGGTGATCAGCGCAAAACAGCTTCCGTTAAAGAGTGCGCTTTTGTTAATGTTTTCGTTCATTGAGTTTGGGTTTAGAAGTTTTTAAATGTTGTTTTCGGATGATTGTTCAAAATATTCGGACAATATAAAAAAAATTGATTTTACCTTTTGCCTTTTTTTTAGAATTATCGCCAATTTTTTGATAAGGGCAGGTATTATTATTTGGGGAATGACGCTCGTGAGTTCTTCGGTATCATTCTCGTGCCCAGGTTCCTTTACAGTCTTTCATGGATCATATAGGTGTACCTTGCCATTTTTATCGGCACTTGTAGGAACCTATCTGTATGGATCTTGGCTATGTAGGATATACATCAAGACCTGAAAGATGGCAATTTATCCCTACTTTTTTGTACCTATTGCCCTGCCTGGCAAAAGAACGCACTCGTGAAGCAGTGCGATTCTTTTCGCCATCTACTGCTATTTTTGAGAAAAAATATGCCTGATTAAACAAATTATTAAAACAATTCGTATATTGAAATGATATCATTTTAATGCTATACTAATATGGAAAAAACGATCAAACCCCTCTCTGGCTACCTGATGCTTCTGGTGGCCCTCGGTATTTTAGTACTGGCCATTTTTGGCTTTTCTGCGAAGGCTTTTCTTTTGGCCCTACCGGCGGCCCTGGCTTTCTTTCTGGTCCTTCCCGGATTTTTTATTGTAGAACCCAACAAAGCCATGGTATTATTGCTTTTCGGATCCTACAAGGGTACGGTGAAGGCAGATGGTTTTTTTTGGGTGAATCCGTTCATGACCAAAAAGAAAATTTCGTTGCGAGTCAGGAATTTTGAGAATAAGCCCCTGAAAGTAAATGACAAGATTGGTAACCCGGTAATGGTAGGCACCATCGTGGTTTGGCAGGTGGAAGATACCTTTAAGGCTTCTTTTGACGTAGATGATTATGAAAATTTTGTACACTTGCAGGCCGATGCGGCTGTTCGTAAGATGGCCGGTACGTATCCCTATGACAATTTTGAGGACGAGCATGCGGAGGTGACCCTGCGCTCCGGGGTGGAAGATGTAAATAAATCCCTGGAAGACGAGATCAGTGACCGCCTGCAACATGCAGGGATAAAAGTCATTGAGGCCCGGATTTCTCATTTGGCCTATTCTTCGGAAATTGCCTCAGCCATGCTTCAGCGGCAGCAGGCCACGGCCATTGTCGCTGCCAGAAGGATGATTGTGGATGGAGCCGTTGGGATGGTGGAAATGGCCCTGGAAGACCTGAAAATTAAAGGTATCATTGATTTCGAAGATGAGAAAAAAGCAGCCATGGTGAGTAATCTGATGGTGGTGCTTTGTTCGGACAAGAACGCCAGTCCAGTCGTAAATGTGGGCACGCTAAACCCATAAGGATGGTATACAAGGAAAGTCAGCCCTTAAAAAAAACATGGCTGATCCCAGTGGTTTTGGTGCTGCAGCTCCTTGTGGGTATGTTGGGATTGGCAGGAGGTTTTTCCACTGAGCAGCCCGTACAAGGCTGGATAAGTTTTGGGATCGTTCTCCTGGTGACCGGGGGCTTGTTAGTATTGTTTTTAAGCATGCGGTTGGAGACACGAATGGATGCTACTGGATTCCGTTTTAGGAGTCCTCCTTTTGTAAATACTTGGAAAAAGTATCCCTGGGAGGAGGTGAAAGACATCCAATTGCTTACTACCCGATCATTCGGGTCCTTTGGGGGCTTCGGATTATTGGGATGGAGCATCGGAATACGAAGAGGCTGGAATGGCGAATGGCGCTATGTATTTAGCTCCGGGAATGCGGTGCGGATTTACCTAAAGGACAGCCGGTTTGTACTAAGCACACGCAGGCCAAAAGAATTGATGGCTGCATGGGAAGAATGGAAAGTAGGAACGTAAGATTATGGCGCAGAAGAAACCCTTTGCCCTAAGGATAGATGAAAGGCTGATGAAAGCCGTTGAAAAGTGGGCATCCGATGAATTTAGAAGTACCAATGGTCAATTGGAATGGTTAATCCACGATGCCTTGAAAAAGGCGGGCAGGCTACCCGGAAGAAAATCAACGGAGGATAATAATGGTAGCGATTGATTTTAGGTACCTGAAGGAGTTCTCATTTTCCAATAGTTGCTTGCTACTATTATTTTTAAGTACATTTGAAAGGAACCATTTCCGGGCTGGGACCGGAAGGCAGACGAAAAAGAGACGATGAATACAACGGAAGAAGAAAAAATAAACGCTTTGATGGCCAAACTTTTCGATGAGACGGAAGAAGAGCCCCTTCGCTATGCGGAACATTTGGCTCGCATGGGCGGCCCCGAAGTGCATCGTCAGTTGGTCGGTGTGTTGCACCAGGGAAATATGGAGGAGGCGTTTTTAGCTGCCAAAACGCTGGGCATGTTGGAGGAAGATAGAGATAAGTCGTTGGATGCCCTCCTGGATGTGATCCATAAACCTTCGAATTCAAGCCAAAATGGCGCACTCGTGTCGCTGCTGGAGCAATTTGATTTGACTGAGAAGTTTGTCGATTTATTTCGAATTTTTCTCTTCGGCAACTTTAAAGCATCTGCATTGGCAAAAGTACATCTGGATTACGAGGAATTTGCGATCAGTCCCCGCACCTTGAAGAAAGCAGAAAAGCACTGGCAGCATTTCCTAAATAACCCTCGAAAAGAGGATGATGCGTACGAATTGAAGAAAGAGGAAGCCCAAACCATTTTGAACGAATTGAATGAATTGTTTGAAGAGGAATAGATTGCTTTTCAGGTAAATGAATAGTCCTAATTGAAAATGGAACCCAATATAACTAAATAACTAACCCGTATCATGAGTCGCTATGTTGTAAGAATTTGTTTGAGTCTGATTGTTTTTGTTTTTCAAGTGGGCATTAGTTCTGCCCAGAAGAACTGGAAGGAGCTGATTACAGTGGAAGATCTCTATCAAGCCCATCCTGAGACGGTGCAAGGGCTTTTTGCGCACCTGGACCTGGAGCTCTCCGGGCTTGCTAACGTAAAACAAGCCAGCGAAAGGGGAAATTGGGTAGTGGCGGCGGAGGAACTGCTTGAATATTATCAATCCACCGACCAGGCTGAATCTTTCCGCAAGCCGGTGCCCATGATTACCGAGAAAACCATTGCTGAAGCGGACACCATTTTGAAAAATGTTTTTACCATTCAAAATGTCAAAGGTGAGGTGCCCATTCTTCCGGACGGTCATCGGGACTGGTATTACAAAGGCCCCAACAACGACCGGGAGTGGGCCTGGTTATCCAACAGGCATAGCCAGTTGATGGTAGTCATGAACGCTTATTTTGAAACCGGTAATCCAAAATATGCCGAATACCTGGACTTATTTTTACGTGATTTTATTTTGAAAAGCATGCCTTACCCGGCAGAGAAAGGTTCGGAGTCCATTTGGCGTGGGTTGGAAGTGGCCGCCAGGGCCAAAGTCTGGACCAGGGTTTTCTATGGCATGTTGCAGAACGAATACCTCTCCCCAGCCACCCGTTTGTTGATGCTTAGTAGTTTGCCGGATCATGCACATTACAGCCGAAATTTTCATGGAGGAAACAACTGGTTGACCATGGAAATATCCGCATTGGCCACTATTGCTGCTTACTTTCCTGAATTCCGGGAATCAGATGCCTGGCTGGATTATGCGATAGCAGCCATGACCGAGAGTATGCGGGACCAGGTTTATCCCGATGGCGTGCAGACAGAGCTTGCCTCCCACTATCACAATGTGTCCTTACATAATTTTGAACTGTTCCAAACCATTTGTGAGGAAGCAGATAGAACCCTCCCCTCCTTTTTTACCCAGACGATTGAAAGCATGTACGGGTACATTGCCCGGGCGGTAAGACCGGATGGACACCGGATCTTAAATAATGATGGAGATCGGGGCAGTGACCGGAGCCTGATTCTGGAAGGGGCAGAAAAATTCAACAAGCCCGAATGGGCATTTATCGCCAGTAATGGGAGGGAAGGAAGTAGGCCCTCGGATGGACCCTCGTATTTTTTCCCCTGGGCGGGACAGCTGATCAGCCGAAGCGGATTTGATTCGCTGGACCACTGGTCATTCTTTGATATGGGCCCTTGGGGAAGCGGACACCAGCACAACGATAAATTGCATCTTTCGGTAGCTGCATTCGGAAAGGATTTCCTGGTCGATGCGGGCCGGTTTGCCTACACGGGTGCCGTAGCGGAAAAATTCCGACCCTATGCCCGAAGTAGTCGGGGCCATAACGTCCTATTGATCGATGGAAAAAGCCAGTCATCAGGCCCTACCCATGCTACCGAAGCCTTAGGTGAAAAATTTGTAACAATTACCGACGCCTATGATTTTGCCTCCCAGTCTTTTGATCGGTTTGATGATTTGGAAGGAGAGGCCCGCCATATTCGTAGTTTGTTGTACGTTCGAGGTCGTTTCTGGATCGTAGCAGACAGGGTTCTGACAGATCGGCGCAGAGAAATACAGGCTTTATGGCATTGGCATCCCGATGTGAAGGCATCGGTAAATGAACAGCAAGTAATCGGAATGCTGCCTGAGGGAGCGTTATCCCTATCCTTGGTTAGCCCCGCTGTTTTTGACGTATCCGTTATCCAGGGCCAGGAGGCTCCGGAAATACAAGGATGGTACAGCCCCGAGTACAACTTATACGAAGCCAATGCAGCGACTCTTTTTGAAGGCAGTCTGGACCATAATCAGACGTTGGTTTGGCTATTGGTTCCGGGGGAAAGCGATTTAGTGGGGGAGCATCAGGTTAAAGTTTTATCTGAAAATGACCAGCAAATTGAGCTGGAAGTGCAGCTTGAAGAGGAAATTTGGCACCTGGTTATTCCCTTTCTGGATAGTAGCCATGTAAAGCTTACCAAAATCAAATAAAAAAAAGCCTCTTCTTGGACATTAAGAAGAGGCTTTCTATTTTTTTAATGTTGACCCAGTTAGTTGGCAACGGGCATGTTTTCCTTATCAATGTTAATGATTTCCACGGTAATGTTTCTTTCTTTGGCATTGATTTGGAAGTCCCTGATGACTTCGATCACATCGTAATCGATGATTTTTGAATTTGTCCCGTCAATAATCACTCTTTTATTGTCCCCTACATGCTTGAGCGTCTTGATAAGGGAGCCTTTATTCAGAAAACTTACCTCTTCCGCAAGAATGATGTGAACGATGTCCTCGTCGTCTTGTCGGGAATCTTTGAAGAAGTGGGAGTTTTTATAGTTTCTCATCAGGATATAGACAATACCGACGATCATTCCCATTCCGATACCTTTGAGGAGATCGAAGAAAATGATACCTAAAACAGTGATCAAAAAAGGTAAAAATTGATCCCATCCCAACTTGTACATGGACTTGAAAAGGGAAATTTTGGCTAGTTTGTACCCAATCACTAATAAAATAGCTGCCAAACTCGCCAGGGGGATCAAATTCAATAGGTTAGGAATCAAAAAGACACTGAGAAGTAGCAATACTCCGTGAAAAATGGCCGACATTTTAGACTTGCCGCCGGAATTGATATTGGCGGAACTTCTTACAATGACGGCGGTGATTGGCATTCCACCCACCAGTCCGTTGACCATGTTTCCAGCTCCCTGGGCGAGTAGTTCCCGGTTTGGAGGCGATACTCGTTTCTGAGGATCAATTTTATCGGCTGCTTCCAGACTCAATAGTGTTTCCAAACTGGCAATAATAGCAATGGTTATGGCCACAACCCAAACATCTGGGTTAAATACCCCAGAAAAGTCGGGGAAGAACAAATGATCGCCCAGACTGGAAAAACCGGTAATTTCGGGTAAGGTCACTTTATTTTCTGTCCCTATGTACAAATCAGGAATTACAAATTTGAAAAACTTATTAATTCCAATACTTAATAAAACGGCTAGTAAAGGACCCGGAATAAATTGTAAAAAACGATGGTTTTTTACTATAGGCTTTTCCCAAAAAATCAAAATAGCCAACGAAAACACAGCGATAATAATCGCCCCCATTTCAAGTGTACTCATTAGAGATTGCAAGGCGAGGACAGCTTCAAAATCATTTACCAGCGGAATGAAGTCTTCTACCAACTCGCTAGAATTAGTACCGAAAACAAAAGGTAATTGTTTTATAATCAATATGATACCTATGCCGGCAAGCATTCCTTTGATCACCGAAGTAGGGAAATAATAGCCAATCACTCCTGCTTTGATAAATCCGAGAACCAGCTGGATGATCCCAGCAATTACCAGGGCGGTAAGAAAAAGTTCGTATGCCTGCAAATCCTCAATGGCGTTCAATACAATAACGGTCAATCCAGCAGCAGGTCCGGAAACGGCCGTATGCGAACCCGATAGCGCACCTACCACGATTCCGCCAACGATTCCGGCAATTACTCCAGAAAACAAAGGAGCTCCAGAAGAAAGGGCAATCCCTAAACACAGTGGCAAGGCCACCAAAAAAACGACGAGACCCGCAGGTAAATCCGAACTTAGATTTGAAAAAATTCCGTTTTTATTCGACATGGTGGTTAGTTTTTTAGTTTTAATGGGTTAGTTTTAATCCAGTTCTTTTTAAAGTAAACATTTCGGTCCCAACAGGAGAACTAAATTTAATCGATTTAAAGAAAATTTTTATTATGATTTACATAAGCAAATTTAATGCAAAAGGGTTCAATTAGCATTGTAATTAAGAAAGAAACCTCCGGTTTTCGCTGAAAAGCCTACTGGATTTCAACTTAACATCCTTATTAAACTGCGGCACTTATAGCCTTTTTCTTGCCGTGTAAATAAAATTCCATGTTTAAAAAATTAAAGTCAAGTTTTACAGGATGAAATCCCTCCTTTTTAGAATGAATCATATCCCGGTATAGGTGAACGGACTGATCGTTTTCAATTCATTTTTAATTTCAGGGGAGACCTCCAGGGTATTGATAAATTCACTTATGGCCTGTTTCGTAATGGCCTGGTTGGTGCGCGTTAACGATTTGAGTGCTTCGTAAGGTTTCGGGTACCCTTCTCTTCTTAAAATTGTCTGGATGGCTTCGGCGACCACCGCCCAGTTATCTTCCAGGTCTTTGTTAATGGCGGACTGATTCAATTCCAGCTTATCTATTCCTTTTTCCAGGGAAACATAGGAGATCAGCATGTGCGCCAGGGGCACACCAAGCACCCGGAGCACGGTACTATCGGTCAGGTCACGTTGCAAGCGGCTGACAGGTAATTTAGCAGCCAGGTGTTCCA
This sequence comes from Cyclobacterium salsum, assembly GCF_010119245.1. GTDB lineage: Bacteria > Bacteroidota > Bacteroidia > Cytophagales > Cyclobacteriaceae > Cyclobacterium > Cyclobacterium salsum. The sequence continues at coordinate 241,305 of NZ_WNKG01000006.1, forward strand.
GGAGGGCATTGGCAATTCCCAGATTTCCTTCGGCATTTTCAAAATCAATGGGGTTTACCTTATGAGGCATAGCAGAAGAGCCCACTTCACCTGCTTTGATTTTTTGCTTGAAATAATTCATCGCTACGTACTGCCATATATCCCGGCTAAAATCAAGCAGAATGGTATTCATTCGTTTCAACCCATCCATATGTGCTGCCAGATGGTCGTAGTGCTCGATTTGAGTTGTGGGGAAGCTTCTTTTCAATCCTAATTTTCCGTTAACAAAAGCATCGGCAAATTCTTTCCAGTCAATCTGCGGGTAGGCAACGAAATGCGCGTTCATGTTCCCGGTGGCTCCCCCAAACTTTCCAGCAAAGGGGACTTTCTGAAGTAATCCAAGCTGCTCATGTAGCCGGATGACAAAAACCTCCAATTCTTTACCAAGCCGGGTAGGCGAAGCCGGTTGCCCGTGGGTTTTCGCCAGCATGGGAACGGCTTCCCACTCTTCCGATCGGTTGATCAACCGTTTAATAACCTGATCCAGTGCAGGGAGTAGTATCTCTTGGATGCCATCTCTGTACATCATCGGGATGGCGGTATTATTAATGTCCTGGGAGGTAAGGCCAAAATGTATAAATTCCGAAACATGCTCAAGCCCCAGGGACTGAAACCGATCTTTCAGGAAATACTCTACTGCCTTGACGTCATGATTGGTCGTTTTTTCGATGTTTTTGATTACTTGAGCATCCTTCTCATCAAAATTCCTTTCGATTTCACGGATATCACTGAATTTATTTTTATCTACACTTTCCAGTTGAGGTAACGGCAACTCACATAGGGCGATAAAGTATTCGATTTCCACTTTTACCCGATACCGAATCAGGGCAAATTCGGAAAAATAGGCTCTTAAAGGGCTGGTTTTTGAGGCATACCGCCCGTCAATCGAAGATATTGCAGTAAGTGGGGAAAGTTCCATGGATATCCTTTGTCGGTTTACTAAGGTGCAAAATTAATTCCTTTTATTGAAAAGGAGCGGTTCTGTCTCATATTATTGGCATAAAAAAAGCCCCCTGTATCAGGGAGCTTTTTCGAATTCATTTGAAACGGGTAGTTAATAATTGGGATAATTGCGGATAAGTTGTAGCCGTAGGCCGTCTTCCGAGTTGCTTTCAGCTTGGTTTTTTCCTCTGATTACAAGGGTATAAACCCTTCCTTCTCTCAAGTACACATCGTTCAGCCGGGCCCACTCTTCGTTTCCATCCGCTGACATAATAATGAGGTCTGTTTCACCCTGCGTTACATTTATAAAGTCTGTAATCTCCATGAATTCATTTTCCTGAAATAGTGGATCGGCTTCATCTCTTTGGTAAATGCTCACTTCCGGACTATCCGGGGAAAGATGAACAAGGCGAACCAGGGCATTACCGGTTGCCGGAATGCCCAGGCTGTCCTCTATAAAAAGCGTCTGTAACTCGCCTTCCTCCTCTGCCATAAAGAAAGAGTAGGCTTTTTCCACTTCCAGCGTCACAGCCGTATCCAGAAGAGATTGATCCGAAGCCGGGTCTTTGAAAGAAAAATTTCTTTCACCGGTGAAAAAGTACCAGTATTCAATGAAATGCCCGTAGTCAAAATGCTTCCGATCATAGACGCGCTCATCTACTTCAATCTTTATTTCATGACCGGCTGTGGTTCCATTATAGAAGGATACATAGGCCCTAGGCGTATTTCCTATGGACTCACTATCCAAATCCATACAGGAAAAGATAAGCGGAAGGACGAAAAGCAGTGCGACTCCCTGCCATTTAAATTTCATTTTTCTCATGTAGTGCATTAATTGGGTTGTCATATAATAGTTTGGTTTCGTTATTTAATGTCATTACGAAAAATACATGCAAAGTGCGACTATGCCTGGCAAAAATTTTTCTCGTTAGATGAGAACCATATGCTTAAAGCCCGGGTTAGGATAATGAAAATACCCGCTGGTTTTAGGTAAAGAAAAGCGGGTACGTTAATTTTAAGTGCGAAAACCATTCAAATTTATATCCCACATACATATGCGGTTTAATTTATTTAAAAAGAATAAAACGGAATCTGAAAAGAAAGAAGATAATTATTTGACATTAAGGATACGGGAAACCGTCCGGGAAACCCCAGATACCGTGACGGTATATTTCGAGCAGCCGGAGCCTTTTCTAGACTACAAACCGGGGCAGTTCCTGACACTCCTTTTAGAAATTGATGGAAAGCAGGAGAGACGTTCCTATAGCTTATGCACCTCGCCATTCGTAGACCCCTTCCCCGGTATTACGGTCAAACGGCTGGAAGGTGGACTGGTATCTAACTACATCAACGAGCATTTTCATCCGGGAAAGCGGGTAACGGTCATGAAACCCCTAGGTAATTTTGTTTCGGATTACCATTCCCAGAATAAGCGGCTGTATGGAATGGTAGCCGGAGGTAGTGGTATTACGCCCATCATGGGTATCCTAAAATCCGTATTGGTGAATGAGCCCCACTCAGAAACGCATCTGCTGTATTGTAGTCGTTCTGAGGAAATGATTATTTTTAAAGAGGCGATCGAAAAGCTACAAGAAGCCTACCCGGGCAGGCTTCGTGTATGGCATCAATTGTCCCAGCCCGGCCCTGCCTGGGGAGGGGCATGCGGCAGGATGGATAAAGAAACGATAAAATTGTTCTTTTCAAACCTTATCGAGTCTAGGGATATGGAAACCCGATTTTTCGTTTGCGGACCGGAAGGGATGATGGCTACTGCCAAAACGACTTTACGGGAGCTGGGTACATCAGAGGAAACCATTTTATCAGAGAGTTTTTACTTGGAAAAGGAAGTAAGTGAACCCAATGAAGAGTTGGTGGAACTAGTGAGCCGGCCGGTAACAATCGTTCTGGAAGGGGAAGAACATGCTTTCGACGTGGAGCCGGGCAAAACCATCCTGGAAGCAGGTTTGGAAGAGGGACTGGACATGCCCTATTCCTGCCAAAGTGGACTATGCACGGCCTGCCGGGGTAAATTGCTTTCAGGAGAGGTGTCCATGATAGAAGATGCCGGCTTGAGCGAAAAAGAGATTGCAGAGGGATTCATTCTTTGTTGTTCTTCTAAGCCCGCAAATTCTGAAGTGAAGGTGAACATCGAATGATAGAGAATACCGAACGCCTAAAAAGCCTGAAAAAAGATTTTAGGTTATTGGAACGAAACGTGCTGCTGTTAATCGCTGTTCCTTTGCCTTTCTTTTCCTTTGCCTACCTGTATGCTACCAGTAGCACGCTTTCGTTGGATCTTCCTGAGCTACCCGAATTCCTTAATTACGTTACGTTAAGTTTGGTAACCGTCTTGCTGGTGATGCAAAAGGTGGCCTTCCAAAAACGCATCAGCAAAGTCAGAAAAAGCGGGGCCGACCTGGAAAGCCGCGTAAAAAGTTACGCAACTGCCACCTTTTTAAGGTATTGGCAGTTATTTTGGGTCGGTATCCTGACGGCCTTCGGGTTGTTTTTATATGATAATCAAGGGTTTACGATTATGTATGGGGTAAATTTAATGTTTATTTCCCTGGGAAAGCCGACACCCCACAGAATCGTAACATCGTTGCGGTTGAAAAATGGGGAACGCGACTTGGTATATGCGATCAATAAGCGGGATGACTAGCACGGAATTGAACACCGTTTCGGCAGGGATGTGTTTATTCGTGATTCTAGTAAAAGCACTAGTCCGGATTGCTGGTACCCATTGAGAGAATAAGGGCATCTTGGCTGTTATTACCGCCTCTTTCATTATGAAAACCGAAATTTTTCTGAGATATCAACATTCCTTTTTGTTAAACTAGGCTTTCCCTGTTGCTATTTATTCGTTCTTTCAATATTGTGTTGATCCGCCTATTGATTTCATGCTGCATGGTGGAATAACATAAATATTCTTCTGGAGATAAGTGACCGATGACCATACCTCGGGATTCGTGTCTAAAGGCAGTGTCCTTATTAAAGGCATTTTCAATAAAGCCCGTTTGCTCCCTTTCAGGTAACCGGCTAAAATCAATTTTTTTTGTTACCAAGTAGTGCTTAAAATAGGCCAATAGAAGGTCATGCAACATTTTGATAACGGGGCGAATCACAGCATTTTGAAACACTTCTTCTTCGCTCATCCCTTTTGTAAATTCCAGCGTAGGAATCGCTGGTCGGGAATACTTCTTAATTTTGTCCATAAAAAGAAAAACCAACCAAGTGATAGAGATGTTTAAATATGATGAAAAAGTCAGCCTGCCCTTTTCATTCGTTCTGGTTTTCTATAATTGACTTTTTCAGAATCGTAACCTGAAACTCAATCTGATAACTCCATCCCTCTTTATGCTGTAAGATGTATAGATGCCATATATTCTACTTTTTTCCATAATCCGTAGGAAGCTGGTATCCATCCAAAATAGGGAAATAAAAAAGCCTTGCCGGTATAAAGAGCAAGGCTTCTATCAAAAACGATTATTTATTTATTTATTTATTCCAGGGCTTGGCATTTTTTGCCTTTGGCCCTGTTACCTTTGGCTTGGTAGCCTGAAGTTTTACTTCCTTGAAGGTAATTTGATCTTTTTCCCAGGACTTATTATTTTTTGCCGCTGGTCCCTGTAACTTTTTCGGGCCTGCTAACGTGAAGATCTTCTTGGATTCTGCTTTATCTTTTTTCATCCAAGGCTTGTAGTTCTTGGCTGCAGGTCCCTTAAGGTCACCCCTATCCTGTGCATAGCTAAAAGAGACAACCGTCATAAATGCTACGGCGATTATTAAACCTTTCATATTTTTTACGTTTAGTTTTTAATTATCCTGTTTAGTATAATAAACGCCAAACGTACGCTATGGATACTCTAAGAAAATCGGTAAATTATTCTGAGTATAAAAACGGAGTAAAAGTATCCGTATTTATACGGATGCCAGGGATCGTGTCAGATTAGATTCAATTGAGCTGCCTTATTAATTAATTCAGGGGTATTTTTAACCTCAAGTTTCTTCATCATGTTGTTTCGATGGGTTTCTACTGTGCGGGTACTTATGAATAGTTTTTGTGCAATTTCCTTAGTGGTATGTCCTTTAGCTATCAACACTAAGATTTCCATTTCTTTTGGCGATAGTTTCTTTGGACTGACTCCCTCAAGAGAGATGATGTTTATCATTCGCTGTGAAATTTCCGTGTTGAAGTATTTGTTACCACTGAGCACTGTATATATCGCTTTTAGTAATTCATCTTCATCTGTATTTTTCAGAAGGTAGCCATGGGCTCCACCTCTAGTGGCCTGCATAATGTAGTTGCCGTCGTCATGCATGGAAATCGCAATCGTTTTGATTTTTGGGTATTTTTTTTTCAAACGTTCAAGTACCTCAAATCCGTTCATTTCCGGCATCGTAAGGTCAAGTAACAAGATCTCAGGGTGATTTCCTTCGTTAAGTTTTTCCAAAAAAGCTTTGCCGTCTTCTGCGCTAATGACAATCTCAAATTCCTGATGCTTCGATAGGAGTGAGTGGATACCATCTCTAAATAGCTGATGGTCGTCCACGATGGCAATTTTTATTTTATTCATCTTCGAAAGGTATTTCTACTTCTACAGCGGTGCCTTTTTCTCCGCTTCTAATTTTGAGGTATCCGTCAAAGACATCAATTCTTTCCTTAATATTTTTCAGCCCGGAACCTGGTGCTATGCTATCCATATTGAACCCGATGCCGTCATCAACATAATATAGCGATATTTTATCACTAAATTCTGTCAATGAAATGGTGATTTTGTTAGCATTAGAGTGCTTCAGAGAATTATTGATCAATTCCTGACAGACTCTAAACAGGCAAATGTCCAGGTCAAGGCTTAGCTTTCCAGCATTTCCAAGAGTGGAATCATCATAAATAATTTCAATGCCGCTTGATTTTTTAATAACATCTATAAAACTGGAAAGCGCTTTGCCTACGCCAAAATCTACCAGAGCGGAGGGCATCAGGTTATACGTCATTCTACGGATTTCATCTATGGTCTCATCTACAAGGGTATTGATTTTTTTCTTATCCTGCGAGGATAAACCGGAAGTCTGAACCATTAGTTTTAGACTGGTGAGCAAAGGGCCAAGGCCGTCATGTAACTCTTTGGATAATCGCTTCCGTTCATTTTCCTGCCCCTCAATCAACGATTTTTTGGCTAACGAACGACTTTTCTTAGCGGCAATTTCATAGGCCATCAATTTTTCCTGCATGACGACCAATGATTTACCCAGCAGATCACCTTCTTCAGACAACTGGTACTCTGCGTTCATATTCATATTCCCAATTTCTGAAGAAAAATGAATCGCCTCCTGTATGGATTTTTGTAGCTTCTCTAAAGCGACAAACATTTCGTTTATTTCAATGGTAGGATAGGTATTGACTATTTTGAAGTCGTAATTCCCTCTAGTCATGTTATTCAGGAAGAGCCTCATTTTCAAAAGAGGCTTCGTTAAAACTATAGAAATGAAGAATGAAAAGGCAAGGGCAAAAAGAAGGACCAAAATCGAAATTCCAACAAGTTTATTCCTCATTTCTAACAACGGAATGGTAACTTCTTTCACATCAATCTCGGATAAAATCGCCCAATCTAGATCGGGAATACCTAATTTATCATAGGAACTGTAAACAGGTATGCCCCGATAATCATCAAAAATTCCATATCCGTCCACTCCTGAAATTGCCTGTATTGCACCACTTGTTCTGGCTACAATTTGGCCGGGAGGTTTAAGTGGGAAAAACCTCGAAACAGATCTCATCCGATAGTCATCGCCTACTAAATACGTTTCCCCACTTTGACCCATTCCGGTACGTTCCAGCAATATCTCCTGAATGGCATTGGTATCTATCCATTTAATCTGCCTGATTTCATCCCCCATTTTTCTTACCATAGCTAATATAACCTCCCCATCTGAAGCACAGGGGGAAAAATCAATTAGACTTTCTACCGTATTAATTGAATTTAACTTTCTTTGTAGGCATGAAGTATTGACGTTAATTGGAATACTATCCAAAATGTCTGCTCTACTCATTTCAGTAATTTCGCCACTGCCATTAAAGAAATTCTTCATTTCTTTTTTAAGGAACGTCTCTAATTGTATTCTTTTCAGGCTTTTGATGGAAGTGAGCTGAAGTAGTACCCGTTCATCCAGCGCATTTTTAAATTCCCGATAGGAGAAAATAGAAAGAATAATCACCACCGGAATCACCAGTAAATTTATTAACACTACTATCCAGGACCTAATGCTCTTCATTTATTACAAGACTTTTTCCCCCTTACCCAAAAATAAAAATGTCCCGCAATTATCCACATTTTCACTTCATATCTCATTAAACAAAGGAGGTCCCTCAAAAACCAAAAGGTCAATACTAAACGTTTAAAATCCCTCCAGATTCAAGCCCTTATTTGTGAACTGCGAAATATAACGAAAGCCATCTTAACTAATCCCAATGTAAATATAGTGTTCCATCTCATCATTCGGGCAAAGGTTGTACAACTATCGGATTGCCCATCAGACCAATTGAAAGATTGTTAGGAGTAAAAGCCCGTAAGCATTTGCAGAAAAGGGCAAATCTGTTTTGCACGTTATTGCAGGCACTCAATCATTCAGGAAGCTTGTATATCCAATGCCGAGGTGCAGCTCATATCCGATGACATTTAACTGAAACCAATTTCCCACATCGGATTAACGACCGCCAAACGAAACCAGTTCCATGCAGCACTAGTCAAATAAACTACACGAGACCATTAGCTGCCTACAAGATTAAAGGGGAAGAATGGCAATGTTCCCGGAACTGATTTTCCCTTTTATAGTGGGAAAATTCCCATTTTGGATGGAAAGCGACTTGGATTGCGAATGATTCGCTACCCGGATGTTTCCACTTCCGGCCTGAAGTTCGTAGTTATACGACTGGAGATTGCTTGGAGTGTGAATCTGTATGTTGCCCGATGATCCGTGAAAGTAGGAGTAGCTTCCCAAACCGGCCCGATCGGCTTTGATGTTTCCGGAGGTGATTTCCAGTTTCCCTAATTCTCCGATTTGGTCCAGGCGCATGTTACCTGAGGTGAGTTGGGCATTTAGAATACCATTCACGGAAAAGGCTTTAAATTGGCCGCTGGTAGCTTTGAAATCCACATTTCCATTGATTTGTTCTAAGAAGGCATTTCCTGAAGTTATCTGGCAATCCACATGGCCATCGATGTTTTCCATGCGAATGTTTCCCGAGCTTCCCTTGACCATAACTGCGCCGCTAATTTCCTTTCCATGGATCTGCCCGGACCCCACTTGTAGCCGGGTGATCGGGGCACGAACGCCAGATACGGCCAATGAGCCAGACCCGTTATTGACATCCAATTGGATTGCCGAAGGTCCTTTTATCCGGATGTATTTTTTATTACTCCAGCTTCCCCTGGGAGGATTGTAGGCAATTTTCAAGGTATTGCCCACGGTTACCATTACCAGGGTTTTGTCGGTATTTTCATTGGAGCCCAGAAGTGCTTCTAGGTGGATCTGATTCGTTCCTTCTGCTCCTTCGTATTCGATAGCGATGGCCCCGGAGCTAATTTCTAATTTTTGTATTCCGGTAAAGGATTTTTGAATCAATTCCTGAGATTGAGCAAAGTGGCTTCCAAAGGCAACTAAAAGGAAAGATAATAACCAGGTTTTCGATAAGAATTTCATAGTTAAATGGGGTTAAATTAAAACACAAGGCCGAAACTAATGGGATTCAGATCAGGGCTAAGGGATTGGTGAAACACAGGATTGAGATCATAGGTGGTGAAAAAGGTGACGCTTTTAAACCCTACCTCAGCCCGAATACCGTAGCGAAAATTATTCAGGTAGCTTCCTGCCGGTTCTTTTTCCTTTTTCCTTCCGGACCCATTGAGTTCGCGGTAGACAAATTTGCTGCGACCACCTAAACGATAGCCAGCATAGGGGCCAACTCCGATTCGTAGGCCATCTCTTCCTGAGTCATTGTATTTTCCAAAATCAAATTTGAAAAGGGTCAATGCATTGAGATAAGAGGCGGAAATCTTACTTTTAAAACCATTCACATCGGTTCGATTGACAAAGGATACCCCATCTTCTGATCCTACGGCCTGGTAGCGGGGATTGTCCAGTTTAAAATTGTACCAACTTACCCCCAACCCGAAATCCCAGAAGGCTCCTTTACTTAGTTTTTGGCTGGCCATCCAGTGAAATCCGACGTTCCAGCTGCCCCAGCCTTTGGGACTGTAGGCGGCACCGGCACCGGGTATCGTTCCCGATTCCATGTAGCTGTTGATGCCAATATCGGTATTAAAGTAGGTACGAAAGGGAGGATCCTTTTTTTCTTTTGGAATGGTTTCCACTTTGACTTTCGTACGGCTGCCCGTTTCATCGACGATCAATTTGTACCGGCCTACCGTTACTTCCGTTTCTCCCACATCCTCATATATGCTTACGATTTCTTTTTGACCGCCTTTTTGCCTGATTTCTACCACGGTCAACTCGCCCTCATTTTTGGTTTCAGGTAAATTCAGCTCCCTAATGATCTGATTGATATCCATTTTTTTCAAACGCTCGAAATCATCCGGATTATCGATCACAAAGACCATTTTGCCGGAGTTACCGAATTCGACAATAATGCTGTCATTTACCGGTTTTTCTTCCGTATGGATTGGCTTTCCGAAAGCCATCTGAACCAAGGCCATGAAAACCATGGCAATCACGTACTTTTTCATATTTCCCATTTTTATTTTGTGTTTTTTCGATCTTTTCTAGTAGTCAGGGAGGCAAATATGGTATTCTTTGCATCCTGTAATTCACCAAAACCCTCATCCACTCTGGTGAAAAACACGCCGATTTTAGTTTCCAATTCATCCAATAGCTTATCTTTCTCCGGCTGAAGGGCGTAGCCTCTTGAGACTACCCTAACGGTATAATCCTCACCAGCCTGTTCCGTCTGCGTTTCCGGCAGAAGGAAAGGTTCTTCCTTGTTCAGGTCGATTGTTGGTTGATCGATGATTTCCGGCTTTCTGGTAGCGGCGACCGCCAGCGGCTCGGAAAATTCTCTTGGGTTGTTTTCTGCAGGAGATGAAACGACCGGGTCTTGCTGATGTACCTGACGATGGGGGATTATTTCCTTTTCCTCATTGGTTTCTTTTTTTGGAACGGCCTCTGTTTGACTGTTTGGTTTTTCGGGCGTTTCTGGTTGCTCAGCTGTTTGACCGGAGGGCGAAGCGGACTTTTCCGGTAACGGTTCCTGAATAGCCACCGTTTGACGCTCACTTTCCTTGAAAGTGTCCATGACATAGAATACCCCTGCCACGCCTACGAGTAAGAGGATCGCGGCAGCCCATCTGCTCCAAAGAAGGAAGATTGGTTTTTTCCTTTTATCCAACCTGTCCGAGATGCGCTCCCATACCTGCTCATCGGGAATCGTTTGATGTCCGGACAGGGCATTTCGGAATACGGTATCCACATTTTTTTTCTTATCTTCCATTTCGTTTTACCGTTTTAATCTGATTCGTTGTAATTTTTTGTTGAAGAATGGCCCGTGCCCTACTCAATTGGGATTTGGAGGTGTTTTCGGAGATGTCCAGCATCTCGCAGATTTCCCTGTGGCTATATCCTTCGATCGCATATAGGTTAAAAACCGTTCGGTATCCCACAGGGAGGGCTGCTACCAGCTGTAATAAATCTTCCACCTCCAGTGTGTTTAGGTCCGGAGCAATGCTGAAACCCTGATCCGGCTCATCCAGGTTAACCTCCATGGCAAGTTTTTTATTTTTTCTAAGTGTAAGCAAGGCCTGGGTGACGATCACCCGCTTCATCCACCCTTCAAAGCTTCCTTCACCTTTAAACTGAGAAAGGCTTTCAAATATTTTCATAAATCCTTCCACCAATACATCCTGCGCCAATTCCCGATTTTTCACATACCGCATGCAAATGGAAAGAAAGCTTCCGGAATAATGCTCGTACAATTGCCGTTGGGATTTTCTGTTTCCCTTCAGGCAACCGTCGATCAATTCTTCCTCCCTACGTAAATTATTGGCTGACATGGTTGATGGCTTACAATTAGGCAGATGCATCCCGCTAGAAAAAGGTTGCATGGCCAGTTAAAAATAGTTTAAAAAAAAGGAAATACAGGTATGGTTGTTGTCTAAAAAATACTGAATGTCAGTGGGTTGGTTTTAATAGCTTGCCCGGTAATCGATCGTAATTTCCGTTTTTTCCCATTGGTTTTTTTCTACTGTCACCGGATGGATGAAACTATCTAAATCGAATACGTTGGCGAAATAGCCCTTTTCCTCAATGGTAAACAATGAGTATTTCCCCGGAGGAAGGTTCACCTGGAAATGGCCGGATTCATCCGTTTCGATCTCTGTAATGAGCGGTGTTTCGATGTCTCCAAAAAGGTAATCTCCCAGGCTGGCTTCATTGATATGAGTCAGCTCGTGAATTCTAATCGTCCGTTTGACGGGTTGTTTTTTTGGCCCTGAAGGGGAGGCATCTTCAGATTCGGTGGCTAGGGGCATTTGGTTGCCATCTATCCAATAAACGTGTCCCTGTATTCCCTCGCCGGGAGGAGTGGATGGGGTTTTGGGAGTTTCTTTTTCTGAGGGCTGTGCTTCCGTCTGTTTGGAAGCCTGAGGTGCTTTCCGGGAAGATTTACACGAGGAAATCAGAAAGGAAACTAATAAACTCAGCAGGAAAATGTGGAGGAGTGATTTCATGAATGCCTGGTATTAATTAATGTTAAAAATGAAGTAAGGTATTTGCTGAAATTTTAGCTAAATCCCGGTAAATAGTTCGAAGGATTCTAAATAATGTGGACAAATGGTGTTCCATTGAAACTTGTCATTCAAAATTCTGGCCAGTTTTTCGCTAGCCTCCTTTTCCCCGTGCACCAGGAACGTGAATTTTGGTTTGGAGATAAAATTCTCGCACCAATTGACAAGCTCTTCCTGATCCGCATGGGCCGAAAGGCCATCAATAAAATGAATGGCTGCTTTTACCGGCACATCGATGCCATATATCCGGCAGGTATCTTCTCCATCCAGTAACTTCCGTCCGCGGGTGCCTTCGGGCTGAAAGCCCACAAAAATAACACTGTCGTTTTCATTGGGTAGCCGGTGATACAGGTGATGTAGAATTCTGCCGCCGGTGGCCATGCCACTGGCGGATATAATGATTGCATCTCCCCGGAGTTGATTCAGGCTCATAGAGGCCTCCTGTTCCCGGTAATAGTGTAGATTTTTATGCAAAAACGGATTGGCACCTTTTTCTTCCAGCGAGGGCCCTAAGTGATGGTAATGGCTGAATTTTTTATATAATTCAGTAACATTAATAGCCATCGGGCTATCCACATAGATGGGAATGTCTGGAATCAATCCTTTTTCCTCCAGACGATGCAAATAAAACAGAAGCATCTGTGTCCGTCCCACAGCAAAGGAAGGGATGAGCGAAATGCCTCCTTTTTGGTACGTTTCCCGGATGATTTTGCCCAGACGCTTGTCCACATCGGAAGCGTTATTTAACCGGTCACCGTAGGTGGATTCCAAAAACAGCACATCTCCAAATGGAATTTCGTCAGGTGGATTGAGGATGGGATCGCGGTACCTGCCCAGATCGCCGGAGAAAATAAGTCTTTTCTCTTGATTGTCTCCCTTAATTAATACCTTCAGGATGGCTGCTCCCAAAATATGCCCTGCATTGTAGGCAGTCAGGGTAATTCGCTCGTTGATTTTGACTTCCTGTTCGAAATCAATGGGCTGTAGCAGCGGAAACACTTTTTCAGCATCTTCCTGTGTGAAGAGAGGTAGTGGTTTTTGATGTTTCGAATACCCTTTTTTAGCTGCAAATTTGGCCTCTTCTTCTTGTAATTTTCCGGCATCTACTAATAGAATTTTTACCAGTTCCAGGGATGCTTCTGTCAGGTATATAGGTCCCTGAAACCCTTCCTTAATAAATTTGGGAAGGTAACCGGAATGGTCAATGTGGGCATGGGTCAACAGCACGGCATCTACCTTGGGTGGGTGCACGGGAAACGGCTCCCAGTTTCGCAACCGTAATTCTTTCAGCCCTTGAAAGAGACCACAATCAATCAAAAGGTTAAAGCCATCTATTTCCAATAAAAAGCGAGAGCCGGTGACAGTACCGGCTCCTCCCATAAATTTTACTTTAATATCCATATCAGGAACTTGTTTTTGCCAACCTCAATGTAAGGAAAACCATGGATATACTAAATTTATTTCATAAAATAGCGATCCTGAAATTGACTCCTGGAGACGCTGTCTGCCGGAGATTGCTTGTGGTCATTGATGCAATTCAGGCATAGCAACCCGGCCTCGTTAAATACCCAGAAATGGGTATCGGAAATATCCCGTGATTTATACCCGTCCCTGCTTAACGTATTCTTTAGCATGGGAAGTAGGCTCCGGTCTATAATAAAGGGCTTGTTATAGGGTAAATACAATGTTTGTTCCAACTGCTGCATCCGAAATTTCGCCCTGTCGGGGAAGGTGAGCATTTTTCCAAATACAAACAGTGAATCGGTTTGTCGCAACGTATAATTTACCGAAGTAGCATTTTCTAGGGCATCCTCATAGCTGGATCCTTTGGAGAAAAACCGTTGGTCCAGAATTATTTCATCCTTTTCATGGCCTCGCAGTTGAAGGCGGACCTGGCCCCAGTCTTTCGTGTCCAGAATCGATTCTTCTCCTTTGAAGACCATGCTGCCTTCCGGGATTTCCAATGTCTGATCCAGGGTATGCACGGCCTCTGAATTGAATTGGCCAACGATTTTAGGTGCCTGAAAGGCACAGACCAGAATACTGAGTACCCAAATTCCAAATATCACCAAACCAAAACGACCATCTATAAGGTTTTTTTTGATCAATACACTGATGCCGAGTAATACCAGTACGATACTGGGTATCAGTACGATTATGGAGGCGGCGATAGCAAGCCAGAACGGAAGCAACTCAGCCAGGGAATCTACCGGAAACCCGTCTAATGCATAACCCCAGCCTTCATTGGTGATAATTTCCGTATAGATGCCCAAGAAAGCCAAGGGGGTGATCAGGACCAGCATTCCGATAAAGAAAATAATCAGTCCAAAAATTACCCGTACCACTTCCAACATAAATCTGCCGAAGGGACCCAAGGCTTTGCCTATTCCATTGATAATCATTCCGAGGAATCGAAATGGTGCCAGGACAAGCTTCCGGGTAGTGGATTCTTCCTTTCTGTTTTCTGCAGATAGGTTTTCCTGGATGGTGGTTTCAATATTACTTAACGTGATGGCGCCACCTTTCATTTCGATCCTTTCCGTAATGGACTTGGCCATCGGGGTGATGATCCAGAGGATGAGATACAGAACAAATCCTGATCCCCCGGCAAAAATCAATCCCACAAAAGCCAGGCGCATCCAAATGACATCCAAATTAAAATAAGCTGCCAAACCGCTACCAACCCCACCCAAAACCCGATCGTCGGGATTACGGTACAGTTTTTTGATGTTTTTGTCTTCCGGTTTCTCGTAGGATACCGGCAGGATCACCCATAAAAGAATATAGGCAATCAGTGTCCACCAGCCCAGTGCCATATGGAGGCCAAACCCATCTGAGAAGAAAGGAAATGGAAAGGAATGAAAACTTAAGCCTCCACTGAAAAGTAGTAAAATGGTAATCAATCGTGTCCACAATGGATCAATGGAGAGGTAGTTTGCAAACCCTGCACAAACCCCACCCAGTATTTTGGAATTGGCCAGGCGGGTTAATTTTTTATAGCCTTTACCGGATTTTTGGTCCGGGGGGGTAATGTATTTATAAAAATCGTTTTCCTCATCCGCTGGTTTCTCTTCCTCCAAATCCAGGGAGCCTGCTTTAAAATCAGCGATCGTCCCCATTTTCTCAATCAAATTGCTAACATTCTCAGCTGTGATGACCTGTTTGTTATTTTTTAGATTGCTGAGAAAAATTTCTGCGATGCGGTTCTCTATGTCCGTAATGATTTCCTGATTGTCCTCGTAAAGGGAAAAATGCTGGTTGATTGCATCCAGGTAGCTTTTCAAGGAGGTATAGCCATCCTCTTCTATGTGGAAAAGAATGCCGCTAATATTTATGCTTATCGTTTTTTTCATGATTTCTACTTCTAAGGTTAAGAAATATTAGGTAATAACCCGAATGCTACAATTAGTTTTTTGGTGTTGAAATGATTTGATTGACCGAAGTGTCAAGGTTTTCCCAGGTTTTTTGAAGCTCCGTCAAAAAGGCAGTCCCCTCAGGAGTTAGGGAATAATACTTTCTTGGTGGTCCTGCATCGGACTCTACCCATTTATAAGTAGCCAATCCGGAATTTTTTATTCGGCTTAGGAGTGGATACAAAGTGCCCTCCACGATGATCAGTTGAGAACTTTTCAATTCTTCTATCAAATCAGTGGCATAGACTTCCCCCCTGGCAATGATGTGTAGGACACAAAACTCCAGAATTCCTTTCCGCATTTGTGTTTGGGTGTTTGAAGCTTTCATAATTAATCAATTAGTAGAAATATTCTTTGGAAATCCCCTCTGCTAGTGGCTTCCTAAAGTGGTGTACCAAGAAAAATAGTACCAGTTTTTTATCAGGTACCATGTATAACCTTATTCTGCCCGGTACCTGGTGGCTGTACTGGAGCTAATTTGTTGTAAGACGCTTAAAATAAGGGTTAAAATGCGGAATTGACCCGTCGAAAATCAGGGAGTGCTATTCGATAAATAAATGTCCGCTTAGGGAGAAAAGCTTTACCCATAAACAAAGCGTCCCTTCATCGAACAATTTACTGTTCACTTTTGAACATGGGAAGTCAATTCCGGCAGAATTTTTCGATTTCAGCATATTTCGAATCGTTTTTTCTTTTTACTTTGCAGGATAATTACTATTTAAACTCATGGTTTTCAGGGCATATTTTTATGTGATGGTCGGTTTAGTGCTGGGGGGATCTGTTAGTGCGCAGGGGATAGCACCCAAGTATTCCAATGAATTTTTGAATATAGGCA
Organism: Cyclobacterium salsum; assembly: GCF_010119245.1. Lineage (GTDB taxonomy): Bacteria > Bacteroidota > Bacteroidia > Cytophagales > Cyclobacteriaceae > Cyclobacterium > Cyclobacterium salsum. The sequence goes on from NZ_WNKG01000006.1 coordinate 257,333, forward strand.
TTGGAGCCCGGGCACTGGGAATGGCAGGGGCTCAGGTGGCGGCGGTAAATGATGTCACCGCGGCATACTGGAATCCGGCAGGGCTGATAGGTGTGGCCCACGAACACGAATTTTCACTAATGCATGCCGAATATTTCGCCGGAATAGCCTCCTACGACTACGCCGCGTACACCACCAATATTCAGGAAGACAATCAGATCGCAGTGTCTCTGGTTCGGTTCGGTGTGGATGACATTCCGGATACCCGATTCCTGTACGATGCAAATGGCGCATTAAACTACAACAATATCCAGTACTTTAATGCAGCGGACTATGCCTTGATTCTGAGTTATGCCCGAGACATGAGTGATCGGTTTAAAATGGGGTTCAATACTAAAATTATCCACCGTAATGTTGGGAAATTTGCCAAGGCTTGGGGATTTGGACTGGATTTCGGGGTGATTTATCTTTTTAATGGCTGGAGATTTGGATTGATGGGAAGGGATATTACCACCACCTTTAACGCCTGGTCCCATAATGCAGCGATGGTTCGCGAAATTTATGCACAAACACAGAATGAAGTACCGGTAAATAGCATTGAACTTACCCTGCCCAGGGCGATTTTTAGTGTGGCAAAGAGTTTTAGACTGAATACCGACATGCAGTTGCTTACCGTCCTGGATGTGAATTTTTCATTTGATGGAAAACGCCGTGCGCTCTATGGAAGTGATGTTTTTAGTCTGGATCCAAAAATTGGAGCGGAGCTGGCTTACAAGGAAACAGCCTATTTTCGTATCGGGATGGGTAATTTCCAACGATTAGAAAATTTTGATGGCACGCGATACACCTCCCTTCAGCCTGGTTTTGGATTGGGATTTCGGGTAAGCGAGAAGGTATTGATAGACTATGCGCTCACCGATATAGGAAGTGTTTCAGAAACGCCCTTCTCTCATGTTTTTAGTGTAAAGGTTTCGTTGAACCCGTTAAAAGAGGATTTTAGGATTTATGGAGGTTGGGAAAGCAATTAAGCTGTTGATTAGAAAATGCTATTTGATTATAGGTTTGATTTCCATTCCCTTTCTGGTACAAGGGCAGGTCAACCAATGGATTGATTATGATCGGGACTATTATAAAATACCTACGGCTACCGACGGGGTGTACCGATTGAGTTATACCACGCTTTCTGCTTCGGGTATTCCGGTAGCGTCAATTGACCCAAGAGAAATCCGGGTGTTCCACAGAGGGAAAGAAGTGGCGGTAACTATTCAGGGAGAAGCCGATGGAAGCTTTGATCAGGTTGATTACCTGGAATTTGTCGGCAGGCGAAATGATGCCAGTCTGGATGAAGGATTGTACGAAAACCCGGACTGGATTCCAAATCCATATTACAACACCTATAACGATACTACTGCCTACTTTTTAACCATTTCTCCCGGAGAAATGGGTAGCCGGATGGGCGAGATTTCAATGGATGGCGGTATGGAGGAAGCGGCTTCTTACCAAAAATCCGAATTGATCCAGTATTCCGAGCAGTATGCGATGGGGAGAATCTATTTTCCTGGGGTAAGGTTGTCAGTGTATGATCAGGGACAGGGATGGACATCTTCAATCCTGTCAAGGGGTTCGAGTAGGTCCATAGCGTTTACCGACCTGGGCAGGGTAGTGGGTCAGGGGACTCCCAAGATGGAATTAAGCTTGCTGGGCAGATCCGAAACGCCCCATTTATCGTCGGTACAAGTAGGTCCTTCAGTCAACGCATTGAGGGAATTGGGTCAATATAGCTTTTCGGATTTCCAAAGTAGGATTATTGAAGAGGATTTGCGCGTTTCAGACTTTTCCCCGGACGGAAACGTATTTATCCGTATTACTTCTTTGGGAGAAAATAATGCAGTGGATAACATTTCCATCAATTATGCCAGGGTAAATTATCAGACGGCGATAAGCCCGGGAGATTTTGATAAAGAATTCTTTGGCTATGAGGATGGTGGAAAAAAGATAAGTGTACCCGATGTGAACGAAAGTTATGTTGCGTTTGAAATAGAGGATATTTACAACCCAATAAAACTGGAATTGGCCCAATCGGGGAGTACGTTGGAATTTCCAGCGGGTGTCAGCGGAAGGTCGGGGAAAGTCTTGGTTCAAAGGATGGAGCAGGTCATAGAGCCTAATGTTTTACAACGGGTGCGATTCCGGAATTTTTTGGATCAAAATGCCAATTACCTGATCATCTCCCACGAGCTTCTCAAGAGGCCTGCCACCAATTATGGTGATCCGGTAAGTGCTTATGCGTCTTATCGTGCAACTCCAGCCGGTGGTGGTTTTGATACCTTGACGGTTACCGTTCAGGAGTTATACGATCAGTTTTCTTATGGAGAAAAAACGCCCTTAGGTATTCGTAATTTTTTGAAAGTTTACCAAAGCCGCTTTAATCCCGAATACTTGCTGTTAATAGGAAGAGCCTATGGAATGATCAATACCCGAAGACAAGGAGGAGAGACGTATTATTATCGCAATAATCCTTCCCTTTTTGGATTTCAGGAATTGATACCTGCTTTTGGTCTGCCCTACTCCGACAATCGGTACGCGGTAGGGCTGGACCCGGAAGCTCCGCTGGAACAGCAAATTGGTATTGGCCGGATTCCAGCAAAGACCCCGGACGATGTGGCGGCCTATCTGGATAAGGTCAAGGTAAAGGATGCTCTAGGTGTCAGCGAACCCTGGCAAAAAAACCTCATTCATCTCAGTGGGGGACGCTCCGCCTTTGAACTGGAGCGGTTTTTTAATTTTCTAAACGGGTTTAAAGCAGTGGCAGAAGATATTTACCTTGGGGGAAAGGTAGAAACGGTCCGGAAGCGGTCCAATTCAACCACAGAGCTTATCAATATTTCGGATGAAATCAATGAGGGGGTTGGACTGGTAACCTTTTTTGGTCACGCGGCACCTTCCACTACGGATATTGACATTGGATTTGTAAGCGTCAATGAGATGGGGTATCGAAACCAGGGAAAATATCCCGTTTTATTATTGAATGGCTGTGATGCAGGGAATGCCTATGGGGACGCTTACACTTTTGGCGAAGACTGGATCGTAACACCCGAAAGAGGCGCTTCTAATTTTCTCGCCCATGCCGACATTGGGATTGATGTGTATTTGAGAAGGTATAGCGAGTCCTTTTATGCGAAAGCCTTCGCTGATTCTTCACTGATCCACCAAAGCTTGGGAAAGGTAAAAATAGAGGCGGAAAAATTACTTTATTCCCGATACGGTGATTCGGAGGTGAACCAGTCACATGCCAACCAGATAATCATGCTGGGAGATCCTGCGGTTCGGATGTTTCCTGCAAAAAAAGCGGATTATGTCCTCTATCAGGACGAAGTTCAGCTTCAGGGTGTAGGAGGGGATCCGTTGAATTCCCTTTCTGATTCGCTGGAATTATCCCTGCTGGTACGAAATCTGGGGCGGGCATCCCTGGATTCGGTGACCTTGGATATCGAAAGGAGGTTGCCGGATGGTTCGGTGGTGGTTATGGAAACCGAGAATTTAAAGCCCGTTTTCAGACAGGATAGTCTATTTCTGACCATTCCTAACAGGGGGATCAATTCATTCGGGGATAATGTATTTACCCTGTCCGTGAATAAGGAACGCCAATTGGAGGAATTGACCTATGCCAATAATTCGGTTTCGGTATCATTTTTTGTTCCTTTGAGTGGGACGCTTAATTTATTTCCGCTAGAATATGGGATCGTTAGCGAACGCTCTTTGGAGTTAATTGCCCAGATGCCGGGTCTGGCCAGAGAAGAACGGAACATGGTCATCCAATTGGATACGGCTGCAAATTTTAGCAGCCCTAAAAGAAGGGAGGTGAGGATTACTACCGATAATCTCGCCAGCTGGGAAGTAGACCTATTTTCTGATTTGCCCCTTCAGGACTCGGTTACCTTTTATTGGCGTACACGATTTCTAAACCCAAGAGAGGGTGAAAATGATGCCTGGAATGAAAGTAGTTTTTCCTATATAGACAAGGGACCGGAGGGCTGGACACAGCGAAAACTCCCCCAATTTGCCCAAAATCAGTTGGACCGTATCCGTCTCAATTTGTCTGAGAAAGAATGGCAGTTTCAGGAAACGGCATTGAATATAGATGTATTTACGTTTGGAAGAGAAACAGAGGGATATAGCGTGGAAAATACGCAAATTATGCTCAACGGAGTTTCCTACATTTTGGATACCTTCAATCGCTTTTGCCCGAATGGTTCGCTGGGATTGATGGCTTTTGACCACCAAACGCTAGAACCCTACTTGCCAGTACCTTTGGTTACCATAGATGTGCTGGATCCAAGGTCCTGCGGTCGGGTTCCTCAGGTAATCCAAAGTATTCGAAATGCGAATATCGTCAGGGAGGGACAGACCATGCTGCTGGATTTTGTGGATGGCATGAAGGCCGATGATTATGTGATTATTTTTTCAGTTGGGAACGTAACTTTTTCGGACTGGCCGGATGAGGCCTATCTTAAATTAAAAGAATTAGGGGCCAATGAAGCCACCTTGCGTAATTTACAGTCCGGTGATCCATACATTTTATTTGGCCGGAAGGGCATAGCCCCGGGGGAGGCCATTGAGGTGGTACCGGATCCCGAAGCAATTTCTCCCCGGGAATCTCAGGTGATTACCTTCGAGACTGACATTACCGGTTATTTTCCTTCCGGAAGAATTCTTTCACCACGGATTGGGCCGGCTTCTGATTGGGTCAGTTTTTTCAATGAAATCAACGAAAATGCTCTCCTAGCCAATGAATTTAGCAGTTTGGACGTAGTGGGAGTTACTCCGGATGGTGGGGAAGTGTCCTTACGTTCAAATATTCAGGAAAAGGAGGTGGATTTATCTGTTTTTGATGCTGAAAATTACCCTTTCCTCCGATTGAGGTATGCACTCGAGGAGCTGGAGGAGAATGAATTGCCGCAACTGTCCAAATGGCAGGTGAATTACACCGGAGTCCCGGAGGGAGTGTTGGTTCTGAAAGATCGGCGAACGGAATCGCTACTTCGGGAGGGAGAAGAAGACGAACTGGAATTCGATTTTGTAAATATTTCGAAACACGATTTCCCGGATTCCATTACCGTATCTTATGCCTATCAAAATCAGGATCAACGCACCCTTGTTACGGGCAGTAAAAAAATTCCTGCCGTAAAGGCTGATTCCGCAGCGACCTTTACCATACCTTTTGACTCCAAAGGCAAAGCGGGCAAAAATTCCTTGAATGTATTTGCCAACCCGAGGATTTTTTCCGAGCAGTTTTACAGAAATAATGTGCTGGATTTACCTGGTTTTTTTACGGTTCAGGGGGACGATTTAAACCCTGTACTTGACGTTAGTTTTGATGGCAGGTATATCATGAACGGGGACATTGTATCCCCAACGGTGATTGTTTCCGCATTGGTCAAGGATGAAAATAAGATTTCTTTGAAACAGGATACGGTTGGCATGGAATTGTGGATCCGTAAACCCTGTGAAACCTGTGATTTTGAACGGGTACCCTTTAGTAATCCGAAGGTAAAATGGTTTGAAGCCACCGAGAATTCGGATTTTAAAATTGAGTATCAACCGGGCCCGCTGGAAGATGGGAGGTATACCCTTCGTATCAATGCGACGGATGCATCGGGTAATGCAGCCGGGTCCGAGCCTTATGAGGTAAACTTTGAAGTTATTAATGAAAGTCGGATTACCCATTTTTATCCGTACCCCAACCCCTTTAGCAGCAGTGTACGATTTGTATTTACGCTCACCGGATCTGAAATTCCGGATGAAATAAAAATTCAGATCATGACGATTAGTGGAAAGGTGGTCAAGGAAATCTTTCAGGATGAGCTGGGACCGGTGACCATTGGCAATAATATTTCCTCCTATGCCTGGGATGGAAAAGATGAGTTTGGAGATCAGTTGGCTAACGGGGTGTACATTTACCGGGTGTTGGTCCGAAAAAATGGTCAGTTTATGGAGTTACGGGAAAGTGCCGGAGATAGAGCCTTTAAAAAGGGATATGGGAAAATGTATTTACTTCGGTAACGTACTCCCAACCAAAATGAGTACGTCTTTTTCAACCAGAGCATATACCGAGTCGTTTTCAGCAACGTTTTTCCAGTAGGAATTCGGTTTGAAAATTACCAACACTTCTTTCCCTTCCATAAGAGAGGCCAGGGCCATTTCTTTTTCCTTTTTTCTTTCGGGAGCACTTATCGGCTCATTTTTTCCATCAACGAATCGGAAAGCAGGATCCAGGCGTATTACCTCCCGATCCATAAATGAGAGCATGAGTTTTTCAGGATAATCCGTCCGAATGATCGCATGTTCCTGAGGAAGCATGGAGGCAATTTTGTCTTTGAGGTTACTGTGATGAAAAGACTTTGCTTCTGTCAGGGAGGAAACGCTGTCTCTTTTCCAAAGTAGCAAGTGTCCGGTGAAAGTATGGCCAGCGATGAGAAGGGCCAGTACGAGCAATAGTCGCTTCTTTTCGGTCCGGATGAGAACAATCCATAAAGCCCAGGAAATTACTAACAAATACGGAAATAAGGTCCGGGAATTGACCTCCTTATATCCGGTCCATTGCTGGAAGGCAAGAAAAAACAGGGAATAAACACCTCCGAAAAGCAACAGGGGGTAGAGCTTGTTTTCTCTTTTTCCCTGGTGAAATACCAGGAATAACCCTAAAAAGCCTACCCAACAGATTCCCAGGGCGAAGGCCAGTGCTCTGGGGATGTATTGACTCAGCGTGTCTGAAATAAACAATCCCAGGGTAACCTGCATCCAGGTGGCGAGGTTTTCATAAAAGAGATACAAAGATGCCCCGATCCCCTTCGCCTCTGGCTGGGTTACATGAAAATGTAGAATGTTTTCCGGTATGGCCCACTGGTAACCCACCCAGGATATCAGACAGGAGAATGCTACCAGGAGCCACCCTTTTTTTCGGGAAATAAGCGTCCAGATGATCAAAAGAGGAATGAGAAACAAGGCGTTCAGTTTCACCCAGATCAATAATGCCGATAGAATAGCCATCGCTGGAAAATAGTATTTTTCTTCCTGATCTCCCCAAACGAACCAGTAGAGCCAAATCAACAAAAACACGTAAAATACGCTGTCTGCATGCGCACTGCCTAGCACCCGAAAGGACCACCAGGACAACAAACTCAACCCGAAGCTCAAAAGTACCCAATAGAATTTTTTCCCAGCATGCAAGGCGATTTTATAAATCATCCAAAGGGATAAACCGATCGCGATCACATTTAGGATCAGAATTTTTTCAAATAGTGGCAGGAACGATAAGGGGGGCTGATCCAGCAGGAAGGGATAAAAAGGAGATAAAGAGGTTAGGAGGTTTGGGAAGCCATGGATAATTCGCAAATAACTTAGCGTGTCGGGGCTGAGGTAGGACCCGAATTTCCAAAAACTAACAATGGATGCTCCCATCAGCAAACTAACCAGTATGGCAAGTCCTGTCAAAGGGTATTTATTTTCTTTTTTGGGAGCCGTTTGCTTTCTTGTATCTCGTTCTTCCATTTGGGAATTGCTGGTTGAATGCATTTACTCACTAAAAACCTTCTTTTATCAGATTGTAATTTATACAATTTATTTATGAATATTGCCTGTTTTTTATGTAAATTTATATCCTAATTCAAATAATTATTGTACTATAAAGGTATTATCAGCAGTTTCTTTTATAAGAAATTCACTTCTTTGTATGCATTGGTTGGAAGGGAAGATAAAAAAAGGTACCGATGGTCTTTGTGATCAAGTTAATAAATTTATTTATTCAACGAAATCTTTCAGTAATAAAGGGTTTTGGGTATCTCCTATTGTTCATTTTTGTAAGTCCACTGGATAATTTCGGCCAAACCTACGGGGGAGCGACCCGTATTTATACTGATTTTGATGGGTATTGGACCTCCGCTGTGGGAGCTATTAATCCGGTGCAGCCGGATGATTCACATCATTTGTTGGGATTTACCTGGCAGGGAACGGTCTATTCGACCGGTGTGGATGATGGACGATTGGTGTCTGAAGGTGTTCCCCATTCCGAACAGATTTATCAGGCCTTTCCAGTCAGAAATATTCAGCCAAAAAGTTCCGGGACTTATATTGGGTTGGCGCAGCTTTACGATGGGGTAGATGGCGGCATTTCAGATCCCCCGCCATTTGCCGTACCTCCCAATCTCTCTGCCTTTCTTACCGATGGGCTTCAAGGGCTGGATTACGGTACAGGCGTAGCAAATTTAGCCGCTGGCAATGTGATTTTTGATTTTTCGGGCATCATTGATCCCACTCAAATAAGCGATGGTATTCCAGATATTCTGGTGACCCAGTTTGCTGATCCAAGTGCTGCTTTGGATGAAATTTTTCTTACCGATGAAGATGGAAATCAAGTAGGAAATTCGTTAAGCATCAATCATACGACCATTGATATTTTAGGGCAATGGTCAGCTGATTTTTACGAACTGGATGGTAATTCTGCTGCCTTTACCAAAAGTTCCCGGGATCTCCGACTATGGGTAGCGGAACTAGAATCCTTTGGCATTAATATGGGAAACTACCAGGATGTTAAAAGTTTGCGCTATCGCTTAAATGGCAGCAGTGACCTCGCTTTCGCAGCTTACAAAGTCGGCGTTTTTGATATTGTGGCGGCAAATAATGACGAAGGATTCACCAATCAGGAAGAACCGGTGGTATTAACTGTTTTGGATAATGATTTGCCTGGCGAAATCCTTGATCCCGCCTATCTAAGTATATTGGCAGGACCCCAAAACGGGACGCTATCCATCAATTCAGACACCGGAGCGATCGAATACACGCCCGACCCGGAATTTTTCGGAACCGATCAGTTTACCTATGAAATTTGCGGAGATGGTGGCTTGCAATGTGATGAAGCACTTGTAACGATCGAAGTGAATCAGGTAACCCTGCCGGTGAAATGGGTTCGTTTCTATGGTCATGTAATAGAAAATAGGGGAGTCGCTTTAAAGTGGGCAACGGCAAGTGAAATAAACGCTTCTTACTACGACATCCAATCTTCTATGGATGGAAAGAAATGGCAGGTACTGGACCAAGTGGATGGAGTGGGATATGCGACTACTCAGGTAAACTACAGCCACTTTGTTCCGGTTCAGGGGGATGGCAGAATGTATTTCAGGCTACATCAGGTAGATCGGGACGGGCAATCAAGCTATTCTGAAATTTGGGCGGCAGAGCTTTTTAGTCTGAGGGAAAAGAGGACAGTGCTCTATCCCAACCCGGCTACCACTGAAATCAGGATAGATGGGTTGCAGTTCTGTGAAAGTGAAATTCGAATAGTAGACCTTTCCGGCAATGACTGCACGGACCTGGTGTCCATCGAAAACCCGGTTCCCGGTTCGGTTCGGATTGAAATAGCCTCCTTATCGGAGGGTATTTACCTTGTAAAGGTAGGGGGACAAACGTTTAAATTTAAAAAGTTTTGAGTTTAGACGAACCACCCAGACTGAATTGGTGGAAATATTTTGTAGTTTTAACGGCCTGAAAGGCAGCTTTCCAATCCATTCAAGACCAATTGCCAATCGAGTACATATGAAAACCAGTAGAAGAAATTTGTTAAAAGGGTTGGGGCTTGGTGCTGTAGCGGCTTTAGCTCCATCCACTTCATTCTCCCAATCAGCTAAAATAGCTAAATTCCGTTATTGTCTGAATACCAGCACCATCCGGGGGCAGAAGCCAGGACTTCGTAAATACATAGAATTAGCCGGAGAAGCCGGTTACGATGGCATAGAAGTTTGGGTGGAAGATGTAAAGCAATATCTCGCGGAGGGGCATCCTCCGGCGGAGCTTCGGCATCTAATTCAGGATAATGGGCTTAAGGTAGAGAATGCAATTGGATTTGCTCCGTGGATGGCAACAGACGAGGCTACAAGTCAGCAGGGCTTTGAGCAAATGGAAGCGGAGATGAATATGCTGGCTGAAATTGGTTGTAACCGAGTAGCTGCGCCGGGTATTGGTGCGGAGGCTCCTGTTGATTTGATGATGGCTGGGAAAAAATACAAGGCCTTGCTGAACCTGGGAAGAAAGACAGGAGTGATGCCGCAATTGGAATTTTGGGGAGCATTTGCCCCTTTTCACCACTTGGGCCAGGTGCTAATGGTAGCGGCGGTGGCCAACGACCCGGATACCCGACTGCTTCCCGATGTCTACCATTTATTTCGTGGAGGTTCGGGCTTCGAAGGGTTGAAATTGATTCATGGAAATGCCATAGAGGTTTTTCACATGAATGACTACCCGGCTAATATACCCAGAGAGCAGCAGCAAGACAAAGATAGGGTTTATCCAGGAGACGGAGTAGCTCCTCTACCGGAAATTATTGCGGACTTGAAGCGGATGGGGGGAGATAAAGTACTTTCTCTGGAGCTGTTCAATCCGGTTTACTGGGAAAAAGATCCGCTCGAGGTAGCGAAAACGGGACTAATGAAGATGAAAGGTGCCGTTGAGGAAGTATCTATCTAGAAGGGAATAGTTAGAAACAGAAAAGGCGGTTACCAACCGCCTTTTCTGTTTTGAAAAAGGTATTATCAATTATCCCTCCGGGAACGTTGACTCCTGCTTGATGGGGCACTTCGTTGGGTTCTTTGCGTCTGGGGTGCTACCCGTGAGGGCGATTCGCTCCTTCTATTATTTTGATAACTTCTGGTAGGACTAGGTGCCGTGCTGCGCCTGACGTTCCTACTTTCCGGGGCCGGAGCCGATCTCCTTACGGATGTATTGGACCGGGGAGTGGATTTAGTTACCCTTCCCTGGGAGGGGCTGCCCGACTGCATCCTTTGTGTGGAGGGTCTCGCCTGTCGCTGCACTGAGGCGGGGGAAGGTCTGTTCGTCACCCGTGGCGAAGATGGCGTGGGCCGCACCGCTTGGGAAGCCGATGAGTTATTTCGGCGATTGATGGTCGCATTGCGGCTTTCCGGAGCTGTTTGCACACTCCTGTTTGCCTTACTGGCCCCCGATACCTGATTGTTTCGGTCCATTGACCGATTTGGGGCAACGGTTCTTCTGCTTTGATCCAATGCCGCACTCGATCTTCCAGTTGGTCTTACGGAACGATTGGCAGAGCGGCTATCCGGAATAGGGTTATTCTGAAGCACTTCTGACCTTACCCTATTTCCAGTAGTACTGCTGGGTTGCGTAACTCGTCTTTCCGAACTGACCTGCTGATTGCTGCGGGCAGTATACTCTCTAGAGGGTATATAATTCTTTGGTCTGGAAGCAACCTGCCTTCTATTGCTTGCCTGTGGTGTTTGAACGTCAGGCCTATAAAGGCGTACGCTGTTATTCGCAATAGCGGATCTACCGGGTCTTCGCTCTTCTCGTACTTCAAATACAGGTACATTTCTTCTCGTCACCTGCTGCAATTCCCTTCTACTAGGTCCGGCCACATAGCGGTGGTTATTATAGACGTAAGTATTGTTGATGATCGTCGTTTGATTGTATATGAGATTTACATTTCTTCCGGGAAGGTAATACCGATAGATATTCCTGCTAAGTAACCTTCTTCTAGGCACGAATACCCAGTGTGAATAAACCGGATAATGGACGGATGCATAGAATCGCGTTCTGGGCCCCAATGGAAACCAACCATAATAGCCTCTACCGGATCTCCAATTGACCCATGCAGGACCCCATTCATAGCCCGGGATCCAGGCCCAGCCATAAAAATCGCTGAAAAACCACCTGCCGTAGTGGAAAGGTGCCCATCCCCAATCATAGTTAGAGACCCAGGTGTTGCCATAAGTGGACATCACCCAATGGCCATTGGTACGGTAGGGCTGGAAATTCCTTTCTGCGTAAGGAATCCATATAAATCCGTAATGTGGATCTTCCACCCAATCTCCATAGGGACTGAGTTCGTCATAAAATACCTGAAAAGAAACGGCTACGGGAGCCGCCTGGCTTACATTAGTAACCCCAAGTATAAATAGCAACAGGGGCAGAAAGGCGTACCAGGAGATTTTCTCTAGCCGGGATGAATTCAATTTGTATGTTTTCATGGCACCTAACAATTGGTTGTATACCTACATACGACAATAAGTGTACCATGTTTCAAAATCGGTAAAAAACAAAAATATAATTCGAATTTTGAATATTAAATAAAAAATAAATTGGTAAAATGAGTAATTAAAGAATATTAAGCTGTATTTAAAACAGCTATTTTTTCAATATATCAATTTTCTTTGCTACCTCCTCTGCCTCGGCCATTAATTTATCGGATAGGCTACGATTTTGATGAGAAGCCTTGTGCGCTTTTTCTAATAGGCTTTTGTAGCTGTCCTGTAATTTTTCCAGTTCTGTTTTCTTTTTGAATAATCCAAACATATCTTTTTTTTGACTATACAACAGGATTGGTAGCTGGTTGTTTGGATTTAATTAAAATCCTGGAACAAATCACTTTCTTCTGGCATGTTTTCGGGGACTACTTCATCTTCCTTAAAGTTTAGTATATCCTCCAGGTTACCTGACCGGGTATAGTATTTCCAGGCTCCTTCCTTCTGCCCCTCTACCATTTGACCTTCGGAGGCCAATCTCCCATTGTCATGATAATATTTCCAGGTGCCGTCTGGTTTTCCAGACTGGTAATTCCCCTCGGACTCTTTCTGCCCATTGATATAATAGGTTATACGGGTGCCATTTCCATCTTTAAGGGTGCCTGCGTCCAGCGTTTGGGAGCCATCATAAGAATTGTACTCCGTGACATTCATTAGTCGGCCAAACTCCCAGGACTCTTCCTGTGTGAGTTGTTTGTTGTCATAAAAAAGCCCCCACATACCGTCTTCCTTGCCTAGTAAATAGCTTCCTACCGATTTCAGCTGACCACCATCATAATAGTAAAACCATTGCCCGGCTTCATTTCCAAGCTGATAGTTACCTTCCGCAATTAATATCCCGATTTTATTGAAGTATTTCCATAATCCGGACTTAACATCATTTTTATACGCGCCTATGGAATACAATTTGCCTTCGGGGTAGTAACTTTTCCAAATACCGGTGCGAAAACCATTTTCATATTGTCCTCTTACCGATGGCCTTCCATTATTATGGTTTTCGATATAGTCGCCGACCGGTACTCCCAGGTCATAAGTCACTTTTTTGGAAACTGATTTATCCGGAAAATACTCTTCCCAAAGTCCCACCGGAATGTCGTTTTCATACCTTTCGATCCGGGCGGTCCTTCTGTTTTCATAATAATAGGTCCAGGTTCCGGTTTTATTTCCGGATTGGTCATAGTTTTTTTCAGATTCTACTATTCTGGTATCTGGAAAATACTGGATCCATTCCCCAACTTTCTTTCCGTCCTTGTATTTTCCTTCCTCCTGAATCCTTCCAGACGGGGAGTATCTTTTAAAATCACCCTGAGGTTGATCGTTTTCGTAGTTTGCCTCGACAATTAACTCATCATAAGGGGAGTATTCCTTATAACTCCCATCTTTGATTCCCTCTCTGTAAGCTATTTCTACTGCCTTTTCACCATTTTCATAATAAAAAACCCAATTCCCGGATCTTTTTCCATCTACGTAGTTTCCTTCGGTTTTTATCTGTTTCGGGTCGACATATTCTGATCGGGTTTGATTGCCGTAGTACTCCTTGTAGGGGCCGATTAGCACACTGTCCTGGTATACGGCTTCTTTTACCAGAGCTCCTCCGAGATCAAATTCCTGATAAGCACCATTTAGACGGTTGTCTTTATATTCGGCGATAATGCGCTTTTGTTGATTGGAATAATAGCTGATCCATTGGCCATCTTTTACACCATTATCGAAGGTCCCCTGCTGGAGAAGTGTTTGAGTTTTTGGAATGATAAACTTCCAAAGTCCATCCATCTTGTTGTTTACCATTACACCGTTTCCCATGAGGGTGGAGTCTTTGTTGTACAGGTTTACAACCTGGCCTTGTCCAAAAGCAAAATCCAAAAAAAAGAAAGTAAGGAGACCGGCAATTACGTATTTCATTTGTCTATAATTTGCTTCTTAACGGTCAAATGGAATCTCGCATGTTTGATAATCATCCCTCTGCGGGTCGCTTGCGTCATGCTCGATTTCATGGGTTTGTTTACTAATTTAATATGGTCTTACGGATTGCGCCCAATATTGGTTCCAATTTACATTATATAGTTAAAAAACTTTATTTAGCTTGGAAAAAGTTTGGTTTATTTTATTTTTTTTCTTTCAATAAATTTTCTGGGGAGGTTGGATTTACTTTTCTTTTGCGCTTTCAATGAGAGAAAGTAAGGTGATGATCTCTGCCAGAATGGTGTCGGTTAGCGCTTCGGGTTCCCCCAGGGGAATGGGTTTTACCAATTGCAGGTGATCAAAAAATTGCAGGTGATTATCAAGGTTTAGCGAATTGACATTTCTATTTTTTCGATGATCGATGATTTCGCTGTAATCCCATCGGTCCGTCAGGCAAACCGAAAATTCATCCCAGTTTCTCTTTTTGGCAAAGAGGTTTTTTAAGGCCGGATGGTTTTTACCAAAAAACAGGAACAGAAACATCCCTCGACCCCACCAGTGCAAAATTCGGATATTGAGACCTTTATCCATGTCAAAATCTCTGACAATATCTAAAACCTGATAGGGACACTGCCGCAATTCGTTGCCCTTACTAATTTTTATACCTTTTTCCGTGGCATGCACTTCCCTAAGGTTGACGCTTGCGAGTTGATTGCCAACGTCAGAAAAAAGGCTGACGATGAGCCTTTTTGCAGCACTTATTTTCTCGAAAAGTGTTCGGTCCCGGGTGATGGAAAGTAATTCGGTATGGGTAGGGTTCATAAGCTATTTTTTACCACCTGATCAATGCGGAAGCCCAGGAAAAGCCACTGCCGAAGGCGGCGAGGCAGACCAGGTCCTTCGGGCTAATTCTTTGTTGTTCTAATGCTTCCGAAATTGCTACTGGTATGGTGGCAGCGGTCGTATTTCCGTAATGCATAATGTTATTAAATACCTGCTCCTCTTCCAAGCCGAGCTTGGCCTGAACAAACTGGCTGATCCGCAAATTGGCCTGGTGAGGAATGAGCAGATCCAGATTTTTCGGACCCAATTGATGGGCTGCGAGCGCTTCCCGGATTACCTCATCAAACCGGACAACGGCATGTTTGAACACGGTATTGCCATTCATTTTTAAGTTGAACGAACCGGAATGGATTAAGTCCTCTGAAATCCGGACTTCTCTACTGCTGCCGGGATCTTTTACATATAGTTCTTCGGCATAATCCCCATCGGCATGGAGGTGGGTTGAAAGAATGCCCCGGCCGGGCTCCTCAGTTGCCTGGAGTACCACGGCACCGGCACCATC
This sequence comes from Cyclobacterium salsum, assembly GCF_010119245.1. Classification (GTDB taxonomy): domain Bacteria; phylum Bacteroidota; class Bacteroidia; order Cytophagales; family Cyclobacteriaceae; genus Cyclobacterium; species Cyclobacterium salsum. The sequence continues at coordinate 272,666 of NZ_WNKG01000006.1, forward strand.
GGCAAATATGACGGCGCTGGACCTGCCTTCGTCGCTTTTGTCCAGGGCTGAGGACTGTATTTCTGCCCCCACCACCAGGATGTTTTGATACATACCGGTTTTGATGTATTGGTCGGCGATGGAGAGCGCGTAAACGAATCCAGAGCAGGCGTTTCGGACATCGAGTGCTCCAATTCCTTGTAGTCCCAACTCCCGCTGAAGCAAGACGCCATTGCCGGGAATAAAATAGTCGGGGGTGATGGTAGCGAAAATGATAAAATCAATTTCGGAGGTTTTTACTCCGGCATTTTTGATAGCCTTTTCGGATGCCTGCTTGGCCATGCTGGTAACGGTATCTTTTCCAGGGGTAAACCACCTTCTTTCCTTGATTCCGGTACGCTCCACGATCCAGGCATCATTGGTATTCATAAGAGTGGAAAGTTCATCGTTCGTGACGATTCGTTCCGGCAGGTAGTGGCCGGCCCCGGCTATAAGGGAGTTTTTCATGGTGTTATTGGGGCATTTTTGATTGGCAAGTAGGGTAAATTATTATTAAAAATCAATTTTGGCATCGATTACGAACTATTTTATAAGATGCATTCCAATGCAAAACACCCATTATTTACTTAGGAATAGTAATCGCTTCTATTGAAATAAAAATTCAAATCCTACCCGCTTCTTTAAGCTTCCAGTATCGAAGCAGCCCGCTTACCGACATCCAACTCGGATTGGCTAACTCATACAGGTGCTGCACCGCTGGGCTTGCCCCGGCAGCAGTCATTTGATTCTCTGTATGTTCCATAAACTCCCTCTCAATTAATTTCTTTTCAGTCCCTGCCTGGAAATGGATTTTTATCCATTCGGCCCAGTCGTCTAGTACCTCTTTCAGCTGGTCAAAATGCAGCCTGGGATTTGTTACCACCCCATAATGGGTCAGGTATAATTTATCTGGTTTTTGTGCCAGAATTTTATCCATGGATGCCTTCCAGTCCTCCAGATGAATGTCCGGCGGTGGGCAGGGAGGGACTATCGGTCCTTCGTTAATTTTTACCCCTGCCACATCTCCTGTAAAAATGCATTGATCCAGTTTCCAGGCGACATGGTGGATGGCGTGACCCGGCGTGTGAAGCGGCGTGAAGGCCATCTTTCCAATGCCTATTGTCTCAAAGTCCGCTGTTGGGATCAATTTTTCCTTTTCAATGGGTTCCATGCTGCCCCAGAGTTTTTCCATATTGGCTTCCCCGTAAATTTGAGCGGCGGATTGCCAGAGTTTTTCGGGGCTTGCCAAATGGGGAAGGCCGATGGGATGTACGTAAATTTTTGCCCCTGCCTCAGCCAGTTTCCATGCAGCTCCAGCGTGGTCAAAATGGATGTGCGTGAGTAAAACGGCATCGATATCGTTTGGGGTGAGCTGGTGTTTCCGAAGCTCAGATACGAGTTGGGGCCAGGTGCTTTCGGGCCCTGTTTCCACCAAGACATGGTGATTCTGATCTGAAATCAAAAAACTGGCAATGGTATGACCTTCTTTCTGAAAGTGGAGGTCCAGGGTTTTTATCGTGTACATTATCCGAATAAAGTATAATTACCAAATTGATCCATTGGGAGGGTTTTTCGGATCACATAAGGGGTATCGTTGGCTACCTGATTGACCATAGGCGAAACCGTGTATTTCATCATTTCCGAGTCGGGGTACGGTTGAAGCATCTCCAGCAAGGTTTCTTCCGGCGTCTGAAGATCCAACCATTTAGATTCTTGTTCTTTTTTTAGAATCACCGGCATCCGGTCATGAATTTCTGAGGTGAGTTGATTGGGAGCGGTTGTCAGAATTAAAAACGTGTGTGCAATATCTCCTTTTTCTGTTTCGAATTCTTCCCAAATACCTGCGAAGGCAAACAGCTCCTCACCATGACGGACAAACCGATAAGGTACTTTGGTTTTTTTTCCGATTTTTTTCCATTCATAAAACCCATCTGCAGGCACCAGGCAACGATTTTTTTTAAATGCCGATTTGAACGTTACTTTTTCTGTAATGGTCTCTGCCCTTGCGTTGATGAGTTTGGTGGCCACTGGTTTGTTTTTGGCAAAGGCGGGTGTCAATCCCCAATAAAAGTGAGAAAACCCCTTGGGGCTATCGCTGGTTATTACGGGCACTAATTGCGAAGGGGCAATATTGTATCTGGGTTCAAAAGGTTCCAGCATTTCGGCGGCGAACCTGTTTTCCAGATCTATTTTGGTTTTGGCTAAAGAATATCTACCACACATAAGGATTGATTAAAAGCTGAGGGATTTTGTATTGCTTAAAGATAGTTTTCACGCAGAATAAACTCAAGTGCCCGGACTTCGGACCAATAACGCTCATTTTTTGCTCGCGGACTGAAGCCTACATGTCCTCCCTGCCGGGGGTATTGCAGGCAGATATAAGCCGGATTTGCCTCCCATTCTTCTGGATAACAAGAAGCACTCAAAAAAGGATCATTCCGTGCATTCAATACTAAAGTTGGCTTGCGTATTGCGGGCAGGAATTGAAGCGCAGAACATTGTCTGTAATAATCCGCTGCATCCTTAAAACCGTGCAATGGAGCGGTGAAAGCATCATCAAAGTTTCGTAGGGTGCGTAGTCGATGCAGGGATTTTCCCATAACGATTTCTGGGAATTGCACTGCTTTTTGCCGTATTTTTCGCTTCAACGAATAAAGAAAATGAAAGGCATATAGTTTATTATTGATTTTGTCTATCTGCCTGCAAGAGCCATCCAGGTCCAGGGGAACGGAGATGGCCACTGCTTTTTTTATTTTTTGATGGCCCGGCCAATCCTTTTCTCCCAAGTACTTTAACGTCAGGTTACCCCCCAAACTAAAGCCGATTAAATAGAGGAATCGGTAGTTTTTTTCGGCATGAAGCACCACTTGTTCCAGGTCAGGGCTAGCCCCAGAGTGATAAAACACCAGCTTTCGATTGACCGAACCACTACAGCCTCTAAAATTCCAGTTTAGCACATCATACCCTTTGTTGAAAAAGTTTTCGGCCATGCCGCTCATGTAGGGCCGCTGGCTATTTCCTTCCAGACCATGGCTGATGACGACCACCTCTGAACTTCCCTGTTTGAGCCAATCCAGGTCCAGGAAATCACCGTCTTCGGTACTAATCCGTTCTCTCTCAAATGGTAAAGGTATTTTTTTTCTAAAAAGGGCGGGAATTAGGGTTTGCAGGTGACCGTTGGCTAAAAATTGGTGGGGATTGTATTTAGAGTCTTTCTGGACAAACATTCGGTAGCTGGGGGCGTTCCATTAACATTTCTTACGTGAAAATACTATTATTAAATTTGATAAACCTATTTTAAGAACTATTTTTGGATTGCTGAAAACATGAATTCGAATAATTTAACTTATGGCCGAAATAATACGAATGCCCAAAATGAGTGACACCATGGAAGAAGGGGTGATCGCACAATGGTTAAAAAAAGTGGGGGATGAGATAAAACCAGGTGATATTCTGGCAGAGGTGGAGACAGATAAGGCAACCATGGAATTGGAATCTTACGATGAGGGAATTTTACTTCACATAGGCGTGGAGGAGAAGGATTCTGTTCCTGTAAATGGGGTCATCGCCATACTGGGTGAAAAAGGCGAAAATATAGACGAACTCCTCAAAGAGATTAAATCCGGAGGAGATGGAGAGGCGTCCAAAGAGTCAAAAGAAGAGCCGGAAGAAGAGCAGGAGACGACTAAAAGTGAAAGCGATTCCAAAAAAGGAGCTGAAAAGATCGATACATCCGAAATTAATGCTACGGTAATCACCATGCCCAAAATGAGTGATACCATGCAGGAAGGAACCATCGCTAGCTGGTTAAAGAAAGTTGGGGATGAGGTGAAATCCGGCGATGTGCTTGCCGAAGTGGAGACGGATAAAGCCACCATGGAGTTGGAATCCTATGATGATGGTACTTTGCTTCACATTGGTGTAGAGGAAGGGGATTCCGTGGAGGTGAATGGCGTAATTGCCATCATCGGCGAGAAGGACGCTGATTACGAAACCTTATTAAAAGCGCACAAACAACAAAAGGAAAAGCCTGCCGGAGAAGAAAAAGCGGCTCCTAAAGCAGAAAAGGAGGAAGAAAAATCATCACCGAAAAGTGAATCCCAACCGGAAAAGACGGCAGACACGGGGAGTTCCAGCTCCAATGGAAGAATAAAGGCCTCTCCGCTTGCCAAAAAGATGGCGAAAGAAAAGGGCATCGATATTTCGTTGGTAAAAGGCACCGGAGACGGTGGACGGATTATTAAAAAGGATATTGAAAACTTCGATCCGGCCAAAGCTCCTGCTGCAGCCGCTGGCAGTACTTCTGCTGGTATAGGTCAGGAATCCTTCCGTGAGGAGAAAGTATCTCAAATGCGAAAAGTGATTGCCAAGAGGCTTGCCGAGAGCAAGTTTACGGCACCTCACTTTTACCTGACCATGGAAATCAACATGGATAAAGCCATTGAGGCCAGGAAAAGTATGAATGAGGTGGCTCCGGTAAAAATTTCTTTTAACGATATGGTCATCAAAGCGGTCGCGGCATCCTTAAAGCAGCATCCGAATGTCAATTCAGCATGGATGGGAGATAAGATCAGGTATAATGATCATGTCCATATTGGAATGGCGGTAGCGGTAGATGAGGGCTTGTTAGTGCCGGTTATTCGATTTGCTGATAGTAAGTCTCTTTCACAAATTTCTAAGGAAGCCAAAACACTCGCCGGGAAGGCAAAGAACAAAGAGCTGCAACCGAAGGATTGGGAAGGAAATACCTTCACGGTATCCAACCTCGGAATGTTTGGAATCGACGAGTTTACCGCCATTATCAACCCACCTGATGCCTGTATTCTTGCTATTGGAGGGATCCGGCAGACACCCATCGTGAAGGATGGTGAAATCGTACCGGGCAATCTGATGAAGGTTACCCTGTCCTGTGACCATCGGGTGGTGGACGGTGCCATTGGTTCCGCCTTTTTGCAAACAATAAAGAACCTCCTGGAAGATCCCGTCCGGTTGCTTATCTGATGACAGGCCGGAAAAGATTGCAAGTTCAAAAAGTCCTAGGAATAGGGCTTTTTGTTTTTAAAACGAAATGCATACACTTTAGATAATCGAATAATGGAACGACTAAAATCCACTACCGTAGTAGCCATCCGGCATGAAGGTCAGGTAGCCATCGGAGCCGACGGGCAAGCTACTTTGGGGAATACCATTGCTAAAAGCAGTGTTAATAAAATCCGTAAATTACAAGGAGGGAAAATAGTTACCGGATTTGCGGGGTCTACGGCAGATGCCTTCACCTTGCTGGAAAAATTCGAAGAAAAGCTGGGAGCTTACAGTAACAATATGAAGCGGGCAGCTGTGGAGCTGGCGAAAGACTGGCGAACCGACCGGATGCTAAGTAAACTGGAGGCCATGATGATTGTAGCGGATGCTACGGATATTCTTATCCTCTCAGGAACCGGAGATGTGATCGAACCCGACCTGGGCATCGCCACCATTGGATCGGGAAGCATGTACGCACAGGCAGCGGCCAGAGCAATGAAGAAATACGCTCCCCAATTAACCGCGGAGGAAATCGTTAGGGAAAGCTTGAATATTGCGGCCGATATATGCATTTATACCAACCATAATCTGATCTTAGAAAAGGTAGAAAATTAAAAAAGGGGCGCTTTCAGGTACCATGACCTGAAAGCATAAACCGATTATACCTCAAAATCATAGACTTTCACCTGTGACCATTTATCTTTGTGATCATCTACAAAGGCCAGGTGAATGGGATCCGTCTGGTATAGGTCATGTGCTTCCAGATTATCGAAATAGACGGTTAGTGAAATGTGAAAACTGTGATCCACCACCTCTCGGCGGGTGGTACCTGCAGGTTTTCCGAGTTGGTAATCTTTCACACTTTTGGTGCTGGCAATTTTCTTGCAGCCCTCCCAAACGGCTTGCATGTCTTTCTCGGGATGGTGCAACCAGAAAAATACTTGATGTACGATCATAGTGGATTGGGGGTTTGATTTGGATTGAAACGGAATTCCTGCTCCCAGACCAATCGCTGAAAGCGCTGCCATAAATTTTCTTCTCGTGAGCATTCTTTTCCTATGGATTTATATTGGTTCAGAAATATAACGATTAATTGATAGAGTTTTAACGTTACCGGCAAATTATGAAATACAGAAAATTAGGGAAAACCAATTTAATGATCTCAGAAGTCTCTTTAGGAACCTGGCAGGTTGGAGGCGGCTGGGGAGGCACGTTCGATTCCAAAGCAGCAAACCGGATCATCCATGAGGCCATTGATCAAGGGGTTAACTTTATTGATACGGCCGATGTATACGATGCAGGGGCAAGTGAAGCTGCCGTCGGAAAAGTGCTTAGGGAACGAACAGAGGAAGTGTATGTGGCCACCAAATGCGGTCGGCAGGTACAGCCCCACGTCAGTGAGGGCTATACCCCGGAAAGCCTGAGAGGCTATGTAGACGCAAGTTTAAAAAATTTGGGAGTGGAAACCATCGATCTGATTCAACTCCATTGTCCCCCGGGGCCTGTGTATCAGAGAGATGAAATTTTTGGCCTTTTTGAAGACCTTAGAAAAGAGGGTAAGATAAGAAATATGGGGGTAAGTGTAGAAAAGGTGGACGAGGCACTTCAAGCGATGCGCTATTCCAATGTAACTACGGTCCAGATTATTTTTAATATGTTCCGACAAAAGCCTTCTGATCACTTTTTCGAGCAAGCCAAAATTAATGAGTGCGGGGTCATCGTAAGGGTTCCCCTTGCCAGTGGTTTGTTATCGGGTAAAATCACCGAGGAAACCTTCTTTCATCCGGAGGACCACCGTCATTTCAATCGAAATGGAGAGGCTTTTGATAAGGGAGAGACCTTTTCAGGAATTCCCCTGGAAAAAGGGATTCAGGCGGTGAAAGAGTTGAAGGCAATGTTAGGGGAAAAAGCACCACTGGCTTCCCTGGCCATCCGCTGGGTATTGATGTTTGATGCGGTGTCCACGGTTATTCCCGGTGCCTCCAAATTGGAGCAGGTTCGGTCAAACGTGGCAGCAGCCGGATTACCTGGATTTGAAAGAGAAGAAATGGAGGCTATAAAAGCCCTTTATGATAGATATTTCAAGGCGGAAATTCACCCCCAATGGTAGGGATCATTTTCGGAGAGTAGCTTGTAAAAAAAAATGCGCCGCGCTGATTATCTTAGAATCCTTTTTTAAGTTGGTTAGGGTGTAATGGCAACCTTCAAGACGAAGTAAAATGCATGAAACCGGTGGAGCCGCCCAGACTCCACCGGGTTCCATAAAAAATGGAATACCAAAAAGTAAGTTGAAAAAGCTACTGGCTTTAGGCTTTTACTTTTTCGCCCATCAGCAGGACATCATTGACCTGCACTTCCGTAATGTACTTTTTGATTCCGTCTTTGTCTTCGTAGGACCTGCTGACCAGTTTTCCCTGTATGCAAATCTCAGAGCCCTTATCGGTATACTTGTGGATGATCTCCGCCGCTTTTCCAAAGGCGACCAGGTTATGCCAATAGGTTTCCTCGATTTTTTCGCCTTTGTTGTTTTTGTAAGACTCGTTGGTGGCCAGATTCAACCGGACCATGGGCGTGTTACCATTTACGGTTTTAAAATCTGCTTTTGCACCCAGTCGTCCGATCAGTTGGACTTTGTTTTTAATAGCGTTCATGACATGTAAAGTTTTAGTGAGAATTAATACAATTTTCCGATTTGGAACAGGACAAAGTTGCAGACAGGGCCTAAATTTATTCGGGTGTTTTTCGTTTAAAACCGTTTGTAAGCGTTTGTAAACGTTTTAAAACGACTACTAATATTTGTTAAATCACTTTTTATACATATATTATGCATAATTCCATCTTTAAAAAGCTTTTTTATGCCAATACATCCAAAAAAATGTCTAAGTTGCGAAAAGCCATTGGCTGGGCGGGTCGATAAGAAGTTTTGTGATGATTATTGTAGAAACCATTACAATAATCAAATCAAGTCAGGAAGTAATAACTTGATCCGTAATATTAATAATGCGTTAAAAAAGAACCGGAATATCTTGGCTGGTATCTTACCTGACACGGAGGACACGGCCAAGATATCCCGGGAAAAATTATTGGAAAAGGGCTTTCTTTTCAAATACCGCACCCATACCTATACCAATAAAAAAGGGAATGTTTATGGATATTGCTACGATTACGGATACTTAAAACTGGAACAGGACTGGATCCTGGTGGTCCGAAACAAAGAAATTAGTACACGGAACCCGACCCTTGATAAGCAAACCGTCAAACAATGAAATTTGGTTTGTCAAGTTTTTTATCGATCCGGTAAGCCGCATTCAGCATGCCCACGTGACTGTAGGTCTGCGGAAAATTCCCCCATTGACTGCCGGTGTGTTGGTCCACGTCTTCGGAAAACAACTTCAGGTGGTTGCAGTATTTACTCAACGTTTCAAATCCTTCCATGGCTTCATCCAGTCGGTTTACACAAGCCAGCGCCTCGATGTACCAAAAGGCACAAATTAAAAACGTAGTCTCTGGCTCCCCAAAATCATCCTGATGCTTGTACCGGTAAAACAGGTAATCCTTTGCCAATAAATCTTCTTCCAATGCTTTTAGGTGGTTATTGGCACTTTCGATATCCTGTCCGAAATACCCCATGGTGATTAGCTGCAAGGTGCTGGCATCCATGTTTTTGGTACCGATAGCCTGTGCATAGGCTTTTCGCTCCGGAATGTAACAGGCTTCAATTTTTCTAATGGCCTTGTTTTTCAGTTCGATTGCCTTGGCCCGCATTTCGTCATCCGAAAGCCGGTCGGCGATTTTTATGGCTGCACTGGCCCCTGCCCAATGAAAGAGGAAGGTGTAACAATGCTCCTGTTTTAAGTTTCTGAATTCCCATAGTCCGGCATCTTTCTCGTCCATGGTTTCTTCAATTTTTTGCAACAGGTTATTGATAAAAGGCTTGGAATGGCTTTTCTCAGATTCAATAAAGCGCTTGTCAGCATAAAGTGGTAGAAGGCTAACCAGCACCTGCCCGTAAAGGTCATTTTGGATGTGCGTGTAGGCCTGGTTTCCGAAACGAACCGGTTTGTTTCCCATATACCCTTCCAGGTCTGCCACAATTTCCGGTAACTTGGACGAGCCGGAGATGGAATAAAGGGGCTGGTACCTGCCTTTATCATCGGTTGGCAGGTTTTGGATGTACTCAAAATAGCGTTCTAATTCTTCAAAATGGCCTAAATGATTGAATACATTAAGCGTATAATAGGCATCCCGCATCCAGCAGTATCGGTAATCCCAATTTCGGGTGGACCCGGGTGATTCGGGCAAGCTGGAAGTAGAAGAAGCAATGATCCCTCCGGTATCCTCATATTGGTGGATTTTTAGCACCAATGCAGACCGGACGACCAGCCGTTGATAAAAATTAGGGATACTGGTGGATTTCACCCAATTTCTCCAATACTGGCAAGTGGCATTCAGGAACTTTTCGATGGTGCTTTCAATGGGAGCCTCCAGCGGGGAACCATAGGTGAGAACCAGATACACTGTTCTTTGAAGTCTGAATTCTTGTTCTTCCGTGATATAGGTAATGGAACAATTGGTGGTCAGCCTCACGGGTTGATCCCTTCCACCAAATTGAATGTGGTTACTGCCAGGAGTGGCGGTCAGTTTTTGTCGCCCGTAGTTTCCTACCGGCTGGCAATTGATTTTTATTTTGGGTTCCCCGTGCAGGGGCTCAATTTTTCTAACCAGCATTAAAGGTTTGAAATACCGGTCAAAATTAAAAAATCTTGGCGCAAAATCAGTGATTTTGTAGGCCTCTCCGGAAGAAGTTTCCACATAAGTCTCCAGAATGTTGGTATTTTCCAGGTATTCCTGGCGAGAGGTAAAGCCCCCATTTTGGGGCAATACGGTAAATTCTCCCCCTTTTTCTTTATCCAACATACTACCAAAAAGAAAATCGCTATCAAACCGGGGCAAACATAGCCAACTAATGTTGGTGTTTTTTTCAATGTGGGCGATATAGCTGCAGTTACCTATCAGGCCAGTGCCATACGTATGTTTTTCCATCAGAAAGCTGGTTAAGTGTCGATAAGATGCCCATTGCACTTTATTTAAGATAATAAAAAGAAACAGGCCTATAATTTGGCGAAGTTATTAAAAAACAAGGGTGATTGTTAAGGATTTGGTATTATTATTCGCGGATCACCTCCAGAAATTTGCGAGGCACCTTCACGAGCATGCTTTGGTTGATACTTGGAATGCGAATGATAAAATAATCCTGGTTGGATTTTTGGATGCATTCACCCTTTAACCCCTGTAGGGGGCCTCCCAGGATATGGACCATTTCTCCCTGCTCGATGTTTCCGGTGTCCACTTCAACGGCCACACCGGTTTCTATTACGCGTTGGATGGCATCAATTTCATGTTGCTGAACCACGGCATGTTCACCGGAAAAATTAATAAATTTTACCGCACCGCTCACTTGTAAGGATTCCCAAAGCCTTTCTTTGCTGGTATGTACAAAAAGGTAGCCGTTAAATAGTGGCTTTTGCACCTTTTTTTTTCGATCGCTCCATTGCCGGACCTCATCAATGATAGGCAAGTAAACTTCAATTTCCTTTTCTTTTAATCGCTGTGCTACCTTTTTCTCCGCTCTGGGAGCCGTGTACATGACGTACCAGTGCAACTTTTCAGTCATATATTCGAGGGTTAAAAGTCGAAATTACCGAATTATTGGGGCAACCATAAATTATTGAAGTACATTTTTACAAAGGTATGCTAACGAAAAACTCAATAATAATTTTGAATTAAAATAAATGTGTTTTGAAATGTTTAAAATGTATTTTAAATAAATTTTCCGATTTGAGTTTTTTTTATTTACTTTTGGGAAACCAACGGATTAAATGTAACTTAATAGTTGTGGTTACTTTAATTGTGATTATTTTAAATATCAATTTTTCTGAATCGAATGGAGGAACGGTGTCGTTACACCTTTTGTAAACTTTATTCATATTATACTTCGTAGAATTCAGCCTGGTCATTGGCTATTGGGTTGGATAGAAACAGCAAAAACTTAACGCATGAAAATCGTCAATGTGGTATTATCTGGGGGAGTAGGTAGCCGGCTTTGGCCCCTTTCCAGAAAAAGCAAACCAAAACAATATTTGCCCATTTTTGAAGAGCAGTCTCTTTTTGAAAAAACGGTGTTACGGAATGCGACCGTCTGTGATCAGGTCATGGTAGTGGGAGGCGTTGATAATTACCACCTGTCCCGGCAAATTTTAAATGAGAAAAACATCCCTTTCCAGGAATTGGTAGAAGCAAGCCCCCGAAATACAGCAGCGGCCATTGCATTTGCTGCATTTTCCTTACCTGCAGACTCCATCATGCTGGTAACCCCCTCGGACCATCTGATAGGGGATCAAAAAAGATACGAAGCCGCACTGACCCAGGCGGTGAATTTGGCTCAAAAAGGGTTTCTGGTGACTTTTGGTTTGGTGCCAAGCCGTCCGGAAACAGGTTTCGGGTACATCGAACACCAGGAAAATGAGGTGTTAAGTTTTAGAGAAAAACCCGATTTGGCCACTGCCAGGGAATTTTTGGAAAAAGGTAATTTTTTGTGGAACAGTGGGATGTTTTGTTTCACGGCGGAAACCTATCTCAACCAGCTCCAAATGCATGAACCCGAGGTTTATGAAAAATCCAAGCAAGCGCTGGGTCAGGCAAAGGAGGGCTTTCTACCTAAAGAACAAAGCATGGAAATTCCTTCTATTAGTGTGGATTATGCGGTCATGGAAAGGTCTGATAAAATCAGGGTGGTTCCCTCCACTTTTAACTGGTCAGATATGGGTTCATTTGAGGCATTGTTTGATTATTTTCCGGAAGATAGTAAGGAAAGAAAGGGGAATAACCTGGTTTTGGGAACGGGAGAGAAACACGTGGAATTCGTAGGGGTACAGGATCTGGTATTGGTAGAAACAGCAGATGCCATTTTGGTATTGAACCGGGCCAATGCGCAAGACGTTAAAAAGGTGTACGAGAAATTGGAAAAAGAAAATCCCGGACTATTAAACTAAGTACCCAATGCATAAACAAGCCAAAATATACATCGCAGGACATAACGGCATGGTAGGCTCAGCCATTTGGAGAGCCCTGGAGAAGAAGGGCTACCAACAATTAGTAGGCCTTAGCAGCAAGGAACTTGACTTAAAAAATCAGTTGGAGGTCCAGCGATTTTTCAAGCATGAACGTCCGGTCATTGTCATTGATGCCGCAGCCAGGGTAGGAGGCATCATGGCAAATAACAATTATCCCTATCCATTCTTAATGGACAATCTCATTATTCAAAATAACCTGATTGATTCTTCCCTACAAAATGGCGTAGAAAAGTTTATTTTTCTGGGTAGTTCTTGCATTTATCCCAAACTAGCCCCCCAACCGCTTCGGGAGGATGTCCTACTAAGTGGTTCGCTGGAGCCTACCAATCAATGGTATGCCCTGGCAAAAATTGCAGGAGTCAAAGCTTGCGAGGCCATTAGAAAGCAGTATGGAAAAGATTTCGTAAGCCTGATGCCTACCAACTTGTACGGACCCTATGATAATTTTGATCTGGAAACCTCTCATGTGCTACCGGCAATGATTCGAAAGTTCCACGAGGCTAAGATCAATGGAAATATTCCGGTGGCGTTATGGGGAACCGGTGCTCCGCTTCGCGAGTTTTTACATGTAAATGACATGGCAGATGCGGTGTGTTTTGCATTGGAAAACACGTTTACGGATAATCTGTACAATGTGGGTACAGGAAAAGACCTGACGATCAAATCGCTTGCCGAATTGATTCAGAAAATCACCGGTCATCAGGGCGAAATCATCTGGGATAGTAGCAAGCCGGACGGAACGCCCAGGAAGTTAATGGATGTCAGTAAAATGAAAGAAGCAGGCTGGCAGGCTACCATTGGCCTGGAGCAGGGGATTCAGGAAACGTATACCTGGTTTCTTGAAAATGTCGACCGCATTAAACAGGTCAAATTAAACTAGTCAATTATTTTTAATAGCAATTATAATATACACTCTATGAAAACGGCGTTAATTACAGGAATTACCGGCCAGGACGGCGCTTATCTCGCCGAGCTTTTATTGTCCAAGGGGTACATTGTACACGGCATCAAACGAAGGGCCTCACTTTTCAACACGGATAGGATTGACCATTTGTATCAGGATCCGCATGACGACAATAAGCGATTGTTTTTACACTATGGGGATCTCACCGACTCCATGAATCTCACCCGTATCATCCAGGAAACCAAACCGGATGAAATTTACAATCTGGCCGCCATGAGCCATGTAAAGGTAAGTTTTGATACTCCGGAATACACGGCCAATGCAGATGGGGTAGGAACCTTACGAATATTGGAGGCCGTGCGCTTGTTGGGGATGGAGAAATCAACCAAGATCTATCAGGCTTCCACCTCTGAGCTCTACGGATTGGTTCAGGAAGTACCCCAATCGGAGACCACGCCTTTTTATCCGCGATCTCCCTATGCCGTAGCCAAGTTGTACGGCTACTGGATCACGGTTAACTACCGGGAAGCCTACGGCATGTATGCCTGTAATGGAATCTTATTCAATCACGAATCACCACTGCGAGGGGAGACCTTCGTAACCCGAAAAATTACGCGGGCGGTAGCAAAGATTGCCTTGGGCTTGCAGCATGATCTGTACATGGGGAACCTGGATGCCAAAAGGGATTGGGGGCATGCCAAAGATTATGTGGATGCCATGTGGCGTATTTTGCAGCAGGATGAAGCGGAAGATTACGTCATCGCTACTGGTGTGACCACCAAAGTAAGGGATTTTATTAAAATGGCTTTTGATGAAGTAGGATTTAAGCTGGCATTTGAAGGAGAAGGAATAAATGAGAAGGGGATTTTGGTAGAAATCGATAAGGAAAAAGCCTTTGATATACTGGGTACCTCCCATTTCAAAGTAAAAAAGGGCGACGTGCTGGTTAAGATTGATCCGGCCTATTTCAGACCCACCGAAGTGGATTTGTTAATTGGGGATCCGACGAAAGCGATGACCAAACTAGACTGGAAGCCAAAGTATGACCTAAAGATGCTTGTAGAGGATATGGTCTTGTCAGATGTGAACTTATTCAAGCGGGATATCCATTTGATGAAGGGCGGCCATAAGGTGCTGAATCAGTCGGAGTAACTCCGATAAAAAAGTATAAATCAATGTATTGAAAGTAGGGGGATTATTATTCCTCCTTTTTTTATGCTCAAAAAATAGACCCCAACCTGCCTATCCGTTTGTATTCATAAATAAAGGTCTGTTTGTGTTATTCCAAATGGATTCGTTACCTTTGTGCGAATATTTATCTAAGAATTAATTAGGGATTTTGCGGTTCACTCTGTCGCAATTATGTGACTGAGGAAGCGAAGCTTTGTCTATAAATTACTGTCTTGTGTACCAAAGAAAAAAGTCAAGGATGCAAATCAATCGTTTTTGCCTTATAAAACTTCTATTCGTTTTATTTTTCGTCTCCATCCATGGGTTTTTGATGGCTCAATCGCTTCAAGACATTCAAAATGTTCGGGCTGATGATCTATCGGATGCACAGATAGAGCAATTGATCAAACGAGCTGAAGCTTCGGGAATGAACGAGCAACAGCTCATTGCGGTAGCTAGAGAGCGGGGTTTACCTTTAAGCGAAATATCAAAGTTACAACAGCGAATAGCTTCACTAAGAAGTGGCGGAATATCATCTACCGGGAATTCTAACCAGCAGAGGTACCAGAGCCGGCAGGTAGAAGGGATCGTAAGTGACAGTTTATTTAGAGAGCTTCGGGAAAAGGATCCTTTTTATCAATTAACGCCCAAACAAAAAAAGATATTCGGGTATACCCTGTTTTACAACAAAGAACTCAATTTTAATCCCAGCCTCAATATCCCCACCCCTCCCGGTTATACCGTCGGTGGAGGAGACCAATTGTTGATCGATGTGTATGGAGCCTCGCAGCAATCCTATGATCTAAGGGTGAATCCTGAAGGGTACATTTTGATTCCTAATATAGGGCCTATACAGGTAGGCGGATCGACGATTGCCGCCGCCACTGCGAGAATAAAATCAGTCTTGACGCAAATTTACTCCGGCTTGGGAGGAGCTAATCCCAATACTTTTATGGAGTTGCGATTAGGTAATATTAGAACTGTGTCCGTGGCGCTCGTTGGAGAACTTAATCAGCCGGGAAACTACCAGCTGCCCTCCTTTGCTTCCCCTTTTAACGCCCTATTTGTAGCAGGCGGGCCCAATGAGAACGGTTCATTTAGACATATTCAGGTATATAGAGACAACAAGCTTTTGACAGAGATTGATGTGTACGATTTTTTGGTCAGCGGAAAAAACACCAGTAGCATAACGCTCAAGGACAGCGACGTCATAATTGTACCCCCGGTCCGAAACAGGGTAGAAATAATGGGTCCGGTTCGGAGAGAAGGACTTTTTGAAATGGAGCCCGGTGAAAAGTTGGCTGATCTGATCGCATTTGCGGGAGGATTCAGAGGAGATGCCTATAAAGAGCGGATTACGATTACCCGCAACACCGCTACGGAACGGAAGGTAGAAGATGTGGATGTGGCTAATTTTGAAGTCTTTGTACCCCAGGACGGAGATATTTACAGAGTGGGTGAAATTCTTGACCGATTTACAAATAGGGTACAGATTTCCGGTGCCCTGATGCGACCGGGTACTTTTTCATTGGAGCCGGGCATGACGGTGACCCAACTTATTGAAAAGGCGGATGGCCTTAGGGGAGATGCCTTTCTAAACCGGGCGACCTTGTATCGCAACCAACGGGATTTTTCCCTTGAAATCCTGCCATTGGATATTGAAGCCATCGTAAATGGGGAAGCCGAAGATGTGGCATTGCAAAGTGAAGATGTACTCAATATAGCCAGTATATACGATATCAGAGAGGAGTATTTTGTAAAGATATCCGGTGAAGTAAATAGACCGGGAGCCTTTACATTTGGCGAGAATATGACCGTAGAAGATTTGGTGCTTCGGTCAGGGGGGTTTAAGGAATCGGCAACCTCCTCCCAGGTAGAAATTGCAAGAAGGGTGAAAGATGATGGTTCTGGGAAGCTTGCAGAGATCATTCGAATTGATATTGATAAAAATCTGAAAATCAATGGTGGAAACTCGGATCTGGAGTTGCAGCCGTTTGACCATGTAATTGTTCGGCGGAGCCCGGGATTCCAGAGAGAAGAACTGGTTAGGGTAGAAGGAGAAGTCACCTTTCCGGGTGAATTTGCCATCGCTAGCGCAAATGAAAGAATTTCGGACCTTTTGGAAAGGGCTGGCGGCCTTAACCAATTTGCTTATATTAAAGGAGCTACGTTAATTAGAAGGAACGAGTTTTTTAATGCTCCAAGTGAGAAAGATATAAAAACAAGAAATTTAGTTTCCGTTAAGAATAATATTTTACGAGACAGTTTGGATCAAACGGAGTTTGAAAAGATTTTATTAGAGAGAGTTGACCAGGAAATTACTGAAAAGGGGGATGATCAGCCAACCAATGAAAGTAACTTGATTTCCGATGACTTCAAAAAACAAACGATAGAATCGATTGTCGAAAGAGATTCGGTAGAAATTGAAATCAAGACCCAAGAAATGGTAGGTATCGACCTGGAGGCCATACTTCGAAATCCACGAGGGCCCGAGGACTTGATTCTAAAGGAAGGCGATGTCTTATCCATCCCAAAGGAGCTTCAGACCGTCCGTATGCGTGGGGAATTGCTTTATCCGACCACAGCCAGGTACCGCCCCCAGGCAAGTTTTAGGAACTACGTATCAAGAGCAGGTGGATTCAGCGAAAATGCCAGAAAATCAAAGTCCTATGTCGTGTATGCCAATGGCGATGTGAGACGAACCAATAGATTTTTGTTTTTCTCCTTTTTTCCAAAAATCGAGCCTGGGGCAGAAATCATTGTACCACAAAAGCCGGAACGGCAGCCCATGTCCGTGCAAAGCTGGATTGGCCTGGCATCCAGTTTGGCGACGCTGGCCATCTTGGTGAATAACATTACGCGGTAACAGAATCCGTCCTTACCCCTTTACGCTCAGGTAAATGGGTACAGTCGACTATACTACGCACCTTAACAACATGTCAGATACAGCACCTACAAATTCTAATCAGGAAGATGATGAAACAGATCTCCTGGCCCTTGCAAAGACCCTATGGTCCTATCGCCGAAAGGTATTGGGGATTATCCTGGCTTTTTTCATCCTAGGGCTTTCCATTGCCTTTCTTACGCCAAAAACCTTTACTGCCTCCTCAACATTTATCCTCAAAACCGCAGATTCCGGCAAAGCGAGTGGAAGCCTTGGTGGGCTGGCTTCGCTGGCCGGCATCAGCCTGGGGGGTATCGTGGGTGGGTCGGAAGTTCCACCGGCATTGTATCCAAAGTTTGTTTCCTCGGTTTACTTCCGGCGAGCCTTACTCGATGCAAAAATAGCGCTGCCGGGGACAGGGGAAGAGGTTACTTATCGGGAATACTATACCAAGATTCACTCCCCGCATCCGTTGGCCCTGCTGAAGAATTACACGCTTGGATTACCCGGAAAAATAGTGCAGCTGCTAAGGGGCAAAGAGAGCGATGGGCAGGGGCCGGAAACTGCCAGCGGATTGGTACGTATCAGCAAAGAGGAGCGAACGCTGTTTTCTATCCTGAAAGGACAGCTTACGGTCACACCAAATGAGAAAGAAGGGTTGGTTACCATTGCCTTTGATATGCCGGATCCGGTCATGGCAGCCCAGATGGCTTCGTATGCGGAGGCCTTGCTGCAAAAAGAAGTAATTGCCTACAAAATCCAAAATGCCCGGGAACAGTTAACGTTTACCGAGGAACAGTTTGCAGTGAAAAAAGCCGAGTTTGAGGAAGTTCAGGCAGAGTTGGCAAGGTTTCGGGATAGAAACCAGAACATCATCTCTGCTTCGGTAAACAATGAATTGCAGCGCCTGGAGGCCGAATACAATTTTGCGTTTACCATTTACAGCGAACTAGCGAAGCAGTTGGAACAAGCGAAGCTGCAGGTTTCCAAGGATACGCCGATTTTTTCCATCATCGAACCGGTAACGGTTCCCTATGAGAAATCAGGGCCCAAACGGCCATTAATTCTGGCGATCTTCTTGATAGTGGGAGCTATTGTCGGTGTAGGATATGTCTTAGGTGCCGAATTTTTAAAAGGGGTACGGGAGCAGTGGAATGCGCTCGGGTAGTTTCTGCGGTAGTTGTGGTAAACAAGGAGTACGTTAATGTATCAAGTCCCCAACCCGTCAAATCAGTAGTAACTTCCCACTCGGCAATCAAAAAAAAATTGGCCACCGAAGTTATCAACTATAGGATGCGTAAGGATTTGAAAGTGATTGACTAAAAAGTACGTATTCTAGGTTTTGCCTCCAGAGAAGATGGTCCGGATGTTAGAAATACAAAATAATTGCTAGCTACAATGAATTAAAGTCTTTTGATAAGGAGGTAGCTGTCTGTGACCCGGATGCTGAGCTTGTCGAACCATGGGGAGATTCTGAAAAAGTAAATCATGAATATGGTATTTACGTTATCAACGGTGAGGCCAAGCCGGTTCTCGAGGATTATGCGGCTATTATTCTCGCCGTAGCCCACCAAGAATTCAAATCCTGGCCAACTCAGAAATCGGAGAATCAGGTGGTTTTTGATGTGAAGTCGGTGTTGGATAAGAGCAAGGTGGATGGAAGGTCTGACCTTTGAGGTTTTTAAAACCTCGAAGGCCATATGTTTGCATAAGTAATAGCATAAGTTTCGGGAAATCACTAGTTTAAGTTTTCTACAACAAAGCTATAACCTCCAAAACTTATGCAAACACAAGATAACAAAAACGATTTTTCCAGCCAAAATATTTATGTTGGTATTGATGCCCAACTCAAAAGCTGGAAAGTGACCGTAATGATGGATAATCTATTTTAGGTCACATTCTCTCAGGATTCCTGTCCACAGACTTTTTACAATTTTCTTGTCAAAAATTTTCTTGGTGCAAATTATTTCAGCGCTTATGAAGCGGGATTCTCAGGATATTGGACTCATCACAACCTGTGCGCCCTCGGTATCAAATTAATCGTAGTCAGTCCGGCTTACATCCCGACATCGGCAAAGGAAAAAGTACAGAAGGAGGATGCCAGGGAAAGCCAAAAAAATTGCCCGGTCCTTGAAGAACGGTGAACTAGTCCCTATCTATATCCCTTCCCTGGCTTCTCTAGGACACAGGGGACTTCTCAGATTAAGAATAGTGATTACAAAATTTATTTGAAGAAATTGAAGTCTTGAAACAAAGCATATCAAACACAAGTGCATTTGGTTGGAGTTTTTTTGAGAATGTCGCCATTACATTTATTAACTTCATTATTGGAGTAATTTTGGCTAGGCTTCTCATGCCGGAGGATTTTGGGATCATTGGGGTAACGGCGGTATTTTTAGCTATTTTACCTATATTTTCGGATGGTGGATTTGGCAGTGCTCTAATTCAAAAGAAAGATTGTACGGAAAAGGATTTTAATTCTGTTTTTTACTTTAATATTTTAATATCGATCGCCCTCTATGTCTTGGTTGTATCATCTTCAGAGTATATCCAGTCATTTTTTGAAATTGAAGAGCTATCCAGTGTATTAAATATCCTATCCATAAATATTATTATTGTATCATTCGGTTCAGTACAATCAGTTGTAATAACAAAAAATCTCAATTTCAAATTGTTATCTAAAATATCCGTTTCCTCTCAGATTATCAGTGGAACATTAGCCATCAGTTTGGCTTACTTGGGATACGGGGTTTGGTCATTGGTTTTCAAAACACTGATAAACTCTATCTTAACGGTTTCTTTGTTGTTTTTATTTAACTCGTGGAAGCCAAAATTAATTTTCAGCGTGACGGCTCTTAGGAAATTATTTTCTTTTGGTTCTAACCTGTTGATGAGCACCTTACTCAATAGAGCCTTTGATAACTTGTATTTTTTTATCATCGGGAAATATTATTCTGCCGAAAAATTGGGGTTTTATACCCGAGCTGAAATGCTCAAAAATCTTCCTTCGCAAAACCTTACCTCGGTCATCCAGAGAGTAAGTTTTCCATTGCTTTCAAACATTCAAGATAATGATGTCAGTCTGAAAGAAAATTATAGGAAATTAATCAGGTTGTCTGTTTTCATTTCAAGTTTTGTGTTATTCTTTTTGTTCGCTACCTCGAAATCTTTAGTTCCCGTACTTTTTGGTGTCAAATGGTTACCTATTATTCCTATGGTTCAGCTATTCTGTTTTTCAGCATTTTTATATCCTGTGCATGCGCTGAATTTAAATATCCTGAATGTAAAAGGAAGATCTGACTTGTATTTCAGGGTGGAAATAATCAAAAAAATACTGATGATTCCTGGAGTTTTGGTCGCCATATATATTGGGATCGAAGAGCTGTTGGTCTATTTGATCTTTTATTCTATTGGCTGTTATTTTATAAATGCATCTTTTGGTGGGAAATTGATCAATTACCCTGTGAAAGACCAGATTTTAGATATAGTTCCATCGGTTATCTTCAATCTGTGCATCTCTTTTATGGTTTTTTTTATTGGCTATTTGAGTTTCCCCGCCATAGCTTTACTTCCTTTACAGCTAGTATTGGGTATGGCAATTTTGATAGGGGCAGCCGAAACTATCAAACCCTACTCCTATGTCAAAATCAAAGAACTTGTTTCAAGTAAAATCTTAAAATCTAATTCTTGAACAGTATGCAGAACTTAAAAGGTATCTCACAGAAATTTCTAAAAAGCTCCTTTTCGCTCGAAAACACCTTTATTTCAACTGAAAAGGCCTTGGAGTGGATCAAAGATCAAAATAGAAAAGTTGATGTGAATATTGAAAAAATACCTTTTGATGAATTAAATGCTTGGAGTTTTGAGAATGATGGATTAAAAATAAGTCATGACTCGGGAAAATTCTTTTCTATCGAAGGAATAAGAATTAAAACGAATTGGGGTGGAGTCAAATCTTGGGATCAACCTATCATCAATCAGCCAGAAATAGGTTATCTAGGGTTTTTGACAAAAGAAATCAATGGAATTCTTCATTTTTTGGTACAGGCAAAGATTGAGCCTGGCAATGTGAATTTTGTGCAACTTTCTCCAACACTTCAGGCAACCAAAAGTAATTACACCAGGGCACACAAAGGAAAATCGCCTGCATACCTAGATTATTTTATCAATGCCAAACCAGAGGAGATTATCTTAGATCAACTTCAAAGTGAGCAAGGCGCTAGGTTTTTGAGGAAAAGAAACAGGAATATTATCCTGAAAGTGGAGGATGGTATCGAGCTTTTAGATAATTTTATCTGGCTCACGCTTGCCCAAATTAAAGTCCTGATGAGCCATGATAACCTTGTCAATATGGATACCAGAACGGTTATTTCAGGAATACCGTTTGGAAATTATACAATCGACGAGATAGAGTTGTTTAGTTTTTTTGATTCCAAGAACCAACTGGAAACTGTAGAAAAGAAACTTTTGAATTCCACTTTATTGAAAGATAAAGCCCTCCATAGTTTTGATTCAATCATCAGTTTCGTGACCAAAAGAAAGAGCTTTTACGAATTAGAGGTGGAGACTATCCCCTTAGATCAAGTGAGGAACTGGATCATCGAAAAAGATTGTATCCGCCACGAAGAGAACAAATACTTTAGAATCATCGCTACCAAAGTGAGCATTGAAAATAGAGAAGTAATGAGTTGGACACAGCCGATGGTAGAGCCTGCCCAAGAAGGGTTATGTGCCTTTGTCTGCAAAGAAATAGATGGTGTGCTTCACTTTGCTGTTCAGGTAAAATTGGAATGTGGGAATTTTGACATCATTGAATTCGCTCCAACTGTACAATGTCTGACGGGTAACTACAGAAATTCAAAAAACGGTTCCTTGCCCTTTTTGGATTATATCCTAAATATCCCCAAAGAGCAGATCGTATTTGATACACTCCAGTCAGAAGAAGGTGGACGATTTTTTAAAGAACAAAACCGAAATATGTTGGTTTTTTCAGGTGAGGAGCTTGCTTTGGATTTACCGGAAAATTTCATCTGGATGACTGCAAATCAACTTCAGTTGTTTATCAAATTCAATAATTATGTCAATATTCAAGCACGAAGCTTATTGGCAGCATTAACATTCAAATATTAATCCTGTAATGATCAAAAAAGTCAAAATAGGTGTTTTAAGCAGTGCCAATATTTCCAAAAGGTCTTTAATTCCAGCGATAAAAAGTCTACCGGAACAGTATGAACTCAGGGGAATAGCCAGTAGAGACCTTTCTAAAGCTGAGGAGCTTGCCAGGGAGTTTGATGCAGAAGCTCATGGATCTTATGAAGCGCTTCTCGACAAAGGAAAAATTGATGCTGTATATATTCCTCTTCCCAATTCCCTTCACTATAGATATGCTAAGTTGGCATTAGCGTCCGGTATCCACGTGCTTGTTGAAAAGTCATTGGCATGTTCGCTTTTAGAGGTTGAAGAATTGGTTGGTTTGGCAAAGAAAAATAAGCTAGTGTTGCTGGAAAATTTTCAGTTTCGTTTTCATAGCCAATTGAAATTTTTGAAAGATCAGATTAAAAATGGAAAATTGGGAGAACTGCGCATGCTAAAAGCTGTCTTTGGGTTCCCACCCTTTGCTGATGATGACAATATTCGCTATCAAAAGAATCTTGGTGGTGGAGCTCTTTTGGATGCTGGTGCTTATACCACAAAAGTTTCCCAGATTTTGCTAGGCTTGGGACTACAAGTCAAAGCAGCCTCCCTAAATTCAGCGCCTGCGAGAGAAGTTGATATTTGGGGTGGTGCATATTTGGAGCACCCTGAAAATGGAGTTTTTGCATCCTTGGCTTTTGGTTTTGACCATTATTATCAATGTGGTGTGGAATTGTGGTTTAGCAAAGGGAAGATCAGTACCAACAGGCTATTTACCGCTCCGGCTCAGTATGAACCCAAATTTGAGATTGAAACTGCTGAAGGAAAAAATGTGGTAACATTAGGCCCTGATGATCATTTTTCAAATATGCTCAGCTATTTTTATGATTGTATCTTCGATTCAGAAAAAATGGAAGAGGAGAATGAGCAAAATTTAGATCAAGCCCGTTTATTAGAAAGTATCAAAATCATTGCAAATGGAAAATAACCCTATTTACGTTACCCAGCCTTCTTTGGCCCCGCTAGAAGAATATGTTGATCTCCTAAAAGGCGTGTGGGATAGAGGAATTCTCACCCATAACGGGCCGCTTGTTCAGCAATTGGAAAAAGAAATTTCCAAAAAGCTCGGTATGGAGAATTTCATTGCAGTCTCTAATGGAACGATCGCTATTCAGATGGCCATCAAGGCGCTTGAGTTGAAAGGTGAAATCATCACCACCCCTTTTACCTGGGTTGCAACGCTCAGTGCAATTCAATGGGAGGGATGTGTTCCTGTTTTTTGTGATATTGAACCTGATACATTGAGTATTGATCCCCTAAAAATCGAGGAGAAAATCACAGAGAAAACAGTGGCTATTATGCCGGTGCATGTATTTGGTAATCCTTGTGATGTAGAAGCAATTGAAAAAATTGCCAAGAAACATCAGCTCAAGGTGATCTATGATGCAGCACATGCCATAGGCTCAACTTACAAGAATAAAAGTTTGCTGGAATACGGTGATATAGCTGCCACAAGTTTGCATGCAACAAAACTTCTCAATACAGCAGAAGGTGGAGGTTGTATTACGACAAGCTCGGAATTGAATGAAAAACTTAAGCGAATTCGATTTTTTGGGCATAACGATGCCAAAAATATTGTAGAAGAAGGATTCAATGGAAAACTTACCGAAGTACATGCAGCCTTGGGAATAGCAAATCTTAAATATTATGATGAAGTCCTTCAGGATAGAAAAGACAAATATTTCTTTTACAAAAATGCCTTAGAAAAACTTCCTTTCCTTCAATTTCAAACACTTAAACTAGGAGAACCCAATTATTCCTATTTTCCAATAATTTTCGATACCGAAGCAAGACTATTGGAGGTAGAGTCTACACTCAATAAGCAGAAGATTTATCCAAGACGCTATTTCTATCCTGCGGTAAATACTTTAAATAATATTGTGACCTATGAACCGATGCCACTCGCCGAGGATATTGCCAAAAGGATTTTATGCTTGCCCTTGTATTGGAACTTGAAAAAAGTGGAAATGCATTTGATCCTGGATTTAATTTCTAAAAAGGAATATAACAGAGTTTAAGGATTTATGCATTTTAATATCTTAGTTTTTCCCTGTGGATCCGAAATTGGCTTGGAGATTTATCGTTCACTGAAATTTTCTAGGCACATTACTTTGTTTGGAGCAAACAGCGTAGATGATCACGGTAAATTTGTTTACGAGAATTATATATCCGGTTTGCCATTTTATAATGAACCAGGCTTTGTAGATGAGCTGAAACAAATCATAAATGATCATAAAATAGATGCGATTTATCCGGCAATGGATACTGTTATATCCTTCCTAAAGCAAATAGAAGACAAGCTGGGCTGTAAGGTAATTGCTCCCTCAGTAGAGACAGCCAATGTCTGTCTGTCTAAATTGAGAACCTATAATATTCTAAAAGATACCATTAGAGTACCAGCTTTGTATCCTGATGTTGACTTGATTAATAGTTTTCCCGTATTTTTAAAACCTGATATTGGCTATGGGTCCCGTGGGACTAAAAAAGCAAATTCATTCACTGAAGTAAAAAACCATTTGCTGAATTATCCTGATAGTTTGGTTTTGGAATATCTCCCGGGAAAGGAATTTACAGTAGATTGTTTTACAGATAGAAAAGGAATTCTTCACTACTTTGGTGTTCGAGAAAGGTCAAGAATCCAAAATGGCATTAGTGTCAATACGAAACCTTACGGGGAATACGACCTGGAAATTTCAAATATTGTAAAGCTGATTAATAAGAAAATAAAATTTTCCGGAGCTTGGTTTGTTCAGTTAAAAGAAAATTCAGATGGGGAATTAACCTTGCTTGAAATAGCGGCTAGGTTAGGAGGCTCATCCTCTCTCAATAGGAATAGGGGAGTAAACTTTGCGCTACTCAGTGTTTTTAATGCTTTTGACCTTGATGTAGAGGTGTTTGCCAATACTTATCAAATAGAATTAGACAGGGCATTAGATAACAAATATAAATTATCAATTCAATATCAGACAGTATATTGTGATTTTGATGATTGTCTTCTTTTGGACGAAAAAATAAATACGCAACTTCTTTCATTTTTATATCAATGTATCAATGATGGTAAAAGAATAGTACTCATTACCAAACACGAAAAGGATATCAATCTTACACTTAAAGAAAAGAGGCTTTCTCAAACTTTTGATGAAATAATTCATATCACTTCAGGAGATAAAAAATATGAATACCTGAAAGAATTGAATTCTATTTTTATCGATGATTCTCATTTAGAAAGAAAGGAAGTCTTTGATAAACTTGGGATTCCTGTATTTGCACCGGACAATGTTGAATGTTTAATAAAATAAATCGTGAAAATTTTACACAGTTACTGCTTAAATTATAATATCGGGGATTATGCCCTTGGTATTGGTGTCAAAAATTTGTTGAGAGAATATTTGGATGTGGATCTTATTGGAAATACCAACCTGCAGGGAAGAGAATACAATGAATACTATATCAAGGAAGTTGTAAACAAACGATATGACCTCTTGGTAATTGGAGGCGGAGGTATAATTCATGGATCACATTGGCCCAACGGATGGTTTTGGCTGATTGATAAGGAGTTGATAAGGGAAATAAAGATCCCTTTTATTGTATATGGAGTTGGTTACAATTATTGGGAAGAAGAAGGAGGGATACCTGAAAGAGGGAAGATACATTTAGAGGAGACTTTCAAACATGCCTCTTATTTTTCTGTAAGAAATGATGGCAGTGCCAAGAGATTGCTTAGAGATACAGGTATTCAAGCACATGTAATTCCTGATCCAGGTTTTCACATTGATCTCAATACAGAATATAAAAATTTCGTTGACAAGCCTTTTGTATTGGTTCAAATTGCCAATGATAAGCCTATCAATAGGTTTGGATCAATCGAAAAGCAGGAACAATTCATTCAAAGCATGAGAGAAGTTACAAAAGAGCTAGCGAAGGATTACAAAATAATTTATGCTCCGCATGTAATCGATGATGTTCAAATTTCCAAAGATATTATTCAGGGAATTCCAAATACTGAAGTCTGGGATTTTGGTTATTTTGCCTTTGACCACTCAGACGAGGCTGTAGGATATTATAAATATGCTGAATTCGTTATCGCAATGCGTGGTCATGGCCAGATTTTACCCATTGGTTTCAATACCCCTGTAATAGCTTTGGAAAATCACCCTAAGCATCGTGGATTGATGGAAGAGCTTGATCTTTTGGACTATAATGTCAAAGTTGATGATGCCAATTTCCTTCAAAACCTCAGAGAAAAAATTGATTTGTTGAAAAAGAACAAAAATGAATTGAAGCAATATTATCAAAAGATCAACAAAGAGCTGGATGAATCATCCAAAGGAGCTTTTGAAAAAATTATTACATCGATATGATATGACAATAGTTTCAATCTTCTGCATTACTTACAATCATTCCAAATATATCAAACAGTGTTTGGACGGGTTTTTAATGCAGCAGTGCGATTTTGAATACGAAATCCTAATTCATGATGACGCTTCAACTGACGAGACTATAGAAATCATTCAAGATTATTGTGAAAAATATCCTAGTTTGATAAAACCGATTATTCAGCAGGAAAATCAATATTCAAAGGGAGTAAGAGGAATTAATTTTGTGTATAATTTTCCCAGAGCCCAAGGAAAATACATTGCAATGTGTGAAGGAGACGATTATTGGACGGATCCAAACAAATTGCAAAAGCAAGTTGATCTGTTGGAGAAAAATCCGGATTTATCCTTGGTCTGCAGCAATTTCAAAATCAAGAATTCCGAAAATCAAATCCTTGAAAGTGAGCTTGAGTATTCGAAGGATTTCAGATTTAAATCATCAGATTTGTATAAACAATGGATCGCAAAAACGCTGACATTGATGTTTCGAAAGGAGCATATAAATTTTGAGATCATTAAGACGTACAAGCACTTTAGAGATGTTCATCTTGTGAATCACCTGCTCTTGAAGGGGCAAGGATACTTTTTGTATCAGCCAACGGGGGTGTACAGGATTCACGAAAGTGGAGTACATAGCAATACCAATTTTATGCAGCGGTACAATCAAGCTTACCTTACTTTTAGCGAAATTTTTGAAAGGGAAAAGTCAGACTATGCTGCCAACCAATATGTGAAATCAGCCTACAGATTGATCAAATATAAATTCATTCAAAAATCATTCTCTGAAGCCTTATTTGTTTTGAGGAAATTGTTAAGTGATCTCCTTCCAACTTCCTATTCCAAATTTCTAATTACCTATAAATGAGTATTAAAATCAGCATAGTCATTCCTATTTTCAATTCGGAAGATTATCTGAACGAAACGCTTCAGTCCGTTTTTGACCAATCCTACACCAACTGGGAATGCTTTATAATCGATGATGGCAGTACTGACAATTCCTCCAAAATAGCACATGCTTGGTTGGACAAATCAAAGCAATTCAGCTACCATCGAAGACCAGAAAATATGCCAAAGGGGGCAAATGCTTGTAGAAACTATGGAGCCACTCTTTCTACTGCTGAGTATGTGATTTTTCTGGATGCAGATGATCTTTTGGATAAAAATTGCCTTGCGAGCAGAGTCAAATGGATTGAGGAGAAAAGTTTTGACCTTTTGATTTTTAGAACTTTAAAATTCGATGGGATACCCGATTATGAAGTAAAACCTACACCTCAGCCTGATTTGGCCGTAGACCTTTCCTATGTGAAGGATCAATTTGCCAATTACAATATCTTATGGAGTACGATTGCTTGCATGTGGTCCAAGGCCTATTTTTTCGAAATAGGGGGCTTCGATGAAAATTTACAAAGATTGCAAGACTATGAACTCCATCTTAGAGCATTGTTTTCTGTAAAAGAATCCAAGGTTTTGATTTTTCCAGATCGATTCTATGATACCTACTACCGCAAATCCAATTACCATAAAACCATCAATATAGCAAAGAAAAAGGTGATTTTTGCAAATGCAAAATATATCATTGAGAAAAATAATCAACAGGAATTGTTTACTCTGGATAAAGGTTTTTATAAATACCTGATCAGGCGATATAATGTTGTTTTCGAAGCTGCTGATTATGACTTTATAAAACCTAAAATCTCCGATACGGATTTTGTCAAACTTCGATTGGTGAGGTTTACCCAATTCAGCCTTTTCTTAAATAAAGTGATTTCTAAAATACTGTTTACAGTTTGAAAAAATATCATCTCGATATTGCACTGAGTGATTTTATTACCTTTCCATTACATTTTATTGTAATATTATTTCTTTGTGTTGCTATAGCAAGTTACTTTTTCCCTGAAGAAAAAAAGTTCTTTGTGATCTTCTATACTTCTTCGCTTTTGTTGTATTCCTTGATCATGTTTGTAGATGTCAAAATCAGACTGATTCCCTATTTCCCTGATACGGATTTCTTCTATTCTATCCTAAAAACAGGGGAGGTCAATAAGGAATTTTTGGGTTTCAAGATCGCCTTCAAGTATTTGATTGTACCGATTTATTGGCTGTCTTTTAAGTCCATCTTTAACTTTTTTCTCTTCAACTTTCTGATTTTCCAAATAGGATTTCTTTTTATTATCAGGGCTTGGTTCAATCTTTACAAGGATCTAAATCCAAAATTATTGAAGTTTTATATGGTCTTTGTCACGTTTTTTCCGACTGTGATCATCTTCACAATAACTCCACTGAGAGAGGCATATATGATTCTGAGCTTTGGGCTCTTTATTTACGCCATGTCCAAAAGCAATGCAAAGTTTGCCTTGGTAATTTCTATTCTGATGACCCTGATGTTTAGATATCAGTTGGTTATTTTTTATCTGTTTGTGTTTATCGTGATTTACTTTTATAAGTCTGGGAATTATAAAAAATTGTGGAAAATGGCACTGCTGTTTTTCCCGATCTTCTTTGCCTTGGACTTCGTGTTGAGGTCAATTTTAAATATCCCCATCTCTCCAATCAGCTTGGCGGCATTCAGAAATTATCAGAGGCAAGAATATTTAGAATCCGGGGCAACCTACCCGATTGTCAATTGGACAAATTGGTTTGATGTGATCTTGGATATTCCTGCCTTATTCTTTCAGTTTCTATTGTCACCTCTTCCCATCATTGTCAGTGTGGATTTTTGGAATAAATATGCCTATCTGATCGATGGGCTTTTTGTTTTGACAGTTATGTTTGTCATTTTGCTGAAGTTCAAACACCTGTTTTTCAAATACAGACTCTGGTTCTTAATCATTATTGCCTTTGTTCTGCTCAACAGTTTCTTCGAGTTCCATTTCTACGGAGCGGTAAGACACCGACTCCCAGCGGTTCTTTTGTTGATCCCAATATTTGCTTCCCAAATGAAATTTAAAATCGGTCTGAAATGAAAATAGAACTTTTGGTAGCAACTATGAACAATCGGATAGAGCACTTCCAAGAGATTTATAAAAAAAATTCTGAGCTCAAAGTGACGCTGATCAATCAATCAAAAGATTCTATTCAAATCGAATCTGATCAGTTTACTGTCAAAAGTTTCCAAGAAACCGGACTTTCCAAAAGCAGAAACAGAGCTTTGGAGCAAGCATCGGGTGAAGTATGTGTAGTCTGTGATGATGATGTGGATTTCACCGTTGATTTTCAGACAACTATTGCCAAGGCATACGAGTCACTTCCTGATGCTGATCTGATTTCATTTCAAATAATTACTCCAAAGGAAGGACCTTATAAATCATATAGAAATAGAATTTTTTTACATGACAAATTGTCTATCCTGCGGGTTTCTTCCATAGAAATAACCTTTAAAAGGAAATCTATTGAAAAACATCAGCTCTTTTTTGACGAAAGATTTGGATTGGGTTCCCAGATCAAAGGAGGGGAGGAGAATATATTTTTGGCAGATGCGCTCAGAAAAGGACTGAAACTCTACTCCTATCCTGCGCCGATTGTGATCCATCCCAAAGAAAGCTCCAACAAAACCATAGATTCAGATTTCTTTTTTACCAAAGGGGCCGCCATGAGAAGAATCAATGGACGACAAGGTTTGGGATTGAGTTTGGTCTTTTTGATGGCTCAGTTTAGGAAAGTAAAAAAAATACATAAAATACCCACATATCTCTCCGCATTCTTTAGAGGATATAATTTTAAGTTTGAGCATGAATAAAATGGTTTCAATCATCACCCCGACGCATAACTCCCTAGAGTTTTTGGAAAGCACTATCACATCGATTCTTTCCCAAACCTATGGAGATAGGGAATTGTTAATCACTGACGGGGCATGGGAGTATTTGCAGGAAACAAAAAAAGAGCTTACCGTATTAAAATTTTTTAACTAGAAAGGAATTCAGGGCCGGCAGTTGCAAGAAACAACTCTATTGCTCAATACAGGGTGAGCAGTTCTTCCGTATCTAGTAATAAATTAAATTTGATCCAATATAATTGGAAGTTATTTCGGGAAGTTGAGGGCTATCTCTTTGGAATTCCGCTTACTATTTATCAAAAAACATCAATATTAAAATTATAACAGTCATAGGAGGGTCAGGTTTTATAGGTTCCAGGTTTTGTAAAAAGCTACAAGGGAAGGGATTCAAATTTCAAATTGTAGATAAAAAGAAAGGGGTCAGTATCGTCCGGAATATCCAATGGAAAAGGATATTATTTTGAATTATCAAGCGATTCAAAACCATAGGGGATTTGTCATTTTGAAAATAGAACAGCCTGAATTGGGATATGAATCTTTATTGAAATTTGAATTAGTTAAATACTTTAAAGACGATGTGAAATTCAAAATTATTTATAATCAATCAATTATTCCTGCAAATGGTAAAATGAAAGATTTTATCGCAACATTAGAATAAATGAAATATAATAAGCATTTAATATCAATTATTACTCCGGTTCATAATTGCGAAAAATTCATTGCGCAAACAATTATTTCTGTTCAGAAACAAACTTTTTCAAATTGGGAAATGATTTTAATTGATGATTGTTCAAACGACAATTCCATTAAGATTATTGAAGAATATTTAAAATTAGATAAAAGAATAATTCTGTTAAAGAACAATGAAAATTTAGGACCGGGAATAACTCGAAATAAAGGAATCAGAGTTGCAAAAGGAAGTTTTATTACTTTTCTTGATGGAGATGATATTTGGTTTCCCAATTTTTTGGAAACTTCTTTAAATTTCTGTTTGGAAAATAATTATCAATTTGTTTTCGCATCTTATGAAAGAAGGGATGAATCTTTAAATCCGAAATTAAGTGATTTTATTGTTCCCCAAAAAATAAATTATAGCAGTCTTTTAAAATCATGTCCTATTTCTTGTCTAACGGCATTTATTGATTTAAGAAAAATAGGTAAATTATATATGCCTGCAATTGATAAGAGACAAGATTGGGGACTTTGGCTTGCTTTTCTAAAAAAAATTGATTTTGCCTATGGAATTCAAGAACCTTTAGCTATATATAGAATCAGGAAAAAATCTGTATCTAGAAATAAGTTTGCTTTAATCCCATATGTTTGGATAATATATAGGGATGTTGCGAAGTTAAATATTTTTCATTCTACCTATTTAATTTTCATTTGGGCTCTCAACGGATTTATTAAATACTATGTAAAAAATTAAATTAGTTGATAAACATGATTTTAGATTTAATGTTTAAAATTAATATGTTTGTACGAGTTAATATTTATTTTAGATAAATGGTTACTTTATATTTAAACTTATTGAATAAAAATAGAGATTAAACTTAACCTTTAATAAATTTTTTTAAATATATCATGAAGTTATATATTATATTTTTTTTATTGATTTTCTTTTACATTAATTCAAACGGTCAAACTTTGCCGGTAGGTTTTCCGATTTTCGAAGAGAATGTTAGAAGGAATCAATTAAATGTTTTTAATGATTCGGTCGATCTAAGTTTACGTCCTAGAATTTATTTTGATAATTCAGATTCAAATAAATTTTTTAAAGTACTACCTATGATATTTACCTCTCAGTTAAATTCAAATAGACCTTACGGTTGGGGAAATTATGGGATGATTCCGAATAGAGGAATACAACAGTACGCTTCGTTTGGAATTTATGCAAAATATAAGTTTATCAATATTCAGTTTAATCCAGAGGTTGTTGTAGCCTCCAATTCCCCTTACCCAGGTTTTTCTAATGAATTTACACCCAGAATCATTTCTGATAGATTTAGAATTCTGAATCGTGATGATGCTCCTGAGCGTTTTGGAGAAGGCTCTTACAGAAATATCTGGTGGGGACAATCGAAAATCACCTTTCAACTTGGTGCTTTTGAAACAGGGATCAGTACGCAGAATGTATGGTGGGGCCCTGGTCAGTGGAATGCATTAATTTTTTCTAACAATGCACAAGGATTTCCCCATTTAACATTAAATACTTCAAAACTCGCTAAAACCTTTATTGGGAATTTTGAGGGTCAATTAATAATGGGAAGATTGGAAAATTCCGGGTTAGGTCCGACACAATTTGAAGATGTTAACAATAGATTTTTTAGACCATTTACAGGAGATTGGAGATACTTGAATGCTCTTACAATTTCTTATAATCCTAAATGGGTTCCAGCTCTTTTTCTAGGTTTTACAAGAACCTACCAACAATATAATGAAGATAGGGGTAATTCATTAAGAGATTATTTTCCAATTTTTGATCCATTTCAAAAAGAAAGAGTTTTTGATAATCAGAATTCAGTAGATTTTGATGCTGAAGCTCGAGATCAACAGTTGAGTGTGTTTGCAAGATTTGTAGCTCCAAAGGCAAAAGCTGAGATTTATTTTGAATTCGGAAAGAGAGATCATAATTTCAATTGGAGAGAGGCCATCATCAATCCTGAACATGCCAGAGCATATTTGTTTGGATTTAAAAAACTTTTTAATGTTCCGAAGGAAAATCAAATAATTCAAGTTCGAGGGGAAATCACCCATCAACAAGAATCTGTAAATAGATATATTAGGTATGCCGGATTGGGTGGAGGAGATTCGTGGCATACACATTATCAAGTAAGGGGCTTTACAAATTATGGGCAGCCCCTTGGAGTAGGTATAGGCACGGGGTCCAACGTCCAAACGCTAGAGGTCTCCTTAGTTGAAAAATTAAATAAGATGGGGATACTTTTTGAAAGACTTGAAAATCATCAGGATTTTTACTACCGTGCCTTTGGTCAACAAAAAGAACATCAGCCTTGGATAGATCTTAGTGTTGGTTTCCTCTTTGATAAGCAATGGAACAACCTCCTTCTCAGCTCTAAACTTCAGTTAATCAATGGGATGAACTACCAGTGGCAACTCCACCCTAACAGTACTCCTGATTTCCCAAAAGGACAAAATTTATTTTCAGTTCATGCTCAAACGAGTTTGATTTATGTATGGAATCAGCCAAAATCAAAGAATGATTAAGCCCACCATAATCGCTGGTGCCCGCCCAAGCTTCTGGAGAATTGATGCAATTTTTAAGGCTGTTAAAATTAAAAAGAAAAATGGGACACTGAGAGGTTAGATGTAATGTAGGTTAATTTTAATTTCGTCTATCAGGTTATGCCCATTCTCTTTTTTATCTCTGTCTCTATAGCCATTGAAAGCTTTCGAATGGAATCCTCCTCAAAGAAGGTTTGTATAGCAATGTCAAGATTTAGCCTTTTGCTTAAGAGTGAAACTATTCTAATAGCAGACAGGGAATTTCCTCCCAACGGAATAAAGGAGTCGGTTACATCAATGGCATCCATCTTTAACACATTGCACCAGATACCATGAACTAATTCTTCAATCTTATTTTTAGGTTTAACAAGTGCTCTGGATTTTTGAGGAGCACTTTTGGTTTGACTTCTTAGGAGTGCTTGTTTATCTACTTTTCCGTTAGCTGTTAGAGGAAATTTATCTATTTGAATATAAGTAGAGGGGATCATATTTGTAGGAAGAAACGATTTCAAATATTCCACTAACTCGTTTTTATCCACTTGAAATGAAGCTTTGAAATAGGCTCTTATCTCTTTAGGTTGAATTTGGTCTACTATACCAATTTCTTCCATAAGTTTTTTGATATCTCTAGTGTCTAGCTCATCATTTAACTCATTTATAGTTTCTTCTCGCTTTTTATGTCCAACGCGTACATCCCAACTGTAAGGGAAAGCATAATTATGATAGCCTTTTTTACGTTTGTGGACAAATATTCCAAGGTCATTAATGATACAATTGGTACTTCGTCCGGTATCCTTTGGCCTTTGCCATCCGATCGTATTTTCTAAGTATTCATACATCTCAGAAAGACTGACATCACTGAAAC
Organism: Cyclobacterium salsum; assembly: GCF_010119245.1. Lineage (GTDB taxonomy): Bacteria > Bacteroidota > Bacteroidia > Cytophagales > Cyclobacteriaceae > Cyclobacterium > Cyclobacterium salsum. The sequence continues at coordinate 307,246 of NZ_WNKG01000006.1, forward strand.
GGTAAAAATCCACAAAGGAAACTTTGGTAAAAACTTCATCAGTCTCAAACATCGAAACATCAAGATACTCGCTTACGGCGTCCTTGCTTCTATGGTATGATTTTCTTGTTTCCAGGATGATTTTGTCAATGTCTACAGGATCAAAGTGATCCTTCAAGAAAAGTTCTTCTGTAAGCCTTGTCTCAAAGAATTGCCCTCGCGAAAGTCCAGTGACAATCACTGGGATATTTTTGTCAAGTGCTAACTTAGTACTCAATGTATATACAGTTTTAAAACAACCGTTACACACGTTTTGGTACCTTTCAAGACTATCTCTAAAAATAGCATTCATGGCATCTGTTCTTCCATAGATGTGGTCTACGCCTAGTTTGGTTACTGTATTTTTAATATTCGCTTTGGCATTATCTGAAATGTATCCATTGTCAAGCGTCCATGCTAGGACATTCAGACCAAGTTCCACTAATTTTGCTAATGCATAACTGCTGTCTTTTCCACCACTCAGTAGCATTAGGCAATCGTATTCCTTTTCTGCATTTTCTCCTAAATCTAATATCTCTGATTTTAGGTTATCAATTGACTTAAAGTAGGATGAAACGTTTCGTTGATACTCTTCAAAAGATTCACAGAGATTACATACACCTTTCTCATTAAAAACAGCATCAGGGTAATTGGAAGGAATTCCACAGTTCTTACAATGAAACTCAGGGACCTCATATAAATCCTCATTTGAGTCTGCTACTAAAATATGTGCTTCCTCGATTCCAGGGTAATTACCTAGCAAAATTTCCAACTCAGCAGATTCAATTCTAACACCGTTAAGTTTAATTTGCTCATCTATTCTTCCGAAATATTCAAGTTGACCGGTAGCATTCAACTTTACCAAATCTCCTGTTTTATAAATCTTAAGACCTTCTTGAAATGGATTCGAGATAAAAGATTCATCAGTACGCTGTGGGTTTTTAAAATAGCCTTTGGCTAGCACCGCTCCACCCAGATATAAGTGGCCCTGTACACCTTGAGGTACAGGATTTAATCCATCATCTAAAATGTAATAATAACAACCCGATATCGGTTTTCCGATAGGAACTGATGCAGTATTCTCACCCAGCTCATATTGATGAACAATACAACCTACTGTAGCTTCAGTAGGTCCATATTCATTAAAGATCTCAACGCCTTCCATAAGATTAGTCTGGAAAGCTTTCGCAAGATTACCTTCAAGGTTTTCACCCCCAAAAATCACAGTTCTAATATTTGAATTCTTTAGAGATGATTCTTCAACTATTCTTGCATGAGATGGAGTGAGTTTAATGGTATTTATCTGTGTATTTTTGACCACTTCCAATACAGAAACATCCGGACCGCTTTTTCCTTCAGGATAAATGTGAATAGCTCCTCCTGAAATTAATGGCAGAAAAATCGAGGTAATGGTTAAATCAAATCCGAGAGAAGTAAAAAACGGCATATTTACTTTCTGACCTCTGCTGTATAAATTTTTTGCTTCTGATAAATAATTAGCTAGAGAAGTTAAAGAAACCTCAACTCCTTTCGGTACGCCTGTGGATCCGGAAGTAAATAAAATGTAAGCTGTTTGATTCGAATCGGTAGTTAATTTAAAATTTTCATCTGATTCCTCCAGAGAAAGAAGATCATGCAACTTTAAGTCTATGACCGAGTAATTGGAATCAAACTCCGAGGAAGCACTAATGATTAACTTTGGCTCTAAGTCTTTTAAAATACCTAAAATCCGTTTTTTCGGCAGATCTATTGGAATAGGAACGAATGTGGCACCCAATCTTAGAAGGGCAAGAACTGAAAGTATGTATTCAAATGATCGCTCCTTGTTGATTACAACAATATCTTTCGAATTGACTCCTTTTTTTTGCAGTAACTTGCAGGTTTTATTTACTAAGCTATCAAGTTCAAGATAGCTCAGGGATTGGTTGCCCAACACCAAAGCAGTCTCATTTGAGGGCTGTTTTAAGACAGCTTCCAACAACTCGGTTAAAGAAGGAATATCACTGGAAATATACTCTTTATGAGCTATTAACTCTTGCTTTTCATTTTCGGTGATGAGATTTACTGCATTTATTCTGGATTGGTCATTATGGATAAATGCTTGAACCAGTTTCTCAAAATGGAGGGGAAGAAGATCGACCTGTGAAGCAGTGAAATAAGCTTCATTTATATCGAAATAATAGTCTAAGTTATCTTTATTATTGAAATCAAACGCTTGAAGGCGCACCTGATGTCCTGAATCTAGCTCATCTGGAAATAGCCATTTCGTCTTCGTAGGTATATTTCCAAAATCTCCAAAATAGAGAGATATGTAATTTACAATAAGGTGAATACCTCTGGAATTTTCTGTAGTTTGGGCACCAGCAAAACCATTTTTGAAAAAGTCGAATAGTTCTAATCTTACCTTCTCAAAAAGCGATTGAAATGAATCCTCCGAATCAACCTGAATATCAATTGGTAAAACTTCAATCAACAAACCTGCGGTATTTTTAAACTTGCTTAAGTTCCTGTTTGGAAATGGGCTCCCTATTCTTATTAAAGATTCACCGGTTATTCTTGAAATAAAGGCTGCGAAAATAGTTGACCAAATTGTGAACTTTGTTAGATCTTGATTGAAGGACCGATAAGTCTCCTTAGAAAGCTTTTCCTCAAGAAGTGTCTTTAGTTCTTGACCAATAGGAATTTTAATTCTTTTGGCTTTTGTTCGATGGTTTGACTTTTTGTTTCCATAAAGTGATAATTCTTTAAATGGAACCAGACCTTTTGATTTCCAATAATCAGTCGAAGCAGTATTTTTGTTTTCTCGTTTTTTTTGTTCGAACTCTCTATAAGCCTCAAAACTAGCTTTATTTTCAAATTCCAGCTTTTCTTGATTCAAAACAGCAAAATAAAGCCTTTCCATCTCTTCAAAGAGCACTTTGAATGTGCTGGCATCTGCTAAAATATGATGGATGTTCAGATACCAAATAGTACGATTTTCACTAACCTCTAGCAGAATAGAATCGAAGCATCTATTGCTAAGTTCCAATGGGGTTTTTGCGCGGTCATTGATGATCGTCTGCAGGTTTTGTTCAGCCACTTTTTCACATTCAAGAATAAAGTCTGATTCGGCTAAGACTAGTTGAATTATCTCAGAATCTTCATTTTCTCTAAAAATGGTTCTAAGGCAATCGTTCTGTTTGACAAGTAAATCGAAAGCCTCACTAAATTTATATGGGTCGATTTTACCGGTAAACTCAAATGTATGCGGAAGATAATTTGAAATGGAGTTAGGAGCAATTTTCTGACTGGCCCATATACTTTGTTGACTTCCAGTTAGGCTGGAAATAGAATCTTTAGCTTTCTGCAATCTTAACTTATTTATTTTGTTGCTGCGTTATGTATTCAATAATGGAGGAAATGGTATTAAAGTTCTCAATGACCATATCCTGCGGAGGAACTTTGATTTCATATGTTTCTTCCAAATGTGCAATGAGCTTCATAATGGTGATGCTATCGATCAACCCGCTACTTAGCAACTCCTCTTCTTGGGTGACAAGGACATCAATTTCCTCATTAATATAATTTGTAATTTCTTCGACCATCATTTCGGGTTTAATACAGTTCGGTTTCTTTTGACCATGTAATCAGGCCTAGGATTAGGGACCTCTCGGATGTTTTCGATAGGGTTAAAGGTAAACATCAGGAGTTTTCTATCAATCACTCCCATGTTTTGGTAGGAACTATGGAGGAGATTGCTGTGGAAAATTGTTATATCACCCGCTTTGCCAGTAATTGGAATGATCTGCCCATGTTTTTTTATCATTTGGGCCAAAGTGGTTTGACTAATCATGTATTTCAAATTTTCATCATGAACTCCATCAGGATTATTAAGATAAGATTCCACTTCTCCTTCAGACTGGGAAGATGGGATTGCCAATAAGGGCCCGTTGGCTACCTCTACATCAGTCAGCATGATGGCAGCCGTTAAGGCTTCTGGTTTTAGCATCCCGTCTTCTTGCCAGAACTTGAAATCTTGATGCCAACTCCAAACACCTGACTCTAGGCTGCTTTTGGTGTTCAATTTTGATTGAAAAAGGTAGAAATCAGTTTTTAAAAGTTGTACTACCAATTTAGGCAAGTCTGATTTCTCAAGTAAGGCAAGGATGGAAGAGTCAAATTTTTCCGGAGCAAAAACAGTTCTGATTTTTCCTGATGTCTTTTCTCTAAAGAATTCAGGGCCGTCCATTTGCTCAATTTTATCGATGGCTCGAATAACTTGATTCAAGGGCTCACCTTCCAGCCAATTACTTATATGTAAATAGCCTTGCTGTTCATATAACTTGATTTGATCCTGACTAAGCATGATTTATTTTCTTACGATATTTCAGTGGAAAACTGTTTTTCAAGTTTTTGATAATGGACTTTTCCATTGGTAGATTGAGGTAAAGAATGTACCTCAAAGAAATGCTTTGGGACACTTGTTCTGGGTAATAATTTCAAAAGCTTTTTTCTTAAATTATCACGATCCAATTTACCATTTTTCGGAACTATCGCTGCGCAAAGCTCTTTCATATCACCTGCCTTTGAAGTAAAAACGGCAACATCAGTTACTTCTAAACATTTTAAAAGTACCTGCTCAATGGCTCCAAGATCAATTCTATAACCACTAATCTTCACTTGCCGATCCATTCTCCCTACAAAGACCAATTCATCATTTTCATTTAGATAGACAAAATCCCCGGTTCTATAGTACGTGACTTCGATTCCAGATTCAAAGTTTCTGTAGAATGATTTTGAATTCAGCTCTTCATTATTCCAATATCCTGACATCATGGTAGTAGAATGAATCAATAATTCACCTTGCTCTCCTTTAGCTACTGGTTGATTATCAGCATCTAAAATCAGATAATTTGTATTTTCCCAGACTTGCCCGATAGGAACTTCCTTATCTAATTCTACTGGTTTCGTGATTGTAAAATACGTGCATTGATTTACCTCGGCTGGACCATAGACATTGGACAGATAGGCCTTTGGAGCCTTGAATTTTAACTTATTTAGTTTAGCTGCAGGGAAAGACTCTCCCCCATATTTGATCCACCTGACTGATGGAAAATCTAAATCGAAATCACCTTGAACCAATGAAACAAACAGAGAAGGAACAGAATACAGAATGGAAATACTATTTGATCTTACAGCTTCGCAAAAACTCCCCAACATTACCAATTCACTGGTTGAAAATACATATGTAGTACATCCTGCATAGATAGCTGAGAAATATCCGAACGTACTCTGGTCGAAGTGCAATGACGCGACATTCCCTATAACATCATCACCTGAAACTTCATATAACTCTACGGATTGTCTTGCATAAGCCAATCCACTGGCATGAGTGTGTACTATTCCTTTTGGTTGCCCTGTAGATCCTGAAGTATACAAGATGTAAGCGAAATCCGATGGCTGAATGTCAAGATCCAAGCTGGAAACTCCCGCTACTTCGAATAGCTCTTCCCACGTGATTCCTTGTTCAGTTCCTAATATTCTTAATTCTTGGTGATTTATTTGATTTAACAAACGCTGATGGGCGGGAACGGAGATAATTATTTGTATATCACAATCTGCGATAATAGCATTTAGATTTTCACTTGTTTGATTAGGATCTAAGGCTACCAATACGCCTCCAGTTTTTAAAATACCATAGATGGCATAGGCAGTGTAAATGTTTTTTTCGATAAGAATTCCTATTCGATCTCCTTTTTTTACATGATTCACTACAAGCCAATTTGCCAACCTATTGCTTTTTTCTTCCAGTTCACGGTAGGTGATTTGGCCATCGAGGCTCTTAAAAGCTATTTTGTCTGGAGTTTTGATCGCTCCCGAAAGTATAAGTTCACTTAAAATTTTAGCTTGGGAATTCATTGTACACCATCTAATTTTGCAATAATATTCCGCTGAATATCAGAAGTTCCTGAATAAATCAAACCTCCCAAACCATCACGAAGATCTCGCTCTATTTCGTATTCTGTTACTACACCTTTGGCACCAAAAATTCTAATAAAGTCCATGCTAGACTCTACAAAGGCTTCACTGATATACAATTTAGCCATTGCTGCCTCTTGCATAAGAGGCAAATTATTTTTGTCAAGGTAAGCGACCTTATATAAGTGCATTTTTGAAGTTTCTAGTCTAAGTCTCATATTGGCGATACGATTTGAAATAGACTGATTTTTTCCAATACTTTGGCCGAAAGATTTTCGACTATTCGCATACGCTATCGATAGTTCAAGTTGCTTTTCTAATCGTCCGATTTGACTGGCAAAAATATATCCTCTTTCTGATTCCATGGCTGAACTAAATAAACTTAGACCAGAGCCTTCTTTACCCAATCTATTCTCATCAGGTACAAAGCAATCTTTTAAATAAAGATTTCCCATAGGGGTGGTTCGCATGCCTACTTTATCACGAACGTCACTCGTAGTAAATCCCTGCATTGTCTTGTCCACAATGAAAGCGGTAATTCCCCATCTACCCAATTTGGCATTGGTGGTAGCAAATACCACTGCTATTTCACAATTGGGAGCAAGCGTAATGTAATGCTTTTCCCCATTCAGTTTATAACCTCCAGCTACTTTCTGAGCTGTCATTTCTAAAGCATAAGTGTCAGAACCTGATCCTTCTTCTGTAATTCCGAACGCTCCAATTGCACCTGAAATTAACTTTGTAAGATATTTTTTTTTTTGTTCTTCTGTACCAAATGCATTGATAGCTACTTGAGTACTCCAAAGCTGAGAATTCAATGAGAATGGAAGCCCATTATCCTTACAACCATATCCCAACCCCTCCAGCATCAAAACTGTGGTGATGGAATCGTACCCCCCTCCACCGTATTGTTTGTCAAATGGCCAACCTAGTACACCAAAATTAGCGCATTTTTTCCACTCTTTAGCGGGAAAGATATTGTTACGATCATTATTCGAAACATGCTCATTGAGATTCTCTTGAGAAAAATCTTTGACTTTCTCGAATAATTGTAATTGCTCTTTTGTCCAGCTAAAATCCATTTGATTAAAAGGTGAACTTTATAAAACCTGTGAAATTAAAAGGAGTTCCAGGCGTGAAATGTATTTCACTTACAGGAGACGATTCAAGACTTCCGTTGGCCAAACGAATTCTAGATTCTGTATCAAATTGGGCTTCTCTCCAATTTGAATCCAGTAAGTTTTGGATAAAGAACCCTACATTAAAGGCATTAAATGAATAACTTCCATTTAAATCTATAATTGTGTAACCTTCGGCAATAACGCTATTGTCTTCATTTGCGGGTCTATCCTGCAGATATCTTGCTCTAAGCGCACCTGCAAAACCGTTTTTATCAAAACTTAATCCACCAGTAGTAGTAATTCTTGGAGCCAAAGGAATAAAATTATTTCCTTCCTCATCATCTATGCTCCTAGCATAAGAATAAGTAAAGTCTCCATCTAAATAGATCCAGTTATTCGCTTGCCAACGTAATCCCAAATCTACACCTCGGCGAGCAGTTCTTCCGCCAGCTTCCACGATTCCTGCATCGCCGACGTACACAAACTCTTGTTCAAGCCCTAAATACCAAAGTGCTCCATTCATAAGTAACCTTGGCAAAACTTTGAAATTACCTCCTAAATCAACCCCAAATGCTCTTGGAAGAATAGATTCGTTATTTGGCCTTTCCAATACTAAACGTGTATCATTTGAGTGAAAACCTATCCCTGATTTCAAGAAGATTTGCGTGTTTTCATTTGCTGTGTAAATAAAATTCAATTTAGGACTTACTACGGCAGCTGACAAGGAATTTGGATCGTAGGCAGGGGTAAGTTGATCTTGGTAGAGATAGGTGAAATAATCAAATCTCAAAGATGGGTTGATTCTTAATTTTTTCAGGTAAAGATCAAGATTTATGTAAGTATAGTAGTTTGACTCTGTAATATCACCCCGCTGCGTCACAAATCTAACGCTATCTCTGTTTTTGGTTCCTGCCAACTCATTATCACGGATATCATCATTTCTGAGTCCTACACCAAACTGAAGTGCATATTCTCCTTCACTCAATATTCCATTGTAGGTTAGTTGACTCTCCGTTCCAAAAATTGCTCTATTTTCTCGTTGTCTGATTTGATCTCCATTTACAGAATCTTCAAGGAAGAAGGTGAAGTTTGAATATAATTCGAAATCATAGGTTGTGTAGTAGGCATTATTTTTAATAAAAAGCCTGTCATTGATTTGCTTGGTATGATTTAGCGCAAGGTTACTTCTACTAGTATATCCACCTTCTGTATCATCTAGTGCTCCGAAATTAGAGATTTGTCCACTTGCAACTGCTCTTACAGGAATCTGACCTGATGCATCCCATTTACTTGTAAAGTGGGATGCGATTATACAGATATCACTTCCATCTTCTGTAGTGATTCCATATCGACCCATTAAATTTAACCTGTTAAAATTTTGACTGGCTTCAAAAGGCCCATCACTGGCTAAATATTCAGTAGCGATGTAAGCATTGCTTTTCGAATCATTGATCAAATTAAAAAGCCCAACTGAACGGGTGGTATTGAAGCTGCCTCTCTGAACTGAAACGGTACTTTTGTCCAATCCTCTCTTTGTCTGGAAATTTACATATCCAGCGGTTGCAAAATTACCTTTATCTGCATTGTAAGGACCTTTGTTGAAATCTACGCGCTCTACTGTCTCAGGGATCAAAAAGTGCAAATCAGAATAACCCTGTCCATGGGCATGTGAAACCATATTTACAGGCATTCCATCTACTGTGATATTGATATCTGTGCCGTGATCGATGTCAAAACCACGAAGGAAAATCTGTTCAGCCTTTCCACCACCGGCATGCTGACCGATAAATAGACCTGGAACTTTTCTTAGTATATCTTGAGACGTATTTACAGGATTAGTCTTGAGGTCAATTCTCGATAGCGTGCTTACGGGGTTAACTTCCTGACTAAATACCACTTCCTCAAGATTAATTGCCGATTCTCTCAATCGGAATGTCACCTCTTTAGACAAATTATCCACAACAAATATTTGTGTTTCAAAACCAATATGACTTATCTGAAGTGAATCTCCAGAATTTACACCTACCAAAACAAAATAACCTGATTCATTGGTGTGCGCATGATGCTCAGATTCATTGTGAATAATGTATGCGCCTATTATGGGCGAACTGGATTGATCCAAGATTCTACCCTTTAATGATTGTGCTTCAGTAGAAATAACTAAAGCAACTAATAGAAGTGCTGTTCCAAGTAAATCTTTCGACATATCAGTCAAGTTGAGATGAGTTTAAAATAATCGTTTAGTGAATTTCAGCTTAAATGTTACTTTTAATGATCCTATTTTGTTTGAAGCGCTTTAAAAATTTAATTGAATTATTGATTTAAGTGCGGAATTTGGTGAAATACCCCATAAGGATTTTTTTCATCTGGAGAATATGTCTCTATGGTCATTTTTGTCCCTATACCGAGTTTTTGGGCATAATTAAAAAATAAGTTTGCGGTCACTTGATCCTCCAAAGCCCATCCTGTGGAATCAAATACGCTTAATCCGGACTGATAATTCTTTTTTAATCGCTCATCATGTATTAATTCAATCCAAGTTGGACCTATGTCCGATGCCATTAATTGTTGACATTCGCCTTCCACCACTGCTTGCTCTAGAAAATCAGGACATACATTTGCTTGATTTAAAAGCGATATAGGGAGTTCAAATTTTCCTGGAAAATCAGCTCCAACAGCATTGATATGCAGATGCGATTTTGTTGTAAACTCTTCAAAAAGAGGTCCTTTCTCAGGCTCTATGGAAGTGGCTGTACATAGAATATCGGATTGCTTTAAAATATCAGAGATACTACAATTTTTTGGACTGATACCAAGATTTATAGGTGCAATTCGGTCTTCCAAACTTTCCATGGATGATTGATCTACATCATAAATCAAAATCTCCTGGATGTCAAAGAGTCTTGAAATAGCATGAATTTGTGGAACAGACTGTGCTCCACAACCAATTATCCCCAAAACCCTTGAGTCCTTTTTTGCCATCATTCTACTTGCTACTGCACTAGATGCTCCTGTTCGAAGTGCCGTGAGTAATACACCATCTACCAAGTAATTTAAGTGACCTGTATGGGCATCATAAGAAGAAATAGTTGAAAGGATAGTTGGAATCTTAAAAAGATCAGGATTTTCTGGGTGATAGCCTACTACTTTTATGACCACTTCTTCTCCTTTTTTCATAATTGGCATCCATTCTACCAATCCCAAAAAGGGCTTCTTATAGTTAAATCCAGATCGAATCGGTACTTCAGTTTCGTCTTTTGAAAAACTTGAAAGTGCAGATTCTAAATTAGCAATGAGCTCGTCCATCACATTGTTCAACCCGACGGTTGTAATGATTTTATTAACAGCCTGACTGTCGATAATGATACTTTCTTGATTTTTCCTCATTTTATCATACCGCATTTTTGTATTTTGGAAATTAAATTGCAATTCATTTTCTTACGCATAATTTAATTAAAAATGCTAAACATTATTGCCAATTCTTTGTCTTAAATGTATCACTTAATCTTCCAAATTATGAAGTCAACTGGATTAATCAAAAAATGTTTTTTAGCCTTGACTTTTTTTGTGGCGGGTATATTTACCGTAGAAGCACATCGACCTAACCAGAACTACATATATCTGAGTATCTACGAGGGAAAAATTGATTGTAGGGTGGAATTGAGAAAAAGTGATATGAATGAAGTTTTTGACTTTAATTATGGTCCAGGCGAAGTCCCAAATCAAAATGACCCAAATGTAAAAATTGTAGTCGATTATATCCTAAACAACCTTAAATTTAGTTCTAACAAGGGTGAACATGCGTTGACATTTACAGAATTAGGTCTTTTGGAATTAGATGGAAACGATTTTCTTCTCTTTAATTTTTTGATCGAAAATATTGATTCCGTTCCTTCCCAATTTGATGTTTACAATGAGATTTTTGTAAGGGAATTCAGAGGACATGAATCACTGCTCCACATTGAGAATAATTGGAAAACTGGAGTTTTGGGAAACGAGTCCCTTCCTAGCTTAATATTCGGTCCTTCCTCACCTAATCAAACTCTTGATGTAGAGGAGGGTTCGATTTTAACAGGTTTTATTGCAATGATCAAATCTGGCATATATCATATTTGGATAGGTCTGGATCATATTCTATTCTTGATCGCTTTATTAATCCCTTCGGTAATTGTATATCAACCTACTAATCTCAAAAAAAGATGGTTAGGTGTTAGGTATACTGACTTTAAACCTGAAAGTAGCTTTAAATCTGCACTAATAACTGTAGTAAAAATTATTACCATTTTTACTTTGGCACATTCGGTTACTCTGAGTTTAGCGGCTTTAGAAGTAGTCAACTTACCCTCAAGATTGGTAGAATCGGTCATCGCTTTTTCTATCGCTTTAGCTGCCTACCACAATATTGCCCCATTCCTAAATAAGAGAGAATGGCTAATCGTCTTGGTTTTTGGTCTCTTTCACGGTTTTGGTTTTGCCTCGGTGTTAGCTGAACAATCGAGAGGAGGGGATTACCTCGTTTATTCTTTAGTTGGATTTAATTTAGGAGTAGAAATCGGCCAATTGACAATTATTCTATTAACTTTTCCGATTCTATTTCTCTTTAGTAGATGGAAATATTATTACTTAGTAGTGGTAGGTTTCTCCTTACTTTTGATTTCGATTTCTATGTATTGGATTGTTGAAAGAGCTTTTGGGTATGACTTGAAAGTTCATACTTGGTTAGTAGAACAAGGGATTCTTTAATACCTAGGAATATGAATGGGAATTCAGATGATATTTTAGATCAGTGGCTAAATTTCAGCGATGAAGAGAAAGAAGCAGAAAGTACATTTGGAGAACCTATTCCAAAAGCTTCTTTTTCTATCACCTACCCCCTTTCTGTAGCGCAGCAAAGACTTTGGTTTGTATATCAAAAGAATCCTGAAAGTGCTGTTTATAATTATTCTGAGATTTGGGATTTTCAGAATCAATCTTTTGATCAGGAAAGTTTCAGCCTAGCCTTGGATTATTTGGTCGAAAAGCATCGCATTTTGGCTAGCAATTATATTATCTTTCAAGAAGAGCCAGTAATGGTTTTTCGGAGAGATGAAAAGTATAGCCTTCATGCTTCTACAGAAGTGCTAAGTAAAGGCAATGCACGCATCTGGCTTAAGCAACTCGCAAGTAAATCCTTCAGACTAGAAACTGATCCACTTATCCGGGTAGGAATTTGTCAGTTGGAAAATGGTGGATACCATGTAGGCATCACTTTCCATCATATCAATATCGATGCTTGGTCCATGGGTATCCTGCGGCAGGACTTTGCTAATTTTTATAAGTCCATTTCACCGGATGACAAAAAGGCTGAATACGATTTAGGCCAATCGGATTTACAATATGTAGATTATACAAGCTGGCAAAAAAATCTTCCACTTAAGCCTTCTAAAGATGCTCTAAATAGCAGCTTTTCCCATATTTTTCTTGAACTTCCGCTGGACTATCCAAGACCAGCTACTCCCAGTTACAAAGGGAAATTAATTCGTTTTTCACTTCCTAAGGAATTAAGTCCAAAAGTTAGTGAAATACTTAAATCCCATCATACAACTGATTTTAACCTGTTTCTTGCGTGCTTTCAATTGCTTTTGGGAAGGTATGCAAAAAGTAACCATGTGAACGTGGGGATTCCTGTGTTGAATAGGGATAAGGACGAATTCAAATCCATGGTGGGTTATTTTGTGGATACACAAGTAATAGTAGGAGAATTGTTTAGGCAAAAGCCATTCTCTGAGTTTCTACAAGAGGTTAAAAATGAGGTGCTTTCTGCCATCTCCTCACAAAAAGAAAGCTACGAAGAGTTGGTGAATGCATCTTCGGAACTCAAGGATGAAAGTTACAATCCACTCTTTCAGGCAATGTTTGTTGGGCATTCTGCTGGGGAAAATCCTTTCCATAGTTTAAATCTTCCAGTAGATTTTGAGGTTTTGGATTTGGATGTAGCCAAATTTGATCTAACTCTTCATCATTTTGGATTGAAAAATGGGATATATCATATTGGGATTGAGATCAGTGATGATTTGTTTAGTCCTGTTTTTGCAGAGCGACTTGTTCAGCATTTTTCCACCTTACTGAGTGAAATTTGCGACAATCCAGCTTTACCATTAGAAAGCTATTCTTTGATTTCAGTAGAAGAGAAACAATATTTGACTTCAGGACTTAGTCATGGTTTCCATCCTGAAAAAAAGGGCTCGGTTTTAAAGCAAATTCTGGAAAACTTATCTAAGAATAAAAATAAAACCGCAGTAGTCTGCGGATCTGAACGTCTCAATTACAGCGAACTGAATCAAAGAAGTCAGCTTATTGCTCAGGAATTAAGAAAAAAAAATGCGGATCCCAACCAGCCATTAGGAATTTACCTAGAAAGATCTGTGGATTTTCTGGTTTCTATTCTGGCGATTTTGAGATTTGGTGGGGCATATTTGCCACTTGATCCAGAATATCCCGATCAGAGAATTCTGCAGTATCTCAAAGAATCCGGAGCAAAATATGTTCTTACACATGGCCGGCTAATCCAATCGAAAGATCCGATCAGAGAAGTTGTTGACTTAATAGAAATAGATTCACTTGATTACAATCAAGAAATTGATTTTAAAATAGGCGAAAGTAAAAATAAAGGGGATAATGCTTATCTGATTTTTACTTCTGGAAGCACCAATAAACCTAAAGGAGTTTTGGTGAGCCACGAAAATTTGTATTCCTCAATAGCGGCTAGAAAATCATATTATCAAGATGAACCCTCTGCATTTTTGTTGCTTTCATCTTTTTCTTTTGATAGCTCTGTGGCAGGGATATTTTGGACCCTATGTACGGGTGGTAAATTGGTAATTACTCAGAAAGAGGAGACCCTAGATACCAACGCACTGTCTACACTTCTAGATCGGGAAGAAATTAGTCACGCCTTGATGCTTCCTTCCCTATATCAAGCTTTGTTACAAGGAAAAGATAAATCTTGGAATGGATTAAAAGGAGTAATTCTAGCAGGTGAAGAATTTCCAAATGACATAATAGCAGCGCATTTTGAGAAAGTCCCAGATGCACGTCTTTTTAATGAATATGGTCCAACTGAAGGGACAGTATGGTGTACAGTTCAGGAGCTTAGAGTTAGTGATTCCTTTCACCGAGTACCGATAGGTTTGTCCACTTCTAATACTTTAGCCTATGTCTTGGATGAAAATCAGGATTTGAGCCCCACAGGTATTTCAGGTGAACTTTGTATTGCGGGTTCAGGTGTAGTAAATGGCTATTTGTCTCGAAGTGAAAATGAATCAAAATTCTTGAAAAACCCCTTTCATAAAGAACGGGGTAAGATCTATCTAACAGGGGATTTGGTTAGAATTCAGGAAAATGGTTTGATGGAATTTCTGGGTAGAATAGATAATCAGGTCAAAGTACGGGGGCATAGAGTGGAATTGAATGAGATCCAAGAGCTAGCTCAGCGATTCTCTTTAAATGTTACTGCAGTAGCTTTAGCAACTGAAGTCCCCGATCAAAAAATCATACTGGCGTATAAAACCAGGAAACCTTTGGTCGAAGAGGAGTTGATGGGATACCTCCAGCAAAATCTACCCAAATATATGGTTCCAGATCAGCTTGTAGGACTTGCTGATTTCCCGCTCCTTCCCAATGGAAAAGTAGATTTGAAGGCTTTGGAAAAGATTGCTAAATCAAAACCTATAGCTGCTTCTGAGAAGTTCAAAGTTCCGTCTACCTACCTTGAAAGACAGGTTGCAGGAATTTGGGCAGACGTGATGGGAGTTGATGAAGTTCCTGTCAATAGGGACTTTAACGAATTGGGGGGAAATTCTCTACAAAGCATACAGATTATTGCCAGATGCAGAGACATAGGAATCAAAGTCACTCCTGCTCAATTTCTTCGCTATTCCACAGTAGAGTCCTTGGTCAAATCTTTGAATCATGAAACCTACACTCGGCCGGAAAACACGCTGGAACTAGCCATTCTTAAAGTCTGGGAGAAGAATCTTGAACAGAAACTAATTGGAGTAAAAGACAGTTTTCAAAAAAATGGAGGTTCAGACTTTGAGTGGAAAAGCGTAAAGGTGGAGCTTAATTCTACTTACGATTTCTCCAAAGAAATTCAGATTTCGGACACAATAAAAGATATTGCAGAAAAGGTCAATACCTTTAAAAATGGGATTAAAGTAAAAGTTGGGTCTATCAAACGGGTGATTCCTATCCAAACGATTGGTAGTAAGTCCCCTGTTTTTTGTATTCATAGTGAGTTTTACTATGAAACGGTTTACAGCCAATTGACGAGACATTTGCCTTCTGAATATCCGGTTTATGGAATTTTATCTGTCAGTCCGGAATTAGTCAAGGAATCAGTGCCCAAAAACATGGCAGAGATAGCAAGCCTTTGTTTGGCCGAGATCAAGATAATTCAGCCTTCTGGACCTTATAGAATTTTATCTTATTCTATTGGTAATGTGGTTTTATTTGAGCTTGCAAAGCAGCTTAGGGAAGAAGGGTCAGAAGTTAAGTTAATCATGATAGATCCTCCATTGTTTTTTGACAAATCCCGGACTTTTGGAAAGGGTGGATACAAGAAATTTTTCACTTACGTGGATTACCTTAAGAATCCCATTGAATTAGTAAATAAACTCAAAAAAAGGGTAAATAAAGCTAAGAATCAACCTGTTTTGATTAAGGATACAGGACTTTTGAAGAAATATATTCTAGCGTACCAACCCAAGAAAATTGACTGCGATACGCTTTTAATCACCACACCGAGGGAGTTCAAGCATACCTACGGGTGGGAGCCACTGCTGAATATTGTGGACAGAGAAGAAATAATGGGACCACATCTTAAATTGATGAGGGAACCATACACAGGACAGATGAATGAGGCTATTGCTCGAAATTTAAAAAGATGGGAAAATGAATAAAGAAAGACTAGTTAGCTAATGAAAGTAGATCTATGGCTTGCCAATATGGATCAGTTGCCTGATGAAGATGGAAGTTATCTTTCTGAAGAAGAACAAGTCCGTATTGCTCGCTTCGTTCATGAAAAATATCAAAAACATTTTATAAAGCGGCGAAGTATTTTGCGGAGGTTACTATCCAGTTATCTTTCTATAAAACCAAATGAGATAATTATTCAGCAAACTGAACTTGGCAAACCATATGTAAAAAACGAGGGGACTAAAATCTTTATTAGCACGTCACACTCCAAGAATTATGTACTCTATGGTTTTTCATGGGAAGCGGAATTGGGAGTAGACATTGAATTTTTAGATGCTGAGATTGAAGCAGAGCTAATCTCAAATCATTTTTTTTGCAATGAAGAAATTAGCCTAATCCGAAGTTCAAAAGGAAAAAGGAAATCGGAAGCATTTTTTAGACTCTGGTGCATCAAAGAAGCATTTATCAAAATGAAAGGAAAAGGGCTGACATATCCATTGGATCAAGTGCTTGTTAAGAATGCGATGGATAATCCAAGCCTAGAAATCCCTTTGGAAATAGGATCTCAGGAAATACTTAGATATAGTGTCAAGTATTCAGGTTGGTCGGGTAATTTCGGAATTGGGGTAGTGGTAGAAGGTGATGAACTTGAATTAGACTTTAAGATCTATGAATAGGTTTTCGTAGAAATTTTAATCTACTATTTGTAAAAAAAATCATATTCCTTTTAAATGAATAAATATTTGACCTTCCTTATCTTGGATTAAATTTCGTGGTTATAAAAAATGGAAATCCAATTCAAAAATTTCTATTAAATGAAGTAATTGACATTGATACCTTTAAAAATAAACCTGAATTTTTTTAAAAATATAAATAGACTCCGGAAATTCCCGGAGTTTTTTTATGTTTTTATTTCTCTAAACCTGTCTGATAAATCGCCCCAATAGCACCCCGGAATTCCCCAAAGGCCAACACCTTTTTTCCGTCCATTCTCAGATCAGCCTTATCTACCTTTTTCAGAAAAATCAAAAACCTGCACCTTAATTTTCTGGAAATGTTGGCCCCTTATTTCAGCCTCTCCGTAATTCAATCACCGTAATTTCCGGCCAGATGCCTACCCGGCCCGAAAAGGCATGAAATCCAAATCCCCTGTTGACATACAGGTAATTTCCAGCATATTCAGCCAGACCCGCCCAGTTGGGGTACCGGTACTGTGCCGGACTCCATCGAAACAGCGGAGTCTCTATCCCAAATTGCATGCCATGGGTATGACCACTTAAGGTAAGGTGTATTTTTTTAGGATGCTTTTTGACTTGTTCGTCCCAGTGAGACGGGTCGTGTGAAAGTAAAATTTTGAATTCCTCATCCCCCACACCCAGCAGGGATTTTTCCAGATCTCCTTTGGATTGAAAGCCCACGCCCCAGTTTTCCACGCCCATCAGCCGGATTTTCTCGCCATCTTTCTCAATCACCCTGTTTTCATCCAGCAACAGATCGTAGCCCAGCTTTTGGTGCTGCTGTTTCAGGTGCTCGAAATTCGCTTTTTTGGCCTCGGGACTTGGCCAGGATGAATAATCCCCATAGTCATGATTGCCTAAAATAGAATACTGTCCATAGGGAGCTTTGATTCGTGAAAAAGCTTCCAGCATGGGTTCGATTTCATCTGCCTTGTGATTGACAAGGTCTCCTGTAAATACAAATAGATCGGAATTTTGAGAGGCAGCAAGTTCAGCTCCTCTTTTTACCGCCTCCATATCCGTAAAGCTGCCCGCATGGATGTCGGATAGCTGGGTGATGGTAAACCCATCAAAGGCTTCCGGCAGGTCTTTGAAATAAATGGTCTTCCGGAGGGTTCGGAAATCGTATTTTCCTTTTACAATCCCGTACACGAAAGCCGTAAAAGGAATGGCGGCCACCGCAAAGGCCATTTGGCTGACGAACTTTCGCCGGTCCGGGTAAACGGCCGGGCTTTCGGCCTGGCCCGAAGAAAATCCGGATGAAAAATAAGAGATGGCCGCACTCACCGTTCGGTAAATATCTTCTCCAAATAAGAATACAATGATCGAAAGCTGGGTAACAGCTATCGTCAGGAACAAGTTTAACGATTTCTGAGAGGTAGTGGATATTTTGCCCTCCTGCAGGATGATAAAAAAGGTCAGGCCGATCCACAGGCTGATCCCGCCAGCCACTACCCAATAGGCTATTTTTCCTTTTGCAAAGAACGTTTCAGGCAACAGGGTTTTAACTCCCTGATACACGTACCAATTCAAAAAAAATAGAACAACTAATAAAATTAAAATAAAAACGATACCTCCCACTTTTGTCATGGTTTTTTATGCTATCCTAGTTAATCGCAAACCGGGTGAAAAGGTTTGTTTATTTGAAGAAAAAGCGGCAATAACTGAATCGGTTGTTGGCTATAGGGGCTGAATGTGAACGGAAGCCGTTAGGCTGGCTTCTTGCAGCTGATCGCCTCCAAAGGTTCCGTGAACCGGCAGGGTGTTTTTAGGGAGAAAACTACAGGCCAATGGAATGTAATGTTCATCGGTCATCAGGCCCAGGCTGGGGTCCAGGCCCACCCATCCGGCGCCCGGCAAAAAGGTTTCGACCCAGGCGTGGAGCTCATGCCCCTCATCCAGTTCAGGATTAAAGGCATAGCCACTGACAAACCGGGAGGCCAGCCCCAAATGCCGCAGTATTTCGATCAACATCCAGGAAAGGTCCCGGCAGGAACCCCTTCCGGCAGCAAAGGTTTGAGTGGCAGGCCAGAGGTTTTCTTCCTCTCTGATGATGTGCTTCCAATCGGCATGAATGGAGGCATTCAGCTCGGTTAGAAACTGAATGGGATCTTTGCTGGTAAGTTTCGCCAGACCATACTGTTTCAGTAGGGAGTTATTACTATGCCCAAGATAAGCCTGGAGCAAGGGCATGTCGTCTT
This sequence comes from Cyclobacterium salsum, assembly GCF_010119245.1. Taxonomy (GTDB): domain Bacteria; phylum Bacteroidota; class Bacteroidia; order Cytophagales; family Cyclobacteriaceae; genus Cyclobacterium; species Cyclobacterium salsum. Next base: position 326,236 of record NZ_WNKG01000006.1, read on the forward strand.
CCGGATACTGGAACGGAGTCGCTGCATTTCGATCCAGCTTATTAACAAAACCCTGGTCTACCAAAAACAGAAAAGGATTGAAAGGACTGTGTGTGGATTCAAAAGAGGTGCTGATGCTAAGCTTACTTGATTCTTTTGAAAACCAAACCTGGAAATAGGGATTGCCCTCTATACTGTATCGCTCATTCATTCCATCCGGTTCGGGCTGTATTTGAAGTGAAAATTTGCTGACCTCAAAATAGTTTCTCGGAAGCGGCTTCAAAAAAAGACTATGGGGGTTAAGCCCAACAGGCTGGTGGTAGTCATAAGTGGTATGGTGTTCAATTTTTAGACGCATGGTTTTTCATTTTAGGGGAAAGGAAACCCGGCATCTGTGGCCATCAAATGGAGGGAAATCTATTCGCTTTCTTCCATTTCTTCGTGAAAGAACGCTTTTTTTAAGATATCGGCTGGCAATTTATGAATGGCTTCTTTCAACGAATTATTCCAAAATTCCGATAAATGATGCAATTCGTGCTGTTCAAACCGGTTTTCAATAATTTGATAACTATTGTTTTCAAGTATGACGGTGTCTATCGGATAGTCTACGTCATTTGCGCTGATTCGAGTGGCATCGAAAGCCAGGAAGGCACTTTTTAAGGCAAAATAAAGCGGCTCTTCATACTTTAACGACCTTCGCAGCACTGGGTTGCCGAAACCAGTATTACCAATAATGACAAAAGGGGTTCCCTGCCGGATTTCTATCCAGTTACCCTGCGGATACAATAAAAAAAGCCGGGGCTCTTTGTCTTCTTCCAACTGTCCACCGATGATGGAATAAAGGTTGAAAGTGAAACCGGATTTTTCCAATGAATCCATGTCTTCTTCAGCCACTCTTTTTACCTGGTCGGCAAATCCGTTGACCGCTTTGTACAACCGATCAAAGGAGGCATCTTCTCTTTCGATTAGCTCTCCAAAATAGGTGATGGCCTTGTCCCGGACCGAGCGCAGGCCCGATGTCATAATAAAGAACGAGTGTTTTTTTCGATTGACGGTATATAGTTTTTTAGATGTAGTCGTTTCGTTGCCTGAGGTAATTCTGGTATCCGCTAGCCCTACAATCCCGTGTTTTGTCTTAATTCCAATACAAAATGTCATCCTTGCTCCATAGTTTGGCTTACAAAGTTATCTTTTATTTGGAAATAATTATCGTTTATCTGATTGGATATAAAATTGATTTTTACCTGAAGGTGTTCGAGGTATTCGTGAAGTCCTGTAGCGATGATATCGCTGACATCATCAAACTCAAGTTTAGACCGCAGTTCTCCCATGGATTTTTCCGCCGAATTGGAGAATCCGGATCCATTGGTGCCCGAAATTTTAAATAAGCTTTGCTCGGCTTCCCGGAGGCAGAAAAATACAGATCGGGGAAAGTATTTGTTCAAGACCAAAAATTCGACCACGCAAGAGGGATCTATGGTGCCGTAAAGCCTTCGGTAGGTATTAAAGGCCGTCACCGATTTTAGCAAGGCCATCCAATGAAGAAAGTCAAGTGGGGAGCCTACCTCTTTCGGAGAGGGGAGTAGAATATGGTATTTCACATCCAGAATACGGGAAGTCTTATCGGCTCGTTCCAGGTATTGTCCCAATTGGCGAAAATACCAGCCTTCCGTGCGGGCAACGGTACTGTCGGCGATACCGTAAAGAAGTAGGATCTGGGATTTGACGGCTTCGAAGAAATGCCGGGGATCTTCGTTTTTCCAAACCTTACTTTCCGAAGCTTTTTTGACAAAATGATAGGTTTCATTGAGCTTTTCCCAGGTTTCTTTGGTTAGGTTTTCCCGCACGATTCGGGCGTTTTCCCTGGCTTTGGATACGGATGAAATGAGCGAATTGGAATTGCTGGTGTCAAAGGCCAGGAAATAAATAACCTCCTGCATGTTGTATCCCTGATTTTTTGCCTGGTAGAGGTCTTTGTCTCCCGTAGCCAGTACCAGGGGCTCCCATTGCTCCTTCAGGTCTCCCGGGAGGTCCAACATCAGGTTGAAATTAACATCTATAAAACGGGCGTAATTTTCCGCCCTCTCAAGGTATCTGCCCAGCCAGTAAATGGAATTTGCTACTCTACTTAACATATTGGTTTTTCTTGGTTAGTACAATACCCAGGTATCTTTACTGCCCCCTCCCTGGGAGCTATTTACGACAAGTGACCCTTTCTTCAAGGCTACGCGGGTAAGAGCTCCCGGGATTACCTCAATTTCTTTACCGTATAAGACATACGGTCTCAGGTCCACATGCCGGCCTTCGATAGACTTATTGTCTATGATGGAGGGAACGGTTGAAAGGGAAAGCGTTGGTTGTGCAATGTAGTTTTTCGGGTTATTTTGAATTAGTTTCCGGAATTTTTCGTGCTCTTCAGCATCTGCCTTCGGACCGATTAACATGCCATACCCTCCTGCCGCGTTCGTTTCTTTGACGACCAGGTTGGCGATATTTTTCAATACATACTCCCGGTCTTCCGCTTCCCGGCAGAGGTAGGTAGGGACATTTTTTAAAATAGGCTCTTGATCAAGGTAATACCGGATGATTTTAGGAACGTAGGCATAAACCGCTTTGTCATCGGCAACTCCTGTTCCCGGAGCATTGGCCAGGGCAATGTTACCGGCCTTATAGGCATCGAAAAGACCGGGGATTCCCAGCATCGAATCCGGGTTAAAAGCAAGCGGATCCAAAAAGGTATCGTCAATCCTTCGGTACAGCACATCAATCTGTTGCAGCCCTTTGGTGGTTTGCATGTATACCTTTTTATTTTCTACCAAAAGGTCCATTCCTGATACCAATTCTACGCCCATTTGCTGGGCCAGGTAGGAATGTTCAAAATAGGCAGAATTGTATACCCCGGGTGTTAAGACCCCAATCACCGGTTTCGGTTTATCGGAGAGAAACTGCAGCATTTCCAAGAGTTTGGTGCTGTAGTCGGATACCGGACGAACCCCAAGCGTATTGAAAAGTTCCGGAAAGGCCCTTTTGATGATTTCCCGGCTTTCCAGCATGTAGGATACGCCGGAGGGGCATCTTAAATTGTCTTCCAGAACGTAAAAAGCGCCATCCTTATCTCTGACCAAATCGGTACCGGTAATGTGACACCAGATGCCTTTAGGCGGCGTTAGGCCGATGCAAGGCTTGAGAAAGTCTTTGCTCCCGACAATCAGCTCCTTTGGAATGATCTCATCTTTAAATATTTTTTGCTCATTGTAAATGTCCTGAAGAAAGAGGTTCAGTGCATCAATTCGCTGCTTGAGTCCATCTTCCAATACCTTCCACTCATCTCCCGGAATGATGCGGGGAATGATGTCCAGGTGAAGGATTTTTTCCATGCCTTCTTTGTCATGATAGACATTGAAAGTCATACCCATGGCCATTTGTGCTTTGTCAGCCGAATACTGAAGGTGACTGAGTTTTTTGGCTGAAGTGCTTTGAATGAATTTGCCGAACCGGTCGTAATGTCCTCTCAGTTGCTGATTCTCTTCGAACATTTCATCGTAAAAACCTTGTTGGTTGTTGTGGATTACCTTCATGGGGGGTAGTTAAAATCAGTTGATTTGGTCGTCCTATTAAATTATAGTCAATAAATTAAGTAAATATTGTTGAAATTACAATGAATTTCAGGGAAAGACCCTGATTTTTTACATAACAAAGGCGATTTTTAGGCAAAATTTGAATAAGTGGCGATAATTAGGCTATGCCTTTATTTCGGCCAGCCGAAGCAAAAATGCATATTCCATGGCTAATTCTTTTAATGCCCTGAACCGCCCGCTGGCACCCCCATGGCCCGCTTCCATATTGGTATGTAATAGAAGCAAGTTGTCATTGGTTCGCATGGCCCGTAATTTAGCCACCCATTTGGTCGGCTCCCAGTACTGTACCTGGCTATCGTGCAGCCCTGAGGTGACCAATAGGTGCGGGTAATCTTGTGCTTTTACGTTGTCATAAGGAGAATAAGATTGGATGTACTCATAGTACTCCTTGTCCTTAGGATTTCCCCACTCGTCAAACTCCCCGGTTGTTAAGGGGATGCTTTCGTCCAGCATGGTGGTCAGTACATCCACGAAGGGAACCGCCGCAATGACGCCAAAGAAGAGGTCCGGACGTTCGTTGATAACCGCTCCCATGGTCAAACCGCCTGCACTTCCTCCCATGGCAAAGAGCTTATTTTTATGCGTGTATTTTTCAAGAACCAGATGTTCAGCGCAGGCAATGAAATCCGAAAAGGTATTTTTCTTTTTTAGCATTTTGCCCTCTTCATACCAATGTCGCCCCATTTCCTGCCCGCCCCGCACATGCGCCATGGCGAATACAAACCCCCTGTCTAAAAGGCTTATTCTGCTGGAACTAAAATAGGGATCGGTACTTAACCCATAAGCACCATAAACATACAAAAGCAAGGGGTTTTTCCCCGTTTTGGAAAACAAGTCTTTTTTGTAAACCAAGGAAATTGGGATTTCCTGTCCGTCCGGTGCGGTTGCCCAAATTCTTTCCGACTGGTAGTCTTCCGGATGGTGGCCACCCACCACTTCTTGTTGCTTCATTAGGGTCTTTTCCTGACTGTCCATGTGATAGTCAAATATGGAGGCCGGGGTAGTTAGGGAATTGTACCCGTAGCGTAGGACCTCGGTATAGAATTCCGGGTTGTTTCCCAGCCACACCGTGTAGGCAGGATCCTGCATTCGGATGGTGTGCTTTTGGCTCCCATCCCAGCGGTGGATCTCCAGCCGGCTTAAGCCATTGAAGCGATTGGAAATCACCAGATGATGCTTAAATACTTCGAATTCTTCCAACAATACATTTTCCCGCACAGGAATTACTTCTTCCCAATGGATTTTGTCCGGTTGGTTGATGGGTGCCTTTACCAATTTAAAGTTTGTTGCTCCGTCTGCATTAGTCAGGATTACAAAATGTTCCTCGTAGTGTTCCACTTCGTATTCCAGGTCCTTCTCTCTTTTCTGAATGAGCTTCCATTTTTCGGTGGGCTTATCGGCAGCTAAAAATCGATACTCGGAAGAGATGGTGCTCTGGCTGGCCATGAAAAGGTATTTTCTGGATTTGGATTTTTGTACCTGAAGGGTGAATTTTTCGTCTTTTTCCTCAAAAACCAGTTCATCATCTGATTGCTTTTGCCCCAATGTATGCTTGTAAACCCTGTTTGACCGAAGTGTTTTTGGATCCTGCTGGGCGTAAAAAAGGGTTTTATTATCGTTTGCCCAGGCCATGTTTCCAGTGATGGCACCTATCGATTCACCTATTATTTCCCCGGTGAGCAGGTCTTTGAAGTGAATGGTATAGATCCTGCGACCCACTTCATCGGAGGCAAAGGCCAGCAAATTCCCGTTTTCAGAAATAGCCAGGGCATTGACATGGAAGTACTCCTTTCCTTCAGCCAATTCGTTCACATTTAGAATCACCTGCTCCTCATGGGTCAATTGTTCCTTTTTCCGGCAATAGATCGGGTACTCCTTCCCCTTTTCGTACCTTTGGTAATAGTAATAACCATTTTTAAAATAGGGCACGCTGGAATCGTCTTCCTTTATCCGGCTTTTCATTTCCTCGAATAAGGTCTCCTGCAGCGCTTTATCGGAAGCAAGGCATTGTTCTTTATAGTCATTTTCCTGATCAAGGTAGGCGATGACCTCCGGATTTTCCCGGTCGTTCATCCAATAATAATCGTCTTTTCTGGAATAGGAATGAAAGTCGAGTGTTTTTGGTAATAATTTTGCTTTTGGAGCTTTTAATTGAGATTGATTTGCCATATTTTTAATCTAAAATTTTTTATTTTGCCGCTGCTAATTTCAAAAACCATTCCAATAACTATCAATTTTGAGAAAAACTGCGATTTATTTCAAGTTACTAATTACTATTTCTAACTAACAAAAGCATGGGATTGATTAAAGAATTTAAGGATTTTGCCGTAAGGGGCAATGTAGTAGATCTTGCCGTGGCAGTGATCATGGGCGGTGCATTCGGGAAGATAGTGTCTTCCCTGGTGAATGACATCATTATGCCCCCCATCGGCTTATTGCTGGGAGGGGTAAATTTCAAAGAGCTAATGATTGTCCTAAAAGAGGCATACGTGGATCCGACAGGGGTGGAAGTGGCTGCAGTGAGCATTCGGTATGGTAATTTCATTCAGTTTGTAGTGGATTTTACGCTGGTAGCCCTTGCCGTTTTTATGATGGTGAAGTTGATCAATAAGCTGAAGCGAAAAGAAGAAGCCGCACCCACTCCTCCGCCACCTACCGTAAACAAAACCGAGGTATTGCTGGAGGAAATCAGAGATCTATTAAAGAAGCAAAACGGATGAATTTAACCGGTAAAGGAAGGTTGCTCATTCTTTACCGGTTAAACTGGTACCTGAGCTGAAAAGTGGTCTCTGTTACCTCGTTTCCGGGGATTTCCTGCAGGCCTGAACCGATTCCTTCCCTATTGGTGTAGGTCGTTTTTGCCCATCTGGCCCAACAGGTCAATTGATTGTTGATTTTGTATTGTGCCAGCAAATAGCACCTCATCCCTTGTCCATAAAAATTGGGTACCGAAAAGGCCCAAAGCACATTCTTTTCAAAAAGGTATTGCCGGTTTTCAAAATCATCTGTATCAAATAACGAAACCCTTCCACTGAATTTCCAATTGCCCACACTGCCCGTTAAATCCTGAAAAATAGCAAAGCCTTTGGTTTTGGTTCCATTTATTTGATAAGAGCTGTGTTGGATTCTGGTCTTTGCCTGCCACCATTGACTGGGTTGGTAGCTCATGTTCCAGACAACGTTTTTTCGCTTGCCTTCGGCCAGTAAATATTGGTTATCCGACTGCTCATCCGACAATAGGTTTCTGCTTTTTCTTTCCTCCCGCCATTGAAAGAAAAACACCAATTGCTTATTCGGTGTGTAGGTAAACCGGCTAAGCCACTCGCTGCCCGAAGAGGGTGCATACATGCGGAACCGCATCCAGGGAAAGGAAAAGTGATCGTAATAAGCAGACCAGGTGATTTTTCTGGAGGGTTTATAGCTTAGCCCCAGGTAGAAGCCCTCTTCGTTTATGGGCCGGGAGCCTTCGGAAAATGCATTGCCATAGAACGAATGAAAATTCCGGTCAAATTTTCGCCATACCAGGGAAAAATCTACCTGCCGGCTCAAGCTACTCATGATGCCCACCACCTGTCCCTTTCCCATGCTTTGGGAAAGGGCGGACTCGGCAAAAAAGTAGTGATTGGCAACATTATAGGAAAGGTAAAGGCTGCCAATGGTATTGGATATTCCTCGAAATTCGAACTGATTGTATATCCGGGCTCTTGGCAACAGTGGGCGGCTGTATCGGGTGTGAAGAAAATTGGCACCCGCCTGTAGGTTATTCGTTGGATGCTGGTAGTGAATGTTGGTCCCCATATTTTGTTCCCTGGCCCGGGCTTTTTTTTGGATTTCACTTGCTGTACGGTGGTATCCTGAAAGAACAAGCGAAGATAAATGGCCATCGGAGGATTCCAGGCTGTCCTGAAGAACCTGGATACTTGCGTTTCTGGGAGCGAGGGAATACATACCCGTCCATTGAACGTTTCCTGTTTGGTAGGTAACCGCTCCTCCCCGAAAAAAACCGGTTTCTAAAACCGAGGTATAGGGTCGGAGACCCAGAGAACTTCTTCGAACGGTAGACACGGTTTCCGACCCTTTTCCTACTGAAAACCCTGCCCCAAATACCAGTCCCTGGCCGAATTGAAGCTGATAATCGCCCAAGGTGAGCATCTTCATAGCTCCTTTGTTGTAGAGGGAATAATGAAAAGACAAAAAATCCATTCCATACCTTCGGGTTTCTCCATCCCAGACGAATGGTTCACCGGCATCTTTATCAGCGGTCAGGCCCAGGCTGAAATCACCCGGTTGTTGCAATCGCAGCCTGGCGTACACGTCATTGGGATCCCCGAGATAGCGGCTGCTCAGTGCGCCATCAGGCAGGGTATCCGGCGGGCTAAATCCCTTTCTGGTTTGCCAGACCCTTCGTTGCCTAAGAATAAAATAGGCATTTTCCGCTGTTCGGATTCGTTTGAAACCGGGAACGCTTGAAAGCGTTTGGCTGGAATTCAATTGCACAAAGGGCAGGATATTTTCGATCGTTTTCAGGTCCCATTCGGGAATGGCTTGCAATTCGAATGTAGAGAGCAAAGGGCCAAAATCCCTTCGATAGGCCATAAACGTTTCCACCTGCAAGGGGGAAAGGATATGCAGCGACCTCAGCTCTTCGGCAGAGACTACCTGTAGGTCCAGGGGGTTTAGGTGAACCTGCAGGAGACTTTCGTAGAGGTCTTCATAAGGAATGTCCTCGTCCTGAAAGCCAAAGCGTTCTTCAATGAACCGTTCGACGTCCAGATCATTCGTAGGTAAGGATTGGGCAGAAAGGATTTGGAAACAGCCCGGCACCAAAAATACTAGAAGGAAACGAGGTATCAAGGTTCGGAAAGGTTGTAATTGAGGGAAAAATGGTGGGTATAGCCCAGAAGAAAATGCCGGCTCATGGCATAATCTACTTGAAACCTTCTGGGCATGAAACCAATACCGAAAAACAGGTGATTGGGATTGGTATTGATACCTGCTCTGGCCCATAGTTTTTGCTCAAAACCATAGGCTAATCCCGCTTTGAACCTGGCAGGAGTGAGCAATTCTTTTTCAGACTCGAAATTCAATAGGAGATTTTCCGAGGGTCGGTAGGAAATTCCTGCTTTTACAGTGGTGGGCAGGTAGTCCTTACTGGATTTGCTAATAGCCGCCCGCGTGATATTGTAGGCATGGGCTCCAAAAAATAAGCCCGGAAGCAGTTCAGCCAGACCTCCAAATTCGATGACTGGCTGGGCACTGCGCCCAAATCCTTCAATATTGGTTTGAAAATAGCTGATTTTGACTCCGAGGCTTGCCAGACCGAGCTGCCTGGCGATACCAAGACCGACTTGCTGTTGGTTAAATAGCTTTCCGCCATAGCTGGAAATACCGATACCCAGATTCCCCAGGTTACGGGTGGGAATGAGGAGGCCGGTGGAAAGGGTGGTGAGTTCTGATAAGCCCAGCCGGTGGTCATAGCCTGCTATGGCTCGCAGCTCCTGCTTGGTCTTTCCCAGTGCACCGATGTTGTTAAAGACGGCCCAGGGATCATTGAGGGTGACGCTGGCGTTTCCCATGCCCATGCTAAGCGCACCTTTCGGGAAATGATCCATGCTGTTTTGCGAATGCCCGGTAAGGACACCCAAAAAGGAAAAAAACAGAAGGGTCGAGATCCATTTCTCCATGATTCGAAAAGTTGGGAAAACTCCAAGCGACAAATGAATTTAATACAAAAAAATGTATTTTAAAAACAAAAAAGTAATTTATAAAGGAGCCTTCACGTTGATGAAAAAATTACCGGTTCCGGTATTATTTACGGAATATTCGAAACGGAAAACGGCATCATAGATACCAATAAGATCTAAGCCCAGACCATATCCCGCCAGGTATTGGTTGGTCAAACGTGCATTTTCAGGAATTCGGTTGGCATCTCTGACGTATCCCTGATCAAAATTGGCACTTAGGTATAATTTGAAGGGAATGACGGAAAATTCCTCGATAGGCATGAAATCTGAAATGTCAAACGCAATGTTTAATAATTCATAGCGAAGGCTGTTTTTATGAACGATGGTCTGCTGCCCTTCGATCACATTGATTTCATAGCCGCGAATAAAATCGGGTTTGTATCCGATCCCTCTTACCAGCGTGTAGGGTTGCCTTGGACTAAAAAAAGCAGATCCGGAAATACCGGTTGCGAAGTGTAATTTATCACCCAGGCGCGTATACTTGCTGGCTACTATGGAAAATTCCGTTTCACTAATGTCATCCCCTGAAAAAAGCCCGTATTGGCTCAAACTTAAGTCCAGTAAGGTGCCCTGAGTGGCATAAGCCACATTGTCTCGATTGTCGTGTCGGTATCGGTAAGTCGCTTGAAAATATTTCAGTCGTTCGCCGTCATGGGTAAAGTAGTTTGGGTTTTCGGCCAATACATCCTCATGGATCCGGGTGTTGTGGATGCCCAGGGTGAGGTAATGGAAATTGTAAAAGCTGCCCCGGAAGCTATACGTTAGAAAAGCATTGAACGTCTTACGTAGCACCTCTTCTGCCTGGTTTCGGTAAAAAAACTGTTTGTTTTCCACCGATTTGATGGGGATGTTTTTATTGGTATAATAATTGAATTTTGCGGCCAGCCCATGAAGCTGATTTTTGTCTAGATAAGGAATGCTGTAATTGAGGTCGACGGCCTGCGTAAAACCCAATTGTCCGATCACCCGGAGTTTTTCATTCCTGCCTCCGACATTATTATGATCAAGCTTGATACCGTAATTGACCCGGGAAAAATCCCTGCCCTGGTTGATCCACCATTCTGAAAAGTTTCTATCTGCCAGGTTAAAAATGAGGCTGGGTAGTATGTACCATCGTTCTTTTAGCGACACCAGTAGTTCTACCTGTTCGTCGTCGACAAATAAGGGGGTGAGTGTGACCGTCGTAAACAGTTGCAGGTTGTATATTTTTTTCTGGTCAGCCAGCAGCAGTTCGACAAATTCCTCCCAGTCGTAGGTGATTTCTGTTCTGATATCCATTTCCCTCAGAATGATATTCCTCCGGGTTTTTTCATTCCCTACCACAAAGATATTATTGACCGTTACCTGATCCGGGGGATTGGACGGGTCCCCGGCACTCCCTGCGGATTCCTCCTGCGCACATAGCGACTGGCTGCTCAAGCTAAAGCAGCAGCAAAGCAGGATTTGAAAGAAAAACGTGGGAATATATTTCAAAATTGCCGGTTTTTTTGTCTAGGGTCGCAGAACTTAAATGATGATATTTACCTTACTAGAAGTAAATACGATATAAGTGAAGCAAATAGTTAAAAATATTGCCATTTTTCCCATTTTGATTTATCAATATTTACTATCCCCCTTATTCCCAAGGTCTTGCCGGTATTACCCCACCTGTAGCCAGTATATGAAAGAGGCCATTCAGAAACATGGCGTCTTGAAAGGGGGCTGGTTGGGGTTGAAAAGGATTGGCAGGTGCCATCCATGGGGAGGGCAAGGACACGATCCGGTTCCTTAACCCCTCCTTTATCACCGATTTATTTTCTTGGTTTTAAGGGCGTAAATGACCAATCCAATCCCCGCCAACACCAGCGGAATACTCAATGCCTGTCCCATATTGTAAGTCAGGTTGTCTTCAAAATCCACCTGGTTTTCTTTGAAAAATTCCCACACGAAGCGCATTCCAAACACAGAAATCAGGAATAAACCCAGGTATAAGCCTTCAGGGATGTCGGACTTGTACCGTTTCCAACCCAGGAAGAGGAAGATAAAGATCAGGAAATAGGTGACTGCTTCGTAAATCTGAGTGGGATGTTTGGCGATACCAAAGGTTTTGACCACCGCCAGGTAATGATCGCCTCCATCCGTAATGGTCATATTTAGGGGTGTTTCAGGGTTTTCAGCCATGTATTTTTGGGAGCTGCTGAATCTTGTCAGGGCGTATTTGACATCCCTTTCCAAAACCGAGGCTAAGTTACTTTCATCAAACCCTCCCTTACTGATGCGTATATCAAAATTTACGGGAACCCTGCCGGTTCCCTGCAATTCATCCTCCCGGTCCTCCGGTTTGTAGGCTTCTATGGATTCTATCGGCAGGTTCATGGTGCCTAATATGTCCTCGGTATCACGTGCAAAAACAATACCCTGGTCGGTTCCAGTAGCTTTTCCGCCGATTTCTGAGTTCATCAGGTTACCCACACGGATGAGTGCCCCGGTGAGTGCTACGACGATCACAATCCGGTCAACTACCCATAGGTAAGACTGTCCGGGTGTTTTTTTGGCATAAAGCCACAGCGCAAATAGAATACCGATAGCGGCTCCATGGCTGGCAAGTCCCCCTTCCCAAACTTTGAGAATGTCGATGGGATTACTGAGGTAGCGTGCCGGCTCGTAAAACAACACATGCCCAAGACGTGCTCCTAAAATGGTGGCCAATACCATATAGATGGTGAGCCGGTCTACCAGTTGTTCATCATGACCTTCTTTTTTAAAAAAATGAATCATGATTTGTTGAGAAACGATAAAGCCAAGAGCAAAAAGCAGGCTGTACCAACGCAACCTGTCGAATCCAGAAAAAACCGCCGGGTTTGGACTCCAAACCACGTAATACAACACATTATTGATCATTTTTCTATTTTTTTTACGCTGTTGCCTTACTTTATTCTTCTAAACTATCCATTTCATCTAATTCCTTCTGATACCCTCCGGATAAAATGGGAAAACGGTACCAGGTTTTCGGATCGACATTGAATTCATCCAGGTGAAAAGAGGGTGCCAGCCGCTCCCTTTTCCATTGGTTTCTGGACCACAGTCCAAAGAACTTTCTAATGTAAGTTTTTAATAGGGCCGATTCAAGAGAAAGTTCTTCTTTCAAAATCAGGTAGATGTCAGCCGGAGATCGTTTGTCCCGAATGGCCAGTTTTTCTATGGCTGTGATGACAGGATAGGGCATCAGGTCTTCTTCATCCGTCTGCCTGGATTCCAACGGACGTAGTTCTGCAGTTGGTTGAAGTGCATTCACCTCTTTTAGTCCCTCGTATCCCAGTTCTTTTTCAGCCCAACGCAGCCATTGCAGAATAAAATCTTTGGGCACGGCAGCAATAGGAGAGAGTCCTCCGCTTGTATCTCCGTCCATCGTGGCGTAGCCGACGTCCCCTTCGCTTCTGTTCGATGTGCTTAGGAGCAAAGCCTGATGAATATTTGCCAGCATCCAGATAATGGGAGATCTTGCACGTGCCTGTATGTTTTGCAAGGCAATATCATCGCCGGACCAGTCCAGGTTTCTGCCCAGGGCGGTTTCGATTTTTCGGGTATAGCCAGCTACCTCCTCATCAATAGACCAGTGGTGAAAAGTGGCACCGAGACTTCCAGCCAGCGTCTTCGCACTTTGCAAGGTGTCCGTGGACGAGTTGCGGGTGCTTTGGTAAGCTGTAATGAAAATCTTCCCGATTATATCTTTGATACTACTCTTGGGATCAATGTCTTCGCTACGGTGAATTTTTTCCAGAAATAAGGGAATCCCCAGATCCCTGATTCCCCTTTTTACCATTTCCGCTACCAGCACAGCAATGGTGGAGGAATCTGCTCCGCCGCTCAGGGAAAGAACAAATCCTTTGCTTCGGCTTTTTCGCAGGTAATCAAATAGCGCAAGGGTGGCAGCTGCCGTAAATTCTTCGTTTTTGTCGTGCTCAATGGACTTGCTTTCCGCGGTCAAGGGTTGGTCAAGAGGGAAATGGAAGTGTACCAATTGGTAGTTTTGAAAAGACAACAGCGGATTTTTGACCAGGATTTCCCCCCGGTTTGCGAAGAGTATTTCCCCGTCGAAAATCATTCTACCACTTTCATTGCCAAGCAAATTAACGTAAAAATAAGCTGCTTCCAGCACTTCGGAACTTTCTCTTACCAGTATTTCCCGTTGCTCACTTTTGCCCATCGCAAAGTGGCTGGCACTGGGATTAAAAATCAATGCTGCATTTCGGTCCTTTAGCCTGAATCCGGGACGTAAGTCACCTCTCCAGGCATCTTCACATATTTCAAACCCGTAGCGGACCCCTTTTTTTTCAAAGGTCATATCGCCAAATGGAACCGCTGAATCGTAGAAATCGAAGCGGATCACCTCGCCCGCTTTCCAGGGTGTAAACCACCGGCACTCGTAATGCACCCCATCAATAGCCAAAAATTGTTTGGGCACCATCCCCAGGACCTTCTGGTCTTCTACCACGGCCATGCAATTGTATAATTTTCCCTTTACCCGGCAGGGTAAACCCAGACAAATCGTAATGTCTTTGGTGAAGGGAAGGATCTTTTGTAGGTAGTACAGGGCTTTTTTGGGGTACCAGTAACTTAAAAAAAGGTCTTCGCTTCCATATCCGGTGATGCTGAGTTCCGGAAAGCACAACAAGGCTACCTGTTGTTCTTTTGCCTTTTGGACGGCCTGCAAAATATTGTCAAAATTCCCTTCCCAGTCCAATGGCGTCTGATTCAGGGTGGCACCGGCTATATGTAGTTGAGACATAGGGTTGGTTTTTCTCCCCTTTTAGAGGGGTTGCATGATTAAAGGATGATCTGAAGTTTTTCGCAGGCAATTTTTGCGGCTTCCTGCTCGGCTTTTTTCTTGGTAGCTCCTTTGCCCTCCGAAAAAGAAGATCCGTCAATATTAAGTGCTACGGTAAACTCCTTGAACCGCTGGCTGCCTTCTACTGATTTTAACTCAAAATCGATCTCCTTGTTATCTTTCTGAGACCATTCGATAATTTTACTTTTGAAATTGATGGTGGTGGTGATGATATTATCCAAATCAAAGAACGGAGCGATTAATCGTTTGTAGATAAATTTTCTACAAAAATAATACCCCCTGTCCAGGTAGATCGCTCCGATCAACGCTTCCAGGGTATCCCCATAGAGGGATTTGAAAGAATAGGGTACTTTTCCGTCCATTTCCGTCTCTACGATCTTGGGCAGTCCTATTTTTTGGCCAACCTGGTTTAAGGATTCGCGGTTAACGATACGAGATCTGGTTTCAGTAAGGAACCCCTCGTCTCTATAAGGGAATTTTTGAAAAAGATACTCGGCAACTACGGTTCCCAAAACGGCATCTCCCAGGTATTCCAGGCGTTCATTACTTATTTTTACTCCTGACTTGATTTCCTTAGAGGCTGAAACATGCCGGAAGGCCAACCTGTAGAGCGATAAATTTAAAGGCTTGCTACCCACTATATTTTTGATAGCGGAAGCAAGCCTTTTTTCTTTCTTATCGTAAGTTAGCTCTTGTACTCTGAGCAACCGAAGTAATTTCAAATTTATTCCTTAATTTTTTTGAATATGATCGAACAGTTATGCCCGCCAAATCCAAAAGTGTTGCTCAGGGCGATGGTCACTTCTTTCTCCTGAGCTTCATTGAAAGTGAGGTTCAATTTCCCATCTACCTCCTCATCATCGGTAAAATGATTGATGGTGGGCGGTATCAGGTTATCTCTCATAGCCAAAATAGAGGCGATGGCTTCTACCGCACCGGCTGCCCCCAGCAAGTGTCCTGTCATGGACTTGGTACTGCTGATGTTCAGTTTGTAGGCATGGTCACCAAATACCTTTAGAATGGCTTTGACTTCGCTTAAGTCTCCGAGCGGAGTAGAAGTACCGTGTACATTGATATAATCTACCGCATCTGCATTGATCCCGGCATCCTCAAGGGCGAATTTCATCACATTAGCGGCTCCACGTCCTTCGGGGTGTGGGGCTGTAATGTGATAGGCATCACCGGTCATACCACCACCGATGAGTTCTGCGTATATCTTTGCCCCACGGGCTTTTGCATGTTCGTATTCTTCCAGTATAAGTGCCCCGGCACCTTCTCCCAGCACAAAACCGTCCCTGTCCTTGTCAAAGGGTCGGGAGGCAGTGGCCGGATCATCATTGCGTTGAGATAATGCCTTAAGGGCATTGAATCCACCGACACCAGCTTCTGTAACCGCTGATTCGGAGCCACCAGAAATAAAAACATCCGCCTTGCCCAGTCGAATATAATTAAAAGCATCAATTAACGCATTGGTAGCAGAAGCGCAAGCCGAAACCGTGGCAAAATTGGGGCCCTGAAATCCATATTTTATGGATATAAATCCTGCCGCAATATCGGCAATCATTTTGGGTATGAAGAAAGGATTGAACCGGGGAGTTCCATCTCCGTTGACAAAGTCCGTAACTTCATCCTGAAAGGTTTTCAGGCCTCCGATACCGGACCCCCATATCACGCCTGATCGGGTGAGGTCGATACGATCCAGGTCTATTCCTGAATCGTTCATGGCCTCTTCCACCGCTATCATGGCGTATTGCGTGTAAGGATCTATTTTTCTGGCTTCTTTTCTGTCTATAAATTGCGCGATGTCAAGATTTTTTATTTCGCAGGCAAATTGGGTTTTGAATTTGGAGGCATCAAAACGGGTAATAGGCGCAGCACCACTTACACCAGTTGTCAATCCGTTCCAGAAATCGTCGACGGTATTGCCAATGGGTGTAAGGGCACCTAAACCTGTTACTACAACTCTTCTTAAATTCATAAATGATTTTAAGTATGGGTTATTTTACGTTAGCTTCCAAGTAGCTAACCGCCTGGCCAACCGTACCGATCTGCTCAGCCTGGTCATCCGGAATGGAAATGTTGAATTCTTTTTCGAATTCCATGATAAGCTCTACAGTATCTAACGAATCGGCTCCAAGGTCATTGGTAAAGCTCGCTTCCGGAGTAACTTCAGATTCTTCGACGCCTAACTTATCAACGATAATAGCTTTTACTTTTTGTGCAATTTCAGACATTTTGTGATCAGTTTAGTTTAAACACTCCGCAAAGAAAATTATTTAATACCTTAATGTCAAAAAAAAAGACAAACTAAATTAAGAACTTTCCTTCAAGGATAGAAGTTGGAATAAAATTTTTAACTTTGTTTTTTTAAATTCTTCCTGAATGAAGAAAAGCAAACTTCATGTTGAAACCACGTTTGATTTTGAGCTTTTAGGCCTTGTAGCCCCTTTAAAGGACTATAAAATGGCTTGGTTGATCAATCGTTCATTGGGATTAAATTTAAAAAAAACCGGTGATTACCAGATGGAATTTCTTCGCCAGCCGGATTTAATTATTTCTCAATTTATATTGGAAAAAGAACATGGCTACATTCAATTGCTAAGAAATAAGTCGTATCCGGTCGGCGGTCACTCTAGATACCTGGTGCCCGAACTTCGGAGTATGGATTACTTTTTAGTCTGCCAGGACTTTACCTATGAAGTGGATTTAAATACGTATATTGACGGCCTTTCCGGGGTCAGCGGTATACAGAGTATCGTCAAAATTGATATCAACAAGTTAAAATCAAAGGAAAACCTGTTAACATATTAAATACATATAGAAATGAGAGTACCTATTTTTAATAAAACCAAAATATTAGCTACCATCGGACCTGCCAGCAATACCAAGGAAACCGTTACCGAGTTGGTCATGGCGGGCGCTGATATCTTTCGGTTGAACTTCTCCCATGGGGATCACAGCATCCATGCGGATGTGGTCAAAACCATCCGTGAGGTAAATGCAGAAATGAGTTTCAATATTGGGATATTGCAGGATCTTCAGGGCCCCAAAATTCGCGTAGGAGAAGTGGAAAATAACGGGGTACTCATCAAACAAGGTGACCAGTTGACTATTACCAGTGAGCCAGTAGTCGGTAACGCCTCCCTGGTTAGCACCGTTTATCAGAACCTCCCTAACGACGTGGTTCAGGGTGACCGCATTCTTATTGACGACGGAAACCTGGAGCTGGTGGTTTTGAAGACCGATGGCAAAAATGTGGATTGTACCGTAGTACACGGCGGAATTTTAAAATCCAGAAAGGGAATTAATCTTCCCAGCACTAAAATCAGTGCCCCCTCATTGACGGAAAAAGACCTGGAGGACCTGGAGTTCGGTCTGGAAAATGAAGTGGATTGGATCGCTCTTTCGTTTGTACGTACCGCGGATGATATTATCGATCTTCGCGAACGGATTACCAAGGCTGGTAAAAGCTGTAAGATCGTTGCAAAAATTGAAAAGCCGGAAGCATTGGAAAATATAGATGCCATTATCCAGGCTACCGATGCCATCATGGTGGCAAGAGGAGACCTGGGCGTGGAGGTGCCCATGGAGATTGTACCCCTCTGGCAGAAAAGAATGGTTGAAAAATGCAAGATCGCCTGCAAACCTGTCATCATTGCCACGCAGATGATGGAAAGCATGATCGTCAATCCCAGACCGACCCGTGCCGAGACCAATGATGTTGCCACGGCCGTACTGGACGGTGCGGATGCCGTGATGCTATCAGCCGAGACCGCCTCCGGCAAATTCCCCGTCGCAGCAGTAAAGGCCATGAGTAGCATTATCGATCATATTGAGGTGAACGCCGATATTTATCACAACCTCTATAAAATCCCGGAGGATACCGAAAGCTTTTTGAGTAACAACCTGCTGCTGATGGCCAGCCGTTTATCCAGGAATGTGAAAGCTAAAGCGATTGTGGGCATTACCACTTCGGGATTTACAGCCTTCCGAATTTCATCTCACCGACCCTCTGCGGACATATTCGTTTTTACCCGTAACAAGAATCTTTTAACACAACTGAGCCTGGTGTGGGGAGTCAGAGCATTTTACTATGATAATCGTGTTTCTACCGATGCGACCTTTCAGGATATCGAAGATAAATTAAAAGAGGAAAATCATGTGAGCGAAGGAGACATTATCATCAATACGGCCAGCATGCCCCTGAAAGCCAAAGGAAGAACCAACATGTTAAAAATCCATGTAGTGGATTAATTCGTTGGCTGGCTTGCCAGTAAAAATTACCTTGTATAAAGTTAAGAGAACTGTTTGTGTCTGCGCAAACAGTTCTTTTTTTTGCAGGAGTTACAGGTCCCCGGGTCCTTCAGGACGAACCATCAGGACCTTTTCCCGATCGACCGCTACTGCACCCGGAGGAGAGCCCTTGACTTTCCGAACATACTTGCAGGGCGTGTACATGACAGCCGCAAGACTGGAATTTTTGCTTTTGGAATAGTAGGCGGCCAGAGAAGCGGCCTTTTCCAATACCGGACCCGGCAGTGTTTTGCCGGACTGATTCTTGATGATAACATGGGATCCTGACACGTCCTTTGCGTGTAGCCAGAGGTCTTCTTTCCAGGCATACCTGCGTAGCAGTTCATCGTTAGAGCGTGCAGACTTGCCTACCCAAACCTCAAACCCCAATAGTTCAAACTTTTTGAAGGGCAAGGATTCCGGTTTAGTAGTCTCGGAAGTCCGGTTCCCGGTCTTCATAAACTTTTTTAAGCTGCGAAAATCCTGAACGGATTCTAATTCCGCTTTTTCTGATTCCACTGCTTTTAGTAAGCGTTCCTTTCCAAGAAGGTTTTGGCGAACCTGTTCAAATTCTATTTTCTTATTTTTATTTTTCCGGTACAGATTCTCGGCCTGTTTTTGGGGGCTTTGACCTCGTTTTAAATTTATTTCAATCGTTTTATCCGCATAGAAATCATACAAATTTACCTTTTCAGCACCAGGAGGTATTTGATGCAGGTTGGCCATGATAATATCGGCGATTTGACTGGGGGCGGGCTCAGCCTCCATGGCGGCCAATTTTTCCCGTGTCTTTTGCAGGTAGTTTTCGGTTTTTCTTTGCTGATCTGCCAGGGAACGCAAGAGCCTGCTTTTTTGCAGCTCAAATGCCTGCCGGACTACCGCTTTCTGGTAATACAGGTTGGCAGCGATTATCGGGTCTGTGGAGGTTTCCAGTGCCTGTTCACAAGGGAGCAAGGTCAACCGGTACTGATCCTGCTCTTGGAAAATGGAAAAAAGGGGACTATCCAATAGGTCGATCACCTGCAACATCAGCTGGAAACGACTTTCTAGATCTGCCTCCAAGTATCCATGGTCCTTCAACCATGCTCTTGGGAGTTTTCCGAGCGTAGGAAGGAACTGGGAAGCATTTCCTTCCACTGCCACAAATCGTTCCCAGTTGAGTAAAAGGGGTTTTTCCAGCTCTGGAATAGTTATATTCTGATCCTCTCGGAGGTCTTTCCGGAATAATTTTTCGGGATTTCCTTCTTTGGAATGAAAAAGAAGAATATTTGAACGGCTGCCGTGCATCTTGAAAAGAAGCAGGGGGCCAGATTCGAATTCCAGGTAAAACGCCCGTTCATAATCCAACAAGCAAACCTGCCGAACTTTTTGATGGACAAGATCGGGAAACAGGTCCACATTGTTTTTTTTGCTTCTCCTGAAATCTTCGGGAAAACTCAAGCAGGTAGCCGAGGGAAGGAGTAAGGCCCGGATAAAAAAGGGTGTCCTGTCCGGGAGATGAAATTCCATTATCAATTCCTCCTTATTTTGCGAAAAGCAAGCAGCAAGGGTGGCTCCCTTGATTCTTGATTCCAAAGCAGGGCATAAAAAACGAAAAAAATGGTAGTTCAGGTGCATATTAGAGTTCGATTTTCAACCCATCAAATGCCAATGCTACATTCTCCGGCAAGTGTTCCTGAACCCGCTGATGCATGCCCATTCGATGGCTGGTATGTGTCAGGTAAGCCATTTCAGGTCCGATTTCATCGATGAATGCCAGGGCTTCATTCAGGGTAAAATGAGAGATGTGTGGTTTGATTTGAAGCGCATTCACCACAAGGATTCTCGTTCCTTTAATCTTTTCGATTTCCTCCGGAGCAATATAGTTGGCATCGGTAATGTAAGTAAAGTCCTTAATTCTAAAACCAAAAACGGGTAATTTGTGGTGCATCACCTGAATGGGGCTAAAGGGCATCCCTAACACATCAAAAGGCTGGTTACGGATTTCATTGATCAGTACCCGGGGGATGCCCGGGTATTTGTTGGCCGAGAAAATGTACGAAAATTCCGTTTTGATTTGGTCGAGTACCTGGGGAGTGCCAAAGAGGGGAATGTCCGTTTGCTGCATAAAATTAAAAGGCCGGATATCATCCAGGCCTGCGGTATGGTCTTTATGTTCGTGGGTGTATACCACCGCATCCAGCCGGTTGATGGATTCACGGAGCATCTGCATCCGGAAATCCGGCCCCGTATCGATGACGACACTCTTTCCTTCATGTTCCAGGTGAAGGGATGTTCGGGTACGTTTGTCACGAAAATCCAGGGACTGGCAGACTTCACAATTGCAACCGATGACGGGTACGCCCTGGGATGTTCCGGTTCCTAAAAAGGTGATTTTCAAAGTTTCAGCTCGGTTTGTTTAAGTTCGGAAAGAAAATCCTGCTGTTTTTGATTAGGAAAGCTATTGGGATTGAAATCAAGCGTCTTCAGGATATCTAGTAATGCATTGATTTTGCCTTCCATCGTGAAAT
The DNA here is from genome assembly GCF_010119245.1 of Cyclobacterium salsum. Classification (GTDB taxonomy): domain Bacteria; phylum Bacteroidota; class Bacteroidia; order Cytophagales; family Cyclobacteriaceae; genus Cyclobacterium; species Cyclobacterium salsum. The sequence continues at coordinate 347,228 of NZ_WNKG01000006.1, forward strand.
ACTTGTTGATAATCACGATTTTAGTATCCTTCAAAATGCAGTAACCGGATTTGAAGTTACCTTTCTCATACCGCAGGTGGTAATCCGAGGCAGCAAAAATATCTTCCAGTTTGTCCAGATAGCCTTTGGTATACTTAATATACATGTTACTTATAAATATGCTTCTTTACCGTAGCCAGTAACAGGTCATAATCCAGGGGCTTTTGAACATAATCGTTTAGCCCTGCCTTCTTGAAGTCGTCCAAGGTGAAATTCTTGTAATTCCCGGTAATGGCAATGATGGGAATTTCGGATTTGGCGGGATCAGAAAGCTGGCGGATCGCTTTGGTACAGGCAATCCCATCCATCACTGGCATGTTGATATCCATCAGAATCAGATCAAAATCTTCTTTACCTAACTTGTCTAAAACCTGTTGCCCATTTTTCACAGCCGTGATGTGAAAGTTTTCAAATAACAGCACATTCTTCGTTAAGTTAATAATCACTGAGCTGTCTTCCGCCACTAGTACTTTTTTGGGTTCACTCATATTTCGTAAAAATTTTATCGTTCTCAATTATTTTTTGGTAGGTTTTTAGCCCCGATTCCAAATTTTCAAGATCTTCTTCCAGTTCTTTCAGGTTGGACTGTTTGATTTTTTTCTCAAACCCTGCCGAAGCATTGTAAATCACCAAAACGCCTAAAGTACCGGAATTTCCCTTTAAAATATGAAGTTTCTCACCAATTTCATCAAATTTTCCCGAATCTACCAATGTTCGGATCTCTTGGGTGAGATTTTCCGCTTCGTCCAGAAAATCATGGTACACCGCTTTGATATTATCCAGGGTGTGGTATTTAAGTAATTGGATAATTACCCCTTCGTTAAAGTCCGAGTTTTCGTCCGCTTCCACGCCGGTAATTCCGGCTCTTCTGACTCCCGGTTGTAAGTGAAAATGGATCGTTTCCAGTAGATCTTTGGGCTTGACGGGTTTAGCGATGAAATCATCAAACCCGGTAGATAAAAAATAATCCCGATCGCCCTGGTTAGAGTAAGCGGAGATGGCGATCACCGGAATATCGGTAATTTCCTCTTCTCTGATAATTTTCAGGCAGGAAATACCGTCCAGCTTGGGCATTTGAATGTCCATCAGGACAATGTCGTACCTATTATTCTTTAGCATTTCGATGGCTTCTATGCCATCAGAAGCTGAATCAAAAAAATAGTTGTGTCCGATTACGTTTTCAAAAACCCTGCGGTTCAGTGCATTGTCGTCTACGATCAGGACTTTTTTGTTTTTCATGGTTGAAATTCCTTAACTTCGGGATTCTAGTTTAGGTCTGACAAATAGTGACTTCCTTGAATAAAATACTTTTGGTCATCGCAGGTCCAACTGCAGTAGGCAAAACTGATTTGTGCATAAATTTAGCCAAAAAATTTAATACTGCTATCATTTCCTCGGATAGTAGACAATTTTTTCGGGAAATGAATGCAGGTACAGCCAAGCCGGACCGCGATTCCCTGGAAAAAGCCCCTCATTATTTTATAGGAAATAAGTCCATCCATGAGCCCTATGATGTGCGCGCATTTGAGCAGGAAGCACTTTGCCTATTGACCAAACTGTTTGCTGAAAAGGAGCTGTTGATCCTTACCGGAGGCTCCGGATTGTACATTGATGCGGTAGTGGAGGGCCTTGATGAGATGCCTGAAATACCCTCCAATATTCGGGAGCAATTAAACCATGACTTTCAAAATCAGGGGCTTTCGATGCTACAGCAAAGATTGGAAAAGCTGGACCCGACATACTATCAGACCGTAGACCGGAACAATCCTCATCGCTTAATCCGTGCCCTGGAAGTCTGTCTGGGCACCGGCAGGACCTTCAGTAGCTTCAGGCAGAAGCGAAAGAAAACCAGGCCGTTTCGGACGATTAAAGTAGCCTTAAACCGGGAGCGGGCTGAGCTTTACCATCGAATTGACAGCCGGATGGAGGATATGATTCGAAATGGTCTTTTTGAAGAGGCTACACAGCTCTTCCCGTTCCGGCAGCTTAATGCCCTGCAAACGGTAGGATATAAAGAAATTTTTGGTTACCTGGAGGGAGCCTACGATAAACAGGAAACCATCCGGCTGTTAAAAAGAAACTCGAGGAGGTATGCCAAGAGGCAATTGACCTGGTTTAGGAGAGATTTGGATTATGCCTGGTTTCATCCGGAGGATTGGAACCAAATCTTAGAATGGATTTCGAGTCAGAGAGGGCGGTGACCAAAAAGCTTGGCTACGAACGAATAAGGTTTCATGCGAACCAGATTATTGTATTCATACCGGGCTCTTTTCGAGCGTATAAGCAATTTATTGACCTTTTTAGCATCCTCTGTTCGTTCGGCATCTGAGGGAACTGATTTCTGAAGAGAACGGTAAGTCCTTTCCGCCGCTTCCAGGTCGCCCGTATCCAATTTACCGGTGCCAGTGTTCGGATGTTGTTGGATTTGTAATTCAAGGTCTTGCCAGGCGGCCAAAAAGGTGCTTTTTTTTTGCCTCATGTTTTGGTGAACGAGCAGCACAAATAAAAAGATGAAACCTCCCAGCGTAATGAAAATCGGAACAAATCCCATATTAAATACTTAATAGCTCCTGAAGTCTCAGGTACTCTTCTTTCAGCGGCTTGCTTTTTGTAATGCACTCTTCGAAGGGTGTGTAGACCACCTGATCGTTAATGATTCCGGCCATGCAGTTAGATTTCCCATTGATGAGCCCTTCCACGGCAGCCATTCCACTTCTGCTTCCCAGGATCCGGTCTTTGGCAGTTGGACTACCACCCCGCTGTATATGCCCCAAGGTGGTTACTTTAAATTCTTTGTCCTCTCCTTTGAATTCGGATTTTACTTTTTCCATGATATCCGCAGCTCCCCCTTCTTCGTCTCCTTCGGCCACTACAACGATACTGGATGTTTTGGATTTCCGGAGCCCTTTCAGGGATTTCACCACATCATGGATGGTAGTGGTGGTTTCAGGTACCATGACCAATTCCGCCCCTCCGCCAATACCACATTCGATAGCGATATACCCGCTGTCTCTCCCCATTACTTCTATAAAGAAAATCCGATCGTGAGCAGCAGCGGTATCCCTGATTTTGTCGATGGCTTCCAGGGCAGTATTTACCGCGGTATCAAAGCCAATCGTATAATCCGTACCGAAGATATCATTATCAATGGTTCCCGGACAACCAACAGTAGGAATACCGAATTCTTCATAGAAAATTTTGGCTCCGGTAAATGTACCATCCCCACCGACAGCTACCAGGCCATCAATTCCATGTTTTTTAAGCTCTTCGAATGCTTTTTGCCTTCCTTCTTTTGTTCTAAACTCAGTACTTCGGGCTGATTTCAGGATGGTACCTCCTCTTTGGAGAATATTGCTGACTGAATGAGATTGCATCTTTTTGATATTCCCCTTGATCATCCCATCATAACCATACATGATGCTATATACATCCAGGTTGTGGTAAATGCCTGTTCTGACCACTGCCCGAACGCAGGCATTCATTCCGGGAGAATCTCCTCCTGAGGTAAACACTGCAATTTTTTTCATAGGTATGTTCTCATTTTAATTCAGTAAATCAATTAAAAGACAGCCGAATGCTGTGCTACCTGAACCGACTTGGATTGGGATATAAAAATAAAGAAATAAGCGCAATCTAATACCATCACATAAAAAAAAGGATGGAAAATATCCATCCTTTTATTACTTGCTTATGCATTTTGCATTTTAGAAGCTTTATTCCGTTCGTTTTCATCCAAGTGGATTTTTCGCATCCGGATACTTTTAGGTGTAATTTCCAGGTACTCGTCCTTCTGAATGTATTCCATGGACTCCTCCAACGAAAATTTCCTGGCAGGAGCAATTTTCGTATTGGTATCCGAACCGGAAGCCCTCATGTTGGTCAACTGTTTTCCTTTTTGAACATTCACCACAATGTCGTTGTCTCGGGAGTGTTCCCCAATTACCTGACCGGTGTAAAGTTCTTCGCCGGGATCCACAAAAAACGTGCCCCTGTCCTGAAGTTTATCAATGGCATAAGCCGTACATTGTCCGGCATCCATAGAGATAAGGGAGCCGTTTATCCGTCCGGGAATAGTGCCTTTAAAAGGCTCATAGGCGGAAAAACGGTGATTCATAATGGCCTCGCCCTGTGTAGCGGTGAGGACATTATTTCTGAGGCCAATCAATCCTCTGGAAGGAATTTTAAATTCCAGATGCTGCAAATCCCCTTTCGGCTCCATGACCAGCAATTCTCCTTTCCGTTGGGTAGCCAATTCGATCACCTTACCGGCACTGACATCGGGAACGTCTACATACAGGGTTTCAATCGGTTCGTGTTTGACCCCATCTATGGTTTTAATAATAACCTGAGGCTGCCCTACCTGAAGTTCATAGCCTTCCCGCCTCATCGTCTCTATTAGTACCGACAAGTGGAGAATACCTCTTCCATATACCAGGAATTTATCCTCACTGTCGGTAGATTCTACTTTAAGAGCAAGGTTTTTTTCTGTTTCCTTCATCAACCTTTCCCGAAGATGGCGAGAGGTGACAAATTTACCCTCTTTACCAAAAAATGGGGAGTTATTGATGGTAAAAAGCATGTTCATGGTCGGCTCATCTATGGAAATCCGTGGCAAGGGCTCTGGATTTTCAAGATTGGCAATGGTATCGCCAATGTCAAAACCTTCCACACCGGTTATCGCGCAGATATCTCCGGCCAGTACCTCTTGGGTTTTTACCTTTCCCAACCCTTCAAATACCTCCAGCTCTTTTACTTTTACGCGTTTGGTACTCCCATCAGCTTTGCAAAGGGCATATTGGGCACCTTCTTTGACGGTACCTCTTTTTACCCTGCCAATGGCAATTCTACCAACAAAATTAGAATAGTCCAACGAGGTGATCTGCATCTGAGTAGTGCCCTCATCGATTTTTGGCTCCGGGATGTGCTCTACGATGGCATCCAAAAGGGGAATAATGCTGTCCGTTGGATTTTTCCAATCCGGACCCATCCAGTTATTCTTAGCGGATCCATACAAGGTTTGAAACTCAAGCTGTTCTTCTGTGGCATCCAAATTGAACATCAGTTCGAATACAGCTTCCTGGACCTCATCAGGTCTGCAATTTTCTTTATCGACTTTGTTTACTACAACAATGGGGGTTAGGCCCAGTTCAAGTGCTTTGCCAAGGACAAATCGGGTCTGGGGCATGGGGCCTTCAAAGGCATCCACCAATAGGATAACCCCGTCGGCCATTTTCAACACCCTCTCCACTTCGCCACCAAAGTCGGCGTGGCCAGGCGTATCAATGATATTTATCTTAGTGTCTTTGTACCTTACCGAAACATTCTTAGAAAGAATGGTAATGCCTCTCTCACGCTCCAAATCGTTGCTATCAAGGATCAAGTCTTCAAACTGTTGGTTTTCCCGGAAGATTTTAGAGATGTGGATGATTTTGTCTACCAGGGTCGTTTTTCCATGGTCAACGTGTGCGATGATCGCAATATTACGGATACTCTGCATGTTAATTAAATTAAGGTGCAAAAGTACGAATAATATTTCGAAAAAATATCGAATGTTCGGATTGATAATTATTTCTTAAACTCCTTACACCCACAGGGCAGCAATTTTGACCGACCTTTATTTCACCTCAAAAGGCCTGCTTTTTAATACTACATGTGATCCGGGGTAAGTAACCTCCAGGTTATTTTCGGCAGTGACCAGGATCATACTGGGCCGATAAAGTGTGCTGGCTTCGAAGGCAGCTTTTCCCCGGTTTCTGAAAATCCCACTGTTATTGGCAATTTCGCCCAGCTTCTTTATACCCTGATCTGGCGTATCGATCCAAACCATATAAAACTTTTTGGGAGGGCTTAACCTTTCGGGCAGGGCCAGATTCGAGACGTTCAAGGATAGTTCGTAGGTCCCCTCCTTCGTTTTACTTACTTTGGCTTCAGGCTCTGCTGCCGGTGCGACACGCGAAACCGGAAAGGTGATTTTCGTAGAGCAAGCGGAAAAACTGAAAAAAATCAAAACGAGAATAAAGCTGATCGACGAAAATGAAGTGCTATTGGGTAAGGTTATCATAAAAGATAAAAGATTAGTAAATAAGTGAAGATATAAATCCAATACAGGTACCTAACAAAGGTACGTGCATTTTAGTTATTTAACTTCACAATTTTGTAGGATTCATGCTTCTAACAGGGGTCCAGACATGATGGTCACTCTTCGGATGTCATGAATTTCCAGCGAACTGCTCCGATGGTAGTCGGTTTCCCTTTGGCTACGGGTGTCAGAAAACCTTCCCACTGCCCCTTAGCGTCTTTTTCTACTCTGAACTCCCGCCAGGTGTATGCGCCCTTTTCAAAATCGAAGGAGTACCCATCGTCATCGTAGTACCGATACGTAGCCGGTTCCCTACCATAATGTCTGATTTCCAGGTCTACTACCTCCCCCTTTGCAGGAGCGTGGAGTCGTGGCTCCATCAAGGGGATGATGCTGCCCTCTTTCACGAAAACAGGAATGCGGTCCAGCCGGGCCTGCACGTCGATGATTTCTCCATTTCCAGCAAAACTTCCATCATAGAAATCATACCAATTGCCTCTAGGCAGGATCACTTTTCTGGATGTCTCACCGGAAAATAGTGGAGCGACCAACAGGGAAGGACCCGCCATGTATTGGTCCTTCATTTCTTTTCTCACCGCCTCTGCATAGGGATTGGATTCGAGGTCGGCAGGCCCTTCCAAAGAACCGGAAGATCCATTCACCTGGTTAAACCCGGGTTCCAGATTCATCCCCCGGAAGGGTGGAATCCCCTCGAAATGATACTGTGCAAAACTGGAATACCAATAAGGGATCATCTGCATGCGTAATAGCGCCATGGCTTTTACTTCCGCTTCCACCTCGGGATAGGTCCAGGGTTTGGTGCCGCTGGCCCAGGCATTGATCATCGCCATGGGTGAAAATACCACCGTTTGAAACCTTCGGAGCCACTCTTCCGCCGTGTCCGATGCCCTCGCCTCGGGGGTCCATAAAATGCCGGAATACCCACTGTTAATTAAAGCGGTGATAAAGTCCCGATGATTGTAATAATCATTGTAAAGCACGTATGGAAAGGAAACCCCTCCGCCATTGGAGGCCCTTACCAGGCCCCAGGTCCTGCGATTTTGTTGCCTGAAAAGCTCCGTACTCTGTTTTTGTACGAGAAGCCCATACGTCTGTCGCATTTGTTCGGCCGCCAGGCCGGAAGGAAAGGTCGCCACATCGGGCCATAGCCAGCGGTCATATCCGTCTACTTCGTCTATTTTGTAGCCGCCCACGCCGATTTCTAAATGGTCGCGTTTAAAATTTGCCCAATAAATCTCCTGCGCCCTATCCATGCTTAGATCAGGAACCGCTCCTGCCCATACCGTATGACTTCCATAATAAGGTTTGAGCGTATCATAAAAAGTGGCCTCCGGAGAAACATACGGGTTCATCCAGAGATTTATACTCACTCCTTTTTCTTTCAGGGTTTCGGCAAGCAGTTCGGGGTCAGGAAATCGTACCGGGTCCCAGGCAAAGGTATTCGGGTAGGATTTGCTTTGCCAACCCGGCTCCAGGCCTACAAAATCCAGCGGAAAGCCTTTCTGTTCAAATTCATCAACCTCCCGGATAACTTCCTCCTGATCGTATAAGCGGTGTACACGCTGCGTAAATCCCAAGCCCCAACGCGGAGGGATGGGGCCGCCGCCATTTAGTAAATTAAATCGCTGAATCGCTTCCAATGGGGAGGGTCCGGCAAAAACATAAAAGGTGACACCGTCGGCCGGAACAAGCACTTCTACCCCATCCGAATAAGGACTAGCGGTCCAATCTGGATCGGTATTCCGGTCCCTGGCCTCGGCAGGGTCTTTGCTGTCCAGTCGGGAAGCGGAGCCAGCATAGACATCCAGGTATCTGGCTGAGTTAATAAATATACCATAACCCTGATCCGAAACATAAAAGGGAACAGGAGCATGGGTGCGGCCATTGTCCTCACCACCATAATGGTCCACATGAAGCCTTAAAATTCGCCCTCTCTGATGGATTGTTTTAAAATTCAAACCAAAACCAAACAATTGTTCCTCTCTTTGCAGCGGGAATTTCAAGTAGGTGTTACCATCCTGTTGCCTGCCTATGATTTCTTCTTTGCTTAACGGGAATTCCGCTCCTCCCAATTTTTCCAAGGAAGCCATGTTGGGACTTGGTTCTGCCGCAGACCACAAATCATAGGCCTCCGGGGTGCCGGTGGTACCTTTCCACACACCCGGAGCGACGACTTCCCAGCGGATATCCTGAGAGAAGGAAGGTAAAACGAGAAAAAATAACAGGAGAAAACAACAAATGGCTTGTTTCATCGGGTTTGGGTTGGTTAATGGAAAGTAAATTGAGAAAAAAAACGGAATATTGAAACTTTTTATTTTGGGAGAGTAGTTCTCAGCGGTGGTACAAATCGCAAATGGAATCGTATTCTAAGAAATAAATCAGTTCTTCCTCTCGCAATGCATATAAATTCCAACCAGTTACTCCTTTTCCTTTTGCCTGTCCTGTCGCTCATTTCCTTCATAAGCTGTCCTGCCCAAGAATTATGGAAAATAAGGCAACTGACAGCAGCTGAGAAAAACCATGAATTGGATCATAACCAGAATTTCTCTCCGGATGATCAATGGATTGTGTACGACACCCGCCCGGATCCTTCCGGTATAGCCCGGAATCAGCATATCGAAAAGGTAGATGTTGAAAATGGACGCACGAAAATCGTGTATCAGGTGGAGGGAGCCAATCCTTTCGGGCCGGGAGTGGGAGCGGTGAGTTACCATCCTTTAAAAAATCAGTTTGTTTTTATTCATGGTCTACCGGATGCCGATTCCCTGAAGCCCTATGCGGGACACCGACGACTGGGGAGAATAGTCGATGAATCGAGGGGGAAGCACGCTTACTGGATGGATAGCAGGGATGTGATACAGCCTTTCACTCCCGGGGCCTTACGTGGCGGAACACACCGGCACCAATGGAGTGCGGACGGAAACTGGATAGGATTTACGTATAATGATGCCTTAATGGTCGCCCTGGAGGAAAAAACAAGAGGAGTTCACGATTTACGGACCCTGGGGGTGTCCAAGCGAATAAGCCCGGCTGTAAAGGTGGATATTGCCCATTCCGATGAAAACATTCAGGGAAGCTGGTTTTCAGTATTGTTGGTAAAAGTAGTTTCCGACCCTAAAGCCGGAAGTGGGGAAATCAGCCGTGCTTACAGTGATTGGTGGGTTGGTAAACAGGGGTACCGCAGGCAAGACGGGACCTTTCAGCGCGCCAGGGCTTTTTTAGGAGATTTGATAAGCGAGAAAGGAGCGAAAATCACCGAAGTATTTATGGTAGATGTGCCGGAAAACATCGATATACCCGGTAAAAACGGACCCCTTGAAGGAACGGATAAAACCATGCCCATGCCTCCGAAAGGAGCCACGGTTAGACGGCTTACTTTTACTGAACACAAGAAATTTCCCGGAGTGGCTTCCGAACCCCGGCATTGGGTGAGTTCTTCGATGGATGGATCCTATATTAGTTTCCTGGCGAAAGATGACAACGGAATCGTCCAAGTGTTTTTGATAGCCACTGCCGGGGGAGAGCCAATCCAGGTCAGTAATCATGATACTTCCGTACAAAGCATGGTGCGCTGGCACCCGGAACAAAGGGAGTTTGTTTATGTTTGCAATCAAAGCCTGTACCTTTGTCAGCTTGACGTTAGAGGTAAACCGGAGGTTCCGAAAAAGATCAGCCCTACCTTTGACACCAAACCCTTTTCGCCAATTTATTCCCGGGACGGTGATCGATTGGCTTTTAACCGTTATGTGGACGGGTATGTCCAGATTTTCCTGGCGGATAGGCCTTGACTTATTCCTTTAACTCGTACCAGTCAATATTGGTAAGCGGCGGGCGCCGGCCGGTTTGTACCGGAGCGTAATTTTCAGAGAGGTAGTCTAAAATGGCGGCTTCCTGCTCACCTAAATCCCAGAGGTTTTGTGTCCGTTGCATCCATCGGATCATTTTTTCCCAACCTTCCCTGTCCGCACGGTTCTGCGTGACGAGTTTTGCAGAATGGCAGGCCGTACAGTGAGCGATAACCAGACTCAGCCCCTCACCAGCAATAAAACCTGTCGGTTCATGGATGCCATTTTTGACCTGCGATTCAATTCCATCCACCTGAAGGGGTGCTACAGCATTTCGGATTTCCCCGTCTTTTGGAATGGTGTCGGTTTCCGATTGTTCTGTTTGAAAATAAACGCCAATTCCGATCAATACTAAAATCAAAAGGCCAGCACCCATCAAAAGCCGCAGGTTGGTAGGAAGGTGTTGCATGGATCAGGAGATTTTAATGGCTATTCGGTGGCAGGCATTGTTTAGGTAGCCTTTTGGATTCCAGCCGGGTGTCAACATGGGTTGACTGATCCCATCAGTATCCGTGGCTTTGGCCCAGACTTCATAGTAGCCCTTTTCGGGAAAAGAAATAGTTGCTTCAAAACGTTGCCAGGCAAAAGGGTTAACCGGTTCTTGTAAGCTGCATGACTTCCAGGTAGCACCAAAATCAATGGAATAATCCACGGTTTGAACCTTCTTGGCGCCCGCCCAGGCATGGCCTCTAATGGACAGGGGTTGCCCTGCTCCGATCAATGCTCCTGACTTGGGATAAGTGATCAGCGATTTTACCGGCATGTTTTCGATGATACACATATCTTCATTGGGTACTTCGATTCCGGGTTCAACCGGTTCGCAGGGAACGGAGTAGGAGGGAGGGGACATTTTTTCTCCGTCATGGATTTTGTTTCGAATGGAAAGGGTATGAATCCATTTGCCCGATGCAGAGGCCGGAAAACCGGAGGCGATCAGGCGGAGCGGGTGGCCGTGTGCCACCGGTATATCTTCTCCATTCATGGCAAAAGCAAGAAGAGTTTGATCTTCCATGGCCTTATTCAGGGGAATCCCTCTGGAGATGGGGTTTTTGTCAGGATCCCTGCTCAGATGGGTGTCTGCTCCGTAATATCCGATGTAAACCGCATCCTCATTGATTCCTACATCCCGCAAGACATCCCGCAACCTGATCCCGGTCCAACTGGCACAGGAAACGGCACCAATGGTCCATTGATTTCCCTTTGCGGGAGGATAGTATTCGCTTCTGCCGTTTCCGCCACATTCGAGAACCAGTTGATAGGTGTGCGTAGGAAATTGAGATTTAAGGGTTTCGAGGCTGTAAGTCTTTTCCTGAGGCACCGACTCTCCCTTAATGGTCAGCGTCCAGGTTTCAGGATTTATTTCTTCAGGGATTAAACCATTATTCCGAATAAACATTTTAGCTGCCGGGGTGACCGAATCGTCGAGCAAATGGGCTTGTGCTTCTATATTCCAGGGCAGATCATTTAGCACCCGCATCTCTTTGTGTTTTCCGAAAAGTTTTCCGGGGTCCTGATTTTGCTGCAGGGCAAGCGGAGTGTACCCATCGGGAAGCGCGTATACAATTTCCGCTCCCAGCAAGGCGGCCATGGAACCCAGACTTGCATTTTTTATAAACTTTCTTCTATTGAAAGACTTCTTCATGAATTCCCCTTTTAATTTTTGCAGCAAAATAGGCTTTTTTTCAGGTTTTTTCAACCCCGAAATCTGCTAATCTTAAGTGACGTTGAAATACGAGTTGAGTTCCTCCTGCATGAGGTCCCTGTCCTGTAGATCCTTGATTACCCGCCCTTTTTCCAAAAGCACGATCCGTTCGCAAATTTCTGTCACATGGCTGAGATCGTGGCTTGATAGTAAAAAAGTGACCAGGTGATCCTTATTTTCTTTTTGGATCAACTTTTTCAGCCGGATCTGAGAGCTGGGATCCAGGTTTTCGAACGGCTCATCCAGCAGCACCGCTTCCGGATTGCCGAGCAAGGCGGCGGCGATTCCCACCTTTTTGATGTTGCCTTTGGAGAGATCCCGGATGTATTTTTTATTACCGACGATTTCGCCGTTAAAAAAGTCCGTGAATTTGCTCAAGTGGAGCTGCAAATCCTCCTCTGACAGGTGGTAGATTTTTCGAAGTGTTTGGAAGTATTCATCTGGGCTGAGGTAGGAGAGCAGCATGTTTTCATCCAAGTAGGCACCCATTTTTATTTTCCATTGCTCATCTTTACTAACATCTTCGTCGTCTATGGTCACGACACCTTCGGTGGCCCGAACCAGGTCCAGAATGGTGCGGAACAGGGTGGTTTTACCCGCACCGTTATTTCCAACCAAGCCGAAACATTGACCTTTGGGAATGCTGAGGCTAGGGATATCCAAAACGGTAGCCTCACCGTAGATTTTTTTTAAAGCGGTTATTTGTATCATAATTCCTGACGAAAAGAAGATGCTATTTCATATTTCATCTCGATCACCTTTTCAGCCATCAGGGAGGAAATTCGCGGAAGAATAATTAATCCAAACGCACCGGTAGATCCAAGCGCAATCAAGCCTACATAATCATTAAACCAATAGGAAAAAGGAAGAAAAACACCATAAGGAGCAGCTAACAGTGGAATGATGATCAAAAACTGGGAGAGCCCCATGCCTTCATAATTAAAGACAGAGCCTTTGTTCAGATCCATGGGTTTGGGTTTCCACAAGGCCAGAAAAATGACCAGATGCATGGTGATGCCCATGTTAAATAGAAAGGTCGCGATATGGATAAGCAAAATATCCCACCCAAAATATACATAGGGAAGTGAAAGGATAAAGCACATTAAGGATATACCGATAAACAACAGGTATTTTCCACGTACCAGTGCTCTTAAACCGTTTCGTTGGTGAACATAAAAATCGAATGCAGGCGAATTCCAGCTTAGAAAAAGCTGTCCGTATTGTGTCATGAAAATACCCGTGATAAAGGTGCCGACAAAGATGAACACATTACTAAAACCCGTCTCCGTCTGGTAGGCCGGATTGTTATAAAAAATCAAGCCATACAAGAGAAATACCAGGCATAAGGTGAGGTAGGTACGGCTCTTCTTGTGACGAATGATGAGCTTCCACTCCAGATTAGCGACCTCTCCCGCCAGGCCAAATTTTGATAAAAACCCCAGGTCTCTGTTGGCAAACTGCAGGTGCTCTCCTTCGCTCAACTCCTCCAGATAAGCGTTTTGGCGATAGTAGGCAAAACATAAGAAGTAACTCAAAATTAGAACGGTAAACAGCAGAATAACCGGTACCGGACTTTCGAGGGCAAAGGTGAAGACCGGCTCAAAAAAAGCACCCAGATCAAAAAAGCCGAAATAGCTAAGCCCTATTCCCAGCAGCAGTGCGGAAAATACGGAAAGAGTTCCGGTCAGGCTATCTTCAAACCGTTGTTTAAACCATAAAATAAACCAATGAATGGACCAACTGGTAAGCACCACTGCCACCAGCCAGGTAATGGCAGCAAATAGCCCATAAGCCTGCTGTATTTCCACCACCGCAAATGGTGCGAATATCAAAAGGGAAATGAAATTTAGGGGAGAAATAAAACTGCTTCCTAATAAAAAATGGATGATTTTGGATTTGGAAAGGGGCAGGTGTAGAAAATTTTCCAGGCTGAACACAGGTAACTGCTGAATAAAATACCGGTAAATAAGTTCCAGCATAAAAAAATAGAGCAGACAGCTATTTATAAAATGTACCGCGTCAGGGATTCCCAAAATTTCCTTTACCAATCGGTTTAATACCAGGCCGAATAGAAATAAATAGGCTAACAAAAACAAGCCGATAATGAAAACCACCACTCCGATAGCCAGACTTTTGGCAAAAGAACTGCTCCGCATTCTTTTTAATAGTTCCAATTTTAAAAGGGTTATCAGCATTTGGGAATTCGGGTTTATTAGAAGTGCTGCCAGCTCTGGCAGCGGATATTTTTTCTAAAATAGAAAAAAAATAGCAACGGCCCTTAAAAATTTCCCCTTTACTCTTAAATAGTAGATCTTTGAGAATCGATAAAAGCCTATGGATGCTGAAATTTACATTCGACAAATGCTGCCTGAGGACCTCGACCTGGCCTTGGTGTTGAAAAAAACCGAGGGCTGGAACCAAACCAGGGAGGACTGGCAGTTTTTTTTAAGACAACAGCCCAGCCTCTGTCTGGTGGCAGTGGTCGAAGACAAACCGGTGGGTACGGTTACTGCAGTTGCTTATCAGAGCAGGCTGGCATGGATCGGAATGATGTTAGTAGATCGGAAATTCCGCAGAAAGGGGATTAGCAAGATGTTGATGCGAGAGATCCTTCACCGGTTGGAAGGCTTTTCCACCATCAAACTGGATGCAACGCCGGAGGGCCGGTTTGTTTACCAACAGCTGGGTTTTAAAAAGGAGTATTCACTGTGGCGATTTATCAGAAAGGAGAACCCTTCGCGTCGGGAACCTGACCGGGATGCGGGAATCAGCCCGGTTTCCGTGGCAGATCTTCCAAAACTTGAAAAATTGGATACCATGGTGTTCGGAGCTGGCAGGGATAATGTCCTCCGTTACTTATTGGCAGCCTTCCCGGCGGGAGCATTTATGCTGGAAGAAGGGGGTGAAATAAAAGGTTTTTTGTTCAGTAGAAAAGGGAGCGATTATACACAGCTAGGTCCTTTGGTGGCAAAAGATGAAACGGTAGCCAGAAGATTGATCAGTCAGGCACTTGCTCAATTAAATGAACACGCGCTGGTGCTGGATGTAGCCGCTAGCAGGCAAGAATTGATGTCTTGGTTGGTGAATCGGGGCTTCGAACAGCGGAGGGAATTGGTTCGAATGTATTTACAGGACAACCGTTATTCAGGGATACCTGAAAAATACTATCTGATAGCCGGTCCGGAGTTTGGATAGGGAAAGCTATTTTGGTAAGTATAATGGGGAAAGAAGGAGCGTATTTTAAGTGTCAAATTTTCAGTAAGTTACCTCCGGTAAATACCTAAAATCCCGGAGGGAAGGGATTTAAGTTCGATTAATTTTATAACTTGCAGCGATGGAAAATTTTGTTGTTTCTGCCCGAAAGTACAGACCCTCGGACTTCAAAAGTGTGGTGGGGCAAAGCCACATAACCACCACCCTGAAAAATGCGATTAAAAACGAACACCTGGCCCAGGCGTTTCTTTTTTGTGGTCCCAGAGGGGTAGGGAAAACCACCTGTGCGCGAATTCTTGCCAAAACGATAAACTGTGAATCACGGCTTGAAAACGGAGAGGCCTGCAATACCTGCAGTTCCTGTGAAGCATTTAATTCCAATAGTTCCTTTAATGTGCACGAACTGGATGCTGCTTCCAATAATTCCGTGGATGATATGCGAAACCTGGTAGATCAGGTGCGGTACGTGCCGCAAAAGGGGGAATACAAAATCTACATCATAGATGAGGTGCACATGTTATCCACCCAGGCCTTCAATGCGTTTTTGAAAACGCTGGAAGAACCGCCCAAGCATGCCCTTTTTATACTGGCTACCACCGAGAAGCATAAAATTATCCCTACTATTTTATCCAGGTGTCAAATTTTTGATTTTAACCGGATTCAGATCCAGGATATCAGTCAACACCTGGAGTACATTTCAAAGGAGGAGGGGATAGATTATGAGGAAGAAGCCTTGAGGCTAATCGCTACCAAAGCAGATGGGGCACTTCGGGATGCGCTTTCCATTTTCGATTTGATTGTTACTTTTTCTGCCGGAAAGAAAGTAACCTATCAGGAAACCATTAATAACCTCCATGTACTCGATTATGACTATTACTTTAAAGTAACAGAAGCCTTATTGGAGGAAAGTATTTCCAGGTCCTTGTTAATATTTGACGAAATTCTAAAAAAGGGGTTTGACGGACACAACTTTCTGGTTGGTCTCAGCGAGCATTTCCGGGAGTTAATGGTTTGCAAGGATCCGGACACGGCCCAGTTGCTACAGGTTTCTGAATCGGCAAAAAACCGGTATATAGAGCAATCTGCGCAAACCTCGCTTTCGTTTTTACTTTCAGCCCTTTCCATTTGCAATCAGGCAGACATGGCCTACAAGAGCAGTAAAAACCAACGCCTGCATGTGGAATTGGTTTTGATGAAATTGGCAAAACTTCCCCATGCGATCAACCTGGCTGCCCTTGCCGAGGATCCTTCAAAAAAAAAAGCGTAGCATCTGAAAACTCCGGGTCAGGTACACCGGTCGCTAATGCCCCTGTACCTCCCAAGGAACAGCAGCCTCCTTCGCTGAAGAAGTCCCAGCCCATCCCTTCCAATTTGGGAGATGTCAAACGACAAATGAAGGATCGGCCAGCACAACAGGTCAAGCAGGAAGCGCCAAAGGAGACCATTGAAAGCCGCCCTAATGAGAGTCCGCAACGAATACTCAGCGAAGAGGAGGTGAAAACTGCGCTGGAGGAGGTGAAAGATGACTTTAAAGTCGGCCATAAAAACATGGAAATGGCACTGCTGCAACAGCCGTTTGAGGTGAAAAATCACCAGGTTGTTTTTTACCTGCAGGGAGGATTGCAGGAAGACCTTTTCCCCAAGCTCAAACCTGAATTGACCGGGATTCTTCGGAGAAAACTACATCAACCAGACCTGGAGGTGATTTTTGAAGTAAAAGCCGAGGCAATGGATCCGGCAAAATCGTTGTATACCTCCAGTGAGAAACTGAGCTACCTGTTGAAAAAATCTCCTGCATTGAAAGAGTTAAAAAACCGGTTTGGTTTGCAAACGGATTTTTAAAAATCAATGCCTATACCAAAATTGATTAGGTTTTGAAACTGCACGGCCCTGGCAGAAGAGCCATCTTCCTGCTCTATAAACACGTTTTCGTCGTAGATAAGGATGGATTCTATTCGGGTAGTGATGTACTTATTAACTTTAAGGCTTACAACGGAATTAAAGTTTACTACCATATTGCCTAACTTTTCATAATTGGAAAAGAGGTTTAAGTCGGTTTTCCAGCGGACATTGTCCATTAGTTGTATGTCGGCTGATGTGCCCAAGGACACCCCTGCTTCCGGACGCACCTTCTCCCCGGGGACCACTCCGAAGGCTCCCTGTCTGCTAAGGGAGTCATCCAGAACAATGGTAAACCTTCCGGTAAAGGGAGAAAGTATTGTTGAGAATTTCCCGTTATTTTCTAAAGTAGTCTGGTAATTTAACCCCGTTGAGGATTGTACGTAACCCGGACTCAGTAAGTCAGAAATGCGATTTCTACTATCTCTTTCTGCTCCGGAAGGCCTAAAATACCGGTATCCTTCCAGTAATTGCGTTCTGGCATCTATTTGGGTGGACAGGTAAATTTTTTCACTTAGCTGCCGCCCATATTTACTGGAGAAATTGAAATTATCGTTTGATTTTCGGGTAGGAAAGGCCCGGCCGGATTGCCGGTTGATACCGTAGTTGATGGCCAATTGGGTGTCCCAGATAATATTGTCTTTTTTATAACTCGCCGAAAGCTGTAAACCGGTATTTAACGCAAAAGAACTGGCTCCCCCCGCAGCCCAATTACTTAAACTTACCTGCTGCAGACTGAGATTGAAATTCCCTCCGGTTTCCCAATAAATGGGAGGGTCTTCCGTGGTAAATATGAGGGAATCTCCCAACATGACCAGGGTGTCGCCACCAATGATGACAGTATCCGCTTTGGATAAATCCTGTCCGTATCCAAAGCGGAAAATCAACAATAAAAGTATCGTAAAACAAATCCGGTAAGACATGGTTTTTTTCAGGTGAATGGCAAATATACGGTCATTTCCTTTGATTTATTTTCTAATTTTCAGTTTTTGTCCCACGGAGAGTATATTGTCCGGCCCAATTTGATTCCAGGCTTTCAACTCCTCCACGGTGATACCATATTTTCTGGAAATAGCGTAAAGGGTGTCTCCGGGCTGGACCAAATATTCCAATACCTGTTCAGACGGTTCCTTGGTGCGTTCCGGGATGGCCACTTCCGCAGGCGACTTGGGTGCCGTATTGATTTCTCTTCTATCTGGCGGCAGCGGGGTTGTGGCCTGTCGTTTTGGGGGAGTTAATTTCACCCTGGCAATCGATTCATTTCTTTTGTAATACTTCCGCAGGCGCAGCACCATTCCGGGCAAAAGTTGCTCATCCCGGTAGACCCGGTTCTTTGCCATAAGGGAGTGAAGTCGGATTCCATACAGCTGAGATATCCCCCAAAGCGTTTCGCCTACCTGCACAATATGTTCGTCCGGTTCGCCTTTGCTCTTTTTCCTTCGGGTATAGTAGTACCTGCCTTCCGTTACCGGATCCGATGGTTTTAAATCATTGGAACGTCTCAGTTTTCTTTCGCTTATTCCAGCCTGGGAGGCAAGCTGGCTTTGGCTGTCGCTATTTGATAAAATCCCCCTGATGCCATTGATTTTAATTTCTTTGGGCTGCCTGGCATTTGCTGTATTGCCGGTTACCCTGGGGAATCCCTGAGCATTTTTTCGCAACGGCATCAATCCATCAGCGGCAGCTACCGGTGGGTTGCTGGCCAGTACTGGTCTTTCCGGAACAATTCCGCTCAGAATGTAGGTAACCACATAGGTACGATCTCCGGGAATTTTTCCTCGGATGGCCCATTTGTTGTAATTCCTGAGATGACTCTCACTCAGCCCGAGGTTTCTTGCGACTGCCTTTAAATCGGTAGGTCCCTTGACCGGGTATTCGTGCAAATAATCACCGTTGCTGACGGTCTTGCCCATCTGGCCTTCATAGGCTATTTTATGGGCCAGGAATTTTTTTAGGTACCAGTAGGTTTTTCGGTCCAGGTCCATTTCGCGCTGCCCTTTATAGCGCCCCTTGTAGTAATTATTGGCACCGCCCAGACCCATTTGGTAGGATACGAGTGTGATGGCCCAGTTGTCCAGGTATTTCTGGTGCTTTTTTAGGTAAGTGGCAGCCCCCCTGGTGGAGGATATAATGTTTTTTCGCTCGTCTATTTCCCGGTCTACGCGAAGCGATACTTCTTCGGCGGTTCCTTGTTTGAATTGCCAGAAACCAACGGCGTTGGAAGTAGAGACCGCATCTGAAATCAGGCTACTTTCCTGGATGACCAGGTATTTGAAGTCAGTTGGCACCCCTTCTTCGTGCAAAACCCGCTCGACTATGGGCAGGTAGAGATTGACCCGGTCCAGCTTCGTTTGAAAATGAGAAGGGCTTCGGTATTGTGCATTTACTTCTGCCTGAATCTCGTTCTGAACGGCACTATTTAGCCGTAGCGTCATACCTGCAAAGTAGATGGTTTTAGGTACCTGCGGCACCTGTCCCACTGCCATCGAGAGGCTTAAAACGGTAAAGAGGAAACCAAATAAAAAAGTTATTTTCATGGTGTTACGGATGCTTTCTTGCCAGCATGATGCCATCCCGAATGGGTAATACGACATTTTCTACACGCGAATCTTCCAGTACCTTTTGATTGAATGCCATGATGGCAGCCGTGTCTTTATCAAGCTTTTTCCGGTTCCTGGCAAGGACTTTCCCCGACCAAAGAATATTGTCGGCTGCAATCAAGCCTCCCGGTTCCAGTCTTTCAACGACCAAATCGTAGTAATTGGTATAGTTTTGTTTGTCTGCATCGATAAATACAAAATCGAAGGTCTCCTCGGTTTTGGCTAGCAGTTCCAGGGCATTTCCCAATCGATAGTCAATTTTGTTTTCCAATCCCGACTTCGAGAAAAATTCACGGACCATGGGTTCGAGTTCCCGATTGATATCCAAGGTGACAATCGTCCCTTTTTCGGAGAGCCCACGGGCCATGCAGATGGTGGCATAGCCGGTAAATGTTCCGATTTCCAGAACCTTACTGGCACCACTCATTTTGACCAGCATTTCTAAAAATTTACCCTGCAGTGGCCCGGATAGCATACGCGGTTTCAGTACCTTGAGGTGAGTCTGACGGGCAATATGCGCAAGTAATTCATCTTCCGGGCTGCTGTAGGCTTCACAATATTCCCATAAATCATCGCTTATCATATCGGTTTAGGTAAATAGGTTAGAAAACTGAATTGGTCCACATCATACACTTCGTTGGCCAAATCCTGCAATTCCTCCGCAGTACAGGATCTGATTTTCTTAAAAATTTCTTCCAGGGATTCAATTTTCCCCTTGTCAAGCAGGTTCTTGCCGTATACCAGCATCAGGCCGGAGTAATTCTCCTCAGCCATGGCCATCTGTCCAATAGTCTGTTCTTTTCCCATATGCAGTTGCATGGTCCCCAGTTTTTTCTCCCGAATCTTTTGAATCTCTCGTAAGACAATTTTTCTGGCTTTTGCGGCTGCTTTTTCTTCAGTGCCATAGTAAATGCCAATAAATCCGGTATCGGTAAAAGCCTGGTAAACAGACTCAATGCTGTAGGCCAGGCCGTGTTTTTCCCGCAATGCCATGTTGAGCCGGGAATTCATACTGGGGCCTCCCAAAATGTTGTTGAGCAAATACAGTTTAAACCGCCTTTCATCAAATGTAGACAAAGCGGGTTTCCCCAAAGCACAATGTGTTTGGGAAATCTCCTTGTAGTGAATGCCTGTCGCCGGTGCGTAGCCATGGACGGGCCGTCTTTTTGCAAAACTTTTCGTAGGCGGTATGCTGCTTAGCAGCGGTTCCAGCGTACGAAGGGCTTTTTGGAAGCTAATGTTCCCCACTACAGAGCAGACGATCCGGGAACTGTCCAGGTGCTGGCCAACAAAATTCAGGAAGTCCTCCTGGCTGAATTGACCGACGGTATTTTCGGTTCCCAGAATATTGTATCCCAGGGAGTGGTTCGGGAAAAGTAACTTATCAAATTCATCCTGTATGGCATCATCCGGAGCGTCCCTGTACATGGCCATTTCCTCCAGGATTACCTGCCTTTCTTTATCGATTTGTCTTGCTGGGAAGGTGCTGTTAAAAGTGATGTCACAAAGTAGTTCTGCCGCCTTTGTCCAATGCTGCCGCAATACCGAGGCGTAAAAACAGATTTTTTCTTTAGTGGTATAGGCATTCAACTCGCCTCCTACCGAATCCAGCCGATTGATGATATGAAAAGCTTTCCTTTTTTTCGTGCCTTTAAAAGCCATGTGCTCCCAAAAATGGGCCAACCCTTCCTGTTCTTTATTTTCATCCCTGCTGCCGATATCCAGAATAAACCCGCAATGCACCAATCGGGTGCTGTTTACTTCCTGGTGTACTATTCTGATTCCGTTATCTAGTTCCTTAATCTTATATACCATGCTTCGCTTTCCAAGACACAAAAATAACAGCAAATATGGGGAAAGAAACCGGGAAAATAAAAAATTGAACCGAAGTGCATCAGATGCGATAGCATTTATTCACGGATCAATTTTAGCCGTTGGATGGTAGCAGCATACCGGACTTCTACTATTAGCAAGCCTCGCGGGAGACGCTGTACCCATTGATCCAATAGTAATGGAACCCTGTTCCATTCTGTTTCCACAACAAGAGAGGTGGCGGGCCCGATGATTTCTATCCGGAGGGGAGTTTTCAGAGGTAAATCCGTTCCAAAGTAATTCAGATACAAAGGCTTTCCACGTGTAGGGTTTGGGTATACGGCCCAGTCTGTTTTTCCTTTTGGGGCTTGAGGTAGTAGTGCCGCTACGGTTTGGCTATATTCAAAGGATCCATCCATATTGTACTGGCAAATTCGGTAATAAGCCCGCTGGTACGCATAGTCGGCTATTAGCAGGTCGTCAAAGTAGTAAGAAGTTAGTTTGTTGCTATTTCCTTTACTGGTAACTTTTCCCAGGGTTTCGAAATTGGCTACATCCCCAATGGATCGCTGGATTTCAAAGTGACTGGATTCCCTTTCCATTAACGTCGACCATTGTAAGCTGACGGTGGAGGCATCAGATTGGACCAGTGCTTCTACCTTTCCCCAGGTAATGGGCAAGGCTCCAAAATACAGTACCTCGAAATCCCAGGTGCTGGTACAACCGAATTCATCGGCGACGAGGAGGGAGTAATCACCTGCAATCAGGTTACTGATGTCTTGCTGGCTGCTGCTAAATCCATTGGGTCCGGTCCACGAGAAAGTATAGTTTCCCGTGCTAAGCATCTCTATATCGATGGCTCCATCAGGATTCTCATCATCGGTATGGTCGGTGACCGTACCCGTCAGACTGGTGGTTACCGGAACGTCCACCACCGAGCTGAAGGTGTTTTGAGTCCCATTGGCATCGGTAACAGTCAGTTCGGCAGTGCCCGGGGAAGTAAACTGAACGACAGGATCGGCAGCGCTGGAAGTACTGCTGCTGGCATTGGTAAAGGTCCAGCTATACTGGTAGGCTTCTCGGCCTCCATTAGTGGTACTGGTAAAGGTAACCTCAGAGCTGCCACTTACCGGACAGGCAGCACTGTATTCAAATTGCACCGCTAAAGGAGCATCCACCACGATATCCACGGTATTCTGGCACTGGGCAGTAGGATAATCGTTGCAGATGTAGGATTCGGAAAGGTCAGCGGAGGCACTGGTGGTCCATGCCAAAAGTGGGTTTCGAAGGGTAACTACTTCCCCACATGTCCAGGTCAGGGGGAATGCAGCAAGGGTTAGGGTGTCGGCAGTGGTTTTAGCGGAAGGGATCGTTCCAAAATAATAATTTAAAAAGAGGGTGGAATCCCCCACCAGCAGGTCGGCAAACAAGCGCCCATTATGTGCATCACTAGTAGAACTGGTGGTGTAGGTGAAGGATATGTAAGTAGTTTGTTCCGTTCCGGGAGTACAGGTGAGCAGGGAATTGGTGATCGGAGTTCCACTGGAATCACTCAGGTACACGGATTCGACAGTGTAATTGCTGGAGCTGCAACTTTTCTCGCAATCTCTCAGGTCCAGAAGCTCGCTTTGGTTTTGGGAGAATCCAAGGATGGAAAACCCCAAAATCATAACTACCAAAAGCATTATTTTCCTGACCAAAACCATTTTTAACGGTATAAAATTCTATATAATTTTAAAAATTACATATTGAATTCACTAATCAGTAAATATGCGGAATATAATTTCAATTTCCAATATATTTTAGGATTTGACACCGTTTCGGCTGGAAGCTTTTCTTGGTAGATGTCAGTGGCTTTTTTGGAGAAATTTTCGCTTTTAATCGTAAGCAGAAAAAAAATGATTTTATTTTATTTAATTTTTTTTGAAGTGAAATGCAGTTTACCTAAATCGATTTACATTATTTATTTTTTGTAATGAAAATGGGGCTAAATACCTGTTTTTCATCATATTTGTGGGTTTGGTGATTCGGTTTTTATAACCGACCTTAGCAATGAAATAGGCTTTTAGCAGTGAAAATAGCCTGTATTTAGGGTTTAATTTTTAATTCTTTTTACTATGAAAAATCAAACAAAATTAATGTTGGCCAATCTGTTTGCGCTGGTTTCGGTTTCCCTAATCTTAGCGGTTTCCAGTATGTTCAACCTAGATTTGACCTGGGGTTCGGGAGCCTTGGTTCCGCAGGTTATGTTGGTGTTGGTTCCCCAAGCGGGATTTGTTTATCTGCTTTGGAAAGCTTCCAGAGTTACAAGTCAGGAAGCCTTGGCTTGACTTTTTGAACGGTTTTATATTTCGGTTGTTGCCGCTCATCTGCCCGCTAAGAAGGGGGACAGGTGGGCGGTATTTTTTTTGTAGAATGCCAGGAAAGTTGGTGAAAATCGGAGGGCTCCGGTTTAGGGTTCCTCAATTCTTTCTATTCTCCCTGGGTAGCTATCGGGGCATACCTCCAGCTAATCGGTATGAATTTCCCCGTCTTTGCGAAAGGGTATTAGCTAAAAAAATTCGGTAGATAAGTGCAGTATTTAACTGGTATGGCAGGCAGGGCAACAGTAGAAGCAGCCATTGGAATGTTGGTAGGTTTCTTTTGCGGTTTTTACAGCATCCTGGCACCTGGTAAATCTACCCAATTCTTTTCTGTTTTGCGATTCCGGTAGGTGATCGCAACTTTCCACATGTACCTCATGGTCCCCATTCGGTTGGGCGTTCGTGTTTACATAATAATTCTCAAACATGATGGGTTTATTTTGGTGAAATTTTATTCGTTTACTTTATATTAATTTGTCCAAAAATGATGCCGAATTAGGACTTTTACTTGACAAAAACGCATCAAATAATAAATTTCAGATACTAAATAAGTTTTAGTAAAGTAATATTTGATTAGTTTTCAGAAGCTTCCCGGAGCTCTTTCTAGTGTAACTGCTGCTGTTCCACTTCTTTTTGGCTGGGGAAGTTATTCAAAGGGGACGCGTAACAGGACTCCGAATTCATTCGGGAAGTGGATGCTTACCCGGGCATGGATCGCCCCCTGTTCGTCATAGAATACAGCTTTCTTTTCCAGGGGCACAATGGCTTCGTGCCATACATTTGGGTGAATATACAGGCCCATTCCTCCGGTCACCCTAAAGGCTACAAAATCCTCCGGCCTGGCCCCGTCCCCAGGTAGGGCCAGTGCGGTTATAAACGGTTTGCCATCAAGCGGGAAAAACAACTGCCCGCCGTCAGGGTGGTAGTTGGCATGCCACAGCAATACTTCTTTTGGTTTTTCGGTGGAGGCTGCGTCTGCCATTTCCGGTAACTTACTCCAACCGAATAAGTACTCCGAACCTACGGCATGGTTTTTCCCTTTGAAAAAATCACCCTCCCAGTAAAATTCGAAGTCACCTGAAACGGTTCCGGCCTCGTCTCCGGTACCCTCGTCTATTTTCCTCCAGCCAGAAGCAGGCCAGCGGACAATTTCTATCGGGAAGTGCTGGTATTCCTCTTTGCTTACCAGCTGTCCAAAACCTTTCAACGAGGTTTCGGTAGCCTGAACCAAAGGTACTTTTACTGTCTTGATTCCGGGTGGGATCTGTGGGTTTTTATAGTCAATTTTCATTTTTTAAGGGGAAAGGAGCGGTTGTAACTTGATTTGTCAGGACCTAAAAATAAAGAAATTGCATTCAATTACGGAAAGATGCTAAAGAAATAAACGTATCTAATTCCGGTAATCGAAAGATGATTTGATCTGATTTGCATGCCTATTTTTTTCTTAGAAATACAAAAAATGCTTATTATTTTATCTTTAAAATGCCATCGCTCTGGCACTAGAAACACGAGTCAATTTTAACGATTTGATTATTTTGCCCTAACCCACCCGGATAAATAATTACCTAATTTTCAGCGATTTAAATATTGTAATTTATTCTTAAAATCATGAAAATTGGATTTTCGAAGAGAAGCGGTCTTTCGTCTTCTTCTGTCTGTTTGATTTGCTATCTGTTATTACTTCTTATTTTACCTTTTTTTTTGGCAGCGCATGAAAAGGGATATTGGGAATTATGGATCAATGGCCAGCGAACCCCGTTTTTGGATCAGTTTTTTAAAATCCTGACGAATTTGGGAGATGGTTTGGTAGCCTTGTTTCTTGTGATGGTGTTGCTTTTATCCCGGTATGCAGATGCCTTGATGCTGGGAATAGGTTTTCTGCTTCATGCGATTTTGGTTCATTTAGGAAAAAAAATTTGGTTTCCAGATAGTCCAAGACCATTGGCTTTTTTTGACGGGGAGGACCTCCATCGATTTGAGGGAGTGACCAATGCGCTTTACCATTCCTTCCCCTCAGGTCATACCGCCAGTATTTTTTTATATGTCGCCCTGTTGTTGATCATTCGACCTATCAAACAGCGGTGGCAAATGTTTTATTTGGCCCTGGCCATCCTGGTCGCTTTCAGCCGCGTTTACCTACTTCAACATTTTATTTGGGATGTATACGTCGGTTCAATGGTTGGGATTTTTTCAGCTTTGGCGGCTTACTACCTGCTTTATTCTTTTCCCTATCAAATTTGGTGGGACAAGCGCCTGGTAATTAAAATTCCAAATCTATCGCTGCCTCCAGCGCCGAAGTGGAAAAATTTTAATTCTAAGGGTTAATCTGTAAGACCACCGTTACCGGATTCTCAAAAAGATCCTTCTGTTTGTGCATGACGGTAAACGGAATATCCATGCGGTCAAATTCCTGTAGGTGCTTTTCCCGGGTGATGACAAAGCCTTTTCCGGGGATTGATGTTATGTTTTCAATGTTTTCAATTTCCTTCTGCAAGTAAAAGGAAAAGGCGGGATTGTATATTTTAAAATAGTAGGTTTTATTTTGACGCAAGGCCTGAATATCTGCGTTTAAAACCGGATTAAATCGGTCGAGTGCCGGAACGGTGAAGTATAGAAAAGCAACTGAAAACAGATAAAATCCCATGCCTGCAGCGATTATCGTATCAGAACCCTGGTTTTTTCGAAATAGCATCCCTATCAGGAGGCATAGGGATACAATGCCAGCGATCAATAGGCAAACAGCCGGTTCCGTGTAGGTATTAAGGTCCTGCTTGGATTGAAAAATAAAATAAGGAAGTATGGAGATCAACGCCAGAAGGATCGCAGAGATATAGCCAAACGTTTTAATAGGTCTTAGGTTAGTTGATTGGGTCATTCGATGTATACTATAACCTGAAAGAATGGCGAGGAAAGGATACGCAGGAACGGTATAATTGGGAAGTTTGGTTCCTGAAAAGGCAAAGAAAGCCACTATTACTCCCACAGAGACGGCAGCAAAAAGAAGAAAATCGTTTTTTGGTTTAAAAAGGGCATTAAGTCTTCTGACTCTAAAAAATAATAGAGCTGAAAACGGGATCGTGCCACCGATAACGTATCCAAACGTAACCCATGGACCTCCTCCATGTCCTTCCATGGGAGCGGAAAACCGGCTCAAATTATGCTTTATAAAAAATTCCGAAATCCACAGCCCATCTGATTGGAGGGAAACGAGCACATACCAGGGCAATGCTATCGTAAGAAAGAGCACAATGCCTGGAAGATAAAGGATAGTCAGTAAGTGCTTCCATTGCCTAATCTTGCTTACCACGAGGTAGCACAATAAAATCCCGGCTGTGAGTACCATGGCTACCGGTCCTTTGCTCAAAACGGCCAGACCCAGGGAGGCGTAAGCCAGTAGAATTAGGTGAATCGGTTTCGTTTCCCTGGCCAAATAGGTGTAAAAACTAAGTAAAGAGCAGGTTAAAAAAAATATCAAGAAAGCGTCGGGCACGGCCATGTGGAATTGAATCACCCAATGGGGGGTGCAACATAGAACAAATGCAGCCCAAAATGCTGAATTTTTGTTCAACGCAATGTTGGTAAAACCATAAACCAGCCAAATGCAGCAAAAACCAAGTAAAGCGGGAAAAAATCTGGCGGCGAAAGGACTGATGCCAAACCAAGAGTAGGCCAGGGCAAAGGCATAGTAATGTAATGGTGGTTTGTCATACCTGGGTTCCGAATTGAAGGTGGGCAAAATCCATTCGTTAGATTGCCACATTTCAATGGCTGCCGTGGCATTTTTTGCCTCATCCAGTGCGTATATACTATATCCTCCGATATTGCTAAAGTGAATAACAAAAGAAGCGAGTATTAGCCAGTATACCCTTTTTTTCATAAGCAACAATAAATTGATTCTGAAGGTAGAGAATAAAAAAATCAA
Source organism: Cyclobacterium salsum (assembly GCF_010119245.1). GTDB lineage: Bacteria > Bacteroidota > Bacteroidia > Cytophagales > Cyclobacteriaceae > Cyclobacterium > Cyclobacterium salsum. The sequence goes on from NZ_WNKG01000006.1 coordinate 374,723, forward strand.
CGTATTCGAAGGTATATTAAAAAATCATTAAGTATGAATGCATGATTTTTCGTTTATCAGGTTGAATGCCATGTAGTGAACTACTTCAATTTGGCTATTGATTCCTTTTATCTGAGCCGAGCATTGAAAATTTCAAGCCGCCACCTCAATCAATTTTAAGTAAATTTGGTTATAGTAACAATTGGCACATTTTTTTCTGTATTTAACCTTGTCCATTAATTAATTAAAATAAAAGGATCATGATGAAAAGCGTAAATTATTTATTCGTTATAGGAATTGCCAGTTTTGCCTTTGCCTGTGGCTCAGGGAACAATAATTCCGGAGAAGAAACAACTATGGAAGACGAAATGGGTAGGGGGGATATGATGGCTACTGAGATGGAGACCAAATCCGCCGTCGCCATCCTGTCTGGGGCCAGTGGTAGCAATGTCACCGGTACCGCCACCTTTACGAGCCTGGAAAATGGCAAGGTTCGTCTCGTAATGGATGTGGAAAACCTGAGTCCAGGAGAACATGCCCTGCACCTTCATGAGAATGGCGATTGCAGTGCAGCGGATGCTACTTCTGCCGGAGGGCACTGGAATCCTACGGGAGATCCTCACGGCAAAAGAGGTGAAGATGGATACCATAGTGGAGATATTGACAATATGGTAGTCGGAGACGATGGTGTCGGTACGCTTGAAATGGAAGTGGAGGGCTGGACCATCGGTGATGGTTCCGGTTCGGACATCGTAAATAAAGCGGTTATTATCCATGCCGATGCCGATGACTTTACATCTCAACCTTCCGGAGCCGCAGGGGCCAGAGTTGCTTGCGGTGTGATTCAGGCTGGGAGTTAATCCCGAATGATATAAAAATCCTACTAAAAAAAGCTTTTGGTTTAACGATAAGGACCGTTATTTTAGAGAATGTATAATACCTTATAATTGTCCTTGTTAACCCAAGAAAAATAAATCCCGGTGGAGTTTCCATCGGGATTTATTTTGTTATCGGTCAAACTGTCACCACCAAATACTATATACCCAATCTCACTTCTTATTAATATTACTTTGTAAGGCATAGGGAGCCAGGTGTTCTCGGTTTTTGCTGTCCAGCGTTTTTTCAAAATAGGACGTAGCCGAATGGTCGTCTATAAACATATGGTCTGCGCCAACGCATTCAATGAGGTTCCATTTGTTCAGCACGTCCCGAATGGGGCCTTTCGTTCCGGTGATACACACATCTATTTTTTCGGCCCGCCAATCTTGTATCCATTCATAAAGCGCATGCGCTCCGGTACTGTCCATGCTGGTGACACTTTCCATGTTGAATATGATCATTTTGGTTTGTTGATTTCTTTCGATAAGCCATTGACCCATTTTGTCTCGAATATATTCAACGTTAGCAAAATAAATGGGGCCATCGATTCGAACAATCAGCAGGTTATGGTTAATCTCCAGGTCAGAAAACCTCCTGATATTCCGATAAATCTTGGTGCCGGGTACGCGGCCTAATTGGGCCATATGAGGCCGGGAGGCTCGGTAAATGACTACCAAAAGGGAAAGCACCATGCCCGCAATAATGCCCGTCTCAATACCCATCGTAAGGGTAATCAGAAAGGTAGCGATTAGCATGGCAAAATCCGTTTTATCTTTTTTCCAGAGGTTGACAGGTTCTTTGAGGTCGATTAGACCTGCTACAGCTACTAACACCACTGCCGCTAAAATGGCACTGGGGAGGTAATAAAATAAACCGGTAAAAAACAACAGTGTCAATAGGATCAGCAAGGCACTGATCACGGAAGCCATGGTCGTTTTTGCGCCCGCCTGGTTGTTCACGGCCGTTCTGGAAAAACCACCGGTAACGGGATATCCCTGGAAGAAGGAAGCACCAAAATTGGCCACTCCCAAAGCCATTAGCTCCTGATTGGCATCCAGCCGGTAATTTTTGTGTTTTGCCTGAATGGTTTTTGCCACGGCAAAACTTTCCGCAAAGCCAACCAGGGAGATGGTGAGTGCTATGGGGAGCAGGGTAGACCAGCCATTGATATCAAAGGAGGGCAAGGAAAAGCCAGGTAAACCACTGGGAACATCTCCCACGATTTTCACACCGCTTTGTGTTAATCCAAATCCCCAAACCAACAGAATCCCTATTACCACTGCGATTAATGGAGCGGGAAGGGACGGATGAATTTTTTTTCCAAACTTGATAATCACAATTCCCAGCATTCCAATACCAAAGGTGAGCCAATGAATGTCTCCTATATTTTGGTAAATAGCCAGTAGCATCTCCTGAATGTGTTCACTGTTGGGAAGGTTAATTTTAAAGAGGTGCTTTATTTGGCTTAGTCCAATGATAATCGCTGCTGCTGAGGTAAAGCCGTTGATAACGGGGTGGGAAAGAAAATTGACAACAAACCCCAGCCTAAGTGCTCCCATGGAAAACTGAACTAATCCCACTAAAAAGGCCAGTGTCAGCGCATACAATAAATATTCGGCCGGAGATGCGGGGCCCAGGCTGCTGATGCCCGCAGCAGTCAACAGGGAGACCATGGCTACAGGTCCTACTGCCAGTTGGCGGGAACTGCCAAAAATAGCGTATAATAGCAGCGGAATGGTAACCGCGTACAAGCCATGAATAGGTTCCAGGCCAGCCAGCATGGCGTAAGCCATGCCTTGCGGGATTAGCATAATTCCAACTGTGATGCCGGCAGATAAATCCCCCTTAAAATACGTTTTATCGTAATGAGGAAGCCATTGCAAAAAGGGTAAATATTTTTTTATTTCCATTGGAGTCTTCTTTTGTATACTTCTATTACTGGAATTGCATTTTTTTGTGCAATAGTATCTAAGAGCTACAAATTTGACTCAAATCCCTTTAAAAATAAGTGATCTTTATCACAAGCAGCAATGCCGTCAGCCAGCTACCAGTTCAATATCCTTTTTCAGATAGCTGCTCAGGGTATCCGAAAACCGCCGGGCTTCCCATAGTTCGAGGGCAATATTTTCTTCTGCAAAAACCTGTATCTGGATTTTGGAGGCTTCCGGAAGGCAATAGACGTTTTGCACCCATTGGTTTTTGGTCTTATCCAGTCCTATCGCAATCCTTAATATACCAGCCAGTAGCTTGACTTGTTTACGGTGTGAAGAGGTTAGTTTTTTAAACTTTTTGTGTTTCTTTTTGGGTCCTTTTTTCCGATGGTATCTTGCTAAATGGCCCAAAAGCAGTACTTCTTCGTTCGTAAAGCCCCGGAGTTGACTGTTGTTGATCAGGTATCGGGAATGTTTGTGGTAATCCTGGAATTTAACATAAAGTCCCACATCAAAAATAAGAGAGGCATGGTAGAGAAGACTCCGTTCCATATCCCCAGCCTGATGCAGGTGTTTGAGCTGGTCAAAGAGCTGTAGGGCCAAACCGGAAATGTGTTTTTTGGCATCCAGCTCCGTTTCATAGCGATTGGCTAGCCAGAAGCAGCTTTTTTCTTTCAGGTTTTTTCCCTGGTTTTCATCGCCAATTTGCAGCCTGTGTTTTTCGATGTATTGCAGGATCATACCTTCCCGAAGGGAAGCATCTGAAATGGTGATTTTATCGGTTTTTGCCAGTTCGAGCAATGCTACCAGCAAAATCGCTCCCAGGTGAATCGCATCTGCCCGATTGGAACTGATGCCTGGAATGGCGGCACGGGCTTCCGGGCTGGCGGTCGATAATTTATCCCGGAGTTTGATCAGGTCATTTAGGTGGATTTCTTCTGCGTTGACACTTTCCGGCGAAGGATTCTGGCTTTTTTCCAGGCAGGCTTCTGCCAGCGATCGGATGGTGCCGGAGGTGCCCACGACTTTATCAAAACCGATTTCCAGCGCTTTTTCCATTATTTTTGAAGCGGCCTGCCGTATGTGAAGGTTCAATGCCTGTTGCTCTTTTTTAGACAAGGGATCCTGATGTCCCACCCTGTCTAGCAAACGGAGCACTCCTAGTTTCATGGAGTTTCCAAAATACACCTGATTTTCATCACCCACGACAGCTTCCGTACTCCCTCCCCCGATATCCAGTACCAGTACTTTTTCTTTTTTGATGGAGACCGCTTTTTTAACGGCCTTAAAGATCAGGCGTGACTCCTCCTTTCCTGAGATCAACCTGGGAGAAATACCGGCCTCGTGGATTAGTCTGTCTAGAAATTCCCTGCCGTTTTTGGCCTCACGGCTGGCACTGGTTGCGTTTACAATGATATCATCCACGCCGTATTGATCAGCCAGTTGCACGTACCTTTTGATGGTTTCCACGCCGGTATCCAGGGCTTCAGGGCTCAGTTCGTTATTTGCAAAAACGCCTGCTCCCAATTTGACCATGCTTTTTTCCTGCATTAAAATATCAAAACGACTTTCGGGTTGCAACTTCACGATGATCATGTGGATGCTGTTGGTGCCAATATCTATTGCTGCCAGATTCATTTTTTCCTGGTTATTTCCAATATTCCTTGTTCATCAGGGCAATGTGGCGAATAGAGATTCCTTGGGGGCACTCTACTTCACAGGCACCGGTATTGCTACAGGCACCAAAGCCTAGCTGGTCCATGGCTTTTACCATGTTTTGGGTCCTTTTTTTGTGCTCTATTTTCCCCTGAGGCAATTGAAACAAGTGGCTGATTTTCGCAGCGGTGAACAGGGCGGCACTTCCATTTTTGCAGGAGGCGACACAAGCACCACATCCAATGCAGGAAGCTGCATCAAAGGCACTTTCCACCTCCTCACTGCTGATGCGGGTTTGATTCGCTTCCGGGGCTTGGCCGGTTGATACCGAAATGTATCCGCCGGAGGCAATGATTTTGTCCAGTGCCTGCCGGTCGATACGAAGGTCTTTTTTAATAGGAAATGCGGATGCGCGGAAAGGCTCTACGTAGATAGTTTGCCCGTCTTTGAAGGAACGCATGTGCAATTGGCAGGTGCTGGTTTGATCCAGGGGTCCGTGCGCTCTTCCGTTAATAAATAGGCAGCATTGCCCGCAGATTCCTTCCCGGCAATCATAATCAAAAGAAACCGGATTTTCTCCTCTGAGAATTAACGTTTCGTTTAATTGATCCAACATTTCCAGAAAGGAAGTGTCTGCTGAGATGTCTTTTACCTCATAATCGACTAATTTCCCCTTGGCGGATGTGCTTTCCTGTCTCCAGATTTTTAATTTAAACTTCATTATTTGTAGCTTCTTTCAGTGGGTTCTGTAAACTCAAAATGTAGCGGTTCTTTGATAAGGACCGGATTTGGATTCCCAGGTTTCCAGCAGGATATAAAGGCATATTCCCGGTCATTTCGTTTTGCTTCCCCATCCGGGGTCTGGAACTCTTCCCTGAAATGGGCCCCACAGGATTCTTGCCTGCTCAATGCATCAATACACATTAATTCTCCAATTTCCAGGTAATCAGCCACCCGTCCGGCTTTTTCCAGTTCCTCGTTGATGCCGTTTTCGTTTGGAGGAATTTTTAAATTCTGGTAAAATTCCTGCCTAAGGCTGCGGATGGCTTCGATTGCGGCCGTAAGGCCCTTTTCGGTCCGGGAAAGCCCGCATTTGTCGTAGAGAATTTTCCCCAGTTCCCGGTGAAAGTGATCCACTGTTTTGCTGCCGTTTATTTGACATAATTCACTGAGTTGCTTTCTCACCTTGTTTTCACTTTCTTCGAAGGCAGGGGTATTCGTTTCCGGTTTTTCACTTTTTACTAGCTGTGCCAGGTAATGGGGCAGGGTTTGTGGTAAAATGTAGTAACCATCCACGCAAGCCTGAAGCAGGGAATTAGCGCCAAGACGATTGGCTCCGTGGTCTGAAAAGTTAGCTTCTCCGATAACATACAAACCGGAAATGCTGGAACTGAGCTCATAGTCTACCCAAAGACCTCCCATGGAAAAATGGGCCGCAGGCGAAATCATCATGGGCTGCTCGTAGGCATTTATACCGGTTATTTTTTCGTACATGCTGAAAAGGTTACCGTATTTTTTTACGATCGTCTCTTTTCCCTGATTGGCAATGGCATCCTTGAAATCCAGGAAAACGGCATTTTTTAACGGCCCCACGCCATGACCGGAATCAATGCGCTCCTTGGCAGCCCTGGATGCAATATCTCGCGGTGCCAGGTTTCCGAAAGAAGGATATCTTCGCTCCAGGTAGTAATCCCGGTCTTCTTCGGGAATATCCAGGGGTTTTCGATCTTCATTTTTAACCCGCGGGGTCCAAATCCTCCCATCGTTTCGGAGGGATTCGGACATGAGCGTGAGCTTGGACTGATGGTTTCCGGATTGAGGCAGGCAGGTTGGATGGATTTGGGTCCAACTAGGGCAGGAAGCCCATGCTCCTTTCTTATGAGCACGCCAAATGGCCGATCCATTGCAACCCATGGCCAGCGTAGACAAATAGTAAATTTTCCCAAAACCGCCGGTGGCCAACACGACTGCATGGGCCGCATGCCGGCTGATCTCCCCCGTATCCAGGTTTCGCACCAAAATTCCTTTGGCTACCCCATTTTCTGTCACCAAATCCAACATCTCGTGCCGACTGTAACAAGTAACCCTGCCCAAATGAACCTGACGCATCATGGCCTGATAGGCACCCAGGAGTAGTTGCTGCCCGGTCTGCCCTCTGGCGTAAAATGTCCGGCTTACCTGCACCCCCCCAAAGGATCGGTTGCTGAGATACCCACTGTATTCCCTGGCAAAGGGCACTCCCTGTGCTACTGCCTGGTCAATGAGCGAGGCAGAGCATTCGGCCAGGCGATAGACATTTGCTTCCCGGGATCGAAAATCTCCGCCTTTCAAGGTGTCATAAAACATCCTGAACACACTGTCGCCGTCGTTTTTGTAATTTTTCATGGCATTTACACCACCCTGGGCTGCTACCGAATGGGCTCTTCTGGGGGAGTCCTGAAAACAAAAAGTAGTTACCTGGTAACCAAGTTCCGCCAGCGAAGCGGCTGCCGAAGCTCCGGAAAGCCCCGTTCCAACTACCAGAATCCGGTAGTTTTTCCGGTTATTGGGGCTTACCAAACGTGCATGGGTTTTGAAATTACTCCATTTATCCTTTAAGTCTCCTTCTGGAATTTTAGGTATTGGGGTCGTCGCGGTGTCTGTGCTGAAATACATGAAAACTTATTTACTGCTGATATATGTTAATAATACTAAATTATATCCATTGTTCCCAATGAAAGTGCCAGGCGAAAGCATTTAGTAACGACCTGGCTACTGTAACTCCTGTCACTGATTAAATGAATTTTCCTTGCTAATTTTACATTGCATAATGAAAGCCAAGTTTTCAAAAAAATAAACTCCTCTTGGCATGTTTGAGTTTATTTAGGCGAAGCTTGGATTCCCGTGGGGCTTTCTGTTTGGTTAAGGGAGTTTTTCCTGCCGCGGAGGGAAAGGTTTTAAACTTGACAAAACAAAACCTTGTTATGAATAGCAGTAAAAATGGAAAAATACATTAAAATAATTGCCGACGCCTACTACGGATATTTCACCTACCTCCTGGATGAAATCATGTATCCTTCCTGGAATAATTATTTCTGGTGGTTGGTAGGTCTTTCCCTGGCAGTGTGGCTGCTGGAGCTGGTTTTTCCCTGGAGAAAAAGTCAACCGGCACTGCGGAAAGATTTCTGGCTGGATGGCTTTTACATGTTTTTCAACTTTTTCCTTTTTTCGTTGATTGCCTACAATGCCATTTCCAATGTGGCCGTGGAGGCTTTCAACGATTTTCTTGGCCTATTTGGGATTACCAACCTGGTAGCTATTGAGGTCAGCTCCTGGCCGAGGTGGGCACAATTTGGCTTGTTATTCATCCTGGCTGATTTCATTCAATGGAACGTTCACCGCATGTTGCATCGGGTTCCAGCACTTTGGGAATTTCACAAAGTGCATCACTCCGTAGAGCAAATGGGATTTGCAGCCCACCTGAGGTTTCACTGGATGGAAACCATTCTCTATAAAAGTGCCCAATACATTCCGCTGGCCATGATTGGGTTTGGTTTGACAGACTTCTTCTTAGTGCATATTTTCACCACGGCCATTGGCCATCTTAATCATGCCAACCTCCGAGTAACCTACGGGCCGTTGAAATACCTGCTAAATAACCCCATCATGCACATCTGGCATCATGCCAAAACCCTTCCAAAAGGGTCTTATGGGGTGAATTACGGACTGACCTTAAGCATCTGGGATTATTTATTTGGCACCGCATACATCCCTCACGAGGGAAGGGATATCCCCTTAGGCTTTGATGGTATGGAAAAATTCCCAAAAACATTTTGGGAACAAATTACCTATCCCTATAAGAAAAAAAGGTGATTTTTGGGCTATCTTTCAGCCTGTCTAACCTTATGTTCGGATGAAATACCTATTGATTAGTAGCACACTACTTTTTCTTATCCTATTTTTCTTATCCTAGGCGACCTAAAAGCTCAGATTGGGGCAGAAGCTCCGGAAAAGCCGGGATATCGACTCGTTTGGGCAGATGATTTTACAGGAGAAAGCGTACCGGATCACCGCTTTTGGTCGTTTGAACATGGTTTTGAACGAAATGAGGAGCTACAGTGGTACCAACCTGATAATGCTCGTTTGGAAAAGGGTTTATTGCTTATTGAGGGAAGAAGGGAGCGGGTAAGAAATCCCGGTTTTGAAGAAGGAAGTCGGGACTGGAAAAAGAACCGGCCTTTTGCGCAATACACCTCTTCCAGTATTCATACCCGGGGAAAGTTTTCCTTTCAGTATGGACTTATGGAAGTAAGGGCGAAAATTGATACCGCCTCCGGGCTTTGGCCAGCTATCTGGACCCTGGGCGTGGAAGGACCCTGGCCGGCAAACGGAGAAATCGATGTGATGGAATATTACCTGGCAGATGGAGAGCCCACGATCCTGGCCAATGCAGCCTGGGCCCATCCGGAAAAGCGGGCTGCCTGGGATGAAGCTAAAATTCCACTATCCGACCTTTTAAAACAAGATCCGGAATGGCCTGATAAATTTCATATCTGGAGGTTGGACTGGACGGCCGAATACCTGAAAATTTACCTGGATGACGCGTTGATCAATGAGGTCGATGTTTCGGCCGCGGTAAATCCGGATGGAACGAACCCTTTTCACCAGCCCCATTACTTATTGTTAAACCTAGCCATAGGTAGTAATGGGGGGAATCCGGATTCCACGGTCTTTCCAGTTACCTATCAGGTGGATTACGTGAGGGTATATCAGAAAGAATAAACCGGATTTCAGGTTATATAAATGTTCAGGCAAGATGACCTTTGAGAGTATTTTTACAGCAGCTGTCATTTTGCCAGTTTCACCTTCTTATGGCCTGAGGTGATTTTTTTGGTAGTGGCTTAATAACAAATCGCCCCCAAAGTCATTTTGAAGATCCCGAATGACGGTATGTACATGATTGGCATCATTCTGAATGTTATCGTATTCGATCAGCAAATCCGCTCCCTGAATGCGGTAGTAATGAGGTTCTCCTACCGCATTGATTTCGCTCCCTGCCCAGGCAAATGTGAAACCCTCCCAGCCTTGCTCTTGGATCCGGTCCTGTAACAGTCCTTGGTAAGCGGGTGTAAATCTGGAAAGGTAAAGCGTCACCAGTTCCTGAAATAGTTGCTGCTGATCTGAGTTTAGTGCGGAATACGCGATGCCCAAAGGCTGCAAAAGAGAGGCCCGGCGATCGTTGGATGTGAGGATATCATAAGGGACTTTTTCCGAAAAAATGGCGGTGCTTTTTTGCGTTTCATTCAGGGCATGTACCATGGCAAATCCCATATGGGTTTCGTTTGCCAAGACCTGCCGATTCTTTTCCGGGCCAGAGAGCACCAACGCCGGATTGGAGCCCATAAAGGAAGGTGTCGAAGAGATGATGGTATGCCTGTCAGAGGAAAAATTAAGCGAAAGATGATGCCCTTCCAGGCGCCAGCCCCATTCCTTTGCACCTGCAGGATCTCCAAAAACGCTGAAATGGTAATTTAACGGATCCCGGTAGGCGTCATTGGGAGGCCGGTTTTCTACCTCCCGAAGTATATTTTCAAGCGCAAAAATGGCCTCTGTTCTTTCTATTCCCGGTTCACCCAGGGATGCCCGCATCAGCGTCAGTGCTGCTGCTTTCTGTTGCTCATTAAAATCGTGAAAAGTAGGCCCCTTTCGTTCTCTGGGGACAAAATGCCAATTGAATCGTTCGGTATGGTCAAAGGGAAAACAGGCTTGCTTTTTGAGATCGGCATCCAGGCTTTCGATAAATTGCTTGGCTAAAGGGGCCAGATTCTGCGAAGAACTTTGCAAGACGGAACCCAAGAGGGCAAACAGAAAAAGGGAGATTTTTAATAGGTTATTCATCAGGGTTGGGTTAACGAATGGTAAGAGTAGAGGATTATTTCCAATCAGTTGCTGGTATTCCAGTAAATTTTAAGGTTACGGGTAGCTCTCCCGGAGGCAATGATGTCCGGTTTTCCATCCCCATTGAGGTCGGCTACTTTCAGATCTTCACAAGCCATGCCGTTTTTATCCACCCAGTGTTCTCGCCAGGAATTATCAGCTAAAGCGTAAAAGAGCTTTATGCCCATTTCCCCTGAATCGTTGGGTTCCCTCCACCCGATGACAATCTGGTCTTTTCCCTGCTCCAATAAATCGCCGGTGGCCAGGCCGTGTCCCTGATTCATCTCAGCGGTCAGCACCTGCCGATTCAGGTTTTCTCTGGAGAAAGTATTTCCCTTCGGAAGGTAGGCAGTGAGCGTTGGCCCGTGAAAGGGTTCAACCCCTGTCAGGAACCGATCTCCCGAAGCCGTTTTTCCCACTCGGATTTCTCCGAAACCATGATCATTGACCAACCAGGCACCGTTGGGATGAATTTCCCATTGATCGTTAGAAAAATAAAATGCTTTGACTCCTTCTTTACCTCCGATGTATAAGGATTCTGCCTGATTTTCATGGGGTACAATCTCGAGGTTATGGGTGATGTGCATGGATTGATCAATTACCCAATGGCTCCAGTCCCTTCCTTTCGTATCTTGCATTTCGTAGCCGATTACCTTTACTCCTGCGCCTTCACCCCCGGAGTTTCCACGACCATGAAGGGGCAGCATGATCAAGTGGAACAGGCCGTCTTTTGCCTTTATCCAGCGCATCCGGTGTACCGTTGGTTCATGGGGAAGTTTCACTGGCTCCCACTTTTGGGTAGGATCTTCAGGGCGGATCAGGTAGTGCACCGATCCGGATTGGCTCTCATCGCTGGTTTCGCCGGGGTTCCATTGGGCACCCACAGCCACCTCCACCTGCCCGTCTCCATTGATGTCTCTGGCCGCAATGCACACGTTATCCCGTTGGGTTAGGTTGTCTACCATGACGAACCGCTTCCAGTCTCCGTTTCTATACCAGACGAATTGCTTTTTATCCGCCAATAAAATATCCGGTTTGCCATCTCCATCTACATCCCCGATGGCCAGGCCATAGCCTATTTCGACTTGTTCGTCCAGTACCTGGGGTTCAAAGGAGGGATTTGGATCGTTATTGAAAGCACTTATTACTGCCAGGGTGAAGAGCCAATGTATCATGCTGTTTGGTTTGGGTTTATGTTTGAATAAATTTAACCAAAAAATTGATAAATGGCTACCTGTTTGATGGTAAGAAGATTAAATTACTGGCTGACCGGATTTCTGATACAATTTTATTGCCTCAGGAATATCCACTTTCCCGCCAAGAATTTCAAAGATTTGGCGGCCGTCGATGGCAGGGTCCAGCATGTGTACCAAAACCGCAGCCACATCCTCTCTGGAAATCTCTCCATTTTCATTGAAAACGGAGGAGACCTTTATTTTTCCGGTGTAGGGCCCGTTCGTTAGTTTTCCCGGGCGAACGATGGCAAAGGGCAGGGAAGAAGATTTCAAATATTCGTCCGCTTCTTTTTTTGCCAGCAAGTAGTGCTGCATGGACTCATCGGCTTTTTCGGCATTTTCAGCCCCTCTGGAGCTTAACATTACGAATTTTTTTACCTGCTGCTGAGTTGCCAGGTCTACGCTTTTGATCGCACCGATTTTGTCCACCAACTGGGTTTTATCTTTCCCGGTTTTCGATCCGGAACCGGCAGCAAAAATAACCCTGTCAATACCTTTAAACGCTTCACTAAAATCCTTTTCCAAATCTCCCAAAACGGTTTGTACCCCTATTTTTTCAAAATAGTCTTGTTGGGAGCTATCCCGTATCATCGCGACCGGAGAATAGCTGGGGTGAGAGACCAACCTTTTTGCTATCAAGCGTCCCGTCGAGCCATTGGCTCCAATAATCAATACTTTTTCCATATCTTCAGTAGTTATTTGTTTTCCAAATTTTGACCAAAAATTGTTCCAAGTATGGCCGAGCTTCAAATCTCCGGGTGATTTTCCTGTCCCATCCTTCAGAAATCAGGATGGGTAAAGTTTATTCAAAATCCCATGTATGATTTCGCGCATGGCCGGTTCTGCTTTGGCTGCAGCGCGTAACACATCCTCTAACTTAATTTTTTTAATATTTCCAGGGGTTCCCAGGTCGGTTATTGCTGTCAGGGCAAAAACCCTCATGCCGGAATGAACGGCTACCTGCACTTCCGGAACGGTACTCATACCCACCGCATCAGCCCCAATGATCCGAAGGTAGCGGTATTCTGCAGGGGTTTCCAGATTGGGTCCCTGTACACCGACATACACCCCTTGGTGAATAGGAATGGCTTTTTCCCTGGCAATTTCTAACGCCCATTCGATAAACGTTGGAAAGTAGGCCTGACTCATATCCGGAAACCTGTCACCGAATTGCCCCAGGTTGGGCCCCCTAAGGGGATTTTCAGGGAATAAATCAATATGATCCCGAATGAGCAGGATATCCCCCACTTTTTGGATGGGATCCAATCCCCCGGAAGCATTGGAAATAAGAAGATTGAGAATGCCCAGTTCTCGTAAGATGCGAATGGGAAATGTAACTTCTTTCATGGAATACCCCTCGTAATAATGGAACCTGCCTTTCATCGCAAGGATGGTTTTGGTGCCCCATTTACCGACAATTAATTTCCCATGGTGAGAGGTGACGGTAGAAACCGGAAAATAGGGGATATCCTCATAAGGGATTTCGGTTATTATTTCGATATCATTGGCCAGGCTTCCCAGACCGGTCCCAATAATGATAGCGGTTTCAGGTTTGTCGTTTAGAAAAGCGGAAAGGTAGTTCACCGCATGGGTGATTTTTTCGAGATAGGTGATTTCTGGTTCTTTACGCATGATGGATGGAACAAGCAATTAATGACTGAAGGAAACGCAAACCGGTTACCAACCAAATATAATAATTCGGAAACTTTATGGGGTCCTCGTTTGTATTTATGTAACTTAAATCAAGACTATATGATCAAAATTATAGTAAGCACCAACAGGAAGAACGCTGTTTCGGCGAAAATGGCCGAGTTATACCAGGACATACTGAATCAGAATGGTGCGGAGAGCGAAATTATTAACCTAACCGAATTACCAGACGATTTTGTGTTTACCGCGCTTTATGAGAACAATGGCAAAAACAAAGCGTACAACACCATTCATAACCGAGTTAAAAGCGGGCAGAAATATGTTTTCATTGTTCCGGAATACAACGGTTCCTTTCCTGGGATTTTGAAGTCTTTTATAGACGGGATGACCTATCCAAATAGCTTCAGATCTAAGAAATGCGCCTTGGTAGGAATTTCCTCAGGTATCGGAGGTGGCAGCATTGGGCTAAGCCACCTGACCGATATTTTCAATTACCTGGGAATGCATGTGCTGGCTAATAAAATCAAATTGGCCAAAATTGAAGAAAACATGACCGAAGGTCAGCTCTCAAATAAATTATACATCAGCCTGCTACAAGAGCAGGCCCGATTGCTGATTGATTTTTAACCTTAATCAACGTTGTCGTGTAAGAAACGATTGTTGCTAATGATCTCGTTGTCGTCATTAAGGTTAAACTTGGAAAGACTTCTTTCGGAGCTATGCTGTACCTCGTGAAGTTTGATGTTCTTCCTTTGGTAGGCAGGGACTTCCAGTTTTTCCTTAAACTCTTCCGGAGTCTGGTTGATCGAACGCATTTGACGTAACTTTTCAAACCGGTCATGGGCCCTTTTCAAAGCCTTTTCCTTGATTTGCTCAAAATAGTCGTTTTGATAGATATTGGTTTCCTCTTTTTCGTTAGCCCTTTCATTGGTTCCCGCTTTTTCGGGAGTATCAAATAAGGTCAATACCTTTTTTTGTTGCGGAGCAGGTTCACGGGAAACATATTCAAATTCTTCAGCCTCATCTTCCCGTTCTTTATTTGCGGGCTTTGATTGGGCTGAGTTCTGTGAATTGGATTCATTGGTTGGGTTCCGCTGTTCGGTGGCATCTTCTTCCGGCGCGGGCTGTGGGGGTTGTTTGACGGTGAAATTCACCTTTTGCCCTGCACTTGCCTCCTCGTCTACTTTCGACGTTTTGCCGGATTCTAAATGGATCACTTTTTTGGACAGGTCCTCTTCCTTTTTCTTTTGCTGCATGAAATTTTTATCAGCTAAAGAATCGGTTTCGAATCCAGTGGCAATTACCGTTACTCGAATGGCTTTTTTCAGATCCGGATCGATACCCTGGCCGAAAATAACATCCGCCATGTCTCCGGCCCGGTCCTGAATGTATTCGGTGATTTCCACCAACTCATCCATGGAAAGTTCTTCGTCTTCACCGGACATAATGGAAAGGAGGATTTTTTCGGCTCCTTTGATATCCACATTGTTGAGCAAAGGAGAAGAGATGGCTTTCTCTGCGGCTTTGATGGCACGGTCTTCCCCTTCCTCCATGGCAGAACCCATTACGGCGGCACCGGCATCTTTCATGACGGTTTTGACATCTTCAAAATCGACGTTTACGTCCTGGGTTTCGGTGATGATTTCTGCGATAGACTTGGCAGCCGTACTCAGGATATTATCGGCTTTGCCAAAAGCCTGACGGATGGGTAGGTTGCCGTAAATCTCCCGGAGCTTATCGTTGAGAATGACCAGTACGGTGTCGCAATTTTCCCGAAGGGCTTCGATCCCAGCTTGTGCCGAAAAGGTTTTTTTCCTTCCCTCAAATACAAAAGGAGCGGTGACGATGCCCACCGTAAGGATATCCATGTCCTTAGCGATTTTTGCAATTACAGGAGCCGCACCCGTACCGGTACCTCCGCCCATCCCGGCGGTGATGAAGACCATTTTGGTGTTGTCTTCCAGTAATTTACGAATCTCTTCTTTGCTTTCCAGAGCCGCATTCTTCCCCTTTTCGGGGTTGGCACCGGCTCCCAGCCCCTCTGTGAGGTGGGCACCGATTTGTAATTTTAGCGGCACGGGACTGCTTTTGAGGGCCTGGGAATCCGTATTGACGACAACGAATTCCACATCTTTTATGCCTTGGTTGAACATGTGGTTTACGGCGTTGGAACCACCTCCTCCTACACCAATGACCTTGATGATCGATCGGTGATTTTTTTGAATATCAAATGAATAGTCTTTCATGATGTATGCTTTTTCCGCCTTGGGCGAGTGTTTGCGCTATGGTTAATTAATAATGTTCGTTTTCATCGCTGATATCATCCGTGATGAAGTTTTTTAATTTTTTGGTAATGGAACCAAAGATATCCCTTCCCATTTGGTCCGATCGGTAGCCTTTTCTGGCTGGCATGTTGCCGCTGGTTTCCTTCAGTCGGTAAGTATCCTCCCGGTCATCCAGGGCTTTGAAGCCCGCCAATACCAAGCCTACTGTGGTGGCATACATGGGGCTTTTTACGTCCTCTATTTTGGATTTGCCCAAATGTTCATTGGGATAGCCTATCCGTGTATCCAGCCCGGTCAGGTATTCAAATAAAGGACCAACGCCGTGCAGTAGGGATCCGCCACCGGTCAGGACGATTCCCCCAGCCAGTTTTTTGTACACCCCGCTGGTGGCAATCTCAGATTGTACCATTTCAACGATCTCTTCCATACGGGCTTGAATAATGGAAGCCAGGTTTTTAACGGAAATCTCCTTTGGCGGCCGGTTTCGCAAGCCAGGAATGGATACAATCTCATTGGGATTGGCTTCTTCAGCGATCGCTTTTCCGAATTTGGTTTTCAACAGTTCTGCCTGATGTTGCATGACCATGCAGCCCTCCTTGATATCGGCCGTGATGATGTTTCCACCAAAGGGAATGACTGCCGTATGCCGGATGATATTTTCGTAAAAGATGGCCACATCGGTGGTACCGCCTCCGATATCTACCAGGCATACGCCGGCCTCTTTGTCTAAATCACTGAGCACGGAAAGGGAACTGGCCAAAGGCTCCAGGATCAGGGCTTTGGATAGAAGGCTGGCCCGTTTGACACAGCGATCGATGTTGTTTATCGCTGCTGATTGGGCAGTGATGATGTGAAAATCGGCTTCCAGCCTGGCGCCCGACATTCCTACCGGATCGCGGATTCCTTCTTCGTAGTCTACGGTATAGTCCTGAGGCATTACGTGAATGATGCTGTTTCCGGGAGGAACGACGATGTTTTCCATATCGTTGGCAAGCCGACGGACATCCTCTACGGTGATTTCATCATCTTTGGGATTTCGGATGATGACTCCATGGTGAATTGCGCTTCTGATATGTTGTCCCGCGATGCCCACAATCACCTCTCCAATGTCAACATTCGACATTTCGGAGGCTTCATTGACCGCTTTGGTGATGGCATTGACGGTTTTGTCGATATTCGTGACGATGCCTCGAATCACGCCATCGGATACCGCCTTTCCCATTCCCAAAACCTCCAGTTTCCCATATTCGTTTTTGCGTCCGATAATCGCGCAGATTTTCGTCGTACCTATATCCAGTCCTACAATGAGTTTTTCGTTTTCCATAGCGCTAACAGTTATTCACAAATGATTTGATCCTTATATTTTACATTTACCCGATCATAGGTATTCCATCCTTTCTCGGGAAGAATTCTCTTATAATAGGTTTTTATTTTTCTAAATTTCAGCTTAATATCCTCTGGTTCCCCAAATTCAATGACCTGCTTTCCTACCTGCTGGTGCAGGTTGATGTCCCCATTCCCCAGTAATTCCAGGGAGCTGATCTGAGCGGCCCAAAAAGGGTCCTGACTGATAAACTGAATGAGTGCCAGTAACCTGGATTCCTGCTCCGACAAATCATCGAGCTTCAATAAACGCTCAGCCCTTGGCCCGGTAAGGATGAGCACCCTGCTGGTATAGTTGGCAGAGGTGGGCAATATTCTCCCCTTGGTGCTGATATAGCCATCGGCAGCCTTGGGCCTCACAATTCTTGCCATCGGAACGTGCTGACTCACTTTTACCATAATTTCTCCTTTCAAATCCCGGAACACCTCCGCTTTTCTGACAAAGGGATGGGCTTCTACTTTTTTCTCCATCTCATTAATGGAAACCTCACTTAAAGCGGCCTTCTTTTCCAGGCCGGGAAAGGCATTGGTTAACAAGCTGGCTACCTCTTTTTCGTCCACAAAATAAACATCACTTACCCCTTCCACGTAAATTTCCAATCCCGTGATCGTATGTGACCCGGCTTTGTGCTCTATAAAGGCAATAAACCCAGAGAGTACCAGTCCCACCAAAATCAGGAGGATGGGTTTTTTTATTTTTCTACCTCTAAGCTTTGTCATCTGCTATCCATTTTGCTATTGGTTCTACCAAACGATCTATATCACCTGCCCCAATGGTTACCAATACTTCAGGAGGCTGTTGCTTCAGATAGGGCAGAAGGGCTTCTTTTGAAAGTACCTGCTTTTTGGGGCTGTTTATTTCAGGTAGCAACATGGCTGCCGTCACGCCTTCAATGGGCAATTCCCTGGCTGGATAAATGTCGAGCAGGATGACCTCATCGGCCAGAGAAAGGCTTTCGGAAAACCCGGCCGCAAAATCCCTGGTTCGGGTAAATAAATGCGGCTGAAATACCGCGGTCAGCTTTTTTGAAGGATACATCGCCTTGACGGAAGTCAAAAAGGACCTGATCTCCTCCGGATGGTGGGCATAATCATCGATGTAAGTGATGGTATCAGTTGAATGAATGCATTCAAACCTTCTTTTTACCCCTTTGTAGGTGGCAATCCCTTCTTTAATGGCTTCTTTCGATAGGCCGAAATACCGGGCAACCCCTATGGCAGCTACCGCATTTTCAATGTTATGAAAACCGGGTACCCGTAATTTCAGGCCTTCGATCCGGTCATCCCCGGAAAGGTAATCAAAAGAAAAAGCCACGGTGCCGGCCTGGATATTTTCTGCCCGGACCGTTCCGGCATCCAGGCCGTAGGTGCTGACAGCGACGTTTCCAAAATCCTTTCCCTTAATTTTTTCATAGGCTCCATGATGGATAAACAGGTGTCCATCCGGGCTTGTCAGGCCTATAAAGGCTAAGAATCCGTCCAGAAATTGATCCGGATCGCCATATATGTCCAAATGATCGGGATCGATACTCGTCACAATGCTCACATTTGGGTGCAGTTGCAAAAAGGAGCGGTCGAATTCATCAGCTTCCACCACTACCAGAGGGGCTTCCTTGCTCCCTTCGTCGTGGAGGATCAGGTTGCTCTGGTAGTTTTGGGTGAGGCCTCCCAGGAAAGCAGCCGTATTTCTACCGGCATTCTTGAGTAGGTGCGCAATCATGGAAGAAGTGGTGGTTTTACCATGAGTGCCTGCAACAGCTACCGTTTCCATGGATTTGGTAATCAGACCCAGTGCAGCAGATCGTTTCATCAAGGGATAGGCTTGCCCTTCGAAGTAGCGAAAAAGTTGGCTACTCTGAGGAACGGCAGGGGTCCAGATTACCAGTTTGTTTTCGGTAGAAGAGCTAAATTCGTTGGGGATCTGACTGCTGTCATCGGCATAGCTGATTTGCATGCCTTCCCGTTCCAGTGCTTCTGTGAGGGGAGAAGGGGTCTTGTCATAACCATAGACAGGTACCCCGATGTGATTAAACCAGCGGGCGATCGCACTCATCCCGATCCCTCCGATGCCAAGAAAATAGACGCTATGTAGGTTATTTAAGTTCATTGTACCAGGGTTTCCATTACGTGAACGATTTCCTTTGCCGCATTTGGTTTCGAAAGCAGTTTAATGCCCTGCGACAGGGCCTGCTGTTTTTCCGGGTTTTGTAGCAAGGAATGTACCATCGGTTCCAGGTTTTGAACGGCTTCGCTGTCTTTAAGTAAAAGGGCGGCACCCTGGGACACGAACGCCATGGCGTTTTTGGTTTGGTGGTCCTCGGCCACATTGGGTGAAGGAATAAAGATGACGGGTTTGCCCACAAGGCTCAACTCGGAAACGGAAAGGGCCCCGGATCGGGATATAACCATGTCTGCTGCGGCATAGGCAAGGTCCATTTCTTTGATAAATTCCTTGGGGAAAATAGAATTCAAACCGGAGTCCGTTACTTTTTTGACCACATTACCGTAATAATAGGTGCCCGTTTGCCAGAGTACCTGGTATCCGTTGGCTTCAAAGCTGGCCATACTCGCCAGGAGCGCGTCATTAATGGTACGTGCCCCGAGACTGCCTCCTATAGATAGAATCACCGGTTTTGCCGGATTCAGGCCAAAATGCTGCAAGCCTTTTTCTTTCTTGCCCTCCAGGCTCAAAATATCCTTTCGTACGGGATTTCCTGTATAGTGGATCTTTCCGGCGGGGAAATAGCGATCCATTTCAGGATAGGCCACGCAAATGGCAGTTGCTTTCTTGGCCAGCAACTTATTGGTCAGTCCGGCATAGCTATTTTGCTCCTGGATCAGGGTGGGTATTCCTTTTGCCTGAGCGGCGAAAAGCACCGGGCCACTGGCATATCCTCCTACACCCACTATCAGGTGTGGTTTGAAGTTTTTGATGAGTTTTCGAGCTTTTTGAAGGCTGTCCAAGAGCTTAAAGGGGAAACTCAGGTTTTCAAGGGTGAACCTTCGCTGCAATCCGGCAATCGGCAAGCCTTCAATGGGGTACCCTGCCTCCGGGACTTTTTGCATTTCCATTTTGTTTTCGGCACCCACGAATAATACCTCGCTTTCCGGATAGCTTTCATTCCAGGCTTTAGCAATGGCTATAGCGGGGTATATATGGCCTCCAGTGCCCCCTCCGCTTATGATGATTCGATATGTCTCGGTGCTGTTTTTCAAAATTTTACGCTACGTTTACCCTATTTCTTATCGTTTTTTCTTCTCCCAGAAAGGCATCTTCATGATCTCCCCTGCTAACGCTCAGGATAATACCCAAGGATATGCCCGTGAATATCAGGGAAGTCCCACCCATGCTTACCATGGGGAGGGGCAATCCTGTGATGGGGATAAGCCCCACTGCTACCCCCATATTAATCATGGCCTGAATGACCAGGGAAAAACTTAACCCTGCAGACAGCAGGCCTCCAAAAGGCCGGGTGGAAATGGCTACCACGCGCATGCCGCGGTAAAGCAAGGCCAGGTACATAAAGAGCACAAAGCCTCCCCCGACCATCCCGTACTCTTCAATGATAATGGCATAGATGAAGTCTGAATAGGGGTGCGGGAGTATGTTTCGTTGTTCACTTTTACCGGGACCTTTGCCGGTGATGCCTCCGGTGGCGATCGCTATATAGGAGTGCTTGGCCTGAAATGGAATTTCTTTGGGCTCATCATTCATGAATTTTTCTATCCGGGAAAAGAACACTCCTCCTCGCTGGCCCATTAGGATCGCGGTGGATAATACCAGCGTGCCCACCATGCCAACAACCAGCAGGTATTTTAAGGGGACCCTGCCTATAAACATCAATAGAAGGCAGGTAGCCAACAGCATGACAGCAGTGGACATGTTAGCAATGGCAATAAGCAGGCAAATGATACCGATCCATACGATAATCGGAATAAAGGTGCCTTTGATGTCCGTTATTTTCCGCTGCCGTTTTGCCAACATGCCGGCCACGGCTGCTATAAGGGCCAGTTTAGCCAGATCCGAGGGCTGAAATGCCTGGTCAATGATGGGGATCGTAAGCCACCTGCTGGCCTGGTTGATGGTAGACCCAAAAAGGTAGGTAATTAATAGCAAGGGGACGCTTACCCATAAAGCGAACAAACTCAGTTTAGAGAAATATTTATAGGGAATGGTGTGCACCGCCCACATGACCACCAGACTGGTCAGAATCAGCGCACTGTGTTTAAATAAATAGATCTCCGTATTTCCTCCCATTTTGCGGTAGGCAAGAGATCCCGTAGCGGAATACACCGCCAGGATGCTGATCATGGACAACAGGATGACGATACCCCAGATAATGGGGTCGCCTTTTAGGTTTTCTTCCAGCCAGATTTTAACTTTTGCCATCTTCAAATGCTTTTTTCAAGTTCAAAACTGCCTCCTTAAATTGGTTGCCGCGGTCTTCGTAATTTTTAAAAAGATCAAAACTGGCACAGGCCGGAGATAGCAATACCAGATCACCTTTAGAACCTTTTTCCAAAGCCCAGTTAATGGCCTGTCGCAAGTCCTGTGTCGTAAGTATTTCGGGTATTTTCCCAGAAAATGCCGCTTTTAGTTTTTCGTTATCTTTCCCAAGGCAAATCAGCACTTTTACGTGCCCTTTGACTTTTTCATCCAACAGGCTGTAGTCGTTTCCCTTATCAACGCCTCCGGCAATCCAGACGAGATCGTTTTGGTAGGCCTCTAATGCAAATGCCGTAGCATCCACATTCGTACCTTTGCTATCATTTATAAACTGGATACCGTCAACCTCAGCCACCCATTCCATTCGATGTGCCGCGTTTACGAAGGTTTTCAGTCCAGGTCCGAGTTTTTCGGAGGGTACTCCGGCCGTTTTAGCCGCCAATACAGCTGCCAGGGAATTGCAGAGGTTATGCTTTCCCTGCAGGGACATTTCCTCCATGGGCCAGGTCCAGATCTCCTCATCGGTTTTTACAGTCAATTTTTTTTCTTCCACAAAAGCCTTTCGCTCTGGACTGATGGTTAACCCATAAGGCAGGTCCACTGGCTGGCTTTTTCGGTTATGCAGCGTAGATTTAATGATTGGATCTTCATCGTAATAAATAAAATGGTCCGCTATTCCCATCTTATCCGTCAATTTTAGTTTGGTCGCAGCATACAACGCCAGGTCATTATCATACCGGCCCAGATGGTCAGGTGTAATGTTTAGCAGCATGGCAATAGCAGGGCAGAATTTCACAAACCCCTCTATCTGAAAGCTGCTAACTTCCAGGACCCACCAGTCGTGGTCGTTTTCGCACAATTGCAGTGCCCAGCTTTTCCCTACATTGCCAGCCAGGCCTACGTTCAATCCCCCTGCTTTCAGGAGGTGATAAGTCAGCAGGGTGGTGGTCGTTTTGCCATTGGTACCGGTAATGGCGATCACCTTTCCCCGGCTAAAGCCAAAGGCAAATTCCAGTTCATCCACTACGGGGACACCAGAGGAGATTAGCTGAGCAACCAGCGGATTGGAATAGGGAATTCCCGGACTTTTGACCACCGTATCAGCAGTTAAAAAGGAGCCCACCGTATGTTGTCCTTCCTCAAAGTCAATTCCCTTTTCCCAGAAAACGGTTTTCTTTTCTTCAGCTATTTTGCCAGCATCGGACACAAATACGCTGTGACCCTGTTGCCTGGCAAGCAGGGCTGCTCCAAAACCGCTTTCTCCGGATCCTATGATCGCCGTTTTTTGCATTTACCTCAATTTAAGTGTCGCCAATGCCATGATGGCAAACAAGATTCCCAGTATCCAAAATCTTACCGTTATCTTCGCCTCCGGAACATTTCTTTTCTGATAATGGTGGTGTAGCGGAGACATCAGGAATACCCTTCGTCCCTCTCCATATTTCTTTTTCGTATATTTAAAGTAGCTGACCTGGATGATGACTGAAAGCAGTTCGATCAGGAAAATACCGCATAGAACCGGTAACAAGAGTTCCTTTCTAAGCGTAAGGGAAAGCACGGCAATAACACCACCAATCATCAGACTTCCAGTGTCTCCCATAAATACCTGGGCAGGGTAGGAGTTGTACCAAAGAAAACCCACACAGGCTCCCACAAATGCCGCACAGAAAATCACCAATTCCCCGGAGTTGGGTATAAACATTACATTCAGGTATTGGGAGAAGATGGCGTTGCCACTGATGTAGGCATAAATGGCAATGGTAAGGCCAATGATGGCAGAAGTCCCGGCAGCCAGCCCGTCTATTCCATCGGTGATATTAGCTCCATTGGAAACTGCTGTGACGACAAAAATCACCAGAATTATGTAGAGCACAGGAGTGAAGTTTTCACCTAAAAAACCGAATACCAGGTCGTAGTTGAGCTCGTTGTTTTTGAGGAAAGGAATGGTGGTCTTCATGGACTTTGCATCCTGAAATGCAGGCGTGGCTACGATCCCTTCTGCGATGGATACCGTATCCTGAAATTCCCGGACCACCACGTCTTCATGGAAGTAAAGGGTGACACCCACAATAATCCCGATGGATACCTGTCCGATAATTTTAAACCAACCGGCCAGCCCTTCCTTGTTTTTCCGGAATACCTTAATGTAATCATCCAGAAAGCCGATGCCCCCCAGCCAAAGGGTGGTCACCAAAAGTAGGATGATATAGATGTTGTAAATATTGGCGAACAAAAGGGTTGGAATGACTATGGCAGCCATAATCATCAACCCGCCCATGGTGGGAGTGCCTTTTTTCTCCAACTGGCCTTGCAGTCCCAATTCCCTCACGGTTTCACCGATTGATTTTTTCCGGATCCAGTCAATGATCCCTTTTCCCAGCGTAATGGTAATCAGGAGCGAAAACAGTGCGGCCATACCTGCTCGAAAGGAGATATACCGGAATACACCCGCACCGGGAAAATCATACGTTTGGTCTATATAGTCAAAAAGATGGTAGAGCATGTCATTCCTTATGTATTAATTCTAAAAATTCTTTCACCATTTTTTTATCATCAAAGGGATGTTTGACTCCCTTGATTTCCTGATAGGTTTCGTGGCCTTTCCCTGCAATCAAAATGATGTCTCCCTTTTTGGCCAGGCTGCATGCTGCTTTGATGGCAGCTTTTCTATCGGCAAGGGTAAGCGTTTTCTTATGATCAATAGGGTTAATACCTGCCTCCATTTCCTGTATGATGGCCATCGGATCCTCATCCCGCGGATTGTCGGAGGTAAATATTACCCGATCGCTTAACGTACAGGCAATTTTGGCCATTACCGGTCGTTTACTACGATCCCTGTTTCCGCCACAGCCTACCAGTGAGATCAGTGTCTCACCGCCCGTCCGGAGTTTTTGAATGGTTTTCAGTACATTTTCCAGCGCATCGGGAGTGTGCGCATAATCCACGATCGCGGTGATACCTGCATAAACGACCTGATCAAATCTACCCGCCGCGCCGGTTAACTTCGATAATTGC
Source organism: Cyclobacterium salsum (assembly GCF_010119245.1). Classification (GTDB taxonomy): domain Bacteria; phylum Bacteroidota; class Bacteroidia; order Cytophagales; family Cyclobacteriaceae; genus Cyclobacterium; species Cyclobacterium salsum. The sequence goes on from NZ_WNKG01000006.1 coordinate 399,099, forward strand.
CGCAAGATTTCTTCTTCCTCCTCACCCAGGAGCAAGGAAATCCCCAGCACCCCAAGCAGATTATAGGCATTAAATTCACCGATAAGCCTGAACCAAACCTGCTTGCCTTCCAGGTCAAGTTCCAGCCCGTGAAGCGAGTTTGCCAGTATTTTTGCCTTAAAATCAGCGGGATACTTCAAGCCAAAGGTAAATTGCCTGGCTTTGCAGTTTTGAAGCATTACCCGGCCCCTTTTATCATCTGCATTGATCAGGGCAAAGGCATCCCTTGGGAGTTCATCAAATAATTTTTTCTTTGCTTTGATATAGCTATCAAAATCTCCGTGATAATCCAGGTGGTCGTGCGAAATATTCGTAAATAGAGCCCCTGCAAATTTCAACCCCGCCGTCCTTTCCTGTACAATGGCATGAGAGCTCGCTTCCATAAAACAGTGGGTACAGCCTTCCTCCAGCATTTTCAGAAGCAATTCGTTGATGGCCAATACATCCGGGGTGGTATGACTGGCCGAAAGCACCTGATCCATGATTCGGTTTTCGACGGTGGATATCAACCCGCAAGAGTAGCCCATTTCCGAATACAACTGGTGGAGCAGCGTGACGGTAGTCGTTTTTCCGTTGGTGCCGGTGACCGCTACCAGCGTCAACTTTTCAGATGGGTTTCCATAAAAATTGGCCGCCATCAAGCCCAGGGATTGGGCCGCATTCACCACCTGCACGTACGTAATTCCCTCTTGTAGCTCTTTCGGTAATGATTCACAAACGATGGCAACGGCTCCTTTATCCTCCGCATTATTAATAAAGGCATGCCCGTCCACCTGAGTGCCAGGAATAGCCACAAATACGGACCCCGCAACGACCTTCCGGCTGTCAAAAGCCAGTTGGTTGACGGAAACCTCCATGTTGCCTTTGGTTGAAACCAAAGAAACTTTGTACAATATGTCCTTTAGCTGTATGTTCAACGTAACGTTAGTTTAATCACCTGATCGCTTTCAAACCGGCTTCCGGAAGCCAAAGATTGGAAACGAACCCTCCCTTTTCCGGAATGTTGCACGCGTAATCCCTTGTTTTCCAATATGTATAGTGCGTCCCGGAGGGTCATTCCCGAAACGTCCGGAACAACTGGTTTTTCTACCGCATTGCTCACCCATTGTATGGAGCGGTTGGCAACCTTTGTTTTTACCCAGGTCTCGGAACCGCTGTAATGATTTGAAATGCCCATGCGGTTACAGATCATTTGTAATTCTTCTACATTGCCCGCCTGAATGAAAGGAAATTCTTCCCTGTCGATTTGCGGAATTTCCTTCTCGCTTGTAGACTCCTCCTGTATGTGCAAGTCCTGCGCAAAGATCTTATCGGCAATTTCGCGGAAAACCGGCGCGGAAATATCCCCTCCGTAGGCATTGAAGCCTTTTGGGCTATCGATGACCACGATCGCGCTGTATTTCGGTCGGTCTGCCGGAAAATAACCTACAAAGGAGGTATAGTATTTCTGAGTATACCTGCCATTCTCCAATTTCTGCGCTGTTCCGGTCTTCCCGGCTATGGAATAGGATTCATTATGAATATTTTTTGCGGTACCATTCGCTACCACGCCCTCCAATAGACTTCGAAGTTGGGTTAAGGTCTTTTTGGAGGCAATGTTTTTTCGTATGGTTTCGGTACGGTAGCTTTTTTCCACCGTATTGCCTTTGGACACCTGTTTGACGATCATGGGTTTCACCAGCGTTCCTCCGTTGGCTACCGCGTTGTATAAGGAGAGCGTCTGCAAGGGAGTTATTTTGAGTTCGTATCCAATCGACATCCAGGGGAGAGTGGTTCCATACCAGTTTTTATCGTCGGGATTTTTAAAATAAGGGATGCCTTCACCAATGATCTGAAACCCGAGCGGCCCATCCAGTTTTACCTGGGAAATGTATTCTATAAAGCGGTGGGGCTGGTGGCCAAAATGGTCATGGACCATTTTTGAAATGCCGACATTCGAAGATTTTTCGAATGCCTCCCGAACCGTAATTTTTCCGTAGCCCCCGTGTTTGGCATCTCGCATGTAACGGTCGTAAAACTTATAGCTGCCGTTGCCGGTATCAATGCTGTCTTCCAGATTTATTTTTCCCTCTTCCAGCAAGGCCAACATGGAAAGCAACTTAAAGGTGGATCCAGGCTCGGTGAGGCCTTGCTCTCCTACGGCATAATTATAGTATTCTCCATAGCCATAGCCGTTTTTGTTTCGTTGGAGATTCGTGATTGCTTTGATGTGTCCGGTAGCTACCTCCATGACGATCACCGAACCATAGGCAGCATCCTTATTCATCAACTGTCTTAATAAAGCGGACTCCGCCAGGTCCTGGATATTCACGTCCAGCGTAGTGTGTATATCAAATCCATCGGTAGGTTTGATGTCCTCCGCATCGTGCAGCGGCTTCCAACTGCCACCTGCTATTTTTTGAAAAAGGGCTTCCCCATTTCTGCCTTCCAGGTACTCATTAAAACTATATTCCAAGCCCACTCCGTATTGGTCTTCGTTTAAAAAGCCTACCGTTCTCCCAGCCAGGTTTTTGAACGGCCGGTACCTTTTGTCAATTTTTTCAAAAATGATTCCACCACCCATTCTGCCTTCCCTGAATAGCGGCCAATTCATCATCTTAAGCTTTTCCTGGTAGCCGATTTGTTTCCTGTTCAGCGTCAGGTATTTTTTGCCTTCATTTCGGGCATCCAGGATCATTCGCTTGTAAGAGGCGGCGGACCGGTCCATGTAAAATCCGGAAAGCAGGGTGGCTAAGGAATCAATTCCTGCCTTAAGTTGAGCGCCGGAAGCAATGGACGGGTCCATGGCTACGCGGTAAAAAGGCAAACTGGTAGCAAGCAGACTGCCATCTGTACTATAGATATTCCCTCTGGTGGCCTTTACCGGTCGGTATTGCAGGTGGATATCCTCCGATAATTGCCGCCATTTGTCCCCTTCGACAAACTGAATGGTGCCTATCCTATAAAAAATAGCACCGGCTATCATGGTTACCACCAAAAAGGAAAGCCTGACCCGGAGCAATATGGATTTTTTTATATTCACTTTTCTAAAACAATTCGTTGAGGTGGTTCTTCAATTTCAAATATTCCCAATACCTGTATTTTTTTGGCCACTTCGGACTGCTTGCTCGAATACATGTATTCTGCTTCTAACGTGGTGACATCTGCGCGGATATCTTCTACTTCCTGTTGGAGCCGGTCAATTTTTCGTATGGTGTTTTCCGCCTGATGGTTGCTCCAGATGTAAATCATAGCTAGAAATGCAGCGTATAGAAAAGGAAGTACCAGCTTGACTGGTACGTTATCGCCTACCAATCCGCTGATGTCCAGCTTTTGCTCCATAAGAGCAAAAGGGTTGAACCAGGACTTTTTTTGTTTCCCGGTGGGTTTGATGGGTTTTCTAAAACTATTTCTACTCATGGTTATCCTTTCCTTGCTATTCGTAATCTGGCACTTCTTGCGCGTTTATTGGCCTCCACTTCTTCCGGACCGGCAACAATGGCTTTTCTGCTGACCGGTTCCAGAGGTCTTAACGGGTTTCCATAGAAATCCTTTTCCAGTTCTCCATGCAATTTACCTTTGGTCATAATGTTTTTTACCAATCGGTCTTCCAACGAATGGTAGCTCATCACTACCAAACGCCCTCCTGGGTTCAGCAGGTCAATGCTTTGGACCAGCATTTCCTCCAGAGCCGCCAGTTCCTGATTTACTTCTATCCGAAGGGCCTGATATACCTGAGCGGAGTATTTCGCATATTTCCCTTTGGGGGCATACTTATCCAGTAGTTTCTTGAATTCCGTACTGCTCTCGAAACGAGTGTTTGCCCGGAAGGCTACGATCGCTTTGGCCAGTGTTTTGGCATTTTTCACTTCTCCATAGAGGCCAAGCATTTTTTGAAGTGCTGCTTCGGAATAAGTGTTTAAAACCTCCGCTGCCGTCAGGTCTCCGGACTGGCTCATTCGCATGTCCAGCTTCCCCTCAAAGCGTGTTGAAAAGCCTCTTGACGGTTCGTCTATCTGATGAGAGGAAATTCCCAAATCGGCCAGTATTCCATCTACTTTCGTTACCCCGTAAAGTTTTAAATAGCGTTTTATATCCCGAAAATTCGCCTGGATGAATGTGAACCGATCATCTTTAGGGATATTTGCTTCCGCATCCGGATCCTGGTCAAAGGCATATAGATGTCCTTTTTCCAGCCGCTTCAGGATTTCCATAGCATGGCCGCCTCCACCGAACGTAAGGTCCAGGTAAATACCATCAGGATCTATCGCCAGTCCCGAAAGACAGGCTTCAAGCATCACGGGGATATGGTAGGCCGGGTTATCCACTTTTTCCTAAAAACTTTTTATTCAAATCTTTGTATACCTGTTCCTCTTTGGCCGAATAGGCATCGTGGAGATCCGGGTTCCAGATTTCTATTTTGGTACCCATTCCAATGAGTACAGCATCTTTCTCTAATTGCCCATGCCGAAGCATGTTTTTTGGTATCAGAAATCTTCCCGCGGTATCCAGCTCAACAGGCGATTCCCTTCTGAAAAAGGACCGCTTAAAGCGCCTGACATCATCATCCGTATCGTCCAGACTGGCCAGTTTGTTGTGGTCCTTTCGTACTTCTATCATCGGGATCAGTTCCAGACAAGGTTCCAGACCTTTGCGCAGCATCATTTCCTGACCCAAGGATTCAGGTAGCGATGCCTTCATTTTAGAAGGTAATACCAACCTGCCCTTGGCATCCAGTTTACATTCAAATTCACCGGTGAAAGATGCCATTCCTCTGCTTCCTGATTATTGAATACAAAAGTAGTAAATAGCCAAACACTTTATACCACTTTGCCCCACTTTTTACCACATTGGTATAAAAGTATCCAAAACAAACTACAAACACAATTTTTTACTAAAAAATAATGGGAACAATCGAAGCTGACAACGGACTATGAATCAGCACCTAAATCACACTAAAACGCCATTATCTAGGGTTTAAATAGGGGTTTTTAAGGAATGCATTCGAGGAATTGCAGCAGGTCATTCCGACCGCCGAAAAATAAGTGGGGGGAATTCCCATGAAAAAATAAAAAAAAAACGGAAAATTTATTTTTTCCGTTCGATGGTGTAGGTTACTAATGCGGACAGAGAGGTTTTATAGTCGGACTCCGGGAATTCGGCCAAAATGGATAGCGCATCCTGGTAGAAATCGTTCATAACCTCTTGGGCATATTCCAGCCCTCCGGAGGCTTTAACAAAATTAATTATTTCGTTCACAGTACTTTTGTTTTCGCTCCCGTTTCGTATTTTGTAGATGATTTTCTTCCTATCTACCCAAGAGGCATGATTAAGCGCATAAATTAAGGGAAGCGTCATTTTCTTTTCTTTGATATCGATCCCCACAGGCTTACCTACCACGTCCTCTCCATAGTCAAATAGGTCATCTTTAATTTGGAAAGCCATGCCTACTTTTTCACCGAAAAGACGCATTTTTTCAGTACTTTCACCACTTGCTCCAGCGGTAGCAGCACCTACTGCGCAACAGGAGGAGATCAGGCTCGCTGTTTTTTGCCGGATAATGGTGTAATACACCTCTTCGGTAATATCTAATTTACGTGCTTTTGAAATTTGCAGAAGTTCTCCTTCACTCATTTCCCTTACGGCATTGGAGACGATTTTCAATAAATCGAAATCGCCATTTTCAACACTTAACAATAAGCCTCTGGAAAGCAGGTAGTCACCAACCAAAACAGCAATCTTGTTTTTCCACAGCGCATTGATGGAAAAAAAACCCCGGCGGTAGTTGGCATCATCGACCACATCATCGTGTACGAGCGTGGCTGTGTGCAGGAGTTCAATTAGTGCCGCTCCCCGGTAGGAGGCCTCGCTGATACTTCCGCTGACACCCGAGCTAAGAAAAACAAACATGGGACGCATCTGTTTGCCTTTTCTTCGCACAATATATTGGGTGATATGGTCGAGCAATTTGACCTTGCTCTGCATGAAGGAGCGGAACTTTTTTTCAAAATCAGCCATCTCAATGGCTATCGGGGCTTGTATCTGCTGTAAATCCTGCTTCATGGGTGTTTGGAATGGTGCAATATTACAATCTATTCCACCATTGACAAAACTGCCCTATTGATAATTCTGTTTAATGAATTTTATTTTTGGTTATCTTTGACCAACCAAAAGACAAACCATTGACTGACGACTATATCAAGCACCAATACGAACCCATATTGCCAAAAAAGGACGAATGGCCAGTGGTAAGGCTGAGTAAAGGCAGGAAAGAATTTATCCAACAAGTAGTAGCGTCCAGCAGTGAAAAAATAAAAAACCTAACCGGAAATCAGGTTCAAGCATTAAAAGAGGAATTGGAGGTCACCCTGTACCGGGAAAGAATGCGCCTTAAGCAAAACCCCTGGCTGGTAGATCCGGACGATGAAGCGTCATTCTGGTCAAGGGTGAAGTCTTCCCTATTGGCCATCGGGGTGGATCAAAAACTCAAGGAGTCGGATAAGAAAGCGAAGTACCTGCAACTATTAACGGCCATTACGCAACGCTACGCAGAGGAAATTGCCAGTAATTTTAAGCACAGTCACTATAAAATGACCCGCCGGATCGTCACCTTCGGATTTTCCCGCCTGCTGAATACTTCCCGGGTAAAGGGTTTCAAATCTATTTTTAGCAACCAATACAGTCTACAAGATAAAATCCAGATTATTGGAGAAACGGATCAATTGCGAGAGCTTGCTTCGAAAGGCACCATTGTCATGGTGCCTACTCATTTTAGTAATTTGGACAGTATACTGATTGGATGGACGATCAGCACCCTTGGTCTGCCGCCTTTCATTTATGGAGCAGGGCTAAACTTGTTCAATATCCAGATTTTCGCCTATTTTATGAATGCGCTGGGGGCCTATAAGGTGGACCGGAGAAAGAAAAATCAAATTTACCTGGAAACCCTGAAAACCTATTCCCGGGAAGCGATTCAGTTCGGGTGTCATAGTTTGTTTTTTCCAGGGGGGACGCGTTCCAGAAGTGGCACGATCGAATCGAAATTAAAGCTTGGTTTGCTCAGTACGGCCATTGAGGCCCAACGAGCCAATTATCAGGCGGAGCCTGAAGACCCGGGAAAGGTTTTTATTGTGCCCGTCACGATCAATTACCATTTTGTTTTGGAAGCCCCCAGTCTGATAAAGGAACACCTGAACTATACCGGACAGGAGCGGTATTACAGTGAGTCAGATGAATTTTCTACCTCGTATAAAATTTCAAAATTCCTGGTAAAGTTTTTCACAAAAGGATCCGACATATCCGTTTCAATCGGAAAGGCAATGGATATTCTGGGTAATTACGTGGATGAAAAGGGGAATAGCAGAGACAGGCATGGCCGGCCGATAGACTGCAAGGATTATTTCATGACCAATAACCAGGTGACGGTTGACCTGCAGAGGGAAGAAGAGTATACCAAAAAACTTGGGAAACGCATTGCGGAAGAATTCCATAAAATTAACCGGGTTTTTAGTAGTCATTTGGTTGCCTTTACCGCATTTCAACTCATTCAGCGTAGCAATGAAAAGTTGGATTTGTTTAGCCTGTTACAGCTCCCGGAGGAGGATATTCAACTGCCCTTCGATGACTTTTCGGCTGCCTGCGGAAAGGTATTAGATGAAATCAAGCGTTTAAAGGAAGCAGGTAAATTGGGCATTGCTCCTCATTTGGAAAAGACACTCGAGGAAATCATACGTCACGGTTTGGAAAACGTGGGTATGTATCATGCCAAAAGGCCTCTGATCCGTACCGAAGACGGGCATGTGATAACTGAAGATATTAGTTTGTTGTATTATTACCATAACCGACTGGATGGATATGAATTGGAAAAAATCATTTAATGCCCGACCGATAGGTGTAATTGGTATTGGAAGTTTTGGGGCTGCCATCGCAAATTTGCTGGCAGAAAAAAATGAGGTGCTGGTTTATGCCCGGGATGAAGCCGTCGTAAAAGCCATCAATGAAACGCATACGGTCAAGAACCGAAAACTGGCGGATAAAATTAAAGCCACCAATGACCCGGAGATGCTTTGTGAAGCCTGCGAAGTAATGTTTCCCATGATACCTTCGTCGGGCTTTAGGGAGGTGATGGTTCAGTTTGCCCCCTACCTTCACCCCTATCATTTTTTAATTCACGGGACCAAAGGGCTTTCCCTAAATTTACCAGAAGGTAAGACGCTGGAAAACATCACCCGCATCACCCGCGAGCATATTTGTACAATGAGTGAGGTGATCTTAAAAGAAACCGTAGTAGAGCGAATTGGCTGTCTGGCCGGTCCTAACCTGGCTAAGGAATTACTGGAGCATCAGCCGGGAGCCACCGTGGTAGCCAGTCGATACAATGAAGTAATTAGCGAAGGGCAGCGCCTACTGAGATCGGATAATTTTCAGGTATATGGCAATTCCGATATTATCGGAGTAGAACTTGCTGGCGTTTTAAAAAATATCATCGCCATCGCTGCGGGTGCCCTATCTGGTTTGGGGCTGGGAGACAATGCCAAGGGTTTATTGGTTTCCCGTGGAATGGTGGAATTAATTCATCTGGGGAATGCCATGGGTGGCGGCACAAAGTCTTTTCTGGGACTTGCCGGGATAGGGGATTTGGTGACTACCTGCAATTCTACCCTCTCCCGCAATTATACCCTGGGATTTCGATTGGCTCAAGGGGAAAAACTCGTGGACATCACTTCCGATATGGAGGAAGTAGCCGAGGGTATCAATACGGTCAAGCTTATCAAACGTTACCTGGAATCCACAAATCGCAGAGCCCCCATCACAGAAAATTTATACCGGGTACTTTTTGAAGATTATAAGGTGGAAGCCGCCCTGCAATCCCTGATGAAATATCCCATTTATACGGATATAGACTTCCTGTAACTCAGTCGTTAAGTCCCAATAGGTAAGCTCCTTCCTGGCTAATTCTTTCCAAGGTGGCAGGTCGTATATACTGTCTTTGGTTGGTTTGTTGAACTTGGTCTCTTCGGCAAAAATAGCTGTGGATAGCCCTTCTGGCTGAGGAAGTCTGGTTGTTGGTTCCTCCATGCCAGGTGTGGGAATTAAACACGATCACGGATCCCGCCGGTGCTTCGATGACAATTTCATCCGGATGAGAATCCATTGCATTATCCATTTCTTCCTGTGGTAAGGTACTTTTCAGGTGCGTTCCAGGAACAACCCGGGTAGCTCCATTTTCTTGATGGAAGTCATCCAGCAGCCAAATCGAGTTGCACACCTGAAAGTCCCCGTTTTTAACCGCTTCCGGCCAATCGACATGAAGTTTTTGAAGGCCTGCACCGGGTAGCGCAGAGCGGAAATTTAGCGAGGATAATTTGAAAGAGGTTCCCAACACCCAGGATATGGCAGCCAATACTTTAGGGTGGGTGTAGAAAAGATCGAATGCCGCTCCTTTATTAACAAGATCTCCCAACCGTTCGGATCCCGGTTCTTTTGGGTGTCGGATGTTGGGAGACTGCATCAATTCGATCCCGGCCCGATCTCCTTCCTCTTCGAGCAATTCCTGGATTTTGGCGCGTAAAACTGCCACTGTTTCATCGGTAAGTAATTTCCCCAAATTGAGGTATCCTTCCGTTTGAAGAAACTCTTTTTCAGCTTTTGAAAGGAGGTTTTCGTGAACGCCCAGTTGTTGAAGTTGTAGTTGCATGTTTTCCATCATTTTGCCAGCCAAATCTTTTTATTTTAAAGGCCGTTTTAAAAACCGGGGTAACCCCTTTTTTTCTCTACAAAGAGAACGCCCTATAAAGTGGTGTGGGTAAGTTGTTTAACCCACTCGTTTCCGGCCTATCCCCAATGTCCTCTTTGGGATAACGAATAAAGATAGCTTACTCAGTATAGAAAAGCAATGCCCTTATTCCAGTCTTTTTAATCGACTAAGGAGTGGAGGGTGAGAGTAGTTGACAAAAACGTATAGGGGATGGGGATTGATATCCGAAAGGTTTTTGGCCGAAAGGGTTTTGAGTGCTTCAGCCAATGGCTTTCCTGAATAGGTGCGTTTGGCGAAAGTATCCGCTTCATATTCGTGCTTCCTGCTTACCGAATTCATGCCCACGCCCAGGATCATAGACAGGGGAGATACCAGCATGGTAAACCCCACGATATTTAAATGAATAGAGGATACGGCACCTCCCAGGGCAAAACTGATTTGTTCATTAAAAATAAGCAGCGACAGCAAATAAAGAATAATGCCGGTTTGAAGAATTCCTGTTACCAATCCGGTTTTTATATGGCCTTTTTTGTAATGGCCGATTTCATGCGCCAGCACTGCCACAAGTTCATCCGGTGTATGTTGATCGATCAGGGTATCGTATAGTACCACTTTTTTTCGTTTTCCAATTCCTGAAAAAAAGGCATTGGCCTTTGAGGATCGTTTGCTACCGTCTATGATAAAAACATTTTCCAGCGAAAACCCGACGGCTTGCGCATAATTGAGGATGGTGTCTTTAAGTTCTCCTTCCTTAAGGGGAGTTAGTTTATTAAAAAGAGGTAAAATGAGGGCGGAATAAAACTGGTTAACCAATACGATAAATAAAGCCGAAATAAGCCAGAAAATCCACCAGAAATCATTACCAATTGCTAATACCAACCAAAGCAAAACGAAAAGCAGGGTTCCTCCAATGGCTACAGACAGCAGGTACCCTTTGATTTTATCCGCAAAGAAGGTGCTGACCGTTGTATTGTTAAATCCATATTCCGCTTCAATCCTGAACGTATGGTAATAGTCAAAAGGGATGGAAAGGATATCTGAGCCGATAAACAATACACCAAAGTAAGCGATGGACAAAAACAGGTCTGACAAACCAAATTGCCGTAGCCACTCATCCAGCCATCCAAAAAAACCGAATTGTATAAAAACAAGGGTTAATAATAAGGAAAAGAGACCGGAAACCATCCCGAAATAGTAATTTGTTCGTTGGTATTCCTTGCTTCGGGTAAGGGTTTTCTCATCGAGGTATTCTTCCAATGTTTTGGGGACTGGACCTGTTTTTCGGCTGACATTCAGAAAACTGATTGTTTTTTCGAACAGAAAAGAAAGGCTGATAATCCCCATTAAGAGGTATTTAATTGTATCCTGGTCCATGCTGCAAAAGTATTAAAATTTGGGACAAGGAAGAATGGTATCTCTTTTTCTGGGAGCCCCGGGATCATTGGGTGGGAATATATAGGAAATACTGATTTCATGCGCTCCTCCCGATTGAATCCCCAATTGAGATACAGTGTAGTCAAAACTGTACCCAATATTCAGGCCCGAAGGTAAATTAAAACCGGCCATGAGGACAAGCGCATCGCGGTTGCTTTGGTTTTCGACGGGTTTATAGGGAAGTCCCCGGTACCAAAGACCAAAGACCACTGGCTCCAGGTAAAAGTAAGCCCCTACATCCAATTGTTCAAAAGGTCCCTGTCGCTTGTAATTGATCGTAGGCGTAAAATACCGTTGCCGGTAGGTGTGTGTAAAATCCCTGCGAGCCGATCCCCTGCCAAGGGAAATCCGGTAACCGGTATGAATAGAATACTTAATGGGTAAGCGACTTATTCCTTCTTCAATAAAACTCTGGTTGGGTTGGTTTACGTGGTGTGTGGAAAGCCCGAACCAGAAATTATCGGTAAAAACCAAGCCTCCAAAGGATAGGGAAAGAAGATTTACCGGTTCACCGAATCCCTGAAGGTCATTGCCAGGGAGGATGGGACCAAAGGGGTCGGTTGGATTTATTTGATTGGCAAAGACCAAATTTTCATAAAAACCAATATCTCTACGTAAATAGCTGGCTTGAAATCCCGGTCTCAGGTAGAGATTGTCTGCAAGTTTTAATTCATAAGAAAGCATTCCGGAGACATGGGTGGATCGTAGTCCCGCAGCCCCCTCCGTGTCGTTGGTTACCAAAAAACCTACGCCGGTGTTGTATTCGTCCAAAAATGTATCCGCATAGGCAGAAAATGTGGAGAAACTTGCCTCCAATCCAGGCCACTGGCTTCGGTAATTTACTCCCACCCGGGTAGCCAGTTCCGAGCCGGCAAAGGCGGGATTCAAATAAAGCGGAGCCGCATAATACTGGCTGTATTGCGGATCCTGGGCAAAACTCGTCCCAGCGATACACCCAGCGGCAAGGACTAAAAAAACTATACGTATTTGTGACTGAAACAAAGATTTATTCGTTTATTGGATACCAGACAGTTTATAAACGTTTTACTGCTTTCCAGTGTATGCAAAGCAGCATGTAAATTATGAAATCTAACTATTTTAACACCATAATTGATTTTATTTTTAGAGCAATATTTTTACTTATTGGACTTTGTGCCCCTTTTTTGGCTTATTCCCAAGGTTTTAACGAAAATGAATGGATATTCGGATACTGTGAAGGAGGAGAAAATAGTTACCTCACCTTTGGCAAGGACCAGGAAGCCCGCGTCGCCACGCTTCCCGGAAATATAACCCTGGGCAAGGCCAATTCTGCCATGGCCATAGATCCTATTACAGGAGAAATTTTATTTTACACGGACGGTGCGCTGGTCTATAATTACCTCAATGAAGCCATGCAGGGAGTGGTTGGTGAATTGGGGGGAGTGGAAACGGACCGGCAATCCGTGGCCATAGCCTCCCTTGATTTCGATCCTGAACCGGGAGGGGCAAAGGAATTTTATATTTTTTATACCAGTCCTGCCGGTGAGCTGGAATACAGTTTGGTCGATATGAATGATCAGGGCGGTGCTCCTGCCAACCAGCCACCTGCCGGTTCTGTTTCCCCGGGCGGAGTTATTAGCGATGCTGAGGGCCCTATAATGGTCGTGAAATCCGGAAGTTCTTCGAATTACTTGTTGAGTGTTGAAAACGGTGAATTGGTAGCCAGACGCGTGGAAGACATGCAGGGTCAATTTACCGAAACAGCACGAATACCGCTAGATGTTACCCCTTCCGCCCTCGTCTATGACGAAGATTCCGGAACCGTGTACCTGCTTCCCGAATCGGCAGGAGCGGATCTGATCTCCCTTTCTTTTGATACCGCTTCGGGTGTTTTTGGCTCGCCGGAAACGTTAGCAGATACGGGAGGGGAAGAACCAATTGGAGGGCTGACCGTATCCCCGGATGGTGATTTTCTGTATTACTCCCAGGGAGATGAGCTGATTCGGTATTTTATCGGAGACCCTTCAGGCCTGGATCCGGAGCCAGACCCATCCGAAATACCCGATTCCGGGGCGGTCAGTCTTCCCCTTACCAATGAAATCCACGCCATTTACGATGTGAAAAATGGACCCGATGGACAGCTTTATTATATATACGAGGAAGTAGAAGGTGGGCCTCAATACATCGGTAGGGTAACTAATCCGGATGAATGGCTATTGGCTGGCCTGGATATTGAGGAATTACCCTTTAACGGAACGGATTTTTGCGGTACCGTTTTCCCTCAGTTTGCTCCGACCATCGATGTTGATCCGATGGCCGATTTTACCTGGGAACCCGAAATGCCCTGTATGAATAATCCGCTTCAGCTGACGAGTGTCATAAGCCCCATGAATTACCAACCGGTAAGTTTTGAATGGGAAATATTGCCGCCACTTACCGATGAGGAAGGGGAAGAAATAGAAATGGACCTGAATGCAGAGCACCTGCTGCTTCCCAGAGATGCCACCTCTGAGCAGCAAGTAACGGTAAACCTCACGGTTACCTATCCCAATGGAGAAACCAGCAACGTGACGAAGAATATTTCTTTTACCGAGAATAATTTAACGGTGCAGTTTAATCCTGCAGATACGACACTTTGTGAGCCGTCCTGCCTGGACCTGATGCCTTTGGTAGAAGCCCAAAGCGGGGAAGAAGGAGGTCAAGGGGGAGGCCAGCCTGGCGGACAACCCGGAGGCGGTGGTATTGGAGGGATTCCTGGCGTGGGACAGCAACCTGGCGGTGGGCAAGGGCAAGAACAGCAAAACTACGAGTATTTCTGGTCTAATAAACGTGAAGAAGGCTGGGGGCCGGAAGCGCCAAACGAAATATGCCGACCTGGATTTTACTGGGTGTTGGTCAGGGAACAAGGTTCCACCTGCTATGCCTATGCGAGCATACGTGTGAAAATGTGGGATGTGGAGGATCAAACCAATAATATTTGGTATTTTGGTGACGGGGCAGGCCTTGATTTCAACCCGGATCCCGATGACCCGGATGCCCCCACCCCTCGCCCAATAGCCTCCCCTCATCCTCAGAACATACCAGCGGGTGTGACGACGGTTTCCGATCAGGCAGGCCAGGTATTGTTCTACACCGATGGAGAAACGGTCTGGGATCTAAATGGAAACGCCATGCAGAATGGCGAAAACATCGGAGGAGACAACCTGTCTACCGGAAGTGTACTGGCGATTCCAGTGGCCTCAGATGAAACTTTGTATTATCTGTTCACCACCCAGCAGGGTGCTGGCGGCGAAAATGAAGTAAACTATTCCCTGGTGGACATCAAGGGAGATAATCCTCAGGGAATCGGGAATGTGGTTACCAAGGACAATTTCCTGTTTAGTCCGGCAACCGAACATTCTGCTGCGTTCAACTCCGGCGACACCACCTGGGTTGCTTTTCACGAAAAGGGCACCGATGCTTTCCGGATGTACCCCGTTTCCTCAGAGGGAATTGGGCAACCGGTTTTTAATTCAATAGGAGGCGACCACGATTACGGGGACGGTATCGGTACCCTTAAATTTTCAGGAGATGGCAGTAAATTAGCGGTAAGTTATACCGAAGGAGGGACCAATTGGGTGGAAATATTTGATTTTGACCAGAGTACCGGAGAGATGACTCCTTACGCCACGTTGGATTTGGGAGCAGATGGAGACGTGTATGGATTGGAATTTTCTTCAGATGCTGCCCGTTTGTTTGTGTCCTACCGAAACGGTGGGCCGGGAGTGGAGGAGTTTTTTGTACAAAGTGCCGAAGAAACCGATGAGACCGACCCTGATAATCCGGTGACCAGTACCTGCCCCGAATGCTTTGAGACGGCCAACGATCAGGCGGCCATAGAAAGCTGTATTCTGAATAGCCGGGCGACTGTTTCGGGAACCGGAGGCCTGGATTTGGGAGCCCTTCAGATCGGTCCGGACGGCCAGGTTTATGCAGCCGTAGTTGGCTCCAATCTAATTGGCCAGATTCAGATCGGATCGGGGTGTACCCCTTCTACTTTCAATCAAAATGCGGTAGATGCCATGCCCGGAACGGCCAATTTAGGGCTCCCGGCATACGTGCAAAATTCAGGTAGCAACATTCCCGACCCGAGTCTGAACGGCCCGGACCGGCTTTGCCTTTCCGATGAGGAAGGAGCAGTGGGTTTGTTTGAAGGAGGAGGTGAACCGGATATTGATCTTTATAATTGGACCATTTTTAACGAAGAGGGCGAAATGGTAGATGAATTTCTTAACGGGGGAGAAGAATTCCAGGATTTGGAATATGCGTTCGATACTGTCGGTGTATTTACCGTCCAACTGGAAGTAGATCGATGCGGTACTCCCTGGGAGGAAGTTTTTTCGATGGAGGTGGAAGTAGTCGCCTCTCCCGAAATAATTCTTCCTGATGAGGTGTCACTTTGTGGTGATGTTAAAAATTTGGTAGCTGTGGACCCGGAAGATCCACGCCTGGGGGAGTATGAATTTGTATGGGAGAATGCGGCCGGGGAAATCATCGCTACTACCAATGAAGTGGAAGTAACTGAAGAAAGTATTTATACCGTCACCGTGTCGTATGCCTTGCCGGATGGGGAAGATGGCGAGCTTTTTGAAACCTGTCCGGTATCCCAATCTGTTTTCGTGGGACCTCCGTTCGAATTTGAACTGGAGCAGTCGGCTGAAGAGGTTTGCTATGGGGAGGAGGTTACCTTTAATCCGGATACGCCTGTTTCGGGATTATGGTCTATAAGACCGGAAGGTGGAGCAGAATATGAACTATTGGGTGACACGCAGGTGCTGGAATTCAATACGGGAGATCTGGAGGGACCGGGTTCCTTTGACATCCTGTTTCAGGCGCAGGATCCACTGGACAGTACCTGTACGGTGGAGAGAACAGCAAGCCTATTGGTGAATCCCATTCCGGAATTTACGCTTTCAGCCATCAGCCCGGCACAAAGTTGTGAGATTGGAGACGGCAGTGTCCTATTGGAAGCAGGTACTCCACTGGACAGTTTGCTTTCAGAGGATACCGATGAAATTTTTCTGGACCTGGAAGCCGGAGAAGAGATTGAATTCACAGGTCTGGCCCCAGGGAGCTATTCATTTACGGCTTATTCCGGAGGTTGTCCCACTTCTCAGGTTGCGGTCATCGAAAATGCCAACCCACCTGCAGATACGGTATTCGATGTGGCGGTTGCGCCTGAATCCTGTAACGCAGATGGGGTGCAGGATGGTGCTGTGTTTATTACATTTAATAGTGGGTCCGCTTCGGGCAATTACCGCATTCAGAATCTGGTAACAGGAGAAGAGGTTACTGCCGCCTTTACGGGAGAGGATAGCATTCGCGTCGACTTACCAGAGGGCGAATACCTGGTAGAGGTTACCGATCTGGGAGGCTGTGCGATCCCTGATCCGGAAGTATATGAGATTGGATCAGGAAATGAAGCAGAGGTGTCTTTGAGTAGTCCGGGCTTATGCGGGGGAGTTTTGAGTACCGAAATTATTGCAGCGGCGGATTTTTCTCAGGTGGAGCAGATTGAGTGGTATTATATGGTTGGCACGGCCAGCAACCTCATGGAAGGAGAGACGGATTCCGTATTGGTGGTGGATAACCCGGGTACTTATGAAATTCGTCTGCTAAGCCCCTCGGGCTGCCTGCTCGGATCGGAAACCATAGAAATTATTTTTTCAGATGCGATGCCTCCTGTATTGATGGAAAATTATGAAATTTGTACTTCCTCAGGGGATCTGGTTACCCTGGACGTGGGCGAATGGGCATCTTATGAGTGGTACAGAGAGGAGGAGCTTATCAGTGAGGAAGCCCTGTTTATTCCTGAACTACCGGGATTATACGAGCTTAGGGTAGTGGATGAGGCTGGCTGTGAGTTTGTTTTGGATTTTACGGTAGAAGAAATTTGTGAAATTGATGTTAGGTTTCCCAATGCCATTCGGCCGGATGATCCCAACAGGAATTTCGTACTATATACACAAGGCCAGGTAGATACATTGGTGGTTTATATTTACAACAGATGGGGAGAATTAGTTTATTTCTGTGAGGAAGAAAACATAACCGAAAATGTGTCCGTTTGCAGCTGGGATGGGATCGTAAATGGAAGTAAAGTCCCTATTGGAACATATCCGGTAGTAGTGAAGTTTACCAATGAAGAACAAATGATTCAGAAAACAATAAGAGACGCCATTGTAGTCATCGAATAATTTATGATAGTATTGATTTCACCCGCAAAGACATTGGATTATAGCAGTAGCGAAGTATCCTTTAGCACCCAACCTCAATTCCAGAAAGAGGCCAAAGAACTGGCAGGTATTATGAAGAAAAAATCCGCTAAATCCATTCAGAAGCTAATGGGAGTTAGTGAGAACCTGGCTGCCCTTAATGAAGAACGGTACAAACATTTTGTGGATGAATATACCCAGGAAAATGCCAAACAAGCTTTATTGGCATTCAAGGGAGATGTATACACCCATATCGACGTGGAATCATTCTCTGCAGAAGATTTTGATTTTGCACAGGAACACCTGCGAATTTTGTCGGGCTTGTACGGTTTGCTCCGACCCATGGATCTAATCCAGCCGTACCGGTTAGAGATGGGAACCCGTCTCAAGACCAAAAAGGGGAGCAACCTATATGATTATTGGGGAAAAAAGATCACCGATTCCATTAATACCATTTCTGATGGGCAGCCCATTGTAAACCTGGCATCAAAAGAGTATTTTAAAGCCGTGAATAAAAAAGCGTTAGCGTCACGCGTTATCCATCCGGTGTTTAAGGAGTACAAAAACGGTACTTATAAAAATATCGGAATATTCTCAAAACAAGCCAGGGGCACGATGACGGATTTTATCATTAAAAATAAATTGACCGACCCTGAAAATTTAAAAACCTTCCATAGGGACGGTTACGAATACGCTGAAAATAAAAGCAGCCCGGATGAATGGGTCTTTATTCGTTGATTTTTTCCTGTTTCAGGGAAAAGACAAATCAACTATTTTCAGCCTTTCGGGCGTTTTGGTACTGTATCTGCTTACAGGTTATGGCTAAGTTTATCATACAAGTAATTTGTTACTAAAACGATCAGGTGTCAGTTCGATTTCTATTGTTGTTCTTTTCCTTGCCGGTAATGTTATTTACCGCCTTTGAGGTTAATGAGGGGTTCTCCAAAGCGAATTTTATCGAACCGCTTTTGGAAGGTCCGGAGGGGGTCTGTCTGAATGGCGGTTTTGCCTATGCCGATTTTTCGGCCGGTGGTGATCCGGTTACAGACCGATACATTTGGAGCATTACCGATGCTACCGGTTTTGAGGTTTTTTACGAGTCGGGCGGTGAAGCGTCCAGTGAGATTTCGTTTCCATTCACTTCTACGGGGCTATTTACAGTCAGTTTGCGGGTAATTCGGGGCGGTAATCAGAACTACTACCAAGCATCGCAAACCGTTACTGTGGAACGGGGACCTTCCTTTGTTTTACCTCCGGATGTGGTTTATTGCGGCAGTGAACCAGTGATGCTGCAAGCCCTGGACCCGGTGGATGCAACCAGTGGCAACTTTACCATTGAATGGCTCAATCCATCCAACACGGTGATTGGAACTGGAAATACATACCTGGCCACAGAACCTGGGCGGTACTATGCAAAGGTCAGTTCAGTGGCCTGCGAAGCCGTAGCCACTACTTTCGTAGGCCCCTCCATTTCCGTGAATGTGGTACCTTCCGCTACTGAAGCTTGTTTAGGTAGCACGGTTAATTATCGTCCGGATGCTCCCTACCTTGCTTCCTGGTTTTACCAAAAAAACGGCTCACCGGAGAAAACATTTATCGAAGATGCCTACGAGCTTGCTCTCGACACCGATGAGCTGGACGGAGTCGGGACATATACTGTGTTTTTTAGCATAGAGGACCCCGATAGGCCCGGTTGCGACGTCGAGTATTCATTTGATTTGGAAGTAAAAAACGCTCCTGATTTTACGGTCACAAAGGTTAGTGACGCTGAAAGTTGTCAATCACCTACCGGGATTTTTGAGATTCAGGCCAATACGCCGCTCAACTCGGTTCGAATTGGCGGAGGAGAGGAAGTCATTATCAACCAGATTGCCGCAGGAGAAAAGCGAACCATTACCGGTCTTGAACCGAAAATCTATACGATCACGGCGAGTGCAGGTACGTGTGAGGTGACGCGATCGATCAGTATTGAAAATGAAAACCCGTCAGAGGGCATTGACTTTGAAGTCACCTCTGTTCCTTCTACTTGTTCGGATTCGGGATTGGAAAGGGGCTTTCTGTTTCTGGATTTTATGGGATTGTCGGTTTCCGGTACCTACCGGATAGCAGGCGAAAATGGCCGTATCTTTCAGGGAGATTTCCAAAATGAAACCCGGGTGGAAATAGAGGTACCTAACGGAACGTACACCGTAAGTGTGAGTGATGAAAGTGCCTGTAGCAGTACCAAATCGCAAACCTATACCCTGACAGGAGCAGGCCAGGTCAGTTTTTCGGTTCCTGCTACATTAAACGTTTGTCAACTTTATTCGCTAGTTCCAGATACCCCTCAAGCACTTTCATTCCAAATGCTCGCTCCTGATGGTAGCGAGGTAGCTGTGGAGGACGGAGGGTTTCCTATTGACCAGACAGGGACCTACCGACTTACTGGCAGACCAGATGATGCTGCTTCCGCTCGTTGTCCCAGGACCAGGTTAATTGAAGTGACTGTCAATGAACCCTTGGAATACGATGTGAATCAACGAATCATTAACTGCTTTGGAAATCAACTATTTGGAGTAGAGCTTTTTGGAAAAGATCCAAACGAGGTTATTATTCGTTGGATGACAGAAGATAGAACCATTCTGGCAAGAGACTTGGAATTTTTCCCTCCTTCCACGGGTAATTTTTTATTGGAAGTCCAGCCCCGTGGGAGTAGTGCCTGCCCCGTTTCTCCGATAGCTTTCGAAGTAACCATACCTGAGAATAATGCCGATGCATCTATAGAGGGCACTCCCCTTTGCGGAGAAGGGGGATTATCATTGTTAAAAGCCCAGGTGACCGGAGAAACCGTAGACAAGGTGGAGTGGTATAAAGTAGATGAAAATGGGGATAATACCTGGCTCTTTGAATATGATGACCAGTTGGAAATCGAGGTGGATGAGCCCGGTGTTTATGAACTGGTTTTGAGAAATGAAATAAATTGCAGGCTTTATGGAGTTGTATACGAGGTGGAAGAAATAGCCCCTGCTCCTATCGATTTGGCAGCTACCTACACCTTATGCAGTGCTGAAAACCGAAGGCCCACACTCGACCCGGGTGATTTTGACTCCTATGCCTGGTATCTGGAAGATAGTTTGCTGAGTGAATCCGCCAGCTTCATGCCCGGCTCATCTGGAAATTATCGGGTGGAAGTGGCGGATACTCTTGGCTGCTCTCAGGAACAGGCCTTTTCTGTCGAAGAGAACTGCGTCATCTTGGTCCGGTATCCGAATGCCCTCGTGCCCGGCGACCCTCAAAGGGAGTTTACCGTTTATGCCGCGCCAGAAATCGATTGGTTGGAGGTTTTTATTTACAACCGAAACGGAGCGTTGATTTATTATTGTGAGGAATTAAGGGGTGGTCAGGCAAGCCCGGCTTGTTCCTGGGATGGCTTTCTTAATGGCAAAGAGGCGATGGAGGGAACGTATTCAGTAATCGTAAAGTACCGGAGTGAAGATCTTGGCGTAGAAAAATCCGAGAAAAGATCCCTTACCGTTATTGGAAATGGATATAATTAGGAGGTTCGATTTGCTGCAGCCGTAGCAGGACGATCATTTGCGCCCGATGATGGCTGACATGATCCGCCAATAGTAGCAGGAATTGCCTTCTGGTACGTGTAAAATCAGCGTAGGAAGCAGTTTCGTCTAATTTTTCGGGGTTAACATCACGAACCAAATCAGCCGCACGTTCGAATTCAGAATTGACTAGTTGGATCAATTGTTCCTTACTTTTTCCCTCTGCTTTGAAATCATCCCATCGAATTTCGGTATTCCTACCACCAAATTTACTAAATGCATGCCAGTCTATGATTACCCCCACATGCATCATCTGTTCGGCAAAGGTCATCCCTTCCGGATAAGGGGTGTGGAAATAGTTTTCTTCAGGCATTGCATTGGCAACTTCAATAAAATATTTCCTGGATTGTTCCCATCGTATCAAAAAATCTCTTAGAAAAGGGTCTTCCTGGCTCATGGAGGGCGAGATCCCCAGAAACAGGAGGAAAATGAGATAAATCACCGAATTTTTCATTTTTATTGGTAAATTTTGCTTTTCTAACTGACCAAGTATCGTAAGGATAGTTTCCGTAGCAGAAAACTACGAACTTGCTGCCATTATAAAAACAAAAAAGATGAAATCGACACGATTAAAATCATCATTAAACACACAGGGCAATGATTATTTTAATCGTCAAAGATTCTCCCGATTTGGTATCGGGACAGGCTATGTGACCGCAAAAAGACAATTATAAACACATGAAAACATTTTGGGATGAACGGTATCGATCCGAAGCCTTCATATATGGAGAAGCACCAAATGCTTTTTTTGCTTCAAAAATAAATCTACTTGACCCGGGAAAACTACTGCTACCCGCGGAAGGGGAGGGGAGGAATGCTGTATTTGCTGCCAAATTGGGATGGGATGTTTCGGCCTTTGACTGGAGTGAAGAAGGTCGAAAAAAAGCCGAAAGGCTGGCAGGAAAGGAAAAAGTAGTGATTGAATACCTGGTTAGTGACCTTGAGCAAGTTGAATATAAGAAAGAATCATTTGATCTTTTAGGTTTATTTTTCGCTCATTTCCCTGAAAAGGTAAGGCATGGCTACCATCAGAAACTTTCCTCTTTTGTCAAGCCCGGGGGGAAATTAATAGTAGAAGGATTCGCCAAAGCTCATATTGCGCTGAGCCGGGCCAATCCAAAAGCAGGCGGTCCCAAGGATGAAGGGATGCTATTCTCCCTGGAGATTATTCGAGAGGATTTCCCCGAATTTCAATGGGAGTTGTTAGAAGAAGTGACCGATTTCCTCAATGAAGGTACTTTTCATGTAGGAGAATCGGCATTAATACGTGCCGTGGGCACAAAATTGGATAGAGATAATTGAATGAAATATGCGCATGTCTAAAAGTTCTAAAATTAAATTGCTTTTTCAGTGGCTGATTCCGCTGGTCGTTTTCGCCTGCCAGGGTTCGGATAAAAAGGAAAGTTCTGCTGGAAAATTTGCTTATGAGGAATGGCAAATCGATGATTTTCAGGAGGGATATGCCAATGGTACGCTCACCGTGAGAGAAGTAGTAACTGCCTACCTGGAAAGAATTGAGTCGATTGATCAATCCGGCCCTGAATTAAATGCTGTCTTACAAATCAATCCGGATGCCTTGAAAATTGCCGATTCCCTGGATAGGCTTCAAGCTTCGGGGGAAGCCACTGGTGCCTTATTCGGAATTCCGGTATTATTAAAGGATAATCTGGATACCCGGGATGCGATGGCTACCACTGCCGGTTCCCGGGCACTAGCCGGTTCACAACCGCTGAAAGATAGTTTTGTTGCAAAAAAACTAAGGCAATCAGGTGCCGTTATTCTGGGGAAGGCTAATTTGAGTGAGTGGGCCAATTTTCGGGGGGAATTGTCCAGCAGCGGATGGAGTGGTTTGGGAGGCCAAACCAAGAATCCCTATTTTCTGGACAGAAACCCTTGCGGCTCCAGCTCGGGCTCTGCCGTAGCGGTATCCGCTAATTTGACTGTTTTGGCCATCGGAACGGAAACCAATGGATCGATCGTTTGCCCCTCGCATGCAAATGGGATTGTAGGCATCAAACCTACGGTTGGATTGGTAAGTCGGTCCGGGGTAATTCCTATTTCGGATACCCAGGATACTCCCGGGCCCATGGCAAGAACCGTGAAAGATGCCGCGATGGCGCTTGGCAGCCTGGTGGGGGTAGATCCTCAGGATGAAAAAACGCTGGCCAGTGCTGGAAATTATTCGCTGGATTACCTGCAGTTCTTAAATAGGGATGGATTGAAAGGAAAGCGAATTGGCTGGTTTAAGGGACCTTCAGGGAGGCATTTTAAGGTAGACAAGCTAATGGAAGAAGCCGTTGCCCAAATGGAAAGGGAAGGGGCGGAAATTATTCCCGTTGAACGCATTGAGCCTCCGGGCACTGGCGCTCATTCCCTGCAAGTAATGCTCTATGAATACAAAGAGGGGTTGAACCGGTATTTTGCCGCGTTGGGACCAGATGCCCCCATAAAAAGTCTGGAAGAATTGATCGCCTTCAATAAAAATGACAGCATTGAATTGCGGCATTACAATCAACTGTACTTGGAACAGGCCCAGGAAAAAGGGAGCCTGGAGGAGGATGCTTACCAGGAGGCACTGGCATCCTTGCTGCGGATGAGCCGGGAAGAGGGAATGGATAAGGTGCTGAAAGAGCATGATTTGGATGCGATCATAGCACCCACGGGAGGCCCGGCCTGGAAGACAGACCGGATCAATGGAGATGCTTTTCATCTGGGAAGTTCCTCTCCGGCGGCCCATGCAGGATATCCAAATGTAACCCTCCCCATGGGCTTTATTGATGGACTGCCAGTGGGGATTTCCATTTTTGGTACGGCCTGGTCCGAACCGGTATTACTCGAAATAGCTTATGGATATGAACAGGGGACGAAGATCCGAAAGCCGCCGGCATTTAGGGAATAGGCACCATTATCCTTAAATTTTCCGAAATAGTTCACGTGTTTTTTTCACTTATTTTCAAATAAATTTGGTAAACTTGAGAAATAAAATTTTTAATCCATGATACAGATAGATTTAATTGCAGGGGCAAGGCCTAATTTTATGAAGATTTCTCCCATAATCGATGCGATCAAGGCAGCCTCATCGGATGGGAAGGACATTACTTTTCGGTTGATTCATACCGGTCAGCATTACGATAAAAACATGTCGGGTAGTTTTTTTGAGCAGCTCGGTATTCCGGAACCTGACGTAAATCTGGGTGCCGGTGGCGGCAGCCAGGCCGAACAAACAGCAGCCATTATGATCGGCTATGAAAAATTATTGCTGGAAACCAACAAGCCGGATCTTTGTTTGGTGGTGGGAGACGTGACATCAACCATGGCCTGTGCGATCACGGCTCAGAAACTCCTTGTAAAAGTGGCCCATGTGGAAGCTGGCATTCGCTCCGGTGACTGGACCATGCCCGAAGAGATCAACCGCATGGTTACGGATAGCATTACCAATTATTTTTTTACTACTTCTGAGGTAGCCAATACGAATCTGAAAAATGCTGGAGTGGGTGAGGACCGTATCTTTTTTGTGGGGAATACCATGATAGATACCTTGCTAAAACATCGGTCACGATTTCAAAAACCCGAAGTATGGGACCGGCTAAACCTGGAAAAAGGCAAATTTCTGGTAATGACCCTGCACCGCCCGGCAAACGTAGATCAGGAGGAAAAGTTAAAAGAACTGATTCAAAAAATTGTGGACCATACACTGGATCTACCCTTGGTATTTCCCGTCCATCCCAGGACGAAGAAAATGCTCCAAAATATTGGAATAAGTCATGACCGGCTGCATATGATTGATCCATTGGGGTATTTGGAATTTAATTATTTGGTAGAAAAAGCCAAAGCGGTGGTAACCGATTCGGGAGGGATCACTGAGGAAACCACCGTCATGGGCATACCTTGTATGACCCTAAGGGACAATACCGAAAGACCGGAAACCATCACCCAGGGCACAAATGAATTGCTGGGTACGGATCCAAAAGCCATCCCGCCCGCCATGGAAAAACTATTTTCCGGTAGCTGGAAAACGGGTCAGGTGCCCCATTTATGGGACGGTAAAACGGCCGGAAGAATTGTCAAGGTGCTGTTGGAAAAACTGGGATAAAGCAGGCAGCTTAGGTTCAGGAAAAGAGGAAACCGGAGCTTTAGCCTTTGCTACAGAAGTAAATCATTTCTGTTTCGGGAAGGGCATGTTGATGGATCAAATGGGGATCTATTTCCCTGACAAAGGGGATTTCTCTCACGTTTAATCCCGATGTGCTTAGTCTTTCGGCATAATCTTTTCCGTACTTCCGAACATGGTCGCGTTGGCCAAAAACCCGCTCCCTTTCGACAGGATCTGTGATGCTGGTGTCTTCCAGTGTTTTATCCAGGTCGTATACGGGGGATTGCAAAATGCCCCAGCCGCCAGGTTTTAGTACCCGATTGATTTCTTTACAGGCATCTATGTCGCTTTTCACATGTTCGAGTACATGGTTGCAAAAAACCACATCGAAGGTATTGTCTGGAAAGGGGATTTGGTGAATGTCCATTTTAATTTTAGCAAGGGGAGATTCTAAATCCCCGGTAATGTAGTCCAGGTTTTTCAGGGCTTCAAACCGCTTCAGGAAGCAAAGTTCCGGTGCCACGTGGAGGACCTTCAGCTGCTTGGTAAAAAAATCCGTTTTCTGCTGCAGGAATAGCCACATCAGCCGGTGTCTTTCCAGGCCCAGGCAATTTGGGCAAAGTGCGTTTTCCCTGCCCACTCTGCCGTAAGGTAAAAACTTACGGAAACTCCTGCTGCATATGGGGCATCGAACCCTATTTCCTCTATAAAAGACAGCTGCTATTCGCAAAAAAATATGGCTGAACAGCTGCAGGTATTTTCGCGGAATGTACCGGATCGTCCAACTTATCAATGATTTCATCGAACAAAGATAGAAATTGGCAACAAAAAGAAAGCCCTGCTGTTAAATTAAACTTATTAGAGTTTGGAAAGGAGAGGGAGCTGATTTTTATAAACGAAATAAACAGGAATGTACTTACATTTTATGTCAATGGCCAAATAATAGGCTCATTGGGAAGGACTTGGAAGGTGAAATAGTTACCTTTGAAGTGTAAATAGAGAAAAAATGAAAAAGAATTTAATTTACGTAGCTATCGGAAGTATCATCGTCATTGGCGGTTTGTACTTCTTTTTTGCCTCAAGTAGTGCGGGGGTGGAGAACGATATACTGGCTACTGTCGATAAAGGAGAGTTTAGAGTTGAAATTACTACTTCCGGAGAACTGGAAGCACTCCGGTCCGTACAAGTGTTCGGGCCTGCTGAGGCACGTCGATTCAGGATTGGAAATTTTACCATCGATAAGATGGTAGATGAGGGTACGGTGGTTGAGAAGGGAGATTTTATTTGTTCCATTGATAAAACAGAGCTGTTTGGCCGCTTGGAGGACAGGCGTCTGGACCTGGAGCAAACCCGGGCTCAGTACGAACAAATTCAACTGGATACCTCATTGAATTTACGAGTGGAGCGGGACAATATTCTAAATCAGGAATACATTGTGCAAGAACAGGAATTGGTATTGGAGCAATCGCAGTTTGAGCCACCGGCTATCATTAAGCAAAACGAATACAATGTAGAAAAAGCCAAGAGGGAATTGGATCAGGCAAGAGAGCGGTACCGAATCAAGACCTTGCAGGAAAAGGCCAGAATGATGGAGATCGCTGCCAAACTTCGCGAAGATGAGTTGGAGGTCAACCAAATGGTAGAAGTGTTGGATAAATTTGTGGTTACGGCTCCTCAGGACGGTATGGTAATTTATGTAGACTACAGAGGAAGCAAAGTGAAAGAGGGCTCGCAGATAAGCACCTGGAACCCTGTCGTAGCAACCTTGCCCGATTTGACTACCATGCAAAGTATAACCTACGTAAATGAAGTGGATATCCGAAGGGTGAAGGTAGGGCAAAAAGTAGAAATGGGAATGGACGCTTTCCCGGATAAAAGATACACGGGAGAAGTGACGAAAGTTGCAAATGTTGGCCAACAGAGGCCGAATTCGGATGCCAAAGTCTTCGAAGTGATTATTGAAGTAAATGAAAGCGACCCGGTGCTGAGACCGTCCATGACATCCAGTAATTCCATCATCGCCGATCAGTTAAATGATGTGATGTATGTTCCTTTGGAGGCGGTAAATGTTGAAAATGACAGTATTAATTACGTGTACCTTCGCAATGGTGTCAAGCAGGAAGTGTTGCTGGGAATGACGAATGCCAATGATGTGGTCATCGAAAAGGGATTGAACCAAGGAGACTACGTTTATTTAAATACTCCAAACTGGGGCGAAAATCTCGCTGTCAATTTATTGGAGGAATTGAATGGTAAAAGGAACCTGGACGATCAGGATGAGGAGCCCGTTGCTGAAGTTTCTTCCCTAAGCCAAAGTATGAATAATACCTCCCCTTAAGACGTTTTTGAAAATAGATACCTTTTCCCTATTACAAGTTAATTTATGTTTAATGAAAGGCTTTTAGCCAATTTTTATATCGCTTTCGAGGCGGTATTAGCCAATAAGGTACGCTCCTTACTCACTGCTTTGGGCATTATCTTTGGTGTCGCTGCGGTCATTGCCATGTTGGCTATAGGAACCGGTGCCCAGCAAGAAATCATGGAACAAATCAAATTGGTTGGGGTGAATAACATCGTGGTGGAGCCGGTAGTGGAGCAGGTAGAGGAACAACTGGACGAAAATAGTAGCCTGGAAAAAGAACGAAATCAATTTTCTCCCGGATTGAAACTGGATGATGCGGAGGCGATACGGAATATTATACCTGGCATAAACAAAATCAGTCCGGAAATTGTCATGGATACCTACATCGTAAAAAGTGGAATCAGGAGGTCTGCCAAACTGGTGGGCGTGAAGCCCGCCTATTTTGAAGTGCTGGACTTTCAACTGAGAGAGGGGAGGATGTTTAGCGAAAAAAACCTGATCAATGGTGATCCGGTATGTATTATCGGAAGAAATGTAGCGGCCCGGTTTTTCCCCAATCAAAGCCCGATTGGGAATAAAATCAAAAGTGGTAATCAGTGGCTGGAAGTAATCGGTATTTTGGAGGAAAGATTGGTGTCAGAATCCAGTATTTCTAAATTGGGAATAAGGGATTTTAATATGGATGTCTACATTCCCATCCAAACCATGCTTATTCGGTACAAAAACAGGGATTTGGTTACAGAATCACAGTTGAATGATGATGAAGGAGGTGGCTCAAGTAATTATCATCAGATAGATAAAATGGTCATTCAGGTGTCTGATAGCGAGCGACTCAATCCGACGGCTGAAGTGTTGGCCAAAATGCTGGAAAGGAGGCATTTCAATGTAGTGGATTTTGAAATCACAATCCCGGAGCTACTTCTCAAGCAACAGCAACGTACACAAAACATATTTAACATCGTATTAGGGGCCATCGCAGGCATTTCGCTGCTGGTGGGAGGAATCGGTATCATGAACATCATGTTAGCGTCCGTGATGGAAAGAATAAAAGAAATTGGCCTAAGGCTTTCGTTGGGAGCAAAAAAGAACGATATTGTGAATCAGTTTCTATTTGAATCTATTATGATAAGTGTTTCTGGTGGACTGATTGGTGTTATTTTGGGAATCGTTTTGGCGCATTTGGTGTCTACCTTCGCCGAGTTTCCTACCGTCATTACCTTGAGTTCTATTTTCTTGTCATTTGGAGTCGCCGCCACGGTGGGCTTGGTATTTGGAATTACGCCAGCCAAACGGGCGGCCAGTCAGGATCCGATAACCTCATTACGCTATGAATAAAACGTCTACTCTATTTCTGGCCATGATATTTTTTATGGCCATTTTTTCTGTGCAAGGTCAGGAGACCGAAAGCTATACGCTGGAAGATATTATTGCCAGGGCCAAGGCCCAATCCCCTGCAGCCCTGAGGGCTGATACCCGAAGGGAGAACCGGTATTGGTATTATCGGCTTTATCGAGCCAATTTTAATCCACAGCTCCGATTGGAGGGTACCCTTCCTCAGTATTCGCAGGCATTTAACAATGTCACCCAACCTGATGGCACGATTGAGTTCCGGGAGGTAAGACAAAATCTGGTGGATTTGGAATTGGGCCTCAGGCAGGTAATTAGCCCCACGGGTGGAACCATTTCTGTGAATAGTTCTACCAATAGATTTGATAATTTCCTGTCTGTAGATGGTTCCAACCAAACCCGTTGGAGCGGAGTACCTGTTAATGTGAATTTGAACCAGCCCATATTTGCCTTTAATCCATACAAATGGGACCGGAAGATAGAACCGATCCGGTTTGAAGAGAGCAAAAGGGAGTTTGTGGAGGAAATGGAGGACATCAGCCAGTTCGTTGCCGAAATGTTTTTTGATTTTTTGGTAGCTCAGGTCAACCTGGACATTGCCACCAAAAATTTAGAAAACTCTGAGGCCATTCTTCAAATTGAAAGAGGCAGGTACAATATTGGGACAACCTATGAGGACAAACTTTTGCAAGTGGAATTACAGGTATTAAAAGCCAAACAGGGCGTGGCACAGGCCAGACTGGATATGGAAGCCCGTTCATTGAGACTAAAATCCTATATAGGTTTGAATGAGGCAGTCAACCTGAATCTGGCGCTACCGAATGATATCCCTGAATTTGAGGTGAACGTAGAAGAGGCCATTGAGTATGCTTTCCAAAACCGTTCCGATGCCATCAGTTTTGAGAGGCAACGAATGGAGGCCCAGGCAGAGGTTGCCCAGGCAAGGGGAGATCGCTTTCAAATGAACCTGAATGCCAGTTATGGCTACAACAAGGCAGCTTTGATGTGGGGGGAAATTTACAATAACCCCAATACCCAGGCTTTGGTTAATCTAAGTATTCAGGTTCCCATTTTGGATTGGGGCAGAAACAAGGCCAGAATGAGTATCGCCAGGTCCAATCAGAAATTGACCGAATATGAAATTGATCAGGAAATCATCAATTTTGAACAGGAAATCTTTACACGCGTTCGGAATTTCATCATGTTAAAAGACCGGCTGGAAATCACCAAAACCTCCGATGAAGTAGCGGATAAGCGGTATGAGATTTCTTTCCGCAGGTATCAGAGTGGGAATGTGTCCATTACGGACCTGGGCATTGCCCAGGAGGATAAAGATATTAACAGACGGCAGTATATAGAATCTTTGAGGGATTATTGGACAGCTTATTATGAGCTAAGAAAACTTACATTATATGATTTTGAGAACAACCAATTGCTCTATACTCCTGATATGAGTTTTCAGCAAGAGTAAATCGAATTAATGGGGCCAGGGGCGGGTTATTCGCTCCTGAATGTATGCCTTGTAGGAATTTCCAAGGCAGTAAATGGCAGCACCAAAGAGAAGAGCAATGTGAAAAAGGCCATTGTTATAGATCCCAAAAATGGAGTTAAGGGCAGTTAGGAATGAATCGGTGTGAAGCAAATGATCCCTGACCCAGCCAATGGAAAATACGACTCTGATAAAAATGGATAGAATTGCCAGAATCCCTCCGATTA
Organism: Cyclobacterium salsum; assembly: GCF_010119245.1. GTDB lineage: Bacteria > Bacteroidota > Bacteroidia > Cytophagales > Cyclobacteriaceae > Cyclobacterium > Cyclobacterium salsum. The sequence continues at coordinate 429,649 of NZ_WNKG01000006.1, forward strand.
ACCCAATCAAAGGCTTTTTATAATGAATAAGCAACCCAAAAGCGGCAAAGGTTTCAATCCCAGCTAATAATATGGCCCAAAAGAGGCTGTACTCCAGCGCTCCTATCAGTTTCAGTTTGGTAAATCCACCAAACAATAATAAACAGGCCAGAGAAATGCGGATGACATGGCCACCTATTCCCTCAATTTTCAAGTATTTTAAAAACGTTTCCACTTTCTAATATAATAAATAAACCACAAGAATTAAACCCAAGGATTACATAAAGAGCGTTTTTTAATTCGAATGGGTTTAAAGAAAAGGTATTAGGGCTGGGTATGAATCCTAAATCACCCAATCATTAAATGATTCCTTTATTCTACCAAAGGACTAATCTCGATATCCACCGGAGCAGATTGGTACAAGCGTTGTCCTTCTTCATCATATACCAGCATCCTTAAATAATAGGGACCTGCTGCCTCCGGCTCCCACACCACCTTTTTTTGGTTATTTTCTACGGGTATTTCTTTTTCGTTGACCCTAAGCACCAGCCTGGAAGCAGCAGAAGCATCCTGAAATAAGTGGGATAATTGTACCGTCACGGAATTTCCTTCCATCAAAACACTGCCATCATTGGGATAAGTGATGGTGATGGATGCTTGCTCCAAAAGTTCCCGGTCCAACTGAAAACCCGGCGTGGTCATGCTTTTAAACATCTTATAAACCTCCGGGTCGTCCTTTTGTCCCTCGAATATAAAAGGGATGTCCTGATTTACCCCGCTTTCCATAAACCCCCAGGCGGCACCATTGAGTACGGAATAGGCCAACGCTGCGGCCCCCTCTTTGCCAATTTTATCATCCTCATTACAAACGATCGGTTTGCTGTATTTTTTCAGGGAGGTAATCTTTTCTTCATAATCTTCCAAGGCGGTATTGTTAAAATGAATCAACAAAAAATCTGCCGCTGTAGCCAATGCCTCCGGAAATTCTCCATTTCCCAGCCCACTGGTACTTACGAGTAAATCAGAATGAACCGCTTTGGCGGCTTCCATCAACTCCACCTGTCCCGCCTCGCTTACCAACCAATCGCTGTCCGGCCATCCCCTGTAACCGCCATGAGGGTATTCGTTGGCAATTTCTAAAACCACATTGGTAAATCCCTCCTCGGCAATCCAGTTGGCGGTATTCCGAACGGCTGAAATGATGGCTTGTTTGTTTTCCAAAGCAAAATCATGGTCCCGCTGCCGCTGGTAAAAACACGAAAGAATAATGACCGCTCCCTGTTGATCTGCCGCGTTAATTACTTTTTGCACCCGATCCAGGTAGGTCTTTCTCAACGATCCATCCGGTTCAAAAGCGGTATTGATGGCCCCCTCATAGCCGGGCAATCCCCCTTGGAGCGAAATAACAAACGCATTCACCCCGAGACCCACATATTCGGGAATATGGTTGATAAAGGCTTGGGTGTTTTCTTCCGGATCAAAGGCATCTACCTGTTTTTTCCAGCCCTCCCCACGGTCTTCAAAAACAGCATTGACCATCCTTACATTCATTAAGAGACCTTCAGCAGGAGAACCGGGGTTGGTAATGGCTCCATTGATATACCACTTATCCCCTTCTATACTGGTCTGAGTACGATTTCCCTGGGGGAGGCATTCTCCAGAAAAAAACACGAAAAACACCACCGCAGCTACTTTAATTTGAAGGAGTCTTTTCATGGCTAAATTAAATTTTAGTAGTGCCGCTTTAAGTACACCTTTTCTATTTATCCCTAAAATCCGCAAACCTGACAGGTTGTATCCTGTCTTTATCCGTTGAATATAGGATTATGTAGCGGATTTAGGGTTATTAATTCGAATCAAGCCGGAGGGTTTTTCGTATTAATTGCGCAGGCGATCGGCCCGGCATGTACATTTCCATCAAAATTCAGCATTGCCCGGCGTTCTGGGGAAGGGAATTACATCCCGTATATTGCCCATTCCGGTAACAAACTGAACCAACCGTTCAAATCCCAACCCAAAGCCGGAATGCGGAGTGGTGCCAAACCTTCTGGTGTCCAGGTACCACCACAGTTCCTCCTGGCTGATATCCAGCTCCTGCATTCGCTCGGTCAGCTTATCCAATCTTTCTTCCCGTTGAGAACCGCCGATGATTTCCCCAATACCCGGAAACAGAATATCCATGGCCGCCACCGTTTTACCATCCTCATTTTGCTTCATGTAAAACGATTTAATAGATTTCGGGTAATCGGTAATGATCACTGGTTTTTTAAAGTGTTTTTCTACCAGGTACCTTTCGTGTTCGGATTGCAAATCGGTTCCCCAATCTTCGATGGGGTAGGTAAATTTTTTCTTTTTATTCGGTTTGGAATTTTTGAGAATTTCCAATGCATCCGAATAGGTAATGCGTTCGAAGGTATTATTGGTAACCAATTGGAGCCGATCCAAAAGGCCCAAATCACTGCGTTGTTCGGCTTTTTTATTTTTCTCTTCCTCAGCAGCCCTATTGTCAAGGAAAGCCAGATCTTCCCGGCAGTTTTCAAGGGCGAAACCGATGATGTATTGCAGAAAATCTTCCGCCAGGTTTTGATTGTCTTCGGCATCATAAAAGGCCATTTCGGGTTCTATCATCCAAAACTCCGCCAGGTGACGGGTGGTGTTAGAATTTTCGGCCCGGAAAGTGGGGCCAAAGGTATATATTTCAGAAAGTGCCAGGGCGGCAAGCTCTCCTTCCAGTTGCCCGGACACCGTAAGGTTTGTTGCCCGTTCAAAGAAGTCCTGGCGGAAATCAATGTTATTGTTTTCATCTTTTGGCGGATTTTTTAAATCCAGGGCGGTAACCTGAAAGGTTTCCCCTGCTCCTTCGGCATCCGAGGCCGTGATGATGGGTGAATGGAGGTAAAAAAAACCTTTTTCATGAAAATACTGGTGTACCGCAAAGGCCAAGTGGTGTCTAATTCGAAAAATGGCACCGAAGGTATTGGTCCGAATTCTCAAGTGGGCATTTTCCCTCAAAAACTCGAGCGAGTGCTTTTTTGGCTGAATGGGGAATTTTTCCGGGTCTGCTTCTCCGAGTATTTCAACTTTTTCCGCCTGTATTTCACTGGATTGACCGGCTCCCTGAGAGGCCACGACCTCACCGGTGACTTTTACGCAAGCGCCGGTATTTGCCTTTTTTAGGGTGTCCTCATCGATTTTTGCAGGATCCGCCACAATTTGGTAGTTTTGAATGCAGGAGCCATCGTTTAATGCGATAAAAGTAACGTGCTTATTACTGCGCCGGGTTCTAACCCATCCCATTACCGTTACGCGCTCACCTACTGAATCCTTATCCAGTAAATGCTTGATTTTGATCCGGTTGTTAAATGCCATGATTTTATTTTCTGTTGAGGTGTATGCCTGCCTTTTGTCAAAAACTTTTAATTGAATGCAAAAAACGATATAATACGCTTTTTATCAAAATTTTGATCTTATTTCCTAAATTTGAAAAATGAAAGGATGCTTTGGTAAGTATTCATTGATTTACAAGTGCCTAACCATTATCCGGTAGAAGAATTTATGCAAAAACTGAATTTAAATCAGATATTATCTCAGAAGTTATCGCCTCAGCAGATACAGTTTATCAAGCTCCTCCAGGTGCCTACGGCCGAACTGGAAGCCAGGATTGAGGAGGAGTTGGAGGTCAACCCTGCTCTGGAAGAGGGTAAGGAGGAGGATGCTGACCTCCAGGCAGAGGATTTTGCCGAAGGAACTGATAATACGGAAGTGAAGGAAGATAAGGATGTGAATATTGAAGAATATTTGAATGAGGAGTATGGGGGGTATAAAATGCAGGGCGATGGCAACTATTCAGGGGATGAGGAAGAACGTGAAATGCCCTTGTCCAGCTATTCGACCCTACATGAGCAACTACTATCACAACTGAATTTTCTAAAGCTGGACGAGACGCAACGTATTATTGGCAAACAGCTCATCGGTAGTATTGAGAACGATGGCTATATTCGAAGAAGTCTGGATGCCATTATTAATGATCTGGCATTTAGCCAAAATGTGGAAACCGATCTGGATGAAGTAGAGGAAATTCTGATTAAGATTCAGGGGTTTGACCCTCCGGGAATTGCCGCCAGAAACCTTCAGGAATGCCTTATTATCCAATTGGAACGAAGAGAGGACCCAAATGAGCCATTGGTTCAGAAGGCCATCTTCGTAGTTCAGAATTGCTTTGAGGAATTCACCAAAAAGCACTATGATAAAATTTTGAAGAAGGCAGGGATTGAGGAGGATGAACTGAAAGAGGTGATCCATTTGATCACCCGGCTGAATCCGAAGCCGGGAGGGGTTTCAGATGGGATGGTGCGAAACCATTATGTGATCCCCGACTTTATTCTGAATAATAGTAACGGGAAATTTGAAATCGTTTTGAACTCCAAAAATGCACCGGAACTCAAAGTGAGCAGGTCCTATTCGGAAATGTTTAGTGCCTACGATAAGAGTGATAAGAAAGATAAAAAGCTCAAGGAGACGGTAACCTTTGTCAAGCAAAAACTGGATTCAGCTAAGTGGTTTATTGACGCGATCAAGCAGCGACAGCATACCTTAATGAAAACCATGCAGGCGATTATGGATTACCAGAAAGAGTTTTTTGTAGATGGAGATGAGACAAAACTACGTCCCATGATCTTAAAAGATATCGCTGAGAAAATTGACATGGATATTTCCACCGTTTCCAGAGTGGCCAATAGTAAGTCCATACAGACCGAGTTTGGTGTCTTCCCCCTGAAATATTTCTTCTCAGAGGGAATCGCTACCACAGACGGGGGAGAGGATGTCAGCAATCGCGAAGTGAAGAGCGTTCTCAACAAACTAGTAGAAGGGGAAGATAAGAAACGCCCCCTATCAGACGATAAGCTAGTTAAATTGTTGAATCAGAAAGGATATAATATTGCCCGACGGACTGTAGCCAAATATAGGGAGCAATTGCAGATACCCGTGGCAAGGTTAAGAAAGGAGTTATAACGTGTGTAGAAAACTGGCAATGGGGATTTCAGTGGTTTTCCAACCGCTGGTGATTCCCTCATTAATGGTACTTACCTTATTTTACATTGTCCCGGAAGCGACGATGGTCCCTGGAGAAGCCAAATGGTCCATCTCCTTGCTGATTGGATTCACGACTTTTCTGATCCCCGTCTTGGGATTGGCGGGCATGCGAATATCCACCTTAATCCACAGCTATCATCTACCGGACAGGAAAGACAGAGTTCTACCTTTTACACTGGTTACGGTATTCTATGCCATGACCTCCGGATTTTTTTACTGGAAGCTGAATGTAGACCAACTCTTAATCACCACGCTGGCGATGGTTAGCATTAGCCTGTTGGTATTGACGATTGTCACCTATTTTTGGAAAATAAGTGCTCATCAAACAGCACTGGGAGGATGGGTGGCACTGGTGGCGGTGCTTTCCGTTAGGTTTTATTCTACGCCTATGTTCTATTACCTGTTGTTAATTATTTCTATTAGCGGGCTGGTCGGGACGGCTAGATTATACCTCAATGCTCATAAGCCAAATGAAGTATATGCTGGTTTTGCCTTAGGTTTTGGGATTAATTTTTTTGTTTTCTATTCTTTATTGATGGCATAAAAAAAGCAGGTTTAGCTATTAAACCTGCTTCAATACGTTTTTTGAAGATACCTTTATTTAGAATAAAGCCACGGATACTCCAAAATTAAATTGGGTGGCCTCGGTACCAAAGGGGCCTTGTTCCTCTTCGAAGAGGCCGTTTAGCCCATAGTAGCCCCATAGATTGAATCCTGGAAACCCTAAACGCGTGTATACGCCATAACGGATCGGGCTCAGGCCATATTCCTGACTGTTTTTGACTTTTTGTTCTAATCCATCACTATTGGTTACGCCTATTTTTGAGTGGGCATTGTAAAGCAGTCCAAATTTCCCTCCGATGGCTGCGCGGAAGCCGTTGTTATAATCTTCTTTGTTGGCATGATACCGGATTTCAATGGGTATATCAAAGTAATTGATAGCCATGGTATTGGTGGATACCCGTATGTTTTCTCCATAAATGTCTGAGATCGACACCAGTTGACTGGAGTTGGGTCCCTTGGCTGGGTCGGGTATCAGGGTTTGGTTATCCTGAAACGCCAGCTTTTCCAATCCCAAGCCCAACCCGGGATTAAAAGTAAACCCGGAATTAGCGCCTAAAGGAATCTGGGTTTGGTAATAGATATTGACGACACGTGATGCTATAAATCGGGTATTCAGATCTTCTGGTCGATTGTTAAGTAAATTAAATCCAAAATCCAAAAACAAGTCTCCTTTAATGTTCGGCCTGCCGCCTACAGGAGTTTTCTCTCCTTGTTGGGCCTGAAGTTGAAAAGTGAATAGGAATACGATGGAAATTAGGGTAAGTTTTTTCATGAAAACAATGATTATTTTTTCAATTGATCGGCTAAATTAGGAAATCTTGCTTGATTTGGAATGTTATTCATCTTAATAATTCTTAAATTAATAATTGGGTGGTCTAGATTCTTTCCTGCTGATGTCTCTTTGTAATATTATTGTTATTGCTTACCTTTGCCTTCCGTTAAAAGGAAATGGCCTCGTAGCTCAATTGAATAGAGCACTTGATTACGGCTCAAGAGGTTCCAGGTTTGAATCCTGGCGAGGTCACAGTCTTCTCTAATAAGTATGGGAAGTAGTTTGAAAGTTTATCTAAAAAATTTCAACAAATCCATTGCCAGCTCAAAAAAACGGGTCATCTTTGTGATCCCAAACGGGGGTAGCGACGAAAGGAAGGGATGAGAAGTTGGAAGTTGCTAAAAAAAAGATAAAAAACATTTTGCCAGGGTCGAATTTTCTACTACCTTTGCAAACCCAAACGAAAAGCGGACTTCTGAAAAGGGTCTGAATTTGGATGGACAAGCCGGAAAAGATTGCTTCGAAAGGGGGCGATTAATTTCGGAATAAGTTCTTTGAAGTATTGTCAGACGAGATATTAAAAACAGAAATAATTTCTTCGGGCCACGGAAACAACAAGGTGTTGATTCGGGTAGGATGTAAGTTCTACTTGGAGAAACGCCACACAAACTTTACAATGGAGAGTTTGATCCTGGCTCAGGATGAACGCTAGCGGCAGG
>NZ_WNKG01000007.1 GCF_010119245.1 Cyclobacterium salsum
AGAATGGAAAAGTATGTGGAATTTTAGCTGTTTTGTTTGCTTTTCAACATAGGAGGACACAAAGGAGGCACGAAGGGCGCGGAGGGATGATTTGGTAATGTGGTGATTTGATGATGTAGTGAACTAAACCAAACCCTGAAAGGGTGAAAAGATGCTAACCCCGGGTAAGCCGACAAGGGAGGCGCAGCCCGGGGATAGGGGAACTGACCCTTCCTGCATTGGCTATCCAGCTGCTCAACAAAGAAGCCGGCTTTCCGCCAATGCCCCGGCACTTTAGGACCACCCCCCGGGCCCCCTTGATTTACCCACTAGATTTAGAGACTGAGAGACTTGCAGACGAAGGGATGATGTGGTGATTTGATGATAATTTGACCAAAAAATTAGTTTTTCAATGCAAGAAAAAAGCCATGAAACACTGTTCCATAGCTTTAGTCAATTAACAATAAACCCAAAATAACCTGCTGTAGGAGAAGGATTCGAACCTCCACGGAGCGGTTGGGCAAAATACGAGCTCGCTATTTGCTTTATTCCGGACTCTCCACCCCCGAGACAGGGGGGCATGTCTGCCAGTTTCATCATCCTACAAGATTTCAAACTTTCTAAGACCTTTTGTCTTTGTTTGTTATTTCAAAGGTAATAAATCGATCCATAAAATAAAATTATATCAATGATTGTAGTAAATATTTACATTTTTTTTAATAAAAATCATTTTAATTTGCTTAATTGATAATCATAAGCTAGAATGAGGTACTGGTATTAACTATTTTTCAAAGGAAAAGTCAAAAAGGGTCTTTAAAACCTCTAAATGCCCTTTTCAGGGCTGCGTTTTGGACGAGTGAGCCACTAGCTGCTGGATTTCTTGTAATTCTGATTCGGTCAGGTCACGCCATTGACCCGTAGGCAAATCCAGGTGGATATTCATGATGCGGATGCGCTTCAGGGAAACCACCTGATAGCCCAGGTATTCGCACATACGCCGGATTTGCCGGTTGAGTCCCTGAGTCAGGATGATTTTAAAGGTGTTTTTCCCCAACTGTTTTACCTGACATTTTCGGGTCATCACTCCCAATATGGGTACTCCACTGCTCATCTTCTCTATAAATTCTGGACGAATGGGCTTGTTGACACGAACCAGGTATTCCTTTTCGTGCTGATTGCCAGCCCTCAGGATTTTATTGACAATATCCCCGTCGCTGGTCAGCAGGATCAGGCCTTCGCTGGGCTTATCCAGGCGACCGATGGGAAAAATCCTCCGGGGGTGCTTGACAAAATCCACAATATTGTCCTTCTCCCCTTTCGTGTCCGTGGTACATACGATGCCCACCGGTTTATTCAGGGCAATGTAAACGGGCTTCTCCTCCGGTTCGGCAATCAATTTTCCATCCACCCGTACCTCATCCTCCGGGCCGATTTTTGTTCCCATTTCAGGTACTTTCCCATTGATAGTCACCCGGCCTGCATCAATGAGTTTATCTGCCGCCCGACGGGAACAGTATCCCACCTCGCTCAAATACTTGTTGATCCGTACCCGGTTTTTATCCTCCATTTAGGCCCACATTTCCTCTATCAACTCGGTATAAAATTCCTTCAGTGTTTTTCCCGTTGCCCGAACCTGTTGGGAAATCAGGCTGGTTTCCGTCTGTCCGGGTACAGTATTGATTTCGATAAAGAAAAAATTACCCGTCTCCCTCTCCAAAAAATAATCCATTCTTACCGAGCCTTTGCAATTGAGTTTCCGATAAACTTGCTCCGCAATCCGACTTACCCGCACTACTTCCCGCTCCTCCATACGGCCTGGGGTAATCTCCTCCGATACACCCGGTATGTATTTGGCTTCAAAGTCAAAAAACTCTTTGGAACTGATGATCTCTGTAGATGGAAGTACGGTAACTTTCCCATCGGTCTTATAAATGCCAATAGAAAACTCCCTGCCGGTCACAAATTCCTCTACCAAAACCTGTTTGTCCTCCTGAAAGGCCTTGTTCAAGGCTTCTTCCAGCTCCTCTGCCGTTTTCACCTTACTCATGCCAATGCTGCTGCCCCCATTATTGGGTTTTACAAAATAAGGTAGTTTCAACTGTGCCAGCACTTCCGAGGCGGCTTGCGGCCCATTGGCAAAAAGCTGCAGGGAGCGGGCCATGTACAGATCGGGTATACCCTCCAGTATAGCTTTGGTATAGCCCTTGTTCATGGTAATGGAAGAAGTCAGCGCATCGCAGGTGGTATAGGGGATGCCCAGCATGTCAAAATAACCCGCCAGTTTCCCATCCTCCCCTGGTGAGCCATGGATGATATTGAAAATACCATCAAAGGCAACTTTCTCCCCGTTAATTTCTACGGTAAACGCATTTTTGTCCACCGGCCATTGGGTTCCGCCTTCCTCTTCCAGGTACCAATTTCCCGGATAGATATGCAGGGGATAAACCTCATAGCGGTCCCGATCCAGGTGTTGGGCCACCACGGCGGCACTTTTTTCGGAGACCACGGCCTCCCCCGTATAGCCGCCCATGATCAGGGCGATTTTTTTCTTTGTCATGGATAAAGATTTACTGGTACGAATTACCGGAATTTTAATTTAAAATAGAAATAGAAAGAGGTTCACGTACTTATTATGCTTTCATTTCCAAATTCCGATTCCTGTGGTACCTGAACCTGTCGAAACTATAGTTCCCGCTGTTCGCTATTTGCAATGCCGAACCGAGGATAAGTAGCGTTTACAAATCCCCCTTTATCTGAACCACAGAATTACAAATTCCAGGGAGCGGGTGAAATTTACCTTTGTTCTTCTGCTGGTAATCCCAAACTTCCACTGAAAACTACCGGTCTGCTGAATTATAAAATACCATTCCTTAAAAAGTAGCCGCCAATCGAATAAAACCCAATTCATCGGCTATATTGGCAAAAATCCAAATATCGCCCTCCCGGACAAAGTAACGCACCGGATTATCTGACAGGTAGACATGGTTTTTGTCCAGCATATTCAAATGATAGATGGGACTTACGGTTCCGTTTGGGCCCTCCTTTTCAAAGGGCAGCTTTTCCAGTAGCCGACGTTCCTCCAGGTCTATTTTTTCCAGCGTATGGTCATACTGATTGAAGTTATACAGGTATTTCCCGTCTGGGGCAAGAGCAAAATCGGCTCCTTCCAGATACAGTATTTCCTCTCCTGCATCCACCATCAGGGTATCCATTTTAATTTTCAAACTATCGGTAGTGCTGGTTTCCGGCTTGTTTCCACAGGAAAAGCCGATCATTGTCAAAATGAGCAGCGGTAATTGTTTCATCATATCAAATTTAGGACAGTGTAAATTAAAAATACTTTATGGGAAAGCGAGGTTAAAAAAGGTTAAGATCAGGAGAATAACTGGAACCCGAATCCCTGGCAGAACAGGTAAAAAAAGCGCATCAGGAGGCCATTGACCAGCAATAGTGTTGATGGTTTGATGATAGGATGTGCTGATTGTGGTGGTTTGATTGTAAGATGAAATTTCTCGTTCTTAATTCCTGGCGATTTCAAATGGACTGTTGGCATAGGGTTTTCCTAGGAGGATCTTCATGTCTATCCTGGGATTACAAATCCCCTTTTATCTATCCACGGAATTACAAATTCCGAGGAGCGGGTATCAGGGATGAAATGGCAAATTTGACCCAGCACATAATTCTCACTCCCCCACTAATCCCCTCTTAAAATTAGATCGGCATGAACCGCCTGATATCCGGTGGTATCTTGGCTAACGGCCGGACCAATCCTTCGGATATGCACATAATTGGCGCTGTAGTTTTTGTCTCCGGAAAACCATGCCTTTAGAGCCGTTTCACCTGGTTTTAAATGCACCAGAAAGCTGGCTGCTCTCCTATCAGGATTCACTTCCGCCTGCCGCTCCTGATTGCCAATGATCAAATGGGCGGTATTGATAGCTGCTGTACCAGGATCAGCGTCGGTTTCAATACGAAAGCGATCGTCCTCCAAAGTGGATGTGGGGGAAAGGTTGTGCCGAAAAGTGGCTCCTTCATTTTCTACGATTCTCCTGCCGGATTCGATGGGCCAGCGATAGAGATGAAATTCATACAGCCCTTCCTGATCCACATCGAGTGCCCAGACCAATCCATCCTCAGGCCTAAGGGCATCATGGGCATAGATGGTGGAGGGGTTTTCATGCTCATTTCCGATAATTATGTGATTGTACCGGTCAAAATCAGTGGATATGTGCTGCCACCAGGCTTCATACTTTTTGGTCAGCGAATCCACCAACTCTTTGTTTTGAGCTGCAATATCCTGTTTTTGTCCCGGATCCGATTGGATGTCATACAGCTCCTTTTTATCGCGTCCTTCCAATCTCCATTTCTCGGTCAACACCTGGAAATCCTTGTACTTTTCCGGGTATTGCAACCGTTGATTGTGAACAAAAAGGGTGCGATCTTCCCATTCTTCCTGCAAACCAGTCAGCAAAGGCCGCAGGCTCCGTCCATCATACTCCAATCCTTCAGGTGCATCCAGGCCGGCCAGGTCAATGAGGGTTGGCAGTATATCAATGTGTGCCGTAAGTTGATCCACATCCCTGCCGCCACCAATACCTCCCGAAGGCCAGCGAATAAAGAATGGCACCCGGTGCGCCCCTTCGTATCCCCTTATTTTTCCTCCCCGCATGCCGGCATTAAACCCCTCCTTTACAAATAGGTCCTCATCGAGGATAATCCCTCCAAACCAGGGGCCGGGGCCATTGTCCGTCATGAATATCACAATGGTATTTTCCCGCAACTTCATCCGGTCTATCTCCGCTAGAAACCTACCCATATCCTCATCGAACTTTGCGAGCATGCCGTAATAATTGGCAATCCGGTCTGACAAGTCCGACTTATAGGGTGCAGAATAGGCTTCATCTACCAGTAAAGGGGCATGGGGAATATTGGAAGAAATGTAGGTAAAAAAGGGCTCGTCCTGGTTTTTTTCAATAAATGTCAGGGCTTCCTCAAACCATACGGTATTTGCATAGCCTTCATATTGTTTGAATATGCCGTTATGCCGGTACACATCATCAAAATAATCATTCCCCCAATAATCGGGATGGATGGCAGACGCCCCACCCCCGTGAACCAGCGTTTCCTGGAAGCCCCTGTCCATCGGGCGAAAAGGGTAATTTTCACCCAAATGCCATTTGCCAAAATACCCGGTTTGATAGCCGGCGTTTCGGAACAGATCAGCGATCGTCACTTTATCCTGCTGCAACAATGACCTGCCCCCGATGGTATGCCATACGCCTGACCGGGATGAATATTGCCCCGTCATGATGGCCGCCCGGGTAGGCGAGCAACTTGGGTCCACATGAAAATCCGTAAGGCGTACACTTTCCTGATAAAGCTGATCCAGATGGGGGGTTTTCAGGTTAGGGTTGCCATGCGCTCCGATATCTCCATAACCCTGATCATCATTCATTATCAAAATCACATTTGGACGCTCCTGCCCCGGGGTACTATCCGCATTATTATCCATGCACCCATATAAAAGCGCAGATAGCAGTCCAACATGCATAAGAAAATACAGTTTATTTACGCCAGGTTTCGTAGGCCACAAATAATTTCTGGTTATTTAGATTAGAAGGAAAATTCAACCATCAAGATCCCGATCAATCGGGAAAGTAGCAGTTTAAAGGTACAGCAATGCCTTTCTAATTGCCAACCAATTTGTTGACCAAATCATGTACTATGTTAGCTTTAATAAATGATGAGATGATTACCAAAAATCCTATTTTCAATTCTCAACAATATGCTGTACTTGACAGATGCATCAAATTTCCTTTCACAAACTCAGACTGCTTCAAAATTCAACATTTAGCTACATTTAACTCCATACCTGTATTAGTGACCATGCCTGAGTTACTAAATAAATGATACTCTTGGGTTGAATTAGGCATTTATTCAGTACATACGCTAATTCATTAAACCGCATTATCGGACCCGTGCTCATTGTCTAATTTTTTGAATTATCCAATCACTATACTTAATTCGGGTTATGCCCCGTTAAATAGTTAGTTTCCGCCTTGCAGGTTTTGGCGTTAAAAAATCCGGGCAGTGAGGTCGCAAAAGCAGAGGCCTGTCTGACGATGGTTTTGGTTTGATTACCGGTCGTGGGCTTACTAACTTACCGATTGAATGGTCAACCTGTTAAGCAGTTACCCCATATACCCCAGCTATGCACCAAACCAAACCCATTGTGAACCTATTCGATTTTTTTGATACCATTTACCCCATGGGTCCCGAAGCAAAAAAAGCCCTGGAACAGCTTATCAGAGAAAAAGGCTATGCCAAAAATGAGATCGTACAGGAACTCGGCAGTAGGTGCCGGACGATTTACATTGTAAAAACGGGTGGGGCCAGGATTTTTTATTATAAAGACGGCATTGACATTACCGAACACTTTGCCTTTGAAAATGACCTCATTGTGAGGGCCGAGAGCCTTTTTACCGGAAACCCTACCTCAAAAGGCATCCAAGCCATTGATAAAACCAGGATGGTGGCCATTGATTCGGAAAAGCTCTTTCACCTTTACGACCAACACCACGATTTGGAAAGGTTGTTTCGGCTCATTTTTGAGCGGGAATACGTGAATACCGTCAAGCGGCTGGAAATCTTGCAGTTTAAATCTGCCAGGGAACGATACCTTGAACTGCTGGAAACCACCGATTTTGTTCAAAAGATCCCGCTGAAGTACATCGCTTCCTACCTGGGAATCACACAGGTTTCCCTCAGTCGTATCCGCTCTGGTCTGGGCTGATTTTTTAACATTTGTAAAAGGTATTGTCTCCCCATCGCCTGACCTTTGTCAGACTAATTATGCGCGAGATGAATACAGATAGCATACAACTTGGATTAAAAGAAAACTGGAAACAGTTTACCATTCTGGTCATTGTAAACGCCTTTGTGGGTGGGATGATCGGCATGGAACGAACCATCATTCCGCAATTTGCGGAGATGGAATTTGGCATTGCTTCAAAAACAGCCATTCTTTCCTTTATCACGGCTTTTGGTATCACCAAAGCCATTGCCAACTACTATACGGGACGACTTGCGAACCGCTTTGGGAGAAAAAATCTGCTCCTGTTTGGATGGCTGCTGGCCATGCCCATACCGTTTATGCTGATTTATGCTGGCAGCTGGAACTGGGTGATTTTTGCCAATGTACTTTTAGGTGTAAGTCAGGGACTCACATGGAGCAGCACGGTGGTCATGAAAATTGACCTGGTGGGAGAAAAAGACCGGGGCCTGGCCATGGGCTTAAACGAATTTGCCGGTTATTTTGCCGTAGGGCTGGTGGCCTTTCTGACAGGCTATGTGGCCAATAAATACGGCATTACGCCTTATCCCTTTTACATTGGAATCTTTATCTCGGTGGTCGGATTTGTGTTGACCGCCCTCTGGGTGAAGGACACGCGGGCATTTGTGCACAAAGAAAGTGCTTCCGATACTACCAAACAGCTGAAAAATGTTTTTGTGGAAACCACCTTCAAAAACAAAACCTTAAGTTCCGTGACCCAGGCGGGGCTGATCAACAACCTGAACGATGGCATGATCTGGGGCTTGCTGCCGATCATTCTTGTCTCTCTCAATTACAACAATGAAAACATAGGCATCATTACAGCCATTTACCCTACCGTTTGGGGTATCGGGCAACTTTTTACCGGTAAGATGTCCGACCATTATTCCAAAAAGGCCATGCTCTTTTGGGGCATGCTGGCGCAGGGCCTGGCCATCTTACTGATTCCGTATAGCAGTAACTTTTACATATTGGCTTCCCTTTCTGCCATTTTAGGATTGGGAACGGCACTGGTATATCCCACCTTCCTCTCCACCATTGCCCAGGCGAGCAGCCCCAAACAGCGGGCTGAAAGCATCGGAACGTTCCGGCTATGGCGGGACATGGGTTATGCTTTCGGGGCGGTAATTTCAGGAATCACAGCCGATCTATTTGGCATTGACTACGCCATAATACTTATTGGGGTACTGACCATTGGTTCTTCCCTTGTTATTAAATTCCGAATGCCGGAGAAAATTTCTAACAAAGAAGAAATGACTTTGGAAGAATTTGGTCGCTAACACCTAAAACAAAAAGACCTGGGAAGAAATACCAAT
The DNA here is from genome assembly GCF_010119245.1 of Cyclobacterium salsum. GTDB lineage: Bacteria > Bacteroidota > Bacteroidia > Cytophagales > Cyclobacteriaceae > Cyclobacterium > Cyclobacterium salsum. Next base: position 8,128 of record NZ_WNKG01000007.1, read on the forward strand.
TTCCTACCGTCAGGGGATTGCAAATACCCTTTATCTGGGCCACGAAATTGCAAATTTCGCGGAGCCGTGCTGTTCGACATTTGCAATGTCGAATCACATATAACCAGGATTTGAAATCCTGCTTTCGAGAACCTCCGGACAAGGGACTTCCCTATTCCTTACGTATCTCTACGTTTCGAAATGGATAGGGATTGTCGCTGAGACGTAATTCCTTGCCACTTTCCGTGGTCACATTTTTCAGGATCACCTCCCTGGGTCGCACATGGGGGAACTTTTCCACATACGTATCGTCCGTCATTTCGGGATTGAAATTGCCAAAAATCGCCGGCCCCTGGTAATCTTCCGGATGGTTGGAATCCTTTATCCGCAGGTTTTCAATGACAATCCTTTCCGGCATATAGGTGGTATAGCCAAAATCATGCTGCCCCGAATTGGAGCCGCCGATAAGGCTGGCACTGGTGGTCCTTCCTCCTGCGGGTATAAACACGCAATCCCGAATAATGAATTCTCCCTCCCAGGTACTGCCGTAATCAGAACGTAAATTGATTAGCGTCCTGCCGTTCAGGGTGGAGTTTTCCACCAGAAAGGTGCCGGTACCGATCGCGTTTATTCCCATATGGCCCAGAGTGGAATTACGGACCGTGGCATTGGCCACCCCCATATGGGCATCAAAGCGGGAAAAGGTGCAGTGGTCCAAAATCAGGTTTTTGCAAAAATTGGAACCCATAATGCCCCAATAGGTGCGGTCGTTGATGTCATTAGTCTGGCTGCAATGCTCAAAGGAAACATTCAGCGAACGGCTCAAGGAAATATCGTAGCTGCCCATAGAGACTGGTACACCAGCCGATCCGATGGTCCGGTAGGTTTTGTGTCCTGTCAATACCGTATTGCGAACCGTTACATACGCACAATCCCGGAAATTGAGAAAGCCTCCGTAGGGAGCACCCTGTTCTCCTTCACCGGTAACCCGATGTTCCAGGCCATCCAGTAGCACATTTGATCGCCGGATAGCAATGCCACGACTATAGTAGGTGTATTTTGACTCGTCCTGGTTGGCAATGGTCATAAACCGCCCTCCTGTAATGCTGAGCTGTTTTTCGTCCATCGGGAGGGCCGTAATTTCGGTTATCTGATCAAAATCCCAGATGATGGGGGCATCCGCATCCACCTTTCCATCCTTGTCAACGATAAAAATATCGGTCTGTGGAGATCCGTCGTTTTGGTTGGGCCCATACCGGATATACCGTCTCACATTGGCATCGGTAACGGTTACCAGGCAGGAGCCAGGCAAATCAGCCTCAATTTTGTCCTGGTTCCTCTTGAGGGAAGTTACTCCTTGCAAGTCAAATGAACGCAGGGTGGAACTGACCAAAAACACATGTTTGGTTCGGTCTTCCACATTGGTATCATCAAGGATAAATTCAGCTTTTCCAAAATCGGTGTCGGTCTGGATTACTGCGGTACGCAGTTTCCCGCTAATGTAGTAAGTGTATCCATCATCTGCCTTTACTGACAGGCCTTCCTGATTGGCCAGCGCATGCGTAGCGGCGATGGCATCCATATCGTCCGATTTGCCATCTCCTTTGGCACCCAAATCACTGTAGCGAACATGTCCCCGGCCTTTAAATGCCTGCAGGTCTTCGGGGGTAACGTTGACCACTAACTCCCCCTTTTCATTGCCATTTACCTTCGTTTGACCTGTGTTGTTGGTAATCAAAACGGATTCATGTGGGCTTGTTTCCTGAGCTTCGGCTGGCAGCAAGCCTTGAAGGGTGCATAAGAAGAGGATGATCAACAGGTTTTTCATGGCAATTGGGTTTAATGAAAATAGTAAAACGGTACTCCATTCGCTTTTGACTATAAGCTGTTCAAAAGCTAAAAATTTTCGAGCGTAAACCCAAAGAAATTTCGACCAGCGGAACAAAATCCAATAAAAAGGCCTATTTCAACCGTGAAATAGGCCTTTACCTAAATTACTACATTTATTGGAAGTCCCCGGTTTCTCTTTTTTTATGACAACAGCTAATTTTCAAAGGGCTTCAATACGATCTATTTTTATTCCCCTAAAACAATCATCGACACAATTATTTTCCACATAGCCGCAAGTGGAGATCATCCCGTTGTTCTCTCTCTCAAAATAGGTTTCGGCGTTTTCTCTTGCCACCAACCATTCTTGTTGAGCTTTTGTATATACTTCGTCCAAGGTCATCGGTTCGGCTCCTTTTTGGTGGCTGCCCAGTTCGCTTTCGTTTTCCGTCCATTCCAATTCCTCCTCCGGAATCTCCTCTGACAGGTCTTCTGGTAACGTTGTATATTTAAAATGCCTTTTAGTAATGGACCCATCGATTACAGTTAGCGTGGTTTCCCAAGAAAAACCCACCCAACTTCCAAAAACGACGGTGTAGGTATAGGAATTGCCCGACGATTCCTTAAAATCCAACCAGGCCGATTGACTTGCTTCGAATTCGTTTTGGTGTTCCAGATCATCCGAAACACATGACGAAATCAAGATTCCAATCAGCAGTAGGGCAGTAGTGAAAACGGTGCTTTTCATTTTTTAACCTGTTTCTAAAAATGATTGATAATTCAACATTGAGTGCGGTACCTATTCATCCGGGCTTAAGTGGTTACCCTCGAATAAACCGGATCGGGTGCACACATAGCTGACATTACATCATTGCATTCCGTAATAATGGTCAATTTTGATCCATTTTCCCTGTATTCAAGGCTGGAGCTTACAGGCTGGCCCCCGGAATTGATTTCCATTTCAATAAGGTCATCCATGTTGCCCCATTCCGCCTCATTGCCGATATATAGGTCCTTTTCAGCTTCAAAAGCAATTGTCTCTCCCTCAAGTGTGAAGCTTCCCTCCTGAAAATGGGAATAGCCAATCCTGTGGCCTGTTTCGGGATCACGATAGGTAACGGACCTTTGATAACTCCCATTCCGGTTTAGCACCAGCGAATGGACCAGGTCCAATTCATGGTCCTCATGGAAATGAATCATTTCCCAGGATCCGTAAAGTCCTGCATGATTGAAGTCATCCCCTGAATCGGTACATGCCAGAGAAAGCACCGAAACAAGCAGCGTAAAAAGGATAGCAATTGGTTTTTGTTTTGCCATTGAATTGAAGTTTGGTTTTTTAACCATACGTGATCAACGGTCCTTTTGTCCTGATCTGGAACTAAAAAATTGATTATTTGTAACCATTGGGGAAATATCCCTGATTCCTTCCCATAAAGGTTAGCGAAAACCCAACCAATAGATACCGGCCCTTGGAATATCCGGTAGCTGGTTTCCTATAGATACCAAGAAAAAGGGTCAGACGGTTCTAAACCGTCAGACCCTTCTTCCATTACCAGACCCTTCTTACAAGTTTTTACACTCGCTCCAACTTCACCGGATAGGTTTTTTGGGAAGCCCACTGGGGAACATAGATGTTTTCGTCCCTGTCCACACAAACATCATGTGGATGCATAAACCCCTGGAAACTCATGTCTTTTCGTTGCTCCTGAAGGTTACCATTTACGTATTCGGGGGCCGTCCCTCCCGGAGTGGAAACCACCCGGTCCTGATTATCCAAAACGGTAATGTAACCCGAGTTGGGATAAGCCTGTGTGGTACTGCGGTATACAGCGGCATAAATGTTATCCCCTCGCAACACCGGTCTGCATACAAATGATCCTGGAGTAGGAATGGTTTTGATGTATTGGCCATCCAGGGTAAATCGCTTGTACTGCATGTTGCCCCGGTCGGTAATGAGTAAGGTCGGGTTGTTTTTGTCCCTGGTGTCTACCAGTATGCCATGGCAGCAGTTGAAGGTTTCATCGCTTTCTCCGGACCCACCAAATTGGCGGATAAGCTTGCCGGTGGCATCGTACTGGGTGATGTAATTTTTGCCATACCCGTCTACGACGTAAATGTCGCCATTTGCCGGATTGATGGCCGTTTCGGTCGGTACAAACTGACGGGGATAGTCGTAGTTACCGGTTTCCCTGGGATAGTCAAGGACCATAATTTCCTTTCCTTTCAGATCGGTTTTGATGACCTGACTACGGGTATTATCGCAAATGTACAAGAATTCTTCCCCGCCCTCTTCACTAATGGTCAGGCCATGGGCTCCGGGATAGGTTGTACCCCAGGTTTCCAATAATTTGCCGGATTTGTCATAAATGATGACGTTGTTTTTGGTTTCATTGGTCAACAGGATCAGCCTTCCTTTTGCATCCTCCACCATCTCGTGGCAGTCATTCACAGGATTTTTGGAAGGGTCCAGTTTTCCCCATCCTTCGATGACCCGGTAGCGGTGGCTACCATGTCCTAAAATGGTTTCTTTTTTCATGGCATGGGTTTGATGAGAAATGATGTTGGGAATCAGCACACCGCCAGCGACGGCCAGGCCTGATTTTCGGATAAATTCCCTTCTTGGGTTTACATTTTGTTTCATGATTGATGATTAAGCCAATAAGTCCAGTTCCGCTTCTCCTTCTCCATCCGGAGTGGTATAAAACGGACGTTTTTCAATTTCGTAATTCGTTTCGGGATGGATTCCCAGCGCATGATAGATGGTTTGATGAAGAGCCGCAATCTTGATGGGCTTTTCGATGCTCTTGCAGGGACGCTCATCAGCGGTTTTGCCATAGACATGGCCTCTTTTGGTCCCTCCCCCAAACATCAATATTGAACATCCGTCCGTAAAATGCCGGTGCATGCCGTAATTCTTCATGTCATCAATAATATCGGGTACCTCCACCTGGTCCTTCACTTTGGCTCCGGGCCTTCCTTCAGTAAGCATGTCCCGGCTAAATTCGCTGGCAACGATAATCATGGTCCGGTCCAGTCTGCCACTTTCATCCAGGTCTTTTACGAGCTGGGCTATGGGGGCATCGATCAGCTTTTTCATATCCACCAATCGGGTATGTCCGTTTTCGTGGGTATCCCAACCTACAAAGGGTTCGTATTCCGAAGTCACGCTGATAAAGCGGGCTCCTTGCTCGGTTAGCCTTTTAGCCATCAGGCATCCCAGTCCAAATTTTCCCGTATTGTACACATCGTATTTTTCTTTGGGCTCCTGGCTCAAGTCAAAGGCTTTGGCTTCAGGAGAATTTAACAAGCGGTAGGCCTGTTCCATGGACCGTTTTAGCGACTCTTTCTGATAATCGCTGCCAAACTCTCCCATGGCACTTTCCTGGACCAGGCGTTCATATAGCTGATTTCTGGCTTCAAATCGTTTGGAGGACATGCCTACCGGAGGCCTTACACTGTCCAAGCCGGAGGTAGGATCAGGGATCAGAAAAGGCCCGTACTCACTACCCAGAAATCCGGCACTGTGAAACGCCTTTAGCTCTTCCCCTTCTCCAACCGTAAAGCGCTGCCCAATATTAATAAAGGGGGGAATCACCGGGTTGACTGGCCCTAGTTCTTTGGCCATCCAGGACCCCATATGAGGTACCGCCACCGATTGGGGAGGTTCGTAACAGGTATGCCAATGGTATTGATGGCGGGTATGCAGGATGTGACCCAGGTCTGCGGCCACATAGGAGCGAATCAGCGTACCCCGATCCATTACCTGCCCGATGTTTTCAAGGCCTTCTGAAAATTGAATACCATCCAATGCCGTCGGAACGGATGGGAAGGTGCTTAATACCTCTTTGGATTCCATTCCCTTACGGAAAGGGGTGTATTTCTTTGGATCAAACGTTTCGGTATGCGCCATTCCGCCGGCCATGTACAAAAGAATCACCGTATCGGCACTACTTTTGATCTTGTCCTTTGACGAACAGGATCCCAGAAATCCGGACATAGGTGCTCCCGCAGCCATGGCTGCCAGGGTAGCGGCACTGGTTTTTTTTAGAAAATCCCTTCTTCTCCAATTATAATTCATTGCAAATGCTTTTGATCAGTAAATTAATTGAAATTCAGGAAGTAACAAAACTGCCCAAAACAAATCTTGAATGGCATCGGGCGAAGGATCTTCACCCAATACCTCCATCGCTACGTTGAATTCGCTTTGATGAGGATCTCGTCCCAAAAGCTTTCGGTACGTTTCATGGATGATGATATCGCCATCTTCATATTTCTCCTTCCACTTCTGCGCGCCGTCTTGTAGTGCTTCGTTCAGGGTCTTGCCATTTGTCAATTCCAGGGCCTGCAATAGGCTGGCCTGACTATCTCTATTCGTGGAGACCACTTCCCGGTTAGGTCTGCCCAACGCTTTTAAAAAATCATTATTGGCTACCAGGGATGCCCTGGCAAAAGGCATGGAGGCCTCTTCGGAAACAGCCAGCTCATTGGGATCGTATTTTAGCGCCTCTTTTTCAAAGATCGGATGGATATATTTACTGACCCCATCCGAAAACTGCTCGGCCGTAAGCCTCCTTCGAACCACCCCTTTGAAGACAAAATCATCATCTGTCAAAAGCAATGGATCATCGATACCTACTGAAGGTTGTTGGTAAGCGTTGGAAGTGGCGATTTTATAGATTAGTTGCTTCAAATCATAACCGGAGTCTTCAAAATCCGTCGCCAACCAATCCAGTAAATCCTGACTCCAGGGAATGTTGTCCATCTCATCCGCCGGTTCTACCAGCCCTCTACCCATCAACTGTTTCCAAATACGGTTAACTATAGTTCGGTACATTCTTCCATTTGCGGGCTGAACCAGATTGTCGGCGAGTTGTTTCAGCTTTTCCTTGCGGTTGGCGGTACTATCGATTTCTCCCAACTCTTCCCAAAGTATTTTGGTACTTGCCTTTTTCCCTATGGGCTTTTCACATCGGCTGACTTCCAGCGTGGTATCAGCGAAAATATTGGCAAAAGCATACGCCTCTTCCAGCTTCCAATCGCTGACAAAGCTATCGTGGCAGGAGGCACATTTCAGATTCAAACCCAAAATAACCTGCCCCACGTTTTGTGCGGCCTGCATTTCGGTAACCTGACTGGCATTCACATCCCCTCTCCAACGTATCCCCTCGATGAAGCCTTTTGACTCTTCGGTGGGGTTAAGTAATTGTTTAACAAATTGATCATAGGGCTTATTATCCCGGATAGAAGTGTATAACCAGTCCGTAATAGCAAACCTACCCTTGGTGATATAGCCGGTTCCGGTATAATCGTTTCTCAAGGCATCATTCCAAAACGTCATCCAATGAGTGGCGTAATCATCATTTCGGTTCAATAATGTTTCCACCCAAGCAGCCCGCTTGTTGGGACGGGTGTCTTTTTGAAAGGCAGCATACTCCTCCGGACTGGGTAGCAAGCCAATAATGTCCAGGTATATTCGGCGCAAGTACGTCTTATCGTCTACGGGCTCCTTCCAGGCAATGGAATTTTCCTGAAAATATTCATCCACCCAAATGTCAATGGGTTGCGCCAGCCCTTCCCGGGGTGCCGGCACATTTGGGCGTCTTGGAGCCAGTTCGGCAACTCTGTATTCACTGACTTCACTAGCTGCATCCGGCCAGGGTGCTCCTCTATCTACCCATAAGGAGATCAAGGCAATTTCGTCTGAGGAGAGTACCTTGCCTTTGGACGGCATGGACTCCTTGTGATCCTTGGGTAATTTTATTCTTCTTACCAACTCGCTTCTATCAGACTCCCCGGGCACAATCACCGGACCGGACTCCCCTCCGGTAAAAACATAGTCCTTTTCATCCAGTCGCAGTTCGCCCTTGATTTTAGCATCGCTGTGGCACTTGTAGCAATTATGCGCAAAAACAGCTCTAACTTTGCCAACCAATTCGATTTGCTTTTGTTCGCTGAGATCTCCTTCACCTTCAAACGCCACCAAATCCACCTTTAGGTCTTCCGGCGCGTATTCTTCTTCGGTCCAGGGAAAGGTACTGGTTAGGTAATCTTCCCCATGGGTAAGCGAGGCTCCAAAATGACCAGCCACCGAGACTCCTATGGCGGACACAAATAGTACCGATCGAAAAGCTTTTACTGCCGGTAGGTTTCGACCTTCATCTGTCTTCCTAAGAAAATAAATTAGCAGCAGGCCAATGATTGCGGTAGCTATACCTGTCCATTGGTGCACGTCCAGGATGCTGCCGCCATAGTCTTCCACGGTGGCCAGTATCCAACCGAGACTTGCAGACAGAACCGCCCCGGCTACTCCAGCCCATACCAGCAGGTCAATGCCCGGTCGTAGCTTATGGTTAAAATTTTTTAAGGTAAATAATTCCAACAGGGCCGCAAACAGCAATAAACTCACTGGAAAGTGAACAGCCAGGGGATGCAATCGTCCCATAAACTTCCAAAGCCAGAAGGGTTCATTACCCTCCGCTGCTTCCTGAAGTCCTGCAGCCAGCAATCCATCTCCCAAACCGACACACAGCAATACAACTGCTGTCAGCCAAAAGATGTCCGTTCTTCTAAATTTCATTTTATTCATATCTTTATACCTATACCGAGTATTTTTCATCCGCCTTCCGGCAGCATCCCGAATCAAGGGGAACGGAAAAGGCATTTCACCACTTCCGAAATCGGGATCAAGGCATCACAATAATAATTAAATTCATTAGAATTACTAGCCTGTACTATCCTGTCTATAACTCAAAATATAAATAAAGCAACATAGAATAGCAAACTGTTTTACACCTGTACTACAGTACAGTACAGGATTGGGCTTTGACAATGATGGTATAAATTGCTACTTTTAAAAAAAATGCAGACGCAAATTAAATGAAGAGTCCTAATCGCCTACTTGTATTGCCCTTTCTGGCACTTGCTGTTTATTGGTCATGGCCCAAGGATGACCCGATAAGTTACAATCGTGACATACGGCCTATCATCAACCAGAAATGCATTTCCTGTCATGGAGGGGTAAAGCAATCCGGCGGATTTTCCCTGCTATTTGAATCAGATGCCAAAATGCCCACTGAATCCGGAAAACCGGCCATCATTCCCGGTGATGCCGATGCCTCCGAGATGCTCACGCGCCTTCAGCACCCGGACCCGGAAATGCGCATGCCCCTGGGCAAAAATCCCCTTTCGGAGACAGAGATTGAACTGATAAAAAAATGGATCAATCAGGGTGCCAAATGGGAAAAACACTGGGCCTATATTCCTCCGGAAACGGACATTCCCCTGCCCTCCATTCCCGGAGAACCAGAGGCTAGAAACGAAATAGACCACTTCGTATTCAGCAAGCTTTCAGAAATGGAACTGGCTCCCAATCCGCCGGCACCCAGGGAGATACTTCTCCGTCGGCTGGCACTGGACATTACCGGCATTCCTCCTACATTAAAAGAATACGAGGCCTTTCTGAAGGACACTTCTCCGGAAGCCTATGAAAAGACCGTCGACCGCTTGCTGGATTCCCCACATTTTGGGGAAAAGTGGGCATCCTTTTGGCTGGACCTGGCACGATATGCCGATTCGAAAGGATACGAAAAGGATCTGCACCGTGAAATCTGGAAATATCGGGACTGGCTTATTGAAGCCTTCAACCAGGACATGCCCTTTGACGAATTTACCGTCAAGCAGCTTGCTGGCGATTTACTTCCAGAACCCACTGAAAACGACTTGCTGGCCACGGCCTTTCACCGAAACACCATGGCCAATGATGAGGGCGGTACCAATGACGAAGAATTTCGGGTCGCAGCAGTCATGGAGCGGGTAGGCACCACTTTTGAAGTTTGGCAAGGCACGACCATGGCCTGCGTACAGTGTCACAGCCACCCCTACGACCCCATCCGACACGAAGACTTTTACAAGTCCATGGCCTTCTTCAACAATACCCGGGACAAGGATCTGTACAACGAGCAACCAAAAGTCTTTACCTACGAACCGACCGAAAAAGCAACGGTCCAGCAACTGCTGAGCTGGATAAATGACCAGCTGGAACCTGAAGATCAATTGCCCGAAGTATCGGAAGCCTTTTTACACAGGCAAAAAGAAACCCTGCTTTACAACCTCGGTCATCGGAGGGTGGAAGCCGAAGAGTTTCAGGATAAAAGCCGCTTTATAGAACTGGTGGGCCATGATCAGGCTTCCATATGGCAAGTCCAGGACAGTTCCTGGGTCATGTATGAGCAGGTAGACCTAACCGAAGTAGAAGCGATTTCCCTGGGCTATGCTTCGCTCACCGGAGCAAAGGTAGAAATCCGGCTAGACTCCATGCTAGGCACCAAAATCGGTGAAGGAACGTTCGGTGTCACGGCGAACGGTTTTCCCGGAAACCGGCCAGAACAATGGCAAACCCTAACCGTTCCCATTCAGCCAACGGAGGGAAAGCGGGATGTATATTACTATTTTAAAAAGGACGGGATTTTTGCGCAGGACCTGGTGCGGGTAGACTGGCTCTATTACCAGGAAAAGTCACCAGAGATAGATCGCTATTCAGCAGAAATCCGGGCAAAAATAGATTCCCTTCAAGAAATAGATCCCGTGCAAACGCCCATATTGGGCGAATTGCCGGACGGCCAGAAAAGAACAACTACGGTTTTCGAACGGGGAGACTGGCGTAGCAGGGGAAAAAAAGTGCCAGCCGGTATTCCGGAAATCATGGGGACCATCGACGAAACAAACCCCAATCGGTTGGATTTTGCACAATGGCTGGTCAGTAAAGAAAACCCACTGACTGCCCGGGTAATGGTGAATCGCATTTGGGAACAGCTTTTTGGATTTGGACTGGTGGAGAGCATGGAGGACTTTGGAAGTCAGGGCATCCCTCCCACGCATCCCGAATTGCTGGACTGGATGGCCGTAACGTTTCGAGAGGACCTGAATTGGTCGGTCAAATCTCTGATCAAAAAAATCGTTATGTCCTCCACCTACCGTCAACACTCCGCGGTAAGCGACGAAAAGCAAAATAAAGACCCCTACAACAAGTACTTGTCTCGGGGATCCCGAACCCGGCTTCCGGCAGAAACCATCCGGGACCAGGCACTGGCGATCAGTGGCTTATTAAATCCCGAAACCCATGGACCCAGTGTCATGCCTTACCAGCCGGAACACATTATCAGTTTTGGTGGGAAATTCTGGAATGAAAGCGAAGGAGAAGATGCCTACCGACGAGCTGTCTATACCTATTGGAAACGGACACATCCCTATCCTTCTATGGTCACCTTTGATAATCCCAGCCGGGAAGTATGCACCTCCCGAAGAATCCGCACCAACACCCCTTTGCAATCCCTCGTGCTGCTCAATGATCCGGTTTATCTGGAAGCGGCTACGGCCTGGGCACAAAAAATATTGGATGAGCACGAAAAAGATATTAAAACCGGCATTGAAAAAAACCTGCAGCTAATAACGGCTAAAGCCCCGGAAAAAGAAAAGGTTAGGGTATTACACCAATTATACCAGGAGTCCTTAGCCTACTATCAGCAAGAGGGGGCTGATTTGGATGAAGATCCGGAACTTGCAGCCATGCGCCTGGTAAGCAATGCCATGCTGAATTTAGACGAATTTGTAACCAGAAGATAAGATGAGTATTTGGGAAGAAGCATATCTCCGGAAAGCACAGTACAACAGCCGTAGGCATTTTTTAAAAAAATGTACCTCCGGCCTTGGTGCCCTGGCATTGGGCTCATTGATAGGCTGCGGGAGAGAATCCAAGATGGCTGGGGAAAGTGCTTTCATGGCTGGTCAGGGGCCCCATTTTGCGCCAAAGGCCAAAAGCGTCATTTTCCTTCACATGGCAGGAGGTCCCTCGCACCTGGAGCTCTTTGATTACAAGCCCACCCTTCAGGAGCTCAACGGACAAGACACCCCGGAGTCCCTGATGGAGGGAAAAGAATTTGCCTTTCTTAAAGGAACACCCAAACTACTGGGACCACAGGCCAAATTTGCACAGCATGGCGAATCCAGGGCTTTTGTCTCCGATTACCTCCCCGAATTCGCCAAAATGGTGGACGAGGTCAGCTTTTTGAAAGCCATGCATACCAACGAATTCAACCATGCGCCAGCCCAATTATTCATGCATACCGGAAGTCCGAGACTGGGAAAACCCAGCATAGGTGCCTGGTCCATGTACGGATTGGGATCGGAAAACAAAGACTTACCGGGATATGTGGTGCTCACTTCGGGAGGTGGAGCCATCAGTGCGGGAAAAAGTGCCTGGGGCAGCGGCTTCCTGCCCACTGTCTATCAGGGAGTGCAGTGTCGTTCCCAGGGAGATCCGGTATTGTTTCTATCTAATCCCAGTTCCATCGATGAGCATCTCCGAAAAAAATCCATCGATGCCATCAACCAAATCAATCAGATGGAATACGAACAGGCAAGTGATCCGGAAATTCTAACCCGGATAGCGCAATACGAACTGGCCTTTCGCATGCAAACCTCTGTGCCGGAAACGATGAACATCAATGATGAGCCTGCGCACATTCATCAAATGTATGGTACGGAACCCGGCAAAGCTAGCTTCGCTAATAATTGCCTGCTGGCCCGAAGGCTGGTGGAAAAAGGTGTTCGTTTTGTCCAGCTATTTGACAATCGCTGGGATACCCATGGTGTCGGGGCTGGAAATGGAGTAGGAGCAGGAATGCGCCGCTCCTGCAAGGCCATTGACCAACCGATCGCAGCCTTACTGAAAGACCTGAAACAACGTGGGTTATTGGAACAAACCCTGGTGGTATGGGGAGGAGAGTTTGGCCGTACTCCTATGATGGAATCACGTACCGGAGAAGGATTTGACGGTAGGGACCATCACCTGGCGGCCTTTACCATGTGGATGGCCGGTGCCGGGGTCAAAAAAGGAAAAGTTCACGGTGTCACCGACGAAATCGGCTACTACGGCATTGAAGGGCAAACCCATGTGCACGACCTGCAAGCCACGATTCTGGAAAGGCTAGGTTTTGACCATGAAAAATTAACCTATGAATTTCAGGGAAGAAACTTCCGGTTAACCGACGTGCATGGAAAGGTTATCAATGAAATCCTAACCTGATTTTCTACAGGATTATTCGAAAACACCTTCGCTGAGATCTATTCTATCTAGAAAGCCAAAACGGGTTTGATGCCAACTTCCTGCTGCTTGTTTTCACTTCGGGAGCTGACCGTTGCGGTCGTTCTAAAAATCCCTTCATCAGCAACTTCGGGGTACGGATGGAAGGGCATAACTTGAGTTAGTTCGGTACCCTGCCCGGTTAGCATCATCCCATTTTTTCCCATAGCCATCAACTCCCCTTTCTGATCCAGGACAAACTGAAAATCATTTCCGCCTACTCGGATGCTATACTTAACTTTCCTGGAATCGGCAGCAAATTCGAGGGCAGAACGCTTGTGTACGGGTGAGTACCTCCGGTGAAAATCACTTTCCGTGAGAATTCTTCCGTCAGCCACATGAGTGGTTTCCCAAAGCTTTTGCCCGGTTGAATCAAATTTGCTGACATAAAAGCCATTGTATTTTTGGGCTTTAAAACGGAAAGGGTTCTTCCCAAAGGACTTTTCTCCGGACAAACCACTGATATAGAACGCCCCACTGCGCTTATCAAGGTTAAACCCAAAAAAGGCTCCAATCCGATACGCCATTCGGGACGGGCCAGGCCCAAAGGAGGAATAGTTAAAATAATTATAGTCCTTTGCCAGTACATAAAGGCGGTCATTTTCTTCCAGATGGAAGGACGGGCGGATCGCCTGATCTTCGGGACTATAATCCAGTGCAAAATTTTTGATCAATTGTCCATTGGAATCAAAACTCACCACCTGACAATGGAGGGTGTTAGACTCCAAGTCTGCATCCTTTAGCACCATGTATTTTTCATTCCCTACCTGCCCAGCAAAGGTCCACTGCGGATTCCATTTGCTTTCAGGGATTTTGGGCAAGCTAACCGCCACCTGATCAAAGTGAAAATCGGAAGTCCGGAACCGATTAAGCAAGAAGTTCAGATCAGGGGCTTTGCCTAACCTGAATTTATCCGGATCCTGATCTGCTGTCAGAAAATACAGATAGGCCTCATCCGCAAATACTGCATGCAGGGATTCCCCCATCAGCTTTTGCTGGTCTTCAAAAGAAATGCTGCGAAGCAACTTTCCTTCTTGAATATGATGAATTAAGGCTGTACCTGGCCCTTTGAGGGACGGTGTTATTTCCACCACAAAAACCTGCTCTCCCCTTGCAGAGGCCAGCAATTCTATTTGCGCGTTTGCGGAAGTCAATGGTAGAAAAATCTCCCAACCTTTCTGTCCGGAAGTATCGTAATGTAGGATGGAAAATTGCCTTTTTTGAGTTCTAAATCCTTCTAACCTACCCCCTTCTCCCAGATCCAAACCCTGTCGTTCCGGTGTTGCCTTAGTAACCAGGCAGGCATTCTGTCGCGCAAGCAGGCCGATGCTGCTAATCAAAAGAAAAATTAACGTAAAAATCACCACTCCCCTCATAATTCACTAGTTTAAAAGTTGCTGTTTGCTTTTTATAACACAAATTACATAATTATTAATTTGAATTACAAATATTTGGGTTTAAAAAAATTATTACCCGCAAAAAAATTCATCTTGAAGGGTTTGTCGGTTAAACTTATAAGGATAAAAAATGAAAACATTTCCGGTCAATTCTAAGTTTTTTACCAGAAATGAAATTCCTATATTACTTTTTTTAGTTATTTTTATCCGAAACCCTTATTTAGCTAGTAATTAATCAGTCAACCGTCTAATGCGCAAAAGCACAAAATGTCCGGAAAACGATTAAAAAAAACGTTACGTCTGTTCGATGTATATGCCATCAGTACAGGAGCCATGTTCAGCTCGGGGTTCTTCTTATTACCCGGGCTTGCTGCCGCGATGACAGGGCCGTCGGTGGTGTTGGCCTATCTGGTAGCGGGTGCCATGATGTATCCCACCATGCTTAGCGTAGCCGAATTAGCCACTGCCATGCCCCGGGCTGGCGGTGCTTACTATTTTATTGACCGAAGTTTGGGACCCTTGTTTGGAACCATTGGCGGAATCGGCTCCTGGTTTGCCCTGATATTTAAAAGTGCTTTCGCACTAATAGGAATGGGAGCGTATGTGTCCATTTTTATTGATGTGCCCATTACGCCGGTGGCCATCGGATTGACCCTTACCTTCGGGTTTACCAATATTATTGGCTCGAAAGAGGCTGGCTGGTTACAAAAGGTGTTGGTCGCTACGCTGGTGGTAATCCTGACTTTTTACACGGTCCAAGGCTTGGCAAGGGTCTTTCAATTTGATTTTTTCAACCACCTCAGGAATGAATACGATGTGTTCTTTCTTGATGGAACCCGGGGCTTCTTTGGTTCCATAGGGCTGGTTTTTGTCTCTTATGCAGGCCTGACCAAAGTGGCCAGCGTGGCGGAGGAAGTTCACAATCCAGACAAAAACATCCCCTTGGCCATGTTTTTGTCTCTGGCTACGGCAACAACCATCTACGTGGTGGGCGTTTTTATCATGGTTTCTCTGCTGGACAAGGAGGTGCTTTTCGCTGATTTGACCCCGGTCGCTACTGCCGGAGAAGTATTCATGACCTGGCTGCCGGGAAAAACCGGATTGATTTTAGTGGTTATTGCAGCCATTGCGGCTTTTGCTTCTACTGCCAATGCAGGAATTATGTCAGCGGCCCGGTATCCATTGGGCATGGCCCGAGACCATCTAATTCCCGCCTATTTTGGAAAATTAGGCAAATTCCAAACGCCACTTTATGCCACCCTGGCCACAACCGGACTAATGGTTTTCCTCTTATTGATCTTTAATGTGGAGACCGTCGCCAAAATTGCAAGTACCTTCCAGCTCATGCTATTTGGCTTGCTGAATATCTGTGTCATCGTCATGCGCGAAAGCGAACTAAAAGGTTATGACCCAGGATTCAGGTCACCCTATTATCCCTGGATGCAACTTACCGGTTTGCTTTTTTCGGTGTTTCTGATCATTGAAATGGGCTTTCTATCGCTGATTTTTACGTTTTTGATTATCGGGGCCAGTATTTTCTGGTATTTCAGCTATGCGAAGGATAAGGTCAAACGAGAAGGGGCCATGTTTCATGTGTACAGCAAACTAGGGCAACGGCGCTATGATGGACTGGAAATGGAGCTTTGGTCCATGATGAAAGAAAAAGGATTGCGAGCAGAAGACCCCTATGAAAAAGTGATCAGCCGGGCCTTGATTTTGGATACCAAAGCGGCTGAGTTCAGCTATGAACAATTATTGGAAGAAGTGTCGGTTCATTTTGCCAGAAAGACTGGTTTACGAAAGCGGCAGTTGCTAAAAGCCTTTAGAGATGAAAATGAGGAGGGATTAATTGCCATCGGTAAAACCACTGCCTTGAAGCACATCCGCTTTGAGGAAGAACTGGAATCGGAGGTAGCCATCGCCCGCTTTAAGGAGGGCTTACCGGTAAAATTTGAATTTTTTGAATTGTTTAAAGCGAAGAAACGCAACTGGAGCAAAAAATTACATGCCGTGCTGTTTCTTATCAGCTCTAAAAAACATTCCGGCCAACACCTGCGGATGCTGGCCCATCTCGCAGAAATCCTGGATAATGAAAATTTCCCTAGCCGTTGGTTGCAAGCTGCCGATGAAAGCGAGTTGCGGCAGATCCTGCTTAGAGACGAACGGTTTATCAACCTACTTCTGGAAACCGGAAAACCGTCCGGGGTACTAATCGGAAAGATGATCCAGGAGTTAAAACTTCCCGAAAAATCGCTAATCACGGTGATCAAAAGGGAGGGAAAGGTCATTTTCCCTCATGGAAATTCCGTACTTAAAGAAAGAGATGAACTGTCAATCATAGGAGAAAAGCAGGAAATTGATGAAATTCGCAGCTTGTACGAAGCCGCTAACCGGAAAACCAACGAAAAGTGGGCTGATTAGCGGACCTTTCTTTCTAACTGCAGGTAATTTTTATGAATCTATTGAAGGACAAATCCAGTGATAGCTGGCTTATTTTGGGCATTTTGCTGGTGTCTTTTAACCTTCGCCCCTCTATTACGGCAGTGGGTCCCCTCATTCCCTTTATTCGGGAGGACATGAACCTATCCAATGGCCTGGCGGGTTTTCTGACCACATTGCCCCTGCTGACTTTTGCTACCTTTTCCTTGTTTTCGGCGGCCATCGGCAACCGCCTTGGCAAAGCAAAGGCGATATTTATGGGCTTGCTAGTCCTGGGCACGGGATCGGTACTTCGGGTATCGGCAGGCCCTTTTGCCCTATATCTCGGCACGGCGCTGACCGGAATTGGCATCGTCATTTGCAACGTCCTGTTAATTCCGCTGGTAAAATCCCGCATGCCTTCCAAAACCGGAAAGGTAATGGGCCTATTCAGCACGGGCATGTCCTTATTTGCTGCGATTGCCACCGCAGTAAGTGTTCCCCTGGCCCAGGGTTTGGGTTGGGGCTGGAGAGGGTCCTTATTATTCTGGACATCCTTTCTCTTTTTAGCTTTGCTGGTTTGGTGGCCGCAATTGGCCTTTTCCCCGAGACCGCAAAAGCAAATCGAGAAAACAGGTATATCCGTATGGCGCTCCCGTTTGGCATGGCAGGTCACCTTGTTTATGGGGGTGCAATCCCTGTTGTTTTTTACCCTGATTACCTGGTTACCCGATATGATGATTGACAAAGGGCTAAGTGCCACCCATGCCGGTTTGATGGCTTCTATGATGCAGGTGGTAGGGTTGCTGGGTACGTTATTTGCCCCGGTAGTTGCTAGCCGTTTCCGGCAGCAATCCGGCATTGCCGTTTCCATTGGGGGGATCTACCTGCTGGGGTTCAGCACCTTATTTTCGCCAACCATCTGGCTAAACGTACTGGGAATCGCTGTAGTAGGACTGGGAATGGGCGCGAGCATCAGCCTGGCCTACCTACTGATCGCCCTGCGGACAAAAAATGACCGCTACACGGCAGGACTATCCGGTATGGCACAATCCGCCGGCTACTTTTTAGCAGCTTTTGGGCCGATGCTGTTCGGCATGGCATTTGACCAATGGCAGGATTGGGACATGCTGGTTTACCTGATGCTGGTTTCCTCCGTCTTTTTTACCGGTTTCGGGTATTTAGCAGGAAGAAACCGAACGGTGTAGTACGCAAAGACCCCGGCAGAAAGCTTACCAATTATCCCCAAATTTTCCGTACGTTTGTATTCTCGAACCTTACCTTTGTTTCATGCAGGAATTACTGGAAAACCTGGGCATTTCCCAATCGCTTTTTGACTACCTCGTGATGCCCTTGTTTATCTTTTTGGCCCGGGTAGTAGATGTTTCGATCAATACCCTACGGATCATGTTTGTCTTGAACGGAAAAAAAATCGTGGCTCCGGTTCTGGGTTTCTTTGAAGCACTCATATGGCTAATTGCAATTGGACAGATTTTTCAAAACATCAACAATCCGCTTTCTTACATTGCTTATGCAGGAGGGTATGCCATGGGGACTTATATTGGCATGGTCATCGAAGAACGTCTTGCCCTGGGCCGGGTATTGGTACGAATCATTACTCCCGAAGCCCTTCCCGAACTCGTAGAGTTCATGAAAGAAAAAGAATACCGCTTTACCTCAGTGGGAGCAGAAGGACGATTTGGCAAAGTCATACTCATGTTTACCGTCATCAAAAGGGAACGGCTGAAGGAATTTATCGGCAAACTCAGAGAGAGTAATGAGAAAGCTTTTTACACCATCGAGAGCGTTAAAAGGGTTTCAGAAGATGACCTTAACGTCATGGAAGACCGGCCCCGATTCACTACCCGTCTCCGAAATCTTATCCGAAAATAAACTTTCCTATTTTTCCGTTTTGTTCTCGATAAAAAAACGTCTAACTACAATCCCAAATCATTTGGAAGACCTTTCTCATTAAAGCGTTAGACTTATTCCAGCGGAAGCGCTCCTAAATTCCGCATGTTTCGTAGAATCCAAGCTTGTCGTTGTCGGAGGTAGGAGGTAGGCTGATCGGGCCTCCAGCGCAAAGGGTTAGGCAACACCGCCGCTATTAATGCTGCTTCCTGCCTGTTAAGGTCTGCTGCGGTCTTGCCAAAATAGAACCGTGAGGCTGCTTCCGCGCCATAGATTCCATCTCCCATTTCAATGACATTCAGGTACACTTCCATGATCCTTTCCTTAGACCAAAAAAACTCCATCAGAAACGTAAAATAGGCCTCCATCCCTTTTCGAAGCAGGTTTCTTCCAGGCCATAGAAAAACGTTTTTTGCGGTTTGATTACTAATGGTACTTCCGCCCCTAATCCTTTTCCCTTCCTTGTTCTCCTCCAGGGCACGTTCGATTGCATCCCAGTCAAAACCACCATGATCCAGAAATTTCTGGTCTTCGGCAGCGATAACAGCACGGTACAAATGGGGGGAAATGGCTTCTATGCGTACCCAATCCTTTTGGAAGCGGAAGTCCCTATCTTCATCCAGAACCTGCTCCACGGCTCGAATCCCCATCAAAGGAGTAAAAACGACCGGCAATATGCCCAGCACTATTACAGCCAGGATGGACAATAAAAACAACCCAAGGAAAATCCTGGCCGCCCAAACAAAGGTTTTTCTCACAAATAAATAATTTCGATGAATAAACCCACCACCCTATCCGCTTTGGTTAGGGGGTGGGCGTTGGTTAACTACAGGGGTTTGAGTATCATTTTACTAAAGATGCTGGAAAAATAATCAAATAGCCATTGTCTGAAAGAATAGCGATTATGAATGAATTCATCAATCTCCCACATCGTATTGGGACAGGTCCAACACTTCGTCCTCCAGGTAATGGGGGTATATTTTTTGATGAATTTTTTTTACTTCCGCCGTCACCACTTTTCGAAATCCTTCTATGTTAGTGCCATTTCCGGCTGCCATAAAGACGGGCCTGATCGAAGATTTCTTCGCATAGCTCTCCTCTAGCTTCTCAAAGTCAATGAAATTAGCTTCTTCTACTTCGTGTGCGGACATCAGCATCAGTTCTTCCTCGGAAGGCATCTTGGGAGCCACATCGATTTTATTAAACACCATGATTACGGGCTTGTCACCTGCACCCATTTCGTTTAACGTCTGATTCACCACGGTGATCTGATCTTCAAAATTAGGATGCGAAAGATCCACTACGTGTATAAGTAAATCAGCCTCTTCAATCTCCGCCAGTGTGGATTTAAAGGACTCGATCAGGTGGGTTGGCAGCTTACGGATAAATCCCACGGTGTCGGAAATCAGAAAAGGGATGTTTTCAAGAACCACCTTCCTCACGGTAGAATCCACTGTAGCGAAAAGCTTATTCTCGGCCAGTATATTTGCTTTGGTGAGCAGGTTCATTAGCGTACTTTTCCCCACATTGGTATACCCGACCAGCGCAGCCCTCACAATTCCCTTTCGGCCTTTGCGCTGGGTATGCCCTTGTTTCTCAATTTTCTTTAGCTTTTCTTTTAATAAATCTATTTTTTGCCGGATGTCTCGCTTATCTGTTTCGATTTCCTTTTCTCCGGCACCACCCCGTGTAGCCGTTCCTCCACGCTGTCTTTCCAGGTGAGTCCACATTCGGGTCAACCTGGGCAATAGGTACTGGTAACGTGCCAGTTCCACCTGCGTTTTTGCCTGCGCTGTCTGCGCCCTGCTTAGAAAAATATCAAGAATCAACATGGAGCGGTCATATACCTTAATCTTGAGTTCGTTCTCCAATATTTTTACTTGTGAAGGACTGAGGTCCTCATCAAAAATAGCCATATCCACGGAAAAGTACTCGATATAGGTTTTAATCTCCTCCAATTTGCCGGATCCCACAAAGGTTCTTGCATCCGGTTTATCCATTCGCTGGGTAAACCGATGTACGGATTTTGCTCCCAGCGTCTCTGTCAGGAAGGACAACTCGTCCAGGTGCTCCTGCACCACTTGCTCTGTCTCCTGCTGATGGATTAGCGCAATTAAAACTGCCGTTTCCTCTTTTGGGGCAGTGTCTACCAATTTGGCAATTTTTCTGCTGTATTTACTCATGCAAAGGTTTGTTCAAACTTCCACTCGACGATTCGAAAAGGTTTAACGTAGTTTCGCAGCAATAGATTCATGATCGAAGGTATTTGTGCACAGCGGGCCGCTCTTCTAATTCATTTTCGGTCCTAATCCGGAAACCGCGGCAAAATTCATCCACAAGTACTGCATTTTCAATACATATTTACCAAATTGCACCGTTTTAGTCAATAACCAATAATAAAGGCATGGAAATCAAAAAGACAGCAATCCAGGATGTTTTTGAAATCTACCCAAAAATTTTCGAAGATGCAAGGGGCTATTTCTTAGAAAGTTACCGGGAAGACTTGTTTAAAAAGCACGGCATGAACACCCGCTGGATCCAAGACAATCAGTCCTACTCACAGGCTGGAATCGTGCGGGGACTGCACTTTCAGACCGGAAAGCATGCTCAGGCAAAATTAGTCCGGGTCATCAGCGGAAAAGTCCTGGATGTGTGCGTAGATCTTCGCAAAGGATCAGCCACTTTTGGTGAATACCATTCAGTGATTCTGGATGAAGCACTTCAGAACATGCTCTATGTCCCTACCGGATTTGCCCATGGTTTTGCCGTATTAGAAGATGCAATTTTTACCTATAAGTGCTCCGACGTTTATCACAAAGAAAGTGAGGGGGGAATTATTTGGAATGATAAGCAGTTAAGCATTGATTGGGGAGTGGATAATCCGCTCCTATCCGAAAAGGACCAATCCTGGCCTGATCTGAAAAAATTCGAAGAATTAAGCAGAGGAGGACTTTAATGTCTATATTCGATTTATTCACCAAACAAAGAGCATCATCCGAAAATCAGGCGCTGGATCTTAGTTGGCTACAGGCCGATATGCACAGTCACTTGATTCCAGGCATTGACGATGGCTCCCAATCAATGGAGGAGTCCGTCCTACTGGTAGAGCGGCTGGCTTCCTATGGATTAAAAAAACTCATCATTACCCCGCATATCATGAGTGAGTTTTTTAGAAACACACCTGAGACCATTGAAAGCGGACTAAGGAAATTGAAGAGAGCTGTCAGCGAAGCCGGTATTCCCGTTGAGTTGGAAGCGGCAGCGGAATATTACCTGGACGAGATATTTTTTGAAAAAGTAGAAAAGAACGAACCGCTGCTCAGTTTTGGTGAAAACAAGATGGTACTCGTGGAGACCGGGTTTATGAGTAAGCCCCACATTCTCCTCGAAACCTTTTTTCAGATGGAACTGTCTGGTTACCAACCGGTATTTGCACATCCTGAGCGGTACATTTACCTGCACCAGGAAAGCAGTACGCTGGAAGGTTTGGCAGACCGGAACATCCCTTTTCAATTAAACCTGCTGTCCCTTACCGGGTATTATTCGAAGCCCGTTAAAAAATTTGCCGAGAAGTTAATTGACCGGGAGCTGGTAAAACTTGCCGGAACAGATTGCCACAACGAAAAATACCTGGATGCGTTGGAAAGGTTGCCCCAGGAAAAGTATTTTAACAAATTGAGAGATTTGGACCTTTGGAATAAGAATTTGTAAGCACCGCTCATGATGCTAAAGTTGTGAAAAAGATACTCATCACCGGCATTACCGGACTATTGGGAAGCTACCTCGCTAAAAGTCTTTCCGGCAAAGCGCTGATTTCCGGGACTAAAAGAGCTGGAAGCAATACAAGTCTGCTGGGCAGTATGGCAGACAATATTCAGTGGTATGAGGGAGAAATCACCGATGTAGAAATGCTTACCGAAGCTTGTCGGGATCAGGATCTGGTCATCCATTCCGCAGGACTGGTTTCATTCGATGATTCTAAAAAAGAAGCCTTACTGAAAACCAATGCCCAGGGTACAGCTTGTCTGGTGAATGCCATGCTTTCCCTAAACACTGGCAAATTGGTTTTTATCAGCTCGGTTGCGGCATTGGGTAGACAGGAGAATCAGCTATTCATTACCGAAGAGCAAAAATGGATCAATTCCGAATTGAATACCCCCTATGGCATCTCCAAGCACCTGGCAGAACTGGAGGTCTGGCGCGGGGCGCAGGAAGGTTTACAGGTGATGGTTTTCAATCCTTCCGTCTTGCTCGCAAAAATAACGGACGAACGCAGCAGCAGCCAGATCTATCGGTATGTGTTGGATGGCAACCGCTATTACCCTCAGGGGAATATCAACTATATTGACATACGGGATGCGGTTGCGATCATGGTTCAATTGATAGACAAGGGAGAATGGAACCAACGGTATATCATTAGCAATGAAAGCCTTCCTTACAAGGATTTTTTCAACGAAATGGCCATGGTCTTCGGGAAAAAACCCCCAAGCATTGCCCTTAGCAATTGGATGGCAGGCTGGGTGATCCGCTGGTCCCGGTTACACAACTGGTTCTCAAAAAACAAGCTACCCATCAGCCGACAAACCGTTCGGGCTGCACAGACCAGAGTAGGATATGACAGCAGCAAAATGAAAGAAGCAACCGGAACCTCCTTTACGCCATTGACGGACACATTTGAGTGGGCGATGGCAAATGAAAAGGAAAAAGGATCTGGTAAAAGAACCTAAAATGAAAATATTTGGTATCTTAAACGTAAAATTCATATCAAACCTATGACAGGAGATTTTGACAATCACTCGGATCAGGAGAAAGAATTGGTACAGCGATTTGAAAATTCTCTCAAATCCAATAGAGGCCTATTTTTTGGTGAAGAAGAATTGGAAGATATCATCAGGTATTACCATGATCATTTCAAATACAAAAAGGCTTATAAAACCAGTGAATGGGCGTTGCAGAAATTCCCTTTTTCGGTGGAAATAAAACTTTTGATGGCTCAATCCCTGCTTTTCATGGATGAGTTGGAGGAAAGCCTGGAACTGCTGGAAAACCTAAACAACCTCTCCCCAAACAATGAGGAAGTCATATTGACCATGGCCAATGCCTTGTCCTTATTGGATCAATACGAGGACGCTATCCAGCTGCTGAAAGGATTTTTGCCTTTAGCCGAAGACAAGGCTGAGGTATATTACCTGCTCGGAAATTTCTACCGTAGCGACAAAAAAATGGAGGAGGCCATCAACTGTTTTAAAGAGGTGGTGAAATTAAAGATCAATCATGAAGATGCGCTCTTTCAACTGGCCATGATGACCGAAGAAGAGGGCTCCTTCGATGAAATCCTCAATTTCTACCAGGAATTTATCGATCAAGATCCTTACAATGCCAACGCCTGGTACAATCTGGGGGTGGTCTACAATCGCCTGGGCAAATTCACAGAAGCCATCGATGCCTATGATTACGCCTTGCTCATTGACGATTCCTTTGCTTCGGCTTATTTTAACCTGGGAAATGCGCTGATGAACACCCTTCAGTACGACAAAGCCCTGGAAGCCTATCAAAACACCATCAACTGCGAAGGCAGCAATGCCGAAAACTGTTGTTACCTGGCCGCTTCCTATGAAAAGCTGGACCAGATCGATATGGCCTTCAAGTATTTCAAAAAATCTGCCAAATTGGATCCGGAATACGACGATGCCTGGTTTGGTCTCGGGATGTGCATGATGAAAAAGAAGAAATTCTTTGAAGCGATTCATTATTTTAAAAAAGCGTTGAATTTAACGTCAGAAAATGCCAATTACTGGGTAGGCCTTGCCGGTGCTGAATACGAATTGGGCAACCTTCAGGCCAGTTCAGAGGCCTATGAAGAAGCCATTAACCTGGAACCGGGTATTATTGAGACGTATATAAACCTTTCTCTCATCTATTTCGACCAAAACCGCTTTGAGGAAGCAGAGGACGTCATCAAAGAAGGAATGGAGGAGTTACCGGAGGAAGCCGAACTCTATTACAGACTGGTGGTCTACCTTATTAAAACAGGTAAATACAAAGAAGCCTTTTCAATTTTGGAAAATGCATTAACTTTGGACTTCGAAAAACACGAATTGCTTTACGAACTGATGCCCGAGTTGGAAAAACAGAAAGCAATATTTAAAATTATCAACCAGTACAGAGAGAATTTTAAAAGATAAAATTCCTTTTGTCTCAATTTATCAAAATTTTATTGGATGAATTACGATCTTAAGAGCATTCCTTCCCGGACTGACAAACCTAGAAATTCTGGATTTACCATGGCCATGGATAAGGGGCTTAGCCTTCGGGAAGTGGAAGATTTTATTGAAGT
Source organism: Cyclobacterium salsum (assembly GCF_010119245.1). GTDB lineage: Bacteria > Bacteroidota > Bacteroidia > Cytophagales > Cyclobacteriaceae > Cyclobacterium > Cyclobacterium salsum. The sequence goes on from NZ_WNKG01000007.1 coordinate 33,137, forward strand.
CAGTGGAGATTACGTAGATATTGTCAAACTAGGATGGGCGACTTCTTTTGTTACTAAAAATTTACGGGAAAAGATAGACATTTATCGGGCGGCAGGTATTCCGGTTTATTTCGGAGGAACGCTTTTTGAAGCATTTGTCATCCGTGATCAATTTGACGATTATGTCCGACTTTTAGAGGAATACCAACTTGAGTTCGCAGAGGTGTCTGATGGATCCATCACCCTGGACCATAACAAAAAATGCAGGTACATCGAAACGATGGCTAAAAAGGTGACCGTTTTGTCCGAGGTAGGTTCAAAAGATGCTGCCAAAATCATCCCTCCGTACAAATGGATCGACCAGATGCAGAAAGAATTGAATGCCGGTGCCTGGAAAGTAATCGGAGAATCCAGGGAAGGGGGAACAGTCGGCCTTTTCAGGGATTCCGGAGAAGTACGTCAGGGGCTGGTAGAAGAAATCCTTACCCAAATACCCGAAGAGAAAATCATCTGGGAAGCTCCTCAAAAAGAACAACAGGTATGGTTCATTAAGCTTCTGGGATCAAATGTAAATCTCGGAAACATCGCTCCCAACGAAATCATTCCCCTGGAAACATTAAGGCTGGGGTTGAGAGGAGACACTTTTGACTTCTTTTTGAACCTCTGATTTTTATTGGTTCTACTACTAAACAGGCCACACAATGAAGCGGATCAGTGACTGGGTAATTTTGTTCCTTAAGGGAATGGGTATGGGAAGTGCGGATATTGTACCCGGTGTGTCGGGCGGATCCATCGCTTTGGTTACCAAGATTTATGAGGAATTATTGGAAAGCATTAATTCCTTTAATCTGCAGGCCCTCCATTTGCTAACACGCCTGAAAATAGCTGAATTTTGGAAACACGTTAATGGAGGGTTTCTATTGGTGCTGTTTCTGGGCATTATGACCAGTATTTTTGCCTTCTCGAGGATCATTACCTTTTTTATTGATCATTTTCCCATTCCACTTTGGTCCTTTTTCTGCGGCTTGATCCTGATCAGTGCCATCGTAATCCTGAGGGAAATCAAACGGTGGAACCTCATAGCTATTCTGATGTTTCCGCTGGGAGCAGTCCTGGCCTATTTTATCACCGAATTGCCCTTAATCACCTCACCGGACACGCTTTGGTTTACATTTATTTCGGGAGCCATCGCCATTTGTGCCATGATTTTACCGGGAATTTCCGGCAGCTTCCTGTTACTCATCTTGGGCAAATATGAGTACATCCTCACGGCAGTCAATGATAAAAACCTGCTGATCCTGGGGGTATTTGCACTGGGCTGTGTCAGTGGATTACTCCTCTTTAGCCGGGTAATTTCCTGGTTTCTGAAAAATTTTCATGCGCTTACCTTATCCCTGCTTTCAGGATTTATGGTTGGCTCCATCAATAAAATTTGGCCCTGGAAAAAAGTGTTAAGCTACCGCATTTCCAGTTCTGGCATGCAAAAACCGTTACTAACGGAAAACATCCTTCCTCATGTCTACCTGCTAGAAACAGGGGAGGATCCCGGTTTCCTACTTGCCATTTTTGCGTTTTTATTTGGAGTACTGCTCGTGGTAGGGCTTGAACGATTGGCACATAATTTTAGCAGAGAATGAAAAAATACGGACTCATCGGACTTCCACTGACACATTCCTTCTCCAAGAAATACTTTTCTGAAAAATTCCGAAAAGAAGGCTTGAAAGGGTGTCAATACGAGCTTTATGAGATACCCAATATCCAGGCCTTCCCTGCTTTGCTGGCTAAGGTACCAGACCTCATTGGTCTGAATGTAACCATACCCTATAAGCAACAAGTCATCGCTTACCTGGACCGGCTGGAGCCTGCCTGTCGGGCCATTGGAGCAGTTAATTGCATCAAAGTAAGCCCCGACGAATTGGTAGGATTCAACACCGACTATATTGGGTTTAGAACCTCTCTCGAAAACTGGCTGGGGAAAAAACGGCCTGCTGCCCTTGTCCTTGGCACCGGTGGTGCGTCCAATGCCGTAGCGCAAGCCCTTAATGACCTCAATATTGCTTTTTTAAAAGTTTCCAGAACTTCGCATCCGGATTCCAAATCCATCATATCTTACAAGGAATTAGCTACGGGCCTCCTGGCAGATCATCCTCTGATCATCAATACCACGCCGCTGGGCACCTATCCCAATACCAGCGAAAGGCCGCCTATTCCCCTTGAACAGGTCGGTAAAAACCATTTAGTTTATGATCTGGTCTATAACCCAGAAGAAACCAGCCTGATGAAGGAAGCCACTGGCAGGGGTGCAAAAACTAAAAACGGCATGGAAATGCTCCATTTGCAGGCGGAAGCCGCCTGGGAAATCTGGAACGCGACAGAATGAAACAGGTGCAAGGCAATAGCTCCTTCGTTAAGGCTGGATTCACGATTTTTCGTAAATCCCAGTCGCTTAGCAGGTTAATCCTTGTTGGCAAAAATACGTTCAATGAATCCCCTTTTTTTCAATGATTTCATGAACGTTTGTCGATTAAAATAAGTATTATTAATCGTCATTCCACTCCAATTTTGTTTTTATGGTGAAGAAAGCAACGACTCAGGACAGAAAGATTTTTGTTTTAGACACTTCTGTCATTTTGTATGATCATTACTCCATAATGAATTTTGCCGAGCACGATGTTGTGATTCCGATCACGGTATTGGAAGAACTCGATCAATTCAAAAAAGGCAACGACACCAAAAATTTTGAAGCAAGGGAATTCATTCGCCTATTGGACCGCCTGGCGAAGGATCAAATGATCCAGCACTGGACTCCGCTAAACGGAAAAACCAAGGGCGCTTTTAAGGTGATGATGAATCCGGAAAACGCTCTGAATGCCAATGAAATTTTCGGGGAAGAAAAAAATGATCATAAAATTCTGAATGCGGCCTTAAGCCTGAGGCAAACGGAAAAAAAACGCAAGGTCATATTGGTCAGCAAGGACATCAATCTCCGGCTCAAGGCCAAATCCCTGGATATTCCGGCAGAGGATTACGAAACCGGAAAAATCAAAAACATCACCGAAATTGAAAACACGGGCAAGGAAATAATTGAAAACGTAAGCCCGGAAGTCATCAATACGCTTTACGAAAAAGGCAACCTGGATGCGGAGCAGGTTTTCGGAAAAAGACGAAAATCCCTACCGGCTAATAACACCTACTATATACTGAAAGGAGCCACACCGAACGCTTCCATACTGGCTTTTTACCACGCGACAGAAAATTCCTTCGAAAAAATATCCAAATCCAAGGCCTACAATATCAGTCCCAAAAATGCCGAACAGGCGTTTGCACTCCACGCCATCATGGACCCAAAAATCAAATTGGTTAGCATTCAGGGAGTAGCCGGAACGGGAAAAACCTTATTAGCCCTGGCAGGGGCATTGGAGCAACGCAGTAATTTTAAGCAAATTTTCCTTGCCCGCCCCATCGTCCCATTAAGTAATAAAGACATCGGTTATTTGCCCGGAGACATTAAATCCAAATTGAATCCTTACATGGAACCACTTTGGGACAATTTGAAATTTATTCAAAACCAATACAAGGAACATGACAAGGAGTATCAGCGAATTTCGGACATGGTAAACCAGGAAAAACTGGTGATTCAGCCGCTTGCATACATCCGGGGTCGCTCCCTTTCGAATATCTTTTTTATCGTGGATGAGGCGCAGAATCTCACCCCGCACGAGGTAAAAACCATCATTAGCAGGGCAGGAGAGAACACAAAAATTATCTTTACGGGGGATGTATTCCAGATTGACACTCCTTATCTAGACAGCCAGAGCAACGGCCTTTCTTACCTGATCGACCGGGTAAGGACGCACCCCCTTTATGCCCATGTCAAATTGGAAAAGGGGGAACGTTCCGAACTCGCCAATTTAGCTAACGAGTTGCTATAAATTAACTTTCTGTGATGGTATTCAATTTGGCCAGGAAGCTATTGTAATATTGCCTGCCCACCTGTACCACATCGCCGGTCTTCAGGTTGATCTCTTTGGTATTAAAGCTTTCTATTTGGCCCAATTGGACGATATAGGATTTCTGTACCCGAAGAAACAGGTTGGAAGGCAGCTTTTCTTCCATGTCTTTCATGGACTTTCGGATGGTGAAATTACGGTTCTTTGTAAAAATCGTCACCATGTTTCCGTTAGCTTCCACGTAATAAATGTCCGAGTAATCCACGCGTTCAAAACTGTTGTCGGCCTTTATATAAACGGCATCTACTACCAAATAAGGGCTTTCGACAATTTTAGTACTAACACCCTCTGAAAGTGCTGGTCTGGTTCGCTGGTTGTATAGGACGATTTCCACCATCGCATGGATATCGTTGCTATTGAACGGCTTTACGATGAAACCAGCCGGATGGGTTCTTTTCGCCCGTTCGATGATAGCTGGATCGCTGTAAGAGGTCACGTAGACAATGGGAGCATCCACCATTTGCTGAATAATCTCACCCAGTTCGATCCCGTCTTTATCACCCTTAAGTTTGATGTCCATGAAGACCATGTCCGGGCGGTATTTCTTAACCACTTTAATCGCCTGGTTGGCTGAATTCGCAATGTCAATATTACCATAACCCAAAAGCTGCAAAATTTCTTCGATGTTTTCAGAAATATTTACATCGTCTTCAACAATCAGTATCCTTTCTTCTTTCATGATCTTAAGTTTAAGGGAAAAATTTAAATAAAAGCTGTTTTGACCAATTTACAAATTAAAATACAAATTAATGCACAGATCCCCCTATTAAATGCCAATCCGCCTGATGAAGCCTTGTCATTCTGATTAAAGGCTCATCAAATCTTTGAAACGGGCGGCCTGTCGCCGACTCACTTCAATCCGCTCTCCCCCCTTTAAAGTTACCACCAAACCTCCGTTAAACCAGGGTTCAATGGATTCTACCCAACTCAAGTTAATGATATGTTTTCGGCTGGCCCGAAAAAAGGACTTTTCGTCCAGGCGCTCGTCCAATGCATTAAGCGATTTATGAATCATGGGCTTGTTATTCTCGAAATACACCTTAATGTAATTCCCGTCCGATTCAAATAGGCGTACATTGGCCAGCTTCACAAACCAACATTTGTCACCATCCTTCACAAAGACCTGATCCGTAAGGGAAAGTTGGCTTTTGGGACTTTTGGAAGCAGCTTCGTCTTCTTCCTTTTTCATTTCCTCCAGCTTTTTCTCCAGCTTTTTGAGGGTATCGGTAAGGCGTTCGGGCTCGATGGGTTTCAATAAATAATCCAGTGCATTTACCTGAAAAGCCTGCAAGGCAAACTCATCATAGGCGGTAATGAATACCACAAGCGGTACATGATCCAATTCCTCCAACAAATCAAAACCGGTTTTTTCCGGCATCTGTATATCCAAAAAGAGGACCTCTGGGTTCAATTCTTCTATTTTTTCCCGGGCATCGTCTACATTGTTGGCCTCACCCAAGACTTCCACATTGTCATTTTGATTCAATAGGTTGATGAGCTCCTTCCTTGCCAATCTTTCATCATCTACTACTAATACACGCATATCTTTTTTATTTTATCCTAAATTAAGGTTTTGTTTTGGTATTTTTATTTCTGTGACCACGAATTCATTTCCATAATTGAAAATTTTAAAGGAAGCACGGTTTCCGTAAATTAGTTTTAGCCGTTGTACCGTGTTAGCGATGCCATGTCCTTCGCCTTTTTTCCGTGGGGATTTATCCGCCTTGAGGTGACCGCTGTTTCTAACCCAAATATACAAATCATCCAACAGTCCAATGGTGCATTTGATTTCTATTATTCCGCCTTTCATCAAATTAGATATCCCGTGTTTGATGCCGTTTTCAACGATCGTTTGTAACATCATCGGCGGGATTTTGTACTCATAGGCCTTGGGTTCCACATCATACAGGACTTTTAGACGCTCTTCAAATCGAATGGACTCCAGATTCAAATAGTCTTTTACCGTATTCATCTCTTCCGAAAGCGGAATGGTTTTATGCTTGTCCATGACCAGGGAATACCGCAAAATGTTGGAAAGCTGAGTAATGGCCGTTTTCGCGTTGGTGGGGTTTTCGTCTACCAGCGCCCGCACACTATTCAGGGCATTGAAAATGAAATGCGGGTTTAGCTGGTTTCGTAAATGAATCAGTTTAATTTCATTAATCCTTGCCTGGTATTTCAGGCTGGAATTATAATTATCCAAAAAATAAAAGAGAAAATAGAGCAAAGACCAAAGCGAATAAAACAGAAAACTGGTAAAAAGATTGGCCAAAAGTACCAGTGGGCGGAAATCCTCCCGAAGATGCAGCGTCCCAAAAACCCAATTGATGATAATTTGGGCAAAGGTGTTCAAGAAACTGAGAATCAAAACCGCAATCAATACATGGCTGATCAATTTGGTCAGCTCAAATTCCAGCCAGCTTTTATTCTTTATCAGAAACCTGAAAAAATGTGTTGACAGAAAGTAAAAAATAGCCAGGGAAAAGTAAGCCCCTATCTGAATCGGTGTGATCCCTCTGACCATCGAAACAAAAAATAAATTGACAAGGGCAAAACAGAGCCAACCAAATAGTTGTAATAGCCAATATAACTTGTATTTATCCATTCATTGCCCTTCTCTGCACAGCGGACCGCTACTAACGGACACCGGCCACTTTATTCAAAGGGATTTTATCGAGGATTTTATGAATCAGGTCCCGGGTACTCACGTTATCTGCTTCGGCTTCATAATTTAAAATGATCCGGTGGTTCAAAACATCCTCGGCAATGGCTTTGATATCCTCCGGCAATACGTAGTCCCGTCCATCCATAAAGGCGGTCGCTTTTGCCGCCAGGTTCAAATTAATGGATGCGCGGGGAGAAGCGCCAAACTGAATGTATTTCGCTTCCTCCTGCATGCCGTATTTCTCAGGAAAACGCGTGGAAAACACCAATTCAATAATGTAATTTTCCAACGCCTCGGCTATTTGTACCTCATTGATGGCATTCCGAATCGCAAAGATATTCTCCTTATCCAATATGGGATTAACCTCCGAGGAAAAATGGGCATTAGTCATCCGGCGCATTACCTCTAACTCATCCAACTTGGAAGGGTAATCAATATTTACCTTCATCATAAACCGGTCTACCTGTGCTTCCGGTAGCGGATAGGTTCCCTCCTGATCCACGGGGTTTTGCGTAGCCAAAACCAGGAATGGCCGGTCCAGGGTAAACGTCGTTTCCCCAATGGTCACCTGCTTTTCCTGCATGGCCTCTAATAAGGCCGACTGAACTTTGGCTGGAGAGCGGTTGACCTCATCTGCCAGGATGATATTAGAAAAAATAGGTCCTTTCTTAACCTCAAAACTAGCGTTTAATTGGTTGTAGATCATGGTCCCCACCAAATCCGATGGCAAAAGATCAGGTGTAAATTGAATCCGTTTGAAATCCAAATGAAGCACCTGGGACAAGGTATTTACCGTCAGGGTCTTCGCCAATCCGGGAACCCCTTCCAAAAGAATATGACCGTTGGTGAATAGGCCGATCAAAAGCCGGTTTACCATTTTATCCTGGCCGACTACGATCTTTTTCACTTCCTGAATGACTTCTTGTATCTTCTCCTGATGCATGTTGTTTGATTCAAATTTCAATAGGATAATAAAGGCATCGCCTCAAAATAGAAGCCTAAATTAGAATATTTCATGGTTTATCCCAATTCAGAATCTTCTCTTATTTATTTCCGGGTTAAATTTGGACTTTTTTTCCTGAGATGCACCATTAATTAATAACGGAATTTTCAAAAATTCGTATATCTCTTCCTGCTCAAGTGACCGTACTTCCCCCGGCTGGAAGCCCTGTATCGTTAATGATTCGATAGCCCACCTTACCAGGCGCAAGGTAGGAAAACCCACCGCTGCGGTCATCCTACGAACCTGCCGGTTTTTGCCCTCTTTTAATGATAGTGCTATCCAGGAATCGGATACGTTCTTTCGGAAACGAATGGGAGGAACACGTGACGGTAACAGGGATTCCGCATCGGGAAGGGCAATGGCACTGGCCCCTGATGTTTTGTAGGGCTTACCTTTAATGGTGATGGTTATTCCCCGCTGCAATTGCCGCAGTGCTTCCTCTGAAATATCCCCTTCTACCTGCACCCAATACGTCCGCTCATGTCCATGATGCGGGTCCAGCAGCAAGTGATTGAGCTTAGTGTCATTCGTCAGTAAAAGCAACCCCTCGCTGTCCTTATCCAACCTGCCGACGGGATAAACATCGGAAGGGAAATCACCCAGTGCTGCCAGGGTATCTTCCTCTCCGCTAAATTGGCTTAACATGCCGAAGGGTTTGTAGACAACGAAATACCTGTAATCCATATAACGGTGTTTTACCTCAACAACTGGAACAATTCATTCAACTGAGGCGTGAGGATGATTTCGGTCCTTCTGTTTTTGGCCCGTCCTTCCGGCGAATCATTGGGAGCTTTGGGTTCGTAAAAACTTCGACCAGCTGCAATGACCCTTTCCGGTGCCACCTCGTAGGTTTCGGTCAATATCCGAACGATTGCCGTGGCCCTACCCGTGCTTAACTCCCAGTTGTCCTCAAAACTACCCCGAATAGGCACATCATCCGTGTGCCCTTCGACCATGATCTGTATATCCGGACTGTTGTTCAGGACCACTGCCAATTTTCCCAACGCTTCTCTGCCTTCCTGGTTCACCGTAGCACTCCCCGAAGAAAACAAAAGCTTATCTTGCAACGATACGTACAACTTGCCATCTTGCTCGTTTACCTGGAGTTCATCCGAACGGTATTGCACCAGGGCTTTATCAATGGTTGTTTTCAAACCCTCCATAACCGCCCGCTGCTCGTCCAGCAGGTTCTGCAGCAAATCCAGCCGCTGTTGCTGCTCCGAGAGCCGTTGCTCCTTTTCGGTAAGTTCCTGACGAACAGAAGAGGATGTGGACATGGCCCTTTGCAGCCTGTCTGCCAACTCGGACTTTTCCTGCTGCTCAGCTTCCAATTGCTCCTGAAGGTCTTTGTTTGATTCCTGAAGGCTGGCAAGTTGCTGACGGGTACTGTCTAGAACATCCTCCGTATTTCTTAAAGAACGCATCATCTCTGCATTCCTTATATTTACTTCGTGGTATTTCTTCTGGGGTACACAAGACTCCAACAAGACTACCCCAATTAAAAAACTCCCGAATAGTAAGGCTCTCCTCATAGTATATCTGTCTTTTTTATGAACGTCACCAAAAACATACCAATTTACAGGGAATCTATTAAAATTCCGGCTTGTATGATGAAATGATCAGGAAATTCTACTCCAATTCAACTCATTTTTTCTAAGTCGTGCCACCTGATCGGCTATGGGCTTGTTTTCCGAAAAACTTAGATGCGGATCCCGTTCCAAAATTTTCCGGGCCACCTCTCTCGCCTGTACCAATATTTCACCATCCTTGCTTAAATCGGCCATTTTCAGGTCCGTAATGCCGGATTGCTGAGTGCCGGAAAGGTCGCCCGGACCCCTTAGCCGCAAATCCACATCTGCAATCTCAAACCCATTGGTCGTCCTCACCATGGTTTCCAATCGTACCCGACTATCCTTCCCCAACTCATACTTGCTCATCAGGATGCAATAGGACTGCTCCGCCCCCCGGCCTACCCTGCCTCTCAATTGATGAAGCTGGGATAAACCAAAGCGCTCCGCATTTTCGATGACCATCACGCTGGCATTGGGAACATTTACGCCCACTTCTACTACGGTAGTAGCCACCATGATTTTCGTCTCTCCTTTCGAAAACCGGTTCATTTCAAAATCCTTATCTCCTGGCTTCATATTGCCATGTAATATGCCAATAGGATAGCCCGGAAAAGCCCTGCAAATGCTTTCATATCCATCCATCAGGCTCTTTAAATCGCTCTTTTCAGATTCTTCGATCAGCGGATATACGATGTACACCTGCCTTCCCTGTTCGATTTGCTTTTTTAAAAATCCAAAAACCTTTAGCCGGTCTTTATCATACCGATGAACGGTCTGAATGGCTTTCCGGCCTACCGGTAATTCATCAATGATGGAAATATCCAAATCTCCATACAAGGTCATGGCAAGGGTTCTGGGTATGGGGGTGGCCGTCATTACCAGCACGTGAGGGTAGAAATCATCGTTTTTTGCCCATAATTTAGCCCGCTGGGCCACGCCAAACCGGTGCTGTTCGTCAATAATGGCCAACCCAAGCCGATGAAAACGCACCACATCCTCCAGCAACGCATGGGTACCTACCAATAAATGAAGCTCCCCCGAAGCTAAATCCCGGTGAATTTCTTCCCGCTTTCTTTTACTGCTGGAACCTGTCAGAAGGGCGATCCTCAAGCCCATTTGTTCCGAATAATCCTTCAAGCCCTCGTAATGTTGATTCGCCAGAATCTCGGTGGGTGCCATCATACAGGTTTGGTAACCCGAATCTACCGCCACCAATAGGCAAATAAATGCCACAATGGTTTTGCCCGAGCCCACATCCCCTTGCACCAGCCGATTCATCTGCAGGCCAGATTTGAGGTCTGCGTAGATTTCCTTGATAACCCGCTTCTGCGCACCGGTCAACTGAAAAGGAAGCATTTCTTTATAAAAACGGGTTAGCAGTTGGGTTTGATCCAGTACTTTACCTCTGAATTTTTCGGTTCTGGCGAGCTTTAACTTCAACAGCCGAAGCTGTAAAAAGAAAAACTCTTCAAATTTTAACCGGTACATCGCTTTCCGCAGGGCTTCAGTTCCCGATGGAAAATGAATCTCTTTGATCGACTCTTTTTTGGATACCAGTTTCAGGGCATTAAGAATGGGTATCGGTAAGGTTTCAGGAATCTTTGGTAAAGCCAGGGGCAACAGCGCTTTTAGTATTTTGGAAATGCCCTTGCTATCCAAATACCGCTGCCTGAGCTTCTCCGTGGTGGGATAGACCGGCTGGAAAAAGGGCTCTTCTTCCTGCCTTCCACTGAGGGGTTCAAGATCCGGATGCACCATACTGTACCGACCTCCAAACCGCTGCGGTTTGCCGAATGCCACCATGGGAACACCCGCTACCAGCTTTTTGCCAACCCAATTTAGCCCCTTAAACCAGGTCAGCTCCATAATGCCCGTTTCGTCGGCAAACTGCGCCACCAGTCTTCTTTTCCTTCCCTCTCCTATAGACTGCACGGATGTAATCTTTCCGATCACCTGTACCTGTTGCAGATCGGGTTGGATTTCCCGTATTTTATAAAACCGGGTTCTGTCTTCATACCGGAAAGGATAATGCTGCAGCAGGTCCCCAAAAGTAAACACTTCCAGTTCCTTGTTCAGCAGCTGTGCTCGCTGGGGGCCAACCCCCTTCAGGTATTCGATTTTGGTGTCAAAAAAACCGGTCAATGGTTGTAATTTTAGCCTAATTTCACTGTGTCAGGGCTTTCCTGAGCTTTCCTTCCAATTCGTTTATGGCCTGCCTTTTTTCGATTAGCGCAGTCAGAAGGGCCGCCTGATTTTTTGCCCGGTGCAGGTTTTGCTCCGAGTAGTCTACCTGATAGTAAATGTTTCCATTCAGATGATCGGTCAAAAAGCGGAGTCCCATAATTAAGGTCATCATTTCTCCCCCAAAAGGCAAAGACTCCAGCTCTTCCCCCTGAATATTCCGACCTAGTATGGAGTAAAAACCTTCCAACAAACCCTCGTATTTTTCCATGTCGACCTGGATTTGATCCCATTCGATGGAGGATTCGTCTCGGGTACAGGCTACCGTTCGGACCAAATCACCGAAATCATAAAAAACAAAACCAGCCATTATGGTGTCCAAATCTATAAGCGCATTTACCTGGTCCAGGTTTTCACCAAAAATAAGGTTATTTATTTTTGTATCATTGTGGGTTACCCGCAACGGAAGTTGTTTTCGGAAATGCCCATAGGTTTCCAATAGGTCTTTCCTCCCCAGATAATAATCAATCATTTTCTCGGTGTCGGAATCTTTTTGGACTTGGGGATTTTTAAGTGCTGCATCAAATTGCTGATACCGAATCTCCAAATCATGAAAATGAGCGATGGTATCCTCCATCTTTTCCGCATCCGCATGCAAAAATACCTGAATAAACCGGGCAAATGCCTCAGCAGCAATTTTCGCCTGCTCCTTTTGGCTAACCGCATCTTGGGTGACACCACCCACAAAGGGGAATAAGCGGTACAGCCCCTCGTCCAGACGCGTAAAAAACGCCCCTTCCGTGTTCGTAATCGGCAAAGGGAGGGCGAAAGGTAAATCACCCGGGTCAAATTGCCCCGTCAGGTATTCCAAATTTCCGGAAATACGCTCAGGATGCGTAAAAACGGCATCATTAAATTCTTGCAAAATATAGGCATTAGCTGCTACATCTACCCGATAGGTCTTGTGAATATGTCCGGATCCAAACCTGTTTACGCTGATCTGACCCGTTTTCAATTCATAGGCTTTTGCCAATGCATCCAATACTGACTCCTTCATATGTGCTATTTTCTGACTAGTTTCCGATTTGATTTAGGAAAATACATTGATTTGAAGGGGTAAAATTACGATACTTTTGACTATATATCCCGAAAGGGACTATATTTACCTGAGCGGGCTTTGATTTTAACGGAACCTGGCTAATTTCACGTCCGTGAAAAAATTCCTGCATTAATTAAAATAATTGAAAAAGATTTATTTAATTAGCAAAATTTTACCATAACCTGTTAAGGTCAACATGTACCACGTATCCTGGACCAAAAACCATCTTAATCCAAGTTTACCATGAATATTTCAATCATCGATTGGGCAATAATCATTTCATTTTTTGTGATATCCATGTTAATAGGCGTGATCGCCTCCAAAACAGCGGGTAAAAATGCCAAAGAATTTTTCCTATCCGGAAGAAACATGCCCTGGTGGCTGCTGGGGGTAAGTATGGTGGCAACCACCTTTTCCGCAGATACACCCAACCTGGTGACTGACATTGTCCGTAAAAATGGTGTTTCCGGTAACTGGGTTTGGTGGGCATTTCTACTAACGGGAATGTTGACCGTGTTTGTTTACGCCAAATTATGGAGGCGCTCCGAAGTCACAACCGATCTGGAATTTTACGAATTAAGGTATGGAGGAAAAGGAGCTGCCTTCTTACGGGCCTTTCGGGCGTTATACCTGGGCGTATTTTTTAATGTGGTGATCATGGCGACCGTTTCTCTGGCAGCCATTAAAATATTTGGAGTCATGCTGGGACTAAGTTCCTGGGAAACGCTTTTGATCGTTTCGGTGGTGACAGTAATTTACAGTTCATTGGGTGGATTAAAAGGCGTGTTACTCACAGATTTTTTTCAATTCTTTATTGCGATGGGCGGCGCATTTGGTGCTGCCATTTACATCGTGGGCCTTCCTGAAATCGGAAGCCTGGACAATTTACTCAGCCATCCCAATGTGTCCGATAAGTTGAACATCATACCCGATTTCAGTGATTGGAACCTGCTGATTCCGTTATTTATCATGCCCCTGGCGGTACAGTGGTGGGCTACCTGGTATCCGGGAGCAGAGCCGGGAGGGGGAGGTTACATCGCCCAACGAATGTTATCTGCAAAGGATGAAAAAAATGCCATAGGTGCCACCTTGCTGTTTAACATCACCCATTATGCTATCCGGCCCTGGCCCTGGATTATCATTGCCCTTTCTTCGTTGATTCTATTTCCTCAGTTGAGCGATATGCAAGAGGCATTTCCTAATATTGAAGAGAGCAAACTCGGAGATGACCTGGCCTATTCCGCCATGTTGACCTTCTTACCAACGGGTTTGATCGGTGTGGTACTTGCTTCGCTGATAGCTGCCGTCATGTCCACTTTATCAACGCACCTGAACTGGGGTTCTTCCTATGTGGTGAATGATTTTTACGCCCGTTTTGTCAAGCCAGATGCCTCCGACAAGGAGCTGGTGGCTGTTGGCCGTCTTTCTACGGTTGGTCTGATGGTACTCGCTGCCTTGTTGGCAACCGTGCTTTCCAATGCCCTGGAGGCATTCAATATACTATTGCAAATCGGTGCAGGCACCGGACTGATATTCATCCTCAGGTGGTTTTGGTGGAGAATCAATGCTTACACAGAAATTTCGGCCATGATCGTATCATTTATCGTGGCTATTTACTTCGAATCCATACACAACAAACTAGGGTTTTGGCCCATTCCGGACGACATGGCCTATTTGAAACTGCTTTTTGGTGTTTCCCTGACTACCATCACCTGGGTTTCCGTTACCTTGCTGACCAAACCGGAAGACGATAAGGTATTGCTTTCCTTTTACAGAAAGGTGAGACCAGCGAGCTGGGGATGGAAAAAACTTCTGGCCAAATACCCCGATGAAAAAGAGGAAATCGGGCAGCTCCCCATGGAAATAGGACTGATGCTAATTGGATCCATCATGGTGTATGCCGCTTTATTTGCTGCGGGTTTTTGGATCTACGGCGAAACCATATCGGCCATTATTGCCACTGTCATTTCAGCAGCGGGCGGTATCCTCATATTTAGAGGCTGGAAAAAAATGAGATAAACATTGGGTTCGAACGCCAAATGATGGGAATTTTTCTCAGTAGATGCTCGTTTTATCGGTAAAACGAATAGAAAAAGTTAATTTGCATCAATTGGAAAGCAATGGAAGTCAAAACAGCCAATATTTTAAAAGACAGTAACTTGAGGGTAACCAGTTGCAGGAGAGATGTTCTTAATACATTCCTGGGAAAAAGGATTGCGCTATCTCATGCTGATCTGGAGGAGGCATTGAAAGAAAATTTTGACCGGGTCACCATCTATAGGACCCTGAAGACATTTTTAGAAAACGACCTAATCCACAAGGTACTGGACGATACCGGAGCGGCTAAATATGCGCTGTGTAACCACAGCACCGAAGAGCCTCATCACGATCACGAACATGTTCATTTTAAATGTGAGGTATGCGGTAATACGAACTGTCTGGAAGAAATCGCCTTGCCCAGTATCATGTTGCCCAGCGGTTACCAGGCACGCGAAATGAGTTTGTTAATCCAGGGGATTTGTAAGAATTGCAGTTAAAAAATTAATATACGGCGGGTTTTTCTGTTTTATCCCTGTCTTCCGAAGGCCATACGATCCCGGGTGGAAGGTCAATTTTCGGAGGCGTAAAATCCTCGACACCGCCATCCCCATCGTCATCGTTATTTTTTCTATTTCTGTTGATTTTGGCTTTGGTAAGGGTGGCAACAAAATAGATCAATACCACGTATGCCACTCCGCACAACACCAAATCGATTACCAGGCTACTCATCATATCCAAAGATTTTCATCAAATTACAATATAATTTTTAATTAATCAACAAGTTAACAATGAGAATGATAGCAATGTTGGAAAAAAAATAAAAATTAAAAGGCAATCCGAATATACTTGCTATCTAACAGATAACATGAGATATTTGCGGATCAAAATGAAAAGCAAACCATGATTGTTAAAACTAAAAAATACAAACTGGAAACAGGAACCTATATCAAGCAAGGATTAAAGAATATTTTTAAGGAACAGTGGTGGGTGATTTTCATAGCGATAGCCATTGCCTGTGGCTACTTTTGGATCCCTTCCTGGTGGTGGATCAGTATGGCATTGCTTGCATATGCGTTGTATTGGCTTTTTTGGGTCATTCAATTTGCCGGCGTGACTCAAATGGAACAAAACAAAGTAATGTTTGAAAAACTCTCCTATGAAATAGACAGCCGGCAAGTTTTGATGAAGATTAATAGCAAACAAGGCATGCCGATTAAGTGGGAAATGATTAAAAAAGCTCAAATAAAAGACAAGGCCTACATTTTGGTGTTGTCGAAGGCCCAATTTATCCACCTTCCCTTTAAAATTTTTAATTCCCAGAATGAAATAAAATTCATTGAAACCATTTTGAAAAGAAAGGGCTTGGTCGCCTAATAAAAAAAGGGACCAACCCGAAAGCTGGTCCCCTTTATATTACCACAGCAGGTGTTCTAAAGAAAGTTATCTGCTTTTCGGTAGGCAGCTATGACATCCGCTTCACCTTCTTTTCCTGGATTGGCGTTTCCATGTTCCATTCCGCAGATTCCTTTAAACCCCTTTTCGTAGATAAATTTAAATACATTCTGGTAGTTAATTTCACCCGTTCCCGGTTCTTTTCTCCCCGGATTATCTCCTATTTGTATGTAGGCAATTTCCTCCCAACACATGTCCATAAGGGTTATTAAATGCCCTTCATTTTTCTGTTGATGGTAGATATCGTAGAGGATTTTACAACTGGGGCTGTTCACTCCCTTGCATATCATATAGGTCTGGGGCGAATACCTTAAAAACAAATTCGGTGTATCACTCAATGGCTCCAATACCATGGTCAGGCCATGAGGCTCCAGGATTTCGGCTCCTTTTCTTAACGCTTCTATCACATTTGCCGTCTGAATATCCAGGGGAAGATTTCGCTGGAAATCACCCGGCACCACGGTAGTCCATTTAGCATTGACTCTTTTAGCGACTTCCACCGCTTTTCGGCAACCGTCCAGAAAGATATCCACATGCTCCTGCTTCCCTGCAGCCAGGGTATTGGCACCATTGCCCCCTTTATTGAGAACGAACACGCCCATCGTCATTCCTAACTTGGCCAGGTGATTGCCAATTTTCTCCTGCATCTCCGGCGTTCTTCCCATCATGCCGTTGTCCTCCAGACTTCGAAATCCCTTTTCGTGCATAAAGGTAATCTGATCCAGTAAATCATCCCCCGCATGGTGCTTAAACATCCCAAAATGGGGCGCATAATCCAGATTAAAGGTCTGATCGGCAGGAAGGCTATCTGTTTGCGCTGCCTTCAAAGTGCCCATGCCGGTTAATCCGGCAGCCACTGAGCCTAGTGATACGTTTTGTATGAATTTTCTTCGTTCCATCTGCTTATACCACTTTAGTTTTTCCGGGAACTGCGAATGCGTAGTAGCCTTCTTCGTTTGGAACCACTTTTGGATCGGCATCCCAGGCCAGGCGTTCCGGCATCAGGCTGACATTTGAATTGATCGCTTCGTCCCAGGTGATGGTTTTTCCGGAGTAAGTGGCGTATCGTCCAAGGATCGAACTCATGGTGCTTTTAGCGGCATTTTCTGCATCTGCAAACTTGTATTCACCCTTAACAATGGCATCAAATAATTGGTCATGTTCCACCTGATAAGGATTGGCGTTGTTTTTTCCGTCGTGCTCATACAGGCTGTTTCCCTTGTAATCAGTCAATCTGCCTACATGACCTGCATTCATATACACTTTACCCTTCGTTCCCTGGAAGCTTTCGTCTACCCGATTGGTAGCTCCGGGAAAGTGACGGCATTCACTGTGAATGACGGTTCCATCCTCATAAGTAAACAAGACCACATGATGATCAAAAATCTCTCCATGTTCTTTTCCTCTGCGGACCGTTCTTCCGCCGGTGCCTTCTGCCTTAACCGGATAGCCATTTTTCACCCAGTTGGCAACATCAATATTGTGCACGTGCTGTTCCGTAATATGGTCGCCGCAGAGCCAGTTAAAGTAATACCAGTTCCTCATTTGGTATTCCATTTCGGTTTGGCCTGGCTGCCTTTCACGAACCCAAACACCGCCGTCGTTCCAAAACACCTGGCCACCAATGATGTCGCCAATTGCTCCGTCGTGGATACGGTCTATGGTTTGGATGTAGTTATCCTGGTAATGACGCTGCAAACCAACCACCACGTTTAATTTTTTCGCCTTGGCTATTTCTGCCGCCGCAAGCACTCTGCGAATTCCCACCGCGTCCGTAGCAACCGGCTTTTCCATAAAAATTTGCTTTTCCTGTCTGACTGCCTCCTCAAAATGATCCGGACGAAAACCCGGAGGAGTAGCAATGATGACCACATCAGCCTCTTTCATGGCATGTTTATAGCCATCAAACCCAGTGAACTTCATTTCTTCCGGTACGACTACTTTGTCTTTACCATATTTTTTAAAAATCCGCTCGTAACTTTGGTCCAAACGATCTTTAAACGCGTCCGCCATGGCCACTAATTGGATATTTTGACCGGTTTCGAATGCCTGAAATACAGCACCCGTTCCCCTGCCTCCACATCCGATTACAGCAATCTTGATGGCATCGTCCCCGGCCGCATAGGCACCGGATAGGCTAAATGGACTTAACATCGCTCCACCGGTCAGTAGTGCCGAGGTCTTAATGAAATCCCTTCTTTGGTTATTATTCTTGATTTTCATATTACTTTGAGTTAGATTATTAATAGTCTTCCATTGGTATTTTGCCGTAATAGTCCGCTATTTCTTCCGGACTGGGCGGGTTCAGGGGCCGGACCAGCCGCATTCCCAGAAACGGTGCTTCTGGAAACCACCATTGACTTTTGGGAATTTGCGGGTCAATTCTTTTCCATTCGGCGGTACTGGCAAACCGCTTACTGCTTTTCAAATGCCCTGCTTCACTGTCATAACTTCCGCCACGAATCACCTTCGGATACAACTCCTCGGAAACCGTCAACGGGTTCTCGGCGGGCATCTCCCTGGTTTGGTAGGCTTCCGGATCGTAGTGATCCATGGTCCATTCGTTGACATTTCCTAATATATCATAAAGACCCCAGGGATTGGGCTCCTTTTTGCCTACTTCATGAGTGGTCCCCTCGCTGTTGGCATCATACCATGCGTATTTATCCAAATCTGCTGGATCGTCTCCAAAAAAATAAGCGGTTTCTGAGCCTGCCCGTGCAGCATACTCCCATTCCGCTTCGGTGGGAAGTCTGAAAAACACCCCGGTTTTCAGGTACAACCACCTACAAAACTGAATGGCTCCGTATTGGGTCATAGCTATGGCTGGCTTGTTCTCCTTGCCCATCCCGAAGGTCATGTCCAGATAGGGGATGGAGGGACGGGTCAGTCCATCTACCTCCGGGCTAAGGGGCCCTTCACTGGTAGAAGCTTCAAATCCTTTGTCCAGAAACAACTCAAACAAGTCCCAGGTCACTTCGTGGGAGGCCATCCAGAAAGGGGCCAGTTCTACCTTATGCGCCGGACCTTCATCGGGATCCCCGCTGTTGCTTCCCATCCTGAACGATCCTTCCGGGATAGGAACCATGGAAAATGACATTCCTGTCCCGGGAACTTCTTGTTGGTAGGGTTCAAATGGATCTTCTACGGGATAGCCACTGCCTATCAGCAGTACCGCAGCTACCGAGCCCAGCAAAGTGGTCCTTTTTAAAATAGTTATCATGGAATACGTTGAGAATAGCTTCAATTAAATAAATGATTGGTTTATCGCTACTAAAGTAAATACTTTCGAAGGTGTAAATTACTTTTATTTTTTAATAATTGAAAATGCAATGCCAGGGACGGTATATTGGTCCCGTTTTCGGTAAAAAGGGAACTGAATTCCTAATCAAAAGGTCCCCAGGCGCTTCCTCTATAAAAAATTACTATCCGTAGCTGAAGACTTATAAATAACCGCATTCTTGGGAGAATAGGCCCTGATTTCTTGAAAAATCGTTTTTGCAACTTCCTCCGTAAAATGAACCGGGTCTCTAAAATTATCTCTATCGAGGGTCAACTGCGAAGTATAGTTGAAATCAAATACATCCGCCAGGGATCTTAAATCTGCCAAAAATTTATGATTAAGTTTTTCGACTGGATAGTCTTCTACCATACTCTGATAATCACGGTGTAAAGGCGGAATCCAGAAAATAAGCTTAATTCCACGTTCCCGGCAGTAGTTGGATATTTCCTTCAGTTGCAGATAATAGTCCGTAGGATAAGCCATATTGCTGTGAAACTTACCCACTCCTTCCAATTTCTTTTGCCAATAATAATCTTTAGCATCCGGGTTATCTTCTTCGGAAAGGGTCTTTTTCTGGTCGTTACCACTCTGTAGTAAAGCAAGCGCACCTTCGAACGTGTAATTATTAAAAGAATAGCTGAAAAAATTGCTTTTCCTGGAAATGGTCTCCTCTACCCAAAATCGCTTATTGTATTTATTATACAGGCTGAGGTTAATTCCCATCAAAACCGTATCCGGCTGCTGAATGGTGTTCGCCCACCAAAACGACTGAATCATTTCTTTCAAACTGGCACCTCCATAGGCCAAATTGGCCCAATTTTCCTCGTCTGCGACATAATAGAGCCCATTGCTACGGGAATCGCCTATGACCCAGTTAGGTTTCGGATCATTTTCAAACGCCAGCATCTTGAATAAATGAGGCTCAATATCCCGCACCACTTCCTCTTTGGTACAGGTAGAAAAAATTCCCTCCCGGTCAAAATAATTGAACGGGTCTATAAAGAAAATCAGCAGGCAATACCCGGCGAATGGAACAGCAAAAAACAGCGTTTGGAGAATAAATTTTTTCATTTGCTTTAAAATTGAAAGTAAATAAATTCTTGTTGTACTCCATTCATGATAAAGCAGAAGATAATGATGGCGTAATAGGCAGCCCATCTGACCGGTTTTGGGACTTTTTCCGTGTCCAACTCTAATCCATGATTCTTTTCTCGTTGAAGCCATTCGACTAAAACAAACCCAATGATCAGGAAGAAAAGGTAGACGAGGTGATTACCAGTATTCATAGTCCAGAAATCACTAATTGGCAGTTCAAAGATCCGTATAGAAAAAATAATAGACAGGTAATCAAACGCCATAGAAAGGCTATCTGCCCTAAAAAACACCCAGGCAAGTACGGTTAAGAGAAAGGTGCTCCCCATTTGAACGAATTCTTTGATTGTAGGCAGGTATTTCCCTGAAGCCACCGTGTCGCTAGTATGGGTTCTGTTTCTTTTTGCTAATAAAAGGGGTAGGTAAAAGACTGCGTGCAAAGCACCCCAAAATAAAAAGGTCCAGTTCGCCCCATGCC
The DNA here is from genome assembly GCF_010119245.1 of Cyclobacterium salsum. GTDB lineage: Bacteria > Bacteroidota > Bacteroidia > Cytophagales > Cyclobacteriaceae > Cyclobacterium > Cyclobacterium salsum. Next base: position 53,990 of record NZ_WNKG01000007.1, read on the forward strand.
AGAAACCACTGACGATGAAAATCACGAATATATTCCGGACAGTTTTCCCTTTACTCACCTTACTTCCCCCAAGGGGTATGTATACATAATCTCTAAACCAGGTGGATAAGGATATATGCCATCGTCTCCAAAACTCTGCAATGTCCCGGGAAAAGTAGGGAAAGGCAAAGTTTTTCATCAAATCAAACCCAAATAAACGAGCCGTCCCAATGGCGATATCCGAATAACCGGAAAAATCCCCGTAAATCTGCAAAGCAAAAAGAACCGCTCCCAGAAAGAGTGTGCTCCCGGAATAATCTCCATAATTTGAAAAAATATCGTTTACGTAAATAGCACAATTATCTGCAATTACAATCTTCTTAAACAAGCCCCATAGGATCTGCCGCATGCCGTCCAGCGCCTTACTATATTCAAAAGTGCGTCTCTTTAAAAACTGAGGCAGTAAATTCGTAGCACGTTCTATCGGGCCCGCTACCAATTGCGGGAAAAAACTGACATAGGCAAAAAACGAAACGGGATCAGTAGCCGGGGCGAGTTTCTTCCGATAAATATCTATGGTATAACTCATCGTTTGAAATGTATAAAAACTAATCCCTACCGGCAGTACGATGGAAAGCCTCCCAGGATCCATTGACCTGCCAAAAAAAGTAAACGCTTCGGCAAAGCTGTCCGCAAAAAAATTATAATACTTGAAAAATCCCAAAAAACCAATATTCACCAGGACACTAGTCACCACCAACCATTTGCGCTGTTGCTCCTTCTGATTCCGGCTGAGCTGAAGTCCAATAAAAAAATCCACCAGCGAACTAAAGGCGATCAGAGATAAAAAACGATAATCCCACCAGCCATAAAAAATATAACTGGCTACTAATACCCAGAGATTTTGAGTCCGTAGGTCTTTATTGAATACAAACCAGTACAAAATAAAAACCAATGGCAAGAAAATCAGAAATTCAACCGAATTGAATAACATGATAAATTAACTAACAGTGTAGGGTAAAAATATTCAAGATGACCAAATCATCTGATTCTGCTAGCAAAATCAGTACCATGGCTCTGATAAAGCACAAAATTAGGTATAAAAAACAATAAAGTGATACTAAATCACAAAAAATTAATTTCGAACGGTCATTTTATTAGTAGCATCCGGGCTAATCTGTGGAACCTTTCCCCAGCTCATTCAAATACCTGCCCGTGAAATTGCCCTTTTCCAGCATGAGCTTTTCCGGCTCCCCTTCGAAAGTCACCATTCCTCCTTTTTCCCCACCTTCCGGGCCCAGGTCAATTACCCAATCTGCTGCTTTGATTAGCTCCGTATTATGTTCGATAATCAGCACCGTATGTCCCTGACCAATCAAGGCATTCATGGAATGCAACAGTTTCTTGATATCGTGAAAATGCAAACCCGTGGTGGGTTCGTCGAAGATAAATAAAATACGATCCTTGGATTTGGTTTCGCCTTTTCCTAAAAAAGAAGCCAGCTTAACTCGCTGGGCTTCTCCTCCACTCAAGGTGTTCGAGGACTGTCCCAAGCCAATGTAGCCCAAACCTACTTCCTGAAGGGGTTGCAACTTTTGAATAATGGTATGCTTTCCTTCAAAAAAATCCATGGCCTCATCAATGCTCATTGCCAACACATCGGAAATATCCTTATCCTTGTAACTGACATCCAGGATCTCGTTTTTAAACCTCTTTCCCTTGCAGGATTCACAGGTAAGGTAAATATCTGCCATGAACTGCATTTCTATTTTCTGAGTACCTTCTCCCTGGCAGGCCTCACACCTGCCACCATCTACATTAAAACTAAAAAACGCAGGCTTGTATCCCCGTTGCCTGGAAAGAGGTAAGTCCGCAAACAATGCCCTGATCCCATCATAGGCCTTTACGTAAGTGACCGGATTGGACCGGGAGGACTTTCCGATGGGATTTTGGTCTACAAATTCCACCCGGGTAATGTTTCTAAAATCCCCCTCCAACTTGTCCAACTTTCCAGATTCCTCCGAAACGGTCCCCAGAAATTTCCCCAAGGCTGGATACAATACCTTTTTTACAAGGGTTGATTTACCCGAACCACTTACGCCGGTAATTACTGTCAGCACGCCAAGCGGCACCTTCACCGTGATGTTTTTCAAGTTGTTTTCCCTGGCCCCACGAATCAATATGTGTTCCTTCCAGGTTCTGTTGCCTGTTTTTTGACTAATGGTTTCCTGCCCGCTAAGGTAGCGCGAGGTGTAGGTGTTTCCAGCAGCCATTAATTCCTCCAAATTTCCCTGAAAAACCAACTCTCCCCCATGTATACCGGCATCCGGACCAATATCAATGACCTGATCCGCTGCCCGAATGATTTTTTCTTCGTGCTCTACGACAATAACAGTATTGCCCATATCCCGCAGGGTTTTCAGTACCGCTACCAGCCGTTCCGTGTCTCTGGGATGAAGACCGATACTTGGCTCATCCAGAATATACATGGACCCTACCAGGGCACTTCCCAGAGATGTGGCCAGTTTAATCCGCTGAAATTCTCCTCCGGATAGCGAGGAAGTCAGGCGATTTAAGGTAAGGTAACCCAAACCTACCTGGTCAAGGTAGCCTAGCCGATTTGAAATTTCCTTAAGTAAACGATAGGCGACTTTTTGATCACTTTTAGTGAGGTCCAGATTTTCAAAAAAATGAAGGCACTTATCCAGGGGCAATAAAACCAAATCTGTAATGGACTTACCTTGGATTTTTACATAGGAAGCATCTTTTCGAATCCGGGTGCCCTGACAATCGGGGCAGGTAGTCCTACCCCTAAACCGGGACAACATGACGCGATACTGTATTTTATGTAATTTGCTTTCAATAAAAGCAAAAAAATCATTCAAGCCTTTAAAATATTCATTTCCTGTCCATAAAACGGCTTTGTCCTTTTCATCCAAATCTTCGTAAGGCCTGTGGATTGGAAAATCAAATCTGATTCCATTTTTTAGTAAGGGCTGCACCCATTTTTTGGTAGTCTCTCCCCGCCAGGGTGCAATGGCTCCCTCGAATACCGACAGGCTTTTATCAGGTACCACCAAATCAGGATCAATCCCCAATACCGATCCAAAGCCTTCGCAGGTTCGGCATGCCCCATAGGGATTATTAAAACTAAAAAAATTAACCGACGGCAACTCAAAGCGAATCCCATCCAGCTCAAACTTATCACTAAAAACACGCTTATCCTTTTCCGGAATCACCACCGTACAGGTGCCATGCCCTTCAAAAAAAGCAGTCTGAACACTATCCGCAATCCGGAACTGGTTGTCCTCATCCTCGGAATTGACTGAAACCCTATCTATCAGAATCTCATAATTCCCCTCAGGCATCTCCTCACTCGTCAACAGCTCCTCAACAAAATACGCTTCCCCATCGATTAATACCCTGGTAAATCCTTTTTGAAGCAGTATTTCCAACTCTTTACCCTTTTCCCTTCCCGCCAGCAGGTACAGCGGACAGCTAATCATGACCCGATCACCCTCGTCAAAAGAGTGAATGAAATCCACTACATCCGTTACGGTGTGGTGCTTTACTTCCTCACCACTAACGGGAGAATACGTTCTTCCTATCCGGCTAAAAAGCAATTTTAGGTAATCGTACACCTCTGTAGTGGTGCCTACAGTAGACCTGGGGTTTTTAGTGTTTACACGCTGCTGTATGGCAATAGCAGGAGAGACACCCTTGATATACTCTACCTCCGGTTTTTCCATGCGACCCAAAAACTGACGCGCGTAAGAACTGAGGCTTTCGACGTACATCCGTTGCCCTTCGGCAAATAAGGTATCAAATGCAAGCGAGGATTTTCCGGAACCAGATAGACCGGTAACCACCACCAGCTTGTTTCTGGGGATCGCTATGCTCAGGTTTTTAAGATTGTTTACCCGCGCATTCTTTATTATAATGAAGGATTTTGGATCCAGGTTTTCCAGTATCGCTGTGTTCTCGGTAGTGATTGCGCCCATAACTTGCAAAGATACCAACCCAACCCCGAAAATGACAAAATGTTACGGAAAATTAATGGACCCGGCTTACCATAAACTAACGGCTCCTGATTACCTTTTGAAGATTTTGAAGGTCCTTTTCCCCTTATTAGTGGACAAGCTAATCAAGTAATGGTTGCTCGGATAGGGACGTAAATCAACCCTGTACCTGGTTTTTCCTGTTTTTTCCAGGCCTGGTGCTAATCTTATCCGTTGGTCCTGACTAATAAGCTCCACCTGGAGTATCTCTTCATTTTCATCAAAATGAATGAAGTCGGTAGTTGGATTAGGAAAGGGAAGTACTGATTCGGTGACCGAATCATTGGAAATTCGAATTACTTCAGAATAGCTACTTTTTCCGTCCCGATCCACCTGCCGGATTCGGTAATAACTCCAACTAGACTCAAATGTACTGTCAACCGCCTGGTACTGAACCTTTCCATTGGTTGCTCCTTGAGAGGGAATCTGATCATCCAACTCTTTCCAGGAAAACCCATCGGGGGAACGCTCCAGAACAAAATGGCTGGTATTTTTTTCCTGAAGGGTTTTCCAATTCAGGCAATTATTTTCTCCGCAGGCCTTTCCCTCAACAGTTCCCCATTGCAGCGGCAACACCAAACTCACAAACTCATAATCAAAATCCATGGTATTCCCTCCCGTTTCTTCGTAGTATTCCAGCACCATGTCCAATTGATCCAACCCATCCGGCACGTCGAATTGAGCCGTGTACTCCTGAGCGGAACTACCACCCGACTCCCACTGCCCCGAGAGCATCCAGGTCGCTCCTCCATCCAGACTTAACCGAAAGCCATCATCTGCCCGAACCGAAAAATTAAGCGTACCTGGCTCTACATCAAGTCGCATTTTATACCGAATCGAAAAGCGATCGGTTAGAAAAGGACAACCGTAATCAGGAGAAAAAGTAACCGGTGTAGAAGGCAATCCATTATAATCAAAATCCTGGTCAAAAACTGCATTTTCTGTTATCCTTCCTAAATAATCCTCCGAATCAAAGTTTTTGGCGCCGGAATAAACATGACCGATCCACTCATTGGTGCCGTAGGCGGCCTGATCCAGATCAGCGATGACACTGATCGTAACTTCCAATACATTGGAAGAAAAGGTATTGACCAACGTGTTTCCATCGGCATCCACTGCTGTATTTTCTGCCTTCCTTCTATAAAACCGCGTTCCGGTCCAGGCATTTTCAGGAATAGATTCATCGTAGGCAGGAATATCGTAGGTCAATCCGGTAGCACCGGAAATGGATATCCAGTCGGACTCCGAAGGGTTTTCTACACTGGTATATTGCCATTGGTAGGTGGGCTGGGTTCCTTCAGCAAATACAGCAGGACCCAGTGATTCGAAGGGCTCGGGATCCGGCGCAATCCCACAATAAGAGCGGACACCGGATTCATTTCCGGCATTACGAATCTCCCCCGGACCAAAATAAAGCTCAAAATTAAAACTCAACCGGTTGTTTCCCTCTTTTTCGTAAAAGTACAGGTCCATCCAGATAGATTCCCCACCGTCAAAAGGGACGTAATAATTTCTAATATTTTGATCGTAAACAAAATTATAAAATCCGTCACTGCCATCCTTGACCCAATTGTCGTGAGTCATCGGATCTCCATTCACGTCCAACACAGGATTGGAAGTATTGCCAGCTTCATACATCTGAAAATAGGATCCATCATCACTTCCTATTCTTACCCGGTAAATGCCAGGTTCCGTCATTTCTCGCTTGCTTCGCATAATCATTCCAAAATGCTGCAATTGGGTATTGCATCCACCTCCGGTATAGGGACTAACCCCGGTGGGAAAGAAATTTTCATCGTTTGAAAAACCATCTACCGAACTGTCCCCAAAGGTCGTGTCAAAATTTAAAGAATTACTGGGCAAAAAATGGCTGCCGCCCCTCCTTAAAACACCTTTGAACTGCTTATCTGCCTGGCTGTAGGTAGAGAACGATCTATTGAAATCAAGGTCGGGCCGATAATCTGGAGACAGTTGGTACACATAAGAATACCAGGTAGAATGCCTGGAATACCCGCCTCCCGGAAGAGAGCCACCATCACAAGCCAACTGGGCCTGACTCTCGCTAAAACTGCCCATTAATAAGCAAAAACCTACGAAAATTATACGGGATAGCTCCCCGATCTGCTGTTTAAATCCTCTCAAAACCCCTCCTATCTTAAAAATGTAATTGTACTAAAAGCGTTTCTATTGCTGTCAAATACAAAAATATACATTTAAAACAAAAAGACCAAAGGAATCCGGAAAAATTTACCGGCTTATCTTTTGGAAAGCAGGGGTTTAAAGGGAATGACCTGCTCCATGCCGCTGATCCAACCAAGGCTTTAATTGGAGGAATTGTTTCCACTTGGCATACCTGGTAATATCGTGGATTTCCTGAACCTCTTTAAAAATAGCCTTTGCTATAGAAATATCCCCCTTCCGGTAGGCTTCAAAGGCATAGGACAGGGAGGCGAAGGCCCGCTGTTCTTTCAGATCTTCTTCAATCTGCGATTCTTCATGGCGCTGCAAACTAAAATTCAGGCTGTCCTGACTGACCTTTACGCTTTGCATGCCTATTGGTGCTTTCAATACCAATCCTTCCAGGTTGGTACAGCGGCTGAGGGCTACATACACCTGCCCTGCTTCAAATGAACGCCCAATGTCTACGATGCATTTATCAAAGGTAAGCCCCTGGCTTTTGTGTACCGTGATCGCCCAGGCAAGCTTTAGGGGAAATTGGGTGAACTTACCGATCACCTCCGCATCCACCTTTCCTTCCTTTTCATTGAACCGGAAATCCACATGTTCCCATACCTCTCTTTCCACTTCCAGAAAAGCACCGGCATTGTTTTCCACCAGCACTTTATTTTCATGCATCTCAACCACCTTTCCGATCATCCCGTTATAGTAATTCTTTTCCGGATTATTTTTCATGAAAATCACCTGTGCGCCTATTTTGAGCGTCAGGTCTATGGGGTCAAAAGGGGCCATGGAGGGAGGAAACTCCCCTTCCATGGAAGCCGGATAGGTTTGCACCGGAGATTCCAGCAGGTCCAGTTTTTGCTGATTAATCTGAAGAATGGAATGGTTATGCGTCCCCAGCATAATATACCCCTGATCCAACAGATCAAAATGGTATGCCGAGGCTCTTTTGTTTAGAAACTGGATGTCATCATAGGTGTGTTTGCTTTCACGGATGCGGTTGAGTAAGTTTTTGAAAAACTCGTCTTTTTGCCGGTAGATTTTTTGCAGGGCGATGTGGTAGGGCCGGAGCTCCTGAAACGCGTGTGCGCTGAAAAAAAACCGGGTTTGGTAATGGGCAGAGAGAAGGGACCAATCGTTATCCCGGACCACTGGAGGCAACTGAAACGGGTCTCCGATCAACAATAATTGGACCCCACCAAAGGGTAGGTGCCTTTTTCTACGAAATAAGCGTAGTATCTGATCCAGCACATCCAACAACTCAACCCGGACCATGGATATTTCATCAATGACGAGCAAGTCAAGATTTCTGATCAGACTGAGCCGGCTCTTATTATACCGAAATGTATCGAAGATTGATCCGCTCGGACCGGTAGCTTTGGGTTCCAACCGTGGATCCCCTGGTAGAAACAATTGCCGGGGGTCTATCTTAAAAAAGCTATGGATCGTCTTCCCTTTTGCATTAATGGCGGCCACCCCGGTAGGAGCCACCACGACGGTATTTTTTGTGGTATTTAACCTCCTCAAGGTATGCAGAAAAGTGGTCTTTCCAGTACCTGCCCGGCCTGTGAGAAACAGGGACTTATTGGTGTATAATGCTATTTCCAGTGCCTGAATAAAGGGCTCGTTCGACATATCCAAACCCTTTGCTTCAAATTCCTGCCTGAAAAAGGTTTTCAAAAAAGTCATTGGCTCATTTCATTTATTTGTTGCTTAAAATTAGAAATAAATAAACCGGTTTCGTATATATTATGCCTAAATTGAAAATAATACCGTACAAAACCTGCTAACTTAAAATTGCCTACCCAATGGAACTGGCCCTCAACCTGACCAAAATTTTTCTTGCCATCCTATGTATACTTGCTGTCACCGCCAGCAATTTGAAATTAGGGCATTGGTCGGTAAGAATGTTTGATTTCCCAAGATTGCAGCTATTGGCCATTGCGCTCATTACCATGCTGTTGTTTTTTATCCCTTCCTTAAATACCGATCCCTGGCACTTAGGACTGCTGGCTGGTGTGGTAGCTAGTTTTGTGTTTCAAGCGGTCAAGATCTATCCCTATACCTTTTTTGGCGCAAAAGAAGTTCGAGCTTCAAGGCAGTCCTCCCTTGAAAACGAAATTTCCTTACTGGTTAGTAACGTTCTGACGCCGAATCGGCATGTGGAAAAACTGATAGCATTGGTAAACAGGTACCAACCCAACCTGCTTTTAACCCTGGAATCGGATGAATGGTGGGGAAAGCAATTGGAAATCATCGAAAAGGACTATCCCCAGCAGGTCAAAATTCCGCTCGACAACCAATATGGCATGCATCTGTATTCCAATCTTCCTTTAAATAATATAAAAAAGCTATACCTTGTGGAAGACGATATCCCCTCCATACATGCAGAGGTAATCCTGCCGTCCGGAAGAAAAGTACAAATTCATTGTGTTCACCCCGAACCCCCAAGCCCTTCCGAAAGCGAAAGTTCTGTCCCTCGGGATGCCGAATTGTTAATTGTCGGAAAAAATATCAAGGACGCAACACTACCGGTATTGGTGTTCGGTGACCTGAATGACGTGGCCTGGTCCCGGACCACCCGCTTGTTTCAGAAAATAAGCGGCTTGAAGGACCCCCGAAAAGGAAGGGGGTTTTTCAATACCTTTCATGCCAAATACTTCGCCCTTCGCTGGCCGCTGGACCATATTTTTCATTCCAAGCATTTCCTTTTGAAAAAAATCAAACGCCTTCCTTCCATTTCATCCGACCATTTCCCCATGTATGGACAATTTCAACTGGCACCTGAAAACGAACAAGAGAATGAGAAAGAAAAACTAGATAAAGAGGAAAAAGATTGGACCAAAGAAACGATCGATCAGTCCAACCCAAACATCCTTACCATCTGAGCTACGGTATGGGAATAAATTGTCTGAGGTAATTCCTCGCTGTCAAAATGGCCATTTTTACGTCTTCCGGGGATTTTTCAAAGGCCTTGTCTTCTACCTCTATACAACAGGGGCCCCTGTAGCCTACATCGGTTAGTGCCGCAAAAAACCTCCCCCAGGGCACATCTCCCAGTCCAGGAATTTTCGGGGAATGGTACTCTAGTGGATTGGCAAGAATTCCCACCCGGTTTAGCTTTTCGGGGTAGAGTTTGACATCTTTCAGGTGGATGTGGTGAAGCCGGTCCCGAAACTCGTACAAGGGTTGGACCGGGTCCATATGCATCCATACCAGATGAGAGGGATCGTAATTTAATCCAAAATGAGGATCGGGAATGATTGAAAACATTTTTTCCCAAACGGCAGGAGATATGGCCAGGTTTTTCCCGCCGGGCCATTCATCATTGGTAAAAAACATGGGGCAATTTTCGATCCCAATACGAATCCCCTTCTTTGAAGCATGCTTCACTACTGCCGGAAACCGCTCCGAAAACATCTTCAGATTGTCCTCCACATTCAGCGACGGGTTTCTTCCAATAAAGGTGTTGACCACGGGTATTCCCAGTTTCTCCGCACCGTCAATGACGGCCTTGATATGGGATAAAGCAGCATCTGCTTTCGATTCATCCGGATCCATGGGGTTGGGATAAAATCCCAAACCGGAAACAAACACTCCTTTTTCCCGCTGGTACTCCCTTATGTGGCTAATCTGGTCGGAAACCAGTTGGTTTACATCAATATGAGTCACCCCTGCATAGCGTCTTTCCGCCTTTCCTTTAGGCCAGCACATCATTTCCACACAGGAAAAATTTTCCGCGGCGGCAAAATCAATCACTTCTTCAAAACTATTTTCCGCCAGAATGGCGCTAACAAAACCTAATTTAAGCATGTAACTATCCTTTAAAGTTTAGAAAGTATTTCTCCGGCTTTGTCAAGCAAGTCGTCGTCTTTGGCAAAACAAAACCGTAGTAATTTATCGTCCTTTTTATCCTTATAAAACACGGATACCGGCACAGAGGCCACTTTAATCTCTTTTGTCAGGCGAATGGCCAGGTCGTAATCGTATTCTTCGGTGATTTCCCGATAGGAAACAATTTGAAAAAAACTTCCTTTAGACGGCGTAAAACGAAAGCGGGATGCCTGGAGGGCCTCATTAAACCGATCCCGTTTTTTTTGATAAAATGCACTCAGCTGCTCGTAATGCTCCGGAAGTTTCAAAAAATCGGCTAAGGCATATTGCATGGGTGTAACCGTACTGAAGGTGATGTACTGGTGAATTCTTCTGAATTCCTTTGACAGGGCCTTGGGAGCCAGGCAATAACCGATCTTCCAACCAGTGGTATGATAGGTTTTTCCCAGCGATCCACAAACAAATGTCCGCTCCTGCAAAACCGGATGGGTCATCATGGAACGATGGACATCTCCGTCAAATACGATGTGCTCATATACCTCGTCACTGATGATGTAAATATCGGTATCCCGAACCAGCTCGGCCAGCGTATCCAGGTCGCTTTTGCTAAATACCGTTCCAACCGGATTGTGGGGCGTATTGACCATAATGGCCCGGGTCTTCGGAGATATTTTCGCCTTTACCGCCTGCCAATCTATTTTAAATTCCGGTGCATTCAGGGTGACATACACGGGAATACCCCCGTTCAAGTCGATGGCTGGAACATAGCTATCATAGGCTGGTTCCAGAACGATCACCTCATCGCCCGGGTAAACCACCGCGGTAACAGCACAAAAAATGGCCTCTGTAGCACCAGAGGTAATGGTTACTTCCGTTTCCGGATCATAGTCCACTCCATAAACACGATTGGTTTTTTCTGCCAGGCTTTCTCTGAACGCAGGAACGCCACTCATCGGAGCGTATTGATTGTAACCATTTTTTACGTAATGGCTAACCAGTTCACTTAACCTGGGAGAACAGTCAAAACTCGGAAATCCCTGTGATAAATTAATCGCATTCTCTTTAGTAGCCAGACCCGACATCACCGTAAAAATGGTGGTGCCGACATAGGGCAGTTTAGAGGGTAATTCCTTTTCTTTTTGCATAAATAAAAAAGACCGGAAATTGCCTTCCGGTCGACTGATGGAACATTCAATTTAAAATGACTCTAATCCAGCTGCTGCAATGATCCCATCCTGGGCAGATGTGACACCACTAACCCCGATAGAACCAATCACCTGATCGCCATCCTTTATGGGCAAGCCTCCTTCCACGGCCACTACGCCGGGAAGGCTGATGAGGTGTATGTTGCCGGATTTGACAGCATCTTCAAATACTTTTGTGGGTCGTTTGAATTTCAGGGCCGAGGTGGCTTTTTGAACGCCCACATCCACGCTCCCTATTTGTGTTCCATCCATTCTCCGCAGGGCGACCAAGTGCCCACCGGCATCTAGAATGGCGACGACCACATTCCAATTGTCTTGTCGGGCTCTGGCCTCTGCCGCATCGGATATCCGCTGCGCATCCTCAAGGGTGAGTACCCGGACCCTCTCCTGAGCCTGTACCGAAAAGCTGATCGCAAAGACCAGCATTACCCAGATTGATAGTATGATTTGCTTCATCATGATGTGTTTTTTTGTTTGTTAATCCGCTTTGTCTTAAATATAAAGAAATAATGGCTATTCTTAAATTTTTTATATTTGAGAATCATCTCAAACGGACAAAATCATGAACATTTTTCAAAAAGAAATCCGATTACGCGCCTATAAAAGAGGCTTTCACCTCATTACAGGGGAAGTTGTGGATAACTTCCCGGAAATGAAAAATATAGGTACCGGCATGCTCCAGGTCTGGATCAAACACACCTCCGCCGGACTGACCATCAATGAAAACGCAGACCCCTCTGTTCGTCAGGACTTTGAAACGTTTACAAACGACTTGATTCCGGAAGATTATCCACACTTTGTCCACACCTATGAAGGGGCGGATGATATGCCTGCGCATCTGAAAGCAAGTATTTTCGGTCCTTCGGTCCAAATTCCCATTTCCGGGGGAAAACTTAACCTGGGCACCTGGCAGGGAATTTACCTGGGCGAATTCAGGGACCAGGGCGGTGCCCGAAAACTGGTCCTGACTGCCTTTGGAACCTGAGCCCGGCTTTTGCCTCTCAAACAAAGGCCTGAACCTGATTTCTTAGGGTTATCCACCGTTTTATCCACAAATCCCTTAGGTGTTGGGTAGGGAAATACCCTTCACCCTTCGGTAAAGCGAAAGGGCGTATTTGTCGGTCATTCCGGATACAAAATCCATTAATCCCCGAAGGATGGAGTAGGCCGATTGCGGACCTGTTAACACCAATTGGTCCGGAAGCAAACGCAAAATACTTTTATTTTGACCCGAAAACTTTTCCTTAACAAAATGATGGTGGTACAATGCCTCCCCAAAGGTTTCCAATAATCCTTCCAGGACCTGGTATCCGGCAGCCTCTTTCTCCAAGACCGGCTGGGAGCGGTAAATTTTCGCTACGGACAACGCATTAATCGCTCCCAATGCCTCAGCCGAGGGTATACAATCGGTAAGCGCCTGGTCAAAATCTCCCACCAGTAACAGGGGTTCCTTTTCCTGAAAAACCTTATCCGTCTCTTCAATCAATTGGTTGATGGCCATGGCCCTGAGGATAGCCAACTTCTGTCGATTAGCGGGGTATTTTTCCAATTTTTGGGCAGAAAACCGATCCCCAATGATCGCCGCCAGCAAGGCGATGGTTTCTTCCAGGGACACCAGGCCCATGGTACAGCCATCCTCCAGATCAATAATGCTGTAACAAATATCGTCCGCTGCCTCCACCAGAAAAGCAAGCGGGTGCCGCATCCAGCAATTCGGGGCAAGTGTTGGAATGGCCATCATTTCCATCAATTGCGTATAGTCTGTCAAATTGCTGGTAAAAAACCCAAACTTTTTCTGGCTGCGTCGCTTTTGATCCTCGGCGAAGGTCCAGGAAGGTCTGGGATATTTGGTAAACGCTGCCAGGGTAGGGGGAGAGATATAAATTCCGTTATTTCGATCCATAAGCATGCGAAAGCCCTGGGCATTTCCTTCAAAATGAGTGAGATCTTCCCATTCCTGACTGCTACATTGGTTTTTCCAGCATTGTCCTTTGGGGTGAAACCGGAAAAAATCCGAAATGCCTTCTTCCCCGGCATGGCCAAAAGGAGGATTTCCAATATCATGGGCAAGGGCTGCTGCGGCCACAATGCCCCCGATATCAAACGGTTGCAGGTGCCTGTTTTTCAGCCCGGGATATTTTTCCAATAGAAAATTACCAGCAGATTTACCCAGAGACCGGCCCACGCTGGATACCTCCAGGCTATGGGTCAATCTGGTATGGACAAAATCTTGCTCAGGAAGGGGAAATACCTGCGTTTTGGCTTGAAGATTCCGGAAGGGTGATGAAAAAATGATCCGGTCATAATCCTTCTCAAATTGGCTTCGTTGCTGCCCCGATTCCGAAGCAGGAAGCCCCTCCGGAATGATTAATTTTTCCCATTTCATCATATGCTGTCAAAAATACAAAGCTAGGGTTTCGGGAAAAAGAAATCTTTCCTATTTCCACCCCCCGCCCAAAGCCCGGTACAGATCTACCACCGTGAGGAACATTTCGATACGGGTATTGGTCTTACTCAATTCAGCTTCCAAAACCCTGGATTGGGCGGTAATTACTTCCAGGTAGGTAGCATAGCCTCCGCGGAACAATTCATTGGAAGTCGATACGGCATTCAGCAACACGGCGGTTTCTTCGTCTCGTAGGCTATATACCGTCCGAAGGTTTTCAATGCGCTGTAGTTTATTCATGACTTCCTGATAGCCGTCCAGTATCCGTTGCTGGTAATTATACAGTGCTATATTGTTGGAAGCCACCGCCTGATCGAACCCCCCCCGAATTTTGTTTTGGGCAAAAATGGGTGCCGTAAGTCCGCCCAATAGACCGATGGTAAGCCCCCCGGGCATTTTCAACGCTGCAGGAAGACTTCTATCGTTTAACCCCAGGTAGGGAGTAAAACTAAAAGAGGGAAAAAACTCTTTTCTAGCCGCTTCCACATTGAAGTTGGCAGCCCGGAGTTCGTGTTCCGCTTGCTGTATATCCGGTCTTCTTAGTAGCATGTCAGAAGGAAGGCCCACATCCATGGCATAAGGCAATTTAATTTCCAGCAGGGAGGAAGCGCGTTCGATGGGTTGGGGAAATCTGCCAAGAATAAAATTCAGGTTGTTTTCAGTTTCCAGTATTTCCTGTTGTTTTTCAATGGCCAAACTTTTGGTAGAGAGGAGCTGAGCCGAAAACTGCTGCACCGCCAATTCGGTGGCTCTTCCGGCCATTTTCTGGATTTTTATCAGCTCCAGTGCCATCTCCTGAAATTCAATATTTCGCTCAATGGTCTCCAATTCAATATCCATTCCCAATAGTTCGTAATACAATTTGGAAATTTCCGCTACCATATTGGTCACCACCAGGTGTCGGCCCTTCTCAGTGGCAAGGAATTGTTCGAAGGAGGCTTCTTTTCTATCCCGGAGTTTGCCCCAAACATCGATTTCCCAGGTGCTTTGAAACCCGATAAAATTATTTTCAAGCCGGTTGACTACGTTTCGGTCGCCATTGATCGTTCCGCCTAGCAGGTTGGGGCGTATATCACCCGAGCGGTACCGGACAATCCCATCCATGCTCGGATAGATTGCCCCCTTGCTGATGCGAAATTGGGTACGGGCGATTTCTATCCGCTCCAAGGCTACCCGAAGGTCCAGGTTATTTTCAAGTCCCTCGTCTATCAGGTAAACGAGTTTGGGATCATTAAAGAAGGCTTCCCAGGAGATGTCACCGATGCTGGAAGAATCCGTTATATCCAGGAAAGTTTCTGGCAAGGGTTCCATCTCCGGTAATTTCGGAACCTCAATACTTTTGCAAGAATACACCAGCACCAGGGCACAAAATATCAGGGCAAGGCGTGTGTAGGACTTATGATGTAAAAACATGGAATTTCTGTGGTTCAATTATTCGAAAAAGATACCGGTGCCTCCTCTTCCTTCAGGACAATATCCGGCTCAGAATCAATTTTTTTAAAGGTAAAATGGGCGAAAATCACATACAGGCCGGGAATGACAATTAACCCGAAAATGGTCCCGATCAACATCCCTCCGGCTGCCGCCGTACCGATGGATCTATTCCCAAGTGCACCTGCGCCGGTCGCCATGGCCAGTGGAAGCAGACCTGCTATAAAAGCAAAAGAGGTCATCAAAATCGGCCGGAGCCTGGTGACGGCACCCTCTACCGCTGCCTGGATAACGGAATGCCCGGCATCTCTCTTTTGAATGGCAAATTCCACAATCAAAATGGCATTTTTCCCTAACAGCCCGATCAACATGATCAGTGCCACCTGGGCATAGATATTGTTTTGCAAGCCAAGCACGTACAGCGCAAAAAAGGCTCCGAAAACCCCAATCGGTAGCGATAAAATCACCGGTAGGGGCAATAAAAAGCTTTCGTATTGCGCCGACAAGATAAGGTAAACGAACAAAAGACAGATCAGGAAGATGACAATGGCCTGATTTCCGGAACCCACCTCTTCTCGGGACATACCGTACCAATCGTGGCCATATCCCTGAGGTAGCTTTTCTGTCGTGATTCTTTCAATGGCAGCAATTACATCTCCACTACTGTATCCAGGTGCCGCTGCTCCTTTGACGGTAGAGGAATTGTACATATTAAAACGAGTCAGTTGTTCGGGACCATAGGCTTTTTCCATGGTAAGAAAGGAAGAAATGGGAACCATCTCTCCCACGTTATTTTTCACATGCAAATTCATTACATCCTCCGGGCTGGCACGGTATTGAGGTCCTGCCTGAAGCATCACATCGTACATTTGTTCGAAGCGAACGAAATCCGAAACATACATGCCCCCTAATAGGATCTGCATGGTGCTCAAGGCATTGGCAATCGTGACGCCATTTTTAGCCGCCATGTCCTGATCTATATGTACGATAAACTGGGGAAAGGTCGGATCAAAGTCCGTAAAGGCATTGTTTATCTCCGGAGCCGCCTCCAATTCTTTTATCAGATCGTTGGTGATGGTCGCTAGCCGGTCCAGATTACCCGTACCGGTTTGATCCAGCACCTTCATTTGAAAGCCGCTGGAATTACCAAAACCCGAAACCGTGGGCGGCAGAAAAAAGTCGATTTTTGCATCGGAAATATCCTCAGCCAAACTCCTAAAGGAATCCAGGGTTTCCTGTATGGGCAGGTCCTTTCGTTCATCCCAGGATTTTAGATTAACCATCGCCATTCCATAAGATGCTCCGGAGAGTCCATTTCCCAGGGAATAGCCAGCCAGACTGGAAACCGATTCCACCGCCTCGTTTCCTTCTAATTTCAGGATGAGTTCGTCTAGTACTTTCTCGGTTCTTTCCACAGTAGCACCCACAGGAGTAGTCACGTTCACATACACCATACTTTGATCTTCGGTAGGGATGAAACCAGTGGGCAAAATCTGGCTGATACCCCAGGTCGCTGCAAAGAAACCGATCAATATTAGGGTCGTGATCCCCTTTCTGGGAACGATATAGGTAATGTATTGATAGTATTTACTTTCAAAAAACGTATAGGTGCGATTAAACCAGTCGAAAAACCGCTGCAAAAGCGTATGCTTTTTCTCCATGCCGTAATGATTCTGTAACAGAATAGCACAGAGTGCCGGGGTTAGGGTAAGGGCGTTGATTCCGGAAATGAAAATGGCAAAGGCAAGGGTCAGTGAAAATTGCCGGTAAAAGATCCCCACTGGACCCGACATAAAGGCCACCGGAATAAACACGGCAGACATTACCATGGTAATCGCTATAATGGCTCCACTAATTTCTTTCATGGCAGCAAAGGTAGCCGCCCGGGGAGCCAGGCCTTCTTTTTCCATTTTAGCATGCACGGCTTCTACCACCACGATGGCATTGTCCACCACGATCCCGATCGCCAGAACCAAGGCAAATAAGGTCAGCAGGTTGATGGAAAAACCCAACCACTGCATGAAAAACAAGGTCCCGATCAGAGCGACTGGTACTGCCAACGTAGGGATCAATGTGGATCGAAAATCCTGAAGAAAGATGAAAACGACGATAAATACGAGAATAAAAGCCTCCACCAGCGTCACGAGCACTTCCTGAATAGAGGCATTTAGAAATCGGGATACGTCGTAGGAAATCTTGTAATCCATTCCCGAGGGAAAGCTTCCTGCCTTGATGTTTTCCATTCGCTGCTTCACCTTGGAAATCACCTCGCTGGCATTGGAGCCTGGCCTTTGAATCACCATAATGGATGCTGCAGGCCTTCCGTCGAGCTTCGAGATCCTTCCGTAATTCAGGTTCCCAAACTCTATATCGGCGATGTCCTTTAATCGTAATATGGAACCATCGGAATTGGCACGGACAACGAGATTCTCGTACTGCTTGGGCTCAAAAAACTTCCCCGTGTATTTCAATACATATTGCAGCATCTGCATGTCTTTACCCGAACTGATACCCAACTGTCCCGGAGCCGCTTCTACATTTTGATTGCGGATGGCATCTACCACATCATTCGTGGCCACGCTGTAGGCCGTCATGCGGTCCGGTTTCAGCCATACCCGCATGGAGTAATCTTTGGTACTCATGATTTCGGCAAATCCAACCCCGTCTACTCTTCTTAGTTCCTGAAGTACGTTCAGGTCGGTGAAATTATAAATAAATGCCTCATCCAGGGAAGTGTCTTCACTGGCAACATTAATATACATCAACAAGCCCTCCACTTGCTTTTCCACCGTTACACCAGCTTTCACCACCTCTTCGGGCAATTCATTGACCACGGTAGAAATCCTGTTTTGAACTTCCACTGCTGCCAGATCGGGATCCGTACCCGCTTCAAAATAAACCTTTATGATCGTTGTTCCCCGGTTACTGCTTACCGATGTCATATAGGTCATACCGGGAACCCCATTGATTACTTTTTCCAAAGGGGTAGCAACCGTTCTGGCACAAACTTCCGCGTTTGCACCCCTGTATTTGGCCTTTATCGCGACCGAAGGAGGAGCAATGTCTGGAAATAATTCAACAGGAAGTGTGACAAAGGACAACAAGCCCAACAGCACAAAAAAAAGGGAAATGACCAGGGATAATACCGGACGCTTTATAAATAAATTAAACATGATTGATTTCGCTTAACGGGTCTGCACTACTTCGGCTACTGCATTTTCATCCACTGAGGGCTCGATCGCTTCTTCATCCGAACCCACGATCTTTGGTTGAATGGTCATCCCGTTCTCAATGTTCTGAATGCCTTCAAATACCAGGCTTTCGCCCTCTTCCAATCCGGATTCTACGATGTAATAATGAGAAAATCTTGCCCTTGGGATAAAACTTCTCATTTCTACCTTATTGTTTTCATCCACTACGTAGACAAAACTCCGGTCCTGAATTTCAAAAACGGCCTTCTGGGGAATGATGATGGCATCCCGAACCCGGTTGGTCAGGATTATTTTACCGGTAGACCCGTGCTTCAGGATCTTGCTGGGATTTGGAAACCGCGCTCTAAATGCGATGGAGCCCGTATTGGCATTGAATTCACCCTGCATGGTTTCGATCATCCCTTTAAATGGATAGGGTGAACCGTCGGCTAACACCAGCTCTACCACGTTATTTTCTGCCGTTTCATCCTTAGCCTTGATGTATTCCAGGTATTCGCGTTCCGAAACATTGAAATACACGTGCACCGAACTTACATCGGATACGGTGGTCAGTAAGCTGCCTTCATCAATCAAACTTCCGGTACGCAGCGGGATCCTATCCGTAATCCCGTCAAATGGAGCGCGGATTTCCGTATAAGACAATTGAACGGCCGCATTGGCCTCGGCAGACCTTGCTTCCTCTATCTTAGCCATTACGGCATCGTATTTGGCCCGGGTCAGGTTCAGTTCAGATTCTGAAATCACATTGTTGTCTACCAAAATCTTCAACCGCTCCACCTCAAATTCCATCACCTTGGCCTCTGCCTTGGCACTTTCCAGGTTGGCCTTGGCTTTAGCCAGATCTGCCCTGTATTCCTGGTCATTCGTTTTGAAAAGGATCTGACCCTTTTTTACTTCTTTCCCTTCGTCCACATACACCTTTTCCAAAAAGCCTTCTGCCCGAGCCCTCAATTCCACGTTTTGGATGGCTTTAATGTCTGCCACATAATCCCGGTGCAAGATGGTGTCCTTGGCCACCACCTTAATTACCGGAAACTCCCTGAGGGAGGAAGAGCTGTTGTCAGCTTTTTCTTTTTCACTACATGAAAAAATAATACTGCATGCGGAAAGAAAAAAAACGATTCCGGCACCTTTTAATTTACTTCTTTTCATTTCAAATTCTCCTACAATTAACCTTCACAATCTTTATTTCTATGACCATGAAGATACTTAAAACCAGGCATAATTAATATAATTTATCTTTCTAACCAAGGGATAAATCTCCCAGGTTGGATATTCCAGCGATCAACGGGAAATATATTGGATAAATAAAACGTAATTCAACTTTTATCCCGATCGCATGGGTTTTCTGTTATTTTTGTGATTGGTTTCACATCTCCACGATCCTAACAACGTTTCATTTTATGAAAAAAATCCTTACCGGAATGCTCGTTTTGATGCTTTCATTTCAGGAAAGCTACGCTCAAGCCGTCCCAAACCCTAGAAATTACCTGGCCTATTTTGTGACAGATCAATTGATCGTGGATGGAAAGCTGACCGACTCGTCCTGGGAGCAGGCCCCCTGGTCAGAGCCTTTTCTGGACATTCAAGGACCGGACTTTCCCAAACCCCGGCAACTTACCAGAATGAAAATGCTATGGGACGAAGCATTCTTATACATAGGTGTACGGCTGGAGGAAAATCATATCTGGGCAACCTATACGGAGAGGGAATCCGTGATCTTTCATGAAAATGACATCGAGGTTTTTCTGGATCCCGATGGAGATACCCATCATTATTACGAATTGGAAATCAATGCACTCGGAACCGTCTGGGACTTAATGCTCACGCGTCCCTATCGGGATGGTGGAAAACCCATCAATGGATGGAACATCAACGATTTTCGTCATGCCATCCACCTGGAGGGAACCCTGAACGATCCCACGGATGAAGATGACTTCTGGTCCATAGAGATGGCCATTCCATGGAAAAGCCTTTCTCAATCCGGGCCCAATTTCCGGGCTCCGCAATCCGGAAACCAATGGAAAATTAATTTTTCAAGGGTTCAATGGCAGATTGAAGCCGATGGGTCCGGCTACCAAAAGAAAATTAACCCGGAGACGGGAAAACCCTTCCCAGAGGACAACTGGGTCTGGTCTCCGATGGGGCTGGTAAACATGCACCTTCCCGATCGTTGGGGGCTGGTTCAGTTTTCGGACATTCCGGTCGGTACGGGAACGGAACCCTTCGTACCTAACCCGGACGAACTCGTAAAAAGAGCATTACGTGAACTTTACGAGGCCCAACGGAAACTTTATGCCGAGCAGGGTCATTATAGTACCCATCCGGAAGGCTTAAAGCGAACCAGTGAATTGGAGAAGGTGTTCTTTGAGGTAAGCGATACCCGGTTTAAACTTTCTTCGCCTTCATTGGTGAACAAAGACCAGCGGTGGTATATTACGGAAGACGGCAGAATTTGGAAAGAATGAAATCATGCCTGTCTGACAGGCATAACGCAAACGAACCGGAGGGATATGCCCGGATCGCTATCGGGGAAAGCAGGCGAGATGCTCCCGATTTAGGATCGCGACAGGCAGGTGACCTCGAAACACAAAAATAAACAGATGAAATAACCCTAAATAATGGTAAACAATATAGGTAAGGCCGCATTTTATTCCGGTATGGCAACCCTGAAACGGTTGGCTGTTTTCTGTCTGCTGCCTGGATTCCTGGCAGCTTGCGAAGATACCTCCCTGGAAAATCGCTCGCTGGTCAATATTCTACTAATAGATGCGCCGGGGGATTTTGATGAGGTGTGGATAGAGGTGTTGGGTGTGGAAGTATTACCTTCCGGGGTCAGGGGAAGTTCGGAGAATGTAAGCTGGATTGACATTCCCTACCAGGCAGCAAGCAATATCGTGCGCATCAGTGACCTTGTAAACGACCAAAGACTATTGATCGGCCGGACAGAAATCCAATCCGGAACTATCAATGGAATCCGGCTTCGGCTGGGTGAAGAAATGTATCTGGTCAGGGATGAAATTCGGATAGATTTGGAGCCAGCTTCAAATCTGGAAACGTTACTGGATCTGGACGTATCCATCGACGTTCAGGCGGGACTTTCCTATGACTTATATATTGACATTGACCTGGCACAATCCATTCAACAAAGCACCGGAGAAAATTTTCAACTAATCCCCGAAGTCAGGGCTTTTGTCACTGAACAAACCGCAGCCATCAGCGGCACGGTGTTGCCCCGGAATATTCGACCTCATATTTTTGCGATAAGCGATACCGATACCCTAGCCACGCTAACCGAGAGCACTGGAGGGTTTCATATGAAAGGTTTGCCTCCTACGGACTACCGGATTTTAGTAGATGCACCTTCCGAATACCTGGATACTGCCTTTTGGGTCAGTACCAAACCTGATACACTGGTAACCTTACCGAATATAACCCTTCAGCTTGAAAACCCCTGATGGAGAAGAATCACCAAAGCCCTGAAGAAGCGACGACTAGCCAAGACCTGCTATTTATGCGCAGGGCCATGGAGTTGGCATCCTTGGGACAGGGACAGGTCAGTCCCAATCCCATGGTAGGTTGTGTAATTGTTCACGAGAGGATGATCATCGGAGAAGGCTATCACCGGCTGTACGGGCGAGAACACGCCGAAGTCAACGCCATTGCCAGCGTAGAGGATAGCAGCCTTCTTCCTGCCTCCACCCTATATGTCACGCTTGAACCCTGTGCTCATCATGGAAAAACTCCTCCTTGTGCGGATCTAATCGTCCACCATCAATTCAAAAGAGTGGTTGTCGGAGCCGTGGACAGCAATCCACTGGTAGGTGGTAAAGGGATCAAGCGACTTGAAGAAGCCGGAATCCAGGTGGATAGGGGATTATTGGAACAAGAAATACGCTATCAAAACCGGCGCTTTTTTACCCAGATGGAGAAAGGAAGGCCCTATATCCTGCTGAAATGGGCGCAGACCAGAGATGGTTATATCGCCCGGAGCAACTACGATAGCAAATGGATTAGCAACCCGCTTAGCCGGCAATTGGTCCATCGCTGGCGGGCGGAGGAACGGGCGATTCTGGTCGGCACAAACACCGCCCAATACGATGATCCGCAGCTAAATGTCCGGGACTGGACTGGAAAAAACCCGATCAGACTGGTGATAGACAAACAACTAAGGCTGCCTTCGTCATTAAAGCTTTTTGATGATTCCCAGCCTACGCTGATTTATAACCTGAAGGAGGACAAAATTGCCGGACAAACCCAATGGGTTCAAATGGATCTGGATTTTGGCCTAAAAAACATACTCGAAGACTTACAACAACGAAACGTCCAAAGTCTGATGGTGGAGGGGGGTGCGGCCCTGCTTCGCGACTTTATTGGGCAGGGTCTTTGGGATGAAGCCCGGGTATTCACCGGGACCAATCGATTCGGCCTGGGGATTCCGGCACCGGTGCTTCCGGGTTTCCCTGTCGAACAATTTTTGCTGGATCAGGACCTGCTACAAACCTACACTAACCATGAGTGAAGAACTACACCTACCGCTTAATAGCGGAAAGAATGAATTGTATTCGGCACTGCTGCCACAATTAGAAGCCCTTTTGGCAGCCGAAAGCGATCTGATCGCCAATCTGGCGAATATGGCTGCGGTATTAAAAGAGGCATTTGGGTTTCTATGGGTAGGCTTTTACCTGGTCAGGGAAGATCAACTGCTGCTGGGACCCTTTCAGGGCCCGGTGGCCTGCACACGAATTGGCTTTGGCAAGGGGGTCTGTGGAAAAGCCTGGGAAACCGGCCAAACCCAGGTCGTTCCTGATGTGGAAGCCTTTCCGGGCCACATTGCCTGCAGCAGCGCCTCCCGTTCTGAAATAGTGGTGCCCCTATATGCCAAGGGAAAGGTGGTGGCCGTACTGGATGTCGATTCCGAAAAGGTGGGCCATTTTGATACCACCGACCAGCAGTACCTTGAAAAAATGGTGTCGCTTATTTCCTTTCCCGGATAAGCTGCCTTAGTTTTACATTATGAAAATCTGTTTTGCTACTAATAATTCCAAAAAACTGGAAGAGGTGAAAGCGGCTTTGGGAGCTGATTTTGAGGTGGTATCCCTTGCTGATATTGGCTGCCAGGAGGAATTACCCGAGACGGGCGATACCCTACAACACAACGCCTTTCAAAAAGCCCGCTATGTACAGACACATTATGGTGTAGACTGCTTTGCCGATGATACCGGTCTGGAAGTGGAAGCACTGGACGGAAAACCGGGGGTGTATTCCGGAAGATTTGCCGGAGAACCCCGAAGTGACGAACGAAACCTGTCGCTGTTATTGGAAAGAATGGCTGAAAAGGCTAACCGAAAAGCCGCTTTTCGAACGGTCATTGCACTGCTTATGGGGAGTGAATCCCATGCTTTTGAAGGCAAGGTTGATGGTGAGATTCTGCAGCATCGCTCCGGTGAAGAGGGCTTTGGGTACGATCCTGTTTTCCGGCCGGAAGGATATGAAAAAACCTTTGCAGAACTAACCCTACTGGAAAAAAACGCCATCAGCCACCGAGGCCGGGCCGTAAGGAAGTTAGCCGATTTCCTGAAGACACATCAAGCTGGAAAAACACCGTGACTGTAACTGACAACCACTATCGTCCATGATGAACCCCTATATTATCGGCATCACAGGAGGAAGTGCCTCCGGAAAAACCCATTTCCTCGATCGCTTACTGCACGCCTTTGAACCAGGTCAGGTCTGCCTGATATCTCAGGACAACTACTACAAACCCAGGAACCTACAACCGCTGGATGAGCGGGGCATTACCAACTTTGACACCCCACATTCCATTGATTTTGAGCAATACGCTAACGACATCCGTCGTATTCAACAAGGGAAAAGTGTACAACGGCAGGAGTATACGTTTAACAATCCCAACAAAAAACCCCGGATGCTCACCTTTGAGCCGGCACCGGTGGTGGTCGTGGAAGGCATATTCGTGCTTTATTATCCCGAACTCGCCGCCCTACTGGACCTCAAAGTGTACATTGATGCCAAAGATCATATCAAATTGAAGCGGAGAATCGTGCGCGATAAAGTGGAGCGAGGATATGACCTGGATGACGTACTATACCGATACGAACAGCATGTGATGCCTACCTACGAAAAATACATCGCTCCATTCAAACAAGATGCGGACCTGATCGTACCCAATAATCAGGGATTCGAAAAAGCGCTGGAGGTAATCCGAACTTTTTTACACGTAAAAATAGCCAGCACCTAATAGCATCCACCTGGATGGGCTTTTGCTGATTAGTTACACATTATAGACCTAAATAAAGCTAACCGCTTGAGATACAAGTGATTTATAGGTGAAAATAATGTTTAGAATTACTAGTATCTAAAAAAATATTTCTATATTTGCGGCCCATGGAAAACAATAGGACAAATAGCGGAATCATACGCGAAAGGCTCACCCTCGTGCTGGTGTTGCTTTTTTGTACCTTTATTTCTGTTTCCGAATTCACCGTAGGATTGGATGCAAACAGCAGTCCTATTGACGTTCGTTTTGATCTGAGTGGAGACAGTTCCGAGGAGCAGCCGGGCGAGGAGGAGACGTTTATTCATACAGCGATAGATGCTGTGGTGCCCTTTGCATTGGTCGTGATAGATCAGGCCTATCAGCTGATTTACGAGATTTCGAGTGAAGGAAACCCCCACCTGGCCTTCGAAGCATGTACCGATCCTTCTTTCAATCAGCTATTTGAAATACTTTTTGAGCAAATAATTTCCGTGAACGCTCCCTGAAAGCGAACTTATTTAAGTTCTTTCATTTTCATCGACGGACCAATTCCTTGGTCCGTAAAAAACAGTCAACAAAAAATCACTTTATTAATTTATAATCATGAAAAACAAAGGTATTATCGTTTTTTTAACGGTGGTCATTACCGGGTTGTGTTTGTACTACCTCTCATTCACCCTGGTATCCAATAGTGTACAGGATAAAGCTACCACTTACGCTACAGACGAGTCGGGTAACGTCGACTTTGATAAAAGGCAAACCTATCTGGATTCCGTTTGGCGGGAGCCCGTTTATAATTTTCTGGGCATTCCCTTCACTTACCAGGAGGTAAAAACCACCGAACTGGGATTGGGATTGGATTTGCAAGGTGGCATGCATGTGACCCTTGAGGTTTCGCCTATAGAAATCGTTAAAGGCCTGGCTGGAGGAAGCGAGGATGCGGAATTTAATGAGGCCGTAGCCCTGGCCAGTGAACGAGCTAAAACCGCCAATGAAAGTTTCGTGAACCTCTTTTACAATGCCTGGCAGGAAGAGGCTGGTGACCGGCAGCTAAATGCCATCTTTGCTACTGCTGCCAACCGTGGAAGAATCTCATTGGAATCCTCTGATACCGACATTTTGAATATTATCGATGATGAGATTGAAAATGCCATTGACCGCTCTTTTAACATTCTAAGGACCCGAATCGACCGGTTTGGTACCTCACAGCCCAATATCCAACGGATTCAGAACACAGGAAGAATTCAGATAGAACTTCCCGGTGTGGACAATGCAGAACGAGTACGTAACCTGCTACAGGGAGTAGCGAAATTGCAGTTTTGGGAAGTAGCCGAATTTGATGAATACGGAGATGCCTTGCAGCAAGTGAACACGTTTTTAGTGGGAGAAGCTCAGAGTGAACAGCCACAGGCTAGCACTGAGGACAGTGAAGCCCTCTCCGATACAACCGATCTGGAGAGTGATTTGGCCAGGCAATTAGCCGAAGGGGGTTCAGATACGGATTCCTTAGGCATGGAGGTTTCTCCATTATTTTCGTTACTAAAAGCCAATTATGGCTTGGTGTATGAATTGAGGGACACCCTCACGATAAATAGAGTCTTGAACAGAGAGGATGTTCAGGCACTGCTTCCGCGGGACATTCGTTTTATGTGGTCCGTAAAACCTCAAGTGCAGGACGGGATGGATTTGTTGGAATTGCATGCCATCAAAGCTCCCCGTGGAACCGACCAGGCACCTTTGGAAGGAGATGTCATAACCGATGCCCGACAGTCACTTGACCAAACGTCCCGACCGGCCGTAAGCATGCAGATGAACGCAGAGGGAGCCCGAAATTGGAGACGCCTTACTGCAGAAAATATTGGCAATCGAATCGCAGTGGTTTTAGATAACTATGTCTATACCGCCCCTACCGTGCAGGGAGAAATTCCGTCCGGACAATCCGAAATTACAGGTAATTTCACGATGGAAGAGGCCAAAGATTTGGCCAATATTCTTAAATCGGGAACCTTGCCCGCGCCTACTAACATTGTGGAGGAGGCCATCGTAGGTCCAACATTGGGAATCGAAGCCCGAAACCAGGGAATCAACTCCATGATCGCCGGTTTGGTGCTGGTGGTCTTATTTATGGTAGCCTATTACTCCAAAGGAGGGTTTGTAGCCATCGCTGCCTTGCTTTTCAATATCTTCTTTATTCTGGGAATTCTTGCCCAATTGGGTGCCGCCCTTACCCTACCCGGTATTGCCGGTATTGTGCTGACCATCGGTATGTCCATTGATGCCAACGTGCTGATTTTTGAACGAATTAAGGAAGAATTAAGAAATGGAGCCGGGATTCTACAGGCAATCAGCAGTGGTTATGATAAAGCATTTAGCGCTATTCTCGATTCGAATGTCACCACCTTTCTGACTGGAGCCATTCTATATGCGCTCGGACAGGGACCGGTTAAAGGCTTCGCCATCGTGCTGATGATTGGTATCGCTTCGTCCTTTTTCTCCGCTGTGTTTATCACCCGGGTGATCGTATACTGGATGAGCAAAAAAGGAGATAAAAGTTCCATTTCGTTTGCTACCTCCTTTACAAAAAACCTCCTATCTGATCTTTCCATAGATTTTCTGGGCAAGCGAAAAGTGGCCTACCTGATCTCTACCTCTATTATCGTCATAGGTATGATCCTGGCACTTACCTCAGGCCTGAAATTCGGAGTAGATTTTACCGGAGGAAGGTACTATATCGTAGAATTTAATGAAGCGGTACCTGCCTCTGAACTAAAAGTAGGATTGGATAATGAATTTGACGGATCCGTAGAGGTAAAAACCTATGGGGCCAATAATGTTTTAAAAGTCACTACCTCTTATCTGGTAAATGAAGATAATGAGGAAGCTAACAGGGAGGTAGAGAACAAAATTAGGCAAGGTATTGGCGAAGTTACCGGTTTCAATTTTATTGAAGATGCCAGCCAAATGACAGAGGGAGCCTTTGCGATCACCGGATCCAATAAGGTAGGGGCCACCGTAGCCGATGACATCAAAAACTCCTCCCTGGAAGCCATGTTTTTCTCCCTGGTAGCCATTTTCCTTTACATCCTCTTACGATTCCGGAAATGGCAATTCTCCTTGGCTTCCATTATCGCATTGGTACACGACACGTTCTTTGTCATTGCGGCCTTTGCCATTGCCAGTGCTTTCGGTGCTACATTTGAAATCGATCAGGTATTCATCGCAGCAATGCTCACAGTGATCGGCTATTCCATTAACGATACCGTGATTGTATTTGACCGGATCCGGGAAAATATCTCCAATAGGGGTACCGGCAAATTGGTTCAGATGTTTAACGATGCCATCAATCAGACCATGGCCCGAACCCTGATTACTTCGGCTACTACACTCATCGTAGTGCTCGTCCTCCTCGTTTTCGGGGGAGAAGTGTTAAGAGGATTTTCCTTCGCGCTATTGATAGGAGTACTGATCGGTACCTATTCCTCCATATACATCGCCACTCCTGTCGTGGTGGATTTGATGAAGCGGGAGCTTGCCAATGAAACTACCCCAACTACAAAAAAAGTAGCAGAGGTAAAAGGTTAATGTTGATTTCCCAGTGCTCACCACTTGGGAAAATAGATGTATTTGGAAAGCCGGTTCTCACAGGACCGGCTTTTTTTTGGTGCAAAATGCAAAATTTTTACCCCAAACAGGGTATTGCACGGGATACTTAGTTTAGATACCTTGCACTAAAAAAATACCCCTATGCTGGTCTCTTTTTATTCCATCGCTTTGATACTTGGAATTTTGCTTTCTTCGCTGTATTTGCTATTCGGAAAAGAGCTGAAAGAATATAAGAAAATCAATGCCCTGGTCTTACTGATTCTTATAAGCGAACTGCTATCCGAATCACTTTGGAATGTTACCCGTTCCAGCGGAAAAGATTCCTTTCTGCTCTACAATGTACTTTTTGTCTACCTGAGACCTACCGTCATGCTCCTACTTTTTAGCCATTTGCCGTATTCATGTCACCTTCAAAGGAAGGTAGTACCAACCATGGGTGTATTTTTGTTCTTCGGAATGCTGAATGCACTTTTTTTTCAATCCATCCTTTCCGGCATCCAATCCTACAGTTTCCTGGTTGGCCATGCCATGGTTTTGTTTTACAGCATCATCTTTTTTAAAGACATCCTTCATCAAAGCAAATACCGAGACGTAAATCTATTGTCCCTGCCTTATTTTTGGATGGCTTCCCTTATTTTATTTTCATTTGGAGAAAGCTATATATTTTTTATTTTGACGCATTATCTACCCTCTCTGGGCGATTATCAGATGGGCCACATATTTCACTGGGTACAGTTTTTTGCGGGCATTATGTACCTGACCTTAGGCCTGTCTTTCTATGCGCCCTTGGTTTTTAAAAGACGATACAGCTATTAAGTCAGGGATTGTTGAAAATATAGTTTTTTAATTTTAGCTGTAAGATGTAAATTTACCCACTCATTTTAAAAACGCTTTGTATGTCCTACTTATTTACTTCGGAGTCGGTTTCCGAAGGACACCCGGATAAAATATCCGATCAGATATCCGATGCCATCATTGATCATTTTTTGGCCTTTGACCCCAACTCCAAAGTAGCTTGCGAAACATTGGTCACTACCGGTCAGGTAGTCCTGGCAGGAGAAGTCAAATCCAACACCTACCTGGACGTTCAGAAAATCGCCAGGGATGTGATCAATAGGATCGGTTATACCAAAAGTGAATACATGTTTGACGGCAGTTCCTGTGGCGTACTGTCCGCTATACACGAACAATCCCCCGATATAAATCAGGGCGTTGACCGAAGTGATCCGGAAGAGCAGGGAGCCGGTGACCAGGGAATGATGTTTGGTTATGCCACCAATGAAACGGATAACTACATCCCGCTAGGTCTTGACCTTTCCCACCGCTTGTTAAAGGAATTAGCCAAACTCCGGCGCGAAAACGAGCAGATCCAATACCTTCGGCCTGATTCCAAAGCGCAGGTCACCGTTCAATACAGCGACGATCACCTTCCTGAAAAGATCAATACGATCGTGGTTTCGACCCAACACGATGATTTTTCAGAGGAGGAGGCCATGCTGAAAAAGATTAAAAAGGACATTATTGAAATTTTAATCCCAAGGGTAAAGGCTCAGTTGCCTGCTTCGCTTCAGAAGTTATTTACCGATGACATTATTTATCACATTAATCCTACCGGCAAATTTGTCATAGGGGGACCTCATGGGGATACCGGACTTACCGGAAGGAAAATTATTGTCGACACCTATGGTGGAAAAGGGGCCCATGGCGGAGGAGCCTTCTCTGGGAAGGATCCCTCGAAAGTAGATCGGTCGGCAGCCTATGCAACCCGTCATATTGCCAAAAACCTGGTAGCAGCCGGAGTAGCCGATGAAGTGTTGGTGCAGGTATCTTACGCCATCGGAGTGGCAAAACCCATGGGCATCTTTGTGGACACCTATGGCAGTTCCAACGTACAGCTATCGGATGGAGAGATCGCCAAAAAGGTAGAAAAGTTATTTGACATGCGGCCCTTCGCTATCGAAAACCGGCTTAAACTTCGAAATCCCATTTACGAGGAAACCGCTGCCTACGGCCATATGGGAAGGGAAAATGAAATCGTTACCAAAACCTTCTTCTCCCCGGATAAAGCCTCCATCACCCTGGAGGTGGAGTTATTTACCTGGGAGAAATTGGATCAGGTAGCCGCTATTAAAAAGGAATTTGGTTTGTAATCGCTGGATTTCTTACCCCAGCTAAAAGCTGCCTTACCCGGCGGCTTTTTTTATTGCTTCTATTCCGGTAAATTGTACCGATCTGGCATTATGTACTTCCTAAATTGAAACCTATGGATCATTTGAAAAACTACCTCGAAAGCAGCCTCCACTTATTTCGGTTTTACAAAAGCCTGGGAGAAAAAGCCCTGGAACAGGTAGCAGACGACAAACTTTTCTGGCAACACAATGCCGATAGCAATAGCATGGCTACGATTGTCAAACACATGGCTGGAAACATGCATTCCCGCTGGACGGATTTTTTAGCGTCGGATGGAGAAAAGCCCTGGCGCGAGCGGGATGCGGAGTTTGAAAATGATATCCGCAGCCGGAAAGAAATGATGCAGGTTTGGGAGGAAGGATGGAAGGTATTGTTTGCGGCCATAGAGCCACTGACCCCAGCTGATTTTGATAAAACGGTGTATATCCGAAATCAAGCGCACAGCGTAATGGATGCCATTAACCGGCAACTAACCCATTATGCTTCGCATGTAGGACAGTTGATATATTTAGGCAAAATGCTTCATTCCGGTACTTGGCAAAGCCTGAGTGTTCCCAAAGGACAATCGAAAACATTCAATCAAAATACCTTCGGGAAAACAGGAAACGATTCCCCCTCTAAAGATGATTTTCCTAATAAAGATCAATCCTAAAACATGAATGGCGGCAAAAGCGAGGCTGACAAGTTGTATGAAAAACTGGTGCGGGAGGAACTAGGTGCGTGGTTATACCAAACCAAAAAGAAACCCTCACTGCTAAACCGGCTCACTAAAGGCTCCCAACGGTCCCTCAACAACCTGATACCCGAGAAAATCCATCAGGCGATCACCTTCGCCATAGAAAAAATGGTCAAGGGCGTATTAGTCGGGAATGAATACATCGGTCCAAAACCATATCCGATGGAATATTTGCGGCTTAAGGAATTCAAGGCAAGGAAGGCCATTCGGTTTTACAAGAGAACCGCCTCTGTGGAAGGGGCCGTCACCGGTGCCGGGGGTATCCTGATGGGGTTCGCTGACCTTCCAGCATTCTTAGCCATCAAAATGAAAATGCTCTTCGAAATTGCTGCCGCTTATGGCTACGATGTCCGGGATTTTAAAGAGCGGGTTTTTATCCTGACGATTTTTAAACTCACCTTTTCCAGTCAGAAAACCAGAAATGAAACCGTCACGTTGGTAGAAAACTGGAATGAAAAAGCGATGGAACTTCCTGATAATTTTGACAGGTACGATTGGCGTACCTTTCAACTCGAATACCGGGACTACATGGACCTGGCCAAACTGGCCCAGTTGATCCCGGTAATTGGTGCAGGTGTAGGCGCGGTAGCCAATTACAAACTCACGCAACAACTTGGAGATACGGCCATTCAGGCCTATCGCCTTCGGTTTTTTGCAGAAAAAAGTCCGATTGAATAATCCCTATTCCAAATAAACCCGCTGCCCTTTTTCAGCACTTTCCCGGGCAGCATCCAAAATCTCAACCACTACCATGTTATTTTCCAGGCTGGAAAGATCACTGGGGCTTACCTTTACAGTTCCCCGCACCACCGCTGCCAGGTACGAAAAAGGATCATCAAAAGGATACTCACGCCCAGGAAGGGTAAGTTCTTTTTCTAAATCCTCTCCAGCTGTCCTACTGATCAAGCGGGTATCGTTCTTGGCGATATAAAAGCCTGTTTTTCCATAAACCTCCATGTCCTTTCGGCTAAAAGGCCAGTTCCAGGAGGCCTGTATGACCCCCTGCGTCTCCGGATAATCTAGCAGAATGGTCGCCTCATCATCCACCTCGGGATAAATATCCGGCTTTATTTGCTTGAGTTCGGCGGTAACTGAAATGGGTTTCTCTCCATTCATGAGCCAGGTCATCAGATTGGCCCCGTAACAGCCAAAATCAATGACCGCCCCTCCGCCATTCTGAACGGGATCGGTGAGCCAATCCAGAAATTCCTGATTGACTCCTATTTCCATTGGCCCTTCATGACCGTCGTTAATAACTACTCTTCGAAGAGGTCCTATAGGGGAATCATCGGAAACCTGCTTTTTGACTTCATGATTACTCGCATACCAGGTCGTTTCGTAATTCGTCAGCAGGTGAATGCCGTGTTTTTTAGCCAAGGCCTGCATTTCCAGCGCATGCTCCAAACTTACTGCCAGCGGTTTTTCCACCATCACGTGGATACCCCTCGGCGCACAGGCCTGCACCACCTCCAAATGTTCGTAAATGGAACCAAAAGCCGTTACTGCCTCGGGTTTGACTTCCTTAAACAAAGACTCCATATCCGGATACACCAGGTCCATTGATATTCCATGACGGGAGGTAAACCTACGGGCAAGGTCTTCATTTGGCTCCGCAATGCCTACAATTTCGATGTCGCCTTTATCAGCTCTTCCCAGAATCCAGTGTACGTGTGAATGCGTAAGCCCCACCACCGCAATTTTTACCGGCGATTGCGCCATGTTTGCCTGGATGCCGGAAAAAAGACAAAAAACAGTAATCAAAAGGGTTTTCATATTCAGTTATTTTTAAAGGGTTCAAGTACTTTTTGAAAAATGCCCTGGGAGTTATTCCTTCTCTTCTTCCTGGCTTTTTGCCTTCTCTTTTTATTCTGGTTTGATCCCTTGACCAATACAGACCGGACGGATATGCCTACCTGCCCGTTGTACCAGGGCTCCCTTCCCAGCACGTTTATATTCGGTTTATAATCTACAGAAAAGGAAACGCCCATCAAAGTCATTTCTACACCGGCGATAATATCCACCCCAATCGTCCGATTGCCATAGGTCTGAAGGATGGTTTGGGTTTCCGGCTCTTTTTCCCGACTTTCCTCCAGGCCCAGGGATATCCCGGCACCGTAATAGTAATTGAATCGTTTAGAAATCAGAGGGCGATGCTTTTTAAGTAATGCATGTACGGTAGTATTAGCGTTAAAATCGGACTGGAGAATCGCTTCCACCGATAGGCCTTTCTGAATCCGCTGCTGTGCACTAAGGCCCAGCATGCGATAGGAGTTATTGTTGGCCAACCGGAGCCCCAGGGCGGTGCCGTAGGACTGGGCATAGGCACTACCGGCTAACGTACACCCAGCGATGAACGTTATAAATACTACATATACTAATTTCTGCATAGGGAATCCCATTAAGTCTGCCAATTCTCACAAAAAACCAGCCAACTAGCTGCGTGTTTCAGGAGAAAAAGGCTGAAAGGCCGCTCATCACTATATTTGCCAGTATCATCCGCAAATAAAATAAGGGATTATTGCTAAACGCAAATTAATAAGTAAATTTAACAAGTATTCAAACGCTCATAACTCATGAAAACGTTCCTATTCCTTATTTGTATTTTGATCTGCTTTCAGCTTCCCGCCCAGGATTTGGAAGGAGCCTGGAAACTAACCCATCAAAATGGTAATCCCATCACCGATCAGGAATTTATCAAAATCTATCAGGATGGTTATTTTGCTTTTGGGGCAAAAGAAATTGCCGGAAACAAATTCATGTATGCCGGAGGCGGTGAGTATAAACTGGAAGGTAATAGCTATTCAGAAAGCCTTGACTTTTTGACGCTGGATCCGGAGCAAGTAGGCACCACTAATCAATATACACTGGATTTTGCCAACAACCGCATCGTTATTTCGGGCAAAATAAAAGGAGAGGATCTGATAGAAATTTGGGAGAAAGTTTCGTCCCGCAAAGACGACCTCACCAGAAACTGGGTGATTACGGGCAGGAAACGAGATGGCGAAATTTCTGAAATGACCCCAGGAGCCAGGAGAACGGTAAAAATTCTCAGTGGTGGACGTTTCCAATGGATTGCCTTTAATTCGGAAACAAAAGAATTCAGCGGTACCGGTGGCGGCACCTATGAAGCTACCGATGGAAACTATACCGAAAACATCACCTTCTTTTCCAGAGATGATAGTCGGGTGGGAGCGGAACTAAATTTTGAATACGAAGTAATGGATGGCAAGTGGCATCATAGCGGACTGAGCAGTACGGGTAATCCGATCTATGAAATCTGGTCCCCTTATAAAGAAGCCTATCAGCCTGCTAAATAAGGATAAGCCGAATCACCCCTCATTTTTTACCTTATATGAATAGAAAAGAAATCAAGGAAAGGAGGCAGTTTTTACTTAATAATCTCCTAAAGGGTCTTTTTTATCTCGTTTTGCTGGTAGGCGTGTTTCTATTGCTGCGGCAGTTCAGCACCGAGGATCAACGATATGCCTGGTTTGGATCCATTTATGATAACGCAGTACTGGTAATAAGCCTTTTCGTTTTATCTGAAATTTTTTTTGGTATCATTCCGCCGGAAGTATTTATGCTCTGGTCGCTGGAAACGGGGATGATCGGTCCCTATTTCTTCAGCATTGCCATCCTGTCTTTGATTTCATATGGGGCAGGATTTTTAAACTTTAACATTGGCCGGTGGATCCGGGATAAAAATTGGATCAACCGCGCCCGATTTCCCCGCCTAAAAAAATACATGCGTTTATTTGAAAAATTCGGTGGTTACCTGGTGGTAGTGGCTTCCCTTACACCCTTGCCCTTTTCTGCCATATCCTTGCTTTCCGGAATAGGTGGCTTACTTCCCAGGAAGTATTTGCTGCTGAGTCTTTTTCGGATTCTGAGGTATTTTTTATACGCCCTGATTTTGTCCGGAATAGATACTTTGTAAGTGACAAATGAGAAAATCACCTCAACATCCGGACTACCGGTTGGAGGGGGTTTTTCAATATTTTTAACAGAATCACTAAAAACCAGGCATTTTTTTAAATTATTTCTTAAATTCGGCGGATAAATTAATCATGAAGAAAAAAAGAATTGCCGTTAATGGTTGTGGCAGAATTGGCCGCCTGACCATCAAGCTAATCCTGGATCGGCCCGACCTGGAGCTGGTTGCTGTGAATGATTTAACTGATCCCAATACGCTGGCTCACCTGTTGCAATACGATTCCGTGCATGGCAAATACGCCCAGCGATTTACCGAAAATGACGGAAATATCCAGGTAGGAAACAAAACCATTCGGATCTTTGCTGAAAAAAATCCCGAACGGATCCCCTGGAAGCATCTTGACATAGATGTGGTCTTGGAAGCGACGGGAAAATTTACAGACCGGGAAGGGGCTGCCTTGCACCTGAAGGCAGGAGCCCGGAAAGTAATCATCACCGCCCCCTCTAAAAGCCCGGATGTACCCATGGTCGTTCTGGGTGTCAACGAAGGAATTCTTAGAGGTGATGAAGACATCGTCTCCAATGCTTCCTGTACCACCAACTGCCTTGCCCCAATGGTAAAAGTGCTGGACGAAGCTTTTGGCATCGTAAGGGGCTATGTTTCCACGGTACACTCCTATACAAACGATCAAAATCTCCACGATGCTCCCCATCGGGATTTACGAAGGGCCAGGGCAGCAGCTTATTCCATTATTCCCACCACTACCCACGCCGCCAAAGCCATGGAGGTGGTTTTGCCGAAGCTCAGTGGTAAAATTGAAGCCTCTGCCATGCGCGTACCCGTTCCGGACGGATCACTAACCGATCTAATCGTACTCTTGGAAAAGGATGTGGATAGCCGCTCCATCAACAATGCGTTTCGGAAAGCTTCCCTGACTGACTTTAAGGGAATCATCGAATATTCGGAAGATCCTCTGGTCTCCATCGATATTGTAGGAAATCCCCATTCCTGTATTTTGGATGCCGGGCTTACTTCTTCCATGGGCAATTTGGTGAAAGTGGTGGGCTGGTATGACAACGAATCCGGCTATTCCAATCGATTGGTCGAACTGGTAACTAAAATTTGACCCCTACCGTAGGGTGTTCTCCAACCAGAGGTATGGCAAATCGCCCTCCACCCACTGATCAAAATACTGGGTATAATCCGAGCCAAACACCATGGATCCCAGTAAAATATCCAGATCTCCGTCGCCATCCATGTCTCCAACATCCATGGCTATCCAGCGACCCGCCGATGATCCTGGAAAAGTACTGGCCTCATAATTACCGTTTCCTTGGTTTTCCAGGTATACAAATCCTTCTTCCGGGGCATTTTCAAAGTCGGGGAAAAAAGAAATAGCCGCAATATCCAAATCCCCGTCCCCATCAAAATCCGCCGGAATTGCCTTATAGGCTCCGGGTAGCGGATAGAAAAACTCCTCCTCAAACCGGTTTCGGCCATCATTGATAAAAATACGAATGCCGTGGTAGGGTTTGGTAATCGGATCGTAGTCTGCGTTATCACCTGCGGTATAGATGATGTCCAGGTGCCCGTCATCATTGAAGTCGGCCAGGTCGAAAAAACTGGAACCGTAACTGGGAGGAAACCGCAGGACCGGTTCTTCAACGAAATTGCCATTGCCTTGATTATGATAAATAAAAATACCCTCATCCCCCTGCCCAAAAAGCGCGATGATATCCTGTCTCCCGTTGCCATTCAGGTCCCGGATATAGGCCTTGGTCGCGCCGGGCTTATTTTGCAAAACGAATTTCTGGTAATTTCCCGCCCGATCCTGCTTCCACCAGCTTAGGCCCCCGGTCTGTTTGCCATATTCACAGATCACTAAATCATCCCTGCCGTCTCCGTCCAAGTCACCTCTGTCCAGGTGAACGGGACGTTGCAGGTTCTGAACCAAAATGCGGGTCGGATCGCCCGGTCCTTCCGGCAGTTGCATCACATAGCCCAGGTCCATATCCGTAGGGTTAAACGTCCCGATGACCAAGGCTAAGGTACCAGCATCGTCCTGGTGGATCCAGGAGGTTCCTTCGGGAATCCGTGCCGTCTTTAATACCTGAAAATCGGCGTCCATAATGGCTAAGGCAGACCTGCCCACATCACTGATGTAAAACCGGTTGGGGGCATCCATTTTAACCATCAGCGTCATGGGATTTTTGGTTTTGCCTCCGGGCTTTTTCAGGTTAAAATAAGGCAAACCGACACGGACCGACTCCTCCCGCTCTTTCAATGGCAATTTCGCAGGAGCTTCTTCCAGATAGTAGGCACTTATTTTTTTAAAAATCAGGGTATCCATCGTAGGTGTGAGAGGGAAAACACCTTTTTGTTCCACGATCTGTCCTGCCCTTCCTCCTTCCAGTATCCAATCCCGAAGGGTATCATTGGCATAAATCCCATAGTAATGCCCCATTCTGGGTAAGATGGTTTTCCATGTCGCCTTGTCCAGCAGGTTGGGATCCGGCAACAGGTGGCAGCCGGTACAATACCTCGCTGCCAGTGTGGATGCGGGCTGCTCCAAAAGGGACGTAGCAGGCTCTTTCCCGGATTCGGTCACCAGCTGGGAATGTTCCTTTTTCTCTTTGGTCTCGGTCCCACAACTCCATCCCAGAGCCAAAAAAATCCACAGAAACCAATGCTTGCTACCGCTCATGCCCAAAGAACTCATCATACCGAAAAATGTTGGTAAATGGATTGCTGATCTATCGTTTCAAGCGGCATGATGCATGGACGGTACTTCATGTGTATCCCAGTTTGTTGATGCGGATTCTTTTCTACGAATATAAAGGATCGCCTTTACATGGGAAGGGGATTTTTAATTTTTTAATCTTCCACCGGTCAGGTATCGACTTAAAGATTTAGAAACCGTGCCGATGTTTAACCCATAAAATACGCCTAATAAAAGGGCAGATGAATGATTTGCTAGCTAAATCTGCTTGCCATCAGCCTGCTTTGCTTCTTCTATTATGAAATAAATACTGAATGGTCGCATATAAAGTAGCACCGTCTACGGGTTTGGATAAAAATTCATCAATACCCACGCTAAGCCCTTTTGACCTGGCAATTTCTGAAAGATCTGCCGTAATGGCAATAATAGGGATTTTCTGATACTCGCTGCCACAATGGCCCGAACGAATGGCATGGGTAGTCTCGTAGCCATCCAAAACGGGCATCTGCAAATCCATTAAAATCAAATCGTATCCGGGCGTTTTCAACCGTTCCAAGGCAGCAGCTCCATTTACTGCCATATCAAACCAAGTGTTTTGCCAGGCCTTGAAAGTCACCTTCAATATCAGGCGAATAACCGGATCATCATCCACGATCAATAGCCGCTTTCCTCCCAGGTCAAAAATGCTGTTTTCCATATCCTTCCCCACGCTTTACCTTAAAAAAATAAACTTAAAGCTATTCAATAATTCCGTAATAATAGATATTTCAAAATTATATTACAAGAATTTAGGATAGGTTACATATTTGCGACAATTAATTTCATTTTTCTATAATTATAAATTATAATTGATGACATAAAAGATTTGCCTCGATGAGTAATAAAACCAGTAATCATGAGAAAAGAATCTTTCATACTGCTTCTTGCTTTTTTAATCCTATCGATTTCTTGTAACAATCATGATGAACCTACCGCCCTGGGAAGGAGACGGGGTACCTGATGACCTGGATCGCGCTCCCGATGATCCTACCAGGTGGTAAATTCGCTACGAAAATAAAATTACCTATATTTCCCAAAATTCCAATCCAGCAAACCCATATCCATGCCGCAAATCAGGGTCTTTTGTGAAGAAATAAGCCCTCCGAACTGGAAGGAATATGAACGTTCCCCAAACGGTAATTTCCTTGATATCTGGCGGATTCCCCTTTCTTCGCCCGATCATGTAGTTGAACATCTAAAAGAACTGCTGACGGATCAGGAAATCCATCAAGCCGATCGGTACCTGCAAAAACAAGACCGAATCAGGCAGCTATTGGGGAAAGGATTTCTCCGTAAACTAATACAGTGCTACCTGAACGATCGACAAAAAAAGATTCGGTTTGGTAAAAACCGGTTTAACAAGCCTTTCCTCATCGGAAGGGACCATTTTCATTTTAACATCAGTCATGCGGGCGATTGGGTGGTTATTGCGCTTGCTGATTGTGAAGTGGGCATCGACATTGAACCGCTAGATTCGCGCTTTGCCTATCAAGAACTGCTTCCCAGCATTTTTTCACCCTCAGAAATCGAATTTATCGAAAAATCTCCCATACCTGTTCACTCTTTTTATAAGATATGGACTCGGAAGGAGGCATTGCTCAAAGGGATCGGGCAGGGAATCACCGACCAATTGAGTGAATACTGTCTACTGGATGGCCTTCAACAATTCTATTTTTCCGAAAAAATACCGTACGAACAATGGGACATTCGAAGTTTTATCATGAATTCAAACCACTGTGTAAGTCTTGCCCTTCCCTCAAAAGAGCATCAACCACGATTTTTAAATTGGGATTCCTTACCTTTTGGTTAACGTACCCGGGACCTAAAAACCTAAAAAATCAGGCTGGTGTCCTGCGTTTGGATGCCATCTGTTTTCAATCAAACAGTGCCAGCATGGTATCCCCGTCCAGGGCTCCCAAAAAACTATCTCCCTCTGCGATAACTTCTGCGGCCAGCTTGCTTTTTGATTCCTGGAGTTTCACGATTTTTTCTTCCACCGTGTCTTTGCATATCATGCGGTAAGCTATCACGTGCTTCTCCTGTCCCATCCGGTAACAGCGGTCTATGGCCTGGTTTTCTACCGCTGGATTCCACCAGGGGTCTAGAATGTACACGTAATCAGCAGCGGTAAGATTAAGGCCGGTTCCTCCCGCTTTGAGGCTGATCAAAAATACTCGCTTAGAGGGATCCTCCTGGAATTGGTTCACCCGGGACTCCCGCTCTTTCAGGCTGGTCTTGCCGTCCAGATAGGTATAGGGTATGTGGTTCTCCTTTAATTTTTCCTGCACGATATCCAGCATCTTTACAAACTGACTAAATACCAACAATTTATGATCCCCCGTCTTTTCTTTGACGTGCTCCAATAGTAAATCAATTTTTGCAGAGCTTTCCATTTCCTCAGTATGGGAAACCAATTTGGTAGCATCACACACCTGTCGCAATCGCGTCAAACCCTCCAACACGTACATTTTTGACTGTTCGGCCCCCTCTTCCTCAAACTTTTTCAGCAGGTAGTCTCTGTATTCATTTCGGTAGGCATCGTATACTCTGCGCTGGAGTGGCTCCATTTCACAGTAGAGGTATTCCTCGGTTTTATCCGGCAGCTCTTTGAGCACTTCTTTTTTGGTTCTTCTCAGGACAAAGGGGTCGATTTTTTTCCGCAATTCATCCTGGATAGCCCCATCTCCCTTTTTTAACGGATCCAGGTAGCTTTCCTTAAACGCCTTAAACGAATGAAAAAACCCTGGATTGACAAAGTTCATTTGGGCATAAAGCTCCGCCAACCCGTTTTCGATGGGCGTTCCGGTAAGGGCGATTCTAACCTTGCCCTTTAGCCTGGTGATGGCTTTGTAGCGCCGGGACTGCGTGTTTTTGATGGCTTGGGACTCATCCGCAATGATCAGATCAAATTCCAATTGTTGTAACAATTCCAGATCATTGATCACCAATCCATAACTGGTCAACAAAACCTGATGCTTCTGGAGCGCTTCGACCTGATCATAGCGGTTGCCATGGTGGATGAAATAATCCAGATGAGGAGCAAACTTTTCTAATTCATCCTTCCAATTAAACAGCAGCGTGGTGGGGGCTACCACAAGCACCTTCGTCCCTTTTTTGGAAGTTAACTTACAGATCAGGGTAATGAGCTGGAGCGTTTTCCCCAAGCCCATGTCATCCGCCAGGATGCCACCCCAATGGTATTCTCTCAGGAAGTTAAGCCAATTGAGACCTACTTTTTGATACGGTCTGAGCTCAGCCTTTAGTTGCTTCGGAATGCGGGTCGATTTGATGCTGGAAAACTGCTTTAACTTTTCCTTCTTTTCTTCAATTTCCGCAAGGATCTCCGGAAAATTGTGAAGTTCTTCCACCTCATCCATCAAATTAAATTGGGTTTTAGAGATGTTGAGTTGGTCTTTATCGGTTTCGCCGCTGCGAAATAGGCGGCTAAACTTCCGAACCCACTCTTCAGGTAAAATGCCGATGGTCCCGTCTGTCAATTCTACGTAATTTCTGTCCCGATCCAAAGCCCTCTTGATGTCTTTTAATTTGACCTTATTATTTCCGAAAGCGACGGCTGCCTTGAGTTCAAACCAGTCCTGGCTGGAACGGAATTCCATGTTTACGGTTGGGGGGAAAAGGGAATATTTTTTTATTTTGATGTTTTCCAACCCAAATACCGTCACCTGGTTCTCCTTCAGGATTTCAAAAGCTTTCATAAACCAAAGGTTTTCCATAAAGCTATCGTGCGTCAGGTGAAAAAACCCCTGGTTACCCCCTCTTCCAAAATTGGGATGCAGAGATCTGAGAAATGCCAGGAAATCGTCTTCCACATCTTCGTCTCTCAGGTAAAGGGTTTTACTCTCGGCATCTATGATGCTGTTGCCCTCCAGAGGATTCGAAAATGCCTGCGGTCCATATTTGATAGCCGGGCGAAAAATCACCAATCCGCTGAGTTCTGACACATACAATTGCTTTTGTAGCAAAGGGCTACGGTCGGATTCGTTGAAAAGGCCAGATTCGTCCATGATTTCAAGGTTATTTGACAGGGGTACTATTATTTTGTGGATATATTCCTCCACATCCTTTTCCAAAAAATGGAAGACAGGGTAATGGAGCAAAGGTTTTAGGGTATCCAAGGCCTTCTGGTTCTGAAAAACCAGCAATTGGCGGCCCTCCCATATGACAAAAGCAGGGGTGATGATCAACTTATTTTTTGCGGTTTCCAATTCAATGCTGTTCGCTTCCGTCCGGATAATGGGCGCCACCTCATAGATGCTCCCAGATCTACGGATCCTCATCGTGAGCCTGGCAGACTTTACTTGCAAAGGTGCTCCAAAATGTTTCTTTTTTATCCTCCCTTTCTGATACTCGTAGACGGGAGCCTGATAGTTGAATAGGGAATAGCCCTCCATTGCCGTCAGAAATTCCTTGAAAAGGACACCCAATTTTTCGGTTTTCTTTTTAGAGATCGCTTGATTTATTTTGTCTATTGCGATTAGGATCCGATCCATCCCTTCATTATTTGCCAGCCTGGGATCAAAGGGATCCTCTATTTTGGTGAACTTTACCGATAATTCCTCCGGCCTGTTTTTACTTCCTTTGGCCATGAAAGCAAAAACACTGTGAATATTTCTATCGTGGGTTAATACAAAGGCCAATCCCGGATTGTATTGGCCCAATTCGGAATCATTAACCTCCGGCAGGAGTTGCTCTGCTTTTTTCTGGGTGCGTATTCCTTCTTTTTTAAACCATTGAGAAAGGGCATCGATGTTATAGAGTCCCCGGATCGGTCCGGCCGGAAACATGCCTAATTCCCCTTCCGAAAACAAAAACTCAAAAGCC
Organism: Cyclobacterium salsum; assembly: GCF_010119245.1. Lineage (GTDB taxonomy): Bacteria > Bacteroidota > Bacteroidia > Cytophagales > Cyclobacteriaceae > Cyclobacterium > Cyclobacterium salsum. The sequence goes on from NZ_WNKG01000007.1 coordinate 96,676, forward strand.
GTCAGGGGCTCGGCTACCTGTTCCTGCAATCCCCATTTGGCCAATTTCTCCTCAGCCGCTTTCTTTCGCTGCCCGGGGGTCAGGTACTGAAGGTCCCCCAAATCCGGCTGTCTGAACCGTTTTTTGAGCCACTCCAACCCCGTACGAACCAGGAATTTTCGCTGATAATCACCCTCAATGATGACCTGTTGCCCATCAAAGCCAACACGTAACAAATGACGCTGCCCATTGATATCAACAACATAGGAAATTTCACTATCTGACAGATCGGCTCTGTACAGGTTTTCATAAATAAATTTACCCGGTTCACAATCGATTTTTTTTCCCAATTGGGGTATTTCATTTTCCGAACAGGCAATTTTTATGGGAAAGGATAGGTCCTCTTTCTCCCGCTTCGTTTTCACAAACGGCTTCGGTTCCGGGATTTGTAATCCGGTAGGTTTATCTTTCCTGTAATCGACTCCTTTGGTCAACGCTAGAAAATAAATTGCCGCTGCAATATGTTTACACTGACGATTTTCTGCAAAATAGGGACAAATACAATCCACAGGATTTTGGTCAACATTACCAGAAAATGGGTTATCACTCTTGCTGGAAAAAAATTCGTTGAGCGCTGTATATTCAAGACAGATTCGTACGGAATAATACGGCTCCAAATTTCCCTACACTTCAAAAAAATAGGTTTCGTCCGCAGGGTTATAATAGACGAATTCCACTTTTTTATCGGAAAAAAGGGTGTACCCTCTGTTGAGCAAAACCGGATTAACGAACGACTTTAGTTTGTCAAGCTGACTCTTGTGTAGAAATGGTAGACTCATACGCTAAAATAAAGTCAAAATTAAATTTCTTTTCTAAGCGTAAAAATTATTTGCAGCGGAAAACCTTGGATTTAGAATGCTAAGTTTATAGTTTAAGAAAAATTCACGGATGAAATCTGTAAGGTCTATTACTAATCTTCCAAAAGCTGTAACACCACCTCCACCGCTGCCAATTGCCTGGAGGGGGCGGATTCTATTTTGGAGATGACCTGCACCCCATTGTAAAGCGTAAATAGCAGGTTAGCAAAGGCTTTTAGGTCTTTGCCTCTGGCAATTTCGCCCATCACCTCTCCGGACTTCAGGTAATCAAAAAACAACTTCTCAAATTGGATCTGATTTTCCCGCAGCATCGCTTTCATCTCGCTATCTTCCGGGACCAATTCGGTGGTGATATTCACTAAAAAGCAACCCCTGCGATCCGTATTCTCACGTACCACATGTTCAAACAGCTTTCTAAATCCTTCCATGACATTCGGCTGTGCATACAATAACTCGTAATACGTATTTTTGGTGGTCTCCCTGTAATTTTCAAATGCCCGCATAAACAGGTCTTTCTTTCCTTTGTAGGTATCATACAGGCTGGCGCGGTTGATTCCCAGGTGATCGACCAGATCCTGCACGGAGGTGGAATGGTACCCCTTTTTCCAAAACAATTCCATCGCCCTTTCCAAGGTTTCTGTTTCATCAAAAGATTTTATCCTGGGCATCGGTAAATGGGGTATAATAAGGAATTCCCGATAAATATATAATTTTGGAATGTTCATTCCAAAACTTGAATGCAATTTTTTGAGCTTTTTAGGCACTATATGCATATTATATTTCTATTTGGTCTGTTCCCAGAGAATCCGCTGTTTTCTTCCGGGTTGAATTTAAACCGGCTATTCTACCGCTCAATTTTTTAATTTGCCCGTACGGGATTAAAGTGGAAATGAAAATTTCCTTACTTTGGCCGGATGAATCTATTTGACGATCCGGCTTATCCTTCCAAAAACGTATTACCGCAAGACGGGCAGGTGTACTATCATGGCAAGGTGATCCCCGGAGTGAAAGCCGATGGTTATTTTAAGGCTTTGTGGGATACCATCGCCTGGAAAAATGATGAGGCAGTTCTTTTTGGAAAAAAAATCGTGACCAAACGAAAGGTGGCCTGGTACGGGGATCAGGAATTTGAATACACCTATTCCAATATCACTAAAAGAGCCCTTCCCTGGACGAAAGAGCTCTTGGAGATCAAAGGGATTACCGAGCAGAGCACCCGGGAAACGTATAATTCCTGCCTGCTGAATCTTTATCATTCGGGAGCAGAAGGAATGGCCTGGCACAGTGATGGAGAAAAGGACCTGAAAAAACACGGTGCCATTGCCTCTATCAGCCTGGGTGCAGATCGGAAATTTGCCTTTAAACACAAGGAAAGCAAGGAAACGGTCTCCCTATATCTTAAACATGGGAGCCTTTTGCTCATGAAAGGCACCACCCAAGACCATTGGCTCCATCGCCTGCCGCCAACCAAGAAGGTACTGGAGCCAAGGATTAACCTCACGTTTAGGTATATTAATCAGTAGCAAATTATTGCTGCCTTTTCAGAACGGCCTTAATGTTTACGAATTCCTTTAGTCCGAATCCACCGTGTTCACGGCCATAGCCAGAATTTTTAACCCCACCGAATGGCATGGCAGGATCAGCCAAACCAAAGGTATTGATAAACACCATTCCCGTGTCAAAGTGCTTCTCTGCCATTTCGATGGCCGCGGCTTCATCTTTGGAGAAAATCCCTCCGCCCAATCCGAAGCGGCTGTCGTTGGCAATGCGCATGGCATCTTCGTTATCTTTGGCTTTGATCAATGCAGCTACCGGGCCAAATAGTTCATCCTCGTAAGCAGCCTGTCCCGGCTGGACGTTTTCCAACACCGTGGCGGGATAAAAGAATCCGTTTCCATCGGGAATTTTCCCTCCGCAGGCGATTTTGGCTCCATTTTCGACGCTATTCACCACCTGTTCATGCAACTCTTTGCGGAGATCCTGGCGTGCCATGGGGCCCAATTGGGTGCTTTCCTCATTCGGATCACCCGTTTTTACTTCACTCATGGCCTTCACGAATTTCTCCCGGAATTCCTCGTAGACCTTTGCGGTTACGATAAAGCGCTTCGCAGCAATACAGGTTTCACCGTTATTGTAAATACGGCCCTTCACACAGGCCTTTACCGCCAGGTCGATATCGGCATCATCAAAGACCAGGTAGGCATCGTTGCTACCCAATTCCAACACCGTTTTTTTCAACTCAGCGGTGGCTGTTTGCCCGATCTTTCGTCCTGCACCGGGACTACCTGTGAGGGTTACGCCTCGCACCCATTTATTTTTAATCACCGCATCCGACTGATCGTGATTGATTACTAATGTGGTAAACAGGCCCTGCGGGATGCCAGCGTTTTTGTATATACGCTCCAGCAGTTTACCCGATCCGGTTACGTTTGAAGCGTGCTTTAATAACACAGCGTTACCTGCCATCAGGCCGGCTATCGAATACCGCACCACCTGGTAACTTGGATAATTCCAGGGCTGAATACCGTATACCACCCCGATAGGGGCATATGAGACGCGTCCCTTGCTTCCATTGACCATGTCACGCTCCTCGGTTTTCAGCTCATTTGGTCCAATCTCAGCCGTATATTTACAAATGGCAGCGCATAAATCCACTTCTTGCCGGCTTTGAATTAGCGTCTTCCCCATCTCATCCGTCATCAATTGCGCCAACTCTTCCTTGGCACCGAGCAAGGCTTTTCCGATCGCTTTGATCCGTTCAGCACGTTCCTCGACGGGGACTTCCCTCCACGTTAGGAAGGCTTGGTGGCATTTTGAAATGGCCTCTTCTACCTCTTCGTTGCTCATGTATTCGTAGTGATCGAGCATTTCCCCTGTTGTAGGATTAATGGTTTCTATTGTTTCTATTTCACGCATCGTATGTTCCATTTTTTTAGATTTATACTTTTTATCCTTGTTCTGTCGGCATCAGGTACACATCGTTGATATTGACTCTGTCGGGCTGATTTAAGGCGTAGAAAATGGCATTGGCGATATCTTCCGCCTCAAGAGTGGTCATCTCCTTCATACCCTTCAGTTTTTCCTTAATGTCATCGTCCGTGATGGTTTCAAACAAGTTTGTATTCACAGCCCCTGGCTCTATGGAGGTCACGTTTATACCGTACAGGGGTGCCAACTCCTTTCTCAAGCCCTCCGAAAACATTTTTACCGCTACCTTAGTAGCACAGTAGATTGCCCCACCGGGGAAGTAATTGTGTGCTGCCGAGGAGGATATGTTGATAATATGACCGCTTTTATTCGTGCGCATGGTCGGCAATACGGCTGCTACTCCGTTGAGTACGCCTTTAATGTTGACATCTACCATCTTCTCCCACTCATCGGTCTTGAGTTTTTCGACGAACGAGAGGGGCATCAGTCCCGCATTATTGATCAATACATCAATGGATCCGTACTCAGCCAGCGTTTGAGAAACGGCTTCTCCAAATTCAGCTGGTTTTGTAACATCCGTTTTTACAACCAATGCCTTCCCGCCATCGGATACAATCTTATCTTTTAATTTATTTAGTTCATTTTCACTGCGGGCACACAATACCACAGCGGCACCTTCCTTTGCTAATTTAGTCGCCGTAGCTTTCCCTATTCCACTGGAAGCTCCTGTTATGATTACTACTTTGTTTTTCAAGTCCATCTTTTATTCTTTTGGGGAGTTATTGAATTTACCATAAGCTAGCCAAAGATTAAGCCGGAAGATCTATCGCTTTACAAAGCTGTCACAGGGACATTTTTACGCTTACAGTTACCTATCTATGGGGTGGGATGAGAAAAATGGGGATTTTATGACACTACTCATTTATCAGACCAAAATGCTCAGGCCTTTGGTTTATTTACTTACCCATACTTCTGAAAACCGTTATTCGGGATCTGGATTGGTGATTAATGCAAGTTCTGATTGCATATGCCTTTCTGAAGAAGCTTTCTAAACGATATAGTCTTAGAGAAGTAAAATTTAGGATTGATTAACTCCCTGCAAGCTTTCGAAGTCAAAAAGAATTAGAAAAGTAATCGGAGAAAGAGCTGAATCGTTGAAAGGCTTCCCAGGGATTGAAAGGAAACCACAGAAATGCACCTACAAAAAGGAGCTGAGCCCTAACAAAGAATGCCAATTGGCACAGTTCCTTGTCCCGGTGATCATTACAATTACCAATATCTTAGGCTCCCGCATGCTTATAAACGAACACTTGCTCCTGTAAGCCATCTCTTCTTTTTGAAGGAACGGACTGGCAAACAAGACCAAAAACCCACTGTTAGTGTCAGGCTGTCCGATTTATGATCTGGTAGTCTGACATCCCCAGTGGGTTTTTGGGATCGTCAACTGTGCGTTCAATCCAATATTGTTGTGTCTATAAACCAGCCATCGCTTACTTTTGTCGTAGTTTTTTCAAACAAAAACTTCCTTAACCGGCAATTCATAAATCCGCTTCCCTTTTAATTTATACAAAGCATTGCACAAGGCCGGGATAAAGGGGGGAACCGGAGGTTCGCCCACACCGGTTGGCTTTTCGGTGCTTTCTATGATGTGCGTGAAAATCTTTTTCGGGGCCTGGGGCATGCGAATGATCTGGTAGCCATCAAAATTATTTTGAATGACCCTCCCATTTTCAAATTGAATGGCCGAAGAAAGGGCCAGGCTGGTGGCAAATTGTGCGCCTCCTTCAAATTGGGAGCGGATCCGGTCGGTATTGACAGGGATCCCGCAATCCACGGCATAATGCACCTCCGGAATGATCAGCTTTCCGGATTCATCTTCGGCTACTTCGACGATGCAAGCCACATAGGTAAGAAAGCTCTTGTGAGCTGCAAAACCGAGGGTTTTCCCTTCCTTTTCCGCGCTGCCCCATCCGGCCTCTTGCGCCACGCGCTCGATCACCTTTTTCATTCGGGCAGTATCCCAGGGGTATTCTTCTATCGCCTCACCGTAATTGGGATAGGCTCCTTTCATTTCTTCGCTAAAAGCAAGTTTTCGGTCTTCCCCTAACAGCGAAAGTACATAGGCCACGGGATCCATTCCCTGCTCCTCAGCGATTTCATCCAACATGCTGCAGATAGCAAAGGCATGGTGTATGTTACTTACCGAGCGCAGCCAGCCAACCCTGGTATGGGCCTTGGCCTCATGGGATTCGATCCGGATATTGGGCACCTCGTAGGGAAAATCCGTACATCCCAATCCCATTTCTCCATCGGAGGGGTGCAATTCATCGGCACTGGAGGTTCCGCCAATGGCCGGAAAAACGGTATGGTGATTCCAGGCGGATAATTTGCCGGTAGCATCCAGACCTGCCTTGATCCGCTGGGCACTGTGCGAATGATAAAAATCGTGGTGAATATCATCTTCTCGGGTCCATTGTACCCTTACCGGCTTTTGTATGGCTTTGGATAGCAAGGCAGCCTCCACCACGTAGTCCGGCTTTGACTTCCTTCCAAAACCTCCTCCCAGTAGGGTCACATTTACCCGTACCTTGGAAACATCTATTTCCAGGGCTTCTGCCACCGAATCCCGGGCCCATTGGGGGTGTTGGGTTGGAGCCCATATTTCGATGCTTCCATCCTCCTTGTAATCTGCCAGTGCTGTGGGAGGTTCGATGGTGGCATGGGCATAATAGGGAGCCCGGTAGGTATTTTCAAATATTCTTCCTCCACTGCTAAATGCCTGCTTTACATCTCCCTTTTCCCTTCTCAAGCGTCCTTCCTGTAGCGTGCTTTCGATCATGGCTTCCATTTGACTCGCACATTGGTAATCCTGATTTTCTCCCAGCTCCCAATCCACCTCCAGCGCCTCCCTTCCTTTCATAGCGGCCCAGGTATTATCTGCAATGACTGCCAACCCTTCCAAAGGCTTGTTCAGTCCCGGGTGCACCCCATTGCCGGAAATTTGAACAATCTTATTTACGCCCGAAACCTGTAGGGCTTTTTCTTCATTGTACGTACGGATCTTTCCACCAACCACGGGACTTCGTAGAATAACCGCGATTTGCTGTCCGGGCAGGTCCACGTCTGCCCCGAAGAGTGCTTTTCCTTCGGTAATATCTTTGACATCGTAAATGGGTACCGACTTACCTACCAGTTTGTAATCACTCAGCTTACGCAAGGTCAGGTTTTCCGCTTCCGGAATCGGCATCTGTCGTAATAGCTCCACCAACTCTCCAAATGGAACTGTTTGGCCAGAGGCCTCATGAACGACCATTCCCTCCCGGGTATCACAGCCGGAAGCCTCAACGTTCCATTCTTGGGCGGCTGCTTCCACGAGCATGTGCCGGGCAGTGGCCCCGGCCCGCCGCATGGGTTCAAAAAACATGCGAATCGAATAGGACCCATCTGTATTTTGATCGCCGTAAGTGGCTTCATCACCCACGGCCTGTTGAATTTTTACAGCTTTCCAGTCCGCACCCAATTCGTCCGCGACAATCATGGGCAAGGTGGTCCGGATGCCCGTGCCCATCTCGGAACGGTGCGCAATGATGGTAACCGTATTATCGGTACCAATACTAAGGTAGGCATTGGGAGCAAAGGTTACCGTTTCCCCTTTGGGTCCCGAGCATTGGAAATTAACACCAAGAACAAAGCCCCCACCGATGAGGGAACTTAGTTTCAAAAAGTCCCTTCTGCCGGGAATAAACAGCTTGCTTTTGTCGGCAGAAACTTTTTTCGATAAAAACGGAAGTTTAGGTATCATGAGCGGATGAAATAAAGTAAGATTAGGACTTGGATGCGGTTAGAATGGCATCCTTGATTCGATTATAGGTGCCGCAGCGGCAAAGATTTCCGGCCATGGCCTCCTCAATTTCCGTTTCACTTGGATGGGGCTTTTCATTCAGAAGGGCGGCGGCATTCATTAGTTGCCCGGTTTGGCAATACCCGCATTGCGGTACCACATGCTCCTGCCAGGCCTTTTGCAAGGGATGGTCTCCATCGGCCGAAAGGCCTTCGATGGTGGTTATTTTTCGGTCTCCTACCGCTGAAACCGGCAGACTACAGGAACGGGTGGCTACGCCGTCCACATGGACCGTGCAGGCACCACATAGTGCTTGTCCACAACCAAACTTGGTACCTTTAAGTGATAGCAGGTCCCGGATGACCCAAAGCAGGGGCATGTCTTCGGGAGCGGAAACTTCTTGCATGTTTCCATTTACGGATAGACGGTATTTTTCCATGGCATCTGTTTTATGATAAGGAACTTTAATATAATAAAATTCTGAAAAACCTGTAGTCATTTCACTACTATTCTTCTTATTTCCACTCATTTAGTGAAAAAGAATCTGGCAAACCAGTGAGTATACGATAATTCCGTATTTTTACGAAGTATTCGTAGGAAAACTAATTTATATGTTTTACCTTTAAGCCATGGAAGCATTGACAAGTAACGAAGAACAGGTAATGGGAATCATTTGGCAACTGGAAAAAGCGCTGGTTCGCGACGTGTTGAATCATTATCCGGAGCCCAAACCTCCCTACACTACCCTGGCCTCTATTATCAAGCAGTTGGAGAAGAAAGGGTATCTGGATCACCAGACCTATGGCACCACCCATGAATATTTTCCCGTAATCAGCAAAAAGACTTACCAACACCGGAGTTTCAACCGGATGGTAAAGAACTACTTTGAGGGGTCTGCCAAAAATGTGCTGTCATTTATGGTAGCAGAAAACAAGCTCTCCGAAAAGGATCTGAATGAATTGGAAGAGATGGTTGAAAAACTCAAAAAAGATAAAGAATCATGAATGCACTGCTGAATTATTTGTGGGAAGGAAGCGTCTGTCTGGCTTTGATGGGGCTATTTTACAGGCTTTTTCTGGCGGGAAATACCTTCTTTGTCTGGAACAGAGCCTATTTATTGACCGCTTTTGGGATCGCCTGGATCGTGCCCGCCTTAAACATTCCCCTGCTAACTGAGACAATAGTCTTTCAGGAAATACTCACTTTTCAGTTACCTACAGTGGAATTATCTCCAAAGAATCCTCAGACGGTAACAAGTGGCTGGTATTCGCTGGGCGTTTTGTTTTCAAGCGTATACCTGTCAGGTCTTGTCTTTTTTCTTATTCGGTTTGGCTGGGGACTGAGGACCTTATATACCCGGGCAGTCATCGCTAAGAAAGCTAGCTGGGGAAATTTCACCCTTCTGGAGCATCCGGATTTTGAACCCTCTTCTTTTTTCCATTGGATCTTTTTACCTCCCGAACAGAAAAACAAGGTAGATCGAGAGTGGATCCTTGCCCATGAAGCTGCTCATGGAACACTGCTGCATAGCCTGGATGTCTTGTTGTATCAATTGCTAAAAATCACCTTCTGGTTTTTGCCCCTTATCCGGTACTTCGAAAAAGCCTTAATGGAGCTGCACGAGTATCAAGTAGACCAACTGATGACCCAAAAACATCCCAAAGAAGCCTATATCGACCTGCTGCTGCATTTACTACGACCGGTTCAGCAGGGCACTTTAGTTAATAATTTCAATCAATTTCAATTAAAAAAACGACTCAACATGATGTATCAACCAAAATCCCCCCGGATGGCCCGAATCAATTATGCGCTGGCCATGCCTTTAGTAGGTTTGCTGTTTGTATTCTTTGCCTGCGAAACACAGGAAGAAAAACCCAGTTTGGATCAATCCAGCCCTGAGCAGATTTCCGAGCGCGTTATGCAAGGAGAAATATTCAATGTAGTGGAAGATATGCCCGTCCCTGAGGGCGGAATGGAGGGCTGGAACGCCTTCCTGAGTGAAAACCTCACCTATCCGGAAGCAGCCCGAAAGGATAGCATTGAAGGAACCGTTTATGCGGTATTTACCGTAAATACGGAAGGTAGTATCCATGATGTGGAACTGCTACGCGGAGTGGATCACCGTTTGGATCAGGAAGCCCTCCGGGTACTACGAAAGGCTCCCGCCTGGACCCCTGGAAAACAAAAAGGGATAGAAGTACCCGTGAAAATGCGGGTTCCGATCCGATTTAAATTAAATTAAAGCGTACGGATTGTTGTTAATCCCTCCCTGGCGGAAAGAAATGAATTTTCTACCTGCCAGGGATTTTTTAGCTTTTTTTCACAAAAAATTTCATTAAATTTACTTCTGGGGTAAGTAAATGGTTTAGTGAAGTTTGACAGCGTTTATATCTTGGAATTTTTTGTATGAATCAATCCATTTTTGGGACCGGAAATGAAGAAAAGCGATTGGAGGTATTGCATTCCTATGCGATATTGGGCGGCCCTCCTGAGAAAGAATTTGACGCGCTCACCGAATTAGCGGCCAGACTCAGTGGTTCTGCCGTTTCCTTCTTATCCTTTCTGGGACAATCAGCCTGTTTTATCAAAGCTAGTTTTGGGTTGACGATCGATGAAATCAATGAAATGCCATCGCTTTGTCAACTTGGTCTCAAAAACTCAAAAACCCCATTTCTCCTAAAAGACTCCCGGGAACATAAAGTGAAGATTGCTTCGGAACATACTGAATTCCGATTTTTTGCACGGTTTCCACTGATTTCGCCGAATGGTTTTCTGTTGGGATCCTTGTGCCTACTGGACCAAAAACCAGATGTGATAGGCAAGGGGCAGGTACGCTCGCTGGAGCTGTTAGCTGCCCAGGTGATCACCCTCCTGGAAGGCCGAAAGAAACAACGGGTGATGCAACAAAGTTACCGCCTGCACCGGGAGATGGAAAAGCAGCGGGCGCTGGACCGGTTAAATAACGATGCGCTTATCAATACCGCCACGGATGACATCTGGAGTATTGATTGTAATCAGCGGCTAATTGCCTTCAATCAAGCTTTTTCCAAGAAAATGGAAGCATTGATCGGGACCAAGGTTTTTCCGGGATCGCCTGCTCTTTTTCCCGATAAGATTCCGGAAGACATGCACCAGCAGTTTAAGTCTTTTTTTGCCCGGGCACTCTCGGGGGAATCCTTTACAGAAACCTATGGCCGGCCGGAAAAACTGAAATCCGGCATGGAGATTTGGATAGAACTTAGTGCTCATCCCATTCGCCAGGACGGAAAAATAACGGGAGCCGCTTTCTTTGCCAGAACCATTACAGAACGCAAAATAGCCGAACTCAAAATCAGGGAATCAGAGCGCAATTACCGCATGTTATTCGAGCTAAGTCCACTACCCAAAATACTTTTGGATGTGGATACCCTGGAGGTTTTGGAAATTAACCAGGCGGCACTGACGACATATGGCTACCAAAAATCAGAGATTCTAGGATTCAGTATGGGTATTCTGTTTCGGGAAGAAGAAGTTTCCACCTTTTATGAATCCATCCACAAACTAAAAGTAAAGGAAGGGGCCAGCAAACTAGATACGGTCATACAGCAGAAAAAGAATGGGGAGTTGTTACAAGGCGAGTTGTTTGTTCATGAATTGGTATATAGAGGAAGAAACTGCATCATGGCCATTTTAAATGACCAGACGGAACAGTTGCGAACGCGTTCACTAAAATCTCAGCTGGCCAGCATTATGGAAAATAGCCTGAATGAAATTTACATTTTTGATACCGATAGCCTTCACTTTTCCTACGCCAACAGGGGGGCATTGTTAAATATGGGTTATAGCTTAAAAGAAATTCAAACGTTAACTCCATACGATATTAAACCAGAATTTGGAGAACAGGAATTTCGGGATTTCCTTCAACCCCTACTATCCGATCAAAAGGAGAAACTGGTATTTGTAACCGTTCATGAACGAAAAGACGGAAGCCGCTATCCCGTCGAAGTTCACCTGCAAAAAATGCGCTACGAAGGGCAGCCCGCCTTGGTGGCCATCATCATAGACATCACAGAAACCAAAAAGACGGAGCGCAAACTACAGGAGCTAAATGATCTCCTGGCAAATAGCAATAGGGAGCTGGAGCAATTTGCTTCTGTTACCGCTCACGATTTACAGGAACCCTTACGAATGGTTTCGGGGTTTACCTCGCTCATAAAAAAGAAATATGAAGGGCAACTGGATGAAAAAGGACTTCAATACATTCATTTCGCCATGGATGGTTCCATCCGAATGCAACAGATGATCAAGGATATTCTGGAATATTCGAAGGCTGGACAAGCGTTAAAAAGAATGGAGCAATTTTCATTGATGGAAGTACTGGATCCGGTATTAAACGACCTTGAAAAAAGGATTGCCTCCAAAAGAGCCCGCATTGAAATTCCTCAACAGGACTTGCCATTACAAGGGCACCAAAATTCTATTTACCGATTGTTTCTAAATCTGATATCAAATGCATTGAAATTTATTCCGAAAGACAGGACTCCGGAAGTTCGGATTCAAGTGCGGCAGGATCTTGAGAAATACCATTTTACGATAGAAGACAATGGCATCGGGATCGCTTCGGAAGATCTTTCAAAGTTGTTTCAACCCTTTAACCGGCTGCACAACAAGCAGACCTTTGAGGGGACAGGACTTGGGTTGGCTACCTGCAAGAAAATCGTCGTAAATCATGGAGGTGAAATCTGGGTCACCTCCTCACCGGGAGAAGGCAGTCAGTTTCATTTTACGGTGCCGAAACCGACGGTTGATTGATAGATGAACTATTGAGACCATCAAAGATATCCCTCTCCCTCTATTCGAATCAAAGAAAAAGCATTACTTATGGTTGGTAACGCTGGCCTTTTACCTAAAATCCAAGCTCGGAGAAAATCCTAACGATTGATTTTTCTCCTATGCAATCCTTACATCTGTAAGGAAGGTGTTTCATCTGTTTATAGTTTGTTTTTACGCGGTCAGATAGCCTGTCCCGATACTAAATCGAGAACGTCTTTGACGATTAAAAAAATCATTGCCCTGTGTGTTTAATGATGATTAGAATCGTGTTGATTTCATTGGTAAAAAATAAAATACTATGGCATAAAAATTGTGATTGAATTAGGTAAATAGGATTGATTATTACTATTAATCCTTGTATTATTTTTAAATTGAATCAAACAGAACCATGCAGTTACTTACCGAAAAACGCATACAGGATTTATTGGCTATTGAAAAAGCTCCCTGCCTTTCGCTTTACATGCCGACTTACCGTAACCACCCAGACAATCGGCAAGACCCCATTCGGTTTAAAAACCTTTTGAAAGAAATGGAGCAATCCTTGATTCAAAAATACAGTTCAGAAGAAACGAATACCTATTTGGCTCCGCTGGAGAAATTCACCGAGGACGATGAATTTTGGAACAATAGCATGGATGGGCTGGCCCTATTTAGTGCTCCTGATTTCATCGAGGTTATTAAACTGCCTATAGCGGTAGAATCCCTTGCCATTGTGGCCGATAGTTTCCACACCAAACCACTTCGAAACTATTTACAATCTACCGACCGCTATCACCTTTTGGGCTTGAGCCTGGACGAATTCACTCTATACGAAGGAAACAGGCATTCATTGCAGCAAATAAAACTTTCCGAGGACATACCTAACACCATGGAGGATGCCCTGGGGAAAGAACTAACAGATGAGCACCACACCGTAGCCTCCTATGGCGGATCAGCCGGAGAGAGTAATGCCATGCACCATGGCCATGGCGGTAAAAAAGACCAGGTAGATTTGGATGCGGAGCGGTTTTTCCGAGTGGTATCCAAAGAAGTGGAAGAAAATTTCTCAAAACCACTAGGAATTCCTCTTATTCTGGCCGCCCTACCGGAACACCACCACCTTTTTCAGAAGGTGAACAAAAATTCTGCTCTATTACCCGAAGGGATACAGCTAAACCCTTCGGCGGTGGCAAAAGAAAAATTGGCTAAAATGGCCTGGGAAGTCATGGAGCCTGCCTACCGGGAGAATCTAAAAAATCATTCCGGGAAATATGAGGAGGCCAAAGCAGCTGGTAAAGGAACAGACGACTATAAAGAACTGGCTGTAGCTGCAGTTGAGGGAAGGATCGGCACCCTGCTTGTAGAAGCGGACAGAATCATCGCCGCTCGCATCACCAATTTAGTAACGGGCAACACCCAGAAAAAAGACATGGACAATCCCAGAGTAGATGATCTTTTGGATGATATGAGCGAGTTGGTCTTAAAGATGGGTGGTAACGTGATCGTGATGCCTACAGACAACATGCCTACGGATACCGGATTAGCGGGAATTTTAAGGTATTAAATTTCCAATCATTTTATTGAGGAAAATTTCACCTTATAATCCAGGGGGGACATGTCCGTATATTTTTTAAACACTTCCCTAAACGCCTTAGGGTCGCTATATCCAACATCATACATGATTTCGCTTACCGTTTTACGGCTTGTCTCCAATTGCTTTTTGGCTGCCTCGACTTTTACGCGCTGCATGTAATCCACAATGGTATTGGTAGTTGATTGCTTAAACCTGTCGCATTCAACCCATTACTTTGTCGGGTTTGCACAGTCAGGGACTATTAAAATTGTCTTAAATTTGTAGTACTATGTATTTAAAACGAGTGACTAACAAAAACCTCAAAGATCATGAAACCAATGATTTTCATTAATCTACCTGTAAATGACCTCCCTGCAGCCATGGAATTTTATACGCGAATAAGGGTTTACCAATAACCCTCACTTCACCGATCAAACAGCCGCAGGAATGGTCTACTCCGACACCATTTCGGTCATGCTCCTCACTCGGGAAAAATTTCAATCCTTTACTTCCAAATCGATTGCGGATACCCGAAACCAGGTACAAGTATTGAATGCGTTGGCCTTGGCTAGTAAAGAAAAAGTGGATGAAGTAACCGAAACTGCCCTACAGGCAGGAGGCACAATCGAAAGGTCCGCTTTGGACTATGGCTTTATGTATAGCACCTCTGTCAATGACCTGGACGGGCACATCTGGGAATTTTTCTGGATGGATCCCAGTCAAATCCCCGTAGAAGAAAGCCAATCCGGCAGCTCACAATAAATTGGAAATGATAAAACTGAAAAAACTAGATATTGATGTACTAGAAAAGGCAATCAAAGAATAACCAAATAATATGGGAGCGAGCGGTTGAGAAGTCTGGAAGAAACGGTAAACAATCTAAACTAAAAAAAATTAACCATGGAAACCAATAAACAGGATTTTCTTCGAAAAATGAATGAAGCCTTTGCCAATAGTGATGTGGATTTTATTCTGAATGCCGTTACTGAGGATATACATTGGACCATTGTGGGTGACAAAATTATCCAGGGAAAAGAACAATTTGCCAGAAGCTTACAGGAAATGGCTTCCCCTGAGCCTATGAAATTGGAAATCCGGCACCTTATCACCCACGGAAAAGAAGCCGTAGTGGAGGGGAGCATGATCACGCCCGATGGGAAAACCTATTCCTTTTGCGATATTTATCGGTTTAATGGATTCAAAAACGCCCAAATTAAGGAAATGACAAGCTATGTGTTTGAAGTAGCTGATCGATAGTTCTGCTCTTCCCCTGGCTCCAAAATGAAGTTGGCTGCCAGTCGGTGCACTTCAGTGGAACGCAGCCGGTGTCCCAGGCCCCGGGTAGATACGAGCCGGGCCTGAGGCCATACAGCGGCAAGTGCTATCGCATTACCATAGGGAACGCGATCGTCGTCCCTGTCATGGATAATCAGACCGGGAGTGGACAGGAGATTCGTAACCAATTGCGCGGAGTCGAACGTTTCCAGACCGCCTGGCGTGGCGGCCTGCATTTCCCCAATCATACGGTTCATCGTACCTGGATTCAAGCTTAATGTTGTCTGAAATAACGAAACCAAATCATTGAGGCTAATTGGCGGAGCCATCAATACCCATTTTTTTATTTCTGGCAGCGTATGTCTGGAAGAGGCGTATAGCAAGGAAAGACTGCCCAGGGAATGCCCCACTACGGCCTCGAAAGGTTCCTCCATCATCCGATGGATAAGTTCCGCATTGTCAGGGATGGTAAATTGCTTTCCTCCACTCAAGCCATGCCCGGGAGCATCATAAGCATGTAAGGTAAATTCGGAGCCAATCAGCGTTTCGGCCAGGGGTTTCCATCTAGCGGAAAGGCTTTGCCATCCATGTACCAAAAGTATTTTTTTAGGACCCGTTCCCCAGGTGTACGTACGGATGGATTGCCCCTGGAAATCTATTTCGCCCTGCCTGGCGGTCTGAAGGAACTCCATTTCTTCCGGATGAATTTCCCGGGGTTTTGGGGTGCAAAATAGTTTAAAAACGGTTTTTCCACCCTTTTGGGGCCAAACTCGGGTAAAGGCATTAAGATACATCCCCAAAAGCCGGTATACAAATTTTTCCTTAGTCACCAAATCTAAAAATTTATCATCCTTTACTTTTCTACTCCTGCCTTTACAGGTACTTTTTCCAGCACTGCCTCTGTGTCTACCACTTTAATTTTCCGGATTAAGGGAATGCAAGACAAACTGAGAACAATCGCTGCATATCCCACCCATTCAAAATGCATCAATTTACCATCTGCCCCCTCCACCAATACCATGCCTGCAAGAAAGGAAGCCAATCCGGCACTTAACTGCTGGACGGAGGAATTGAAACTCAGGAAGCTTCCCCTGTTCTCGGGCTTGGCTGTACCCGTAATCAAGGCAGCAGCAGGTACCATTCTACCGTTTGAGGTAATAAAGAAAAACGTGGAAACGAGCAGGGCAAAAAGGATCGGAGTAACCCCCATTTGGGTTAGAATGGCAATGGGAATCACATTCAAACTCATAAATACGGTAAATACCTTAACCTTACCATAGGTATCGGTCAACCTTCCCACCCAAGGGGAGGTAAATACAGTGAAAAATCCCCCTGCCATGTAAATATAGGTCAATTGTATTTCCGAAAATCCGACATTGGAAACCATAAATGGGCTTAAAAACGGTATGATCATAAACTGCCCCAACATCATCAATACCGTTAACGATATGGCCCGCATCTGGTTGGCATTGCCGGTAACCCTGCGGATGACCTGCATCGGGCTGGGTCTGGAATCAGCCTGCTGAATATGTGCGGTAATAGAAGGAACAAAACGGTATATCAGTCCGAGGATAACCAAGGCAAGAAAGGCCAAAAAGAAGAACGGAGCATGCCAGTTGGAAAGGCTGGCGATAAACAAGCCGAAAGGAACACCAAAAACGGAAGCTACTGAAAATGCCGCCATGACCAATCCCATGGCCCTACCCCTCCGGCTATCCGGAATAGCATCTCCAATCACCGCAAAAATCAAGGCTGAGGTAAGCCCCCCAAATAATCCGGAAACAATCCGGGAGGCTAACAACAACAAATAATTAGGTGATAGGGCACAGGCAAGGGTTCCCAGTAAAAACCCCACAAAAACCCATAAGAAAATGCTTCGGCGGTCGTACTTATCCAAAATAAAGGCCCCGATAAAACTACTGATTCCGGCACTAAAGGTATAGGAAGACACCAACAAGCCAAATTGTTGGGGAGAGATGTCAAAGACACGCATCAATTGCGGCCCCAGGGGCATCATGATCATAAAATCCACTATATGGGTAAAATTAACCGCTGCCAGTGTCCAAAGTAAAAGTTTTTCCTTATTCATTCCTTTAAAATGTCTTCAGTGAAAACCGGATAGGAAGGCCGAAAGTTCTACGCCTGGACAATAAACTTCCCCCTGAAATAAAACGCAACCCTGTAAGGTTCCCACTTGAATAGATGCCAACCAATTCTCAGTTTTGTCCACAAAATGGCGTATTTCCAGATATTTTGGCTTCTGTAGCGTTTTCGTTTCAATAAATCTAGCTACCTTTATGGGATTATAAGAGAAACGGGTAAGATAACAGCTAGTAATTGCGAGGATTACGCGCTTTTCCCAATCCAAAACCATCCTCCAAAATCGTCCTATATGAGCAGCAAGGCATTTTCGCCGCTGCAACTATCTCAAATGGATACCTCATAAAATTTCGCTACGACCCGACTTTTCTTTTTAAAATAAATCATCCTATTATTTTTGGCCTATTTGGCCATTTGAACCATGCTATTACATGACATTTAAAGAACTTAATTTAATCGATCCTTTACTGAAAGCCCTTCAGGATAAAAATTACGTGGAGCCCACAGCCATTCAGCAGAAGGCCATCCCCCAGATTTTAGCCAAAAGAGACATTCTGGGGAGTGCCCAGACCGGTACTGGCAAAACAGCTGCCTTTGCCTTGCCTATCATTCAATTACTTCATACCGACCATTCGCAGGAAAAGGGGCGGGTCGCTATCAAATCCCTGATCGTCACACCTACCCGGGAACTGGCCATCCAAATCCACGAAAACCTGGAGTTTTACGGAAAGTACACCCGACTGAGGCATGCCGTTATTTTTGGTGGGGTAAAACAGGGCTCTCAGGTAAGTGCCCTAAACCGAGGTGTAGACATATTGGTAGCCACTCCCGGACGACTTCTGGATCTGATCAACCAGGGGTACATCAAACTGGACCAGGTAAAGTTATTCGTGTTGGATGAAGCAGACCGAATGCTGGACATGGGCTTTATCAATGACATAAAAAAGCTATTGAAATTGCTGCCGACAAAAAGGCAGTCGCTTTTTTTCTCCGCCACCATGCCTGCCAATATTGTAGAACTTTCGGACAAAATCCTAACCAATCCGGTTAGAATAGAAGTAAGTCCGGTTTCTTCCGCAGCCGAAACCCTACAACAAAAAGTTTACTTCACTAATAAGTCTACCAAGAAGGACCTATTATTCCATATTTTAAAAGACAAAAATATGGATCAGGTGCTATTGTTTTCCCGAACCAAACATGGAGCAGATAAAATCACCAAAAACCTAAAGGGAGCTGGCATTCAGGCAGCTGCTATTCATGGAAACAAAGCACAAAATCACCGGCAAAAAGTATTGAGTCAGTTTAAGGACGGCAGCATCCGTGTCCTTGTGGCGACGGATATAGCCGCCCGGGGGATCGATATCGACAAGTTGCAATACGTATTGAATTACGATATCCCCGAAGACCCGGAAACCTACGTACACCGCATAGGCCGGTCTGGTAGAGCAGGAGAGACCGGTATCGCCATTTCCCTGTGCGAGCCGGAAGAAAATCCGGACCTGAGGGCTATCGAAAACCTGATCCGCCAAAAAATAGAGGTAGCGGATAACAACCCGTTTCCACAAACCGATAAACCCATGACGGCGCAGGAAAAGAAAGAGCACAACAAAGAAAAACAACAGAAAAAACAGGCCTTTTTTGCCAATCGGAAAAAATCACGGTAGGAACATTTACCTTAAAGGTAGCTGATAAACTGCTTGCCTCTATGGGTAACAAGCAGTTCCTGCTCTTCCCGAATGCGATCTCGGTACTCCTGATCCGGACTGGACAAAAGTTGAAGGTTGACTTGCCAAACTTCATTTCTCCAGGAACTGATAAGCTTTGAAAGCAACCATTCATCCGCCCTGCACATAATGATGTCCAGGGCGGCCATGCTCCAGGAGGAGGGATTTACAATACTATCCTCCACCGAGTCAATGGTTTGGGCAATTATTTCGTTTACCAATTCGTGGTCCTTCTTTAGCGTTTGTCTATGCTTTTCTGGCAACTGAGCCCAATTTTCCGCCAAACAATCATAGGTAACCCTTTATGATTGAAAAAAATGCCGGGGCTCTCCGTCAAAACTGAATTTTCCATTCTCCACTACCAGAACCCGCTGTGCCATGCGGCTAATTTCCGAGGCATCGTGGCTCACCAGCAGCGTAGTAAGCCCATACTCATTATGAAACTGAACCAGGTATTCCTGTAGCTTGGCCCGCATTTTCATATCCAGGGCTGAAAAAGGCTCATCCAATAATAGAATTTTGGGTTTCCGTATCATGGCCCGAGCCAAAGCCACCCGTTGCTTCTGCCCGCCAGACAATACGGATGGCTTTTTGGAAGCCAGCTTTTTCAATCCAACCCTTTCCAGCAACTCCTGAACGATTTGCGGAGGTTGCCCCTTGCTCAGTGCAAATTCCAGGTTCTCGGCAATGCTCATGTTGGGAAATAGCGAATGCTCCTGAAATACCATCCCAATATTCCGTTTGGTTGGTTTGAGGTTGACCGCTTCGACATTTGAATACCAAACTTCCCCGTCTACTTTCAGCAAGCCCCCTTCGGGCCTCATCAGACCGGAAATCAGGCGCAGGATACTGGATTTTCCCGCCCCAGACGGTCCATAGATCCCAACTAATTCCCCTTTCTCTATTTGACAGGAAACCGCTAATTTCATTTTGCCTTCCGGCCCGAATAATGATTTTTCCAGCGCCAACTCAATCATAGCTCAAAACCCTGCTTTTATCGCGATTCAGCCAATAGGTAATCAGCAAGACCAGAAAGGAAAATCCAATGAGGATCAGACTGTAGGTATTGGCCTGCCCATAATTCATGGCTTCCACCTCGTTATAAATGGCGACTGCAATCACACGCGTTTCATCGGGAATATTTCCACCTACCATCAATACCACTCCAAACTCTCCCACGGTATGGGCAAAAGACAAGACACCCGCTGTAAGCAGTGCACTTTTCATATTCGGAAGCATGACTCGGCTTAAGGTGACCCACCTTCCTTTTCCCAGGGTTTGGGTGGTGTCTATCCAGGCTTTTGGAATTCCGGTAAACCCGGAACGCAAGGGCTGAACCATAAATGGCAAACTGTAAATAACCGAAGCCAGCACCAGCCCCGGAAAGGTAAAAACCAACCGAAGATCAAAATAACGATCCAGGAAGCCACCCATCGGATTCTCCGGACTAAAAAACAGCAACAGGTAAAACCCCAATACCGTAGGAGGCAATACCAAGGGTAAACTGACAATTGCTTCTACCATATACTTAATCCGGAGCTTGCTAAAAGCCAGCCAATAAGCCAATGGAATACCTATCAGAAAAAGAATTAGCGTGGTAAACAGCGCCAGTCTCAGGGTCAGAAAGAAGGGGCTAAAATCCATCAGTTTGAAGGTTGGGAAAATCCAAAATAGCGAAAAATACCAATCGCCTTTTCACCTTTTAAAAACGCCATAAAGGCATACGATTCCGGACTATTTTCCCCATGACTGGTAACGACCGCGCCCTGGACCAGGGGGGAATGACTTGATTCCGGGATAAGATAGTAAGACCTCTGATACTTTTTCATGGTGGGTGAAAGGGCCAAAGATAACGCAATCATTCCCAAATCTGCCGCTCCCGTAGCGACAAATTGAGCGGCCTGAGAAATGTTTTCTCCTTTTACCAATAAGGGGGCCAGCTTTTCCTGCCAGCCATAAAAGGCCAGCGATTCCACCGCCCGTTTTCCATAGGGAGCATGATCGGGATTGGCGATCGCTACCTTCTTTACCCAGGACTGCTGAAAAGCCTCCATCCCAAGATTCTTTACATCATACTTTCTACTCCATACCACCAGCCTGCCTATTCCGTATACATAAATTTCAGATGCAGTCAGGCCCTTTTCGACCAATAATTCCGGATAGCGCACATCTGCCGACATGAAAATATGGAAAGGAGCCCGGTTGGAAAGCTGTTCGTATAATTTTCCGGAGGAACCATAAATGGGCTTAACGGTGATTTTCTTTTCATGGTTAAAAACCAGGATAATAGAGTCCAGGGCAAATTTTAGGTCTGAAGCTGCAGCTACCAAAAGCGTTTTTTCCTTCTGAGCCCACGTCAATTGATAAAAGAACATTAACCCCAAAAACAATAAAAATGCCTTACCATTGCATTTCATACAATCCGCCTATAGAATGAAAATCGATATATTTATAAATATATATCGAATTTGTCTAAATCCAAAAATTGAAGATGTGCAGCATTCAGATCTGATTTGCAAAAAAGGAAACCGTTTAGATCCAGTCTAAGATTTCGGCTTCTTCTTCGGTGATTTCTTCCAATTTTTCGGACAATTTCTCAAACCTGAAAATCAGGTTTTGGGCGTGTTCCGTGAGTTCAGCTCCACCACCTTTTTCCCCGCCCTTTTTTAGCAACACAAAAGGTTGGCTGCCGCGGCTGTTTAAGTCATTGACCATGTCCCAGGCCTTTTTGTAGGACATGCCCATTTGCTGTGCCGCTTTTGAAAGAGAGCCTTTGGACTGGATCAAGTTAAGGAGTTGCAGTCTGCCCGGACCGAAAAATTTCTCCCGATCCAGGGTAATCCAACACCTGATTCTTAGTTTTTTTTCCATATGACAAATTTTGAAGCAGGATTTAATAATAAAAGAAGACCTATTCCGGACCAAAGTAAACCCGCATAAATCCGGAACCAATACAATATCGGAAACTAAAAGTACGATCCATTTTACTATTTTTGAATGAATCGTTTAACTCTACCCAGAATTAAGTCTGACATTTTTGTGGAATTATTAATGGGTGATCCGTTTCTAACCATTTATAAGGAAAATGGTGAATACTTAAATCCAACTATCGGGCAATTATAACATAAGCCCTCCACGGCTTTTTTTGTTTTAAGAGACTTTTTTACAGAAAGTATTGTTTAGTTCGTGATTATTATTAACTTACAATGTATTTAATTCTTTGTGCAGTTAGACAACTTTTACAATGAATCCATTCCCACTCTCTTCGATTCTCCACATTTTTTTGAAGGTCAATCGCTTTTTCCGACTCAAGTTAATTTTTGTTTTGGTTATTTCCTTCGCTATTTCCTTTAGGGTAACAGCTCAAACAGAAGTTGAAAAATTTACCGCAAAGCAGGCAGTCTCTCTTGAGGTTGGTGGAAATGCAGGCCGGTATGCAATCAATTATGGGCGTATATTCCATCAAAAAGGGAAACTAAAGCTAAATGCGAGTGCAGGTTTTTCAATGTTTCATGACAGATTAAATGCTAAAACAACATGGCTCCCGGTAGTACCCGTAGAGATATCAGCATTATATGGTAAGTCAAACCATCATTTGGAATTGGGTATGGGAGTTACTTCTTACCTAACCAGACGTTTAGGTTTTGATTCGGAAACATTTCAAACAACCGATAAAGTGGTTTTTGATGCGGGCATACCTTTAAGAATTGGCTATAGGTATCAAAAGCCTGAAGGGGGATTCTTTTTTAGAGTGGGGTACACCCCATTTTTTGCCATGCCCATTAAGCCCCGCAAATATTGGGCTTTTCAGCCGGTTTTTGCAGGCGTGAGTTTGGGACTGAGTTATTAATCGCCATCCATCAATCTCGTTCGCATGCTTACGATTGAATGAGATGGAGGAGGAGGATGGACTATCCGTTCTCTCCAGTCTCCCCTTCTCAAACATTTGTACAAAAACTTTCTTTAGTAAAAACCATATTCTCCTAATTCAATGAACCGCCCTCCTAAAAGAATTCTTTACCAGCTCCTCGCTCCACCCCTGCCAGGGCCTCCACGGAATCCTCCTGGTCTTTCACCTTCATCAGGCATATCCGACTTCTTAAAATTACCAATGATATAGGTAAACGAAACCATCGCGTATCGGGTTAGCACATTGGAATACACATCGGTAACCGCTACATCCGAAACGGTCCTGGAAATGCTGTTGTTTTGCTTGAGCAGGTCAAAAACATACACTTTGAGCTCTCCCTTATTGTCCTTCAGGAACCGGTACCCTGCCTCAATATTCCACAACCAAACCGATTGGTCCAACCCTTCGGAAAGTCCTCGGTAAAGCATATTATTCACATTATTGGCAATAAATGTTTTGCCATCATTGGGTGAATAATAGAACCTCAGATTGCTATTTTGAATATAGTAATTCTGGTCAAGGTTGCTTTGAAGGCTGCTGTTGACGATGGTATAGGTACCCGTGGTGGACAGCGTAAAATCCACATCTTTACTGATATTACTGGCAAAGGTAACACCCTGTCGAATGTCAATATTCTCATTGGTGTTGGTCTGACCGTTAATTATCCCTGGCGTACGGCCATAGCTGACACCAGGGTTCAAATTTACCTTGGTTTTCCATTTTGGAATGCTGGTTCCATAACTAAGAAAAAGCCGGGCATTCATTTGTCCGCTTAGGTTTACCGGGCTGGTGATCTGTCCACCTCTCCTGAGCAATACCTCATTATTTATCAGGGTATCCTGAGGAGCCACAAAGGTGCTGGTCCCTATGTAATTATTATTTAAATTGGTAAACAAAAACACGAAAAAGGATTTGTTTGTCTCCATGTTGAATTTAGACATATTGACAAACATGGAGTGATTGTAACTTTGGCCCAGCGAAGGATTACCTACCGAAAGGTTCAGTGGGTTGCTGTTATTGATCACATTCTGGAGCTGATTGACACTGGGTTCATCCGTACGTGTCCGGTACCGGAACCGGTAACTGGTACCCGTTTCGGTTCGGTAATTCATGGTCACAGTAGGCATGAAATTCCTAAAATCCCGATAGAAGGTGCCCTCTGTTGGAAATACACTTTCATTATCCAACACCGCATACTGGTAATCCAGGTTCATATTTAAATTCAGCCCTTTGTGATTGTACCGATACCCCAAACCGGCTCGTTGGGTAAGAAACTTGTTATCAAATTCGTTACTCAATGCCGTATCGAGTACCATGATCCCTTGTTCATTGGCCAGTTGGAAGGTTTTCTGATCCGCGGCACTTTTATTATTCCCAACCTGGTAAGAAAACGTAGCCACTGATTTCTCACTAATAGGCTCGGTATAGGTTAAGTTAGTCCGGTAATTAAAGCCATCCGACAAGGCAGTCGTTTCCTGTACCAGGGTATCAAAGGCATTTCTAACATAATCCTTGTTGGAAGAGATCAGATCTGTTAGTTCATCTCGTTGATTCCAGGAGGTAAATAAATCAAGCGATACCGTCCGGCCGACCTTGTCAAACTTATACCGGTAAGTCAGATTGTTTGAAAAAGAGTAACCCTGGGTCTCATTCTCAGTGAGGTTTCGGGTATCACTTAGGGAATCCAGGCGTTGATCCAGGTTTAGCCCCTCCAGGTTACTGTATCGATAATTATCCTGAAAATTTATGCTGGGGCTGATAATCAGGGCATTCTTCTCATTGATATCGTATTCCATCCGGGCATTCATGCGGTGATTCCTATTATTAATGGTGCTGATTTGGTCTTCCTGATATACCTGACGCTGCTCTTCTGTGATGACCGTTTCCCGGTTTGTGTTTTCAAAAACAGTATTATCAGTGGCATTAAAAAAATAACTTCCGGTAAAATTGATTTTTTCACCCCACTTATCGCTATAATTTAATCCCAGTGAATTGGTTGTAACAATTCCGTTGTTGGAACCAACACCAAAACTATTTCCGCCGGGTCCTCCCCGTCGCCCCCTTCGGCCACCGCCGCCTAGCCCTCCACTTACCCCCAACAGATCGTCAGAAGCGAAGTTTTGCTGGTTCACATTATTAGACATGCCGATTATGGATATTCTTCTGTCCCCGTTGAAAAAATTAATGTTCCCCCCTACGGAATAGGTATTATCCGTACCGTAGCCGCCGTATACCCTACCAAAATAGCTGTTCCGCATATTTCCCTTGGTAATGATATTGATGGTTTTGGCATAATTACCGTCATCCAGGCCGGTAAGGCGGGATTGATCGGAACGTTGATCCAATACTTCCACGCTGGAAATGGCATCCGCAGGAAGATTCCTTAATGCGATGGAGGGGTCGTTTCCAAAAAATTCACGTCCGTCGACCAATACTTTTTGTACTTGTTCTCCTTGCGCCTGAACCTGACCATTTTCGATGGTGATGCCGGGAAGCTTGCCAATAAGATCTTCGGCCATGGCATTTTCCTTTGTTTTAAACGCACTGGCATTGAACACAGCCGTGTCACCCTTCATTTCACCTACGGCATTTTCTCCTTCGATCACCACTTCACCCAATAACTGGCTGTCCTCCTGAATGGCAATAACTCCTATATCCAAAGGCATCCCTCTGGTAAATTCACGGGTGATTTTTTCAAATCCTACATAGGAAACTTCCAATTTGAATACGGGGATACGGGGATAGGCGATTTTAAAAGTCCCGTCCGGCCCAGTGGTAGTACTACTAATCAGCGTGTCGCCTTCGGTTTTTAGCACCACATTGGCACCAATCATGGGGTCTTCACTGCCCTGCTCCACTATTTTTCCCTGGATCATGGGTGGAGTTGGTCGATCCTGCCGGGCTTCTAATTGGGTGCCCGCCATTAACATGCCCAGGAAAAAGGCAAAAAGAGTACTAATCCTCATCGTATATCTTGGTTAACTTTTACGAGGATTAGACCGAAGTTCTTCGGGTGGGTTTAAGGGCAGAAGAAAAAAAGTATTAAGGGAGAAAAAGAGAATTAAACGGTAAAATTGGGGGATAACCCAATTGACCGGGCTTAGACCGCTACCGAAGCGATGTCCCGATAATTAATTCCCATGTGGCTATTGTCGTAAATGGCTTTTCCATCTCTGATCACAATTACCTGAGGAGAGGCATGGGCCACCTCAAACTCCTTTTCAATGGCATTGGAAATATCCCTGTGGGCGATCAGATCTAAAAAATAAGGTGATAGTCGCTGGTTGTCTGTCTCTTGCCAACTCCTTTCCATCCGGTTCCAGGCCATGCTGCTAATGGAGCATCTGGAAGAATGCTTGAAAATCACCACGGGCTTTTCCTTACTTTCTTCCTTTATTTGTTGAATTTGGGATAAATTTTCTAGTTTTTTCCAGCTCATATTCATTACTGTTTTCAGAATAAATAACCAAAATCTCCTTCTTTTAAGTTCAACAGCTATCCAAAAATTTGGAATAATTCTATATTTGTGCTTTCAAAACCAACCAAATTCTGGAAGTTGCATCCGGAATAGATCATTTCTGCGTTCTTATTACCATGTATCGATACCTTTCCAATACCTGCATTTTTATCTTTCTATTCACCGGCCTCGCCTGTAAGAGTCTGCAGCCCGGTAATCCCGGATCTCCCCCGGCACTGCCTAAGGCTACCGCCCGCATAAATTTGAACCTGGATGTTCCGCTACCGTTTATTGAAGCCCAGATAAACCGGGGGTTGAAGCAACAATTGGTGCAGGAGGAGGGATTAGAACTGGGGGATGGATTGGTAGCCAATCTTCTTCTGGAAAAAAGAGGCGACCTTTCAATCGCTGCTACGGATCAGGGCAAACTTCAATTGGGATTACCGGTATTAGCCGACGGATCCATCCGACTGGAAAAACGGATTTTTGGCCAAAAAGTATCCACCGCATTGCCGTTTCGGGAGGAACTAAGTCCCGAAATCCTTTTTTTGCCCGTTCTACAAGATGACTGGAGCTTTGATCTGGAAGAACTGGACATTCTTTCCCTTGGAAAATCCCTTTCTTTAGATATCCTGGGCTTTCAAATGGATTTGGAACCCTTCGTGAAAAAGCAGGTGGCGGGCATTATGGAAAACCAATTACGCAATGGTGCCCTTGCTGCCCTTGATTTTAAAAATTTAGCGGACAGTTTTTGGAGCAGCTTTGGAAAACCCAGGTACATTTCCAATGGCCTTTCCGGAAACTATGTGTATCCCGACCCGGAGGAGTTAATCATTCACCAACAGTTTACACCTTCCCAGCAATTGCAAATCGGAATCGGGCTGACGGGTGAAATGCTCAGCCAAAAAGACAGGCCTTTGGCCACCGAATTACCCATGCTACCTCCTGTGACCCTGGCGGAAGTGGAAGAAAACGAATTGGACCTTACCTTCCCTATTGTCCTTAGCTATGAAGAAATAGCAGCTTTTTTGAATCAAACGCTGAAGGACTCTGTCCTTATTCTGGATAACAAAACCCGAATGCTTGCCGAAAATTTCACCTTGGGGCACCATGAAGACCGGGTACTGGTAAGCATGCAATTTCTAGGCCTGCGGGAAGGCAAAAAAGACCTGCACGGAACCTTTCACCTGGCCGCTAAACCGCAGTTTAATAAACAAGATCAAACCATCGAATTTTCGGATATAGCATTCAAGCTGGAAACGCCGGATTTTTTCACCAATACAGCCAATTGGTTGAGAAGAAGGAAAATCCGAAAAACCATCCAAAAACGGGTGGTCATTCCGGTGGATGAATACCTGGAACCTGCAAAAGCTTCCCTGATGGAAATGGGGGCATGGCAAAGCCCAATTGCCAGCTTTTCATTACAAAATCCGGAAGTATCCGTAAAAGGCATCTATCCCACCCGAACGGACTTGGTCATCCACGTACAGGCCACCGCAGGTATCGAAACGCGGTTCGCGGAATAAGGACTAGCCAAGCAAATCTCCATAGGTCTTTATTCCCTTTGCTTCGGCGACCTTTAAAAGCTTCACCAAAAGCTGGGCCGTCAGAAAAGCATCACCAGCAGCCGTGTGACGGTCATCCAGTGAAATGGCATACCGCTCACAAAGATGATCCAGGGAGTACTCCTTTGAAGGCACGGTGTGGGGATCGTAATACCGGCCTCTATCCAGCCGGACTGCCAGATCGTAGGTGTCCAGAGCCGGGTTTTTTATTTTTCGCAAGCCGAGCGATTTCCCTATCCGCTCCAACATGGCCAGATCAAATCCAATATGGTGTCCTACCAATACCTTATGCCTGGTATCTTCAAGAAACGTTCGGATGACCCGTTCCCGGCTGACATAGGGCCTTACCTGTACGAGTCCATGTACCTTTATAGCTTCCCGATTTCTTTTTTTGGGTTTAAGATAAAACTCCTTTGAGCTGGAAATCCGAATCCGGTTATGGAGAACCTGTATGGAACCGTAAGAGAGTACATGATCTTTTTTGACATCTAATCCGGTCGTTTCCGTGTCCAGCACCAGGAATGCTACTTCGGACAAGGGCTTTCTTTTTGGAATTTTTCGTTCCAAAGACTTTTCGTAAGCGCTTATGAAATCCGGCTTGGGTAGCGAAGCAAAGCCGAAAAGTGCCCTCAAGTCCATATCAGTTGCCAAAATAGTCCAACTGAAAGCGCACTTTCAGTATCTTCTGAATTTCGTCAATAGGGAAAAAGGCATTCTTTAGAAGCTGGCGTTGCAATTTCCCCAGGGAATCGGGCTGGATAAAGCGACCCGAGGACTCGTTGGCCAGTCCTTCGAGTGCTCGAATGCGCATAAATATTTCGTAGGCTTTTCCGGCATCCTTGAAAAGGGAGGCCTGGTTAGGTTCTAATTCGGCCAACTTCTCGTAACGCTTGAAGGTGTTATTGATTCCCACCACCTGATGACTGAGGATCAAAACCCTGGCCGCATCTGCCAAAGGCATCATGGCCCGGAGCTTAATATCGAATTTCTCCGCGTGTTCGCCCGATTTTTCTACCATAAAATTCCGGAAAAACCCCAGCGGCGGCGGGTTCAGCAGGGCATTTTTGGCAAAAAAATTCAGAAAAACCTTTTCCTGCCGGATCTCCTCGTACACATGTTGTGTCAAAGCATCCGCCAGAGAATGCTTCCCAGCTACCGCCCGGAAGTCAAAAAAAATGGTGCCCATCATCAGCGATCGGGGATTGGGCTCCCGAATCCACTGGCTGAAATAACGTTTCCATTGAGAAAGCGGCTGACACCATTGGGGATTGTTGGCCATCATTTCCGCCGGGCAAGAGTGAAAACCACAAGCAAAAAGCACGTCCAGGACATCCCTGCTCAGCAAGTGCATAAAGCTTTGGGCTTTTTCCTGGAGGTGCTCAGGCACATCCTGATATACCAGCGCATTGTCCAGGTCGGTTCGCAACAGTTGTTCTCCCCGACCTTCCGAACCCAGGCCCAAAAAGCAAAAATCCAGCTCCTGCACCTCTGGAAAACTGGGCTGAAGTTTGGTTAAAGCAAGCCGGATGGCGCTACGAATGATGGTATCATTGATTTCCGTAAGGATGCCCGCGATAAAATCGATGGACAGTTCATTTTCCAGGTAATACTTCAGCATACCCTCTGCCTGATTCCTCAGTTTGGCCATCTCGTGGATGTCCTCACTTTCCTGCAAGGCTTTGATCAGTACTGCGGGGCTGTTTCCCTGAGAAAGGAGAATATCATGATCCGAAATGATTCCCAGCAGGGGCGAATCCGGGCTGCCGTCTTCAGTAAAAACCAAATGATGCAAGCGGTGCTTGACCATGTTCAGGTAAACATCCGAAAATTCCAGTTCTTTGCTGGCCGTTACGACCGGCTGACTCATGATTGCTTCTACCGGTGTATCGTAAGACAGCCCTTTGGCAATAAGCCGGTTTCTCAGGTCCTTATCTGTAATGATACCTTTGGGATGTTGGTTTTCATCCACTACCATTATGGACCCCACGCTGGCCTTACTCATTTGGGTAACGGCCTTGAAAACCGAGGTACCAACCGGACATTGAACTACCGGATGGGAATACTGCAACGTTCGCTGTCCGGATAACAACATCAGCCCATTTTCGTCCGGTTTTCTTCCAAGCAAATCCCTAACTTGCTGCGTTTGGGACAGTCCGGAGCGGACGACTACCTGCCCTGAAGCAAAACCCGAAGCAAAATAAAGGCTAACCTGGCTGTTCTCATTCAAAATCTTTTCAAAGATTCCTACCGGTACAGCGATTATCAGACTAGGCTCGTTGGCTCTGGCATTGAGAATGTACGGTCGCTTTACCAACAGGGCCAGGACACCGAATACATCCCCTTCGTCACAGAATTCAACCGTTTCCTCTACTCCCGCAGCCTTATCGGTCAGTTTAATTGCCCCTTCCTTAACTACAAAAAAATAACTCTTAGCCGGTTCTCCTTTCTGAAACAAAAACTCTTCTTTTTCGAAGTAGAGTAAATCCACCTCAGCAGCCACCTGCCCGAGTAATTCACTGGACAAAAAACTGAATGGTGGGTACTTTTTCAGGAAATCAATGATCCGGTTAACAATGACATTGGCCATAGGGAGTTTATTCTAAGCAGGGAAAGAGAAAGCAGGGCAACCGCCTTGCCTCCTCCCCAGCGATCGAACAAATTAACGAAATTAACTTATTCGATCCTGCCTTTAATTATTTGGTCGACCACATCCGGATCCAGTAAAGTAGAGGTGTCGCCCAAATTGTCCATATTACCTTCCGCCACTTTTCTGAGGATCCGGCGCATTATTTTACCAGACCGGGTTTTTGGTAGGCCCGGAACAATTTGAATTTTGTCGGGCTTGGCTATGGGGCCAATAATTTTGGTAACCGAATCCTTAATTTCGCCCACCAGGTTCTGCTCGGTACGATTCTTCATGTCGCAGATTACATAGGCATAGATTCCCTGCCCTTTGACCTGATGAGGATAGCCAACTACGGCCGATTCCACGACCAATGGGTGTTCGTTGATAGCATTTTCTACTTCTGCCGTTCCCATTCGGTGACCCGAAACATTGATCACATCGTCCACCCTTCCGAGAATACGGTAGTAGCCATCGTGGTCTCTTTTTACCCCATCTCCTGTGAAATACATGCCTTTATAGGCCGAAAAATAAGTTTGTTTACACCGATCGTGATCACCGTAAGTGGTGCGTATCATGCCGGGCCATGGAAATTTGATGCAAAGGTTACCCTCCACTGAGTTTCCAATCATCTCCTTTCCCTCCGTATCCATGATCGCCAGTTGAACGCCGGGTAGGGGCAAGGTGGCATAAGCAGGTTTGGTAGGCGTTATTCCGGCAAGAGGGGAAACCATAATACCTCCGGTTTCGGTTTGCCACCAGGTATCCACTATCGGGCATTTCGTTTTTCCTATATGGGTATGGTACCAATGCCAGGCTTCCTCATTGATGGGCTCACCCACAGAGCCGAGTACCGTCAGGGAATCCAATTTATAGGGGGCAATGGGATCGGTTCCATGTGCCTGCAGTGCCCGGATGGCGGTGGGAGCAGTGTAAAACTGATTTACCTTGTATTTATCCACAATCTGCCAAAACCGTCCGGCATCCGGATACGTGGGAACGCCCTCGAACATAACGGTTGTCGCGCCGGACAACAAGGGTCCGTAGACGATATAGGAATGGCCGGTAATCCAACCAATATCCGCCGTACACCAGTACACATCGCCCGGGTTGTACTGAAAGACGTTTTCAAAGGTATATTTGGAGTAGACCATGTAGCCTCCACAGGTGTGAACGACTCCTTTTGGCTTTCCGGTAGATCCGGAGGTGTATAGTATAAATAAGATATCCTCACTGTCCATTTCTACCGCCTCATGTTCGGTGGAGGCACCGGATATGGCCTCATGCCACCAAAAATCCCGGCCTTCTTTCATGGTGACTTCCTGGCGGGTCCGCTGATAAACAATAACCGTTTCTATGGTAGAAGTGGTTTCCAATGCCTCATCTACGACCGCCTTTACCGGAATTTTTTTCTTTCCCCGAAAGTTCCCATCTGCAGTTAGGACCACCTTTGCCTCGCAATCATTAATTCGATCTGAAAGGGCATTGCTGGAAAATCCGGCAAAAACCACGGAATGTATCGCACCAACCCTGGCACAGGCAAGCATGGCCACGGCAGCCTCGGGAACCATGGGCATGTAGATGATTACCTTGTCTCCCTTTTGTACTCCTTTTTCCTGCAGTACATTCGAGAAGCGGCAAACTTCCTCAAACAGCTGTTTGTAGGTAAGCGTCCTGCTTTCCTCATCGGGCTCATTGGGTTCCCATACGATGGCCGGTCGGTCGCCGATGGTGTATTGGTATCTTTCCAGAATGTTTTCGGTGATGTTTAATTTTCCGTTCAGAAACCATTTTACATCCGGACCTTCAAAATTCCAGTCCAATACCTTATCCCAGCGTTTTTTCCAATGGAACGAATCCGCTACACGGGCCCAGAAGTTTTCCGGATCTGCTACGCTTTTTTGGTATTCATGGAAATAACCGCTTAATGTATGAATTCTATCACTCATGGTCTGATATTTTAGGTTTTTATAGTTCTATAAAATTACAGTAAATTTATTCTCTATGCACTTTTTGCCGGGCATAATCCCTGATGACTAGTGATCCTGGGCTTTGCCCGCACCTCGGGGAACCCGAATGTCCTGAATCATTTCCTGAACATCTTCAGGGGGCGCAGGGGTAAATTTAGATACGATGAAACAGGATACAAAATTGATCAGCATTCCAAGGCTACCGATGCCCTCGGGGGATATTCCAAACCACCAGTTTTCGCTGACATTGGCTTCCGGATTAATAAATTTGAAGTAGATGATATACGCCAGCGTGAATACAAGGCCGCTGACCATTCCCACAATCGCTCCTTCCTTGTTCATTTTGGTGGAAAAAATTCCCATAATGATCACGGGAAAAAAAGAAGCCGCCGCCAGGCCAAATGCAAAGGCAACCACCTCTGCCACGAATCCGGGAGGATTGATACCAAAATAACCGGCAATAATAACCGCCACTGCAGCTGAAACCCGAGCGATGATCAATTCGGTTTTTTCGGTCATCTGAGGCACAAAGGTCCGGAAAAGGTCTCGCGATACAGAGGTAGAGATTACCAAAAGCAAGCCCGCAGCTGTGGATAAGGCTGCAGCCATTCCACCAGCAGCCACTAATCCCACCACCCAGTTGGGCAGTTCGGCGATTTCAGGTGCTGCCAATACCATGATGTCCTTGTCTACCGTAAGTTCGTTTTTATCCGGATCGGCCAGGTATTGGACCACTCCATCCTGATTTAAATCATCCACGACAATTAGGTTTGTCTTCTGCCAATTTTCTACCCATACCGGTAATTCATCCACCGGCTTCCCGGCTACCGTATCAATGGCATTGTAAATTCCAAAGGCAGCAACTGCCGGTGCAGTGGTGTAGAGAATCGCTATGAAAACCAGCGCGTAACCAGCCGATAACCGGGCATCTTTCACCCTGGGAACGGTAAAAAAACGAACGATCACATGTGGCAGTCCGGCCGTACCCACCATCAATGCCAGCGTGATGGCAAAAATATCCGTTACCGACTTTCTGCCCGAGGTATACTCATGGAACCCCAGGTCCAACAAGATGCCGTCCAACTTGTCCAGCAGGTAGCTTCCATCCTGTACCGTTCCTCCCAGTCCTAGCTGTGGTACCGGATTCCCGGTGAGTTGAATGGAAATAAAGATAGCCGGAACCATAAAGGCAAAAATCAACACACAATACTGAGCCACCTGGGTGTAAGTAATTCCTTTCATTCCTCCTAACACGGCATAAAAAAAGACGATCGTCATGCCGATAATCACTCCTAGTTCAATTTCCACCTCCAGGTATCTGGAGAAAACGATTCCAACGCCACGCATCTGGCCCGCCACATAGGTAAACGAAATAAATAAAGCGCAAAACACGGCTACTACCCGGGCTTTGTTGCTGTAATAACGGTCTCCTACAAAATCAGGAACGGTAAATTTTCCAAACTTTCGAAGGTAAGGGGCCAGCAACATGGCCAATAAAACGTATCCGCCGGTCCAGCCCATCAGATAGACCGAACCATCGTACCCGGAGAAGGCAATGATGCCCGCCATTGAAATAAACGAAGCCGCCGACATCCAATCGGCAGCAGTTGCCATTCCATTGGCCAAGGGGGAAACGCCTCCTCCTGCGGTGTAAAATTCTTTGGTGGATCCCGCCCGGGTGTAGATGGCAATCCCAATGTACAAGGCAAATGACAGGCCTACCAAAATGTAGGTCCAGGTTAAAATATCCATATTAGGTCAATGGGTTTAGAAATTATTTTTCGTTGACATCAAATTCTTCATCTAATTTGTTCATACGATATACGTAAACAAAAATTAATACTACGAAGGTAAATATGGATCCCTGCTGAGCAAACCAAAAACCCAGTTTATATCCGCCTATTCGTATCGCATTCAGCGGTTCTGCCAGAATAATTCCGAAACCAAAGGAGACCAGAAACCAAACGGAAAGCAGTATCAATACCGTCCGGATATTTCGCTTCCAGTATTTTTTCATTTGTTCTTTCTGAGTAGGCATGTGCGGGTAGTTTGTCTTTATTGTTTAAGAATAATCCTGAAAATATTCAAAAATTCCGTAACCATCAGCATGAATCCGTTAATCTCCTCAAATTATAATAGATTTGGTGAAACAACAAGATAATTGGTTCCGCGATTTACGGGCTTGGGCTCCATTTTCCTTTACCTCTTATTTATTACTTGAATAGCGGATTCCAGCCGATTAGTCTCAGATCCTGAAATTTTTACCCAGGGAACCCCCGAGATATCCAATTCCTTTTCGTACTGCGCCATGAAATGGATTCTTAATTCCGGGTCCGGATGTTCCCTGAGCGGATCTTCCTGCCAGGGTATGTCAATATCCGTAAGCAGGTAAAGATCATAGGACCTCTCCTTTATTTGCTGTTTTATCCAGGGGTCGGTATTGCCGTACTTGTGTTCACTCCATATTTTTATTACCCGCAAATCCGTGTCACAGATAAGGAATTCTTTTGCCTGAGCAGCCAATTCGTCCTCGGCCCGGATTTGGCCCCGGGCAATCTGCAACAAGTCCTCATACCGGTAAGGTCGATCCAATCCCTCCAGGTATTCCCGTGCGTATTCCGGAACCCAGGGTTCGTCGAAATGCCGGGATAAGGCTTCACTCAAAGAGCTTTTGCCAGTAGATTCTGGTCCGATGATCACTATTTTATACATTTATTTCCTTGTATTTTCGGGCAGCGCGGATCCAGGCCATCAGACCCATTATGGCCAATACCGTAAAGACAAAAAACTGAAAGGAAGTAAGCACCAGTCCCTTGTAAAAATATAAGGGCACCGAAACAAAATCGGTAATAATCCAGGCGATCCAATTCTCCACCTTCTTTTTTGCCATCAACCACATAGCTACAAAGGCAGATGCTGTGGTAAAAGAATCCCAACCGGGTACGTCGCTGTCGGTATAAAAGCGTAAAACATAATACAACAAGCCATAGGCCAGAAGGAACAGGCCTAAAGCCTGTAATATTTCCCTACCCTTCATCCAGGTAACCGGTACGACTACCTTGCCCGGCCTTGGATGGGACCAGACATACCAGCCAAAAATGGACATGGAAAAATAATAGGCATTGATTCCCATATCTGCATACAAGCCGATCTGTAAACAGATCCAAACATAAATAAGCGTGCTGATTATTCCGGTAGGAAATACCAGTATGTTCTCCTTTATGGAATAATAAACGGAAGCCAAACCAAAGAAAACCGCTACAGCTTCCAGCCAGCTCATTCCTTGCAAGCCTGAAACCAGACCATCTACCATGTATTGCCAGTTCACGGATTGAAGTTGGGATAAATACCTAACATTAAAAAATCAGAAAGTCATTCATCCTAATGAAGTCTTTCTGATTTATTGTAAAAACAGAAGAATTAACCGATGTTTTTCTTCTTTAACTGGTCCACAATGTATTCGGAGGTTCTGATGGAAAGGGCCATAATGGTCCAGGTAGGGTTTTTGTCCGCCTGGGACACAAAAGAGCCGGCATCTACCACAAACAGGTTGTTGCATTCATGGGCCTGAGAATACTTATTCAAAACCGATGTTTTGGGATCATTTCCCATACGTACCGTACCGACTTCGTGAATGATACGTCCGGGAGCAGCCAGGCCGTATTGGTTGTCCGCACCAGGTTTGTTGCCCATTACCTGAGCACCCATGGCATCAAAGATTTCTTCGAAGGTCTCCTGCATGTGCCGGGCCTGCTTCACCTCATAGTCGGTCCAGTTGTAATGAAAGCGAAGTACCGGAATTCCAAATTTATCTACCGTATGAGGGTCTATTTCACAATAGTTGTCGTATTGGGGCACGCTTTCTCCCCGGCCCGCAATACCTACCGTGGCACCATAGACACTGCGAATGTCCTCTTTCAATCCTTCACCATAGCCACCGTTTGGCCGGGGTTTTCCAAATTCATCCTTGAGGTAGTTTCTCATGGAGTCCATGCCAAAACCGAATCCATAGTTAGGCATTCGCATGCCTCCTCCAAATTCCAAATGATATCCTCTGGGAAAATCAAGCTTTTTATTATCC
This sequence comes from Cyclobacterium salsum, assembly GCF_010119245.1. GTDB lineage: Bacteria > Bacteroidota > Bacteroidia > Cytophagales > Cyclobacteriaceae > Cyclobacterium > Cyclobacterium salsum. Next base: position 133,371 of record NZ_WNKG01000007.1, read on the forward strand.
AACCACCAGGGAGTATAGACGTGCATGGAACCTACCCCGTCTTCATTGTACTTATCTCTTCCCAAAAACGAAGGCATGAGTGCCGAGCGGCTGGCACCGGTAGAATCGTGCAGGTACCGACCCAGGGTACCGCTGCTATTGGAAATTCCGTTGGGATGCTGTGGTGAACTGGAGTTCATCATGATCCGCGCGCTTTCACAGGCAGACGCTCCCAAAACCACTACCCGGGCCTTGAGCTTGTATTCCTGCATGTCCACCTTGCTCACATAGGAAATTCCAGTAGCCGCTCCTTTTTCGTCGGTGGTTACTTTGCGAACCATTGCATAGGTATACAAGTCTACCTTGCCTTTCTTGATGGCCGGTTTTACCAAGACCGTTCCAGAAGAAAAATCCCCGTAAACCTGACAAGCCCGATTACATTGCGCACAGAAAAAACAAGCTCCGCGCTCGTTATTTACCGGTCGGGTCAAGACTGAAATCCGCGAGGGAATGACTGGCAGATTTATCTTCTTTCCTCCTTCCATAAACGCCAGCTCGTGCAGGCGTGGCTTAGGGGGAGGAAGGAAAAAACCGTCCGGTTCATTGCGAATTCCCTCTTTGGTACCAAAAACACCTACGATTTGGTCTACCCGGTCGTAATAGGGTTTTACATCCTCATATCCTATGGGCCAGTTATCTCCCAGCCCGTCAATATCTTTCCTTTTGAAATCATCCGGCCCGAATCGCAGAGAGATTCTACCCCAATGATTGGTTCTTCCGCCCACCATTCGGGAACGGAACCAATCGAATTGGGTACCGTCCTTTCGGGTGTAGGGCTCTCCCTCAATTTCCCATCCACCGTAGGCAGCATCAAAATCGCCAAAGGCTCTCACGGTGTTTGCGCCCCTTCTGGGGGATTCCCAGGGCCAGCGAAGTTGGGTGCGGTATTCCTCCAAAGCCGGGTCAAAGTCACTTCCTGCTTCTACCACCGCCACACTTAAACCGGACTCTGAAAGGATCTTACTGGCCATTCCGCCCCCGGCACCGGAGCCTACTATGATGACATCGTAGCTGTCCATGGATGATTGGATTTCAAAACTCATTGGTATTGATTTGATGTTTATTTTAATTGACGGCCTAAAATAGGGGATTCTCCCTAAATTTTCATCATCTGCCCTCAGAATCCTATCCCAAAAACCTGGCAAACCAAAAAGGGTTGCTGAATCCTTGGAATAATACGTTGAAAATACCGGAATAAGGTTTCCGGGAAATTCTGAAAATGCTTAGGATCAGGTGTTGAATTGAAATCCCCTGTCCGGAAGACGATTTTTAAATTGTAAAATTTTATTTTGCCCAAACATTTACTAATCTTATACTTTCAATCGAACAAAAGGACTACCCTTCAAATGGAAGTCACTTTTCTATATTGACAATAGAATCCAAAAAGATGAAGAAAAAGGAACGGAGAAGCCAGGGCTGGTTTGGTAAAACCGGCAAAGACGGCCTGATCTACAGGTCTTGGTTTAAAAAACAGGGAATACCCACCCACGAACTGGGAGGAAAACCCATGATCGGTATCTGCAATACCTGGTCGGAACTTACCCCATGCAATTCCCATTTCCGGGAGCTTGCCGAATTTGTGAAGAAAGGAATCCTGGAGGCAGGAGGATACCCGGTGGAATTTCCCGTCATGTCTCTGGGCGAAACGGTGATGAAACCCACCGCCATGCTCTATAGAAACCTTGCCAGCATGGATACGGAAGAGTCCATTCGGGCCAATCCACTGGATGGCGTGGTACTATTGTGTGGTTGTGACAAAACTACTCCCTCCCTGGTGATGGGGGCTGCCAGTGTAAACCTCCCTACCATCGTGGTCTCCGGCGGACCCATGCTAACCGGAAGATACAGAGGCGCCGAAATTAGCACCTCTGATATCTGGCGCTTTAGTGAGGATTCGCGCTCAGGAAAAATGAGCCAGGAAGACCTATACGTGGCCGAATCCGGACTTTGCAGAAGCGATGGACACTGTGGCGTGATGGGCACTGCTTCCACCATGGCTTGTATGGTAGAATCGCTGGGGCTTTCCCTTCCGGGAAATGCCGCCATTCCGGCACCCGACACGGGAAGAAAGGTAATGGCGCACCTTTCAGGTATGGAGATTGTAAAAATGGTGGAAAATGATCTGAAGCTTTCGGATATTCTGACAAGAAAAGCCTTCGAAAATGCTATTATGGTAAATGCAGCCATTGGCGGATCCACCAATTTTGTTATTCACTTGCTTGCCATTGCGGGTAGAATGGGGATTCCACTTACACTTGAGGATTTTGACAAATTTTCTTCCAAAATTCCCCTATTGGCCAATTTGCAGCCTTCGGGAACCTACTTCATGGAAGATTTCTATTATGCAGGTGGCCTACCACCCGTCATCCGACAATTAAAGGATCATTTGCATAATGAGGCCATTACGGTAACCGGGCAGGCAATTGGTAAAATCAACGAACGTTTTGAAAATTACAATGAAAACGTAATTGCTACCATTGATAAGCCCTTTAATCCCCTGTCTGGAATCGTGGTGCTCAATGGCAATCTATGTGAAACAGGAGCCATCATCAAACCCTCTGCTGCCAGTCCCGAATTAATGAAGCATACGGGAAAAGCGGTGGTTTTCGAGGACATCGACGATTATAAAAACAAAATCGACGATCCGAATCTGGATATCGATGAAAATTCCATCATGGTATTGAAGAATGTAGGACCTAAGGGCTACCCTGGCATGCCGGAAGTGGGAAATATGGGACTCCCTCCCAAGGTTTTGGCCAAAGGAATCAAGGACATGATACGTATTTCTGATGGGCGAATGAGCGGAACAGGTTTCGGAACCGTCGTTCTGCATGCCACACCAGAGGCAGCGGAGGGCGGAAACTTCGCCGTCGTTCAGAATGGAGACCAGATTGAATTAGATGTGGAAAACCGAAAGCTAAATCTCCTGGTATCAGACGAAGAACTCCAGCAGCGAAAAGCCGCCTGGAAGAAACCTGCTCCAATGACTGAAAGAGGTTATGTAAGCTTATACGTCAAACATGTAGAGCAGGCTAACCTGGGAGCAGATCTGGATTTTCTGAAAGGAAATTCTGGCAGCGAGGTTACCAAAGATTCACACTAATGGTCCTCTATTTTGGAAGGGCATTTATGCCCATTCTAACAAACCTACAAATCCTATAAGCTAAATGAATGCGCACGAAAAATCCTCCCAACCGGTGGCGCTGGTCACTGGAGCCGGAACAGGGATTGGCTATGAAATTTGTCGCCTGCTGGCCTCCAGAGGAATTTACGTAATGCTAAATGATCTCGATCCGCCAATTACTGACAAAGCTGTAGCAAAAATCAATCGGGAATTTCCTGATTATTGCAAGGGCTTTGCCGGAGATGCGTCCGATACGGGTTTTATCACCCGGCTGGTGAACGAGACCGTTTCCGAATTTGGTTCCCTGGACATAGCGATCGCCAATGCAGGCATTACCGTTTTCGGGGAGTTTTTGACTTACAGGGAGGCAGATTTTAATAAGGTACTGCAGCTCAATTTGGTGGGTGGTTTCTTTCTGGCTCAGGCAGCTTCGAAACAAATGATTGCTCAAAAGAGCGGCGGAAGTCTGCTGTTTATGTCGTCGGTAACCGGGCACCAGGCACACAAAAACCTGGCGGCTTACGGAATGAGTAAGGCTGCCTTGGAAATGCTGGCAAAAACGCTGGTATTGGAACTTTCTCCACACCGGATAAACATAAATGCGATTGCCCCGGGAGCGACCATCACGGAGCGGACTGCTCAGGAAGAGGGGTACGAAGAAACCTGGTCTAGGATTACTCCCATGGGTAAACCCGCCCACCCGGTGGATATTGCCGAAGCCGTTGCCTTCTTGGTGTCGCCCCAGGCAAGACATATTACGGGACAAAGCCTGGTCATCGATGGGGGATGGACCGCTACCAGCCCCTCACCTTATGAATAAGGGATCTATCGGATAGAAGGTAGTCAAAAACGGCTTTTTTATTAAAATTTTACGGTATTCAGGTTATTTTAATGGAATTTGAATGGTTTTTGTGAACATTCACCTATAGGTAACAGGAATTTAACCAATCAGTCAGCATAGAACAGGACAGTTAAGTATTAATAATAATTTAAATTCGCTTAATTTAACTTAAAATCAAATCTATTTTCTTAAAATATGGCAGTTACAAAAAACACTTTTAAACACGTAGATTACCTGTGGGACGATGCGAAAGCAAAAGCGTTGGGAGACGACCAAATCGCCCTTTTGCTCTACAGGTCCAATATTTTGGGTGCAGACCTGAGAATCACCAACTATGGCGGTGGCAATACCAGTTGCAAAACCGTTGAAAAAGACCCCCTAACGAAGAAAGACACGGAAGTAATGTGGATCAAAGGATCCGGTGGTGATATTGGCACCCTGAAAAGAAGCGGTTTGGCCGGATTGTATATGGACAAACTGTTGGCCCTGAAAAATGTGTATCGGGGACTGGAATTCGAAGACGAAATGGTGGCGTTATTTAACCATTGTATTTACGATCTTGACTCCAAAGCACCTTCCATTGACACTCCTTTGCATGCGGTATTACCGTTTAAGCACATCGATCACTTGCATCCGGATGCCGCCATAGCCATAGCTGCTTCTAAAGAAGGTGAAAAGATTACGCAGGAATTATTTGAAGGCCAAATTGCCTGGGTGCCCTGGCAGCGACCGGGCTTTGATCTGGCGTTGAAACTGGATCAGGCGCTGAAAGAAAACCCTGGCATCCGGGGAATCATGCTCGGTGGACACGGGCTTTTTACCTGGGGCGAGACTTCCTATGACTGCTACATTAATAGCCTGGAAGTAATTGATAAAGCTTCTCAGTTCCTCGAAGAAAACTACGGAAAGAAACGTCCCGTATTCGGCGGACAAAAAGTGACCTCCCTTCCGGAAGCAGAAAGGAAATCCCAGGCATCAAAGATTGCACCTCATCTGAGGGGCCTTGCTTCCAGTTTTAACCGGATGGTAGGGCATTTTTCCGACGACGAGCGGGTGCTGGAATTTATCAACAGCAATGATCTCGAAAAGTTAGCCCCGTTGGGAACCAGCTGCCCCGACCATTTTTTACGGACAAAGATCAGACCGCTGGTATTAGATATTCCTGCCGACAAGGATCTGACAGACATGTCGGAGGTAAAAACCTATCTGGAAAAGGAATTTGAAGAATACCGGCAATATTATACCAAGTATTACGAGGATCACAAGCGGCCCAACAGCCCTGCCATGAGAGATTCCAATCCGGTGGTCATCCTTTGGCCGGGAGTAGGGATGTTTTCCTATGCCAAAAATAAGCAGACCTCCCGGGTGGCAAGCGAGTTTTATACCAATGCTATTAACGTGATGAAGGGAGCCGAAGCCGTTTCAGAATACGTTTCCCTGCCCCTACAGGAAGCTTTTGATATAGAATACTGGCTATTGGAAGAGGCCAAGTTACAGCGCATGCCCAAAGAGCAGCCCATGTCCCGTAAAGTGGCCTTTGTCACTGGCGGAGCCGGGGGAATCGGAAAAGCCATTGCGGACAAACTAGCCAAAGAAGGCGCCTGTGTATTTATCACGGACATCAATAAAGACAACCTGGATCAGGCACTGGATACCTACAACAAAGACACCGGATCAGGAGCCCTTATGGATGTTACCAAAATGGAGGACATCGAAGAAGCGCTTCGTGCAGCCTGCCTTACGTTTGGGGGTGTCGATATCATTGTAAACTGTGCCGGTTTGGCCATTTCTAAACCTATTGAACAGACCTCCGAAAAAGATTGGGATATTCTTCAAAATGTGTTGGTTAAGGGCCAGTTTGCGGTATCAAAAGCAGGAGTAGAAATCTTACGCGCTCAGAATAAAGGAGGAGATATCATCAATATCGCCAGTAAAAATGCCTTGGTTTCCGGACCTAATAACGTCGGGTACGGAACAGCAAAAGCAGCACAGGTACATATGAGCCGACTATTGGCCGCTGAACTTGGCAAAGATAAGATCCGAGTCAACGTGGTTAACCCTGACGCGGTAATAGAAGGCAGCAAAATTTGGGAAGGCGAGTGGGCCAAAGGCCGTGCAAAAGCCTATGGCATCACAGTGGAAGAGCTTCCAGCCTTTTATGCCAAGCGAACCATCATGAATGAAATTATCGGTGTAGAGGACATTGCCAATGGCGTTTTTGCTTTTGTAGGTGGCCATCTAAGTAAAAGCACCGGCAACATCCTGAATGTAGATGGAGGAGTTGCGGCCGCTTTCGTGAGATAAATCTGTCGTATGCAACTAGATAAAAATCAAATCCGATTACTCAATGATCAAGCTCTCCCGGAACACCGGGAGAGTTTTGAGTATCTAAGCCAACGGTTGAAAGCTCAAAACCTTGAGGCAGATAAACTAATCCCTAAAATTCAGGAATTCCAGGTGGCAATTCCCAGTTGGGCACTAGGTACTGGTGGCACCCGATTCGGCAGATTTCCCGGTGGCGGTGAGCCCCGCTCGCTGGAAGAGAAAATAACCGATGTGGGAACGCTGCATGCTTTAAATGCAGGCTCCGGAGCCATCTCTTTACACATTCCCTGGGATATACCTGGAGATGTGGAAAAAATCAAAGCGCTGGCCGCCGCAAACGGGCTGCTCTTTGATGCGGTCAATTCCAATACCTTTCAGGATCAGCCGGAACAGGAACGATCCTATAAGTTTGGTTCGCTCTGTCATACTGATGCCCGAGTTCGGCGACAAGCCGTTGACCATAACCTGGAAGTCATTCGTTACGGGGAAATGCTCGGATCCAAGTCCTTGACCGTATGGCTGGCAGATGGTTCTTCTTTTCCCGGTCAAATGAATTTCCGAAAAGCCTTGCAGCGAACCTTGGAATCCCTGAAGGAAATATACGCTGGCATGCCAACGGACTGGAAGCTATTTGTCGAATACAAGCCTTTTGAACCCAACTTTTACCATACGGTTATTCAGGACTGGGGCACTTCCCATTTACTTGCTTCTCAATTGGGTGATCGGGCATTTACCCTGGTAGACCTGGGTCACCACCTTCCCAATACCAATATAGAGCAAATTGTCGCCACACTGATGATGCAGGGAAAATTGGGCGGGTTTCATTTTAATGATTCCAAATTCGGGGACGATGACCTGACGGTCGGAGCCATGAAACCCTATCAGTTATTTTTGATCTTCAATGAGCTGGTAGCGGGAATGGAGGACAATCAGTCTGCGAATCCTTCGCCTGCCTGGATGATTGATGCCAGCCATAACCTGAAAGATCCCATGGAAGACTTGCTACAATCAATAGAAGCCATTCAACTAGCTTACGCTCAGGCATTATTGGTAGATCGGGAAGCGCTGGAAAGTGCCAGGGAGGATAACGACCCGGTTTTAGCGCAGGAAATTCTTCAGGCCGCATTTCGAACAGATGCCAGACCTTTAATTGCCGAGGCTCGGCTTCGGGCAGGTGCTGCCCTACAACCCGTCGCGGCATATCGAAAACTGGACCTGCGGAAAAAGCTTGTGCTCGAACGCGGCAGCAAAAGCCAGGCCACCGGTCTCTAAATGAAAGCCGCTCATTTCTTCCATTCTAAATTGACTATACAATGCCCCAACCGGTAATCGCTATTTTTGACATCGGAAAAACCAATAAAAAATTCTTTCTCTTTGATGAACAGCTCAACGAGATCAATGAAACCTATGTCAAATTTCCTACGATCAAAGATGAAGATGGAGAAGAATGCGATGATTTGGATAAAATCACCCAATGGGCAAAGGATACCGTAGAAGAGCTGTGCAGGAATCCGAAATACGATGTAAAAGCACTGAATTTTTCTACCTATGGGGCTTCTTTTGTTTCTATTGGTGAAGATGGAAAACCCGTGACACCGATTTACAATTACCTCAAGGATTTTCCGGAAGACCTGCACAACGAATTTTACGGGCGCTACCCGGAAGCCAGCATCAATCAAACTACCGCATCCCCGACCCTGGGGATGTTGAATTCGGGTTTGCAATTATATTGGTTGAAGAAGAAAAAGCCGGAAACCTACCGGAAGATAAAATACGCCCTTCATTTACCGCAGTACATTTCGTATTTATTTACCGGAGAGCCCGTTACCGAACCCACTTCCATTGGCTGCCATACCAAATTATGGGATTTTCCGAAAGGCGATTACCACGACTGGGTATATGAGGAAGAAATTGATAAGATCCTACCCAGGCAGGTTCCTACTACGCAAAGCTTCGAAAAAGTAATTTGTGGTAAAAAAGTTCAGGTGGGCGTGGGAATTCATGACAGCTCCTCCGCGTTGGCTTCCTACCTGATCAAAATCAAGGAGCCCTTTGTCCTGATTTCTACAGGGACCTGGAGCATCACACTCAACCCTTTTCCAAAGAGAGAGCTAACCACTGCGGAATTACAAAACGATTGTTTGAACTTCCTTTCCATCCACGGCAAAACGGTAAAGGCCAGCCGTTTTTTTCTGGGCTACGAACTGGATAAGCAATTGGAAAAAATAAATGGCCATTTTCAAAAAGAAGCCAAATATTACAAAGATATTCTTCCAAATGAAGGCCTGGTGCGGTCCTTACTAAGCGGTGAAACGGAGGGCACATTTTATCCGGAAACCATTGCAAGAACGCCTTTGGTGAAAGAAGTATTCCCCGAGAACCATTGGGAAATTGCAGGCTTTCCCGATTTTGAGACGGCGTATCACCACCTGGTATTTGGTTTAGCCCGAATGCAGGTAGCCTCGTTGATGATGGCCAAAGGTGCTTCGGATACAAAAAAAGTGTATATTGACGGAGGCTTTGTGCATAATAAGGTGTTCATCCGGTTTTTAAACGAACTGTTGGAAGACTATGAGTTGGTTTTTTCGGATTTTCCCCTGGGTTCTGCCTATGGAGCAGCCTTGATGCTAAAAGCGTTTTCCTAAAACCCATTGCAAAGGACCATGAATAAACTGACCTTAGTTGCCTTTTTGCTTATGCTTACCGGTAGTTCCCTGGCACAAACGACTCCCCTTACCCTGGATATTTATCCGGGAGAAGTGCCTTTTCAAAAAGAAACGGATATCACGGAAATCACCCAGGAAAACGATATTCTGGTAATCAGTAAGGTTCAAAACCCCCAAATCCAGGTGTTTTTGCCGGCAAAACGATCGGCTACCGGCAAAGCCGTTATTATTTGCCCGGGAGGCGGATACGGTGTACTGGCTTACGATTGGGAAGGGCTGGACATCGCCAAATGGCTAAACAGCCACGGAATTGCAGGTATCGTCCTCAAATACCGACTTCCTTCCACTGAAACGCAGACACAATCTCATGTGGTACCCATGGCCGACGGGCAACGGGCCATTCGCATGGTTCGGCACCATGCAGAAGCCTGGGGAATTGACCCGGACCAGATTGGAATCATGGGCTTCTCAGCAGGGGGCCATCTGGCCTCCACCCTGGGCACCCACTTCGATTCAGGCAATCCAGGCGACGAGGATGCCATCGAGCACCAATCCAGCCGACCGGACTTTATGATTCTGGGCTATCCCGTGGTTTCATTTACGGAACACATCACCCACATCGGCTCCAGAAATAACCTGCTTGGTGAAGATCCGGACCAACAATGGGTGACCTATTTCAGTAACGAAAAGCAAGTCAGGGCCGACAGCCCGCCAACGTTTATTTTTCATTCTCAGGATGATACCGCCGTACCGGTGCAACACAGCCTGCTGATGTATGAGGGATTGTTGGAAAAGAAAGTTCCGGTGGAAATGCATTTGTACCCTACCGGAGGGCACGGGTTCTCGCTTTCCATTAATAAAGAAGGTACCCAAAAAGGATGGATGGAAAGTTGTATCCAATGGATACAACACTTGCCGTGAAGCCGCTAAAAATAAGTGAAAATGCGCGCTATCTGGAAAAATCCGATGGGGCTCCGTTTCTATGGTTAGGAGATACTGCCTGGGAACTACTACATCGGCTAAACCTTGAGGAAACCGAGTTCTATTTTCAAAACCGGAAAGCGATTGGTTTCACAATTATCCAAACCGTCATCCTTGCCGAATTGGATGGATTGCATTCCCCCAATGCTTCCGGGGAGACCCCCCTTCACAACGATGACCCGGAAAAACCCAACGAAGCTTATTTCAACCATGTGGATCAGGTGGTCCGATTGGCCCATGAGATGGGCTTGTACCTGGGCTTACTACCCACATGGGGCGATAAATTTAACAAAAAATGGGGGATTGGACCGGAAATTTTTACGCCGGAAAATGCCCGAAAATATGGCGAATTTTTGGGACAGCGCTATGCGGATTTCCCGCATATTGTCTGGATTATGGGCGGAGACCGGGTTCCGGAAAACGCGGATCATGAAGCCATTGTCGAGCAAATGGCAGTAGGCATTCGCAGCTTTCAGCCAGATAAGCTCATGACCTACCATCCCAATGGAGGTTACCTGGCCAGTGACTTTTTCGGGAAATCTACCTGGCTGGACTTAGACCTTTTCCAAACCCGACATCAAAAAGGGTTCCGGGAGTACCGATTCACCCGCAAAGCGAGAAAAAGAAACCCAGTCAGACCGGTGATCGATGGAGAACCCGGATACGAAAACATACCCAATCTGCTAAACAAATGGCATTTTCAGCGTTTATCAGCAGCAGACGTTCGCAGAGCAGCCTATTGGAACCTGCTGTCTGGTGCTGCGGGTCATACCTATGGGTGCAATGAAATCTGGCAAATGTACGACGGAAAGACCGATGCCAAATTTGGTGCGCAATTTTCCTGGAAAGAAGCTTTAGCCTTGCCCGGTGCCCGGCATATGGGAATCCTGCGCCAGATATTCGAAAGGTTACCCTGGCAACAAATGAAACCGGATCCTTCCGTGATCGCAGGGATAAGCTGGAAATGGAACCCGGTAAAAATTGCCCTTTCTACAGCAAAAAGGGACTGGATCCTGATCTACAGTCCACAGGGGAAAAATGTCAAAATCAAGTCCGGCATCCTCCGCGGTAGAAAAAAACGGGCCTATTGGCTGGATCCTGAAAACGGTGAGCAACGTGAAATACAAGAGAAGCTGACCGCTGTGTTTACCGTTCCCAACGAACAGAAAGACTGGCTGCTGTTGATCCTGGAGGAATCCAACCTTTCAAAATGGTCTTATCTCCCACCATCCACAGATTAAACGGGTTTTTTAAGTTGTGGGAACACTCGTTTGTATCTTTACTATCCAGTGGAAGATTAGCTCTTGAGTAGTTTTTACACAATTGCCATACATAAACCCTAGTTTTCTATTAACTTTACGCCTCCTTTTGAGGCAGTTGTCAAGTGTTGGAAAAGCAAAAAGAGGGAATACCAAAACCGAAAATAGTTTCTATTTGCAGTGAAAAAATATAAGGAGTATAAACAGGTAGCGTATCCCAAGATAGGGGAGGATATATTGGCTTTTTGGAAAAGCCACCAAATTTTTGAAAAATCAGTTGCGAACAGGGAGGGAGCACCCACCTACACCTTCTACGAAGGACCCCCATCTGCCAATGGCACTCCGGGCATTCACCATGTGATGGCCAGAGCCATCAAAGATGTCTTTTGCAGATATAAAACGCTGAAAGGTTTTCAGGTCAAACGTAAAGGTGGCTGGGATACCCATGGCCTCCCCGTAGAACTCCAGGTAGAGAAGGAGCTAGGAATTACAAAAGAGGATATCGGGAGCAAAATTTCCGTAGAGGCCTACAACCAAAAATGCCGGGAAACCGTCATGCGCTTTAAGCATGAATGGGATGATCTGACCGAAAAAATTGGCTATTGGGTAGATCTCGATGATCCGTACATTACATTCGATGCAAAATACGTCGAAACCTTGTGGCACCTGCTGAAGAAATTGTACGACAAGGATCTTCTATATAAAGGCTACACCATCCAACCTTATTCTCCGGCAGCAGGAACCGGTCTTAGTTCACACGAACTCAACCAACCCGGTTGCTACCGGGATGTAAAGGACACTTCCATTACTGCTCAATTCAAGGTTCGCGGGGAAGAAAATCTCTACATCCTTGCCTGGACCACCACTCCCTGGACCCTTCCGTCTAATTCAGCCCTGGCCATAGGGGAGAAACTGGATTATGTGAAAGTTCGAACCTTCAATCCTTATACCTTTGAACCGCAAACCGTTATTCTTGCAAAGGAAAGGATGTCGACCTACTTTCACCCAGATGGTTCCAAGTTGGACTTGGAAACCTACAAGCCTGGCGACAAAATTATCCCTTACCGGATCGTAGAACAGCTCAAGGGCAAGGACTTACTAGGACTGAAATACGAACAACTATTTCCCATACCGGAATTGGCCCTTCCAGATCCGGCATTTTCGGTCATCGCAGGGGATTACGTGACCACCGAAGATGGTACCGGAGTTGTCCACCTGGCCAAAGCCTTTGGTGCCGACGATTTCAGAACCCTGACCCAGCAAAACATTCCCGGTATATTTCTCCGGGACGACCGGGACCAGGAAATCCCTGTAGTGGACAAGAAAGGGAAATTTCTCCCCGTAGTGGGCCGGTACCTGAAAGCAAAAATGGCGGAGCACGACATTCAGGCTCATAAGCCACTCGGGGAAGATGACTTTTTTGTCAAAAATTATGCTCTGGATGACGAAAATGATAAATCCTATAAAAGTACGGATGTCATCATTTCCATTATATTAAAAAATGAAAACAAGGCGTTTAAGGTAGAAAAATACGAACACAGTTATCCCCACTGCTGGCGTACCGACATGCCTATCTTGTACTATCCACTGGAAAGCTGGTTTATCAAAACGACGGCTTATAAGGATCAGTTGGTAGCTCATAACCGAACCATCAACTGGAAGCCGGATTCCACCGGAACCGGCAGGTTTGGCAACTGGCTCGAAAATCTCGTTGACTGGAATCTCAGCCGCTCCCGGTATTGGGGTACTCCTTTGCCTATCTGGAGAAACGAGGAAGGTACCCAAACCAAATGCATCGGTTCGATTGCCGAATTGGAAGTAGAAATCGAGCAGTCCATAGCTAAAGGCTACATGAAGGAATCCCCCTTTAAAGGGAAAGAGCCGGATTTGCACCGCCCTTATGTGGACGATATTGTATTGGTGGCGGAAAATGGAGACAAACTATTTCGTGAAGCTGACTTGATTGACGTTTGGTTTGATTCTGGAGCCATGCCTTATGCCCAGTGGCATTATCCTTTTGAAAACGAAGCTCAATTTAAGGCCAATTACCCGGCCGATTTTATTGCAGAAGGAGTTGACCAAACCCGGGGTTGGTTTTTTACCCTCCATACCTTGGCCGTGATGCTTTTTGACAGCGTGGCTTTCAAAAATGTCATCGCCAATGGGCTGGTACTGGATAAAAATGGAAACAAAATGTCCAAGCGCCTGGGTAACGCCGTGGATCCCTTTTTGACGTTAAAGGAGTTCGGTCCCGATGCCTTGCGCTGGTACATGCTCAGCAATGCCAACCCCTGGGATAACCTGAAGTTTAATCAGGAAGGAGTGGCCGAAGTACAGAGACGGTTTTTTGGAACGCTTCAAAACACCTATAATTTCTTTGCCCTTTACGCCAACCTGGATGACTTTGTCTACCGGAAGGATACGAAGATTCCAGTAAAAAACAGACCGGAACTGGATCGATGGATCCTTTCCAAACTGCAATCGCTGATCCGGGAAACCGGGGATGCGTATGAAGCCTACGACGTTACACCGGCCACCCGTGCCATTATGAGCTTTACCGTGGACCAGCTGTCTAACTGGTATGTGCGGCTGGCCAGAAAACGCTTTTGGAGAGGAGACATGAATGCCGATAAGCAGGCTGCTTACGAAACCCTGTACGAATGCCTCGAGATGCTGTCCAAGTTAATGGCTCCTGTGGCACCTTTTTATGCCGATTGGCTTTACCAAAACCTTACCGAAAGCCTTGATAAAAGCCCCCTTTCGGTACACTTGACAGACTGGCCAACCATGGAGGATGAACTAATTAATGGGCAATTGGAAAACAGCATGCAACTGGCTCAGGAGATCTCTTCTCTGGTACATTCGCTGAGAAAAAAAGAGAAACTGAAAGTAAGGCAACCCCTTCAGAAAATCCTCATTCCGGTGTTACAAGCGGAAACGCAAGCCTACATCCAACACGTGGAAGAGTTGATCAAATCCGAAGTTAATGTCAAATCCATAGACTACATCGACGATACCTCTGGTATTCTGGTAAAAAGTATCAAACCCAATTTTGCCCTTTTGGGAAAAAGATTCGGTCCGAAAATGAAACTGGTCAACCAAGCGATTCAAAAATGGGGTAAGCAAGAAATTGCCCGTATCGAGAAAGACGGTCTGATGACAATGGCCCTCGATGGATCTGAGGAAATCATTACCCTGGAAGAGGTATTGATACAATCCCAGGATATTCCGGGGTGGTCGGTAGCCAGTGATAACGGACTGACGGTAGCACTAGATGTGACCCTCACTACTGAATTGAAGGAAGAGGGAATTGCCCGGGATTTTGTAAACAGGATCCAAAACCTGAGAAAGGATCTCGGTCTGGAAGTTCAGGATAAAATTCGTATCAAAGCGGCCGCATCCGATCAACTGGTAAGCGGCGCATTGAACCATTTTTCGGACTATATCCAAACCGAAACCCAGGCGTTAGCATTGCAAATGGAAAACGAATTAAATAATCCAACCGTACTGGAAATGGATGAGTACACACTCTCCGTTACCATAGAGAAAGTTTAGCTATGAACTATTTGAAGTATTTTGGCATCACCCTTATTGTGATCCTCCTGGACCAGGCAGTAAAAATGCTGGTGCATAATGGTATGGATTTCGGCACCGTAGGGCAAATCAAGGTTTTTGGAGATTGGTTTAAACTGCACTATACCACCAATCCGGGCATGGCATTTGGCATGCAACTGGGTTCGGAATATGGAAAGTTAATCCTTACTAGTTTTCGGTTGATTGCCATGTTTGGGATTGGCTATTACCTGTATGCCCTAATCCAAAAAAAGGCGCACCCGGGATACATCGTCTGCATATCCATGATTTTAGGCGGAGCAGTTGGAAATTTAATTGACAGTGTGTTTTACGGGGTTTGGTTGGGAAATGCGCCCTTCGATGCCCCCAGCCCCTGGTTTCACGGTCAGGTAATCGACATGTTTTACATTGATATCTGGGAAGGCTTTATTCCGGAATGGGTCCCATTGATGGGGGGAAGCTATACAGCGCTCTGGCCCATTTTTAACATCGCGGATGCCTCCATTTTCGTCGGCGTGGCGATCATTCTACTCTACCAGAAAAGGTTTTTTGAAGAAAATGATGCCAATGAAGAGGAAGAAGACGAGGTGCAGCGGCAATTTATCGATGAAAAAAAGGCATAGGAACTTCTGAAGTAATTTAGGTGAATCCCAGCCAAGGTAATTCCCTATTACAATAGCTATAGCAGCAATATAATCAATTTTGATTTCAAAGTCCATCACTCAAAACCGATTATTCATCATCACCTCAGTTTTTTCGACTGGTCTTTATGCTTCAGCAGGGATTTGATCTGTGTGATAGCCATTTGATTGAGTTGTGTCAACCGTTCCGGTTGTTCCATCCCCTGATGGATCAGCATGGCATTGACACCTGTCTGCCGAATACAGGCAGGCTTTCCATGTTGGAGAGCACCACCAATTGCTCTAGCGAGGCATAATCTCTAATATTCCCTTTTAGATCAGGGTTTTGATCGCGCCATTGTTTAGCCGTTTTACCAAACAGGGCAACATTCAATACATCTGCTTCATTGGCATAGATGAAGGAAACCTGCTGTTTTGAGAGTTTTTCAGGAATCAGGTTTTCTTTGATAGCATCTGTGTGGATATGGTAATTTACTTTGGCCAGTGTGCGTTGAAAGTTCCATTCGAGTTTAAGTCGATCGCTTTCCTCTTCTTTGAGCCGCTGGAATTCATTGATTAGATAAAACTTGAATTCGGCACTGATCCAGGTGGCAAATTCGAAAGCGATATCCCGGTGAGCAAAAGTGCCACCATACCGGCCTGACTTGGAAATGATTCCGATGGCATGGGTAGCCTCTATCCATTTTTGAGGAGTAAGGGCAAAGCTGTTGGCACCTGATTGATTTTTAAAAGCATCGAATTCGATGCTTTTAAAGTCGGGATTGTTCAATTGTTCCCAAAGTCCACAAAACTCAATGGCGCTTCGGGTTCTCATCCAGTTTTGGATAATATAGTTGGTGCGTTCAGCATCCCGGTACCGGGCCATATCAGTAAGCGAAATGTAGTCATCCGCTTTTGTACAAAAAAAAGGGTGATTTCCTTCCCCTTTACTTTTATAAGTTTATTTTTTGCCATCATTTAAAAATTAAATCACCAGAATTTATCCTGATTGCATTTTTAATTGTACCGAATTCGGTATAATTAAAATCCGGGTTGTAGAGTGACTCCCATTCCCCAAGATATTCAATCGTGCTCTTCAGGCTTAACCACTTTATGATGACTACATCCTGCAACTGAGTTCTAGCCATATCCGTCAGGGAAATGTAGTCGTCTGCATCCTGAGATAAGACTGTGATTTCTGCTCCTTCAATCGTTATTTTCTTATTCTTTGCCATTAATCGCTCACTTTGAAAAACTTTCAGAAATGATAATTTCAGGGTTCAATGATCTCTTCATGATCAGTACGCTTTCCTTTCCATTTGTATAAACTCTCGATGAAGGTCTAACTAGAACCGAATGGTTACAAAATTCCTTACCGCACCAGCAAAAACGATCCCGATTTCGTCTCCTGGCTGCCATCCGGTGCCGTATAGGAAAGCCGGTATACGTAGCTACCTGCCGGAGCCGCCTTGCCCTGGTAATATCCGTTCCATCCCTCGGACTGTTCGTCTGAAGTATAAAAAATCACTTCTCCCCATTTATTAAAAATCCAGAATTCAAGTCCTTCTATTTTAGCGAAAACGGGGAAGTAATGGGTGTTACTACCATCGGAAGCATCGGGAGTGAATCCATCGGGCATGCGAATCTCAAAAGCCAAAATAGAAATCTCCTGTATAAACCGTGCGGTACAGCCATTCCCATCAACCAGCTCCAGACTCACCGTAAAAGTGCCTTTTTGCCGGTATTGATGCGTGGGGCTGGCAGCTGTGCTCTGGTTACCGTCCCCAAAGTCCCATAAAAATGCCGTTACGTTCCCGGTAAACCCAGCCTCAAACTCAATTGGATCTCCTATAAAAAATTCCGCGGCGGATGGGTTTCCGGGACCCGAAAAGTCAAAACTGGCATCCAGCACATAGGGAAGCACTTCCACTTCCTGACTGGAGGAACAGCCTATTTCATCCTGAACGGTAACCGAATAGGTTCCCGGTATGACGCTGACCATGGTGAATCCATCATCCGCTACTTCCCCTCCTGTCCATTGAATTTCCACGGCATCCGCTTCCTCCTCCAAAATCACCAAAAAGGTGGTTTCTAACCCCGGCTCACCGCAAATCACCTCCGTAGAGGAAGCGATCGTGAATTCCGGAGGCTCCGGAGACGCAATGGTAAACGTTTCTTCCCGACTGCACCCGGAACCATTGGAAATGACTACGGAATAGGATCCGGGCCCAATATTCTCAAGGGTCGGTGTGGTGGCTCCGTTAGACCAGGCATAGGTAAGCAAGGCCGGATCTCCATCCGGTAGGATAGCGATGGATGCCGTTTCCGGATTTTGGCAGCTTTGCACAGGCGTAACCTCCGAGGCATAGGAAAGCGTTTCCACCCCTGCTACCTCAAAAGAACGTTCTTGTAAGCAAGCATTGGTATCCATAGCCCGAATCAGGTAACTCCCTGATTCCAAATCCCCGAAGCGAATATCCCTGTCCATCTCAAAATCCCGGTTACTGATCCTTACTTCCGAACCATCCCCACCAACAAGATAAAGGTCTGCGCTAACGGGAGCGGTTCCACCCTGAATTTCAACCACTATCCATGCCTCGTTTGCCGGATCACATCCCAAATCCAGATTGGAAGCCTCCGTATCCAGAAGGATTTCTACCTGTTCCGGTTGCTCCAGTGTCACGGAACCACTTGTGGTACAATTCTGACTGTCGGTAATCATGACGGTATAAGTTCCCGGAGAAAGGTTTTCCAGACTGGGTGTAGTGCTATCGGCGGTATTATCCCATTGGTAGGTATAGGGTGCCGTCCCGCCTTCCACTTGCACTGAAACCGCGCCATCGGATGCTCCAAAACAGGAAATAGGAAATCCTCCATAATCAGAAGTCACCGAAACTATGGCTTCCATGGTTTGATGTACCAATGTAAAGGGTCGAAAACAAGCTGACTCATCGCCCAATACCGCGACGAATGAGCGAAGCTCCTCTGATTTAGGAAACGGGTTGGCAGCAGTGTATTCGACAGCGGCATCTTCTACTGGAAACGTATCGTAAAATCGGGCACCATCCGGGAAATATCCCACTAGCTCAGATACATCAATTGCATCTTCCTCCACGTTGCAGAGTTGAATGGCAAGCGGTTCTCCGACATCCGGACAAGAACCTTCGTCCACTATGACGTCAAAATAAATCGGGTCTGACAGGGGGTTGAGGCTACATGTCCCGTCGCTGGCAAAGCCCTGAATCACGGGGCTGGAAAAAGCGATATCGGTACTGGCATTTTTCCCGGTTACTTCTCCGGAGAGGTCAAAATTGCTTGTACATTGAAATCCGTCGGGACCAGCGCAGTTATCAGGGGCTATTAACGTATACTCCACGAAACCGATCAAATCATCCGGGTCTGCCGAAACGGGCACATCCCCGATCTCCCAAACCAGGGTTCCCCCCGGACCTAGGGAAGCTTCATAATTTATTCCACCCGGCATGGGGTTGCCATCCCACCAAATTTCGTTTACTTGTTCAAAATCAACGGATGGCGGCAGGGGAATTTCCACTCTGGCATCTTTGATCGCCTCCTGCCCCTTATTGCGGATCTCAACCCTAAATGGTAAAAGCTCCCTACCTGTCACCTCATAAACCTCATCCACCTGCGGGTTTTCTCCGGTAAACTGCTGAATGGCCTCCAATTTTGTCTGCCGGGCATTTATCGAAAAAGTAATATTAAAGATGGCGTAAGTATCAATGACAGATGCATAATTAAAACGGGTTTGGGTTTGTCCATTGGCAATGATGCGATTGTCCTCATTTGGAATTTGAAAAACGGACAGGTCCATGCCTGTATTATTGATCAATTCCGGTTTCCGGGGATTTCCCCCCGTAAAAATACTGCTATTGAAAAAATTAAAGGTGTCGTTACTATCGTGTTGAAGGCGTACAAATTCCCCGGAATTTACTCCTTCTTCGATTTCAAAATAATCTCCTGTACCGCCTCTTTCGCCCTCAGCGGCCATTACCCCCAATTTCACATTCACTGGTCCGGATTCCACTGCGGAAAATCCCTGTAGATCAAGAATATTGTTTTGGTTTAGATAAGATTCTACATAAGCAAAACCATCAAACACGACCACATCCCTGGCTTCCATCAAGGCATTTTCGTAGACTACTACCATTCCCCAGCCGCCGTAAAAGCCGATTGATCCACCCGTTCCTTCCTGTAATGCCAAATCTGCTATCCAATACTCTCCCGAGCCTGCAGATTTTACCATATCGGTTACATCCGCGTAACCGACAAACAAACCGTCCTGTTCCAGATACGATTCCGGAAACCAGATTTCGTCATTTTGGGCTTGCACCGTCGTATACTCCGTTTGTCCTGGCCCTTTTATGCTGATCTGTTTTTTATCTAAGTTTTTGGTAATTCCTGATTTGGTTACGTTAAATTCCATGTCTTCCGAAGAACGCCCTGTCCAGTAAAGACCCGCAAACAGTACCTCAGTACAGGCAGGATCCGCCCCGTTCTCATTAGAGAAAACAAGGGTTGCAGCGGAGGAATTAAAGGTTTCCGGGTCGTTATCCTCATCCACATACACCATTGGGTAATTATTCTGAAAATTCAGACTGTAATTCTCCAGGGTCAGGTTTGTGTTTCCAAGAATGGTAAAATCTCCGTTAATATTATAAATATTGGTGCTGGGACCATTGGGAGAGGACCGGGGAAAAAAAGGTTGTAGCACCTGAGCAGGGGCAGACGAGGCCTGAAATACCATCCACAGCAAGCCGATGGCGTACAATTTTCGCCAAACTTTCTTTTGAAATTTTTGTGTATCAGCCACCTGAAATCCAATTCTCGTTCTCGCTTTCAAGTATACAAAGAAAAATTGAACGGAAACTGATTTACCTAATAAAATAAAACTTTCGCTAATTCCTGGTATACAGAAGGAAAGTACCTATTCAGAAAATAATTCCTTCACCTTTTCTTTAGGCAGTGCCTTCACCTGCCTCCCATTTTTGCCCTTCATGTCCTCGGCTGCAAACAGGGAATTGATAATGGCTTCCTCCGTCGCTTCGATGGCCGCTAAAAACAAGGGGGTAATCGCATTGTTATCCAAGGCTGCTACGTTCAAGGGGGATGCTATCAATTCTTTTGAAGTACTGAAAGCGACTACATAATCCCCGCTGCCATTGGAGGCAATCCCTCCGGTTCGGGCCAGGCCCATCATGGCTCTCTTTGCCATACGTTCCAGGTTTCGAGCATCGACGGGTGCATCGGTAGCCACTACAATCATGCAGGATCCATCGGCAGATTCCAGTTGGTTTTTAAAGCTATATTGTCCCAGGATTTTACCTACAGGCTGCCCTCCGATTTGTAAAACACCTCCAAAATTACTTTGCACCAGTACCCCGATCGTATAGCCACCCAGATTTTCCGGGAGCTTTCGGGAAGCGGTACCAATACCGCCTTTAAATCCAAAACAGATTGTACCGGTACCAGCACCCACATTTCCCTCTTTTACCGGGCCGGTTTTTGCTTTCTTTATTGCCTCTGTCACGTGTTCCCGCTTCACATGCCTGCCTCTGATATCATTAAGATAGCCATCGTTTGTTTCTCCTACCACGGCATTGAGCGAGCCCACTTCTTCATTGCCTTCCAAAAACAGCATGTAATCCAATATTCCCTCCATACCAGCGGCCACACTCAAGGTGTTAGTCAATATAATCGGAGATTCCAGGTTTCCCAATTCCTGGACCTGGGTACTACCGGCCAATTTGCCAAATCCATTGCCCACGTAAACGGCTGCCGGAACTTTCTGTTGGAATAAATTGCCCGGATGGGGCAATATGGCGGTAACTCCGGTTCGGATATCTGCCCCTTCTACCAGGGTAACCTGTCCCACGGACACACCGGGTACGTCGGTGATGGCATTCCATTTTCCCGGATTCAAAACACCCAGGGAAATCCCATTATTCCGGGCACTATTCTGAGCCTGAGCTGAAGAATGAAAAATCAGGGCCAAAGCAATCAATACAAGTGAATATCGCATGGTATCAGGAGTTTTGAAGGATGGAGGCCAAATCGGCGGGGGAATAATGAATGGATTTCAAGGTCTTATTATCACTTGACCTGTAGACCAAAAAGACATCGTCAACGGGCACATAGTAGCAATCCGTTCCGTTGTTTTTATAATAGCTAACTGTTTCTTTTGCCTCCTTTTCGTTTTTACAAGCCTTGCTCATATTGGATCGCTGCACCTCCTCAAACAAGGCATGAAATTTTTCTGCCAGCCCAAATTCCAATATCGCTCCGGAAAGCACGTACTGAATATCACATAGTGCATCGGCTACTTCCACCAAATCCTGCTTTTCGATCGCTTCTTCCAGTTCTTGCAGTTCCTCAGTAATCAAGGAAAGGCGTAATTGACAGCGGGATGGGGATGGGATGGCAGGACTCTGTAGGACCGGATGCTTAAATGTCTGGTGAAAGCGGGCAACGGAAGATAAGCTTTGGGGATCTTTCATAAGGTAAAATAGGGTAATTCCTATCAAATAAAAAGAGCGCCAGGTTAGGAAGCAAGCTCTTTTAAAACTATTTAGGATTTGTTTAGACAGTACAACCGGACCCGATGCCTCCCGTATTTACTACTATAGGTTACCGATATTAAAAGATGGGAACCAGCTATTGTCGGAGTTTGCCCGGTAATTGCCATAGTAAATTGAATATAAGCCCGTAATTTCGAACAAGATGATTATTTTTGTAATTGCTTCAGGTATTGGTGAGGTTTTTGATACGCTAAAAGCGCAAATCCCATTATGGAAAGTGGTCTATTCGCATTCCCCTGCAGGTCTAACTGGTTAAAATTCAAATGAATATAACATTTTATAAATATCAGGGAACCGGTAATGATTTCATCATGGTCGATGGACGCGAACATTCTCTGGGAAAGGATCCGATTCCAACGATTAAAAACCTCTGCCATAGAAAATTTGGAATTGGAGCTGATGGGCTAATCCTCTTGAAAGAGAAAGAAGGCTATGACTTTGAAATGATCTATTACAATGCGGATGGTTCTCAAAGTATGTGTGGCAATGGTGCAAGATGCGCCGTAGCATTCGCCAGGTTTTTGGGAATGATTCGAGAAAATGCCCACTTCCTGGCCATTGATGGTGCTCATCGGGCCGAGATCAGCGGTGATTGGGTAGCATTGGAAATGGGAAAGGTGAATAGGATTCAGGGTGCAGGAAACGATTATTTTGTGAACACCGGCTCCCCGCATCACGTCCGGTTTGTGGAGGAGCTGGAAAACTACGACGTGGTGGGAACGGGACGAAAAATCCGCCACGACAAAGACACCTATCCAGAAGG
This sequence comes from Cyclobacterium salsum, assembly GCF_010119245.1. Taxonomy (GTDB): domain Bacteria; phylum Bacteroidota; class Bacteroidia; order Cytophagales; family Cyclobacteriaceae; genus Cyclobacterium; species Cyclobacterium salsum. Next base: position 156,158 of record NZ_WNKG01000007.1, read on the forward strand.
TACCAATGTAAATTTCGTAAAAGCCCTGGACAAAAATCACATTGAGGTAAGGACCTTTGAAAGGGGTGTGGAAGACGAAACCCTTTCTTGTGGCACGGGAGTCACCGCCTGTGCATTGGTTTACGGTTCTCAGGAGGGTCCGAACGAAGTAAAAATAGGAACTCTAGGAGGAAACCTGGAAGTTACTTTTGTTAAAAGCCAAAGTGGCAGCTTTGAAAACATCATTTTGGCAGGCCCTGCCAAGCAGGTATTTTCCGGGAAAATTTCTATTGCCGAAATGGTCGGAGATAAGGTAAATTTAAGACAGTGATAAAGCAGTAACATATATGATAGAAGCAATAGCAAAAGGGTTAGCGAAGGTTTTTGGTACGAAATCAGACCGGGATATCAAGAGCTTAAGCCCGGCAGTTGGCCTGATAAATGCCGCCTACGATAAACTGGCAACGATTTCGGACGATGAACTGAGAAATGAAACCAAAGCCATCCGGAGCGTCATTAACGAAGACTTAAAAGAATTTGATGAACGCATCGCCCAACTAAGAAAAGAAATTGACTCGCTGAGTCCTGATCAGGTTCAGGCCAAAGATGCCTTATTTAACGATATTGACCGGGTAGAGAAAGAACGAGATGAGGCTCTGGAGGTGAGTCTGGAAAAAGTACTTCCCAGAGCCTTTGCAGTAATCAAAGAAACGGCCCGACGCTTAAAAGAAAACGAACAGCTAAAAGTAACGGCAACAGAAGAAGACCGGGAGATGGCTGCTGCTAAATCCTACGTGGATATAGAAGGGGATCAGGCCATTTGGCACAACCGCTGGTCAGCCGCCGGTGTCGAAGTGACCTGGGACATGTTGCATTACGATGTACAACTTTTGGGTGGGGTAGCCCTTCATCGGGGAAACATTGCAGAAATGGCCACGGGTGAGGGTAAAACACTGGTTTCCACCTTGCCCGCCTATCTCAATGCGCTCGCAGGAAGGGGTGTCCATATCGTTACGGTAAACGACTACCTCGCAAAACGGGATTCCGAATGGAACGCCCCCTTATTTGAGTTTCACGGATTGACGGTCAACTGCATCGATAAATATTCGCCTAATTCTGAAGGCAGAAAGAAAGCTTATCAGTGTGATATCGTCTATGGAACCAACAACGAATTCGGATTTGATTACCTCAGAGACAATATGGCCCGTGATGCCAAAGACCTGGTTCAGGGTAAGCACCATTTTGCGATGATTGATGAGGTAGATTCCGTATTGATTGATGATGCACGGACACCATTGATCATTTCCGGTCCGATTCCCAGAGGAGATGAACATGAGTTTTATGACATGAAGCCACGGGTTTCTACCATGGTGGATGAACAGCGAAAATTAGTTCAAACGTACCTCTCCGAAGCCAAAAAGCTGATCAAGGACGGCAAGGAAAAGGAAGGAGGCCTCGCATTATTCCGTGCGTTCCGGGGCCTTCCCAAATACAAGCCATTGATCAAGTACCTTTCAGAACCGGGAATTAGAGTAATCTTGCAGAAAACAGAAAATTTCTACCTGCAGGATAACAAGCGAAACATGCCTGAAGCGGATGAGCCCTTATTGTTTACTATTGATGAGAAATCAAATACCGTAGACCTAACCGACAATGGCATTGAAGTCATTACCAAAAAGAATGAAAACGCCAGCTTTTTTATTTTACCGGATATTGGTAGCGAAATAGCGGATTTGGAAAAAGACGAAGCGATTGATGACCGGGAAAAGCTGGTTCGAAAAGAGGAGCTTATTAAAGACTACGGGATTAAAGCACAACGCATTCATACCGTTAACCAGCTCCTGAAAGCCTATTGCATGTTTGAAAAAGACACGGAATACATTCTGGTAGACGGAAAAGTAAAGATCGTTGACGAGCAAACGGGCCGTGTCATGGAAGGACGTCGATACTCGGATGGACTTCACCAAGCCATTGAAGCCAAGGAAAATGTAAAGGTGGAAGATGCCACCCAAACCTACGCCACCATTACCCTTCAGAATTATTTCCGGATGTACCACAAACTTTCAGGAATGACCGGTACTGCCGAAACCGAAGCCGGAGAGTTTTGGGAAATCTACAAGCTGGATGTAATCGTCATACCCACCAATAAACCCATTCAACGAAAAGACCGTGAAGACAAGGTTTATAAAACCGTAAGGGAAAAATTCAATGCGGTAGTGGATGAAATCAATGAGTTGACCGATGCTAACAGGCCTGTATTGGTAGGTACGACTTCCGTAGAAATTTCCGAGTTACTTAGCCGGATGTTGACCATCCGGAAAATCAAACACCAGGTATTGAATGCTAAGCAACACGCCCGGGAAGCAGATGTGGTAGCGGAGGCTGGAAAGCCAAAAACCGTGACCATTGCGACCAATATGGCGGGTAGGGGTACCGACATTAAATTAACTCCGGAATCCAAAAGTGCTGGGGGATTGGCCATTGTAGGTACCGAAAGACACGAATCCAGACGGGTGGATCGGCAGCTACGGGGTAGATCAGGTCGACAGGGAGATCCGGGCTCTACCCAGTTTTTTGTTTCACTGGAAGACAACCTGATGCGGCTGTTTGGTTCCGAACGGATCGCTAAACTAATGGATCGTATGGGTCTGGAAGAAGGAGAGGTTATTCAGCATTCCATGATTACCAAGTCCATCGAAAGGGCACAACGGAAAGTAGAGGAAAATAACTTTGGCGTAAGAAAGCGACTACTGGAGTACGATGATGTCATGAACAGTCAGCGGGAAGTCGTATACCGCAGAAGGAAAAATGCCTTGATCGGAGATCGTCTGGAACTGGATATCCTGAACATCATGTACGATGTATCCGAAGACCTGATAGAAATGGCCAAATCCACCGAAGACCTGGAAAACCTTCGTATGAATATTTTCAGTTCCCTGGGAATTGATTATCAATTTTCTGAATCGGATTTAAAGGATAAAGACCTTACTACATTAACTCGAACCCTTTTCAATGCGGCGTACGAAAACTACACGAAGAAAAACCAAAGCATTTTGGAAAGGGCCATGCCCATACTTCGGGATGTTCACAAAAACCGTGGGGCAACCGTAAAGGAAATTATGGTACCCATATCAGATGGCATCAAGCAAATTGGGGTGGTCATCAATCTGGAATCCACCCTGCAGAATGAGGGAAGGGAGCTAATCCGGGCCATAGAAAAAACGGTTACCCTGGCCATCATAGATCAAAACTGGAAGGAACACCTGCGCGACATGGATGACCTGAAACAGTCGGTCCAAAATGCAGTGTACGAGCAAAAAGATCCTTTGCTTATCTACAAATTTGAAGCTTTTGAAATGTTTAAACGGTTTCTTGGCAAGCTGAACGATGATATTGTATCGTTTATTTCCAAATCCGATTTGCCCAAGCAGGACCCCGATCAGGTGAAGGCCGCACAATCACAGCGAAAAGCTGAACCGGCCGTAACGGCTTCTAAAGAGGAGGCAGGCAACAGTCTGGGAAATGCTTCCGGCCAACGCGCCGCACTGGCAAACAGCAGGGCACGTCCATCCCGGGAACCGGTTAAGCCTAGAAAATCCGAAAAAACCTACGGTAGAAATGACAAAGTAAGCGTAAAATATGTAGACGGAAAGGTCCGAAAAGATGTGAAATACAAAAGTGTGGAACAGGATCTTTCGGATGCAAAATGCGTGATTATAGAAAATTAAAACCCATCTTCATGGCCGGAAAAAAGAGTATTCTCATCGTAGTAAGCCTAGTGCTATTCAGCAGTTGCGGGATAATCAATATTCGAAAAAGCGGAGGAAGCGCAGAAATGTATTCCAACTATTCGGAAGACCTTCAAAGCACCCGAATTCAATTTGAGCCCTTGCCGGATCCTGAAGATTCGGAGTTTGAATCCGAAATCGATGCCGTGCCTATTGATCAGGAATTAAGCCAAAGAATCGATCAAATCATCAGGGAAAATGACAAAGAAAGGTTCCTGAATGGGTTCACCATTCTCATTTACAGTGGAGTAGGTAGGGATATTGCCTTCGAATTACGAAATGAAGTCTACTCTGAGTTTCCGGATATCCAAACCTATATGGAATACGAACAACCCCGATACCTGGTAAAAGTAGGCCGGTACATCAACAAAATTGAAGCCCTTGCTACTTACGAAAAATTGAAATCCCTTTTTCCGGATGCCCGCATTATTTCTGATCGTTTTCTGAAAGATCAGGACCAGCAGCGAAAAGAAGAAGAAAAAATAGAAAATGCTGAAAGATAAGATTCAAAAACTAGCGACCGCTTATAAGGAGGACACAATCAACCTGAGAAGGCACTTACATGCCCATCCGGAACTGTCGTTTCAAGAGAAAAATACCGTGGCTTTTGTAGAAGAAAAGTTACGCTCCATGGGTATCGATAAAATTGAACCCAAAGCAAACACCGGCTTGGTAGCGCTGATTGAAGGTAAAAACCCTTCCAAAAAGATCATTTCCCTGAGAGCAGATATGGATGCCTTGCCAATTACCGAGGCAAATGACGTCCCTTATAAGTCTACCAATCCCGGGGTGATGCACGCTTGTGGACATGATGTACACACTTCCTCACTGCTCGGAACGGCACGTATCTTAAACGGAGTTAAAGATGATTTTGAAGGAACCATCAAATTATTGTTCCAACCGGGAGAAGAAAAAGTTCCCGGAGGAGCCTCGATGATGATTGATGATAATGCCCTTGACAACCCCCGTCCTTCGGCCATCATGGGACAGCACGTCATGCCTTTAATTCCAGTGGGAAAAGTCGGTTTTCGCAAAGGTATGTATATGGCAAGTGCTGACGAGCTGTACTTAACTGTAAAAGGAAAAGGGGGCCACGGCGCCATGCCCGAATCCTTGGTGGACCCGGTGCTGATCAGTGCGCATATACTGGTGGCCCTGCAACAGGTGGTAAGCAGAAAGGCAGATCCCAAAACGCCTTCGGTACTTTCTTTTGGGAAAGTTCAGGCCGATGGGGCTACCAATGTCATCCCGGATGAGGTAAGGATCGAAGGTACCTTTCGTACCTTGGATGAAGATTGGAGGAAAAAAGCACATGAACAAATGATCCGGATAGCGAAAGGAATCGCGGAAGGGATGGGTGGATCGGTTGATTTTGAAGTTCGCAAAGGGTATCCTTTTCTTAAAAACGAACCCCTACTTACAGAGAGATGTATTCAGGCAGCAAAAGCCTATCTGGGTGATGAAAACGTGGTGGACTTGGATATCTGGATGGCGGCAGAGGATTTTTCCTACTACACCCAGGAAATGGATGGATGTTTTTACCGACTTGGTACCCGGAATGATGCCAGGGGCATCGTTTCTGGTGTGCATACCCCAACCTTTGATATAGATGAGGATGCCCTGGGGCTAAGCACTGGCTTAATGGCCTGGCTGGCACTTGAGGAATTACAGTTCCGTTAATTTTTATCTCTCACTGAAAAATGAAAAAAACAGGTTTTTCCCTCCTATTGGCAATAGGAATTGTATTGAACAGCTTTGGTTGGGGTCAAAACGGTCACAGAGTAGTCGGGCAGATTGCTAGCTGGCACCTCAATAAAAAGGCGGCAAAGGCTATAAAACGAATTCTTGGTTCCGAGTCCCTTGCCATGTCCGCCAACTGGATGGATGAAATAAAATCCGATCCTGAATACCGGTACCTAAACCCCTGGCATTATCTCACGATCAAAACCGGAGAGGGCTACGACCCGGATATTCAGGAAGAAGGGGGAGATGCTTTCAGCAAAACCAACATGATCATCGCAGCCCTTCGCAACGGAAACCTGGATGCTGAGACAAAAGCGATTTATCTTAAAATGCTCGTTCATTTGGTGGGTGATTTACATCAACCCCTGCATGTGGGCACGGGAGAAGATCGGGGAGGAAACGACGTTAAGGTGTTTTATTTCAATCAAAGTACGAATCTACATGCCGTTTGGGATACCCAAATCATTGAAGGAAAAAACCTAAGCTATACAGAACTGGCCGAACACCTGAACAGACGCGCCGATAAGTCTCTAATTCGAAAATATCAACGTGAGCCCCTGGAAAAATGGCTACAGGAAGCAGTAGGATTGCGCCCGATCATCTACAATTTGCCCGAGAACAACCGGCTATCTTACGAATACGGATACCAGACCTTTCCGATCATAGAAGAGCGTTTACTGGCAGGAGGCATTCGCCTGGCGGGAATCTTAAATGAAATTTTTGGTTAAAGCGCTATTTACCTGCGGCTAAAACCAACAGGTCTATTCGTTTGGGCTGGCAAGCCTGTAGAGTCTGGGCACAAGCGGCCAAGGTGGCACCAGTGGTCATTACATCGTCAATGATTACAATTTTCTTGTTTTTCACCTGCTCAGGATCGATAACATCAAAAACATCGCTGACGTTATTCCAGCGTTCCATCCTGCTTTTATTTGTTTGACTTTGGGTAGGAACCAGTCTTACCATCAGGTTGGCCAGGGTAACCTCTAACTCTGATGCGAGGCCCTTTGCCAGTTCCTCGCTCTGATTGTATCCTCTCAGCCTGTATTTTTTACCGTGCAGGGGAACCGGTACAATCAGGTCCCAGGCTTCCTCATAACCGTGCTCCTTCAATAAACGACCATACATTTGCCCTAAAAGCCTCGCAAGAGCAGGCTTATTCTTATACTTTATCTGATGAAGTAATTGTTGACTCATTCCACTTTTCGAAAACCGCAAATAGGCCAATACCTTATCGGCTGGAGCTAATCCAAGAACCTTGGTTTTAAGATCATTGTGTTCCGGGATCAAATGATAATCCGTTACTGGTAATCGGGAAATACAGATTTTACATAGCTGATCTTCAAAGGGAAATAGGCTTCGTTTACACAGGCAACAGGTTTCAGGAAAAACCAAGGAGAGAAAATCCTGCCAATAATTGAAACGCATACCTAAAATGGGTTGTTAATAATTGTTGAGCCGTTTTACCTGTTATATTTGTAAGTGCTTACTGGAAATGAATTTACCTAAAATTCACAGTGAATAAAAGGTTTTGCAGCAACAAGTGCAAAACCAAGAAAATTAACGAATCATGGCATTAGTCAAAAAGGACCTCGATCTGGAAAAAAGATGGGGCAAATTATTAGAAGGATTACAACAGCTCCTCGGAAAAAAACCTACAGACATGAATGCCGTATTGTTTATCATCGGTGTTCATGAATTGGGCAAAGGACCCATGCATTTTTCCAAAGAGGAGAAGCAGGATTTGATGCATATAGCCACATGCAAAGTGCTAAGTTTATCCGGCTTTTATTCTCTGGATTTTATTGACCAGGATGGATGGCCCCATTGGAAACTAGAAAAATCCTTGCCCCACTTGGACAGTACAGAACAGGAAAAGATGTTAAAACTACATGTTTTGGAGTATTTTGAAGCGGAATTTGAAATAGATATACAATGAAAATAGTTTCCTACAATGTGAACGGCATTCGGGCAGCTTTAAAAAAAGGGTTTCTGGAATGGCTCAAGGCTAACAATCCGGATATTATCGGTCTTCAGGAAATTAAATCCCTGGAAAACCAGATCGACACCTCTCTTTTCAAAGACCTTGGCTATGAAGTCTACTGGTATCCGGCCGTAAAGAAAGGATACAGCGGTGTTGCCATCTTGACCAAACAAACTCCGGATCAGGTAACCTATGGCATGGGCGTGGATGCGTACGATGATGAGGGACGAATCATCCGGGCGGATTACGGTGACTTCTCATTTATCAGTGCCTATTTTCCCTCAGGTACTACAGGAGACATCCGTCAGGATTTCAAGTACCGTTTTCTGGATGATATTTATGGGTACAGTCAAGATTTACTCCGGGAGCTACCAAACTTAATCGTAAGTGGTGATTACAATATTTGTCACAAAGCAATCGATATTCACAATCCGGTAGCCAACAAGAACACCTCCGGTTTCTTGCCAGATGAGCGGGCATGGATGGATAAATTTACCGACACCGGGTTTGAGGACAGCTTCCGTCTGATGAATCAATCGGAAGATCAATATACCTGGTGGAGTTACCGGGCCAATGCAAGGGCTAATAATAAAGGCTGGCGTATTGATTACCACATGACGAGCCCGGAAATCAGTAGGCGTGTAACACATGCCGAAATTCTCTCGGACGTACATCATTCCGATCATTGCCCCATACTGTTGGAGTTAGCTTCAAATTAAATAAAATCATGATTAAAGGATAAAGAATCAATGAAATCAATAAAAATAGCAATTCCTTCTTTGATTGAAAATATTACGATCATTGAAAGTTTCATTGATAATGCCCGCGAAAAGTTTCACATCAACGATGACATATACGGCAATATCATGATTTCGGTAACGGAATGCGTCAGCAATGCCATTATGCATGGCAACAGGGAGGATAAGAAAAAAACGGTCCGGTTGGAACTACGTTTTTTAGACGATCAGATAAAGTTCATTATCGAGGACGAAGGGGAAGGATACGATTACCAACATTTAAATGATCCCACTTCTCCTGAAAACCTAGAAAAATCGGGTGGGAGAGGAGTATTTATAATGAAGCACCTTTGTGATGAAATTCAATTTGAGAACCAGGGAAGTAGAATCACCCTTACTTTTTACATGAATTGACATGGCCATCTATTTCTTTGAAGAAGAAACGCAAGCAAAACTCAAGCGAAAAAGAATCGTAAAGAGATGGATACAAGAAACTGCGATAAAGAAGGGATTTCGTGTCCAGTCTCTGAATTATATCTTTTGCACAGACCCCTACTTGCTTACCATTAACATCACGTACCTGAACCACGATACCTACACCGATATCATCACCTTTGATCAATCAGAAACAATAGGAGAAATTGAAGCTGATATTTTCATTAGTACTGACAGGGTAAAGGAAAATGCCTCTCAACAGGATTCCGATTACCAGACCGAATTATTAAGGGTGATGATTCATGGTGTTTTGCATTTGTGCGGACGTAAGGATGGTTCGCCTGAAGAAAAAACCCAAATGCGTAAGGAAGAAACCGAAGCATTACAATTATTTCAGGGTTTAAGTGTTCCACGTGGAACACCAAAACCATAAGAATTACCATTTACCTGTTCCACGTGGAACACCAAAAGAAAAATTATGTTTCCAACATACGATGTAATAGTAGTAGGAGCTGGTCATGCAGGATGTGAAGCGGCTCATGCTGCCGCCAAGATGGGTTCATCAGTACTATTATGTACCATGAATATGAATACCATTGCCCAAATGTCTTGTAACCCAGCCATGGGAGGCGTTGCAAAAGGGCAAATTATTAGAGAAATCGACGCACTAGGGGGGATGTCTGGAATCATTTCGGATAAATCGATGATTCAATTCCGAATGCTAAACCGATCAAAAGGACCGGCCATGTGGTCACCCAGATCTCAAAATGATCGAATGCGTTTCGCTGAAGAATGGCGATTGGCACTAGAGGGAACACCTGGAGTAGATTTTTGGCAGGAAATGATTACGGGTTTGATCGTAAAAGATAATCGCATCCAGGGTGTCAAAACGAGTTTGGGCTTAGAGATCAAATCCCGCTCCGTAGTCCTTACCAATGGAACATTCTTAAATGGGATCATCCATATCGGGGAAAAACAGATGGGAGGGGGGAGAACCGGAGAACGGGCGGCTAAAGGTATAACCGAAGAATTGACGGCCCTTGGTTTCGAGTCCGGCAGAATGAAAACCGGAACACCCCCACGAGTCGACGGACGAAGTTTAAATTATGAGCTAATGGAAGTTCAGGAGGGTGACGAATTTCCTGAAAAATTCTCCTATTCTCCTGATACCGCGCCTCCTTCCTCACAACGAAACTGTTGGATCACCTATACCAATAAGGAAGTTCACCAAGCACTGGAAACCGGTTTTGATCGATCCCCTATGTTTAATGGGAGAATTCAAGGCCTGGGTCCCAGGTATTGCCCAAGCATAGAAGATAAAATTAACCGCTTTGCTGAAAGGGACAGGCATCAGATTTTTGTTGAACCAGAAGGGTGGAATACCGTAGAAATATATGTAAATGGTTTTTCCACCTCCTTACCAGAGGACATCCAATACAAGGCCCTAAGAAAGATACAAGGATTTGAACAAGCAAAAATGTTCCGACCTGGATATGCGATCGAATACGACTTCTTCCCACCTACCCAATTAAAGCAAACCCTCGAAACCAAATTAGTTGCCAACCTGTTTTTTGCTGGTCAAATAAATGGTACAACTGGATATGAGGAAGCAGCCTCTCAGGGATTGATTGCCGGTATGAATGCACATAACACCGTTCACGAAAAAGAGGGTTTGGTGCTTAAACGATCCGAAGCCTATATAGGTGTTTTGATCGATGACTTAATAAATAAAGGAACAGAAGAGCCTTATCGCATGTTTACCTCCCGGGCAGAATACCGCTTATTACTCAGACAGGATAATGCTGATTTGCGTCTGACAACCCTGGGTTACGAACAAGGCCTGGCAACAGAGAAATCATTTAATTTGATGAAGGAAAAAGAAACGAAAACAAGGGAGTTAATCAACGAACTAGAGAAATTACGCTTTCCTCCGGACTCCATAAACCCCCAATTAGAAGCACTTCAAACGGCAACCATCAAAGAAAACACCACCGCAGCCAAACTCATTAAACGCCCTCATTTAGGAATAAAAGAATTGATAGGAATTAGCCCGTCACCCATAAAAGAAACGTTAAACAGCTACCCTAAAACCACCTTGGAACAAGCTGAAATTCAAATCAAATACCATTCCTATATTGAAAAAGAACGATTGATGGTCGAAAAGATGAACCATTTAGAAAACCTCTCGATTCCTAATCATATGGATTATGCGGGTATTAAGGCACTATCGGCAGAGGGACGGCAAAAACTCAACCGTATCAAGCCAGCTACCTTAGGGCAAGCATCCCGCATAAGCGGCGTTTCCCCTGCTGATATGTCCATTTTAACCATCTATCTAGGAAGATAATATGTACGAACGATTAACCAAATGTCCCCTATGTAAAAGCGGGCTTTTTATTAATCAACTGGTCGTAGAAGACAAGGCTATCAGTAAGGAATCCTTTATTATATGTGCCTGTAAAAATTGTGATTTATGGTTTACGAATCCACGTCCAAACGAAGAAAATATCGGATCCTATTATGAATCGCCCAACTACCGCTCTCATCAAGACAAAACCAGCAGCATAACCGATTTCCTATACCAGATCGTCCGAAAATATACCCTTCGACAGAAACTAAAATGGATCAATTCCCGCTATCCAAAAAAAGGTAAAATACTCGATTATGGTTGTGGTATGGGGCTTTTTGTTAAAACATGCCAGGCCAACGGCTGGGAGGCTTATGGACTAGAACCTAATGCCAATGCCGCTCATATCGCCAAATCTAAACATCAATTAACATTAATACCCAGCCTAGAGGCACTTCATAAACAAAAAAAATTCGATATCATTACCTTATTCCATGTATTGGAACACGTGCATTTGTTAAACAAAACGGTAAAAATCCTTTTAGGCCGCTTAAAAAAACGCGGCTTACTATTCGTCGCTATCCCCAACCGAGAGGCACCTGATGCAAAAAAATTCAAAGAGAATTGGGCGGCCTGGGATATACCCCGTCATCTCTATCACTTCAATGTCAAATCCATGCAGTATTTGGCAGAAAAACACGAATGCCGTATTGTAGAGATCATCCCAATGAAATTTGACAGTTATTATGTATCTCTATTAAGTCATCAATACATAGGATCAAAAAACAAATTTGTTAAGGCCATTAAATCCGGCTTCCAGTCAAATAAGGAAGCTAGTAAAACCGCTAAGAATCATTCCAGCCTACTTTTTATCTTAAAGAAAAAATGAAACCATTATCCCTAGGTCTAACATTAGTAGTAGCCGTTTTATTTCTTAATTCATGTGCCAAGCAAAGTTCTCCCATGGGAGGACCACAAGACGAAGACCCACCCATTTTATTAAGTTCATCACCAAAAAACGAAAGCATTAACGTAAAACCAGAAGTCATATCCCTGGAATTTAATGAATACGTACAGCTAGAAAACCCTAATCAAACGGTCATCATTACTCCAAAGTTAGAAACAAGCGAAATCGAATACTTGGCCATTAAAAATGGCATCACTATCACTCTGAACCAAGATCTGGAAGACAGCACCACCTACCTTTTCAATTTCCAAAATAGTATTCAAGATATCACCGAAAATAATCCAGCAGAACGCCTTAAACTCGTCTTTTCGACGGGACCTACCATCGATAGCTTAACCGTATCAGGAACAGTGGATTTTATTCACCCTTACGATAAACCCGATTTTGAAGATGTCATTATCGGTTTATACCAGAATTCAGATACAACCGACCTTTTTACCTCAGCTCCCTATTATATAACTCAAGCTGATTCCGCCGGAAACTTTAAAATCACAAACATTAAGGAAGGAACGTTTCGTGCCTATGCCTGGTACGACGAAAACAATTCCCTAAAGGCGGAATTCAGAAATGAAGCATACGGGTATTTAAAAGAACCTTTGGAAGTAACACAAAACATATCAAATCTGCACATTAACCTGGCAAGAGCAGATTTATCGCCATTAAAAATAAATCGCTCTGCCAGTACGGGTTCGAATTTTGACATTGTTTTAAGCAAGCCTCCAGCCGAGTTCGAAATCAACCACGCTTACAAAAACGAAGAACTTTTTTATCGATTGGAAGATAATACCATTCGCATATACCATCGCAACCTAACAAACGACAGCACCGAAATCCAGTTACAAATATGGGATTCTGTAGGGGTACAGCTAGATACACTATTGATGGCTGTCTTTCAAGAAAGCGAACGATCCAAAGAAGACCTCGAAATTACGACCAATTCCAATTTAAATTTCATAGACGAAATTAACGCCGAGTTAACCTTTAATAAACCCCTATATAGCATTGCTTACGACTCTCTTTACTTTTCCTATGATTCGGCCTCGATCATACCTATTACTCCAGACATGGTATCTTTTCCAGATAGCAGCCACTTACGAACCAAACTCAAAATTATAGCTCAAATTCCTGATTCCATACCACAAAGTAAATTTACCCTATACGCTTCAGATTCTACATTCCAGGATACAGAGGAAATCTGGAACACCCAGGAAATCAAAACGACCTTTACACGCCTAAAATCTGATAACCTGGCAGACGGTATTTACGGAAATATCAATACATCGAAAAAACCCATACTGGTGCAATTACTGTCAAACCAAAATAAAGTCATAAAGGAACAATACCTCACTGATACTACCTATTTTGAATTTACCGAATTAGAAGCTTCTACCTATAAAATACAAGCTATTGTCGATACAAATAGTAATCGACGATGGGACCCAGGTAACTATATCCAAAATATTCAACCAGAACTAATTTTCTACTACATAGACGAAGAAACTGGAAATGACGAGCTAATTTTAAGGGGAGGATGGACCTTAGAGGACCAAAACATTCAACCCAGAAGAAGTTCGGGATTTGAAACCAATAATAACGCAGGTAAAGACTATGACTTTATTAAGATACCTTTAGAAATGATCAAAATAACTAATGAGGACTTAACTAATTGATATACAATTGATTAAAAAATCAACACAAGTCGAATACGAATGTGTATAACCTAAATTAATACGAGTATAAATGAACCAATAAGCAATTCCATCAACAACCTAAAGCTTATTTCCAACATAAATGCTAAAACCAATTCAACGCCTGGGGATAAATCGATATTTATTCACAGGTTTCCACCAGCTTGCCAACAGGAAACTTATACAGCAATCAGTTTAAGCAGTTATCCACCCTATACTTAATGTTCTAAACATCTGATTCATTTCCAAACGATTACAAGAATATTTCATGTGAATTGTATGTGGACTAGTCCATTACTATTCGGTTAGCCGGTTACTAACTTTTAATCGGCACACTTACCCACATATCCACTCCATAATAATAAAGACTATTTTTTTATAAATTAATTTTTCTTAAAATTATAACGTTGTGGATAGCCGCGTTCAAACGCCAACGATTTGTTCTGATCCGTTTTTGATAAACGTGAAGAATTCCAAAAAACCGGAATTTATTATGCATGCATAATTATTTTTTGTAAATTAATGGGAGCAAGAAGCAAATGAGGAAAGAAGAGACGATAGATTACCATATAAAGACCTGTTGGCATTCGATTTCGAGAATTTATAATCAGAAAGCCCAAATCGAAGGGATAACCGGGTCTATGGGTTTTGTATTGATTAACATACACTCTTCCGAAGGTACTGCTGCTACCAAAATTGCCCCCATGATGGGCTTGGAATCGCGTAGTTTGACCAGGATTCTAAAAGCAATGGAGCAAAAGCATTTGATCGAAAAGCATCCCGACACCAAGGATGGACGCTCGGTAAGAATCTTCCTGACACCAGCCGGAAGGGAAAAGAAATTGGTAGCCGTAAAAACCATTAAGGAGTTCAACGAAAAGATTCGAGATGCGTTAACAGATGAGGAGGTCAACAGTTTCTTTAAACTATTTGAAAAAATTCATACTGTCATTGAAAAAATCGAAAAGTAATTTAACCGGAAAAAAAGGTAGCCAGCTGAAATCAAAACTTTCCATGAAACGAACGATAAAGAAAATAGCCGTTTTAGGATCCGGAATAATGGGATCTAGAATAGCCTGTCATTTCGCCAATATAGGTGTAGAAGTGTTACTTCTAGATATTATACCAAAAAGTCTAACAGAAAAGGAAGCGCAAAAAGGCCTCACATTAGAGGACGAGGTGGTTAGAAATCGTATCGTCAATGAAGCATTGGAAAGCGCACTTAAATCCAAGCCATCCCCCATTTATTCAAGCGATTTTGCAAAGCACATTACTACTGGAAATTTGGAGGATGATCTTCCGAAGATTGCATCATGTGACTGGATCATTGAAGTAATCATAGAGAACTTGGAAATTAAACAGGGGCTTTTCGAAAAGGTAGAACAGTTCAGAAAGAAAGGCACGCTGATTACTTCCAATACATCAGGTATTCCAATACACCTGATGGCGGATTCCCGATCGGAAGACTTTCAGGAATGCTTTGCCGGAACTCATTTTTTCAATCCTCCCCGGTATTTACGTTTATTGGAAATAATTCCTGGCCCAAACACCTTGCCTGAACATGTAGATTTTTTGATGGAATACGGAGACCGGTTTTTAGGAAAAGAAACGGTCCTCTGTAAAGACACTCCTGCTTTCATTGCCAATCGAATAGGAGTCTATGCGATCATGGCGGCCATTCATACGATAGAAAAAATGGGGCTGGGTGTATCCGAAGTGGATAAAATGACCGGAACGGTTATAGGTCGCGCTAAATCGGCAACCTTCAGGACGCTCGACGTGGTAGGACTAGATACCACGGTTCACGTTGCTAATAACCTGTACAAGGTATTGGAGCATGATGAATCCAGGGATACTTTTAAACTTCCAAAAAGTGTACAGGTATTAAGTGAAAATGAATGGTACGGTGATAAAAGTGGAAAGGGGTTTTTCCACATGATCCGGCATGAAAATGGCAAAAAGGAATTAAAGGAAATCGATTTTGAAACATACGAATATAAACCGGCTGAAAAGCCAAAGATCAAAGCCCTTGAAAAGGCAAAAGGCATCGATAATTTAAAGGAAAGGATTCGTTTTCTGGTTAATTTTGAAGATGTCGCCGGAGAATTTTACCGGGCTACGTTTTACGATCTTTTCCGTTATTGTTCTTTCCGAATTCCTGAAATTGCGGACGAGCTGTACCGGATTGACCAGGCAGTAAGCGCTGGCTTTGGTTGGGAATACGGACCATTTGAAAATTGGGATATCCTGGGAGTGAAGGAAACGGTTGCCAATATGGAAAAGGCAGGCGAGAAACCGGCATCTTGGGTTTATGAAATGCTGGAAACCGGCATCGCTTCTTTTTACACTGTAAAAAATGGAAAGCGGCATTATTACGATATTTCGGATAAAGCATATAAAGAAGTACCTGGCCTGGAATCGTTCATTTTACTTGACACCTTAAAAGCTGCTGACCGTAAGGTTTGGTCAAATGAAGGAGCCAGTATTTACGATATTGGAAATGATGTTTTAGGACTGGAGTTTCATACAAAAATGAATTCGCTTGGCCAAGAGGTGGTAGAAGGAATCAATACCGCTATTTCGATGGCTGAAAAATCCTATAAAGGGTTGGTCATAGGAAATGAAGGAGCGAATTTTTCGGCGGGAGCCAACCTGGCCATGTTATACATGTTTGCCGGGGACCGTGATTTTGATGAGATCGATGTGATGATTGCTCAATTTCAAAATACCATGATGCGGGCGAGGTACTCTTCCGTTCCGGTGGTAGTGGCTCCTCATAATATGGCTTTGGGAGGAGGTTGTGAACTTTCCTTGCATGCGGATAAGGTGCAAGCTCATGCTGAGTTGTATATGGGTCTGGTAGAAGTAGGGGTTGGACTGATTCCAGCTGGCGGCGGGACCAAGGAAATGGTTTTGAGATTTTCTAAAAACCTGGTTTCAGGAGATGTGGAATTAAACCGGCTTCAGGAATCATTTATGAATATAGCGATGGCCAAGGTTTCTACCTCAGCGGAGGAGGCCAAAGGATTGGGATACCTGGAGCAGAAGGATTCTGTTTCCCTTAACCGAAAACGGCAATTGGCCGAAGCAAAGCAACAAGTTTTGATGTTATTTGAAAGTGGGTATTCGCAGCCCATAGAAAAAAAGAATATACGCGTTCTTGGGAAATCCTCTCTGGCACTTTTCGAAGCAGGAATCACTGGAATGCAGTATGGGAGTTATATTTCCGATCACGATGCAAAAATTGCACGAAAATTGGCCTGGGTAATGAGTGGTGGAGATCTATCGGCACCAACTGAGGTCAGTGAACGTTTTTTGCTGGAATTGGAAAGAGAGGCTTTTCTAAGTCTGACAGGTGAACAGAAAACCCTGGAAAGGATTCATAGCATATTATTCAAAGGCAAGCCTTTAAGAAATTAATCGGATAAAATAGCTGTTGAGATCGATCATGTTGCCATCAACCAAACCGAAGGGACTGGCGAAAATTAGTTTATTCAGCAGCATACTTGAGTGTAAATTGGTATACGCAAATTCGTAAAGAATATAATAATGGATGCATACATAATCAATGGATACCGATCCGCAGTAGGTAAGGCAAAGAAAGGAAGTTTCCGTTTTTACCGCCCCGATGACCTGGCTGCAGATGTAATCAAATACCTGGTGGCGCATACGCCCGGATTGGAAAATAAACGGGTAGATGACTTGATCGTAGGAAACGCTATACCAGAAGCTGAGCAAGGAATGCAAATGGGAAGGATGATTTCTCTTTTGGCCCTTGGAGAAGAAAATCCTGGTTTTATAGTTAACCGTTATTGTGGTTCGGGATTGGAGGCGATTGCCCTGGCCACCGCAAAAATTAATATGGGGATGGCCGATTGCATTATTGCTGGAGGAACGGAGTCCATGTCCCTATTACCGATGATGGGTCACAAGACGGCGTTGAACTGGGATATTGCATCCAAGAACCCCGATTATTACCTGAGTATGGGATTAACGGCCGAAGAATTGGCCAAAGATTACAAGGTAAGCCGGGAGGATGCTGACCAATTTGCTGTCAAATCTCACGAAAAGGCACTAAGTGCTATTAAGGAAGGCCGCTTCAAGGATGAGATTGTTCCAGTGGAAGTGGAAGAAACCTATTTAGACGAAAATCAAAAACGAAGAACCAGAAAAAATACCGTGGACACGGATGAAGGACCACGTCCGGGTACCAGTATGGAAGTACTGGCTAAATTGAAACCCGTATTTAAACAAGGAGGGCAAGTGACTGCAGGCAATTCCTCACAAACATCGGATGGTGCTGCTTTTGTGGTGGTAATGTCTGAGAGAATGATGAAGGAATTAGGGTTGGAACCCATGGCCCGTTTGCTATCGTATGCTGTAGCTGGCGTTGAGCCCAGAATAATGGGAATAGGTCCTAAATATGCCGTTCCTAAAGCCTTAAAGCAAGCGGGACTATCTCTGAATGACATTGACTTGATAGAGCTGAATGAGGCTTTTGCTACCCAAGCCCTTACCGTAATTCGTTCACTGGATTTCAATCCGGACATTGTGAATGTAAATGGAGGTGCCGTGGCATTGGGGCATCCTCTTGGTTGCACCGGGGCGAAGCTCTCCGTGCAAATCATCAATGAACTAAAAAAGCGGCAAGGAAAATATGGGCTGGTGACTGCCTGCGTAGGAGGCGGGCAGGGAGTAGCTGGCGTAATCGAGCTGTTGCACTAGTAGTTCCGTGGATATTAAGGTAATCACGTTTTCGCAAATGAATGGTATATGGAAAAATTACGTAAGAAGAACAGCTTAAACGGAGGGGCGTTTCTAATTCAGGAAACAAACTTTTCGGATATTTTTATTCCTGAAGCCTTCAGTGAAGAACAAATGATGATGGCTCAGGCCTGCCAGGATTTTATGGACAAAGAAATCCTGTCCCGCATGGAAGAGATTGACAGCATGAAACATCCCGACCTGGTACCTACCATACTGAAAAAAGCAGGTGAACTGGGATTGCTGGCCATTTCCGTCCCCGAATCTTATGGAGGGCTGGGAATGAGCTTTAATACCTCTATGCTGATAGCCGATATCATCGGTGCAGCAGGCTCATTTTCTACGACCTACGGTGCACACACCGGCATTGGAATCTTACCCGTATTGTATTACGGGAGCAAGGAGCAAAAGGAGAAATACCTGCCCAAATTATCCAACGCTGAATGGGCTGCCTGCTACTGCCTGACCGAACCCGATGCCGGCTCGGATGCGAATAGTGGCAAAACAAAGGCAACGCTGAATCCGGAAGGAACGCATTACGTCATTAACGGACAAAAAATGTGGATTTCGAATGCCGGATTTGCTGATTTTTTTATTGTATTTGCGAAAATAGATGATGATGCGAACCTCTCTGCCTTTTTGGTGGAGAAAGGTTTTGGAGGCATCAGCATGAATGAAGAAGAGCATAAAATGGGTATTAAAGGGAGTTCTACCCGACAAGTGTTCTTCAACGATTGTCCGGTGCCGGTAGAAAACATGCTCTCAGAGCGGGGTAATGGTTTTAAGATTGCGGTCAATATTTTGAATATCGGGCGGATCAAATTAGGAGCGGGTGTTTTAGGAGGATGTCGTCGGGTCTTGGGTCTTGCGATTCAATATGCGGCGCAACGAAAGCAATTTGGCGTTTCCATTGATTCTTTTGGAGCCATGCAAGCCAAACTTGCGGAAATGGCGATTCGAACCTTTGCTTGCGAGTCCCTTTGCTACCGGGCAGGACAAGATGTGGAAGACCGAATAGAAGCACTGGAGGCCGAGGGAATGGAGCCAGCCAAGGCCAGGTTAAAAGGAGTAGAACAATTTGCCATCGAATGTGCGATAGCCAAAGTCCATGGTTCGGAAGTCTTGGACTATGTAGTAGACCAGGGAGTTCAAATTTACGGAGGTATGGGATATTCGGCTGATGCGCCCATGGAGCGGGCCTATCGGGATGCTCGAATATCCAGGATTTACGAAGGAACCAATGAAATCAACCGCATGCTAATGGTCGGCATGCTGCTCAAGCGAGCAATGAAAGGCGAGTTGGACATTGCCGGTGCCGCCAGGCAGGTGTCCGAAGAATTGAAGTCGGTGCCGGATTTTTCTGATAAAGACTACTCTCATCCACTTTCCGGCGAAAAATACGCTTTGAAGAACCTCAAGAAACTTTTTTTGATGATTGGTGGACAGGCGGCCAATACGCTGGGGGAAAAACTGGAGGAAGAACAAGAAATCATGATGAACCTGGCCGATATCATGATAGAGATATATGCCGCTGAATCAACTTTATTGCGAGCTGAGAAGCTTTATGAACAAAAAGGAGAGCAGGCTTCGAAACAACAGCTTTCCATAAGCAAAGTTTACTTGTATGAAGCCGAAGAAAAAATTCGTAGTGTTAGTAAAGAGGCCATACTTTCTTTTACCTCCGGCGAGGAGCAAAAATTCCTGCTAATGGGTCTAAAAAGGTTTTCCCGGTATGGGGAAACCATCAATCCAAAAGAATTACGTAGGGAGATTGCGGCGGCATTAATCGAACAGGGGAAATACTTCTTTTTTCATGCCTAACAAGGAAACCTGAAAACGAAAACATGAACCAACCGGAAGTGTGGCTAAGAGGATCTGTTCCTGATGTCCCTTTTTTCTTGCAACCTGCAGCCCATGCATTGTTACAGACCCAGGAAGAGCTGGAAGGATACATGCGGGACTTTCCGGAGAAATGGTTGTGGAAATCGGTAGCAGGAAGAGCCTCGGTTGCTTTTCACTTGCGTCATTTGACGGGAGTGCTTGACCGCTTGCTTACCTATGCCGAAGGAAAGGAATTGAGTTTAGCTCAGCTGGAATATCTGAAAAATGAAACCATTGCTGATTCTACAGGGAGTGAAGCATTGGTGAAGCTCTTTCGGATAAAGGTGAGTGAAGCGCTGGATATTTTCAAAGAAACTCCGGAAGAAAAATTGCGGGAGTCCCGAACGGTTGGAAGGAAAAAGCTACCGAGCAGCGTTATGGGACTTTATTTCCATGCTGCCGAACATAGCCAACGGCATTTGGGGCAATTACTAGTTACCTGCAGTTTCGTAAAAAATTTAGCGGCTTCATCAGCAGGAAAATCAGATACCTAATTATTTTTCGCGGGTCCATACTAACCATATCATGCATTCAAAACTTACCTGGCAGCCCAGACGTAAACTTATTTGAAAAACCACTAACTTTCGAAATCTCCGCAACACTATCTTGAAAAACCAATCGGAGCTATTAACATTGGATGATAGGACGATAATCGTTCATGAAAAGAAGACATGCTACGCTGAGTGATATTGCAAAAGCCCTAAATGTATCCGCTTCGACGGTTTCCAGGGCTTTGCACGACAGCCCATTGATAGGGAAAGAAACCAAGGATTCGGTTATTTCCATGGCCAAAGCACTGAATTACCGGCCCAACCAGCAGGCTATTGGCTTATTGAATAAAAAGACCAAAATAATCGGTGTCATTGTGCCTGAAATTACCGGTTACTTTTTTGCTACAGCCATTAATGGACTTCAAGATTTTGTCGAAAATACAGGGTATAAATTAATTATAGGCCAATCAAACGAATCCTTTGATCAGGAAGCAAAATTGATGGAAACCCTGTCTCTGGCAAGAGTGGACGGACTTATTATTTCCCCAACTTCGGAAACAACCAGCAATATCCACTTGGAGAACTTTAGAGAATCTGGGATTCCAGTGGTTGTTTTTGATCGTGATTGCCCCCATTTTTTATCTGACAAGGTATTTGTCGATGACTATGAAGGGGCTTTTCAGGCGGTAAACTACCTGATAAAAACCGGGTGTCGTAGGATTGCCCACTTGGGAGGCCCTGGTAATCTGACCACTTGCCGTTGCCGGAAGCGCGGCTACCTGGATGCTCTTATTCAAAATGGAATTAGGCAAGATCCCCAATTGATTCTGGAAGTTTCTGGTTTTACTCCAGATTGTGGAGAGGAAGCCATCCGGGATCTCTTAAACAGAGAAGCCATTCCAGATGCTATTTTTGCTGTTAACGATGCGGTAGCCATAGGCACCATGCCGGTAATTCTGGAAAAGGGATTGCGTATTCCGCAGGATATCTCCCTGATTGGATTTGATGATGAACCCTACAGCCGGTTTTTCAAGCCATCGCTCACTAGTGTTTGGCAACCGGTATACGAACTGGGGCTCTTGTCCGGTAGAATACTTATGAATCATATTCTATGTAGTCCCGAGGATTATACCTACCGGCGTGAAATTTTAAAACCTGAGCTCGTTCTAAGGCAATCTTCCAAGCCTTTGATGTAACTGGCTGGATTTGCAATGGCGTTCTTAGTGACCAAAGTCGGGCATAGCCATAGCCATTGGTAGCTTTTTGCCATTTCATCATCCGGTAAAGGCCCTTACCGAACCAAATATCATTCGATTATTTTCACTATTGTTCTCATAAACCCTGCAAGTATTAATGGTTTTATTCTATTATAGAAAGCTAAATTGTGAGGAGTAATGGCATATCATTGAAAACGAGGGAGAAACTCAGTCATTAAAAAAATAGATTTTTTCAAAATTTAATTTTGAATTTGGCGATAAAACAGCACGAGTTCAAAATCAAACCTTCCATGCAAACCTTTGCATAAATATTTTTGTCAGACCGCATATTAAGGCTTTAATTTGATCCCTTCTAACGCTGTAAAGGGGATTTCAGAATAGAATTCATGTATCAAGAGAACTTTCTAAATTACTATTATACCGAAAAGAAGGTTGTCCTATTTGAAAATTATCTAACCAATTTTATGAGACGAATGTTACAAAACGACAAATGGGGGATGCCAGCCAGTATCCTCAAAGCAGGCGGAGTCTTGCTGCTGCTATTATTTTTCCTTCACCAAGCTGTTTTAGCCCAATCCGCTGAGGTTACGGGGACAGTAATTTCCGGCGAGGATGAGCAACCTATTCCCGGAGCCTCTGTTTTGGTGAAGGGAACCACTACAGGCACCGTAACAGATCTTGATGGCAACTTCAAAATTACCATTGCAAACCCTTCCGAGGCGGTACTGACGTTTTCATTTATTGGTTACCTACCACAGGAAGTTCCCGTAAATAACCAAACCAGTTTATCGGTTACCTTATCACCCAATGTGACCGAAATGGACGAAGTCGTGGTTGTTGGCTATGGTGAAACCAGCCGAAGAGACTTAACGGGAGCGGTCGTTTCGATGGATGCCGACAACATCAAGGAAACGAATAAAGTAAATGCTTTTCAATCTCTTCAGGGACAAGTGGCGGGAGTAAACATACAGCTTGCCGACAACAAACCCGGAGGCGGATTTAATGTACGTATTCGTGGATCGAATACCATCAATTCAAATGAGACGGTATCACAGGGGGGATTTACTCCCGGACAGAACCCATTATTCGTTGTGGATGGTATGTTTGTCAATGATATATCGTTTTTGAATCCGGCGGATATAGAAAGAATGGATGTTCTGAAGGACGCTTCTGCCACTGCTATTTATGGTTCCCGCGGAAGTAATGGTGTGATCATCGTAGAGACAAAGAAAGGGAGTCAGGGAAGCGTTTCCGTACAATACGATAATTATGTGGGAGTCAAACAAGCCTACGACCTGCCCGATATGTTGCAGGGAGAAGAATTTGTGGACTATTTCAGGGATGCCGTAGTTGGGAATGCTTATGCTTCGGGCAATTTTGGATTATCTCCGGAGGATGTAAACCTCGAGGAGTTCATGCGACCCAACGAATTGGAAAACGTAGCCAACGGAGACTATGTAGACTGGATCGACCTGGTGCGGCATAATGGTATTCAACAGAACCACTCTTTGGGAATAAATGGAGGTAATGATAAAACGGTTTACGGACTAGGTGTTGCTTATACCAGGGATGAAGGCACTTTTGAGGGAGAGAATTACGAAAGGTATACCATTCGGGGTAATATGAGCAGCGAACTATCGGATCTGTTTTCCATGGCTTTTAGTAACTACGCCACCTTTTCTATCCGAGATGAAGGTAGCCGGGAAGGATTGAGAAGTGCCTATCGCTTGCGTCCGACAGGCACTCCGTTTGATGAAAATGGCGATCCCTTGTTTTTTCCGCTACAGGGAGAAACGTTTATCACCAACCCCTTATTTGAGCCGGACAATATTACCAGAGAAACAAGGACGCTAAATTACCTAAGTAACCTTTCACTATCTTACACCCCACATCCAAACCTGAAGATTACTTCTAATTTTTCTCCAAATATTGAGTTTAACAGATATGGGGAATATAGAGGACGTTTTGCAAAATCCACCAGTGGGAATGTAGGCAATAGAAGAGCAGACGTGACTAACGGAAATAGGATTTCCTATACTTGGGATAACATTGTCAATTACAAATGGGAACCTGGTGCAGACCATGTAGTGAACGCGACCTTGGTATATTCCCTCTTTTCAGATAGGTACGAAAACTATCGGATTCAGCGAAGGAATTTTCCGACAGATGAATTCCTTTTTTATAACATCGATGCAGGCTCAGATTTGAGAACGGCAGAAGGAGGATTTTCCAAGCAGACCTTAATCTCTTATACGGGTAGGTTTAATTATGCTTACAAAGACAAATACCTGGTAACCGTTACCGGTAGATACGATGGCTCCTCGATTTTAGCGGAAAATAACAAATGGGCCTTTTTCCCATCTGCCGCCATCGCCTGGAGGGTCATTGACGAAGGTTTTATGCAAAACCAGAGTCTTTTTGAAGAATTAAAACTTCGGTTAAGTTATGGGGAGACAGGTAATAATGGTTCAGGTGGTGGGCTGGCACCATTAGGTTCCCTTTCGTTGATTGGCAACAATTTCACTAACCTTGGAGATCAGGTAGCCCAAACAGCATTTGTAACCAACTTGGCCAACCAGAACCTTACCTGGGAAAAAACCAAAGAGGTAAACCTGGGAGTGGATTTCGGTCTTTTCAACAACCGCATTTATGGTTCATTGGAACTGTATAACAGTAATAACACGGGCATTATATTTTTCCGCCCCACGGCCCAGGTTACAGGATTTTCAGGCGTTTTTGAAAATGTCGGCGAGGCAAATAATAAAGGAATAGAGTTGAGCATCAATTCTGTAAATGCAGACAACGGAGATTTTAAATGGACCACCTCTCTAAACTTTGCAAGAAACGTTAACAAGGTAACCCGACTTTATGGGGATCTGGACCAAATTCTTTTTGGCGTTCAGGCAGGTTCTTACATTCATAAAGTCGGAGAGCCGTTGGGCTCGATATTCACTTATGAGTTTGATGGAATCTGGCAGATGGATGAAGTGGACCTGGCGCAAAGCTTTGGCCAGCAGCCAGGTCAGGTGAGGGTAAAAGACCTGAATGATGATGGTGTCATTGACGCTGACGACCGAACGATTATCGGTGCCAACCTGCCCGATTGGAGTGGCGGTATATCTAACTCGTTCAATTACAAAAACTGGGATTTTACGTTCTTCGTTCGGACCAGCCAGGGAGCGGTTTCACCAAGTTACTTCCATATCTCTCACTCCGGGGGATTCGACGGCACCCCTGCCAGATTTAATAGTTTGCACACCAACTACTGGACCCCAGAAAATCCTTCGAATGAATGGTACCAACCTAGCAATAACGGACCCTTCTCTGAACCATTGATTTACCGGGATGTGTCTTTTGTGAAAGTTGGTTACATAACGTTGGGATACAACTTTGGACAAGGCATTCTGGAAGCACTTAAGATCAACGATCTCCGGCTTTATTTTACCGCCCAAAACCCGTTTACGTTTACGAGTTATGAGGGCTGGGATCCGGAAAATGCAGCTCGGAATAGCTGGGGATCTGCCTATAACTCCCGAATTCTTATGGGCGGTATCAATGTTAAATTTTAATCAGAAGGCATTATGAAAAATAAAAGCATAATATTACTATATACAGCCGCACTCTTCACTTTTACAGCTTGTGCGGACTACCTGGAAGAGGAAAACAGGAATTTTCTCTCCGATCAGATCCTGCTTAGCAACCCCCAGGCACTGGACCAATTGGTAGCGAATGGCTATGATAGACTTAGATTAGCTACAAGTAATTTTGACCTGGATCACCAGGGAACGGATGTTTTTACGCGCAGGGACATCGTGGCAGGAATTAGCGATTTAAATGACTACGTAAACTTACTTCCGACCAATGGTGCTGTCGGTGCTTATTGGGCCAATTATTACAATGTAATTGCAGCCGTCAATACAGCTATTAGCAGAGTTGACGAAATACAAGGACTCACTGCTGCTGACAGAACCAGGGGATTGGCGGAAGCCAAATTTCTAAGAGCCTATTCCTATTTTCATCTGGTAGAAAACTATGGAGAAGTACCTTTGATTTTAGAAGAAATTCAAACGGCCCAAACCGAATTTAGCCGGGCAAGTGAGGCGGAAGTATACGGGCAGATCATTACGGATCTTGATGAGGCGCTTGCTGGTGTGGATGAAACCCCCAGCCTTTATGGAAGGGCTTCGAAAGATGCCGTACGACACCTGAAAGCAAAAGTTTTGTTGACCAGAGGGTACAAAGATTTTGGCAACGAAACGGACTTTACAGAGGCAGCAGCATTGGCAGAAACAGTGGTTGCCAACCACCCGTTGGTGGATGATTTTGCTTCCCTGGTTTCGAGGGAAAATCAACGAAATAGTGAAGTCATTTTTGCTGTTTTGTATGGCGCAGACCCAGTGGCCAGAGGAATTGGTAATTTTCGTCACTTGTTGTTTAAGTTTGTTTATGACGTGTATCCCGGACAGACCCGTTCGACTCTGTACCACAGAGGCCTTGGCCGCGCACCTACCCCTTACTTTTACGAGCTTTTTGAAGAAGGAGATGAACGCGAAGCCGCGACCGTTCGCAGATTGATGATCGCCGAAGTTAATAGCGCCGAGGGAGCGATCACCGCAGGTGATACCAGCATTTATTTTCCTAAAAATGCCTGGTCTCAGGAGGAAATTCAGAGTAAGGAGTATGAAGTAATCAATCCAGGGGAATACTATACACCGAACGGTATTACCCAGGTGCATTTTCCCATGTTCAAGAAATTTGACGATCCCGGAGTCCCTTACACCAACCCAGGTATCAACCCGGATGGGGAGCGGGATGCGGTTTTGATGCGATCCGGGGAAACCAGGTTGATAGCCGCAGAAGCGTATTTGCAAGCAGGAAATACGACAGAAGCAGCTGAACATCTAAACGCACTGAGGAGTAGGGCAGGTTTGGATAACCCAATCGCGCCAGCGGATGTGACATTGGATCTGATTCTAGATGAAAGTGCCATTGAAATGGCAGGAGAAATCAGCCGCTGGATGGATTTAAAGCGGACAGGAAAATTGATTGAACGTGTACTGGAGCACAATCCGCACGCGGCTTTAAATAATGCCATAAAGGCATTCCATTACAGGCGACCCATCCCCCAAAGTGAAGTGGATGTGAGCAACGGCAGCATCGAACAAAACGAAGGATATAATTAAACCCCCGATCCAAATTTTTAAGAGGCCTTTCTTTATGAGAGGTCTCTTTCTTTTTAATCCAATTCGTATTTTTGCAAATGGAAACCCAGGCAAGTAAATGAGAAAAATAACCAGAAACACGTTCCTTAAGCAATCCATCAGCGTGGGTGCTTCCCTGTATTTCATGCCCAATTTCGGATCGGCAGGGCATTTACCAATTGTACGGGCAAATTCGTTCTCCGAACTCTGGGAGAAAATGGTTTCCGCAAATGATGCGCACGTTAAATCCCTCTTGGAAATAGGTGATGCCGCCAACAGGCATGGAGGTAGAAGTTTTGGCTATAATTTTGCCTTTCTCGCAGCAGCTTTTGCCTGTAAAGATTCAAGGTTTCAGCAAGACAACAGGTTGATTTCACTGTTGCATACTACAGCAGATAAATTAATTGGCAGCCAAAGACCCGATGGTACCATTAATGCCGGCAACCTGGAGTCACCTCCGGATACAGCCTTTATTATGGAGCCCCTCTGTGCAGGCGTTTATATCCTTAACAATCTCAGGGATGGAAACCTGAAACCGGTATTGACTAAAATCGAAGCTTTTATCAAAAAGGCTGGCGAAGCATTGGTAATAGGAGGGGTACACACGCCTAATCATCGTTGGGTAGTATGCCATGCCCTGGCCAGGATCAACCAATTATATCCGGATGCGAAGTACAAGGAGCGTATCGACGAATGGTTAAGCGAGGGGATTTACCTAGATGAAGACGGGCATTACCCGGAAAGAAGCATGAATTATTCCGATGTGGAAAACAATGCTTTTATTACCCTGGGCAGGTTACTAAACAGACCCGAACTATTTGAAGCGCCCCGGAAATCCCTGGAAATGACTTACTATTACATGGAACCTAACGGAGACCTGGTCACCTTTGATTCCAGAAGGCAGGATCAGTATTCCGCTCGAAGCATTGTGGTTCAGTACTTGCATTACCGTTTTCTGGCCATTTACGACCGGGATGGTGCCTTTGCATCCATCGTCAACATGATAGAGGGCTTTCCTGGCTTTGACCGTATGATTACCCGGGAGGCCTTGTTCTATTTTATGGAAAACGAATGGTTGCAAAAGGAATTACCCGATCCCGAACCTCTTCCAACCAATTTCGAAAAAGTTTTCCCTACCAGCAGCCTGCTTCGGATCAGACGTGAAAATTCTACCGCTACCCTATTTGGGGGGGTGGATTGGCCCCTGATTATCGCCTCCGGCCGATCGGTTAGCCCCAATTTTTTCGCTTATAGAAAAGGCAACGCCGTCTTGAAATACATGCGGATGTCGGCAAGCTTTTTCAGCATGGGGTATTTTAGAAGTGAAGGATTATGGCAGGAAGGTGAGCAGTACCTGCTCTACCAGAAATTAGAGGCACCGTACTACCAGCCTTTACCGGATCATCTTAAAAACGAAAGCGGGGACTATGAATTGACACCCAGTGTAGATGGTCGATTTTGGAGCAAAATGGCTTTTGATAAAAGGCCTGTAAGTAATGTAAAAACCCTGGAAAGCAGGGTGACACTATCCGAAGAAGAAGGAAAAGCTTCTTTGCTTTTTGAAGTGAAGGGCTTGGAAGGCGTGGCGGTTACCATCGAAATGTGCTTTGATGAATCCGGTAAACTTAGCGGAGTGACTCCTTCCGATACAGAAAAAAACAACTATTTTCTTCCAGAAGGATATGGCACCTTTGAAAGAGCAGGTGATGTCATCAGCTTTGGTCCCGGGATACAAGAACATCAGCGTATCAGCCGGCTCGCCGGTGAGCAGTATAGTGTGCATTTTGGATCGCTTAGAACCGAAGGGAATCACGTTTATCTGACCGGATATACCCCATTCAGCCATAGGATCACATTTGAGTAAGAAAAGACC
Source organism: Cyclobacterium salsum (assembly GCF_010119245.1). Lineage (GTDB taxonomy): Bacteria > Bacteroidota > Bacteroidia > Cytophagales > Cyclobacteriaceae > Cyclobacterium > Cyclobacterium salsum. Next base: position 185,250 of record NZ_WNKG01000007.1, read on the forward strand.
AACCTAGTAAAGGCAAATTTTCAAGGAACCAAGAAAATACAAGAACCCGTTGTGATCCCTTTAGGAATCTGAAACAGAAAATAGCAGGTTGAATTAGAATTAAATGATGGAAAAAGCCCTGTCAGGAAAGGAATGAAAAACGGAAATCCGTTATCTTTATTCCTATGAAAAAAATAGCTTTCCTTCTGATCGCCATGGGGCTTTCCTATCATACGTTACAAGCCCAGAAAACAACCCAAACGGAGAATATTTTTCTCATCACTGTGGATGGCCTTCGATGGCAGGAAATATTCCTGGGGGCAGACTCTCTTTTTGTTGACGATACCGGCATGATTGAGAAGCAGGGTTCGCTTTTGGAAGCATTTTGGGATCCGAATCCCCTGAAGCGTCGCCAAATGCTGATGCCCTTTACCTGGTCTATACTTGCCAAACAGGGACAACTTCATGGAAATCGCGCCTTTGGCAACCATGTAGATATGCGAAACAACATGCTTTTTTCTTATCCGGGATACAACGAGATATTAACTGGAGTACCGGACGACGAACGGATCAATTCCAATTCAAAAACCAATAACCCTAACACTACCCTGCTGGAACACCTGCAGGGTTTACCCGATTTTAAAGGAAAGGTATTGGCCTTTGGCAGTTGGGATGTTTTTCCCTATATCGTTAACGAAGACCGGAGTGGTATTCCGGTGAATGCCGGATTTGATAGGGCAAAAGGGCCCCACCTGAGTGAATCGGAGCGGATTATCAATAGCCTGCAGCAAGAAATCCGTGGTCCCTGGGAAGGAGTACGGTTGGATCCCTTTACCCATCATTATGCCCTGGAGGCGGTAAAAAGGCAAGCTCCAAAAGTTGTTTTCATCGCTTATGGTGAACCCGACGATTGGGCGCATGATAATCGCTACGATGAATACCTTCATTCCATCAAGCAGTTCGACGCCTACCTGATGGAATTGTGGGATTACATTCAATCCACCCCTGCTTACCAGGATAAAACCACTATGATTGTTACCACCGATCACGGCCGGGGTATCGACAAGTCTACCTGGACAGGACACGGATCGGGAATTCCGCGGTCCAGGGAAGCCTGGATAGCAGCCATCGGTCCCGACAGTCAGGCACTGGGGGAGGTAAAAGAAGCCGGGCAACTGTATCCGGCCATGATTGCACGGACCGTTTTTCAATTGTTGGGTTTAACCTATCCCAATGAACAGGCGGATACGGCTATAGCGGAAATACTGCCATGAGATTCCGGGACGGCTTAGCATGGACGGTTCTTATTTTGTCAGCTTGCCAGTCTGACCCCGCTTTGCCCACTTATCGGGAGCCGTTTCTGGCGAATGAGCGAAAGGTAGCTGGCATGTTTCCAAACGAATTTCCGAAAGAGCCGCTGAGGGAACTGGATTCCGGCTGGGTATTTCTTGGTCGGGATTCCATTGCCGGAATTTACCGGGATTGGCCCGATCAGTTTCTCCAGCCTAAAAGCGTTTCCCTTCCCCATCGCCTGCCCTTGCCGAATCACTCCCTTTGGTACTCCTGGGAAGGAATGCTCGAACCGGGTATTTTGCTCGTAGACGCAGATGACGGAGTGCAGTGTTGGGTAAACGAAAAGCGGATTCCCAGGTCCGTTGATGGGGATTATTTTGAAGTGGAAGTGAGTGGTAAAACGGACCTGAACCTTCGCGTGGTTAATAATGCCATGGCTGGAGGTCTTCGTCGCGTACAGTTCCTCGCAAAGGAAGCTTATCAATTCTGGAAGGTCAGAAAAGACCAAATCATAGCGGGCATACTGGTGGACCGAAAGCTGGAATTACTACAGGATCCCGACCTTGAAGCGGAATGGGAGGACCTGTCTTATCCCGAGTTGAGCGCATTGTTAGCCGATTATCCGATTCTTTTTACTGCACCGGTATTGATTTGGAGTACGGACGGCAGCCCCCTTGTCCGCTGGGTGAGCGAATCCGCAGGTACCGCCATCCTGCGCCAGGAACAGGGAGAAGAAGTCCGGATTGAATCCACCAACGGCATTTTTACGCATAAAATGGAAAGAGGGACCGGTATTTCGTTTGATTTATATCAGGGTAAATCTTTTCAGGGTAGCTTTTCAGTAGAGGCCAACCCGGTTTCAGATAACCTTAAACTGGCTCTCTGGGGAGACTCCCAGGGAGGCTGGGAAACCTTTCGGGAAGTGGCCGAGGCCATAGGCGCGCACCAGGTAGATTTAAGTGTTGGAGCTGGCGATTTGGTTAATAATGGTTCTGAAGACTGGGCTTACCCGCGGTTTCTACAACTGCTCTCCCGCATGCAGGCACCCCAACTTTTGGTTCCCGGAAACCATGATTACGATGGCTATTACGATGATTTGCATGCCATTCAGATGAATGATTACCTGTTTCAACCTGAAAGGCCAACCTATGGATTACAGCAATTTGGCCCAGTTGCGATCCTTAGCTTGGATCCAAATCTGAATTACCCGGTATCCGTTCCAGAAGGTACGCTGCAGCGGGAATGGCTATCGGAGCAATTGGAATCCGATACCTGGAATAATGCGCCTTGGAAAATCATAGTATTGCATCAGCCTCCCTATTCTCAGGGTTGGCCGGGGTATCAGGGAGAGTGGACGATACGCCAACTCCTTGAGCCTTACTTTCACCGTGGAAAGGTAGATCTGGTGGTCGCCGGGCACACCCATGATTACGAGCGGCTTTCCCAGAAATTTTCGGGCCATCCCGTTCATTTTCTGGTAGTCGGCGGGGCTGGTGGTGGCTTGGAGCCAGAAGGACTGCAATCGGATATTCCCCAAATGGACCGGCTTATCAAAAAGCACCACTACGGAATCCTTGAGGTCGATGCCAATCGGATGCGCTTTAAAGCATACGACCTGGAAGGCAATACCATGGATGAAATAACAGTAAGAAAATGACGGCTCTAACTAGTTGCTGTAAAATGAAAAGTAGGTTCGGCGATGGATGACGCATGAAGGGTAGGCGATGACTAAATTTCTTGCTAACTTGTTATGGAAATGGGGCACTGTCCTTGATTTATGCCGTTATTTAATTTCTTTTAAACCTAAAAATAGTACAGCAATGTTTTTACGACTATTGATTGTTTTCCTCTTTTCGTTTTCGGTGCTGCAGGCGCAAGAAGATCCCAATTTTGACCTGGAAGCGTATGAAGTACATCTGGATGCGGAAAAGGAAGGCCAAAGGGTATTTCGATATGCCATCAAAAATACCGGATCCGCGACCGCTCCAGCGGAAAGTTACCGGGTCTTCTTTAAGGTAAATGGAAAAATGATGAGTTTCGATATTAAAACGAATGCTATCAAACCCGGGCAAACCATTGTTTATACCTCACCCGAAAAGATCCCAGCTAATCAGCCAGGAAAAAAACTTAAGTACCACCTTATTATTCATACGCGGGATGCGGATTCCTCCAATAATAAAAAGAAAGGAGAAATTATGCTTTAAACCAAACGAGCTATTTCCAAAAAACCAGAATGGTTGGGTCTATTTAGGAACGTTTGGCAGGGCGGTTGTATCCCCATATTGGGTTATATCTAATTCTTTTGCAGGTATTTATCTATAGTAAACTACAGCTAGTCAATACCAGTAATTAAATAACCAGTTTCACTTTTTTTCTGCTTAAAAGAAACGTATTTTTCTGAAAAAAACATGAACCGCTGCCTTTTACCCTACCGCTTTGCCTTGCTGCTTTGCGCCCTTGTTGCTTTCTCATGTAGAGAGTCGGAGGCCCCCATCGAGGAGACTGAATATTTCCTCAAATTTAAAGCCAATGGAGAATTGGTAGAATACAAAGTATATGAATACCAACCCGTAGTGTTTAGCTACGACCCCAATGGAAAGACGCATAACGCACAGATTCAGGCCTTGGCTGAGGGAAGTGACGGAACAAGAGATTTTTTCAGTATTTTTTTATATAGTGAAATGTCCTTTGAGGAAAAAACCTACCAGATGCAAGAAGGCGTCTGGGCCTATGAGAATTCCTTTTTACCGGGCTTAATTTTTACCCGCTCAGACCCAGCTGGAAATTTATACAATGCCTCTTTGCTCAAAAGCGACTATCCTACCCTGGATATACGGGATGACGGGAGCCTGAACCTTACCCAAATTGGTTCCGGCTGGGTGAAAGGTGCCTTTGAAGCCAGTCTTTTTGGTCCATTTGCAGAAAATACCAGCCGGGGAAATACCGAAATCAGGATTACGGAGGGTTCATTCAAAATGAAACTTATCCAAAATCCCATACAGGAATAGCGAACATACGACTACCAGGCGGTGGGTAATTGAAAAACCCCATTGGGTTTTGTTAACATTTGCTTCTATTTTTGGTTTACGAAAAGCAAAAACAAAAACCAATGAGTCAAAATAAAGCCAAAACAGGCATACTTCTCGTAAACTTAGGCACGCCCGACAGCACCGCTACCGGAGATGTCAGAAAATACTTGAGGGAATTTTTAATGGATGGCAGGGTGATCGACATTCCGCTAATTCCCCGATGGTTGTTGGTGAACCTGATCATTGCGCCTTTCCGGGCACCCAAATCAGCAGGAGAATACCGGAAACTTTGGACGGATCGGGGTTCTCCCCTGCTTTTTCATACCATGGATCTGAAGGAAAAACTATTGCCGCTGATTGACCAATCCCGTTTCCAGTTGGAAGTTGCCATGCGATATCAATCTCCCGGCATCGAGGAAGGGCTGAAAGCACTAAACAAATCCAATGTAAAAGAGATCGTGGTATTGCCGCTATTTCCCCAGTACGCCTCGGCCACCAATGGTTCGGTGATCGAACGGGTTATGGAACTGGCTACCAAATGGCAGATCATTCCCAGTATTCGCTTCATCAACAATTTTATTGAACACCCCCTCTTTTTAGAGGCCTGGGCAGAGCTGGGTCAGGAGATGATGGCATTGCAGGAGTATGACCGCTACCTTTTTTCCTACCATGGTTTGCCGGAAAGGCAAATTCGGAAAGGATCTGTGGACGGGTACTGTCGCCTGAGTGATACCTGCTGTGCCCGGTATACCAAAAAGAATCAGTTTTGCTACCGGGCTCAATGCTTTCACACCACCCGTTTGATTGCCAAAAAGCTCCAACTGCCTGAGGAAAAAGTAGTCACCTGTTTTCAGTCCCGACTGGGCAAGGATCCCTGGATCAAGCCTTACACGGAAGATTTGGTCCGGGAAATGGCGGGTAATGGGATCAAAAAAGTGCTGGTATTTTCTCCTGCCTTTGTCGCCGACTGCCTGGAAACTACGGTGGAAGTCGGTGAGGAGTACAAGGAGCAGTTTTTAGAACAGGGGGGTGAGCGTTGGGACCTGGTTCCCAGCCTGAACTCCAGGGATACCTGGGTAGATTGTGTGAAAGATCTTGTCACCTCTAAGCCCTGAATGGAAAGGATGTCGGGGATTTAATCCAGCAGGTCTTTCGCCATTTTTTTGTACTTGTCAAGGGAGGGAACCGGTACCTGCGTTTCCTTGGCTTTTTCGTCCCATTCCCGCATCTTAAGTATCAGGGCATAGTTTTCATCCGCTTCAAATGCGCTTGCTTCCTCCGGGCTCATCACTCCTCCCTGGTAGCGGAGGGTCTGCTTGCTGGCTTCAGATAAGCGGTTAAAATAATCCGGGTTTTTATATGTCAGGTATCTCTTGGCTTCTACATGGCTTTCCACCAAGCGGGCAACCAGTTCCGGAAAACCTAATTTACGCAGGTAGTCGGCTCCCAGTTTTTCGTGGTCCATTACCCCAAACTCCCCCATCTGATCGAGGGCTTCCCCTTGGGCGAAAAGGTGTCCCAGATCATGGAAAAAAGCGGCCAGAATCACCTCAGGTGAATGACCTTCCGATTCAGCCAACTGAGCGGCCTGACTCATATGCTCCAACTGAGAAACAGGCTCGCCGATATAATCCGCGTCGCCAAAAGAGGCGTAAAGGTCAAAAATTTCATCTACAATTTCCTGGGTAGTCCTTTTCATAACTATGCTATTTTATTTTGAAAATACCCATATTCAGTAATAAAGCCAAACCTTATTCATCTGTTTATAATTTTTTTAGCGGTCAGATGCCTTCCGGTCGCAGACGGGGAATCTCGCATGATTGATAATCATCTCACTGTGTGACGATCTCGTCATGCCTGTCCGCCTGTGGCGGGCTCGATTTCACGATTAATTAACCGAAGCATGATTGGATTTGGTTTTCTTCTATTATTTTTTTTACCTATTTTGATCCCGTATTTAATAGCACTTATCAGGATTCGCAAACGTATGAAAAACCCCATCAAATTGGCTGTTTTTGACATGGCCGGCACCACCATCAAAGATCAAAGCAATGTGGCAGCGGCTTTTGTCACAGCTTTTTCAAGTAATGGTTACGCACAGGTAAGCTTGGAGGAAGCCAACGAAAAAATGGGCTATCCGAAACCACTTGCGATCCGGGAAATGCTGCAAGCCCATGCCGAAAAGGTGACGGATGAAGAAGTGACTAAAATCCACGCTAGTTTTGTGGAGGAAATGATGCGGTTTTACCGGGAAAGTCCGGACATTGCTCCGATGGACGATGCGCTGGAAGTATTTGAATCCTTGCAGCAAATGGGAATAAAAGTGGGGCTGGACACGGGCTTTAGCAGGGATATTGCTGATGTCATCCTGGAGCGCATTGGCTGGAAAAATCATCCGCTGATAGATATCACCGTGTGTAGCGATGAAGTTAAGAAAGGCCGGCCACATCCTGACATGATTTTAAAAATGATGGCAGCGCTAGGCATTGGTAGTCCTTTGGAAGTAATCAAGATCGGGGACACCGAAGTAGATATCCATGAAGGACTGAATGCGGGCTGTCTGATGAGTCTGGCCGTGACCACGGGTGCTTACACCGAAGCAGCACTAAGACCCCACCAACCTACCCACATCGTTCACCGGCTATTGGAAATTTTGCCTTTGGTAGCCAAAGAGATGGGTGAGCCCGGGCAATAATGTTTGTCATTCCCTCTCTTACTAAAAAACTAGCTGTTGCTCCACCATTGCTCATGAGCCTTTTTGCCGGGATCATGGCATTTCTGACCTACAGTTGCATGTATGCTTTTCGGAAGCCATTTGCTTCGGCCACGTTTGACGGGGAAGAATGGTGGGGACTCGACCTGAAAGTCTGGCTGATTCTGATGCAGACCCTGGGGTACATGGCCAGTAAGTTTTACGGGATTAAAGTCATATCTGAACTGAAAGCTTCTGACAGGGCCAGGCTAACACTGAGCCTGATTGGCGTTTCCTGGTTGGGATTATTGGGTTTTGCCCTGCTACCTGCCCCCTGGAATATTTTATGCTTCCTGATCAATGGTTTTCCGCTTGGGTTGATTTGGGGGTTGGTTTTCCATTACCTTGAAGGCAGGCGATTTACCGAAATGATGGGCAGCATTTTGGCGGTGAGTTTTGTGTTTTCGTCTGGATTTGTAAAGACAGTGGGCCGCTATCTATTGGTTGACCTGGGAGTGGATCCGTACTGGATGCCATTTTTGACGGGGGCTATTTTTATTCCGGTATTGTTGGCAAGTGTTTTTCTTTTGAACCATACACCTCCTCCCAGCATCGGGGACATCGCTCTGAAAACGGAACGAAAATCCATGCATCAGGCCGATCGTAGTGCTTTTTTCCAGCAGTTCCGCTCCGGCTTGATTATCCTGGTACTGGTCTATATGGTCCTGACAGCCTTTCGGGATATTCGCGATAATTTTGTGGTAGAGATATGGAAAGATTTGAGGGTGACCGTGCCTCCCGAACTGCTGACACAAACCGAGATCCCTATCACCCTTATCCTGTTACTGATGATGGGGCTGCTGGTACTGGTGAAAAATAATTTCAAAGCCTTGTTTATTTACCATATGATTATCATCTCAGGGTTATTGCTGGCGCTAGCGGCTACGGTGGCCATGCTAAATGGCTGGCTATCGCCGTTATATTGGATGGTGGCAACCGGTACAGGTACTTACATGGCGTATATTCCCTTCAATTGCCTGCTTTTTGATCGTTTGCTGGCTTCTTTCAGATACGCGGGTAATGTAGGTTTCCTGATGTACCTGGTCGATAGTTTTGGTTACCTGGGTTCTACCGGAATTCTCGTTTTTAAACAATTTGGAAACTACGAACGCATGAGTTGGCTGTCTTTTTATTCCCAGGGCTTGATTTTACTGATGGGTCTTAGTGTGCTTCTTATGGCGGTCAGTGGGGTTTATTTTTTCAGGAAACTTCAAGCCTATCACCTGCTCTCCGACCAGAAACAGTTGCCTGGAATGATTCCCTAATTTGGTTTTCTACCATCTGAAAATAAAAATCAGGAATCATCCTGTTGCCGTTTGTAGCGAAACCAATAATAAGCTGGAAATACAAGTGCCTTCAGACGCCAATCATTTTTTTCATGAAAGGACAGCCGGGGATTGTTATTAATATGACGGTAGAAAAGGCTGGCCATCAGCAGGTGGGCCAAAACCAGCAATAAAGCGGCAGTGTACAGTATTAGTTCAGTCATTTTCCAAAACGAGGTATGATGGCGGGAATCTCTTTTTGATACCTGGCGTAGCGCTTGCCGTATAGGGTTAGTAGCTTTTTTTCTTCAAAATAAATGCCTACCGGTAAGTATAGCAAAAGAGCCGCTAGATGAAATAGCGAAGAAAGATTGGGCACGTATAAGAAATACCCCATAAAAATCAAGATTAAACCGGCATAGAGAGGATGCCGCATGTATCCATACCAACCGTCTGTAACCAGTGGTTCGTTCTCGGAAAGGTCATCTTGCGGACGAAGGCCTAGGAATCGGCTGACCGAAACATCCCGCATGCTTTTTACGCAAATGATGGTACCAAACGTAGCGAGCATAAAGCCCAGGTAGGTGCTGCCCGGACCGGAAGCAAAAAGCCAGATGGGAGGAATACTGCCTGCATAAAGGAACAAGGCTAAAAAGAAGAGGCTTGAAAACCAGCTGTACGCCAGCCGGTACCATTTATATTGTCCTTTAAGCAAGGACTTGATTTTTCTTTTTATATTGAGTGTGGCAAGGAACGTGTGGCTGCTGTAGAATAGCACCCAGCCAAGTCCCAAAATGAGGTAGTCCATAAACACCCAAATATCCATATTTTGATTGATTATGAAAAATTTACACCGCTATATTGAACACAGTGCCTTGCATCCTGCAGTAGATGAACAATCGATTCGGCTGTTGATCAACCAGGCTTTCAAATACCATTTTCGTGCCGTCTGCGTTCCCCCGTTCTGGGTGAAGAAAGTCAAAAGAGAGTTGGCTGAAGAAGACATACAGGTAGTTACCGTAGTTGGTTTTCCCTTCGGCTACAATATGAGCCAGACCAAGCTTGCCGAATGCAATCAAGCACTGGATGACGGAGCAGATGAACTGGATGTGGTCTGGTCATTATCCGCCTTCAAATCGAAAATGAATTGGCCCAAAATAGAATTGGCTCAGCTAGCCAATCGGATCCATGATAGGGAAAAATTGATGAAAGTGATCGTCGAAACGGCCTATCTTAACAAGGAAGAATTAGAACAAGCCTGTAGTATTTGCAGGGATGCCGGTGCTGATTTTGTTAAAACGTCCACCGGATATGCGCCAGTGGGAGCAGAGGCCGGTAAGATTCGGGAAATGCGCCAGCTCCTTCCAAGTCAAATCGGTATCAAGGCCAGTGGAGGCATAAAAACGATGGACCAAGCCCTAGAAATGATCCATGCCGGCGCTGACCGGATCGGGACCAGTGGCGGCCCCCAAATCATGGAAGCTTTTCTCCGGACCCAATCCTGATATTACTGACTTCCTCCGTCTTGGGAAGAGTAGGTGTAGTGTCTGTGCCGGACTCTCCATCGGACTGATTGAAATAAATCAGAAAAAAGGGGATGATAAAAAAGGTTAGGAGAATATAGGCGAATCCAACGAAACGGGTATTGGCCGTTTTTTTCCCAAAATTCCGCGCAAACCTTACGGGAATCTCACGTAATGCAGGAAAGGGAAGGAAAAGCAACGCTCCGATAAGGTTAAACAGAACATGAACTATCGCCACGCTAATGGCCGCTTCGGTTTTATAAAGGGCAGCAATCACTGCAGTAATGGTGGTTCCCAGATTAGCTCCCATAATAAAAGGGAACACTTTTCTCAAGGCAACCTTGCCGGTGGCGACTGCGGTCACCATCAGAGAGGTAGTGACGGTGCTGGACTGAACGGCCGCTGTAAAAAACATCCCATAGGCAAAAGAGCGATAGGGAAAATTAAAAATATGTTTCCGGATTTTTTTAAAGTTTGGGGTAATCAAGGAGCGGTAGGCCAGGGCAGAGAGAATTTTGATGGAACCCACCAGAAGCAAAACTCCCACAAGCAGACCAAAAAGCGGCCAATGGAGCCATTCTGCCAGGTAATAACTCAGCGGTCGGAGAAAAAACCCCTGATAGCTTAAATCCCCTTCGAAGATAGTGCTTCCGGCTCCAAGGCCACGGGTAATCCAGGCGGCCATTTTACTCAGGAGACCAAAATACACCTCCAGGGGAAGCAAGAGAATGACCGAAATGATATTGAAAAGATCGTGTAAGACACCGGCTGAGAGGGCCTTGCGGAAGGATTTTTTTTTCATAATGTAGCCAAAAGCTACCAGTGTACTCGTAAGGGTCGTTCCAATATTTGCCCCCATAATCAGGGGAACAGCCTGTGTCAGGCTCAGGTTACCGGAGGCAACCAAGACCACGACCATGGCCGATACCGTAGAGCTGGATTGGATAAGGGCAGTAGTCAGCAAGCCTATGAACAGTCCTACAAATGGGTTGCTGGTGGCCATAAACAGCGTATTGGCTACTTCATTGTTTAATTTAGCCAAAGAATAAGTCAAAAAATCAATTGAAAACATGAACAGCAGTAAACCAAAAATTACGGTAACTGCCAAAATCAGATTCTTTTTATAGGTTTTACCCGCAGAAGTAATGGTCATTCAAAAATCAAATTAGAAATAGCTTCTTTCAATTTGCAAAATACGTATACACCCTATAGAAATACACACTTTTCGCATAAAACTTATGTTAAAATTAGTAGTGCCCCATTTGTTCGGGAAGAAACGATTTATATCTCAAAAGGGGCTGGGAAGAAATAAAATCTTTCTATTTTTGAACAAAAGAGGTTCGCCCGGTCATTCATCCATAATTCCCGGTTTTTACCCTTTTGACAGGGACTTAACAATTTGGTAACATTATCCTTAATAATTCTTGTTTAATTTGCGTCCGTATTTCCAAGCCGAAACCAGCTTATGGCCAAACTGAAAGATCAAAACATTAACCAGGATGCGCTATCCAAGGCCGCCTATTCACTTTTTGATTTTACAAAAAAGGAAAAGTCCTTTCTTTTAATCATTTGCATCTTGATTTCCATAGCGGGGATCATTACCCCGTATACCTATGCTGCTATGTGGTTTGGGTTTGCACTAGCTGCCTATTCCGCTATAGCCAACGATAGCATACAGACGATTGGAACCTTTATCGCCTCAAACCAAAACAGAAAATGGTATTATTTGTGGCTTTTTATGGGGCTGATCTTTGTCGGTACCGTTACTTATAGCTGGTTTACATTTAACGGGGATGTCAGCTACGAGCGATTGCAGGTCGATGGCCTGGATGAAGCCCCTCAGAGTTTTGTCTTTTTGCAAATTGCGGCTCCAATCGTTTTGCTGGTAATGACCCGTCTTCGGATGCCAGTTTCGACTACCTTTCTGTTACTAAATGTTTTTACCTACAAAGCCGGGACCATTTTAGGAGTCATGCAAAAAAGTTTTGTCGGATACTTTTTGGCTTTTTTTGCTGCCATCGTGGTATGGTACATATTGGAAAAGTTTGTCACCAACTACCTCAAGGGAAAACCGGGAAACTACTGGTACGTCCTTCAATGGATTACTTCGGGTAGCTTATGGGCGGTATGGATCATGCAAGATGCAGCCAATATCGCCGTTTTCCTTCCGCGCCAATTAAATGTCTGGGAATTTTCGGCTTATGCGGGCTTTGTGTTTTTTGGTTTAGGAGTACTTTTTTATATGAAAGGAGACAAGATCCAGGGAATAGTCAATGAGAAGACAAGTGTCACCGATGTTCGGGCAGCTACCATTGTCGACCTGGTGTATGCCATTATTCTGTTTTATTTTAAGGCCTACAGCAACATGCCCATGAGTACCACCTGGGTTTTTATCGGACTATTGGGGGGCAGGGAATTGTCCATCGCTTTGGCGAAATCAAAAAAACTAAAAAAACGCAAAGCGCGTTTGGTGAGGGCTTACCGCCTGGCCAAAAATGACTTGGTCAAAGCGGGTATCGGGTTGATCGTGTCGCTGATTCTCGCGCTGATCATCAATGAAGGGGTAAGGAAAGAAATTTTTGACTTGATTTTCTAAAGCAGTATTCTTGGAAATTTACTCGGATGAATATTGGATGAATGAAGCCCTGAAGCAGGCAGAAATCGCTTACGAAGAAGGGGAAATTCCGGTGGGAGCAGTGATTGTAGTTAGGAACAGGGTCATCGCCCGGGCCTATAATCAAACAGAAAAGCTTACCGATGTGACCGCTCATGCCGAAATCCTGGCCATAACAGCGGCTTCCCATGCCCTGGGTGCCAAGTACCTCCCCGAGTGCAAATTATACGTGACGTTAGAGCCCTGTATCATGTGTGCCGGGGCTAGCTTTTGGGCACAACTGGGAGAAATGCACTTTGCCAGCAGTGACCCACAAAGAGGGTATTCCCGCATACCTCAACCCCTTCTCCATCCAAAAACCAAGGTCTCCAGCGGCCTGTTGGAGGATAAATCAAAGAATTTGTTGCAGGCATTTTTTAAAAATCTCAGAAATTAGAGATTCGACGGAATAAAAGAACCATTTTTTAAGTTCCTTGGTTTGTACTAGTAGGTTTTTTAATACAAACCTGCACCATCAACTCAATTTTATGTTTCACTAAAAATAAAGAACGAATGGCTTTTGAACTTCCTAGTTTACCTTACGAAAAGAATGCATTGGAGCCTCATATTGATGCGAAAACCATGGAAATCCACCATGGTAAACACCACAATGCTTATGTGACCAAGTTAAACGGTGCCGTCGAAGGTACCGACCTGGCTTCGAAGAGCATTGAAGAAATAATGAAGGGGATTTCCTCCGCACCGACTGCGGTTAGAAATAACGGCGGTGGTCATTACAACCATTCCCTTTTCTGGACAATCTTATCACCAAAAGGTGGTGGAGCTCCGAGCGGGGAACTGGCAGCAGCCATCGATAAAAAATTTGGTTCTTTCGATAAATTCAAGGAAGAATTTGCAAACGCCGCCGCTACCCGATTCGGTTCCGGATGGGCTTGGCTAAGTGTTCATAACGGCGAACTACAGGTAAGTTCCACCCCAAATCAGGATAATCCATTGATGGATATAGCCGAAACAAAAGGAACACCCATCTTAGGATTGGACGTTTGGGAGCATGCCTATTACCTCAATTACCAAAACAGGAGACCCGACTACATAGCCGCTTTCTGGAATGTGGTTAATTGGGACGAGGTGGCTAAAAAATATGCTGCTGCCAAATAATTCCAGCTAGATCATTGTATTGACGAATCCCTCCGGAAATTCCGGGGGGATTTTTTTGTCCGGTTACCGTACAACAAATGTGTACGATATTGAAACAACCAATTTATCAATAAGTAATTTAAAAATTTGATAATCAGCAGTTTAATAATTTTATGTTGGTTTGGCACCTTTTTCCCTTGGCTATGTATGAAACCATTAATTGTGTATAGCCATGAATGTTACCAGGTATATTTTTGCCACCGTATTTTTTTATTTATTGGGTTTGAGCCATCTGGCCGCGCAGGACCAACCGGCTCAGGTAGCGGGTACCGTTTTCGATGAAAACGAAGCCCCTATGCCCTTCGCCAACGTGTTTTTACTTGACGCAACCGATGGGGAGTTGGTAACGGGAGCCATTACCGATGAGGCAGGGAGTTTTTACCTTCCTGCTACCACTAAGCTACCCTTGACCCTGGGCGTTTCCACCATTGGATACGATACCTACACAAGCGAACCATTTCAGTTGAAACCTGGGGAGCAAAAGAATGTTGGAACCATTCGGTTAAGCGTGCAGGTATCCGCCCTGGATGAAGTAACGGTCAAAGCGGCACGTCCGGATGTGCTGATTCAGGCTGATAAAACGGTGGTAAACGTGGAGGGTACTGTAATGGCAGAAGGAAATAGCGCACTGGATGTCATTGGCCGTTCCCCGGGAGTATTTGTAGATGCGGATGGAAATATTAATTTAAATGGTCGCACAGGCGTAATAGTGCTGGTCGATGACCGACAGACGTACATGAGTGCCGACGACCTGGCCAATTTTCTTCGGGCCATGCCGGCAGACAACATCCGAAGTATTGAAGTGATTCAGAACCCTCCTGCCAAATACGATGCCGAAGGTGCTGCAGGTGTAATCAACCTGGTTTTGAAGAAAAACAACCTGAACGGTACCAATGGAAATATACATGCGGGCAGTCAGTATAACGGGATACACACGCCATCGGCTGGCGCCACTCTGAATGTTAAAAAAAATAAATGGACTTCCAATATCAGCCTGAATTACAACCAATTTGGGCGCTTCCTTGACCTGGATATCTTTCGCAGGTTTCAACTGGATAACGGCCTTTCCGAGTTTGATCAGGAGGCACGCTTGAAATTGCTGAGTAAGAATTTGTTTTTCTCAGGGGGAACCGACTATCAGATTAATGACCGTCATTCACTGGGAATCAACCTACAGGCTTCTACCCGAAAAGGGACAGAGGATGGCAACTCCCTTACAGCCATTTCTAATCCGGAAAATACCGATCGGAATTACCTGAATGCCTTGAATGATGGCGAATCGGATAATCTCCGGATGTTTGGCAACTTTCACTATATCGGTAAACTAGATACCTTGGGGACAAAGCTGTCGGCAGACATCGATTATACCCACATGGATGCCGGAAGCTTGAGTTTGTTGGATAACCAATATTGGTTTAATGAAAACCTGACGGACGGGACTTCAGACAAGATTCGGACAGGAAACGAGATGGCCTATTCTATTTTTACAGCAAAAGCAGATTTCACCAAGCCTCTCGGCAATGAAAAGGTCCTGGAAACCGGTATCAAAGGGAGTTGGGTGACTTCTGACAACCTGTTGGAAATAGCAAAAAGGGTGGAAGAGGGGCCCTTTACTCCCGACCCCAATAGCAACCACTTCATTTATAAGGAAAATGTGTTGGCAGCTTATGCTTCCTACAAGGTACCACTAAGCGAAAAGCTGAGTTTTCAGGCCGGATTGCGAACAGAGTACGCCGCTATAGAGGGGAATTCGCTTACCCGTTCGGAAATCAATTCCCAGGAGTACCTGAACCTTTTTCCGAGTGCCTACCTACAGCATCAGGTGACGGAAAACTATCAAATCGTCTACAACCTTAATCGCCGCATCACCCGACCGTATTACCGGCAATTAAACCCTTACGTTTTCTACATCGATCCCCTTACCACCGAAGAGGGCAATCCCAACCTCAGGCCTCAGTATGCCAACAATCTGGAGATGAATCATATTATCAAAAATGCCTATCAGTTTTCGCTGTCTTTTTCCCAGACCGAAAATGCCTTCGGACAAATAATGGTTCAGGATGATGAAACGAGAAAGACCCGCATTCAGATGCAAAACCTCGATCGCACTCAAAACTTAAGTCTGAGGGCAGTGGTACCGGTAGAATTTGCCAGTTGGTATAGCACCAGCAACATGCTTCAGTTCAATGGAAATACCTTTCAGTCTCAGCTGGGAGAGGAGTTATTGGATGAAAGGCAGTTTTCCTTTATGGCCCGAACGCAGCATAACATCATCCTACCGAAGGGATTCAAACTGGAATTGGTGGGCATCTATCGAAGTCCCTTCCGGGACGGTCAATTGGTGATAAACGCCATGGGCTGGATGGATGCGGGGATCACCAAAACCTTCAAAGATGACAAATTAAGCCTTACCGTAAACGGATCGGATATTTTTCGAAGCATGAAATTCAAAGGCAACATAGATTTCAACCGTATTAATACCGACGTGCAGCAGTATAACAGCGTACAAAGTGTGCGATTTACCTTGCGTTGGAAATTTGCTCAGGGAGAACAGTTCAATGTAAACCAACGGAGCGGAAGTACCGAAGAAAGAAATAGATTGGAATAAGTTTAGATTAGGTTTTTTAACAATGCTAAAAACAGCGTCCGGTGGATGCTGTTTTTGTTTTTTTCCTCAGGAAAACAAACGAAGAGGAGGGTGTTATTTAAAATGGTAGAGAAAAATCAGGTGGGCAGATAGGGCAGGTTTTCGTTCTCCCTTGATTTCAAGTTTCACCTTCATTTCCGTTTTGATGGTACCCCGAAGATCGCTGATGTTCGCCAGGGTAGCAGCCATCCTGATTTCGTCGTTCACTTTTACCGGATTGGCAAAACGGAGATTTTCGATCCCATAATTAACCATCATTTTGAGGTTGTTTACCTGCACGATCTGATTCCAGAGATAGGGAACCAGGGAGAGGGTCAGGTAACCGTGGGCAATGGTACCACCAAAGGCTCCTTCAGCTTCGGCTTTTTCCGGATCGGTATGGATCCACTGATGATCCAAAGTGGCATCCGCAAATAAATTGATCTGTTGCTGGCTTACCTGGTGATAATCCGATACCCCCAGTTCTTTTCCAATATATTGCTGGAAATCTTCAAAGCTATTTATAATCAGTTTGCTCATGATTGGGTTGGTTTTTATAAAAAAATAAAAGTATCAAAACCCCCTTGATTTAAAAACAATTTTCTAATTAAAAGCCTTCCAGCCGACCTTTTGATTGGATATCCTTACCCTTTTTTCCGAAAATACAACCAGCCAAGTGTCAGACTGCTGAGAAAAAACACCAATGTTGTCCATTCATAGGTCCTTTTCTTTTCTTTTTCCTGTAGAATGTCCTTATCCTTCTCCAACAAGGCCCGCTTCAATTTTACGATATCTGCTTCCGCTTTCTGCGCGATGTATTTATAATCTTCTTTCTCATAGCTGATTTCAGTGGTCTGTATATCCTTAAGCATTTCCAACTCCTGCATGATCTGATTGTCTTTTTGAATGATCCGACCCATCCATTCGTTGGTTGCTTCCATGTCCTTTTTGGTACGGTTTCCAAAGAGGCCGGACTTTTTGCTTTCGGATACCTGCCACTCCTGATGGAGGGTTTCCCTTTCCTGAAGCAAGCGATTTAATTTTTCCTGAGCTACCGCCAGAAAAGGCAAGGTCATCAGCCATACCACAAGTCCTAAAAAATATACGGTTCTATTATTCATACTGCGTTCCTTTCTTAGCCTATCTTTTCCATTGAATCTAGCCCCGTTCAAAAAACATGCCTAAATCCAGCCGTCTGTTGATTTCCCAGCTTATGGAAAAGTTAGTCTTTGTTTCCCGGCAAAAATTCATTGAGTACCTGCCGTAGGTAGTCCCGATCCAGATGGGTATAGATTTCGGTAGTGGTGATACTTTCGTGTCCCAGCATCTCCTGAACCGCCCGCAAGTCTGCACCTCCCTCTACCAGATGAGTGGCAAAGCTGTGCCTGAAGGTATGGGGGCTGACTTTTTTGGCAATGCCAGCACTTGCTGCCATTTTTTTGATCATGAGAAAAACCATGACCCGGGAAAGTTTTTTTCCCCGGTTATTTAGAAAAAGGTACTCCTCGTGACCCTTGGCTATCGGACCATGTGTCCGGACCTCTTTCAGATAGATGCGCAAATATTTGGCTGCTGATTTTCCGACTGGCACCAGGCGCTCTTTGTTTCCTTTTCCCAACACACGCAAAAATCCGATATCCTCAAAATAATGTCCTTTTTTCAGTTGGATCAATTCCGAGACCCGAAGCCCGCTGCCGTAGAGCATTTCCAACATGGCCCGGTTTCGGTGTCCGCCCGGCTGCCCCAGGGGCACGGCTTCCAGTATGCGCTCTATTTCCAGATAACTGAGCGTATCGGGCAAGGTACGGGTTAGCTTTGGGGCTTCCAGAAGCAAGGCCGGACTGTCCACAACCTTATCTTCGTATAAGAGGTACTTATAAAAGGCTTTGATACCTGATATGATCCGTGCCTGGGAAAATTCGGAAATGTTTTCACTGCCCAGTTTATTGACAAAATGCCTTAAATGGTACAATTCAGTCGTTTCAGGACTGCGTTCCGGGAAATTTTCTTCCATAAACACGGCCAGTTTTTGCACATCCTGCCGATAGGCCAGCAAGGAATTTTCGCTCAGGGAGCGCTCGATTTTCAGGTAATACCCAAAGGCATTGATCTCCTTTTCCCAGCTCATCCGGTAAATTTAATAGGTACTGCCGGCATTATCCCGATCAAAACAAAAACAATGGAATAAATCCCCTAATTAAGGGCCGATTGTTTACCTTTGTCACTTCCAACCGTACCGTATAAAACGCCAGAAAACGTGAAAATAGCGATTATTAATGGACCCAACCTGAACCTGTTGGGCAAACGGGAACCGGATATCTACGGGAACCGTTCGTTTGAAGATTATTTTGAGACCCTGGTCCAAAAATACCCTGAGCTGGAGCTCTCCTATTTCCAGAGCAATGGGGAAGGGGAACTGGTCAATCAGCTTCATGCCGTGGGGTTTGATGTGGATGGTATCCTGATCAATGCCGGGGCGTATACGCATACCTCGGTGGCGATAGGAGATGCCCTGGCCGCCATCAGCAGTCCTGCCCTGGAAATCCACATTTCCAATATCTACAAGCGGGAGGAATTTCGACACAAAAGTTTTTTGTCCCGACAATGTGTGGGCATGATCGCCGGGCTGGGATTGTTGGGATACGAACTGGGACTGCAGTACTTTATAAAAAATGAAAATTCTTGATGTCTATGTTAACATTTGCCCCGGGGCCTTCCAAAGTATTCGATAAGCTTCCCGATTATTTTCAGGATGCTTACCGGCAGGGAATTTTAAGTGCCAACCACCGAAGTGCCGCTTTTATGGACCTGTATCGGGATACGGAGAAGCTGATAAAGGAAAAGCTTGATGTTCCTTCGGATTACCGCTTACTGTTTACCTCCAGTGCGACCGAAAACTGGGAAATCATCACCCAGTCCCTGGTGGAACAGGCTTCTTTTCATGTATTTTCCGGTTCTTTTGGTAAAAAATGGTTTGGCTTTGCCCAGCATATCATTCCTGAAACGGACTCACTGGTACTGGACAAAAATAAGGCGTTTTCTGTAGAAGACCTGGAGATCGGTAGTGCCTTTGATATCCTGGCCATCACTCAAAACGAAACCTCTAATGCCACCCAGGTATCTAATGAGAAACTGGCGGCATTGGGAAAGAAATTTCCGGATAAAATGCTGGCGGTAGACACCACTTCCTCTATGGGAGGCATTTACCTGGATTTTGGATTGGCGGATATCTGGTTTGCCTCGGTACAGAAATGTTTTGGCCTTCCTGCCGGTTTGGGCATATTGCTGCTCTCCCCCAAAGCCATCGAAAAGGCAAAACGTATTGGAGAGTACGGGCGCTACAATAGCCTGAATTTTATGCTGGAAAATGCGGACAACTATCAGACCCATTACACGCCGAATGTATTGGGAATTTACCTGTTAAACCGGGTATTGGGAGACATGCCGGGCATCCGGGTTGTGCAGGAGCAAACCGAAAGCCGAATGAGGCAATTGGAGCAACTGGTAGAAAACTCACCTTCCCTGGCGTTTTTGGTAACAGAGGCTACCAATAGAAGTCGCACTGTATTGGGTGTGGGTGGAGAAGAAGCCTTTATCCAGTCGATAAAGAAATCAGCGGAGCGGCAGGGCATGCAAATGGGCAGTGGTTACGGTCCCTTGAAACCTACCAGTTTCCGTATAGCGAACTTTCCCGCCATTACAGATGCTGAATTTACCAAACTGATCCGTTTTCTGGAGGGTTATTGACGCAAGCAGCAGACACATGTTTGATTTGAGGGAAATACTTTCGGTTACGTTGATACTCTTTTCGGTGATTGATATTTTGGGTTCGATTCCCATTGTCATCAATCTTCGCAAGAAGGTAGGTCATATCCAAAGCGGGAAGGCCACCATAGCTGCCGGGATATTGATGGTGTTATTTTTGGTGTTGGGCAAGTCCATATTGCAGCTATTTGGTATAGGGGTGGAGGACTTTGCCATAGCCGGAGCGCTGATTATTTTTGCTTTGGGAGCAGAAATGATCCTGGGAATAGAGATATTCAAACCCGATCCCGCGGCAGGTTCCACGAGCACCTCCATCGTACCCATTGCCTTCCCGCTAATCGCCGGGGCAGGTACCCTGACCACCATCCTGACGCTAAAATCAGAATATTCCCAGGCGAACCTGGCCGTAGGAATCGTGCTGAACCTGATCATTATCTTCGTGGTGCTTAAGAGTACCAATTGGCTGGAGCAGAAATTGGGGCAGACCGGTTTGGATGTACTGAGAAGGATTTTTGGTATTATTTTGCTTTCCATTGCCATCAAGATATTCAAAAGCAACGTTTTTCCGGGACTCTGAATCCTGTCAGGGTGAAAAACCGGCAGGGCGGTTTAAATTATTAGATAAATTGTTTTTATCATTTTTTATTTGCAAAAAAAGCACTACTTTTGTCATCGCTTTGGGAGTAAAACCCAGGAGCACGGGGTGTAGCGTAGCCCGGTCATCGCGCCTCGTTTGGGACGAGGAGGTCGCAGGTTCGAATCCTGCCACCCCGACCATTACATACCAAACCTGCCTTTTTAAGGTGGGTTTTTTTATGTTTAGCACTTTCAATTAGCATCGTTTATTTTGAGATATCACCCATTATCTCATGGGGGGTTTTGGGACCAGATAAGGAAAGGCAAGGATCGAACCCTTTTAGCCCAGCCAGCTTTTTCCGGTTACCGTTTTTGGAAAGGACGGTGATTTTTATTATACTGTAAGGTGAAATCAATCCGAAAAGATGACCTATTTGCTAATCAACACCTTTATTTCGTTACAATTTCTTTTGATCTACAATTCTCTGGAGCTAACCAACAAAAAAGAATCGTTAACTGAGTCATGCACCACAGTGGAATCAGACCTGGAACGCTTCTCTGACAACAAAACTATTCCGGACGAAATCCGGGAAGTGGCATTGGAGGCCTTGTCTTATTTTCCGGATCTTCGGCAAACAGAAATTGACTTCCAATTTAAAAAAGCCATTCACGGTTCAGTCATGCAGGCGCAGCCCAAGATTTCTTCTCTGTTCTTTTCTTCTAAAAAAACCAGGGGATATCGAATAAAAATCAGTCGTGAATTAGTCCTGGAAGATGACTCCATTCCCATAGAGGACCTGCCAAAAGACGTATTGTTAGGTTGGATTGGACACGAGCTGGGTCACATCAAAGACTACCTGGACCGGAGCGCATTGAATTTACTGGGATTTGGAGTCAGGTATTACTTATCAAATACGTTTATCACCGAGGCGGAAATTGCTGCGGACAGCTACGCAGTAGCCTTTGGACTGGGTGAAAAAATTATTGCCACCAAGAATTTTGTCCTCAATCACGAAAAAATCCCGTTGGATTATAAAAAGAAGATTGAAAAGCTCTACCTCTCTCCCGGAGAAATTCTCTCTATGGTGGATAACGATCCCGAGGGCAACCAGGAGGAAAATTGATCTCTCCTTTGGAATCTAGCTAGGTTCTGCCACGGCTGGTCCGTATAAAAACAAAACCATAGCCTCACTTTTGAGTTTTAAGGGGGATAAGACATCTGAATAGGATGGTTTAAACCATTAGAGCATGACGCAGGAATTGGCATTTTTCCCCTTAAAATTAGTTGCATTTCCCCAAGAGGACCTCCATTTACATATATTTGAGCCCAGGTATAAGCAGTTGATACATGATTGTTTACAAAGCGGACAGGCTTTTGGCATCTGCACCTACCTGGATAAGTTAATGCCCGTGGGAACGGAGGTATCTCTGGTGGAGATCAGCAACGAATACGATGATGGAAGGATGGACATTAAAACGAAGGGAGTTCAAGCCTTTAAAATTCTTGATTTTCAAAATCCCCTCAATGATAAGTTATATGCCGGAGGGAAGGTAGCCTATTTACCTTTGTTATGGGAAGCTCCTGTCGAAAAACAAGCTGTCTTCGAGAAGTTGTTGGAAAAGCTCTTTGAATGGATGGACCAAGCAGTCGATCTAAAGAGGGTACCCATCAACTCCTTTACCTATGCCCATAAAATTGGCCTGAAAGCCAATCAGGAATATCAGTTGCTGGAGTTGGGTACGGAGGAAGAGCGGCTTGATTTTTTGACGGATCATTTGCAGAAGGTCATACCAGTTTTGAAGGAAATTGAGGCTTCCAAGCACAAGATTAAAATGAACGGTCATTTCAAGTACCTGGATCCCCTAAATTTCTGAGACATCCGATTTTTTAATGTAAGCCGCCCGATCTTGCCATACGATCTTGTACCAGATATCCTGACTGGAAGAAATCGTCACTCTGTGACCCGCCTCTACCCGCCCAATCAAATTCCCCGCTGAAGAAGGGCTGTCCATAATCAACACGGGACCCCCGGTAATAATTGCGGTTTCCGGAGTCTGGATAAAGTTGTTGCTGACAAAGGCCAGAATCAGGAAAACCGAGGCAGGTAACAGAAACAAGGATCTTTTGCCGGGAAGTACAAAGACCATGATGAAGCAAAAGACGAGCAACAAGGAAAAAACGGCGGTAATCTCCATTTTGTATTCCACCAGTACAGACAGAAAGCGATCCTGATCAGAGAGTTCATAGCCCTCCAGACGGCTTTGATTCGTAAGGGACTTGATTTTATCGATGACCGAGGGATTGGGATTGTGCTCATAATAGCGGGATAAAAACAAGGAAGCCTGTCCAAATTCCCCCATCCCTTCGGTGATGAAACTCATTTTTAGCAGCATGGCAGGTGAGTACGTGTTTTCCTCATAAAGGATATCTTCGTAAATTTCCAGGGCCTCCTTGTATTTCTTTTCAGAAAAAAGGCTATCTGCTCTTTGAAGCGAGGCAAGGTTGTCTGCCTGACAATCAGCTTGATGAGGATACAGCCAGGAAATAGCTGATAAAAAAACAATAAAGATCCATTTAAGATTTGGCATTATCAATCCAGTGCTTTAAATTTGCAGTCCAATTACGGAAAACTAGTACGCAAAACCAAGTTTTCTTTTGAAATAATCCTGTAGTAAAATACAGGCACCTATCAGGTAATGATTCCGTAGCTCAGCTGGTAGAGCAATACACTTTTAATGTATGGGTCCTGGGTTCGAGCCCCAGCGGGATCACAAATAGTATAAAACTTGTCCTTTTGGGCAAGTTTTTCTTTTTTAGGTACTTATCGACCGGGGCGAGAAGTTTATCCCGAAGCAGGGCTGGCCTTCGGGCTGATTCGGGAAGCCCCAGCGGGAGGACAAGCCGTGTAGAAAATGTCCCTTTGGACATTTTTAGGCTTGGGCCAGGCTGCAGGGCGGGTCTTGTATCATATATCCCTCATTAGCCGGAGCAAGTTTTTTCTTATTTATGTACGTTGTTGGGGCGAGAAGTTTATCCCGAAGCAGGGCTGGCCCATAATTTTTTATAGTCCTATTCTTCTAAAGGCGGTTGATTATCGCATTATTTTTGTCTTAACACGTTGATTTTGTTATTATTAGAATAATGTTTATTTTTATTAATAAGTTAGTATCTGCCGTAGTAAAGTAAATAGACTTTAATTGAATTAGGATGAAAATTTATTTAGATAAACTCGGCTCGTTTCTGATAATTTTACTTTTTGCGAGTTGTTCTAACCAATCAGAAAATTTCGTCGAAATAAGTGATGACAGATTATTGAATGCTAATGATACACCTTCAGAGTGGTTAAGCTACGGAATGAATTATCAGGAGAACAGGCATAGTCCACTTCACCAAATCAATAAATCGACCATTGACAGATTGGGACTGGCATGGCATATTGACCTCGGGACCAAACGTGGAATTGAAGCAACCCCAATAGTGGCTAATGGTATCATGTATTTTACCAGCACCTGGAGTAAAGTGCATGCTGTAGACGTCAGAAAAGGGGAAGAGATATGGACTTATGACCCTGAGGTTCCCAGAGAATGGGGTGAAAAAGTATGCTGTGATGTGGTCAACCGGGGCGTGGCCATTTACCAAAACAAAATTTTTGTGGGGTCTCTAGACGGTAGGTTAATCGCCTTAAACGCAGAAACTGGGCAAAAAGAGTGGGAGGTAGTAACGGTTGACCAAAATAAACCTTATTCAATTACCGGTGCGCCAAGAGTGGTAAAGGGAAAGGTCATCATTTGCAACGGTGGTGCGGACCTGGGCGTAAGGGGATATTTGACAGCTTATGATGCAGAGACGGGCAAACAGGATTGGCGATTTTATTGTGTTCCCGGCAACCCTGATGAACCTTTTGAGTCAGAAGCAATGGCAATAGCCGCAAAGACCTGGACTGGGGAATGGTGGAAATATGGGGGTGGTGGCACTCCCTGGGATGCCATGGCATTTGACCCTGAATTAAACTTACTTTACGTAGGCACGGGTAATGGTGCACCCTGGAACAGAGATGTACGTAGTCCTGAGGGGGGAGATAATCTTTATTTATCTTCTATCGTGGCATTGAACCCTGATAGTGGAGCGTTGGTTTGGCATTATCAGACCACTCCCGGTGATTCCTGGGACTATACGGCCACTCAACATATCATATTGGCTGATATGGAAATAGAAGGGGTCGAACGGAAGGTGTTAATGCAGGCACCTAAGAATGGTTTTTTTTATGTGTTGGACAGGACCGATGGCAATTTTATTTCTGCCGAACCCTACGTTTACACGAATTGGGCCAGGGAAATTGATAAAGAAACAGGGCGCCCTGTAGAAACGGAATTTGCCCGATATCCCGATATGAATGCTCAGATTGCTCCAGCCGCCGGAGGAGGCCATAATTGGCAGCCCATGGCTTTTAATTCAAAAACCGGATTGGTTTATATTCCGGCAAGAGAAGAAGGAATGTTCTATGGGCAACCAAAAAACTTTGAATACCTAAATGATTCAAGAACCTGGAATACCGCATCGGGTTTTAACCCTGATAATAAAACCCATGAAGATTCATTGGCAGGCAGAAACTTTGGAAAGTTAATCGCCTGGAATCCTAAAACGCAAGAAGAAGTATGGAGCGTATGGCAAAAATCCTCCTGGAATGCAGGGGTTTTGACTACGGATGACCTGGTCTTTCAGGGAAATGCCGAGGGTGAGTTTTCGGCTTACGATGCTTTATCCGGAGAGAAAGTTTGGTCTTTTCCTTTAGAAACGGGGATTATCGCATCGCCAATAACCTATGAAGTGGATGAGGTACAATACATTTCTATTCTTGTGGGTTGGGGAGGGGTAATGGGAATATGGTCAAAATTTACAGAACAAATTAATCCGGGAACATTGTACACTTTTGCATTAGGGGGAAAGGAAGATCTACCTACCTATCCCAAAGCCCGGACAAAATCATTGGTCAATTTAGATTTTCAGGCTAGGGAAGAAGAAATCCAAAACGGCGAACAAATCTTTGGCAAATATTGCAGTAAATGTCATGGCGGAGGAATTATCCCTGACCTCACCTTTTCCCGGCCAGAAATCTTTGAATCCTTTCATCAAATTGTCGGAGAAGGAAGTTTACTGGGATTGGGTATGCCTAATTATGGAGATAAATTAAATGAAAATGATATCGATGATGTGAAAAATTATATTTTATCCCAGGCTAAATTGAAAAGAGAACAATTAAATTAGTTGAATCCTAGACGCTAACATTTTATATTATGATTATACACGACTGACGTTAATCAGTCCCGTTAGGAGTAATTTTTGTTTTCAGAAGTGTAATTGTATGTGAGAAATACCGGCTCTTGTTAGTTTTTGGAATGTCATTTGTTGTAGTTACGGTTCGGGAATACAGGCAAACTATTCTCCAAACATTAAATCAGCCTTTTAGTCTACTTATTAGAAATTTGAAAAAAAGCTAACGATATGTCAAGTCCAGAACACAAGGAATTAATTTGGAATCTAATAAAGGATATTAAAGTAGGAATGCTCGTCACGAAAGCTACCAAACAGGATGGAAGTATGCGAGCTCGTCCCATGAGCCTCGTGCAGGATGCATACGATGGCACCTTATTCTTTTATACGTCCAAAACTGATGCCAAGGCATTTGAGATTGCCCATAATACGGATATCTGTCTAACCTTCAGTAATCCGAAGGATAATGTGTACGTATCCTTAACAGGTAAGGCCATGATTTCGGAGGATCAGGAATTAATTGATAAATATTGGAATCCTTGGGTCGCCGCTTGGTTTGAAAACGGGAAAGATGATCCCGATCTGGCCATGCTGGAGGTTAAAATAAGTAAAGGAGAACATTGGGATTCAACAAATAATAAACTAGTCCAGATTTTTGAAATTGCTAAATCCAACCTGAAGGAGTCTGCTACGCCAGATCTTGGCGAAAGTAAAAAATTTGGGGTCGACTAATTCAACAATGCCTTTTATAGTCCATGAAGCCTCAAGGTTAAATCTTGGGGTTTTTTTGTTACCGAAAATGATACGGATGGCGAATCGTATGAATGGCAAGGGGCTCGTGGCGACAAATAGTTTGGCACTAGGTGCTATACCCTACCGAGTCAGACCGATTTCTGATATATATACTACGACAAGGCCTATAGGAGAGTCGTTCGGAATAGCAGGGCTGAAAATTCACCACCTGGGAGGTGCCAGAATGGAAGGATCTAATACATCCTAAATTGGGAAAAAACGTTGTATTGCCCGGTGAAACCAGATCAAAATCAGCCGCATCAGTGCTGTTTTCTTGTGGTTACACTCCATTGCGAATCCTTTTACATTCGGGTTAAAACGATTGGATATACTGAAAGTTACTGATGAAAAAAATAGCCCGGCCTTATGACCGGGCTATCGGTATGCCTTACATCAACGCAAAAAACTTGTCCAAATCCGGAATCAATATGATCCGGGTCCTGCGGTTTTTAGCCATATTTTCAGGGCTGTCATTTTCCACTACCGGGAAAAAACTGCTTCTTCCGGCTGCAATCAGCTGCTCGGGAGCTACGGCATGATCTTCCACGAGCTTTCTGACAATAGATGTTGCCCGTTTTACACTCAGATCCCAATTATCCTGAACGGTAGCAGTAGAAATTGACCTGGGGTCCGTATGACCCTCCACCATTACCTCCAGGCTGGGTTCCGAATTGATAACTGCGGATAGTCTCTCCAGCAATGGATTGGCTTCCTGATTTACCCTGTAACTTCCTGTGTTGAACAATAGCCGGTCAGAAACCGAAATCATGACGACCGTTTTGTCAATATCGATCACAATGTCCTCTTCCTGCTCGTTTCCTTTTCCACCGATAGCCGATAAAAGATTATGAGAAATGGCCAGGTTAACGGAGTCCTCAAGGGTTTTTGCCTGCGCCAATTTCTCCGTATCTATCTTGCTAATGGTGTTTTCCAATTGCTTTCTTAACTGGTCAGAGACCAGGATATCGCCACTTTGAGACATCATCCTGCCATTCTTTTCCAGTAATTGGTCATTATCACCCCTCAGAGAGTTTATTTTGGCATTGTACTCGGCTATCCTGCTTTGGATTTGGTTGAATTTGGCCTCAAGGACTTGTTTCTCAGTACTGGTTTGGGCCAATTCAGCCTGGGTGCGGTACAACTCCCCCTGCAGGGAAGTGTATTTCTTTTTGGACACGCAGGAAGCAAGGGTCCCCAGTATCATTAGTGTGATGATTAAATGTAGGTTTTTCATGGTAATTAATCGTTGGTTTTTTTGAAATAGCTCTGTTTCAAAAACAGGGCCAATTGTTAATTTCCCATCTTTACACCCGTCTATCTACGTCGTTCTTTCCATCAGAGGGCCTATTATTTTATGAAAATATGGGAACTGAGTAATAATTCGATTAGTTTTAACTTTATCATTTAACTTGTCCCATGTAAAATAATGATAGTTCGTTATTTATGGATAGTAAGTATCATCCTGGCCGTTTCCTGCAAGCCTAACCTGCCGGAGGAAATAGAAGTTGCCATGGAGGAATTGCCGGAGGAGTTGGATTTTAACATCCACGTAAAGCCGATTCTTTCGGATAATTGTTTTTCCTGCCACGGTCCGGATGAGGCTGCCAGAGAAGCCGGAGTCCGGCTGGATCTTCCAGAAGCGGCCTATGCTCCTTCCTCAGAAAGTGGCTTGATTCCCATCACACCGGGGAAGCCTGGAAAAAGCGAGGTTTTCCATCGCATCCTTTCTGAAGATCCAGACTACCTGATGCCCAGCCCTGAGTCCCACCTTAGCCTTAGCAACCGGGATAAGGCCGTCCTGATCAAGTGGATTGCTTCCGGTGCGGCCTATAAAAAACACTGGGCTTTCATTCCTCCCAAAGAGACATCTATACCCGAAGTAAAAATAGCAGGCTGGTCCGAACAGCCGATTGATCTTTTTGTAGGCCGGAAGTTGAATGAAAACGGATTGAAACCCAGTCCCAGGGCTTCCAAAGAACTGCTTCTGAGAAGGCTTAGCCTGGACCTGACCGGCTTGCCTCCTACCTTGGAGGAGTTGGATGCCTTCTTAGCTGACGAATCCGAAGATGCCTATGCCAAACAAGTGGACCGCTTGCTGGCCTCTCCTCATTATGGAGAACAAATGGCCATGCACTGGATGGATCTGGCCCGGTTTGCAGATACGCATGGCTATACAGTGGATCGGTTTCGGGACATGTCTCCCTGGAGGGATTGGGTGATTGAAGCATATAATCAGAACATGGGATACGATCAGTTCATCACCGAGCAACTTGCCGGTGACCTACTGCCCAACCCAACTAAAAAGCAACTGCTGGCTACGGCATTTAATCGCATTCATCCCCAAAACATGGAGGGCGGTATTGTACAGGAGGAGTTTAGGGTAGAATACGTTGCCGACCGTACCAATACCTTGGGAAAAGCCATTATGGCCCTAAGTCTGGAATGCGCCCGATGCCATGACCACAAGTACGATCCAATCAGCCAGAAAGAGTATTTTCAATTAAGCAGTTTTTTCAACCAAGTCGACGAGGCAGGACAGATCTCCTGGGACAATGCCATGCCCGTGCCCACCATGCTCTGGACGGATGACGAAAAGGATGCGCTCCTGAAAATGCTTAAATCGGAGATTTCGGAGGCGGAAGAGGCGCTAACCTCCATCAAAAATGCCGAAAAGGCAAATCTGGATGCCTGGATAAACGGTAAACGATACAAAGATACCCGCTTTTACCGTCCCGCTACTTCGTTGATGGCGCACTTTGATTTTAATAGTGTTCCTTTACGGGATAAGGTAAATCCCTCCCTTTCCGGCAGTATGGAAAGTATAGGGGAGAAAAGCAAACAACCGCCTTTGGTAGAGGGATTTCAGGGAAAAGCGGCTGCTTTAAATGGGGATGCCTGGCTTAAAATGGGTGGAGTAGGGAGTTTTTCCAAAGACCAACCTTTTAGTGTGGGCCTTTGGGTCACCATTCCGGAGAATCTGGAAAACGGGGCCATCTTTCATACAGGAGAGGGAGCGGTACTGTACAATCGAAGGGGATACCATTTGTACCTGAAAGATAATAAATTGGAAATGATTCTAGCCCACACGGCTCCATACAACGTCATCAGCAATATAACGCTGGAGGGTGTTCCGAGAGACCAATGGGTACACCTGTTGCTGACCTATGACGGCTCCTCCAAAGCGGCGGGAATAAAAACCTACCTGAATGGAAGCCTAATGGCCAGCAAAATGGTCAAGGATAACCTATATAAAGACATTTTATTTGACCGTGAAAACCAACCCGGAATTCAAATTGGTGCTGTTTGGAGAGGAAAGGGACTGAAAGGAGCCGCCGTCGACGAGCTGATGGTATTTGATAAGGAGTTGTCTTCGATGGAAATCATGCAGTGGCTGCAACCGGATCGCCTCGAAGCAATGCTTGAAAAAGCTCCGGAAGCGTTGAGTTTGGAGGAACGAAAGGCGCTTGAGACGTTTTACTGGCACAATCTTTCTACCACCTATCAAAGTCAGGTTAAAAAGTTAACGGCTGCGCGAAGGGAGCATTCTAAAACGGTAGAACCCATCCAGGAGGTCATGATCATGGATGAAATGGATCCTAAGCGGCCTACGTACCTGTTGGAGAGGGGCGAATACCATGCGCATGGAGAGGAAGTTCAGCCGGGGACTCCGGAAACCATCCTGCCCATGGCAGAAGCCTATGAGAAAAACAGGCTGGGACTGGCCAGGTGGCTCCTGGACGAGCGGCATCCCTTGACAGCCCGGGTGGCTGTAAATCGCCTTTGGCAACAGTTTTTTGGACGTGGCCTGGTAGCCACCGCCTCTGATTTTGGCAATCAGGGAGAAATGCCCAGCCACCCGGAATTGCTGGATTGGCTGGCGCTGACCTTCCGGGAATCCGGATGGGATGTCAAGGAATTGCAAAAAAAGATCTTGCTCTCCGAAACGTATAAACAAGCCTCGCTAAGTAGCCCGGAATTGCAGGAGAAAGACCCGGAGAATACCTTGCTGGCCCGTGGTCCATCGGGGCGGATGCCTGGAGAAATGATCCGGGACAATGCCCTCCTGGCCAGTGGCATGCTGGGCAAAACCATCGGCGGACCCAGCGTCAAACCCTACCAACCAGAGGGCTTGTGGTCGGTGAATGGCGGCCAATACACAGAGGATACAGGCGAAAACCTATTCCGACGGAGTCTCTATACCTTGTGGAAACGCTCGGTTCCACATCCCACCCTGCATATCTTTGATTCGCCGGAGCGATCGGAATCCACCATCCGGAGGCAGGAAACCAATACCCCGTTACAGGCACTGGTATTGATGAACGATCCCATCTACGTGGAAATTGCCAAGGTGCTGGGAGCCACTATTTCTCAGCATCAGGATACCGGGCAGGGCATTCAGGAAGCTTTTCGAAAACTTACGGGAAGAACGGCCCAAGACCGGGAAATAGAAGTGCTTTTGGCTTTAAGAGAAAATGAGCTCGATAAATTCAAAAGCTCACCCGAAAAAATGGAAGGCTGGCTAAGTGAAGGCTCCTATCCGGTTCAGGAAAAACCCGACCGGCTGGATTGGGCGGCCAATACGGTAGTAGCCAGTGCCATTCTCAATTCGGATGCTACCATAACCAAAAGATAACATGTGTCATCACCATAAACAACATCGCTTTCAAGGTATCTCAGAACTCCATGAACTGGAAAAGAAAATGGACCGTAGGGATTTTCTCTCCCGTACTGCTATGGGCATGGGGGCTTTGGCTCTGGGTTCTCTTTTTTCCCAGGAAGGATTGATGGCGAAAGGCTTGTCTCCGGCAGGAGGGCTTCCCGGACTTCCTCATCACCCGCCAAAAGCCAAGCGCGTTATTTACCTGTTTCAAAGTGGAGGTCCCTCCCAACTGGATCTGTACGATTACAAACCCAAGCTGCAGAGTATGCAGGGACAGGACCTGCCTGCCTCCATTCGTGGTGAGCAGCGATTGACAGGTATGAGTGCCAATCAGAGCATTTTTCCCGTGGCACAATCAGCCTTTGAATTCAAGCAATACGGAAAAAGCAGGACCTGGGTAAGCGAACTCATGCCCTATACAGCAGAAGTGGTGGATGAGCTCTGCTTTATCAAATCCATGATCACCGAACAGATCAATCACGACCCGGCGATTACCTTTATGCAGTCCGGACATCAATTACCCGGCCGGCCTTCCATGGGGGCCTGGATGTCCTACGGCCTGGGTTCGGAAAATCAAAATTTGCCCGGTTTCGTTGTGCTGGTGTCCAAAAATGCCGTCCGGGACCAACCCCTGTATGCGCGGCTTTGGGGTAACGGCTTTTTACCCTCACAGCATCAGGGCGTGCAATTTCGCTCCGGAAAAGATCCGGTTTTATACCTGAGCAATCCTGAAAACTACGAAGGCCAGGACCGAAAGGAAATGCTGGATTATCTCAAGGAGCTCAATGGCTTGCAATACGATACCTATGGCGATCCGGAAATCAATGCGCGCATCTCTCAATATGAAATGGCCTTTCGCATGCAAAGTTCTGTTCCCGAGGTAAGTGACATGTCTGACGAGCCGGATTGGGTTTTTGACCTGTACGGAGAGGATAGCCGGGATCCGGGGACCTATGCGGCCAACTGTCTGCTCGCCCGAAAGCTTATTGAAAAAGACGTACGATTTGTCCAACTATACCATCAGGGTTGGGATCAGCACGGAAATTTGCCCGGCGGAATCCGCAACCAGTGCGCAAAGACCGATCAGGCCACCGCTGCATTGATTAAGGATTTAAAGCAGAGGGGACTACTGGAGGATACCCTGGTCGTTTGGGGCGGAGAGTTTGGAAGAACGGTTTACAGTCAGGGGACGCTCACCGAGGATAATTACGGCAGGGATCACCACCCCCGCTGTTTTACCATGTGGATGGCAGGAGCAGGAGTGAAACCCGGCTTTTCTTATGGCGTTACGGATGATTTTGGCTACAACGTGGTTCAGGATCCGGTGCATGTGCATGACTTTCATGCCAGTCTCATGCACCTGTTCGGCGTCGACCACGAGCAATTGATTTTTAAACACCAGGGAAGACGCTTCCGGCTCACCGATGTGGCCGGAAACGTGATGCATGACTTATTTACCTGATCTACTTCTTCAAAAAGGCGGAATACATCCAAACCAGTTTTTCCTGCTCCCGGATATAGTCGCTCATCAGCGCATTGGTACCTTCATCTCCTATTTCACCGGACAGGTCCAATAATTCCCGCTGAAGGGTAAGAATACTTTTTAAGGAAGAAAGGATATTGTCAACTGCTTTCATGCCATCATTTACTTCCTGGCTTTCCATGATGGCTGAGGTATCCTGGTATTTGGAATACCGGTGTTGGGGAGCATGTCCCAGCGTCAGAATCCGTTCGGCGATATCGTCAATCTTTACCTGCAGGTCGGTATACAACTCTTCGAATTTTAGGTGAAGTTCAAAGAACTTATCCCCTTTGATGTTCCAGTGGTAACCCCGGGTGTTCTGGTAGAAGATGGAATAATTGGCCAGTAAAACGTTTAACTTATGGGCCAACTCTTCCGAGCGCTTGATGTCCAGGCCGATTGCGTTTAAATTTTCCATGTTTTGATCGAATATTAGGTTGATGATTATTCTCTTTTTAGCTGTTGTTAAATTTAACTTATTTCATCCAGACTATAGTCCCAAAGAAAAATAAATGCGGGTGTTTTTGTTCTTCGCTGGCCCTATTTTTGGGCTGCCGGGCAGTCAAGCACTAGATCCATTCAAGGGTGAAAGTAGTGCCTACCGTCCTTTGCCACTGATTAAACCATAGCGGGTATAAATGGTTCCGATATTTTTTTAGGAGTGAAGCAGAAAAAAGCCAGTTAGGATTCATCAACCAACGTTTGTTGTTGGCGGATTATCGGAAAAACCTGACAGCTTTGTGAATGATGGATAGTATTAAAATCGATAGCTCAGTTCAGGTCCCCAAAAGCTGCTGCGCATGCGAAAGTGTTGATCCAAAAAGAGACCGGCCTCCAGGCCGAGGTGCCAGCGACTACCCAAGGCCTTGCGCACCGCAATTTGACCGGGAAAAATAAGTCCTACCTGGTATTGTTCTACCAGGTTAAATCCTAGGATATTTTTTGATACCGTTTTTCCAAGTCTTTGAGGTCCCTTTCTTCATCAAAATATTTTTTGCCCTGATTCCAGATCATCTCTGCATGTTTTTTTATCGGCTGCTTTTGTTCTGGTGTCTCCGCAAACTTACTGAGGGTTACCATGGCCTCCATTAGCCGGATGATTACTGCGGGACTGTCTTTGGCATACTGCCGAATGGCGTTGAAGGCGGCATCCACCATGCCTTCGAAGGTAAGGATGTCGGCTTGAATTCTCAAGGTTCCTTCTTTGTCCAGGCGATACGCAGTGGGAAACTTGACCCGGGTCAGGTAGGCCAGGCTGCTAATGAGGTTATCGATACAGGAGATGGCGGTATAGGGATCGTTTATGCCGGGGGAGAGTGCTCTTGCTGCAATCTCGACCATTTGGTGAATGGCATGTTCAGCATCTTGCTGCGGGGTTCTTGTTTTTCCACCCAGAAAATGCTGACGCAGTTGGCCCATTGCGCCTTTGTCGAGGTTTTTATTTGAGTATACCTTCGCCAGTTCGAGGCCTTTTACCAAATAACTCCCGGGGCGGTGAAATAGCTCTATGAAAACCTCCTGCTTACTGGCTTCCTCCATCAGTTTATCACTGTCAATGTATTGGAGGTACCCATCAAAGCCACATTCCAGCACCTGAGAGGTGGCATAGTTACTTTTTTCCTTTTCAGGGTTGAGTAAATGTTGATCCGGCTCATTACCCATTTCCTGAGGAAACAAGTGCGTCAGGTTACGAAAGAGTTTTGTGGAGATGTTTCCGATGATATAATCTGCCTGTATGCTGGTCGCCACATGGTGAATAAATACAATAAGTAAAACAATATTGGCGATCGCCATCATCAAGGCAAACGCAACTGAAAACAGAGGGATAAACTGCATGTCTCCCGTATCTTTAACGGTGTTCAAAACAATCAAACAGTAAATAAACAGCGAAACGTAGGTTCCCAGGACGGTTTGATTAATCCGATCATACATGAAATTTTTCACCAGTCGGGGGCCAAACTGGCTGCTGGCCAAGGTAAGGGCGACGAGCGTAATCGAAAAAACCGTACCCGCCACACCGATCATGGCTGCTGCGATGGTCGTCAGGATGTTTTTAGCAGCGTCGGGACTTCCCGGAAAAAAAAATTCCACTCCACCACTTGGATCAAATCCGGAGTAACTGTCTACATATACCAGCGATACAGCCAAAACGATCCCGATAAAAATAATAAAAACGGGAATAAACCAAAAAGTAGATGTAAGTTCAGACCACCAAAACAATAATTTTTTCATGCGTTGAAAGGGAATTTCTTGAGGGAAGTTACCCAAAATACAAGAAATACCTATCCTGGGAAGTAAATTTTAGCCGGAACAGGTGTGATTATTTTTTCCTGGTAAAAATTGCTACAATAGCAGAGGTAAGTATGCCCATTATCGGAGCACCCACGATGCTCTGTATCATGTAATTTCCTTGGGAAAAGTAACCTTCTGCGGCTTCCTGATCCATCTTCCCAGCCTCAACGGCATAGATTCTGGCATTTTCAAGAAAATCGGGTGTAATAAAAGCCAGGGTGAGCCACATGGTGAGTGGTGTTAAAAGGGTAATTACCCCGGTAATGATGAGCCCGGTTATGAAACCTTGCCCATAGGTCATCTTACCCCCGTAGAACTTTTTTCTTTTCTCCAAAAGCCCCAACACGTAAATGGCAATTGAAGGTATCGCAACAAAATTGGTATAGGTAGCGTGCTGATCAATGTGGGCATCATGAAGGCCTGTGATGCGCTCCAATATCATCCAAATAAGACTCATTAGTGCAAAAATGAATCCCCACTTAATTTCAATGCGGTATTTTTTCATTGGTTTTGGGTTAATTCGTTGAGTGAAGGCCAAATGCATTGCCCTCCGTATCCATGCAGATGGAGCAGTATCCATGTTCCCCTATGGAAAATTTCGCTTGTAGTACCTTGCCACCGGCCCCAGGAACTCTTTTTTCTTCTATGGAGCAATCCTCGCAGGTAAAATACACCAGGGTACCGCCTGCCCCTGGTTGCATATCGGATGATTTTACCAGGGCTCCGCTGGCGTTGGTAGTACCCTCTACCCATGGAAAGGCCACCATTTGCATGTCGCCAGCTTCCACTCCTTCCGGCATCGGCATCTCGGATAAGGTTTCACCCAAAACGGAAGTATAAAATTTCTTGGCTCGTTCCATGTTTTCCACATAGATCTCAAACCAGTTTACGGGATTCGTATTTCTAGCCATGGTTGTTATAATTTTAGTTTCAGGCAAAATAAGATATTGCAGGTAAAAAGTACTTGCCCTATGTCAAGAAATCAATTACCCCTGGCAATTTCTTTTCGAATCCGGCTTAAGGAGGTGTCGGTAACTCCCAGAAAAGAAGCGATGTATTTTAGCGGAACCTGTTGAAGGAGTTCGGGCTGCTCCCGCTGCAGGCGCAAGTACCGGTCTTTGGCCGTTTCGGTGATCATCCGCAATGCCCGTAATTTATACATCAACAAGGCTTGTGACATCCATTCCCTGCCCCAAGAGGCAAAGGCGGGAATTTGATTGAATAATTTATGAAAGCTGATAAGCGGAATTTTCCATACCTGGCAATCGCTGAGGGTTTGAAAATTTTCTTTGGTGGGTACGCCTAGAAAAAGGGAGGCTACTTCGATGGCAATTTGTCCCCGGCAGGTAAATCCGGTGGTAATATCTTTACCTGAAGGATTGGTAGCAAAGGAACGAACGATTCCGGAACCGATGCAATAATAGGCATTGGCATGCTGCCCCTCCTGCAATAACATGGTCCCCCTGGATAGCTGCTGATATTCATGGGCCCGGGCAATTTGCTCCAGGTCGCCCGGACCCAATTCGGGATGGTGGTAAAAATCCTGCACTGAGCATACCGGGCTTTGCACATCAGAATGGTAGGTTCCGGCCTTTTCTGAATGAAGTTGAGCACTTGTTCCCATTTCTAATCGATGTTTTCACCTGAAGGAAACAAACCCATTTTCAGTGCCCGCTCCTTCCACTGATTTCTGGCAAGTTCCTGCATGTCCATGACACCATCCGTTTCATCTTGAATCTCCAATCCCAGAAGCGTTTCCAGGATATCCTCCATGGTCACAATCCCTGCCAGCCCCCCATACCGGTCGGTAACCATGGCCAGATGGTCTCTGGTTTGCATCAGCATTTCCAATACCTCCGGAATCGGATCGCTTATATGTACCACCGGAATTTTTCTTTTCAAATCCTTAAGTACATAGCCAAACTGGTCCTGAGCCAATTTTTCCAGTACATCATACTTCAAAATGTAGCCGGTGACCTGATCGATCGTATTATCATAAATGGGGATCCTGGAAAATTTTTTAATGTTGGAATGCAGCAAAAAATCCTTCAAGCTCATGTTTTCTTCCAGCGCTACCGTTACTGTCCTTGGTGTCATCACATGATCTACCAAAATGGATTGGAATCGGATCAGGTTGTAGATGATTTTGGACTCTTTTTCTTCAAGCACCCCATCCCGGGTGGCCATGTTGGTCAAGGCGGTCACTTCTTCACGGGTGGTTTTGTGGGAGCCTTCATTCTTAAAAAACCGTGTCAACCACTCCGAAACCTTTACCAGTGGGTAGATAGACAGGATCATAAAATTAAGCACCTTTCCCATCACAGGAGCCAGTTGTTTCCAATAGGTAGCTCCCAGTGATTTAGGGAAAATTTCAGAAAACACCAGGATTGCCAGCGTTAATAGGGCGGAAATAAGTCCAAAGTACGCTTCCCCAAAAAGCTTAGTCGCCTGAGCACCTACGCCAGCTGCTCCGACCGTGTGTGCGATGGTGTTGTAACTCAAGATGGCGGAAAGCGGCCGGTCTACATTTGATTTTAATTTCTCCAATTCCTTACCATATCGCTTACCAGACTGTTTCAGGGATTCGATATACGTGGGCGTAATACTCAAAAGGGCCGCTTCCAGGGCAGAACACACAAATGATACGCCGATGGCCAGAAATAAATAAATAAATAATAGTAACATCTATATAAGTTGGTTCTTGTTAATCGCTAAAGACCACTGAACCGGCAAAACCAGATCCTAGCAATGCCGAGTGGAGTGTAAAGGTATCGATTTTACCAGTAGACATACACCTTTCCCGTACTTTCCCCGGATTCAAGCAACTGATGAGCTGCTGCAATATCTTTTACCGGAAAAGAAGCCCCTACCTGCGGACGGATTTTCTTTTTCTCCCATAAAGAGACCAGCGCATGTAAACAGTGCCCGATGACTTCTACCTGATGATCGGCTACTCGTAGCATGTTGACCCCGATGAGACCTTGTGCTTTCATCATCATAAATAGCGGGCTTACAAAACCGGTCTTCATTAAAAAGGCAATGTCGTTTAGCAAATGACCTTTTTGGCCACTTCTAGCCGAACCTCCAAAACAAAATATGCGGCCGCCATGAGCCAGAAGCTTCAGGTCTCTTTTAAAACTTTTTCCCGCTACCGTATTGAAAATGAGGTTCATTTTACGCTTACCAAATTCTTTTTCGATTGCCTCCACATAATTCACTTCCCGATAGTTAATAGGAAAATCAACTCCCATTTTTCGCAGATAATCCACTTTGCGCGATGAACTGCACAATCCCACCACTATAACGCCCTGTAGCTGGCATAATTGGGTAAGTGCCGTTCCAACACCTCCGGCACAGGCATGAACCAGTGCAATTTCTCCTTGATGCAAGCGACTCAGGTAATTGGTCATATAATACGCCGTACTGTACTGGGTCGCCAGGGCGCAAGCTTCGCCTCCTGCCATTTCCTCCGGAATCTGAGCAAGCGCCCGATAATCCGCTAGCGCAAAATCGGCATAGCCTCCAAAACGGGTAAAGGCAACCACCCGTCTACCCTTAATTTCTTCCGGCACTCGGGCACCCTTATCCACTACCTGGCCCACTACTTCGTATCCCGGCACAAAGGGAATGTTGGGAGCCTCCTTATAGAGACCGTTTCGCGCCATCACATCTGCATAATTCAGGCCAAAACCTTCCACTTTCACTACTACCTGAAATTCCTGGGGTTTGAGTTCCGGTCCGTCCTGAAGGCGGAAAGCCTCTTCGGCCGCTCCATATTGAATAATGGCTAGTTGTCGCATAAAAAAAACGGGTAAAACCAGTCTCAATATAGCGTATTTTTAGACAAGAGTAAATAGTATGCGTGGCTAGCACCGAAATGGCAGCTACCAAACCACCCGGATTGTTTCTTTTACGTTACAGTCTCCTTGATGAGAAATCGGAATTTAAGGTGTACCATTCGGCAATATTCCGTATTTTTAGAAAACTCTTAAACCACTGATACCATGCATCGATTTAACCGCAGAAAATTTCTACACCTCACCGGAATGGCAGGCACAAGCTTGTTTTTGCCTGGGAAAAGTATTGCCAACCCTGCTCTTACCATGGAATCCGATGAAATCGGCCTTTCCAAATGGGAATTGGAGACACCTTCTTTATGTCTGGAATTGGAGGTAATGGAATCCAACTTAAAAAAAGTCCATCAAAAGCTTCAGGGATCGGGGATCGGCGTGCGGCCGCATATCAAGACCCACAAAACCCCCGCTCTGGCCCGTATGCAAATGGAAGCGGGGGCTGTGGGAGTTTGTGCAGCGAAGTTGTCAGAATCGGAAGCCATGTTGGAAAACGGAATCCCGGATGTACTGATGACAGGAGTAAACGTGAGCCCAGGTAAAATTAAAAAAGCCATGCAATTGAGGAAAAAGTACCCCGGATTTATACAGGCAGTGGACAATCCTCAAAATGCTGCTGACCTTCAGGAGGCCGCCAGGGCAGCAGGGATTATTGCCGAAGTGGTCGTCGATCTGGATGTGATCAACCGGTCCGGGGTACCCACAGGAAAACCTGCCCTGGCCCTGGCTCAGCAGGTAGATCGTTCGCCCAACCTCCGTTTTATGGGAATCCTGGCATATGATGGTGGTGCCCAGCATGTCAAAGGGTATGCTCCCCGAAAAGCCCGGACGGACCGCACCTTTGAGCCGGTGGTGGAAACCTACGAGAACCTGGTGAAATCAGGCCTTAATGTGGAGATTTTCAGCGGTGCTGGTACAGGAACGTACAACATGATGGGGGATGTACCGGGGTTTACGGACGTACAGGTAGGCAGTTATTTATTTATGGACGCCCAGTATATGGCGATTGGAAGTGATCAAAATGATGCGCTATACGATGATTTTGATCCCTCGCTGACGGTCATGACCACCGTGATCAATACCAATCACCCCCATCGCTTAGTCACCGATTCGGGTGCCAAAGCGTTCACAATCAATAAACCTAGCGGAATCGTCATCGGAGAGCCGGATTTTACCTACAATGCCGGCTCAGATGAATACGGTACCGTTACGTATTCCCAGGCCAACCGGGTGTATCGGGTGGGGGATAGACTAGAGGTGATCGTCCCTCATTGCGACCCGGTCGTTAATCTGTATGATCGGATTTATGGAATTCGTAGAGGGAAAGTGGAAGTCATCCTACCGGTATTGGCCAGAGGAATGTCACGGTAGCGGCTGCGGTTCCTATTTTCTCCGATCGTTTCTTATTTTGAAATAATAGCCCTTTTGTTTTAGCCTACCAGAGCCTCTGGTCAGGCGGTTTTTTGTTTCACTTCTTCGTCTTTGGGCTTCGAGGCGGTCCACATACCCAGCATCATGGCCAGAGACGTAAGAATGATCACCTGAATGATCAGGGAATCATTGGCAACGCTCAGACCAAGACTTGCCGGTATACTCAGGTAGAGCAAAATGGTTACCAGCCCCCTGGGAGCGATGAAAACCAGCGGAAGCAGGTTTATCTTAAACAAGCGCAATACCACTGCCCGAATTAAGAACAAGGCCACCGTGATGGATACGGACCAGATCAGGGTTTCGGTATTGATCAATTCCCTGGTATTAATCAGAAAGCCAAATACAAGGAAAAACAAGGTCCGTATCAGAAAGGTAAGTTCCAGGGTTAGTTCCTTAAATTTCTTAATTTCTTTTTTAAAACTTTTGGTATGCAGGTTTTTTATCACTGACTGGTGCCGGAGTTGGTCCAGATTCCCGATAAATAAGCCAAATAACAAGATAAAGATTAGCGCCGGTAGGTGGTAGAGTTCGGAAATGGCAAAAATCAAGACAATTACCAGAATAATGGGAGCAAATTTGACAGGGTGTTTTATCTTGCTGAGTAGAAAAGCCAGGATAATGCTGGCGAAGAAGGTAATGATCAGGATCATTACGATTTCTCCCAGAAAGTATCCAACGGAAGCAGCGCCAATCTTTTCATTTTCCAATAGAAAATTAAAAAAAATAACCCCAAAAATATCAGAAAGGCTGCTTTCGTAGGTAACGAATTCCTTGTTTTTTGCCAAAAGGTTACTGACAGAAGGGATGGCAATGGCACTGCTAATAATTCCAAAAGGAATGGCATTGAGCAGGGCCGTTTTGAAGTTGACATCTGCAAATTGTACGAAAGCAAATGCCAAAAGAAAGCTAAAGACCAATACGGGAATAATTGCGATCAGCACCGTACGACCTACAAAAGAGACCTTGGACTGGTCAAAATCCAGTTCCAGGGCTCCTTCTAAAACGATCAGTATTAGGCCAAGGGTCCCTAAAAAGGGCAAGACAGTAGAAAGGTCTGGAATCTCGAGCCAAAAGATCTCGGCTAGCTGATTCACTGCCCATCCCAGCGCAAATAGCAAAATAACCGGCGGGATTTTTGTTTTTGACGAGGTGATGTCAAAAAAATAGGCCGAAAGCATTAACACACACAAGGCAATAATAATGGGTAGGGTCATAGATCCTTAATTTGTTTCAATAATGTGGTTGTATTGCTAAATTCACAAAAGTACGGAAAGATTTCCGGCCTTGTATTTCTAAAAATACGATAAACTATGGCAAACAAAAAACGGGGCTTTTTCCCATGGTAGATTTTTGGTTACTTTGGAGCACGTTAAACTCCCTGTTTCCCATGAAACGTTTGCTAGGCCTTTGCATGATTGGCTATTTTCTGAGCATGCCCTTCTTGGCGCCCGCCCAGGACATGCTGCCGCGGGGCAGCCATCCACCGGCCCTCACTTTTGACCATTTTCCTAATCGGCTGTTTGCCTTTGTTTGGCGAAATTGGAACCTGATTGGGATTGAAAAAATGGCCTCCTTGCTAGAATGTGAGCCCTGGCAAGTTCGGGACATGGCCCAGGCTATGGGATTGGAGGAGGCCAGTCCGCTTTTCCCTGATTACACAAAACAACTCTACATTACGCTGCTACGCAGGAACTGGCATTTGCTACCTTATGATCAGCTAATGGAGCTGACCGGGATGTCTGAAAAAGAAATGGAGTTTGCCCTGAAGGAAGATGATTTCCTATTTCATAAATTCGGAAGGCTAAAGCCCCGGGTGGAGCGACTGAGTTATTCCATGCCTTCAGCTTCCGAATGGGAAAAAGCGGCGGCCATTTATGCCATTGTGGATGCCCACCTTACCGAGCCCCTTCCCGAAGATCCCCGCTTTTCTTTTATCGATCAGCTGGCCAAAATGGACAATAGCGATGCACCGGAAAACAAAATAAATCCTGAAACGAAAGGTCTGAGATTCATTTATTCCTATTTCGGCGTATTTGGTGATCCCCTACTGGACCCGGAAAGCGACCCTTTTCCGGATGGCCTGCTGCAAAAGCTGGCAGAAAGAGGCGTTAACGGAGTCTGGATGCACGTGGTCTTAAATCAACTGGCTCCTGAAGGAAAGCTTTTTCCGGAATTTGGGGATCAATCCGCTACCCGTCTGAAAAATCTTCGGAGGATTGCCCAGCGTGCCCAAGAATATGGTATTTCCATTTATCTCTATATCAACGAGCCGAGAGCCATGCCTGCCCGGTTTTTTGCCTCCCGGCCCGAAATGGCGGGGATAAGCAAACAGGGACTGACCACCCTTTGTACCAGCAACGAGCAAGTGCGGGATTGGATCAGTCATTCTTTAACCCATGTGTTTGAGCAGGTTCCGGAATTAGGAGGTGTATTTACCATCACTGCCTCGGAGAACCTCACCAATTGCGCCTCACATGGGGGAAGGGCTACCTGTCCGCGCTGTAGCAAGCGGCCCTATGCTGACATCATTGCCGAGGTAAACCAGGTCATCGCCGAAGGGGTACATCGCGCCAAACCGGAGGCCCGTGTCATAGCTTGGGACTGGGGTTGGCATGGCCATGGACCTGCTCTGGATGTGATTGAAAAACTACCGGCGGAAGTGGCGCTTATGTCTGTCAGCGAATGGGGGCTTCCTATCCAAAGAGGTGGCATTTCCACGCAGGTTTCGGAATACTCCATTTCTGCTGTAGGACCCGGGCCCCGGGCGAGCAGCCATTGGGCGGCAGCAAAAAAGCGCGGGCTAAAAACGGTGGCCAAAGTGCAGTTTAACAATACCTGGGAATTGTCTGCTTTGCCCTGGTTGCCGGTCATGGACCTGGTGGCCAGACATGCCGCTAATCTGGTCAAAGCCGGACTCGATGGGTACATGTTGAGTTGGACGCTGGGTTCTTATCCTTCGCCGAATCTGGAAATCGCCCATAAATTTTCATTAAATGCCCATGCCACGGTAGAGCAGGTTTTGGACGAACTGGCCTGGGAAAGGTATGGTCGGCAGGCGGTCCCCTATATCCGGCAGGCCTGGACGGCGTTTAGCGAAGCCTTTCAGGAATTCCCTTATCACCAACAAGTGGCCTATTTAGCCCCCCAGCAATATGGTCCCTCTAATTTATTGTACCTGAAGCCCACCGGGTATGCTGCCAGTATGGTGGGTTTTCCCTACGATGACCTGGCGGGCTGGTCCGGACCTTACCCGGAGGAGGTATTGGTTCGTCAGTTTGAAAAAGTGGCTTTGGGGTGGAAAAAGGGCCTGAATCTATTTCAACAAGCCCTGCATATACCCGGAGTCGGAACGCAGCACGCCCAGATTGCCGAGGATTTGATCCTTGCCAAGGCGGCCTACCTGCATTTTCTTTCGGTGGCCCAACAAGGCCGTTTCATCCTTTTCAGAGAGCAGTGGCTCCAAAATCCCGACCCTTTTGTGTACAGACAACTCCGAACCTTATTGGAGATGGAAATCCA
Source organism: Cyclobacterium salsum (assembly GCF_010119245.1). Taxonomy (GTDB): domain Bacteria; phylum Bacteroidota; class Bacteroidia; order Cytophagales; family Cyclobacteriaceae; genus Cyclobacterium; species Cyclobacterium salsum. The sequence continues at coordinate 229,208 of NZ_WNKG01000007.1, forward strand.
CAGTGCCGTGCAACTGCATGCCCTGGCCCGGGCGGATTCCAGAATAGGATTTGAGGCTTCCAATCAGTATTACTACCTGCCCCAGGACCTGCTGGAAAAAATCATCAACTGCGAACACCTGCTAGGAGAACTGGCCCAACAGGCGGAAGAAAAGCTTGGTGAGCATGGAGCCACTATGGAGCCGTAAGAGCCATTTATGAGCTGCTTCTCAAAACGATTTTTAGCCTATCTGGATGAATGGTGGTGATCGGTTTTACAAATGATATCGGTCAATTTGAAAGGAATGAGATAAATCAATATTGATTCAAATAATCATGGTATTGTTTTTCATTTTCAAAATGGAGCCATTTCACAAATCTGAAATCAGATCGTTTGTTGGTCCCGGATGACTTTTGTACCAAGTCTAAGCTATCATTGACCTAGCGATTGTGGTTAATAAAGGAAACAAAAAAAGCCCGTCAGTACGACGGGCCTTTAAGTATTAAATCCTTTCCATCAGGTCAAATCAAATAGCCCATGCTTTATCTCCCTTCTTATATTCCATACAAGGGTCGTACCGGCCGGGAGTCTCCATATAGCGCAGGGCCTGAGTGGCACCCACTTCTGAGGTGAAATATCCCAGTAAGGTCAGGTCTTTGATCATAAGAATATAATTAGAGCCTGTGTTTTCTTCGGAATTTTGCTGCATTGCCTCCTTGTTAAGCTTATTTAAGAAAGCAGTCCTTTCGGCTACCTCGGCATCCATAAAGGCTGTTCCGGTTTCTGATTTGAAATCGCTTTTCAAGCTGTTCAGGCCATTGATAAAGGACTTTTGCTGTTCTTCCGTATAGGTATCCTTGACCATCATGGCCATAAAGGAGCCGATACCCGCTGCTTTGGCACCCGGCGTATCCGTCTCCGGAATGATTGCTTCTCCGATTTCATCCATGTATGCGAGTTCTTCTTCGGAAAAATCCAGTCCTTCTATTTGTTTTTCGGGGGCGCATCCGGTCAGGATGACGTTAGCCCCGACCATGGTGCCGCCCATCATGAGCACCACACTTTTCAGGGCTTCTCTTCTATTCATTACAGTCATAACGATTTCTTTTTGGGATTTACAAATTTCCTTTTTTCAGTTCTTCCACAGCAAAGCTTGCTGCTCTGGCAGTCATGGCCATATAGGTCAGGGAAGGGTTTTGGGCTGCGGCGGAAACCATGGCTGCACCATCTGTCACAAAGACATTTTTGGCATCCCATACCTGATTGTTGCCATTCAAAACAGAGGACTTGGGATCTCTTCCCATCCGTGCGGTACCCATTTCATGAATACCCTGTCCAAAGGTATATCCCCGGTCATAGGTAGACACATTTTTCACCCCTGCTGCTTCCAGCATTTCTGCGGCATCATTCATCATGTCCACCCGCATTTTCTCTTCATTGTCCCGGATGGCTGCATCCATTTCCAAAACATACATCCCCCATTTATCCTTCTCGGTTTTACTGAGCTTGATGGTATTGTCATGGTAAGGGAGGATTTCTCCGAATGCCGTCATTCCAATGGTCCAGGCTCCTGGCTCGGTAAGTTCGGCCTTTAATGGTGCTCCGAAATCCAATTCGGCCACGGTGCGGCTCCATCCTTGTCGGCTGGCACCTCCCTGGTACCCAAAGCCTCTAAGGTAATCCCGGCTTTCATCGCCTGTATTTCGGTAGCGGGGAACGTAAAATCCACCCGGCCTTCTTCCAAAATAATATTTGTCTTCGTACCCTTCGATAGTACCGTTTGCTCCTAAGCGAAAATGGTGATCCATCACATTATGTCCCAATTCTCCTGAGCTGCTTCCCAGGCCTTCTGGCCAAATGTCTGTGGCAGAACGCATTAATACAGCAGTGGAGTTGAATGACGAAGCACAAAGAAATACGATTTTTGCATCGAATTCTATGGTCTCGTTGGTTTCCCCGTCCAAAATTTCCACTCCGGTAGCTTTTTGGCTGTCTTTGTCATAGATCACCCGGGTTACAATAGACCAGGGCCTTAATGTAAGATTGCCTGTGGCTACTGCCGCCGGAAGGGTGGAGGATTGGGTACTGAAATAGCCTCCAAAGGGGCAACCTAAGGAACATTTATTCCGGTACTGACAGCCAGGCCTACCGGGTAGGGGTTGCGTGATATTTGCCACCCGGGCGTTGGTCATCAACCTGGAACCACCAAAGTGATTTTTTAACCGGTCGGCGACGTCTTTTTCCACACAGTTTAAAGGAATAGCAGGCATAAATTCCCCATCAGGGAGTATTTCCAGACCGTCCTTGTTTCCGGAGATGCCGGCAAACTTCTCTACATAACTGTACCAGGGAGCCAGGTCCTTGTACCGAATGGGCCAATCCACAGCAATCCCCTGCTTGGCGTTGGCTTCAAAATCGATATCTCCCCAGCGGTAACTTTGTCTTCCCCAAAGAAGGGAACGTCCTCCGACCTGATATCCCCGGAACCAGGTAAAAGGTTTCTTTTCTATGTAAGGTGAATCGTCTTCATGGGCCCACCAGTCCAGATTGAGTTCATTCAGCACGTAATCCCTCCGTAAATTGGGATGGTTTTCCAACATTTCGATGGTTCTTCTTCCTCTGTGAGGAACTTCCCAGGGGGCCTTGGTAGCATTCTTATAATCCTGCACGTGTTTTACGTCAGGACCTCTTTCCAGAAGAAGGACTTTAAGACCCTTCTCCGTGAGTTCTTTCGCCGCCCATCCGCCGCTGATTCCAGAACCAACGACTATAGCGTCATAACTTTGATTAGCCATATACTTGAATTGTTTATTTTAGGTATTGCAATAATATTGATATTTTTAAAGAAACCGTTTGATTTATTCCTTTTCCTCTTTTTCAATTCAGCTATTTATAAATACTCTAAATTACGTGCTTTTCTTTTCACTCTGTAGATAACTCCCTGGATTGCTGAATGTTTTTCTTATCGCGTCGCAACTCATTTGCCCTTTTGAAGTCGTTGTCCTTGAAGAAAAGTATGAAGAAGATCGTAACGGCCAGGGCGATTCCTGCTGGGATAAGCCAGATGTTTTGCCATTGGTGAATTTCGCCATCAAAATACACATCCGAAACGATTCCGGCAATCCAAAAGCCTATCAACATGCCAATGCCATAGGTGGCCAGCGTGATCAGTCCCTGCGCGGCACTCTTGTATCGCGGTCCGGCCTTCGAATCGGTGTAAATTTGTCCCGAAACGAAGAAGAAGTCATAGCATATTCCATGCAGGGCAATGCCAATGATCAGCAGGTAAGTTCCCTCTCCGGCATCTCCAAAAGCGAAGAAAACATAGCGAACCACCCAGGCCAGCATGCCGACAATCAGCGTGGTCTTCAAGCCAAACTTTCTAAAAAAGAAGGGCATAAGGAGTAGAAAAAGCACTTCCGAGACCTGCCCGATGGTCATTTTGCCGGTAGGATTAGAAAGACCTACCTCGGACAGAAAGGGATTGGCATTTTGATAATAAAAGGCCAGTGGGATGCAGATTAATACGGAGGAGAGAAAGAATATGGCAAAATCCCGGTCCTTCAGTAGTTTTAAGGCATCTAATCCCAGAAGTTCGGATACCGACTGTTTTTCGCCGGTTTTAGTGGCAGGAGGAGTGGCTGGTAGCGTAAAAGCAAACAGGCCAAGAACCAGTGAAGAAATGGAGGCCATCAGGAAGGTGTTCCGGAGCAATCCCTCCCCGATAGCTCCCGGACTGTCCCAAATGAAGAAATAACTAATCATCAAACCGGAAGCAATCCAGCCAATGGTCCCCCATACTCGAATGCTGCTAAATTCCTTCGAAGGATCCTTCATTTGACTAAAGGACACCGAGTTGGCTAGGGCCAGGGTAGGCATGTAGATTAACATATATGCCAAAACAAAGGGATAGAAGGTGGCAAAGCTGTCTGCTCTAAACATGAGAAACAGCAGGAGTGCTCCCAGCAGGTGCAAGATGCTGAGGATTTTTTCTGCATTAAAAAAACGGTCTGCAATCAACCCAATGATAAAAGGAGCAATGATGGCTCCAAAGGATTGCGTGGAAAAAGCAGCCGCAAGCTGGGCACCGTTTGCTTCCAGGTTATTTCCCAAAAAAGTACCCAGCGTAACGTACCAGGAGCCCCAGACAAAAAACTCCAGAAACATCATCAGTGAAAGCTTAAATCGGTTGGTAGTTGTCATGTTGTAACGGGATTTCGTTTTTTCGGGAGGAAAGCGGCTTTTACCGCACTTCAAACTATTCTAGGAAATATTTAAATTTAAGCCAATTTAATGTAAATTTATCACTTCAGAAAGGAGGGGAGCCACATCTCGGTGGGCAGAATAGCCCCTGAGAGCCGGTGATATTTCTCCTATCTTCTTAGAAATATAGATGTTAAAACCGAACTTTAAAAACCAAAAAACCAAAGATTGGAATAATGAGCGACAGAAAACTTAAAATGGGTATGATCGGTGGTGGTCCGGGCTCCTTTATTGGGGCGGTACATAGAATATCCGCGGCCATGGACGGTATAATAGAACTTGCTGCCGGAGCCTTTAGCAGTAGTCCTGAAAAATCCGCAGAAACCGGAAAGGAGTTATTTCTACCTGCGAGCCGCGTCTACGGTTCTTATGACGAAATGTTTGAAAAGGAAAAACAATTGCCGGAAGAAGAGCGGATCGATTTCGTTGCCATCGTTACCCCCAACCATGTGCATTTTGATCCCACCAAAAAAGCCCTGGAAAATGGTTTTCACGTGGTGTTGGACAAGCCCATGACCTTTGATTACCAGGAAGCTAAAGAACTTAATAGAATCATCGAAGAAACCGGGCTATTGTTTTGCCTGACCCATACCTACACAGGTTACCCCATGGTAAAAGAGGCTCGTCACATAATTGCTACAGGGGTTTTGGGAGAAATTCGAAAAGTATATGTGGAATACCCGCAGGGCTGGTTGTGGACCTCTCTGGAAAAGACCGACTACAAGCAGGCCATTTGGCGGACTGATCCGTCTAAAAGTGGCATTGCCAATTGCATGGGGGATATCGGTACCCATGCCTTTAATTTGGCAGAATATGTGAGCGGCCTGAAACTGACCAAATTGTGTGCAGACCTGAACATTGTGGTAGACGGCAGAACCCTGGATGATGACGGAGCGGTGTTGCTCAAATTTGATGGCGGTGCTTCGGGCGTGCTGATGGCCACACAGATAGCCACCGGTGCCGAAAACAATATTAAAATCCGGGTGTTTGGTAATAAGGCAGGGTTGGAATGGGAACAGGACAATGCTAACACCCTTATCGTTAGGCATCCGGAAGCTCCTGATCAGATTTACCGTACGGGCGGAAACGTTCCTTACTTGTCTTCCAATGCCATGGAAAATCTGCGTACTCCCGGAGGCCACCCGGAAGGTTACCTGGAGGCATTTGCCAACTTATACCGTAACTTTGCCCGGTGTTTGTATGCGCGAAAAAATGGGGAGACTCCGAAAGCGGAATGGGAAGACTTCCCGGGAGCTGAAGATGGTCTCCGGGGCATGGCTTTTGTGGAACATGTAGTGAAAAGTGGGAAATCTAATGAAAAATGGACTAAATTTGAACTTTAAAAAATAATAACCCTTATGAAAACCATTAAAGGACCCGCCTTATTTTTGGCTCAATTTGCGGATGATACCGCACCTTTTAATAATCTGAAAGATATTTGTACCTGGGCTGCCAGTATTGGTTACAAAGCCGTTCAGATCCCCACCTGGGATGCCCGGCTGATTGACTTGAAGAGAGCGGCAGAAGACCTGGAGTATGTGCAGGAAATAAAAGATACCGTGAAAGAAGCGGGTGTGGAGATTTCTGATTTTTCGACTCACCTGCAAGGGCAATTGGTGGCGGTTCATCCCGCTTATAACGAACTATTCGATGCGTTTGCTCCTGCCGAACTAGCCGGAGATATGAAAGGGAAGCAGGAATGGGCCGTTCAGCAACTGATGTGGGCCGCCAAAGCCTCCAAAAATTTTGGAATGAATACGCATGCTACGTTTAGTGGGGCACTGATGTGGCACACGGTTTATCCATGGCCCCAGCGCCCTGCCGGTCTTGTGGACACTGGTTTCGAAGAATTGGCCAGAAGGTGGCTTCCCATCCTTGATGAATTTGATAAATACGACGTAGATGTGTGCTATGAGTTGCATCCCGGAGAAGACCTGCATGACGGGGTTACCTTTGAGCTGTTTTTAGAAAAAGTAAATCACCACAAACGCGCAAATATCCTATACGATCCCAGCCATTTCGTTTTACAATGTCTAGACTATGTATCTTTTATCGATATCTATAAAGATCGGATCAAAATGTTTCACGTCAAAGATGCGGAGTTTAATCCCACCGGTAGGCAGGGAGTCTACGGAGGCTATTCCAGTTGGGTAGAAAGAGCCGGAAGGTTCCGTTCCCTTGGAGACGGACAGGTAGATTTCAATGCGATTTTCAGTAAATTATCACAATATGGCTTTGATGGATGGGCTGTACTCGAATGGGAATGCGCGTTGAAACACCCTGAAAACGGAGCCATCGAAGGGGCTAAATTTATAAGTGAAAAAATCATCCGGGTTACGGAAAAAACATTCGATGATTTTGCCTCTACGGGAGCCGACGAAGGGTTGAACAAAAAAATATTAGGAATCAATTAATCTATTTTATAACAAACAATGAAGTTAAATCTTAAGTTAAGCCTGGCCCTCATTGCGGGTTCAATGATGGCCGTATCTTGTGGTGGTTCTGGTAGCAACAACTCCGAGTCCACTTCTTCTTCTAATCCGCCTCCGGCCCCTGAGCCTGCTCAGGAAATCAGTCTGGAGGAAAAGTATAAAGACGATCCCATTTTCATACGGGGAGTGGAGTTGATGAAGCAAAACGACTGTCCAAGTTGCCACATGATCGAACGAAAAATTGTAGGTCCCTCCTATTCTGATGTGGCAGAGAAGTACGAATCTACCGATGAGAATGTAGAAATGCTTGCCAGTAGGGTTATCGCTGGTAACGTGGGCGTTTGGGGTGAAATACCCATGCCAGCTCATCCGGCATTGTCTAAAGAGGATGCGGAAGACATGGTAAAGTACGTACTATTGCTAAAGAAATAAGTTTATGAACAAAGTGTCTTTATCACTGGCGATGTGTTCACTGGCAGTTTGGGGCTGTGGCCCTTCCTCTCAGGATAACACCGCTTCTGAAGAAACGATAGAAGAAATTATTGTGACAGAAGAAGAATGGATTAGTTTATTTGACGGCAACAGCCTTACGGGTTGGACTGGCTATGGTAAAGACCAGCCTGGAGAGGCCTGGGAAGCATCAGATGGGGTCCTTTATTTTAATTCTGAAAAGAAAGAAGAAGGAGCCAGTGGAGGTGATTTGGTAACCAAGGAGACCTTCGGTGATTTCCATTTTGAGATTGAGTGGAAAATTGCGGAAAATGGAAACAGCGGAATCATGTTCCACGTGCAGGACAACGGTGAATATGGAGCTCCTTATTTTACCGGCCCTGAATACCAGTTGCTGGATAATGAGGGCCACCCGGATGGAGAAATTGTAACGCATCGTACCGGAGACCTGTATGACCTGATCGAATCCACTGAGGAAGCTGCTAATCCGGTAGGAGAATGGAACAAAACCGAAATCGTAGTAGAGGACGGTCAGTTGCAGTTTTTCTTAAATGGCGTGAAGACGGTAGAAACCACCCTTTGGGATGATCAATGGAAAGCCATGGTGGCCGAAAGTAAGTTTGCCCAATGGGAAGATTTCGCCACATTTAAAGAGGGGAAAATAGCCCTTCAAGATCACGGAGATGATGTTTGGTTCCGAAATATCCGAATTAAGCGTTTGTAATTTTAGAATTTTATAAGAATAAAAAAAGCCGCTGATTTCAGCGGCTTTTTTTATTGGAATGAAAATAATATTTCGCCATCCATTTTCCATTTTGGTAAAAAATCCCCCTGTTTCCCCCTTGGTAAGGGGGATTTGAAAACGTAAGGATTTACAAGCACGGAAATACCGCAGGATTTGCTCAGCCCGTTGCAATGGCAGCAATACAATTTTAAACTGGCATGTCAGCAATTCCCCCTTTTTAAGGGGGCGCAGGGGGATTTTTACGAGCATTTCTAAATGTTTAGCTCAAAAACCTGTATGAGGAGCCCCATTTTTATCTTCCCAATCATCCATAAATGCACCAATTTCCTGAAGAACAAAAGGCATGGATTTCTTAACCTCGTTATCTAAAAACCTGAGAAAACATAAGCCCATGTTTTCCAAAATCAATTGCCTTTTTTGATCCTCTACGACAGATTCAGCATAAAAGTGGCTATCCCCATCAATCTCAATTACCAATTGCAATTTCCTGCAGTAGAAGTCTACAATATAATTTCCCAGCGGTTTTTGCCTGTTGAAAGCATACCCTCGAAATTGACTTGCCCTTAACTTTTGCCAAAGTAAAACTTCGGAAAGGGTAGCATGAGATCTCAATTCTCTTGAGAATTCTTTCAAATTCTTGTTGTAAGGGACAAATCGCATGAAATAATTTAAAAATTATCGCTTAAAATTCCAGGGTTCTTTTCTTTAAAATTGGTTTAAAGATTAATAGTATAATTCTCGATCGATTTTTCATTTTGGTAAAAAATCCCCCTGCACCCCCTTAGTAAGGGGGATTCGGATACGTAAGGGTAAACGGTCACGTTATTACCAGGAAGTTTTCTGAGCCCGTTACAACAATACCCATTCAGCACCATTACTCCTGGTTTTTCTATATAAACGCAAAAAGCCACTGAAATCAGCGGCTTTTGGTGCGTAAGCAATTAAAAGAACGTTATAAATTTAAGCTATTATGGATTCCAGTATCTTATTCAAGGTAGCACTGGGACGCATTAGTTTTGAGGTTTTTTCTCCATCGGGCCGGTAATAACCACCGATATCCATGGCTTTTCCCTGAGCCCCGATCAGCTCCTCGTTGATGGCTTTTTCCTTCTCTACCATCTCTTTGGCTACCGGACCAAATATTTTTTTCAAAGCCTCGTCATCTTCTTGATTGGCCAATGCCTCAGCCCAGTACATGGCCAGGTAGAAATGACTGCCTCGGTTATCCAATTCATTAACTTTTCGGGAAGGAGACTTGCCTTTTTCCAGGAATTTGGCTGTGGCCTGGTCCAGGGTTTTGCCAAGGACCTTTGCCCGTTTGTTATCGAAAGTATCTCCCAAATGATCCAGTGATACGGCAAGAGCCAAAAATTCACCTAATGAATCCCAACGGAGGTGTCCCTCTTCTACAAATTGCTGCACATGCTTGGGAGCAGATCCGCCTGCGCCTGTTTCAAACAATCCTCCGCCATTCATCAACGGAACGATGGAAAGCATCTTGGCACTGGTTCCCAACTCCAGAATGGGAAACAAATCGGTGAGGTAATCCCGCAGCACATTTCCCGTAACGGATATGGTATCCTTTCCAGCCTTGATTCTTTCCAGAGAAAATCTGGTTGCTTCCACCGGAGACATGATCTGGATGTCCAATCCACTGGTGTCGTGGTCTTTCAGGTATTTTTCTACCTTTCGGATCAATTCCGCATCATGCGCCCTGTCTTTATCCAGCCAGAAAATAGCAGGAGCTCCGGTGGCTCTTGCACGGTTAACTGCCAGCTTCACCCAATCCTGAACGGGGGCGTCTTTTACCTGGCACATTCTCCAAATATCTTCTTTCTCTACCGGATGTTCCAGAAGTATCTTTCCATCCATATCCTTGACACTTACGGTTCCGTCCGCTGGGATTTCAAAGGTCTTATCGTGAGACCCGTATTCCTCCGCTTTCTGAGCCATTAAGCCCACATTGGGAACCGAGCCCATAGTGGTAGGATCAAAGGCTCCGTTCTTTTTGCAAAAATCTATGGTTTCCTGGTACACACCCGCATAAGAGCGGTCCGGAATGATGGCCTTTGCATCCTGCAGTTCGTTATTTTTGTTCCACATCTGGCCGCTGGTACGGATCATCGCAGGCATGGAAGCATCAATGATCACATCGCTGGGCACGTGCAGGTTGGTGATGCCTTTATCTGAATTGACCATGGCCAGGTCGGGGCTTTCGGCATAACAAGCCTCAATGTCTGCTTCTATGGCCTTCTTCTTATCGGCAGGCAATTGGTCCAGGGCGGACACCACGGCGGCAAATCCATTATTGGGATCAACACCCAACTGCTTCAAGGTGTCGCCGTGTTTTTCAAATACGGGTGCAAAAAAGACGGTTACCGCATGCCCAAAGATAATCGGGTCGGATACCTTCATCATGGTCGCTTTCAGGTGCAGCGAAAACAATACCCCTTGTTTCTTTGCTTCTTCTTTCTGTTCCAGAAGGAACTTTCTCAAGGCTCCGGTGCTCAAAACGGCGGCATCAATTACCTCGCCAGCCTGCAGGTCCAGCTTTTCTTTTAGAACCTTCTTGGTGCCGTCTTCCGAGGTCCATTCTATTTTTACCGAAGTAGCTTCCTGAATGGTGAGTGATTTTTCACTTCCATAAAAATCACCCTCTTTCATGCTGGAAACATGGGTATCGGAACTTGATTCCCATTTGCCCATGCTATGCGGATTATTTCTGGCAAACTGCTTTACTGCCTGCGGAGCCCGTCGGTCAGAGTTTCCTTCCCTTAAAACCGGGTTGACGGCAGAGCCCTTTACTTTGTCGTATTTGGCCCGGATGTTTTTCTCCTGCTCGTTTTTAGGATCGTCTGGGTAATCCGGAAGCGGGTATCCCTGAGATTGCAGTTCCTTAATCGCTGCTTTTAATTGGGGCAGGGAGGCACTGATATTGGGTAGTTTGACAATGTTTGCTTCGGCTGTTTTGGCAATATCTCCTAACTCCGCCAGGGCATCGTTGATTCGCTGATCGGCCTTTAAAAATTCCGGAAAGGTGGCAATGATCCTTCCGGAGAGGGAAATGTCCCGGGTTTCTACGACTACGCCTGCCGAATCGGTGAACGCTTTGATGATGGGCAGGAAAGAATAGGTAGCCAGGGCCGGTGCCTCATCTGTAAGGGTATAAAGAATTTTTGGGGTTTTGTCACTCATTATGTTTTGATTTCGTTAAAAATGAACGCCTGATTCAATTGAAGGGCTAAAATACGAAAAAAAACCGTATATAAAGACCGCTGATATAGAATGAAACAAATTTGCTTGTGTATAACATTAATGCCCCGCGACCGTTATCTCTACCAAATTAGATAGGGGGATGACAGCATACTTGAGCCTTTTTTTGTGGTTTTGTTTTGGGGGACTTGCCGCCAGCGATTCGAACTATTTTCAGGGTTCAGTGGAGGAAAGCCAACTTTTTGAAGCCATCAACGGCTATCGGGAAGGCCGGGGCTTGCCTGCCGTTCCACACTCTCTGGCCTTAAGTAAAGTGGCCAAGGCTCATGCCCGGGATCTGATGGAAAATTACCAACCCAACAGACGCTGTAACCTGCACTCCTGGTCCGACAAGGGTGCCTGGAAAGATTGTTGCTACCGGGACAATCACAAAAACCCTGAATGCATGTGGGATAAACCGAAGGAAATAGCCGGATACGAAAGTCCGGGCTATGAGATCGCATATTGGCATTCCGCCGCTGCCGCTCCCGAAGAGGCCTTGAAGGTATGGATAGAAAGCCCGGGTCACCATGCCGTACTGGCAAACCTGCCTCCGTTTAAGGCAGCGACCTGGAAAGCCATGGGAGTTGGCATTTACAAGCAGTATGCGGTAGTTTGGTTTGGGGAGATGGAGGATAATCCTTAAAGACTTATAAAAAAGTTGCACCACAGATAGCTTAGATTAACACAGATAAAAGAATTGATAATGTGTGAGTACTATCTTCGTTGTAATAAACAGATAATACCAGCCAGAAAGCCATTTGCAATGGCTAAATCTGCACGTTTTAAATAATGATGTTTTACCATCTATCTTTAAGATCCGGCATTGCAAATGCCTATGATTACATATGGCAGGGTATATTAGGGATGTAGTTAAAAACTACACCCAACGAGGAATGGCACCGATTTCCCAGGATGTGTATAGCACGGATCACCTGGATGCTGGATATAGGGTTCTCTGAAAACCTTTCTTTTTACCTGGGAGAAAAGCTAAAGGATACTGTGTTTCACAGAAAAATGAAAAAAGTGGTATATTTATTTAATACTATACCATATACGCTGATGTCCACTCCAACAGAAAAAGTTACCTTATCATTAAATAGAGAACTTCTGGAAAAAATGGCCAAAAGGTCTAAAAAAAATTTATCCCAATATGTTCGTGACCTGATACAAAGGGAGGCTTCTATGGAGCAGGAAGACTTCGTGATTTCGGATGAAATAGCAGAACTGAAGGGTTTGTTGAAAGCCGATAGATCCGATAGCAAAGAGCGGGTTCATAAGCGGGCCATTGAGAAAATGCGCAACTATGACCGTTGATCGGGTTTTTATCGACACCAATGTTTTTGATGAGTTATTTTCTGACGGGCCTGCGGCAGCGGACATAGCAGGGGACATTAGCCCTTATAGGTTTAACTCTCCTCGTTAATGATATCCTGGATTTTAATTTTAAATTCAGGAATAACATCGACCACAACAGCCCAAATGGCCCATAGATCCACACCAAGGTAATCATGGATTAATTTATCTCTCATTCCAGCAATCTTTTTCCATTCGATATCAGGATATTTTCTTCTTAGTTCAGAGGAAAGATTTTTTGTTGCCTCTCCAATTATTTCAAAGTTTCGAATAACCGCATCCTGGATGACTGATTGGCTCAAAAATTCATCCAGGGAAATGTTGTCTGTGTATTTTTGAATTTTAACAATACAATCGTAGATGTGGTAAAGGTAAACTACATTATCCTTCATCAGGAAATATTTGCTGTAAGTCGCTTTCAATTCGAGGGACCAATCGTGGGGAAATGGCTTTTGTGGTGATAAGGTCCACCTTAAGATTCAACAATTCAGATAATTTCATTTCAGCTCCGATAATATCCAGCAGATTTACTGTATTCTGGAATTCTACCAGAATATCCAAATCACTATTCTCCTTATTCTCATTTCGGGCGAAGGAACCAAAAATGCCGATCATTTTAGGGGTAAAAGGTTGCAAAACCTCAATAATGATATTTTTTTGATCTTTGGTAATCATTTTTTCACAATGTACAAAAAATGTACGCAGATTGATTAAAATGGTTTTTACAAGTACAGGATTCCTTTCAGGTTTCCAGCAAAATCCTGAACTTCTCTTTTAAAATTTTCAGAGAGGGAGTTTTTTGTATAAAAGAGGCTTAAAATATCCATACATCTAAAGTAGCGAATAATTCTGATCATCTGTTTTAGCATCTACAAGCTTCCACTTGGCATATCCTTGTACATCTACTATTGTAAACATATAGACCTGCCAAAAAGCCATTTGCAATGGCTAAACGCATAGGCTTCCAGGAATGATTTTCTAAACGGTTTGTCCATGGGACCCGGCATTACAAATGCCTCGATGGAGTATATAAAATGATAAAAGGGGTGTACATACAATCTACACCCAGCTCGAGTTGCCAGCTGTAAGGTTGGTGCAGGTAGCACTGATGCCGACTTTGCTGAAACGGAAGTGGCGTTGGAGAACAAACAGATTACCACAACAGAATATTTCTACTATTAGAGACATTTAAATAAATCGAAAATTATTTTTTCAGGCACTATAATGTGCATGATGAACAAAGTCAGTTCCAAAACCCCTAAAAGAAAAGATTATGACAACCTACACCATGCTTATTGAAAATGCAGGCCCCACATGACCCCGGGAAGGTAGAACTTCTATGTAATTTTTGGACGAAGCAGCAGCAGACCAGGATCGATTCCGGAAATGAAAGGGTAGCCTCTACCCAACAGAATTTCTGCTGTGAAACAACAGAGCTGCCCACCCAGATTATATCATTGGAAGATCCCTTAAATACCTTATATGGTTCCAAATTTTTTAACTAAAAACTATATCAATCTCTAACTGAATTCCTTGACTTGTACGTTTTCGAAAACGATTTTCTTTACGGTTGGTCTATGGTATCCGGCGTTGAAAATGCCCGGGCGTTCATACATAGATGGATATTTGGGAGATGGAAGATGTAGTGGCTTGATCCTGCTTCCAATTAACCCAAATTAATAGACCGTGAAGGATTAATGCTGCAAAACACTTCTCCTGATTTGAATTTTTAGTACTTTAGGAGACGATAAAAAGTAGATCATGAAACACTTAAACCTTCAGGATTCGACGCATGACCGGCGTAATTTTCTTAAAAAAGCGGGTCTGGGAGTAGCAGGCCTGGCATCTTTTCAGGCAGCATCGCTGGCAAATTCCCGGCATTCAACAAGCCAATCAAAAAAAGTGGAATTGGCCATTGCCACCATTACCTGTGACGGTTTTGGGGATGAAAATTTTGAAAAAGCATTTCAGGTCATTCCTCAACTTCCCTTTAAAAATGTGGAATTCAACTGCTGGTATGGCCGTAACCTTACCCCTTCGGGCATTGGTAGCATACAGCAACGCTGCTACGAACATGGCTTGACCCCCATCTGTGTGCAGGGCAGTTCCTTTGGGGCAGAAGGAAACATCGTAAAGGATGTCGCCCATAAACTGTGGCTGATGGAAGCCGCAAAAAAACTCGGCTGCCGCCGGGTCAAATGTACCGGAGCAGGTCGTGGGAAAGCTGGAGGTCCTGAAGCCGTGGTGGAAATCGTGCGTGAACTGGCCCCTGCAGCTGAAGAAATGGATGTACTACTCCTGCTGGAAAACCACGCCAATAACAACATCGAATTCATCGAGGATTATGAGAAAATATTTGATTCCATCAATTCCACCCATGTAGGGATGTGTATGGACAATGCGCACTTCAATGGTTCCAACGTGGACCTGCTGGAGGTGGTGGATAAATTTCATGAAAAAATCCTGCACGTTGACATCAAAGATACGGAGAAAATGGGCGTACATAAAGTAGTCAATTTTGGAGAAGGAGTAACCGACAACGATGGGGTGATTCAGAAAATGCTGGACCATGGCTATGAAGGCTATTTGTTGGTAGAAATGGCCCCTCCCCTGAATGAAAGTACCCTGGTAAAAGACCTCACGCGTGCTTACCAATTATTCGAAAAATACCAGAACTAGTGATTGCTTTATGCCATCATCCGTCAACACTAGTTGCGTTTTAATGAATAAAAACCTGTCAAAAAAATAAGAAGGCGTAAAACCTGACAGGTTTGCGGATCTCAAAAAATAATCAAAGCGCTTCCAAAAGAACAAAGGACACCCCTTATGCATATAAAAGCCCCAGACCTATTCCTGTTTTCACTAATCATTTTAATGGTACCTGTTATTTTCTCCTGTGAAAACAGTGAGGTAAAAAATGAGCCCATGGTAGTGGACGGGGTTACCATTTTGGACGAGCGGCTGGAATTGACCCTGATGAAGCAGGATCCGGAAATTGTCACGCCTATTGGCATTGCGGTGGATAAGCAGGACCGTGTCTACGTGCTTGAATCCCACACGCATTTGCCTCCAAAGGGCTATGGAGGTCCTGAACACGATCTCATCAAAGTCTATGAGGACAGTAATGGAGATGGGAACTGGGACAGGGAGTCCGTCTTTGCAGAAGGATTGTTTGAGGGGTTGAATATCGCTTTTTCTCCGGAAGGACATTTGTATGCGGTTACCTCTAAGGAGGTCTGGAAATTTTATGATGAGGATGGGGATGGGATCAGCGAAAGAAGCGAAAAACTGATGGCTTTTACCAAACCCGAACAGGTGTACGCCCATGCGGCCATTTTAAGTATCACTTTCGACACGGATGGCTGGATGTATATCGGCAGGGGAAATACCGGAGCAGCCCACTGGATTTTTCAGGGCAGTGACGGAAGGGAAGTATCAGGTTATGGAGATGGCGGCAATATCCTTCGTGCCAAAACGGATGGGACGGATCTGGAAATATTTTCAACCGGATACTGGAATCCCTTTGACCTGAAGTTTGACAATTACGGGCGCTTGCTGGTAGCCGACAATGATCCGGACAGCCGGGGTCCCAATCGGCTGATACATGCGGTAAATGGCTCCGACTTTGGCTACCAATCGCTGTTTGGCGGAAGCGGTATCCACCCTTACCTGGCCTGGGATGGTGAATTGCCCGGAACCTTACCCTATGCGGTCCCCTTGGGAGAGTCGCCATCGGGGCTGCTAAATGCAAATCTTGGTAACCTGCCCCGGGATTATGATGACCAAATACTTTGCTCCATTTGGGAAGAGAGCAGCATCGTCCGGATTGCCCTGGAGGAAAAGGGGCTGTCCCTGACAGGATCCACCGAGGTGATTTTACAAGGGGGCGAAGATTTCCGACCGGTGGCTTTTGCCGCTGACAGTAAAGGAACTATTTTTTTTACCGATTGGGTGGAAAGGGTGTATCCAAATCACGGGAAGGGTAAAATATGGAAGCTTTCGGCAAAAGAAAATACGGAACTTTTGGCGAAAAGTAGCCTGTACGACACCCCTATAGCCAACGAAAAGGTGAAGCGGTTAAACCAATTGCTTTCAGACTCGACTAATTTTGACCAGCATTTCAAAAACCTCCAATCCGATGATCCTTTTGTAAGACATACTGCGGTGATGGGTTTAAGCAGGGAGGTACACCGGGAAAAACTGGCGCAGGCACTAGGAAATGAATCTGCGGAAGTGCGACTGGGCGTAATGTTGGCTTTAATGGATTCAAAACATCCCGATGGGGCAAAGCTTGCGGGACAATTTTTGGAAGATTCTGATCCAGAAATCAGAAGAATGGCACTGATATGGATCGGCAGTCATGGACTGGCATCCCAAAGGGAAAACCTGGAGCTGGCCCTTACGGTCGGAGATTTTACACCCCAATTATTCGAAACCTATCTGGAAACGGTAAAATTGCTGGAACCGGAATTCCGGGTGGCATTTGAGAATAAAAAGGAAGATATCTCCAAGCGGATCCCTTTAAAATTGCCGAATGAATTCATTGCGGGAATAGTCCGTGATCCTAGCCATCCTTCTCAAATGAGGGCCTATGCCCTTCGGTATCTCGAAGATCCGGCGGATCAGAAGGAACTTCTGCTGGAATTTTTATCCCAAGAGAAAGAGGAAGACCTGCAATTGGAAATTATCCAAACCCTGGCCAATGTACCTGATCCAGAAGTGGGTGACGCCCTGCTTCAGGTCAGTTTATCAACAAATAAACCCATCCATCTACGGGCAGAGGCGTTGTCAGCGCTCTCCCGGCAGCCTCAGGAGGCTTGGAAAGAGGTAATTCCTTTATTAGAAGTTTCCAATGAAAACCTTGCGATAGCTGCGGCAAGGTATCTTCGGACCAAAAGTGGAGAAGAAGCCGTAAAGCTAGCCATGGAGCGGGTATTGAATGATGGAAGCAGTTGCGACAGTGAAGGGCTGCGGCAGCAATTGATGCTGGCCTTGTCTCAGGATACCGGAAAACGACCTGACCCTCAGGAATTAGATGCCTGGAGCTCCCTACTTGAAGGCCCGGCCGATCCCGACCGGGGCAGGAGGGTATTTTATTCCAACACTTCGCTTTGCTCCACCTGCCATGTGGTGGAAGGCAGTGGCGGGGACCTGGGACCCGACCTGAGCAATGTAGGCAAATCGAAGGATAGAAAAGGTTTGATCAGCTCCATCCTTTCGCCTTCGGATGAAATGAGTCCGGAATGGCAGGGCTGGTTCATTGAAATGAAAGATGGTACCCGGTATGATGGCCGGCAAATAGATGTGGGTTATGATGATATCAAATTGTATACCCAGGCGGAAGGATTTATACAGGTAAAGAAGGCCGACATTGCGGCATATGGCATGGCTGAGACCTCACTGATGCCTGCTGGATTGGAGCAGCGGCTAAGCAATCAGGACTTGAAGGATTTGTTAGCTTTTCTGGAAAGTCAATAGCTCTCCTTTTCGTTGGGAAAATCTTTTGCTTTTACATCTTTGATGTAATTGCTGACGGCCTCGTGCATGGTGCTGCGTATGTCTGCATATTGCCGGAGAAAGCGGGGCTGAAATTCCTGAGTGATGCCCAGCATATCATGCAATACCAGCACCTGTCCATCCACATCCGGGCCGGCGCCAATTCCGATTACTGGAATCGTCACCAGCTCAGCCACCTTTTTGGCCAGCTTGGCAGGAATTTTTTCCAGGACCAGGGCAAAACAGCCGCATTCTTCCAGGATTTTGGCATCTTCCAAAAGTTTACCGGCCTCCTCCTTTTCCCGCGCCCGGACAGTATAGGTACCAAATTTATAAATCGACTGCGGGGTAAGGCCCAAATGACCCATTACCGGTACACCAGCACTTAGAATCCGAACCACAGATTCTTTGATTTCGGCACCACCTTCCACCTTAACGGCATGCGCACCGGACTCTTTCATGATCCGGATAGCAGATCGAAGGGCCTCGGAGCTGTTTCCCTGATACGAACCGAAGGGAATGTCTACCACGACCAGTGCGCGTTCCACTGCCCGGACCACCGCAGTGGCATGGTAAATCATCTGATCCAGGGTAATGGGCAGGGTGGTTTCGTGCCCGGCCATTACGTTGGAAGCCGAGTCGCCCACCAATATCATATCAATGCCGGCCCCATCTACGATTCCGGCCATAGAAAAATCATACGCGGTAAGCATGGAAATCTTTTCTTTCCGCTTTTTCATTTCCTGAAGAATATGCGTGGTGATCCGTTTCAGGTGGGTAGATTGGTGTACTGACATTTTTTAATGTAGGTGAACGGTGGAGGCTTCTGAATTTAAATCTACGGTAATGTGTTCGCTCAGTGTCGTGGCCAACTCAAAGCCGGTGTAATCCGGAGCGACGGGGTATAATTTGTGACTTCGGTTTACCAGGACAAGCACTTCCATTTTCTTTACTTCAGCTTCCAGAAAGGGAGCCATCGCATAAGCCAGGGTTTTGCCGGTGTTTAATACATCGTCCACCAGGATTATCGATGCGCCGGTCAAGGGGACCTGTTCAGAAAGATGAATTTCGTGTAGTTTTGGTTGGGATTTGTCCAGGTCTATCTTGATTAATTGGAGGCTAAAGGGAGCGATTTCGCGGAGTTTTTCCACTACCCGCTCGGCAAGTACATAGCCCATCCCGGTCAGGCCGGCCACTACCAGTACCTGTTCCCCGGCATTTCTTTCATAAATTTCAAATGCTATTCGGGTAATCTTTTGTTGAATTTGCCGATGGTTCAATACCATCGTTTTTCCCTGTTGCGTCATTGCCATGCCCGTGTCAAAATTTTAATGAAATTAATCGAAAAGACCCTGCTTTCAAAACAATGGCCTAAAATACTGGTATTCCCTACTTTTCCCGCCAGGAGACCTTTCCTAGCGATGGCTGTCTTCTTCGTCCAGAATTTTCAAATAACTTTCGTACCGGTACGGATGGATATAGCCCTGTTCCAATTGCTCAATGACCTTACATCCGGGCTCGTTTACATGCGTACAATTGTTGTATTTACATTGCCCCAAATAGGCTCTCATTTCTACGAAATAATGGGACAGTTCCTGCTCCCCAATATCCAGGATTCCAAACTCCTTAATGCCCGGCGTATCAATCAGGTAGCTCCCTTCTTTGTCCAAGGGAAACATTTCTGCAAAGGTGGTTGTATGCACCCCCTTTGATGAGAACTTCGAAACTTCCTGGGTGACCTGCCTGGCCGCTGGCACCAACCTGTTGAGCAGCGTGGATTTGCCTACCCCAGAATGGCCGGCAATTAAGGTGGTTTTGTTTTCCAGCAGGGGGAGGAACCGCTCGGTCAGATCGGTATCGCTGAGGGCCGAAAGCTCCAATACCGGGTAGCCCAGGGGTTCGTATATTTCCCGGATCAATGCCTTGTATTCCAAATCTTTTTCTTTCGATAGGGTTTCCACCTTATTGATCAGAATGCTGGCAGGTATCCGGAAACTCTCGGTGCTGACCAAGAAACGGTCGATAAATCCCAGGGAAGTGCGGGGGTTCCGGACGGTTACCATCAGGTAGGCCTGGTCCACATTGGATGCCAGTATATGTGAAAAATGTTGTTTTCGGGTTGATTTGCGAATAATATAGTTTTCCCGGAGAAGGATATTGGAAATGACAGCCGTTTCCTGATCTTTTTCTTTAGCAAGCTCCACGTAATCGCCCACCGCAATGGGGTTGGTCAGTTTCAGGTCTTCCTGCTTGAACTTTCCTCGCAACCGTGCCTTTAAAAGTCCCTCAGTAGTTTGCACTTCGTACCAGGAGCCTGTGGTTTTAATTACCCTACCTTTCATGTTCGTTTTTTATGATTGCAATGGTCTTTTCTGCACTACCCAGATTGTCCCGGAGCAATTTTTTAGCGGCCTGACGGGCCTGTTTATACGGTGTAATTTGGTTCAAATGGTTCATGGCATCGAACAAATCCTCCTTATGTTTAACGGGAAAGCCACAGCCGTACTGCTGACTGATAGCTGCTTCCGGAAATTTGGAGGCTCGCTTTACCTGGCCAAACAAAACAGGGATACCAAAGGCCAGTGGCTCCAGAATATTGTGTAGCCCTTTACCAAATGCGCCTCCCACATACGCCCAGCGGGCAAATTGGTAAAGGGAGGAAAGCATGCCAATGTTGTCAATTATCAGGACTTGCCATTCCCTGGACTCCTCCCCGCTTTCGAATTTTGAATAGGTTAGGGAGGTCTTTTGAATGCCTTGTTGCCACTTTTGAATGGTTCCTGCATGAAGGTCGTGTGGGGCAATGATGAACTGCAGGTCTTCGGATTGGTTAATCCAGGGGATAAGCAAATCCATGTCCTCCTGCCAAACGCTCCCCAGAACCATGACGGGTTGCCGGATGCTTTCCCGGATAGCCGGAAAGGATTTTGGACACAGGCTGATGGCAGCCACATTATCAAATCGGGGATCGCCGGTTTGAGTGCTATTTTTATATCCAATTTGCTCCAGCAAGTCGATGGAGGCCGCATTTTGGGTAAAAATATGATGGAAGCAGAAGAGTATCTTTCGGAAAAAGCTGCCGTACCAGGAAAAGTAAACCTGTTCCTTCCTGAAGGAAGCAGCCACCAGATAGCTGGGAATCTTTCGTTTTTTTACCTCTAGCAGGTGATTTGCCCAGAGGTCGTATTTGATAAAGATGACCAAATCGGGGGCAAGGATTTCTACAAATTTTTTGGCTTGGGAGGGTTTATCTATTGGGATGTAGGTAAAATAATCCACCCAGCGTTGTTTTTTTTTGATTACCTGCTCGTAGCCGGAGGGGCTGAAAAATGAAACGGCGACCGCCCAGAGGGGATATTTTTCCTTAAAGGCAGCGATCACGGGTTTGGCCTGTTCGTATTCTCCGAGTGAAGCCACGTGAAACCAGACAAGGGGGCTGGGGTGTTTTTTTCGAAAGTCCCTAAGGGATTCAAAAATGCCCTTCCTTCCATCAACCGCCTTTTTGAGTTTCACCGACCCCTGACTTCCGATTTTCATGACAAAGTCCAGCAAATGCATGCTCAGGTTGTATACCAATCTCATAACGTAAAATTACATCAAAAATAGTTCTTTGAGCAAGGCTGCCTCCAATTCATGTCCCCCCGGATAATGGAAGACGCGTAAATCGCGGATCCCTGCTCCCGTTAATCGGGAGTATTGTTCCTGGAAATTTTCCGTGGAAAGAAAAGGGTCTTCCTCTCCTAATGCGGCCATTACCCTGCTGCCATCCAACCTGCGCTGAAGCAACGGTGAATCCAGGTCGTAGGCAGGGGCTCCCCCCCAAAAAATCACCTTGTCCAGCGGAAAATCCATCTGACAAATCCATCGGCTCATAGTGGCGGCACCCTGTGAAAAACCGAGTGTATGGACTACTTTTAATTTGGGAAGCTGCTGACGAATATCCTTCAGCAAGGTATTAAGGTAGCGGTTGGTATTGGCAATATCGGTGGTTCGTTCGTGTTTGGTCATCCAGTTGGCACCTACCCGGCCGGAAAAGCCCTTCAAATAATGCCGGTTGAGCCCTTCCGGTGCTACGAGCAAGCGGTCTTCGGTATCAAGCGAAGCAAACTTCCGCAGAAAATAATTGGCCAGTTGCCCATAGCCGTGGAAAACAATCCAAAGGCTGGTTTCTTGTCCTGAAATGGGATGACTCAAATAATACAAATGCTGATGGGGATAGGACAGGTGCTGAGAAATCATTATTTGTTTAAATCGTCAAATTGAAAGGGCAATAAGTTCTGTATGCCGTAAGCACGAAGTAGCGTACCATCTGGTCGGTTCATGAGAATTTCTATGGGCGAATTAAATTTGCGTTCGTATTCGCTGATACTTTGCCGGCAAAGTCCACAGGGTGTTACGGTGGCCGAGCTGCTATTATCCGGTGTTTTGGCGGTTATAAGTAGGATCTCCGGTTTCAAATCAGGGAAGTTGGCATGGGTGTATCCCAGGAGTATCCGTTCTGCGCAGACCCCTACCGGAAAACAGATATTTTCCTGATTATTGGCCCAAAAGGTCTGCCCGTCTTCCAGAATTACAGCCGCCCCCACCCGGAAATGGGAATAGGGGGCATAGGCGAGTGCTGCTGCCTTGTTGGCAAGTTGGAGAAGGTTTAGTCGAATGGCATCCAGGTTCTCCACGGCCACCATTTCAAGACTGCTGGTACTGGTGATTTTTCGGTTTTCTTCCATTTGTATTCCTTGAGTTCAATCGTTAAACATACGGTTAAATTAATAAAGCTACCCAAAACAGACCAAACCTAGCGATCGGCAAATTGAATTTTTTGGATATTTTTTTTAAAAAATAGGCACCGTATTTATTCGTTTTGACATTTTTATACGTACCTTAATCCTGGCGTTTCCGAACAGGATGAACCAAAACAAGCCCGGAAAGTTATTAGATTGATAGACTTATAACTAATTATTCTTAATGATTAGCGGGCACCAAATGTAAGCGTAGTATTAACCACAAAAAGGAATTTATTATGAAGAGAAATTTTACCTATCTTTTATTACTACTAATCTGCTTTATGCTGCAGGGGTCCTATTTGCTGGCACAGCAGCGGACCGTCAGTGGTAAGGTTACCTCCACGGAGGATGGAGAACCCCTTCCTGGAGTGAGCATTGTTATTGAAGGCAGCAGTACGGGGACCGTTTCGGATCTGGAAGGAAATTATTCCCTGGACGTTCCAGGTCCCGAGGCCGTATTGCTTTATTCGTTTATTGGTTTTGCTACCCAATCCCAGCAGGTAGGAAGCCAGCAAACCATGGATATTGCATTAAGTCCCGAAGCGGGCGATTTGGATGAATTTATCGTGACGGCCTTTGGCATTTCTCAGGAGAAAAAGTCGTTGGGCTACGCTGCTCAGAGCATTGATTCCGAAGCCATCACCAAGATGAAGCAACCTAACCTGGTCAATGCGCTGCAGGGGCAGGTAGCGGGCGTTCAGGTGACCAATTCCGGTGGCGCACCGGGTCAATCAGCCCGAATTGTTATTCGGGGCATCAACTCACTGGACCCCGGCGCAGACAACCAGCCCTTGTTCGTGGTGGACGGTGTTCCGGTAGATAATTCGACCATCGAATCCTCCGGTACGCCCAGAGGCCTTTCCAACCGAATGGCTGATGTCAACCCTAACGACATTGAATCCATGTCCGTACTAAAAGGAGCGGCAGCGACAGCCCTCTACGGGGTAAGGGCGGCCAATGGGGCGGTCATTATTACTACCAAAAAAGGTAAAGAAGGACAAATCCGGGTCAATTATAACGGATCAGTGGGGTTTGAAGAACTAAACCGCCTTCCCAAACTTCAGGACGAATACGGGCAGGGTTTCAGCGGAGAATACCAACCTACCAGTTTCTGGCCCTCCTGGGGTGCTCCCATTTCTGAGGTACAGCAGACTGTTCCCGATCACCGGTACCAGGACAACTGGAACAGGGCTTTCAATACCGGGGTGCAGATTGATAACAGTGTGAGTATCTCCGGAGGAAATGAAGTTGCTACCTTCTATGGCTCCTTTGGAAACCTTACACAGGAAGGCATTATCCCCTTCTCTACCTGGGACAGGACCACTGCCAAATTATCAGGATCCGTAAAGGCCAGTGAAAAATTTGATTTTTCAGGTTCCATTAACTTCTCCAACACGGGAGGAAACAGGGTGCCCCACGACCGGTTTATGGAGCGCATGATGTATTGGTCCGAGACCACCGATGTAAGGGATTATATCAATGAAGATGGTACCATGAGGACTTATAGCAATACCAATCCCATTTATGATGCTCGCTTTGCTACTTATGAAGACGATGTCAACCGGATCATCGGTAATATCAATATGAATTACACTCCTACGGACTGGCTTTCTTTTTCTTATCGCCTGGGAAATGATTTCTACAGCGATACCCGTACGGAAATCACTCCGGGACCCAAGGGCATTGATGGGGAAGTAGCGCTGAGCTCTACCGGTCTTATCGAGGAGACGCGAATAAACAGCCGGGATCTTACCTCCAATTTCTACATTACCCTAACAAAACAATTCAACGCAGATTGGAATACCAGCCTCCGGCTGGGAAATGATATCTTTGAAAGACGGTACGACCGGGTTACGGCCAGGGGAGAGAATTTTGTAATCCCCGAATTCTATAACCTGAACAATACCACGCAGATATTCGCAGGTCAGGGCAAAAGCCTTCGAAGGTTGGTCGGTTATTACGGAGATTTAATGGTGGATTATAAAAATTTCCTGTTTCTGAACGTTACCGGAAGAAATGACATATCCTCCACCTTGCCTAAAGACAACAATTCCTTCTTTTATCCTTCGGTAAACCTGGGGTACGTCTTCAGCGAAAACCTGACGCTACCTTCCTGGGTCACCTTTGGTAAATTAAGGGCTTCCTGGGCTCAGGTAGGTAAAGATACCGATCCCCATATTCTGGGGGCAACCTACGCTTCTCCCAGTATATTTCCCTTGAACGGACAAGTGGGCTTTACCAGGAATTCGGTGTTTGGAGACCCTAACCTGAGACCGGAACAAACCACTTCCCTGGAATTCGGTCTGCAAACAGCTTTTTGGGACAACAGGGCTAATTTTGATGTCACCTATTACAAATCCAATGCCCGGGATCAAATCATTCCGGTTCCGATTTCTGATGCTACAGGCTATTCCTCCTACATTACCAATGCAGGGGAAATTGAAAACAGTGGGTTTGAATTTATCCTGGGAGGTGCACCTGTACAAAACCAGGATTTTTCCTGGAACATCAGTGCCAATCTTTCCATCAATAACAATGAGATCAAATCCATCAGGGAGGGCATTGATGAGATTGTCGTCGGCAGCCAGTTTGGTTATGTCGGGTCTACGGTTACAATGAAATTGATTGAGGGAGAAGCGTATGGCAATATTTTCGGCAGCTCGTATCAGCGATTGGGAGCCGATCCGGATAACCTGTTTCTGGACCGAAGTCTGCCGGTAATCATCGGTGCCAATGGATTTCCGGTGAGAACCGGAACCCAACTGATCCTTGGAAATGCTGTACCCAAATGGATAGGAGGCATTAGAAATGATTTCAATTACAAAGGATTTGAATTGTCATTTCTGGTAGACTTTAGGACCGGAGTAGAACAATACAATCAGTATCACAACTTTCTTTCGGCCTTTGGAAAAAATGAATTCACCGAGGCCCGGGAAGATTTCAGGGTATTTGAAGGCGTGCTTGCGGACGGGTCACCCAACACCCAGGAAGTTTGGTTGGGTCAGGGAGAAGGGCCTGATGGGGTCAACTATGGCGCCGGCTACTGGAGAAATCACTACCGGACGACCAGCGAAAACTTTGTGGAAGATGCCAGCTTTATCAAGTTGAGAAACATCACCCTGGGGTATAACCTGAATCCAGGCATTCTGGAAAAAACACCCTTTAGAACTGCCAGGGTTTCGGTAGCCGCCAACAATATTATCCTCTACACCCCCTGGGACGGTTTTGATCCCGAATCATTCTCTGCCGGTGCCGGTGGAAACGCGATTGGGTTTACCGGGTTGGGATTTCCTGGTGTACAAAGTGTTTTCTTTAACCTGAACCTTGGACTATAAAATTCAGCTATTATGAAATCTATATATACAATATTAGGTGTATTGCTGCTTCTCGCAGCAACGGCCTGTGAAAACTTTCTGGATGTTAACGAGAATCCCAATAATCCCCAGAATGCTCCGATTACGGGATTGATGACTAATGCCAGCTACGAGACGGCCCTAAACGTGCAGCGCATTGGTAGCATTACCTCCAATTATGTTCAATACCTGGCTTCTCCCAATCCGGCCAGTGCTTCGGATGTGATGGAACCACTCAATTATAGCGGTACCTGGTTTAACCTGTACAATGCGATGACCGATCTGACGGATTTGATCAGCCAGGCAGAGGAATCAGAGGCTGGACATTACCTGGGCGCGGGTCAGGTACTGATGGCTTTGAATCTGGGGATGACGGTGGATATCTTTGGAGATGTGCCCTATTCGGAGGGGTTTGATTTCAGTGCGGTAACCCCGATGTATGACGATGACGAACAGCTTTATGCGGAGGTCTTAAACCTGCTGGACCAGGGAATTCAAAACCTGGAGGGAAGCACGGCCATTTCGATCGGCGATGACGATTTTATCTTCCAGGGGGATGTAGACAAATGGATTAAATTCGGAAATGTACTCAAAGCCAGGTTTATGCTGCATAGCCCAAATGTCAATGCCAATGAAGTGCTCGCTGCTATAGACAATGGTTTTGAGGGAAATGATGACGATGCTTATGTGGAATTCTTTGAACAACGCTTTAATCCCTGGGCACAGGTGGCCATCAACAACGAAAACCTGCTATTGGGTGGGTGGATCTCCACCCAATTTATTGAGGCGCTGGATGGCACTTCCTATCCTACCGTAGATCCCAGATTGCCATTGATGATAGGTACTACGGATGAAGGGGAATTTATCGGCGTACCCAATGGCGCAGGCAGGGGCGATGCACCGGAACAAGGAGCCCGTTCTACCTTGATACCCGGTCAGTATTACACCTCCGAGCTTTCCCCACTTTTAATTGCAACCTATGCAGAGCAAAAATTTATCGAGGCAGAAGCGGCTCTGGCCAGCGATCCCAACCGGGCCTATGCGGCTTATCTGGCCGGAATTGAAGCCCATATGGACATGTTGGAAGTGCCTGCGTCCGAAAAGGAGGCTTATTTGTCAGATCCAAGTGTAAGGATGGGAGCTGGTTCCTTGACCCGGGATGATATCATGAAGGAAAAATGGGTGGCCCTATTCCTGCATCCGGAAACCTGGAACGACGCCAGGCGGTTTGATTATGGCTATAAAGACATGACCTTACCTGCCAATCTCAACACCAATTTGAATGATCAATTTATCCGTAGATTGCCCTATCCGGACAATGAAGTCAGTAGAAATGGCGATAATGTACCGGAGGTGACCCTGCTGGACCGAATTTGGTGGGACCAGTAGTAAAAAATGAACTCTTCTTTATATACTGGGCGAAGTTTGCAACTTCGCCTTTTTATTTTTTGATAGTATAAACAGTAACTACTCGTCATCAGGCCATTTGTAATGGCAATACGGGTCCGCCGTTAAAAACGTCATCTATTACATTCATTCCAGGAAAACCGGCATTACAAATGCCTGGTGTACGTATTACCTGGATAAAAGGGAGGTAGAAAAATTCTACACCCAGTAGCATTATTTTTATCTGTGTTAATCTGAGCTATCTGTAGTGAACCCCTAGATATTCTCGAAGCTGTAAACAGAAAATGCGCGCCAACAGGCGACTTTTAATGGCATATCCACACCAATTTTCACGGAAATCCCGGCATTGATCCCAAATGCAAACCTTTGAAATGGGGAGATAAACCAAGAAACCTGCCGAAACCACTTACTCTAAGGCATAAGCCACTACATAATCCCCCAGCGGAGTACCCAGCTTGCCATGCCCCCCGGCTGAGATCACAATATATTGTTTTCCATCCAACTGATAGGACATAGGCGATGATTGGCCCCCGGCGGGAAGTTGGTTCTGCCAGAGTAGCTCACCCGTTTCTGTATCAAAGGCTCTGAAAAAACCATCTAGTGAAGCGGCTACAAAAGTTAGTCCACTAGCTGTGGTCAAGGCACCGCCGAAGTTAATTGAACCCCAATTCACTGCGTCTGGATAAGTTTGAGGGTCGTACATAAAACCCAGCGGCACTTCCCATTTGAGTTTACCCGAAATCATGTCAATGGCCAGTAAGGTCCCCCAGGGCGGTTTTGTCTGCATTTGCAGTCCTTTTTCGTTTCTCGCAAACAGGTAATCCCTTTTCAGCACATAGGGGGTGCCCTCCTGAAGTCCGGTTTCTGCCCTTATTAGGGCCTCATTTTTTCCTTCCTCTTCCTGAAGTTTTTCCCGGGGGATCAGGCGGACGACAGCTACCAGGCGGTTGATGTTGGTGATCAACAGGTTTCGTTCCGGATCGTAGGATACTCCTCCCCAATGCACTCCGCCGGCATTGGACGGGGCCACCATGGTACCTTGCAGGCTGGGAGGGGTGAAAGGCCCCTCATTGCGTAGGGAAGCCATACGCTTTTCTGCGATTTTCCTATCAGCTTCGGTCAATCCCCAGGCATCCGCTACACTAATTTGCTGCGGGCCAACCGGCAGGGGCAAAACTGGAAACGGCTGGGTAGGATACGCTTGCTCCCCGGGCATCTTGCTTCGGGGAACAGGCCGTTCTTCCACCGGGAATAAAGGCTTACCGGTTTCTCTATGCAAGAGAAAAATATGCCCCATCTTGGTACCCACCGCCACAGCAGGCACCTTCAACCCATTTCTTTCTACATTAATTAGTGCTGGTTGGGCAGCGTTGTCGTAATCCCAGAGATCGTGGTGAACGGTCTGGAAATGCCACACCAGCTCACCCGTACTTGCCCGAAGGGCCACAATTGAATTGGCATATTCATTTTTCCCAATGCGTTCTCCCCCATAGTAATCTGGACTGGGACTCGTGGTAGGGATAAACACCAGGTCCCTTGCTGGATCAACCGAAAGAATGGACCAGGCGTTGGCGGCTCCGGTCTGGGCTGTCTTTTTTCCTATCCAGGTAGCCCTTGCCGGATCTCCTGCCTTTCTGGGTATGGGGTCCCAGCTCCATTTCAACTTTCCAGTCATTACATCATACGCCCTCACGACTCCTCGTTCATATTCCAGCCGCTGGTTATCTCCCATGGAAGAGCCGGTAATAAGGGTGTTACCAATGATTGCAGGAGGTGAGGTTACGCTGATGGGGCCGATACCCTTTCGCAGGTCAATGGAGCCATTTTTGCCGAAATCAGAAATGGGCTTGCCAGTAGCTGCCGATAAGGCAATCAATCGGCCATCGATGGTTGCCAGATAGATTCTCCGTTCCAAATTATTTGCTATTACATCTGGTCCCGGCCAGGTAGATACCCCCCGGGAAGTGATTTCTGAATAATCGCCTTTCAGGTTCACTTCCGGATCGAATGTCCACTTTTCGGCACCGGTCGCGGCATCCAGTGCAATGACCCTATTGCTGGGGGTACTCAGGTACAAAACCCCCTCCACCATTAGGGGAGTGGCTTCAAAAGCGGCTTTTTCTGCCGCATCATTATTCCGGTAGTGTTCCAGTTCACCGGTACGGTAGGTCCAGGCCACCTTCAGCTGGTTGACATTTTCGGGGGTTATCCGGGACAGGGCTGCATGCCGCATGCCTCCCGGATCCCCTCCATATGCTGGCCATTCCCGGTCATTTCCCTGTCCAAAAACAGCATCAGGCTGAGTAAGGGAAAGC
The DNA here is from genome assembly GCF_010119245.1 of Cyclobacterium salsum. GTDB lineage: Bacteria > Bacteroidota > Bacteroidia > Cytophagales > Cyclobacteriaceae > Cyclobacterium > Cyclobacterium salsum. Next base: position 259,040 of record NZ_WNKG01000007.1, read on the forward strand.
AATATTACCAGGCATCCAATTGTCTTCATGTAGTTTGGAATTACTTTCAACAACTTAATCAAGGAAAAATAATCATTTTCCATGATTTAAAACAATGACATAGCTTTATATTAAGCACTTACAAGTTAGATTCCAGTATCAAAAACCAGCGGGGACCAGTAGTAAAAAACGAATTCTTCTTTTTTGCTGGGCGAAGTTTGCAACTTCGCCCCTTTATTTTCGATGGTGTAAACGAATAACGTTTACAAAAAGGCCATTTGTGTTGGCTATACGGGTCCGTATTTAAAAGACGTAATTTAATTTGGTAAATTCCAAGAAAGCCGGCATTGAAAATGCCTAGCTAATTTCAGTAAATGGGTGAAAATGGACAAATACAATGAGCACGAAGCAATAGTGCAATGCCTGAGAATGATCAGGTATGATAATTCACCCGTAAGTCTGTAGATGATTCAAGGATTCAATTATAAAAACGGTAAAAGTTATAATTACCACATCAGTTTAATATGGATATATTTATTAAAGTTTTCCACTACATGTAGTCCTTAAAATCTTCGATTGGCGCATCAAAATCATCAAGCATTTCAATTTTTCCCTTCCTGCTTCCAAAAACACGAACCTTTTTTTCATCCTCCATTTTTGCTTTAGTTAGAAGAAAATCCACAAAATCCTGAACCTTCATTTTTAGGTTTTCAGGAAGAGAATTAATTTTGCTATGTAGGGTTGAATTATCCATTTCTCTAATTTAACAATTTATTCTATAAAATTTAAGGAGCTAAATTCATTACGAAAATGAATAATCTTTCGTAACATTCTTAAAATGCTATATCCTGGCTGGGAATGTCAGGCGTGCGGATAATAGCGTGTACACATTCAGGTAGGGTAACCGATCTGTTGATCCCCTAAATAGCCACCCCAAATGGGAAAACGCTATTCCATAAAGGGCAAATAGAATTTTTGCCCGAAATTAAACTAATAATTTCTTTTGAATTTGGTATTTATTCTTTACTTTTAGTCATGTCCCTTTCGCTAAAAACACCCCAAGAGATGAGCAAAAAGCTCAGCTATTTGACGATCTCAGTCGTTCTTGCTTTCCCCATTTTCATAGTAGCCTGTTCCGAATCCAACAAGCAAAGCAACAGCTCCGAGGAGCCGATCAGGTTGGATGATTACGAAAGCCTGGAAATTCAAGACTTGTCTATTGACCGGTGGGTTCCACTGGAAACGGTGGAGGAAAACCTGATGGGATTGGACTTGCGGGTCAAGTACAGTGATAGCCTGATTTTCGTAATGGATGAATCCACCAAAAAAGGAATCCATGTGTTTGATCGCTCCGGAAACTACCTGACCATGCTAGCGGAGGTAGGAGAAGGGCCTGGTATGCTACCATCCCTGGAGGACTTTGAACCAGTAAATGGAAATGAAATTCAGGTGCTGTCCACGGTAGGCGATAAAACCTCCGTTTACGAAGTCTCCATGAATGGGAGCCTTTCCAAGCGGTTTGAATTTCCCTACATCGCATTTTCCTTTGCCAGACTGGAAGAAAAGGGATTTTTGTTTTATGGAAGCTATAACCTTCCCTTTGTCACCCATCGGCTGATAGAAACGGACTCGGAGGGGAAGATCATCCGTCAATTTCTGGAAAACGATTACGAAAACCAGATGTTGCCCATGACCGAGCGAAATTTTTATCCCTCAAATTCGGGCGTTTTATTGGTGGAATCCTTTAACCCTGAAATCTACCTGTTTCAGGGCGACACCCTGTCCCGGGTCCTTCGGGCCGATTTTGGTAACTATGCCCTGCCGGCTGCATTTTGGGAAATGGACATTATGGAAGGTTTCGGGATGATCAATGAGAAGGGCTTTGCCAATTTTGGTTCCATATACCAGCAGGATTCCCTGATGGTCGCAGATGTGCTGTTCCAAAAAGGAACCGAAGTGTTTAAGCAAGTGCTGATTCAACAAGGTGATAACAGGTATAAAGTCAGGGCGGACCGGGATGAAAAAAGTTTGTTTTATTTTCCCATTGGTATAGATCAGGAAAATCGCATACATTTCACCACCTACCGATCTATTTTAGAAGCCCATGTCCAACAATTTCCAGGTGCTTTTCCAATGGACCAACTTCCTAAGGAAGAGTACGATTATCCGGTCATTATCCAGGTCAGCGTAAAAGAACCCTCATGAAAAAATCAGTAATCCTAGGGTGTTTTATCACCTTCTGGCTAAGCCTTGCCTGCAGCCCTCGCTCAGAAAAAATGAGGTTACCTGTCGACCTGGAACTTGTAAACCAGGGTTCCGAACAGGACAGTGTTTGTATTTCCTGCTCACATCAGGTAGTGGTCTTTCATAATTTTGACAAATCTTCCTTTTTTGTATTTTCGAGTACGTTTCGTTGGGCAGAATTCCGTGAAGAGTTTCCCGAAGTGGGCTTTTTATTCTACTTTTCCGGAAAGGATCGGAACAAATTGGTTCATGAGTTAAAGGAGCTGGATTTTCCCTTTCCTGCATTTCACGATCCGGATTTTCGCTTTTACCATACAAATCGGTTGGACACTGTAACTGCCAAATATGATGTGCTGCATTCCTTTCATCTGAAAGAAGGCTATCCGATAAAACGGGCAGAAATCGGGATGGGGCAGCAGTTTATGGAAGAACTGGAGCTTGTTTTAGCAAAGAAATAAGCCAGACTGATTATTGCGCAAGCCAGGAGTGAGGAATTGTATTTAATATCTGGTGATGGAATGTTTAAAAACTATCCGGTAAATGTACTATGGAATGAGTAAATTTATGTAAAACGCTAAAATTCAGCAAAAAAGGTAGTGGGTATTGACAAAAAAAGGAAGTAAATGGCCTTGATTTGGGTCAAATTTAGGTTTCATTTAAGACCCGCCAATCAAAAATACCGCCGGTATCTTGTGCAGGTCCGGTCTTTCCTTCCGCCAGTCGGCCACCTTTTTGGTACGAATGGACTCCCCTTCTCCGGTAAGTTCACTGGCAATACAAAGCTCGGTGCGCCCATCCAGTTGCTCCAGCAAATCTTCCAGCAAGCGGTTATTTCTAAATGGCGTTTCCATAAATAGCTGGGTAACCTTTTGCTGCAAGGCCGTCTTTTCCAATTCCTTGATAGCCTCAATGCGGGCTTTCCGATCGATGGGCAAATAGCCACTGAAGGTGAAGGCTTGTCCATTAAAGCCGGAACCCATCAGGGCCAGAAACATGGACGAGGGTCCCGGCAAGGGGACCACCTGTATGCCCAGACGGTGCGCCCAGGCTACGGCTTTGGCCCCGGGATCGGCTATACCCGGGCAACCTGCTTCGGAGAGTATCCCCACATCTTGCCCATTTAGTGCCGGTTCCAGGAACTTTCTTACCTGGGGGTCTGGAGTTTTTTTATCTAGCTTTTCCATCTGCACCTCCTCCAGATTGATGCCCAATTTCAGGCTGCTGATATACCTGCGGGCCGTTCGGAAGTCCTCCACCAGGTAATAGGAGGTGGCCGAAATTACGTTTTTGACAACAGGGGCCATGATGTCAGGACCGGTTTCAAGTACCAATACATTCGGTATCAGGTATAGTATTCCCTTTGCTTTCATTATTTTTGGGTATGGAAAATGGAATGCCTTCGATTGCAAAAATACTGATTATTGTCGGACTGCTGCTACTGCTCACCGGATTGCTGCTTTGGTACTTGCCCAAATTTCCCGGTTTCAAAGGCATCCCCGGAGACATGGTGTTCAAAAGGGAAAATTTTTCCTTTTATTTCCCCCTGGGCACCAGTATTCTGGTCAGCTTATTGTTGACCTTATTGCTTTATTTGTGGAGAAAATTCGGAGGATAATAGGTCAAGGAACAGTGTCTGCCAGATTGAATTAAATCTCTAAAAATGCCATTTTGCCGGTCTGGGAAAATTTACATCCCAGAAAATACCTTTCTCTTTTCCCTGCATTGGCACCTGGCATCTACGTGGGCCGGGCGCAATTCCGATCTTACTGTCTTTTTTCGATGAACTTATGTTAACACTCCGGTTCAGATTGCTTCGCGGGGCTCGCAATGACGGGTTAGGTAGTCACTGAGAGAAATAAGGTTAAAAGCTATTATTCACAATCAGCATCAACAATACCAAATTGATTGCCAGTCTAAAAATACCTAAAAACACAGCCGTTTTTAAATGATCCACCAGATGCCTTTTTACCAGACTAATGTATAGAAGTACACTTACCAGCACCAGATTTAAAAGGGTAATGGTAATCAGGGAGTACTCATACCATAAAGGCAGATCCAAGCGATAAAACACTCCATAAAGGATGTAGATGGCCAGGGTTAGCGTACTGCTACGAATGTTCCATTTCTTAAGCTGTTCCCTGCTTTTAATGAGGCCGTTCATGGTTTTTTTTTTGCGAATATTTTAAATGTAACCAATCGATAAGGAATTAAAAAAATATTCGCCTGGAGGATTCCCATATATTACAAAAAGCGCTTTTTCATCCTGATTTCTGCGTTTTTAAAATGTTAATTCTCGCAATGACGGGATCCCTCATCAACGGTAGGTTGCGGTCTTAAATAGTATAGCTTATTGAAGATAGCTGGCGCACCTGCGGCAGTCTGAACGGATACATAGGTGCATTTCCAATCTTACTGCTTTTTTTTAATGGCGAGATGGCCTACGCGTCAAGAAAGGCCTTCAAAGTAGCTACTACCGCCTCCGGTTGTTCTGCATGAAGCCAATGACCGGCATCTTTGAGGTGGATAATGTGATTGTCAGGGAAAAGCGTTTCTATCGCTTCCTTGTCGCTGCTTTTGATGTAATCCGAATTGGCCCCGCCCATAAACAGGACCGGCTTTTCAAAAGGTTTGTCCGATTCGATGGCTTCTCCCACATTTTCTATCTTTTCAGTGATCACCGGCAGGTTTATCTTCCAGGCAAATTTACCCTCGGTTCGGGTCAGGTTTTTCAGTAGAAACTGGCGGATGCCTTTTTCATCAATGTATTCGGCCAATTGTTCTTCTGCCGCCTTTCGGGAGTCGGTGGTATCCAGGTCCACAGCGTTTAGTGCTTCCAGAATATGCTGGTGGTGAACGGGATAGGGCCTGGGAGCAATGTCGGCCACTATCAATTTCTCTACCCTTTCCGGGTACATCAGTGCCAGTTTCATAGCCGCTTTTCCTCCCATGGAGTGGCCCAGCAGGTACACGCTATCCAATCCCTCTGCATCCAGTAATTCCTTGAGATCCTCCGCCATTACCTGGTAATTCCATTCATCGGAGTGGGGAGAGTCGCCGTGGTTGCGGAGATCAATGAGGTACAGGGTATAGTTTTCCTCCAGGTTTTTGGCGATCCCCAGCCAATTGTCCGCAGAGCCAAATAATCCGTGGAGGATGAGAAAGGGTTTGCCTTTGCCGCTTTTTTTAAAATTGAGTTTCATGAATCGCTAGTTTTCGGTTTCCAGTTGTCTCCTGTACAGTTGAATGGTGTTTTCCATGCCGTAGTAAAGGGCATCGCAGACCAGGGCATGGCCAATGGACACCTCGTCCAGGTAGGGAATGCTTTCCTTTAGAAATTTCAGGTTATGCAGGTCCAAATCATGTCCGGCATTTAGTCCCAGGCCGAGTTCACGTGCCAGCTTAGCTACCTCTATGTACGGGGCCACTGCTTTGTCCCTGTCCTGAGGATACCCGCTGGCATAGGGTTCGGTATACAACTCTACCCGGTCAGTACCAGTTGCTTTGGCCGCGTCAAAGTATTTGGTTTCCGGATTAATGAAAATGGAGGTCCTGATCCCGTATTCGTGCAATTCCGCGATGATATCTCGAAGCATTTCCTGGTGTTTGATCGTGTCCCAGCCGGTATTGGAAGTAATGGCTTCAGGGGGGTCGGGTACCAGGGTGGCCTGGGCCGGGCGGGCTTCCCGAATGATCTCCATATAACGTTGGTCGGGATAGCCCTCTATGTTAAATTCCGTCTGTATGCGGTCTTTCAGGGCCATTACATCGGTATATCGGATATGCCGCTCGTCCGGCCGTGGGTGCACGGTGATGCCCTGGGCACCGAATCGCTCTGCGTCCAGGGCTACTTTTACCAGGTCTGGATTATTGGCTCCCCGTGCATTCCTCAGGGTGGCAATTTTATTTATGTTGACACTTAATTTCGTCATGTTCCAAATATGCGTTAATTTTGCACTAAATTAAATATATTGCGTAAACAATGGTAATTGGGCCGAAGTTTAGGCGTTTGATTTTTTATTTCTGATCCGCATTCGGGTCGCTCGTCACAAGAGAAACCAAACTGAAAATTAGCATACCATGAGTTTAAAAATCGACATCGAAAAAGAGATCAAACAAGCGATGCTGGCCCGGGACAAGGACAGATTGCGGGCGCTGAGAGCCATTAAATCGCTGATTCTCCTGGAAGAAACCAAAGGGAGTGGGGACAAAGGCTTGTCCGAAGAGGACGAAGTACAGCTATTGACCAAAGCCGCCAAACAGCGAAAAGATTCCTTAGAAATTTTTGAAAAGCAGGGTAGAGAAGACCTTGCCACTCTTGAAAATTCCGAACTGCAGGTCATCCAGGAATTCCTTCCTCAGCAGTTATCGGAGGAAGAACTGGAGGTAGAATTAAAAACCATTCTCTCCGAAACCGGCGCGGAAGGGCCAAAAGACATGGGTAAGGTCATGGGAATAGCTACCAAGAAACTGGCTGGAAAGGCAGACGGAAAGCTCATCTCGCAAAAGGTCAAGGCCCTGCTTAATTCCTAATCCCGGCTTTGAGTACCATCGATCTTATCATACTGGGCATGTTGGCTGTAGGGGCTTTTAGCGGATATCGGCAGGGGCTGTTTATCGGTCTTTTGTCTATTCTGGCCTTTTTTATTGGTATTATTCTGGCGTTTAGGTTTATGCATTGGGGTGCAGAATTGTTGGCCGAGCGGGTGGAGAGCCTGACGTTTATGTTGCCTTTTGTGGCCTTTATTCTGATCTTTCTGGCCGTGACCATCACGATCCGTATTTTGGCCTATTTGGTCAAGAAAGCCCTGGACCTGACCATTTTGGGTACCTTCGACAATTTTGCCGGCAGCATATTGGGATTGCTTAAATGGTCCATCATGATCAGCCTGCTGATTTGGGTGGCCCATTCCTTTGAGTTTGAGGTGCCCGAAGAAATGCGGCAGGGATCGGTCATTTATCCCATGGTGGTACCCATCGCTCCCGCCATGGTGTCCTTTCTGGACGATTACACCCCCATCATCGATGCGGCCATTGCTACTATTAAAGAACTCGTAAACAGCTCCACTGGTGATCCTGTTAATTGATAATTTCGATTCGTTTTCGCACATGCTGGCGGACTACCTCCGAAGATCCGGAGAAGAAGTGCTGGTGGTCCGAAATGATGTATCCCTGGCTGATTTGGAAACCCTGGATTTTTCGGCGATGGTTTTGTCACCGGGACCGGAAACACCGGCCTTTGCCGGTAACCTCATGGCAATAACGGCCCGGTATGTTCACCGGTTACCGATATTGGGGGTTTGCCTGGGCCACCAGGCACTGGGCCTGTACTTTGGGGCAAGTCTCCGGAAAAGCGGGCATCCCATGCATGGCAAGGTCTCCACGGTGTATCAAAAGCACCAGCATCCGGTATTGAAGGGCCTTCCGGAGCGGTTTGAGGTGACTCGTTACCATTCGCTGGAGCTTAAAGAGCTTCCGTGGGAGTTGGAGGTGTTGCTGGAAACGGATCGGGGAGAGCTCATGGCATTTTGCCACCGTAGCCTCCCGCTGATGGGGCTTCAGTTTCACCCCGAGGCGCATCTTACGCAGTACGGAGAAAAGCTCCTTCAAAACTGGATAGTGCTCTACGCGAAAGAAAAGCAGGAGCAGTTACTTTCAAACTGAGGCATCCAGGTTGCGAACCGGGCAAAATGCCGCTTATTTTTTCCAAAAACCCGTGGAATCTACCGGATTTGAACCAAGGAGCGCTGGAAGGCGTTTTATTTTTCGAATCCTTTTAATACCTTTAGCTACATGAGGGCACTAGACTTTATCAATCATTTGATCCCACCCCTGAAATTCACAGACAAGGTGACGATGGCCCTATCCTGGATGGAAGAAATCCGAACGAATATTTTGCCGGTGGCAGATAAGGGAGGATTTAAGGGATTCATTACAGATGAGATCATATACGATAGTAACAATCCGGATCTAACCATTGGCGAAGTGGAACTCCTGGCGGCTTCCTGTGTGGTGCAGTTGGACCGACACATATACGAGGTGCTGAGAATCTCCTCCGAAAACCAGGTGAGCATGGTAGCGGTGGTGGATAAAGAAATGAAATACCAGGGCGTGGTTACGGAAGAGGATGCTGTAACGGCCTTTACCGATTCGATTTCGATTCAAACGCCCGGCGGGGTGCTGATCCTCTCTATGTTTATGACCGATTACAGCCTGTATGACATTGCCAGGGTGGTAGAATCCGAAAACGCTAAAGTCCTCAGTAGCTTTATTTCCAACGATCCGCTGGACGATAGTAAAATAAAGGTCACGCTGAAAACCGATCAGGTAGAATTAAGGCATATAAAAGCAACCCTGGAACGCTTCGGGTATAAAATTATCGATCATTATCAGGAAGATGGAGGCATCAGCAGTGAGCAGGATCGGCTGGGAAACCTGCTTCGATTTTTAGACATTTGATTATACATGAACATCCTACTGCACGGCATCAACATTTTACCGGTGTTTCATTCGTACATAGAGCAGTTAATTCAGGTTTTTGAGAAGCAGGGACAAGGCGTTTGGGTAACTGAAAGTCTCTATCCATCCATTCGAAATACTGGCAGCAGGCGATCGATTTCCATCCTTCCCGAAGATAATACGGGAATGGAAACGATGGATTTTGTTATTTCCATTGGTGGGGATGGGACGCTTTTGGATACCATTTCCCGCGTCGGTTCGAGGGAGGTGCCTGTATTGGGTATCAATACCGGCCGAATGGGGTTCCTGGCCACCATTGCCAAGGAGGAAATCGCCCTGGCCGCCCAAGATTTGCTGGCGGGTAGGTATGCGCTGGAGGACAGAAGCCTGGTATGTTTGGAATCCAGTATTCCGCTTTTCGACGGGCTGAATTTCGGACTCAATGAGTTTACCATTCACAAGCGGGACACCTCTTCTATGATCACCGTGCATACCTATATTGATGGGGATTACCTAAACAGCTACTGGTCCGATGGATTGATCGTTTCCACGCCTACCGGATCCACCGGCTATTCCCTGAGTTGTGGTGGGCCTTTGATCTCACCGATCGCCAGGAACTTTGTGATTACCCCCGTCAGTCCACATAATCTGAATGTGCGTCCCATAGTGGTTTCTGATGACAGCGAAATCACCTTCAATATTGAGGGGAGAAGCGAAAAATTTCTGGTATCTTTGGATTCCAGGTCTACGCCCATCGACGCTTCCGTGGAGTTGAAAATCAAAAAAGAAAAATTTGTTGCCAAATTGGTTAAGTTCCCGAATTACAGCTTCTTCGACACCCTGAGGCAGAAGTTAAACTGGGGCTATGACATGCGAAATTAGTTTTAACAATATTTAACCCGGCAGATACTGTCACGGGTTTTTTATTCGTTAGGTAGTTTATAAATTGCAGCGACTTGAATAAAACCAGGTATTACACGATCATTTTCACCGCCGTATTGTTTCTTCATGGGCTAACTGCTCCTGCACAACAATACGAGGTAGGACTGGGATTGGGAGCGGGCAGCTATACCGGAGACATCATCCGAACCATAGACCCCACCCAACTGGGTATTCAGGGAACGTTGTTTGGCAGACGAAATTTTGACAATGCCTGGAGCCTGAGAGCAGGGCTTACCGTAGGCAGGCTCAATGCGGCGGATAGTATTCGGCCCATTGATCCGGTAGCTTCGGTTCGCAATGCCTATTTCACCGGCACCATGGTAGAACTGGCGGCGACCATGGAATTCCATTTTCTGGATTACATGAACCACCAGAGCCCTTCCCGATTTTCACCTTTCGGCTTTCTTGGATTGGGTGTTGGTACGTTCTTCGGAGATGGACAGTCCTATGCAGCAGATCCCCAGCCCGGTAGTTACCGGATGACTTCAGCCATTATTCCCTTTGGTATGGGCATTAAGTACAAGCTAAAGGACCGGATGTTGCTATCCATAGAAGGAGGGGCGAAGGCTACCTTTTCCGACAACCTGGATAAAATAAGTACAGACCCCAATGCACTTCCCCGGTTTCGTACCGATCCCGGCACCGGAAGTCCGGCACTGGACCCCAATGCCATCAATTTTGGCAACCTCTCAGACCGCGACTGGTACTATTTTTTAGGATTTACGATCAGCTATTCCTTCCATCAGATAAAATGCTATCCTTACAATAATTGACCGCAGGATAGAATTTTTGAAAAAGAAGTGTCATTTTTGTGATTCATTACAAATTGGAACCGTACATAGGAATGAAGGAAGTGATTGACAAAGGGAAGATCCCTCAACACGTAGCCATAATTATGGATGGCAATGGACGATGGGCGCAGAAGAAGGGCGCCATGCGCATCTTTGGTCACCGGAATGCCATTGCAGCGGTACGAGATGCCATTGAGGGGGCTGCCGAACTGGGAGTGAAATACATTACATTGTACGCATTTTCTACCGAAAACTGGTCCCGACCTAAGGAAGAAGTGGATGCCTTGATGGAAATCCTGGTGCAGGCCATTACCGATGAGGTGCCCACCATGATGGAGAATAACATTCGCCTGAGCACCATTGGCGATACCGAAAGCCTCCCGGGAAAATGCAGGGAACACCTGTCCCTCGGGAAGGAAAAGACGGCGGCCAATACCGGTATGACAGTCGTGCTGGCCCTTAGCTACAGCGGACGCTGGGAAATCACCCAGGCGGTACGGGAAATTGTCAAAAAAGTAGTCAGCGGGGAAATTCCGGAAAAGGAAATCAGCCAGGAAACGATTGCTTCCTTCCTGAATACCAGCGGAATTCCCGATCCCGAGTTGTTGATCCGCACCAGTGGTGAAATCAGGATCAGCAACTTTATGTTGTGGCAGCTGGCATACACCGAACTTTACTTCACAGAGGTATTGTGGCCGGATTTTCGAAAAAAACACCTGCATGAAGCCATTTTGGCCTATCAGAAAAGGGAAAGAAGGTTTGGCAAAACCGGTGCCCAGATTAAGCCCTCCTAATGACAACAACCGCCCGAAAAGAAAACTGTATTTTCGGGCTATTACAGCTTTCTAGTCCCCGGGATTAGGAGTTAAACTTATCGTTTGAAATGAGAAACTATTTACTGATTATTTACTTGCTGCTAGTGACCGGAGTGGCAGAAGCCCAGATTCGATTGGGACAAAGCCGGTATTCCCGTCAGGAGCCGGTAGATATTATAGATTTGGACTATTCCAATCCAAAGACCTATCGGATTGCCGGAATAGAAGCAGTGGGCCTGAGTACCCTGGATGAAACGGCCATCATCTCCCTGGCAGGACTTCGGGTAGATGATGAGATTACCGTTCCGGGAGATGCCATCTCCGGAGCCCTCAAAAAACTGTGGTCCCAGGGAATCATCGGCGATGTCAAAATTCTGGTAACCAAGATCGAAGGCGATGACATCTACCTGCTCCTGGACCTGACCGAAAGACCCCGCTTCAGCCGGGTAGAGTTTTCCGGAGTGAACCAAACTCAGGAAGGTGAACTGGAGGACAAAGTAAATATCCGCGGGAGAGTGGTAAGGGACGATGTCTTGAATACCGCCCAGCGAAATATTAAGGAATATTTTGTAGGCAAAGGCTTTCTGAATGCCGAGGTAAAAGTAATTCAGGAACGCGACACCACCCTGCCCAATAGCGTCAAGCTGCGCTTTGATGTGGAAAAAAAGAGCAAAGTACGAATTAACGAAATTCGCTTTGCAGGAAATGACAACATCGCGGATCCCCGAATCAAGAAAAAGATGAAAGGGACCAACGAACATGCGCGCGTGTATATTTTTAAAGACCTGGTTTCCCGATTGCTCAATGCCAATCCAAAAAACGTGGGGAATGCCATCGCCAAACGAAACCCCGTTACGGAAGATCAGATCAGGGAATACATCAACAAAAACGTTAAACTCAACTTCTTTAACGGTTCCAAATTTGTCCGAAGCGACTACCGGGATGACAAAGATGCGGTCATCGACTTTTATAACAGTCGCGGGTACCGTGATGCCGAAATCCTTTCAGATAGCGTTTATCGCTTTGACGACAGCCGGATCAATATCGACATTGACATAGAAGAAGGGCAGCAATACTATTACCGAAACATTACCTTTTCGGGGAATTACATTCACTCCGATGAAGAGCTTCAAGCCAAATTAGGTATCTTCAAAGGGGATATCTACAACAAGGAAAAACTGGACAAACGGTTAAACTACGACCCGCAGCGCGGAGATGATGTCAGTTCCCTGTATCAGGACAATGGCTACCTGTTTTTTACCATCGATCCGGTAGAAGTAAATGTGGAGGCTGATTCCATTGACATTCAGATGCGGATATTCGAAGGGCCGCAGGTAACGGTAAACAGCGTTTCCATCGAAGGTAATGAGCGAACCAGTGACCACGTGGTCATGCGGGAAATCCGGATACTCCCGGGTCAGAAATTTGACAGGAGCGCGCTGGTCCGAACCATCCGGGAGCTTTCCCAGATTGGCTATTTCAACCCGGAAAACATCGAGCCGGACATGCGTCCCAATTTTGAGGATGCCACGGTGGACATCACCTTCCAACTGGAAGAACGGCCAAACGATCAGATCGAACTTTCCGGAGGCTGGGGAGGCCTGTTTGGATTCGTTGGTACTGTGGGACTGACCTTCAATAATTTCTCCATCAAAAACATCAAGGACTTCTCGAAGTGGCGACCCTTGCCGGTAGGAGACGGACAGAAGCTTTCCTTGCGGGTACAGGCAAACGGCCGGAGTTTTCAGAACTACAGCATGTCCTTCACCGAGCCCTGGTTTGGAGGAAGGAAGCCCAATGCCCTTAGTTTTAGCTTTAACCATTCGGTACAGCGGCAGATCGACTTCTTCAACCGGAATAATTTCGGGCAGGAACTGGGTTCTTTCAAGATTACCGGTGCCACCATTGGGCTGGCCAAGCGGGTTACCTGGCCGGATGATTACTTCCAGGTCAGTAACAGCTTGCAGTTTCAGGTGTATGATTTTGACGAATACGGTAATTTCTTTGGGCTAAGCTACAATACCGGTACGGCCCGAAGTATTGCGCTAAACACTACCATTGCGCGGAACAACATTGACAACCCCATTTACCCCCGTTTTGGCTCCAATATTACCTTGAGTGCGACCCTCACGCCGCCCTATACCTCTATGAATCCGAATATCAACCAGGAATCTCAGGACGAGGAAAAATACCAGTGGCTGGAATACCATAAGTGGATGTTTGATGCCTCGCTGTATACCCCGCTATTCGGATCGAATAAGCTGGTGCTAAGTGCCCGAACTCACCTGGGTTTTGTAGGTTCCTACGGAGATCGGATCGGTATCATACCGCTGGAGCGCTTTGTGTTGGGAGGCGATGGAATGAACATGAATAACTTTGCCCTTGGACAGGAAATCGTAGGACTGCGCGGGTATGAAAACCAGTCGATCACCCCGGGAAGAGAATTCCGTGGACAAGCCAACGCCCCCATTCCTTACGGAGGGGTGGTGTATAACAAGCACGTAATGGAGCTGCGGTTTCTGGTATCGCCCAATCCTTCGGCTACCATCTTCCTGCTGGGCTTTGCCGAAGCGGGAAACAACTGGGGCAACTATGCCGACTACAATCCGTATGACCTGAAAAAATCTGCCGGATTTGGTGCCCGGATATTTATGCCGGCTTTCGGTCTCCTGGGTATTGATTGGGGTTACGGATTTGACGAAGTTCCGACTCTCTCCAATCCCAACCCAGGACCAAGCGGCGGCATGTTCCACTTTACCATCGGGCAACAATTCAGATAATTATGGAAAAATCGCTGAAATTGTTACTTTTGCTTTCCCTTTTCCCCATGCTCCTGTCAGCGCAGAAAATGGGCTATGTAGATACGGAATATATTCTGAATAAACATCCGGACTACAAGAAGATTCAGGAGGAAATGGAGGCGGTAAGTACGGAGTGGCGAAAAGAGGCACAAAATTTGGAAGATGAAATCCAGCAAATGTATAGTGACCTACAGGGAGAGCAGGTTTTATTGACAGACGAGATGTATCAGGAGCGGTTGGCATTGATCCGGGAAAAACAACAGGAAGCCAGAGCCTTTAACAACCGAATATTCGGCGAAAATGGCCAATTGTACCAGAAACAGTCGGAATTGCTTCAGCCCCTGCAGTCCACCATTTACGATGCCATAGACCGGGTAGCGAAGCGGAACGGATTGGCCATTTTGTTTGACAAAGCGACCAGCCCTACGTCCATTATCTATACGGATCCAAGGCATGATTACTCGGATTTTATCATAGAAGAATTAGGATTAGAAGAAAACAATTAAAATTAACAAAGTTTAACAATTATGAAAGCAAGAATCATCCTATCAGCAATAGTCCTCTTTTGCTTTGGATTTGTAGCCAGTGCTCAAGATCTGAAAATCGGGTACACCAATGTCGAATACATCATGAGCCTGATGCCAGAGATGGAACGCATTGATGCTGATATCCAGGATTACAGCAATCAATTGAGCCAGCAAATTCAGACCAAAAGCCAGAGTTTTCAACAACAGGTACAAACCTATCAGCAATCGGCTCAAACCATGACCGAAGAAGCCCGCGCTACCAAAGAGCAAGAGCTACAAACAATGGAGCAGGAAATTCAAAAGTTTCAACAAGATGCTCAATCGTCCTATCAGCGAAAGCTGCAGGAATTGCTGGAGCCTGTTCAAACCAAGGTATACAATGCCATTAATGCAGTAGCTGCCGAAAACAACTATACCCATGTGTTTTCTGATTCGGCAGGGCAGGCACCCATCCTTTTATATACCAGAGACGACGATCCATTTACTGATCTGGTTATAGCAAAATTAGGCTTAGAGGCACCCGATACTCCCGCACCAAGCCCGGGAAGTAATTAATTAACAAGGGAAAAGTAAGTAAGCCCGGTTGCCTTGGTAACCGGGCTTTTTTATTTCAAAAATTTCCTATTTTTAAGCCATGAACAACCGATCCAAAAGCTTACAGCCCCTACTGATCCTTTGCCTTCTACTGGCAAGCGGTCTTATTGTCCAACCCCTCGCCGCCCAATCGGAGGCAAAACCTTATTTCATAAACGGGGAAGCCCAGGAAGTACCTGCCTTCATGGATCCCGCCCGATGGGTAAGGCACGATCTCTGGGTGGAAACCGAATTCGATTCGGATGCCGATGGTCAACCCGACCGCATGCATGTGGCCGTCACCCGCCCCTACCAGACCGAATACCAGGGCTTGAAGCTTCCGGTCATTTACGTCAGCAGTCCGTATTTTGCCGGGGTGGCCCCGGATGTGGACGGCTTGTTTTGGGATGTAAGACACGAACTGGGTTCCCCGCCGGAAGAAAGGGTCTCTCCGGAAGTAACGCCCATCAATAACCGGCCCTTTATTTCCGACTCCCACATCAAAACCTGGGTTCCCAGGGGATATATCGTGGTGCATTCTTCCTCCCCGGGCACAGGCCTTTCCCAGGGCGCTCCCACCGTGGGCGGCAAAAACGAATCCCTTGCCCCCAAAGCCGTGATCGACTGGCTGTGTGGCCGTGCCAAAGGCTATACCCAACCTCAGGGTGGGGAACTCGTGGAGGCCTATTGGTCCACGGGCAAGGTAGGCATGACCGGGACTTCTTATAACGGTACCATTCCCCTGGCGGCGGCCACCACCGGAGTGGAGGGGCTAGAGGCCATCATTCCCATTGCACCCAATACCTCCTACTACCACTATTACCGCTCTCATGGGCTGGTGCGATCCCCTGGCGGGTACCTGGGAGAAGACATTGACGTGCTGTATGACTTTATTCACAGCGGTGATACGGCCAAACGGGCCGGAAACAATGCTCGTATCCGCGATACCGAAATGAAAGCAGGCATGGACAGGGTCACCGGTGATTACAACGATTTTTGGGCCGGCCGGGATTACCTGAACCAAATGGAGCCCATGAAGGCCGCCCTACTGATGTCCCATGGCTTCAATGACTGGAACGTGATGCCCGAACACAGTTACCGCATCTATAAAAAAGCCGAATCCATGGGCCTGCCGGTGCAGCTGTATTACCACCAGGACGGGCATGGGGGACCACCGCCCATGCGGATGATGAACCGCTGGTTTACCCGCTACCTGCATGGCGTAGAAAATGAGGTGGAGGAAGATCCGAAAGTATGGATCGTCCGGGAAGGCGACCCTCAAGACAACCCCAGCCCCTATGAAGCCTACCCCCATCCCCAATCGGAAGCCGTGTCGCTTTTTTTGGAAGGAGCCGCTCCGGCAGCCGGAAAGCTGCTCCTGGAGAAACCCTCCCGGCAGGGCAAGGAGACCCTGGTCGATAACTTTTCCTTTGATGGTGCTTCCCTGGCCAGGGCGGAGCTGACCGATCACCGGCTGTTGTTTTTGAGCCCGGAGCTCCAAGAGGACCTGCACCTATCGGGTCTGGCCGAGATGAGCATACGGGTGGCATCCAGCAAGCCGGCCGCCAACCTTTCCATTTGGCTGGTGTCCTTGCCCTGGAACGAAGGGAAAAACGCAAAGATCACCGACAATATCATCACCCGTGGCTGGGCCGATCCGCAAAATCACCGTTCCTTAACCGAAAGCGAGCCGCTGAAACCGGGCAGGTTTTACACATTATCATTCGAACTGCAGCCCGACGATCAGGTAATTCCACGGGGGCAGCAGATCGGTTTGCTGATTTTTTCCAGCGACAAGGAATTTACCCTCTGGCCCGACCCCGGCACCGAACTGACGGTAGACCTGGACAAAAGCTCCCTTCAGCTACCGGTAGTGGGCGGTAAGGAGGCATATGAGGCTGCTACGGAATAATTTTATGCACCACAGATAACACAGATTAACACAGATAGATTATGGATAATTTGGTTTAGCTTAAAGAACCAAAAAAAATCTGTGCGAATCCGTGCGAATCTGTGGTGAAAAAAGAATTCACCACGGATTACTCAGATTAGCACAGATAAATTAGGGATAAGATGGTGTTCCTGAAGAAACTAAAAAAATCTGTGGAAATCTGCGCGAATCTGTGGTGAAAAAAATGAAGCACCACAGATAACACAGATTAGCACAGATAAATAGGGATAAGATGGTTTGCCTGAAAAAACCAAAAAAAATCTGTGCGAATCCGTGCGAATCTGTGGTGAAAAAAGAATTCACCACGGATTACTCAGATTAGCACAGATAAATTAGGGATAAGATGGTGTTCCTGAAGAAACTAAAAAAATCTGTGGAAATCTGCGCGAATCTGTGGTGAAAAAGCTATATACCGAAGATTTATTTGATTCATGCCTATGGAATTAAATGATTTAACCTACGAAATAATTGGCTGCGTCTATAAAGTTCACTCCGAATTAGGACCAGGGCTGTTGGAATCTACCTATGAGATTTGTCTGGAGTATGAATTACTCAAGGTAGGGTTAACAGTTGAACGACAAAAGCCCCTTCCGGTAAATTATGATGGGATTAAACTGGATGCAGGTTACCGAATAGACCTACTGGTTAACGATCTGGTTCTCCTTGAACTGAAGTCCGTTGAGGAACTCGCACCTATTCACAAATCCCAGGTGATGACGTATCTTAAATTATCCGGTTTGAAATTGGGGCTGCTGCTCAATTTTAATGTACAGGATATGAAAAAAGGAATCGTAAGAATAATCATGTGAATCATGTATCAAAGAAGAGCATAAAAAATCTATGGTGAACAAAGAATTCACCACAGATAACACAGATAGATTAGGAATAATAAGGTTTAGCTAAAAGAACCAAAAAAAAATCTGTGGAAATCTGCGCGAATCTGTGGTGAAAAAAATGAAGCACCACAGATAACACAGATAGATTATGGATAATTTGGTTTAGCTTAAAGAACCAAAAAAAAATCTGTGAAAATCCGTGCGAATCTGTGGTAAAAAAAGAATTCACCACGGATTACTCAGATTAGCACAGATAGATAGGGATAGGGTGGTTAGGTTGAAAAAGCCCAAAGAAAATCTGTGAAAATCCGTGCGAATCTGTGGTAAAAAAGAATTCACCACGGATTACTCAGATTAGCACAGATAGATTAGGGATAATCTGGTTTAGTAGAAAAAGCCCAAAAAAATCGGTGAAAATCTGCGCGAATCTGTGGTGAATAAAAAAGTGTGCACCACAGATAACACAGATTAGCACAGATAGATTGGGGATAATCTGGTTTAGTAGAAAGAACCCAAAAAAATCTGTGAAAATCCGTGCGAATCTGTGGTGAAAAAAGAATTCACCACGGATTACTCAGATTAGCACAGATAAATCAAAAAAGAAATCGGCGCAAATTCGTGTGAATTTGGGCGGATAAGACCCTAGGTACCCAATGATTCGTGCTGGGGTTTTTGGCGGGCACTGGTTATAGTTTGGGGACCAAAACACGTTCAACCGGATCATTTACAACTTCGCACAGAAAAACAACACCCTCAGCATCCTTTATTTAATTCCCGGGACGCCGGCAGCTACTTTTGTTTCATAGTTAATTGATTATCAACCTATAAAAAATGGAACGATGAGTACAAAAGGATTATTTACACTGCTTTTTCTTGCGGTATTGACTGGAAGCACGTATGCGCAGGAAAACGAAAAACGTTTTGGTTTTGAGCTCAACAGCGGCGTATCTGTCGCGACGCAAAAACCAGGTGGAACCAGCCTGAACACCGGCTTTGGGTTTGAGGGAATCTTACATTATCGGTTTATGCCGCACCTGGGTGCCTATGCAGGCTGGGGCTGGAACCGATTTGGCGCGGATGAATCGTTTGCTGGAAATGAAGTGGATTTTGAGGAAACCGGCTATGTTTTCGGTTTCCAGTTCCGGCACCCTTTTGGGAATTCGCCAGTACACTACTTTGTAAGAGCCGGAGGGTTGTACAACCACATCGAAATCGAAAACAGCGATGGGGAAATTATCAACGATACCGGTCACGGCTTGGGTTGGCAGTTGGCCGGAGGCATTGATCTGCCCATCGGAACCAACTGGAGTTTGACCCCGGGAGTAAAATTCAATGTACTCAACCGAGATGCAGAGGTTGAGGGTGTCCGTACCGAACTAAACTTCCAATATGTCTCCGTTCGGATAGGCTTGGTCAAGCGATTTTAAAATAGGAAGGGATGGAAGCCGGATTAGGAAGCACAATCCGGTTTCTTTTCCTTTTTTGAAGGGTAGGAATCAATTCTTTTCCCACCAGGAAGCCAGACAAAACAAATCATTTTATCTTTGACAGGAAATCAGATAGCCTTAATGAACGTAAAGTCGATCCATCAATTACTATCCTTCAAAAACCTCCTGCAGTTTTTAATCGGTTTTTCTTTGGGGGTGCAATTGATCATCATTCTTTACAATCACTTCTCGGGTTATCATGTGTTGTCTGATTTCGGATACTTTCTTTACCGGCTATTCCGTGGACTGGTATTTACCCTTATTGCCGGTTTTTTATTGGCCTATTCCAATTTGTTTTTTATTCGTTTTCTGAACCGGGTGAGCCCATGGAGCCTGGCCACTTTCAAGCGGATACTAATTCAATTGGCCTTTTCAGTAAGCGTAGCAATGGTGGTTTCCGTCGCTTTTACATCGTTTGCCCACTTCGTAACACCCTATGCGGAAGAATTACGGGGAGTATATATAAGCAACGCATTGATATTTAGTGTGGTTAACATCTTAATGGTCTCCATTCTCGAAGGTTGGCTGTTTTTTACGCAACACAAACGCGTTGAACAAATGGCCAAAAACCTGGAGGAAGAGCTATCTCAAATCAAGTTTGAGGTTTTAAAAAGCCAGATAAACCCCCATTTTATGTTTAACAGCCTGAACGTATTGTCGGGTCTGGTAAACAAAGACACCCGAAAGGCCCAGCAGTTTATCGATGAGTTTTCGCATATTTACCGCTATGTGCTGGAGACCATTGAGCAGCCGGTCGCCACCCTGGAAAAAGAGCTGAATTTTATGCGTTCCTACCTGTTTTTGCAGCAAATTCGCTACGGGGATTACCTGGTCTACTCCATTAATGTCCCGGCTACTCTACTGAAATTTTTCCTCCCTCCCTTATCCCTGCAGGTAGTGCTTGAGAATGCTATCAAACATAACATAATTAACGAATCCATGCCGCTGAGCATTGATATTTTCAGCGAGGGGAATTACCTTATCGTCAAAAATAATCTTCAGCCCAAAATATCCTTGGGGAATTCCACGGGTCTGGGACTGAAAAATTTGACTAAGCGGTATGCGATGATAGGTTCCGAAGAGCCCGCTTTCGTTGTGCAAACCGATTATTATATCGCAAAACTTCCATTAATCGATGGTGAATAGCCCGAACGTATTAATTATAGAAGACGAGCAAATAGCGGCGGAGAAACTGGAATCGCTATTGTTGGAAACCGCACCGGATATTCGGATTATGGCCAAACTGGGCTCCATCAAAGAATCGGTCCGTTGGTTGCAGCAAAATCGGGTAGATCTTATTTTCCTTGATATACAGCTCTCCGATGGGATTAGCTTTAGCATTTTCGATCGGGTGGAGGTGACCACCCCCATCATTTTTACTACCGCTTACGATCAATATGCCATCCGGGCCTTTCAGCTCAACAGTATTTCCTACCTCTTAAAACCCATCCGGAGGACCGATCTGATCCAGAGCCTCCAAAAGTACCGGGATATGAAATCGGCACTGGGCATTGATTTCGATTCCCTGTTGGCGCAGATGCAGGGGCGGCAACCCGACTATAAAAAACGCTTCCTGATCCAAATAGGCGAGAAAATCAAGAAAGTGGACGTGGAAGAAATTGCCTATTTTTTTGTGTTGGACAAAAGTATTTTTATCCGCACTCATGACGGAAACCGCTTTCCCCTGGAGTATTCGCTCGACAAGCTGGAAGCCCTGCTTGACCCCGCTTGTTTTTTTCGCATCAACCGAAAGTACCTGGTCCATATGGATGCCATTTCGAGCATGGTGGCGTACTCCCGGGGCCGGGTAAAGCTGGAACTTAATCCCAAAACCGAGGATCCTTTCGACGCCATCGTAAGCATCGACCGTTCCGCAGATTTTAAGAAGTGGCTGAATAGCTGAAACCAGGCATTTACCCGCCTGGATGAAGCACTCAATGAATGGAATTCTATTTTGAGGTTGGCCAAAAAATAGCGACTGGGGCTATTATTCCCGGCTTTAAAATGATCAGATATTGAAGGTAGTCCCTAGCACGATTTCGATAAGCTCTTTTGGGGATGCCTTGCCGGGTAATTTTTCCGGCCCATCAACTTCCCCGTTCTAAAAATTTCCCCTATCTTGTTAGGGAATTATCGGAATACTGGCTTTCAGTTTCCTAAACTTCAAAATTGAAACCAGGAAGGCATTTTTCCATTAGCGAACAAACTTCATTTTTTGTAAAGACATAAAATAGGATCATGGCAGACGTTCACGAACCGGAAATAAGGAGCTATAACATGAGCCGGATCAAAGGGAAGGATACCAAACCGGAAATGCTGGTTCGGAAGTTTCTTCATGCTCATGGATTTCGATTTAAACTGCACGACAAAATGCTTCCTGGAAAACCAGATATTGTTTTGCCAAAATACAATACCATTGTTCAGGTGCACGGTTGTTTCTGGCACGGACATGAGGGTTGTAAATATTATGTTGTTCCGAAAACACGAACGCAATGGTGGCTGGATAAGATCAACGCCGACAGGCAAAAGGATAAAGATCATGAAAGAGAAAATGAAAAGTATATTTCATAATAATTATGATCAAAGTTACTTGCGCATTAATCGAAAGAAATGGTGAAACATTAGTCGTTCAGCGAAGCGAAAAAATGCAATTACCTCTTAAATGGGAGTTCCCAGGTGGTAAAATGGAAGTAGGAGAATCCGAAGAAGATTGTATTCTAAGGGAAATCAAAGAGGAACTGAATATTGACATAAAACTCGTTCATCGGTTGACCCCATCTGCGTTTAAATATCCAACCAAAAACATATACTTAATTCCATTTCTCGCTTCGCACATCGGAGGTGAACTAAAACTCGCAGAGCATAAGAGTTACAAGTGGCTTAGAAAGGATAGACTTACTCGTTTAGATTGGGCTGAGGCTGATATTCCAATAATGAATGAATATTTAAAATTATGATCGAAGGCATTTATGAAGGTTTAATTACAAAGCTTATTTCTCAAAAAGTAAGGGCTTTAGATAAAAATGAATTTTTCATCAATAAAAGTGTATTGGACAAAGAAGAGGCCTCTTCCATTTTAGCTGAACATCTGACCCAAACGATAAAACTTGCTTTGAACCTAATTAAAGGAAAAAATCAGGTTGAAACACAAATAGAGATTGCTAATAAAATCATCCTATTTTTGAAAGAGGAGCTTAAAAAGAAGGAGTTTGAAAACGACCTAATAGCAGCGGAAGGAGAAATTTTGAAGGCAGTCTTTTCAAGAGTTGATTCGCACTTTTCTGACTTCGAACTTCACTTAAAAGAAATAACCCCCTATACAAGACTTACGCATAGTGAACTTTTTACCGGTGGAAATGTCGGTTTATCGTTAGAGAGTGAATTAAAAAAAGAAATTTTATCGTCTGATAAGATTGATTTACTCGTTTCGTTTATCAAGTTTAAGGGTATTATCATTCTCGAAAGGGAGTTACGGGAATTCACTTTGAACGGTGGGGAATTGCGGATAATTACAACCACCTACATGGGTGCATCAGATTACAAAGCAATACAAGTATTGTCTAAGCTCCCCAATACGCAAGTAAAGATTTCATACAACACAGGCAATGAGAGGCTGCATGCCAAAGCCTACCTGTTTAAAAGAAATACAGGTTTTCATACGGGATATATCGGATCTTCCAATTTTTCGCGATCAGCCCTAACTGATGGCCTCGAGTGGAATTTAAAAATCACGACTAAAGAAGTGATCCATATTATTGCGAAGTTTCAAAAGACTTTTGATTCATACTGGGAAAGTGATGATTTTGAACTGTTTGATGAAAACATCCACAAGGAGAAATTAATAGAATCACTCAAGCAAGGAAAAACTGGAACGACCTCCTCATTAAACACGATATTTTTTGATGTTAAACCTTATCCGTTTCAAGAAGAAATTCTTGAAACGCTTGAAGTTGAGCGAACCGTGCACCATAGATATAGAAATTTGGTGGTGGCAGCGACAGGGACCGGAAAAACGATTATTTCAGCATTTGATTACAAAAGATTCAAAAGTAAAAACACCACCGCCAAGCTTCTTTTTTTGGCGCATAGAAAAGAGATATTACAACAGTCAATGGATATTTTTAGAGGAATTTTAAAAGATAATAATTTTGGAGAGTTATTAGTAGGAGGCTTTGAACCAATCAGTTACGAGCATGTATTTGCGTCTGTGCAAACATTGAATAACCGGTTAGGCGATTTGACACTTTCTCATGAATATTTTGATTTTGTAATAATTGATGAGTGCCATCACCTAACAGCAAACAGCTACAGGGACATTATCAACTATTTCAAGCCAAAAGTTTTACTTGGCTTAACTGCCACCCCTGAACGAATGGATGGTGGGGATATTCAGGAAGATTTTCATAATAAAATTGCGGCTGAGATTCGGCTGCCTGAGGCCTTGAATAGAAAGTTGCTTTGTCCATTTCAGTATTTCGGGATTACAGATAGCATTGATCTTTCTAGGGTTGGCTGGGACCGTGGCCGATATGTACCAAGTGAGTTATCATCCGTTTACACAGCTAATGATAGAAGGATTCGCGAAATAATTGATGCGTTAGAAAAATATACAAAAGACCTTTTAGATGTTCGTGCACTTGGCTTTTGCGTTACTATGGATCACGCTAAGTTTATGACAGAGAAGTTTACGCTTGCTGGATTAAGGGCAGATTACCTCACAAGCGATAACAACCAAAACCGTGACAGAGTAAGGAACCAACTTCTCAATAAGGAAATCAATTACCTTTTTGTAGTGGATATTTTTAATGAAGGGGTAGATATTCCAGAAATAGATACTGTATTGTTTTTAAGGCCAACTGAGAGCCTTACCATTTTCTTACAGCAACTCGGACGAGGGCTTCGTTTAGCAGAAAGTAAGGAGTGCTTGACGGTTTTGGATTTTGTAGGTAATTCCAGACCTGAGTATAATTTTGAGAACAAATTTAGAGCACTTATTGGAAAAACGGCGACAGCCATAAAAAAAGAAGTCGAAGACAATTTTCCTCGTTTACCACTTGGTTGTTCCGTAATTCTGGAGAAAAAAGCAAAACAGATTATTCTTGAAAATATCACTGCGGCAACCTCACTGAATAGAAATCACCTCATTTCTAAAATTCAAAACTTCCAGCATCAAAGCACACTGGATTTGAACTTGAAGAATTTTATTGAATTCCATAATATCCCTCTGCAATTGGTTTATAAACGTGGGAGTTGGAAGAGACTTTATCAAGAAGCCAGCACAGTCCAAGAATTTGATAGTACCAATGAAAAGCAAATCGTCAATGCCATTTCAAAAAAGTGGCTTTCATCCAAATCGACAAGCTATTTCGAATTTATTCGGGCTTTAGCAAAGAATCAATTTAAGATTTCAGGAAAAGAGTTTACTGAAAATGAAAATCAAATGTTGCTAATGCTTCATTATGATGTATGGCAAAAAGCTGGCGACTTTGTCTCCTTAAAAGATAGCATAGAGGAATTGGGTAAAAACCCGGTATTGGTTGAAGAAATCATTGAAGTTATGGAAATTCTAATTGACCGAATTGATTTCAAGGAATTAGACATTATTCTGCCCTACGATCAACCGCTAAAGGTTCATGCGCGCTATACCCGAGATCAAATTCTATCAGCCTTTGGTTTAAGTAGTTTTGAAAGAAAATCATCTAACCGTGAAGGGGTGGCGGAAAATTCAGATTTAAATACGGAGCTTTTATTTATTAACCTCATTAAATCAGAAGAAAACTTTTCGCCCACCACCATGTATGACGACTATGCAATCAATGAATCTTTATTCCATTGGCAAAGTCAAAATGCCGCGGGTCCGCAAACTACCAGGGGACAGTCATATATAAACCATGAGGAACAAGGTAAGAAAGTTTTGCTTTTTGTAAGAGAAAAGAACAAAGATGAATTCGGAAATACGATGGGCTATGTTTTTGTCGGTGAAGCAAAGTTGCTTGACCATTATGGCGCTAAACCTATGAACATCAAATGGAAATTGAATGAGCCTTTGCCACATTATTTATGGCATGATGCGGCAAAGCTGAGAGTTGGATAAAACTGCTATTATCATTATCAATTACGTAGGAGGGCTTTTGGAGCAGAATTCCACATGCTTCTTCCATACAAAAATGGTCTTTCCACAACAGCTCAGGAAGTTAAAACAGAGAAACGAGTGGATGGCCTGCTCGTGATCACAGGTGTAAAGGACTTCTGATATCCATAAAGATCCACCAGAATAGAAGAGCCAGATACGAGAGGCGCTTCCGGAAACCATTCACAACAATAGGGCGCTATTGCCTGATGAGACCTTTGTGTTGGTTGGGTATTTCCATTCAGAAGAACACTACGAATGGATAAAACGAAATAGGCTTTACAATTTTAGAATGGGGTCCGGTGCCGGTTCGTTGGTTTTGGACAAGGAAACGGTATGTGCAAATTTCTTGCTGCTGCATACGAAAGGACACAAGGTATCCGGAGAGTTTTGGCGGATTGTAGGTGAAGGACCTACCGTATTTTCTAAAGAAGACATGATCAAAAAGGGCTACCCCCATCCCTCACAGGTTCATTACCTGCTAATCCAATTGGAACCCGTAATGGACCCGGAATTTCAAGGCCTTTCCTGGGATTTCAGGAGACTTAAAGGCTATTCCCCCGGCAGGGCCTCAGCTTTTCCCTTTACCTGTAGCCTGGCGGAATTGATGCGGCACAAAATCAGGTAGGGATTCGTACTTTGTTATAAATGCAAAAATTAATTTCAGCAAATCCGTGCTGAAATCAAATCTATCCTGGTTTGATTATCGTGAATATTCCGTATTCGAATATGGAATAACATTTTTACACTGTATCAAGGAACTTGAGAAAATTAAATTTAATGAAACCCCTAATATGCCCATATATGGTTCCCTATTTTTTAAACCATATAAGGTATTTAAGTAAATATAAGGGTAAGCGTAGCCCCTTCTATGTCCTTATATCCCTTATTTGGTTCCCTATTTTTTAAACCCGATAAGGTATTTTAGAAACCATGGAAGAAAGAGGTTTCGTTGGTGCCGCCATGCTGCAGGTTCTCCAAGCGCTCGTTTAAGGCATTGGAAGTTTCCGGTTCATTATATCTGGCGTAAATTTCCTTTAGCGCAATGAGCGTCTCAACGCTGTTCGGATTGACCCTTTCCGCCTTCTGGAAATAAGGAAGCGCGTTGTCAAATGCAGCGAATACCTCGGCTTCCATGGCTTCGTATTTCTCCATACCCGCCTGGCTACTGTCTGAGGACAGTTCACTCAACGCCATGGTCAGGGTAGCAGCGCGGTTGTAGTACAGGGTACCGGTGCTATACAGTGCGTCGAAATTGGTTGGATCTTTTTCCAGGCTCTGATTGTAATAATTGAAGGCTTGGTCGAAGTAATTACTTGCCCTGTCGCTGTTTCCGGAAGCGGATTCGCGCTGGTACAAGTTATCGTATACACCACCCAGGGTGAGGTAGAGTGCCGGGTTGTTTGGTTCTCGGGTAATGGCCGTTTTCAATTTATCAATGAGTTCATCGAGTCGGTTTTGCTTCAGGAAGTGATTGATCTCGGCAAACAGCAGGGATACTTCCCCGGGATATTTTTCGCGACCAGCCTTCAGGTACCGATAGGCGATTTCCATGTCGGCGTCTTCGCCGCTGGCATGGACGGTATACAAGGCTTCATAGATAGCTGGATTATCGAAATTCGCCTGGTAGAGCTCTTCAAAAAGTGGCTTGGCCGCCTCGGTCATGTGGTTGTTCAGGGCCGCCAGGCCCGTTACGTATTTCTGGTCCATCATGGCGAAGGCATCATCCAAAACGCTTTCCTGGCCTTCTTTCTTAAGGATTTCATGGGCAGCCAGACCCGAGGAGAAGTGTAGGTAAGCCGATCCGTAGTCCTGGGCTTCGAAGGCGTATACCCCAAAGTTGTACAGGTGGGCTTGCGCTTCTTGGATACCTTTTATCGCATCCCGAAGAAGATAACCAGGCGAATTTACGGCTTGCGCATGCTTTTCTACAGCCGTTGTTAAGGCATTAAAAGCCTTTAGCGCTACCCCGTCTACCTGCGGAAGTTCCTCTATAGAGCCCAGGCCGGTCTGTTTCACGGTAACGATCTGGTTAGCCAGCGTGTTCAATATTTCCCCTTTCAGGATGTAGTATTTCGGATCGGCAACGTCTTCACCAATAGGGTCCGGCAAAATAGCCGCTACGGCTTCGTGGAGCCTTTCTTTAGAAGCATGGGGATCGAGATTGTATGCGGCCAGTGCTCGCTTAGCGGCTCTCACATCTGCATGCTGCGCCTGTACCGAAACGACAACCAAACCAAGGGCAAGCATTCCTAAGATCATTTTATTCATAGTCGTTTCTATTTAATTGATCAGGAAATGGGAGTTTTGATCGTAAAAACAAAATCAGCACATGTGAATAGATACTCTGTAAGTTAGGAAATATTTCTGTTAGAAACTGTCAAAAGCTTTATTCTTCGTATTGCGGAACGTTTGGCCCGGTGTACCCCATCGGCTACCAGCCGATTTACCTCAGCGATAAGGTGGGCATAGGGGCGTTTGCTACACCGTTGGCAGGCGGCTTTTCCCCCTAGCTTTATTTCAGCCGGAAACAAGGACCCGCTGTTGGCTCAGTCCAAACGCCTTGCCGTGAAGCTTTCACCCCTTGGTTTCCAATTGGATACCCTGTTCTTTCCTGATAATTACGAGCCAGCTTTGGGGCATGAATATCAGTTTACTTTTTAATGAGGATGGAAAACGAGCCTTTGAAAGGTCCATCCAATTTATTGATCAGTTGCTCCCTCCTAAGGTTGGCACTGATACACCTTCCGTGGTTCCCGCTTTTTGAACCACATAAGCTTGTTCGTAGCCCCTTCCATGTCCTTATATCGCTTATATGGTTCCACTATTTTTTTAAACCATATAAGGTATTTAAGAAAATATAAGCTTGTTTGCAATCCCTTCCATGCCCTTATATCCATTATATGGTTCCACTATTTTTTTAAACCATATAAGGTATTTAAGAAAATATAAGTTGTTCGCAGCCCCTTCCAAGTCCTTATATCCCTTATATGGTTCCCTATTTTTTAAACCATTTAAGGTATTCAAGTAGATATAAATTGTTTGGAGCCCCTTCCATGTTAAGTGGTTTTCCTTTATCCGAGATCCCGTAAATGCAAATAGGCTCATTACCAGCTAACTACAAGAAAAAAAGTGACACCCACTCGTTGATAATCAAAAAAAATTATTTTATTTTTAACCGGACTGGAAAATCCTACCCCATTTGTAAACCAAGCTAACGGTAAATGAAACGCACAATAACGCGAATAGTCATCAGTATCCTTGCTTTGGTGGTCCTGCTAGTTCTTGCTTTCAAACTCTCTCCCTATCCGGCAGTTTGGCTGGTACGCTATGCATTTGAAAAAGAGGCAGTCCGGGTGGATGCGGCATTGGAAAAATTCGTGCCTGAAAATATTTTGGCTATCCGTGATGTTCAATTTGATCCAACCGATCCAAATTCTCTTTTGGATATCTATTATCCTAAGGATGCCATGGCGGCAAAAAGCAAATTGCCGGTCATCGTCTGGACACACGGAGGAGGATTGGTTTCCGGAAATAAAGATCACCTAAGCAATTATTCCAAATTATTGGCATCCCAGAGGTTTGTAGCCATATCCATCGATTATACCATTGCTCCCGAGGCAAAATACCCCACGCCTATCCGGCAGCTTAACAAAGCATTGGCATTTATTTCTTCGAATGCGGACCGATTTGCTATTGATTCCACGCAGTTTATTTTAGCAGGAGATTCTGGTGGTTCCATGATTACTGCTGCCACAGCTAACCTCATTAGCAGCCCTTCCTATGCAACCATCACAAAAGTTAACCCGGGAGTGCATCCAGATCAACTCAAAGGCCTGCTGCTGTACTGTGGCATTTATGAGGTAGACAATCTAAATTCCGAAGGTGCCTTTGCGTCTTTTCTGAATACCGTCACCTGGGCCTATTTTCGCGAAAAAGACATTTCCAATAACGAATACGCCAAAACGGCATCGGTACTCAATTATCTTACAGGTTCATTTCCCCCTACCTTTATTTCAGCCGGAAACAAGGATCCGCTATTGGCTCAGTCCAAACGCCTTGCCGTGAAGCTTTCAAGCCTTGGTGTCCAATTGGATACCCTGTTCTTTCCTGATAATTACGAACCAGCGCTGGGGCATGAATATCAGTTTACTTTTGATGAGGATGGAAAACGAGCCTTTGAAAGGTCCATCCAATTTATTGATCAGTTGCTCCCTACTAAGGTTGGCACTGATACACCTTCCGTGGTTCCCGCTTTTTGAACCACATAAAACATATAAGCTTGTTTGCAATCCCTTCCATGCCCTTATATCCCTTATATGGTTCCAATTTTTTTTAAACCATATAAGGTATTTAAGAAAATATAAGCTTGTTTGTAGCCCCTTCCATGCCCTTATATCCCTTATATGGTTTCTTTTTTACCCTTGATGGCAGTCTCTTCCAAGCAAGGACGTTACTTATTAGGTTCACCCCTTTTTTACCATTTTTTCCTCATAAAACAGGGCAAAGTGGCGCATTTCTTCGATCAGTGGCAGCACGGCCCGACCGGTATCGGTTAGGGAATATTCTACCCTGGGCGGTACCTCACCGAAATTCCTTCGAATAGCCAAACCGCTTTCTACCAGGGTTTTTAGCTCTTGTATCAGCATTTTTTCGCTGATATCCGGGATCTGTTTTTTGAGCTCCGAAAGTCGCAAGGGCTTTTCCATAAGCTGGAACAAAATCAGCAACTTCCATTTACCGCCCACCAATTCCAGAGTAGTGCGTATCGGACAGCGATTGGTGATGCGAATCGACTTCATACTGACAAAAAGGTTAGTACGTAACTTTTTATATGGTAAGGCAAAAACAGGTACTATTGCCGAAACAAATAGATAATTATGAAAAGAATTGCGCTATTTGGTGGCTCCGGACAGACGGGCCGTCAGTTTTTGGATCGGGCGCTTGAAAATGGGTACCTTGTGAAAGCACTGGTTCGAAATCGGGAAAAACTACCCATTACTCACCCCTACCTGGAAATTGTTCAAGGGGATGTGCTGCATGCCGGGGAAGTCAAGGCGAACCTTGAAGGAACGGACCTGGTGGTCAGCCTTTTTGGGCATGTTAAGGGTTCCCCGGATTGGCTGCAAACCGAAGGAACCCGAAACATTGTATCTGCTATGAAAGAATTGGGTATTGAGCGTATCATTTCCCTTTCCGGCGGCGGCCTGCCCTTCCCGGAGAAAGACCGGCCGAAAATGGCCGACAAATTCATCCGTACTATCATGAAACTGGCGGTCCCCCGTGTCTTAAACGATGCCATCCGACACCAGCAAGTGTTGGCGGAAAGCGGATTGCAATGGGTTATTGTACGCGGTCCGCGGCTGACCAATACACCTCCCAAAGGCAACTATCGGGTAGGGGTCAATGCCAGCACCAATATCAGCCGGGCGGACCTGGCCGACTTTATCCTGAGCCAGGTAGAAGACCAAACCTTTATTCACCAAATGCCCTTTGTCAGTCAATAGGATGAACATCTTGATCAGCGGAGCAACCGGAAACGTGGGAATTGAAATTTGCAAGCTACTGCAGGAGGGTCACCATGGCCAACAGGTCTTTGCGGGGGTTAGAATCCCTCAAAAGGAAAGCGAATTTCAACGGCGCTTTCCTTCGATTCAGTTGAAAGAATTTGACTTTGACCGGCCGGACAAATTTCCCTCCTATTTAGCGGGTATGGATGTTTTATTTTTTTTGCGACCTCCCCAAATTTCGAATGTCAAAAAGTATTTTGAGCCTCTCATCGCAGCTTGTATCGGCGCAAAAATAAAGCACCTGGTATTTCTATCGGTGCAGGGGGCAGATAAAAGCCGGCTGATCCCACATCACAAAATTGAAAGGTTAATCAGGACCTCGGGCATTCCTTTTACCTTTCTGCGTCCGGCTTATTTTATGCAAAACTTCACAACCATTTTGCGCAACGATATCCTCAGGAAAAACAGGGTATACCTTCCTGCCGGCAAGGCAAAATTCACCCTGATTGATGTCAACGACCTGGCAGCTGTGGCTGTGGAAATCCTATCGAAACCGGATCCCCATCGCAACAAGGCCTACGACCTTACTAATTCGGAACAAATGGATTTCTCCGGAATGTGTGGCGTATTGAGCAAGGTATTGGGAAGGAAGGTTAGGTTTGTTTCCCCGAACCCGCTACGTTTTTTTCTTCAAAAACGAAAGGAGGGAGTGGCGACTCCGTATATTTTAGTGATGATCCTTCTTCATTACCTTCCCCGCTTTCAGCCTACTCCCCCAACTTCGGCTACGCTGGAGCAAATTGTGGGGAGGAAAGCCAGTACTTTTGAGGAATTTGTGCGGCGGGAAAAAAGTAAATTCGATGATGGATGTCACCGATAGTTTCGCTTTTTTTTAAACCACATAAGTAATTTAAGTGAATATCAGGGTGCTCGTAGCCCCTTCCATGTCCTTATATCCCTTATATGGTTCCAATTTTTTAAACCATATAAGGTATTTAAGAAAATATAAGCTTGTTCGTAACCCCTTCCAAATCCTTATATCCCTTATATGGTTCCCTATTTTTTAAACCATATAAGGTATTTAAGAAAATATAAGCTTGTTTGTAGCCCCTTCCAAGTCCTTATATCCCTTATATGGTTCCCCTTTTTTTGACCATATAGCCTGTTGCTAGATTTTATTCCTTTTAGTTTTTCAATCACTCATCCTCGAGATCTCTATAAAATTCATTCACGTAGGTCTTCTGGCCTTCGTTAAAAATATGGCTGGTATTAAAATTGATTAGCAAGCCTTCTGGGGAATTCAGAAGTTTCATGTAGGTGATAAGCTGGGCTTCGTGAACAGGTAATACCTTTTCTACGGCTTTTAGCTCCACAACCAGAATGTTTTCAATAAAAAAATCACAGCGCAACGCTGTTTCAAGGGTGTGGCCCTTGTAGTTTACGGGTACCGGTATCTCGGACTGGAAGTGTAGGCCTCTCAGGCGAAACTCTTGAATCATGCATTTTTGATAGACACTTTCAAAAAGCCCGGGTCCGAGAGCTTTATGGACCTCTATGGCGGCCCCATTAACCTGATATACCAGGTCCGTTAAGAAACGCTTGGTTATCCTCATGCCTTCAAAATTATAGATCAAAATAAAATTAAGCCTTTCTCATAAAAAATAATAGATTATTACATTTTTTTTAAAACCATATAAGGAATTTAAGAGAATATCAGGGTGTTCGTAGCCCCTTCCATGTCCTTACATCCCTTATATGGTTCCCCTTTTTTTTAAACCATATAAGTAATTTAAGTGAATATCAGGGTGTTCGTAGTTCCTTCCATGCACTTATATCCCTTATATGGTTCCCCTTTATTTTTAAACCATTTAAGGAATTTAAGAGAATATCAGGGTGTTCGTAGCCCCTTCCATGTCCTTACATCCCTTATATGGTTCCCCTTTTTTTTAAACCATATAAGTAATTTAAGTGAATATCAGGGTGTTCGTAGTTCCTTCCATGCACTTATATCCCTTATATGGTTCCCCTTTATTTTTAAACCATTTAAGGAATTTAAGAGAATATCAGGGTGTTCGTAGCCCCTTCCATGTCCTTACATCCCTTATATGGTTCCCTATTTTTTTAAACCATATAAGGAATTTAAGAGAATATCAGGGTGTTCGTAGTTCCTTCCATGCTCTTATATCCCTTATATGGTTCCCTCTTTTTTGATAGCAAACCTACAATCTCAAATTATTAAACGCAACAGTATTGCATTAAAAATAATAAGTACTACATTTGCAATAAAGTTGCATAAAATTGAAGTATGAAAAATCAGTTTGTCGGCCTTCATTTGGATTTTGTTGGTTTTAGTGCTTCCATGCTTTGTGCCATCCATTGTATAGCCGTACCCTTTCTAGTCACATTAGCACCCCTTGCGGGGCTACATTTTCTCCACGATCCCTGGATTGAATACACCGTTATCTTGTTGGGCTTTTTTATTGCTGCTATTGCATTGGCACATGGTTATCGAAGCCATCATCAAAAAGGTCAGGCACTATGCTTGGTGGTAGCGGGATTTCTACTGATTGGATCAGGTCACTTGTTTCATAGCCAGTGGGGGGAACTACTATTGACCGGTTCGGGAGGAATTACCGTAGCCATTGCCCACCTGGTAAACTGGAAGCATATCCGCCAGTCTGGTTCGGACTTATCATCCTGAAATAAACGAACCATTTTCAATATAGAACCTTTCGCTAAGCATCCACTTAATCGCTCAGCCAGTCCCACCTTTTGGCCCAGTCCAGTAAGTATTCCTCCCGGTACTGGGCAATGGTCCGGGCACCTTGCTGGTCTTCTATAAATAAGTCCGGATCCGGTCGGTCGCTATACCAATGGGATCCCAACTGGAAATCTTCTTCGGAAGATCTTCCCGGCCAGGGGTTGGTGCTGGTATAACCGCCCTTTAGGCCATGAAGTGCCGGAAGTTCGCTAATGGTTTCATAGCTGCCGGTTTCGGCTCGCTTAGGAGAATAGCGGATGCTATATACCCCGTCTCCCAAGTAATACCCTGGCCATACCTGATCCCATATCTCCATATGGAAACAAGCACTATCCGGAGAAATGCCCATCTCGGGGCCCTTAAATCGCCATTCCAACGTGGCATAAGAATTTACCGTATCGGCAGGACTGCTATTTCCGTCAAAAATTACCCGGGCACTCCGGTCAATAGGAACAAAGCTTCCCCCCCAACTTTCTCCCTCCGGGTCATCCGGATCGCCGTGCAACAGGTACGCCAGGGAGGGCGTGTCACCCATTTTAATCCGGCCTCCGTAAAAGTCCTTAAAAGCCTCCCCCATCGCTCCTTTGCCCTGAATATAGCGGGAATAATAGGCATCGCCTTTCAGGTGATCAGGAGATTCGTTATCCATAAACCAGCCCCGGTAGCTGGCATTCGCCTCAACCATCCATAGCTCCGGATGATTTTGGGCAATGTAGGCATAGCTATTGACGCTCCATTTTTTATTGGGACCGCCAATCCAGTACACCCGAATTTTCTCCTCAATATCCGGGGCATCGTGCAGGGCCTGGGCCAGATCCTCCAACCCTCCCCATACCAAGACCCATAAGGGCCGGTCAATTTGCTTTCTGGCACAATGGATGATCCAGTCAGACCCTTCACTAGCATTGGCATAGCCCGCAAAAGGGGCACTGGAAATAGCACCTTGTTTGGTTAGGGTACGGAGTGATTCTGGTTCGGGAAAGCCTTCCGCCTGCCCGGAAAGTAGGGGATAGTCCTGCTCGTACAGGTCAATGATTTGATGAATTGCGGCCGTTCTCCCTTCTCCGAAAGGGGAAGCAATGAGCCCTTCGATGGCTACCTTGTCCGCATACATAAACAAATGAATCAGGGACTGAAAATCATCCGGGTCGGTTCCCCCGACATCCGTGCTCACCAGCACGCGTGGCTTTTCCATTTGTCCAAAAGCCGGGGATCCTTGAATCAACAGCAGTAGGGTCAGACAAAGATTAAAGTACCGAAAAGTCATAGGTGGGGTCATTTTTGGGTTTACGGTTCTGTAAATGCTGGCATTAGAAGCAGAGACAGGACTAAAGGTAAAAACAATGAATATAAAATCGGACAAAAAAAGTAAAGAAAAATCAATAAATTAGTACTATGAAATTAATACAAACGCTACTGCTGACGGCTATCCTGGCCTTGACTTCCGGAAGCATCTCCGCTCAGGAAGTCCCCGCCAAAAATCGCATCCTGGTACTGACCGATATCGAAAATGAACCCGATGATGCCCAGTCCCTGGTGCGGTTTCTAACGTATGCCAATCAATGGGATGTAGAGGGCCTTATCGCTACCACTTCCCGGCACCAGCCAGATCAAACGGCCGCCTGGCGAATTTTAGAAATTCTTGATGCCTATGAAAAGGTACGGGATAACCTGGAAATGCACGAAAAGGGTTACCCTCAAGCAGCTTCCCTGCGTAAACTTGTAAAAGAAGGCCGAGCGGATTATGGAATGGAAGCCGTGGGAGCCGGTATGGACTCACCTGGATCGGATTGGATCATTCAGACCGTTGACCAACCGGATGATCGCCCGGTATGGGTCTTGGTTTGGGGCGGCTCCAACTGCCTGGCCCAGGCACTTTGGAAGGTACGGGAAACCCGCTCTCCGGAGGACTTGGAACGCTTTGTGGATAAATTAAGGGTATATACCATCTCGGATCAGGATGACAGTGGTCCCTGGCTTCGGAAAAACTTTCCGGAGCTTTTCTATATCGCCAGCCCGGGAGTTCATTCAATTGGAGCCTACCATTTTGGTACCTGGTCAGGTATTAGCGGGGACAAGTTTCATGGCAGGTTTGCCGGTGGCAATTTTGAAATCGTGGACAATCCCTGGTTGGACCGGCATATCCGGAGTAAAGGACCGCTCGGTGCCGAATACCCTCACACTGAATACTTGATGGAAGGCGATTCTCCCAGCTTCCTGTACCTGATACCCAATGGCCTGGGAAACCCGGAGCGACCGGATTGGGGCAGTTGGGGTGGCAGGTACGAATATTACCAGCCACGCATGGAATCCTGGTTTTCCGAACCGGAAACCCGACCCCTTTGGACCGATGCCATGGATGAGGTGCTGGGTGCGGACGGCGAGTGGCACACGAGCAACAAAGCCACCATCTTCCGATGGCGAAGGGCTTTTCAAAACGATTTTTCCGCCAGGATGGATTGGACCATCAAATCGTATTCGGAGGCGAATCATCCACCGGTTCCCAAGTTGGCCATGGAGCAGCGCATGCAGGCAAGGGTAGGGGATCGGATTGAGCTGAATGCGGAAGGAAGCAGCGACCCGGATGGGGATACCTTGCAGTACCGTTGGTACCTGTATGGAGAACCAGGAGATTTCACCCTTTCCAACGGCCGGACGGCGACACCCCTGACCATTACGGATGCAGACAAAGCACGGGCGCATTTTGTGGTTCCCCAACCAGGTAAAATGGGAGAACTTCACCTTATTTTGGAAGTGACGGATGATGGAGAGCCTGCCCTTACCCGGTACAAGCGGGTAATTGTGGATGTCCGCCCCTGATAGCCAGGAGGGGAAAGTTGAGAAGGGTTGTTTCAGGTAGCTAGAGACAAAATTAAAGAACTGTTAAAAAAAGGGTTTCACGCAACGGGCGCGGCGAAATACGCAGCGATCGCAGCGGATTGGGATGATCGGGTTGATGTCTTGGTGACTTCTTCTCGTCAATTCGAGGGTGTTAACGTGAATTCAATCGAAAGGCAATACCTTCTCCGGCACGTGCGGCAGACTGTCGGTATACGTTTACGCTACTCGTTTTCTATTTGCTTTCTACGGAGGACTTGCGGTTTCGCACCGTATCAGATTGCTTCGCTAGTGCTCGCAATGACGAGGATTTACGTTATAGGGGCCCCTTCCCATCGCTGCGAGACCTAACATTTTAAAAAACGCAGAAATCGGGATGACGGTGTAAAATAACCAACCACGGTAGGGGTCACCTGTTTGTAGCCCCGGGTAAGCCGACGCAGGAGGTGCGACTTCTAAAACAAGTTTCCATACTCGGGGGATATGTAAATGGGAAAATGTGTTGTCCCCGCCGCGTCCGCCGCGACTCCTTTGCGTCCGCCGCGTGAACCCCCGGGATCGCACAAAAAAGGATAACCGCGAAGTATCTCTCTATTCTGAATGTGATGGAAAATGCCAACCTAAAATTTAAGAATGTACTCCTGCAAGTTGTCGCTGCGTTCCAGTTGTAGTTTCTTTCGGAGTCGGTAGCGGCCGATTTCTACTCCCCGGACTGAAATATTCATCAGATAGGCAATTTCTTTGGTGGACAGATTCATCCGCAGGTAGGCGCTAAGCTTGATTTCCTGGGGACTGAGGGTGTCGTATTCCTTTTTAAATCGGGCCATAAAATCACCGTGCACCTGGTCAAAATGGATTTCAAACTGCTCCCAGTCCTGGTCTTCCGCAATGTTCTTTTCGATGGTCTTAATTACCTTTTGGATTTCATTCTTTACTTCCTGATTTTTACTCTTTTTGGTAATGCTGTTCAGGTTGTTCCGCATCTGATCGATAAAGCCGTTTTTGTTAATCAGATGCATGGTGGCTGCGGCCAATTCTTTGTCCTTGATTTGGATTTCCTGCTTCAACCTTTCAGTTTTTAGCCGCTCCACCTCTTTTCGGCTTACCTTCAACTCACTTTCTTTTGCTTCAATGGCTTTTTGAGAGTCCGATTTCAATTGTAAGGTTTTCTTTTGGTACCTTTTTTCAACCAGGCGGTAGACCAGGAAGGCGTTCAGAATCAGCAGTGAAAGGTATATCAGATAGGCCGTTCGGCTTCTGTACCAGGGGGGCAACACTTCAAAAGAAAAAGTGGCTTCCGGACTGACCGCTCCATACAGGTTTTTACTCCGAACATGAAATGTATACCTACCTTCCCTTAAGTTAGTATAGGCTTTTTCCCTTCTCTCAACCCATTGTCCAAACCCATCCTCAAATCCTTCCAGCCAGTATTGGTACCTCAGGTCCTTTTCGTTATTGGGGGTAGGGTTGCTACTTTCGAAACGTATATTGGCTTGTTTATAGGGGATGCGAATGGATGGTAAGGGGAGTTGCTCCCCGGCATTTCCGGCAAAAATCAAGGAGTCCGCAGCCCCTGTCAGGTAAGCCGCCCGGATCAGGGTAGGGAAAACAGGGGGATCAAAGGCGTTGTCATTCAGGCTAAACCGAATAAACCCTTCGTTGGCTGCGAAAAGCACTTCGTTTCCGCGCATGACGGAGATATTTTGCAGGTCGTCGTTGAGCAGGGGAAGCAATGGATTAAAAACCTGAAATTGCTTGGAATAGCTACCATCAACTTCCTTTTCCAATACCCCGGCTTCGGTCTCTCCGATAAAATAAATATTTCCCATCTGGTCTTCTGCCAGGTAATGGATCAGGCTACCTTCTTCAAAATAAGTGCTAAAAAAGGAGTCTCTTTCGAAGGAATTTCTACTTTCGTTGTAACGGAAAATTCCAGCCTGGGTGGTCACCACCAGGCGATTGTTTATTTTCCAGACGTTGTTTAGAATATCCGTTGGCAGGCCTTGTTCCGACCCGAAATAGCTTACCTCGGCCGATTTCAGGGATTCATCCAGTTGGAGCTTATACAAGCCCTTGTAGCCATGGGCAACCCAAATATTGCCCTGATCATCCTGCTCCACAATCCTGCTGGACTCATTGAATCCGTCAATTTTACGCATGTAACGGAGGGAATCTTCCTTTATTTCAAAAAGATGCAAACCAAAATACCCGCCAGATAAGATGAGTTCGGGATGATTTCGGAGGGGCTGAAAATTCCATATTCCCTCCGGTGACCCGATATCACGGGCAACGCCATCCTGAAGGACAAGGGCACCGTCATTGTGAGCGATCAGGATCCGGTCCTGAATGGTTTTAATCTGATATACCTGCCCGGTAGAATTGGGAAGCCATTCCACGCCATCCGTTGTATTTTCTTCCCGTACATAGACCCCATTATTCGTCCCAAAGTAGAATTTACCTTCGTGGAAAGTGGCATGGTAGCCCGTGCCGGAAAGTCCTGAAAAATGATTGATTTTATTAAAGGGAAGGCTCAATTGAATCAGGCTAAGCCCGTTATTATGCCCCAGCCATAAATTACCCGAAAGGTCTTCAAAAAGCGATACGACGGAGTTATTGTTTAATCCGTTTTGCCGGTCCATTTTCATCAGTTCCGTTCCAGCTGGATCCAGCAACAGCAGCCCATTAAGCTGGGTTGCTACTGCAACGGTCCCGTTTCTAAGGCGCAGGGCTGCATTGATGGTCAGATGTTGGCCTCCTGGCCAGCTTTCGGTTGATTTTCCGGAACTGGTAAAAATTCCGTTGTCACGGGTAAAGACCAAAAAACGATCCGGCCCGGTAGGAAGCAGGCCTGTTACCAGTTTATCTGAGAAAAAGGGATTTAATGGGCTAAAGCTGCCATTTTGAACTTGAAGCAAGCCGGTTCCCCTTTCATTTACAATCAGGGAGTTGTTTTGGAAATGAAAGCTCTCAAAATCGTTGCTCGTTTCCAGGCTATAATCAAATTCATGATCGGTCGTATAGGCAAAGATCCTTTCGCTTGTGCAGAAATACAGGTTTTCTTCCCCTAAAAATACCTTCCAGACTTCATCCAGGTCCCGAAGGTTTTCCGGAAGACTGTCTTTCAAGGAGTGAAATTGGAGTCGGCCCAGTTTGTCGGGCATAAAAATGCCAAAATCTCCCTGTCCGGAGGCATACACGATTCCCTTTTCATTGACCGCTACATGCCTGATTTTAGTGCTGTTGGGTAAGGACTGTCGCCTCCAGGTGCTGCCATCGTGTATAAGGAGGCCGTAGTTGTTCGCCACATACAGCATACCACTTGCATGTTGGGTAATGGCATAATTTTGAATTCCGCCCTGGTATTCCTGACTGGAATAATAGCGGGAAAAGGGGATACCCATGGATTGGGATTGGACCATTTTCACTCCTGCCAGTAGGACTAGGAGGCTGAGTAGGTACTTCATCTGCGTTAGTCGCCTGGTACGAGTAGCCAAGTTACTGGATTTCTTTTTGATGTACTAACTAATTACAGAACATGAGGTTTACTGGAAATTTAAAAGTTCGATTTTAATCCTTTAAACCCGTATTTTACACGTTTTTGTAGAGTTTTTGTGAAAATGAAAATAGGACCTTGTAGTACTTATGATGTACTTCTATTTTTTCGAGAAACGGATATTTGCAGCACCTTGGGGCCAGAAATAAATCCAAGATCAAATGAAAAATGTTTTATTGCTTTATTTTACCCTGTTCCTCTCCGCAAGTGGATGGGCACAGTCCAATGAAATCATTGGCACGGTAACAGACGAGACAGGGTTTCCGCTTCCGGGGGTAAGCATCCTCAAGTTGGGAACCAGCACGGGTACGGTGACGGATATTGATGGGAGTTTTTCCATCGAAGCTAGTACCGGAGAAAGGCTCCAGTTTTCTTATCTGGGCTTCCAAAGTCAAACCCTGACGATTGACAACAGCACGGAGCTAACCGTAGTCATGCAGGAAGATGTGTCCAACCTGGACGAAGTAGTGGTCATTGGCTATGGTTCTGCCTCCAAAAGGGAATTAACCGGAGCCACCTCCCAGGTAAAAGGGGAGGCCATCGAAAAGATGAATATGCCCAGAGTGGACCAGGCCCTTCAGGGGAAATTGGCCGGTGTGAATATTTCTACCAACTCTGGTGCGCCCGGCGGAACATCCAATATCCGGATTCGGGGAATTGGCACCTTTGGGGATAACGATCCGCTGATCCTGGTAGACGGAGTGATTTATGATGCTGCTGGATTAAATGCCCTTAACCCAGGCGATATCGAGTCAGTGAACGTATTGAAGGATGGTACGGCCGGAATCTACGGAGTCCGGGCTGCCAATGGCGTTATCCTGATTGAAACGAAAAAGGGAAATCTAGGATCGAAACCGCAATTGGACCTAAACGGTTATTATGGCGTGCAGGAGACGGCCAGACAACTAGATCTGCTTAATGCCCGGGAATATGCTATTTTAAAAAATGAGGCGTTCGCCGCAGGGGGACAGCCTCTACCCTTTGCCAACGTAGAATTGGGAGAAGGCACCAACTGGCAGCGTGCGGCATTCCAGCAAGCCCCTATTCAGGAATATAACCTGACTGTAACCGGAGGATCCGAGAAGACCAGCTACTCCATCGGTGGAGGCTATTTTGCCCAGGATGGTATTGTAGGAGGGTCTAAAGCGAATTTTGAAAGGTACAATGCACGGATAAACTTCACCACGCAACTAGCACCAAAGCTTAAATTCACCAACGTATTATTGTTTACCCGTGAAGAGAGCAGTGGCCTGCCGCAGGGAGGAATCGGATCAGTTTTGTACAATACCATCAACGCCTATCCGACAGAACCCATACGAGTGGGTGACCGGTACTCTTACCTGGAAAATGTCAATGACATCATCAATCCGATGGCCCAAATGGAGAATACCTACAACAACTCCTATGTAAACAAGCTGGTGGGTAAGGAAGAACTAGAATATACCATCAACGATCATTTTACCTGGACCGGAAGGGCCGGTTACAATTTTGCGATGGTAGATGCCAAAACGTTTAATCCATTGGTCTGGTACGGACCGGGCAAATTTGCCAATTCGGCTAGAAATGCCAACCTGGATCCGGTGTTGGTGGATGTAGGTGGTTTGGAAATTGAGCGGGGAGCCAATGTGTTTGAGTCCAGAAATACCTTTTTGGACTATAACCTGGAAACTTATTTAAATTACAACAGAACCTTCGCCGATGTACACCGGGTAAAAGGGATGTTTGGGCTTTCCCTGGTGGGTAACCGAAGTGAGGGGCTAAATGGCACGGGCTTTAATATCCCCAACAATGACCTGGATTTTGCTGACATTTCGGCCAATCAGGCTTCGGGAGGCTTTTTGAATAATGTAGGTTCCTTTCAGAGTCGGCAGCGGCTCACTTCCGCTTTCTTCCGAGGAGAATACGATTACAAGCAGCGGTATCTCTTTTCCGCCATCATCCGAAGGGATGGCTCTACCAATTTCGGCCCCAATAACCGGATCGGGTATTTTCCCGCCATTTCAGGAGCTTGGGTGGTGTCTGACGAACCGTTTTTTAATGTATCAGGCATTGATTTTATGAAATTGAGGGCCAGTTTTGGTGTTTCCGGAAACGATCAGATCGGGCTGTTTCGTTACAGGGGGCTCCTGAACGGATCGGCGACCTATGTATTTAACGACCTGATCGTCAACGGGGCGGCCATAGGCAATACCAGTAATCCCGATCTGAAATGGGAAACGACCTACCAAACGAATATTGGATTGGACTTTTCCCTTTTGGGTAACCTGGATTTTACGGCTAACTATTTTGTCAAAAATACCAAGGACCTGCTCTTCCAGCCGGATGTCTCTGCGCTATTGGGAGCCTACGGTCCCGGGGGGGCACCACCGGTAATCAACGCCGGGGACGTGTTAAACCGAGGCATCGAATTGGAACTGGGATATGCCACCAATCGCTCAGAGGGAGTGAATTTCAGCGTGGATTACAATTTGACATTATTGAAAAACGAAGTGACAGCCGTTCCGATTGGATTTGAGTTTATTCCGGGAGCAGCCTTTAGCGTGGGAGGCAATGTAGCCAGTCGTTTTGAGAAAGGATATCCCATAGGATATTTCATCGGGTACCAAACCGATGGGGTTTTCCAAACTCAGGAAGAAATTGTTACGAGTCCCGTGAGTCAACCCGGGGCGCAGCCGGGAGATTTTCG
The DNA here is from genome assembly GCF_010119245.1 of Cyclobacterium salsum. Taxonomy (GTDB): domain Bacteria; phylum Bacteroidota; class Bacteroidia; order Cytophagales; family Cyclobacteriaceae; genus Cyclobacterium; species Cyclobacterium salsum. The sequence continues at coordinate 301,920 of NZ_WNKG01000007.1, forward strand.
CTTTGTGGACCAAAACGGGGACGGTGTCATTAGCTTTGGGGACGACAGCGATCGGACAAGCCTGGGATCTCCCATACCTGACATGACCATGGGCCTCAACTTATCGGTAGACTACAAAGGATTCGATATGGCAGCCAATGCGTACGCAGCACTGGGTCAGGAAATTATCCGTAATTACGAAAGGCAACAACCCTATGCCAACCAACAAGCCTATTGGATAAACCGTTGGACCGGGGCGGGAAGTACCAATGAGTATCCAAGACTCACTACGGGAGCCACCCGAAACACCGTATTCTCCGATTTCTATGTAGAGGACGGGTCTTTTCTACGGTTACGGAATGTACAACTGGGATATACCCTACCTACTACCGTTTCGCAGAAAATCGGCATGAATTATTTTCGCTTTTACCTGGCAGCCAACAACCTGCTGACCCTAACCCGATACCAGGGTTTTGACCCGGATGTGGGTTCCGGAAACCCGCTTTTTGCCGGAGTGGATAATGGGATTTATCCTCAGGCAAGAACATTTATGGCAGGTTTTAACATTAAATTCTAAATACAATGAAGTATATATATCAATGGTCACTCGTCCTGCTATTCGGGACAATGACCGCTTGCGATAGCTTACTGGACATCGATCCGGAATTTACGCAGGATGCCGAAAATTTCTTTAATACGGAAGAAGATTTTGACAGAGCCATTATAGGTGTCTACGACATGATGCAACCAGCCTATCTGAACATGTGGATTGGAGAGATCGCATCCGACAATGCCATTGCAGGTGGAGAAAGCGTGAATGATTCTCGCGGTCTTCACGAAATTGAAAACATGACCCATGGAGGTGTCAACGAAGAGTTGAGAGCCGTCATGCGTGTAAATTATACGGGCATTGCCCGGGCAAATTACATTTTCGAAAATCAGGAGAAAGTCGATTTCGAAGGAAAAGACCTGATACTGGCCGAGGCAAAATTCTTGCGCGCCTATTTCTACTTTAACCTGGTGAACTATTTTGGAGACATGCCGCTAATTGTGGACCGCAGGATTTCCATCAATGAGATTTCCGCTGCACCACGCACGCCAAAAGCGGAGGTTTATCAGCAAATTGAATCCGACCTCCGGGATGCCGTGGCGGTGTTGCCCTGGAATGTGGATCAAACCGGCCGTCTGACTAAAGGAGCCGCGATGGCCCTATTGGGAAAAGCCTTGCTGTATCAGCAGAAATACGAGGATGCTGCCACGGTTTTGGGAGAGCTGATTGATACCAATCAGGCGGGATATGCCCTTTTTGAGAATTTCGAAACCCTTTTTCTCGCTCAAAACCAAAATGTGGCAGAAGATGTATTCACCATCCAATTCAGCGGATTGCAGGGTGGAGACTATGGATGCCTGGTCTGCCTGAATGGAAACGCCGCTGTAGGATTTCAAAGTATCCGCCAATACACTGGTCCGGTGTATGCCGATGGCAACAGCTATAATCTGCCCACCGAAGACTTGTACCAGGCATTCGAAGACGGAGACATCCGTAGGGATGCCAGCGTATTGGACCTGGAGGCCTTTATTGCTGCACAGCCTAATCCGGATGAGATCACCTATGCGATAGGTGGTGGAGGCCATACCGGCTATTTCAACAATAAGTACATCAAGCGGCTGGATGAGCTTGGCTTGCCCGATAACGATCTGACCAGCCCCTTGAATTACCGGGCGATCCGTTGGGCGGATGTGTTGCTGATGGCTGCAGAGGCTTTCCAACGTTCCGGGAACGATGAGAGGGCCCGGACGGAGCTAAACAAGGTTCGCTCCAGGGTTGATATGCCAGCGATCACTAGCTCCGACGATGCCCTGTATCAGGACATTTTGCAAGAAAGAAGGCTCGAACTCTCCGGAGAAGGACTACGGTTCTTTGACTTGGTCAGGACAGGTCAGGCAGCTGAGCGGATCAGTGGCTTTATAGCAGGTCAACACGAGTTGTTTCCCATTCCTCAGGTCGAAATTGATCTGGCAGGGGGTAATTGGGAACAAAATCCAGGATATTAAACATATAAACTCATGAAAAAATACCTAAACTTCATCCTATTAATGCTGCCTGTATTTCTTATGGCGGCATGTGTTGAGGAATACCGTTTGCAGGAAGCGCCTCCCGCAGAGGAAGAGGCGGATTTTAGCTTTGAACCAACGGAGGAAAGTGACAATATCCTTCAATTTACGGCCTCCAATGACTTTTTCATTATGAACTGGGATTTGGGAAATGGAAGTGCCGGAACCGGACAGACCATCACCGGTACCTATCCAACGGCCGGAACCTATACCGTCAGCCTGACGGTATTTAATGCAGGAGGTAGCGTTACGATGAGCAAGGAAATTGTAATTGCAGAAACCGACCCCCTGCTTTTGGACAAACCGCTTTATAATTTATTGACGGGTGGTGTCGAAGCTACGGAAGGTAAAACCTGGAAAGTGGATGCCAGTCGGCAGGGCCACTTTGGCCTGGGACCCAATCCTTCTCAGGCAGGCGACTTCCCGGAATGGTATGAAGCCCAGCCCAACGAAAAAGCAGGTTCGGGTATGTACACCGACCGGTACACCTTTTACCTGGCCGACTTTGCTTTTGACATGGAAACTGACGGGCTGGTTTATCTGAATGCAGCCCAGGGGACTAATTTTCCGGGTTCCTTTGATCCCGGAGTGGGTGACCTTTCTGCTCCGTATGAAGCCCCTGAAGGGCTAAAATGGAGCATGGCCGAGCCGGAAGATAGCTATCCGGAACTGACCATATCCCAGGGAGGCTTTCTAGGCTACTTTGCCGGAGGAAGGACCTACCAAATTATAACCATCGAAGAAAATGAAATATTGCTTCGTTTCGTGGATCAGGCCAATACCGAATTTGCCTGGTACATTCGCCTGATCCCTGAAGATTACGTCCCGGAAGAAGAAACGCCGGAGCCCGAACCCGAGCCGGTGGACCCCGGAACATTATCCCTCCAAAGCCTGATCGGTGATGGTAGCAAAGCCTGGAAACTGAAACCAGTCGCCGGAGCCTTCGGGGTAGGCCCTGCACCTGGAAGTGATGAATTCTATCCCAACGGTGAGGACATCTCGGAAGCCCGTGCCTGCTTGTTTAACGATCGGTTTATTTTCAACGAAGACGGTACCTATGCCTACGACCCTGTGGATGATATCTACGGAGAAGCGTATATGGGGGTAGAAGAAGGCTGTCAGCCGGTGGCCAACCTGGCCGGGACGGCTGGAGAAGCCTGGGGAGCCGGCACGCACGACTTCAGCTTTACCGAGGCTACCGAAACGGAAAACGCACGCATTACGGTTACGGGGACTGGCGCATTTATCGCTCTTCCCAAGGCTTTCAATGGCGGTGAATACCAATCAGGACCACCTGCTGATGACCGTGCAGTTACCTACGAGGTGATTGGGTATACGAATGAAGAAGGAGTAGAAGAACTGACGATCAGTATAGATATTTCGGATTCGGGTTCTGTTTTCTGGACATTCGTGCTTATTCCGGATAACCAATGATGGTGCTTATGATGAGCAAAGCAATTCAAGGTTTTTTTCTATTCCTCACCCTTCTTTCGACCCAGGCTTGCGAGCAAGAGGAAGTAGATGGGCAGGTAGTCTTGCCCAGCAACCTGGAAGTTTCCCTGGAGAAACAGGCGAACGGGCAGGTGCAGGTTACCTTTATGGCGGAAAAGGCTAACTTTTTCCGGGTGAGTTTCGGAACGGAAAATGAATTGCCGGAGCTGGCAAGCGGAACGGAAGCTAGTTACCGCTACGACAGTCCCGGAGTTTATACCATCCGGGTGCAGGCACATGCTACGGAAACTAACTTTATCAGTGAAGAAAGAACGGTGACCATTTCCGAACAGGATCTGGGCCTGGGCATTCCGGAATCGGGATTTACCTCTCCGGAGCGGTACGAGGGGTATTCCCTGGTTTGGCGGGACGAGTTTGAGGGAACAAATCTTTCCGGAGACTGGGTGGCAGAAATCGGAGACGGTTGTCCGGACTTGTGTGGTTGGGGAAATAATGAACTCCAGTTTTACCATAGAAAGAATGCCGAATTGAAAGATGGCTATTTGGTGATTACGGCAAAAGAAGAGTCCATGGGAGGAAAAAACTATACTTCTAGCCGGCTAAAAACGCAGGGGCAGCAAAACGTTCAGTTTGGAAGGATTGATTTTCGGGCCGCCTTGCCCAGGGGACAGGGCATCTGGCCGGCATTTTGGATGCTGGGAGAAAGCATTACCGAAACGCCTTGGCCAGCTAGTGGAGAAATTGACATCATGGAAATGATCGGAGGGGCTGCCGATGGACGGGACAATACCGTCCACGGCACGCTTCACTGGGATAATAACGGTGCCTATGCCACTGCCGGAGGCAAAACCTCACTCCCTGAAGGGGCCATTTTCAATGACCGCTTTCACGTATTTTCCATTATTTGGACCGAAGAGTCCATTACCTGGTTGCTGGATGATGAGGTGTTTCATGAGATAAGCATCGCTTCCGATGCCATGGATGAATTCCGGGAGCCGTTTTTTCTGCTGATTAATCTGGCGGTAGGCGGCAATTGGCCCGGAAGCCCGGATGCCAGTACCAACTTCCCCCAACAATTGGTAGTGGATTATGTGCGGGTCTTTCAGCGAGAGTAAGGGATTACCTATTTCCTATTGGTTATATAAAAGCGGTTCTCAAGGGAGCCGCTTTTTTTCTTAGCTTAAAAATTAAGGATAAAAGGGTTTCACGCAGCGGGTGGCGATGCAGGGGTTGTTGTCTTGGTGAACCCTTCCCGCCACTGCGAGAATTAACATATAAAAAACCCAGAAATCGGGATGACGGTGTAAGAAAACCAACCCCGGTAGGGGTGACATGTTGGTAGCCCCGGGTAAGCCGACGCAGGAGGTGCGACCCGGGGTAAAATAGCGTTGGTTTTAAAGCATTAGCCGCAAGCAAGTTCAATAGTGAAACGAGCCTTTCGCTAATGCCAGTGGCCCCTTGATCTTTAAATTCTGCTTTAAATTCTGCCATCGGTAAAAGATGAGAAAAGAAAATTCAGGCAAGTGGAGGCAAAATTCTGGGCCTGGGAAAAAGGGTTTCACGCAGCGAAATGCGCGACGAACGCAGCGAGGGGCAATGCAGAGGATCGTGTAAATCAAGTAACCATATTCGGGGGATATGTAAATGGAAAAATGTGATAGTCCCCGCCGCGCTCGCTGCGACTCCTTTGCGACCGCCGCGTGAAACACATACGCTGCCTTATGGGGTCTTGGCTAGGGTACAGCGAAACGGCAACAGTATTTTTACCTGCAGCTAAAATAAGTAAGATAGAACAACCGCCCTTATTTTAAAATGACCCTATTGCCGCCTGGCAAATTCTTCTTTGGCGGCATCCAGAAACTCCACAAACTTCTGAATATCGGTTTCGTAGGCGATGGGATTCACCAGCAATTCCTCCTCATGATCCAGAATGACATAATAGGGCTGTGCATTGTTATTGAATCGGGTGATCTGAAAATCGGCGTTTTGCTTGCCGATGGTGGTTTTTTCCTTGTTGTCGTAGGTGGAAATGTACCATTCCGATTCGGGTAGGGTGTAGCGTTCGTCAATGTACAGGGCTACCATCACAAAATCCTCTTTCAGCCTTTTCAATACTCTTGGGTCGGACCAGACCCGTGCTTCCATTTCCCGGCAATTCACACAGCCATGCCCCGTAAAATCGATAAATAAGGGCTTATCCTGCTTTCTGGCGACTTCCAGGGCCTGCTGGTAATCGAAGTAGCCCTGAATGCCGTGTGGGAAATGAAGAAAATCGGCATATTTCGGAACCTCATCCAGTTCCTGATCCGAAGACGAAGCGTTTTCTCTGCTGATTTTTACCAAATCAAAATCATGGGAAGATATGGGAGGAAGGTAGCCGCTCAGTGCTTTTAGCGGGGCTCCCCACAAACCGGGTATCATATAGACCACGAATACAAAGGTGACCATGGCCAGCAGCAACCGGGGAACGCCCAGGTATTCCAGGGGACTGTCGTGCGGCAGTCGCAATTTTCCCAGCAGGTAAAGTCCCAACAGGGCAAAAATAACAATCCAGATAGCCAGATATATATCCCGGTCCAGCATTCCCCAATGATACACCTGGTCGGCGATACTCAGGAACTTAAAGGCCAGCGCCAATTCCAAAAATCCCAGGACTACCTTGACAGAATTAAGCCAGCCGCCTGATTTGGGAAGTGAATTAAGCCAGCCCGGAAAAATGGCGAAGAGGGTAAACGGAAGCGCAAAGGCCAGCGCAAAGGAAAACATGCCTAATATGGGTTTTAACAGGGCGCCACCGGCAGAACTGATCAATATAGATCCCACAATAGGACCGGTACAGGAAAAGGAAACGAGCACCAGGGTAAACGCCATAAAGAAAATACCGGCTATTCCTCCTTTATCTGCTTTGGCATCTATTTTATTTACAAAACCGGTGGGCAAGGTGATCTCAAATAAGCCGAGAAAGGCCAAGGCAAAGAAAATGAAAACGGCAAAAAAGAAAATATTGGGTAACCAATGGGTAGAAAGCCAATTGGCAAATTCCGGCCCTTGTACGGCAGCGACAATGGTTCCTGCAATGGTATAGATAGCGATGATGGAAAACCCATAAATAAAGGCATTACGATACCCCTGAAATTTGGAATTCGCCCTGCCGGTGAAAAAGGTGACTGTCATGGGAATCATGGGGAACACGCAGGGAGTTAGCAAAGCAGCCAGACCAGCCAGAAAGGCGATGAGCATGAAGCTAAGCAGGGAAGACTCCGGCTGTTCCAAGGTAATGGCAGACGATTCCCCGCTCTCTTTTCCTTCCTCCGCATTGAACAGGTCAGCATCGGAAGCTTCCGGTTCGGGAGAACTTGCCGGGGCATTTCCCAATACAAAGGAGAAATCCTCCTGATAGTTGATGCACTGGTTGGTAATATCGGAACACATTTGGTATTCCAGGGTACCTTGAATCAGCACATCTTCTTCTTCGATCAGCAGGGTTTGTTGAAATTCCCCCTCTTTGTCAAAATAGGTGACCTCTCCTTCCCATACTTCCTCGTACTTGGTTTTTGGATTTATAGCCGTCAAATCTCCGACCGATTGGAATCCTTCCTGGTCTTCCCAGACGATCTCAGTCAGCAAAGGCCCCAGGTCAGGATCAAAATCATTGGAATAGATGTACCAGTTCATGGGAATGGAAGCCTTCAAAATCAGGGTAACTTCTTCACCGACCCCGGCTTCCGGATTATCAATCCGTATATCCCACTTGGGGGGAGAAATTACCTGAGCGTTCAGGCTGGTCGCAAAAGCAAGCAGGAAAATAAGGGGAATCAAATAAGATACCTTCATAAATTTTATGGGCCATTCAATGGTTCAGAAATCAATCCATTCCCTCTATTAATTAAAAAGCTACTGGATAAGTTCCTGAGAGTAGTGATTAGGATTACTTGCTTACTTTTCCTTTGAAAGGTGGTGGAAATGCTTAAAAAACAAGGCAATTGTTTCGATTCCTTTCAGGTAATTGGCAACCCCATAATGTTCGTTTGGAGAATGAATCGCATCGGTATCCAGTCCAAAACCCAGTAAAATTGGATCAAGGCCCAATACCTTCTGAAAGAGTGCTGTGATGGGGATCGACCCCCCTTCCCGGGTAGGGATGGCTTTTTTACCAAAGGCTTCCTGAATGGCGGCTTCTGCTGCCTGATAGCCGATGGAGTCGGTGGGAACCACTGCAGCTTGTCCTCCGTGGTGGGGAACCACTTTCACTTTTACGGCGGGAGGAGCGATGCGTTTAAAATGCTGTTCAAATAACTGGGCGATGGCCTTGTGCTCCTGATCGGGGACCAGGCGCATGGAAATCTTCGCATGGGCTTTGGAAGGCAGTACGGTTTTGGCTCCCTCTCCTATGTAGCCGCCCCAAATACCATTCACGTCCAGTGTGGGCCGGATGCCTACCCGTTCAATGGTGGTGTACCCTTTCTCTCCATAGGTTTCTTTTACATCCAGTTTTCGCTTGAAATCAGCTTCCTCAAAAGGAGCTTGATTTAACTGCTTTCGGTATTCCGGGCCGTACTCCTGCACCTGATCGTAAAATCCCGGAATGGTGATGTGGTTGTCTTCATCGTGCAGGGAAGCGATCATTTTACACAACACATTGATGGGATTCGCTACGGAGCCTCCGAAGGTTCCACTGTGCAGGTCCTTATTGGGTCCGGTGACTTCCACCTGCAGGTAGGCTAGCCCGCGCAGTCCCACCGTCACGGAAGGATGTTCCAGCGAAATCATCGAAGTGTCCGAAATCAATACCACGTCCGCTTTCAGCTTTTCCTGATTTTTCTGAACAAAAAGGTCCAGGTTTTCGGATCCTACCTCCTCTTCTCCCTCGATCATGAATTTCACATTGCACTGAAGCATGCCTTCTGCTATCATGGCTTCAAAGGCCTTCACATGCATGTAAAACTGCCCCTTGTCATCGGCTGATCCCCGAGCGAAAATGGCCCCTTCCGGGTGCAGTTCCGTGTTACGAATCACCGGTTCAAAGGGAGGAGAATCCCATAGCTCCAAAGGATCTGCTGGTTGCACATCGTAGTGACCATAAATTAAAATGGTAGGGGCTGCCGGATCAACGATCTTTTCTCCGTACACGATGGGGAAACCGGCCGTTGCACAGATTTCGGCATGGTCGACCCCGGCGGCAATTAACTTCTCCTTGACAAATTCGGCAGCTTTTACCACTTCTTCCTTATAGGCCGGGTCAGCACTGACAGAGGGGATTTTCAGTAAGTCTACCAACTCATCTAAAAACCGGGGAGAATTTGCTGCTATGTAACGCTGAATGGACATGTATTTTTAGTTCTTGATTTCAAGATCGAAATTAATGCTTTTTAAAGGATTTTCCTTTATAATTTAAAACTTACCAGCTTGCCCTCCTTTTTGGAAAGCATGTGTTTCGGGATTACGTTTCGAATCTCCTCAAAAAGTAGGGAAACCAACTTTTGTTTCAGAAAGCTACGGGTGAGAATCAGGCTTACTTCCCGGACCGGTGCTTCTCCCCGAAATGGTCGCAGCCTGCTTTTTTCCTCTTCACTCAGGCTTTCTGTAGCCAACTCAGGTAGCAGGGTAATACCTTTGTAGCGGTTGACCATGTTTTTCAATCCTTCCAATGAACCACTTTCGTAGTGGAAATTCATCCGTTGAAATTTATTTTGATCGCACAGGTTGAGTACCTGATCCCGAAAACAATGCCCCTGCTGCAAGACCCAGAGGTCTTCTGATAGAATGGCTCCTGCTTCCACCTGATCCTGTTTTAACAGGGGGTGGTACTTCGACAGGTATACGAAAAATTTTTCGTAGAAAATGGGCTTTTCCACGATTCCTGATTCCTCTAGGGGAGTGACTACCAGCCCTATATCCAGTTCGTCGTTTTTTAGCTTTTTTAAGATGTCTTCCGTTACCATTTCCTGTACTTGTAGCTGCACACGAGGGTATTTTTGGATAAAGTTTTGGATAAAAAGCGGCAGCAAATACGGAGCAATCGTGGGAATCACCCCCATTTTGATCAGGCCGCTTACATCCCCCTTCATTTGAGAGACCAACTCGAAGATCCCCTTGCTTTCAGAAACAACTTTTTTGGCCTGAGCAATGATCCTTTCACCGATTTCCGTGGGAATGACAGGCATTTTTGACCTGTCAAAGAGAATGACTCCCAGTTCTTTTTCCAATTTACTCACCTGGGCACTCAGGGTAGGCTGGGTGACAAAACAGGCTTCGGCAGCATGGCCGAAATGGCGGCACTTATCGACGGCCAATATGTATTCCAGTTGCTGAATGGTCATTATACCTTTCTGGTGTGGGGTTAATTTCTCTAATAAAAAGAGCTTCGCAAATATAAAAATCTTTTTTCTTTTATTTAGATTTGATATAAATAATGCCTAATTTTGTGCCCAAACATCGTAATAACACCGTAATTATGAAGCAAATTCAAACGTTAATTCTTTCCTTTTTGGTTTTGGCCGTTACCTTTTCCTGTGCTCAGAAAAGCACGGAAGAAGAAGTAGTGAATGTCTACACGCACCGACATTACGATGCCGATCAGCAATTATTCGATGCTTTTACTGCCGAAACCGGAATCGAAGTCAATGTAGTTAGTGCCAGTGCCGACGAACTGATCCAGAAACTGGAGTTGGAGGGAGAAGGATCTCCGGCGGATTTGCTGATTACAGTGGATGCAGGCAGGCTTCACCGGGCTCAGGAAAAAGGCTTGTTTCAGGCAGTTTCCTCATCGGTATTGGAGCAAAACATCCCTGCAAAGTTTCGAAACCCGGAAGGCTTGTGGTTTGGGCTGACTTACAGGGCCCGAATAATGGCTTATCATAAAGAAAGGGTAAATCCGGAAGAGTTGGATGCTTACGAAAGTCTTACCGAACCCCAATGGGAAGGAAGGGTATTGACCCGGTCTTCTGAAAATATTTATAACCAATCCCTGCTGGCTTCTCTAATTGTGGCACATGGGCCTGAGAAAGCCAAGGAATGGGCGGCCGGACTTTTGGCTAACATGGCCCGGGATCCGAAAGGAAGCGATCGGGATCAGGTGAAAGCCGTTGCTTCCGGAGAGGGAGATGTGGCCATTGTGAACAGCTACTATATAGGGATCATGCTCAATGATGCCAATCCGGAGACGGTTAAAGCTGCTGAGCAGGTAGGCATATTTTTCCCCAACCAAAATGACAGGGGAACCCATATCAATATATCCGGAGCAGGCGTAACCCGTCATGCTCCCAACAAGGAAAATGCTGTTCGGTTGATTGAGTTTTTGTCAGAGGAAAAATCGCAGCAGGTTTTGGCCAATGTAAACTACGAATACCCCGTAAATCCAAAGGTTTCCCCTTCCGAATTGCTTCAGAGTTGGGGAGATTTTAAAGCCGATTCCATAAACCTGTCACTTCTTGGAGAAAATAACAGGCAAGCAGTAATTATTTTTGATGAAGTAGGCTGGAAATAATTAGCAAGTAATATTGGAAATTGCCAAACAACGGATTTTCTGGTGGAATAAGTGGATGACAGGCACCTTACTGGTACTGTTGTTAATAGCTACGCCTCTTTTTACGATTCTTTTTAAGCTGACCGACCCACCAGGTGAAAGTTGGATGCACCTTAGGGAAACTTTGCTGTCAGGTTATTTTAAAAATACGGTGATTTTACTCGCAGGGGTGGGTATTGGCACCTTTTTACTAGGCGTATCGACTGCCTGGGCCGTAACCAATTACCGATTTCCCGGGAGGAGGTATTTTGAGTGGCTCCTGATTTTACCATTGGGATTTCCGGGATACATCATGGCCTATACCTATACCGGCATGCTTGATTACTCGGGTCCTTTGCAAGCCTTTCTTAGAAATACCCTGGGTTTTCAGGTCGTTGGAAGTATCGTGGATATCATGAACCTTCCCGGGGCAATTTTTATTTTATCTATCACCTTGTTTCCCTACGTGTATTTGTTGTCCCGAGCTTCTTTTTTGCGGCAATCCCGGACCTTGCAGGAAGCCGCTGCCCTTTTGGGAAGTAATGGCTGGCAAACCTTTTTGAAAGTGGCCCTTCCCATGGCCCGGCCTGCCATTGTCGGCGGCATTGCTTTGGCCTCCATGGAGGTGCTAAATGATTACGGTACCGTCAAATATTTCGGAGTAAGTACGTTTACGACCGGAATTTTCCGATCCTGGTTCTCGATGGGTGATGTGACTACGGCCATTTATCTGGCCGCCATTCTGATGCTTTTGGTGTTCGTTATTTTATTGCTGGAGGGTTGGCAGCGCGGACACAGGCGGTTTTCATCCAACCATTCGATAAGCAAGCCATTAGTAAGCGTAGTGCTCCCAACCGGGAAAAAGTGGCTACTCACCATTTTTTGTTCCACATTATTTTTCTTCAGTTTTTTTGCTCCCTTTTTGCAAATTATTCAATGGGTTTGGCTGACGTATCAGCAATCAATGGATGCCGATTTCTTTTATTTAGTGCTTAGAAGTTTCGGATTGGCAGCTGCAGCAGGCCTGCTGGTGGCCGTGATAGCGGTAATTTTATTGTATACCTTACGATTAAGTTCCCTGCCATGGCTGAAAAATGTGACCCGCATCGGCACGCTTGGATATGCCATTCCGGGAGCGGTGATAGCGGTCGGCATCATGGTACCTGTTTTGGGTTTGGACCAGTGGTTGCGGGAAAATCTGTTATCAGACCGAATGGGGATGGTCATTTCGGGTACGATTTCGGTGCTTATCTTTGCGTATATCGTTCGGTTTATGGCCGTGGGTTATCATCCGATTGATGCTGGATTTCAAAAAATTGGTATCCATGTGAATGAAGCCGGAAGGCTGTTGGGTAAAAGCAGCTGGAAAACCTTGTGGAGAGTTGATTTGCCCTTGATCAAAGCAAGTGTATTGAGCGGCATATTGCTGGTGTTTGTGGATGTTTTAAAAGAATTACCCTTAACTTTGATTCTTCGACCGTTTAATTATCATACGTTGGCCACTAAAGCGTTTGACATGGCCACTAATGAAATGATAGCGGAATCGGCCAATGCCTCTCTAATCATTATCCTTACGGGAATAGTACCCATCGTTTTTCTGAACAGGATGATCCGGAAGGCGAACGTGTAGGAAAAACTGACATTTTTGAATGAATATACTCAGGCTGCAAGGCATCGATAAAAAATATGCAAGTTCCGATGATTATGCGGTAAAGGACATCTCCCTGGAAGTAAAGAAAGGAGAGATTCTGGCACTGGTCGGGGAAAGCGGCTCTGGAAAGACCACCCTGCTTCGCTTGATTTCCGGCTTGGAACACCCCGATGCCGGCACGATCACGCTATCGGGGCAAACCCTGGTAGAGGGAAGTAGATCGGTGCCCGCAAATGAACGGAATGTCGGTATGGTTTTTCAGGATTATGCACTTTTCCCCCATCTCAACATTCTAGACAATGTGAAATTTGGGATCAGGGCTTCTCAGGGAAATGCCAATGATATCGCAACGAAAACATTAAAGCTGGTGGGTTTGAATGAAAAGCCCACCAAATATCCACACCAGCTTTCAGGCGGTCAGCAACAACGTGTGGCCCTCGCAAGAGCGATTGCTCCCAATCCGACCATTCTGCTGCTGGATGAACCCTTCAGTAACCTGGATGGGGTCCTTAAGGACCAGGTCCGGGAAGAAACCCGTCAAATTATCAAAAAAGCGGGAATCACCGCTTTGTTTGTAACGCATGATACCCGGGATGCCCTTTCTACCGCTGATCGGGTGGCCATTCTGCACAAAGGTTTCCTACAGCAACTGGATAGCCCAAAGAAATTATACGAAAACCCTGTTAATCCCTACGTGGCCAATTTTTTTGGTCGAAGAAACCAGGTGTTGGCAACGGCCACTGATGACGGGTTTTATACCTCCTTCGGTTTTATCACCGATGAAAGGTCCCGAAATTTCCAGAATAAGGTAAAAATCCTTTTCCGTCCCGAAGAGATAAAAATCAAGAAAAGCCTTAGACAGGCACTGATTGGTACCGTCAGGCAAAGTGCCTATTTTGGTGACCATCAAATGGTCCGCCTGGCAGATGAAAACGGAAAGTGCATATATGTTCGTGCGACCCCAACCCGCCATTTTACCAACGGGAGCAGCGTATTTTTCACCATCCGGTCCTTTAGTGTGGAAGATGCTTTCTAAAAGGTCGCTGTTTCATTAAACCCCTGTGACAGGCATAAGTAGATCCTAATGTCCATTTTTGAAGCGCTGCCGATTTCCTGATTTTCCCAGGCTTGGCAGTCGGGAGGTTTTACCTGCCGCTTTTATTCTGTATATTTATTTCAGTCAACTGGACAATTCCTGGTTTTCATGTATGTTACATTAGATCCATTCCAAAATGAGCCCTTTGCACGCACTAAATACCTTGTTTGTGAAAGTTTCCTTTGCTTTTATCCTGCTGTCACTTGTTTATGCCTGCGGACAGCGCAATCAGTCTTCGGAAAAGGAAGAAACAGTTGCCGCCGAGGAATTTTTTACGCCGGATCCAAAAGTGGTGGCGGAAAAGCCCGTTACTACCCTGGAAATAGGCGACAGTGCTCCTGATTTCAAATTGCCGGGGGTAGATGGCCACTACCACGAACTTTCGGATTACCAGGACAAAGAAGTTTTGGTGATCAACTTCACCTGCAATCACTGCCCTACCGCCCAGGCCTACGAACAGCGGTTTATTGATCTGGCGGAGGAATACAGCGATCAGGGCGTGCAGTTCATTGCTATTTCTCCCAATTCGCCAATAGCCGTTCTTCCGGAGGAATTGGGCTACACGGATCTGAACGATGACTTCGAAAGTATGAAAATCCGTGCTGAGGAAATGGATTATAATTTCCCCTATCTATACGATGGGGACGAGCATCACTTTTCCACTGCCTATGGTCCTACGGCGACACCTCATATTTTCATTTTTGATAAGGATCGAAAACTGACTTATCAGGGCCGGATAGATGCTTCCGAAAAGCCCGGGACCGGAAAAGCAGAGGATGCCATCTATGCCATCGAAAAGACCCTGCAGGGAGAGGCTCTGGCTGCCGACCGAGCCACGACACCCGCCTTTGGCTGTTCCATCAAATGGGCCTGGAAAAACGAGTATACCCTCAAGGTGAACGAAGAATGGAAAGAAAAGCCGGTGGACCTGTCTACTATCAGCTTGGAGGAGTTAGAAAACCTTCTGGAAAATGACAGCGATCAGCTACGATTAGTGAATTTTTGGGCTACCTGGTGCGGTCCCTGTATTGTGGAGTATCCTGAATTTATTGAAATCCAACGCATGTATGGCAACCGGGATTTTGAATTTGTGTCGGTCTCACTGGACAATCCGGAATCTGCCGACAAAGCCCTGAAATTCCTGCAAAAAAAGTATTCGGCAACAACCAATTACCTGGTGGATACCGATGATAAATATGCCATTATCGATGTGGTAAAAAACGATTGGGACGGTAGTCTTCCCCTAACCTTGCTAATCGAACCGGGAGGAAAGGTGTACCACAAAGTACCTGGCACCATAGATCCACTGGCAATGAAAAAAACCATTGTGGATCATCCCATGATAGGCAGGTATTACTAATAACCAAATTAATATACTGCCCGGAAATCCTGGACGATATCCCGAATTTACCTCTCCCTTTCTCCCCCTCCTGAAAACAGGAGAGGGGATTGACAATCTGTTTTCAGCAATTAGTTGTCAAAGGGATCCTCCTCATCATCGTCCTCCAATCCGGGATTTCCGAGATCAAACATGCTGCTGAAAAGGTCCTTGAATTGCATGCCTGTATCCAGCAGCTTTTTGCTTAGCTGGCTGTATTCTGCCAGTCCGTGCAGGGCAAATTCCATGAAGAATTCTTTTTCCTTTTCAGGCAAGTCTTTTACAAATTCCGTAACAATCTTCTCCAATCCAGGTACCTGGTGTAAGTCGGATTTATAGGTTTTGTCCGTATGGGAAGCCAAAATATCCAATTCATTTCCTTCTCCAAACCAGGCCAGGGGCAATACATAAGGATTTCCTTCCTTCTCTTTCTTCTTTTGTTCGGGAGAAGGGAAGTATTGTACAAACAAACTTCGAATGGCTTTTCCGATCAGGTTGTGCGCCACCAGGCCGGCTCCCTCCTGTTCTCCTTCATAGACCAGTTCTACCTTTCCTGTGATGGCGGGAATGACACCGATAAGATCCACAATCCGTACCATGGTCTGGTTTTCATTATTCAGGTACAATCTCCTTTCGGCAGCAGAAATGAGGTTTTCGTAAGCGGAAATCGTCAGCCTTGCCGAAACGCCACTTTTCTCATCCACGTACTCGCTATCCCGGGCTTCTATGGCAATTTGCTCAATCAGGTCTTTCATAAGTTCCGGCACGTGGATTTTATCCAGTGGTCGATGGGTTAACTTGGCTTCCTGTTGGGTTATTTTTCTGCCGATTTCAATGTTTTTGGGATAATGGGTAATGATCTGACTTTCGATCCGGTCTTTAAGTGGAGTAACGATGCTTCCCCGATTGGTATAATCCTCTGGGTTTGCGGTAAACACAAACTGTATATCCAGCGGAAGCCTTAGCTTAAAGCCTCTGATCTGAATATCTCCCTCTTGCAGAATATTAAAAAGAGCCACCTGAATCCTTGCCTGTAAATCCGGCAATTCATTGATCACAAAAATGGATCGATGAGATCGGGGTACTAACCCAAAGTGAATGACTCGTTCGTCATTGTAGGAGAGTTTCATGGTGGCGGCCTTAATGGGGTCTACATCCCCAATCAAATCGGCAACTGACACATCCGGCGTCGCAAGTTTTTCCGTGTATCGGTCCTCTTTAGCCCACCAAACTACCGGGGTATCGTCCCCTTTTTCCTGAATCAATTCCCGGGCAAAAGTAGAAATAGGCCGCAACGGGTCGTCATTGAGTTCTGCACCTTTAACCACTGGAACGTAATCGTCCAGTAGGAGGGTCATCATCCTGGCAATCCGGGTTTTTGCCTGCCCCCTTAATCCAAGCAGGTTGATATTGTGACCGGAGAGAATCGCTCGTTCAATATCCGGTATCACGGTATCTTCATAGCCCCAGATGCCTTCAAAAACATTCTCCTTATGTTGTATTTTGTGGATTAGATTTTGCCTTAATTCTTCTTTTATGGTTTTCCCTGAGTAGCCTACGGCCTTTAACTGTCCCAGGGTTTGTATTTTCAATCGTTCTTTGTTGGTCATTTTTTGGTATTCCATGCTTTAAAAACGTTTCGTTCGGTTTCTTCTGTAATCTTCGAAAATCAAATGACCCAGGCCTTTGAGATTGCTGTAGTAGGCGTTACCGTTATTGACGGTGGTAAATTCTTTAACAAATTCTTTGAGATAGGGGTCGGAGGCGATCATAAAAGTCGTGACAGGAATTTTCAATCGCCGACACTGCGCTGCCAGTTTTAATGTTTCCTTCAGTATTTTGCTATCAATGCCGAAGCTATTTTTATAATACTTAATGCCAACCTTCAAACAGGTAGGTTTTCCATCCGTGATCATAAAGATCTGCTTATTGGGATTTTTTCTCCGCCTCAACAGATCCATAGCCAGTTCCAGACCTGCTACCGTGTTCGTATGGTAAGGCCCAACTTGCAGGTAGGGAAGGTCTTTAATGGCTATCTGCCAGGCATCGTTGCCAAAAACGATTACGTCCAGGGTGTCTTTCGGGTAGCGGGTCTTGATCAGCTCTGCCAGGGCCATGGCTACCTTTTTGGCAGGCGTGATCCTGTCCTCTCCATAGAGGATCATGGAATGGGAAATATCGATCATCAGAACCGTGGAGGTCTGCGTACGGGTCTCGCTTTCCACCACTTCCAAATCATCCTCAGTCAACAAATAGTCACCTGAAAACCCGTGGTTTGCCTGCGCATTTCTCAGGGAATCGGTAAGTGCGATTTGATCCAGGTTGTCGCCAAATTGAAAGGGCCGTCTTTCGGAACCCCTTTCCTCTCCGGGCCCGGTGTGGGTTGTTTTGTGCTGCCCGCCTTTTCCTTTTTTTAGCTTCCCGAAAATTTCCTCCAACGCACTTTTTCGAATGGTCTGTTCGGCTTTTCCGGTAATTTTAATCGACCCTTTTCCCTGCTTCTCGTCCAGGTAGCCCTTGCTTTTCAAATCCTCGATAAAATCACCAATGCCGTAACCGGGAGTGGTCATCTGGTAGCGTTTGTCCAGGTTGGTCAGCCAGCTGAGTGCTTCGGCTACATCTCCACCGGTCATGGTGACTAATTGAAGGAAAATGTCCAATAGCTGATCAAAGGTATTCTTATCGGGATCTTTCTGTGGGACAAATTTGGTAAATCTGAAACCTTTCATAACTCCTTAACAAAATATTACTGCCAGAGGTTTTCGCTTTTCGAAATCCCTCATTGATTTTCGATGAGCGCGACGATCTCATCGGCCTGAAGATGGCAATTGAGCCATTCTTCCTCAAAACTCGCACCGTATTTCTTGTAAAATTTAATGGCTGGTTCGTTCCAATCCAGCACCTGCCACATCATGCCTGTGCAACCTTCTTCCAGCGATTTGGCCAGCACTGCCTCAAATAGCAATTTACCCGCGCCCTTTCCTCTCTCCGATGCGGTGATGATGTAATCTTCCAGGTAAAGCCGTTTTCCTTTCCAGGTGCTGTAGCGGTAATAGTAAATGGCTGTTCCGATAATGGGGCCATTACCTTCTTTTTCTATCACAAAAAAACCAAAGACAGGGTTCGGACCAAAGCCATCCTTTTCCATTAGTTGTACGGTATTGGTCACCTCTTCGGGTGCCTTTTCATAAAGGGCTAATTCCTGGATGAGGGCAAAGACCTCTGGTAAGTCTTCTTTTTTTCCTTTTCTAACGATATACATGAGTTGAAATTAATAAAAAGGGCCCACTTTAGCCAATACGGTTCTCCTTTCTGGGAAAATTAACCGGAGGATGGGGCAGGGCAATTGCCGCACGATTTTTATCTTTGGTCAAACAAATCTATTTGCCATGTTTTTATCCATCGATGCCGGTAATTCGACCATTATTTTTGGTTTGTATAGGGAGGGGGCTGATTCCTGGAGCCCCACCCTTAGCGTGGATAGCCATAAAAACCTGACGGTTTTTCAGCTTGAAAAGAAGCTGGGTCACTTCTTTTTGGAGAATGATTGGAAGCTGGAATCCGTTACCGATATTGGGTTGAGCACGGTGGTTCCTGATTTAGCACCCGTACTTTTGCAATGTTGTGAAAACTTTTTTGGGAGGACTCCTTATCTCATTGACGGAAACAGCTATGAAAGGCTCCCGGTAAAAACGGTAAACCCACACGAAATAGGTACTGATCTGATGGCTAACATTACCGCCGCTTACGCGTGTTTTAGGGAAGCTTGTATTGTGGTAGATTTTGGGACTGCCCTGACATTTAGCATCGTGAATGAACAGGGGCAGGTCATTGGGGTAAACATCGTCCCCGGAATCAAAACGGCTATCGATGCACTTTTCACTGGAACGGCCAAATTACCCAAGGTAAGCTTGGAAATACCGGATTCTGTATTGGGAAAGAATACGGTTCATTCCATACAGGCAGGAATTTTTTACGGCTATACGGCCCTGGTCAAGGGGATGCTGGCAGCCATTGCTGAGGAGACCAACCGAAGCTACAAGGTAGTGGCCACAGGTGGGCTTTCAGCAGTGATGGACCATCTCCATGATCAATTTAATCTGATAGACAGGCACCTGACCTTAAGGGGAATCTATCAGATTACGAATTCAAACAGGAATGGGCAGGGCTGAGTGGCATCAAATTTTGGAAATTTGCAGATATATAGGTAGTTTAATCACAGTTAAATTTTCGAACGTAAACCCCTTATTTATGAATGCCCAATCCCAGCCTTTTGATTATTTTCTGGATGTGATAAAAAATAAATACGCGCAATTTGATGGCAGGGCCAGGAGAAGCGAGTATTGGTACTTTGTGCTGTTTAATATTCTGATCAGTCTCGGTATCGGAATCGTGGGAACCCTCCTCGATCTTTCATTTTTGAGTATGATTTACAGCTTAGCCATATTTATTCCGGGTATAGCAGTAGCTGTGAGGAGACTCCATGATACAGGAAGGTCAGGGTTATGGGTGCTGATTGGCTTGATTCCGGTAATCGGGGTTATCGTGCTGATCGTGTTTTTAGTAGAAGACAGCAAACCTGCCAATCAGTACGGTCCCAATCCCAAAACACCAAATAGTGGTATCGTCTAAAAAAAAAAGCGAGTCTTACTCAGACTCGCTTTTTATGATAATTTCTATAGGTTCTCCTGTGCTATCCAGGAATTTGTACTCCGTCACCGGTAATGAAGAATCTTTAATCAGACTGATCCATTTGTAATAGTTAAAAAACCACTGAATCCTTTTGGAATAGATGCCATGTGTAAAGTAGGCATATAAATAAGGGTGCATGGCTATTTTAATCTTCGATTCGTTTTGGTGTGTTGCAAGATGGTCTAAATCTTTTTCCAATTTGTCTGCTACCAAAATGGAAGCCTGGATTTTTCCAGTTCCATTACAGGATGGGCAGGTTTCTTTGGTGACAATGTTCATTTCGGGTCGGACGCGTTGTCGGGTGATTTGCATCAGTCCGAATTTTGTGAGTGGGAGCACCGTGTTTTTTGATCGGTCATCTCTCATTGCGTCTTTCATCGCCTCGAAAATTGCCCGTTTGTTATCGGCTTTTTTCATGTCAATGAAATCAATCACAATGATGCCACCCATATCGCGTAGCCTTAATTGTCTTGCAATTTCCTTTACCGCTACTAAATTGGTTTTAAGGCCGGTATTTTCCTGATCATTTTCCTGGTTGGATTTGTTTCCACTGTTCACATCTACCACATGAAGGGCTTCGGTGTGCTCAATAATGAGGTATCCGCCCTGGGGCAAACTTACGGCGGATCCAAACAGGCTTTTGATCTGTTTTTCGATACCAAAACTTTCAAAGAGCTTTGCTTTTCCGTTGAAAAGCTTAACAATTTTTTCTTTTTCTGGAGCAATCGATCTTATGTAAGATCGCATCTGATCGTAAATTACTTCATCCTCTACCGTGATTGCGTCGAAAGATTCGTTGAGTAGGTCCCTGATAATCGAGGAGGCCAAACTCATTTCTCCGATGATTTTGTCTTTTACCTTGGCTGTTTGCAGCTTTTTCATGCCTTCTTCCCATGATTCCAGAAGGTTTCTGAGATCTTTGTCCAATTCGGTGACAGATTGTCCTTCTGCCACAGTTCGGATGATCACCCCAAAATTCACGGGTTTGATAGACGTGATAAGCCTGGCTAACCTTCTTCTTTCCTCGGCACTGCGTATTTTTTTAGATACGTTCACCGTGTCAGAAAAGGGCACCAAAACCAGGTATCGACCAGCAAGGGAGAGCTCACAGGACAGTCGCGGTCCTTTCGTTGAAATCGGTTCTTTCACTACTTGCACCAAAACCTGATTGTTCTTAGACAATACCTGGGAAATTTTTCCCAGCTTGTCTATTTCAGGTTCATTTTCAAAGCCCTTCAGGTTGAATCCCTGATGACTCTTATTTCGGGTAACTTTAACCAGCTTATTCAAGCTGTTTACCCTAGGTCCAAGATCCTGATAATGTAAAAATGCGTCTTTTTCAAAACCAACGTCTATAAAAGCGGCGTTTAGCCCATTGACGATTTTTTTTACAGAGCCAAGATAGATATCTCCGACTTTAAACTTGTTGTCTTCTTCTTCTAAGTGAAGCTCAATCAAGCTTTTGTTTTTCAACAAGGCAATGCGACTACCGTTTTGAGAGGAATCAATTAATAATTCTGAACTCAAATTGTGTCTCTATTATGAAATAAAAGAACGTTTTTGTTTTAAGAAGTTATCGAATTACTTCTTTTTGTGTCTGTTTTTTCTCAATCTTTTCTTACGCTTGTGCGTAGCGATCTTATGTCTCTTCCTTTTTTTACCGCAAGGCATAATTTTATGGTTTAAAGTTTAACACTTATTTTAAATTATAATCTATCCAAATAATTCTCGATCCCTGATAGGATCTGTGGATCATCCGTTTTCTGCTGCAGGGCTTCCAACTGCTTTTTGGCCTGGTTCTTTTGATTCGACTCAAATAAACTTACGCCCAGATAAAACTGTCCCTGTATGTTTTCAGGGTGATTGGCCACTAACCTTTCGAATCGCTCCACCGCACGCTTGTATTGACCACTTTGCATGGATAAAATACCCATATTGAACAGGGCCTCTTCGTTATCCGGATCCTGTTCCAATATATCCCTCAGCATGGTAATCCCTTGCATGGGATTGGACGAAGATACGTAGGTCATGGCTACTTTGGTCTTCAGATCCAGCCTTTCCGGGTTTTGTTCCAATACCTTTCCGAGATACAAACGGGCTTTTTCTGCCATTAGTCTGGTTTTGTCATCTTCCATGGCAAAACCAAAGGCTTCGTAGTACAAGTTGCCTGCTTTTTCCCAGTTCTCGAGTTCCGGAACCTTTTCGGCAATTAAGCCATAGTAATAAGCCGCACTGTCCAATTTTCCACCCTTTTCATAAACACTGGCAATGGAATCAGCAAATATAACAAAATTTTCGTCATCAGGTTCCCCTTCCATTTGACCCATTAGATTTTCAATCATTTCCAGGTCAGTGGCATTCAGGGAACTTCCATGTGAATTTGCCTCCGGATTAACACCAGATCCCAAATCACTTTCACCTGTAGCGAGATCTCCCTGCTCATTTTCAACCACCACCAAGGGTAAGGAGTAAAGAAAATAAGTCAGTAATAAACCTACTACAACGAAAATAATTTGGGATCGCTTCATCTTTAACATTTACCCGAACTTAGTCCTGGGGAGCCAACTCTTTCACATTTTGGCTGTTTTTGATTTTTTCGATAAAAGATTTTGAAGGTTTAAAAGCGGGAACATAATGTTCGTCAATCACAATAGCTGTGTTTTTGGAAATGTTTCTCGCAATTTTTTTAGCCCTTTTTTTGTTAATAAAACTGCCAAAACCTCTGACATAGATGTTATCTCCCTCTGCCATTGAATCCTTTACAACCTTAAAGAACGCCTCGACGGTCTGTGTAACATCGTCCTTCTGAATTCCTGTCTTCTCCGAAATCTTTGTGATTACCTCTGCTTTAGTCACTGTCTTAAAATTTTATTGTGTAATTCATTAGAGGCTTAACCTCCTATTAACCAAGTAATTTTGGGAGTGCAAATTTACAATAACCATTCCAATTAAAAAATAAAATGAACAAAATTAGCTTGTTTTGTCAAATAAGTGGTCGAAAATTAACTTAAATAAATTTTGAATAGTAGCTATTTTACTGAAAAACTGCTCCGTTGGTATCCCCATAATCGTCGCGATTTGCCTTGGAGAGGCACAAGGGATCCATATATCATTTGGTTGTCCGAAATCATTCTTCAGCAGACACGGGTAGCTCAGGGCTTACCTTATTTTTACGATTTTGTAAATAAATTTCCCACTTTGGCACAATTGGCCGCAGCACCAGAGTCGGAAATCCTTCGGAGTTGGCAAGGATTGGGTTATTATAGCAGGGCCCGTAACCTGCATGCTTGCGCCAGGGGAATCGTAAATGAGCGGGAAGGAAAATTTCCCAATAATTATAAAGACCTCCTGAAGCTTAAGGGAGTGGGTCCCTATACTGCGGCTGCTATCGCCTCCTTCGCCTTCCGTGAGCCCGTGGCAGTGGTAGATGGGAATGTTTACCGGGTTCTTTCCCGGTTTTTTGGGATTAGTACGGATATAGGCTCCCCTGCCGGTAAGAAAGAGTTCGAATTGCTGGCAAACCGGTTAATTCCAAAAAGCAATCCGGATGACTACAATCAGGCCATCATGGAATTTGGGGCGCTTCAGTGCGTCCCAACAAATCCGGATTGCCCAAACTGCCCACTCCAGCCTGACTGTTTTGCCTCAAAACGTGAACTGGTACACAGCTTACCTGTAAAAGAGAAAAAAACCAAGGTTAGGCCACGATACTTTGTCTATCACTATATCCATGCCGCCGGTCAGATTGTCGTGCGTAAACGAACTGCAAAGGATATATGGCAAGGATTGGTAGACTTTCCACTTGAAGAATTCAGCAGTGAAGAAGCTATTTTTCCTCCAAAGCCTGAAAACCTGTCAGCTTTTCGGGAATTAGCATCCCTTGGACCGGTTTTTGAGCCCCACGCAGAAAAACCCTGGAAGCACATTCTTAGTCATCAGCGAATATTTGCTTCGTTCGTAGAGATCAAGTTGAAAGCAGCGCAAAAACCGCAGTTAGAAAAGTGGGCTACCGAGAACGGATACACGCTGGCAGACGAACAGGCTTTGGAAGAAATGGGAAAACCCAAATTGATTGTCAGGTATTTGAATCAAAAAAAATAAATCATTACATTTAAGATAGGTAACGCTAACCACCTCGAATATATAAAATAGCAAATCATGGCAGGAGTAAATAAAGTAATTCTACTGGGAAATCTGGGTGCTGACCCGGAGGTCAAGCACCTGGAGGGAGATAAGGTAGTCGCCAATCTGCGGTTGGCTACCACTGAAACGTACAAGGATCGATCCGGAAACCGGGTCGAAAACACAGAATGGCACGACCTGGAACTGTGGGACGGACAGGCAAAAGTAGCAGAGCAATATTTAAAAAAGGGAAGCCAGATTTACGTAGAAGGTAAAATAAAATCGGATACCTGGCAGGATGATCATGGGAATAACCGGAAACGAATGAAAATTCGGGTGTTGAGTTTTACCATGCTGGGTTCCAAAAGCATGGGGCAGGATAGTCCGGGGTCCGGGCAGGCACAACCTTCCGGAAATACCGAAAATGCCAGAGGCAACCAAATGGCACAGGAGCCATCCTTTGAAAATGAGGAAGATGGATCAGACGATTTACCATTTTAAGAGAAAGGGTTCCGTTAAAATTCCGTAGTTTTGCAAAAAATAATTTTCTTACATTAATGGACGACCCCTACCCGAGTTTGCTGTTGCTGGCAGATATCCTGGCTGTTTCTCCGGTTTATGTGGTGACCAACGCGATCCTATTCCTCGCACTTTTGGTATCATCCGCTTTGGTATCCGGTTCGGAAGTAGCATTTTTTTCGCTGAACCACGAGGATATCGAATCAATTCAGCAAACAGACGACTCCCGTTCTGAGAAGGTGATTGCGCTTATTGAAAATCCTCAGAAGCTGTTGAGTACCATTTTGATTCTCAACAACCTGATCAATATCAGCATCGTTACCCTAACCACCTTTTTTACCTGGACGGTCTTTGGTACGGATACCTCCGGCATTATTATCATTTTGTTTCAAACCGTCGGCGTTACTTTCGCCATCGTATTCATTGGAGAGATTGTTCCTAAAGTATACGCCAATTCGGCCAGGGTTACCTTTTCCAGGTTGACCTCCACCTTTCTTTACTATTTTTCCTTATTGCTGAGCCCGCTTTCCTATGCCTTGATGGCCATGAGTAATGTGATTGAAAAGCGGATCGAGAGGAAAGGCTATTCCATTTCGGTAGATGAATTGCATCAGGCATTGGAAATCACCTCGGTGGACACCAGTAATAACGAACGAGATATTCTGAAAGGCATCGTTAATTTTGGTACCTTGTCCGTAAAGCAGGTAATGCGTTCACGAATGGACCTTACGGCGGTGGATGTGGAAATGGATTTCCATGAATTAATGGACAAGATCAATAAAAGTGGCTATTCCCGAATTCCGGTATACGAAGATACCATCGATCAAATCAGGGGAATCCTCTACATAAAGGACCTGCTGGATCACATAGAGAAAGACGAACATTTTCAATGGCAGGACCTGATTCGCAAGGGTTATTTCATTCCTGAGAACAAAAAGCTCGCCGACCTACTTAAAAACTTTAAAAACAAGCGGGTTCACATGGCCATCGTGGTGGATGAATATGGGGGGACTTCCGGACTGGTGACGCTGGAAGACCTGATAGAGGAAATCATCGGAGACATCAACGATGAATTTGACGATGTGGAAGAACACCTTTTTCGAAAACTCGACGAGCGGACCTACCTTTTTGAAGGCAAAATATCGTTGAATGATTTCTGCAAAAAATTGGAGCTAGACATTCAGCTTTTTGATGAAGTAAAAGGGGAAAGCGAATCCCTGGGGGGATTGCTACTGGAATTAAATTCCAATCTGCCCAAAAACGGAACAAAAATCAGGTTTGAAAATTTTGAATTTACGATCATGGCCGTTGACACCAGAAAAATCAAAAAAGTAAAGGTAGTGTTGGACGAACCCCAGGATAAAAACATTCCAGATCAATCGGACTGATTCATTTCCAGGCGAATCGGACTATTGGAAGATAGATTTTAATTTTTATAGGTACGGGTTTAATTTTCTGATTTTTTTTTGTAGTTTTAAAATTACGAAAAACGAACTTAAATACCCGATAAGGCATTAGCCTTTGTAAAGGAAGGCGAAAATTTAAACCATAAAATTCAAAATAAACGTAAAAAAACCTTACATCAGTTCGTTTTTAAAGGTAATCTCTTATTCTTGTAATCATAATTTTTCATTTCGTTACAAACAATTCTTTCATTTTTGTTTTACCTTTATTGTCTAGAATTTAAAATTTGAAAAATTTATTGTGAATTTTTCAAACTGAATTCAATACCAGTTACTAATAAATATAACAGAATGAATCAAGGATTATATCGTTCACAATTTGAGCATGATGCCTGCGGAATAGGGGCTGTTGTAAATGTGAAAGGCCAAAAAAGCCATGAAACGATAAGTGATGCGTTGCTGATGCTTAGCAATATGGAGCATAGGGGAGGAAGGGGGAGCGATCCCAAAACCGGAGATGGTGCCGGAATCCTGATCCAATTGCCCCATACGTTTCTGAAGGAAGTTACCCGACGGCTTGGATTTGAATTGCCGGAAGAGGGAAGCTATGGCGTAGGCATGGTTTTCTTCCCCAGAAATAAACAGTTATATAAGAAAAGTAAAGCACAACTTAATAATATCATTCAGGAATTGGGCTTTGAGCTATTGGGCTACCGGTCGGTACCCACGGATGAAACGGTTCCAGGGTCCGGAGCATTGGAAGTGATGCCGAATATTGAGCAGGTATTCGTTCGGCATAAGGACAGCCTTTCCGGTATTGATCTGGAAAGGAAATTGTACGTGCTACGAAATTTCGCCACCCGCGACATTAATGCTTCCATTCCCGGTGTCAATGATGCTTTCTACTTTGCCAGTTTTAGTGGGCAGACAGTAATCTACAAAGGACAATTGAGAACCGACCAGGTGCTTACGTTTTACAAGGACCTGCAAAACAACCGGCTTACTTCTGCCATAGCCCTGGTACATTCCAGGTTCTCTACGAATACCTTTCCTAACTGGAGGTTGGCACAACCCTTTCGTTTTCTCTCCCATAACGGAGAAATCAATACCATTCGCGGCAACCTGAACAAAATGAGGTCCAAGGAGACGCTGATGAAAACAGCACTGTTCACGGACGAAGAACTTCAGATGCTGATGCCGATCACCAATGCCAAGCATTCCGATTCTGCCAATTTGGATGCCATGGTGGAACTACTGGCACTCAGTGGACGAAGTCTTCCGCACGTCATGATGATGCTGGTGCCAGAAGCCTGGCAAGACAATAAGACCATGGACAAGAAGAAAAAGGCCTTCTACAAATTCCATGCTTCCCTGGTGGAGCCCTGGGATGGTCCGGCGGCACTGCTTTTTACCGATGGAAAATCTTTGGGAGCCACCCTGGACCGGAATGGATTGCGTCCCCTGAGGTATTTTGTTACTTCCGATGATCGCCTGATTCTTTCCTCTGAGGCGGGAGCCCTGCCGATTCGCGATGCTACCATTGTGGAAAAAGGGAGGATCAGCCCGGGCAGGATGTTATTGGCGGACCTTGCTAAGGGAAAAGTTGCCTTCGATGAGGAGGTAAAAGCAGAAGTTTGCAACAAAAAGCCCTACGATGCCTGGATACGGAAGGAACGGCTAAAGCTCCGCTTGATCCCGTCCCCGAAAGCACTTTCCCTGCCCTATACCACCGAAAATATTCGGAAAAGACAAACCATCTTCGGATATAGCCAGGAGGATTTGAAAGTATTGTTAGCCCCCATGGCAGATACAGCCTATGAACCTATCGGCTCTATGGGTGCTGATACACCTCTGGCCGTACTTTCGAAGCAAAGTCAGCATATAGCCAATTATTTCAAGCAACTATTTGCACAGGTGAGTAATCCGCCGATCGATCCTATTCGGGAACGACTGGTGATGTCGCTTTTCACCAGGATCGGTGAAAGCCATAATATTCTGGAGGAGAGTCCGCAGCATACCCGGCAGATTCATATTTCTCAGCCTGTATTGGTTAACGAAGACCTGGAGAAACTCAGAAGCCTCGAGGAAAGGGGCTATCGCGCCGCTACCTTACAGGCACACTTCACTGCCGATCACAAGCCGGGGCGATTGTTAGAAGCATTGAATCGCCTGTGTCAAGAGGCAGAAGATGCTATTGCGGCGGGTAAAAATATATTAATTATTTCCGATAGGGATTGTAAGCAGGAAACCGCGCCCATCCCGTCGCTTCTGGCGGTGGGAGCGGTTCATCACCATTTGGTCAACCAAAAAATACGGACCAAAGCCGGAATAGTCGTGGAGGCAGGAGATATCCGTGAAACCCACCACTTTGCCACCGTGATAGGATATGGTGCCAGCGCCATAAATCCCTATCTGGCCTTGGAAACGCTACTCTACCTCAACGAGAATGAGATGCTTTCCAAAAAGATCCCGCAGAAAAAACTCTTTGAGAATTATAAGGAAGCTATCGGGAAAGGGTTGCTTAAGGTATTGTCCAAAATGGGTATCAGTACCCTGCAGTCCTACCAGAGCGCTCAGATTTTTGAAGCCATAGGGCTGGGACCTGAGGTCATCGAAAGGTGTTTCAAAGGCACGGTCAGCCGGATCAGTGGCGTTTCTTTCGATGAATTGGCAGATGAGGTGCTGGTCCGGCATCACGCCGCCTACGAGACAGAAAGCCCCTTATTGGAAGCAGGAGGTATTTACCAGTGGAAACGAAGGGGAGAAAAGCATTTGTTTAATCCCGAAACGATCCACCTGCTGCAAAAATCTACTCGTCTGGGAGATTATCAGTTGTACAAAAAATTTGCACAAAAAATAAATGACCAAACCAAGGATGCCCTGACGTTGCGTGGTCTCCTTGAGTTTAAGAAAAGGATTTCCATTCCCCTTGATGAAGTCGAGCCGGTGGAAAACATCCTGAAGCGCTTTGCCACAGGGGCCATGTCCTTCGGGTCCATTTCACATGAGGCCCACTCTACCCTGGCCATTGCCATGAACCGTATGGGTGCCAAAAGCAATAGTGGAGAAGGGGGAGAAGACGAAATCCGTTTTGAGAAGAAGCCCAATGGCGATTGGGAGCGGTCTGCAATCAAGCAGGTAGCCTCCGGCCGATTCGGTGTCACCAGTAATTACCTTTCCAATGCGGATGAGTTGCAGATCAAAATGGCCCAGGGTGCCAAGCCCGGAGAAGGAGGACAGCTTCCGGGCCATAAAGTAGATGATTGGATTGGTAAGGTTCGGCATTCCACCCCTGGCGTAGGCTTGATATCGCCTCCTCCTCATCACGATATTTACTCCATTGAGGATTTGGCGCAGCTCATATACGATCTCAAAAATGCCAACCGAAAAGCAAGGATCAACGTGAAGCTTGTTTCACAGGCTGGCGTTGGTACGGTAGCGGCAGGTGTTGCCAAAGCACAGTCGGATGTAATTCTGATTTCCGGTGCTGATGGCGGTACAGGCGCATCTCCCCTGAGTTCGATCCGGCATGCAGGATTGCCCTGGGAGTTGGGCCTTTCGGAAGCGCATCAAACGCTGGTAAAAAACAATCTCCGCAGTAGGGTGACCCTTCAAACGGATGGACAGTTACGTACAGGACGGGATCTGGCCATTGCCGCCCTGCTTGGAGCGGAAGAATGGGGGATTTCTACGGGTGCCTTGGTAGTGGAGGGATGCATTATGATGAGAAAATGCCACCTCAACACCTGCCCGGTAGGTATTGCCACCCAAAATCCCGAACTCAGAAAGCTATTTACGGGAGATCCGGATCATGTGGTTAACTTCTTCCGGTTCCTTGCCGAAGATTTACGGGAAATCATGGCTTCGCTTGGTTTCCGTACCGTAAATGAAATGGTGGGACAGAGCGATGTGTTGAAAGCTGCCAATGGGCAAATGAACCATTGGAAGTGGGATAAACTGGACCTGAGTCCGATTTTCCATAAAGTGGAAGTGCCGGATCACGTCGGCATTTACAAGCAAATCGATCAGGACTTCAGGCTGAAAAAAGTACTGGACAGGAAGCTAATAGAAGTAGCTACCCCCGCTTTAGAGCAGGCAAACCCTGTCAGAGGAAGTTTCGAAATCAAAAACGTGGATAGAACCGTTGGGGCCATGCTTTCAAATGAGGTATCCAAGTTTTTCGGAAGTCCCGGATTGCCGGATAATACCATTCATTTTAAATTCAAAGGCTCTGCCGGTCAAACGTT
Organism: Cyclobacterium salsum; assembly: GCF_010119245.1. GTDB lineage: Bacteria > Bacteroidota > Bacteroidia > Cytophagales > Cyclobacteriaceae > Cyclobacterium > Cyclobacterium salsum. The sequence continues at coordinate 332,078 of NZ_WNKG01000007.1, forward strand.
CGGTGGCTTTCTGGCAAAAGGCATTACCTTCGAACTGGAAGGTGAAGGCAATGATTATTTTGGAAAAGGACTATCGGGTGGAAAACTGATTGTATACCCGAACCGAAACGCCAATTTTGTCGCCGAAGACAATATCATCATCGGCAACGTGGCCTTCTATGGAGCCACTTCCGGAAAGTCCTTTATCAAAGGGAAAGCTGGCGAACGCTTCTGTGTCAGGAACTCCGGTGTTGAAGCGGTGGTTGAAGGTATTGGAGATCATGGATGCGAGTATATGACGGGTGGTTTGGCCGTTATCCTGGGGGAAATAGGTAGAAATTTTGCCGCCGGTATGAGTGGTGGAATTGCCTACATATTCAAGGAAAATGTAGGCAACATCAACAAAGAAATGGTGGATATTGATCCATTGAACGAAGACGACTTTGCTACCATTAAGAGTTCCATTCAGGATCACCTGGAGTATACTTCCAGCAATATTGGAAGTACCATTCTGGAAAACTGGGAAGAAAACAAAGAGCGTTTTATAAAGGTTATTCCAAGAGACTACAAGGAAGTATTGAGAAAAAGAGCGTTGGAAAAATCAAAAACTTTAGTGTAATATGCCGGATAAGGAAGGATTCTTAAAATATAAAAGAGAGCTGGAACGCTCACGGTCGCCTGAAGATAGGAAAAACGATTACAAGGAAATACACAAGCCTTTGGATCCCAAAGTGCTGAACCAGCAGGCAGCCCGTTGTATGGACTGTGGGATACCCTTTTGTCACAACGGCTGTCCCCTGGGAAATGTCATCCCCGATTTCAACGATGCCGTTTACCAAAAAGAATGGGAATTGGCTTACAACATCTTGCGGGGCACCAATAATTTCCCCGAGTTCACCGGAAGGATTTGTCCGGCTCCCTGCGAAGCGAGCTGTGTGTTAGGCATCAACAAAGACCCGGTAGCGATCGAATTGATCGAAAAGAGTATCGCCGAAAAAGCCTTTGAGCTTGATTTGGTCAAGCCAAAGATTCCGACTCACCGAACAGGTAAAAAAGTAGCCGTTATTGGCTCCGGTCCGGCAGGCCTTGCAGCGGCTGACCAGTTGAACCAGGCAGGTCACGAGGTGACCCTTTTTGAAAAAGACAAGGAAGTAGGGGGCTTACTGCGTTACGGCATTCCCGATTTTAAGCTAGAGAAATGGGTGATCGACCGACGGGTAAATGTGATGAACGAAGAGGGGGTCATATTTAGTAAGGATACCGAGGTAGGCTTTAACATCAAAGCCGACAATATTCTTCAAAATTACGATGCAGTGGTCTTGTCCACAGGAGCCCAACACCCCAGGGATCTGAAAATTAATAACAGGGATGCCAAAGGGGTTCACTTTGCTATGGAATTCCTGGGGCGACAAAATCAGGTAATTGCAGGGGAATTGGATGAGAATCCGATTAGTGCGAAGGATAAGCATGTCATCGTGATCGGTGGTGGGGATACCGGAAGCGATTGTATCGGTACCTCTAACCGGCATGGCGCAGCTTCTGTTACCCAGTTGGAATTACTTCCCAAACCACCTCAAGCGAGGACTACCCTCAATCCCTGGCCGGAATGGCCTATGACGATGAGGACATCTAGCTCCCACGAAGAAGGTGCAGAGCGGGTTTGGTCGGTTCTTACCAAAGAATTTACCAAGGATTCTAAGGGCATTGTCACAGGGCTGTCGATTGTAGAAATAGAGTGGAAGGAGGAAAACGGGAGGATGCAGTTTTTCGAGATTGAGGGCACCGAAAAAACCTTGCCATGTGATTTGGCTTTGTTGGCGATTGGATACCTTGGTCCCAAATCTGGTCTTTTAGAGGCTTTTGATGTGGATCTATTGGAAAACGGGCTCCCCAAATCCAAAAATTACCAAAGCTCTGTTCCCAAGGTGTTTCTCGCAGGAGACATGCGCCGGGGACAATCCCTGGTCGTATGGGCCATCGCAGAAGGAAGAGAGTGTGCTGTAGAAGTAGACAAATTCCTTAGTGGTGGTAAATCTTCGCTGGCCAGAAGGGATCAGTCCTTCTATTCCTATGAGCAAAGTGAGGCGGAAGCCTAAAATTGATTAGTTGATTTTATGAAGTAATACAAAAGGCAGTTTTAAAAAGCTGCCTTTTTTTAGGTAAACCCAAAAATGAAAAAATCGATCGTATGACCCAATCTCCGGAAGTTTTATTCTTGCGTGGCATGCCATTCAGGTTCAACCCCATCTGGGGTTGGAAGTACTTGGTGGTCAGCAAGCCGTGGGCTGCACCCACGGTTATTGTTGTTCAGGCCCTTCAGGCCTGCCTTTCCTATTCAAAGGATCGCTGTGAAAAAACGAACATAATAAAATTTAATTTGGAATAGGAAAAATAACTACAGTAGCAGGTCAATAAATATACTAAAAGCATATCAGTTAGTTACTACAGTTTTCATCAGAAAGGTTGTTCAAATCTGGATTATTTGCGTTTCCAGTGACATTGGGTTGCCTATTTGAATTGGCGGAATTTATGTTTTTTAAAGCACAAAAATCTTCAAGATTCTCATTGGAACTAATTTGTATCATCTCGCCCACGATAGTTAAATTTTCCAATCCTTTTAGAGATTTGAGTTGGGGATTATTTTGAATGAAAAGTCTTGATTTAACCTCCCTGAGGTTTTGTAAACCTTGAAGGGAGTTTAAACTTTCATTTTCAGCTATTAACAACCAGCCTACTTTGGAAAGATTTTCCAGTCCGTTTAAGCTTGTTAAATAGGTGTTTTTTCTGATAATAAGATCACCTTCTATTTCCCGAATGGAATTTAGTGGAGATAAGTCAATAGTTTCTTGATGGTCTGTAATCATAATATCTCCAATTATTTTGGTATAACAGAGGGCTCCAAAATCTTCAATCATTTTCTGAGAAAGCAAATGAACCCGTCCCTCAAATGTCCTCCCATCACAAGCAGGCTCCTCTCTAAATATCACTTCTTCTTGGTCCAAGCCAAAATCCTCCGGACTATGGCCTTTTGTGGACAGAGATGTTGTGGACAGACTATTTTCAATACTTTCTGTAGCTTCAAATGGCATAGGAAGGGCATCTGGTACCGCCGAAGAAAGGGGAGATCCTTCCAGGGGAATCGCATAAATCGCTTCCCCCTTGGCATCTTCAAGCCATAACCTGGTGAGCTGGTAGCGCCCTATTGGCAGGTTAAAAAGTTCGAATCGTACTTCATTCCCATCAAGGATGAAATCGTCAACCTTTTTTGGAAAACCTTCAAGCACGCCATTTTCATCTTCAATGGCCATCCAAACAGATACCACCTCCTGAAGTCTTTCGGAAGAAATTCGGCCATTAGCCGAAGATGGAATGGGTTCGTTAAGGTCAATGGAAAATGAAACTTCTGCGGAGGGCTTATTTTCTGGTGTAGGATCAGACGTACACGAAGCTCCAAAAACAAACAGCAATGCCCCAACCAGAAAGGTGGAAAAAGGGAAATTTTTCATGGTAAAAAAAAGAAAGCGTAAAAAACGATTATAATAAGTTGATAAAAACAGACTAAAGAAAAATGGTCTCGAAATATACGTTCAATCGATTTATTTTTCCAAAACAATTAAAAAATTCTTTTCAAATCCATCGGATGCAAACCGCTAGTAAAAGCCGATTTTAGGGTGTTGAATAAGGGTTGCCAACCCGATTAATTATTCCGGAAAAAGGCTGGCATCCATATTCGGGATGATGCGCAGGGCATTTTTATAATACACTTTTTTCAGCACCTCGTCCGGAAGGTCCAGTCCGTACATGCGCCAGAAGGCGTGGTATTTTTTGTAATAGGGGAAATACTCATCGGCGGTTTCCAATACCCGGAAATAGGTGTAAAATTCTTCCTTGTTGTAGGCATCTTTTCCAAACAGAATCCGGTCCTGATAGCGGATAAAAAATTCCCGGGCCATTCTGGGCTGCCGGCCAAATTCAGCAATGACGGCTCCAATACCAAAATTTACATTGGGATATTCCTCCAGGTGCTTTCCCGCTTTGGCCAGGTCATTGGCCATCCAGCCCATGTGGGCATTGATAAAGGTGGTTTCGGGATGCTTGCGGAAAATGTGATGCTGCTCGGCGATGATTTGTTCGAAAGGAGCCGGATTATCCGCGCCTCTTTTCCGGTTGGGGTTAATTTTCAGTTCCAGCCAACGCTCGTTGCTGGCATCCATAGGCTCCCAAAAGGGGGCCGGGTCTGCAGCATGGATCAGAACAGGAATTCCCAGTTCCCCACATTTGGCCCAAATCGGATCCAGGTCGGGATGATCGATTGGTACACGATTGCCGTTTATGTCGTTGACAGAAAGCCCCAGGCTTTTGTAAATTTTCAGTCCATTGGCACCATTTTTCACATCCGTTTCAAGCTCTGCCACGGCATTTTTTACCCAATCTTCCCCACCAAACCCATCAAAGCCTAAATTGGTAAATACGATAAAACGACCAGGTGCTACCCCATTAAACCTGCGGATCATGGAATTGAGGTATTCCTGTGCGTCGATTTCTGAACGGCTGCGAGCAAAGCCCTTCCCACTAAGGTTGACCATGGTGGCCATATTCAGTTCATCCATTTCCCTTACGAGGCGGTGGATCAATTCCTGAGTTACATTCCATTGGTGGCTATGGATATCCACAAAGGGAAATTTGGCCTGCATTACCGGATTCTCAGGAACTACCAGCGTGGATACCGGCTCGTATTCTTCAAAACCCATTTCCTGAGATGTTGCCGGGTGAAAATAGAAACAAAAGGCAATCAACATTCCTGGTAATAGTTGTTTGAAGGAGAAAAAAGCATTTGCAGGCATAGGTGGTCGTTTTGTTTCAGCTTTGAATTTACTACAGAAAACCCAATCTTCCCGCATCTGATTGCCTGCTTTTTAGAAAATTCCTGCTTTTGCCACCTGGTGAGGGGAGGACGGAGCAGTTTTGCCTCAAACCGTGGAAAATTTCAGCCCTATTGATATTTAATGTATTTTTGTTTTTTGACTTGAAGACCAGCTATGATTAAAATTTATACCGACGGCTCCTCCAGGGGCAACCCGGGTCCCGGGGGATATGGAGTGGTACTCCTTTACAAAGACCTGCGGAAAGAGCTTTCGGAAGGTTTTCGCCGAACTACCAATAACCGCATGGAACTGATGGCGGTCATCAAAGGGTTGGAGGCGCTGAAGGTAGCGGGGATGCCCGTCACGATCTATTCCGACAGCAAATATGTGGTGGATGCAGTCCAAAAGGGCTGGATATGGGGTTGGCAAAAAAAGGGATTTAAAGACAAGAAAAATCCGGATCTTTGGAAAAAATACATCCCCCTCCATACCCGGTTCAAACCTCGCTTCCAATGGGTAAAGGGCCATGATGGCAATTTGGAAAACGAGCGGTGTGACCAATTGGCCGTTGAAGCAGCTTCCGGTGCTGCCCTGAAAACCGATGAGGGATACGAAGCCGACGGAAAGCAGGGCTTATTTTAACGATGGGGAATCATTATTTCAAATTTAAACAATTTTCGATCCGACAGGACCGCTGTGCCATGAAGCTGAGTACCGATGCGGTTCTGCTAGGTGCCCTGGCCCGTCAGAGCCATCCAGAAATGATCCTGGATATCGGAATGGGTACGGGGGTTATCGGATTGATGCTGGCACAGCGGTATCCTATTGCCCGGGTACATGGGGTCGAATTAGAGCGGGAGGCTTTTTCCCAGGCTTCAGAAAATATCCAGGAAAGTCCCTGGAAGCATAGGGTGGCAATTTTCAACGATTCTTTTCAGCATTTTTCTCAAAATAGCGACCAAAAATACGACTTGATCGTAAGTAATCCCCCCTATTTTTCGAATCACCTCAAGTCGGTAAACCCAGGTAGAAATGTCGCCTTGCACAATGAACAACTTTCGCAAAAAGACCTGTTGAAGGGGGTGGAGCAGTTATTGCGAAAGGATGGGCTATTTTGGCTGATTCTGCCGCCTAGAGAAATGAACCTGTTTAAGGAAAGTGCACAACGCTCGAAGCTACGCCTTCAGCACCGCTATCTGATTCGAGATCAACCACATCATAATCCCCACCGGGAAATTTGTTCATACGGAATGGACACAGAAATTGCTGACTTGGTAGTAGAAATCACCCTAAAAGAAGATCCAAAACGGCATAGCCAGGCCTACAGTGAATTGGTAAAAGATTTTTTGCTCCATCACTAAAAAGGGTTGCATATTTCCTTCATCAGCAAGGGGGCCTGATATTTGCAGTGTCTAAAGCTATGAAAATTGTATATATCGGCACCTATCCCCCCCGCGAGTGCGGAATTGGTATTTTTACTCAGAACCTTTACCAATCAATGGTAACCAAACCTGGTTTTTCGGAAGAGGGTAGGGAGCACCAATCGGTTGAAGGATTTGTGGTAGCTATGAGCGACCACGATCTTGATTACAACTATCCGGAGGAAGTAAAAGCAATTATCCGGCAGGAACACCAACGCGACTATTTGAAAGCGGTCAAGTTCATCAATCTTAGCGGCGCAGATGTATGTATCTTGGAACATGAATTCGGGATTTTTGGCGGGCAGAACGGGATGTACATCCTTCCCATGCTTCACCGCCTTGAAATACCCCTTATCGTCACCCTCCACACCATTCTGGAGAAACCCTCCTATAATGAAAAGGCCGTATTAGAACAGATTTGCAGAATGGCTTATAAAGTGGTGGTGATGAGTCATAAGGCAGTCGAGTTTCTCACCACCATTTACGAAGTGGACAAGGATAAAATAGCACTTATTGAACACGGAGTACCGGAAATTCAATTTGATCAAAAACAATCTAAAAAGGAACTAAAGCTTGAAAAAAAGAAGTTTTTACTCACTTTTGGGATCATCAGTCGGAATAAGGGGATTGAAACCGTCATAAAAGCACTGCCTAAAGTCATCGAGAAGCATCCCGAAGTGGTCTACATGGTACTTGGAAAAACCCACCCAAATGTGCTCCATCACTCAGGCGAAGAATACCGAAACTACCTTCATTTATTAGTTAAAAACCTGAACCTGAGAGACCACGTTATTTTTCTGAATGAGTTCATTGCTCAAAATGAGTTATTCAAATACCTGTCAGCCTCAGATTTATACATTACTCCATACTTAAATGAGGCCCAGATTACGAGCGGCACCCTTTCCTATGCCGTAGGAGTAGGTTCGGCCGTTATTTCTACGCCCTATTGGCATGCCACCGAGCTATTGGATGAAGGAAGGGGCCGGTTGTTTAACTTTAATGATTCGGAGCAACTATCAGGCATTCTGATGGAACTGTTGGATGATCCCAAAGCACTGAAAGAGATCCGGAAAAAGGCGCGGGATTATGGAAAAACCATCACCTGGTCAAAATCCGGAGATAAATACGTCGCGCTTGCCAAAGAAGTATCCGCGGCAAGTCCACACGTTTTATCCCCCGAGGATACCTTAATAGACCCTCTTTTGCTACCCCCCTTTTCCCTGGATCATATCAAAAGGCTTACAGATGATACGGGAATTATCCAGCACGCCAAGTTTGGCATCCCGAATCTGAAAGAAGGCTACTGCCTGGATGATAATGCCAGGGCCTTGCTGATGGTACTAATGGACTATAAACAGACAAAGGATAAACAAGCGTTAGCCTTGGCACCTATTTACCTGAGTTACATTCATTACATGCAAAATGAAGACGGTACTTTCCGTAATTTCCTCAGTTTCAGCCGGCAATTCCTGGATGAAGTAGGTTCGGAAGATTCCTTTGGAAGGACCATCTGGGCACTGGGGTACCTTTTAGGCAATGCGCCCAATGATGCCTACTACCAAACTGGAAAGCTTGTTTTCTTTGATGCGGCCCCCAATTTCGAAAAACTTCAATCTATCAGAGCGATAGCCAACACCATGTTGGGAATAAGTTACTACCTAAAAGCCAATCCTGGAGATGATTCCATGTCTGAGCGTCTAAGAAACCTTGCCTGGAAACTGGTCAGGCATTATGAGGCCAACAGTTCTGAGGATTGGAAGTGGTTTGAGGCCTTGCTTGCCTATGACAATGGCATGTTGCCGCTCGCCCTTTTGAATGCAGCAGAAATACTTAATGAGGATCGCATTACCGAAGTAGCGTTGGAAAGCATGAACTTCCTTACGAGTGTCACGCTTAAAGATGGCTATTTATCAATCATTGGTAATGAAAATTGGTACGAAAAAGAAGGGGAACGTTCTCTATTTGCACAGCAACCCATCGATGCACTTGCCATGATTCTAATGTACCAACAAGCATTTCACCTTACCAAAAACAAGGAATACCTGACAAAGTTGTTTTCGTGTTTTATGTGGTTTCTGGGTGAGAATGACTTGCGGATGAGTTTGTTCGATTTTGAGACGAAAGGCTGTTGCGATGGCTTTGAAAGCTATGGTGTTAATCGGAATCAGGGAGCAGAAAGCTCGCTGGCCTATTTAATTTCCTATTTGATTGTTTTGCAGGCCTTTGAAGAATTTGAAGAAAAGGATTTTATACCGGAGTCCTTGCGGAAAGTAGTAAAATAATAATTACAGTAATCCTATCCTTTCTAAAAGTAAGGCGTACCTTGGCGGGACTTTAAAAATGATAGAAGGGATCGTATTATTTTTTGTTGTTATTTAATTGGAAAGAAACGGCCGTAGGATGGTGTTGAAAGAGGTGTTTGTTTTCAGGTAGATTTTGTCCGTTTGTTAATGGATTGCTTATCTTAATCCACCGAGTAGGATCGACTGCCAGTGAGATGTGGGAGAAAAAATTACCCTGTTCACTTTTCTACGTTTTGAAGGCACTGATGGCCTTCAACTGCTGGGAAACCCTTTAAAAAACCACTTTTTAAATAGTAGCTTTATTCGAAATTATGAAAGTAGCGGTTTTATCCCCCATTGCATGGAGAACCCCACCCGTAAAATACGGGCCTTGGGAACAGGTGGCTTCTAATCTCGTGGAAGGGCTGGTAGAAAAAGGTATTGATGTCACTTTATTTGCCACCGGAAATTCCATAACCACCGGAAAATTGGCGCATGTTACCGATAAGGGCTATGCGGAAAATCCAGCTATTGACCCAAAAGTTTGGGAAAGCCTTCATATTAGTAATTTGATGGAGCAAGCAGGCAATTTTGATTTAATTCATAATCACTTTGACTTTCTCCCGCTTAGCTACTCCCGTCTGATAAAACCACCCATGATTACCACCATCCATGGGTTTTCTTCGGCAAGAATTCTTCCGGTCTACAGAAATTACAATCCAGACAATTTTTATGTTTCTATCAGCAACTCCGACCGCCATCCGGATCTTGACTACATCGCGACGGTTTACAATGGCATCCATCCGGATGAATTTACATTCCGGAAAAATGGCACCGATTATTTATTGTTTTTTGGCAGAATTCACCCCGAGAAGGGTACCTACGAATCCATACAGATTGCCAAGCAATCGGGCAGAAAGTTGATCATTTCCGGGTTGGTTCAGGATCAGGATTACTTTAACGAGAAGGTAAAACCCTTCATTAATGACGATGATATTGTCTTTGTAGGTAATTCGGGCCCAAAGGAAAGGGACCAATTATTGGGAGAAGCCTATGCCTTACTTCATCCGATTAGTTTTAAAGAACCTTTCGGTTTGAGTGTGGCAGAATCGATGATGTGCGGTACCCCTGTCATAGCATTTAATTTAGGCTCCATGGCGGAATTGATTGTGGATGGGAAAACCGGGTTTTTGGTCAATACCATCGAAGAAGCGGTTACTGCAGTGGGCAATATTGCATCTATCGATAGAAAAAGCTGTAGAAAAGAGGCACTTTCTAAATTCAGCAGGGAAAAGATGACCGAAAGTTACCTTCAGGTTTATCACCAAATTTTGAATGGGTAGCGCATTACGAGAACGAATGAGAATTATGAAAATTATTTTTTAATAAATGGCTGTAGCAAAAAGGAACCTGGAAAACATGTACGACAAGGCAATTAGAAAACCGTTGGTTAAAAGAACCAGAATTAAAATAGTTAGAAACTCGTCTCGGGTAATTACTCGGGCCCATGTTACCGACATCGCGCGTATACCGAAAATAATTGGGCGGGTACTCCAACTGACGGAAGCGAATGCCGAAGATATATTACACCATATATACCTCCATTTTGTCGGACGTCACAAGAATATAGATGATATTTTTAAGCGTAATTTTTCAAGAGTGTCGCAATATATCGCTCCGGAAACAACAGTAAGCCCTACCAAAGAGCTTTTGATAGGAGCCTTTTTTACCATGGAGTACTCTGTCGAATCAGCGGCCCTTTTCAATCCATCAATTGTCCCCCACCCCAACCAGGACGACCTACCTGATGGAAGTATCCGATTTATCATGAGCCTCAGGGCTACTGGCGAAGGACACATATCTTCCATTGTATTCCGGAGTGGTATTATAAAGGCCGATCGTACTTTTTTGATCAATCCGGTAAGTGAATTTGTTGATACCCCTAGAATCAGGCATGATCAGTCCTATGACCGTCATTTATTTGAGCTCAAGTTGAAAAGTATGAATGCCTGGAACGAAACAAGTGTCCGTGTTTTTGAAAATTTGGCTGACTCCTTCTCCATCAATGAATTAGAAAGTCAAGTAGCCGCCGTTCAGATGGATACCGAAGAGGCATTCGATACTGAGGCCATCAAAAATATAAACTGGCTGGCGGATTCCAATTATTTTATCAGGTTTGACAAAAACCATGATATATCCGAACACGTCATTTTTCCCATATCAGCGAATGAAAGCCGGGGAATTGAGGATGCCCGATTTGTGAAGTTTTTCGATGATGGCGGCACCGTTACTTATTATGCGACCTATACCGCTTACAACGGGGTTTCTATTCTACCTCAATTATTGAAGACAAAAGACTTTGTTAATTTTGACATCATTACCTTAAACGGTAAAGCCGTTCAAAATAAGGGGATGGCCCTATTTCCGCGGAAAATAAATGGAAGGTACGCCATGCTGTCTCGTGTAGATGGAGAAAACAATTACATCATGTTTTCTGACCACCTGCATTTCTGGGATGAAGCGATACTCCTTCAGGAGCCATCCTTGCCCTGGGAATTCTTTCAGATTGGAAACTGTGGTTCCCCGCTGGAGATCAACGAAGGTTGGCTAGTGCTCACCCATGGGGTAGGCGCCATGAGACAATACTTCATCGGAGCCATATTGCTTGATCTGGAAGATCCGACCAAAGTCATTGCCCGCCTGGAAGAACCCCTGCTCACACCCAATGAAGAGGAACGTGAGGGCTATGTTCCCAACGTAGTGTATTCCTGTGGAGCGTTGATTCATAATAATATTCTGGTTGTGCCTTATGCCATGTCCGATATTACTTCCGGAATCGCCACAGTCAGTGTACGTGATCTGATAGCTTGTATGAAGCCGGTTACTGAAAGCAAAAATGAATTGATTTAGTTGGATCAATACTGGCCTCTCCCTATTGCTTGTTTAAAAGAAGTAAGCATGGTTTGGGAAATTCAAAGTGGCAGGAGATTCATTTGCAAGGTTTCTAATCCTCTGGGAATTTTGTACCTTAACTTGCATGAGCTATTTATTCGTATTGCTTCTGACAAGCTACGTTTCGATTTTCGGGATTTCGACTCCGAAAATCCAGGTACCAGCGGAATTAATCATCGTTAACCTAAATATTCGCTATGATAATCCGAAAGATGGAAAGAATAAATGGGAAAATCGCCTGCCGATAGTTGCAGACTTCATTGCCGAATCTGCTCCCCATCTGCTGGGTTTTCAGGAAGTAACGCACCGGCAGTTACTCGATTTGAAAAGCATAATGCCGAATCATGATTTCGTCGGTAGGGGGCGCAAAGACGGGCTGAAGGGAGGAGAATACAATCCCATTTTCTATCGTAAAGATCGGTTTCATTTACTGGAATCCGGGACCTTTTGGCTTTCAGATACCCCTGAGGAGCCTGGTAGTATAGGTTGGGATGCGCAGCTTCCCCGGATAGTAACCTGGGCTAAACTCAAAGATCAGGAAAACGGAAAGGTTATTTTTCATTTTAATACCCACTTTGACAACAGAGGCACGGAAGCCCGTTTTAAGAGCGTGGACTTACTGGTCGAAAAGATGGAAGAGATTGCAGGTGAAGCACCGCTTTTAGCTACCGGAGATTTTAACATCCGCAAAGAACATCCCCGATATGGAAAAGAGCCCTATGTATATCTGATCGAGACGATGAGCCAACGATTGCAGATGGAAAGTGCTGAATTTGCAGCGGAAAAGGTGATTTCTGCCGGAGCTACCGGTAATGGATTTGAAGAAAACTGGCAGCTCCGGCCTCCTAATGCGGTGGATTATATTTTTGTAGATCCTGGCTTTAACGTTAACAGCTACCAGGTAGATAAAATCATTCAAGACGCTGTATTCATTGCGGACCATTGGCCGGTTTTGGCTAAATTGAAATATGGCAACCCTTGATCCACAATGCTTTGCAGGAAGTGAATTATTGATTATCTTAAAGCATGGCACATCAAACCATACAAACCATCCAAAATATTCAAGTTGAACTGGTACAGGGTGATATTACCCAACAGCCGGATGTTTCGGTTATCGTCAATGCAGCCAATGCGCAATTGGAAACCGGTGGCGGAGTGGCTGGTGCCATTCACCGTGCCGCTGGGCCGGCGCTGGCGAAGGAATGTAAACCCATGGCACCCATAAACCCTGGGGAAGCGGTTATTTCCAGCGGCCACCGATTGCCCAACGGCCATGTCATCCATTGTCTGGGTCCGGTGTATGGAGTGGACCAACCTTCCGATTCCCTGTTGGCTGACTGCTACCGAAATGCATTGCTCCTGGCTGATGAGTATAAACTTACTTCTATTGCCTTCCCTTCGATTTCTACAGGAGCCTTTGGTTATCCCATCAAAGCCGCTGCCGGGATAGCCCTGGACACTATCAAGAAAACCATACCTCACTTAAAAAACATCCAAAAAATCCGACTGGTACTGTTTGACCAAAGTGATTTTGAAACTTTCAAGAAAAGACTAGAACAGTTGGAGGATTGATCTTACGGCTACCTATATTAATGAACGGCAAATAGTGAAAGAAGAGCGCGCTATTTTGATAAGAAAATATAAGAAATGAATGCACTGTTAATTATTGACGTACAAAATGATTTTATCCCGGGGGGATCATTGGCTGTTCCTGGTGGAGATGAAATCGTACCGGTGATCAATGGCCTGATGGGTCGGTTTGAGTTGGTCTTGGCCACTCAGGACTGGCACCCCCAAGACCATATGAGTTTTGCCTCCAATCATAAGGGAAAAAAACCTTTTGAGGAGATCGTGCACCAAGGCTTGGATCAGATTCTCTGGCCAGACCATTGTGTACAAGGAACGTCAGGTGCCGCCTTTCATCCCGATTTAAATGCAAATCCAATAGAAGCAATTTTTCGGAAAGGTATGGACCGGGATATTGACAGTTACAGCGGGTTTTATGACAATGGCCATAAAAAAAGTACGGGACTTACAGGATACTTGAAAGAAAAGGGCGATCCTGTCATTTATTGCTGTGGATTGGCGGCGGATGTATGTGTTTATTTTACCCTAAAAGATGCCCTGCAAGAAGGGTTTGAGGTTACGTTAATTTCCGATGCCACCCGGGCATTGGATGATGAAAAATTTGCCGAAATGGAAAAAGAACTGGTGAGCTTGGGGATGGAGTCGGTTGAAAGTAGAGAGCTCACCTTTTAGGCGGGTTCCAGGTCCCGCTGTTCCCGATAATCGGTTCCCTTACGTTAAAATGGCTAAACTTCGCTGGATTGACAATGAGCCAATTTTTTGTTACATTGGGTTAATTGGTTGATTATCATCGTCTTCATCCTAAGGTTGAATTCAACAAAAAGATCGGGTCATGACTTCACCAGCAGCACTTTTATCTCCTACCTTAAAAATAAAACTCCTTGGTGGGTTTGCAGTTCATATTGAGGGACAAATGCTTTCCAGTTCGGCCATCAAGGGCAGAAAAGCCAGGTCCTTACTTAAGCTGCTGGCACACCAACGGCAATATCAGATGGTAAGGGATCATGCCGTAGATATTTTATGGCCTGAATTGGAAGCGGATGCAGCCAATGCACAATTGTATAAAGCCCTTTACCATATCCGAAAAGCCTTTGCAAAACACCATAAAGATGCGGGAAATTGGATTGGGATTACCGATGAACTTATAAAGGTCTCTCCTCCAGGGGGATTGGTTACTGATACAGCACTTTTCACCCAATCAGCTCGAATAGGACTAAGGGATAAAAATACAGCTGAACTGGAAAATGCTTTGTCATATTATTCCGGTGACTTTCTTCCCATGGACCGCTATTCGGATTGGGCTTCCTTTCCTCGGGAGCATTATCGTCAACTTTACCTGGATGTGCTTTCCGCCTTGGCAGAAGCCTATGAAAATCAAGGCAAGCTCTCTGAAGCTGCTGAATTGATGCGTCTTGCCTTGGATAAAGAGCCTACATTGGAAACCGCCCATGGTCAGTTGATGCGAATTTTTGTCAAGATGGAGCAGCCGACCCGCGCATTTCATCAATATGAAGTTTGCAGACAGACCCTTCGGGATGAACTGGGCATTAGTCCTTCACCAAATACCAGGAAAATCCTGGATGATGTGGCCGAAGGAAAACTCCGGGAAAAGAAGGAAGCAAGTTCTAATGGAACTTCCGGTTCTAGTTCCTCCTCCCCCCTTATCGGACGGGCTGAAGCCTGTGCCGCTATAGATCAGAGCCTTGAAGACTTAAGCAAAGGGATGGGTGGAAGCATGGTCCTATGCGGAGGAGCAGGTCTGGGTAAAACCCGCTTGGTTGAGGAATTACGCCTGCAAGCCCGGGAAAAAAGATTAAATGTCTTTATGGGATGCACCCATTCTGACCGGGGGAATAGGCTATACGAACCCTTCATTGATTTGTTCGAAGAGATACTCAGCCATCAATCTGGATTGAAAAATATTCTCCCCAATGAATTGGGATTCCTAATACCAGGTTTCGCCGGGAGTACGCAACCGTTAGCCCATGGAGACAAACGGGCCACAAAAGGAGATCTCTTTGCCCAGGTGCATCGGTTTTTTTGCCAACTTTCGCTGGCAGGTCCTGTTATCATCATTTTGGAAGACCTGCATGCTGCCGACCGCGCGAGCAATGATCTGTTGGCCTATTTGATTGAGCACCGCGGTCGGATGCCCCTCCTTTATGTACTGACTTACCGAAATGAAAAAGGACGGCCTTTATCCGGCCTGTTAGCTGATCTGCAGGGTCATTTAGGAGAAGTACTCGAACTTGGCCCTTTTACCTATGAAGAACACATCCAATTGCTCCAATCCCAGGCTGAAAATGAAAGGTTATCTAAGGAATTGGCCGAGAATATTTATCAACTTGCCGAAGGAAATCCTTTTTATGCCCTGGAGCTTTTTTTTCATTACAGGGGAAATGGCAATAGGTTCCTTTCTGAGAAGTTGGAAAGCCATGAAATACCATCCGCTGCAACAGGTACCCAAAAAATCCCACCGTCCATTTCCAAAATTCTTGAGCAGAAGCTGGAGAGGCACTCGCCTGCCGCCCGGCAATTGCTGTTTATTGCAGCAGTATTAGGGCGACAGGTACCTTACCAAATGCTGTCATCTATGTGGGAGGTCGAAAATGATGATGACCTGTTTAATGCGCTTGAGGAGGTCCTCCGGTCCAGGATATTGGAAGAGAACGGTCTTGATTATAGTTTTAGGCATGCACTGGATCAGGAAACCATCTATGCATCCATTGGTGAGGCCCATCGACAAATGTTACATCAAAGAGTAGCGGAAATGATTGTGGAAATGTCACCTGATACGACTGAAACACCCGCTGAATTAATTGCCTGGCATTATCTTGGGGCCAAAGAATGGATGAAGGCGGCCCACTATTTAAAAACTGCGGGTAGACGTGCCGATAAGGTTTATGCCCATGAAAACGCACTTCAGCGTTACAGGGAAGCCTACGATGTTATCAATAAAGAAATTCAGGCCTGCGGGAACAAGGTCGGGGATGCCAAAGCATTGAAGGCTGAAATAATGGAGGGGATCGGTGATGTTTACCGGGCCTCGGGCCAGCTTGGGAAGAGTTACGAAGCCTATGAAGAAGCCCTTTCCCTTGACGAATGCGTACCCATACGAGATCAGGAATTACAGGAACTTCATCGAAAAATGGCCGTCGCTGCGATTTTTCGAAAGGATAGTGAAACCTCAAAAAAGCATTTGGACAAAGCATTCGCACTTCAGACAAGTGAGCTCGGCCCTCAGGAACGCCTGTTGATTACCAAAGCGCTTTATCTATGGAACGTCAACCGATTGGATGAAGCTTATGGTATGGCCCAAAAAGCATTTTGGGGGGCTAAAGAAGCGGGTATGGAGGCAGAAGCCTCGCAAGCCTGCGAGATCCTGGCGATGACATGTCTTCCGCTTCGCCGTTTTAAGGAAGGCTTAAAATATGAGGAGGAACTTGAAATCCTTGGCTGGTCCCCGGAAATTCTTCTGGCAAACGATTTGCACCGGTGCTTGGGGGAGTTTCATATTGACACAAATCAACCTTTACAGAAACCACAATCATTATCTGAGCGGGTTTCTTTTCAGGTGGACGGTTTACGGTCCGTTTCTTTTAAAAAAATGACTGCGCAGGAAGGTTCTCCAGCAAGGATGGCCTATTCACATGCCCGGAAAGGTGTACTTCTTACCTTGACAGGAAACAAAGCATTGGGTTGGCAAACCGTACAGGACGGCTTTGTTTATGCCATGCAGGCCGGGGTGGGAGATCATTGCCTGCGAAGGCTTTATGCCATTGGAATCTGGAACAGAGTGGAAGCCCATGACCTTGAACAGGTGGGGGTATTGATTGAAAACACGGAAAAACTGCTGGCCCAATCAGCACCCTGCCCAGCCTGTATTTTGGAACTCTATCCCTGGTTTTCCTATTATTTTTTACAAATAAGGGAGTTGGGGAAGGCCCAGGAATGTTGTAAAGCCATCGCTGAACTTTCAAAAAAGACAAGTAATCCCACTGGCAGAGCGATGACAGCGATGATCAAATCCAGCTTTTGTGCAGCCCAAATGAATTGGGAGCAAGCAGGGGAATTCAAGAAAAAATCCCGAAGGATTTTGGAAAATGAAGTTCCTGAAGCCGTTAAACCTGCGATCGCAGACTACCTTAAACTAATGGCTGAACAACAGCGAACCCTTCAACCGATTTAGGAATTTTTCAGAAACCCGGGTTGCTACATTTTTCATCATTCAAACCGGAAGAAAACCGGAAGATTTGATTGGTAGTTTTGGGAAAAATCAAAAATCCATAAAACTACTAGTTATGCCTATTTCAAATACAAAATTAGATGAAGCATCGGTGTTTCATGCCGTAAAAGAAATGTATGAGGAAGTAGCCGTAAAACCTGAAAAGGGCTTTCATTTCCCAACGGGAAGAAACTCTTGCCTTTTCCTGGGCTATCCGGAGGAGGTGCTGAACGCCATTCCCGATACTGCCATTGAATCTTTTGCGGGAGTCGGCTATCCATTAATGGCTGATATGATCCGGCCGGGACAAACGGTGGCCGATATTGGTTCCGGTTCTGGTACCGATGTGTTGATTGCAGCCCTCAAAACGGGACCGGATGGTCAGGTTTTCGGCATAGACATGACCGAAGAAATGATTGCCAAGGCACAGAAAAACATCAAAAATGCCGGTATGCACCAGGCCAAAATAATCAAAGGCCGGGCCGACAAGGTGCCTTTGGAGGAGGCATCTGTAGATGTGGTAATCAGTAACGGTGTGTTCAATTTGGTACCTGATAAAGAAAAGGCCTTCCGCGAAGCTTATCGTATCCTCAAGCCGGGAGGTCAGCTTCAAATTGCAGACATCGTCCTTTCTAAACCGGTTTCCGAGACGTCGAAATCCAATCCCCAGCTCTGGGCAGAGTGTATTGTCGGCGCTGAACCGATAGATCGCTATTTGGAAATTATCCGGTCGGCAGGGTTCGAAAATGTAACCGTAATCGACCGTTTGGATTATTTCGACCGCAGTTCCAACGAAGGAACAAAAAAAGCTGCAAAAGGACTTGGAGCACATACTATCGTACTGACTGGAGAAAAAAATTAAAGCTTGACAGTACCTGTCAAACAGGACGATTGGGTGCCCCATTCAGACCGAAAAAACCTATTATTTTAAAATTAAAATTAGATAATTATGGAACCGAACACAAAGAACCAATCTCTATACGAGCGATTGGGAAAAGCCCAAGGCATTTCAGCATTGGTTGATGATATTGTAAAGGCACATATGGCTAATGATGAAATAAAGGCTCGCTTTTTACCCTATAAGGAAGACCCGGATAATTTGAAACAAATCAAAGACCACCTGGCAAATTTTCTTTGTGCCGGAAGTGGTGGCCCGGAACAATATACGGGAAGGGACATGCCTGCCGCCCATAAGGGAATGAACATCAGCGAAGCTGAATATTTAGCTGCAACCGATGATATTATGATGGTATTAGAACAACATGGGATCGATGAGGAATCCCAAAAAGAGGTGCTTGCAGTGGTTTATTCTCTTAAGGAGGAAATTGTCAGGCTTTAATTATGGAGCAAATATTTTAGGATCAGTGAATAAAACCAATCATGAATACTCAGAAAATCAATGAAGAACAGGTTAACGAACTAAAATCTCAAACTAGGGGCGAAGTAATTTTGCCGGAGGATGCCCAATATGACGAAGCGCGTGCCCTATACAATGGGATGATCGATAAATGCCCTGCGATGATTGTGCGGTGCAAAAATTCCGGAGATGTCATCTATTCAGTGAATTTCGCCCGAGAACATGATTTATTGTTGGCCATCCGTAGTGGAGGGCACAACGGTCCCGGTCTTGGTACTTGTGATGGCGGAATGATGATTGACCTTTCCTTAATGACAGGGGTTCAGGTTGACCCTGAAGATCGTACTGCCACCGTAGAAGCCGGATGTACCTGGGGGGATGTGGACCATGCGACTCATGCTTTTGGATTGGCCACGGTCAGCGGGGTAATCTCCACCACTGGCGTAGGCGGGCTTACCCTTGGGGGAGGTCACGGTTATTTGACCCGGCAATATGGGCTGACCATTGACAACTTGTTGGAAGCCGATGTGGTCCTGGCTGATGGGCGTTTTGTGAAAGCCAGCGAAGAAAAAAACGAAGACCTGTTTTGGGCCCTTCGTGGTGGAGGGGGTAATTTTGGAATTGTCACCTCCTTTAAATTCAAATTACATCCGGTAGATACGGTCATTGCAGGGCCTTTGTTCTGGCCGCTAGACCAACTTGAAACCACCCTAAAATGGTACAGGGATTGGCTGCCCAAGGCGCCGGAAGCTATCGGCTCATTCTTTTTGTTGGCTGAAATTCCTTCGGCACCCCCTTTCCCTGAATCGGTACAGGGCAAGAAAGTATGTGGGCTGATGTGGTGCCATACGGGCTCATTGGAAGAAAGCGAACGGGCGATTCAGGAAGCCCGGGAGGTAGCCGAGCCTCTATTCGAGCACACGGGCCCCATGCCTTATCCGGCTTTACAAAGCTTGTTCGATGTATTCTATCCTAAGGGTGACCAATGGTATTGGAAAGGCGATTATGTCAACGAAATAAGCGATGAAGCCATTGCCGAACACCTGCGTTTTGCAGAAGTACCGACTCCGCAATCCTGCATGCACCTCTATCCCATTAACGGAGCTGTAAACCGGGTGGATAAGCATGAAACAGCTTGGAGTAAGCGGGATGCCAATTGGTCGATGGTGATTGTTGGGGTGGATGCTGATCCAAAAAACAAAGATAAAATAGCCAATTGGGCTCGGGATTATTGGGAAGCCCTGCATCCGCATTCGGCCGGAGGTTCCTACATCAACTTCCTGATGGAAGAAGGAGAAGAACGGATTCGTGGTACCTATGGTGATAATTATAACCAACTGGTGGAGATAAAAAACAAATACGATCCTGAGAATTTCTTTAGGGTCAACCAAAACATTCAACCAAAACCAGTGGAGTTAGACCGCTAAAGGTTTTCGAATTTTTTGAATTCCGGGTTTCCTTTTCCGGAGTCCCTGAAACTGACATGAATAAATAGATTCATTATAATGATTGAGCGAGATGAAGACAAAATTTTATTTTCCCAGTTGTTCAATATTATTCGTGTTGATAGGCTGTATGCTCCAATCTTTAAATGCGCAGGAACGGATGCCGGTACAGCATTCCTTTCAAACCCTCCAACTTCTACTTCCTGAGCAGGAAAACCGACTTACCCAGGAGGAAGAGAAGTTACTTATCGAACAGTTAGTGGATAGGATGGAATACTGGAATGATCTTTCCAGAGAAAACGATCCTGGATGGAAAAATAAGGCGCTAAAGTTCCTGGTTAGTAATGGTGTAGAGAAATTTACAGGCATGGCAGCCAGATCACCAATTTTGAGTACCTCTCCTTTGAGAAACCATGTAAAGGCAACAGGAGGGTGGCTTGGTGAACAAGTAACGAACTATCTTTTTGAAAAGGATGCTCAGGAATATGCCCGTCTGAGGGACTTTAAAATCCGCGAAACCTTTGAACTTACGGCCAATGCCATTGTGGAAGACCATTGTTCGGGGGACGTAAATTGTATGGATGCGGTTTTTAGGCAGGTTTTAGATGATCCCGATGTGCAGGAGCAAATTCTTGAAGCGGACGCGTTGGGAGCCTTTGATGAGGCCCAAACAAGGGCCTATGTGAAAAATGCTCAGGAAAATTCGTTAAATAATTATGATGGGGCTATCATGGAAATTGACAACCTGTCGGCAACGGTCAATGCTGCGGTGTCTGATGTAAAGGCAACCGTGGTCACTAATTTTCAGGAGTTGATCCAAAACCAGGAACATTTTATCCATACCGCGGCCGAAATCATGCATTCCCAACAGGAAAATACCATTGCCCTGGCAAATCTTCAGGAGATTGTAACCAACAACCTGGAAAATATCGATACCAAAGTCGATAATATCACCGTAACACAGCAGGAAATCTTATTTATCTCCGAAGCGATTCAGGATGGAATCGTAGAAATCGATAGCAGAGTCATTGCTCTTTCCGAATCTTTTGAAGCCATGCGGAAGGAAGAAAAGATTGAAGAAATCCATCAAATTTTCGAGAATTCACCGATCAACAAAAAGATTGAGGCATTGGACAATGAAAACAGTGCCATCAGTATGCTTCTGGGAGAGGAGAAAAGACAAACCGTTCTAGAGAATTTAAGGAAAGTCAAAAAGGAGCAAGATATAATTAAAGCAACCGAGATCATTGGTAAGGCTGGAACAGTGGGCCGGGAGGCACTCAGTGTTTTTTGCCAGAGCCGGGACTGCCACCCTGAAATTGAAAAGAGCATCGACCTGGGTTTGGCCCTTACCGATATCGTAGGCAATTTCACTGCTGGAAACTGGGCCAAGGCCAGCTTAACGGCCCTGGGCATATTTAAAGAACCGCAACCAGGTCCCGAATTAAAAATGCTCAACCAAATTAGTAAGCAATTGGAAGGTTTAGAGGCCAATATGAACCAGGGTTTTAAGAATGTGCATGAACACCTTTTTGCCCTTGAGGATAATCTGGGACAACGTCTTGATATCATTGATATAAAATTAGATCAGCTTTCCAGGGAATTGATCCAAACCCGCCAGGATATCTTACAAAGCCTGGGCCGTGTGGATACAAAATTAAACTATATTGTCAACCAAAATGAATGCATCAAGGAGCTTATTCTGGAGGTAACCCTGGAGCAAAATCAAGACCTCTGCAGGTCCCCGGCAGAGACTTTTACCAAAAGGATCGCAAACGAAGAAATCTCGGATTATCAGGATCTGGAAAATTTCTTTCGGGGTGGATCCTGTGGAAGTTGTATTGCAGCGCTGTTAAAGGTCAAGGAACAGCCTCTTTCTCCTTTTTTCCGATATGTTGGGTGTAATCCGGAAGGAGAAAATAACAAAGCAGCCCCCAACCGGATATATGATTATGCCTTTAACAAACTCCTGGACGGAACAGGGACGAATAAAAATACGGTCCATTCACTTCTATTTGTTCCGAAAAATTTAAGGTTACTGGATTCATTGAAAAATGCGTTAAAACCTCTTGAAGACAGCATTACATTTGATCTAAAGAAAGAAGACAGCCATTATCGCAATTATGGCGCTGTTTTGGATTATGCCCGTTATGTGCTCAATTTATTCCCCTTTTTGGAGCTTTATGACGGTGGGGAATTGTTGCGTCCGGAGGAAATCCGCAACAACCCCGGGTTCTCAAAAGAACGTAGCCTGTTTTTGATCAGCCAGCTGGAAGGAACATTGGATCTTATTAATCATACCATTTTCCAGCAATCGCTGATGGCAGGCAATGGGGTATTGACTACCGTTGATCAGATGTTGGAGGAGGGTCTTTCCGGTTTTGATGAAAGTGGCGTTTTTACCCTCCGGGATCTATTTTCCTATAACCCCTATTTTAGGAAAAATTATTCAGCTCATCTGCTGGATGAGGTAGTAGGTCTTGAAAAGATAAAAGACTTGATTGATCATGACCGGCTTAAAGAAGGGCCCCAAAGGATCGTGATGAAGGGCTACAATATTCAAATCTTTGAAGAAGAAAATGCACCTGTTTTTACGGTCAGCATCAACAATCGCAAAGAACCGGAACAACATAGTACATTGTTTGACGGCTATCTTCCTGTGGCGGATGGCAATATCGATGAGGAGACCTACCAAAGAAATCTGGAATTTGCGTACCCTTCCTCCATCACCGAACTTTCAGAAATGAAGCAACTGGTAATTAATAAGCTTGGCGAAATGCGGATGATTGCTTCTTCTGAGCTTGATGAGTCGGGCACTGAACTTTCAAGTGCGGATTTGGCCGATTTGATAGTGCTGTTCAAAGAATAAACACAGGCTTCAAAATTCAGAAATGAACTGAAAAAAATATAGTGATGATTCCGATAAGATTCTTTTCTCTTTCTCTGATGGTAATTGGTTTATGCATAGGCCATAATACAGCAGTCTTTTCTGAGGAGCTCACTCGGCTTGTGCAAGATGGTGTTCCTGAGAAAGGTTTACCAAAAGAAACCAATCTTCACTTAGATAAAAACCTGACCGAATATATCAACGCCCAGGCCGAGTTGGATGGTGCGGATCAGGTAGTACTAATTGCGGATTCAGTGTTTGTCACGCAGGCGGTAACTTTTAGGGAAGTAGATTTAGTTATTGTTACCAATTATTTCAGTACGGATGGAAACCAGGTGGATGTCCTTCCTGCCCCAACAAACAACGAACGAAGTGGAATTTCCGGTAAAAATGGCAAGGAGGTCCAAGTTATAGCCAAACATATCGGGGAGGCCGAATTTCACCTTCCCGGAATGGACGGAACAGATGGTAAGGATGGCAGCAATGGAAAAAGCGGAAAGAAAAGTGAAGTGAAGAAACATGGAGATGTAAGTAAAGGCACCGCTGGTAACGATGGACAGGATGGAGGAAGTGGTGGAAAAGGTGGCCAATTGGTCCTGCATGCCGGGAATGATGGTTATCCGGTACGATTGACCGCACCAGGAGGAAGCGGCGGTAGTGGGGGTAAAGGTGGTACCGGGGGGACCACCTTCATTTGGGTATTTACCCAACCACCCGGGAAATCCAAAAACCCGGATCCGGGACGGCCTGACCCCGGTGGGAATGTCCAGATTCAAAGCCAAAATAATCAATCAGCTATAAAGAGCAGACAGGAAAAGGATGGGCAAAATGGCAAAAGAGGAAGAAACGGATTGGATGGAGAAAAGGAAATAGAGGTGCTGTCCGATCAACAATTTGCAGGAGCGGTCCGCAGACATTATCATTTTGATTGGCAAAATTTAGATCGGACAGGCTGGCAAATTCTTTTCAGAAAAAAGTAAGAAATCCCAATAATACCAAGGCAATTCAATATTCCATAAAGGGTTGATAACTGGAACTTTATAAATTTATTGTGTACATTTATTATAGCTTTCAATTCCATAAAGACATAAATTATGACTTTAAGAATAATTTCCATTTCGTTGTTTATCTTGTTATTCGGCTCAGCCGGTTTGCTAGATAATGGCGCAATAGCACAAAGCAAAGAGGAGGTATCGGTGGAGGGAAGCAGTGCCCCTGAATTCAGCCTCCCGGATCTGAAAGGGGAGCAAGTAAGCTCAGATGATTACAAGGGGAATTACGTGGTGATCCATATCGCCACGACCTGGTGCCCGTTTTGTAATGCGGAAGCTCCCCATTTGGAACAACTCAATCAGGATTACGAGGATAAGAACGTCAAAGTACTGATTATTGACGTCAAAGAACCCAAAGATTTGGTAAAAACCAAGTTGAAAGATCGTTTTAACCTCTCTTTTCCGGTTCTATTGGATTCTGACGGGTCTGTGGCGGCAAGTTTTGCTCCTGAAGGTGTGCTTCCCGATTTGGCCCGTGATGAGGTCATGCTTGCTTCCAATATTTTGATCGACCCCAAAGGGAAAATTCAATTCTTTTCCCTCTTGGACTCCCAAAACTTTGATGCGAAATTGGTGGATTTAAAGGCCAAACTCGATGAATTACTTGCCTCGGAATAACATCCTTATATTTTATTTTTTGATTTTACCTTTTACTGCATTTGCTCAAGTTGAGGAACGCAGGTTTGTGGAATTAAAATCCGAGCCGGAATTAAGGTTGGCACCGGGTGAGGAAAATCAATTGATAGTTTCCTTTCTTATCAAAGAGGGTTACCATATTCAGGCAAACCGGGTTAAAGATGAAAACCTTATTCCTACTAAATTATCCTTTGAATCGGCTGAAGGTTTACGTATTGGAGATCCAGTTTATCCGCAAGCGGATGAATTCAGGATGGAAGGTGTCAAAGAACCTCTGGCTGTATTTGGAGACACCTTGAAAATCCAGCTTCCGGTCAAATTAATAAATACGATGGGGAAGCAGCGGTTCCTTATTAAGGGGCAATTGTATTACCAGCCTTGTGATGCTTCCAAATGTTATTATCCCCGTGAGTTTGATTTTAACCTGAGTATACGGGTGAAGTAACGAGGATAATTTTGCCATAATAGGAGTAAAGGAAATGGTCATCCCCTTCCCTATAAAGATATTCTATCCACCTTATGATATCGATTATTTGTGATACCTTTTGACTATGAACAAGTTATTTTGGTTGCTTCAGTTGATGATCCATTGTACTGCCTATTCGCAAGGAATCCATAAAGGCAGCTTTGTCAAAGGGATCTATGGCAATCCGGAAAGGATCCTTGAGGCAGGCTACGCGTTTGACGAATTGGGGGTGAATGCCGTTTTTGTCAGAAGGTCCTCATTAAATCAGGAATTTTATCAACAAGCCAAAGCCCAGGGATGTAAGGTATTCGTGGAATTCCCTACACTTAATGGCAAGGGCTACATCGAAGGCCATCCTGAAGCCTGGCCCATCAATGAAAAGGGAGAGCCCGCAGGTCCTGCAGATTGGTTTATGGGCGTTTGTCCTACCGATCCCGGTTTCCAGGCCCTCAGGGAAGAACAACTCAGGGAAACGCTTGCCAACTATTTGGTAGATGGCGTGTTTTTGGATTACCTTCATTGGCATGCCCAATTCGAAACGGACCAACCTTTACTGCCAGAAACCTGTTTCTGTGACCGATGTACCCGACTTTTTGAAAAGGCCAGGGTCCTCCAAATTCCTGAAAAAGATATATCGGCCAGGGCACAATGGATATTGGCCAATCAGGAATCCGCCTGGCGGGACTGGCGAAATGGTATTTTGAATAAATGGGTGAGCGATATGGGCAAAATCCTTACCGAAAACCAATCTGATGCCCTTTTAGGAGCCTTCTATTGTGCCTGGTTTCCAGAGGACCATGGTGGAGCCTTGTACAATACCCTGGGCATCGATGTGCCTTCTTTGGCCGAACGGGTGGATGTGTTGGCCCCCATGCTTTTTCATCGGATGTATGCTCGACCGGTAAACTGGTCGGGGGACTACCTGGATTGGCTGAACAACACCATCGATTCGCCGGAGCCATTGGTCTGGCCCATTGTTCAGGCGCACAACAAACCCGGAATCGTCTCCCCTGAGGAATTTGGCAAGGCCCTGCAAGCAGGTTCTCAGCCTCCTGCATCGGGTATTATGATGTTTTCCGAACAGTCGCTCATGGAAAATCGGGAAAAGATGAAGGTGATGCAAGATTTTTATCAGAGAACAAAACCGTAGTATTTTACAAATGACTCTTCTTAAGAAAGCGAAATTTTAATGAAGGCAGCAGGTAAATTTCCGGCAAAAGCGTTAAGGTCTTTTTTCCACCCTGTTTATTTTTCTATTGCGTGAACAGAGATATTCTCATTAAGTGTAGGTGCCTTTTTAAACAGGTTGGTTGGGGTCATGGAGGCAAAATTTGTTGAAGAGTCATTTTTATTGTCTTAAAATTTAGGTAAATTATACTCGGTTAATAATCAGACAACTATCCAATAATTCCTTTGATTGACCCGTAAACTTGGGAACCATGAAAAAGCTAACTACTCCTTCTTTCAGCGTTTTCCTTTTTTTGCTGGTATTACTGAGTCATCACTTTATCGCCTTCGGGCAGAGGCCTCCGACCAGTGGACCTAATCCGGATGAAACTAATTTGACACCTTATATTATTGGGGGAACTGGTTTGCTGATGGCGGCCGGATCTTATTTATACCTTAAAAGCAGGGGACCAAAAATTCCGGTCACAGACAATCTTCGGGATTATTTGTGGCGTCAGAATATCATGCCCTCACCGGATGCCCTGGACCTGATGTATGAACTCAATCCCAGCCTTAGGGGAAAGGAATTAATGCGCGAGAAAAAGAACTTGCTCACACCGGAATTTCCCGAAATTCCCGAGGAGATGAAACAATTAGCGGCTGATGTGCCCCCTCCCACCCATGTCATACCGGACAACCTAAAGGAATTGATGGAGCAATTCAAATCAAGTCTGAGTGCTTTCCGAAATATTAGTGTGGCAACAGCTAATCCGAATGCTCCAAAGGGAGCCTTTATTGAGGTCCTGGGCAATTTGGAGGGTTTCCTTACCGCACCCGAAAGGAATACTGAGGCCAGGAACGCCGTAAAGGACCAGTTATTGACCGATCTTATCAGGGCGATCAATCAAACCATGGATGATGCCATCCAGACAAGGGAACTGTCAGAGGACCAGCTTTTTCTTTTACATGCCATAGCAGAGGATTTGGAGAATTTGCTTTTCCCCAACCTCAACTCCCCACCACCGGTGGCGAGTACGAGTATAGGTGAAGACGGAGACCATTTTGCGAACTGGGATTCGTTTTTGGCATCGGCCGATAAACATTCCAATGAAAACGGGGATCATCAACCGGATTTGAAAGGAGATATTCGTGGAGGGTTGATGGATCAAAATGAAAATGCGGATGTAAAGTGGTTCGCATTTGCCGTTTACAAATACGATACGGAGGGAGACCTCGTCACCAAAGGAAAGGAAGTAGAAAAAAGGTACCAAATATCCTATGCTTCACCTGCCTTGAAAGATATCGAGGGAAGCTTTCATGCCATTAATGGAAACGCTTCTTATGGAATTGCCCTGCTGGGAAATGGGAAATATTTTATAAGAGTCAAAGATGGGGAAGTAGAGGTGCCTGTTCAAAACCCGATAATCCATTTTGGACTGGCCTTTCAAAATCCCGTAAAAGAATTGCACAATGACTTGACGAAGGTTATTATCTATTTATTAGAGTGATCAAACTATTACAATATCGGGCCGCATTGGTGACAGTTATGTTTGGACTGTTTGGCGGAGCCATTTCCAATTTTTTGGTGATAGAAGAATATTCGTGGATTTACGTTGGGTTAGCGAGTATACTGGGGCTGACCGTCAATTTGCTTGTCTCCTTTTTACTGAAAAGCAGATGGTCCAAAGGTATCAAAAATAATATAAAAATGGTATGTATCTTTTTGTTTACGGCCATGGTGGTGAACTTATACATGCATACCAAATTCTTTTTGGAAAGGACCTTTGCCTATAGGGATTTTAATAATGAGGTGACCTACTATGTGAAAGGAACAGAATATACGTCCCTGGCCAAAGCCTTTAAGCTCGCCAATCCTCAAATCGAAAGTGATGCCGACCTTATCATGGAAGGGTTTGGGTCTCCTTTGGAAAAAGGTAAAGTGTGGACGGAGGCTTCCATTATTGAAAGCTGGTTAAAATTAATTTCTTCCTATGCCCTGTTTATCATTTTTTTTGTGGGCCTTATCTCCGTTTTGATCGAAGTCTTAATGGGTCAATACGGGAAAAGCACCGCAAAATCCATGGAAATTATTTCAGCTAAAAGTACAGAAGAGGGTTAGCTGTTTAAGGTAGAAATCAGTTTTGAGCTTCCAAGAATCAAGATAGAAATAAAAGAAAACCAAAGGATCCTATGAAAAACGCAACAATGTTCCGATTCAGGCCAATCTATTGGGGCTTGATCCTTTTTATTTTCGTTAGTTGTGAAAACTTTGATGATTTGACCGATCCGGTTTTAGTTAGGTACAATGTCCCTACCGAGGTGCTGGAAATGGTTTTCACCCCAGATATTCCAAGTGATATCAAAAATGTGGATAATTTCCTTGATCGGATAAAGCAGCATGGAATGGTCATTCATGAAGGGAACAGCCCTCCCGCTATACCCGGTTCGTTTAGCAATTTTACACCAGGATTCAGCATTGGGAATCATTGCATTTACGATGGAAGTAATTCAGAAAATGAGGGGTTTAGTTATGGCAGCTACGAGGAAATAATTCGGGTGCATACGGATCAAAATCAAAACAATTTTCTTGGCGATATTTCTTATACCTCTATTTTTAATCCGGATTATCCCGATTACCCAGTAGGTCTTGACAGTGGATCAGGCAGGGGATATGTGTCTGGCGAGGGTGATGATTTCACCATCTTCACAAAAGTTACGAACGGAAGCTATGGAGATGTCAGCTATAGTGCCATTTGGATCATTTCCGGAACTTACGCCTACATTGTAGGCAGTCAATATGAGTTGAGAAATGTTACCAAATGCATGATAATGCTGGAGAAAAGTGAGGATCCTGGGGATAGGGTAGCCAACAGAGGAACGGTGAGGATTTTCAAGGATGATGCCCCCCAACGGATTCGCGATTGAAGAAGTGGAAATTACCCTTTCAAAAATGCTTGCGAACCAGAGAATAGCTATAGGATAGCTTACAATTGAAAATACGTTCCGAGGTGACATTAAGCAAAACCTAAGGGAACAAAAAAGAGCATTATGCAAACCAATTTGTAGGCTCAGGAATGTCATGCGTTAACCTGTTGCTACTCCTCTAACTTGGAATACTATCAAAGTATGCCGTTAATTTGGCTGGTAACCGCTTGCTGATATCAGTCGTAGTGAGGATTTGGTATATTACCAGAGAAAGCGATTGATCGAAAAATTTTGGCCAAACAACTTACGCTACCTTTCGTTTGGTTTGGGTGTCGTACATGCGTACCTTGACAATAACCTCAAAAACGACACCTTGAAAATATTACTTACAGGAGCTACAGGATACATTGCCCAACGTTTATTGCCGGCACTATTGCAGGAAGGGCATCAGGTGGTATGTTGCGTGCGAGATAAAAACAGGTTTAATGCGGAGCGATTTCCCCCGGAAAACCTTAGCGTGGTGGAAGTTGATTTTCTGGAGGAGAAAAGCCTTCAGAATATCCCTAAAGACATTGACCTTGCCTACTACCTCATCCACTCCATGTCTACGCAGAGCGGAAAGTTTGAAGAAATGGAGGCTACTTGTGCGATTAATTTCAAAAAAAGGATCGAGGAAACATCGGCCGACCAGGTCATTTACCTAAGTGGTATTGTGAACGATGAGGAGTTGTCCAAACATTTATCCTCCCGCAAAAACGTGGAAGGGATTTTATCGGATGCCCGTTTTGCGCTTACCACGTTGAAAGCAGGGATTATTGTTGGGTCCGGCAGTGCTTCCTTTGAAATCATTCGGGATCTGGTGGAGAAGTTGCCGGTTATGATCGCTCCCCAATGGCTGAAAACAAAATGCCAACCCATTGCCATCCGCAATGTAATTCAGTTTTTAAAAGGTGTTATTCTGAAAAAGGAAACCTACAACCAAAGTTTCGATATTGGAGGACCGGATATCCTGAATTACAAAGAAATGTTGTTGCGTTTTGCAGAAATCAGGGGACTGAAGCGAAGGATTGGGATTGTGCCGGTCATGACGCCAAAAATTTCATCCTACTGGTTGTACTTTGTTACCTCAACCTCTTATGCCCTGGCCCAGAATCTGGTCAACAGCATGAAGATCGAGGTTATTTGTACGCCCAACAACCTGGCTTCCACGCTGGGCATCACCCTTATTGGCTATGACGATTCCATCCGCCTGGCGTTTGATAAAATCGAACAGAATCAGGTTCTATCCAGCTGGAAGGATGCCCAAACCAGCGACCTGCTGCAAAATGGGCTCAGCCAGTACATGGAGGTACCCGTAAACGGTTGTTACGTGGAGGTTCGAAAGCAGGCGATTGATAACCCGGAAAAGGTGCTGCAGAATATCTGGAAAATAGGTGGAAAGCAAGGCTGGTATTATGGCAATTGGCTTTGGGAGATCCGAGGCTTTATGGATCAGTTGGCAGGAGGTGTAGGCATGCGCAGAGGACGGAAAAGTGATACCGAGATTTCTGCTGGAGAAACATTGGATTTTTGGCGGGTACTCATTGCCAGCAAATCGGAAAAACGGCTCTTGTTGTATGCAGAAATGAAACTACCGGGGGAAGCCTGGCTGGAATTTAAGATTGTGAAAGACGAGTTGGTGCAGACCGCCACTTTTAGGCCCCTAGGCCTGCTCGGCCGGGTTTATTGGTATTCCGTTTTCCCCTTTCATGGGTTTATTTTTGGGGGGATGATCAGAAATATCATCAAATACAACCCCTAAGTTAAAGGCCTACTGATAATTTCGATTACCTTAATAGCAATAGATTTTTAAATTTTGGCTTCTTTTCAGTTCCAAAACTCCTGCATCTAACTTTTGATATTCAATTCTTATTTTCGAAAAAAGAATGATTTTTCCATTTTAAGAGGTAAATTCAAAAGGTAATAAATTTCTGACAATCAGACCTTATGAAAAAAACAGCCTTGATCACCGGTGCCTCGGATGGCATTGGTTTGGAGTTGGCCAAAATCCATGCTTCCAAGGGAGATGACATCGTGCTAGTGGCGAGGACCCTATCCAAATTAAACGAACTTAAGAAGCAGTTGGAAAGTGAGTTTGGAATACAGGTTCACACCATTCAGAAAGACCTTTCTGTCCCCAATGCTGCCAGGGAAGTGTACGACGAAGTGGCAAAAAAGAATATATCCATTCAGCACCTGATCAATAATGCCGGGTTTGGTGATTTTGGATTTTTTCACGAAAGTGACTGGGAGAAGCAAGCAAAGATGATCAACCTGAATATCATGGCCCTGACCCAATTTACCAAACTTTACCTGGAGGATATGATCCGGCAGGGAGGAGGTAAGATCATGAATGTGGCTTCCACAGCTGCTTTTCAGCCAGGTCCAATGATGGCCGTTTATTTTGCCACGAAGGCTTATGTGCTCCATTTTTCTGAAGCCATCAATAATGAAGTGAAAGAAAACGGCATATCGATAACCGCTCTTTGCCCAGGTCCTACAGAGAGCGGATTTAAAGCAGGGGCAGAAATGGAAGAGAGCCGCCTTATGAAAGGGAAGAAACTACCATCCTCCAAAGAAGTTGCTGATTTTGGATACCACAAAATGATGCAGGGTAAAGCAGTGGCCATTCATGGTTTGAAGAATTTCATTTTATCGAATTCGGTACGATTTGCGCCCCGGTCCCTTTCCGTTAAAATCGCCAGATCAGTGATCAAAGAAAGTTAGTTGAAATGGGGTTAGGTTTCATTTTTTAAGGTATTCAATCGTTATTCTAAAAGAACTGCTGAAAGGAGGTAAAAAATTCTAGGTTCAATTCTATGACTAATGAAAGATTGTGTGGTATTTTTCATCCATTTTTATAAAAACGTTCATCCCTTCAGTTTGAAAATGATTTTTTCAATTGGAAAAAGTTGTCAGAGAAACCAAAAAGCAGCTAAAATCAAGGTTGCAGGTGTTTGTGGAGAAAGTTTACCGTCGCTTCATTCACCTTCACCATATTCGAAAATTTCATCCAATGGTGGGTATCTCCTGGAATGACCAGATAGTCATAGGGTTTTCCCAATTCATCAAACCTTCTTGCCAGGTCTGCGCTGTGGTAAAAACCTACGTTTCGGTCATCGTCGGAATGGATAAACAACACCGGAGAGGTCCATTGATCCAAATCAGCAATTGGAGATGATTCCCAGGCAATCCGCTTGGCTTCCTCATAATCCGGTGCCACTTCAACACCCTCTGGCAGCTCGTATCGATGGTCCATGTCGTGCACGCCGCTAATGTCCACGCCCACTTTGAATAAATCGGAATCCCGGGCCAGTGCCATAGCCGTCAAATAGCCCCCATAGGAGCCGCCATAGATTCCAATTCGCTCCGGATTTACCTGCTCCAGACCAGCCAGGTACTGTCCGGCAGCTTTGATATCCTGGTACTCCGCGGCACCCTGATAGTAGGTGCCGGAGGGGCGATGGAACTCATAACCATAGCCAATACCCAACCGATAATTCACCGACAATACCACAAACCCCATTTCGGCCAGTTTTTGGTTGATCGCATACGTATTGGAGTAATAATCCATGTAACTCCAGCCCAATAGCATCTGCCGTTGCGGTCCGCCATGAACGAATACCACGGCAGGTTTCGGGCTGGTATTATCCGAGGGCTCAAATAACTGTCCATATACGGTAGTACCATCTGCTGCTGTAAATTGTACATGCTTCGGGTTGATCAGATCCGCCTGAGGGAACTCCCCGGGAATGAGTTCCTCTCCCAGCAGGGTGATTTGCTCTTCGTTAAGAATTGCCGGAAGCAGGGGACGTGTTGGCGTAGCGGAGAAAAAAGCAACTTCATCTTCCCTCCCGGTGAACACTGGATAGGCTTCTATGCCCTGACCAGCACTTTTCCATTCAAAAGTGCCCGTGGTTAAATCCACTGTAGCCAAATGCCTTCTGTCCCGGTCATCCGGAAGATCTCCTCCATTGGCAGCAAAAACCAGGCTTTGCCCATCCGGATGCAGGCTGAGTTGCTCTACCATAAAGTTACCCGGGGTAAGCAAGGTGGATGAATTGTTTCGAAGATCTCTGGAATAAAGGTGCGGCCAGCCGTCCTCATAGGATAAATAGACCAATTGATCCTGAATTGGCCAATGAAGGTTAAAGCCGCCATGTGTAGAGGGCACCGATCCTCGCAGTGTCTCGGGAGCTTTCCACTGCATTTTCGCTTCTCCGGTTTGCACATCTGCTGTCCAGATTTCCCAGGGCTGGTGTCTTTTTTCCATGAGAGGCAAAGCAGCTCCCGAACCGCCCAGGGTCCGTACAAAAGCGAGGGATTTACCATCCGGAGACCATCTTGGGGATTGGTCTCTTTGAAAAGAGGGAGCCAGCCATTTTATGGGTTTAGCAGGGTCACTGTATATGCCGATCAGGCTATGGGTTCCTCTATTGGCCACAAAAGCCAATTGCCTCCCATCCGGGGAAAAGTGAAGCTCACCCAGCCTTCCCCTGTTCTGGATAATGGAGTGCGGTGCTTTATCCGAATCCAGGTCTTTCATCCAAATCTCCCCATTTTTGATGAACGCCAACTGATGTCCGGCTCCCCAAACGGGATCATCTCCTTCTATCAACGATTCGGTCTTTCCGGTACCCAGATCGATGGTCCAAATGGCCACATTCGTCATTAGGGGCAAATTACGGGTATTTACCGGCCGGGAAGCATTGCCTCCTCCATGATCCCCTCCACGGACAAAAACCAGGTATTCCCCATCTTCACTGAACTGCAAACCGCTGATCTCCTGTCCGTCGTCTTCCAGAAAATCGGTTACCCGCCTGGGCTGATATTCAGGTGCCTGGGCAACATACACGTTTCGCTTACCTTGCTCATTCATGGCCCAGGCGATGCTGGATTGGCTGGCGTTGGCCGTAAGTTCAGAAGGAAAGGAAAATTTGGAAACAGCTGCCATGCTGAAATCCTGGCCAAAGCCAGAAAGTACCGGAAGTAGAGAGCAAATGAACAGGGCAAGCAATGGGAGAAACCTTAGGGTAGGCATGGCAGGAACGTGTTTAATAATTGGAATGGATGAAATACAGTACTTTTTGAAGCTCCTCTTTTTGTACATTGGAACTGCCGGTGTAGTTATTAAAAAACGTGCTAAAAATTAGCGTTTTGCCGCTTTTGGTGATCAGGTATCCGCTCAAAGCCGAGCTCATGCTCAAGGTGCCGGTTTTAGCATAGATATAGGCCGGTTCGCCCGGGTCTGCCGGATACCAATTCCGAATCGTCCCGGATTCCCCGCCAGCAGGGAAGTAGGCCTTGATTTTTTCCATGGGCACTTCCTCCTTTATCTTTTCCAGTAGTCTTACCACAGACCGGGGAGTAAACATATTTTGTGGGGAAAGGCCGGATCCATCCACCCATTGGGGCTCGTCCGGAAGGTCCTGCAGCAGGCTGTCCTTGGAATATTGGATGGCGGCTGATAGGTCTAGCGAGTCAAAGAGTTCGTCCGATACCATCACCATTAACTGTTCGGCCAAAAAGTTGTCGCTTATTTTCATCATTTGCGCATAGATGGAATCCACTTTTGCGGTTGGCAATTTTTGGTGAGTGAGGTTGGAATAGCCCAGGTCATCGATCAGGGTTATTTCCCTTCCTAACGCTTCCTGCAGCAGGTTTTTGGTCAGATTGGCAGAGGTAATAAAGGGCTTGTCCGTTTCAAAGGTCAACTCCCCGGCTTCCGGATTAAGTGCATAACTGAAAATGTTTCTTTCAAAGTCCCTTCGGATAACGTAGCTATCCGGGGTGTTGTCTATTTGTTTGCTCAAAGGCAATAAGGCCGTGTAGGGATACGTTTTGGCGAGCGGATCTTCTGCTTCTTTTGAATAGCGCAGCACATTCCCGTAAACAGGCATGCTAGAGCGCTCGGCAGCAAAATAATAAGGGTACCAGTTCCAGGTCCATCCTCGCCCATACCGGGAAATCTGATCAAAATTATCGACCATATACAAGTCCTCCGGCCGTTTTTGTAAAAAACGAATGACTGTACTGTCCTGAAGGTCCGGATGCAGCAGGGAAGGGTCGCCGGTTCCCCAGAATAGGAGGGAATCTCCTTTTTCGATGTAGTTCAGGCCATTGACCCGATCATCTCCCAGTACCTTATAGCTGGTATAAAAGGTAAAGATCTTGGTATTGGAGGCAGGAATGAAATACTTCTTTTCATTCAGGCTGACCAGGGTCTTTTCCTTTACCGGGTCATAGAGCATAAAGCCCATATGTCCTTTTTCAAAGACTTCGGAGTCGTAGACGGATTTTTTTACTTTTTGGACGGTGCAGTTGCAGAACAGCAGGAGCAATAGCCAGTAGATGTGCTTCATGGTTTAAATTTAAACCTGCTTGGGCAATAAAAAATAAAAAACTAGAAAAATACCGGTTAATAAGCTGTTTTTATTTGAAAATGGGGATGGATTTCATTTTTCCTCCTGATTTTTAAACCGAAAAAGGCTGCCAATGGGAAGTGCCATCGCTGTGTCGTAATAAAAGGGATCGTCCGTGTTCCGGTCGGAAAACCAATTAAAAACTCTTTCCCAAACTGATTCCTCCCCAAAGCGGGATAAATTTTCGGAATCCTTCATTATTGAAATCAAGCGAAATAAAAGGGGTATAGCCTACCCTGAAAAAGAAGCCGCCCTCAGGTTTTTGGTACCTGTATCCTACTCTCAGGGGCACCACCGCATCCAACGTAACTTTATCTCTGAATTGTGAAGTATTCTGGTCTTGTTCACCGATTACCGTTAAATAGGCCATAATGCCAGTACCCATTTCCAAATGATGGGAGGACCTGCCAAATAGAGCGGAAATTTCTAACGGTAGTGTGGGAAGCCAATGGACCGCTTTGGATGTATTGTAAGGCAGCTCCGATCGGTCGTCTCGCCACATCGAAAAACCAGCGCTAGCTGACAACTTAAATTTCCCTTTTTGGTGAAAGATACGGGCATAACTGGCCGCATACCTCCCCGCATTTCCTCCTACCTCGAGATAAACTGCATTTTTGGCGGTAAACGCCTTGGAATCGGCTTGGGAGAAGCCTTCAACGACAAAGGCAAGTGTTAGCAATAGGAGAAAAAGTCGCATTTTGAATTTAACAAGAAGAAAATCCCCCCCATAGCCTTGGGCTTCTTTTGGGTTCACCGTGTAAACGTGCTTCATAACGAGTCTATTAGTCAAATTAAGACTGTATTCTTAAAGTAAAACTAAAAAACCAATAAAACAAATGGATCGACTCGATTTTTAGGAATTTTATAAAAATACCAAAGTAATTTATTATTATTTTACTCAAAGAGGGTTAGTTATGGGTTATAATTGAGGATAAACTTATCCATTCGAATAATTGCAAAGGGGTATTATTACATTTTCGAAATGAATCTGTTTTACGGCTGTGTAATACTGTTCTTTATAAGTTTTAATCCTTTGGAGGGCCGGATTTCTTTGAAAATGTGAAAATGGATAAGGATTTCTGAAAATGGATTTGTCTGGCCATTGCAAATGCCTTTCGGTAGGCACCGTCGGTATGGCATCATCGAAAATACAGGGGTGAGGAGGCATACTCAGCCAGTCAGAGGTAAAATTTTACATTCAGCGTATGGGTGTAGTTTTCCCTTTTTCCTTCAAACCTATTTTAAATGGTTCTAAGGTATAGGAATCGGCATGGATAAAAACATATCCCGCCCTTCCAGGGCTTTCGGTCAATCGGCTATCAATTCACGATGGGCTTACACCCATCGCTTTGGTATTTCGCCCCTGCAGGGCTTGATACAATTTTTAATGCCTAGGAGGTAATGAAGCTTTGCAGTATCCTGAAAATAAATTTTAGGAGATTTTACCAGTTGCTTTTTGACATTGATATGCCATGAGGGTAGTTCTTTTGTCAAAAATGCATTTGGTATTCAATGGATTTTCCAAAGGTATATTTACCTACTTCCCTTGGTCCAATAAGTCCCTCAACGGGAGAATGTGTGCAGGAAAACAATGTACTGGATACACTAGTCGTTTCAACATCTCTGCAAATTTAAAATTTGATTCTAAAATTGCAGGGATAAATAACATTCACAACGCAGTTTTAGGGGTCGGATCAAACCATGTCCACTACCCGGGCATGGCGTCTTTCAATGTCAGCGATTCAAAGGCTTTTCGAACTACCTCCTTATACCGCTCAAAAAAGTCACAACTGGTAAATCTGGTCACAATTATCCGACCCTCTCTTTCAAAGAGGGTATGCTCATTCGTGCTAAGGTAGACTTCACCCTTCGGATCCACAAATCGGCGTTTGTAGGTAATGGTGTATCCCCTTATACCATTCGCCAGTTCCTCAATAGAGAGCTCGTTCAGTTGGTCGTTTGATCGATAACCATCTGCACGTGAAGACAAATATTCGTCAACATCAAATGGTTCTTCTTTGGGAATCCCAACGGTAAGTTGCATCGATGCACCGCAAACGGATTTATCAGCCGGGTTTTCTCTGACAAAAGCTGCCCCGGTGAGGTACAAACCGTCTCGCTCTCCAACCGATTTCTTTTCTTCCAATGTCCAGCTGGGGGGATAGTTCCAACCTGCTGGCGGTTCTATCCGGAAATAAGCATTCTCCGCGATGATTTTCTTGTCGGGTTGACGAATGGGATCTAGTTGTTTGCTGTTTTTCCCTTTCCCGGCGGACGACTCTTTCTCAAAATCGGTGATACCGCCTTCATTTAAATCGTATTCGTAAAGTACATCCTCCTTAAAAAAAGAAATCCCATACAATTTTTTGAATTCCTCAGCGTACGTAAAGGTAGTGATGGGCTGGTCCAGCCTAAAGCGATCCAGTAAATTTCCCTCCCAATCCCAGACTTCCAGGTAGGGTCGGAAGGTTTCAAAATTTTCTTCTACTTCCTTTTTGGGCATTCCCACGTAAAGTACATAGATGTGTTCACTACTGGCAAATGGATCCGCCCGGTAAATCCACATTTCCTCATCGGATGAGCTGTTGGAGGAGCTCTTCACCTCTATTTGCTGAAGAAGTTCCCCATCTCCACTATACAGTCTGATTTGATTGTGGTACAAGTAAAATACGGCCAAGCTTCCATCTTTGGGGTTGGCCACCGTACTTTTCATATAATCGCGGGACAGGTTTGCCTGATCCTTATTTTCCCCGGCGGCTGGCTTGGGGTATTTACCGAATCGGACCAATTCCTCATTTCGTCCCAGGTGGACCAGCCGGTGCTCCGGTGCTCCCGGTTTTGCCTCCCCGATGTCGGCCACATATACGGAGTCATTGACCAGGTGCAGCCCGTTAATCGGCCCACCGGTATCGGAAATCAATGTATGTTGCGCTTCCCGGGTTGCTTTTTCCGCATGCAGTTTTATTTTGATCAACTGTGTACCCGAAAGCACCACGAGGTGTTCCCCATGGATTTTCAAGGAATTTCCATTCACAAACTGGAATTCATCAGGGCCCTCACCGATGTCGCCAAAGGCGTACTGGAAGGAAAAATCAGGCAGGGTATAGACTTTGAATAGATTTTCTTTCCCCTGGTCTAAGACCACGGCTTTGTCAGCAGACGCGACGATTTTATACGGCATTAGAGCCGCATTGGCCAGGCTTACTTCGCTGGATTTCAGGGTTCCTGATTCCGGAATTTGGCGTATTATTTTTTTGCCTTCCTCCTGGGGATGGCAGGAATAAAGGGCAAGGATAAAAATTGAGGTGATGAGGCGGATGTTCAACATGTGACAAGAATAAGCTGTGAGGGCTATAAAGGCAAATAAATGTGACGGAATAGGCATTATTTGTGACCGAGTCAGACTCATTCGTGTAATTCCTCACATGGAAAACCAGATCTAACCCCTGGCTTTTTTCCTGGATAAGAAATTATTTCACGTTTACTGATTCCTGTTGACCAGGCGAATGGTGTCGGAAAGCGGGCTGATGGCAGGTACCCATTTTTTGGAGCGAATTCCCGCATCGGCCTGATTTTTAGGTAGCACTTCGCCTTTTTCCGTTACATAGACTGGCTCATTGGCATAAAACCATTTTATGCCTCTCTCGGTGTGTTCAACGATCACTCCTCGTACAGCCCCTTCCATCCCCATTTCCAAGGTCCGTTGGTACAGCTCGCTGCGATAGCGGTTGTAGGGATCGGTATTGATAGGACTGCCCCCTGACAGGATGATGGCGTTTTTGTCATCCAATAGCAAGGTCTGCCCGGGACTTCTTTCCGACAAGCCATTCGCTTTAATCACCTTTTTCTCGGTGTCGTA
This sequence comes from Cyclobacterium salsum, assembly GCF_010119245.1. Taxonomy (GTDB): domain Bacteria; phylum Bacteroidota; class Bacteroidia; order Cytophagales; family Cyclobacteriaceae; genus Cyclobacterium; species Cyclobacterium salsum. The sequence goes on from NZ_WNKG01000007.1 coordinate 371,644, forward strand.
ATAAAAGGGATAGTCCATGTTCCGGTCAGAAAACCAATACTGCTTGAACCGCTCTCTATCGTCTGTGTCTTGCACCAGAAAAATATAGCCGATGGAATCCCTATCCATACTGCCCATTAAGCCATTCCAAACCTCCAGTTCCCGGTCAATTGAGGAGCCTTTCGGGTCTAATACCGTCACCAATTTTAGGGGTTTTACCAGGGGGTTGACTTCGGTATTGCCACTAACCTTTTGTGCATTTGCTGGTAGTTGGAATAGTTTGGACTCGGTGGCTTCCTGGGCATACCCGAAATGGGATAGCCCAAAGACTACTACAAGTAAATAAAGTCGTATCATTTAGGGTTCGTTTAATGGGTAGGCGATTAAACCGGGTTCTTTCTCAAAAGAAGCAGCATACAGTATTTTGGCTTGATCATCTACTGCGATGGAGCGGACAGGCTGATCCAGTAGGTATCTTTTTACAGGCTTTCCTTCCCAATCCAACACAAATACCTCATTGGAAAGACCTGATTGGATGATGGTTTCCCGGGAACTTTCATCGATTGTTTTTCCACTGTACAGGAAGTAAATATGGTCTTCCGTCACCGCCACGGACATGTATTCAAAGGTAGACCCCTCCTTATCCACGACCGCCATGCCTACAGGGCTATGTTGCACATCCAAAGGGGTATCTCCCCATGCATAGGTAGTAACGTCAATCGTATCCTGTAAAACCCTGAGAATTCCAAATTCCGGGACCCTGGACATGCCGTATACGGCCAAATTCTTTGTGGGGTGGTTCATGAAAAATGACTGGTTGGCCATCGCCATGGAGGGCCCTCCCGGGTACTCACCCACTTCGATAAAGTCCCCGTTCTCAATATCGTAGGCACAAAACCGTTTGTGATGCATGCTGCCTACGATGTATCCATCCACATGGACGGTACTCCCCATAAAGCGCTTTTCCTGTTGATCGATGGTAAACTTCGCTGTGGGCTCATCCAGGCCGCTTTTCAAGTCATCGATGTCATGGATGTAATAGTGCACCTGGTCTGTCAGATAGAGCCGATTTTCTTTCCGGTCCACTGAGAAATAAAAGGCATCGCTTAGCAATTGGTTGGGCCCCTCTCCCTTTTTTCCAAACGGCCTGACCGACATGTTCCTCAAATCAATTAGTTTGTAGGTATACTCCCGATCCGGAAATTCGTTGACCAGTATCAGGCTGTCAAAAAAAGTCATATTGAATAGGTAGCTCAGCGGCTTTTCTCCTTCGGTCAACGCTACCGTTTCGCCCCTTACCGCTACTACTTCCGTTTTCGAAAAGTACTCCCTGAAGTTTGCACCAAGTGGGGGTTCCGAGCATGCGGTGAATAGGCCAATCCCAACAATAAGGGAGGGCAAACCTGAGTGGGTTTTGCGAACGGTCCAATCCAGGAGTAGGCTAATGGGTTTCACTCGGAGCATGATTTAGGGCTAAGATAAGCGGCAGCTGGTGAGTCGAATAGTTTCTTGTGTAAGATATAACTAAATTGTTATAAATCAAATGCAATGGGTGGAAAGGCTCCTTTCTTGCCCTGGGTTTTTGTTTCGTTTGCTGAGAACGAGCTGCTGCTACTGGGTGAAGTATGTCACTTCACCCTGCTATCATCGCTATCGTAAAAGAAAAAAGCCGCCAAAAAGCCATTTGCAATGGCTAAACGTACCTGTTTCCGGGAAAGATTTTTAAACGGTCTGTCCAACGGATCCGGCATTACAAATGCCTCGCTGGCGTTAAAAATATAATAAAAGGGATATAGTTACACCCAGCCCAGGAAACAAAGGCCCCTGCCAGGAGCTATCCTTTTTCCACATGCTGCGATCCGGGAAAAATACAAAGTCGACCCATAAATGATTATCGTTTTTGTTGACGGATAAGGAGTGGCCATTGCAAATGGCCTTTTGGTACGTATTTTCTGTTTACAATTTCGAAAATAGTTGGGTGAAGTTACAAACCTCGCCCAGCTTAGGAATGAGTAGGAGGCATACCCCGGCATTTATCTTCCGAGGTAACGTCCAGGACAGACTGTGGGAACAGGGACCCCGATAAGCGGTTAGTCGCGAATTCAAATTTTATTGTTCAGTATCGGTTGAATGGCTAAGAGGCATGGTACTGAAAAAGCTAGTTGGTATTTCTCAAAATTTTTCTATATTTAAGGGAGTTGAATCCGCCGCCCAAAAGGGAAGTAACCGCAAGGGGTGCGGTTAGCCAGTAGTTAGGCACAAGGCTAAAGAACCATCATACAATAAAGAGAATGAACAAAGAAAGAGCCATAACATACAGCTTGCTAGCCCATATAAGAAATACGGGGAGTCTTGCAAAAGGACCAATTGACATTTTCATTCCCTTAGTAAAAAGGGCTCTATCAAAAATGAATTTTGAAGGAGTTTTTAAGGGGAAAAGCATAATAGAAATAAAGACAAAAACAGACTCTCTTTATAATATAGATTTTCCAATTCCTACTTTAAAAAAAATACTTGACGAAATCTGTAAAGAAATAAATACAGAAGAAACAACCCATTTTGTAATTTATAGTGACGGAGCATTTAGCATTAATCAATACGCATTTACAGATTTTGAAGAAGTTATACATAATCAAGAAAAGGAAATAGGAGAATTGGAGGAATTGTTTAAAAAGTTTTGCGAAACTTCCGAACTTGAAATTGAAAATAGTAGCTCCATTTTTAAATTCATTGAAAAGAATAAATTTACCCTTTCAAAATACATCTCCAATAATCAAAGTACCAATGGAGAGGATTATACTTCCGAAGCTCAATTCATCGAATTTTTCAGAAGAATCCCCACCATTTATGAACGCATAAAAAATATTTATCTTGGCTCAATTATAGCAGGGTATATAGAATACAATCCTGATGGTGTCAAGAGAGAAATTGAATTGCTATTGGACACAAATTTTGTTGTTGGACTTTTGGACTTAAATACTCCTGAATCTACTCATACTTGCAGAACATTAATCAGAATTGCTAAACAACAAGGATTTACTATAACTATTTTAAAGGATACAATTGAAGAAACAAAAAATCTTCTCGAAACAAAAGCATCGTTCTTTGAAAAATCATTTCTACAAAAAAAGGTAAACCCTGAGGATGTATATAATGCTTGTGATAGAAAAGGATATTCAAAAACTGACTTAGAACGTGCTGCTGATAACCTTGAAAGTTCCATTGGAGAGTTTGGTATCAGTGTGATTTATCATACAGAAAAACTTAAGAACGAAGCAAAGTTTACCGAAGAATATAAAATTTTTGAAAAGGTACGAAATTCAAAAAAATCAGCACTTCACGATGCTGTTGCTATTTTGTATGTAAAAAAGAAAAGAACTAAGAAAATCAGGGATTTTGAAAAGGTTAATGCTTGGTTTGTAAATAACTCTGCATCAGTCGAAGGGGATAATATATTTTTAAAAGATGGGTTTCAACCTGAGACTATAAAAGCTGACGATTTATTAAATATTTTGTGGCTAAGTAATCCTCAAATTAACAAACAAATTCAAGGGGATGATTTAGCTGAAATTGGTTTAACATCTATTATTTCATTAACACTAAACAAAAACCTTCCAAAGTCTCAAATATTAAGAGAATTAGACGATAATATTCATAAATACGCTAAGGAAGAAATTAGTGACACGGATATTGTTCGCGTTGCTACACGTATTACGAATAAGCAATTAAAAGATATTGAAGAATTAAATTTACTTGCTGAAAAAGACAAAGAGCAATTTGTAAAAAGACTTGAGGACGAAGCTGCGAAACAAAAAAGATTAGAAGAAAGCAGGATTAAAAAGTTAGAAAAAGTATTTGAAGAAATAGCCTTAAGGACTGATGAACTTGAGAAATCAAAGTCGACATATGAAGAAAAAGCTAAAGTTTTTGATTCTGTCATTAATAAAAAAAATGAAGCTGACTTAAAGGTTCAAACTTTAGAAAACAAACTTGTAGATGAACAAAATAAAACAAGGGAAATACAAAGAAACCTATGGGTGAAATCAGAATTGAAAAAGTGGAGAAATAAAAGTTGGATTGAGTTTTCCATCCCAAGCGTTTTATTCCTTTTGGCATTATTGTACATCTTGTATTCATCTGACTGGAATTTAAAAATCGCATCTGACTATCTTAAAGAATTAAATTCTAACCTCATAATAAGCAGTATTTTTTCAATAATAGTCTTTATTTTCTCAGCAGTTTCATTCTCAACATTAATTGGTAAATATCGAAATCATGGTAATATTCAAAATTATATCAAAGGTTTAGAAATACCAGAAAGTATGAAAGAAGTTAAAAAGCCCAGTAGCTAACATCACCTAAGAACAAGCGGGCGGAAAGTTTTAAATTGAAAGTCATTACCTTTAACAAACCTTGGTCTTGGTGGACAGGCAATCGGGTTTTAATGCCCGCCTACTCTTAGCCGTGGCGGTTGTGCTCAATTTGATAATTATCAATGAAATAGACTAAAACTGAGCAACACCGTATAAAATTAATTGCTGGTTTTAGCCAGTTTACGAAAATGTTTAACTTTCCTAAAATTATAAAATAAACTCACTACCCATGTTAAAAAACAAGATACTTGCTGTACTATCATTAATAACCTATTTCGGATTTACAATCACCTCTATAGCGCAAAATACTCAACATAACCCTACCCATAGCCACGATCACACACACCATGCTCATGAAAATGTTGCTATCGCGCATCATCACGTTGAGTCATCAGTATCCGACAACATTCCCGAGCAGGCAAAACTGGTAACTGGGCAGGGTGAATTTATATTTTCCTGGGATAAAGAATTAACGGCTGCCTTTCCAGAAGGAGCCCGGGAATTTGAGGCGGGAATGCACGGCGGTTTTAATGAAGATCCCGAAACGGGAATCGTATATACTGGAATCCCCGGATACGGCCTGTGCAGTATAAGTCCCGACCTTACCAAATGGTCAACGATAGGAACTGATCCGCGTTTAAAAGATAATATTCACGGTATCGTTTTCTTTGTACATAAGGGTGAAAAATACCTCGCCCTGGCACAAGAGGGCAAAAGAGTACTGGTTTTAACCCTGGATGGAAAAATTGTTAGTGAAATTGTGAAGCCTACAGGTACGGAATTCAAATTTGAACCCGCCAATGAGTTCTTCGCATCAAAAGACAGCAATTTTGGGGTAACAGACGTAACATACTTGAATGGCACCTTATACGTAGCCCACGGGTATTCCAAAGGAGATTTTGTCATGACAATTAAGGAAAAAGGAGGCAAATGGAGCTGGGGAAAACTCGCATGGGGTGGAAAGGGAAACAACCCCGGACAGTTTCAAACGGCACATGGTATATACGCCCATGAAAAACATATTTTTGTAGCCAACAGAGCCGCAGGGCAGGTTGTGAAATTCACTAAAAAAGGAAAGTTTGTAGAGACTTTCAATGATATACCGGAAGGGAGTCTCGTTTGTAACGTCTCTTATAAAGCTGAACACTATTTCCTAAATGCGCTAAGTGCTATTGGCGAACAAAAATCTGCGCCCGTATATGTACATACAGGTGATAATTTGGTATCGACTATCGTCCCCGGAGATCTGGATATACCTGTCCTGACAAATATTCATCAAGTTTGGCCACACGTTGTAAATGAAAACGGGTCCAAACAATTATACATACTCGTCCATGGTTGGAACAAAGGCAAATTCGCAGTTCTGAAAATGGAAAAATAGATCCCAGGCAAAAGGAAAAACCGGGTTTTTAAGCAGCCATATACGGCGTAATGCGCCTATAGACGGCTCCCATATGATGTGAGCCAAGCCTACGGAGCTCTGGAGGACGTAGCACATTTGAGCAGATCATTGAATATTCTAAATGAGATATTATTAATTTTCCTGCAATATTCAATTATTCAGGGCCTGATCCTATCAATATGGCTACTCTTTTATCGTAGGCAAGTCATATTTGGATTTTTCTTCTTAAATATTTCCTACTTATTTTTCATTTTCATATTTGAGGTGCGTGGATGGACTCAATTAGCTCCACACCTCATTTGGACGAATGTTCCAAGTTGGTTCTTGGTCGCTCCACTTCTCTTTTTAGTTTCGATTCGCATTTTAGAACCCTCAAGAAAAATAAAAATTCGGGAAGGATTACACTTTTTACCTTCATTATTAAGTTTGGTTTTATTCCTTTCATTCTACTTTGAGGATGCCAGTATGAAGCTGCGCATTTACCATTCCTTCTATAGCGAAGATTTTGAGGTTGATTATGTACAGCTTATATACATCACTCAGATGTTCACCTATGCGTATTTTGGCCGTAGATATATCAAAAAGCGTCTGAAAGAAATCACAGGTACTTCGTCTGACTCTACTCTCGTATCGATACTCGCGGTTCCAAAGATTTTTTCCGTAATGGCCATTTATGTTATTGTTTCTATTGTAAATGCACTGATCTATAGTTCCGTGGACCAGGCGAGTATTTCGTACTATACCATGGCTTTTTTTGTTCTTTCCACTTCCATTATCATCTCTACTTTTATCTTTTTGAATTCATCTTATGAAGAAAACCCGATTGAGCTTCGGCAGCTCTCTTTGGATCAGAATAAACAAGAAGCTAAGACTTATAGAACAAGTTCTCTTTCCCATAAAGAGGTACAGCAAATTTCGGAAACGATCAGACAAACCATGGAAGATAAAGAACTGTTTAAAAATACTGATCTTGATCTCAAGCAGTTCGCCCTAGAGTGTGAAATCCCTTCACATCATATTACCCAATGCTTAAATCAGTTTTTGCAAAAATCGTTTTTTCAGTTTGTCAATGAATACAGGGTAAATGCAGTAAAGAAAGCCTTCCAACAAGACCGGCACCTTTCTCAGACACTCTTATCCATTGCCGAGGAAAGTGGTTTCAAAAGCGAAAGTTCTTTTTACCGTGTTATGAAATCTCAGACTGGAATGACGCCAAAACAATTAGCTGACTCCATCTCATCGAATTCTCCCACTTAAATGAGTGGGAGAAAATTTAGTTAAAAGTAAGGCCCAATCCTTCTATCTTCGTCAAAGTATCCATTAAAAAAAAGCTAAATGATGAAGAAAAATCTTGTTACTCTCTTGACACTAATAATTGTGATGCAATTCGCAGGCCGCGCCCAAAGTCTAGGTGACAATACTAAGCACAAGCTTACCGATTACCCAGAATTAGAGTCCTATATCAACTTTAGATTTGAAAATGAGAGATATAGCGGAGTCACAGTAATCTTCCAGGATTCAATATTGGAATTTTCCTCCATTAAAGGGAGTGCAAATCGTGATTGGGATGTGAATAATACACTTGATACCAAATTCGATTTGGCATCGGCAACAAAAATGTTCACCGCCATTGGCATTGCAATTTTATATGATCAAGATCGAATCAATCTGGATGCACCTTTTATGAAGTATTTTCCTTCATTTCCACTAGAAATAGCAAGTGAGATTACATTGCGGCAATTGCTGTCACATACAAGTGGACTCACTGATTTATTTTTTGAAGAGGCTTACCTCAGAGGTGACCGCAGTAGACTTAGAAAAGTTAGCGATTATGATCCCTATTTTTCTGAGTTGCGAATCGGGCATGTTCCATCTGACCGTATCATGTATTCGAATACCAATTTTTTAATCCTTGGAAGAATCATAGAAGAGGTTTCAGGTAAGAATTATTATGACTTTGTCCATGAACAAATATTTGTTCCACTTAACATGTGCGACACCGGTTTTTTTGAAAAAGATGAAGTAGTCAAAAACCGTGCAGTTGGTTATTTCAATGATGCGCAAGCTTCGATGGAGTTTGGAGTTCCTAATGACGACCAAATCAGAAGTAACATCGCCATTCGTTCTATTAAAGGAATGCCGGCAGGCGGAGCTTTTTCTACCGTATCGGATATGAATCTTTTCATGAATGGCATCCGTTCCGAAAAGCTTATTTCCGTAGAAACCTACAAGTTATTTACAAAAGAATTCCGAGGGGGATATGGACTTGGATTTCAGGTTTATGAGCAAGAGGGTCAGCGTGTTATAGGGCATTCCGGGGGCTTCTATGGGGTGAGCACTATGATTTTCTATATGCCAAATATCAATAGAACGTTTATTTCGCTTACTAACACCGATTTTGCTGCTCAACCGATATTCGATCGTTTTTTGGCATTGCAAAATGACATAAATACTTTTAGGCCGATTTCTATTTCATCTGAGGAGTTGTCCCAATATGAAGGTTATTATGCAGTCATTGAAGGAGAAATGAAAGGGCATCAAATACATATCCAAGCTACAGGAGAAAGGCTTCTATTTGACAATTCATTGGAATTCTTTCCTTTTGGAAAGGACTCTTTCTTTGATATAGATAATGATAGATTTAGTTTAATTTTTCAGCGTAATGAAAATGATGAAATTATTGGTTTTGAACGAGGAGACGGTGGCATGTTTGTTCAGGTTGCAGAAAATATAGATTCAACGCAGGTTAGGACTGTGGTAGCGCTAATTCTACCAGAGGAAATACTTCAAGAGTACATTGTAGAATTGATTTTCGAAGAATATGGAATGATGGGAGGTCATAGGCCAACTATTTCGGTTGCTGATGGAGCACTCCTTATTGATAACATGATGAAATTTCTTCCCTACGAAAAAGATAAATTTTTCCTTCATGATGATATGGGAATGAAACTTCATTTTAATAGAGATTCCAAAGGTGAAATTATGGGTGCACACGTATTAAGAGGAGAAGATGTGGTTGGAAAGCTGTCGTTATTAGATAAATAAGTCTTAATTCACCAAGAAGGACAAAACTTAATAATTAAACCCTTATTTGACCGAATTGCACAAGTTGGAGAGACTTCTTCCATTTCTGATGAGCAAGACAAGGTCCATTGGTTTATTGCCAATACTGAAACTGCATTTACGTTTGACGTTATTATGTTAGACCTGAACCATAAAAAATACGAAATACACAATCTTGATATTTATGAATCAGAAGACTTGAAAAATGAAATGTTGAAAGTACCGATTTTGGACGTTCAAACTGCTTTGAAAAAATATGGAAGACAGCACCATTAAAAAAGTCTAATTACTATGAAAACTGAATTTTTAGAAATTTTATCAGTATTGCCCAGTCAAAATATTGAAAGAGATGTAGGATGGTATCAAAAACAAGTAGGCTTTAATCTGTTACGTAAGGATTAAATGCATGCCGTTATGAGAAGAGAAGACCTCTTTATCCATTTACAATGGCACGCTGACACAGAAGATGACCCACTACTTGGTGGTTCAGTCATAAAGATTTTTGTCAATAATTTGCAACCGATTTTTGATGAACTTGTAGCAAGAAGAACAATCCAAAAGAAAAAATTGAGACTTAATACAGCTTGGTTAGCACTAGCAAAATTAAGTTCTAACCCACGCAATTACTCATAGCGGAAACCGTACAGAGTTAAGCTAATAACCCCAAAACGGCAAACAATAACGAAAGATTACATTCATTCAGGAAAGGCAGAATCCAGATTCAAAAAGATTCCCGCTTCCGCCCCTACCATCAGCACAGTGCAGGATGGTTCCTGTTTGCTGCTATCGTACTTTTAACACGGATTTAATTGTAAACGGCTTACTTACCCGGTAATCCGTCAGGCATCGGAAGGGAAAAGTTATGTAGTAAATACTGGCGAATTACCTTCTGATGCTTATCTTTATTGCATGAGGCCAACAATGGTCCCTCTATTTTGTTACATATCCAATAACACCTCCTCTGAATGAAAGTCGGATTGTTTATACCCTGTTACGTCGAGCAATTTTACCCAAAAGCAGCCATCGCAACCTTGGAACTGCTGGAAAAAGCGGGCGTGGAGGTAGCCTACCCGCTGAAACAAACCTGTTGCGGACAGCCCATGGCCAACTCGGGATACGAGGAGTTTGGGCAAGGCGCTTCCGACCTGTTTCGGGAAAATTTTGCTGAATTTGACTACGTGGTTTGTCCCTCCGGAAGCTGTACCCTGCATGCCAAGGAGCACATTCTTTCTAACAAGGAAGGCGAACCCAAACTATACGAATTGTGTGAATTTCTGACCGATGTGGTCCAAATCAAGGAATTGAAGTCCCGGTTTCCTTATAAAGTGGGCCTGCACGCCAGTTGTCACGGGCTGAGAGGCCTTGGACTAGCGAGGCCATCGGAACTGATGGTGCCGGATTTCAACAAACCCCTGCAGCTGCTGGAAATGGTCGAAGACATTGACCTGGTCCATTTGGCCAGGAAGGACGAGTGTTGCGGGTTTGGCGGTACCTTTGCGGTTTTTGAAGAAGCGATTTCCGTACAGATGGGAAAAGACCGCATACAGGACCATCAGGAGCAGGGAGTAGCGGTGATTACCGGTGCTGACATGTCCTGCCTTATGCACCTGGAAGGCCTGTTACGAAGGGACAAAAGTCCAATAAAAGTGATGCATATCGCAGAAATTTTGAACGGGCAGGAGCCCGAGCTAAAAAATCAATAAACCATGAAAGCAGCCCCAACCCATGCAGCGGCAGCAGAAGAATTCCTGAAAGATTCCGAGCGAAGCCATTGGCACGACGAAACCCTGTGGCATGTCCGCAGTAAACGGGATGTTTCGGCCCAAAAAATTCCGGAGTGGGAACAGCTCCGTACCCTTGCCTCTCAGATAAAAGACCATGTGCTTTCCAATCTGGATAACCTGCTGCTTCAATTTGAGAAAAAGGCACAGGCCAATGGCATCGAAGTGCTGTGGGCCAAGGATGCCGAGGAGCACAACGAACATGTACTCCGTATTCTGGAGGAAAACCAGGTAAGGCAACTGGTAAAAAGCAAATCCATCCTGACAGAGGAGTGCGGCTTGAATCATTTCCTTGAAGATAAGGGGTATGATGTCGTCGACACCGATTTGGGAGAGCGCATCATTCAGTTCAATAAGCAAGTGCCCAGCCACATCGTGATGCCGGCCATTCACCTGAAGAAAAAAGAGATCGGAGATATTTTTCACAAGCACCTGGGTACGGAAGCGGGAGCCGATGACCCCAAGTACCTGACGGAAGCGGCCCGCCAACACCTGAGGCAAAAATTCATTCAGGCGCATGCGGCCATTACCGGGGTGAATTTTGGAATCGCTGAGACGGGTGGCTTTGTGGTCTGCACCAACGAAGGAAATGCGGACATGGGCACTCACCTGGCGGATATACACATTGCCTGTATGGGCATAGAGAAATTGATTCCCCGTGCTGCGGACCTGGGAGTGTACCTAAGGCTTTTGGCACGAAGTGCTACCGGACAGAGCATCACCAATTATACCTCGCATTTTCATCGTCCCCGAAAGGGCAAGAAAATGTACCTGATTTTGGTGGATAACGGGCGAACCAAGCAGTTGGGCAGGGAGGATTTTCGGAATTCGCTCAAGTGTATCCGATGCGGGGCCTGCATGAATACCTGTCCCATTTACCGCAGAAGCAGTGGCTTTAGTTATAATTCCACGGTTCCAGGACCCATTGGCTCGATACTTTCTCCCGGAATGGATCTCAATAAACACAGTACCCTGCCTTTTGCCTCCACCCTTTGTGGATCCTGTTCGGATGTGTGTCCGGTAAAAATCAATATCCACGAACAACTTTACAAATGGCGGCAGGTAATCACCAAGGAAGGACCTCCTCAAACGTCCAAAAGATGGGCCATGCGCTTTGGCGGGCAGGTCATGTCCAAACCCAGGTTGTTTGACCTGATGGGAAAAATGGCCCGAAAGTCACTTTCCATTAGTCCCCGGGGATTTGTGTACAACAGCTTCAATGCCTGGGGCAAGCACCGCGAATTACCGGAAGTTCCCAAAGAAACGTTCAAAGACTGGTACCGAAAAAACCGTAACGATGACAAGTAAAGAAAGCATCCTGGCTGCCATACAAGCCAATAAGCCGGATCTGCTGCCCTTGCCGGAACAGCCTGAATTCCCTTACGATAGTAATTTGACCGAACAATACCGGCAAAGCCTTTCTCTGAATGGAGGAGAGGCCCGGGAAGCGAAAAGTTTGAAGGAGGTGACCAATCACCTGCAGGAGCATTTTCGAAACAGTCAAATGATCGTTTCGCTTAGCGAAAAGGTTGCCGGAAATTTCGATGTGAACATGGCAGATGATCCCCACGAACTGGAGCACGCAGAAGTGGCCATTCTGGAAGGGGAATGGGGAGTGGCCGAAAATGCAGCCATCTGGCTGCCGGAAGAAAAATTACATCACAGAGCCCTGCCTTTTATCGCTCAGCACCTGATTGTTTTGCTGAAAAAGGATCGCTTACTCGGTAACATGCACGAGGTGTATGCCCGCATCAACGTGGAAGGTTCCGGCTATGGCGTTTTCATTGCCGGCCCTTCCAAAACCGCTGATATCGAGCAGTCCCTGGTTATTGGGGCACATGGGCCCCGTAGCATGACCGTATTTTTGTTGGATTAAGCGGAAAAAGAACCCTGAAGTGCTGCCTCGGTAGCCTCTAATTGTTCCCTTACTTCCACGATGCTTTCCCATTCCCTGCCGGCTTCTCCGTATTCGATGCCACACCAGGAGCGGTAGCCTGCTTTCAGCACAATCCGCATCATCTTTTCATAGTCCAGCGGGGACTGATTGCCTTTGTTATCCCAGACGGTGGTTTTCACACTGACACCCTGAGCATAAGGCATCAATTCCTTTACCCCTTTGTACGAATCGTAGGATATGGGATTGCCGTCGTTGGGGCTGATCTGGAAATTGCCAAAATCAGGCAAGGTACCCGCCCTGGGATGATCGGCCGCTTTCATCACCCCGGAAAGCCACTTGCCGTTACTGGAAAAGCCACCGTGATTTTCAATGGTGACGCCAATGTCCATGGTGTCGGCAAATTCACATAGCTGGTGCAGCCCATCTGCCACCAGGTTCATGGATTCCTTAAAAGCGCTTCGGTCAGAACTGTATTCTACGGAAGAATAACCGTTTACCCGTATCGCGTGACAGCCCAGAAATTTGGCTGCTTCCACCCATTTTTTGTGATTTTCCACGGTGGTTGCCCGCTCGGAGGCATCTGCGGCACCTAACTGGCCTTCCCTGTCGCACATGATCAATACCGAGGTTACGCCCTCTCCCTCTGCGCGGGTTTTCATTTCGCGTAGGTAGGCCTGGTCCTGGGCTTTGTCCATAAAAAACTGGTTGACGTATTCCACGGCATGGATGCCATGTTTTTTTGCCAACACCGGAAAATCCAGGTGATCCATTTTATCGGAGAATAACAATTTGTTGACCGACCACTCGGCCAGGGATATTTTATACAAGTCGGCCTTTGGTGTGATGGAAAAAGCGTGATTTCCCAGGCCCAGGCCGAAAAAAGCGGATGCGATACCGGTCTTTTTGATAAAGTCTCTTCTGTTATGCATGTGTTTGGAGTAAAGGTTACTGCTTGTTAAATATAGAACCTCAAGATAGAACTTTTATTTTTTAACAACAATTACGCTGTACAGGAATGGTAGGTACGTTATGGTGCCAGCCAATTGCTTTTCCACTCATCTCCCTCTTTGTAGAAACGATTTCTTAGGTGACGCAGGCCGTCTAGTTGCAGGCACTCAATGGCGGATGCTTCAATTACTATGACCGTAAAATGAGCATCCCCTTTTTTATCCTCCCAAACATGAGCAGCTCCCGGATTAGCGACCTCCTTTCCGGGAGGGATCAGTCCCTGATAGGCTTTTTGGGCGTCGCCTTGCACGGTTTCCCAATGCGTTTTACTTAGGGAATCCTGTTGATGGACCCGGGCCGTTCCCTGCACTTTTACCTGGCAGCGCTTCCGGGGATGGTAAAAAAGTAAGGTAACCGCTGGATTGTGAATCAGTTGGTTAACTTTATGGCTACGGCTGTCAGTAAAGATGTGAAAGCAAAGGTTCTCGTCCAATTGGCGCAAGACGACATAGCGGCAGTCCGGCTGTTCTGCCGAAAGGGTGGCCAAGGTGACGAAGCGAAAAGGATGTTTGCTGTCCCGGGCTCCCCGATGCAACTCATGCCTGACGGTGTCCCAAATAGTTGCTAATGAATCGGTTTCTCTAAAAAGCATGCGTCGATGGATTTACTTATAAATTTTGGTGATTCGGATGGCGTTAAGGATGGCCAGTAATGCCACGCCGACATCGGCAAAAACCGCTTCCCACATGCCCGCTAAACCCAAGGCTCCCAATGTTAAAACCAGTAATTTAACCCCAAAGGCCAGGCCAATGTTTTGCCAAACGATGCGTCGGGTAGTCTTTCCGATGCGCAGCGCCAGGGCTACCCGGGAAGGATGGTCGGTTTGTATCACCACATCCGCCGTTTCTATGGCCAGGTCACTGCCCAGGCCCCCCATGGCAATACCCAGGTCCGCTACAGCGAGGGCCGGGGCATCATTGATCCCATCCCCCACAAAAGCGATCTGGCTACCGGGCTTGCGTTTCAGTTCTTCCAGGCGGCTGCTTTTTTCATCCGGCAGTAGGCCTCCAAAGGCATAGTTGGCTCCCAGCTCCTTGCCCAGGGCCTCTACAATCTCCTGCCTGTCACCCGACAAGATGCCCGTTTCGGCGATGCCAAGTTTCCGTAATTCGGTAAAGGCTTCCAGGGCATCTGGTTTGATTTCATCTGCGAGTGCGAAATACCCACAATATTCCCCCTCCACGGCGGCATATACGAGCGTTTTGCCAGGAAGGGACAGTTTTGGCAGCTCAGGGATGGCTTTGGCCTCCATTAGGGATCGGTTACCTACCAGCACCTGCTTGCCGCGAACTTGTCCCGATAGCCCCTGTCCGGCATGTTCTTCCAGTTCCAATACAGAATCATTGGGTTTTCCCAGATGCTTTACCAGTGCCAGGGCAATGGGGTGGTTGGACTTGGCCTCCAGGCTGATGGCGAGCAATCTCCAATCGGGATCAGCAGTAGCTACCGCTTCTTCCTGCTGCACCGAAAACACGCCTTTTGTCAGCGTACCGGTTTTATCGAAAATTACGGTGTTGACTTGCGTAATTATGTCCAGGTAGTTGGAGCCTTTGAAGAGGATGCCTTTTCTGGAAGCCGCTCCGATGCCTCCAAAATAGCCCAGGGGAATGGAAATGACCAGGGCACAGGGACAAGAGATGACCAGAAATACCAGGGCCCGGTACAGCCAGTCGCTGAATTGGTAATTGGTGACAAAAAAGTAGGGAAGTACTACCAAGGCTAAGGCCAGGTAGCTAACAATGGGCGTGTACACCTTGGCAAATTTGCGGATAAACTCCTCTGTTTTGGCTTTTTTTGCCGTTGCCTGTTGGACGGTACGGATGATTTTTGAAAGGGAACTTTCTTGAAAGGAGCGGGATACCCGGAGGGTAATCAGGTTTTGGAGGGTTACCATTCCTGCCAGTACTTCCTGGCCCTCGGAAATTCGGGCCGGCATGCTTTCACCGGTAATGGCCGCGGTATTAAAATTCCCATAACGCTCCTGCAATACCCCATCCAGCGGCACCCTTTCCCCCGGCCGGATTTCGAGGATTTCACCGACATGTACTTTTTCCGGCTGTACCCATTGCCGCTTACCGTCGCGGATAACCCGGGCCCGGTTGGGGCGCAAATCCAGCAAGGCTTGTACGTTCCCCTTAGCCTTGCTTACGGCCTGGTGCTGCAATACTTCTCCGATGGTATAGAACAGCATGACCGCTACTGCTTCCGGGTATTCCCCGATGGCAAAGGCACCTATGGTGGCGATTCCCATCAAAAAAAACTCCGTAAACACTTCTCCCTGAAAGATCAGCTGGCCTCCCTTTTTCAATACAGGCCATCCCACCAATGCATACGCCAGCAGGTACAGGGGCAGCCAGGCAGTGACTGTGAAAATTTGATGGGGGAATAAGTATTCGCCTCCTACTGCCAAAAGTAAGATGAGCAAACTTAAGATACTGCTTCTCCACAGCTCCCACCTTCGAGACCATTTGGAAGGACCGGTCTCAGGAGATTCGGGTGGCTGATCACAACAGGAAGAATGGGAAGAAGAAGTGCCCATGGTCATATTTCGTTTTGGCCAAAGGTACAATTAAAACTCGTGCACGGGAATTGCAATTGGCAGGGAAAGGAAATTTAATTTTAACCGAAGGGGGCGTTTGCTTTTTTTCCGGAAAATTTGATTTTCATGCGTTCACAGGTACTATCGGGGTGATTGCGGTAGTAGACATAGGTTCGTAAGTCGACTTTCCCGACCCGGTACTTCTTTTTAGCCCAATCGAAAAAATCTGCATCGGCTGCGTAGCCATCGACGAATGCCCTGCTTCTAAACACCTCTCCTTTACCAAATAAAGTGGCAAACAGAATGCAATCGTCTACGTGGATCAGCTGGTCTGGTTGGTGCCGGTCGGTGACAAAATAATCTTCTTTTTTGGTAACTACGGTACGGGTAGTAGACGCAATCAGGTCATAACTGTCCATTTGATCAAGGCAGGCTTGCAGGTGCTCGGGTAGGTATTCGTCGTCTGCATCCAGTATGGAAAGGTACCGGCCACTGCTAAGCGCGACGGCGCGGTTGATGGCACGGGATTGCCCCTGGTTTTTCTGCCTGAGGTAGAGCAAACGGTTTTCATGACGTTTACACAAGTTAAAGAGTAAATTCTGAGGGTCCTGGCTGCTTCCGTCATCGACAAGAATAACCTCAAAATCCTGATAGGTTTGGTTCCATAGCGAGTCAAGTGCTCTTTTTACCAGCGGAAAAGGAGTATTGTAGGTAGCGATCAATATGGAAATTGCTGGGGGTTGGGCCATACCGCTAAAATAACCTATCAAATGCTAAAATGGTTGGCGGCAGGAGAAAAAACTAACCAAAATCATAAAAAAAGCCCTGCGGTTGAGGCAGGGCTTCGTAACTATCCGTTTACCGGAATTAATTTTTAGCAAGGTAAGAGGCAACTCCCTCACGGGTAGCACTCATGGCTTCTTTGCCTTCTTCCCAGTTAGCAGGGCATACTTCCCCATATTTTTCCACGTGCCTTAGGGCATCAATCAATCGAAGCATTTCGTCGATATTTCTTCCCAAAGGCAGGTCGTTTACGGTTTCGTGACGGATGGTTCCTTCTTTATCAATAAGGAAAGTGGCACGGTACGCGACAGGAAGTCCTTCGTAGGTGAGCTCTCCTTCTTCGTTGTAGTTCCAATCACCGGCAAGTACGCCAAAATTATGGGCGATTGTTTTTACCGGATCGGCAACGATCGGATAAGTTACGCCTTGAATTCCGCCTTCTTCTTTAGGGGTATTTAACCAGGCCAGGTGAGACTCTTCCGTATCGCAGGAAGCGCCAATTACCGCCACGCCTCTTTTTTCGAATTCTTCCAGTTTTTCCTGGAATGCCAAAATTTCAGTGGGGCATACGAAGGTAAAATCCTTCGGGTAAAAAAAGAAAATCACATCTTTATTACCGAGGTACTGATCAAGAGAGAAGTTTTCTACGATTTCTTCTCCATCTATGACAGCAGGTGCGTTAATTAAAGGTGCTTTTTTTCCAACTAGTGACATAAAATAAATTTTAATTGTTTGTAGATAATTTAATGATGGTATTTAGAAAATTATTTCGTTTTTCCTTTGATTACCAATGATACTTCTTCAACTTCAAAGCCGTCAATTTGGTTCTCTTCAAAGTACTTTTTTAACATTTTTTCCAGAGCGGCGTTTTTGTAGTCCCTTATTTTTTTGCTTTTGCTACAGTACAGATGACTATGGGACTCCAATACAGGATCAAATCGCATCAAACCCAGGTCATCGGTGAATTTCTGAACCATGTTGGCATGAACAAAGGTATCCAGGGTCTTATAAACCGTTCCCTTGGAAAGGCCAGGATTGGCCTCTTTTACCCGGGAAAAAACCATATCCGCCGTAGGATGGTCCTCTGAACGGCATAGGGCCTCGTAAATCACCATTCGCTGATGGGTAAATTTCAAGCCGCCGGAGGTAATCTTATTTTTTAGCTTTTGGAAATCCATTTTTTGTTGATACTCATTCCTATCTGGGAATGAGTATGCAAAAGTAGGCAATATTTCATAAAAATCATATGGATAGTTCGTTCATTTTTTTAAATTGAAAGTTAATTCATTCAACCTGTCGGTCCGAATCGCTGAGGTAGGCAGGGAAATTCCGGAAAACGATGGTTTTATGATTAAAGTCTTGTTTGTTTGCTTAGGCAACATTTGCCGCTCTCCGTTGGCTGAAGCATTATTCTCCCATAAAATTTCTCATAAGGGCTATGCGAAGCAGGTGATTGCCGATAGCTGCGGAACGTCGGATTACCATATTGGCGAACTTCCAGATGAACGGGCCATGAGCTGCGCCGTAAGAAATGGGATCAATATGGACCATCGGGGCCGTCAATTGCATCGAACGGATTTCAGGGATTTTGATTACCTGATTGCCATGGACCGGTCCAATCTGGAAAACATCATGCTGCTGTCTCAAAAGGTGGGCATACCAGCTAAAAAACTCCACCTGATGCGTGAATTCCAACTTTCTCCTGAATTTTTGGAAGTTCCTGACCCTTACTATGGAGGGGAAGATGGGTTTCAAAAAGTCTTTGATATCCTGGACGAGGCCCTCGATGGATTGATTGTCGAATTGGAAAAAAATCACCGCCTGAATGGAGTCACTTGAAGGACTTTTTGCGCATGCCACCCTGTTAGCCTTTGGGCAATCACTTGCGGTACAGCAATACCAGCTTGTGGCAGCCGGAACCCGAAACCAAGCCATTTATTTGGAAACAGAGCAAGGGCCTTACTTTCTTAAAACCAACCATGAATCCGCTGCAGAAATTTTCAAACGGGAACGCGAGGGATTGAACTGGGTACGAACAAATTGCAGCCTGTATGTTCCCCAAACACTGGCGCAGGGAAGCTACGAAGACCGACATTTTTTATTGATGGATTGGATTGCCAGTGCACCAAAGCAGCCTGACTATTCAGAAAGGTTGGGAGAAGGGCTGGCAGAACTACATATGTGTACCGCAAATTCCTTTGGACTGGACCGTGACAACTACATAGCCATTTTGCCGCAAAATAATGATTGGAAAGGCCGTTGGCTGGATTTTTTTGTGGAAAAAAGACTGGAACCCCAATTGCAACTGGCCTATTACAATCAACTGGTAGACGAGAAATTTTTAGATCGTTTTCGAAGCCTTTATCCTTTTTTGGAGGGTTTTTTTCCAGTGGAAAAACCGGCATTGTTGCACGGAGACCTTTGGTCAGGAAACGTTCTTCCGGATGCGGGCGGGTCACCCGCATTGATTGATCCTGCCGTTTACTTTGGCCATCGGGAAGTGGATCTGGCCTTTTCACGCTTATTTGGGGGCTTTGACTCCCGGTTTTACGAAGCCTATCAGGATGTTTTTCCACTGGAACCGGGCTTTGAAGATCGGGTAGTGGTGTATAACCTATATCCGTTACTGGTCCATCTGAATCTGTTTGGAAAAGCTTACTTGTCGGGTATCCAGCAGACGCTGAAGCGATTTTTGGATAATTAGAAAGTTTCTGAGGGGATTAATCGTCGTCCGCCTCGTAAACCCATTGAATCAGTTCGGGGCTTCTTTGTTCCAGGTGGCATGTTTCGGCTACCTGCCGGTAATGCTTGATTTCGGCATCGGTGGGATTTTTCACCGTAATCATTTTGAGATGGGTTTTGATCTGGACCTGGAAAACATCCCGAAACGGCCGGGCAAGTTGCTCCGCTGTGGAGGGCATGTCTTGAATCACCAGGCGCAGGTGAGCGGCAGTGGCCTGTATTAGCTGAATGCGCCAGTTGGCTTTTTTGGCCACCTCGTATATAAATTCAAAGTGGAACCCGCCTACCATTGAAAGGTCCCGGATGCGCAGATCGATGAGTGTCAGGTGATCTTTGAAGATGGTGATCGGGATTCGGGGTGCCTGACCAAAGGATCCGATAATCGTCCCTGCCGCATCGGGATTGACAAAGGACTTGACATAGAGTGGTATATTGTGTTTTGCCAGGGGTTTGATGGTTTTGGGATGAATCACCTTTGCCCCGTAGTAAGTCATTTCGGCGGCTTCTTCAAAATCCAGGTATTCAAATTTAACGGCATCCGGAAAGAGATCCGGGTCGCCATTGAGTATACCGGCCACATCTTTCCAGATGGTAACGGAAGCGGCACCGAGGCTGACTCCCAGGATGGCAGCGGTGAAGTCCGAACCTTCCCTTCCAAGCGTGGTGGTATTGCCGAGTAAATCCGTACCAATAAAACCCTGGGTGACCACAGGGAATTTTTCCAGTTTGGGAATGAGAGCCCTCCGGCAATGCTGCATCGTCAGTGCCCAATCTACCCGGGCCATTTTGGTGGTAGAGTCTGTCCGCACCAATTCCCGGGCATCTTGCCAAAGACAATGAGAACCGGTTTCACAGAGGTATTCCTGAAGGATACGGGTGGAGATAAGCTCCCCGTAGCCTATTATCTGATCATAGAAGAAGCCTTCCTCGTCCTTCAATATATCGCTTTCCAAAAGTCGTCGCAACTGCGCAAAATGATTGTCTACCCGGGAAAAGATGCCATGGTCGGTAGGAAAAAGGCCACGGCAAAGGTCCTCATGGTAATCCAATAACTCGATCAATTCGGTGTCGAAGCGCTTTCCCTGAAACGAAAGTGCGATTAGCTGTTCCAGTCGGTCGGTGGTTTTGCCAGCGGCGGAGACGACCAGGACCATACCGCTGGTCCATCGTTTTTTTACCAGTTGGGCGATGTTTTTGATGGCAGCGGCATCTTTTATGGAGGCACCACCAAACTTGTAGACCAGGGGTTGTATCATGAAAAATCGAAAAGAAAGGCCAATGAATTGAAGATAATGAATTATATTCAAAGGTATGAAGACACAGCCTTACAAACAAGATACCGGTAACCTGGCCTATAAAGTCGGGGTAACCCTGGACCGGTTTATAAAAAGCAAACAGGCAGATTTTCCTTTTGCCACCGGTGAACTTTCCCAGATATTGCGGGATATCGCCCTGGCTTCCAAGATTGTATCCAGAGAGATCAGCCGTGCAGGGCTATCAGATGTCACCGGTGCCTTCGGGCAAACCAATGTACAGGGAGAGGAACAGCAGAAGTTGGATGTGGTAGCTAATGTACGTTTTACCCGTGCATTGACGAAAGGTGGGGAGGTCTGTGCCGTGGTATCGGAAGAAGAAGACCTGGTCATCGACCTTCAAAATAGCAAGGGTAAGTACGTAGTGGCCATCGACCCCCTGGATGGATCCTCCAATATAGATGTGAATGTTTCCATCGGCACCATCTTTTCGATTTACCGCAGAAAGACAGCGACTGGGTCGCCCATTAAGGAGGAGGATGTTCTGCAAAAAGGCTCCGAGCAGGTAGCAGCCGGATACGTTCTGTACGGATCTTCGACCATGCTGGTCTATTCCACCGGTAACGGGGCCAATGGTTTTACCTATGAAAGGTCTCTGGGAGAATTTTTCCTTTCTCATCCTGACTTAAGTATGCCCGAAGAGGGCTCCATTTATACCATCAATGAGGGCTTGACTCCTCACATTAACCCAAATATCTTATCATACCTGGAGGCCTGTAAACGAGCAGGGGCTTCCGCCAGGTACATAGGCAGTTTGGTGGCGGACTTTCATCGAAATCTGCTCAAAGGAGGAATCTACCTTTACCCGGCCACTTCCCAGGCACCGAATGGAAAAATCAGGTTGATGTATGAGGCCAATGCCCTGGCCTTTATCGCCGAGCAGGTGGGAGGAGCCGCTTCTGATGGTCGGCAACGGATTCTGGACATTGTCCCGGGCAGTTTACATCAGCGAACGCCCGTTTACATCGGATCGAAAAATATGGTAAAGGGGCTGGAGAAAAGTCTGAACGGTTAGCGGTACTTGTTTCGGAAATGGATCTTTATTAATTGCCGGTCTACAATGGCCAGGGAAAGGTGTTGAGTCATTTTTTCCGGAGGACTTTCGGAGAGAATGCTTCGTAGTTTTTGCTCATCCAGGTCCAGCCGATAGCATAGCTGTAGTAATTTGTCCAACTGTCCGTTTAGCAAGCGGCCGATGGCCGGTGCAATGGCAGCAGCCAGACTTTCCCTGTCCCGGACTTCGGGAATAGCTGGAAGCTGTAGTAATTTTTGCAAATCGGCAGCTCCCGATTGGATGCTTTCAGGCCCGGATTTTTCGGGATCAATCATTCTTCCCCTTTATCGGTGTCTTTATCCGTCTGCTCTTTGGAATTTTCGGAAGCTGCTTCTGGCTTTTCTTCCAGCACTTCCGGACATTCTTTACGGATGATATGGTACCAGCTAATAAGTTTTTTGACGTCAGATGCATAGACACGGTCTTCGTCAAATTCCGGTAAAATATGTTTCATGAAGGCCTGGTACTCTTCTTTGTCAGCACCTTCCAGACCGGTATCGCCCTGGAATTCCTTTTCGATTTTTATCATTACCTCTTTCAAGGGGGAGGCTCCCTCTTCGGTTAGCGTGTAAATCGAAATTTCACTCAGGAGGGAAACGCGCTGAGCAGCCCCCACGACCAATTTCCCTTTTTTGTCGTCCAGGGACTCCAGGATAACGCCGCTGCGGCTGGGCTTGAGTATTTTATAAAGGCCGGGTTTTCCGGAAACGGTGGCGATGTCTTTAAATTCCATGATAGCTAGTTTGTTTTCAGGCTGCAAATATACGGTTTCGTCAGAATTGGCCAAGGAACTCAGTTGGCACCGTACCATTCGGTAACGTTTTCTTCGATAAATTGGATCAGTTCATCCCTTCCTTGCTGATTAATGGCAGAAGTCACGAAAAACTCGGGAGCTTCTACAAATAACTTTTCCATTTCATCCAGAAAACGGTGTACGTTTTCAGCGGTTTTGGAATGGGACTGTTTGTCGGCTTTGGTAAACAGGAGGGCCACTGGCATTTCCAGCTGCCCGCACCATTGGATGAATTCCAGGTCTATTTTTTGCGGAGGAAGCCGGCTGTCGATAAGGACAAACACCGCCGTCAGGTTTTCCCTTTCCGTGAGGTAATTGCGAATCATTTTGTCCCAGTCTGCCTTTAGTTTTTTGTTTACTTTGGCAAAACCGTAGCCGGGAAGGTCTACCATATACCAGCGGTCATTAATCACAAAATGATTGATTAGCTGCGTCTTTCCCGGTCGGCCGGAAATTTTCGCCAGGTGCTTGTGATTGGTGAGCATGTTGATCAGAGAGCTTTTTCCCACATTTGAGCGACCAATAAAGGCAAACTCCGGTTTGGTGGGGGGCGGACATTTTTTATGATCCGTATTACTGATTAAAAAGCGTGCATTTTTCAACATGGCCCATTTTTTCACAAAGGTAACCAATTTCCATCATGGCCTCCAAACCATTATTTCATTAACAATTTTCCAATGCTCAGGTTTACTTAGTAATATTGTATCGAAATTAGAAGCCATGTCCGTAGTTCCCTATAAAGATAAAAAAGAAGGCAAAAAGCAGCAGGTTGCCAGCATGTTTGATAATATCAGCAAGAAATACGACCTGCTGAACCACCTTTTGAGTTTAGGTATTGACATTATCTGGCGCAAAAAGGCCATTAAGATGCTTCAAAAAGATCAGCCAAAACTTATTTTGGATATTGCCACCGGGACTGGAGATTTTGCCATTGAAGCCCTTGTGCTAAAACCGGAAAAGGTGATTGGCGTAGATATTTCAGAGGGCATGCTTCAGGAAGGCCGTAAGAAAATGAAGCAGAAAAAGCTGGAACATTTGATTGAACTCCAGCTGGGCGATTCGGAAAAGTTGCTCTTCGAGGAAAATAAGTTTGATGCCGTCATCGTTTCTTTTGGTGTCAGGAATTTTGAAAATTTGGAAAAAGGACTGGCAGACATGTACCGGGTGTTGAAACCCGGAGGCAAAACGGTCATCCTGGAATTTTCTAAACCAAAAAAATTTCCGATGAAACAGGGTTATTCCTTTTATTTTAAATATATTTTGCCTCAGATTGGCAGAATGATATCAAAAGACCATTCGGCTTACACCTATTTACCAGAATCGGTAAAGGCTTTCCCGGATGGAAGGGATTTTCTCGGCATCCTTGAAAAAGTAGGCTTCAAACAAACGCAATGC
Organism: Cyclobacterium salsum; assembly: GCF_010119245.1. Taxonomy (GTDB): domain Bacteria; phylum Bacteroidota; class Bacteroidia; order Cytophagales; family Cyclobacteriaceae; genus Cyclobacterium; species Cyclobacterium salsum. The sequence goes on from NZ_WNKG01000007.1 coordinate 395,766, forward strand.
AAAACCCTCACCTTCGGCATCAGCTCGATTTACACCGGTATAAAATAGCCCTGATTGTTATTTTATCACTTGGACTGGCCTTCACCACACAGGCTCAGGAAAGAAGTTTGATATTTAATACTTCGGGTAGCGACGATCAGTTGCTTTCCTATGGGTTTTTTCTAGCCGCGCATAACAGCAGCCTGAGAATAAAGTATTCGGATAATTTTGTGGACCCCGATTACACGAGCTTGCACAATGTGCGAGCGATTATGCCGGTATTTTCCCCGGGATTTGCCTTGGGCTTTTTGGTAACAGGCCGCCTACACGATCAGGTAAACCTACTTTTTACCCCCAAGGTTGGCTTCTATGAATACCGCACGGAGGTGCAGCTATTTACCGATGATGCCGATAGTCCCAATGGCACCGGTATCAGCACGGTCCCCTTACTCACCGAAGAAACACTGGTAGAATTTCCCCTTTTGGTGAAGTACAAATCAGAGCGGTTTAACAATACCCGGATGTATTTCATTGGAGGCGTAAATGGGCAGATCCGTACCAAAAATCAGGAAGAAGCCAATGAGGATCCGGTAGTGCTTAAAGGAAAAGACCTGGCGGTAGAACTGGGGCTGGGCTTTGATCTGTATTTCCAATACTTTAAATTTTCTCCTGAAATCCGTTTTTCCCATGGCCTGATGAATCTATACCAGCCCGGCCATTCGGACGAACGAATAGCGGGTGCGATCCAGGACATTCGCCGAAAATCCATTACACTTTACCTGAATTTTCAGTAACAACCGGAGCATTCGTAGGGGATTGGTTTTTGATCCAGACGGAAAAATTTTATATTTCCTTATGGAAAAGAAAATCGCATTTATCACTGGAGCTACTTCCGGGATAGGAAAAGCTTGCGCCCATTACCTGGCGGAAGAAGGTTTTGCTATCATCGGTTGTGGCCGGAGAAAAGAAAGGCTGGAAGCCCTCCAAAAGGAACTACCCAAGGGAACTCCCTATCATTTTCTGGTATTTGACGTCAGGGAAAAAGATGCTGTATACGAGGCTATTGATTCCCTGCCCGCCGAATGGCAATCCATCACCGTACTCATCAATAATGCCGGTAACGCTCATGGATTGGATCCCATCCACGAAGGCAGCGAGGAGGATTGGGATGCCATGATGGATATCAATGTAAAGGGACTGCTCTATGTTTCCAAAAGGATCATCCCGGGTATGGTGGAGCGAAAGGCGGGTCAGATTATTAATATAGGCTCAACAGCAGGGAAAGAGGTCTACCCCAAAGGAAATGTATACTGTGGCTCCAAGCATGCCGTGGATGCCATTACCAAGGGGATGCGTTTGGACCTGAATCCATATGGCATCAAGGTCATGGCCATCAATCCCGGCTTGGTAGACACGGAATTCTCGCTGGTACGCTTCAAAGGCAACGATGAAAAGGCGGCCGGCGTTTACAAAGGATTTGAGCCCCTTAAGGCGGAGGATGTTGCCGATCTGGTACGGTATGCTGTCACGCGCCCGCCTCATGTGGTGCTGGCAGACGTGATCATTTTGCCAACCGCCCAGGCGAGTACCACGATGCTTCATAAAAAAGAATCATGAGAAGCGGTGTAGGGGTACTACTGTTCCTGGCATTGGCCTGTGATCCTGGGTCTGGCAAAAAAAACCAGGACCTACCTGGCAGTGAATCTGTGGAAATGGCTGCCAACGGGACCTCCCTTCCAATAGAAGCAAATGGGGAGCCCCCCCAGCGGCAAGAAGAAATGGGGGAGTTGGAGCGGCGATTGATTGCTGCGGGCCTGGTGGATATACAAGAAGTTATCCCTGAAGTGCAGGTGGACCTGAAGTACGCGTCTACCGATAATTTTTTTGGGAAAAATGTTTATGGTTCCCTATCGCGATGCTACATGCAGCCGGAAGTGGCGGATAGGTTGAAAGTAGCCTATCAGGAACTTTCAGCGAGCCATCCCGAATTGACCTTTTTGGTTTATGATGCCGTACGACCCCAGTCCGTGCAACAGATTCTCTGGGATGAATTGGACAAGCCGGATAGTCTCAAACCCCTCTATGTGGCCGATCCGCAAAGAGGAAGCCTCCACAATTTCGGTGTTGCCGTGGACCTGACCCTGATTTCAAAAGAAACCGGGACTCCATTGGACATGGGTACTGGCTACGATTACTTTGGTTACCCTGCTTATCCCGACCGGGAAGCGCAAATGTTGGAGGAAGGAAAAATTACCGAGGCACAGGTAGCCAATCGCAAAATACTGAGAGCGGTCATGAAAAACGCAGGCTTTACGGGCATTGGTTCTGAATGGTGGCATTTTAATGCCTATAGCCGAAAAGTTGCGGGGGAGAAATTCGACATTGTGAAATAATAATTGTATAATCGTCCTTTATTTTAACTTAACAAATATATGCTCTTCATAAACAATAAACTCAAAGTCCTGGGCCTGTTGGCCGTGGGGTTGGCCCTTTTCCTATTACCTGTATTGAGTCAGGCTCAGCAATTCCGGGCCCTGGTCATCAGTAAGACTTCCGGTTTCCGTCATCAATCCATACCTGAAGGGGTCGCAGCCCTAAAAAAGCTAGGAGAAAAGCACCGTTTTCAGGTATATGCGAGTGAAGATGCCGGTCTTATCAACGATGAGAACCTGGAGCGATACGATGTCATCATCCTCATGAGTACCACCGGGACGATTTTTAATGCAGAACAGAAAGAGGCGTTTGAGCGATTTGTTCAAAGCGGAAAGGGAGTGGTTGGCATTCATAGTGCGACCGATACCGAATACGATTGGCCCTGGTACACCAAGCTTATCGGAGGACAATTTAACCACCATCCCCAGCAGCAAACGGCCAGAATGCAGGTAGTGGATCGAAATCATCCGGCTACTTATCATCTGAATGACAAATGGCTTCGGACCGATGAATGGTACGAATTTAAAAATTTCAATGAAAACGTGAATATCCTGGTGCAACTGGACGAAACCTCCTATGAAGTTGGCGAACGCGGTGGGCAACAAATGGGTATGGGTGCGGTGCATCCCATTTCCTGGTACCACGAATACGACGGGGGCCGGGTGTTTTATACCGGGTTAGGTCACGTAGAAGAGGCCTTTCAGGATGCAGACTTCCTGGATCATGTGTACGGAGGGATTTGGTATGCAGCGCTGGGAAGACCGTTTTAATAAATAGAAAATTAATCTTATAAAAACTCCTGACTAAACCTGAATTCAGGTAGGGTTCAGGAGTTTTTTTATTTGAAGCAAGTTCGTTTTGCTATAGCTCAGGGAGTAGCTGTTCCAGTTCTCCCAAATCCTCGTATCGGTCCACATCCCGAAGCTTTTCCAATAGGCCATACCCCAGGTTTTCTTGGTTTGCCCTGTTCAGGGTTTGCTGCAAAACGGTAGCCGTGCTCCAGGAGATTTCTTGAAACAATGGTGCAGCGGGTCTTTTCAATCCAAGCAAGTAATACCCCCCATCCACCGCTGGTCCCAGGACGAGATCCTTCGTCTTTAGGGCTTCAAAAGCCTGCTGCAGGTGATCCCTTTTGAGTTCGTAGCAATCTGTCCCGATGATCAGCACCTGCTCAAAGCCCAGATCGAAAACCCGCTGAAAGGCTTGGTGCATTTTTTTCCCCAGATCCCCAGATCCCTGAGGATAGAAGTGATATCCTTTTTGAGGGTAGTTTTCGGTAGCAATGGGGCCCAGGTGAAAAACAAAAATTGCGGCTTCCAATCCGGCAAGTTGCTGATGTGTGTGGCGGATAAGGAATGCATACAAATTGGCTGCTTTTTCCGCGCCGATTGTTTTGGCCAATCGGGTTTTGACGAATCCCGCTTCAGGATATTTCTGAAATACGATGATGGCTTTTTTCATAGCTACCGGCCAAAGTAAGGCAAAAAATTCAAAGGACATAAAAAAAACCGAAGGTCAATGACCCCGGCTTTCATCCATTAATTAAACCCAAATAAATTTCAAAATGTCTTAATTATAACCTGCCCGAACCTGGCGCATTGCGGCCCCTCATTCGTTCTCCTGATCCTCTACGCCTGTCTCTCATTTTCGACCGGTTTTCCTCCTTCATTTCTTCCCAGGTCGCTTTTTGTTCTGGCGTGAGCAGGGCAGTTATTTTTTCCTGATGAGCCTCCCGTTCCGCTTTCAAGGCTTCCCTTTCTTCTTTTCTGGCTTCCCACTGTTCTTTTCTTTTCTGTGCCTCCTCCAGGTGGAGGGCATACACCGCTTTCTTTTGTTCTTCGCTGAGGTCCAGTTTTTCAGCCATTCGTTCGCTCATTCGTTCCGCCAGCTGTTCCGGATTGATTTCCTGGTTTCCTCTTCGTTGCGCTTGCGCCTGTACAAAAGTAGCTCCTACCAGCACGGCGATGATCATTAGTTTTCTCATGGTCTTTTGTAATAATTGGTTTACAATTCTTAGACCGGACAAGTTCTGGAAAGTTTAACAGGGCCTTGTTAAGAAATGTTAAACAGTCGGAGAGTCAGCTACTTAATTTTTTTGGTAACCAGCTTTTCCCGGTCCTGCGGCCTGGAAATGGTGGGTTTGATCAGCAATCGCAGGGACGGGTCGAAGGAAAGGTAGTTCCAGGCCCAGTCCAAAAAGATAAAAATCCGGTTTTTTACCCCCAGGATGGCCATGAGGTGGACAAAAAGCCAGGTCAGCCAGGCCAGTAATCCCTGAAACTTGACGAACGGCAATTCCACCACAGCGAGTTTTCTTCCGATGGTGGCCATGCTTCCGAGATCCTTGTAGCGGAAGGGTTTTTCTGGTTTGCTGCTGAGTTTGGCAAGGAAGTTATTTCCCAGGTTTTTGGCCTGCTGTATGGCTACCTGTGCCACCTGTGGGTGACCTTTGGGGTAATCCTCCATCACCTGCAGACAGCCATCACCCAGCACGTAGATATTTTCACTGCTGTGAAGCCGGTTAAACTCATCGACCAGTAGGCGTCCTCCTTTTGCTTTTTGATCAGCCGCAACTCCTTCTATGAAATTGGGGGCAATTCCGGCAGCCCAGAGCAGGGTATGGGTTTGAAAACGGGTTTCTCCTTTGATGATGACATTCAGGCCGTCATAGTCTTCAACGGCGGTATTCAACAGAACTTCTACCTGAAGTTTTTCCAGATAGATTTTAGCCTTGTCGCCCGAGGTTGCACTCATGCCGGCCAAAAGCGATGGTCCCATTTCTACCAGTACCACCTTCATATTGTCGAAATTGAGCTGTGGGTAATCTTTTGGGAATACCTTATTGCGCAATTCTGCTAACGCTCCCGCCAGCTCTACACCGGTAGGCCCGCCGCCTACGATCACCACGTTCATCAGGGCCTTTCTTTTGGATTCATCCGCTATGGTGATGGCCCTTTCGTAATTGGAGATGATTTTATTCCGGATAAACAGCGCTTCGGAGACGGATTTCATGGGAATGCTGTTTTTCATGATGTTTTCCATACCGAAATAATTGGTGTCCGCACCCATGGCCAGGACCAGGTAATCATAGTCAATAAAACCGATGTCTGTGTACAACCTGTTTTGCTGCTGGTCTATGCGTTTGGCTCCTCCCATTCTAAAGGTTACATTCGGGGTGTCGTGGAAGGCCTTCCGCAAGGGGAAGGAAATGGCACTGGGTTCCAGTCCAGCCGTAGCTACCTGATAGAAAAGCGGTTGGAACTGATGGTAATTGTTTTTGTCCAGGAGAATGACCTGATAGGGTTTATTTCGCAAGGTTCTGGCAAGTTTTAGTCCGGCAAAACCGGCTCCTGCAATGACCACTATGGGGTTAGGTGATTGGGGAAGGTTTGGCAAGGCTTGCTCCATCGTTGCAGGGTTTGGGGTGGTTAGGATATGCTGTTGATACGAATTTCCGGGGGAATAGGTTGAGGAATGGAGCCCTGTCGGGAAGATATGTTTTGCTTTGTTTGAATTGGATAATAGTCCAAATGAAAAATTTATTTATTTTTACAAACCTGAAAAAATAAAATGGTATGGGAAGAGCATTTGAATTTAGAAAAGAAAGAAAATTCAAACGATGGAGTAAGATGTCCAAGGTGTTTACACGCCTGGGCAAAGAAATCGTAATGGCGGTAAAGGCAGGGGGACCCGATCCGTCCAACAATGCTAAACTTCGGACCGTCATACAGAATGCCAAAGGTGCTTCCATGCCCAAGGACCGGATAGAAGCGGCCATAACCAGGGCAAGCAATAAGGACGAAAAAGACTACGAAGAAATTGTATACGAAGGCTATGGTCCTCATGGGATTGCTGTCATTGTCGAAACTTCTACCGATAACCTCAACCGTACCGTGGCCAATATCCGGCATTATTTTACGAAGGCAGGCGGCTCATTGGGAACTTCGGGCTCCGTGAGTTTTATGTTTGAACGAAAGGCTGTATTTCGTTTTCCGAAACATGAATGGGATCTGGAAGAACTGGAACTCGAATTGATCGATTTTGGATTGGAGGACATAGACGAAAACGAAGGAGAAATTTTTGTCTATACGGCTTTTGAGGATTTTGGCAACATGCAAAAAGCGCTGGAAGATAAAGGAATAGAAGTAATAAGTGCAGATATGCAGCGTTTTCCCATGTCCACCACCGAAATTAGTGCTGAACAAGAAGAAGATATCAACAAAATGATCGAGCGGATGGAAGAGGATGACGATGTAAATCAGGTCTATCACAACATGGCCTAAATCAAACGATTTCCAACTTTAAATCACCCAATGGCATTCCCTAAAAGAAGAAACTACCAGGAACAAAAAAGGCAAAAATTAGTCATCGTAGGAAGTAAAAATCCGGTAAAAATTAAATGCACGGAAAACGCCTTTCAATCGCTTTTTGAAGATTATTTTATTGTAGAAGGTTTAAATGTAGACGCTAACGTAGGAGAGCAACCTCACGGCGATGTGGAAACCTACACCGGTGCCTATAATAGGGCTTTTGAGGCTAAAACGGCATTTCCCGAAGCAGATTATTGGGTGGGGATCGAAGGCGGAGTGGATGAAGTGGGGGAGCAAATGGTGGCCTTTGCCTGGATGGTCGTCCTGGATGGGAGTAACCAAATTGGAAAGGCCAAAACCGGAACCTTCTTCCTTCCGGAAGTAATATCAAAACTGGTTCGCGAGGGAATGGAGCTGGGAGAAGCCGATGACCGGGTGTTTCAACAGACCCATTCCAAACAAGGCAGCGGAGCCGTGGGAATCCTGACCAATGGGGTGGTTAACCGGCTGGAATACTACCAACAGGCGGTAACCTTGGCTTTGATTCCCTTTGCGCAAAAAAATTTGTATTAAATCTCCTCAATGACTCATAGAGATAATCAATTGGAAATTGAAAATTATAGTCATTACCTTTGCCGCTTCATAAAGCTAAAACGGAAATAAATATGTTACAGGAATTAACAACAGATAATTTATCAGAGGTCATTCAGGACAACGAAAAGGTAGTGGTTCAGTATGGGGCTACCTGGTGTGGCAACTGCCGAATTATGAAACCAAAAATGAAACGGCTGAGCAAATCCTATGAAGGGGTCGCTTTTCTATACGTGGATGCCGAAAAATTACCTGAATCGAGGAAACTGGCACAGGTGACCAATTTACCTACGTTTGCAGTATTCAGTAAAGGAGCGATTGTGAATCAGGTACAGACAAATAAGGAAGAAGTCCTAAAAACACTAATTGATGAGATTACCAATAATTAAGCACGTATTACAGTTTATTGAAGAAAACGATGAAGACTGGGTGGTGGAAACCATTGAACTGCTGGAATCCATGACGGAGATTAGCACGCTTAAGGACGAGGAATTGGATGTCATAGGCGAGTTGCTTTCGAATTTGTCAGGAACACTGGAGGTCAACCAGATGATTAAAGATGGAGCCGATAAAAAGGAGGCCATGAATACCTTTATGAAACGCGTGGTAGGCTCCATTGATAAGTAAATGCACTTTGAAAAAGTAGAAAAGTTGTTTATCACCCTAAATTAAATCTGCTACAACGAAGTGTGAGGCATGTCCGATGGGCATGCCTTTTTTTTCTACCTAACCCTGCTGAAACTACAAAATGACTATTCGACAGAGGCTGTTGGTGCAATGGAACTACTTTTCACCAAGACCAATGGCTCTTTAAATTTGCTTGAGATGATGTCTATCATGTACCTTAAGTCTGGGTAATCAACTGCCCCTATGATATGGGTTTTTACGCTAATTACGGCATTAACAGCCGCTATATTTTCTAGAACATTGACTACAAAATTGAAAGTGATTGCGCCACCTGGAAGCGTTATTGCGGTATTTTCCGGGAAATCATCCAGGATATACCCTTCGGGAATTTTAATGTTGGTAGCATACCGATCTGTGAACGTATAGTTAAAATCGATGGGAAATGCCCGAGTGGAACTTATAAACGGATTGGATTGCCACCGCATTAGGTAAAATGGATTAATGTAAAGCGTGTTATCCCCGTTGAGTTCTTTGCTAGAAGTGTAGTTTATCGAAAGCTGATTCCTATATTTCTTGTTTTCATTAATGGATATCGTCTCTATGTTTTCCTGATTACCGGTAAATACAATTTTTTCGAATTCCTCCTGAGATATCGTTTCATTTTGTTGAATGCCAAAGTTGTGTACATAGTCAAAATCCGTGACTTTGAGGGATGATTCTCTCTTTATGGTGTGTTCGTCTTCAAGGGTAATATCGGAGAAGGCATAATAACCGGATGAATGAGGTATTTGGATGTCAATCAGGCCACTATTCTCCTCCATCAATAAAAAACCTTGGTTGACAAGAAAATTTTCCGGCAAAAACCCAAAGGGTAGGTTAGGATCGGTTGCATCCAAAAAATAGATTTTATTTCCAATTAAGGAAACGATAATAAGTTCATTAAACTGATCCATGTAAGGAAAAGGTACCAGATTGGACCGTCCATTTCCCTTGCTGCTAATCAGGACGGGAAATGCAACGATTCCGTATTGCCTTAGATGTGCCAGTAGTGACAAATTAATTTCGGCTCTATCTCCATTTTTACTGGAAAGCATTTCAGAAAAGTCTTTAGAAGGAATGATTCTGGATATTCCGGAAAAATTATATTGACTGGAGGCGTATTCGTAAATGTCAGTTGCAAGCCTTAACGTGTCGTTTTCCGAAAGGCCTATTTCGTTAATGATGCCTGCTTCTTTTTTTGGCTCCAAAAAGCGTTCAAAATGATAGCTCCCGGTGAAGAAATCTGCTAAATCCTGCCAGGTATTAAACAGCTTTTTGTATGTATTAAAATCTATTCCAGAAATATCCATTTGCCCCATTTCGTAGCCTTCCAGTTGAAAGGCTACTTTCTCCAGGTAATCGGTATAGTGCGCCATGTAGGGCTCTGGTCTGAATGCGTTCAGATTTTCCAACTCCCATCGATAATTGTTATTGGTATTTGTTAAGGAATTATGGCTGATCGTTTTGATTCCCTGACCAAACGTTTTGTATTTTAGAAAATCGGGGAAAGTAATATCAAAAATGGATTTTAGTGTTGGAATTTCATTTTGGAATACCCAACCATCCAGAGAAATAACAGATTTATCTGTTTTCTCATATGAAAACTCCATGATTGATCCGATTTGTACATTGGGAAAGGTAAATCTGATTTCATGCCATCCTTCACCGGCATCTGCCTCAAAAAAATCAGTTTTTGATAATTCTTCGATTTCAATTTCTCCATTAGTGGAGTTAATTGTTTGGGCTTTTATTTTAAAAATGTCTTGAACCTTGTTTTCGCCTTTATAGTACCTCAATATGACATTGGCTTGTTCCTTACCGCTCTCTTTTAAAACTTTAATCCTTCGATGGATTTGATTATGTATAACGATTCCGGAGAAAAAACTATAACAAGATTCCTGCAACACGACAGCATCGGCATCGGGCTCAAAATCCACTTCATTATAGCTAAACTCTAAATCACTGTACTTGCCGTAGCGCATCTCTTGGGCACCTAAAAGCATCGGGGCAAGAGTTAAAATTGCCAGGGATACTAAAAATCTTGAAGAAATCATCGGATTATAATTTGGTAAATATTAATTCTCCTGTTAATTTTTGTTGAATAGTTTTTATTAATTCTTTCTCTTCTTCCTCAGTAAGTGAGGCAGGTTTTTTGATTTCTACATGCTTTGTTATAACGATATCTTGTTCTCCGATTTGGATGAAAACGTTTAAGTCATAATTTTTCTCCTGAATGTTGATATTATCCGGGATGGATTCAATCGCCAACATCCGATGCTTTCTTATGCTAACTTCCTCCTCATATACGCCTGACGAATTCCCTGTATCCTGATTCCAATTCAACCATGAAAGCGGAAGGAATACTCTTTTTCCCGTATTTCTAAAATACCTTAAAACAATACCGGAAAATTGGAGCAATGTTGAGATTTCTTGCCATTGAATAGTATTGTCCAGAAGCAATTCATTTATAACCAAACCATTATTTCCAATTTGTGCATTAAAGACATTGTAAACTTCCGCTTCTTTTTTATCGAATGTTTTCATGGTTATGGTTTCTGCTGGAAATCCATGATAGCTTATTGTTCCGTCAATTTGTGCATTGCCATCCTCACGCAGAACGATGGAGGCGTTGATTTTGGTTCTATTAAAATCAGGATCCGAATAAGCAGGCGTATGGTCCATTTCTCCGCCCTCAGGAGTTATTACCAATACGTTTCTATTTTTAGTAAAAGAACCCAAAAAACCAGCAGGCAGGTGACTAGAAGTGCATTCTAACCAATATTTCTCTTGACCTAAGCTTACTCTTAAAATAGCGTGATTAAATTGATTTGAAGGAAAATGCTGATCAAATGTGGCATCATCGCCTGCCCTAACCAACGTGTATTGCGCATTTATTCCCACTTCTTCCAGCATTGCCAGCATGAATAAGGTTAATCCTTTACAATCACCATATTTCTTCGATAGGACTTCTTCACTTGGCATGGGTCTCCAACCCCCTAACCCGAGTTGGATACTCACATAGCGGTAATTTTTTTGAAGGTATTGATATAAAATCTGAATTTTTTCTTTTTCGTTTACAGCATCTTTTACCATGTGCTGAATTTCCTTCCTGAATGACTCAGGTAGCTCGGATCTTCCCTGGTTCAGTTGGTAAAACCACAAACCAAAATCCTTCCAGGTATCCATGTCGGCTTTAAAACCATCCATGCTAAACTTTTCTGGTGCCAGCGTTATTGTCGTGAGGGATGATTCTTCTGTACCCCTATCAGTAGGAGGTACATTAGCTACGGTCCAGGAAAGCATTTGGGTTTCTCCATCGGATTTTTGGTTGAAATCGCCCTCGAATAGTTGGGACTTATGGCGAATTCCCAGGGCGGTGGGATAATTAATTTCCAAACTTGCGGTCTCTACGCTTTGGTTATGGTAGTTTTGTGGATGCCAGATGGGGAAATAAAAATTTCCGGATTTTTTGATAGTAACAGCCATTTCTACCCTAACGGGAAAAGTAGAGGGCTCCATAGTGAAATACTTCAAAACAATGTCTTGGTAAATGGACCCATTATCGATGACTGATCTTTCTTTAAGGTCTTTTGATTTAATTTTTTTTAGGGTTTTGCCATTAATCGGATTAATTATCTGAACTTCAAAATGGTCAAGGGTGGTAAATTGATCTATAAAGAGCTGATAGGAGGCATGGGATATCCCTCTTGCATCAAATACGTTTGTGGTCTGGATTATTTCTATTTCATAAGAGTAATCTTCCAGTAAAGTAATTTTGTGCTGTTTTGTTACACTTGAATAAGACGGTATAGGTATTGGCTTGCCACAAACGATAATCGAAGGAATTATTAAATTAAAAAAAACACCAAAAATCAATAATCTAACCATGACTTGCGATAAGTTGTATGGAAAAATAAAAAATGGTTTTTAAATTTTAAACCTTTTATAAATTATATTTTATGCGTCAAAAATAGTAGATATTTTTAACAAATAAAATAACTCAATATTATTATTTAGAAATGAGCTGGAAAATGAAAACTTCGGTCATCGCAAAAATTGAAGCAATTCAGGTTCCTGGTAGCCTGGTTTAGGGAAAGGTTATCCGGACCTGGCCCTTTCAAGCAATGAAGGGGTTTGGCTGGGGCGAGTAGGATTTTCTCCGCGAAAGAAAATTTATTGAAATTAACGAGAGACCTGCTCCAAAAATGCCTTCAAGGCTACCCTCCAGTTGGGATCGGCATCCCAGCTGGTACCAATATACTGCTCGTTTCGTACCAAAAACCGGATAAAATATTTAACCACCACCCGGTCCGGCTGTTCACTAGCGGCTGGGTCCAGGCCCATGCTTTGCATAAGGTCCGCTTCCCGACCTTCCTGTTTCATAAGCAGAAACTGGACCCCATCCTGAATCAGTTCCTGATTGGATTTGGCTTCTGTCAGGAAGACTACGTCATGGGGGTAATTGGCCTCAAAGACCGATTCCATTCCTTCTCGTTCTGCCCGCTGTTCAGTGGCCACTTCTTGCTCCGGTTTTCCATAAATATCATGCCGGAATGTGGTGAGAAATCCTTCGTTTCCTGCAGCACCTGTGAGCAGGACACCCAGTTTAAAGGCATCCAGATTTAGCGGGTTCTCGGCAAGGTACCCACTTTGGGCGCTGTTGTTTTCCATGCCCGGGATGGGGGGATACTCGGGTACTTCGATTACCAGAAAATTTTCGCTGCGCCTTCCGCTGTTCAGGGCCTCAATTTGATTTTTCAATCCCTCCAGATTTTCGGCAGATCCGGACCAGTTTTCTCCGGGTGCGATGATGTTTCCATTACCAGTAAAGGGAAATATATGGCTGTAAAATTGACCGTCATTTTTTCTTATCAGTAGGACAATATTTTGGACCAACCTTCGGGAAAAATAGGAAGCATAGCTGTTTTTAGTGGCATCCGAGAGAATAGCTTCCTCCAATTCATAATAGGCAATGGGATCCCCACCGGCGGCTATCAGCGATGGGTGTAATTCCTCGGCCAGTTCTTTCCAGGAGAAGGAAGGACTAGCCGTGGTGGAGGCAGAAACAAAAACGACTGATTTTCCGCTTAAAAACTGACCCACTACTTCGTTTTGGCCGATGCTTTGCAGGGAGGTTGAAAAAAGCAGGCCTGCGATAAGGATATATTTCGTCAACAAAATCAAATCTACAAGTGAAAGTTTAGTATTTTCACGAATATACACAAGCCAATGTAAAATCTTCTGTTATGAAAACGATTACCCCCCTTATTTTATTACTTTTTTGGGCCAGTCCCTGGATTGTTTCTGCTCAACATATAGACCGAAATACCTTAATAGAAGATATCCGGACACTTTCCTCCGATGCGATGGAAGGGCGAGCGCCGATGACAGCAGGAAGTGAAGCAGCAAGAACTTACATCAGGGATCGCTTTGAATCCCTGGGCCTGAGTAGTCAGTTTCCAGAATTTTCCCAGCAATTTACATTAGATGCGAATCAGGCAGAAGAAGGAAAAGGAGTAAATGTATTGGGTTTTATACCCGGAACATCCACATCCGAAATCATTCTGGTGCTGGCTCACTACGACCATCTGGGAAAGAAAGGCGAAGTAATTTACAACGGGGCTGATGACAACGCATCCGGTACGGCGGCGTTGTTGCAGATGGCTGGCTATTTTACTGAAAATACCCCCCGCCATTCCATGATTTTTGTAGCATTGGATGCGGAGGAAAAAGGCCTATTGGGGGCAAGAGCCTTGATCCGTGATTTCCCTTTCCCTCTGAAAGACATCAAATTGGTAGTGAACATGGACATGATTAGCAGGAGTGTGGATCAAACACTTTATGCGGTAGGTACCCGATTTTACCCCCAATTTCGGCCCTTTTTGGAAGCGGCAGCGGGTAGGTCCTCTATTCGGTTGGTTTTGGGAAATGATGGCGCACCAGGCGAAAAAGATTGGAGCCGGGCATCGGACCACGGGCCTTTTCATGAAAAAGACATTCCCTTTATTTATTTTGGAGTGGACGATCACAAGGATTACCATCAACCCAGCGATACCTTCGAAAACATACAACAGGAATTTTATACAAAAGCCTGCGATCTCATACTGGATACCCTTATTGGTATTGACCAAAGCATTACCGAATAAGGTAAGTGAGTCCTAGCTGCCCAACGAAGGTGGTTTGATCTAATCCGGGTACGAAGTAAATTTCCGGATGATTTTCCAGGTACCACTTGTAATTGAGGGTATTCACGTATTGAAATTTACCGGAAACCAGCAGGTTATCAAATCGCCATTCTGCTAAAAGGGACGGAACAATATCCACGTACTTCCTCCGCCAATCTTTGATTTCTTCAAAGCGCTTGTAATAGAAATCATTGTTGTGGTTAATGTATTCCAATTCAAATCCCAAGCGGTTAAACCCTTTCACCCAGGCGGCATCGAGCGAAATCACGTTACTCCCGGGGCCATAGCCAAACCCTAAAACCTGGCCCTTATGGGTGTAACCGTGCCGAACGTGTGGATGGGTATACCAACTATTACGTGCTAAAATCACTTCCCGTACGGTCTGACCGGTTTGGGTCATTTCCATGCCGACCTGGAAAAATTCCTCCTCTCTTTTTAAAGGAATCAGATTTGAAAATCCAAAGGAAAAAGCCCTGTTTTTGTCCGGATTGATGAGGAAGTCGTAGAGACTTCTGCTGTTACCGTTAGAGCCGTATTCGCCATAAAATTCAAAATGACCACTGCTATCCATCCACCTAAAATAACCGGCACTTAATTGGTTTCTTTGGTCCACATTGGGTTTTGAGATGCTTTCAGGTCCTTTTTCTCCGTTAAAAACGGGTAGGTAATCGGACAGTTGGTCCATGTCAGTGTGGTACATCTGCGAAACGGAACTAAATCCCAGAAACAAACCAGGCAACCATTTGGGCTGAAAACTAAGTACCAGACCGGATAGGTAGCGCCAGTCTTCGTCCGGTCTTTTGGGAACGTAAAGCGGCGTATTGGCATGGGAATAGTTTTGATGAGGAGGTTCAAATCCGGAAGATTGCAGCTTGCCTGCTATAAGCTGACCTTCAAAACTACCGATTGGCGTTTGAACGGGCTTCCGCGTGTTTAACGTCAGGTGGAGAAATCCTGGTGCATGGTTACTCATTAGTAGGGAACTTTTTCTTCCCGGTCCCCACCAGAGGTTTTCATTGGATATCCCTACCGAAAATTCCCCGAGGTTGAGCCGAATGCTACTTTGTCCCAGGGATAGGTAGGTATAAGGAGATCCTCCAAAGCGTTCTGGAATGTCTGCAGTATTCAGCCATTCGTAATATTGTAACCAGGTACTTTCCCAATGGTCCAGCGGAAATCCCTGGAAATAGTTATTGGAGGCATGCATTACTTCTGGTTGGACTTGGATACTCAGCGGGCCGTATTCAAAATAAACCCCGGCATTAATCAGGTATTGCATGCCTTTGTTGGGAATCATGGGGCCATCGTTGATTCCAAAACCATAGGCATCATTAAACTGAGACTTCATCATAAAGGGAAGTAATTGAAATCTCCCCTTGTTATCCTTGGTGCTGAAATTAAATTCTGACAGATCCTCATCTGTGAATGTTTCGTCCAGGTCCAGGCCATTGGACTTGTTAAAAACTTCTGTGGGATACAAGGGCCGGATCATAAAACTACTGGTTTCGGAGAGGTTTCCCAGCAATTGCTGCCGGCGCATGTAATCGCCATAAACCGGTAAATTCAAACTAACACTTTGACCAAGCAGGGTAGGAATGCTAGTCAAGAAACTAAGAAACAGCAAAGCAGTCGTTAAGAAAAAAGGGAATAGTTGTTTTCTCATCTGTCCATTAGTTTACGGTCATGGTGCTTACCTGAATCCTTGCGATGGACCAGCTTTCATCACAAACGGGGTCTGCTGCATTTTCTTGTTTCAATTCATCTCCACAGACGATTTCCAATTCATTTTCGTCGTGCCGAATGATTTTGGTTATTTGGTACCTGCTGGTCCAGCCGATGTCATTGCTGTATTGACAGCGACCGGGTAGGTTACTGCTCACGGCTTCCGTTTTAGGCTCGTAAAACCGGGGGTAATTATCCGGGTAGGATTGGTACAGACAATAGGTGGACTCACAGGGACTGTTGGAAAAGGTCGTTTTCAATACCTGAATACCATCCAGATTCATGTACCAGAAATCAGGCCCCCCGATATTGTCCGGGTTTCCATCCCAACTGTCATGGAGCAGCAGGTCAATGGTGACTTTAATGGTATTGTGGGATGGTAAATCCGGCAGCTTCAGTAAGATTTCCTCGTTGTGGAAATATCCTAAAACCGTGTCGTCGTTATAATCGAATAACCTTCCTTTCTCAAAATACACCAGGTCTGAATCCGAAAAATCATTATCATAGACCAGCACCTCATCGGTCAAGGTGTCTTCACATGAAAACAGGGAAGCGATCAAAAACAAAAAAAACGCTATTTCTGGTTTTTTTCTAACCGAATGGGATGTTATCAGGGATGTAGGTTTCAATGTTTGGATTGACTAAGCATGCAGCGGAACTTCCATTTTGGAAACCCCAACTATCTGGTACGGACTAAATGACAAATAAACGAAAATATATGCAATTCTTCACCAGAAAGGGACCTAATCCACTGGGAATTCAGTCCAATACGTAAAGCCGCTTTACCCGCCTACCGATACTGGTCAGTAGTTCATAAGGGATCGTTCCGATTTTTTCAGCCAGCTGTTGTAGTGTTGGATCCTGTCCAAAAATTATGGCCTCATCCCCTTCCCTTACCCCCATCCCGGTAACGTCCACCATACACATGTCCATGCAAATGGTCCCCACAGTGGCTGCTCTTTTTCCGTTGATTTGCACATAGGCGTTGCCATTGCTACATCTGCGATCGTATCCATCTGCGTATCCGATGGCCAGCGTGGCAATTTCTCCATCATCAGCCATTACCCCCTTTCTGCCGTAACCGATAGTCGTGCCTTTTTTTAGGAATTTTACCTGCGAGACCACGGTTTTTAGGGTTACTGCCAGTTGCAATTTCGCCTGCTCCTTATGGCTTACTTCTATGCCATAAAGTCCAATTCCCAGCCTGACCATGTCCATAGCAAACTCCGGATAACCAATAATCCCAGCCGAATTTAAAACATGGCAAAGGGGCTTGCAGGACAGTTTGCTCCTGATTTCCTGGCGCAATCGCTCAAATAATGCCAATTGTTCCCGGGAAAAAGCATCGTGGATAGCTTCGTCTGCTGTGGCCAGGTGGGAAAACAAACCCGCCAGACGAATATTCGGATGGGCTTCCAGAATGGTTATTGCTTCCTTTAGGTCCTGCTCTTCCAACCCCAGACGCCTCATTCCCGTGTCCAGTTCCAGGTGGATGGAAACGATTTCTTTGGTGGCCAAAGCCAACGTTCTTAACGCATTGAGCTCGTAAACCACCGGTTCTAGCTGATGCTGAAGAAGCAGGTCAATATGGCGGGCACCGGAGTTCATTACCATGATGGGTAAGCTCACTCCCTTCTCTCTTAGATATACTCCCTCATCAGGATAGGCCACGGACAGGTAATCAGCACCGATCTGCTGGAGGTAGTTGCCAATTTCGGCGGAACCACTTCCATATGCGAACGCCTTAACCATGACCATTACTTTGGTGCCGGGACTTACTTTTTGTTTGTAATAATTGAAATTATGACGAATGCTGTTGAGATTAATCTCCAGGACCGTTTCATGTACCTGCGCTTCCAGGGAACTTACGATGCGTTCGAATTGAAAGGTCCGGGCTCCTTTTACCAAAACCAGGTCATCTTTTAAATTCAGCTCGGAAATGTTTTGTTGTAGGGTATCGGTATCCGGGTAAAACCTACTGTCAGAGGGAAAAACGTCTTGATAGGCTTCAAAGGTTTTCCCTACCCCCACAAACAGATCAATCCGATAGTGTTTAAGTAATCGAATCGTGCGCTCCAGGACCAATTGCCGCTTTCCTTCCTGATGCATTTCCGAGAGGATCAATATTTTTCTTCCTTCGGGTTGACGCTGTTGGTTCATAAACTCCAGGGCGATTTCCAGTCCTGCAAGGTCATTGTTATAGCTGTCGTCAACGATCTGGCAGCGTTGGATTCCCTGTTTTACCGTTAGTCGCATATCAACGGCATGAAGCAGGTCCAGGCCTTTCTGTATGGAAGCTGCTGTCATTCCCAAAACAAGGGCGGAAACGATCACCTGCCGGATATTTTCCAGGGAGGCGGGATCCCGGAATGGACTGGAAAAAGTGTAGGTGGTCAGGTCTTTACCGATCAAAAGGATTTTTGTATGCCTCCCGTCCGGCCGGAGGGCAAGGGTGTAATCCGCACCGGTTTGTTCAGACCAGCTGACCAGCTGTTCCGAAGTAAAATGTTGCTCCAGATACCTATGAATTTTTGTATGATCTTTTCGGTAAACGATAAACTTACAGTGCGCAAAGAGTTGGCATTTTTCAGCGATTTTAGTTTCCAGGTCCTCAAAATGCTCATCATGGGCACTTCCAATGCTGGTAAATATCCCCAGGTCAGGTTGGATGATAGCCGCCAGTGATTGCATTTCACCCGGTTTGGAAATGCCAGCTTCCAGCAAGGTTACCTGATGCTTGCTCTCCATCCCCAGGGCGGAAAGTGCTACCCCAATTTGGCTATTGTAGCTTTTAGGGCTTTTCCAAACCCGGTATTTTTCGGAGAGGACTTGAGCCAACCATTCCTTGACGATGGTTTTGCCGTTACTTCCGGTAATTCCTGCCACTGGACCTGAAAATTTTTCCCGGTTAAACGTTGCCAGGGCTTGAAGGGCTTCCAGAGGAGCGTCACAAAATAGCATGTTGGCTCCGTAAAGGCTTTCAATAAGTTCCGGCGAGTTGGCCTCGGGGGGCAAGATATAGTTCCTGACATTTTTCTGGTAGGCATCTTTTGCAAAATGCCAACCGCTGCTCCGGGTTCCCTCCAAAGCCACAAAAAGCGTTTGAGTACCGTTTTGTATTTTTCTTGAATCAATGGATACCTGTTCTATCCGATCAGCAGCGGTTCCTTTTAAAAAATAACCTGTTTGATTCGCTGCAAATGTATGGAGATGGATGATCTCGATCATAGCCGATTTGCTTACGTTACGCCTGCCAAAGGTAAAGTAATTATTTCTAGATTTTCCAGCATTTGGCCTGCTATTACGCCGCTTGTGGAACCAATTTACCAGCGACCATGACAATAGGATTCAATAAGAACGTTTGCAGTCAGGTAAATTTTTTAGTAATATTGGAACATTATATAATGGAAAGGCGTTTTCCAGGTACATTAACAGAACTGCCAGGTGTTCACACAGAATAAAATTTCGAAAATCTGCTTAAAAATCCTATTTTTAGGGATATTATTTTGTGTTTTTTCTACTACCCTGTCTTATGGGCAAAAAGAAGCCGGAGAAATAATTGCAGGTGAACAGGACAAAGAGGTTTCTTACCATCCGCATGTTTCTGAAAAGCAGTTGGATAAACCAAGTGAAAAATCCGAAAAGAGGTCGTTTTCAGGTTACTCCAGGGCAGACAAGGATCCTGACCGGTCTGTCTATCAGGATATCAGCGATAAAGAGATTGAAAATGGTGAAACTTCATCAGAAGAAGGTTCCACGCTATCCTTTAACATCTTTCTGTACGTATTGGACCGGTTCAAGGAGGATTAGGTTGATTCTCGCCGCTATTAAATTAGTCTCCTTTTACAATTGGATGCCTAATTCCTCTGGGTCTTGGTTTTTCTTCCAAATAAACCTTTAATTCTTATTGATGTAAAAACCAATTCTAGTCTTGTGCCTATGGCCCTTTAGCTCCATCCCATTTATTTTAGTCGTTCTATTTTGGAACAATAGTTTCGTAAATTCAAAGGAGGAGTAAAAAGGAAAGGAAGGGTAAGCTTTTCATGCCTATTCCCTCCCTTAACCGGATCAGATTGATTTCTTAGTCCAAATACAGGTATTTAATGCGGCCCTCCGCATCTTTTACCTGCAGGTAAACCTCTTCTACTTTCAGAAATTTCAGGTGGTAGTTTTTGGCAAAGCC
The DNA here is from genome assembly GCF_010119245.1 of Cyclobacterium salsum. Taxonomy (GTDB): domain Bacteria; phylum Bacteroidota; class Bacteroidia; order Cytophagales; family Cyclobacteriaceae; genus Cyclobacterium; species Cyclobacterium salsum. The sequence goes on from NZ_WNKG01000007.1 coordinate 415,835, forward strand.
ACCCGTTTCCTGGATAACATCTGTAGCGATTTTAGTGTGGCTATTGTCAAAAATAGTGACCTCCGTACCGGGCTTTTCGATCCCGAGTACTTTAAGCGTAAAGGTTTTAGGATCAATTATTTCAGTGTAAGCCAGGAGCTTTTTTTCAACCTTTTTCCTGTTTTCCATTTTAAAACTGACGATTTCTTCTTTGGTTTCCAGTTTTACCTTGTAATTCCCTTCGGGCATCTTAGACAGATTGTAGGGAATATTCAGGGGTGAATTTACCTTGTAGTGGTTTCTATCGATCAGTTTTCCATCCGGATTGTATATCGATACCATTACCTGGCCCGCTGCTTCCGTTAATCTTAACGTGAATCGCTGTTCTTTCGCTTCTATGGATGATATTTCCATCAGGCTTTTATCAGCCGCCATACCTCCAAGTGCGAGGCTGAGTGTCAATACTAGAGTTGCTAACGTTTTCATGGTTGTGTGCATTTGTTGGATATTGAATTTTCCTGAATCATTACCAATGCCATACCATGAAAAATGGGTAGTGGGAAGACCGATCAATGGGTAAAAATTTATTGATTCGAATGAAACCCTTTTAGGATGCTCCCAAAGCTATAAGTTGTATCGAAAGCGTACGAAAGAATCCGAATTTGTTTGGTACTGATACAGGTTTTGTAAAAATGAGTAAAGCATACCAGTGAAAACGGAATCAGGGAAAATAAAAAATATTTTTTAAAATTGATTAAATGAATTGATAATCAATCTATTAATGGAACTTATACTGTCCATTAATGAACATTGACTGAATGGAAGTGAACGGTTTTAATGGGTAAATAGGTCGTTGAATAGGCCCAAGATGATACGATGTGCCTTTCTGCGGTTTAATTTCGCACGGATTTGCGCCTCCGTTTATAGCCTCCCTTTCTTCGTTTGCTGCTGGTGTAGAAATTATAGAGAAAGTTGACCGCCATCAGGGCAATGGTGAGCGGGATAAAAAACGAAGGCAGCATGTTTTTGATTCCCAATAAAATAAATAAGGCGGCAATGATCCCCACTTTGAATGAAGTATAGCTTTCGGGAAACGTGCTGCCCACCAAAACCAGACTGCCAATTTCGGCTACAATTAAAACCAGTATCATCCAGGTAAAAAGGGTATTGGTAGGAACGCTACTCCCGACGAAGTACCAGGCAAGCAGGCCAATCACAGCGATTAAACTTAAGGTTTGCAGGGCAGTATGGATTGTTTCTTTCATGATTCCGGTTTTATAAGTAGGGAATTTAGAATTATTTCTCTGAAAACCAAAAAAATATGCTCAATTATACCGGATTACCTACAGTTTGTTTTTTACATAGTCTGTCATCATCCGGTAAAGATGCCAGCTAGTGTTGCCCCCGTAAATACCGTGGTTGCGGTTGGGATAATAAAACGTATCCACTTGTTTATCGGCTGAAATCAGCGCATCCAGCAGCTCTACCGAATTCTGAAAATGGACATTGTCATCACCGGTACCATGGATCAAAAGGAAATTTCCTTTGAGCTTGTCTACATGGCTGATGGGGCTAAAATCATCGTACCCTCCAGGATTAAGCTGAGGGGTTTGCAGGTACCTTTCGGTATAAATAGTATCATAGTACCGCCAGCTGCTAACCGGAGCAACTGCAATGGCCGTTTTGAACAGGTCGTGCCCAATCATCAATGCCAGGGAGGACATGTAGCCGCCGTATGACCAGCCCCAGATACCAATTCTTTCTTTATCAATGTAGGGCTTGGCACCAAGATAGTTCGCTGCCGCCAATTGATCCTGCGTTTCCAATTTCCCTAATTGAGCATAGGTGCTATGTTTGAAATCCCTGCCCCGACCACCCGTGCCTCGGTTGTCCACACAGGCGACCAGGTATCCTTCTGCGGCCAGGTGTTGGTGCCACCAATCCCGTGTGCTGCCCCAGGAGTTCATCACATTTTGAGAACCCGGCCCCCCGTAAACGTACAGCAATAGGGGATACGTTTTGGAGGGGTCAAAATCAGCCGGTTGGATCAGGTACCCGTTCAATTCGGTGCCATCGACTGTGGGAAAGGAAAAAAACGTTTTGGGTCGGTAGGCATAATGTTCCATTCGGTCTTCCAAATCCTCGTTTTCTTCCAGGGTGGTGATTAAGCGCCCTTTGCTGTCCATCAGCCTGCTTACCAACGGTTGGGTAACGGAACTGTATGCATCGATAAAAAAACGGTGATCGGGACTCATGCGAATGGAATGGGTTCCCCGCTCCGGAGTCAGCAATTGCTTGTTTCGTCCATTCATCCCAATGGAATAAAAATGCCTTTCTAAAGGTGAACTTTCAGTAGAGAGGTAAAATACACGTTTATTATTCAGGTCTACCCCTACCAACTCGGCCACTTCCCAATTTCCTTCAGTAATTTGCCGGACCAGGTTTCCTTCCAGATCGTAATGATAAATGTGTTTGAAGCCGTCCGTTTCAGAGGTAGTCAGAAAGCCCTTGTTGTCAGGTAGGAAAATAAAGTGGTCGTTGTAGTTAAGGTCTATGTAGGTTTCAGAGGTTTCGGTTAGGATTTTTTTGACAGTACCCGTATTTGGGTTCGCAAAAAGGATGTCTTTTTGGTTTTGAAGCCGGTTTAGCCGGATGATGGCCAGGTTGCTATTATCACCAGCCCAATACATGCGGGGGAGGTAAATGTCCGTTTCTTCTCCGGTGTCCATAAGTTGCGTTTGGTCCAGGTCCAAATCGTACACCTGTATGCTTACCTCGGCATTTTTTTCTCCTGCCTTGGGGTATTTGAAAAGGTAATCTTCCGGATAAAGGGTTCCCCACAGCTGCATGGAAAAAAGGGGCACTTCCCGCTCATCAAAACGGATAAATGCTAGTTTGCTGCCATCGGGTGACCATTCAAAGGCCTTGGCCATGGAGAATTCCTCCTCGTACACCCAATCCGCAGCTCCATTGCGAATGGAATTGGATTCCCCGTCAAAAGTAACCTGCACCTTTTTCCCGGTGCTTAACACCTCATAGAAAAGATTATTTTCCTTTACATAAGCCACACGGGTATTATCTGGGGACAGACTGGCATACGAAATCTTCGCTCCGTTTTCTAGTTGGCGCAACTGTTTTGTGCGGAGGTCAAACAGGTGAAATACGGCCTTGGTGGACCTTCGGTAGATGGATTCCACTTCAGACTCCAGCAGTGCCATGCTTTCATCCGGGTTAAAGGCGTAGTTGCTGAAGTTCAGTCCCAGTTCTTGCCCATCGATTAGTATATGGGATTCTTTGCCGGTCTCCAGGTTGATTTGAACTACCTGGGAGTAGCCATCCCTTTTTTTCAGTGCGGTGTAATAGCGCCCGTCCTTCATCCAATTGATGCCGTTGACCGTCTCAGGGCGATAGATTTCTTTTTTGATTACATCTTCCAGGCTGATTTTTTTTGCCTCCTGAGCGATAACCGGGAAAAACGCCAGCGAGAGGAGGGCTAAACTGGCTAAAAACTTTTGTGGGTGCAACATCGATGGGACGATTTATTAGGGTGTTATGTGCTGCCGGTAGGGAAAGAATACCGAACCGGTCATCATTCAGTACCTTAAAATGGGGTCATTTGTTTTCCATTTACCAAGGTATAGCTGATAAAAACGAATGGAGGGTGCTTTTAGTTACCCAATGGCTCACCACCTGGCCTTACCGGTTGTGTCCAGGCCTGTTGGTATTTCATGTTTTCTACCGGGTTTTCCTGTGCTTCAGATGAGATGATCTTGCAGCGGACAAATAGAAAGTCTTCTCCTACTTCAAATTCCCCTTCATTGCCTGAAACGGTTTTCAAAACGGCCGTTTCTTTTTCCCCGGTTTTACAACCGATAAACTGTAAGGTATAGGTAACCCCATCTTTTGGTTTGGCCCGAATGCTTAGCAGGTTATCAACATACCGAACCTCTTCGAGTTCCACCCCCGTAGAAGCATAATAATCTCCTTTTTCCAGGGATTGGATCAGGGATCCAGGCGTCAGTTCCGGGGCCCGCACCACTACCCAACCCCTGCCGGCATTGGCCAGCTTGGAGGATTGCTCGTGGTAACTATGGCTGTCATCCGTAGCCAGTCCAAAAAGCAAGGGCTGCCCTTTTTCCAGGTAAGCGATGTTGATAAAATCCCACATTTCTTCGTAGCCCAGGCGAGTGGAATCTCCCAGATTGTTAACTGCCGGGTGTCCGTTATAGACTTCAAAGAATCGCTCTCCTTTGAGGCGAATCATGTCTTCAAGAGTAATGGCCCATCTGAAATTGGGGTGGTTGATGTGCACCATCATGGGCTTGCCGGATTCTTCTCGCTGTTCGAGTACGGCATTGATGTTATTTTGCAGGACCTCGACGACACTTCCTCCTTCCCGAGGCTGTATCAATCGGTCGAGATTGGTGGCATTCAGGTGCAAAGGTTTTCCATCGTATCCGGCTGAAATTTCTTCTGCTGGCAGCATGATGAATCGTTCCTTTTCTTCGTACAAAGGAGCATATTCTTCATAGGTTTTGAGTTTGACCCGAAGCTCGTCGCCTTCCTCTTCATAAAGCACCCAGGAATCGCTGTATTCATCGAGGTAATTCTCAAACGCATTTCGATACATGCTGTCCTGTCGGATGCTTACCCATTTTTCTCCTTCCTGGAAAATATTATGATCAGAAAGGGCAACAAACTGGTACCCATTGTCTTTATACCATTTCATAATTACTTCGGGAAATTCATCCCCGTCACTCCAATAGGAGTGGGTATGCAGGTTTCCCTTATACCAATTTTCTTCACTGTCTACCAGGGTATTCTGTTGGGGTGAGCATCCGGCAAGTACCAAAAAAATGCCCAAACTTAGGGGAGATAGCCAATAGCCACCGAATTTCGTTTTCATGTCTTATTGAAAGCTAATTGAGGAATAGATTTTACCTGTGGTGAAGATATTGAATGCCAGGGTAAAATCAAACCGGTTGCCAAGCTATTACGGGTAAGGATAGGCAGGACCAAAGCATTTTGGTATATTTATCCCTTAAAATCGATAATTTGCGTATGGCTATTCAACAAAAACTGATCAACTACCTGAACCAAATCCTCAGACATACCCATGAGAGCATCAAGGGATACAAAGACGCAGCCAGAAACTTAGGAGAGGGTCCGTTCAAAGAATTTTTTATAGAACGGGCCAAAGAAAAAATCGTTCTTAGGGATGCACTTATAACAGAAATTTACCGGCTGGAAGGACAACCGATCGAAAAGGGCGGGTTTTTAAATTTATTTCAAAGATCCTGGAAAAACTTTAAAACCTCTTTGGATCACGATAACGAAAAAGAAATCGCAAAGTATTGTCTGGAAGAAGAAAAAAAGGCCACAAAAGAATTTGGTGTATTGCTGCGAAATCCGGAACTGGTTTCGGAGGATTTTTTTCAAATTTTAACGAGCCAACATGAAAAAAACCTTGCTGCATCAAAAGCGTTAGTAGAAAAGATTAAGGTGTAAATGCTGCCATTTTACTAAAGTTTTTTCCTACAAACGAAAAAGGTAAACCATAACTCTTTACATTAGTGAAGGGTTTGGATCAGAAAACCATTCGTAACAACCAGAAACTATATCACTTACCTATGAAAAAGCTATCTATTTGGTTCGTTTGTGTTGTCCTTACGCAAACAATGGCCTTTGGTCAGACCAAAATTGACTTTAGGGAATTTACCCTGGACAATGGGCTACATGTGATCATGCACCAGGACAATAAGACACCGATTGTGGTGACGTCTGTCCTTTATCACGTAGGATCCAAAAATGAAGATCCCGAACGTACAGGTTTTGCCCATTTTTTCGAGCACTTACTATTTGAAGGCTCTGAAAACATTGAAAGGGGAGAGTACACGGAGCTTGTAGAAAGCAATGGTGGAGCATTGAACGCATTTACGAGCAACGACATCACCTATTATTACGAGTTGATGCCTTCAAATTACCTGGAGCTGGCCCTTTACCTGGAAAGCGAGCGCATGTTGCATGCGAAAATTGATGAGGTGGGGCTGGAAACCCAACGAGAGGTGGTCAAAGAAGAAAAGCGGCAGCGCTACGATAATCAGCCTTATGGAACCATCCTTCCGGAAACCCTGGCAAGGGCTTACACCAAACATCCCTATCAGTGGGCACCCATCGGGTCTCTAGAGCATTTGAATGCGGCCAGTCTGGATGAATTTATGGAGTTCTACAATGATTTCTATGTACCCAATAATGCTATCCTTACCATAGCAGGAGATATTGATTATGAGCAAACCGAAGACTGGGTAAAGAAGTATTTTGCTGAAATTCCACAAGGAAAAGAAGAAATCTATCGGCCTGAAATAAAAGAGCCCCGGAAAGAAGAAGAGATTCGAGATGTCGTCTACGACAACATTCAAATTCCGGCCATAATCCAGGCTTACAACCTGCCTCCCAAGAACCATCCCGATGCCTATGCCATGGAGATTCTTTCCACCTACCTTACTGGCGGTAACTCTTCCTTGATGACCAAGGAACTGGTAGATAAACAACAAAAGGCGCTGGTCATCGCTGCCATTCCCCTGGATTTGGAAGATGGGGGTATTTTCATCATGTACGGGATTACCAATATGGGGGTCGAGCCCGAGGATCTGGAAAGTGAGATTGACGGATTGATCCGGCAAGTTCAGGAGGAAGGCATATCGGAAAGGGATTTCCAGAAGTTGCAGAATATTATCGAAAGTGATCTGGTGAGCAAAAATGCCACCGTAGAGGGCATTGCGCAAAACCTGGCAGAATCCAGGTTATTTTATGGAGATACCGGGTATATCAATCGAGAGCTGGAAAAATATCGGGAGGTGAGCAGGGAAGACATACAGCGGGTTGCGAAGGAATACCTCACACTGGACGGCAGGGTAGTGCTCTATTACCTGCCAAAATCCCAACAAACCGCAGCCAATCAGGAATAATCTTTAAACGCTGAAAACCATGAAAAACCTATCAATATTGCTTTTTGCCTGGCTTCTTACCAGTACTGTTTTCGCACAGGTAGACCGATCGGTTCTGCCTGAACCCGGACCTGCTCCGAGCATAGCATTTGAGAATCCGGCTACCTTTACCCTGGATAATGGGCTTAAGGTGTTTGTGGTTCCTAACGATAAACTCCCCAGGGTGTCTTTCTATTTAATCCTGGATCGCGATCCCCTTTTTGAAGGGGAAAAAGCCGGATTAACCAGTTTTGTGGGAGACATGATGATGGCCGGAACCGAATCCCGGACGAAAGACGAATTGGATGAAGCGGTGGATTTTATTGGGGCCTCTTTGAGTGCGAGTTCTACATCTCTTTCGGGCTCTTCATTGAAAAAACACCAGGAGGAAATCCTGGATTTAATGACAGATGTCCTAAACAATCCGGTATTTCCGGAGGATGAACTGGACAAGCTAAAAAAGCAAACGCTTACCTCCATCGCCTCCTCGAAGGATAATCCGGACTATTTGGCAAATTTGATATCCAGTGCAATCGTATATGGTAAGGATCATCCCTATGGAGAACCAATGACTGAGGAGACCGTCGAACACGTAACCCTGGACGACATTCGGGAATATTACAAGACCTTCTTCAAACCAAATATTGCCTACCTGGCAATGGTGGGAGATATCGACGAAATGGAGGCGAAGCAATTGGCTGAATCCCATTTTGCATCCTGGGAAAAGGGAGAGGTACCCGAATTTGACTATGCAAAGCCCGGACTGCCTGCAGAAAATAAAGTGGCGTTGCACGATCGGTCCTCTGCGGTACAATCGGTCATAAACGTTTCCTATCCGGTGGAAATGGATCTGGCGAATCCAGACTACATGGCCACCCGGGTATTGAACTTTATTTTAGGCGAGGGGTTCAATTCCAGGCTGAACGGAAACCTCAGAGAAACCAAAGGATATACCTATGGAGCACGGTCCAGTTTTGGTTCTGATAGGTTAATTGCCCGGTTTTCTGCAAATACCTCAGTCAGAAATGCGGTAACCGACTCGTCTGTTCATGAGATTTTATATGAAATACAAAATATTGCGGAAAATGGCATCAAAGCAGAGGAACTGGAAACCGCAAAAGCCAACTTGAGCGGAAGGTTTGGCAGGTCCCTTGAGAATCCCAATACCATTGCCACCTTCGCCATCAATACCGCACGCTATGGTCTTTCGGACGACTACTACAGCAATTACCTGAAACGCCTGGAAGCACTTACTGTGGAAGGTATCAATGCAGCAGCCGAAAAGTATATGAAGCCTGAAAACCTGTACATTACTGTGGTAGGAAACGGCTCCGATATCAAAGAAGGACTGGCTCGGTTTGGAGAAGTAGAATTGTACTCTAATGAGGGAGACAAGGTTCAGGAAATTAACCTGTCCGATGCGGATGCGACGGCTTCGGAGGTATTGGATCAGTATTTTGCAGCCATAGGCGGCAAAGATGCAGCAGCTGAAATCCACACTGCCAAAATGGAAATGTCTGCGGAAGTGCAGGGAACCCAGCTAAACATGCTGGCCGTTCACGATATGGACAACCAACGCATGATCCAAAAAGTAATGATGATGGGCAATGAGGCCTCCAAAACCATTCTTAAGGACGGAGAAGCAACCGTCAGTGCCATGGGGCAATCCCAAACCCTGACGGATGAGCAGTACGAAGATGTGAAAATGGCATCCCTTTGGTTGATACCGGAATTGTATTATGAATCCATGGGCTACACAATGGAACTGGATGGGGCGGCCGAGATTGAAGGAGAGGCAGCCTATAAACTAGTGGTGACCAATCCTACTGGCGGGAAGGTGACCAATTATTACAGTATGGATAGTGGCCTTAAGTTGAAGAGTGAAAATCAGATTTCCGGAGAAACCACTTATTCCGATTACCAGGAGTTTGAGGGGGTGAAAATTCCGGTAACCATGACCTTGAAAAGTCCGATGATCCCGGTGCCATTAAATTCCAAGGTTGAAAATCTGGAATTAAATGTACCTTTGTCGGATCAGGATTTTAATTAATTTCAAATTACGTTAGAAAGGTTGCATGAAAAAATTCATTTTTCTGGTTTTCGCAGTGGGTATGCTGGTTTCCACGGTTTCTGTAGCAGGATTGTATGGGGATAAAAAGCCCCTTGCTGAAAAGACCCCGAAGGAAGTATTGGATGCCTATGTCAAAGCCATTGGCGGTGCAGAAAAAATTAGCGAGATAAAGACCCTGGTATTGGTCATGGAGGCCGAGGTGCAGGGCATGGCGGTGGAAATGAGCACTGTCCGCGACATGGAAAACCTGCGCATGATGCAACAGGTTGTGATGGATGGAAACGTAGTCCAAAAGACGGTAGTGAACAATAATGAAGGGTACATGAGTGCCATGGGGCAGGTTCAGGCACTGAGTGCTGATCAATTAGAAACCCTAAAAACCAATATTTATGCCTTTCCTGAGTTGTATTATGAGGAGATGGGGTTTACCATGAGCATGGGTGAAACGACCGAGATTGACGGAGAGCCAGCCTACACCCTTCATGTGACCAGCACCGAAGGATTGAAAAGTAAGGAATACTTCAGCATAGAGAGCGGTTATAAACTTAAAATGACGGCGGAAATTGCTGGCGATGTTGAATTCAGGGATTATCAGGAAATAGAAGGCGTTAAATTTCCTATGAAAGTTTCCATTTCTAATGCGGTATTACCAGTGCCCCTGGAAACTCGCCTAATCGATATTCAAATCAATCAAGAATTAGACGATTCCCTGTTTGAATAAATGAAAGGGGAACAGTAGTTCCCCTGTTTCGTTAAGCGGTGGGATGATTTTTCATATAATCATCGATCGAAAATTTTCCAGATCCAAATACCAGAAATACAAGGAGTAGTACTAAAACCACCAGGGAAAGCACAAATTCTACGTTATTGGTAACGGTTAGAAATCTAGAGTCCATATTGACAAAAAATACAGCTCCGATCAAAATAGGAAGCTGTACCGTTACAGCCAATCGGGTTAGTAAGCCCAAGGCAATCAGAATTCCTCCCACGATATGGGCGAAGGCCACGTAGTGAGCAAGAGCCATGTGAAAAAATCCTACATCCATTTCTCCAATCAGGTTCATCAACGCCGCGGTATCAGAAATAAATAGCACGCCCTTGTATAAAATGAAAAGACCTAAACTAATGCGAACGAAATCAACCCACCTGGGATGGTGCCTATCGGCCCAGTGTTCAATTTGATGTAGGGTATCCATGGCTTTATAGACTTGTTTTACAGCTATTTATACGTGATTTTTAGCTGTTGGTTGTCTTTCACCGACTGAGGGGATAGTTTATAGCCGGATGAATCTTTCAAAAAGCGCTGGGATACCCGTCTGTCGAATTCGGAAATTCATATAGTAGGATTGATCCGATGGCGGCAGATAGACGTTCTTTTCTTGCTGCCAACGCCTTACGGTCAAGTGAGCACCACTTTCAGCAATCTTATAGGTAAGGATTTCGTCTTGTACCATGAGTTGCTGATAGGCTGCTGATTGGGGATGGAGCCGGATGATTTTTCCCTTATTATCTGTTTTTATTCCAACCACAGTTTCCAGGCAATTTTCTTTTTCCACCTGTTGAATCTCAAGTCCGATGGCTGGAAGCAGGGATTTTAGGAGTGGGTAGAGATCATTCTTTCCGAACACGAAACGTTCAAAAAACGAGTCCATTTTTCCGGGGTTTTCAGAAAGGGAGAGAATTGCTTTTCGAAAATCATTTAGAGTGTACCCCTTACCTGTTTTCCCAAACCTGTTCCACAAGATTCTCATGACCTCATGCATTCGCCGACCATTTTGTAATAGCAAAAGGTCGACTGCGAAGATCAGCAATGCTCCGTGGGTATAGATACTCACTTTTTTATCAGGGACCCCCGCTTTGTATCCGTCCAGCCACAGGTCAAAACTCGAATCGATGATGGATTGGTTTTTCCATCCCTGGTTTTCAAAGCCTCTTTCAAAAAGCGTTTCCATTTTGTCCAGGTATTCCCTGGTAGAGTAATACCCAGACTTCAGCAAATAAAAATCCCCCATAAAGGTGGTAACGCCTTCCGCAATCAACCCCTCTTGCAGATAGGCTTCTTTGGAAAAATCATAGGGCTGAATCGCTTTTGGCCGTATCCGGCAAACGTTCCAAAAATGGTATAACTCATGTGAACAGATTCCCATCAGTCGATCCATCCCTACTTTGGTAGCCATTAGATGGTCTGGCCCCAGGGTGATGACGGTGGAATAGTTATGTTCCACGCCATGGTAATGCGGGAAGGGGAGCAAGTGAATCAGAAAATGATAGGCTTTGGCTGGAAAATCGCCAAAGTCGTCGATTTGTTTTTGGGTAAAATTCCTGAACTGTTTCAGAACGTCGTCCCAATCAAATGAAACGTTTCCAGAAACCCATAAATGAAACTGGCTATCGTTAACCCGATAGCTACGATGATGCAGTTTTTCGGCGGCAAAAAGTGGGCTGTCTACCAATTCCTGAACGTTTTTAGCCTGAAGCAGGCCGCGTTCGGGCTGGGGGAGGGCACAGGCGACCTGATAGAATTCTGGAACGTTCAATTGGATGGTAATCGGCTCGTGTTCTCGGCCATTTAGGACAAATGCCAGGTTGATAAAATTGATATAAACCATGTCTGGGGAAACCCAACTTCCGCCGGCATCGAATTGGGCAGCATGATAGGTATAATTCATCCGGTATAATCCGGAGTCCGGGGCGGTAAATTCCCACAGGTCTTTGGTCTTTTTTTGACAATCGATGGGCCCTGCCGGACCATGAACTTCCAGGTTTATGAGGTACTGGGCGTAGTTGGCGATTTCATACCTGCCGGGTCGCCAGGAAGGGAGTTGCAGGTGGACGAGCTCTTCTTTTTCGCATTGGAAATCGAGTTGGATTTCCAGAATCTGGGAAGAAGGAATCGGGGTGGAAAGGGTATAAATCATGGATAGAAAGAATTAGGTCCTAAACAAAAGTAAGCCACTGGTTTGTAAATAAAAAAAACCTATCTATCTTTGCAGTCCTTTAAAATTACCTGATAGAAAAGTAAAAGATAGCAATAATGAAAAGAACATTTCAACCTTCCCGCAGGAAAAGGAGAAACAAGCATGGTTTCAGAGAAAGAATGTCTACTGCCAACGGCAGAAGGGTGTTAAAAGCAAGAAGATCAAAAGGCAGACATAAATTATCGGTTTCTTCTGAGAAGACGCTGAAGAAGTAATGCTTTTTTTGCTATCTTTAGCAGGTAGACCAGAATGCTGTACATGAGGAATTGTAAATTTTCAAAGGATGAAAGGTTACATTCCAAAAAGTCAATAAAGGAACTTTTTGATAAAGGTTCCTCTTTTTTTTTATACCCCTTCAAGGTCATTTGTCTGGACCAGGAGGCTGCAGCTGAAAACCAGATTTTGGTGTCGGTTTCGAAAAGGAAACTTCGAAAGGCTGTTCACCGAAACTATATCAAACGAAGGGTGAAAGAAGCCTATCGATTAAATAAATTTCTCCTGGAGGAGCCTGGGGTTACGAAAAAACTTATCGCGTTGGTTTACGTATCTCAGGAATTAATGGGGTATCATAAGATTGAACCGAAGGTAAAAAAGATCTTGCAAAAAATCCCCAAAGCAAAATTTCCTAAGAATGAGTAAGTTGAAATCAAAAAAAGTTCTGCTGAGCGCACTTCTACTGGTAGGGGTGACCGTTTCCTTGTTTTCCTTCTATCCCAAGAACGACAAGCTTTTTAGTATTGCCAAAAACCTGGATATTTTTGCCTCGTTGATCAGGGAATTGGATTCCTATTACGTGGATGAGATTGACCCGGATGAGCTGGTGGCAGTAGGTATTAACGCCATGTTGGCCGAATTGGATCCTTATACTGAATACATCCCGGAGGAAGAATCGGATGATTTCAGGATGATGACTACCGGTGAATACGGGGGAGTGGGCGCAGTAATAGGAAACAGGGTAGGGGCTAACATGATTTTAATGCCTTACAAGGGATTTCCTGCCCAACTTTCCGGGTTAAAAGTTGCGGATGAATTGCTACGGGTAGATTCGGTTCAGGTGGTGGATAAAAACACAGCGGAAATTTCCGCCCTGCTAAAGGGGCCTGCCAATACCGAAGTGCAGGTGGAGGTAAAGCGTGGGGAAGATACCCTCACTTTCAACCTTACCCGGAAAAAAATTGTCATCAGCAATGTTCCCTACCACGGTATGGTGGACGGGGAAACGGGGTACATTAAACTCAGCGATTTTACAACCAATGCTGCTAGAGAAGTCAGTCAGGCGGTACAAAACCTTAAAAAGGAGGGAGCCAAAAAGATCATTCTTGATGTCAGGGATAATCCGGGAGGTATTTTGAAAGAAGCGGTAGATGTGGTCAATATTTTTATACCTAAAAGGAGAGAGGTTGTAAAAACAATTGGGAAATTGGAAAATGTGAATGCCACCTATACCACTGAATTATCCCCTATCGATAAAGACATTCCATTAGCAGTGCTTATCAATGAAAGAAGTGCCTCCGCTGCCGAAATTGTGGCTGGGGCATTACAGGATTACGATCGGGCAGTTTTGGTTGGTAGAAAATCATTTGGCAAGGGATTGGTACAAAGCACCGTTCCCTTGTCTTATAACTCTAAGGTTAAATTGACTACCGCCAAATACTATATTCCCAGTGGCCGTTGTATTCAGGCCATAGACTACAGCTTGAAAGATGAAGCGGGCAATGGAAGATCCGTGCCTGACTCCCTAAGGAAGGCCTTTGAAACCAAAAATGGGCGAACGGTCTATGATGGGGTGGGAATTGAGCCTGATATTGAAATTGATTCCCGTAATTTTGCCCCGATTACCTATAGTTTGGTTACACGAAGCTTGATTTTTAGATTTGCGAACGAATTTGCACTCCAGCGGGATTCCATTCCAACTGCCAGAGAATTTGAGGTTAGTGAAGAATTGTATGATGAATTTGTGAACTGGCTTCAGGACAAAGAATATGACTATACTACACGAGTAGAAAAAACGATTGATGACCTGGAAACCTATGCTGAGCGGGAAAAGTATTTCGAAGATATTCAGGATGAATTGGCTTCTTTAAAGGAAAGTGTTAGCCATAGTAAGGAGCAAGACCTGATCACCTTTAAAGAAGAAATAAAAGAGGCTCTCAAGGATGAAATCGTATCCAGGTATTATTATCAACAGGGGACCATTGAGGCTTCTTTGGACAAGGATCCTGAATTGGTAAAAGCCCTGGAAATCGTGAAAGATTCGGAGCAGTATTCCGGTATTTTGTCTCCCAATTAATCTTTGTAACGCTTACTTCTTATACTCAGGCTTAATACCTCGTGATAATTGCGTGCAACAAAAGGGATTCAGGGCTTATTGGGACTCCCATTGGGTGATCTTTGGGATTTGTTCGGAGTAGTAGGTTTGCTGCTATTCAGGCCAAAAGAATGATGCTGATACCTCAGGCGTTATTTTTTTCAGGGATGATAACAAAACGTTTTATGCCGGGCACAACTCGGGCAAACTATTTATGCACCATGAGTCTACTTCTTTCTATTGATACTTCGATTGAGATATGTTCGGTGGCCCTTCATGAACGGGGAAGGCTAACGGGATTGATGGAACTACATCAGGGTAATATTCATGGTAGTAAGCTCGTCCCCTGCGTTAAGAGTCTGATGGATCAGTCGGGCTACAAAATGGAGAACCTGGATGCCATAGCTGTGGCTCAGGGACCTGGATCCTATACGGGATTGCGAATTGGGGTTGCCACAGCAAAGGGTTTGGCTTTTGCCCATGACCTGCCGTTGATAGGAGTGGACAGTTTAGAGGCCTTAGGAAGGCGAGTCATTTCACAAGCTGAACCGAATTCGTATATCATTCCTATGATAGATGCCAGAAGAATGGAGGCGTATGCCGCTGTATTAGATCATGAGGGTAAGACGTTGGTGGCTTCACGCCCCGAAATACTGGATGAAAATCCTTTTCAGGAATTTTTGGAGAAAGGGAAGGTGTATTTTGTAGGAAATGCGAACGAAAAGGCCAAAAAATGCTTCCTTTCACCTCATGCGATATTCAGGGACGGCCTCAACTCGGCTTCGGGTGTAGGTGAAATTGCCTATGAGAAGTTCGGGAGAGGGGAGGTAGCAGATATTGCCTATTTTGAGCCGAACTACTTAAAGGAGTTTATGGTTCTAAAGTCAAAGAAAAATCCATTATTGTCATGAGTGAAATTACCAACAGAGTTGCCAGTAGTCCAATTGTCACCATAGATCTGGAATCCTTTTATGAAAAGGGAGACCGGGTTTTGTTTGACCTGGAGCCTCTCCTTTTTCAGGGAATGGTGGTGAAGGAAAAGGAATTTCGTCAACAGGTGAAGGAGTTGGACACTTCGGTTTACAAGGATAAATTGGTGGGTGTTCATTGTTCGGTAGAAGCCATTATTCCTACCTGGGCTTATATGTTGGTAGTGGTACGACTGCATGAAGCGGCCAGGGAGGTAGTTATTGGTGATTTAAAAGACCTGGAAATTCATTTAATGGGAAAGGCCTTGCGAAAGCTGGACATTGAGGCCTTTCGGGACAAACCGGTGGTGGTGAAGGGTTGCAGCAAATTGCCTGTACCGGATTATGCCTATGGGGCGTTGGTGAGCCTGGTACTACCGGTAGCAAAGAGCCTTATGTTTGGGGAGCCCTGTAGTACGGTACCGGTGTATAAGCGGCCGAAAGCTTCCAAGGGATGACCGAAACAAATCTAGCTGTTAATCAGGTATTTTGTATAAAATAGCGAATAAAAGCCCGCTCTGATTTGGCTATCTCCGAAAAGAGGTATATGTTTGCATTCCAATTCAGAAAAAGACCTGAAAAAGTGCCGAAAGGAAGCGAGTTTCCCGGTGTTAATTTCCATAAAAAGAAGCAAAATTTCATAAAAATTTTCAATCTTAAGGTTTGAGAATCTGAAATTTTAATCCGACATTTGCAAACCCATTTCGCAGATTAGTTGACTACGAAACGAAAGCGTTTCGACAAGCGGGCAAGCAAGTTGCCTGACAAGTTCTTTGAAGTAGTGTAAGATAGAAATAATGATCCTGACGATTCGATTTAATTCGAACTAGAATAATACAGTGAAAGCTTCGTTTTTTAACAAAATGAATTTTCACTAAACAAACTTTACAATGGAGAGTTTGATCCTGGCTCAGGATGAACGCTAGCGGCAGG
>NZ_WNKG01000008.1 GCF_010119245.1 Cyclobacterium salsum
CAGACTTTGTTGCCACTGCCATCTATTTTGACTGCCCAGTAATCCCAGCCACCTTTATTGTTTTCAGTTTTATCCCCTGAAGCAGAAGAGTAAGAAGAACCTGCCAGTAAATAGCCTCCATCAGGGGTGGGAGTGGTACTTTGAAGATAGTCAGTGTTATTCCCCCCTATGGTTTTGTCCCACTGATTAGTGGGTTGTGCAAAAGACGGTATAAAAAGGAAGTACAGACTGAAACTTATAAGTAGGCTCCAGATATAAATATATATTTTCATGGCATGTAGTATTAAAGTAGGTTAACAAGTAAATGAGCAATATTGACAGAAACTGATGCTTCATCTTCCACAACCATAGGCATCATGCCATGCGGCCCTAACTCCTGACAGTCCATTACTTTAGCACTATTAGCATCTATCTGTACATGAAAAGGAGGAACACCTTCCTTGTGTCCATTTTCTTCTTTTTCAAGCGCAATGTCTACCAAAGCGGCCTGTGCATTACTGTTTTCAAGTTTTAACAGCAGCATTTGCTGTTCTCCACAAATGCCTGCGGCATAGCTAATGGTAATGCCATCCTGCTGGTGAGTCTGTATCCACTCCGGATCAGCTTCCTGGGCTTTAACTGTCATCGAGGAAAAAAATCCTAAAAGCAGCGCAAGGCCGTGAATTTGGATAAATTTTTTCATAGTGATAAGTTTTAAGGATTTATAATTGGTCATAATTCAAGTAGCTCCTGTTTTTAAAAGAAAATGGCAATAGCCTGAATTGTGACCGGCTTGGAATAACTGTGTTGATCTTAGTACTATCTTGTTCAGCAGTTTAAGCACCCCAAGATTCCATTAATCTCTATAAGTAATAAAAGTATTAGGAAAAGAAAAGTAGCGCAATACTCAAAAAGCAGTATATTTTGTAAATCAATTTAAATTAAAAAAAATCATATGAAGCTCAATATTTTCATGGTTTAAAGCCATTTTTTGCTGGGAAAAAAATTCAAAATTAGGTATCTTAAAAGTCAGAGCAAATTAAGTTACACTATTCCCCCACTAAGATGCCTCAAGAAGGAGCTTTACTTAATTCCGCAGTTAAATATTTTCGGAAAGTTTCCAGTACCGTACATTTACCTGAAGCCGTCGAGGAATTGAAGAAATTTCATCAAGACCGTAGCCATTCAATTGACCTGGGCCCTGCATTTTATGTAATAATTGATTATAATGATTTTAGTTATAAATTTGTATCTAAAAGCTTTACCGATATACTCGGATACGAAACTGAGATCTTATTGAATGGAGGGGTTCCGTTTTTTAATAGCGTTATTGGCCAGGATGAAGTTCAGCCCCTTATTTCTTTGTGGAATGTAATCACTGATTACCTTAAAGGTTTGCCTATCGCTGTTGTAAGAAAATCTTTATTTTCAGTCGATTTTCATTTCAAGCATAAAAATGGCAACTACCTACATATGCTACAGCAGACTGTCTTACTCAAAACATCCCCTGAAGGACGCCTTCAATTCGAACTTGTCAAAATAACCGATATCACTCACTGGCAGAAACAGTCTCCCATGTGTGGCATCATTTCTACCCCTGATCCCAAAGATACCCTGATATGTTTTCCTACCGAGGACATACAAATTAAAGGCCTGGTATTTTCAAAATCAGAATTGCGGATACTCGAATTAATGGCAACTGGTGAAAGGAGCAAAGAAATTGCCAAAACCCTAAAGGTTTCTCGCCATACGGTTGATACGCATCGCCGGAATATGTTGCACAAAACGCACAGCAAAAACACTTCTGAACTTATTCGTTTCGCCTATCTGAGTGGAAATCTGTAAGAAGAGAAAGGGTTATTGCCAGCCTAATCTGGCTTTTGCTGGACGAACCAATTGACAAGGACGAAAGTTGGGAGCGGATATTCGATCTGGAGCTAATAAAAAACTCTCCTTATTTAATGGGTGAGGACAATAGCCTATATTGACAAGGGGTCACTCCCGCTATTCCTATTGATAACATAAAGCCGATCAAAACCTTTTTAATAAGATTTGGAATTAAAAACAAGCAGCCTTGCACATCCAATCACCGATAGGTGGTACAATTAAATTCTCTCAGACTACAACCCCATTCACACCGGCCTCCCATGCATGGTAACCTTTTTTCTACTTTAAATTATTTCTGATTTCCGCCTTTTTGAAAGTTTTCTCCATGTGGATTTACCGGACCAAGCTGACCCCCTCTGGAGACTAAAAAATAGCGAAAAAGTAACTGTCAATCCGGCAGATACTGACCCCCCTAAATAGATTTTGGTTAATTAGCCGTTTTACCCAATCGTTAATCAGAACTTCAGACGTCTGTAAAATCAAAACTCGTGAGTCAGATCAAACAACTACTTCGACTATACCAGCAGGCCCCGGTAAATGCTTTGACTTAAGCTATCTTCCGTTGGAACGTCAACTTTTTGACCTATATTCATCATTCATGGAACACACCTCGGATTGGGTGCAGCAGGCAATTCCCGGTTAAAATATTATTTTAGTACATTTAAGAACGTTTGCGAAAACGGCAAGGAAAAAGCTCCGGAAGTGCTCGCCGCCCACCTGCTTCGAAGCGTCATGTAAAATTCAAAACCAAATAAGGTATTCTCAACAACCCAATAAAAAGTAAATCAATGAGTACCATCACTTTGATTAGCACCGTTCACGAGGAAATGGGGAAATGTAATGCTGATGAACTGTGTGCTATTTTGGAGAAAATCCGCCCGGAAATTGTATTTTTGGAAGCTCTTGAAAAAACTTATTCAAACTATGATAAGGTTCGTTTTACCGCATTTGGAGTATATCATAAAAAGCTGGAAATAAAAACAATTCAGAAATACGGCCTTAGCTCCACATATAAATATGTTCCTTTACTGGACAATGGACTATCTGATTCCTTTCAAAAGAAAAACGACTTCCTTTGCAGGAAAAATCAGCACAAAAAGATGCTAAATGATTTTAATTTATTAGCCAAAGAACAGGGCTTTCTATTTCTCAATAGTGCAAAAAGCATAGGTCTACAAGCGGAAATGCGAACGTTTGAATACCGTCTTTTGCTTGAAAACAAGCTAAATGACGCTGTTGACGATGATATTGATGCTTATGAAAATTCGATGTTACGAAATATTTATTCGTATTGCAGAAATAATCAATTTGATAAGGCTGTCTTTTTGTGTGGTGTGGCGCACAGGCGTTCAATTATTAAAAAGATTGAAAGCTTAAGCAGCAAGCACAAAATAGATCTTAATTGGGTAATTTATGGGAATGAAATTGTCTGAAAAAAACTTGCGTACAGGTTTGGCAGCAAACACGTTGACTACCGCCCTATTCATAATCTACGGAATTGCCCTGGTCTGGATTTTGATTTTAAAGTTAGGAGTGCAATTCTCCTATATGGAAAATAGAAATACCAACTTCATTCCGTTTAATGAACCGGTAATCCTTACCAGCGAAAACATTTTGAACGTACTGATTTTTATGCCTCTTGGCATCTATGCCGGCGCCCTATTCACCCGATGGATTTTCGGTAAAAAGCTTTTGTTCCTTTTCCTGCTTAGTTTCCTGGTTGAAGGACTTCAATACCTCTTCCGGATTGGGGCTTTTGATGTGACCGATCTAATGACCAACACCTTAGGCGGAGTCATTGGGTTACTGGTATTTTCAGTCCTGGAAAGGGCATTCCAAAATGGAATTAGGGCACAAAAGTTCATCAACTTCCTTGCTGTACCGGCAACAGCCCTGTTGATTTTACTATTGGTTTTACTAAAAATGGACCTTCTTCCGGTGAGGTATCAGTAGTGCAGCCTAGAAAATCACAAAATCCGAAAAATCAGCTTTCATAGTTCGAAAAAGGGTACGGAAAGACCATTTCAATGTTAAATTGGTCATCCCTATAAATGTAACTTAACCCTACCGTTAATCACAAACCCATCCATCGGGGCATAGATAGTCAATGAGTTTGATTGGCTAAAGGATGTCTTCGAAAGGATCCAAAGCCATAGGCAAAAGGACCTCTATCAGCTACTGCCCACAAACTGGGAAAAATACCGAACCAAAACCAATCAAAAGACATTACCTGCTATAGTTCCAAGATAAATCTAATGGGTTCCCCTAAACTTTTCACAAAACTCTTCGACAGGGTCAGTGCACCGCCGTATCCAGTTTGACGGGGCAGGCTCCCGCTGAAGCGGGACAAGTTGTAAACCACTCAATTGTTCCAGTATTTTATTTTTCTTTAGCGGAATTCGCGAATGCTAGCGCATCTCATACGGCAAGCCTGTTAATTCTGTTGCTTGATCGATGATTTCGATCTTTCTTTTGATAGGGTGAGCCGAGTTGGGTTCATCATTTAGAGTTCCTCAATGCACCGCTAATCGCCTCCACTAATATTTTGTTTATCCAGGCAGGAGAGAGTTTCGCATCATTGCTGATATTCTCGTTCTTCTCATTCCTTAGAAGGATGGATTTATTCTATTGTTTAATTATCTACCTTGTTTTGACCAATAGTTTTGAGTGGCTGAATAACCAAACTACTTATTTCCCCTTTTGCTAAGAGATTTTTAGGACTTGTTTTGTTAAAAGTAATGGTTCGCTTACCAACATAACGGTTCTTGCTGTTCCGTCAGTTAGGTACACAACTTTCAATTTTTTCAACGCATGAACCCCTGTCTGAACGATTCTCGCTTTATCCCGTCTGGCAATAGCTTTGGCTATTTCTTCGGTTGATGGAAAGAGAACACCAAATTCCTTATCAATTTTTGGATAGAAGTAAATTCCGTGACCCAATCGAAAAAGAATTTCTTTCTATTTCATTCGTAACAAGGCTTTCATAACACTTTCTGAGTTGCCATAATCTAAGAAGTCGTTCACAAATAGAACGCTTCCCTTCGGGTGGCCTTTTAGTGCTTCCACAATCTTATATTCTACTTGAGGTCTTTCCTTCGATTTCATTTCGTCCTAGATTTAGCAAATATTTGGGACAAGATTTGCATTTTAATACGTATAAAATGTTTTAATTTTGGCTAGCTCATTCTCATAGACATCTGGTTTAAGCAAAAGGCAGGTTCTATATCCAGATTTACAGAATACCGGAAACTGGATATATACAATTCTCTGATCCAAAGAGCACCAAAGAAAAGCCCCTTCTTGATTGAAAGGGCTTTACGCTAGAAAGCTTATTTTCGTTTTGCTTTTTTCTGGTGAATACTTTCGCCTATTTTAAGATTTCTATTTGGTTTTTAGAGTTTATCCAGAAATTCTCTGATTAGCCAATCTTTATTCAATTCTTTTTTTCTTTTGGCTCGTAGGCTCAGAAAATAGTGATAGCCTTTCCGATTTGGTTTATGTTTTAACTTATAGTTTAAACTGGCAATCTGTTCGTTTTTGTCTTTCTCAAAAACTTTCCGAATGAATAGATATTCTGTTTTGCACCATTGTCGTGCCATAGTTCAGCAAAACTTTGATCTAAGGTTTCATACTCTTCAGAATACCAAATAATCACTTGATTCCCATCAGAAGGTCTTATGACCAACTTTAACGGGAATCCATTTTTTTCAACCCCTCCTATTACCGTGAAGGATTCTTCTTCCCAATTAGAAATGTCATATTCAGGCCTGTTTGAAAGATGCTCCCTGACATTTTTCTTAGCTCTCTTGATCAATCCATGAACATAGCTAAAGTCTGTGGTACTTGAGATATGTTGCAGCGCATCACCAATGGAAGACCCGTCAAATTCCTCTAGCGCTTTTAATAAATCTGCCTGGCTCGTGATGCCCAGGTTGACCATCAATTCATTTGGATCAAGCTTACTATGTTCAGGTTCTAGCCCCAGGCGCTTTCTGACTTCTTCTTGAACCTTTCTTTCAAATTCATCTGTAGTGTAGGCAACCAAATCCTCTTTGGGAGTTTTGATAAGGTTGAATATATCCTCTTCCGTATATCCGTTAGGATTATTCAACATGGTCTGTCTAAATTCAATCGCTTGAATGTTCTCCTCATCGGTTCTAAGGACTAGATTTCTTCGCTCATACAGCTCTTTGAAGAGTTCTTGTGAGATGACTTCCCCTTTGTTATACATCCATTTTAGAAGTTTCTCAAACAGATTTTTTATTCCTTGGCTGCGGTTGTGACCATGGTCCGCATTGTAGATTTCTGACACTTCATCGGAAATCATCTTAGCGACGTCCTGAGTAGAAATACTTCTATTTTCGATTTCCAAATAGATGCCTGTATCAAGCAAATTGCACTTGAGCTTTCCTGTCAAGCCTTCACATATTTCCTTTAGGATATCGTCAATTTCATTATCCAGAGACAAATCAGTTTTCTTCTTGAGTTCACCTTGTTGATTGGGAAGCAAATTGTAATCATTCAACTTTGACCCTAGTCCGCTTTTTCCAAGGAAGATTACGAATTCATGAAGCCAGGAGATTGCCGGTTTTTTTATGGCTTCTGATAGCGTCATGATATTCGAATTTTTGGAGATTTTTGAGCAAAGTTCTTTGATAAGCCACTTATCTGACTCCTCCCATACGGCTTTATCAAATTCATCTACAGCTTGTATTTCCGGGATATCTTTGTTAAAATCTTTTGCAAAGTCATAAAGAGAGACCCGAGCTGAATTTGACTCTAAACCGTTACCTGGAATAAGGCTGGTCAGACTCAAAACAGCCTCCAAAGTAGTGCTATAGTATTGATTGCCTTTAATCAATTGGTTGATTAGTGTAACGATGTCATCCTGTGCTTTTTTTATAGGAGGGACAAATGAATAGATTTCCTCGTGTTGTAAAGAATCTTTCCAATCTTTACCGAGTATTTTTAATACACTTTTAAGTTGGGCGGGAATAGCTTGATCCAACCATAAATTCTCCTTCTTTTCGAAAAGCCCGTATTGATTAGGAATGATTGCGAATTCATTCAGGAGTTTTTCTTCGTCTGTTTCAATGATAAAGGCAATTACTTCATTTATCCAATTAAGTGCCTCTGTTTCGGTAAATCCTTTTTCATCAACTAATTCTTGGATGGATTCGAAACTTGCAATTTCCTCTGTTAGCTTTTTGATATCTACTCTGAGGTCAACACCCCAATGACTATCAATGATGTGATGCCAATGGTGGATATCCGCTTTTCTGGGAAGTTTGTCAGCATGGATTGGATTCAGAAGATCCCATAGCTGATCGATTTTGCTTTCTTTGCCATAGGGAATTAGAGCTGACGCTAGCGAAATTCTTGATGTTTCGGTTTGGACGATATCAGAAGAGAGCAGGTCGATTCTCATTGGCTTTTGAACGTTCGCTTTGAACCAAGATTTGGAAAAGTATTCTTCAGTCAAATTTGGCACTGCTGTTCTAGCTAACAAATAAAGGTTTTGCCAGTTGTTTTGAACTGCATGAGGCAAAAGTATCCCATATAGTTCAACTGCTTCTTCGATATATTCCTGGTCAGTGAGGCTCTTGGTATCATTCACATCATCCAATAGATAAATTCCGTCCCGAGGTTCGGTAGGCTCAAAAAATGGATTGTTTACTACTACAGGGAGATGGAAGTTTTCTGTCCCAACTAGTGGGAAATGTAAAAAAACCATCGGTAGATTATCGGAGAATGGCAGTAGATGAACTTTGTCCTCAATCAAATCTACTGGAAGTGCAATACCAGTAAAATCTCTGGATAGGTGAACAAATCTCAAAATTGAACTTGTCCCATTTACTGATTTCACAATTTCTATAAGTTCGATATCCTGGGAAAGAGCTTTGGGATCTCTTTTTTCGAAAGTGATTACCTGATTTGAATTGTGTACTATTACCTCTTTAATTCCTTCTACAAAAATGAGTGTATAGGGTAGAGAAGACTCCAGGTCTGACAATCCTGTTTCAGCAATTTCGCTTTTCCCTTCTTCCAATAGATAAGTGAATTGAGTGTTGAACCCGGTGAAATCCGGATGACTGATGATTGCCGAACTAGAGAGAACAGACTCAGCTTCTTTAAAAGATGTCTCTACACTTTCAATCAGACTATTCCGGTCTAATCCACTTCTGTCCAACGGAAATGCAATTTTTTTGAAATCGGAATTCTCTTTATAAATGCCAGCTACCTGAACTTTTTCAGATAGCAAGTGAGTAGTCATAAAACCGGTGCCAAACCGTCCGATTGGCGGATTAGCGTTTTCTTCAGTTAAGAGAACATCTTCTCTTTCCTTGTCCTCTGAATTGATTTGTCTAATCAGTCCAATCACGTTTGATTGAGTGAAATAACCGTAGTTATGGCTAAAAACCAATTTGTTTGGTGTTACATCGATTTTTATGGAAACCTTTTCATCGGGAAAGTCATTGGTTGCTTTGTCTTTAGCGTTTTGGATCAGTTCCCATATCCAGCTTCTTTCATATTTTTTTCTCCCGCTTCGTACCGTGCGCATTTTAGCGTCAATTTTCTCTGCTGTACTTCTATTTAGTAAGTAGACGGCGTCTTGATTAAAGTTTGTCATTTTCGTTAATATTTTAGATATCAGTTTGTTGTTTGTTTTTTATTAAAAAGAGACAGTCCCTTTTTCAAAGAAGTTTGTTTTCTTTTGGCCTTGGGATTTCAATTTGACAAAATCTTCCAGCTCATCGCTTACCAAATTAAAGGCAAAATGAAAATCCGATTTGGCAAAGCTGATAGCATTTTTGCTTCCACGATCCAGGTCCTTGGTGACATCGGTAACCTCTATTCCAGCTCCGAGGAAAAGAAAAATCCATTTTTCGCTTAGCTCATAAATCTGGATCATTTCTTTGATTTCTTGCCCAGAATATTTTTTTGATGCATTTTCATGCCCATCAGTTAGGATAATCATTACCACATCGGAATATTCAGACTTCAGATCGCCAGCAGCCTTTTCTTTGACATAGGAAATACTTTCTCCGATGGCATCATATAGGGCTGTCATCCCTTCCGGGTAGATTGTAGCCCAATCGATGGTTGCATCTTCCACCGGCATCAGGTCGCTAGAAAATCGCAGGGCCTGATTAAATGCGCAGTAAGAAAACCAAATTTTGGAGTCTGGATTTTCAGATTGTATTCGCTTAAAATCTTGTAACTGTTTATTTATGACTTGTCTGGCTTCTGACCAGCAGGAATCCATGCTTCCGCTCTTGTCTAATACGAGATGGTAGTAAGTCTTCTTAATGATTGCGTTTCCCTTGGATTGAGGATTAGTTTGATTTTTCATTTTGTTTACAAGAATAGTGATGAGTAGTGTAAATGAAGCTTAACTGATTTTCCGGATGTAATCCCTGTCCTCGGCAAGCTGACGTATTCTTTCGGCTCTAGAACCTAGGAATCCATCCTGGCAGAGAATTTCCTCTCTACGGGCTATCAGGGATTGAACTCTTCTTTCACCGATCTTTTCTTCAGCAAAGAGCATCTTTTCGAAAAGGCTTTCGGAGGTCTTGGATTTATATTGAAAAGGGAAAAACTCCAAGCAAAAGAAAAAGGCACATATAACCAGGTAGTAAAAAGCACTGATCCAGTCGCTAAAGGCAAAGTAATGTAGATCTTTTACTTTGCTCAAGACGGCACCATTTTCATTTATTATTGAGGCCGTTGCTACAGAATCAGCATCAGCTTCCAGATTTCTAAATTCCGCCAGATACGTTGAATCCAACTTATCGAATTTCTGATTTGCTGAATTAAGTTTTCTCCTTTTATTATTAGCTGCTGGACCTTCACCATATCTTTTTGTCCCACCGCTACCATCAATTTCGTCACTTAAGTCTGTTTCGGCTTTCTCCGCATTCTCACGTGCTTGTTCCCGCTCATTATTGTATCGATTTAATTCCGCATTATTTTCTTCAACAAACTCCCTTTTCTTTTCTCCCCTGAGTTCGGTCAGTTTTTTGGCTCGGTATTCATCAAGATCTCCAGAGAATACGATCAAATCCAATGCAAGAGACCCTAGAATCGTAGAAATGACGGCAATGAATAGGCGGAAATTTCGAATTTCATTTCCGCCATTTTCCTTTGACAAGACAATGAATGCGCGGTCAATGATTAGGATAACACATGCCATAAGCACCCCGATCAACATGGCCTTCCAAGTCGGAACTTCATAAAGATTGGATGCCAGATAAAATCCAGAAATAAACCAAAGGGAAACTGGTATCAAAACCAATGTGCCCATGGTGGTAATCTTTTGCTTGCTGACGGTAGTCTGGGCTTTTACTACCTCGTAGTTGTAGCCAAACAGTGTGGAGAATATTCTTAGTAGCATAATCAATTGGTAATAAATGATTTGAACATCAAATTCTCTTCGGACCACTGCTTGAAGCCCTTTCTGAAACCGGCCTTATACCGTTCTACTGATTTCTCAAGGTACCCTTCACCCATCACCGCAAGATCAAATTGCTGCTTCAAGTCACGTTTTTGTTCCTCAAGTTTCTCCTTTTGCATCAATACTTCCCTGTATTCTTGAGGCATTTCCTGTTCAAACTTGGGATCAAGGGTCCTTTCGATTTTGAACAGGTGCTCGTCAATTTCCTGAATCGCCAGAGAATACACTTCTTTGAAATCACAAGCTATCAGGTTTACGTTCTGATTCATCGTTTCAAAATTATGATCCTCCAATCCGTCACTCATTCCCATGGTGTAGTAGTCTTGTGCCTTTAGATCCTCCAGAATACTTTTTCTGGACTTTTTTTGTTTGATAGGATCATTGCTTGAAAAAAGCTCATCAGGGTGTCTTTCCTCTGTGAAAAGAGACTTGTCGATTTGAGGGAGCTGACTTACCATAGGCTCAGATGTTACAGGTGGCTGCTCAACCGAAACGGGAGCTTTTTTTCCGAATAGTTTGGTGAATATGCTCATAGCTAAATAGATTTTAGATTTCTTTGATTGGGATAGAGAATAATTGATGGCCTTTAGCATGACAAGAATCGCATACTGTGATCAGAAAATAAGGGTGATACTCCCACGGATATGACCATACTCCTGTAGCCTTATCTTTATGGTATTGCCTATGATGCACTTGGAGTTCCGTCCGCTGTCCACAAATCCGACACTGATTCCCATCTCTCTCGATGACCTTTAGTCTTAACTGTTTCCATCTTGGATCTTCAAGACCCTGCTGATAAATGCTTTGATGTTGACTTGATTGAGTATTCATGCAACCTGTTGCTTTTTTAATTCGCGAATAATTTGACGGTTTTGCTTCTGGTACTTTGGTGTTCTACCAAGTCGCTTTGATTTCTTCTTCACCTCATGAATGGCATTTGGGTTTTTGTAGCAAGTCACTACTTCGGTCCGATTCAGATTTGTAATCACCATTAGATCCCTCACCAATTCGATTGGTATGTCCAGCTTTTGGCATCTGGCCCTGGTTAAAAAATGGAATTTCAACCTTTGTTTGTGGATGATGTCTCCATAATAAATGACTAATCTAATTGCTTCATCTGAAATCCCTCTCTGGATAATTCTTGAACTACAATGGTTGCTCAGTTGGATGGTACCCGGGAAATGGAAATTTTTCATGGCTTCTGAATTTTGAGTTTTTAATAAGCTTTTGAATTGTTTTACGCTTATTAATAAGACATTCGAGCCGAGGTAACCATTGATTGAAAAGTTTTTGAAAAAAAAAAAGAATATTCAAGCGTTCGCGTATTGGATTACTTTTAGAATTGAATGGTATTATTACCGTTCTAAAGCCTCAGAGCTCTTTTTGGCCTTACATTTCTATTGCCCTGGAAAAAGTTTTTTTTCTCTTTGAAGAGTTAATTCTTTACTGTGTCTAACAATCTTTGACCATAGAATTAAAAATTTGGCCTTCAATGACAAGCGTTTTACCTTTTTGTAAAATGGATAAAAAACTCAGGTACAAAAGTTCATTGGACATAGGGAAAAATCTATAAACCAGCTTCAAGTTGACGGTTTATTAAATCATAGGACATAGGAACCAATGATAAAAAATTACCTGGTAGCGTTTGCTTATGGAGTTATTGCATCAATTAATCCAACATAATAAACGCCGCCCAATATTCCGGGTCGGGGTATTGCTCTCTGCACTGGTTTCTGGCCTGGATAAATGCCTCCCGTTTACTTTCTCCTTGCATCAGATAGGAATAGAAGTTGGTCATTAGGTATTGGGTAGCCTCATCTTTCACGTTCCATAGGCTCATGATAATGGTCTGTGCCCCGGCTTGCTTAAATCCCCTCTGTAACCCGAAGACCCCTTCACTGGATACATCTCCCAAACCTGTTTCACAGGCAGATAGTACAACAAGATCCGTTTCCCTTAAATCTATATGACTGATCTCTTTGGCTGTCAATATGCCGTCTTCGATGGTATCGGGAATAGTATCTCCTTCCCATGCCCTGTTTCCGCCTGCAAGCATTAATCCGGAACGAAGCATTGGGTCGACATTCCTTACATTTTCACGCTGATCTCCTAATCGCATTTGCAGAAATTGGTTCCTTCGGCTTTCCGCTACCGGAAGAAAGAATCCATGTGTGGCGACATGGATAATTCCTGTTTGCATACCCGACAAGGCTTTAAACGATTCCTCGCTGCCGATCTCACCGATAAATTCAGCAACCTGGTATTGATTTCCTTTTAAGATCTCGCTGATTTCAATGGCTTCTGTCAGTGTCCCGGGTAAAAACTGCCATCCTTTTCGAAGGAGGCTATCCTGACCTATTCCCCGCAAGGCATAAGAAGTCTCTTTATCTTGGTACTTTTCACTCTCTGCCATCATCTGCTCAATAGCAAGGTCGTACTTGACACCCCCATATAGTGCTGCGGCCTTTGATTTTTCTTTATGTTTTCTAAGAGCAAGTTCTTTGGTTGAGGAAAGCCTGAACATCTGATAACGGTCTCCCAGTGTTGTTGCTTCATCGTAGGCAAGATTCTCAATAGCCAACTGATGGAGAATACCGGCAGCTGAAAAATAAACACCATCATCGGGTGAAATATACGCTTCCAAGGGACTCCATATTAATTTCATCATTTCCTTGCCAACGTAGCCACTGGAATAAATCTGATTCTTTTCCAAGTTTATAAACCCCTCAATCTGGTCTTTTCTGAACAGCGAAATAAACTTTGGATTGGTCCATCCATTACGAAGGATCAAGGCTGCATATTTTACAGTATCGGTTCGTGTGGGATATTCCAAAAATTCAATGGCCACATCCTTTTCACCCAGATTCGCCTGAACATCTTTCCAGTTCACTTTTAGATTTTGGGTATAATCCCCATATTCCTTCGAAAGTTTGACCAACTCAGTCTCCAGTTTCTGGGCTACAGTTTCCAGCGAATCCACATTCAGATATCGCTCGGCAATTGGTTTTTCATTGAGTCGCAGAATCTGAAGCTTTAGCAATTTTAGCTCTTGAAATTTCTCAATAGCCTTCTGATTGCCGCTTTCAGCAAGTAACTCTTCAAAATTAAGCGTGGTATTAAGTAATAGACCTTTTGTGAACAGCGCTATATCATAGGCAATGCTAATTTCTTCAGGACTAGGATTTAGTGCCTTTTCTAAAAACATAGGGAAATATTCAAAGTAAAAGTTGTTTTGGAGCCAGAAATTCTCCCTTTGAGATTCTGTCATTTGACCAAAATATTCAATGGCTCTTTCCTGCCTTAAACTTAAACTTTGAATAAAATGACGTAATGCAAGATCGTTTTTTCCAAGATAAAACTCCGATTCGGCAAGGGTAGATAAGCTTATTATATAATCCGGATGATTTTCTCCCGAAACCTCTTTTTTTGATTCAACAACTCTTAACTGAATTTCTAAAGCTGTTTGATAATCACCTAAAGCAGAATAGGTAACTGCCAGGTTATCCAAGCTGGTAAGGTAATCCGGATGCATTTCACCCAAAACATCCTTTGTTAATTCAACAACCTGTTGGTTTATTGTCAAAGCCGATTGGTAATCACCTAAGTTAAAATATAAACTAGCCAGATTGTTCAAGCTGGTAAGATATCCCGGATGATTCTCACCCAATAACTCTTTCTGTAATGCAACGACTCTCAACTGGATTTCTAGAGCTATTTGGTAATCACCTAATTTAGAATAAGTATCAGCCAGATTATTCAAGCTGGTAAGATATCCCGGATGGTTTTCTCCCAAAACCTCTTTTTTTGATTCAACAACTCTTAACTGAATTTCTAAAGCTGTTTGATAATCACCTAAAGCAGAATAGGTAACTGCCAGGTTATCCAAGCTGGTAAGATATCCCGGATGATTCTCACCCAATACCTCTTTCCGTAATGCAACAACCTTTTGATTAATGGTTAAAACCGATTGGTAATCTCCTAAACCAAAATAACTTGCAGCCAGATTATTTAAGCTGTATAGGTATTCAGGGTGATTTTCTCCCCAAACCTCTTTCTGTAATGCAACAACTCTTAACTGAATTTCTAAAGCTGTTTGGTAATCTCCTAAATTAAAATAAATATCTGCCAAATTATTCAAGCTGTTCAGGTACCTTGGATGATTTTCTCCCAAAACCTCTTTTTTTGATTCAACAACTCTTAACTGAATTTCTAAAGCTGTTTGATAACTTCCTAAAGCAGAATAGGTGACAGCGAGATTATCCAAGCTATTCAGGTAATCCGGATGATTCTCACCCAATCCCTCTTTCCGTAATGCAACAACTCTTAACTGGATTTCTAGAGCTGTTTGGTAATCTCCTAAAGCAGAATAAGTACCTGCCAGATTATACAAGCTGGTAAGGTATCCCGGATGATCCTCACCCAATAGCTCTTTCTGTAATGTAACAACCTTTTGATTAATAGCTAAAGCCGATTGGTAATCTCCTAAACCGAAATAACTTGCAGCCAGATTACTTAAGCTTAATAGATAATCCGGATGATTTTTTCCCAAAACTTCCTTTCTTAATGCGACAACCTGCTGGGTAATCTCTAAAGCTGGTTTATAATTTCCTAATTTAGAATAAGTGGAAGCCAAATTACCCAAGCTGGTAAGGTAATCCGGATGGGTTTCTCCCAAGACCTCGTTCTTTAAGACAACAAGCTGCTGGTAAATGGCAAGAGCAGATTCGTAATCTCCTAAATTTGAATAAGTAGAAGCTAAATCATTCAAGCTCAACAGGTAGTCCGGATGATTTGCTCCCAAAACCTCTTTCCGTAGTGCAACAGCCTGTTGGTTAATTGCTAATGCCGATTCGTAATCCCTTAAGTCAGAATAAGTAGACGCTAGGTTACTTAAGCTAGTTAGGTAATCAGGATGTTTTTCTCCCAAAATCTCTTTCTGCAATTCAACAACCTCTTTGATAATTTGTAATGCCAATTGGTAATCACCTAAATCCGAATACGAAATAGCCAGATTATTCAGGCTGATTAGATAGCTTGGATGTCTTTCTCCTAAAATCTCTTTTTCTAATTCAACAATCTTTTGATTCATTGCTAAAGATGATTTTAAATCGCCTAAATTAGAATAAGAAAGGGCCAGATTACTCAAGCTAGTTAGATAGTCCGGATGCTTTTCTCCCAAAATCTCCTTTTGTAATTCAACAACCTCTTTATTAATTTGTATTGCCAATTGGTAATCGCCTAAATCCGAATACCTAATAGCCAGATTATTCAGACTTGTAAGATAGTCGGGGTGCGTTGGGCCCAAAAT
The DNA here is from genome assembly GCF_010119245.1 of Cyclobacterium salsum. GTDB lineage: Bacteria > Bacteroidota > Bacteroidia > Cytophagales > Cyclobacteriaceae > Cyclobacterium > Cyclobacterium salsum. The sequence continues at coordinate 15,630 of NZ_WNKG01000008.1, forward strand.
CTCTTTTCTTAATTCAACAACCTGTTGATTAATTTTTAGAGCTGATCCGTAGTCTCCTACATTTGAATAGCCGATGGCTAAAAATGTTAATACCTGAGAATACAGCCCATTATCCATACTTACTGTTCCGTCTTCAAAATTACCCTTTATTAGAAGGAGATAGGAAACCATTTTCGCACTATTTCCAATTTCACCATTAATTTTACCTACAACAAATAACATATCAAGCAGCTCCTTACTTATTGAAATATTAGGTTTCGAAAAATAAGAATCTGTTAATTGATTTAGCCTATTAATATTCAATTCCTTATTATCTGTTACCCAATAGCATAGATTTAAATAAACGTTTATTGCGAGTGATGTTAAATCATCAAATTCCTTAAAATCAGCATACTCTTTTAATAGTGGAATGGCTTTGTCATAATTTCCACTATTGATAAAATTTAATGCATCTGAAATCTTCCTATCAGCCACAGTATCCTGAGAATAGGCAGCAGATATTCCTATAAGCATAAAAATTAGAGTAAAGCTAATTTTTAACCATTTATGTGAAAATGAAGGGACAACTATCATGAGGCTCGGGTAGATTGATTTTTCTATGATTAACGATATACTGGGAAGAAACCGCTTTTAAAATTTTACTTAATCCAACATAATAAACGCTGCCCAAGAAGCAGGATCTTGGTATTGCTCTCTGCATTTGTTTCTGGCTAGAATAAATGCTTCCCTTTTGCTGGCTCCTTGCATCAGATAGGAATAGAAGTTGGTCATCAGGTATTGGGTAGCATCGTCTTTAACGTTCCATAGGCTCATGATGATGGTCTGAGCCCCGGCTTGCTTAAATCCCCTCTGCAACCCGAAGACCCCTTCACTGGATACATCTCCCAGACCCGTTTCACAGGCTGATAAAACAACAAGATCCGTTTCCCTTAAATCTATATGACTTATCTCCTTGGCTGTTAATATGCCGTCTTCAATGGTATCCGGAATAGTATCTCCTTCCCATGCCCTGTTTCCCCCTGCAAGCATTAATCCGGAACGAAGCATTGGATCGACATACCTTACATTTTCACTCTGATTTGCTAATCGCATTTGCAGAAATTGGTTCCTTCGGCTTTCCTCCACCGGAAGAAAAAATCCATGTGTGGCGATATGGATAATTCCTGTTTTCTTACCCGACAAGGCTTTGAATGATTCCTCACTGCCGACCTCACCGATAAAGTCAGCAACCTGGTATCGATTCCCTTTTAAGATCTTGCTGATTTCATTGGCTTCTGTCAGCGTCCCGGGTAAAAACTGCCAGCCTTTTCTCAGGGTACTATCCTGCTTTATTCCCCGCAAGGCATAAGAAGTATCTTTCTCTTGGTACTTTTCACTCTCTGCCATCATCTGCTCAATTTCAAGGTCGTACTTGACACCCCCATATAGTGCTACGGCCTTTGATTTTTCTCTATTTTGAGGAAGTGCAAGTTCTTTGGTTGAGGAAAGCCTGAACATCTGATAACGGTCTCCAAGATTGGACGATTCATCAAAAGCCAGGTTTTCTAGCGCCAACTGATGGAGGATTCCGGCTGCAGAGAAATATACCCGTTCCCCGGGTGAAATAAATTCTTCCAAAGGGCTCCAGAGTAACCTCTTCATCTCTTTGCCCACATAGCCATTGGAATAAATCTGGTTTTTATCTTGTTTAATAAATTCCTCAATCTGATCTTTTCTGAACAGCGAAATAAATTTTGGATTGGTCCAACCTTTTCGCAGGACGAGGGCTGCATATTTCACCGTATCGGTTAGTGTGGGATATTCTAAAAATTCAATAGCCACATCCTTGTCTCTAAGATTGGCCTGAACGTCGCTCCAATTTATTTTTAGGTTACTCGTATAATCACCGTATTCTTTGGATAGTTTGATCAATTCGGTCTCCAGTCGCTGGGCAACAGTTTCAAGGGAATCACCATTCAGGTATCTTTCGGCAATAGGTTTTTCCTTAACCTTTTGAATTTGAAGTTTAAGCAGCTTTAATTCTTCAAAATTTGCAACCGCCTCCGGAGTTCCCTTCTCTGCAATCAGCTGGTTAAAATCAATGGAAGTATTTAACAGCAATCCTTTTATAAACAAAGAAATATCATAAGCATATCCTACATTGTCTGTTTGTTCTGTATTAGCCTTTTCAACAAACAAAGGAATTGCCTGAAAGTATATTGTATTATCCTCCCAATATTTTTCTCTTTGATGTTCAGTCATTAAACCAAAATATTCGACCACTCTATCTTGGCTTAAATTTAAACCTTGGATAAAATGACTTAATGCACTATCATATTTTTCAGTAGAAAACTCTACAAAAGCAAGATTAGAAAAGCTAACTATATAATCCGGATGATTTTTGCCCAAAACCTCTTTTTGTACTTCAGCTACCTGCTGGTAAATCGCTAATGCTTTTTGGTAATCTCTTAAGTTGAAATAATAATGGGCCAGATTACCCAAGCTCGTTAGATAATCAGGATGAGTTTCGCCTAAAACCTCTTCTTCTAAATCAACAACCTGTTGGTGAATTTCTAAAGCTGCCTTATAATCGCCTAAGTCAAAATAAGAAAAAGCAAGATTATTCAAGCTCATTAGATAAGACGGATGATTTCCTCCCAGAACTCTTTTCCGTAGATCAGCCACCTCTTGGTTAATCGCTAATGCTTTTTGGTATTCTCCTAAATCAGAATAAGATAAAGCAAGATTGCTTAAAGTCGTTAGATAATCAAGATGTTTTTCTCCCAAAACAATTTTCATTAGCTCAGTAACCTGCTGATTAATGTCCAAAGCTTTCTGGTAATCTCCTAAATAAGAATAAGTAGAAGCCAAATTACCCAAGCTCGCAAGATAATCCGGATGGGTTTCGCCTAAAATATCTTCTCTTAAGTCTACTACCTGTTGGTAAATAGGTAAAGCCATTAAGTGGTCGCCTAGCCCAGAATAGGTAGACGCGAGATTACTTAAAGTCGTTAGATAATCAAGATGTTTTTCTCCCAAAACATTTTTCATTAGCTCAGTAAGCTGTTGGTTAATGGCTAATGCTTTTTGATAATCACCTAAATCAGAATAAGTACCAGCAAGGTTATTCAAGCTCCTTAGATAATCTGGATGGTTTTCTCCCAAAACTCCTTTCCGTAGTTCAGCCACCTCTTGGTTAATCGCTAATGCTTTTTGGTAATCTCCTAAATCAGAATAAATAGAAGCCAGATTATTCATACTCGTAAGATAATCCGGGTAGGTTTCGCCCAATATTTCTTTTTGTAAATCAGCCACCTCTTGGTTAATGACTAATGCTTTTTGGTAATCTCCTAAGTTGGAATAAAAATGGGCCAGATTATTCAAGCTCGTTAGATAATCCGGATGAGTTTCCCCCAATACCTCTTTTCGTAGATCAGCCACCTCTTGGTTTAAGACTAAAGCTTTTTGGTAATCTCCTAAATCAGAATAAGTACCAGCAAGGTTATTCAAGCTCGTTAGATAATCAGGATGGTTTTCTCCCAATACCTCTTTCCGTAGATCAGCCACCTCTTGGTTAATGGCTAATGCTTTTTGGTAATCTCCTAAATCAGAATAAGTAGTAGCTAGATTACTCAAGCTCATAAGATAATCCGGATGATTTTCGCTCAATATCTCTTCTCTTAAGTCAACTACCTGTTGGTTAATCGATAATGCTTTTTGGTATTCTCCTAAATCAGAATAATTAGCAGCAATGTTACTTATGCTAGATAGGTAAGAAGGATGATTTTCCCCTAATGTCTCTTTGCGTAGATCAGCCACCTGTTGGTTAATCGCTAATGCTTTTTGATAATCACCTAAATCAGAATAAATACCAGCAAGGTTATTCAAGCTCATTAAATAATCCGGATGGTTTTTACTTAAAACTTCTTCCCTTAGATCAGCCACCTCTTGATTAATGGCTAATGCCGACTTGAAATCGCCTAAGCTAGAATAAGAAAAAGCCAGATTGCTTAAAGTCGTTAGATAATCCGGATGAGTTTCCCCCAATACCTCTTTCCGTAGATCAGCCACCTCTTGGTTTAAGACTAAAGCTTTTTGGTAATCTCCTAAATCAGAATAAGTACCAGCAAGGTTATTCAAGCTCGTTAGATAATCAGGATGGTTTTCTCCCAATACCTCTTTCCGTAGATCAGCCACCTCTTGGTTAATGGCTAATGCCTTTTTGTAATTGCCTAACTCGGAGTAAAAAAAAGCCAAATGACTCAAACTAGTTAGATAATCAGGATGTTTGTTGCCCAAAACCTCTTTTCGTAGATCAACCAACTCTTGGTTAATCGCAAATGCTGACTTGTAATCGCCTATGCTAGAATAAGTAGAAGCAAGATTATCCAAGCTGGTAATGTAATCCGGATGCTTTTCGCCCAAAACTTCCTTTCTTAATTCAATAACCTGTCGGTTTATAGTCAAAGCCGATTGATAATCACCCAAACTAGAATACAAAAAAGCCAGATTATTCAAGCTGGTAAGGTAATCTGGATGATTTTCTCCCAGAACCTCTTTCCGTAGTGCAACAACCTGTTGATTCATTGTCAAAGCTGATTGGAAATCACCTAAGTTAGAATATGTATAAGCTAGATTATTCAAACTGGTCAAGTAATCTGGATGATTTTCGCCCAATATTTCTTCTATAAAGTCAACTACCTGTTGGTTAATGGCTAATGCCATATTATAATCACCTAAACCAGAATAAATAGAAGCCAGATTACTCAAGCTGACAAGGTAATCCGGATGGTTTTCCCCCAAAACCTCTTTCCGTAATGCAACAACCTGTTGGTTTATTGTCAAAGCCGATTGGTAATCGCCTAATTCAGAATAAGTAGAAGCCAGAATACTCAAGCTGGTCAGGTGATCAGGATGCTTTTCTCCCAAAGCCACTTTAAGTAATGTAACAACCTGTTTATCAATTGCTAATGCAGAATGGAAATCACCCACGCTAGAATACGAAAAAGAAAGATTACGCAGGCTTGTCAGGTATTCTGGATGATTTTCGCCCAAAACCTCCTTTCGTAATGCAACAACCTGTTGATCAATACCTAAAGAAGAGTGGAAATCACCTAACTTAAAATGGGTAGAAGCCAGATTATTTAGGCTAGTAATGTAATCAGAATGCTTCTCGCCCTGAACCTTTTTTCGTAATTCAGCAACCTGTTGATTAGTCTCTAAAGCATTTTTGAAATCGCCAATTTCGAAAAATATTGATGCCAGATTAGCCAACATCATTAGATAATCAGGATTCCTTTCACCAAAAACGTCCTTTCCTAAATCGACAACCTTTCGAAGAACATCTAACGCTGACTTGTAATTGCCTAAGTAAGAATATGTATCGGCCAGATCATTCAAACTGACTAGGTAATCCGGATGATTTTCTCCCAAAATCTTTTTTCCTAACTCAACAACTCTTAACTGAATCTCTAAAGCTAATTGGTAATCACCTAAATCAGAATAACTTGCAGTCAGATTAGTCAAGCTGGTTAGATAATCCGGATGATTCTCACCAAAAATCTCTTTTCCTAATGCAACAACCTGTTGGTTTATTGCCAAAGCCATTTTGTGGTCGCCTAATCCGGAATAAGTAATAGCCAGATTATTCAAGCTTATAAGGTAATCAGGATTCTTTTCTCCCAAGACCTCTTTCTGTAATGCAACGACCTGTTGGTAAATGGCAAGCGCCGAGTCGTAATCCCCTAAGTCATAATAATCAGAAGCTAGATTACTCAAACTGGATAGATAGTCCGCATGGGTTTCTCCCAAGACCTCTTTCCGTAATTCAACAACCCTTTGATTAATTTTTAGAGCTGATTTGTAATCGTCTATGTAATAATATCCTCTGGCTAAAAGTACCAACACCGCAGAGTAAAATCCATCGCCCCTATTCAGTTTTTCCTCCTCAAAAACATCCTTTATTACTAAAAGATAGGAAACCATTTTCTCGTTATTTCCAATTTCGCCATTAATTTTACTGACAACAAATAGCATCTCCATCTCCTCCTTGCTTTTTGAAACATCATTTTTAGCAAAATAGGAATCTGTTAGTTGATTTAGCCTATCAACATTCAATGCCTCATTTTTTGTTTCCAGGTAACAAACATTAAGATAACCATTTATTACAAGTGACGTTAGATCATCAAATCTTTTATCATCAGCATATTTTTCAAAAACAGGAATTGCTTGCTCATAATCTCCACTAGAAAAAAAATTAATTGCCTCTGAGATATCATTTTCAATTTCAACATCCTGAGAATATCCAACAGAATAACTTACAATTGTAAAAATTAAAATGAGGAAGCACTTAATCCTACTAACAAAAAAAAATGGCTTCATTTTATTTAGGTAATTTTCATATAGCTTTAAATTGATCCAGTAATAAAATCGGGATTGTGTAGACAATCCCGATTTTCCAAGTGATTAATTTGTTAGCATAAGGTAATTGTTTAAGATTGGGCCCCTGTTTACAATCATTACGTTGTATCTACCTGTCCATTTTGGCACCCAGCTGACGTAACACTTGTCAGTATAATCTTCGTCCTGGGTTATTAGATTTCCGCTTGAATCATACACATACAAATCCAAGTCTGTGTCTCCATCTCCACCTACTCCTATTTCTGCCAATTCTCCTTCAATAAAATTGATTTCATAAGTATCAGTCCCGTTCCCAGCCACATAAGAATAATTCTCCCCCGGGCCTCCTACCCTTCCTCGGGTTGCTTGGCTTTCTTTTTCGATCTCAGCAATTGCGGAAAGTAAATCTGCATCTCCGTCGGCATATTTTCTGGCAGCAACGAGAATACCTTCCAAATCTAAAACCTCGGCTTTTTGCTTTTTGGCCTGATTATCAATTTTCGGTTCCTGTTTGTAGGATTCAAATTTTAGTTCCTGCGTGTTTACGCTACTCATAATTTTGGCTGCCTCAATCAAGGCCGTAGCCGAATAGGTTTTGTAACCATACTTAGCCAACTGATTGGCCAACTGAAGGTTTTCCAATTCCTCTGATGGCTTTTCAGTACTCGGTGTTTTGGTATCCTGTGCATTTGCCACAAGAAATAAACCCATTGCGATTAGAAGTAAGAATGTGTGTTTCATAGTAACCTGAATTTAATTTTTAAAATTTAACTTATTGTAATTAGTCTTTTATCTAAACCTTTTAGACTTTTCGGTTTTACTGATTTTTATTTTTGTTCATTTTAAGTCCAATTTATTCCAAATTTCTTCTGCTTCTTTCTCTCTTTTCGCATGGAAATACGCTATCGCCAGGATTCTTAAAGCTTCTCTGGTTTTCTGCTTTTCCGATGGCAATTCTTTTATAGTCCCGATAGCTGCTTCAGAATTTTCCATCAAATCATACACGCAGGCTAGGTTAATAAATGATTTTGTATATCCAGGATCTAATCGGATGGCTTCTTGAAAGTTAAACTTTGCCACCTTGAGTAAATCCAATATTTGCTCTTGCTTACTATAGTTTATTCCTCGTTCAATCTCCTTTTTGAGTCTGCTTGCATTATCAGATTCAAGAGGATACAAAAAACGATCCGGGTATTCCTTTTCTAAATATTCTGGGTCTTTTAGATCAAGAGCCATCAAAGCTCTCGCTACTCCCATATTATTGAAATTTTCTCGAAAGGGGATATAGCTATTTGCTTCTTCGAAAGCTTCTATAGCTCGTTTATAGTCTTTTTCCTTTAAAAACTTTAATCCAGCTTGGAATATGTCGTAAAGCTCTTTTGCCTTCGTTTCAGCCGTAAGCGCAATGGATATTCGTTGTTGTTTTGTAGGATATCCAGGAAGACTGTCAGGATAATAATACTCTGAATAAATTTTATCTAATACGGTGGATTGGACATCAAAAGGACTATACCCCGCTGCTGCAGCATAAAAAAAGCCTTTTTGATCTGCTTCCGTTTCCTTGCTGATTTTCTCTTGTTTACTTACACTTTTCAAAACATCAGACAACGATTTGCTCTGATCCTTCAAGGCATAAGCATAGTCGGAACAAAATGTATGATCACTGTAGTAATGTGCCAACTCATGACTGAGTACCACGGCAATGGCATTTAAACTATCCTTTCCAAACGTTTTGAAAATCGCCACTAATGACCCATCCACTTTTATAATTGGTTTGGGATCAGGTTCATACTTAGCAGGTAAAGCCTGCTTTCCGGTTCCATGAATGACCAGGAGTTTTGGGGGCGATTTTGCGTTTCCATACGCTAATACCAACTGATCAAAAACAGATTGAATTTGCTTTTCAGGATTGGCTTGGCCATACGAAAGAAAGGATATGACCCAACAAAGCAGGACAAGAACTATTTTGAATATGTAAGTTTGATTAGTCCGCATTGAAAATGATTTTATCCAATGCTTTTAAAACATTAGGATCGGTTGCTTCCATGAATGGCTGTGGATCTTCTGAAATAGTCAATTTGAAAAACCTGTTGTTCTTTTTCAGGTAATAGTTACTATCATAGTAAATTATCTGATTTTCGTTTGAGGCAGAAGTAACAAATAGAGTAAGTACTTTACCATCAAATACATATTGATTTTCTTTAATATGTATTTGGCTTAGTTCTGTTTGTAAAGCATCGATTCTGTCGGATAATTCTGCGGCCACAAGCTCAGCTTCCGGATTTTGGATTTCAGTGACTTTTTCTAACTGGTTTGAATAAGTTGAAATCGCCTTTTGTATCGATAAAACGCTTTCTTTTTGATCATTCACTACTATAGTAACCTTTTCTTCAACCTCACCATAACCTAATCCGGATTTTAAAACCGTATAGGAATTGGATGTGATGGAAACTTCAGCCAATGGTACTGTCTCAATTAGAGGTAGATTAGTCGGATTTTGATCAATTGGTTCTTTTTCAGATGAGCTGGCCACGGTATTTTCAGGAATTACTTCCTTCCTGGTAAAAAGAAAAATCCCAATTCCGGTTGCAACAATAAAACATGCAGCAACGGCATATTTTAAAATGGAATGGAAGAGTGGCATCCTAGAAGAAGCCGCAGCAGGCATTTCTATTGGATCAATAGGCATCCCCCCTTCTTCTGAGGAATCATCCAACTTTTGAAATCTTTCCTTTAAGGATTCTCTTTCAATCGAGGTAATCGCATATTTTATTTCATGATCTGACAGTTCTTCTCCTCCATTTTTTTCAAATGCCATGAGCTTTTTTTTAAGACTCTCTCGCTCAATCGGAGTTATTGCAGCAATAATATTCGTTTCAAATTCCTGATCATCCAGATCACGTTTTTTCAAATTGTATATGGATTGGATTTCTTCTATTTCTTGCTCAAAATCAGACGCATCAACTTTCAAAGCTATTGATTTTGAATCTGTATTTTTTTCAAATTCCTCCTGGATAATAACCACCTTTTCCCTTAGGTCAGCAGGGATTGACTCAATTAGTTCATTTTTAACACGTGAATCATCAGACAGGATATATTGCCTCAGTAATTCGATATTTTTTCTTGTGATAACACTCACTTTTTCAGTCGTTTAAACATTTTTGCTTTCAGTTTCTTCTGACACTTATATTTTTGAGTCTTAGCGTTATCAGCATTGGTGTACCCCATAGCCACTGCTATCTTATCCATGGATTGATTTTGATAAAAGAACCTAACCAAAATATCGTAGCACTTACTTGAACTCTCCTTCATTTCCATCAGTATTCCTTTTAAAGCCGTTACTCGCTCGTTACCGACCATATTACTATCATCAAACCAGTCAGTAAGGTTTTCCAAATAATTTTTATTTCCCTCATCATTACTATGAGTGTATTTTTTTGAATGCGCAAGCCTTACTAATACCTGATTCCTGCAGATGGAATTTAAATAGGTCTGTATGGAGCAGGTCAAAGTAAATCCAGGTTTGATGGCCTTCTCATACAAAACTATTACTGCATCCTGGTATATGTCCTTAATCTCATCCCTGTCATCGAACATTGATGTCATGAAATTGAGGCAATATTCCCTATGCTTTTCATAGACCATCGTTAAAGCTTCACTACTTTCTTTCAACATTTCAATCAATTCGCTGTCAGAATAAGCACTTAAACTTCGATTTTGGATTTCTTTCATTGATTTATAATTAAACATGAGCCAGGTAACCACTAAGCTATCAAAAAAATGAAAACTTTTTCAATCGGAGGTTAAATAGGTTGAATTGAGAGCTGTTTGATTCACTTTCGCAAACTCTCAAAATTCACAAGCAGGGATTTTTACTTTAACTCTGAAATCTTATCCCCTACTCCCGGTGACTCTTCACACTGAATCCACTCTTAAAAATATCTTTTTCCCTCTTTTTGAAATAGGGAAATGTCCCTTCTCCTCCCCGATTTTCGAGATTTGTAATTTTGAACGAACAGTCATAGGATTTCCAATTCGGCTAAATTTTCCATCGCGCCATTGATGACTTCAATTTTCAACCATACCCCTACGCCATCCCCCGGATTCACTGCCAAATTTAAACTCCAGCTTTAAAAAACTGAGCTATTGCAATACTTGCCTTCAGCGATTTCCCTAGAGCTTAGTACCCATATTAAAGAATCAATTAATTCTTATTGTCTTGCCCTGAAAAATAGGTTTACAGCTAACAAAGTACAAAGATGTTAAAAAAGAAGAAAACAACAATAAAAGCATTTAAAAAAATGGGGATACGTTACGACGAATCCATCAAATTGAAGATACTTAATGAGATTCAATCGTATCTGTCCAATAAACCCCATCTTCCAGAAATTCTTAATAGTGGTTAAACTAGCGCTTTGAAAAGACAGAGCGAACAAGAAATGAAAAAGATGTACTTGAAGTTGAGAATATACAAACCAGCATTGCTTCGGGAAAGCTACTATTGGATCGGAAAAGCATGCTAAAAGTTCAAAATAAGCAGCATGGTTTGATTCTGTAGCCGTTTTTCTTGCAATTATTGCTTCACTGGGGATTGCATTATGAAAGGGACCTCAAAATGAGGGCTTAAAAAGGAGAAGTGAAAATTAAAAGTATCAAAGACAGAATCATGATACTTTATTTAAAACGGATACCTTGGGTATTAATGGACTAAGTAAACAAAAGTAACATTTAAAAGCTTTTTGATTTTTAGTATATAAGTTAATTGTAGAAGCTCCCATTTACCCTGACAGCGGAGCAACTTTGGCCCCCATTTCCCCAACCCCTTTCACGCCGACTTCACCCTTTTGGTAATTTTATTCAGCAGGTCCAGCTTATTATTACTTCCAGCCTTTTTGAAAATATTCTGTATGTGCTTGTTGACGGTCCTTTCGGAGATATTCAGCGTATCGCCGATTTCTTTGTAGATGTAGCCATCCCTGACCAATTGGCAGATCTCCGTTTCCCTTTTGGTAAGTCCCAAATTCTTACACCGGATGGCGAAAATTTCCTCCTCATTTTTAGTTTGGATCAGGTCCAGTGTTTCCAGATCCTTGCGGTTTTCCTCAATCATGTTCCGGAAAAAAAGAAAGGTGATGATCAGGAATCCGCCGTTGGTAAAGAGCACCTCTGTAAGTTGGGTTACCTGCAAGTAGGCCAATAAGGGCATCAGGGCCCAGGGGGCTACGGCAATGTAGGATAAAATGGCATCGAAAGAGGCTTTTCTGTTTTTGTATCGCTGCCGAATGCCCCAAAGGATGTTGTAAACCATGTAAAACGCATAGACAAACGGAATAATCATTCCCACATAGATGACCGTCATCAAATCCAACCCAAGTGGATAGAGTATGCAGAAGAAAATGATAAAGGGCAAAATCAGGAAGATCAGCACGCCATATTTGGCATGAAATTCCAGATGGGTGATGTTGTAGGCCTGGTAAAAATAATAGGGAAAATAGGCCCCCATGGAAAAACCGGCCCCATAGGCCAGGATGTATTGAAACACAACCGACATGGGAAGGTTTTCGTCGGGAAAGAGACCTCCGGCAATATTGTAAATGATCAGTAAGAATAGCAGGATCAGGTAATATTTTCTCTTTTTCTCTTTGGGCTTTTGCAGGTAAAAGACCAGTTGGTGGGAAAACATTAACGTCTCCAGAATTACAAACAGAAGGGTTACAATATGTATTTCAGTATTGAGAACGGTCATGGCGTTCAGGCAGTTTTAAGAAAATAGAACGGGAACCCAAACCGCTCTGAAACGGTATAAATCTCCATGCCGTGTTTTTGGTACCAGGGTAAGTTTCGCTGGGTAGAGGTTTCGAGGTAGACCGGCCGGTTGAGCGTCCTGGAGTAATCCAATACATGCTTCAGAACGGCCGTCCCAAAGCCATTCCCCTGCCGCTCCGGATTTACGCCAATAAACCAGAGGTAGGTAAACGGTTCGCTGGGATAATGCTTTTTGATAAAGGACTCCCTGGCCAAAGCTTTGGGAATGTTTCCCAGGCCGATGGTTTTAAGTATCAACTGTATATCCAGATAGGTGCTTTTCCAGGAGAACTTTTTCCGATCCTGAAACTGGATCATGGCGCAAGCTTCGCCATCATCCGAAATAAATACCTCGCCGGTATCCATGCAGTTGTCAAACGAATACTCCATCAAATAGCGGATCTTTTTCTCTTGCTTCCCGGCAATGTAGTTGACACTCTTGTTTTTTTTGAATGCTTCCAGCAGTATGGTTACCACTTTCTCCCGATCATTTTGGGTTGCTCTTCTCATAATTTTAATTTTTAAATCCGAGTTGCGAGGATTTCCCTCCCCTCCTCCCACCACAAACCATGTGGAAAAAGGAGGGGCAAGTTCGTTTTTGGCAGAAAAAAACCGGGAGGTTTTTTGTCGGACAAAGACACAACTTGCAAGGACCGCGCACAGCGGGTTTTAGGGTTAATTCAAAGTGCGTTTTTGGACGTTCTTTCATCCTACAGGGATGTAAATAAGAACGGGTTTACTATAGTAGATTAAATGAATAATCCTATTTTTACCAACTAATATAAATTTATATCTAAATAAAAGCAAATATATTTATGTCTCGTCCTAAAAATTCTTTACAGTTTGAGCAGTTAATCCTAAATGTAATTTATTTTTCTTTAGTAGTCCTAAATACTATTTACAAGTTTTAATTTACTAATTCTCTAAATGTGTTTTCTTTAATCCTGAGTCTTCTTTACTGAATGCTGTTTGCCTTTCCTTCCAGTAGTTTTTCCATTTCCTAGGGATAATTCCCTTGGTGATATGAGCGGCCTCTGGGGTCAGCATATCTATACTCAGATGGGGCCTTTTGGTATTGTAAGCCTCAATGATTCCGGCCAACCTAGAAGCTGTTTCCTTTTTGCTTCCCGGAGCCAGTTTATTCAGCCACTCACTTTTCAAAATCCCATTAACCCGTTCTGCCACTGGGTTTTCCAAAGGGTCACCGTTTTCTGTCATGCTTATAGTTATTTGCCGGGACTTGAGCCTGGCTACATATTTATCGCAGCAGTATTGTACACCCCGGTCAGAGTGGTGTATCAAGTCAATGGCCTTATCGTCAGGAAGCTGAGACAATGCCATATCCAGGGCACTGACCGCTCCACTGGCCGCCAGTTTATTGGACAGGTTCCAACCGACTATTTTACGGGAATAGGCATCGGTAACCAGTGAAAGGTATAAATAGCCATCCGTGGTGGGTATATAAGTAATGTCGCTGACCCAGAGTTGATGGGGGCCGGTCAGTACTTTATCCCGGATCAGGTTGGGATACATACGGTAACGGTGTCTTGAAAAAGTGGTATAAACCCTGGTTTTGGACCTGCGGACGAGTAGATTATTCTCCTTTAACAGGTCAAAAAAAGCATCCCTGCCCATTTGTATTTCTTCTCTTTCCATCAGCACTTTTATCAGACTTAGCAACTTCCTGCCCCCGATTCCGGGAAGGGTTTTACGCTCATTACGAACCATTTGAAGCACAATTTCTGTCTGTGCCTGATTTTTATATCGGTATTTCTGCAATTGATAGTAAGCTTGTCTGCTATAGCCAAACAATCCACAAAGCTTATGGGTACTAAGCTCTGGATGTTCCTCTCTCATTTCTTGGACTGCTTGGCTCCAGACTTTTTTCTGATAGAAATTTTCAGATCACGTTCTGCAATTTCAATAATCTTGTTTGCTGCCAGGGTATTCAGGCGCTCCCTCTCCAGGGCCTCTTCCAATACTTTTATACGGCGGGCCATCCCCTCAGGAGTATCAGGTATTGGTGATTTGGGCTTTTCTGAAGATTTGTCCATAACAGGGGTTTTGAATTCTGTTTCAAATTTACGGACCCATTGGTGAACCGATGCAGGAACCGCTAAATTAAATTTAACGGCGGTGGTTTTCATGCTGTCATCAGAGCTCAGATAATGCCGAACAACCTCTCTTTTAAAATCGTCCGAATAGTGCTTTAAAATTTTCATGGTTTTCTTGTTTTAAAACCACTCAAATCTGTAAACCTATTTCAGGACAAGACAACTATGTTTATTTGAATATTGATATATCCGTATAAAATGCTAATCAAATAACTATATATCCACATATAGAACTAATTGCTTTGAAAATCGAACAAATGCCACCCTTTTTTAAGCCCCCCTCTACGTTAAGCCAGGACCCGGCCAGGAAACGTTGCTGTTAAAAGAAAAAGCAGCCGTTTAGGAAAGCGGGTAAATTTTCTTCAGAATTTACCAGGCTGTGTCATCTTTTTGGACCATGATTTTCCCTACTCATCCAGTACTCATTTAGGTCCTTAAACGAACCAATGATCCCGGAACAATCCTGGCTTTGGGGAAGGGATTGCGTCAATTCCGCTGCTGCTGCCCTTCCCGCCTGATCCCTGTCCAGAAATAGATTTACCTGCCCGTATTTCTGTATTTCAGGCATGGCCGATTTTAAACTGGCCAGGGAGTTAAGCACCATAAAATCCATTCGGTATAGCTCCGCCTTCCTCATTTCCACATAGCTCATCAGATCGAATATGCCTTCAAACAGGCAAAGTTCAGCAGCATTGTTCCGGTAATGCGAAACCCCCTGAGCGGTGCAGCCCTTCCAGTATTTGTTCCGTATGGACCAGCCATTTTCATTTGCGTTGCCCAGCCCAAAATACCTTTTGTCTCCGATGCTGTAGTATACCTCCCGGCAGAAATTGCTTGCCGCCTCCAATGATACGCCCCTGGAGTGCAGGTAATCTGTAATGGCACGATTGTTTCCAAGAGGCTTGGTTTTAATGATGGTAATCCCAGGTAGTTCCTTTTCGGAAGGCTTCGCATTGGAAAGAATTGGCGGGTGAAGAAAAAAAGAGGATCCGCTTATGGTGGCGATTTCCTGGATGGCCTCCGAAATGGTAAAATTTGGGTTCATTTTCAAAACCAGGTCAACCAGCGTTCCACCTGCATTGCCATCGCCGAAATCCACCCAGAGATTCTTGATGGGGTGGACTTTAAATGAAGGCGTCTTTTCCTCCCGGTAAGGAGACAAGTAAAAACAGTAGCCTGCTTTTACTTTGCTTGGTTTTATTCCCAGTTGATCCAGATAAGTTACTATGGATATCTTATTGGCTTCTTTGGCATTCATGGTCTTAAAGTTTAATTTTTTTAAAAAACCACCTACTACACCTACTACTTTACTACATTTTGTTGTTAATTATTTGGTATTCTGTTATTTATAACTGTTGAAAATCAAAAAGCATCTTACTACAAAAATCCTTTTTGTAGTAGGTTGTAGTAACTTGATATATTTTATCCTACTACACTTTATTTAATTGATTATCAATTGTTTAAATGTTATTTGTAGTAAGTAGTAGGTTGATTATGTTTAATGTAATACCCTTTTTCGGGGAAGGTTTGGGCTTCGCTTCTCCGCACCTGGGTCTGAATGTGGCCGAGCAGTTTCAGGGCCTTGCCGATCTCCACCGGGCTGATCCTGAGATTGCCGGAAACGTTTGACAACAGGTGGTGGCAGATCTCTGTAGCGGTCATGAATTTGTCATGGTCCTCTTTGGTGCCCGGGGAAAAGAACTTCTGTACCAGCTCCACTTCGGGCGAAATAGTCTTGTACTGATTGTTCATCAGTTCATTTGCTTGGATTTCAGCAGCCGTCATTTCGTATTGGAAATCCGACTGATACAACTGATAGGCCTGTGCCCATACCCTGTCGATATCAATTTCTTTCTTGTAGTCCCAGTTGATTTCCCTTACCGTAAAGCAGAGCCAGCGTACACTGCCTGTCACATCCGTCAGGAACTCGGCCTTATTGGTGGATCCCCAGATGGATGCCCTTCTAGGTTCCATTTTGGGTTTTTTGTCATAGGGGTGCCTGACTTTGACATAAGATTTACTCATCAAGGTTTTCTGTGCATTGATTTCCGTTCTGGAAAGCGTAGAAAGCTCATCCTGGATCACCCCGAAATTCTGACTTAAGGCGATCAGGCTGTCCTTGTCCACCGAGATGTTTTCTGCGTGGTAGGCCATCAATTGATCCGGGATCAGGAAGCGGGTCAAGGTGGTCTTACCACTGTTCTGCTGCTCCTGCACAAAGATCAGGGCCTGCTTGTTGAAGAAGTCATTCCGTAGGCAACAGGCCACACAGCGGACCAGCCATTTTTTGAACTGCTGCTCAAAGCGCTGCTGACCAAATACCTGGACATAGCCGCTGAATTTTTGGATATAGTCTCCATGGAGGGTGTCATCCCATTTGTTCCGGACCTGTCTAAAATACTCCACAAAAGGGTTGGTTTTGGGAATAAAGTCCGAACAAAGGAAGGTGTTGATTTCACCTACCGACGTGCGGTACCCGGCCTGCCGACATTCAATGTAAAGAGTATTGGGATTAACAGGACTGTAGCTGTTCCCTTCTTTTTCTCTGGCAAAGACTTCGTTTAGTACCAGGTTATTCTTAAAGTCGTATTTTGACATCAGGAATTTAATCATCCTGATAGTTGGGCTGGAAGACTTCTCATCTATCTTCCTGATAGGGTTTTCTTCGTCCATTTTTCTGTAGGTTTGGGTTGGTAAATCCACACAGAAATGGTATATTTGACTCGTTCAAAGAGGGATACCATTTCCTACATGAAATTATAGCGAGCGGATCGGGCATGATCCGCTTTTATTTTTTCCGGCCGTTTTTCTGGTGACCGGCATTGAGTATATCCGATTTTTTGAAATATACCCTGGTGTTGATCACCTGCTCTTTGAGGAAACCTTCCCTGCGCCAGTTATTGATGGTGGTACGAGAGCGGCCCAGCAGCCTCATGGCTTCGGGGATCTGTATCAGTTCGTCTTCCTGTACCGGTGGCTGCAGTTCGGGAATTATCCTGGAGGCCACTTCTTCGGCAATCTCCTGAATGAGTTGCCTTTTGTCGATGGGGGAAAAGATCATGTCGTTCATATTCGGTTATCGTTTGGTTTGTTGGCCGAATATGGTCAGAACTAAGCAGGGGTAGTTAGCAGGGGTAGTACCCCAACTTTTCAAAAACCGTCATAGCTGGCGATTATAGCTGATTTTTAAATGAAATAATTCTGGGGTAGGTTTGGATCGGGGAATATTTGTTGGGAGTGTTGCTATTTTTAGGTATGAAAAAAAGGAAAATAAGGAAGCATTATTGGTTTGAAAACCTCATAGTAAAAAAAGTACCTGATGGTCAAAAAAACACGCCCAAGCGGAAATAGGTTTAGAAAAACCATTAAAGTTGAATGAAAATTTATTTGGGGTTAAATAACTAGCTTAAAGTGAGTCTTCTACAGTAAATCAGTTGATTATCCGTGATTTTTCCTGAGCATTTCTTTTGCATACTCAATCCAATTTAATATTTTAGGAATCAAATAGTAATCCTCACTAAATATTCTTCTACATCCGGCCAAGGCTTTTTCAAATAAACTAAGGCCTTGTACTAAGTTATCAACTCCTTTGCGATCTACTAATATTGAGCCCAAGTTATACTGCCTTATAATGGTAGTAGGATGTAATTCACCAAAATTTAAAACATCGGAGGCTAATGCTTTTTTTAAATGGAATGTTGCCTCTTCAAGATTCCTTTCTCCGCCAAGATCTCCGAGCATTAGAGCTAAGTTGGAACGCTTCGTAGCCGTTGAGGGAGCAGTCTCTCCAAAGTTAGAAACATCTGAGGCGAGAGCCTTTTGCAGGTGATTTTTCGCTTCCAAAAGGTTCTTTTTTCCTCCTAAGTCTCCAAGTACAAGGGCTAAATTGGATTGACTTATGGCAGTTACCGGGGCAGTCTCCCCAAAGTTAGAAATATCTGAGGCGAGAGCCTTTTGCAGGTGATTTTTAGCTTCCAAAAGGTTCTTTTTTCCACCTAAGTCCTTTAATAAAAGGCCAAGATCGTTACGCCGAATTGCTGTTATAGGGGCTATATCTCCAAAATTGCAAATAGCCAATTCAAGTGCTTTTTCTAGGTGTGGCCTCGCTTCCAAAAGATAACTCACTTCTCCAAATCCTCTAAGAACCATTCCTAAACTGGTAAGTCTTTTAGCCGCTGCATGTGAATCCTCTCCAAAATTAGAAATATCTGAAGATAGTGCCTTTTCCAGAAGATACTTCGCCTTTAAAAGGTTCTTTTTTCCACTCAGGTCATGAAGTATATGTGCCAGACTGCAACGCATTATTGCAATTGATGGGGCATTTTCCCCAACTCTAAAAATTTTTAGGGTCAATGCTTTTTCCAAATGAGTTTTTGCTACCAATAGGTTTTTTCTACCGCCAAGATCTTTAAGAATACTTGCTAAGTTGGAACGAAGTTTCGCTATTAAATCTGCATCCTCCCCAGAATTTAAAATAGCCGAAGCCAATGCCTTCTCCAATTGTAACTTCGCCTCCAAAAGGTGCTTTTTGCCCCCTAGTGCTTGAAGGACATAGGCCAAGTTTGAACGTTTTTCTGCGGTTGCCAATGAATTCACTCCATTTTTAGAGATGGCCCAATCAAGGGCTTGTTCCAAAAGGCTCTTTGCTTCTATAAGATTTCTTTCTCCGCCAAGATCTCTTAATACTAAGGCCAGGTTTGAACGGTTACTTACAACGTAACTACTTTTCTCCCCAAAGTTTGAAATATTGAAATCAAGTGCCATTTCCAGGTAAGATTTCGCTTCCAAAAGGTTTTCTTTGCCACCTTTACGATTTAGTAAAATAGCGAAAGTTTTAAAAAATAAGGCAAAATTTCTATCAGGTATTTTTTTAAATATTTTAGTAATTTGCCTTCCAAATGGGATCCATTCAAAGTTACGGTGAACACTATCCTGATCCTTTTCTAAAGATAATAAAACTATCAAATTGCCTAAATAATCTCTTGAAGTCTCCAATAAAGCCTCCCTATTTTTATGCAGCACTAGTTTCTGAATAACAGGACCTAACCTAAGGGAGTCGTATTCTCCCCCGATCCACCCTTTCTGATATAGACTGTCCAATGATTCATGAAATTCTACTAAATTTCTGGGCTTAAAAATTTTTACTAGGAACTGTTGATTGTATGTACCAATTGGAAGAAAAGCCAGATTTATCAAATAGAAACGCTCAAACATTCCTAGATTTGAAAAATCATACAATACTTCTAAAATATCGTTTGGCGATGCCACTCCTTTGTTAATGTAAAATGCATAATCAGTCTCAACCCGTGTATTGACTTTTCTTTCCAAAAAAATACCTTTATCCTCAAAACTTTGGAGAAAGCTTTTAAGGTCTCTTCCCCTTGCAGATGCCTTTCTCAGGTTTTTGGAGAAAACTTCGATCAACAAGGTATGGTAATCGATAGCAATTAGAAGTTTATTCAGAAGCTCATCAAATTCAAAATGTTCTTCTTTATAGTATTTCAAAAATAATGTCTTGGAATCACTGTGGTTTAAATGTTTAAGAAGGATTTCATTCTTCGGATTGGGCAGCACTTCCCTGCAACGACTAGTTATAAGTACATTACCATTAAACCCCGAAAATAACTTTAGAAATTTCGTGATATCTCCGTCTTCGTTGGCATTGTCCAACAGTAGTAGCACATCATCTCCGAATTCATTTAATTTCCTCCGGATCTGCAGAATTTTTTCCTCTTCAGGCAAACCATGAAGTTCCAAACCAAGGCCGTCATCCAACATTGCATTAATAATTCCCCCTTCACAAAAAAGGTAAACAAAATTCCCATAAGTATATTTATTTTCGTGCCAATAATTGGCTGCTAAGGTAGTTTTCCCAATACCACCTTCCCCACTAACCAAAACAATTATACCTTTATTGCTGAGTTTTTTACTTATTTTTTCCATTTCTTTTTCTCTACCTATTACGAAGGAGGGGGAATGGGGGGCCTTTAAACTATGTTGTTGAGGTGGCTTCCCGACTAGAAGCCTTTTTTGATCAAATAAATCAAATAGGTATTGTTGAAAATGAAATAAAAATTCTGCGTAATGCTCAAAAGAACTGTGGAATTGTTCCATTCCTGGAGTTAAAAGCTGATTGATAAAATCCGCTTTACTTTCCCTTTCACGATCCTGAGGTATTTTAGCGGGAGCTATAGTTTTCTCATATACATATATAATGGGCTTTCCTTTATTCTTAAAATTTTGAAACGCTTGGTCAAATTCCTCCCTAGTGTATTTGCCCATTTTAGTCCAGAACAGAACAACGACGATTTCGGCATCCTTCAGGATTTTATTATAGTCATCCTGTTTTCTCCCATCGTTCAGCTCCGCTCCCATATCCTCCCAGATTTCCAGGCGTAGCTGAACATTCCTTTTTTGAAGGCGCTTGTTCTGCCTACCTATAAAAATCTCAAACTTCTCCCGCTCAGGTTGAAGCTCATAAGAGGAAGCTAAGAAGATGGGGTAGGTTTTAATGGGCATTTTAGGTGATTTAAAAGTTGATAAATATATATGGTAAGTCTATTTTTACCTGATCGTCAGGCAAAAATATGTATTGTATCCCTGAGTTCAATGGAAAAAAATGGGGGAAATATAAAATAAGTCCTCGCCCTGCCTTACGATAATAATCTCTTCACCAATTAATAAAAAACCTGTAGATATTTTCCCTTATCATTATTCATGTATTTTGACCAATTGGTGTTCCCTTTGGAGATCAGGTATTTCCTTGTCCACCCGGAGACATAGTAGATACTTGCCCTGATAGGGATCACTTTTTGTCTGAAACAAAAATTTCTTGTGTTTAAGGGACTAACAAACCGTACGGTACTCTAGCCAAATATCCTGAACTCTACAAAGTAAGTTCAAGAAGTTCGGAAATTATGGCAATATCCGGGCCCAGATCTGGCAAGGCAACAAGCGATCTAGGGTACCTAACCCCATTAAAAGATTAAGATGAGGAAATCAAGCTCCTCGTGATTATTTGGCTGACCTTACAATACTTGAAATAGGGTTTGTTGGTAAATTTTCATTTATTATATCATTTGATCTGGTCTTCCAATCCTTGCGAAATTAGACCTCCTTGTTCAAATAAGCAAATTTCACCTGAATGCTGGCTAGTTCATTGCCCATTTTTAATTTAATTGTTGATGAAATTAAACATTTTGAGACAATTAAATAAATTTATCTTCTTCATTACTTCGGTCAAGAACCTTTATCCCAAAAATCGGTGGTTTTGGGATGTATTCTGGTTCAGAAATCATTTCGGAAATTCCCTTAAAAGGCAATATCCAGCTAATTATCATAATTCAAACATTCGCAAACATTAAAAGTAATGGATTTGTATCAAATCTTTAGTGGCCACTGCCATATTTTTATTAAAATTCGAAGTTCGATTAGTAGTAACCAACATTTCAATTTCACCGGCTATTTTGGCTAAATTCGCCTGATTAAAAATAGCCTTTACATTTCTAAGCTGATCGATCCTCTTTGGGGAAAGTTTTTCTCCATATCTGATTTCGCTTACTCTTTTGGTGATATCCTTTTTGATGTTATCCGGAGAAGCGGTCAGTATTTCACCCAATACCCGGTAAATGCCTTCTTTGGACAAGCAGCAATTGTGAGTAAGACACAGTTTATTGATTAGTTCATTCAAGGTCCCTGGTTCGCCCAATAAAAAATCGAGGGCAAGCAATTTCTCCGTTTTATACAGTTTTTTTTCTAATGCTTCTATCCAGGCATAATCTCTTTTTGAAAGCATATTTTCATAAAATCGGAGTGTAGCCTCCATGTCAAGAAAATCCAGGGTTTCAAATTCACGGAAATTGGCCAATTTTTCCGTAGGGTCGACGTACTTAAGTAAAATGCATGTCTCCCGAATATTTTTAAGGGTATTACCATTAGGTTGTAGATAATCCCCGCCGTTATACCGGACATAATTAGAGCAATAAGTACTTTTAATGATGCCTCAATTGTAAAAACAGAAAGTGCCAGGACCATGCTAAACAAGGCAAATAGGATGGGGTAAACGAGAGACAGATAGATAAACTAATTTCTGAAGACTTGTTCAAGATGTCGATTTTCCCCATCTCATATTGTCTTGAAAAGATTGAGTCTTCCTTCTGTTGGTTTGATCGCGAATGGCCCGGTTTCCTTGAGCCATCATCAGGTCTCCTAACTGACCTTCGCCAGTGTATCAAAACATTCCTTCTGGTGGAAACTCGACTCCGTTGCCGTAATCCGAACTAGACATCCCAGTAAAAAGAAAAATGCAATAGTATTGGGCAGGTGTCGAAATTCTACCTTGTTGAAGATCACCGTAGCGGTTATGCTATTGGTTGAGACAATTATAAACTTGCCCAACTAAATAGGACATACCGACGAAGTGACGGTTTGAGATTTGCTGGAGATGTAGGCTTCACTCCAGAACGTCTCCTAAAATAAATATCCGGCACTTGTCATTTTTTTGACTTCGCCCGGAAAACGCTATAGATGAACATTATATTGAAAGCGAAAAACGTTGGTGGAAGAACAGTCCAACCGAAGGGGATAACTGCGAATAGTTGTAGTCCGCCCCACAGAACTGCAAAAGATAAAACTAAAACCGCACCTGACTTTATAAAAGAGAATCCCATTACAAAATCCTTTACAAGATCTTCATCATCATCGAACCTGGACCCAAGATTAGTACTCTCTCCAGATCTTTCTACCTCTTTCAACCTTGCTAAGCAGGATTCTTCATTTACGATGCTACCAGACCATAACAACGACCACGGCTTGTCAAGATCCAACGCATCCGCTCTGGTGAAGGGGATTTTCCGCGTTGAATTCATAAAGATGTGCCGTGGTATGATATACGACTTCTTCAAGTTTCCGTTTGAAGCAATATGCGCCCGCAGTTCCTCTACTGTGCCCGAGAACAATCGGTCTCCTAATGTCAAATATTTGAGAATTTTCCAAAACCATGTGAATACCCCTACCACCATTAATGCATTGACCCATAGAGTTCCTACTGCAGCAGCCACAGAAGTCGGTCGTAAAGCCGCAATCTCACCAAATATGGCTTGTGGTGAACCCAGACCCAAAATGTTCGCTGCCATATAGCCAAAATAGACAAGCCAAGAAATAAGAGTCAGCTCTCCTTCTTCTCCTATAGTTTCAAAACGCGTCGTATAGGGCGCGGCAATTAGGTACATAGACATTGGCAATAGAAAGAACGAAATAAATGCTGTTATTTTTCCCATCATATCCTCGGTTTCCGGTTCTCGATTTGCCCAGCGAAAAATCTGTAAATAGAGCAACCAGACAGTAAAGACCATCGACAGGCATCCCACGAAGGCAACAAAAATTGGAGAATGATTAAGAAGCGACCCGATGCCCCAAACGGTTGAGAATGGTACACCCACGCCAAAACCACAAAGCACACATATTATCAAAGGGAAATCCAGCAAAACGGACCGGATCGTTAGGCCGACCGACCGACGATTCCCCTTACGGTAAATATTTAGTTGTAGACGACCGAACTCCGAAGTCGGTTCGTCAATAAAAATATGAAGCAAAAACCCTATTGGTGCGAAAGTCTTAGGATTGTAAAGTCGCCACTCCACTTTTCTGTCCGCAGGCACCCGCTGAAGCCCGCTTTGCGATGAAGCACCAAAGTCCTCTGTATCTTGAGAGCTAACGTCGTTTAATGCGTCCCTACCCACTGTATTGTCATTTTGATTTGAGATCATTATGATTTACAGTTTAACAGGCTTGGCCTTATTGGCTGGAAATGTTACTAAAACCCTGAATTTCTATAAGCTTAATAATTTTGAACAGTCAAACAGCGACCAATTCTGCGTTGAAACCGAGATTTTACCGTCTACAATCGGGATGTATTATTTTTTTAGTTATATATATTTAAATATTTACCTTGCCATATTGCTTTTCTTTACATTGTCATCTTTTCTACATCCTCCTGACAAGATAAGTTATTTTATTAATTCATGGAAATAGTTATGAATAATTATATTCTAATTCCGTGAGTTCTTCTTCATTCAAGTGCATTACTTTCTCTATAATGGCATGTTTTCTGACATTCATTTTTTCCATCACTGTTAGTATTTCAGTATTTCCAAATATAACGTTTATAAAAGAATACTGGTTTTTCTGACTATTCCTGTTAATGGTATTCCACCCCATTTTTTAATCCAGCCCCTGGTCTTTTTGCAGTGTCAATAAGTCTATCAATTTCACAGGCTTTAAGTGCCAATTTCGCCTGGCTGAAAACGGCCTTAACATTCCAAAGCTGATCAATCCTTTTCCGAGACAGGCATTCACCGGATCGAATTTCAATTACTTTTTTTGTAATGTCCTTCTTAATATTATCCGGAGAAGCGGTCAGTATTTCGCCCAAAACCCGGTAAACTCCTTCTTTGGACAAGCTGCAGTTTTGATCAAGACACAGTTTGTTGATCAGTTCATTTAAGATCCCTGGTTCGCCCAATAAAAAATCAAGGGCCAGCAGTTTTTCGGTTTTATCCAGTCTATTTTCTAACGCTTCGATTTGGGTATAATCTCTTTTTGCACGCATATTTTCATAAAATTGGAGTGCAGCCTCCCTGTCAAGAAAATCCAGGGTTTCAAATTCGCGGAAATTGGCCAATTTCTCAGTAGGATCCACATACTTTAGAAAAATGCTGGTCTCCCGAATGTTCTTAAGGGTATTGCCAATCAGGTTATAAATAATCCCCGCCGTAATCCCTGAAAAAATAAGGGCCATGGGTACTTTTAATGTAACGTCAATCGTCAAAACCGAAACCGCTAGCAAAAGGCTAAGAAAAGTAAGGATAATGGGATAAATTAAGGACAGGTAAATAAACCATTTTCTCCGCCGGATGAAATGGGCAAAATCTTCAAAGTGGTGTCGGTTACTGGAAAAAGTATGCCAACCGTACCGGTAAGCCAGCATCCTTTCTTCTTCAGAACTCCCGTCAAAAAGCAGCAGGTACTCCCGGAGTTTGTACAGCCAAAGGGGCCTTTTTGGATCGAACTTTTTCATGGTTCAAGGTTTGATTTTTCACACTGGGGCTCCCCAGGCTTTCTGCATCTCGTTTCTCTTTCTTTCTTCCGTCACCTTCACATACCGTTGAAAACTTTTGTAATCGGCATGGCCGGTAATCTTCATTACGGTCTCTGCAGGGATTCCCTTTTCAAGAGATAAGGTAGCAAAGGTTTTTCTTCCGGTGTGGGCACTGATAACTTCGTGCTTTTTGTAGATGGTGGATTGCTTGGTGGCACCCTTGTACCGGATTATCTCAATGGGATCATCGATTCCCGCCAGTTTGCAGAGCTCCTTGACGTATTTGTTGAACTTCTGATTGGAGATCATCGGAATGGGACTGGCCAGGTCCATGTATTTTTCCAGAATGGTTTTGGAATACTGGTTCAAAGGGACAATGGCAGGTTCCTTGGTTTTTCGGATGGTCAACCGGATTTCCATTTCCTTGATATGTTCTCTCTTTAATTGTTGGAGATCTGAAAACCTGAAACCTGTCACACAACTAAAACAGAAAACATCACGCACCTGGTCCAAACGCTTGTTGGAGCTAAGGTTAAAATTAAAAAGCAGGTCTAATTCATCTTGGGTCAAGGCGATTACTTCCAGCTTGTCTTTCTTGATGGAAAAGTCTTTATAGCCATCGTTGACCTTGATCCCCTGCCGTTTGGCATAGCCAAGGAAAGTTTTAAGGGTACTCAATTGCTTGGCGATGGTAATGTTATTCAAGGTTTTTACCTTGCCGGTAGTCTCATGTACCTCTTCCCAGCCAATCAAATGGTTTTGAAAGGCCTGCATAAAGTTGTAATCGATTTTATCGAAACGGATTTTTGTCCTGCTCTTGGCCTGAAAATTCTTTAAATGTTTTTTGAGAGATTTATAGACCACCAGACTACCCTTGACCCGGGTGAGTTCGTGCTCCTGAATGTAGCGGTCTACAAAATCATAAATGAGATTGGAGGGGTCTTCCTTTTTGGTGAGTTGCTTTTTTGAATCTTTTATTCTTTCCACCAGCATTTCTACACTGTAGGCTATGCCCCTGGACCTATAACCTTCTTCCAACTTTCGAACTTTATTTTTCAAATCAATAAGGTCATCCTGGTACTGGATTAGGGTATGCTTGTTTGGGAGCTTGTCTCCATATTTTTTTTGGAGTTGGATTTTAAGCTTTGTGGTTAGGTTTAAAATTTGCTGACGCTCCCCGGACCAAAGTTCAGGTATCAAATTAATTCCTGTACCGAATTTACCCTTACCTGCATCGCCTGGGGCATGCCCGGTTTCGTTAGTTTACATTTTAAAAAAAGGGAGCCACTTAGGGGCTGATTTATTTTAGTTATTGTGCTGTCCATTCGCTTTGTTTCCTTCTGTATTGCATACTTTAACCCCCCACCGAAAAACAAGTTAATTGCTTTTGGTATAAACGGTTCGAATAATAGGGAGAGGAAGAAATCCTTTCAAATCCAACGTTGCAGGGAAGCCTCGAATCTACAAAATCCAACAGCATCGGAAAAAAATATTTAATCGCTTGATTAAAAGTGATTTAACCTGCCATTTTCAACTAAAAAACTTTTATTTTATTAAAAACATCACTAACTTTTGGTGCTATTTTTCTTGTTAAAGCTATGAAATTGAGCATTTCGAAGAGGTAAAAAGGGAGTAAGGCCCGATAGGTAGAGGTGAGTACGCGGGATTCTCCCGAATCAGGTTAGGGACAGGCTATCCCAAGCCTTCGATGCAGGACTCGTTTTTACCACTCTAAAATATAAAGACTAATGAAATTTTTATTCTCCCTCGAAATGACACGGAATACCTTGATAAGCCTTAGGTACTGCATGGGTGCGATGGCCCTGCTCCTTACCACTACCTGCGGAAGTCCCCCGGCCGGTTGTCCCGATTGCTCCGACGATTTACAGCTCACATCCATCTTACCGGACGATTTTCCCTTCAGAACGCTTGAAGTGAAATGGAATGCGCTGAATGGAACCCCTGCCATTGACGACCCTTCGCTGCTTTGCGAGGATAACTTTGAAGAAGTATTACTGAACCGACACCTGCGCGCAGGACTAGGTAACTGGACACAGTGTAAGATCCTGCTGGGGACCGTTTTCGGCTCGACCGCTAACTACGGTTTGTTCGATGATCCCGATCTATCCGTTGGGGCACCGGGTGATATCGTTCGCACCCGTTATGCAGACCTTTTCTTTCCGGTTGACGGTACCCAAAGCCGATTGGCTTCCCTTGTGGACGAAGGGAGTGAACGCTTTGCGGCCACTGATAAATCCGTTGACCTATACAAAACGATGGTGTTCAACCAGCTTTCCGAAGAGGGCCAGCTAAAGGTGCTTATCGGAACGAATGGCCTCTTTAACGAACGCATGAACGAATACTGGGTGCTACCGGATGTAGATAACAATGAGAATACGGGATTGGACAGCCGTCAAATCGTAGAAGGAAGTGATCAGGAAGGCGTGGATATGGCGGTAAAGGTGGAGGTTAGCGAAAATGGCACCCGTAGCAATACTACCCTGTATAAAGCCGAGGAAAGAGAATTCCAACAGCAACCTACTTCACGGGAATTGTTGAAAACAGAGCTCTTCACCAGTGAGGTGTACATTTCTTCGCCTGAGGAATGTACCAGCAGCCCGGTTTTTCAGGAAATAGAGCTCAATTTTTCGAGGGAAGCTTTAGTAAGATATAGTCATGCAGGGGAAGTTGATCTTTCATTTTCCAATGGCCTGAAGTTACAGGCCATCTCAGTAGGAACTGCAGCAGACGGTGGAAAAGTGATGGATAAATGCCCCGAGCGGCCGATGGCTGTTCTTCGGTAATAGTCATCAAGGGAAGTTTCGTTTCTTAAGCATCTCAGGAATTAGCCCGGCGGATCGAAATGAATTCAAGCGCTGTATGCTTGGAAATCATTTCTTATGCAACTTCGGGGCCACAAATATTACAGGAAATCCCAAGTTGGGCCGTCGGCTGGCGTTTTGTACACCACCTGGGCGAGATCCATGCCAATATGATTCTGCTAACCATTTGTCGCTCATTTGCCTCAACTGCTCAGAAAATAGAGCCCTGGCAGCATCTACTTTAGTTACAATACTATTCCAGTTGAATGACCCTCGATTAGTCTAAAGCTAAGGCGACCGATAGTTTGACACCTACATTTAGTGGTACTATTCCAAAACAAAATGGAAGTCCTTTAAAAATTCTTCATTATATATGTTTTTATACTCCTTCTTGAAGTTTTCAAATACCTTTTTGGCTAAAGAATGCTTTCCAAGGTATACCAATGCTTTACATTTCAACATCATGGCTTCTTCATTTACCATATCAAAATAAAAAATATAGTTGGCTATTTCAATCATAAATTCAGGGTCCTTTGAAATGTCCGTGGCGTTGGCAAAATGGATATAGATGTCAATAACCTCATTACTTATTTCCGACTTGAACGAATCCAGCCATTCGTATTCTAGGTTGGAGAGAAAACTTCCCCGCTGGACAAGGAACACAAGCTCCTGAATACTTTTCTTTTGCTGTAGATTTTTCTCCTGAACAATTTGGCGGTATTGTAGGTAATCCACGCTAATTTTGGAAGGATCCAAATTTACTTTCCAGTATCCGGTCTCTTTAGAAATCTGGCATCCTTTCACGTTGGAAAGTATGGCTTTAAGTTTTGCGATGTTAACCGACCGGTTATTTCGTGCACTTTCTGCCGATTTATCGTTCCAAAGCAATTCTTTAAGCTTTTCCGAGCTAATACCCCTCTCCCACCGGATCGTAAAAAGTAGGATAACAAGGAATAACTCCCGAATTAGGGGAGTAAAGTTTTTTGTTATATCATCACCATCATTATCGAAGATCTGAAACACCCCAAACAGGTAAATTAAATTTTTCTGATTTGCTGGCACTGATTCTTTTAGACCTGTTATGGGAGCAGGGAAAATAGACTCGATAGACGGCTCCCGGACAGGCCTAAATTTCTTTCTACTGAGGTAATATAGCAATCCGGCCACCACGATGATTCCAGCTACAGCGAGTAAAACGTAAAGCAGCTCATAACGCCATAAAGATTTCGCTTCCTGAATGAGCGGAAGTGGAGGATTAGCAATGGAATAAATGGCAACCTCCGTTTGATCCTCCGTGTCGTGAAACAAGGTGACCACAAAATATTTGTCCAGCTTAGGGGAATAAAATAGGTCAACAAAAGAATTGATGTCATAAAATTTATAGGGAATTTTATTTCCCAGCAAGGTATAATCAGCCGAATCCAGGGAGCCTTTTATTAATTGTAAATTTGAATTAAACAGGTGTTTGGAGAAAATCAGGCCGTAATACGTTCGCGCCTGTTCATGGACAATAAGGGAATTCGCAAAAACAAATTCTTCGTCCTTAATCTTCAATTCGGTAACTTTTGCAAATGATTTGTCCTTTGAATTAAAGTACAATAAGTCATAAAGGTTTGTAGGGTTGTGAACCTGCTGTCCCGTTTCGGTACCGTATCCACCCAACAGATAGGCACCGCCATCAACTTGACCCAATGCGAAAAGGTACCGGGGCACGAATGGATCGGCAGGAGGAATAATTGAATCCCAGGTGGACGTAGGAAGGTGATATCTTCGCACCTTATTTTTGTAGGTAAAATGACCATACCCACCAAGCATGTAAATGGAGCTATCCCGTTCGGAATAGAATTTATTAAATTGCCAATTATCAGTAATGCGTTGGGGAGGATTGAAATTTTTGTCCCACGTCCGGGCTTCTTTATTAAATGTAGCTACTATCTGTTGATCCAGGTAAATCGTATAAAGTTCTCCGGTTTGCTGATTAATTAACGATTGGTTTCCGCGTAAAAGGTGCTGCCTCCCCGATTCATAGGGAACATGCGTCATTTGGTTATTGGCACAACTAAACGTAATCAACGAGTCCAGCCCCACAAAATGAATCTGTTCCTCCTTTTCATCAAAAGCGACACTGATTGGACCTTCCGTGGAAAAGGTTTTGAGCAACTTCCAACTCATTCGCATTTCCTTTACCCACAATGGGTGCGCTACATGTCCATCCTGATTGGCAATATTTTCCGATGCCGTCTGTCCGGAAAAGTCGTCTAAAAGCCACTCATACGTAAGCTCTTGTCCTTGATGGATGAGGATATTCCTGATTTTCATCGGAGGCACATCGGTCGTTTTAAACTTCGGGTAATCATTGGACCCAAATAATAGTTTAAAGCAGGAATTTTTCTCAAAGGATATGGCCTGGGTTTTTTTTACTCCCAAAAAGGAATAAGTCACTTCCTGATTTTCTAAATCAAAATGAAAGGTAAAAGTATTCCACCGTTGAAAAATTCCAGTTTTCTCCAATTCGAAGGAATGGGGTGCAGAAATACCCCGGTTAATAACTACAAAATGATCCTCTATTGGGGAGTTAAGGTTACTAATTAAATCGAAATTTTGATTCTTTTCGTTAATGATCCGAAAGATGTACCCAAAATACTCCAACTGATCAGGTCGGAAAGAGATGTCAAAGGATAACTGAAAACTTTGATCAAAACAGAGCTTGTTTCCCGGGCTCAGGTCCAGTCCTGTGCGTAAGTCCTGAACGGTCTCCCTGCTCGCAAATGATAACCCATAATACTGGCCTGAAACGGAAACGGAAGAACCAAAAAGCAGTAAAGTTAGTAAAAGATATTTCAGAAGGCAGGATTTCATTTGGTAGATCAATTGGGTTCCAGAACGCTCCGTTCTGAGACCTGTCCTAATATTTATTTATACCTTAATTATTTTTAACGACAATATGGCACCATTCTTCTCATTTTATTACTGTTTTTTAAGTTAATAACTGTGCGGAGTTATACCCGGTACGATCCCCAAGAAAAGGTCAAGGTTAACGAACAACACATCATTCGAAACCGGCCGAATGGCTAGGGGATGGTTAACCCTACCACTTTGGCCTAAGTTAATAAAAATTCCAATGCCTGATGATTTAATATTTAGGTTCGATCTCACAATAGTAGACCTCCTGAAAATGGATTGTCTAAAAGATTTTTCGATTTTTTTACCCAATGAATAAAAAAACCTTCGCCATAATGCGCTCATTAATATTCCGTTAATCTTTTTTTAACCTACCTTTTTATCATTGTAAAGAGTTTCAACGCTCGCCTTCCCTTTCGGACTTTTTTGATGTTCTACCGGGCAAAAATTAATTGTATAAACCTAAAATTCCTTTCAAATGAAACTACCAAACCAAAAACTCCTTTCAAACCGGAGAAATGTTTTAAAAATGCTGGCAATGGGTTCAACCGCCGGGCTATTTGGCCTTTTAGATGGTAAAGAAGCCAGCGCTTCTACCCTTGAACATGAAAAACCGGCCTATCAAAAAGGAGCAGCTCCGGTCACCATTACCAGGGTTAGGGCTATCACAACCGCTCCTGGTGGAGCTAATCTGGTCATTGTTAAAGTGGAAACCTCGGAGCCTGGATTGTATGGCCTGGGCTGTGCCACCTTTACGCAGCGGGCGGCAGTGGTCGTTCCGGCAATTGATATCTACCTAAATGAATTTTGTTCCGGAAGAGACGTCGATAATATCGAAGACATTTGGATGTCGGCATATGTAAGTTCCTATTGGAGAAATGGCCCGGTATTAAATAATGCCCTGTCCGGATTGGATCAGGCGCTTTGGGATATAAAAGGCAAACGCGCCAAAATGCCCGTCTATCAACTGTTGGGTGGGAGAAGCAGAATAAACGTGGATACTTATATACATGCCAGTGGCAAAACGGTTGAGGAAATTTCAGATGAAGTTCAAAAATTCATGGATCAGGGATGGAGACACGTCCGCATACAGCAAGGTGGATACGGGGGTACCGGCACCTTTGGGCAGGTGGTTCCTGACTTTAAAGCGGCAGGATATGCCCGGCAAACTGACGGATATTCCGACCAGGGGGAATACCTGCGACGGGTCCCTAAAATGTTTGACCATGTGCGTAAGACTTGTGGGGAAAAGGTTGAACTTTTGCACGACATGCATGAGCAGGTAGAGCCCATCCAGGCCATTAACATGATTAAGGAATTAGAGGAATACCGGCCTTTTTTTATTGAAGACCCCTTCTCCCCTGAAAATATGGGATGGTTTAAGCAACTTAGGGCCACCACCAGCGTGCCCTTGGCCATGGGAGAATTGTTCAACAACATCAACGAATTCAGGGAACCAATGGTCAATCAACTCTTTGATTTCATACGGTGTCACATTTCGCAGATCGGCGGCATAACCCCGGCAATGAAAGTAGCCCGTTTAGGAGAGTGGTTCAATGTGCGAACCGCCTGGCACGGGCCAGGAGATACCTCACCGGTTGGTCATCAGGCAAACAACCACATCAATCTGGCGGTATATAATTTTGGCATTCAGGAGGGGCAGTTTTTCAATGAACGGGTCCAGGAAGTATTTCCAGGCACGCCCTTGATGGAAAATGGTTATTTTAAGGTAACCGAACAACACGGACTCGGCATAGACATTAATGAAAAAGAAGCGGCAAAATACCCAATCAGGCACAATGGAATGGGCACCCTACGCAAAGGCGACGGGACCATCATTAAGCCTTAATCCGGGATCCTTATATTTCATTTTTATGCCCTGTGCCGTCGAAAGGAAGGTGGCATAGGCCTAATTCGTTTAACCGATTCTATCCATGAAAAACAGAATAGTTTTAATTTCCGGCATCCTGCTTATTGTAAGCTGTATTCTTTATTTTTGGCATGACCAACCTGTCCTGTTGGTTACGGGGCAAGATTGGCCCACATATGGGGGTAATAAGCAAGGCAACCGATACTCGCCACTAGACCAGATTAATACCCAAAACGTCCACCGGTTGGAAATCGCCTGGATGTACAACGCTGCCCTCACCAAGGAGGGGGCGATCCAGTGCCAACCTATCGTCGTCAATGGGATATTGTACGGGACGACACCGGAATTGAATCTATTTGCCTTACACGCTGATACGGGAGAGGAAATCTGGAAATTCCTTCCAGAAGAAAAAGACCGCCCTCACCAAAGCAGAGGGGTAATGTATTGGGAGAATGGGGATGATCAGCGTATCCTGTACACCGTAGGATCGGGGCTGTATGCCGTGAATGCGCAAACAGGAAAAGCCATTGAAGATTTCGGCACCAAGGGCAGAGCCGACCTTAGTGAAGGACTGCAAACTAATTTGGACCATGATGTCAGCAAATTGTCTGTCAATGCGACCAGTCCCGGAGTGATTTATCAAAATACCTTGGTAATCGGGTCCGCCACTTCAGAAGGTGGAAATGCCGCACCGGGTCATATCAGAGCTTTCGATATCTTAAGCGGCGAATTGGCATGGGTGTTTCACACTGTTCCGCAACCCGGTGAATTTGGCTACGACACTTGGCCAAAGGATGCCTACAAGAAAATCGGAGCGGCAAACAGCTGGAGCGGAATGACCTTGGATGAAAAACGGGGCCTCGTGTTTTTTGGAACGGGCTCTCCTGCCTCTGATTTCTATGGAGCAGACCGCAAAGGAGCCAATCTTTTTGCCAATTGCATCCTGGCATTGGATGCCCTGACAGGAGAAATGAAATGGTATTACCAAACCATCCAACACGACTTATGGGACCGCGATCATGCCTGCCCTCCCAATCTGACTACCGTAACCCAAAATGGCGAAACCGTCGATGTGGTAGTGCAGGCGACGAAAGATGGGTTGATTTATGTACTGGACCGAGAAACCGGCACTTCCTTGTTTCCGGTGGAAGAGCGACCGGTACCGACGAAAGGACTCCCTGGGGAGCACCCCTATCCCACTCAAAAATATCCCCTCAAACCCGACCCCTTAACGCGACAGATCGTGACGGAAGAGGACCTTACCGACCGTTCTACC
Source organism: Cyclobacterium salsum (assembly GCF_010119245.1). Lineage (GTDB taxonomy): Bacteria > Bacteroidota > Bacteroidia > Cytophagales > Cyclobacteriaceae > Cyclobacterium > Cyclobacterium salsum. The sequence continues at coordinate 49,894 of NZ_WNKG01000008.1, forward strand.
GAAGCACATGCCTTTACAAAAGAGCGATTTCTTCAGCTTAAGACGGACAATAAATTTACTCCCCCCAGTACAGAAGGAACCTTGCTTTTTGGCTACAGCGGTGGAGCGCAATGGGGAGGGAATGCCATCGATCCAAAAGGAGTACTCTATCAAAATGCGAATGAGGAACCCTGGGAGTTGGTGATGGCAGCACGCAAAGATATCGTCGCAAACGCCACCGAAGGTCAAGCAATATCTCAGGGAAATACGCTATATTTAACCCATTGTGCATCCTGCCATGGAAAGGATCGCAAGGGAAGTGGACCGGAGTTGCCCACCCTGATGGGCATAAACGAGCGAATGGCGAAGGAAGAAATGGAAAACCTGCTTGAAAAAGGAGGAAGTAGGATGCCCTCCTTCCAATTTCTCTCCAGGGATGAACGTGAAAGTATCCTGGGATTCATTACCCGTGGTGAAAAAGATACTATTTCCGTCAAATCCGACGCCATTACAAAACATGCGGGTCAACTTAAATCCGATTCCGGATTTCCATATGTTCCCGCCTATATCAGTGACCCCTGGCGTAGGTTTACAGATCAGGATGGCTACCCGGGAATAAAACCACCCTGGGGAACCTTGAATGCGATTGACCTGAATACCGGAGAATACCTTTGGCGTGTTCCGTTAGGCGAATATCCTGAACTCGCAGAAGAAGGTATTCCTACCACTGGCACCACCTCCTATGGCGGGCCAATTGTGACTGCCGGAGGATTGGTTTTCATCGCCGGAACGGAGGATGAGAAAATCAGGGCTTTTGATAGAAATTCCGGTAAAACTCTTTGGGAATTCCAGCTTCCTGCCGGGGGATTTGCCACACCCATTACCTACGAGGTTGACGGAAAACAGTATATCGTAATAGCGGCTGGAGGGGGGAGAGGTCAGAAAATGGGAGGCAGCTATATCGCTTTTGCATTAAAGTAAATAAAACAGTAGATCCAATGGGAAATAAAATGAAGCTCAGTTTTGCCATCCTTCTCCTTTCGACTATATGGGTTGGCTTTACGGTTATAAATACTCCTCCGGAAGCTGAAATTTCTAATGGCCTTTTGGATGTTCGACTCTACCTGCCGGATCCGGAAATAGGTTATTATAGGGCCTCACGCTTTGACTGGTCAGGTGTCATCTCAAGTTTGAAATTTGAAGGACATGAATATTTTGGCCAGTGGTTTGAAAAATATGATCCCAAAATAAACGATGCCATCATGGGGCCTGTAGATGAATTCGGTCCTCTGGGCTATGAAGAGGCAGATCCAGGAGAAACCTTTGTGAAAATAGGTGTAGGCGGTCTGCGAAAGGTGGAAGAAAAAGGGTACAGGTTCATGTTTACCTATGACATAACCAACCCCGGAAAATGGACGGTTTCGTCCTTTAAAGACCGGATTGAGTTCACCCATGTCCTCCAGGATGATACCGGCTATGCCTATCGCTATACCAAAACCGTTTCATTGGTAGAAGGAAAACCACAGATGTTGCTCTCCTATCGCCTAAAAAACACCGGTACCAAAACCATCAACACCACCACGTATAACCATCATTTCTTTGTTTTGGATGGGGAACCTACCGGGCCCAATATCCAATTTAGATTCCCTGCAGAGGTCCACATGAATACGAGTGAGGAGGGAAATTCTCGAGGATTTGACACACTGGCTGATATGGAGGCCGGTGTACTCAAGTTTAACCGAAAATTAGACAAAGGTGAGCAAGTATACAGTCCTGGACTGCAGGGGTTTGGCAATAGCCCAAAGGACCATCAGTTTTCGTTGGAAAATACTAAAACCGGTGCTGGGGTGAGGGTAAAGGGCGATAAAGCGTTGGAAAAGATGGTTTTCTGGGCCAATCCATCCGCTTACTGCGCGGAACCCTATATTCGCCTGTCACTACTACCTGGCGAAACCGTTACCTATCAAAACGAATACACCTTTTATACGAGAGACCCTGGCAGAAAGTAAGCGCAAAATCCGCCCGGAAATTATTGCCGGACGGGTTTTTGGACACTAAAATTGCCCTCACCATGAAACCACCGGGTAGCCTGACCGGTTAACCAAAGGTAATAATCTGAATCCAGGCTATCCTCAATGCCCATGAATTTTCCGCTCCCATTAAGCGGTACCTCGCTCTTCCTGAGGCATTTGAAAATCGCCGTGCCTTCATCTACTTCATCAAACATGGCCACATATAAGGATTTTGCACCGGCAGATTTGGCTCCTGCCACCTGCTTCCACAGAAATGCACCTTCCTCCCGTGGGATTTGATCATATAAATCCGGATCTGTTCGTAAATTTCCCCAGGTAAACCCGGGGAAAGCCAAAGGAATATAATCTACCTCATTGGTTTTGCACCATTGGATATCTGCAGATAAAACACCTCCTGACGTGGTGGCGTAACTTTCATTGTTGTACCTGCCTACTGCCCAGGGCATGATTACGTCCACTTTCCTGATCAGCGTATGCAGAGCAGAAGAGGGTTCGGTATCTCTGTTTAGGGTTCTCCAATAATACGGTACTCCAAGCATGATCGCAACCTGATTATCCGGCCCCTTCAGTTGACCCACCAACCGGTCCACATCTTCGGTAGAATAGTTTCTATTATCATTGAATCCAACCCCCCAGATGGTCAGCAATGGTTTGCCATTGTGTCTCACATAAGTGGGATTTTCGTCATTGTCAAATAGTTTGAACATGGTTTTCAACTCATCCCAATCTTGTTTCAGGTAGGCTACGTCTTCTGCCGTGCAACCGCTAAGATCATACATGACGCTAATGGCTCTTCCGTATTTTTTTGCTGCCTTTAATGCGTTGGAAAGCACCTTATTAAAGTGCCGTTTCCCTTTTGGGTTACCCTCTTTGATTTCAACAACAAACCGTTGCATATGGACACCGTCTATACCGTAGTCTCTCATCCATTTAAAATGAAGGTCTACACTCGCTTCGTCATACGGACTATAGAGGTAGGCTGGAGAACCGTCCTGATGCCGAAAAACGGTCTCATAGGTTTGAGGATATTCATCTACTTCAGGCCAAAAATCTATCGTAGAAAACCCTGGTTCAAATTTCCCCGCGCGCTGGTAATGATACCAGCCCCTATCTGAGCCATCGCCTTCTGCAGCAAACCAACCCTGGTATCCGGCCATGACAAGCTGATCCAGTGAGGTGTATAGCAGGCCTGTTTCATCATACACCTTTTCCGGTATTTCTACTGGCTTATCCGGGTCTATTGGTACGGAAGCAGCCTCATTGTCAAGGCAGGCCGACACAAATAGGCCTAAGAAAAAAATACTATTACTTAATATGCTTTTCATATGATTATTATTTGCTTTTCAGGGGTCATAACCTGCCCCTGGATTAATTCGGGAGAATCTTGCATGTCTTGCCCCTCCGACAGCTATCGGGGCATCCCAACCTGTGGCGCTACCGTTAGAAGCGGTTTCATGCTTTTATAACATTATTCGGAATGAGAACAAACAATTCCCACCTATTACGGAGATCAGGTGGGAATTGTCTGATAAAATTAAATAGTAAACCTTACAGCAGGACTATAATTGTATTTTGCTGAGGCAGCGCTACTTAAGGCACCTATCCTGAAATAATATTGATTTCCTTGCAACAAGGTACTGGAATTTGCGTCCAGATCGATACTTAAGGAAAATGTCTCCGATGGATCCGTAACGCGGTTGATATTGCTCTCCACTCTTGACGTTAGCGTCATGGGATTACCCACATTAGGATTAGGGTGTACATATAGCCCAATTCTGGATACGTTTTGGGTAGAGGTCTGTTCGATTCTAAATGTTGCCGTTACGGTAGTGCCCACCTTTTCAATCACCGGGTCAATGATCCTCAGGTAAGGGGTCACCAGAAAATTCAACTCGGTTCTGCCTTTGATCTCCATTGACTCAATCGGCGGAATATCGTGGAAATTCCCTCTCACAGCCCGAACAAGGTATTCTCCTGAAAATATTTGGCTGTTTTGGTAGCTACCGTCTCCTTTACAGACCAGGGTCTGCGTGACGTTCGTCTGATCCTCTACCCATCCCTGTTCGATCAGCTCGATTACGGTCCCATTGATAATATCCTGAGCTAGTGGTTCATTGGTACCTTCATCTATAAAGGTACCATAGAGCTCGGCATTGGGTTGGTCATAATTATCTATTTCACAGGAAGACGCCATTACCACTGCCACAAAATATAGAATATGCTTTATTTGTTTCATCTTGATTCTTTTCAAAATTATACTAGTTATTAACCGTTTGATAATACGGGATTAGCCCGTTGGATTTTGAATCACCCCGCTGGCACCAACCCCTGGAATGCTTAAATAGTAGTCTCTGATCAGGAATGTCCTGGGGTTCATATTGTGCACATTAGCTCTGATAAAAATATACTTGGGAGGACTCACTCTCAGATCCAGTACGGGCTGGAGCGCATGGGATATTTGTGCTTCAAAAATCTCATGCCGTTCTCTTCTTCTGATCAGGTCCCACCACCGCTTATTTTCGAATGCAAGTTCCACGGTTCTTTCCCGCATCACGTTGTCTATTGTTAAGGGTATCTCCGAAGTATGTCCAGCCCTTCGACGAATATCATTTATCGCCTGGGCTGCTCTTGAGGCATCGCCCAGACCACTTTCTGCGACCGCTTCGGCATAATTAAGCAGGATTTCGGCATAGCGGAATTCCACCCAATCCGTGGTACTTTGATTCCATCCTGGCGTAATAGGCTCATCGCTGATAAACTTCCGAAAAGAAAAACCGGTCTTTGTATTGTTGCCGCCAAACCCGTCAAATCCTGAATAGTCATTGGTCGTTGGACCGCCGTAATTATAGTACGTAACACCATCAATTTCCACCGAGCCACCAGTCCGGATCCGGGGCGTTCCATCGGGCAGTATGTAACCCGCCTGAATGACGATTTCCTCTCCTTTCATCGTACTTCCAGGAATGACCACGGTCGCATGCAACCGAGCATCTTTATTTTCAAATGGGGCAGTTGGATCTTCAAAATGAAGGTAATTTTTACTTGCTTCGTAGCCATTGTAATCGTCAATGTCTCCTTCGGCTGTTGTTACGATTGGTGCTTCCTCTCCTGGGCTCGCATACGATTCGTACTTGTCTACCAGATCCAGGGTCGGGTTCATACGACCCGGATGGGGCCAGCCATTGGCTAATTGGGCAGGCGTAAACCAGATGTCATAATTATGGCCTCTTCTATTTCCCGGGATGGTGTGCCCTTTAATAAAAATGGCTTCGTTCAGCGCAATATTTGGGTCTTGGAACATCCGCCTGTAATTTTCAGCCGCTTCTTCCGGAGAAGCGGGTGTAGGCTGAAATAAGGAAAACACTCCTGAATCCATAATTTCAGTGGAAGCCTCAATGCATTCAGCATAATACGCCTCTGCATCACTGGCAGACATACCCACATAACCTAAATCTACTGCATCACCCGATAGCGGCGCTTTGTCCCAGAATTTAGCCAGTGAAGCAGCATGGAGTGCCGCGCGTGATTTTAATGCCAGCGCTACCCATTTGGTAGCGCGTCGCTCCCCATCCCAGGAGTCTGGAAGTTTGGAGATTGCAATGTCAAGTTCAGAAAGAATATAATCATAGGTTTCCTTTTCAGTACTTCGCTGAACCTTAAGGGATTCAGCATCTCCAAGGTATTCCTGGCTTTCCTTAATCAAAGGTAGTCCACCATAGCGAATAGCTATTCCGAAATAGGCAAATGCCCGAACAAAAGCCGCTTCGCCACTGAGTTTTTCTCTTTCTTCTTCGGGAATATCGAGGGTTGGAATGGCATCAATGAGCAAGTTCACATCCCGAATAAGGGAGTATCCAGAAATCCAATAGTTGTTCATATTGTTACCGTTTCCATTCGGTCCGTTGTTTAATCCTCCGGCCTCTGAGTGGACCGCTTCATCCGTCGACTGTGCCCTCGTCTGTCCCCCATTATTAGGACCACCCTGGTTTTGATTAAATCCAGAGTTGAAAAAAAGAAAATCTTCGGTTGGCAGTTGATAATATAAGTTGGCCATGTATAGTTTTACTCCTGCCGGCGATCCGAAAACAGCTTCTACAGGCAATTTGTCCTGCGGTTCCAGATCCAAAACGTCCGTACAACCTGTAGTAACGTATAGGGACGCTGTCAGAAAAGCACTCGTTATAATTTTCGTTAACTTCATCATTTCAAATTTAAAGATTGATTGTCAGTTAAAAATTTAGGCTTAAGCCGAGATTGTAATTCTTACTCAAGGGATAGGTATACCCTGCATTGAAGGCTCCTTCCACTTTTTCAGGATCAAACTGCTTCATGAACGGGTCTTTGGCATAAGTCAGAAGGTTAAAGCCATTCATGTAGACCCGAAGCCGTTCCATACCCAATCTGGATAACAGGGCAGCATTGAAGGTATAGCCCAATTCCAAACTTTTTAATCTAACGAAAGAAGAATTTCTCCTCCATACTGAGCTTTCGGCATACAGCATCCCAACGTCCGAGTTTAGACGGGTGACCGGCCACTCGCCTGGTATCCATTCACTGTCCAGATTATAGGGGTCTGCCTGATGCCAACGATCGAAAAAATAGGCTGGCAAATTCCCCCGAAAGGCAAACATTTCCCCGTACACCTCACTGAATCTCATGGTGTATTTTCCAGCTCCCTGGAAATGCATATTGAGATCAAAACCTTTCCATTGTGCTCCAAAGGTAGCCCCGAAATTGATTAAAGGCGTTCCTCCATAATTAAGAGGGGTGCGGGCATCCTCACCATTAATAATCCCGTCGTTATTCACGTCTTCATACATAAAATCGCCGGGAAGCTCCCTTGTTCCTCCAAGCGCACCGCCATATACCGGTCCCTGCCACACTTCTTCCTGACTTTGAAACTGCCCGGTGACAATATACCCTGTTTGACGATTACCCCACCTGCCTGCTTCTCCATTTAGCCATCGGTCACGTTGGCTTTGAAACGGCGCCCGTTCCTGGTACCGGGTCATGTAACGGCTGAAATTAAAGTTCCCCCGTACGGTATAGTTGAAATCGTTGATAGTATTGGTATGGCCCAGGGCAAATTCAAACCCTACTTGCCGGCTACTATTCAGGTTTTCTTCGGGCAAGGTGCCTCCGAATGTATTGGGCAACGAAATATTTCGCCGAGCTAGTTGTCCCTTCCGCTCTCTGTTATATACATCTGCGATCACCTCAAGCTTTCCATTCCACATGGTCAGGTCAAAACCGATATCCGACAAGTGGTTGGTAGACCATGTTAATAAATTGTTCGTGATCGAAGGCGAAGCTAATCCATTGGTCAAGTTATTATTGGAAAACTCCCATGTACTTACACCACCGAACGTAAACCCAGGAAGGTATTGAAATGGAGCCCCTTCATCCGATCCAATGACTCCGTAGGAACCACGAAGTTTCAATTCATTGATCGCTGGCACATGATTCAAAATAAAATTTTCTTCTGACAGCCTCCACCCCACTGACACCACTGGGAAAAAGCCAAACCTCCTGTCCGGGTGGTACCGGTAAGAGCCATTGTAATTGAAAGCACCTTCAATCAGGTACTTTTGCGAAAAACCATAATTTACTCTACCAATATAGCTGATTCGTGAATTGACATTATCCTGTCCGTCGTTTTGCAGATTGGTCTGTCCGGCAAATCGAATCTGGTCACTGGTATAAAAATCTCCGTAATACCGCCGTGCAAACTGCCACCGACTCCAACCCTTGATCTGCTCAGCCACCAGCGTCCCTGAAATATCGTGTTTCTGCCCTATTTGGGTTTTATAATCGGCGGACAAACGAAGGGTATAGGTATTTCCGACATCCGTTCGGGCATTAATGTTTTGATCTGCCCGCTGAACAAGTGGGTTATAGGTGTCGGTTGCCGCTGTATAAGTGTAGGTCGTGAAGCCTTTATACAGGTTTTTATTCATCGTATTTCCAGTGTCAAACGATCCGGTCCCAGTAATAAACAGGTCTTTTACATTAGGCACTGCGAACCGTAGTTCCGCCATGGTTTGGATAGACCGATTTTCTACTTCCGTATAACCAGACAAATCCCGGTCCGCCAATACCGTGGGAGTTTGAAATCCTGAAGAGACAAATCCCGGATATTGAGGGTTATCATTGGCAAAGGGTCGTTCTGTAGGGAGCGTCACCCGAGTGGTCTTGAAAATGTTGAAAAAATTGTCTCCGGGTTGCGATTGTTTATCATACCGGCCGGATATCATCACCCTTGCTCTCAGATGTTTTGTAAGGTCAGCAGTTATGTTACTTCTCAAATTGACACGGCTATAGTCCATATCACCACTTCTGAGTAAGCCACCGTCTTTTACATACTCCATTCCAATATAATAGAGTACTTTCTCCCCTCCTCCACTAACTGAAAGATTATGCTGACTCTGAACCGCCTGATCTTTCATCGTTGCATCATACCAATCCACATTGGTATATCCAGGCAAGTTTCCATCCAAGTATTTTTGAAGTTCGTCTTGAGTATAGTAGGGAATTCCGGCACCTGGGCCGTAAATATTGGCATCGTTCCTCATTTGGGCAAACTGAGCTGTTGAAGCCATTTGGGGAACGTCGGTAGGCCTTGTGATGCCCGTCACCGCATTATACGTAAAGGACGTCTTTCCCCGGTTTCCCTGTTTGGTGGTCACGATTACGACTCCATTTGCCGCACCAATTCCGTAAACTGCTGCAGAGGCATCCTTTAAGACGGAAATACTTTCAATGTCATCGGGATTAATTCTTTGGAAAGCCCCTGGATCATTACGGATAATCCCGTCAATTACAAACATGGGTGTTCCGAATCCCCGGATATTGATCGAATTATCAAATGAACCTGGTTGCCCGGAATTTTGCCGGATATTTAATCCTGCAACTTTTCCCTGCAACTTTTGGGCAAGACTGGAGTGGGTGGCGGTTTGGATTTCCTTATTTTCAATAGAACTGACGGCTCCGGTCAAAGTGGCCTTTTCCGCAAATCCATATCCGACTACAATGAACTCATCGAGTTCTTCCTGATCGGAAGTCATGGCGACATCTATGCTGGTACGTGACCCGATTTCTTCGATTACCGTTTCCATTCCAATAAAGATAAATGTCAATTGATCGGCATTGTCAGGGACACTAATAGAGTAGTCGCCATCGATATCCGTGATGGTACCCCCTACTTGCTCTCCATCGCTATTTACAATGACATTGACCCCAGGTAAGGTGCTTCCATCTGCGGCGTCTGTCACATTTCCCCTTATTTCCCGCTCCTGCGCTGCCAGGAGAAAAGGGAAAAGGAACGTGAAGGTTATTAAGTAAACTCTTTTCATAAGATTTTTATCAATTAATTTCTTTGTAAGATTTTTTGGCCAATAGCATAAATACAATCAAAATTTTCTTAGGGTGGAGTAAAATAATGCATCGTAAACGGGGTTTATTGTTAGAAATTAAAACATCTTCTTATCGGTACTTAATCAGATCCGATCATTTCGTTAAACGGATTTTCATCCTTATCCACACAGGCGACAGCCTGTATCACGGCATATGGGTTTTCCAGTGTAAAGGGGTGGGCCGTTTCATAATTACGCATCCGCGAACCCACTAGCGAAATGGTCAATTTCTTTCCCCCACGAACCCACATGAAATCATGGGATTTACCAACATTGGTCAACGCCCCATTGCCACCTGAAAATGCTTCCACATTGCTAAATGATGTATGTCCCTGGCCTTCAATGATAATGGGGTGTGTTTCCGCTACCGTTGCCCCTGCATTCGCAATGATGGACCCCTGAGCAATCATCCAATTGCGATTTTTGGTATTATTCCCTTGCTTAAAAATCCCTACCGCCACGCAATCGAGATTAAAATTGGTCAATTGCCCGTAGCTTTCATCTCCCAAATGGATTCCGCCCCAGGTACCAAAGGTGAACACATCCATCAATTGGGCATTATCGGTGTGGTTAATGGAATAGGCAAACGTCTTCTTTGCTACCACAGCATCTATAACGGCTTTGGAATACCTCAAACCGATTTTTCGCATGATTGCCGGGTTGACATGGGTGTGAAGAAACCGCGGAATATCATAGCAATAGTCAATTTTGATAAACTCACCACCCAATGGGTATCCATAGCAATGTTCGATCAAAATCAACTCACAGATATATTCCCTTGAGGCAGTAAAATCCATGGCCACATATTCTCCGTAAAAGGTGAGGTTAGACAAGGTAACCCCCTGTGTACTGGATGTTTTGCTGGTTTGGATGGTCGGCGGATAGGGAATTACTTTATCCGGATCCGACAGCTCCTGGTGGGCATACCAGAATTGAATTCCCCTAATCTGAGTAGCCGATTCAACTGTAATAAAGGACTTTTCCGAATCTTCAATTTTGAACACACTGCCGACTGGAATATTTTTGGTGGGGTGTTTGGTTCCGCGTGGGGTCGGGCCATGAACGCCGATTAACGATACATTTTGTTTAAGCACAAGACCACTATTCAAGGCGTACGGTTCATCCGTGGGATCCACGTATAACGCAGCCCCGTAACCGGAAGCCCAGTCAATGGCTTTTTGTAAGTTAATGGTATTTTCACGCGCTGAGTTTTCAGGCAGCACATTGAATTCGCGTATACTCCTGTGTGCAGTGCCTTCTTGCTGAGCTGGTGAGTAAATAATCACCTGAAAAATGAACAAAAACAATAGAATTGGCTTCATAAGGCATTTTTGGGTTTTACTATCAATTGATTAATTAGATTTTATCAAAATACTAATTTTCAAGAGCCCTCAACTTAGCACGGGAGAGGTGAATAATTCATTAATATTTGATTAATAAGAAAAAATTCCCCGTTAAACTATTGGTTTTCAGAATATTAAAATTCTATTTTTTTTAATTGGTAAGCGGTAATTGCGAAAATCAAAAATGGTAAAGCAAGTATCGAAGAGTGGACCAAAATTAGAAATTAACCCATTTTTGTTTTATTTACTTAGGGCAAAATTTCCGATGTTGGGAACAACCTAGCAACAAGGTTATTCAGTTTTTCCAGTAACCTTTTCTTTGCGTCCGTTCTGATTTCAATGTATTCCATCGTTAGGGTTAAAACGGTCAGTACGGATCTTCCTGATGAATCCAGACAGGCTGTAACTAACCCTTCAACCCGGTAACTCGCTAAAAATGCTCCAACCGGGGCATTTTTCAACGCCCGGCCCTATGCATCGACAGGGTCTTGGTCCAGTCCCAATCGAATCAGAATTTTACGTTTCTGCTCGGGTTCTTCCCGCCTACCTGGCACAAAGTGCTTGACTTCTCCTCAATCCTGTCGGGTACATTCGCTAGATATACCGGAGGAAATTGACCCCCTCGATTGGTACAGTGCCTTTAACAGCGTTAAACGCCTATCGTTCGGACGAAGGAGCATTCCAACCTGTCGTCTATGACCATTCCAGCGTAAAGCAAACCGCTGATTCCTGGGGAAAGAATGCCCCTCGGTCGTTGTGAGGAAAGGGTCTGTAGCAGAAGATTGGTTAACCCGGTGTGCCTCAAGGAACCCTACTGAAAAAACACGAAAAGTCGAACGCTACCAAATAAGGGAAAAATAAGCAATCCATTCCGGGGTTGGGGAACCGATCGGGTCTGGGGCATTTACTTACATTACAACGTGGTTTATTAATGCAGCAAACAAACACCTGAAAAAAAGACCCTCCTCCCTATAATCTATGCTTAAGTGGGTTGGTTTGCAGAGGAATTAAATATTATTGAGTACATTTAAAGAAGGTTGGGCAAAAAAGGAAAGAAAAGGGCTCCGCAAGGGTCCGCCTCACCCAAGTCTGGAGAATATGGCAGGGTTCGAAAGTAATATTTACACATACAGTCTGCGACAGCTATCGCTTTGACTATTCATTGTAGCAAAAGACATTTTCAAAAAGCGAAAACTAGAAACCATTACAAAAAAGGCGGCATCCGAAAAGCCAATTTTATACCAGAGTAGAAAATTTAAATGTTAATCGAAGCGTATTAAAACTAAACATGTAATCCTCTTGCATCATTCACTTAAACGTAAACGAACACTTTTATGCTTACCACAGAAAATTTCAAGGAAATGCTCGCCCAGGGTAGAACGTTAAAGCATGCTCCGGCAGACGAAGACGCACTCGGCCCTCTTAAACAATTAACGGGCGTTTGGACAAACCTACCCCATCTACCCGGTCATGGTTGGAACATGATCGCGCTTCCGTTCATCAAGGAAGGGTCTTCGCTGAACTACAGGTTGCTGCTTAATCAATACAATGAGAAAAACGCGTTTGGCCTGGTGGATAAGGGCGTTCCAAATAGAGGCGTAGACCTTAATGAACCGGAAAACACGGATCAGTTCGTAGCCACGCTGGATTACGATCAGTCTATCACCCAAATCGCGGCTATGGACTTTCCGGAGAGTGGGGAAGCAGGTCCCCCAGACCTACCCATACATCACGAGCCCGGCTTATTTTTGCACATGACGAACCTGTCTACCACCGGTTTTGACATCGCCAGACTTGGTTCTATCCCCCATGGGAATTCAGTTTTGGCTTTAGGAAAGGCTCGAACGATAGAGGGTGCCCCGACAATTCCTCAGGAAAGTGGATTACCGTTAGGTTTCAAAAAGCTCGATAACCCCTACCTGGCTCCGTATAAGCGTTTTCATGAAAATCTTTTTAAGGGTGTTTTCGACCCCACCATTCCGAACGACCTGCTTAACAAAGCCAACGAGGGAGTCGCTATTGTAAAAACCACCGAGCTGACGTTTGATTCCACTTTTGAGTCCGGTGGCATTTCCAGTATTCCTTTTATTAAAAAGCAGGCAGATGCCACCAAGATGAATGCTACGTTTTGGATACAGGAATTAGCGGACACCGATTCGAACGGCGACCCGATTTTGAGGCTCCAATACACCCAGACGGTCATTCTCAACTTCTTTGGTATTGACTGGCCTCATGTTAGCGTCAACACTTTACAAAAGGTAGTATAATCAACCGCATTTTTATAAACCCAAATCAGAAAAAAATGGCACACTTTAAAGTTAAGAATCTAAAACATCCTGAAGGACATCAGGTACCAAAAAAAGCCCCCGTGGTGATTGTAGGAGCCGGTATGGCAGGTCTGTATACGGCATGGCGGTTAATCAATGAGAAAGGGTATTCCCCGGAAGAAATCGTAATTCTTGAAAAACTCAATCGTACCGGAGGAAGACTAGACTCGGACCTGATCCAATTTGAGGGGGCCACTGTCAAAGAGGAAGAAGGCGGCATGCGCTTTACGTTTGACAGTATGGATAACCTGATGGCACTGTTTATGACCCTGCCAACTGCTGATGAGAGCGGCGAACCCAATCCGGGAAACGAGCTTATCGCCAGGCAGATCGTTCCTTTTCCCATGCAAAGTGGCGGAAACAATAGATTATACTTCAGAGGGATTCCTTTTAAACAAAAGGAAGCGAACAATACTTGGCCACAACTGTACAATCTTACCGAGCAGGAAATTGCCCTGAGCCCCTCAGAGATTATCAATAGCGTCTATAATCAGATATTGGCTGCCAATCCGGATTTTACAGCCAAATACCCAAAAGCCGAAGATCGCAAGGGGCCAGCCTATTGGCAAGACTTCCGCATCGGCTGCCAATGGGAGGGGCTGACCATGAAGGACTGGTCGTTATGGAATCTTTTTGCTGCCATGGGCTACAGCAATGAAGCCATTACCATGGTGTATCAATCATCCGGATTCAATGGCACATTCCTTTCTCAAATGAACGGCGGAGTTGCCTACCAATTGCTGAAAGAATTTCCAGCCGATCCACAATTTCGCACCTTGAGTGAAGGCTTCAGCACGCTGCCTAATGCCCTTGCAGCCCAAATAGGCAAAAAGTCCATATTCCTGAACACCACCGTTACCAGTCTGAACGAATCCAGCGAGGAGGGCTATCAGCTCGATTACACGATCACCAATAAACAAGGTAAGGAAGAAAAAAGGGGGCAAATACAGGGAGCAAAGGTGATTCTAGCACTACCCAGGCTGGCACTGGAGACGCTATTCATCCGATCCAATACGTTCAATGTACTGGACAAAAGCAAATCGGATGAATTGTGGAACACGCTTCAAACTGCCACTAACCAGCCCTTACTCAAGATCAATTTGTATTACCCAAAAGCCTGGTGGTGTAACGAGACGCTGGTAGAAAAAGGAGCGGTCGAATTCGGACCTAATTTTGCCGATTTACCTGTTGGTTCCATTTATCCATTCTATGCGGTGGATGATGCGTTAGCTGCTGCCCTGGAATATCAGCAATACATGCGCGAGCACAATCAACCGATTCCAGAAGATATTCAGAAAAAGGTAGATGAAATCAATCAGCGGAAATCTCAGAAACCGGCTGCGCTGACCATTTACTGCGATTACATGAATATCAATTTCTGGTTGGCCTTGCAAAAAAATGGACCGCTTTTCACTTCGGCTATGCAGGAGAAAGAAAACGATAAAGAGAATCAGGTAGTCTTTGCCGCTTCCCAGAAGGTGGTAGAAAAGGCAACTGAGTTTTTCAAGAAAGTGTTCAATGTGACCTACATTCCTCAGCCTGTCTTGACCAGTGCCCGTATTTGGGCCGGAAGTACCGTTATCGATAAAGAAGCCAGCGAAAGATTTGGATACGGTGTGCACCAATGGGCTTTGCACGCAGAAGACGATAAAACGCAGGAACTACTCACGGAACCCTTACCGAATGTATATACCTGCAATGAAGCCTATTCAGATTACCAGGGTTGGGTAGAAGGTTCGCTGCGTTCGGCCAACCTCATGCTGAAAAAATGGGGATTGAATGCGTACAGCGAGGTATTCCAGGAGAAAACCGGGAAGACCCCCGAAGAAGCCGTCAGTAGTTTCTACAAAAAGAACAGCCTTGAGCAAATAAAAGCGTATATCGATCCAAATTTTCAGGAGTTCAAAGAAATCGCTCCGGCAAAAGCACGCGAGAATGTTCGGCAAAGCCTCAAAGCAGATGGCGTTTCGCATGGCATTACATTGACGCATTACGACTTACCCTAAGCAGGATGAAACGGTCCCAGTAACCGATCATTTCCTGATTCCCGGATCGCGCGTGGTAGCCGACCGGATTCAGATCAAGAAGAATGGCTGGTTTCTGGGACAGTATCATTTTTATCACCTTATAACCAAATCATTGACATGAAAACCGAAATGACAGTGGCGGGTTACCTAAAATCCCGTATGGAGGAACTTGGAATAGCGTATATGTTTGGTGTGGCCGGAAATTATACCGCACCATTGCTCGACACCATTCTTTCCGATACGAATTCTCCAATTAAAATAATCAATAACTCCAATGAGATTACTGCAGGGTTTGCTGCCGATGGCTACGCTCGCGTCAAAGGAAAGCCAAGCGCCGTATATGTGACCTATAGTGTAGGCCCCTTCACCGGGCTCAATACGATTGCAGGAAGCTTCGTAGAAAAAGTACCGATCTTGATGATCAACGGAGCGCCTACGAATAAGGAAGACAGCAATGAAAAAAATGTGGGGCTTCTGTATTCGCATACTACCGGCTACGAATTTATCGACATCCATATGTTTAGGCCGATTACGGTGGCAGCTGAGCGCATCACCAATGCTGCCCAGGCACCCTATCAAATAGACTCGGTACTAACAGCATTGCTTACCCACGGCCGACCCGTTTACCTGGAAGTGACGGAAGACGTATGGCGTGCGAGGTGTAAAGCGCCGGAGGGATCATTAAGCTCTGGAAAAGGACGTATCGTGACCGTAAATGAAGCAAGCAATGCCATAGAAGCTGCCATGAAGTTGATCAGGAGCAGGCCAAAATCCATCTTCTGGGCTGGAATTGAGTTGCAACGCCTGGACTTGCAAGAAGAATTCCTGGAGCTTCTTGAAGTAACCAATGACCAACATGCCCAGCCTAATGAGCGGATTCACTTTGTTACCTCAGCATTAGGCAAGTCATGCATCTCTGAAGATAATCCGTTTTTTGACGGCTGTGTTACCTTAACAAAAGATCAAATCAATAAACTGGTCGGCGATGACGGCGTGATCATCGGCATCGGTGCCTGGACCATTGGCAAGGACACGGAAAACCAAAATATCAGAAGTGACAGAACTATTATGGCAGCACACGATGGGGTGTTTGTAGGTTCGGAATTTTTCCCATTGGTGGATTTAAAAACGTTTATCGTAGCGCTTACTGAGGCATTTAAAACCGCTCCTAATTTGAATTTGAAGGGCATTCATCCAGCGCTAAAGCGGCTGGCTCTGGTTGAGACGAGCGATAAGGATATGGGCTATACACCGTTTTTCAAAGAATTGGAGACCTACATCAAACAAGAGAAAGACACCGTTCTTGTAGTAGATGCTGGATTTCCCTTGATCGGGGCACAAGGGGTAACCATTCCTGAGAGAAACGGCTTTGTGGCCCAGGCTGCCTGGTTGGCGATCGGCTACTCCGTAGCAGCGGCTACGGGGGTAAAGTTTGCCGTGCCCAACAAGCGCGTGATGGTAGCGGTGGGAGATGGTGCCTTTCATGAGACCTGCCAAGCGGTCGCAGAACACCATGCGAATGGTCAAAACACCGTCGTGTTCGTATTGGTGAATGGGATTTACGGGATCGAACAATACCTGGTGAACCCCAACCCCTTTCGAAAGCCTCCGGTCGATTATTCCGATAACTTGTTGGATGCGAACTATTCGTACAACGAAATTCCACGGTGGAACTACAGCAAAATACCCGATGCGATGGGTGGTATTGGCAGAAAAGCAGGTACGGTCGATGAGCTACGGACCATACTGGAGGAGATCAGGCAGACACCCCATGAGAATTTTGTCGTAGAGGTCAGCATCCCCTCCAAAGATACTCCGGAGGTCTTATGGCCACATCTGACTGGCGCAATCGGAGAAGACGAAACAGAAAACCCCAATTGGCCACCAGAATCTAAGTTTTAGTTGCTGCGCTCTTGGTACCTGAAAGTATTGATCAAACGGTTCATCGGATGCATGCAAGTGGACTACCGATGAGGTTAGAATCCTGATCGGCGCAATAATTATCAAACATATGCTCAATCTGGATGATCGGGAAACCGTCGCCCAGATTACTGAAAACATGTATCTTCAGTACTTTCATGGGTACAGTTCCTATAACAAACAACCTCAAACTGGCGGCCAAGCCCCTGGGAAAGCCCTCGGCAAGGGCAGTGGAAAACCACGTAGGACCCGGAGAAAGGAATCCGATAGCGGGCAAGTTTGGACTTACTAAAAACGGATACGGTATGAACCGGATCAGGGCAAGGCTCAAAAACACCAGCCAATCATGGATCGCCTCCATCATCCTAGTACTCAACCTGGTCAAATTGGCCGGGATGGCGCTCCCGTGCCTGAGTTTTTCAGCGTGGAGGGAGCTGAAATACACCATCAAGAACATAATAATCCATATTCTGGAAAACCTGAAACCACAAAGCCAGCCCAGAGAGCTTTCTGGGCTGGCTTTGTGGTTTTTGAGTTTTTCAGACCCTATTTAGGGGAAACAGGCACTTTGTGGTCGCATACGTTGCGGCCATAGGTTGTCTTCTGCTTTTTCCGCCACGACAGTTTAAAATGACCCTATCTTTTTATATAACTATTAAAATGAAGGATGGGGTAAAAGACACCTATCCATTCAGGTCCAACCGTACAAATGCCAATTCATCATGGACATTTAAATAGAGCCACACCTTTCCATCCTTAAAAAATGGTTTTTGGGGAATGGGCGTCGAAAAAAGTTTACCAATACCCTCTGCTACCGCTGCCTCTTTGATCACTTCAAAAGCATCATTAAGAATACTAATAAATACGTTGTGGTCATTCATTTCCGGCAGGCCTTTGTCATTCATCTTCGGTAGACCTAAGATTGAAATTCTAACATACTGGTTATTGGTCGAATCGCTCATCAAGGGCAAAAAGGTGACCTCTTTCCCGATCTCTATTTTTCGAAAGTTAAATTCTTCCCTTGAATTGACCTCCCTGGTATAGGCACCTACTTTTTCTGGCGCCGTTAGGGTTGGTAGGCAGGGGTAATATTTCAAGTTTTCCTCGATTAAATCATATACGGCGATTTTGCTAAACACGGGATTGGTGATGACGAGTTTATTTCCCAATCGAACAATTTCTGTGTTTTGGGGAGAGACTGTTGCTCCTCTTCCTTGCTGGTATCTTACCGTAAAATCTTTTGCCTTCTCAAATCCATTTAGCTTTACTTTTCTTAAAACATCCGTTTCCTCGTTTAGGATAACGAAAAATATTTCTCCGGTATCATGATTCTCCACCAAGCCAAAAATGATATTATAATCCTTGGTAGGAATAATTTTCGAGGTGAATTGTTCGCCTTTTACTAATTGATCCCCTTCAAAATTTCGTCCTATTAAAAGATACTCTTTCAGTTTTTTCTTTTCAATGTTGAAAATACTTGTGGAAAAATGACTCGTCAGGATTAAATTATTGTTGACATCAGAACTTACCCCATACACATAATCACCAAATGCATTGGGCCCATCCTCGTCAAAATCCATCTTTTCTTCAAACTTCAAGGTTTCCAGATTTATCCTTTCCAGGTAGGGACTTGTCCCGCCAGAATTAAAAAGGTACTTGCCATCATTGCTGAGACCCGAAAAATAAATCCCGGAACGCAGGTTGATAAAATCCTCTCCTGTATCGATCAAGACCGTATCAATGGAAACCTCCAATCCCTCCACTTTTCCCGTTCCGGATGAGGACTGATTACAGGAATAAAATGAAAGTGTTATTAAAAATAGAATAAGAAGACTTTTCATAAGCCTAATTTTGAACTAAAATACCAAATAAACAAATTTAACGATAAAAACCGATTCAACAATTTGATATTCAGACACTATTACACATGCTGATTATTAGACCTAAAGAGGTTATTGTAGAAGTATGGCTAACCTTTTTATGGCCTTTTTAGCATTTATTCAAGATGCCGGTAAATAGAAATAAAACAGGAGCAAACTTTCCCCGGATCATCCTGCGGGTTAAATACTCCCTGCTCATTTGTTGATTGGCATCATGGGTATATTCTGATCATTTTCCAACCGGCACCAGCCTCAGGGCTTTTAAATCCATCAATGCTCCCTCTTCAAATTGCTCGCCGGAAGCCACGATGACCCGGTTAAAATCCGCTTCCAATACTAGCTCTCCTATCTTCGTTTTTTGAAAGGTCTCCCAAGAACCGGAGGGTTTTACGATGCCTTCAATGCGTTGATCGCCCGAGGTAAGCAGGAAAGGTTTCCCGGCTTCTTCATCGGACACAGACCACTCCATCCAGACTTCATAGGTACCTTTCTTAGGGAGATCCAGGTCCCATTCCACCCGGTCCTTTGCCGTAAACCAACCAAAGGCATTCCACTCGGGCATGTATTGGATATCCGGTCCTATGCCTTTGCCCTTTTCCGCTGTAAGGTAGACGGTTCCATTTGCTGAAGGCTGTGAAATTCCGGGAATATTTAAATTATCCTTCATGGCGGTCCGCTTTTCCTGAACGTATTTGGCAACAGTTCCCACCGGGGCGATCCAGATACCGTTTACCGGATCATTGGCATAGGTACAAAGCTTTCTTAGCATGCTGAGGTACGTGGTTTGATTGCCCTCCGTATTGGTCTCATGCCCGGCCAACACCAACCATTGGCGATTTTCAGCCGCTGCTTCTATCAAGGGCAAAATTTCTTCAAAAGACTTGTTGTCCATCTCCATACCGGTAAGTTGGGCCATATCTACATAATAGGGATCCACCGGGGCTTCGTCCCTCCAGCCCCTTCCCGAAAGGAACAGTTCTGAGATCAGGGGCACATAACTTTGGGTACGTTCTCCTTTACCAACGTACGTAAGTCCGCAAGGGTAGGCAAAAACTTCCGGTCTTACGCCCAATAGCCGCTCAACTTCCTCGTTTGCTGCCATCAATTCCTTTCGCATACGTTCCAGGGTGTAATCTTCAAGTGCCTTATTTCGGGACCAGACAAAATTGCCACTGCAGGGATGATAAAGCGAATGATTCCCGATTTCATGTCCCGAGGCAACCACCTCTTTCCAGCCCGGAATATCCCGCTCCATGCTAGCAGGAACCACATAAAAAGTAGCCTTTACCCCATACTCATCCAATAAGGCGGCCCCTGGACTGGGATTACTGGCCCGCGCATCATCAAAACTTAAACTAATGGCCATTTTTTTACCCTCCGGCCAGGGAAATTCCGGATTTTGAGCTGCTGCGCTAGCTATTCCGATTATCCAAAAGCTGATTATCAGCAAATTTTCTGAACGTATTAATTTCATATGATTATATTTGGGTTTTTAATGGCCATATGCCGTTCTGTCGGCATTCAAGTGTGCTATGATCTCTCTTGTCTCCCCTCCATGCCTGACAGAAGTCAGAAAGGTTCAATTTCATACAATGAATTTTGAACTAATAAACCGAATAACCAAATTTAATGACCCGAAAAACAGTTTTACAGGCTATTTATATTCACCTTTAATCGCCTAACGAATGCGGATTAGTAACAAGTCAAACTTGTAATTTCCGGAAGTTTTTAAATTGAGTTTTGATAGATGATCCGCTAAGCTGGAAAAGAATGCGCTGTAAATCTAAACGAATTTAGTTATAAATAAAAAGTAAAAAGAAATGGGATGGAATTAGAAATGCGTAAAGCTTACGGGGATCAGTAGCTAAATCTTGTATATTTAATTTACCCGGTAAATGTAGGCATCTTTAATCAATACTCCGTTGATATCATTTCCACTAAACCTTATACCTGAAATACCTGGACCTGTGGTTATTGCCATTTTCAAAATTCCAATTAATTGGTCTTTTGGACTAATTAGCGAAATGGCCTCTAATGGTATATTAATTTCATTCTTATGATCCTGTAAAATTTTTTGAACTTTGGAATATAATTTTTTCGGCCCTACTAAATCAAAATCGGGAGCCACAAAAAACAATCTCCATTCTTCTATATCATCTAAAAAAAACCAAAAAGCACTGGATATGCTCAGATTTGAATCGTCCAAGGCCTCAAGTACCTTCTTTCCCTCCTCAATATCGATATTTACCAATGTTTTTTTATCCATGTCATTATTCCATGTTTTTTGGTTGTAATAGCTGAATATAAATCCAAAGCTTCCAATTCTGAATTTCTTCTATACCGGCTAATTTCGGACCAATCTTTTACGAGGGTCCAATTTAATTGAAAATTGGGATCAATTAATCTATTCCTCAGATCTATTTCCAATCCCGCAATTTTTACAAGCTTAATTATTTCATGGGTATGACTTTCAATAACAACCTTTTTATCAGGGAAATCATATTGTTTTGTTTTTTTAGCAATACATGCCTTTAACGCACATTCCACGCTATATCCGCATAAATAATAAGCTCCATCATAGAATTGATTATCCAACAGGATTTTTCCTTCCCTTATCCTTAATCGAGACAATTCTTGAAGGCTATTTCTATTCATTAATACTAATTTTTTTAAAATCAGCGTCAACGGGCCAAAATTATGGACGCGTTAACCTCTTGGGAATTCTCTTCTTTGCTTTCCCAAATTTCCCTAAAACTAATTAATTTTAGACTTTATTTACCCACTAATTCCGATGTCAATATACTGGAAAAATACCATTACACCAAAGATGGGTTTAGGGTTTGAAATCAAATTGGTATAGAAACCTTAAGCGTTTCCTACAGCGTTGCCAGAAGTCTGCTTTTGGCCGAGGGATTGCTAAGTATGCCATTCGGCAGATGGAGATGGCAAGAGGCTTGCTTCGGCAAATAGCTATTATTCTTCGAAAAGAATGGATGAATTTCACTCTGCGAAGATAAATACCCGACCTGGCTCCGGATCTTTTACCTGACTTGCAGGACTTATCGGGCAAATACCGCCGGGGTAACCTATTTTAAATTTTTTGGTATATTAGACAACTCAAACTAATAGGTTATTATGTCAAAGATTTATTGCAAGCCCCATTTTATCCTAATTTTTGTTTTACTGACAGCTGCCTTGAATGCGGTGGGCCAAAACAAATACCTGATCTCTCCTGAACGGGAATCCGCCCGTACGGATGCCTACCAACAGCAACTCGAAAATTACCTGCGCCATTTTCTAGTAGAAGAATACAAAGCCCGTGCGGCCAAGCAGTGGAACCGGGATTACAGCAGCTCTGCGGCCCTTGAACGAAGCGTCAGTCCCAACCGCAGGCGATGGGAAGAAGTGCTGAGCCCTCCGGTACTCTTCAAGACCGGACCGCTCGAAACCAAACCCTACCCCCTGGGACAAGTACAAGCCGAATGGCTCACCCTTCCCCTGGGCATGCTGACAGCGGAAGCGGTACTCGCCTTTCCGGAAGGGGCAAGCGAACAGCGGCCGGTACCGCTGATCATTGTGCAACACGGCATTGGGAGCACTCCGGAAACACCTTTTACCGCCGGGGCCTACAACGAATACGCCAAAGGACTGCTCGATGCCGGGTTTGCGGTACTGTTGCCGATGAATCTACGCTCGGTAGAGCGACGAAATAATGTGGAACGTTACGCTCGCCTCGCGGGCACCAGTTTGCCAGGAATAGAATTGGTTCGGGTGCAGCATTTATTGGATGCTGTACTTGCGGACCCGCGCCTAGACGAAGCGCGCGTCGGGATGTGGGGCGTCTCTCTGGGCGGGATGGCTACCCTATTCTGGATGCCCCTGGAGTCCCGGATCAAAGTGGGTGTGATTTCGGCCTGGTTCAATCAACGAAGAAATAAGATGGCGGTGCCGGATGAGCGCTATTCGAGTTTTTCACCCCGGGAAGAGCATGCCTTTTTCAACGGCTGGTTGACGGAGTTTTCCGATGACGACCTTGTTTCCCTGATCGCTCCCCGGCCTTTGATGATACAACACGGAAAGCAAGACAATATAGCGCATTGGCCACAGGTAGTCGAGGAGTATGAAGACGCAGCGCTTCACTACCAACTCCTAAAAATCCCCGAAAAAATAGCATTGGTTTTACACGAGGGCGGTCATGAGGCGATAGTGGAGGAAGGGGTAAGGTTTATGACTCACTGGCTAACTGGAACCATTAACGAAAAATAGCTGATTAAATCGTCCTTTCTGACTACATCGGCCGCTTTTCCATTTACACACTGCTACCAGGTTAATAGCAGGGATTTTTTTTAAGACAATGAATTCCGAAGAAAAAGCCTTTGAGAATGGGTTTTCTATTTAAAATTTGGACTAATTTCATTAAACCTTTTTAAAAACAGTTTTTAGTTGAACTATAAAATCGACTTAACCCTTTTATACACCCAATAGACTAAAAATTCCAGAGAGAGTAATCCGCTTTTTAAAAATACCCTTTCGCCCCCTCTAGTAGACAAATTATCACCAGCTTAGAAGTTTGATTAATTTCCCAAGTACCAATTCCCTTATGAATAAAACATTAGTAATCGCAACCGTTTTTTTGATCTTTAGTGGCACACTTGCTTCCCAGACCATTATAGATGCTTCAGAAAATGATTCATCAGGTATAAAAACCCTGGAAATACGGAGTCAGGATTTTATTTCAGTGTTTTTGGATTGCCGAGGCTGCGACGACAACTTTATCCGACAGCAGATTGATTTTGTCAAATACGTTAGAGATCCGACCTTAGGACAAGTACATCTTTTTATAAATTCTCAAGGTACCGGCAGCGGTGGACGTGCTTTCTCTCTTTCATTTATAGGAAAAGGTGAATTTGAAGGAATCAACAACAAATTGACATACAACTCTCTCCAAACTTCTACCAGAGATGAAGAAAGAAAAGGACTGAATTCCATTATAAAATTAGGTCTAGTACCTTATGTGGCCCACACTTCCATAGCTGAGAAGCTTGTTGTTTCTATTTCTGACGTGGAATTTCAGCAGGCACCTGAAAAGGATAACTGGAACAACTGGATTTTTGAGATTTATGGAGGCATCAACTTTGAAAAAGAAACAAGTAAAAGTGCTCTTGACCTGAGATACGGTTTTTCTGCGGATCATATTACCGAAAATTGGCGAATTCGCCTTCGTCCCTATTTCAATTATAATCGAATAAATTTCATTAGAAACGAGGAAGAATTCCAGAGTATCCTTCACCGGAATGGATTTTATGGGCGCGCGGTAAAAAGTATCAATTCCCATTGGTCGGTAGGTTTGTTCAACACCATGATTTCTTCGACTTATGGAAATATTGACTTCGGAATCTCAGTAAGGCCCGCTATTGAATACAGTTTTTATCCTTATGAAGAAGCGCTTCGAAAGGAAGTTACCCTTGCCTACAGCGCAGGATTTGACAAGCGAAGTTATATGGAAGAAACCGTATTTGGAAAACTTGCAGAAACCCTTCCCAATCATGCACTGGAATTTGGAGTGAGAATCCGACAACCATGGGGTTCGTTAAGGGTAGAGCTTGAAGGATCTCAGTTCTTACATGATATGAGCAAAAACCGGCTTTCTTTTGAAAGTGACCTTTCCTGGAGAATCTATAAAGGGTTGTCGGTCAACTTAAGGTCTGAATTTGACATCGTGCGGGACCAGTTATCCCTGCCTGCTGGAGATATATCAGTAGAAGACATTTTGTTGCAGCAGCGTCAGCTGGCTACCAACTATGGAGTCTCGGTAACATTTGGAGTCGCCTATAGCTTTGGATCCATGTATAACAGTGTCGTGAACACCAGACTTTGATTTTTTTTGCAATTTAAGGCTAGACAAACGCAAGGAACAATGCAGGAGCCTATTTCAATTCGGTAAAAACGGGACAATTCATTTTAATCACCCTCAAAACCAAATAAAGGGTCAGCTTTTTGCAGACAATGGTTGAAACACGCTCCGTTAGGAGCTTCCGCTGAAAACTTGCTATATTTAACCAACCAAATCTCCATCGAATGAACCGGCTTTTTCTTATCCTGGCAACGCTCGTTTTTCTTCAGGGAAACGCATCCGCCCAAAATCAATCCCTCAAAGTCATCACCTACAATATCTGGAATGGATTTGACTGGGGGAAAGACCTGGAACGGGAAAAGGCCATGGTTCAATGGTTGAAAGAACAGGATGCGGACGTCATCGGCTTTCAGGAGCTCAATGCCTTTACCCCGGAGAAACTTGAGCAGATGGCTCTTGAATGGGGACACCCCTATTCCCTGCTTTTAAAGGAAGACGGGTATCCGATAGGCATTACTTCAAAGACACCACTGGAACTCAAAAGCCGCCTGCTGGGAGGATTCTGGCACGGGATGCTGCACGCCAAAACCCGCGACATCGACTTTCTGGTGGTGCACCTCAGCCCCCAGGATTGGCAATTCCGGCGATCGGAAGCAGAGATTGTTTCAACCTATATCGAAAATGTACTGGTCAAAAACCAGCAGGACAAATACATGGTTATCGGTGATTACAACGCCCATTCCCCCTTTGACGCCGGATTTGATCTTGCCCATCCGGAAACCCTTCACCGCAATCAGGAAGGGGATAGCCTACGATTCGCAGAAAAGGGCGCGGAAGCCTTCCAGACACTACGTAACGGCAGCTTTGACTACAGCGTCATGTCCCGGTTTTTATCCCTTCCCCTGATCGACGTGGTCCAAATCCATACGGAAGAAAAGCGGAAATCCTCCTTCCCTACGCCCTTGATCACGCAGGATTTTTCCCCCGAAGAACGGGCCGGCTACCGGCAGCGCATTGATTACATCCTGGTCAGCCCCTTTTTCGAATTTCGCTGTACCGATGCCCAGGTAATCAACACCGGAACACCGGACAGGCTGTCCGATCACTATCCGGTCGTTGCATCCTTTGCCTGGGACGAATAATCCTGAAAGAAATTTTTGGATAAAATTGGAATATTGAAGGATTACTGAAAAAGTAGCATACCCCGACTATCCGCAGCGGGGAGGACCACAAATAGCTGGCACTATCTGAGCCTTTGTGAGCTTGTCAGAGCAGAAGTCCAAAAAGATCAAACATTCATCACGAGAAGCGGGTGATGGATTGGGATATGATATTCATTCATGTCATCTGGATGGGAAGCCAAAATTTCATTGCAGAAATGAGTGTAAAATTTTCCTCCTTTTTCCCGATGAGCGTAAAAAATCAATAAATTTACCCTTGTAGTTGATTATGTTTGACAGAACTATTCCATACTACGATCTCCCCCTACTCTCTCCAACACCCCTTTTTCCTTTAGCACATTGATGTGCCACCTTACCGTTGAAAAGTGAATACCTAACTCAATGGATATTTTCCCTAACGATATTTTAGTTTTTTTTTACTAATTCCGTAATCTCTTCTTGCTTATCGGGAAGGTCGATTGTGTCATGTACGCATCCAAACTACCCCCAAAATCCATTTTACCCATACTCGTTTGTCCCACCAAACCTGCTTCTTCAGGCTTCTCCCTGCAGGAGAATATAAAAATATATTTAGGTCTTTTGCCCTAGATTGTATATTTTTGGCCGGATTAGTTTTAAAAAAATATGCAGGTATGCATCCGAATGGCCTTTTGAAAGATATGGCCTATTTACCAGATCGGGAGCTCGGAAGATAAATTCATCCACCAGCTTTCTACTCAGGTATAGGTTGCTCCGTGGAACAAACTGTATGCTATGAATTCAATGGAATTAGTAGATCTTTTGGTAATCGTAGGCTACCTGCTAGGCATCGTCGGTATCGGGCTTTTTTCCGTTCGGAAAAAGAAACAAACGAGCGAGGGCTATTTTTTAGCGGGCAAATCATTGTCATGGGCAGTAATCGGCGCCTCCCTCTTTGCCTCCAATATTTCTACCGTACACCTGGTAGGTCTGGCCGAATCCGGGTTTACGGATGGCATTCTTTGGGGAAATTTTGAGTGGTTCTCCGGAATTGAACTCCTCATCCTTGCCTTTGTATTCATTCCCTTTTACCTGCGTACCAAAATCACTACCCTACCCCAGTTTCTGGAAAAACGCTATGATTCCCGATCCCGGGTGGTGTTGGCCATATTCAGCATCCTTGCGGCACTCTTTATGCACATTGGGGTAAGTTTATATGCCGGAGCCGTCGTATTTGAAAATGTATTCGGAATCAGTATTCCGGTTTCAATTGTCATCATAGCCCTGGCGACGGGGGTATATACGATTGTTGGGGGCTTGACTTCCGTTGTGATTACGGAAGCGGTTCAGACAGTCATTTTGATTGCCGGTTCATTTACCATTACCCTATTGGCCATCTACCGCCTGCCGGAAATCGGCATTACGTCCTATGAGGAACTTAAAGTAGCCGTGGACCCGGATCGCTTGAAAATTGTAAGTTTTGATACGGCCAAAACGGGGTTTTCTTTTACCGACATGCTGTTTGGACACCTGATTTTGGGCCTCTGGTATTGGTGCACGGATCAGACCATTGTGCAGCGCGTCTTGGGTGCCCGTTCGGAAAAGCAGGCCAAGCTAGGCGCTTTATTTGCCGGATTCCTAAAAATCCTACCCGTATTCATCATGGTTATTCCGGGGATTTTAGCCTTTGCTTTGTTTCGGCAAGAAATAGGAAATGACACCAAAAGTGTCCTGCCGGTAATGATAACCCAATTAATGCCGATCGGACTGAAAGGGCTCATGGTGGCGGCACTCCTGGCTGCAGTTATGAGCAGTGTGGCTGCGGCTATCAATAGTTGCTCCACGCTGATTGTTTATGACGTATTCAATAAACTAAAACCCAACCTACCTGATAGGAGAAAAATCTTTATCGGAAGGGTGACGGGCGTGGTGGTCTTACTTTCTGCTGTGATTTGGTCCCCTTTCCTGGGGAATTTGGGAACTATATTTGAATTGATCAACCAAATGTTTTCCATACTTGCTCCGTCGATCGTAGCCGTTTTCCTGTTGGGAATACTATCTTCCAGAGGAACGGCAAATGCGGCGTTCTACACGCTTTTGATCGGCAGTTTGTTCGCTGCTTCGGTATTTATTGTGGAAAAGTACCTGCCCATCGGAGGAATTTCAAATTACATATCCAGTCCTGAGGGGCTGGGTATCAACTGGCTAAAGCAAACCTATCTGTTCTTCATTTTCTCTTCCTTGCTCTATGCCGCTATTTCCTATTTTGATAAAAAAGACCAGGTCATTTTCCCTGGGTTTTACTTAAAAGTTCGCAGTCCTTCCACCCTTGTTAATTGGCTGAGTGTCGGTTTAATACTCACCATGTTGGTCTTGTACTGGACTTTCTATTAAATAAGAAAATAAATCCTGTAGCTGAAAAAAATAATTTTATACGAAGAAATGCAATTTAACCAACGCCCGGTAATTCCTGAGAACCCGCTTCCGATTGTCATCATAGGAGCAGGCGGCATTGTGCGCGATGCCCATCTCCCTGCCTACGCCATGGCAAAATTCCCGGTCGCTGGTATCTATGATGTATCTCCTGGCAAAGCTGAATCCCTGGCGGAATCGGTTGGTATGGTGCAGGGTGCATTTGATTCCCTGGATTTGCTAATCCGAAAGGCCCGGGAAGTTGGAGCTGTATTCGATCTGGCTCTTCCCGCCGACCAAATCCTTGAAATTTTAGGGCGATTACCCGATGGATCGGCGGTGTTGATACAGAAACCCATGGGGGAGAACCTGAAAGAGGCCAGCAAAATAAGGGAGCTCTGCCGAAAAAAGTCGCTGGTGGCGGCAGTCAATTTTCAACTTAGGCATGCCCCATTTATGTTAGCGGCTAAAGATGTGATTCGTCAGGGGCTGATCGGGGAAGTGTTTGACATGGAGTTTAAAGTGTGTGTGTATACCCCCTGGGAATTATGGGAATTCCTGAAAAACAAACCAAGGTTGGAAATTTTATATCATAGCATCCATTACGTGGATACGGTCAGGGACTTTTTGGGTAATCCTGCTCAGGTATATGCCAATACGATAAAACACCCGAATAATAGCTCCTTGGCGGCTACCAGAAGCACCATCGTTCTGGACTATGATCACTTTAAACAAGCTCGTATCCTTACCAATCATGGCCACGATTACGGACCGAAACACCAGGAATCTTACCTTAAGATAGAAGGAACCCAGGGTGCAATTAAGATACAAATCGGGGTTTCCTTCGATTATCCAAAAGGCAGGCCTTCGACATTTGAATATTACAGCAAAAAAGCCAAAGAAAAGGGCTGGCAGGAGCTTCTATTGACCGGAGATTGGTTTCCAGATGCATTTATTGGCCCCATGGCAACCTTGCAGCAGCACTTCAAAACCCCTTCGGAAGCGCTTCCCACTGCGGTGGAAGATGCCTTCCAAACCATGCGTTTGGTCGAAAAACTGTATGAATCAAATGCGCAGGATGGATTGACTTTCGAATAACATTGAAATTGAAAAGAATATACTCGCTGCAGGGCTATTAGCTAAGGAAGCAAAACCTTGCAGCAACCTTAACATGCAAAATGAATGAAGAAATCAATATATATTAAAACCGGAAGATCGCAGGATGTCCAGTTTGCTTTGGAAAATGGTGCCGGCTCGGATGCGGTTCATTCTACGCCCATTTATGCCTATGCTGTTTGCAAATTACAAACCGATATCAAGCTGGAGGGAGTCGGGCTGGCGTTGACCCTGGGTGCCGGAAACAAGCTGGTATGTAGCGCCATCGATTATTTGGTACGGCATGTAGAAGGTAGGGAACTAAATGAGCTCATGGCTGATTTTGGAGCCACGTACAAAAAGATGGCCGACGACCCCAACCTCCGGTGGCTGGGGCCACACAAGGGAGTGATTCACCTGGCATTGGCCTCGGTGGTAAATGCCTGTTTTGACCTTTGGGCTAAATCCAGGTGCCAGCCCCTTTGGCAATTGCTGATAGAACTTTCTCCGGAGGAACTGGCCAATACGCTGGATTTCTCCTATTACGAAGACATCCTGTCAAAGGAGGAAGCCATTCAACTAATGAAAAAACAAGTGGCTGGAAAAAGTAGCCGGATGGGCATCCTTAAAACCGGCTATCCGGGGTATGACACTTCCATCGGCTGGTTCAATTATTCCGATGAACAGTTAACTACCAATATTAAAAAATCGATTGATCAGGGCTTTACAGCCATAAAATTGAAAGTCGGCTCCATAGAGGAGGACAGGGATATTCGCCGGGCAGAACTGGTTCGCAAGGCGGCAGGGGCAAAAGCGACCATTATGCTGGATGCCAATCAGCAATGGAACCTTCCAAAAGCCATTTCTACCTGTAAAAAGCTAATGGGAATTGATCCCTACTGGATAGAAGAGCCTACTCATCCCGATGATATTCAGGCCCATATTACTCTTTCAAAGGAGGTTCCGATTCCAATCGCCCTGGGAGAACATGTACCCAACAAAATAATGTTCAAAAATTTTATACAGTCTGGCTGCATGTCTTTTAATCAGGTGGATGCCGTTAGAGTGGGCGGAGTATCTGAATTTCTCCTGATCAGCCTACTGTCGAGGAAATATTCCATTCCGGTAGTGCCTCATGTAGGGGATATGGGACAGATTCACCAGCACCTGGTGCTTTTTAATCATATTTCGCTTGGCCATCCGGCAATTTTGCTGGAATACATTCCTCATTTAAAGGACTATTTTAAATTTCCTGCTCAGGTGGTGGGAGGAAAGTATACAACACCTCAGGAACCGGGTTTAAGTTCCGATTTCAAGGATTTTGTACAGGAAAAAACGGTCCTCTCCCATTGATTTTTCCAATAATAGTCATATACGCAAAATTTTGTGATTTATATTTTATTAATCATTAGGTCGTTTGACCTAATATTCCTAATATTGGGGCAGATGCCCTAAGTTATGTAAATTCCAATTGCCTGTTTATGTGTTTTTTAGGGCATCCTCTATCAATTATTTGGGTGAGCATTCATCTATAAATCCAGGGCCAGGTGTGACCCACGTAAAATGAAAAAAAGTAACGTCTCAGGTAACCGGACCCCCTCTTTGAAAAATTAAATTCCAAGGAAAGTAATCTGGAGAATCCAGGATCAACGTGTTGAATAGCCTATAAATACAATCGAATCACACATAAATTTTAAGCGATGGCAGTAAAAAACCCAAACACCTCATAAGAATCCGATGGGAAATCCGGATGGTTGCAGGGTGAAAATTCCTGATATCAGTCAGATAAAACACCTGATTAACAAGACCCTGCATTCAATTATTATAAACCTAACAGACAAAATTATGCTAGTAAAATTACTAAAGAAGGGCCCAATGCTGGCCCGGTATTTCATTTATGGCCTGGCAATCCAGTTGCTACTATTCCAGGAGGTGGTAGCATTCGGGGTCAACGAAAAAGACAAAGCCGATGCACTTCAAACGAAAACTGCCGGTAATCTAGTTGCGGCTGTTTTGATAGAAGGAAAAGTAGTGGATGAGGAAGGAAACCCAATACCAGGAGCAGCCATCCTTGTAAAAGGCACCACTTCGGGTACCTCGACCGATATCGATGGGAACTTTTCGCTGGATGTATCGGAAGAGGCGGTTATTGTGGTTTCCTTTTTAGGATTTATCACACAGGAAATCGAAGTGGGAAACCAGACTGATTTTGAAATCACGCTCGTTGAAGATGTTGCTCAAATGGATGAGGTGGTAGTGGTTGGTTTTGGTACCCAAAAGAAATCGCACCTTACTGCAGCCGTGGAGCAAATAGGCAGCGACTTGATCGAAAACAGGCCTATTAACAGGTTATCAGAAGCACTTCAAGGGGCTGTTGCCGGTTTGTATGTGACCCCGGTTAATGGTGGACCTGCGCAGGAGTCAAATTTCAACATTCGTGGGTATACGGGATTTGGCCAGAAAGGCGGTCCTCTTGTTTTAGTGGACGGAATCGAGCGTACCATGAGCGATGTCAATCCAAATGATGTAGAATCGGTGACGGTATTGAAAGATGCTGCTGCTTCTGCCATATATGGATCAAGAGCTCCTTCCGGAGTAATTCTTATTACCACTAAATCAGGCTCAAAAGGTGAAAAAATACAAGTCAATTACAGCGGTAATTACAGTATAGGATCGCCCATAGGAATGCCCCAATGGGCCAATTCCTGGGAATATGCCGAAAAAATAAATGAGCAATACAGAAACTCATTACAAGCGCCTATTTATACAGAAGAAGCCATCCAACGAATGAGGGACCATGGTGCCGGATTAATCCCCAATAACATAGTAACCGAAAATGGCACCTATGGCGCACACTGGGACATGAATGGCAATAGTGACTGGTTTGACATCATGTATAAAAGTGTGGTGCCAAGTCAACAGCATAATGCCAGCGTTTCAGGAGGAAGTAACAATACGGGGTATTACGTAGGGCTTGGCTACAATGAATCAATGGGGCTTATTAAAGGTTCCGATGACAGACTGAATCGGTACAATGCCCTTTTAAAAGTAAATTCAGATGTTACGGATTGGCTCAGCCTCCGGATGAGTATGAATTATGTACGAACAGATGAACAAGCGCCAAATTACCGGGGAGGAGGACCTAATTACGGCGACATCTGGACAAACGCATCCGCATCGCTTCCAAATTGGAACGATTTAAATCCGAATGGGAGTCCTTCTTTTTTAAGCAGTGGACCCTCATTGCGTGGGGAGGGCGGAACCCAAACCAATCAAAGAAACGAAACGACCTTAACCGGGGGTTTTACATTAAAGCCATTTGAAGGGCTTGACATCCGGGGAAATTATACCTGGAGAAACCTTACCTCTCATCTTGAACGCAATACGTTTGTGATTTTCGTGGAAGAGGCCGATGGAAGCATCCGAAATTCCGCCAGATCTGCACAGCAGAGTAGTGTGATCCGACAAATGAATTTCACGAATTATCACACGGCAGACATCGTTGCTGATTACAATAAGCAAATTGGTAAGCATTCTATAAATGCCCTGGTGGGTTATCAGGAAGAGTACAATAATTTTTCTCGTTTATCCGGGGTTGGTAGGGATTTGTATACCAATTCGGTACCCAGTATCAGCACCACCTTTAATCCCAACCCAACTGTAAATGATATGTTAACCCATTGGGCGACACAGGGTGTTTTTGGCAGGATGGCATACAATTATGCGGAAAAATACTTTATCGAATTTAATGGCCGCTATGATGCCCATTCAAAATTTCCGGCAGCCATCAGGTGGTCCTTTTTCCCCTCCGTTTCGGGAGCATGGAATATAGCAAAGGAAAATTTCTGGTCTATCAATAAAGTAGATGCCTTCAAAATCAGAGCCGCCTATACTTCTTCCGGCGACCCTGGATCTGGTAATTACCTGTACCTTCCAACCATGGGTACCGGTATAGGGAATGGGGATGTATTGCTTGGCGGAGTAAAACCAAACATGGTCTTTATGCCACCATTGGTCAGTTCCGATTTGACCTGGTCTTCCCCGCAAACGCTTGGCTTTGGTTTGGATGTAGTGGCCATCGAAAACAGGCTCGAGTTGACCTATGATTGGTACCAGCGTACCATTTACAATCAACCCGGCCCTGCTAAAATTTTACCAGAAACCATTGGAACCGGTTTGCCAAGTATCAATAACGCCGTTAGTGAGACCAGAGGCTGGGAGTTTTCGATGAAGTGGAGAAATACGGGCCGGTTAGCTGGCAGACCAATTAATTATTCTGCACGATTTAATATTGCCGATTACATCGGTTATGTGGTAGAATACGATGAAAACGTCAATGGACAACGAAATGGCACCTGGACTCCGGGACAGGTATTTGGTCAGATATGGATGTACGAATCCAATGGTGTCGCACAGAATGTAGCCGATGTGGAAGCAAACGTCCCTCAGGGAGGCGGTTGGTATTACCCGGGAGATCTGATGATGAAAGATTTAAATGGGGATGGGCAGATCAATGCTGGAGAAGGAGGCCGCTGGTATGCCAGAGGTGACCAGGTCATGGCCGGGTACAACTATGGGCGGTACCGGTATGGGATGAATTTGCAGGCCAACTGGAATGGCATTGACCTTTCAGTAACCTTTACCGGTGTACCCAAATGGATTACCTATACCAATAATTTCCACGTCATTCCTGCCGGAGTAAATATTTGGAACTCAAAATGGTTTACAAGCCACAGGGAGTTGGGTACCTGGACACCCGAAACACCGGACAATTATTTCCCCAGGCACTCCTTCAAAACCTATGGGGCAAACGACCAATACGTGGAAAACCTGGCCCATTTAAGAGTTCAAAATTTACGTCTGGGATACAATCTGCCTAAATCGCTGTTGGACAGGGCGAAGTTGAGAAAAGTGTACATCTATACCAGTGCTGAAAACCTGGGAATGATCTATTATAAGTCAAATTTCAGGTATGAACCTGAAATAATGTCCAGATACGGTGGAAATGGTTATCCTCCACAGCGTCAAATCTCTTTTGGTGTAAACGTAGGTATTTAATATAAAAAAATTAACTATGAAATTTAATCTGAAATATATAAGGACATTGTTAATCCTATTTACAATGTCATTTTATAGCTGCGTAGAGGATTTTCTGGAAAGGTATCCCTTAGACGCAATGACCGATGCGACCTACTTTACTTCTGCAAATGATTTAAAAGTAATGGCAAATGGCTTTTACAGGCTTTTACCAAGATATCATTTTCAAGGACAAGGCAATGGTGCTCAAAATAATTTCTTAGATGCCAATACTGACATACAGGTGGGGACCGGTCCTTCCGGCTTTTTATTTCAAAGAGGAGCCTCCGGGCAGGCCCCGGCAACAGATGGTAGCTGGAACGGTAATTTCAACTGGATTAGACAAATTAATTATTTGATAAATAACGC
Source organism: Cyclobacterium salsum (assembly GCF_010119245.1). Classification (GTDB taxonomy): domain Bacteria; phylum Bacteroidota; class Bacteroidia; order Cytophagales; family Cyclobacteriaceae; genus Cyclobacterium; species Cyclobacterium salsum. The sequence continues at coordinate 84,760 of NZ_WNKG01000008.1, forward strand.
AAGGCGCGTTGATGTAAGTATTGAATCCAATCAATATACAGGAGAAGCCTATTTTTTCAGGGCCTGGGTCTATTTGAACATGTTGGAGCGGTATGGAGATGTTCCCATTTACACAGAAGTACTGGATACAGATAGCGAAAGGCTATATAAAGCGAGAGACTCCAGATACGAGGTAGCGGAATTTATCATCCAGGATCTGGACTCTGCGATTGTTAACCTGGGTTGGAAAAATTCAACTTTCGCAACCTCCGGGCGGGTAACCAAAGAAGCTGCCCTGGTAATGAAAGCCCGGACAGCTTTATTTGAAGGAACCTGGGAGCGTTACCACGGATCTAAGAACACTCCCTTTGCCGTCGAAGGCCAGGATGGTAGTGAATTTCTGCAAATGGTAGAACCTACCATACAACAAGTGATTGACCATCAGGGCAGCAATTTATTTACCAACGGAGGTCCCTTTAATGAGGCCTATAATCAACTGTTTTCCCAGCAGGATGCTTCATCATCCGCGGGCGTGTTTCTATACCGCATCTACGATGTGAATGAAATTGTGGGACATAACTTCTACGATTTGGTAGTAGATAATGCACAGGCACTAACCTGGAAATTGGTCGGCAGTTACCTGGATAAAGAAGGGATGCCTCAAGAACTATCTTCCTTGCCCATAGACTATGCAAGTTTGAATAATCTGGGAGAAAACCTCGATCCGCGCTTCAGACAGTCAGTCTGGACTCCTGACAGAGGACCTCACCAGCAAATACAAGGTTACGGGAACACACCCACCCCGCTGCCATTACGATATCCCCAGCTTAACAATGTTTTCTCCGCAAATTATACCTCAACGGGCCTCCGCAGGTGGAAAGGTGCTATTTTAGATAATAATGAATGGCGAAATGGCTCTACCGATGAGGTACTGATACGCTACGCAGAAGGATTGTTGGCTTTGGCAGAAGCAAAAGCCATATTGGGTACGATCAATCAAAGCGATTTAGACAAAACAGTGAACCTACTTCGTGAAAGAGTAGGAATGGCACCCCTGTCGCTGGCTGAGGTAAATTCCTGGCCCATAACGTATTCGGCAGAAGAGGGCTTTGAGCCTTCCGAATCAAATATTGTGAATGAGATCCGGAGAGAACGATTGGTAGAACTTGCTTTTGAAGGACACCGGCAAAATGACTTGAAAAGATGGGCCATCTTTCATCAGGTGATCAATGATTGGAAACCAAAAGGTGCCCATTACCAGGAGTTTGTTGATTATTACAATGATCCGTCAAAATTAGAGACAGATGGTGTTAATGCTGGCAATACGGGTATTTGGGCCTTGACGATGGGTGAAGACTTTGACATCTTCAGTGATGGGCACATAAATCCATTTTTCCGAAACCCGGATTTCAGATCTTCCGGAGAGGGCTTCTTCATTGAACCGGGCAGGGTGTATTTGGCGCCTATTCCCAGAAATGAAATTGAAGTATACGCTGATGCCGGATATGAATTGACACAAAATCCCGGATGGTTCTAAATTAAATTGACTTTCAAAAAATGAATGATATGAAAAAGAATATTTTAATACTATATATCCTGGTAATTGGAGGGGTACTATCTGCCTGCGAACCCAGGATTGACTTTGATGAAGGACAATGGGGAGACACTGCCTTTATCACCAATGTAAATATATTTACATTGCAAGCAGATGAGCATGAGCTTCAGGAATTTTATGAGAATGGTGAGTTGACACCAGCGCGCAGAAGACTCATTATTTCAACCGGAAATGCGGTGATTGAAGAGGAGAATTTCACTGCTACGGTTACCGTACCAGCATCTGCGGACCTTACCAGGGCCGGTATCATCATTAATCACCAAAGCATGCGGGTAGAACCGGTTGGGTTTTCTCCGGTTGCTGGCATTATTACCGATTTATCCGATCGAGAATTTATTTACAAGCTTGTGTCAGCCGATGGAACGACACACGATTGGGTAGTCAGGATTGTAGAAGAAGAATAAGTCCTGAAATTTAAAATAAGTTTTCAAATAAAAAGCAATTCAAGCAGTCAAGTGTATCTTGGCTGCTTGATTTTTGCTTACCATTCAAGTAATTGCCTAAAAGAAAAGTATACAACTCACAAAAATCACCCATTTAATTGCCCTAAACATAACCTATGAACTCCCTTAAATTAGCGCTGTTTTTTTTAATGCTTCCCTCCTGGCTTGCCGCCCAGGAAACCGTTGATCTTTTTATCTGGGCCGGACAATCCAATGCGCAGGGATATATGGGTGATGCAAGGGAATACCCAAATGATGAAGAAGCATTGGATAATGCCATTTTATTAAACTACACTGTATCGGGCAAAGAAAGTTCGAATGGGGATTGGATACCCATGCAAGCCCAAAAAGGGAGGTTTCCTGCTGGCCACTTTGGCCCGGAGGTGAGCTTCGGCCGGGAATTGAAGAAAGCCGGGTACCATCCTGCCATTTTCAAATATACCCAGGGTGGAACCGGACTGAAAAGGGATTGGAAATCACCCGGAGAAGGGGGCATCTATGATGCCATGGTCACAGATTTAAAAAAAGCCGTTGAAAATCTGAAGCAGCGTGGGCATAAGGTTAACATCAGGGGCTTTATTTGGATACAGGGCGAAACGGATGTCGGAGAGGATGAAGCAGCCAAAAATTATGAAAAAAATTTAAGCCAACTGATCGCCCATTTACGGTCTGAAGTAGTGAAAAACGAGGCCCTTAAGGTGATTTTGGGGGTAGATGAGCAACACTATTTTGTTGTGGAGCGGCCAATTGTTCTTGAAGCCCAGCAAAAAATCGCTCAAAGGGATACCAATAGTATCTATACGACCATGCACGGCCTGCCAAAGGCGGATGTTACCCATTTAACGCCTTCGGGATTGGTAACACATGGTCATCGAATCTTTAAAGCTTATAAATTAGTAGCGGACACGAGGCATTTTAACTCAAATGAACAAACCTTTGCCGATTGCTGGGAATACGTTGGGGTCGCCATTGAAGAACCTGGGTATGTAATCTGGGGAACATCACCTGTTCTGGGTGATGATGGTAAGATCCATCTTTTTGCGGCACGGTGGCCGGGAAATACGGTAAATCCGGGGTGGCGTTCACATAGTGAGATTGCCCATTATGTCGGCGCAAGCCCGGAAGGGCCTTTTACTTTTTCGGATGTGGCCCTAAAAGGCACGGGATTGGACACTTGGGACCGCTATGGCATACATAATCCGGCGATTCATAAAATAAACGACAAATACATACTGCTTTATATTGGAAACAATAATTACCGCCAACCACCACATCCTTCCAATCAAAAAATAGGAATGGCCATTTCGGATTCTCCTTATGGGCCGTGGAAAAAAGTCAACCACGATGGATTGATCCTGGACGTTCCAAAAAATCCGGATTATTGGAATTACAACGCAAGCAATGGGGTCAATAATCCTGCCTTATTGCAGCACCCAAATGGTGGTTTTTTCCTTTATTTTAAATCGGAAAAAGCAAAAATGGGTCTCGCTGTGGCAGAAAATTTAGACGGCCCATATGTACAAATGCCTTTTCCCATTACAAAAAACGAAAAACCCATAGAGGATGGATATGCCTTTATGATGGAAGATACATTTTATTTATTAACAACAGATAATCATGGACTTATAGAAAAAGGAGGTGGTATTCTCTGGAAATCCGAAGACGGCATCACATTCGACCAAAACGAACAGGGATTTTATCCAGCCAAGGGCTATTTGGACGAGGAAAAGTTGGAGAATGCGGTCAACCACTATGCCGGGGATATAATCAAATTCGAGCGTCCTCAACTATTGATGGAAGATGGGAAGCCCCGATTCTTATATGTCGCATCAGGGTATAACTGGTTTGGAGGAGAAGCCCCTGTCAGTTATATTTTCAAATACAAATAGATTTACTAATTCCAATCGTTACTTTGTTGAAGTACTGATTTAGCCTATGAAAAACGCATACTTAATTAGCTTAATTTAAGCCGTTTATATAATGAAAAAAAAATATTATAAAAGTCTGCTACTCCTCTTTCTTCTTTCCACCAATTCGATCATTGCCCAGGAAGCCTATACCAATTTTTCAGGTGGTGAATTTAATTTCACCGAGGTGTCAGGAATAGGCTATGAAAAAGGAGTTACCCGCAGGGATCCCAGCGATGTCATCAAAGTCGGAGAAACCTATTACGTGTATTACACCAAAATCCCCGATGCCCAACCAAAATATTGGGGCGCAGGGTATTGGGGAGCGAGCGTATGGTGTGCCAAATCGGAAGACGAGGGTTTTTCATGGACAGAAGTAGGGCAAATGCTGGACATAGGGCAAGATGGAAAATGGGATTCACAGGCAGTTTTTACCCCAAACATTTTTTTTGCCGACGGCACCTACTACCTGTATTATACCGGGGTAAAGCCAACTCCCGGAAACGCCAATGGCGAGTTTGAGAACAATAATATCAGTGACATCACATCGATTGGTGTGGCGGTATCTGATTCACCGACTGGTCCCTTCAAACGAATAAACCAGGAACCCATTCTTAAAGTAAGTGTAGAACCGGAAAAATTTGATAGTTACCGGGTGGACGATGCTTCCTTGCTTTACCGAAATGGATTGTTCTGGATGTATTACAAAGGCCGATCCATAATTGGGGGACAGGGCGGACCGGCACACACGGCCATGGGCGTGGCCTATTCAAAGTATCCGGAAGGCCCGTACACCAAATTCGGAAAAGAAATACTTGAAAGAAGCCATGAAGTATTCATTTGGCCTCAGGGTACCGGGGTAGGTGCCTTCGCTTCCTTATCAGAAACATTTGAATATGCCCCTGATGGAATTGATTTTATGTCAAACAAACTTAACGCAAAGGTAAAGGAACGTGCGGTTGCCCCGGGAGGGTTTCGACCGGATATTACCAATCCCGTGGTGGTTGGCGAAGGATTAAAATGGGGCATATCCATGATCCACAACAAACACGAATGTTACCTGGTCCGTTTCGAATTGCTCTCCAAATGAAAAATAGCCCATTAATTATTCATCTTTAAACCCCCAAATACCACTGCGCAGGATAGCAGACTTGGTTTGAATTAAATTAAAAATAAGACACAGTGACATCGAGCATGAAGGAACCCTTTCACAGCATTTTAAATTTAGCCTTTTCAGAAAGAAAATGGCGGTTCGATTTCACGCAGCGGTCGCAGCGCATCCGCAGCGGTCACAGCGTGAAAAATTTACCATTTAACATTGGTAGGGATGAGTGTCATCCTTTCAAGATTCCAGCCCTACCTTCGATAAGGGACAAGTTTGACCATTAAATAGCAAAACACAATCATATGCAATTGAAAATACTCTTAGTAGCGTGCTTCCTGGTTCATGGATTAAAAAGTTGGGGGCAAACAGAAGTCCCCATTCCAACACAAGCCCAGTTAGACTGGCAACATGCAGAATTGGCTGCCGTATTCCATTACGATTTGCATGTCTTTGATGGAAAAGCCTATAACCAGGCAAAAAACAGGGTCACCCCTATCCCCGACTACAACATCTTTAACCCTTCGAACCTGGATACGGATCAATGGGTCAAAGCCGCCAAAGATGCGGGCTTTAAGATTGCCATCTTAACGGCCACTCATGAGACCGGTTTTGCGCTCTACCAAAGTGATGTCAATCCGTATTCATTGAAAGCAGTGAAGTGGAGAGAAGGCAAAGGAGATATCGTCCGGGACTTTGTAAATTCCTGTCGCAAATACGGCATTGCTCCTGGTATTTACATTGGGATCCGTTGGAATTCCTTTTTTGGCGTGCATGATTTCAAAGTGAATGGGGATAATGAATTTGCAAAAAACAGACAGGCCTATTACAATAACATGTGTGAGGAGATGGTCGAAGAGTTGACCTCCCAGTATGGTGAACTGGCCATCATTTGGTTTGATGGAGGAGCACATGGCCCCGAAAAAGGAGGACCGGACGTGCTATCCATTTTTGAAAAGAACCAACCGAACGGCATTTTCTACCACAATACCCAACGCGCAGATATCCGCTGGGGAGGAAGTGAAAGTGGAACGGTCCCCTACCCGAGTTGGGGTACATTTCCCTTTCCTTTCTCGCATGCTGCCAATCAGGAAGTCGTTCTTAAAAATAATTTTCAACTACTTAAGGAAGGGGACCCAGACGGGAAGCATTACATGCCTGCTATGAGCGATGCCCCTTTGCGGGGCTACAATGGAGGCCACGAGTGGTTTTGGGAACCGGATGATGAAAAACATATCTATCCACTGGAAAACCTTATGGACATGTACTACAAAAGTGTCGGGCACAATACCACCCTGATTATGGGGCTGACACCAAATGCAGATGGCTTGCTGCCCCAGGCCGATGTAAGGCGTCTTAGGGAATGGGGAGCCGAAATAGAACGACGGTTTAGCAATCCCTTGGCAGAAACTTCTGGAACAGGCAAAAAGCACAGGCTTAAATTAAAAGAATGGACCCCCATCAACCACATCGTTTTGCAGGAGGAGATCGCCCAGGGCGAAAGGGTTAGAGAGTTTAAATTAGAAGGCAAAACCAAAAAGGGCTGGCAACCTATTTTTGAAGGTTCCGCTATCGGCCACAAGTTTATCCATAAATTTGACGAAATGGAGGTAGATGCGGTAAGGCTTACAATCGCTGAATCAAAAGGAGAACCTCAAATCAAAGCATTTAACGTTTATAATATTGAGCAAAAATCATCACGTAAATGAAAACACGATCCTTCTTGCTGTTTTTTATTCTGACGTCCTGTACAGGGATTACAAACGATGAAAAGGAGAAACAGCCCAACATTATCCTATTTCTGGTCGATGACATGGGTTGGCAGGATACTTCGGTTCCTTTTTGGAAAGAAGAAACCCCGTTCAATCAACGGTACCATACGCCCGGAATGGAGCGAATGGCAGCCGATGGGATGATGTTCACACAGGCCTATGCCACTCCGGTTTGTTCACCCACCCGCGTCAGCCTGATGAGTGGTATGAACGCAGCACGTCACCGAGTTACTAACTGGACATTGCGCCGAAATGCCTCCGTTGATGCCCCACACGATATACTTAGCTATCCTGAATGGAATGTAAATGGCGTTCAGCCGGTCGATAGCATTGAGCGTTCGGTTCATGCCAGCCTATTACCTCAGATTTTGAAAGATAATGGCTATTTCACGATTCACACCGGCAAGGCCCATTTCGGAGCAATGAATACCCCGGCAGCCAATCCCGAAAACTGCGGCTTCGACGAGAACATTGCCGGGCATGCAGCAGGAGGTTTGGGTAATTATCTCGGAACTGAAAACTTTGGTAATAAGGAAAAAGGCGGTCATACCCTACCCTGGGGAGTACCGGGGATGGAAAAATACCACGGCGACTCGATATTTTTAACAGAGGCCCTTACCATAGAGGCTACGAAAGCGATGGATAAAGCATTGGGGGCAAACAAGCCATTTTATCTGTACATGTCGCACTATGCGGTTCATATTCCTTTGAATGCCGACCCGCGTTTTTACCAGAAATACATAGATAAGGGATTACCCGAATCGGAAGCCAAATACGCATCGATGCTGGAAGGGATGGACAAAAGCCTGGGGGATTTAATGAATTACCTTGATGAAAAGGAGTTGACTGATAATACCATTATTATATTCATGTCAGACAATGGAGGCTTGAGCGCTTCTCACAGAGCAGGCGAGCCACACACGCACAATCAACCGTTGAACAGCGGCAAGGGCTCGGTTTACGAAGGAGGAATTCGTGTACCTATGATTGTGAAATGGCCTGAAACAGTGAAACCCGGCTCAAAAAGTGATAAAATGTTAATTATCGAGGACTTCTTTCCAACGATTCTTGAAATTGCCGGAGTAAAAGAGTATGAAACAGTTCAAACCATTGACGGCAAAAGTTTTGTCTCTTTGCTTTTAAACCCTGAAAAAGAAACCAAAGCCCGGGATTTGGTCTGGCATTTTCCCAATAACTGGGGCCCTACCGGCCCAGGAATCGGCGCTACCAGCACCATCCGCAGCGGCGACTGGAAACTGATTTATTATTACCACAATCAGCATTTCGAACTTTTCAATATTCCGGAAGATATCGGCGAGCAAAATAATCTGGCTGAAAGAAATCCTGAAAAAGTGAATGAACTGACTGTGAAACTGGGAGAATACCTGAGAAATGTAGCTGCCCAGCGGCCCTCGTTTATTGAGACAGGGCAACCGGTACCCTGGCCTGATGAAATAGAATTATAAAGTAGAGAATCGTGAATAAGAAGCTGTTTATTTTCAGTGCTATAGTAGGCATATTGATGGGAATGCATGTTTCGGCACAAACCCAAAAAAATCCATTGATTTTCAAAAATCGGCTGCAGCCACTGACTGCAAAAAACATTTTTAAATCGGATGACTACTTTAACTGGTGCTCATCAATCATAAAAGGAGAGGACGGAAAGTATCACTTATTTTATTCGCGATGGCCGAAAAAATACACTTTTTTAAGTTGGTTGACTCATTCCGAAGTTGCCCACGCAATAGCCGACAATCCTACCGGACCCTGGGAATACAAAGAAACGGTATTGAAAAGCCGGGGACCAGGCCACTGGGATGCGATCACGGCGCACAATCCCAAAATCAAAAAATTCGGGGATAAATACTACCTCTATTATATTTCTACAAATCTGGGAGATAATGATTATACTGAAGAAGAGCTGATTGAAATCGCTCGGGTGGGATACCGTCATTCCAACTGGCAAGAATACCTGCGACCGAATCAGCGAACCGGCGTGGCGGTGGCTGAGTCGATTGATGGACCGTGGAAGCGAATGGAAAGACCGCTCATTGAGCCCTCTGGGCCTATTACAACGTTGACGGTAAACCCAGCCGTTGTACAGGGGAAAGATGGGAAATACTACCTGATTGTGAAAGGTGATAAGCCCAAAGACATCGGATTTAACCGCAACCAGGCTGTCGCCATATCCGATTCTCCCACTGGGCCTTTTAAAATGCAACCCGAGGCGGTAATCGACGACATGGACACAGAAGACATGTCGGTCTGGTACGATGACAAGCGCGACAGGTTCTACGGTGTCTTCCACGCCCACAGCTTTATCGGTATGATAAATTCACAGGATGGGATCAACTGGAGGAAAGCCACAGAATATGTGATACAAAACAAGCGGATCCCTATGGCTAACGGTTCGGAGCTGGTCCCCGACCGCATGGAGCGTCCCTTTCTGTACCAGGAAGAGGGTGAGCCCTTGGTCTTAAGTATGGCAGTAAAAAAGGGAGATGACGCTTATATTGTTTTTGTTCCAGTGCAAGAGCATCCGACCGACCCATAAGTAAAGGCCACTGGAAAATCAAAAGGAAAGCCAGCAACTATTAGTTTTAAAGAACAAAACATAAAAGAGTAGACCTATGAAGCGAATAGAAAAATACCTCCCTCCCATTATTTTTTGCACCATGTTAATGATTGTGCTTTCTACTTTTACAGGTTTTAGCACCAAGGAAAAGATAAAAGTAGCCTGTGTCGGAGATAGCATTACCTATGGGGCACGACTGGATGACCCGGACAGCGATTCCTATCCCGCCCAACTGCAAAAGCTCCTTGGGGATGATTATGCCGTGGAAAATTTTGGTGTGGGAGGATGCACCCTTATCCGAAAGGGAATTCCTACCGTTTGGAATGAGTTGCCCAAAATAAAGGCAGCAAACCCGGATATCATCGTCATCAGCCTTGGCACCAACGATACCTGCGGCTATGGTACCTGTGGGGACCGTAAGTGCTGGGAGTACAAGGATGAATTCGAAAAGGATTACCGGGACCTCATCGATGAACTTTCCCAACTGCCATCCAATCCGCAAATTTTCCTATGCGCACCCTCGCCCATGGTGTTGGAAACCCCTGGCCTGGATGCTGAACGGATAGCCGGGCTGAAAGTCCGAAAACCGAGGCTTCAAGAACTTATTAGTATGACAAAAAAGGTGGCAAAGGAGAAGAATGTATCCTTCATTGACCTCAATGAACCATTGGACCATCGACCGGAACTATTTACAGAAAGTGATGGGGTGCACCCGAATAAGGACGGTTACGAGGCCATTGCAAAATTGGTAGCAAAGGAACTCACAGGCCATAAGTAAATAGAATGATGCCATTTAATTTAAGAAAACCGATGTTTAAAACGATGCTATTTTCCCTGGGCTTATTTTTTGCCCTTTATTTGAATACAACTGCGCAGCAGCAAGTTCCCATCCCTACACCCGCCCAACTACAGTGGCAGCAGGCGGAACTCGCAGCGTTGGTATGTTGGGACATGCATGTTTTTGATGGTGAATTCTATGTGCAGCCCAAAGCAAGGATTACCCCTGTCGAAGATTACAACGCATTTAATCCACTAAAGTACGATATGGATCAGTGGATCAAGTCGCTAAAAGATGCTGGATTCAACATTGCCATTTTTACCGTCAGCCACGAGACCGGTTTCTTTTTTCACCAAAGCAAGGCAACGCCCTATTCCATGAAAGCATTGGAATGGCAAAACGGCAAGGGAGATATTCTCCGTGATTTCAAAGCAGCTTGTGAAAAATACGATATGCTCCCGGCCGTCTATATAGGCACCCGCTGGAATGCCTTTTATGGTGTGTATGACTTTAAAGTTCAGGGCGAAAATGAATTTGCCCGTAACCGACAAGAGCACTACAACCGAATGATCGAAAAAATCGTAGAAGAAATATTCACCAATTATGGCGACTGGGCAATGGTTTGGTTTGACGGGGGCGCACATGGTCCTGAACAAGGAGGACCGGATGTACTTTCCGTTTTTGAGAAACACCAGCCAAACAGTATTTTTTACCATAACCTCCAACGGGCGGATATCCGCTGGGGTGGCAGCGAAACGGGTACCGTACCCTACCCCAGTTGGGGAACGTTTCCCTATCCGGCAATTGGAGCCGGGGAAAGTGCCCGAAAGGAAATCGGTGCTAATAATTTTCAACTCTTAAAAACCGGGGACCCAAACGGTGCCTATTATATGCCAGCCATGAGCGATGCACCACTTAGAGGAAATGGCGGACACGACTGGTTTTGGGAACCCAATCGGGCATCGATCATCCATCCGCTGGAAAACCTGGTGGAAATGTACTACCAATCCGTGGGACATAATTCCACCTTAATTCTGGGAGTGACCCCCAATCCCGAAGGGCTAATGCCGGAACCAGATGTAAAACGGCTTAAGGAATTTGGCGTTGAAATCAAACGAAGGTTTTCAGATCCAATAGCTTCTACCTCCGGTACAGGAGAAAAAATAAATCTAATGCTTCCATTAAAAGAAAATATAAATCAAATTGTTCTAATGGAAGACATTGAATCGGGAGAGCGCATACGAACGTTTGTTCTTGAAGGAAAAACGAATAATGGCTGGCAAACCATCTTTGAAGGGTCAGGTGTCGGACATAAATTTATCCACAGATTCGATGACATGGAAGTTTCTGCTGTTAGACTGCGTATTCCGGAATCAATTGGACAACCACAGATTTTGGCATTTTCTGTTTACCATATTGAAAACAACTAATTTATCTTAATTATGAAATGGAGATTATTTTTCAGCTCAATTTTATTAGTGGTAGTTATCTTGTTTTCCGGTTGTAAACGAGAAAAGGAAAACCCCAATATTGTAATAATTCTTGCAGATGATTTGGGTTTTGGGGATCCTCAGGTTTACAATTCCGAATCAAAAATTCCAACTCCGAATATTGATTTACTTGCCAGCGAAGGAATGCGATTTACAGATGCACATTCCCCAAGCAGTGTTTGTTCTCCTACCCGATATGGTTTGCTAACAGGCAGGTATGCTTGGCGTACAGAAATGAAAAAAGGCGTTCTTTGGATGTGGGATAAACCCCTGATATCAACAGACAGGTTAACTTTTCCAAAGATGCTCAAAACCAAAAACTATGCAACAGCCTGTATTGGAAAATGGCATCTGGGTTGGCGATGGCCGTCCAACCAGGACGAGGGCTATATGAATGATTCTATTCCCATAGGCGATAATACATTCGAAGGAAGGAATCAACTTTGGGAAAAAATTGATTTTTCAAAAGACCTGGGAGGAGGACCTTTGGAAGCTGGTTTCGATTATTATTTTGGCGATGATGTTCCGAACTTTGCGCCTTATACTTTCTTCGAAAATAACAAGCTGGTTAAAACACCAGACCTAATCAAACCCTCTGAAATGTACGGTGGACCGGGACCAATGTCAGCGGGTTGGGATCTTTCCCGGGTGATGCCTGAAATTACCAAAAGAGCAGTAAAATACATTGAAGAACAATCCCAGAAAGATAATCCGTTCTTTTTGTATTTTACCCTGACAGCTCCCCATACACCTATTGCTCCTGAAGAACAATTCAAAGGAAAAAGTGAAGCAGGTCTGTACGGAGATTTCGTACACGAAGTAGATTGGTCAGTGGGCCAGATTATTGAAGCCTTGAAGAAATCGGGAGAGTTTGAGAATACCTTGTTAGTATTTACCTCTGACAATGGATCGCCACAAAGGGATGGAACCCAAATGGGCGGAGCTATAGCATCAGTTAAAAGGTACGGCCACGACCCAAGCCGGCCATGGCGAGGAATGAAATCGGATGTATGGGAAGGCGGCCATCGTGTCCCATTTATTGCTTCCTGGCCAACGAAAATTATACCAGGTGCAGAGAGCAAGCGGCTTATTTGTCATACAGATATTATTTCTACTGTTGCGAAAATTTTAAGCATCGCACCTGGTGCTAATACAATGGATGATAGTATTGATTTCTCTTCTGTATTATTGGGTAAGAATGAAGGAAATCCAACAAGGCAATCAATTGTTCACCACTCGGGAGATGGAACATTTGCCATTCGTAAAGGAGACTGGAAGTTAATTCTCGGAAAGGATTCCGGTGGATTCAGCAAAAGTCTTGATATTGAAGGTATTCCTACTGAAACGGAAGGGCAACTTTATAATCTATCCAATGATCCATCTGAACAAAATAACCTGTATACAGGTAATCCGGAAAAAATAAAAGAATTGACAGCCTTACTCGATCATTATAAGACGGTTGGGTATAGCAACCGATAGACCACCCTACGAATAGTATAGTAATTTGGTTAATTATGCGGCATCTCAAGAGGAGTGAAAATTTTAAGATTTTCCGGTTTATCCCACCATCAATTAAATCTAAATCCATGCTTTTAAAAACAATTGGTAAAAGCCATTTTTTAAGTATTACGTTCCTCTGCGTTTGTATCAATGCCGGGATTGCGCAGACGGAAACAACAAAAAAGCCGAACATCCTTTTTATCCTGGTAGATGATTTAGGATATCATGATTTGGGATATACCGGAAGCCGCTTTTATGAAACGCCTAACATTGATAAGCTTGCATCGCAGGGCATGACTTTTACCAATGCCTATGCCGCCAGCCCCATTTGCTCCCCCTCCAGGGCGGCCATTCTGACGGGAAAATACCCGGCTCGGTTAAACTTGACTGACTATATACCGGGCAACCGCCACTACGGCCCCCATCCCGACCAAAAACTGGCATCCCATCCCTTTGAGCTGTTTCTTGATCCAAAGGAAACCACGATGGCAGAAGCGTTTAAATCCAGTGGTTATGCCACGTTTTTTGCTGGAAAATGGCATTTGGGCGAAAAGGAAATGCATTATCCGGAACAGCATGGTTTTGAGGTAAATGTGGGTGGCAATGCTTCCGGTCACCCCGCCGGCGGGTATTTTTCCCCCTATCAAAACCCCCAATTGCCGGATGGACCAGAGGGAGAATATCTCACCGACCGCCTGACGGAAGAAACCATCCGGTTTATTTCCAAAAAAAGAGAAAAGCCCTTTTTTGCCCTCCTTTCCTATTATACCGTTCATCTGCCTTTGCAGGGGAAGGAAGAAAAAGTAAAAAAGTATCAAAATAAACGCCAGCAAATGCCATCTGAGGGAGCGGCGTTTGACCAGCAAAATCAAACGTTTATTAAAAATCATCAGGACCATCCTACCTATGCAGCCATGGTGGAAAGCCTGGACGAAAATATTGGAAGGCTGTTGCAGGCCCTTTCCCAATCCGGGCTTGACCGCAATACCCTGGTCATCTTTACTTCCGATAACGGAGGCATGGCCACCAGCAATATCATGGACCAAATACCTACGTCCAATGCACCTTTAAGGACAGGCAAGGGCTATCTACATGAAGGAGGCCTTCGTGTTCCCCTGATTTTCCGATGGCCTGGCAACATTAAACCCGGTAGCAAGAGCAAGGAACCTGTAACCGGAACCGATCTTTTTCCTACACTACTTGATATGGCAGACCAGGCATTTTTACCGGAACAACACAGCGATGGGATAAGCCTGAAACCCCTTTTAAAAGGGGAATCGATGGAGGAAAGATCCTTATTTTGGTATTTCCCCCATTACAGTGGCGGGCTCGGGGGAAGACCTGCTGCAGCTATCCGGCAGGGGGATTATAAATTAATCCATAATTTTGAGTGCAATCGCAACGAATTGTATCATATAAAAAGGGATAGGGAGGAAAGTGCTGACCTGGCTGAGAAGCTCCCGAAGAAAAGAGTCCGATTAAATAAAAAATTGCAAAACTGGCTGGGGGAAATTGGGGTAAAATTGCCCTATCCCAATCCATCCTATCAACCCGAAAAACAATGAAAACAAGAGAACAATCTGGCAATATCCTGGCATTTACCCTTCTTTGTTTGTTTGCAACAGCATCTTGTACCGGCAAGGAAAAAAAACAACCATTCCCCTATTACATGGAGCTCAGTTTTCCCAATCTGGCTCAAAGCTGGGACGAAGGTATACCCCTTGGCAATGCCATGCTGGGCGCCCTAATATGGCAAAAGGAAGACAAGCTGAGGTTTTCACTGGATCGGGCAGATCTTTGGGATCTTAGAGAAATGAAAAACCTGGACTTTGAAAACAATGATTTCAACTGGGTGAAAAAACAATGGGAAGACAAGCAATATGGGGCAGTACAGAGACAATATGACCTTCCGTATGACACCCTTGCCGGACCTTCAAAAATCCCGGGAGCGGCACTTGAATTTGATATTTCCGAATGGGGCGAAATAGCATCCGTCAAACTGGATCTTCAAAAAGGAAGCAGTGAAATCCAATGGGAAAACGGCACCCTATTAAGGACCTTTGTCCATGCCACCGAACCGGTTGGTTGGTATCGTTTTGAAAACCTCAAAGTTGACCTGTTGCCAGAAATGGTGCCCCCTCCTTACGTAGGAGCCGGACCATCAGAAGCCCTGGACCCGGTCAGTGGACAAGACCTGCGAAGGTTGGGATATCCGGCCGGCGAACTTTCCCAAGAAGGAAATACCCTGACTTATGAGCAGGAAGGATGGGGCGGATTCCGGTTTCAGGTGAATACCCGATGGGAGAAAACAGCCGATCAACTTGAGGGATTCTGGAGCATCAGTTCAAGGAAGAAAGACCAGGAAACCGCCGATACCGCCTCGGAGATCACTGAAAAAGCTTTTGCCAAAAATCAGGATGAATACCATCAGGAGCACCTTACCTGGTGGGATGACTACTGGAGGGCATCCTCCATTACCCTTCCCGATACCCTTTTGCAGCAGCAATATTACATGGATATGTACAAATTAGGAGCTGCTGCCAGACAGGGAGCACCACCCATTTCCCTGCAAAGCGTCTGGACCGCGGACAATGGGAAATTACCGCCCTGGAAAGGAGACTTCCACCACGACCTCAATACCCAATTAAGCTACTGGCCTACCTATGCAGGCAACCACCTGGAGCTGGAACAAGGCTTTATTGACTGGCTCAATCAACATCAACCTACTTTTAAAAAATACACCCGGGAATATTTTGGAACGGATGGATTGAATGTGCCCGGGGTGACCACGCTGGAGGGAGATCCCATGGGCGGCTGGATACAATATGCGTTTGGGCCCACCGTAAGTGCCTGGCTGGGACACCACTATTACCTGCATTGGCGGTATTCGATGGACCGAGATTTCCTGGAAAGGGAGGCATATCCCTGGATCCGTGAGGTCGCCGTTTTTCTAAATGGGCTTTCCGTACAGGCTGAAGACGGAAAAAGGAAACTGCCCTTGTCTTCCAGCCCCGAAATCCACAACAACGATGCCCGGGCATGGTTTGACCAAATGACCAATTATGACCTGGCCCTGGTACGTTGGACTTTTACCACCGCTGCCGAACTGGCCCTGGAACTGGGCTATACTGATGAAGCAGCAGATTGGAATACCATGCTGGCCGAATGGCCCGATTATGCCGCCGATGAAACAGGGCTAATGGTAGCACCTGACAATCCGCTAGAAGAGTCCCACCGGCATTTTTCCCATATTATGGCCATTCATCCCCTAAGCCTGATAGATCCCTCCAATGGAGAAAAGGATCGGGAAATCATAGAAAATACCATTGCCCATTTAGATAAGCTGGGATCATCCAACTGGACCGGCTATTCCTTTGCCTGGCTGGGAAACCTCAAGGCAAGGGCGGGAGATGGAGCGGGGGCCGCCAAGGCCTTAAGGGATTTTGCTTCCTCCTTTGTATTGCCCAATAGTTTTCACGTAAATGGAGACCAATCGGGAACGGGTAAGTCAAGCTTTACCTACCGCCCCTTTACCTTGGAAGGAAATTTTGCCTTTGCTGCAGGGGTACAAGAAATGCTGCTACAAAGTCACACTGGCGTGGTAAAGCTGTTTCCAGCCATTCCTGCAGACTGGCAAGATGTTTCTTTTAAAACCCTGCGGACCCAAGGTGCATTCCTTGTTTCTGCAACTAGAGAGAATGGAAAAGTGGACAACGTGGAGATTATCTCTGAAAAGGGGGGAGAAATAATTTTTGAAAATCCGTTTGGCAATGACGAATTTTCATCTGATAAAGAATATTTAAAGGACGATCAGTTTATAAAACTTACGTTAGCTGAAGGAGAACAAGTAGTTTTTAACCGCGAAAAAGAGGGGCATTAGCATGAAGTGTTTCAGCGCAATCACCGGTATTTTCCTGCATCTTCTGGTTTTGCTGCCGATCGATGCACCTGCACAGCAGGCCTTGGATCTGTTTATCTGGGCCGGCCAGTCCAATGCGCAGGGATGGATGGGTGATGCTGCCAGCTACCCGGAACAAGGACAGGAATTGGATGAATCGATTTTTTTAAACTGGACTTTTGTGGACAACCAAAGTTCCGGTGGTAACTGGGTTACGATGCAACCTCAGGAGGGAAGGTTTCCAAAAGGCCATTTCGGGCCGGAGGTACGTTTTGCTCGTGAACTCAAAAAACTGGGCTACAACCCTGCCATTTTCAAGTACACCAAGGGTGCAACCGGCCTTGCGCGGGACTGGAAATCTCCCGGTGAAGGCGGTATCTACGATCGCATGACCCTGAGTCTCGATTCGGCCATCCGGCAACTCGAAGAAACGGGTTTTCGGGTAACCGTACGTGGGTTTATCTGGATTCAGGGTGAAAGCGACGCCGGGGAAGACGGTACAGCACAGGCCTATTCTTCCAACCTGAAGCAGCTGATCGGCGACTTGCGTCAGAACGTCGTCCATGCACCCGATCTGAAAATCATCCTGGGCGTGGACGAACAGCATCCCTTCGTAAAAGAACGGCCGATGGTGGTAGAAGCTCAGAAGAAATTAGCCGCAGAAGATGCAACGATTGCCTTTACCAGTATGCTGGGGCTTCCAAAAGCAGATGGGACGCACCTTACTCCCGAGGGATTGGTGGGACATGGAAAACGAATTTTTGACGCGTATCTATCGCTCCTTCCCGAAAACGAAAAATCACAACTCACGACCTTTCCGGGAGAAAAAACGGATTGGAACGGGTTTGTGCGGTATTCCTTTCGATTCGAAGGAAGGGATGCGCATGTCACCTTACCGGAAAAGGCTCTTAGGGGTAATCCATGGGTCTGGCGGGCACGTTTTCCGGGATGGCACACGGAAATGGATAGTTTACTGCTTTCCGAAGGCTTTCATTTGGCCTATGTTAACACAGACAACATGTATGGCAGTCCCACTGCGGTGGCGGTTTGGGACCGGTTCTACCAGTTCCTGACCACCGAATGGAAGCTCCATCCGAAGGTTTCGCTGGAAGGGGTGAGTCGTGGAGGCTTATTTATTTATAACTGGGCAACACGCAACCCGGAAAAGGTGAACTCCCTGTATGCCGAAGCTCCGGTAAGCGATTTTAAGAGCTGGCCGGGCGGTTTTGGTGGAGGCAAAGGCAGCAAGGTGGATTGGGAACGGCTAAAAACCGCCTATGGATTTACTTCGGACGAAGAAGCCCTGGCATACGCAGATCATCCGGTGGATAACCTCGAGGCACTGGCAGCGGCAAAGGTACCCATTATGCATATGATTGGATTAAACGACCAGGTAGTTCCGCCGGAGGAAAACACCTTTGTCTTGGTTGATCGCTACATCAAACTCGGGGGTCCTGCAACGGTCGTCCCCTGTACCGAAGGAACGCAGGCCTTATTCGGGCATCATTTCCCCATTGAAACACCCCGACTAGGTGCCGATTTTATTAAGTACCATACGAAATTACCCAAACCTTTGCTCAATGCTGAAAGCTACCACAAGCAGCGGCAGGGTATCCGAAACAGTCGTTTAACGTTTCAGCAGAATAAAAGAGGACGGGTTGCTTTCCTCGGTGGTTCCATTACGTACAACGATGGCTGGCGTGACAGCGTCTCCAATTACCTTCAAAAGCGTTTCCCGGATACCGAATTTCAATTTATCAATGCAGGCATCCCTTCCATGGGATCCACTCCCGCTGCTTTTAGGCTTAAACGGGATGTACTTGCTGGTGGTTCAGTAGATTTGCTGTTCATGGAGGCGGCAGTAAACGATCCCTCGAACGGCAGAAGTAGTCAGGAACAGATCCGGGCAATGGAAGGAATTGTTCGGCATGTTCGCCAAAATAATTCCGCAACAGATATTGTGATCATGCATTTTGTGGATCCGCCAAAGATGGAACGCTACCGTCGGGGACAGGTGCCGGCAGTAATTCAAAATCATGAAAAAGTAGCCGCTCACTACCATGTGGCAACCATTAATTTGGCAAAAGAAGTAACCGAACGTATCGATGCGGGTGAATTTTCCTGGAAGGATGATTTTAAAAATCTCCATCCCTCACCCTTTGGACAGGGGGTGTATTTTCGCTCCATGAAAACGTTTCTTGAGAACGCATGGGACGAAACAGTAGCGGAAGATGACAAAATTGAGCGTTACGTTTTGCCCGCACCGATTGACTCGGCAAATTATGACAACGGAGCACTAATTGAATCACAAGAAGCCCGAATTCTTAGTGGCTGGAAGATAGTTGAAAACTGGAAACCTGACGATGGAAAGGGAACACGGGCCAATTATGTGCATGTTCCCATGCTTATTACGCAGGAGGAGGGTGCTGTACTGGAATTTGACTTTAGCGGAAATGCGGTTGGCATCGCTGTCGCCGCGGGACCTGATGCAGGCATTATCGAATACAAAATCGATAACAATGACTGGCAAACGCAGGACCTTTTCACCCGTTGGAGCTTTAACTTGCATCTTCCCTGGTATTACACGCTGGCGGCAGGATTAACGGAGGGTGAACATGTCTTGCATATTCGAATACCA
This sequence comes from Cyclobacterium salsum, assembly GCF_010119245.1. Taxonomy (GTDB): domain Bacteria; phylum Bacteroidota; class Bacteroidia; order Cytophagales; family Cyclobacteriaceae; genus Cyclobacterium; species Cyclobacterium salsum. Next base: position 104,457 of record NZ_WNKG01000008.1, read on the forward strand.
GGAGAAAAAAACCCGCAAAGTAGAGGTAACGTGTGCCGAATAAGGTATTTCTTTGTCAACTGATTATTCTTGGATTCTAAAAACAGAAAAATTAACGATAGGTTGGTAAAGTAACGGACTGTAATTTTAGTGTTAGTACCTGAGTTTTTTTACTTTTGTCGGGATGAACGGTTATTTGGCCAAACAGCCTGTTAAGCAGTAAAGATGAAGAAAAAAAGCAAAACCAATACCAAGCAGCGGATAATCGATACTGCGATAGACTTGTTTAATAAAAACGGGATACAAAATATCACCAGTCGGCATATTGCTACGGTGATGGGGATAAGTTATGGCAACTTAGACTATCATTATAAGAATAAAGAAGCACTCTTGCTGGCTATTTACAAGCAAATGAGGGACGAGATGTCCGATTCTTATACTTCAGCGGACCCGTCTACCGGCAGTTTTGACCAGATTCACCGACTTTTGCTGCACTTAGAATCCTTTCAATATAAATTTCGATTTTTTAATTTGGATGTTTTAGAAATATCCCGTTCCTACCCAAAAATCAACCGTCTTCTAAAAAACACCTTCCGGATCCGAAAAGAACAAATGGCTGAAATGCTTAAACAGGCCATTGCCGATGGTTTTTTTATAAAAAGTACGGACGAAAACATCGGACAGCTCCTTTTGTCCATCCGGATCATTATTACCTTCTGGCTTTCGCAGGAAGAATTGCTTTCGGATGCTGAATCTAAAAAAAAGGACAGTAGCATGTCTGCGCATATCTGGCAGCTGCTGATGCCTTATATGACAGAAAAAGGAACCAGGCTGCATAAAGAACTTATCGGAGATGCGGATTTAATTAATAAATAATCCATTTCCCTGCATTCATTCATAAGTCGGAAAAGATTAATTTACGCAATGGGCATCGAACTTATGGGTAACAAGGATTTTAAAACTATTACAAAAGTCCTCCCATTCCTTATCGTGTTCAGATAAGGTTTCATTTATCTTGCCTGGAAATCGAATGCTCCCCCCGTGATGCGAATCGAATAGCCCCTATTCCAAAGCAGGTTACCAATTAGTTGATTTCGAAAATTTCCCATTCGGGTGTGGGGATTAATGCATTGAGTTAAATCAAGGATTGCAGCCATTCCCTAAAATTTGTACATTCAGGAAGGGAATCACTGCTTTTTCTATGTCCAGGTTGCTAAAGTCTTCTTTCTACTTTCCGTTGCAGGTTACCATCGATGACCGGGAACCAGCCCTGATGGCCGAGGAATTTCGAAAAATGGGTAACCTGATCATACACCGCCAACGACTGTTGGCAGGAGACTATCTTTTGGATGGGGACTTGCTGGTAGAGCGGAAGACGATTCCTGATTTTTGCCAATCCATAAAGGATGGCCGATTGTTTCAACAGGCGAAAAAACTAAGCAACAGTTCCGTACCTACCTGCCTGATTCTGGAAGGAAAAAGCCGGCATTTTAGAGAAACAGATTTTTCCCGACAGGCCATTCAGGGGCTTTTGCTATCCATTTCCCTGGGATTCAGAATCCCAATAGTGAGGACAAAAAATCCTGGAGAAACAGTGAGGGTCATGTTGCAATGCTTTAAACAACTTACCAAAGACCGGCCGGAAGACGTGAAATTTTATCGCCGGCCTACTTCGGTAAAAAAGAAGCATTCTCCGCTGCAATCCCAAAAAATCCAACTGCTGGAAAACCTTCCCGGTATCGGGCCATATAAGGCAAAAAGTTTGTTGTTGGAATTCGGCAACCTCCAGAGGGTTTTTACCGCAGAAGATACGGAGCTCCAGAAGGTACCGGGTTTAGGAAAAAAGACGGTGGAGCGGTTAATAGAAGTTTTGAAGAAGTAGAAACCTGTCTACCTGGCGCATCACCTTATCAATTCGACTCAAACGTTGTAATTTAACCAAATAAAAAACGGAAAACAGCGTAAGGCAAGAGCTTCATTAATTTGTAGCATGTAATTATTCTGGTCTAAACACTTTTTAGGTTTTGGAATTGGCAGTGGTTTCGGAGAACAAGTCAGTATTTAGCAATGACCCCATCAATCTAAAATGCTTATGATAGGTGAAAAAAGCTATTTCATATCAAATTTGCGAATATATTCCATTTATTTATATTAAATTTGCGATTCAATACGCAAATTTTATGATAAATAGAGGAATTGCCATTAGGATATCTCAACGTCTTAGTGATAAGAAAGCTATTATATTGCTAGGTCCAAGGCAGGTTGGGAAGAGCACTTTATTGAGAGAGATATCAAACGACCTGGTGGCTCCAATCACCTGGTGGAACGGAGATGATGCAGACATTCGTGATCTTTTAAAGTCACCTACGTCCAGCCTTCTCCGCTCATTATTGGGCAAAACACGTACCCTGGTGATTGATGAAGCACAGCGTGTTACCAATATTGGACTGACAATCAAGCTAATTGTAGATCAGTTGCCCCACATTAAAGTGATTGCAACCGGCTCCTCATCATTTGAATTGGCAAGGCACCTCAATGAACCGTTGACAGGACGAAAGTGGGAATTCCATCTTTTCCCTTTTTCATTTGATGAATTGGTGCATCACCATGGATTACTGGAGGAGAAACGTCTGCTTACGATCCGCTTGGTTTATGGTTGCTATCCAGAAATTGTCAACTCTCCTGGCGAGGAGGAAATCAGGTTAAAACAGTTGACCGACAGTTACCTTTATAAAGACATTTTGATCTTGGATCGCATACAAAAACCGGAGAAAATGGAAAAACTGGTGCAGGCTTTGGCTTTTCAGGTGGGCAATGAAGTATCTTATCACGAACTTGGCCAGCTCACCGGATTAGACAACCAAACCACTGAAAAATACATCCATCTTCTCGAAAAGGCATTTGTTGTTTTCAGGTTAGGTTCACTCAGCCGTAACCTTCGAAACGAATTAAAAAAAAGCCGCAAAATTTACTTTTATGACAATGGTATTCGCAATGCGGTGATCAACCAGTTCAGCCCAGCAAACTTGCGACAGGATATTGGTGCATTGTGGGAAAATTACATCATCAGCGAGCGGGTCAAATTGTTGGCTTTCCGCCAAGCAAATTTTAACCAGTATTTCTGGAGAACCCATGCCCAGCAGGAAATCGATTACATCGAAGAACGAAATGCCCGAATGAAAGCTTATGAATTTAAATGGAACCGAAAAGCGAGAAAAAACTTCTCCAAATCCTTTCTGAATGCTTATCCAGAAACGGAGACAGTGGTTATCACACCCGATAACTATGTACAATTTTTGACGGAACTTTGAGTTGACGGGGAAAAAGCGAAGCCGTTCGCATTTTTTACCCAAAATATAAATAGGGATTTCTGCGCCCAGCCGCACAAATATGGCAGACTGATTCCATCAAAAAATCATCCAATTCTTACAGTTTTCAAGGGCATCAAAGCAGTGAAGCCACCAACTGTTTTCTTTCAATTTCGGCCTTTCCAGATGTATGGGCCTGGCAATTACGAAACTTAGGACCTAATACGGGTTTAACCTTCTGGAAATGCCTCGTTTCTCACCTGAACCTCCATTTGCTCCAATGCTTTTTTTAGTTTCAGCCAGGTTTTGGTTTTTAGGGTGCTGGCAGCGTAAATATTTGTTAGATAATCTTCTGTGATCAACCTCATGCGATAGGGACCTTTGCCACCGCTTTCGAATATAATCTCCTTTATGTCACTAAAGTTATACACATGCTTTTTCCAGAAAAAAAAGTGGTTTTGAACGATAAAATAGTCGTTTGACAAGCCAAAATAAACATTAGCGTAAAACCACCTAATAACAACAAAAGATAATCCCCAACTTCAAAATCCGGTGTTCCCCATTTTCCATAGAAATCCAGGATCACATAAATCCCAAATCCGCCCATTAGTAAAAGCATCAGGACCAGTAAAAAATAAAATCGAAAGAAATGCCTTTTGGTTGTAAAATGCTCCATTTAGAAGATAAGATAAATCCCCCTTAAACTAATGGATTATTTCATAAAAAACCAACGGTGTAAGTGAAAAAAGAAATAAACAGCTATCGTCATGTTTGAAAAGAACTTCAACTTTTGTAGCAAACGCACTCCAAAGCAACTTGGCTTTTGCCCGTGAGCGAACAAAACTGTCCGCAAAGCGGAAGGTTTTTCCATAAAATAACCTATTATTTAGCCAATTGTCCCCATTTTGAATTGGCACTAATATAGAACTACCTGAAATGGTGTTGAACATTTCTCATCCGACTAATCCACCAAAGGCAAAGACCATGATAAAACATTACTTCAAATTATTTCTCCGAACCTTCAGGAAAAAGCCCACCTATACCCTTATCAATATTTTCGGATTAGCGGTGGGCATGGCCTCCAGTATATTGATCTTTCTGTTTGTGCAACATGAATTCAGCTATGACACTTATCATGAAAAGTCGGATCGCATCTTTCGGGTATCGAGGGCTTGGTATAATCAGGACGGGGCGATAAGCCTGCACCTGGGCCATGCGGCTCCCCCTTTTGCTCCACTGCTTAAATCTGATTTTGAGGAGCAGATAGTGGAAGCTGTCAGGGTAATGAATACTACGGTAATCATGCGTGATGAAGACAAGGTGTTTAAAGAAGAGCGCTTCTTTTTTGCCGATCCTGAGCTGTTTGAGGTTTTTACATGGAAGTTGCTGGAAGGCAATCCAGCTGATGCCCTTTCATTTCCAGATGGTTTGGTGATCAGTGCGTCCATGGCAAAAAAATACTTTGGAGACGAGGATCCTATGGGTAGAGCCCTTGAATTAAGGATCGGGTCCGAAATATACAATGGTCAAGTCCGGGGGGTCATGGAGGATATCCCCGACAATTCCCATTTCCAGGCTGATTTTTTTGCTTCCATGGAGCCTGTGGTTGATTTCTATGGTGGGTATGAGGCCATGATGGCCAATTTTGGAAGCAATAATTTCGCAACCTATCTACTACTCAAGGAAGGTGTGGATCCTGATGAAATAGGTGGACAATTACCTGACTTTATCGATCGCCACATTGCTGCCAGCGGCCAGGGAATACCCGCCTCCAAAGGTACCCAACTCTTTTTGTGGCCATTGACGGATATCCATCTGTATTCCAACCTCGACTCTGAGTTGGAACCCAATAGCAACATTGAGTATGTATACATATACGGAGCCATCGCACTTTTTATTCTATTGATTGCTTGTATCAATTTTATGAACCTGGCCACTGCCCGTTCTGCCAAAAGAGCAATGGAAGTAGGTCTTAGGAAAGTGATGGGAGCAGACCGACAACTTTTGGTTAAGCAGTTTATGGGAGAAACCATTTTTATGACGGTGGCGGCACTGCTCATCGCCCTGCTGCTTGCCTGGTTTGCATTGCCCTATTTCACTAATTTCACCGGAAAGGATTTGAGCCTAAACCTGATCGATCATCCCGAATACCTGGCAGGTTTTGTGGGAATGGTGATCTTGGTTGGTTTGATCGCCGGAAGCTACCCATCCCTGTTTCTTTCCGGATTTCAGCCTGCGAGCATATTAAAAGGGACCTATAAAATCGGATCCATTCATGAAAAACTTAGGTCATTTTTGGTAGTAGGCCAATTTGCAATATCCATTGGATTGATTGTGGCCGTATTGGTCGTAATCAATCAGTTGGATTTCATGAAAAACAAAGACCTGGGGTTTGAAAAAGAGGAAATCGCCATACTACCTGCTTTTGAGGAATTTTCCAGTAATATCTCCTTCTTGAGAGACAGGTGGATGCAGCATCCCGGAATTGAAGATGTGGCCCTCGCAAGCAGGATACCATCAGGGAGGCTTTTGGACTCCCAGGGAACCCAGGCAGAACTGGATGGTAAATTGACTGCTATCAATACCCGAATAGCCGATGTACATATCAGCCATTCGTTTTTCCAAGCATTTGGCATGGAGATCATCGAAGGTAGGGATTTTGACAAACTACTTGCGAGTGATTCCAGTGAATCTTTCATTCTCAATGAATCGGCAGTAAGGGCGATAGGTTGGGCTTCACCAGAAGCCGCCATCGACAAGCCATTTATTTATGGCAACAGAAGAGGACAAGTCGTAGGAGTGGTGAAGGATTTTCATTTTGAATCGCTTCACCAACCCATCAGTCCGATGGTATTTATGATACCAGATACCCGAATCAACGAGGTGGCCATTAAGCTAAGCCCAACAGACAGGGAAGTGGCATTGGCTTACCTACGTGATGAATGGTTGGCCACGCGCCCCGACTATCCCTTAGAGATTTCTTACGTGGCAGATAAATTTGACGAGCAATATGAAGCAGAAGAGAAAGTGGGTGCAGTCTTTGGTTTTTTCGCTGGTTTAGCGATACTTATTTCTGTTTTGGGACTGTTTGGCCTTTCTGCATATGCTACAGAACAAAGACTCAAGGAAATTGGGATAAGAAAGGTGCTGGGGGCAAGCAGCTTGAATATCGTTTCTCTTTTGGGAAAGGACTTTTTGAAATTGGTGATTATTGGATTTATTATCGCAGTTCCTTTAGCATGGATGGGTATGAGTAAGTGGTTGGAAAATTTCGCGTACAGTATAACCGTTTCCTGGATGATCATTGCTATTTCAGGTTGCCTGGCAGTATTGATTGCTGCTGCCACAGTTAGTTCCCAGTCTTACCGGGCGGCTTTGGTCAATCCTGTGGAGACGTTTAAGAAAGAGTAATTGGCTATTACCTACTAAATCCCATAAAAATGAGGCTGTTTTTCCAATTCAATTTTACTCGGAAATGATACTCCCATTTTCTCTAAATTGTAGACCAGAAATCGATTATGCTTAAAAATTACTTTAAGATCGCCTACCGAAGCCTGTTACGACATAAAACCTTTTCTGCCATCAACCTGGTAGGACTATCCATAGGGATTGCGGCCTGTTTGATTTGCCTTTTATTTGTGAAAAATGAATGGGGCTACGACCGTTTTCATAAAAAAGCAGACCGGATTTTCAGGGTTGTTTTTCAGGGCACTATACAAGGGGAAGTCCTCAAAGAAGCCCATGTGATGCCTCCTGTGGCCGAAGTATTGCAAGCGGATTACCCGGAGGTCCTGGCCGCTACCCGAATCCGGTTGATGGGTTCACCTACGATCACCGTGGGTGAAAACCAATTCCGAAATCACCAGGCGGCATTTGTGGATGCCAATTTTTTTGAGGTTTTCACCTTTCCGCTATTGAAAGGGCATCCCGAAAAGGTATTGAGCGAACCCAACAGTCTGGTAATCTCCCAATCCAAAGCCGAAGCGTATTTTGGGAGTCAGGATCCCCTGGGAAAAGTCATCTGGACGAATGATGGGAAGGAAGGCTTCACCGTTACCGGGGTGATGGCGGACATGCCCCGGCAATCTCATTTCCGGTTTGATCTGCTGGTATCCATGTCTACCTTTACGGAAGGCGGCAACCCTTCCTTTATGGTTTCTGAATTCTATACCTACCTGGTTTTACCGGAACAGTATGATTACAGGAAATTGGAAGCCAAGATGCCCCAGGTGACCGAAAAATACATTGGCCCCCAGCTTCAAACCGGGATGGGTATTAGCCTGGAAGCATTTCAAGCCGCAGGTAACCGAATTGGCCTTTACCTACAACCGCTAACCGACATCCACCTGCACTCCGATCTGATGGGTGAATTAGGCCCGGGTGGAGATATCCGGTATGTGTATATTTTTACTGCCATAGCCCTTTTTATGCTGCTCATCGCCTGTATCAATTTCATCAATCTGTCTACGGCTAGTGGCAGTCGAAGGGCCAGAGAGGTCGGGGTCCGCAAGGTATTGGGTGCTGCTCAACGTCAATTGAGGGGGCAGTTCCTGGCAGAATCCATCCTGCTCAGCGGCTTCGCACTTTTGCTGGCACTTGTGCTCGTAAAAGTGACCTTACCGTTCTTAAACGACTTCTCTGCAGATCAATTTGGCTTTTCATTAACCCATAACTATTGGCTACTACCTGCCCTTCTTTTAATTGGATTAGGGGTGGGGGTATTGGCAGGAGCGTATCCGGCCTTCTTTCTGTCTTCCTTTAATACCGTTAGCGTACTAAAGGGAGCACCCACGGGCCACCCTGGCAAAAGTAGGCTGAGTTTAAGAAGTGCACTGGTGGTCTTCCAGTTTTCTATCTCCATCATATTGATTATGGGATCCATGGTCGTCTACCGCCAACTGAGTTTTATCCAAAACAAAGACCTGGGATATGAAAAAGAGCAGGTCTTGATTCTTCCAGATGTTGGCTACCTGGGAAATAATGCGGAAACCTTCCGGCAACAACTGCTTCAGGATGAAAGGGTAACCCATGTGAGTACTTCCGGCTACCTGCCTGCCGGCCCCAGCTATAACAACAATTATTTTGTTTTTCCCGAAGACGACCCTTCCCTACAGATCAAAACCCTTCGATATGAGGTAGACGAGGAGTACCATCCCACACTGGGTTTGGAATTGCTGGCCGGTAGGAATTTTTCCGAAGAATATGGTTCGGATGATGCGGCAATGCTGATCAACGAAGCAGCGGCCAGAGCCCTGGGTTGGGAAAAAGAGGTACTTGATAAGCGGCTATTCCATGCCAATAATGAGGGAGAAAGAAAGGTTTACCAGGTAATTGGCGTGGTTAAGGATTTTCATTTCAGATCCATGCACGAGCGCATTGCTCCCTTGGTGATGACCTTGGGAAGCGGCAAGGGAGCCGTGATCGCAAAAATAAAACCCGACCGGGTAGCAGGGCTTTTGCAGTCCATAAAGAATAATTGGGCATCTATGGCAGTGGACGAGCCCTTTTCGTACAGCTTTCTGGATGACAGGTTTTACCAGACCTATGCTCCGGAGAGGAGAATGGGGAAAGTGATCCTTATTTTTTCCGGGCTAACCGTATTAATTGCCTGTATGGGCTTGTTTGGGCTGGCCACCTTTACTACCAAACAACGAACCAAAGAGATTGGCATCCGAAAGGTACTGGGAGCGGAGATTGGAGGGATCGTGCTGATGCTCTCCGGAGATTTTCTCAAACTGGTGGGAATCGCAGCCATCTGTGCGTTCCCCCTTTCGGCCTGGATCATGGGAGGCTGGTTGGAAGGTTTCGCTTACCGGATTGCCATTGGACCTTGGACCTACCTGGGGGCAGGCATGATCGCCGCAACCGTGGCTTTTCTCACTACAGGTTACCTTGCCTTACAAGCGGCGAGGACTAATCCGGTGGCTAACCTCAGAAACGAATGAATGAATGGGTAGGTTGAGATTCCGTATCCGTCGGTATGTGTTTTTTTGTGTGCAGGCTATATGGGCAGGCTAATTGACTGAATTTGGTTAATTGATTTGGCCTTTGGAATATTCAACTCCTCCGGAGTTGGGGAAACCTCAACCCTAACTCAACCCCGCCTTGCCAGGCGGGGCCAATTATATTCAGCCCCTACCGGGGCTGCCATTAAGATTTCAATTATCATAACGATTATAGGGTTCGAATACACAAGCCCGAATGGGCTTGACTTAAGTTTGGCTAATTGCGTGTATAAAACAGATTAGATAGAGCATGTATGGGGTTATTTTTTGTACTTCGTTGTTTATTCTCCATTGTAACGAAGTCGGAGAAATTGATTTGGACTGAATCCGTCCAGTTAATTGTTCTGAACTGATTGATAAGATCCTGGGTTGTTGTTCTCTGGTTTTTCTTTTTTGTGTACCATTTCGGCCGCGGGAGATCTTTGATTTCAGCTTTTGAGGCTGAGAGCAGTAACATGGCGTTTACCGCTGTGATAAACTGTGGCACTTTACTGCAGGGTATTTCTTTTCTCACCTGTGCCTGACCACATCCCATAAGTGTCTTCTGGTCCCGAAAGTTGACCTCTATTCCCCAACGCCAAAGGTACGCCTGGAGGAGTTTTTCCAGAGAAAGCTCTGTGCTGGTACATATTAGATAGGCCGGATTTCTGTAAAGCATTCTTGATTTTTTTGTCAACCTATATCCAACGGGTCTTACTACTACAAGTCTGAGGTTGAGCGGACCAGATTTTCTCCATCTTACCGTTTCCACTGTCTTGACATTGAAGGTATGGACTTTTCCGGCAGCCCAGGCTTTCACTTCTTTCCATTCGTATTCTTGTGACTGACGAATCTGTTCCGGGGTGGGAAGTTCCCTTCCGTAGACTCGTTTTCTTCCTTTTTCGTTGGTTTCGCTACAATCTGGCAATTCAAATAACCGGCAGTCTTTGCGAATCCTTCCGATAAGGGTAACATTCTTATCAAGTTTTTTGAGTACAGCCTCATTGGTATAGCTCCCATCCACGCTCACCACCAGCCTTTTATCACTGTGCCCGTCCAGGTCAAGTCCTTTTCTCAAAGCAGATATCCTTTGGGCTCCGACCACGCTCAGCTTTGTCTTTTTCTGAGTCTCCCTATAATGTTCATAATCCTGCTCTGTAGCGTCTTTTTTGGGCTTTTTTACAGAAGGACAGTGGTGAAGGTCAACGGGTACAGTAGTGGCCTGAATATTTTCCATTTTCGAACATAAGGAAAGGGAGGTCTGCATAAAGCGCTGTCCCCAAACCAAATTGGTTTGAAATGGAGGTCCCAGTGGATCTCTCATCCATTTAGCCCCATCCACTTTCTTTCCTGTTTTCCTCAGAAGCGTATCATCCATGTGCGCATAAATCTCCCTTTCGTCTGCCGAGATGGCATCCGCAAGGTTCTTTCTGACCACAGAAAACAAGGTGTCGGTATTCATTCTTTCCCCATGAAACAAACGGTAAGCGGCCGACCAGTCCTTAAATTGTTGGCCGGTAGCGGCAATCATGCCTGAAACGGTACTCCTGCCCACACACCCCAAAAACCCCTCTGCAAGCACAAAGGCCCTTTTCCAGGTCCGGGGTTGCCTGAAAGCACCCTTACAGTCAGAGAAGACAGAACCGAATACCTCTTTTAGGTTTTGGGAGGCAGTTTTTTTTTAAGGCTTTCAACTGCCTTATCACTGCGCTGGAGAACGAGCCGCTGATGGTCATCGATGATCCACTCAACCACTTCTCCCTGTTGAAACTCAATTGCCTGGGCCACGGCAGCCGGAAAATTGACATACCATTGTTCACTTTTAGCCCTTTTGATGATCTGAATTTTGGTAGGATACCCCATATCTAGTCATTTAACTAGATATAAAAGTCAACATAAAAGGCCATAATTCCAAATTATGACCCTTTTTTATTCAATATCTAGTAAATAGCCAAAGTCGAGACAAGCCCGAATGGGCTTGAACATCAATAGCCATGGGTGCCAACCCGTGGCCAAAAAAACGCAATACACCCGGAACCCCGGTAGGGGTTCAATATGGACGTGCATCATAATGCTATAAAAATTGGCTAATTTGATTGAGATTTTTTATATATTGTTATAACGATTTTCCATAAAACCCTATATCCTATGTCGTCTTATATTCAATCAATTCATCATATCATATTTACTCCTTATAAAAGACAACCAATACTTACAAAAGAAAAAAGACCTGAATTGTTTAAATATGTAACTGGCATTCTCAAAGAAAAAAAATGTCACCTTTACCAAATTAATGGTGTCGAAGATCATATTCACATATTGACACATATTCATCCTACAGTCGCACTTTCCAACTTGGTAAAGGATATAAAAATAGCTTCAGGAAAAATGATCAAAAAAGAAGGACTGTTTAAAAAATTTCAGGGATGGCAGAATGGATATGGAGGCTTTACACATTCTTTCAAGGAAAAAGAAAGATTGGTATTATATATCATCAAACAGGAAGAACACCATAAAAAGGTTTCTTTTCTTGAAGAGTTCATTCGTATCCTGGAAGAGAACGGAGTTGAATACGACCCAAAATATTTGGATTGATGTGTTTTTTCCTATACCATTTATTTTTTAAATTGATATCCCTTAGCCAAGAAAAGATTGATTTCGTAATTTGATAAATCAATTATTGAAGCTTCATTTCTGTCGAGCACCCAAGCCCGAATGGGCTTGAATATTACTAGCTTTGAGTGCCGACCCATGTGACAAAATAACGCCCTACACCCGGAACTCCGGCCGGGTTCAATATAAAAGCGCACCTTAAACCCAGGACCGCAAAAAAACGAAATCCGTACTTATAAACTTGGACCAAGCCCACAGGAATGGATGCGATCAAAAAAGAATTTAAACTCTTCATCCCTAACACAATCACGGATCATATTCAACTCCTCCAGAGTTGGGGAACCTCAACACTACCCTCACCCCGCCTTGCCAGGCGAGGCGAGTCCAATGATTTTCAGCCCCTACCGGGGCTGCCATTACGAATTTCAATTTTCATAACGATTAATGTGTTCGAATACAAAAGCCCGAATGGGCTTGAATATTACTAGCCATGGGTGCCGACCCGTGGTCAAAAAAACGCAATACATCCGGAACTCCGACAGGGGTTCAACATAGGCATGCCACCAAGCCCCATGGACAGGTAAAATGGGGAAAACAACCTTAAAAGTGGAGCGGTGGGTAATAAATTTTACGTAATCAGGATTGCAAATCCTAACTATCTGAGGTTCGGAATTGCAAATTCCGAACAGCACGTACATTTCGGCCGAACGGAGTCGATGCCCAGCCAGCACAATCCAAACAAGCCATTATACCATCAAGTAAGTACACCATTAACAAAATCAGCACATCGATTCATCAGCAAATCAACCAATCGAATCATCAGACCATTCTATCATTCAGCCATCGAGATGCCATATTATATCCGCAAATTATTATACGGAACAGTTTTTGCACTAATTCAATAAAAAAAATAAAAAGAAATGGATAACAGGGAAAAATTAGAGAAAATGGATCGGGCTTTGAGGATGTTGGAAGACCTTAAGAATAGCCAGGTTGCCATGGTAGAAAAGTCGTCCAAACTGCAGATGGATGCGATGGAATTCAATTTCTCGGAAATGGAAAAAAATATGGGAAATTTATTCTCCACATTTAATGAGTCTCTGGACATAATTAATACGGAGTTGGAGCGCTTTGAAATCAAACGAAATCAATTCGAAATGAAACACGGATTGGATAAGGAGGAAGGCTTAGATTCCTAAGTTCCCAACTAAGAATAAATAGAAGCTTGGTGAAAAATGGCTGATAGGTCGACCTTAAGACATCCTACCCCTTGCCCTTACATAATTGTTTTCATGCAAGTGAATGGATGTCAAATCCGGATTGGGTTAATTGTTTAATTTTTTAGGCCTTTGGCATTTAGCCATCAGCAATTGGCTTATATACTTTTTCCATTTTAGTCGATAGTCGGATTGGTCTATAGGTTTGTTGGCTAGGTTTCCTATGAAAATTTCACTTACCAAAGCAGGGTTGCAAACCCTGTTTATCTGAGGTTCGGAATTGCAAATCCCGAACAGCACGAAAAAATATACGATCGCAGGATTGCAAATCCTGCTTATCCAAACTCGGCATTTCAAATTCCGAACAGCACGTTCGCCTGGGCCGGGCAGACTCGAAGCCCAGGCATCACAATCCAATCATACCATCATACCATCGCATATTCCTACCATCAAATTGTTCGCCAGCGAACAAAGGTGTTCGGGTAAAGCAATGTTAGATCCGTCAAAAAACCCCCTAATCATTCATTTTAGGCTTCTTTTTTATGGCACGGAAGTAGAAATAACTACTGACATCGGGTGAGTACCCTGGACATCAAAGCAAATTCATGATACAGTTAAAAGAAATCGACAAATTTATAGAATCCAGGTTCCAGCGGATCTTTATATTAAAGGGCATTCACCTTCAAATAAACCAGGGGGAATTCATCACCTTAATGGGGCCTTCAGGGGTAGGAAAGTCCACCTTGCTAAACATTATCGGTCTTCTGGACGAAGAATACGAGGGGGCCTATTTTTTTGATGGCACGGCCATCGCTTCCATGAGAGACAAGCAGCGGACTGCGCTTCATAAATCCGAATTTGGATATATTTTCCAGGCCTATCACCTGATAGATGAGCTAACGGTGTATGAAAATATCGAAACACCATTGCTCTATCGAAACGTTTCCTCTTCGGAAAGGAAGGGAATCGTGGCGGGTCTTTTAGACCGTTTCAATATGGTAGCGAAAAAGGACCTCTTTCCGGAACAGTTGTCCGGTGGCCAGCAGCAGTTGGTAGGTGTTGCAAGGGCCATTGCTGGTAAACCCCGGGTGTTATTGGCAGACGAACCAACCGGGAACCTCCATTCGGCTCAGGCAAGAGAAATCATGGAAGTGTTCAGGGAACTTAACCAGGAAGGCACTACCATCATCCAGGCTACCCATGCCAGGGAAAATGCGGATTACGGAAACCGCTTAATCGAAATGTTAGACGGGAAAATTGCTCATGATATCAAACTTTAATATGAAAAATTGGACGCTCCTCACGCTTTTTTTACTTGCGGGGACAAAAGCAGTTCTCGCCCAGGATACCATCCCCATTACTTTTGACGAAGCAATAGCCATAGGATTGGAGCAGAACCTGGAATATGCAACTCAAAAAAACCAACAAAAAGTGCTCGCCATGTCCAGGGTAAATGCCCGTTTACGCCACCTGCCATCGGTGAATATCAATACGAATCTCAATCGACAAGTCGGGCAACAGTTTCAACAGGTGGAGGGGCAGCTAATTGTCACCAACCAGATCAATGACATCCTATCTTCCGGTCTCAATGCCAGAATTCCCGTTTTCCATGGTTTTCAGCGCCTACATGAAACCAAGGCGGCCGGTTTCTTTGAAGCGGCCGGTGAAAAGGCCCTGGCCCGGGCAAAAGAAGAACTAAGCTTTACCATTGCCCAGCAATACCTTCAGGTGTTATTGGATGAACAGCTACACGCCATTGCTACTGAAAACCTGGAAAATCAAAAAAGTCAATTGGCTCAAATCGAAGGCTTTGTTGAAGCCGGACTGCGAACCCTATCCGATCAGTACAATCAACAGTCTGAAGTCGCCAGATTGGAAACGGTGGCATTGAATGCCAAAATCCAATGGGAAACGGACTTGTGGGCCCTGGCCGAAACCCTACAATTCGAATCGAACCGTTTACCGTTGCCTGCCCCGGTACCTCTTAGCCAAAACAACAGCGAGTGGTTAGAGATGGAGCCGCAGGAAGTGTATGAACAAGCCCTACAGTACCGCAGTGATCTGAAAGAACAGCAACTTCTGGAACAGGGCAACCAGCGTTTGCTGCTCGCTGCCAAGGGCACCATGTATCCGCAGCTGTCTGCCTTTTTTAACTACAACACTTTTTTCACTTCTTTGGACGAACGAACCATTGGCGATCAGTTACTAATGGTCTATCCGCAACGAATCTTTGGTTTTTCACTGAGCATCCCGGTCTTTAATAATTTTGACAATAAAACGGCTGTAACCCGTGCGCGGGTGAATAGGATAAACCAGCAATTGGAAAATACGGCACTGGAAAGGAAAATTTTTCAGGAAGTGAAACTAGCCCTGGAAAATTTCAAGGCGGCCATTCAAACCAGGACCTCCACCGAAATGCAGCTTAAAGCAGCTCAGGAAGCGCAGAAAGCGATATCAGAACGATTTAGACTCGGGGTAAGTAATTTTGTGGACCTTGCTCAGGCAAACGAACAATTAGTTACCGCCCAATCAGATCATGTACAGGCAGCCTATACCCTGTTTTTCCAGAAAATAATACTGAAGTATGCCTTAGGCTTGTTGGCAGAGGACCTGCAATCCTAGCGTTGGACGAGATGGATTTGATTCTGTTCAGCCAAGAGCATGAATCAATACCAATGCATTAACCTCCTCCTTTTCCCGGACCAAAAAGCAGGGTAAAAGTAGTCATTTCCCCTGGTAAGGAGGCTACTTCCAGACTGCCCTGATGGAGGTGCATCATTTGGCGGGATATGGCCAGCCCGATGCCACTTCCGGACTTTTTGGTCGTATAAAACGGCACAAAAATTCTTTCAGCAGCTTCCGGAACAATGCCTTCCCCATGGTCGGTAACCTGTATCATCGGAATGGCATGGCTGGTTTTTCCGGCCGTCAGGACGATGGTACGTTGGGTAGCCTTTTCCATGGCCTCTTTGGCATTTTTTATCAGGTTGATCAAGATCATCTGCACCATCTCCCGGTCGGCACAGACCCGTAAATCGATTGGGTCACACTGCGATTTCAAGCATATCCCCGAAGCAGAAAGTTCCTTCTTCATGAGTACGCAAACGTGTTCGAAGAGTACACTCACTTTAAAGGATTTGAGTTTCGGGTGGGGAATATTGGTATAATCGCGGTAGGCATTAACGAAATCGACCAAACCATTACTCCTTTTGGAAATGGTGGCCAGTCCTTCCGACAGGTCCTGGAAGCTATCATTATTGATGACCATTCCAGGCTTTGCCGGTACCACATCTTCCCTTAAAATGGTCCCCAGGGAATTGGCCAGACTGGCGATAGGGGTCATGGAATTCATAATCTCATGCCGCAGTACTTTAGTCAGATTTTGCCAGGCCTTCAATTCGTTTTTCTGTAACTCTGTTTTGATATTCTGAAAGGAAAGCAGGGTCCAACTCTGACCATCCATTTTGAAGGCAGAAGACTGTACATTCAGGTGCAGGTCGCCATTGATCCTTATGGAAAAAGAACCCCCAGGGGTCAATTCCAGCACCTTTTTCAGTAATTCTTCGGAAAGTTTACCCAGGTCGTGGATATCTTTGAACTGCGGAATTTGTAAAAGTTGCTTTGCAGCT
The DNA here is from genome assembly GCF_010119245.1 of Cyclobacterium salsum. GTDB lineage: Bacteria > Bacteroidota > Bacteroidia > Cytophagales > Cyclobacteriaceae > Cyclobacterium > Cyclobacterium salsum. The sequence goes on from NZ_WNKG01000008.1 coordinate 121,187, forward strand.
CCATTGATCACCCCGATTTTACCCTGGCTTTCAAAGGAAATGATGCCGGTATTAATATGCTGCACCATGATCCGAAGGAACAGCACCTGCTCTTCTTTTTCGGCCCTGGTTTTTTTGAATGCAGCAATCACCTCATTAAAGGACAAGTTCATCTCCTTAAACGACCTGCCCAATTTGCTGTCCCTGGTAAAGGAAGATGAAAAATCGGAGTATCGGATAGAGTCCAGAAATCGGGTGATTTTTCTATTGGTGGTATTACAGTAGGAAATCAGGTTTAATGTCTGGATAGTCAGAATGACAGCAGAAAGGATTCCGGTCAGGAGGGCATTGTCCCCGGATAAATAAAACATACCGACCGTGACGGTTAAAACGATTAAAAGCACCCGGAGCACGATGCCAGCCGAAAATGATCTAAAGCCCATAACGCTCCAATCTACGGTACAGGGAAGAACGGGTAAGCCCTAATTCCTCAGCAGCCCGAGTGATATGCCCGTTGTGTTTTTGCAAGGCCTTTCGGATCAGGATTTTTTCTACATCCTCAATGTTGAGGTGATCCAGGTTAATGGTTTCCTCCAGTTTTTCCGGCTCCATTTGTTTTTGGATAAACAAGTCTTCCGGCTGGAGTACACTGCGGTCGGTCATGATCACCGCCCTTTCGATACTGTGCTGCAGTTCCCTGATATTTCCCGGCCAGGAATACTTTTGCATCCTTTTGATCAGGGCTTCTCCGGCTTTGCGAATATCTTTATGGTATTTTTTGGAATAGATGCCGATAAAATGATTGGCCAGCGGCATGATGTCTTCCAGCCGCTCCCGGAGCGGGGGAAGGGTGATTTCAATGGTATTGATGCGGTAGAGGAGGTCTTGCCGGAAACTGTTGTCGTACACCATGTTGTGAATGGCCATATTGGTGGCAGAAATCAGGCGAATATTGATGGGAATGGGCTTATTTGTTCCCACGCGGGTAACCTCCCGGTTTTGAAGCACGGCCAGCAACTTGGATTGTAGCGATAAAGGAAGGTTTCCAATTTCATCTAGGAAAAGGGTGCCCTTATGAGCCTGCTCAAAGCGTCCCGCCCGGTCTTCCCTGGCATCTGTAAAAGCTCCTTTTTTATGGCCAAAAAGTTCGCTTTCAAACAACGTATCGGTGATGGCGCCCAAGTCCACGCCTACAAAAGCCTCCCGATGCCGCCTGGAGTTTCTGTGAATAGCCCTTGCAACCAGTTCCTTTCCGGTACCGTTTTCTCCCAATATCAAAACATTGGCATCGGTGGCCGCCACCCGGTCAATGGTTTCGAAGACTTTTATCATGGAGGGACTCAGACCAATGATGTCTTTGTACTTATGGTCCATGTCTTTATAAAACTGCTGTTGCTGGTCCTTCAACTGAGACAGCTCCAACTTCGATTGCCTGAGTTGTACGGCAGCATTTAGGGTGGCCAACAATTTTTCATTTTCCCAGGGCTTGAGCACAAAATCCGTAGCCCCCTCCTTGATCGCTTTCACGGCGGTATTCACATCACCATAAGCGGTGATCAGCACCACTACCGCAGAGGAGTCCAATTCCAGTATCCTATCTAACCAATAAAACCCCTCCTGACCGCTGCTGACATCCTTGGTAAAATTCATGTCCAATAAAATAACATCATAATGTTCATTTACCATCAGTATAGGAAGCATGCCCGGATTTGTTTCAATGTCTACCTGCCCGAAATGTCTTTTTAAAAATATTTTTGCGGCTTTCAACAGGTCCTCATTATCATCCACAATCAGGATCTTTCCGCTTTTTCGTTCGTTCATATCTTATCTATTAGATAGGCTTTGCCCATTGGGAGAATCCCAAAACCTGTACCGAAAGGAGACAAGCGGACAAACTTTTCCCAAAATCGGTCATTCCATGAAATATAAGCTTATTTTTCCCAACGTTTTGATTTCGGTTCCAAAAATGAATGGTACCTATACCATACCATTTTGGTCGCTAGCGGACAAATTTGTTCGGAAAAAGCGTTCTTATTTTCCGGCAATTGGCCAACAGGCTATTATTTCAGGGGTTTTGCCAATGGCATGTTAATTGGCTAAGTCAGGGAGAATAAAAACAGGCTCCAAGAAATGGACAGAAAGATTAAAAAGAAAACCTGGACACCAAAATTGATCGGAAGCGTGCTCGCCGGTAGTGTGCTTTTGGGATTTATCATTTACCAATTGGTTTTTGCAGATGCCCGGTCATCGATGAATGTGGATCGGGAACGACTGACGATTGCCAATGTGACAAGAGGTGAATTTACGGATTATATTCCCGTGAGCGGGATCGTCGAACCAGGAGAAATTTTTTACCTGGATGCCATCGAGCGGGGGAATATTCAGGAAATTATCCGGGAATCCGGCTCCATGGTGAAAAAGGGGGATACCATATTGTTATTGACCAATTCCAACCTTCAACTTGATGTCATGCAACGCGAGACCGACCTCTACTTTCAAATCAACAATCTGAGACAGACACGCCTGCTTTTAGACCAAAACGACCTCAGCCAACAAGCGCAACTGGCGGAAATCGATTACCAAATCAATTTGCTCAGGCCCCAATATGATCGGTTCAGGGAATTGCATGAAAAAAAACTGATTTCCGACAGGGAGCTTGAGGAGGTAAAAGAGGAATACGAGTACAATTTGAAGCGGCAGCGACTGACCTATGCCTCCTATAGGAATGATTCCATAGCGCGCTCCATTCAGAAAAAACAACTGAGGGATTCAGAAGCAAGGATGAACCAGTCGCTGAACGGAGTGGGGCACATTTTGGATAACCTGGTGGTAAAAGCACCCATCGACGGGCAATTGACCACCGAGCAAATTGAAGTGGGGCAATCCATAAACGCCGGAGAACGCTACGGGCAAATCGATATCATCGATAAATTCAAAGCCCGGGTACAAATTGATGAACTGTACCTGCCCAGGATCAATACAGGTCTGAAGGGAACCTTTACTTTTTCAGGCGAAACCTACGAACTTGAGATCGCAAAGATTTATCCCAGTGTGACTGGAGGCCGGTTTGAGGTCGACATGGTGTTTACCGATGATGCCCCTTCCGGTATTCGCAGGGGGCAAACGGTCCGGATCCGATTGGAGTTGGGAGAAAGCGAACAGGCGGTATTGCTGCCGACCGGCGGGTTTTACAAAGACACCGGAGGCAATTGGGTATTCGTGGTCAATGAGGAAACAGGAAAAGCGGAAAAAAGAACTATCCGCCTGGGTCGGAAAAACCCAGAGTACTACGAGGTGATCGAGGGACTCGGAGAAGGGGAAAAAGTGATTGTCAGCGGCTATGAAAATTTCGGGAAAAATGAGGTTCTGAACCTGAGCCGTTAAAGAAGCTAGAATGGACGGTAGCTAGTGACAATTCCCGCTATGGGAAAAGATTGAAATGGAACTTAAAGGGTATAACAAATAGCTGAAAAAATGCAACACATTATCAAAACCAACCAATTAAAAAAGCGGTACACCACCGAAGAGGTAGAGACTACTGCCCTGGACGATATCCAAATCGAAATAAAAAAGGGAGAATTTGTCGCCATCATGGGGCCTTCCGGATGTGGCAAGTCCACCCTACTGAATATCATTGGCCTGTTGGACAATCCTGACGAAGGCGAATATTACTTTCTGGAAAAAGAAGTGGCTCATTTTTCGGAAAGGCAGCGGTCTCAGCTTAGGAAGGGAAACATTGGGTTTGTCTTTCAGAGTTTTAACCTGATCGACGAACTCACCTGCTTTGAGAATGTGGAATTGCCTCTCCTGTACCTTAAAATCCCGGCCGAAGAAAGGAAAAAGAAGGTGGAGGAAGTATTGACCAGAATGAACATCATGCACCGGAAGAATCATTTTCCCCAACAGCTTTCCGGTGGTCAGCAGCAGCGGGTGGCCATCGCCAGGGCCATCGTGGCCAAACCGGCGGTGATCCTGGCAGATGAGCCTACCGGAAACCTGGACTCCGCCAATGGAGAAGAGGTGATGCGCCTTTTGGAAGAGCTGAACAATGAAGGGACCACCATCGTCATGGTCACCCACTCCCCTCATGACGCCAACTACGCCCACCGGATCATCAACCTTTTTGATGGCAAGGTGGTGACTGAAAACATCCGGGAACAATTTCACATTTAGGTAGGGTTTCTTATGTTCAAAAACCATTTTAAAATTGCGATAAGGGGTTTTATCCGGCACAAGCTGACCTTTTTCATTAACCTGGTCGGCCTGGGACTGGGACTTTGGGCGGCCATTTTAATAGGATTGTGGGTTCAACATGAATATACCATAGACCGGGACCTGGATGGGTCCGAACAGGTTTACCGGATCATGGAACACCAGACCTATGGCACGGAGGTATTCACCACCACTTCCACGCCTGGCATCCTGGCCAGAGAGCTGAAAGCAATATACCCTGAGGTGGAAAAGGCCGCTAATTTTTCATGGATGGAAGAAAACCTATTTCAATACGCGGATAAAAAAATCCGACTGAACGGATTTTATGCAGAAGCGGATTACCTGCACATCCAAAAGTTTGATTTGCTCTATGGGAACAGGGAAAAACTATTGATGGACAAAAGCCATATTGTATTGACGGAGGACGCAGCCAATAAACTTTTCGGGCGGACAGACGTGGAGGGAGAGACCATATTGTTGAATGATGGAATGGAGCGGGTTCCTTTCGTGGTGCAGGGTATATTGGCAGACCTGCCTTCTACCAGCAGCGTACAATTTGATTACATTTTGCCTTATCAGCTAATGTTTGACAAACCCTTTAATGGCTGGTTACAAAATTGGGGAAGCAATGGGCCCAGCACCTTGGTAAGGTTAAGTAAGGAATCCGATCCCGGAAAATTTTCCCAAAAAATTGAAAATTTTATCAATGAGCGGAATGAAGGAAGTTCCGTTCAGCTTTTTGCCTTCCCCCAGGAGGACCTTTACTTACACGGGCAGTTTAAGGGAGGCGAGCAGGTGGCAGGAAGGTTTTCCTATGTAAAGTTGTTTGCCCTTATCGGATTTTTTATTCTGTTGATTGCTTGTATCAATTTTATGAACCTTTCTACCGCCAAGTCTCAGAAGCGGGCCAGGGAAGTAGGGGTGAGAAAAGTGGTAGGGGCAGAAAATGGGGCCTTGATGGTGCAGTTCCTGACAGAATCTATTTTTATCACCTTTTTTGCCGCCCTTATGGCACTTTTACTGGTGGAAATTTCCTTACCTGTTTTTAACGACCTTTCAGGAAAGACCACGTCGGTCCCATATGGAGAGTGGTTTTTTTGGATTCAAATGTTAGCCATTGTAATGTTCACTGGCCTGTTGGCTGGTAGTTACCCTGCGTTTTACCTGACGGCCACCAAGGTAGTGGCTGTATTTAAAAACCATTCCAATGCCGGAAAAAACGTGGTCAGGGCCAGGAAGGGACTGGTATTGTTTCAGTTTATATTGGCCACCATCCTTATCATTTCTACCCTAGTCGTCTACCAGCAAATCAGTTTTGCCCTGCAACACAACCTTGGCTACAATAAGGAGCAATTGTTGGTGATTCCATTAGAAGGGAAATTGAGTGAAAACTTTGAGGTATTTAAAAACCAGCTTGAGCGGCTTCCGGAGGTAAAAGGCGCAAGCAGGTCCAACCATTCCTTGTTGGGAAGAAACAGAAATACCGGAAATATCCATTGGGAAGGAAAAGATCCCGATTTTACAGCCCTTTTCGAAATTATTGAAGTGGACTACGATTTCTTAGAAACGCTGGGTATGAATCTGGTAAGGGGAGAAAGCTTTTCTCCCGAAAAAGGCGCCGATTCCCTCCAAGGAGCCATTATCAACCAGAGGGCTTATGAATTGATTGTTCAGGATGACCCTCAGGCATTGGGCTTCAAAATTGGGGACGATATACGGGAAATCACCGGTGTAGTGGAAAATTTTCACTTTCAAAGTTTCAGGGAACAAATAGAACCCGCAATTATTGTACTTGATCCTGAATATGCTTCCAAGGGTTTTGTCAGGGTGGAGACTGTGGATATGCAAAATACCATCGCAACTATTCAATCCATAGCCGAAACATTGAATCCTGACTATCCCTTTCAGTACAACTTTATGGATGAAAACTATGCTAAACTTTACAGTGACGATGTGAGAATCAGGGAGCTGGCGAAGTATTTCAGCCTTTTGGCCATCCTCATTTCTTGTTTGGGTCTACTGGGCCTGTCTGCGCATATTGCGGAGCAAAAAACCAAAGAAATTGGCATTCGAAAAGTCCTGGGAGCATCCACGCTTTCGATTTTAAATGTAATCAACCGGGAGTTTATATTTATTGTCGCCCTTTCCATTTTGCTGGGTTCGGGACTGGCCTATTGGTTAATGAAAGAATGGTTGTCCGGGTATGCTTACCGGATCGATTTTGAATGGTGGATTGTTCCTTTGTCGGCCCTGGTAATCTTTTCCATCGCCTTTCTTACGGTCACCCTGCAGGCGCTGCGTGCGACAGGGACAAATGCCGTTCATGCGCTAAAAACAGAATAAAAAAACACCAAAGAAGGGCCAACAGTACCTTCTTTGGTGTTTTGGGCTTATTATTGATTGATTTCAAATGAAATTTTTGCATTAACCCCATAGGAAACAATTTGGTTGTTTTCCACATTGGCGTTAAAATGCTTGACGTAAATGGATTTGATGTTTTTAACCGACTTCGAAGCTTCTGTTAACGCATTTTTTGTGGCATCATCAAAACTTTTTTCAGAACTGGCAATTACTTCTATCACTTTTACAATTCCCATAGCGTTTCGGGTTTAACGTTAGATATCGAAAGCCAACCTGGCCTTCATTCTAGGATAGAGTTGAGCAAACATTATGCCTTAATTTGCTTATAATTAGCCAATTAATTAATCATCAATAATCTGCTATGGGTTAACTTGGCTCATTTTCCACCAATGCTAAAAACACCATGCGGTAGTCCTCGCTATCGTAATACACATACAGCCGGTTGGCCTCAATTTCGTAAGAAACAGCCTTCTCAAGACCCTGCGAATAGGCGATATGGTGGCTTTCCTCCGGAAAAATAATGGTGCCGCCTTCCGGAAAATCCCAATAGGGAAGCCCCACTTCAAATTTAATCGCTCCCTGCTCATCATAAGAAAAGCAGGAATGAAGTACTCCCAAATGGGTCCTGGTTTCTAGTTTAAATCTTCCCTGACATGCTTGATCTTCCTCCGCCCATTTCTGATTCGTTAACTTCAGGTAAAGTGGAAAATCATATTCTTCCAGCCGATTATCGTATCCTCCCTGATAATGGGTAAGATGAGCCAATCTCGCTGTACAGGTATAGGGGTAAAAATTGCCTGTTTCCAGATGTTCAAAACCGACAAACTCCCAATCGCCTATCAGCGGTAAGGGATCTCCCTCCTGATCCAACTCAAATCCGCATATCGGATAGGCGGGATCTTCGGTAGTCTCCTCCACTTCCGTAGGCTCTTCTAATTCTTCCGGCTCTCCTGGTGAGGGGATATCCTCAGAACACGAAAACACAAGCATCAATAAAACAAGAAAGGCAGTATTTCTTACCATCGAACCCCTTTTTAACTAAAGAACGCTTAGTTAAGGTTATTAGTATACATTGCCGCTAAATGGCTGTCCCAGGACCAGTTTATCTCCCGAATCATCCACTTCAAAAAGTTTGGGGATCCGTATGTACCGGCCATTCTCCCCTACCCGGTGGCTATGGACGGCCATCAGCAGTTGTCCCTCAAAAGTCCTGAACAACATCCCATGCCCATAGTTTGGGGGAGTGATGGGATCCTCTTCATGTATCCAGGGACCATCCAAGGTCCCGCTTTCCGAATAGGCCAGCCCCTGGGTATAATCACCAAACACCCAGCTGGTCCAGAGCATGCCCAGCTTCCCGGTTTGGGTTTCAAACAACCAGGGCCCGTCCGTGACCTTGTTGGGAATGGTATCTCCTGCATCATTGCGCTCCCGGCTCCAGGGGGATTCACTGGCTTTGAAAAGGAGCTCGCTTTCTCCCACCGAGCCACTCAGATCGGGTTTCAATTCGATTTTTTCGATGGTCCCGTTCCAGTTTTGCAGCCACTCGTAACAGTATACCATATAAGGTTTACCGTCTTCATCCACCCAGAAGGTTCCGTCCAGCGTCGGTTTGTCAGCAGGCAGGTAGGTCGGATCTTCCATAGGCCGATACGGTCCTTCCGCCTTATCGCTAACCAAGATATGGGAGGCCCTGCGTTCGATCACATTCCCTTTTACCGTATCGATTTTTACCTCCCGGTTGGTAAAGGTGGCAAAGTTGTAGTACTTATCCTTATAGTGGTGAAGTTCTGCAGCCCAGATCATCGGTCGGGGACCCATCCAGGAATCAGGATCGGTTTGTACTACCTGATAAGGCCCGGTCCAAAGATTCAGGTCTTTGCTTTTCCAGAGCAAGCCTCCCGTTCCGGTCATGTAGTACATGGAAGTTTCCGGATCTGACAATATACAGGGGTCGCTTAGCCTAATGGAATCCAGGGGAATATTTTCCCTGATTTCCGGCAGGCGGTTTTGGGAAAAAGCCAGAGGTTGTACGGCCAGCATAAAAAGGAATACGGCGATTAACTGTTTCATGGGGTTGGGTCGGTTAAGTTGAAATGCAACGTAGCAAAAAGGAAATGGCGGAATGGCTTTCAAAAAAAAGACACCAAACTAACGCAAAATAAGCACCTCGTTCACAGAAAGTTTATGCTCCATCAGGGAAATTTCCTCGCCGGGCAGGTATCGTTGGATGCTGGCATAGGTTCCTTTTTTCGGATTCGTATGGACTTCAATCCAATTGTTACCCAGATCGATCATCCAGTATTCCGGAATGCCGTGTGAGGCATAGAGGGGCAACTTTACTTCCCTATCAAACCGAATAGACGCATCGGACACTTCGATGATGGCCAGCACATCGGCAGGAACCGGATGTGCGGAGGCATAAAAGTCCGGGCGGTACTTTAACAGGGAAATGTCCGGTTCGGGCTCATTCCTAACATCGATTTGAACTGGATTTTGAACACCGATAACTACCTTACCTTTAAACAACCCATTGAACAAGCTGGCCAATTTATTTACTATACCTGCGTGTTTACTTCCAATGGGGCTCATCTCGTATATTTCACCGTGTATCAGTTCCAAACGGTCATCCGGCTTAAAAATGCCCATCTCCGCCATTTTGTGGTATTCCTCTACATTGATCAACCGTTTTATTACTTCAGTTGCCATACTATTCCGCTTATTCTATTTCTAAAGATAGTCAATTTCAGGTTTAAATGCCAGTGGGTTTGATAACGTAGCGTTTCCGCTTTTCATGAAAATTACAGACTGAAATTACTTCAAAATCAGTCACTTCGTTGCAGTTTTCAACTTCACCATAGCGGTGCTAGTTTCCAAACTGCCGGATTTTCTTGCAAGTTTAGCCTTCATAACGAAAGCCAATACATGATCCGGGTTTAACCTCTCCAAATGCCTTTTTAGAAACCCAACAAACGAATGCCTCTATGTATGAAAAAGATAATAAAAACTACCTTTTCCATACTTCCCGTAAATATTACTGAGACTTATTTCATACTTATAATATCTTCCCTGTCCTTTTCCAATGTGATTTCATGTGCCATTCCCCTTCTTTGGATTTTTCCAGCCTGGCTTCCCACCTGTAAGTACCGGGCCACTGCTTGAATACCTTACCTACGGCATACAAAATCCTCAGTGATATCTTTGTTGGCTTGGGTTTCCATCCCTTGGAAGGGACCAACACCATGAGGATACTTTCTTTATTGGCACAGATCAAATATTCTCCGGCTATCGAACCCGTAGACGGGTGGCCTTCAACCAAAAAATGTCCTTCTTGAGATGTTCCTGCCTTCACACCTTCCAAATGGGGAAAGGCAGGATCAAACGAAAACTTGATATCGTGCACCAGGTTGTGTCTGATAAGGGATTTTAATTTAGGAAAACCGCCCTCCCACTCCAATTCCAACGTTGTATTTTCCTGAGTAACTTGTTCTACTCCCTCGTCCACCACTTCCTGTGATAGAGGCCCATCGTAGGCCGGGTTTAAGGTAGCGATCAAAGGCTTGGGGCTGTACCTGGCAAAATACATATTCATCCAGTCCATAGGTACCGGAAGAACATCCGGCAAATGAACTTTCCCATCAATGGATACATGAAAATCAGTGTTTTTCCTCCTGACAAAATAAAAATCGTGCAGCAACACCAAAGGCATGGCGGAAGGGTTTTCGGCAGCATCCCCCATCGGAGCCAGCAGCCCAAAAGGTTTTCGCCGCTTAGGGTTGTACTCAAAGATCTTGACTTTTATGGTTCTGCCCAAAAGGTCAATGAATTGGTAATCCGCTTGCACCCCGAAATCATTTACTTCAAAAGAAGCAAGGGGCATTTCCACTTCAACCATATTGGCCAGCCCTTTGCCCACGATGTCATATTTGGCCTGGTCCAGGGTTAAAGAAGGTTGGTGATAGACATCTACCTTTCCATCCACCCGCCAACCGATGACCAAATGCCCGCTACCGTTTTTATCATCATCGAATACCTGTGGTTCAAAGCCGATATAAAGTGAATCGGGATCTTTTTCAAAATTGACTAATAAGAGCTTTTCCATAGGATCAATCTGAACCTTAAATGGGTTAAAAACCCAGGCCTGGGAGAACAAATTATTGTTTGAAGAAACCATAAGGACAGCAAATAAAATTAATCCTCTGAGGGCTTTCGGTAAAAAACCACATCCCCTTGAAAATAAAGTGGATAAATGCCAGATATAACTCATCATTAACGTATTAACATTGCAAATTTAGTGAGCCAGGCGTTGATCCTCTATGACTGATACCAATGAAAAATATGACATGCGTCATGGGTAGCTCTATGCAGCCATGAATATAGCTGCCGTTTTGTCTCCTAACTGAAGGGATACTGATTCTTCCGGAGTACCGATCCCCCAGGCTGGGACCGGTTGATCCCTTTGGGGTACCATATGATCGGAAAAAATCCTCGCTGCCTGGAGCTACTGAGGTAGTTTGACCGGTACAAGGGTACGTAGCGTAACCGGCCCAAACAAGCCGGACGGAATCAAGGGTGCCTCCTCCCAGGGTACCCGGATATGCCCAATCCCCTTGATATTGGTTTCCTCGATATGGGTTTGGGTGTACGTTTCTCCGGTTATGGCATCTCCCGTAATCCGGTTGGACCAGGTATTGGCTACTTCAATGCGTAAGGTATTGATCCCGGGGCGAAGCAGATCGGTCACATCAAAGCGGTACGGCTTGGCCCAGGTAATGCCCAGGCGCTCATCGTTCAGCCAGACCTCTGCCACATGCGAAAGGTCTCCCAGATCAAGATAGGTTTTGGCATCGGCATGGTCGGTAGGATGCAGGGCATGGACGAATTCCTTTTCGTAGCGAGCAGCGCCGGAAAAGTAGCGGATGCCTTCCACTCCGGATGCTGTCCAGGATGTCAGTTCCGGAAAAATCGCTTTTTCCGGAGCACCCCAACCTTCCGGAAAGAATACCTCCCAAGCCCCATCAATCTCCTTTTCATGGATGCTGGCATGGATTTCATTTGAGCCCTCTTCATCATACAATACGAAAATTCCCTCTTCCCAGATCTCTATTCCATCCGCCTTATAGCTAACCTTTGGGGGATGTAAACCAGCGCCAACGATTTGAGAATAATGGTTCGTTGCTTTCCCGGGAGCAAAGGTTACAAATTTACTTTCATACGGGGCCAGTGTCAGGGGAAGGCTGAGTTGATCCTCTTTTTGTTCATAGACCCCAACTTGGCTAATCTGACCAGTCACCGGGTCCCATATCTCAGGAACTTTGTCTTGCTGCCGAAAATGCACATTTCTCGAAAGCCAGTCCCCTGTGGTATTGACCACAAAATAGAAAGCCAGCTCTCCCTTTTGGTAATGGGTATAGTCCAAGGTATAAAACGCTTTGTCTTCGTAATCAAGATCTGGCGCTACCCCCAGTGCCTCCATTAGTTCAGTTGGGGCTGCATCTATGTAAATGACGCTTTCTTCGGGATTGAAATTTTTGGGATTAAAGGGTTGCCATAGCTCTTCCAGCCATCCTTCCATTTCCGGCATACCTCGCTTCATTTTCCGTTCTGTGATTCCTTTTGGCCTCGGACCGAAAATCATCGCTCCCTTTTCTGCCATATCTTTCAGCTTAAGCAAAACTTCTGGATGGATTTCATGCTCCTCCGTCAATGCCAGAACGTTGAATTTTGCTCCATTTCGGGGGTTAATGATCTCGCCATCCTGCACTTCCAGCCCCAGCAGAATTTCCGTATTGACCAGTTCATAATCGTAACCTGCCCCCGGGGAGAACCTACCCCGTTTATGCCCCCCATAATTGGGAATGGTATCCCCATAATAGTAAAGGAAGTCAGCTTTAAAATCGGCTTCCTGAAGGATATAGGAAACCCGCGCCAGGTATTCATTAAAAGGCCGGATTTTGGGCCACCATACCCGCTTGTCGTTATAGTGGGTGCCGGCATGATAGACAATGCCGGGAAAACCGGTTCCTTCGGGATTATGAGTGGACCCATGTACGACCACCTTATTCATGCCTTCGGCAAAAGCCCGGTCTCCGATTGGTTTCATCTCAAAGGGGCCTTCCTGCCAGTGTTGGAATGAAGTGAAGGCTTCCATTTCGACAATTCCCAGACCATAGATGTGAGCCGCCGAAGAAACTTCTTTCACTACCCGCAAAATATCCATTCCGTCTTCATTGTACCGGCCGTGATTGATCCAGAATTCACCTCTGGGAATGTCTAGCCCTTTGCCCAAGGCTTTTAACGGTTCCACGGGAACATTGTGCAGGGGAAGACCGGGTCCTCCGGCCTCACTGTTGTTTTTGAGGCCGTGGGCATTGCATACTTCTTTGGATTTCATGTAAAAATTCTGGATCATCAGTTCGGATAAGGTCCGCTGAAAATCAGCCCGGAAATTGGCGGTTGTTTCGGCTGAAAATTCCGCTTCTTCAAATAGGATAGGCAGGAGTTTTTTGACAGCGTATCCGTTGATCGTCTTGAATTTCTCCGGAAGCGTGGGTGTCCAGGTAAAGCCTCGGGCCTCGTAGCTGGCCATATAGAGGCTTTTCAGGGCCGTTTGCCTCAGGTCTCCCAACACCGATTGCAATCGGTCGATGATGTAATTGAAATGAAAGGCTGTGGCATCCGCATCGTAATGATCCACGATGGGACCCGCGGAATATTTACTGGGCAAGATCAGGTTTTCGCCCGAATTGGAACATACGTACCGGACAATTTTCCATTCCCCTTCCGGTGCTTCCCAATCCAGTATCTCCGTTTCCGGATTGAAAAATTCGGAAATATCCCGGATTTGGCTGGTATCTGTCAGACTTTCTCCTGAAAATTCTGGAATCGCCAGCAGGACGATTTCGGCTGCATAAACCGGTTTACCATCCGCTCCGAATTCGATCATCCGCTTTCTGCCTCTTGGATCGGTTTCCGGTATTTCGGGAAAAGGAATGGTGACTTTTTGATTTTTACCTCCACTCAGATTAACTTTTGATTGATAGATGGATTTGGCTGCATGCTCCGGAGTTAGCCAGTTTCCTCCCGCATTCCAGCTACTGGCCGTATTCAATCCTACTTCCAATCCCAGTTTCCCGGCCTCCTCCACCGCAAATTGAATGGTTTTCAGCGACTCCTCCCCCAAAAACTCCGGACCTGTTCCCACCAGAACGGTATCCCTGGAACCAATTTCGAATATGGTAAAACCAGATACCCCGGCTTCCTTAAATGCATGAATTTCTTCCATTAACCGAAGGCTGTCCACGTGGCCACCCAGCCACCAATGGTAGACATGGGGACGGGCAGTAGCAGGCGGGTTTTGGAAGCCTCGCCGAAACGTTTCATATTCCGGGCTATTTTGTCCAAAACCCGGCAAAATAAGCCCGGCAAAAAAAACCGCCAGGATAAGGATGTATTTGAATTTTGTATTCATGGTCTGGAGATTGTGGGGTTTAAAATTCGTTACTATTGGGTAAGCGAGCTGTGTTCCGGCAGGGGATGCCATTCCAGAAACGGATCGCCGCTATCCCTGATCCATGCTGATAATGCTGCCTTCAACGTATTTTTAACAGACAGGTAATTTTCTTTATAGGCCAGGTTAGTTGTTTCGCCCGGATCCTTCCACAAATCAAACAATTGCTCGTTTCGTTCTCCCTGATTATACAGGTTATATTTAAAGCGCTTGTTCCGAATCATTCTTGCATGCCTGCTGGAATCCAGTTTATCGTCGGCCAACTGCACGACTAAATAGTCCCGTAAATTCTCCCGGGGATCGTCCAACACCGGCTTTAGGCTTTTGCCGGTAAATTGGACATTATTTCCGACACCGGCATAATCCAATAAAGTTGGAGCCAGGTCTATTCCGGATACCAATTGGTCCCGATTTATACTTCCGGAAGGGATATGCCCCTTCCAGCGGATAATAAACGGAACCGTAGCTGCCTCTTCATATAAACTCAATTTGGCCGCCCAGCGGTGTGCAGCGGCACCATCCCCATGTTCGCTGGTCAGGACCACAATCGTATTTTCATCCAGCCCTGCGGATTTAAGTGCCTCCATTATTTTTCCTATTTCTTTGTCTACCATTTCCGTAAACCGGTAATAATGGTACAGGTAGGCTCGCCAGTCTTCGGGGGTGTAGTCTTTGGTTAACAGCAGTTCATCTCCGTAATGGTCCATCAACCGCTTCTCGTCAAGGAATTCCGGCTCGTATTCGGCAATTTCAAAATTGGGAGGCAAAGGAGGCAGGTTATCCAACTCATCGGGCCCGGCATATTCTCCAGGCCTTCTCGGCACATGGCAAATGTCATGTGGATTGTGAAGGGAAACGGCTAAAAGGAAGGGGGTTTCCGCATTATATTCGCGTATATAATTTACTGCTGCATCTGCAATGGGACCATCAGTGTCCTCACCCAGGTCCCAGGCCTCATCCAGGGATTGAAAGGGAATCACTTTAAACCCAGACACAGAATCCATTTTGTCTTTTGCAGGGTAGGATTGCGGTAGGTGCCACTTTCCTGCCCAGGCTGTTTGATATCCTGCATCTTGAAAAAGATGGCCAATAGTGGGCACCGAAGAATCAATATGGGTGGAATTCCAGACCACACCCGTTTCATGGGGCATCATTCCTGTAATCAGGCTGCTTCTGGCAGGACCGCATACCGGACTGGTACAATAAGATACCGTAAAGAAAGTGCCTTCTGCCGCCAACTGATCCATCGCGGGTGTCGCCAAATTGGGGTTGCCCAGGTAACTGATGGCATCATTGGTTTGCTGATCCGTCAGAATAATCAGGATATTCGGGGTTGATTTTTCCTCCCCCTCTTTTAGGGAACAGCTGGTAAAAACCAGCAAGGCGGCAAGCAGTGACAGCGGATAGGCCCATAAACGTACATTTCTGAAAAGTTTATAGAAATAGCCTTTACTATATCCTACAGGACGATCGTATCGGCCCGCATTGGATTTCCTTTGGATCAGCAAGAAGTCACGATTAAAAGCGGTTTTCATGGGCGTTTGGTTTTGGATTCCACTTGGTTTACGATACCACCACCGATTCTATTTGCAGGTAGTTGGCAATTTTCTGAATGCTGCCGGCATGGTGCCCAATACCCAGGGCAAAATGATGGGTAGGCCCTTCCTTGATCCATTTGGTAAGAAAGGTCCGCACATCCGGTTTAAAGAAACCCCTGGTATTGGTATTTCCTGTAGGAGGAATGGGGCCTTCCACCGATTCTCCTTCGGCAATTACAAATTTGAATTTTCCCTGATAGGTTGAGCCTATGCTTAACATGGTAATGGGCCCTTCCTTGATCTTGAATTCGACCCCCGCTCCAAAACCGGGCTTTCCGTGGTATTTCTTTAAACTCCGCAAGACAGGCTTCCCCTGTGCGATGGAGATATTGTGCGGGCCATCATGGCCGACCAGGATAAAGTTCTCCTTGAAATCAACTGGGTGAAACTCCGCAAAGCTTCCACCTATCCCCAGGCGGTCCATGATAAACATGGCCAGACAGGTCTTTAAGTCCGATTCCCCACACATAGGGAAACCCGAACTGGTTAGCAGGGAGTTGCCCACGATCAGGTTAGACATGACCAGTTGGGTAGGGCTGTTGTCCTCCCCGTTATAATAATAGGCCAAACCATCCAAATCTTCCCTGGCAATGAATTTTTTCAGGGCCAGAGATGCCTTTGCGGCCACACTTAAATCGGCTGGCTTTAATTTTTCGGAAATGGGGTCAGATACCGGGTCCGGCGTGTCAAAGAAGGAAAGGATGCGCTTTTCTTCCTGGGTTACTTCCGAGTCGCTCACCTGGTTGACATACTGATGAACGATTTGATTGGCCTCACACTGCACCACATGTACGCCAAAATGGGCGGTAAGCATGGTCGCATCCGTATGCATGTCCAGCATGGCTTCTATGGGATGCCCTATATGGCCGATCCTGGCAGTTTTTAGCCCGTGCAAAACCTTGGCAATACGGCAATATTCTCCAATCAACGCTTCTGCCTCCGGATCATCATGCAGTGTACCTATGATGACCTCCGGTACCTCTTTCCCAAACCTTACCGCCACCCCTGCAAATTCCGGAAGGGAGCAGATATCGTCATTATACAATTGCATGTAGGTCGATGCCCGGGAATAATCCATCGCTTTGTCCGGTTGCAAGGCTACCAGGACAATTGGGGTATCTATATTTTTGATGACCGCCCCAAAAGTGCTGGAAGTAGCATAGGTGAGCATGTCGCAAAAAATCAAATCCAGATGGGCAGCCTTGAGTTTTGGCACCAAAGCATAGGCAGATTGGGCATCATCTACCAGTCCAAAATCAACGATTTCTACCTGGTGCTTTTTTAATTTCTCCAGGAATACCCCTTGCTTTTTCAAAAGATCTTCCAATAATCCTTCAAACTGAGACCAATATTTGAAATACCCCACACCAAACACCCCAATTCTGGGTTTTGATTCCATGCGCCTTTCAAGCTGGTAGGTTTTAGATTCGGACGTTACGTCTTTTATCAGCTTTTTCATTTTTCTATGTTTAAAAATTTCAAATTTCAAGGGCTATTCATTTCTGACATGGCCCATTTGCCCATTTGCTGCAAATTCCATTGAGGTAATCTTCGGAACAAAAACCATCAGTATTACAAACGCCAGCGGGTACATGATCCCCGACACCAGCCATAAAGGCCCATAAGAGTGATTTTGGGCAACCCAGCCTATCACCGGATTCAGGATCATGCCGGAAACAGCTCCCGCTGTTCCCGAAAGTCCCACCACCGTGGAAGTGGCATATTTGCCGAAAATATCTGTTATGGCCGTTATGTAGTTGGTAATCCAAAAGCCATGGGCGAGCATCATCAGGGACATGAGCAAAATGGCCACTTCAACCGAAGATACGGTGGAGATAAATGGAGCCACCAGCGTGAGGGCGGCAGCAAAACCCATGACCCATTTCCTGGCAGCATTAATCGTAAGATTACGGGAAACCAGTTTGTCAGAACACCAGCCGCCCAGAATATTGGAAAGACCCAGTGCCAGAAAGGGAATCCAAAACAATTCCCCAATTCGTTCAAAAGAAAGGTCTCTTTCCTGATTGAGGTATTTGGGAACCCAAAACATCAGAAAATAAAATACCGGGTCCAATAAAAACCGGATCAGGATGAACGCTTGTACAGTTCGGTTTTTTAGCAATTGGAGCATGGGAACCTGCAATGGGCTTGTATCTTTCTTTGTTGCCCTTTGTGAAACCGCATGCAGGCTTTTTTTCCAGGAGGGAATAACCCAGGCAATTACCCAAACCACACCTATGATTCCCGGAATGATAAAAGCCCAGCGCCATCCATATTGTCCGGATATCAGGATGGTCAGGGGAGGAGCTATGACCGCCCCTATAGCAGCTCCTCCAATGGCAACCCCATTGGCCAGGGCCCTTTCTTTTTTATCAAACCATTCGTAAACCGTTTTCGCAGCACCGGGAAAACAGCCTCCCTCTCCCATGCCCAGTAAAAACCGAAATCCCAGTAAATGGTAGAAATTACTCATGATACCGTGAAGGGCGCTGGCAACAGACCATAGCCCCACAGACAACCCTAACCCTAACTTGCCCCCAACCTTATCAATCAAGCGCCCGCCAACCGTAAACATCAAGGCATAACTGATCAAAAACCCGGTATTGACCCAGCCATATTCCACATCAGAAATTTGCAACTCCTCCTGGATTTTAATGATGGTCATGGACAACACCTGCCGGTCCAGAAAATTTAGACCGGTGGCGAGGAATACCAATGCCAATATGTACCAGCGGATTTTTGGGCTCATTTACTTAACGCTCTAGGTTATAAAAAACAATTATATAACCTTTGACTTAAAAAAACAATAAAAAATGATAATTTAACAATTTTATTGTGAAATTTGAGTATTAAACCTAATATTAGTCTATTATTAGCACCTTCTCAAAATACTTCTTAACGCACTATGTTAAAATAAAAGTGTTAAAAAATTCAATCGGATTTTTGTTAAACAGGTAAATAATTACCTAAGAATAAGGTTTAGCCGCTAGAAAATCAAAAAATGATCATGCAACAACCGCAGAGAAAAAAAATTAGTGGAAATAAAAATGAGCTCAAATGACGGGTCAAACCTTTTTTGTACCAGAATTAACGATCTCATTGTATTCGGGATGGGCAATAATGGCAAATTTATATTTATCGCCCCGGTACAATGATTTTTCCAATTCCAGGACAGTCCCGGGTTGACACAAAACCACACTATCTAAGACGAAAACCGGCAAAGCCTCCTGGACTTCAAAATTATTGGCCTGATCATCCGGGGGAAGTATAATGGTGCTCAGGTTTTGTTTGATATCCGAAATTTTATGATTGTACTTGTCTTCGTACACCTTAAAATATGAAAGATCCGTAGAAAGCATGTTGATCCGAGGGCATAGCTTTATGGATATATACTTGGTTTCATCTTTCAGCAATAAATCATCGGCGTACCTTAATTGATGTACCTTCAATACCGGTCCTTCCATAATGTAGTGTTTTCCGCTAATCTCAGTCGAAATACCATGATCCAATATGGTCTTCTCCAACACAACCGTCTTTGGTTGGAAGCCTTCCACCTTCAGCCCTTCATCAAAGCCTCTCCTGGTAGCATCTATGGAACCCAAAACCCTCAGCAAATGATGGTCTTCTGTCTTGTTTAACACAAAAGTCCCCTTCCCCTTTATGCGTTGTGCATACCCTTTTGTCTCAATAAGTTGAAGGCTTTTCCGGGCAGTGGTATTGCTGACACCAAAAGTATGAATCAATTCATTTTCTGACGGAACTTTATCTCCGGGCAACCATTCCCCGGACCGAATCTTTTCAATAATCCAATCGCTGATCTTGACGAATTTTGGCTTCATTTATTTCTGATTTTTTCCATTGTATAGCGGGTTTCCCTTCGCCCCGGAGCGCGCGTGATTATTCCAGGCTCACCAATATTTTTTTTACCATTAAAGTCCCAAAATTAAATCAAAATGATATAAACCCTATCCTGAACCAAAAAAACATCCCGGGGGCGGTAGCCATATGATTTTTGAAGCTACCTGCAGATTCTTAAAAGCCATTTCCCCTTGCTCAGGCTTTTAATCAGACCAATGTCTTTCATTTTAGGTCCACATTAACCGAAGAAGTAGATTTTTGCCAGGCCCTATGGTACATTTATTCCTTGCAAGAGGATCCCCTTTTACAGGCTTCTCCATAAAAATGACCCATTTTTCACACCTGCTGCTGGGCATAGAGCCAAATACTTAAATCTTTTCTATAACCAATGGAAAAGGTTCGGTAAATTACCGATTCAGTGACCATTTCGTTTACAAGATATACAGAAGACAGAATTAAGTTGAGACCCAATGGATAAGGAACCCAATCACCGTAGAAAATTCTTGAAGACAGCGGCCCTTACTTCCAGTATCTCAGCAATGGGTATTCTGTCTGCTAAAGGCCAATCAATGCAACACTCAGAAGTTTCGGAAAAGCTACCCCGGGAAGTATGGGTGGCAGGTATTTCGCAAACAGATATTAACGTGGATACGGCCGAAGAAATGTTCGAACGGATTTTTGCCTTAATGGAAAAGGTGTTGGTGAACCAACCCGACATAATTTGCTTACCGGAGGTTTTTCACACCTCCAACGTGGCAAAAAAATATACCCTACCGGAGAAATTAGTCCTTTCCAATAACGTTTTGCCTCGCATGGAGGCTTTTGCTAAAGCTAACCGTTGTTACCTGGTGGTTGCGGTAAATACGGAGGAAAACGGCAACATATTTAATTCGGCCGTCTTATTAGACAGAAATGGGTCACGGGTTGGTGAATACAGGAAGACCCACCTGACCGAAAATGAAATAAATAACGGACTTACACCCGGCCCACTTGATCCGCCGGTATTCCAGACGGATTTCGGGAAAGTCGGCATACAGATATGCTTTGATGTATTGTGGGATGATGGGTGGAAATCGTTGAAGGATAAGGATGCTGAAATCGTTTTCTGGCCGTCTGCCTATGGAGGTGGCCGAAGTCTACAGGCGAAAGCCTTGCTCCATAGGTATGTACTTGCCACCAGCACCCGAAAAGGGAGTTCCAAACTTTGGGATATTACGGGCAGGGAATTGGCACAAACCGGGTTCTGGGAAAAAAATTGGTATTGTGCCCCTGTAAACCTGGAAAAAGCATTTTTACATACCTGGCCTTTTGTTCAGCATTTTGATAAAATCAAGGAAAAATATGGGCGGAAAATTCGCATTACCACCTTTCACGAAGAAGAGTGGTCGGTAATTGAGAGTTTATCCCCGGAAATCTTAATTGCCGATATCCTGAAAGAATTTAACCTGAAAACCTACGACCAACACCGGCATGATTCTGAAATGGCTCAAATCAAAGCCAGAAATTCAATGGCATTGAAAAAAGTTGACTGATTTGCTAAACCAGCATCTTTGTAAACATTTTGAAAAAACGAAGCGTGGCGCAGTGTAGATTAAATAATATTCTTCCCAGCCTTGGTTTGTTTTTATTCCTACCGATGAAGTGGCGTTTATTTGGTCAGCAGTTCCCATTTTAAAATAGAAACAGAAAAAAAGAATATGAAACATACTTAACAACTCAACTGAAAAAATAACATCTGTGAGCAGCGAGGCGATAGAGTTCGTATCGGTCCTTATCATTAACAATCGGTTGGCTAATTTTTTCGCGGTATTCCAGAATTTTAATGCCAGCTACCTGATCCAGATCCTCCAGCGTTACAAAATCGGACCACGTCTCCTGTACAAAATCATCGCCTTTAAATCGTGACTGGTGATTGGTAAGCAAGGTTCCCCAGGGTTCTCTGGCAGCCATGTCTCTGCCCATTAAATTGATGGTTTGGAAATTAACCTCTCTTCCAGATATGCAGAAACCAATCACCGTTTTGATAAGCGAATTGATACGGGTCGGTCTGATGTACCATCAACTTTCCTTTTTGCTTAGAGGGCAGCACCTCAAATGATCCGGACAAGCCATTCATGGCCGGGTCATTGGACTGGGACTCCCAGTTCCAGATTCCTGTTTCCTTGCAATAGACTCTTGCCTTAAATAATGATCCACCATCATTAAACCCGTCTACCGTAACGCTGCTACCTCAAGGTAGGGTAAAAACTAATTTCAGGTCCAATTCATAGAAGGGATCTTTCCCCTTTTCGGAAGTGTGGAAACTCAATTCGTGTACTCCATATTGAAGTGCCTGTTTCGAGTCTCTTTCCATGACGTTTTGGCCTGCACAGTGGATGCCATACAAAAAGAAAATAATGATAAAAAAATGAAAAGCAATTACTGGTTTCAGGGGAATAACTGCCTGATTAAACATATAGATACGTCAACTAAATTGGCCAATGCAATATCGAATTAAAACAAATTCACGAGATCTTTCTAAATAAGGACTCATTCCATTTCCGTCAGGTCAGGGACTATTTCTCCGCAGCGGAAGGAATACAGGTATGGTAAGTAAAAATCTCGTAGGACTGGCGGGTTTGTAACTAACTACGCATGGAAAAGGAAAGATATTTAGCTAAATGATTTAGTCTTTCTTTGGCCGAGAGAAAATCAGGTCGTCGACCTCCGGGTTCAGGTCCACCTCCTGCAAGGTGATACTTTGGACAAATTGACCATTCACTTTCACTTCTGTAAAATGAGGAATCATCATGCCATCCACTTCCTGATAATCGCTCAGGTAAGTTTCGACGAATTGCCCCTTCATCGGGCCCGTCGCTACACCTGACTTCTGCATGACAGGCAAGTAGTATTCTTTGTCAAAGTAGTAATAGACTACTTCCCCATTCTCTTTTGTCAGCCTGATCTCATAGGTGGGTATACCCTCTAGTTCAATGGCGCCTAATAATTCAACGGTATGCCCTTTTTTTTCATAGTCGATAAAGTCGTCTTCAAATTCGTTTACCATACCTTCTGCCATTTCCGCTGGCATGGCTTGCGGATCGGGCCCGGTATGCATGGGAAACAACCACCAGGCATCTTCTCCATCATAGGCCTGAATCATGGACTGACCCTGAATGTCTACTTCTACCCGTTTTTTATTGGGTCGAGCCTGGGTAATCATTCCCGTAAATTCCATCCCTTGCATACGCATCAAACCTTTCATCCGCATCGTAGTAAGCTTCCTCCAGTTTTCGATACCGCCAGTATTTTCAAAATAGTGGGCCAGCACTTCAGTAGCTTCCCTGTCTTGTGCTTTCAAAGCCAGGGAGAATCCAGCCAGGGAAATAAAGAGAACCAAACGCTTTAGCATTTTATAACTGGTTTATTTTAAAGCAAATCCCATTCAATGCACAACCCCAAACGGTAGTTTTTGAGCCCAGGGCATTGGTGCCACTCAGCCCACAATACTGTCTTGCAACAAGTTAGCCATTGGTAATGGAATTACCAATAACTTGGGATTGATAAGGTATAATTTTAATTTACATCCGGAAGCGGTTGGACTAAGTTCAGCATACTATTGTTAAAGCTACATCACATAAAAAAAATTACTCCTATGAGAAAATCTCTCGCAGAAGTGAAATCAGTTACCTATGATTGATGGCTAATACATGTAATTCTGGCAGGGTAAACGAAGGCATTGCCTGGTTTAAATATTTTTAATCCAGATCCCCAAACAATTCCAATAATTGAGCAATGATCTTTTCGGAGGCGACCTCTTCTACCCTATTCGTGGACAGCCAGGTTTCGTACCCTCCCAATTGGTGTTGCTCAGGGGTAGGAAGGTAGCCATAAAGCCCATTGGCCAGGGCAATGGTAAAGGTATTTTTCATTGGGCTTCGCTCTTTTAATTCCAAACCGATCTCTACAAAGGTCTCAAAAGGAATGGCCCCTATGCCCAAATCTCCAATTTTAAAGGCCTGGATAATCACGTCAATAGTATCCGGAAAAGTTTCCATCTGCTTGATCCGTTTGGCATAGGTTTTTTCCAGCCGGTGCCTTCCTTCTACTGAATCGGGCCGTGCAGCTACTTCCCTGACGAATTTGGCCAGTTCAGGATCCGGCCTGCGTACCTTTAGGTTTAGTAGTACCTGTTTGGCCTGTAAAGGCACCCAGTCCTGGTAAACAATATCGTGATAGCCTTTTACTACGGCCCTGGCTACATCATCTGCTACCAATTTCATTTTGCCATAAGGCGGGTGTTTAACCCTTGGGCCGCTGAAGTTAATATTGTTAATATCTCCTGAGGTGCCGTTTGACATCATGGCCACAAAGGCCGGGTTTTGACGGGCTGCATCCAGTAGTTCCTGCACCTCATCGGCAAACATACCGAAGTAATCAGCGGATATTTCACCGTCCGGAACGCCACCCACGTAATGCAGGGAATAATTGGCTAGCAAGGCCAGCGGCCGTCCATCTATGGCCTGCACCGACAGGTAAGCTACTTCGGGATCCGTAGGTCCGGCTGGTTCCAGCAGATTCGGATTGCCTACCCCCGGATTCATAACAGCGATGTCGGTACCTCCAAGTGGATTGGGGGTGGGCGTGCCGGGCTTCATTTTCCACCTACGGTTGAACACATGCTGGGGCACATCAACGGACCCCCAACCAATTCTGGCAGGTTCGAGGTTCCGAAGAGCGATCTGCACGCCATCGGCAATTCTGGACGCTAAAAATGCCTGGTATTCATCCAGCGGCTCGGATGCATGCCATTCCCTTCCTTTATCCCCTACACCCCGTGCACTGGTGGCCGAATGGGTATGGGTGGAAGCCATCATCACATGGGATGCCGGAATTCCCGTGGCCTGCTCAATGGTTTGCTTGGCGGCATCAAACACCTTTTGATCAACACCAACATTATCCACGGTCACCAGCACCAGTTTCGACTCGCCATCATCCAGGACTATGCTTCGGGCAAACAACTCGTCATGAACGTATTCTGCAGGTGGCGAATCCCAATTACCAATGATGGGACCACCTAATTTTGGGGTAATATTACTCTTGTACGCTCCAGCCTGGAAAAACCGGTTGGCATCCTGAGAAAAAGCAGGAAAACAAAGCAGCCCCGCCAGAAAAAGTAACCCAATAGCTAATCCGGGAGCGCAAATGACCCTGTTGGTATGGATTATATTTTTTAAATACTTCTGTTTCATAGTGCTAGTTGTTTCTGATCTAATAAGTTAGATATAAAAAGCACGGACCTTGCCTCAAGGACTTAGACTTTCAAAATAGGCTACCGCATGCTGGACATCCTTTAGGTTATCCTCCATATTATGCTCACATTCCACATAGACCTCCCCATCAAAGGCCTGCCTATCGAGTTCGGCAACCACCGCTTCAAAATCAATGATCCCCTCGCCCACCATCCTGTCTTTGGCAGATTGGCCGTAAGCATCCAGATCCTTGAGATGAATGCTCATCAGGTGACCGTCGAGCTTTTTTAAACTTTCCACGGGATTAAGTCCGCTTCTGACCCAATGCCCCAAATCTCCACAAGCCCCGAAATTAGGATGGTTTTTAATCGCAGACAATACCGAATCCGGATGCCAGTAAATACTTCCTGCCTCCTTGGAATGCTGATGAAGCGCAACGTTGATGTCGAACTCTCCCGCAAGCTCATCCACCAGATCCCAATGCTCCCGTTTGGGTTCTGTGACCAGGTATTGGACCTTCAAGGATTTGGCCAGTTCAAAGGCGTTGCGCCAATCGGCTTCAGTCTGTGCTGTTCCTACATACATGGATTTCATTTTTAATCCCTTATCCTTCAACAGCATTTTTACTGTTTTTGCCTCTGAGGGGCCAAGATCTTTCATTGTTTTGTCGCCAAAATCGCTACCCATTTTATGAAAATCAAAGCCTTCCACGTATGTTACTCCGGCAGCTTTCGCTTTTTCTAAGGAGCTGGAAAAAGGAAACCTGTTGAAGGAGTACAAAGCTATGCCCATGCGCCAGTCGCTCTTTTCAAGCGAGAATTCACGAACAGGGTTTTTTACCATGCTGGCCATACCCAGCAAGACTACCGGTAGGGCTACAAATACCCACATTTTCTTTCTCATAGTAAGTTTATTTTGTTAATGACGTATTTTTTCCTTCAATTACCTGAATGGATTGGTACCCCATTCGTACCTTTTGGCCGGGTCAAAATCAGGATTAGGAACCGGATTTTGGGCTTTGGTTTCCGTTTGCCATTTCTTCAATGCGGACTTCATTTCAGCCAACTTTTCAGGATAACTGAATTTAAGGTCGGTCATTTCGTTGACATCGTACCGCAAATTATACAGGTCAAACTCGCCGGACACCAGGTTTTCTATGATTTTCCAGGAACCTTTTCTCAAAGCGGACATGGGCTGCTCGTGATGGTATACGGGATAATGGGTGAACACTTCCCGCTCCGGGTCAAACCTGTTTTCTGTCAGGGAAGGCACCATAGAATACCCATCAAGCACCTGATTTAGCGGTCGTTCACCCTTTCCCAGATCCAAAAAAGTGGGATAAAAATCAACAGTGGAGACAATGGCCTCAGAGGTACTAGCCGCTTTTACGTTTTCCGGCCAGCGAACGATTAAAGGCACACGGATCCCTCCTTCATAAAGCGTTCCCTTTCCTGCCCGCAGCGGCGCATTGTTGGTGGCAATGTAGCGGAGGGGATGACCTTCCGGATAAACGTCTTTGCTGTCGCCTCCCAGGAGTGGGACATTGTCAAATCGGTTATCCACTCCGCCGTTATCGGAATAGAATATAAATACCGTATTGTCAGCCAGGCCCATTTCATCGATGGCCTCCATGACCGTACCCACGCTTTCGTCTATATGAGAAATCATCGCTGCATACACGGCATTGCTGGCATAATCCGGATCCTTCGGTTTGTTGAGGTATTTTTCAATCAAGTCCCTATCTGCGTCCAACTGCACGTGCACATCGTAATGAGAAATGAAGAGAAAAAAAGGATTTTCTTTATTCTCAGCGATGAAATCAACCCCCATGCTGGTGAGGGTTTCACTCAGTCGGGCCCCTTCAGCAGACGTATATTCCGGAACAAATCGGGGCTGGTAAAAGCCACCGCCTGCATACATATAGGCTTTATCGTATCCCCTGTTGTGGGGCAGGTGCTCGGGGTTATTTCCCAAATGCCATTTGCCAAAATATCCGGTGGTATAGCCTGCCGATTGCATGGCATTGCCGATAGTAACAATCTTATCTGGCAGGTGCTGAACCGGGTGATGGGGAACGGTCACCTCTTCGTAAGGGCGCCAATGACCGGGAATAAAGTCGAATATGCCTACTCTGGCGGGATATTGACCCGCTTGTATACTGGCCCGGGTTGGCGAACAAACCGGAGCCGCATAGGCATGGAGATAGCGCATTCCCTGACTGACTAATTTGTCGATATTGGGCGTCTCGTTGAATCGATTTCCATAGGCAGGAAGATCTCTTCCGCCGAGGTCATCTGCCATAATCAGGACGATATTGGGCCGCTCCTGGGACAGAACGGTAAAGGAAAGCAGCATAAAGCAACTGGATAGAAAGGGGATTATCAGGTTTCTCATGGGCATAGAATAGGGTAAATTAATTACGGAAAATGATCGTTATACAAAATAAATTTACTCAATCGTTAGTGATATTGGTTTGCCAGGTTAAAGCGATATCCATGAAGCTGTAAAAAGCAGGCATGGGGCAAAAGGCGATGCAATTACCCAAGTACAAAACCCGCCAGTAATTTCTGTACTTCATAAACATCCACCGATTTATTAAACTTCTTACTCACCGCCGGCTGCGGATCACTGGAAATCCAAATTTTTAATTCTGCATCCAAATCAAACGTTCCTGCTGTCTCTATACTAAAGCGGGAAATGCTCTTGTAAGGCAAGGAAAGGTATTCGGATTTTCTTCCCGTAAGACCTTGCTTGTCCACCAGGACCAGTCGTTTATTGGTAAAAATGAACGTATCTCTGAAAAGCTTAAATCCCGTTTCTATTTGCTCTTCTGCCGTCAGTATTCTTCCATAATCCATTTGGAGGGTTTCTTTATTGACGGCACCTGCATTACCTAGTATTGAATTGAATATTCCCATAACCTTGGTTATCAGCGGATCTCTTTAGATTTAATTTACAGGAATAAATCTACTCATTTTTATGTGGAGATTTGTTTTCTCCAGGTATAATACCTGATTTTTCCCCTTACATTTCTTTGGTGGTGGTAACTATTAGGAAAACCGCGAAGATTGGAGATTGAAAAAGTATTGCAAATGGGAATTTGGGGGACAATATCTGTTTATTCTGTTTTACACCGATTCAACCAGGGAAGAAATAAACATCGGTTTTAATTTAAATCACTTGTTGATTTCAAACCCTCATTTTTCCTCGAAAACGGTCAGTCTCGATGCCACACCCTAGTGGGTATGTAAGAAATACACGTAATAAATAATGAAAAACGCCAGGATAAGAACAAAAAGCCAGATCCGAGGGTCTGGCTTTTTGTTAAATTTCTTTCACCCAATTAGCGAAGACTTACAAAGTCGCAGCTCATTGGTAGATCAGGTCAAATCGGTCAAGCTTCATCACCTTGTCCCAGGCGGCAACAAAGTCTGTGACAAATTTTTCTTTGGACGTTTCGCTTGCATATACTTCTGCCAAGGCCCTCAATTCAGAATTGGAACCAAATATCAGATCCGCACGGGTAGCTGTCCACTTCAATTCACCTGTCTTTCTACCCCTGCCCTCAAAGGTTTCTTTGGTATCCGAATTGGCTTTCCATTCGGTACTCATGTCCAACAGATGCACAAAAAATTCGTTGGAAAGCGTCTCTTTTTTGTCTGAAAAAATCCCATGTCCGGATCCGTCAAAGTTGGCATCGAGCACTCGCATGCCTCCTACCAAAACAGTCATTTCGGGAGCTGTAAGTGTAAGTAATTGCGCTTTGTCCAACAACAACTCTTCCGTAGATATGGTGTATTGGGTTTTCAAGTAATTGCGAAAACCATCTGCCATAGGCTCAAGCAAGGCAAAAGATTCCACATCGGTTTGTTCCTGGGTAGCATCCATGCGACCAGGAATAAAAGGCACTTTCACCGAATAACCTGCATTTAACGCTGCTTTTTCCACAGCTGCATTGCCTGCCAAGACAATCAAATCTGCCAGGGATACGTTTTTATTTGTCGATTTTTTGTTGAAATCACCCTGAATTCCTTCAAGCACATCCAACACTTTCTTCAATTGCTCGGGATTGTTAACTTCCCAATCTTTTTGTGGAGCCAGACGGATACGCGCCCCATTGGCCCCTCCCCTTCTGTCCGAACCCCGGTAGGTGGAAGCGGATGCCCAGGCTGTTCCGACCATCTCGCTGATAGACAAACCGGAATTCAGAAGGCTAGATTTCAAAGCGTCGATATCCTGATCATTGATCAGCGTATGATTTACTGCCGGAATGGGATCCTGCCAGATCAAATCTTCTGTAGGGGCTTCCGGACCCAAATAGGTGGTCTTTGGTCCCATATCTCTATGGGTAAGTTTAAACCATGCCCTGGCAAAGGCATCGTTAAATTTTTCTGGATTCTCATAAAAGTCTCTGGATATCTTTTCATACACCGGGTCAAATCGCAAGGATAAATCGGTGGTCAGCATGGTAGGTTTGTGCTCTTTTTCCGGATCAAAGGCATCTGGAACCATCATTTTTGGATCTTTGGCCACCCACTGAGGTGCTCCTGCGGGACTTTTGGTCAGTTCCCATTCGTTTTCAAACAAATTGAAGAAGAATAAATGACTCCATTTGGCAGGAGTGGAGGTCCAGATTACTTCCAACCCGGAGGTGATGGCATCAGGACCTTTTCCTGATTTATAGGTGCTTTTCCACCCCAACCCCTGCGCTTCAATGCTTTCCGCTTCCGGCTCAGGCCCTACATTTGATGCATCCCCTGCCCCGTGGGTTTTTCCCAGGGTATGCCCACCTGCGATCAAGGCGACCGTTTCTTCATCGTTCATGCCCATCCTTCCGAAAGTTTCACGAATATCGTGCGCAGCAAGTACCGGATCCGGATTGCCATTGGGCCCTTCCGGATTGACATAGATCAGGCCCATTTGTACAGCAGCGAGTGGATTTTCCAACTCCCTTTCTCCTGAATAACGTTTTTCGTCACCGAGCCATTTGTTCTCAGCCCCCCAATACACATCCAGTTCCGGTTCGTAAACGTCTTCCCTACCACCGGCAAAGCCAAAAGTCTTGAATCCCATGGATTCCAGAGCGACATTACCCGTAAGCACCATTAAATCTGCCCAGGAAATTTTGTCCCCATATTTTTGCTTTATGGGCCACAGCAAGCGTCTTGCTTTATCCAAATTGGCATTATCAGGCCAGCTATTAAGCGGTGCAAAACGCTGTTGCCCGGAACGGGAGCCACCGCGACCATCCCCGGTTCGGTAAGTACCAGCACTATGCCAGGCCATTCGAATAAATAAACCTCCATAATGACCGTAATCTGCCGGCCACCAATCCTGTGATTCAGTCATCGCCGCTTCAATATCCTTTTTCAGGGCTTCATAATCCAGACTGTTAAATTCTTCTACATAATTAAAATCCTCACCCATGGGGTTGGATAGTGAAGAGTTATGGCGAAGAACACTTAAATTCAACTGATTGGGCCACCAATCACTGTTGCTGGTAGCAATTCGATTGGAATTGCTTTTCTGAGTAGCTCCGGTATACCCATCTGCCTCAGCTTCCTGACTTTCGTTTTTTTGACACCCCGAAAAAAGTGCGCCTGTTATCAGAAGCCAACTAACTATTATTGATTTTTTCATATGTTTTGACTTGTTTTTTTCTTACTTAGACAACAAATATAGTATCTATCATTTAATTATTTTCATTGATTTTATCAATACTCTTTTGAAAAAATCAATGACCCGCTAAAATGATTCCTTAAATTATAAAGTCGCCTCAAACGCTTTGTTAAGTAACAAAAAGAAACTCCTCCGTTGGATTTGAAACAATTCCAGAAAACATCCCCCTGGCTTATCATCTAAAATCATAACTCGCAACCCTTAGGCCAGGGTTTAATAACTAACGGTGAAAATTAATTAAGTTCAAATAACATATTTATTTATTCAAATTACATTTTGATGTATTTAAAATTAGTATTACTTTTGTAGTAGCATTTTTAATTTATGGCTATGACAGTACGGATTTTTGGCCCGTATCTCCTGCTTTTTTGTGGGTTGATTTTTGGGGCTTGTGAAACAGTAGAGGAGAAACCCCGCGCAGAAGAGGGGACGCTTTCCATCCAATTGAAACAAGGCGTTGCCGGCAACGAAAGCAGTCGCCTTCAACAAGTTCCCATTCAAGGGGTCAGCCAGTTGGTCATTTCCATTCTCCGTGAAAACGGTTCAGAAACAGCCTATTCCTCTAAAAGTATCGCGCTAACAAGGTTTCAGGACGAAATACTGATTGAGGACTTAAGTTTGCCTCCGGGAAACTATCAAATCACGGATTTTTACCTTAAGGATAGCCTAGAAACCATTCTCTATGCCAGTCCCAGGGAAGGTTCCCCGTTCGCAGCATACTTAAACCAGCCCTTTCCGCTAGCATTTGAAATGAACACTGCGGGGTCGGCAGAAATACTCGTGGAAGTCATTTCCACCGCCAATGCCTCTCCTGAAAAATTCGGCTTCCCTTCCGACACAAAAGGATTTATAGATACCTTTTTCTTTTTCCTGACGCTTACCGGAGAAAGCACGGACGATTACCTGGACTATCTACCTGGAAAACTCACCGTGAGCATTGGCAATGTTACCCGAACGCAGCCACTTGGCAGAAACCTGAACCGTATTGTCCTTCCTAAAGGCTCGGATGCATATGTATTCCTGGCCGAAAGTGACACCTACCAATCCCTAAAACAAACCCTCTCGTACGATAGCCTGCGGCAATTTGCTGAGCAACCGCTGATTTTAGAAATGAAAAAAGAAAGTAGCGGTGCGGAATTTATTGGCGGTGTATTTACAGGATCGATCGCTTTAGCCACACAGGCAGCGGTAGATTCCTTTTCGAGAAAGGGCTATGAGGCCATACAGGGAGACTTGTTGCTGGGCCAATCGGCAGCAGATGAGCCGGATCCGGTGACCGATCTCAGTGGACTGAGCACCCTTCAGGAGATACAGGGCAACCTGAGTCTGTTAGAAAATCCTTCCTTAAAATCGGTAATGGGTCTGCATCGGTTGCAGGTAATTTCCGGTACCCTGACCATCCAGGATAACGAACGACTGGAGTCCTTGGCGGATTTATTCAGATTGAATTATGTAAGGGAATTAAGGTTAATTCAAAATCCAAACCTACGCCATTTTGAGGGACTGCAAGCGGTTACTCCTGCGATCGCAAAACTGCATATCGAAGCGATGGAACACTTTACCTCTCTGGATCAATTGGGACGTTTCCGGCAGATGGGGGAGATTACCATTACAGCCAATCCAAATTTGACGCAATTAAGTTTCAATTTCCTTCAGGAGAAGATAGGAATCATCCAAATTTCAGATAATCCCGTTTTGGTGGACTTTGGTGGCTCCGCTTCTACCGGCTTTACCGAGATTAACCGACTGATGCTAAAAAACAATGAAAACCTGGAGAATCTGAAAGGACTACTGGCACCCGAGGGAATGGTGATGAAGCACTTTGAATTTAGTAACCAGCCAAAAATCGAGACACTGCAGGACCTGGCATTTTATGAATACTTTTCTAAAATCATCATTCAAAACAACGCATCCCTACAGGACCTCTTACCTTTTTCTACCCTTACCGTTCTTTTTTCCAGGATAACGCTGGTAAATAATCCAAAAATTCAAAGTCTGGATGGCTTGCATAACATCGATCAGGTTGTTTACTACCCGACTATAGAACCCGATGCCATGCCCTACCCCATAAATCCCGAGTTATTTACCTTCACCGACAATGCCTCTCTGACGGATTTTTGCGGCTTTGCAGATAAGATAATTGAATTTGGGGCCGGTTTTTCCGTAATAGAAAACAATGGGTACAACCCATCGCTGGAAGATTTTATCAATGGGGACTGTAACGAAGAAGAACTATGAAAAACCGGAACGCAATCATATGGCTTCTTTGGATAGGTCTGGCGGGGGCATGGTGGGGCTGTGAAGGCCTGGAAACGCCGGATCCCACTGCCCAACCATCTCCGGTACCGGACCAAAATCCCGGGCCGGAAGTGCCGGAAAGTGAATCAAAGGTGCCTTCCATCGTTTTACGACTCAATCGGAACACAGGTGCTTCCCCACAGGGAAGACTCAGCGAACAGCAGCAGGTAAAACAAGCAACCATTACCATTCGCAGCACGGACGGATCAAAAACTGCCTACGAATCAACGGCGATCCAGGTAGAAGAAAAAGAAGGGCATTACCTGACAGAGAAAATTTTTCTACCGGAGGGGACCTATGAGGTGATTTCCTTTTACATCATGGGTGAAGGTAATTCCGTAGCAGAGGCTGCTCCGCAAAAGACCTCTCCCCTCGGTAAAGAATCGGATCTGGCCTTACCCCTGACATTAGACCTCATTCCCGTCGAATCCGAAGAAGAACCAGTAACCCAGCTTTCCCTGGAAGTAATCGCTACTCAGGGAAAAAGTCCGGCAGATTTTGGCCTGCAGTCCTTTTCCTTGGAAGTGGTGGGTCCCCTTTCTATTTATGTGGCATTGGTATCGGATCTACGGCTGATGGACTTTCTGGCCGGAACAGTGAAAGTCAGCGTACTGGACGATACCCTGGACTGGAACCTGTCACCAGGGATAAATCAAAGCATCCCCTTGGCCCTTGCGGATACGTATACCCTCCGGGCAAGTAGTCCAGATTGGAATGATTATTCGAAAACGTTTACCTTAGAGGAATTGCGGCGATACAGTTCCACCCCCTTAATCATCAAAATGGAAAGTAAGGACAGGGACTGTCCGGGAGGCAGTTTTTCTGGGAATGTCATTCTCCAAAGCCAGACACAGGTGAACGTATGGCCGGTAAGCTGCTACGATGGCATCAGAGGCGACCTAATCATCGAAAGCAGCGTAGGAAACGATGCCATAACAGACCTCAGCCCCTTAGAGGTTTTACGATCCTTGGACGGTGCCCTGACCATTCGAAATAATCCAAAGCTAACATCCCTGGAAGGCTTGGGAAACATAAAAAACATCCCGAGTTTGCTGGACATTTCCAACAACCCCAGGCTGGAAACCGTAAGTGGCTTGCCGGATTTGACCAACCCGCCTCCTATTATTTTTATCAAGGAAAACCATTCCTTAATGAATTTGGAAGGCCTCGGCCATTTAGTTGTGGGGAAATGGATCGAAATTACTTCCAATAATGGGTTGAAAAACCTCCGCGGTCTGGAACAATTATCCCGGGTTGACAAACTAATTCTGGCAGATAACGAAAATCTGGAATCCTTTGAAGGCTTATCCGGGCTGCGAGAGTTAGGGCTTCTCGAAATAAGTAATCAATCTAAAATTAGTTCTTTTGAGGCCTTCCAATATGGAATAGAAACGCTAAATAGCCTCTCCCTTTCCACGATGAGCGGAATAAAAACCCTGGAGGGACTCTTTTCACCTTCCGGAAAAGTGAATGGCCGATTGAACCTACAAAGCACTTCCCTTCAGACGCTTAAGGGATTGGGAATTGCCCCGAAAATCAGATTCGACATTCAAATTCGGGACAATTATTACCTGGAGAACCTGGATGAATTAGCGGCACTCACACATGTTGAGCGAAGATTTACCATCGAAGGCAATTACAAGCTTAAGACCTTATCGGGCCTGGAAAACCTCGCTGCTGTCGGTGTCGGAGACGGTTCTGAAAACGCTCCCCGGTACGCTTTGGTCATCCAAAACAATGATTTTCTGGCCAATTTCTGTGAATTAACCCATTTGCTTGAAAATGGCTCGTACCATAAGTTAAGCACCAGCGGCAACTATTACGATCCTAGCGCCGAGGACATTCTCTCCGGGGATTGCATAGGCAACTATTCCATTATTGCGAAGCTAAATGGACCCGATTGGCTAGGCGTGGATTCGTAACGAATGGTTTTACCAGCTCCTTGGTCGCCCAGTCGGTCCCGGGTTAAAAAAATGATCTCCTTTTGAGGTAAAATTACAATTTTTTTTCTTTTTTTACGCTTACGGCTTTTCGTCCTAATGCAGCCACCGGCTTAATTGACTGGCCAGGAAAAAATAGATCGTTTTCCCCCACGCTTGAGGCAGTAAACGACACAGTCTGTGTTAGTCGCCGGTAAAGGTATCGCGCTGGTGCAAAATGTAAAGCAGCAATTAACCTTCTAAACCCAACCAAAAATGCCTATACACCCTAAAATCCTTCTGGCTTCATCTTGGCTTTTTTCATTAATTACAGCGGCAACATTTGCTCAGCAATCCGGTACCGAAAGCAAGCCCAATGTCCTTTTCATCATGGCGGATGATTTGGGATATGGAGATATTGGCGTGTACGGACAAGAGCTAATTCACACCCCGAATATAGACGCGCTTGCCGAACAAGGAATTCGGTTTACACAGGCATATGCCGGAGGGCCAGTTTGTACCTCTTCAAGGAGTGTGCTAATGACTGGTCTGCATAATGGTCATACGGTTGCCAGAGACAATGTACCCCATTATCCAACATACCTGCATGATGACGATATCACTTTAGCGCAAGTACTAAAAGATGCCGGATACCGGACCGGGGGCGTCGGCAAGTGGTCCCTTGGTGATGCTCAGACAGAGGGCCGGGCAACAAATATGGGATTTGATACCTGGACGGGTTACCTGAACCAGGACCATGCCCATTATTATTACCCTACCTATCTCGATCATGACGAACGGAAAATTCACCTGCCAGATAACCCTATTCTGAGAAATCACTACAGCCATGATATCCTGACCAATGCCGCCCTTAACTTTATCAGGGAGCGAAAAGACAGTCCTTTCTTTCTGTATGTAGCGTATACATTACCCCATTTTTCATCGAAGGAAGAAGATGAACACGGATTGACCGTACCCACTACAGCCCCCTATGCGAACAAAGATTGGCCAGAAAAAGCCAAAAAATACGCCGCCATGATCCACCGGCTGGACAAAGACGTTGGGAAAATCATTGCGCTTCTCGAGGCCATGGGAATGCGGGATAACACGCTGGTCATTTTTACCTCGGACAACGGCGGCCATAGTTCCACCTGGAAAGGATTTAAAACCAACGGACGGCTGAAAGGGTTTAAGCGGGACCTGTATGAAGGAGGCATAAGAGTTCCCTTTATCGCTTCCTGGCCAGGAGTCATTCCTGCTGGCCAGGTATCAGATGAGGTGATCGCTTTTCAGGATATGCTTCCCACATTCGCTAGTTTGGCCAATACTTCCTTGCCGGGAGAAATGGACGGAATTTCGGCCATTGAGGCATTAAAAGGGAATGTGCTTCCTCCAAATGAACGCATCCTTTATTGGGATTTTGGCCACACCCGAGATCGGTACGATCAGGCCATCCGGCTGGGTGACTGGAAAGGCATTCGGAATGGAAAAAACCAGCCGCTCGAACTTTACGATCTAAGTAAGGATATCGCTGAAACCAATAACCTGGCCGGAGATCATCCAGAGCTGGTCGAAAAAATAGAACGGCTCATGGAAACGGAGGTTACTCCTTCGCCAAGATATCCCGTTGGGGAAAAATACCAGGGCGGCCCCATCTGGAAAAAAGACTGGTAAGCCGGGTTTACTTTTTTCGCGGACAAAGTGCTCCAGGGGAAATCCCAATCCCCTGAAGCCTATTAGACAGGATGCAACATGCCATTAACTATGATGGCTTTCAATCCATTCGGTATCGGCGTTATCCTCCAGGCGTTTCAACTCCTTTTTCCCATAGGCTACACGGGTAATCGCCACGTAAAGCACCGGTACAAAAAAAATGGCCAAAAACGTTGCCGCCAACATGCCCCCAATCACTGTCCAGCCAATGGTCTCCCGGGCTACGGCCCCGGCTCCATTGGACAATGCCAAGGGTACCACGCCAAGTATAAAAGCCATGGATGTCATGATAATCGGACGTAGACGAAGTTTTGCCGCCTCTAGGGTCGCCCGGACCAAGGGCATGCCCCTATCCACCCGATCCTTGGCAAATTCCACAATAAGAATGGCATTTTTGGCAGCCAGTCCTATCAGGGTGATCAATCCAATCTGGGCATACACGTTATTGTCCAGATGCGGTAAAAACGTCAATGCCAGAATGGCTCCAAAAGCCCCGAGTGGCAAGGCAAATAATACCGAAAAAGGAACAGACCAACTCTCGTACAAGGCTGCCAAAAGCAGGGAAACGAGAATGACAGCAAGGGAAAATATCAAAATGGTACTATTGCCTGCGGCCATCTCTTCCCGACTCAGGCCTGAAAAGTCGTACCCATACCCCTCCGGCAGCACCTCTGCTGCTACTTCCTCCAAGGCCTGAATGGCCTGCCCCGAACTGTAGCCCGGTGCCGCATTTCCGTTGATTTCCGTCGAACGGAACAAGTTGTAATGAGAAATCACGGGCGAACTTTCCACCACCTCATAATTCACAAGTGCCGATAGTGGTACCGACGCACCCTGCCGGTTCAATACGTAGTATTGTTCCAAATCATCCATTCCGGCCCGATAGGCTGTGTCTGCCTGCGTGACCACCCGGAAATTCCGACCGTATTTCGTGAAATCGTTAACATAGGAGGAACCCATCAGACCGGACATGGTACCAAATACATCCGTAAGGGAGACTCCCAGCTTTTTCACCTTTTCCCGGTCCACTTCCACATGGTACCCTGGGGTCTTGGCCGTAAAAAAGCTAAAAGCCCTTGCAATTTCCGGTCGGGCATTGGCTTCCTGAAGAAATTGTCCCATTACTTGCTCCAATTCTTTCACGTCTCCACCCGCACGTTGTTCCAACATAAAACTAAAACCACCCGTCTGCCCCAAACCAGGGATAGCGGGCGGGGGGACTACCACTACATTGGCTTCTTTGATTGCCTGAAACTTCTGGTTCAGCGTCGCGATCAAGCCGAATAATTGAAGGGAAGGGTCTTTTCGCTCCTCCCAGGGATCCATTTGTACAAAGAAGGTAGCCGAATTGGGTTTAAAGGAGAAATTGATGGCATTTAAACCTCCGATTCCGGTGAGGTTGTTAATCCCATCGGTCGATTGGATCAATTCGGTCATGTCTTCCATCACCTTCCGGGTTCTGCTGGAGGAGGCTCCCTCGGGCAACTCCACAGAGACAAACAGCCTTCCTTCATCTTCGGTAGGCAAAAACCCGGTCGGTTTGTTCTGAAATAATCCGAAGGTGCCGACGACTATCACCACCAGCATCACCAGGGCCAGGGGTGTTTTTTTTATCCAGCTATTCACCCCTCCGGTATATTTTCCGGTGACCCGGGCAAACCAATTATTGAACCAATAAAAAAACCGGTTGAGTCCCCTGCTCTTTTCATGTACCGGGGAAGGCTTCAAAAGCAAGCTGCAAAGTGCCGGCGTAAGTGTCAATGCCACAAAAGCGGAAATCAATACCGAAATGGCTATGGTGATCGCAAACTGCTGGTACATCCTACCCACGATACCCGGAATAAATCCTACCGGTATGAAAACCGCTGCCAATATTAAGGCGATGGCAATTACCGGAGCGGTAATGTCCCGCATGGCTTTCCGCGTAGCCTCCCTGGCAGTAAGCTTGAAACGATCAATGTAATGCTGGGCGGCTTCCACCACCACGATCGCATCATCCACCACAATCCCAATCGCCAATACAAATCCAAACATGGTCAGGGTATTGATGGTAAAACCAAGCGGCACAAAGAAAATAAAGGTGCCGATTATCGAAACCGGAATGGCCAAAATCGGAACCAAGGTAGCTCTCCAGCTCTGCAAAAATAAAAACACCACGACAATAACCAGAAGCAGGGCTTCGGCAAAAGTTTTGATGACCTCGTTGATCGAAACCTCCACAACCGATACCGATTCAAAAGGTACGATATAATCTACATCTGCCGGAAAGGTTTCCTTGAGGTTTCCAAGGGCTTCGTAAATACCCTCTGCTGTTTCTACCGCATTGCTTCCGGGAGCCTGATAGACCAAAAGAATGGCCGCTTCCTTGCCGTTGACCGTTGAATACCGGCTATAATCAAATTGCCCCAATTCCACCCGGGCAATGTCTTTAAGATATATCAGCGATCCATCTTCGGGATTGCTACGTACAATTATATCTTCAAATTCTGCCTCATCCTCCAGGCGACCATTCACGGTAATAGGATACTCAAAAGCCTGGGAGGAAAATTGGGGCATACCGCCCACGGTGCCGGCAGCGACCTGCAGGTTTTGTTCCTGAATGGCCTGATTCACCTGAGCGGTGGAGACTCCATATTGAGACATCTTATCAGGGCGCAACCATATCCTCATGGAAAAATCCTGTCCGATAGCATTGATATCTCCTACCCCATTTACCCGCAGAAGGGCATCTTTAATAAAAATATTGGTATAGTTGGAGAGAAATTTGGGATCATGGGTACCTTCCGGCGAGAAAATACTGATCACCATCATGATACTGGGATTTCGCTTTCGTACCACTACTCCTAATCTCCTCACCGCTTCCGGTAGCGTAGGCTCTGCGATGCTGACCCGGTTCTGAACATCCAGCGTGGCAATATCAATATCCGTTCCCACATCGAAGGTAACGTTCATCTGCATCTGTCCCGTACTGGTATTATTGGAGCTGATATAGGCCATTCCGGGGGTTCCATTGACTTGCGTTTCGATGGGAGTAGCCACCGTTTGTTCCACGGTCTGGGCATTCGAACCCACGTAATTTGCCGAAACAGAAACCACCGGCGGTGTGATATCCGGGTACTGTGTCACCGGAAGGGTGAGTGCTGCCAATGCTCCTACCAGCACGATCACGATGGAGATCACCATGGCCAAAACCGGCCGTTTTATAAATACTTCTGAGATCATGAACCTGACTTTTATGTAAAAAAACTGCCCCTATATATTATTGGAGTTGCACTTTAGCCCCCTGTCGGAGCTTCTGGATGCCCTCTACCACGATGTTCTGTCCGGCGTCCAGCCCTTCCCGAACCACTACTTCCGGTCCCAAAACAGTTCCCAGGCTAAGCGTTTGCTGGGACACCGTGCTGTCAGCGGCGACCACATAGACAAAATATTCCCCCATTTGCTCGGTGACAGCCTTATAGGGAATCACTACCTGCTCTCCGTAATCCTGATTTACTACCTGCAGCGTCGCGGTCATCCCTGGCACGAGCATGCCTTCCGGATTGGGAAACGCTACCCGCACGTTCAAGGTCCCGGACTGCCTTCCTACCGCCCGGTCCATGGCAACCAATTTCCCCGGATAGGGATAAACCGATTCATCACCCAACCGGAGCGTAAAAAGCGAATCGGGACTGCTTCCGGCATTCATCAGCCGGTTAAAGCGAGGAATTTCCTTTTCATTAATAACAAAGTCCACCTGAATCGGCCCGGAAGAAGAAATGGTATTCAGGAGTGGCTGTCCCGGAGAAACCTGGCCTCCCACCCGTACCTGGGAAATGCCCACCTGTCCGGCAAATGGGGCAGTAATTAACGTGTATTGCAAATCGGTACCTGCAGAGGCTACCTGGGCTTCTGCCGCCTGAACCTGGGCCTCCGCCGCCAAAAGTTCCGCTCTGGCATTGTCCAGCACCTGTCTGGCAATGGCTTCTTTTTGATCCAACCGCTCGTACCGCTCCACGTCCTTTTCTACGCGGGCCAGATTTGCCTGCGCCGATGCGAGGGAGGCTTCCGCCTGATTTTTGGCAGCCAGGTATTTGCTCTGATCGATCTCGTACAGCTTTTGTCCCCGACTGACTTTCTGCCCGTCTTTTACAAAAATCTGCGTAACATAGCCGCTTACCTGAGGCCGGATTTCTACTTCATTGACGGCTACCAAGGTGGCCGGATAGTTGTCCAGACCGGTTACCGGCCTTGAGGCTACCTGATGGGTGCTGACCGATACAGGCGGTGGTGCCACAGCAGTTTGACCGCCAGAACCACCACAGCTTGACATGATCATTGCCAGGACAACTAACAGGACGAAAGAATTGCGTATCACATGTTTCATTTTTGTATCAAAGTGAAGTATTGATGGATGAAGGATTAATCTGACCCAGGGCCCGCATGAGGTCAAGCTTACTGGATAGCACCGTGAAAAGTGCCCGGTAATGGTTCAACTGGGCCGTACGAAGCTCCGTTTCCGCTACGATAAGGTCTACGTAGGCTTTCACCCCTTCGTCATATTGCAGTTTGATGGTTTCATAGACTTCTCTGGCCAATTCCTTATTGGACTGAAGTGTCTTCCACTCATAATAGCTGGATTGATAGTCGGCCAGTGCCCGCTCGTATTCGGTAAACAGTTGCTTTTCAAAGTCCAGAAGACCGAGTTCCGCACGGTCCTGCTGCAGCCGGGCAATCTTGACTTCTTGCACTCGCTTGCCTCCTTGAAATAGTGGTATGGCCAGGGTCAGCCCTACCGAGGAAGTGGGAAACGACTGCCTGTATAGCCCGGAAAAATCCCGGTTAAAAAACAGGAAATTATAATTATAAAACCCATTTAGGGACGGGATAAAGGCCCATTGCGCATACTTGGTGTTCAGCTCGGTTGTAGCCAATTGGGTCTTGGCCAATTGGTATTCCACCCGTTGCTCCAAATTAAAATCAAAGCCCTCCTCCCAATGGGCGGTTTGCTCCAGGGATTCATAAGCATAATTCAATGCCAGTTCCTCATCCTGTGGGAAACCCGCCAGTTCTTTAAGGTAAGCATACTTGGCACTGAGCGATGCATTCACCCTGTTGCGGTCACTTTTAAGGTTGGCCAGGCTAATACTTGCACGCTGGAAATCGGTTTTGTCTACCAACCCGGCCTCATACCTGCTTTTCGCGTCCAGGTATTGCTTTTCCTGCCGAACCATGTTTTCATCCAAAACCCGGATTTGCTCGTATGTCAGCAGGATATCGTAATAAGCCTTGGCAACAATCACCACCGTATTGATGCGGTTGGTTTCCAGTGACTGACTCAATTCCTCCTTTACCAGCCCGGCACCCCGGTAGGCAAAAAACTGATCCCGGTCAAACAAGGTCTGGGTAGCGGAGAAATTAAAGTTACTGGCAAAGGGCTGACCAAACGTAATCAACTCATCGCCGATAGGCTGCGTTTGGAGTTTGAGATTGTTGGTGAGTTGATAGTTCGCACTGACCTGAGGAAGCCAACCCGACAGGCTGGATTTGATCTGGCGCTCCCCGATCTGCTGATCCAACTCGGACTGCTGCACTCCGGGACTATTTTGCAAAGCAAAATCCACCAACTCGGGTAGCGTTAATCCATTCGTCTGAATGGAGTCGGACTGAGCATTCACTTCCGGAGCAATCCCCAGAAACAGAAGAAGGAGAAGGTTGAGGTAATTGTTCATCGATAATGATTGGTTTAAAAAAGAAGCATTAATGGTTTTTAATCCCATCCCAAACCATTTGGGGGATTTGCGTCAGCTCCCCTTTCACAGACTGGGTTTTGGATTTAAAATAGGTAAGGTATCGAACTAGGGAAATAACACTACCGATCACCATTATGGCCAGAATCTGAGGGCTAAGGGGTTTTAATGCCCCTACCGCAACCCCCTGCTCAAAAAACTTCCCCAACCAGGCTCCCCAAAGGTCCGTAGATTGCTGAAGTTCGGGCGTATTATAGGGGCTGCTGACGAATTGCTCCATAAAACTTTGAAATGCAGGTTTGGAAAGGTATAGCGAAGTAAGGTGATCCCAAAAGGCGAAAAACCGCTGCTGAAATGGGAGCTCCGGATTGTCTTTAGTCGACACCTCGGCCAGTACCTTGAGCTTTACGTATTTATATAGTTCCAGGATCATTTCATCTTTACTGTTAAAATAAGTATACACGGTACCAGCCGCCACCCCGGCTTCCCTGGCGACCCTGCTCACAGGGGTACCATGAAATCCATGCACCCGGATCAGCTCCAGCGCACTTTCAAATAACAGGGTTTTCTTATCTTGAATCGGTTCCATTTGAGCTAGTGAATGAACGTTCAATCAATTTTAGTATAAGAAGGTTCCCGGATCGCTGCTTTTTTTGCATCTTTAGGTAAATGTCGGGTGAATGCCGGGCGAATTCCGAGCCTATTTCGCTAACATGTTGCTTTTTTACCCTGAAATTGCCCTGATGGTTTGGGGAATCAGATCGTTAAAAACATAGGTCCCGGACAGTGCCCGGGACCTATGTACTTTCGATCAAAAATTAATCTTAAACCCTACAAAAAGACTTCAATTCCGGAAAATCTCCGGGATGCTTTCCTTAACGGATAGTTTGGAAAGAAATTTCTTTACTTTATTGTTTGCATTGGCTTTTTCACGGTCAGTCTTATCCAGGGAGCCGCTTAAAATATAAATTTCAGAACCTACTATTTCTGCATTAAACCGATCCAAAAAATCCCATCCACTCATCTGAGGCATGATCAAATCGAGAAATAAGTACTGTGGACGGATTTCCTTTACCTTAATCAAGGCCTCTGTCGCTGAATAGAAAGTGTGAATCCGATAGGGGCCGTTTACACTTTTACGAATGAATTTTTCCGTAACAAATGTGCTTACCCTGTCGTCGTCAACCAAAACAATATCTACCATTGAAATACAATTATTACACTACAAAAAACAAATAGATTAGTACAAACATAAAATAAAAATCAAACACCTCCAAAAATCAGAGCGTTTTTTTATTATTTTTTATGCGTTTCAGATATTGTTTTTTGTATTTAACCCCAATGGAGGCAAGCTATCCCGGCCGGACCCTGGAAGTTAAAGCGTCTAATAGACGAAAAAAACATGTCAAAAACCGGCAAAGATCGCATGCTAAAAATTTAAATTTTGGCTTACCAGCTTTTTGAGGTACTCTCCGTAGCCGCTTTTCCCCAGTTTTTCGGC
This sequence comes from Cyclobacterium salsum, assembly GCF_010119245.1. Lineage (GTDB taxonomy): Bacteria > Bacteroidota > Bacteroidia > Cytophagales > Cyclobacteriaceae > Cyclobacterium > Cyclobacterium salsum. Next base: position 164,775 of record NZ_WNKG01000008.1, read on the forward strand.
TGATTCCAGTAATTTTTCCTGATTAATAAATCCATTTCGATAAGCAATCTCTTCGATGCAGCCTATTTTCAGCCCCTGCCGTTCCTCTATGACTTCCACAAACTGGGCTGCCTGTAGCAGGGACTGATGGGTGCCGGTATCCAGCCAGGCCGTTCCCCGATTCAGAATGGCTACGTTAAGCTTGTCTTTCTTCAGGTACACATTATTAATGTCCGTAATTTCCAACTCACCTCTGCTGCTGGGACGGATGTTTTTGGCAATTTCCACCACTTCATTATCGTAAAAATACAAACCGGGCACCGCAAAATTTGATTTTGGAGAAGTCGGCTTCTCTTCGATGCTAAGCACTTTGTAATCCGCATCAAACGCCACTACTCCGTATCGTTGGGGGTCGTTGACATGATAGGCAAATACCACACCCCCTTCCGGATCCGTATGTTCTTTTAAGGTGCGGTACAAGCCGGTCCCATAAAAAATATTGTCTCCCAGTATCAAAGCCACCTTGTCATTGCCGATAAATTTCTCCCCAATAATAAAGGCCTGGGCCAGCCCCTCGGGCTTGGGCTGAATGGCAAACTGAAAATCGCAGCCAACCTGACTACCATCCCCCAGTAATTTCCGAAACGCATCGTGATCTTCCGGAGTAGTGATGATCAAAATTTCCCGAATCCCCGCCATCATCAGGACGGACAGGGGGTAATAGATCATCGGCTTGTCGTATATCGGCATCAACTGTTTGCTAACAGCGATAGTTAAAGGATAAAGGCGTGTGCCGGAACCCCCAGCTAAAATAATTCCTTTCATAAAAACATAATTGATTTCAAAATTATACTGAATCAGCTCAAAATCTAAAATAGTAGGGGCAGGGGAAATTCCGCAAGCAACCCGGATGTACCTGTTCCAAACCCTACCCGTGTCTAAAATAGGTAATATTTCCTTCCTACTAAAATTTCTCCTCTAATTCATCCATTTTTTGTGCTTAAATTCAATTTATCCGTAAGAAATGGTAATTTTAACCGTTACTACCTGTACCCAATCAACATTAAAGCAGACGATGAAAAAAATCCTTTCCACAATCCCTTTCCTGCTTGCAGCAGCCCTGTTTTTCCCATTTACGGTTTCAAGTCAAAATTTTTACAAGGAAAAGGTTTCAAGAAACCAGTACTATCAAGTCGGATTGGGTCTGGGAGCCATGTATGCGGATAACGCTGGTCGGTTTCGGGGATTGGATGTCAAGACGGGTCCTGCGGTTTCCTTGACCTACGGCAGAAAAATCCACTCCAATATCAATCTGAATGCTAACCTGGGCTACCAACACACGCGGAGTCAGGATCAGGACTATTTTACCCCTCAGGTCATTGATACCTGGCGAAGTACCGGTCAAGCCGTTGGCAGCAAAAACAACATGATCTACCTGGACCTGATGCCTACGCTCCATATTTTCGGTTCTGAAAACCATACTCAGCGCAAACGAGTGAACGTATATATGGGGACTGGATTGGGCCTACTACTCAATTTAAACGAGGAAACCCGGCTGGAAGCCAATGGACCTGCCAGGAGCAATAACTCCCGGATCGTGGGATACATTCCTGTCAAAGGGGGCCTTAGTTATCGCTTAAACCTGTATACAGATATCGCCTTCGAAGGAAACCTGCTGATGACTTTTTCAGACCAACTAGACGGTAACGAAGGGTTTAACCGCTTCAATGACTATCCGGTTTCCGGACAGCTTATATTCAGGCATTACCTCAATCCGCTAAAAGGCTACGATTAACAATTATTTTTCCATAAGGGAACTAAACGACGAAAATCGGGATTATTACATGTATATACACATAAATAATCCAATTATGACAGCAATACTTAAAGCTATCCGACCATTGGGATTTCACTGGCAAACACAAGATCCGTTTTTATTCTGTGCCCATCATCAGGATGTGTTTCCGGAAGGAACGCCGGACATGTCCCCATTGACTGGTCTGGATGGAAGACAGATCGGTCAGGATTTTTCAGGACAAGATGGCTGGAGCATGTACCATGGAAGCAAGGTGCCAGGTTTTCCAGCCCACCCCCATAAGGGTTTTGAGACGGTTACCATTGTAGAGGAAGGACTGGTAGACCATTCTGACTCCCTGGGAGCTGCCGGAAGGTTTGGCAATGGAGATACCCAGTGGATGACCGCCGGGAAGGGAGTGATGCATTCGGAGATGTTTCCCCTGCTAAATGAGCAGCGTAAAAACCCCCTGCACTTGTTTCAGATCTGGCTCAATCTACCTCAGGCAAATAAAAACGTGCCGGCGCATTTTAAAATGATGTGGAACGAGGATATTCCTGTAAAGATTGTCCGGGATGAGCAGGGAAAGGCCAGTCATTTTAAGCTAATCGCAGGGCAGTTAGGTAACATAAAGGCCTTGGCTCCTGCACCGGATTCTTACGCAGCTGATCCCGCCAATGAGGTAGCGATCTGGCTTATTACGGCCGAGCCAGGAGCCCAATTCACTCTTCCAGAAGTAGGAGCGGGAATCGAAAGAAGTCTCTTCTTCTATGCAGGAGACCATATGGAGACGGCGGGAGAACGTATTTCAAAGGAGCACTCCATCGATCTGGCAGGGGGGAATGCCTTGGAAGTACGTAACGGAAATGAAACGGGTTATTTTCTTTATTTGCAGGGAAAACCCCTGGGTGAGAAAGTGGTTCAGCACGGCCCCTTTGTCATGAACAGCAATCAGGAAATCCAGGAAGCCGTATACGAATTCCAACGAACCCAATTTGGGGGATGGCCCTGGAAAACCCACGAACATACCCATCCTAAAGAAAGAGGGCGCTTCGCCATTCACGCCGATGGCAGAGAAGAAATAAAATAGAAATTGTTTAAAAAAACCGACGAAGGAATTCGCCGGTTTTTTTATTATTTCACGTAATTCGAGTTCGCCAGGTATTCGTAGCTCATGGCCACACTTTTTACCGGTTCAAAATTGTACCGTTCCACCTCCACATAGTACCCTTTCATTCCCTGAGCATAAGCGGCTTTGAATATGGGCTCAAAATCCATGGTCCCGCTTTGCCCGATCTCCTCTTCGTCCTTGATGTGTAGCAATGGAAATCTTCCGGAATATTTTTTCAAGTAATCTACCGGATCATAGCCTCCTTTGGTTGCCCAGTAAACATCGAGTTCCATGCAAAAAAGGTCCGGATCGGTGTTTTCAAGCATAAAATCATACATTACCTTTCCCTCAATTTTTTCAAGAACGATCTTCGCTGATAGGTAGTTTGCATGGTTATTTGGTTTCTTTGGTTAGAGGTAAGGTGATCTCTTCCTAATTAAGGAGTAAATCTAGCCAGAATTTATGTTTTTAAGAATGAATATTTTTGTTTTCGCATTTTAAACCTGGTAAGGAATGGAATCAGGCTAATTTTTGCTAACTTGAGTCGCCAAAATAAAATTTTGTTGGATACTAAATAGTTTTGAATGGAAATATTAGGATTGGATATAGGTGGGTCTGGAATCAAAGCCGCCCCGGTAAATATCGAAACCGGGGAATTGACAGCAGAGAGGTTCAGGGTCCCTACACCCATACCTACCAAACCGGAAAGCGTGGCAGAAGCCGTGCAGACCTTGGTGAACCATTTTGAATGGACAGGCCCCATAGGCTGTGGGTTCCCTACGGTGGTGAACAACGGTCGTTGCATGACCAAAAGTAACATCCACAAAAGCTGGGTGGGCGTTCAGGTGGATCGGCTGTTTTCCGAAAAAACCGGGCTACCGGTCACTGTGATCAATGATGCCGACGCTGCCGGCCTGGCTGAAATGACCTTTGGTGCGGGCAGCGGAAAAACGGGGCTGGTCGTAACGGTTACCATCGGAACCGGACTGGGTACCGGAGTATTTTATGATGGGCAATTGATTCCCAATTTCGAATTGGGCCGTATCTACTATAAAAACGGACAGATTATCGAATATTTTGCCGCTGACTCGGCCCGTAAAAACGAAAACCTTAGCTACAAAACCTGGGGGAAGCGCTTCAATAAATTCCTGAAACATACGGTGCGGATTATTTCTCCAGATTTATTTATTTTGGGAGGAGGGGCCAGCAAAAAGCTGGATAAATTTGAAAACGAGATCACCATAGATGTTCCAGTAATCGTCGCAGAAAATAAAAACGAAGCAGGAATTATCGGAGCCGCCATGGCAGCATACTTAAAATTAAATCCAGAGACTTCATGAAAAATCCGCTCCTTCTGCTGATCATTCTTACGATATCCGGCTGGATACCGGCAGGATTTGGTCAGAATCAGGAGATCATGACCGTGGGGGGTCCCATTCCTGCCAATCAAATGGGTAGAAGCTTGATCCACGAACACCTGCTGGTGGACTTTATCGGTGCCGATAAAATCACCGCTACCCGTTGGGATCGGTCTGCGGTGGTGGAGAAAGTAAGGCCTTTTGTAGCGGCATTGCCAGCCCTGAAAATCCAAACCCTCGTTTCTTGTACCCCAGCCTATTTAGGAAGAGACCCGGAATTACTCCGGCACCTTTCCGAACAAACCGGCATTCAAATTCTTACCAACACTGGGTATTACGGAGCAGTGGACAATGCCTACTTGCCCGCGCATGCCTTTTCTTCCTCCGCCGAAACCCTCGCCGGGATCTGGACAGATGAATGGAAAAACGGCATTGGACAAACCGGCATCAAACCAGGCTTTATTAAAATCGGTGTAAACAGCGGCAGCCTTTCCGAATTGCATCAAAAACTGATATTGGCTGCCGCACTGACTCATAAGCAAACGGGGCTAACCATCGCTTCCCATACAGGGCCATTCCTCCCCGCAAAGCAACAAGTAGCTTTATTAAAGGCGAACGATGTTCATCCGAGTGCCTTTATATGGGTACATGCCCAAAATGAACCTAATAAGGAAAATTATTCCTCCCTTGCAGCGGAAGGAGCCTGGATTAGTCTGGATGGCATACAGCCCTCCAACCTTCAGGAATACCTGGAAAAGCTCCGCTACCTCAAGGAACAGGGCTGGCTGGAGCAGGTGTTGATTTCCCACGATGCTGGCTGGTATCGGCCTGGAGAAGAAGATGGAGGCGATTTTAGAGACTTTTCCACCATCAGCACTCAATTCATTCCCTTGCTCCTGAAAAATGGATTTACCGAAGAAGACATAAATCAATTATTGGTAAAAAATCCGGCCAATGCCTTTTCTGTTCGAAAAAGAGCCTATACTGGTAATTGAACCATCTACCCAAACATCGAATCCCCATGAATTTAAAAGAACTAACATACAAATCGGGTTTTCATGGTTTAACTATTTAAAACCGGACTACTGCGCCTGTCAAATAAAATGGGACCTGATCAGGAAATAGTTTCCCTGCCGGAAAACCTTTGGTACGAAACATGCTGTTTCTTTAAATCGAAATGCTTTTCTTTAACAAGAATAGGTTACCTAACACGAACACATATAATTCAATAGAATCAATTTAAGCATATAAACCCAAATCAAAATGAAAATCAGAACCATTCTTCCCAGCTTGCTGATCGCCTTATTCCTGATCAACATGACCCATGCTCAGGAGGTGAAAATGAAATCAATTTTTAACGGTAAAAGCCTGAAAGGTTGGACCGTTGAACCGGAGGACAATATTTGGTGGACCGTGGAAAACGGCATGATCTCCGTAGCGAATGATCCCAGCAAAACCGGCTCCACGCTATGGACGAAAAAAGAATACAGCGATTTTATCGTTCAAATGGACTTTCTAATGGGCAAAGGAACCGTAGACTCCGGTATATTCTTGCGCTCTGACAAAGATCAGATACAAATTGGCATCTCCGGATCCCTTCAGCGAGACATGACTGGATCCCCTTACATTCCTGGAAAATCCTACCCTGTAGAAGCGGAGGGAGTAAAAGCGCTTCTCAAAACAGACGAATGGAACACCATGAAAGTGAAAGTGATAGACCAAACCTACACGGTCTGGCTAAATGGAGAGGAAGTAATGACCTATACTTCTGAAAACATGCCTGAAAAAGGTCCTATCGGACTACAACTCCATCCCAACAACGAGATGAGCATCGCCTTCAAAAATATCCAGGTGGGTAAATTGTAAAAATCAGGTTTCAGAAACCATTGCGAACAGAACAATGGAAACTATCAGGTTTATTACTGACCTGGATCATGTTTTTTTAAAAAGCATTTTGTTTATTTTGAAATACAGTATCAATGAAGAAGATGGGCGAAACAGGTAGTCCTCAAAAAAATCAGTGCTAGCTGTCCATCGAAATAAAACGAGCTTTTAACAAAAAAACCGATCACCATGAAACGCATTATTGTTCCCGTAGATTTTTCTCCCTATAGTGAAAACGCCTTTCTAACGGCATCGAAAATTGCCGCAAAGGGAGATGCTTCCATCACCTGTATCAACGCCATCAACTCGGACCTGGACTGGAAAAACCTATCCGAAACCGAGAAGGCCAAACATCAGCAAATTATTGACCTGGAAGCAGAGGCAAAAGATAAGCTAAAATCCTTCATCGCAAACCATAAGGTGAAAAGTACTCCCATAGAGGCCGTTGTAGAAATAGGTGTGCCCGGACAGGTGCTGGTCGATTTGGCCGAAAAACAGAAAGCCGACCTAATCGTTATCGGTGCCTATGGAAGGGGCTACGAAGAAGGTAAATTTATTGGATCGACCACCCAAAAGGTGATGCGCCAGGCAAACTGTCCTGTACTGGCCGTAAAGAAGGTACTGGATGGAAGGGCGATGAAAAAAATGGTTTTTGCTTCTTTGTTCAATGAGGCAAGCAGGCCCGCTTTTTCCCGAATGAAGCCCCTGATCAAAACCATCGGAGCCTCGGTTTATTTCCTATACATCAATACACCTGCGAAATTTACCGATAGCGCTAGAGCGGAAAAACTGATGCGAAATTATGCAACCGGTCAGGAAGATCTGATTATCCACCGGCATATTTACAATCATGAGGAGGCAGAAAAAGGAATTGTGGCATTTGCGGAGGAAGAAAATGCCGGGATCATCGGCATCGCTTCCAACGTGCGAAAATCCAGCGCTTCCTATCAGATTGGCGTTACCGACACGGTGCTGTTCAAAACAGACATTCCTGTTTTGAGTGTGAAATTTGAATAAGTACTTTTGAATTAGGCCAGGGTTTTAGGACAATCCTGGCCTTTTCTTATTCCCCCATTTGCTTTTATTAAGGAGCCCGTTTAATAAAAAGGACCGATTAGCTATTCATGACCGTAAAGGAATATTGGATTTGTATCCTGGTTGAAATGCCGTAAGTGCGTTTCCGGCAGCATGGGTTTTTCTCCAACGATAGGCATGTCGGAAGGAAAATTTTCGGAAAACTTCTTGATCGGAAAATGGGAGGAAAATCGTTTTGATAAGTCTATAATGGGCATCCTGTATTCCTCGGGCAAAATAGATATATAAACCTTCGGTTCGGAATGTTTGGGAGAATAGTCTAATTCCGTTGACTGAATGAAGAAATTTGGATATACCTGCCTATAGAGGTTTGCCTATTGCATGGCCCAATCCCGCCAAAACTCCTAAATCCCTGGCCTGTCACAACCTCATTGTTTCTCCTCTTCCATGGGCACTTTCTTTCGCATGGACCCGATGCCTTCCCAAATCAGTCCCAGACCGGAAAAAACCTGCTGGATCACATTAGCCAGGGTGGATAGGCTCACATCGGTTTTTTTGTTCCTGAGGTGGCTATAGAGAGAATGGATACGTGCTGAATAATTGGATTTGAGTTTTTCTTCCACGGTATGTAGCGTAAAGGCATCCGCTTTCTTCAGTCCATGGTATTCTTCAAAAACGGTCAAAAAATCTTTCACCTCTTCCTGCACCTCTGCCAACACCTCCCCTACAAACGGTTCGGTAGCGTCCTCCATTTCTTTCAGGTTATGGATGACATCTTTGAATTCCTTGGCTCCAACCACCAACAGGCGCAGGGTATCGGTCAACTCAGACAAGCGATTGGCCTCCTCGGGACTCAGGTTTTTCTCCTGCAGGCCCAGGGCAAACTGAAAAAGTTCCTCCTCCAGGTCTTTAAGTTGCTGGTAATCCTGAAGTAAATTCTTGGGTTGAAAGGTAATTTTTCGCCAGACAGAGGCATCCTTTTTGGGGCCCTTCTGCTTGTGTATGATTTTCCACACCAACTTTAACGTGTTTTTCAACACTCCATCCAATTCTTTCTCAAGGGCCATCAGGGCCACCGATGGCAGGTCCAGGGGGACGTTTTTGACAAACCTCGACCTTCCTTTGGGGATATCCGAGCGAAATCTCCGCTTCAACCAGCGCTCCAGGGGCGATAAAAACGGGAAAAACCCCAGGATCATCAGTCCGTTTACCAGGGAATTCAACAGCACCAGTTCCATCAAAGGGTCTGTTAGATCAAAAACATAACTGCTCGCAAAAATCAACTGGTCGATCCAGAAAAAACAAAAGATTCCTGCCAGAAAGTTGAAACCAAAATTAGCCAGTGCCAGTCTTTTTTTATCTGCAGTGCCCCCCACGGATCCGAGGATCAGTGTGAAAGTGGTCCCGATATTGGCTCCTATGATCATGGACAAAGCATGATCCGTACCGATCACCTGCGCATTGACCCCGCTCAAAACGATGACAATCATGGCCGAACTGGATTGGATCATGGCAGTAACCACTAGTCCCAATACCAGGTACCACCAAAGTCCGTACTCCCTGAATGCACTCAAATCTACGGCAGAAGCATACGCATCGATGGCTAGCTTCATGTAATCCAGGCCCAGAAACAGCAGGCCGAACCCCAATAAAAACATGCCTGTATTTTTGAGAAAAGGCCGGCTATTGTTCAGCAAATAGGTCATAACACCTATAGCCAGGAAGGGGTAGGCAAAATCGGCCACGCTAATTTTAAATCCAAAAGTAGCGACGATCCAGGCAGTGAAAGTGGTTCCCAGGTTGGCTCCCAGTACCACTCCCAGTGCGTTTCGCAGATGGAGCATCCCACCTCCGAGGAAAGCCAGTACCATCAGGGTCACCAGGGAGCTGCTCTGCAAAATGGCCGTGATCAACGTCCCAACCAAAATACCTTTCCATGCTTTGTCGGTATAGGTATGCAGCATATTCTTAAAGGAATTTCCTGCCAATTCCTTAAGGGCCAACTCCAGCTGACTCATACCCCAAAGAAATAAACCTATCCCAGCGAGAAACTCCCAATAATCGAATACTCCTTGCATAACTGTGGATAAAAATAGATGCATACCAAATGATGGGAACCTAGGGTTCCGAATGCCAAATTCCAGCGACCAGAAATAGGGCATGTAGAAACAGGTAAACCTACACCGCTAAAATTAATGAATTTTGAGGCAATTGTTAGCCTGGAAAAATGAAATTACCCGGATGGAAAGTAGTTTTATAAATTTCTTACAAGAAACTGTGCAATCGATTGCGTATTTTTTTTATATATTCGAAAGATAATGGTTATCTTTAAATCTATCGTAAACCTTTACCTGCTCTTAGCGGGCAAAAAACATAAGAACACGTAAACGAACCCAAGTTATGAACAAACAAAATCTAATCCTGTTAAACCTGGCCATTTTCCTTTTGGCAGCCTGTGGGCAACCCACGGTGGAGACCAAGGAGGGCTGGACCAATTTATTTGACGGGGAAACCCAGGACGGTTGGCATCAATTGGATGGAGCGGCTGAATTCAGCATTGAAGACGGCGTGATCGTAGGATCGGCCGTGGCCAACACCCCAAACACCTTTCTGGTAACGGACGAAACATATGAAGATTTTATCCTGGAATTAGAAATCCGGGTAGATGATGAATCGAGCAATTCCGGAGTGATGGTCAGAGGGCAACACAATCCCGATGCCAATGACGGAAAGGGAAGGGTCTTCGGCTATCAGGTGGAATGTGATCCAAAAGAAAGAGCCTGGTCGGGCGGTATCTACGATGAGGCCAGAAGAGGTTGGCTTTATCCGCTTACTTACAATCCAGATGCCCGAAGTGCTTTTAAACTAGGCGAGTTCAATACCTACCGCATTGAATTCATTGATAATACACTTAAAACCTGGGTCAATGGGCAGGAAGTAGCCTACCTGGTCGACGATATGGATCAGTCCGGTTTTATCGGCCTGCAAGTCCACGGCATCGGCGACAATCCGGAAAACGCCGGCAAGAAAACATATTTCCGGAATATCCGGATCAAGACGGAAGATCTAAGCCCCACGCCTTTCGAAAATGATGTCTTCGTAGTCAGCACACTCGACAACGAACTGACTTCCTATGAAGAGGAAATCGGTTGGAAACTATTGTTTGACGGCACTAGCAGCGAGGGCTGGCGGAGTGCCAGGGCAGAAACCTTTCCCGATGGCGGCTGGACCATTAATGACGGGGTGCTGACCATAGAGGCTTCCGATGGAAGAGAATCTGCGAATGCCGGAGATATCGTCACGGTGGATCAGTACAGTGCTTTTGATCTTTCTTTCGATTTTAAACTGACTGAAGGAGCGAATAGTGGGGTGAAATATTTTGTTACGTTAAACGAAAACAACTCCGGATCTGCCATTGGATTGGAATACCAGATATTGGATGATGAAAGGCATCCGGATGCCAAACAAGGTAAAGACGGCAACCGTACGCTGGCATCGCTCTACGATCTGATTAAGGCAGATAAGCAGGCCCGATTTGTCCGTCCTATAGGGGAGTGGAACAAAGGCCGCGTCGTAGTGCATCCCGATAATACCGTCGAGCATTATATCAATGGCTTGAAAGTAGTGGAATACACCCGGGGTTCCGACGCCTACCGGGAACTGGTGGCCGATAGCAAATACGAGAAATGGGACAACTTTGGTGAAGCAGAAGAAGGGCATATCCTGCTTCAGGACCATGGGGATGAAGTCCATTACAAAAACATCAAAATAAGAGAGCTGGATTAAACCAGAATTTCTGTTCAAGAAGCTAAAAAAACAAGCCCATGCGGCTTGTTTTTTTTGTACCTTCGATCTGGTTTGAGCAAAACAAAGCCATCTTATAACGAAATAAAAGCTTGAAATTTTGAAACAAGTAGCCGTTAGGAAAGATAGTACCCTTCCCTTAGAAATACACTTGTGCTCTCCCATTTAATTAAATGGTGACACAAAAAAAAAGAATATTTTATTCTGGATAGGTCTTTCAAGTCATTTCTACAAGTGAGGAAAAGTAAGGTAGCATTCTCCGATACTCCTAATTTCCCCGTTAACTATCCCCGCTTTTTTAAAAAATATCGTAACTACTTTTAATTTATTACCGTTAATATCACTATATTTCCGACCATATAAATCTAAGCAACCGATTGCATATTTCTCTACTAAAAAATTTAGTTGTGACATTAAATAAATAATTTTAACCATATACTAGTAAACTAAACAAACTCCTAAAAATGAAAATTATGTAAAAATCAAGAACAAACTCGAAAACCGGAAATTGTTCAATCAATTTCCATAAAAACAAATTTCAATTCCAATCAAACCTAAAATTATGACCTCGAGAAATTACTTGAAATCAGGGCTTTTATTGCTCCTGATGGTTATAGGTACCCACTTGGCACAGGCACAGAACGTGCAGGTTAGGGGACAAATAACCGACGAAAACGAAATGCCCATACCGGGAGCCTCTGTATTGGTTAAAGGCACATCAACAGGTGTAGCTGCCGACCTGGATGGGAATTATAACATTTCCGCACCCTCCAATGCCACCCTGGTATTCTCATTTATTGGGTACTCTCCTAAAGAAATAGAAATAGGCAACCAATCCGAGATAAATATCCAATTGGAACCGAATGTTTCAGACCTGGATGAAGTAGTGGTAACCGGATATGGAACCACACGAAAAAGCCAATTGACGGGAGCCATTTCCTCCGTTGGTAGCAAAGAAATCGCAGAATTACCCATCGTGGATGCCCGGCAGGCTCTACAGGGACGGGCAACGGGAGTGGATGTGACCCAGGCTGGAAGTAAGCCCGGTTCGGCACCGCAGGTAAGGATTCGTGGAAGACGATCCTTTAATGCCGGAAATGACCCGCTTTATGTGGTGGATAATATCCCTATTGCAGGTGGAATTAATGACATCAACCCACAAGACATCACTTCAATGGAAGTGCTAAAAGATGCCTCGGCCACTGCTATCTATGGTTCAAGAGGAGCCAATGGTGTGGTTTTGATTACCACCAAGAGAGGGCAAGCCGGTAAAACCATCGTTTCTGTAGACTCTTACTACGGTGTCAATCAGAGTTTGGGACGTATTGAAAACTTCAATGGCGAAGAATTTGCTGAATACAAAAGGGAATCTCGAAGGGCAGTAGGAGAATACCCTGAAGGACCTGCTACCCAGGAAGCAGACGAAGGCCTATTCGAACCCAATGAACTGGAAAGCATCCAATTGGGAAGAAGTTTTGATTACATCGATGCCCTGACCCGGACAGGTTCTATTCAGAGTCACCAAATTAGTGTTTCCGGTGGTAGTGAAAAAACCACCTTCTTCCTCTCCGGAAACATGTTCCGTGATGTGGGTGTGGTAAAACTTCAGGATTTTAGCCGGTATTCTTTCAGAGCAAATATCGACCATAAATTGAATGATAAATTTCGAATTGGAACTTCCACCCTATTTACTTACAGTGAAAGAAATGGGGAGAATTTTAATCCACTTGGCGGAGCACTTCAGGAGAATCCATTGGGCAAAACCTTTAATGAAGATGGTTCCATTAATTTTCAACCTACTCAAGATGGTTTAAGAACCAATCCTTTGGCGGAGATTGTACCCGGTGCACATGAGGACCTTACCAAACGATACCGGATCTTTAACAGTATTTATGCATTATGGGAAATTTCTCCAGGTTTAACATTCAGAACTAATTTTGGACCTGACATCACGATCAGAAGAAGTGGTAGGTTTATAGGTGCTCAAACCAATAATAGAAGAGGTGGGGATCCTACAGGAAGTATCGCAGAAGAATTTCAGGTGAATTACACCCTGGAAAACATCCTTAATTATACAAAAACCTTTGATGAGGATCATACTTTCCAGTTTACAGGATTGCAGTCCCTTCAAAAGGATAACCGGGAATTTACCAATATCAACGTTTTGGGTATTCCTGCTGAAAGCCAATTGTTTCACCGCTTGGGAGATGCCAGCCAGATTACCGGTGCCAATACGAACCTAATTCAATGGACTTTATTTTCCTATATGGGAAGATTGAATTATGACTATAAAGGCAAATACCTTTTGACAGCTACGGTAAGAGCGGATGGTTCCTCTCGATTTGGGGAAAACAACCGATTTGGTTATTTCCCTTCGGTGGCCTTCGGTTGGAATATTGGGGATGAGGATTTCTTAGCAGGTAGTTCTGTATTGGACCAGTTGAAGTTGAGAACCAGCTATGGTTCCATTGGAAACCAGGGAATTGATCCTTACCAGACTCAGCCATTATTGGCCCGTACCGCATACGAGTTTGGCGGAACCGCTGCATTTGGCTACCGACCAGGAACCATCGGAAACCCTGATTTAAGGTGGGAAACCTCGACCACGGCCAACGCAGGTTTGGATTTTGTATTTTCTCAAGGTAGGATTGCCGGTACAGTGGAATATTACGTAACCACAACCACCGACCTATTGGCACCACAGCCCCTACCTAATTCCACCGGCTTTGGAGGATTTATTACCAATATTGGTAAAACCCAAAACAGGGGTATTGAATTGACTCTAAATACCATCAACGTCGACAGGGGTGGATTCAGATGGTCTACCGATTTCATCTTTAATAGAAACAGAGAAGAAATCTTAGAATTGGCTGACGGCGATGACGTAGGTGCCGGAAGATTTATCGGTGAGCCTTTAACGGTCTTTTTTGATTGGAACAAAGAAGGCATCTGGCAACTGGACGAAGCAGATGAAGCGGCTGTATATAGTGACCAGCCAGGACTGATCAAGATTGAAGACACCAACGATGATGGTCAAATCAATGCTGCTGACCGACAGATTTTGGGATCTGCCGTTCCTGATTTCAGCGGCGGTATTACCAATCGATTCTCCTACAAAGGAGTAGATCTTTCCTTTTTCCTTTTCGGCAGAGTCGGTTCCATGATCCGAAGTGCATTCCACACCGGTGGATTCAACGCCCTGGCTGGAAGGTACAACAACCTGAATGTCGACTACTGGACACCTGATAATCCTACCAATGATTATCCCCGTCCTAACGCAAATCAGGAATTTCCAAAATATTCCTCTTCCTTACAGTACTTTGATGGTACCTTCTTAAAGGTGAGAAATATCAATTTGGGATATACATTACCTGCCCCATTGGTTTCGAGACTTAAAATGGAAAGCCTGAGGGTTTACGCCAGTGTGCAGCAGCCTTTTATCTTTTCTGAATACAGAAGCCGGCATGCAGGTATCGATCCTGAGACCTTTATTGATGGTGAACAGGGTGTAGAAGGTGGTGTGATCAATTCTAACATCGCGCCAGCCGTGACCCAAATTACCTTTGGTATCAACGCTAAGTTTTAAAGTGTAACCTCAATTTGTTAAGCAATGAAATCAAAAATCAAAAATATATTTTCAAAGTACTCCAAAATCAGCATGATGGGAGCTGCTCTGTTTGCCGGGGTTAGCTGCGAAGGCATTTTGGAAGAAGAGGTAGTTTCCAATATTGGAAATGATTACCTGAACACACCAGCTGGTTTGAATGATGGCCTTCATGCTGCCTACAGTTCATTTAGAGCTTGGTATGGTACCGAAAGAGGAAACAATTTCACTGTTTTTGGAACGGATACCTACACCAATGGCGCAGATGGCGGTTTTAAATTCATGAATTTCTATACCTCCGATTTTGACTCTCAAAATTCACATGTCCGTGAACTTTGGGATCAATTTTACCAAGGTATCAATACTGCCAATGCAGTTATTGACCGGGCTCCTGAGGTGGAAGGCCTTTCAGACGAGATAAGAGCCCGGAGAATTGCGGAAGCAAAGTTTATCCGTGCCCACCACTACTTTATCCTGGTGCAGCTATTTGGACCTCTTGATTTACAACTTAGTGAGTCCGTGGTCCCTTCCAATGAAGTAAGCCGGGCTCCGGTGGCTGATGTATATGCAGCCATCATCAATGACCTGGAGGCGGCTATTCCGGATTTGGAAAATGTGGGGCAATCCAGCGACTATGGCAGGGCAACACGCGCAACTGCCGAGCATTTGTTGGGTAGGGTTTACCTGACCAAAGGAACCTCAGAAGCTGCTGCAAATGATGATTTTGCCAAGGCTGAACCTTTGTTGCAATCGGTAATAGACAATTATGGGTTCAGTCTATTGGATAATTTCGGAGATGTACACGCTTTTGGAAACGAAGTCAATAATGAAGTCGTTTTCGCTGTACAATATGGAAGGAATCAATTGACAAATGGAAATGGAAACAATTCCCATGTGTTTTTCCTTATGGAATATGATGTGCAGCCTGGAATGAGAAGGGATACCGAAAACGGACGCCCTTTTAAACGCTACATGCCAACGGATTATACCTATAATGTTATTTTTGGAGATAGGGAAAATGACAGCCGTTATGAAAATTCCTTTAAGCAGGTTTATTACTCCAATAATCCGGGAACCTTCAATACAACGTTTGACGAGTCCAAGGATCAGGTGACTTTTGCTGCCGGCGATACGGCCATTTATGTGCCCGGCTATGAAATGTCCATGGAGGAAAGGGCACAGAAGCCTTATCAAGTCTTGGTTCCAAGTGCTTATACCGAGCGCCTTTTTGGTACGATGAAAAAACACATGGACCCGGGAAGAGTGGATCTGACCCAATTCCAGGGAGGAAGGGATTACATCGCTTTCAGGCTGGCAGATACCTATTTGCTCCTGGCAGAGGCTCAATTGAAGCAGAATAAAATCACAGAAGCTACGGAAAACATCAATGTGGTAAGAAGAAGGGCTGCCTTCCCGGGACGGGAAGACCAAATGGAAATCACCCCTGCCGAAATGGACATGGAAATGATCATCGAAGAACGGGCAAGAGAACTATTGGGAGAACAGCAAAGATGGTTGGATCTAAAAAGATGGGGTATTTTAGTAGAACGTGTGACTGCTCATAACTCGAAAGCCATCGGAATTGAAGATTACCATGTCTTAAGACCTATTCCGCAAAATCAAATAGACCGGGCAGAGGGCAACGAAGCCAATTTTCCTCAAAACACCGGTTATTAACCATACAATAATTAGAAAACAATTGATTAAAAGGGCCTGGAAAAATTCCAGGCCTTTTTTATGGCATTAAAAATAAAACTTCACCAATCAAAGAATTGTCAAGCCATGCCCTCTGTCTGCAAAACAGCTTTAACCCTGGTCAAAAATCCACTGACTTTTTCAAAGGGATCACCCGGCCTCAGCGTCTCTAGGGATCACCCGGCCTCAGCGTCTCTATAGGATAGTAACCCTGGTAGTCGCTTCCCCGGATAATCGCCTTCAACCGCTCCAGGTCAACAGGCTTTTGCGTACCGAAATGATGCACATTTTCATTGATTTGCCAGTTTACTGCATGCCGGATATTTTTACTGACCTCTTCGTAAGGATCGTGTTGGGAATAACTTCCGATTTCCAAGACCAAGCCAAACCATTCTTCATTCACAGCACCCATTAGGTAATTCACCTGTTAGGCGGATTGAACAAATTCATGGTGGTTTTGTATGGCAACAATGACCCCATGCCGGGCAGCAAATGCAGCGCATTCTTTGCAAGCCGCTATCACCAATGCCGCTTTTTTTGAATTTTCTTCTTTTCATTGCATACATGGATTGGGGAGTGAGATTAAGACTATTAGAAAGAAAAGCCTAAAAGCGGCAAAAAAAACTAAAATGGGATTTTACAGAAACATTACCAACGTATAATGGCGATTATAAGTAATAAACAGTCTTAACAATCGGATTTTATAAAATTTTAAATTAATTTGTGCAATCGATTGCCTAAAAACCAGCAAATGCTGGAATAAGAGCAAAATAATTTTTATTATTACCTCAGTTAAAAAAACAAAGCAAATGGAGCATACGATAAAAGCCACCAAAAACACCTTTCTAACCGACGATTTTCTTTTGAAAAGTGATTTTGCCAGGGCATTGTACCACGATCACGCCAAAAAGATGCCCATCATCGACTACCACTGTCACCTTTCTCCTCATGATATCGCCACCAATCGTCAATTTAACAACATGACGAACATCTGGCTTGAAGGAGACCATTACAAGTGGCGGGCCATGCGAACGCTGGGCGTATCTGAAAAATTCATTACCGGAGATACTTCCGACAAAGAGAAATTTATGAGCTGGGCAAAATCGGTCCCCCATACGATGAGAAACCCCCTCTACCACTGGACGCACCTCGAACTCCTACGGTACTTTGGCATCGATCAGTTGCTCAACGAATCTTCCGCAGCACCCGTTTACGAGGAGTCAACCAACCTGCTACAGCAGGACTCCTTCCGAACCCGGGGTCTCTTATCCAAAATGAACGTAGAAGTGGTCTGTACCACCGATGATCCGACGGATAGTCTGGAATACCACCAACAGGCTAAAGCAGAAAAAATCGACATCAAATTGCTGCCTGCTTTCCGTCCCGACAAAGCCTATGCCGTAGAAGACCCAAAAACCTACAACCAATACCTGGAAAAACTTTCCGCTGCTAGTGGCCAAGCTATCCACTCTTATGAAGACCTGCTTTCGGCGCTGGAAAATCGCGTGGACTATTTTCACGAGAACGGTGGCCGCCTGGCCGACCACGGACTGGAACAATTGTACTTTTTCAAAGAAAACGAACACGATATTTCCGGCCTTTTCGCAAGGATTCAGTCAGGAAAAGGACTGGAACCGGGAGAAATCCGGTTTTTTAAATTCAAGACCCTTTCCGCTCTCAGCAAAATGTACCACGCAAAGGGCTGGACCCAGCAATACCACCTGGGTGCCTTACGCAATACAAACGAACGCATGGCACGGGTATTGGGTCCCGATACGGGCTTCGATTCTATAGGAGACTTCCCCCAAAGCGTAGCCCTTGCGGGTTTCCTAAACCATTTGGATAGTACCGATCAATTGGCTAAAACCATTTTGTACAATCTTAACCCTTCAGATAATGAAGTCATGGCTACGATGGTAGGTAATTTCAACGATGGATCCATAAAAGGAAAAGTTCAGTTTGGTTCTGGCTGGTGGTACATGGATCAAAAAGACGGAATGGAAAAGCAAATGAATACATTATCCAATATGGGCATCTTAAGCTGCTTTGTGGGTATGCTTACCGATAGCCGAAGTTTCCTTTCCTTTCCACGTCACGAGTATTTCCGTAGGATTCTTTGTAACCTGATCGGACAGGATGTGGTCAATGGGGAATTGCCGGCGGATGAAAAATGGCTCGGCCAGATGGTGGAGAATATTTGTTATAACAACGCCCGGGAGTACTTTGGATTTTACGACATGGACTAGCCTGCGTTCGTCCAATAAAAAACACCCCCGGGCAGGTTGCCGGGGGTGTTTTTTTTGTCTTGTACATAAGATAATTAAACCGTTTTGACTGCCTTTGGCTCGGGCTGGTGAAAGTAATGCGATAAACCAAAATACATCACTACCCCAAAGCAAATCAATGGCACGTAGTAGGAAAGTTGGATATTTCCACTGATATCTGAAACCTGTCCCTGCGCAGCGGTGATCAGCGCCCCACCTAAAATGGCCATAATCAATCCCGATCCTCCCAGTTTAGTATCGTTTCCAAGTCCTTCTGCAGAAAGTCCGTAGATAGTGGGAAACATCAAAGACATACAAACCGAAATCAACACCAATGCAATCACCGCTACCATGCCACTGCCATAAATCACTACCAAACTCAACAGGATGGCTACAAAGGAGGAGATCGCCAGCAGTATCGAAGGCTTAAAATATTTCATCAATGCGGTAAACAAAAAGCGGCTGCCAGCGAATAAAATCAAGGACACCAAATAGTAATTGGAGGCTCCGCTTTCCATCACGTCTAGTTCCCCCATGACGTAGCGAATGGTAAAAGACCAAACACCTATCTGAGCACCTACATAAAAAAACTGAGCCATCACGCCACGCATGTAATTTTTGTTTTTGGATAATCTCTTGAAACCTGCGATAATGCCATCTTTTTCTACAATCTCCGAAGCCACCGGCATGCGCACGGCCCGGATTACAAACCAAACGACCACTAGAAACAGGGCCACACCTACATAAGTGCTGACGACCCCGGCAAGTTCTTCCGCCTGCATGGCTTTCAGCGTTTCCGGATCCATCGTCGTTCGGTCTGCTGCTTCAGCCGTATTCAATTGGGAGAGGATGAAAACCTTACTCAAATAGACGCCGATAACCGATCCAATGGGATTAAAGGACTGCGCCAGGTTTAGCCGTTGGGTGGCCGTCTCAGGCGGACCAATCACCAAAATATAGGGATTAGCCGCTGTCTCCAAAATGGATAAGCCTCCTGCCAGCACGTATAAAGCCACCAGAAAAAACCCATAGGACATCATGATGCCTGCGGGATAAAAAAGCAGTGAACCCAGGGCAAAGAGCCCCAGTCCTAATAGAATACCGGATTTATAGGTGTATTTTCTGATAAATATGGCCGCTGGTAAGGCCAGGCAAAAATAGGAACCATAAAAAGCCAACTGTATCCAGGAGGTCTGAAAGTCCGTCATGCTCATGATCCTCTTGAAAGCAGCCAACAAGGTGTCGGTCATATTATGTGCCACTCCCCAAAGCATGAAAAGGGTAGTGAGCAATAAGAAAGGCCAAAAGTTCTTTTTGGAAATCAGCCCGGCTTTTTCAGAGGTTATTTGTGAACTCATGGGTTTGAATTGAAGGTGAATCTATTCTGTTGTTAAAAAGGGAAAATCTGAAATTAAGGATTTATTTGTTAATTCCTGCCAAAAGGAAGCAGGCAATTTTTCATTTACAGCCCGTATATTTTTGCGAACCCAGTCGGGATGGTTGATGCTAAGCGCAATGCTACACAGCCCGGGAACGGCAAGAGAAAATTGAATACACGCATGATAAGGGGCTACCTTATACTGCGTGCAGGTCTCAAAAAACCGCTGCCGCCACGAAAATTTCTCTTTTCCTTCCTTGCTATCCGGGTCGATTTTACGGTAGTCAAAGAAATCTTCACCCACCAGAAATCCGGAATGGAAAATGGCCGCATTGATGATTCCTACCTCCTTTTCCCTCAATGATTCCACAAATTCCATCAGTTCCGGAGGGTGCGAATAGAGTGACAGGCTATTCGCCAGCATGACATAATCCAGGGAGACTTCCTGGCAGAGGCGGCGAATAATGGTCCAGTCCTTGGCCCCTACTCCTATTCCCACTACCTTCCCGGCACGTTTTAGATCACTTAAAGCACGATACGCCTCCAGAATATGCTCCCAACGACGCGCCTTCTCCTCTTTGCCTTTTGCGGCCATTAGGTATTCATCCGGATCGTGCAGCGAAATCAACTGTGGTTTGTAGCTTTGCAGTAGGGCATTATCCTTTTCGAAGCATTCCATCATTCCGGCATAGCTAATCTTTTGGACGGCATCGTGCTGAATCCCCTTCCAAATGCCCGGTTCAAAGGTGGGCTCCCTGGCTTCCAATGGCACTCTCACCCACCCCAACTTATTGCTAATGACTACTTCCTCTTTCTTGATACCTGCTTCCTGTAAAAAATCTCCCAGCACCTCCAGTGCAAGGCCAGCGCCGTATTTTCCGGCAGTATCAAAAACGGTGTTCGGGGAGCACGCCTGAAAAATCTCTTTCAGGATGGCTTCCTTGTCCCTTTTGGG
Source organism: Cyclobacterium salsum (assembly GCF_010119245.1). Taxonomy (GTDB): domain Bacteria; phylum Bacteroidota; class Bacteroidia; order Cytophagales; family Cyclobacteriaceae; genus Cyclobacterium; species Cyclobacterium salsum. Next base: position 185,637 of record NZ_WNKG01000008.1, read on the forward strand.
ATACTCCTGAAAAAGATTTCCTAGTGAACTGCTACCAAAAATGACAGGAGGCACCAGCAGTCCTGTATTTCCTAAGGGACTTACGTTCATCTTCCGGGTATTTCACTATACTGCATCGCTTATTTCTTTTTCACGCCATACTCCCGGTCCCGGTCAAAGGTCTCCAGATGCCGGTGTTTTTTGGAATCATAAATATCCGCAATCGTAATCAAAATACCCGTTTCCTCCACCGCGCCAAATTCATAATTCATTGCCGTGCCAAAAGTCTTCATGGAAGAGGATAGATTCATATACGTATTGATGAGCGGAGGGATGTTTTCACCCAGCACCCGTACCTGAGAATTGAGTGCCTTGTATCCTTCTTTATAACTCATACCATCGAAAAAGCCTTTATAATTTTTCGGATCGGTCTTATAATCCAGCGGCGTGATCGGCCAGATGAGTTCGTCCTTGTCCGGAAAATAATGATTCATAAAATAGAGCAACAAATCCCGGGCTTTTGCATTGTAATGCGGGTACATGGTCACTTTTCCGAACAAATACCTGATATCGGGATTGATCATGACCACTGCACCTAAGCCATCCCACAGGTTGTCCAGGGAGAAAATTCCCTTTCGGTTATCCACGCTGGGCTGATAGTTTGGTTGGACAAATGACCTTCCCAATTCGATGGTATAGGGAAGGTATTCCTTTACAAACCGATCCGAAAAATTGAATAGGTGGGCGGTAGAAAGGTTCACTGCCCCATCGGAAGTAAATCCGGCATCTGCACATTTGATCAGCCGGTACCCTGCGATGATTTCCTTATCTTCGGGGTTCCAGGCGATTAATTGCTCGTAACAATTTTCACAGGTATCGTTTTCATCGATATCCAGCGGCAAACCCGTTCCTCCCCCTGCTGCTCTAAATGAAACTTCACGCAACCTCCCAATTTCCTTCAGTACATTGGGTGCGTTGTGCTGATTAACCAGGTAAATTTCATTCTCTCCGTTATTTACATATCTCAAAAACCGCTCGGCCGATAATTCACGTTGGATAACCTCCCGGTCAATCGGGTTGATAATTGCTTGCATAAATCCTACTAGTCTTGGACAATGTTGTAAACTATTTTTTTGACCTCTTCTGCCCAGTATTTGTCCGTTTTGGAAGCATCAAAATACTTGTAAGAAATTGGTTTTCCTATATGGACTACGATATTTTTGTTTTTTTGCCCAAACATCTCGTCAGCCAAATAAAACATCTCAATATTGGCCTTTACTCCTACTTTTTTCCTAAGGCTTGCCAAATTATAAAAAAAAGACGAGTTCCTCCCCTCTATGTAAACAGGAACGATGTCTTTTTTGTATTTTCTTGCCTTATTGATAAAACTTTTTTTCCATTCCAAATCCTTGATCCCATGCTCCTGTTTCCTGGAAACCAGGCCTGCCGGAAATACCAAAATTCCATTGGTAGAGGCATACGTTTCTTCAATGAGCTCTGCCCCTTTCTTACCACTGCTGCCGTGTTTGTTGACCGGAACAAACAATCTTCCAAAATGAGGAATATTCATCAGCAGGTCATTTACTAAAAACCGCAAATCTTCCCGGTATTTCCCCAGCACATGCATCAAGACAACCCCATCCAAGGCACCCAAGGGATGATTAGATGCAAAAATAACACTTCGGTCCCGTGGGATATTCTTCTCCCCACTTACCGCCACGTTTACTCCAAATTCCTTGATGAGTGCATCCACAAATTCCAATTCCTTCAAATCAGCATGGCGTAGCATGATGTCATTGACCTCCTCTTCATGTACGATTCTCTTGATGTATCCCAGAACAAATCCCGGCATCCATTTCAATAAAGCAGGGTTTTTAGATGCAATTACCTTTTTAATATCTATAAATTTCTCGTTCTCCACAAAAAACAATTAATTGAATGATCGAAAACAGTAGCCCTCTATTTACCTGCGGCCTTCCAGGCCAGGAAACTAAACTTACCGTAAATTAATCTTAAGCAAAAATAGGGAAAATAAATTTATTGGCTTTATTTGGTATAGGCATTGCTCCAAACTTTCTTGATTGCGTGCCGGTGCATTGTGATTACACTAACTTATTATTCCAACAAATCACGATCCGCTAACCGGCTGAACATTCGACAATGCCTTCATGTTACTACCCCTAAACAGAAACTCTTATGATGCAACTGGCAATTACAGGCGCCACCTCCGGAATTGGTGCAGAAAAAGCAAAGGTCCTCGCTCCGAAATGCAGTCGAATTTTCCTATTGGTTCGAAATCGGGAAAAAGCAAAAGAACTGGTACAATCCATCGACCCTTCCGGCAATAACGATAAGTTCACCATTATTCATTGCGACCTGGCAGACCTCCAATCCGTGGCGGCTGCGGCCAGCACACTCCGGGAGGCCACCGATAACCTGGACCTCCTGATCAATAATGCAGGGGGGATTTTTCCCGAAAAGAAATTAACCAAAGACGGTCATGAACTCACCTTTTCAGCCAACCACCTGGGGCACTTTCTGCTGACACAGCAAGTGATGCCCTTACTCACTAACGGAGACGGAGGAAGGGTAATCAGCGTCAGTTCTGAGGCGCACAAAGGTGCCTCCATAGACAGAAAGGACCTGGAGTTAATCCGGAATTTCGGTTCATTTAAGGCTTACGCCAATGCCAAATTATACAACATCCTTTTCACCAAATCACTGGCCGAAAAATACGCTGATAAAAACCTGGAGGCCTACGCCCTTCATCCCGGGGTAGTCAATACTGGCTTTGGAAACCAAAGCAAAGGAATTTTTAAGATCCTCCTTTCCCTGTTCAAGCCCTTAATGATCAGCCCCGCAAAAGGTGCGAAAACCGGTATTTTCCTGGCCACCACTAAGCAGGTCCCCGGTAAGAACGGGGATTACTTTAAAAAGTCTAAAACCGCAAGTGTATCCTCCCAGGCCAAATCTAAAAAATTAAGGGATCAACTTTGGGAATACAGCATGGAACAAATCAAGGAATTTGTTTAATTACCTTCTTCATCCTGAATCAGAATCGTTCGGGTGACCACCGGCGCAGTCATAAAATAGCCCATTACCTCGCCCACTCCCTGACTAACGGTAATGTTCGTCCTAGGATTGGCCGGTGGCGGACTGAATAACCCTCCATCGTTAAATAACAAATTCACCAACTGGTTCAGGTAATCGTACGAACTTTCATTTAGTCGTAGCATTTGCAGTTTGACCTTGTCCTCCTTTTCAAAGGTAAAGGCCGTGAGCTCAAATCCATTATTCAATACCGAACTACCAAAGGTGTCATCAAAAAGAAAATAATCGGATCGCCTGTTTAATAGGGTATCATTGCGCGTCAGCTTCAGGCGGTAAAAGTTATTTTCAGTAAATGGAATCTTTCCATACAAAGTCAAATAATATCCTTCATCCGCAAAGAACCGTTCCTCCTTGAATTCATAGGTAATGCTATCCAATATGGGTGCTTCCAGGGTGGTGCCTGTGGCGCTGTACTCCTTTCCCTCCAATGCTACCCGCAATCGGTATTCATGTCCGATTGCGGCGGCTTGCTGATTTAGAGGTAGGTACTGCCCCAATTCTACTACATATCGAAATTCAATGATCTCTCCATTCTCCAAATCCTCAATTTGAACGAGGGCATCCGGGATGCGCTCATTGTCAAGCGTATCGTAATAATCACGCGAATAGGCTACGGACACAAAATTATCCGAAGGATTATCTGTCCATACGCCTTCAATCACCGGAATTTTATCCCGAGCGCCCAATTCAAGGGCGGCCTCCTCCTGGCAGGAATAAAGAAAAAATACGAGTCCAAAAATGACAACTAACCTCATGGAATTAGAATTTGAAATTATACGTTATAGACGGTAAAACACTAAATAAATAAGTCATAACTGCCCCTGGACGGGCCGAAGCTGCCTCTTCACCCGGACCAGGTTGAAAACCAATATCATTGTTGTAGATGGTCGTAAACTCATATGAAAAAGGATTTTTTCGACCATAGGCATTGTATACACTGAAGTTCCAACTTCCTTGCCACCATTTGCCTTTATCTTTGTTTTTCAGCGTCACCGAAAGATCTAACCGATGGTAATCCGGAAAGCGGTCCCTGTTTCTTTGCTCACTATACAATGGCACCCGCTGATCATCCACCTCATAAGACCCTACCGGAAAGGTCACTGCTATTCCCGTGGTGTAAATAAAGGTACCGGAAAACGACAATCGCTCGTTTAATTGATGGGATACCACCAGGCTTAGATCATGTGGCCTGTCAAACCGGGGAGGATATGGCAGGCCCCGATTGATTCCTTGAATTTTTCGAAACACCCGCGACCAGGTATAACTCAACCAGCCGGACGTTTTGCCGACATTTTTTCGTAGCAAAAATTCCATACCATAAGACCAGCCATTGCCCGTTAGGATTTCGGTCTCAATATTATCTGTAAAAAGTACATTGGCTCCCTGTTTCAGATCCACAATGTTTCTAAAATCCCGGTAATAGCCCTCCAGGGAAACCTCCCAACGATTATCCATCAGGTTTTGAAACAAACCTGCAGAAACCTGATCTCCTCTGATGGGTAAAATATACCTTCCGGCCGGTACCCAGCGATCTATGGGCAATCCCGCCGAACTGTTGGAGGCCACCTGGATGTACTGGTAATTCCGGTTAAACCCTGCTTTCAGGGAGGTGCCCGATGCGATTCGGTACCGGGCTGAAAACCGGGGTTCCCAACCCTGATACGCCTGCATCCGTTGCCCCAGCCGGTATTCCAGGGTATCGATTACCTGCTCGTTTTCCTGGGGATCATCATTGTCATACAGGTAATTGATTCCATTCCCTATTTGCTGGTAATTTCCCCAACGCAGTCCTGCCTCCAGGCTTAAGCGGTCCGAAACTTCCGTTTTTCCAGCCAGAAACAGATTGAACTGTAGGCCTGTTCTCGGGTGTGAGTCCAGGGGCTCAATGCCACTATCTGGACTCCCCTGCAGGTTGACGGGAGCAAAGTGGTAAAGCTGCCCGTGCATACCGGCTTTTAATTCCGAATTTTCTCCCGGTATATAGGTCCAGGCCGCCTTGACACCCGATTCCGCAAAGTGATTGGACCAATCGAATCCATTTTCTTCATCGGAAAAGCTGATCAGGTATTGGTAACGGCTGTAATAGGCAGATACATCCAGGTAATTTCGATCGTTGATCTGCCGATCCCAGGTGAAGGAATTGACCCAATTTTTCCATCCCAACCCAAACTGACCTCTCAAACCCAAAAAATCACTACCATAATAGGAAGATAGAGTGAATCTATTTTGCGGTCCCTTCCTCCACATAAACTTACCGCTCAAATCGTAGAAGTAGAGTTGGTTATCTCGTATGTCTTCATTGCCTGAAAACGTCAGAAACAAATCCGCGTACGTTCTCCTTCCGGAGACAATAAAGGAGGAGTTGTCCGAAAACAAGGGGCCGTCTACGGTCAATCTGGAACTGATACTACCAATCCCTCCCTCTCCCTGGATTTTGGAGGTATTTCCTTCTTTCAAGGAAATGTCCACCAATGAAGATACTCTTCCTCCAAATTCAGCAGGAATAGTACCTTTATAAAGGGCTACATCGCTAAGGGCATCTGGATTAAACACAGAGAAAAATCCAAAAAAATGAGATGGATTGTAAATGGGGGCACCATCGATCTGAATCAGGTTTTGATCCGCTGAACCTCCCCTTACAAACAAACCAGTGGACCCTTCTCCCGCAGTGGTCACTCCCGGAAGCAATTGGATCCCTCGAAGCAAATCCACCTCCCCAAACAAGGCCGGGATGCGCTTCAATTCCTGGCCTGAAATCACGTTTTTTCCCATTTCCGTACTCGCCACATTTTGATCCGGTTTCCTTTCCGAAACCACTACTTCTTCCAGGGTCCATTCCTCCGGGCTTAGATAAAAGACCAACCCCTCCATTTTGCTTTTTTCTTTCAGGTCCCGGGCAATGGATTGGTAACCCAGGAATCGGATCAGCAACGTACCGGAAGAGGTTTCGCTACTTAGGGTGAAATCCCCATTCTCGTCAGTGATGGTGCCTTTACCGGCCTGCCCCTCCCAATTTACCGTTGCCCCGGGTAAGGGTTCACCGGAAGCCTTGTCCACTACCTGTCCACTGACAGTGCCATTTTGCTGTCCGGAAACGGTATTAACCACTAGAAGGCAGGTAAAAAAAAGGAATAAATGCACCCAAAAAGATTTTTGCTCGTATGTAAACATGCGTTATGGTAGAAGTAAAATGTAATCAATGACGCTAAAGAAAGAACCCAATGCCAACACCAAAAATGATAACGACATCCACCTTAAATGGTTAAGGAAATCTGGCTTTATTTCGACAGAGACAACACAATTTCAATACGGGGGTAATAATTCCGACACATCCCTTACGTTTTAAGTATTAATGATTAATTTCAAGCCATGATTTGGGCCTATCCTGATACCGATTTGATTTTGACCCTGACAACGGTCTTTGTGCTACTCTATGCAGCTTATTTGTACCGTTTCTGGACGATCAATCAAAAAATAGTCGTAAAGAAAAGAAGTCTGGTGTGGAAAATGATTCTGCGCAGCCTGTATTTCTGTTTGTTTTTGATTGCTCTGGCAGGCCCATCCATAGGCAACGCCATGAAAGAAATCAAACAGGAAGGAAAAGACATCTTCCTGGCGATCGATCTCTCCCGTTCCATGAACGCCGAAGACATACAGCCCAGCAGGTTGCAGCGAATAAAATTCGAATTGAAAAACCTGGTGAAAAATTTCAGCTCGGACCGGCTGGGAATCATCATCTTTTCATCAGAAGCTTTTATTCAGTGTCCCTTGACATTCGACCAGAATGTGATCCAATTGCACCTGGACGGATTAAATACAGGGCTGGTTCCGAATTCAGGAACCGACATCGAGGCGCCGCTCAATATGGCCTACAGTAAGTTTTTGTCGGATGAAAGCCAGGAACCCAAATCAAAAGCCATCATTCTGATTAGCGATGGAGAGGATTTCGGAGAGGCATTGGATGGTACACTTGAAAAACTTCGGGAGTCAGGTATCCGGGTCTACACCATGGGGGTGGGCACCAGTTCCGGGAGTACTATCCCCAGAGGCAGCGGAGTGGTCATCGATCAGCAAACCAACCGTCCGGCCATCTCCAGACTCAGTTCGGACAATCTCCGAAAAATTGCCAATCAGACAGACGGGGATTATTTTGAATTAAGTGATGACTTGCAGGAGATTCCCCAACTAATAGATGCCATTTCCAATTTGGAAGGAACCGTAATGGCCAGTCGTACCGTAGAGGCCTCTTCTAACAAATATTTCTATTTCCTGCTGGCCGGTCTGGTTTTGGCAGTACTGGATTCCCTCTTACCCGTCAGGACTTTATCCCTTTAAAAAATGATCTATACCATGGTATACAGAATGTTACTTTGGGTGTTTTTGATAATTCCCGGTGATTGGAAAAAAATTTCCATCACCAACGAAGCCCTAGCCACTGCCGAAAAGTCTTTCAAGGAGGCCGATTACGAAAATTCGGTACGAAATCACCTTTCCCTGCTGGAGGACCATGGACTGGACCACCCGGAAGTCCGCTTTAACCTTGCCCTGAGCTACCAAAACAACGGGCAGGAAGAAGATGCCAAAAAAACTTACGAACCCCTGATTTCCGTAAACGCCAATAACATTCCTTCATTCGCAGCCAATCAACAAGGCGTTTTACTTGGCAACGAAAAAAAGTACCAGGAAGCCCTATCCTATTTCAAAACGGCTCTGTTGAAGGATCCCGAAAATGAGCAGGCCCGGTACAATTACGAAGTCCTGGCTCGCTGGCTGGAAGGAAATGAAGAAAACCAGGAAAATGAGGAGGACAGAGAAGAGGAAGACCAGATCCAACCCTCCAATTATGCCAAAAGGATGAAAGCGCAAGCGGATGAAATGGTCGACAGGTTTCGATTTGGCGAGGCAAATGAGATCATGGACCGCGCGCTGGAAATCGATGAAACGGTAGCCCACTACCAAAAATTTATGGATCACTTAAACGAGATCAATGAAATCAATGAAAACCAATAACTGCTTCCTTTTCACCCTGTTTTTGTTAGGCCCTTTGAGCCTGCTGGCACAATCCGAATCGGAATATTTTAACCAGGCTGCCAGACAGTATGTAAACGAGGACATACAGGGAACCAGCCAGCTATTAGCCGAAGGCCTTGACAAATACCCAAACGATCCCCGGCTGAATGCGTTGTGGGAAAAGCTTCAAAAAGATCAGGAGGAACAGGAAAAGCAAGACCAGGAAAATCAGGAGCAGCAAGAACAAGACCAGCAGGACTCCCAGGAACAAGAGCAACAGGATCAGCAAAGTGAGGATCAGGAAAGTGGTGAAGGTGAAGAAGAAACACAGGAAGACGGGGCTGATGAGTCAGACGAGATGGAAGAACAGCGGGGAGAACAAACCGATGAAGAATCGGAGGATCCGGGCGAATTGGACAGTGATCTCAGCGATCGGGAAAAAGCCATGGAAGAAATGCGTCAACGACTGGAAGAAATGAACATTACGCCGGAGCAGGCCACCCAAATTCTGGATGCGATGAACAGCAATGAACTGCGCTACATTCAACAAAATAGAAAAAAACCCACGGAGCAACCAAAAAGGGGGCTTCCGGACTATTAAGTCCTGGATTTAATTTCGTTCTTTTCCTACTACGGATCTACTTTTGAACGTTGTTAATAGTGAAGGTTTTGCTAAATACGATGAAATTATACAAGCTCAAAAAAAGAGGTTGCTTGCTCTTAATACAGGTTATCTGTTTATCAGCTTCCACCTTAGCGCAAGTAGAGACTACTTATTACGATGATGAAAATTCCCGTGTTAAGGAACGGTACCAAACGAAAGGAGGAATAGCCCACGGAGCTTACCAGTATTACGACCCCTTCGGTAATTTAACCCAAACCGGACAGTTTGAAGAGGGTAAAAAATCGGGAGTGTTTGTCGAACTACACCCGGAAACGGGAGATACGCTTAAAATCACCCCCTATGTGGACGATCAGGTAGATGGAAAAGTCACTTCCTTCTACGCAAGTGGCAAGGTGGCGCAGCGTGCTGCCTTCCAGGCTGGAAACCTGCAGGGAACACTGGAATCATTTTACGAATCAGGAGAGATTCAGGGCCGGGTAGCTTTTCAAAATGGAAAACCTCACGGAAGCCAGGAAACCTTCTATCCGGACGGGCAACTAATGGAAGTGCAGCATTTTGATCAGGGAGTTCCGGAAGGTATTCAACGGGAATATGCTGAAAATGGTCAATTACTGACCGAAAAAACCTTCAGTGAGGGGCAACTGGAGGGTTTGTACACCAGCTACCATCCCGGTGGTCAGAAAGCATCTGAAGTATCCTACAAAAGAGGAATCAAACACGGAAAATTTGTCACTTTTCACGAAAATGGAACGGTTGCCTCCCGGGGAAACTATCGAAGGGGACTGCGGCACGGAACCTTTGTCACTTTTGACGAGATAGGAGAACAGATCGAGGAAGTCATTTACAAAAGGGGCGTTCTTCAGTAATTTTTAACCGGTTGCTAACGAAAGCACCGGTCCGGATTGGATTTCCCTTCGCTGATTTTGAAGGAAATTCCTCAAGCTTGAGAATAATTTCTATTTTTGCAAGTAAAAATGGATACCACATGAGTCAAGGCATAAAAAATACCCGGTTCCAATTTCCCGGTCAGGTGGATTTTTACCGTGGAAAAGTAAGGGACGTCTATATTTTTGATAAAACCATCGCAGTGGTGGCGACTGATAGGATTTCTGCATTCGATGTGGTCCTGCCTGTCCCCATCCCCTTCAAAGGGCAGGTATTAAACCAAATTGCCTATCACTTTCTGTCGGCCACGTCATCGGTCGTACCCAACTGGGTGGAAGTGGCACCGGATCCAAACGTAACCTTGGGCAAGCGATGCCTTCCTTTTAAGGTGGAGATGGTAATACGGGGGTACCTGGCAGGACATGCCTGGAGAGAATACCGGGATGGGAAAAGAACCCTATGCGGGGTAGCCCTGCCGGAGGGATTGAAAGAAAACGATCCCTTGCCCGAACCGATCATCACCCCGACCACCAAAGCTTCAGAGGGCCACGATGAAGACATTTCGAGAGAAGATATTTTGAAAAAAGGTATTGTCAGCGAAAAAGATTACCTGCAATTAGAAGATTATACCCGCACCTTGTTTCAGTTGGGAAGCGAGATGGCCCGTGAAAAGGGGTTGATTTTGGTGGATACTAAATATGAATTTGGAACCTACGAGGGTCAGATCTATTTGATTGACGAAATTCATACACCGGACTCGTCCCGATACTTTTATAGGGAGGGGTATAAAGAAAGGCAGGCGCGAGGCGAAGCACAAAAGCAACTTTCCAAAGAATTTGTCCGGCAATGGCTGATCGAAAACGGCTTTCAAGGGAAGCCCGGTCAAGCCATCCCCGAAATGAGTCCTTCCATTGTGGATTCCATTTCAAATCGATACATCGAGTTATTCGAACAAATCACCGGCAAAACTTTTGTGCCCGCAGATAGTTCGGGTATGGAAGCACGAATCAAAAGTGCGATTCTGAAACATATTTGAATGAAGGTACCGGATCGTTTTGGCACCAACATATTTTAAGCTAATTTTAAACTCGGAAATTTCCTTTAGGGAAAATTTCAACCTTACGTAATGTGAAGTAAATACACTCAAAAATGAAATACGCTGTAGATAAGAAAGAACAATTTGTACTTTTCACCTTAATGGAGGAAAAACTAGACTCCACCCTTTCTCCACAACTGAAATCGGAACTGCTAACGGTCCATGCCGAAGGATATAAAAACCTGATATTGGATATGGCTAGCGTGAAATACGCTGATTCCAGCGGGCTCAGTGCCCTGCTCGTAGGAAACCGGGCCTTTGGAGAAGAAGGGGGTATTTTTATCCTTTCATCCCTCCAGGAACATGTGCTAAAACTGATGAAAATATCCATGCTGGACAAAGTTTTTAAAGTCGTTGAGGACAACGAAGCGGCTGCTGAGGCCGTTTTTATCCACGAAATAGAGCAGGGGGCTGAAAAGGACGAAGAAGAGTAGAAGATAGGTATCCATTTGGACTTTGCAATCACCATCCTGGGTTCCAACTCTGCTGCCCCGGCCCATGGCAGGAATCAAACCTCCCAGGTAGTTACCTGGGGTAAACACTCCTTTTTGCTCGATTGTGGCGAATCCACCCAGCACCAGCTCCGGAAATTTAAAGTCAAATATTTTAAAATCAATCACATATTCATTTCCCACCTACATGGAGACCATTACCTGGGATTGATGGGCCTGCTAGGTACTTACCATCTGAACAACCGGAAAGAACCCCTGCACCTGTACGGGCCGAAAGGCCTGGATGAAATCATTACGGTACAACTGAAATATTCCGGTACCCTACTAAAGTTCCCCCTGGTTTTTCACCTTGTGGCAGTGGACCAAAAAACACGCCTGCTGGAGTTGGAAGACCTGGAAATATATGCCTTTCCATTAAAACACCGGATCCCTTGCACGGGATTTAGCTTCGAAGAAAAGACCGGCCGGGTAAAATTGCGGAAAGAACTGATCCGACAACAAAAACCAGGACTGGAGGCCATCCGCACCTTGTTAAAAGCAAAGGATGTTAGAGACATGACAGGCAAAACGCTGTATAAAGCAGCGGATTTCTGCCAGCTAAAAGCACCACGAAAATATGCCTTTTGCTCCGATACGGTATTTGACCCCAGCCTTTCCCACTTTATTCAGGGAGTTGACCTACTGTATCACGAAGCTACCTTCATGGAGGCAGAAAAGGATCGGGCAAAGCAAACCCGACACAGCACGACCCGGGAAGCGGCAGAAATGGCAAACCTTTCCGCTGCCAAAAAACTATTGCTAGGTCACTATTCCGTAAGATATAGTGACCTGCAGCCCCTACTTCTGGAAGCCCGGGAGGTGTTTCCCAATAGTTTTTTAAGTGAAGAAGGCAACATTTACCCCATTCCCTAACCATGGATCATCAGGATAAGGTTAATCAGTCAAAAAAGACCAATCTGTTCATCATATTGGGTGGCATCTTTCTAACCAATGCCATCCTGGCTGAGATTATTGGCGTGAAAATTTTTTCAGGGGAACAAACCTTGGGGCTTAATCCTGCCGGATGGACTTTTTTTGACAGCTATGTCCTGGATTTCAACCTCACTGCCGGAGCCGTCATCTGGCCCGTCGTTTTCATCACCACGGATATTATCAATGAGTATTTTGGAAAAAAGGGTGTTCGCAAAATTAGCTTTATTACGGCAGGGCTGATTGTATACGTATTTATCGTCATCAGCCTGGTTACCCAACTTCCTCCCGCTGGCTTTTGGCTTGATGTAAATGCAACTGATGCATCGGGTGCTCCCTTCAACATTGACTATGCCTTCAATACCATTTTCCGGCAGGGACTGGGCATTATCATCGGCTCCCTGATCGCTTTTTTGCTGGGGCAGTTGCTGGACGTGTTTGTTTTCCAGAAACTAAGGAAAATCACCGGCTCCAAAATGATCTGGCTCCGGGCCACCGGATCCACGCTGGTTTCTCAGTTTATAGATTCCTTTGTAGTGCTGGGAATTGCCTTTTACATTTTTGGCAACTGGTCGCTGCAACAGATCATTGCCGTGGGCATCATCAATTACATTTATAAATTCTCTGTAGCCATCCTGCTCACCCCGCTGTTGTACCTGGGGCATGCACTGATCGACCGATACCTCGGAAAAACGCTAGCGGAAAAAATGGCCGCAGAAGCTTCCCGGGACACGTCTTTTATATAGCGGCTTTTTCCGCTCCCAGCCGCTCAGCCAACGCACTGCCGATAATAAGTTGTAGGGTATGGTAGAGCATGATGGGCAAAAGCACTACGCCAAATACTACCGGATCGGGAAACAACACCTTGCCCATGACCGCCGCCTGTACCAGGGATTTTTTAGACCCACAGAAAAGCACCGTGATCCGGTCCGGCCGGTTGAAGCCAAGCCACTTCCCTACTCCGTACATTACCCCCAGCATTACCAAAAACAACAGCAACATCCAGAACCCAAGCCCTAGCACATTCTGCCCGGCAAACATGTTTTGTCCAAAGGATTGGGAGAATGCTGAAAAAACGATCAACAGAATGACCGTCTGGTCAAAATACTTTAATTGCCGACCACGTCGCTGAACCCAGGCACCCAGGTAGCGATGCAGTAAAAAACCGACTCCCACCGGAAGGAATATTTGCAGGACTAACTGGCCCACCGTATCCCATAGCGCAAAATCAGTCTCAGAGGCACTGAGAAAAAGATCCATCCAAAGTGGAGTAATAAAGATTCCTAGCAGGCTGGAAATACTGGCATTGAAGATCGCAGCGGGCAAATTCCCGCCAGCAATGGACACCATCACCACCGAAGAAGAAACCGTGGAAGGAAGCACTGCCAGGTAAAAGGTACCCAGCCAAAAAAGGCTATCCGCATCGCCAAAGAAAACATAACAGGTAAAAATGAGCGATGGAAAAACCAGAAACGTGGTGCTCTGAATCCAAAGGTGCAATCGCCAATTGGACAGTCCGACTTTCAATGTTGCCGGACTGATTTTTACCCCATAAAAGAAAAAGATGATAGACACCCCGTAATAGGTAAGGTCATCCAGACTTACCCTTCCACTGCTTTGTCCCCATTCAGGAAACAAATAGGCCAGTAAAATGGTCAGCAGAAGTAGAAAAAAAAAGCCATTGATCCCGGCTTTGGCCAGGTGTTTTTTCAGGGATGCCATAAGGAACCGCTTGGTCAGAAAGTAGGGCAAATTAAGGAAAAAACAGGCAATTTCCCTCCTTATAAGTAATTATTGAATATTTGCCTATGGTACAATTTCTAAAAAGGGATTGCTCCGGAATGTCGAAAACAGTAAACGTCCCCTCGCTCTGAAGGCATGCGTGACAAACCCTGCTTACGATTCCTCCACATGTTTTTTAAAGTTGTTTAAAATGGCCTGCCAGCCATCCCGTTGCATACCTGTGGAATTATTCGGTTCGGAATCAAAGGAAAGGGATACCCTGGTTCGATCACCCGCTTCCTCAAAAGATACCCGAACTTGACGACCATCCGTCAGAGCATAACTCAGGAATTCTTCAGGCTGTACCTCCTCGTAAATCGCCTCGTAATCAAAGCCAAAACTTCCGTCTCTAGCCTCCATTCGGGCAAAAAACTGTCCTCCAACGCACACTTCATTCCGGGCCCGGGGGCAATGCCAATCAGGAGAGGCAAAATTCCACCGAATGATATGCCGGGGCTCGGTATAGTATTGCCAGACTTTTTTTCTTTCGGCGGAAATTTCTGCCACCACGGTGATCTTTTCGGATTTCTTCGTTTCTTGATACATTTAAATCTATGGATTATTAGTTCTTTGATTTGGTCAACCAATAGAAACCTCCTGGTCTTTATAAGCATTAACGAACAAATCTACCCTTCCGTATATTTCTATAAATATACAGTATATACACCAATATAATCTTTTTATAATTTTGATGGGGCCGTTGTCGGTTTTTTAGGCTAGTGATTTGGAAAACTGTTATTACCTGGCTCAGATCAGCCAAAAAGCTACCTACCCTCGCCTGTAAGTCGTCGAAGATGATCGCACAGCACCGCCGTAGCCACTGCGACATTAAGAGATTCAGCACCTCCAAAGGCAGGAATGGTAAGCTTTTGGCTTACCAGCGGTTCCAACTCCGGGTTGATCCCATGGGATTCGTTGCCCATGAGCAGGATACCCGTGGCAGGCCCCTGGTGTGCATGAATGGACTGTCCTTTCAGGAATGCCCCGAATACCGGCACTCGCGCTTTCCGTAGCTTTTCTAACAAGGGCACGTACTCGAAATCCAACCGGGTAAAGGAACCCATGCTGGCATGCAGTACCTTGGGATTGTACAGATCGGCGGTTTCCGGCGACAGTAGCATTTTTTTAATTCCGTACCAATCCGCAATGCGAATGATGGTCCCCAGATTGCCAGGATCCCGGATATCGTCCAGGGCAATTATCAGTTCGTCGGAAGCTACCTGAACGGGTAGATTGGGTTTCGCCTGAGCTATCACCAATGCCTGGTCATTGCTAGAGAAGGTACCTACCGCTTTTAACGCTGCCGGATTCACCCGCACTTTTTCCCCATCAAAGGCCAAAAGCATCTCGGGCTGTTCACCAGCAAATTTTTCGGTATACAACAAGTGCGTGCAAGTATAATCCGAACGTAACAATTCCGTTACATTTTTGGACCCTTCCACAAAAAAGGCCTGTTCTTGTTTACGGAATTTTTTCTGGTGCAAGGATTTAATAAACTTAACTGTATTTTTGCTTAGCATTTGTCGAGACTGTCGTAGTGAAGAATACCAAATATATAAACTTTCTTTTTTTGATCCTTTCGCTCTGGAGCTGTAGCCTTACCCGGGAGCTGCCGTCGAACGAACTTTTGCTCTTTGAGGTGGACACAGAAGGGATACGGGAAAGCGATGCGGAAGCACTGAGAAGCCTGATCCGGCAAAAACCCAATACCCGCATTCCCTTGATCAACCTTTCACCCGGGGTGCTGGTCCACTCCCTGGGAAAGCGCTTCTACGACAGTGCCCGCCTCGCTAAAAATATCAGCGAAAGCAAACAGGAAGCCACGGAACTTTCCGAAACGATCAGCCGGGGAAACGCTTCCCGAAAAATAGAAAAGCGCTACCGAAAACTAAACACCCGGGTAAATTCCCTGGAACGAAAACTGGAATACGGCAACTGGTTTATGCGTACGGGAAATCCACGGGTGATCCTGGATAGCAGCGAAACGGCCATTTCCAGGCAACAGATGCTCCTTTACCTCCAAAATAACGGATTTTTTGATGCTGCTGTCACTACCCAAACGGATACCACCGGAAAAAAAGCAAGCCTGACCTACCGGATCGAGGAGAATTCCCCCTACCGGATCGACAGTGCCTTTACCCAATCAGATGATCCGGACATTTACCAGATCTTAGACAAAAACAAAAAATACAGCCAGCTGGAAGCAGGGGAGCGTTACCGGCAATCGGAACTGACCAGTGAACGGCAACGGGTAGAGGACTTGCTAAAGGATAGCGGCTATTATACCTTTTCCAAGTCCTTTATTGAATACAACGTGTATAAGGATAGTGTGGAGAAAAATGTAGTCATTGAGCAAGTAATCCGAAAACCGGAGCAGGGCGAAAAACACCGCATCTACACCATCGATTCCATCGTTTTTACCATTGCCAGCCCTAACGAACTCATTCCGGATGAAAACATTTCCACGGAATGGAACGGCATCCGGTACATCATGTACCAGGACCGCTATGCTGAAAAAATTATTGGGTCGCGAATTTTTCAAAAAGAAGGTGACGTGTACAGCAAAAATGCTGTCATCGAAACCCAACGGCAATTGGCCAATCTGGACGTATTTCGTTTGGTAAACATTTCATTTGACACGCTTGGAAATAGCATCAGGACAAACATTTTTACCCGGCCCAATCAGAAATTCCAAATAACAAATCAATTGGGTGCCAGTGTGACAGAACAGCTTCCCGGTCCCTTTTTTAGTCATTCCCTGCGAAACCGAAACCTGTTTCGGGGATTGGAGATCTTTGAGTTTAATTTCCGGGCAGGGCTGGAAGGCGTGGCCTCTGCCACCACCGAAGGGGGCGTGTACCGAAGCCGGGAACTATCCACATCCGCCTCCATTATATTTCCTCAGTTTCTGGTGCCCTTCAATTTTGGCACCCTGGAAAAATTCGGTCGATACAATCCCCGTACCCGGACCCTTCTGGGCTACAGCTATGTAAATCGACCGGAATACGTACGGGATGCGCTTAACACCATCCTGGCTTATACCTGGGCTACCCGAAACCTGCGGCACCAGTTTTCAGTAAACCTGTTGGATGCCAACCTTATCCGCTCTTCGCTGGATTCCCTGTTTCAATCCCGGTTGGAAGAGCTGCAGGAACAGGGAAACAACCTGATCAACTCCTTTTTGCCCTCTTACGTAAGCAGTATTTCGGGCCAGGTAATCATTAACTTTAACCAGTACGGCTTATTTCAACGAAACCAGGCATCGCTTTGGCGCTTGTTTGTGGAAAGCGGCGGCACCACGTTCAATTTCCTGAACCCCGAGAGCCTGGCTGATCGCAGCCTCAATTACTTTCAATTCCTCAAATTCCAATCGGATTTCAGGCGGTACATACCGATGAGCACGAATAGCACTTTTGCCTACCGTCTTAATCTGGGGCTGGCCAAACCCTACGGTATCAGTGGAGGGGTTTTACCCTACGAAAAATACTTTTTTGCCGGTGGCAGCACCAGCATCCGGGCCTGGCAACCCCGAAGACTGGGACCGGGGAGTTTTACACCTCAAACCCGGGAAGATGGTACCTTTGATTACCGCTTTGAGCAGCCGGGAGAAATTCTCTTTGAGGCGATGTTTGAATTCAGGCGAAAACTTTTCGGGTATTTTGACGGTGCCTTTTTTATTGACGCTGGCAATACCTGGACGTTTGAGGTGGATCCTTCCCGAGAGGGAACTGATTTTAAAGTGAATCGTTTTTATAAAGAATTGGCCGTGGGGACCGGCCTGGGTCTGCGTATGGATTTTGATTTTCTGGTACTTCGACTGGATATGGGAATAAAAGCGTACGATCCGGCAAGACCGGAGGGTGAACGGTTTATTCTGGATAACGTTTCCTTCAAGCAGCCGCTGGGAGAGCGGGGCCAGTCCGTATTTAATATCGGTATTGGCTATCCTTTTTAACGAGATAAACGCGGAAAAAACATGGAAAACGTGAGCAAAGAACATATTGCGGAAAAATTCAGGGTAATACAGGCCCATATCTGCAGCGAACTGGAAGCTGAAGATGGAAAGGGCCGCTTTGAAAGTGATCATTGGGAGCGAAAGCAAGGAGGTGGGGGAACAACCCGAGTCCTGAATAAGGGCCGCATCATTGCAAAAGGAGGGGTCGCTTTTTCGGCGGTTCATGGACCCACCCCTGATAAAATCCTACGGAAACTAAAACTGGAGCAGGCAGACTTTTTTGCTACCGGAGTTTCCATTGTCATCCATCCGATCAGCCCCATGGTTCCAATCATCCATATGAATATCCGGTACTTTGAAATGAGTAACGGTACCTACTGGTTTGGAGGAGGGATCGACCTGACCCCTCATTACCTGGATATTCCAGATGCCCATTATTTTCATCAGGAATTGAAAAACCTCTGTGACTCCTATCATCCTGAGTTCTATCCCCGTTTTAAAAAATGGGCCGATGACTATTTTTACCTACCCCACCGGGAGGAGACCCGCGGAATCGGTGGTATTTTCTTTGACCGGTTGGTTGCCGATGAAGAGCTTTCTTTTTCCCAATTGCTTTCATTTGTAGAAGGGGTGGGTTACCTTTTCCCAAAGCTATACCGGCATTTTATGGCCAAAAATGCCAAGCTACCCTATGGTGAGCCGGAACTGCAATGGCAAGCCTTACGAAGAGGCCGGTACGTGGAGTTTAACCTGGTATGGGATGCCGGTACCAAATTCGGACTGGATACCAATGGTCGAACGGAAAGCATCTTGATGAGCATGCCTCCGGTTGCCCATTGGGAATACAATCATACGCCCGCACCGGGATCCCGCGAAGCCCTTACCCTGGAGGGGTTGAAAAAAAATCGAAACTGGCTAAAAACGGACTCATGATCGAGCAGATAAAGCAGTGGGACGAAGCGTTATTCCTTTTTCTAAACCAGCAGCATGCCTCCTGGTTGGATCCCGTCATGCTAGCACTTACCGGAAGATACATCTGGATACCTTTATACCTGTATCTGTTGTACTTGATCATCCGGCACTACCCCGGCGAACGAGTCTGGTACATCTTGGGCCTGATTCTGACCATTGTCCTGGCAGATCAACTTACATCAAGTTTTATGAAACCCTTTTTTGAAAGGCTACGGCCCTGTCACGATGCCCGTTGGGATGAGCTGATCCGGAATTATGCGGGCTGTGGGGGAAGGTATGGTTTTGCTTCCTCCCATGCGGCCAACACTTTTGCACTGGCGGCTTTTATGCAGAAAGTCGGAAAAAAGCGACTCCGAAGAATGGGCTGGCTATTCGCCTGGGCCGGTTTGGTGTCCTATACCCGGATTTACCTGGGTGTACATTATCCTATGGATGTGCTGGTCGGTGCAGTACTAGGTATAATACTGGCCTGGCTGGTATGGTGGATAACAGGAATGGGAAACCGGTTGTGGCAAGCCCGATTTGGTACGGCGGGTATCAATACCCCTTGAGTATCCGCTGCATGTATTTTCCAATGATATCAAATTCCAGGTTTACGCGATCTCCGGGACGCAATAGGTGAAAGGTGGTATGCTCGTAGGTGTAGGGAATAATGGCCACCCGAAAGCTGCCTTCCCGGGAATGAAAACAAGTGAGGCTGATTCCGTTGATGCAAATTGAGCCCTTTTCCACGGTAAGGTTCCCGATACTACTATCGTACTCAAAGCTGGCAATCCAACTCCCCTCTTCGGAGCGGATTTCCTGCAAGATTCCCGTTTGATCTATGTGGCCCTGTACAATATGCCCGTCAAATCTGCCATTAGCTGGCATGCAGCGTTCCAGATTGACCAGATGCCCAACTTTCAAACCCCCAAGATTGGTCTTTTGAAGCGTTTCGTCTATGGCCGTAACGCGATAGGTATTTTTATCAAGATCGACCACCGTTAGGCAGACGCCATTATGACTGAGCGACTGATCGATTTTAAGTTCCGGTACCAGCCCACTCTCGATATCAAAATGTACATTATTCCCATCTGGGGTTATGCGCCTGACGGTTCCAAGGCTTTCAATGATTCCTGTAAACATGCTGTTGGTATTTTTAACCACCGGGATACCACCCGGTTGGAGATAAATCTGTTTCGGTGGCAAAGTAAGCCATTTTTAGCATTAACTTAGCATATCAATCGGGATAAGATACGACCAAAAACCATGTTGAAACTCGAAGACAGCTATTTACACAAAGGCCAGCGGCGAGGGTTGCTCAGTACCCTTCGCAAAAAAGGAATTCAGGACGAAGCCGTACTGGATGCGATTAACCAAATCCCCCGGCATTTCTTCTTTGATTCGGCACTGCTTAGTCATGCCTATGAAGACAAGGCCTTTCCTATAGGCGAGGGACAAACCATCTCCCAACCCTACACGGTGGCCTTCCAAACCAGTCTCCTGGCGGTAAAACCAGGAGAAAAGGTTTTGGAAATTGGCACGGGATCGGGATATCAGGCAGGGATTTTGTACTGTTTGGGGGCAAAGGTGCATACCATCGAGTACAACGAGGCACTGTACGAGCGAACCCGACGGTTCCTTCCTAAAATCGGCGTAAAAGTTCAGCACTACCAAGGAGACGGGAGCTTGGGTCTACCGGAAAAGGCTCCCTTCGACAAAATTATCGTAACCGCAGGGGCACCGGTCGTCCCAAAAGCCTTATTAGAGCAACTGGCGATAGGCGGTACGATGGTAATTCCTGTGGGTGATCGAAAAAGCCAACAGATGCTTCGGCTGACCCGGCAGACGGAAAAGAAAGTACTCCGGGAAAACTTTGACAATTTTTCCTTTGTCCCCTTATTGGGAGATGAAGGATGGGAATAATTCTCCATGGCTATGACAACAGTAAAAAAACACGTGCAGGACTCGGAAGTAATCAAGACCGAGATGGTGTTGCCGAATGATACGAATACCCTGAACAATCTAATGGGCGGAAAATTAATGCATTGGATGGATGTGGTTGCTGCCATTTCCGCGCAGCGGCATTCCAATTCGATTGTGGTAACTGCTTCTGTGGACAATATTTCCTTTAGAAACCCCATAGCGCTGGGAAATGTGGTGACCTTGAAAGCGCAGGTGACCCGGGCATTTTCCACGTCCATGGAAATCTTTATCGAAGTGATCGCCGAAGACATTCCGGCCAGATCCAGGTACGCCACGCACAAGGCATTCTTCACTTTTGTCGCCGTGGATGATAAGGGGCATCCGGTAAAAGTCCCACCCCTTGAACCCATCACCGAACGGGAAAAGGAACTGTTTGACGGGGCGCTCAGACGAAGGCAGCTGCGCCTTATTCTGGCTAAACGCATGGACCCACAGGAGGCCACCGAATTAAAGTCCCTGTTCGATTTGGAAGGGGTCAGCCAAAAGCAATAAATTGTATGACGAAAAGCACTGCATCTGAAATGAACAACCACGAACTAAAACTCTTTCTAACGGAAGATATTTTCGTCATAAAAGACGAGGTGCGTGAAAAATTAGCCGCCGCACAGCTGGCATCCCGTCTGGAGCTGGAACAAGAAGCTTCCGAACTGCTGGAGGAGACAATGGAAGTAGCTCAACCATCCGGCAGCCCTGATCCGGAACCTCTCCCCTACGAGGGCGAGTTTCAAAAATCCATTTTGATCGTCTACCAGGGAGAGGAACTTCATTCCGGTACCCGGGAGTTTTTGCTAAAAATATTCCGTGCCGTAAATTTATCGCTGAAAGACATCGCTCTGGTTTCTGAAAAATCCCTCAAAGAAAGTAACGAGGACCCATTGGCCCAATTGAGCCCCGGTAAGCTGATCCTTTTCGGAACCATTCACCATCCTTTGATGAAATTAAAAAAGGAAAATTACCGTATCATGCAGGATCCTCTGGAGTATTTCTTTGCAGACGAACTGGAAGAATTGGAAAAAAATGTTCCATTAAAACGAAAACTGTGGGACACCCTCCAGGTCTTTTTCAACGTAAAATAACATTAATATGACAAATGAAGAAAGATTGGCTATTGTAAAACGATTCCGGATCATCAGCCTTACCGAGGGCACCTCCATGTTGGTGCTGGTATTTATTGCGATGCCGCTGAAGTGGATATTTGAACTTCCTGACATGGTGAACTATGTCGGTTGGATTCACGGAATATTATTTATTGTCTACGTTTTGGTTCTTTTTCCGACCTCCCGGAAACTGCGATGGTCCTTTCAAAATGCGCTTTTCGGTCTCATTGCCGCGGTTTTGCCTTTTGGCCCTTTCTTGTTTGACCGAAAATTGCGCAAACAGGAACAAAATCTGGAAGAACAAAAACAGTAAGATTCAGATCCGATGGCGGTCATCAGTAAAAAAAAGATAATTTATCCGATCAGCGAGAACCTGCGAGCCTACCTGATCAAGTATGGAAGGGAAGTCGATATCCCCATTCATTACAAGGAATTACTACGGTACACCAATTCGATCGCTCTCTATGACTTTAAAGGAAATGACACGCTTTGGGAAACGGTATTTTATGATGAGTCGGATCGAAACGAGATTCATTACAAGGTAAAAAAAATCTATGCTCTTCTAAAAGCGGACGGGGACATGACAGTCATGCAGCACTTGTATGTGGATCGAATAGACCTGTGCACCTACGGAAATACGCAACCTTTTCGGGTCCGGATTGTCAATCGGATCAACGATAACTTTGATTATTTCTATATCAAAAATGCCGATGCCTCCAGGGTGTATGGACTGGAGTTGGAGCATTTACTATCCCCCAACAGAATCGGATACCTGGTATACCGCGACTCGCTAATTGAGGAACACATAGCTGGGATACCTGGTGAGCAATTTATGAAGCAACAGATCCACGATCCCTTGCTAAACCCCATCCGGTTGTCCAAAGAGTTTGTTAAATTCAACGAAAGGTGCTTTGTCCGCTTATTAGGGGACATGCATTCTTCTAATTTTGTGGTAGATGTGACACCGGATTTTGAAGAAACGCACTACCGGATCCGCTCCATCGATTTTGACCAACAGTCTTATGAAGGGAAGAAATCGATCTATTTACCCCAGTATTTCAAACAAAACAACGCTCTGATCCAATTGGGAATCCGGCACATTACGCCGGAGTCCATGGCCCAATATCAGAAAGAAGAGAGGGCGCTGATTGCTACCCGGCTGAAAAGCTCCCCCAAGGAAATCACCGACATTCTCAACAGCATGGAGAAAGACCTGCTTTCCACCGAAGAAAACACCTATACCCTAAAGCAGGAACTTGGTAGGCATTATAAAAATGCGGATTTTTTACGTTGTAATAACATGGGTGAGATCCTAAGGATAAGCTTGAATCAGGTCCTCCACCGGTGAAATTTTTAGGAGCGGTTCGGATGATTCTTTTGATTCGGCAACAAAAAAGCCTGAATCCAAAACAAAAATCAGCTAATAATGTCTATAAGTAAGTATTTGTCATGAAAAATTGGCATCATTTATGATCCATTATTTGACGTAGAAATCAGTTAAAAGAAGTTTTAAATTTAAAAAAATTGTTATGAGTGCGACAGCAGAAAAAAGAGTTTTTAAGAAGCTAGGATATAATAAAGACGAGTCCGAAAAAATAGTAAGTTCCCTTAATAAGCTTTTGGCCAATTACCACGTGCATTACCAAAAGCTGCGTAATTTCCACTGGAACGTTACCGGAAGCGATTTCTTCGACTTACATGAAAAATTTGAAGAACTGTACGATGAGTCCTTTGCCAATATTGACCTCATTGCTGAGCGAATTCGGGTATTTGGAATGACTCCCTACAGCCTTATGAAAGACTACCTGCAACATGCCGACATTGAAGAGGTCGGTACCGACCTAAGCTCAAAAGAAATGGTAGAGGAAGTACTTCGAGACTTTCAGGTCTTGGTAGATACGATGAACGAGTGCGCCATCAAGGTAGCAGACCTGGGAGACACGGCCACAGAAGACATGCTAATCGCCTTTATTAAAAGCCTGGAATTGCACCACTGGATGCTGACTTCTTTCATCAAAGAATAAAGAAGACCCGTGTAGCATCAATACTGAAAAAGGCTATCAGGTAATCCTGATAGCCTTTTTTTGTTCCATTAATAATACCTTACTTCACAATCGGGAAGCTCTTCCTGGAACTTTCCAACGTTTCGACTACTGATACGCGTATTATAGCACACCAGCCGTTCCAGATTAATCATGTGACTGATGGGATTCAGATTTCTTACACTGGTGCTGGCAATATCCAAATGCCTCAAATCATAGAGCATTTCCAATCCTTTCAGATTGCGGATATTGGTACCCGAAAGGTTTAAATGCCTAAGCCTTCCCAAATCACTGAGCGGATCCAAATCTTCTACCGCGGTATTGGAGAGATCGAGCTCTTCCAGGAAGCTGAGTGGTTGGAGAACGGACAGGTCACGGAATGGTGTCTCAACCAACTGTAGCAATTCCAGCCCTTCTAACCTGGAAATGGCAGAGGGATCTTGTAACGGAACGCTTGTTATCCGCAATTCTTTCAATTTAAAGAAAAGCAACAAAGGTTCCAGGTTGGAAATGTCTTCATTTTCTATCGTAATGGAGGTACTGGCAGTCATCCGGTGCAATGCTCTTGTCTCCGGATTGGAGGTAAGATCGAATTGATTACTAAACAAATTCTTCCATGTGTCATCAAGACTTTCCCACCATAGAGCTAATTCCTCCGAACGGAAAACGATCGTGGCCTTGGGAAGCAAGCTAGCAAGCTCCTGGATTTCCCAATCGGCTACCTCCGTTTGATCCAAATTGATGAATTCTAGCGTCTGGAGTCCTTTTAAAGGGGCGACGGTATTAAGTTCAGTACCAGCGAAGGAAATCATTTTCAGATTATTCAATTCTTGTAATGCTCCCAGATTTCTTACACCACTTTGATCTGCCTGGATGTGTTCCAGGCTCTTCATTTCGGCCAAGGGAGAAAGGTCCTCCACCTGGGTGTTTTCGAAGGAAATATATACCGCATTTTTGAATTTCAACGCAGGCCGCAGGTTGACAATTCGGCTGTCATTGAGCATTAGCGAGTCTATGTTCACAAGCTCGGACAAGGCTTCAATACTTGGCTTACCCTTTCCTAAATTTGGCAATTTCTGGATAAATACCTGATTCCAACCCTCGGGAAGGGTCTCCCACCAGGTTTGGAGATTTTCCACATTGTGAATGAGTAAAATTCCCCGGTTGGTTCTGGCGAAAGCCTCTGCCGCATTTTCTGAAATGCTGGTTCGGTCAGCGTATATTCGCTGGATGGAACTTGATCCGCTCAATGGATCCAGTTGGCTCACCTCCGTACCGTTAATATTGACACGCCAAAGTGCGGGTAGTTCAGCGAGTGGCGATAAATCCAATATATTGGTCGCTTCCAGATTGATTTCTTCCAGCTTCTTCAATTCGGATAAAAATCCAAAATTAATCAAGTAATTCCCTTTCAGATTAAGCGTCTTCAGCTTGGTCAAAGGCTGGATGTTTTCAATGTTATTAAATCCACTTTCCTCCAAATCAAGATGAACCAGTTCGGTAAAATTTTCCAACACGCCAAAACCGGTAAGCGGGGTTTGGACGGCACTGAACACCTTCAAATTTTTCAGGCTACCCAATTCCTCGATATTCGTAACCTCTGTACCCGATATGTCCAGGTAGGTCAACTTATCCGAATATTTGACAAACTGAATATCCGAGGTGGGCGTATGCGCAATATTCAGGTACGACAGAAACGTCACATTGCTGATTGGTGCCAATTCTTCGATTCGGGTATGGCTGATATCAACGTATGTCAGGTTCTGAAACACCTGGATCGGTGAAAGGTCCACGAGTAGTCGGTTTCCGGACAGATTGAGTGAATCCAGGCTGGATACTTTATACAGCATGTCGAGCGAGACGGAATCTTCCTGCAGGTCAAACTTCTCCCGGATTACGGTCTCCCACTCCAGCGACAGGGAGTTCCACCAATCGATCAATTCTTCATCCCTGCTGAGCTTGGTGGTATACATGCTGGCAATCTTGAGCTCATTGGAATCCCGGTCAAGATTAATTTCAATATACCTCCCTTTGGTATTTTCGACGGGTTCATTATTCAAGCCCACTCCGGTAAGGGTCCTATCGAGGGAGATTTCAAAAAACAATTCCTCTTGATCGTTTAGCTTTGGTTCGATTTCCTTGACTTTAAATTCGAACGCCACGTCTTTAAAAAAGAACTCTATGTCTTTGAGGTAAGAAACGATGCTTTTATTGGTGATCACTTGCCTATCTGTCAGCAAGTCATCTTCTACCTGGACCTGTTCGTCTCTAAATATCTTTTTATAACTTTCCCGGATGATTACATCCTTATCTCTGGCAGAAGTTTCACTACTTCCAACGGTATTGAGAAAATATTGCAAAAAACGGACCTGATCTTCCGCCTGCTGGGTAAAATCCTTGATTTCCTGTTTACTGTACCCTCCTAAATCCTGGGTAAAGGCTATTTGGGTACAAAAAAAAAGCAGGATTGAAACAATTGATCTAATTCCTGTCATAGATGTAATTCAGTATAATTTGCTTATCTCCATCCTCTAATTTCATCAGATTGGCAATAAGCCAACCCGTGTTGAAGCCCGGACGATTGAACTGTGAAAGCTCAAAGTACCAGTTGTCAATTTGAAAAAAATGAAACCTGGTATCTTTTACAGTAACAAATTTCAATCTGTCTTTCTTTATTTCATAAAGAAAAAGCGTGAGGTAGTCCGGTTGATAGTCATCCGGAGTATACGATTCCGGCTTGGGATCTTCCACGATCGCCTTCCTTAAGTTCATAAATCCCAATTCGTGACTGAGGGGATGAAGAAATTTCTTTTCATCTCCTTCCGGTTTGTCAAAGGCATCGGTAAAGGGGTCAAAGGAAACGTTTTCGATGACCCATTCGTAACCCAGTCCTTGTGGCTGTAGCTTCAAAAACAATACCACTTCCAGCCTTTCTCCATTATAATTGAAAACGGTATTGACTTCTGAAAACCAATCTCCTCCGTGAAAATTGAGAAACTGCGGATAGGTATCCGAAACCACATGATTGATGAATTCCCTTTTCAATTCATTACTTACATCGGATGTTTCATTATCAAAAAGGATATTGATAAAGGATTTCCTTAGGTCCGTATTGTGGTAATTTTCATCGTCAGGTAGGTACCTGACCGTCCCATCTTTGCTTTCTTCGGCATTAAATCTTCTAAAAAATTGATTGACTTGTTTGGTTGCGGCAGCGAATCTGCCATCATCTATAATCCGCCCGGAGCTGTTCAAGGTCTGCCCCGGAGCGGAATGTATAGATAAGATTATGGTAATTAGCGTAATTAGGGGTACTATTCTCATGCTGATGTTTCCGTCACTCTCACGTCTCCCAGTAGCACATCCCAAAACTCAATGGTTCTTCCGGAAATCTGGGTTTGCTTCTTCTCTACGTAAATCGTAATGTCTTTTTTGGTGGTGTCTCTGTAATTAAGTCCGGCTTCTTGCGAAGTTCCTTCGAATCGTTGGTAGATGGTGATGACCCCCACATACCTGCCGTCAGGTTGTCTTTCCAAATCGCTAATGTAGTGGATATCGTACCAACTGATATTAACGCGATCGTAATTCAACGCCATCAATCGCTCAAAATACCTTCTGATTTTATAGTAGGCGATCTCATTGGTATTTATAGAAGACACTCCCATTTCTGCGTCCGGAGCAAACAACTCTTCGGCTCGGTCCATAACGCGGGTGGCTTCAGAAAATTGCGTTTCTTTACTTCCGATAATACTGATGTACTTACTAAGGTCCTTTACTTTTTCCAACGCAAGAGAATCAATGGCTTGCTTTCTTTGAGGACTTATGCTTTCGTCCTGCGCAAATACCGAGATAGAGGTCGCCAGGAAAAAGATCAAAAGGGATGGGATATATTTTTTCATAATCACTTACTTTCTTTTATGTTTTTTAAAATTATCTTCTTCTAAGTTCTAGTTCGGTGACCTTCCCGGATCCATCCATTCTGATGTCACTGATAAAATTCAGATTCTTTTTGGTGTCTTTGAGATAGTTAAGATACCTTTCAATGGTCGTCGGTTCATCATAATCTTTCACGCCACTTTCCTCATGGATGACAATCAGCACGGGCGTATTTTGATTGGAAAACATTCCCATCGCTTCCCGGATCGTATTATTGGCACTTTGAAGGGTGGAAGCATTGGCCACCGCATCGAAGTAACTTTCCAGTTTTCCGACAGCAACTTCTTCAGCGGAAGGCTGTTCCGGCTCTGGTTCTGGCTCAGGAGCTGGCTCTTCTACAGGTGCTGGTTCAGGCTCTGCCTCAACTACCTTTTTTTTACTTTTACATGCTCCCATGGCTAGCAAAACGAATAGCATCACGGCAAATGACCGTGTCAAGGGAAATTTTAGGTTTCTTTTTTTCATAAGAATTGAATGGTTTTTAAGTTAAATGCAAATCAAGTGCCGGGGTTTTAGTACCACCCTGCTTTTCTGCTTTACATCGGAGATTGGGAAATTTATTTTTGTTTGTGCTTACGGTTATTCTTTTCTAATGACACAAATTTGGCCATGGGTGACAAATTTATTCGTACAAATACTTCGATACTCCCTTTTTATAAACAGAAGATTTGTAATAAATCTTATCCAATAATAGGGAATTATTTTATCAATTACACACGGAATGATCAGTTCATTGTTAATTATCCAAATTGCTACTGAATTACTAAGTCCAGATTGTTAGAAAAGATTATTTTAACGGTCAAATCCTCATTTAATCGAATAATTCCTCCAATTTTCTTTCCAGGGATCTTCCTCGCAGATCTTTCGCTAGTATATTTCCCTCGGGGTCAATCATATAGGTAGCGGGGATGGCGTTGATTTGATAGGTGGCAGCAGCTTCCGAATTAAAATATTTTAAATCCGAAACCTGAGTCCACTCCAAACCATCTTCTTCTATTGCTTTTAGCCACATTTCCCGGGTACGGTCCAGGGACACCCCAAATACCTCAAACCCATCCCCCTTGTATTTGTTATAAAGTCTGACCACATTGGGGTTCTCATCCCTACAGGGCTTGCACCAGCCTGCCCAGAAGTCGACCAAAACATATTTGCCTTGCAAATCCGATAATTTCACTATATCCCCCTCTGGATTGGGAAGGGATATTTCAGGCGCTGGCTGCCCAATAGACAGGGCTCTCAATTCATCCAGTTCTTGCTTCCAGGAAGTGATAAGCTTCATATCCGGATACCGCTCACCCAGGCCTGTTATTAGACTATCCAGGTAGTTAAAATCGGTTCGGGGGTCTAGCATGCCCATTCCTGCCAGGGCAGCGAAACTCCCATCACTTTCTGCGATAATCTCCTTGATTTTCTCTGCGTGGTCCAACTCCAGATCCATGGCTTGCTCCTGGATTTGTTTGATTTTTTCCTGATCCTTATCTGCCATGGCCTCATAGAAGGCGGAGTTAAGTTCATTTCCCGCTTCCTGATAAACCGTCGTGAGCGAGTCAATGGCCACTACCAGTTGGCTATCAGAGGAGCCCGACAGTTGAAGTTCCTCGGTGTTGAAGTCATAACTGACCTGCACGTCTTCCTCATAGAGTGCCAGGCGCACCGTTTTCGCACCAAAAAGGTCCAGTTCGTAAAAGTTGGGCGACTCCAGATCCAAATCGTAGGAAAATTCTCCATTATCTGCGACCATCAAGGTATCCAGCACGTTGATACTGTTATTATCGTACTGAGACAACACCAACTCCCCCTCCGGCCGATTTTGAATTTGACCAGAGATGGTAACCTGACCATCAAACACTTGTTTTTCTTCTTCCCCACATGAGAAAAGGAAGCCCATCGCTATCCCCAGGGAAAAAATATTATAAATCCATTTTTTCATCATCACTGTTCCAATAATTCAGTTAAAATTTTACTGGCAATCTTTGGGTCTGCCTTTCCCTTGGATTTCTTCATTACCTGTCCCATAAACATGCCCATCAGCCCCTTTTTTCCGGACCGGTATTCCAGCACCTTGGCTTCATTTTCAGCGAGAATCGCTTCAATGACCGGTTTGATGGTATCCTCATCACTATCCTGAATCAGGTTTAACTCCTGCGCAATTTCGAGTGGAGACCGCTCCGGATGTTGTAATAATTCAGGATAAACTTTTTGGGAAGCTGCGGTGTAGCTGACTTTCCCTTCATCGATCAGGCTGATGAGTTCGGCCAGTTTTTCAGGACTTATGGGGAAATCGGCAATCCCAAGCGTCAATTCGTTCAAATATGATTTTACAGGGCCCATTAGCCAATTCGAGGCACTTTTGTAGTTTTGGGTATGGTTACAGAGGGTTTCAAACCAAAGCGCAATCTCCTTTTGGTCCGTAAGTACCCCTGCATCGTATTCGGGCAAACCATAGGTGTCAACGAATTTAGAAAAAAGAACTCCCGGCAAAACCGGCATTTCGGCTTTTACCGACTGAAGCCACTCTTCGGAAATGACCACTGGACTCAAGTCCGGTTCCGGAAAATACCGGTAATCGTTGAGGTCTTCCTTGGTTCGCATGCTGCCCGTTAGCCCGGAAGTCGCATCAAAGGTCCTGGTTTCGGAGATGATTTCCTTTCCTTCTTCCAGAAGCCGGGCCTGCCGCTCGAATTCGTGTTCGATGGCCCGTGCTACATTCCGAAAAGAGTTCATATTTTTTACTTCCACTTTCTTCCCCAACACGTTGTCGCCCCAGCGTCTAACCGATACATTGGCGTCGCAACGCAGGGAACCCTCTTCCATGTTTCCATCACAAATCTCCAGGTATTTCACCAGCTTTTTGATCTCTATCAGCAAGTTGTACGCCTCTTCTGAAGAGCGCATATCGGGTTCTGTGACGATTTCTATCAGTGGTACGCCTGCCCGATTAAAATCCACCAGGGTGTCCACTTCTCCTGCCAGGTGAATGGACTTGCCCGCATCCTCTTCCATGTGAATCCGGGTAAGCGCAATGTCCTTTTTTTCCCCACTCGACAACACGATCGGTACATGCCCGCCTACACAGATCGGATTTTTGTCCTGAGTAAGCTGATACCCTTTGGGCAGATCCGGGTAAAAATAATTCTTCCTGGCAAAGACATTTCTTCTGGTAATGGAGCAGTGGCATGCCAAGCCCATTTTAATCGCATATTCCACCGCCCGCTTATTTACCTTCGGCAAGGTACCCGGGTGCCCGAGGGTAATGACGGACACGTTCGTATTGGGCATGTTACCATAAGTGGTCGCATCCGAGGTATACATTTTACTATTGGTGAGTAGTTGGGCATGAACCTCCAACCCTATCACCAACTCGTATTTTTCCCGAATGGCATCAGCTGAGGAAATGGATTTTTCGTCAATCATCGCTTAATCATTACATTTATTGTTCCAAAAATGGCAGAGAATTCCCCCAAAACCAAATCTGGAATAGGCAAAATTATTTCAAGGAATCCCGAAGGATGGCATCCGCTTTGGAAAGCACACGCGGCAAACCTGAGGAATCTTTTCCCCCAGCTGTGGCATAAAAGGGCTGTCCCCCGCCTCCACCATTTATTTCCTTGGCGAGCTCCTTTACCAAATTTCCGGCATGTAGCCCCTTTTCCTTTACAAGGCTGTCACTTATGACAACTGCTAGTTGGGGTTTACCGCCGATATCGGCTGCCAGGATGGCTATCAAGTCCTCCATTTCATTTTTTAACTCAAAAGAAAGCTTTTTTAACGCTTCTCCATTGGGCAATTTAATCAAAGCTGATACCAATTGGTAACCGTTCAAGGATTTTGCCTGATTTTTCAGGCTTTCTTTTATCTCTTCGGTAGCTTTCAGGTGCAAAACTTCAATCTCTTTGCGAAGAAGGGACCGTTCTTCTGCCAACGCCTCGATCGCACCCACCAGATCTTTAGGGTTTTTTAACCGTTCCTGGACTTCCTGAATCAGTTGAGACTGCTTATTCACAAAGGCTTCTGCCTGCTTGCCGGTAACCGCCTCCACTCGCCGGACCCCCGCTGAAATGGAGCTTTCAGAAATCAACTTAAAAAAACCAATCTCTCCGGTGGCTTTTACGTGTGTTCCTCCACACAGTTCTACCGAAAACTCCGGGTCAAAAGTGATCACCCGAACAAAATCCCCATACTTCTCCCCGAAAAGCGCCGTGGCTCCCTGGGCCTTTGCTTCCTCGATGGGTACATTCCGTTGCTCTCTTAGCGAAATGTTTTTCCTGATTTTCGCATTTACGATGGCTTCTGTCTGCGTGATTTCTTCAGGAGTCATTTTCGCAAAATGCGAAAAATCAAAACGAAGTATCTGCTCGTTGACCAAGGAGCCTTTTTGCTGCACATGGGTCCCCAGCACTTTTTTCAACGCCGCCTGCAACAAGTGGGTAGCCGTATGATTGGCTTTGATTCTTGCCCTTTTTTCGTCGTTTACCTGGCAGAAAAATTCATTATCAATGCGTTCTGGTAATTTATCTACCCAATGGACGATCAGATCGTTTTCCTTTTTCGTATCCAGTACCTGAACCACCTCGTTTCCGCTACTTAGGGTACCGGTGTCCCCTACCTGTCCGCCGCTTTCTGCATAGAAGGGTGTCTGGCTTAAAACCAATTGAAACCGGTCAGATTTCTTATCTTTAATTTTACGGTACTTGATGATTCGGGCCTGTGCATGGAGCCTATCATAGCCTACAAATCCTTCACTTTCCTCCTCGTATACGGTCATCCAGTCTCCGGTTTCCAGTTGAGCGGCAGACCTTGAGCGTTGCTTTTGAAGGATCATGGCCTGCTCAAAGCCCTTTTCGTCGACACTTAGCCCATTTTCTCTGGCGATCAGGGAAGTCAAGTCTAGCGGAAACCCATAGGTATCGTACAATTCGAAGGCAATTTCTCCGGGTATCACCTGTTCCTTTTTTACTTCCAGGGACTGCTGGATGTTTTCCAGATTTTTGAGCCCCTTATCGAGTGTTCGGAGAAAGGCTAGCTCCTCTTCCTGAATCACTTTAGCAATAAACGCTTGCTGTTCTGCTATTTCAGGATAAAACTCGCCGAATTTTTCTGCCAAAACAGCCACGAGCTGGTATAGAAAGGGAGCTTTCAGGTCGAGAAAGGTGTACCCGTACCGAACGGCTCTCCGAAGTATTCTACGGATAACGTATCCTGCTTTATTATTGGAGGGCAGCTGCCCATCGGCTATAGTGAAGGATATCGCCCGGATATGATCCACAATCACCCGAAACGCAATGTCTGTTTTTTCAGATTGCCCGTATTGGTAACCGGAAATGGCAGCTATTTTTTCTATAAAGGGTACAAACAGATCCGTATCGTAATTGGATGCCTTCTGCTGAATAACTCGCACCAAACGTTCCAGTCCCATTCCGGTATCCACATGCTGTGAAGGGAGTGCTTTCAGATGCCCGTCCGAAAACCGGTTATATTGGATAAAAACCAGGTTCCAGATTTCAATTACCTGGGGATGATCTGCATTGACTAAGTCTTTTCCCGGAATCCGATCGATCTCCTCCTGAGACCGCATATCAATGTGTATCTCCGAGCAGGGACCACAGGGGCCGGTTTCTCCCATCTCCCAAAAATTATCCTTTTTAGAACCAAACAGGATCTTCTCCCGATCGATCCATTCCTCCCAATAGGCAAAGGCTTCCTTATCCTCTTCCATCCCGTCTTCCCGGTCCCCGCCGAATACGGTCACGTACATACGGTCTATGGGCAGCTTGTAAACATCCGTGAGCAACTCCCAGGCCCAGGCGATGGCTTCTTGCTTAAAATAATCGCCAAAAGACCAGTTTCCCATCATCTCAAACATGGTATGATGATAGGTATCCACCCCGACTTCCTCCAAATCATTGTGTTTTCCCGAAACCCTAAGGCACTTTTGACTGTTAGTTACTCGAAAATGAGTCGGAATTTCATTTCCAAGGAAAAAATCCTTAAATTGATTCATTCCTGCGTTAGTAAACATTAACGAAGGATCATTCTTCACTACGATTGGTGCAGAAGAAACAAATTGATGCTTTTTTGATTGAAAAAATTCAATGAATTGGCTTCTGATTTGTTTTGAATTCATATTTAGTTAGCTTAGAATGAATTACTTGGAAATTATAAAGTTTTTGGATTATCTTTGTACCCAAACACCCAAATAAGTGATTTTCTGGTAGTAATGAAATTATCCGATTTTTTTTTCGGATTACAAAATTAGCAGTTTTAACGTACTATTTGTTAAATGAGTAGAATAAAATATTATTACGATCCCAAAACCTGCAAGTACGAACGGTATGTCAGAAGCAAGTGGGATGTAACCCTAAACCTATTGGGTTTTTTGTCCTTATCATCTATGTTGGCAGTAGGGATATTGTTGGTCTTCCATTATTATTTTGACAGCCCCAAAGAATTAATGCTGAAAAAAGAAAACCGGGAACTGAAACTTTATTACGAGCTGCTCGAGCAGGAAGTCGGGCAACTAAACACGATGATGGCTGACCTGCAGGAGCGTGATGATAACCTATACCGGGTTATTTTCGAATCGGAACCGATTCCCACTTCCGTCAGGAAAGCAGGTTTTGGGGGTTCAGACCGGTTTCGGGAGATTAAAGAGAAGGGTTTGAATCAGGAAAAAATGATCGTTTCGGTTTCCAGTAAAGTAGAAACACTTAAAAGACAGCTCTTCATCCAGTGGGAATCTTACGATGAACTATCTGAAACGGCGATGAACAAGGAAGAGTATTGGGCTTCTATTCCTGCCATACAGCCCATACATAACGAAGAGCTAAATCGCCTTGCTTCTGGATATGGTGTTCGGCTGCACCCCATTTTGAAAGTTAGGAAAATGCATACCGGCGTGGATTTCTCCGCGCCCAAAGGCACGCCTATTTACTCCACCGGTGATGGTGTGGTGGAACGGGTTCGAACCGAATTTGGAGGCTATGGTAAATCCATTATTATTGATCATGGTTTCGGATTTAAAACCCGATACGCACATATGAACGATTTTGATGTCAGGGTTGGAGATAAAATTAAAAGAGGTGACAAAATTGGTTCGGTAGGTAATACAGGGTCTTCTACCGCTCCTCACGTTCACTATGAAGTAATCAAAGATGACAAGTACGTTAATCCGGTAAATTACTTCTTTAAAGATCTGGAACCCTCTGAATTTGACAAAATACTGGAATTGGCTTCCAGAGAAAACCAGTCCCTGTCCTAATATAAAGAAGCTTCTCAAGGCCAGAAACATTTCCATTATGACGGGATATGTTTCTGGTCTTTTATTTTTACCGGCTAACCACTACGGAAAATAGTTACCCGTAAACCTATGTTGTTTGCCGATTAAATTGTATATTTTTGGTGAAAAACTACCTGCAAATTGCCTTACAGAGAAAAAGAAATAGAGAAAAAATACTTTTCTATAGGAGAAGTGGCCGATAAATTCAAGGTGGCTACTTCCCTAATCCGCTATTGGGAAGGTGAATTCGACATCATCAAACCCAAAAAAGATAAGAAAGGAAACCGTAGGTTTACCAAAGATGACATTGAAAAACTTCAGCTCATCTATCACCTGGTAAAAGAAAAGGGTTACACGCTAACCGGTGCTCAGGAAATCATCAAAAAAGACCTGCACAAGATACAGGACACTGCGTCGATGATCCATAGGCTACACGAAATCAGAAGTTTTTTGATTGAAATCAGGGAAAATCTGGATGAGCAAGGAACAGAGCAGTAAGGTTTTGCATACGGTGGCACTAAGTCTGGTTCCCAAACTAGGCCCCAGCATTTTCAAGACCATCATCAGCTATTGCGGATCGGCTGAAAATTTTTTCACGC
The DNA here is from genome assembly GCF_010119245.1 of Cyclobacterium salsum. GTDB lineage: Bacteria > Bacteroidota > Bacteroidia > Cytophagales > Cyclobacteriaceae > Cyclobacterium > Cyclobacterium salsum. Next base: position 221,388 of record NZ_WNKG01000008.1, read on the forward strand.
TTCCACAGGGAAAGGCGGCCAAAATTCCGGGTATTGGACCTAAGCTACTTGCCCACCGAAAATCCAAAGACACTTATCTGAGTGAAGCAGCCTCCTTACTTGAGGTGGCTGCCAAAAAAAACATTCAGGTACACTGTTACCCGGATAGTACTTTTCCAGACCGGCTACGAGGTATCCCCGATGCACCTCCCATTCTCTTTACCAAGGGCAACCTGAATCTTAATCCCGACCGGACAGTAGGTATCGTGGGAACCCGCAATGCAAGCAGGTATGGCAAAAATATCACCCAAAAAATCACAGAAGACCTGGCCCGTTTCCAACCTACCATCATCAGCGGACTGGCCTACGGGATCGATGTGGAGGCACATCGGGCCGCCCTATCTCTAAATTTACCCACCATAGGCATCATGGGTTCTGATCTGGAAACCATCTATCCAGCCGCACACGCCGCCACTGCCGCGCAAATGATGGAAAATGGTGGCTTGCTATCCGAGTTTAAAATTGGGTCCAAACTAAACCCCATGAATTTCCCTCAACGAAACCGGATCATAGCAGGCCTTTCCGATGCGCTTATTGTAGTGGAAGCCGCAAAAAAAGGGGGTGCCCTCATAACGGCAGAAATTGCCTACAGCTATAATCGGGAGGTTTTCGCCGTGCCGGGTAATTTGCAGGCGAAATACAGTGAGGGATGCAATAATCTGATTCGCAGTATGAAAGCCGGGATTTACATGGGAGTAAAGGAAATCGAAGAGTCACTTTCCTGGGACAAGGAGTCCGGAGAGAATGGTCCTACAGCGAGGCTACCGGATACATCCAATCTGGATTCCATTGAGGTTAAGGTGCTGGAGCGGCTATTTGAAAAAAATGAGGCGGAGATCGATTGGCTAAGTCGGGACATGGGGATTCCGATCGCCGAACTTGCGATCAAACTCTTAAATCTGGAATTTCTGGGATTTGTAAAGGCGATCCCAGGAAAAAAATACCAGTGGACCCATAAACCATAAGAAAATCCAAGCCCCTCGCGTAAATGCCTTAAAATGTTTACCTTAGCAAACAACTACAAAAACCACGATCCCATGAAAAATTGCAACTACTTCCTGATTACCCTCCTTTTATTTGCGTTGTCCTGCACGCCCAAAACGGAAGATTCCGATTCCATTACCATGAAAATAGCCAAGGCATATGGTTATGAGCAATTAGATGAGGTAAGTTCAATCGCCTATACCTGGAACGTTCGCAGAGACAGTGTGAATGTATTGGTGAGGGACTGGAAATGGAACATGGAAGAGGGCGAAGTGCAATACCGGGGGCCGGATACCACTGCTAGTTATCTCATTGCAGACAAGACGGCTCAAGTCGAAGGGGTGGACCAGAAATTCATAAATGATAAATATTGGCTGCTATTTCCTTTTCAATTGGCCTGGGATGATGGATACGAGTCGGAAGTGATCGAAAATCAATCCTCTCCCATACATGGAGAAACGACTACCAAGGTGATTATCCGTTACAATAATACCGATGGATACACCCCCGGAGATGCGTACGATTTGTATGTGGACGAGGAGTACATGATAAAAGAATGGGTCTTTCGCCGGGGAGATGGTCCGGATGGCAGGGCTTTTACCTGGGAAAATGTACAGGAATTCGACGGAATTAAAATTGCCCTGGACCACCGGCTAGAAAGCGGAGATAAGATCATTTGGTTTACAGATGTAGAAGTGGCAAAAGAATAACGCTATACTTGTCAAAAGGAACACTAGCCTCCTGATACGTACGCCGTAAGGCGATGCCTGGTTGAATATTATTTGACTACTGCTTGTAAACAACGCCTGGATATCAAGGCTGACGCAAGCGATACACCTAGGTTTGAAAATTTGCCATTTTCACAGTGCAAAATCGAAATGACTGCCATAAAAAAGCAAACCCGTAGTGAAATAGGTACCTTTCGATGGCAGCTTGTTTTATACGTAGTTGCTCAACATTACCGGCATGACGAGCATAAGGATATCCTCGTTTTCACTCATGTCAGAGGGCAATATCAACCCGGCCCTGTTGGGGGCACTGAATTTTAAGGTTACTTCCTTGGCGGTAATGTTATTTAACATTTCCACGAGGAATTTGGCGTTGAATCCTATCTCAATGTCCTCTCCTTCATGTTCGCAGGACAGGCGTTCGTTTGCTTCGTTAGAAAAGTCCAGATCTTCAGCGGAAATCTGAAGTTCGCTTCCGGTAAGTTTCAATCGCACCTGATGTGTAGTTTTATTTGCATAAATGGCAATTCTTCGCAGAGAACCTAAAAATTCCTGTCGATTGATCACCATGTCGTTTTCATTGTCAGTAGGGATGACATTTTCGTAATCCGGAAAACGTTCATCAATCAACCGACAAATCATTTTGATATTATTGAATTTGAAGTAGGCATTGCTGCTATTAAATTCCACTGTCACCGGTACGTTATCCGAAGGAAGGGTTGACTTTAACAGATTTAACGCCTTTCTCGGTACGATAATATTAGCGGTCTCAGGTGAGGCGATGTCTACCCTCCGGTAACGAATAAGTCGGTGTCCGTCCGTGGCCACAAAGGTGGTATTGGTATCGCTAAGATTGACATACACGCCCGTCATAGCAGGTCGGAGTTCGTCGTTGCTGGTTGCAAAAATAGTATTGGCAATGGCACTACTCAGTACCTCAGTGGACATTTCCACGGAAGTGGCATTGGTGACTCCGGGTATTCGTGGAAAATCGGTCGCATTTTCCCCCGCCAGCTTGTAGCGGCCATTGTCGGAACTGATCTCTATACTATAGGTCTCCTTGTCAATGCTAAAGGTAACCGGCTGTTCAGGCAGGTTTTTTAGCGTTTCGATAAGAATTTTAGCAGGAACTGCAATATTTCCATCTTCCTTGGCCTCCACGTCTATTTCTGTCATCATTGAAGTTTGCAGGTCGGAAGCCGTCACCGTCAGTTTACTGTCCTTGATTTCAAAAAGAAAGTTTTCCAAAATCGGTACCACCGGGTTGGTGGTTACTACCCCGTTTATGGAAGACAGCTGCTTCAAAAGGGATGAAGAAGAAACAATAAATTTCATAGGTGTATTTTTTTTATTACGTCAGTCAATTGATGCGCCCGGCCCAAATTGGTGGCCTGGCTACAGTAAAAAGATGATTTCTGATTTCCAAACCGTTGCGTAAGGGCAATGGTTGACTCCCCAGATGCATCCGATGGATTTAACAGGGTAAAGTTATAAATAAAATTACAAATGCCCTCATTGGGATTTGATTAGATGAAATAAAAATGCCGCAAAATTTGCCGTCGTTACTTTTAAACCTGCTTCTTTTCGTATTTTCTTTTCTTAAAAAAATACTGCACCCAGCCGATTAACAGTACCAGCAGCACAGGGAAGGCAATGTTTATGACCTGCCAAACGCTTTTTTGTTGGTTTACTTTTACTTTGTTAAGCGGCCTGATTTGGAATTGCTTTCGTTTGGTAGCCATGATACCCTCCGGGTCCACCAGGAAATTCACTGCATTCTGCAAAAACTCCCTGTTTGCCATTTGGTTTTCAGCAAATGGACTCATGCCAAGCGGCAGGGGTTCTTTTTCGCTGGGGTCCACCCAACTCTTCACCAAATCTGCATCCCCAGCCACCAGAACGCGCCCGGCGTTCCCTTCCGGAAGAAAACTACTGGCGTCAAACTCATCGGGTACAAACCTGTTTTTAAAATACGAAGTAAAATTTCCTTCCAGCAGGTATACCAGCGGTAGGTTTCCGGAAGTAAAGGATTCGACCTCCGGTTCTCCTGCCATGTCCTCAAAAGCAACCCGCACCGGAGCGCTCAATTTTTTACTAAAATTACTACTAAAAATAAGGGGGGTTTTGGTAACCCCTTCCGCCTTTACCGTATCCATGGTGCTGACAAAGCGGAATTGAACTTGATCTAAACCCTTGGTAATGGGATGGTTGGCCATTTTACCTGCCTGTATATAAAAAGGCCAGGGCAAAGGAACCAGCTGCGACTGATCTCCAAAATCTCCGGAAACCACTGGATGATATCCAAAATTCAAATCCTGTATCAAATCCCGGTTGATTCGAATCCCATACCGGAAAAGCAAGCCATCCAATCCGGTGTCGAAGGGCATCGCTACCGTCCCCTCTCCCGCCGCCTCTTCCAGGTTCACCGCCATTTGATCCACAAAAAACACCAGATTTCCACCATGCATTAGATACTGGTCCAGCAGGTATTGTTCCCTTTCTTCGTAGGCTTCCTGAGGACCCGCCACCAGCAATGTCTCAAAAGTAAGCAAATCGGCTACCTCCTCTGCCTGATCAAAGGGAACTTTATAGACTTCATAATCCTCATTCAGGGCTTCTACCATACCGAATCCATTGTCCTCCGCCATTTCACCTTGCCCGATGATGATGCCCACCGCTTTTTTATTTTTCGTATAAAGCCGCTGAAGGGCCTGACTGATTTCGAACTCCAGGTTTTCGATGGAAAGGTTCAGTATTTCATCGGGCCCCATCCCCATCTCGCCTTTAAGCAGCAAAACGCCCAATTCATAGTCCTGACTTCTAAGGACTATCCCTGGAAAAATCATGCGTGAGGTTTGCGCCCCATTTTGGTTACTATATAAGTTAGTCGGGTTGATCCCATAGGCAGCCAGATCGAGGATAAACGCTTCCCTGGATTCACTATCCATTTGTAGGGGATCCTGGAAACGGATGTTGATTTCCTCATTACTGTAATTTTTAAAAGTGGTTAGCGTTTCCTCAATTCCCTTCTGAAACCGTTTCATTCCTGCCGGCAAATCTCCATCCAATAAAATTTCAACTTCCAGGGGCCCGTCCATATTGGCCAAAACTTCTCTGGTAGCGTCGGACAGGGAATAGCGGCCCTCTTCGGTAAGGTCCATCCTAAACTGCCACCAAGACCCCAATCCCCATAACCCCAGCCATAGGAGTATCAGGAATAGTATTCCGAGTACAAGGGGTCGCTGCTTTCTATCCATTTCGTTCTATCAAAATCCAGGTAAAACTCAACCAGGTAAGGATCATCCCCAGAAAGTAAAAGACGTTTTCTGAAACGATCACCCCCCTACCCATTTGCTCAAAATGAAAACTGATGCCCAGTTCTTCCAGAAACAATCCCCATTCCCCGGAGGATAAGGCCGCCAGTGCTCCCAGGCCCCCGTACAATAAAAAGCATAAAAACACCGCAATTACAAAGGCCATAATTTGGTTCGAAGTAAGGGAGGAACTGAAAAGCCCAATGGCCGCAAATAAGGCCCCTACTAAAAGCAAGCCAATATAGGAGCCGAAAAAACCGGCACTATCGATATTCCCAACGGGATCACCCAGCTGAACGACACTGAAATAATAAACCAGTGTGGGTAACAGCGCAAAGAGGATCAACAATAAAGCGGCCAGGTACTTGGCCAAAATGATTTGGTGGCTTTTAAGGGGGGAGGTTTTAAGGAGTACCCAGGTACCTGATTTCTTCTCTTCTGCGACCATACCCATGGTAATGGCTGGTATCAGAAAGATAAACACGAAAGGGGTGTAGGTAAACAGGCTGTCCAAATCAGCATAGCCATATTCCAGCACACTGGTACCTGGAAAAACCCAAACAATCAATCCCAGCGCTATTAAAAAAATACTGGTAATCAGGTAAGCAGAGAGGTTGCTGAAAAAGCCATTTATTTCCTTATATAACAAACTAACCATCTTGCTAATTTTGTGTGAGTCTGTAGAAAATGGATTCCAGGTTATTTTCCTGTTGCCGGATACTGATCAGGTTGAGGCCTCTTTCCTGCACCAGGCGCATCAATTCCAAGCGTAATTGCTTCGGATTTGCACTGGAAAAGACATAGGTAGTGGGGTTAGGTTGGGAATATCCTGAATAGTCCATGCCTTTGATCCAGTCCGGGACCAATGGCACTTCCGTTTCAAACACCAGTTCCCCCTCTCCCTGCCCGGATTTCAAGTGCTGCAACAGGTCCTGGGCAACGATATTTCCGTTGTGAATAATGACCACTTTATCGCAGAGGGCTTCTACCTCCTGCATGATGTGGGTACTTAAAATAAGGGTCTTGTTTTGGCTGATGGTTCGGATCAGTTGCCTGATTTCTGCCAGTTGATTAGGATCCAGGCCTGAGGTGGGTTCATCCAGAACGATAATTTCCGGATCGTGCACCAGGCTTTTTGCCAGGCCTACCCGCTGTTTATAGCCTTTGGATAACAGGCCTATTTTCTTTTTCCTTTCAGCCATCAAGCCACATTGGTCCATAACCATTTGCACTCGATTTTTCAGCACCTTACTACGCATTTGATAAAGACCGCCGACAAACGTCAGAAACTCTGAAATGTACATCTCCGGATACAGCGGATTATGCTCCGGCAAATAGCCAATCAACTTACTGATGACCTTGGGATACTTGTTTACCGAAATCCCATTCACCAATACATCCCCCTCATCCGCAGTAAGGTAGCCCGTCAAAATCTTCATGGTGGTGGATTTCCCGGCACCATTAGGACCTAAAAAACCAAGCACCTGACCTGGTTTAGCTTGAAAACTAACCCCCTTGAGCACTTGCTGAGAACCGAATGATTTGGATAACTGATGAATTTCTATGGACATGAAAGTCAGCTTATTTTAATTCGGGGCCAATCCCTAAACGACAAAGAAATACGATCTAGTACCTGAAAGGTATTTTTCCCCCGTCCCAAACAAAGTGTCAGGACAGGGGGAGTAAACCATTGAACTGCCTTCTTCCCCAAAAGCCCTGTTATCCATAGATTTGCGATCAATCAAATTGGAATGGAGCTGGGTCCGGATAGAATGACAGGCTACTTAGTGCAATTTATTAGGGTTCCAGGGCTTTTACACCAGGAAGCGTCTTTCCTTCCATCAATTCCAGCAGCGCACCTCCGCCCGTAGAAACGAAAGAAACGTCCTCCCCATAGCCAAATTTATTAACCGCAGCGGCAGAATCGCCTCCTCCTATCAAGGTAAACGCACCCTTTTTGGTGGCGGCGACTATGGATTCGGCAATGGCTTTGGTGCCGTTCTCAAAACTACTCATCTCAAAAACTCCCATGGGACCATTCCATAACACCGTTTTAGAAGCCATGATCACTTCAGCGAATTTTTTCCGGCTTTCCGGTCCAATGTCCAATCCCATCCAACCATCTGGAATTTGTCCTCGTTGGGCGGTGCCCTGTTCGGCATCATTGGCGAAAGCCTTGGAAGTGACCGCGTCTTCTGGTAAAATCAGGTTTACATTTTGCTTTTTGGCCTTTTCTACCAATTCAAGGGCTAGTTCCATTTTATCCGCTTCCAAAAGGGAATCCCCAATCGACCCTCCCTGTGCTTTGGCAAACGTATAGGACATGCCCCCGCCAATAATCAGGTTATCTACCTTATCTAATAATTTATCGATCAGCAATATTTTATCGGAAATCTTGGCTCCTCCCATGATGGCAGTAAAGGGCCTTTCCGGAGCACCTAATACCTTATCTGCATTTTTTAATTCCGCTTGCATCAGGTAACCTGCCACTTTATCATTGAAAAATTCGGCTACGATGGCGGTGGAAGCGTGGGCTCTGTGAGCAGTACCAAAAGCATCGTTTACGTAAATATCTCCGAGAGATGCTAATTTTTTAGCAAATTCCCTATCTCCTTTTTCCTCTTCTTTATGAAACCTTAGGTTTTCAAGTAGCAACACGTCGCCCGGGTTTAGGCTGGTCGCTAATTGGCTGGCTTCATTTCCGATGCAGTCTTTTGCAAATTTGACAGACACCTCCAGCTCTTTATTCAATTCGGTAATCAGATGCCTCAGGGAAAATTTATCCTCCGGACCTGACTTAGGTCGACCCAAATGGGACATGAGGATCACTGCGCCTCCCCCTTCTAAAATCTTTTTGATAGTAGGTAATGCGTATACAATCCGGGTATTATCCGTAATGTTATGTTGATCATCCAGGGGCACATTAAAATCCACTCTTACCAGGGCTTTTTTCCCTTTAAAATCAACATTATCGACAGTCTTAATTCTATTGTTCATACATTGTAGGTTTAAAATTTTATCAAAAATAAGGATTTTATTTGGCAGCTGCCCGCCTCAAGCGGTCATTTATGGCCTTTCCCAGATGAATTTCCGGCAATTCCTGCGCTAATATCACTGCTGCCTCGCTATCATCCAATAGCCTCATGGAGGAAAACAGGTTTCTCGCCGCCTCATCGTAATTTCCTTCCTTGCTCAACGCCAGTTGCAAGGAATCCGGTACTTCAGCAAAGGTTCTGGTAAACGACAAAACAGCAAAAACGGTACCCTTTCTACCAAACTTTTCCATCAATTCATCCAAATCGCCTAAATAGACCGGTTTTTTGGGGGCATAGTGGCTTTTGAGCATTCCGGGAGATTTTGGATTACTGCTGGACTGAGGGAGAATCAGCACTTTCCCCACCGTTTCCTCAATATCCGCAACGGAAATCCCCCCAAGCCTGTACACGATTACCTGTCCTTGCTCCATGCCAACGATGGTGCTTTCCAGGCCTACTTCACAATCCCCTCCATCCAAAATATACGTTATTTTATCCCCTAGCTGGTCCTGAACGTGGCTGGCCCGGGTAGGGCTGATGTATCCAAATGGATTGGCACTTGGAGCCGCCAGCGGAAAGGTAAGCGATTGCAATAGTTTCCTGGTAAGCGGATGCCTGGGAACACGAACACCAACAGTATCCAGTCCACTGGTAACCAAATCGGGAATCAGGTCTTTTTTAGGCAACAAGAGCGTAAGGGGGCCCGGCCAAAAACGGCTGGCAAGGGCCGCCAGTTCTTCCGGTACATCCTGCACGTAGTCCATTAATTGACTTTTTTCAGCCAGATGGATTATCAGGGGATCAAATTCCGGTCTGTCTTTGGTCTTAAATATCTTTAGAACGGCATTTTCATCCAGCGCATTACCTGCCAACCCATACACCGTTTCTGTGGGTATGGCCACTAGCTCCCCCTCCGTGAGAAATTTGGCCGCTTTCGCTATGTCTTTTCCTATTTCCGCCATTATTCCTCACAGAATTCGTCTATCCATTCTTTTGCCTGTGTATACCCTAAAGAAAGCGCCATTTTCAATTGAGAACAGCCTTCCTCCTTGTTTCCCAAGGCACTCATCTGGGTAACACCCAGCAGGTAGTAGGCCGAGGCATTCCGTTGATCCAATCGTACCACCTCATTGAGCGTCGCAATGGCCGTCAAGGGATCATTGTTTCCCAATTGGGCTTTCGCCTTGTTGAAAAGGACGGTGGGTTGCTCCGGGTTAGCCCGCAAGGCCATGTCAAAATCGATCAGCGCATCCTCGTACATTTCCAGCCCCAATAAAGCAAGACCCCGGTTGTAATAAACATCCGATTGATTGACATCCAGTCCATTGGCCCGATTATAGTCGAGGAGGGCTTCCCTGAAGGATTCTTTTTCCATCCAGGCATTGCCTCTGTTAAAAAAAGGTTTGTAATTAAGTGAATCGGTTTCTATGGCCTGACTAAAAGAGTCAATGGCTTCATCCCATTGACCCAGCTCAAAAAAAGCCACTCCTCTGGCGTTCCAGGCGGCAGCATGCGCACTATCTATGGCAACCAGCCGGTCAAAATAGCTGATTGACTCTTCGTATTTTTCCCCTTCCAGGGCCGTTACCCCAGCCTCAAACAGCTCTTCTACCGAAGGCTGACAGGAAACCAGTAAAAAAAGCATTGCCAGGGATTTGAACAGGTTGTTATTCATCTCAAAATTTTTGGCAAAGATAAGGATTCCCCAGGGCACAACCCGAAAATTTGAACAATAAAACCAGAACTACCGAACCTCTGCTTATAAAAGTATTTCGGAACGGCTGGTTTTTTCCAACATCCGAAGGATAGAGGCATTGTTTCCTACCAACTCGGAAGTCATGTCAAAGCCAACCCAGGCAAGGTCCTTACTTTCCGGACTTATGATCAAGGGCTCGTCCATTTCAGCCTCAATCAAAAACCGGACATCGTAATGAAAGTGCTGCGCATCGGTAGCGTTGGCCGGTATCAGATGCCGGTCCAGGTCGAATATAAACCGATCCACCAGCCTCAGGGAAGTCAAGCCACTCTCTTCACGGGCTTCATTCATTGCCACCTCCAGCAGGTTTTGGTTGCCATCTGCATGGCCTCCAAGTTGCAGCCACTTCTGTAATTTCCGGTGCAGGGTCAGTAAGGTATGCGTTCGCCTTCGGTTTACGATCCAGGCGGATGCGGTAAAATGCCCCTCCTTTCGTTCCCGGCTAAAAGCCATCGGGTCGTCCAGGAGTGCCAAAAAATCGGGAATCATTGCTTTTTCCTCGTCGAACGGTGTCCTGTAGTTGGCTATAAATTCTCTTAGTAGTCTGTTGTCCATAGTTAGTCCTGGTTAAATAGCTGATCCATAAATCGGTCAAAAGGTGCCGCTTCGTGGTATAAGCTGTCCGCATATACCGTAGCCAACACCTTGAGGTAGCTGGGGCGATTGTTGATGAATGTTTTTTCTATACTTACGTTGCCAAACAACTGATCAATTTTACTATTCAGGTCCCCTGCTGACAAGGGTGGCTTAAAATAATATTTTTCGGTCACCTTGACCTGTTCGTTAGCTTCCTCGATTTTCCTATCCAGGCTTACTTTTCGATACCCCAATGCTGGCATTCCCAGCCCCCAACCGATAAACAAGTTGGCGAAGTCAGAAGGGGTCAAAGGCTCCTGAAAACTTACCGCAAAACCCTTCGCATAGGGAGAATGCAGCACATGCACTTCCGGTTGCTTATTTACTCCGGCGATTTTCAGGTGATAATTATCGTATATTGTTTTCATCAACCCCCGGCCTTCTTCGGAGTCCATCCAGGATACCACCTCCGCTTCTTCCTTCCCGGAAAAGGTGAAATTCTCTTTGATGGATACTTTACTATCTTTCCTTGGAAACAACCCCCCTAACAAATCATCAATGAATTTCATTTAAGCCTGATTTTACCATTTTCTTCTGTGAAAATTAACCCCTCATCTTCCATATGTCGAATGACCTCCACTGTACCATCATCCGGACGCTCCCCCGCAAGGTCTACTAAATCCTTTAAAGAAAACGCTTGCCCGGCTGCTAAAGTTTTGAGTATTTTACTTTCCACTCGTTTTTGATAGCCGGCCCGTTCAATTTCCTTCTTATTTTGGACACAGGTATCACAAATACCACAGGTATATTCATTCTTTTCCCCAAAATAATCTAAAATAAGCGATGTCCTGCAATTTCTTATATTTTTCGCATAAGCCACCATTTGCGCGGCCTTTTCTTTTGCCTGGTTCCTCCTTTGATTGATCCGCTTTTTGTCCAGTGGAAGCGAACCGGCATCTTTCCTGGGTGTCATAAAGGTTACCTGGGGCTGATCTTTTTTAGGAGTGTAGGCTACCAGACCAAGTTCGTCCATCCAATGCAGCATTTTCACGATCTCCTTTTCGGGAAGTTGCAAAAGCTGGCTGAGTTTATTCTCCCGAATGCGGATGTAGTTGACAAAAAGCTCCCCACCATGTAACCTAAGCAACAGCTTAATCAACGGGTCTATTCTGGCATAGGCAATCTGCGCTTCGTAAATTTTGGTCTGAGACACCAGGAAATGGAGTGACGAGGGGACGAAAACACTTTCGGAAAATAATAGAAAGGATTCTTCCTGAAGGACCTTGATGGCATTATAGGCCATCTTTACATCCAGGGAATAGGTATTGGCAAAATTGGCAAAATCAAAATCAAAACTGCTCATCTCGGCACTTCCCACCGCCAGCCGGTAATAATTGGCCAGGCATTGGTACACCCGCTTGATTTGATCTTCTGGAGGATAGGCCTTCTCTGCCATTTCGATTAGCCCCAGACAATCCTGCTCACGAACCATCAACACGGCAAAGGCCTTGATTCCATCCCTGCCGGCTCTCCCGGCCTCCTGGTAATAATTTTCGAGGTTTTCCGGTAGGTCCAGGTGCAATACCAATCGGACATCCGGTTTGTCGATCCCCATGCCAAATGCATTGGTCGCTACCATCACCCGGACGTTGCCCTGTATCCAATCCATTTGCCGCTGATTCCGGTCTTTTTGCTCCAGACCCGCGTGGTAAAAAGTAGCCGAAATGCCCAACTGAATCAGGTGCTGAGCGGTCTCCTTCGTACCTTTCCGGCTTCTCAGGTAGATAATGGCACTTCCCGGTACTTTCTGAAGAATCTCCACCGCCTTTTCGATCTTATTTTCCGCCCAACGAACCGAGTAAGACAAATTGTGCCGGGCAAAAGACTGCACGAAAACAGCAGCGGGCTTCATCTCGAGTTTTTCGATAATGTCCTCTCGCACCGTTAAGGTCGCCGAAGCCGTCAGGGCCAGCACAGGCACTTCCGGTACCAGTTCCCTGATTTTTACAATCTCCAGATAGGCAGGACGAAAATCATAGCCCCACTGAGAAATACAATGAGCTTCGTCCACTGCCAGCAGGTTCACATTCATTTTTTTAAACCGTTCCAGAAATAGCTCGGTTTTCAATCGCTCTGGAGATACGTACAAAAATTTATAATCTCCATACACGCAATTGTCCAAAAGGGTGTCTATCTCCCGCTTTTGCATGCCCGAGTGAATGGCCAAGGCCTTTATCCCCCGCTTCTTGAGCTGGTCCACCTGGTCTTTCATCAAAGCGATCAACGGACTTACTACCAGGCAAATACCAGGTTTCATCAAGGCCGGAACCTGAAAACAAATCGACTTCCCTCCCCCGGTCGGCATCAACGCCAGGGTATCGGTACCTTGTGCAGCCGACAATACAATTTCTTCCTGCAAGGGGCGGAAATCAAGGTATCCGAAGTACTGTTTTAAGGTGGCAAGGGCCGCTGTTTTTAATTCATCCATTCCGAACTGCTACGATATTATTCCTACCGAAAGGCTATTTTTATACAAAGTAAACCGCCTACCGGCCAATCACAAGGATGTGAGCTGATTGTTAAACGTTATTTTTAACGCAGCTTTGGGAGGGCTGGGCGTTTTGGCAGCAGGTCGGTACTCCTGCCACTTCCCTTCTGACCAGAAATGCATGGTTAGGGCTTCATCCAGCCTTGGCCTGAAAGTCCCTTTTTCCAATTGCAGGACCCTGCCACCGGGAAGATCCAACCGGATAAACCGCTCATCATCCCGGATCAGCAGTTTCCGTACATTTGTTCCCGCTTGTTTGATTCGGTGAGGGAGCACCTGATAGCGAAAGTCTTGCGGATCTACTTCCACCATCGCTTCAAATACCTGCGCTCCGTAAACGTAGTCAATGGCCAGCCCCTGTTCAACCTGGTAAACCAGCAAGTAATGCTGCCTGGCTTTCTCCCAGGATTCAAAAATCCGGTAAACGCCCAGCAATACCAGCACCGAAACCACCCATAAAACCTGCCGCTTCCTTTTTTGAATGAGCAATTGGTAGGTACAGAATAAAAGCAACCATATCAAGATCATCTCCGGAAGGCGAAAATAGAGAAATTCAAGTTTAGCGAAGGGCAATTTCTGTAAACCAAAAATCCCTTCATTCAATAGCCCTATCGCCTCGTTGACCAAACTTCCTAAGAAGGAAGCCGGTACCGACCAGTAGGACAGCAATAGAAAAGGCAAGCCCAGGGACATAATGATAAAAGCACCCGGTATGGCCAGCAAATTGGACAAGAGAAAATAGGTAGGGAAAACGTGAAAATAGTGGATGGCTAATGGAAACGTGGCCAACTGCGCTGCCAATCCCACACTGCTTATGTCCCATAGGTACCGCAGCCAGCGGCTATCGGGATTCCATAGGGAAGCAATCAGCGGTTGAAAAAGCAGGATACCCAATAGGGCCGTATAACTCAACTGAAACCCCACCGCATACACTAAAAAAGGATCGTAAACCAACAATACCATCGCAGATAAGGCCAGGGGGTTAAAAATAGAAGGGTTTCTGGATTTCATTTGGGCAATGGAGATAAAGGTAAACATGGTGGCTGCCCGGAGGACCGAGGGAGAAAAACCGGTAATGGCCGCATACAACCAAATCAGTAGCACCACCAGGCTCAGATAAAGTACCCGTTGAATCTTTTTGGCCTTTTGGGGTTTGAAAAACAAAAAGAAAAACCCGTAAATAATGCCGACATGCAATCCGGAAACCGCCAGAATATGCATGGCCCCAGCGGTGGCATAAGCCTCTCCGATTTCCTCGTCCAGGGCTTTTTTTTGCCCCAGCAGTAAGGCTTTGGCAATCTGGGCCGAAGCATCGTCTTCCACATACTTCAATACCTTTCCCTCCAAATATTGCCGTAATGCTAATATTCCCGATTGCCAGGGAGGTAATTCCCCCAGATGTAGTAGTTTAAAATCAACGGCTATGAAATCGCTAAAATAAATACGCTTTTGAGCCATAAAGGAGGCGTAATCAAAGGCTTCCGGATTTTTAGAGGAGGGGATTCGTTCCGGCCTTCCGGCTATCAGCAATAGGGATCCCGGCATCAGTTGACTGGCTGATCGATGGTAAATCTGCACTTTTCCTTTAGCCGTTTGCCATCCTGATGGGGTGCGGACGGCATAGACCTCCACCAGGTTCGCGATGCTTTTAGGCTTTTGTTGATCCAGTTCTTTTACTTCAGCCAGGTATTCCGATATACCGGAAAAATGGACCAAATGATCCGGATCATGGTGCACATCACGAATAGAGGCAACAAACATCCCCATGACTACCAGGTTGAAATAGGCGATGGTCGGAACAAGAAAATAAAGGGACTTTCTGGCTTTAGGAGTGTAGGTTCCTACCAAGCCAATATACAAAACCAAAAGAATACTCAATATGAGCAGCAGCCGACCGGGCGGCATGTGGTTGGAATAGGGATACAGCAATACCCCGATCACAAAAAAAATCGTGTACCTGACGAAAGGAAATTCACTGAACTTCATAAAAAAAGAAAAAATGGACTAAAATCTTTTCCTGTTTTTTACTTTTTCTTCCGCATTAATTTAAACGGAAGCCCATTATCTCAAACGAAGAAAGAAATTAGTGAATTTTTTCAAAAAGCCCAACGAATTTGTCTGAATTTCAACTAATTAGTGGCGCCCCCCTAAAACCGGAAGCCAATGCTAAAGCCAGCATTAAATTCTACCGGGTCAAAGCGATCACTAACCTCCTCATTAAATCCCCGGGCGATATTGACATAGGGGCCGAGGGCGAATTTTTCATTATGAACCCACTTGTATCCCGCACCAAAACCAATCATAAAACTATTCAAATCGGTCTCTTGTACCGTATTGTTTTCGCCAACTTCCGAAAACGTACCCCCTCTGTATTTCATAAAGGGATGCACATAAAATCCGGAAGGATCTGTGGCCGTCACAAAATAGTAATTGTAGGAAAGCATCAGGCTGGTCGCCTTAAAATCCTGCCCTTCGCCGCTGTCCGAAACGTATGAAAACCGATCCATAAACATCACCTCCACTGCTATCGCCTGATTTTGATCCAGCAAACGCTCGTAGCCCAGCTCCAGGGAGCCAATGACGATGGTATTGACAATGTTAATCTTGACCTCATTGGCAGGAGAGATGGGATCCATGGGACGCTGCGCATACGCTGAAGCTCCTAAAAACCCAAAAAAGATACTAAAAATCAGGAAATGTGGTAATTTTATCATTTTTTATAAACAATTCATTAAACATAGTAAACTAAGTGGTTCTAACGTCCCTATCAATTGAAAGTTCCATTTGGTAGTGGTCAATACCACATTCTACAAACAGATCGCCGACTTTTTGGAAGCCAAATTTTTCGTAAAGCCCCATTGCCGTAATCTGTCCGTGCAAATAGACGGTTTTGCCGGCACTTTCCGGATGGGATTGAATATCTGCAAGGACCGCCTTCACCAGTGCCTGTCCTACTCCTTTTCCCCGAAATGGCTTCAAAACGGCGAACCGTTCCAATTTGATGCCGTTTTCGGTAAACCGCCATCGCGCCGTACCCACTTCCTGCTGGCCCTGATAGGCTAAAAACTGAGCGGATTCGTTTTCAAAACCGTCGTATTCCTCATCCGGATCGACGCATTGTTCCTTAACGAAGACCTCTTCCCTGATTCTAAAGGCCTTTTTCAGGGTGATTTCATCCGTGATCTTATGTACTGAAAATTTCATCGCGGTTGTTTTACCTCCACTTCATTTTTTTCATAGGCTTCGATGATGGATTTTACCAGTCGGTGCCGTACCACATCCTTGCCGGAAAGGTGCACCACTCCGATTCCTTTTACATCTTTCAGAATTCGGAGCGATTCTCTAAGCCCCGATTTCTGTTTGGAAGGAAGATCTACCTGAGACTGATCTCCTGTTATGATCACTCTTGAGTTGGGCCCCATTCGGGTCAAAAACATCTTAATTTGCTCGCTGGTGGTATTCTGGGCTTCGTCGAGTAGGACAAAGGCATCGTGAAGGGTTCTTCCCCGCATGTAAGCCAGCGGAGCTATTTCGATCACCCTGTTTTCCTGATAAAACCGTAATTTCTCGGAAGGGACCATGTCTCCCAGGGCATCGTAAATGGGTCTGAGATAGGGATCCAGTTTTTCCTGGAGATCTCCTGGCAAAAAGCCGAGGTTTTCACCTGCCTCCACCGCCGGGCGGGTAATGATGATCCGCTTTACTTCCCTGTTTTTAAGCGCTCTTACCGCCAAGGCCACCGCAATATAGGTTTTTCCGGTTCCGGCCGGTCCCAGCGCAAACACCAGGTCATTCGCATAGGAAGAGTCAACTAATTTTTTCTGGTTAGGGGATTTTGGCTTTACTACCAAGCCCTTGTTTCCATAAAGTATAATGTCATTTTTTGTTTCCGCCTGTCCGGGAGGGTTGCCTTCGAGGGCAATGTATTCCTTGACATTATCCGGAGTCACCTGGCCAAAACGACTGAAATGCTCCAAAAGCATGTTTAGAATATCATTGATTTTAAGGATTTCGGGGGCTTGTCCTTTGATCCGTATTTCATTTCCCCGGGAAACAATTTTGCTTTGGGGAAAGGCAGCCGAAATCTGCCTGATATTTTCATTTTCCGATCCCAGGAAATCCAGGAGGGAAATGTTTTCCAATGTGATGACTTTTTCTACCAATATACTGTCTTCTGTTTATCCTATTCAAAAAACTAATTTAAAATCCCTATTTTTGTTTATCTTATGATTAAAACAAAAGTACGAATTTTTAATTGACTTGCTTCTATGGCTTTGGTAACATTCATATCAGATTTTGGAAACGCTGACTACTACGTCCCGGTAGTAAAAGCGAAAATGTTATCCATAAACCCCCAATTATCCATTGTCGACATCAGTCATGATATCGCGCTTTACGATATTGCGCATGCGGCCTTCGTACTTCGTGCTAGCTATAACGAATTTCCTAAAGGTACTGTTCACCTGGTGGCCTTAAATTCCACCAGTGACATCACGGATGGCTACATCGGTATTAAACTGAACGAACATATTTTCGTTGGCCCGAACAATGGTGTCTTGAGCATGCTGGCGGATCATGATCCGGGAATAGTGGTCAAGTTTTCCGATATCCATATCCGCAACAGCAGCTTTCCCGCCAAAGACATCCTGGCGCCCATTGCCGCCAAAGTAGCCAGCGGGGCGGCCATTCATGATTTTGGAGGGCCGCTTCAAAACATCAAAAAAATGATGAGCAGGCAATTTAAAGCCAGCAAAAAGCAAATCGTCGGCTATGTATTACGGGTAGATCATTATGGGAACCTGATCACCAACATCCCCAAGGACGTTTTTGACAAGCTAAATCCCGGCAAATTTGAAATTGCCTTTGGAAGGGAAACCCTGGAAACAATCCAGCAGAATTACGACGAGGTGGAGCCTGGTGATTGTTGGGCCTTTTTCAACAGTTTGGGTTTGTTGGAGATCGGCATTAATCATGGCCATGGGGCGGATTTACTGGGTTTGAGATACGACAGTGCCATTTACATTAATTTTGAGGTCTAAAGGGATGATGGTCAGGGTCAGTCTGCGCTCTGCGGCTTTTCCGGGTGCTTGAAGATAAAAAAATAAGGATTTGAAGGCGGCAAAGTATTGTTTGAGAAAATTTCTTTGCCCATATTTGCAACCCGTTCAGAAAGGAACGGGATTAGTTTGAAATGCCTTGGTGGCGGAATTGGTAGACGCGTTGGTCTCAAACACCAATGAGGTAACACTCGTGCCGGTTCGACTCCGGCCCAAGGTACATATTTAAAAGCTTCTTCATTTTTTGAAGGAGCTTTTTTGGTTTTAAAATGCCGGAGGAGAAGTTTATATCGATGCGGCGTAGCGGAATCGGGAACTCCGGCTTTGCCTACCGAGAGAACCACCTTTGGAATGCCAGGTTGGGTACAAAAGCTCGCTACAAAGCGAAATTTCACTATTTTTTTAACGGATTTAACCTTTAAAACCGGTATATGGGTTTAATAGATCGATGTTGGTTCCAGGAATTCCCCATTTAAAAAGTCTGCATCCGGACTCCTGGGATGCAGCCTGTCCCGACACACTTCCACGATTCCCTCGGTTGAACGCTTCCGCATCTCAGTAATGGCTTCGAAAACGATTAATTGACCCATGCAACTAATTTCGCATGGAATTAGGAGGGGGAAAAGGACATAAAAAAATCCGGCCCTGATAAACAGGGGCCGGGGCTGCAGCTTACTTATGCATGAGTACCAATCAAACGAACTGAATCTGCTGCAGATCTTTGCCAAATGCTTTCAAACGGTTTTCTATTTTCTGAACAGTTTTTTTGCCGGGTTTCCTTCTTCCGGTCACGTAATGACTCAACTGCCCCTGATTGATTCCGGTAAGCCGCTCCAATCCCGCCAGAGAAAGCACCTTGCCATAATAATCAAGAAATGAAGCAACATCATACGCAAATTCAAATTCGCACTCCGTGAATTTCATTTTCCGCTCTTTAAATAGCCCTCTCATCTCTTCATAAGAATTATAGAAATCATCTATTGCCTCCTGGGCGGTATCACCATCACCCAGCAATCCAAATGGAGGATTATCGGAATCAATGTAAGCACCGTAGGTGCCGTCATCACCTCTTTCGATTAAAACTTTCAGTTTCATTTTACGATTTGTTTTACGATTTACAGATTTTATAGATTGGGAAATGAGGGGTTAAAGCTTAACTCCTGAATCCCTGCTGATACTTTTTAATGTACCCTTTTTTACCTCCTGGCTTTTATGATGACTCAGGTCAAAAAACTTTTCGGTAATAGGGCTAAACCATTTTGGATGCTTTTTTCCATCAAAGGCGAAGTAGCAACCTTGTTTTTTCAGCTTTCGCTCTACTTCTGAATACTTCATTTTTCCGCTTAAATGGTATGCTCCAAAGATACTAATATTAATATCATTTACGAAAGTCAGAATCGTTTTTTAAGAAAATAGCCCTAACCCCTCACACTCGCATCAACCACTTCTGGCTTTCTCGTACGACGAACATACTGGTGCTAAGTCTTGTGCATCATCAGGTAGTTTAAGCTGTCAGATGGGTCGGTACACTCCGGGGCCAGCCAGTGGATGGGGAGCTTTTCGGGGGGTTTTGTCTTTGGCGACGATGTTCCGGCCCCTGTTCGTTCGCTTTTTGGTTTTGGCCAGCTGCAGGGAGCAGCGCAGGGGCTTGCAGTGGAAATAATTGATCAACAATCACCAATCCTTTTCGTATTACTCCCGAATAAAATTGTATTCCTTATTATGCTCCAGAACTTACCCATTCAAAAAGTCTGCAGCCTGGCTCGGCGCACTCCCACAATGTCCTCTGTTGAAAGCTTCCGCATCTCAGAAATGGCTTCATAAACGGTTAATTGACCCATGTGACTAATTTCGCATGGGATGGGGAGGGGGGAAAGGACAGGAAAATTTGCTTCAATATGTAAGATTTCAACAACCTCACTTTTTCGGGGAAGAGGCGTTTTTCTCAAACCTCAATCCCTTTTTCCTATGATCCAAAAAAATCTTGAAATAGTCTCCGGACTCATAATGATTTTTAAATGCAAGTTGCGCACCTTTAATTTCAGCTTTCGAGAGGTTTGACTTTCCATTTTTCCCACTCTTTGGATGGAGCGCTGTCAAAAATTCATTTAGAACTTTGCTATTTGTTTGTCCAGGTCGTTGAACTCCGTGTCGGTTCTTAATTCAAAAAAAATCATTTCTGTATCCAAAATATTCTCTTCCAGCAATTCTATTTCTTCCCTAAACGCGGACACTGTTTTGGGACAGTCGGCTTCAATTTTACTTTCCTCCATTGCTTTCAGATCAGATTTAAACCCAGAAAGCATGCCCAGGCAAATATGAAGAATCGAACTAACTTTTTGCAATGTCTCTTCGGTTGAGTTGGTTTCGATCCAGGTCAGTTTTTCAAGTTGAGAAGAGACTATTTTCATTAATTGAACCTTTTGATCGATTACATTAATGAAATCGGTAATTGTGTCCAAATAATGATTTAAGGCCTCTTGATGGCGATTATTCAAGTCTCGCGCTTTCAATGAGCTTTCTCCAATTTCATCAAAAGCACCTCCAATTGTTGGGTTTAATGTTTGGTTCATGGATTTTTGATTTAAAATAAAAAGAATAAAATCAATAAAAGCGCTGATTTTTAACTCGTTACATGGTATTTTCTGCAACGAATCCTTACAAATATGGTAATCAAATTGTTACAAAACAATACTTTTTGTACCACTATTTCGAAACTTTTTGTTACTTAATTCACGATTAATACTGGCAAACGATCCAAAAAATTTGTTTTTTTTTACATTTTGTTTAATAACTATTCAAGAAGCGAAATAAACATTTATTTACGATACGAAAGATCAATGGTCTACCGAGATAATTCTAATCTCTTGCCAAATAATGGTGCATTCTTATTTACCGAAAGTGGTGCAGTTTTATTTACCGATAACACAAACTAAGCTAAGTAGTGCTAGTCAAAATCAAAAACTGATCTAGACGTAGACGAAATCCAAATTTCTCAAAAAGCAATACTCCTATCCTTCCAATATAAACCAAATAATTCTTCAAAAGAGTTGAAATTAGTAGATGCATATGGATAGTTCGGCGAAATAAAAAATTTATCATTATTTTTTTCAACAATTATGAATGTTTTAATATATGGTCTCAAACTCCAACTAATTCTGTTTACATCAACTTTCTTAAAGTAAATTGATTGGCAATTTTCAAACAGCATTTTCTTTGATTGGATATGGTATATATCAATTGAGCTGTTTTTACAACACTTTAATAATGTAAACCAATTTGGGGATACTAAAGAAGTTATTTCCGTATAATTAAAATCAATGTAAATTTTATTCTCTTTAGATAAAACACCAAAAAAACCTCTACTTTTTACAATGTAAATACCTTTATAAAAAACAGGTGGAGATTCTGAATTAAATCTATAAATAAACTTTCTTTTTAAGTTGAAAACCTGATATAATCCATTTTCTAAAAGAATCAAATATTCATTGCTAAAAGTAGTTGGCGAAGAACGGTTATGATCAATTAGTGAACTACTATATCCACTTAAAATATTATCGCAAGTATAGTCCAAAATTTTCTCTCCGCTGATATTGATTATTCCATATCTATTAATTTTACAAATAAAATAAGAGTCATTCAATAAAATGGGTATTTCTTCAAAACCTGATTCTGAAATAAGATCTCCATTAATATTATATAATTTATAAACCATAGAAATTATGCCTGATATAAACTTGCCATTATAAAGGATTGGAACACTGTCAAATGAAAGCTTCTTATTAATAGACCCATCACTTTCTATAAGTTTGTAACTATTTTCAAACCGAATAATAAACTTTCCATTCCTATGGAGGATCTCTTCGGCATAAGTTGCCGCTATTAAGATACTTAGATGCTGATCTAAAATAATTATTTTTTGATCATTATCTTTTACTTTATATAGATTAAGTGAAGAATTAATATTAAAAGCTTCTATTTTCTGAAAATTATGATCTTTCTTAATCAGATTATAAGGGATTAAACCTATAATATCTTTACTTATATCAATATTTTTTCCTTTTATATTAACAGTAAAGAAATTTTCTTTGCACAATATTTTTTCATCTGAAAAACAATAAGGTGGAGACGTAGGGTTCGGGTATATGACTCCCCATTTTCCATTGATTTTTATTTGATATATCTTTTTATTTTCTAATACTATGGGTAAATTGTCTGTAACTGTTAATTGGTAAAGTGCGGTATTTTTATATTTAAAATCATAATAGTTATTTTTGCGAATAAATACAATATTCCTTTCAGTTAAAAAATATGATATTATTTCATAATAATTATTATTTTGATTTCTAATTTTTCCCCGTTCTTTTAATTTTTGGTAAGTAGGTTTTATTATAAAATCTGATAATTCGATACTAAAAACACCAAATTTACCACTCTCAGAGAGTATAAATAGATCATCAGAAATTTGATTTGGCTCGGTTTCAAAAAACGATAATTCTTCAATTTTCAATATGTTTACATCCTCATGTATTTTAAAATATTTGTAATAGTAATTGGAATCATTTATAATTATCCAATAATTTGATATTTCTATATTATTTTCAGTTAATGTTGTAATAATTATTCTTTTGCTAAAAGATTTTTCAGTACTATAGGCCAATCCTTTTTGGTTATTCTGAAAAATTTTAAAAACATTATATTTTTCATAATAAATTAATTTATCGATATTTTCTATATTTTTAATTTCAATTGGTTGATTATTTTTAAATCTGTAAAGTTTATAATTCGATTCTGATTTTCCGGCTATTAAACCCAATTCAACGAAGTCCTCATAATTTTTGTCAGCTGTATTTTCTTTTCCCTCTAAGAATTCTATTATTTCTTTACTTATTTTGTAATCAATATTAATTACCAGTTCTTGCCTTTCATAAAGCCAACTTTCAATTTCCGTATAGTTTTTTATTTTAAAATTTTCAATGAATTTTAGTTGCTCAAGTTCCTTAATATTATTTGTAATATTAAATATATAATCATTCCTCCTTTCGTAAATCGGAACAGAGTAATATATCTTTGCTCCGCCTCCTCCCGGCTCTGTTTTTTCTCGTTCTTCTCCGATTTTATGACTAGTCGAAAAAATAATCGTATCCCTTTCATGAGAATCTTTTTGGTAATTAATATAGTCAGGTTTATAGCTTTTTTTTATTATTCTATTCATTTTTTTCAATTTTCTATTATCCAATTAAATACTTAAAAAAAAAATTCAATACGCAGGTAAAGAGTATTATATATAATTCTATGAATAAGGCACTTATCAAATAAACGCTTTGTACGGATAAGGTGGCATTGCCACCATCCTTTGCAGTAGATTCTCAAAAATCCCTTCTTTCATTTTATGGCGATTGTACCGGTAGGTATACTCATTAATGTAGGGTTGAAGGTCTCTAACCGGGTGATGGGTTCCCCGCATCCATGCTTTGACCATAATAATTACCCGATGCATCTGCTTGAAATTTTCTCCCTTCTTTCCTGATTTTTCACGGACCAGTTTCGGAAAATGGGCCTCCATACCCTTATAGCCACTCCAGCAGTCAGTCTTTACCTGTGCGTCTTTATCTATATGATCTTTCATAAACCCTCCAAGATTGATCTTTGAGGCGGTTTCAATAACCCTTCCGTACCAACGGGAAACACCAACTAAACCCCTTTCTATACCCACCACCATGATTTTCTCATTCCTCTCGTTTCTTCCCAGTGCTTGGTCATCCTGACCGCCCACATCGGTTTCGTCCATTTCTACTTTCCCCATCATGGGAAAGTTCTGGCTGCTTTCCGTTTCCTTCATCACTTTCCGCTTAAAAAGCCAGCAAGTCTTTTTTTTGCCTGAGTTCAAGTCTACGGCTTAATTCCCCGCTACTGACGCCATTTTTGTCAGTAGAAACATAATAAACGATATAGAATGCCTTTAGAAGAGGGGATTTGCAGTTGTGAAAAAGGGTGCCAGCCGTTAGTGATTCTAGACGGCTACATTTGGTACACTGTCTGTCAAATTCATTAATCCCCTTACAATGGTGTGAATGGCCGCATCTTTTACAAATATATCCATCCTTCCACTTCATATCTTCCAAATATTCATAACATGATCTATCATCGGGCAACCGGTCCTTAAATTCGAATATAGACAGACTCTTATACTCCTTTTCCAAAAAACCGACGTTTAACGGCTATATGCCCTTATTCTTGTCATTTAACAAATGCCTTATTCAATTCGATAAATTGATAGTTTTCTCCTTTCACTACCACAGTACACGAGTTTTACCTTTTAATCAATTCATTCAAAATATTCCAATGCTTCTTTATCTGTCCTCTGATTTTATTGTTTTTCATATTGTCAGCGGCTTTGTAAGCATAGGTCAGAAAATTGCCATAATTGTAATAATCGGACTTTTCAAACTTGGACAGGTTAGGATTCCAAATCCATTTTCTTATTCGCTTTGCTCCTTTGTAAGAGTACTTCTTGAAAATTCTCTTCTTGAAAAGTTCTCCTTTTGTTTTTGAAGCCGGACGCTTTGAATAATTTTTTGCCCTTCTAACATACTTCTTCATTTTTCGATAATACCCCGATAAACTCGCTGACTTCAGAAATGAGTATTCACCATCGAATTCGAATCCTAGGTAAACAAGGTTTTTATTCCAATTAATCCCTTTCTCAAACTCCTGACCACATTTAAGCTGACCCTGCGAATCTCTCGTAAAGTGAAAAATCTGTGTTTTTGTTGGCTGTATCTCCAAGCAAACTTTATCAATTTCCGAGTAAACCAATTTTTCCAAGTCAGATTTCTTTGACTTAGGACAAACTACGATAATGTCATCGGAATATCTTCGATATAATCCCCTTTCGGAAACGAAATCATTAACAGCTTTATCAAAATTCAATAGGTAAATGTTTGCAAGAACTGAACTAATCGGTGAGCCTTGAGGGATTCCAAAATTTCTATAGACAACTCTTCCGTTGTTGAGCTTTTTGGTTTTAGAAGGTTGCAGCAACTTCCCTTTAACTTTCAAAAAATCCCTCGCATTACAAAAAGCGACAGCATTCTGGTCTTTTAGGTATTTAATTTTTTTTATTGGCTTTTTTTTAATTGGGCCTAGCGAACCATCTTTCCTAATTTTACGAGTAATTATTCTATCCTTGAATTCCTCAAATATATCAACAATATCGATATGACTAAACCGAGTAATGTTTTTGAATACATTAAAATGATCGAAAGGAAGTTCGCCTTCTATCAAACCATCACTACTCCCAAGAACCTCAGCCCATCTTTTTCTAAGTATCTTGTGGTTTATATGGTCGAAAAAACTGGAAATATCAAAAGCAATTACAACAAATTCAGTTGATTGGTATGTCCTAATGAATTCAAAAGCATCATTTGCAAAATCAATATTACATTTGTTTGGTCCATCGTTCGTTGATGGGTCTACGGGAATTGACCGATAAGCATTAACCACATCAGATAAATTGTAAAAAGATTCCTTTATTTTCTCCTCATACGCCTTTCCTAATTGCTGAGCGTAATAGCTAAAAACCAGGGAATCAAGGTGGCTAGCATAAAATAGCTCTCTGATTTTCTCACTCCCTTTCCTTAAAACTTTTCCATTTTCCTTAAACTTGGAATCAAGCTTACCATCTTCTTCACAGTAAACTTTCCTATATTTTCGAACACTAAGAGACTTGTGGATAAATGGCAAAAACCGATGCTTCGCAATTTTTGCAGGATTTTTGATATAGGGCTCAATCCATTTGTGGCGATCCTTCACATTAAGAGGAAGACCTATATGAGGGTAACGTTTAAGTTTAAACCAATCCTTTTTCTTTTTCATCATTAAAAAAGCAGGGGAGACCCATGCGAAGCTATTTGCTTTTACAAAAACCCGATTAGGTTTTCGGACATATACATGCTTTTTCGACAAATGAATTAATAGTTCACATGCCGCTCCGACTCAAGCTGGGTAGCAAAATTAGTTTTGTATCTTTACAAATAGGAACAATATGCTCTATAAGAAACACACAAGTCACAAGGTTTACCATGTAGTCAGAAGACTGCTGGTTCACATAGCGGCTCGCCTCCTAGTGGAAATAATCCTTCGGTGGTTAGCAATTCTGGAATACCTTGACACCAACCGTTTTTCTTTCGATCAAGTTGGGCATGACAAGAGAATTTCTCCTCTATACCTTAAAACGTATATATCAGCTCTCCCACTGCTATGGGAAAATTAACATTTTATTTTTTAAATTCAAAAGCCTCAAATAGCGCAAAATGCATAAAATAGTAGAATTATTCCAGAATTTAATTCTGCTTATTCAATCACCCCGCATCCGCATTCCCATTGATCCGGTCCAGAATGCTGATAATCTTGGTGACCTGGGCATCGTCGAACAGCCCGAAAGGTCCATTGTCATTCAAATCCTTAAATGGCGATTCAAATAAGGCCCGTTTGTCAATCACCCCATTCTGGGTCAGGTAACCGATGATCAGGTCTACAAATTTGATCTGCGCGGCATTCAGGTTTTGAGCCTGAATAAACTCTGCAAAGGCCGCTTGTACGGCATCTTTTTCCAATCCGATCAACTCCCGGATAAATACCCCCAACTTTTTTCCTTTTCCTGCTGCTTCAAATTCTTCTTTTGAACCCACCTCTTCTGCATTGAAAAAGATCTGCTGCAACTGTAGCAGTTCTTGCTCCGTAATGGGCTGATTGGTTTTGATTTTGCTGATCACCAGGTGATCATTATGTTCATTCAGGTACCGCTCTACCCGCCTTCGATAGGGTTCCAGCGAAGGTGCCTGAAGTATATTTTTTTCCTCCACCTTGGATAGATCCAGGTAATCCCTGAAATGCGTTTCCACAACCGGTTGATCCACGGCATCCAAAAACTGCATCAGTTCTCTCAGGGCCACCCTTACCTTTTCCAGGTCCAGTACGGTTGATTGTTGTAAAAATGGCTCGGTCAGCACGGACTTGATAACGGGCATCTTACTCGCGACCATGGGGATATTCCCTTTCTTCTGAAGCACCGCACATGCGGAGCTGATCTTGTTTTCGTACCGGGTAGTTATTCGCCCTCCTTTCAGTGCCAGTTGGTAATTGAGCATCAGTACATCAAACCTACGGGCAGTGACCTGGTCCTCCTCTGCTGCGGGGATCAACGGGACAATATGGGTTCCGATCTCTTGTAGCTTGGAAGGCCCCAGGTCCAGCCATTCGGCTTTCTGATGGAATTTTACCACAAATTCCAGGTGATGCCGAACCTCAAACCGCTGTTGATTTAACGCAGCCACCTGGGAATAAAGCAAGTCGATCAATCCCTCTGCAAATTCATTTTCCTCCGTTGACGGGGATTGACGAAGGAGCAGCGCCAGGTCCAGCCGTAACTGGAACGCCTGTTGCGACAGCGAAAGCCCTGCGGCACCTTTGCTCTCCTCCGGATTGACTTCAAAAAATTCAAAGTTTTCGCAATAGTCAAAAATCAAAAAGCTTTCCTTGTGAAGGCCGGGACCAAACAGATCCGGTCGCAACCGGGTGCCCCGGCCGATCATCTGCCAAAACTTGACCACTGATTTTACTGGCTTGAAGAAAATCAGGTTTACCACGCGCGGTGCATCCACGCCGGTATCCATCATGTCTACCGAAATGGCAATTTGGGGGTTTTTCTCTTCTTTGTCGAGTACAAAACGCTCCAGAATATCCTGTGCCTTGTCTGTTTGGTTATCGATGACCCGGCAGAATTTCCCCGAATACTCCGGATAATTTTTATTGAACCGCTCTTCTATGTACACGGCGTGCTTGTGGTTCTTGGCAAAGATGATGGTCTTGCCGATTTTGTCTCCCCCATCTACTTTGATCCCCGAAGTCATCAAATGCGAAAGTACCTGATCGACGGTGTTGGAATTGAATAGCCATTTGTACAATTGGTTTTTGTCTATCCCGTCTTCTGCTTCCTCATTGCTGGGATCGCCAAATTTCTCCTCGTATTCCAGTTTCTCCTTTTCGGACAGTTCGGAATACTTAATGCCCTCCCGCATAAACTTCAGCGGTACACTGACAGCCCGGGGAGGAACGAGGAAGCCGTCGCTTACCGCCTCTTCCAGTTCGTAGGCGAAGGTGGGGTTATCGTCCTCGATACCGAACAGCTCATAGGTATTGTGATCCACATCCTTTTTGGGCGTGGCGGTCAAACCCAACAGAAACCCATCAAAATACTGAAAAATGGCCTTGTACTTCTGGTACACAGAGCGGTGCGCCTCGTCGATAATGATCAGGTCAAAATGCCCCACGCCATAAAACCGCCCTTCCCCATTGCGGGCGCGATCGATTTGATTCATTAGGGTCGGGTAGGTGGAAAAAACCAGACGCGTGGCATCGTTTTCCTTTTCCTTGGTCAGGTCTATGCTACTCAGGTAGGGCAAGTGTTCGGCAAATGCATTTTTAGCCTGCGTAACCAGGGCATTTCGGTCCGCCAAAAAAAGGACCCGTTTTGCCCAATTGCATTTGACCATCATGTCCACGATAGAGGCCGATGTACGGGTCTTCCCGCTTCCGGTAGCCATGATCAGCAGGCTTTTTCGATGCCGCTGCTTGAGTATACCGTCTTTGGTAATGGAAAAATTTTCTGCCACCCGCTGAATGGCTTCCGTCTGGTAGGGTCTTCCGGTAATGCTCAGATTGACCGTATAATCCCTCAGGTCCAGCCGCTCTTTCCTTCGACGAATGGCCAATTCCAATTGGTCTTTGGTCATAAACCCACTGACTTTCCTATCCGGAGCAAACCGATCGTCCCAGATATAAAAATCAAAGCCATTGGTATAGTAAATAATGGGCCGCTGCTTGAATTTGACCTGCAGACAGTCGGAATAGAGTGTGGCCTGGTGCCGGCCCTTTTTGGCATCGTAGGTAGTTTTCTTCGCCTCGATCACGGCCAATGGAAGCCCGTTATCACTCCAAAGCACGTAATCCACAAAGCCCAAACCGCTTGGATTGGTGGAAGCAGGCATACCGGATACCTCAAACTCCAATTCGTAGCCGGTTCTCAACCGGTTCCAGCCGGCTTCTTTCAGGGCTGCGTCGATGTAAAGCTTTCGCGTGTAGGCTTCGGAAGGTGCTTTGGGCAAGGCCGCAGGAATCGCCTCCTGTTCCCTTGCCTGCCGGATTTCCTGCAGCTGCTTCTGATGCTGTTGGTTGTTCAACCGAAGCAATTCATTGGCGGCCTCTTTTGCCTCCAATTCCTTGCGCTTCGCTTCCTGCTGTTCTTCCAGCTGGGCCAAATTCTCCTGAAGGATTTCGACTTCTTTCCGGCTCTTTTTCAGCTCGTCTCCGGTGGGGATCAGGCGGTCATTGAAGTCCGGAATGCGTGCTTCTTCCTCCGCATACGCCGCCACCAGAAATGCCGCAAACCGGAACAGGCATTGCAGCAAATGGACGGCATCCCGCTGCTTTACGGCCCGGTTGTGGACCGCGTTGTTGCCGATCCTTCGGATTAGGTGCAATTCCCGGTATAGATTTCCATAGGAAGCAAAGATTTCCGTAAAGGCAGGCTCCTGCATCAGACTGGCCAGCTTTTTGTCAAAAGGCCAGTCCAGGTCGGCATCGTTCTCATACATCCAGTTTACCCCCAATTCCAATGCCGCTCGTGCATTAAAGCAAGACTCCACCGGGCTGGTCAAGGCAAATTGCTCTGCCTTTCTTGCACGGTCGGCTATCGCTGGAAATTCGGTCGCTATAAACTGGAAGTTGCTCATTTAGTCGAAAATACTACTTTTTGCGGAATCCATCCAGCCATGTACCTTCCTACTTGTGGTTGTTGAAGATTGTACTTTTGTGTTTCCATTTCTTTAATTAGTCTGATTTACGCCATATTTTGCAAATTAATTTACTAAGTGATTATTATTGATTTTCAGTCTCTTTTGTTTGAGAATTCGCCTTTAAATAAAAACAACTCAATATTTTCTGCTTCTACTTGAAGCTCATCTGCCCAAAGGTGCATAAATCGAATATAGCGCTCATAATCCTTGAATTTCCTAGACGGGGTTATATTCACTACCTCAGCAATACCAAATGAATCAAGAAGTTTTACCATTGATCTGGCAACACGGATATCAAAAATCAAGGCATATTCCTTCTCTTCTCTAGCTCTGCTTGCAAAATATAAAAGCTTGGAAGCATAACTCACATTTAGCCCCTTAATCTGTAGAAGCGTATGGTAGGCCTCCTTTAACTCAGAAGCATTGAAAGCCTCTTGAATAGCCTTTCTGTTTTCTTCGGTATTCAGGTATTGGTTGGTTCGAAATGTTCCATATCCTGTATCGAAAAATCCCCAAAGCATGGTGAGCGTGAAAGGATACAAAAAGCTTGCTTGCCCATCATAATAGGCTTTGAAAGCATTAATTATATCCTTTCTGCTGATATTCTTTCCTTCAAACTGAGTTACTAATTGCTTTGCGCTTTTATTTAACTGGCTCCAACGAGAGGCATTGTATGTAAACTGTGAATCCTCCAAGGGATTTAGTGCTTGTATCTGCTTCCGGTATTTCAGTAAAACATCGCTCACACCAACTCACCCTTAAAGGCCTTTTGCAAAAGGCTGTTGAAAAGTTCGTCTGCTTTCTCAACTTCCTTTTTGATTTCAAATTTTTGGTGGTGAATATTATTTAGGATTTCTTCAAATTTCAATTGGCTTTCATATGCTGGTCTCGGAATTTTAAATTTAAAGAAGAACTCTTTCGGTACTCTTTTTTGTCCAGCACTACCTGTCATATTGGATTCAGCCTGTTTTCTAAAAAATTTAGAATGTGTCAATTGAAAAATCCAAGAAGAAGTTGATACCCCCTTCTTTGGTCTCAAAACATGAAATTCTGTGGTACCGAATCCAATCCCATTAACCAACGTTCTAGCAATCGCTCCTTTCCCGTTTTCCATACATGGGGTGATTTTAGCAAATACTACGTCTTCTTCTCTAAAATAGGTGAACCCAGACCATACTTCAGATATTCTTCGAGTTTGATTGATTTTCATATCTCCCTCTTCAGACACATCTGCCATCGGAACAAAAGATACCTCAGTCTCTTTATCTAGGCTACTTATTTCTGACTTTTTCGGGTTAATCTCGATCAAGTCAGAAAGGCTAATTTTTTCTGAATCGTTATCCCCAAACATCTCCAAAAAGATGCTTTGGGCGAGTTCGTCATATTTGGCGAGGAGCTGTTTGGTTTTTTGGCGGTGGGCATCCGCTGCATCCAGGATGGCCGCGATCTTCTTTTGGGTGGATAGTGGAGGGAGGGGGATCTTGAACTCACCAATTTGTTTTGTGCTAATATTGGGCTGAGCCGCACCTCCAGCTTTTTCCAAAATTCTAGATTTCAGAATTGTTAAATAGTGATAAAAGTATCTACTACTCAGTTTCTCAGATCTCCCACTTTTGATAATAGCGACTCGCTGGTTCAACAAACTAGGTCTATCTAAGGTATAAAAGCCATATTTTCCTGTTGTAGCACCGCTAAGGGCTATTAAAATATCGCCTTTCTCTACTAAGAAATCCTTTTTAGAATCAATATACAATTCGTCAACGAACGCAGTTCTTTCATCAAAAAAAACTGGACCATCTTCAAAGCTAGAGATTCTGATTAAAGGCACTCCCTGGTCTTTAAATTCAGTGCTTTTAAAAGCAAATCCATTTTTTATTTTACACACTTCAGAAAGAGCTACCTCAGTCATTCATTAAGGCTTTAAGTTCATTTAGTAAATTTGTTCTTTCTGCATCAAGCTTTTCAATTTCTTGTATAATCACCTCCGGCTTTTCATATTCCACATCTTCGTAAACAATTTCCTTGTACCGATTGATGCTTAGATCATAGTCGTTTTCGGCTATTTCGGATTTGGGTACCAGGAAGCTTTGCTCGGTGCGGGCCCGGTCGGCTTCCTTGTCCCGGTTTTGCCAGCGGTTTTGGATATCCGGGATATTGTTTTTGGCATGGATATCTGGACCCCCTCGCCCTGTGGGCACCTCCCCTGAACCCGGGGAAGAGTTAGACTCGTTTCCATAATCCGCTTGTTCCTCCGCAGCAATGGGAAGTAGTTTTTGATCTTCCTCGGGGTAGTCTTCGGGTTTGAGCAGCGGGGAGCGCTTATCATCCAGGCTAAAGCCGTCGGCCTGCATGTCGTAAAACCAAACCTGATCCGTGCCTCCACTATTGGTTTTGGTAAAGACCAGTACGGCAGTACTCACTCCGGCATAGGGCTTGAACACGCCCGAAGGCATGGAGATAATGCCCTCCAGTTTCTGGTCTTCTACCAGGGTTTTGCGCAGCTCTTTGTGGGCATTGGAGGAGCCGAAAAGTACGCCATCGGGTACAATCACCGCAGCCCGACCGCCTACTTTCAGCATGCGCAGGATCAGCGAGATAAAAAGGAGTTCGGTCTTTTTGGTTTTGGTGACGCTCAGCAGGGAGCTCTCCACCACCTCGTAGTCCAGGCTTCCCTTAAAGGGTGGATTGGCCAGGATTAGGGAGTACAGGTTGGTTTGGTCCTCATTGGCTTCACTGAGTGCATCCTTGCCGATCAATCGGGGACGTTCGATGCCGTGCAGCTGTAGGTTCATCGCTCCGATCCGAAGCATGGTGGCATCAAACTCTACCCCGGTAAACATATTATTATGGAAGTGTTTTCGGAAGCCTGCATCCAGGAACCAGTCTTGATGATTTTCATACACATACTCGGCAGCAGCCACCAGGAAACCCGCCGTGCCTGCAGAAGGGTCGCAAATGGTATCTTCCTGCTGCGGCTGCATCATGTCCACCATCATGCGAATGATATGCCGTGGGGTACGGAACTGTCCGTTGGTACCGGCTGTAGCGATTTTGGAAAGCAAGTACTCGTACAAGTCGCCCTTGGTATCCCGGTCCTGCATGTTGATCTTATCAATCATCTGCACCACCTGATCCAGCAAGCGCGGCGTGGGGATCATAAAGGTGGCTCCCTTCATAAATTCCGCAAAGGCCCCAGCCTTCTTGTCCATCTGCTTCATGTGTTCGAAGACCGTTAACCCATTGGCATCCGGACGGGTAAACAGCTGATACATGGTCTCCGGGTCCTTGTCTTTGAAGCGACTCCAGCGAAAATCCTGTTGATCGGCGGTAAAAAATTCCAGTTGCTTGTCGATCCCCATCTGATTGGCTTTCTTTTCTTCGAGGGTTTCCATCTCATCCAGCCTGCGGATAAAGATCAGGTAGGTCAGTTGCTCGATGACAGTCAATGGGTTGGCCACTCCTCCCGTCCAGAAGGAATTCCATATTTTGTCTACTTGAGATTTGAGTTCTCCGGTGATCATTTATTTTTTCTAAAAGTTCATTTTTTTTGTAAAAGCCAGGGGCCATTTCGGGCTGCCCAGTGAGGCAAAGCGGCAACGGGTATCAACACCTTCGCTGATCTCCTCACAACAGCTAACTGGTACGCCTGGCAATGCTGATTTTTTGGCAGCCATAAAATAGTGCCAGGGGTACAGCCCTGGAAATGCGGTTAAAGAAACAAGATTGATGGAGAAAGATACTAGGAAGAACCGAAACAGCAAAATCTAAACGGGGTTCAAAGGTTGATAGAACTAAAAAAACGGGGATATTTTTTAGTAGTGTGACCATTGCTTTTAAAAAACGGTGATCTATGTACATCGAAAATTACTTAGTTCGGAACAACAACAGGAATGGGGACAGACCGCCAGAAAAAATACAAAACAGCGTTTTCGCCCATAAAATCACCATCAGAAGAACGAGAAATTGAAATCCTTGTCGATAAAATACTGTCTATCAAAAAACAGAATCCCTCGGCTGACTCGGTAGCGCTTGAAAACGAAATAGACCCGCTAGTTTTGCGGTTTGAAGGTTAATGAAATTAGATTAGTTGAAGGGAATTGACAACCCAATTATAAATTGCTATCACATATCCATAACCAATAGCAATATCCACACCTATCAAAGAGACTATCAGAAAAATTACTGTTATTCTCACAACATCCCGATTGACTTTAGGTTCTTCAACTTTAAGTACATAAGGTTTAATTGCACTCGAATAAATTACAACGACCCATAACCAGGACGAAAAAAGGGAAATTAATCCAACTATTTTCCAGGAAAATTCGGCTGATGAAAACCAGGGTAAAATAGATATTGTCAGAAAACAGATGACTAATAATAATTTAATCGTTTTATGAATAAAATATCTCAGCCTTCGAAAATAGGGCTTTTCTTCATAAATATATTGTACATTGAAATTTAGAACATTTGAATAGGGGATGGCAAAAACATCACCTGGTATTGGTTTAGGGACCATTTTTTTTCCAACCACGGTTCCGTCAATATCCCTTTCTGGTATTTCTTTATATCTACTAACCCCGGTAAGATACAACGTTTCCAACTCTTCTTCCTTATTTAAACTGTATTGCGTGAGATTCCCCGTAAATAATACGGTTCCATTTCCTCCATAGTTGGTAAGTACATCTATTAATGCTCCTTTTACAACTTTCTTAATTGGCTTGCTATTAGTTTTTCTAAAATCTGTCGTGTGAAGTATTTCTCCTTTAAAATAATAATGCCACTTATTTGAAAACCTAAAAACTTTGAAGTTAAGATCCAATTTCAAATACCTTACCAACCAAAAACATAAGTATCCAAGTAAAGATGATAATACAACGGTCCCAAAAAAATACCAAATAGAATTAACCAACTCCACTTCCGAAAGATCTGGAATTTTGTTATTTAAAAATGTGTTTATTCGATTCCAGATATCATCAAAATTCAGCGAGAGAACATCCTTTAATATTTTGTAGGCCAAAAACTGTGAGACTACACCCCAAAACAGGCTTGTAAGCAATCGATCTGCAAAAGGTCCGCTCCCAAATTGCTTACTGAAGGGACCTTGGAAATAAAATCTTTTAAAAAAAACTCCCGGAATGATTAACGCAACAATATAAATAATAGTAAAAAATGTAATATTAAAATTCATGGATAAAGGTTATTCTTCCAACGTGAGCGTCATCTTTTCCTTGTTTGAAAAAGTAACCTCTGCGCTCTTTTTATTATCAACCTTTAATTGCTTTATCGCTTCTAGGTATTTTTTTTTGTCTTCGGGATTAGACATAATTTTTTTAATATCTTTACTCATCACGTCGGTATCTGAATTAAAAAAATCGTTAAGTACTTTTCCCGCTTCGATGAGTGTCAAATAAACTGATCTAACTGTATTTTTAATGGATTTACTCATGACAATTAGGTTTTTTTTTCTAAAAAACGCTTGTACAAGTTAAAATGTTTGGGTTCCAAAACAAATAATTTTAGAAGAATTTTTAAAAGAAATCTCAAAAAAGTTTTACTATCTCATCCCCGTCCAATGTACAATTTGACCCCAAATATGGGGGACAACCATTCGAAAAAGCTCCTTCAATGTGATCGTCAAAAGTTTTTTCAAGGAACCGTTGGTTAGCCTATGGGAGGCATCGGGGTAATCTTTTTCCCAAATCAGAATCTGCTTGTCCATAGTATCGGTCCAACCATCCTAGGTACCGGGCACATGCCTGGAATTACCATGACTAAACTGGCTATAATGGCTCCTACGGATGCACCTCGCCATCTGTAAGTTCATCTTCCTTCCGGCGGAGGAGAAATTTATCCCGATGCAACGTAGCAGAATCGGGACCTCCGGCCCACAAATCCTAAACCTTTTGTAGGCAAGCTATTTTGAGTTACTGGATACTGCTTCAATATTAAGACTATGGGATTTAGTCCCGGCCCAACGATTGCTTTGGCATTTATTTGTGTCTTATGGATGATACACAAATTCCATAGCGTCTCATATAAACGAAAATATGAGATGCAAAATACTTAGTAGCTATTTGATGAGA
The DNA here is from genome assembly GCF_010119245.1 of Cyclobacterium salsum. Lineage (GTDB taxonomy): Bacteria > Bacteroidota > Bacteroidia > Cytophagales > Cyclobacteriaceae > Cyclobacterium > Cyclobacterium salsum. The sequence continues at coordinate 257,366 of NZ_WNKG01000008.1, forward strand.
CACAAAATCACTACTGGTTGACAGTATCCAATAATAGACAAAGAGGGACGTCTCCCCACCCCTTTTTCAATGCAACTGATCAAATTATTTACCTCAACCAATAGTAACTGATAGGAAAAAAACAATGTCTGGCTGCCGAATCAGACTCAATGATTAAACCCCGGGATCTGAGGATGTCAATTTGTTCGGGAATAGTGCGTCAAATAGGGTCAAAAATTAAAGCAAAACCCCTATAAAAGCAAAAGACACACCCTGGGACGCTGTTCTTATGGGTAGCGTGGTGTGTACTGTTGATGCAAAGATACAGTTAAATGTACGATTATCAATTTTTTCACTAACATTTTAAAACCCTAAAAAAGGGATCTACGCATCATTGTCCGCCGCGAAATCGTCTGTGTATTTTAGGCAGGGGCAATATTCCTTGAAAACGCATTCCTCCGGAGAACCGGAGCAGTAGTCAAAGGACATAAATCCCTCGCTAACGATAGCGGTTTTTTGATTAAGGGTGTCTACCGTCATGGTATAGGCAATGGACAGGGGAAGCGTGTCCGGCAAATCAATACCCAAGTTCCAGGAAAACATCATTTTTTTGAATGCTTCCAGGACTAATGTCATATCCGCTTCCGATAGCTGTTCGGCAGGAGGAAAATCGAGGGTTTTCAACCCACAGTACTCGCCAAAAGTAGTGGTCGGCTCCTCTGAAAGCCAGCGTTCCATTTCTTCAAATTCCTCCTCAATGCTTTGAGCAGGCTTTTTTTGCAAGGAATCCCGGTTTCGGTGGGCCTTGGCGATGTCTTCCAGCAAATGGGGGATATAGGGATGCATGGTTCAATATAAGTAACTATTTTGAATTAGGCATTTCCCCAACAATCGAAATGCTGTGTCAAACAATAGGCTCTATTCATTCAAGGAAAACCATCCCCTTGATAAAATAATGGTTGACGAATAACATTTAATGAATTGGTATCCATTTCTCATCTTTTCTGTGATTAGCCTTTACCGCAGCACTTCGCATCTCGGCATTGGTTTACGTTGTTACTTTTTTGCTATAGGTCAAAAAAGTAACCAAAAAACCCCACCGCTATGCATCTTTTGGCTAAAATCCGGACACCTCCCGCGCATAGGCAAACTCCTCAGGGTCTTAAGTGTTTTCGTAAAAGGTAACGAATAAATCCAGACCCTTCGTCAAACATGCCTCTGCACTTGCCACGGCACTGCCCGGATTTCTAAACGCCAAAATCTGCAAGGCGGGAAAATATTTAGTAAACTAAGCTTATTTTATGTTTAATTTAATAGGTCATAATAGGAAAAAAGCAGCTTTTAGGACTCCATGCTATTCGCCAGGGAAAGAACCCCTGCTCGCCTAAGCAGTGATCACTTGGTATTTCAAAAATATTCCGAGAGTATCCAGCTACTGATCTTGTCGTACTTTTTTCCTACCTTAAAGGCTCCAAAAGGGCAATGTGAAAACAAATTCCCCCTCAACCAAAAAAAGACCGCAATGACGACGCTTACACTCGACCTGGTAATCACCAAAGAAGACAATACCTATAAAGGCAGCCTTACCTACAACGATAATCCCCTGACCCAATCCGCTCCAAGCATTCCGGGGCTGGAAACACAACTAAAAAAACTGCTCTGGGAATTTGAAAGCCTGGACCCGGATACGGTGGCATTTAACCACTACTATGATTGCCTCAGCTTTTTTAAAGCTTTCGAGGTATTCAAACTGGAAGAATTGGCAAAGCTGACAAACCTTGACCCCGAAGCCATGAAGGCATTTGCCTCCGGAGCTAACAAACCTTCTCCTGAAGAAGTTGAAAAAATAGAAAAGGCCCTGCAAGAGCTGGCGGGCAGATTGATGAAAACATCGCTGGTACTTTCCTGATGGGGAAAACAGGGCAGACCTTCGGTACTTCCCAGTATTAACTGATGGGCCAGGGTGCCAACAGTTTTTTTGAAAGAAAATTATCACCCAAGTATGGAAACAACTCTCCTCATTGATGGACCCATTCCTGTTCAAATGCAAGGTTCGGAATTTGCTCAATCCATAAAACACAAAAGCCCGGACTGGCCGGGCTTTTTTCGTTTTTTAATTCGTTTCTTGAATCACCAACCAATTTCACTAAACCTCCATAGATACTACTTTCCGTAGCCAACAATTATAATCCCAGTCAAATCAATCCATAATAATCCAATATCATGACAACTCCCAACACAATAAACGCAAAAGCAGCCCCATAACCTTTTAAGTCTATAACATCTTTATACTCATGGGAATTTTTTGGTCTTTTCATCAAAATGATAAAAATAATAGAACCTACACATATAGAAGCTAATCCACCAATCATCATTTAATCTTTCTTTTTTTGAAAAGCAGGAACAATAAATTGACTTGTAATCTCTAAGCTAGTACCCTGGACTCCCTGTAGGACAACTTCACTTGCTTGATCAATAACACCCCTACTTCCCATTGATTTTATCCCACTGGTAGCACCAGAGCCCACCCCTAATAAAACAGCGTCAGTCGCCGCCGCTCCATAATTCCCAGTACTTACATTGAGTGAAAAACTAGTGATTCCAGAAATTCCAGAAAACAATTGTCCGACCACAAATAATCCCGCTCCAACCGGCGGGGCAAAAGGGGCAGCTACCAGTCCGGCCGCGGTAGCCCCGGCTCCCACTTTTCCTGTTGCATCTTCTGTCACTGCAAGAGCGGTAGAAACGAACTCCCTTCTCCCTCTATAAACAGCATCTTGAACCGGATTAGGAGAGGATACTGTAAATTCGGGTAGACTCCTAATCCCTTCTGTTGTACTTCCATCAGAATTATAGACTACGGTATTCCCGGTCTGTTCGTCTACCTTCGTCCCGGATTTCCCCAGATAAGTCTCCCCCGTCCTGGTAGTTGCCTGGGAAGTCGCATTTTCATCCCAATAAACCTCGTTATCCTCATTGATAACCCAATCAAATTTTCCATCAGGGTCGATCCTGTTCAGCGGGTTGTTCTGCACGAAGTTGTACGGAGAAACCCATTCCCTGAGATGGGCCATTGGATCTATGACGCTCCATCGTCCTATAGCCGGATCATAAAACCTCGCCCCGTAATCGTATAAATTCAGGCCATCTTGTAATTCCTTCCCATTATACAAATACCGATTCTCCTTCACCCCCTCCCGTTGAAAGCCCAAACCAGTCAACTCCAAACCCCAGGGATCGTAGTGGGTTTCCTGAACCACCGGTGAATGAATCGTCTCTACGGTGAAATCGTCGAACCAGACGTGTTCGGAGGTTTCGTTCACCAAAAAGGCTTCCATAAAACCTTCCTTACTAATATACAGTTCTTTTTCCAGTTTTTCATGTCCGTTGGCCGCTTTTTTACTGAGCAGCTCCTTGCCGCTTTTATAAAGTTTTCCCTGCTTATCGTACAAAGCATACATCATATAGGCCTCAGGGGCGGCTTTTTGCTGCAGGTCTCTGATCACCAAATCGACCAACTGTAAAATCCCCAAGCCCGTTGGCACCGAATTGGAAATGCCTATTTCCCGCAAATCAGTGATCAATCCTTCCCTGATGCCGGCTTTGATAAAATCATCCGGGCGGATACTGGTCTTGCCCGGTGCTTCGTATTTCGCCTGCACAGACAGCTTGAGTTGGCTGCCCGATTCCACCGCTTGTCTGCGCGAGGGCCCCAACAGCCTTCCACGGCCTGCATTCAGCCAGGCAACCTGTGTTCCTCCGGGAGTGGTATTGTGCTCCGGACCGAACTGCCTGCTGGCAGCAATTTGACCAAAATCTTCCGCTTCCCTCTTTGAATGTGCCGTTTCCATAGTGGCAACTACCCTTTCGGTTAGGGGTTTCCGGATCACCTGGCGCACGTTGCCCAGATGGTCCCGAAGAAAAAATTCATAGATGGCCTTTCCCGACTCAAACACCACCCTGCCCTCTTCGTGAAGCATGTAGTCCAGCCGGCCATCGATGAACACAAAATCACCGGCATAATGGGTCTCTTTTGTCAGCGTTCCATTTCGGTAGGAAGCCTGCCGACGCTTGGTTCCTGCGGCATCGTAGGCGTATTTCAGCTTTTGCCCACCCTCAAAGGCAAACTCCTCTGGTAGGTTCAGGTGATTGTACGACACAGCCCTGAGGCTTTTGTCCTGGTTGGTCCGTTGGTTACCATTGGCATCATAATCGTATAAACCGTTGGCTTGGTTCGGCTTGAAATCGGAAGATATATATACTTTTTCGGATTGGCTATCCTTTACCCGTGTCAGTTGGTTTCCATATTCGCCGAGCGTCGTATTGCGATCGTATTCGTATTTCAGGTTATCCACCACCGCATATTCCTTTTCCGTTCTGGCTCCGCTCCTTCGCAGGCTTTTGATGTTACCATTGGCATCATAGCTGATCTGATCCAGCGTGTAGCGGTTCTTTTCAGCGGCTGCAGCAGGAACCATATAGTTCGCATGAAGCAGTCTGCCCGGTTTATCGTAGGTATAGGTATACTGCCGGACCATCCCATCCATTCCCGTCCAGCCGGTGGCGGTAATATTACCATCCCAACGTTTTCCACTCTCTTGGTACTGCAGGCTCTGGGAAAAAAGTCCCGGAGAAGAACTTCCTATTTCCGCTAACCAGCCCCGGATAGTGTATCTGTAATCCTGACCAGCATCGGGAATGGCAGGGAAATGCACTCCTGATTTTCTCCCCAGTTCATCGTAGCTATAACTTGCGAGGGTAATCGTAGCTCCATTATCGATCTGCTGGCTAATACTGGAAAGCAGACCGGCCCGGTTATAGGAATACATCTTCCGTATCGTCATATTAAGCGGCTGAATCAATTCCGTAAGCGTTTCCGTTACCTGGTCTTCAAAATTGTACCTACTGGAGCGTCTGATGGTTCCCCCCAAAGGATGCTCTTCCAGGGATTGTATCTCGCGGCCTTTGTCGTCGTAAAAATAGGAGCTGGTATAATACCTGCCGGTTTCCAGGTCTTTGACTTTCATTGCAGTCAGCAATCCAGTGCTGCGGGTAGAAGGAGAACGAGGGTATCCTGGGGCTTGCCGATATTTTTTTGCGGGAGTATTTTCATAACGATCGTAGTAATACAGCGTAAGAATCTCCCCCTCTTCCATCGGAAAAACACTGTTTCCCGATTTTTCTACGGCTCCTATAATTCCTGAAAAATCACTGCCGCTTCCGGCTTTAAAATGTGGGCCAGCCCTAAACACGATACTTTCCGAAGCTGGAAAGACCTCCTGCCCGGTATAGTTGGGTGTGAGCAGCTTTTTGCCGGTTTTCCAATTTCCGGTGTCCTGGTCATTTCTTAACGGCTCCACAGATGGCTGCCGGTCAAGTTCAAGCTGTATCGCCGAAACACTTCTGCTGTCTGAAACAAGGCCGATTTTCAAAGGCATGTCAAATGCATCGTACCGTGTATATTGCCATTTGCCATCCTTTCTAAGTTCACCGTCCTGAAATCCCACCTGCCTGTCCAGTCGGTCATACAACAGGTACTCAATGGCTTTTCCGGGAAGCTTTTTCGCCACCAGGCGCCTCCTACCGTCGTACCGGTAGCTAAAATATTGCGCCTCCGACAAATTTGGGTCTATGGACAATTCCCAGCCTTTGGAATGCAGAATCTCAACAGCTTTCGGAGGCATTACCACTCTGAGATCGCCAAAATCATCGAAAACGTAGTACGTGCTTAGCCAGCCGGTGTGCCCTCCCGATTCGTTGCTGGCAGTAACCTGTGTCTTTTTTAATACCTCCCTGCCTTGGTCATCGGTGAATGTCAGTTCACGAAGATTGTCTTCATTATCGGTGATCTCCACCCACAGACTGCCCTCCTGCCATTCCCCCCGGAATTCCGGAAGCCCCTTTCCATTTACTTCAAACCGTTTCACATCATCCTCCAGGCTGTTGGATCTTCTGTGGAATTTTAGTTCATTTCCACTGCCCATCTTCCAGGCATTCCCTGGAGCTGATTTTTTTGCTATTCTATTTAATGGAGAGAATTCATATGCTGTTTCCTGGTAGCCCCGAGAATCATTGAAGGCTTGCTGGAAATAATCCCCATGCAATGCCTGCACATTTTCCCTGTAAAGCCCTATTTGCTGCCCTGAACTAGGAAAGGGAAGGAATTCCAACGTCTGCCTGCCTGCTTCATCGTAAGCGAAGGGAGTGATAAGATCCTGGCCCTTAGACGTAGCCTTCACGTTTACCAATTGCTCCTGTCTGCCAATTCCGTCGTAATAGGTGTTCGTTTGATGGATTGACTCAGGGGAACTTTCCAGTAGGGCACCGACAGATTGTATGGGGTGCCTGGCACGGTAGCTGCTGATCCGATTCCGGTTTTCTGCCAGTACTTTTACCGTGACCGGAATTTTATCTGTCAGGCAGCCAGTTTTGATGTGCTGATAAGCCAGGTAGTAGGTCTTGTTTTCGGAAAGCATCGGAGTCAGAAACTGTTTTCTCCCCGACACTTTTCTAGTCTGGTCTGAATCATACCAACGATAAGTAAACCCTTCGGGAGCCGGGTTAGCAATTAGTCTTGCCCTTCCTTTGCGGACAAGGGTTACTTCCGGTGCTGATGGAGTCGCTTGCGGACAGGGGCGTTGGCTTTTCACTTCTACTACCTTACTGTCGTAGAAATAACTCCCAAATTCGCTGTAACCATAAAACACCTCGTAATGGCCTGGTTCGGCAAAGATCAGGCTTAGCCCAGATACGTCCGATTGCTCACACTGTCCTCCCGAGTGCATCCAGTTATAACTGCCATTTGACAGCGCATTTACCCGCCGATGATTTGTATAAAAAGCGACATTAAAAACGGCTTCCTCGCCGATCGCTATAGATGCAGGACCGGAGATAGACACTGAGGTAATTTCTTCCTGTCCAAACAAGCGGCCAAATGAAACAAAAAGCACGAGGGAAAAGTGAAAAAGCGTTTTCATAACCCTTCTCGTTTAAGGTATAGCGTTTGCAACACATTTCCAGTATTTCCCGTGGAAGCCAGTTTTATTACCTCCCCAGTCTTTGACAGCTTATAAATCCTATCCGGTCCGTTTTCATGGGACATGCGCAAAACAGCATTCTTCGTTTTCCAGGTTCCGCTGAGCATTTGGGATTTACCACCCAACAGCCAGTAGGCCTCAAAGTGTCCATCCGGGTAAAAAATGTATTTCCTCGTTTCAAGGGAAGCTAAAAACATTTCCTGAACAGGCGGGGGCATGGCAGTAAACTTATTTTCCCCTTGCTGTTGAAGTGCCTGTATCTGTAATTCAAGGTCAAGCTCCCAGGCACCTGCCATTGCCGCTTCATTAGCTACTTCTTGAGCTATAGCGCTAAAAGGAATGCTGACTAAAATAAATAGATATAGTAGTGGTTTCATGGTTTCTTCAGGGTATCAGATAGGAATATTCGTGGTATTCTTTCAAAAATCCATCCTGATCACGGACGGATGCCAGCCTTCCAAAAGCATCGTATTCATAAAACATGGCCGCATTTCGGCTGTCCAACACACTGGTTATACCCCGTAAAGGCGCATAAGTAAACGTCGTCATCTGTGCCTCTTCGGGATGAAGCCTTAGCTCGTCTATGTAGATTCCTTCTCCTTTGATGGTAATGGCAGGATTTGTAACAGACCGCTCTATCAGCTTCCACTCGGTAGTTAAGCTTTCTGACTTACCCATAAAGGACCAGTTGCGGGTTCCTGAGACGGCTTTGGCCCAAAAACATAATTTGAACGCATTGCTTTCACTTGCACCCGGAATACTTCCAGAAACATGACCGTTTGATAGTAAATAAACCTTTTTACCTGCTTTGGCAGACGTTTCTGGCAGCGGTATTTCTTTACCTTCATAGGTCCACCCTCCCTTCTCCTCGCTTTCAAATGAAGTAAACGCAATCTGATTTCTTTCGGCATTTTCTACCATGGCCATAGGAAATGAGCCATCCATTCCATATAGAAAGGCAGATGGCTTCCCACCTGCTCTGCTCATCTGAATTACATTCCCTGATCGATCATATCGATCGATTCTAATTCCGGACCAGTAGCGCTCGTCTGCTATTAGATTTCCTGCATCATCGAATCTGGCCTGAGAATAGGAGGCCCTTTTCACCGGGTTAACTGCCTCAAAAAAGTAAACTTCGTCTATATTGTATCTACCTGTCCCCCGGAAAGATTCTTTGAATGTAGTTACTTGTCCGGAAATAATCCGTTCTTCCCCCTCCTCGCCATCTTTTATACTTGTATAGGTTTCTATTGGGATATGCAACCGGTTTTGCAAGAACATTTGGTGATATACAAAGGCCTGTCCGGGCGGTTGTTGTCCAAAAGCTGAAAGGTCAGAAACGTACCGGCTCACAATGATGGTCGATCTCGGGCTTGCATCTGTTCGTTTTTCTTCCTTAACCAACTGCAGAAAATCAGGGTGGTATTTATACTCGGTGACAGTGGTGAAGTCTTTAAATCCAGGAGAAAGCAATTTTTCCTCCATTTTCGACCGTTTATAAACTCCCGTAGTTTTGTTCTGAGTAGTAATAATGTATTCGAACGCATCGTACAAAATAATATTTTGCCTACACATCGTGAAATACGGGTGACTGAAGTTACCACTCTGATGGACGTATTGATGCACTCCCTGCCCGATTGGTTGCTCGTCTGACCTGTAATTCTTGTACTGAATGGACGTAACCGCCTTAATTTCATCCTTGCCGTCGTATATGGTTTTTTTGGTCAATTTCCCCCTTGCCCAGGCCATGGAATTAATAAAGGGTTTCGTGGACGTACCAAAAGGATAACCAACAACTTTATCGGGTATATGCAGCTTATTATCGAATTCGTAAACCGTCTTGCCATTTTCCGGGCCTCCGGTTTCGTATTCAGTCACGATAGGATACACTACAGGGCATTCCTCATACCCTCTTCCCGTCACCGCATCTGAAAAGTACATCCTGCTTCTATACCGCAATGAGGATGTGCTGGTTCCTGTTTTAAAATACCTTGTATTTGAATAAAGAAACTTATCCAATGTGAAATTCTTATACCCGCTTCCCGGCCCATGACCACCGTAGGCATAGGTTTTTATTAGCGTGTCTGTACCTGTGAACGTCCTGACATTCTTTACCCTTAGCCCACCGGCATAATGTACCTTATCCAGAATGCGGTACTGATGTGGTTCAAAATCAAACTCTGAAAATCCGCCGGTGGGATAGGTGATTCTTTTCAGGGTACCTTCTTTCAGGTAAGTGGTATCCGTGTCTCTATCTGCCGAACCAAAATAAACCGTATATCCGGTTGTTAAATCTACCTCGGTAGGGGGTATCAGGTCGGCATTGGGTTTGTTATTGAAAAAACCAAAATTATCAATTCTAAAGCTGTTATTGGCCTGGTCCCAGGAAAAGCTATCTGTGTAATAAGCAAAGCTATACTGATTGATCAGCGTATTTGCGCCATCTTTTATCAGCAGGCCGTCCAGTTTTAATCGATAGTTTTCACTGCGGTTATTATTCTGAAAATATTCATCCAGGTCAAATTCAACCTGCTTCAACAACAAATAGTCGTTGCCAGCTTTTTCATATACCTCTATTCGGTCCAGATGGTTAAGCCCGGGTTGGTCCAGCCTTTTGGAGCCCAAAATAAATTTAACCATTCCGGTTTTAAACCTGACTTCGGATATCCCCAGTTGGGTAGCCGACGTGTTTGAATACAGGGTGGAAATATTGGTATCCAGATTAGGACAGTCCAGGTCGTTATTGGCCAAGAAAGTACAGTCATCCAAAAGGGTTACACGATTGTTTACCGCCTGTTGATGGAATTTCCCTACATTCTGGTAAGAAAACGAAATAAAATCGTCCGTATCAGGAGCCGATATTTCCATCAAATACCAAGTAGAAACATATCCCTCCGATCCGCCCGAAGTAATGTATTCAGTTGCCCGGTCCTCATTACTACCTTTGCCAAAACGATAACGGATACCGTTCTCATCCAGCATCTCGAATTGGTCAAGGTTCTCCGTATAGGATATTTTCAGGGGAAGGTTGGGAATCAAAAAAGGATCTGTCCCTCCTTGCCTCAGGTAAAACTTTCCGCTGTGCCCAGGCACCTGGTAGGAAAACAGATCCGCCTCCCGATCAATGAGATCCACGGACATCTTTTTGTATTCGTAAAAACTGCAGTCGGGTGTATTGGGAACCTCGTAATTGTTGATATTGCGGAGAAAACTGGTTTCATCCGGCTTATTGTTGACATTGCGGGAAATAAAGCCTCCTGCCATTAGCGACCAGCCAAGCCCTACCCAACTGGCCTGATCGGAATATTTAATGCCAGAAGCGTGGTAACTCAACCGTATGGGTAAATGTAAGGGTCCACTCTTCACCTCAAGAATAGGTACAGAAATATCGGGCAGCCCGGTATATAAGTTTACCGGATAATCACCAAATTTTTCCATAGCCGCCACATTAGGTGTTTTTTGTTGGGATTTAGGGCTTAACTTATTCGCGACTTCGGCAGGTCCCTGCGCCTGAAGCTGGCAGCAGATGGTGATACAAAAAATCACCATTGCCCATGAATTGCTATTCATAGCTAATCGATTTTTGTGAATAAATAAAACAGATTGATAAAGGCAGATGGACTGCCCTCATGCTTTATAGAAATCGACAACCGATAAGCAATACTGGCACTACAGTAGGATGCAGAAGAAAAACGCCACCTATCGGCAAAAAATCCGGCTCAGTTGGTTTTATAAAACCGGATTTTAAAGAATGAAAATGATTCGTAAAATTAATTGAAAGACCTTCACGACAAGGGCTCAACCTCCACAGGTCATGAAAATACCGGATGCCTAAAAAGCATTTGACAACGGGATTTCCTATTGAAAAACGTAGGAAATACCTTCCATGTCTTAAATTAAGAAAAAAATAATTTACTCCAAATTTTTAGTACAATTTTTATTGATTGACAACGGTTTCAGTGTCCTGAAAATGAAAAATCAATTATCCTGCGCGGCAAAAACCCTACGTAATAACGCCGTGCTCCTTTCGGCTGGGTTTTCACGAATGGCTTTCTCTTCCTGCGCTATCAAGGTAAACAATCCGGAAATGGCTCTGTCGGTCACATAGGCCTTTAGGTCCGGATCCAGCTTACGGGAGGTCGTGGGGAAATTATTATACGAACTTACCAAATCCCCGTAATACCGCGTGGCACCTACCTGCTCCAGCGATTTTTGAATATGGGGTTCAAACAGTTCGGTTAGTTTTTCGGTGGTTTGCCCTTGCAGGTATTGCGTGGCCGCATCATCGTCTCCCCTCAGAATATTCCAGGCATCCTGCACGGTAAGCTGCCGAATCGCCTCAATAAAGATGGGCTTTGCTTCAATGGCGGCATTTTCTGCCCCCCGGTTGATGGTCAAAAGTACCCGGTCTACTTCCGTGCCCAGGCCGATCCTTCGTAAGGTGCTCTCCACCCGCTGCACATCCTCCGGTAAGGCGATGCGAATCAGATCATTTTTGAAAAACCCATCCTCACGAGATGCCTGATCTGCCCCGGTAGAAATGCCCTTGACAAGGGCTTCTTTCAAGCCATTTCCCACATCCTGCTCGGTCAGGCTGGCTTCAGTAGCCCCTTGGATAAAGCGGTTGACCTCGGCTGCCGTACAACCGGCCATCAAAATGGCTACCAATAAAACCTGTGCTATCTTCAACATTTTCATTCGGTCTATTTAAATTATTCTTTTCAAAAATTTAAATGGGCAGCTAGGGTGCCTCATTTTTTTATTTTAAACACACAATCATTGAGCCATGTTGTAAAAATCTTATTCCCGAGTTAATTCTTTTAGTAGTAATTGTTGGCCTTTCTCACTCAGATGACCGTGATCGATGTAATTGGAAAGGTCTCCGGTAAAAAAGGAGAAATCGGCACGGTTAAAATTTTCAAAAGTAATCAGGGGACTCTTTCCGGAATAAGTCGATTTTACCTGCTCCCAATAGTGCGAAAACGATTTCTTGTGATCCTCATAGATGGGCAAGGGAACCGGATGAAAATAAACGGTGGTTTGAATCTGGTTAGCTTCCAGCAATCGCCACAGTTCCTTTAATGAAGCTTCCGAAATAGGCGTAATCTCAAAATCTTCCGAATGAAGCAGGGCTTTCTCCTCTTCGATTTTAGCAGCTACATCGGGCACCCTGAATAGCGGCTCAAATTTATTCGTTCCATTCTCCAGGTATTGGTCCGACGGGTATTTGTTGGGAGCCAAATTCATCCACCTAATCAAGGCAAACCCATATACGCGGAGCAGATGAATGGACCCAAAGGCTGTCCAATAGGCGCTGGGAGTCATTATCTGGCTGGCTTCTTTTTCATTGCTTTGGGTCATGTAGGGATGGATACATACCCAGGCTCGCTTCATTTGATGCTCCGATGCCAGCACGTTTTCAAGTAGGGGGATCATCGTTTGAATCCTGGCACCCATCAGGCTGGCATTGAAATAACGGATCTCTTTGATGGACTCCGGGTTGATATTTGCCGACAGCGAGGGGCCCAGAATAATGCCATCGAAATTTTCCGGAACGTACTGAAATGTCATCAGGTATTTGGATACCCGCTCTTCCCCGTACACGCGGGTGTTTTTCGCTATCCCAAAAACGCCAAAAACATCCAGCCAGGTATTTACTAAGACCAAGCCAATTGCGGCTAAAAAGCAAGTGGAAAGGACACGTTTAAAATATCGATTAAATTCCCTATTCATAGATCACTAGAAATCGAAATATAGAAAATCATTTTGAACAATCGAGTTCAGGAATATCAGGTTTAGGACGAATAAAAAGACGGTCATCAACCCGTATTTGAGGGTTGGTTGAATCCGGCTGCCAAGTTGCATATCGTTGGGCAAAAAAAGAAGCAACACCCCGGCGGCCCAGATGGGAGCATTATACAGATTGCTGACCAGGTGAAAATCCGGGGGAGCAGTTTTGGTAAAATGGAACATGGCCATAAGAAGGTTGCTGGCATCCTGAAGATTTTCAGCCCTAAAAAAGACCCAGGTAATGTTTACAAATAAAAAGGTAACCAGAATGGCAGGGATTCTTGGTATCGCCAATCCCGTTTTCTTCCATTGCCGATGAACCACCAAGGCCGAGCCATGTAGCATACCCCAGATAATAAAGGTCCATCCGGCTCCGTGCCAAATCCCTCCCAGGAGAAAGGTTACCATCAAGTTAACATTCGTTCTTCCCGGACTTATTTTATTTCCGCCCAACGGGATGTATATGTAATCCCGCAAAAAGCGGCTGAGGGTGATGTGCCAATTCCTCCAGAATTCCTGAATGGTAGCTGATCGGTATGGGGAATTGAAGTTCTGAGGCAGCTGAATATTTAAAAGCAGCCCGAGTCCTATGGCCATGGAGGAATAGCCACTAAAATCAAAATACAATTGCAGGGAATAGGCCAGGGAAGTGATCCAGGCTTCCTGAATCCCCAACAATTCAATATGGGCATACCCATTATTTGCGATTACCCCAAAGGTATCTGCCAAAATGATTTTTTTGGCCAGCCCCATCATTAAAATAAAAAAACCCCTGGAGAGATTCTGGTAATTGATTTGGGTTAGTAACGGATTCCTGAACTGAGGCATCATTTCTTTGTGATGCACGATGGGACCCGCAATAAGTTGAGGGAAAAATGAAACGAATAATCCGTAGGAAAAGAAATTGGTTTTGGCTGCGATCCCTTTATAGGAATCCACCAAATAAGCTATTTGCTGAAAAGTATAAAAAGAAATCCCTAATGGCAGTGCCCAGTCCAGGTAAGAAAAGGATTCCCCGGAAATCACATTGACATTAAATATCACGAAATCCGCATATTTGTAAAAAAATAGGATCAGGAGATTAACCGCTATACCGGCAACTAAAAACCGCCTTTTCCCGCTCGCTACCGGCTTGCTGATAAAAAAATTAAAAAAGATGGATAGTCCTATGAGAATCAAATACATAGGCTTCCACCAGCCATAAAATACGACTGAACTTACAAACAACCAAGTTACGATGGCAGAAGGCTTTGTTTTTGAACCTAAACCGTAGAATCCTAAAAGAACAATTGGTAAAAAAACGAAAAGGAATAGAAAAGAATTGAAGAGCATGGCCAAAAATGCTTTAAAAATTTAAAGATACACATGTTTACATTATTTTAACCCCTAACCAAAAATAATCCACACCATACAGAAAAAAATAACGTTTTGTCAAATTTCCGCTCGCTTAAAAAAGGACAACATGGAAAAGGCTTTTTGACTGACAGTTGCCCGAACCGGTAATAAGTTCCCATTATTTTTCTTTATCTTATGATAAAATTTCAGCTACCATTCGATGAAGTGATTATCGACAAAACACATCTTTTGATTTCTGTTACGAAAAAACTCATTGTACCGGACTGTGAATTTCTCTTCTTAAGCGTCAACGCAGTCCATTAATTATTCGAAAACTGCCATTTTCAACTTAGCCCTATGCAATTATCTTTTCGAGATTTGTTTTTCACACTGGCCTTCGCTGCTTTGGTCATCGCCATCATGGTGATCGCCAAATCTATCCTCATTCCCCTGAGTTTGGCCTTGCTCCTATCCTTTATTTTACATCCCCTACACAAAAGGTTACAAGTAAAATTTGGGAATATTGGTGCTGCCTTTACCGTATTGCTGGGGTTTTTTCTGGTTATCATTGGTGTGTTGACATTTTTTTCTGCCGAAATCCTCTCGCTTTCAGATCAATTGACCGATTTCGGTGATAAACTGATGATTATATTTACCGATTCAGTGGTATTCGTCAATGAAAACCTCAGCTTTCTGGGCAATTTCGATAAAGATCAGCTTCTGGAAGACGGAAAAGCCTGGATAAAAGAAGGAGCCGCCGGATTATTGGGAAAAACCTTTAGCAATACCGCCAGTTTTCTGACAGGCATTTTCACCATGATTATCTACACCTTCCTTTTTCTGATTTACAAAAAGAGCCTGGTCAGCGCTTTCAAAAAATTTGCGTCGGAAGATAATGAAAACCAGTACCTAAAAATGCTGAAAAAAATCCAACTGGTAGGACAAAAATACCTTTCCGGCATGCTGACGCTGATTCTAATCCTCGGGCTGGCCAATAGTACCGGCTTATGGATCATTGGATTGGACAATCCCTTCCTATTTGGTTTCCTGGCGGCTACGCTCTCCATTATTCCCTATATCGGGACCACCATTGGGGCCAGTATTCCGGTTCTTTACGGTTTCATATCCTCGGATGAGCTTTGGGTACCCCTGGCGGTGGCTGGAATGTTCTGGCTTGTTCAGGTGATCGAAAGTAATTTTCTGAGTCCCAAAATTGTCGGAAACAGTGTGAACGTAAATGCCTTTGCCGCCATTCTTAGTCTCATCGTGGGCGCCTCGGTTTGGGGAGTAGCGGGGATGGTTCTGTTTCTTCCATTTGCGGCAATGTTAAAAGTAATCTGTGAAAGTTACCTGCCCCTTCAGCCACTAGCCCTTTTGATTGGGGACGATCATTTCAATAATAAACAAAAGGCAGAAAACGGGCCGTCATGGTTTAGTAAAATTAAGAAAAGCCTGAGCCGTTAAAGACAAATAAAAGGCCCGCTTGTTTCCAAGCAGGCCTTTTTTTGGTTAGCAATTACTTATCTATGTAATAGACTGAAATCGTTATTTCTGTTCCGAGAGGTAGGTAATCAGCGATGCAAACTCCTCATAAGAAAGGGAGTTAGCCAATCCTGCGGGCATCATGGAATTCTCCATTTCCGTACGCTCCTTTACATTATCGGCAGCAAGGGTAAACGCCTGACCTGCAATGTTGCGAATAACGATCCGGTCTGCACTTTCTTCCGTCACAAACCCCACATAAGATTTATCATCCTTGGTTTGGATCATCACCGTAGCAAATCCTTGAGAAATGGATGCGTTCGGCTTGAGTATGGATTCTGCTATTTGTTCCCGGGTCATGATGCTTCCTATCTGCCCCATAAAAGGCCCTTTCATCTGCTCCCCTGCTTCTACACTATGGCAAGCTTTGCAGCCCTGTTGCTCGAAAATAGCTTTGCCCTTAACGGCTTCTCCGGCTATCTCCTGCATGGCCAATAAAATATCTTCTATGGAGGATTCTCCAATCTGCCCTTGCTGGTTTTTGATTTCTTCCAGATCTACTTCTGGTTCTTCCAACACCTCCGTCACCGAATAGTCCCCTCCAAATTCAAGGATGCCCATCCGGTTTTTTTGATTCAGCATGGCAATGTAATCCTTATCACTTCTGCTTCCGGTATCCCAAAGCTGTTGGAATAATGCCTTAATCTCGGGAGAAGCCGACCACAACACCGATTTATAGTAGGGTCCATGGGTGTCCGGACGGGTTCCCCACCACCAGGAGCCGTCGTAAGGAGCCTCCTTGGTGTACAGCCTGGCAAGGGTAGCGAGAATGCTCCGCTTTAATTCCATACTTTCCGTCCCTGAACCATTATACCTGGAAATTAATCCGGATACAGCAGCAGGGGTATGCATATAACGCAAGGTCCAAAGTGCCAGGTCCGAATTTCCTGATCCCACTTCTTCCAATATTTCTTGGTCAGCCTCCAGCGCTACCAATGCCCTGACAGCCAAGTGTGGTAAAATAATTTCCGAATTCGGGCTGGCATGGGGTCCCTCCTCACCCAATTCGGGAGCCTGGAATGAATTGGGAACCTCTACTTCCAATAAATGAGGAATCGCTTCCTTATTTCCTATCCTTCCCAAGGCAATGATCGCAGCCGCCCGTACCCTGGGAGACGGATCATTCATCGCTTCTACAAAAGGTCCGGTGGTGAGGTTTTCCAAATAGGCAGCCCGATCGGTAATTGCGCGGATGGCATGCTCCTTCATTTCGGCATCATCCATCAACGCCATCATCTCTGCTACGCCTTCCGCACCTCTTAGCTGCGAAAAAGCATACATGGCGGCTACCCGCGCATACAGCGGTTCCCCTGAGCTTTTCGCTAAATCTAACGCTTCGCCCGCTGCTTCTGAACTCCCCCTGCTGACCAACTCCTGCTGTGCATACAGTCGGATGGTGGCACTTTCTTCTTTCAATAAATCTATCAGGTCATCTATATCGGCCGCATTCAGATCTGGCATTTCGCTGTATTCCCAGACTTTGGGTACTACACGTACCACAAATCCCTTCTCGTCATTACCCGAATACCCCGCGCCATCCCAGGCGGCCATAAACATTCGTCCGGTTCCGTCAATGTCCAGATCGGTGATTTGCGGCAGTTTAAAAAACTCCTCTTCCTCTTGGGTATAAGAAGGGCCATCGGTGGTCACCCGGTGAATGTACAGTTGGTTTCTTCCCCAGTCCGCCATCATCGGCACTTTATTATACTTCTCTGGCCAGCGGTTGTCGTCGATAAACAGTGCTCCTGTACCCGATCCTCCTCCTACATCCACCAGAGCTGGTATAATCTCTTCGGTGAAGTTTTTGAATAAAACCGGGTATCCGTATTCGCCGGTTTGAATCTGGTGGATAAACCGAATGTTCCAGCCCCCTCCATCATTGGTATTTCCCCTGGTAAACATATTCATATAGGGGTCGATGGCCACATCGTAAATATTCCTCAAGCCATGGGTATATACTTCCATTTCGGTACCATCAGGCCGCACTCTCAAAATGCCGCCGCCGAGCATGGTCATCTCCGTACCTTCCCGGTCCACCGCGCCATGAAATCCAAAATCCCCTACCGCTATGTAGATCCAGCCGTCAATTCCCAGGCGAATGCCGTTCGTCGCATGATCCGTACCCCTTCCTTGAAGAAACTTGGGCGAACTGATATGCTGAATCAGCGGTTCAGAGGGACCATCGGCAACGCCGTCTCCATTTGCATCCTCGAAAACCACCAGATCCATCCCTGTGGCCAGGCTGTCTTCCAGTGAAAAAACCGTGTGCAACACGTAAAGCTTATCACCCAGCGGAATAATTCCACGCGGATTGTCTACTTCGGCAAAAACGGTGTGTTCGTCCGCCTCGCCATCGTTGTCCTTGTCAATGAGCTTGACAATCCTTCCTTTTCCGGGCGTTTTTCCCAAAGATCCGATGGCATCTACTCCAACGTACACTTCACCATAAGGGGAAACGGCCAGACAAGCGGGGCTTGGGGTCAAATCCGGACCGGAAAATGCCTGCACTGCCAACTCACCCGGCCAGCCCAGTGCCTGGCTCAGCGAATCCAGTGAAGCAGAAGTAGTTGATTCGATAATTTCGACCTTTTTTTCGGGTTTACATGCCAGGGCAATCAGCAATACAACGAATAAAATAGAAGTTCCTCTCATAAGGGTTAGTTTTTTTGCGGACGAAAAATATAGAAAAAGGAAAACCCATCCAACAATCGGATGGGTTTTGTGTCAAATGAACGTTTAATTTACAGGGATGGAGCCTAAAAACCTCCTTCAATTAAAGGTGTAACCCGCATTCGGTCTTCGGACTGTTATTCCACCTTCCACTCCGATCTTCTCCCGGCACCGTACAATGCTTGCAACCAATGGAATGGTATCCAAACGCGATTAAGGGGTGAAAGGGCAATTGATGCTCCTTAATATACTGATCCCTTTCCTCCTCTGTCACATCCAAAAGCGGATAGAACTTGAGTATTCCGCCTCTTTCTTCAAAAATATCCAGGGTAGCCCGATGATCACTTTGCCAACTCATCAATCCGGAAACCCATACGGAAAACCGGCTTTTGATTAACTCCAGCGGCTTCACCTTGTTGATGGAGCAACACAGTTCGGGATCCGTTTTCCAGGTTTGGTTAGTGGTCGTATATTCGTGATCTTCTCTCCCTGCACTGACCGAGGCGACATTCAATCCGTAGAGCTCGGTGAGTTTTTTCTTGTATTCCAGCGTTTCAGGAAAATGATATCCGGTATCAATAAAGTAAATTTTCTGATTGGGATTACATTTGGAAAAAACACTCAGGAGCAAGGCGGATGTAGCTGCAAAAGAACTGGTCAGCATGACCTCCTTTTCGTCAAAATCCTCGTAAAGCTGAAGCACCCGCTCATTTACGCTTAAGTTTCGGTACCGGGCATTCAACTCCTTTATTTCTTCTTTCGAATATACTTTTTTTGAAACCAATGATTCCTGCATGTTGCTTCTCTATTAATTCTATAAAACCTACCAATTTGGTATGGTATTAAATTTTGGTAAAAATAAGGAAAAAATTTTGAAAACCAATAAAGTGGAATGTAAACCGACTTCGATATTCCATCAGGGTTTTGCCTGGGCAAAATCTTGTCTTCCCACCCTTACCCAAAAAGGGATCATCAGCCCTACCAGGGCCATCAATGCAAACGAACCTTTCAATCCAATCAATTCCGCTACGAAACCGATGAGTGGTGGTCCCAGCAGGAACCCGAAGTAAGAGATGGTGGACACCATGGCAATCGCCAATCCGGGAGCATAGCCAGAAGCATTCCCTGCGAGACTATAGGTGAGTGGAACCACCGCAGCTGCTCCAAAACCCACCATCATAAAAGACGGAATTACTACCCAAATAAAGGGGAAAAGCACCGATAGTAGTAATCCTGAAAAAACCAGAAGCCCTGATACTTGCAATACCATCGTTTTCCCAAACCGGTTGGCAAATTTATCTGCCAAAAACCGACCCAGTGCCATGGCTCCCATATAGGCCACATAACCGCTGGGTACCCAGGCCGCCGAAGCGCCCACTTCCTTTGCCATGTACACACCCGACCAGTCAAACATGCAGCCTTCACACATCATTCCACAGAAACCCACCATGCCCAGGTTGGCTAGCGTCTTGTTAGGTTTCTTCCAGACGAATCCACCTCCGCCGGTTTCTTTTTTACCTCCATCCGGGAGGATCCCCTTTTCAAAATAAAACAGCATACCTGCTCCCAGCAAGAGAATAATCAGGTAATGGTCCCTCGGACTAAGGTCAAAATACACCATCAAAGCCCCTATTCCTGCCCCGATAAAGCCCGCCAGGCTCCATAAGCCGTGAAAGGAACTTAAAATATTTCTGCCATAATCCTTTTCAATTCCCAGTGCCTGGGTGTTTAAGGAAATATTCATCATATTCCCCATCATACCAAAAACAAATACCATCAGGGCGAGAATTACCGCATCCGGAGAAAAGCCTATTCCCACCAGAAACAATATGTAAAAAGACATCCCGGCCAGAATCACCCACTTGCTCCCAAACCGGAATACGGCCCAGGCGGCTAAGGGCAGTGCCAATAAAGAACCAAGTGGCAGGCCCAATAAAACCGAGCCCAACTGTCCTTCGCTTAGTTGAAATTTATCCTGAAAATCCGGTATACGGGATGCCCAGGAAGAAAAACACAAGCCTGTCAGAAAAAAGAAAGCCCCGGCAGAAAGTCGTCTCGTTTTTAATTTTACCATATTTTCTCAACAGCCTGCAAAGGTAAGGGAGAAGCGGTAGGTTTTTGGTATCATTCCCTTATCTTTTTGTTGCGTGGAAATAAAACTTTATCCCCCCCGATCCGGTTTATTTTGTTGACAAGGTTTGATTTGGAACGGAATACCCGTCCATTTTCATTTTTTGTTGGTTTCCATTTCTACTTCTTAGCCACCTAAAACATAATTACTTATGGAATTCGTTATTGCAGGGACTACCATCGCCTTGGCCATCTTATTAATCCGGGTGATCATAAAAAAGGTTTTCGATTGATTTTTAGAAGGGGAAGGGCTGTTCATTCGGTTGACTTTGCCAGCAATGAAAGGATAAATTCATCCTGATGTTTATATTTGTAGCAATGAGTGATAACCAAGAAATCGTATCTCTGACTTTTTTTGAATATCCCAGGTGGAATCGCTGGTGGGCCTTTAACCAAATGCAATTGGCAATGGCACCACTAAAACAGACCTCCGGGCTTAAATTTTATAAACTCATGGGCACAGG
Organism: Cyclobacterium salsum; assembly: GCF_010119245.1. Lineage (GTDB taxonomy): Bacteria > Bacteroidota > Bacteroidia > Cytophagales > Cyclobacteriaceae > Cyclobacterium > Cyclobacterium salsum. The sequence goes on from NZ_WNKG01000008.1 coordinate 278,313, forward strand.
CGGAGGATTTGGGTTTTCTATTCGCCCGGATTTCAAAACCTATGCCTTGTTATTGGTATGGAAAAGCGCAGCCTTTGCAAAAAACTATACGGAATCTGAAATATACCAGCGGTTTAACCAGCAATGTAAAAGTAATTTTACTTATTGGATGCACTGCATACAGGCTCATGGGAGCTGGAATGGAATGCAACCCTTTGCCGTAAGAGAAGTGAAGACCGAGGGCCCCGTGATGGTCATCACCAGAGCCCGGGTAAAATTCCATAAAATCCTGCGGTTTCTATCCTTTGTGCCCAAAAGCAGTCGATCAGCGGAAGGTGCCGACGGCTTGCTTTTCACCAAAGGCATTGGAGAATGGCCAGCGATAGAACAGGCTACCTTCAGCTATTGGAAAAGCCAGCAAAAAATGGAAGCCTTTGCGTACCAGTCGGCTCATCGGGAAATCATTCAAAAAGTAAAAAAAGAAGGATGGTACAAGGAAGAACTCTTTGCGCGTTTTATCCCAGCCCCACTTCCGGAATCTGAACCAGACGACCTCTAATTCAAAATGTATCTCCGGAAAACCAGACTTGCTCCTACGCCAAGTGGATTGCTACACCTGGGAAACGTGATTTCTTTCCTCATCACCGTCAGTTTGGCGAAAAAACACCAGGCAAAAATCCTACTCCGGATTGACGATTTGGATCAAAAGAGAATGAAGGCAGATTACGTCCAGGATATTTTCGATACACTGGATTTTCTGGAAATCCCATATGACGAAGGACCAAGGTCCCTTTCTGATTTGCAACAAAACCATTCTCAAATTCACCGATTGCCCCATTACCGGCAACTCCTGGATGAACTTGCCTCCAATCAACTCGTTTTCGCTTGCAACTGCTCCCGAAAAGATATCCGGGAAAGCCATCCAAAGGGCTGGTACGGCGGGCAATGCCGGACAAAAAATATCCCCTTGTCAGCGCAGGGGGTAGCCTGGAGACTAAAAACTACCGGGGACAGTCCCCTTTCCATGAAGCAGTATCCCGAAGCCAGGCAGGGCTACCGGATGCCCGACTCCATGAACTTTTTTATCGTTAAAAAAAAAGACGGTGACCCGGCTTATCAGTTAACCTCCTTGGCCGATGATCACCATTACGGCATTGATTTTATTGTCAGAGGTCAGGATTTGTGGGAGTCATCTTGTGCCCAATCGTACCTTTCTTCCCTGCTGCCGGGTGATCCCCTGAGTAATACTACCTTTTTTCATCATCCCCTACTCATGGAAGGTAAGCGAAAATTATCCAAATCAGCGGGAGCCCTTGCCATCCGATCCATGCGCAAATCCGGAATGAAAAAAGAAGCCATTTTAACAAAAGCGGCCTCTTTTTTAGGGATGCAAACTCCTGTTCGCAGCCTGGAAGAGTTTATTCCTGCCTACTTGTATCGGCTGGAAAATCTCAATCGTCATAATCCGGAATAAGAAGCTGTTCCCCTCCGTTCAAAGCTGATTGATGCGCAACAATCCCTGGTACAGTGTAGGCCAATGCCTCATAGATATCCACCATTGGCGACCTGTTTTCCAGAATCGCCTGAATAAATTCGTGGGTAATGAAGGTGTGAGACCCGTCGTGTCCGCTATTGTGTCGCAGCGGTTCCGGCAAAAGATCGGTTTTCCACCAATTTGGGAACTCGAATGCTTCTACGTTATTTTTAGTATGGACAAAACCGGCATCGTCCTTTCCTTCTTCACTTTCTTCCCTGATTATGGTACCGGCCCCTACGTGTCCGGTGGGTAAATACAAACTCATTTTCTCTCCTCGCCACTCCCCTCTTTCAGCGTTTCTCAAGGCACCTTTCCAGTTCACTTCCACCCGGAAAGGATGGTTCCGGTCCGTATGGAAAAATGCCGTTTCGTTCCAAAATGGGTTATGGTAAGGGTTGCCTTTCAGTAAGCCATCCCCTTCACCCCAGCCAAGGCAACTTACTTTTTTTAACCGCTCACCCGTCACGCTGATTAAAAATGCGGTGCAATGCGTAGGATAATGCATGGGAGGTAGTCCATGTCTCCAGGTAGGTTCGCCGTTTTCAAACCACAGGATTTCCAGCCCGGGATGATTGTATTCGGCAGCCGCACTGAAAATTTCGCCAAATTTCCCTTCCTGATAGAATTTCCTGGCGGTAATGGTGCCTTGCATAAAAGTCGTTGTTTCCGCCATCATAAAAACCTTTCCGGAGGACAACACCGCCTCTTTTACCCGGTTACATTCGTCAATGTTCATGGCCAGCGGCACTGCGCACAGTACATGCTTCCCCGCCGAAAGGCTTTCGATAATGTGGTCCGCATGGTCGGGAGCCGGAGTCGCCAAAAAAACCGCATCTACCTTGGGATCGGTCAGCAGTTGCTTCAGGGAAGGATAGCTTTTTTGACATGCGTAGGTTTTCATCAAATGGTTCCGCCGATCCTCCCGCAAATCACTGACCGCCTCTACGATGCAGTCCGGGTGTTCGTGAAACTGAAAAGTGGCTCCGAACCTGCCGCCAACAATTCCTACCCGAACCTTAGAAGTGGTTTCATTACCATAGCTAGTAAATGGACCCATCGCCAACAGGCTGGATGCCAGGGCTGATTGTTGGATAAATTTTCTTCTGTTTATACTCATCGTCCGTATTTTTTGTAAACACCCCTACACAAATATACCCTTAGGATAAAGGAACAGGCTACTTTGTGCCGGAGAACGGGCTCCCCAAACCACCTGTAAGCTTACCCTGCACCAGTGATAACTGTCAAAAAAACAGTTAAATAATTGGAATAATATCGGAATTTTCTGTTTATTCAACGAATAATTAACCAATGAATGCCCATACCTGCAACATCATGCCCAAAATAATTCAATCAAACAAGCTGAAATCACTCCTATTGCTTTTGATTATCAGCTTTTCCTGTGAGGAAGCATCCGAAACGACCGCTGTTCATCCCTTCGATCAATTAAGTGAAGAGGAGAAGCGAAACCCTGAGAATGCCCTTCTTGGAATCAAGGTCAACGAGAGCCTGGAAGCCAGTCTCTTTGCCTCCGAACCAATGATCACCAACCCTACCAATATTGACATTGATCACAAAGGAAGGGTGTGGGTTTGCGAAGCATACAATTACCGTCCGGATATCACTGGAAACGAAACCAAGGGAGAAGGGGATCGGATTTTAATCCTGGAAGACAGTAACGGTGACGGGAAAGCGGACAAAAGTACGGTGTTTTACCAGGACCCGGAACTGAATGCCCCCTTGGGAATATGGGTCATGGGCCATCAGGCCATTGTTTCTCAAAGTCCCTACGTGTGGTTATTGACCGACACGGATGGCGACGATAAAGCGGATAAAAAGGAAGTTATTTTTAAAGGTGTTGGCGGGGAGCAGCATGACCATGGGATGCATGCGTTTGTTTTTGGCCCGGATGGTAAGTTTTATTTTAATTTTGGTAATTCTGGTGGGACCATTCAGGATAAGAACGGACAAACCCTGAAAGATGCCAACGGGAAGCTTATTGATGCCGGGAATTACAAAGAAGGACTGGTTTTTCGCTGCGATGCGGATTTTTCCAATATTGAAGTACTGGGACAAAATTTCCGGAACAACTACGAAGTAGCACTCGACTCGTACGGCACCATGTGGCAGTCCGACAACGACGATGATGGAAACAAAGGAGTCCGCATCAATTACGTCATGGAATACGGCAATTTTGGCTACAAGGATGAAATGACCGGAGCGGGCTGGAGAGCCAATCGCACCAATAAGGAAAAAGAAGTCCCCTTACAACACTGGCACTTAAACGACCCTGGGGTGGTCCCCAATTTGCTACAAACCGGAGCGGGATCGCCTACCGGCATGGTGGTATACGAAGGGAATGCACTACCCGAAGCATTTCAGAATCAGATGATCCACACGGATGCGGGACCGAATGTGGTCCGGGCGTATCCGGTAGAAAAAGAGGGGGCAGGCTACAAAGCCTCCATCATCAACCTGATGGAAGGCGACAAAGATCAGTGGTTCCGGCCATCCGACGTATGCGTCGCACCGGATGGATCGCTGATGGTTTCGGACTGGTACGATCCCGGAGTGGGAGGCCATCAGGTGGGCGACCTGAATAGAGGTCGTATTTTCCGGATTTCCACACCAGATACCCCCTATGAGGTTCCCGAGGCGGACATTAACTCCCCAAATGGAGCCGTGAAAGCATTGTTAAATCCCAACCTCTCCCTGCGCTATCAGGCATGGAAAAGCCTGGAGGCCATGGGACCCGATGCCAGGCCGGCATTGGAAAACATCTTTTACGAGCATGAAAATCCGCGTTTCAAGGCCAGGACATTTTGGCTTTTAGCGAGATTGGATAAAAAATACATTCAGGAAGCTATTCGCCACCCAAACCCCGATCTTCGGATTTCGGGTATCCGAGCCGCCCGCCAGCATAACCTGGACCTACTACCCTACCTGGAAACCCTGGTACAGGATTCAGATGCGCAGGTGCGAAGAGAGGTGGCTATTGCTTTAAGAGGCATGAATTCACCCAAAGCCCCGGAGCTTTGGGCAGCATTAGCCCAACAACACGATGGGGAAGACCGCTGGTATTTGGAAGCGTTGGGAATTGGGGCTGCTGGTCAGTGGGATCGTTTTTATTCGGCCTGGATGGAAAAATCCGGAGCGGATATTAGCAGCAAGAAAAATCAGGATATCGTCTGGAGATCCAGAACGGGTAAAGCCATTCCCCATTTGGCAAGCCTGGCCTCTGAAACTTCCGAACCCCTAGAAACCAGACTGCGGTATTTCAGGGCCTTTGATTTTAATCCGGATAAAGAAGGGAAGTCTGCTGCGCTGATTAAAATGTTAGAAGCGGAGCAACTTCGTCAGGAAAATCAGGAGGAGGGACAACAAATAAACAGGCTGGTGTTAACCCACCTGGACCCGGAATACCTGGACAGATCCCCGGCTGTTCGCTCTGTGCTTACCAATACGCTGAATGAAAGTGCTGGAACCGAGGCTTATTTGGAACTGGTACAGAAGTTCGAAGTTAAATCCGAAAATCCACGGCTGTTACAAATGGCATTGGAAGAAAGCGACAATACCCTTGGAAAATCTGCTGCGACCCTTTTGCTCCGGCAAGGGGGCCTGAACAGTGTACAAGAGGTGCTTTATAGTGAAGAAGATGATAAGATTCACGCCATGTTTGCAGTGTTGCGAGGGATCGGTAGTGCGGAATCACTGGATCTGTTAGAAAAAATGGCATTTGACAGCTCCCTGCCGCTTTCCGTTCGCAAAGATGCCACTGCTGCGATAGGGGGTAGTTATGGTGGTGAAGACAGGGTTTTGGCATTATTGGAAAATGAAAAGCTTCCGGAAAATCTAATTCCGTCGGCGGTTACGGGGGTGAGTCGTGCCTGGAGGAAAAGCGTTCGTGCTGAAGCGGCCACCTATCTGGATGCTACCGCCAGTGAAGAAAACCCACTACCTCCTATGAAAGAGCTGCTCGCTATGGAAGGAAGCATAGAAAAAGGATTGGTCGTATTCAAAAACAATTGCGCGGTGTGTCACCAGGTAGGCGATATGGGGATGGACTTTGGCCCCAAACTTTCCGAAATAGGCAGTAAGCTTTCTAAAGAAGCCCAATTCATATCCATTCTTCACCCGGATGCAGGCATTAGCTTTGGCTACGAAGGGTACCTAATACAAATGAAAGACGGCAGTAGTCTGGGAGGAATAATCGCCAGCCAAACGGAAACAGATATTGATCTGAAATTACCGGGAGGTAGCACAGTCCCCATTAAAACCAGCGAAATGAAAAGCATAGAACAAATGGAAAACTCGATGATGCCTGCCGGATTAGAAAAGACAATGAGTACCCAGGAACTGGTAGATCTGGTGAGCTACCTGATGTCCCTTAAGAAACAATCTTAAAATTAGTATACTATATATGAACCAAAAAGAAAATAACCCTAGAAGACGCACATTGAAGAAAATGGCCGGTGTAGGCCTGGCTGGCATGCTGGCACCGGGACTATCCCAACGGCTCCTGGCTGCTGAGAGACAGCTTCCGGATGCCCTAAAGGGCAACGTCAACCATTCCGTATGCCGGTGGTGTTACAATGATATTGCATTCGAGGACCTGTGCAAGGCTGCGGTAGAAATCGGTTTAAAATCTATAGAGTTGGCCGGACCGGAAGAATGGCCGGTTCTCAAAAAATACGGGCTGGACTGTGCCATGCCCTGGGGTGCGGGTTTGGGAATCGAAAGGGGCTGGAACAATCCGGAGCTGCATGAAGAACTGATCAAAAGTTACGAAGAGGTAATCCCTAAAGTGGCTGCCGCAGGCTACAAGCAGATCATTTGTTTCTCCGGCAACCGAAATGGACTGGATGATACCAAAGGGATTGAAAATTGTGCCATGGGATTGAAAAAAATCATGCCTGTTGCTGAAAAGCACGGGGTCATCATGTGCATGGAATTATTAAACAGCAAAGTAAATCACAAAGACTACCAGGCTGACCATACCGCCTGGGGAGTCGAGGTTTGCAAGGCCGTAGGTTCCGAAAACATCAAGCTGCTATACGACATTTACCACATGCAGATTATGGAGGGAGATGTCATTGCCACCATTAAGGAGTACCACCCGTACATTTCCCATTACCACACCGGCGGTGTACCGGGAAGAAACGAAATAGACGAAAGCCAGGAACTCTATTATCCCGCCATAATGAAAGCCATTCTGGAAACCGGATATCAGGGCTATGTGGGCCAGGAATTTATCCCTAAGAGACCCGATAAATTGGCTTCTCTGAAACAAGGAGTAGAAATTTGTGATGTTTAACTTTATAGGATTTAGAAATACAAAAGCCGCCTCGCAATGAGTCGGCTTTTGTATTTCAATAGTCGTTCCTGCCTGTCAGTTCAGCATTTTTGACCTTCAATTCATATTGATTTCATTGTCGGAAAATACACTTTTTGAGATCTCCGGTTTACGTCGGGACAGCAGCTTCTTTCTTCTGACACCTTGTTTTTCTGATAAACTCGGTCTCTTTTTGCAATTATTCCTGATGTTTTTCAGGGTTTGCTTATCCATCCAGATCCCTAGGCCTACCGCCACCAGAATTAGCGTCGGAAAGAGAAAATGATCATTGAGCGAATACCCAAAAAACACGAGTGCTATGAAAAGTAACTTGACCGTGCCCAATGTTAACGCCACCTGATCATGTTTCAGTCCCATGCGAATAAGAAAATGGTGCACATGGCTTTTGTCTGGCTTTAAGGGAGACTTTCCCTTCAGGCTTCGTTTGACAAATATACGTACCGTATCGTAAATGGGAACAATCAAAAAGGCCATGCCGGCTGCAAACGGGGCGTTCAATTTTAGCCCTTCCCAGGGGGCCATGGTACCGGTTTTGTCCACAAATAAAATCACCAGCACCGTAAGCGCAAACCCCAAACTCAGGGACCCGGTATCCCCCATAAATATTTTGGCCGGATGCCAGTTAAACACTAAGAAAGCTAGAATCCCCCCTACCAGGGTAAAGGAAATAAGGCTATAGGAAACCATATCGGCCGTGTAAAACCAAAAACCGAGAATGGTTAAGGTCACCAGACTTAGGGCGCCTGCGAGCCCGTCTGCGCCATCTATTAGGTTAAAAGAGTTGGTTAAAACCAGAATGGCAAAAAAGGTAATTGCCACGCTGACAAAGTAGGGAATTTCATAAATTCCTAAAAACCCATAAAGGCCGGAAATCCTGATATCCGCCATTACAATCACAAAAAAGGCTGGAATAGACTGGCCTATTAATTTCTGAAATGCCGTCAATTCGATTAAATCGTCTCGAAGTCCTACTGAAAACATGATTCCCAGAGCCACCAGAAAATACCTTGTTTCCACGATCTGATCAAAACTAAGCCAGGCAAATAGCCCCAGAAATGAGGCAACGATGATGGCGATTCCTCCCATAGAGGGGATACTCCCAGCGTGAATTTTCCTCCCTCCCGGAGCCTCCATAAAATTGATCCTTTTCAGAATCATGATCAAGACGGGGGTCATTAAAAAACCAAAGAAGAAGGAGGTCGCTGTAGAAAGAAAAATATTCATAATATGAAAGTTTTCACAAAAATAAACATAATGGATTTATATTATTAGTTTTTTGCTGCGAATTTTATACCAAAAAACTGTCTATTTACACTTTGTAGTAACTTCTGTACCATTTTACAAATTGCTCGATACCAAAGGGGACCGAGGTAGAGGGCTTGTATCCCAACTCTTTTTCGAGCGGAGTGGTATCGGCAAAGGTAGCAGGGACGTCTCCAGGTTGAATGGGCAACATTTCCTTTTTCGCCTCTTTCCCCAGGGAATCTTCAATGGCGTGTATGAAATCCATCAACTTTACCGGACTGGAATTTCCAATATTGTAAACGGTGTAAGGAGCCTTTGATTTGCTCGCGTCCCCTGTATCAGGATCCCAATGTTCATCTGCTGCGGGAGCTTTGTCCACCACACGAATCACCCCTTGTACAATATCGTCTACATAGGTAAAGTCTCGTTGCATCTCGCCGTAATTAAACACCTGAATGGGCTTGTCTTCCAATATAGCTTTTGTAAACAGAAATAGTGCCATATCTGGCCTGCCCCAGGGCCCATACACGGTAAAGAACCGCAAACCTGTAGTCGGGAGGCCAAAAAGATGACTATAGGTATGGGCCATCAATTCGTTTGATTTCTTAGAGGCAGCGTATAAAGACACCGGGTGATCCACGTTCTGACTGGTCGCAAAAGGCATCTGCGTATTGGTTCCGTAGACCGAACTGGAAGAAGCGTAAGCCAAATGTTTTATATCATGATGCCTGCACGCCTCCAGAATGTTTAAAAACCCAACAATATTGGCCTGAATGTAGGCATCTGGATTGGTCAACGAATACCGGACACCAGCCTGAGCTGCAAGGTTCACCACTTTGTCAAACTTCTGTTCAGCAAATAATTTCATCACCCCTTCCTTATCCTCCAATTGCAGTTGAACAAACTGATACCCAGGGTATTTATTACTGGATTGTATTTTTCCATACTGAACGGCAGCCGGGTCAATACCGGTTTTGCTTAACCGGTCGTACTTTAGCTGTATGTCATAATAATCATTGATACTGTCCAGTCCTACCACTTCATCCCCACTTTCAAGGAGCTTTTCGGCCAAATGCATACCTATAAATCCAGCAGTTCCTGTGATCAAAATCTTCATGTGCTTGTTACTTTTTGCGGATAACAGTTATTAGGGATAAAAATTCAATCGAATCCATCACTTAAACCAAAAACTATAATTACGGCAGTAAAGATACTAATTTTAATGAAAAACCTGACTTTCTCCCTATCGAAAAACCTATTTCGATTTTAACTATTTGATTAATGGTAAACCTGTGTGACATCCGTAACCAGGTCGATTCCAACCCCTCAAGCACCACATTTACCCAGGTTTCAAATTAACGCTTAATAAAAAAGGGGCTATTGCCTACTGAACGACCGACCTGGAAAGTTTCGTCTTCCTCGCCACAAACCAGTACGCCAACGGGACAAAATACAAGGCTGTAAAGGTACCTATGGTCAACCCTCCAATCACCGACACTACTAATGGTCGCTGCAGATCAGCTCCCAGTCCTGCGCTAAATACCACCGGCAATAACGCCAGAATGGTGGTAATCGATGTCATTACGATGGGTTTCAGACGGATTTCTCCTGCCCTGAATAACGCTTTTTCCAATACTTCTACCGATCCTCCATCTGCTTGCCGATACTGTTTTCTAAGCCGGTTTATGGTGTCTATCTTCAAAATGGCATCGTTGACCATGATTCCTAACATGACTACCAGACCAATGGCCGACATCACATTCAGGGAGGTCCCGCTTAGCCAAAGCAGCAGAAATGCCCCCCCTATTCCCAAAGGAAGCGTGAAAATAACGATCAATGGCTGAACAAAATTTTCAAACTGAGCGGCCAGTATAAAGTACAATAGCAATACAGATACCAATAGAATCCCCCCTAACTGCCAGATGGTTTCCCGGTCCTGAAAATACTGCCCGGTAAATTCGACCGCCAAATTTTTCCCGGAGGCCCAATCCCTAATTGTCCGCTCCTGCTGTGGCGAAAGCGAGGTGTCATACGTCAGGGATTGGAAAATTCCAGCGCGATCGGCGGTAACAAATTTATATTGCTCGTCATAGGAGAAATGAATAAATTCATCCAGGGCATAGGGAATCCCTTCTTCTCCATATATATAATTAGTCTTTAATAATGTCTGAAAATCCAAGGTCTCAGCGGCCAGGAGAATGGGGGTAATTTCTCCGAAACGTTTGATATCGGCAATGAGGTAGTTTCCGAAAAGTTGTTGAATTTTTTCTACTAATTGTTGACCTTCCAACCCATATAAGGCCAATTTCCTCATGTCTGTTCTGAATATTACCGAGGCACCTTTTTGAAGGCCCGGCCCCTTGGACCAACCGGAAACCGGAAAGGCTTCCAGCCAGGGATCCATCTGGCTTACAGCCACCGGTTGCTTGGAAGTGAGATCCTTCCAGCGCACTTCAAAAAAAGGCCTATCAGAACTAAATAGCTGGTCAAAAGCATTGGGAGCATCCTGAATTTCCACACTGGCCAAAGGATACCGCTGGTGAATGAATTGCAACAGTTGAGAACTAATCATCTCCTTTTGCTGGCCATTTTCAAACATCAGAAACACATCTGCCTGCTGGATGTCATTATCTCCTTCGTACAAAAGAAATTGCCGTAAACCCAGGTCACTTTCGGCCCATTGGTAGTCCCCTTCCACCAGCGCAAGCATGTCCAGTACCCGTTCTTTATTTTGGTTGGCATTAATGGGCTCGTTCCAATCCAGAGAGACCATCACATCATACTTTTCGATGGGGGGCAGGCCCTCCACCTTAAGCAGCCTTACCGTAAGCAGCAACAGGGGTATCAATAGCAGTAATACCAAAAGAGACCCTGCGCGGTAGGCAAAAATCAATCGGTAAATCCGCTTATACCCTTTCAATAAAAGTAAAAACAAGCGGCTGTCCTCTCCTGAACGCTGGTAGGTCTTCCCTTTGAAAAACAGGTAATAAAGCAGGGGTAAACCAATAAATGCCACCAAAAGCGAAACGGATAAAATGGCAGCAACCGAAACCGCCTGATCATAAAATAAAGCGCCAGATATGCCACTCAAAAATACCAGGGGAACAAACACCGCCAGGGTGGTAAGCACCGAACTGATCAACGCGGACATCACTTCATTTACCCCGGAAATGCAGGCCTCAAAAAGCGGAATCCCTTCCGATCGCTTTCGGCTAATGTTGTCCAGGACAATGATCGAATTGTCTATCAGCATCCCCAATCCCAAAGCCAGGCCGCTTAAAGAGATCACGTTGATGGAAATCCCGGCAAAATAAAAAATGGCAAAACTTATTATGAGCGATGAGGGCAGGCTAATACCAATGATAATCGGCATGCGGAAATCCCCCATAAAAACGAAGAGAATTCCGAAGGCAAAAAGTCCCCCAAAGAGCAAGCTTGTTTGCAGGTTGGTAATTCCTGCGTTCAGCAGCGTAGATTGATCCTGGGTAAGGGCGAATTCCACCTGGGGATAATCCGCTTCAAAGCCCTGAACTGCCTCGTAAAGCAGGGGCATGATATCGTTCATTCGGGCAGCAGTCTGCTTATGTACCGTCACTACCAGGCCTTCCCGTTCCTGAAACAGATGAAACCCGTCGGGCTTGGCCAGGGAATGACGCACTTCCGCCACCTTGCCCAGGCTTACCGTGTTGCCCGCGGGTCCCCTTACCGGAAGGTTACGGATGTCTTCCGGTGTTTCCAGTCTGCTGGCCAGTCGAAGGTAATACCGGAATTGGCCGTCCTCCACGCTAATTCCGGGTAATTCACTATTTCCAGCTTCAATGGCCCGGATCACATCCGATTCCCGCATGCCCAGGCCCGCCAAAACAGGCTTGTCAGGACTGACAGAAATCACCCGTTCCTGCCTCCCGTTAATGTCTACCAGTGCCACTCCGTCCAACTGCTCTACCCTCTTTTTTATTACATTTTCAGTGAGCAGCGATACATCGGCAAAGTCCACTCCCTCTTTGGGCACCACCTGTAGCCGAACAATAGGGATGTCATTGGTATTGATGCGTACCACCCGGGGCCTTTCCAGGTCTTCCGGCAGGCTGTTGGTAAGCCGGTCTATCTTTTCATTTACCGCAATGTAAGCCAACTCCATCTGGGTGTCGTAACTAAACGTAAGCCTTACATTGCCCACTTCCGATCCGGCTTTACTTCCCATATCCTCGAGCCCATCCAGGGTGACCATAGCCTCCCGGATAGGACGTAAAACATTTTGCTCTATGGACTCCGGGGAAGTATTGGGATAGGACACCTTGATCACTATCTGAGGCACATCCATCGGAGGCAACAAGGAAATGGGCAAGGTACGGAACAGGATAAGGCTGAAAATAAGCAGGGCCAAAAAGGTCATGCCTACGGCGATGGGTCGGGCCAATAAAAATCTAACCATGGCTTATTCCGTTATCACCTGTACCGGTGCCTGATGTGCTAATTGAACATTATTGCTGATAATCACCGGCTGACTGGTCAGCAGACCGTCGAGAATTTCCATTTCCCTGCCGTTATCCTTGCCTACTTCCACGTAATTCCATATTGCTTCATTGTTTTCGATGGTAAAAACTACCGGCCTGCCGGATCGGTATACCACTGCCTCTTTAGGAACTACCAAACTATTGTTTTGTGGGGAACGAATGATTGCTCGGGCATTCATTCCGGGTAGCAGGCTTCCCCCCTGTTGAAGATTCAGGGTTACCTGGACCAGGCCGTTTTCATCTACTTTTGGATTGATGCTACCCACCGTTCCGGAAATACCCTCTCCGGAACCCGACACCGGATACACCTCCGCCTTTTGGCCTTTGCGGATAAAGGAAATATCGGATTCCAGCACTTTCACCTTCATCTCCAGCAGGTCGGTGCTGAGCAGCAGGCATACTTCATCCCCGGCATTCACCAGGCTTCCCTTTTTTAATTGTAAATCGGCTATGGCTCCAGCGATGGGTGCCTTGATTTCCGTTTTTTCCAAATTCCGTTCCGCCTCTCTCACGGCAATCTGTGCAGACAAAAGGCCACTGGATGCCTTCCAAAATTCATCCCGTTCCGAACTTTCCAGGGAGTCCATGATAGTCGTTTCTACATCTGCGGCAATGCGACGGCTCTGGTACTCTGCGGTAGCAGACCGGAGATCCACCTGTGCCCTTTCCCATTCCATTTGACTGTCCGTTTTGTCCAGGCGGGCCAGAATTTGTCCGGCCTGCACCTTTTGCCCCTCTTCTACCTGAAGCTCGATCAGGTAGCCCGGCCGCTCTACGATCACCATTACCTCATTGGCTGCTTCGATTTTGCCGGTAGCATTGATCAGGTAATCAAACGACTTGGTTTCCGATTGACTCACCATCACCGAGGTGGCCTGTACTTCATCCCGGAAAGTTTCCATGGGAATCTCCTCATTGGATTCTTCCGGCTCTCCGCAGGAAAAAAAAACCAGATTAAGGCAAAATAATGCAATGACAAAAGCGGAACGTTTCATTTTAGCAGGAGTTAATTAATGGATTGATTCCCAGTCCACATCAAGTGAATGGGTTAAATAACTAATTAATTAAATTAGCTCCAAATTTTTTAAGGAAATTTTAAAAAAAAACAGGACCGATGTTATCAGTCCTGTCTTATCATTGACCATGAGACCCGGGCCTTGCCTGACTAGCGTCAGGGATGATGCACCAGGAGCTGCTTGCTTGTCTGCCCCTTTTTACTTACAAAAAAATGGCGAAAAAAAACGCCCTTCACGGCTCAACTATTTACTGATTTTTCCTGTTCCAGGATGATTTTGAAACTGGCATCGTCTTCCGTGTAATTCACATTGATGATCTTTTCTGCCTTGGAGAGCAATACACGACTGCTGTTATTTAAGTGTCGGATGTAAACGGTCTTGCCCAGCTTCTCGTACCGCTCGGTTACCTTATGGATGGCATCAATACCCGAGTGATCCACGATGCGACTTTCCTTAAAATCGATTATAATTTCCTCAGGATCTCCCAAAGGATCAAATTTCTGCCCAAAGGTCATGGCAGAACCAAAAAACAAGGGACCGTAAATTTCGTAATGTTTAACACCATTTTCATCCAAAAACTTTCTGGCCCGAATCATTTTGGAATTTTCCCAGGCAAATACCAGGGCAGCGATAATCACACCGATTAAAACGGCCAGGGCCAAATTGTGCAGCAGGACGGTGACCAGGGTGACCAACACCATCACCAACACATCGGATTTGGGGACTTTACGGAAGACCCGCAGCGATGCCCATTCAAAGGTCCCAATCGCCACCATAAACATCAGCCCTACCAAAGCGGCCATGGGCACCATTTCAATATAAGTAGATAGAAACAGGATAAATACCAGCAAGCCTACTGCCGCCACGATGCCGGATATCCGGTTTCGCCCGCCGGCATTGACATTGATCAGCGACTGGCCGATCATGGCACAGCCCCCCATGCCCCCAAAAAAACCGGTGGTTACATTGGCAATTCCCTGGGCCACGCATTCTTTATTGCCATGTCCCCGGGTTTCGGTGATTTCGTCAATCAGGGTCAGGGTCAGCAGGCTTTCAATCAGCCCTACGCCTGCCATGATAGCTGAATAAGGTAAAATGATCAGTAGGGTTTCCAAACTGATCGGTACCATGGGAAGGTGAAATTCCGGTAAGCCACCACTAATGGAGGCAAGGTCACCGACCGTTCGGGTATCTATTCCTCCAAAGATAACCAAAAGGCTTACAACCAATATAGCTACTAAAGCAGAAGGAACAGCCCTGGTTAATTTGGGTAAAAACTTTATTATAACCATGGTTAAAAACACCAACCCTAACATTAGGTACAGCGGCGTGCCACTCATCCATTCCAGCGTTCCGGCGGCGGTTACTTCCTTAAACTGGTCCAACTGGGACATGGCGATGACGATGGCCAGGCCATTGACAAATCCAAACATCACTGGATGGGGTACCAAGCGGATTAATTTTCCCAGCTTTAATACCCCCACCAATATTTGGATAAGGCCCATCAACACCACGGCTGCAAATAAGTACTCTACCCCGTGTTGTGCGATCAGTGCTACCACCACCACTGCAATGGCTCCGGTAGCTCCTGAGATCATTCCGGGCCTTCCTCCCAAAATGGAAGTAATCAAGCCAATAATAAATGCCGTATACAGCCCCACCAAAGGACTCACTCCGGCAATCAATGAAAAAGCTACCGCCTCTGGCACCAGCGCCAGGGCTACCGTCAGGCCGGAAAGCACCTCATCCTTCAGATTTGCCTCCTTGGGCATAAATAATCGGTAAAATGTTTGCGTCATCGTTCGTCTGATTAAAGATTTTCCTAATCGCCTCTGCTTAAAAATTGAGGTCAATCGGCACTAAATTTGGCTATCCCAGGCGAGAATTAAGGTGCAAATATAATTTATTTTTTAACAGATTCGAAATAAAATTTTGATAATTAACACTAATTTAATGTCTTTTTTAACGATATTCTGAATACCCTCTTTTGTATTCCTCAGAAAATCAGAGAGTATTATCAACCGAGCCTGATACTATCGTTCTCATTCTCTTACCTGTCTATTTGCAAGGTTTAAAGCATAAGCAGAAAAACCTTCCGTCAGGTATTCGGATGAACCATTTTAATCGTTGATTCTCCATACGGAGCGGATCGGTTTTTGCTCAGAAACCAATTTTATTCTGCCTCCTCAAAATAAAATTGCTATATTTGCTGACTCTTTAAAAAAAACCAACCAATGTAAAAACTATTTTCTTTTTCCAATGGTGGGCTCCCTATTCCGAACCCTCCATGCATGGTTTTTTTATCCACCTGCCCTTTTCCCTAACAAAAGGACATCACCTATCCCCTTTCACTGTAGGAATCAAGTTTCTATTTTATGGTACAGAACAAAGCCTCCAAAAGACAACATTTTAAGACGGACCTCTCAGCTGGATTAGTCGTTTTTCTCATTGCCCTTCCTCTTTGCCTTGGTATTTCACTTGCCTCAGGGGCTCCGTTATTTGCGGGAATTATTTCCGGAATAATAGGCGGTATCCTGGTTGGATTTGTAAGTAAATCCAATATCAACGTAAGCGGTCCGGCCGCCAGTGTGGCATTGGTCGTACTCACGGCCATCCAAACCCTGGGAAGTTACCAGGCCGTATTGCTGGCGGTTGTCCTTGCCGGGGTCATTCAAATCGCTCTGGGATATATGAAAGCAGGAACCGTGGCCTACTTTTTCCCCAATGCCATGATTAAAGGCATTTTGGCTTCCATAGGCCTGGTGCTGATTTTAAAACAAATTCCGCATGCCTTAGGTATCGATCAGGTTTTTGAAGGAATGGAAAGTTTTTCTCAAAACGATGGCAAAAATACCTTTACCGAAATCATTTACGTACTCCAAAACATCGGCTGGGGTGCCACCATCATTACCCTCGTTTCGCTGGCAATCATCATCAGTTGGGATCAACCCAAGCTTAAAAAGTACCCCTTCTTTCGGTTTTTTCCTTCTGCATTGACGGCGGTAATTACCAGCATCTTAATCAATGAATGGGTCTACAAAAGCTTCTTCCCGCAGCTTACCCTCAGTACCGAACACCTGGTCACCTTGCCGGTCGCTTCCGATTTTATGGACTTTTTTAATTTTTTCAGTTTTCCTGATTTTTCCCAAATAAGCAATCCCGAGATTCTGACAATTGCCTTAAGCATTGCCTTTATCGCCAGTTTGGAGTCGCTGCTCAGCACGGAGGCAGGAGATAAACTGGACCCCTACAAACGAAAAACCTCCACCAATACGGAATTAAAGGCACAGGGTATCGGCAATATTGTGGCCGGTTTGGTAGGTGGACTTCCTATCACGGCAGTTATTGTGCGAACCTCTGCCAATGTAAATTCCGGTGGACGAACCCAAACAGCCACCATTACCCACGGAGTGCTGATGTTGATCTGCGTGGCTTTCATTCCGGGAATATTGAATAAGATTCCGCTAGCTTCCTTATCTGCCGTTTTATTCGTTGTGGGATACAAATTGACCAGCTACCCCATTTACAAGAATGTCTTTAAACAGGGAAAAAAACAATTCCTACCCTTTATCATTACCATATTAGTCGTAATGTTTTCAGACTTAATCACCGGAATTCTCGTGGGAGGAACCGTAGCTGTTTTCTTTGTTTTGAGGGATAATTACAAAAATGCCTATCTTTATAACAAGGTAAGTAAAGAAGGTGAGAACAAAACCGTGGTGAACCTGGCCGAGGAAGTTACTTTCCTGAACAAAGCCGACATCATGCTGTTTTTGGACCACCTTCCGGAAAAGCATGAAGTGGTCATCGACGGTTCCAGGTCTGTCTTTATTCATCCGGATATATATGATATTCTGGAAGACTTTAAGCACACGGCCGCCTATAAAGATATAAAATTAACCACCATCGGGCTGGACAACCGAAGCAAAACGAAAAGTTTCTGGAAAAACTAAGCTACCACTAATAGTTATTAACAGTACAGGTAATTAAAACCAAAAACCAGGTATGGAATCCAACTCCGACGAAAGCCTACGGGAGCTTTTCCTGGGTAAAATACAGGAACTGGAAGAAGAAATCCGTAATTTAAAGGAAATGACCCGCCCCCAGGGACTGGATAGTGCCATTGGCAGGGTTAGCCGCATGGACTACATCAATAATAAATCCATAAACGAGGCCCAAATCCTGAAAATCCAGAAAAAAATCAAGGGATTGCAGCATTGGCTGGGAAAATTAGGTACCGCGGCTTTTGGCAAATGCATCCGCTGCGGAGAACCCATCAATCATAACCGATTATTATTGGTACCAGAAAGCCCCCATTGCATTCGCTGTGCTTCCAGGCCATAGAGCTTTTAGTAAATGGCAAAGGATTCCCAATCGGTACCATTTAATCAGGCTGAGAAAGTTCTCGGTAATAACTAACCGCTAATCAGCACGAGTCCAAATCCCACTTTCAAAGGACTGGAGGATTTCAGAACGAGTCAGTATATAAATCGAACGGAGGTTTATACCAATTTAATCATCTCATTTTGCATCCGGTTTCCCGGAAACATATTCAAAAACCAATCGACTTATCTGCGCAATGGTCTCCTTCCCTGCCGCCACATCCGCCAGATTTTTACTCAAAATCACCAACACATAGCGGTTCCCATTGGGCAATTCCAATATGGCCGCATCGTGTTGCACCCCTGTAATGGATCCCGTTTTATGCGCAATTTTAACATCTGCAGGAAGTAATTTGGGAATCAGGTCCTTAAAGTACTGGTCGGAGAGTATCGTTACCATTTCTTCGGAACCCTCCACGTTACCAAGGGCTATGGCCTCCATGATCAGCATCATGTCCAGGGCAGTAGTGGTATTGCTGAGGCCTGCCTCAAAGGCCTTGAGGTCTTCCACCCCCCGCAGCACCTCAATGTCTTCCGCTCCCAACTCACGCATGGACTGGGTAACCTTTTCCGCTCCTACCAAATCGATCAGAATATTGGTGGCCAGGTTGCTGCTTTTGATAATCATTTGATACATCAACTCATAGATCGTCGTTTTCTCACCGATCCTTTCATAAAGACCTTCCTGGCTGTCCACCCCCAAATCCATGCTAAAAGGGCTGCCGTCTACAATGCTGGTGAATTCATTGACAATGAGAATGGAATCCTGCAAATCAAACTTTCCCGCCCCGGCCTGTTTAAAAAGCTCGATCATCACCGGGGTTTTCATGGTGCTGGCCGCGTGAAACACTTCTTTTTCATTGATAAGTAATTCCCTACCCGAATCATCCAGCATCCTGAACGCCATTCCAAAATCACCTTCCGTGGCTTGCATTAAGGACAGAATGCCTTCTTCCAAGGCCTCCAATCCGGATTTATCCCTGGCACCGGAGCAGGCAATCAGAATGCATAGGGGCAATAGCAAAATTACTTTCATCGATTAAAGTGGTTAAGGTGTCGCTTACATTAATAACATGACCCAGGCCATTACGGCCAAAAAAGCAATTATCGGTCCCAGAAAGATAAAAAATAATCCACCGGAACGGAAATCTTTTTGTTCCACCATTCCAGTGGCGTAAGCAATGGCATTAGCAGGCGTAGAAACAGGTAGTAACAAGGAGCAGGAGCAGCTAATGGCCACCATCACCGGCCCGGCAATACCGTAAATTCCAGGGAGTGCCAAACTCAATGGAACCAATATGGAAGCAGCCGCCGTGTTACTCATGACATTGGAAAGCAAAACGGCTACCAGGCAAAAGACAATGGCAATCAGCATGTTTGGCAAAGGCAGGGCGTTGATTTTTTGCATGACGATTTCTGCCAGGCCCACCTCCACCAGGGCAATGCCCAATGCCAGGCCGCCCGCTACCAACATCAGCGTGTCCCAGGGAAGGCTTCGAACATGTTCGGAGTGAATGACCTGGGTCATGGTCAGCAGGACAATGGGAATGGCAGAAGTAGCCGCAACGGGGATTCCGTGCAATGCCTCTGTCAACCACATCAGCACGGTCACCACCAGGGTAAAAATAACCGCATTTTTCTCAAACCGCTTCACTTCCCCCTGTCCTTTGGGCAGAAGGGATAAATCCAGGTTGACATCTGAAAAATCATGGATTTTGCAAAGAAATTTCCAAAACAGCCACACCAGCAATAAACCGGTCGGAAATCCTACTACCATCCAGTCCACAAAGGTAATGCTAATCCCCTTTTCCTGAAGTGCTCCCACGGCGATGGCATTCGGAGTACTTCCAATAATAGTACCAATCCCCCCTACCGAAGCAGCCGCAGGGATGGCCGTCAATAATGCTTTCCCATAGGGAGATTTTTTACCGATTAGTTGTACCAGCGGAATGATCGACGAAATCATCATCGCCGTCGTCGCTGTATTGGACATGATCATGCTGGCGATGGCCGTGGTCATCATCAAGCCCAGTAAAAGCCCTTCCGGCTTTTGTCCAAACCGCTTGACCGTAAATCGGAACAGTTGCCGGTCCAGCTCTACCAGACTCATGCCTTTGGCCAGAAAGAAACCCCCCAGTAGTAGCCAAATAACATTACTGGTCCAGGTACTCACATAAAGATCCGGAGGCATGGTCTTTTCGAAAAACCAATCGGTACTAAACCCCGTCAGCAATGCCGCAATGATAAAAATACCGACGGCAAAGGGAGGCATGGCCTCCGTAATCCACAAGCCGATCGCAAGAATACTGATGAAGAATACAAAATTAACCTGGGGATCGTACCCGATTTTCCTGAAAAAATAGGATATCAACAGGGCCAGCAGAAAATTCCCAAGAAAAGAAGAGGTGCTGAACACCCAATTCAGCTTGAGTTTCCGATAGAGTCTCCGTGCTGCACTTCTTGAATCGGAATAATACATGTGCTGTTCAGTTATAAATAAAAAAAAAAATCGGTAAGACAAAATGCATTCTCTACAGTCAGAAGGACCATTATCTTCTGTCTATAACCGAAGCAAGTTAACCATTTTTTAAAAAAGTCAGCATCCCGGTGATCCAAAATGTCCCGGCAGTTCGTAATTCCTTCCAACTAAGAAAAAGTGTTAAACTGCTAAATTTTAATTGACCATGAAAAAGTATTGGAATGTAACGAAAAAAATGAGTTTGGGAATAATGGTAGCCGGACTGGGGCTCTTTACGGCCTGCAACGATGATCCGGAACCGGAAATGCCTTTTACTCCAGGCATGGAAACCTATGACTACGGATTCAACGAGGGGCAATTGCTGGACAATCCAGCCACGGCCTACAATGGAGATGGAGAAGGGGATCATCCGAGAAACCTATCCGCCCAACTGGAAATCACAGAAATGGAAAACGGCAATGCCGAAGTGACCATCCGCCTGGAAAACGGACTGGATGGCATGCAGTATCCGGTGCATGTACATGATGCGGCAGATCCCAGCACCACTCCCAATGGTACTCCTTATAATGAAACACCTAATGGAGATATTTTTGCCGGGATGATCAGCATAAGCAATGGCATGGGCAGCGAAAGCATGGAAACAGAGATGGACTACGACATGCTGTTAGATACCTACGAAGGCTTTCTGGTCGTACACGATCCCACCCAGGAACTAAGCACCACAGACCTGGGTACCTACCTGGTACTGGGTGTATTCGGACAGGACCTTGCAGAGGCTGAGGCAAATTTGCGTACCGAAACCTTTATGTATGACTTTAATGAGGGGCAATTGCTGGATAATACCGATCTGGCCTACGAAGGAGATCATGCCCGCGACTTAAAGGCAGAGATAATGGTGGAAGAAATGATTGATGGAACGGCCAAGATCACCATCAGCCTGATGAATACCATGGAAGGCATGACGTACATGGTACATGCGCATGATGCTGCCGATCCTTCTACCACACCTAACGGTACTCCTTACAATGAAACCCCCAACAGCGACATTTTTGCCGGTGGCATTGAGGGCAATGGAGGAACCGTGATGGCTGAGAATGAGCTGGATATTTCTTTCAATGAATTGACAAGAGACTACGAGGGCTTTCTGGTAGTGCATGATCCCACGCAGGAAATCAGCACGGTAGATTTGACCACCTATTTGGTATTGGGCGCCTTTGCAAGATAATTTTTTAATAATAAATGTTGGTCAAGAGGTCATGGGAGCGATTCCATGGCCTTTTTTTGTTCGTTCTGGCAAGTAGCTGACTTGCTTTTCGGACTGACCTCCCCCGGACCCCTCGTGTTTTCAGAAGATTGAGGATGGGAATAAAAAATTATAGTTATTGGAACCAAAGCCGCCTTTATTCAGGTTTTGGCTTGATATGTAATAGTGAAAACCCTCGGAGTCGTTTTCCTCCAGGCCCTGACCAACTTCCTTAAATGTACCAAAATAGTACTTTAACCAGGCAAATCCTGTCCGTCTGCCAAATTGATAGCATCCAAGGTAGACACTTCGGTGTCAATCCATTTGTAAATCAAAATCCCTTTCTATGAGCCTGATTTTATTTTTTGAAAGCGACGCTAATGTCTTATTAATATAAGAAGCTCTCTCTTGGTTTATAAAAGCCGGTATCAAATCCTCAAATTTTATTTTAAACAGTCGATTTATTACAACTAAATCATCCTTGGAAAATGGCCTTAACCCATTTATCAATTCAGACATGTAGCCCTTTCTATGCCCAAGAATTTTGGCCAAATCATTTTGATTTAATCCTGCCTCCTTGAGTTTCGTTTTAATCAGTTCTTTTCTTCTTTGAGAAAACATATTTTCAGCCTCAACTAACGTTTCAGCTAAATCACTCTCTTTAATCTGATCTTTGCTTAACCGATCCTCATCCGACCAATTATCCTTTTCGTAATTTTTAATCAAATCACGTAAATGGTTCCTTATTGGTTCATATAATTTATTGTTTTTAATGAGCACCCGAAGCTGCAAAAACAGCGATGATGCTTTTTCATATTCCAGTTCACTTGTCAGAGAAGTAATCTTTTGTATGTTTTGTATCGAAAATTTATCCATTTTAAATCAGTTTTTGACCACGTAGCCACTTCTCAATTGTTGTCTTATTACATTTGAAAGTATTCTCATATTCCTCATGTGAGCCAGTCCAGATAACGGTTGCCTCGCTGTCCTCAAATACTATCAAAATCATAGTACGATGGATATTTATATCAAAAAAGTAAAATCCATCACTATGCACACAATCGCAATCAGGTCGGGTTTCTTTAATTTCAGTCTGTTTTGTCCAATTGGCATTTTCAATAGCTGCAATTAATTTGTCAATGGCTTTAATCAACTGTGTATTGCCACGGTTTTTGTTTTTGAGCTTGATCAGCTTATGTTTTGGTAATAATTCCAAAATCTTGCCATTACTCAACGCAAAGATGAAAAATAGGTTCCATATATTATAGAACTCAATCTATTTTTTTGCCTTTGGATTTCGGAAGGGGTTTTACGACAGTCAGAAAAATGGCCCAACAAAAACCCCAGTGATAAAAATTTAAACGTTTGGAACCAAATTTGTGCTACATTTGTCTATTCATTTCAAATGGGGCTGACCGGTTTTGACAGTAGGTGTAAGGACTGGGCTCGCATGCAGGCTGGAGTATGTACGGCCTTGAAAGATTCATACGAACCATACTTGGCGAATCTAATTACGCCATGGCTGCGTAATCTTACCCTTCGGGGAATAGATACTGCTTAAAGGGTTGAGCTTCGATAGATGCTCCCCGGCCACATCCCACTACCCGTTGCACTGTCCGGGTAGAGTTGGGGTGTCGACTTGACGGTGCTGCTCCCTGTGAGGCTACTAAGCAGGGCTAAGACAAGTGGCTAAGCCGGAAGTAGGTGTGTCACCCAGCAGCTTTCGGCCGACAATCCAATCGGTGACTAAGCATGTAGACGGTACGGTGTTTCCCTATCTGGACGCGGGTTCGACTCCCGCCAGCTCCACAACACTAAGCAATTTCCCCTTGTAATTAGTTGATTTACAAGGGGATTTTTATTTTAGGGTTTTAATTGGTGGCTATTTATGCTCTAAATTGCTCGTATGCAATCTTATAAAGGATTGGTGCCCTTCTTTACAGAAAACGTAGTTGAATAGCACTAAGCATACTCCCTTCTCTTTCCTATCGAAATCCTCTTACGCTCGATTAGTATTCGATACCATCCTGGTCAACGACAGCATGGAATACGCGCCAAATAACCTTAGGAACCTTTCTTATTCAGGAGATTTACTATTATTTGTCATTACATCAGGGGATTAAATAAATTGAGGGAACTGTCGCAATTCCCCGGTACCATACGTCATAGATATATGAAGATTTATAAATTCAAAACCTTGCTATTTTTACTCTTCCTGATTTTTTCCTGTGAAAATAACATGGATCCAAATAGAGAGGGGACTGCCGAGGTGGTCATCTCAGTGGCTTCGAGGGGATTCTATCAGTTTCTCATCAAATTCGACGACGATCTTTATTATCCTGAAAACCTACCAGAGGAATTTAAGGTGGTATCTCAGGAACCCATACCTGCAAATATCAAATTTCGACTCCTGGATGACCAGGAAGACATCTTTCAACCAGCTCCAAATGATGTACCTGTTTTCCTGATGTCTGTACCAGTGATCAAGATAGTATCGATCAAAAAAATTTAATCAACTCCCTAAAGTGTCAAATGGAATAATATACCCACTCCCTGTTTCCCTCTATGGTTTTCGATATAAGTTAATCTTAGCTGGTCTGAAGGTATGAGAAGCCACCAAAACCAATTTATGCTTTTAACGGGTCTCTTTTACACCATTCTCAAAGCAAATGCGATCCGCTTCGGATGCTATGCTTGCGTATTTAACTAAACCCTTCAAATGATCATTATTCCTTTGGTTGGTAATTTTCAGTGGTGGTAAGACAGGATCAACACAATTCCCTACTCAAAGAGACTTGTAACCACCAGAATGAACACGCAAGCAGGATTACAAATCCTGATTTATCTGGGTTCGACATGGCAAATGTCGAACAGCGCGGCTCCGGACCGCTCCGCGGAATTTGTAATTCCGTGGGGCAGATAAAGGGGATTTGTAATCCCCGGAATGGACACGAAAGCAGGATTACAAATCCTGATATCTAGGTCCGGCATTGCAAATGTCTAAAAGCACCATGAATTGGGATGATTAAAATGTTGGTATTTTACCAACGTATTTGTAATTTTACGTTAAACGGGAAACATGGTAATTATCTACTTGACCAAATTGATTGTTTTTGCAAAGAAGCATTCCGATTCCGCCAAAAGTCTAACCACCTGGAAGGTGATTGTAGAAAATGCCAATTGGCAAAAAAACCAGGATATATTGGAGTGTTTCCCGACTGCTAAGATCATTAAAGGCAGTAGGGCACGCTTTAAGATTGTCGGAAATAAATACCGGTTGGTCATCGAGGTAAATTTTGAGGATAAAACAGTAGAAGTTCGATTTATCGGAACCCATGATCAATATGATAAGATAGACGCCACTACCATTTAAAAATTAGGTGAAATGAAAGCGATTAAAAATAATAATTGGTTCTTACTGGAATCAGAAGCTGATTTTGAGGCGGCAAGCGAAAGGTATGAGCAGTTGAAAGATGCGGAAAAAGGTTCGGTAGCACATAAGGAAAAAATGCTTTTGGTTCACCTGATTTCCGAATATGAAAAAAAGCGTTGGAATTTGCCGGAAGTGGATCCCATCGAAATGATCAAAATCCGTATGGCCGATTTTGGCTATAATGCCTCCACCCTGGCAAAAGCCTACGGTGACAGGGGTACCATCAGCAAGGTATTGAATTATAAGCAGTCCCTGTCATTAACCATGATCAGAAAATTCAGTCAGCTGCTGAAAATACCGGCAGAATGGCTGATAAAGGAATACCCGCTAAAAAAAGCCATTTAATTTGCAGGGGTGATAGGTCAGGATCAACACAATTCACTACTCAAAGAGACCTGTATTCGCAAGGATGAGTACGTAAGCAGGATTACAAATCCTGATTTATCTGTGGTCCGACATTACAAATGTCGAACAGCGCAGCTCCGTACCGCTCCGCGGAATTTGCAATTCCGTGGGGCAGATAAAGGGGATTTGTAATCCCCGAACGCGCACGTAAGCAGGATTGCAAATCCTGATTTATCTGGGTTCGCCATTACAAATGTCGAACAGCGCAGCTCCGTACCGCTCCGCGGAGTTTGCAACTTACTCGCCCCTTTTATCCCAGGCCGGAGGGGTTACGCCCAGTAGGTGTTTTACAAAGAAATCCCTGCGCTTCCGTTCACCATAAGCTCCTCCCGAACTGTGGCCCATCCCAGGAATCATCAAGAATTCGAATTCTTTGTCATTTTTGATCAGTTGGTCTGCAAACTGATACGTAGAAGAAGGATCTACATTGTCATCTACCTCGCCCACAATCAGCAAGAGTTTCCCTTCCAGGTTTTTTGCATGCACCACATTCGAGCTTTCCTCATAATGTACGTCCACCGGATAACCCATCCACTGTTCGTTCCACCAGATTTTATCCATACGGTTGTCATGGCAGCCGCAGGAAGATACCGCCACTTTGTAAAACTCAGGATGAAATAGCAGGGCTCCGGCGGCACTTTGCCCGCCGGCGGAGGTGCCAAAAATCCCCACCCGCTCCAGGTCCATATAGGGCCGGTCTTTTGCTGCGGCCTTCATCCACTGAATCCGATCCGGAAATCCGGCGTCTTTCAGGTTTTTCCATGCGACGTCGTGAAAGGCTTTCGATCGATTGGAGGTGCCCATACCATCCATCTGCACCACTACAAAACCCAGCTCGGCCAATTCGTTGAGCCCATTGTAATTGGGAGCAAAGGATTTGGGCACAAAAGCGCTGTGCGGACCGGCATAGATGTATTCGATGACCGGATAGGTTTTTCCGGGGTCAAAGTTGGAGGGCTTGATGATAAGCCCCCAGATATCCGTTTTGCCATCCCTTCCCCTGGCCTTAAAAATCTCCGGTGCCGACCAACCCTCGGCTCGCAAGGCAGCTATATCCGCTTTCTCCAGTTCCATGATTAGCTCCCCATTTCCAGCATCCTTTAATACCGTGGTCGGCAGAAGGTCTTGCCGGGAATAGTGATCCACAAAGTATTGCTGATCGGAGGACAGCGAAATCTCGTGATTGGCATTACCTTCGGTCAGCTGAACGAGGTCGTTTCCGTCTATGCCGATTTTATAAAAATGCAAATGGTAGGGATCTTCGTTTTTGTTTTTTCCGCTGGCCGTAAAGTAGATCACTCCAGCTTCCTCATCCACCTGCAGGATTTCCCTTACCACCCATTCTCCCCGGGTTACCTGCCGCAGCAGCTCACCCGTACGGTCATCAGACAGGTACAAATGCCGCCACCCGTCCCTTTCCGATGCCCACAGGATCTGGTTTTCCTTTTCCAGGTCCTTCCTGAAATACTTGCCGCTGTAATCGATAAAGGTGGGACTTTTTTCCTCGATCAGCGTGCGCAAGGTTCCTGTTTCTGCATCCATCTCGAATACCTTATACAGCTGGTGGCCCCGTTGGTTGTATTCCCAACGAACCGCTGAACCGTCTTTTTTCCAGTTGAGGCGGGTCAGGGCAAATTGATGATCCATTTGGTTTAGTGGTGCTTTCCAGCTACTGCCATTTTCCAGATTAAAAATAACCGGCACGCGTACGGGCATGGCATCTCCAGGCTTCAGGTAATCTCTTTCTATCAGTTTGGGCTGCAACTGATCGGATGGAGAGGAAGCGATCAAGGTCAATTTCCGGACTTCACTGGGCCTGAATTTAAAGGTAGCTAACTTTTTACTGTCGCCTGACCATTCCAATCGGGCAGCATAATGGTCACCGATGACCCCATCGCTGCTCAGCTTTTCCTCCTTGCCCGTAGTCAGGTCTTTTACATACACATTATAATCCCTGATAAACGCTTCCTTTTTACCATCCGGAGAGGACACTGGCTTCCCTTCGTACGCCGGACGTATGGTTCCCCAATAGCGGGAATCAGGGGATTCAGGCTCTTCGATTTTTTCAAGCCGCCTTTGCTCCTTATCCCATTCCCAAACCAGGCCCTGGATTTTGAACTGGATTTTGCCTTTTTCCAATTTGATATCCGTTAATTTCAGTTCCCTTTCTGAATATTCCCTGCCGGTACTATCGGCCAGGGCTTTTGCCAGAAGGAAATGGTCAAACAAGGGTGCTTTCTCCTTACCATCCGGATCGATTTTCAGGTAGCGGATGCCTTCGGTCGTTCTCACCGAGTAGGTAAGCACATTTTCCTCCTGCCATTGGATACCCCTAGGAGAATGGTATACTTTGTCCTTGTAGGCTTCTTTTACAGCGGCAGCCCGTTGATAATCTTCCAGACTCCCCTGCCCATACCCTGTCCAGGGAAGTATCAAAAAGGGCAGGGTAGCGAGAAGGGAGTAAATTTTCATGGTTCAATTCAATTAAATGTGTCCGGAAGCATTTCGCTCCGCGGGATTTGTAATCCCCGGAACGAGCACGAAACCAGGATTGCAAATCCTGGTTTATCTGAAGTCCGACATTACAAATATCGGACAGCACGGCCCCAGGCGCGGAAAATCCAGCCCTAATATTATCAATTTTTTTAGTATTTACCGCTTATTTCCGTATTGTAACCTTTTCTTGTGCTATATTGAAAGGGTCTATATCAGGAATCAGTAGGGGCCTGTTCCGAAAACTCACCATGGGAAAGGTCCTGTTCAACGAAAAAAAGCCAATCATGCCAACCACTCCCTTTACCCATCAACAAACGCCCATTCCCTCACCGGTTTACTGGCGGATAAGCATCCTCACAATCCTACTTTTTACAATCAGCCATTTTACGTTTGGCAGCGGGCGCTACAATGAAATAGAATCATTTTCAGCCGATTTTTCCGCTTTAAACCGAAAGTACACCAACCGGCATTCCCCGGAATACTTCGAAAGAATGGACAAACTGTTCACCGACTGGATCGAAAAACTGGAAACATACGATTTCGAAAACCTATCAACCGACGAAAAAATAGACTTCCTCCTGTTTAAAAACAAGTTGAATAAAGAGCGCTACTTTCTCAATCAATCCTACACAAAATACCAGGAGGTTTCCTTTGTTGCCGACTTTTCAGACCTATTGGTGACATTTTACACCAACAGAAGAACCGGGGTAAAACCCGATGGAAAAACTCTCGCCCAAACATTCAGCGACACCAGGCAAGACCTGAAAAAGCGACACCAGCAAATAGCTGATAGTAATCCCTTCAACAGTTGGCAAAAAGCGGAACTGGCAAGTGAAGTGATAAAATCCTTACGGGAGACGGTGGAGGAAGCCTATCAATTTTACCTGGATTACGACCCGGATTTTAGCTGGTGGATGCGTGAACCCTTTCAGGCCCTGGACGAAGACCTGCAAGCCTATGAAGAATTCTTAAAAACACATTTCGAAAATACCCTGATCAAAGATGATGGCAGTGGCATCATCGGCAAACCCATTGGCGAGGAAGCCATCCTTAAGGAACTTGAATTCGAGTTCATCCCCTACCAGCCTGAGGCCTTGATAGCAGAAGCAGAAAAACAATATGCATGGTGTGAAAAAAAGATGTTAGAGGCTTCTGCTGAATTGGGCTACGGGAATGATTGGAAAGCAGCGCTGGAACATGTCAAAAATACCTATGTACCGCCCGGGGAGTGGCCCGAAGACATCCATTACCTGGCCGAGGAAGCCATTGCTTTTGTGGAAGAACGGGATTTGGTGACCGTGCCCGAACTGGCTAAAGAAACCTGGCGCATGACCATGATGAGCCCGGAAGCCCAGCGCATCAACCCTTTTTTCCTGGGAGGCGAGGTCATTCAGATCTCCTACCCTACCTCGGGTATGAGTCAGGAGGAGAAAATGATGAGCATGCGGGGCAACAATCCCCATTTCTCCCGGGCCACGGTGCAGCATGAATTGATCCCCGGGCACCACCTGCAAATCTTTATGATGCGACGGCACAAACCCCATAGAAGGCATTTTTCTACCCCCTTCTGGATAGAAGGCTGGGCTTTGTACTGGGAGCTTAATTTATGGGATAAGAATTTCCCCCAATCTCCCGAAGATAAGATTGGCATGCTGTTCTGGAGAATGCACCGCTGTGCGCGGATCATCTTCAGTCTGAATTACCACCTGGAAAAAATGAGCCCACAGGAATGCATTGATTTTCTGGTGGAGAAAGTCGGGCATGAGCGGGCCAATGCAGAGGCGGAAGTACGAAGATCATTTGAGGGAAGCTACGGGCCGCTATACCAAATCGCCTACATGATCGGCGGATTGCAATTTTATGCCCTCAAGCAGGAATATGTGGATTCAGGTAAGATGACCGAAAAACGTTTCCATGATTTTATTTTACAGCAAAATTCCATGCCGGTCGCAATGATTCAATTGCAGTTATCGGGAGAACCCATCCCCCGGGAGTATACCAGCAACTGGAAATTCCTGGAATAATACCCCAGAAATCAGCAGAACTTCAATCCAACATCCCATGACCGTATTTGTAGCAGGCGCCAGCGGAGCCACCGGAAAATTGCTCGTAGACCAACTCCTTTTCAATCCGGGGAAAACCAGCCGCATCCATGTGGGGGATTTTATGGCCCGGCCTTTGGTAGAAAATGCACTGTGGGAGCACTGGAAAGGGCAAATGCCCGTACTGTATAACCGAGCCTGAAAAGGCTACTCCCGCTGTCGTAAAACAGGTCCCGAAAATCCTGTAACGAAAACTGAACCCTTAGACTAACTAAAACGCACTATGAAAAATGCACCGTACACTACCTTTGTTTTGATGCTGGCCTGTTCGGCTATTTCCATGTATACCACCATGTATTTCAATACCTATGAGCTAAGTCATGTCTTTTTTAGCTGGACCAGAATGTACATGACGCTGATCGGTATCGGCGGTATGGCGATCATCATGTTTTTGTTTATGCGGAAAATGTATGCCAATAAGAAAAAAAATGTGGCCGTGATCCTGTGCAGTCTCTTATTGATGGCAAGTGCCACCTTTTTGGTAAGGCAGCAGATCCCCATTGAAGATGTGAAATGGATGCGAGCGATGATACCCCATCATTCCATAGCCATCCTGACCAGTAAACGCGCAGACCTGAAAGATCCGGAGGTGAAAAAATTAGCCGATGAAATCATCAAAGCCCAGGAAAGGGAAATAGCCGAGATGAAGGCGATGATCAAACGATTGGAAACTAACCAATAGGAAATGATGGAAACCATTTGGTTTGATAACTGGGAAAGGCTGTACGGTACCATTTGTTTAAAGGTTACCGATTCAATGGATATTCATTTACCCAACAGTCCTTCGGCGGCAAAATAAGCTTCCAACGCCTCCAGGTTGGTGAAATCCACACGGGAACTGGCCATTTGGGCCATGGCTGAGCCGCTGATAATGACATAACGAATGGTATTATCCGGTACCGTCCAGTCCCGGATATTGGGCATAGTGCCTTCCGTATTTTTGGTAAAATAAAAGGCCAGACTAAAGGTATTGAGGCTATAGGCGCTGGAATAATTACCGGTGTATATCTGGTTCAGATGCCGGTAGGTATAGGGAAGATTGGTCCATTGGCTGGGTTCGAAAGCCAGGCCTATCGGCACCCGGATATAGGCCAACACCATGCCATTGGCAACGATGTCTTCCGTAATATCGGGATCGTCAATCTTGGCAATTTTCGCCGGAAAAAAGAAAAGGGTATTGTTGGAATGCTTTGCCGACAGGTAATCATCGCTATAGCTCTGATCGGTGACGGTGATGGTTTTGACCAACACATTGGCATTTCCATCCACGCCATCCTTCCCATCTTCGCCGGGCACTCCCTGCGGCCCCTGCTCCCCTTGCTCTCCCTGAGGCCCGGTCTCTCCATCTTCGCCGGGTATTCCCTGTTCCCCTTGCGGTCCTTGATCACCGGGAGGGCCTTCCGGCCCTTCAAATAGACCACAGCCAATCAATAAAAAACACAACAAAAAGATACTAAACGAGGGAACGGAGAAAAGGGACTTTTTCATTTTATTGGGAGGTAAGGCGTGGAGGCCATTTTATAAAATGGCTTTTTGGATAAACATACACTAAATATATATTTTTTTCAAAAATAACCAAAATCCTATTTGGCTATTTTTCCTACCGAACGAATCCGGTAAGCCAGGTGACCGAAGGGATGGTCTCTACGATTTTGTGGATCACTGTCATTTTGGATAGCGCAACGGGTAACCTTTATCCCCTACTGTAGCCGTTCGCCCTCTTGGGGATCTTTTTTTACCGATGCGACCTGGAAAAAACACGGTTTTTTGCTAGCTATCCGACAGGTTTAAGCCAACTCTTTGAAATAGTTAACTGTTTTCAGCAATCAAACTACAAACGCGAGGATTAGGGCCATGCGAAATCTACCGATACCGTCAACCCGCCAATTCCAGGAAGAAAAAGCGACGATTGCCTGTGCAAGGAACTTGGTACGGATCGTTGCGATTGCGGAAAAAGAAGTACCTTGTATACCCTAACTGCCAACAAAAAAAGACAACCAAACTCCGGCGACCATGAATCCTTTCCAGCGCAGCTACCAAACCGATCAAACGGACAAAGAACTCATCCAGCAGATTTTAGACGGGAAGAAAACCGCTTTGACCATTCTTATTGAAAGACACCAACCCTTTATTTATAACCTTGCCTGGAAACTGACAGGAAATAGTTCAGATGCCGAAGACTTGACCCAAGAAACATTGATAAAAATAATTTCCAATTTAAGTACATTTAAACAAGAAAGCTCTTTTACTACCTGGGCTTATCGCATTGCGAAAAATCACTTTCTAAACGATCAAAAAAAAGCACCTAACATCTTTGCGAATAGTTTTGAAGAACTGGGAACTCGTTTAGATGCTGCTCCCAACACGGATTTATCTGAAAGCGAAAAAAAGGAACAGCAAGAAGCCATTCGTGAAGTAAGGCTACAATGCCTTTCGGGTATGCTCCTCTGCCTGACCAAAGAACAACGCATGGTTTATATAATCGGTGATATTTTCAGGGCAGACCATAATATCGGTTCTGAAATTATGGAAGACGCCAATTGGCAGCGCCGTTTGAACTTGAACTAAAGAACAAGACAGCTTGAAAAAAATTGCCCTTAAAAAAGGACAAATCCTTCAAAGGAAAGGTGACTTTAACAGCAAGGTATATCAAGTTGAGGGGGGCTTGTTGCGTAGTTATGCCATCAGCGATAAGGGAAAGGAACACATCTATATGTTTGCCCCGGAAGGTTGGATTATGGCTGACAATGCCCCTCCCGATGAACCCTGCGATTTGTTTATCGATGCCATTGAAGACTCCATCGTTTGGCAAAAAGAAAAAGACCTCCAAGGAGAGCACGATGTACCCAAGTTGATCAAACGACTGAGTGTGCTTCAGAAAAGGGTCATCATGCTGATGGGCGCATCGGCCCTTGAACGATACGAGCATTTCCTCGCCACCTATCCCGAAATCGTGCAGCGCGTGCCCCAAAAAATGATTGCCTCCTATCTGGGCGTCACACCTGAAGCGCTCTCTGCCGTTCGCAGGAAGCGTAGCCAAAAGGAGTAAATTCACTTCTCCTTCCTTTCTTAATCTACATTAATGCACAGGTTTTGCGCCTGGCCTAGTTTTGTACCATAACGAAATAGCACTTTTATGGCATCAAAATCATTGATCATTGATCACTCCAGTTCAGAAGTATCCTTTCAAGTTAAAAAACTTGGGATATTCACCATCAAAGGCCGCATCGAAGGTTTCACAGGAAAAGTTTCTTTTTCGAAAGAGGCTTTGAAAGATGCCCATTTCGATGTTTGTGTAAGTCCGTCAAGCATTAACACAGGCAATGCCAAACGAGATGAACACCTCAAGAGCAAGGATTTTTTCTACGTAAACGAGCACCCGAATATCTGTTTCCAATCTACTTCCACGCAAGCAACTGTAAGTGGCTACGAGGCAGTCGGAACACTATCCATCCTGGGCATTACTAAAAAAGTAAGCATTCCATTCTCATTTTCGGAAGGTATTTTTGTAGGCCAGTTTTCAATCAACCGATTGGACTTTAAACTTGGCGAAAAATTCCCTGCATTGATTGTGGGAAAAACGATTCACATAACCATCAATTGTAAAATTAAATAATGATGAAAAACTTCAACTTCTTCTTCAAAACAAGTGCAGTTCTATGGATTCTTTGGGGATTGGTACACATCCTCGCCGGCGTAATGACCATGAAAGGGGTGCTATCCGGAGACATCAGTGCCTCCATCATTGGGATTGCCGATGCGGTGGACCCCGAAAGCCTCACCATGGATTATCCAGAGGCAGTCGGGGCAGTCATCGGGCAGCACGGCTTCAATTTGCTTTGGATTGGGCTGGTGACGTTCATTTCCGCTTTTCTTATCTGGAAAGGGAATAAGAAAGCTATCTTTTTGGCTGCACTTACGGGAGGTCTTGCCGATTTGGGTTACTTCTTATTCCTCGACCTGGGTGGCTTTGTCAACTTCGTCCCGGGCACCATCATGACCTTGATTTCCAGCGCAGCCATCTTGCTTAGTTTCTATGGGTATTTCAAAAGCAAGTCGGCTAACCTGCCATAAGTAAATCCATTTTCATTGGTGGCATCGTCAGAGCCGCCGCACTTACGAATTATCCGGCGACTCCTTTTCTCATTTTCCTTATTGCCATTGACTTGATTCCAACCGTTTTGTTGCTATGGTTTCACACTAAACTTTTGAATAAAAATAAATCATTGATGATTGATAAAAAAAACTTTTAAATTCTTTACACATTCCCCAATCGCTTGTCCAAGTAGAAAAAGAGCGAACAAATGGTCATATCCAATCAAAAAGTACTCATCACAGGGGGTGGTTCGGGCATCGGGCTTGCCCTTGCCAAAAAATTCCTGTCCCATCACAACACGGTGATTATTACCGGTAGGAACCTACCCAAACTGGAAAAGGTATCGGCGGAGCTCCCTGGCATTCGTGTTTTCCAAAGCGATGTCACCCAAGAGGAAGATGTCAGAAAATTGGCGGATGCTATTCAAAATGAATTTGGAGGCATCGATGTATTGATCAACAATGCGGGAATCATGCTGCTGCGGGATATGGGAGATGAACGCAACGATTTGCAAAAGCAATTGGAAGAAATAGCCATCAACTTCCAGGCACCTATCCGCATGTTGCATCACTTTTTGCCTCAACTAAAACGGAGCAAAAATGCGGTGCTGGTCAATGTGTCTTCCGGCTTGGCATACGTCCCTTTCGCGCAAGCACCGGTGTATTCGGGCACCAAGGCGGCAGTGCATTTATGGACACAGGCCATTCGACCGCAACTCAAGCCGCACGGCATCAAGGTGGTGGAATTGCTTCCGCCGGTAGTGGATACCAAGCTGGCGAAAGACGCCAATTTGAAAGACGATAATCTCAAACCCATGTCCGTCGAAAAACTGGCCGACAGCTTCTGGAAAGCGTATGCCAGGGGTAAGGAAGAAATCACACCGGGACTTTCGACCCAACTGAAATGGTTGGCCCGTGTCGCACCGAAATTTATTTTCAATCAACTGAACAAACAACCCATTCCTTATAAACTAATACCATGAAAAAGATTCTTCCGTACATTTCCCTCATCGGCATTGCCGCATTTTTGGGCAATATGCTCGTTATCGGGTTTGGCTTTGGCAGCTATTGGCAAACGCTGGAACCCATGGAATTTATGAAGCAATTTACGCTTCAGTTCCCCAACCTCTTACCCCCCACCATGGGCATTTTATTGCCGGCTTTGATTGCCACCATCGCCTTGGTTGTTCTATCGAAAGGGCAAAAAGAAGTCCGCAAAAATTGGAGCATTGCGCTGGCCGGCTTGGTCATCGCCTGTACCATTACCAGTGTATATCACCTGCCCGCTAATTTGGGTTTTATGGAGTCGGCCTATTCCGCCGAAGAAGCGGTAAGCAAACTCAACTGGTGGATGCGGTTACACTGGGTACGAACGATCACCGTCTTTGTAGCCGCCATTTTCGCGGTAAAGGCCTTTAAGTTAGCCACTATCAAACTGTCGTAACAAAAATCAATGGACAATTTCACGATTTTCAATTTGCAAACCGTTGCCGGTTTGCTCACGTTTTACTTCGCGTTCAAATGGTATGTATTCCCAAAACTGGCCAAACTTAGTATCAACGATGCCTTGGTGCCGATGGTGCTTATTCACGGACTCCGGTATCTGGGAATGGTCTTTATGGTCGATACGCAGGTGTACGACGAATTCCCGGACGACCTGGCGTTTACCATTGGCATCTGGGATTACGCCACCGCCATTCTTGCGGTGCTGACCGCCTTTGCCTTGCGCCACCGATGGACCTACGCCATCCCACTCGCCTGGGTATTTAACGTGTTCGGGTTTACAGACCTGATCGCCGCCTTTCCTCAGGTGTTTGCGATCGGGTTTTACAAGTACGACCTGGGAACCATGTGGTGGGCCTTTTCGACCATTGGGCTGGTCAATGTAATTTCTCACGGGTATATTTTTTACAGACTTATCGGCCATCGTAACCGGAACCATTCGCCTGTTTTGGTAAAAACGTAGCATGACGACCGGGTAGGTGAGGAAAATAGGAGGCTTCTGGTTGGGCAGGGTTGGATTTTTGCAGCCCTCGCCCGTACATTTTTAAAAAAAGCTACTAGCTTATTACCCTACTGATTAACAGGCTACTTAGGCATGTCTGGCAGCTGGAGAAGGATTCGCTATCCGGGTATTGCGATAAGGTGCGGCGAAGGGTACGGTTGGTATCCGTCCAGGTATATTGCCGCGTCGGCTGCCGCTGTCCGTTTGTTCCACAGGAGATTTTTAACCCCGAATCAAGCTCCAATCCTAAACCAAGCGTTGGTGAAATGGTATTAATCCGGTATATTGGAATGGTGTTTTTAGGGAATGGCGTTTTTTCAAAAGAATGAAAAGAGGATTCCGAAAGAGAATACCTTGGAGGCTGGTAGTTGGCTGTTTTTATACAATCCTATTTTTAAAATAAGGCTGATAAAATAGTAGCAATAAACAAGTTGGGCAACATACAAAAACCCCACTGCACAAACAGCACATTTGGTTTTTGCCGACACAAAAGCGAACGCAAAAAAAAAGATCTGTTTTTTTGCCAACTTTATTGATAGAGAATAATTACCTTTAGACAAAAAATAAGAAATAAAATAAATGAACTATACTTCGCAAATTTTACAAAATATAGACAATGGAGAAAAAAGTGGAATTATATCGTTTAACGAAGATAAAAGCCGAATAACTTACCATTGCAACAGAAACTATAAAACAAGTTTCAAGAACCCAGAAGAAAAGGTTAGAGCTTCCTATTTTGTAGAATTAGTGCATACATATCAATATCCACAAAAAAAAATTGATATCGAAATCACTGTACCAAGAAGGACTCCTGAAGACAGAGCTGATATTGTTGTATACTCTGATGATGAATGTAAAGAGTCTTTCTTAGTTGTTGAATGTAAAAAAGAGGGAATCACAGATGCTGAATTTAAACAAGCAATTGAGCAAGCATTTGGAAACGCAAACAGTATTCGCTCTAAATACGCTTCTGTAGTTGCAGGAAATACAAAAACAGCTTTTAATATTTCCGGTTTCAAACCGAATGAAAGGGAACGAAATGTAATTGCAGATATTCCAATTAAATATGGAAAGGCTCCTAAATTTAAATTCATAAAAGGAGACAAATCTAAAGACTTGAAAGTAGTCTCAAGAGAGGACTTAATAAGTGCTTTAGAAAAATGCCACGACACAGTTTGGCAAGGTGGAAAACTAGCCCCTACCACTGCATTTGACGAAGTTTCCAAGTTGCTTTTCTGCAAAATGAAGGATGAAAAAGATGGTACAAAAAGAAACGATCCATATCGCTTCCAAATTGGAACACATGAAACAGCAGAGGAAGTGGCAGAGCGAATTGATGAAATTTATCAAGAAGCAAAAAAGCAAGATGAAGAGGTCTTCAAAGAAGATATAAAGCTTGAATCCAAGGTTTTATATAGCGTAGTAGAACACTTACAAGGTTTAGCTCTTAACAAAACAGACCTTGATACTAAAGGTGTTGCTTTTGAAAAGTTTATGATAGACTATTTCAAAGGAAAAATGGGACAGTTCTTTACACCTCGCCCAGTAATTGACTTTGCAGTAAAATTATTAGAACCTAATAATACCGATTTGGTTATTGACCCTTCTTGTGGAAGTGGAGGTTTTTTACTTTCAGTATTAGACACTGTTAGAAAAGATAGTGAACGAGATTATGACGAAGTAGAAGCAGATAAAATATGGCACAAATTCGCAGAAAAAAATCTCTATGGTATTGAGATAAACGACCAAATTGCTCGTATCTGTAAAATGAATATGATTATCCACGATGATGGACATACAAATGTAATTAGCACAGATAGTTTACGTTTTCTAAAAGACATTAAAAAACTTCATGGTGGATTTAAACCCAATCATTTTGACTTGCTTTTAGCAAATCCACCTTTTGGAGCTATTGTAAAAAGTACTGAAAAAGAGGAAAAATATCTTGACCAATACCAACTCGGAGAAAATAGGAAGAATCAAAAAACTGAAATTCTGTTTATTGAAAGATGTATTGACTTTTTAAAAGAAGGAACTGGGAGGATGGGATTAGTTTTGCCTGATGGTATTTTAACCAACTCTTCATTATCCTATGTTAGAGATTTGCTTCTTGAAAGATGTCAAATAATAGGAATTGTTTCATTACCTCAATTTGCATTTAGTCATTTTGGTGCCGGTGTTAAAAGCAGTTTGGTATTTGCACGTAAAAAGGAAAAAAATGAAGTGTTAAATGACTATCCAATATTTATGGCAATTGCTGATAAAATTGGATATGATGCAACAGGAAGAGAGAGTGAAAATGAGCTTCCAGAAATATTGCAAAAATACTTTGCATATACATCAGGAATGCAAGATTGGGAAAACCATCAAATATTTTCTGTTACCAAATCTAGTTTAGAAGATAGAATCGACCCCCATTTTTATCTACCAAGTTTTAAAGATTTGATTGATAAAATCAGATCTAAGCCATATGTACCTCTAGGAGAACTAGTAGAGTTTTCAAGTGAAACTTGGAATCAAAAAGATATATTTGATAAAGAATTCCCTTATATAGAAATAAGTGAAATTGAGCTTTCAAGCGGTACTATAAGCAACATATCATATATACTGATTGATGATGCACCCAGTAGAG
This sequence comes from Cyclobacterium salsum, assembly GCF_010119245.1. Classification (GTDB taxonomy): domain Bacteria; phylum Bacteroidota; class Bacteroidia; order Cytophagales; family Cyclobacteriaceae; genus Cyclobacterium; species Cyclobacterium salsum. The sequence goes on from NZ_WNKG01000008.1 coordinate 317,229, forward strand.
CAAGAATGATTGTTCGAGAGAATGACATAATCGTTTCTACGACAAGACCTCATAGAGGAGCAATTGCATTTATAGACAAAGAAAAGGATGGCTTTATAGCCTCAACAGGCTTTGTTATTCTTCGAAGGTTAAAAACAAATAAAATAAGTAAAGAATATCTTTTTTACATACTCCGTACAAAAATTTGTCTTCAGCAGATGTTACAACGCTCAAGCGGAGGAAATTATCCAGCTATTACAGCATCAGAACTCAAAAACATTTTTATTCCTGTACCCCCACTTGATAAACAATCTGAAATAATTAATACAATGAGTGACTCGATTTCTAAATATCAAGAGCTTCTAAATGACGCAGGTAAGGTTTTAGAATCGGGAAATATAACAATTGAAACTAAAATTTTTGAATAGTATGAAAATCAGGTTTCAAATAATACATAATTTCCAAAGCGATCCATTAAAAGTAATTGGGGAAGTCTTGCATCTTACACTTCAAGACGACTTATATAATCAACTTGATTTAAGAACAACATTAGATTTTATAAAAGTCAACCTTAATAAATTACTTCAATCGGACACTAAACTTTGCTACTTTGAAATAGATATTGACGAAACTTTTTATGATTTAAGTAAGTATGATGATTTTATTGATGGTTTTGATTCAAGGTTAAAAAGCCTTGATGGGTTTATTAGACTTGTTAAATTTTCTGACGAATTTCGCATTTCAAATTATCTAAAATATTTTGAAGAAATAGCAGAAATTGAAATGAATATCCGTGAGGTTTTTTCTTTTATTTTTTACTCAAAATATAATAGTGAAGAAGTCGACAAATTGGATGAGTACGATATAAAATATCCAGCGGATAAACCTACAAATAAAGATTTTGAAGATCGAAGCGAAAATCCATTTTTCTATTTCACATTTACAGGTTACTATCAATTTGACAAACCAAAAGAACTCCCAGTCAAAGAGATTATCCCACTTATTCAAACCAATGAACTTTACGACCATTTAAGAAACTATCTGAACTTGAGAGGTATCCTTGAAGAAAGACATATAGACTTTTTAAAGAAAATTAGAGAGAAATTAGGTTCAATAGAAACTGTTCGGAATTGCGTAGCACATAATAGAGCAATTCCTAATAGAGCAGTATCAAGTTACGAGAAAGTAAAACCAGAAGTACATAAATTCATAGAGGATTTTTGGGCAGAAGAAACCAGAATTGAGCAAGAAAAACCTGAAAATGAAATCAATTTTGCTGAGCAATATTCTTATGATAGACTAAAGGAACTATTATCAGTGGCAGAATGGAATGAATACAATTATGAAGTAGTACTTCACGACTTTTGGCAAACAGGAACACCTGAATTTAAATTCAACAATTTAGCGGACTTGAAAGCTCATTTACTTGATATTTCAGATAACACAGCTACTGCCAATTTCCCAAGCAACGCTGATGACAGGGAAGCATACGATACACTTTATAATGGAGAGTTCTTAGTAGACAAGACTCTAAATGAATACAAAAAAGAATTAATCATATTAGGCTGGTTATAAATCAAATGCTAAACGCCATACACATTTGCAATTCGCACCATCCAAAGCTAAAGCCAAAAATTGCAAAAGAGTATGGCTTTGCCAAAGCTGGCAGACGGAAGAAAAAAAATTACGATTGCCCAATCAAGTAGCCCGACCTGAGCCAAATGGGTCGGGTTGAGGCTGTCACATCACTAAGCGTACGAGTCTCGTACTTGGCGGTTCACTGGATTGTAGGTTGAGATTTGAGGTAATAGGAAAGCATGAATTCATACCCCATTCTTCTCAGACGTGAGAAATTAATAGTGGTTATCTTAGATTTTTTAGCCACATACAATCGTTCCCTTAAACAAACTATTCCCTCCCATAAACCCTCAAACTGAATTTTTAATCAAATTTTGACTGCTTAAATTTGCATTTTACATTCAAAAAATATATTTTCATCATGGTAAATATGTTTAACCTAAAATTAATAGACCATGAGTACAAAAAACTCAATCTCCATTCAGATCCCTGAGGCAGAGCTGCAAACTGCCAGGGATGCGCTAAACACCATCAAGGCCATCCTAAGCCCCTACCTGGTAGCGCTTTCACCTTCCGAGCGACAGACCATACCCAAAATGGGTGATGGCACCGTTCCCTTTGTGGAAAAGACCATGGAATATGCGCAGGAGGATGGGCAGTTTTTACCCCCTTTTCTAGATTTAGAGGAAATGGACAAGGACTGGAATGTCGTAAAAAGTCTGATGCCTGTCCTTAGGGATATACAGCAGCTGAACAGTAATCTGAATGACACCGTGACCCTTGCCGGCTCAGAGGCCTATGTAGGAGCACTGGGTTATTACAATTCGGTCAAGTACGGAGCCAAAATGAATGCTGCAGATGCCAAGGTAATCTATGAGGACCTAAGGCAACGGTTTGAAAAGCCCGGTAGTGCTTCAACCAACGGAACGGATGTGTAAAAAAAGAAAAGTTGCTTATGTCACCTAAAATTAACTAAAGGGTGCAGGTGGATTTCTCCAGGCTGCACCCTTTTTCAATTTTCGAGAAGTACCCTAATTAAGCCTCCATTTTTTGATTCCAGGCCTCAGTGATTAGCCTCCCGACTTCAAATCTGCGGTTCTCAATCGGAAACTTTCACATTTTAACTTCAATCATGCGGCTTTTTGCTCGAATGATCTGCCAAAAAGGCATAATTTTCCGCCTTTTAACCTCGAAGACCCACTTCCGAACTGCAAGCTTGCGGTTCAAAACCTGACACGCCGAGTTCCGAAGTACTCCCCCCCACTTCGGAAGTACCTCTTTCGAATAAGAACCTGAATAATTTCCGGTCAAAATGTCAGAAATTTTTATTTTTATCCGGAAAGTTCCGAATTTTAGGTAAAAATCTGAGCTTCCGAACCGCAAAGGGGTACTTCCGAACCGCAACGTTCGAGTTCCGAACCTCTCGCTTGTCAGTTTGAAGTCCCTCCCCCCACTTCGGAAGTGGGGGGAGGGACTTCAAAAGTGGAGGGGGGTACTTCCGAAGTACCCCTGGCAATTCGGAAGTATCATTTTTCAATTTTTCCTGTCGGGTATTACTTGTCCATCAGCTTTTTTTGATGGCCGGATTAGATTTTTCGAAATCCACCCCTACCCATTCAAAAAAAATCCACTATATTGTTCGTGTATCTTAGCAAGTCTTGGAGTCTGATTACAGGTGGAGCGCTTACCCAATTCTCAGGTTACGCAGAACAACATACAGCCTAAGCCAGAGGGTTTTCTTGGCTGAAGGTAAACGAAATATCCCGAGGGTAAGAACTGATAAATGGGGGTTGTTTGCTTATTTTGGGTGGATAAACCTGATTTTTGTCAGTTATATAATATGTTATCGATCAGGCTAAAACGACACTTCACATAAGCAATGACGACCTTTAAAAGTAGAGCCATATGAAGATAAAAATATTTTATTCTTGGCAGACAACAACCAATACTAAATACAATAAGAATTTCATATCTGATTGTATAGAAGGTGCTTTAAAGAAAATCAAACAAGAACCTGACTTCAAAAGAATCGAATTTGAAGTAACTGATGCAGTTAGAAGTGAGTCAGGACAAGTAGCGATTGCTGATACAATCATTGAAAAAATAATTTCTAACTCTGATATCTTCATTGCGGATTTAACAATTGTGAATTATGATTTTCCAGATGCAATTCCTGATGATTATAAGGAAATACTAAGAAAATCACTAAAACCAACACCTAATCCAAATGTAATGATTGAATATGGTGCAGCTTTAAAATCATTAGGAAAAATCTCCATTATCAGTATTCTAAATAATTATTATAGTGGTTCGCCAAAAGAAAAAAACAATGCGGAAATAATTCCTTTTGATTTACGACACGATAGATTTCCAACTGAATACAATTTTTCGAGCCAAAACGAAGCCCAAAAAGCTGAAATAAAAAAAATGTTAGTGAATGGTTTGATGAACGCATTGAAACCAACAATCCAAAATGTATTAGAAACGAAAAAAAGTAAGTATCGCCCTTTTGTTGGTTGGAATGAGTGGAATGAATTAATTAATAATCCTCAATCTGATAAGTTTATTACAAATGAAAAAATTCAAAAAGTTCAAAATTCAATTTTGACAGCGAGTATATCACCCTCCGTTATTAGATTATTAGGATTATCAGGATTGGGAAAAACGAGAATTCTATTAGAAACTTTTAGGCCAAAAGAGAATGACACTGATTCTCTGATTACTGCGAATCGCATTTTGTATGTAAACTGCAACGATTATCAAAATCATATTAATTTTTCAGAAATAATTTCAAAGATAAAAGGCGAGAAAAAAGACGCAATTCTAATCGTTGACAACTGTGACATTTCAACACATAAACTGATTGTTAGAAATCTTCAAGGATTGTCACTAGTTACAATAGATTCAAATCCTGAAGAAAACAGCAATACAGAAGGTACAAGTTATATAGTTATTGGCAAAAATGAACTATCAGACATTGTTACTCAAATAGTAGATAATAATTTTCAAAATGTAGGTGAAGGTAACATTGATAGAATAAAAGACTTTTCACAAGGAATTCCTTTTATGGCTGTATTGCTAGGAGAAAGTGTCAAAAACGGTGAGCAGTTTATCGGAAAACTAGATGACAAAGATTTATTGGATAAACTTCTTGGTGCAAAAGGAAAAGAAGATAAACACAGAACCATTTTAAAATCTTGTTCAATCTTCAATTATTTTGGTTTCTATGATGAGCTATCCTCACAAACAGAATTTATTGCAAAGAGTACAAATATTACGAGTTTAAATGGAGATGAAAATGTTAAAGTAAATGACTTTTATGAAAGTTGTAACTACTATTTAAAAAGAGAGATTTTTGAAAAAAGAGGTAGATATATTGGAATGCGTCCTTTTCCATTAGCTATGTCTTTAGCTCAAGAGTGGTTAGACCCCCTAACTCCTCAAAGGCTCATTGCAGTAATAAACGAGATCGCAGGTTTGCAAGAACCTGATAGAACAAGTTTGTCTAAAGCATTTGCAGAGCAGATGAAATATCTTGGTTACAACGATAAAGCCGTACAAATTGTTGAAAAAATTGTTGGCCCTGGTAGCCCTTTTGATGACGCGGAAGTTTTAAATACAGAGTTGGGTTCACGCCTCTTCCGCTCTTTTGTAGAAGTGAATCCCATTGCTGTTTCTCAAAATTTCAAACGTCAATTTTTAAACAAATCCAAAGAGGAATTACTGAAAATTGAAGCAGGTCGAAGAAACATAGTTTGGACTTTGGAAAAATTATGTTTCGACAAAAGAACATTTTATGATAGTGCAAAAGTTCTTTTAGGATTTGCAATTGCAGAAAACGAAACTTGGGCAAACAATGCCACAAGTCAGTTTCTACATCTATTCAATGTACATCTTTCAGGAACAGAAGCTGACTTGAGTGAAAGATGGAAAATAATTGAATGGTTGTTAAATAAAGAAGATAAAGCCAATTATGATTTTGCTATAAGAGCTATGAAGATAGGTTTGAATTTTGGGCACGCAAGTAGAATGGGTGGTGCAGAACAACAAGGTAGTAGAAGACTAGTTGACAACAATCCAAGTTGGAAAGAAATAGATGAATATTGGGGAAACATTCTCAATAAACTACTTGAAATCATTAAATCAAAAAATGAATATGCAGAATTAGCAAGTGAAGCTATTTCAAATAGTATAGGAACTATGTTTCACATTGGGTTTGGGAAATTGATATTACCCTATTTGAAGGAAATTTCAGAATTAAAGAACAAAGATTGGGATAGTGGTTTAAAAGGATTGAAGTTTGCAAGGAAATATGAAAAACATTGTATCCCTGAAGAACAACTTGAAGAAATAAACAGCTTGATTGATTTGCTAACCAAAACAGATTTCCCAACTAAGTATTTGACATTATCAAGTTCTTATCATTTGGATAATGACGAAACCTACTCAAGTGAAAAAGTAATTGAAGCAATTATAAACTTGGCTGATGAATATATTTCAAGCGAAATTTCTTGGGAAGAAACCTTCCCTGCGTTTTATAAAAATCAACAAGTTTTTTCATTTCATTTTGGTAACCGTTTATCTGAATTGCTTATAGATGATAAAACAATATTTAATCGTTTTATAGATTACTCCTTAGAAGTTATTTCACAGATACCAAAAGAGGAAAGAAATTTTACAGTTCTTGGCGGTTTCATTTCCAACACAAGTGATGAAATAAAGAAAGAATTTTATTTGAAATTGTTCCAATCCTCTGAATTTAGTAGTCAATTATTTTACTTTTTGTCAATTGATAAATCGGGCAAGGAATACTTTGATTTATTATTTCAACTAATTGACAAAAAAGGTTCTGATGTAAACAGTTTTTACGCTTTTACATATAACGCCGCATTATCTCAACTAACTTTCGAAGAATTAAATTCTTTCAGTGAAAAACTATTTACATACGGTGATGAGGGATATGCAGTCGTTTTTGATTTGTTTGCTGACCTTAGCTATGGTGATGAAGCAAAGAAAAAGTTGCTTAAACCAATCTATAAAAAGTGTATTGTAAATTTAGGATTTAACAGAAAATTCAGACGTCAATTAGACGATTTTAAATGGACTGAAACTATTTCATTTATATTATCTGACGAAACGGAAGTTGACTTTGCTATATTTATAAACAAATCGGTAATAGAATCTATCACTTGGGAGAACTCATATCATCTCGACCATTACATTCAAAGAGTCTATGAAATTTTATTGAAGGTGCATTTCAATGCGATTTGGCCTGATTTATCAAACGCATTACTTTCAAGCGAAGAAACATACATTAGATTTTATGGACTGAAACATATTCTAGGTTCTCGAATTGGAGGAGTTGGGAGTAGTGTTGGAGTTTTATTTGACGGTGATATTGATTCTATTTTTAATTGGTGTGCAGACAATAAGCCTCTTGCACCATCAAGGTTAGCAGAACTTACACCAATTTTTGACAATAACAATACAGACTATGCTAAATGGCACCCTATTGCTTTTAGACTTATAGACGAGTATGGTGATATAAAAGAAGTTCTAAGCAATCTAAGTTCAAATATGGGGACATATTCTTGGACAGGCTCTGTTGTTCCTTTTCTTGAATCTAAAAAAGAGTTATTTAAGCAATTAACAAATCATAAGACAGATTTAGTAAAAGAATGGGCAACATCTTACATTAGCTATCTTGACAAGGATATTGAAAGTGAAAAAAACAGAGACGAAGAACATTTTATTTAAAATAAGGAATTAAGAGAAGGGAGTAAAAAACGACAGATAGAAAAGCCCGAACCGATAACAGGCGTTTGGCTCAATGGCGGGTGACGCGGTTAATTGAATATTCTGCCTCGCATCAACTTTTGTGGTGTATTGACAGTTTTGTGCTCCGAAATCCGCCACTGCGCCAAGCGCCAAAACGTTTTGCGACACACTGAAAAAAGCCATCTTAACAAACTATATGTTTTGATTTTCCCAGACCAGGTTAGCAATAGAACGAGAAACTTAAAAATTGAAATAAAAATAAACCAATGTTTGAACAAACTTTTAAAAATATAGACGATATCCTGCACAAAGATGCCGGCTGTGGTAGTGAGTTGGATTATGTGGAACAGACTTCCTGGGTGTTGTTTCTGAAATACCTGGACGATCTGGAGCGGGATCGAGCTACTGCTGCGGAACTGACGGGAAAAACCTACACGCCCATCATCGAGCCGGAATACCAATGGAGCATTTGGGCTGCTCCTAAGCTTCAACGAGCTCGGCTTTCGAAAAGTGGATCGGTCACTGAGCCTGTCGAAGTGGATCACAATGCCCTGACTGGGGATGATTTGATCGATTTTGTAAATGGGAAATTGTTTCCCTACCTCAGCAAGTTTAAACTGTCTGCCGAAAATGCCGATACCATCGAATACAAGATTGGGGAGATTTTTAGCGAGTTGAAAAACCGCGTGCAAAGCGGCTACAATCTGCGGGAGGTCATAAACCGGATCGATGAGTTGCGGTTCCGTACCCATGCGGAAAAGCACGAGATGAGCCACCTGTATGAAGATAAAATCAAAAACATGGGCAATGCAGGGCGAAACGGTGGCGAATACTACACGCCCCGTCCCCTGATTACGACCATCGTAAAAGTGGTTGACCCGAAGATAGGCGAGAAAAATTATGATGCCGCTTGCGGAAGTGCGGGCTTCTTGTTCGAAGCTTACGAGTACCTATAAAACCGCATGGAGAAAACCACTGCCAACCTGAAAACTTTACAAGCCCCTCCCCTTTACTGGAACGCAACAAAGCAGGCGGCCGGATTTTGACCCGGATTTTATATTTTTTCGAGACATTTATTAACGGAATAACAGGGAATTAAAAAATACGATTATGGAAATATTCTTCTACAAAGGCAACGAAAACGTACTCGAATCCAAAAAAGAGCAAACTAGTGAGAAATCAAACGAAACAGATTTGAAAAAGATTCAGGATTCGTTTTTAAAAGCGCTTGACAATAAGAATCTTTCCTTTCTACTAGGAAGTGGCTGCTCTTCTTTCAAATTAGAAACGACTGAAGGGAAATTTAAGGAAATAGGGATTCCTGTCATGGCTCCTATGGCCTCAGAATTTTACGGATCAAAGGAGTTCAAAGAAGAGAAAGAATGGTTAAAATCGACCTTGAGTATTGAAGTCGATGGAGATATCTTTTCCAAAAACCTTGAAGTATTCCTTTCCACTTTACATAGCCTTTCCTTTTATCTACAAAAAACACTATCAGAGGAAGAAATAGATCAGATACCTCTCAGCATTCAAGAAAAATCATTTGCGGATTTAACTAATTGTGAAAAAGTTGAATCCATTATTCTTAAAGCAAGAAATTACTTGCTTCAAAAATGCCTTAACGAAGACAATGCCAAACCTGAAAAAGATAAGCCACCTGTTGACCAGCCCTTAATTGAGCTATACAAACAATTTTATAGGAAACTCCTTACCAGAAACCCAACGCTACCAAGACTAAATATTTTCACGACCAATTATGACCTTTATTCGGAAAGGGCTATGGATTTATTGGGGATTCATTACGTAAATGGCTTTACCGGAGGTATAAGCAAATTTTTTAATCCTGCCATATTCAATTACGCCCTTGCAGAAAAAATGGATTTATCACAATCCAAATGGAGCGTGATTGACAACTTCTTTTATTTGTACAAGATCCACGGTTCTGTAAATTGGATTCAAGCTGAGGGTGAGAATAAGCTATTCAACGTAAAGGAAATTCAGGAACCGACTTTTGAGGATTTAGAGGATGAATCTACTATAATGATTCATCCAACACCATTGAAATACAATGCCAGTCTTGGAAGTCCATATTCTGACTTGTTCCGTGAGTTTCAAAAGAAACTGATGCAAAACAATAATATATTGGTCACTATCGGGTATAGTTTTAGCGATGAACATATTAACAACCTGATTTTCCAGGCATTTACCATTCCTTCATTCCGTTTGATCGTTATTGGTGAACCAACTGAAAAAAATGCTATTGGTAAGTTGATGGCTTTGAATGATTCTAGGATATGGATTATTGGAGAGAAATGGCCTGAGGAAAAAAGTGATTATGTGCCTCTACATTTCTTTAAAAGGTTTGTGGAGCAAGTCTTACCGGATTTAACAGCAGAAGACTTGGACAAGAAAATGGAAAAGACAATCCAGAACCTCAAAGATTTATTGAAATGACCAAAGAAGACAAACAAAGGGGGATTGGAAAAGTCGTAGCTATAAACTCCGACCGATTTTCTGTAGAACTATTAAGCGGATTGGAAAACTTTAACGTAAGTGGATTTGACGACATACATTATTTTGCTCAACTCAACAGCTACGTAATTGTCCCCTACCAAAATTATTACATCGTTGCAGAAGTGTCGGGGGTTCGGGAAAAAGACCTTAATGTGCCGTTTTCCAATCCAACAGATCAAATATTGAGCAAGGTACAGGCCGGAAAGTTTTTGGAAGTCCTCCCGATTGGAACCATTAAAACAACAAAAGAAGGGTCTTTAAATTTTGAATTTGGTGTAAGTGTCTATCCCAATCTTTATTCAGATGTTCTTTACATTAAAGAGGAAGAGTTGGACACTATTTTCAAAACGAATGCGGTAAAGGTCAAAGTTTGCTTTGAGGATAATCCTGAATGTTCTAAATCTGATTGTGATTGCAAATACCGCTACACATCATTACCGATTGGAAAATCAACCATTTTCCCGGATTATGAAGTGAAAATTGATATTGACAAATTTTTCGGGAGCCATTCTGCCATACTCGGCAATACAGGAAGCGGAAAATCTTGCACCATTGCCTCCATGCTGCAAACCCTTTATAGACTTGAAGAAAATAGTGCAACAGGTAGTACGTTCATCTTCTTTGACGTAAATGGTGAATACAGTCAAGCTTTCGAGGAAATAACCGAAAAAAATTCAAATGTGGAAGTTAAGAACTTCACTATTGATGAGGTTACTGAAGGCAACAAGGTTGCAAAGTTTGTACTTCCTCATTGGTTTATGAATGTCGATGAATGGGCTTTACTTTTAAATGCAAGCGAAAAATCTCAAATCCCAATACTTAGGAATGCTTTAGGTTTTACCCAGAATTTATCAAAAGAAGCAAAGAATCACATTTATGCATGCAGCATAATGTATGTATTTGAAAATTGGGAAAGTCCTGTGTCAAAACGGCAAAGAATCATTTCATTACTGGAGCAGGCTGATTTTGCTAATACAATTGATTTTTCTGGATATGATGCCAAATTCGGTAATTTTCCGAACACCGCGAAAGAAAATGAATTTAAAAAATCGGTTCGTAAAAATATTATTGAGGATATTGAAATTGATCCAAAATACAAATCTGAAAAATTTGAATTTCCCCAGTTAGGTCAAGCTATTGATAGTGCTATCCTTTATGAAGAATATCATGGTAATAAGCAGATAAGAGATTATTGTTCTTCACTGATTACAAGATATAAAAGCATCAAAGAGAGAGACGACTTCAATTTTCTCACAAAGGGAGGTTTTGAATCGGATACGACGTCATACTTGGAGCAGTTTTTAGGAATTGAATCAAAAATGAAAAAATCTCAGGTAATTATTATTGACCTCAATTCTGCCAATGATGAAACGGTAGAAGTCATTTCCTGTGTGCTTTCAAGGTTAATATTTGAAAAACTACGGGAAGCAAAGGACAGGAATAAGTTTCCAGTGAACCTTGTTCTGGAAGAAGCTCACAGGTACATATCAAAAGATGCCGGAAAAGTGTTCGGTGATGCGAATAGAATTTTTGAACGTATTGCTAAAGAAGGCCGGAAATACGGCATGTTTTTACTTGTATCTTCTCAAAGACCAAGCGAACTGTCTAAAACAGTTTTATCCCAATGCAGTAATTTCATTGTTCACCGAATCCAAAACCCTGAAGACTTATCACATATCAGGCAGATTACTCCCCATATTTCCGAAACAATACTGAGAAGAATGCCATCTATTCCCACACAACACGCATTGATTTTTGGTCATGCGGTAAATCTACCAACAACTTTCAAAGTGAATGAAGCCGAACCGAAACCGAAAAGCGATAACAATGAGATAAGTAGGAACTGGTTTAAAGAAAAGGATATAGAAATAGACCTATGACAGAGAATAACAATAGGATAAACAATTTACACAGACTAGCTCAATTTGCTTTGTTTGTGTCATCTTATTTACCATTGTTTATTTTGATTATTGTTAGACAAGTTTCTGAGAACTCAGAGTTTCTCAATTGGGGCGCTTAAATTAACGTTTGGAAGAAAACTACGATTACTATGAAAACAGTTGGATTAATTCTTGGCGTACTGGCCGCCTTGGGTATGTTGCTGGGATTTATCCCGCTATTAGGCTGGTTTAATTGGATCAATATCCCTTTCGCCATTCTCGGCCTGATCATTAGCGCGATTGGAAAATCCAATGAAGGCATGGTGCTCTGTGGCATCGCCGTGGTGGTGGGACTTATTCGATTGGTGTTGGGAGGAGGGATCCTTTAGAAAGGCGATCGGTTGGTAACATCCCTTATTCGGAAAAATCGGTAGTTTCGAAGGAAGTAGCTGATATGAGTGAACGCCAAAACATAGAATGGAAGAAAAGTTGGCATGACGACTACCTGAAGTGGGGCTGTGGTTTTGCGAATGCCGTCGGCGGTACCATCTATATTGGTAAAGACGATAAGGGCAATGTGGTAGGCTTGTCTGATTATCAAAAACTGTTGGAGGACATCCCCAACAAGATTCGCAATACGATGGGTATTATCTGCGAAATAAACCTGCAAGAAGAAGCAGGCAAGAAATTCATCGAAATAAAAGTGAACCCCTATTCTGTACCTGTTTCGCTCAGAGGTAGATACTATTACCGCTCCGGCAGCACCAAAATGGAACTTACCGGAGTGGAGCTTAATGAGTTTTTACTAAAAAAAGCAGGCAAGACCTGGGATGATGTGGTAGAGGAAGGTGCTACCATTAAGGACATAGACGAACAGCGCATACAAAAATTAATAGAAGACAGTCGGGAAAAGGGCCGTATGCCAGTCACCAAGGGTTTGTCTGCTTTTCAAATATTGGAAAAACTGCAATTGACTGAAGGTAAAAAGTTAAAACGTGCTGCCCTGTTACTTTTTGGTAAAAACCCGGGAAGGTATTATCCCAATGTAGAAGTGAGAATTGGTCGCTTCGGCAGTGATTCTACAGATTTGCGCTTTCAGGAAGTGGTGGAGGGCAATCTGGTTTGGATGCTCGATGAAGTTCAATCGCAACTGCATAATAAGTTTCTGGTTCGCCCCATAGAATTTGTAGGTATGCAACGGATAGAAAAAGATATTTATCCGGTTGCTGCACTTCGTGAGATGTTGTTGAATGCACTAGTACACAGAACTTACATGGGTGCCCATGTTCAATTGCGTGTATTTGACGACCGGTTGTCTATTTGGAATGAAGGTATACTCCCCAGTGGGCTCACGTTGGAGGATTTAAAAATTGCGCATAATTCTCGCCCCCGAAATCCGAAAATTGCAAAAACCTGTTTCATGGCCGGATATATCGATACTTGGGGTCGGGGCACCTTGAAAATCATCCAAGCCTGTAAAGAAGCAGATCTACCCGAACCTGATATTCGGGAAATAAACGGAGGTATTGAAATTACCCTTCATAATGTTTCGGCAAATCAGGATAGCAAGGTATTCCTAGGAAATAAATCTACCCCGCAAGTTACCCCGCAAGTTACCCCGCAAGTTACCCCGCAAGTTGAAAAGCTACTAAAAACAATTACAGGTGAGCATAGCAGACAAGAACTTCAGGAAAACCTTGGGCTTTCCGATCGGGAATACTTCCGAAAAATGTACTTACAACCTGCAATTGAAGGTGGGTTTGTCGAATTGACCAATCCTGAAAAACCCAGAAGCAGCAAGCAGCAATACCGATTAACACAGTATGGAAAAGACAAATTGGACAAATGAAATTTACAGAGGCGAAATTAGAGAAAGGGTTTAAAGCGCTTTTAGGAAATGAAGGCTATCCGCATTCCTTGGGTAGTCGTTTGCTGCGTACAAATGAGAGCGAAGTCCTTCATTAAAACCTTTCACCGTTTTTTTCCCATTTCTTCCGAATAACACTATGTCCTGAAAATTCAGGTGCATTTTCCGCTACGGATTTCACATTGCCAACCAAATCCCCTTATGGCCTCGACGCATATTTGAAATCAGTGTTATAAAATATGCCTTTTGTTTTGATACATCGTATTATGATGTATATTTGCCCTATGTATTCAAAAGAATTGTTAAAAGGCACCTTGGGGGTCATCATCTTAAAGCTCCTGGAAGAAAACGGAAAAATGTACGGATACGAAATCTGCCAGAAAGTCAAGGGCATTTCGGAAGGTAAAATCCTGATCAAGGACGGGAGCCTCTACCCGATCCTGCACAAGCTGCTAAGCGACGGGATGGTCACGACGGAAGAAGTCACCCTCGGGAAACGTGTACGAAAATACTATACCCTAACTAGCAAAGGCAAAGGCGAGCAGAAAATGGCCGTGCAGGAGTTGGCCGACTTTATGGACACGCTGCACAAAATCATCTTTACCGACACGAAAACCACTCCAGCGGTATGATTTCCGAGCAACAACTTACCATCATCAGCCGGGCCATTCGGCACAGTGAAATTGCCGACAAAGCATTGCAGGATGACCTGATCGACCATTTTTGTTGCGTGGTTGAGGCGGAAATGCAAAGCGGGCAATCCTTTGAAAATGCCTTTCAAGCCGCCTATGCGCAAATCACGCCCAATGGATTTGGCGAAATACAGCAGGAAACCCTTTACCTACTCAACTATAAAAAGCGCCTGCGCCTAAACCAATGCACCTACCTTTCAGGCTACGTGTTTGCCCTTTCGACTACCATCGGCACCTTCTTTAAAATCATGTCTTTGCCGGGGGCTACCCCTTTATTGTATGCGGGTATGCTGGGTTTGGCCTTCGTTTTCCTGCCCTTGTTATTGGTAAACAAACTCAAAAACAGGCTGTTTTTACACCTTTCCGGAAAACTCCAATGGATAGTGGGTTCCCTGAGTGGTATGGTATTGATTGCGGCATGCCTTTTCAAATTACTCCATTTACAAGGGGCCGGTGTGTTGCTGGGGCTAGGCTTTTTGCTCTTTGGCCTGGGCTTTCTCCCCTTTTTCTTCTTCCGAATGTTTAAAGCAAGTCAGTCAGAAACCTAATACCTGCCTGGATTCCTCCCTTCTTGGAAAACCAGCTAAACACTTACCAAAATGAAATCCCTCTACCTTCTATTATGGATACTTACGGCTGTTCAGGCACATGCCCAGAACCCTGTGAAAAACAGCATCGATGCGCTGTTAATGGAAGCAGTACCGGAGGAATCACATCCCGGAGTAACCGTTGGCCTGGTAAAAGACGGGCAGGTCCTTTACCAAGGCAGCAGGGGCAGTATGAACCTGGAATACCAGCTCCCGTTCAATGATTCCACGGTCTTTGGGCTGGCCTCGGTTACCAAACAATTTACAGCCGCCTGCATCGGTCTATTGGAAAAGCAGGGTAAATTATCCGTACAGGAAGATGTAAGGAAGTATATTCCGGAATTGGCGTTTTATGGGGACACGATCCGGATAAAACATTTGCTCAACCATAGCAGTGGGATCCGAAACCACAACGTGCTACTGGATTTGAAAGGCTTTGACTACAGCCATCAGGGCTACACCAATGAAATGATTCAGGCGCTGATGTTCCGGCAAAAAGGGACCAATAACGCCCCGGGCGAAAAGATGCTTTATTCCAATACCAACTATGTTTTACTGGCCTTGATCGTGGAAAGGGTATCCGGGATGGACCTGCATGAATTTTCAAAAAAAGAACTTTTCGACCCCTTGGATATGGAATATTCGTTCTTTATCCATGATCTGGAAACCCTTGTCCCCAACCGGGCCTATCCCTATTATGCCACGGACAAGGGATACAACCAACCCAAATCCCTGACCCTTTGCGTAGGGGCCGGGGGCATGGAAAGTACCATTCCCGATATGCTCCGCTGGTCGGAACTATTCCTAAACCCTGCTCCTGAATATGCCTACCTGAAAGATTTCCTAACGCAACGGGATACCTTGAATAATGGCGAACGGATGAGCTATGGCAGGGGACTATTTGTTTCTCCCTACAAGACGCTTACCACCTACCATCACAGCGGACGAGATCGGGGCATGCGCAGCCAATTTATCGCCGTTCCGGCACTGAAATTGGCGGTGGTGGTATTTGCAAATGACGAAAATATCAATGCGGTCAATTTCTCCTACCAGATCCTGGACCTGTTTGTGCAGGAACCGACGGAAGCCGGTCAAAAGGCAACTTTTACCCAACATTCGACAGCGGCGTTAAACGCGTATACCGGAACGTACCAGGAATTAAACAGCGATTTGCGCATGGCGATTTATGTGGAGAACGATACCTTGAAAGCGGTTAGCAGTAGGGGCAGTACCGGGACACCCCTCATTCCGGAAGGCCCCAATCTATTCTCCAGAATCGACAACCCGTATATTACCTACGCCTTTGGGCAAGAAGAGGCTGATGATGAGCTACAGGTAGATTTTGGCGGTGCTATTTTTTATTTTGAGAGGATCCAGCTAGCGGATCAGCCCAATCAGCATCTGGAAATCTATGCAGGGAACTACTATTCCAAAGAACTAGATGTGACCTATGTGCTAGAAGTAATCGATCAGCAACTGGTTTTAACGTACCCCAATAATCGCCTGGTCCTCACCGAGGGGCAAAAGGGTGTATTTGGGGCGAATAGAAGGACAAAATACCGTTTTCATGGAAAAAATGAAGGGGAAATCATGTATTTTGAGGTGGCATCGGAAGGCACGGTGAAAAACATCTTATTTGAAAGGGTAGACTGATTCATTAGGATGATAATTTTATTTTAAAGGCCATAACCTGTCCCGCTCCCGGAGTAAGGACAAGTTATGGCCGCTAAAGAATAATAATAAATCAATAAAGTCATTAAGTAAGAATGACCTCGACCAGGAAGTTTTTGTGCAAAATAATCCTGCTCAATAAAGCGAGCGAACTTTAATGCCGTGAAAATCACTGGCTTCCAGGTCTTCTATTGGTGCGGGTTGAATCACCTTGACTTTCTTTCTGTTGGCGGTTTTAATCACTGAAAACCCGGGTGTCTCACCGGTAGCTACATGGGCAGCCCCGCTGCGTGGGCTTGGACCCCGCAAAGTGATAAAGGCATATTTACCATCCGGGGAAAAATCCAGGATATCCGGACTGCTGCCAATATCATTCAGCTCATGGACAATATGGTCTGTCCGGGTGTTGATCACAATGCCATTGTCGCTGCCCCGGTTGACCTGCCATAACCAGGGTCCGCGAGGGGTAATGCGGGCACCATGTGCATCGACACCCCGGGTTTCATTACTGGTTTTTATCAAGCTGTGATCGGAAGTGTCAAAAACATACCAGGCGCCACTCTGGGCTGGCGGGTTGTCTGGATCCCCGGGATCCCCCCAGTTGGCATACATTTTACTTCCATCCTGGCTAAGTGCCAGCCCGCAATTGGCCTTTACTTCATCCCGGGAAAAGGCCTTTACAATTTCGGGAACTTCGGATAAAATATCCACCACTACCAGTCCCCCTGCACCTGGCCCAAGGGTAAGGTAGGCATAGGCGCCATCAGCTGTATACGTATGGCAAACGGGTGCCGGCACATTCTCCCCTACAGCAGCTCCACCGCCACCTGCAACTCCTTCAAAATTCTCTATCCATTTGGGTTCGTCCAGTAAATTGAGCTCGCGGCCGATGGCGAATTCTTCATTCTCCAGGTCGACCGTAATTTCAGTGAAGGTGACGGTGCCGATATTGGCCACCCAGATGGACCGGTCGTCTGGCGTAAAGCTGGCCATATGAGCACCATTTCCCGTCGCGATGACATCAATCACCTTCCTGTCTTCTGCCCGGATGATGGCCACATTACCCGATGCAGGTGAGGCCACAACGGCATATTCATGGGTAGCGTTAAATTCGATCATATGGGGCATGGTAAGCTCCTCGGAAATTTTTCCTGCCAGATGCAAGCTGGGAAAATCGATCAGTGCCGTTTCCTCCAGACTGGAACTAAAAATGTGAACTCTGCTCAGGTTCGTTCCCTGGTCAAGTGCCCATACCTCGTAATCGTTTGCATGGGCTGTCTTTGCTTCTTTCTCCTGGCCCTGGTTTTTATTGATAATCATTTTTGTCTGCGTGATAAAATCACAACCCTGAAATATAAGGGACAGGATGAATACAGAGAGGAATGAAAATGCCGGTTTGGGTAGATGGATGAATTTTCTCATATCTTTTTGCTTACATCAAGTGAGAAATAATCATTTAAATAAAATGATTTTTGCAAGTTAAATATAATAGATATATCACTTAATCCAAACTTTATAGCATTCTACTTTTCAATAAAAATTACAAATACAATCCGGGTAGGAATTCTAATTGAAGTTCTGCTCATTTATATCAGCCTGCTCCCTGGAGGCAACCTGATTAGAATTAGTGCTTCTGATTCAATGATTAGCTGTTTAACCCGGATAAATAGGATACCTACAAAAAAAACGATAAATTTATTCAACCAAGCCTTTAAAACCAAACTACATATACATGAAGCCAATTGATAAAAAAGACCTGGACCAGGAAGTATTTGACCTATACGACGATTATGCGCATAGCCGCATCGAGCGCAGGGATTTTGTACAGCGCCTGTCCAAATTTGCCGTAGGCGGGCTGACCGTTTCGGCCATTATGGGCTATCTGATGCCCAATTACGCCGCTGCCCGGCGCTATACCCAGGACGATCCCCGACTGATCTCGGAATACGTGAGCTACTCTTCGCCCAAAGGCGCTGGTACCATGAAAGGCCTGCTCACCCGTCCCAAAGACCAAAGCGGGCCCCTTCCGGGCATATTGGTGGTGCATGAAAACCGCGGCCTGAATCCCTATATCGAAGATACCGCCCATCAGGCGGCATTGGATGGCTTTATTGCCTTTGCTCCGGATGCGTTGACCCCTTTGGGCGGCTACCCGGGATCGGATGACGAAGGCCGCACCATGCAGTCGAAAAGGGAAAGAGAGGACATGTTGCAGGATTTTATAGCCGGCCACGAAATGCTAAAGGGGCACGAGCACTGCACGGGCAAAGCCGGGGTGGTGGGATTTTGCTTTGGCGGCTGGATCTCCAATATGATGGCCGTGCGGGTGCCGGACCTGGGCGCATCGGTGCCTTTCTATGGTGGACAGCCTACCGCAGAAGAAGTACCACAGATACAAGCACCGCTGATGCTGCACTTTGCAGGGCTGGATACGCGGGTAAATGCCGGCTGGCCGGATTACGAAAAAGAACTGAAGGCCCATGACAAGGAATACCAGGCTTTTATGTATCCGGAGGTCAACCACGGGTTTCATAACCATTCCACGCCCCGCTACGACGAGGCTGCGGCCAAACTGGCCTGGGGACGGACCATTGATTTCTTTAAAGAGAAATTGGGCTAGTGCCGGAGCAGATACCTGCTGATTGTCAGTTTAAATGCCGAAATAAGGTAAGAAGGAGAAGCGAAAGCCTCTCCTTCCTGGCTTTTAGTCAGGTTTGCAAATGATCTGAATAGTAAGTTGGAGAAGCCATCAGAATTCCGTGAACAAATTCCCTCCGCGGCGGAGGGCAACGCCTGTCCCGACCAGAGTCGGGAGGGGATTTTTTTGAGTATTTTAAATTTGTAATAATTTAATGATAGTTACGTGCTAAAATCCCTGCCGACTCCTGGTCGGGTCAGGATCTTACCTACTTGGTAAGCGGGATTTGGACTCGCCCAGATTAAGGAATATCGAACCCAGGAGTAAAAAATCAGCTCATAAACAGCATTTGCAACCTAAAACCCCAGCTTTATCGGGGTCAAAAAACGCAATGGATTAAACAATTCCTTGCTTAATTCATTTATTTCCATATAATGTATAGCTTATGGACCTACGAAAGAATACTTTAATTATTGTCGTGTTACTGATTTTGGCTGCCTGTTCGCAAAGCCCCGGTGAAGGGGAGCAGGTGATAGAGGCCGAGCTTGTACCCTATAACGTTTCAAAAGACCTGGAGAGCATCAAAGAAGATGGGGTGCTGCATGCCATCACCATCTATAGTTCTACGAGCTATTTTCTGTATAGAGGGATGCCCATGGGTTTTGAGTACGAGTTATTGTCCCGCCTGGCAGCGCACCTGAATCTGGAGCTGAAAATTACCGTCGCCAAGGACATTGATGAGCTGTTTGCCATGCTTAACAACGGGGAGGGAGACCTGATCGCCTATGGACTGACAATCACCGAGCCGAGAAAACAGTTGATGAGTTTTACCGAAAATCATTATGTGACCCACCAGGCCCTGGTACAGCGGATGCCCGACAACTGGCGCTCACTGCCCGGCTATAAAATCGATAAGGAAGTCATTTCAAATACGCTGGAATTGGAAGATGATACCGTTTGGGTGCGGGAAAACACCTCCTATTCGCAACGGCTTCAAAACCTGCAGGATGAGATCGGTGCTGACATTCCGATTAAACGGATCGATGGCAACGTACCTACCGACGAAATCATCCGAATGGTGGTAGATGGGGAAATCGATCGAACCGTGGCTGATTACAATATCGCAGCAATTAACAAAACCTATTATCCGATACTCCATATAGATACCCGGATTTCCTTTTCCCAACGCATCGCCTGGGCGGTAAGGCAGAATTCGCCGGAATTGCTTCAGGCCATCAACCAATGGATAGCAGAAGAGAAAAAGAGCGATGATTATTACGTGATTTACAATAAGTATTTCAAAAATACCAAATCCTTCCGGGGCCGGATTCAAAGCGACTTATACAGCAAAAACGGGAATAAAATCAGCCTGTACGATGAGATCATCAAGGCCAATGCCCCCATAATCGGATGGGATTGGCGCTTTCTTTCCTCTCAGGTGTATCAGGAGTCAAGGTTTGATCCCCAGGCCACCTCCTGGGTGGGAGCCAGCGGCCTGATTCAGTTAATGCCGGCTACAGCGAAGGAAGTTGGCGTCAGCAATAGTTTCAATCCGGAGCAAAATGTAAGCGGCGGGGTGAAGTATTTGGGCAAGATGCGCAATTACTTTGAAGCGGTAGAAGACTCTATCCAGCAAGTCAAATTTACGCTGGCTGCCTTCAATTGCGGAGCAGGACATGTATTCGATGCCATGCGTTTGGCGGAAAAGCATGGCAAAGACCCGAATGTATGGGATGAAAATGTAGAAGAGTATATGTTGAAGCTGGCCGATAAAAAGTACTACCATGATGAGGTGGTGCGAAATGGCTTTGTGAGGGGAGCAGAACCCTACCATTACGTAAGGGACATATTTTTACGGTATGAACATTACAAACAGTTTATAGAACTTTAAACGGAGGAATACCAAGTTCCGGCATGAAAAAAATCCAACAAGGTGTCCTGAAGGCAACTTGTTGGATTTTCAAATAACGTGATACTTAAGATCCTGGCTTATTGCATTTGGATTTTAAGGCGATCAAATATTTCATAAGAAGGGATTCCAAAAGCGACCCCTTCGATACCAGGGCCGGTTAATTTTGCGCTGACAACGCCCAACACGGTTCCATTTTTGTCCACCAATGCACCGCCACTGTTACCGCCATTAATACTGGCATCTGTCTGGATCAGTTTCGCATCACCGTCGATGGAACGCAGGCCGGAAATGATTCCCCTGGAAATGGTTTGAGAAAGGTCTTCGGCAGAAGGAGTGCCCAGCGCATACACCTCCTCGGCAATGCTTATATCCTTTGAAGAGCTGATTTGGAAGGGAAGCATGCCTTCGCAATCTTTGATCTTCAAAAGCGCAAGATCGTGAACCTTACTCACCCGGATTATTTCCACATCATGAATGGAATGATCTTCAAAAATGGCTTGAATATTTTCCTGATTAGAAACGACGTGGTAATTGGTAATGATGTGTCCAGATTCACTAATTAAAAATCCACTGCCATGCCCATTCTCATGTTTGATGGTCATGGAAGATTTGACGGCATCATTAAGGTTGCTCACAAATTTCGTTGGCCTTGGGAGGATAAGTTCATCAAATTGCTCCTCCATCTGCTCCTGCTCCCTATCGTTCAACAAAGCAATCATCTTGTCATTATTCATTAATTCGATAAGCCCATATTCCAGTGCATCTTTAATCGCATCGTGGATAACACCATCAATACGATCGTAGTCATGAATGGCAAATTGGCCGGATCGTGTATTGATGGTTTGGGAATATACCGGAGTTTTGTAAAAATCCAACGCTTGCCATCTTACATTCAAATCCACATATACCATTCCTCCATAATCCACCGTGTGGTAGTTTGCCACGTGATTAAGGGTGTAATCCTGAATGGAAGCATCCACCAGCAAGTCGTTTAAGTAGGTGTTTTTAATAGCCCGGTTACTGGTGTCAATGTATCCGTTTTCTTTCAGGACTTCATTGAGCAAATCGGGAAAAACCGTTTGTGTCACTTCAATTTTATCCGTTTCTTCAGAAGTTTTTGTCCGTTTTTTATCCTGCCGGCGTTTATGGTTACGGTAGGTTGGGAAAAAACGGTATTTGACATCTTCCGAATTTAGGTTTACCGCTACATTGTTGATGCGTATGTTTTTGGTATAGGCATCCCGATCTGGAATACGTACCGGTCCCTGATCGGTTTCCAAAGATTTGTCGTAATCATAGGCTTTTTTACCCGTATCCACGACCGGAGCAAAGGTGAGTGCAAAAGGTACCCAGGATAGGTAATACAAAGGAGGCCGTTTGTATTGCATGAGGGTGTAATGTTGCTCTTTATACCCTTCTTTTCTGATTGTCAGTTGCTTGGGTTTACGGTCTCTTTGCAACAGGTAAGCCCCTTGCTCTGGTTTCACTACTTTCCCGTTTACTAGTACTTCTTTTTGACCTTGCCCCGCTTCAATTGCTACCTTTTGGTACTTGCTGTTCAGAATAGTGGCACAGCCCGAGAAAAACATAGAAACCAATAATCCTAGTGCTACTGTTTTTTTGCCGGAGAATCGATTCCCTGAAACTTTTACTTTACACCCTGATCCTTGGTAAGTTAAGGTTTTCTGGGTTTTCCGCTGTCCCCCATTGTTGATCTTCTTTCCCGATACCGGAGGGTTTTGACTTGAAGTAAAACCCTGACTGCTACCTGCACGCCCATCTGGGGAGGCGGTAGGAAAACTGCTGTTAAATCTTTCCATCTCTATTTTAAAAGTTAAACTAAAACAATGCGACAAACATAAACTATTAAAATCATTAAATCAACAAAAACGTATTTTAAATACACAAATTTGAACTACAAAAATTATCTGCCGATTTATTATGCTTTTTACGGGATGTCTTATGGTAAAAACCGAAAGCAACAAATGGAATTTTTCTCCGAAATCCTTAATTTTGAAGTGAAAAAATAAAGAGAATAGATACCCACCGCTCAAAGACTCAAATTATGTACAGAAAGCCGCTTACTTACCTATTAGTACTGACCTTAGCATTTTCCTCCTGTGCCCCCGGTATTTTTTCTTCGCTCCGCAGTAATGATATGGAAGCACTGGAATTGGGGATGTCACGGGAGCAAGTGACCGGGATATTGGGAAACGCTTATACCATCGCAGAGAAACGGATGGAAGACGGCGTTCCGGTCGAAATCCTATCGTACCGAAACTTTCCAAATGATGACGAATTTTACCTCTTTGTTTTTAAAAATAATCGGTTGGAAGAATGGTATCGGGAATTATTGCCTCAGTATGAATTCAGGGAATAAAAAAACGTTGTAAATTAGCATTGCACGTTTAATGCCTACTCCTATGAATGAAGAAAAAATAATGACCCTTCATCCTCAAGGGAAAAAAGGGGTAAACATCCTGAAGCAAAGGTACGAACCAATCGTATCTCATCAACCGCCCAAGCACCCGCAGCAGTCTGTAGGAAGACGTAAACATCCAGCGTATTTTAATGCCCTTTTCTCGAACTCCTTACATCAACACTCCGAATCAGATTGCTTCGCTATCACTCGCAATGACGACGTCGGAGTAACCGCGACCCGTTTCCGTCACTCGCAATGACGCGGTGTGCTCACTGCAAACGCGACCCGTCACTGCGAGGGTGCTAATCTGACTCCAATCGTATTTCATCAACCGCCCTAGCACCCGCGGCAGTCTGTTGGAAGGCGTACACCTCTATCGTATCTAACTGACCTTCTCTTGAGCTCCTTACATCAACGCTCCGATTCAGATTGCTTCGCTATCGCTCGCAATGACGACATCATCATTTCGACTTATCATCAAATCATTATATCATTAAAAACCGCAGAACGGAGCACATCCCGACAAACTGCGGCGGGTGCAGGAGTGCTTACAACCATTCGATTAGGTTCACGTCAGCACCCTTGGGATGACAGATTGAAATCCTTTGAATGGAGGATAAACTTCGGTTTTCCTATTTTGGAACCTTAATTAAGGTTCCGGCGCTGAGGGATTCGTTAAGGTCCATTCCGTTTAAGATGGCCAGTTCCTCGAGGCGTGCATCGGGAAAACCTTGCGCTTTCAGGGCTTGTTCCAGGCTGGTGTTTCGGGAAAGGGTCACGATGCCCAGCCTTTCGGGTTGCCGGTTGAGTTTGTCCGCTTCTTTCAGTTCCCTGAAATTTTTCATGGTAGAAAGGAAGGCAGATTCGTAGGTAGCATAGTTGGCTGATTGGGCCAATCCCATCAATTGGTAGCTAACATCACCTTGTTGGATAAAATAAACCAACAAGCGGATACCGGAACCGTTTTCCTGTTTTTGCTCCGCCAGCAATTGAAGGGAAGCCAGACCGTTGACCTTTTCTTCGCTGACAGAAAGTACCTCAAGCTTGTATTGTTCCACCATTTGATCCGCCATCTCCCGGAAATTACTGCCGGAAGCCAGCGTCATCGTGAGGACGGCCTCTCCGCTTTTGGGAGCCATCTGAACCTGCTGTGGGGAGTTTTGGAGATTCCAGTCACCGGGTACCGGAAAGCGAAATTTAAGTTCGGGATGGTAAAAGACATTGTTTTCTACAAATCCCTGGCGGGGATCTTCGCCGTACACCAAGCCTTCTATCCGACGTAAATACGCTTCCCTGTTTACCTCGGTAGCTTCCAGATTCAGCTTTTCCTTCCAGGTAGCTGCCAGTTGGGCCACCGTCTGGTTTCTCTCCGCCGGAGAGGGGTGGGTAGAAAGGAATTCTGGTATTTCACTACCACCGGCTTTTTCCTGCTGACGTTCCAGGGTTTCAAAAAACCCGGCCATCTCGACGGCATCGTAACCGATTCTGGACGAATATTCCACACCCAATTCATCGGATTGCCTTTCTGCATCCCTGCCAAAACTCAACAATGCCAGTTGCATGCCTTGGGAAAGGGGCTCAATAAATTCGGACAACTGGGGCACCAGCACCACACCGGCGATCATGCCCAACTGTCCCAGCAGGTTGTTGCGCTGCTGAATAACGGAATGTCGGGCCGTGACATGGCCTATTTCATGCCCCAGCACGCCTGCAAATTCTGCCTCGTTGTTGAAATGTGCCATGATGCCCCGGGTGAAGTACACAAATCCCCCTGGTACCGCAAAGGCATTGATCACCGGTGAGTCGACGATCTTGAATTCGTAAGCCAGGTTGGCTCGGTGAGAAACGGCCGCCATTTCCTCTCCCTTTTCGGTAATAAAAGCCTGCAAGTCCGGATCTTCGTACCTGCCAAAATAAGCCATAATTTCCGGGTCAGATTCCTTTCCCATTTGTATTTCCTGCTTTTCGGACATCAGGACCAGCTGTTTTTTTCCCGTCACCGGGTTTCGGACACAACTTATCTGGATGAATACCAATCCAATCAGGAAAAAACGAACAAAAATCAAAAGTTGCGGCATGGTAGTTTACATTATAGGGTATAGAACTGGCTTACTTGATATCAAAACCTGTGCTAGAAAATAGGATTCCTCCTTATAACTTGTTTCAGACAAATAGGGTACTTCGTTTGTGCTGCAAAAATAACTACAGGAATGGTAAAGAAAGCAGCAACCGGAGCTATTTTTGAAGTAGATTTTCCAGCAATGGCTGCCAGAATCATTTTTCCCTGGTTACTTTAGTATCATGAAAAATCGAATTCATTTCTTTCCGATCATTTCTTTTGGCCTGCTATTCCAAGGCTTAGTTATGTTGTCAACCTTGCCGGGAATGGCTCAGGTAACTTCCATCCACCGGGAACCGGAGCTTGAAGCGATGGTAAAAGCCGTTTCAAAAGATAGTTTGCAAAACTACCTGGAAGGCTTGGTGAGCTTTGGCACGCGGCATACGCTAAGCAAGGATCAGCAGGGTCGTGGAATAGAAGCGGCCAGGCAATACGTCCTTTCCCGCTTTCGCTCGTTTGAAAGTACTTCCGGCGGCAGGCTGACAGCTGAGATCGATTATTTTCAGGTGGAAGCGGATGGCCGTCGCGTAGATCGGGATACCCGGATGGGCAATGTAATGGCTACCCTGAAAGGAGCGGATCCGGAGGATGACCGGGTTTTTGTGGTGAGCGGGCACATTGACAGCCGGGTGTCGGATATTATGAATGCCGAAGCCGATGCACCCGGTGCCAATGACGACGGCTCCGGCGTAGTCGCCCTGATCGAAATGGTACGCATCATGAGCCAACAATCCTTTCCAGCCACCATCGTCTTTGTAGCTGTTTCCGGAGAAGAGCAGGGCCTGATCGGGGCTGCCCACCTTGCCCGGAAAGCAAAAAACGAAAACTGGAACCTGGTGGCCATGATCAACAACGACATGATCGGAAACAGCACCTCCAGCGGCACAGATCTACGGGACAACACCAAGCTGCGCGTATTCAGTGAGGGCGTACCTCTTTTCGAAACCGAGCAGATGGGCTCTGTCCGGCAGTCCACCAACGCCGAAAACGACAGCAAGTCACGGCAACTGGCCCGCTACATCAAGGAGGTGGGTGAGCGCTATGTGGATCAATTGGAAATTAAATTAATTTACCGAAACGACCGCTTTTTAAGAGGGGGAGACCACACCCCCTTTTCCAGAGAAGGATTTACGGCCGTACGCTTGTGCGAAATGAATGAAAATTATTTCCATCAGCACCAGGACATCCGGATGGAAGATGGGCAGCAATACGGAGATTTAATCGACTACATCGATTACGAATACCTGCGGAAAAACACCGCCGTAAATCTGGCAGTACTGGCCAGCCTTGCCTCCGCCCCAGGGGTGCCCCAAGAGGTAGGGGTAGATATCAGCGGGTTGAGCAATTCGACTTTACTGCGTTGGAAAAGCCCTGAAAACGGCACCGCCAGCGGCTATTACGTGCTGATGCGCGAAACCAGCGATTCCATGTGGGAACGAAAATTTTATACCGCGGAGCTGGAAATGGAGCTGCCTTACTCCAAGGATAACTACTTCTTTGCCGTACAGTCCGTGGGAGCCAATGGAGCGGAAAGCCTGCCCGTATTCCCCAGGCCGGTGCGATAAAGGGCTGAGCAGAGTGTTAAGAAACAGATCAGC
Organism: Cyclobacterium salsum; assembly: GCF_010119245.1. Classification (GTDB taxonomy): domain Bacteria; phylum Bacteroidota; class Bacteroidia; order Cytophagales; family Cyclobacteriaceae; genus Cyclobacterium; species Cyclobacterium salsum. The sequence goes on from NZ_WNKG01000008.1 coordinate 344,464, forward strand.
ATTTACATGAGTAATACTTTCGCTGATCGCCCCTATTTTTTCAGCCATTTCTTAGGGGACGCTGCGGTGGAGGAAAAGGTTTTGACAAAATGAAAGTAAAACCCTTTATAATAATAATATTTTTTTATAAATTAATGCTATTTCAAAATAATAAACGTAACTCCACCATGAAAACAAATTTTCATTTTACCCTTATCTTAATTCTATTTGTAGGTTTTTCCTCCTGCTCGTTAAACGATGATGACGGAAATATCAAAATAGAAATTTGTAACAATAATATCGACGATGATGGTGATGGACAGATCGATTGTGCTGACAGTGATTGCTCTGAAGAGGATAATTGTATACAGGCTGGTTCAGATTACAGGCTAAAAGACAATATTTCTTTGCTTCCATATGGTCTTTCAGAAGCATTGCAATTGGATGCGAAAATCTACCACTACAAAGCTGATGAGTCATCAGAAAAACGGATGGGTTTTATGGCCCAAGATGTACAATCAATTATGCCGGAATTGGTTAGTGTCGATAAATCCAACCAACATCTAAAACTTAAATACATGGATTTAATGGCCGTTCTGGTCAATGCAATTAAAGAACAACAAAAGACTATTGAAGCCAACCAACAGCAAATAGAAATGCTTATTTGCGAACTTGAAAAGCAAGAGTAATCCAACCAATTAGAAAAACGTCAGCACCTTCGCTTAACCAAGCCCCAACGGACCTGGTTTCAATACGCAAAATTTGCCAGGTGAGCGGCGGAAAAGGTCTGGAATACCTGATTGAAGTAGGTGCAATACTCGGCATAAATGCCGGGGTTGTTGCAGTCCAAGCCATAGGTCAGTGCCATGGCCAACATTTCGACGGGAACGGGAATGGTAGCGATGGCCATAAAGGTTTTTTCTTCCGTCATCAGCAGGGTCATGTAAACATAAAAGGCGTATTGGAGACCGTCCTGCCCCATCAGGTATTCGTTACCTAGAGATAATATCCAGGCCACTTTTCTTCCTCCGTCAAACTCGTCCCAAACGGAATATTCCTCGTCAACGGTAAACCCGCTCATTCCGTAGCGATAAGCAAAATTTTGGTTGATAACCTCGCCCATTACCAGCAGCAATTCTTCAAAATTCGTCTCTGAAAAATCATTTTGCACCCCGTAGAAATAAAGTTGCATGTCATTGCCATCGGTATTGACTACCTGAAAGGCTTCCTCTGCCGGATTGTATTGCAACGTGCGGCCTTCCGGCACGGCCAGAACCACGCCGTTGTTGATATCTTCGTAGATATCGTAGTACATGGCATCGTAATCGAGTTGGATATTGAGATCCAGCGCAAACTCGTCCGATAACTTTTGGATGTTTTCCGGATCATCCGAAGTGTCCATCATCTCGCTGAGGGAGCGTGTTTTGATGGGATAAAATTCAAAACCGAGCGCTTCAATCGATTCGGATTCAAAACCATCAAAAGTACTTTCCAGCAATTTTTCCGTAACGTACCGTTCGCTATCCCCTGCAGAAACTGATCCATTCGGAAATTCCGTCGCAGCGGCGACTACCTCCTCCGTAAATTCAATTTTGGCGGCCGCAGAAAAAAGTTGTACGAGGTTTTCGAATCCGGGAGGGAGACTGGTGGACGTAGAGCGTTCCAACTCTGAAAGGTAATTGGCAGGGATAATCCAACTTACATTGCTGGCACCCTTTTCCAATCCCCCATCTCCAATGCCTATAAGCCGGCCTTGGGGATCAAATACAGGGGCTCCGGAAAATCCCGGTAGCAGACTTCCCTCCAGATAAAGAATGTTCAGGTCCAGTGCCGGAAACCCAATTCGCGCCAGCGCATCTTTGTCTTTTTTGGGAATCAGGTTGGCCAGGGTTTCGGGGTCTACAAATCCTTTTTTCATCTGCCTGGACGAACTCCCGATGGCGCCTCCATTAAAACCAAGGGCATACACGCTGGTGCCAAAACCAACCTTTTCAGGACTAAAGTTGCTCAACGGTGTAATTTCTGCGGGAGGAGCGGGTTCTCCGGGTAACAATTCCAATAAAACCAAATCCGCCTTTTGCAGGACTTTCTTAATCTGGGCTTTTCTCCAGGCCTGTCCCGGATACAGGATACGTATGTCTCCCGTACGACTCATGCCATGAAGGGAAGTAACCACCTGATTGGGAGATTTCCATACAAAACCTGTCAACGCGTTCGAGCTGCGGTTATCGGCAGCCACCACCACCTTCACCAGGGCATTTTTCACCTTACCCGGGTCAAAGGACTGGGCTAAGGAAGGGAAAACCAAAAGAGAGGTTAGCCAAAAAAGAAGTACGGGGAATTTATTCATCGTTAAATACTTGAAGTAGCGCAGCATAAGCTTTGGTCCGTATATCCGGAGAGAAGTTTTCTTCCAATGAATTGGAAATACCCGGCCAGGGGGCTTCCAGAGAACGCAAGTGTTGTTCCAATGCGTCTAGACCTTGATCCGGGTTTTGGCTTAAGATACTCTCCGGAATGATCAGACGCTGTTCTCCTTCAGAGCTGCTGGAGCAAAACCCATCTCTCAGGGACAATAAGGCTGTTTTGGCCTGGGCTTCGCTCAGGCTATTTAGGAATGCAGGCACCAGTTTCGCCCATAGTCCACCTGCTGTTTTGAAGGTATTAAATACCTCGGCCGACGCGGTCGATTCCTCCGCATAGACAAGAAAATCACAAGCCGTAATACTCACCTCAGTGCTGTAAAGCACGTTGGCCTGACGCACGGCCAGGGAGGAATCCGCCCTGATAAAATCCGTCACCAAAAGCCTTGCCTCTTCCGGACTATAGCCAATATCCAGGTATTCGTCCATTTTATCCGAAAGGCTGGGTGCAAAGGGATCATTGGAGCGAATATAAAGTCCTATCAAAATCCCAATGGCAGAAAACAAGCCAAAAGAACCAATGCGCAGACTTTTGACCGGATCCAGGAACTTTTCATTCAACCCGATCAAAATGGCGAGCAGCGAAGTGATGGTGCCGACCACGCCACTCACCACCGGAGACACCGACAGGCCCATCAGAAGCCCTAAAAACAACCCGATTCCAAGCCCATTAAACACAGCCGTAAAGGCTTGTAGCTTGCTTCCTGAATGGGCTGCATCCGGAAGTAATTCCTGAAAGGAAGGTTTTGGTTCCGAATCGGGACCTGGGGAGTCATTTTCTTCCATGGCAGATGCTGGCTATTTAGGGATTGAAGAATAGAGGGCATGTATAAATCTGCAATCAATATAATAAAAATTCAAATTAAAAATACACCTGTTGTATTTTTAAGTAAGTGAGGCAAAGTATCTTATATCGTATCTGCAAGCAGAAACAGGACCGTTCTCTCTGTGAGGATTTCAAAATTTCATCCGTAATGAGTATTATTGAATAAACCATTGGTCAATATGAATCACTACCTGCTTATTTACACGGTTTCACCGGATTACCTGGAAAAAAGGGGTGCCTATCGCAAAGAACACCTGGAACTAGCCGAAAAGCTCCACCACGAAGGCCAACTAATAATGGGTGGTGCGCTGGCAGATCCCTCCGACAAGGCCATTCTCCTCTTCCGGGGAGAAAGTCCCGCTGCCGCAGAAGCTTTTGTGCTGGCGGATCCGTATGTAAAAAACGGGCTGGTTCTTTCCTGGGAAATCAGAAAATGGACGGTGGTGGTAGGCAATGTAAATGCCCCGGACAACCCATCCTGATGACAAATTGTCGTGTGTCTGTTATTCTTCCCCTAAAGGATTACACTCCCTTTTTGGAAGAAAGCCTGAAAAGTACGGTTTCCTGCCTGAAACCGGAGATGGAATTGATCCTGGTAGATGACCGAATGGATCCGGATTGTATGCCTGTCTTAAAACCCCACCTCTCCCACCCGAAGGTTACGCTTAAAAAAGCAAATGGAACGGGCATCGTCAACGCGTTGCACACGGGTTTGTCTCTTGCTAAAGGACTCTATATCGCCCGAATGGATGCCGATGACTTTTGTATGGGGGATCGATTTACGCTAAAGCAGGAGTATCTGGACAGGCATTCCTTTAAGGAAGGAGAAGATTACCTGTGGATGGTCTAAGAAGTTTTTTTAATACGAGGGATCGGCAATCTCCCAGCAATCAGTTGAGATGGTAGGGAACGCCGGTCTCCCTATTAAATACATTGGCGGAAAAAATCAAGGTCTGTACCAAAACCAAAATCAGGATTATTGCTGCGATCTCCAATTGGGCAAACCGCTCTCCGGAGTGGAATATTTTTTCTGACTGAGAAAGGATCTGCTCTCCTTCTTCCAGTTGGATGCTGGATAGTTTTTGCAATTCATCCATAGCGGTAGTGAGCTGGGCTTCCATTTTAAGCGTGGAGGCATTCCTCGTAAGTAAACCGCCGATCGTATCAACGGTTCCTACCAGATGGCGGAGGTGCTGTTCCTCCGCCGTAGTAAGTTCGGTCTCCTGAAACAATTCGGTAAGCCGGTTTATCCGGTCCAGGTTTTTGGCCAGGGCGGAATGCTGTCGTTCTGCTTTCTCTTCCTGAAGGGCTACCCTCATTTCAGACAGATTCAGGGAAATATCGTAAATATAGCCTTCGACCAACAGCCGGTCCTGGTAAATGGCAGCCATTGCTGTTCTCATTTTACCGGCATTGCTTCTTTCCTGAAAATGATTCAATAGTACCACCCCTACAACTGCCAGTAACAGAAGGGAAAGCTTACGTTTATTGCGGATGCTGTATACCCATTTCATAGATGTGTGGAAAGAGGTTTTGGAAAATACTTTTTAACTCACCGGCACTGCTTCGGGGTTTTTTACCTTGAGTATCTGGATAATCCTTCTGCCAACAGGCAAGGGCCAATCTACCCGATCCCCCTCCTTATATCCTATCAGGGCAACACCTAGAGGCGAAAACAGGGAAAGCTTGGAAGTAGTCAGGTCCGCATTTTCCGGAAGCTCCAAGGTCATGGCGATCAACTGATCTTGCTTTTCAAATTTGACTTCAAAATAACTACCCAATTGAATTACTTTCCGGGGCATCGCGGCATCTGTCACTTTTTTTGCCTTTTGAATTTCGCTTACCAGTTGCCTTACCTCCTTTGTTTTTTCAGTAGGGTTTAAATGATTGATAAGATTAAAGATGCGGTCTGCATCACTAGTTTTAATGATTGGTAACATTATTTTAATTGTTTAAATACGTATTTGAGGAATGTGTTGCCATATTGAGGCACTTAACTTAGGTAATAAAAATGCGACCCTCCACCCTGATTTTAGGGGTAGAGGGTTTAGCTGATGAAGGCTTTATTGTGGCCAATAAATAGCCTACCTGCTTTCATTGAAAAACAAAAGCAAGGAAGTAACAGGGCCCTATGATAGAAAAATACCAAAATCATGATCTTCGGTGAATATACGAAAAAAATACCATCTTATCTGTTTTCTACCCAAGTATTTTTCCACAGCTCCAACTGGGTGGTCAACAGCCGGTAAAACGGTGCCAGAAGAAAAATACGAACGGGCAATTTGGGGCATCCGCAATTGTTCTGACGATCGAAATCACAAACCACAATTGTCTGGCAGGAATTGCCAATGGAGGCCAGGGGTTTCGCCGAACCAGGGGCCTAGGCGAATCCAAAAAGAAACGGAAAAAGTAAGGTGACCAGCAGTGCCCAAATAAAGTAAAGCGGCAAATAGGAAACCATGACTTTTTCTACTTCATGCATTCCGGTTTTCTCCCTGAGCACCCCGATCAATTTCCAACTTACTAATAACAAATGAATGAGTATCCACACATTTCCTCCCAGAACCGCTATTCGATTGGGAGTGATGCCCCATTCCGCCAATCGAAATACGATAGCCGACAGGGCCACACCATTCACCAAAATGGTTACTCCAGCCAAAAGCGCCAGGATCCAAATTTCCAATGTCTTTTTGGATGCGGAGGAAAAGCCGGCGATCGAAAAGAAAATCAAAGCCAGAACACCCATCAACAAGGCATTGAACAGCATCAAAAAATCCCGGTCATTGTACGGATCTTTTCCCGAATAGGGAATAGCTACCAAATAAATAACCAGCATCACCAGTAAAAGCGGGCTGAAAAGGGAAGCGATCACCTGAGATATTTTACCTACCACTTGGGGGTTGGTTTGGATCAGGTAGGTACTGATGATCGGAAGCGCCGCCAGTCCGAAAATGAGAATGTACTCGGTATAAAATTTTTCGATATCCAAGCCAATCACCGAAAACAGGCCCAGTGTAATACCGGTCAGAAGCCCTCCTGCAATGGCTATCGGAACGCCCATAACCAGTAAATCGCCATTAAATTTTAGAAAAGAAAGCCATCTTTCCCGTATCTTCTGTCCTCCACCTGCATGAGAAAATCCGAAAACACCCCACAAAATGACAAGTAAATGAAGGCAAGCCAACACCAGTGTATCACTGTCCGGATTTTCGGGTAGCAAATTGATGTAGACAATACCACTTAAAGTAAGCAGGGCTATTGGAAGAACTTTTTCCTTTGGCAGCTGGTTTTTCCAGGAAAAATAGACGGTTAGCGTGGTAAACAGAATAAAGCCTACATTTCTTTGAAAGAAAAAGTCCTCATTAATCCCCAGAAGTACCGGAAGCCTAGCAGCAATGCCAGCCAAAAGACCCAGTAAGATCACCACCAGCCATTCCCTGCGGCTTCCCCAGTCGATACCCTCTCCTTCGTGCTGCAATCGTTCTTGCCAGAAAATAGCGATGGGGATATTTTGAAGTTCCGGATACAGGTCTTGGAAAGCCCGGCGAAAACCAGATTTGTCGGATCGGTACAAGGATTCGAGCTGCCCTGGTTCGTTGATGTGTCTGCGGATGGTCTCTTTCATAATGGGAGGAGGTTGGGAGGCGGATGAGCTATTTTTGACTCACTTTTTTGATCAGGGCTTCCAGGGTATTCAGGTGTTCGGTGAATTTTTGCCTGCCCAGGTCCGTAGCCGCGTAACTGGTGTTTGGCTTTTTACCTACAAACTGCTTTTTTACCTGAATAAACCGGTGTTTTTCCAAGGCTGTCAGATGGCTGGCAAGGTTTCCATCCGTCAGTTCGAGCAATTGCTTTAACTCATTGAAGTCCAGTTTTTGATTGACCATAAGAGCGGACATGATGCCCAGCCGAATCCGGCTTTCAAATACCTTATGTAGTCCGTGGATCGAAGTCTTCACTTTTCGTAGGTAACATGCATATACAGTCCAAAAAGAATATGCAGCAAGCCAAACCCGATGGCCCAGCACAAGAGCCCATAGGGAATAAAATGGGCGCAAAATAAGCCCAGGCCGACCTGCAATAGGCCAAGCGGCTTTAATTCGTTAAAGGCCGCGTGCCCGGCATTGAAAATGGCCAAGCCATAAAAAATCAGTGAAAGAGGTGCCAATAGACCAGTCATTCCTTTTCCAAGCAATAGAAGTAGCAAAAGGCCTCCAGCGGTCAAGGGAACGGCCATCTGGAGGACCAGCCGCCGGGCCGTAGGACTCCATGCGGTTTCCTTTCTCTTAGATGCCTTTTGATAGGATAGAAAAACGGTACTTCCTACTGCCAGCACTAAAACCAATACTGCGGTCATCAACGTTTTTGCCAGATTGGGGGAACTCCCTTCTGAAAGAAGATCGGGATCCGTTACGCTGGTTGGGTTAAAATCAAACAGCCAATAGGCCAGGAAGGCTCCTATCAACGCATAGCATCCAGCCAGAATGCCAGCCGAGCCGGAGAGGGAATAAAACCGGGAAGACCGCTCCATCAGATGACGGATCTCGGTAATATCTCTTAAGTAATCCTTTTCTTTTTTCATTTTAAAAGTACTTTGTATTACAAAGTTAAATTTAAAATTCAATTTTGCAACAGGCAGGCTGCTGGAATTCTGGAATAGTAAGATTTTTTTTGCGTCTTAGCTGGAAAGAAAAATGGAAACCAAGCTATTTTGGTTTGAAAGTATCTAACCTTCATCCCAAATCATAGCCACCTTACCTCGGGTACGCATGGATTCTATATAGGCAATTGCTTTTGGAATATCCCGATAGGAATAGGTCTTTTCCAGGTGGACACTGATTTTCCCTTCCTTTACCAGGGAGGCCAACATTTCCAGATCCGGGGTGTTGGCCGCAGCGGTGAACTGTGCCAAGGGAAATTTACCAAGGACCCCTCGCAACATCAAAACTGCCAAGTGTTTCATGTTGGTAAAGCCGATTACCACACCCCGCTTCCCTATACGGGTAAAGTCCCGGTAAAACAGGTTTCCATGGGTATCCAAAACAAGGTCGTATTTTCCCTGGTGTCGGTGAATATTTTCCTTATCATAGGCAATAACTTTATCGGCTCCGAGTGATCGGACAAAATCCCCATTTCTTGCTGAGCAAACTCCGGTCACTCTTGCTCCATACGCCTTTGCGATTTGTACGGCCAAATGACCAACGCCACCGGAGGCACCGTTGATAAGTACCGATTCCCCTCTTTGAAGCTTGCCATGAGTGATTAGGGCCTGCAACGCCGTAAGCCCTGCAACGGGCATGCTTGCCATGGTCGCAAAACTGCTGCCCTCCGGCATGTGGGCACAAGCAGTCGCGGGAACCACAGCATATTCGGCAAAGGTTCCCCCATTTAAATCCTCCCCAAATACCCGGTCTCCTACCTGAAACGGGCCTGCATCCTCCCCAACTTCTTCCACCGTCCCCGCAAAATCAGCTCCCAGTAGTTTGTTTTTGGGAGTTATCAATCCAAAAGCCAACCGGGCTAACACGGGTGTTCCACGTAATATATGCCAATCGGCAGGATTGGCCGAGTTTGCCGCTGTCTTTACCAGTAAGTGGCCTTTCTTAACGGTAGGCTTTTCCACCGTGTCCAGGCGTAATACCTCTGGACCCCCATAGCGTGTTCTGAGATAAGCTTTCATTTTCATATTAAGGTTGATAAAGCGAATAAACTTACATTAAAAGAATCCCCGATTTTATTTTGAGATTAGGTCTATTGTTTCCAGGTCTATATCCGGTTCCCATATTTTGCTCCTGTCATAAGTCGAACGTAAGTCGAATCTAAAATTAAACTGAACCAGTTTCCCCTGGAAGTCGGTAATTTCCAATTTTGGAAGGGATTCAATCACCCTTTTTCCCTCTGTTAAAAGCGTTTTGTGGCGATAGGAATTTATTTTTTCCAAATTTTCGGAACGCTCGCCCATATATCCAATAATGACGACTTCATCATATTCTATGTATTCCTCATCAGGTTTCACTTCCAAGACCTGCTGTATAATTCCATCAGCGCTGACCCTGGCATAAAGTCTTACCGTTCCTATTAGCCCGGCTGACCTTGCATCATTGGGGTATTTTAAGTTTTTTGACAGGTACTTATTTATCCCTTCAATTGAATTTATGGAATCGGAAGGATCTTCCTGCACCTGCTGACTTGATTGCTCGATACCTGATCCGCTATCGCTAATCGCTACCGTTTTCTTCCCAGAAAGGGACAGCAGCAGCAAGGCAAATACGGGCAGAATGGCCAACCTGCTAAGGCTGACAAATCGGTTTTTATTTTTGGCGTTCATCATGATCATTCGTTTTTGAAGGTTACTTGAATTAATGGCTGTAAATAATGGGGAGTTGATGCTGTTCAGGGCCATGGCGAGCATGGTGTACTGATATTCCTGTTTATCCGAAACGCTGATCACCCTGTCATCTGCCCGGAACTCCAGGTTGTTCCGGATGGCCTGGGCATGAAACCTGGCAAAAGGATTGAACCACTGCAGGGCCAAAAGCAATTCGGAAAGGATGATATCGTAGAAATGCCGTTCACGGGAATGTACTGCCTCATGATGTAATACCATTTCCAGTGAGGCATTTCCCAGCAAATTTTTCCCGATAATGATCTTGTCAAGAAAGGTGAAGGCCATGTCCTTTTGTTCGGCTACCCAGACTTTCATTCCGGCGATATTTACTTCCTTACAGTTTTTTCCTATCCTGGCAGCTGCTATATAGCCAACGATCAGCCTGGCCAAACAAATTACCAGTCCAATCAAATACCCATACAGTAGTACATCCGCCAAACCGATGTCACTTTCCATGGTTTTTGCCTTTAATTCAGAAGTCCAGGCACGACTTACCCTATTTCCTGAAAAAAAGATGGTGACAGGGGAAAAGGGGGAGTAGGTAGGGAAAGTAAGCAGAGGAATGATAAAAGCAGCTATAAATGATCCGGCAAGGTAGCAGCGGTTAAACACAAACCCTTTGCTTTTCCGAAAGAGAAAAAAGTAGGTTGTATAGAAAACAGCTGTTCCTATGGAAACTTTTAAGAGGTAATAAAGGATCGCTTCCATCGCTATTTGGATCTGATAAGTTTTAGAATTTCGTCAATTTCCTTCTGATCAAGTTGCTCTTCGTCTATAAAAGAAGCCACCGCCTTTGAAAAAGAATTGTCGAAATAATCGCTGATAAGGGCTTTCATGTATCGTTGGCGGTAAGCCTCCTTCGTGAGCAGGGGGAAATATTCATAGGTGTTTCCATATTGTTTATAGCCCACGATGCCCTTTTCCTGCAGGATCCTGACCATAGAAGAGATGGTATTGTATGGGGGTTTGGGGTCAGGAAACTCAGCCAGGATGTCTTTGACGAAGCCTTTTTGGAGCTTCCAAAGAATCTTCATGACCTCCTCTTCTTTTTTGGTGAGTTTATCCATGAGTAGTTAGCTTTTAAACTTAATATTTAAATATACACCTGATTTATCAATAATGCAATTGTTTTATCAGTTATGATGCAAATTGTTTCTGCGTATCAGGTGTATCTGCAAGTCGGAAAAGGCTGAAAGGAAACGAAATTTATTCTGAAACGGTCCAAATTATGGCCCATCAAACAGTATCAACTCCACCTCAATAGAATTGGGCTTTACACCATTCCATAAATTTGAAACCTAAACCAGGGCCTTTCGCCAAAATGGGTGAAATTTGGATGGAAAATTTTAAGGATATATGATTTGGCTAAAGCCAATGATAGGCACAAATCCTCTATGCCTACAGCTAAAGGAGTAGGCAATTGATCAAAAGAATCCCGGGAATACGGCTCTTGAAATTCAAATAAGGAAAAAGTTGTACCCTATAAATGGCACTTTCCTGCCTAAATAGACTGTTTTATAGGAGTGGATACCCGCCTTATTTCTCTCCTGAAATAAGACAGGCAGCCTTTGCAGGCACCTAATACCAATTTTGAAACATTTAATATTATACGTATGTTTATTGACATTAATGAATTTATACACGTATGGAAAAATTAACATTAAGCATAAAGGATAAAGATAAGATTAAATGGGCAAAGTCATTCGCCAAAGAAAAAAACACGAATGTCTCGCGCTTGTTTGAAAGCTTTCTAGAATCGCTCATGTCTTTTGAACAGAGAGAAGTGGTCCTGAGCAAAAACCTTCAAAATCTCAGGCAACCGGGTAGTCGACCCAATCAGAAACAGATTGAAAACCATTTGAACAAGAGAAGGAATCGTCAAACTACAAAATAACATTTGCTGTGAAGCATCTTTTTTTAGATACCAATGTTATCCTTTCTTTCCACTTCGCCGATGCGGAAAAGCACCAACAAAAGGCCATTGATTATATTTTTAATGAAATAGAGCGAAAAAGATGGACAGGCCACATTAGCCTTGTCACTTTTTATCAATTGCTTTATTTCATTGACCGAAAAATCAAGAATCCCAAAACAGCTGCTCAGCGTGCTTATGCCTATCTTGCTATTCTTAAGATTACTCCATTCAATCCCTCGTTTCTTTCTGCATTAAATTTTGACCTTTGGCCGGATTACGAAGATGGCCTGCAATACTGCTGTGCACAAAGCGGGGCCTGCGAAATTATTATAACCACAAATAGCCCTGATTTCTTCGCCTCAGACCTTCCTGTCATCGATCCTCTCAATTTCGTCTTGCAGCATCAATAGTCTGGGGCAAACAATACCCTTTCTACCATTTTTCACCAGCAATTTCAAAAAGAATTGACCTGCAACTCAATTTCATTCCGGCCAGGAGACAGCCGGATGGAGCCAAACTGGGTATTGACTTTTTCCCCATTGAGCGAAACCGCATCATTAGGGCCAAATTCCAAAAACAAATCGGCAGATACATTGGCCGGCAAATCAAAGGCATAGCGCTGCAGGCGATTGGTTACCCTTTTATAGGAAGCATTCACCTTGCCGGTAAGGAAAGGCACGGTGATAGCCGTTTCCGTTAGCCTACTCAGCTGGGGCCGGATTTCCAGCAGGCTGCCCCCTGGCGTTTTGGGCAGGATACCCCACATTTTCCGGGCCACGATATTACCGGGCACGGCTCCCCAGGCATGGTTCCAGTCGGCATTGGGCTTATACTTCATGTCCCAGGCCTCCAGGGTGATGGTGGAGCCGATGGCGATCATGTTCCACCAGCTGCGGTCATGGGTGGCCGTCATCAGCTCAAGGGCATAATCTTCCTCACCGGCATTGTACAACCCATCCATCAGGTATTGGGAACCGTACACGCTGCAGGCCATGCCCCGTGATTTGATAAATTCCACCACAGCCGGAATGTTTTCTTTGGGCACCATATTGAAGGCCAGCGGCATCATGTTGGCATGCAGGGAGGAATGACCGGCTCCTTCTCCATCCAGGTAAATGCCGGTTTCGGGATCCATTAATTTCTCCGTAACGGCTTTCTTCACCTTGGCAGCCATCAGTTCGTATTCCATGGCTTCCCCGGTTTTGCCCATGATCCGGGCAAATTCTCCCATGATTTCCAGGTTACGGAAATACAAAGCGTTGATGACGGTATTGATGGGGGTAAAAACAAATCCGTCCCGTTCGCCTTCTTCCGTGGCCAACTCCCAACCGGTGTCCTTTTGGGCCGGTGGCCAGTCCACGATATCCCTCATTTTCACCTCAGGATCTTTAAAGCCCAGCTTTTTCATGAATTCCGGCGTTGCGTTGGCAGAACTGATCAATCCGTCTTCCCGGGCCAGCTCCATCAGGGTTTTGTGCTTTAGTTCATCGTAGTAGTGTTCAATCAGCTCGGTATTGCCGGTGTACAGGTAATCCTCGTAAAACATCAGTGCCACATGCAGCTGCCATTCGGTGGGCCAGGTGGGGTTTTCCATAAAATATTCGATGCTACGCCGGGCAATGGGGTATTCCCAATCCACCGCATAATGGCTGAGTTGGTTGATATAGGCATCGGCCTCGTAGGGAATGCGCTCCCGGTCCCCATCCACATAGATACCGGCAAAGGAAGTGGCCTTCATCGAATACTTGCACAAGTCCCAAACCTGATTCAAGATGGTGTCTGAACTACTAAACTGACTTTGATCTTCTTCAAAATAACCAAAATAGGCTTGTTGGGTAAGTGCTTCCGGCTGCTTTTGGGCTACGATTTCGGCATAGCGAAAAGGCAGCAATACCGGAAATGAATCCGGCAGGGCCACCGCTGCGGGGCCTGTATTCCGCTCATCAGGTGGCAACTGCAGCACATACTGATCTTTTTCAGGACCGACCGCTACCTCCACTTCCTGAAAACGGATATGGCCCTGCGGGTCCCGGTTGATCCTCCCTCCTTCCAGCTGCTCACCCAGGCGAACGGTCAGTGTTTCCGGTTTATCTGCCTGGTAGCGGAAAGCCAGGTTGGCAAAAGCGGCTTTACCAAAATCAGCCATCCAGGTATCCCCTGATACTTTTTCCAGATTTTGAGGCAGGATATCTTCCTTTAAAAATCCATTTGCCGTGGTCAGGTATCCCCCATTTTCCCCCACCTGAAATTCCTGGCCCGCGGCATACCGGCCGGTACGGTTGTCTCCATCCCAAAGCCTTGCCTTCCAATAGTAGGTTTTGTTACCTTCCAGGGCATCCCCTTCATAGGCAAGGTTAAAGGATTGATTTCCGGGTACTTTGCCACTGTCCCATACATCTCCAATATTCTGGTTGATTTTTTCTTCTGAGCTGCTCACCAGGATCTGATAGGCGGACTGAAAAACCAGGCCTTCCGGCACCTGCCAGCCAAATTCAGGTCTGGTATCCTTCAATGTCAACCCTGAAGGATTGCGGATCATTTCTACATGAAGATTTTCAGGGGCAGCCGTGCTTGCGTCTGAGAGGGCTTCTCCCATGTTGTCCAGCTTTTTTCGAAAAGCCGCTAGCCTGGCAGCATGCTGCGGATCTTTAGCCAGGTTGTTGATTTCTTTTGGATCGTCCCTTAGGTGGTACAATTCTTCAATGGATTTGTCATTGACATAGCGAAAATACTTCCACTCTGCCGTACGCAGGCCTTCACTTGGCGGGATATTTTCAAAATCCCAAAGGTGCTCTATCAGGACCGTATCCCTATTGAGCCGCTCTCCCTTCACCACCGGCATCAGACTTTTGCCCTGGTAGGCTTCAGGTACCTGGACCCCAGCCAAATCCAAAATGGTGGCGGGCACATCCACATTGGCCGCCATCTCCTCTGAATCCATGTGATTGGTAAGCCTGGGATCGTAGACCATTAATGGCACCCGGATAGAATTGTCATACATCAGCCATTTGCCGGCCAACTGCCTTTCTCCCAGAAAGTATCCATTATCTCCCATCAGGATAATGACTGTGTTCCGGTCCATGCCTTTGGCTTTAAGTTGCTGTCTGATTTTGGCAATTTCCAGGTCTATGCCTGAAAGCATGCGGTAATAGCCTTTGACACTGTGCTGGTATTTTTCCGGCGTATCGTAGCGCCAGGTCCAGCGAAGGCGATTGAAGCCGGATTTAACGATCTCCGGTTGGGCTTCAAAATAACGGTCTTCGGAAAGGTCCGCATCCGGAACTGTTGTGCCCTGCAAAAGAGGATCCACTTCCTGTTGCCAAAAATATTGATCCTCGGCCGGATCGTGTGCATGGGGAGCACTGAATGACAACGAGAGGCAAAAGGGTTCATCCGGATTGGCCTGGTCAATAAAATCCAGCGCCTGCTGCCCGGTATAGCGGGTCAGGTGGACGGTATCGCTGCCGATGGTCTTATAAAAATAACCCCGGTGGTCTTTGAATTGACCGTTTCGATCGTAGGATTCGTATTCGTCAAACTGCCCGGCGAGGTCCTTATGATTGACTCCATATTTTCCAAAGAAACCGACACGGTATCCGGCTTCCTTCAGCAGCCTGGGGTAGGCGGTCTCCATGTATTCTTGCCGGATGGGTCCCGTTTGGAACGTGTAAGCATGGGTGCGTTCGTACAGTCCGGTGAAAATGGTGGCCCGGCTGGCCGCACAGATGGGGGTGGTAACCAGCGCATTTTTGAAATAGGCTCCCTCTTCGGCAAGTCGGTCCATTTCCGGGGTATGGATCAGTTCATTACCTGCATGCCCGAGCGCATCCCAGCGCTGATCGTCGGTCAGGATAAAGATGATATTGGGTTTACTGGGTGAATTGGCGGCGGATTGGGCCTGGCAGTACAATGGCACGATTACCATCAAAACCAGGAGGGCTTGAATCGTTTTAAACATGTATTTGGTTATTTTGAATCTCGTGTTTTAGATTATGAAAAAGGAACACTAAATGTACTTCTTTTTCATAAAAAATCCAGTACCATCTTGGATTTTGGGATGGGACAGAAATAGTAAGGAACAAAAAATGAACGGCCTTTTTTGTTGATGCGGATAGATCCACTTTATCTACTATCACGAAAGTTTAACCTGGTGAAGGTAGTAAACATGCTCTCAGGGGCTGAACTCACTTCAAACGCAACCGCTTTGTTGCTATTTTAGGATTTATCATAGCTAAGGCCCTGCACCAGCCTCCAAATAGCCAGACTCTACCCTATTTTAAAAGGTTTTCTCTATATATACCTTATCGATTTACAGCCCTTTCGGCTTGCATCGCTTTGGTAACTGCAATAATGCGTGACCAATCACCCTTTGTAAACCTTTAAAACAGCTTAGAATGCTTCGAGTATATTTCTAAGGCGGCTAATGGGATAAGGGGAAAGGAAGAAACCTAACTTCCCTCACTCTTTTCGATCTGTATTTATCATACGGATCGTGCATCAGTGCATCATCAGCTTGATGGGTTGCTCAAGGGATTCACAGATCCAACGGAGGAATCTCGCTGCATTTGCCCCGTCAATTATCCGGTGGTCATAAGATAGAGAAAGCGGCAACTTCCTCTCCGGCTCAAACGATCCGTCCCGGTAAATTGCCTCCGTTTGGGTTCTGGAAATTCCCAGAATTGCCACCTGTGGCGGAAAAATCACCGGAGTAAAACCGGTACCACCAATTCCGCCAAGATTCGAAATGGTGAAATTTCCACCTTTCATTTCATCTGCTGTTAATTTCCCATTTCGGGCTTTTTCGGCGATTTCAGAAAGTTCCTTCGCCAATTTTGCAATTGATTTTTGCTTGATATCCCGTACTACCGGCAAAAGCAGTCCATTTTCAGTGTCTACCGCGACTCCAATATTGACGTATTTCTTGTAAACAATTTCTTCGTTTTGCATGTCAAGGCTGGCATTGAAATCCGGAAATTCTTCCAGCGCTTCAGCCACTACCTTCAAAATGATTGCCGTGATGGTGATTTTCTCATCTGATTTCTCGTTCTGCTTTTTCAGAAATTCTTCGAGTCCTGAGACATTTGCTTTGTCATTTTGTGTCACATGGGGAATGTGCCGCCAGGATTGTATCGTGTTTTTCGCAGTTGCTTTTCGGATTCCCGAAAATCGCTTCCTTTCCGTTTCTCCCCATTTGGAAAAATCTGGCAGGGAAAGATCATTGGTGGCATCTTCGGAATCCCCTCCTTCCTGTTGACGTATCAACTTTTTTACGTAGTCGGTGACATCTTTCCGAGTAAGCCTTTCTCCGGAGATGGGCACCTCACTTAGCGTTACACCGAGCTCCCGGGCAAATTTGCGCGCAAGCGGAGCTGCATGCGCATCTTCGTCTGTTTTGTCAACACCAGCGTCCTCTGCCTCATTTTCATCACTATGAGAATCCCCCGTTTGCTGTTCTGAAGCATCGCTGTTGGTCTTTTCCGCCTTTTTCTCCCTCTCAGGCTCTTTTTCATCTTTATCATGCGAGGCCTGCGCCTCCAATTGCTCCTCGCTGTCTTTCTGAGATTCCTCTTTATTTTTTGAAGGCTTATCATTGTCTGACTCATCCTCTTCCGAATCCGACGCATCGTCTTTTACCTCCACTGTCATCACTACGTCTCCAACGGAAACACTGTCGCCCTCGCTTACTTTGATGCTGGTTATCGTTCCGCCAAAATCAGCGGGGATTTCAACGTTGGCTTTGTCACTTTCTACTGCCAGTATTGCCTGGCCTTTTTCTATAGTGTCACCTTCGCCCACGAGCAATTCTGCAACAGTCGCTTCGTCCGCATCTTCAGATATCTTTGGTATTTTAAGTTCTTTTTCCATTGTCGGTTTCGTTTTTAGTGAGCAGTAGGGTTTTGTTTGTCGGCTTTTATGTCATACCTGGTCATAAAATCCTGCAGCACTGCTTTTTTGACATCGCCCCGTTCAAACCTTGCCCTTAACGCAGTGAAAGCAATGTGTTTTGCATCTACTTCAAAGAAGTTGCGAAGAGCTGGAATGGAGTCACTACGGCCGAAGCCATCCGTACCGAGCACTATAAAATCTCCCGGTATCCACTTAGCTATTGATTGTGGAAGTGCCTTCACATAGTCACTGGCAGCAATGAAAAGATCTCCTTCATCACTAAGTTGACTTTGTATGAAATTCTGCTTTGATTTTCCTTCCATTCTATTTTGGCGCTCCGTTTCACGCGCCTCTTCATAGAGTGCCTTATAGCTGGTTACGCTCCAGATATCCACCGGCAGGTCGCAGTCATCTTCTAAAATTTTCTTTGCTTCCCGTACCTCTTTCATTATCGCTCCACTGCCAAGCAAATGAACTTTATCACTTTTGTTTTTGCGTTTGCGGGATTTTTCCAGTCGGTAAAGGCCGTTGATAATGTCTTTTTCAGCATTGGCAGGCATTTTAGGCATTTGATATGCCTCATTCATAATGGTGATGTAGTAAAAGATGTCTTGATTTTCAGCATACATCCGTTTCAAACCGTCCTGAATGATAACTGCCAATTCATAGGCAAAGGCGGGGTCATACGCTCGAAGATTTGGAACGGCCAGCGCATTTAAATGACTTTGTCCATCCTGGTGTTGAAGGCCTTCACCCGAGAGCGTTGTCCGACCGGATATTCCACCGATCATAAAACCTCTGGCTCTTGCATCTGCCGCAGCCCACACAAGGTCTCCTATTCGCTGCATTCCGAACATCGAGTAGAAGACATAAAAGGGAATAGTGAATTTGTCTTGAGAAATGTGGTTTGTTCCCGCAGCGATAAAGCTTGACATTGCTCCTGCTTCCGTAATACCTTCCTCCAAAATGACTCCATCTTTCTTTTCGTTGTAAAACATCAAGCTGTCCTGATCAACTGGCTCGTATTTTTGTCCTTCGGCAGCGTAAATCCCAAATTGGCTAAACAAGGAATCCATACCGAAGGTCCGCGATTCATCTGGTATGATTGGCACGACTTTATCTTTCAGATGTTTATCTTTCAGCAGTTGAGTAAGAATTTTCACGAAAACTCCCGTGGTTGGCACTTCTTTTTCCGCGGAACCTTCCTTGTATTCTTCAAATATTTTCTCATCCGGCATCTCAAATTCCTTTGCCAACTGCTCGCGGTAGGGAAGTGGACCTCCCAAAACTTCTCTCGTTCTTCGTAAGTAACGATATTCATCGCTGTCTTGCTCGAATCGATAAAACGGAACATCATCAAGTTTGTCATCCGCTATCGGCAGCTTCAACTCATCGCGAAAAACCTGTAGCTCTTCCTTGCTAAAAACTTTCGTTTTATGAGCCACATTGCTGGCTTCACCGGCGTCTCCCTGTTCGTAGCCTTTGATGGTTTGCGCCAGCACCACTACCGGACTACCTTCATGCACAGTCGCTGCGTGAAATGCATTGAAAACTTTCACCTTGTCGTGGCCACCACGGCCCAGGGATTCTATTTTTTCGTCACTCCAGTCCTCTACCAGCTTTTCAAGATCGGGATCACCACCGAAAAGTTCTTTTTTCAGCGTTTTTCCATCAGCTACTGAAAGCCGCTGAAGCTTACCATCAATCATATCCTGTAGTCTTTTGGTAAGCTTCCCTTTTTTATCATTTTCGAAAAGCTCGTCCCAGGTGCTATCCCAGAGCACTCTTATCACGTGCCAACCAGCACCTCTGAAAAGCCCCTCAAATTCCTGTATCACGCTATTGTTTCCTCTCACCGGTCCATCCAGGCGCTGAAGGTTGCAGTTGATCACGAAGGTCAGATTATCGAGCTTTTCGCGGGAGGCGATGGAAAGCGCGCCGGTAGATTCTGGTTCATCCATTTCTCCGTCTCCCAGAAATGCCCAAACCAGCTGATTGGTTTTTTCTCCTATCCCGCGGTTTTGCAAATACTTGAAAAACCGGGCTTGATAAATCGCCTGTATGGGGGCTAATCCCATCGAAACAGAAGGAAATCGCCAGTAACTGGGCATCAGTCGGGGGTGAGGGTAGGAAGATAATCCGTCTTCAAACTGAAGTTCCATTCTAAAATGACTGAGTGCATCTTCCGAAAAGCGATGCTCTAGAAAGGATCTTGCATAAAGACCCGGAGCAGCATGCCCCTGGAAAAAAGCCACATCGGGATGTCCCCACTGATACCCTTTTAAAAAGTGTGTCAAAGCAACTTCAAACAAGGTCGATGCAGAGGAAAAAGTGGAAATATGTCCGCCAATTCCCGAAATTTTTTCATTTGCCTTTACAACCATGACCATCGCATTCCAGCGAATAGCGTTGTAAATTCTTTCTTCGATTTCGAGATCGCCCGGATATTCCTTTTGGGAATTGTGAGGGATCGTATTAATGTAATCGGTAGTCAACTTTCCGTCTGGAAAGGAAATCCCTTTCTCTCTTGCACTATCGATGAGGATATTCAGTAATTCTACCGCTCGTTCGGGCGCTTCGTTCTCGATTACCCACAACAGCGAAGAACGCCACTCTCTGTCTTCAATTCTTTTGGTTTCGGCATCAGGATACGTTGGCATTGGTACGAATTTCGTTGTGAACTAATTATGTAATAAATCCGAAAAATGAAATAGACCTCCTGTTACCTGACGGAATCACGGTGAAAAAGTCGTTTTTTGATTTTTACGTTTCACCACAGCTGCGCTATGCCTCAATTTCCGAATAATCTGATTTTTTTTGCGACTACATCACTAACGATGAACCCTATTGCATAATCCAATCAAAAAAGGGTCAAAAATCATTCCAACAGTTTTGATGTTGAATGTCTTCCTGATTTCCCGTGGTTTTTGGCAATCGCTTCAGAAAATCTAGCTGTTAAAAATAATCGGTTCCAAAACAGGTAATGGCGGCATGTTTTTAATTGATAACAATACACCTTTTATGAAATTTAGCGATCGAAAGGATACGTGTTGAAATATTTGTTATCAAAATACATTACTCGATTGGGTATGAGGCTCGGGTGTCACATTTGATCATTTTTCAAGCCCCAACGGGTTTTGCGTACCCTTTTCCAATTCACTGATACTGAACAAACATCAGAATGCCCGGTACAGCGATTTTTGTTGATTTGGCGGCCGAAAGACTAATTCTCCGTATGCGAGTTCCTCTCCATCTCCAATATATATGTTCCGCAGGGTACCTGCTGCATCTTCCGTAATTACAGCAAATGACCCTTTAAATGAAATCCGCGGATTCTCTTGGGCATAGCGCCCATGGCCGCCCGGCATAAGAATATATTGCACCAAAGTCTCAGCGTTTGTCCTACTTCGGACCTTCAATCCTTTAAATACGCCATCCTGAACCAGTTTTTCGACGGATTGGACGGTAGTGTTTTCATTGCTCCCGGCGAAGGGTTCGAAAACAACCGCAAAGGGTTGATCCCAGGCTTCACCGGTTTTGCGGATCACCAGTGTTGGCGTGGGTTCGTTTTCATACGGTTCGGGCGCTTCAAAGGTAGGCGGGGCCAACACCTTGGTATACTCTCTGCTATCGTCTGCGGGGATATGTAAATCCATGTAGATAGGTTTTTTAAACTCTTTCGCTTCAAACCTGACCCAAACCGATTTCTTATAGTTTTCCCCGGTACGTACATCTTCAAAAAAGTGCCAGCCTGGGTGGCGGTACTGCCGGTTTTGAATCCAGGGCAAACCGGCATTAGCCGTATATCGTTTAGGGGTAGGTTTCAGCTCCAAATCCTCGTTTAGAAATAGCAAATTATCGCCAATATTGTGATACAGGTAATCGTGGTATTGGTCAGAAAAGTCGGATTTTGAACGGAAAATGTCCACATAATACCCACTCTTTTCGGAGGTTCGTATCAGGGCCAGGGTCCGTTCCTGATAGGCTTCGGCCTGCTTCCCTTTATTGTCCAAAAAACTGGTCGTTGAAAACGAATGATACGGAGAAACCGCCTCTTGTTTGGGCATGGGTTCCATGGCGACAAGCTGAACGGTATTGATTCCCAGGTTTACCCAGCCACCATCGCTCCGGGAATTTCCATTTACAATAACCGTATTGTGGGCGGCAAAAATGCGGGAATAGTTTTCATGGATGTCCTGTTGGTAACGTCCCCTTCCATTATCAACACCGAGTACCTCTCCCTTACCGTAAAGTTCGATGTTCATTCCTTCGGCATGGCCATGAACCATATGGGCACCGCCTACAAAACACATCAAACCATCTTTAGGATTTTGGTTGGCACTTAAATTTCGTTGAAGAAATATTCCTGCATGATCCACCTTGTCTGTACGGGGAAGGACCACTTCGGCTGCTTCACCTTTAAATTCACGGTCATACCAAAGCACCGCTAACATCCCTGATCTTTCATACCTATCCTGGTTTTTTGCTCTTGTAAGCAGGGGACCGAATTCACGGGTAATTTCCTCCACACCATCCATTTCCCCCAGCAGATAAGCTTCCTCATAACTGCTGTACGGCGGTGTTCCCGTTCGTTTTCCGTCCCCCCAGCGGATCAGTTGCCCGTTTGGATAGACCAGGTAATCCAGTGCAGGCAGGGAAAACAGGATATTGGCATACTTTTCCCCCAGCTTTCTTTCAGGATCGTATTTATTGACCACCAACATTAGTCGGGTCAATATAGACGCAGCAGCATTGAGGTATTGAGAGGTTTCCGGCCAAAGGTCTCCCCTCTCCTTGTAAATTTCCGCCATCACTTTCAAGGCATCTTGATTCGCGGTACTTTCGTTCAGGAAATAGGAGAGCAGCCGGTTTCTTTCAACTGGATTCTCCATGGACAGGGCATTATACACCAAATTGGGTGCTTCCAGAATGGGGTGATTGGATCCGGTCTGCCCGTAATGGATGGTCAAATCAGCATACGTACGAAAAACCTGTTGCGCCTCGCTGAAGGGAAAGTCTGTTTTTCTTTCTTTCGCGAAGTCATACGGCCTACCCCCCTTTTCAATAAAATCTGCTACAAAATCGTATATCAACGGCACTTTATAGCCAATTTCCCTTACCTCGCGGAATCCGTCGTCCGGAAAAAGCCAGCCCCCACGGCCCCGCCATTCCGAGACCGGTGATTGCCGCACGGCCGTTACAAAAGTGTAAAGTATATCGGCCGCACATTGCCCGTAGCTTTCTTCTTCAGTGATAAAATAGGCGATGCCGCAGTCGATGCCCAATTGCAGGTACCGGATCAAGGTCCTGGCATTGGCCATTTCGGCCTCGGTGGCATTGTCCAGGTTTTTGTGTTTTCCATCTTCGATGTGGTAAGTAAGGTGGAAGGGCGGAATTTGATCGCCTGTTCCCTTATCCCAATCGAAAGGTAACTCGCCAAGGAAATGCGCCGGGTCGGTTTCATGGACTCGGATATCGCTGTCCAGTTGATCGATAAATTCGGTATAAATTTCGTTGGCCCAGGACTGATTCTCAATCTTCTCCAAAATAGCCGGTCTGTCCTCGGCACGCACCCAAATGAAGGGTCGCTGCCTTTGCTGCGCCAGGAGCGTGCCCTGCACGCATGCCAACAGCAGAATCAGGTAGGTCTTCAATCCAGTCATCGCCGGCCCTTTTTGGTCAGGAAATCCGATCCCCATTTCTCGCGTAATTCACGTGACAATTCGGTTACCTTGGTTTGGTATCCTTCTTTTTCGGCCAGGTTATCCAGCTGCAGTGGGTCAGTGGCCTGGTCAAAAAGCATGCGTTCGTAGGCAAGGCCCCGGTCATCGGTCCATTCGGTATACTGGAACGAACCGGATATCAGCGTGACTCCATCGTGAAACTTGACCACCGCATGGCCCTTTTCCCGTTTTCCGGTTTCCATCAGCGAAACAAAACTGTCTCCTTCCAGGTGATCCGGCCTTTCGATACCCGCCAGCTCACAAAGGCTGGGATAAAGGTCAATGGTCTCGGTGATAAAATCGGTATGACGGCCGTTGGTTTTTCCAGGAACTTTGATGGTCATCGGCACTTGAAGCGAGGAATTGAAATTGGCGTGTTTGCACCAAAGCTTGTGGTCTCCCAGATTCCAGCCATGATCTCCCCAGAGGACTACAATGGTATTCTCGGCCAGTCCCAGTCGCTCCAATTCGTCCAATACCAGGCCTATCTGTGCATCCGTATAGCTGACACAGGCATAATAGCCGTGTATCAGTTCCTTTGCCAGTTCTTCGGGCAAATCACCTTCCTTGGGAATGGTCTCGTAATTTCTTAGTTCTCCAAAATTGTGATAGGCTTTGCGGGGAGTGGTTTCGGGCTGCCTGTAATTCTCAGGAAGCTCGATTTCCTCCCGGCTATACTTGTCCCAGTATTTTTTGGGAGCGGCAAAAGGCAGGTGCGGCTTGTAAAAACCCAGTGCCAGAAAGAACGGTTGGTTTCCCTCCTTGAGTTTGTTCAGGTCAGCTATGGCTTTTAACGCCAACTTACCGTCTCTGTAAGCAGAATCGGGCACATCGGCATTTTCCATGGGCATGCCCCGAAAGGTATTTGCCCGAATCTCCCGGTATGCTTCGGTAGCATAGCTATATTTTCCCGAAGGTTGCCAAATCTCGTCCCAGGCAAGGGAATCGTCCTTGGCATGATGGTACACTTTCCCGTTGGATACGGTGGTGTATCCGTTATTCTTGAAGCGCATGGGCAGGGATTCTGCCTCCGGATAGTCTGCATCCTTTAAGGTTTTGTAGTCAATAAAGCGGTTGCGTGTCGGCCTGGCTCCGGTCAGCAAGCTGGCCCTAGATGCGCCGCAAACGGGCACATTGCAATAGGCGCGGTCGAATACCAGGCTTTGGCTGGCCAGCCGGTCCAGGTGGGGGGACTGAATGTGCCCTGCGCCATAAAAATTGAGCTCCGGCCGCAAATCGTCCACTGCAATAAAGAGGATATTGGGTTGCCTTGTTTCTGTTTCTTGTTGCCCTTCCGAACAGGAAATCAGGAAAACGCCAAATAGCAAGAAGGCCCCAGTGATGTATGCTTTCATTTTTGCACTATATAGAAGATTGTTTTCGATCTTTTTTTCAAAGTGTTAGTACTATCCACTTCGTTTTTTCTTTTTTGGTTCTAAGGAACATCCATTTTTGAAAGCTCATACACGTTAAAATCATCAATGATAAGGTGATTGTTCACCGTTCGAAAAGCAAAATAGCCGGAATCATACGGTGACGCATCGTATACATTAAAAATCAGTTGTTCATTTCTCCAGTATTGGATCGTAGTATTGTACACGATAATGCGTATCCGGTTAGGGACATTCGGGACGATCAGGTATGCTTCATCTGAAAGATCGTGTGCAGGGAGTAAAGGCTTTTGTCCATCCCCGGAATACCTGCGAAACCTCGTCTTGGTGTTGTTATGGCCGCCAAGCCCTACATAATAGAGTTTTAAGCTATCATACTGACTAAATTTACCGACTCTATGTGGGCTCGTATCCCCAAAAAAATTCATGTGCCAGGGATCGGTAGCCAACCAAAAACAGTTTAAGTCCGAAACCCGGTCCAGTGGCCCTCCTTCATCAATCACAGTAGCGGTAAACTCGATCATAACAGGTTGATGCAACTGCTTATCGAACCAGACGGTGCAACCTGCCTTGTCTTCGATTTCCAATCTACCCCCATTTAAAACAACCGTTCCTCCGGGTTGTTGTTCGGCTTTCCAATGGTCCAGGTCATTGAATTCTTCCCGATGAATCAATGAATAGTTTACTTCCAACGTATCATTCAATGTCAAACGGCCCTGCTGCTCCCTGGCAACTAAACTGTTGTGTAAACCAAAGATGAGTAAGAGTGGTAAAAGAACCAATCGCTTCATAGGCTATTAAGTTAGGTATTTAATTTCTAATTTCATTAATAAAAAAGGAATAGGCAGCAGCAAATTAGAAGGTTATCCTTCAGTAGGAGTTTTGGGCATCACGGGTTTTGACTTATTACGACTAAACTACCAACTATTTTATGATTCAGTACCGTAATTACTGCTAATTTGTCTATATACACCATGAAATCTCAATACCCGAACAGATCTACTCCTCGTCACTGCGAGAATTAACATTTACAAAACGCAGAAATTGGGATGACGGTAATTATTCTTAACTATTTAAAAATCAACATGTTAAAAAAAATAAAGAGTGATATCAAATCACCTTCCCCCAACCCCCACCTGTTTTCAGGAGGGGGAGACAGGGGGTGGTAAAAATACGTCATCGCTAGCACAGTGAAGCGATCTGAATTGAACATACAATAGGTGGGATGTTTTGTACCAGGTTGATGTCTTATTGGCATGCCCTTTTATCAACCATGGAGACAAAATTGTTGGCTGAAACCAACAATTAAGGTAAGTATTGTTTGTTACAACAAACAAAATTAATCCAACCGCCCATCAATTTGGCAATTTTTTTTCACAGGTTTTCCAGGCCTCCAACCGGTAATTTTTAAATTTTATTTGTAAATTTCTCTTATGAATCCCCAAGAAAAACCAGACCAATCGGAAGAACCGTTTACTTCTTATGGTCATTATACCTATTTGGACTACCTGCAATGGCAGATCGATGAAATGGTGGAACTGATCAACGGTCAAGTATTCAAGGCAGCGGCTGCACCACGAAGGATCCATCAGGAAATTTTGCTGGAAATGGCCAGGATATTTGCTGACCATCTGGATCATCATCCCTGCAAGGTGTTTATTGCGCCGTTTGATGTTCGTCTTCCAAAAGGTTCGCACTTACCTGAAAAAATTGATACCGTGGTACAACCCGATATCTGCGTGGTTTGCGACCGCAACAAATTGGACGACAGGGGTTGCTTAGGCGCACCTGATCTGGTGGTGGAAATCCTTTCTCCTGGCAATAACCAAAAGGAGCTCAAGCAAAAATATGATATTTACGAAAAAAGTGGGGTTAAAGAATACTGGATCATTCATCCGGATGAACAGACTTTATTGGTCTACCGCTTAATCAATAGCACCTATCAGCCTACCCGCTTACTCACCCATGGAGATCTGGTCCATTCTCAGGTAATTACAGGTTTTAAGTTAACTATTTCGGACTTATTTGAATTTCCATAACCTTTGAGGTCTTTGAGACCTCGAAGGTTTTTTCGTGAACGCTTAGGAAGAGACGGGGTTCGGAAAACCCCAAAGGTCAATATCCATAACCT
>NZ_WNKG01000009.1 GCF_010119245.1 Cyclobacterium salsum
CCGGAGGGGGCATCATTTCGGATTCGTCGCTGCTCTCCAGTCTTTTGATCACTTCGGACGCGTTGGGCTTGCCGGGTACAATGGCATGGGCTTCGGGGTTTTCCTTTAACGCCGCGTAAGCACTCTCGGCCAGGTCCAGTCGCAGTCCAGCTTCCCGCTTGTTTTCGTCCGGCCCATGGCAGGCATAACAATTGTCCGAAAGAAGCGGGCGAACATGGAAATTATAGCTGATCTGGTCTGAAGTATCAAGTAATTCCTGATTCCGTTCGCTCGTTTGACATCCAGATATAAGAACTATTAAAATTAAACTACTAATTATCCTCATTGATTGCAGAAATAAACTTTATTACTAAGAAGAGATAAATACGAGGTGAATCTCATCTTGCCCCGATGAAATCTATTCGGAAATTTCCCACAAAAATCACTTAAGTAATTCGTTTTCATCCTTAAACCAACCAAGCTAATCTCCTGTATGGGCTTTATAAAAAGTCCATACTTCATTGGCAACATTTCGACCGAGTTCAAGGCCTTCCAGATTATCAGACTGGATGTGATAGCCCCCCAAAACTCTGGAAATACCGGCCATTTCAGCAGTTTCAGTGAAGGTTGGAAAATTTAACACCACGGTATCTCCCAAAAAATCGGGTTCAGTCATGGCTCCGGCAATCAAGGTAACATTTTTTCCAAAATCATCGCTACCTGTCCACAACCTAAGTGCCTCTGCGCAGGCACCACTTACGGCACTGTGTCCTGACACATAACTTGGGAATGGCGGACATAGGAAAACTTCCGGAGAATAAGGACGCCATTTAGTACCCAACATCTTAGTCATACCTACTTT
The DNA here is from genome assembly GCF_010119245.1 of Cyclobacterium salsum. Lineage (GTDB taxonomy): Bacteria > Bacteroidota > Bacteroidia > Cytophagales > Cyclobacteriaceae > Cyclobacterium > Cyclobacterium salsum. The sequence goes on from NZ_WNKG01000009.1 coordinate 842, forward strand.
TTCACCACCCCAACCATGGATCATTTGGTCTCCAAAAATTTCATGGACCAATGCAAAGGGCCTGGCATAATCGTAAAACATCTTAGAATCCCAGGCAGCTATAAACGCATCCATCGCTACTACCTGATTATAAAAATACATTTTCACATCTTGATCCAAGGTATGATTGTCCCGTTTCGAAACATCCTGCGCAAACCTAAGCCAATGCCCTGCCTGCTGGACGGATTGGGGTCCATCCCGCATGTACTCGACCAATGCCTTTTGATAATCTGTCAGATTGGACTGAACTTCTACTACTTCCTGAATTTCTATCCTTAATTTTTCAGACCCTATTTCGGGAGGGGGAACAGGACGAAATTGGTCTGCTGATTTGAGCCCAATTGGTTTGACGCTATCCCAAAAAGGAGTCAAGCATTCAGGCGCAAACCTACCTCCCTTGCCATCAGAAAAATATTTGGGTTGCCACCTGCCAAGGTCTACATTTTCATCGGCTGAATTGGTGGGTTTGTATCCGGTATAATTAAAATAGGGTGTTTGCGAAGAACCAGGCTCCTCACCATAGTGATTAGAACCATCTCCCATCCGGGAAGCTATTACCTGGAACGCTGCCAAATTTCCGACTCCTTCGGGAGATTCAGGATCTTTGGAAACATTTGTGGGATCCAAACCCAAACTCAACATGAAATCTGTAAAAAGCAAGCTATCAGCAGGGTAATATTCCAAAAGTGTACGGTAAGCTGCATAACTAATAGCAACTTCCTTTTTTTTCAACGTTCTTTCCGCTAGGGTCTGCTTGGATACATTTTTCAAATAGACGGGTACTGCTTTGTTGTCATAAACAGACCAGGCGTCAAAGATAGAAACAAAAATCAAGGCCAGATAGCGGGAAGTTACTGTAGGCCGGGGGTTAAATCTCTCGGTATCATTTGCGGTAGCTTCCAAAGCAATGTGAGCCCATTTATAAGCTAGGTTATCTTCTCCTAAGGGGTTGTCACCTAAATTTGCTGAAGAGTTACTACCACAACCAGCAATTAATCCCAAATAAATAACTAGAAACAAGGAAAATAGCTTACTGCTCTTCATAGGAAGTATTGATTAAGTCAATGGCTTGCTCTGGTAAAGCAACCGGAAGTTTACAGGTATTATTTTTACAGACATAAATGAGGGTCTTATCCGAAACCAGCCTATTAGTAAATAACGGAAGATTACTTTCTTCTGCAGCGCCAACTATCAAGGTGTTGGGCAGGTGTATTTTGTTCAAACGCTGAATTAAGGCTTTCGAATTTTCTCCCACTACTGCTACCTCCATGTAGGGGTGAGAAATATGCATCAGCAATTCATTCCATTTCCCATAGGCCTGTCCATCAGAAAGGATATTTGGTACCATTGAAGCTACCATATTTTTGGACCTATCCAAAAAGGCTTTATCACCCAAAAGATGGCCGAGATGGAATAAGTTCAGTGCCATAGAAGCATTGGGAGAGGGTAAAACGCCGTCATGAGTAAGTACAAGCGGGGATATCATTTCCTCTTTCTGATTAAATCGGAACATACCTGTGGTCTCATCCGAAAATGTTCTAATCACATAGGAATTTAAGGCCACGGCAAGATCCAAGTGATCTTGATTCGTAGTCGCACCATATAACTTTATTAATGCCTCAATGAGAAACGCGTAATCTTCCAGAAATCCCGGTACATGATCTCCGCCTTCTTTATAGGAGTGAATTAGTTGGTTTCCCCGGAGGCTATTGGTTTGAAGAAAATCAAGAATTTCAAGTGATTTATTCAAATAGCTTTCATCTCCTAAGGCTGCATAAGCATCCAGGAAACCGATCATTAGCAGGGCATTCCAGGAAGTGATGACCTTATCGTCTTTTCTAGGAAACGTACGTTTTTGTCGCGCATTCAGCAGCAGTGAATTCCATTTCGTTCGCATAGTCGCAAGCTCCTTAAACGGTATTCCCTGATCCGATGCAAAGAAAGTATCTGATTTATTCCGGAAAAGAATCAGAGAACTATCGCCCAATACGCGTTGCGATGGAATTGAATAATAGGACGCAAACACATCATAATCATCAGTCAAGATAGATTTCAGTTCACGTTCTTCCCATACATAGTATTTTCCTTCAACTCCCTCTGAATCTGCATCCAATGCCGCATAGTATCCTCCGGCGGGGTGTTTCATTTCACGTTCCAAAAAATCACTGATCCCTACCACGATTTCCCGATAGTTTCCCTCCTTAAATACCTTATAAGCAGTAGAATACACACGAAGCATCTGCGCATTGTCGTAAAGCATTTTTTCAAAATGCGGCACCTTCCAATAAGTATCTGTGCTATATCTAAAAAATCCTCCCCCCACCTGATCATAAATTCCACCAAAAGCCATCTTGTCCAAGGTGTTTCGGACATGGTCCTTGTATTCCTTATTCTTCAGTAGCCTCGAATAATTCAACAGAAAAGAAAGGTTTGTGGGCATCATGAATTTTTCATCTCCCCTATCTCCGCCCCAATCCACATCCCAAGAATTTTTCCACTTAATTACACTTTCCTCCAAACTGGCTGCGTCGGTACCGTCAGAATTGGATACTGGAATTATTTTATTTGTTTCCTGAATACCCTTTGCCAGCATTTCTCCATATTCCGTTGCTTTTTGGGGTTCTTCCGTGTAAAATTTGTTTACATCAAGCAAAACCTGGGTCCACTGCTCACGCGTATGATACGTTCCTCCGTACAATGGATTTCCATTAGGCAATGTGATCACATTGAGCGGCCAGCCCCCGCTACCTGTGATTAATTGAAGAGCAGTCATGTATACGTTATCAATATCGGGTCGCTCCTCCCTGTCGACTTTAATATTAATAAAATGTGTATTCATTAGCTCAGCAACTTCCTCATTTTCGAAAGTTTCGGATTCCATTACGTGACACCAATGACAGGAAGAATATCCAATACTGACCAATATAAGCTTTCCTTCAGATTTAGCTTGCTCCAAGGCTTCATTACTCCATGGCACCCAATTAACCGGATTATTGGCATGTTGCAGCAAATAGGGGCTGGTTTCGTGGATCAATGCATTGGAGCCCGAACGGACAGTCTCTGCTCGCTTTCCTTTATTGCAAGCTGTCAAAGCAATAAATAAAGCGAAAAACAAATAATATAGAATGGTGTACTCCTTCATGTTTTGGGTGTTCAAGGCCTTTTTGGAAAGCAAGGATTTACCAGCAGAAGTTATGGATTAATCGGAGAAATAGCCGCAAAATTCAAGTTTTGCTTTCTTTCAATCCGGATAAGTTGAAGGAAGTCATTGTTTTTGGCAAATAAAACGCCCTCGTTACCATCGGCCAATTTCATCTTTTTGGCTGATTTTACTTCTCCCCGTATCATCAAACCGCTCTGATAGGGCATTTGGCTTTTGAAACCACCATTCCCGTCTCCTAGCAATACCCCTCCATAACTAGAATCATTTCTTGGCGTCTCTACTTCCGATCCATAAAGATTTCCAGCGTAAAGAATATCCAGGTATCCGTCTTCATTAATATCTAATGAAACAAAGGAATTTATGGATGATATTTGAGAGAAAAAAGGTAAGGGGGTAATCTTAAAAGTGCCATCTCCCAGGTTTTCCAGGTACTGATGTTCAAAACTTTTTACCTCAAAATGCAACGATTTCTCGAGATCTTCAGAAGTATAAATCTGCTCCAAACTGGCGGAAGCATAGGATTTATAATCTTTAAATTTTGCTTTAATGGCTGGAATCTGTTGGGAAGAGCATTCTCTCCCACGTACCGGAACCCTAACTCCCTGGTTCAAATAACTTAATACAAGATCATCCCTGCTATCATTATCATAATCATACACATATAGGCTAAAAGGAGACGCTTCACTTGCCTGGTATTTGTAATTTTTTCCAAGATTCCCGACGATAAAATCCATATCACCATCCTGATCAAAATCCGCCGCATGTAGACCAAACCACCAGCCGTTAGTATCCCCCAACCCCGAGGCTTCGGACCGGTTAATAAATTTACCACCTTTATTTTGTAGGTAGGTAATCCCCATCCATTCACCAACCAACATGAGGTCATCCAAATTATCTCCATCCACATCTACCCAATCTGCCTGGGTCACCATTCCCAAATTCAGTAAATCTGGAGCGACTTCTTCGGTGACATCTACAAATTTTACTTCATCCTTACTACTATTATTTTTTAAAATACGACTTTTTGGTGTATGTGGATAATTTCTGGGTGTTACTCTACCTCCCACGAAAAGGTCCAAATCACCATCCTGATCTATATCCGAAGCAACTACCACTGAGCCACTTTCTCTCAAAATCGGAAGTGCCGATTCTACCTTCTCAAATACCCCGTCACCCTTATTTAAATAAAATTTATCTTGATAAAACTCATCCCCTGCTCTTAGCTCATTTCCTCCACACACAACATAAAGATCGGGCAATCCGTCTCCATTCGCATCAAAAAACAACGCCCCGACATCTTCCTGAAACCTGTCCGCTTTCCACAATTCCGGGAGTATCTCGGTAAAGGTCCCATTCGGGTTTTGGGTATACATTTTCCCTGCATCACCACTGGATCCCCCTATGTAAAAATCATCCAATCCATCGTTATTTATATCGTCCACTGCGAGTGCAGGGCCATATTCCGAAATCTTGTGAGGGAGCAAAACCTGATAGTGAAAATCGTTAAACGTGTTTTCAGAATGTTTGTGATCCAATGATATGTCCGAAGTAATGTCCTTAAAAAAAGTAGGCGGCAGCTCTGCTTCAGCATCCAAGACTTCTACCGCATCGGATGCGTTAATCGTTATTTTCTGATTTACGGGCACATCATCCATACTACTTTGAAGGCCGTTGGGCCAAAGGACCTTTATTCGATTTACCGAGACCGCCTTCCCCACGCCAAAATGAATAGTAGGATCCACAGAGGATTGAAAACCCCTCGTCAAGGTGAGTTCCTGGTATTGCGTCATCGAATCCGTTTCCAGCCAAATTTTCGCGCCAAGCCCCAAAGGATTCGTAACATTCCCTTTTAGCTCAATTTGTAAAAAATTAGCAGTTGCCAATTTATTGGCTTCATTTTCATAAATGCTTGCCTGATCATCCAGGTTATTGATCACTAAATCTAAATCCCCATCGTTATCCAGGTCCGCGTAAGCTACACCGTTTGAAAACCCGTTAAAATTAATTCCCCAGTTTTCGGATACATCGGTAAAGGTTAGATCTCCCTTGTTTTGAAAGGCGAAATTCTTGATTTTTTCAGATGGTATTTTTTTGGTTAAATCAAGCGAATTCCCTTCTTCAAAATTTTGAACCTCATCACTCCTAAAATAATCACTGTTGTTAATATCCCTTCTTACTCCATTGGTAACATAAATATCCTTAAAACCGTCATTATCAAAATCAGCGAAAAGAGAAGCCCAGCTCCAGTCTGTTGAGGACACCCCGGCCATTTTACCTATGTCTCCAAACCGAGGCAGACCGTTGCCATCATTGCCCATGTGCAGTTGGAGTGTATTTATGGAATATTGATGATGCATGTCGTTTTTGACCATAGAATAAAACCGCTCCGGATCCATGCTATCCATATTTTCCTTTGCCCTGCGGTAGCTTTTTGGCATCATATCCACCTGATAGATATCCAGGTAACCGTCATTATTGAAATCCGCTGCATCCGTTCCCATTCCAAAATAGGAGGTATGATTGGTTAGGTCCAGATTAAAATCCGTGAATGTACCATCCTGATTATTGATATAGAAAAAATCAGGTGTACTAAAATCATTGGATACGTACAGATCTTGCCAACCATCCTGATTAAAGTCTCCCACAGACACGCCCAATGACAAGCCATATTTATCAAGTCCGGCTTCCCTTGTCTTATTTGTGAAGTTTCCATTTCCCTCATTTCTATAAAGCCGGTCGCTCCGGTGATAGGGTGCCGCATACTGGTAGGTCAGGTATTCTACCATACTGGTACGAGATGGCACAATCGGATAATTGATGACATACAGATCCTGTAGCCCATCCCCGTCGTAGTCAAAAAAAACAGCCTGCGTGCTATTCCCTTCATCGGCAAGACCGTAGGCTTCTCCCATTTCAGTAAATGAGGGGATATCCCCTTCCTTGGCATCGTTAATGAATAGGAGGTTTTTTGTTGTCTCCCATTTACCGGAAACGCTCACATAAATATCCAACCATCCATCCTGATTGGCATCACCCACGGTTACTCCGGTCATCCACCTATCGTCGCCGGCTACTCCGGCAAGCTCCGTTACGTCTTCAAATTTCAAATCACCTTTATTGAGGTATAGTTTATTAGGAACCATATTCCCTGTAAAATAGAGGTCTTGTAAACCGTCATTGTTAAAATCCCCTACAGCTACTCCCCCTCCCATGTAGATATACATGTAGTTAAAATAGTTTATTGAATCATTTTCGGTCAGCTCGTTCGAGAAGTCGATTCCTGTGGCATTTGAGTGGAGTTCATTGAATAATGTTCGTTCATCGGTAGAACTACCACATCCCCCTAGTAAACACAGTAAGGCAACTGGTAATAAATTCCTCGTTTTACGGACTATTTTATCCTCTGAGCACCTGGTAGACAAGCCGTTTTTCATTTAAAATAGCATTTTTTGAATAAGACCTTTTTCAACTATTTATGCAAAATTTCCACAGAGATAGAAAAGCCGGTATCCCTTTCATATCTCTGTGGAAAAAAGTCAGTTCTAATTAAACCAGACGATCAATCTCCGTATCCCGGGTTTTGCTGAATATTATTATTGCTACGTTGAATCTCTTCTCTTGGAATCGGAAAGCGATAGTAATAATCTCCAGGCCATGGGAAACGCGGGTCTGACTCAATAACCTCTCCATAGGTATAGTGCAGGGTACCCATTAAATCCCCTTCCTCTGCGGTGGACCAATCCATCGTAACACTGCTAAGTCCCCTTATTGGGTTCATATCGATATTTCCAGGGGCGGCTTTCCATCGTAACAGGTCCCAAAAACGCATGTCCTCCAAATGTAATTCGATGGCACGCTCGTTTCTGTAGTCCCGGATCAAATCATCGCCTGAGCTGGTAATATCGGGCATATTCACTGACGGTCTTTGCCGCACCCTATTTATATATTCTCTTGCCAAATCTTCATTACCCAATGCAATTTGAATTTCTGCGTAATTCAAGTAGAACTCAGCCAGACGCATGAATACGGTAGTTTGGCTGTAATCAAAATCGAAACTTGCTCTAGGTCCTTGAAAGTCCAACAATTTTTTAAACGTATAGCCTGTCTGGACTCTCCAGTGAAACGGTGTCAGTCCTTTCACCCAATACGTTTTTGAATCCCGTCCAAAATCAAAAAGGGTCTGATTATTTATCGGATCTATTTTATTTGGGTTTTCATAGGGCGGTTGGTTATCGGGATTGGGATTAGCATCCTCCCAATATTCATACAATCGCTGGGTACTTTTGGACCCATCGATGATATTTACTGGACCAGCCCCAGGATATAAAATATAGCTGTAATACCTTGGATCCCTGTTTACATTTGGATTTTGCTCATCGTAACCGGAAGAAGGGTTAACAGTCATTCCGTCCGGTAAATAAGGATATTCTCCATTTTCCATTTGAAACATATTAATAAAATGCTGGGTGGGCATCAAACGTTGTCTGGCATCAAAACCGCTTGGCCAATAATCGTAATTATAGCCCCAGTCAGGAATCCTTGATCCAGCCGTATAGGTCCTGCCAAAAATGGTTTCGTTCGTTTCCAGAGGCTGCAGAAACAATTCCTCGTGAGTTGGGTGCAAGGTAAAACCCGCATCGATTACGGCTTTTGTGGCCGTAGCGGCTGCCTGCCATCTACTCATGTCATTGGTTGGGTTATTAAGTGGACTGGCCATGTAAAGCAACATCCGGGCTTTTAAGCCCATTGCGGCTTCTTTACTTACTTTTCCGGCAGCGGGTGTTGCACCATCCAATAGATTAATTGCCAGTTCTGCTTCATCCAATACAAACTGAGCACATTCTTCGTAACTGTTTCTGGAAACATCAAAGGACTCGTCACTTAAGCTAAAGCTTTCAGTGATTAACGGCACCCCTCCAAAGGTTCTGACCAGTTCAAAATACATCCATGCTCGGAGGAAATGGACTTCACCCCTCATTCCATCTAATACCTCTTGATCGATGGTTGATCCTTCTATTTTTTCAAAGAAAATATTGGCTCTCCGTATGAAATCGTATTCCTCAGCCCATATATTCGTCAATTGGGTGATGTTATCCGGGGTGCTATTTCCTTCCAGATATTGCCGTATTCCAGCAGACCGGTTGTGTGTATCTGGGGCAGAAACGGCGATATCTGTCATTCCAATGTAGCCACCGCTTCCAGGGCTCCAGTGTGGCTTAATTCCATTATACATGTTGTACACGTAATTCTGAAGAAAGGTAGGATCCGTAAACACGTTTTCCTCAGATATCGCATCCAAAGGTGTAACCTCCAGGAGATCTTCGTTGCAGGAAAAGAATATAGACCCAATCAAAAGCAGGGAAAATAACGTTTTCATCAGGTTGCTTTTTTCAATTCTGTTTTTCATAACTTTTTTTTTAAAAAGAAAGATTAAGACCAAAACCCAATGTTCTCATATTCGGATACGTTCCACCTTTTCCGCTAAGGAACTCAGGATCCCCCGCACCAAATTCTGCCAGATTATTATAAATCATGAATAAATTTTCTCCTGACAAATAAATTCGTAAACCCGAAATACCGATTCTTTCCATGAGATCACCCGGTAAATTATATCCCAATTCAGCGGATTTAAACCGAACCCACCTTGAATTATGATACCAGAAATCATTGTTTTCTGCAGCAAACCCTACCGGGCGAATTCTTGGAAGAATGGCATCGACATTTTCCAGATCGTAGGTATTGTTGGCGACATAGGCAAGCCCATTTCCGTTGGCTCCCGTATCAAATCCATTATCAAGCCTGAACTTGCCCCCGTCTTGACCCTGAAGCAACATCGTCAGATCAAAGTTTTTAAAATCAAACCCAATGGTCATTCCAAATTGAGATCTCGGAAATGCGTTAATATTGTACCGATACCGGTCATTTCCGTCAATAACTCCATCATCGTTTAAATCATTAAAAATAAGGCTACCTAATGTGGCATTAGGGTAACTGACATAAGAATCCAAATCATCCTGCGTGCGATAAATGCCAATGGCATTATACACTAATTCAGAACCTATTGGCCTACCTTCCAGGTTTTGATAGGGTTCTGCCTGAGGTACTTCATCAAAAAAGATGATCTCATTGTCGTTAAAGGAGTAATTGGCATTTATCCGGTAATTAAGCAGACCGATATTCTCCCTGAATCCCAACTGAAACTCAATTCCGTGACTTTTCATCTCCCCGATATTCTCATCCGGTAAGATTAGTCCTGTATATCCAGGGATAGATGCTTGTCTCCTACCCAAAATATTGGTTGTATACGTTCTGTATACATCCATTTCGAAAGATAACCTGTCCTGCATAAAGCCAAGTTCCAGTCCGATATCCGTCGATTCGGATACTTCCCAGGTAATGTTTGGATTTGGTGTAGTCAATGCCGCTATCCCCCGCACGTCGTTTCCATTTACTACCCAACCGGCCCCATAACCAAAGCGACCAATATATTGGAAAGGGTCTACCCGGTCATTTCCTAATTTACCCCAAGATGCTCTCAGTTTCATATTGCTGAATAGATTGTCAGACATAAATGCCTCTTCACTAACCACCCATCCTGCTGATAAGCCGGGGAAAAAACCCCACCTCGTTTCTTTTGGAAATATAGGGGAGCCATCATACCTAAAATTAAATCCGAACAAGTATTTATTACTGAATTCGTAATTCAGTCGCCCGAAATAATTTTGCCGGGCATTTTGGCTGGCACCTCCACTATTGTTCCATTGACTCCTGTTTTCACTGCCTGCAAAAAGTTGGTCAATTTGCGGGGAGTCAAATCCAAGCCGTTGCGCCCAAAAGAAATTATCATCATAGGTCATTTGTTCGTACGCGACAAATCCACTTACCCTATGATCCGTATTGATAATTTTGTCATAGGCAATTTTTGAATTTAAGGTAATCATGGTGCTTTGAGAAAAATCTTCCCTTAGCCCAATGTCTTCCACCGTTCTGGATGTTCTTTTTACAATATCTCCTGTTGCGTTCCGCTCGTAATAGTCCCATACATAATCAAAGGATTTATTATAGTTGAACGTCTTGACAATAGAGGCAAAACCGTCTACAGATAAGCCCTCGACAAATGGAATCTGGTATTTATACCTAAAAGTACCATTGGCAACATCCCCGGTATTTCTTCTATACCCCGGACTCAATAGCCGGGCGGCGGGATTTAAATGAGACCAACCTTCGCCTGGATACCTGTAATCCCCCCCGATGTAGGCTTCCTGTAAAGGGCTGGTGGAAGCAAATGCCCCAATGGCACCCGACCCACCTTGAGGAGATTGGGTGAATTTTTGGCGAATCGATAAATCAATACCAACCTCCAAATCATCCGTGACCGTTACATCCAGGTTTGCACGAACGTTGTATTGTTTGAGTTTGGTGATATCATCTGCCCGCAGAATGCCGCCTTGATTCACCATGCCTACAGAGGTAAAGTACCGAATACGGTCCGAACCTCCCCGCATGGTTAATGACTGCCTGGAAATGGTGGCAGGTGGATCTACCAACGCATCCCACCAATCTTCCGCTCGTCTGTCTCCGTTCCGAAAAGATTCCACTAGATCATCCGGAAAAACCGGACCAGCACCCTCAAGTACTCTATTCCGATTGAGAACATCCATGTAGTCAAAAACACCGGCCGACTTTACTTTCATTGTCGGCGACTGAAACAGGTGGGAACTGGAAAAGTTGAACGATGGCTTCCCTGTTTGTCCACGTTTGGTGGTTACCAAAATAACTCCACCAGCAGATTGGGCACCATAAATGGCAGCTGAAGCATCTTTTAACACGGAAATAGACTCAATATCATTGGGATCCAGTCGATTCAAACCATCGGGGTCTGCATTGGCCACTCCATCGATGACAATTAGGGCTGAATTGTTTCTAGTAGTATTGAATCCTCTAACAAGAATCTGAGCATCGTCAAAACCGGGAACCGCACTTCGCTGGTTAACATAAAGACCTGCAAGCCTTCCGGATAGCGCATTGGATAAGGAAACAGCCGATGATTTCTTCACTTCCTCACCGGAAGTTTGGACTACTGCATTGGTAAGTTCAGATTTCTTTTGTGTGCCATAACCCAGAACGATAACCTCATCTAATGCCTGTGCACTTTGCTCCAGGGTGATGTCAATTGTAGTTTGATTTCCTACCTCTACGGTCTTTGATTCAAAACCGATAAAGGAAAAAACCAGCGATGAGCCCTCAGGAACTACAATGGAATACTTTCCATCCATATCCGTGGCTGTTCCTGAATTGGAACCGGGTACAAAGACAGTTACGCCTGGAATGGGATCCCCATTTGCATCTACCACTGTACCGGAAACCGTCACCTCCACAAGCACCGTATTTGCTATATTCCTTTTTTTGGAAAGTCTGACACTGATTTTATCGTCTACCTGCTTGAACGACAGCCGGTGGGAAGACGAAATTGCTAATAAAACAGTCTCCAGAGTTTGCTCCTTAACATGGATATTCACCAGCTCCGCATCTTCGAGCAGGTGTTTGTCATAGATAAATGAAAACTCCGTTAACTTATTTATTTCGGAAAATGTCTCTGATAGAGATGCATTTTCTAAATCTAAACTCAGGACTACTTTCTTAATATCCAGTGATCCCTGAGCATTCGAAGGCGCCGCATAAATCAATGGTAAAAAAAGCATCTGGAATAGGAATCCATAGAGGTAGTATTTTCCTATCATACATAGGGCATGTAATATTTTTTTCATAAATTTGCATGTTTTATTGTGACTAATCCGCAGTAAATCAAGAGGCGCAAATAGGAAGTGCCTGATAACCCTTCCTATTCGCCGGGCAAAGTCAATGAATCCTCATTGGCTTTGCTTATTTTGATTGATTTTTTTTCCCCATCCAGTTCATTTAGGGTGTAAAAACTAGCTTAACTTTTTTTTGGTCAATTTTATAATCGAATCCATACGCGTATCCGATAGATTCCAGTACATTACTCAAATAGGTGTCTTTAAATTTTCCTGAAATTTCCAACCCAGATTGGGGGCTATTTTCCAGCGCTATCTCTACTCCATACCAGCGCTCAAGGGTACGAATAAACTCCTCAACTGAAAGATTGTCAAAAAGCAAGATCCCAGATTTCCATAAAAATGCCTTTTTGGGGTTAAACTGGCCCTTTATTATTCTTTCAGTCCCTACCGAGATTGCTTCCTCACCTGGCTTCAAATAAATGGATTGGTTTTCCTTTGAATCGTTTACAACCTCCACTATGCCTGTTGCCAACTGTACATTGATTTGATCGGGGTTGTACGAATTGATATTAAATGAAGTTCCTAGCGCAGTGGTGGTAATATTTCCTGAAATTACCCGAAACGGCAACAAACTATCCGGAGCTACCTCAAAAAAAGATTCTCCTACTAAACGAATTTCGCGGTTCGTAACTCCGAAATCACTTTTATACCTGATTTCACTTTCAGCATTGATGATTACAGAACTACCGTCAGGCAAATGAATCTCGGATTTTTGCCCCTTGGGATTTGCCTTACTGATCCAATAAACTGGGTTTTCAACAATTTCCGGCTCTGTTGAGCGATTTTTCTGCACCACATCTACTGCAAGGAATGTAAGCAACGAAGCAAACAACACGAAGAAAACCTTCTGAGTCATATTCCAATAGTTGAAATGTACCTTTCTAACCCGAGATGGATAGACAGGCTCCTCGGCTTTTCTGATGTGTTGATGAATTTTAGAAAGCACCAGTAATTCCTCTTGTTTTTCCCATTCCTCCCCTGCCGCATTCAACTCCTCTATTATTAACCTCGCCTGATTGAGTGGCAGTCCCTTTATTTTATTGGAGGCCATTTCTGTCCAAAAATCGCTATTGGCAGCCGAATCCGAATGCAAAACCCATTCTACGAAAGACTTGTCTTCCAAAAAATCTTCTATGATGGTATAGGTTTTCATGAATTGGGTCAGTTATATTCTAAAGAGATAATTTTTTATGAAATCTCATCTCCAAATGAAATAAAAAATTGATTTTTTTTGCCGGAAAGATAAACCTTGTTACTTATCAGCCATCCTTCGATTCAAAATATTGTTAAAACAAAAAGAACAAGAATAAAACCAAAACTTTGGTCGAGAAATCAGAAGGTGCCAGAACCGCCTTTAAAGACTTAATGCCTTTAAATATTAAATTGTAAATAGAGGGTATCTGTACCCCCATCAACTCCGAAATCTCATCATAGGTCAGCCCCTGAAGATACCGAAGATAAATTGCCTCCTTCTGCCTGAGAGGTAGCGCATCAATAGCCCGGCTAAGTTTATGGGTAGAATCCAGACTAATCTGGTTTTCCTCTAGAATTTCCTGAAATGATACCTCCCAGGAAATTTTAAAATGATAATCTTCGATACTTTCGTAGTTACAAGCTGCGCTAACACGCTTAATAATATCCCTTCTGAATGCTGAGAATAGATAAAATTTTATGGACTTCTGAATGAAAAGCATATTTCTGGACTCCCATATATGGATAAAAACATCTTGGATAACATCTTTAATCAATTCTGTGTCCTGAGTGAAACGAAAACCGTATTTATACAAGTCTTTGGAATGGGAAAGGTAAATATGATCAAAGGCCTTTTGATCACCATTGGCCACCAATTGCCAAAGTTCAACGTCTTTTAGTGTGTGGAATTCCATTGGACATCAGATTATTTGGGTATATAAGGGAAGAACAGGTAAATATATATACCAAACATACGATAATTACGAAAAACAAACCAAATACAAATGAAAAGATTTTTACACTATGGAAATGCAATATCTTAATTTAATATTAAAGTAAATATAGTTATAAAACTATTTCAGTACTTCTTTAAATATTCCATTTTACGTTTGCCTTTTCTACCTAATGACGCTTTAAACATGTCCTTTAAAACATTCCAAGGTAAGATTGGTAAACAAACAGCGATTACCTTCATTAAAATCAACCAAACCACCTGGAACCAAAAAATTCCAGGGGGAGTTTAAACTACCTATGCAAACAGAAGTCCCATTTTCCATTCTTGACCTGGCCATTATCAAAAAAGATCAGGATGCGGGTGATGCCTACCGCAGAAGCCTGGATCTTGCTCAACATGCTGAAAATTGGGGGTATACACGGTTTTGGCTGGCAGAACACCATAATATGCCCCATGTGGGAAGTGCTGCTCCTACGGTACTGATGGGATACATTGCCCAAGGAACCGAGCGTATCCGTGTGGGCTCGGGAGGCATCATGCTACCCAACCACAGCCCGCTGATAGTTGCCGAGCAAATTGGCACCCTGGAAACCCTCTATCCCGGTAGAATTGACCTGGGATTAGGCAGGGCACCGGGCACTGACCAACGCACTGCTTCCGTTTTACGTAGGGGAAGAATGGAGTCTGTTCAGGAGTTTCCACAGGACCTGGAAGAGTTGCAGGGCTATTTTTCGGAGGACATCCTGGATGCTCCTGTGAGGGCGTTTCCGGCAGAAGGCTTAAACGTACCCATTTACCTGCTGGGATCCAGCATGGATAGTGCCTACCTGGCAGCAGCCCGGGGCTTACCATACGTGTTTGCCAGTCATTTTGCTCCCACCTATTTTCATCAAGCCAGCAGGTACTACCAAAACCATTTTCAAGCTTCAGCAACTTCCCGAAAGCCCTACCTGATTGCCTGCATCAATGTGGTGGTGGCCGAAACCGATGAAGAAGCCCAGTTCCTTGCCACTTCTTTCTACCAGATGGCCCTGGGGATAATTCGAGGTCGCTCCTACCCTTTACCAGCTCCTGTATCGGATATGAATGCTATTTGGGCACCGCATGAGGCTGCTGCCCTTCAAAACATGATGGCCTATACGTTCGTGGGGAGTTATGAAACTGTAAAGCAAGGCTTAGAAAAATTCCTGGCCGAAAATCACCTGAACGAACTGATGATCACCACCAATATTTACGATCATCAAAAAAGGCTGGCCTCTTTTGAGCTCACCGCAAAGGCCATTCAATCCATTTCTAGAAAAAACCAACCTGTCGGCTGAGACCATTCCTAAAAAATCAATTCAACCCTGTATTTTTTGACCACTTTGCCGGCATGGTCGTTCGGGAGGCAAATAAAAGTACTTGTATTATCAGGCCAATGACAATCAGGACTACGAGTTCAAATTGGGAAATAATGCTACCCATATGAAAAATGCGATCTGTTTTTGATTTTAATTTATCCGCCTCTGTTAACTGGATTTGGGAAAGGGAATGCAAGTCCATCAACGCAGATTTAATCATCACTTCCTCGCTTTCCAGATCACCCTGTTTGAGCCTTAAATCGATTTCCTCCGTCAGTCCGGTAAAATGCAAAAAATACCTGGCCTCCTCTTCCGTCAGTCGGGTTGCCTGGTACAGCTGATTCAGGGTATCTATTTCTGTTAAAAGCTGCGCGGCAATCCGTTGTTTTTGGGATAAGGAACTAGCCGGGTCGTTGATCGCTACTTGCAGGTTATGGAGTTTTTCCGAAAAATCCAGAATGTAGCTCTCCGCGACCAACCGGTCCCTATAAATCGCTTCAAATGCGGATTCTAACTCCTCTATTTGATTGCGTTGATTGATGTTGGTAATCATTACCAGGACAATTACGCCTAAAAGCAGCGAAGCGGCTGTAATTTTATGTTTAACACTGTAGGTCCATTTCATTGTATCGTTAGCTTTTTCGGATACCAACTACGGTATTTGACAAAATTTTAGCATCAAAGCTAATGGGAAAAACGATAAAAATGATATAAAAACAACAAAAAATTAACCGCATTTTTCACAACCACAACCGTTTTGGTTTTTAGCGGATTTTTTACGCCAAATGCGGATACCCCAATAAACCAATACCCCCGCAAATAAAATTGCAACAATGACTTCCTGTAACATGATTAAATAAATATTTGATAGGTGACCAACGCCCCCAAATAAGCCACAATAGTCATTCCAATCGTTTGAATCAGGGGCCATTTCCAACTTTTGGTTTCCCGATAAACTACCGCTACCGTGCTCATGCATTGCATGGCCAAGGCATAAAAAACCATCAACGAAAATCCGGTAGCCCGATTAAAAACCTTCTCCCCCGTATCCGCATGTACTTGTTTATCCAGCTTCTCTCTTATCGTAAGTTCGTCTTCGACATCCTCCCCCACACTGTAAATAGTGGCCACGGTAGCCACGAAGACCTCCCTGGCCGCAAAAGAGGTCAATAAAGCGATCCCTATCTTCCAATCATACCCTAAGGGCCGAATGGCTGGTTCGATCGCCTTTCCCAATATCCCTATATAGGAAGCTTCCAACTGTTTGGACGCAAATTCAGAAGCCAGTTCGTGTTTCTGATTGTCGGTGGCTGCTTCAAGTGCGCGTTCCTTTTCCACTTCCAATGCTTCCATCTGGCCTGAGGGACCATAACTGGCCAGCACCCATAAAACGATCGAGATGGCCAGAATTACTTTTCCAGCCTCCAGAACGAATACTTTGGATTTGTTGTACATGGTCAGCAACACGGTCTGCCAACGCGGTAGGCGGTAGATGGGCAGATCCGTCATAAGAAAACTTTTCTCCTTTGTCCGCAACACATATTTCAAGGCCAGGGCACCCAATAACGTAAATGCCGTACCTAATAAGTACATAAAAAGCAAGGCCAATGCCTGCAGGTTGATCCCCATCCAGGATTGGTCCGGAACGGTCAATCCAATCAAGATAATATATACCGGAAGTCGGGCCGAACAACTCATCCAGGGGGTCACCAAAATGGTAATCAACCGCTCTTTCGTGTTGCTGATGTTTCGGGTAGCCATAATCCCCGGAATGGCGCAGGCCATGCCCGAGATCAGGGGAACCACACTCTTTCCATGCAAGCCAAAAGGCCGCATCATACGGTCCATCAAATACACCACACGGGAAAAATAACCCGTATCCTCCAAAAATGCCAAAAAACCAAAAAGCAAGGCTATTTGAGGAATGAATATGACCACGCCACCAATACCTGTAATGATGCCCTCTGAAAGCAGGTCTGTCAGCACCCCTGGAGGGAATGTTTCCGAAACCCATCCACTAGCTGCCGCAAAGGCACCATCTATCAGGTCCATGGGCGTTTCTGCCCAGGCAAAAATAGCCTGAAATATGATCAGCATAATAGCCAAAAAGGTAAGGTAGCCCCAAACCGGATGCATAAAAACCGCATCCAGGGCGGCGTGAAATTTTTTAGGGATTCCCTTTCCCGAAGAGTCTGTACTGGAAAGCAATGCTTTAATCTGGCTCAAACGCTGTTCGGTCTCCCGGGCTTGCTGTTCCATGCCGTCAAAACCATGGGCTTTGGCCTGGTCTTTCAGCCATTTCTGCTGATCCAATGGCAGCAAGGGATCAAAATCAGCAAAAATCAATTGCTGGAAGGCCTGGTAGTCGGTTGCTAATTTAAATTCCCTTTTTACTTCATCCAGTAAGTCGGGGAATCCCATCTTATGAAAGGGCTTACCCACTTCAAAATTCTCCTTTTGAAAGAGATCCCGAACCGCTTCCATGCCCTGATTGTTTCTGGCATCTGTCATTACCAGCGGCACGCCGAGTTGCTGATACAAGGCAAATGTGTGTATGTTCACCCCGCGCTTTTCAGCCAGGTCTTTCATATTGATTACAAAAGCCAGGGGAATACCCAAATCAATTACCTGCGTACCCAGAAGTAAGCTTCTTTCCAGATTACAGGCATCCAATACCACCAGTGCCGCATCCGGCTTTTCTACTCCCAGCCCATTCAACACTTTGTGTGCAATGATCTCATCCTCAGATTTGGGATACAAACTATAGGTTCCTGGCAAATCGATCAGCTCAAAATGCTTTTCGCCCACATGAACCTGCCCCACCATTTTATCCACCGTCATGCCGGGGTAATTACCGATCTTCTGGTTTAACCCGGTTAATTGATTGAAAATACTGGATTTTCCGACATTGGGATTTCCTATGATGGCGATGCTTTTCAGGGCCTTCTTTTCGGCGACTTCCATGCGTTAGGCTTCTTTTATTTGTATCAGGTCTGCTTCTTCTATCCTCAGCGCAATGATGTTGCCATCTATCAAAAAAGCCATGGGACCGTTAAATGGTGCTTTTTTGAATAAGCTGATTTTTTTCCCGGGTAGAATGCCCATTTCCATCATTCTAACCAACAGGGGCGTGACAGAAAGGCTGTCAATTTCGTACGTTTGTCTGGGTTTTAGTTTGGCTGCAGTCATGAGGACATGTCTAATTTCCCAATCCCTCCATAGGATTTACAAGCGCAATTTTACTACATTTTTCCCGAAATAGTAAAAAATCAAGCCTTTATTTAGATTGAATAAATAAAATCACCATCCTTTCCGCTTTCCTGGAGCAATTTCCGACAAGTAATCCATTTTACGCTTAGGTAATAATTATCACATGCCAAGACACAAAGTATCCGTAACATTGTAAAAGAATTGGGTGATACAAAATGTTTTATCCAAATTGTGAAATAACGTAATAACAAAAATAAAAAAACATGTTTTTCGAACTCGTATATGATAAGAGTCTGGCTCAGGCCAGTTATGTAATAGGGTGTCAGGCAGCCGGAGTGGCGGCGGTTATTGATCCGAAAAGAGATGTGGACACCTACCTGGAAATTGCCAAAGCCAATAATTTGAAAATTACACATATTTTGGAAACGCACATTCACGCAGACTTTCTGTGTGGTTCCAGGGAGCTTGCCGAATTGACAGGTGCCGAAATGTACCTCTCTGATATGGGAGATAAAGATTGGAAATACGAATTCCCGCACAACAAGCTTAAACACGGAGATCATGTCAAATTGGGCAACCTGAATTTTGAAGTGCTGCATACCCCGGGTCATACCCCTGAAAGTATCAGTTTCCTTCTCACAGATAAACCTGCTACGCAGGAACCCGTCATGCTGTTTACCGGTGATTTCGTTTTTGTCGGGGATGTCGGAAGGCCTGATTTATTGGAACAAGCGGCTGGACTGAAAGGAACCCAGGAAATCGGAGCGGCACAGATGTTTGACTCCCTGCAGGAATTCAATAAACTTCAGGATTTCATTCAGGTATGGCCGGGGCACGGTGCCGGTTCGGCTTGCGGTAAATCCCTGGGTGCAGTGCCCTTATCCACCATCGGCTACGAAAAAATTCGCAACTGGGCATTGCAGATGTTGGATGACAAGGCGGCCTTTGGCAAGGAACTGCTGGCGGACCAGCCCGAACCACCGCGGTATTTTGCCATGATGAAAAAGCTCAACAAGGTAGACCGGAAACTGCTGACCGAGGTGCCAGAGGTAAAAAATCTTTCCCAAAAAGCCTTCGAACAGGCTAAAAAAGAGGAACTGAAGATCATCGATACCCGAACGCCGGAGGCATTTTCCAAAGGCTTTCTAAAAGGAGCACTGAATATCCCAAATACCAACACCTTCTCCACCTGGATGGGCTGGTACATGGACTACGAGGAATCCTTTGTTCTGATCGCCAGCGAAAACGAAGTGGAAGACCTGACACGCAAACTGATGCGCATCGGTTTGGACAATATCCTGGGATACATTACCCCTAGTCAATTGTCCGATTTTGAAGGCAAGGAACTTGAAAGGTACCAGGCCATCGATAAAAAAGAAGTCAAAGAGCAATTGGACAAAGGAACCGCACAGGTAATTGATGTGCGGGGAGCATCTGAATACAAAAAAGGTCATATTGAAGGGGCAGACAACCTCTTTGTCGGCAAACTGGATAAAAACCTGGACAAGGTCTCCAAAGACAAGCCGGTGATCGTCCATTGCCAGAGTGGCGGCCGGGCGGCCATTGCCTACTCCCTGCTGAGGGCCAATGGCTTCGAAAACGTATCGAACTATGCCGGTGGCTGGGAAGATTGGAGCAAAAAATAACGAAAGCATAAAAACGGGACAGCCTGAGACTGTCTCGTTTTTTATTTTTAGCACCTATACAAAGGTGGCTAATGGTTACAGCATTTGATATTTCAGAATCTTCCGGGAGCGCGATGTACTATTTCAGTCCTCAATTACTTAGGCAAAACAGAAAGCTGCAACCAAAACTCCTCGATTTTTTGAATAACTTTCAGGAAATCATCCATGTTCAAGGGCTTTTGAATATAACTATTACAGTGACTTTTGTATGCTCTTTCGATGTCATTCTCGTTTGAAGAGGTCGTAAGCATGATAACGGGAATTTTTCTGAGGCTCCTATCCCGTTTAATCTCTTCCAACACCTCATGCCCATTATAAATCGGAATATTGATGTCCAATAAAATCAAATCGGGCCTTTCCACATCTGTAAATGCTCCTTTTTTATTCAAAAAATCCAGTGCTTCCTGCCCGTTCCGTGCCACACTAACCTGAGTACCTAACTTGCATTCCTCAAAGGCATCAAGTGTAAGGAGAATATCACCTTCATTGTCCTCTATGAGTAAAATATGTGCTAACTTCAGTTTATTTTCGTTCATATTAGGATTATAAATTTTCCGCAATTGTAAAGGAGAAGGTGGAACCTTTGGCTTCTTCTGATGCTACCCAAATCGTTCCCTCATGTAACTCGACTATTTTCTTACAGACAGACAAACCAATTCCGTTACTTTCTTTATCCGGTTTCAACGATTTGAACATCTTAAAAATAGTTTCGGATTCTTCATGGGGAATCCCTACTCCGTTATCCGAAATTTCGAATAAAATCCCATTTGCAACCCTCTTATTTTTGAGATGAATTATCAGATCTTGTTCCCTTCTGTATTTAATCGCATTGCTGATCAAATTACTGACTAACCGTTTAAAGAGAATGGGGTATACAGGCGCTTCAGCTACCGCAAAATCGTAAATGACTTTTCCCTTTATTTTATCCAAATCGGATCGAAAAAGCTGAACTACTTCTCGGAATAGTTCCGGAATTTTCACCAGCTCCCATTTCTCATTGGATACACCAGTCCGTGAATACTCAAGTAAATTATTGATCATCTGATCCATTTCATTTGATGAAGAAACGATCACGTCAAAATATTTCTTCCTTTTCTCCTCTCCTAATGCATCCCCTTTTTTTCTGATGATGCCCAAAAGCCCTTTGATATTACGTATGGGTGCCTTCAAATCATGTGAGGCAATGTAGGCAAAATCTTCCAAGGATTTGTTTACCTCCTTTAACTTGCGAAACTGTTCTTTAACAATGGCATTCAATTTATGTATCTGATTGATTCGGTCTTGTTGGTCGGTAATATCATTCTGTATGGAGAAAAAGCCAATTAAATCTCCTTCTTTGTCTTTGAGCGGTTCTGCTTTTATATTGACGATATATTTATATCCTGACTTGCCATAATTGGTAATGTCTACATTAAAGGGCTTTCTCTCCTCTAAGGATCTAGACATCAATTGAATAAGCTCAGGGTCAGATTCGGAGCCCTGCAAAAAGCTTCCTGGCTTCTTACCTAAAATTTCATGTTCATGATATCCGCTCATTTTTTCAAAAGCGTCATTGGCAAAACTTATCGCTCCGGAAATATCCGTAATAAGCACTGCACTACTGGTTTGTTCGGCAATCAACGCGTTTTTCGTGAATTCAAACTCGTTTAATTTTCTTTGATGAATATCCCTGATGATCAACAAGAATTTTTGTTCCTCTGATTTCTTTTGCAAAATGGGTTTGATACTGGCCTCCAACCACCTGCTGTTGTCCTCAGGTCTTTTAAACTCAAATTCTATCAATCCGGGATCTTGATTCTTGTTTGCACTTGAAAACGCTTTCTGAAAGATGTTCCGATGGTTTTCATCAACTATTTGATCCAATAAATTGATGTGGTAGAGCTTTTCAAGCGAATATCCGGTGATTTTTGCTCCTGATGGGCTGCAGTATTCAATGGTTCCATCCGGAGAAACGATGCACACCATGTCACGTAGGTTGTTGGAAATCAACTTGAAAATTTCATCTTGGTTTTCATGCTTCAGCTCCAGGTCGGACAAGGCTTTTTCCGAGACCTCAATGGCCTTCTTAAGTTTATTGGCTTGGGTCAGGTCTACAAATACCAATGTAATTCCCCTCACTTCCTTTTTATGGGATTTGAAAGGTGCGATTTTTAGAAGGTATTCTTTACCCTTGATGTCCTCTATGGTAAATTCATAGGAAACCGATTCTGCCACCACCGATTCGATGTGTTCAAGGAAGTTATCTAATTGTATTTTTGCCCTGAACTGACTGATATTTCTACCGATATCATGGGGTACCAGGTCCAAAATCTTTTTAATCGCCGGGGTGAATTTGCGGATGTTCAGATTAGCATCTAAAAATAAAATGGCTAATTCGGTACTGCGAATTAGGTTGTTTAAATCATCATTGGACTGAGAAAGTTCCTGGTTTTTCTGTTCGTATTCCGCATTTACGGTATATAGCTCTTCATTGACCGATTCCAGCTCTTCATTAGAGCTTTGCAGTTCTTCATTGGTGGCTTGCAATTCCTCATTGCTTGATTCCAGTTCTTCAATGGTAGTTTGCAGTGTCTCCCGATTGATTCTAAGCTCCCTTTCAAGAATATGGATTTTTTCCTGGGAGACCGTATTGATCGTTACATTCTCTGAGGGTGATTTTTCGGTAAGCCTTATCGAGGAGGATTCAAAGGTGATAAACAGGTAATCCATGCCATCAAACAGTTCTTTTTTTCGAACCTTGATACTTAAAAAAAGATTGGAACCAAAGATAGCTTTCAATTCTTCGGGTATTTTAATATCCGCCAAGGTTACCAATTTACCGGTTTGCAAAACTTTATTGGCAACCACCTCCAACGGAACGGAAAGGGACTCGGGTAGCATCCTGAAAATATTGGAACTTATCTCACCCGAAGGCAAGGTCAAAAGCCGGTGGGCATTGCCGGAGCTATGAAGCAAGTTAAAATGCTCGTCTACAACCAACGAATCCGGAACATACTCTTGAATAAGCGAATGCTGAATTTCGTTTAAAAGACCTTTTTTATTTGCCTGTAAAATAGGTGGTTTGCTGTCAGCGTCGTTTGTTGGTAGGTGGTCGCTGCTGGCAGGATACCTTTTTTTAATTGAATGCAGTCGTTGGACAAACTTCTTGTTTTCCTTGTTAAGGAAAATATTGGACTGTTTATTCAACTCGGAAAATTCATCACGGGCAGTTCCCAAGGTCTCACTTGAACCTAAGAATAATACGCCATTTGATTTAAGCGAGTACTGGAATATGGTAAAAAGCTGCTGTTGAACTGAATCGGTAAGATAGATCAAGAGATTTCTGCAACTAATCAGGTCTATTTTATTAAACGGAGGATCCTGAATCACATTATGTACTGAAAACACGATCATTTCGCGAATCTCTTTGGCGATGGCATACCCGTTTTTTTGAGTTACAAAATAAGTATTTAGGTACTCAGCAGGGATTTCAGCACTGATGTTTTTGGAAAAAACCCGGTTTGCAGCCCTTTTAATGGCTTCTTTATCTAAATCGGTTGCAAAAATATTCACCTCATACTGTAACTTATTGGCCCTCAGGTAGTCTTTGATCAATAGGGCAATGGAGTACGCTTCTTCCCCGGATGAACAACCCGGAACCCATACCCGTATGGATTTCGAATCACTGTTTTCTTCCATCAATTTGGGAATCACCTGGGTTTTAAGTGCGTTGAAAGCATCCTCGTCTCTAAAAAAGCGCGTGACACCAATTAGCAATTCTTTGGCCAAAAGTTGCGCTTCATTCTGATTATCTTGCAGATAGTTGAAATACGCATCCATTTTGGTGTAATCCAGAATACTCATTCTCCTGCTGATTCTTCGGGATACGGTGGTGTACTTATACCCTGTAAAATCGACGTTAATCTGTTCTTCGATGCTTTTTAATATATCCGTGATGACGGAGTTTGCTTTTGACGAATTGCCATAATTTTGAGAAATGGTATCCCGATTTTCGAAAAACCGATCAATCTCCTCATGCATCATCTCTACCCGGCAGACCTTATCCACCACTCCGGTGTAGATGGCATTATTGGGCATTCCGTTAAATTTAGCCTGCTGTGGATCTTGCACCAATACCAACCCTCCTTTTTCTTTGACAAACTTTACTCCTTTGGAACCATCACTTCCCGTACCCGATAGGACAATGGCGCAGGCTTTTTCCTGCATGTTTTCTGCCTGGGAACTAAAGAAATCGCTTATGGGAAAGCTTAACGTCCGATCCTCCTTCTCGCTCAGAAAAAACTTCCCGGCCTTTATCTCAACAAATTTTTTGGGAGGGTTGAGGTAGATGTTCCCTCTTTCTATCGGCATTCCGTGCTCGATTTTTTTTATCGGAAGCTTGGTATGGCGGGAGAGCAACTCATCCATCAAACTTTTATGGTTGGGGGCAAGATGTTGAATAATCACATAAGCATATTTCGATTTTTTGTTCGTGTTTTCAAAGAAAAGCTCTAATGGCTCAAGCCCCCCGGCAGATGCTCCAAGGGCGATAACCGGAAAGTTAATGTTCATATTACTTCTTATTTTTTGCAATGGTAAAATAGAAGGTTGTGCCTTCACCGACGGTAGATTCCAGCCAAACCTTTCCTCCCAGAAAGGTCACCGTCTTCTTTACTATTGATAATCCAATACCCGTTCCCTCGTATTGTTCTCTATTATGCAGCCTTTGGAAAATGACAAAGATCTTGTCGAAGAATTTTTCCTCAATCCCTATTCCATTGTCCTTAATAGCAAATTCCCATTCCTTTTCATTTTCATTCACCTGTATCTCGATTTGAGAAGGCACATTGTCCTTTGCATATTTTAAGGAATTATCGAGCAACGAATGAAAGATTTGGGCCAGTGGAGCCTTGTATGTTTTCAAGACGGGCAAGTCATCCGAATTGAACGATGCGCTTTTCTCGGCAATAAGTTTCCTTCTCAAATGCCTGTAATCCGAAAGTACTCTATTCAGATTTACTTCTTCCATCTCGTCAATAAGCTTATTCGCTCTGGAATAAAGCAATAAATCGAGAATAATCTGTTTCATCCGTTTGGCACCATCCGTTGCATAATGAATATACTGGAGTGCCTTATCATCCAATTGATCGGCATATTTCCGTTTTAACTGGTCCATGAAACTAGAAATCATCCGCAAAGGCTCTTGCAAATCGTGTGAGGTGATAAAGGCGAATTGCTCTAACTCCTCATTGGAGCGCTCCAGTTCTTTCGCATAGATTTTTAGGGATTCATTGATCTGGTAGAGCTCCGTTTGCAGCTTCTTTTGTCGAGTCAGATCTGTCATTGCCCCCACCATTCGTCTCGGCTTTCCATTTTCATCCCGAACGATCACTCCTCTATCTTTTACATAGATAATATCTTGTTGCTCATTTAGGATTCGGTACTCCATCTCCCAACGCAGCACATCCGGGCTATCAAGCGACCGTTGAATACTATCCTTCAATTCGGCAAGGTCATCATGATGAAAATTGTCCTGCCAAAACTGCCTACTATTCATTTCGGTAGCAGTGGTATTTCCAAAAAATTTAGAAATGTTTGTAGACCTGACAAACGTATCATTGTCTATATCCCAATCCCAAATAGCATCGTTGGTGGCTTGTGTCGCCAATTCAAACCGCTCATTGGCATTTACTAATCGGATATCCGCTGCTTTCCTCAGGGTGATGTCTTTGAAGTATAGGGACAAGCCGTTTCCGGAGGGATAAACTGTCACATCTACCCATAGGTCCTGGGTGGGATAATATTCCTCAAACCTGACGGTTTCACCGCTATCCATCGCCTGGTGGTATTGCCTATAAAAATCGGTGTCAATGGCATCGGGATATTCTTCCCATAGGTTTTTGCCCACCATCTCTTTTTTTTCCTTTCCTAAAACCGTTTCCGCTTGCTTGTTCCAGTAGGTTACGGTCCAGGACTCATTTACGGCAAAAAACGCATCACTAATACTTTCCAGAATTTCATTCCTCTCCCTATAGGCTTTTTCAAGCTCTTGGGCGGCCTTCTTGCGTTCATCAATATTTTTAAAATAAGAGGAAATGCCTCCACTTGAGGGATAAGTCGTGATTTCATACCATGCCCCATTTCCTGGATATTGGTACTCAAAGTTTTCAGATTGGCCGGTTGAAGCTACATGCCTGTACACCTCCTCCAGAAAAGTCCCCTTGGCTGGATAAAAAATTTCCCATAAGTTTCTGCCCAACACCTCGTCTGCACTTTTCTTTAATAGATTTTCGGCTTCCTTATTAAAATAGGTAAAATTCCAATGAGCATCTACGGCATAAAAGGCATCTGAGATACTATCGAGAATTTCCTTCAACCGAAGCTCATTGGATTTGGCTGCATGAATGTCCTGAAAACTGCCGTATATTTTTGTGCAGGTATCGTTTACCCATTCCCCTTTGCCGATACACCGTATCCATTTTTCTTTTCCATCCACAGTGGTGATGAGCAATTCCAGGTCAAAATCCTGTCCCTTTTCCACCAACAGATCAACCGCTGTTTGAATCTTCTCCTTATTTTCACCGAAATAGAACTCAAAACCACCTGTCAACGATGGATTATAGCTCTCATTTACCTCCAAAACTTCCCGAGTCATCGGTGACCAGTACATGCTGTCATTATCCTGATCAACCAGGTTCAGCTCCCAACTCCCGATTTTTGCCATTTCAGAAGCTTGTTTAAGCAGTTCTTCACTTCTAAATTCATCCGTTATATCCAATATTAATGAATTAAAAACGGTGGTGCCATCAGGAAGAAAAGCTAGTGATCCATATCCGGTATGTATGCGAAGTTCATTGGTCGGCAGGACATACCGCCACTGAGCCTTCCATTCTGATTTGGTCTCTACCGAATTCCTGATGCTCTTCTTTACCGCATCTAACTCCCCTCCCAACTCAATTTGCTTCCAGACAAGGTTATTGTCTTTCGTCACGCTATCCGCATCAAAGCCCCATACCTTCTGCGCCCCCTCGGTTACAAATTTCAATTTGTCAGTCCCATCAGGATAGATAAAATACTGAAAGGCTACCCCCGGCAGGTTGTTGGCGAATGATTGCAATCGTAACTCAAACGCTTTTCTATCGGTGATATCCTGAAAGCTACCATAAAACCTTATAGCTTTTCCATCCATGATTTCCACCGTACCAATGGCCCGTACCCACCTTTCTTTGAGCTTCTTGGTGATAATCACAGCTTCAAAATCAAACCCCTCCCCCGTAGCGATACTTTTTTCAATATGGCTTTGAACCAGTGGCCTGAAATCCTCCCGATAAAAATTAATACTCGTCTCTAAATCGGGGAAAAAAGAATCGGGATCGGTTTCATGCAGCTGATGAACCATTTTAGACCAGAAAACGGTATTTTTCTCTACATTAACTTCCCAGGAGCCAATTTTTGCCATCGATCCGGCTTGGGCGTTTAGCTCTCTTAATTGAACCTCCGCGGTAATGT
Organism: Cyclobacterium salsum; assembly: GCF_010119245.1. GTDB lineage: Bacteria > Bacteroidota > Bacteroidia > Cytophagales > Cyclobacteriaceae > Cyclobacterium > Cyclobacterium salsum. Next base: position 28,513 of record NZ_WNKG01000009.1, read on the forward strand.
TTTTTGCGGAAGCATAAATTAAGCCTTCTTGGATAGAAGAATTACAACTCCAGCTCAGCCAAATAATTTTGCCCGCTTTGGTAAGGTACCTGTTTTCAAATTGAAAGGTGGTTGCCCCCTTTTCAAGCTGCTTCACTTCATTGGTAGAAATATCCTTGTCTTCAGGATGGACAAATTCATCAAAGGAATGAAATAGGATTTCTTCTTCTTTATAACCCAATAAATCACAACCGGCCGGATTCATTTTCAAGAATCGGCCATTAAAATCTGCCATACAGAGAATGTCCGGAATGGCTTGATACAGGTGCTTAAGGTCATCCTCCAATCGCTTCCGGTTGATTTCTGAACCAATAAATTTTTCCAGTCGGCCTAAAACCGGGCGGTACTGCTGCAAATAATCCGGCTCCCGCCGGGTTCCAATAAGCAGTACACCTACCAATTCCTCATTAAAGGTTAAGGGTATCCCAAGTATGGCTTGCAACCCCAGGTGGGAGGCTCCATTTTTCCTGATGAAATCTATCTGGATCTGTTTTTCATCCCAAAAGAACTGTTTGCCATTTTCCCAAACTTTTCCCGGCAATCCTTCATTCTTCTGAAATGAAGCTGCGGATGGCTCCAACTCATAAAATTCCTGGTTGTGAGTGCTGTACCCCATTAGCTGAATCTGTGTTCGCTCCATATTTGGGCACCAGAGTTCTATCAAATCAAACTTGCCGAAGCCATATAGATTCTTGCAAAGACGGTTGGCGGCCGATATCAATTCTTCTTCCGTATTGAAACTAAGGCTAATCTGGCTGTGCAACTCCTTTTCTGCTTCTTCTTCAATTTTTTCCTTCGCGTCTCTGGCTACACAATACATCCATTTGGATTCATGATCCCAACGAGCTGACCATAAATTATAAGCGATTCCCCCCTGTTTCATCCGAAATCGATTGGAGAAAGTTCTGAATTCCCTCCCTGCCATGATTTCAGCGGCGACCCGGTCTGTTTTTTCCAGATCTTCCTCTATAATCAGCTCTCTGTAGGGCTTACCTATCAGCTCTTCAGGAGGATAGCCCCAATGCTTAGTGGAAGCAGCACTTACAAATACAAAATTTCCCGCCTCATCTATGGTACAGAAAACGTCCAGCGAAGCGTCCATCAACCGGCTTGCGTGATCTTTTTGCTTGATGACCGGGGTGATGTCGGTATTTCGGCAGGCGACCGTCAGAATTTCACCTTCTTCATTATGAATAGGGGAAAAGGAAATTTGGCCGTACTGAATCTCTTTGGTTTCCGGGTTATAAAAATGCTCTTCGATTTCAAAATAGGTTCCTGAAAGTGCACGTCGGTAATAGGCCTTCCATTTTTCAATATAGCCCTCCCCAAAACCTTCCACCAAGACGGGCCGGTTTAGCTCTTTCTCTACTCCTGTTACTTCCTTCATCAAGTTTAGATAGGCTCTGTTGGCGTAGACCAGGTATAAATTATTATCCACTGCCCAAATGAGATCTTTGGTTTGGTCAAGCAATAGGTCGCTATATTGATTTTCACTCATGTATCAAATTTATCACTTTTCAAATATTTAAATTTAGCACCATTTTATTGGAATTGACTATCCGACGCCTGACTTCTATGAGCTCTATAGCTATTTGAGTACAAAAAATACTAAAAAAGGTATGTACTGCTTATTTTATTGTGTAAAGGTAACAGGTGTATTCTCATGAAGTCTTCGGCTGGGAAATAAGTTATTTAACGTCAATCGGGTGCGAACCAATAAGGCACTGTCAAAATTACTTCGTAAAAAAAGGAAATGGTGCATACAGTACTTTTCTCACCTTACAAGCCCTTCCCCTGGAAATCGAGGGGGTCAGAATTAGGTTGGCTGCTAACAAGACCAACCCGGAATGAGCGCATCCCCCTTATAGACAGTAGTCTTACGACCCATAGGTAATTAAAATTAGTGGGCTCATCCATTTCAATTTGCCAAAAAAACCATTAAATTAAGTTGAATTTTCTAATTTGAATATGGAAGGTGCGCAGTATTTATTGGTAATCTATGTAATGATTGGTTTGGTTGTTGCCTACCTGATCGTTGAAATTTTCTTGAATATCAATGACATTGACAATGACACCTCCAATATTCTATTACTCGAATGGTCACAGGGCCGCGCCTTCTTTATTCCCTTTGCACTGGGCGCAATTGCCGGACACCTGTTTCTAGGCACCACCAATGAGGCCTTTAAAATGTCAAATGGGATGTTTCCGGTTTTAATCCTATTTGGCCTCGCGATAGTCATGGCACTGATTGGTTTCAAGGTCTCGTTTAAGAAATCCAGGACCTTCCTGATGGGGCTTTTACTAGCCGGTGTATTGTATGGTCACTTTTTTTGGTCTATGAATTATTTGGAGACACCATGAAAAAACTAAACCGTTTTCTAAAAAGGCATTTGTCGGAAATCCGAACAGTCAAAATCGTTGTGGCAGCCATGCTGGGATTGATGGTGCTTATTGATCTTGTGCTCGTAACCCTGGAAGGAAAGGATTTTCCCACCTTTAGCTACGTGGTGAAAAATCTCAGACACCGGTTGATTTGGTTTACCTTTCTCTATGGCGGACTGGTAGCCAAGATTTTTTACAACCGAAAAGTCGGCGAGCAAGAAAAGGAAGTAACCGGATTGCTGGCCTTTTTCTCCATGGTTTTTCTACTTTTTGTCATTGGAAGAAATCTGGAAACAGCCCCCAGTTTGTTTTTACAGGTACTGTTGCTGGTATCAGGCGGCATCCTGGCCTACCGGGCCTGGCCGCAGTATCAATAGCAGCTATGCCAAAACTGCAGGCAGGTTTAGGCAAATTTAGCCGAAAAACACGATCATCCACTTATCAAGCACTGCGAAATCCCTTAGACCCATTTCTTCTTTATCTGCCTACATCCACTCGCTGCGATAAAATACAGTATCTCCGACCTAACTGCCAGCTTTTACCAAATAGAATCCCCAAAATATCTCTTATATTTACTCCTGATGGAAGACGAATTGGATCAACTAAATCAGGAACTGGGTGCGCTGGAGCAGGGGCTGTTGGAAGCCAACCAGGATCACCAGCACCAACTGGAACAACTACCGGAAAGGTACTTGCCCGCTGCGCGGAACCTTGTCCAATACCTTTACTTTCGAAGTGAGGACAGGAAATCGCTGCAGGAAAAGCTGCATTTATACGGGCTTTCCGCCCTGTCCAATTCCGAAAACCATATCCACCGGCAAATTCAGACCATCCGGCAACGCCTGGGGCATCACTATTTGGCAGAAGAACTCAACTCCTGCACTTTCACGGATAGTCAAAACCAATTGACTGCTAACAGTCAGGAACTGTTCGGCCCAACTGAAATCCCGGGAATGCCTTCGGTGATGGTCACTTTTGACAGTGCTTTTGCCGAGGACAGGGGTATGATAGAAGACCTTTTGCTTCAGGGCATGAACGTAGCGCGGATAAATTGTGCCCACGATGATGAGTCCGTTTGGAAATCCATGGTGGATCAAATCAGGGAAGCCGAAAAAAGGACGGGAAAAAGCTGCAAAATCCACCTGGACCTGGCGGGGCCAAAAATCCGAACCGTGCTACTGGGTAAAGGTAAAAAGAAAGGGAAGGTAAAGGTAGCTGTTGGGGAAACGATCTGGCTTTCCGAATCCATGGACAATTTGAAGGAAGAATTCGTGGTGTTGGACCCCAATGAAAAAGGTATTATTGCCTCGCTGGCACCAGGACATCGGGTATTCATTGACGATGGGGAAATCAGCGGCAGGGTCACCCAGACCGAAAAAGGAAAAGCGGCAGTTACCCTGGATAGGGTTTCTTCCAAAAAGGGACGCATCAAATCGGGCAAAGGAATTAATTTCCCGGACACCCACCTCAGCATTCCCTCACTAACGGATTTTGACAAACGCTGCCTTCCCTTTATATGTCGCCACGCCAATATTCTGGGATATTCCTTCGTAAAAACACCTCAGGATATTCAGAATTTGCACAACGAATTACAGCGAATCAAAGGCCCAATGCCGGACATTGTTTACAAGATCGAAACACCTGATTCGGTGGCAAATTTGCCCGCCTTGATTCTGGAAGGCATGAAGTCCCCGCCGTTTGGGGTCATGATCGCCAGGGGTGATTTGGCCGTTGAAATTGGCTTCGAACGCATGGGGGAAATACAGGAGGAAATCCTCTGGATTTGCGAATCTGCTCAAGTGCCCGTGGTATGGGCTACCCAGGTACTCGAAAACCTCCACAAGCTGGGTATGCCCACCCGATCCGAAATAACCGATGCAGGTCAGGCTTCACTAGCAGAATGTATCATGATCAATAAGGGAAAGCACACCCTATCCGTCATGAAAACCCTGAAGGAAATCATTCAGCGAACCAGTGTCCACAGGCATAAAAAAAGGTTTACGCTGGGACATTTGTCTATTGCAAAAAATTTTATCGAATTACGTTAAAAGGAAGCCGGTATCACCGAAAGCCTCCAATTTTGAGTCCTTGGGCTGGAACATGCCTGCTTACTGCTGCATGTATCTTTCCATCAGCCGAAAGTAGGCTTGCTGCTGTTCCTGTTTCTCCGCACTATCGGATGGGTCCAAACCCAACACCTTCGCCCGCACATTGGCCCTCAAACACTTATAATAGTTAAAAATGGGACCATCCCGCTCGTAATCCAGTACGGGAATCCGATGAAGGTACGTTTTTAAAAACAAGGCGGACCAATCGGCTTTGCCATACCGCTCCAAATCCATGCAAAGAAAAGCCACCTCGTATAACAGGTCAATGGTACGAATCGATTTACTGAATTCGATACAATCAAAAATTACCGGAGGATCCGTCAGAAAAATATTACCTGCGTGCAAGTCTCCATGCAGGTCCCGCACCCAACCCAGGCGAGCTCTTTCCGAAAACCGCTCGCTGTTCGCTTCCAGAAACGCATTGCTCCACCGAACGGCCTTCTCAAGGAATTTCCGTTGGCTGCTTGTATACCTAATCGAAGGATCCAAAATATCGCTAAAAATCTCTTTGGCTTGATTTAGATCAAATGGGCTCTCCTCTGCTGGCTGCTTCCGGTGAAAAACGGCTACCTTCTTTGCCAGCTTTTCAATAAGCACCTCCGATCCTTCTCCGTCCTGCAACATTTTATCCATCCGGTAGGCTTCCGGTACTCGTCTCATGAGTACCGCATAGTCATGAACTGTGCCTCTTTTACCATCCATAACCCAGTTTCCTTCGACCCAGGTAATCGGGCAGCAACGGACATAGATGGATGAAAAACGGCTATTTAACAAAATTTCTTCTTTGCAAAAATGGCCTCTTGATGCAAGGGCAGAATAGTCCAGAAAAGAAAGCGTGACAGGTTTCTTGATTTTGAAGGCCCATTTACCGGTTAAAATGATCCAGGAAATATGGGTTTCCAGCACCGTTCCGTCCATTCGGTGACCCAAATAAAGCCCTTCATTGGCTAATTTGTGAACCTCTTCAGTCTTCATACGCCAGTTTCAGGTAATCTAACGCTTGCTGTATCATTCGGTCAATCTTCCCATCCTCAGACCGGATATCCAGGTAGTCGCCTTCCAGTGGGTCAAAGTCCAACTTTAGTTTTTGGTAAACCGAAAAATCCGCATCGCTTTCCTCCCGCTCAATCGCCAGCCGCTTTTCTACCAGGCCTTCTTCGGCCCAAACCCGAATGAAGGCAATCGGACAATTCAGTTTTTTAGCAAGCCCCTGAAATTCCCTTCGGTTCTTTTTACGTTGAAAGGTAGCATCCACTAAAACCGATTTTTTATCATTTAACAACCCTTTTGTTTGGCCTACCAGGGCTGCATATACCTTTTGCCGATCATCACTGCTGTACCGTCCTCTCAACCCCAATTCAATCCGTACCTGATCGCTATTAAGATAGACCATTTCCGACATTTCAGCCAGCCGTTTGGCAAAAAAACTTTTCCCGGTTCCCGGCAATCCCATTACCAATACCAACATGATTTAGATTCAATTAAAGTTGCTTCAACAAGATCCATCATCAGCCTTTCCTGATCCCTATTCCCGCATCTGTAGCACGGTATTCCAGATTTCACCATCTACAGGAATCCCTGAGGCAAGGTTTTCCTTCCTACGTTCATAGGATTTTTCCCCCGGATAGCTTACCTCCATTCCTTTAAAAACGGCCGAAGCCTTTAAATCCTCCAGCACTCCAGCTACTTTGCGCTCCATCTCCAAAGGATCTATTCCCAACTTTTCCAGATGAAAACAGAAAAAGAGTTGAGAGATACCGTATTCCTCCCCTTGCAGGCCTATTTCCCGGGTGGATTTACCTTTGGAAAGTCCGGCAGCCATTAAATCCAACATCATCGAGAGTCCTGCTCCTTTCCATAAGCCTATCGGTAAGGCCAATTGCTCCGCCAACACATGTACCGGATCTTTGGTCAGGTCGCCCTGTTGATCAAACCCCGCATGATGGGGCATGGGCCTATTTTCTTTCTCGAAAATACTCATTTTGCCATAAGAATATTGTGTCATGGCCATGTCCAGCACCACCGCTTCCTTTCCAAAGGGTATGGAAATTACCAACGGATTATTACCCAATTTGGGTTCACTGCCTCCCCAGGCAGGCATATTCGGTATGGTATTGGTAAAACAAATTCCAATACAACCGGCCGCTGCTGCTTGCCAACCATAATTTCCAGCCCTCATCCAATGGTTGGTACGGTTCATGGCCACACAGCCAATTCCATTTTCGGCAGCCATGTCGATAGCTCTATTCATGGCAAAATGGGCGTTATACATGCCAGGACCAAAGTTTCCATTCCAGCGCTCCATCACCGGCAAGGAATACTCCTTTTCCGGCATGGCACCGGCCTTCACATGCCCTTTTCTGACCTGCTCCAAAAAGGAGGGGAATCGATTTAAGCCATGGGAAGCTACCCCATCCAAACTTGCCCTGGCAAAAAGTGAGGCACAGACAGCGGCTTTTTCAGCATCAAATCCTGATTTTATGAGGATTGCCTGCAGGGTAGATTCCAATTGTTTATAAGGTATGCGAATATTGTCATTCATTTATTTAGTTATTCTGATAAAACGGATTCGAATAAATTTTCATGCTAAATAAGCCAATCGTTATTTCATTTTATTCCAAAAAACAGTATCTTAAATTGTTTTCGATTTTTCCTATGTCAGGTCTGCATACATACTGTCTTTTCGAAATGAATTTGCTCTTCCCTCCAGATAGGCATCCTAGAGCCACCATTCTGGATAACATTTTTTATGAAACTCAAATTAATCAAAAAATGGTAATTCATGACCCGAAAGGATTAAATCATAGCGGTTTTTATTACACGATGGATACGTTTACCTCCATTGATGACTTCCAGTTTCGAATAATTACCGGCGACAGCGGGTCATTTTCAAGAAATTTGATAACAAAGACTTAAATAAAATGAGTTTAAAATGAGACCAATTTTCATTCTTCTTAGCTTAATGACATTCTTTCTGCGGGGATTTGAGAATTTTTCACAGGATCTTAATTATGGGAAATACGAACCATTTGAAGTCAGTTTGAGTACCGTTTCGTTTGAACCTGAAGCTGAAGCTGTGGTTATACAGGAAAAGTGTATAAACCTTTTTTTTGGAGCGGCATTACACAGTACTGTCCATCGAAGGATAAAAATTTTAAAAGAAAGTGGAAAGAAAAACGGAGACATAGCCATCCGGTATTTTAAGGGTGAGGATGAAATTCAAAAAATCAGTAAACTGAAAGCACAAACTGTAAATTTTGAAAATGGAAATGAAAGCATTACAAAACTATCAAAAAATGATTTTTTTGAGGTGGATGAGGGAAACGGATGGATGGAGGTGCGTTTCACTTTCCCGAATATTCAAATTGGGTCCATCATAGAATATGAGTATCAATTGATCGATAAAGGAATCCTTTTTTTGGAAGGTTGGGTCTTTCAAAATCAAATCCCTACCATGAAATCAATTTATTCAATTGATATTCCGGAATACCTGGACTATAAATTATTGAGCCAGGGAGTAAATACCGTCTCCTATGATTTCAAAACCAATAGAAAAGGGGTTTACAGGTGGGAAATAAACGAACTCAGATCTATAAAAGAAGAACCCCATATGAATTACGTTGCTGATTATCTGGAAAAAGTAGCTTTTCAACTAGATGGGTACTCGTACAGAAATAACCATGTATTTGGGGAGAGTTTCAGTGACTACAAGAAAATGTTTGAAACCTGGCAGGATCTGGCCGATTTTTTTATTGATCATAAACCAACCGACACCTTTTTTAATGAAAATTATGAGGATGTACTCACGATACACCTAGATCCTGAAAACAATGATCCGATACTGAAAGCCAGGGCTATTTATGACTTTATTTGTGAAAATTTTAGTTTTAATGGAGAATCCGGAATTATTCCGACGCAACCTTTTTCAGAAACAGCCTTTCAAAAGAGGGGAAATAGAGCTGAAATAAACCTCGCCCTCATCAGGCATTTAAAAGCAAACGGTATCAAAGCACATCCGTTAATGATCAGTAGTAAGGGAAATGGCAGGTCCATGCTGGTTGCTTTTCCGTTTGCGGACCAATTTAACCAACTGATTGCTGTGGCTGAAATAGGCGAGGAATTTATCTTTATGGATGCTACCAATCCAGACATTCCTATGGGATATTTACCATTGGATTTTCATGTTGGCCAGGGATTTATTCTAATGAAAGAAAACAGCGGTTTAATGGATGTTCAGCTTCCCCATAAATCAGGAATGCATCAATTTACAAACATCCGTTTTAAGGACAATAAAAATTTGCTCCGCGAAACATCCCTAAAACTAATAAATTATGACTACTTTGTAAAACCTCCTGTCAGCAGGATTGAACCCTCAGATTTAGAAAAAAAACAACCGGATTTTCTTTTAGATGATCAGGAAAAAATACTATTCATCAATCATTCTTTAGATCAGAAAGGTATTGACAAAATGACAATTACCCTTCATACCATCAAAGAGATTAAGAATGGCGGAGATGTGTATATTATCCCGTTTTTGCTCAACAGATGGAAATCCAATCCCTTTACGGCTACCGCTAGGACTTTTCCGGTAGACTTTAATTACAACTTCACAGACAGATTATCAGCTAAAATAGAAATGCCTCAAGGGTATATTCTAGACGATTTTCCAGAAGAAATATCGGTTTCCCTTCCTGATGGGTCAATAACGTTTTCTTATATGGTTTCTTTGATTGAGAATATAGTAACTGTAAACGCCGTTTTATCTGTCAAAAATCATGTCATTGCTGCAAGTGATTATGCGGCTCTAAAATACCTCATTGAAATCATATCCAGTAAATTAACTTCCCCGATAATCATTCAAAAAAACGAAAATTTTTCTCCAAATATGCCCGATACTTCTAATGCACCGTAACTCCCTGACTGGTTTAATTTAGAAGTTACATGGCTATTAGGTATGCTTTTTCTATTTTTACGGGTAACATGGAACTAAGACAACCAAAACAAATGAAGGCCATCAGTTGTGAGCAACCTGGCTCATTCGTAAATCGAATCATCAACGTGCCTCCATTAAGAACGGGTGAAGTACAACTAAAAATCAAACAGATTGGAATTTGCGGTACAGATTTACATGCTTATGCAGGTAATCAAGCTTTTTTCTCTTATCCCCGAATTCTGGGTCACGAAATAGCTGCCGCTGTCAGCCAGGCAAATGGAAGTGCCATTTCAGAGGGAGAAAAAGTGGTCGTCATTCCATACATCCATTGTGGCAGCTGCATCGCCTGCCAATCGGGCAAAACCAATTGTTGCGAAACCCTTCAGGTATTGGGAGTACATACGGACGGGGCCATGCAGGAATTCCTGGCCGTGCCGGAAGGGCTTCTTATTCCCACGCCACAATTGACCTGGACCGAAATGGCCATGGTGGAACCGCTGTCGGTTGCCGCCCATGCCGTCAAAAGGGCTAATGTTAAAAAAAGAGATCAGGTGTTGGTAATGGGCTGCGGCCCCATTGGATTGGCTACGATGGTTTTTTCAAAAATTGCCGGCGCTACGGTAACGGCTATGGACCTGAACTTAGAGCGGTTGAATGTTGCCAAGTCCAGCTTTTCAGCCGACCATATCTTATCTCCCGTCAAGGAAGGGGACACCCGGTCCCAAAATCCTGTCCATAAAAGCAAGTACCAGGTCGTATTTGATGCCACCGGAAACAAACAAGCCATGGAATCAGGACCTTTTTATGCCTGCCATGGCGGCAAATACGTCTTGGTAGGTCTCTACAAAGAGAATTTATCTTTTCACCATCCGTCCATTCATGCCAAAGAACTGAGTCTCCTATGTAGTCGAAACGCTACCAAAGAGGACTTTCTCAGGGTTATCCAAACCCTGGAGAATAAACAGTTCCCAACCGAAGCATACCATACCCACACACTAAATTTTGAAGAAATCCCCAATAAATTCAATGAACTGACGATGCCCTCCAATCAGGTCATCAAAGCGATGGTAAAATTATCGTGACAATTACCATTGATAAATGCTTATCGCCAATTGTGGATTGGTCTTTGTGTTTTTCTAAAATTATTCACAAGATTGAGGCAGCAATTAAATCCAGTTTATGCATTCCTTATTGCTTACATTTATTATTTTGGCCTTTTCTTGCTTACCTGAAACCGTAAAGAGCCAATCCAGAAGCGATTATAAGATATTAAAAACCAATAACGCTTATGTCGTCAAAACCGAGGCAAAAGACTACACCCGAATCAATACAGAAGTGTTAAGCCTTGACTGTTCTTCTGCCCTACTAAGTCGGGAATTGAATTTCGAAAAGATCTCCTCTTATTTTGATGAAGACTCAAGAACCATTTTCAGGAATATCAAAGCGCAAGCACGTATATACGTAGATATTCAAGGAGAAGTTAAAGATTTGTATTTCATCTGTGAAAGTGATCCTGAAAAGCACGGGGTGGATTTTAGGCAATTGGAAAAAGCGATTCGCAGAAAAATTAGAATCGTGGAGAATGAAAGCTGCCTGCCCAAGTTCGAAGATCAATATATCTCCTGGTACATTCCGCTTTATCAATATTAACAGGCTTTAAAAAGATCGGGGAATAGGGACGCAAGGACAGTTTTTTTAACGTTTTTCTCACTCCAGAGAATCTTCATTTGTTTGGAATGGATACCGCTGCCATTTCACCTGCCCCATAGCTGTTTTTTCGTAGGAAGCGACACAGTAGGATTGCCATTTTTCGTCAAAATAGGGTGATTCCGGAAACAAACGCAGTTCTTCCAAAGGCCTGTCAAAAAAGAATACACGGGTGTTTCCGTATTTGGTATGCGGCATGTAGTCTCCATAGGATTGCATGTCATCCCAAAGCTGCTCATCCGAATATACCGCAAAAACCCGGATCACTGGACCGGTATTATTTTCGTTTCGATACTGGGCCAGTTCCTGATAGTCTCCCTTCAAATCCTGTACACCAGGCTGAGTGAAACTGTCGACCAGCATCAGCAGCACCAAAATCCCTACGAAGCCTGCAATCAGGTAAAACCAATAATTTGTTTTCATTTTATAAATAACCAATAGGAAACCCTTAATTTAGCACAAATTAATAACAATGGCATTCGAATACCTAAAAGCCCTTCATATCATTTTCGTAGTTACCTGGTTTGCCGGATTGTTTTATGTGGTCCGGCTTTTTATTTACCAAACAGAAGCGCTGCAACGGCCAGAGGCAGAACGCAGTGTCCTTAAGCCTCAATTGGACCTGATGACCCGGAGGCTTTGGACCATCATCGCCTGGCCATCGGCAGTACTGACACTGATGCTGGGAATTGCCGTTTTGCTTTACCGTCCTGGCTACCTTCAACTGCCCTTTATGCATGCCAAACTGGGATTTGTCGTTTTGCTTTACGCCTATCACCTGGGCTGTCACCGTATTTACCTGTCCCTTCAAAAAGACCGGGTGGTCTGGAGCAGTACCCGGCTCCGCTTATGGAACGAACTCGCTACCCTCCTGCTTTTTGCGATTGTATTCCTGATCGTCCTCAAAAACCTGCTCAACATGGTTTGGGGTATGGTCGGATTACTTGTGCTCGGAGTCTTACTGATGCTGGCGACCAAATGGTACAAAAAAGTACGGGAACGGAACTAATTCCACTTTCCCGCTGTCTTATAAAAAATATGAAAACCATTCTTTCTTCAAAAATCTACCAAGTGGTACTACTGGGTCTCCTGGCCGCCTGCCAGAGCCCTTCCAGCTCGGATAAACTCCCAATCCTTGGAAACCGCCATGCGGAGGAGCTAACGGTAAACGGCCGAACCCATACAGATACCGTTTACCATACCATTGCTGATTTTGCTTTTCTGAATCAGGAAGGGGATACGGTTTCAAATGTCGATGTGGCAGGAAAAGTATACGTCGCCGATTTCTTTTTTACGAGTTGCCCTACGATTTGCCCCATTATGAAAAAGGAAATGCTTCGGGTTTACGAGGCATTTAAAGAGGAGTCTGACTTCAAAATCCTCAGTCATACCATAGATCCTGAGTACGATACGGTGGCCTTACTTAAAGACTATGCCGCCAGACTGGGAGTAGAAAATGCCGATACCTGGAATTTTCTCACCGGAGATCAGGAAAAGATTTTTGAAATAGGACAAACTTCCTATTTAACCACGGCCATGTCCGATAAAAACGAACCTGGTGGCTATCTGCACAGCGGTGCCTTCGTCCTTATTGATCAGCAGGGTAGGATCCGCGGGGTGTATGATGGCACCAAAGCCACACAAGTAGATCGTCTGATCAACGACATCCCCAAGCTTCTTGCCTTACCGGATGAAAGCAGTTGAATTATTAACCCTTCCTATCCTTCTGGTTTTCCTTGCCTGCAGTGCTTCAACGGAGGAAAAAGTTCCTGGAATCCAGGAAATACAGGATCTAAAAACCAAACAGTATGCCATTCAGGGGCAGCAACTTTACTTAACCTATTGCAGTAATTGCCACCAGGAAGATGGAAGTGGGCTGAAACGCCTCATTCCTCCCCTTCGTGAATCCGATTATATGTTGGAGGATATTGCTCGCACCATTCGTATTATCCATTACGGGGCGCAAGGTGAAATGACGGTAAACGGACTGGTGTACAACCAACCCATGCCTGGAAACCCCCAATTAACCCCCTTGGAAATCGCTCAAATCAGCACCTATATTTATAATGTCTGGGGTCATCAGAAAGGAATCATTTCTTCCAATCAGGTGAAAGAGGCATTATCGGACCAATCAGATTTGGACGTTCAATAAAGAATCGGAAACCGAAAGTGCCGATTTGATATCGTCCCTTACCTTTTCTACCTTTTTTAATTGCTCTTCCAGATAGGACTTCGTTTCTTCTTCTGTCATATCCTCGTAGTCGCTCTCAAACTGCCGCATCCAGACGAACATGCCATCATATGCTCGTTCGCAGGATTGGGCAGCAGCTTCCAGGGACTGCAAATGGCTTTCAGCAGCAGCAGACACCTGCTCCAGGGAATCACCTTGTTCCCTGAGTTTGTTTTGAAGACTTTTTAGCTTACCTATTTCAGGCATTACCTCGTCGTGGACAGAAATAACGCGGTCTTTTAACGCCTGATTTTCATTTTTTCCGTCACTACAAGAAAATAGTAGCGTGAAAAACACCATAATTAAAGGAAAAGGTTTTAATTTCATGTCCTATTGTTTCTGGAATTTTTGAGAGTTTATTATCTTTCAGGTAAACTTTATAAAAAACCTTTATAAAGAAATGAAAATTACCGATTTTTTACTAGCAATAAAAAATTCTATTCTAAAAAGATAATAAAAATGAATATGAAGCCATTTTGTTTTGCCAGGGATAAAATCATCGAAAGTAATCAGGCCAGCCTGCATCCGCTGGATATAGGATTGATTCGAGGTTATGCCATATTTGATTTCTTCCGTACAGTGGGCAGGCATCCCCTTTTTCTAGAGGAATACCTCAAACGTTTCACCGATTCAGCTGCTAAGGCAGGGCTTCCCCTGGATTACAGCATGCAGGAATTAAAAGAAATCATATACGCACTAATAGCGAAAAACGAGCATGAGGACGGAGGAGTCCGTATGATTCTTACCGGAGGCCTCTCGGATAATCACTTTTTACCGGCGCGGGGTCAGGTATTTATTTTTTGTGAAGCGCTGCAATTGCCCGGCGAAGAAAAATACCAAAAAGGGGTTAAACTGCTTAGCACTAGTTATGTGCGACCGATGCCGGCTATCAAAACAACTAATTACACCCTCCCTTGCTACCTTAGCCTGGACTGGAAAGCACAAGGAGCGGAGGACGTGGTTTATCATTACGAAGGAAGGGTTTCGGAAAGCTCCCGCAGTAATATTTTCATGGTCAAACATGGGCTCCTTTACACTCCCCAACGCGATATACTATGGGGAATCACACGGGATAAGGTGATTCGATTGGCAAAAGATGTCAGCTTTACCGATTTTAGTTTGGAGGATCTCATGGCGGCAGATGAGGTGTTTATTAGCTCTACGACGAAAAGAATTTTACCGGTAACCCAAATCGATCAGGTTCGGATAGGTGATGGCATGCCCGGACCACTCACTAGAAATCTGATGCAATCGTTTTTAGCCCTCGAAACCGAAACCGCAACATCAGCAGCTTCAGGATATTAGAACCTTATCAGGGAGAAATTAACTGAGCATCGGTCAGAATGTACATTAATTTCTCGGGATCCTTGGCGTTCAGTACCAGGGTTCCTTTCACTTGGACCTTCTTGGAAGTATACTTAATGGGGTCTTCGAGCATTACTTCCATCACTGTTTCAGGACCTCCTGATCCACAAAAAAAGCATTCTGCCAGCGGAAGAGAGGAAAGAATGATATGCTCTGGTTTGAACATCCCTTCGAAAGGAATAATATATCCATCTGCAGTGACTTCTTTTCCTTCGAGCCCCCTGACTTTTTCATCAAAAACGGGCAGGTAAAGTTCTCCAAATTCATCCTCCCCAATTTCATAAGTTACCTTGGACAGGTCTTTCCACACGCTGTTTTGCTGCGCCAGCGCCGAAAATGAAAAAAACGTCAATAAGATAATAAGGTATTTCATAGATAGTTCAATATTTACTTGGTTAACTGCGAGGCAATATCGGTTCGATACGCATTCCATGCTGGTATCAGTGAGGCCATCACCCCTACCACCAGGGCGTAGACAAGTATCCACCACTCCCTGCTAAGAAATACAGTAGCGGTAAGTCCGGACATTACCCCTTGTTCATTAAGCATAACCAAAACGAACAGAAAAAAGTGTCCGATCAGTATGCCAAATAAGGCCCCCAAAAAAGTAAGCATCAAACCCTCCAGAATTATCAGAAAAAACAGTTGCCCTTTAGATGCGCCAATGGCCCGCATAACGGCCAAGTCATATTTCCTTTCTTTCAAGGAATTGTACAAGGCAATAAATATTCCCAGCGCGGCAATAGAGACGATGACCAAAGCCAACCCTCTGATCAGGGAAATGCCCACTCCCAGCAGTTCAAATAGCCGGGAAATTTCAAAGGAGGGAGATGCCGCCTGCAAGGACGTTCGGCTGTTAACCATTCTGGGTAACTGAACGGCAGCGATAGGGTTTCTATATTGAACCAATAGAGTGGTGATTTCGCGGGTTTCCTCCGCAGAAATTTCAGGAAGGCCGGTTGTAGCCACCTCCTGCTCCATTTTATCGTGATCGTGTTCTTCATCATGGGAATACCATACTGATTCGATGCTGGTCAGAATCAACTGATCCACCACGTTTCCCCCGGATGCCAAGACTCCCACCACTTTATAGGGATGTTCGTCGTGTTCGTGGCTGGCTGCGGCTATCCCATGAGATCCCACAAAGGTGTCTCCGACCTCCAATTCCAATTTTTCCGCTACCACATTGCCTATCACCACGTCAAAAGGCCGCAGCCAGGCATCGCCACTGGCAAATTCGGTTTCGTACAATTTCAGGTAATCGTGGTTGGTTCCCACTATCCGGTATCCCTGGTAGTTGTCTCCCAATCCCATGGGAATGGTGTTTTTAATTAACCGGTTGGCAGAAAGCTGGTCGGCTTCATCAAGGGGGATATTTCCGGTGGGAAAATCGATATGATATACCGATGAAAGTACTAATTGCAAGGGACTGCCTTTGGCTCCAACCACCAGGTCAATACCGGCAGCATCCCGGTTCATTTTGTTTTCAAACTGATCCTGAATCAGGATCAGGACCGTAATGATAGAAAGTCCCAGGGCCAGTAGAAGGATGTTCAATCCCGTATTCCAGGGCTTTACCATCAGATATTTCCAGCCAAGCTTAAACATGTTCATAAGTCCTTCCGCGTAATGGTTATGCGTTGTTCTATTTGATCTTTAATCCGCTGGTCGTGGGTGACGATAAGCAGGGCGGCATTGAGTTTAGCAGCCTGTTCTTTCAGAAGATTGACTACTATATTGGCATTCTCATCGTCCAGACTAGCCGTGGGCTCGTCTGCAAGAATAATTTTCGGTTCATTTACCAGTGCCCTGGCGATGGACACCCGCTGGGCCTCTCCTTCACTTAGCGTTTCAATAGTAGCACGTTTCTTATCCAAAATATCCAGCTCCTCCAGAAAATGATCCACCCGCGAGGGGGAGGATTTGTTCACAAAAAACCGAGGCAGGGAAATGTTTTCTTCTACGGTAAGGGGAGCTAGAATATGGGGTTTTTGGAAAATAATGCCAATATGTTTGCCGCGAAACGTATCCCGTTCATTTCCCTTCAGCGAATAAAGCGACACCCCGTCAATAAAGACCTGCCCCTGGTGAGGAGCCAGCAAGCCGCCCATGATGTTTAGCAGGGTGGTTTTTCCACTGCCCGATTTTCCAAGCACCAATAAGGCTTCACCGCCTTTAATGGTAAAATCCGGAATTAAGAATGTCTGGTCTTTATGGTAGGCAAATTGAATGGAATCAACCGATATCATTTCTGCTTATTTTTTTGCCGGAATTTCGATTTTAAACTCCGTTCCTTTATTGATTTTGCTTGTAAAGCTGATTTTACCTCCGATTACTTCGATGCATTTTTTTACGATGGAGAGCCCCAGCCCGGATCCTTCCCGGAGGCCCACGTTTTTTGCTCGGAAAAACCGGTCATACAACTGAGACTGTTCGGCATCGGAAATTCCTATTCCCTCATCCTTGATGTATAATTTCAACAAATCATCCTCATGATTTACCCTAAAGGTGACCGTTCCACCGTCTTTTGAATACTTTACTGCATTCGACAGCAGGTTTTCAAGTATTTGGTAGAGCAGATCCATGTCTGAAGTGATCATTTTTGGAAGTTTCTCAAAATTAGTGATGATCTTCACATCGTTTTCAACGCCTGCCTTAACCATGTCTACGACTTCATTTAAGAAAGCAGAGGTATAGATTCGGACTGGTTTGTAATTCATTTTATCCGCATCCGCCTTCCCGAAGAAGAGTACGCTGGTCAATAGACTATTGAGATTCCGAACCGAGTTTTCGATTTTGGAGGCATGTTTTACAATTTTCACCTTGAAAGGGTGGTCTTTTTCAGCATAAAGTTTTAATAACTGAGCCGAACTAAGAATGGAGGTGAGTGGTGTTTTAAAACCATGAGACACATTCTGAACGATCCGGGATTTTAATTCGCTCAATTCCCTTTCTTTTTCCAGCGCCTTTTGCAGTTCTTTATTGGCTTCGTTGAGATCAGCGGTCCGTTTTTTTACTTTTTCCTCCAGCTCATTGTTAAGGTTTTGGAGTTCCTTTTCTTTCTTATCCTTAAAAATGGCCAATTCGATCACCATGTTTAACTCCCGGATATTAAAAGGTTTGATTACATAAGCACTGGGATTGGTTACGGCCACCTTTTGCAGGGTTTCGGAATCCGAGCTTGCGGTCAGGTAAACGACCGGAATGTTGTATTTTTCATTGATGATTTCGGTGGTTTTTATCCCATCCAGTTTACCGGAAAGATTGATATCCATCATGACAATATCCGCCCGGTTATCTTTCAGGATCTCCAGTGCCATTTCCCCGGAATCAGCCATCCCGATGATCTGATGGTGGTTTTTTTCAAGGGCTTTTTTAAGTAAAAGTGCAGAAACAGTATCGTCTTCCGTAATTAATATTTTTAAGGAAAACATCCGTTCGGAATTAGTAAAATCACTCATTTCCATAAGATAGGTTTAGCTGTCGAGAGGTAAGAAAATTTTAACCAGGGTACCTTTACCCTTTTCACTTTCTATGTGAATGGTTCCATCCAGGCGTTCGACCAAATGCTTGGAAATGGCCAACCCTATCCCCGATCCCTCAAATTTACGGTTAAAACCTTTACTTTCCTGTTCAAAGGGGTAAAACAATTTGGATAGGTAGTCTTTACTCATTCCCACACCTTGATCCTGTACTTGAATGGCGAGCTGCTGGTCGATCTTCTCCACCCAAACCTGAATCGTGCCTTTCTCTGAATATTTAACCGAATTACCAACGATGTTATTTACAATAATTTCCAGGTATTTCCTTTCCACATTTCCATAAAATGGCTTGGTCGGAAACTTTGAAGTGACTAAGATACCTTTTTTTATCCCTGTAGATTTATGTTTTACCAAAATTTTTGAAATAAAATCGTTAATATTAGTATTTTCCAAGGTAAAATTCACCCGGTCTGATTCAATTTCAGACAGGTCCAGGATATTGGTCATCGTTTGAAGCAGGCGTTCGCCACTTTCCTTGATAATCTCCAGATGCCCGAGCAATTCCCCATCTTCCGACCTGCATTGCATGAGGTGTTCTGCGCTACCTAAAATACCATTTAAAGGAGTCCTTATTTCATGGCTCATGTTGGAAATAATATTGCTTTTTAGTTGACTGACCTCTTCGGCCTTATCTTTTGCGATCTTTAAGCCCTGTTCAAAGGCCTTTTTCCTGGAAATATCCCGGAATACGTTGATATAAAGGGGTTTGCCTTCAAAATCTTCCTTCATTCGGGAAATTAAAAGCTCGATCTCTTTCCTACCGCTCCGAAAGGGCATTTCAAGTTCCAGCGTTAAGCCCTTACCATCGATTTTTTGCAAATCTTCCCCTATCTTCTCCCGAACGTTGGGGTAGAATGCGGCATCAGAAAACAGATAAGTGATTCCATGGGCCTGTAGCTCCTTTTCCGAAACAGAAGCCATTTCACATAGGGTAGGGTTGGCTGCTATCACCCTCCCCCCCTGAACGGAGAGCACCAGACCGTCCTGAGAGTTATTCCAAACATTGCGAAACCGATCTTCCCGGTTGGCAATTTCCAAGGTTTTTTCGTTTAAGGTATGGCGTAACAAGCCTTGGTTCTTGGCCTGCCGGTATAAGGTGCTAATTCCATAGCCCAGCGCAATCAAAAAGGCAATAAGCAACAAAATAAACCAAAACTGAAGGTAAACCGGATAGTCTATTTGAAACTCCTTAGAATATATGGTTTCAGACTCAGGAAATCCAGCCAGGGATGCCTTAAGTGCCAATCTGTAATTACCGGGAGGAAGATTATTGAAATACAATTGATTCGTCCGGGGATTTTCCAATTTTTGCCATTCCGAATGAAATCCCTCTAGCAGGTAACTTACGATCAGATCGGGTGAATTGCTAAAACTAACCGCACCAAAAGAACAGGCAATGTTGTTGAGCCGATAGGGGATGTTGGGAAACTCCGTCTCCACCGGGTCCGGGTCCAATACGGAAACATTTTCCAGAAAAACCAACGGACCTGCAAGAGCTTCCTGGTCTTCCTCTGGATAATAAACTGATACACCGTTTTGGGTCCCTATCAGAATTCTTCCCTTGTCAGCCTGAACCAATGCTCCCCGTGCCACATCATTACCGATTAGCCCGGTGTTTTCGGTAAAAACCCGTACTTTATCCTCTTCCTGAACGATCACTCCTGAATCTGTCCCGAGCCAGATTTTTCCGTTCTCATCTTTCAAAATACTGTAAACAGGATGCTCAATGTCCTGACCTAAAATCGGAGCTGGTCTTAGTGAGTCATTTTGAAGGGAAAAGTAGCCATTTTCTGTCCCAACAAACAAGGTATCATTCGTCTCCAGAAAATCATACCCCTGAAGTTTCATCAGATTGGGAAAAATCTTTACTTCCTCGTTAGGTGCCGCGCCTCCCGACGCCAAAACAATCCATTTACCATCCTTCAAGCGGCCCAGCTTTCTAATAAAGCCAATACGTTCCCCGGAAGGAAATCCGATATCCCTCTCCTGTAGGGATGGGCCTGCGCCAGGAACAGGTAATTTTGCATGGTAAATACGCCCCTGACCAGCCACCCAAAGGTCGTCACCATCTGCCCAAACATAAGAAGCCAACTGATCATTCGGCAACGAAAAGAGCTCCATTTCCATGGTCTTGGAATTAAAAAAGCCTAATCCGTTTTCATAGGCTGAGAACCACACATTTCCCCTGGTATCTTTGCTAAAATTCAGAACCCTGTCCCGCCGATACGAGTTACTATCCTTGGAAATCAGGTGTGTTTTAACCGGGTCTCCTCCTCTCCACGCCTGAATGCCGTTTTCAAACCCTACCAGGTACTTCTGCCTATCATACATGATGGCTGCAGATATATCCGGACTGGGAACCCCGGTACGGCCATCAAAATTCTGAAACCGAGTGCTGGCCAGATTGGCCATTCCACGAAAAGTACCAATCCATATGATTCCTTCCCGATCCACCATGGCGGTATTTATTATTTTGATGCGGAGGTCATCGTATGCCGAAAGCACAAACCTCCGGCGCGTTTCCACGTTCAGCTGGATAAGTTGTGAATTATAAAAAAAGTAAACCTTTTCGTTTCTAACGAAAAGATCAAACCTGTCCTTTGGCCCTATCGGCACGCCTGGAGAAATTCGATATACCGTATCTGATTGTGAATAGGGGGTATTTCCGTTATACAGATTATTGCGGGTCAAGAAATAATAAGATTGATCCCGCGGCAGGTAAGCCATTTTTACCAGAGGATCGGCTTCCGAACCAAATGTCATCCGTGTCTCTGGCCGGAGACGATCCTTTTCAAAACGGTATACCCCCTTTTTGAAAAGAAATAAGGTGTCTGTTTCAGATACGAAATGGGAATAAAAATCACCCAAACCTTCGGTGTTCAGCACCCTGGGATCTTCCACTGGTTTTTTCTGGTAAACGATTTGACCATCCATCACCATAAAAACCTGCCGGTCTTCTTTCCTTCCGAGGGTAAAAAGGTTTATGGAACCGAAAAATGCCGTCGTATCTACCGGATCCAGCAATTTTTCAGGTTTCTCCCACGATTTCATGGTGTATTGATACACCGTAGGGCTTCCGCTCTGCTGGTACACCCAAACCTGCCCGTCTTCGTCTACCCAGATTTTCTGCTCGGAATCAAAGGAATTTTGGATGCTATCCGGCAGGAATTCTGACACAATTCCGTCAGAAAACTTCACCCCCTGGTTAGTAGCTACCCATATAAATCCTTTTTGATCCTGGGCTATGGAGTAAATTTGATGAGGGATTTCCCCGAAACCTCTTATCTGCTTATTAAACTTGAATGTTTGACCCAAGACCCAATGATGGGATAGCAGCAAGAAAACCAAGGTAAAGAATTTGTTCATACTTTGTCAAACTGTTGCTAAAAATATAAAAAGTTATTTATAGTCTAAATTAAAATGATATTGTTTGCCAATTCTTTTTGTGATCGCCCTTTATCTTCTATTTTTGTAGCGAAATAATTAAAGCAGACATATGAGTGTATTGGTAAATAAAAATTCTAAAGTCATCGTACAGGGGTTCACTGGCACGGAGGGTTCCTTTCATGCCCAGCAAATGATCGAATACGGAACCAACCTGGTAGGAGGAGTAACGCCCGGCAAAGGGGGAAGTACCCATTTGGGCAAGCCTGTGTTCAATACCGTAGA
Source organism: Cyclobacterium salsum (assembly GCF_010119245.1). Classification (GTDB taxonomy): domain Bacteria; phylum Bacteroidota; class Bacteroidia; order Cytophagales; family Cyclobacteriaceae; genus Cyclobacterium; species Cyclobacterium salsum. The sequence continues at coordinate 50,488 of NZ_WNKG01000009.1, forward strand.
GGAAGCCGTTAAATCCAAAGGAGCGGATACGACGATCATTTTTGTTCCACCGGCATTTGCAGCGGATGCCATCATGGAAGCAGCGGATGCGGGGATTAAGGTAATCATTACGATTACAGAAGGTATTCCTGTCAAGGATATGATGAAAGCCAAACCCTATGTCAAAAAGAAAGGGGCCATTTTGGTAGGGCCTAATTGTCCAGGAGTCATAACTCCGGGAGAAGCAAAAGTTGGTATCATGCCGGGGTTTGTTTTTAAACCTGGAAGAGTAGGGGTGGTATCTAAATCCGGAACCCTGACTTACGAAGCTGCTGATCAAATCACGAAAGCAGGACTTGGCGTTTCTACCGCCATAGGCATTGGGGGAGACCCGATTATTGGTACCTCCACCAAAGAAGCCGTACAGATGCTAATGGAAGATCCCGAAACAGATGCCATCGTTATGATTGGTGAAATTGGTGGGAATTACGAAGCAGAAGCAGCCAAATGGATCAAAGAAAACGGAAACAAAAAACCAGTCGTGGGCTTTATTGCCGGTCAAACAGCCCCTCCCGGCCGAAGAATGGGCCATGCAGGAGCGATCATCGGTGGAAAAGATGATACGGCCATTGCCAAAATGCGCATTATGAAAGACAATGGCATCTATGTCGCGGAATCTCCTGCCGAAATCGGTGAAGTTATGGCTAAGGCGTTGGGCGTTGATGCCTGAATTCCTGATTCGAACCGTTAGTACCTGATAAAACATTTTAAAAGGAAACTCTAATTGAGTTTCCTTTTTTTTGGGCCATTTTACTTCAATACAAATAGGTCAAAAATGCCATCCTAGCTACCAGACAGGATTTCTTTAATTGCAAACCCACTTCCCCCCTTTTTTTCAGTTCGATACTCTTTCGCTCCTTTAGTCAAAAAAAGTTTCTCGTTTTCAAGGGCAGAAATATGCTTGAGGGACCATCTATCAAAATGTAATTGGAATTATTGATAATATTCATTTACTTTTAACTGATTTTTGATCAATATGCCCAAAGAACAACAACTTCACTGATGAAAGCTCCTATATGGCTTTTTTTATTTTGCCTGTTGGTTTCAGAAGGTCGCGCCCAGGAAACCCTGGATTACCCAACGGAAATCATCCCTGTTCTCCGGGATAATTGCTATACCTGCCATAATGTGGGCAACCCAAAGGGCGGGGTAAATCTGGAAAAGTACGAAGAAGAGGGAAGAATCGTCAAAGATGGTCAACTTTGGCTCAAAGTGGTGGATCAGGTAAAAACCAAAGAAATGCCTCCTTCCAATAAACCCGCCCTTAATGAAAATGAGTATCATGTTTTAGTAGAGGGGATCAACGGCATACTCCTCAAATCCTTGGAAAAGAAAACCCCCGGCAAGGTGGTCATCCGAAGACTCAGCCATACCGAGTACCATTACACCATATTGGACTTAATGGGTGTTTCGTACGATGCTGACGGACGTTTTCCTGCAGATGGCTCCGGTGGAGGCGGTTTTGACAATCAGGGCGGATCCTTATTTTTCACTCCGCTAAAAATGGAGCGATACTATGATGCTGCCGAAGAGATTGTATCCAGGACATTGGACGATCCGTTAAAATGGGCAAAACTGGTTCCGGATCGTTACCGACAAACTATCTGGCAACGATTTATCAATTGGTTGATGCCCAAATTTTCATCCGATTTTACGCCCCTCAATCCGCCTGAAAAAGCGGCCGAACGGGTTATTTTTCCGTTTGCCAGCAAGGCTTTCCGTCGGCTGATAAAGGTGGAGGAAAAGGAACACTTTCTGGACCTTTTTTCCAGGATATATGAATCCATGCCCGAAAAACCCGACCCGACTCGCTTCAACCAATCGGTGGCGGAGGTAGTTAAAGCCATTCTGATTTCCCCCTCTTTTTTGTACAAAATGGAAGAAGAGCCAACTGGGAATGAACCGGTTAAATTGGGAGATTTCGAACTGGCCAGCCGCCTATCCTATTTTTTGTGGTCTAGCATGCCGGACGACAGCCTGTTTCAACTCGCCGTCGCTGGCAAACTTCAGGATCAAAAGGTATTGGAAGGGCAGGTAAATCGGATGTTGGATGATCCCAAGGCCATTCGATTTTCGGAATCTTTCGTCAGCCAATGGCTGGGGATCACCAAATTAAAAGATCCGAACGCCCCGCTGGCAGATCAGGCAAAATTTCCGGGTTTTACACCGTCCATACGAGACGCCATGTTTCGGGAAACGACGGCTTTTTTTCACCATGTACTCACCGAAAGCAAGAATTTTCTAGACCTTATTAACAGCGACTATTCCATTCTGAACGAACCGCTGGCCAATTACTATGGAATTGAGGGCGTGAAGGGAAATGAATTCCAAAAAGTGATGCTGACCAATACCAACCGGGGTGGATTTTTGGGTATGGGAAGTGTACAAGCAGTCACTTCCCTACCGACACGCACCAGTCCGGTTCTGAGGGGAAAATGGGTCCTGGAAGAGATCTTGGGAACCTCTCCTCCTCCCCCTCCACCTGATGTGGCCGAACTTCCGGAAGACGAGCGTCTGCATGAAGATCTTGGGTTGAAAGCCTTGCTCGAAAAACACCGCTCAGATCCTGCCTGCCAATCCTGCCATGAAAAAATGGATCCGTTGGGATTGGGCCTGGAAAATTTTGACGCAGATGGAAAATGGCGAGAAAGTTATGGCAATACCCCTATCGATCCTTCGGGGGTTTTAGCTACTGGTGAAGCCTTTGAAGGTCCGGCGGAATTAAAAAAACTGCTGCTACAGGAAAAAGAAAAGTTTGCGCGTAATCTATCCAAAAAAGCACTATCCTTTGCCATAGGCCGGGGGATGACTTTTACGGATGAAATGGCCATCCGGGATTTGACTACCTCGCTAATGGAGCATCAGTTTAATCCGGATCAATTCATTGCCGAATTGGTTCATAGCTATCCGTTTCGAATGAAAATTAAGGATTTTCAAAAAAGAGTAAATGAAATCGATTGAAAAGTTTAAAAATAACTGACTTTAAGCGAAAAATATCCATAAATTACTGATTATGAATAAAAAGTGGCAAATTTCCAGAAGAAAAATGCTCAAAGGAGTAGGTGCTGCCATCGCTTTACCGTTTTTAGAGGCCATGGCTTCACCACTAAGCAGGGGAGGCAACTTCGGCAAGGATGGATTCCCTATTCGTTCCGCATTCATGTTTATGCCCAATGGAGTGCATCCGGGCAGGTGGACACCGGAGGGCATTGGAAGGGAGTTTATGCTTTCTCCTACGCTCTCTCCGCTAACCCACTTAAAGGACGATATTTTGATTCTGGGGCAACTTATGAATAAGCATTCCATTTTTCAGGGTGCGGATGGTCATTACGCCAAAACAGCCAACCTCTTAACCTGTTTGCCCATACAAAAAACCGCCGGAGACAACATCAATAGTGGAGGAATATCGGTGGATCAGATTCTTGCCAATCATTTTAAAAACGAAACCCTTTTTCCTTCATTAGAATACGGACTTGACCGGATCCAGACCGGAGTGGATATCAATGTAGGGTTTACCCGGCTATATGCCAGTAGCATATCATGGAAAAATGCTACCACTCCCCTTTCCAAGGAGATTGATCCTCGCCTGGCCTTTGACAGGTTATTCAAGTCCTTTGTCCCGGGTAATTCCTCCCAGGAAAACCCGCACAAGAGCAGCATTTTGGATGCTGTTTTACAGGATGCCAAATCATTAAAGAATAATCTAGGCCGTTCTGATCAGGATAAACTGGAAGAATACCTGGAATCCATCCGGTCCATCGAAAAAAGAGTCAATAACCCCTCCAACCTGAAGGATTTTGCCAGTAACATTACCCCCGACATTAAGAAAGAACTCGTACGTGTCAACCAGGATATTGACGAGTATGTAGAGGTATATGGAGGCGTAAATATTACCGAAAAAACCCGACTCATGTTTGACATCATGGCACTAGCCTTTTGGAGTGATGCCAGCCGGGTAGCCACTTTTATGTTTGGAAATTCGGTTAGCAATCGAAATTTCTCCTTTCTTGAGGGGGTGAGTGGTGCGCATCATTCCATCTCGCATCATATGAATCACCCGGAAAAAATGGAACAATATGACCGGATCACACGCTGGCACCTGGAACAATACGCCTACTTTTTGGACAAGTTAAAGGGAATAAAAGAAGGAGATGGAACCCTGCTGGATAACTCACTGGTAATGTTTGCTTCTGGACTACGGGATGGAAACCGGCATTCTCCCCGGAATTTGCCCATCGTTCTTGGTGGCCATGGGGGAAATAAAATCAAAACCGGCCGAAACCTGATTTATGAGGAAAACACCCCGTTGGCCAACTTGTACACCAGTTGGATGCAAACCGTAGGCCTGGAGCAGGAAACGTTTGCCGACAGCACCGGTCCACTTTCCAATATCATGGCCTGATAATTCATTGCTTTTTATGATCATTTCCGCACCATCAGCAGGAAAACAAGCCCTTGTTTGCAGGACTATTTATGAATAAAACGACACGGTTTAAATTAATCCAGGAAACCCCACTATCCTCATGGGTGCTGGTAGGAATCTCCATTCTAACCTTGATCCTTTATGTGATGCTTCTGCTGGTTCCCATTTCGTTGGACGAAGGAAATCCACTTTGGGTATTGCTGGGTAGGTTTCACCCATTGGTGCTTCATTTTCCAATCGTCCTGATTTTGTTGGTCACCGCCGGGATTATACTGGCCCAGCTAAAGCCGGGGATCATTGATTCCTCCCTTATCCGAGCCTTGCTGGGCGTGTCAGTGATAGCCGCTATGTTTGCTATAGGCGCCGGTTATGTTCTTTACCTATCAGAAGCCTATTCCGGGTCCTTGGTTAGCAATCATTTTTACGGAGCCCTGATTACCGGTTCCTGCCTCTCCATCAGTGCTATATGCTACGAGCTGCGCCCAATTTCCGGCAGATTAGCTACCGTGTTCTTCTTTGGTTTTCTCTTCCTGACCAATGCATCGCTGGCGTATACGAGCCACCTGGGCGGATCTTTGACCCACGGAGAAAGTTATTTATCGGAACCCATTGCGGCAATATTGCCTGCCAAAAAACCCAACAAAGCACCGGAAGACATGCTACTCTATTCAGATATCGTAGCTACCATCCTGGAAACCCGATGTGCTAATTGTCACAATGAAAACAAGTCCAAGGGAGATTTATTGCTCACGAGCCACTCCGCTATCCTTAAAGCAGGAAAAAGTGAAAACCCGGCAGTAATACCGGGAGATGCCAATGCCAGTGAATTGATGGTAAGAGTACTGCTGCCGGAAGAACACGACGATCGGATGCCTCCGGAAGGAAAACCCGGGTTAACAGAAAGCGAAATCAGCATTTTGCGATTTTGGATTGAGACAGGTGCCTCCGAAGAAATAACCAAAGGAGAAGTTCAGGAGAAATCCGTATTGGCAGAACTCGAGCAGATGATGCCTGAAATTCAGCAGGCACAATTTAAAATTCTGGAAGAAAAAGAGGCCTTCGAGGAAGCACTAAAAGCATTACAGGGTATGGCTTCGGAAATGGAAGTCGAAATCGTTCCCGATGAGCGAGCCAACGGGAAGTATTTTGGGCTGAAGATGAAATTTCCTCCTGCCCCCATAGGCAGCAGGGAACTTCAGGAATTTTCTGCCTACTTCCCCTATTTCTCCAGGGTTTCACTGGCTTCCAGTGCCATAACAGACGACGACCTTTATTATCTGGGAAAAATGACACAACTCCGGCGGCTGGTGTTGCAGAAAACAGCCATCAAAGGAAATGGTTTGCCTTATTTGAAGGATTTGCCTCTACTGGAAGAGCTTAACCTTTCCTTTACATCGCTGGATGATGCCAGTCTTTTACACCTGCTTTCTTTCCAAAGCCTTAAAAAGGTATACCTCTTTGGCACATCCCTGAACAATGAGGTTATCGAAGCGGTACAAAAACACCGTCCGAACCTGGAGCTAATTTTGGAAGAAGGTCCTTTTTACTGATGGTCTTTTTTTCGTTTTTTGGGTATTATAATCGATAAATTCAGACATTATGCGCGTATTTCATTTCTACCTTGCCAGCCCTTTCATTTCCCTGGCTTATCTGTTAGTTGCCTTTCTCTTATTTCAGTGCCAGTCTAAAACGGATACGGATGTCGCTGTTTCTTCGACCAAAGGTATTGATTTATTGAAAGCCTATGTTGCCGAAAACCAGAAGGAATTTGACTACGAATTGGTTCACGAAAGCCGGGGGGAGGCGTATACCTATTATGTACTGAAAATGACCTCTCAAAACTGGTTAGGTAAGGAAGCGGTAGAACCGGGTACCTGGTGGCACTGGGTGTCCTTTGTTATTCCGGACGATCTAAAATACGAGACCGCTTTAATGATCATCAGCGGGGGCAGCAGCGGTAGCGAATTACCCGAATCTCCGGACGAACTGATTTTGGAAGGGGCTTTGGCTACGGGTTCTCCGGTAATTAAAGTACACAACGTTCCATTTCAGCCAGTGCAATACAAAGGGGACAGTCTGGAGAAAAGAACAGAAGATGGGTTGATAGCCTACGGTTGGCGGGAATTTATGGAGCGGGGAGCTAGCGACGAAGATGCCATCTGGCTGGCCCGGTTTCCGATGACCGAAGCGGTGGTTTCGGCCATGGATGCGGTGGTGGCCTTTGCCGGCGAAAAACTGGACCTGGAGTTGAATGATTACGTGGTAGCGGGAGCATCCAAAAGAGGTTGGACTACCTGGACCACCGCAGCGGTAGATGACCGGGTAGTGGGTATGATACCCATTGTGATTGACATGCTGAATTTGAAACCTTCCTTTAAACATCACTGGCAAACGTACGGCTTCTGGGCTCCTGCGGTGAAGGATTATACCCGTGAAGGTATTTTCAATTGGATGGACAGCCGGGAATTTGATCGTTTGATGGAAATTGTAGAACCGTATCAATTCCTGGAAGAATACGAGGAAATACCTAAATTGTTGATCAACGCCACTGGCGATCAGTTTTTCCTGCCGGATAGCTGGAAATTTTACTGGGATGCGCTTCCCGGGGAAAAGCATCTGGCTTACATTCCCAATACCGGGCACTCTCTGGACGGTTCCGATGCCGTTCAGGTAATGCTCGGTTTTTATTCCCACATTTTGGCCGATCAAAAACGCCCTTCCTACGATTGGGAGGTGACTGACGAGACCATAGAGATCCGGACGGATCCGGAAAACCCACCGGTATCCATCAAATTATGGACGGCCAATAATCCCTCCAAAAGAGATTTCAGAATCGATGAACTGGGACCTGAATGGACGGCAATCACCATTCCACAGGAGGAAGACGGCACCTATCGGATACCCCTTGAAACACCGGAAAAGGGATGGACTGGCCATTTTGCGGAGATAATATACGCTGGAAACGCCCCGTTAAAATTTACTACCGGCGTAAAAATCCTTCCGGAGACCTATGCTCATGAGGCTTTTACCCCCAAAACACCCAAAGGCACACCGGTAGCAAACGAACCTTAATTTTCCAGACTGAACGCCAGGTAGTAATCTCCGGAGGAGGTGCCCATTTTACCCCCTCCTGCAGCAATTACAACGTATTGTTTGCCATTCACCGCATAGACTGCTGGTGTGGCGTATCCACCTGCGGGGAGCTTGTATTTCCAAAGCTCCTCACCCGTTTCTTTATCGAAGGCCCGGAAGTATTCGTCTTTTGAGGCACCGATGAAAACCAGCCCTCCCGCGGTCACTACAGGTCCTCCATAATTCTCCGTTCCTGTTTGAGGAATTCCCCTGGCCGTCAACTCGGGATATTCTCCCAAAGGCACCAACCAGGCAATTTGCCCCTTATTGAGGTCAATGGCGTTTAAGGTTCCCCAGGGAGGTTTGACCGCAGGATACCCCTCCTGATCAAAAAATCGGTTATATCCCGTCGTGGTATAGGGAACAGCCGAAAGATTGGAATCTTCGCCGATCGTATGCGCATCCTGATCTCCTTCTGGTTTCAACAGGTAATTGACCAAGGCTTCCCTGGTTTCCGGCTTGAGGTGCTGAAAAGCGGGCATCCTACCCTTTCCCTTACCAATAATACCGAGTATTTCGTTTTCATTTAAGCGCTGGCCGACTTCCATGAGCGAAGGAAACGTACCGGATGGATCTCCCTTTTTATCCAAACCATGACACATGCCACAATGAGTAAAATAGGCAGATTTACCTGGTGAAACTTTACCACCACTCGTGGGAACCATGGTCAATATCCAGGGCATTTCGTTGGCATTCACGTAAAGTAAACCTGTCTCCTCATCGTATGCGGCACCACCCCATTCTCCTCCTCCATCAAAGCCGGGGAAGATAACGGTACCCTCACTGCTGGGAGGCATAAAGGTATGGCCGAATTTCAGGCCCTGGATCTTCTCTCGAACATAAGCTTCTGATTCCGGAGAGATATCAGTGACCTCGGCCTCTGTAAAAACCTGCCTGGAAAATGGGGGCGGAACCTGAGGCAAAGGCTGCCTGGGCCATACTTCCTCTCCTTCAAGACTGGAGGGCGGTACTTCCACTTCCTTAATGGGATAAACCGGCTCCCCGGTCTCCCGGTCGAAAATAAAGACCCTTCCTGTTTTGGTAATTTGAGCCACTGCCTGTATGGTTTTACCTTCCTTTTCTATCGTAACCAGATTAGGGGGAGCGGGTAAATCCCGATCCCACACATCGTGTCTCACCGTTTGATAATGCCAGATACGCGCTCCGTTTTCGGCATTCAATGCCAGCAATGAATTAGCGAAAAGGTTTTCTCCCTTGCGATTTCCTCCCCAAAAATCAAATGCCGCAGATCCGGTGGGAATGTAGACAATACCAGTGGCTTCGTCCAGGCTCATCCCTGCCCAGCTATTAGCTCCTCCAGCCGACAAATAAGCATCTTCGGGCCAGGTGTCGTATCCATATTCCCCCGGTTTAGGAATGGTATGAAAAACCCAATCAATCTCTCCGCTAATCACGTCAAATGCACGTATGTAACCTGGTGCTGCATCGGAATTTTCGGATACCCGCGTCCCCAAGATCAATCTATTCTTATAAATAACCCCAGGGGTCGTTGAAATCACATAGCGATCCTGTGCCCAATCTCCCAGCCCTTTGGTCAGGGCTACTTTCCCCCCATCACCAAATCCAGCTATCAGTTGCCCCGTTTCCGGGTCAAGGGCAAATAGATACGGTCCTGCCGAATAAAAAAGCCGGGATTGCTGCTCCGAATTCCAATACATTAAGCCCCGGTTTACACTTCCTCCAATCTCAAAATCTTCGTGTGGATCAAATTCCCAAACGAGCTCACCGGTAGCAGCATCAACAGCAAACGCTTTCAGGCTGGGGCTGGTGCCGAAAAGAACCCCATCAATTACCAGGGGATTGCACTGAATCTGAGTGTTCCCCCTACCTGACAGGTCTCCCGTACGAAATTCCCAGGCTAGTCTCAGATTGCCTATATTTTCTTTGTTAATCTGGTCCAGAGACGAGTATTGGGAACTTCCCTTATTCCCCAGGTAGACTGGCCAATCGGCACCCGCTGCCTCTTGATCGTCAGAAATGGATTGGCAGGAACTTATCAGAAACCAACCCATTACCCAAAAGGCTGGCTTTCGTAAAATCAAAATATTCATTTAAATTAGGTTACTGGTTCCTGACAAATATATCATTTTTGACCAAAGGTACCTTGTAAAAGTTTTACGATAAAAAAGAACGGTACAACAAATGAAAAAATTACTTCTATGCCGCCATGCCAAATCCTCCTGGGACCATCCCTTACTAGCAGATCACCTACGCCCACTGGCAAAAAGAGGAGAAAGAGATGCTCCACGCATGGCTAAAAGGATGCATGCAAACCGGATAATCCCGGAAAAGATCCTTACCTCAAACGCTGTTCGCGCCGTTCAAACTGCCGAAAGCTACCTGGATGTATTCGTTAAGGAGGGACCGGAATTCGAAAAAACCCCCGGTCTCTATCATGCCTCTGCCAGGGCAATCCTGGAAAACATCCAACAAACTCCCGACCGGATAAAAACCCTCTTTGTATTTGGTCATAACCCTGGATTTACCGATTTGATAAACCAACTGGGGGAGGATTTGGAAAACCTTCCTACCGCAGCCGTTTTTGGGTTTTATTTCAAAACTGACCGCTGGATGAATATTCAATCCGGAAATGCTTCCTTCTGGCTCTACGATTTCCCGAAAAATAAGGATCCTAAAATTCCCTGACATCTTGCAGTACCGCTGGAAATTCCCGAAAGTGGTCCATCAAATAGATTACTTTTTTGGCAATATCTTCGGGTGAACTGAGGCTTCCCTCAGACTTGAAGGACTGAAATTTCTCCAGGTTACTGAAATTCTCTTTTCCGGCCGATCGGATGGTTTCCTGCATGGGCGTGTCAATGATTCCGGGGGACAGGGCATAAACGGTAAAGCCCCTTTTCTTTAAATCAGACTCTTCCTGAGCGATCAGCGTCATTTGATTCAAGGCCGCTTTGGAAGCGCTATAGCCTGACCAGCCATCCATTACCTTTCCGGCCGCTCCCGAACTTATATTGACAATCAATTTATCTCCCGGATATCGGTCGTATTTATTCATAAATGCATTCATTAACAGCGCAGGTGCGATCACATTTACCTTATGTATTTGGCTGATGGCATCCGGATCTATGTATCCGGTATGCGCAATATCCCCAATCCAGCCAGCATTATTGATCAGGCAAATTTTTTCAAAGGAACCCTCCGGAAATAGCGCCGCTTCGTTTTCCAAGATGGCGTCTGCGTCTGAAAGATCCAGGGTCAAACTATGAAAATTTCCTGCTGAGCTCACAGGAGTTCTGGCTACGCCTATGACCAAATTTTTCTTATCCCGGGCCAACCGTTCAGCCAATGCTTTACCGAGGCCTTTACTCGTTCCGGTAATAATGTAACAATGAGTAGCTTGCATAAACAATGTGAGGTTATAGGTTTCTGAATTATACAAATTCGGAAAGTTTGCTTTGCGATTGACGGTACAATCGCAAACTTAGGGAATGAAACCGGTAAATCAGCATGGCAGCAGTCAAGGTGAGGCCTGTCAAAAGCCCCGTCCAGATACCCAGTTCATTCCATCCCAGATGAAAGGACAGAAAATAACCCAGCGGCAATCCAATTACCCAATAGGCTACCAGGGTGACCAGCGTGGGGACTTTCACATCGGAAAGCCCTCTCAACGCACCAAGCCCTACTACCTGCAGGCCATCTGAAATTTGAAAGAAAGCAGCCACTACCAAAAGGCTAGCGGCCATTTCCACCACTCCCTGCTCCTCAATATACAAAAGAGGCAGGTAATTTCTGAATAGCAGAAAGGTCAATCCAAATAAAAGCATAAAAACCGCAACCATCCCGAAAATGGAAAAGCCGACTTGTCGCAGTTTTCCGATATCCCGCCTTCCCAGCTGATTGCCCACGCGAACCATGGCGGCCGCGGACAAGCCGGAAGCCATCATGTAACTAATGGATGCCAGATTAATGGCAATTTGATGGGCAGCCAGGGCGTTAACACCAATCCACCCCATCATGATGGCCGCCGTGCTAAACGCACCTACCTCAAATACGAATTGCAAACCCGTTGGGATGCCTATACGAAGCATTCGTTTTAGGATGGAAAAACGTAGATTTTTCAGACTAAAACCCATCAGAAAACGGGCATACCTTTCAGACCGGGTCACGTACAGGTAAATGGCCACTGCCATCAGGATGCGGGAAATCAGCGTGGCCCAGCCCGCACCATTCAGTCCCAACGCAGGAAAGCCCCAGTACCCGTATATTAACAACCAGTTTAAGCCCACATTGAATAAATTGAAAAAGACCGTAATGTACATAGCCTGTTTGGTCTGAGAGAGGCCTTCAATAAATTGCTTGTAGGTCTGAAAAAACATAAACGGAACCAGCGAAAAAGTTATGATCAACAGGTAAGGAATGGCCAACGTAACCACCTCCTCTGGCTGGCCCAACCACCTCAATCCTGGAGAGAGCCCTAAAATGACCAAAAACAGTACCAGAGAAGAAACGCCATTGATAACAAACCCATGGCTGAGAAACCGTCCGATTTTTCCTATTTTCCCTTCCCCATCCGCAGCTGCCACCATGGGCGTGACCGCCATGGAAATCCCTATTCCAAACATTAGCATCAGGAAAAAGATACTATTGGCGAGGGAGGCAGCTGCCAGGGGAATAGCACCCAGCCTCCCTACCATGATGTTATCTGCAACACCGACCATGACTTGCCCCAATTGACTTAGCATCACGGGATAGGCCAGGGAAAAGGTCGTACTAAAATCCGCTTTAAATTCCTGCAAACGCATCTGGTAATTCTAAATCATTTTTAACCGAATTGCCGTCTTTAATATGGCGGAAACACTGATAGCATCGGTAATATCACCCTGCATTACCAGTTGGAGTGCCTCCTTAAAGGGTAGCCGGCGAACCTGTAGGTCCTCAGTGGCATCAAACTCCGTTTCCCCTACAGTTAAATTCTCGGCGATAAATACAAACCCTACCTCATCGGTAATGGAATTAGACGTATGGATTTTCATCAGTTCGGTCCATTTACCTGCAGTAAGGCCGGTTTCTTCTTTTAATTCACGCCTGGCACTTTCCAGGATATCTTCTTCCAGTGGTCCTCCTCCCATGGGGATTTCCCAGGAATATTCGTCCAGTGTGTAACGAAATTGCCCTACCAGCCAGGTATGATTATCCTGATCGAGGGGCAGAATCCCAATTGCCCTATTTTTAAAATGCACCCGTCCGTAAATGCCTTCGGCACCCGTCGGTGCCAGTACCTGATGCTCCTCTACCTGCATCCAGGGATTGTCATATACTTCTACCGCCGAAATTTTAGTCCAGGGATTTTTCATAATGAAAAAAAGGGTGACCTTTAGCCACCCTTCGTCTATTTTTGTGTGAAATAAATACTTATGCAGGAATTGGCAGTACTTTGCTATCCTTGAATGTAGAAAGAATAACCATGGACTGCATGGAATCTACTTCTTTGATTTCACTCACCTGTTCTAACATCAGCTTCTGATAGGAATTGATGTCTTTGGAAATGATTTTCAAAATGAAATCTCCTGTTCCCGTAATGTGGTGACATTCAATCACCTCAGGGATTTGATCGATTTCTTTCATAAAGGCATCAATATTGCCTTTATTATGACCTATCAGCCCAACCAGCACGAATGTACTTACTCCCAATCCGATTTTTTCAGGATCCAATTTTGCGTGATAGCTTTTAATTATCCCGGATTGCTCCAACTTTTTTACCCGCTCCAACGTGGGTGCGGGAGACAAACCTATATCTTTTGAAAGCTGTGCATTCGTAATTTTTGCATTCGCTTGAAGGATCTCTAAAATCTTACGGTCGATTTTGTCAAATTTAACTTTAATGCTATTATCCATATTATAAAGAATTTACCGAATTATATGTGGTACAAAGGTAATCCAATTTAAATTTATTTTAAAGACATTTACGAAAAAAACGTAGGTACGGACGAAATATTGTTAGTAAATTATCGATCTAATTAAAATTATTGCTCTCAGTGTTTTGCAATTCCTTAAAAAAGATAACGTTCCTCTCGAATAGTCATGTTAAGAACGGTTTAGTCACCGTCAAAGTTTATTCTTTTTCAATAAGGCTCTTGCCTCCTTATGCGCAGGATGCTTCCGTTTCGCATGTTGCTTGACGGATTGTAAAAACCCCTTTGCGTCCGAGTTGTTGCCCTGCTCTAGGGAGATCTTACCCAATTGCAACAAGGCAAACAAATAATATCCACTTTCCTGAAAATCGAGTTCTTCTCCATAGGCCACTGTTTGCAGGTAATATTTTTTGGCGGTAGCGTACTGCCCCATTCTATCCAAATATTGTGCCGCAAAAAAAGAAGCATACCGACCGCTGTTGGCCTCGTAGCCGGTCCAGCCTGCTTCTATGCGTTCCAGGATTTTCAGGGAAACTTCCATCGCCTCTTTTGCTCTTCCGACAGCATAGAGCTGTCGGGCAAAAAAACGATGGAAATAGGGGTTGTTGGGATATTTTTCGTGTAAATAGGAAGTAATTTCCAGCGCTTTGAAAGGCTCCTTCTCTTCAGAAGCATACAGGCGGAAAAGGAAATATTGCGCCTCTACCCTGGCATAAAACGAATTCTCAGCCACTTCCTCCAGTTGTTGCAGCCCCAACTCCTGATCTCCCTTGGGAAACAACAACATGACCGGTCTTAACAGGGGATAATTTTCGGGTATCCAAACAGAAAAATAGTTGAACAGGGCATCACCCAGGAGCAATTCAGGATTCAACTCCTCTTCCCCTCTGCTCATCTCAAGGTAATTAAGGGCATTTTTCCCGGCAAAAGCAGCACTCGTCCAATTCCTCCTTTCGCTATACAGCCTTCCCTGAAAACCGTAAGCCGCTGCGAGGAAAAAGGCTGCCTCCTTGTTTTCCGGCTCCTCATCCAACAATGCTTCGGCTTTCTCAATAGTTCGGTCCATGTATTCCAGAAAAAGCGCATCGTGGCTTTTGTTTTCAGTGGCCACCGCAATCTTCCACCACTGACTAAGCCCCATAAGGAAATAGGGCAGCGGGTGTTCAGGGTAGGTGTAACGCATCACCTGAAAACCGCGCTCAGCACGCTCAAAGTCAAAATTATACATGCTGTTGACAGCATCTGTAATGCGGAATTGCAGGCCCCTATCCAGCAACAAGTAAGAACTTTTTGGCTCTCCGATTTGAGTCAAGGCTTCCATCTGCGCCCGCACCGGAGAGGCGAACAGCAAAGCAGTTGACAACAAGACTATGGTAAGGTAAATAGGGTAAACTTTCAATTTCAGGATAATTTTAACAAATGCGCTCTGAATACATACAGGTATACACAAGAGGGTAAACAAAAGCCAACTCCAATTAATTTCGAATCGGTTATTTTTTTTATGCGTGCAAACACAAAGCCCTTGATTCCGGAAAAAGGAGCTCTTTCATAAAGACCGCCCGCTCTTTTCAAAAACGGTTAAAAAAACGAATAGGTTGTTATGATACCAACAAAACGGTGTCAAAAATGACTGCTGAAAAAACAGACCCATTAGACCAAAATCACATGAAATGCAATCCTGGCCAATGGATCTGTAAACAGCAATAAGATAAAAAAATTAACAGCTTACCTTCTAACCGGCTCCTTGTGGGCACCCTGTTCTGCCAGGGTACTTTTCCAGGCAGTCAATGCCAGGGAATCCGGTATATTGATATCGTCAAAAGTGATTAATTCTCCTTGTTCAACATTCCTTTTCAGTTGAACTTTACTGAGTAAGCCGATAGGCACATGCTCCGGGCAGTCTTTGATTTTTAGCGCTTCTCCCCGTACTTCCATGCTACCAATGCCCTTATCTATTACCGAACCTGAGGTTAAATCCTTTTTCGCGATCGCTCCCACGCTAATAGTAGGTGCCACCCCATTGTCCAGCAAAATTTCATCGTGATTGACCAAATTAAGAATGCTATTTGGTATCTCAAAAAAGCAAAGGTGCATGGGCTTGTACAACAAATAGAAAGGCCCCTCACCCATCTTGTAGGTTTTCAGCTCAGCGGCCAGGTCTTCCTGATGGGTGGCAGTAATGAATACACCCGGAGGGGATTCCCTGGAAATAATGTAGTCGCTAATAATTTTATTTTCCTTTTGGGCGATTTCTCCCAATGCGAAAGCACCTTTTTCAAAGTCCGAAGTTTCGTATCCTACCAGCCCTTGCTGGATTATATCCAGCCCTAAACCATTGGCAATCAAGGCCTGCTCAATTTGCAATTTCGTTCCATCGGTAAAGGAAGTAACTGAACTAAGACTGTACCCCTGCTTCTGACCCCAAAACAACATGTCTTCCAGGGAAGGATTCTGGTTTAAAAACCCTTTTATATTTCCGTAGACCAACGGCGCAAAACCCATTTGTACCACTTCTTTGTTCAGGGCTGCCAAACAACCCGGCTGGTCGCCATTTGCCTCCGTAATGACACCTCTTTTGGAAAGCCAGGAACCGGTCACTACCTGCGTGTCCGCATCCATGGTTACCACAGGTAACCCAAATTGAAACGCTTTGTCAATAACCTCCGTAGAATAAACGGGATCCCCTGTGCTAACAACGATAAGATCGGAAGATTCCAGAAGCTTTTCAGGAACCAATGTCAAAAAGTCCTGACTGACCCCAAGATCATCGATCGTCCCGCTTCTCCTCGTCAAAACTCCGGAGAGTACCATGTCCTCTCTGCGGGAAATCAGTTTCGCTAGTCCTCTGCCGATACCTCCCGTACCGACAATTCCTATTTTTAATTTTTTGCTGTTCTTTTTTTTCATAAAACAAAAATTTTCTGCTGCTTTTTTTATGATGATGTAAAGGTAAATAAAAAAATTTAAAAATCATTTTATTGTATTTAAAATACATAAAAAATATTTTAAAAATCTGTATTTTTAAATAGGAGCAATCAGCCGAGCCATGCGTTTCTACTAACTTTTCAGCCGGAATTTTCTATATTTTAAGTGTTAATAACTTAAAAAAACACCTAATTATAAAATTTTATTTGGAATCGTAGCCATCAAAATAAAATAAAATATTTTATTTTTTGATCGGATACACCATCAATAGAGAGGTCCGCGCACCGCTCAAATCTTTAAATTAAGTTAAATCATCCTTTATTACTGATAAATTTTTTATTTTCGCTTTTCAAATACAAACCATTCACATGCCTACATATTCCAAGGTAAATAACCTAACGGGCTGGACCGCCTTCCTGATTGCATTTATCACCTACTTGTTAACCATAGAGGAAACGGCAAGTTTTTGGGATCCAGGTGAATTCATCGCTGTGGCGTATAAACTCCAGGTTCCGCACCCCCCGGGTGCTCCCTTTTTCCTGCTAATTTACCGCATGTTCGGATTTTTGGCTTTTGGAGAGGGCTTGGATGTGGCCTATTGGATGAATGTGGGAAGTGCGCTTTTTTCTGCATTTACCATTTTATTTCTTTTTTGGACAATTACCCTTCTGGGAAGAAAGCTGTACGGGATTTCTGCAGAAACCGAACCGGCTAAAGAACAAACAATCGCTTTAATGGGTGCTGGATTGATTGGTGCCCTTGCTTATACCTTTTCAGACAGCTTTTGGTTTTCCGCGGTAGAAGCAGAGGTATATGCGATGTCTTCCTTTTTTACCGCGATAGTCATCTGGGCTTTTCTAAAATGGGACGTGATCAGGGATCCAAGGGCAGAAAACCAGTACATGATCTTCATTGCCTACCTGGTGGGTCTATCCATTGGTGTCCATCTACTAAACCTGGTCACCCTACCTGCACTGGCGCTGGTAGTCTATTTCAAAAAATACAAGCAGCACACCTTAAAGGGAGGTATTATCGCCTTTCTCCTTGGAGGAGTGGCCCTGGTTATCATTAATAATATTATTATTCCCGGACTACCCAGCATTGCGGGGTCCATCGAAATATTTTTTGTGAACAGTCTTGGCCTGCCATTCGGATCCGGGATTATTTTCTTTACGATTTTGTTTCTAGGTGGATTGACCTATGCCCTACTCTATTCTTATAAGCGAGAAAAGGTAATTTTAAATACTATTTTGATTTCCCTGACTTTTATCCTTATCGGATACGGGTCCTATGCCCTGATCGTCATTAGGGCTAACGCTGATACCGTTATCAACGAAAATGACCCCCGGGATATCATCAGTTTTGTCAGCTACCTCAAAAGGGAGCAATATGGTTACCGGCCACTGCTTCACGGGCAATATTTCACAGCAGAAGTCATCGATCAGGTCGAGGGAGAACCCGTCTATGCGAAAGGAGATGAAAAATACGAGGTCGTCGATTATCAATTGGAAAACATTTACGAACCGGAGAAAAAAACCATCCTGCCCCGAATTTATTCTACCCAGGAACGGCACAAGCAGCTCTATCGCTCGAAGCTTGGTTTGAGAGAAGGCGAGGATCCTACCTTTTTTGACAATATCTATTTTATGATAGACCACCAGCTGGGCCATATGTACTGGCGGTATTTTATGTGGAATTTCAGTGGCCGGGAGAGTGACTTCAGTGATGCTCCCTATTTGAGTATCTTTTCCAGTATTCAGACGGATTTTCCCGAATACATACAAAACAACAAGGCGCATAACAACTATTACATGCTTCCCTTATTATTAGGGCTGATCGGCATGTTTTTTCAGGCCAGAATGGATCCCAAATCCTTTTACCTTACCCTAATGCTCTTTCTGATGATGGGGGCGGTACTGGTCCTTTACCTTAATTCCCCTCCGGTAGAACCGCGGGAAAGGGATTATATTTACGTGGGCTCGTTCTATGCATTTGCCATTTGGATGGGTTTTGGGGTACTGGCCATCCGGCAACAGTTACTGAAACTGAAAAAAGGCCTGGCAATGGCTGGCATGTATGCGGCACTGATCACCTTGCCGATACCCATTTTGATGGCCGGAGAAAATTGGAACGACCATGATCGCTCTGATAGGTATTTCTCCGTAGATGCTGCCAGAAATTTTCTGGCTTCTTGTGAGCCGAATGCCATTCTATTTACCGGTGGCGACAATGACACCTTTCCCCTGTGGTACGTACAGGAGGTAGAAGGATTCAGAACAGATGTGCGGGTCATTGTACTAAGTTATTTTGACACGGATTGGTACGTGAAGCAGATGGCCCGGCCAGTTAATGAATCTGCAGCACTGGACTTTACCCTGCAATTTGATAATTACAAAAAAGGCACGAATGATGTCCTCTACATTACCGATCGTCTGGAAAGTTTACCATTGGTGGACTATCTGAAATTGCTGAAAAATAATAGCGAATTGCTTAAACTTTCCAATAGTCGAGCAAGCAACATCAATACCGTGCCTTCCCGAAACCTGACCCTACCCATCAACCAGAATCGGGTAGATTCACTGGATGTCGTTCCGGAAGCATTTAGAAACCTGAGGATCCCCCAGCTAAATATTCGGCTTCGCGGCAATTATGTCACCAAAGGTACACTTATGCTGCTCGATCTGATTGCCACAAATAACTGGGAACGCCCCATTTACTTTAACAACACCTCCCTGGCCACGATCGGCTTTGACATGAGCCAGCATGTGGTCATGGAAGGACTTACCTATCGGCTTCTACCCATCCAAAAACCAGATAATCAGGAAGAACTGGTAAATACGGAACTGGCCTATGAAAATGTCATGGAGAATTTTGCCTTCCGGGGTATGAATAATCCCGATAACTATTTCGATGATGAGTTCCGACGCTTTACCTCCAATCACCGGAGTGTGTTAAACAGCATCACCATTGCCTTAATGGATGAAAAGGACTTGCAAAGAGCAGAGGACATTATGCGATTAAGCCTGGAAAAATTTCCGCATGAGGCCATTCCTTATGACCTGGCCAGCGGGCAGTCCGTACCACTTCTGTTAGAATTGGGAATGGAGGAAGAAGCCTTACATGTGGTCAATGAAATGGCTAAACGATCCATAGAAATGTTGGATTTTTATCAGGAAACCGAAAGAGCTATGGACCGGGAAGCGTCTATTTCCATGGAGATGCTCAACTATTTTATCCGCCTTCTTAGGGAACAGGGATATGAGGAAAAAGCGGATCAACTTCAGGTGGAATTTGAACGGCTCTTTGGAAATGATAGCAACCGCCTGCAGCGAAGGTAACGATAGGCTCCATTCGACTGCTGCTTCAGATGCAATGAGGTGAGGGCAATAAAGTGCTCTATTTGATAATAAGCACAAAGGGAAGGGCAGATAGCCCTTCCCTTTGTGGTATTGAAACGACTCATAGGATTACACGCGGAAAGTGACTGTACCGGTTTACTCTGTTTGTAAAAAAGGCATCGCCTAGCTTTCCGTTTTCGGCTTTTTATAAAGGATATAAAAAAGATCCAACGCCTTTTCCGGATCGTCTACCAATAGGTAATCTTCATGGCTAATCTCTTCCACCGCTTTCCCTTGACTTTGGTGCAATTTGTTTCGGTTAAACCGGTTAGCTAGTTCGTACGGAATTTTCAAAAGGCTGGCTGGCAAACGGTATTGAAGGTTAAGGAAGTCCCAACGGGTGATCTTTTCTACGGAGTTTTTATTGGCATCGTAATACTGCCAAACCTTATCATTTCCTCCAATGCCTTTGGCCTCCACCACATCGAATATCGCCGCACAGCGTTCCTTTAATTGGTCCGGCGTGTATTCTCGGATATGCCAGGGGTTTCTGGAAAGGGAAAATCGAATATTAGGGGTCGAAATCAAGGCCCGACCGCCTGGCTTCAACACACGGTATATTTCTTCCAGGTACCAGCGGTCATCCTCAATGTGTTCAATGACCTGAAAACTGACTACCGAATCAAAGGAAGCATCCTGCAAAGTGGAAAGGGGAGGCAAATGGGCTTGCTCAAAGGTATAATCAGGATATTTCTTTTTTAACCTGTCTAAAATTTCTCCTATCTTGTCAATCCCATGATACGTATCGACCAAGGGTCCCAGGGCCGCCACTCCCCTGCCTTCACCGCATCCGATTTCCAGCAAATGGCCGGAAACGTAGGATTTGGCCACAATGTAGGCTTTGAATAGGCGTTGATGTATGGGGTTATCACTTATCAACTTATCGGAAGTAATTTCCGTTGTATAGGTAGCCATTTAAAATTTCTTTATTTTGAACAAAATTAAGGTTAATTTTTAAACCAACTATGGAAATAACAAAGTCATTGCTCATGAGAAACATTATTGCATGTTTGGCTGTATGTTGCTTCTTCACCCTCTCCGCACATGCACAAAACAACCTTCAAAGTATTAACCAAAGCCTACGGTATTCCAGGTATTCCCGGATTTCATTAAAAGTAATCCCCATAAAAACGGCCGAAAGAACCTATACCCTACAAATGGTCGTTGAAAAAATTGAGGAAGAACCCAATTTTGAGGATTACTTGTTTTCGTATGCTATTGTCGGGGGATTCGAACAGGAGATTTCGGACGAACAGATCATTGCCTTGGACAGGGACCTGCTAAAAGCCGATACAGACCGGCATTTCTACTTTGAAGAAACCGTGGAAATACCTGCTTCTCAGGAAGCAGCCTACGTAGTGTTCCAGGCGCAGGATACCCGGCAAGAGGACCAATACGTCTATCACGCCGACCTTATAAGTCCATTTGTGCCCGAGCAGCCTGATTTTGGTGCTTATTTTGGGAATGACATCCCCTTTGATCAGAATTTTCTGAATGTAGACGAGTCCTTGTTATTCAGGAAAGAACAGGGTGTCAACTTACATCGGTATTACTATCCTCAGGAATTCCCACTTCCCTTGCCTCCCATGGAAACCAAAGCTCCCGAAGTGCCCAGAGAAACAGAAGTAATGGACGAAGGTAGTTTTTTGGTGAATGTGCCCGTTCCTTTCGATAAGTCCGGATATTACTTCATCCAGGGAGATACCAGTTCGCCGACGGGCCTGCTAATAAAGACGGTTAACAAGACCTTTCCCCGGGTAGCTACCTGGGAAGAAATGATCGAAATGGTCACCTACATATCCACCCGAAAGGAGCACGAGACCTTGCTGGAAGCCGAAAACAAAAAAACAGCACTGGACGAATACTGGATACGGATGACCCGGGATGAGGAAACTGCCAAAACCTTGATTAAAGAATACTTTCGACAGGTGGAGTTTGCCAATATCCTATTTACTGATTTTAAGGAAGGCTGGGCCACCGACAGGGGCATGGTATACATCGTCATGGGGCCGCCGCAGGAGGTGTACTTTGATGTGGATAAAGAAAGCTGGGTTTATCAGGCACAGGATTCAAATTCAAAAATAACCTTTACCTTTGCGCGAGTAAAAAATATGTTAACCCCCAATTATTATACATTGAACCGGTCAAGGGCCTATCAGCCCATCTGGTTCAAAACCATTACAGCATGGAGAAACGGAAGGATGGTTTTCTGATCAACCGAGATGAAAACCCTAAAGATTACATTTTTGGAATCAGGCCGATATTGGAAGCCTTTCACGCCGGTCAGGAAATCGATAAATTACTGGTAAACAAAGAACTGAAAGGTGACCTTTTAAAGGAAGTAGTGACACTGGCCCGGGAAAAAAACGTCCCCATCACAAAGGTGCCGGAAACCAAACTCAATCGGATTACCCGAAAAAATCACCAGGGAGTAATTGCTTACATGGGTGCCATTTCCTATGCTTCCTGGGAGAATGTGGTAGATGCCTGCTACAATAAAGGCCAGGCACCCCTGATCCTGCTATTGGATCGCATTACGGATGTTAGAAATTTCGGTGCCATCGCCCGTACGGCAGAAGTCGCCGGGGTACATGGAATCATCATCCCCGAAAAAAGTAGTGCTCAGATAAGTTCGGATGCCGTGAAAACTTCTGCCGGCGCGCTGAATTTTCTCCCTGTGAGTCGGGTCAGAAACCTGTACTATACCCTCAAAGACCTGAAAAAATTGGGCTTAAACGTGGTCGGAGTCACGGAAAAAACTCACCGAACGATCTATCAAGCCGATTTTTCGGCACCAACTGCACTGGTCATGGGCTCTGAAGAAGACGGGATATCCGATGAATTATTAGGCCTTTGTGATGAATTTGTAAAAATACCTGTGTTGGGTCAGGTTGCCAGCCTCAACGTGTCCGTAGCGGCAGGGGTGGCTATTTACGAAGCCATCCGGCAACGGAGCTTGCCCGATCCGCAGGTCTAAATCAGCCTGATAATGGAAACTTCAAACCTGTTGTTCCTTTGTCTGGCCGGAGTAGGAGTTCTTTCCTGGCTGCTATTCAAAGCTACCGCCAAAAACAAAGCACTGGAAGAACGTCTGAGGCTGATGGAGCGGCAACAACTGGAACAGGAATTGGAAAAAAAACACCAGGACAATCAGGCCAAGCTACTTCAGGAAAAACTTCAGTTTCAGGAAACCGAAATGGAAAAGATGGGAAAGCGATTCCAACAGGAATTTGAATTGCTATCCAACAGAATACTGGAAGAAAAATCAAAAAAGTTCACCTTTCAGAACCAGGAAAACATTACCCGTATCCTACAGCCCCTAAGCAAAGACCTGGAAGCCTTTCGCAAACAGGTGCAGGAGACCTACACCCAGGAGGCTAAGGAGCGCTTTTCACTCGAAAACCGGGTTCGGGAGTTAGCCCAACTGAACCAAAAAATCAGCCAGGAAGCCCAAAACCTGACCAACGCCCTGAAAGGAAATTCCAAACTCAGGGGAAACTGGGGAGAAGCCATACTCGAAACCATATTACAAAACTCGGGATTAGAAAAAAACCGGCACTATAGCGTACAGGAATTTCTGAGGGATGAGGCGGGCAATCCCCTCCTGGGCATGGACGGCAAAAAAATGCAGCCCGATGTGATCATCCACTATCCGGATGACAAAAAGGTCATCATCGATAGCAAGGTCTCCCTGCTAGCCTACGAGCAATACTGTAGCGAAGACAAGGAAGCGGATCAACAGAGCCTCCTGAACCAACATGTGAAAGCCATCAAAACACACATTGATCAATTGGCAGCCAAACAATACGAAGCTTATGCCCGGGCACTGGATTTCGTAATCATGTTTGTTCCACTGGAAGCGGCCTACATGGTTGCCATACAGGCCGATGAGCGCCTTTGGGAATATGCCTACAAAAAGCGGGTATTGCTCATCAGTAGCAGTAACCTGATCGCGGCACTGAAACTAATAAAAGATCTTTGGATCCGGGATGACCAAACGAAAAATGCCCTGGAAATCGCTGAAAGAGGAGGACGAATGTTTGATAAATTTGCCTCCTTTCTTAAGAGCCTGGAAGAAATCGGACGCCACCTGGACCGCTCGCAGGAAAGTTACCAGACTGCCCTGAAGCAACTAAAAACCGGCAAAGGAAACCTGGTTTCTCAGGCGGAAAAATTAAAAACCCTGGGCATCAATGCCCGAAACCAACTGCCCGGCAGCCGGCAGGACTAAAAGGGCTCCTCCGGACCTTCCTCCACCAGGGTCACTTCGGCATGACGGGAGATCAGGTATTTTCTCCCTGTGGACCGCTCCAGACACAGCACCCTGCTTCGCTTGGTTTCCAACTTTTCAAAAACCCTTCGTTTTAACCCAAAAGTAGTTCCCGGCTTCAGGTCCCCCAGGAGTAGCCCCGGAACCTTACCGGGAAGCGTATCATACTTTTTTAATTCTTTCATCAAAAAGTAATCGGCACCGGTGCTGGCTTTAGGATTTTTCAGATGCAGTCGAAGAGGTATTAAAACATCTCTGGGAAAAACGGTAATTTCAAGCATGGGTTCCATCAAAAGCCGAAAAGTCCGCTTCCACTCCGGACCATGAGGCTTGATTCCCCGACGCTCAAAGTTTCGAAATACGCGATGATGGGCAATTTCATGAATCAGGGTAATCAAAAATTGATAGGGATTCAGATCGTGATTGATCGTGATCTTTTGAGTCTTTTGGTCCTTTCTATACCGGAAATCTCCCAATTTGGAAGACCTGGACCGGCTAATTACCAGTTCAAATGGATCTTCTTTCCACAACGAAAAGCAATAAGCTACCGATCCGGCGGGCAATTTACTGCCCAGTTTCTGATTCCAATTATCCAGCGTCATATGCCATTTTTCTGCCAGCCAAAATTAGTCCTTTTTAAGGAAGTTATAAAATAAAAAATCAGCCCTCACACCCGTCAATTAGGAGTCTGAACAAATTATTTGGTCATTCATTTGTTTTGATGACTTTATTTTACAAAATTATTCTGCGATAAGTAGAAAGAAGAATAAACCCAGAATGCCATGAAACCTACCGATACCCGCGATCCGGAGTATTACCACAAAGTGGTGGACTGCCAGTACGCTTGTCCGGCGCACACCCCGGTGCCGGAGTACATCCGTAAAATTGCCGCAGAAAAGTACACCGAAGCCTATATGATCAATTGGGAATCCAATGTGTTCCCGGGAATTCTGGGCCGAACCTGTGACCGCCCCTGCGAGCCAGCCTGTAGGCGGGGCCGGGTGGAAGAAGAACCGGTAGCCATCTGCCGCCTGAAACGAGTAGCCGCCGACCAAAAAGGGGACGTGCTATCCCTCATGCCACATGCACCCTTTCCGGCAAACGGAAAGAAAATTGCCCTGATTGGAGGAGGGCCTGCTTCCCTGACCGTTGCCCGGGACCTGGCACCATTGGGATATGAAATCCATCTATTTGACGAACAAATTGCCGGTGGAGGCATGATGCGCAGTCAGATCCCTGCTTTCCGCCTACCTGAAGAAGTGCTAAACGAGGAGGTGGGGTATATTCTAAAGTTGGGTATTCACACCCAATTTATGACCTATGTAGAAAGTCTGAAAGAAGTATTGGACCAAAATTACGATGCGGTCTTTGTGGGCACCGGTGCTCCCAGAGGAAGGGATTTACCGAAACTGCCCGGCAGAAAAGAAGGGGATGCGTTCATTCACATTGGTATTGAATGGCTTGCCAGCGTGGCCTTCGAGCATGTAGATAAAATTGGCAAAAAAGTAATCGTATTGGGAGGCGGCAATACAGCCATGGACTGCTGCCGCACTTCCAGAAGGCTGGGGGGCGAACACGTGAAAGTGGTCGTAAGAAGCCCTTTTAAAGACATGAAAGCTTCCCCCTGGGAAAAAGAAGATGCCCAACACGAGGACGTAGCCATTCTGGACAACCACGTGCCGCTGAGTTTTGAAGTGGAAAACGGAAAACTAACCGGAATGAAATTCCAACGAGTAAAGGCCCATTACGACGATAAGGGTAAACGAAAACTCATACCTACCGGAGAACCGGATGTATTTATCGAAGCGGATGAGGTGTTAATCGCCATCGGCCAGGAAAACAGCTTTCCCTGGATCGAACGGGATATAGGATTGGAATTTGACGAATGGGAAATGCCCGTCGTGGATAAGGTCACCTTTCAGTCAACCCATCCCAAGGTGTTTTTTGGCGGAGACGCAGCTTTTGGGCCGGAAAATGTAATCACGGCCGTGGCTCATGGCCATCAGGCAGCCGTATCCATGCACCAGTTTTGTCAGCAAAAAGACCTTCACCAAAGACCAGCTCCCTACACCAACCTATTCAGTACCAAGATGGGCATTCACGAATGGAGCTACGACAGTCCGGTTACCATAGACCAGCGCTACCTGGTTCCTCAGGCCCAAAAATCCATCACGTTAGTAGATAGACGAAAAGAGGTGGAATTGGGATTTGACCCTCCTACTGGCTACAAAGAAGCCCAACGCTGTCTGAACTGCGATGTGCAAACCGATTTTACTGCCGACCGTTGCATTGAGTGCGATGCCTGTATGGACATCTGTCCCACTTCCTGCATTACTTTTACCGGAAATGAAGCGGATGAAGACCGACTCCGGG
Organism: Cyclobacterium salsum; assembly: GCF_010119245.1. Classification (GTDB taxonomy): domain Bacteria; phylum Bacteroidota; class Bacteroidia; order Cytophagales; family Cyclobacteriaceae; genus Cyclobacterium; species Cyclobacterium salsum. Next base: position 76,942 of record NZ_WNKG01000009.1, read on the forward strand.
AAAAGCTCCTTGTTCCCGCCGAGAATAAATCCCAGGACATTCTGGTCTCCGAAACCTTAAAAACAGGAAGGGTAATGGTAAAGGATGAGGACGTTTGCCTGCATTGCGGCCTTTGCGCCGAAAGGTGTCCCACCTCTGCCTGGGACATGCAGCAATTTTTCTATAGTGTTACCAAAGCAGAAAACGTATGACTATTTCCAGTTCTCTCCCCCGACCGGAGGCGCGGGTAAATGATTTTGTAGCCCGATTTGCCAATGTCAACGGAACCGGGTCGGCCAGTGCCAATTTTCTATTTGCCAAGGCCATCTTTCGAATGGGCATCCCCGTCACTCCCAAAAATATCTTCCCTTCCAACATTCAGGGATTACCAACCTGGTATGAGGTACGGGTAAGCGAAAAAGGATACCTGGGACGAAGGGAAGGAATCGATCTGCTGGTGGCCGTAAACGCCCAAAGCATGAAACAGGACATTACCAGTGTGCGCGAAGGGGGTTACCTGATGTACGACAGCACCAAAAAACTGGCTCCGGACCTAATCCGGGATGACATTCATTACCTGGGTGTACCCATGATGGAACTAGCCAATGAACAATTCAGCAACCCCAGGCAGCGACAATTATTTAAGAATATTATTTACGTAGGCGCATTGGCGGTTTTACTGCAAATCGAGTTTTCGGTATTGGAAACCCTATTGAAAGAACAGTTTGCCGGTAAGGAAAAACTCATTGCCCCCAATCTGAAGGCTCTGAAGCTGGGCATGGACTATGCCCGGGAGCATTTTGATTACCCCCTGGATTTTTATCTGGAGAGACGGGATTTGATCGGAAATAAAATCATGGTGGATGGCAATACCGCCTGCGGTCTGGGTGCCGTTTATGGCGGTGCCACGGTGATGGCCTGGTATCCCATTACACCTTCCACTTCGGTTGCAGAAGCCTTCGAAAAATATGCTTCCAAGTACCGGGTCGATCCGATAACAGGCAAAAACCAATACGCCGTGGTGCAGGCGGAGGATGAACTAGCCGCCATGGGTATGGTAATCGGGGCTAACTGGAATGGAGCGAGGGCGCTTACCGCTACCAGCGGACCTGGGGTTTCCCTGATGAACGAATTCATCGGTCTGGCTTATTTTGCCGAAGTGCCTGCCGTACTTATAGACGTGCAACGAGCAGGCCCTAGTACGGGTATGCCCACGCGAACCCAACAATCGGATATCACCCTTGCTGCCAATGCATCGCACGGGGACAGCAAACATCCCCTGCTTTTTCCCTCCACCCCAAAGGAATGTTTCGAGATGACAGCGGAATGCTTTGACCTGGCAGATCGCCTTCAAACGCCCATCATCCTGATGACTGACCTGGACCTGGGTATGAACGACCACATGAGTGAACCCTTTCAATGGGAAAAGGACCGGAAATACGACCGGGGAAAGGTACTGAATAAAGAAGAGCTGGATGCCATGGGCCGTTATGGCCGTTACCTGGACCAGGAAGGAGATGGGATTCCCTACCGCACGTATCCGGGCACCCACCCCACCAAAGGTGCTTTTACCACCCGGGGAACCTCCCGGGACGAGTATGCCGTCTATACCGAGGACAGTGCGGCCTACAAGAGAAATATGGACCGATTGCTGGTAAAATGGGAAACCGCCAAATCACTCGTACCGAAACCTCAACTGTATCAGGAAACAAACCAAAGCGATTGGGGCATGTTGTTTTTTGGAACGTCTGCCTTCTCTTCAGAAGAGGCACGTGACCTGCTGGCCGCCAGGGAAATCCCATTGGATGCCCTGCGCATCAAGGCATTCCCCTTCGGAAAAGAAACGGAGGCCTTTATCCACTCCCACCAACTGGTATTTGTCATCGAACAAAACCGGGACGGACAAATGCGCAGTCTGCTCATTCAGGAGATGCAACACGATCCCCATCGGCTGGTATCGATTCTGAATTACGATGGCATGCCCATTACTGCCGACCAGATCGCTCTGAAAATCGCCGATTATTTAAAACAAAAAAACGCTGTGCCCCATGACCTATCTGAAACCCTTATTTAGACATCCCCGCTTACCTAAAAACAAACTGGGGTACACCCTCAAAGAATATGAGGGCGGCATTTCCACCCTATGTGCCGGGTGCGGACATGATAGCATCAGCGCTACCATCGTGCAGGCCTGTTTCGAATTGGCCATTGAACCCCATCTGGTAGCAAAAATCTCCGGAATCGGCTGCTCTTCCAAAACCCCTGCTTATTTTCTGGGAAATTCCCACGGGTTTAATTCCGTGCATGGAAGAATGCCGTCCGTAGCCACCGGAGCCAATATGGCCAATAAAAACATGGTGTACTTTGGCGTTTCCGGTGATGGGGACACCGCCTCGATCGGGATGGGCCAGTTCGTCCATGCCATCCGCCGAAATCTGAACATGGTGTATATCGTGATGAATAACGGCTGCTACGGCCTGACCAAAGGACAGGATTCGGCCACGGCAGACGTGGGGTCGGCTAGTAAATCTGGCCACATCAACCCCTTTCAGCCGGTAGATCTCGCCAGCCTGGCGGTGGATTTAGGTGCCACCTTCGTTGCCCAAAGTTTCAGCGGAGACAAACAGCAACTGGTTCCTCTCATCAAAGCCGCCATCCAACACCAGGGACTGGCCTTTATCAACGTGATGTCGCCCTGTGTCACCTTCAACAATAATCCCGGATCCACCAAATCCTACGATTACGTGAGGGAGCACATGCATGCCACGGGAAAGACGGACTTTGTACCCCAGGAAAAATCCATTCAAGCAAGCTATGCCGAGGGAACGGACACGGCAGTAACGCTTCACGATGGGTCAGTCATGAGTCTCCACAAGCTGGCTCCGGATTGGGACCCCGAAGACCGGCTTTCCGCCGTTAATGCCATGCAGCAGGCACGTGCGAAAAACGAAATCCTCACCGGTTTGCTGTACATTCATACCGGATATGGGGATTTGCACAAAATCCTGAACACGACGGATACGGCATTGAACCGCCTGAACGAAAAAAGCCTTTGCCCGGGTCAAAAAACACTGGATACCATCAACGCAGGCCTACGCTAATCCGTCATTTCTTTCAGTGCTGAACGCCAAAATTTCCCGGTCATATGCAGGGAACGGTGATTTAAATATAAATTTAAATTATGCTTTTTATAATAAACATAAATAAAAATTAATAAATATTCCGCTTTACTTTTGTGCCGGATCAAAAATAAACGCACATGCAATCAATTAGTGTCGCCCATGGAGACGGTATTGGACCGGAAATCATGGAGGCCACCCTGCAAGTATTGCAGGCGGCAGGAGCAAAAGTAAAGTGGGAATCGGTAGAAATGGGCGAAAAGGAGTACCTGGCCGGAAACAGCAGCGGTATTGGCAAGGCAGCCTGGGAAAGTATCCGCAAAAACAAGGTGCTTCTTAAAGCTCCGATGACCACGCCACAGGGAGGCGGGTACAAAAGCCTGAATGTTACCCTTCGCAAAAGCCTGGGACTTTTTGCCAACGTCAGGCCCTGTAAAAGTTTTCATCCCTTCGTTCCTACCAAACACCCGGAGCTGGACTTGGTGGTAATTCGTGAAAACGAAGAGGATCTCTACGCGGGCATTGAGCATCAGCAAACAGACGAGGTGGTTCAATGCCTGAAACTCATTACCCGCCCCGGATGCGAACGCATTATCCGGTATGCCTTCGAATACGCCCGGCACTATCAGCGCAAGAAAGTAAGTTGCTTCACCAAGGACAACATTATGAAACTGACCGACGGATTGTTTCACCGTCTGTTCAAAGAAATCGCCCTGGAATATCCGGACATCGAATCCGACAATTGGATCATCGATATCGGAGCTGCCCAGCTCGCCGATACACCGGAAATGTTTGACGTACTGGTCATGCCCAACCTGTATGGCGATGTGGTATCCGACATCACCGCTCAATTATCGGGTTCCGTCGGTCTGGCAGGATCGGCTAATATCGGGGAAAAATGCGCCCTGTTTGAGGCCATACACGGTTCGGCTCCCCCACTGGCGGGCAAGAATCTGGCAAATCCCTCCGGACTATTGCGCGGTGCGATTCTCATGCTCAATCACATCGGACAGTCGGAAGTAGCCGAAACCATCAAAAATGCCTGGTCCTGTACCCTGGAGGAAGGTATACACACAGAGGAAATCTTCCGTCCCGGGCTAAGTAAACAAAAAGTCGGCACCCGCGACTTTGGTAGGGCGGTGATCGAAAGATTGGGGAAATCGCCCAAACAACTCAAGCCGGTTTCCTATGCCAAAGAGGTAAGGATCCAACTTCCTCCTTACCAACGAATGGCCGCGGGCAAAAAAACACTACAGGGGGTAGACCTCTTTATTGATTGGAAGGGCAGCGATCCCGACGAACTGGCGGCTAAAATACAGGAGCTACATCCCGCCTACCAACTCACGATGATCACCAACCGGGGTGTAAAGGTATGGCCTGAGGGTTTTGAAGAAACCTTTTGCACAGATCATTGGAGATGCCGTTTTGAACTGATAGCAGCTACCGCCAAATCCGCGATTGGAATAGCCGAGCTACTAATCCATGCCATCCAAAAAGACGTGGAAGTAATCAAAACCGAAAACCTCTATGCCTTCGACGGGCAAAAGGCCTATTCCCTGGGACAAGGTCAATAGCATTTTTGACGCCGTCACCGGATCGGTGACGGCGATTTTTATTTCAGCGTCGATAAATGGAGCGTATTTTCTCAGCGTTTTTCCAAAACCATCGACAGGGACAACCGGTTGCTAATTGGGAATTATTTTTTCGGCAAGAATGCTTTTATCGACCGATGGGGACCGGGATGAAGCCGGTAATATTAAAATCAAAAATCCCAATCATTCAAATTTCCTTTCCGTTAAACGGATTAAACCGCCTGCTTCCCACCTGCATGCCTACTGCCCGGCAAACGGTTTTATCCCCGTATTTTCCATTGATTCGATCAAGCGCCTGATAAAGGGATATGCGCTCTTGGGTGTCCTCAAACAGGTTAATCTGGTAGTTTCCGTGAACCAGGCCGCTGAAGCGCAGGCCTATCAGGCGGATCAACAAACGCCGCTGGTACAATTGGTGAAAAAGGGCTTTGACCACCGGAAGCAGACTGTGGTCTGCTGCGGTATAGGGCACCTGACGCTGCACCGTATGCGTGTCAAAGTCTGAGTAGCGGATCTTGACAGCCACGGTAGAAGCGAGTTTTTGCTGCCGGCGTAATTTACCGGTAAGCTGCTCGGTCATGGCCGTCAGCGTGGCTTCCAGCACGCCTAAATCGATGGTATCGGTTTCGAAGGTATTTTCAGAGGAGATGGATTTGGCCTCCGAATAAGGCCTTATGATAGAGCGGTCGATGCCGTTTGCCTTTTCCCAGATGAGCAGCCCGTTTTTGCCAAACGCCGATTCCAATAGTTCGGCTGGCATGGCCTGTAGCGTATGGATTTTTTTTACGCCCATATTGTACAGGCTATGTGAAGTCTGCCGCCCAATCATCGGAATCTTACGCACTGAAAGGGGAGCCAGAAAGGGCTTTTCCTCGCCGTGGAGTACCTGTTTTTCGTTGTTGGGCTTGGCCTCTCCCGTAGCCACTTTGGATACGGTTTTATTGGCTGAAAGCCCGAGCGAAATGGGCAGACCACTTTCTTGAATGATTCTTTGTCGTAATTCGCTGGCCATTCTAAAGCAACCAAAATACCGGTCCATGCCGGTATAGTCCACATAAAACTCGTCGATAGACGCCTTTTCAAAAAGCGGTACGCTTTCACGTATGATGTGAGTGATTTCATGTGACTTTTGACTGTACCGGGCAAAATCACCCCGAACCAGTAATGCCTCCGGACATAGTTGCCGGGCGGTACGCATGGGCATGGCCGAGTGGATCCCAAACCTCCTGGCTTCATAGCTGCAGGAAGCCACCACACCCCTGTCTCCCGAACCACCGATCAAAATAGGTTTTCCTTCTAAGCGATTGTCATACAACCGCTCTACTGATACAAAAAAACTGTCCAGGTCCAGGTGCACAATATTCCGCTTATTTCCCGTATCCTCTTCCCCTTTCTTTACCAGCATTGAAATGTTAATATTATTGACAATTTTATGTTTATAATTTAAACATAATGTTTTATATTTGTTCATCCCTGGCTTAAAAAATTTACCCATGTACCTGCATGTGAATATCAAATTCCTGCGCAAAAGAAAAGGGCTGACCCAATCCATCATGGCCGAAGGCTTGGGTATTAGCCGTTCGAAGCTGGCAGGGTATGAGCTGAACGTGAGCCCGCCGCTGGATACGCTGGTTCGCATTTGTGAATACCTGGAAGTATCCGTGGATCTGATGCTGAAAGAAAACCTCGAAAAATATACGGCCCACCGCCTCATGGAAGTGTTGGAAACAAGCCGTTACCTGAAAGGCCGGGAATTACGGATTTTAGCGACCACGGTGGATGCCAGCGGAAGGGAGCTGATAGAGGTGGTTTCCCAGAAAGCGAAGGCTAGCTATTTGGCCGGTTTTTCGGATCCGGATTTTATTGGGGAGCTGCCCAGGTTTCAACTCCCTTTCTTGCCCCAGGATAAAAAATACCGGGTATTTCAGGTAGATGGAGACTCCATGGAGCCTATTCCTGACGGATCCTGGATTGTTTGTGAGTACATGGATGACTGGACCGAGATCCGGGATGGAGAGAAATACGTAGTGGTCACGGCCCAGGACGGCGTTACCTTCAAACTGGCTTATAACCTATTAAGAGAAAAAAGGCAACTCCTACTCTGTTCTAGTAACCCTCTTTACAAACCTTTCGAGGTCGCCGCCGATGCCGTGCGGGAAGTATGGAAGTACCGCATGATGATGGTATGATGTCCGATTAGTTGGTATAAATTGAAATTAAACCTACCTTTACGTCATCGAAAACCCATCGATGATTAATTTCCGGCAACATTTTCTGCCGAAACCTGTTAAAAATGCTCATCCCTAATCCCGGTGTCATATCGTATATGCATCGATAGACGCATGTATTTTTAATCTAAACAGGGCAGGGCAACGATTATCTCATTGGAAAGTACAGCAGCAGGTCGCTGCCTCAGTTAGGGTTAAACCTTGTTTTTGGTTTTAAAGTTGTAGAGGATATGAAAGAAACAGTGGTAATGGCATCTCCCTTAGGTAATATCCGTCTCATTGCCGAGGAGGGTTTTCTCTTGTCCTCTCATTTCACGGAAGACGAGGTGTCTGAAAAAGCCGATTCCCCCTTTTTTCTAGACATCATGGCCCAACTGGAAGCTTATTTCAAGGGGAAACTTACCGTTTTTGATATCCCTGTGGGAATCGGTGGAACCGCATTCCAGAAATTAGTCTGGATGGAAGTAAACAAAGTACCCTTTGGACACACCGTTTCATACCATGACATTGCTAAATCACTGGCCAAGCCCACGGCTGTTCGCGCGGTAGGAGCGGCCATCGGTGTCAACCCGCTTCTGGTTATTATCCCCTGCCATCGGATTATTGCCAGTACCGGGGAGCTTACCGGCTATGCCGGAGGCTTGTGGCGAAAATTGAAATTGCTGCAACTGGAGTCCAAAGACAAGCCCGGCAATCAATTTGATCTGGGTTTTTAGATTTCTGCCGGGCAGTTACTTTATTTTGCTATCCAACTTCCTTACTTTTGATCATGGAAACGGTCAAAATTCTCCCTTTTAGCGATGCTTTAGCACCCTATTTTCTATCCATCAACCGGGAGTGGATCGAACATTATTTTTGCATGGAGCCATTTGATGTGGCGCAGCTGCAATCTCCTCGCGAAACCCTGATCGACCAGGGTGGAGCGGTGCTCTTTGCGCAGTGGCAGGGTGAAATCGTAGGCACGGTCGGCCTTAAAAAGACCGGTGACCGGCAGTACGAACTGATCAAAATGGGGGTACTTCCCAAAGCCCGCGGCCAAAAGGTCGGACTGCTGCTGGGACAAGCTGCTCTGGACTGGGCTAAAGAAAAAGGAGCTCAAAAAGTGTTGCTATACAGCAATTCCATCCTTGTACCGGCCATTTCCTTGTACCGAAAGTTAGGTTTTGGGAACATACCCATGGAACCGGGCACCTATCAGCGCTGTGATGTGAAAATGGAGTACTTGTTTTAACGTATGAATGCCAGCCAGATTTCAATTTTTAGGTAGGTTTAACCGACCACCAGTAGCAATCCGATTCGGATCAGCTATCCTGCAAACAGCTATTGCGAAACGCACAAAAACAGTCTCCTATAAACTTTCTGCTGTTTAACGTGTTAACGTCACATGGATAATCAAATTGATGACATTGATTCTTATCAATGTTTCAGTGAATGGTCTGAACGTTCGTAGCACCGCAGGCCATTTTTTTCAGTAATCGGCAACTCTGTTAAGCAATAATAAAATTCATGAAGAAGTTTAAAAAATCTGAAATAGTACTGATGGTATTGGTGGTGATTCTGATCGGCGTATCGGAATACTACTTCCTCATTGTCGGAGAACCCCTCAAAGCCATTTTCATAGGGTTGTGGTGCCCGACCATATTGGGTTTTTTGATACTATTTAATATGAAAAGATAAAATGGAAAACGCAGACGTAATCATATTGACAATCGTAGTGGTGATCTCCTTTGTGGTTTTTATAGTCACCTCTGTTCGGGAATTCAGTCGCATGGAGGAAGAACCCTATGAATATGAACCGGCCTCTGGTCCTACCCGAGCGGCCTTGTTCAATGCGCTCAGTTCATTGCTTGAGGAAGCAGACTACCCGACAAAAAAAAATAAAAAACGAAAGGGTCCCATTAAGCGCAGCATCTCCGATATGGAAACCGATGGGGTACATTTCGATGAAAATAAAAAAAAGCCTCAAAAAGAGCGAAAATCAAAAAAAAGAGCTGAAGATAAGGATCAGAATAAGAAGTAATTTCCTCCCCGTTTTCAATATCCAATAAATGGATAATCCCTACCCTTCAATTTCCTTACCTCCCTTAAATGGGTCTCCATTTCCGATATAGCATTTTCCGATTTCCATTTGGAACCGGGTTGAAGGTGCAGGTATTGCACCGAACACCAAAAATTCACCGTACTGGCTCATTAAATTTGTCTTCCCATTTGTTTGCAACGATAGCGATATCTTACTAGTTTTGCATCTCCAATTTGCGCACGTGGTGAAACTGGTAGACACGCCATCTTGAGGGGGTGGTGCCTTCGGGTGTGGAAGTTCGAATCTTCTCGTGCGCACCCTACCTTTCCTTTTTCAGGAAAGGTTTTTTTTTGAACAGAAAATTTACGATTTTAACCAGCTCATGACTTCCCCTAAATCGTTTTACCTAAAAAAAGGGTCCGTAGAAGCCCGGTTTTCCAGCTTAGGTGCCGAGTGTACCTCACTCTGCTTTCAAGGGCTTGAATACCTTTGGCAAGCTAATCCCTCCATTTGGGGCAGGCATTCCCCGGTACTTTTTCCTATCGTGGGGCGACTTCAGGACGATCGGTATACCTTTCGTGGCAAGTCCTATTCGCTAACGCAGCATGGTTTTGCCAGGGACCGGGTGTTTTCGCTGCTGGACCAATCTCAGGATAGCCTGCTATTATCCCTAAAATCGGATGCAACCAGCCTGCAAGTCTATCCCTTTGCTTTCGAACTACAAATCAGGTACACCCTCAGCGATACTGGTATGCGGGTAGATTACCGGGTCATTAATCCCTCCGCTGATGAGGCACTTTGGTACAGCATTGGGGCTCACCCAGGATTTGCTTGTCCGCTCGAACCCCAAAAAGAATCCCTTGAAGACTACCAACTGGATTTTGGGCAACAAGACCTTTCTTCCCTATCCCTGTATGTCCTCGAAAAGGGATTGATCGGTTCCGAGAGAAAAACACTCCCACTCCAAAATGGAAAACTGAATCTAGATTGGGGATGGTTTCAAAACGATGCCTTAATTGCAGACGTGGGTCCGGTGACTTCCGTTTCCATACGCAGCCGAAAAACAGGAAAAGGATATGCGATGGAATTTGAGGAGTTTCGCTGGCTCGGTCTTTGGACCAAACAGCAGGATGCGGGGTTTGTCTGTATAGAACCCTGGAACGGAATTGCAGATACCCTCACGCACAATGGTAATTTTCAGGAAAAAGTGGGCATTCAATCCCTTCCTCCAAAAGGGGTAGATAACGTGGGCTTTGAGTTGACTTTATTCCACTAAAAATACTGCGGTGTAAAATCCTTTTTTGCATTGCTGCCATTTACCACATAGATTTCTTAATTTTGCAGCATGTTATCCATCAATAATCTATCCTATTACATTGGGGGTCGCCCCCTGTATGAAAATGCTTCCTTACATATCAAGCCGAAAGACAAAATTGGACTGGTAGGCTTAAACGGAACTGGTAAATCCACCCTGCTCAAAATCATCGATGGGGATTTGCAGCCAAGCAGCGGTGAAATACAAAAGGCGAAAGACTGCAGTGTTGGTTTTTTGAACCAGGACTTGCTTTCATTCCAGTCGGATGACAGCATCCTGGATGTGGCCCTGGAAGCTTTTAAGGAAACCCTTTCCTTGCAAGAGGAAATCGACAGGGTATTGAAACAGATGGAAACGGACTATTCGGATCAGATCCTACAAAAGCTGGCGCATTTGCAAGAACGGTTTGAGGCCAATGAAGGTTATACCATCAAAGCCAAGGCAGAAGAAGTACTGGAAGGTATTGGTTTTCAAACAGCAGACCTGAGCCGGCCGCTCAAAACTTTTTCCGGGGGATGGAGAATGCGAGTCATGTTGTCCAAGCTTCTATTGGAAAAGCCAGCACTGCTAATGCTGGATGAGCCTACCAACCACCTGGATTTACCTTCCATTCAATGGGTAGAAAATTACCTGAAGGCATATGAGGGAGCTGTAATGGTGGTGTCCCACGATCAGACCTTTCTAAACAACTGTACCGAAACTACCGTGGAGGTATCACAGGGAAATCTGACCAGCTACGCCGGTAATTACGCTTTTTACAAAAAGGAAAAGGTGGCACGGGAGGAAATTCAGCAAAATGCCTACGAGAACCAACAGCAGATGATCAAACAAACGGAACGCTTTATTGAGCGATTCCGTGCCAAGGCTACCAAGTCCAACCAGGTTCAGTCACGGGTCAAGGCCCTGGACCGGCTAGACCGGGTTTCGGAGGTGGTCCGGGATGAGGTGTCCGTCAATTTTAAATTCAAGTTCTCCCAAAAATCAGGCAGGGATGTGGTCGTGTTGGATGGGGTTTCCAAGTCTTTCGGAGCGCTACAAATCCTGGATAATACCCATGCACGTATCGAGCGGGGAGATAAAATTGCCCTGATCGGTGCGAACGGAAAGGGTAAATCCACCGTATTACGGATCATTGATGGTTCCGAACCCATAGAAGGGCGCAGAGAGGAAGGGTACAATGTGATCAAATCCTTTTTTGCCCAGCATCAGTTGGAAGCCCTTGGAATCAATAATGAAATTCTTCAGGAGTTGGCTCAGGCAGGTAGTAAAAAAACAGAAACGGAACTCCGAAATGTATTGGGTTGCTTTTTGTTTACCAATGACGATGTTTTCAAAAAAATCAAGGTACTCTCAGGAGGAGAAAAATCCCGTGTGGCCCTGGCCAAGACCTTGATCTCTGAGGCTAATTTTTTACTTCTGGATGAGCCTACCAATCACCTGGATATTCAATCGGTCAACATTCTAACCCAGGCCCTGCAGCAATATGAAGGGACCTTTGTCACCGTATCCCACGACCGGCTTTTTATTAAAGAAGTAGCAAATAAGATCTGGTATATCGAAGATCATAAAATCAAGGAGTACCCGGGCACCTATGATGAGTACGTCTACTGGCGTTCCCTGCAGGCTCCTAAAGAAGAAAAGGCTACTACTGCCCCCGTTTCGAAAAAAGAAAGCCAGCCTACCAATGGTAAATCCAACACCGACCGGCAAGATGCCGGGCAGAAAAAGCGTATCCGGGAAAAAGCCATCGCTCTGGAAAAACTGGAAGAAGATATTACGGTCTTGGAAAATAAAAAATCAGCCCTGGAAAATGAAATGGCTGCTCCTGCCGCTTATGAAAATGAAGAACGAATGCAGGAACTACAGGCAGAATACGCCGTGCTCCTGAATCAGGAAGCCCGCCTGAATAAAAAATGGGAGGATCTGGCAGAACAAATCGAAAACCCAACGGATTGATGGTTTATCTGAAATTCCAAGCGATGAAATATCTTTTTTTAAACCTGCTCCTTTGGCTCTGCCTATTCGTCCCCGCTCCGAGACTGGTAGCACAGGAAGTATACCAAGACCGTGTATTTGATACTAATATTCATACCGTTCAACTGTTTCCGGCTTCCGGAGATTTTCAAGCTCAAATGACCGCTCCGGTGATTTCCCTGAGCAGTCCAACGCCTTTGGTGCTTCAGTTTGATGACATTGCTTACGAAGCAGACCGGTATTCTGCCAAGCTGATTCATTGCAATGCCGACTGGACCCAATCAGGCTTGAGAGATGCCGATTTTCTCGAGCAGTACAACGAGTACAATGTCAATTCCTACGAATACAGTATTAATACCCGTATTCCGTATATCCATTACACCTTTCAGATCCCAAGAGTAAACCGTAGCGGAAATTACATTATCAAAGTATACCGGGGCAGGGATGAATCCAAAACGATTTTTACCAAACGTTTTATGGTCTACCAAAATCAGGTAAGCATCGGAGCCGAGGTCGTGCCTGCCAGTCGGAATGAAAACCGAAGGACCCGCCAACAGCTGGATGTAACGGTCAATTATGGTAATCGGGAATTAGTAGACCCCAGGAACCAAACGGTCCTGGTCATTCGGCAAAACCAACGTTGGGACAACGCGATTTATGGATTGAATTTCACCCAAATTCGCGAAGATCTGAAACAGTTGCAGTACAACCATTTTGACGGATCCAATACTTTTTCAGCAGGCAATGAGTTTCGATTTGTAGACCTCCGCTACGTTCGAACCAGAGGCAGAAACATCGCTGGCATCACCATGGAAGACGATGCCGTATTTGCAGAAGCAGGTATGGATCAAAGTAGAAACGGGCAGGGTTATTTGGAATACCTGGATATCAACGGGCAATTTGGGGTTTTTAATGTTGAACGGCAAAACCACGATCTGGAAAGCGAATACGTATTACTCACCTTTAATCTGGAATCGAAAGAACTTCCAGTTCCCCCATACGTGCTGGGGGCATTAAGTCAATGGGGGAATAAACCCGAGTCCAAAATGGTCTATGATTCTGAAGAAGGAAGGTATCAGGCCTCCTTATTTCTAAAGCAAGGTTGGTATGACTACCTTTACGGCATTTCGGATGAAGAAGGTTGGGATACCGAGCCTTTTGAAGGCAATCATTTTCAAACCGAAAACGAATACGAGCTCTTTTTCTATTACCGGGATATGGGATCCCGATACGATGAACTGATCGGCTACGGTGTCGTAAACCCCAACAAAAGAAGGTTTTGACGAAGATGAAGATATAAAAAAAACCCAGATGATTTTCTGGGTTTTTTATTTTTTTTAATCCTCTGATTCCGGAGAATCGGAACTGTCTTTATCACCTTCGGCCCTTTCGTCATTTCTTCTGGGCTCGTGTGATTGGGATTGCGAGCGATAAGGTATAAATCCCTCCCGCTTAAACTTGTACGGCTCGGTTCGTTGACTGGGCATATTATTGGCCAGATCCAACATACCAAAACCTTTGTGGGTAAAAGCACCCAAACCACATTTAAACACGAAATCCTGCACTTCTTCCGCTGCGTACAAGGTAAAGGGAAGGGTATATCCCCTCACTTCGTATTTTACGTCCATGTCATACACCGAATAAATTCTCGCAAACTTTTTCTGCTGTTCCCGCAGTTTGTTTACGTAATTCATGTCCGGTACTACTTGAAATTTGTAGAAAGATTCCATCTGCTCCTGATTAAACCATCCCGATTTTTCCATTCGGGTAAGGGTGGATTCGTAAAGCAGGTCTGAAAATTCATCGGTGTCCGGATTAATAAACCTTTTCCCGGATTCATCATCAAAGGTAGGCATCAACAACACCAAAGGAGAGATACAGACGAATTTGTTGGACGTTTCCAAGGGCGGTTCAATCTCTTTTTCCGTGTATTCAGGAGACAAAATAAGGTTTCCCAACTCAATTTTAGGGGTTTTAAACACCTGCTCCAATAAGTAATCGATAAACGATTCATCAGGAGCGGATACAACCAGAGTAACTAAGCTGGAGTAATAGTGTAGCCCGCTTCTACTTACTTTAGTCTGACCTTTCAGGCCAGAAAAGTTGAAGTAATTGTAGTTAAAAAACGCTTCTTGTCCTCCCTTAACGATCAGACCTTTGAGAAATTGAGCCAAAATGTACTGGTGGTGAAAGGGTAAGTAAGCACCTTTGTTCTTTAAAGAAAATATTAATCTTATTCTCACGACATTAAAAATGAAAAGTTAAACAATAATTCATTACATCATTACAACAGAAATAACTAATTTATGGGTAAATAAGTTGCCACAAACATAATAATAAAATTTCAATTTATTTACACATTGAACCTAAAATGCATGATATCTCCGTCACAAACTACATATTCTTTACCTTCAACTGCAATTTTTCCGTTTTCACGGCAAACCGCCTCGGTTTTGTACTGCTTATAATCCTCCAATTTGATCACTTCAGCTTTGATGAATCCCTTTTCAAAATCGGTATGAATCACACCGGCAGCAGCAGGTGCCTTCCATCCATTTTTGATGGTCCAGGCCCGTACCTCCTGGACTCCAGCGGTAAAATAGGTAATCAGGTTCAATAGTTTATACGCAGCAGCTATCAATCGGTTTAGCCCACTTTCCTCCAGCCCGTACTCAGCCAAAAACATGTTCTTTTCTTCCACTTCCTCAAACTCAGCTATCTGGGCTTCCAATGCGGCACATAGTACGATGACTTCCGCATTCTCTTTGCCTACCTCTTCTTTCAGCTTAGTGACGTGATCATTCCCCTGCTGAATACTATTCTCATCCACATTGGCCACGTACAGTACCGGCTTGATCGTCAGTAGGTGAATATCTTGAAGTGCCTCCAGGTCATCCGAATCAGCCTCCACTGCACGGGCATTTTTCCCAGCCTTTAGTGCTTCCTTGAATTTAAGCAGGCTTTCCATGGCTTTTTTGGCCTTGGCATCGCCACTCTTTGCTACTTTTTCTATCCGGATGATTTTCTTCTCAACGGATTCCAGGTCTTTGAGCTGCAGTTCGGTATCGATGACCTCCTTGTCAAATACTGGGTCTACCGAACCGGCTACATGGACTACATTGGGATCTTCAAAGCACCGGATCACGTGAATGACGGCATCTACTTCGCGAATATTTGCCAGAAATTTATTCCCAAGTCCTTCTCCTTTACTGGCTCCCTTTACCAAACCGGCAATATCTACAAATTCAATCACTGTCGGTATCACTTTCTGTGGATGGACCAGACCTTCCAAAATTTGTAATCGCTTATCCGGAACGGTGACGACACCCACATTGGGCTCAATGGTGCAAAAAGGAAAGTTTGCAGCTTCCGCTTTTGCACTGGATAAGGCATTGAATAAAGTTGATTTCCCCACGTTGGGCAGGCCAACAATCCCACATTTTAATCCCATGAACGTTATATCTTATCAATTTTAAATATTCTGTATTCCCTGTATCCCTTGTAAAACTCCTGGATAGAAACCCTGAAAATGGTATACACGGGGATCGCAAAAATCATCCCTAAAACTCCCGCAATTTTTGCACCCACAAAGATAATAACAAATATCTCAAGGGGATGGGCTTTTACGGATTTAGAAAAAATAAATGGCTGTAACACGACATTATCACTTAATTGTACCACTGAAAACACGGCTAATACCTTAAATAGGAAAAAATACACCTCACTGGCAGCACTAAACTCTCCCGTAGAAAGCCCGACCAAAACCCCAAATATAGCCCCCAGCAAAGGCCCGGCATAGGGAATCAAATTAGCCACCGCGGCAAACACCGCTATGGTCATGGCATATTCCACGCCAGCGATGGTCAGCCCGATCGAAGCTATTGAAAATATCACTGAAATCTGAATTAGCAATCCCAACAGGTAATTGGAAAGCAGGTGCTCCACTTTATGAAAAGTAGCTACCGAAAGTTCAAAATACTTATTAGGAATAAAATTCAGCAAATTTCTGCGAAGTAACCCATTTTCCAACAATAGAAAAAAAGTGATGAACCCGACGGCCAAAATACTTATAAAAAAGGTACTGGTGGTGGATATTACCCTGTTTATGAAACCTTGAATGTTCACCTCGTTTAGACTACTGATCAGGTTTTCTTTTACCAGTCCTATCAGATATCCCGGTTCGTTATTGATCAGGTTAAGTTGAATCAATATCGCCTCCAGATTGTCGATGGGCCTTTGAATCTGATCGTAAAGGTAGGTAATGTCCAGATCGGTAAGTAGTTCTATCTGAGACCGAAGAAGTGGTAAAAAAAGCAAGACCAAAAAGAAGGCTACTAAAATCACTGCCAGGAAAGACAAAATGATGGCAAAGACTCGGGGTATGTGCCGCCCCATTACATACAGATTGTTGATCTTATTCGTCAACGGGCGCAGCGCAGCTGCTAATACCAATGAAAACATGAAATACAAGCTGATGTCTGAAAAATACCAACCCAATAAAAAGACAAGCAGCGTAAAAACGGTCGCCGTAAGGATTACTTTGAGCATGGATCAAAAATAACAAAAAAAACGAATTAGGGGATAGTATTTGTTGCTTTCCAACAAATTGTCCCAAAATTCGCTTATAAACGCTTTCAATCTGGATGAAACCAGGGCTACAATCAAACTATTCCCACTTCAGGTCTTCACCAAACTTATTATTATTATTATTATTGTTGTCACTTTCTGAGGCCTCCGGCTCCACATCAAATTGGGAAAAATCAAAGTCAGCCATCAGGTCATTTTTCACATGATCCACAGCATCCTGAAGGGCTTCAACGAATTTCGCAAAATCTTCTTTGTATAAGAAAATTTTATGCTTTTCGTAGAAAAAATTATCATCCTTGATTTTCCGCTTGCTCTCCGTGATGGTCAGGTAATAGTCATTGGAGCGGGTAGATTTCACATCAAAAAAATAGGTTCTCTTTCCGGCCTTTACCCTTTTGGTGAAAATTTCATCTCTTTCGTAATCCTTGTTATTTTCCACTATCCAAACATTTTAATTTTTTGTAAAAATCGATTTAATGCCAAGTTAAATCAATTCAACTATTAAATTCAAGTTATTGCCCGTTTTTTTTTCCAAAACTTGTGATAATCTTCAAATTACCTATTGGAAAAGACAATTTTATGACTACAAAAGACTGTTTTTTCTTACAATCCCCCTATTCTCCATGGAGATATTGCTTTTTCGCCAGCAACTCTTCTTCAGACTCCCGATGATCGGGATCATCCACACAGCAATCCACCGGACAGACTGCAGCGCACTGCGGCTCTTCATGGAACCCCGTACACTCCGTACATTTTTGTGTCACGATGTAATAAAATTCGTCGGATACAGGCTCTTGCTTTTCTTCCCCACTGACTACTGTTCCGTCTTCTAGCGTCACTTCCTTCAATTCGGTGCCACCACCCCAAGTCCATTCGATACCTCCTTCATAAATAGCGGTATTCGGGCATTCAGGTTCACAGGCACCACAATTGATGCATTCGTCCGTTATCATTATTGCCATTGTTATTCCATTTTTGTTTGTTCGCAAAACTACTAACCAAAATACAATCTCACAAGCAAAAAGATTCCCCTTTAGCTAATTTTAATTCGCCTACATTAATTGTTATACTAACTACTTCCTTTTCCCTTTGTTTCGGTTTCTTTATCTTTGCCTGATTTCAAAAATTAATCCTACTCACTACCCGATTCCGATCCGCATACCTATGGATATTAATCAAAGACTGTCTGCCCTTTCCGCCCTTCATGAGCACCTCAATAACCTGCCAGAAATGGAGTTGGTAGCCTTATTTGATCAGATGCAGAACCAAAATAGCTGGTTTACTCCCGAACAGTCCCGCCATGCATTGAAGGGGATCATCGCTTACCTCAGGCCTGATCACCTTCAAAGGTGGACAAGCCAGTATACTTTTGAGAAAAACGAATCCTTTCTTTCTAAAAACATCGGCCTTATTATGGCTGGCAACATTCCCGGGGTAGGTTTCCACGATCTTTTATGCGTTTTGGTGGCCGGTCACCGAGCCTGTGTGAAACTAAGCACTTCCGACCAGGTAATCATCCCCTGGCTGGCCGATCAGCTCAGCGAAATAGACCCTACCCTGGCCAAAGCCGTTTCATTTGAAGAGCGGCTGGTAGGTAGGGATGCCTACATTGCTACAGGTAGTGATAACTCGGCCCGTTATTTTGACTATTATTTTGGCAAATACCCGCATATCATTCGAAAAAACAGGACCTCGGTGGCCATCCTGGACGGGCGGGAGGACCAGCAGGAATGGAACCTGCTTTCGGAAGATATTTTTCGCTATTATGGACTAGGCTGTAGGAACGTTTCCAAGGTATTTTTTACAGATAAGGAACAGATTCAGGCGTTTATGAAGGGAATGGACCCGGCCAGCCAGGTCATCAACCACCATAAATACCTAAATAATTACGAATACAATAAATCCAAGTACCTGGTGAATCGAAGTCCTCACCTGGACAATGGCCACCTGCTTCTGGTGGAAAGCGAGGAGTTGGTTTCCCCTATCTCGGTAATCTATTACGAATTGTACACCGATAAATCGCAATTGCAGGCAACGCTTACGACTCAGGAAGACAAAATTCAATGCATCGTTTCCAGAAATGGCTGGTGGAAGGGTAGCATCCCCCTTGGGACCGCTCAATCACCCCAACTAGACGATTATGCCGATAAAGTGGATACCCTACAATTTCTGCTGGACTTAAAGTAAACCTGTCTATTAAAGGAACGATCAACACCTACCTGTTTTAAATCCTTTATAAATAAGCAGATTGTAAGGGGCATTTTGGCCGATTAACAGGTGATTTTCGTATCTTTGCCCTTTAATTTAACATTCAATTTATAAACTTAGTATAATTTTATCATCCATGGTTTTTGATATAGACATGATCAAGTCGGTCTACGCCGCATACCCAAAACGTATCGCTGCAGCCCGAAAAGCAGTGGGCAAACCGCTCACCCTTACCGAAAAAATCCTTTATGCTCACCTTTCTGGTGGGGAAGCTGCTAAAGCGTATGATCGGGGAGGCTCCTACGTAGATTTCAAACCGGACCGGGTGGCCATGCAGGATGCCACTGCTCAAATGGCATTACTGCAATTCATGCAGGCCGGCAGGTCTCAGGTGGCGGTTCCTTCTACCGTGCATTGTGATCACCTTATACAGGCCGAAATAGGTGCCAATAAAGACCTGGCAAGGGCCAAAGACAAAAACCGGGAGGTATACGATTTTTTATCTTCGGTGTCTAATAAATACGGATTGGGATTTTGGAAACCCGGTGCAGGTATTATTCACCAGGTGGTACTGGAAAACTATGCTTTTCCTGGCGGAATGATGATTGGCACCGACTCACATACACCCAATGCTGGTGGTTTAGGAATGGTCGCCATTGGCGTAGGCGGAGCGGATGCCTGTGACGTGATGGCAGGACTTCCCTGGGAATTGAAATTTCCCAAACTTATTGGTGTAAAACTTACCGGGAAGCTTTCCGGATGGACCGCCGCAAAAGATGTCATTTTAAAAGTGGCTGGTATCCTGACCGTTAAAGGCGGAACCGGATGCATTGTGGAATATTTCGGAGAAGGAGCCCGTTCTTTATCGGCAACCGGCAAAGGTACCATTTGCAACATGGGTGCTGAAATTGGAGCTACCACCTCCATCTTCGGCTATGACGAAAAATCCGAAGCCTACCTAAGGGGAACCGACCGCTCAGAAATAGCCGACCTGGCCAATGGAATCAAAGAACACCTGACCGGTGATGACGAAGTATATGCTACGCCGGGAGATTATTTCGACGAGATCATCGAAATCAACCTGTCCGAACTCGAACCCCATATCAACGGACCGTTTACACCAGATTTAGCCTGGCCCCTTTCCAAATTTGCTGCTGCCGTCAAAGAAAATAACTGGCCGCAGAAACTGGAAGTTGGACTGATCGGTTCCTGCACCAACTCTTCTTACGAAGATATATCCCGCGCCGCTTCCCTGGCCGCTCAGGCGGTGGATAAGAAATTAAATGCCAAGTCCGAATTCACCATTACTCCCGGATCAGAACAAGTGCGATTTACCGTGGAACGGGATGGCTTTTTGGGTATTTTTGAAAACATGGGCGGTGTGGTGCTGGCCAATGCTTGCGGACCCTGCATCGGACAATGGGCCCGACATGGTGCCGAAAAACAGGAAAAAAATTCTATTATCACTTCTTTTAACCGGAATTTTGCGAAAAGGGCCGACGGTAATCCCAATACCCACTCGTTTGTGGCCTCCCCTGAGATCGTCACGGCCATGGCCATCGCAGGTGACCTGACATTTAATCCCATGACCGACACCCTGACTAACGTAGACGGGGCACAGGTGAAATTAGAAGAGCCGGCAGGTCTGGAATTGCCGACAAAAGGCTTTGCGGTGGAAGATGCCGGCTACCAGGCTCCAGCGGAAGACGGCTCTTCCGTGGAGGTAAAAGTGGCACCGGACTCTGAGCGGCTGCAACTACTCGAACCCTTTTTGCCCTGGGAAGGTACTGACCTGAAAGGGCTGAAATTACTCATTAAGGCGAAAGGAAAATGTACTACCGACCATATTTCCATGGCCGGTCCCTGGCTACGGTACAGAGGACATCTGGACAACATTTCCAATAACCTGCTGATCGGCGCAGTCAACTATTACACCGAAGAAACCAATAAAGTAAAAAACCAGCTGGATGGTAGCTATGGAGAAGTTCCTGCCGTGCAAAGGCAGTACAAACTTCACAACATCGGTTCGGTGGTAGTAGGGGACGAAAACTATGGTGAAGGATCCTCACGTGAACATGCGGCCATGGAACCTCGATTCTTAGGAGTACGGGCCATCCTGGTAAAATCCTTTGCGCGAATTCACGAAACCAACCTGAAAAAACAAGGAATGCTCGCGTTGACGTTCGATAATCCTGCTGATTATGAACTAGTACAAGAAGACGATTCTATGGATATTGTTGGACTGGATCAATTTTCACCCGGTCAATCGTTGACGGTAATTCTGAACCACAGCGACGGCAGCAAGGATGAAATCAAGGTAAATCATACCTATAATGAGGGCCAGATAAAGTGGTTTCAGGCGGGATCGGCACTAAACCTGGTAAAAGAAAATGCCATATAGTAAATAAATCAAAAAAGTAATCACTAGAAAAAGCCACGAACCCGTTTTCGTGGCTTTTTTTAGTTTCCATTCAGGTATTCTTCAACCAAATCGATCGTGGGGTCCTTTTCGTAGACTTCTTTAAGAAAACGTTCTCCTAACTCCTGATCCCCTTTTTTGTAATAATAAATCCCCTTGTTCCGCAGCGCATGCAGGTTTTGGCTATTTTGTTTCAAACTAAAATTTATATCCTTTAGGCCTTCTTCCAGGTTCCCAAGGTACAGGTGATACAATCCTCTGTTGTTGTAATAAAAAGACTGGTCCTTTTCTATTTTGATGGCCGCTTCTACGGTAGACAGTGCTTTCTCGTATTCTTGATTTTCGAAATGAAGCAAGGATTGGAGGTTGTAAATCATACTGTGCTCCGGGTCAAGTTGCTGGGCCTGGGATAAATCCTGTCTAGCCGCTTCCCAAGCTCCCATTTGGTAGTTAACGGTAGCCAGGTTGATATAAAGTTCTACATTTTCAGGGTCAAGTGTCAGGGATCTTTCAAAGGCTTCCCTGGCAGCGGTATAGTTTTTCAAGGCCGATAGGATAAGGCCTTGAACAAAATGCGCCTGACTATCCTGATCATCTTTACCGATCAAAATTTTGGTATCTTCCAGTGCTTTGTAATTTTCACCAAAGTCCAGGTGAGCCATTGCTCGTTGTAACCGGGCTTCCCGATAATCATCCTCCAGCGAAAGGGCTTGAGAGTAGTCGGCAATGGCTTCCTGATAGCGGGACTGCCGGTAGTAGGCCATTCCGCGGTTGAAATAGACTTCTTTAAATTCGGGATCAATACCGATGGCCTCAGAATAATAGGAAATCGCTCCTTTGGCATTTCCTTCTGCCAATTCATTATTCCCTTTCAATAAAAATCTTCCCTTCTTACTCTCGGCAGAATCACAGGCAACGACGATACAGGTCATCAACAGCAGGAAATAAGGCCATTTTCCACTCATTTCTTTCTTTTTAATAGCGGTTTAATCTCTTCTTCTCCAAACAAATATGCGTAAGGTTTGGTGCTATCTTTCAGTTCAAAAATCCGTTTTAATATGGCCAGGGTCGGAATAATCAAAATCATACCGATCACTCCCCAGATAGCACCTCCAATTAACAAACCTAAAAACGTCATCAAGGCATTCAAATTTACATTTCCACCAACAATTTTCGGCGTTAAAAAATTGCTTTCTATTAACTGGATAGCCGTAAACGTAATGACGACCATTAGGGGATAAATCAAGCCATCCATAGTCAGAAACGAGAATATAAAAGGAAGAATAGCACCCAAAAAGGGTCCCAAATACGGGATGATGTTCAACAATGCCGCAAATAACCCAAAAAACAAGGCATGTTTTACACCAATTCCATACAATGCTGCCGTGTTAAGTACCGCGAGAATCCCCATGACCTTAACCATTCCAATGATGTAATATTGTACTACCTTTCGCAGGCCTCTTATTTTTGATTTCACGTTCTCTTCCTCTTCCTGATTAAAAAATTTGGTGATAAAATTTGCCAGATGGTCCCGATAAAGCAACATAAAAAATATAAAAACCGGGAGTAAAACCACACCGGAAAGAGAGCCAATTGTAGATAATAAGAAATTAGAAACGGTTTCACTATTAGATTCCAGCAGATCAAATAATTGGGTCTTATCCAAGCCATTTTCTATACCTAGATTTGCGCCAAACAATTCGGTTGCCATTTGATCCAGGTCGGCCAAATAGCTATTCAGCCTCCCGGTAACATCTTCAAAGTCCCTGGAAAAACTCCTGACTTGGAGAATGACCAATGCAATCAGTCCAAGAATGACCGCAAGGGAAGTTAAAAGCGATATCAATGCAGCCACGGGGCGGGGAACCCTTTTGGTTTCCATCCAGTTGCATGCAGGTATCAATAGCATCGCAATGTATCCACCAAGAATAATGGGAATCAGTAAACTTCTTCCCATTATTAAAATAAAAACAATAACAATTAGCAGTAGCAAGATAGTCAGAGCCTTTAAATGACCTGGAAGTTTAATTGTTGTCATGAATTTCCCATTTTGGAACAGTTATTGTATTAATTTAATACAAATTAGAAAATAATTTTTCACTTAAACCAATTATATTATGTCAACTAATCTTAAGCTTAAAGGCAACTGGAACGAATTGAAAGGGAAATTGAAGGCCAAATATGGAGAACTAACAGACGACGACCTGGCTTATTCCGAAGGGCAAGAGGATCAATTAGTTGGAAAACTCCAGCAAAAAACGGGAGCTGCTAAAGAGGAACTGAAAGAGATGCTCTTTACGGAAGAAAAAGCCAAGTAAGGCATTCTTAATAAATTGACTAAAGGGTTGACCGAGAAAATGGGCAACCCTTTTTTCTTTTAACCGCTAATTTTTTCCCTGAATAGGATCCAATCTCAAATACGGCGAATAAAAATCTACTGCTCCGGCTTTCTTCGCACCAGCAGTTCCGTTTTAGCCATTTGCTCCTGAAAGGTCTCTCCACCCTTGATCCCAAAATCCAAGGTACGTATGGGGAACGGAATGGTAATCCCATTTTCATCGAATGCTTTTTTAATATTTTTGACTGCCTGGTTTTTGGCAATGATGTAGGCTCTGTTTTCCCGGCTATATTCCAACCATATGTTGACGGAAAAATCGATGGAACTGTCTCCAAACCCTTTCCAAAAGAGGGATACATCTTCTTCTTCAATTTTTCCAGGCACGTCTTTTACCGCCTCCAAGGCTACTTTTTCTACCAGTTCTAAATCTTCCCCATAGCTGACACCACAATCAATTCGTATTCTTCTCCTGCCTTCTTCTGTGTAATTGGTAAAATTTTCCTGAAAAAGAAAGCGGTTAGGGACGTAAACCATTGGTCCATCAAAAGTTTTTACCTTGGTGACCCGTAAGTTTATGTCTACTACATTTCCCATGATTCCATCATGTGTTTCAATCACGTCTCCTATGGCATACGGTTGCTGAAAGGTAATGTAAATACCCGACATAAAATTAGCAGCCGTATCCTGAAATGCAAATCCCAAGGCCAGCCCAATGATTCCCAGTCCTGCCAGGATCGATGTCACGGTGCCCGTCAGGTTTAATATAGCCAATGTCAGCATCAACCCGGCCAGGAAAATGCCCAGAAATATGAGCCGGCTCAAAAACCCACTGATGGTCTCATCTAAATGCACCTTCACCAGTTGCTTTTTGGAAAAGCCTTCCGCAAACCGGGAAAGAAACAAAAAAAGAATAAAAACGATTAAAGCCAGGATAAGATTGGGTAAATAACCTACCAAGGCCATTAACCATTCTTCTAATTTTTCCAGCAGTGTTTGTAGAATTTTGGATGTATCCATCGAGTTAGTTGGTTTACGCTATTAATTGTCGTTTAGAACGAAAGGTACAAAAAAAGCGTAAATTTCAGTAAATTGGCCTTTTCACCTTAGGAATAATAAATCACCGTTACAATTATTTTATCATAATGACCATTTTTGGGGAAAATGTGTTACATATTCTATTATTGATGCAACTTAAAAAGAAACGATTAATCGCACATCTGATGGCATATCTTAAAAAACCTCATGTTGGTATTTTACTGTTTTCTCTAATTGTATTTTCATGCAATGTTGAAGAAAATGGAAATAATGGTCCTGACGTTACCCTAAACCAAGATTGCAGTGAATTTTCCTACACGGACACCTTGTTTTTTATAAGCGATACCACTGCTAATCTGATTGAGCCTATTGGCATTTCGGGTTCGGGTAGTTTTTCAGCCCAACCGGAGGGATTGGCGATCGATCCTGAAACCGGTGTTATAGATGTAAACGCAAGTGAAACCGGCTTAAAGTACGAAGTCAGCTTTACCCGGGGAGAAAACGAATGTCAATTTCGACTGACCATCGCCGGTATCAATTACCTGGATGGAATTTTTGTAGTCGACCAGGGAGAGGCGTTTATTCAGCCTGTTTACAATGGAAACCAATCGGCTTTACCTCCTTGCGATGAAGATGATGATGACGACGATGACGACGACGATGATCCGGATGACGATGATGATGATGAGGAATGTGAATTTGATGAGGAAGGCCCTGGCGGAGAACAGCTTGCTGACCAGGGTTTGATTGTAGAGAATGCAACCGGTACCATCGATCTGCAGCAGACATTGCAAAACAATTTCTTTGGTCCCCAGCCAGAAAATGGCGTGCAAAAAGATGTAACGCTATATTACCGGCTTAACGATGGGAGCATGCGCGCCCTAAATTCGATCGGATTGAAATTCTTTTACTATGAGACCATGGAAGACGTTCCCCAGACCCTGATTGATGAAATACAGGCAAAGCAGGACCAAATTTTATCTACCAAATCTGCCAATGACAATTTAAGGCTGAATTTTGATCGGCCGAGTACCAGAAGGCCCCGTCCGCCCTATCTGGTGGTGGTTTCCCGGTTTTCAAGATGAGCGGTATAGCTTATATCATCAGGAATAGCTTTCATCATCTTGGATTAAATGTGTTCTTTTTGCTATTTATCATGCCGGATTTGGCTATAGGACAGGACGAATCTTGGATAAAGAAGTACGAAACAGCCCTGAATTACTTTAATGCGGAAAATCCGACCGCTCACACTGACAGTAGTGCGACAGCACTACTTACGGAAATCATCGAAAGCCAACCCAATGATCTTATCCCTGACACCCTTCTCTTGGACGCATATGAAAAATTGGGGATTTTATACCTGATACAGAATCAACCGGAACAAAGCATCCAACAACTCCAACGTGGGGTTCGTTTTACACAAGAAAGGGTCTTGTCAGATACCCTGTTATTTGCCTCTTACCTGTACCTGGGAGAAAGTTTTTTTTTAAAAAATCAGATTGACAGTAGCCTTTATTTTCTGAATCAGGCAGAGAAATCCCTGTTGGATAAAAAGGACAAAGCCGATACGGGTAGGTTATATAATTCGTTGGGAGTCATTTATTACGAATCAGGGAATTTTTCCCAGGCGGTTAATTATTTTTCCAAGGCAAGGTCAATGCTGCTGCCCTCCACCGCCTCAGCACCGGTTCCCGAAAACGAATATGCCCTAATGAGCTTACTCAGCAACGAAGCCGCAGCATGGGCCAATCTGAAAAAATTTGATAAAGCTGCTACTTTGTATGCCGAGGCACTCGACTTACATATAGAAACCCGGGAAATAGAAAAAAAACTGGCCTCGCTCTACGTAAAAAAGGAAGAACCCGACACGGCACTTTTTTACCTGCAAAGGGCCTGGAATAATTCCGAAACTGATAATCTATTATATCACAACGTCCTGGCCGAAATCTATTTACTTAAAGGGAAGCCAACGCACGTCACCCGGCTTTTGGACTCCTTGCAAAACAACGAAGGGGCTGCTCCAACGCAAGCGGAACCTGCCTCCTATCATTACAGAGGAGGGAAATCCTACCAATTACTGGGCAAAGCCTGGCTCGAAAAAGGCGAATACCAAAAGGCCCTGCATGCTTTTCATAAGGGTCTTTTGTATTTTGATGAAGGCTTTACCCAGCCGGATATCTTTCAAAATCCAGCACCGGGAAGTGTAAATTGGGGGATGACCGATCTATTTGAAACCCTGTTGCTCAAAGCAAAAAGTGCCCGGTTACTGGCGGAAGAAACAAACGATGTTCGTCTTTACGATTTAACCTTCGAGACCTTTCAGGTAGCTTTTGACCTGGTTTTTTACATGAATAATTTGTACGATAATCAGGAAGCACGACTCTTTCTGGGCGAGGCGATTCGTAGTGGGTATGAATCGGCCGTATTGGCTGCCCTCGACCGATACGAGCAGACCAACCAACCAGCCCACTTGATACAGGGTTTTATCTGGGCAGAAGAAAGCAAAGCCAGCGCACTGGAACTTGCAAAAAATGAGACCAGGATAAAAGACAATGCCGGAATTCCAGAAGAACTTTTACAGGAAGAAAAGGTCTTAAAGTTTCAACTGACCCGGGCTAACCGCAGGCTGATGGATAACGTTGCTCCTGAAAAAACGGAAGCACTGGAAACAGCCGTCCGAGATAAGAAATTAGCTCTTAGCAGGCTGTATGCCTCTTATAATGGATTTGATACTTATTTTAACAAGAAATTGGCGGCAGAAAGAATCGCATTTTCCAGCCTTCAGGCTCTGGTAGATTCCGGCAACCTGGCCATCGTTAGTTATTTTATCGCTGATGAGAATGTTATTTGCTTCACGCTTAGCCCGGATGGCCTGAAATTCGCTGCCACCGAGAATAAAAATGCTGTCCGGGAGACCATTAGGGCAATACAAGCTAACTTGCTTGAATCCGGAGGAAAAAACCGGAAAACACTTGAAGAACAGGCCTCGGCAGCCTATGACCTACTAGTAGCCGATACCTATCCGCAGTTAAAACCGTATTCAAACTGGGTCATTTTACCGGATCAGTTTTTGGTACATTTGCCCTTTGAAATGTTGATAGATACAGAAGGAACGTATTTAGTAGAAAACCATGCGATTACCTATCAGTATTCCGGAAAATTGCTGCAATTGGACCCGAATCCCGTTCGGAGTACTCGTCAGGCCCTGGGATTTGCTCCGTTTACCCTGGCCCCCTTTTCGGAAGATACCATTACTTTTAATCAGCTTCCCTATTCAGAATCAGAAATGCAAACCCTGGAGGGAAGGGTCTTTACTGGTAAATCCGCTACCAAAACAGCTTTTTTGGATCATTCGGAAGACGCCTCTCTCATTCATCTGGCTACGCATGCCGTAACGGACCGGGACAGCACTACCAATGCCTATATTGTGTTTTCTCCTTCCGAGCCAGATCATTTGCTGCATGATGAGGAGTTGTACCAGTTATCATTATCCAATACTTCATTGGTTTTTTTAAGTGCTTGTGACACGCACACCGGAAGCGTGATGAGAAGTGAGGGGCTAATAAGTCTTTCCCGGGGCTTTTCCTATGCAGGATGCGCTAATGTGGTCAGTAGCATCTGGAAAGCAAATGATAAAGCCACTGCCTATATCAGTCGTGATTTCTACCACTGGCTCGCTAAGGGGTACGGCTACCCCGAGGCCTTGCATCGAGCAAAAAATAGCCTTATGAAGGATCCCGAAATGGCACAATACCGCCATCCCTATTTTTGGGCTAATTTGGTTTTTATAGGTAACCCAACAAAAAAGTCGACTCCCTTTTTCGGGTTTCCTCTATTTTGGTTTCTATTGGCTATTTTGACAAGTTTGGCCATTTGGCACTTGTGGACAAAAAAAGGGAAAGGCTGAGCTTTCCCTTTTTAAATTAAGCAACTTTCAATCAATGTCTATCTCTATTTCAGCATCCATCTCAATCCTATTACTTATCTTTTGATAAAGCGATTGATTGTTATCCTGATTAATTAACATCAACCCGTCATCATCCAGATCCGCATTTTCCAGTTCGATATCACTGATACCAGAAAACCAACGCGAAGGGACCAATTCAAATAGGATCAAGGGATTATTTACCCTGTCTACCACAAATTGGGCATCATCTGCCTCAATTTCCACTTCAAAATCAATCTCATCTCCATAATACTCGTAGCGAAATGGAACTTCCTCTCCACTATCGTTGGAGTAGGTGCCATTCAACTGTATGGAGGGTTCGTTTCCGAAGTCAATCAAGTCGATTTCCATCTCAATTTCCTCATAGGATCCTTCCGGGATCTGAATAAAGAAATCGGTGTCCGTATCGAACTGGTCAAAAGTAACTTTTTTTACTTCATCAAATTCAACTTCATATTCCCACTCGCTTCCTTCTCCGTCGCCATCATCATCGTCATCGTCGAAGCTACCGGCAGGATTCAAACCTTCCCGGTTAAAATCACCTTCCAGTTCCATTTCTAATTCCTGAATCTGAATAAACCCATCCACAAAATTCAACCCATGAGCAGAAGTTCGGGAACTGGCGGAAGACCCGGCATCGTTTTGAAGTTTGAACAACATTCCGATAGTACCCTCTCCGGTTCCTGGCACCATGTCCTCATCGGTAGTACAACTTGAAAAGCCAATACCCAACATGAGTAGGGTCGCTGCGGCAGTTAATTTTTGTCTAAGCATCATAAATAATTGTTATTTAGTTTCTCTTTTGTCGAAGTCCGGACACGAATTGTAACCAATCAGCGAAAGAAAATTAAAAATTATTTCCAGTGGGGTATCGCTTTTTTTCTTTCTTAAAGCATATTTTGTAGTCGAATAGAGTACTCCTCCGCCCAGGAAAAATTGGAATGGTATTTATGTTGCTCCTCGGACCTCATTTTTTGAACGAGACGGAGGGCTTGTTCGTATGCTCCTTGCTTTAAATATGACATGGCCATAAAAAAATCAACCTCATCCTGGTAATCATCGGTCTGATTCTCGGTATTATCCGAGTCAATTTGTTGCAAATACCAAATCGCCTCCTCCGGGTTATTTAATTCCAGCGCAGCCGTACCCAGAAGCAAAAGTTCAAAAGATTCAAATTCCTCCAGCGTCTTTTCCGCGCTTACCTGAAACATCTGTTTAAATTCTCCATTGATATACAGGGATTCCAATTGATTTTCCTGCAGGCCAGCACCTCTTTCCAGCGCAATCTCATAGGAAATAAAGTTGGATTCATATAACTGCGCTCCATCAGCCTGGAATAGCCACAGTACATAGCCCAACGTACACAGAAATAGCAATGAGGCCGCAATTTTTGTCCAAAACTGCATGGGACGCTCCTTGCCTTCCAGTTTCGGTGTAGAAACAGAAGTGAACGATTTGTTCTCAATTCGATGCTGCAAAAAATCGTGCTGAATCTCGTTTACAGATGACTTGTAACCCTTAAATTTAATAGCTCTGATCGTAAAACGCATCAGGTACAACCTCTCCCGGATCACCTGACTTTTCTCCATCTCTTGCTCCAGCAACTGCTTTTCACTGGGATCTAACATCCCGTCCAGGTAATGTAGCAGGAAGCGATCATCGTATTTATTTTCCATATCCCAATGCGTTTTTTACCAAATCCTTCAAATGTTTATTCCCTTCAATCTGGTTCATCAGTTCCTTCATACATTTTAATTTGGTATTTCGGGCGATTTGATCGTTGGTATATCCTTCCTGTGCTGCAATTTCTTTCATCGACAGGTTCTCATAATAAAATAAGTGTAATAACTGCCTGCATTTCTTTCCTAACTTCTCAAATAGACTCATCATCAATTGGTATCCTTCTACTTCTTCCAGCGTTTTACTTATGTCCGGTACTTCTCGTTCTTGCTGTGTGGAATAGAGCTGATCCCGATTCAGGGTGCTTTTTCGCTTTCTAAGCGTCGTTAACCAGATATTACGATTAATACCATACAATACCGAATTGATACTTGACTCTCCCCGAAACCGATTGGTTTCTATTAAGTTCAAAAACACCAGCATGGTTTCCTGTATGGTATCTGCAGCATCGGCTTCGTTACCACTGTTTTGTAGAATGTAATTTTCCAATACACCATAATATCCTTCGTAAAGTTGGCGTATGGCTTCGTTAATCTGATTGGAGCCGGAAATTGCTTCCAGGATTTCCTTGTCAGTCCAAACCGTACTTTTTCCCATACGTGACCATTTGTTAGTAGAACCAAAGGTAACCAATGTAACCAGATTTGAGAAAAAAAATGGGTAGGGGCCCGTTTCAGGTAGGGTGAAGAAATGGAAACCTTGAATCTTTCCACCCTTGCCTATTCAAGGCAAGCGTTATTAGTCGATACGAAGAAAAAAGAATCGATCAAATTTTCAATCTGAGGACTTTGAATTAATTTTCCTAACTTGATCCAGCGTGGTTAAATCAAACGAATTAATAGCTGCAACAGAAAATTATTTTATTGGGTTATATCTGGAATGAAGAAATATAGAAAGTTATCTGGGGTAAAAGAGATTGCCAGGTTGGCTGATGTTTCCATTGGTACTGTTGACCGTGTCATCCACAACCGGGCGGGTGTGTCAGCCAAAACCAGATCCAAAATAGAGTCGATCATCAAGCAACTCAATTACCAACCGAATATTTTAGCCAGCAGGCTGGCTTCGGGTAAAGTGTATCGGCTAGCTGTATTGATCCCCAGAGGATCAAAAAGGACCGATTTCTGGGATGCCCCCCTCAATGGAATCAAACGGGCGGAAGAAGAAATCAAGCAATACGGAATTTCGGTAGCCACTTTTTTATTTGACCTGAACGACAAAAGCACCTTTATTGCGTCCACTGAAAGAATAAAACAACAAAACCGCTTTGATGGGGTCCTGATGGCACCATCATTTGTAAAAGAATCCATCAAATTTATTCGGTATTGCCAGGAACAATTGATCCCGTTTGTCTTTATCGATAGCAATATTGAGGTAAATGGGAGTCTTTCCTACATCGGTCCTCCCCTCTTCGAAAGTGGATTTCTCGGTGCCCGTCTATGCACCTTCGGCATGAAAACCACCAAAAAGATCCTTTTTATCACCATCTCCAAGGAGAAAAACAGGTATAACTATTCCAAGATTGAAGAAGGGTTTAAAAACTATTTTTTTGAAAATGATGTAGACCACCAGCTTATCAAACTGACAATCACAGATACGGAAAAAGAATCGGTGTTTCGAAACCTCGAAAAGGCTTTTATCCAACATCCGGATATAGAAGTCATTTTTGTGACCAATTCCAGGGTTTTTTCGGTAGCGCAGTTTCTACAATCAAAAAAATACACTCAGATTCATCTCGTTGGCTACGATTTTTCGAGAGAAAACCAAAATTACCTAAAAAACGGTCTGATAGATTTTCTAATATGCCACAAGCCAGAAGAACAAGGATACAAGGGACTCATGAGTCTTTACCATCACCTTGCCCTTAATTTGCCGGTGGACGAAATGTATTTCATGCCCATCGATATTGTCACTAAGGAAAACCAGGACTTTTACCGCTGAATTAATCGGGTATCAAACTAGCTTCTAACCGGGGAACTCCCACCTGACCGGCAAGTCGAATACACTCGTGCAGGATATCAACTTCGATGTTTGAGGCCCAGGTACTGGGCAAGCCATATACCATTTGGGAAGAAGCGCCCTCATAGCCTCCTTCTCTAAGAATGGTAGCAGTGGGGATATAAGCCATCACATCATTAGAATAGCCCATAACAAATAGCTGTTGTCCGAAAATCTTTTTCAGCTCAACAGCGTATCCTACTACGGTTTCGCCTCCTAAAGTGATTATGGGCTGGTCTCCCAACTTCCAAACCTGAACAGGGAAAGGATATGTTTTTATCGTTTCCAAACCTTTGCTTCTCTCTTCCTTCATTCGGCTTGCCCATCGTTTCTGATAACCTGAAGCGGTGGAAATAAAGGTAGTAAGCGTCTCCATGCTAGGGGGAGCTGTTAACGCCAAATCAATTTCGGAATACGCTGTTTGGATACGTGGCACTAAGGCTCTCATGGCCTCACTCAACACCCGTTCTACAGCGGCAGCCAAACTTTTTCCGTATTGTTGCGCAAGAAAAACCGTTCTTCGCGGGAGGGGATTTTGGTCCGCCCCTGCGCCCTGAAAAAAGAGGGCCACTGCTCCCGGATAATTTTTCTCTAGTTCCAGCTGGGCAAACCCCGGATAATCTCCTGAAATCGCATAGTCCCCCAATACCGTGGGATGACAGGCATAGCCAAACGCAATGGCCAAAATCTCACCCGCTGCATTGGCTACCTTGATGACCGGTACGGCGTAATCGTTTGGCCCCTGCAATTCGGTTTGCCCCAGCAGGCTGTTCTCTGCATTATTTCTTCGATTTACCTGAAACCGGGTGACACCGTTTTCCACGAACAAATGGGCCGGTTGAAGCGAAGCCAGGGCTGCTGCCACCAATTGGAACATGTCAGCGACCAGGTCCTCTGAGTAGCGGCTTACCCGCTCCTTCTGTTCCGGATCCATGGGATAGATATCAGAGAGGGAATTTTCGAGTACCGGTCCGGAGTGGGTATGGGAACTATTGATGATGATCTGCGACTTTTCAAGTCCATGCCTTTCATTCAATCCGGATCGGATTTGGTCGGACAGGCCTTTAGGCATGGCCAGAAGGTCCGCCGTAATCAGAACGACTTGCTCTCCGGAAAGGTCTTCCAGGGCGAGGGCTTTGATCCAAATGGGGTGTCGCACGCGTTCGGATGGATGGTCCCTTCCGCCGTACCCGGCCAGCCATATTGGGTCTTCCGGTGTGATTTCAATCTTGGATACACCAGCTTTCCATTGCATGGAATCCTGCTGCAGGGCTACCCCGGCGTACCCGCTAGTAAAACGGAGTAGTAGCGCGATGATAATTGTGAATACACGAAGAATGGATATTTTCATAGTCTCATTTTTTAACTGTTTATTTTTTCCTTCGATCGTTACCGAAACTGGTTCGAATCGCCTTCCCTTTCTTTTTGCTTACCGGGTGAAGTCAACCAATTCTCGCCTACAGGGCAAATAGCGCATTTTATATGGAAAACAGACCGCTACGATCCTCTTACCCTAAAACCCACTTTTCACGGTGTAAAATAAACCGGAGGGGGGTCGTTCTCTACCGGGTTATGGTTCGATGAGGATGTATTACCGAGTCGGTATTCCGGCCGTTTCTGCCAATTTCAACGCCTCGGCCAATATGCGTTCTTCGATATCAGACGCCCAGGGACTCGTAAAAATGGGCGAACGGCTCCCTTCGTAACCTCCTTCCTGCAACACGGTCCTGGTAGGAATGTAGGCCATGACATCGTTGGAATACCCCATCACAAAGGTATCCGGGCCAAATAGTTGTTTCAATGCGATCGCATAGCCGATCAATAATTCCCCGCCAAAGGAGAAAATGGCCTGGTCCCCCAATCTCCAAACCTGAACGGGATAGGGATAGGAAGTGATCAGCGATTCTCCTTTGTCCAGTTTGGCGATTAACACCTTGGCGTTTTGCTTCAGGTAGTCCGGATACCCGGAGTCCTCTCCCTTAATTTCCACTAACTCCTCCCGGCTCGGCGAAGGCTTGGCAAAGTTCAGGTCAATTTCGGAATAGGCAGTGGCCAATTCACTGTCCAATGGCCTCATTTCTTCGTGAAGCACCCGTTCCACCGCAGCGGCCAATTCCTTTCCGTATTGCCGGGCCAGGGGAACCGTGCGTCGTGGCAAGGGATTCTGGTCGGCACCTGCGCCCTGAAAGAACAGCGCAGCGGTTCCAGGATAGCGCTCTTCCAATTCCAACTGAGCAAATCCTGCGTAATCGCCGGAAATGAAATAGTCAGAAAGTACCGTCGGGTGGCAGGCATAGCCAAAAACCAGGGCAATCATGTCCCCCTGCTCCGCCGTAATTTTCAGTACCGGTACGGCATAATCATTTGGGCCATTCAGCTTCTCCTGATGCACCAAACTGGCTTCTTTGTTATTTCTCCGATTTACTTGAAAACGCGTCACCCCGTTTTCAGCAAACAGCTGAACCGGTTTCAAGGATTTCATGGTACTGCCGACCAAATCGACGATTTTATCCTCCACGCTTTCCGCATACCTTTTGATTTTATCCAATTGTACCTGGTCGAGTTGGAATTGGTACCTTGCGTAATCGGTTTCAGGTCCGGTATGGGTATGGGAGCTATTCAAAATCACCTGATCCCTGGATAGCCCATATTGATCCATCAGCCGATCGCGTATCCGTTGGGACAGTTCCTGTCGAATACCCACCAGATCAGTGGTGACCAGTACGGCCAGATTTCCGGAGCGATCTTCCAATACCAGGGCCTTGGCCCAAATCGCATGCCGTACTCCTTCCGAGGGGTGGTCCCGCGCAGCATAACCCGCCATCCACATGGATTCCTGCGGAGTAATGGCTACAGTCGACACGGCTGCTTTCCAGCCGGAAGAAGGCTGTTGAGAAAAGGAAGCCTGGTTGATTCCCAAAAAAGGGAGGGTCCAGATAAGGCAGCGGGATAATAGCTGAGTAATTGTTTTCATCATGTTGTAGTATTCGTTTGTCATTGGGTTTATTGACCGAAAAGGCTCTATGGTTTCTGGTATCGTTTGTTTGTCTGACAAATTGCCGCTTAAACCGAAGGGAATAATCTGCCCTCCGCCTCTTCTCCGGTTCCGATGGATAGCAGCTCGTTTCATTTCTACCAGGCTGGAATCCGGGAGTGATACCGATCGGAAAATGGCTCCCCGCATCAATTTTTTGAACCATATGTGTATCCCACCGTGCCTGCGAGGGGCTATTGCCTTCACCCAGCGGTAGGGACTCTTTCCATAGGCCAGCCTTTTTTTACCTTTGCAATCGCTGGAATGGTCTTGGATGACACCCGGTAGTAACCGGGCTTGGAATTCAGCGAGTCAAGACCCAATAAATCCCCCACTGCCTGTCCTATCAAACGGACAGGATACAGCGGGGGGGGGTATTCTTTTGGATGCCTCGTTTTTTTATTCGATCACATCCAGCGGAGGGACATTGTTGGCAGACCCGGTATATCCCAGGTTCTGATTGATCCTTCCCAAGGTATTGGAATTGACCATGTCGTCATCTATGGGCCACTGAAAATGGTACGGCATGATTCTGGGCCGCTGACCCAAAAGGATGATTTCATCTGTCCGGTCGTAGAAGTTATTCAGATTCCTCACGCGATCGTAATACCAATTGTTCTCATGAAGGGTTTCCAGGCTGTATCCCCCTTCGTTCCTTGCAGCCATAATGTAAGACACGCGGTTCAATTCATTTTGCCGGGGTTCTTCGGCAAACAACTCCCTGGCCCTTTCGTCAAAAATGAAATCGATGGTAACGTCGTTTGGCCCTATTGCGGGAGCGTTGGCTCGCTGCCGAACGATATTGATGTCTGCTGCAGCACTTGCAAGATCTCCCTTCCAATAATAGGCTTCGGCTCTAATAAGGTAGGTTTCTGCCAATCGATAGATGTACCAATCTCCATTACTTCCCATGGGAACACTGGTTTGATCCGGCGCATTTGGCGAATAGGTTTTGTAAAAAGGAGACGGATACACCCTGGCCCAATATTCGGAGGGAATATCCATATTTTCAGGGTCGAAAGGTTCCATGTATTGGGAGGAAGCGGGATTGTTGTAATACAGTTCCTCTCGGTCAAACCAATTGATATCGGCCCTTCGCAAATCGGGGGTAGTGGTATAGTCGAAACCGGCCTCTTCCCAAATCTCGTAACTGTGCCAATCGCTTAAGGCCACATCCGGGTTGCCCCTTCCCAGCGAATCGTAGAGAGGCCCCCTGTCGATGGTTCCCCGGTTGCCGTCTTTGTCTTTACCGATCGAGGAGTGCCACCAGGAACAGTTGTACACCCGCATGGTAAACAAGCCGGGCGTTCTGGCGGTCGGAGGTGCTTCCCATCTATCCACAAAAGCCAATATGGTTTCCGTGTTCTGTCCACTATTTTTGTTGGCATGCCGATGAAGGTCCCATATCACGTTTTTGGCAGGATCATCCGCTTCCACCCCGAAACGTTCGGTCATCAGGGCATAGGGTCCGTCGATCACTCTGCTGGCTGCGGCAATGGCCTGATCAAATTCCATATTGGCCAGGTAGATCTTAGACAGTAAGTGATCCCCGGCACCTTTTGTCGGAATACCGGGTGCAGCGGAAACAGGCAGGTGCTGTACAGCAAATTCCATATCCGATTGGATCTGATCCAGGATGGCCCATCTGCTGTGGCTCTGAAAATCCAATCGCACTCCCCTTACTTCTTCCTTTAAAAAGGGCAAATCGCCATAATTGCCAATTAGCCTGTAATACCAATAAGACCGGTGCCATAAGGCTTCCGCCAGCACTTCGTTTCGATCCTCCTGGTCTGTCCATTCCAGGTCATCAATTCTCGTAATGGCCACATTGGCATTCTTCACCATTTCAAAAATATCATTGATCTGAGTGACAAATTGTTGGTACCTGTCCGAATTCGGGGTCAGGGCAGTATAATCCATTTGGAGCCAGGGCACTCCGGCTTCAGAGGCTGCCCATTGGTGGGCCATGAAGTTTTTTTGTGCCGTTTGTTCCCTCGTAAGATCCTTTCGCATGGTCACCAAAAGTGCTTCAAAACCTGCGCGGTCTACGAATACGTTCTCCGTGGTAAAGAACGACAAGGGCTGCGGCTCAAGAAAATCTTCATTACAGGCTGCCGTTACAAAAAACAGCAGCGAAAACAAAAGCAATCCATTTATATATCGTTTCATCTTTTTGGCAATTTTAAAGTGTTAAATTGAAACCAACAGTAACAATTCTAGGCATTGGCGTGAGTCCTGATTCGGGGTCCCAACCGGGCCAACTGGAAAAAGTGTATAGGTTTCTGACGGACCCAAAGATCCTAAAATTCTGCATTTTATACCTTTGAGACATGGCAGTGGGCAAATTATAAGAAAGCGAAAGGTCCTGAATTCTTACAAAAGAGGAAGATTTATAAGGCATCACCCCGCCACCAAATGGAGAATCGTTCACACTTAACCGTGGATAATCGTTGGTTCGGTTATCCGGTGTCCAGTAGGGGTAGTTGGCGGTACTTCTCCGGTCAAAGGTTGACCACCCGGCTACCGAAGGAGTAAAAGCCCTCATGTGGCCCAGGTCAGCCCGGATAAAGATAGAAGCCGTAAAGTCCCTTAAAAAAGTAATATCATTTCGGAATCCAATCCTGTGACGGGGCTGGCTGAACCCAATGAATTTTTTGTCCTGTAAGGCTTCATAAACTCCGTTATCATCCAAATCGTCCGCTTTAATGTCACCAGGGTCAAGATTATATTCAGCCGCTTCCTGAGCCTCTTCCACCTGCCAGGTACCCAGAATATCATAATCCCACACCACATCTATGGGCTGACCGATAAACCATTCATTTTCGAAATCGGGTATTTCTCCGGTGATGGTTTGCCCCTGTAACGTATATTCACCGGTATCCCCAAACAGGGAAATGATTTCATTCCGGTTCATGGAATAATTGATATTGGTCCTCCAGTTAAAGTTGGGACGGTTGACGGCTACCGCTCCCACCGTGGCTTCAAAGCCCCTATTGGCCAGCTCGCCGATATTGGTAGTCACGTTTTCAAAACCAGTAACCCGGGGTAGCGAGCGGTCCACCAATAGGTTTTCCGTACTCATGTCGTAGTAATCCAACGTCAGATTAATACGGTTCGCCAAGATGCCGATGTCAAAGCCCAGGTTATAGGATTCTGTTTCTTCCCATGAAAGGCCTGGATTAGAGAGTGTGGAGGTGAAAATCCCCATCTGTACCTGAGATCCATTGTAGTATTGGTTGCTTCCCATTTGGGCAAATGAAGAATAGGGACCTATATCCCTGTTTCCATTTACTCCCCATGACAACCTCATTTTAAGTTGATCGATCAGACTTGAGTTGTAAAACGTTTCATCTGAAATCTGCCATGCAAACGCCAATGCCGGGAATATGGCGCGAGGATTTTCCCGGCCAAAAGCACTAAAACCATCCCTGCGAATGGAACCTGTAAACAAGTATTTCTCCATCAAGGTGTAATTTACTCTTCCCATTAAACCTTCCCCCGTATAGGTAATGTCATCCGTTTCAATCGTCGGATCCCCACCAAACTGCATCCCGTGATAACCCAAAATCGCACTTGGAAGAAAGGTCTGGTTGGCCATGCTGGAACTGTATATCCTGTTTTTTTCCAGGTTGTACAAAATAGTGACATCAAAATTGTGGATTCCGAATTCTCTGTTCCATTTTAACAGGTTGTCCACCATCCACTCATAGGTATTGGATTCAAACCGGGTTGCCCTGCCCCCAGCATACGTCTGTCCACCGGTAATGGTCTCCGGCGACCAATAATTATAATCCCTAACGCTTTCAATCCTGGGCTGGTAGGAAGATCTGAAGGTAATCCCAAATGGAAGTTTGAACTCGGTAAATAAGGTGTTGAAAAAATTATTGCGTTTGTGAAACCGGTCCTGTCCCAGGTAATTGATCAGCGGGTTTTGCCCTCCTATATACCCATGGGGAAACCATTTTATAGAGCCGTCTTCCTCATACATTTGGGCATAAGGGCCGGTTTGGTACATCCCTGTCAGATTGGCCTGTACCACGCTTTCATCCCGGGAAGAAAACTGGGAATTCAACCCTACTTTCATCCAATCGGTTACCTGGAAATCAAAGTTGATTCTGGAACGGATCGTGGAAAATTTATCTCCTACAATAATCCCTTCATTGTCCAGGTATCCCAGCGACCAATAGTACTTGATTTTTTCCGTGCCGCCACCTACGCTTAGGTCATATTCCTGCCGCATGCCGGGCTTCATTACTTTATCCCTCCAATCGATGGTTTCTCCAGCCAGATAGGCCTCCACTTCATCCGGAAAAAAATTCAACCGGGACAGCCATTCTCGGGTATTATCCGGATTGGGATTGTTATTAGAGGCTCTCCACTGCTCCAGGGTAACTCCCTCCGGCAATTCTTCGGGATTGAACCAATGGTAATCCGGCTGCGCCTGCCCCAGGGTCCGGAAATAATCTCTTCGGAAATCAAGGTAGCCTTGCGGACCGCGCACTGCAAAATCATCATTGGTCGGTCCGGCCACCCCCAACTTGGTGGTGAAATTAATGGTTGGTGCCCCGGTTTTGCCTCTGGTGGTCGTCACCAGAATGACTCCCGAAGCAGCCCTTGCACCAAAAACCGCTGCCGAACTGGCATCTTTAAGGATATCCACCGATTCAATATCGTTTGGATTGATGTCCCGAAGGCTTCCATTGAAAATCACCCCATCCAGGACGACCAGCGGTTCGGTGCCCGCACTTAGCGAGGTGGGCCCCCTTACTTCTAGCGAACTGCCACCTGCGGCGGAGGTCCCCTGGTTGGCATTAAACCCCGCAACGGTTCCTGCCAGCATGTCCGTAAGCTGAACGTTACTTTGATTTTTAAAGCTCTCAGGATCTACCCGGACCACTGATCCGGTAAGGTCGCTTTTCTTGACCGTTCCATATCCTACTACCACCACTTCCTCCAACTGCGCCTGGTCCGCAACCAGGTCCACATTAATAGTCGTTCGGTTGCCTACCCTTATTTCCTGGGTTAAATATCCCACAAAGGAATAGACCAATTCGACATCTTCATTTGGAACCCGGATGGAGTAGGAACCATCGATATCGGTGACTGTCCCCGTAGAAGTCCCTTTGATCAGAATGTTGACCCCCGGCAAGCTTTCTTTGGAAGAATTATCAAAAACCTGCCCGGTGATCTGCGTCCCCTGTTGGGCATTGGCAAAATTGCCCGGAAACCAACAAAAAATCGTTGTAATCAGGGAAAATACCAGGATTTTTAAAGGTATGGAGGGTTTCCTCCATTTACAGGAGTCTGACAACCGTTTCCCCCGATTGCTCAGCAATGCGTAATGTTGTTTCATAATGTAGCGTGTTAAAGGATGAACAAAAAGTTAAATTAGGTTTAAGGCTATTCGTTACGTGTACGTTACCTTAAAAATAAAATTTTATTAAAGAAGATCAAAATGTTTTACATCTATTATTTGGCGAAAAATAGCAATAGTAAGTTTCAAAGAAGGCTTCATGGTAAAATTTTCGCCGCTTAGGGAATAATGGGCTATAATCAGAACCCGAAAAGAAACATCGCCCGGAAAACATCACAATGAATCGTAGGTAAATAGTAACTACTCTCACCCCTCTCGGCCCTTAATTTGCTAACCTATGCCTGAATAGAGCCTGACCCCACCAAGTTAGATGAAGGTCTGTTCGCCCATCGGGAATTTTTTGATAACCTCAGGAATCGTTCGGGTGAAAGCCAACCCGCCCTCGTTCGAGGAAATATGAATGTAAATGCCAGGGACCGACGGGAAAAATATTTCCAAAGCGGAATTTCCATGCAAAAAAGCACGATTGGAGGTTCCATCAGATCCTCCCTCTTTGGGAACCTGAGACTTCTCCCTGTCTAGTTGGGTAAATCCAAACCAGGCTGCGGATGGGAAGGACCGGCTCGAATAAATCCGCTAGCACCTTTGAAAATAGAAGGTTAGTCCATTTCCATGTAATCCACCGCCAATTGGCTTAACACTTTGACTCCCAAGACAAACCCACTTTCGTCCAGGTAAAAATCAGGCGTATGATGCGAAGGAGCCGTTTCCGGATCTCCCTCAGGGGGCATGCCGCCCAGAAAAATAAACATCCCAGGCTTTTCCTTTTGGAAAAAACTAAAATCCTCGGCACCCGTGACCGGGTCATGAACCCATACATTTTCACTACCGGCAACCTTTTCCAGGGTCGGTCTCATTTGTTCGGTAAGCGCCGGATCATTGTGTGTCACCGGATACATTTTTTTAATACTGATTTCAGCTTCAGCACCTGCACTAACTGCAATATTGGCCGCGATCTCCCGAATCCGTCTATGGATAAGCGTCTGTTGGGGTTCGCTGTAGGTCCGGATCGTCCCAATCATTTCTACTTCCTCCGGAATAATATTATGCCGGACACCACCGTGAATCGCTCCTATAGTCACAATCGCAGGAATTTCGATGATTTTTACATTTCGGCTTACAATGGTCTGCAACCCCATTACAATTTGGGAAGACGTGACTATCGGGTCAACGGAGGACCAGGGATAGGCTCCGTGCGCTTGTCTTCCCTTGACCAGAATTTCCAGATTATCCACAGCAGCCATGGCAGGGCCGGGTTTGTATTTGATGACACCTGCCGGGGTTTGAGAATTGATATGTAATCCAAAAACGGCATCCACATCTTCCATTACTCCTTCTTCTACCATCTGCTTGGCTCCCCAGCTGTCCACCGATTTGTCTTCCAATCCTTCCTCTGCCGGCTGAAATATAAATTTGATACTTCCCTTCAATTCCTCTTGCATTCCTGCCAAAACTTCGGCCACTCCCATCAGTATGGCTACATGGGAGTCGTGGCCGCAGGCATGCATCACCCCTGTTTCCTGACCATTGTAAGTGGTCCTCACCATGGATTTAAAGGGAAGGTCGTTTCTTTCCGTCACCGGCAATGCATCCATATCCGCCCTGATGGCTACGGTTGGGCCAGGCTTGCCACCTTTTAACACCCCAATAACGCCCGTTACCGCCACTCCTTCGGTAACGTCCATGCCCAAATCACGGAGGTGCGCAGCAACAATACCTGCCGTCCGGGTTTCTTCATTGCCCAACTCCGGGTGCTCATGAAAATCCCGTCTCCATTCTATCACTTGTTGTTCCAGGGCAAGTGCCGTTTGGTTGATCTGATCTTGCATCCCGGATTGCCCCTTGGTAAAGGTGATCACAAAAAGGAGTGAAAGGGTTATTATTGCTTTTTCCATGGATATTGGTTTTCGGTAGAACCAAATTTAATAAGTTTCACCATTCCATGTTCAATATCTATTGATTTATTCCAGTATTCCAGCCAATACTTTACTGAAAAAAATAACGGTTAGTTCAGATTTAAGGAAATTAAATTAAGACTGTTTTATCTTTTTTAATACATTTGTGTATGGTTACCAGGATTCGTACAGGCACTTATCAAATCATGTTGTTGGGTTTGGTCCTATTGGCAGGCTGTCAGAAGGATCTTCCTGCCGAAAAAGAAACCGATTCCCCAAAAAAAGACTATATCCGAAAAATCGAAGGAAAAAGTGAAACCATACCGGATGAGCTGGTAGCAAAAGGAGAAGTATTGATAGCCTATTCGGGATGCGCAGACTGCCACCGGATCGATACCAAAGCCAAGGGACCTGCTTTTAAGGATATCGCTCAGAGGTATCCTGTCCAGCCTGCCTATGTGGACCTGCTCGCCCGGAAAATCATTTCCGGAGGCTTCGGATCCTGGGGGAATCCGGTTATGAGCCCTCACCCAAAGCTAAAAATAGAAGACGCCCAAACCATGGTCTACTATATCCTGTCTCTGGATCAGCTTTAGATTCATTTCAGCCAGGATGCCTGTTTTCCAGGCTGGAGTGCTAAGGGTTACTTGCCCGAGTTAATTCCAACACTTTTTCACGCATGATCTTTTCCGCCTGCCCATTCAGGTTACTGATCCGACACCGCCAGGTCTCATAGCCTCCCCTTTCCAGCTCATGCACGGGAGGCACATACCCCAGGTTTCCATTGGCCAGGCAGACGGTGAAATAGGGTTTTCCCTTCATCAATCAATTCCTGGCCCATGACGCAGATATCTACCACTACAAAAACCAAGGTCCCACTCCCATTCTCCAACCATAGCGCTTTGGCAAATAGGGGGTCATGAATGGTTTGGGCATAATGGGTGACAAAATCTCCATTGATGATGCTGCC
Source organism: Cyclobacterium salsum (assembly GCF_010119245.1). Classification (GTDB taxonomy): domain Bacteria; phylum Bacteroidota; class Bacteroidia; order Cytophagales; family Cyclobacteriaceae; genus Cyclobacterium; species Cyclobacterium salsum. The sequence goes on from NZ_WNKG01000009.1 coordinate 120,650, forward strand.
CAGAGGGGGCGTGGTATCCACCTTTGCTGCTCCGGCCATCAGTGTTAAGTCTGCTTTCATAATTTACCAGTAGTTAGTTCAAAAATTTGCCTGGTTCAGCATTCATACGGGCAAAGAATTGCTCAAAAACGGCAGCCAGTTGCCGTGAAATATGTTGTCAATATCCTGACTGGTATAGCCCCTCCTATCCAGAATTTCCTCGTATTTCTGAAGGTCTGCTATGGAGTTCATGTCCCAGGGGGACTGTTCAGTGCCGAATATGCCATCCAGGTCACTGCCAATTCCGATGTGCAGGCTGTCCCCAGCCAACTGGCATATATGATCCCAATGGTCGACCAGCTGCTCGAGCAGGATGTCGAGTTGCCAGGGATCGGAAATGGTATCTATAAAGCGGATGTCCATGGCCCAGCAATCCAGCATACCTCCGATGACAGCTCCCCTTTCCAGCAAGCGTTTAATCTGGTCATCGGTCAGTTGCCGTTGATTGGGTACAATTTTCCGCACATTATGGTGACTTGCCCAAACCGGACCACCATAGCTTTCCAGGGCCTGCTCAAAGCCCTGGTCGGTCAGGTGGGTCAGGTCGAGAATCATTTGGTATTGTTCCATGACCTTCAGCAGGTCCATTCCCAGGGGGCTGATGGGGCCTTCGGTTTTGGTCCCGGGAGCATACCTTCCAGGCCCGAAATGAGAAAGGCCCAGGGCCCTCAGGCCATAGGCATGCGCTTTTTCCAGGTAAGAGACATCCACCAGAGAATCCGCTCCTTCGAGACTTAGCAGGTAACCAATAGGTTTGCCGGCATCCGCTTGGGTATCGTCATTCCACAGGTCCACCAGTTGGTCGAGTTCTGTCCGGTTGGTGATTTGTTTCATTTCTCCCAGGACTTCCATTTCCCGGTACCAGGCCAATTGTGCCTGCGTCATTGGCCCAGGCCTGCTGGGGTGAATTCCGGATTTTTCTTCCTTACCTCCAAATTAGGGAAAGGCCCCGGGGAAATACAGTTGAAGCGAGTGTTTTTACCGGCATGCATTTTGGCCAGGTAGCGGCTGAGATTGATCAGACCGGCATTGTGGAAGAAATAATCCGGAAAGAGCCGCCAGTTCCACCACCCAGGCATCTGCCAGGTTTACTTTAAAACAGGACACCTTTTCGCCGGAGCGTAATTTTTGCAGCACCAGGCTGGGTTTCATGGCAGCAGTCATATCAGTTTTTGCTTGATCAAATGTAAGCTTGTTGCCAGGCAGGAACTATTACTTTTATTTGGAAAGATGGTACTATTTTTCATGGCCTACATTGGCAAGTGAAACGCCTGAACTCCAAATTAAGGGTTTAAGAAGAATAAATAAAATCAGGATGGCCATCCTGGCTATTCAAGCCATAGAAATTGGGTAAAAGCACCATTGGCTGCCACGTCCCAGGCTTCCACCCTTACCCAAGTTCTTCCGTTGAGGTCTACTGGGAAGATAAAGTTTTCTTTCCCAAAAGCCCGGGTATCCTTCATACTGACCCTCTCCCGGAATACCTTATCCCCATCTCCTGAAATGATTTCAACAAAATTCAGGGGGAAAGTCCATTCCAGGTCCATGGTCACTTTGGCCGGATTGCTATCCAGCTTGAGCACTTCACCTGAACTTTTACCATTGACAGAAAATGCTGGAATGAGTACTTCACCGGTGGTTACAAAAAACCGGCCTTCCTCCATGGCATCCAACACTGGCTGCCAACCATCTTCAAATTTTGGTAGCTTCTCCATTTGCAGATAGTTGATATTCATGTGGCCATAAATTTCATAATCAGGTTCCAGTTTAAACAGGTCAGCCTCCCCTATCACGTATTTTTTATGACCCCAATTGGCCATATCATCCATCAGATCCAAAACCCTTTTTCCTAATCTGGGTTGAGACAGGTCCGCCGGAATGGCTTTCCAGGCTGCCCCTAAAAAACGATCGGATTGAAAAAATGACTCCTCCCTGTATTGATCCGGAAAACCGGTAGAACCCTTTGTCCTGGCATGGGCTGTCCATGCCAGGCCGTTTTCCACTTCCAGTAATTCCAACATCTCCTCCTTGTTGCCCACGCGATAAACTTTTCCATATGCTGGATCTTCCTCTACAAAAGGCTGACCTGTCTCTCTTGACATGATCCAATATACAGGCTTGGGGAAAATGTTCATCCAATGCCCTCCAAAATGGCTGTTGGGCTCTTCGCCAGGCAGCATTAGAAAATCTCCAGTGGATAGGCGGGCACATTCTTCAAACATTAACCGGAATTCAGGCAGCCTTCTGGGACCATGATCTCGGGGATTTCCCGCCAGGTGAAATTCTCCCAGGTGCATGATGTTAACCCCAAGATTCCTCAGCGCCCTGACGTGACCGGGAATTTCCGGGAGGGGCTTGTGGGTAAGAACATCGTCGATGTGTTCGGTATGGAAGTGGCTAGCCATGGTCCGGTATCCCGGAAGGGGACGGTACCGGTCAGCATGGGTAAATTTCTTGACCATTTCCAGTACCTGCCCGTCTTTTTCGGTGCTTACTACGACGAAAAAATTAAGCCGTTGTTCGGTCCCCGGTGGGGCATTAAACCAAGGAACATGGCGTCTGTCTCCCAGCAAATCATGTCTTATTCCGATGCCAAAGCCTGGGATCAGGTCCCGGTAGCCAGTACCGAACCAGGTATGCTTTAAATTGTAAGCATTGTCCAGGGGATAAAAGTATTGGTGCGGTGGAGGGAATACGGCCAGACTACCACCTATGCTTTCGCCAATTACAGTCCTGTACTTTACAGGTAAGGCTTTTGCAGGTGTATTTTCATCCACCTTTTCAGCTTGTAAATAGTCTTTGGTGTCTGACCAAAAAACCTCTTCCCAATTTCCATCCCGGCTTACCAGCCCCGCATCGTAAATGATGGCTACCGAATCCTTTTTCGTTTCCATAACCGCAGCCAGGTTGAGCAAGGGACTTCCGGCATACAAAGTCAGCTCCAAGGTTCCTGAAAAATGGGCTGCCTGCGCTTCGGTGATGCTAATTTTTGTCCTGCTGCCCTCTGTGGTTACTTTTGCATCTTTCCTTTGAATATTCACAACATGCGGGGTATGGGGGAGGTAGGCGGTTTTGTCAAAAAAGATGTTCCATCCACTGCCTTTAGTCAGGTCCCTTTTTCCTTCCGTTAGGATAAAAACAGGATCCAGGCTCCTCGCTATTTCCGTAAATTCTCCTTCTTTTCCAACCTGAATGCTTTCCAGCAAGGCGTTTTCATTTTCCAATGCGATCAATAATTTTCCGGTTTCCACCTCACTGATCGGCCAGGTCACTTCCAGAACGTTATTGGCTACGGTGGCTGTTGCAGTGCCGTTTTTATCAAAATCGGTAAAGTCTACCGGTGTCTGGGCTTCTGCGGTTAGACTAAAAATCAACAAGCAGCATAGAATCAGTGGTCTCATCTGTATCTTATTTAAACAAAATGTAAAAGGTAATGTATCATCAAACTGCTAACAAACATCTCATTACCAAAAGGTAGGAAACTGGGTCAGTTAAATCAATTTTTTAGGGATCCGTTTTCGATAAATTGAAGGAAAAAATCATTTGGCTAACCAACTACTCTTATGTGCCCGATGGATGGTTTTTGTCAAGGAGGCATACTTACAAACTTCTTTTTATCGATACTTATTTTTTATTATTGCCCCATACTGAGATGATAAAAGAAGTTGGAAAAACAGCACTTAGGCTCCAAACAATTCATTAGGTCGATTCCAGTAAATTTTCGCCACATAAACACTGCCATCGCTTCCGTGTTTTTCTACGCCCTCCGGCTGCATCCATTCAGACACGGTCACCCAGGTTTCATCCGGACTGACCTCCGTAACGCCGAAATTCCCCAGCCTGGCTCCCTTTTCCGGGACCAGGATCCGTTCGGTATTGCGGATCACCACCAGCTTTTCGGGATCCACCCTTGCCATAAAAAGTGGTGCACGGTGCCGAAACACGTGGTCGTTTTCCGCTCCCCGGCGGGTATAGACCAGGTAGAGGCCTTCGCTGTGCGTCACCCAATGCTGCTGGGTATTGTAATTGCCCAAATCCGTTCCATCATCAAATTTCCAGGGCTTAATGGGCGCGTAATGCAGGCCATCATCACTTTGGGTAACAAATCCCTGTTTGTCATTCCGAATGGTGAGATAGTATTTGCCCTGAAAACGGGTCAGGGAGGGTTCATGTAGTCCCCTGCTATCATCGGCGATGGACAAATCATTGCCCTGCTCCAGAAAGCGAAGTTTTTTCCCATCAAAAGCACAGCGCGTTACCGTAACCTGGGAATTGCTTCCCGGAGGCATAAAATAAACGGGCAAAAGGATATTTCCATCCGCTTCGTCCCAGCGCTGTACGCAGCCGGCCCCTGCATTTTGAAATTTTTCATCATCTCCCATATCCAATTTCTCCCAGTCAGACCATTGGTTTTGGCTGGGATCATAGACAGAAAATGCGGTATGCCGGGGTCTTGGGTGGGCCACTTTCCAGTCCCTGGTATAGACAATGGTATGCCCGGTTCCCAATAAGTTGTTGCTTTTTTTATGCCAGGAGGGCCAAAAATCACTGGCCGCTACGGGGCGCTCCTCCCCTTCCAGCTGCTCAGTCCGTGGGGCCAACGGAGGAAGGGCTTGTGGATCGGTCCAACTTTCACCTCCATCCTCCGAATGCATGCCGAACATCCCCTTAAACACATCGCTTCCCGATAATTCCAGCGTATTGAGGGTCATCACGATTCTGGGCATCCCTGCTTTTCCAGCTCCGGGGACAATTCCCGCTCTTGGATGCACCCAGCACTTTTTACCATCAAACAAACGGGTAGGCACCTTATGGTCAAGACGGTATTTCAAGGTATCCTGGCCCGGAGATGACTTGCCTGTATCTCCATAAAGGGCAAGAGGAGCGATGCCTGAGAGTGTGATGGCTGCGATCAGGCCATCCTTTAGAAAGGCCCGTCTACTTTCGGATTCATTGGGATCCATAAACTCAGTTATTTTGGTGGAAACGTTAAAATACATTATTTATCCATTACCTGAAAGGCTGTTTTTGTAAGGGGCATTGTCCTCAATATCCACCTTCAGATCAACATCACTTTCAGGATTGAATGGATTGGTACAAAGCTATGCCTTGGGATGGGTTTGCGTGTATATGTCCGCATCCCTCCCACTGTTTATATTGGTCAAATTAAGGATTTCGGACAAGGAATCAAGCCCGAACGATTACTTTTTTATCCGTATCCACCTTTATTGCAATTTGGTAACGACACCGATTAGCAACCCTGGTAGTGAAAGTCGATTCCCGACCTCTGGTTTTTTAAGGAAAAATGTTGTCGGAAGGGGTTTCACGCCGAAACCGCAACGAAGGCGCGGCGAACGCAGAGGAATGCAATGCCCGAATATATGTCCTCTAGCGGTTCCGTATATGCAAAATACGCAGGTTGGAAAGATTCTCGTTCGGCTTTCGATGAAACTTATACGGGCGGTAACCTTTGATTTTGCTGATTTCTAGCCTATTTTCTATCTAATTTTGTTGTGCCTTCGTGCTTTATTTTCCCCTTTGTATTATTCTTTCAATTTGAGATTTATTTTCAGGTAGTAATTTGTGGCTACATCCCATATTATCTCATAATCAAACCCAAAATATTCATGTGATACTTTATTCCTGAGCAAGTACATTTCATCCCAGGGAACATCTTCGTATTTGGATCTGATCTCTATGGGTAAATTTTTCGCAGCTTCTCCCATAACTTCGAAATTTCGGATTACCGCATCTACCGTTTTATAATCTTTTTTGAATTCATTAAAGGAAAGTCCATCTATATATTCAGCAATACGATCCATTGAGGTAATTATATCCTCAAGATACATTTGGTAATTGCGATTCCTTTTTTTCATTTAGACATAGTTAATCTTTTTATAGATGCTATCTCTAATTTGATCTTTAATCGCATTCTTTGTAACCAAATCTATTTTCCGTTTAAAAATTTTCTCCAGGTATATTTCCAATGTGAAAAATTTCCATCCAATTGGCCTCTCCCATTCTACAATTAAGTCAATATCACTATCTTCATCAAAGGAATCATCCGCAAATGATCCAAAAAGACCTATCTCTTTCACGGCAAAATCTCTTTGAAGGGTAGGCTTAAGATCCCGTAACTTTAATAATATTTCACCTTTTGACATCATAAATCAAAGATAATAAATTGTATCAAGTTTAGCGATTTGATTTTTTCAGCATGCGGCACAACATCTGTAGGAAGCTATATCTTGAATGGGGACTTGCGTGTATAGGTACTAGGTCCACCATCCCCCCTATTATCATTGGTCAAATTAAGGATTTCGTATAAAAAATCAAGAGCGAACGGGTATTTTTTTGATACCGGGTCTGCACCTATGGCTATTTGGTAAGTAAACCTACTGGCTATCCTATTTATTTTGTATCCTTAACATCTTATTTCCTCCTTTTTGAAATTCATAGCTAACAGATTCAATGCTGCAGCTATAGGCATTTCCAAATTCCTCCAGGATGCCATCTAAAACTTCGGATTTTTTTGCATTCAGATTTAACAAGGGAAAAACCCTTATTTCTTTACAGATTCTCAACATTTCTGCCATAGATTTTATGTGAAATTCAAGCCCCAGTTTTGAGTACAAGATTAAAAAATGAGAGCTCAACCCCAGGTCAAAGGCTTGCGCGCTAAAACTTGTCGTTTCCGGCAGCTCATGATGTACATACCGATGTTGATTTTTTCCCAATTCAAAATCAGCAATAAAATCTGACATGGCACGCATCCTAATGTGTTCCAGTTCCTCCAAATCTTTTATCGAAGTCCAAACAAAATTATTTTGATTTTCTATCATTTGCTTCATGACCGTATCCTTTGCTGACACAATCTGCCTATTCAATTCATCTTTCGAGAATTGATAAATTGGGTCAAGCGAAGTAACCGTCTTGTTTTGTTGTGTCATTTCGTAATTAAAACTCGCTGGACCATCCCCAAAACTTATTATCTTTTTATCAAGGTCAGGGCCGGTTAAGTTGAACATGCTCCTATACTCCGCTAATGATCGCCCCCAGGGAACTGTATTTTTTAATTCAAATGCCATTGTTTTTACTTTAATACCTTCGTAAACACTGAAATTGAATTATTTCTCATTCATGCGGATGTAGTTAAACCCTATTTCCCAGAGCCACCTAAGCTAATCAAATTAATCCATAGGCTAGTCTGCTGATTCCTGATTTCGAATCCAATGATTTTCTATTTTCTGTTCTGGAACAATTCTCGCATAGAGTCCCGGTTCCACAGCCCAAAGCTACAACATTAATGTTCTTTTTAATTGGCTATCAAAAGGATAGCTTCAAATAAACCGTTAACCCTATTGGTCTTAAACCAACCTGGAAAAGCCGCTTTTCGCCACCTCCTCGTCCCGTAAATTGCGGTAACTGCCTGTGGACAGGCTTTCTGAAACTGCAGAAAACACCTTGTCCAAAGCGAGCCCATATTTTTCTACCTCCACTTCCCCATGGGCAAGGCTGGGGTAAAAGGCCGTGCCCGCCAGAAAACCCTGGGCCAACATCATCCGGGTAAACAAGGTGCGCAGGCGCTCGCCCTCCGGATGAACAAATCGAAACCCGGCCACAGGCAAGGAAAACCGGTGACTTCGATGGGCAATCCCCATTTTTGGCCCAACTCCCTCCATCGCTGCTGAACCTTGCTTCCTGTTTCGGCCAGGCGGCCGGGAAGGTCCAGTTTTTTCATTTCGCCCAGCGTGGCCACAGCCGCCACGGGACCAATGCTTTCACTCCAATAGGTACTGCTGATAAAGGAACGATGTGCGCCCTCCATGGCCCATTTCCTTCCAATCACGGCTCCAATGGGAAAGCCATTGCCGAGGGCTTTGGCAAAAATGGCCATATCGGGATCCACCCGGTAACGCAGGTGAAGTCCCCCCAGATGGATCCTCCAACCCACCGTTACGGCTTTGCCCCGAAGGGAGGAAACCGGAAAATCACTTCCCCACAACAACCGGCCAGGACCAAAATGGTGCAAAACCAACATCATGGCCTGGGGTTCACAGATTCCTGACATGTCTAACCAAACATTGGGCAGGTCCTTCAATACCGAAATCCCGGCAGCATGGGGTCCATGGAAAGAACGGGCCACATGGGCAAGGACCAGTCGGATAGGTCCGGTTTACGCCCAGCAGCCTGGAGGGTGCCTGTACCTGGTTTTGCAGGTGCTCCAAAGGGATGCTTTCCGAATTAATGTCGATCAGGGCATCCTGGTCTGCCGCATGATCAATTTTCTTCAGGTAGTTTTCTTTTTCTCCTGTCTTTTCGGATGTACAGGCCACTACGATTTGGAATCCTTTCAGGCTGGTAGGGTTGTCAAAATTTTCTTCCCAATCATAGGTACCCAATGGAGAAAGACCCGCAATCTCCAACAGCCTATCTACCTCTTCGGTAGGATTACCGGGAGAAAAGCATTTGACCTGATGCCCTGCCTGGAGGAGACAGCAAACCACGGAAGGTGATATTTTACCCTCGCCCACCACTGCTACCTTACAATTTAGGTATTTCATTTTTCCTGATGGATTAATACTTCTTTGGCCAGCCCGAGAGCCTGGTCTATTTCCGCTTCCGTATGCACTGCGCTGATGTACCAAAGCCCTCTTCCGATCACCCTTAAGCCCTTGTCATGCAAGGCAGCCATGAAGGATTTTAATTTCCCTTTATCAAAGCGGAGCACATCCCGGAAATCTACCGCCCTTTCCATATCCGTAAATCCGGTATGCACCACCGGACCAATGCCCGATACCAATATTTGATGTCCGGTAGCTTGAGCTATTTCCCGGTACACGGCATACATCAAGCGGTTGGTTACAAATCCCCTGATGTCCTTTTGAAGAAAAGTGGGCTCCTTACCCCATAAATAAGCCAACTCATATACCCAGTTTGCCAGACCATCAATAGCCCAACTTTTATCCCTGATCCAAATACCCTCGTACCCATTGGCATAATCGTTTAAAACTAATAAATACACCTAAAATTCTATAACGGTACCAGCAATATGCCGGGTGCCATTATCTCTATTAAAGTAATAGGTTACCAGGGCATGGTGATCATCCAACACCACTGCCCAGGGATAACCGATGTCTCCGTTGCCACCATCTTCTCTTAGGACGATTTCCTCGGCAGTGGCGAAATCCGTACATTCTGCATTTAAAATCCTCGCTCTGATCCCATAAGGTTGGTGGCGGTATCCATAGACTAGAAGCACCCGGTCATCCGGCAACCTGGTTGCCTGCAAGGGGTGGCCCTTAAATCCCATAGACTGCCATTGTCCAAAGCTTTTCCCACCGTCGGTAGACCTCGCAATAACAGCCTGGCCTTCGAAATTGTCCGTACGGATAAAGGCCACCAAATCCCCGTTGGGGGTTTCATAGATGGAAGCTTCATTGAAAATCACTTCTTCGTCTTTGGCAACAGTGGACAAATGCTCCCAGTTTTTCCCCTTATCATCGGAAACCAGCAGGTAATTGGACGTTCGTCGGGGACTTAACCGGTCATTGGCGGCAACCACCCAATAGATCCGTCCATTTTTCCCTTCGTACATGGCTCCCCTATTGTAGGCGGGAATGGGATTTCCCATGGGGTTAATATGGACTTCCGGCTCGATGTGTGGCGGATAAATGGGTCCGGCCCATTCGTTTCCCCCATCTATGGACCGTAGCAGGTAACCTCCCAAAAAAACGGACCCGTTGCGATTTTCAAAAATTGGTTTTTCCACATTTTCCAAGCCCTCCGGATACAAAAATGCCCATCCATAGCTGGCGCATAGCAGCGTCCCATCCCGAAGCTGAAGCAAGCAGGGATCCTGTGAACCCCCAAAATCGTGGGCGTAGAGCAGATCCGGTTCCCCTTCCCAGGTAATGCCGTTTTTGGAAGTCATGCTTACCAAATAACTGTTGGGATCCACATGGCTGTTGCCCTTTTCTCCAAAGACTACTCGCCTATCCGGTGCCCGGCGAAAGGAAAGGAGAAATTCTCCGTCTGCTTTCCTCACAATAGATGGAAAAGTGGCGTAATAATTGGAATCCTGGTAAATGACCATATCCCGGACCTTGGTTGCAGGCATGGCGCTTTCACTGGTAGAAGACCGCTGTGCAAAAAGTGAAATGACAGCCAGAAATAGGCCCAATGTTGCGAAAATATACTTTCTCATAATGCTTTTCAATTACTTATTATACTTACTAAAACGGGAAAAGGCCATCTCCCTATTCTCCCCCGTATGGCACCAGAAGAAAAAACTTCCCTATTCTTCCGTGCTGTGCGGATCGTTTCTTTCTACTATTTGCGTTTATTTGCGGAGCGAGGCCAATGGAATTTTTGACAGGTAAATGCTGGTCTTTTCTTCGAGACTGGAATAATAGACCATCCATAATTTATTCTTGTTTTACAGCATTCCGGGATATCTGGTATCCCCACCGCTCGGGAATTCTATCGTCTTTTCCCCCAACGGCCAAAGTAGTCATGTCTCTACTGTTTCTAGTGTTGTACCGGCTTATATAATATTCTGGGTTTCCATTCGTAAAAAGCCTACCAGGTGCCAATGTTCCATCTTCAAACCTGTATTTAGATGTCTGGGCTGTATTAAGATTATTTTTAAAAACTACTCCTTCACCTGGAACCCTGTTATCACTTGTATTGGAATACATCAATCTTCCAAAAAGTTTAAGGCTATTATTTACTTTTATGTCACCATTCATATTTAATGTTAACCTTTCAAAATCAGTGCTAATAGCTGTTCCTTGACTATTCAAGTATCCTAAGCCAATATTAAAAGTTGCATTTTCCGTGCCTCCAGATGCAGTTAAAGCATGGTTGTGCGAAAAAGCAGTTCTAAAAAGCTTATCTTGAAAATCCGTCCCCTTAAAAATAATAGTTTGGTTTGGATCTAAAGGGTCTTCCATAGTCTCCCATCCCTCTTCTAATTTATGTCGATTTTCATCTGATAAATATTGAGGAGTGAAACCAGTATTGTTTGTCAGATCTTTTCCGACACCACCACCCCACGGACCTGTTAACAATGAATTTAAGGAAGGTGTCTTTTGTGCACTTAAATGAGTCCCCACCCTTTGGAAATATAATAATTCTCTAGCAGTAGCATGGTCGTATAAAAGGCTGGGTGTTGAAACTGTAAAATCCGACCGATAATTTATTTTAGTTGTTCCTGCTTTTCCGGACTTAGTTTTTATAATTACGACACCATTTGAACCTCGTGCACCATAAATTGAAGTGGATGCCGCATCCTTAAGAACCTGCATAGATTCAATATCTTCAGGATTTAAGTCATTCATATCCTGACGGATTACCCCATCACTGATAAATAGGGGCGTAGCTCCATTTGGATTATTTATGGATGTCCCACCTCTTACTATTACTCTAGGAGGAGCACCAGGCTGACCAGTAACACTTTGTACCCTAACACCTGATACCGTCCCCTGTAACGCCGAGGCAGCATTCGAAAATGGAACACTTTCAAGAACCCGTTCATCCATCTTACTCACCGAAGTGGTCAAAACCTCTATTGACATTTCTCCAAATCCTATCACCACTACTTCTTCCATATCAGATAAAGAAGGCTCCAGAGAAACATCAACCTGGATACTGTTAGCTATTTCCACCTCCTGGGTTTGGTAGCCAATAAAGGAAAAAACAAGCGTATTGCTTCCATCCGGTACATAATGGTATAACTTCTATCAATATCGGTAATAGTCCCCATCGAGGTTCCTTTTACCAAAATATTAACCCCACAAATGGATTCATCAGAATTGTCTGTCACGGTTCCGCTTACTGATCGTGCTCCCTGACCAAAACTGTGATGCAGGAAGAACATACAGAAAACCGGCACCAAAATAATTTTCCACCTGGGTGGAATTCGTACAATTACTTTCATAGGAAAATGATTTTATTGAAAACTTTCATTTGTCCTATCAAAGATATTATATGCAAAAATGAAGGCTTCTACTTTATTATACATTATCAATACAATTTTTCTGTGAAATTTTATGACGAAAACCCTCTTTACCATACAATATTATATGGTTCAGCCTGCTATTAATGCCGTAGCTAAAGTTTCCACAGAAATTGGTCAAAAATTAAACTCGTTGAATCGATCTCCTTTCTTAAAAAAATTTGGCTTTTACCCATCGGTATCTGACAGTATTTTTGAAAATCCTATGGAAACCTGCCATCTCATTGTAAGCCTTCTTTTCAAAAGTAATCCGTCTCCGAAAGATGCACCAGGTCGGTATTAAATGGCTTCAGGGAGCTAAAATCCTGTAAATGCTCTGTAAAATGAGCCTCTGCCATGACTGGAAGTATACTCTACCCATCATGTCCACTGAAACCGTCCAGACCAGAGAACTGCCCACTGGCTTTACACAGGCAAGCATGGACTCAAAACTGACAGGCTTGCATAAAAACAGGTTTCGTTCCGGTTCGGAATTTGACTATTAACCTTTAAACATGACCATTTTTATTTGTTAGTGCCAAAGAATACGCTCCCGGTAAGCATTATTATACCAAATGAAATCCCGACCATTCCGAAAAATAAAGTTTCTGAGATCCTGCTTATTACTTCGGACCCAAAGGCAGAATACAACCCGACACCGACCAGTACATAGAAGTAAAATCCCTGAATTTCCATTTATGAGTTGGTTTCCTAGTCTATATGGGTATGATTCCTGATCTAACCGTTAGAAGACTAGCGAAAGTTAGCAGTAAGTGCTTTTACTTTTTTAGTCTGAATCTTAATGGGAAACTACTTTCAGTCCGATAATTGAAGCAATTAATGTCGTAATGAAAAATAATCGCCAAAAGGTTGCTGGCTCTTTAAAAAACCAAATCCCAATCAAAACTGTCCCTACAGCACCTATTCCTGTCCAAACCGCATAAGCTGTTCCAATCGGCAGTTGTCGACTCACTTTTACAAGCAAAAACATACTAATTCCCAGGCAAACCAAGAATCCTATGTACCAATACCTTGTTTCAATTCCTGTTGCTTCTTTTGCTTTTCCAAGACAAGCAGCAAAAGCGACTTCAAAAAGTCCTGCAATGACTAAGAGTATCCAATTCATTCGTAATTAATTTCTTTTTGTACCGTTTGGCAATATTCAGTCTTGGTCTGTGGTGGCATTACTGCTAATATTTAAATATAGTTATGTCTTGGAAGGGGAATTGCCAATATACGAACCATGGCTACCACCTGACTCCCGGTTTTAAATGGTCAAATTATGGATTTCGTATAAGGAATCAAGCATGTAGGAATATTTTATTGATCCGGGGCTACCCACCACCCCTTTGCGATCCGGTAAAGAAACACCTATCAACTATCCAGGCAGCGTATTTCCGGATCTGCCGAAACAAAAGGCTGGAAAGTTGCCAAATTTAGCCTCCCTAAAATTTACCTCTCTTACAATGCCCAGGGTTTTTTCTGATATAGGTTGAAATGCGTTGGTATTCCGCCGGATTGCGAATCATGTGATGGTGGAAACGTGGTTGCCAAGCATTTGCCAAAAAAAATACCGGCAAGAAAACCCTGCCGGTATGAATTATATGTCGGAATACGGGCACTTTAACGCCGCTTCATATTGCCACTCATGGCGCCCAGGGCTTTTTGGGCACCGCCCATTTTGTTCATCTGCTTCATCATTTTTCGCATGTCGGCAAATTGCTTCATCAGGTTATTGACCTCCTGAATGCTGCGTCCACTGCCCTGCGCGAGGCGTTTTCTACGACTGCCGTCGATCAGGGCAGGATTGCCGCGCTCCTGCGGGGTCATGCTGCGGATGATGGCCTCAATGGGGATAAAGGACTCGTCGTCTATATCCAGCCCCTTAATGGCTTTCCCCATGCCCGGAATCATTCCCAGCAGGTCCTTGATGTTGCCCATCTTTTTGATCTGCTCCAGTTGGGAAAGGAAATCGTCAAAGTCAAACTGGTTTTTCCGGATTTTGGCATTCAGCCGCTTGGCTTCGTCTTCATCGAAGGATTGCTGTGCTTTTTCTACCAGGGAAACGACATCCCCCATGCCCAAGATCCGCTGGGCCATCCGGTCGGGATAAAAGAGGTCCAGGTTTTCCATTTTCTCCCCGGTGGAAATAAACTTGATGGGCTTATTCACGACGTGGCGAATGGAAATGGCCGCCCCACCGCGGCTGTCACCATCCAGTTTGGTAAGCACCACTCCGTCAAAATTCAGGCGCTCGTCAAAGGTCCTGGCCGTATTGACCGCATCCTGACCCGTCATGGAGTCGACGACAAACAGGGTTTCCGAAGGCTTGAGGTTTTCTTTTAAGGAAGAAATCTCGTCCATCATGGCTTCATCCACCGCCAGGCGACCGGCGGTATCGATGATGACCGTTTTCTTGCCGGATTTTTTGGCGTATTCAATGCCATTCTCGGCAATCTGAAGCGCGTTTTGATTGCCGGGTTCGGCATAGACTTCGATACCTATCTGTGTTCCCAGCGTCTTTAGCTGCTCCACCGCTGCGGGACGGTACACGTCACAGGCGACCAAGAGTACCTGCCGGCCTTGTTTTTTCAGATAGGTGCCCAGTTTGCCGGAAAAAGTGGTTTTACCCGAACCCTGAAGACCGGATATCAGAATGACTGCCGGATCTCCTTTAATATTGATCTCCTCTTTGCTGCCCCCCATCAGCTGGGTGAGTTCTTCCTGGGTGATCTTCACGAGTAGCTGCCCCGGAGACACCGATATCAGCACGTCCCTTCCCAGGGCTTCTTCCTTGATTTTATCGGTTACCTCTTTGGCTACTTTGTAATTAACGTCGGCATCAATCAGGGCTCTTCGGATTTCCTTGACGGTGGTGGCAACATTAATTTCGGTAATCTTACCCGTACCCTTTAAGGTCTTAAAGGCCCTGTCTAATTTATAACTCAGATTATCAAACATGTCTTTATTCTTTAGAAGCAACAAAAATAGCGTTTTTTTTTAAGCTTGTCAGGGAAGATGGGAAAGTATTCGTTGAAAGATAAAAGGCCTTTTTCTTGTATTTGAGGTAATTTCTATTAATTTTTGTTATAGAAAAAAGGCAAAAAGGTGTATTTAATATACAAAAATACCCCAATCGGGGTATTTTTTTGATGAAAAAAAAGTCGTTACTTACACATCGAATTGCACCGCTACCAATTAATTATCAATGAGTTATTATTTAATTAACCAAAAACCAAACAAAAATGATCAAAGACCAAATCCCGCTGTTTATTCCCCTGGGGAATTTTTCTGACCATTGTAACAGCATCGACCGGAAAAAACTGATGCCACTTATTGACTTAGTCCACGAAATGGAGCTAAAATTCTATAAGACGGAAAAAATACTGGGCATCCAGGATTTCAGTAACGTTTCATTGAATACCCTGGCGCTGACCGGTATCCACGTCAGGCTGCTGGATGCTGTATTAAAACTCAGGCTAGTCCCCCTTTTTGATTGGATGTCCTGGAAAAGCGAAGCAGAAAGGTATTATCAAGACCAAGCCCAGTTGTACAGCTTGGATGCAGTCACACTGGGCAAAATCATGACGGTTCTGCTACGGTCCCAAACCATTTACGGTCCGACCTTTCTGGAATCGAAAATCAAGGATAAGTTCGTTTTGAACCTTCTCAAAGCCATCATCCACTCACTAGACGGCAATTCTTTGGTGAATTTAGCCGGAAACCTGGATTAACATTCGCACGCTATTCCTACAAGCAAACACTCCCCTAACCGCTTTTTAAGCTTAATCACCCATTTTACTTTTCTAATGCAGAATCCTGCTTTCTGGCCTATTTATTGTCAGAAAAAATAAAACGCAGGTCGGAAACCTGAACAATTGACAGAATTCTGGAAAAATAACGGAATACCTACAACCAATTCCATTATTTTGTACGTTATTTCACAATAAAGAATTCGTATGATCAGGATACTTTTCTAGCGTTGAAGTAAATAAAGTTTTAATGAGGGTAGAATTGAAAGGAAATTACTTTATACATTTTTTCGGAATGCTTTTGCTAATCGTTTCCGGTATTCTGACACCAATGAAACTATTGGCCCAGGACCAACCAAGTCTGGAATTGGAAACCAACCCGGTCACCTGTACCGGAAATGGTACGATTACGGCAAGCTTAAATGCGGATGGCAATCCCACAGATCTGATTTTCCAGCTATTCCGATCGGGCGAGAACAGCGCCCTGCTTGAAAATGAATCGGGTATCTTTTCTAATTTACCGGTAGGCACCTATCAAGTCGCCGCTGCTTTTACCTTAAACGAAAGTCCCCTGGAAATTTCGGCTGAAGTAGAACTCGTTTCTCTGTTTGAACCCTTGTCGTATACGGTGAGCTCCCAAAATCTCTGTGATAATGACCTTGGCAGCATTGAGGTGATCGTCAATCAGGGAAACCCTGAAACCTTTGAGTTAAGGGGAGAAGCCGAACGACCCCCTCAGGCAAGCCCGATTTTTGAGGCCATTCCTGCAGGCAAGTATACGGTCATTGTCACGGACGAATGCGGGGACCGGCTTTCCCAGTCTTTTGAAGTACAAAAAGCCGAATTCATTCTGGAGGAAGATTTTCAGGAATTTCCAGCAACGTTAAGCAGTTGCGGAGAAATTAACGTGGGTCACCTGGTGCGTGCCGTGGGAGCCGAAATCGCTTATCCCCTGCAAGCCCGCTTTACTGTCTCCGCCCCGGATGGATCCAGTCAGGAAATTACCACGGAACTTAGCGAGGGTGGGGCTACGGAAAGCGTCATCTTTGGAAACCTACCCTTTTTCACGGGAGAGGCCTATACCTACGACCTCGAGGTAACGGACAATTGCGGACAGACAGCGGTGCTGGAAAACAACCTGATCGACCGTCAACTTACCATATCCGAAGACCTTTTCTGGGGGGCCGGCCTCTGCGGCAAACGACGGCTGTCCATCAAACCAATCAATTTTGTTCCTCCTTACACCGTCAGTTTTACCGACTATCCCGGAGATTTTGACCCTGAACTGTTTAACGAGGAATACCCCGGACCATTTACGGAAGAAAACCTCTTTTTTGGCTCCGAGGAAATGCCCATCCCTTTTGGAACCTATTCGTTTAGCATCACGGATGCCTGTGGCAGCACCGCCAGTCTTAACAGGGAATTCAGGGACCTGCTCAGCGGGCCGGTCGCTACCGTTTACAAGGGCTGTGGCCCCTCCACCGGCTCCCTTCAATTAAACAGCTTTGATTACGAGTTTACCCGCATTGAAATGACCGCAGGTCCGGCTAGCTACGACGGACAGTTCCCGCTGGACCTTTCGGAAAACATCAGTCTAAGCGATCCCAGAAGGTTTTTTATGAGTAACCTCCCGGCTGGTGATTACGAATTTACTTCGTACACCACCTGCGATACCGAACATGTGACCGAAGTTACCATAGAAGGTGCCGAAATTCTGACAAATGATTTAAACATTGAAGAAAACTGCGGTTCGTTCAATCTATCGCTGAATCATCAGGACAATCTGGACGAAAACCAAACCACCCGATTTGGGATCCAAAAACGAAACGAAGATACCGGGGAATGGGGAGATCCGGAAACCGGACTCGTTTACGAAGAAGGTGAGGAACTGAATGACGAAAATTCCATTCTTATTGTAAACGGTGCCACGACAATTAATCTGAGTTATTATGGCAACCTGCGACTGGTGAAATCCATCCGGATCTGGAAAAACGGGCAGGACATTGTTCCCAACGAACCCTCCTACAATTTCTGTCTGGAGACCCTGGAAGCGTTTGAAGTCAACGAACGGAGCAGCTTCACGAGTGTCAATACCTTCCAATGTGTGGAAGGCAATTATGAATTATCCGTGGATGCGAGCGGATACCCGCCTATCACTTACAAAATAGTGGAGAAGGACGGATTGCCTTTTGAGATTGACAATGGATCGGACCCGCTTTTTCAAAACCTGGAAGCAGGAAGGTACCGGGTACAATTGGAAGATGCCTGCGGCAATCTGACCAACACCACGGTTCAGATCAGCGGAGAAAACCTTCCCAGAATTATCCCCGAAAACCTTTGTGAAGGGGATAACGGGTCGCTGTCGATAAAAAACCTAGATTTTCTATCCTTCGAATGGTTCAATAAAGCCAATCCCGATGAGGTCCTCAGCACCAGTTCCAGCTTGGAGTTTACGCCGTTTAACCTGGCCACCCACGAGGGAGTGTACGGGGTACGGCTAAGCAATGACACGCCCGGATCCTGCCTGAATGAGACCCTGGAATTTACCATCGATGAGGCCAGTCTCAACCCGGAATCAGGAACAGGGCAGGAAGTAATCGTCTGCAAAGGGGAAATCGTGGATTTGTTTGATTTCCTGGAAGGCCCTTATAATGACTACGGTACCTGGGAGGAACTAAGTAATAGCGGTGCCCTGGTGGGAAATGTCTGGTCATCGGCCAACCTCAATACAGGTACCTATACCTTTGAATATACCATCACAGGGATTTGTTCTGGCGAAAAATCCACACAGGTCACCATTGATTTGAGTGAGGTACCACCGGCTCCTCTGGGAGAAGGCTTGCAGGAATTCTGTGCTCCCGGAGATTATACGGTAGCCGATTTGGTTGCTATTGGAGAAAACATTCAATGGTACCTCACACCAGAGGGCAGCGATCGGATTTCCAATGAAACCAGTCTGGAATCGGGCAGGACGTATTATGCAGAGCAGCAAGCAGATGGATGCCCATCAGACCAGCGATTGCCCGTAGAAGTGGTACTCTACCCGGAAGTAACCGGATATGAAATACAAGAGAGCCAAACGCTATACCAGATGGAAGTTCCTGAAATTCTGATCGGGGAAACGGCCGCCGGAGGGTCAGGAGATTTCAGTTACCAGTGGGAAATACAGTCCGGAGAAGCTGAATGGGTACCCATCACAGGGGCTACAAATAAAGATTTTTCTGCCCCCCCGCTCATGGAAACGACTCGATTTCGAAGGATTACGGAGGATCCGGTATGCGGCAGTTTTACCAGTAATGAAGTGATCATTACCGTGGAAGTGGCTCCTATTGTGGCCAATGACGATCAATTTGGTCCGTTCAGGAATTTCGAAGAACATCGGCTCCCCTCCATTTATGCCAATGATAGCCTGAAATTGGAACCGGTAACCGGGGAGGATGTTTCCCTGTCTATCCTATCCATCACCGATGAAGCCGGAGAGGAACAAAATCTGGTCTACTCCCTGGATGAAAACGGTTCATTTTTTCTACCGGAAGACACCCCTCCCAATACGTATTTGTTGCAATACCGCATTTGCCAGTCCGATGTGCCGACCAATTGTTCCGAAGCGCAGATCCGCTTGACGGTGATTGGAATCAGCATGGACCTGGAGAAATCCATTGACCGAAACCAGGCCGTCAGGGGTGAAATGGTCGATTTTACGCTGTCCCTGACCAATACCAGTAGTTTCCCCCTGGAAGAAGTCCAGGTAACGGAATTGTTACCCGAAGGGCTTATGCTACTTTCGACCAGTCCCCAGGCTTCGGAGGAGGGGATATGGTTCGTTCCGGAAATCCAGCCCGATGAAACGGTGTTGCTGGAATTAACCGTTCTTGCTGCCTCGGAAGGGAGCTTTATCAATGAGGTGCGGGTAGAAGTGGAAAATTTTAACGAAACCGTTGCCAGTGAAGAATTGCAGGTGCGCCCGGTAATGGTGGATCTTTCCATCCAAAAAGCTTCCGGTACCGAACCGGTACGCGACGGGGATGATTTCGAGTACCTGCTTACCATTACCAATGATGGAATGGATGAAGCGGCAAATGTTCGTATAGTCGATTTTCTACCTCCCAACCTCCAATATGTGGAAGCCAGCGTTCAAAACTCCGGATTGCCGGCGGCACCCTCCTTCCGTCAGGAGGGGCAACAATTGATCTGGGAACTGGAGCGGTTTCCGGTGGGTGCTGAATTGGAGATTCGACTGACTGTCTCCGCCATGGAAGACGGGAGAATAAGCAATCGGGCAGAAGTGAGTAGTGAGGGGGTAGATACCGCGCCGGAAAACAACACGGCTCTGGAGCAAAAAAACATCCTTCCCTTGTTCATTCCAAACGTGATCAAACCAGATTTTGACGGGAAGAATGATACCTTTGTCATCCGGGCAGATCATAAGTTTGACAGGGTAGAAGTATTGATTTTTAATCGCTGGGGAGACCTGGTCTTCGGAGCAGAGGACTATCAAAATGACTGGGCCGCAGAAGGGCTCCTTTCGGGTACCTACTATTATCAGGTGAGAGGAGTGGATGCCCGGGGTAATGAAAAGGAATACCAGGGCTGGATACAGGTAATCAAAGAATGACATGAAGGGTAGCGCTTACACCTATTTGATTTGGCTCCTACTGGGAGCGGTTCTTTTCCCAAGCAGTGGAAACGGACAACAGATGCCGCAATACAGCCAATATGTCTTTAATGCCTTGCATATCAATCCGGCCTATGCTGGCTACAAGGTAGACCCCTTCGTTCAGGCCACCTACCGGTCACAGTTTATGAATTTCCCAGGCGCTCCGCAAACCTTCTCCATCTCAGCAGATATGGGGAATCTGGAGGAAACCATGGGCTATGGCATGTCCCTCATTTCGGATCAATTGGGTCCCAATAAGATCCAATCCTTGCTTTTGACCTACACCTACAAGGTGCAATTAACCCAGGAACGTTTTCTGGGATTGGGTATCAGCTCCGGTATATCCGAACACCTACTGGATGCCGGAAAGCTGCTTCCAGACGACCCCTCCGACCCTGGAATTCCCCAAGGCCGGATCAATGCCTTTACCCCGAATCTGAATGCCGGGCTACTTTATCATTCTCCCCGGTTTTTTTCTGGAATCAGCGCCTTTAACCTGATCGGTCAGAAAATATTGCAAAACAAAGACCTGGCATTGGCTACCCACAATTACCATTTTTATTTTCAGGCGGGGGGCTTGCTTCCCATTTCGAGCGAGGTCACGTTTAAACCCACTCTACTTGTCCGGGAGGACTTGAATGGCCCCGGAAGCTATGATCTTAACGCCATGTTTTTATTTAACGAACAGTATTGGCTGGGCACTTCCTTTCGATCCGGATTTGGAAATGCCGATATTCCGGAGGCTTCTCCTTTTTCTACCCGAACTGCTGTTGCGCTGCTTTTGGATCTCTTTATTACCGAAGATATTCGGTTTGGTTATGCCTATGATTTCAATTTAAATAGTAAAAACAACTACCGAAATAACAGTCATGAATTCTCCATTGGGTATTATATCCAAAGCAAATGGCTAAAAGCACCCCAGCAACGGTATTTTTAACCAGTGGTGATGGGCCCCAATCCCAATTCTTGTACCAATATTCCGGTGAAATTTACTAATTTGCAGGGCATTCCTATCGAAAAACGTAGACCAACCTTTTGGATCATGGATTTTAAATTTAAAGAAGTCATTCTACCACATTTTTTGGCCATCCTTTCCTTTTACCTGATCGTCGTCATTTACTTTTCTCCCATTGTGTTTGAAGGGAAAATGATGTTTCAAACCGATATTTTGCAATGGGAGGGCTCGGCAAAAGAGCTTCTGGACCACCGCGAAAATACCGGAGAGGAAGCCCTGTGGACCAACCGCATGTTTGGAGGCATGCCCGCTTACCTCATCCACCTGGACCCAAAAGGGGACATCACCAATACCCTTATTAAAGTACTAACCCTGGGGCTACCGCATCCTATCAGCGCATTATTCTTTGGTATGACGGCCATGTACCTGCTATTGTTGGGGTTTCGGGTCCGGCCCATCGTCGCTGTCCTGGGCGCATGGGCTTTTGCGTTTAACACCTTCAACTTTCTAAGTCTGGAAGCAGGACACAATGCCAAAATATGGTCGGTGTGTCTTATTCCCCTCATCTTCACCGGCGTTCATTTGGCTTTTAACAATAAAAAGCTCCTGGGTGTCGCGGTCACCGCCCTGGCCGTATTACTGCAGCTAAAGTTTAACCACCTGCAAATCACCTATTACACGCTAATGCTGGTGGTGGGCTATGGTATTGGGCAACTGGTCGTTTATTATAAAGAAAACCGCCTCCTGGATTTTTCCAAAATCACCGCCTTGCTACTGGCAGGAGCCATGCTGGGAGGTCTGGGCAACCTGGCAAGACTTACTTCGGTATTGGAATACAGCCCTTATTCCATCCGGGGAGAAAGCAACCTACCGGAGACGGGGGAAAACGATACCGGCCTGGACAAAGACTATGCGTTCAGCTGGTCCAATGGAATAGTGGAGACCTTTACCCTGATCATCCCGAATTATTATGGCGGTGCCAGTCAGCAGGCATTGCCAGAAGATTCCGCCTCGGAGCAAGCCTTGCGATCTCAGGGAGCGGATCCTGCCCAAACCAACCAGTTTATACAAAACGCCCCTACCTATTGGGGCAAACAGCCTTTTACCGGCGGCCCCATCTATGGCGGGGTCATTATGGTATTTTTGTTTGTCCTTGGAATCTTATTTGCCCCTCCCCTCTATCGAAATGTCTTTCTGGCCCTTACCCTGCTGAGCCTGATGCTCTCCTGGGGTAAAAACCTGGCCTGGTTTAACTATACGCTGTTTGATTACCTGCCAGGATACAATAAGTTCAGAGCCGTATCCATGGCCCTGGGAATTACGTTATTTCTTATTCCGGTGCTTGGTACACTGGGATTGGAAAACGTGCTTCGGAATAGCCAGGCAGCGACAACCAAAAAAACCTTCCTGAAGGGAATCGCCATCACCCTCGGTTTGATTGTACTGGCGGTATTAGTGGCTTTTGGCTTGAATTTCCAGGGAAATACGACCGGTTATCCTGAATGGCTGCTTTCGGCGCTAAAGGAGGATCGTCGAAGCATATTGCTCTCCGACACCTTACGCTCGCTGTTTTTTATTGGTGCTACGGGGCTGCTGATTGGCCTGGTGCTGTACAAAAAATTAAAAACCGAATGGGCCTTACTGGCAATAGGCCTGTTGCTGCTGGTGGATCTTTACGGGGTAAACAGAAGGTATTTGGATCAGGAAAGCTTCACCGAAAACCCCAGCCAGCAGCATTTTGCAGCTACTCCGGCAGACCAGAAAATCATGCAGGATGAGGGGTATTTCCGGGTATTAAACATCCAGAACCCATTTAACGAAGCCCGAACCAGCTACTATTTTAATAGCATTGGCGGCTACCATGGGGCTAAAATGAGCCGCTATCAGGACCTCATCGAGCGGGTATTGACTCCGGAAATGAACAATTTTATTCAAAAAGCCCAGGAAGGAAATTTTGACTATGGTTCCATACAGGTGTTGAACATGCTCAATACCAAATACATTCTCGCAGGAAGGTCAGAAAATGCCGTTTTCACCAATCCGTTGGCCAACGGAGCCGCCTGGTTTCCGGAAAAAATCATACCGGTGGACAGTAACGAGGAAGAGATCAATACCCTGGCAGGGCTGCAAACGAAAACAGTAGCCACGTATAATTCCAGTCAGACAGCTGGTGGCCAATCGTTACCGGAAGGAAGCGGCAGCATCGACCTGGAAAGCAGGGCACCGGATCAGTTGGTCTATTCCGCCCGGGTAGCGAAAGAGGGCTTGGCCGTATTTTCGGAAATCTACTATCCTGAGGGCTGGAAAGCCCTTGTGAATGGCGAAGAAGCCGAAATCCACCGGGTAAATTATTTACTACGTGGGCTGGTCCTTCCGGCGGGGGAGGTTAAGGTGGAGATGCAATTTAGGCCTGATCATTACCAGTCAAAGGTGTGGATTACGAACATTACCCAGTACGCCATCCTATTATTTTTAATCATTGGGTTGGTTATTAACTCGAAAAAAGCAGCCCAAAAAGGATAAATTAATGAAAGAACAAGTAGCTCAATTCTACGATGAATTTGCTAACAATCAAATGAGAATTGGCGTCAATTCACGCCACCTAAGCATCATTGATAAGCTTATCCAAGCGGGTTTAAAACCTGAGCACCAGGTATTAGAAATTGGTTGTGGCATTGGCACGGTCAGCCATCTTATCGCAAAAAAAACGCCAAAGGGAAGTGTATTAGGGGTAGATATTAGTCCAAAAAGCATCGCTCAAGCGCAAAAAGCCTGGTCAAAACTAAGCAACCTCACTTTTGAAGTATCCGATATGAAAGGATTTCGGAAAGAAGGAAAAGCCTTTGATTTTGTTGTTCTTCCGGATGTTTTGGAACACATTCCGGTATCAGATCATTTTTCGCTATTTGAAACCATAAGCCGCCACGCCCATCAAAACACCGTTGTTTTTATCCATATCCCAGCACCCCGATTCCTTGAGTGGATGATCGACCATGAACCCAAAAAACTTCAGGTGATCGACCAACCGTTAGACACAAGTAATCTGGTGAAGGACGTTACCACTAATGGCTTCTATCTTGAGAAAATGGAAACCTACAGCGTTTACTACAAAGAAAAGGACTACCAATACTTTATTTTCCGAAAATCCAGACCCATCTCCAAAATCTCCCATCTAACTAAATGGAGCATTTTGATGTCAAGAATATGGATCCGTATTAAACTAATGCTTTAAATTGGTTTAAGAATTCATCGAATGATCGTCTATATTTCTCCAATAAACACCGCATTTATTCAAAGGGATTTGAAGATGCTAAGGTCAAATTTTCAAGTCAAACACCTGACCTTGACTGACAACCCCTATTTTTTACCCCTGGCCTTAATTATCCAAACCATTCAGCTATTATTTTTGCTACCTGCGACGAAAAAATACCTTTGTTTCTTCTCTGGTTATCATTCGGTCCTACCCGTGGTGTTTGGCAAACTATTCGGTAAGGAAGTGATCATTCAATGTGGTGGTACAGATGCCGTAAATTTACCCGAAATAAATTACGGAAACTACCGCAAAAAATGGCTGAAAATGGCTACCATATTCAGTTTCAAACATTGCTCCCTGATCGTACCCGTCGCCAAATCGTTAGTCAAATCCAATTACACCTATGACCAATCACTAACGAGCAGGCAAGGCCTTTTAAATTTGGTGCCGGGCCTTAAGACCCCAATCATCGTTATTCACAATGGTTTTGATCCCTCCTTTTGGTTTGATAAGGGAAACGAAAAACGGCCCTTTTCCTTTATAACGGTGGCCACGGGCATTTCCAAACAAAACAGGGCATTGGTAAAAGGGATAGATTTATTATTGGAGCTGGCAAAATCGTTTCCGAAATATACGTTTACGATTGTTGGAGACGAAAAATTCCAATCCGAGCTACCAAATATTACTACCATCGGATCTCTACCTCAGGAAAAGATTAGGTCGTTATTTCAGGAGACCCAATTCTATTTGCAGCTTTCTTCTTCTGAGGGCTTTCCAAATGCTTTGGCGGAGGGCATGTTGTGTGGGTGCATACCCATTGGGTCAGCTGTGGGAGAAATACCGGAAATAATCGGGGATTCCGGTTTTGTTTTAGCAAAAAAAGAGATAACCGAGCTACAAAAGATATTCCATAGGCTTCCCACGACCGATTTGGCAAAACTCCGATTAGCGGCATCCAATCGAATTAGAAATAGATTCAGCTATCAAAAAAGGAAAGAAAAACTTTTGAAATTGCTTGCGTAAAATTAGAAGTTGCGATCGCTATTTATTGGTGGTTATTCGGATTTATTTTTTCATTCGGTTTTTAACCCCCCACCACGAATTTACTTTTAGATAATCTGATTTAAACGGCTCCTCAAAAAGATTTCGGAACCTGCCAGCGTGAATTCAGTCGAAAATTGATTCTGCTGAGAGCGATGACAATCGGTAAACCGCTAATTGTCCTGCGTTGGATTATTATTTAGGTATTCAAAAATAAAACACCACCAGGGGCCTAATTATCTAATACATGCATAATTCGCTGTTCATCTAATTTGACTTGACTATTATAAAATTATTCAGTAGCTTTTACGAATAAAATTTTAATATTTCTATTTTTAATTTATTTATTTATCTTTTTTAAGATTGGCATGTTGAAATTTTAATAGTGTAGTAGTAAAAAGAGCTCTAAGTATATTATTTATAGTAAATAAAATTTCAACTTTAATTAATCAAATATGTAACAGTCATTCCCATTACTTAAAAAACATTCAAATTCATTTATTATTGAAAACCCTCGAACAGATGAAAAAAAACGTACCTCCCAGAAGTAGAATTTATCAATTCTACAGAGGTGGCCTAATGTTCCACTTCCTATTATTCTTTGGCTTGTATGCCTCTCCTGCATTGGCAAACGGTGCTGAAGAATCAAAAAAACACTTCAATGATGCTGCCGCTGTTTTTGACATTACCGTCACAGGAACGGTGGTAGATGCTAATGGTGAACCGATTCCTGGTGTCACCGTTTCGGTTCCCGGTACCACGTTGGGAACAGCTACAGACTTGGATGGAAATTATTCCCTTACGGTAGAAGAAGGCGCAACATTGGTTTTTTCCTTTATCGGTTTTGAATCCCAGCGAATTGTGGTGGGAGATCAGAGCGTGATCGACGTAACACTTGCTGAGGAAGCCTCCTCCCTCCAGGAGGTCGTAGTGGTAGGTTATGGAACCCAGAAAAGGGAGAACCTAACCGGAGCCGTTTCAACCGTAAATTTTGATGACGAACTTCAGAATCGTCCGCTCACCAATGCTTCACAGGCCCTGAGTGGGCAGGTGCCAGGTGTCTGGATCAGTCAAAACTCAGGTCAACCTGGTAGTGATGGAGCTCAGATCCGTGTACGGGGTTGGGGAACGTTGAATAATTCGAATCCTCTGATTTTAGTAGATGGTGTAGAAGCTTCCATTAATGAAATCAACCCCAATGATATTGAAAGCATGACGGTGCTGAAAGATGCCGCGAGTGCAGCTATTTATGGGTCACGTGCCGCCAATGGTGTAGTCCTGATTACCCTGAAATCGGGTAAGTTTGGAGAGCAGACCAGAGTGAGTATAGGGAGTTATGTTGGCCAGCAATCACTGGGAAGAAGGTATGATATTATTGATAACAGTGTAGAATACATGGGTATGTGGAACCAGGCCTTAATGAACCAGGGAGGAAGCCCTCTATTTCCGGAATCGGTAATTGATGAGTTTAGAAATAATGATGATCCCTACCAGTACCCCAATACGAACTTCTTTGATGAGGTATTCAAAACTGCTCCCATTACTGAGCACAATTTATCTGTCAGTGGGGGCTCAGAACAGACGAAATATTACATTTCAATGAACTATCTAAATCAAGATGGAATCATGCAGAATTCCAATTCCAGCCGCTATGGTTTGACCGTTAACCTGGAATCAAAACTAAATGATTGGTTGACAATCGGAGGTCGGATGAACGGTATAAAAAAAGCTTCAGAAGAACCATTCAATCTGGGAAGGATGATGTACATATTTTCTAATGGCGGATATCCTTTCACGGCACCGTATACAGAAGATGGCCGCTTTGGATCAGTTCAAGCGATCAACAGCAACGGGAATACAATCGTTGGAAACCGTAATCCTTTGATTGAAACAGCAAATGGTCTTACCTTGACGGAGAACAATTTCTTTAAAATGAATGTCTATGCTGATATTGAGTTTACCGATTACCTTACTTTAAAAACCAATTTCACCTCCCAGTACAACAGTAATCTTAGGGACAGGCATAATAGTCTGGAGTTCGGCTATACCCATACGGGTGTGGAAGGTCGGAACCTGGATTACCTGACCATCTTGGAGGCCAGTCGAAACAACGTTCAAAGTGATTATAACATCCTCTTTTCCACCTTAAACTTTAACAAGACGTTCAACGAAATTCACAATTTGTCTGCCATTGCGGGTATCCAGGTGGAGAATACAGTGATTAAGGATGTTTATGGAAGAAGGTCAGATCCTCCCAAAGAAGGGTTGACCCAGGTAGATGCCGGAACAGCAGGATTTCAGGCCAATGGAAACCTGAACGAATTAAGGATGCTATCTTATTTCGGTCGGGTTAACTATGCATTGGATGATAAATATTTGTTTGAGATGAATTTAAGAGCAGATGGTTCTTCCAGGTTTAAGGAGGGGTATAGATGGGGAATATTCCCTGCTTTTTCAGCTGGATGGAGATTGGGTGAAGAAGCCTTCATTCAGGATTTGAATGTATTTACAGATCTCAAGCTGAGAGCATCCTGGGGTAGATTGGGAAATCAAAATATCAACTCCTATTGGCCTTATCTGGCTGTTGTCAGCCAAACTAATGGCCTCAGTCACAATTTCGCAGGGAGTTTTGCTCCGGGAGCCGGGGTAGTGGCCCTGGTGGATGAAACGATTGGTTGGGAGACTTCGGAAACCACAGATATTGGGGTGGAATTCGGTTTATTGGACAACAGGTTATATGTGGAGGCGGATTATTTCCGGAAAACCACTAACAATATCATAGTTCAATTGCCCATTCCATCCATCCTTGGTGGAGTGAGCGCTCCTTTTGAAAATGTGGGAGCAATGATCAATAACGGGTTTGAATTCAATATTAACTACTCCAAATTCGCTGCAAATAGGGATGAAATCGGCTATAATCTGGGTGTTAATATGACCTACATCATGAACGAAGTAACCAAATTCAGGGAGAATGCCCCGGATCAGTTGTATCTTATCCGGGAAGGGTTTTCTTATAGAGAATTGTACGGATACAATGCGATAGGAATATACCAATCGGATCAGGAAGCAAGTGAGCACATGTATGATAACGGGTATGTACCACAGGCAGGTGAATTGAAATATGAGGATGTCAACAATGACGGACGTTTGGGATTTGAAGATAAGATGGCTTTGGGCAATACCATTCCCAAATATACTTTTGGTTTCACACCAAGTGTTTCGTACAAAGGATTTGATTTGAGTACCCTTGTCATGGGTATTGCCGGTGCAAGTGTTTATACCCAAAATGCCTGGACTCAACCGCTTGGAATCTCAGGAGGAACCATTACCAAACGATGGAGAGACGCCTGGACCCCCGAGAATATGGAGACCGATGTTCCTAGAATTTCCATCAGCGATACCTGGAGGAGTGAACCATCCTCCTTTTGGGTAAATGACATTTCCTTCGTTAAATTAAGAAATATCCAACTGGGATATACCTTTGATCCGGCAATGACCAAAAGGCTGGGTATACAGAAGCTTTATTTATATGGCAACGCCCAAAATGTGGGAGCAATTGTTAGCGAGGACTACGAAGGATTTGATCCGGAGCGGAACACATTTGACTCCGGAGGGAATTTTTATCCCCTTCCAAAAATAGTAACCGTTGGTGTCAATATTAATCTTTAGGTATTATGAAAACGACAAATATATTAACAATTAGTATCCTCCTATTGGGCCTATTGACTTTTAATAGTTGTAGTGAGGATTTTCTTGAGGTTTATCCCCAGGACAGGATTACCACCGTCTCTTTCTGGCAGAGCGAAAATGATGTGCAGCTGGCTTTAAATGGAATCTACAGTGTATTAAAACACCGGGGTGTTTACGGCTCAGGACCTACTTTCGATGCTGTAACTCCCTATGCCTACCAATGGGCGCACTGGAACGGCATGGAAAAGCAGATCGGAAATGGCACCATAACCGCCGCTACTTCAGGTGGGTTGTTAAATGAGCGATGGACCATGTGCTACCGGATCATTAATTTCTCTAATGACTTTTTTGAGAATATTGAAAGGGTAGATTTACCTGAAGCAAAAAAATCGACCTATTTGGGAGAAGTCCATTTTCTTAGGGGCCTTGCTTTCGCTCTTTTGGCAGAATCATATGGAGGAGTTCCAATCATTACCACCGTGATGAACACGGAGGAAGTAACCTCGGTAAGCAGAAATACCCGAGAAGAAACCTGGGCACAGGCCATTTCAGACTATGATGAGGCTATTCAAAGACTGGATCCTGTTTCCTATGAATTGGGAAGGGCCACCAAAGGGGCCGCTTTGGGAATGAAAATGAGGGCCTATTTGTACCAGAATAAATACGACGAAGTACTGGAGGTAGTGGATGAAATTGATGCCCTGGACATGTATGCCCTTTTCCCAAGCTATGAAGGGCTCTTTCAATTGGATAATGAAAACAACGAAGAGGTCCTTTTTGATATTCAATATATTGCTGGTGAGCAGGGGCAGGGAAATTTCTTTGCCTGGTTGGCACTTCCGGGAAGTGTAGCAGCCGCAGGGGCCAGCGATCCCGCCCCCACCCAACATATCATTGATGAGTATGAGATGATTGATGGGTCTGAAGTGGATCCAAATAATCCTTTTGAAGGAAGAGACCCCCGGTTGGATTTTAGTATTCTTCGGCCGGGAGCGACTTTTGAAGGCATGGTCTATCCTACAGAAGTATCCAATCATACCGGTCAACGGGTAGGATTCAATCTCCGAAAAAATGTGGGTGAAGGAATTCCTTTACTGTCTCCCAGGGTATCTCCTTTAAATTTTATAGTCTTGCGTTATGCGGATGTATTGCTGGCCAAAGCAGAGGCCCTGATTGAGACGAATCAAAATTTAGACCAGGCCATTGGCATAATCAATAGGATCAGAACTGAAAGAATGGATGTCACCATTACCAGTTTACCCACCGATTTATCCCAAGAAGAAGCGAGAGAAGCCTTAAGGCATGAGCGGGTGGTCGAGTTTTTCGGCGAAGGCATATTGTGGGCAGATATAAAACGATGGAATATAGGTCAAGACCTTTATCCCGTTGAAGTAAGGGGAGCCGACGGAGGTTTGATTGAGGTAAAATTTCCTACCGGGTACGAGGAGAAAGACAATCTATTGCCAATTCCGGACAATGAAATTTCCTTTAACGAAAATTTGGAACAAAATCCAGGTTGGTAATCTAGCTTGACAGTTAGACCATGGAGTAAACCAGCCACTTGAAGCATTCTAACAGAAAGTTAAAGGAGAATGATTTGGATGTGACTGGTAAATAGCTTCTTTATAAGGATGGAGATGAAATGGTCGGGAAAATACTGATTGGTTTCTTAAAAAGGATAAAATCAGAATAGTACTGGCCGTTTCATCTTCTTTTATAATTTTGTTTAATTTCTTTTTAAATTGTGAATACTTGGTAAGGAAAAATAAAACGTAAGATGAACCAAAATTCAGTAGTCAAAATATCTATTTCAGCGGCTATTGTACTCCTGATCATTTGGGTAATTCAGTACGAATCTGAAGTGAAATTTCCGGAGGAAGTGGAGGCTTCCTTACCCCCCCAAATTGATTTTAATTTCCATATTAAACCGATATTATCCGACCGATGTTTTGCCTGTCATGGTCCGGATAACAACAAGAGAGAGGCCGGATTGCGGTTGGATATAGCGGAAAATGCACTTGCGGCATTGGGAGATGACAAAGACCATTACGCCATCGTTCCTGGCAAGCCCCATAAAAGCGCTGTTTATGAGCGCATGGTCTCTTCCGACCCTAAAGTGATGATGCCCCCACCAGAATCCAACCTCTCCTTATCACCTACTGAAATCGCTTTGATCACTCGATGGATTGAACAGGGTGCTGCCTTTAAACCACACTGGTCTTTTATCAAACCGGACAAACCCAAACTCCCCCAACTTAATAGTAACGATTGGGCCACCAATGAAATTGATCTGTTT
Organism: Cyclobacterium salsum; assembly: GCF_010119245.1. GTDB lineage: Bacteria > Bacteroidota > Bacteroidia > Cytophagales > Cyclobacteriaceae > Cyclobacterium > Cyclobacterium salsum. Next base: position 152,331 of record NZ_WNKG01000009.1, read on the forward strand.
ATCCAGGCCAAAATGTCAGAAAATGGACTTGAACCCTCTGATAGGGCCAACAAAGAAACGTTAATCCGACGGGTATCATTTGACCTTACCGGATTACCACCCACGGTGGAGGAAGTGGACGATTTTTTGAAGGATGACAACCCTGATGCTTACCTGAAGCTGGTAGACCGCTTATTGGAATCTCCTCACTATGGGGAACGCATGGCCTCTGAATGGCTGGATGTAGCCAGATATGCGGATTCCCATGGTTACCAGGATGATGGCATGAGAAACATGTGGCCATGGAGGGATTGGGTCATCCGATCCTTCAATGAAAATCTTCCCTACGATGATTTCATCGTTTGGCAGTTGGCCGGAGACATGTTGCCTAATGCTTCCAAAGACCAAATATTAGCCACCGGTTTCAATAGAAATCATCCCCAAAGCCAGGAAGGAGGCGTGATTGCGGAAGAGTACCGCGTAGAATATGTGGCCGACCGCACCAATACGGTAGGTAAAGCTATACTAGGCTTGAGCACGGAATGTGCCCGGTGTCATGACCACAAATACGACCCTATTTCCCAAAAGGAATATTATCAATTGTATGCGTTTTTTAATAATGTCAAAGAAACCGGACAGGTACCCTATATGGGAGAACCCAGCCCCACAGTCATACTTACCGATGAGGAAGTAGAAAAAAAGCTATCCTATATTAATGAAAGGATTCGTAAGGTGGAAAATGCCCTGGACCCCGATCAGGAAAAATTCCAAAATGGTTTTAAAGATTGGCAGGCAAGTTTAGAATCGAAACCCCATTATAAAGTTGAGGTCAAAGGAAGGATTGGTCATTACCCCTTAGATGCTCCGGTCAAGGATCAATTTAAAAACCTGGCAGAACCATCTAAACCTGCCGACATGGTGGTCATTCAAAAAGACAAGGAAATACAAATTGTAGAGGGAAAGTTCGGCAATGCGGTTAAGTTAGTAGGTGACAGTTATGTGGATTTGGGCGATGAAATGGCCTACTTTGAGCGAAATGAACCTTTCACCATCAGCTTATGGTACAAAGCCCTAAAAGACAGTCTAGAAGGTCCTGTTTTTTCTAAAACCGGGGGATTTGCCAACGGATTCCGCGGCTATGAATTACTGGTCAGGGAAGATGGAAAGTTAGCCGGTTTAATGAGCCATACCTGGCCTGCCAATGCCATCGAAGTACATTCCCGAGATAAAATACCAATCGGAGAATGGATGCATTTGGCCATGGTTTATGACGGGTCCAGCAGGGCAATGGGTCTGCAACTATTTCTTAATGGAAAGCAGCTTGATCTCGATATTAAAACAGATCATTTAAAACGGAGTATCTTGTCATACGGCAAGGACAAATTAAGTACGGGCCATCCGGGTAATCTTCAGATCGGTAAGCGTGGGACCAATTTTGCCGAAACGCTGGACCATTCGCTAGTGGACGAATTCAGCGTATTTGACCGCCAACTTTCAGCCCTGGAAATTGAAGTATTGAATGGAGCATCAGCTCCCATTCTTTCCCTTTCCGCAAAAGGAAGCGAAGAGGATTTGCTTGATTTTTACCTTCTTAATTTGAATCAGGACTTTCAAAAAGGATTAAACCAACTGACGCAACTTCGCGGAGAAGAAAATGCCATTCTCAGTTCACAGCCGGAAGTGATGGTCATGGGAGAAAGAGAAGAGCCCCGGGCTACATTTATTTTGGATAGGGGTACTTATGATGCGCCTACCCATGAAGTGTTTCCCGGTACGCCAAAGGCCGTAATGGCGTTTCCGGATGATTTACCCCGAAACCGATTGGGTTTAGCCAAGTGGGTGGTCCATATGGACAATCCATTAACTGCAAGGGTGGCGGTCAACCGATATTGGCAGATGATTTTTGGCAAAGGGATAGTGGCTTCCTCTGATGATTTTGGAAACCAGGGTGATTTTCCCTCCCATCCGGAATTATTGGATTGGCTGGCAGTTAAGTTCATGGAATCGGGTTGGAACCTTAAGGAACTGCTTAAGCTTATGGTCACCTCTAGTACTTACCAGCAATCTTCCCGTCTGAATGATGAACTCAAAGAAAAAGACCCTGGAAATGTCTGGCTGGCACGGGGACCCAGTTACCGTATGCCTGCCGAGATGATCAGGGACAATGCCCTTGCCGGCAGCGGCCTACTGGTTAAAGAAATCGGAGGGCGGAGTGTGAAGCCCTACCAGCCAAAAGGTTTATGGAAAGAATTGGCTACCGCCAATGTAAGAGAATACGTCCAGGATACCGGAAAAAATCTTTATCGGAGAGGCCTCTATACCATATGGAAACGCAGTTCACCCCCTCCATCCATGGTCAGTTTTGATGCATCCGATAAATACAATTGCACTGTAGAAAGGCAAAAAACAAATACGCCCTTACAGGCCCTGGTGCTGATGAATGACCCTCAATACCTGGAAGCTGCAAGGGTATTAGCGGAAAAAATGTTGACAATAGGTGGAAATGAGCTTCAAAATCAGATCCGGTACGGCTTCAGAGCCATCACCAGCAGAAGTCCTGAGGCTGAGGAATTAAAGATTTTGGAAGGCCTTTATTGGGCCGAATTGAAGGATTTCTCGGAATCACCTGCTGCAGCAGACAGCTTACTACAAGTTGGGGCACACGCCAGAGATCCAAATCTGCCCAGTGAAAAGGTAGCGGCCCTTTCCCTGGTGGCGTCTACCTTAATTAATTATGACGAAGCAGTGTATAAAAGATAATGAACCTTTGGGTTCACCACCAAGGCATTTCAAGTTTAACTTAAGGGGTAGGTGGTCCCCCATTCATTGAAAAAGAGTAAAAATGAGCTTATTGCATAACCAACATATCGATCGACGCCAGTTTTTAAGCAAGACCAGTTTGGGATTAGGTAGTTTAGCCCTTTCCTCCCTACTAGATCCTGGTAAGCTCATGGCTAAAATGGCACCTGGCAGCGGAGGTGGGGGCGTATTGGATAATTTACACTTCGTACCCAAAGCAAAAAGGGTCATCTATCTTTTTCAAAGTGGAGGCCCCTCACAAATGGAACTTTTTGATTACAAACCCCTACTCAACGAGCGTTTTGGGCAGGAATTACCCGAATCCATAAGGGCGGGGCAGCGACTTACCGGCATGACCTCTAGTCAAAACTCATTTCCATTAGCAGGTTCTGTTTTTGATTTTGCCCAGCATGGAAAAAGTGGTGCCTGGGTAAGTGAATTGATGCCTCATACGGCGAAAATTGTGGATGAATTGTGCTTTATCAAGTCCATGCATACCGAAGCCATCAACCATGATCCGGCCATTACTTTTTTTCAATCAGGATCCCAGCTAAGCGGGAGACCATCCATAGGTTCCTGGATCAGTTATGGGTTGGGCAGTGACAACAAGAATTTACCCGATTTCTGTGTTTTGCTATCCCGGGGAAGACAGGGTGGACAGCCGCTTTATGCAAAACTTTGGGGAAGTGGATTTTTACCATCCCTTCATCAAGGGGTTCAGTTTAGGTCCGGGAAGGATCCGGTCCTTTACCTAAATAACCCGGAGGGACTTAAAAATGTAAGCCGACGCCGGATGCTGGATGCCTTAAAGGAGCTCCATGTGGAGCAATATGAAAAGGTAATGGACCCCGAGATCAATTCCCGTATTGCCCAATACGAAATGGCCTACCGCATGCAGGCCTCTGTACCCGAAACCATGGATATTTCAAAAGAACCCGATTACATCTATGATATGTATGGGCCCGATTCCAGAAAGCCGGGTACCTTTGCGGCCAATTGTCTTTTGGCTAGAAGATTGGCAGAAAAGGATGTAAAATTCATACAACTTTATCACCAGGGATGGGACCAACATGGCAATCTGCCAAAAGATATCCAGGTAATGAGCAAAAGTGTAGACCAAGCTGGGGCTGCGCTCGTGATGGATTTAAAGCAAAGAGGACTTCTAGATGATACGTTGGTCATTTGGGGAGGCGAATTTGGAAGAACTAACTATTCACAGGGAAGGCTTACAACCGATAATTACGGCCGTGATCATCATCCCCGATGCTTCACCATGTGGATGGCCGGTGGGGGTGTGAAAAAGGGCTATACCCACGGAGAAACCTGCGAATTTGGTTACAATATCGTCAAAGACCCGGTGCACGTACATGATTTTCAGGCTACCTTACTTTACCTGCTGGGTGTGGACCACGAAAAACTAACCTTCAAACACCAGGGCAGAAGGTTCCGTCTGACGGATGTCAGCGGACATGTGGTCAAGGATATTTTATCCTAAATGTAAAAAATTAAAAAAATCTGATAATAACCTAGTGATAAATATGCCAACCATTCAAAGAAGATCCTTTATAAAAGGAGCTGCCGCCATTTCTGCCATCACCCTTTTAAAACCTTCCACCGCTTTTGGCTCTAAGGCCAACTCAGCCGTTCAGGTTGGGATTATTGGCTGTGGAAACCGGGGTACTTCCGTCATCACGGCCATGTCAAAACATACCAATATCAATATTGTTGCCATGGCAGATCTTTTTGAAAATCAACTGATTACAGCCAAGGAAAAATTGGATAAGCTCAACCAGGAAAAAGGGTTTTCGGGAATTGACCGTTCCAATATTTACCAAGGTTCAAAAGCCTATTTAGACCTTTTGAACAATGAAGAAGTGGATGCCGTATTGATTTCCACTCCTGCCTATACGCACCCTGCATTTGTGGAGGCTGCGGTAGCGGCCGGCAAGCACATTTATTGCGAAAAACCCGTCGCCTTGGATGTGGAAGGTTGTAAGCGGGTGGAAGCCGTAGGCAACCGCATCAATGGGAAATTGAGTCTGGTCATCGGGTTCCAGATTCGTCATGCCACGGCCTACCGTGAAATGGTGGACAGGGTGCAGCGGGGCGACATTGGAGATATCATCAATGCCCAACTGTACTATTTTTCTTCCCGTGTACCTTTGAAACCCATTAACAATATGTCCAATGATGAAGCAAGGATCCGGAATCAGTTCCACTTCAGGGTTTTGTCAGGTGGAATTTTATTGGATCAGGGTATACATATGCTGGATGTCTGTAACTGGACCCTGCAAAAAAACCCTGTTAGTTCCATTGGATCCGGTGGACGAAATGGGGTGGATGCCTTTGGAGATGCCTGGAATAATTATCAGGTGTTATATAAATATCCTGATAATATCAATGTGAGTTTTCACTCCACCCAATTAGGGCCAACTTTTGGTGATGTGTGTGCTCGATTCATTGGTACTAAAGGGATTGCCACCGCCCATTACAGTGGAGGGGTCTTCATTGATGGGGAGAACAAGTGGGATTCCGGTATTTTAAGGGAGGATTCCAGCGAACAAAGCAGGCAGCAACAGTCAGCAGGGGTTTTTACGTCTTCTTTACATGATTCCAATGAAAATAAAGTAAAAAGTTTTATTTCAAGCATAGAATCCGGTAATTACCTCAACGAAGCGATTTCAGGTTCTCAATCAACACTAACTGCCATTTTGGGCAGGCAGGCAGCCACCGGACAAAGACAGGTTTTTTGGGATGAAATGCGATTCTCCAATGAGAGCATAGACCCTAACCTCAACCTATCCCAATTTGATACCATGTAATCCTTCTAGCTAAACTTGTAAGACCTCCCGGAATGGTTTGTCCGCAATTGCTATTACTTAGCAAAAAACCTGGTACTTTAATCTAAATTTACCAGATACAGGTACCTTTGCCTGAGCATCAATCTTCAGCACTTCTTTGAGTAAGTTAGCCAAACAAAGCATCCTCACCACCATTTCGGCCTATATGGGCGTGGTGATCGGGTATTTTAACCTCCTCTGGCTACTGCCCTATGTGTTGGAACCGGAGCAAATCGGCTTGTTCAAAACCATACAGGACATGGCCTTGCTGATGACTCCCTTTGCTCAAATGGGCATCGGCAATGGAATTACCCGATTTTTCCCGCAGGTAAAAGCAGAAAAGTTTTCCTTTTTTACCTTTAGCTTGTTTTTGGGATTTATTGGCTACACCGGTTTATTACTTATCTTCCTGCTGTTCCAAGCACCGATCAGTGCGGCATTTGTTGAAAAATCTCCGGAAGTCAACGAATACATTCAAGTAGCACTGCTCATCACTTTCCTATCCGTGCTCAACACCCTATTGGAAGCTTTTAGCCGTTCCTTTTTAAAAATTGCCATCCCTTCCCTGATCCGGGATGTATTGCTGCGTTTGCTAATGGGCTTGCTGGTCATCGGGTACTTTTTAGATGGCTATCCCTTTTTCCTCATGATATGGGGAATGGTACTGGTCTACCTGCTTACTCTGATAAGCATGGCCTTTTACATGCGGAAAATAGGCATTTTTCAGCTTCAGTTCAATTGGAGTGGGATTCCGGGCAGTTTAAAGAAGGCTTTTTTTCAGTACAATATGATTACCATGCTGGGCACGGCTGGCGCATTGCTGATAATGAAGATTGATAGCCTGATGGTGAGTTCCATGATCGGGCTGGATGCCAATGCCGTATACACTATCGGGTTTTCCATCGCCGTAGTCATCGAAATGCCCCGAAGAGCGATCTCACAGGTGGCCATGCCCATTATTTCCGAGAAATTCGCTGCCAACCAATTATCCGAAATAGATGCCCTTTACAAAAAAATAGCCATCCATCAATTACTGGTCTGTGGCCTGGTATTTTTGCTGATCTGGGTGAATATCGACACGCTTTACCATTTCGTACCTAACCGGGACGTATACGAAGCCGGAAAATGGGTGGTATTGCTTATCGGGTTAGGCAAACTCAGTGACGTATTGTTTTCGGTCAACGGGGAAATTATCGTTTTCTCCCGATTCTATGTATTTAACATTACGGCTACCTTGCTCATGGCTTTTGCGGTCATTTTGCTGAATCTGCTTTTTATACCCCTCTATGGAATTGAAGGGGCCGCGCTTGCCTCCCTACTTGCGATGTTTTTTTACAACTTTATTAAGTTTATCTATATTAAAGTCAAGCTGGGCTTTAACCCTTTCACCCTGGGCGTGTTCAAAATAGCTTTTGCGGGAGGGATCAGTTGGGCGGCATCTTACTTTCTACTGCCCTCCCTGGACTCAGTGCTTGTTGATTTAGTACTACGATCCGGGCTCGTCCTATTGGTCTACTTGCCGTTGGTTTATTACCTGAAAGCCGCTCCGGAAGCAGAAGACTGGCTTCGGTTAACTATCAAAAAATGGGTCAATCGACCCGCCCAATAACCTGTCAGAGATTATCCCCCATTTCCTGAAGCAGCCCTGCCAACTGCCCGGTCAAATGTCTCCGGTGAAATGGCTGTAATTGCTGCCCGGTTTCATTTGAATTCGAAAAAGTGCTCAATTCTGATAGCTGTTGAGATAGACCGTTAATGTCCTCATGTGCAAAAACCCTGCCCGCGCCTGCCTTACCAATGATTTGGGCAGCGTCTCCTTCCGGGTCACCCAGGCCGATTATTTGCCTGCCGGTGGCCATGTACTCAAAAAGTTTCCCCGGTATATTCCCTCGGGCATTTTTGGTATTGGTAAGGATTAGCAATAAAGCATGCGCCTTCTCATAATAAGCAAATACCTCCGAATGACTCAGGTAACCAGTAAGCTCCACATGCTTTTCCAGCCAATCGTCATGTCGGATCAGTTCTTCTACTTGTTGGCTTACCCTTCCGACAAAAGTAAGCCTTACCTTCCCTTGCTCTTTTCCGAATACCTCTTTAAGGGCTTGCAAGAAGGGGCTGGGATTTCGAATACCATCGATGACCCCCGAATAGACAATTTGAATCGGATCGCTCCCGGGCTGACTCCTATTAAAGTGGGGCGGCATGTCATCCGTATCAAACCCATTCGTAATTACATGAATTTTCCGGTCGGCCAGTTCTTTCATTTCGGATGCAAAAGTGGGGGAAATGGTCATCAACGCATCTGCCTCCCTGAAAACAGAAGCTTCCAATTTTCGGTGCTTTTTCCTTGCCATAGCGGTGAGCTTCAAGGTGTCCAAAAATTCCCAGGCCGACCAGGGATCGCGAAAATCTGCCAGCCAGGGGGTACCGGTTTTCCGCTTTAGATTCCTTCCGATCAGGTGCATGCTGTGCGGGGGACCGGTGGTGATGATGGCATCAAAGTGATTTTGTTGCCAAATACTCTCCAAAAACGAAACCGAGGGTTTTACCCAAAATATCCTGGGGTCCGGTATCAGGGCATTTCCCCTGAACCACACCGCCAACCTATCCAGGAGGGAAGGTTCCTTTTGCTCCAGAATCCGCGCGGGGTCGGCCAATGTATCTCTTTTTAAACGCCTTAGAAGATGGTAGGGCTCCCAAATCGGAAATTTCAACACTTCGGTTGATGCGGTCACTTCCTTAGACAGCGAAGGGTCTGTCAGTGCAAAATCCGGGTTTTCAGGTGTAAAAATTACCGGCTGCCAACCGAATTCGGGCAAGAATTTGGAAAATTTAAGCCAACGTTGCACTCCTGATCCGGCACTTGGCGGCCAGTAATAAGTGATGATCAAAACCCGTTTCATACTGCTAAAAATCAACGCATGCCAGCCATAAATGGCCTGCATGCGTAATTGATTGGAAAGAATTACTCGCCCTGTGCCAGCGAAAATCCCCTGGCCCCGTCAAATGTGTAAAGGTTTTCCGTTTTGATAAAGTCAAAACCAAGCGCTTTTACCTGCTGTAGCACGTCAATAAGCTGGTCGTGCGTAATGACACTTTCGTCGGCATTAAAGAACCGCACCCGCCAGTGATCGGAACAAAACGTCTCTTTCATGCCTCCAGGGTATACCCGTACCCCTCTGTTAGTTATCAATTGCATCTTCAATCCGGAGGAATCGACCTGCCGTAGCGCATCCCCGATGACATTGGGATCACGAGTACCTTCCTTCCAGTCAATGAAGACATCCAAACCGATCAATACCTTTTCTGCCGCCTTTCTTGGTCGAATGGCCAGGGCCTCTTTGATGTCTTTCTCACTTCGCTCGGACTTGGCAAAAGAAGCCTTTTTCATTTTCTCCGGCATTTTTCCTAACCTTTCGATAACGGCTTCGGCAAATTCCTGGGTACCTACCTTCTTCTTACTAATCCCTTCCTGAAAGATATCCCCGGTATGAATTCCCTCTTCCAGGGTTCGCATCCAGGCATTACTGATTTTCTCCGCTACTTCTGGCTGTCCGATATGAACCAGCATCATGATGGCTCCATTTAAGAGGCCAGAAGGATTAGCGATGCCCATGCCCGTGATATCGGGTGCAGAACCATGAATGGCTTCAAACATGGCTACCTCCTCCCCTATGTTGGCAGATCCGCCCAGTCCCACTGACCCGGTTATTTGAGCTGCCACATCTGAGATAATATCGCCATAGAGGTTTAATGTCACGATCACATCGAACATTTCGGGACGATCGGCAATTAGGGCGGTCCCAATATCAATGATCTTGTGATCTGTTTCTATTTCCGGGTATTCTTTTGCCACTTCATTGAACACCTGACGAAAAACCCCATCGGCCATTTTCATGATATTGTCCTTGGTCATGCAAGTGACTTTTTTCCGATTGTTCATTCGGGCATATTCGAAGGCATAGCGGACAATTTTCTCACTACCGGGTCTAGATATCAATTTGAGGCACTGAAAAACCTCGTCCGTTTGGCGATGCTCAATACCAGCATACAAATCTTCTTCGTTTTCCCGGATAATAACCATATCCGTCTCAGGAAAATGCGTTCGGATATAGGGTGAATAAGCCTTACAAGGCCTTACGTTGGCATATAATCCCAGGGTTTTTCGGGTGGTCACGTTCAGACTCTTAAAGCCTCCGCCCTGAGGAGTCGTAATAGGCGATTTTAAAAACACCTTGGTTTCCCGAAGTGAATCCCAGGCGTTGGGTTCAATCCCGGAACTAATTCCTTTTAAGTATACCTGTTCTCCGATTTCGATGACTTCAGTTTCGATGGCAGCTCCTGCTGCTTCCAAAATGGACAAGGTGGCCTTCATTATTTCCGGACCAATACCATCTCCATAGGCAACTGTAATTTTTCTTTTTTCGGACATGTAGTTTGCGTTTATTTTTCGAAAGATGGTACAAAAATAGGAAAAATTGGTACAGTACCCTTTCTACGGGCTAAATATTAAAATGGAAACCCAAAATTATCACACTCAGAGATTTGGTACCTTCGGTATCCGAAGTATTCAATAGTAAAACCAATCCACTTGCGATTATAAAATTCTCTTTAATAGATTTAAAATACATTTTATTGGCTATTTTATTTATTTCCTATTTTTTATCATGGATGATTTTTATCTGAATCTTTTGTGATTGATTACGCTCCTCGTATATTTGAAGCTTACCATTGAATAATTGGAATGGCAGAACAAAAAATTATTCTTTCCGAAACTAAAGACGGAATACTTTACCTGACCATCAGCAGAGAGTCTAAGCTCAACGCCTTAAATTTCAACACCTTGGAGGAGTTGAAAAATATTTTCAACGAGGTGAATGATAATAAATCCATTCGTGGGGTCATTATCACCGGCGCGGGAGAAAAGGCCTTTGTGGCAGGTGCCGATATTACTGAAATTGCCGAGCTAAACGAACTGAATGCCCGGAAATTCGCAGAGTTTGGCCAGGAGGTATTTGAAATCATTGAATCCTGCCATAAACCAGTCATAGCAGTAGTCAATGGCTACGCTTTGGGAGGAGGTTGTGAATTGGCGATAGCCTGCCACATGCGGATTGCTACCACCAACGCCAAATTCGGTCAGCCAGAGGTTAATTTGGGGATCATTCCGGGGTATGGTGGCACGCAGCGACTTACTCACCTGATAGGGAGGACCAAAGCGACCGAAATTCTGATGACCGGAGACATGTTGGACGTGAATGAAGCCAAATCGCTGGGTCTTCTGAATCACGTAGAGGCTACCAAGGAGGAAGCAATCGCCAAAGCAGAGGAAATACTTAAGAAAATCATGAGTAAAGCTCCTTTATCTATCGGAATGATAGTGGATTGTGTGAATGCCGTATACGCCAGTGATGAAAATGGCTACCAAATTGAGGCAAACAGTTTTGCGCGCTGTGTCAAATCAGAAGACTACCGGGAAGGCACCAATGCGTTTCTGGAAAAAAGAAAACCTAACTTCAAAGGGGAGTAATCCCCTTTTTTATTTTTTATGGGCCTGTTAAAAAAATTAGCCGGGCAATCCGCCATTTACGGTGTCAGCAGTATCCTCGGAAAATCCATTAATTTTTTATTGGTTCCGCTTTATACAGGATACCTTCCAAAAGAAGATTTAGGTTCTTTTACCATCCTTTATGCCCTGATCGCTTTCCTGAACGTGGTGTTTACCTTTGGTATGGAGACCACGTTTTTTCGATTCGCTACGGGAAAAGGCCTGTCTCCGGAAAAAGTGTATCAGAATACCCAGTCCTTGGTAACCCTGGTGGCGATCCTGTTGGGAGCCGCCTTGTATATCTCGGCTGAGCCTTTATCCCTTTTATTTGACTTTCCGGGAAAAGCACACTTGTTTCAATGGGCAGCCATGATCCTCACCATTGACGCGCTGATGGCCATCCCTTTTGCCAAACTAAGATTAGAAGGCAGGTCGGTTACCTTTGCTTCGGTCAAATTAGTCAATATTTTTCTGAACGTAGGGTTCAATGTCCTGTTTATCGTGGTAGCCTTTCATATTGTGAGCGGAGATATTCTCCCTTCATTAAATCCCTGGGTATCCCAGTGGTACCAGCCAAATTGGGGGGTGGATTATATCTTGCTTTCCAACGTGCTGGCCAATTTAATGATTTTACCCCTGGTCTGGAAATTGGTGGGTAAATGGAAATTTGAGTTGAAGGCCTCGCTCCTGAAAGCCATGTGGCATTATGCCCTACCCTTGCTTTTTATGGGGCTTGCGGGCGTGACCAATGAGGTTTTTTCACGAGGGCTTTTTGAATACGCCCTGCCGGAAAATTTTTACCCGGAGTTGACTTCCCGGGAAGCTGGGGGAGTATTCGGAGCTAATTTTAAGCTGGCCATCATCATGAGCCTTATAATCCAAGCTTTCAAGTATGCTGGAGAACCGTTTTTCTTTCAGCAAGCGGAAAACAAAAATAACCCGCAGCTATTTGCCCGGGTGATGCATTGGTTCATTATTTTCTGTACCGTGCTCATGGTCGGAGTTGCGGTAAACCTGGATATCATCGGGTCGCTGTTTTTTCAAGCACCGGGATACGCCATCGCACTTCCCATGGTCCCGATTCTATTAATGGGCTACCTGCTCCTGGGAGTGTATTACAACCTCAGCATTTGGTTCAAAATCACCGATCAAACCAAATACAGCTTTTACATTACCTTTACCGGAGCGGTGGTCACGGTGGTGATCATCCTTACCCTGGTGCCTGTATTTGGTTTTATTGGAGCAGCCCTAAGCACCCTTGGCTGCTACCTGACCATGGTCATATTTTGTTATGTCACTGGCCAAAAACACTACCCCATCCCCTACCAAACCAAAAAAGATGTGACCTACCTGTGCCTGGCATTCTTGTTCAGCTATGGCGGCTTTTGGCTGGATACGGGGCAAGCCGGACTCAATTTTCTGTTGCACAATGTTGTCTTTTTGGTCTTTGTGGCCTTCATTTTCTACATGGAAAAAAAGGAATTATATTCGTTGTTAAAATCCATCATTAAACCAAAGCATGCAAATTAACGTCATAAACAAATCGAAGCATCCCCTTCCCGAATACCAAACCCAACTAGCTGCCGGTCTGGATTTGCGGGCGGAGCTCGATGCTCCTGTCATTTTAAAATCGCTCGAACGAAAACTAATAGGAACGGGATTATTTATCGAATTACCCGCAGGCTTTGAAGCGCAGATTCGACCCCGAAGCGGGTTGGCATACAAGTTTGGAATCACCGTACTCAACAGCCCGGGTACCATCGATGCGGACTACCGGGGCGAAATTAAAATCTTACTCGTCAATAATTCCAGGGAGGATTTTACCGTTCAGGATGGAGAACGGATCGCACAAATGGTGGTTTCCAGGCACGAACAAATCGAGTGGAAACTGGCGGAAAACCTTTCAGAAACCAAGAGAGGAGTGGGAGGATATGGAAGTACGGGTAGTTAATTGGATAGACCTCCCATGGCTTACGCTCCTGGCTGGGGAACCAAACGCCCACTTATATTGTATGAAAATTAAATTAAATACGTAAAATCCCCCTTCAAGTGTGCTCTCAGAAACCCTGAGAAAGTCGCGAACATTACCTTCAGGGAACCATTTCAAAGGATGTTTTACGCTAACGATAAGATAGAAAATAAATGAATAAGTGGTATTTAAGACCTTTGGTCTGGACTTTCACGCTGGCATTATTTGCCAGTACCCTACCCGAGTCCGTGTTTGCTCAAAAGAAAATCAGCCGGAAGGAAAGGAAAGCCCAGGAAAAAGAAATGATGGCAGACAGACTTTTCATCGAAGGGCAAAAACATCTTATGTTAGAAGACTTCAAGAAAGCCTACTTTTATTTTAACAAGGCATTGGAGTTTGACACCGAAGAACCTGCCATCTATTACAAGCTTTCTGAAATGATGATTCGGGCCAACCAACCCGATAAAGCATTGGAATTCGGGCAAAAAGCACTTGCGCTTGCACCGGAAAACAAATATTATCATTTACAAATTGCAGAAATTTACAATAAACAGAACAAAGGCCGAGAGGCCGCTAAAATATTAGAAACATTAATGGAGAAAGAGGGCAACTACCAGCAATATATCCTGGAGTTGGCTTCTATTTACCTTAATTTGAAGGATTTTGATAAAGCACTGATTGCTTTAAACAAAGCTGAGGAATACTACGGTGTGGTGGAGCAGCTTACGGCTCAAAAGCAACGCATTTACCTGCGAAAAAATAATCTGGAAATGGCAGTAGCTGAGGGAAGAAAGCTTATCGAAGCCCATCCTGGAAATCCCAATTACGTGTTGGCGCTGGTAGAAATACTGTTTAACAATAACCAAACCGACGAGGCTTTAGAATTGGTATTGAATTCATTGAGTTCCTACCCTAACCAACCGGAATTAAAAATGGCTGCTCATACGCTTTACAAGGAAAAGGAAGAACTGGAAAAAGCCCGGCAGTATTTGTTAGATGGATTTAAGCATCCGGATTTGGATGCAGCAACGAAAGCCAGGGCTTTTGAGGGAATTCTCTCTCAGGTAAAGAATACCGCGCGGGAACAATTGTTGACCAAACTCGCTCAGACAATGGAGTCACAGCACCCTAATGATCCGGAAGTAACGGCTGCTTTGGGGAAATGGAAACTTCAGGAAGACAATCAGCTAGAGGCCATTTCTTACTTCAAAAAATCCCTGCTTGCAGATCCGGAAAGGGAGGAATTGTTTCAACGGCTTTTGCCGTTAATGTTTGAAAACCAACAGCCCTTTGAAGAAATAGTGGAGATGGGCTCGACTGCTACATCCGTTCATCCCGACAAGGCCGAATTCTGGTTTTTCCTGGGATCTGCTCAGCTGGGAATGAAAGACCATGAAGCCGCCAAAACGGCACTTACCAAGGCTATTGACCTGAATGCGGGTAGCAATCCACAGCTTTCCCTTATGGCCAATGCGCAACTGGGTGATGCCCTTCATGCGTTGGGTGAAACAGAGGCAGCTTTCACTGCTTACGAAAAAGTTTTATCGGAAAATAAAAATAATGAGCATATTTTAAATAATTATGCCTACTTTCTCTCTCTGGAAAAAAAGGAGTTGGATAAGGCCTATACCATGTCTCACAAACTCGTTTCCCGATTTCCTGAAAACCCGACCTATTTGGATACCCATGCATGGGTATTGTTTCAGTTGAACAGGTACGAGGAGGCCAAAACCTATATGGAAAAAGCGTTGGACCACCTGGAAGAGCCTAGTGGAGAGATGCTGGAACATTATGGCGATATTTTATTCAAACTGGGAGAAAAAGAACGGGCACTGGATTACTGGAATAGGGCGAAGGAGCTGGAGGATACTTCGGAATTTTTAACATTAAAAATCCAAAACAAAAAATATTATGAGTAAGGCCAAGCTAATCGCCTTCATTTTAGGGGTATTCATCGTAAGCTCCTGTGTGCGGAAACCACTTTCCTATAGCGCAGACAGTGTAATGGAGGAGTTCGAGCCTTTTTACCTGGATTATAACTACCTTACGGCAAAGGGTCGTGTGACCCTGGAAGAGCAAGATGGGAAAATCACCAAAGGAACGTTAAACATCCGAGCCAAGAAAGACAGCGTCATCTGGTTTAACATGTCTCCCGGGCTGGGCATTGAGGCGGTGAGAGGATATATCAGTACGGATCAAATCAAAATTCGGGACCGGATAAACGGACAAAAAATCGACATGGGGTATGCGGAGTTTCAGGAAAAATTCGGCGTTCCACTGTCCTTCTCGCTTTTCCAAAACCTATTATTTGCCAATATCCCACACGAATTCAGTTACCGGGATCGATTGATCCGGATTGGAAAAACCTTTGAATTAAGACAAGAAAGAGAAAATATACAGTACAAAACCCTGATAGACGCAGGCCATGGAAAAGTGACGCAGTTGGAAAGTGAGGCATCAAAAACCAGGTCTGGAAGTGTTTCCGCCTCCTACATGGATTTCAGAGACCTGCAAGGCCAGCCCTTTCCTTATCAGGCCATCATAAAAATGGTGCTCAGCCTGCCACAGAAACCTAAATCCAATTTCTTTCTCAATGCAGAAATGGTAAAAGTAGAACTAACGGATGATCCCATCAGCTTTCCATATAATTTTTAACTTTTCTTTTCATCGCTCAGTTTTCCTACTGGTTTTTGCTCTCCTCCTGATGGCGGGTCCATCAGCAGCACAGGTAACGGCCAACAGAGCCGAGCTGGAGGAAGAAAAAGCCAGGATTCAAAAGAGGCTACGGGAGTTTGATACGGTATTAAAAAGAACGACGAATGAAAAACGGATTTCATTGGGAGAATTGCGTGCCGTCAATCAAAAACTAGAAGCCAGAGAAAGCTACATCGCCACGTTAAACAGGGAATTGAGGCTCGTAAAACAAGAAATACAGCAGACCTCTTCCCGTATCGATCAGCTGGAGGAGGAACTGAAAAATCTGAAGGAAGAGTATGCAAAAATGATTTATACTTCGTACAAATTGAATCAAGGCGTAAACCTCGTGGCGTTTATTTTCACTTCTGCCACCTTCAAACAGTTTTACATGAGGCTAAAATACCTCAAACAATACAGCGATGCGCGTAAAAAGCAGGTGGAACAGATGGAAAAAGTTAGTCAGGACCTGACCCAAAAGCAACAGGAACTGGAGGCACAGCGCTCCAATCAACTCGCGGTATTGGCACAGGAAGAAGAACAACGGAAGGAGCTAAATGAGCTAAAAGCGGAACAGCAGCAATTAGTAAGTTCGTTGAGTCAAAAGGAAGAGGCATTGAAAAAAGAAATTGCTGCCACCCGAAAGCAACAGGAAGAGTTGAATCAATTGATCAAACGAGTGATCGAGGAAGAAATGCGACTGGCCAGAGCGCGAGAAGCAAGGGAAAACGAGGCAGCTACCGAGCAGCCTGCGGAAAAAAGCCTTCCCGCTGCGCCCAAAGCTACCGCACTTTCCACATCCTTTGCCAGTAACCGGGGGAAAATACCCTGGCCGGTAGAATCCGGTTTTATTTCCAGAAAATACGGAACCTATCCGCACCCTACGCTAAAAGGAATCACCGAAACCAATGACGGCGTCGATATTCAAACCAACAATAACGCTCCAGTTAAAGCGGTATTTGCCGGGAAAGTTACCAAAATAACCACTGTCCCGGGTATGGGGGGAACCATTATTATTAAACACGGAGATTTTTACACGATGTACAGCCGGCTAAAAACCATTTCAGTGAAATCCGGCCAGGATGTTAATACATCCACCGTAATTGGCACAGTGTATACGGATTCCGACGGTATATCCGAACTTCATTTTCAAACCTGGAAAGGTTTGGAAGTAATGGACCCAAGTATTTGGCTTTCTAGCAAATAATGCTTAAATTTTAGTATATTTAGAAAAAAAAATTACAACATGCTTTATTTCCTTTGCGTTAGAAAAGCACAGTTCTATATTTGTAATAATTTCATAATCAAAATAAGCAAAACATGAGTACATTGGGTTTTATACAAAATATCGGAGGAGGATCACTTGTGATCATCGTTCTGGTAGTCATCCTTCTTTTTGGGGCAAAAAGGATTCCTGAACTGGCCAGAGGCCTGGGTAGGGGTATCCGTGAATTCAAAGATGCCACCAAAGAGATTCAGGATGATTTGGAGGAAGGACTGAAGGATGACAACAAAAAAGCAAAAAAATAACAGGTTGGAAAAATTTCTTTCATTCGATGAGATAAAAAAATCGCTGGAAAAAAAGGAAACGGATTGTAAAGCGATTGTTACTTATTACCTAAACAACATTAAGACGAAGGCGCAATTAAACGCCTTCGTTGAAGTTTATGGACCCTCTGCTTTGGAGCAGGCGGCTGCCATAGATGAAAAAATTACTGCTGGTAAAGCAGGCAAACTAGCAGGCATGGTGGTGGGGATCAAAGATGTCCTTTGCTATCAGGGTCATGTGGCCAATGCGTCCAGCAAAATTCTGGAAGGATTCGAATCTCAGTTTACCGCTACCGCCATTCAACGGCTAATTGACCAGGATGCCATCATTATTGGCAGACTCAATTGCGATGAGTTTGGTATGGGGTCTTCCAATGAAAATACGGTACATGGTCCCGTACTGAATGCCCTGGATGAAAGTCGTGTGCCCGGCGGGTCTTCGGGTGGGTCCGCTGTAGCCGTGCAAGCTAATCTTTGTACGGTTTCGCTCGGAACAGATACGGGCGGTTCCGTTCGTCAGCCGGCAGCTTTCACTGGCGTTATTGGGATCAAACCTACCTATTCCAGGGTTTCCCGTTTTGGGTTGATTGCCTATGCCTCCTCCTTTGACACCATCGGTGTCTTTTCAAGAAATGTCAGAGATAATGCCCTGATATTGGAAACCATGGCTGGCCCGGATGAATACGATAGCACTTCCTCACGCAAACCCGTTCCCGCGTACAGCAACCTGCTTCATTTTGACAAGCCTGCCAAAATCGCCTATCTTAAAGAAACGGTGCATTCGGATGCTCTGCAGCCGGAAATAAAAGCACATACAATGCAGGTACTCGACAACCTGAAAAATGAAGGTCATCAGGTGGAGGAGGTGAATTTCCCTTTATTGGATTATGTGTTACCAACTTACTATATATTGACCACTGCTGAGGCCAGCTCGAACCTTTCCAGATTTGACGGTGTTAAATACGGGTATAGGTCATCAAATGCCCACAATCTGGAAAGCATGTACAAGCTCACCCGGTCCGAGGGATTTGGTGAGGAGGTAAAAAGGAGAATCATGTTGGGGACTTTTGTGTTGAGTGCCAGTTATTACGATGCCTATTTCACAAAAGCCCAGAAAGTTCGGCGGTTGATCAAGGAATTCACTGAAAACTTATTGACCAAGTTCGACTATATTGTTTTGCCAACAACTCCGAGTACGGCCTTCAAATTTGGGGAGCATTCAAATGACCCGGTGGCCATGTACCTGGAAGACCTTTTTACCGTGCAGGCCTCCGTCTCCGGAGTTCCATCCATATCCATTCCAAACGGAAAGGATGAAAATGGTTTGCCCATTGGTCTGCAGATTATGACCAATTCGTTTAAAGAAGCGGAATTATATGCCTTTGCTAACTACTTAAGTGAGCGGGCAGCTACTAATTAGTAAATAAATGATTACGGATATGAGGGAAGGATTTTTAAAAAACGTGTTGAGGGGCTTGCTTGCCGGGATTTTGTTTTTACCCGCAGCAATTGCACAGGATCAGGTAGTAAGTCTATCGGAAGGAGAGGCAAGTACGGCCACGGTAGCTCCTTATTATGACTATGAACATATACCGGACTTCACCTATGAAGAAGTGGAAAAGCGAGTCTCGGCAATGGAAACCGACATGCCATTTGAGCTTAACGAGACCATTTTTGCTTTTATAAACTACTTTACTGTTCGAAACAGGGATTATACCCGGATGGTTTTAGCCCGTCAGGACATGTATTTTCCGATGTTTGACGAGGCATTGGACAAGCACCAGATGCCGGAAGACATTAAATACCTGGCGATCATTGAATCCGGGCTGAATCCCAGTGCCCGATCGAGAATGGGTGCCAGCGGATTGTGGCAATTCATGCCTGCAACGGGAAAAGAATTCCAGTTATACATCAACAGCCACGTTGATGATCGGCTTGATCCGGAAAAATCCACGGATGCCGCTCTGCGGTACCTGAAAGCCCTGAACCGAAGGTTTAACAACTGGGAACTGGCATTGGCAGCCTATAACTGTGGCCCGGGAAATGTCAACAAAGCCATCCGAAGATCCGGAGGGAAAAGGACATTTTGGGGTATTTATCGCTATTTACCCCGCGAAACAAGAAGCTATATTCCCCAATTTCAAGCCATCATGTACGTACTCCGGCACGCTGAAGAACATAATCTGATATTAGAAGAACCAGCTTATGCCATGGACTTTGATAAAGTAAGTATGGGTGCCGAATTTACACTGAAGGATTTGGCCAAACACACCGAATTATGTCTGGAAGATCTGGAGTACTTAAATCCCTCCCTTCTTAGAGGAGAAGTACCTGATTTTAAGAAAAACATGACAATCAATGTTCCCAAGTACATGCATGCCTACATCACCGAAAACCAGCCCAGGCTGGTAGACTCCCTTATGGTAGAAAAGGAACGGTACCTGGCATCTCTACCCGATGAACCGGAAAAACCGATCCACAACCTTACCTATCGGGTGCAGAGAGGGGACGTTTTAGGGAAAATTGCACAACAATATGGTGTTTCTGTCAGCCAGTTAAAGTCATGGAATAACCTGTATTCCAATACCATTCGCGTTGGCCAGGTAATTCATATCTACCAGGATAACCCCACCTTTGAAAAAAGCATTGCTTCCTCCCAGCAACCTGCGGTTTCTGAAACCCGTGCCGGGAAAATGTATACCGTTCAGCCCGGTGATTCCTTATGGTTAATCTCCAGGAGACTGGAAGGAGTGACCATAGAGCAGCTTAAAAAGCTGAATAACCTCAATACAAACCAAATCAAGCCGGGTCAAAAATTAATTATTGGATAATTTTAAAACTAATTTTTTAATTTTATTTTTTTCAATAGGCAATTATTCCTAATTTAGGCTTAGGTAAAAAACTACCCTATGGAAAAAAATATCAGATTATACATTTTCGTTTTATTTGCAGCTTTTGCCCTTGCTTCTTGTGAGGGAAGTAGCGAGAATGATTCCTCCAGCAACAAACCCAGGGCCCGGGGATCGCTTGGAGAAATCCTGTTGGTGATCGATTCTGCCAAATATGCAGGACCGGTTGGAGATGCGTTAAGGGATATCTTCCAAGATGATATTCCAGGTATTATTCGTTCTGAATCCATGTTTTACATACGAAAAGTGGATCCGCGAGCACTAACCCGGATCTTGAAGATGGCCAATAACATGGTATATGTCACCACTTTCGATGACTCCAGTCCTGCGAGCAGGGTTATCAATAATCAATTTACGCCTGAATCCGTGGAGATGAGCAGAGGAGATTCATCCCTATTCATGTTGCGAAATAAGGATGAATTTGCCAGAGGCCAGGAGGTGATGTACCTCTTTGGAGAAAATGAAGAAGAACTGGTCCAAAACTTACGCGCCAACAAAACCCAACTTCAGAATTTTTTCATCAACAGGGAAAAAGAAGGACTGGCCAGGGCGCTGTTTAATCGAAAAAATGGGATAGCAAGCACCAAATCCCAAGAAAAATTTGGCCTAACCCTGAATTTGCCCGCTTCTTACCAATTCGTACTGGAAGAAGAAAAGTTTCTATGGTTTCGACAACCTACTCCCAGGCCCGATAAACCAGACATAAGCCTGTTTTTCTACGAAACGGATTACACTGATGAGTCGCAGGTCTTTCCGGAAAACATCATTGCTTTCCGCGATGAGATTACCAAAACGCGTATATTTGGCGACCCGGATATTAAAGAATCGTATTTGGTGACCGAAAAGCAGGTGCCTCCGGTCTTCAAAAACACGCAGATTGATGGTAAATTCAGTATTGAGATGCGGGGTTCCTGGAAGACCAACAACTTATCCATGGGGGGATCCTTTTTGTCGTATACGGTGGTAGATGACAAAAATGGGAAACTATTCTACATGGAAGGATTTGTCTATTACCCCAATGAGGCACATAGAGCCTCTCTTCGGGAAATTGAAACCATTTTACAAGCCACTTCATTTGAAAATGAGGAAGAAGAAAACTAAGTCCTAATTTGTACCATTTTTCCCCAGCCTATTAATGAAGATCAGAAAAGAGGATGCATTAAATTACCATCAATTCAAAAAACCTGGAAAAATAGAAGTGATACCTTCTAAGCCCCTTTCCAGTCAGCTTGATCTCGCCCTCGCCTACTCTCCTGGCGTGGCCGAACCCTGCAAAGCCATACAGGAAGACCCGGATTCCATCTACAAATACACCGCCAAAGGCAACCTTGTGGCCGTTATTTCCAACGGTACTGCCGTATTGGGACTGGGAAATATCGGTCCGGAAGCTTCCAAACCCGTTATGGAGGGAAAAGGGGTATTGTTTAAAAAATTCGCCGGAATAGACGTTTTTGATCTGGAAATTGACGAAAACGATCCGGACAGTTTAATTCAGATTATTCGCTCCCTTGAGCCGACTTTTGGTGGGATTAATCTGGAAGACATCAAAGCTCCGGAGTGTTTTATCATCGAAAAGAGATTGAAAGAATTGATGAAAATCCCGGTCATGCACGATGACCAGCATGGAACGGCCATTATATCCGGAGCCGCCCTCCTGAATGCATTGGGGATGATCGGCAAACGTATAGAAGACATTAAACTCGTCGTCAGCGGTGCAGGAGCAGCGGCGGTATCCTGTGCACGTTTTTACGTTGGCCTGGGGGTAAAATTGGAAAACCTCATCATGTGTGACATCGAAGGGGTCATCCGGCAGGACAGACCCGGGCTTAACGAAATTCATCAAATGTTTGCCACCGACAAAGATATTCATCACATCACCGATGCTATGAAGGGGGCTGATGTATTTCTGGGCCTCTCTGCAGGTAATATTATCAGCCAGGAACAAGTTCAGTCCATGGCTGCCAATCCAATTGTATTTGCGCTGGCCAACCCTACCCCCGAGATAAGCTACGAAGAAGCCATGGCAGCCCGAAAAGACATCATCATGGCAACCGGCCGGTCGGACTATCCCAACCAGGTCAATAATGTCATCGGGTTTCCCTATATTTTCAGAGGAGCACTGGACGTGCGGGCTACGGGTATCAATGAAGAAATGAAGCTGGCAGCAGCCTATGCGATTGCCAACCTGGCAAAGGAGCCGGTACCCGATATTGTCAACAAAGCTTACGGTGAAACCAAATTGGCCTTTGGAAAAACCTATCTGATCCCCAAACCGTTGGATCCCCGGCTGATTACCACTATTGCCCCAGCAGTAGCCAAGGCTGCCATGGCTTCCGGAGTAGCCAAAACCCATATTCAGGATTGGGAAGCGTATGAATTGGACCTGCAGGAACGAATAGGAATAGACCAGCGGTTGATGTCCCGTGTCATTGCCCGGGCGAAGAAAGAGCCCAAACGTGTCGTTTTTGCCGAGGCAGACAATCCCAAAATCCTGAAAGCCGCCCAGTTAATCCGGGATGAAGGTATCGGAGAGCCCATTCTGCTGGGTAACCGCCAAAAAATAAAAAAACTGATCAGGGTCAACTCACTGGATCTGGAATCGGTAAAAGTTATTGATCCCAACGAAGAAAAAGCGACGATCAGGCGTTTTGGTGAAATTCTTTACGACAAGCGAAAACGGAAAGGGCTGACTCCCTATGAGGCACGAAAACTCATGAAAGACCGGAATTACTTCGGGGCCATGATGGTAGAAGTGGGCGAGGGAGATGCACTAATTTCAGGACTTACCAAAGATTATCCACGAACCGTATTGCCCTCACTACAAATTATTGGGGTAAAAAAAGGAGTGGACCGCGTAGCCGGTATGTACATCATTAACTCGGACAAAGGGCCCTTTTTCTTTGCCGACACCACGGTCAATGAAAATCCTACGGCTGATGAACTGGTGGAGATCATCGGACTCACGGCCAACGGCGTTCGGTTTTTCGATATTGACCCTAAAGTGGCTATCCTTTCGTTTTCCAATTTCGGATCCGCAAAAGGAAATGTCCCAACCAAAACAGCCCTGGCCACCCAAAAAGCAAAAGACCGCTTTCCGGAACTCATTATTGAAGGCGAAATGCAAGCCAATGTGGCACTGGATGAAAATATCCAAAAAGAGAATTACCCCTTCAGTGCGTTGATCAACAATAAAGCGAACACACTGATCTTCCCCGACCTTGCTTCCGGGAATATTGCCTACAAACTGGTGTCAGAAATCGGAAATGCCGAAGCCATAGGACCAATTCTATTAGGAATGAATAAATCCGTGCATGTACTCCAACTTGGTAGTTCGGTTAGGGAAATTGTCAACATGGTAGCCATTGCTGTAGTGGATGCCCAAAGTGTCGAGTCACCATGATCGCTTATTTAAAAGGAAAGCTTACCTACAAGGATCCGACCTATGTGATCATTGATATACAGGGGATAGGATATGAAGTCAAAATTTCACTTACCACTTACGGAAAGGTAAAGGAAGAAGAACAAATCTACCTGCATACTTATCAGCATATCAAGGAAGACGGTCATACCCTGTATGGGTTTAAAGAGCCTTCGGAAAAAAAAGCATTTTTAGAATTGATCTCCATTAATGGTGTAGGCCCTAATACCGGCTTGATGATCCTTTCCTCACTGAGCGTGGAAGAGTTGGAGCAGGCCATTTTACAGAACGACCACGCCACCATTCAACGGGTAAAAGGGATCGGTGCAAAAACTGCCCAACGTATCGTTTTGGAACTAAAGGATAAAATTAAGAAAGAAGGAATTTCGACTGGCGATGGTACAATCCCTGGCTTTATTCAAAGCAGCAATAAATTAAAACAGGAAGCGTTACAAGCCTTGATTACTCTTGGTTTTACCAAGGCGCAGGCGGAGAAAAATATCCAGACTGTTTTGAAAAAAAGTGGCCCAGATGTTTCGTTGGAAGCATTAATTAAAGCATCTTTAAAGTCGTCATCATAACCAAGCAACATTGGCCTTTAGTTTCTCAAATATTTTTTGGAGAATAAAGTCATTTCATCGGTACAGCATTCTACTTCCGGGAGTGTTTAGTCTGGTGTTGAGTATGTCGTATTCCGTAGCAAATGCCTATCAGGAACCGGCTTCCGATACCATTCCTACCAAGATGGACACCTTAAACAAGCGAAAGGAATTACCTTCTTACCTGCTTTGGGACGATCTCGATACCCAGCCGCTTTACCCCTATCAAAATCCATTTTTACGAAATAAATCCCCTTTTATACTATCCCCTAATCAAAACCAACGGATTGAAGTGGAAGTAGATACAGCGGTAAATTACAGGATCTATCAGGATCTGGATTCCGGTTCCCTGGATCCGGGGTATTCCCTGGACTTTGAAGATTATTCGCGGATGCAGGAATTGCGCATCCGCCAGGAATATTGGCGAAACCGCTCCAGAGGGCTTGACGGCGAGAGTGCGGTTGGGGGACGGGGCCTCATTCCTCCCATTACCATGAGTCCTACTTTTGACCGGATTTTTGGTGGAAATGAAATTACCATTGTGCCTACAGGAAATGTAAACCTGGATTTTGGTGGCATCTTCCGAAGAATTGATAACCCATCCATTCCGATCAGGCAACAGCGCAATGGTGGATTCAACTTCAATCAACAAATACAAATGAGCGTCAACGGCATGTTGGGGGAAAAAGTACGGATTGGAGCCAATTTTGACAGCAACAATTCCTTTGATTTCGAAAACCAGCTAAAGGTGGAATATGCCGGCTTCGACGAGGACATTCTGAAAACCATAGAAATTGGAAACGTCAGCATGCCAATCCAAAACAGCCTGATTCAGGGGGCGCAAAACCTCTTTGGTGTAAAAACACAGATGCAGTTTGGTAAACTTTTTATGACAACCGTCGCCTCCACCCAGCGGGGACGAAGGGATGAAATTGTTATCGAAGGAGGAAATCAAGGCAGGCCCTTTGAAGTCCGGGCCTCCGCTTACGATGAAAACCGCCACTTTTTTCTGGGCCATTTTTTTAGAAACAACTATGAAAACTGGTTAAGAGGTCTCCCTCAGGTGTTGTCAGGAGTACAGATCACCCGGGTAGAGGTCTATATTATGAACCGGGCCAATAACACCCAAACCCTACGAAACTTCGCCGCCTTTATGGACCTGGGAGAAGGGCAACGCATCTATAACCCGGAAAACCCCGGCATCGGTCAGGGAACCCCCCAATCTCCCGCCGCCAACAGTGCCAACGAACTTTACAATACCCTAAGGAGCAATACCGCTTACCGGGATTTCGAGACGGCTGCCACGGCCATCAGTTCTGATTTGGGACTGGAGAGAGGCGTGGAATTTGAGCAAATCAATGGTGCTCGTAAATTGGCCGAAAACGAATATACCTTTCATAGGCAGTTAGGCTATTTCAGTTTGTCCCGAAAACTCCAGAATGATGAAGTCATTGCCGTATCTTACGAATACACCTATAACGGTCAAAGCTATAAGGTAGGAGAACTATCAGAAGATTATCAAAACAGATCAGAAGACGATGTCATCTTCCTGAAAATGCTCCGCCCGGCCAGGATCAATACCCGGATCCCTACCTGGGACCTGATGATGAAAAATATTTACAACCTGAATGCCAACCAAATTCAGAAAGACGGCTTTCAGCTTCAGGTTATTTATCGGGATGACCGTACAGGCCTGGACAACCCCAGCCTGCTGGAGGGGGAAAATGTCAAAGACATCCCGTTAATCCGCCTCCTGAAACTGGATAACCTCAATCCGCAAAATGACCCGCAGCCAGATGGCAATTTTGACTTTGTGCAAGGCCTAACCATGATTCCCGAACAGGGGCTGGTAATCTTTCCGGTGTTAGAACCCTTCGGGGAGACCCTTGAAGACAATTTTTTACCCTCTGAGGTTAATTTGATAGATAAATTTGTTTACGATACCTTATATCGAACTACCCAGGCAGATGCTGAGCTGGTGACACGGCTGAATAAATATTTCCTGAAAGGCAGTTTTACCTCCGGATCAGCATCCGAAATCATGCTACCTGGCCTCAATATCAGCGAGGGATCCGTGTTGGTAACTGCCGGGAACATTCCGCTGACAGAGGGAGTAGACTACACCGTTGATTACAATATCGGCCGGGTGGTCATTATCAATGAGGGCATTTTACAATCCGGCAAACGAATCAGCGTCAGTTTTGAAAAGGCTGATTTGGTATCCTTTCAGACGCGGAGTTTGCTGGGTACTCGCCTGGATTACATGGTCAATGAAAATTTCAACATCGGCGGTACCTTCCTCTACCTCAACGAAAGACCTAATATTTCAAGAATTGCTACCGGCAATGAAACCCTTCGGAACTCTCTATGGGGATTGGACGTGAACTACGATGAGGAATCCCTATTTCTCACCAAGCTGGCGGATGCCCTGCCTTTTACCGAGACCAAAGAACCGTCCTTGATTCAGTTTAGCGGAGAATTTGCCCACCTTATCCCGGGCACTTCCAATCAGGTGGATGGAGAAGGAGCCTCCTATATTGATGATTTTGAGACTGCCATTATCCCGTTCAATTTAGGGTCCTCCCCCCAAAACTGGAAACTAGCCGCCACCCCCGCCACCGAAGATAACCAATTCGATGAAAGTCCCATGACCGAGGATCGGCTGGGCAATGCCTACAAGCGGGCCCGGCTGGCCTGGTATTCCATCGATAACGTGTTTTACAGACCTTCAGGAAGAGGTGTCCCACCAAACATTACCAATGATGACCGGCGAAACCATTATGTACGCAGGGTACTGCCCCAGGAAATTTTCAAGGGGCGAAACCGGGATGTGCTGATCACCCCGGAGCCCTTGTTTGAAATGGCTTATTTTCCACACGAACGAGGCATGTATAACTTCAATCCCTCGCTGGATGCCTCCGGGTTGCTTCCCAATCCGAGGGAAAATTACGGGGGCGTTACCCGGGCCATTACCTCAGAAGTTGACTTTGACCGGACCAATATCGAATACATTGAATTCTGGCTAATGGACCCCTTCCTTCCAGGGCCTAATGGACGAGTGTTGGATGGTATCTTCAATGAAAATAACACCACTGGAGGAAAACTAGTCTTTAACCTGGGAGAATTATCCGAAGACGTAATCTTAGATGGCCGCCATGCATTCGAAAACGGCCTTCCAGCTGATGGAGAGACAGGAGGTACTGCTACCAATGAATGGGGGCGGGTAACCAACCAGCAGTTTCTCACCCCGGCGTTTGACAATTCCCCAGAGGCCCGGGAGAATCAGGACGTAGGGTTAAATGGATTGAGCAGCGAAGAGGAGGCCGAATTTTACCAGGATAGATTTCTAAACCGGTTAAACGTAACCCCCCAATCCCTGGAGCGGATCAGGGAAGATCCTGCCGCAGATGATTTTCAGTATTACCTGGACGGTGAATTTGACCAAAACGATGTTAAAATCCTGGAACGATACAAGCGGTTTAACGGCTTGGAAGGGAATACCCCCATCACTTCCAATACAAACCTGCCCTACACGCCTTCCGGTTCGAACGTACCGGACAATGAAGATCTGAATAACGATAATACTTTAAATGAGGTAGAGAGCTATTACGAATACGAAGTAGATCTTCGACCTGGTGAACTTGAGGTAGGTGAGAACAATATCGTAGACCGGGTAACACACGTAGAAAACGGAGAAGAGGTCGACTGGTATTTGTTCAGGATACCGATCCGGCAGCCGGATGCATCGGTAGGAAATATATCCGGATTTAAGTCGATCCGATTTATCCGGACTTATCTCACCGATTTTCAACAGCCTGTGGTTATGAGGATGGGGCATTTTCGGCTGGTGGGTAGTCAGTGGCGCATTTTTCAGGAATCGCTGTTTGAAAAGGGATTTTCCGAAATACCCGAACCGGATAATTCCAACTTAACCGTCGGCGTCGTAAATATTGAAGAAAACGGGCAAGGAGGCGAAAACCAAAGTCCTTATGTATTGCCTCCCGGTATATTCAGAGATCGCGACAATACCTCCACCATAGAGCGGCAGTTGAACGAGCAATCGCTGCGGCTTTGTGTGGAAAACCTTCAAAGCAGGGACTCCCGGGCTGTATTTAAGAATGCCAGCCAGGACCTGGTCCAATACGGCCGGCTTAAAATGTTTTTGCATGCCGATAGTCAGGATGCCAACGATGGCGAGTTGACAGCCTTCTTGCGTATCGGTACGGACTACACCGACAATTATTACGAAATCGAGGTGCCCCTGAACATCACACCACCCGGCACACGAGATCCCCGGCAAATCTGGCCATTGGAAAATGAAATTGATGTAGGGATCGATGAAATTGTAGGGGTGAAAGCGGAAAGAGACAACAACCAACGGCCTCAGAACCTCCCCTATTCCGTTCAGGTGAGGCAATACCGGATCACCGTTGTGGGCCGGCCTGAATTGAATTTCATACAGGGAATGATGATTGGTATCCGCAACCCCGGGAATACCGGAGGAGCCAGCAAATCCGTTTGTGTCTGGGCGAATGAATTGCGGGCCACTGATTTCAATAAATCCTCCGGTTGGGCCGCCAATGCCCGATTAAATGCTCAAATTGCGGATGTGGCTACGATTTCTTCCTCCATAAGGCACAATACCTTCGGCTTTGGGGGATTGGAAACCCGGTTATCGGAAAGGGCTCGGGAATCCACCACCCAATACGACATTTCGGCCAATGTAAGTGTGGATAAAATATTACCGGAAGGAATGGGCTTCAGCATTCCGCTATATGTAAGTGTGGAAAACTCCTCCACGAAACCGGAGTTTGACCCCTTAAATCCAGACGTTCCTTTCGAAATAGCCCTGCAGAAATTCCGCTCGGATTCAGAGCGGGAGGCCTATCAAAACCTGGTTTTGGACCAGTCCAAACGAAATAATTTTAGTCTGAACAATGTGCGCAAAATCAGGGACCCTGAAAAAGAAACCAACCGGCTCTATGACCTGGAAAACTTCTCCTTCTCCTATGCTTACGGCTCCGTAAGGCAGAGCAATACCCAATTGGAAAGTTACAATTTCGAAACCTACAGGGGAAGTATTGCCTATAATTACCAGCCGGATCCGCTGGTGGTCACCCCCTTTCAAAAAATAGGCTTTTTGCGAAGCGACCACTTGCAATTGATCCGGGATTTCAATATCAATTTTTCCCCCAGCCAGGTTTCGGCAAGAATCGACGTGGACAGAAGGTTTATGCGCACCCAAAACCGCAACGACCAACTCAGTACGGCCGGAGTCGATCCCTTATTTCAGAAAAGTTTTTACATTAACCGCTTTTACAGTTTAAATTGGGACCTCACAGAAAGCCTCTCGGTAGATGTGAGTTCCAGCGTAAGCGCCGTAGTAGACGAACCAGAAGGAGACCTGGATACGGAGGGAAAACTGGATTCATTGAGAAACAATATCAGAAGACTGGGCAGGACCACTAACTACAACCAGCAAGCCGTGGTAAACTACAGCGTCCCGCTGGAAAAATCGCCGCTGACAGACTGGATTAGTGCCGACTTGAGGTATGAAGCTACCTACAGTTGGCTCACCGGCGCCATTGGGCAAAAAGACACCCTGGGTAATGTCATTCAGAATTCACGGGACCGGTCGATTTCGGGCAAGTTGGATCTGGTACAACTCTATAATAAAAACAAGCGACTCAATGCCCTGAATGCGCCAAAACGTCCCAGCATACCCGGCAGCACTCCTGCACCTGCCGCCTCCGATGACGAGGAAGAGGACGAGGAACCCTCCACCGAAGGTATTGTGGCAGATGCCCTGAAATTTCTGATGATGATAAAAGAGGTGAATTTCAGGTATCAGATCACCGAAGGTACCTTCCTACCCGGCTACCTTCCAAACACGGGCTTACTGGGCATGGACCGTAGTTTTCTAAATCCGGGACTTGGCTTTTTAATGGGAAGCCAAAACAGTGACATCCGCTTCGAACTGGCCAATCGGGGCGTTTTGGCTGCCAGCAGCTCGCTTACGCAAGCGTTTCGTCAAAACCAATCTAAAAACTTACAGGTCAGCTCTCTGATAGAGCCATTAACAGATTTTCGGATTACGGTAGACTTCCGAAAACGGGAAAATGGGGATTATAGTGAAATATTTCGCAGGTCCGGACCGGGAGAAGAAGATTTCACCTCGGTCAATCCCAACAGGCTGGGCTCCTACAGCATCAGTTACAACATCCTGAAAACAGTATTCAATGGCCAGGACACGCAAAATGTTTCGCCTCTTTTCACAAACTTTGAAAACTACCGTACCATTATCCAGTCCAGGCTGGAAACAGAAAATCCGGGTGGGGCCTATAACATCAACGGGCAAAATGTATTAATCCCCGCCTTTTTAGCTGCTTATTCGGGTCAAGAAGCCTCTTCCGTTTCGCTGAATCCATTCCCCAAATTTCCGCTACCAAATTGGCGGTTAGAATACCGGGGACTGGCCCGCTTACCTGCCTTAAGCGAATACTTTTCTTCCATTAACCTAACGCATAATTATACTTCGCGCTATGAAGTCAGTAATTTTTCCAATGCCCTGATTTACCAGGAAGGATTGGAATTGTACAATACCCTGCAACAACTTCCCATGCCCAGCATGACCGATGAATTTGGGTCATATATCCCCATTATGATTTTGAACGATGTCGTCATTTCGGAGGAATTTGGCCCCCTGATTGGCTTGGACTTACTGACCAAAGACCGGATGAATATTAGCTTTGAATACAATACCCAAAGAACCATCGGATTAAATTTTTCCAATGCCCAGGTAACGGAACAAAACAGCCAGGACTTTCGCTTTGACCTGGGGTATACCAAGGCCGGAGTAAAGGTACCCTTCAAGATTCAAGGGAGACAAGAGGTGTTGAATAACGACCTGACCATACGGATTTCTACCCGAATCGTGGATACGAATACCATACAGCGGAAAATCGAGGGAGAAAACACACTAACGAATGGAAACCTGAACGTTCAGATGCGGCCCAGTGTGGGGTATGTGGTCAATCAAAAACTGAATATTCAGTTTTATTTTGACCGAACCATCAACGATCCGAAAGTATCTACCGCTTTCAGAAGAAGTTCAACCTCTTTTGGAGGACAATTGACATTTAATTTAAGCCAATAATTTTGTCCTGATAAGAAACATTGTATTTTTGAACCGTTAACGACTAGCCAATGAATTTTCCGAAAAATTTACAGTACACCAAAGACCACGAATGGGTCCGAATAGAAGGTAAGACGGCCATAATAGGCATCACCGATTTTGCTCAAAAGGAATTAGGAGACATCGTCTTTGTAGAGGTGGACACCGTAGGGGAAAGCCTGGATGCAGGAGGGATTTTTGGCTCTGTAGAGGCCGTAAAAACGGTTTCCGACTTATTTATGCCCGTCAGTGGCAAAATTCTGGAATTAAATGAGGAATTAGAAGATTCTCCGGAATTAGTCAATGACGATCCCTATGACAAAGGATGGATGATCAAAATCGAATTAGACGATGATGCGGACCTGGCTTTACTTTCACCAGAGGAGTACGAATCGCTGATCGGGCAATAAAGGAGGAACTTTGAATCTTAGAAAATTGCTCGCATTCGGATGGTCAATAGGCATGGCTTATGCCCTATTTAGTCCTGGCAGCAACGTTCCGGAGCTTCCCCGTTTCTATGGTTCGGATAAATTAATCCATTTTGGAATGTTTTTCGGAATGGCATTTCTCTGGAGTAGGGTTATTCGCCAAAAACTAAACCCAGAGAAGCGGGAAAAATCAAAATATTTTACTAATTATTTAGTTTTATGGATTTTTATTGCTATCTTCACAGAGTACTTGCAAGTACTGGTTCCGGGCAGATCTTTTGATTACCTGGATATTACCACCAATATATTGGGGGGAACTATTGGTACAGTTATTTTTGTTTATATGAATAAGAAGGGTAGCACTCTTGTATAAATAAAAATAATTTGTTATGATTGTTACTTGGAATACACAAACAGAATCAATAAAATAAAAAAGGAATTATACCATGGAAGCCAAAAAAACACCAAAAGCTGATCTAAGCAAGAAAACAGGAATGTTCCTGAACCTTGGGTTGATGGTCAGTGTTGGTCTGGTTCTATTCGCTTTTGAGTACAAGTCTTATAATGATGGCCTGCTCAAGGATTTAGGATCGATCGATGACGACTTTGAAGAATTATTAGATATTCCGATCACGGAGCAACCGCCACCACCACCGCCACCGGTAGAGCAGCCTGAGATTAAGGAAATCCCCGATGAGGTGGAGATTGAAGAAAAAATCGAAGTAAACTTCGACGTGGATGTTCAGGAAGAAACCGTCATTAAAGAGGTTGAGATTTCAGAGGCACCCGTTGAGGAAAAAGCAGAGGAAATCTTCGATGTAGTGGAAAACATGCCTACCCCTCCGGGAGGAATGGAAGGATGGAACAAATACCTTTCTAATAACCTGAAATACCCAACTCAAGCCAGAAGGATGGGAATCGAAGGCACCGTGTACGTTGTTTTCGTAGTGAATACGGATGGTTCCATCCAGGATGTTGGCATCCTGAGGGGAATCGGCGGAGGCTGCGATGAAGAGGCCATGAGAGTGGTTCGAAATGCGCCAGCCTGGGAACCAGGAAGACAGCGTGGACGTCCCGTTAGAGTAAAAATGAGACTTCCGATCCGATTTAAGCTAAGCTAATTTCTAACAGTAAATGTTACATTGAATATAAAACCATAGGTGTTACCATCTATGGTTTTTTTATTTAACTGCCTCCATTATGGTAAAGAACGTATTTGGACTAGCCCTTAAACCTTGCTGTTTCTCACCTAAAACAGGGTTCTACCGAGATGGATATTGTCTCACCGGTGCAGATGACACAGGTACCCATACCGTCTGTGCGATCATGACCAAAGAATTTTTGGAATTTAGCCAGTCGGTGGGCAACGATTTGACTACGCCCCGGCCAGCATACGATTTTCCAGGCTTACACCCCGGTGACAAGTGGTGCCTATGTCTTACCCGATGGATTCAGGCCTACCATGCCAATGTCGCTCCCAAAGTACTATTGGAGGCTACACACGAAAAAACACTAGACCTGATAGGACTGGACGAATTGGTGAAATTCGCGGCCAAATAAGGAGGGACTACAAAATATTTAATGCCTGTTCCTTTATCTTCTCCAGTTCATCTTTCATGTTGATCACCTGATGCTGTATCGTGGCATCATTGGCTTTGGAGCCAATGGTATTGATCTCCCTACCCAATTCCTGGCTCACAAAGCCCATTTTCTTACCCTCGGATCGGTCCGAATACAGCACCTGCGAAAACAACTTTAAATGCGCTTCGAGTCGCACTATTTCCTCTGATATATCCAGCTTTTCGAAATAGTAAATCAATTCCTGTTCAAAGCGATTGGCATCAAAATCCTGCTCTTTGACCCAGTCTGAAAAATTATTCTTTATTTTATTTTTTAGCCGTTCTTTACGAATCGGTACCAATTCCTTGATGGAATCCAGACTACTCTGAATCAGGTCCAGGCTTTCGGAAAATTTCTCCATCAATACAGCCCCCTCCCTGATTCTGGAGAGGTCACATTCTTCCAAGGCTTGTACTAGCACTTCCTTTACTTTTTCCCACGCTTCTGTACTGCCTGTTTTGTCCGAATTTGAAAGCACCACGTTCGGAGATTGCAGTGCCAGTTTGAATAGTTCCGGTGTATTGGTCTCCACCGATGCAGCCATTTCAGCATATTTCTGAAAATAACGTTGAAAAAGTTCTTCCTGTATCACGATGGGAAGTTCGTCTTCGATTTTTGACACAAATTCAATGGAGATCATCACCTTTCCTCTCTCCAGGGCAGCAGATACCAGGGTTTTTACCTCCGTTTCTTTATCCGAAAACTGTTTGGGAGACCTGAAACTAAGATCAAGAAACTTGGAATTCAGTGTTTTTATTTCAATCTGAATCGAATAATTCTGGTCTTCAAAGGCAGCCAGGCCAAAGCCTGTCATGGATTTTATCATCACAAAAGATTTGTCTTTAAAAATTATACCCCAAAGTTACATAGAATCTTGTCTTTTCTATGGAGTAATTTCGAACTGGTCGTGCTGCGTCAAGTTTCACGTAGTAATTTAACAAAACGGTTCGTATGCCTGCTCCATAGCTTTGCAACCATGGATTATTGAAATTATTTAGGGTAATGACAAATGGCGAGCCTTCGGTATTGATTATTTCGGTATTTTGATCGTTTACCCTTTCCCAGGGTGCTGCATTGGTCCAGGCGGACCCTGCATCATAAAACCCGACTAACTGAAAGTTTCTGATAAAATTTGAGGTGATATTTCCTCTGGAGAGGTAAGAAAATAAGGGAATCCGCAATTCGGAACTAAAGGTAATCACATTATTCCCCCTGATTTCATCGTAATCGAATCCTCGTAAGTCTACAAATTCAGCAAACAAAAGATCGGAATTTTCCACGCCTGACTCATTCCGGATTGGCGAAACTTCCGGTCGGTTGGTTGGCGGCTGGTGAAACTGGTTAAATAGCCAGTTATCCATCCCTCCTACCAGGTATTTTTGTGGGTTATTACCGAAGAAACTACCGACATATAGTCTTGTCGCCAGGGTAATGTTTTTATGTATTTTCTGATAATTGCGAAGATCCAGGTAGGCATTTGTAAAGGAGCGTTCAACCATATTGAGCCCCTGATAATGGACCATTCCGATTTTTCCTTTCAACCCCTGTTCCATGTAAAGTCCCAGCTGCCTGGTCTTATCCACCACTATTTCGGCTCTCCCTCCAGCATAATTGATATCCAGTCGGTTTTGAGGGCCGTCACTTCCCCTGAGAATGGAATCGGGGTTTAGGTTGAAGTATTGACTTTTTGCTATAAATGGGGCCAGACTCACTCGGGTACTAACCGACAAGGGATAGGAAACGCCAATCTCTGATTTAGAAAGAACGTATTTTTGGGAAGTGAGGTCGCCTTCTTCTCTTAAAATGGACCTTCGGTCAAATCTCCCCCTGATATCAAGACGGTATTTAAGGTATTCGTATTCAAAGTACAAATCGCTGCCGGACTGAAAATCCAAGGCCGTCATGACTCCTCCTTTTATCGAATGATTATCAAGAAGATCGGTCATTCGGCCATTCAGGTTGATACCGAAACCTCTCAATGGATCCACAACAAAGGAGGTATTCAGGCTGGTAGTGATGAACTGAGGAATATAGTTCCTTGGACCCTGAACCCGCTTCACCATGTTCTGCTGCCGGAAGGCATCCAAGATGTTGCTTCTTCGTTCTGCCGGGGAAGTTTGCTCTTCCTGGTCGCGGGCCGACTCCTGCCCGTAGAGATTTGGAATCGTGTCAAAGGTGTAATTATCCGTATCCAATCCATCTTCCCTTTCAAACCGTAGCCGATCCACATTGATGGCGGTGGTTTGCGCTTCGTTAGCTTCCGGCAGGCTGTCCTGGAGGATCGGTTCGCTGGCATCAGGTAGATTGCCTTCCTCAGCGGCTCCTCCGATCAATAAATCTTCCAGATTATTTACTGCAGCACTTGAGTCGGCTTCTGCCATTTCTGGGCTTGCGTTTTCTAATTCTACGGCCTCATTATCGGTAGTATCGACGGATTCTTCCCCCTCAAGATCTGATTCATCACCGCTTTCATCTTCCCGTTGAATTCTCCGGTTGGAGATCCGTTCGTTTAGCATCTTGGCTTGCTCCAACTGGATTCGGGGTGTGCTGGGTGTAAACTGGTCCAGGTTTGGAAAGGTCTCCACAATCAATTTACTCTGACTCCCGTCTCTTACCGCATAAGCCCATTTATTCGTTTGCAGATCATAATCAAAAGATTCCAGGCTTTTATTAAAGGCAGAAACCTGACTAGAAATCGAATTGCCTAAACCAAGCCGCATGATGTTGGTGATACCACTTTGTTCGCTGAGATGAAGAATCATCGCATTGTTAAGCTTTTTAGGCTGCAGGTTGATGTGGTTCAGGTTTGTCAACCGATTTTCGTAGGTACTGTCTCCAAGGTTCAGTTGAAATAGGTTGTAGTAGTCCGGTAAATGATTTACATCCATTACCCCTGTCATCAGACTATCCGGCAAATCCGTTTTGTTGGAGGAGTATATGATCGTGGAGTCGTTCAGGAAAATGGGCGTTCGGTTATCAAATATATCGTTTGTGATCCTTCTGCCCTGGCCTCGCATATTTAGGGTGTAAATATCGGTCTTCCCATTATTGATAGCGGAAAGCACCATGGTGCGGGCGTCGGGAGCGAAATCCAGGTCAAGTATCTGGGTGATGTTCCGCAAAAATATTTTATCCTGACTACTCCCATCAATGGCACGCATACGCAAGGTGGTGACTCCTCTTTTAAAGGTTGCGATTACCAGGTTCAGCGTATCTCTCCAGGCCAATGCAGGGGTCGTGTAATCTGCTTGCTGCTCGTAGGAGGCGTAACCTCCTCTAAGGATTACTCTTTCCCTGCTGCTAGAAAGATCCCTGACCTTCACTTTGAATTTTCCTTCCACATTTTGAACGTAGGCCAGGTGCTTACCGTCAGGGCTAAAACTCAGGCTGGAAAGGGCCCCGTATTTATTTTTAGGAGTGGAAACAAGGACATTACTTTCGTTAATGTCTTTGAAGTTTTGAAAAACCTCCTTGTTAATCCCGGTGTAAAAATTCCTCCACTCGTTTGTGAAATCTCGGAACCTTCTCCCCAGGGTATTGGAGATGCTGTTTTCTTCGTTTCGATTGATCCTACTTAGATTTAAGATACTGGATATATACCTTCTCCCATACTTTTCTACAATGTAATTCCAGATCGACTGCCCTACCAGCCCGGCTTCCTTGTCCCGTAATTTAAAGAGCTTGGGATTTTCGTTGTCCCGAAGGTAATGCCTGACAAAATCATCCATTTCCCGGCTCCACTCATAGGCCAGGTAGCGGGCGGCCCCGTCAATAAACCAATCCGGGAAATTATTAATGAGATTGGCCTGGAAGGCATCAGAAATGCTGGAACCGTACAGCATTTCTTCGATAATTATTTTTGACGTTTTGTACAGTAACTCACTTTTAAAAGACTCCCAGGAGCCGGAATAGGCTACTTCGGCAAGCAGCTTACTGAAAAAGGTTTGACCATCTACAGTATAGTTATTGTTGTTCAGATTTAAATTACTTTCCAGTAATTCCTGATTCGAATTGTAAATAAATATTTTTGGCTTGGTATAGGCGACATAGCCGATTGACTGGGTTAGTTCATCAAATTCTTCTTCCAAAAAATCGATAGCCATTCGGGCATTGGTTTGCCCACCGTCGTAATAATAAACCTCGAAATTGTTCGATGCGAAAAAGTACCAATCTTTTTCTTTATGCTGAACCCTGTTTTTTCCAAATCGTTCCTGATCAAATTGGGCCATTAGCGAACCGCCGCAGCCACAGAAAACCAGTACCCAAATAAGTGCTAGATTTTTAAGTCTCATTTACTTGCCTTCCAATTATTTGCCAATATCTTAAATATACTTAAAAAAACGATTTATGTTCACTTCTTTTTGAGGTTCCTTTCCTGAAATTAAATATTCGGTCATTTCTTTACTAAAATAGGGAGCCAGAGAAACTCCCTTTGCCCCAAGCCCTCCAAACAGGAAAACGTTTTCTTTTTTGGGATGCCTTCCCATCACCGGTCGCCGGTCCCTCATTGCCGGCCGGATACCTACCTGATGATCAATAATCGAGGAAACCTCGATTGGGACCAGTTGTCGTAACTTATCCAGAATCTCACGCTTACCCGAGGCGGTCGGCTCCAGATCTATTTCTCGGTTATTGTAAGTAGACCCCACCTTTCCGATCCCATTTCCCAAATCAATTCTGAAAACCCCTCTGTTGATTATTTCATGCGATTTAAACGCCTGCCTTACCGTCAATATTTCTCCCTTCACCGGGGTAAAAGGAACCCAGTTGAAAAAGGAGTTGTCTTTCACTCCGATCCCATTGCAGAAAATCAGTTTTGGGGCACGGATAATCTGAAACTGCCAATTGCCGGAAGCATCTTCTGTCAATTGCGCTTCCGAAAAGCGGCCCTGGATCAGACTTCCCCTTTTCAACAACCAGGATCGGTAGCTTTCCAGCATCTTTTTAATATCCAGGTAACCGGACGATTTGAGCAACAATCCCCCAAAAGGGTCACTCACCCCGGGAAAACCCGGCTCCCGTACTATTTTTCCGATATACCGGTCGTACTGAGAATCTGCACTTTTGGACAGCCACTCGTTTTGTTCCTCGTAGGATATAAACGGCCGGTAGATGCCGGTGGGATGCAGAAAGTTTTGGTTTAAAACGGTTTCCAATTCCCTGTAAAACGCTTCTATCTCGTCAAACAGTATATCCGCCTGCCAGGTTTTTACCATTTTTCTACCGGTAACGGGATTATAAAGTCCGGCAGCCACCTTACTGCTACTAGCGGGGCTACCATCGTCTACCAGGCAGACCTTAAACCCTGCCTTTATCAGGCGGTAAGACAA
Organism: Cyclobacterium salsum; assembly: GCF_010119245.1. GTDB lineage: Bacteria > Bacteroidota > Bacteroidia > Cytophagales > Cyclobacteriaceae > Cyclobacterium > Cyclobacterium salsum. Next base: position 191,186 of record NZ_WNKG01000009.1, read on the forward strand.
AATACTACCTGCCAATCCCTGACCAATTAGTAAAAAATCAACTTCCATAGTCTAAATTAACGCATTCTTTGTTATTTTGAACTTGAATTTCAAACCATTTTATCATGTTACAGATTAAGTCATTCACATTCAATCCATTTGCTGAAAATACCTACCTGGTTTATGATGACAGTAAGGAAGCATTGATCATTGATCCGGGATGTTATGAGAAACAAGAAAAAGGCGAATTGTTTGACTTTATTTCCAAAAATGGTTTGACACCCGTCAAATTGCTGAATACCCATTGCCACATTGACCATGTACTGGGCAATGCCTTCGTTAAAAGCACCTATGACATTCCATTGTGGTATCATCAGGAGGAAGAAGTGATTCTCAGAGCGGTAAGTAGTTATGCTCCGAATTACGGATTTGCCCAATACCAGGAAAGTAAAGCAGACCATTACATTCGCGAAGGTGAGTATATCAAGTTTGGGAATTCCCAGTTACTTTCCTTATGGGTGCCCGGTCACTCTCCGGGTCACTTGGTATTCTATCACCAGGAGTCGGCAACCTGTATCGGAGGAGATGCACTTTTTAAAGGAAGCATTGGTCGCACCGATCTTCCTGGAGGTCATCACGAAACCCTGATTCAAGCAATCCGCCAAAAACTCTTCGCATTGCCGGATGAGGTAGTGGTCCACCCCGGACACGGTCCCAAAACAACCATTGGTGAAGAAAAGGAAACCAATCCATTCGTAGGCAAATCAGCATCTTCTTGAACCTGACCAAACATATCCCGAACCTGATCACTTGTTTGAATCTTTTAGCCGGAATGGTGGGGATTCACTACGTCATGGTGAACGGTGCCGTTTATGGATTTTACTTTATTTTGGCAGCAGCCATTTTCGATTTTTTCGATGGATTTGCGGCGCGAATGCTCGGCGTACATAGTGAGATTGGCAAACAACTGGATTCACTTGCCGACCTGGTTACCTTTGGGGTACTGCCTTCTTTTATCGTCTTTTTGCTGATCCAATCATCGGAAGGACCGGCATATTTACCATACATTGGATTTTTGATCGGGATCCAGTCTGCCTTACGGCTTGCCAAATTCAATATTGACGAGCGGCAAACTGATCGGTTCATTGGCTTGCCCACACCGGCTAATGCGCTGTTTTTTTCCACCCTCCCGTTGATGGGCCAGGAAATGGAAATTTTAGCAGGAATCTGGAACAATCCGTGGGTACTTTCAGCCTTAACGCTTATTTTTTCGTTCCTATTGACTGCGGAACTACCCTTGTTGGCATTGAAGTTCAAGCATTTTGGTTGGCGACAAAACGAATCCCGCTACCTAATGCTGCTAATTTCACTGGCGGGAATCATTATTTGGGGATGGGCAGGCATCCCCATAGCGGTCGTTTCCTATATATTCCTGTCCGTAGTTAGTAATCGACTGGAAAAAAATGAGAGGAAAACGTAACTTTTCCGTGCGCATGTGTAGGGGACTTTTTATGGGCTTATTCCTATTCCTTGCCTGTCCTCTCGTTTCTCAGCAACAGTTTAAAATCCCCATCGTTTCGGAAGGCATTTACCGGCTTTCGCAGGATCAGGCCAGTGCCTGGGGCCTGGGTAACCTGAACGAAATTTCACTTTATGGAGAAGCCGGATCCCTGCCTCAAGAACTGGATAGCAGTCTGTTTCATTCAAAGGAAGTACCTCAAAAAAAGATAGGCGATCACCTTTACTTCTTTCTGGGACAGGCCGATCGGATTCGTTTGGAAAACGGCAAAGCCCGATTGGAGGCCCATCCCTATACCGATACCCTGTATTACCTAATCCGGACGGGAAAGGCTCCGGAAAATCCGGTACGGAGTATTCCCGAAGAAGCGGTAATTCCGGCACAGCAGACCTGGAATGAATCCCTGATTCAATATCAGGTCTATAAATCGGAAGAATTTAACCTGCTGACTTCCGGAAGGTCCTGGTATGGCCTGCGTACTTTTAACAATGGGACCCAGACCATCACCTTTCCGCTACCGGAAACCCTACCGGATGGGCAGGTATCCATTCGTGCCAGGATGATGGCGCAATCCTTTGGCGACAGCCGGATTCAGTTCAGCTCCCGTGGGGAAGACTTAGGTGAACTATTGATCCCCTCTATCCCCAACAGTCGCTATGCCGTCAAAGGCAAGGAGGCCGTATTTGAATCAGCAGTGCCCCTTACAGAAACGAACGAAAACTTCTCACTCCGCTTTACCTATACGACCTCAAATCCAAACGGAGCAGGCTACCTGAAAGATTTGCTTGTGGGATATCCCTATGCACCCACAGCCCTACCGGCAGGTATTTTCTACAACTTGTCTGGAAATCCCACCTTGATTTCCGGAAATACGCACAACGTTTGGGATATCAGTGACTTTCATGAGGTAAAGGAGCTCGGAACGGATCAGTCCATCGTCACCGCTGCCAAAAAACTAGCGATTTTTGACCCTGAGCAGGTTCCCGAAATCCCCAAACCCATCGCCATCACCTCGGATTCCGGATTGCCATCCGGTTTTCCCGAGTTAATCATCGTAACCGCCCCCTCACTTCTTTCCCAGGCAGAAAGATTAGCCCGGTTTAAAAATGCGCATGGGACTACAACTGAAGTATTGTTAACCCATACCCTTTACGATAGCTTTGGCTTTGGTAATCCCGACATTACCAGTATCCGCAATTTCCTGGCATTTCAGTGGCAGGTAGGGAAAAAACTCAAACACGTCCTCTTCTTTGGAAAAGGAAGTTTTGATTACAAACATAAATTAGGAGGAAGACCCAATCTGGTTCCCACATACAGTTCAAGAAGCAGCCTGGACCCCCTGACTACCTTTGGTTCAGACGACTATTTTGGATTTCTGGCAATGGGTAAAGGTCAATGGGAGGAGTCCAATGCGGGCGACCACGAACTGGACATAGGTGTAGGCAGAATACCGGCCATCAGCCCTGCAGAAGCGGCAATAGCCGTGGATAAAATCATTCAATACAGCGAGGCTCCCGCCGGTGCCTGGAAAAGAAAACTGCTGTTTATCGCAGACGACGGGGACCAAAACATTCACTTGCGAGATGCCGAAAGGCACGCAGCCTATTTGCATAAAACCCATCCCGAGTTTGAGCTCAGAAAATTATACCTGGATACGTTTGAAAAGAACCCATCCGAACCCACCCTTCCTGAGGCCAAAAGTGCCTTGGAAGACCATATAAACGCCGGGCTATTATTAGTTAATTACGTAGGGCATGGCAATGAACTGACCTGGGCGGCCGAGCAGATTTTTACGGTGCCCGATATTGGTGACTGGCCCGAAAACAGGCACTATCCGATTTTTGTCACCGCCACCTGTGAATTTGGAAGGCACGACAGCCCCTTCTTACGGTCAGGGGCCGAAGAATTGCTATTTGCCAAAAACAAAGGGGCCATTGCTGTATTATCCACTGGGAGACCGGTATTCAGCAGTATCAATTATGCCTTAAACAAAGCCTTTATTGAAGCCATTTTCGATAAAGGAGGATCCTTATCCTTGGGAGATGTTTTCAAAAAAACCAAGAACGAAAGCCTTTCCGGGGCTTTAAACCGGAATTTTTCCCTTTTGGGTGACCCGTCCTTACGATTGTCCATTCCGCAATTGGAAGCGATGACCACTTCCCTAAAAAATATCCAAACGGGATTCGAAACCGACACCCTTTCCGGGCTGCAGCGCATACAATACCAGGGAGAAATCCAGGACCCGCTGACCGGAGCCCTGATTTCCGGCTTCGATGGAACCTTTGAAATCCGCATCGAAAATGAACCGAAAACCATAGAAACGCTAGGGAATGAAAGCCCGGCTACCACCTTCCTTGACTACCACCAGCCTTTGTTCAGCGGCACCGGAAGGGTCACGGAGGGACAATTTGAAGGAGAACTTTTTTTGGGAAACGGGGGATTGCAGGAAGAAGGGATTACTGGAAAAATCAAGCTTTTCGCAATGGATAACGAGCGGTCACGGGAGGCCTTTGGCGGGTCAGGAATTCCCTTACAGTTCGGAAACAGTGACTTGCCCCAGGATCGCAGCGGCCCGGAAATAGAAGTGTCTTTATTTGACAGTTTGGATACAAGGCAACTGATACCTACCACACAGAGCCCAATCTGGATTTTTCTGTCCGATGAATCAGGCATTGATTTAGGCAATCCCGAAGGCATCACTTTAAAAATCAATGAAAATCAACCCGCTTCTCTTAGGGATTATTATCAAGCCCGTTCCGGAACGTACCAGCAAGGGTACCTTAAGTTCCTTATAGAGGATTTGATGGAAGGTAGGAATACCCTGGAGATTAGTGCCTCTGATCCCCTGGGGAATACCTCCACCAGAACCCTTGAAGTGAGGGTAGAAGGCAGTATTAGGCTGACGGTAGACAGGGTCCGCTCCTTCCCCAACCCGGCTTCGGATGTCGTTCATTTTTTTATTTCCCATAACCGCCCGGGAGAAAATTTGCTTTTAAACTTACGCATATTTTCTTTGTCAGGACGTGAAATATTTTCATTGGAGCGGCGTTTTCCAAAAGCCGAACGGTTTTTAACAGACATTCAATGGATATTTTTACAAAGCAAAACCAAATATCCGGCAAAAGGAACTTATCTTTACCAAATAGAACTCTTTTCTGAAGGAGACGGCACTTCGGGAAGTAAAGGAGGCAAAATTATTATTCAATGAAATTGACCAAAAACATTCTTCAGCTCTCACTTTTTTTAGTGGCATTCATCGCTTTTCAGGTAGATAGCCACGCACAACTTTCCATACCACAGCTATCCGGGCAGGATGTTGATAGGCGGGTAATCATTACCGCGGTACCTTTTCTCAATTTTGCCCCGGACAGCAGGCATTCTGGTATGGGAGACGTAGGGGTGGCCACCTCTCCTGATGCCAATTCGGCCCACTGGAATGCGGGCAAACTGGCATTCATCGAAGATGACATGGGGTTTTCCTTATCCTATTCTCCCTGGCTGGGGCGACTAGTACCAGACATGTCGCTAAACTACCTGACCGGCTACAAGCGGATCGATAATGTTTCTGCGTTTGGCCTGGATCTAAGGTATTTTAACATGGGCGATATCCAATTGACAGACACAAGAGGTAATCCTTTGGGGGATTTCAGCCCACGGGACATCGCGATTGGTGGTACTTACTCCCGAAAATTATCGGATAACCTTTCCCTGGGTATCAGCGCACGATTCATCCACTCCAACCTTTCGGGTAATTTAAGCTCTGCCGGTGGCAACGAAAGCAGACCCGGAGTAAGCATCGGAACGGATGTGGGGATCTACCACACTTCAGAAATAATACTATCGGATAAAGAAGCCAATTTCTCCTGGGGAATTAACCTTTCCAATATAGGCCCGAAAATTACCTATAACAGTGCAGAGGATCTCGATTACCTGCCCACCAACCTAAAGTTTGGATCCGCTTTGCAGCTTCCAATGGACGAATTAAATACCATTACCCTCGCACTGGATTTTAATAAGATGCTGGTTCCTACCCCACCTTTGTACGAGGTGGATGAAAACGGGCAATTGGTACTGGACCCTAATACCAATGAGCCGGTGATTGCGGCTGGTAAGGATCCAACCCGTCCGCTGATCAGCGGAATGTTCGGATCACCCTTTGATGCTCCGGATGGGTTTCGGGAAGAAATCCAGGAAATAATGGTTTCTTTCGGTACCGAATATTCCTACGACGATAAATTTGCTTTGCGCGCAGGCTATTTCTATGAAAACCCAAAAAAAGGAGGCCGCAGGTATTTTACCATGGGCGTGGGTTTTAAATTCAACCGTCTGGGATTTGACTTTTCTTACCTCGTTCCCCAGGTTCAAAACCATCCATTGGCAGAAACGCTTAGGTTCACACTACTTTATAACGTTCCAAGATGAGCATAGACCGCAGTCAGGCTCCCCCATTCCAGATACCCGATCAAATCAACCTAACACCTCCCGAATGCCGCCACCTAATAGGCGGCACCCGGTTGTATTATATTCCGTCCCCGACCATTGCAGCGGTAAAACTCGAAGTGATATTTCCAGTGCATTTTCAGGAAAAGAAAGCCTTTAATCCGCTGGTTCCGTTTTTTATGCTGCACATGCTCTCAGAGGGGACAAAAAACTTGCCATCGGAGGCATTAGATGATTTTTTTGACTTTCACGGCTCGGAAGTAGAAGTCATTTCGGGCTATGAGCGACAGGGCCTCAGCTTATTAACAACCAAAAAACACCTTGCGAAGGTTTTGCCGGTATTTCGTTCCTTATTCACAGAAGCTGTATTTCCTGAAAAGAACCTGAAAAAACGAAAATCCCAGAAAAAACTGAGCATCAGCATTCAGAATGAACAAACTTCCTCTCGGGCCAATCAGCTAATCCGATCTGGCCTTTTTGGGGAGCAACACCCCTTTGGTTTCCAGGCTACCGAAGCGGATGTCGATGCCATTTCCAGGGAGCAGCTTGTTTCCTACTACCAAACTGAATTTCTTACCCAACCTCATTTATTCGTTACCGGGCACCTTTCGGAAGCAGAACTTAGCTTGCTGGAAAACTATTTTGAAGATTTACCACTGATTTCAGGAAAAAACACCAGCCCACCGCTCGCTAGTCCTACCACGGGAAGGCAGGCCGAAGCGAAAGCCAATGCCCTGCAATCCAGTATTCGTATCGGCAAATGGATGGTCCCACTTACCCACCCGGATTACCTGCCGCTTTCTTTGTTTAATACCGTGCTGGGAGGATATTTCGGTAGCCGCCTGATTCGTAATATTCGGGAGGAAAAAGGGTATACCTACGGGATCAATAGTTTTTTAGGAAATCTGAATGGTGGTTCCTATTGGATGGTGGCTGCGGATGTGAAAGGAGGGTATGGAGATGAGGTGATCCGGGAAGTCTACAAGGAAATTCAGCGGCTGATTACCGATCCGATCCCAGGGGAGGAATTAGAAAAAATAAAAAATTACCTTGCCGGAAACCTCCTGGCTAAATTCAGTAGCCCTTTTGACTTGATGAGTCACTTTCAACACGTTTACTTTGAAGGGTTAGATTTCTCATTTTACGCTCGGAAATTGGCCTTTATTAAAGATTTTGATGGCACCCAATTACAGGAAATGGGTGAAAATTATTTTTCTCCTGAATCGATGCAGGAAGTCATTGTTGGTCAGTTATAGTCCCCTGTTTTTTATCCACCACTCGTAAGCACCAGAAAAATCCCATTTGGTGAGGAACCAGGTTTTATACAGATGAAATTTCCAGTTCCGGGAAAAATGGCGGGCGTATAATTCTAAAAATTGCGCAGCCATCTTAAAATTGGCGGAAGCCAGGGAATGTTTGGCTTCGTGCAAAATTCGAAATTTCAAGGCATGCTTTTCTTCTGCTGTACGTACCATAGCAGCTATTTTTTCACAAACCCGGAAGGTAGAAGGAAGCAAGACTGAATGACGGGACTGGTATTGCCGGGTCGACAGCGAACCTGCCAGGATGCGCTTAGTTACTCCTAAATAATCCCCGTAGACAAAGGCATGCTCTCGTGCCATTCTCACAAGCAGGTCAAAATCTTCATAGGCCAGGGTTTCGTCATAGCCACCTGCTGCTTTCAAGACTGCCGCATCCAACACCAGAGCCGCCGAACTGATGGCGTATCTCCTCACCACCACGGGGAAGACATTGCCTGCCGTCACGGGTACGCTCGCTTTTCCCGAAGCATCTACCGGATAAAAAGGACGGGTACTCCCGTCGGGAAATAGGTGAAGCACATTGCTGAAGTAAATTTTCGCTCCTGTTTCCTGGAGGCGGTGAACTGCGCTGCTTAGGTGAAGGGGGGCCAGGAAATCATCGGCTGCCAAATCTACCACATAAGTGCCACTGACCTGGGTCAAAGTCCTATTGAATGCCCGGCAGTAATTGATGGGAGTATCGTGAAACAGGTACCTAACATTCAATTTTTCTTCGTTTTTCTCCACCCAGTCTCGAATTACTTTCTGTGAGGAATCACTACTTCCATTATCTATTACAAACAGTGCACGGTGTGGATACGCCTGTTGCAGGACACTTTCCATAGCGGCTTCCACGTAAGCTGCCTGATTATGACAGGTGCATATCACCGAAACCAGCGGTTCCTTTTCCTTCTGATTCATTTGAGTGCTTAAGCTTTCGATTACCCCTCTTACATGCAGGGAAAATCACCTCGAATAACAACATCCGGGCTTTGACAATTCATCCATCCCAGCCAGCCCTAAGCAATGGCCTAAAAACAGGTAATAACGTTAATTTCTACCCTATACCTGTATACTGGCTGGCAGATACATTCTATTTGGCTAAATTAGCAATTCTAATCCAACCGGCAGCTACCTCGGAAGCACTCGAATTGATGGAAGACACCTACCTGACCTTAAAAACACCTGCCAACGGGCTCTACAAAGAGAAAGGGAGTAAATTTTTATCGTTTGCCTACCCGGTGGAAGATGAGGCGGAAATCCAACAGATCCTGGACGAGCTCAAAAAATCCTACCACGATGCCCGGCATCATTGCTACGCCTATATTCTGGGTAAAAATCAGGATGTATATCGAGCCAATGACGATGGTGAACCCCACCATAGCGCCGGGGACCCCATATTGGGGCAACTTCGCTCCCGGGGGCTAACGCAATCCCTGGTCGTGGTAGTGAGGTACTTTGGAGGGGTCAAACTTGGTGTGGGCGGATTGGTGCGAGCCTATAAAACGGCTGCTGCAGAAGCCATAGAAGCCAGTGAAGTGATCCAAAAAACACGGGTCGCCAGCATTAGCATGCGCTTTGATTACCTATCAATGGATGAAGTCATGCACCTCATCCAACGCCATAACCTGAAAATTTCAGATCAGAAATTTGACTTGCGTTGTCAGATAAGGGTGGAATGCCGCCAAAAACAGGAGGATGAAGTTAGAAAAATACTTTCGACCGTTCCTTCTCTGGAATTTCTTACATAGAGAAGATTTCATCCAGGTACCCCTGTCGATAAAGTTTCAAAAATATCTCCAAACAAGCCCAGGCATCCGTAGCAGCGTAGAGCATCTGCTTTTCTGTCAAGGTGGGGGCTTCCCAGTTGGACACCTGCTCGGATTTGGAAATCCGGATCCCCAGGACCATGGCACTAAGATTTCTCACCCCCACATTCAGGAACCCTACTTTTCGCAATTCTTCATTTAGGTCGAAAAAAGAATCGGGGGTAAAGTTAGTGTCCAGTTTTTTCAAGGCTTTGATATCGTCTCTGACAGCAGCCCCAACTTTTACGATATTGGTATTTTCCAGCAGGGCTTTTGCCTGAATGGGAAAACCCTGTTCATTGAGGCGGATAAGGTAAGCCGTTTCCCGGGTAGACAACTGAAGTAAAGAAACATCGTAGGAAACGCCTCTTCTAAATGCTGGTCTGGTTTCCGTGTCGAAGCCAATAAATTTTTGAGAAGCCAGATCTGATTCCATCCGTCGCAAGTCCTTTTGGTCCTGAACCAAGATGATTTCACCGGGAAATGCTTCTATTTCCAGTTCATTTACTTCTTCTTTGGATATTTTAAGTGGTATCATGCCAAAATCTCTTCTTCTTTATGCTGTTCCATTTCTTCTTTTGTGTAATAATTAATTCCCCAATTCATATACCCAAACAGAATCGTCATGAACGGGCTAATAATATTAAAAAAACAATACGGGGCATAGGTAAGGGTGGCTACTCCTAAAACGGAGGCCTGGGTCGCGCCACAGGTATTCCAGGGGATCAAAACCGAAGTAACGGTAGCACTATCCTCCAGGGTCCTGCTCAGGTTTTCCCCCTTTAGGCCTTTCTTTCTGTAAATATCGGCATACATTCTACCAGGAACCAAAATAGCCAGGTATTGGTCCGAGGTAGTAAGATTGAAAAAGACACCGGTACCAGCAGTAGCGGCTATCAGGGACCCGACCGAGTTTACTTTGCTAATCACCCCCTCGGCGATGACCTTAAGCATGCCGCTTACCTCCATTATCCCTCCAAAAACCATGGCACACAGGATCAACCAAACGGTAAACAGCATCCCTGCCATCCCTCCGGTAACCAGTAACTCGTTGACAATTTCGTTGGAGGTAACAATCGCCGTGTCCCCAAACAACGCTTGCATCACAACGCTAAAGGTACGCAGCAACACTCCTCCGTCCATACCACTGGATAATTCCCGGATAATCTCTCCCTGAAAAATGACCGCAAAAACCCCTCCCAACAGTGCTCCAGCGAGCAAGGTTGGAATGGCAGGGACCTTTTTAATAATAAGAAACAATACAAGTGCGGGAACAATGAATAGCCATCCATTGACTACAAAGGTTTCAGAAATCACGTCGGAAATCGCCTGCACCTGGCCGACTGTACCCTCCGGCTGTCCCATTACCCCGATAACCCCAAAGATCAAAAGGGTAAGGGATATAGAAGGAACCGTGGTTCTTACCATGTGCCGGATATGCGTGAACAAATCCGTCCCTGCCATGGCCGGAGCCAGGTTGGTGGTGTCCGAAAGCGGTGACATTTTATCCCCGAAGTAAGCCCCTGAAATAATCGCTCCGCCAATGATGCCCTCTCCAAACCCCAGGGCTTTTCCAATTCCCAAAAGGGCGACTCCTACGGTAGCTACCGTCGTCCAGCTACTTCCAGTGGCAATGGATACTACTCCACAAACCACACAGGCGGCTAATAAAAATATAGTAGGATTCAACACCTGAAGTCCATAATAAATCATTGCAGGTACGATTCCACTCAACATCCAGGTTCCCGCCAGGGAGCCTATTAAAAGCAAAATCAAAATAGAGGACATGGCGGATGAAATGCTTTTGATCATGCCATCCTGAATGACATCCCATTTCACGCCCAATCTAAAAACGGCCAACAAGCCGGCTACCCCAGAAGAAATGACCAATACCAACTGATTGGATCCAAAGAGTCCGTCTGTGCCAAAAACATTGATATTGATCACCAAAAGGACAATCAGAAAGATGATTGGAAATAATGCCTCCCAGATGGAGGGCCTTTTAGAAGTTGTACCCATTATGATTGGTCTAAGAAAAGATAAACCTAAAGTTAAAAAAAAATATGTATTTACCGCCCAAACCGCTGATACTCTTTGTTACTTAAAGACTAACGCATACTTTCCAAATTTTATTCTGAATGTATGGAAAGGTATTTGTTTTTCAATTATTTTATTTAACTTAATACCAAATAATTTGGCTTAACGATACAGGTTCATGAGAAAAATTGACAGCCTGCTACAGGAATACGACCTCAGCCACCAAAATCCCACCAACAAATCCATTCATTGGCTTTGTGTTCCCGCTATTTACTTCAGCTTAGTGGGCTTGCTTTACAGTATCCCTCCCGGTCCGCTGAGGGAGATGGAGTTTCTGTTGAGTCATTTTGCCAATTGGGCTACTCCGGCATTGCTGCTGGTATGGATTTATTACCTGGCCCTTTCTCCGCCGTTGGCATTGGGGATGATGCTTTTTACGGCCCTTTGCCTGGCGGTAGCAAGCGTATTCACTTTAATATTACCGTTTCCACTTTGGAGCTTTTGTTTGGGGATTTTTGTACTTGCCTGGATTTTTCAATTTTACGGGCATAAAATGGAAGGAAAAAAACCCTCTTTTCTAAAAGATTTGCAATTCCTTTTGATTGGGCCTGCCTGGCTGATGCATTTCATATACAAGCGTTTAGGCCTTGCGTATTGAGTTTACTAGTAAACCTGTTAGGAAAATCACGCTGTATTTCCAGTCTCGATACCATTTAAATGCCTGCGTTATTTTTATTATATTCAGGGAAATTTGATCCCTACGAATTTTTAACCCAAACCAAAAAATGAATCCTTTTATACTCGCAGCGGCTGAAATTCCCCTTTTGTCTGACATTGTAGTCATATTCGGACTGTCTACGTTAGTGATATTGCTTTTCATGCGGCTAAAGTTACCTACCATTATTGGGTACCTGCTGACGGGAGCGATTGCTGGACCTTATGGGCTTTCCCTGGTAGATGCTTCCACGGCGGTGGAAGTCTTATCAGAGATTGGGGTAATCCTTCTGCTTTTTGTAATTGGGATGGAATTTTCGCTGAAAAGCCTGATGGCTATCAAGAAGGCGGTATTTATCGGTGGCAGCTTGCAGGTGCTCCTCACCATCGGAGCGACTACCCTGATAACGTATTCTTTCGGGTATGACTGGAATAAGGCCGTGTTTTTTGGTTTTCTGTTTGCCCTGAGTAGTACGGCCATCGTTCTTAAACTACTGCAGGAGACGGGGCAGGTTAATAGCATTTCCGGAAGAACCACCCTTGCCATATTGATTTTTCAGGATATCATCATCGTTCCATTGGTGCTATTAACGCCCATGCTTGCCGGAGAATCGGACAATGTCCTGCTTTCATTGACGTATATGGTACTTAAAGGCGGCCTGGTGATCGTATTAACCATCCTCAGTGCTAAGTACCTCATCCCTCAGTTGCTGTACCGGGTCGCCAAGTCAAAAAACGAAGAACTGTTTCTCTTGAGCATTATCGTTACCTGTTTTGCCGTAGCCTATGTCACCTCATTATTGGGGTTATCGCTGGGTTTAGGAGCTTTTCTTGCAGGACTGATCATAAGCGAATCTGAATACAGCCACCACGCTACCGGGAAAATTCTACCCTTTCGGGAAATATTTCTCAGTTTCTTTTTTGTATCGGTGGGCATGCTATTCGATCTGGGTTTTTTGTTGGATAACATTCTGATTATCCTGGCGCTAGTCCTGCTGACCTTTGTTGTCAAATTTCTGATTACTACCCTGGCCGTAAAATCCATTGGTAGTGATCTTAAGGGTTCATTTATCGTAGGGTTTTCTATCTTTCAGGTCGGTGAATTTTCCTTATTGCTGGCAAAAGAAGGACTTGAATACGAGCTTTTAGATCCCATTACCTATCAATATTTCCTGGCGATTTCTATTTTGACCATGGTAATGACACCCTTTATTTTAAAGAAAAGAGAAAATCTCGCCTGCAGGGTGCTGAATATCCCTTTACCAGAGAAAATAAAGTCCCGGTTTGGAGAAAAACCAGTGGCCCATATCGCTAAGATTGAAACCGATGAACTTGGCGATCATCTTGTCATTATCGGTTTCGGGCTGAATGGCCGGAATTTGGCGCGCGCAGCAAAGAGAGCCAACATTGCCTATGCGATCATAGAAATGAACCCGGAAACCGTACGGGTAGAGTCTGCCAACGGAGAACCCATCATGTATGGAGATGCCGCCAATCCGGTGGTCTTAGAGCACGTGAAAATCCACAAAGCAAGGGTGGCTGTGATTGCTATCTCCAATCATGAAGCAACACGAGGCATCATTACCAATATCCGCGCGATAACCCAAAATGCCTTTATCATTGTTAGAACACGATATGTAAACGAAATAGAGGCCATGCTCCGACTAGGTGCCGATGAGGTGATTCCCGAAGAATTTGAGACATCCATTGAGATATTTACCCGGGTGCTGAACAAGTACCTGGTACCCAAAGGAGAAATCGATGATTTCACCCACGATGTGCGCTACCACAACTACGAGGTATTTCGCTCCCTGCAAGGTGACAGCGGCTCAACCATCGCTCTGGATATCCCGGAAATCAATTTCGCAGGAATTAAAATTGAAAAGGATCACGGCACTTTTATCGGAAAACCCATTAAGGATATTGATTTGCGGGAAAAAGTGGGAATCAACCTGGTGGCCATTAAAAGGGACGGCAAAACAAATACAGATATCAATGGAGATACCAAAATCAAATTAGGAGATATCGTCTACGTGGTGGCCCGGCAGGAGGCCCTGGAGAAGTTTGAAGAAGACGTTAGCATTTCCTAACAGCCACAGTAAAAATAGGAGCAAATAAAAAATCCTGTCGCTTTTACCGACAGGATTTTTTATTAACAGCCTGAAAAGCTTTATAAGATCAGCATGGCGTCACCATAACTAAAGAACTTATAATTCTCTTTGATGGCTTCCTTGTATGCTTTCATTATCAAATCGTATCCGCCGAAGGCAGATGCCGTCATTAGTAAGGTGGACTCTGGCAAATGAAAATTGGTGATCAGTGCATTGGCAATTTTAAATTCATAAGGAGGGATGATGAATTTATCTGTCCAGCCACTACTTGACTTCAGCCGGCCATTGGCGGTCACAGAAGATTCTATGGTTTTCAAAGAAGTGGTCCCCACGGCTACCACTCTTTTTTTGGCATCCAGCGACTTGTTAACCAAGTCTACGGTCTCCTGGGGTATATCGTAATTCTCCGAATCCATTTTATGCTTGGTAAGGTCCTCTACGTCTACCTGACGGAAAGTACCCAGACCAATGTGCAAGGTGATCGGACTGACTTCCACTCCTTTGATTTCCAACCTTTTTAACAGATGAGGGGTAAAATGCAGGCCCGCAGTAGGTGCTGCAACAGCCCCCACGTGTTTGGCAAAAATGGTCTGATAGCGCTCCCGGTCCGAATCGACCACATCCCGTTCAATAAATTCTTTCAGTATCGGTGTCTCTCCGAGCGTGTCAATGGTTTTGTAAAATTCTTCATCCGTGCCATCAAACAGGAACCGAATGGTTCTCCCCCTGGAAGTGGTATTGTCTATCACCTCCGCTACCAGATCGCTGTCGCCAAAATACAACTTGTTTCCAACACGTATTTTTCGCGCAGGATCCACCAGCACATCCCAAAGTCTGAGATCCTGGTTTAATTCCCGAAGCAGGAAAACTTCAATTTTCGCTCCTGTTTTTTCCTTATTTCCATACAGCCTGGCCGGAAATACTTTGGTATTATTGGTGACGAATACATCGCCCTCCCCAAAATATTCAATGATATCCTTAAAAACCCTATGCTCTATTTTTCCGGTATCGCGATGAATCACCATCAATCTGGACTCATCTCGGTTTGCCGGAGGATGTAAGGATATAAGTTTTTTAGGAATTTCAAATTTGAAATCAGATAACTTCATGTGTATTAATTTTGGAAATAACGAGTGAACGTAATTATCGTAAAAAATGCAAAGATAGTAAGAATTTACCTTTATTCTACTTATCTTGTGGAATTATTTTACATCATCTTAACATTGATGGTATTTCGTTTTATTTGGGAAAGTTTTCGCTTTGCAATGCAAGCATTAAAGTCCAACCTCACACGGACCATCCTCTCATTGCTAGGTGTAACGGTGGGGATTTTTGCCATCATTGCTGTTTTTACCCTGGTAGATTCTCTGGAACGGAACATCAAGGACAGCCTTACCTTTCTGGGTAGTAACGTCATCCGGGTAGACCGGTTTCCTTTTTCTTCCGGCCCCCAGGAATACCCCTGGTGGCGGTATTTCAGGAGACCGCCTGGTAACTATTCCGAATATTCTTTTTTGGATGAGCGACTCAAAAGTGCTGCTTCGGTAACCATCTTTGCCAACACCCGAACCACGGTAAAGGCAGGAAGCAACGCATACGAAATGGCCAATCTGGACGGGGTGGTTTACAATCATAAAGAAGTATACGATATTCCCCTACAGGAAGGACGCTTTTTTACCCAAATGGAAATCAATTCCTCCAGAAATGTTTCGATTATAGGTGTCAAAATTGCCGATGCCTTGTTTCCCAACCAAAACCCCCTGGGAAAGGAATTTAAAATCAAAGGATTAACGTTTATCGTAGTGGGCATTCTGGAAGAAGAAGGGGAAGGTCTCTTTGATACTCCTTCCAAAGACGAAGCCTTGCTGGTGCCTTATGGTGCCTTTAGTAAATTGTTTTATGTAGGCAAAAACGGAATCGAACCCATTATTGCTGCCAAAGGCACGGAAGATGACCCGGGTTTGATTTATTTGGAAAACGAAATGGCCGGATTGCTCCGGGCAAAAAGAGGGTTAAAACCTACCGAAGAGAATAATTTTGCGTTGAACAAATCGGAGTTTATCCAGGATGCCGTGGGTTCCATTTTTGCCGTTATTTCCATCGCCGGCTGGGTGATTGGGGGGTTTTCGATATTGATCGGTGGTTTTGGAATCGCAAATATCATGTTTGTATCCGTTAAAGAACGGACCGGCATTATAGGCATTCAAAAATCGCTGGGTGCAAAGAATTATTTTATTCTCCTGCAGTTTCTCTTTGAGGCCACCTTTTTGAGCCTTATCGGCGGATTGGCAGGATTGTTAATCGTCTTTGGGACCACGTTTATTTCCCTGGGCAATCTTGAAATTATCCTTAGCTTTAAAAATATACTGTTGGGAATCGGATTATCTTCGGCCATTGGGATTGCTTCGGGTATCATTCCCGCCTCCATGGCGGCCAAAATGGATCCGGTAGAAGCTATCCGTACGGCCTAACGACTACCGGAATCCGAAGATATCCGCTATTGACTATTCTTCTTTTTTACTTTTTCCGTTGGATTTGGCTTTTTCCTTGCTATCCTTCAGTATGCCTGCTTTTTCTTTGATTTTAAGCTCCAGTTCTTCCATTAATTCCGGATTGTCCAGCAGCAAGGTTTTGACAGCATCCCTTCCTTGTCCCAATTTATTTCCCTCATAGGAGAACCAGGAGCCTGCCTTTTTTACAATTTCGAATTCCACACCCAAATCGATTATTTCGCCGACTTTGGAAATGCCCTCACCATACATGATATCAAATTCCACGACCTTAAAAGGCGGAGAAACCTTGTTTTTCACCACTTTCACTTTGGTTCGGTTGCCCAAAATATTATCCGGACCTTCCTTGATCTGGCCTATCCTTCGTATGTCCAGCCGTACCGAAGCATAAAACTTCAGCGCATTACCACCGGTGGTGGTTTCAGGATTACCAAACATCACCCCAATTTTTTCCCGGAGCTGGTTAATAAAAATGCAGGCACAGCCTGTTTTATTAATAGCGCCGGTCAGTTTACGCAGGGCTTGTGACATCAATCGGGCCTGAAGACCCATTTTAGAATCACCCATCTCGCCTTCCAATTCTCCTTTGGGAACCAGTGCGGCCACCGAGTCAATCACGATAATATCTATGGCTCCAGACCGGATCAGGTGTTCGGTAATCTCCAGGGCCTGCTCCCCACTATCCGGCTGAGAAATCAGCAGATTTTCGATGTCAATTCCGAGCTTTTCCGCATAGGACTTATCGAAGGCATGCTCCGCATCGATGAAAGCGGCCAGACCACCTGCCTTTTGGGCCTCGGCGATGCAGTGCATGGAAAGGGTGGTTTTACCGGAAGATTCCGGTCCATATATTTCGATCACCCTCCCTCTGGGTACGCCGCCAATTCCCAATGCCATGTCCAAGCCGAGGGAACCGGTAGAAATGGCTGGCACGTCCAGCACCACATTATCGCTCAGTTTCATTACCGTACCTTTGCCATAGGTTTTCTCCAGCTTATCCAGCGTTAGCTGCAAGGCTTTTAATTTCTCAGTGTTCGCACTCATACTATGTATCTTCAGAAGTTAAAATCGTTCAATTGATAATGTGAAAGTAAACATTCGAGGGATCATTCACAACTCCGGATAACCATTGTTTTCCGATTTCGTTAGTATAGCTTTGAAGAAACCAGTCCCTGGCATTGATAGTCAAAATGGTACGGACTTTGAAGTAAACGCTTTTAAAAAACGCATGGTCTTACAGCTGCAAACCATCTTCCTAACGCTCCTTTTACTGGTACATTTCCAGGCACCTGACCCGGTACCGGCAAGAAAAAACCAGGCGTTTGGCAAAGGAGAAACGCTTACCTTTAATGTCAGCTACTTTTTTATAAATGCCGCAGAAGCAAAAATGGTGATTTCGGATGATATCCACCGGGTAAATGGAAAGCCAGCCTATAAAATTGATGTGTATGGCAAAACGCTTAATATTTTCAAACTATTTTATGTGAAAGATAATTGGGGCACCTACATTGACACGGCCCGAATCGTCCCCTACCGCTCTTACCGTCACATTGAAGAAGGCAATTATCGTAAACACGAAGTCATTGATTTTGACCAGGATGATGGGAAAGCCGAAGTGAAACTGTACGACCGGGAAAATGAAAACCTGGTTAAAACGCAGAAATTTGATGTGCCTTACCAGGTACAGGATATTGTGAGCGGGTATTACTTGCTGCGGACCATGGATTTTCAAGGATTGAGAAAGGGGGATGAAATTAGCATAAAGGGATTCTTCGATGAAAAAAATTATAACCTAAAGTTAATATACGAGGGTAAAGATGAGGTATCCACTTCCCTGGGTGATTTTGACACCCATGTATTCAGCCCGGTGATGCCAAGTAATAAATTATTCCGAGGCAAAAAGCCTATCAAAATGTGGATTACGGCTGATGAAAACCGGATACCGGTAAAGATTAAAGCCAGCATGGTGGTCGGTTCCATCAACATGGACATTGTATCCGCCGAAGGATTACGTAACAATTGATTAACACCTGGTTAATAGTAGCCTAACACATTTTAAATTCATCTCAAAAATTTACCATTCTTCTGATCAATCCGTTCGGGATATAAAGCTATTTTTTATATTTTACCTACCTTTGCAACTCAATTTTAATTTACTGTTGTTATCAATCCATGAGTGACAAACAAAAGTTAAAAGTCCTGGTAGTGGACGACGAAGAAGATATCATCGAAATCGTCACCTATAATCTGGAAAAAGAAGGGTACGAGGTAAGCTCTGCCCAAGATGGGATACAGGCCGTCAAAAAAGCCCGTACCTTCCAACCCGATGTCATCCTGCTGGACATCATGATGCCCAATCAGGACGGGGTCGAAACCTGCCGGCAAATCAGGGATATTCCCGAGCTAAAAAACACCTTCATTATCTTTTTAACGGCACGCTCCGAGGAATATTCAGAGGTAGCCGCCTTTGATGTGGGGGCGGACGATTATATCCACAAACCGATCAAACCGAGGGCACTCGTTAGCCGCATAGGTGCCTTGTTTCGCCGGGAAAATAAAAAAGAACCCGACAGTACTAAAATTGAAATCAGGGATCTGGTCATCGATCGTAGCAGCTATACCATTTCTCAGGCGGGTAAGACCATCATCCTTCCCAAAAAGGAGTTTGAACTGCTCTACTTTCTGGCAAAGAACCCCAACATGGTATTCAGCCGGGATGAGTTGCTCAAAAACATCTGGGGAGCCGACGTGTTTGTGCTGGCACGGACAGTAGACGTTCACATCCGAAAGGTTCGGGAAAAAATTGGCGATGACTATATTTTTACTGTAAAAGGTGTCGGCTACAAGTTCAATTTAATTTAAGGCCGGGCATGTTCAGTACTTCCAGGGGAATCGCGTTTGTACTGGCCGTAGCCATCGCCTTGCTTTTGGTGGCCTTTTTGTCCCTGATTGATGAAGTGGGGGCTATGGTCTTGCTGGCATCCGGCGCGCTTTCCTTCTCCATTTCTTACCTGCTCATCCACCTAAGCCTGGAATTTCTGGTGTTTAAGGAAATCAGCAATATTTACAACGTACTGGAAAAAATCCAGCGGAAGGACCTGTCTTTCAAAGGTGTGAAAAAAATCAAAGCCTCCCTACCCCCCTTAAAAAGCATCCAAACCAACATCAACGAATATGCCGCAGCAAAAAACCGGGAAATCGAAACCCTTCAAAAAAACGAAACCTTCCGGAAGGAATTTATTGCGGATATTTCCCATGAGCTAAAAACGCCAATTTTTGCCGCGCAAGGCTATATCCATACCCTTCTGGACGGAGCAGTGGAAGACCATACCGTCCGCGATAAATTTCTGAAACGGGCCGCCAAAAGCCTGAACAACCTGGATAACCTGGTTCAGGATCTGATCACCATCAACCAGATCGAAAGTGGCTTTATCCGCTTTCATCCGGTCCATTTTGACCTACGGGAAACCATTTTGGAAGTGATTGAGCAACTGGAGGGCAAGGCCCACAAACGGGATATACAGATCCATTTTCAGCATTCCTCGGAGGAACGTTATTTCACGCATGCCGACCGGGAGAAAATATTCCGGGTGATCCAGAACCTGGTCTCCAACGCCATCAAATACAACAAAGACGGAGGGGAGGTCACGATCCAGTTAAAAAGCCATAAAAACCACCTAACGGTCAAAATAAAAGACCAGGGCATGGGCATTCATCCCGAGGACCTGAAGCGTATTTTCGAACGTTTTTACCGGGTAGATAAAAGCCGGTCCCGGGAGAAAGGTGGAACGGGCCTGGGCCTGGCCATTGTCAAGCACATTCTGGAAGGCCACAAAAGCACCATTTCCGTAAGTTCCATCGTCGGTAAGGGCTCGGTTTTCAGCTTTGACCTGCCGACCGGAAGTAGCCCGGTAGGGCTGGAAAAAAAGGGCTAAAGAAATATTGCCAGCCCCTGTTGGTCAAATTCCGGGGAATTCAACTGCCCGACCCGAAGGAGGTTCAAATGAAACCACCCGCCACAGCCCCTAACGAATCCTTTGCGGACGCTGCAAAAAAACGGGTTCACGCAGCGGCCGCAGCGAGATGAAATCTACTATCCGGCATCGGATTATCAACCAGTCGATTCGCTGGTGTCCATACGTACACCCCGGAGCGAATGGATATGATACGCCAGGCTTTATCTAAATTCAACTTCTTCCTATTGCTCAAACACAAGGGAGTCGGGTTTCACGCCCAGCTCTCCCAGTGCTTTTTCAACTGCTTTCATAAAACCTTCCGGCCCACAAAGGTAAAAATGACGGTTTTTGAAACTGCTGATTTTCTTTTCTAAATAAGCCTTATTGATCCTTCCCTGGTCGTAGGCCGTATCTGCTTGCTTTTCGATGATATTATGGAATTTGTGACCCAAAATGGTTTTTAATTCCTCAAAAAGAATGATATCATCATTGGTCTTGTTGGCAAATATCAGTTCGTTATTACCGATTTGATTTTTTTGACGCAAGTCTCGGAAGATGGAGATAAACGGAGTGACTCCGGCTCCTCCGGCAATGAACACCCCTTCTCCCTTATAGGAGATCGCACCCCAGGCATCCCCAATCTCCAGGCTATCACCCGGAACGGCCTCTCGCAGCCGCTTGGTCACTCCCTCGTGATCCGTATAGGTCTTGATGGTGAATTCCAGATTTGGGTCTGATGGCAGACTAGTAAACGTAAAAGGTCGCTTTTCTTCGGCCCAATCTTCTTTAAGCAGACTCACTTCGGTAGCCTGTCCCGGTTCAAAGGAATATCCCTTGGGTTTCTCCGTCTGAAAAGCGAAGGTATCGTGCGTAACTTGTTTTTTATCTAAAATTTTTACTTTAAAATTTTCCATAATAGCATTTATTTCTGTTAAAAACCTATCAGTTATGTAGCAAACATTAATCCAAGAATGGAAATATTCGAGGGAATTTTTACTTTCGTGACCGGTGTATTTCCAAATCAAATATGAAAATAAGCGAGCGCGTATACGAATGGATCACAGATGAGGGTGAAGTACGGGCTTGTGCCAATATTTCCGAGGAAGCCTGCCGGGAAACACCTTCTAATTTTTTCAAAAATGTAGGTAGCGGTGCCTTGTCCAAATTGGCAGGACAACTGGTTAGTCCCGGCACCACCCTTCCCTGGGTGTTGGCGGCTATGGGAGTCCCTGCAGCCTTTTCGGGAGCCTTGGTCCCCATCAAGGATGCCGGATCCCTATTACCGCAATTGGTAGTATCCGCAAAAATCCGTTCCTTTCCCATAAGAAAATGGTTTTGGGTCATCCCTGCCTGGATTCAGGCACTGGCATTATTGGCCATGGCCTTTGTGGTCTGGAACCTGGATGGCGCCTTGGGCGGCTGGCTGTTGCTGGTCTGCCTGGCCTTGTTTAGCATTAGCAGTGGAGTCGCCAGCATCAGTTTTAAAGACGTAACAGCCAAGACCACGCCGAAAGGAAAAAGGGGGCAACTGCTCGCCATGCGGGCTACTACTGGGGGCATTCTGACGCTCTTGGTTGGCGGTTTAATTCTGGCCGATTTTTTTAAAAACAGCGATCGGGAATTCCTGTTTATGCTGGTTCTTTCCGGGGCAATCCTTTGGGTATTGTCCGGGTTTCTGTTCAGTCTTATCCACGAGGAGCCCGGGGCAACCTCAGGCGGCAGAACGCCTATTCAGGAAATTAAAAAGGCCTGGACCTTTTGGCAGGAAGACCGAAACTTACGGATGTTCATTGTTACCCGGGGCTTATTGATGGCCATTCCCCTGGCCCAACCGTTTTTTGTGCTGCTGGGGAGAGTCGAAATCGGGGAAGAAGTAAGTAATCTGGGGATAATGGTGCTGGCTGCGGGAATTGGCAGTGTCATCAGCAGCCCCTTCTGGGGGAGATTTGCCGATCGGTCCAGCAAAAAACTCATGATTGTCATCGCGCTATTGGGAATGGTTAACATTGCGCTGATGGCCTTGTTTCCACTTTGGCCCGCCTTCCTTCAGAATAGCTACACGTTTGCGGTTCTATTTCTGATACAGGTCATGGCTCATGGCGGTGCCCGGTTAAGCAGAAAAACGTACCTGGTAGATTTTGCCCCCGAAAAGGACCGGCCTTCCTACGTATCCCTTTCCAATACCGCCATTGGCATGTTCACATTAATTGGAGCAGGTCTCGGAAGCTTGGCAGGAATTTTTGGTATTCAGCCCATGCTTTGGATTTTTTCGGCCCTACTGCTTATGGCCGCCATTTTAGGGAGTCGGTTAGCAGAAGCACAGGATTGAAATACCCCATTTTCCCTGATTCGTTAGTAAGGCTTTAAATCCATCTAAAATTTTATGTAGCCTAAACTGATTTACAACCCTTGATTATTGTAATTTATTTTATAAATACATTTTATTCATTATATTATTTTACGCCTCCCGATTTATTCACTATATTTCTTCTACAAATCTATTGAGAGAAGTGAACGTGGGTAAGAAAATAAATCGATTTTGACATGATGAATATCGCAATTTTAGGAGAAAGTAAGCTGGCAAGAAGCCTGGGAAACCGGTATATGAACAGGGGGATTGAAGTGATTTTTGGGGTGAAAACGAATTTTGAAATCAAGGACATCGAATGGAAAATTTACAATAAATTACTGGATAAAGTACTACCCTATTCAGATGCCATCGCAAAAGCGGACATTGTTTTTATATGTTGCGAAAACGAATGCTTGCCGTCCATTTGTGACTCGCTGCTTCAAGAAAACAATCCCGACACCATCATCATCGATTGCACCAACAGTTCGTATACCGAAGGAAACGCTGGAAATACCTCTCTCATTCAGGAGCAGTTGGGAGATAAAAATTTATATAAGGCCTTTAATAACCTGGGCATGGACTATCCGAATTCAGATCCACTGGGAGTGATACAAGAAACCTACTATTGTGGGGAAAACAATGAAAATAAAGCCAAGGTAAAAAAATGGATCGAATTGGCCGGTTTTAAAGCCATTGATGCGGGAGCCTACGATAGTGCCCACCTATTGGAAGCCTTCTATCACCTGAAAATGAAAATAGCACACCAGCAAAATCAAAACAGCCAATGTCACTTTAAGCTAATTTCGGTATAGCTCAATCATCGATCAGGTCAGGATTTACACTAAAAAGGGCATTTTTAAAACTTCTTAAATCTTTCCATGCTTTACTTCCTCCTAGATTGTGTCCTTGAGGGGGCATTTTTTTTCATCGGGGCTCCGAAAAAATAAATAGATGCCTATCTTTGAAGTGGAATTTATAAGCAATGCATTATACATTAAATCAACTTCAGGTATTCTTAAAGGTAGCGCAAACCCAGAGCGTAACCAAAGCGTCGGAGCAATTACACCTCACTCAACCAGCGGTCTCCATTCAATTAAAAAACTTTCAGGCGCAGTTCGATATTCCGCTGACCGAGGTAGTCGGAAGGAAAATATACATTACTGAATTTGGGAAAGAAATCGCAGAAGCGGCTGCCGAGATCATTAATCAGGTCAATGGCATCAATCAGAAATCCTTGCAGTACAAAGGACAACTGGCAGGGAGACTGAAAATCACCATTGTCTCCACCGCCAAGTACGTGATGCCTTACTTCCTCTCTGAATTTTTGAGAAGAAATCCAGGGGTGGAATTACTTATGGACGTAACGAACAAACAACGCGTGGTCGAAAGCCTGGAGGACAACGAGGTTGATTTTTCCATGGTATCAATACTTCCTAAAAAGCTGAACCTGGAGCACATAGACTTGCTCCCAAATAAGCTGTACATGGTAGGTAATTCCCGATCCTCGTTTGATGAAAGCCGCTCCCTGGAAGCACAATTTGACGAATTGAACTGGATCTACCGGGAAAAAGGCTCCGGAACCCGACAGATGATGGAGTCCTTTGTGGAACAAAACCATTGGGCGATCGCCAAAAAACTGGAACTGACATCCAACGAAGCCGTAAAACAGGCCGTCATCGCAGGGCTGGGTTTTTCCATTATGCCACTCATCGGACTAAAAAACGAGCTCAATAACGGGGACATCAAAATATTCCCTGTAACAGGATTACCCATGGCTACCATGTGGCAATTGGTATGGGTAAAAGGAAAAAAACACAGTCCTGTCGCTCAGGCATTCATTTCCCACATTAAACACGAAGCCAGTACCTTGATCCAAAAGAATTTTGATTGGTACCTGAAGTATTGAGGCAATCACCATCCCATAAGTTACTTTAAGCCAAAACATTAGTATTAATATAAATTATTTTTATGTTTTTTATAATAAATATAAATTTTCATTAATAATAATTCATTTATAGGTTTGCATGAAACAAAAATAGCTGTCCCATGCAAAACAACCTTTACTTAGTTTGTCCGCTCGGTTTATCTGAACACTTTATCCAAAGAAAATACGGAATCCATCATTTTTTCCTTACCGCACTAGGGTCTGTATTCCGGTTCGATGAATTGCCGTTTATTGAAAAATTAGCGGATTTCTTGAGTTGTGAGCCTGTGGACCAGCTTACCATCGTTCACGACCTGAACTGCCCCCTAAAAAGCAACGTAATTAATCATTCGAAAACACTGACCACTTTTTCAGAAAAGCAGTTGTTTGACCTCTATATTGATCACTACTACCAGATCAATCGCTTTGAATCAGAAAAAGAAAAAGTGAGGCAGCTGGCTTTGATCCATATCGAGGACCTCAGCTATCAAATTGCCCATCATCCCCTATTTCAAGGGTTAATACGGGAAGGGGGCATACATATCACCGGACTGCTGGTCGACCCCTCAACCCAACACACGGAATGTATCAACCCGGCTGTACCGGAAAGGGGCAATACCGTCTACTCCGCTGTCTAAAATTTATCCCCAGTACCCTCCTACTTCGAAACTATGAATGTGCAATTGCTTCTGCAAAGCCTGACCAACCCTGCCTTGTTGTTTTTTTTCCTTGGGATTCTTGCTGTCAGGCTCAAAAGTGATTTGAAAATACCCGAAAACTCTTCGAAATTTATATCCCTTTACCTCTTATTCGCTATAGGTTTTAAGGGAGGCCAGGAACTGGCACATAGCCAATTTGAGATGGGAATCGTATGGGCCATCCTTTTTGGAATGACTACGGCCTGTATCATACCACTGTACACGTTTTTTATATTGAAAAAACGCATGGGGGTGGAAAATGCCGGAGCCATCGCGGCCGCCTACGGTTCGGTTAGCGCTGTCACCTTTGTAACCGCCGCTAGTTTTCTGGAAATGCAGACACTTGATTTCAGCGGACACATGGTGGCCATCATGGCACTGATGGAAGCACCTGCTATTATTTTGGGGGTACTGCTAATACGGTGGTTTGGAAATGGAAATGGAAAACAGGCCAGCCTTGGGAATTTGCTAAAACACTCCATCACCAATGGCAGCGTCTTTTTGATTTTAGGAAGCCTGGTCATTGGATTTCTTGCCAATGAACAGGAAGCCGAAGGCATCAAACCCTTTACCACCGATATTTTCAAAGGTTTTCTGGCGATCTTTTTGCTCGATATGGGAATCACCAGTGGTAAAAAACTGAAGGATTTTCTTCAATCGGGATGGTTTACAAGCACCTTTGCGGTGATAATCCCAATCCTGAATGGTTCGCTGGTAGCATTCCTCAGCGAATGGGTCAGTCCCGAACCCGGGGATCGGTTTATGCTGGCGATCCTAGCTGCCTCGGCCTCCTACATAGCGGTGCCGGCCGCGATGAAAATGGCCGTTCCCAAAGCAAACCCTGGCATCTTTCTGCCCATGGCCCTGGCAGTAACCTTCCCGGTAAATATCACCATTGGCTTTCCCATCTATTTTATGATTATCCAATAAACACCTAATGACCATTTCCAAAAAAAACAAAATGCTTCGCTAGTTTCCTCCGGTAGCAAAGATGCGGTTTACATTGAATCCGAGACGAAATTCTTCTCCGGGAACACCATTTCCTCCTGCCAACAGGTATTGTTCGTTCAGTGCCGGGGAGGTGACAAAATACATTTGAAAAACATGTCCTCCCGCTTCCACATCGATACCAACGCCCACATTATTTCGCAATCCATTATTCAAATTGGGTATCCATTGCAAGGTAAGGGAGGACATGGGGGTCACCTTGTATTTTCCGGAAAACCCCAGGGCCAGATATAGCTGCTGATCTCCTTCTATGGAATAGGCCGGTATTGGGCTGTTAAAATAGGCCAAAAGAGGACTCAGTTGAAGGCTGAATTGATCAGTGATTTTTCTTGCCAGCATTACCTGCGCTGCAAAACTACTCCTTTGGGCAAAATCGGGGTTATTTTCCTGCAAGTAGCCATAGTCCACGGTGTTTACACCCGCTGCGGCCATCAGTGAAAGGGAAAAAGGCATTTTACCACTTTCGGTCTGCTCCAGCAGGTGGTACCTTCCATACAGGTTGTAAAACTTGTCCCTTCCTGATCGGGAAACTCCCAGGGAAAACTTATCCTCAAGTGCATACTCAAAGCTAAATTGAATGTTTGCCCCGTGGTCCAGGCCATAAAGGTTTCGAATCCCTCCATTTACCGGACCAAAAGTGTGCATGATGGCAAAATGAAGCGTATTTTTATCCAATGCCTCCACCGTAAGCAGGTTAATGTGGCGAGGAGCATGAAACAAGAGGTCCGTTTTGCGATCCTCCGTTGCCAATTTCCTTTCCAATTGTGCAAAGGAAACTCCCTGAATTAAGAATAACAGCAAGGTCCCAACAGCAGTCAGTAGCCTACGCGATTTGGTTATCCGTTTCATATCATTCATTTTTTAAGATGGCTTTGATGGTGACTTGTTGAATTTCAGACAATTCGTAAAACATTAGTTGGGGTATGGCGATGTCATAATCACTTAATTTCACCTGGAATTCGGCTTCCAGAAGCACTTCTGATGCAGAAATTTTGGTTACCTTTCCAGGTATAACCAAGTCTTTTTCCTGACCATGTATTTTAAAGGTGCCCACCGCTTTTACCATCACTGGTTGATTTAAATTTAGCTGCCCCGATTCTTCAAATTTTCCAGAAAATTCAGCAAAGGGATATTCCTTTGTCTCCAGGTAGTTTTCACGCATGTGGCGGTCCCGCAACCCGATGCCTGTCTCCAGGGTATTGAGGTCAATGTAGAAATCAAACGTGTTGGTATCGAGATCCAAAAGCCCATTGAGCTTTCCGGACTCGCCGGTAAATTCGTTCAGGGATGCGGAGGATAAAAAAACCACTTCCCCGGTTTCTGTCTGGTACTCCTGAGCCAAGGCCTCCTCCACCAGAAGCAAGTAGACCAAGGGAAGTAACCATAACCGCTTCCAACTCATGATAAAGTGATTTTAAGATGATCGTCCTCCCGACTTATGGGATAAGCAGTCAGGGGCCGGGTAGCTGGACCGTTAACCACTTGTCCGGAAGCATCAAATCGGGATCCATGGCAGGTACAGGTAAAAATCCGATCCCCAAAAGTCCAGTTTCGATCACATTGGGAATGCGTACATACGGAGGTCAATGCACTGAATTCCCCCTCCAGATTCACTACCAGCAACTGGGCTTCCCGAATTAGCATCCATCCACCTGATGCTGCCAGGCTTTCGTTTCGTGCCAAATCAATGGTTACCCCTTGCTGATCAATCTGGATTCCATTTTTGTCTTCGTCCCCATCACTATCGGGGAGCATGTCTTCCGCTTCAGTGCAGCCTGTAAAAAACCCTATTCCAAAAACGGCCATCCCCGAAAGCAAACCTGTTTTCTGCAGAAAATCCCTTCGGTTTATTTCCAGTCTTCCTTGTTTTACTATTGGTCTCTTTTCCATAATCCTTATTTTTTGGCTTCGCATTCTATGCTTTAGAGCCATTTACGAGCTGGACCGTCTGTGCGGATTGAATCCGATACGATATAATTGAAAAACAAATGAAACGAAGACCTGTAAACTCAGAATTAGATGGACGATTATTCAGATTTGGTAACATCAGCCAGAAGCCATGTTTCGGTAAAAAATAAAATCAGTAATTCGTATAGGATTTTTTCAAGCGGTAAAAAAAACAACTCCGGAAGTGCCCCCGATTTCAAGCCCTGACCGGCATTTCCTTACGCCGCACATCGGTTTCCATTGCAAATGTCCCGGGTACCACCTATTTTAAGGCATCCAAAGACTATCCACCCATGAAGTGTTTCCCTGCTATTTTGATGGCATTCCTCTTTGCGCTAGGTGATTGCACCTTGGCACAATCGGGCCCATCCCCTGTCCTGCCTGATTTAGAGCAGTCCTTTGAAGCATTAAGCAGTACCCCTACCCGCACCGTTACCCTGAAAAATAACCTTGAATTTGAGTCAGAAGGGGGGCACCTTCAGGGCATTCAAAGGTATGGCGATGCAACACTTTTTATGAGTGGAAGTGCTGAATCGAAAAGTTACCTGGTAGCGGCAAACCTCAAACGGGAACAAACCATGGCCATCAATGGGCTGATGAATTCCCCTTTCCGGCACGCCGGAGGATTTCAGGTTTTCGACCATTACCTTGCGGTAGGAATTGAGGACAATCAAAAACGAAACGTATCGGTTGTACAAATTTATGATCTGAATTCCCGAAGACCCTGGTCTAACCCGGTGTATAGCGTGAAACGAACCGGCGACTACCAACGAGTAACCGCAGGAGCCGTTGGACTAACCGCCTACCGGCAAAAAATTTGGCTGCTGGTGGCCAACTGGGACAGTAAGAACCTGGATATATACACCTGCCCGGAAGCTGAATTTTTCCGGGGAACCGGCGATTTTACACTTGAATTTAGTATTGACACGGATACAGAAGCCCGAAGTTCCTGGTCAGATACGGAATGGTATTCCTATCAAAACATAAACTTGTTTACCGATCAGAAAGAGCAGCTATACCTGATAGGTACGACCAAAATTAACGACGGTAAACAGGTTGCTGACCTGTATCAACTGATATTAGAAAACTCACCTGCCCGAATTCGTAAATTGTCCAGCAAGTTTTTTTACCCAGGAAAAACGGTTGATTTTAAGGCGGCCGCAGGTTTGGTGGTGACGGCCGATGGCTATTTGGAACTATTGGCGGCTCCTTACCAGTTGGAAGGTGAGACCAGAATTGAGGTGTTTTCCCAATCTCAACGGCCTGCAAACTGATTAGCTGGCGGTAATAACAGCCTCCAGGAAAGCGCTATTAGGCTATTTCCCTTCTAAAAACCCGTCGCCAAACCAACGACTTAAAGGACAAAGTTGCATTTCCGATCGGAAAAAGCTTAGTCGATTTCTTTCACAAAATCCCTTACCCAGCGGAAAGCCCTTCCGGGAGTATAAAAAAACTGCACCATCATGGGGATATGCCTTTTGTTCTTTTGAACGTTATAATTTGGATTCGGTACATGGTCCCTGTAGTCCTCCATAAACCGATCGGTACCCTCCAAAATACTGGAATAGGTCTTTCCACCCATCATTATCAGCATGGGCGGCATGTCCCCGTGTAGGTGATAAATGGGTGAGGTCTCTTTCCATATCTTGGGGTCATTTGTAAAGGTTTTCAAATGAGAGGTTCCCGGCTCGTAATTTTGATTTACCAGGTAATGGTACATATCCAATCCCGCCGCATCAATCAAGGCCGCCCCCGCCACGGGACTTTCTACGGCTAAGCTGTCAAAATAAATGTCCCTAACAGCTACGAGTGCCGCCAGATGACCTCCCGCCGAATGCCCCGAAACCACAATCCTTTCCGGATCCCCACCATAGTCCGCAATATTGGCAGCCACCCAATCAAGGGACTTGGCAGTCGCCAGCGCCATGGCCTGGACCTGGTTATCAGGACTTAACGGATAATCTATGATGACCGTCACAATATTCCGCCGGGCCATGCGCCTGCCAAAAAACCCGTACCGCTCCTTGCTCCCTGAACGCCAGCTACCGCCATGGATAAACACCAGAACCGGTAGGGGCTGCCTGGTTTTTTGGGGGGCAAAGATGTTGAGTTGCTTTTCGGGCAATGCTCCCAAAAATCCCTCCTCCATATAGGTTATGTTTTCAGAAACGGTGATCCCTTTGAAGGAACAGGAAGCCGCCAGAAAGAGCAGCATTACTGAAAGATACTTTAACATGATTTCTGTTTATTAGTTAACTTTAACAAAAATAGTCGGGCCACTTCCTGACAGGTTAAGGTGTGATTTTTATTTTTAAGCGAAATAGAGGCGCATATCCTGATCCTTTTCCTTTCGATGGTTCGCCGCTCAAATGTAACAGATCAATTGTAAAACCTTACGAATGATACCCACAAAACGTATTAAATTTCAGGACCTGCAGGCAGTTAATGGTCGTTTTGAACCTCAATTAAGCCAACGCATCCTGGAAGTGGTCCACAGCGGACAGTATGTGGTAGGGGAACAAATCCGGCAATTTGAAAATGAATTTAGTGCTTTTATTGGAACCAGCCATACCATCGGCCTGAGCAATGGAACCAATGCCCTGGAACTGATTCTCAGAGCATACCTGGAGATGGGACGCATTCAAAAAAACGATGAAATACTGCTACCAGCCAATACCTTTATTGCTACCTTTCTGGCCATTGTCAATCAAGGCCTGGTGCCTGTGCCGATAGATCCGGAAATTCCTTCCTTCCTGCCGACAGCCGGGGCCCTGGAAAAAAAAATTACCTCGAAAACCAAAGCGATGGTGATGGTTCACCTCTATGGAAGAACCGCTTATTCCAAAGGGATTGCCTCCCTTTTAGAATCTCAAGGCATGCTATTGATTGAGGACAATGCCCAGGCAGTTGGAAGCCGGTTCGAGCGGAGGAAAACGGGTAATTTAGGCCATGCAGCTGCCCACAGTTTTTTCCCAACCAAAAATCTGGGGGCCCTGGGAGATGCGGGAGCCGTTACTACCAATGATCCGGAATTAGCTTCCATCATCCGGGCACTGAGGCATTATGGAAGAACGGGAAAGCATTGTTATACCTATGCCGGTACCAATTACCGAATGGCTGAAATCCAGGCGGCTGCACTGCGGGTGAAATTACCCTACCTGGATCAGGACAATATACGAAGGATGGCTTTGGCAAATAATTACTTGAGCAACATTAGCCATCCCGACATACTTCTTCCAACGCCCGAAAACCAGGATTTTCATCATACCTGGCATCTTTTTACGGTCTTGACCAAAAAAAGAAAGCTCTTGGCTTCTTACCTGGACCAACAGGGCATCGAGACGGCCGTTCACTATGCCACTCCTCCTCACCGTCAGCTTGCGCTCAGAAAGGGCATGAGCCCCGGAGCCTTACCTGTAACGGAAAAAATCCACCGGGAAACCCTGAGTTTGCCACTCTATCCAACACTCTCAGATGACAATATCCGGCATATAATAACAAGCATCAATAACTGGTAATCTCACCTCCAACGCAGGGACAGGGTGTGTCTGGCTAAGATTCGTTTGGCCTCTTTTTTTACATCCGGGAGGGATTGCGCCTTCCAGATTTTTTCTCTCGCCAACCTTGCGGCCTTTTCCGGATCCATGATTGGAAAAGGATAGGTATCTCCCAAGGTAAACCCCGCCATTTGCCCCTCAATCGGGGGCGTTTTCCATGGTTCATGAAAATAGGGAAAGGGCAGCGAGGCCAGTTCCGGTACCCATTTTTTTATAAAAACACCCTCAGGGTCATGATCTCCGGACTGTTTTATCGGATTGTAAATCCGCACCTGGTTGACTCCCGTCACGCCAGCCTGCATCTGTAATTGTGGATAGTGGATCCCCGGTTCAAAATCCAAAAATAACTGTGCCAAATGATCCGCTCCCGCTCTCCAGTCCAGGTTCAAATGATGCGTTAGGAAAGACACCAACATGGCCCTCATTCTAAAATTCACATAGCCTGTCTGTATAAGGCAACGCATGCAGGCATCCACCAGCGGGATACCTGTTTTTCCCATTTTCCAGGCCTTCAGCCACTCGGGATTTTCCTCATAACCGTAGTCCATAAATCCCTGGTTGATCGGTTCAAATTCCATTCTTTCTTCCATTTCAAATTTTTGAATGAAATGGCAGTGCCATCTAAGCCTGGATTGAAAATTCCGGATCGGTCCGGTACATTTGCCCGCCTTTCGCAAGGATTCTGCTGCCTGAAAGACCTGCCTTACCGAAAGGTTTCCCCAGGCCAGGTAAGGGGATAACCGGGAACAACTCCTCCGGCTCGCTTCCGGTTTACTGATAAAACGGCTATAGTTTTCTACCCGCCCTTCCAGGAAACTTTTAAGGTATTGATGCGCTCGGTTCTCCCCACCTTGCTGCAGGGTAAAGGGAGAATGCTTCATCCAGTCTAAAGGTTTCTGCATCATTGAAATTTCAGAAAAATCGGGATTCAGGAAATCCCCCTTTTCCCAGGCTGGATTTTCAAGAGATCGATTCATAAATGTTTCCCATTGAGCAGACCAACCTTTCCGGTTTTTTCTACCACGCTGAACGCCATTTTGTTGCCATTCCTGCCAGATGACCTTATTCACCTGGCAGAAACGTTTCACTTCCTTATCCCGCTGATAGGTAATCGCTATGCCTGTTTCCTGGTGCGAAAACAATTTATTCAATTGGTAGTGCTGTTGTATTTGCTCAAAGGCAGGAATGACTTCCTCATGGAATAGGTGGATTTTGCCCCCCACTACCGCAAGCGATTGATTCAGGTCGACCAAACTCTCATAGATAAATTTCCAATGGCGGATATTGCTTTGAGACGCCCGTACTAAAGAAGGTTCTACAAAATAGACCAGCAAAATGGGAAGCCCCTCTTCAAGGGCATGCTTCAATGGTGCATGGTCTTTAAGCCTAAGGTCTCGTTTAAACCAAACCACATTGATTTTTTCCATATCCCGAAAACCATACACGGAAAAAAAAGTTTACAACCCATGAGCGATCGCATTCACCTTTCCCCCGAGGATACAGACCGGGTCATTGAAATGGCCTGGGAAGACCGGACCCCTTTCGATGCCATCTACCAGCAATTTAACCTCCCGGAAAAAGACGTAATCAAGCTTATGCGCAGGGAATTAAAGGAGAGCTCTTTCCGAATGTGGAGAAAAAGGGTACAAAACAGAGCCACCAAGCACCAAAAGCTTAATGCAGCAACTGGAAACACTCGATTTAAGTCAACCCGCCAAAAGAGCATTAGCAATAACCAGATCACCTAAGCTTTGCTCGGATGGCTCCACCTCATTCTTTTCTGAAATTTTTGAACGCGTTTATCAGGCCGTTGGTAGACGCGTCATGTCCGCTGACCTTTTCCGGTGAGGCCAATTCAGGCAGGATGGATTTGGCCAAAACCTTTCCCAATTCTACTCCCCATTGGTCAAAGCTGTAGATATTCCAGATTGCCCCCTGCACAAAAATTTTGTGCTCATACATGGCGATCAATGCGCCAAGGGTAGCCGGATTTATCTTCTTGACAAGGATCGAATTGGTCGGTCGATTCCCTTCAAACACACGGTGAGGGGCAATTTTATCGATTATTTCAGGTGCTTTCCCTTCCCTCTCCATTTCTTGTTGCACCTCTTCCAGGCTTTTTCCATTCATCAGTGCCTCCGTTTGGGCAAAAAAGTTTGACATCAATTTAAGGTGATGATCTCCCAAGGGGTTATGAGTATGTGCAGGGGCAATAAAGTCGCAGGGAACCAACTGCGTGCCCTGATGGATCAACTGATAAAAGGCATGCTGCCCATTAGTGCCCGGTTCTCCCCAGATGACTGGTCCGGTGGAATAGTTGACTTGATTTCCTTCCCTATCGATGCATTTACCGTTACTTTCCATGTTTCCCTGCTGAAAATAGGCCGGAAACCGGTGCATGTACTGATCATAGGGTAGGATGGCTTCCGAAGCTGCCCCCAAAAAATTGGTGTTCCAGATTCCAATCAGGGCCAAAAGTACGGGAATGTTCTGCTCGAAGGGTTCCTGCCGAAAATGGTTATCCATGGCATGCGCACCCTCCAGCAGTTTTCTGAAATTATCAAACCCTACCGAACAGGAAATGGTAAGCCCAATCGCGGACCAGAGGGAATACCTCCCTCCTACCCAATCCCAAAACTCGAACATATTGTTCAAATCAATTCCAAACTCCCGAACCGCATTTCCATTCGTGGAAAGGGCAACAAAATGTTTGGCTACTTCATCTTTATGGTGGGCGTTTTCCAAAAACCAATCCCGGGCTGTATGGGCATTGGTCATCGTCTCTTGTGTGGTAAAGGTCTTTGAGGCAATAAAAAACAAGGTTGTCTCAGGGTTAACCTGTTTCAGCACTTCAGTAATATGAGAACCATCCACATTGGATACAAAATAGGTTTTGATATGAGGATGCTGATAAGGCTTCAATGCTTCCGTAACCATCACCGGTCCCAGGTCACTGCCCCCGATGCCGATATTTACCAGGGAATCGATGGGTTTTCCAGTATAGCCTTTCCATACCCCTTTGGAAACTTTTTCAGAGAACACCCTCATCTTTTCCAATACACGGTTGATTTCTGGCATAACATTTTTCCCGTCCACGTAGACCGGAGCGTCTGACCGGTTTCGGAGTGCTGTATGAAGTACGGCTCTGTTTTCCGTGCCATTGATCAATTTCCCGGTAAACATGGACTCCATGGCGGTTTTCAGGTCGGTCTGCCCAGCCAGGTCAAGCAACAATTGCCTGATGGAATCATCCATCCGGTTTTTGGAATAATCCAACAGGATATCTTTAAACCTTACCTGGTATTTCTCAAACCGTTTTGCATCATCCTGAAATAATTTTTTTATTTCAATATTTGATAGAGAAGCCTCCTTAAGTGCTTTCCATGCCTTGGTATTACTTGGATCTATATTTTTCATAGGACTGGTATGTTCATCGTTAAAGGAGTAAAACTAAAAATAAATGTCCGCAAGAAAAATAAGATTCTAAAAATGCCAGCCGGAAAAAAGAACAGCTAAAATCGGGTAATGACCCAGGTCATCCTAAAAACTGGATTTTGAATGCCTGACTCGAAGAATTCAGGAACCAAAATTTTGAAATTTCCAACCCTCAATTTTCGCAAATCACCAGGGCTAAATCCAGTCTCCTCTGTTCCATTATACTAGTTAGTTACCAATCACATATTTCTTCTGTCAAATTTTTCAAATCGAATAATAATTGGATCAAAATGAATAAATTGAGCCCTATTCAAGACCAGGGAGACAGAATATCGGATAGGTTATTTGAATTAAAAATATCAGAACATTTCTAACCATCGTTAAATTTAGTATATTATTAACTATTAAATAAAAGGGAATTGACCCGTATGGGAATGGTGACCTTTAATAAAATCGAGTCCCCATATTTGCATCATTTTTGCGACCTATTGAAACATTGATCTGAGAAGTCAAATACCATAAATCTTGAAAGTGATTTTAAATTTTAAACTATTTTTTCTGACCGCCACCACTGCAGCCGTATTGTGGTCACATTTTTCTTTCGGTCAAAGAGAAGCGATTGATGCCATCAAAACCAAAATCGATTCGATAGAAAACAAAGAAAATTTCACGCCTGACAAGCCCTATATCGATTTTATCAATCAGTTGGCAGAGCTATACTATAATTTAAATCCTGACAGCACTTTCCTTTTGGGAATGAAAAGCCTGGAAGCCAGCGAAAAGGTGGAATACACCGAGGGTATCATAGATGCTTATCGTAATATCGGTGCTTATCATAACCTTCGTGGTGAGTACGAACAGGCCATGGGGTTCTTTGAGGAAGGCCTGCATTTATCCGAGAAAATCCAGTACTGGCGAGGCATGGCCAATATAAACAATAGTATTGGCCTAAACTATTACGAAAGGGGGCTTTTGGAGGAGTCAGTGACGGCCTATCTCCGGGCGCTGGAAATTAAAGAGCAACATTTGTCAGAAAACGAGCAAAGTAAGACGCTCAGCAACCTTGGGTTGGTTTTTTTGGATTTAGGGGACTTTGAGAAGGCCTTGAGCTACCACAATAGGGCATTGGAAATTCGCAAACAAATCCAAAATGTACCCGGAATGGCCTATTCGATGGCCAATATAGGAGAGGTATACAAAGAAAATGGAGCACTGGAAAAATCGCTTCAAAACTATCAGGCTTCCCTGAAAATTGGGGAGGATATAGACAACAGGCAATTGGTTTCCGTTTGTCACTTTAACATAGGGGATATCTACCTGGAGCAGGAGAAATTTGAGGAGGCGCTTTTTCATTTTGAAACCGCCCTGGGGCTGGATACAGAAAGAAATGACAAAGTAGGCATCTCATACGACCTGTTAGGAATCGGCGAAACTCAAATGAAGCTGGGAAACCTAACTGCGGCCAAAAAAACTATTGAAGAAGGTCTTGAAGTGGCACTGGAAAGCCATTTGAAAGGGGAGGTACAAAAAGCTCATTTGCTGCTAAGTGAACTGTACGAAGGAGAAAACAATCCCTCAAAAGCCTTGTATCATTTTAAATTGCACAAAGCTTATCAGGACAGTATTTTGAATGAGGGCACAAAAGTAGAAATTCAAAAACTCACAACCGAATACGCGCTGGCAAAAAAGGAAGCCGAATTTCTTCAGGCGCGGCGGGAAACAGAGCTTCGAAATGAAGCCAGAATGGAACAGCGACTACGTACCGGAGTGACCATCATTCTGGTAATTCTGTTGGTTGCCTTTTTTATTGCACTACGATCAATCAAGTCTCAAATAAAAGCCAGGGAGACGGTCACCACGCAGAAAAATGAGTTGGAGAAACTGAATAAAAAAATCTTACTGCAAAAAAATGAGATCGAAAAAGTAGCTAACCAAATGTTCGAGGTTAACCAGACGAAGGATAAATTATTTAGCATCGTTGGCCATGATTTGAAAAGCCCGATCAACAGCCTGAAAGGGCTCATGCAATACGTAGTAGACGAAAAACTGACCCAGGAGGAGTTTCTTTTGGTGTCTGCACAATTGAGAAACGAAGTAGAACAGGTTCATTTCACCTTAATTAACCTGCTCCACTGGGCCAAAGGACAAATGAAAGGCATCGTTACCGACACGGAAAAGGTATCCATCAATAAAATTCTAAAGGAAATAATGAGTCTTTACAAACCGGTATCGGAGGCGAAAGACATCAGCATCGCCGATAATCTCGAAGCCCATACGGACTGCCTGGTAGACCGTGAGCAATGCAACCTGATTTTGAGAAACCTGATCAATAATGCGCTAAAATTCACCAATCGGGGAGGTAACATTTCTATCACTAGTAAAAAGGTAGATGATTCCTATTGGGAAATCTCCATTCAAGACGATGGGATAGGTATAGATCGTCAGACGCTGACCAAAATATTTACCCCGGCCTTTAAAGAAAAAAACCGGTATGGAACGGCCGGAGAAAAAGGTACCGGATTGGGGCTTCAGTTAACCAAGGACTTTGTCAAAATCAATGGAGGAGATATTCATGTAGAAAGTGAGTTGGGTAAAGGAAGCACCTTCACCTTCACCTTACCAATCGCCTAACCCTCGGGGCATTAATTCTTCCAGGGTAAATTGCTAATTTGAATTTTTTTCCCTTTATTTATTTAGAGAGTTGTGTTAGACCAAAAACCACCCTGTTATTTTCAAACTAATTGACAAACGCGGTTTTCTCAGTTAATTTCGTGCCGCGGGCGTTTATTAACACCGCAAATCCAAATAAATAATCTAAACCCGAATGAAATGAGCGACAGTTCCTTCAAAGCCTTTAAAATCAAGATAGCCATCGCTTTATCCTTGGTTTTGTTTTTAATTTTTGCAAAAAGTCTGGTCGATAAAAGTAACGTGGATGAGTTGGAGGCTTCCTTTGTGACGGTTTATGAAGACAGATTGGTGGTTCAGGATTATATTTTTAATATCACTGAATTGCTCTTCAGGATGCGCCTGATTGTCGCCAATACAGAATCGCTGGATCAGTACCTTTCTGTAAAAAACCAGGTAATGGATTATCATGAACAGATTCTGAATATTATATCAGATTTTGAAAAAACCCACCTCACGCCGAAGGAGTCCGAATACTTACAAGAATTTAAGAGCCTGGTCGCCGACAAGCTGGAAATTGAAAGCTACTTTACCAATTTGGAAAAGTCCGAACAGAATTACCAAACAAGCGTGGATAAATTCAATACCGACTTTGAAAGGGTGTTTTATGACCTTCGAGAGCTGTCAAAAATTCAGCTGAGAGAGGGCGAAAAACTCACCAATCTCAGTTACCGAATTAAAGCCCGATCTGATATATGGCTTCAATTTGAATATGCGGTGCTATTTGTACTGTTGATCATCATTAGCATGCTGATCTATTCATCCAGGGGCATCGAAAAAAAGGAAAGTTATTCGAAATAACTTGAAACCCTACCTTCTATTCGCCCAGGCGGAAAGCAGAAATCCAACAAGGAAAATAACCAACGTACCAAAAACAATGGTTAGGTTAGCATGAAAAGGACTCCTGAAAGCCATGCCTTTTTCAAAGATAACCGGCGACAAGCTCATCCAGCCAATCAGCAACACCCCTAAAACCACACCAATAGCGGCATATTTCCTTCGAATGTTTCTACCAATATAGCCCAGCAAAAACAAGCCTAAAATACCTCCACTAAATATCGCCGACAGTGCCCACCAGGCATCCAACGCACTCTCTACTCCGTTAAAAGCGATGGCAATCAGAATGCTCAGACAACCCATTACCAAGGATGCGATAACCAACACCTTCATTTCGGACTTTTCAGGCAGGTCCGGTGAAAGG
Source organism: Cyclobacterium salsum (assembly GCF_010119245.1). GTDB lineage: Bacteria > Bacteroidota > Bacteroidia > Cytophagales > Cyclobacteriaceae > Cyclobacterium > Cyclobacterium salsum. The sequence goes on from NZ_WNKG01000009.1 coordinate 230,369, forward strand.
TATTTCTTAATATGATCCGTCAAAATAATGGTTGCTGAGCTGTTAATACTGGTTGAAATGGTACTCATTCCAGCTGCAAAAATGGAAGCAATCAGCAATCCGGTCATGCCAACGGGCAGGCCATTGACAATAAAATAGGGAAACACCTTGTCAGCATGCTCGCTCCCGCTAAAATCTTCGGGTAGCAACCCCGGCATGGCTTGGTAATAGGCAAACAAAGCCGTACCAATAAAGAAAAACAACAGGGAAACCGGCACATAAAGCAAACTGCCCAACAAAGTGGATTTCACCGCTTCCTTATCGGTTTTGGCACTAAGATAACGCTGTACATAGTTTTGGTCCACTCCGAAATTTTGTAAATTGATAAAAAGGCCATAGATCAGAATGACCCAAAAAGTAGCTTCAGAAAGGCTAAATCCAAAACTCCCTAAACTAAACTTATTATTTTCCGAAGCGATGGTAAAAACCTGCCCGGGACCTTCCGGCATGGAGAAAAAGATGATCCCCAAACAGGCAAGAGCACCGGAAATCAAAATGATACCCTGTATGGCATCTGTCCAGATAACGGCTTCAAAACCACCCATAATCGCATAAATCAATACGCTGATACCGGTTATCACAATGATGACCGGAATACTCCAACCAAAAAGCACATTCATAGGCAATGCCAGCAAATACATAATCGCGCCCATTCTGGCTAATTGGGTTAACAAATAACAGATGGAAGCATAGGTTCTGGCCCAACTACCAAACTTGGTTTCCAGGTAATAGTAAGCTGAGGGGCTTTTTATACCCCGATAGAGGGGTACAAAAAATTTCACGGCAAGGATAGCAGCGATGGGAATGGAAAGACTAAAAACAAACCCATTCCAGTTGGAGAGGTAAGCATTTCCAGGTAACGCAAGAAAACTGATACTGCTGACAAAAGTAGCGAATATGGACATGCCAATCGCCCAGGAAGGAAGCTTCCCTCCTCCGGTAATAAAATCATTTGAGGTCCGCTTTTTGAAATAAAAAGAGGCTCCAAACAAAACAATGGCCAGCATGTAAACTAAAAAAACAATTAAATCAATAATGGGGAGACTCATCCTATACCTATCTTTTATATTCCTTATTTCGTTTGACCATAGCTATAAGCACCCAACCGGGGAAGTCTTTCTTTAATTTCCTGGAACTGCTCTTCCTCAAAAGGTGTCAGCGGAAATGCGAGGTGACCATTACCATATCCCAACACATTCATACTTGCTTTCAAGCCTTTCAGGAAACTCGACCCGTAGCTACCCAAACCGTATATTTCTGCTGAAATTTCCATTACCAACGCTTGCAGGCGGGCCACGTCGGATAAATCACCCTTTTCTGCAGCATGAAATAGATCCACATATAATTTTGGAAACATATTCGCTCCTCCACTAACGCCACCATGTCCCCCCATTAAAACCGAGGAGGCCAACATCTCCTCCGGTCCTACCAACAAGGTAAATTCGGGGTTGTCCCGGAAAGCATAAACCATGGCATTGAAATAAACCGCCTGGCCTGAGCTATCCTTTAACCCCAAAATATTTGAATGCCTGGAAAGTGTCAGTACCGTATCCTGGCTGAGCATGGTTTTGGTATGAGAGGGCATATTGTAAAGGTACAGTGGAAGCGGCAGCTCGTCGGCCAGCTTTTGGAAATACGTCAATACTTCCTTTTCTCCTAGTCCATAGTAATAAGGTGGTGCGGCAACGACGGCATCTGCACCAGCATCCCTGGCAACACCTGCCAACCGCAGGCTTTCATGAAACGAGGTATCAGTTACTCCCACCAATACAGGAACCCTTCCATCTACTTCCTTACAGGTGAATGAAATCAATTCCCTTCTCAACTTATAGGAAATATTGGTGCATTCCCCCGTGGTGCCCAGGATAAATATTCCATGCACTCCTCCTTCCAGTAGATGGTTGATTAGTTTGGAAGTACCCTCCGTGTCCAACTGAGTGTCATCTAAAAGTAAAGTCGCCATCGGAGGAACAATTCCCCTCAGAGGCTGCTTTTTTAAATCTCTTTGCATGTTTTGTGTTTAGTACTGAATGTATCTGGATAAGCGAAAAACTAAAATGCCCTGGAAACTGAAATTAAATTTTCGCAGGATCGATAACCACATATTTTACGGATATCCGGTCATACGTATAGGTAATATGTACCTTCCCATCGGTACTTTGGATTATCGCCGGGTAGCTGTAGCCAGCATTGTTGGGTTCATTTTCCAGCGTCATGAACGGATTCCAGGTTTTTCCGTCATCGGAAATGGCCAGGTTTAGAATGTTTCTGCCTTTGGGCTCCTCACCTTCCTTCGTACTGTGATTGTACACCAAAAGGTGTCGACCATCAGCCAGGGTCACGGCATCGGTCCCGGAATTAGGATTAGGCAGGGAAGTGGCTGCCATTTCCGACCAGCTTTGCCCCTGATCATCCGACCAGCTCTCGGCAATTACATCCTGCCGGGTCCTGCACAGCATCTGCAGCCTGCCATCTTCGTGAGTCAATACGCTAGGTTGTATGGCATCAAAGGTTTCCCCGTCATTAATTGGCCCTACTACCTGCCAGGTCTCCCCGTGGTCTTTGCTGATTTCAAAATGTACCTGCCAGAAAACATCCCCATCCCGCTCTCTCTCAATACTGGAGGGGCTGATGATGGTGCCGTCCGGTAATTGTACCGGTTTGTTTTTTACCGGACCCAACAGGGGCCCTATAGCAGGATCCTCACCCAATTTAACCTGATCGGACCAGGTTTTTCCATTGTCTTCGGAAGTGATCAGCATGCCCCACCATTCTCTGGGGTTGGGACCTACCTTGTAAAATAACATCAAAGGCCCTTCTTGCGGCTGGAAAAGGACCGGATTCCAGCATGGATACCGTAGGGTATCATTCTGAACCCCATTGACCACCTCTTCCGGCCAGGTCCACTCCCCATTTTCCAGGTGACTCACCCGAATACCCACATCGGGATTTCGCTCATGGGTCCCGGAAAAAAAGGCAGCTACAATACCATCCTCCGTTTCCACCAATGTGGAGGCATGCACCTGTGGAGTCGGTCTGTCATCCAGCGGATAGATCAACTCCGCATGTAACAGTGCTCCTTCTCCTACCGTTGCTTTCTCTGGCAAATAATAGTTGCCGGTGATGTCATTTGGTTTTTTGGCATCCTGATTATCGGATTGGGAGCTACTTTCTCCTCCCCCGCCACAGCCAACGAATGTCAGGGCTGTAAACACAAGTCCTGCAACCGGTGCGTAATTCAATTTTGTTCTATTCCACATAATGCTGTTTTTATTCCTAATTCTTCCATTGCGGCAGCCTTTGCCATACAGGCCGCTTTTGCTTCTTCTTTAGTGGGGGCATACACCACCTGTATATGATTGGCTTTGTGTCTGCCCATCATTTGATCCCGGCTAACTCCATCCAATACCCCATGCATGATGGGCCATTGGGGCGTGGTCATTTCCCACCTTCTTTGGGTTTCTGCTGCGGGCAATTCCACTACTTTTCCAGTTCCCAAATCGCAGTGCAGCCGGTCATTCATGATATACACCCTGCTCCATACGATGTGGCCCGGCTTGCTGATCCCTTTGAGACTCCCACCTCCCAGGTGAAAGTACATGGGAGGCTGGCGTTCGCTACTCGCTCCCCGGTACCCATCGATAAAATGGGAGGCCGGAGCAGCGCCCGAGATCAAAAATACCCAAACAAATTCATCTTTGCCGTCAATGGTGTATTCTTCTCCATATCTCAAGTCATGCAAGGTATTATCGCCTTCCAACCCCAATTTTTCCCAAAGCCGGTAAGTAAGCAGGCTATCTAATCCGGCACATTCGTCTACCTCATTAAAATGGGGCAGGGCCTTTCCGGATATGATTTCCCGGCCGTCCTTAGTGAATACGGGAGGTCTTTCAGTCGTATTCAGAAGTCCCTCTGCCAGATCACTGGCAGGAGCTAGATCCTTTAGTCCTTGCTGGTATTGAATGCCAATCGTATCGCAACCAAATTCATCAGCCAGCCGCAGGGCGGCAATATACATCTTACATTGTTCAAGCGTCTGCTCCCGGGTTAATTCTGATTTCGGATCGGTTCCCCAGGAAAAAGTCATTCCCCGGTCTAAAAGCCAATCCAATACTGCGTTTGCCTCCATTTCCGTCACGGTTTTCATCGCTGCATATAAGGTGGATTGGCTCAATCGCTCCTTGAAAATTCCCGTAGCATGTAACAAATGATCCGGTATGATGGCATTGAACATGCCCATACAGCCCTCATCAAACACCCCCATGATGGCTTTTCTTTGTTTAAACTCCCGGGCAAAAAGACGGCCTGTTTCCAGTGCTTGTGCCGAAACTGAAGACGAGGGGTCAAAATCTTTTACGTGACGGATATCGTGCACCACGTTTCCGGAATGAATCCATTCCTTCAGCCCCTTAAGAAAAAAATTATCCGTGAAGTCCCTACTCCATAGCGTGGAATAAGAAACCCCTGCTTTCGTTAGCGAACCGTTTAGATTCAGCATACCCACCAGGCCAGGCCATTGCCCCTCCCAATTGGCCACTGTCAAGATCGGCCCCTTATGCGTGGTGAGTCCGGCTAATACGTGATGTGAATATTGCCAAACGCTTTCCGCCACGACCAGTGGCTTTCCGGGATCCAGTTCCCGAAAGACCTGCATGCCCATTTTCTGGGAATCAATGAAACCATGCTTTTTGCTTTCATCGTATGGGTGGGCACGGATTACCGTAACCCCCAGGTCGCTGAAAACCCTATTTAGGCGGGATTCCATGGCTTCCTGTGCCTGCCAACAGGTTTGGTTGGCAGATAATCTCAAATCCCCACTTGCAATCAGGTAAACTTCTTGTATCATTATCCCCTGGTATTTTAGGTTTTGCTGGTTACTATTATTTTTTTGGCTGGCAAAGCGGCATTTGTAGGCTTCGCCTGTAAAGTACTACTTTGATTTCTTTCAATCAGGCCCATTCATGATCAAAAAAAATACAGCCGGGCGTTCCTTTATTTAAATGGGTTTTCATACCAGATGACACCCAGCCCCCTTTTAGATCCATCCTCGGCTGTTTCTTCCGAGGTCACTATATCCAAATCTCCGTCTCCGTCCAGGTCGATCAGGGAAACAAAATCGTATTTGACTCCTTCCGGTCCACTGATATCTATTACACCTGGGAAAGTACCCTGATAATCCATCAATGCGACGATTCCGGATTTCCCCAATGCTCCCTCAAAAGAGGCTACTAAATCCATATTCCCGTCCTGGTCCACATCTGCAACAAGTGCTGATTTACCTCGGGTTCCCGATCCCTCCGGGTACGGAATCAAGTCCCGATCCCAGCGGTCTCCCCGCCGCTGAAACAGAACCCAACCCCTGAGTAAGTCTGGTACGATCAGGTCAGGCAGCTCCCCGGCACCATTTCCAATTATTCCTAAAAACATGGGTTCTCCCTCCTCCAGGCCCAATAAATGGGATTCCCATTGCTTTTCAAGCCCTTGTTTACCCGGATTTTCCAACCAGCGCAATCCGCGAAGTTCTCCCTTTCGATCGGTGATCAAAAGGTCTTTTCTACCATCCCCGTTCATATCCAGGAGTTCTATGGACATAATCCAGCCGGCGGCCGAAATTTCGTGGTAGACCCATTCCGAAACCTTTCGCGGATCCTCCGGTGCCTGCAGCCAGCCGATGGTTCCGTCAGGATCTTTGGAACCTACTACCAGGTCAGGCCCGTATTTCCCATCCATATCCACCGCTCTTCCAAACATCCACCGGGTTTTTCCAATGGTCGCCGGAATATCCTCCGATTTCCAGGCGTTGGGATTGAGGTAGTCAGCAGGATTACCGGGTGCCCAATGGATGGTGATCCGCTGGTGAGCTCCTTCCGAAAACGTTACCAAGTCCATTTGCTTGTCACCGTCCAGGTCTACAGCAAAAGCATCCTCCACATCCGGTGAAGGTACTTCCAGGAAGGGCCAGGGTTTCCTGGGATCATCCGGCTGGATATACAACCTGGATACAGCTCCTTCTTCCCAACCCACTACTAAATCCATTTTTCCATCGCCGTTTACATCAGCGATTTTGGTGCCATCGGCCCCCAGTGAATTGTCATCAATGGTATGCCGTTTCCAAGGTTCTTTGTTCAGGAAAGTAGCATCCTGCCGGGCGATCGATGGGGAAAAAACAAGGTCTTGCATGAAAAGAAGGCCGATAAAAAGTATCATTTTCATAGTTGTCTTTTTATTTTCAATTTTTGTTTCAGAAAAACAATAGCACTAAACCTCATTCTCCTTTGAGTTTGCTGCTGATGGTTTTTCTATCCCTGGCGATTTCAACCATTTTCTCATCGTAAGCACTGTGCCAAATAGCTTCTTCAGTAAAAGTAGCAAGTAAAATCTCCCTGTCTCCGGTCCTGTCCCTATCGTACACAATGTGTAATGTACCATCTTCTGTCTCTTGCCCATCCGGATAGGAAACTCCTTCCCTCTGGTCAAGTAATAGTCCTCTGGACCAGGTAAGGCCATCGTCGCTCGAAACAAACGCCATTAGGTGAGACCGACCGGTACGCATGCTGAGCGGTCCGTGCTTTACGAGTAGTAAATTACCTGAGTGAAGTCGCCGTATAAAAAACCGGGCACTGGGATGCGCAAACAAGGAAGGTTGTAATGGAGACCAGGTTTCACCTTGGTCAGATGAAAAACTTTCACCGATCCCATAATTGGTTCGGATCAATGCCCAAATTGTTCCATCCTTTTTTTCCACAAACATATGCTCATCATACACCCGGTTTTCCCGGGGCACCTGAATGGCTCCCTTTACCTCCCAGGTTTTTCCCTGATCCCTGGAAACCACCATACGGGCACTGTGATCCGTTAGCCTCCAGGTCGAGGCGGGCAAGGCCCATTCCCCGCTACTCAATACCGTCGGCTTACACATCATGATGCCATCTGTCAGCCGCTTTGGATCGGACCATTTAACTCCCGGTTCGGAATCCCCATCGGAAGTCATTGCCCATACACCTGCCTCGGTTCCATTCATGCCGATGGTTTGGGCCCAAAACACCCATAATTTACCCGTAGGATCTATCCAAACTTCCGGATCAAAGGCCCGCACCGGACCCGCACCATCCGGATCTATTGCCAATACCTCTTCCCAGGTTTCACCTGCATCGAGGCTTTGGGCCAGGACGACATAATTATTCTCATCTTCTCCCGGGCTTGTTCCGGCATACCAAACGGACCACATTCGTTGCCCGTCCTTACTCACTGCCAGACTGGGAATGCCCGTAAACTTTCGGTTTTGAAGCTGATGCCCGGATGTATATTGCCTTTTCATAAGCACCTCGGGTGGATTTAAAAAAGTACGGTCCTCCTGTGCCTTTAAAGGGTTGATCAAAAAAGTTCCTAGTAATATCGCATTTAAAAGGGCAACAACTGGTTTCATTGTGGGTTTATTCGGTGGTTTGGTGTAAAATACATTAAGATTTTACGCTTTAAAAGAAAATCTACTTAAATGTACCCAATCCATGCAAAAACCCTTTCTCTGAGGGATTATTTTTATATATTGAAGGCTTAATGTGGATAAACCTAAAATTTCAATGAAGCCTTTAAAACTTAACAGAAGAAAATTTATCAAAGGAGGTACCGCACTGATGGCACTAAGCAGCGTTGGGGTGCAGGCCATGCCCTGGTCGGATCGAAAAGTCCCGTACAACGTCGGCCTGATCGGCACCGGCTGGTACGGTAAAAGTGATTTGTTCCGGCTAATTCAAGTGGCAGAAGTGGAAGTAATTGCTCTCGCCGATCCTGACCAGAACTTATTGGATGAAGCGGGAAAACTCGTCAGTCAGCGACAAAAGTCTGGCAATACCCCTAAAAAATACACGCATTACCGGCAGATGCTGGAGGAAAACGAGCTGGACATTGTGTTGGTAGGAAGTCCTGATCACTGGCATGCGCTGCAGGCCATCGATTCCATACAGGCGGGAGCCCACGTATACCTGCAAAAACCCATCAGCGTGGATGTCATTGAAGGCGAAGCAATCCTTGCTGCTGCCCGTAAACACAATAAAGTAGTTCAGATTGGTACTCAGCGAAGAAGCACCCCTCACCTGGTGGAGGCTAAAAAAAATATTGTAGACAAAGGTTTGTTAGGAAAGGTTTCTCATGCTGAAATGTGCTGCTATTACCACATGCGGGCCAATGGCGATCCGGAGGTAGAACCTGTTCCGGATTTTTTTGATTATGACCTATGGGTAGGCCCTGGACCGATGCGTCCTTTTGACGGTCTTCCTCACCGTCGCTGGTGGCGAACCATGATGGAATACAGCAACGGGATCACCGGTGACATGTGTGTACACATGTTTGATGCAGTGCGGTGGACTCTGGGTTTGGGATGGCCCAAAAGCGTTTTTGCTACCGGGGGGATCTACGTGCAAAAAGGCGGAAAATCCACCATTGCCGATACCCAGACCGCCACATTCCATTACGATGAGCTGGATTGCGTCTGGACCCACCGGTCCTGGGGAACCCCACAGGATCCTGAATATCCCTGGGCTTACAAGATTTATGGTGATAAGGGTACGCTCAAAGCATCCGTCACCAAATACGAATTCGTTCCACACGGAGGGGATGAAATCATCAAAGGTGATGTTGTGTACGAAAGGGAGGAATACCCCGAAGACCTGAACGAAAAAGACATAGAACTTCATGCAGCCCCGGCCACCAGAGATCATATGCGGGATTTTCTCCGAGCTATTGAACAAGGTGGAAGGCCTGTTGCCGACATAGAAGAAGGTCATATTTCTACAGCCAGCTGTATCATGGCCAACATGTCCATGGCCTTGGGCAGACCGTTGGTCTACGATCCCGAAAAAAGAATTATCGTCAATGATGAAGAAGCTACCCGACTACTGAGAAGACCCTACCGAGCTCCTTTTCAGCATCCGGATCCCAATTTTGTTTAAAAAGAAAGGCCTGTTCCCTGTGGACGGGCCTTTCTTTTCCACCTCAATCAAAAACCCATGATACTTCGTACTGCCTTCCCCACATTTACTTCCGCCGTTTGTCTAGCCATCTGTTGTTTGCTATCCGTATTTACCTCCTCTTCCCTGGCGCAAACTAAGGTTGAGATCAAAGGAAAAAAATTCTATATCAACGGTAAGCCCACCTACCCCGACAGAACCTGGAAAGGGAATTCCATTGAGGGTTTGCTAATGAATGCCCGACTGGTACAAGGTGTTTTTGACGATCTCAATCCGGAAACCGTGGACCTTTGGAAATACCCAGATACCGGGAAATGGGATCCCGAACGGAATACCCGTGAATTTGTGGCAAACATGTCCGAATGGAAAGCGCATGGCATGCTCTCCTTCACCATAAATTTACAAGGTGGAAGTCCGGAAGGCTATAGTCAAAACCAACCCTGGCATAATTCTGCTTTTACCGCCTCCGGAGACTTGCGACCTGCCTACATGCAGCGGTTAAAAAAAATCCTGGACGAAGCCGATCGCCTGGAAATGGTACCCATCTTAGGTCTTTTCTATTTTGGACAGGATCAGCGGCTTCAAGATGAAGAGGCGGTGATCCGGGCAGTGGACAACGTACTCAACTGGCTGCATGCCCAATCCTACAAGCACCTCATCATCGAGGTAAATAACGAGTGTAATGTGCGGTATACGCACGAAATCCTTCAGCCGGAACGGATTCACGAACTCATCTTAAGGGTCAAGTCCAATGAAAAAAACGGGTTTAGGTACCTGGCAAGTACCAGCTATGGCGGGGGGTTCATACCACTTCCAAACGTGGTAAAAGCGGCAGATTTTATTCTCCTCCACGGGAATGGTGTGTCGGACCCAGACCGCATTGTGGAAATGGTCAATGAGACCAAATCAGTCGAAGGATATCGGGACATGCCCATCCTATTCAATGAAGATGATCATTTTGACTTTGACAAAGACTGGAACAACTGTATTGCCGCGGTGTCTTCCTATGCCTCCTGGGGCTTCTTTGATTTTCGAATGAAAGACGAGGGCTTCGAACAAGGCTACCAAAGTGTACCGGTGGATTGGGGTATCCGGTCAGAACGAAAAACAGCCTATTTTAACCTACTGCGTGAGATTACCGGGTATTAAAAAAACCACCAGCGCTTTGCTGGTGGTTTTTAGGTGTTTTTCAGGTCGGTTTCTTACACCTTGAATCCTTCGCGGTAGGTTCTGCCTACAAATTGATTGGCTTCTTCCAAATTGGTGATGCGCATGTTTTCACCATCCCATAACAGCTTCTTGCGACCGAAGAATTCTGCCTGTCCGCGGCTATTTTCCCGTCTCAACATGTAACTCCTGATAGCCAGATTACCCATTAATACCGTCTCGGTCATGGGGCCTGCATAATCGAAGGAGGAGGTAAGGCCCTTATGTTCCGTGCTGTTGAATCCCGCTTTGCAGGCATCTACCCACTTTCGTTGGTGCCCGTATTCAGGCTCCTCGTTTTCCTCAACCTCCGGCCCAAATTCGGTAGTACCGTCATTCAGGTATAGCTTGGGCATAAGTGGGGAACTATCGTTTATATTAGTGGAAATAATTCCTTTTTCTCCAATGATCAATACGCCATTGGCACTGTTGTTTCCGCCGATATCGTCGTCAGCCGGAATGATGTCCGGGTGAGAAGGACGAATACCACCATCACTCCAGGTCATCTCAATGGGCGATCTGCTTTTAACTGTCTCATTAAAATGAAGCGTGATGAAGGAAGCAGGGGGGCAGCCTTTGGGGTAATAATCTGCAGTCCACATATCCGTATAGATGGAGGCAACACTGCATTCCGCATCGGTGGGGTATTTCAGTCCAAGAGTACGAAAAGGAATATCAATAAGGTGACAGCCTACATCGCCCAAAGCTCCCGTTCCATAATCCCACCAGCCTCTCCAGTTAAAGGGATGCAGGTCGGGAGTGAAAGGAATGTGCTCGGCTGGACCTAACCAAAGATCCCAGTGCAGGTCGTCCGGTTTTTTGGATGGGGCAGGCTCCGGAAATGGAATTCCCTGAGGCCAAACGGGGCGATTGGTCCACACCTGCACTTTAGCTACTTTTCCAATTTTGTCCTCGTCGATCCATTTTTGAACCATATCGAGCAAGGGATTGGACCCTCCCTGATTACCCATTTGGCTGACGATTTTTTTATCCCTTGCCATTTGTGTTAGCATTCTGGCCTCACGGATATTATGGGTCATGGGTTTTTGCACATACACGTGTTTCCCCCGCTCCATGGCATAGGCTGCCGCCGGTCCGTGAACATGATCCGGTGTGGAAATGGTAACGGCATCGATGTCTTTTTCCTTATCCAGCATTTCCCGGTAATCACTGTACCGTTTGGCATTAGGGAAATTTTCAACAGACCGGGAAGCAGATCCCGAAAAATCTACATCACAAAGGGCAACAACTCTTTCCCTCCCATTGACTGAAGCGTTCTTGATATCGCTGGCACCTTTGCCTCCGGCCCCGATGGCTGCCAAATTCAGCTGATCACTGGGAGCGGTGTACCCCACTCCTCCCAACACATGCCTGGGAACAAAAATAATGGAAGAGGCTATGGCTGCGTTTTTAATAAACGATCGCCTGCCGGGATCCGACATTTCTTTTTTTGGTGAATTCATGGTTTTTTTAAATTGTTAATTGGACAATTAGGTAATGTATCTAAAATTGAGAATATTTTATACGCTTTGTCTCCTGAGTATACTTTTTTTAACGGTTTCCGGCAATTCATGATGAATGAAATTCCATAGATGGTACCATGTCGGGATGAAATGCTACCACTGCTCTCCCGAATTTTCTTTATCCGACTTTACTGAACGGAGATAAAGTTCCTCCACTTTTGTTCTGGCCCAGGGTGTTTTTCTCAAAAATGTTAAACTGGACTTTACAGACGGATTGTGAGTGAAGCAGCGAATTCGAATCCGGCTGCCTAATTCCTCCCAGCCGTACTTTTCCTGCAAATATTCCACGATGTCTACCAGACGTATGCCATGAAGGGGATTGGAGGGTTGCGACGCTAGATGGTTTTTGTCTGGTTTCATTCTTTTAAAAATACGGATTTCAGGCAGGTTCTCCTAAAAATTTTTCGATAAAAAAAGTGAGGGCAATTAAAGAATCGCCCTCACTTGACTACCTTTCCGGTCAGTCTTACTTTCTATTTTAACTTATTATTACCTTATCAAAGCAGGTAGGGTAGGATTTTTTTCAAAATCAAAAGTAATCGGTAGTACCGAAAGGGAAGCTACTTCCACATTCTCTACCTCTGCCGGCTCCCATTCTCCGGAAGTCGCTTTAATAGCCTTAATGGCTTGCTCTTCTAAATCTTTAAGGTAACGTTCAACAGACGTTTCAATATTGCTGGAAGTCGTAGCAAATGGAATTTCACCGTTTTCATCTACTACAAATTTCACAAATATGGTCCCCTCCATTCCCCAATTTTTTGCTGTTTCGGGATATTTCAGGTTACTTACAATTTGCGTTCTCAGTGCTTCTTCACCACCTTCAAACGCGGCCTCTTCGTCTACAGAGTAAAAGACACCTACACGGTTGGCCGTACTTTTCATTTTGTTTCGGTTGCTTTTAAGGTCGAAAAGAACGACCTCGAGTTTTTTCCGGTCTATCTCATTATCTACTCCAGTTACCTGCACATCTTGTATTTTTCCATCGTCCATCTTGTAGGAATAGGAAAAAGCAGGATAATTTTTGACGATTTCATTAATTTGAACCATATAGTCCATATTTCTATCTTGCAACTTTTCCAATTCACTTCCGGATAACCCATCATCCTGGGCGTGTAGGGCCGGAATTTGTGTCAAAAGAATAGAAAATATAAACGATATGGATACTAGTTTTACTGGGTTAATTAAAGGTTTCATAACAAATCACTTTTTTGTTTGAAAATCGATTCTAAGAAACCAGATAACAGATACGTAATCTGGCAATGCAGTTCCGATTAAAGGTTGCGAAACCAAGTTGAAATTATCTATCATTGAACGTTTCAACGGTTTCTTAACCAATTGAACTGCTGTCATTTAATTCTGAGTGAAAAAGTCCAAGAACTGTTCCATTACAGGGATTGACTTAAAAAAAAAATTAAATTTATTTATAAGACTCAATTTTTTATTCGAATTCTATAAAATATCCAGGATTTCAATTTTTCTACCTCTAAAAGTGACTACATCTCCCTTTTTCCTTCCTTTTATGGCCAGCACTAAGGGAGATGCCACAGAAACGCCTTGAATTTCGTTGGTTTGCATAACTAATTTTCCAAAGGAAACAGATACCCATATCCAGCCCAAATCCAGTAAAACCACGGCTCCTTCTCTGATATCCGACACCGGTTCTAACGGTATTTGCTGGATTTTTGATTCCCATTGACGGATCGTTTGCAGTTGCTTTTCCAGCAAAGCCCGACTTTGCCGGATAGTTTCTCTACCGGTTTCGTATTTATCACCTGCACTGCTTTTGGTTTCTCCTGACGAAGCTTCCTTCAACGCCGAAAACTGGGCATTCAAGTCGTTGAGGTTTTCGTGGATCCTACAGAGGGCGTCCTTTTTCAGGTCAGCCTTGAAACGGCGTATTGCAGTAGGTGAATTTTCTATAAAAAATGGCATATCGAAACCTTCTTCAGTTTATGTATTCATAAGGGTTTCGATTTCTTCCGGATCTATGGGTATGGTTTCCATTAAATCGGTATTGCCTCGATCTCCGATGACGATATTATTTTCCAGACGAATGCCAAGATGCTCCTCCAGGATATAAATGCCCGGCTCCACTGTAAAAACCATTCCGGCCTGAATGGGCTCATACACGGTGCCCACATCATGCACATCAAGCCCCAGGTGGTGAGAGGTGCCGTGCATAAAGTATTTCTTGTAAGCCGGATTTTCCGGATCCTGATTTTTTATATCGGTTTGGTCGATCAGGCCCAAGTTCACTAATTCGGATTGCATGATCAGCCCTACTTCTTTGTGATAGGCTTGTATGGTCACCCCTGGCCTCAGCAAGTTCGCTGCCTCCCGCTGTACCCGTAATACGGCATCATAGACCTGCCGTTGCCGTTTGGTAAAGCGACCGTTTACCGGTAAGGCACGGCTCATATCGGCATTGTAATTTCCGTATTCGGCCCCTACGTCAAACAGGATTACTTCCCCATCCTTGCAAATAGCGTTGTTTTCTATATAGTGTAGCACACAGGCATTTCTGCCGGAGGCAATGATCGGTTCATAAGCAAAGCCCCTGCTTCCTGATCTAAGGAATTCGTGAACAAATTCCGCCTCAATTTCATACTCTTTAACACCGGGCTTGACAAACTCCAATACCCTTCTGAATGCCTTCTCAGTAATGGTACAGGCTTTTTGAATCTGAACAATTTCTTCCACTTCCTTTAATCCCCGAAAAGCATGCATGATGGGAGAAATCCGGTGGTATTCGTGCAGGGGATGCCTTGCTTTGCATTCCTTAATAAACCGGACATCCCGCGTCTCTACGGTGACATCTGCCCGCAAATGGTCGTTTGTATTCAAAAAAACATGCTTGGTCAAAGCCATCAGCTTATGGAAAACAGCCTCAAATTCGGTAGTCCATTTTACGGTACCAATACCCGAAAGGGAGGATGCCTCCGATTTCGTAAACTTATTGCCTTCCCAAATAGCAATATGCTCACTGGTTGGTTTAATAAAAAGGATTTCCCGCAGGGAAGGGTCTGGGAAATCCGGACAAATTACCAAAATGGTTTCTTCCTGATCGATCCCACAAAGGTACAGCAGGTCATTATTTTGCCTGAATTTCATCGTTCCATCCGCATTCGTAGGCAGGATGTCATTGGAATGAAACACTGCAATCGACCTGGAGGGAAGTTTATGGACAATTTTTTTTCGGTTCTTTTTATATAAGGTGGCGGGAGCCGGTTGGTATCTCATACTAAATGTTGGTTTATGCAAAGGTAAAAAATATACCCGCCTGTCGCATTCTATTTCCAGGGTAATTATGCGGAAACATTCATAAAAGTAACCCAACGGAATACCTGAATTTGCAGCCTTCAAGCGCTAGGAATTAGATTTAATACGGATCCACACCAAAAAGATTGAATACATCACGGGAGCCTTCCAGGGTAACTGCGTACTCACCGGGTGGCAATGGATCTAATTCCAATAAATAAGATGATTCTCGGTATTTTGATCCGGTAAAAGGAATAAAATCAATAGCTGCAGCGGTGGTTTTATTAAAATTAACCGTTCCGGTGGTGATAATCCGGCGGTTTTTATCCGGATCGGCCTCTAGCAAAAAAACATTGATCATTTCGACCGGATCCCGGCTATTTCCATCGGCCTTAACCAGTAACCTGACTTTGTCAACTCCACTAACCCTGACCGGACTTTTGGCCCCATCCACCAGATTCATCCCCCGAGCTTTTGCCACTCCAAACAGAGCGGCTCCAATGTTGGCTTTGGACCCGGAAGAAGCTTTTTGCTTTTCCAGCGGTTCTGCCTGCTGGTCGTTTCTCATCAGAAGAACGATACCGGAAAATTCGGGCTCCTCGACCTGAATCTGCCGTGCTAACAATGGGAATATACTACCCGATAGGAGAAGAATAGCCAGGAACGTTTTCATAAGGCATATCAGGGTTAAAAGAGGATGCATTCAAATCAAGACTGATTCTAATTCAGCAATTCCCTCTTGCTCACCTTATGAATACCCATCCGAAAAGAAGTAATTACCTGAATTACAGTTAATAATACAGCTTTTTTTTGATTATTCCCAGTTCTTCCACTGCTTTTTTATGAGAGTTTAGCTTTCTGAAAGCCGGTCGGCTCCTGCTGAGAAGGTCCAGTCCAGGAGTACTTTCGATACACTTACCAAAATTCCCGTGGCAACCGTCCAGACTAAAACCTCCTTCATGGAGTTTTCCTCCCTGTAAGGACTTGTAGGTGGCGTCTTTCCAGTGGATTTTTCCCAGGATTTTTCCAATAATTTTCGGGTAAGGTAGCCGCCAGCGATGGTCAACCCGGATATGGCAATGGATCGGATTAAAGATTTATCTTTCTTTTTCATCTCTAAAATGGTTATCAACGTACCTGTTTCTGAGCGTAAAAATCATGCCACTTTACCTCACTCCCAGGTAACCGTCTCACACAAATGGTGGAAAATGGATGAAACTGTTTTATTGTTATAACCTAATATCCGCAAACCTGTGAGGTTTTTCCCTTTTCTTTATCAGTTGAATAGGGGATTATGTAGCTGATTTAAGGTATAAATCAATTGATGAAAAATACGGATGACTATTAACCTAGGAATGCTACACCTTAATGTACCATTTCCGCTTATCCATCACCCAGCCCACCAACCAGACAAGGAGCATAAAGGAGATCGCAAATGTTAAACTTGCCATTTTGGGAGGCAAAAAATAAGAAAAAAACTGTTCGTAGATCCAGGATTTAAGGGAAACATCTCCCACGGGAATCATCAACATGACCCGGACCAGTACCCCGGACAGGACGTAAAGGATCAGCGGGTTTTTGCCAAAAACCTCAAAGAAATAGGCCCATCCCTTCAGCTTTTTAAGTTCTAGTACCAAAACAAGCACTCCCAACAGGGCGGTAACATAGCCCACCGAAACTAAAACAAAAGAACTGCTCCAGATTTTCTTATTGATTGGGAAAAAAACATCCCAAACATACCCCAAAACCAATAATATAAGGGCAAGAAAGCATAACTGGCGCACGGTTTTACTATTTCCACCATTCTGCCGAATATAGCTACCCACTCCGTATCCAGCCAGGACATTTACCATAGCAGGTAAGGTGCTTAACAAACCCTCAGGGTCAAAAGGAATCCCTTCCCCTCGGTAGAGGTTACCGGCACCTATCAACCATAGGTCCAGCCTTCTGGCAGCATTGCCCTCCAGGGAGTAAGGATCCGGGCCCTGATCGCCAAAAAAGTACATGAGTCCCCAATACATAAGTAACAGCGCAGCTCCAATTCCCATACAAACCCTACGTTTGAAAAAATAGACCAAGGTGGCCGCTAATCCGTAACAAAGCGCAATCCGCTGCAGTACACCCATGATCCGGATCTTACTGAAATCGAACGGAACCAGCCCCGAATCGGCTATCCGGAAAAATGGAAAAGCGGTTAATAGCAGGCCTATTAAAAAAATGATCAAGGTCCTTTTAATGACTTTCTGAAAATAAAGCTGGGGGCCCCTCTCTCTAAGCTTTGTCAGACTGAAGGCCATGGCATTCCCCACAACAAATAAAAAGGAGGGAAAAACTAAATCGGTGATCGTAATCCCGTGCCAGGGAGCATGTAAAAAAGGGGAAAAATTAGTACTCCAGCTACCGGGAGTATTCACAATGATCATCAGCGCCACGGTTAGTCCGCGCAACACATCCAGCGATTGATACCTGGATCCACTAGTTATGAGTGTACTTGTACTTACCACCATTCGTAAATTTAAGAGCCGGATAGGTTTTTTATTTTTTCAAACATCCGATCAAAGGTTACCCAAGGCTGTTGCTGATCTACAAAGTCGACAAATTTGTCCACCTCTCCTTTTTGGGGGGCCGCAATGGAAAGACCTCTTGCAGGCAAGATGGCCGTATTTTCCTGCTGGGACAGAAGCGGGCCAGCAAAAAAGACCAGCAGCCACAGATAAGGTATTGCCCTATAGAATTTACTTTTCGAAAAGCTCATATTCTGGATTAGGTTAACACTAAATTTTTAAACGTAACTTTCTTTTTTCAAGCAATCCCGTTATTTGAATGATGATCCAGGCATATAGCAGAGACTTAAGAATACCAGGTAAACCTGTTCTGAGTGCCAGCGGTAATACGATCCCCGTGATAGAAAGCAGCCCGTAATGAATGTAAGGCAACAAGTAACAGGTCAGTGTACTAGTACCCGCCGGCCGAATCCCATCAAACCAATGCTTCTTGTTATTTATCTCAACCAGAATAATCAGTAAGCCAAATGTAAGCATGCTGATACCGATACAGATAAACACCCAGGAAGGAGATGACCCTATCTTATGAATGCCCCACAAAGGCCGGCTAACAAGGCCAATGGCCAGTAAAGCCACCACCAGGCCTATTAGAATCCGCCAAAAGTGTAAAGTAAGTCCTTTTTGGAACCAGGATCGGTAAAAGCCGGTGACTAAAATACCAGCCAAGGCAAAAGAGGGGGTTGCCCCGTCATCAATAAGCCAAAAATAGGGCTTTATCTCCTGTAAGAACGCCAACATCCCCAGTTTAGACAAGGCACTGAAGGCCATGAAGGCCAAAAAAACCAGCCCTACCCAAAGCTGTTTTCCGTTTACCGCTATAAACACAAGAGACGCGATCAGATAGGCCCATCCGATTAATCCCAGGATTCCCCACCAATAAAAACCCATCCAAACCGGAGCGGCCAGGTCTCCACCCTGGTATACCTCCGCCAAAAAAACCAGCAGTCCCCATCCCAGTATTTTTCCGATCCATTTTATTTGCTTCTTTTCCGGATCTTTTGGATAATCCAGCCAAATTAGAAAAAATGAAAGGGTCAACAGTATTTGCCATACCGCTTTTGGCAAAAGCGCCGCTTCGGGCTGGTAGGTCTCCAGATTCACATGAAATACCCCCATGATTAGAAGTGCCAGTGAACGGCTGAGGACATGCATCAGGATCCGGGTATTTTTTTCACCCCTTTTCCAGCGATTGCCGATGGCCAAAGGAATGGATAAGCCTACAATAAATAGAAAAGCCGGAAATACCACATCCGACAAGCCCATTCCATCCACCATAGCCGGTGCGTGTTTCAGCCATTCGGGCACTCCCTCCAGGGTCCATAAGTCATTGACAAAAATCATCAACATCATCGTAAGTGCCCGAAAAACATCGATGGCATGATTTCGGGTTTGGCCAGATTGCAGTTTCATCAAAGGGGACTATTTTCTCGCGAAATCATCCTGAACCCGCACGATATCGCTTTCATCCGAGGGATTTTCCGGATCGGTATGCATCCATATTTCCGCCACCACGGCCCAATTCCCCAAACCCAACAGCCGGTGTCTTTCTCCCTGCCGCAGACGAACCACCTCGCCAATTGCCAGCGTTTTCAGAGCGCCTTCCTGATCGGTATCGCTGGTAATAACGCCTCCCTCTCCTGCGACTAATTTCCAGATTTCAGCCCGCCGATGATGGTATTGCCAGGAAAGGCGCTTTCCAGGCCCCGCCAATAAAATTTTCGGACTCAATTTATGTTTCATTTGGGCATCCGTAAGCTCAATTTCGGAAAAAAATTGCTCCCTGAATTGCTTTATCTGGCGCTCATCAATCACAAAAAAACCTCCCCAGGGACGGTTTTCGTCTTTGCTTACTATTTGATAGTCGTAACTATCCAGCCATTCACTCACCTTCTTAAAAATGGCAGTTTTAGTCAACTCTTTTTCTACGATCATTACAAACTATGGTTAAATAAAAAACAAAATATATCGATTATGGATTAATTATGCACAACATACTACTTTTTTTTACCGTGGCCGTGATGAATACTGGCAGCACCTATCATCGCAGCCTTTTCTCCCAACCTGCTGATTCGAATTTCTACCTGGATATTTCTTTCCTCCAGAAGCTTCTTTACCAGAGGAAGAAAATGATCCGCCGCCTTGATTATATTACCGCCCAATACTACGACTTCGACTTTTCGGATTTCCGTCTGCATGTGGATCAATTCGGCCAGGTTTCGACCAAATACGGCAAGCATTTCAAGCGTAGCCTCCCGGGTTTCCCAGGAATCCAACAAAGGCTTCAAACCCGTTTCGGTTTTGCCGAACCTTTTTTTTGCCCAGCTTTTAAAAAAAGCAGTGCTCAGATAGTCCTCGGCAATGCCCTCTTTGAAAGGAATCGACCATACCGCTCCGTCTTCGGCCAGCTCCCCGGATTTGAAAGCCCCACCAAGGCCCGTCCCAAAAGTTAGCCCCATCAAGTGCTGCCGGTTATCCCAGGCTCCTGCTACGGCCTCTCCTTGAAGAAATGCCGCAGCATCATTTAAAAACAATATGTTCTCAGCAGGGATACCCAGCCTGTCTGAAAGTTCCGATTTTACATTCACCTGGAAAAGTGCCAGGTATTTTCCCTGGTCTACCATGAGCGAAATACCGTTCTCGTAATCAAATGGAGCCGGCATGGCGATGCCCAAAAGGCTATCCGAGGACAGCTCAAGTCCTTTTATGCAATCGGTCCACAGGTCCAAAATTTCTTCCTTGCTTCCCAACGAATTTACCGGCATCCTGACCTCGCTACCCGGAGCAATGTCTTTTCCATCTGCCGTAATCATTCCTGCGGAAATATGCGAACCTCCAATATCTACTCCTATCAAATGCCCCATACTTATTCCGATTTAGCTGCACGAAGGATTTCCTTAAATCCTTCCCTGTCATGATACATAAAAAATTCCCGGTCGGTAGCCGCCCTGCTTTTCAGAAAATCATTTCTGGATACGGCCTTCTTTAAGTTTTCATATAATTTCGTTTCCTCACCATTCCTGGCCGCCACCAGCGCCAGGCCGTAAAACGGATACCCGTTTGACATATTCTGGATGGCACTTTCCTCAAACTTTAAGGTAGCATTGTAATAGTCTTTGGCCAGGACATTGGCTAGCCCTTGATTGAAAAGGTTGATCGGATCGGCTTCGGCATTATTCAAGTGTATGGATGCCAACCGGTAATCACCATTAAAAATGGATACTGCTCCCAGGGCCGCTTCATAAACCTTCCTCAGTTCATCCGAGCGGGTAAGGGCGAGTGCTCTGTAAAAATTATTATAGGCACTGAATTTATCCCCCCAAAGCCAGAATACCAGGCCAAGGTTATAAACGGCGACGGGGTTTTCGTAAACGGCATTGGATCGGTTAAGGGCAAAAAGGGCATTTTCCAGCAATTGGTTTTTTTTCTGGACTGCCTGCGTTCGGTGTGCCTGATTGAGAAAAACCATTCCCAAATTACTATAACCCCAGGCACTAGGGTATACCTTCTCCATGGCTAGCAACAGTTGTTCCTGCTCTTTCCATCCCGGCTCCCGCGCGACC
This sequence comes from Cyclobacterium salsum, assembly GCF_010119245.1. Classification (GTDB taxonomy): domain Bacteria; phylum Bacteroidota; class Bacteroidia; order Cytophagales; family Cyclobacteriaceae; genus Cyclobacterium; species Cyclobacterium salsum. Next base: position 251,485 of record NZ_WNKG01000009.1, read on the forward strand.
GCTTCCGCCAATTCCCTTTCGCTCAGGGTATCGGCTGGTACCGTGCCCTGCCGGATATTTCTCGCCAAAATGGAAAGTTGCACCTCCGAAATGTCAGGTTCTTTTGCGGCTTGTCGCCGAATATCTCGCTCAAACCGGGTAAAAACAGCGCGGTTAATTTCCGGATAATGGGGTATTCCGGTCATTTTCCACTTTTTATAACTCCAATCCCCCGGGCCTTTTAGCACCTCCAGAAACGGTGATTTGCTTGAAAACGGCAGGTTGCTGTATCCGGAAAGCCTGTCTTCCAGTTCCTGCCAGCCGTTGGTTCCCATTCCGGTCATTTCCAGAGAGTCGGGAGAAAGCCAAATCCCTAAAACCGGAATCTCATCCTGACCCCTGTATTGACCAATCTGCGCAAGGGAAGCCGTAGTAATTACCCCTCTGGACAACAATTCCTCGGAATTTCCTACCGGAAGGTTTTTCCTACCTTTGCCAAATTCCGCCACGACGTACAAGGCTCCTTTTTCCATCCCCTCTTTAAAAGGCATGCTAAAGGAACCCTGCAACTCCACCGGCTCATAAGGGTCCAGGGTATCGCCACGCACCTCCAACTTCTTTTCGAAGCGAAGGATTTCATTGCCATATACGAATTTAGGACGCAGGGAATACGTTTCATTCCGGGAGAGTGTGGCATTCGGAAGTAGGGCGTTAATCGAAAACCGAACCGAATCACCCAATCGGGATAAAACCTGGGGCTCCATAAAAACTTTTTGGTTTTCGGCTTTTTTTATAACTTGCCCGCTGTTACAGGAATTAAAAAACATAGCAGCTAATACACCGATAACAGCATATATTTTTTTTTCAATAATCATAGGGTAATCCGGTTAATATCAGTAAGTTGTTCTTTCAAAGGTTTCCCGCAAATTTAAACAGGCTAATAGGATGGAAAAGGTAAAATTATTCTTCCAGGAAAGCGCCTTCGGCGTTTGTTCAAAATTAGGAGAAAAACTTCATTTCCCAATTGACAGCATCCGGTTGTTTTTTATTTACAGCTCCTTTATCACGCTGGGTTCTCCGATCATTGTATACGTGAGCCTGGCCATGTTAATGAAACTAAGAACTTATTTCCGAAGAATGAACAATCCCATCCTTTTTGATTAATCAAGAGCTGTGAATTTTCGTTTCCCCAATAAGTAATAGTGAAAAATAATGGAGAAAACGGGCGGTGTTTTTTCTGAACGAACCTCCTTTGCCCGGATCAGACTTCCAGGTGCTTTCTTCTTTTTTTGATACCAAAAGTCACGATAGGCTCTTACCACTGCCTTGCCATGTGCAGAACCGCTGCCAAACCAAAGGTGTATCGCTGCAGCCGCATCTAAAAAAAACCGTAAAAGGAAAACGCGCCAAAAACCGAGTACGGTCAGGTTTGCATACAGCATGAAAAGGCTATTCCGGAAATTCAGATACGTTTTAAATGGATTGGTTTGCGCCAACGTCCCTCCTCCCAGGTGGTAAACGGTGGCTTCCCTGCAATGGTGAATTTTAAATCCGGAATTCCGCCATCGCCAGCAAAGCTCTATTTCTTCCATGTGTGAAAAATAGGCCGAATTGAAACCCCCGAAATCGTGAAACAATGCTGCCCGAACGCAAAAACAGGCCCCAGAGGCCCAATCTATCTCCATGGATTGGTCGTATTGCCCGCTATCCTTTTCCAGGCTATGCAAGATCCTTCCCCGGCAATAGGGATAACCAAGGCTGTCCAGGTAGCCTCCCGCACCTCCGGCATAGTCAAAGTACCCCTTTTGCCTTAGCGAAAGAACTTTGGGCTGGCAGGCCGCGACTCCCGGCTTACCTTCCATGTAGTGTACAAGTGCCAGGTCCCAGTCTTGTTGGACCTCCACATCCGAATTTAGCAACAAGTAATAATCGTATTGGCCACGAATGGATGTCAATCCCAGGTTGTACCCTTTGCTGTACCCGTGATTTTTCCCCAGCAGCACCAGTTTTATATCCGGAAAATGGGCGGATAGGTAATCAATGGATCCGTCAGTACTGCCATTATCCACTACTATTATCTCATAGGAAGAGTGATGAACTACCTGGGAAAGGTATTTTTTGAACATGCCTTTCCCATTAAAATTCAAAATGACAATTGCGGCTTTTTTCATCAAACCATGTTGCCAAAATCCATTCCGGGAATGTTGGGCATCATTCCAGCGGTAGCCGAGCTCATTTTCTCTTTTATTTTCTGATCAATGTTTTCCAATGCTTTATTGGTGGCCGCCACGATCAGGTCTTTCATCATATCATGATCCTTCTCATTCACCAGGGATTTGTCTATCTCCATATCCAGGACTTTTCGATGCCCGTTGACCACCACTTTTACCATTCCGGCTCCAGCTTCGCCCTCCGCCTTTAAATGAACAAGTTCTGCCTGGGTTTCCTTTATTTTCGCCTGGGCCTCTTTTACTTTATTCATCATGTTCATGAAATCCATCATACGTTCTTCTTTTGATAATTTTACAAATATAATGGTTAATCTAACGAAGCTCCCTTTCCTAAGTTGATTCTTCTTTCAAAACGAATCATTCGTCCAACACTAAACCTTGAACCAAATTCAAAAAAAGTTTCCCAAAAAGAAAACCTCACGAGAATCGTTTCCGTTTTTAAAAAAACTAACTCCCATTGTTTGAGCTAATTACATACCAACATGACAACACTCGAAAAAGAAATGGTAACCATCCAAAAAGAAAAGGTTCCCACACTGCTTTTTTCCCAAAGAGAAGTAGTGGCCGATCCTGAAGCCAAAAAATTACGGTTACTTGAATTGCAAAAATCACAAATTCTAGGCAATATTTCCCATGCGAAAGTCTGGATCTATTTCGAAACGGCTAACGGTCAACCCTACAGGATAAATACCACCATCTGGGCAGTAGGAGAAAAATTCATCTCCCTGAAAGGCGGTATCACGATCCCCATTTCGTCCATTTTCAAAATTGATTAACCGGGTCCACACTTTCTCCTTTTATTCTGGAGATCGCCTCTTCCAGGCTAAGGATCTCCTGCTTGCCGGTTTTCATATCCTTTAAACTGAGCATTCCTGTGGCCAGTTCTTCGGATCCCAAGACCCCCACAAAAGGAATGTTCTTTTTGTCGGCGTGGTTGAATTGTTTCTTAATTTTAGCCAAATCAGGATAGACTTCAGAAGCGATCCCTGCTTTTCTAAAGGCAGCCAGGAACTTCACGCCCTGTTTTCTTTCGTCCTCCCCAAAATGAGCCAAAAGGAGCTGTGTACTATCCGGTTGGTGTTGCGGAAAAAGGTCTAACGCATCCAGCACGTCATACAGCCGGTCCACCCCAAAGGAAAACCCTACACCGGAAATATTCGGCAATCCGAAAACACCCGTGAGGTTATCGTATCGGCCCCCTCCGCTCACGGAACCGATTCCTACGCCTCCCACTTTTACTTCAAAAATCGCCCCGGTATAGTAGGAAAGACCCCTTGCCAACACCGGATCAATCTTAAGATGGTTTTCGTCCTCACCCAACAGGGAAAGAAACGAAAGTACTTCTTCCAGTTCATCCAATCCCTTTGTTCCCACGGCACTCGGTGCCAGATACTCCCGCAAAAAGACCAGCCACTCACGGTTGGTACGTTCTGGCAAATCCAGAATGGGGGCCAAAGCGGCCAGGGCCGTTGCTGTAAAGCCTCGTTGTGAAAGCTCTTCCTCCACTTTTTCCCGGCCAATTTTATCCAACTTATCGATGGCAACGCATAATTCGCTTTCCTTACCGGCTTCTCCGGCCACTTGGGCGATGCCACTTAGCACCTTGCGGTTATTTATATGTATGGTGTACTCGTTCAGGCCAAAAGCGGCAACTACCCGTTTGATCATGCTGATAATTTCCGCTTCGCAAATCAAGCTGTCCGTTCCTACCACATCGGCATCGCATTGGTAAAACTCCCTGTAACGGCCCCTTTGGGGCCTGTCTGCCCGCCATACTGGCTGCATTTGAAAACGCTTGAAAGGGAAACTGATCTCATTCTGATGCATGACCACGTACCGGGCAAAGGGTACCGTCAGGTCGTATCGCAAGCCCTTCTCAGCCACTAGCGGTAGCACTTCGCCTTCGCCTTTATTAAATTCCGTTACCGAGACCTTTTTTAAAAACTCCCCGCTATTGAGCACCTTAAACAAAAGCTGATCTCCCTCATCCCCGTATTTGCCGGTGAGGGTGCTTAGATTTTCCATGGCCGGGGTCTCTAACTGGTCGAATCCAAACAGACGGAAGGTATCTTTAATGGTATCCAAAATATAATTCCTCCGGGCCATTTCAGTTGGGCCAAAGTCCCTCATTCCCTTTGGTATGATTGGTTTTTGTTTGCTCATGGGCTGGAATTTTCCGCAAAGTTATAAATAATACAGGATTGAAAGCCTTGAATCTCCTTATATTTAGGGATATCAACAAACTTCTTTGAGGAGATTGGAGTGTTTTTCAGGATATTTTTTTTACCTTTGCCCTTCGATTTTAGAAAACAACATAAATTATAAGATATCATGGCTGTTACTACTTTAAAAAGAAAGTTAAGGAGAAAAAGACAGGCTCAAAATGCCAGAACTTTGAAAATCAAACAATTGAACGCTAAGCCCGTCATTAAAAACGTGGACGTAGAGGAGATCAAAAAAGAATTCTCTAAAAAATAAGAACCTGAGATTAACCCGACGTATGTTGGGTTTTTTTTTACAATTTCCCCCTTTTTCCCAGTTCTACCACATTCAGATTTTTTATCTTCCCATCCAGTTCGAAGGTTAATAGGGTTTTTACCTGATGAAACCCCTGATTACCCAACGCACCGGGATTCATATACAAGCAGTTCAGGGCCTTGTCAAATACCACCTTACAAATGTGGGAGTGTCCACAAACAAATAGATCTGGCTGCAACCTTTTTATTTTAGCTTTGACTCCTTTTGCATAGGCAGGAGGTTTCCCTCCGATATGGAGCATCAGTACCTTTACCCCGCCAGTTTTGAAAAACAGCTCTTCTTCAAGCTGCCTACTCAGCTCGTAATCGTCAATATTTCCATAGACAATCCGCTGAATGGGCCCGGGAGGAAGTTTGGTGAGTACTTCTGTATGGCCCACATCTCCAGCATGCCAGATTTCATCCACTTGCCGGAGTATTTCCAATGCATTGTCCGGCAAATCGCCGTGGGTGTCACTAATCAGTGCTACTTTAATCATGCTACAAAGGTAGGGACTTAACGAGAAAGCCTCCAAACCCTTCTTGCCTGAGAAGACTTAAAAATAACCTACGGGAAGACACATGGGCCGCACTGCCTGTAAAAGCAGATTCCAGGAATTAAACACCCTTAAACATAACCCATGCTTGGTAATTGTAAGATTCCTTTCTATTTTTACGACGATAGATAATTTTGTGAATAAATGAAAGAAATACAATTCAGAGACGCAATAAAGGAAGCCATGTCCGAAGAAATGAGACGCGACGAAACCGTGTTTCTCATGGGCGAAGAAGTAGCAGAATATAATGGTGCTTACAAAGCCAGCCAGGGAATGCTGGATGAATTTGGCCCGAAACGCGTTATCGATACGCCCATTTCGGAGCTTGGTTTTTCAGGATTAGGCGTGGGCGCAGCCATGAACGGGCTGAGACCCATCATAGAATTCATGACGTTTAACTTTTCCCTCGTGGCAATGGATCAATTGGTCAACTCCTCGGCAAAGATGAGAGCCATGTCCGGTGGTCAATATACGGTTCCAATCGTTTTTAGGGGTCCTACCGGAAATGCAGGACAGTTGGGAGCTACCCACTCTTCCAACTTTGAAAACTGGTTTGCCAACACACCCGGCCTCAAAGTAGTGGTCCCTTCCAATCCCCACGATGCCAAAGGCTTACTGAAAGCTGCCATTAGAGATGACAATCCAGTAATCTTTATGGAATCCGAAGTGATGTATGGCGATAAGGGAGAAGTTCCCGAAGGCGAATATCTGCTTCCACTTGGAATCGCCGAAGTCAAAAGAAAAGGAGATGATGTAACTCTGGTATCCTTCGGGAAAATGATGAAAATCGCTTTTGAAGCGGCGGACCAGCTAGCCAAAGACGGAATCATGGCAGAGGTTATTGACCTGCGTACCGTAAAGCCTATTGACTACAAAACGGTGCTTGAGTCTGTCAAAAAGACGAACCGCTGCGTGATCGTCGAGGAAGCCAATCCGGTAGCCTCCATTTCTACCGATCTGGCCTTTACCATTCAGCGGCATGCCTTTGACTACCTGGATGCCCCGGTACTGCGAGTCAACTCCATGGATATCCCGCTGAGTTACTCTCCTGCCTATATTGAAGCTACCTTGCCCAATGTAAAGCGCACTATAGAAGCCGTCAAATCGGTTACTTACCAAAAATAATTCACCGTTCTTTTCTGAACCAGCAAAAGCAGCCCTTCCGGCTGCTTTTTTTTGTATTATAGTGGATTTCTATGTTGTTTTTTTAGGTTTTCTAGAATATTCCGCTACCCAGAAGCCGTTTTGGCACGCTTTGTCATGGTTTTTGTGCTACTACTAATTGGGTATTCAAAGAGTGCCCCGACACTGATAAATCAACGAATTACCATAAAACCAAAAGATAATGTTTACAAAAAATATAATTACGATACTTACTTTAATCTTGATAACGGCCGCTTGTTCATCAGAAAAAGAAGAGAGGTATATCTACGAAACTGACCGGGTATTGGATTCCGAAACGGGAGATGAGTATTATTTCAAAAATCTTGACACCATGACCGTGGTGCATATAGACGGGGTTTCAGAACCGGTAACCGTAAGCAGTACTCCTTTTGCAGGAAGTGAGGAATTTAAAAAAATGATGACCCAATACCGGGAAAATCTGGAGGCGCGAGAGGATTCACTGCTAATGGCGAAAAAAGAGCAGATCAAAAAGAATCGCACGGAAAGGTATGCTGAATACAATGACGATGAGTTGATGGAACGCTTCAACACCTTGAAAGATGAAGAAGCTCCCTTTGCCCAGCAAATGGATGTAATGGCCGAATTGGTCCGTAGGGAGGTAGTGCTGGAAATAGATGTACCCGAAATTATGGAGATTGGTCCCGAAGATATCGATATGAATATCGATTATCAACCGGAAGAAGGTAATTGATACAAAACCAAGCGCCCAAATGGGCGCCTTTTTTTATCTTTATGTTGGCGGGAATTATGGATTATTAGCGTGCCTCGCGGTTTCAACGCTTTCCTAAACCGCAAAGAAACCAATCGCTAATTTTATGATTCTACATGAATAATCATACGGCGATAGGCATTTAAACTGGGGGTTCCATCGTCATGAATTTCTAATAGTATATGGATATCCTTTGCAGCTGCATCTTCTGGGATTTCCAAGTTAACCTTTTCAGAAGATCTATTTTGAATGGCGAGGGTGCCATCATAGGAACTAGGTTCCTCATAAAATGACCAGGAATAGATTAATGAATCCCCATCCGGATCGTTGGATCCGTTTGCATGTAGCTCAATGGTTGAACCTGCAATTGCTGTACTTTTCAATACTTCCCTGGGTTTTGTATAGCTTGGCGCTGATTTGGGATTTAGGGCCCTTTTTGCCAAAAGTGATTTAACAGGAACCGTTATGGAAAGAACTAAAAGTGATATTATTATGAACTTCGTTTTCATGTTTAGCTAGTTTGGCTATTTTTCAGATAAAAGGATTTTTCCCGGCGGTAACCTGTCTATTGCATCTAATCCAGTTTTCCAGTTAATTAATTCCTGCATGCTACTTACTCTCTAACTCGACTTTTGGTTTCAGAAAAGGCAAAAAGCTTCCCTTGGCAGCCAGAGAACGAACCGTCTCTCTTTCGCCTGATTAGTTAAAATTTTAGTATCCTAGGATCTTTCGGGAATACGAAGCACCATATTGGCATTCAAACCAGCAGCCAACCTCCCTGCCTGCTTGACGGCTTCCCTCCTATTTGTATAAACAAATGAAAGATGCGGTTGAAAAGCTGTTGAATAGAGTAACGTTTGGAATTCGATTACCTTCCCTGATAGCGTTGGACTTATTCCATTGGGTGTATTCGAAATCCTTTTGTGGGCTGAAATAACTTCTACTGTCAGAATATCCGGGAGCGCCGTCCAATCACCAAATTTAAAACCGCAAATGGAATAATAGTCTTTGGTCCGCTTTCTTGAAAAATCAATAAGCGTTCCTCTGTATGAGGAAACGATTACGAGTCCAAGAAGTATAGCCCCAACTCCTACTGCGAAAACCCTTCCCAAAGGATCCTCTGTGCTGAAAAAGACCGGACTAATCAAGACTACCAAACCCGCCATTATCAGCAGTGAGCCCAATAGATGGGGGCCAGAAATCAGATTTCGTCGTTTAAATCGAAACGTATTCATCGTCATTAGCAGCAATTTGTACCCGCCTGTATGGGTGGACACTTAATTGTCCCATAACTACAATAGACACAACAGTCGCCTGGTTTTGGCTTTACTAATTCCTTACAGTTTTCGCATTCATAAAAAAAGTCACAGGCGGCTGTAGGCATGGTTTCTTCTTTCTGATGTCCGCAGTTCGGGCAAGTGACGATTGATTGTAGGATGATCTTCATTTCTTTCCTGATAGTTGTCAAAAAAAAGTTTTTGGATTCAGCGAAGGTAAGCCATTTTTTACCGAGGCGCAGGACCCTAACTTTGGTCACCCTAAGCCAATCGGAAGACGGCCAAACTATTTAGACGGGGATACCCGTATCGAATCGCTTTCTACCGATTTCAAGGGGACAAAGTGATTGGATAGGCTGTCCGAAGAAACCTGCCAAATCCGAAAGCCAAACGGTCTGTCGTCAAAATTCTTACTCGTGGTCTCCCCACTTACCAGTTGGATGTGTTCATAGGTATTCTTCGTCAACTTATGCGTGTGCCCGGATAGGTAGGCCACTACATTGTTTTCCATAAACAATTCCAATATTCTTTTTCGGGTCGGCATTGGCAGGTTATAATAGTGATCTTCCTCATCCGGACGTTCCGTGTATAAAGGATAGTGACCTAAAACAAACACGGGGTTCTCCTTTTCGCCTAGATTATTGAGGGTTTCTTCAAACCAGGTATGGTGTTTTTCCGACTCATTTTCCACCTCGACTTTCCAAAGTTGCGTATTCGTCACCATAAATGAATGCTCTTTATGGTCAAATTGGTAGTAATCATCGCCAATCGTTTCCCGGTAATACTGAAGGGTAGTATCCGTTGGGATATTACCCACGTCATGATTTCCTGAAACCAGATGACTGGGGATGTTTAGGCCGGTCAGAATGGTTTTAAAATCGGTATAGGAACTATCGCTGGCATTGTGCACCAGGTCACCGCAAATCACCACAAAATCCGCCTCCAATTCATTTATCTGGCTGACAGCCTGTTTGAACGTTTGGATATCGTGTTCATACCCTCCCATTCCAAGTTGCGTATCGCATAGTTGAACAAAAGAGAAGGGTTCCTGCTGTTTTTCGGCGCATGAAAAGCTCCCCAGCAGCAAGAAATGCAGGGGTAGGTAGGTAATAAATCGTGAAATCATTTTGTTTTTGTCAACCGTTTCTAATTCCATATGCCGTTCTTTTCAGTCAAATTCTTTGGTTATTGACATACCTGGATTTATTTATTTGACTTCAAATTTAATATTATTTGTTATAACATTCCGCTTTGGGAGTCTTGTTCTTCTTAGTGTTCAGGTTTCATCACTTTTGATAAATGGGGGCGGACAATACTGTTTTTCATGGCATGGTACCGTGCTTGGATTGAAGGAATGCTATGGTGGATTGGATCAACTTTTTAAGTGTTTCCTGATTGATGTCCGAGAGCTTCTTGACATATATACAGGCCTTTCCCATTTTGAATTTTCCCAAACCCTTTAGCAATTCCTCCTGACCCTGACAACCGGAATAAACGTAGAGGGAGATGGCGGTTTTTCGTGGTGAGAACCCCACCAGCGGCCAGTCACCCTCCTGCCGGCTTCTTTCAGACTTATAATGATATTTCCCAAATCCAATGATTGAACTGCCCCACATTTTGGGTTCAAAGCCGGTAAAATCCTGCATTAATTTTAAGAGTTCAAAACTGTCCTTTTTCTTCTGTTCGGTAGCGGCAAAACCGTGAATAAATTCATGAACATCATCCTCATTTTGTTTTGTCTTTAATTCAGCCATTTTTATTGAATTTTAGTTTTCCGTAGCGTCTGACGTCTTCCTGATAGCAATCTTCTGGCAACTATCGACAAGATCACTAGTATTTTTTTACATTTTCGCTTCTCCCTGCATCAATTCTTCTGTCCGGATTACGGAATTAAATTAGTTAAAAAATGGAATTTTATCAATGCTTGGTAGTCATTCGGTAAGGGATAACTAAAAATGCTATGGTACGATCTGCCGGAGATTGTTGCCATTTGACCTTAATGAATCTGGCACTGGCATGGGCTTAGCTGTTTAAAACGTTACAACGTTAGTTCTTCTATTTATCAGACAAACCATAAGTATGAAAGCCGAAATAAAAAATGAACGGAATAGGTTACTCAAATCGGTAGAACGATTTCTTGATGGCCCAATGATTTTTCTAGGATTCGTTTGGCTTGTCCTACTGGTGACTGAGCTGGTATGGGGAAGAAACAGGTTTCTTGAGTATGTAAGTTTTAGTATTTGGGGCATATTTATTATTGATTTCCTGGTAAAGATTTCACTCGCCCCGGAAAAACGCTCCTTCCTAAAAAAAAATTGGCTTACTACGATCTCCTTGTTTATACCCGCATTACGGGTATTTCGGGTTTTCCGCTTTGTGCGACTGTTACGTAGTCTTCGGGGCATACGGATCGTTCGAATTGTATCTTCGCTCAATAGAAGCCTGCGGAGCTTGGGCAAAACCATGCAGCGCAGGGCCTTTGGCTATGTGATGATTACGACCCTGTTTGTAACCTTTTCCGGAGCGGCCGGAATGTATGCATTAGAAAATCCAAACCCGGGATTTTCCAGTTATTGGCTTGCGCTCTGGTGGACCGCAACACAAGTGATCACAGCAGGCAACGAATTCAGTCCGATGACTACCGAAGGCCGCGGCTTGGGTTTTTTAATTTCCGTTTTTGGTTTTAGCATTTTTGGCTATTTTACGGCGACTTTTGCCTCCTATTTCATCGGTCGTGATGCCGAGGAAAAAGATGCTCCGGTTGCCGGTTCCAGGGATATAAAAGAATTGAGAGCCGAAATCATTGCCCTTCGTAAAGCTATTGAATACCAAAATAAAGCCTAGGGTTCCCTATCATCAATTGCCTACTGCTTTGCTTTACCGAAATGATTTATCCTTCCATCTCTAGCATACATGCTTCCGGCACCGCCTGCAATGAACTAAAACCTGTCATCATACAATATAAAAAGCCACAAATGGATCATTTGTGGCTTTTTAATCTAGCTTATCCCCCGTTTTAATCAGGGTATTTTTGGATGCCCCTAATAGTTGGGATTTTGTGTGATCACATCATTAATATCCATTTCAGCCTGTGGAATTGGCCATAAATAATCCCTTTCAGGCCGGAAATTGCGATTTAGACCACTGTTTATGGTATCCCATTCCCCACTCTCCTCATTGAAGTAGTAAAGGCCTTCTACGGAACCAATTTTATCCTCTCCGATTTCCCATCGGTTCATGTCAAACAGCCGTAAGCCTTCAAAAGCCAACTCTACCGCTCGTTCATCCCGGATGATGGCCCGTAATTCTTCCTGTGATTTGCCCGGAGTAATGGGAGGCATTTCAACGGTTGGCCGTTGCCTCACGCTATTGATTGCCTCGTAGACAGAGTCATCGATTTCATTCAATTCGATCTTTGATTCCGCATACATCAACAGCACGTCCGCATATCGGATTAAAATCATATTGATCGAACCAGTATTCGGATTGCTTTCATCCGCATCATAATCCACCCATTTCTTGAGATTATATCCATGAACGGTGGAGAATTCCGTAGACCTTACCCGGTCAGCCGTTGGGCTATCCGGAAGGGAATTAAACGTACTCGTACCAATAGGTTGTCCGGTATAGTAGCTCGTATAAGACCAGCGGGGATCCAGGTTTTCGAAGGGATCATCGGGGTTTTCGGGGCCTTTATACCCATACTTTAAAAACAAATTATGAACGGGCTCCACGACGGATCCACCTCCAATAGATGCGGCCGAAAATGAGAAGGCATTGTACGTATCTCCACCCACCGTGTACTGCCTGTCAAAAATCACTTCTGAAGAATTTTGGCCGGCGTATTGAAATAATTCTTCATAGTTCGGGTATAACTCATAAATCCCTAAATCCATCACCGCTTGAGCAGCATCCCGGGCGACCGCATACCTTTCGTTTCGGTAAGCCACCCTGGCTTTAAGTGCCATAGCAGCTCCCAGTGTGGCTCTCCCGATATCCTGATCATAGCTCAGCGGCAATTGCTCACCCTGAATGATTTGATCCAATTCAGCAATGACAAAATCGACCACTTCTGAGCGGGCCGTTCGGCCGACTTGTGCAGTCACTTCCAGCGGTTCCAGAATCAAGGGCACATCCCCCCAAAGGCTACTCAACTGCGTATAAAAGTAGGCGCGCAGAAATCGGGCCTCCGCTTCATACCTGGCCAATAATTCCGCATTTCCCTGTTCTATTCGATCAATATTTGCCAAGACATTATTGGCACGCTGCACGCCCCGGAAATACCTGTCCCAGGTAGACCCAATGGCTGCATTAACCGGATCAAAGGATCCCATGGACACATCGTGAAGGGAACCTGGTCCAGAAGGAGCACGGAACCCAATGTCCGTAACCCCATCCAGCTCCTTGACCATCAATTGCCCATCCAGCTCCACGTAGATTCCGTTAACGGCAAGTCGGGCATCCTTTTCCTGCTGCCAGTAAATAAGCTCGGAGACCTCCCCGGGAGGAAGCAAATCCAGCCCCTGGTCACAACTAAACATACCTAAGGCCAAATAGCCCAGCCCAATATATTTTATAGTATTTTTTAGTAAGTTCATTTCTTTTCGCTTTTAAGATTAAAATCCGACGGTTACGCCACCACTGAAAAGTCTGCTATGCGGGAAAAATTGACTCCTGCCCCTGGGGGTTTCCGGATCAAACAACTCTGTTTCCGTAAAGGTCAGCATGTTTTCACCCGAAATGTACACCCGCAGATTGGCGACGAGATTTTGAGGAATGGTATACCCGAGCTGAAAATTTTTCAGTCGTAGGTAACTGGTGTTTTGCAACCAGAAATCGGACTCCATTAAATTGGCAGAATTACCCGATCTCACCATGGGCCAGGTACCGTTGGGATTTCTTTCCGGGTGAAAGGCCTCTCTGGCCATGGTCACCGGAATGAAATTCGTATAATTCGGTCCTTCCATCAATGCCCCGTCAAGCGAATGCTGCTGGCGAAGCACTCCCTGCCAAAACATGGAGAAATCAAAACCCTTGTAAGAGGCACTAAACCGAACCCCAAACTCGTATCGCGGATCTTCATTCCCCATAATATACTGGTCACCTGCGGGATAGAGGGATTGGGAGATCACCCCGTCTCCATTTAAATCTTCATAAATAATATCTCCGATCGTCACCGTTGGGAAAATCGTGGCGGGATAATTATCTAAATCCTCTTGGGTACGATAAATGCCCGGAGATTTCAAACCCCTCAGGGAATTGATGGATTCACCCTCTGTCCAAACGGTAAATTTGTCCGGGAAAAAGGGGCCCGTTCCCTTCAGGTCTTCAATCTTATTAACTACGTCCGAAAAGTTTAACCCAATCGAATATTGAAAGCCATTATCCATCGTGGGGATGCTATTATAGTTAACCGCAAGTTCCCAGCCCTTATTGGAAACGGCTGCCGCATTTTGTACGGGCGGACTGTATCCAATGGTCCTGGGTATGGGTAATTCGATCAGAATATCGTCGGTGTATTTGTAAAAATACTCTGCGATGACCTCGATCCGGTCATCCAGAAAACCCATATCCAAGCCTACATTGCTCATGGTGGTTGTTTCCCAGGTAATATCGGGGTTCCCTGCCCGGGTGATAGCGGTACCTGGTACCAGGTTATTGTTAAACTGGTACCCGTTATTCAGGTTGTAAGTGTTGAGGTACCTGTAGAGGCCAATCCGTTGATTTCCTAGCTGTCCCCAGGATCCTCGTAATCTCAAATCGCTGAATAAACCCTGATCTCTCATGAAATTTTCTTCAGAAATCCGCCATCCCACAGAGAACGAAGGGAAAATCCCCCATCGGTTTCCTTCTCCGAATCGGGAGGATCCATCATACCTGACGTTGGCTTGGAACATGTATCGGTCATCATAGGTGTAGTTAGCCCTACCGAAGAAAGACCGTAGCCTCCACTCTTCGGAATAGCCTCCGGTTCGTTGGTTTTGGATGTCTCCGGCATTGATATCCCGGAGGTCATTGCTGAAAAAATTATCCCGGGAGGCGGAAATTTCTTTATACCGGTTGTAAATTTCCTCATACCCCGCCGTGCCCTGAATGCTGTGCTTACCAAATGACTCGTCATAATTCAGGTACAAACGTTGACTAAGCTCTCTGCGGTTTTCCTGACTTTCGGTGAGCACGGAAGTGGCAAACCAGCCCCCCACATTTACCAATTCACCGGTCACGTAATTTCGCATACCGGCAAGGCTATTCTGAAACACAAACCCATCGGTTGCCGTGGTATTGAGCGTTACGTTTCCTTCCAGAGACAAGGCGTCATTGATTGTATAGGCAAATCCCAACTGACCAAAAACATCATCACTGATCCGGCTGGTTTCTCCCTCTTTTGCCATGGCACGGGCATTCCACTGACCCGATACCAAATCATACGTCCCGTCCGGGTATTCCATGACAATGTTTCGGTTAATGTGGAGTAATGCCTGCGTGATCCGCTGGCCTGTAAAACCCGGGCCGCTAAAGCCACGATTCCGATACATCAGATTGGTCTTTATTGTCAGCTTGTCCGTAGCATACAAGTCAGAATTGATACGCATGGTGACCTGCTTATTATTAAAGTTTTGGAGGATACCATCTGTATCGGCATAATTGATGGAAGCAAATACCCTTCCGGTCTCACCACCGCTGGAAAGCGACAGGGAGTGTCTTTGCTGGAAGGCATTTGGATTAAAAATACCTCCCTCATAGTCTGCAAATGGGAATTCCAGCGGATTGGTACCGGCAGCTACATTTTCAATATACTCTTCGCTGTAGGTGGGGTTCGCTCCTACATTGGCCTGGGCCTCGTTTTCTAACCTCATCCAGGTCACGGGATCTGTTGGCTCGGGGAAGAAATTCGGGTTTTGCCAGCCTACAAAATTGTTGTAGTTGATAGAGACCCCACTCTCGGCCCCTCTTTTGGTAGTCACCAGAATCACGCCGTTGGCTGCTCTGGATCCATATATGGCTGAGGAGGCGGCATCTTTTAGCACCGTAATGGTTTCAATATTGGTGGGTTCCACCGTGCTGAGCGATTGCTCTACACCGTCTACCAAAACCAGTGGGTTGGAGTTATTTAGCGTACCCACTCCCCTGATCCGAATGCTGGTACTTTCATCTCCCGGTGCTCCGCCATTATTCTGAATGCTCAATCCAGGTGTGGTGCCCTGCAGGGCCGCTGCGGTATTCAACACCGGACGCCTGGCCAGATCCTCGCCTGCGACGGTACTTACGGCACCAGTGACATTGGCTCTCTTTTGGGTACCAAAGCCTACTACCACTACCTCTTCCAGGGAAGACGTGGACTCCACCAAGGTTACATTGATGATAGAACGATCACCGATAGCGACCCGCTGGCTCTCAAAACCAATAAAGGAAAATACAATTTCAGAGCCTTCAGGTACGGTCAATGAATAGTTTCCATCCAAATCGGTGGCGGTTCCGATGGTCGTTCCGGGCAAAGAAACGGTTGCCCCGGGAATGGGGTCTCCGTTAGGATCCGACACGGTACCCGTGACCGTAACATCGGCCATTTGCTGCCCTTTCAGACCGTTTCGTTCGAGCGAAACAAGCGAGCCGTTTAGTTCCTCAAAAACGGTATGGGCATGACTTTTAGGTAAAAAGGGGTAGAACAGCTGTAAAGCCATCAGCAATACAAGGCTTGAAACATACTCCCTGAGTAGTGGTTTTTTCATGATGTGGTAGAATTTAAGTTTGTTTAAAGTGAACACTTAAAAGGCAAATAGATCTTCAGGCATGGTTGGCCTGGCTTGTGGAAAAGGGCATCTAGTTTACGACGCCTTTTTTACAGATGAGACTTTTTTACATAGGCCTGCAATTTTAACTATTTGATTAATTATTTTTGAACTGAGTTTCTTCAAATAGCATAAAAAATAATCTTTAACGATGTTTATACTAAATCATACCTGCTGAAAAGAGTGTTTTTTATCTTATTAATATATTTTACATTCTTTTCCAATTAAATGATTTTTTAAATGTAAGGATTAAAATATTTATAGGACAAGACATAGATTTCCTCCTATTGCTGGAATATGAATGCCAGAATACTAAAATGATGAATTAATCTACTAATTCTGAGAAATAGCCGGTTTTAGGTATAATTGCTGCTTGACGAGATGGTAATTTTAAGGATAAAATTTAATAATAAAAAGAAAATGAAGCATAAAAAAATAAATTTCAAATACGATTTAAATGGGAAGAAGCGTTAGGGTTAGTTGGTTTTAAGGAATGCAGGTTGGTGAATCAATTCCTATGCTTTAGGGCTGATGGCCTGATTACTAGTTTAAGTATTTGTCATTTTGGATGTCCCCGGATTCAATTCGCTCCATGCTCATAAAGCGCAACCGTTCGGAAATAATCTGGATCTGACAGGGGTTTACTTAACTTATCTTCTCCGATAAACGGGGCGAAATCGATGGTTTTTTCCGATTGATCGCTGAAATTAAAATGAATTTTTTTACCATCCAGTATTTTAAATTTTGTTATACTTATCATATCTATAAAATTTTAATCTAACGGTTCAATTTTATTTAGCGGCTCACGACTTCTGGCTTTTTGCCAATTTTCTAATAACTCATCTCTGTGTTCTATTGCCCATTCAATCGTTCAGGTCTTGGCTCTTTTCGGCAAATGACCTTCTAATATTTCTAACGTTTTAATGTCAATCAAGGCTTCATTGTCCTGGTAAACCACATGGAAATGAGGTGGTGAATGGTCGTTGGAAGGGGTTGGACCTGAATGGCATACCAAGCAAGCTTACCGCTTCTGTAGATTGGGTCACGCGATCGACCGCAGATTGACAGAAGAGACTCCGCTGGCGCTAGTATTCACTTCACCCTTCTGTTTGAGAATCTACACTAACTGAGTAACGCAATCTTCAAAAGACCATTTGCAATGGCAAAAGACAACACTTTTAAACCTGAGTTATTTATTCAACGTTCCAGTTCGGAACTCGATTTTTGAACCTAAACAATGCCCTTTTTCACCAAAAACGGACTGCTTTTCGGTCCAACAAAAATCCGGACTGCCATTTTTACCACTTTCCCTTCCATAACTGATTCAAAATGGTTCATTTTATCATCATTGGATCACCTAAAATCCTCTTATTTCCAAAAGCACGCCATCAGGGTCATGAACAAGGATGATTTTCCGATCATTCGGAAGGACGGCTAACTTATATTTAATATGATTTTTGTCTAATCTTTCAATATAAGGCTCAACATTCTTGACATCAATAGAGAAATAACTTGAACCTATTCTTTCAAAACCATAATATTCTTTTTCATTGCTAAATGGGATCTCCGGCAAGTTACCTTTGGTTTTATTGAGTTTGTATTTTAAGGAATAACCATCACACTGCATTCTCAAATTAATAATATTAAACTCCTTTCCGCTATTAACCCCATATTTAGTAGATGTTTCACTCGACTGGTGATACGTGTCCTCTTTTACCATCCCAATAATATCGGTATAGAATTTATAGGATTCATCTAAATCAGAAACAATAACTCCAATAGACATTACCTCAACAGGGCTGGTTAGGCTCTTGAATCCATAAATTATGGATATAGCGAAAATCAGGATTCCCATAATTTTAAATTGCTTTTTCATACGCTATTTTTTTTAAAATGCCGTAAAAGGTCTTTTGGTTTCATTTCTATTTATCCCTATTCGAAGGTGCGTATTTTGACCACCATTTATCATCATCCGTTCTAAAAGGAGTATGGGAAACATGTGCAGTCACTGCTTTCCATTCTCCATCAATTTTCTGCATTCCGTAAGTAAAGCAACCGCTACTCCGGACCGTATCACCTTTATCGTCTAAATGCTCATGGTCAAATTCAACCAAATAGGAAGCAGCATCTCTTGAAAACACATGAACTTTATGGGTTTGTAAATCCCATTTCAATATTTTCTTCCAGCCCCCTTCTCCAAGAAGGTCTCTCCAGATTCCGTCCATCGTCAAATAGTCTCCCCAGTAATACCCATCTCCAAAGCCTATAAGGTCTTCTGCATAAAATGTCATAACAGATTCAAAATCCATATTTTCCAAATCACTTGCATGTTTTTCCGAACGCTCAATGATATCGCCTTTTATTTGTTCGATTTCACCCATAGATAATTGTTCGGATGGTTGACTACAACCAAGAATAGGTAAAATAGCTATAATGATTAACCACTTCATTTTTTCAAATTTTTAAGGTTTTACAATATTTGCTCCATAACCCCGAGTATAAGAAGCGTAGGTCCTTTAAGGGTGTTTGGGATTTTCTGAAGCGTTATAACCTTCAGTTTATTCGAATTCCAAGTAGCGATCGAAAAACGGAAGCATGTCATTCAACACTCTTCCATCATCAGTCCAAAGCTTGTTTCCATGAGTTCCTATAAACTCCTCAGCGTAATGATTAATCCCCAATCGTTCGAGCTTCTTACTAAATAGTTTGCTGGTAATAATGACATTATCAACTTCATCATTTCTTCCCCAATCAATTTTCAAAGCATTCAATTTTTTTACGTTTTCAATATATTTGTCAACCATTCCTAATGGAAAGTTTTCCTCCCATACTTTTAGTACATCAAAATTAACTGACAACTGATTATTTACATATGTGTAAGGAAAGTCGGCATAAAATGGGGGGTTGGAAGGGTTAGGAGATATGGAACGTGCCATAGCGACTAATACTTTTGCATAAAATTCATCAGTAAAATATTCGTTAAAGGATTGCAGTTCTTCTAAAGATTGCAAATTTGATATTATTCTCCATGCATTTCCATGTACACCAAACACCCCCTCTAAAAACCCACCACCGCCTGATAGTGAATATACTGCCCCAAATACCTCTGGATATTGCATTCCTAACTTCAAAGCTCCAAATCCTCCCATTGAGAAGCCTGTGATACCCCGGTTATCTCGATCGGGGATAGTTCGATAGTTTTCATCAATAAGCTTTACCAAATCTCTTGATGTGAAAGTTGCCCAATTTCCCTTTAGTGAAGAGTTTTTGTAAAAGCTACCCCCATCTTTAGTTTTCTGATCAGGGATAACAAATATTATGGGTCGAATCTTACCAATAGCTATCGCCTTATCTAATTGATTTTTTATATCATACCCAACATAGGAAAGACTATCACTTTGAGTGAAGCCATGTAAGTAATAGATGACAGGATAGTTCTGATTACTTTCGTCATATCCGGCTGGCAGATAAACACTGACTCTTCTGGTCGGATTATTTCCATCAGAATTTTCTAAATTGTTGGAGTAAAGATTTTCAATAACAACTTTTCCTTCAGGCTGCTGCGCTACAGCAAAATTGGAAAGAAAACATATCGTTAATAAGAGGGTAATCCTTTTCATTCGGTTTGCATTTTAAGATTTTGTAAATGTGCTATAACAATGTCACTAAAAGCATTAGGCTCCTGGATTTTCAAATCGTGTGAAGCGTCTGGAATGAAAGCTCGATCAACGTCCTGGAAGCACCGCTCCAGGTGATCATGAATTAAACCAAACATTTCGGGACTTCTTTCTCCTTCCACTAACAGGACCGGCATCGTCATTTGTTCAGCTTCATTGCACGTAAAAACCGGGAAAGAATCTTCATCTTTTGTATTAATACCATTCATTTCCCCCATCAATTCCCTGGCGTTTTGAAGCATAGTGATATGGCCAATAGGCGGAATATTTGTGTATGCACCTTCTCCCAGAACCCCGTTGATAAAGAGCTTAACACCCTCCTCTATTTCCCCGTTTTGAAATGCGTTATGGGAGGGGATTACTGAATTTTTTATAAAGTTTTGATAAACAGATTTCCCATGAGATGTTGAGTTTAATAAAGGCATTACGGGAGGTTCACCCAGCGTCACACTGCGAACGAGTTCTGGATAATCCCGTGCAACCATCAGCGACGTATACGCTCCATACGAATGACCAACCAGATGGACTTTACCCAGATCTAATGACTGTATGAAAGCGGCAAGGTCTTCGGCATGAATGTTTACCGAAAAATCTGAGGCATCTATGGGCCAGGGATTGGGATAGTGGTAGCGCCGACTGTAGGAAATCACTTTGTAATTCTGTGACAAAGGTTGTATTTGACCAATCCATGTCCTGTAATCTCCCAGGGTTCCGTGCACCAATACCACCGGTTCTCCTTCACCGCATTCTATGTAGTGAAACGACGTATCGTTGATTTCTGCAGTGTAAATATCAGAAATGCAATCTGCTGACTGAGCTGCACCCTGCTCCAAATTGACTGAAATGATTATTAGCACAGTGAGAAGTGACTTTGCAATTACTGTTTTTATGATCATATCCATATCCTTATTATGGTTTACCCCGGCTTGATATTCTGGTTGATGTGGAAAAAATTATCAGGGTCATATTTTGCTTTAACTTTCTGCAGTCGCTTGTAGTTATCACCGTAAGAAGCCTCAACACGATCCTGACCTTCTTCCATCATAAAATTGACATAGGATCCGCCAAGTGTGTGTGGATGCACTGCTTTCCAATAGTCCCGTGCCCAGGTTTTTATTTTTTGAGCATTTTCAGAATCGGGATCTACACCCACGATCACCATCGACCACTGTGCATCACGCTTACTCCAGGCCGTTTCATCTTTTCCAACCCTGTGTACAGCACCGTCTATTGGGTAGAGATGCATGGTAGATAGAGGAGTGGGGACATTGGAAAATTTCAGGTGTTCTTGAATGGCTTCATCACTCAATTCTTTGACAAAATCACCTTTCCAATACCATTGGTGGCCCGTGGGATAAAGGCCATCGAACATGGATTGAAGGGCGGGATAAGGCATTTCTCCGGTAAATTCAAACAAAGGCTTGGCTACATCACGGGCCTGTTGCACATATCCTTCAAACTGGTCCTTCGGGCCGGTAAAGCTCCACAACAGGCCGCACACTTTTTTACCATGAATCTCTTCCGGAAAAGGATCACCGGCTGCCACTTCCGCTATTAGATAGAAAGCATATAGATCATCCGGCATTTCAGGCAGCCAGTCGCGGTACCACTTCATGGTGGTTTCAAGCTGGTCTATGGGCCAAAACATGGGTCCTGCAATTACATTTTTCACGGGATGTAGTCGGTATTCAAATGAAGTTACAACTCCAAAATTGCCGCCCCCACCACGCAATGCCCAAAATAGATCTGCGTTTTCCCTTTCATTTGCATGCACAATTTTTCCATTGGCAAGCACTACGTCCGCGCTGATGAGGTTATCAATGGTGAGGCCATATTTACGGGTGAGGTATCCGTGGCCGCCGCCTAGTGTCAGTCCTGCCACACCGGTTGTAGAATTGACCCCGCTCACCGTTGCCAGACCGAACTCATGCGTGGCGGCATCCACTTCTCCCCAGGTACAGCCGGGCTCCACTCGGACTGTTCTATTTTCGGCATTAACCTGGATACCTTTCATAGGCGAGAGATCAATCACCAGTCCGTCATCTACCAGTGCAAGGCCAGGGCCGCTGTGCCCGCCGCCGCGAATGGATACTTCTATCCCTTCTTCCCGGGCATAATTTACCGATGTGATTACATCATCCTTGTTTTTGCATTTCACAATGACTAAAGGATATTTGTCAATCATGGCATTGTAAATGGTACGTGCCTCATCGTAATTATCATCCGCTGGAAGGATGATCTCTCCGTTTAGTTTTTCTTCCAAACGGTTGATGGATATGGTAGATTTCATAGTTATACTGGTTTGATATTGTTTGTAATTTATTTATTGGACGCTGACAAGTCTGTGATTGAATGATCCAGAAAAGCCTGGTGTACTTAGGTAAAAAATCCTACTAGAGACCCTGGCCACTATCCCGTTGGTTTTTAACCTCTGTCTCTCAACTGATAGTGTATCCTAGTAAACAGACCTGAATCCTTACATATACAGGCACCATAGATAACTTGCCTCTCCTTCTTATGGACATATATCCAATATTACTCTGGCAGCCCCGATTTAGAAAGTTAAAGATCAATTTATAGAGGCACCTTCAAACGAGAACCCCTAATTTAAAATCAACCTTGTTGATCTTGGGAAGGAATTCCCAATGATTGGTTACCTTTTCAGTCTGTAATTTAATAAATCAATGATATACAGGCTTTTCTCAGAAGATCAAAATCTTTGCTTAGCCGTCCACGCTCTCCGATTTCGAGGCTTTTCCGAAAAGTTCAGAATCTTTACTTAATTGGGCCCTTGCTTCTGAAACGCTGAAGGAGAGATATTGAATTTTTTCTTGAAAACCCTGCTGAAATGGGATATATTTTCAAATCCGCATTCATAGACTACCTGGCCAATTGTTTTATCGGTGGTTTCCAAAAAAGCTTTTGCTCTTTCCAGCCTTCGGTTTGTAAGCCATTTTCCCGGGGTAGTTTGGTAGTGCTTTTTAAAGTCACGCTTAAATGTGGACAAACTTCTGTTGGAAAGGTTGGCAAAATCCTGCATTTTTAAATCGTACCAATAGTTCTCTTCCATCACTTCCCAAATCGGAGTTTGATAGCGATCTACAATTTTCAGGATATAGGCGAGTATATGTTTGTTCTTTGGGTTGGAGAAAATATTAAAAAGTAATTCTTTGAACTTATTTTCAAGTACACTCTCCGGAATTGGTTTATTATTTCCAAAGTAGGGGAGGAAGCTGGTATAACAACTCCTGATTTGCTCGTCTATCTCAAACATTTCGATCATTTCCTTACCTGGTTCAGGTAAATCAGTCAGGGACAAATAGGATCTGAACTCCTCAAATATAAACCTGAGGTAATCATCTTTCATGTAAAACACCAATGTGTCCCATCCACTATAATCGGCAGGTAGTTCCTGTAAAAAAGCACATTTTTTTACCAACCCGCCTTTTTCAGAACTGTGAACCCATAATTGATCACCGTGTTTTTGAATCCGTTTCCCGCTTAATGTAAAAAGGATCTGGGTATGCTTGGAGTAGAGTTGCATTATCTCATCTCGCTGGGGGCAAGTGTAATATAAAACGAGCGTATCTTTTACAGAAAATTGAGGAAAAAGCTTCGGATTCGATAATTGTAATTCATACAGATCCATATCCTGGTGGGTGGGTAAGAAATGATTTCAAAGTATTCGTAAAATCAAGTTTTAGCTATGATTCTTTATTACTTATGATTCTTTATTAAAACGAGTAAAATTAATATAAGAAAAAAGGCCATAAATTCAAAGGTTATTGATGCCGGTCATAACAGAATTCCCTTTTCCTTCATTTTTTTGTGATTTTCTCTCCGGGTTTCATGCCCCACTGTTGCCCGATTTGCATGGATTCCTGCATAATGATCTTGATTTACTGGAATATACCTTAACTTTAAAAGAAAAAATGTGGCAACTTGTATTAATGGCAATGATGGTGAGCAAATTACTTTTATTTGATTTTAGTGCTTCCGATGACTGGTCGGCTTGGGAAATAGAGAACGATGGGGTGATGGGGGGTAATTCCAGTAGTAAGCTTGAAAGAAGCCCTGAGGGTAATGCTATTTTTAAAGGAACGGTCTCCCTGGAAAACAACGGTGGCTTTGCCTCCCTGCAATATCATTTTTCCACAAAAACCATTAAAGGATATAAAAAAGCACTTGTTTTATTGAAGGGGGATGGAAAGGCCTATCAATTTAGGATGAAATCCAGTCTAAAAGACAAAGCTTCTTATATATACACTTTCCAAACCACCGGGGACTGGGAAACCGTGGAGGTTCCCTTGAATGAAATGGAACCGGTATTTCGTGGGAAAAAACTGGATTTGCCCAACTTTTCTGCCGATACCATTCAGGAAATACGGTTTTTGATAGGAAATAAAAAGGCAGAAGATTTTCGGTTGGAAATAAAAAAGATCGAGCTGGACCGAAATCAATAAATGAATACAGGGGTAGGAGGAAGACCTTTCACGAAATTATTTTTCCTTCATTGCTTACGCACAAATCAACTTCCTCCTCAAACGCAACTAATTAAAATCTATTTTATTCGAACGAGAGCCTCCAAGGCTGATCCTTGCAGTTTCGGATCGAAGTGCAGGGGTTCCGAGGCCGGATGCTTGGGTTCAGAAGTCCTTTGGGATACCTGGTGAGTACCCCTCCGGCTTTAATCGCTTTGCTTTAGTTTGTATAAATAAAGCTGGCTGGGTGCTGGCCAGGGTTTTTCCCGGGGGCGGTCGCGGTTCCGGTTCAGGGTTTCCCATTTCAACACATACCGAATACCCTTTTCTGCTGCCTGCCCGATATCTCCACCGGTACGCACCTCCAGCCCTGGGAAAGTGCCTGCTACCTCCAGTTGCTCGTCAAACGGTGCGGGTTTCAGTACCTTCCCCACATTTTCAAAATTATCGTTTAACAAGATCGTACCATGACCGTGCTTGATATGCCAGTATCCCAATTCGTAATACCCATCGGCACGCTTCTTAAAGTCCTTGATACGCACTTCGCTATTGATGCTACCGTTCCCGGAAAATTCCCAGCGGTAATCCCATTCGGTAATCTGCCGGTAATTCCAGCCATTTGCTTTTAGTTGGGCCGTGTAAAACTGCAGGTTACCTTGGGTATCGTATTTGTGATAGGCGAAAACGGGCAGGTTGTTTTCATCCAGCACCATCCGGGCGGCCAGGTTAATGATCCCCCCTTTCACCGGAATGGGATCCACAATCAGGGACTTGTTATCAAGGGTGGCAGGCATAGCGATCTGTTCCCCGAAAGCGTTGTACCAGTTTTTCAGGTCCGGGCTTTTCATATAGGAAAGGTCATGATTGGTGGAGCAATCGGGGGTGTCGCGCCAGACCCAGTAGACATGGTACCAACCGTCCTTCAGCAAGGTGGGCTGGCTCTGGTAGGCGTTCATGTCTCCCTGCCCGTCCGTTAGCGGGGTGTCCAGTAAACGCGTCCATTCTTTGGTGCCGCAGTTGTAAATATTGTAGATCTCGTTGCCGTTACCACTGCCTCCATCCCGGTAATGAAAAAGTAACTCGCCCTCTTTGGTGTTCATAAAATGCGGGTAGGTGGCCCTTTTTTCATTTTCGCCCACCATCTCCATGTGTTGCTGCAGAGTGGAAATATCGTTTGGCTTAGTGCTGCGGAAATAGGTGATGGGATGGACGTGCATGTTTCCCGACAAGTGGATGAATCCCTCCTTGTCGATGCCGAGGGTCACCGAATTATGACTATCCCAGCCCAGCACGGTACTGGTACCTCCATGCGTTTTCCGGGAGGTGGCCGGCATCTCGTGCAGGTCAAATTCCGGATCGCTGAGGTTTCGCTGACCTACGACCATGTTGCGGTTGGCATTGTAGTAGGCGATATACTGCCTGTCCTTATGGGTAAGCAGGGAAAAGCCTACCGGATGCCCTGCCCAAACGGAATCAATGGGGATGGTCTCGACGATCGTTTCGGTCTTGTGGGTATCGTCGATAACAAGGGGGTTTTGGCTAAAACAGGGCAGAGAAATCAGTACAAGGAAGAGAAAGAGAGGTATTGGGTTCATATTGCTGGTATTTTGATCCTGAATATGCCGCCTTATTTTCACTTTTCAAAACGGTAATCTGATGGCCGGTAAATTTCATTGGTGGCCCATTTCTTGATTTTCCACGATCAATGTGCTCCTGCCGGCTGCCAGGGACCATTCGTAACGAAGAGATGGGCTGCCCTCCAGGCCGGTAATTTCCGCTTCAAACCCTGCAGTGGCATTGAGCGAGAGACTTCCGTCCGGTTCGACCGTAGGCGAAGAGAGCGTCACCTCGCCCTGATGCTCAGGGTCCCTATCTTCGGTATCACAGCTAACACTTATCAGGCTGGCCAGCACAAGGCCTTTCCATTTCCATTGTAATTTTGTTGCCATTTTTATCATCATTTCAGCGAATTAGAACAACTTTACTTAGTCATCGAAAAGCGCGTAAAATGTCATCAGGAAAGGGCGGGTAAGGAGAAAAATGTTTGGTTAGGCAACCGTGAGTGTTGCGGATCAGTAGGGGGATATATTTTGACTAAAAGGGGCCACCAGCAAACTGGTTCAACAAAACCAGGAAGCAAAATTATGACTACCCGTCAGCTTATGTCCAAATGGTGCAAAACAATTGCCATTCACCACTATCAGGCTTAATCATTTATAGTTTATTTGAACAGGGTTATATTCTTGCGAACCAACTGTCTGGATATATCCAATCGGATATCCTTCATTGTTATACGTGAAGTTGTATCTTCCTCTGTTAATAATTAAATCCCCGACATCTTCAAATTCCTCTATTACATTATTTTTTGAAACAATGGTTTCCTCCCCGCTCATTACCCTGTAAATAAAGCCTATATCTTGGTTAGAAAAATTCCTTTTATCATCATAAGTCATCGTTCTACTGCTCGTCAGATAAGTGTATTCACCATCAATTAAATAAAAATCCATCTGAGTAATATTGCCATTGATCCACTCGAATACGGTTTCTGTTGCTTTATGATCGACACCCTCATAAGAATACTTGATTGACTTAATCATTCCATCTTTATAGCTAAATAACCCAACTCTGATTTCTGTGATATCACCATTTTGCTTCGTCGTCGCCTTTTCTTCTTTTCTGAAACCATTCTCTCCATAAGATAACTCAATAATCTGTTCCAAGCCTTGATCTCTTTTTATTTCAACTCTCGATAACTGGTGGCCTGAATATTGAAACTGAGTAGTGGTTTCAATCCGTTCACCAAAAAGTCTGTTGAATTTTACCAGGTAGCCATTTTCATATTCGAACAAATCTTTATAAAATGTAGGATCACTTATCTCCTTCACAAAAAGTGTATTTGAAGGAATTTCTTCATTTTCACAACTAAAAAGTACTGCTGAGAATAGTACCAAAATTGTGTGTCTTACGTTGATTTTCATCGTTCCTTTTAAAATTATACCTATTTATTCTTTTTTTGCTTGTTGTCAACAGTTTGAATAAGACTTAGAGCGGCTTCGTCCTTGGTGTTGCAAAGAAACGAAAAGTTTCTCCGTCTACCAGAGCAGGGTTAGTGCCGACTTGCGTTTATTTGTTGTGGCGTTTTTAATTTTTCATTTCTTTCATGTCGATCAATATAGTATTCTCTACTGTAGGTTCCTGGTGAAGCATGATCACCAACCTCAAAGTCGAAGTTCACATATTTCACCTTTTCTAATTCGGTCAAGGTGAATGTGGCCGTAGAAAGATAATCGTCTGCCCCTGCTGATCCCATTTGTTGAGTCAGTATTTCGCTATTATGGATTTTTAGAAACACCGTATCGTTCGAAATTCCTTTAAGTTCAAGTCGGACTGTATCACCTCCTTTTGTTGAATTGATTAGGTCGATCAGTACCTGTGGTTGAAGCGTATCGGAGTCAACTTTTCTGTTTTGTTGTGGAAGACTTTTGTTATGATCGTAAATCCAAATTGGTGACCTGTCTGGAGAAAAGGTGAAACCCAGACGATCCGGAATCTCTATGTTTGTGGTTTCTGAATTCTGTGGTTCATTCGATTCAGTTTCTGAATTTCCGCAAGCAGTCGCTAGGGTCACTAAAATGAAAATGAAAAATGTTTTTGATAGTCTTGTCAATTTTATTGGTTTTAAATGCCACATCACTAGTGGCTAATCGGAGCCATTGCGGTTAGTTTCCTTATGGATCTATACCGAAACTCCCTAAATATAAATAAAATCCAGAGGAGGCCAACTACTATTTTCATTTTCCTTTACTAAGGTATTTCAGGATAAGGGAGGGTCCCTTTTTCGCGTGTAGCATCCATCCTATGGCAACCAGCACCACCTGGATACGGTGGGATGCTAAAATGATTACCGCTCCAGGTAGCCATGAAACTGCCGGCAGAAAAGCGATATGGCCCAGGGCATCCATTTCGGTAAGAAATAGCCAAAAAAACATCGCCGGGATTACTCCTCCCCTCCCAAAGCCCGGACCTGCCGGTCTTCTTCGATATGGCGGATGCCCTGGATTTTGAGTTCCTGTAGGTCTTTTTCCATTCCGGAACTGCAGCCGCTGATGATACCCGCCAGCTTCAAAATGCGATGGATGGTGCAGCCCCTATCCTGCAGGCTTTTTGCGATCTGCTCTATTTGTGACTCCGATCCGCGCTCGATAGATGCGATAAAGTTTCGCTTCATGGCTGTTCCTCATTTTGCAGGGGAGACTGTACCAGACCGGCCCCTACATCACGTCCGGGTAAGGGCAAAGGCCTGGCCTGGCTTACCAGCTTGTCCCATATCTCCCGGGCAGTAGCTTCGGGAAAGGCCTCCCGCAACTGCGCCGCCACACCCGCAACAAAGGGGGTGGCCATGCTGGTACCGCTAATAATGGCATATTCCTGGGGAAGTTTCCAGGAACTGAATATTTCTACTCCGGGCCCGGCAATATCCACCAGCCCTCCATCGGGGTTCAGGCCCCCACAGGAAAAATCGGCTACATTCGAACGGCGGTCCAAGGCCCCTACGGCCATGATATTGGGACAGTTGCCCGGATGATTGACAGCCCGGATCAGTCCCTGACTGCGGCGGCTGTCGTTTCCGGCAGCGGCAAT
Organism: Cyclobacterium salsum; assembly: GCF_010119245.1. Classification (GTDB taxonomy): domain Bacteria; phylum Bacteroidota; class Bacteroidia; order Cytophagales; family Cyclobacteriaceae; genus Cyclobacterium; species Cyclobacterium salsum. The sequence continues at coordinate 280,528 of NZ_WNKG01000009.1, forward strand.
AATCAGGGTACCCATATCCATGGCTATACCAGCAAGCTCGTTGTAAATATTGGAATAACGGCTGTCTTCCTCTACCGAAGCACCCAGAGACATGGAGATCACGCTGCAGCCCTCTGACACCGCCCATTCCATTCCTGCCAGGATACCGCTATCACTGCCTACCCCCTCATTGGAAAGCACCTTCCCTACGTACAAGCCAGCATCCGAGGCGGTCCCGTAGCGGATGCCGCTATTGCCCCGAACTCCTCCGACAGAGATACCGGCGCAGTGGGTCCCGTGGCCATGCGCATCATCCACTGTTTCTCCCTGTATAAAGGATTTCGCCACGACCTCTCTTCCCGCAAAGTCCGGGTGGGCCAGGTACATGCCGGTATCCAGCACCGCTACCTTTACCCCTTTGCCGGTAAAGGAACCAGGCAAGGCCCCGAGGGCATTTAAACCCCAATAAGCTTCTCCTGTATTTTCAAAAATCGGAGGCGGCTCCGGAGGCGGGTCTTTGGGTATGGGACCGGGGTCAGCAACGGGTGGATCTTTCTTTATCCCAAAGATTCGGCATATAAATTGCCACAATAAGCTACTGCTGCGCGCTCTTTCCAGGGCATACAAATAGCGTTCGGGTTCCTCGTATTGAAAACTTCTTTGAGAGTAGAGCAGGGATTTGATCTGCTCGTCGTGGTTGGCGTTGATTACGGCTACCCTGAACTTCTCGAATACGATTCCGTCTCCTTCTGTAAAGGCTTTCTGATAATCTTCCTCATGGCTACGATAGGCACTGGAGGGGGCCAGCCGAAGGGCCGCTCCTGTGGCTTCCTCATCGATCTTTTTCATATTGGTGTCAGGGGAAAGCATGACCAGTTTTTTGCCCGTGTATTTGGGTCGATCTCCGGAAGGAATTTGGAAAGAGGTGTAGGGATCCATGGGAAGGGGGTTTGGTTGAGGTTTGTTGGTACCGATGTAAAAGTTACCTATTTTTCCTTAAAAAAGCCAAGCCTTTGCTTCCTGAATCTGTCTTACTATTGGTATATCTGCTGCTGCCCAGTCCAGGTCCGGCAGGAGCTCTGGCGGCATCCAGCGATAAGCGGTATGTTCCATCAGGATGGGAGCTACGGCACGGGTTCTTGCCCAAAAGGGCACCAGGCAAATGGCAAGGTCTCCGTAATCGTGGTGCACGGGCTGCATTCTTTTTTCCACTTGGATGTTCAGCCCCAGTTCCTCCTGAATTTCCCGGATCAGGGCTTCTTCCTCGGTCTCTCCCGCTTCCACTTTTCCACCGGGAAATTCCCATTTGAGGGGCATGCGCATCTTTTCGGACCGTTGCACCGCCAGAATTTGATGTTGTGAATTGCGGATGACCGCACAGGTAACCCATAACATGGAGGTGAAGGTAGGGTATAAACAGCTTACACGCACTTAAAAGGTTTAAAAAATTGAACCACATAAGGGACATAAGGACATGGAAGGGAGCACGAAAATACCTATGTGCACTTACATGCCTTATAGGATTTAAAATATTGAACCATATAAGGGATATAAGAACATGGAAGGGTGCGCGAAAATACTTATGTGCACTTACATGCCTTATAGGATTTAAAATATTGAACCATATAAGGGATATAAGAACATGGAAGGGTGCGCGAAAATACTTATGTGCACTTACATGCCTTATAGGATTTAAAAAATTGAACCATATAAGGGATATAAGAACATGGAAGGGTGCGCGAAAATACTTATGTGCACTTACATGCCTTATAGGATTTAAAAAATTGAACCATATAAGGGATATAAGAACATGGAAGGGTGCGCGAAAATACTTATGTGCACTTACATGCCTTATAGGATTTAAAAAATTGAACCATATAAGGGATATAAGAA